>NZ_FOBG01000014.1 GCF_900109645.1 Duganella sp. CF402
AAGGTTATAGGGACAAGCCGTACGGGCAATTAGTATCAGTTAGCTTAATGCATTACTGCACTTCCACACCTGACCTATCAACGTCCTGGTCTCGAACGACCCTTCAAGGAGCTCAAGGCTCCGGGAAATCTCATCTTAAGGCAAGTTTCCCGCTTAGATGCTTTCAGCGGTTATCTCTTCCGAACTTAGCTACCCGGCAATGCCACTGGCGTGACAACCGGTACACCAGAGGTTCGTCCACTCCGGTCCTCTCGTACTAGGAGCAGCCCCCTTCAAATTTCCAACGCCCACGGCAGATAGGGACCAAACTGTCTCACGACGTTTTAAACCCAGCTCACGTACCACTTTAAATGGCGAACAGCCATACCCTTGGGACCGGCTACAGCCCCAGGATGTGATGAGCCGACATCGAGGTGCCAAACTCCCCCGTCGATATGAACTCTTGGGAGGAATCAGCCTGTTATCCCCAGAGTACCTTTTATCCGTTGAGCGATGGCCCTTCCATACAGAACCACCGGATCACTATGTCCTACTTTCGTACCTGCTCGACTTGTCGGTCTCGCAGTTAAGCACGCTTATGCCATTGCACTATTAGCACGATGTCCGACCGTACCTAGCGTACCTTCGAACTCCTCCGTTACACTTTAGGAGGAGACCGCCCCAGTCAAACTGCCTACCATGCACTGTCCCCGATCCGGATAACGGACCAAGGTTAGAACCTCAAATGAACCAGGGTGGTATTTCAAGGATGGCTCCATAGGAACTGGCGTCCCTACTTCAAAGCCTCCCACCTATCCTACACAGATTGATTCAAAGTCCAATGCAAAGCTACAGTAAAGGTTCATGGGGTCTTTCCGTCTAGCCGCGGGTAGATTGCATCATCACAAACATTTCAACTTCGCTGAGTCTCGGGAGGAGACAGTGTGGCCATCGTTACGCCATTCGTGCAGGTCGGAACTTACCCGACAAGGAATTTCGCTACCTTAGGACCGTTATAGTTACGGCCGCCGTTTACTGGGACTTCAATCAAGAGCTTGCACCCCATCATTTAATCTTCCAGCACCGGGCAGGCGTCACACCCTATACGTCCACTTTCGTGTTTGCAGAGTGCTGTGTTTTTATTAAACAGTCGCAGCCACCAGTTTATTGCAACCTTTTCGCCCTATCACAGTAAAGTGACCAAGCTACCGAGGCGTACCTTTTCCCGAAGTTACGGTACCAATTTGCCGAGTTCCTTCTCCCGAGTTCTCTCAAGCGCCTTAGAATACTCATCTCGCCCACCTGTGTCGGTTTGCGGTACGGTCTCGTATGACTGAAGCTTAGAGGCTTTTCTTGGAACCACTTCCGATTGCTACGTG
>NZ_FOBG01000001.1:0-2075595 GCF_900109645.1 Duganella sp. CF402
CTTGTCCCTATAACCTTGACGGTTATACGCATTTACTCGTTGATGAGTTACCCCTAAGTTAAATTGGATCCCGGCCTTCGCCGGGACGACGCGAAGCGTCGCTTTACTTCTCCCAGATTCGCTGCGCAGCCACCGGCTGCGCAGCATACAAGTCAAAGCTTGATGACCATAGTAAGTCGGTCCCACCCCTTCCCATCCCGAACAGGACCGTGAAACGACTCTACGCCGATGATAGTGCTGCAACCAGTGTGAAAGTAGGTTATCGTCAAGCTAGTTATTAGAAGAAGCCCCGTCAGGATGAAATCCGGCGGGGCTTTTTTGCTTTTTCTAGTTGCATAATGCATAATTGCCAATCGTCAATCTTGCCTATGCTTCTATATGTTTTATCAACGATTTTTGATTCTGGCTACGCTGCTTGGCTTACTGTCCGCTTGCGGCGGCGGAAGTGGTGCTCCTGCTACGCCTGCCCCGCCGCCAGTGGTGGTGGTGGATACTGATAAAGACGGTTCACCGGATAACCAGGACGTCGCACCGAACGATCCGCTGTGCTTCGCAGCCTCAGATGCCGTTGGTGGCGTCTGCTATCTGAAAATTCTCGCTAGTTCACGGCTGAAAGTGGTTGGCAACGCCAATGGCAAGATCTTCTTTAATTCTGAAGACGATGCGCTGCGCCTGTATGCCTACGACCTGAAAACCAGGCACTTCCTCGGCCGCGTGAACATGGTGGGTTTTACGCCGGTGGCCTACGCCTATGTGCCCGACCACGCCACGCTGTATGTCGGCGACTCGGCTGGCAAGGTGCACGCCTATTCCGAATCGCTGCAGGAAAGCACCACCCTCTTTGCCAGTGTGAAAAGCGCAATTGGCGGCATGGCTGCCGCCGGCAAATACCTGATGGTGGAAGATGGCAGCGGCGCCTGGGCTACTCACTACGTCTACGATAAACAAGGCAAGCTGACTGACAGCAAGGATTGGAACTACTATTCGCGTTATTACGAATGGAGCGCGGCACTGTCGCGCCTGTATTTCTTCCGCGACGCGCAAACGCCCAATGACCTGATGTATGAAGTCATCGACCAGTCCACTGGCAAGATTAGCGCCAACGGTGAGACGCCTTATCACGGTTCTTACATTATCAACGGACCGATCAAGGCCAATCCATCGGGAAGCAAGGTGCTGCTGGGCAGCGGCGATATCTACGCAGCGCCCGAGCTGACCTGGAGCGGCAGCCTGGGTAGCAGCGTCACCAATGCGGCCTGGATCGCCAGCGGCGAACTGATTTCCCTGAGCCCGGCGGGTACGCAAACCCGCTTGTTACGCTACGATGCCAACAACCGGCGTGTCGAGGAAGTGCTGATCGCCGGCGACGTGCTGGAGGTCGCGGTCGACAGCGGCGTCAATTACCTGGTGGTGCGACTGGCGGACCATATCGATTTCGTGCGCTACACGCCTTCGGACGATACCGATGGCGACGGCGTTCCCAATACGCTGGACAAATTCCCGCTCGACAAATCGGCTGCGGTTGACTCCGACAACGACGGCTATCCGGATGCTTTCCTGAGCGGCATGTCGGCCGCCGACAGCACTACCGGCCTGACACGCGACTTCTATCCACTCGATGCCAGTTGCCATGCCCAGGAAGAGGGCGATGGCGTCAACTGCAAGGTGGTGATGCCGGCCTTCACGCCCGATGTGGTGGCTGGCGACGGACGCGACGTGATCTACCTGTTGAGCAAGGCAAATAACCGCGTGTACCGCTGGTCCAAGGCCAGCGGCGGCTACGTGTCGCCGTATGTGGTCGGGCAAAAAAGCGGCACGCCGGAAAGCCCGGTCAAGATGGCCCTGTCGCTGGAACACCAGCGGCTCTATTTGGGCTACGCTTCCGGTCTGATCACCTACATCAGTCTCAGCGGCGATCCGGTCGAAACCCGCTTTGCATCGACGGCAATGGCTGTCGGCGGCCTGGCGGCCACAGGCAACTATTTGCTGGCGCAGGATGCCAGCGGCGCATGGGCCACGCACTACATTTTCGACAAACAAGGCAAGCTCACGGACAGCAAGGACTGGAACTATTACTCGCGGTCATATGAATGGTACGGTGCGCTGTCGCGCATCTATTTCTTTCGTGACGACACCAGTCCAAATGACTTGCTTTACGAAACGATCGACCAGGCCAGCGGCAAAATCAGCGGTGATGGCGAGACCCCGTATCACGGCAGTTACGCGATCCAGGGGCCGATCCGGGTATCGCTGGGCGGCGGCCGGATTCTTCTCGGTAGCGGCGATATCTATAGCGGCAGCGACCTGACAGTGGTCAAATCGCTGGGCGCGTCCGTCTTCGACGCCCAATGGCTCGATAGCGGCGGATTAGTCACGATGACGGCTAGCGGAACGGAAACCCGGCTTGCCAGCTACGATGCCAGCATCAAATTGAGCGGGCAGCAGACCGTGGCCGGGAAGCCGGTGGCCATGTTGCGGATGGGGACGGGGATCGTCGTCATCACCCAGGCTGCCGATCTGTCGAGGCTGAATTTCGTGAGTATGTGATTTAATGCAACGCGTCATCACTATTCCTGTGCAGGGCAGCGTTTGGGTTGTATTATTTATCGGTGTCCAACCCACCTGAGGTAGAGATCTTATGGCAGATGCAAAAAAATATCGCTTGGTTACGCGGAGCGATTTTGACGGCTTGGTGTGTGCGGTACTGTTAAAGCACCTGGACTTGATCGACGAGATCCTGTTCGTACACCCGAAGGACATGCAGGATGGCAAAATCACCATTACCGATCGCGACATCACGACCAACCTGCCGTACGTGGCGGGCGCGCATCTGGCGTTTGACCACCACTTGTCCGAAACCATCCGTAATACTGGCGAGCGCAAGAACCACATCATCCATCCCGAGGCGCCATCGGCCGCGCGCGTGGTGTATGACTACTACGGCGGTTTGAAAGCGTTCCCGGCCTCGTGGGACGACATGATGGCGGCGGTAGACAAGGGCGATGCGGCGCGCTTCAACGAGCAGGAAGTGCTGAATCCGGAAGGCTGGGATCTGCTGAACTTCCTGATGGACGCGCGCACCGGCCTGGGCCGCTTCCGCGAGTTCCGCATCTCGAACTACAACCTGATGATGGACCTGATCGACTACTGCAAGAACCACTCGATCAAGGAGATCATGGAACTGCCGGATGTGAAGGAGCGCAAGGAGCTGTACTTCGAGCATGCCGAGAAGTGCAAGGACCAGATCCGCCGCTGCGCTACGGTACACAAGAACCTGGTGGTGCTGGATCTGCGCAATGAAGAGATCATCTTCGCCGGCAACCGCTTCATCGTCTACGCGCTGTTCCCGCAGACGAATATCTCGATCCACGTGCTGTGGGGCCTGAAGAACCAGAACACCGTGTTCGCCACCGGCAAATCGATTTTGAACCGCACCTCGAAGACCAATATCGGCGCGCTGATGCTGGAATATGGTGGTGGTGGCCACGAGAATGCCGGCACCTGCCAGGTCGATAATGAAATGGCGGATGACGTGCTCGGCGCGTTGATCCATCGGATTACTACCGAGGGCTAAAACCAAAACGGCGCCAGAGGCGCCGTTTTTAATTAGAACTCTTTTTCAGGAAGAGCTATGGTGTTATCGGTGCTGAACTGGTAGTCCCTGAACACGTGCTCCGCCGTCAGCATCTGGTAGTCGCCATCCGGCTTCTTGAACGAAGTGTCCTTCAGCTTGTAGGTGTAATGGCCGCAGGTCCAGCAGTTGAAGTTGCGCATGTGGGTGCACAGGCAGGTCTTGTCCATCACCACCACGGTCTTGGCGTCGGGATTGGCCATCACCTCGCGGTTGTACGCGTTGATGTAGGAGCAGTTGCCGGTCGAGTCCAGCAGGTAGCCATACGATTCGCAACCCGGACGGATGCCGGAGCCGATCGCCGGCGTGTTCTTCAGCATGCGCATCGGATAGCCGGTCGGCGAGACGCCGTTGACGATGATGTCGTCTTCCGTCGCCTTGAAGTATTCCTGCTTGACCTTCTCCGGCAAGCCGCATTCCTTGGTGACGGTGAAGCGGGTCGCCACCTGCACGCCAGCCGCGCCGGCTTCGAGGAAGCTCACCGCGTCCGAGCCGGTGAAGATGCCGCCGGCCGCGATCAGCGGAATGTCCAGGTTCTCTTCCTTGAAGTATGCCAGCAACTCCTTGGTGATGGTCATCAGGTCGTAGTCTTTCCAGTCCTCGAGGCCGAAGCCGAGGTGGCCGCCGGCCAGCGGGCCTTCGACAATGACGTAATCGGGCAGGCGGTTCAGCTTGGCGTTCTTGCGCAGGAAGATCTGCAGCGCGCGCACCGACGAGACGATGATGCCCAGCTTGGCTTCACGGAAGCGCGGATGGTCGGCCATCAGCGCGAACGAGCCGAAGTGCAGGCCGGCCGACAGGGTGATGCCGTCGATGCCGGCGTCCAGCGCCGCGTTGAGGCGGGTGCGCAGGGTCTCGCGCGGGCCGTTCATGGTCAGCTTTTCCATGCAGTTGACGAAGATCAGGCCGGGCCCTTGTTTCGCCTTCATGGTGGCGCCGATGTGCAGGCGCTGGGCTTCGGCCAGGCGCTCCAGGTCGAACTGGACAATCGACTTGTCCATGTTGTTGATGTTGTGCTTGTACAGCTTGGTCTTGTCCTTGACGAAGCTGGTGTCGAACTTGCGGTCCGACACGTCTTCCACCATCGCGTCCGAGATATGGCCGATACCGCCCAGGCGGGCCGCTTCCAGCGCCAGTTCCGAGGTCGAGATATCGACACCCATTCCGCCGATCATGATGGGCACATATTCTTCATTGCCAAATCGCAGGCGGAAATCATCAACACGTTTCATTGCTATCCTTAGACTACCGAAGTTATTTGCGGTCGCGCGGCAGTACGCATGATCGGGGTTCCCGATTCATTCTACTCCATGTGTACTACAGCTTTGTGACGGCGCGGCAGCGCTGGGCTGGCCGCGCGCGCGGGCGGCGGATGGACCTTAGTCGCGGAAGTTGTTGAATTCCAGCGGCAGATCGGTGGCATCCTTGCGCAGCAGGGCCATCGCGGCCTGCAGGTCGTCGCGCTTGGCGCCGGTGACGCGCACCGATTCGCCCTGGATCGCGGCCTGCACCTTCATCTTGCTGTCCTTGATGATGCGCACGATCTTCTTGGCGTCGTCGGATTCGATGCCGTTCTTGACCTTGATCACCTGGCGCACTTTGTCGCCGCCGATTTTCTTGATCTCGCCATCTTCGAGGAAGCGGACGTCGACCTTGCGCTTGCCCAGTTTGCCGATCAGCACGTCGCGCACTTGCTGCAACTGGAAATCGGAGTCGGCGGTCACGGTCAGCTCGCGCTCTTTTTGTTCGACGGCGGCGCCGGTACCCTTGAAGTCAAAGCGCGTGCCGATCTCTTTTTGAGATTGCTCGACGGCATTCTTTACTTCGATCATATCGGCTTCCAAAACTACATCAAACGACGGCATAGCTATTTCCTTTATTGTGCTGCTTCAAAGACTGCCATTTTAACGGACAACCTGCGATTCGCAGCCATATCGACGCTGGTTTTTTGCTTGTTTGGCTCTATAATCGACTAAATTTATTGGTTATTTCCCCTCATGTCCGCACCGTCTTCGATCCAGTACCAGCATTCGCTACTATCTCTCAACACTTTCGGCATCGCGGCGACCGCGCGCGCGTATTTGCGCGTTACGGAAAAAGAGCAACTGCTCGGCGTTTATGCTGATGGCGCTTGGGCTACTTTGCCGAAGCTGGTGTTGGGCGGTGGCAGCAATGTGCTGTTGACGCGCGATTTCGACGGCCTGGTGTTGCACATTGCGCTGGCAGGAAAAGAGCTGGTTGGTGGCGATGAGCGGCATCACTTTGTGCGCGCGGCGGCCGGTGAAAACTGGCATGCGTTTGTGCAGTGGACCATCGCACAGGGCCTTGGCGGCCTGGAAAACTTGTCGCTGATTCCAGGCACGGTGGGCGCCGCGCCGATCCAGAATATCGGCGCGTACGGACTCGAAATCAAGGACGTGTTCCGCAGCGTGACGGTGTTCGATCCGGCCAGCGGCGAGACGCGCGTGATGGACGGCGCCGCGTGCCGCTTCGGTTATCGCGACAGTGTGTTCAAACACGAAGGCCGCCATCTGATTATTCTCGACGTGACCTTTGCGCTGCCCAAGCAGTGGACGCCGAATCTGCGCTACGCCGAACTGGCGGCGGAGCCGGACCTGACCTCGCCACGCAACATCGCCGACGCGGTGATCGCGATCCGCAGCCGCAAGCTGCCGGATCCTGCGGTGATCGGCAACGCCGGCAGCTTCTTCAAGAATCCCGTGGTGCCGGGCGCGCAATGCGCGGCGCTGCTGGAGCGTTTCCCGAACCTGGTGCACCATGCGCAGCCCGACGGCAGCGAGAAGCTGGCCGCCGGCTGGCTGATCGATCAATGCGGCTGGAAGGGCAAGAGCCTTGGCGCGGCCGGCGTGTATCCGAAGCAGGCGCTGGTGCTGGTGAATAACGGCGGCGCCACCGGCGCCGAGGTGGTGGCGCTGGCCCAGGCGATCCAGGCCGACGTGCAGGCGCGCTACGGCGTGCTGCTGGAACCGGAGCCGGTGTTTATCTGAGTTTAAGGCCGGGCCGCCTGCACCAGTTCAATCGCGCTGTGGGCGTCTTCAGGGTAGAGCGAGCTGCCGGTGTGGCAGGCGGCGCGCAAGGCGGCGTCGCTGAAGCCTGGCAGAGGTTCGCCCGTCACCGACAGGCTGATGCGATGTAGCTGGCTGGTGACGATGGAGCGGCGCGACGCCATGTTCAGGATCACGCCGAATTCATCGTGGCCGATGCGCGCCACCAGGTCGCCGGCGCGGCATTCGCGTTCGATGCGGCGCGAGATGTCGGCCAGCGCTTCCGGCAGCTTGTCGATACCGTCGATGCGCAGCACCGCCACGCCGATGTGCCCGCCGCCGGCTTGCGCCGGTGCTGCCGCCAGCTTGGCCTGCAGCTGTTCGTAGAAGAAGGCGCGGTTGGCGGTGCCGGTGGCTTCGTCCAGCGTCATGCGCTGCTTGAGCACATTCGGGCCTTCCTGCGTGGCGCGCTGCATCAGCATGGCCGTCATATTGGCCAGCAGCTGAGCAATCTCCACCTCGTACTCATTGAATTCGCGGGCTTCCTTCCACACCAGCTTCATGACGGCGACGGCCTCGTCGCCGGCGATCAGCGGCACGATCACCATCGCGCGCAGGCCGACCTTGCGGCAGGCTTCGCGGTTGACGCGGTCATCGGTTTCGCTGTCGGTACACAGGGCGGCGGTGCGGCTGGTGAGCACGTGGCCGGACAGGCTGTTCGCCACCTTCATGCGCAAGCCTAGCTGCGCTTCCGCCAGGCCGCTGGCGGAGCGGTAGACGATGGAGTCGCCTTCCAACAATTCGACCACGGCGCCGTCGGCTCCCGTCAGTTGCACCGCCGTGGCGGAGGCGGCGTCCATCACCGCGCTCAGGTCATTGCCGAGGCCTACCAGCTGGACCTGTGCTGCGATGATGGCGAGTAGTTTATGGTTTGGGATCATGGTCGTAAAAAAAGCAGGCATATGCCTGCTTTCAGTGTAGTTGCGGTTTAGCCGAAGTGGCAAACGTAATCGAGGGTTTCTACCGTTTCGATATCGAACTTGCTGTTGCCCGGCACTTTGAATTCCTGGCCGGCCGAATAGGTCTGCCATTCGCTGGCGCCGTCCAGGCGCACCTTGCACACGCCGCCGGTGATTTCCATGATTTCTGGCGCGCCGGTGTTGAAGGTCAGGCTGGATGGGAAGATCACGCCGACGGATTTCTTGCTGCCGTCCGCGAGGATGATATTGTGCGATACGCATTTGCCGTCGAAGTAGATATTGGATTTCTTGACGACGCTGACTTGATCGATTTGAGCACTCATGCTGCTGGTTTTCCTTGGTTCGATGAGGTGGGAGCGGGCAGTTCATCCGCGCTGACCACGCGGTTGCGGCCCGCGTGCTTGGCGGCGTACAGCGCCCGGTCGGCTTGCTGGATCAGCTCTTCGATGCTGCTGGCCGGCGACGGCACCACGCTGGCCACGCCGATCGACATGGTTACGCAGGACAGTTCCGTGGTCGCCTGCGGGTTCTCGATCGCGAGCTGCTCCAGGTGGCGGCGGCATGACTCGGCCACGATCAGCGCCCCAGTCAGTTGAGTATCCGGCAGGATAATCGCGAATTCCTCGCCGCCGTAGCGCGCAGCCAGGTCGGCCGGGCGCTTCAGGTGTTCGGTTAATACCGCGGCCACCTTCTTCAGGCATAAGTCGCCCGTGAGGTGGCCGAAGCTGTCGTTATACAGTTTGAAGAAGTCGACATCGCACATCAGCAGCGTCAACGGCTGCTTGTCGCGCTGGCCGCGCTGCCATTCGATGCGCATCACGTCATCGAAGCGGCGGCGGTTGGCGATGCCGGTCAGGCCGTCCAGCGCGGCCAGCTTTTGCAATTCGATGTTGGCGTCGGCCAGCTGCTTCTGGCTTTCGCGCAGGAAGCGGAAGGCCTGGTCGCGCTGCAGGCGGCTGATGTGGGCGCCCGAGTGGTAGCGCACGCGCGCCAGCAGTTCCAGCTTGTCCGGCAGCTTGACCATGTAGTCGTTGGCGCCGGTGGCGAAGCTGTGGGCCTTGAGCTTGGGGTCTTCCTTGGCCGAGAGGACGATCACCGGCACGTTGCGCAGGCCTTCCTCGTTGCGGTACTGGATGATCTGGCCGAAGCCGTCGATGGCCGGCATCACCAGGTCCTGCAGGATCACGGTCGGCTGCAGTTGCAGGGCCGTCTCCAGAGATTTGGTGGCGTCGGTCACGTAATGGAATTCGATATCCGGCTGGTCGCTCAGCATGCGGCGCACGGCTTCGACGATGATCAACTGGTCGTCGACCAGCAGCACGCGCACTTTGAAGATGGTCAGGCCTGTTTCTTGATCTGCTGCGATTACTTGTGCTTCCGACATCAGGATTCTCTTCTTCTGTGTTATTAACTACGCCCACCCAGGGTGCCGCGCAGGACCGGCCCGATTTTCGCGAGCGGTAAAATCATCTGCGCCGCGTCCAGTTCAGCTGCGGCGCGCGGCATGCCGTACACCGCACTGCTGGCCTGGTCCTGGGCGATGGTGGTGTGGCCGGCGCGGCGCATGGCCAGCAAGCCTTCAGCGCCATCGCGTCCCATGCCGGTCAATAGTACACCAACTGCCTCGCCCTTCCAGTGTTGGGCCACACAGTGGAAGAATACGTCCACCGACGGGCGGTAGGCATAGTCCTTTGGATTGGCATCGTAACGCAAGCGGTGGTTTTGATCCAGCGTCAGGTGGTCGTTGCTCTTGGCGATAAGGACGGTACCGGCCGCCAGTTCGTCGCCTTCATCGATGGCGCGCACCGGCATGTCGAGCTGCTCGCCCAGCCAGCGCGCGAAGTTGTCGGCGAAGTGCTGGTCGATGTGCTGCACCACCACGATGGCGCAGCCACGCGGCGGCTTCCATCCGGCCAGCATCTTGGACACCGCCACCGGACCGCCGGTGGAGGCGCCGATGGCCAGCAGGGCGGTGACCCGTTCGGCGTCGGACGCATCGGCCGCGCCGTTGCCGTTGAGGGCAGTCTTGGGCAGCATGGCCTGGTTGCCGCCGCTGTGGCGTATCAGCTTGTCCATCGTGCGGATCTTGGCCAGCAGCTCGGCATCGCCGCCTGGCTGGCCTTGCAGCACCGGCGTCGCTGTCACATCCAGTGCGCCCGCACCGAGGGCGCGGAACACCTGGTTGACGTTGTCCTGCGGGCGGCCGGTGACGATCAGGATGGCGCACGGGCTTTGCTCCATGATCTGGCGCGTCGCCTCCACGCCGTCCAGCTCCGGCATGTTCAAATCCATCAGCACCAGGTCCGGGCGGTTTTCCGCGCACATGCGCACCGCTTCGGCGCCGGTGCGGGCGATCCACAGCACCTGATGTTCGGCGGTGCTGGCGACCACGCGCCGCAGCGCTTCGGCGGCCATTGCGACATCGTTGGCGATGGCGATTTTCATCTGCGGGCGTCTCCAATTAAATCGCTGACGGCATCGAGCAGGGTCTCGTCGTGGAAGCTGCCCTTGGTCAGGTAGTAGTCGGCGCCTGCCGAGAGGCCGCGTGCGCGGTCCTCAGGCCGGTCTTTGTAAGAGACTATCATGACTGGCAGCTTGTGCAAGTGGATGTCTTTTTTAATTAACGTCACCAGTTCGATACCGTCCATGCGGGGCATGTCGACGTCGGTGATCACCAGGTCGTAATCGCCGCTGCGCACCACGTTCCAGCCGTCGATGCCGTCGATGGCGATATCGACCTGGAAGCCGCGGCCAAGCAGCAGCTTGCGTTCCATCTCGCGCACGGTGAGCGAGTCGTCGACCACCAGGATGCGCTTGGTCTTGCGGCGCTCGGCGGCGTCGGACTTGGCCAGTTGATGCAGGCCGCCTTCGTGCAGCAGCTTGTCGATCGAGAGCAGCAGGTCCGGCACGTCGAGGATCAGCACCGGTTCGCCGTTGTCGAGCAGGGCGGCGGCCGAGATGTCGCGCATCTTGCCGAAGATAGGATCGATGGCTTGCACCGCCAGGCTTTGTTCGCCGCGTATGGCTTCCACCACCAGCGCGTAGCGGCGCGCGCCGGCGCCGATCACCACCACCGGCAGCTCGTTGCTGCCGGCGTCGGTGTCGCCCAGTTCCAGCACTTGCGAGGCCGAGACCAGCCCGAGATGCTCGCCGCCGAAGTCGAAGAACTGTTTGCTCTCCAGCGTGTGGATGGCCGACTGCGGCACCTTGAGCACCCGCTCCACCTGCACGATGGGCACTGCGTAGGCTTCGCCTTTGATGTCGACCACCAGCGCGCGCACGATCGATTGCGTCAGCGGCAGGGTGATGTAGGTGTTGAAGCCGACGCCCAGTTCGGACTCGATGCGCACGGTGCCGTTTTGCGAGCGGATGGTTTCGTGCACGATGTCGAGGCCAACGCCGCGTCCTGAAATTTCGGTGATGTTTTCTTTCAGGCTGAAGGCGGGCAGGAACAGGAATTCCATCAGCTCCGCCGGCGACATGGAGGCGGCCATTTGGGCCGGCGCCATTTTGCGCTCGATCACGCGGGCGCGGATTTTTTCCAGGTTCACGCCTTTGCCGTCGTCGCGGATTTCGATGCTCAGCATGCCGGCGCGGTGTTTGGCTTCCAGCACAATGGTGCCGGTGCCCGGCTTGCCGGCGGCGATGCGCTCGGCGGCGCTGTCCATGCCGTGGTCGATGGCGTTGCGCAGCATGTGGTTGAGCGGGCTCTCGATCCTGGCAAGGATGTCGCGGTCTACCAGCGTGTCTTCGCCGATGATGTGCAGTTGCACGTCCTTGCCCAGGCTGCGCGAGAGGTCGCGCACCATGCGCGGGAAGTGCTGCACGCCGTCGCGGAAGGGACGCATGCGCATGGTCAGCACTTCGTCCACCATGCCTTGCGAAACGCCGAGCAGGCGGCGCTCGTAGGCTTCGATGTCGGCGATGTGTTCGAGCACGAACTGCTTGAGCGGATGGGTCTTTTGCAATGCCAGCAGGGATTTCTCTTTCAGGCTGGCGTCGCTGCTGTTGGAGATGGCTTCGTGCAGTTGTTCGATCAGCGAGAACAGGCTGCTCTGGTTGCGCTTGAAGCGCTGCATGTTCTGGATGAACGGGTGCATCTGGTGCGCGTTGATGCGCGATTCGCTGGCCAGCGAGAGCAGCTTGTCGAAGTTCTGCGCGTGCTTCATCGGCGCGTGCGCGGGCTGGCGCGCGGCCGGTGCGTCATCGGTGACCGGCGCGGCGACAGGTGCTGCGGCAGGCGAGGGGGCAGCGGGCGGCGGCGGTGCTGGCGGCGGCAGGCCCACCGGCTCCGGCAGGAAGGCGATGGTGCTGATGGCGCTGAGCGTGGATTTTATCTGCCCGCCGTTGGCGGCCAGCCAGGCATCGACGCCGCTGTCCTGCAGGCGCGATGCCTGCAGGATCAGGTCCACGCCGGCCAGCAGCACGTCGACCCGGTTGGGCGTCAGCGCCAGCTTGCCGTTCTGCGCGGCGATGAAGGCATCCTCCATGCCGTGCGCCAGCTGTACCACCACTTCCAGTCCGACGATGGCGGCCGCGCCCTTGATCGAATGCGCCGCGCGCATCATCGATTCGACCGCGCTGGCGTCATCCTTCAGGCGTTCCATCGCCAGCAGGCCGTCGGTCAGGATTTGCGTCTGGCTGTCGGCCTCCATGCGGAACAGGTCCAGCATGGAGAACTGGCTCAGGTCTCCGTTGTTATCGACGCTCATCGTAGGGTTCTCGCGAGTTGGTAGCCGATCAGCGCTTCGTCCAGCAGGCCGATACGCATGTCCTGATGCGATATCACGCCGGAGAGGAAGCGGGACAGGCCCTTGTTGATGGTGGCGGCCGGCGCTTGCACGCCGCTGGCGGCGTAGCGCAGGATGCCGTGCAGGTCAGCCACCGGCAGCGCGTAGGCCTGGTCTTCCCAGCGGGTGAGCAGCAGGCGCGCGAAGGTGTGGCGGTGGGTGGCGGCTTCGCCTTCGTTTTCGTCGATGTCCAGCAGGTCGGCCAGCGCCATGCAGGGATACAGCGTGCCGCCGACGTTGACGATGCCGCCCAAACCGCGCGCGTCGCGATGTGGCAGGCGGTGCGGCTTGGCGATCGGCGCCACCGAGACGAACATGCGGGTCGGCAGCGACAGCCATTCGCGGCCGATGCGGAACACCAGGCAGGAACTGTCCTGCTGCTGGTTGTCGGTGGCGGCCTGGCTGAAGTGGGCGGCCCAGTCTTTCTTGTAGTCGTCGCCGACCTGGCGTTGCAGGTTTTGCTGCGCGGCGGCGGCGTAGACTTCGCAGTTGCGGCAGTGGACGTGCTGTTCCAGCTTGTCGCAGCTTTGGTCGCCGTTCACGCCGATCCGGTTCCAGCAGGCTTCGATGATGGTTGTGCTCATGGCTTAGCGTCTCAGGAGGCCTGCTGGCGTTTGTAGATGCGGGCGGCGCGCGCTTTGAGCGCGGCGGCGCCGGCGGCGTCGTTGTTGGCTTCGGCCAGCAGGGCAAGGTGGCACAGGGCTTCGTAGTGGTCGGGCTGCAGGTAGATGCAGCGCTTCCAGTAGTCCGAGGCCATCTGCGGCTTGTTGGTCAATTCGTTCAGCAGGCCGAGGATGAAGTAGGCTTCGGCCGATTCCGGATGCCGGGCCAGATGGTCGCGGCACTTGCTCTCGGCGGCCTTGACGTCGCCCAGGTCGGCCAGACGGCGCGCTTCGGCCAGCAGGTCAGCCGCCGGCGCCGGTGCGCTCGCAGCGGGGGGCGCGGCGGCACTGGCACGCGCAGCGCGCACCGGCGTAGGGGCGGGGGCAGGGGCAGGGGCAGACGGCGGCAGCGATGGCGGCGAGGCGATGCTGCGCGCGGCGCGCGGCGGCGGAGCCTTGGCCGGTGCGCGTGGCGTGTGGGCCGGCTTGCGCAGCGGCGCTGCGGCTTCCTTCTGCAAGCCGAACGCCTGGTTAATCGGCAGTGGCGAGAAGCCGTGCTGGCAGAACGACGGCACTTCGGCGTAGCCGGCGAACAGCTGGCCGTCATCCATCAGCAGCGCTTCCAGTTTTCCGATGGCGGCCTTGGTGGTCGGCTTGTCGAAGTAGATCAGCAGGTTGCGGCAAAACACCACGTCGTAGTAGCGGTTGCGCGTGGCGAGGTCGAACTCCAGCAGGTTGCCCTGTTTGAAGCGCACCTGCTTGCGTATGGCGTCGTTGATGCGGTAGTCGCCATCGCCGACGTTGCTGAAGTGCTGGTCGCGGAACGCCAGGTCCTGCGCGCGGAAAGCGTTGCGGCCGTAGATGCCGCTGCGCGCGCGCTCGACGCAGGTCGGGCTGATGTCGAAGGCTTCGATGATGAAGTTATGCGGCGCGATGCCGGCGTCCGTCAACACCATCGCCATCGTGTACGGTTCCTCGCCGCCGGCGCAGGGGATC
This sequence comes from Duganella sp. CF402, assembly GCF_900109645.1. Taxonomy (GTDB): domain Bacteria; phylum Pseudomonadota; class Gammaproteobacteria; order Burkholderiales; family Burkholderiaceae_D; genus Rugamonas. The sequence continues at coordinate 14,005 of NZ_FOBG01000001.1, forward strand.
GACAGGATGCGTACCAGCCGTTCGCTGTTGACGGCCAGCCGTGCGCGCACGAAGTCCGTCATCGCCGCGAAGGCTTGCGCATCGCGGTAGAACCACGACTCCGGCACCACCACCAGTTCCACCAGCGCGGTCAGCTCTTCGGGCGTGATCTGCTCCAGGTAGGCATCATGGTCGGTGACGGCGGTTTGCTCCATGCGGTTCTTGATCGCGCGTTCGACCACCGACTTGGACAAGTTCAAGCCGGTGGCGGCGCGCAGCATGGACTGGGCCGGCGTCATAAGGCGTTATCCGTGGTCTGGAACAGCAGCGCGCGCAGCTCGGCCGGCAGCAGCTGCGACAGTTCAACCAGCTGCAGCATGCCGTGGGCGTCGCTGGCCACCTGGCCGAGGAACGGCGCGGCCTGCACGCCGCTGTTGAGCAGCAGTTCGTCGCGCACTTCCTGCACGCCCAGCACGCGCTCTGCGCGCAGGCCAAGCGGGTGGTGCGCGCCTTCCGGCGTCACATAGTCGGCGACGATGATGCGGGTGTCGAAATGGTCCTCGCCGCTGGGCAGGCCGCTGGCGCGGCACAAGTCGATCACCGGCACCGAGGCGCCGTGCAGATCCATCAGCCCGGCCACGCTGTCCGGCGCCAGCGGCAGCTGCTTGAGCTCCACCAGCGGCAGCACGCGTACCACGTCGCGCAGGCGCAAGCCGTAGCGATCGGCGCCGATGTGGAAGACAAGGAGTTTCACGTTACACCGCCACCGCGAAGTTGGCGACGCTGGTTTGCAGGTCGCCGGCCGCGTACTGCAGCTGGTGCACCGCCTCGCTGGTGGCTTTCAGCGATTCCACGGTCTGCTGGGTGGCGTCGTTCAGCTGCATCATGGTGGCGGTGATCTGTTCCGCGCCCACGGCCTGCGACTGCATCCCTTGCAGCACCACGTCGAACTGCGGCGCCAGTTTCTGCACCTGGTCCATCACGCCGGACAACTGATCGGTCACCTGGCGCACCTCGCCCACGCTGCGGCGGATCTCTTCCGAGAATTTATCCATGCCCATCACGCTGGCCGAGACGGCGGACTGCATCTCTTTCAGCATCTGCTCGATGTCCCAGGTCGAGACCGAGGTCTGGTCGGCCAGGCGGCGGATTTCAGTGGCCACCACCGAGAAGCCGCGTCCCGCCTCGCCGGCCTTCTCGGCTTCGATGGCGGCGTTCAGCGACAGGATGTTGGTCTGGTCGGCCACCTTGGTGATGGTAATCAGCACGCTGTTGATATTGGAGGCTTTCTCCGACAGCGCCGCCAGCTTGGCGTTGATCGAATCGGTCGCCGACACCATGTGCTGCATGGTGCCGTCCATGCGTTTCAGGTTGTTCTGCGCGTCGGCGGTGGCGCTGGTGGTGTAGTCGGCGACGGCGGTGGCTTCTTCCATCGTCTTCAGCAGCTGCGAGGTGTTGGCCGAGATTTCCTTGGTGGTGCTGAGGATCTCGACGCTGGTCTGCGCCTGTTCGATGCCGGTGGCTTCCTGCTGCTTGGCCGAGGCGGCGATTTCGGTGGCCGAGGTGGTGACCTGGATGCCGGCCTTCTGCACATTGTTCAGCAGCGCGCGCAGGTTGCTGAACATGCGGTCCAGCCCACCGGCCAGGCGGCCGATGGCGTCCTCGCCTTGTACCGTGATCTGGCCGGTCAGGTCGCCGTCGGCGGCCTTGCTCACCACGCCCAATAAAGAATCGACCTTGGACTTGAGCAGGTTGGTGGCCGCCAGTTCGTTGGCCTGGTTGTCCTGGATCGCTTGCGCCATGCGGTTGAACTCCGTGCTGACGTCGCCCAGTTCATCGTTGGACAGCACGCGCGCGCGCGCCGACTGGTCGCCGGCGGCGATCTTGTGCACGGCCTGGGTCAGGTTGTTGAGCGGCGCGAGCAGGGCGCGCGCCAGCAGCCACGCCACGCCCAGCGACAGCAGTACGCACACCATGCCGCCGCCGATCAGCACCGCGCGCATGGTTTCCTGCAGCTGCTCTGAAGCCTTGGTACGCGCCACCAGCAGGCGTTTCTCTTCGGCCGAGGCGTCATTCATGGTCTTGTAGACTTCACCGATGGCGGAGGTGGCGCTGCCGGACAGCTGCGGCGTGCGGCCCATTGCGTCGGCGGCGCCGACCTTGTCGCCCAGTTCCTGGCGCAGCTTGAGCTGCGATTCAATGATCTCGTCGCTCCACGTGCGGATCATTTGCTCGAGCTTCTTGAAGCGCGCCACCTGGTCCGGATTGTCGGCGGTGAGTTTTTGCAGTTCGCCGATGGCGCCCGGCAGGTCGGCTATTTCCTTGTGCGTGCGCTCAAGGCGCTGCTGATTGCCGGTCAGGTAGTAGCCGCGTGCTTCCACCTGCACTTGCAGCAGGTCGTTGCGCAACTGGTCGATGGCGTGGATCACATCCATCGTATGCCGGTCCCACCCGTTGGCTTCGGACAGGTTGTTGAAGCGGTTGTAGGCGATGGATAACAGCACCAGGATGATGGCGAGGATGGCGCTAAAACTGAGGTACAGCTTCTTCTTGATGCTCAAGTCTTTAAACATTTTTTCTCCAGGGCTGGCGGCTACCAGCGTGCGACTGGCATTGTCCCATACCGGCCGTTTTTATGGTATTCAGGTCGCGACCGAAAAAGTGGCGACGCTGCTTTGCAGTCCGCCGGCGGCATACTGCAATTGATGGACTGCCTCGCTGGTCGATTTGAGCGATTCCACGGTTTGCTGGGTGGCGTCGTTCAACTGCATCATGGTTTCATTGATCTGCGATGCGCCGACGGCCTGCGACTGCATCCCTTGCAGCACCAGGTCAAATTGCGGCGCCAGTTTCTGTACCTGGTCCATCACGCCGGACAGCTGGTCGGTCACGGCGCGCACCTCGCCCACGCTGCGGCGGATCTCTTCCGAGAATTTGTCCATGCCCATCACGCTGGCCGAGACGGCGGACTGCATCTCTTTCAGCATCTGCTCGATATCCCAGGTGGAGACCGAGGTCTGGTCGGCCAGCCTGCGGATTTCGGTGGCCACCACCGAGAAGCCGCGTCCCGCCTCGCCGGCCTTTTCGGCCTCGATGGCGGCGTTCAGCGACAGGATGTTGGTCTGGTCGGCCACCTTGGTGATGGTAATCAGCACGCTGTTGATGTTGCTGGCTTTTTCCGACAGCGCCGCCAGCTTGGCGTTGATCGAGTCGGTGGCGGCGACCATGTTCTGCATGGTGCCGTCCATGCGTTTCAGGTTGCCCTGCGCGTCGGCGGTGGCGTGGGTGGTGTAGTCGGCCACCGAGGTGGCTTCCTCCATCGTCTTCACGAGGTGCGATATATTGGCCGAGATTTCCTTGGTGGTGGCGAGGATTTCGATGCTGGTCTGCGCCTGTTCGACGCCGGTGGCTTCCTGCTGCTTGGCCGAGGCGGCGATCTCGGTGGCCGAGGTGGTGACCTGGATGCCGGCCTTCTGCACATCGTTGATCAGGGCGCGCAGGTTGTCGAACATGCGTTCCAGTCCCGCCGCCAGCTGGCCGATGGCGTCTTCGCCCTGCACCGTGATTTGTCCGGTCAGGTCGCCGGCGGCGGCCTTCGACACCACGCCCAATAAAGAATCGACCTTGGACTTGAGCAGGTTGGTGGCCGCCAGCTCCTTGGCCAGGTTGTCCTGTATCGATTGCGCCATCTGGTTGAAGGCGCGCGATACCTGGCCCAGTTCATCGTTGGAGCTGACCTCCACGCGCGCGCTTTGCTCGCCGTGGGCGATGCGCTCCACCACGGCGCTCAGACGCACCAGCGGTCCGGCCAGCGCCGAGGACAGCACGCCGCCAATGACGAGGGCCAGCACGGTGCAAACCGCGCCGCCGACGATCAGCAGCAGCATCATCGTTTGCGACAGGTTGCTGGAGAACTGATTGCGCTCGGCCAGCAGGCGGTCTTCCTCGTCGCTGATCTCCTTGATCAGCAGGCGCGCTTCGGCGATGGTCTTGGCGCCATTCAGGACATCGGCCGACGTGGCCACCTGCTGCGATACGCCGACCTGCTTGTTCAGGGCGCGGCGCTTTTCCAGCAGCGGGTGAATCACATTGTCGATCCAGCCTTGCACCATTGGCGCCAGCCGTTGCAGCCGCTCCTGTTGCGCGGGATTGTCGGCGGTCAGGCGCTTGATCGTGACCATGTGCTGGCGGATCTTTTCCTCTTCGATGGGGATCGGCTTGGTGATGCTTTCCTCGCCGGTCAGCATGAAGCCGCGGGTGGAGTTCTGGACCTGGATGACCGAGGTTTCGATCTCGCCCGCTTCCAGCAGGACGCGCAGCGTATGCTTGTCCCATTCATTGGCGACGGATAGCTTGGTGAAGTTGGCGTGGGCCGTGGCCAGCAGGATGACGATGATGACGATAATTGCGCCAAAGCCGCTGGCGAGTTTTTTCTTGATACTGAGGTTTGCTAGCATGGTGGCTTCACTCTCGATCAGACGGTGGAGCCAATGTATCAAAAAAATGGCCGCTCAGCGAGCGGCCATTCCTGGGAGAAGCGAATGTGGCTTATTGGCCGCGCTTCAGGCGTGCGTTGGCGGCGATGCGCATGCGCAGCGCGTTCAGCTTGATGAAGCCGCCGGCGTCGGCCTGGTTGTAGGCGCCGCCGTCTTCGTCGAAGGTGGCGATGTTCATATCAAACAGGGAGTCGGTCTTCGAATCGCGCGACACCACGATCACGTTGCCCTTGTACAGCTTGATGCGCACCCAGCCGTTGACGGTGGCCTGGGTGTGGTCGATCAGGGTTTGCAGCGCGACGCGCTCCGGCGCCCACCAGTAGCCGTTGTAGATCAGCGAAGCGTAGCGCGGCATCAGGTCGTCCTTCAGGTGGGCCACTTCGCGGTCCAGGGTGATCGACTCGATGGCGCGGTGGCCTTTCAGCATGATGGTGCCGCCCGGGGTTTCGTAGCAGCCGCGCGACTTCATGCCGACGTAGCGGTTTTCCACCAGGTCGAGACGGCCGATGCCATGCTTGCCGCCCAGGCGATTCAGTTCGGTCAGCACGGTGGCCGGCGACATGCGCACGCCGTTGATGGCGACGATGTCGCCTTTTTCGTATTCGAGGTCGATGTATTCGGCTTCGTTCGGCGCCTGTTCAGGGCTGACGGTCCAGCGCCACATCGATTCTTCGGCTTCGGCGCTTGGGTTTTCCAGGTGGCGGCCTTCGAACGAGATGTGCAGCAGGTTGGCGTCCATCGAGTACGGCGCGCCGCCGTTCTTGTGTTTCATGTCGATGGCGATGCCCGCGTCTTCCGCGTACTTCAGCAGTTTTTCGCGCGACAGCAGGTCCCATTCGCGCCACGGGGCGATCACTTTGACGCCCGGTTTCAGCGCGTAGGCGCCCAGTTCGAAGCGCACCTGGTCGTTGCCCTTGCCGGTGGCGCCGTGCGAGATGGCGTCGGCGCCGGTCTGGTTGGCGATCTCGATCAGGCGCTTGGCGATCAGCGGACGCGCGATCGAGGTGCCCAGCAGGTATTCGCCTTCGTACACGGTGTTGGCGCGGAACATAGGGAACACGAAGTCGCGCACGAATTCTTCGCGCACGTCGTCGATGAAGATGTTCTCAGGCTTGATGCCGAACTTCAGCGCCTTGGCGCGCGCCGGTTCCAGTTCTTCGCCCTGGCCCAGGTCAGCGGTGAAGGTGACGATTTCGCACTGGTAGTTATCCTGCAGCCATTTCAGGATGACGGAGGTATCGAGGCCGCCCGAGTAGGCGAGGACTACTTTTTTAATGTCGCTCATGATGGTTCTCTTTAGGTGATTATTTGTTTTCGATGCGGCCCAGCAGCAGATACTCGATCAGCGCTTTCTGGATGTGCAGGCGGTTCTCGGCTTCATCCCAGACCACCGATTGCGGGCCGTCGATGACGTCGGCCGACACTTCTTCGCCACGGTGGGCCGGCAGGCAGTGCATGAACAGCGCGTCCGGCGCGGCGCGCGCCATCTTGGCGCTGTCGACGATCCAGCCGTCGAAGGCTTTCAGGCGGGCGGCGTTTTCTTCCTCGTAGCCCATGCTGGTCCAGACGTCGGTGTTGACCAGGTGCGCGCCGTCGCAGGCGTCGGCCGGATTGGCGAACACGGTGAAGCGGTCGGTCGAGACCAGCGACATGTCCATCTCGTAGCCGTGCGGCGTGGAGACGTTGACGTGGAAGCCGAATACCTCGGCCGCCTGCAGCCAGGAGTACAGCATGTTGTTGGCGTCGCCGACCCAGGCCACGGTCTTGCCGGTGATCGAGCCGCGATGCTCGATGTAGGTGAAGATGTCGGCAGCCACCTGGCATGGGTGGTGTTCGTTGGTCAGGCCGTTAATCACCGGCACGCGCGAGTTGGCGGCGAAACGCTCGATGATGTCCTGGCCGAAGGTGCGCACCATGATGATGTCGCACATGCGCGACATGACCTGGCCGGCGTCTTCGACCGGCTCGCCGCGACCGAGCTGCGAATCGCGCGTGTTCAGGTAGATGGCGGCGCCGCCCAGCTGGTGCATGCCGGCCTCGAACGAGAGGCGGGTGCGGGTCGAGTTTTTATCGAACACCATGACCAGCGTGCGGTCGATCATCGGGTGATAAATCTCGTAGTTCTTGAACTTGCGCTTGATGATGTGCGCACGCTCGATAACGTACTGGTACTCGTCCAGCGTGAGGTCGGAAAACTGCAGGTAATGCTTGATCGGTTTTTGGATAGGCATAATGACAACTGACAGATGGCTACGGCTTAGCCGAACAATTATAAAGGCAATTCGGCCGATAGGGCTAATCGCCGCAGATTATGCTGTCTATACAGGTAGTTTAATTGTAAATCTGAGCGGTGGCAGGCTGCTGATGCTCGGGCGCGGTCAGGGGCAGGTCGAGCGTGAAGGTGGTGCCTTCGCGCGAGCTGTGGACGGAAATTTGCCCGCCCATGAGCGAAGTGACAATGTTGTAGCTGATCGACAGTCCGAGGCCGCTGCCGCCCTGACCGAGCTTGGTGGTGAAGAACGGGTCGAAGATGCGCGACATGTGCTCGGGCGCGATGCCGCAGCCGTTGTCGCGGAAGGTCACCAGCACCCGGCCGTCCACCGGCGCCTGCGCGCGCAGCCACATGCTGCCGCTGCCGGCGCTGGTGAAGGCGTGCAGCAGGGCGTTGTTGATGAAATTGGCGATCACCTGGCCATACGGGCCGGGATAGCTGTCCAGCGCGATGGTGTCCGGCACCTCGATCTCGATGCGGTGGTTGGAGGCGCGGATGCGGTTCATCATGGTGGCGATCACCTCCATCGACACCTGCGACAGATTGAATTCGCGCCGCTGCTCGGTGGTGCGGTCGACCGCCACCTGCTTGAAGCTGTTGACCAGGTTGGCGGCGCTGTTCAAGCCGCGCATCACCAGTTCGTGCGCCTTGCGCGCATCCTCGAGGTAGGCCGCCAGCGCCGAGCGTTTCAGGCCGGCGCCGTTCATCTGCGCTTCCAGCTCCTCGGTTTTTTGCACCAGCGTGCTGGCGATCAGCAGGCTGTTGCCGATCGGCGTATTGAGTTCGTGCGCCACGCCGGCCATCAGCGCCCCCAGCGCGGCCAGCTTTTCCTGCGAGACCAGCTGCGTTTGCGCGTCCTTCAGCTGGCGGTAGGCCTCGGCGTTGTCGAGCGCGATGGCGCCGTAGGCGCACAGGGTGCGGAAGATCAGCCGTTCGCGCGCGCCGTAGGCGTTGGCCAGCGTGCATTGCACCGTCATCACGCCCAGCGCGCGCTCGCCCACCAGCAGCGGCACATACAGCGCGCTGGCCATCAGCTGGGTGCCGGGGGCGAGGAAGATGTCGTTCGGGCCGGCGTCGGCGACGTAGATCTCGGCCCGCTCGCGCAGGCTGCGCGCGGCGTTGGCGCGCGGGTTGTCGATAGCGATGGTGTTGGCCGCCAGCGGCTGGCCGTTCTCGATGCCGAACACGCGGCTGATGCTGTCGTGGCCCGGATCGCACAGGTAGACCGCCAGCGAATTGGCCGGCAACAGCGCCTGCACGTGGCGGTCCAGCGCCTGGAACACGGCGCCGGCGTCGAGGTGGGTGGTGATCTCCTGGCCGATGGCCGACAGCCGTTCCAGCGTGGCGGTGGTCTGCTGCAGCAGCTGCACCCGGCGCGCTTCGGCGGCGGCCAGCTCGCGGTGGTGCTGGCCCTCGGCGCGCGCGTGCTCGGTCTGGTGCTGCACCTGCATCGCGATGGCGCGGTTGGTGGCGTCCTGGCTGTGGGTCTTCTCGCGCGCGGCCGCCGCCAGCTGCGCCGAGGCGTAGGCCTTCTGGTAATCGCCGATGTGCGCGTACTCGCGCGCCAGCGCGTCGTGCAGGTCGGCCGGCAGGGTGTAGCCGTTGATGTGGCCCGCCACCGCCAGCGCCTGGTGCAGGAAGTGCAGGGTGGCGTTGGGCTCGGTCATGCCGGCCGGCGCGGGCAGCTGGTGGCGCAGGTGGATCAGCGACATCACGCGCAGCGCCGCCACGTGGTTGTAGCGGTTGGCCTGCTCCTGTGCCAGCTGCGCCGCCTGTTCGGCCATCGCCAGCGCTTCCTGCGGACGGTCGAGGAAGCAGAGCGCGTGGGCCTGGCCGCGCCGGGCGATGCTCTGGAAGTCGGCGTGCTGCAAGGCGACACCGCGCTCCTGCAGCTTGCGGAAGGCGTCCAGCGCGGCGGTGTAGTCGGTCTTGTCGAGCGACAGGTCGCCCAGGTAGTGCAGCGCGGTGGCGTAGGCGCGCGCGCCGGACATCGGCGCCAGGATGTCGAGCGCTTCGTGCAGCAGTTCGGCGGTGGCGTCGAGCCGGCCGAGGCGGCGCATGGTGTCGGCCGTGTGCATCAGGCAGGCGCCGATGCTGCGCGGCCAGCCGGTCGGGCGGGCCAGGTCGAGCGCGCTTTCCATCCACTCCAGCGCCGCGTGGTGGTCGTTGAGGATGGTGAAATCGAGGCCGATGTTGATGGCGGCGGTGATCGCCATGCGCAGCTGGCCGGTCTCCAGCGCCGCCTCGTAGCAGCGCAGGTAGTGGGCGGCGGCGGCGCCGAAATCGCTGGCCTGGCTGGCCGCCAGGCCGTAGTAGTCGTAGATCCAGCTGGCCACCGCCGGCACGGCTTCGTCGTCCGCGGTGAAGCGGCCGCCCCAGCGCTGCTGGGCGGCGGGCAGGTCGTGCAGCACGCACCAGCGGGCGTTGACGGCGTCGGCGATGGCGCTGCGCTGGGCGTCGCCGGCCGCGCGGGCGGCGGCGGCCATCTGGTCCAGCTCGGCGGCGGCAGCTTCGTGCCGGCCCTGGTCGATGGCGATCCAGGCGCGCAGCCAGTGGGCGTCGGCCTGGCCGAGCGGATGGTGGAGGGAGGCAAAGCGTTCGCCGGCGTCGGCGGCCTGCTCGTCGGCCAGTTCCAGCTGGCCGGCCAGCCAGCTGGCTTCGGCCCGTACCAGCAGGAAGCGGGTGGCGATGGCCTGGGCGTCGGCCGTGGGCAGGGCGGCCCCGGCCAGCAGGGCCAGACCTTCGTCGGTCAGTTGCAGCGCACGCGGGGTGTCGCGCTGGCGCAAGTGCCAGGCCAGCGGCAGCAGCATCGGCAGCCGCGCAGGGCCGCGCGAGGAGGGCAGGGCTGCCTCCCAGTCGGCCAACGCGTCGTCGAGCGCAAACATGTCCATCGCTACTCCCCAGGCTACTTGCCTCAGAGCATTATAGACACAAAACCTTGTAGTTAATACAGGGTCTGTGAAGATTCATGCAAGAGCTGGCCGTACAGCGTGTGTCGCATCCTGGCGATCTTGCCTTCCTCGACGGCGGCCAGCACCGCGCATTGTGGTTCGATCAGGTGGCGGCAGTTGTAGAACTTGCAATGCCCGAGGTAGGGCGCAAATTCGACGAAAGCGCGCTCCAGCATGCCTTCGCTCAAATGGTAGAGGCCGAATTCCTGGAAGCCCGGCGAGTCGATGATGGACGAGTCCGGCCCCAGCTCGGGCAGGGTGTACAGGCGGGTGAAGGTGGTGGTGTGCTTGCCGGTGTCCAGCGCGGCCGAGATTTCACGCACGGCGATGTCGGCTTCCGGGATCAGCAGGTTGATCAGCGAGGACTTGCCCATGCCGGACTGGCCGATCAGGATCGACGATTGCCCGGCCAGCAGCGGTTTCAGCACGGCCAGCGTTTCCTCCGGCTTGGCCTTGGCCGACACTTCATGCACCGGATAGCCGAGCGCGGCGTACGGCGCCACCCGTTCGCGGGTGCGCGCCAGCGATTCGACCACGTCGGTCTTGTTGAGGATCAGGTGGGCCTTGATGCCGGCCGCGTCGGCCGCGACCAGCGCGCGCGACACCAGGTCGTCGGTGAAGCCGGGCTCGGTGGCCACCACGATGAACAGCTGGGTCAGATTGGCCGCCAGCAGCTTGGACTTGTACTGGTCCGAGCGGTACAGCAGCGTGTTGCGCTCTTCGATCTTGTCGATCACGCCCTGGTCGGGCGAGGTCATGGTGATGTGGACGATGTCGCCGACGGCCACGTTGGTCTTCTTGCCGCGCGTGACGCATTGCAGCTTCTGGCCGTCCACTTCCGCCAGGTAGTGGCGGCCGTGCGCGGCGATGATGGTGGCGGTACGTTTATGGTTCATGCTTGTGCCGCCAGTTTCAGTTGACGGATGCGCACGCTGGCCGGCGGGTGCGAGTCGTAGAAGGCCGAGTGCAGCGGATCGGGCGTCAGGGTCGAGGCGTTGTCCTCGTACATCTTGACCAGCGCCGACACCAGGTCGCGCGCGTCGGTGTGCTGGGCGGCGAAGGCGTCGGCCTCGAACTCGTGCTTGCGCGAGGTGAGCGAGGTCAGCGGGCCGAGCAGGAAGGTGAACACCGGCAGCACCAGCATGAACAGCAGCAGCACCATCGCGTCGTTGCTCTGGCCCGGCAGCAGCACCGGATTGACGCCGAGGCCGTCGTAGAACCAGGTCTGGGTTTTCAGGAAGCCGAGCAGGGCCAGGAAGCCGAGCGAGATGGCAAACATCACCACCACGCGCTTGACGATGTGCTTGAGCTTGAAGTGGCCCAGCTCGTGCGCCAGCACCGCCTCGATTTCCTGCGGCTGCAGGCGCGCCAGCAGGGTGTCGAAGAAGACGATGCGCTTGGCCGCGCCGAAGCCGGAGAAGTAGGCGTTGCCGTGGGCGCTGCGCTTGGAGCCGTCCATCACGAACAAGCCCTTGGAGGCGAAGCCGACGCGCGCCATCAAGCCTTCGATGCGGGCTTTCAGCGACTGGTCTTCCAGCGGCGTGAACTTGTTGAACAGCGGCGCGATCACGGTTGGATACAGCACCATCATCAGCAGCTGGAAGCCGCTCCACACCATCCAGGTGTACAGCCACCACAGATCGCCGGCCTTGCCCATCAGGGTCAGCACCACCCATGCCAGCGGCAGACCGATGGCCGCGCCCAGCAGCGAGCCTTTGACCAGATCGGCAAAGAACAGGCCCTTGCTCATCTTGTTGAAGCCGAAGCGCTGCTCGAGGCTGAACTGCTTGTAGTAATCGAAGGGCAGGTCGATGGCGCCCGAGATCAGGGCGAAACCGGCCAGCAGGGCCAGCTGGTAGGTCATGCCGGGGCCGGTGGCCTGGAAAATTTGCAGCGACAGCCATTGCAGGCCGCCCAGCAGCGTGAAGCCGACCAGCACCAGGGTGTTGACCAGCAGCGTCAGCAGGCCGAACTTGGTGCGCGCGATGGTGTAGTCGGCCGCCTTCTGGTGGGCCGCGAGGCGGATTTTTTCAGCGAATTCGGCCGGCACGGCGCTGCGATGCGCCAGCACATGGCGGATATGACGCGAGGCCAGCCAGAAGCGGACCAGCAGGGTCAAAATGATGAAAGATACGAACAAAATCGAAAACGCGAGTGAATACATTCTGTGCCTGTGAGAAAATGGCGGATTCGGATTAATTTAGCCAAGAGAGAATTATGTCACAAGCTACTGATTTGCCAGAAGATTCCGCTGCTGCGCCGGCGACGCCGCGTCAGAACGAGTTTAATCTGGTATGGGTGGATATGGAAATGACCGGCCTGGAGCCGGACACGGATCGTATTATCGAAGTTGCAATGGTGATCACCGACATGCACCTGAACGTGCTGGCCGAGGCGCCGGTGTTTGCCATCCACCAGTCGGATGAAACGCTGGACAAGATGGATGCCTGGAACAAGGGCACGCATGGCCGCTCGGGCCTGACCGAGCGCGTGAAAGCATCGACCATCACCGAGGCGCATGCCGAGGAAGAGCTGATCAAGTTCATGAAGCTGTGGGTACCGAAGGGCAAGGCGCCAATGTGCGGCAACACCATCGGCCAGGACCGCCGCTTCATGGTGCGCTACATGCCGAAGCTGGAGGCGTTCTTCCACTATCGGAACATCGACGTCTCGACCCTGAAGGAACTGGGCAAGCGCTGGAATCCGGCGATGGTGAGCGGCTTCAAGAAAGCCCAGAAACACACGGCGCTGGCCGACATCGTGGAATCGATCGAAGAGCTCAAATACTACCGCGAGCACTTCATCAAGCTGTAAGGCAGACAACGCCGGCCGATGCCGGCGTTTTTTATTGGCCGTCGCGCAAGGCGAACGGCACGGCGCGGGCCCAGCGGTTGGAGGAGAGCGAGAAGGTCAGCGCGCGCACCTGGTGATACCAGCCGGCCGGGACGTACAGCATGTCGCCCGGCTGCACGATCACCTCCACCAGATTGGCCTGGCGTGCCAGCGGGTAGCGCTCGTAATCGGGCGCCTCCGGATCGAAGGGCGAGCCGAACAGGATGGCGTTGGCTTCCTTCGGATACAGGAATGCGTCGTGATGCGGCGGCGCCAGGAAGATGCGCTTGGTGCCCCAGATTTGCGCGAAGATATTGTCGTCGTAATCGCAATGCAGCGGCGTGACCGTGCCGGCCGGGCCGATCCAGAAACGCGGCGGGCCCATCTTGTCGAAGAAGGTGGGCCAGTGGCACATATTGTTCAACTCTTTCAGCTCAAGATTGCCGAGGTAGGGCGGCAGGCCCTCGGTGCGTTCGGCGAGGTCGAGGTACTCGGCCATCGTCATGTCCTGCATGGCGCGGTCCGGCGCGAAGGCGGTGCCGATGTAATCGCCGACACGGGCGCGCACCGGCATGTGGCCGTGGCGCTCGCGCAGGATGGGCGGCGCGTGTTTGGTCAGCGGCCAACGGCCAACGATGCCCTCGATCAGGAACGGCAGGTTGAGCGCAGCTCGCGCGCGAAACGCCGCCGCATCGAGCACGCCAACGCGTAGCACTTCGCTGATATGCGGCAGGCCGCGCGACGCCAGCTTGATCGCCTCGCGCATCTCATGAATCGATGCCACCCCGCGCACCTGCGCATCACGCTGCTCGCGCGCCAGCTTTTTAGCGGACGCCTGTTCCGGCGTCTCGTCCGCCAACACGCGGGGCGGCAGTTTTTGTTTTCCTAACATCTTTTCCATCTTCGTTGCGTTACAGGCAGAACTCTAACAGCTTTGAGCCGCCTCAAGTTGAGTAGCATTTTTGTATATACGATGAACCCAAGTTAGCTTGCATATTTAAGCGCTTCATCTATCTTTGTATATACAAAGGAATGAACATGGTTAGATTGGTCATTTCCGATGCCGTCGCGGGCAAGCTCGTGCAAAAGCATAATGTGACGCAGGATGAAGTCTCCGAATGCTTTGAAAACCGATCCGGCAAAGTTCTTATTGATGACCGAGCGCTTCATAGACGTAATCAGCCGACGCTATGGTTCATCGCAGAGACCACGAGTCGACGCTTGTTGAAGGTGGTGTTCCAGATTCGCGAGGAGAGCAGCCACCTCATCACGGCTTATGAACCCAATGTGGATGAGATACGTATTTATGAGACTCAGGGAGGGCTATGAAAGCTCGCAAAATTGAAAGCACGCCAGAGGCGTGGGAGGATGGGAGGTTGGGGCGCGATGCTGCACATGCAAAAGCTGCTCCGCAGGAAATGCAGGCCTTAGTCGATGAGAGCCTTGGACTGCAGATGATCTCTATCCGGCTGCAAAAGGATTTGATTGAAGATTATAAAAAAATCGCCGACTTTCGTGGTGTCGGCTATCAGCCTTTGATGCGCGACGCTCTAAAGCGTTTCGTGGATGCAGAATTCAAGAAGATGGCTCTTGAATACGCTAACTTGAAGGCCGTGAAGAAATAGTCCTCATTCGCAGACAAAGGACGGCACGCCGTTTGGGGCGTGCATGGCGGCCTCGTTGGGATCGGGGCCTTTCTTTGTAGGGCGGATTTCAGCCGCCCGTATTGATGCACTTCAGAACACCTGCCACACCAGCCACACGTTGGCGCAGGAGATCACCACGAACAGGAACCACGACAGCGCCGTAGTCCACCACGCATTGGCGAAGTTGCCCATGATGCGCTGCTGCGAGGTCAGGCTGATCAGCGGGTACATGGCAAACGGCAGCTGCATGCTCAGCACCACCTGGCTCAGCACCAGCAGCTTGCCGACCGAATGTTCGCCCAAGGTCAGCACGCCGATCATGGCCGGCACCAGCGCCAGCCCGCGCGTCAGGGCGCGCCGCTGCCAGCATGGGATCTTCATTTTCAGGAAGCCTTCCATGATGACCTGGCCGGCGATGGTGCCGGTGAAGGTCGAACTCTGCCCCGACGCCAGCAGTGCCAGACCGAACAGAATGGCCGCCAGCGCGGTGCCGGCCACCGGTTCCAGCAGGCGGTAGGCTTCATCGATATCGAGCACGCGGTCGTTGCCCGGCTGGTAGAACGCTGCCGCCGCCAGCACCAGAATCGAACCGTTGATCAGCAAGGCCAGCAGCAGCGACACGATGGTGTCGATGCGCGACAGGCCGATCGCCTGCCGTTTGGCCGCATCATGCTTGCCCACCACGCGCGTCTGCACCACCGAGGAATGCAGGTAGAGGTTGTGCGGCATTACGGTCGCGCCGAGGATGCCGATGGCCAGATACAGCGGCTCGCGCGACGACAGCGCGCTCACCGACGGCACCAGTCCCGCCATCACCGCCTGCCAGTCCGGCTTGACCAGCGCCAGCTCGGTGAACAGGCAGATGGCCACGGTCAGGATCAGCCCCAGCACTATCGCTTCGACCTGGCGGAAGCCCTTGCCCTTCAGCCCCAGCACGATCAGGGTATCAAGCGCGGTCAGCGCCACGCCCACCGGCAGCGATACGCCCAGCAGCAGCTTGAACGCCAGCGCGCAGCCGAGCACCTCGGCCAGGTCGCAGGCGATGATGGAAATCTCGGCAAAGCCCCACAAGGTCTTGCCCACCACCGGCGGATACTGCTCGCGGCAATGCACGGCCAGATCCTTGCCGGTGACGATCCCCAGCCGCATGCTCAGGCATTGCAGCACGATCGCCGCCAGGCTGGACAGCACCACCACGAACAGCAGTTGATAGCCGAACTGCGAACCGCCCTGGATGGCGGTGGCCCAGTTGCCCGGGTCCATGTAGCCAACCGAGACCAGCAGGCCCGGCCCGGCAAAACGCAGGATTTTCTTCCAGAACGGATCGCCCTCCGGCACCGCGACGGTACCGGCTACTTCGGAAGGGCAGAACGGCGCAGTGGCCGTGGTGGGCAGCTTGAAGATCATTCCGCCGATTCGGCGCCGTGGCATTTCTTGTACTTCTTGCCGCTGCCGCAAGGGCAATCGTCGTTGCGGCCGACTTTCGGCTCTTCGCGCTTGACGGTTTCCACGCCGGCCTTGCGCAGCGGCAGCCAGAACTTGTAGATGTTCGGCAGGTTGGCTTCCAGTTCCAGTCCCAGCTTGTGGGCCTTGACCGGATCTTCCACCAGCGCCAGTTCTTCCTCTTCGATTTCGTCGGCGCCCAGCAGGTAGAGCGGACGCATCAGGTCGGACTGCTCCGAATCCCAGATCGGCTGCCACGAGCCCGGACGCAGTTCCATGCCTTCCCAGAAGCCCCAGCACCACGCTTCGGCGTTGATCAGGGTCTGGCCTTCGTGCTCGTGCTCGACGAACAGCGGCTCGAATTCCTTCGGCGCCACTTCAAACGTCACCAGCACTTCGTTCATGAAGCGCATGATCAGGTGGATGATGCGCTGCTCTTCCTTCTCGTGCTTGAAGCTCGGGATGTCGGTCTCTTCCTTGCCCCACACCTTCTTCAGCCATTCGGCCGGCATGATCGGCTCCGGGCCGATGGCGATGGCGGTCAGGTAACCGTGCAGCATGTCCATCGTCATGGCATCTTCAGGGGTGCGGTCGGACAGCAGGAAGTTGTCCAGTTCGTCGAATTCTTTATCGCTCAGTGGCTGGTCGAGTTGCATATTTTGCTCTTTTTATTTGGGGGAATGTGACAGTATACACGCCGCGCCCCGTACAATGGCGGTATGACTGCACCCCACCCATATTCCGCGTTGAGCCCAGACTGCGTGCTCGACGCCCTCGACAGCATCGGCCTGCGCGGCGATGGCCGCCTGCTGGCGCTGAACAGCTATGAAAATCGTGTTTACCAAGTCGGCATCGAAGACGACAAGCCGCTGATCGCCAAGTTCTACCGGCCCGGCCGCTGGAGCGACGAGGCCATCCTTGAAGAACACGCCTTCACGCAAGAGCTGGCGACCGCCGAAATTCCGGTGGTGCCGGCGCTGGCGCTGAATGGCGGCACGCTGCACCACTATCAAGGTTTTCGTTTTGCCGTGTTCACCCGCCACGGCGGCCGCGCACCCGAACTGGGCGACCCGGCGGTGCTGGAGTGGACCGGCCGCTTCATCGCCCGTATTCACGCGGTGGGCGCGACCCAGCCGTTCCAGCACCGTCCGGCGCTGGATATCGCCACCTTCGGCACCGAACCGTGCGATTTCTTGCAGGCCAACGGCTTCATCCCGCCAGACCTGAAAGACGCCTACGCCACCATCGCCCGGCAGGCGCTGGACGGCGTGCGCCGCTGCTACGACCGCGCCGGCGAACTGCCGCAGTTGCGCCTGCACGGCGACTGCCACGGCGGCAACGTGCTGTGGACCGACGCCGGCCCGCACTTTGTCGACTTCGACGACGCCCGCATGGGCCCGGCCATCCAGGACTTGTGGATGATGCTGTCCGGCGAGCGCGCCGAGCAGGTGCGGCAGATGGGCGACATCCTGGCCGGCTACGAAGATTTTTGCGAATTCAACCCGCGCCAGATGCATCTGGTGGAAGCGCTGCGCACGCTGCGCCTGATCCACTACTCGGCCTGGCTGGCGCGGCGCTGGGACGATCCTGCCTTCCCGGCCGCTTTCCCGTGGTTTAACACCCAGCGCTACTGGCAAGACCGGGTGCTGGAACTGCGCGAGCAGGTGGCCCTGATGGACGAGCCGCCGCTGCCGGTGTAAGGCCTCAGGCCAGCCCCAGGCCTTTGCGCAAGCTGGCGTCGACCGGGCCGGCCGGCATGAACCGGCGCAGCTTGCTCAGCAACGATGCCTGGCCCGGCGGCGTGCGCCGCATGCGCCATTGGCCCAGCGCCGCCTTGACGATGATGGCGGCAACGGCGCGCTGCACCGACGCCGCATCGCGCACATCCATTTCCACCAGCGTCACGCCGCAGATCATTTCCTTTCAAAACTGATAGTTGTAGGCGAGGCCCAGCAGCGAGACATGGGTCTGGAAGCTGCCCTTGGTGGTCTCGCCATTGCCGGTGCAGCTGGCGTTGAGCGGGTTGCAATGATTGGTGTAATCCACCGCCACCTTTTTGACATGCACGTAGCTGTAAGCCAGGTCGATCGATGAGTGTGCGTCAAGCTTCCAGTTGCCGCCCAGGCTGGACTGCACGCGGTCGCCGTCGGGCAGGGCAGGGTGCGCCAGCGCGGCCTTGACCGGCGACTGGTCGTACGCCAGGCCGGTGCGCAGCGTCACGGCCTCGCTGTAGGCATAGTTGACGCCCGCCGCCAGCCGCGCCGTGTTGCGCCATTGCTGGCGTATCACCTCGGCGCCTTGGCCGGTGCCGGGGAATTCGATGTTCAGATTATCGAGCCGGTTGTTGCGGGTCCAGCTCAGGTCGGCCATGCCCGCCCAGCGGCGATTGAACTGGTGGAAGGCATGCAGCGACAGGCTTTCCGGCGTGCGCACCGTCACCAGCGCGGCCGAGTTGCTGCGGTGCGAGGCCGCCGCCAGCACCTGGTTGACGATGGGGTCGGGTGTCACGCCCGAGAAGTCCCACACGGTGCTGCCGCGCAGCTGGTGCGCGATGGACGAGCGGTAGCTCAGGCCGACACGGGTATCGGCGTCCGGCATCCACAGGTAGCCGAGGTTGAAACCCCAGCCCCAGTCCTTGACGTCGTTGGAGCCGTGGCCATCGGCCGCCGCGCGCAACAGCGCCGGATTGCCGCCCAACGCGGCGATCTGCCGGGCCAGCGCAGCGCTCTGGACGGCCGCCGCCGGCGCGGACAGCGCCGCGATGGTGCCGGGTACGTCGACCGCCTGGCCGAGGGCCGCGTTCATGCGCTCGGCGTCGATGCCGACGCCAAACGCGTGGTGCTCATTGAGCTTGAACGAGGCCGACGGATTGAGCGTCACGGCTTCCAGCTTCATGTCGGTCAGCGCATAGCGGCCGGTCCAGCTCCTGCCGAAATCGAGCTTGGCGCCGTATGGGACGAAGACACCCAGTCCGGCCGTCCAGCGCTCGTCGATTTTTTTACTGAGGTAGAACGAGGGCGCGACCACCGCGTCCGGCACGTAGCCGCTGGCCGCGCTGCCGCCGGCCGGCTGGCCGGTGAAGTGGGTCGAGCCCTGATCGGTAAAGCGCGAATGCGGCAGGACCACGGTGGCGCCTGCGCTGATGCGCAGGCCGTCCAGGCGCGCCAGCCCGGCCGGGTTGTAGAACACGGTCGACGCGTCGGCGGCCTCGGCGCTGTTGGCGTCCGCCGTGCCTTGCGCGGCCACGCTCTGCGAGCCGAAACGGTAGCCCGAGGCCTGCGCACCAGCCGCCAGCGTCGCCAGGGCGGCGGCGACCAGCAATGGAATGGATTTGGAAATCATATGTCTCAAGCCTCTAAATATTCGATGTGTTCGATGCTGTCTGCGCTGGCCGGCGCGCTCTCCTGCGGCCGGATCTTGAACCAGATTGAGTACATGGCCGGCAGGAACACCAGCGTCAGCACGGTGCCGGCCAGGGTGCCGCCGATCAGGGTGTAGGCCAGCGTGCCCCAGAACACCGAATGGGTCAGCGGGATGAACGCCAGGATGGCCGCCAACGCGGTCAGGATCACCGGCCGCGCACGCTGCACGGTGGCCTCGACCACGGCGCGGAACGGATCGAGCCCCTCCGCCTCGTTATGGTGGATCTGGCCGATCAGGATCAGCGTGTTGCGCATCAGGATGCCCGACAGCGCCACCAGGCCCACCAGCGCGTTGATGCCAAACGGCTGCTGGAACAACAGCAGGGTCGGCACCACGCCGATCAGACCGAGCGGACTGGTGAGGAACACCATCACCATCGCGGCGATCGAGCGCACCTGGAAGATGATCAGCAGCAGCGTGATGGCCAGCATGATGGGGAACAGCGGCAGCATGGCCTTGGTCGCCTTGCCCGATTCCTCGATGGCGCCGGCTTCTTCAATCCGGTAGCCGGCCGGCAGCTTGGCGATGATCGGCTTCAGCTGCGCGGTGATGGCGTTCGAGACGTCCGGCGGCTGCATGCCGTCGGCGATGTCGCCGCGCACGGTGATGGTGGGCATGCGGTCGCGACGGCGCAGCACCGGTTCTTCCATGCGCACCTCGACCTTGCCGACCTGCGACAGCGGAATGCGCTGGCCATTGGCGCCGGCCAGCGTGAAGTCGCCGATCCGGGCCGGGTCGAGCCGGGCGCCGCCGGCCGAACGCGCCACCACCTGTACCGTGCGGATGTCTTCGCGCACGCTGGTGATCGGTGCGCCGCTGAGCAGGAACTGCAGCTGCTGCGCGACCGTGCTGGTGCTCAGCCCCACCGCCTGCAGGCGGTCCTGCTGCAACACGAAGTGCAGGGTCGGCACGCGGGCGCCGCCGTCGTTGTTCACGGTCCGCATCATCGGGCTGCCATCCATCACGCGCTGCACCTGCTCGGCGACGTCGCGCAGTTGTTCCGGGTCCGGACCGCTGACGCGGTAAGCCACCGGGAACGGCGAATATGGGCCGAACACCAGCTGGGTGACGCGCACCCGCGCCTCGGAGGCCAGGCCGGCGCCCACCGCTGCGCGCAGCCGCTGTTTCAGCTCGTCGCGCTCGTGCTGGCTGTCGGTGCGCACCACGATCTTGGCAAACGAAGGATCGGGCAGTTCCGGTCCCATCGCCAGAAAGAAGCGCGGCGCGCCCTGGCCGATGTAGGCGGTGACGATTTTCGCTTCCTTCTGCTTGCTCAGCCACGCTTCCACCTTGGCGGCGGCGGCGCTGGTCTGGGCGATCGAGGTGCCATACGGCATCTGCACTTCGACCAGCACTTCCGGCCTGTCCGAGATCGGGAAGAACTGCTTCTTGACCAGCGCCATGCCGAGGATGGCGGCCACGAACAGGGCAATCACCGAGCCGGCCACCAGCCACTTGCGGGCGATCACGCGGCCCAGCACCTGGCGGAAACGGTTGTAGCGCGGCGTGTCGTACATCGCCTCGTGGCCGCCGGCGATCTTCTTCATGTCGGGCAGCAGCTTGACGCCTAGGTAGGGCGTGAACACCACCGCCACCACCCACGAGGCGATCAGCGCGATGCCGACGATCCAGAACATATTGCTGGTGTACTCGCCGGCGCTCGAGCGGGCGAAGCCGTTGGGCATGAAGCCGACCGCCGTTACCAGGGTGCCGGACAGCATCGGCGCGGCGGTATGGCTCCACGCGTAGGCCGAGGCGGTGATGCGGTCGTAGCCTTCCTCCATTTTCACCACCATCATTTCGATGGCGATGATGGCGTCGTCCACCAGCAGGCCCAGCGCCAGGATCAGCGAGCCGAGCGTGATGCGGTCGAAGTTCTTGCCGGTGGCGGCCATGATGATGAACACCACGGCCAGCGTCAGCGGCACCGCCGCCGCCACCACCACGCCCACGCGCCAGCCCATGCTGATGAAGCTCACCAGCATCACCACCAGCAGCGCGACGAAGAATTTGACCATGAACTCGTCGACCGACGAACTGATGTTGACGGCCTGGTCGGTCACCTT
The DNA here is from genome assembly GCF_900109645.1 of Duganella sp. CF402. Classification (GTDB taxonomy): domain Bacteria; phylum Pseudomonadota; class Gammaproteobacteria; order Burkholderiales; family Burkholderiaceae_D; genus Rugamonas. The sequence goes on from NZ_FOBG01000001.1 coordinate 35,113, forward strand.
GCTCAGGCTTGCCCCCAGCGGCAGTTGCGCGTTGATGGCGCCCACTTCGCCGTCCAGCGCCTTGCCCAGCTCGAGGCCGTTCCAGCCGTCGCGCATGACGATGCCCAGCAGCAGCGCCGGTTCGCCGCCGTTGCGGATCATGAAGGTGGCCGGGTCCTCGTAGCCGCGCTTGACGGTGGCGACGTCGGACAACTTCAGCGTGCGGCCCTGCACCACCACCGGGGTGTCGCGGATCTTCTGCAGCTGATCGAAGGCGCCGTCCAGACGGACCAGCACCTGCGGCCCCTGGGTTTCCACCGAGCCGGCCGGGGTCAGGACGTTCTGCGCGCTCAGGGCCGCGAACACATCCTGCGGGCTGATGCCCAGCGTGGCCAGGCGCGCGTGCGAGAACTCGACGTAGATGCGCTCGGCCTGCTCGCCGACGATGTTGACCTTCTTCACGCCCGGCACGAGCAGCAGGCGCTGGCGCAGGGTTTCGGCGTCGCGCACCAGCACGCGCGGTTGTTCGCCCTTGGCCTTGAGCGCGTACAGCGCAAAAGTGACGTCGGCGTACTCGTCGTTGACCATCGGGCCGATCACGCCGGCCGGCAGGTTGGCGACCTCGTCGCCGACCTTCTTGCGCGCCTGGTAGAACTCATCGGGCACGGCCGCTGGCGGTGTGCCGTCGAGCAGGGTCAGGGTGGTGAAGGCCAGGCCGGGGCGGGTATAGGTTTCGCTGCGGTCGTACCAGCGCAATTCCTGCAGGCGCTTTTCCAGTTTCTCGGCGACCTGGTCCTGCATCTCCTGCGCGCTGGCGCCCGGCCAGGCGGTGACGATGGTCATCACCTTGACCGTGAAGGCCGGATCTTCGGCCCGTCCCAGTTTGAAAAAGGCCAGCACGCCGGCCAGCGAAATCAGGCAGATCAGGAACAGCGTGATGGCGCGCTCGCGCACCGCCAGCGCCGACAGGTTGAAACGGCCGGCGCTCACGGCCGTGCTCCTTCGGCGGCGGCGACCCGGACCGGGACGCCGTCGCGCAGCAGATGGGCGCCGAGCGCGACCACGCGGTCGCCCTGGTGCAGATTGCCGCTGACGCGGGCGTGTTCGGCATCGAGCTGCAGCACCGAGACCGGGCGCCAGGCCGCCTTGGCCGGGGTGCCGTTGACCAGCCACACGCCCGCGCCCTTGCCGGCGTCATACAGGGCGCCGATCGGCACTTGCAGGCCGGCCGGCGCGGCCGCCGGCCCGTCGGCGATGCGGATGGTGACGGTGGCGCCCAGCGGCGCGTTGGCCAGCGCGCCTTCCAGCACATAGCGCGCCTCGAAGGTGCGGGTCAGGCGGTCGGCGGTGTCGGACAGCTGGCGCAGTTTCGCCGCCACGCTGGCGTCTTCCTTGCCGAACAGGCTGGCTTGCCCGGTGGCGCCGAGCGCGGGGCGCAAGGTCTCCGGCAACTGCACCACGGCTTCGCGCTGGCCCGCATGCGCCAGCCGCAGCACCGGCTGGCCGGCGCTCACCACCTGGCCCGGTTCTGCCAGCGTTTCCATCACCACGCCGTCGCCGTCCGCCACCAGCACGGCGTAGCCGCTGGCGTTGCGGGCGACGTCGGCCTGGGCTTCGGCCGCGCTCAACTGCGCCTGCGCCGCATCGGCGGCGGCCTTGACCTGATCGTAGGCGGAGATCGAAATCGCGCCGGTGCCGCGCAGATCGCGGTAGCGGGCTTCATCGGCCGCCGCCTGGCGGGCGCGGGCGCGGGCGGCGCTGACGGCTTCCAACTGGGCGTGCGCGGCCAGCTGGAGGTCGGCCGGATCGATGCGCATCAGCGGCTGGCCGCGCTTGACGGTTTGGCCGGCGTCCACCAGCCGCGCCAGCACCTTGCCGGCGACGCGGAAACCGAGGTCGCTCTGCACCCGGGCAGCCACGGTGCCGGTGAATGAGCGGGAGGTGGCGTCGGCCTGCTGGACGGCGGCGGTGCGCACCAGCGGCGCCTCGGTGCGCGGGTCGGCGGCCGGTGGTTCACTGCAGGCGAGCAGGGCCAGCGGCAGCAGGGCATAAATGACTGTGGTGGAAGATCGCCGGAGCATAGGTATCCCATGAGCAAAGTAAATGAGAGCCCATTATGATTCTAGTGACCAATTTAGTCAACAGTCACAGCGATCCGGAAGTGTCAGGGGGACAGGCTGCGCAGCACCAGGCTGGACAGTTGCGCCGGGGCGTCCTCGGTGTAGTCGAAGCTGTATTGCAGCAGCAGGGGATTGAGGTAGGGGCGCATCACCAGGTAGATCGACATGGCCGCTTCGTCGAGCGGCGTCTTGCGCTCGAAATCGCCGGACAGGCGGCCGGCCTGCAGCACCTCGCGCAATTGTTTTTGAACGCGCTCCTCGTAGGCCAGCACCGCTGGCCAGCGTTCGGTGGCAGCCGAGGCCGCAATCTCGTACAGCTTGCGGTCCTGGAACAGCAGGCGCAGCGTGGCCTCGGTGTAGGCCTTGAACATGCGCCGCAGCTTTTCCGGCGGCGCATCGCTCTCGGCGACGGCGGCGCCGACGTCGGTTTCGATCTGGCGCATGCAGTTGGCGCAGATGGCCTCGCCGATGGCCTGCTTGGATTCGAAGAACTTATAAATGTAAGCCTTGGAAAAACCGATCGACTTGGCCAGGTCGGAGACCGTGGTCTTGGCATAGCCGTAATGGCTGAAATGCTCGGTTGCGGCGGCAATGATTTGATCGCGGACCTCGTGGTCCGCCGGCCCTCGGGCCGAAATGGGGCTGGGATTGTTCATGGGCGAGAGTCTACGCTAAAACGCCGGGATTGGACAACTTGTGACCATTTGGTATTATAGTCACCAATTCCACCATTTAATGAAAGTGTCCCATGTCGCCCAAATCCACCCTTGCCGCGCTGATTGTTGCTTGCTTTTCAACGGGGTGCGCCGTCGGCCCTGACTATGTTCGACCCGCTACCACCATGCCGGAACAGTTCCACGGCCAGGCCGCAGTCGATGGCCGCCAGGCCGCCCCGGGCGCCGGCCTGGACGCCTGGTGGGCCGGTTTCGCCGATCCGCAGCTGAACCGCTACGTCGAGCGCGCGCTCGAACAAAATCTCGATCTGGCCCAGGCCGGCGCGCGCGTGGCGCAGGCGCGCGCCGGCGTCGGTGCGGCCGATGCGGCATTGCTGCCTTCCGGGAATGTCTCCGGCCAGGCCGCCAGGGCTTACCAATCGCTGGAAACGCCGGTGGGCAGAATCGCCAGCGCCGCCCCCGGCTTCGACCGCTACGGCAATGCCTATGAAATGAATGCCGGCGTGGCGTGGGAGCTGGATCTGTTTGGCGGCCTGCGCCGTGGACGGGAGGCGGCCCAGGCCGAGTACCAGGCTTCAGAGGCGGGCGCGGCAGCCACGCGGCTGGCGGTCGCGGGGCAGGCGGCCGACACCTATATCAGCATCCGTGGCGTGCAAGCGCGCTTGGCCGTCGCGCGCCAGCAAGTGCAGACCCAGCAGGAACTGCTGGCCACCATCAATCTGTTGTACAGCAAAGGATTGGCGGCGGAACTTCAGGTCCGGCAGGCCGAGGGCGCGCTGGCGCAGGTGCGGGCCTCAATTCCCGTGCTGGAGACCGCGCTGGATGCCGCCATGCATGCGCTCGACGTCTTGCTGGGGACGCTGCCGGGCACGCACCGGGCCGAGTTGACGGCCAGCGCGCCGATTCCGGTGGCGCCGCAGATCGCGGATGCCGGCGCGCCGGGTGAACTGCTGCGCCGCCGGCCAGACTTGATCGTGGCCGAGCGATGCCTGGCCGCCTCCCATGCGCGCATCGGCGTCGCGATGGCCGAGTATTATCCCAAGCTGTCGCTGAGCGGCCTGGTGGGCAGCGCCACCGGTGTTGGCGGCAATCTGTTCACCAGCGGCGCCAGCCAGGCGTCGGGCGCGCTGGGACTGCGCTGGCGGCTGTTCGACTTTGGCCGCATCAACGCCCAGATCGCGCAGGCCAAAGGCCAGGAGGCGGAAGCGCTGGCGGCCTACCGCCTGGCCGTGCTGCGCGCCGCCGAAGACGTCGAGAATGCCTATTCCGCGCTGGTCAAGCGCGAGGAGCAGGCGCTGCTGCTGGCGCAGGGCGTGGACTCGCTGGGCCGGGCGCGCGGCGCCTCCTTCGCCGCTTATCAAAAAGGCGTGGTCAGCCTGATCGAGGTGCTGCAGGCCGATGACAGCCTGCTGCGGGCGGCCGACGCGCGCGCCCAGGCCCAGGCCGAGGCGGCGCACGCGGCCGTCGCGGCGTTCAAGGCGCTGGGCGGCGGCTGGCAGGGCGCGCCGCTGGCGGTGAAGGTGGCGGTGCAGCAGGACTGACGGCCGCCGGGAGCAGGGCGGGCAATCGGAGAATTGGCGGGTTTTTCCGCCTCTGCTTGCGGCTAGGATTGCTCAGCAGCCACATGATAATGAGAGCTCAGAAATCCACCTGCGAGAACTCTCATGAACGACACCGACCTGCTCCCGATCCCGATGGTTTCGCTGCATGATGCGGACGAACCGGCCGCCATGCCGCGTGCGGCGATGGAAATGAAAGCCATCACCGAAGCGATCGCCCGGGTGGAAGCTGAAGCCAAGGCCGCTTGCGCCGCCGAAAGCCGCGCCCATGCCGAAGCCCGCGCCCGCGCGCTGGCCGAGGATCGCGCCGCGATGGATGCCGCCGCCGCCGCCGTGGCGCTGCAAAACGCCCAGGCCGCGGAAGAAGCGATCGCCGCCAACAAGGAACGGCTGGAATCGATGCGCGCCGCCGCCCAGGCCAGCGTGGCCCGGCTGGACGCGGTCAAGCAGGAAACCGCCGAGCTGCGCGCCCGTGCCGAATCCGATAACCTGATCCGCAAAGCCGCCGAGGAACGCGCCAGGGCCGAGGAAGAAAACCGCAAGCGCGCCCACGAACACATCGCCACCGAGGCCGAACTGGCCGAGCAAGCCTCGCGCGCCGCCGCCGAGCTGCAGGCGCAAACCGAACAAGCCCGCCGCCAGGCCGCCGAGCGCGTCGCCGCCGTGCAGGCCGCCAAGGAAGAGGTGGTCGGCATCGCCTCGGCCGACGCCCGTGTCGCCACCCTGGCGCGCGAGCGCGAGCGCCATGCCGCCACCGCCCGCCAGACCGCGCAGCAGCTGGCCGCAGCCGAAGCCGAAGCGCTGGAACTGACCAAGCAGCGCGAGATCGCTGACCAGGTCGCGCTGGAAGCGGCCTTCAACCGCTCCTCCGCCGAAGTGCGCGCGCTGGAAGAAGCCCGCGCGCTGGCCCACCTGGAGCAGGAGCGCGAACAGATCGCGCTGGCCAAGGCTGAATCCGACCGCAGCGCCGCGCAATCGCTGCGCCTGCGCCTGCAAACCGAAAAAGAACTGCGCGACGCCGCCATCCAGCGCGAGCGCATGGAAGCCGTGGCCGCCGCCGCCGCCCAAGCGCGCCGCGAAGCCGACGCCCGCATCCTCAGCGCTACCGAAGCCCGCATCGAAGTCGACAGCCAGTTGCGCGCCGTCGCACAAGCCCGCGTGCAGGCGGAAGAGGAGGCCGAAATGGCCACGCTGGCGAAAGTGGAGGCCGAAGCCGAAGCACTGCAACAAGCCAAGCTGCGCAAGGCCGCCGATGACGCCGCTGCCGAAGCGGCGCGCATGGACGCCGTCGAGCAGCAGCGCGCCGCCGCGCTGGCCGACGAACGTGCCGCACTGGCGTACGCCGCCGCCGAACTGGCTGCCAGCCGGAACGACGCCGAGCAAGCCGAAATCGCCACCCTGGCCCAGCTCGTGGAAGCCCAGCAAGCCGCCAATGCCGTGGCCGCACAGCGCGCCGAACAAGCGGCCGTGCTGCTGCAAGCCGAGCAGGAGCGCGCCGCCGCCGAGCAGCAGGCCATCGTGTCGCTGAAAGAAAAACTGGACGCCGAACAGCGCGCCACCGAAGCGGCCCAGCAGCGCATCGCCGCCGAGCGCGCGCAAACCGAAGCCCTGCGCCAGCAGCGCGAAGCCGACCAGCGCCTGACCGACGCCGCCAACCAGGAAGCCGAAGCGGCGCGCGTGATGGCGGTGCAAGTGTCGGCCGAAGCCGAACAGAAAGCCATCGCCGCGCAGGCGCTGGCGGCGCAAGCCAGCCTGGCGGTGGAACTGGGCGCGGTGCACACCGAGCGCGCCCGCGTCGAGCAGGAGAAGGCCGCCAAGGCCGAAGAACTGCTGCAGGCCGAACGCGAATTCGTCGAAGCCGAGCGCAAGTCGCTGGCGCTGATCGACCAGAAACTGACCCAGCAACGCATCACCACCGCCTCGGAAGTGCGTGCCTCGCAAGCGATCGCCGGCCGCCTGGAAGCCGAGAAGGCGGTTGCCGCCAGCGCCCGCCAGCGTGCCGAGGAAGCCCAGTCCGAAACCGAAGCCATGCACCAGCGTGAGCTGGCCGAGCAGGCCGCCACGCAAGCCGTTGCCGACAAGGCCGCCGCCCAGAAAGCCCTGATGGAAACCGCGCAAGCGCACGCCGCCATGCAGCGCAAAGTGGCCGACACCACGGCAGCCATGACGGCCGCCAAGCAGAAATTGCTGGAACTGGAAACCCGCCGCCTGGCGGCAGCGCAGAAAGTGCTGGCCTCGGTGCAAGCCAAGGTCGCCGCCGAAGAAGCGCTGGCAGTGGACAGCGGCACCGTGGTCGCCACGCTGGACGACGCCCGGGCCCGCAAGGAAGCGGCAGCCGCCGCACAGGCCGCCGCACCTAAGGCCGTCTGGCGCGCCCGCTGAAAATCGTTAGAAGCTGTAGCCGATGCCGACCAGCAGCAGGTCGGCATCGCGGTGGTAGTCGGTGACGACGCGGCCGAAGTTCACCGTGCCGACCACGTGCTTGTCCAGGTGGTAGCGGGTGGCCACGCTCACCAGCCCCGCCTTGTGCGAACGCGCCTGGTTCCCATCCGGCACCTTGGCGTTGAAATACCAGCCCGCGCCCATGCCCAGCTCCACCTTCTGGCTCAGCGAACGGATCAGCCACAGCTGCGTGGCCACGCCGTTGCGCTTGCTCTGCGGCGCATTGCCCTCATCGATGGCGGTGACGGTCCAGTCCACATAACGTCCCACCGCGCGCCGGTATTCGAGCGCCGCAATCGTCGAACCCTCGGAGCGCAGGCTGTTGCGGATGCCGCGCCCGCCCATCAGGCTGACCGATTCATCGGTGGTGGCGTCGACCAGGTGCAGCTTGTCGCCTTTGACGCCGTTGAACTGGTAGCCCACGCCCAGCATCAGCGCAGTGGTGGCGTCCTTGCTATCCGGCGTGATGCGGTTGATCTGCACCTGGTTGTACCAGCGGCTGTCCGGATAATGATAGGTCGCCTGCAGGCTGACGATGGTCGCCCAGCCGTGGTCGTTGGTGTAGCGGCGGCCGCTCGGGCTGTGCAGGTCGGTGGTGTCGAAGAAGTAGTACCGGCCGGCGCCGGCGCCAAAGCTCCAGCCCGGCTTGTTGTAGCCGGTGCGCACCCACAGCTGGCTGGCCACGCCGTCGCGGTGATGCTCGAGCGGGTGGCCTTCGTTCAGGTAGCTGAGGCTGAGCGCGAAATGCTCGCTCAACGGATGGGAATAGGAGGCACCGACGCTGAACGTCATTTCATCGGCTTCGCGGACGCGCAGGGCGCCGCCGTAGGCGGTCACTTCCTGCGCCGTCGCCGCGCCGCCCGCTAGCAGCGCCAGGGCGGCCATGAGAGTGCGTTGCATGAGCTGAGTCTCCGGCAAAAAGCAGAGTCTACCGGAAATCAGCTTTTGTCGCTTACGGTTGGATAGTGACCTTGGTGACGAAGTATTCGGTCTCGCCGAAGCACTGGCTCGGCACGCCCTTGTGCTGGGCGTAGCTCAGCACCACGCGCTTGCCGGTGGCGGCGGTCAGGTCGGCCGCCACTTTGTCGTCGCGCACACTGAATTCGAATTTCTCCGGGATCGCGCCCGGCATCGAGGTCAGCAGGATTTCACCTTCCCAGGTCTTGCAGACCCAGCCGCGCGACGAGAATTTCTGCAGGTAGCCGGCCCGTTCGCCGTCCGAATACGAGATGTGCAGCATGGCCCAGGTGTAGCCGGCCAGCAGCAGCAGGGCGGCCGCCAGCAGGCCGAAGAAGAACAGCAGGATGCGTTTGGAAGTGGTCATAGGGGTTCTGGATTAAGCAACGTTACGCATATTATCACGCAGCTTCCAGCCGCTTGTGGCGCACCGACGACCACAGCGACACCGCAATGAACGCCACCCCGGACAGCCCGGTGAACCACTCGGGAATGTGGTATTTCACGCTGGCCAGCATGATGATGGCCAGGATGCCGATCGCATAGTGGGCGCCGTGCTCGAGATAGACATACTCGTCCAGCGTGCCCTTGTGCACCAGGAACACCGTCAGCGAGCGCACGAACATGGCGCCGATCGCCAGCCCCAGCATGATGATGACCACGTCCGAGGTGATCGCGAACGCGCCGATCACGCCGTCAAAGCTGAACGAGGCGTCCAGCACTTCCAGGTAGAGGAAGCCGCCGAAGCTGCCTTTGGCCACCGTCGCCACCACCTGGCCGACGCCGGCCTCGGTGGTGTCGTCCTCGTCTTCCGGCTCGTCTTCTTCCAGCAGGCTGCTGATCCAGCCCACCGCCAGATAGACGATCACGCCGACCACGCCGGCGGTCAGCACCTTGTATTGCTCCTCCGCGCCGACCAGCGACACGCAGCCGAACACCGCCGCCAGCGCCAGCAGCACCGACAGGCTTTCGGTGCCGTGCTGGCCCAGTTTCTTCTCCATCCAGCCCAGCCAGTGCAGTTCCTTCTGGTCGTCGAACAGGAAGTTGAGGAACACCAGCAGCAGGAAGGCGCCGCCGAAGGCCGCCACCTCGGCGTGGGCGCCGGTCAGGTGGCGCGAGTATTCCTCCGGGGTGGTGGTGGCCATATGCCACACGTCCAGCAAGCCCATGCCAGTGGCCATCGAGACGATCAGCAGCGGGAACACCAGCCGCATGCCAAACACCGCGACCACGATGCCGACCGTCAGGAACAGCTTGCGCCAGAATTCATTCCAGTGGCGCAGCACCGAAGCGTTGACCACGGCGTTGTCGAACGACAGCGACACCTCCATGATGCCCAGCACCGCCGTGATCCACAGCGCCTGCAGCAGGCCGCTGGCGCCGCCGTGGTTGTAGCCCCACCAGCCAGCCAGCGCCATGAGGATGAAAGTGACGGCAAAGGAAATTCGGAAGTGCTGCATCGTTGTCTTTATGGAAATTGTGGAATAGGGTGAATTTTATAATACTTGCTTCCGCCGCTGGGGAGGCATCTGCCATAATGTCGCCACAAAAATGCAAAGGACTGCCACGATGGACATCGCTTATCTCGTTACCCCGCTGATTACCTGGCTCACGGTCGGCCCGATCAAATTCCTGATTAATAGCGCCAAGGCGCGTAAATGGGCCTTCAACCTGGTCGGCAACGGCGGCTTCCCGAGCAATCATAGCGCGGTCGTGTCGAGCATGGCGACCCTGATCGCGCTGCGCGAGGGCATCGGCCATCCCGCCTTCGGCGTGGCCGTCACGCTGTGCTTTATCGTGATTATCGACGCCAACAGCCTGCGCCAGCACGTCGGCAAGCAGGCCGCCGCCATCAACCGCCTCGCCAAAGAGGATGGAGGACAAGGTACTGGCCACACCTGGCTGCGCGAACGCATGGGCCATACTTTGGTGGAAATCGCCGGCGGCCTGACCACCGGCATCATCATCGGCCACGTCATCAACGCCGTGTTCGGACGCGGCTAAAACTGTCCGCCCGGAACCGGACAGTGTCCGGTTCCGCACATTCCTGCATTACCGTTCATCCCCGTATTTGGCGTTTCAGCCACAAATTCTACCGTTCGTCGCACTGTGATTGACCTGACAATGCTGGTCAAGGATACTCTGCGCCCTGTAGTCTGGCTCATTCTAAAAGCACCCCGCAGGTGCCACTTTCTGGAGAACTTTATGTTGCGCAAAACCCTTCTAGCTCTTGCCATTGCCTCTGCCCTGGTCGCATGCGGCAAATCAGCCAAGGAGCCTGAAAAAGCCGCCGCCAGCGCCTCGGCCTCCGCTTCCGCAGGTAAAGACGAACCGAAAGTGACATTGCAGATGTCGCCGGAAGACACCATCACCATCGAATCGAACGCCCTGGCGTCCGGTCCGGTCATTACCGGCTCGATCCAGCCGGAACGCCGCGCCGACCTGCGCGCGGAAGTCAGCGCGGTTGTAGTTCAGGTACTTAAAGAGAACGGCGAGTCGGTCAAAAAAGGCGACATCCTGTTGCGCCTGGACGAAACCGCGATCCGCGACAGCCTGACCTCGGCCGACGAGGCCTTGCGCGCCGCCGAACAGACCCTGGCCCAGACCCAGCGCATGTACGAGCGCCAGAAAACCCTGCTGGCCTCCGGCATGGTCTCGACCACCGCGATGGAAGACGCCGAAGTACGCCGCAACAACGCCCAGAGCGACCTGGCGGCAGCCCGTTCGCGCTCGGTGGCGGCGCGCCAGCAGCTGACCCGCACCGTGGTGCGCGCGCCGTTCGACGGCATCGTCAGCGACCGCAAGGTATCGAACGGCGACACCGCCCAGGTCGGCAAGGAGCTGATCAAGGTGATCGACCCGGCCAGCATGCGCTTTGAAGGCATGGTCTCGGCCGACAAGGTGGGCGTGCTGAAGGTGGGGCAGCCGGTGCTGTTCCGCGTGAACGGCTACCAGGGCCAGAATTTCAACGGCAAGATCAAGCGCGTGGACCCGTCTGCAAACGCTGTCACCCGCCAGGTGGAAGTGCTGGTCGACTTCGCCGACGCCACCCGTCCGGGCGTGGCCGGCCTGTACGCCGAAGGCCGCATCGAAGCCCAGACCACCTCTTCGCTGATGGTGCCGCCGTCGGCGGTGGTGCAGGCTGGCGACAATAACTATGTCTGGCGCGTCAAGGGCGGCCAGCTGGCCAAGGTGCCGCTGACCATCGGCACCCGTGACGAGCGCAGCGGTCGCTGGCAAGTGCTGAGCGGCCTGCAAGCCGGCGACATGGTGGTGCGCGTGCCGGCGTCCGGCTTCAAGGATGGCCAGAAAGTGGCGCTGACGGCGCCAAAAGCCGTGGCCTCGGCGTCGGCTTCGGTCGGCCAGGTTGCAGAAAAATAATCAGGAGGCCCAGCCATGTTCTTATCGGATTTTAGTATCAAGCGGCCCATCGCCACGATCGTCCTGATCGTTGCGATGATGTGCCTCGGCCTGATGGCGCTCAACAAGCTGCGCGTCAACCAGAACCCGGACGTCGAAGTTCCGTTCATCGTGGTCAACATCCCGTATCCGGGCGCCTCGCCGGAGACGGTCGAGCGCGAGATCGTCAACCGCCTGGAAAAATCGCTGCAATCGATTACCGGCGTGACCGAGCTGAATAGCACGTCCTCGGAAGGCTATGCCAGCATCTTCATCAAGTTCAGCTTCAACAAGAACCTGATCGAGGCCTCGGACGAGATCCGCAACGCCATCGCGGCGGTGCGCTACAAGCTGCCGATCGAGATGCGCGAACCTATCCTGCAGCGCATCGATCCGTCGGCGCAGCCGGTGATGCAGATGGCGCTGTCGTCCAACACCCAGAGCCACGCCGAGATCTCGCGCCTGGCCGAGGACAAGCTGGCCGACCGCTTCCGCGGCATCGACGGCGTCGCCTCGGTGAATATCGACGGCTCGCTCAAGCGCGAGCTGAGCGTGTTGCTGAAGGCGGAAAAACTGCGCGAGTACAACGTCTCGGTCGGCGACGTGGTCAACGCGCTGCGCAACCAGAACACCAACGCCCCGGTCGGCAAGGTGCGCGGCGAGCTCGATGAAAAGAGCATCCGCCTGGTTGGCCGCATCGAGCGTCCGGAAGAGTTCCAGCAAGTGGTGGTCAAGCGCAACGGCAACGAGCTGGTGCGCCTGTCGCAAGTGGCCACCATCCAGGACGGCTTTGCCGAAACCAATAGCCTGAGCGTGCGCTCCGGCAAACCGAACGTCGGCATTTCGGTGACCCGCTCGCGCGACGCCTCGACCGTGACCGTGGCCCGCAAAATCAAGGCGATGGCCGAGGAAATGCAGAAGGAAATGCAGCCCGGCACCAAGCTGGAGATCACCCAGGATGACGGCGAAAACGCCGAAAGCAGCCTGGACAACGTGATCCACGCGCTGGTGTTCGGCGCCGGCCTGACCATCTTCGTGGTGTACGCCTTCCTGAACTCGTGGCGTTCGACCCTGATCACCGCGCTGTCGCTGCCGACCTCGGTGCTGGCGGCCTTCATCGGTGTCTGGCTGTGCGGCTTCACGCTGAACTTCATGACGCTGCTCGGCCTGTCGCTGGCGATCGGCGTGCTGATCGACGATGCCATCGTGGTGCGTGAAAACATCGTGCGCCACATGCAGATGGGCGCCGACCGCCGCACTGCCGCGCTGCAAGGCACGGCCGAGATCGGCATGGCGGTGGCCGCGACCACCTTCTCGATCATGGCGGTGTTCATTCCGGTGGCCTTCATGCAGGGCATCACCGGCGAGTGGTTCCGTCCATTCGCGCTGACCGTGACCTGCTCGGTGGCGGTGTCGCTGCTGATCTCGTTCACGCTGGACCCGATGCTGTCGGCCTTCTGGGGCGACCCGCCGGGCCACCACGACGCACCGCGCAAGGGCCTGGAGAAGTACTTCGCCAAATTCAACGTCTGGTTCGACCATCAGGCCGACCGCTACGGCAACGTGATCGAGTGGGCGCTGCACCACCGCCGTTCGATGGCCGTGATCGCGGTGGCGACCTTTGTCGGCGCGCTGGTCCTGCAAGGCAAGTTCGGTGGCGCCAGCTTCGTGCCGGCCTCGGACTGGGGCACCATCGCGATCGACGTGCGGACCCCGTCGTCGAGCTCGCTGGAGTACTCGCGCCTGAAACTGGAAAAGGCCGCCGTGATCGCCCGTTCGATCAAGGAAACCAAGGAAACCAATAGCTACGTCAACCTCAGCGGCGGCCGCATCTACGTGGACATCGGCAAGAAAACCGAGCGCGAGCGCGGTGCAGTCGAGGTCGCCAAGGAGTTGCGCGAGAAGCTGGCCGGCCTGGTCGGCGCCGAGTACACCGTGCTGGACGACCTGAGCAACGGCGCCCGCAAGCCGGTGCAGATCGAATTCACCGGCACCGATTCGCGCAAGCTGATGGAAATCACCAACGCCTTCATGGACCGCCTGCGCAAGGTGCCGGGCGCGGTCGACGTCGGCCTGTCGGAGATGGATCCGAAGGACGAGCTGCAGATCGAACTGAACCGTGGCCTGGCCAACTCGATGGGCATCGCCGCCGGCGACGCTGCGCAAGCGCTGCGGGTAGCGTTTGCCGGCATCGAGGTGGGCGACTGGGTCGACCCGACCGGCGAGTCGCGCGACGTCGCGGTGCGCCTGGCGCCGGAAGACCGCACCAGCGCCGAGAACATCGAGCGCCTGCCGATCGCCGTCTCCGGCACCAGCCAGATGGTGCCGCTGGACCAGATCGCCCGCGTGACGATGGGCAAGGGCCCGTCCACCATCAAGCACAAGGACGGCAAGCGCGTGATCTCGGTCAGCGCCAACGTCGAAGGCCGCTCGCCGGGCGAAGTCACCACCGACGCCATGAAACTGGTCAAGGACATCGACTTCCCGCCGGGCTACGGCCTGGCGCTGGGCGGCGCCGGCAAGGACATGCAGGAAGTGTTCGGCGCGATGGGCATCGCCCTGATCGCCGGTATCGGCCTGATGTATTTGATCCTGGTGATGCAGTTCGGTTCCTTCACGGCGCCGATCGCGGTGATGCTGTCGCTGCCGCTGTCGCTGATCGGCGTGGTGATCGGCCTGCTGCTGACCAATAGCACCATCAACCTGATGAGCCTGATCGGCGTGATCATGCTGATGGGCCTGGTCGCCAAGAACGCCATCCTGCTGCTGGATGCGGCGCGCAAGCGCGAGGAAGAGGGCTTTGGCCGCGAGGACGCGCTGATGTACGCCGGCCGCATGCGCCTGCGTCCGATCCTGATGACCACCTTTGCGCTGATCGCCGGCATGCTGCCGGTGGCCATCGGCCTGGGCGAGGGCGGCGAGTTCTACCGTCCGATGGCGATCGCCATCATTGGCGGCACCATCACCTCCACGCTGCTGACCCTGCTGATGGTGCCGACCTTCTACGACAGCATCGAGATCAGCAAGGACCGCATGCTGGCCAAGTTCGGCCGCCGCGCCAGCCGCTGGTCGGCCGCGCCGGCCCTGCTGGTGACGCTGGTCGAGGCGCTGCTGACGCTGGTGTTTGTGCGCTTCCTGTTCCGCATGGTGATGAAGGCGGTGTACAAGCTGACCGGCCGTGGCGGCCCGAGCGCGCCGCCGCCGGCCGAACCGGTGGAAGATGAACGCAAGGTTGCTTAAAAGTATTTTTGATTAAGCACGAGAAAGGGCCTTCGGGCCCTTTTTTTATTAATGAAATGCAGAGCGTTCGCTCGGTTTACTGGTTTTTGGTGTATGCTGCTGGCCTTCCCGTACCGTTTCGGCTATGGGACCCAATAAAACCATTCAAAAAGTGAGACTTCCATGCAGCACAAATATCTCCCCCTGATTGTTGCGGCCGCCCTGAGCGCCATGTCCGTCGGCGCGCAAGCGTCGGGTTACCGTTTCGGTTCGCAGAGCGTGGCCGGCCAAGGCACGGCGGACGCCAACGGCGCCGAAGCCAACGACGCATCGACCATCTTCTACAACCCGGCCGGCCTGTCGCGCCTGGACGGCACGCAGATCAGCGTCGGCGCCACCGTGGTGGTGCCGCACTCGACCTACAAAGACACCGGCTCGACCCACTTCACCGGCGCGCCGACCGGCGGCACCGCAGCCGATGGCTATGCACCGGATGCAGTGGCTGCACCGTCGCTGTACGTCAGCAAGAAGCTGAACGACCAGTGGGCCGTGGGCCTGGGCCTGTTCGTACCGTACGGCGCCAAGCTGGACTACGGCAACAACTGGAACGGCCGCTACGCGCTGTCCAACATCAAGCTGGAAGCCATCACCCTGAACCCGTCGGTATCGTGGAAGCTGAACCAGCACCACGCCTTCGGCTTCGGCATCGACGCCGAGCACATGAAGGCCGAACTGGGCCAGGCAGTGGACGTGCCGGGTTCGATCGCCGCGCTGTCGAGCGGCGCCGGCGCTGCGCAAGGCGCGGCGCTGATCAAGCAGATCGCTGCCCTGGGCGGCAATCCTGCGCTGCTGAAGACTGCGGGCGACGCCCACGGTTCGAACGACGGCCAGGACTGGGGCTGGGGCTTCAACCTGGGCTACCTGTTCACGCTGGATGAGAACACCCGCTTCGGCCTGGCATATCGCTCGTCGATCTCGCACCAGCTGAAGGGCAGCACCGTGTGGGACTTCTCGCAAGTGACCACCGACCCGATCGTCAACAAGGTGCTGGCAGCGGCGTCGCACAAGGTCAACTCGGCCGCGCTGGTGCGCCTGCGTACGCCGGAAACCCTGTCGGCCAACGTGTTCCACCAGTTCGATTCGAAGTGGGCCGGCATGGCGGACGTGACCTTCTCGCGCCACAACCGCATGGGCGACCTGCACATCGAATTCCCGGGCACCGGCGAAGGCGATGAAGTGATCCGCCAGCAGTGGAAAAACACCGTGCGCGTTTCGCTGGGCGGCAACTACGCCTACAACGAAAACCTGACCCTGCGCGCCGGCGTGGCGTACGACGAGTCGCCAGTGCAGAGCGCCGAGCTGACCCACCCAGCACTGCCGGACAGCGACCGCATGCAGTACTCCTTCGGCGCCAACTGGAAACTGAGCCCACGTTCGTCGATCGATCTGGCGTACAGCTTCCTGGACTTCAAGGACGCGAAGATCAACTACACCAACCAGTGCAACCCGCTCGCAACCGCCTGCACCGGCAACGGCGAAACCACCCGTGGCGTGTACAAGACCCACCTGTCGCTGATCGGCATCGCCTACAACTACAAGTTCTGATTAAGAATTTGACAGTCTGAAAGCCCGGCCGTTGCCGGGCTTTTTTTATCCCAATATTTGCTTCAGCGATTGCGCCATGACGAGCGCATCGCTCCATGCCTCCACCTGAGCCCGGCTGGCCTTGGCCAGCTTTTTGCGGGCAGTTGGCGGCAACGGCCCGAAACGCTGCGTGAGCTGCCGCTCCAGTAGCGCGGCCGCGCCTTCCTTGCGTCCTTGTTCCAGTCCTTGCTCAAGTCCTTGCTCAAGCCCTTGCTCCAAGCCTTGCTCCAAGCCTTGCTCAAGCCCTTGCTCAATCCCTTTCTTGAAGCCCTTCCTCATGCCGTTGTCGATGAAGGTTTGCTCCACTTGGTTGTACAGTCTCATTTCGTGCTCCTTTTCCCATCGGGATATAGCCTTTAGATAGCGTCTGTTGTGTACCTCTGGCAAAGTCATCATCCAGTTGATCACATTGAGTAAGGTGATTATGCGCTTGCCGCTCCATCGATGTTGGTACACTAGCTTGGTCAAGTGCAGCTTGGCTGCGTAGCATTTCTCCGGATCGTGATGAGTCTGCTGCGTACGCAGATGGACCAACGTAATCCAGCCAAATGGATTGTGCGAGGCTTCCAGCGCTTGAATGTCGGTAGCGTAATCGAGTAGCTTGGCTACGCCAAAAGAGAATTCCGTCGCCGTACTGTCCAGCTGCTCATGGAAGCTGCTCGGACGCCACTGGGGACGTTCGTCGGCAAGCAGTGCCAAGCTAATGACTGGCAAGCCGTATGCCTCGCGTATGCGTTCATGGTAGTCGTGCATGCGGCGAGCCAGTCGGGCGTCGCGCTGTGCCTGGATTTCGATGTGGATCAACACCCGCTGACCGTCACTATCGCGCAGGCACACCTCGGCCAGCTTGTCGGCCACCATGATGCCGGCCGGGGCGCCGAAGCCGAACCGGGCCAGTTCCTTGTCGCGAAAACGTGGTCGTTGGCGCCAATCGATGCGGGCGCTGGTGTCGGGGAAGTAGAAATCGAGGAAGGGGCGGAAAGCATGCGATAGCGCGGCTTTCCACGGCAGATCATAACGGGCGGGCGGGGCGGTATTGGGCATTTGCCCAGTCTGCAGCCAGACTGGGGCATGCCTCATGACAAACTGCAAAGCAAAGCTTTTTTATGCGGCCTTGCGTTCGCTGTCGAGCGGCGGTTCGGCGTCGCTGTTGAAAATGGCGTGGTCGGTTTCGCCGAGCACGCGGCTGGCGACGGCGCCGGCGGTCACCGAGCCGCTGACGTTGAGCGCGGTACGGCCCATGTCGATCAGTGGTTCGATCGAAATCAGCAGGCCGGCCAGCGCCACCGGCAAATTCATCGACGACAGCACGATCAGCGCCGCAAAGGTGGCGCCGCCGCCGACGCCGGCCACGCCCACCGAACCGATCGTGATGATGGCCAGCAGCGGCGCGATAAAGCCCAGCGTGAACGGATCCACGCCCACCGTCGGCGCGATCATCACCGCCAGCATGGCCGGGTAGATGCCGGCGCAGCCGTTCTGGCCGATGGTGGCGCCAAACGAGGCGGCAAAGTTGGCGATGCCTTCCGGCGTGCCCAGGCGCGTGGTCTGGGTCTGCACGCTCATCGGGATGGCGCCGGCGCTGCTGCGCGAGGTGAAGGCAAAGGTCAGCAGCGGCAGGATCTTCTGGGTCCAGCGCAGCGGATTCAGGCCCAGGCCGCTGACGATCAGCAGGTGCACGCCAAACATCAGCAGCAGCGCGCTGTACGAGGCCAGCACGAAGTCGATCAGGTGCAGGATGTCGGTGTAGCTGGAGCTCGACACCACTTGCGCCATCAGCGCGAACACGCCGTACGGCGTCAGGCGCAACACCAGCGTCACGATGCGCATCACGATGGCGTGCGCCACCTGCACGAAGCGCTCGAACGAGGCGAAGATGTCCGGCTTCTTGTCATGGATGCCGGTGGCGGCGATGCCGATGAACACCGAGAAGATCACCACCGCGATGGTGGAGGTCTTGCGCCCGCCGGTCATGTCGAGGAAGGGATTGGCCGGGATGAAGCTCAGCAGCATGCTCGGCAGCGAAATCGCCTGCGCCGCTTCCACCTTGCCTTGCAGGTAGATGCCGCGCGCGATGTCGGCGGCCGAGGCGGTCAGGCCGACCGCCGTCAGGCTGAAGGCCTTGGCCATCAGGATGCCGATGCTGGCCGCCACCAGCGTGGTCACCATCAGCGTGCCGATGGTCACGGCGCTGATCTTGCCCAGCGAATTGATGCCTTTCAGTTTCAGGATGGCCGAAATGATGGACACCATAATCAGCGGCATCACGATCATTTGCAGCAGCTTGACGTAGCCGCTGCCGACGATGTCGAGATAGTCGCCGGTGGTCTTCACCTCGGCCGACCCGGCGCCGTAGATCGCCTGCAGCACCGCACCCAGCAGCACGCCCAGCCCCATGCCGGTGAATACGCGCACCGAAAAGGACGCATGCTTGCGTTGTTGCGCATACAGCAGGCCCAGCAGGGCCAGCGCCGCCAGCAGGTTGAGAATCACATTGATCGTCATGGCTTATCCTTTACTACATCTCTGAAGCGAATCGTGCATTTTATCTGTCCTCTTAGACGGTTATTCGAATATTTGGCTATATAGGCATGCTAATTTCGCATATAGAAAGTGTTGTAAGTTATTTCGGTGTGGAAATTTGTGAAACTCTGTGAAGTTTTCGGGCGCTACAATGCTCAGACTTCCCACCTGCAAGGAGTAGTGGCATGGCTACCATGAAAGTAGGCACCCGGCTGAGCCTGGGCTTTGGACTGGTGTTGGCGTTGTTGATGCTGGTCTCCGTGCTGGGGGTGTTTAACATGAGCACGATCCATGCCCAGCTGGAACGCATCGTCAACGAAAACGCCGTCAAGACGCAGATGGTGAGCGAGATGTCGGAATCGGTGCACATCGTGGCGCGGGTGACGCGCAGCGTGGTGCTGCTCAGCGATGAAGCGGCGATCCGGCGCGAAATGGAAAAATCCGCCAAGGCGCGCGCCGTCTACAACCATGCGGTGGACGAATTGGCCAAGCTGCCGGCCACGCCCAAGGGCGTGGAAATCCGCGAGCGCATCGCCGCCCAGGCCAAGCTCACGCGCCCACTGAACGACAGGGTGTTCGAGCTGGCGCTGGCCAACAAGGATGAGGAAGCCACCGAGGTGCTGATGAAGCAGGCCGGCCCGCTGACCCAAAGCTGGCAGGACGTGATGGATGAATACGCGGCGCTGCAGAAGGAAAACAACGAGAGCGCCGCCAGCGCCGCCAGCGCCGCCTACCAGCGCGCGCGGCTGCTGATGCTGGTGCTGAGCGGCGTGGCCATCGTGGTCGGCGCGGTGGCGGCGACCATCATTGCGCGCGGCCTGCTGCGCCAGCTCGGCGGCGAACCGGACTACGCCGCCGCGATTGCCGGCCGCATCGCCTCGGGCGACCTGACGGTGGTGGTGGATACCCACAGCAACGACAGCCACAGCATGCTGCACGCCATGAAGATGATGCGCGACGCGCTGGCCCGCATCGTGGCCGAGGTGCGCACCGGCACCGAGACCATCGCCTCGGCCTCGAGCCAGATCGCCAGCGGCAACCAGGACCTGTCTTCGCGTACCGAGCAGCAAGCCAGCTCGCTGGAAGAAACCGCCTCCTCGATGGAAGAGCTGACCAGCGCGGTGCGCGCCAACAACGACAACGCGCGCCAGGCCAATCAGCTGGCGCAGTCGGCCTCGGCGGTGGCGCAGCAGGGCGGCGCGGTGGTGTCGCAGGTGGTCGATACGATGGGCGCGATCAATGAGTCCTCGCGCAAGATTGTCGACATCATTTCGGTGATCGACGGCATCGCCTTCCAGACCAATATCCTGGCGCTGAATGCGGCGGTGGAGGCGGCCCGTGCCGGCGAGCAGGGGCGTGGCTTCGCGGTGGTGGCGTCGGAGGTGCGCACGCTGGCGCAGCGTTCGGCCTCGGCCGCCAAGGAAATCAAGGAACTGATCGGCACCTCGGTGGAGAAGGTGGAGATCGGCAGCAAACTGGTCGAGCAGGCCGGCCAGACGATGGACGAGGTAGTGGCCAGCGTGCAGCGCGTGACCGACATCATGGCCGAGATTTCCACCGCCGGCGACGAGCAGAGCGCCGGCATCGAGCAGATCAACCAGGCCGTCAGCGAGATGGACACGGTGACGCAGCAGAATGCCGCGCTGGTGGAGGAGGCCGCTGCGGCGGCCGAGGCCATGCAGAACCAGGCGGCCAACCTCGAGCGCGTGGTCAGCGTGTTCCGCCTGGACGGCATGGCGGACGCGCCGCTTGGCGCAACGCCGGTGCCGATGCAACGATCATCCGGCGGGCCGGGCCGGCCTCACAGCCAGATATCGAAAGCGGTGGTGCGCTTGCCGGTGGCGGCCAGCCGGTAAGGGAAGCCGTGCCGGTTCAGCACTTCGCGCACGAACAGCAGGCCGATGCCCTGGCCGCCTTTCTTGGTGGTGAAGAAAGGGGTGAACAGCTGGTGCGCCGGCACGTCGCCCAGCAGGTCGCCGCTGTCGATCACCGATAGCCGCACGCCGCCGTCCTCGCGCGCCAGTTCGAAGGCGATGCGCTTGTCGGCGCCGGCGCGCATTTCCACCGCTTCCATCGCATTCTTCACCACGTTCAACAGCGCCTGCTCCATCAACTGCCGGTCCATGAGAATGGCCGGCACCTCGTCGCAACGCTCCCAGGCGATGCTGATGCCGCGGCTGCGGCACTGCTCGCGGTACAGGTAGAGAATGTCGTCCATGATGTCGCGCACGGCGGCGGGACGCAGCTCCGGCGCCGGCATCTTCACCACCCGCGTGAAGCGCTCGATGAACTCCCCCAGGCTGGCGTTGCGGCGCTGCACCGCGAGGATGGCGGTGCTGAAGTCTTCGCTGTCGCGCTCGGCCAACTGGCTGCGGTAGTAGAGCAGGGAATCGAGCACCGAACCGGTGGCGGCCACAGTGTTGTTGACTTCGTGCGCCAGCACGCGGATCAGCTTTTCATAAGTCGCGCGTTCCGAGCTTTCCAGTTCCTCGGTCAGTTCCTCCACCAGCAGGAAGTGGCGGGCGAAGCCGCGATCGTAGAACTGGCCGCGCTGGCCACGGTAGCGGCGGCCATCGGCGTCGGCCAGCAGTTGGGACTCGCCGAGCGGCAGCGCGTCGAGCTGGGCCGGCAGGCTGTGGCTGTGCTGCTCGCCAAGCCCAGCAGCGCAGGCGGACAGGGTCTTGCCGCGCGCGTCGGCCAGGCCGCGCAGGGCCTGCGCGCTGGCGTTCAGCAGGCTGATGCGCCCGTCGAAATCGAACACGATCACCGCGCTGGGCGTCGCCTCCAGCAGGCGGTCGAGGAAGCCTTGCTGTTCGCCGATCTGCAGGCGCTCCTGATACAGCTTGCCGAGCATGGTGTTGAACAGCTGGACCAGTTCATTGAGCTCGCTGTCGCTGCTGTGCTGCAGGCGGGCGGCGTAGTGCTGGTCTTGCAGCAGGTCGTGGAAATGGCGCGTGTAGCCGAGCGGTTCCAGCGCGCGGCGCGCCAGCCGCAAGCCCAAGGCCAGGCTCAGCAGCAGCACCGCTTCCAGCGCCAGCATCAGCATCGGCTGGTCGCGCAACAGCAGCACCGTCAGCGCAAAGAACAGCGCGTGCGCCGCGGCCAGATAGGCGTACAGCTGCTGTCGCAAGCTCATGGCTGCTCGGCGCCGCCGAGGCCGTGGCGTTCGAGGCGGCGGTACAGCGCGGTGCGGCTCAGGCCCAAGGTCTTGGCCACGCGCGAGATATTGCCCTGGTGCTGGTCCAGCGCGTGCACGATCATGTGGCGCTCGACCTGCTCCAGTGTCATGCCGTCGACACCGAGGCGTTGACCGCCCGCTGCGCCGCCATGCTCGTGCTGCTCGACGGCGACAAAGTCGGCCTGCCGAAATTCGCTGCCGCCCACCAGCAGCAAGGTGCGCTCCAGCGTTTGCTTGAGCTGGCGGATATTGCCCGGCCACGGCTGTGCGCTCAGCCATTCCAGCGCCTGCGGCGTGAGGGTGGCCGGCGGCAAGCCGTAGCTGGCCGCCACTTCACCGATGATGTGGCGCGCCAGCAGCGGGATATCGCTGCGCCGCTCGCGCAGCGGCGGCAGGCGGATGGTGATCAGGTTGAGGCGATAGAACAGGTCTTCACGGAACTCGCCGCTGGCGACCAGTTCCGCCAGCTCGCGGTTGGTGGCCGACACCACCCGCACATCGGCCTTCTCGCTGCGGCTGGCGCCGACCGGCTGGTAAGTCTGGTCCTGCAGCACGCGCAGCAGCTTGACCTGGTCCGAGCGATTCAATTCGCCGATTTCATCGAGGAACAGCGTGCCCTCGTGCGCGCAGGCGACGTGGCCCTTGCGGTCGCTCTTGGCGTCGGTGAAGGCGCCGCGCACGTGGCCGAACATCTCGCTTTCAAACAGCGTCGGCGTGATCGCGCCCATATTGATCTTGACGATGGCGTGGCCGGCGCGCGCGCTGTTGCGGTGGATGGCGTCGGCCACCAGCTCCTTGCCGCAGCCGCTTTCGCCGAGGATCAGCACCGGCGCGCGCGTGTTGGCGACCTGGCCGATGGTGGCCAGCACTTTCAGCAGGCGCGGATGCTCGCCGACGATGGCGCTGAAATCGAACTGCGCATCGAGCGCCTGGCGCGAGGCGGCGCCGGCCGGCGCCGGCGCGGCGGCCTCCAGCGTGGTGCGCACCAGTTCGGCCAGCTGGGTGTTGTCCCACGGCTTGGTGAAGAAGTTGGCGGCGCCGGCCTGCATGCCGCGCACCGCCAGCGCGATCGAGCCCCAGGCCGTCATCAGCAGCACCGGCAGCGACGGCTGGGCGGCGCGGATGCCGGCCAGCAGCTGCAAGCCTTCCTCGCCGCTGGTGTGCAGCGAGAAGTTCATGTCCTGCAGCACCAGGTCGATGGCATGCTGCTGCAGCAGGGCCAGCGCCTGCTCCGGGCCGTCGGCGCACAGCGCGTCGTAGCCCGACTGCTTGAGCAGCAGGGCCAGCGACACCTGCACCGCGCTGTCGTCGTCGACAATTAAAATGCGTTGCTTGCGGGTTGAGTCCATTGTTTATTCGTAGTGCAGCGCTTGGGTCGGGCTCAGGCGCGCGGCGCGCCAGCCGGGGTAGAGCGAACACAGCAAGGATAGCAGATAGATCACACCGGCCGATAGCACCAGTGCGGCGATGAACAGCGGCCAGTTCAGGCTGTCGCCGAACACGCCGGTCAGCGGCAGCTGGATCAGCAGCACCAGCGCCACCAGCATGGCGCCGCTGCTGAGCAGCATCTGCTCGGCGATGATCTGGCGGTAGATGCTGCCGGCGTCGGCGCCGAGCGCGCGGCGCAGGCCGATTTCCGGGATGCGCTGGGTGGTGTTCTGCCACAGCACGCCGAACAGGCCGAACGCCACCATCACCAGCAGGAAGGCGGCGAGCACGGACAGGATCATCAGTGGGATCAGCTGGGTTTGCAGCATGGAAGCGCGCGCCTCGCTCTGCGGCGTGATGATGTAGTTCCAGTCATTGCGGATTTGCTTGAGCTTGGCGTTGAGTTTGGTTTCAAAGATGCGCGGCGTGCCCGGCTTCAGCTTGAGCACGATGTTGTACGCCGCCTCCTTGCCGACCCCGGGGATGAAGCGCGGCAGCATGAAGTACACCGGGTCCATGAATTCGCCATGCGAGCGGAAGTGGGCCACCACGCCGGTCACGCGGTAGCGCCAGCGCTTGTTCTTGTCCTCGTTCGCCACCACGATAATCTGGCCGATGGGATTCTTGCCGGGGAAGTAGCGGTCGGCCAGACGCTGGTTGATGATGGTCGGCGCGGCGTCGGCGCCGTCGTCCTGCCGGGAGAAAAAGCGGCCGGCCGTGAGCGTCATGTCCATCGTCTTGAAATAGTCGTCGGTCACGCCCATGCCGTCGATGGTCAGCTTGTTGCTGCCGTCGGGCAGGGTGTAGTCCTCGGTCCAGCGCGACATTTCATAGGTCCCGAACGAGGCGAAGGCCACCGACTCCACTTCCGGCAAGTCGAGCAGGCCGCGCTTGAAGCTGTCGTAAATGGCGGCGTCGTTGGGCATCTCCTTGGCGGAGCGGATGCTGACCGACCACTGGTTTTGCCAGCCGTGGCCGATTGGCATCTGGTACAGCTGCCAGTAGCGCAGGCCGAAGGCGGCAATCGCAAACACCACCAGGAAGGCCAGCAGGATTTCCAGGCTCAGCATCAGGTTGCGGGCCTTGCGTTTCCAGATCAGTTTTAACAGATGGCGCAGCATTATGCGTTTCCTTTCAGCGCATGGACCGGAGCCAGTCGCGACATTTTCCAGGCCGGGATCACGCCCGACAGCAGGCCAAACACCAGCGTAATCAACAAACCGTAGCCGAACACGGCGAGGTTGAGGTGCACTTGCAGGTAGGGGATGAGCCCGGAGCCTTCCAGCCACCACAGCACGCCTGCGGCCAGCAGCAGCCCGGCCGCGCCGCCGATCAGGCACAGCAGCACGTTTTCCATCACCAGCTGCCCCACCAACTGGCGGCTGGTGGCGCCGAAGGCCTTGCGCACGCCGATCTCGCTGCTGCGCTCCATGATGCGGCCGACGTTGAGGTTGACCAGGTTGAGCGCGGGCAGGGCCATGAACAGCAGCATCAGCGTGACGATGCCGGCCAGCAGTGTGCCGGCGCCGCCTTCCTCGGTCTTGTCGCTGAGCAGGGTACGCGCAAACAGGGCCAGCTTGGAGTCACCCCACATGCGGGTGACGTTGAAGAGATTCGGGTCGTCGTACTGCACGGTCTTGGCTACCGCCATGATTTCCATTTTCAGCGCAGGCAGTTCTTCCGGCGAATGCGCCATCATCATGGCCATGAAGCCGCCGAAGATCTGGCTCTTGTAGTCGCTCGATGGCTGCGAGGTGACCGGCACCCAGATATCGGAAAAGGCGTTGACGTGCATTTCATCGCGCACCACGCCGATCACGGTGAACACCTGGCCGCCGGCGCTGAACTTCTGACCGAGCCAGGTCTGGCCGGGGAATAGCTGGCGCGCGGTGGACTGGTTAAGCACGGCTGCCATGCGGCCCTGCGCGACGTCCTCGTCGTTGTAGAGGCGGCCTTGCAGCACGGTGAAGTCAAGGATCTTCCAGTATTCGGCGTCGGTATAGCGTAGGTTCAGGTTGCTGACGCGATCCTGCTGATACACCGCTATCGTTTGCGGGAAGGTGCTGGCCGACACCAGTTCGGCATGCTTGAGCGGCTTCAGGTATTGGTCGATCAGCTTGTAGCCGAGCGTGCCGCGCCGCTGCCCGCCCTTGCCTGTGTGGCTCGACTCGATCATGATCATTTGCACGAAGCGATCGCTCTTGCCTTCCACGCCGCTCGGATAAAAGGTGTTTTGCAGCAGCGCGGTGACCACCATCAGCACCACCAGCGTCAGCACGATGCACAGCAGGTTGATGGCGGTGAACAGCTTGCGGCGCATGAAGACTTTCCATGCTGTCAGCAGATAGTTTCTGAACATGCGCGCTCCTTAAGCGACCAGCTGGCCGTCGAACACGCGCACGATGCGGGTGGCTAGTTTCGCCTCCTGCTCGTTGTGCGTGACCATCACGATGGTGGTGCCCTCGCTGTGCAGCTTGAGCAGGATGTCCATCACTTCCTGGCCCATCTTGCTGTCGAGGTTGCCGGTTGGCTCGTCGGCCAGCAGCACTTGCGGCTGGCCGACGATGGCGCGCGCGATCGCCACGCGCTGCTGCTGGCCGCCGGACAGCTGGTTCGGGTAGTGGTCCATGCGGGCGCCGAGGCCGACTTTTTCCAGCGCCTCGCGCGCCAGCCGCTGGCGCTTCTTGGCTGAGAGGTCGCGGTACAACAGCGGCAGCTCGACGTTGTCGATCACGCGCAAGTCGTTAATCAGGTGGAAGCTCTGGAAGATGAAGCCGAAGGTGTTGTTGCGCAGCCTGGCCACATGCTTGTCCTTGTACGACGCCACCGGCGCGCCGCCGACGTGGATGGAGCCGGCGCCCGGCTCGTCGAGCAGGCCGATCAGGTTGAGCAGGGTGCTCTTGCCGCACCCGCTCGGGCCCATGATGCTGACGAACTCGGATTTCTCGACATGCAGGTCGATGTCCTTGAGCGCGAGCGTTTCGACCTTGTCGGTCTGGTAGGTCTTGCTGACTTTGTTCAGGCGGATCATTGTGTTCTCCCTTTGTTATTGGGCCACGCGGACGCTGTCGCGGTCCTTGTAGCGGCTGGTGTCTGAGATGATGAGCTGGTCGCCGGCGCGCGCGCCGGACAGGATTTCGACGGCCTTGCCGTCGCTGGCGCCGATGTTGAGCGTGGTCTTGCGTGCGACGCCGCTGCGCACCACGAAAATATCCTGCGGGCCGCGGCCGTTGAAGGCGGGGCCGTTGTCGGCCAGCAGGGTGTGCTGTTTCTGCTCGGTGATGATGTTGACCTCCACCCGCAGCTTATTGCGCAGCATGCTGTGGTGCGGCTCGGCCAGCGTCACCAGCAGCTTGACGGTGCCGTTCTGGATTTCCGGCAGCACGGTTTGCACCTCGCCCTTGAGCTTGACGTTGCCTTGCTCGACCAGCACCTGCTGGCCGGCGCCGAGCGCGCGCGCGTGGAAGTCGGACAGCGAGGCTTCCACCTTGTAGTTGTTCAGTTCGGAGACCTTGGCCACCAGCTGGCCGGTGCCGACGCTGGCGCCTTCATCGGCCAGCAGCCAGGTCAGCATGCCGGCGAACGGCGCGCGCACCTGGGTTTGCGCCAGCAATTGCTGCTGCTCCTGCAACTGCTTTTGCACGATGCTTTTCTGCAGGCGCGCGCCTTCGATATTGCTGTTGGTGACGCGCTTGCCATCCGCGATTTGCTCGCGGTGCTGGCGCAGCTGGATCTCGGTGCGCTGGACGTTGAGTTCGGCGGTCAGCAAATCCTCGGCCGAGACGCCGCCGGCCTTGCGCAGCGTCTGGTACCGGCCCAGCTTGACGCGGTTGGCTTGCAGGTCCAGCTCCAGCAGTTCAATGGCGCTGACCAGTTGCTTGCGTTTCTGCTCCATCTCCAGGGTCAGCGCGAGGATGCGGTTTTCCTGCTGCGCCAGTTGTTCCTTGAGGCTGTCGATGGCGAGCTGGATCGTGCGGTTGTCGAGCTCGAGCAGCAGCTCGTTGGCCTGCACTTGCTGGCCCAGCTTGGCGTGCACCTTGGCCACGCGCGTCTGGACCGGGCTCGACACGAGTTCCTCGTGCACCGGAATCACGATGCCGGAGGCGTTGATGGTATTGGCAATCTGCCCGACGCGCACGGTTGCAATGCTGACGCCGTTTGCGTCGACGCTGGGCGTGACGGCGCGATTGATGGCCCAGGCAGTGAGGCTGATTGTGGCCAAGAGGGCGGCCAACGCCATGACCGTCTTGCGGCGCCGGCGGGCAATGATGTGAGGGCTGATCGTTGTATCCATGCCACCGCTAGTGCAAGCCCCGTGCCAAGTAGCTAAGTCTGATAAATCAAAGACTTAAGATCCGCTGTGGCGGGGTGGCTTGCCCGTCTCCGCGCACCACCGTCCGGAACCGGACACTGGACCGCTAGCGCAGGCGCTTGCTCATGAGGGTGTAGCTGAGCTGTAGGAATTTACCAACAATTGATTTGTACCAATGTGTTAGGGTGATGTCCATTGCGCATCATGAAGTGGAGGAAGCATGCCGCGTCTATGGATTGCCTTGCTGGGTCTGCCATTGCTGGCCCACGCCGCCGACGAGAAGGACCAGATCGTCACCGACCGCCCCGATTTCGTTGAATCCAGCAATGTGGTCGGCGAAGGGCGATTTCAGATCGAAACCAGCTTCGCGCTCGAGCGCAACAAGGCCAACGGCGTGCGCGAGCGGACCTATTCCACCCCGACCCTGCTGCGCTTCGGCCTCAGCGACACGCTGGAAGCGCGCATCGAAACCGACGGCCGCATGCGGCTGGTGACCGATGATCTTGCCACCGGCAAGCGCCAGTCGGAAAACGGCTATGCCGATGTCTCGCTGGGCGTGAAGTGGCATGTGGCGGACGAGCAAGGCATGCGGCCCTCGCTGGGCGTGCTGGCCCATGTGGACCTCGACAGCGGCAGCGGCTCGTTCCGCGCGCCCGGCAAGGGCGGCTCGCTGCGCCTGGCCGCCGAATGGGAGTTGCCCAATGATTTCGGGCTGGGCGTGATGCCCGGCGTGGCCTGGCAGCGCAACGACAATGGCGAGCGCTACACCAGCGGTATTTTCGGTATCGTGCTGGGCAAGGAGTGGAGCGAGCGCTGCCGTACCTTTATCGAATATTCGGCGCCGCAGATCGCCAGCGGCCGCAACGGCGGCTCGCTCAGCACCTTCGATATCGGCGGCGCCTACTTGCTGACCGATACCGTGCAGGTCGACACCGCCTTGTCGCGCGGACTGAACCGGAACACCCCGGACTGGAGCTGGACCGTCGGCCTCTCCATCAAATTCTAGCCAGGAGACGCCATGCGACTCACCATCCGGCAGCGCTTGTTGATGATGAACCTGGCGACCTTGCTGTTCGTCAGTCTGGTGGGGCTGGTGGGCTACTACGCGGTGCATGTGCTCGATGTGTCGATGGATGCGATCAGCGGCAACAGCGCGGCCATGAAGGACCAGCTGCAGGCCGACCAGGCCCACGACGCGCTGCGTGCCGATGTGCTGGCCGCGCGCCTGGCGGCCGAGAAAAACGATCCGGCCGAGCTCAAGCAGGTGCGCGACGATACGGCCGAACACATCGCGCTGTTCCGCAAGCTGATCAAGGAGATGGACGCCGCCGGCGCCGAGGGCGAGGTCAAGCAGGCGATCGACAAGGTGCGGCCGGACGTGGACCGCTACCTGAAAAGCGCCGAGCAAATGGTCGAGCTGTCGCTGCGCGATCCACCGGCGGCGCAGGCCAGGTTCGCCGACTTCATGGACAGCTTCCGCGTGCTGGAAAAAAGCATGGCCGCGCTGAGCGACCTGATCGAACATGACTCGGAAGCCACCAAGGAAGTCGGCGACGAGGCGGTGGTCAAGTCGCGCATCCACATCATCGGTTTCGGGCTGCTGGCAGTGGTGGTGTCGCTGGTGGTGGGGCAGTTGATGTCGCGCGCCATCCTGCGGCCGCTGGAAGAGGCGGTCGGCTTTGCTGCGCGCGTGGCCCAGGGCGATTTGTCGGTGCCACTGACGGTGGCCGGCGACGACGTCACCGAAACCGGCCAGCTCAAGCGCGCCTTGCGCGACATGAACGACAGCCTGCACCGCATCGTCAGCGAAGTGCGCAGCGGCACCGACGCGATTGCGATGGCCTCGGGCGAGATCGCCACCGGCAATATGGACCTGTCCGCGCGCACCGAGGCGCAAGCCAGCTCGCTGGAAGAGACGGCGTCCTCGATGGAGGAAATGACCTCGGCGGTGCGGCAGAATTCCAGCAATGCGGGCGAGGCCAACCAGCTGGCGTCCTCGGCCGCGCAAGTGGCCACGCGCGGCGGCGCCGTGATGGCGCAGGTGGTGGAGACGATGGGCGCCATCCACAGCTCGTCGCAAAAGGTGGTCGACATCATTGCGGTGATTGAAGGGATCGCGTTCCAGACCAATATCCTGGCGCTGAATGCGGCGGTGGAGGCGGCCCGTGCCGGCGAGCAGGGGCGCGGCTTTGCCGTGGTGGCGTCGGAAGTGCGGGTGCTGGCGCAGCGCGCCGATGCGGCCGCCAAGGAAGTGCGGCAGCTGATTGAAGCGTCGGCGACGCAGGTGGGCGAGGGCAGCGCGCTGGTCGATCAGGCCGGCGGGACGATGGCGGAAATCGTCACCGGCATCCAGCGCGTGACCGCCATCGTCGGCGAAATCGCCTCGGCCAGCCGCGAGCAGGAACTGGGCATCGACCAGATGAACCAGGCCATCGTCACCATCGACAGCGCCACCCAGCAGAATGCCGCGCTGGTGGAGGAAGCCGCTGCCGCCGCCGGCGCCCTGCAGGAACAGGCCGCGCGGCTGGCGGAAGCGGTCAAGGTGTTCCGGCTGGCTTAGGCAGCGGCCAGGCGGTGATTGCCGCGCGCGGCGACCAGCGACAGCTGCGGTTTCTTGCGCTGGCTGGTCATGCTGGCGTTGTGGGCGCCGGCGTGGGCCGGACCGGATGCCAGCTTGAACACGCCCACCAGCTGCACCAGATGCTGCGCCTGATCCTGCTGGGCTTCCGCTGCGGCGGCCGCTTCTTCCACCAGCGCGGCGTTCTGCTGCGTCACGGTGTCCATCTCGGCAATCGCGTGGTTGATCTGTTCGATACCGGCTTCCTGTTCGTGGTTGGCGGTGCTGATCTCGCTCATGATGGCGGTGACCGACTGCACGGCCGCCACAATGCGCTCCATCGTGGCGCCGGCTTCGCCCACCAGCTGGGTGCCTGCGCCGACCTTGCCGACCGAATCATCGATCAGTTTTTTGATCTCCTTGGCTGCCTCGGCCGAACGCTGCGCCAGCGTGCGCACTTCGGTTGCCACCACCGCGAAACCACGGCCTTGTTCGCCGGCGCGCGCCGCTTCCACCGCTGCGTTCAGCGCCAGGATGTTGGTCTGGAACGCGATGCCGTCGATGACGCCGATGATGTCCACGATTTTCTTGGCCGACTCGTTGATCGCCTCCATCGTCTCCACCACATTGGCCACCACCGCGCCGCCCTCGACCGCGATCTGCGAGGCGTTCTGCGCCAGCGTGTTGGCCTGGCGCGTGTTCTCGGTGTTTTGCTTGACGGTCGCGGTCAGTTCTTCCATCGAGGAGGCAGTCTCTTCCAGCGAACCGGCCTGCTGCTCGGTGCGCGAGGACAGGTCCATATTGCCGGAAGCGATTTCAGTTGCCGCCGTGACGATGGAATCGGCGCCGCTGCGTACCTGCCCAACGATCTCGGCCAGGCTGTCGCGCATGCCCTGGATGGCAAACAGCAGGCTGCGCTGGTCGCCTTGGCGCAGCGCAATCGGCGCTGCCAGGTCGCCGCCGGCAATCTGGCGCGCAATGGCGGCCACCTCGCCCGGCTCGCCGCCCAGCTGCGACAACAACTGGCGTGAAATCAGCCAGGCCAGCACCGCACCCAGCGCGATGGACAGCATGCCGAGCCCGAGCGCCACGTTGCGCGATTGGTGGTAGGTGGCCTCGGCCTCGGCGCGGGCCCGCTCCATGTTTTCGCTCTGGTGCGCGATCAGGGCGTCGATGGCGTCCATGTAGGCCAGTTGCAGGGCGCGCATCTTGCCCAGCATTTCATTGACGGCGCCGTCGATGTCGCCCTCGCGGCGCAGGCGCATCACCTCGTCCAGCGACGCGTTGAACGGCGTGCGCGCGGCTTGCACCGCGTTGAACAATTCCTGCCCTTTGCCGGACTGGACCATTTCATCCAGCTTTTTCATGGACGCATCGTTTTCCTTGCGCTTTTCCATGATGGTGGCCAGTTCCCTGGCGGCCTTGGCGTCGTCGCGGATCAGCAGCGCGTTGCGCAGCGAGCGGGCGATCTTGTTGTTGTGGTTCATGATCTGCTGCGCCTGCTGCACCTTCGGATACGTGACGGTCACGATTTCGTTGGTGTTGTCAGCCAGCTCGGCCTGGCTGTAGATGCTCAGGGCGATGGTGATCGCCAGCATCAGCAACACTGCGCCAAAGCCCAGTCCCAGACGGACGCCTACTTTGAGGTTGTTGAGTTTCATGATGATATTCCGTTTGTCGAGGTTGACTCGCGTTCCGGGCGGAACGTTGGCGGGAATAAGGCCATTGAGAAAGAGGGCGATCGCGGGAATTTGGCGATCAGAACTGCGGTGAATTGTCACCAATATACACGGATGATTCCCGCAAGGCAATAAAAATCATAAATTTGAAAGTGTGACATGGTATCGATTCCATTACACTTGGCTTTCTGTTCACTTTTGCCCAGGAATTGGTGGAGACCCATGACGACAACAAATACTTCCCGGCTGGACGTGATCGATGCGCTACGTGGCTTTGCCATCGTGTCGATCATGCTGCTGCACAACATCGAGCACTTTGACTTTTATTTCCTGCCCGCCGGCTTGCCGGCCTGGCTGGTGGCGGTCGACAAGATCATCTGGGACAGCCTGTTCTTCTTGTTTGGCGGCAAGTCGTACCTGATCTTTGCCTTCTTGTTTGGCATGACTTTCTACATCCAGTACCACAACCGGGAAGTGCGCGGCGAAGATTTCCGAGCCCGTTTTGCCTGGCGGCTGGTGTTGCTGCTGGGTTTTGGCATGCTCAATTCCATGTTTTATCACGGCGATATCCTGAGTATTTACGCAGTGCTGGGATTGTCCCTGATTCCGGTGGCGCGTTTAAGCAGCCGCTGGGTATTGGCGATCGCGGTCGTGTTATTGCTGCAGCCGTATGCGTGGATTGAGGTTATCCAGGCTTTGCCGGATCCGAATCGCAAACTGGGCGATCCGGCTTCGTGGGCTTATTTCGGCATCGCCAATAAATATTTCGCTGACGGTTCGGCCACGCAGGTTTGGTGGGGCAATCTCACCAATGGCAAAATCGGCGTGATTCGCTGG
The DNA here is from genome assembly GCF_900109645.1 of Duganella sp. CF402. GTDB lineage: Bacteria > Pseudomonadota > Gammaproteobacteria > Burkholderiales > Burkholderiaceae_D > Rugamonas. The sequence continues at coordinate 67,620 of NZ_FOBG01000001.1, forward strand.
AGCTGGGAAAATGGTCGGATATTCCAGATTCCCGCTTTATTTATGCTGGGCATGCTGGCTGGCCGCAAAGGCGTATTCAAGGAAGGTAATCACGCATTCTGGCGCAAGACATTGATTTGCGCCGGGCTGGCATTTATTCCGTTATATGTTCTGAAAACCTGGCCGGAAGCATGGAGTATTGGACAGGCAGTTGGCCGCCCATTACAGACGATTGTCATGACATGGTCGAATATGGCATTCATGCTGGTATTGGTGTCGAGTTTCTGCTTGCTGTTTTATTCTCATCGCTGGCTGGAATTTTTCTCGCCGCTGGGCCGCATGAGTTTAACCAGCTACGTGGTGCAGTCGGTTGTCGGTACCTCGATTTATTATGGCTTTGGTCTCGGCATGTATAAATATTCCGGGCCGAGCGTGGCGCTGGCGATCGGCGTGGTGCTGGCCTTGCTGCAACGCCAGTTCAGCGTGTGGTGGCTGGCCCGGCATTCGCAGGGACCGCTTGAAACCTTGTGGCATAAACTGACCTGGTTGCGCGCCACGCCGTTGGTGCGTGCTAAAAATTAGCTTGATTACACCAAAAATCAGCATGTGAAGGGCGGCCGGCCGCGATGCCGGCCGTTGCTTTTTATTCGTCGTCGGGAGTAATCCAGAGAATGCGGCCGTGGCCGGATTCATTCAGGCGGGTGATCAGCGCTTCAGCCGCGCTATCGGCCAGGTTGAATTCAAACTGCACATTATCTGCGTGCTGCACATTATTCAGGGCGGCGCCGGCCATTTCAATTTCTCGCCGTACCAACCCTTCCATCGCATAAGGCGCGCTGCAAATGAGAAAGCGCTGTTTGATAATCGCGATTTTCTCGGCTTTTAATAAAGCCTGCGCCACGCTATCGGTATAAGCGCGCACTAGACCGCCTGCGCCTAATTTAACGCCGCCAAAATACCGAACCACCGTGGCCAGTACGCCTTCTAAATCCTGATGGCGTAAAACATCGAGCATGGGACGGCCGGCGGTGCCGCTAGGTTCGCCGTCGTCTACCGCCGCTGATTGGCCGCCCGCTAATAATGCCCAGCAAACGTGAGCGGCGCCTGGGTGCTGCTCCCATAATTCAGCAACGATTTTCTGCGCACTGGCACGATCCGCCATTGGCTGGACGCAGGCGATAAAACGGCTTTTTTTAATCAGCAATTCATGGTGAACTGCAGTATCGATGGTTTGCGGCATGATGGCGGTACGTTGGGAGGTGCGTCATTATATAATCAAGCCATGAAAGCCTATTCCCCCTCCGCCCCAGCCTCCGACGCCGACTTCGATAACGGAGAAGACGATCAATTAGTGCATCATCTCGGCCTGGCGGAGCAGGGCGTTTCGCTGTCCCGCCTGGAAGGCCGGGTATTTTTGCGCATTACCGGCGTGGTCGATTACGCCGGCCGCCGCGTGCCTTACGACCTGGTGCCGACGCAAGGCGTGCTGGCCAAGCCCTCCAAGTGGCGCAAGATGGACATGGACACCCGCGCCAGCCTGCTGCGCGAGCGTGCCAGCCAGGCGGTGATCGACGAACTGCACCAGCACGTCAGCGCCTTCGTGCAGGAGTTGGCCGACGCCTGCGACGATTGCGATATGGACGCCGAGCCCTTCCTCAACGCGCTCAGCGACATGCAGATTTCCGAGCCGGCCGGGCAGGTATTTGATCGCATCCGCCAGCGCCTGGAGCACGCGGTCGAGCGCGACATGGAGGAACAGCACGCCGAACGCACGCGCCAGAGCATCAATCTGGCCGAGTACCCGGCCTCGTTCGAGGTGGCGCGGCGGATGAAGCGCAAGTTTATTGCTGTGCTGGGACCGACCAATTCCGGCAAGACCCATCAGGCGATGGAAGCGCTGGGCAAGGCGCCGAGCGGCGTCTATCTCGCGCCGCTGCGTCTGCTAGCGCTGGAAAACTACGAGCGCTTGCAGGAAATGCAACAGCATGGCAAGCCGCTCAAGGTCAGCCTGGTCACCGGCGAAGAGCGCCGGCTGGCGCCGGGCGCGACCCACGTGGCCAGCACGGTGGAAATGCTGGATACGCACACCCCGGTCGATGTGGCCGTGATCGACGAGATCCAGATGCTCGCCGACCGCGACCGTGGCGCCGCCTGGACCGCCGCCGTGTGCGGCGCGCCGGCCAAGGTGGTGTATCTGGTCGGGGCCCCGGAAGCGCGGCGCGCGATCGAAGTGCTGGCCGCGCGTCTCGACTGCGAACTGGAAGTGCACCTGCTCAAGCGCAAGGGCCCGCTTTCGATGGAGCCGACCGCCGTGCGCAAACTGAGCAACCTGCGCCGTGGCGACGCCGTGATCTGCTTCTCGCGCCGCGAAGTGCTGATGTGGCGCGACATGGTGACCGAGATCGGGCTGTCGGTGGCCACCGTTTACGGCAACCTGTCGCCGGAAGTGCGGCGCGCCCAGGCCCAGCGCTTCCGCGACGGCGCCGCCGACGTGGTGGTGGGCACCGACGCCATCGCGATGGGCCTGAACATGCCGATCGCGCGGGTGGTGATGACCACCAGCGTCAAGTACAACGGCTATGAAGAGGAAGAGATTCCGGCCGCGCTGGCGCGCCAGATCGCCGGCCGGGCAGGGCGCTACGGCGTGCACGAGGAAGGCCTGGTGGCCGGCTACGACAACGAGACCCACAACGTGATGCGCTCGCTGCTGCGCGAGAAACCGGTGCCGCTGAAAACCACCGGCTTCGCGGTGGCGCCCACGCTCGAGCATTTGCACCGCATCTCCTCGGTCACGCACGAGCAGGCGCTGGCCAAGTTGCTCAAGCGTTTCGTGCACAACATCGACGTGCCGGACGGCTTCTTCTACCCGCGCATCACCGAAGATCAGTTCGAGCGCGCGGCCTGGCTCGACACGCTGGAATTGACGGTGGCGGAAAAGTTTGCGCTATCGCTGGTGCCGATCTCGTCCAAGGTGCCGTCGCTGCAGAATGCGTGGGAAAGCTGGGCCAAAGCGCTGGCACACAAGAAAATCACCGAGCTGCGGCCGAATGACCGCCCGCTGCACTACCTGAACCTGCAGGAAGTGGAAGACGCCTGCCGCCTTTACTCGGCCTACGCCTGGCTGGCCTACCGCCAGCCCGAATACTTCCCGGACACCGAACTGGCGCAGCGCCTTTCGCGCGAAGCGTCGGAGCGGGTGGACGCCATCCTGCAAGACCAGAACTCCGCCGCCCGCAAACGCCAACCGCGCAAATTCCGCCGCTAAAAACAAAAACGCCAACCGGTGAAGGTTGGCGTTTTTGATGAAGCTTGGTAGGCCGTGCGGGATTCGAACCTGCGACCAACGGATTAAAAGTCCGCTGCTCTACCAGCTGAGCTAACGACCCAAGGGCCAGCATTGTAACGGCCCGTCCCGGAAAATTCAAGAGGGTAGTTTGCATACGTGCGCCACTTGAGGGGCAACCTCGGCTATCATATCGCCCTGCCGCTAACAACTGTGGGTTTGGCGACAGGAAATTGCTCAGTTAGGAATTTTAATGAAAGTAGTTGCAAGTGCGACGCATGGTGCGGGTAAGCCGGCCCCGTCGCAATTTGGTCTGATTAATCTGTTGAAGGCGGTCGCTGCCCAGTTGATCGTGTTGCACCATCTGGCGTTTTACGGCCCGATGGCCGATCACGCGCGCGCCTGGTTCCCGTCGCTGATCGACTGGCTGAGCGGCAGTGCGCGCATCGCCGTGCAAGTGTTCCTCGTAGTGGGCGGTTTCCTCGCGGCCAAGTCGCTGGCGCCGTCCGGCCACGCGGGCTACGCCGATCCGCTGCGCGCCATCTGGCGCCGCTACACCAAGCTGGCGCCGGCCTTCCTGGCCGCCACTCTGATTGCCGTGGTCGCCTCGGCGCTGGCGGCGCGCTGGATGAGCCATGATTCGATTTCCCCGCCGGCCACGCTGGCGCAACTGGGCGCCCACGCCTTGCTGCTGCATGGCGTGCTCGGCTATCCGTCGATCTCGGCCGGCGCGTGGTACGTCGCCATCGATTTCCAGCTGTACGCGCTGCTGGTGGCCGCGCTGTGGGTGGGCGGCATCGTCGAGGGCAAGCGCCCGCTGGCGTGGCTGATGCCGCTGGCGGCCGCGTTCGGCATCACGCTGTCGCTGCTGTACTTCAATCTGGATTCGGACTGGGACAATTGGGCGCCGTACTTCTTCGGCAGCTACGGCCTGGGCCTGATGGCGTGGTGGGCCAGCGAGCCGCGCCGCAAGCCTGGCGTCGCCGTGCTGTTGATGATGATGGCGCTGCTGCCGGCCGTGGTTGGGCTGGCGCTGGAATTCCGCAGCCGCATCGCGCTGGCGGCCGGCGTGGCTTGCCTGCTGTTCCTGTTCGGCCGCATCAAGACCGCCGGCGATGGCCGCGCTTGGAGCGCGATCCACGGCATGGGCAAGATTTCGTACTCGGTATTCCTGATCCACTTCCCGGTGTGCCTGCTGGTGAACGCGGCGTTCACGCGCTTCGTCGAACCGGAGCCGGAGCTGCAGGCCTTCGGCATGCTGGTGGCGTGGGGCTTCAGCCTGGCTGCCGGCGCCGTGTTCCACCGCTGGGTGGAAGAACCGCTGGGCCGCCTGATGCAGGCCATCACCACGCAGGCCGGCACAGTCCAGACGCTGCCGGCGCGCATGAGCGGCGTATCGTTGCGCTAGCGCTACTTCCTGTCGACACAAAAAAAGCCAGCAATTGCTGGCTTTTTTATTGGCCGTGCGCGCCAGCCATACCAAATCGAGATGCTTTTTCGTAAATAAGTAATAGATTGCCATTGTTGAGTGAGGCGTAATATTGATTCATGTAGTTGATGCACCTAGCAGTCGAAAACGATGTCACATCTAAAAAATACACTGGAGACAACATGCAAACGACGCGAACCACCCTCCGCAAGACCGTATTAGCCGCCCTCATTGCCGACCTTGTTCTCATGGCTGGCGCCCACGCCCAAACCCCCAGCGAAGTCGATCCCGCATCCACCGTGGTGGTCAGCGGCATACGCGCCTCGCTGAGTTCTTCGCTCAACACCAAGCGCTTGCAGGACGGCGTGGTCGACGCGGTGTCGGCCGAAGACGCCGGCAAATTCCCGGACACGAATATCGCTGAATCGCTGCAGCGCGTGACCGGCGTGCAGATCCAGCGCAACAACGGTGAGGGCCGCTATATCTCGGTGCGCGGCCTGGGGCCGGAGTTCAACAACGTGCTGGTCAATGGCCGCACCATGACCAGCGACACCGGCGGCCGTGAGTTTTCCTTCGACCTGCTGTCGTCCGACCTGATTTCCAAGGCATTGGTGTACAAGACCTCGCAAGCTTTTTTGCCCGAGGGCGGTATCGGTTCCACCGTGGATATCCAGACCGCGCGCCCGCTGTCGGGCAAGACCGGCCACACCTCGGTCGTGAATGTGTCCGAGGCCTACGATTCGAATTCGGAAAAGAAAACCCCCAACATCAGCGGCATGTATTCGTTTGCCAATGAGGCGCGTGACTTCGGCGTGACGGCCTCGCTGTCCTACACCGACCGCGCCTCCAAGCAGAACAAGGCCATCACCGACGCCTGGAATTTGCGCGACGTCTCCATGATTAACGGCGACCTGAATTCCAAGGGCCTGACGATGGCCGACGTCACCACCAAAAAACTTTACATCCCGCAGAGCTTTGGCTACCAGCAGGAGAACGAGCGCCGCAAGCGCCTGGTCGGCAACCTGACGATGCAGTACAACCCGAGCCCCACCTGGAAGCTGACTGCCGACGCCCTGTATTCTCACCTTGACCAGCGCAATGACGTGATCGCCTTCAGCGACTGGAACAATCCAGTGCAGCTGGGCGTGAAATATGACGGCAATAACCAGATCACCAGCTTCCTGCGTCCGGGCTCGATTTTCTACGCCAACAATCCCGCCATCGCCGGCCCCGGCACGCTGCTGGGCGAAGCCAATTCCAACGACATGATCGTCAAGGGCGGCGACCGGCTTTCGACCACGCGCGCGTTCGGCCTGAACTCGAAATGGGCGCTGTCGCCGGACTGGAAGCTGGAAGGCGATATCTCGACCTCGCGCACCACCTCCGGCACGCCGGATATGTGGGTGGTGGCAGGCATGGTGCCGAAGAACGGCGACGTGCTGACCTTCAACGGCACGCCGGGCCTGCTGTTTGGCGACGGCATCGCCGATCCGTCCGCCGTGCGCGCGCACGCAGTGTCGAATGGCGACATCCGCAATCACGACAAGCTCAACGAAGGGCGCCTGAACCTGACGTGGTCGCAGGACATCGGCTACTTCAAGGGCCTCGATACCGGCGTCGCTTATTCGCAGCGCAAGGTTGACCGGACCGAGTGGAAAAACGATGCATGGAATGCGTTCAGCGGCTACCACCTGGCGCTGCCGTCCTCGCTGTTCACCGTCACGCCGATCGACAACTTCCTCGGCGGCGGCGTGCAGATGCCGAACGCCTACCTGAGCTTCAATCCCTATAGTTACATGAACTACCTGAACCAGCCTTCGGTGCTGGCGCAGTCGAACGATCCGGCCCTGTACCTCAACACCACCAAGTATCCGAACGGCCCGATGGCGATCGATTACACGCTGCCATCGATGTGGGCGGTGAAGGAAAAAGTCGCCAGCATCTTCCTCGACAGTAAATGGGAAGGCGAGGGCTGGTCGGCCAACGCCGGCGTGCGCGCGGTGCACGTGCAATCGAGTTCGACCGGCATCAGCCGCGTGCTGCTGTCGGCCACCAAGAGCCCGAACGACACCACCTACATCCTGAACTACGGCCCGAGCTCGGTGACCACGGTGGACAACAGCTACAACAGCTATTTGCCGTCCGCCAACGTCAAGTTCGACCTGACGCGCGACATGCTGCTGCGCCTGGCCGCTTCCAAGACCGAGACCCGTCCGACCCTGAGCCAGATGGGCGTGGACAACTGGTACGGCGGCCGCTACGGCGACGTACAGACCGGCGGCGGCAATCCCTACCTGAAGCCGATGAAGTCCAACAACTACGACCTGTCGTGGGAATGGTATCTGTCGAAAACCAACTACGTCAGCGCGGCCGTGTTCCAGAAAAACGTACGCGACTTCCTGGAAACCCGCCTGGTGGACATGAAAATCCCGCAGTACACCGAGGTGGTGCATGACAGCCGCGTGCGTAACGGACAGAAGGGCAAGATCAAGGGCGTGGAAATCGCCGGCCAGTACGCGTTCGATACCTCGGTCGCCTGGCTGCGCGGCTTTGGCGTGACCGCCAACTACACCTACGTCGATGCCACTGCCAGCCGCGAAGACAACAGCACCCCGGCCTGCGGTTATCCGGGCTTGTCGCCGCAGTCGTACAACGGTTCGGTGTTCTATGAGAACGACAAGTTCCAGGCGCGGGTCAGCTACAACTGGCGCAATCACTTCTCGATCGATTGCGGCGGCGGCAGCACCCAGCCGCGCAACCGCGCTGCCTACGGCCAGACCGACGCCAGCCTGCGCTACAACCTGACGCCGAAGCTGGCGATCTACGCCGACGCCATCAACCTGACCAATGCGCGCACGCACGAGTATGCGCTGAACGAAAGCCAGTTCCTGACGCTGGAAGATGTCGGCCGCCGCGTCAGCATCGGCTTGCGGGCGGCGTTCTAAGCTGCGCGCCTACAGCTTGACGCTAAGCTGTAGCGCCACGGCGCGCGGCGACACCGGGATGTCGAACGGCAGCGCCAGTCCCGGCGCTGCGCTCGGCTCGCGCGCGTCGGCATCGAACAGGTTGCGCACGGTGGCGGAGACGGACCAGCCCTGCGGCAGCTGGCGGCTGAGGACGGCATCCACGGTGCGGTAGTTGGCAATCGGTGTCCGTGCATCGCCGGGCGCGCGGCGCCGGCCGGCTACCCAGTTCAGCTGCGGCCCGAACTGCCAGCCAGGCTGGAAGCGCCAGTCCAGCCGGGTGTAGGCATGATGGCGCGGCGCGTAGCCGGGATCTTTGCCTGTGGCCGGATCATGCGCATGCTGGCGCGCGTAATTGGCGTGCCAGCGCAGGTTCTGGCGCAGCTCCCAGCGCAGTTCCAGTTCGCCGCCTTGGCCATCGACGCTGCCGCTGTTCTGGTAGCTGGCGCCGGGCGCCGGCGCGGTATTGGCCACCGAGCGGATCAAGTCGCTCATCGCATAACGGTACAGGCTCAGGTTGACGGCCAGGTCGGGCCGCGCCTGCCAGGCCAGCGCCGCTTCGGTGGTGCGGATGGTTTCCGGACGAATCAGCGGATTGCCCATGTTGACCGGATTGATGCCGGTCTGTTCGTTAAAGCTGGGCGAGCGGAAGGCGTGGCCGCGCAGCAGCTTGACCGTGACGTCCAGGTCGGCATCCCAGACCAGCGCCAGGCGGGGATTGGTGGTGCCGCCGAAGTCGGAGTAATCGTCATGGCGCACGCCGGCCGTCAGCGCCCAGTCCGGCGCGAACTGCCATTCGTCCTGCAGGTAGACGTAGTTGATCTTGCGGCGCTGCGGCCGGATGTGCGGCTGGATGGCGCTGTAGTCGATCACCGCGCCGGTGGGAATCGGCACGCCGGCCGGGCTCAGCAGGAAATTCTTCAGCGTGCTGACCTGGTACAGGTCGAGGTCATCATGCCCGGCGCCGACGCGCAGTGCATGGCCGCGCCAGCCGCTGTAGTTGGCGTAGACCGAGGCGCGCAGATTGCGCTCCCAGCGGTTGGGGCCGCCTATCATGCCATCCGGGAACAGGTTGGGGCCGATGCGCGCGCCAGCCGGGAACAGCGCCAGACCGTCGGGGGTCTGCTCGGTGAAAAACTGATAGCTCAAGGCGGCGCCAAGGCTCCAGGCCTCGGAAATATCGGGCGCCTGCCATGACAGCTCGCTCAGGGCCGAAGCGCTGCGCGCCTTGTGATCGGGATCGAGCGCGGAGTTGACGCCGGGGCCGGTGCCGACGTTGCCGCGCCATTTCAGGTTGCTGCGCCAGCGCCAGCGCTGGTAAGCCAGGTCGAAGCCGCCGTCGAACGCGTTGTAGCCGGTGTTCATCGGCCCCGGTGCTTTGCTGACGTGGGTGCCGAAGCGGCGGTCATTGAGGCTTTGCGCGTCGGCCTCGAGCATGCTGCCGGCGCCGTCGGTGCGGCCGGCTTGCAGATAGCTGGCCAGCGCCAGGTCGCCTTGCTTGTGGCCATATTCGAGCCAGGCTTCGCGGGTGCTGAATGAGCCGGCCCGTACGCCCAAGCGCAGCCCGGGCATCTGCTCCGCTGTCTTGGTGATGATATTGATGACGCCGGCGTACGCGTCGGCGCCATACAGGGCCGAGCCGGGGCCGCGGATAATCTCGATGCGGGCGATCGCGGTCAGCGGCATGCTGGCCCACATATTGCCCTTGTCGCCGTTGTAATCGGTATTCAGGCGCAGGCCGTTGAGCAGCACCAGCACCTGCGGATTGGTGGGGCCGCCACCGCCGATGCCGCGTATCACATAGTTGGGCGCATACATCGGCGCCGCGCGCGTGACGTGGATGCCGGCCACCGATTCCAGCACATGGTCGAGGTCGGTCGCCCCCATGACGGCGATATCCTCGGCCGTGACCACCGACGCCACCGCCGGCGCGCGCCGCAGCGACAGGCTGGAGCCGGTCGCCAGGCTGATGGCGGAATGATCCATGCCGTACAGGGCCGTATCCTCGTCTTCGGGTAGGTAAGCGGAAACGGAGAGCGGGTAGCAGGCCAGCAGCGCCAGGGCGGCCAGCCAACCCGGCTTGCGGGACAGGGAAAAGGTCGGAGTCATTACGAAAGTTAAACTACATCAATGACTCCACAATACACTGGCAACGACAGCGTCACAATCCGCTGTTGTCAAAGTGCATCAGGATTACGGGGCCTTCTTCTTTTGCACCTGGCGTTGCTGTTGCTTGCGCTGGGTCTCGTTCTTGTTCTGCTTGGTCTGGTAGATTGCGGCGGCTTCCAGCTTGGCTTGGGCGAAGGTGCGCAATTCTTCCGTGTCGTCGTGGGTGACGAAATAGTCGTTGGCTTGCGCGTCCACCACCAGCTTGATTGCCGCCTCGTCGGACAGGTCGTACATTTCGGTCAGCAGGGTGGCGATCTCGTCGAGGAATTCTTCGTAAGTCATGGTGGGGCTTTCTATGGGATGAGCGAAAAACAGAATAGCCAACGCGGAGGTTGGCTATTGCAGGATTTTATCACGTCGCCCGACGCAGCAATTGGTGTCAGTTCCACACAAACAGAATCTAATTTTTGTAAAGGCAGCACAAATCAATAATTCCAATGTTAATATTTATATTCTTTTTGACATTAAAAATGAATGGGAGATAACATGCGTCTGGCAAATTTACTGTTTGGTGCTGCCGTCTTGGGAGCGAGCGCGCTGGCTCACGCGGACAACATCATCGCCGCCGGTAGCGGTCTGAGCGGCAGTTATTCGACGGAGACCTTCACCAGCGGGCTGTCGGACTGGAGTGCCGCCGGAAGTAACTTCAACGGCGTGACCTTCGGTGATGGCAACTATGTCACCGATGATTATGATGGCAGCTTCCCGAACATCAATGGCACGGCGATTGTCAATTTCTTCCCATGCTGCACTACACCGACCACCTTGACGTTCTCCTCCAACCTGTCTGGCGCCGCGTTCAACTTCGTCAGCAATCCGGGCACATCGACCTTTACCGCCTACCTCGGGGCCACTGCGGTAGCGAGCTTTACCACGTGGACCGGCTATGGCGGCGAGTTCTATGGTTTCCAGAACATCGTCTTCAACAGTATCAGGATCGATTCCGGCGGCGGTAACTATGCCTACGTCCTCGACAACCTGCAAACGGCCGCAGTGCCGGAGCCGGAAACCTACGCCATGTTGCTGGGCGGTCTGGGGCTGCTGGCCCTGACCCGCCGCCGCACACGCAAAGCCTGAAGCGCGCGAGCAAAATCGAAAAGCTCACGAACCGACATTCGTGGGCTTTTTTGTTGCTGTCAGCTTGGTGTATCGTATTGCTTACCATCCGAAGCTTGCGAGGCGCCATGCTGTATCAACCAATACTACTGTTGCGAGCACTGCTGGGCGGCGGTGCGCTGTTTGCCGTCCTGCTGAGCGGCGCGGTGTGCGCGCAGGAGCTGGCGCTGCTGGAAGTGCATGTCGGCATGGGCTTGCCCAAGCCGCCCTACATCATGGAATCGGGGACCTCCGGCCTGGATTACGACATCGCCCGGAAAGCGATGGCGGCCGGCGGCTACAAACTGGTCGGCCAGATGTTGCCGCAGACGCGCGCGTTGGCGATGCTGCGCGCCGGCCAGCTGGACGGCATGCTGTCGACGTCGGAAGGGATAGGCGGCCATCTTTACTTCAGTGACGCCTACATCGTTTATCAAAACGTCGCCACCACGCTCACGCGCCGTAATTTGAAACTGCGCCAGATTGAAGACTTGAGCAGTTATTCGGTGGCGGCATTCCAGAGCGCCAACATGGTGCTCGGCGAGCGCTTCAACTTCGTCGCCAGCAACCATTCGGACTACAGGGAAGTGCCGTCCCAGATCACCCAAAACAAGCTGCTCTTCATGGGGCGGGTTGATGTGGTGGTGGGAGACCGTTTGATTTTCCGCTACTTCATCGACAAGCTTGAACCGCAGATCGATGCCACGCAGGCGGTAACGTATCACAACATCTTCCCCGAAAGCCCGCGCAAGGCGGTGTTTCGCGACGCCCGCGTGCGCGACGCCTTCAATGCCGGGCTGAGCATTATCCGCAGCAACGGCACGTATGATGCGATTGTGAAGCAGTACCTGGGCGCGGTGCGGCGATGATTATAGAGCTGAGGTAGACGGATTCCGGTTCCCAGTTTGATTTGGAACATCCGGCGCGCCTTCTGGCCGTGGCTTACCTTCAACGCGAAATTGCCGGAAGAATTTGAACTTCCGACTAACGCCGCGTGGATCTGAAACTAAGGGAAAGGCAAATTCCGGCGCAGTAAGCAACACCAGGCGCCAGATGATGCCGCCAAAGAAGCGAAACGTCAGTGTATCCGGTGGTTGCATGCGAAGGTCGGCGAATGTGCCGGTGGAGTACATCGCGCCGAACACAGCAGCGTCAACGAGTGTCATGTCCGCATCGAACATGTAGATCCGCAACATCTCTTCGAAAGGAATGTCATCGGTAAAGAAGGCAATGCTGTAGCCGCGCCATTCCACAGCGGCTTCCAGCGTCGCTCCGGTCACGACCGACCCTGTCGGCATACCGTCCACCAGCAATTCAGAAGTTGCCAGCGACGTATCTGAATAGGGCGACGCTAGCCTTGCTGAGAATTCTGAAGCCTGAAGTAATCTCATGAGCTTGCTCTACCAGATGAAGCCAGCGCCGAAAGCAGCCAAGGCGCCTCCTGCGAATGCACCTATTGTGACACATACGGGGGCACCGGGGCCGCACGCCAGCCCCGCGATAGCTCCTGCTGCTATGCTGCCACTAACTCCTGCTGTAGTGGTGACCAGCTCGTGCTTGATCGCAGCGGACTTGTTGCGAGCGGTTAGTACGTTGTACGTCGATAGAGCCAGTGATAGCAGAATCAGGCTCCGTCCCAGATAGGAAAACCGCCGAACATTCCCTGTGATGGTGAGGCGAGATCTGCCAGCCGAGGCTACGACTTCGGCAAATACGCGGTTTTGGCGGGATTGGGTTAGCTTGGCGAAGACGGCGCTTTTCCCATACAGCTTCACAGTCTTTTCTGCGATCAGTGCGTTCAGGCCTTGACCTTCAGCCTTGGCGCGCTCTGCAAACGCGCGAGCCACCGGCGTGGTGCGCGATCTGGTGAGCTGCATAATGACGTTCCTGGTGGTTTGGGCCTGCTCCGCCGCTTCTGCCCAAGACAGCTTACCTTTGGCCACATCGCTGCGAAGATTGTCGGACATCGCCTTGATCTCGCGCGCGTAAATTCGGCGCGCGGTGGAGTCCACTTCCAAATGCACTCCTACGCTGGTTGTGGTTGCTTCCAGTGATTTGATTGCGTTTTCGAAATTTTCTTTATCTGGCTGCGGCATGGCGAACTCCTCGAGGGGGGGATCTGTCGAGAGTAAGCCCCGCAAGGCAGGGAGGATTTGAAGTGGCGCAAAACAAAAAAGCCCACGAACCGAAATTCGTGGGCTTCCTTGATAATTATGGGTAGGCCGTGCGGGATTCGAACCTGCGATCAGCGGATTAACGCCATCAACTTGCCAGACCTTTTTGCAGTAGGGCAGCGACAACCTCGTTGAGATCGGTGCCCTGTTCGGCTGCCAGTGCATTGATCTGAGCCACCAGGTTGCTATTGAGCTTGACGGCAAACGGCACCAGGCCAAGCGCCTGGTCGAGGCGGCGTTGCTCGCGGCGATCAACCACGACAGCTGCCTTGCCGAATTCTGCGCCACCGGGTGCGACCATTTTGCCCATCAGTTTCTTGGCGTCGCTTTTTGCCATTCCGGTCTTTTTCATGGGGATTCTTTCGTGGGTGCGTGTGGTGGGGAGAGGGAAGAAAAAAAGGCCATGCGCCGAAGCGGATAGCCTTTTTTGGTACTACTGAATTCTTGGTAGGCCGTGCGGGATTCGAACCTGCGACCAACGGATTAAAAGTCCGCTGCTCTACCAGCTGAGCTAACGACCCTCAGGTATCAAACCTGGGAACTTTCGGATGGTAGGCCGTGCGGGATTCGAACCTGCGACCAACGGATTAAAAGTCCGCTGCTCTACCAGCTGAGCTAACGACCCCCGAAAGAAGCGAGATTATAGGGGACCCCAGCTCAACTGTCAAATACCCTGCGGTAATTATTTGCCCGCCAGGCGCTCCTTGGCCGTGGCCGCCGCCGGCGAATCCGGATATTGCTTGATCAAGTCTTGCAGTGTCTTTTTGGCAGCTTTGTCTTTCAGCTCAGTCTGGCAGCTGGCGATGTTCAGCATGGCGTCCGGCGCTTTCGGGCTGTCGCTGTAGTTCTTCAGCACCACCAGCTGTGCCGCGATCGCCGCCTTGCAGTCGCGCTGCGCGTAGTAGGCGTTGCCCAGCCAGTATTGCGCGTTCGACGCGTAGCTTGAACCCGGATAGCGCGCCACGAAGTCGCTCAGCGCGCCGCCGGCCGCTTTGTAATCGCCGGCCTTGAACAGCTGCATGGCCGCTTCGTAGTTGCGTTGCTCGTTAGGATCGACTTGCGAGGTCTTGCCGTCGATGGTCACTTCGCGCGGCTCCAGCTTGCGCAGGCGGGCGTCGAGGTCGACGTAGAAATCTTTCTGGCGCTTTTGCGCGTTGGCGATGTCGTTGGCCAGCACTTCGATCTGGCCGCGCAGTTTGGCGATTTCCTGCAGCAGGTTTTCATTCTGGCTCACCAGGTCCAGCGTGCTGGTCTTGTCGGACTTGGTGTCGATGCGGGCATTCAGCTCGGTGCGCATGGCTTCGACCTTGGCGCGCAGGTCGAGCAGGGCGCGGCGCGCTTCGTCGTCGTCGAACAGGCCGGCGTGGGCTTGCAGCGGCAGCCAGACGGTCGCGGCCAGCAGGGCGGCGCTCAGGCCGGATTTGGAGAATTTCATCATGTCAGGCGCTTTCTACACAAATCAAAAAAGGAAACGGGGCAGGGCGCGGATAACACCGCGCGCCGCCCCGTATTATGCCTGTGACCCGGCAAAAAGGTAGTGCTTTTGATTACTTGTAGACGATGTCTGCACGGCGGTTTTGCGCCCATGCTTCTTCGTTCGAGCCGGTGGCTTTTGGTTTTTCCTTGCCCAGCGATACGGCTTCGATTTGCGACTCAGGCACGCCCAGGGTGGTCATGGCCTTGCGCACGGCTTCAGCACGCTTCTGGCCCAGGGCCAGGTTGTACTCGGAACCGCCGCGTTCGTCGGTGTTACCTTGGACCAGGATCGAGCGCGACTTGGTTTTCACCAGGTAGGCCGAGTGGTTTTCCACCACCGATTTGCCGTCAGCACGGACCACGTAGCTGTCGAAGTCGAAGTAGACGCTGCGGTTGGCCAGCACGCCTTTTGGATCGTCCAGCGGATCCAGCGATTTGGTTTCCACTGGGGCGACGGTGCGGGTGTCAGCTTGTGGGGTCACGGCTTTTTCAACTGGACGTTCTACGACTGGTGCCGGCTCCGACACTTTGACCGGGGTCGAGCAAGCCGACAGGATGGCGGCGGTGGTGATGGCAAAAGCCAGGCTGCTGATTTTACGCATAGTGATTCTCCTAGTAGTGAAACGCGATAGTTACTGCATGAACGGGCCCCAGGTGGGCTCCTTGATGTTGCCCGCCTGAGTGGTCAGGCGTTGTTTTACACGTCCATCCACCGAGACCACAGCCAGCGATTTGCGGCCGCCGGCACGGGTGGAGTACATGATGTATTTGCCGTTAGGGGCGAAACTTGGCGACTCATCGTCGGTGTTGTCGGACAGGCGCTGCTCCTGGCCGGTGGCCAGGTCGAGCACGAACAGCTGGAAGTTGCCGTCGCGGCGCGAGATGTAGGCCAGCGTCTTGCCATCGGCCGAGATACGCGGGCTGATGTTGTAGCTGCCGCCGAAGGTGACGCGCTTGGCGTCGCTGCCGTCCGGGTTCATGCGGTAGATTTGCGGGCCGCCGCTGCGGTCGCTGGTGAAGTAGATGCTGTTGCCGTCAGCCGACCACTGCGGTTCAGTGTCGATGCCGCTGCTGGTGGTGGCGCGCTGCAGGTTGCTGCCGTCGGCGTTGACGGTGTAGATCTGGGTGTTGCCGCTCTTCGACAGCGCCACCGCCAGCTTGTTGCCGCTTGGCGCCCAGGCCGGGGCGGAATTGCTGCCTTTTTCATTGGCCACCACGGTGCGCGCGCGGGTGATCAGGTTCTGCACGTAGACCACCGGCTTCTTCTGTTCAAACGAGACGTAGGCCACCTTGGTGCCGTCCGGCGACCACGATGGCGAGATGATCGGCTCGTTCGAGCGCAGCGCCAGCTGTTCGTTTTCGCCGTCGGCGTCGGCCACCAGCAGCTGGTAGTTGCGGCCTTCCTGCTTGACGTAGGCGATGCGGGTCGAGAACGCGCCACGGATGCCGGTCAGCTTGAAGAACACGTCGTCGGCGATCAGGTGGGCCGACAGGCGGGTGAACTGGGCGGTCACGGCCTTGTCCAGATTGGAGATCTTGGCTTGCTTGACGGTGTCGAGCAGTTTGTAGCGCACGTCGTAGCGGCCATCGGCCAGCGCGTCGACGGTGCCGACCACCAGCGCGTCGGCGCCCTTGGCTTTCCAGCCGCTGTAGTCGATGTTGTTGACGTCGCTGATCACGCCGGCGTCGATGATCTTGAAGGCGCCGCTGCGCTCCAGGTCGGCCTTGATGATGTCAGTGATTTTTTGCGGCGCTACGCCTTCATTGGCGAAGCCGGCAATGGCGACCGGGATCTGGTTGCTGCCGACGCCGGAAATCTCGATCCGCATCTGGGCATGCGCGCTGCTCATGGTGGCGGCGATGACCAGACCGGTGTACAGCATATTCAGTTTTTTCATATCAGTGCATTTCCTTCAATTTGAAGACGAGTTCAAGTTCGCGCTCTACCGTACCATCTTTTTTCTTGGGCAGCGGGGACGATTTGGCAATCGCGTTTTCAATTGCGTTGTCGTAAGCCGTCGAACCACTGCCTTTCGTTTTGCGCATGCCGATCACTTCGCCGGTCGGCAGCTGGGTGATCACGTAAGTGGCACTCAGGCTGTCATCGTCGGCGCCGTAGACCAGATTGCTCTTGATCTTGGCCTTGATCGCTGCCGCGTAGCCGCCATCGGTGCGGCCGCCGGTCGACTGCGCTGCAGTGCCGGTGCTGCCCTTGGCGGCGGCGCCGGTGATGCGGCTCATTTCGGCGGCGAAGGCTTTGTCCTTGGCGGCTTTCTCGGCTTTTTCCTTGGCCAGTTTTTCGGCGGCGGCTTTTTTCTTGTCCTTCTCGGCTAGCGCTTTTTCTTTCGCTTCCTGTTCGGCTTTCTCTTCCTTGGCTTTTTGCTCGGCCTTTTTCTTGGCTTCCAGCTTGGCCAGCTTCTCGTCTTCGATCTTCTTCAGGCGCGCTTGTTCCAGCTTTTCGGCTTTCTCTTCTTCCTGCTTTTTCTTTTTGATGCGTTGCAGGGCGATTTCCGGATCTTCACGCGGCACAGGCGGCGCTTCCACCACCGGTTGCGGCGGCGGCTTGACGGCTTCCGGTTCAGGCTCCGGTTCCGGGGCGGGTTCAGGCGTTGGCGTCGGCGCCGCTTCCTGCACTTTCATGTCCCAGATTTCGGCCTGCACTTCGACCGGATCATTGTTTTGCCAGCTGACGCCTATCCACAGGAACATCAACAACACGGCGTGCATGACCACGGCCAGCGTGATCGAACGCCAATTGTCGTGTTGTCGCGGAACCTTGTACGGGCCGCCGGCAGTTGCGGGTGTCATGGTCTGCATTTACTTGGTGGACAGGCCCACGCGGGTGATGCCCAGTTTCTTCGCTTCCGAAATCAGTTGAATCACGTCGTCGTACTTGCTTTCCTTGTCGCCAGCGATCAGCACCGGGTAGTCCGGGTGCGCCTCGTGGATGGTACGCAGTTTACGCACCAGCGCGTCGCGGTTCGGTGCGGTTTCCGGCGCATCTTCATCCTTGCCTTTGACGCCGATCGACAGCGCGCCGTTCGGCTTCAGGATGATCTGCACATAGTCGCTTGGCGGCTTGGTGGATTTTTCCGCGCGCGGCAGGTCGACCACGCTCGGGTCATTGGCCGACGGCATCACCATGAAAATAATCAGCAGCACCAGCATCACGTCGATGTAAGGCACGACGTTGATTTCGGACTTGAGCTTGCGGCCACGGCCGCCGCGCATGCTGCTGGAGAAGGAAGAAGCCATAGTGATTAACGCGATTGACGCTGCAGGATGTTGGAGAACTCTTCAACAAAGCTCTCAAAACGGATCGCCAGGCGGTCCACGTCGTAGGAGAAGCGGTTGTAGGCGACGAAGGCCGGAATCGCCGCGAACAGGCCGATGGCGGTGGCGATCAGCGCTTCGGCGATGCCAGGCGCCACGGCGGCCAGGGTCGCTTGCTGCACGTTGGCCAGGCCGCGGAAGGCGTTCATGATGCCCCACACGGTGCCCAGCAGGCCGATGTATGGCGACACCGAGCCGACCGAGGCCAGGAAGGCCAGGTGCGATTCCAGTGCATCCATCTCGCGCTGGAAGGCGGCGCGCATGGCGCGGCGGGCGCTGTCGAGCACGGCGCCGGCATCGAGGTTGTCGCGGTTGGCGGCGAAGGCGGCTTTCGATTTGATGAACTCACCCATACCGGCTTCAAAGATGCGTGCCAGCGGGCCGCTGTTGGCGCGGTCCTTGCCGGCGTTCTGGAACAGGGCGTGCAGGTTGCCGCCGGCCCAGAAGGTCTTTTCAAATTCCACCGTCAGGCGGCGCGCCGATTTGATGGCGAACAGTTTGCTGAAGATGTAGGTCCAGCTGGTCAGCGAGATGACGAACAGCAGCGCCATGATCAATTGCACGATCAGGTGCGCATTGGTGATGAGGGACAGGAAAGAAAGGTCTTGGGTGACGTTCATTGTTTATCTATCAGTCTTTGGTGTTGTGACGCATTTTGTCGGCGACGATCGCGGGCACGGCGCGCGGGCGCAGGGCGGAATCGACGCAGCCAACCTTGACCCGCGCCGTGTTCAGCAAAGTTTCGCCGCGCCAGGCCTCTTGCTGGAAAACGATAGAGGCGCGGCCGATTTTCTCGATACTAACCGTTAATTTTAGTTCATCGTCAAGCTTTGCGGGCGCATGATAGTCAGCGCTCACGCTTTTGACCACGAACATGGCGTCGTGCTCGGCCAGCAGGTCGTGCTGGTTGACGTTGAGGGCGCGCAGCCACTCGGTGCGGGCGCGCTCGAAGAATTTGAGGTAGTTCGCGTAATAGACGATACCGCCGGCATCGGTGTCCTCGTAGTAGACACGTACTGTCCAGATGAAATCTGCGGGCATGTTGTTTTGACTACAAATGTGATTGAGCAACATTCTACGCGATATTGTTGTTTTGGTTGAATATTATCAACTGGCGCGCAAAGCTGCCCCCGGCAAGAGTAAAGCGGTTTCCTAGTCTCTTGCCAAGGATTGTAACAATGGCTTACGAATTAGAGCTCACGTTTAATATTCAGCGGGCCGTAGCCCTGGCAGGTCGGCATCATGTCGATACGGTTGATGTTGACATGCGGAGGGAGGGTGGCGACCCAGTAGGCGCTGTTGGCGATGTCCTCGGCGGTCAGCGGGGTGGTGCCCTCGTACACCTTGGCCGCCGCCGCATCATCCTTCAGACGCACGTTGGAGAACTCGGTGCCGCCGCACAGGCCCGGCGCCAGGTTGGTGCAGCGTACGCCGGTGCCAGCCAAATCGGCGCGCAGGTTCTGGGTGAACTGGTTGACGAAGGCCTTGGTGGCGCCGTACACATTGCCGCCCGGGTAAGGGGTAGAACCGGCGATCGAGCCGATATTGATCACGGTGCCGCTGTTGCGCTCGACCATGCCCGGCAGGATGGCGCGGGTCATGGCCACCAGGCCGCTGACGTTGGTGGCGATCATGGTATCCCAGTCTTCCAGCGACGAGGTGTGGGCCGGGGTCACGCCCAGCGCCAGGCCGGCGTTGTTGATCAGGACGTCGATCTGGCGCCATTCGGCCGGCAGGCCATCCAGCGCGGCCTGGATCGAGGCGCGGTCGGTCACGTCCAGCACGATAGGGCGGACGGCGTCGCCCAGTTCGGCCGACAGCGCCTGCAGGCGGTCTTCGCGACGGCCGCTGATCAGCACTTTATGGCCGTTTTGGGCAAAGATGCGGGCCATTGCCGCGCCGAAGCCGGCGGTCGCGCCGGTGATGAAGACGATCATGTTCGGTCCTTGTAAGTGGTAGGGAGGTGTCCAAAATTGTATCCGTAATTTCCCTTATGAGTGGAATTGCCAATAATGCAATGCATTTTCTTGCTCAAATCTGGCGCATCAAATACAATCTGGCTTCCATTACGTCTCACGTAACTGGCGAAAAGCTGGAATGATTTCCAAAAATGCACCACAATAGTGCGTTTTGATCAGTCGGCGAAAGGTGGGCATCCACCGGGAAACGTGAGATTTCAACAGCCGTTCGCCTGGGCAGCCCTCGATGGAAAGCACGAAGAGGCTGCCGGTCCGCTATGGCTTCTCTCTTTCGATCCAACTGCCAGTAACAAGCTATTCTTTCGATTGGAGTTTTTTCATGTTTGCAAAAGACCACACCCTCGCCAGCGTTGATCCGGAACTGTTCGGCGCGATTCAAAACGAAAACACCCGCCAGCACGATCACATTGAACTGATCGCCTCGGAAAACTACACCTCGCCAGCCGTAATGGAAGCGCAAGGTTCGCAGCTGACCAACAAATACGCCGAAGGCTACCCAGGCAAGCGCTACTACGGCGGCTGCGAGTACGTCGACGTCGTGGAGCAACTGGCTATCGACCGCGTCAAGAAACTGTTCGGCGCCGAAGCCGCCAACGTGCAGCCTAACTCGGGCTCGCAAGCCAACCAGGGCGTGTTCTTCGCCGTGCTGAAACCAGGCGACACCATCATGGGCATGTCGCTGGCAGAAGGCGGCCACCTGACCCACGGCATGCCACTGAATATGTCCGGCAAATGGTTCAACGTGGTTTCGTACGGCCTGACCGCTGAAGAAGATATCGACTACGTTGCAATGGAAGCGCTGGCCAAGGAACACAAGCCTAAGCTGATCATCGCCGGCGCCTCGGCCTTCTCGAAAAAAATCGACTTCGAGCGTTTCGCTGCCGTCGCCAAATCGGTGGGCGCGTACTTCATGGTCGACATGGCCCACTACGCTGGCCTGATCGCCGCTGGTCTGTATCCGAACCCAGTGCCGCACGCTGACTTCGTTACCTCGACCACCCACAAATCGCTGCGTGGTCCACGTGGCGGTATCATCCTGATGAAGGCCGAGCACGAGAAAGCCATCAACTCGGCCATCTTCCCTGGCATCCAGGGCGGCCCGCTGATGCACGTGATCGCCGGTAAAGCCGTGGCCTTCCAGGAAGCGTTGCAGCCTGCGTTCAAAGAGTACCAGCAGCAAGTGGTGAAGAACGCCGACGTGCTGGCCAAGACCCTGATCAAGCGCGGCCTGCGCATTGTGTCGGGCGGCACCGAGTCGCACGTGATGCTGGTGGACCTGCGTCCGAAGAACCTGACCGGCAAGGAAGCGGAAGCGATCCTGGGTTCGGCCCACATGACCTGCAACAAGAACGGCATCCCTAACGATCCACAGAAGCCATTCGTGACTTCGGGCATTCGTCTGGGTTCGCCGGCGTTCACCACCCGTGGCTTCAAGGAAGCGGAAGCGGAACAAGTCGGTAACCTGATCGCTGACGTGCTGGACAACCCGCACGACGCAGCCACCATCGAGCGCGTCAAAGCGGCGGTGAAGGTTCTGGCTGACAAGTTCCCGGTCTACGCCAAGTAAGTAACACCGCGTCGTTCCGGCGCAGGCCGGAACCCATACTGAGCATGCGTTCTATGGGCCGCAGTGGCGGACCACCCGCCTTCGCCGGGACGACGCTAACCAAAGCGCCTCTATGAAATGTCCGTTCTGCCAGCATGAAGATACCCAAGTCCTCGATACGCGTGTATCGGAGGAGGGGGACTCCATACGCCGGCGCCGGCGCTGCGGGAAATGTGATAAACGATTTACCACGTATGAACGCATCGAACTGGTGATGCCGTATGTGGTCAAGAAGAATGGCAGCCGTACCGAGTATGCCTCGGCCAAGTTGCGCGGCAGTCTGGAGCTGGCTTTGCGCAAGCGTCCGGTCGCGGCGCCGGCGGTGGATGCGGCCATTGCTTCGATCGAAGAAAAACTGCTGACCAGCGGTCAGCGCGAAGTGGAAACCGGCTACATCGGCGAGCTGGTGATGCAGGAATTGAAGCGCCTCGACAACGTGGCCTATATCCGCTTTGCATCGGTCTACAAGAACTTCGAAGATCTGGCCGAGTTCCAGAACGCCATTGCCGAGGTCGGCCAGGAGCGCAAGGCTCCGCGAAAAATCTAGCGCACTGCTGGCGCACTTTTGATACACCTCATACTCTCTGCTGTAGCCGCTGCTAACTTCTAACGCAGTCTCCCCGACTTGCGGAGGTGTGCCATGCGCGCACGCGGCTTTACCCTGCTGGAAATTTTGATTGCGGTGCTGGTGCTCGCCCTGGGCATCATCGGCGGCGTGGCGTTGCAGATGGCGGCGCTGCGGGCGCGGCATCAGGCGGTGCTGTTGTCGCAAGCGGCGCAGTTGGCGGCCGCGCTGGCCGAACACATGCGCGCGAATCCGGCACAGACCGATCTCTACCTGACCCTCAACTACGATGCCTATGCCGAGCCGTTGCCGGCAGCGCCTCCCGCCTTGTGTCACGGCGATGCCTGCGCCAGCGCGCAGTTGGCATGGGCCGATATCTACGAGGCCAAGCAGCAAGTGCGACTTGGCATGCCTGCTGGCCGCGTGCTGGTCTGCCGTGATGCCGGCGTGTGGAGCGGCGGCAAGTTGCGTTGGGCTTGCTCGGGCGGCGTGGCGGCGCCGGTCGTGATCAAGGTCGGATGGCGCGGCAAGAATCCCGACGGCACGCCGATGGTGGACGATGCTGGCGAGTATGTTCCCGGCGTGGCGCAGGTGGTCGGAGTGGTGCCATGAACGCGGCGTCGCGTGCTCGCCTGAGCGCTGGCAACGGCTGGGGGCTGGTTGAGTTCCTGATCGCGATTGCGCTGGGCTTGCTGCTGACGCTGCTGGCCAGCGGCCTGCTGATCGCCACCGCCAGCAATTACCGCAATCACAGCGACAACGCCTGGCTGGCCGATGGCGGCCGCTATGCCTTGCAAACGATGGCGCAGGCGATAAGGCAAGGTGCCTACATCAACTGGGACAGCGACGTAGCGCCACCGGAGCTGGATCCCGATACGCCCGCTGCGGTCGATGGCCGCGATGCCGCCAGCATCAGCCGCAGCAGCGATGGCATTGGCGCGGTGTTGCCGCCGGTGGCGAATGGTAGTGATGTGCTGGCTTTGCGTTTTGCCGGCTCCGGTGCGGGCGCGAGCGGCGATGGTTCCAGCGTCAATTGCGCCGGCTTCGGCGTGGCGGGCGCAGCGCAAGGCTGGAGCATTTTCTACGTGGCGGCCGACGCGGGCGGTGAGCCTGAGCTGCGCTGCAAGTATCGCAGCGCGTCCGGCTGGGGCGCGGATGCCGTTGTGCGCGGTGTCGATTCGTTTCAAGTGCTGTACGGCGTGGACACGGATATGCCGTTGGATGGCGTGCCCAATACGTATCTGAACGCCACGGCGGTACAGGCGATGGCGGCCTGGAAGCGCGTCTGCAGTATCAAGCTGGCCTTGCTGCTGCATGGCGAACGCAACACGCGCAGCGATACGGTGGACGCGCGTTATGACCTGTTCGGCCCGGCGTATGCCGATGCGCATGGCGAGGATGTCGGCGTGCGTGTGGCGGAGGGCAGCTTGCCGCCATCGCAGCGGCTACGCGCACGGCGGCTGTTCAGCATGACCGTAGCGCTGCGCAACCGGGATGGCTGAATCATGGACGGGCAGCGAGGGATTGCGCTGGTGGTCAGCCTGGTGTTGCTGATCATGGTGTTGTTGCTGGGTGTGTCGGCCGCGCAGTTGAGTCTGCAAGGTGAGAAAGCGGCGCGCAGCGAGCGTGATCGGAATGTGGCGTTTCTTGCGGCGGAGGATGCCTTGAAAGATGCGGAACATGATATCGACGACAGCGGCGATCCCGCCCGCCGCGCGGCATTTGCGAGTGGCGACGGATTCGCGGAGGCGTGCGGCGCTGCTGGCAGTGGCGGTGGCGGTGCCAGCAGCGCTGGCGCTGGCGTCAGCGCAGGCTTGCGTGTGCGTGCGCCTGCCGCTGCGACGCCGGCGTGGCAGCAGGTGGACTTGTCCGGGGTCGAGGACGGTGGCGGCTGCTCCGTCGCGCACGGTGCGTACACCGGCGCTGCGATGCCAACCGGCGAGGGCTTCCTGCCATTCAAAAGACCGCGCTATGTGATCGAGCGCATGGAGTGCCACCAGCCCGGTGACGATGCCTCCGCTGGCGCGCCGCCGCACTACTGCTACCGCGTCACCGCCATCGGCTTCGGCGCGCGGCCGGAAACCGAAGTCGTCTTGCAAAGCGTCTTCAACAAGCCGGAGAGAACTCCATGAAGATTCGCACCTTACTGCACGCTGCGGTGCTAGGCATAGCCATCTTTATGCCGGCGCGCGCGGATCCGCCGACGCTGGTGATCGACAGCTGGCCCATCGCCGCAGATTGCAAATCTGCCTCATCCGGCAGCGGCGCAGTGTTGTTGCGCCCAGCTCCGTTCGCGGCATCGTCCGGCAGCGCGTCGTCGGCGAGCGCTGGCGACGTATATCAGGCCACGATGAACATTGCTGACTGGGGCGGGCATTTTTCGCGCTATGTGCTGTCCGCCGGCGTGGGTGCGACCCCCACCTCGGCGTGGGATGCCGGCGCCATCCTGACCGGCACGGCCGGCCGCGTAGCTGAGCCCACGCCGGCGCTGCGCCAGATCTATACTTCCGTCGTGAAGCCCGATGGTGTGCTGGCAATGGCGCCCTTCACATGGGCCGCGCTGTCGCCCGCACAGCAGGCGCTGCTCAATCTTGAAGACCATGCAGGCGAACAGCGCGTCGCCTATCTGCGTGGCGAGCGCACGCTGGAGGGCGTCCAGTTCCGCCGCCGCAGCAGCATACTGGGCGACGCCGTCCACAGCACGCCAGTCTATGTCGACGCGCCCGGCCGCCGCGCCGCCATCTACCTCGGCGCCAACGACGGCATGTTGCATGCCTTCGACGCCGCCAGCGGTATCGAACTTTTCGCGTACGTTCCCGATGCCTTGATCGCCCAACTCCACTACCTGACTGATCCTGCCTACGTTCATCGAGCCTACGTCGATGGCCCTGCGAGCGCAGGCGAGGCCAACATCGCAGGCAGCAAAAAAGCCGTCCTGCTCTCCGCGATGGGCGGCGGCGCAACCGGCGTGTTTGCATTGGACGTTACCGATCCCGCCCGCTTTGCGGACGGCCTCGGCGCAATATGGGAATTCACCAGCCGCGACGACCCACTGATGGGTAACGTCACCACCATTCCACAAATCGCCAGGGTACGCGTGCGGCGCGACGTGGTGCGTGATTTCGCCATCGTCGCCAGCGGCTTCAACAACGGCGGCGACGGCAAGGGGGCCTTATTCCTGCTGGCGCTCGATAAACCGCACGACCAAGGCTGGCGGCTCAACCGCAACTACTACCGCATCACCACGCCTGTCTCGGACAGCACAGTGGCCAACGCCCTGAGCGCACCGGTGCTCCTGAATGACAATGACGGCGTACTGCGCTACGCCTATGCCGGCGACCTGCAAGGCAATCTGTGGCGCTTCGATTTTAGCGGCAGCGCGCCGTGGCCCAAGGCCATCGGCAAATCGCTGTTCGTCGCCCGCGATGCCAGCGGCCGTCGCCAGTCGATCACCCAGCGGCCGCTGCTGGCCTACGCAAGCAATGGCTACATGATCCTGTTCGGCACCGGCCGGTTGATTGCGCTGGCTGACCGCAAGCCATCGCCCCAGTCCTACTATGCCATCATCGACAGCCTGCAAGCGCCGCCTGACATCATCACCGGCCGCCATCAACTGACCCAGCGCTTCCTCGATGGCCGGGATATGCGCATGGCGCCGGGTAGCAAGGGCTGGTACATCGACTTCACGGAGGCGATAGAGCGCAGCATCAACACCGGCATGCTGACGGATGGCGTGGTGCTGTTCAACACCGTGCTGCCCGGCGCGGACATGTGCAGTCCGACCAGTAGCCGCAGCTACGCGCTCAAGGTGACCAGCGGCTTGCCTGCGGAGAGTTCTTCTGCAATCACCGGCGAGACGCTGCCAGACTATTTTCCGCTGCCAGCGCTGCTACCGCAAACAATCACGCGCAGCGAGCCGGATCCGATGGGGCGCATCGCGCAGGAGAAAACCTATGCGGTGGTCGGTGCTACGCCAGCAGGTCCGATGGTCGTCATCGGCACCGTGCGCACCACGCGCCGCGTTGGCCGCCTGAGCTGGCGCGAAATCGTCAACTGGCGCGAACTGCACGAGGCGGCCAAATGAAACACGCCGGATTCAGCCTGATTGAATTGCTGGTGGTGCTGGTGATCATCGGCGTGCTGGCAGCGGCGGCGATGCCCGCCTACCAGCAGCAAGTGGTGCGCACCCGCCGCAGCGAGGCGCAATCGGCCTTGTTCAAGCTGATGATGCAGCAGGAGCGCTTTCATTCGCAGCACAATCGCTACATCGCTTTCTCTGCCGGCGAGGTGGAGCCGGAGGCACGTCATTTCCAGTGGTGGAGCGGGGCGAGCGCGCCGGTGAGCGCCTACGAGATCGAAGGCAAGGCCTGCGATGGCGAATTGATTGCCCATTGTGTGCAACTGATCGCGCGGCCCGGTACCGCGCTGGTTGACAGCCGCTTCCGCGACGCGGATTGCCGCGAGCTGACCCTCACCAGCACCGGTGTGCGCCTCGCCAGCGGCCCCGCCACAGGATGCTGGCCATGACCCGCCGCGCCGGCCTGACGCTGATCGAACTGCTGGTGGGGCTGGCGCTGGCTGCCATCCTGCTGGGGGCGGCCGCGCCGGCTTTCCAGCAATCGCTGCAGCGCATGCGCCTGCAAGCCTCCGCCAATGACCTGCAAGCCGCCATCGATCTGACCCGTTCCTCGGCGATGACACGCGGCGCCAAAGTCCTGATGGCGCCGCTGGAATCCTCGGGCGCCAACTGGCAAAGCGGCTGGGCCATCTTCATCGACCGCAACGGCAATCGCCGTCCCGATCCCGGAGAAACGCTGATTTATCGCCATGACCCGCTACGCTCCGACATCACCGTCACCACTCGCTTCACCGCTGGCAGCGCGCCGGACTACATCGCCTACAACGCCGCCGGCCGCACCTGCCGTGCCGACAACAGCCTGGCCGCCCGGTGGGGGACGCTCACCCTCACGCAAGGCGATCAAGCCCGCAGCCTCATCATCAACATGCTGGGCCGCGTGCGGGTCTGCGATCCCAAGACGGAACCCTCTAAATGCGCCAGCGCGGCCGACTGAACAAGCCTTTATAATGTCGCGAGGACTTATTCAGGCAGGGGTAACGTGAACATCAGTAACGATCTGGAAGGCATGACGCTGGCGCTGGAGTGGGCCGCGAAGGGGCTGTACACAACGTCCCCGAATCCGCATATCGGTTGCGTGATCGTGCGCGACGGTGTGGTGATCGGCGCCGGTGTCACGCAACAAGCTGGCAGCGACCATGCGGAAATCCAGGCGCTCAAGGATGCCCAGGCGCGCGGCCACGATGTGCGCGGCGCCACCGCCTACGTCACGCTGGAGCCGTGCAACCACCACGGCCGCACGCCGCCGTGCTCGGACGCGCTGGTGCGCGCCGGTCTTGGCCGCGTGGTGGCGGCGATGGAAGACCCGAATCCGCTGGTGGCAGGGCAGGGCATGGCCAAGCTGGCCGCCAATGGTATCGCCACGCATGTTGGCTTGCTGGCCGAGCAGGCGTATGAATTGAATATTGGCTTCTTCTCGCGCATGACGCGCGGCCTGCCGTGGGTGCGCATGAAAAGCGCCGCCAGCCTCGATGGCATGACGGCGCTGCATAACGGCGTCAGCCAGTGGATTACCGGGCCGGAGGCGCGTGCCGACGGCCATCACTGGCGCGCCCGCGCTTGCGCCATCCTGACCGGCATCGGCACCGTCAAGGCCGACGATCCACAGCTGAACGTGCGCGCGGTCGAGACGCCGCGCCAGCCGCGCCGCATCGTGGTCGACAGCAAGCTTGAAATTGACCTGTCCGCCAAGATATTGGAAGGCGGCGGCACGTGGATCGTGGCCGCCGTTGCCAATCCGGAAAAAGAGGCTGCGCTGGCTGCTGCCGGCCATGAGGTCGTCATGCTGCCGAATGCCAGCGGCAAGGTCGACCTGCCGGCGCTGATGCGCGAGCTGGGTCGCCGCCAGATCAACGAGCTGCACGTGGAAGCCGGCGGCAAGCTGAATGGTTCGTTGATCCGCGAAGGCTGCGTCGATGAACTGCTGGTCTATCTGGCGCCCACGCTGATCGGCGACGCCCAAGGCATGTTCGCGCTGCCGGCACTGACCGACCTGTCGCACAAGCAGCATTTGAAATTTCACGAGGTTAAGCAGATCGGTGAAGATTTGCGTATCCTTGCCCGCTTCACTCATTAGGAATAATCATGTTCACTGGTATCGTCGCCGCTGTCGGCAAAATTGAATCCGTTAAACCGCTGGAAGGCGGCTCGTTCGCAGGCGTGCGCCTGGACATCAATGCCGGCGGCCTGCCGCTGGCCGATGTGGCGCTGGGCGACTCGATCGCCATCAACGGCGCTTGCATGACGGTGGTGGAGAAGGACGCCACCAACTTCCGCGTCGACGTCTCGCGCGAAAGCCTGAACAAGACCGTCGGCCTCGACACGCTGACCGAAGTCAAC
The DNA here is from genome assembly GCF_900109645.1 of Duganella sp. CF402. Taxonomy (GTDB): domain Bacteria; phylum Pseudomonadota; class Gammaproteobacteria; order Burkholderiales; family Burkholderiaceae_D; genus Rugamonas. Next base: position 96,146 of record NZ_FOBG01000001.1, read on the forward strand.
CTCGAAAAAGCGCTGACCCTGAACGAACGTCTCGGCGGCCACCTGGTGTCCGGCCACGTCGACGGCCTGGGCGTGGTGCGCAAGTTCGAGCCGGTCGGCGAGTCGTGGGAGCTGGTGGTGGAAGCGCCGCACGAGCTGGCCAAATTCCTCGCCTACAAGGGCTCGATCGTGGTCAACGGCGTGTCGCTGACCGTCAACCGCATCACCGATATCGGCGCCGGCACCGACCTGGTCTGCCAGTTCTCGATCAACCTGATCCCGCACACCATCGCCATGACCACGCTCAAGCACCTGACCGTGGGCGCCAAGGTCAACCTTGAAATCGACCTGATCGCCCGCTACGTCGAGCGCATGGTGTCGGTGGGCGCCGCCGGCAAGTGATTAATGTTGGCAGGAATGCCATGCGGATGCACTAAAAAGCGGGGTTTTACGGTAGGGATGGCGTAAATCCTTTAAAATAGCGGGTTAATGAAATACTCTCGCTCAGCCTTGAAGGATTAAAAATGTCAATTTCCAGCACCGAAGAAATCGTCGCCGAATTGCGCGCTGGCCGCATGGTGATCCTGGTCGATGAAGAAGACCGGGAAAACGAAGGTGACCTGGTGCTCGCGGCGGACTTCGTCACGCCGGAAGCCATCAATTTCATGGTCAAGTACGCGCGCGGCCTGGTCTGCCTGACCTTGACCGAAGAGCGCTGCGACCAGCTCGAACTGTCGATGATGTCGTCCAAGAACGGCACCGCCTACGGCACCAATTTCACCGTCTCGATCGAAGCGGCCGAAGGCGTGACCACCGGTATTTCGGCCGCCGACCGCGCCAAGACCATCGAAGTGGCTGTGGCCAAGGACGCCAAGCCATCGGACATCGTCCAGCCGGGCCACATCTTCCCGCTGAAAGCGCAAAAGGGCGGCGTGCTGATGCGCGCTGGCCATACCGAAGCCGGTTGCGACCTGACCGCGATGGCCGGCCTGACGCCAGCCTCGGTGATCTGCGAAATCATGAAGGACGACGGCACGATGGCGCGCCTGCCGGACCTGCTGGAATTCGCCAAGGAACATAATCTGAAGATCGGCACCATCGCTGACCTGATCCACTACCGCAGCCGCAACGAGTCGCTGGTGGAAAAAGCCGGCGAGCGCACGCTGAAGACCGCCCACGGCGACTTCCGAATGATCGCCTACCGCGACAAGCCGAGCGGCTCGGCCCACCTGGCGCTGGTGCATGGCCAGATCGAAAAAGGCAAGGAAACCCTGGTGCGCGTGCACCAGCCGGTGTCGATCCTGGACATCCTGGAATCGGAAGCGACCACCCACTCGTGGAACCTGTCGTCCTCGATGGCGGCGATCAAGGCGGCCGACAGCGGCGTGATCGTGCTGCTCAACTGCGAAGAGACTGCCGAGCAGTTCTTCACCCAGTTCGAAGCCCTGTGCAATCCGGTCGAAGTCAAGCCGAAAGGCCGCGCGGCCAGCATGGACCTGCGCAGCTACGGCATCGGTGCGCAAATCCTGCGCGAAGTCGGCGTCTGCAAGATGCAACTGCTGGCCAGCCCGCGCAAGATGCCGTCGATGACCGGCTTCAATCTGGAAGTGACCGGCTACGTCGCCAAACCGCAATAATTTAACCAACATACAAGAGGCCATCATGACCGTAGGAAGCTACGAAACCAACCTGAACGGCGAAGACCTGCGCATTGGCGTGGTACAAGCCCGTTTTAACGAAGACATCTGCCACGGCCTGCTGTCCGCTTGCCTGGCCGAGCTCAAGCACCTGGGCGTGGCTGACGAAGACATCCTGCATGTGACCGTGCCGGGCGCGCTGGAAGTGCCGCTGGTGCTGCAGAAGATGGCTGAGTCGCAGCAGTTCGACGCGCTGATCGCGCTGGGCGCCATCATCCGTGGTGAGACTTATCACTTCGAGCTGGTGTCGAACGAATCGGGCGCGGGCATCACCCGCATCGGCCTGGACTACGGCATCCCGATCGCCAACGCCATCCTGACCACCGAGAACGACGAGCAGGCCGAAGTGCGCATGGCGGTCAAAGGCGCCGATGCTGCGCGCGTAGCCGTCGAAATGGCCAACCTGACCATCGCTCTGGAAGAGCTGAGCCAGGACCAAGGCGACGACGAGTAATTAATAAGTAATTTAAAATAGGTAGAACCATGAACGAGAAGACTTTGCACGCCAACCCAAGCAAGAACCGCACGCCGCGTCATCGCGCGCGCGAGTTCGCGCTGCAAGGGTTGTACCAGTGGCTGCTGAATAACGAATCCGCCTCCACGGTGGTCAACCACATCCGCGGCGCGCACGGCTTCGACAAGGCCGATGCCGAGCACTTCACCGTGCTGCTGAACGGCGCCATCGGTTCGTCGGTGGAACTGCGCGAGATGTTCGCGCCGCTGGTGGACCGTGGCATCAACGAGCTGTCGCCGATCGAGCACGCGGTGCTGCTGATCGGTGCCTACGAGCTGAAGAACAACCAGGAAATTCCTTACCGCGTCGTCATCAACGAAGCGGTGGAACTGACCAAGTCGTTTGGCGGTATCGATGGCCACAAGTATGTCAACGGTGTGCTGGACAAGCTGGCCGCCCAGCTGCGTCCGGACGAAGTTGCTGCCGACAAGAAGCGCTAAGCGTTTCTCAAGTATCGTTGAAAGCCACCCACGGTAGCGTGCGGTGGCTTTTTTTATGGGCCGCTTGACCGCAATAGCGGCAGTGATGATGATTGCTTTTTCGGTAATTCTGGAGCGGTATCATCGACTTGCCCACCCCAAGCTGGCGCCGACGCGGCTGGCTGGCGCTGATCGGCGGCGCCCACCTGCTGGCGCTGATGTGCTGGAAAGCGCCTGAGAGGCCGATGGCGGCCTCCGTGGCGCCGCATGTGCCGATCACCTATATTTTGACGCCGTTCAAGCCGCTACGGCCGCTTCCGCCACCCAAGCCGGCGGCGCAGGCGCCGGAGCGGCCTTCACGCGTCCTAGCCGCGCGTCTGCCCGAGGCGATTGTTGCTGCGCCCCGGCCGCTGTCCGAGCCGCAGCCGATCACTGCGCCATCGGCGCCCACACCGGCGGCGGTGGCCGATACCCAGGCCGTCACGCTGCCGCCCGATCCGTTTGCCGTACCGGTCAAGCCGCAGGATGATCTTAAGCAGCGTGCGCTCAAGGGCGCGCTGGCCGCCGACCAAAAGGCGCGCAAGGAAGATGCGTGGACCCAGCGCGACCGCAAATACGTCAACGACGAAACCGCGCTGGCGACCGCCATCGGCAAGGCTTACAAAGACCGCAGCAGTGGAGCGATAGGGGAGTTCACGGCGCCGGACGGCAGCCGCGTGACCAAATGGCGTTTGCCGGGCGGTGCGGTGGTTTGCTATTACAAGGAATCGAACAGCTTTGGCGGTGGGCGGGATCCGTTCAAGGATTCCGGCCGGGTCTCGGCCCGGTCCTGCCCATAAATGAAAAAAGCCACCTGACCAAGGTGGCTTTCATATATGCACGGCTAAATTACAGACCGGCGATCTGCGTACCGCTGACCGATTTCTCGGCGGCAGCGACTGGCGCTGCTGGTTTGGCTGGGGCGGCTGCCATCACCGGAGTGATGGTCGGCACCTTCTTACCAGCCGAAACTTGCTTCAGGCGATTGTACTCAGCCAGAACGCGCGAACCGTAACCATCATCGGTTTCAAACGCGGCGGCGCCGACGTAGCTCTTCAGGCCGGCTTCCACCGAACCGCCACGGGTCACATAATCCTTCAGGATCAGCGAACCGACGCGGATGTTGGCGACCGGGTTCAGCGCGGCTTGCAGGCCGCCCATGTCCTGGAACTTCTCGTGGTGCACCTTCGACATGACTTGCATCAGGCCTTGCGCGCCCATCGGGCTTTCCGCGAACGGATTCAGACCCGACTCGATCGACATCACCGCCAGGATCAGCAGCGGATCGAGCTTGATTTCACGTGCGGTCAGATAAGCGGTCGACACCAGCATGTTGGCGGCGTCACCGGCTACGCGGTAACGCTTGGACAGCCAGGTGGTGACCCATTTCTGCTGTTTCTCGGTGCCCAGCAGGGCTTTTTCTTCGGCGGTCAGCGGCGCGGTCGAGGCGGTGACGGTGGCTGGCGCCTCCATCAGCGCGTCCAGCGGCGGCGCGGTGACTGCTACAACTTCCGCGTCCGGAACGCGGTTCAAACTGTCGCTGAGGGCCTTGGCCAGGTCAGGACGGACAAACAGTACTGCCATTACTACCAGAGCGGTCACACCCACAATGGTCAGGGTGTGCTGGGCGGTGGTCAACACGCCCTTTGCCGAAATGCTGGCCGTGGTGAACCACGCAGCTGGCTGGCGAGCCATAGTACGGGCAAACGTAGTTGCGCCGGTGATGCGATTAATCATAGAGTTCCCCTGAAATGTCCGTAAAAGCGATCCCCCGCCAGCGTCAAACGCAGCTAAACAGGTGCTAATGCCGTGCATCAGAAATATCTCGTTCGTCGTTACTGTAGGTAGTACACGAGAACGCCTTCATTGCTTGCTTGTTGCTGATCTCTCCCGCAGGAGTCAACCAGATGCAATACAACTACAACCGGGGAGCAAGGCAAGACGCCTTTGAAAACACTCCTTAAAATGTCATGTGGAGCCCCGACTCCGTGAATGTATGAGGGACATAAAAGTCAGACCTCATCAAGTAGGGTGGATTGTAGAAGGCGTTTTATATCAAGTCAATACTAACGTCAATCGTTTTTATAACTTTTAAATCTAGAATTTTGCCTTGCTAGCGATGGAAAACCAATAAAATCAATCACTTGACCTGTATTTTTAAACAGTGCGCTTTAATGTAAGAAAATATTAAAAAACCGATGAAATATTCCGATCTACGAGATTTTATTTCCCAACTGCAAGCAATGGGTGAACTTAAGCCCATTTTAAGCCCCGTTTCGCCGCATTTAGAGATGACCGAGGTGTGCGACCGCACCTTGCGCGCCGGTGGCCCGGCCTTGCTATTCCAACATCCGACCGGCCACAGCATGCCGGTGCTGGCCAATTTGTTCGGTACGCAGCGCCGCGTGGCGTTGGGCATGGGCGCGGAGAACGTCAGCGAGCTGCGCAAGATCGGCCATGTGTTGTCGCGCTTGAAAGAGCCGGAACCGCCGAAGGACTTCAAGGACTTGCTGGGCCTGGGCTCGCTGGTGAAGGCCGTGTGGGATATGGCGCCGAAAGAGCTGCGTGGCGCGCCGTGCCAGGAGATCGTGTGGGAAGGCGCCGATGTCGATTTGTCGAAATTGCCGATCCAGCACTGCTGGCCGGGCGACGTGGCGCCTTTAATTACCTGGGGCCTTGTTATTACCAAGGGCCCTAATAAGAAGCGCCAGAATCTCGGCATCTATCGCCAGCAGGTGCTGGGTCCTAACAAGGTCATCATGCGCTGGCTGGCCCATCGCGGCGGCGCGCTGGACTTCCGCGAGCACGCCATCCAAAGCAAAGGGAAGCCTTATCCTGTCTGTGTCGCTTTGGGCGCGGACCCCGCTACTATATTAGGTGCAGTGACGCCGGTGCCAGATTCCTTGTCGGAATATCAGTTCGCCGGCCTGCTGCGCGGCAGTCGCACCGAGCTGGTCAAGGCGATCGGCAGCGAGCTGCGCGTGCCGGCGTCGGCCGAGATCGTGCTGGAAGGGCATATCTATCCGGACGAAAACCATCCGTCCGGTTACGAGCATGCGCTGGAGGGGCCGTATGGCGACCACACCGGTTATTACAATGAGCAGGACTGGTTCCCGGTGTTCACCATCGACCGCATCACCATGCGCCGCGACCCGATTTATCACTCGACCTACACCGGCAAACCGCCGGATGAGCCGGCCGTGCTGGGGCTGGCGCTGAACGAGGTGTTTGTGCCGCTGCTGCAGAAGCAGTTCAGCGAGATCACCGATTTCCATTTGCCGTCGGAAGGTTGCAGTTATCGCATGGCGGTGGTGCAGATCAAGAAGCAGTACGCCGGCCATGCCAAGCGCGTGATGTTTGGCGTGTGGAGCTTCCTGCGCCAGTTCATGTACACCAAGTTCATTGTGGTGGTGGATGAGGACGTGAATATCCGCGACTGGAACGAGGTGATTTGGGCCATCACCACCCGCGTCGATCCGACCCGCGATACCACGCTGGTCGACAATACGCCGATCGACTACCTCGACTTTGCCTCGCCGGTAAGCGGCCTGGGCAGCAAGATGGGCATCGACGCCACCAACAAGTGGCCGGGTGAAACCACCCGCGAGTGGGGTACGGTGATCACCATGTCGCCCGAGGTGAAAACACGGGTGGATCAGATTTGGCAGGAATTGGGGCTGTAAGGTATAATGACATCTGGCGGGCCCCTGCGCATTGTGGCATGGTCAACCTGGTCAGGTCGGGAACGAAGCAGCCACAGCCGTTCACCATAAGTGCCGCAGATCAGGCTCGCCTCCTTATTCAAAGAAAAAGCTCCCCTCGGGGAGCTTTTTTTTATTCCGAATCCAGCTCGGCTTCGAACGGTCGCTCGGATGCGACCATCAGTGGATTCTCCTTCAGCAGCGCCGAGTCGGGCTTCAGCTTGATCTGGTGCTTGGCATCGGTGTTGTAGGTCGCGCCGCCTACCTTCAGCTGGGCCGGGTGGTTGAACTTGAATACCACCACCTTGACGCTCGGCGCGAACATGCTCAGCGCGCCAGCCATTTTCTTGATGGCCTGGTTCATCTGGCCGACGCTGCTCATCACTGGCGCGTAGTTCCACTGCAAGCCCTCCGGCAGTGGCGTGACGGCGTCATAGCCGACGGCCGACTTTTCGCCTTTCGGCAGGCTGGTCATGACTTTGGCGTCGTCCGTCATCCATTTTGGATTCGGCACCAGCGTCATGCGGTAGTCCGGCGACAGCGCCGGTAGTTGCTGGCGTTCGCCGCCTTGCACCACGGTCAGCACGACGTCGGACGGCTTGATGCTTTTATTTTGCGGTTTGACGGTCAGGTAGAGGTTGACCTTGTCGCGTTCGGCGGCCGGCAGGGCGTAGAACTTGTCGAGGCGCAGGTCCTCCACCAGTTTTTTGTAGGGATGCCATTCGCGTTCATCGGCGTGGGCGGCGAGGGACAGCAACAGCAGGGGAGTCAGGGCAAGTTTTTTCATTTTTGGCATGTTAAAAGAAAAACAAATTGTAGGGCGAAAACGCAGACTTACCTAATCCAGTCGCGACTTGTTACAATTGCCGCTTTGGCACCCGCGATACGGTAAAATCCCAGCATGTCCTATCAAGTCCTCGCCCGTAAATATCGCCCCCGCAACTTCGAAACGCTCGTCGGCCAGGAGCACGTGGTTCGCGCGCTGACGCATGCTTTGCATAGCGGCCGGCTGCATCACGCCTATCTGTTCACCGGAACGCGCGGCGTGGGTAAAACCACCTTGTCGCGGATCCTGGCCAAGTCGCTTAATTGCGTCGGGCCGGATGGCAATGGCGGCATCACCGCTACGCCGTGCGGCGTGTGTGAGGCGTGTACCGCCATCGATGCGGGGCGCTTTGTCGATTACATCGAGATGGATGCGGCGTCCAATCGCGGCGTCGATGAGATGGCGCAGTTGCTGGAGCAGGCGGTGTACGCGCCGACCAATGCACGCTTCAAGGTCTATATGATCGACGAGGTGCACATGCTGACCAACCACGCCTTCAACTCGATGCTGAAGACGCTGGAAGAGCCTCCGGAGCACGTCAAGTTCATTCTGGCGACCACCGATCCGCAGAAGATTCCTGTTACCGTGCTGTCGCGCTGCCTGCAGTTCAATCTGAAGCAGATGCCGCCGGGGCACATCATCGGCCATCTGGAAAATATTCTCGGACAAGAAGGCATTACCTTTGAGCAGCCGGCTTTGCGCCTGCTGGCCACGGGTGCGCATGGTTCGATGCGTGATGCTTTGTCGCTGACCGATCAGGCGATTGCCTACGCCGCCGGTGCGGTGACGCTGGACGCGGTGCAAGGCATGCTTGGTGCGCTCGATCAGTCGTACCTGATTCGCTTGCTGGATGCATTGGCAGCGCAGGATGGCGCCGATCTGTTGGCCGTGGCCGATGAGATGGCCACGCGCAGCCTGTCGTACAACGGCGCCTTGCAGGATCTGGGCACCTTGCTGCACCGGATCGCGCTGGCGCAGACGGTGCCGGCCGCCTTGCCGGAAGATCTGCCGGAGTATGCGGATATCGTGCGCCTCGCAGGTTTGTTTGACGCGGAAGAAGTGCAGCTGTATTACCAGATCGCAGTGCATGGCCGCAATGAGTTGGGCCTGGCGCCGGATGAATATGCCGGCTTCTCGATGACCTTGTTACGGATGTTGGCCTTTCGCCCCGGCGTAGGCGGGGCGGAGGGACAAGCAGCGGCAGCACCGGCGGTATCGCGCCAGGCGGCGATGGCTTCGGCCCGCGCCGCAGCGGGCGCCGCACCGGCGCGCGCGGCCGCCAACGTACAAGCGAGCCACGCCAGCGTGGTGCCGCCGTCGGTCATCGCCGGCGCCGCCGCGATGGCGCGCGAAGCCGCATCGCCAGTGGCCGTCGCCGCGCAAGCACCCGTCGCGCCGCAGCCAGCCGCTGCACCGTCGCCAGCTGCTGTCGTGCAACCGCCGGTCAGCGCGGCACCTGCGCCAAGCGCACCGCCGCCAGCACCTCCGGCCGCCGCGCCAGCACCCGCAGCGCCGATCAGCACCGCGCGTGCCGCGATCAACGCTGCGTTGGAAGCGGCTCGCGCCGCGTCGCGTCCGGGCGGCGCACGTCCGGCCGCCAGCGCACCAGTCGCAGCGCCAGCGCCAGAAGCACCGTCGTCGCCTCCCAGCGTAAGCGCCGCTTCGACGGCGCCAGTACCATCCGCGCCGCAAGCTGTCGCGCCGCAAGCGCCTGCCGCCGTGCAGACTCCTGCTGCCGCGCCAGCGCGTCCGGCGCCGTGGGAAGACATGCCGCCAGCCGCTGACGGTGGCGCTGCCGTTCTGGAAGCGCCGGCCCGCGTGGCACCGCCTGCGGCTGCTCCGCAGTACGTCGCGCCTGCGCCGCAAGCCAAAGCCAAGCCGCCAGTCGCCGAAGACGACGACCTGCCACCGTGGGTCACCGAATTCTCCGACGACTCCGCCATGCCAGCCCAAGGCGCCGCGCATCCATACGCACCTGAGCCAGCGACGCAAAGCCAAAGCGCGCCGGCCCAGCAAGCGAACGATCCGCACGCCATCGCCATGCCGGCCCGCGCCGCGCCGGCGCCAGCCAAGGCGCCATACGCCTACGTCATCACGCCCGTTCCCGAACTGAACTGGGACGGCAACTGGCCAGCCGTGGCCGCCGCGCTGCCACTGCGCGGCACCGCCCAGCAACTGGCGATGCAGGCCGAAATGGTCAAGTGCTATTTCGAAGGCAATGCCTTCGTGATCGCCCTGCGCGTGCCGATCGAAACCTGGCGCACTCCCGGCAACATCGAAAAACTGACCACCGCGCTGACCGAGCGCTTCAGCCGCACGGTGCGTGTGGACAGTGAACTGGGCGCCGTCTGGTACACCGCCAGCGCCGAGGCGCAAGCCTACCGCGAAGCCTGCCAGCGCGCCGCCGAGGAAACCATCGCCAACGATCCTTTCGTGAACAGCATGATCCGCGAACTGGACGCCTGGGTTGTCCCAAGCTCCATCGTGCCGCCACAGACCAGCGCGGCTGCGGCCGCCTGATCGCCCCCTTAAACAACTTACCGCAATACGGAGAACTCCACCATGATGAAGAACCAACTGGCCGGCCTGATGAAACAAGCCCAGGCAATGCAAGACAATATGAAAAAAGCCCAGGACTCGCTGGCGCTGATCGAAGTCGAAGGCCAATCGGGCGCCGGCCTGGTCAAGGTCGTGATGACCTGCAAGAACGACGTCAAGCGCGTGTCGATCGACCCGTCGCTGCTGGCCGACGACAAAGACATGCTGGAAGACCTGGTGGCCGCCGCCTTCAACGACGCCGTGCGCAAGGCCGAAGCCACCGCCGCCGAAAAGATGAGCGGCCTGACCGCCGGCATGAACCTGCCGGCCGGCTTCAAGATGCCATTCTAAGGAACCATGTCCAAGTCGCTGGAGTTCCTGACCGAAGCCTTGCGCCGCCTGCCCGGCGTCGGTCCCAAGTCGGCCCAGCGCATGGCGTTCCACCTGCTGCAGCATGACCGCGAAGGCGCGGACATGCTGTCGCGCGCTTTGCATCAGGCGGTCAACGCCGTGCATCACTGCGCGCTGTGCAATACCTTCACCGAAGAAGACGTCTGCGACACCTGCAACGACGAGTCGCGCGACCGCCGCCTGCTGTGCGTGGTCGAGACGCCTGCCGATCAATTGATGATCGAGCAGACCCTGACTTACAAGGGGCTATACTTCGTGCTGATGGGCCGCCTGTCGCCGCTGGACGGCATCGGCCCGAAAGACATCCATCTCGAAAAACTGGTGGCGCGCGCCGCCGACGGGCTGGTCACCGAGGTGGTGCTGGCCACCAATTTCACCAACGAAGGCGAGGCCACGGCCCACTACATCTCCGAGATGCTGAAGGCGCGCGGCCTGCGCGTGAGCCGTCTCGCACGCGGCGTGCCGGTTGGTGGTGAACTCGAATACGTCGACGCGGGCACCATCGCCCGCGCCATGCTGGATCGAAGGGCGACATAAATGAGCAAGAACACTTCCGGTCCGCTGGCCGGCATCAAGGTACTGGAACTGGGCACGCTGATCGCGGGCCCTTTTTGTGCGCGCATGCTGGCCGAGTTTGGCGCGGAAGTGATCAAGGTCGAGTCGCCCGACGGCGGCGACCCGATCCGCAAATGGCGCGTGCTGAAGGATGGCACGTCGCTGTGGTGGTCGGTCCAGTCGCGCAATAAAAAATCGCTGACGCTGAACATGAAGCATGCGCAAGGCCGCGAGATCGCGCGCAAGCTGGCGCTGGAAGCGGACATCATCATCGAGAACTACCGCCCCGGCGTGCTGGAAAAATGGGAGCTCGGCTACGAGCAATTGAAAGCCGTCGATCCTTCGACCATCATGGTGCGCCTTTCCGGCTTCGGCCAGACCGGGCCGATGAAGGACTTGCCGGGCTTCGGCGCCATTGGCGAATCGATGGGCGGCCTGCGTTACGTGTCCGGACACGCCGACCGTCCGCCGGTACGCGTGGGCGTATCGATTGGCGATTCAGTGGCGGCGCTGCACGGCGTGATCGGCGCCATGATGGCGCTGCGCCACCGCGACGCCACCGGCGGCAAGCTGAAAGGCGAGGGCCAGATGGTGGACGTGGCCCTGTACGAATCCGTGTTCAACCTGATGGAATCGCTGGTGCCGGAGTTCGACCATGCGGGCGTGGTGCGTGAGCGCACCGGCGGTTCGCTGCCGGGCATCGTACCGTCGAATACCTACACCACAAAGGATGGCGAGAACATCGTCATCGCCGGCAATGGCGATGCTATCTTCAAGCGGCTGGTGCTGGCGATGGGCCGCATCGATATGGCCGGCAATCCGGAGCTGGAGCGCAACGACGGCCGCGTGAAGCACACGCAAATGATCGACGACGCGATTCAAGCGTGGTGCGACACGCAGACCATCGACAGCGCATTGGAAGTGCTGAAAGCGGCCGACGTCCCGGCCGGCAAAATCTACTCGGTGCGCGACATGATGAGCGACCCGCAATTCCTGGCGCGCGAGATGTTCGAGCAGCACCAGTTCGCGGACGGTACGCCGGTCAAGCTGCCGGCCATCTCGCCGAAACTGTCGGCCACGCCGGGCCACACCAAGTGGCTGGGGCCAACGCTGGGCCAGCACAATGACGAAGTCCTGTCAGCCCTCGGCTACAGCCCCGATGCCATCGCTGCGATGAAGCAGGGCGGCGTGCTGTAAGGCCTGGCCGGCCAGCATGCGGTGGATGGAGTCGGGCGGGGAGGGATGGCCGAGGTAGTAGCCCTGCACCATGTCGCAGCCGTATTGTTCCAGTAGCACCAGCTGGGCGTCGGTTTCCACGCCTTCCGCCACCACGGCCATCTTCAGGCCATGCGCCATCGCGATGATGGCGCGGGTGATGGCGGCGTTCTCTGAATCCAGCGGCAGGCCGCTGATGAAGCTCTTGTCGATCTTGAGCGCGCGCACATCGAACCGTTTTAGATAATTCATCGACGAGTAGCCGGTGCCGAAATCGTCGATCGACAAGTACACGCCGATGCCGCGCAGCTGTTCCAGCGTCACCATTGTGGCGCGTGCGTCGTCCATCAGCGTGCCTTCGGTCAGTTCCAGTTCCAGCAGTTCGGCCGGCAGGCCGCTGTCGTGCAGCGCCGACAGCACGCTCTGGGTCAGGTTTTCATCCTTGAACTGCTTGGCCGATAAATTCACCGCCACCCGCACCGGCGGCTTGCCCGGCAGTTGCCATGTGGTCGCTTGCTGGCAGGCGGCACGTAGTACCCACTCGCCGATCAGTACGATCAGGCCGGTTTCTTCGGCCAGCGGAATGAACTCGGTCGGCGAGATTACGCCGCGTTCGGGATGGCGCCAGCGCACCAGCGCTTCAAAGCCGACGATGCGCGAGCTGCACACGTCGATTTGCGGCTGGTACAGCAGGTACAGCTCGTCGTTCTGCAAGGCCTTGCGCAAGCCGACCTCGAGCTTGACGTGGCTCATGATCTGCATGGTCAGCGACGAGCTGTACAGCTTGGCGTTGTTCTTGCCGCAGTTCTTGGCGTGGTACATGGCGGTGTCGGCGTACTTGAGCAGGGAGTTGCAGTCCTCGCCGTCTTCCGGATAGAGCGAGATGCCGATGCTGGCGGTGACGAAGATTTCGTTCGCGTCCAGCAGGAAGGGGCGGCGCATGGCTTCCTTTACGCGGTGCGCGACATTCAGGGCGTTCTCCACCCGTTCCAGATCCGGAATCAAAATGGTGAATTCATCGCCGCCCAGCCGCGCCAGGTTGGTGGCGGCCTCGGTGCGCGACACCAGGTCGCCCGGCCGCGTGGTTTCGCGCAAGCGCTCGGAGACGGCTTTCAGCAGGTGGTCGCCGACGTCGTGCCCGAGCGTGTCGTTGATGCGCTTGAAGGCGTCCAGGTCCATGAACAGTACGGCGAATTTCTTGTTGGCCTTGCGCGAGCGTACCAGCTCGGCTTCCAGCGTTTCGAGGAAGGCCTGGCGGTTGGGGATGCCGGTCAGCGAATCGCAGTAGGCGAGACGGCGGATCTGTTCCTCGCTGCGCTTGCGCTCGCTGATGTCGCGCACCAGCCCCAGCACTTCATCCGGCCCGGTGGCCACCAGCCGCGCTTCGAAATGCCGCACCGGCATTGGCGCCGGATGCTCGCCTTGCCGCGCGCGCGGCGCCGGGCCGGGCGTGGGCAGTTCGTAGTCGAGCGAGCGGATGTGCTGGGTGTCGAGCACGTTGTGCACCTGCTCCATCAGGTGGCCGGCGATGTCGGCCGGCAGCACCTGGCTCAGGTGCTGGCCCACGCACAGGTCGCTGGCGAATACGCTGCTGGCTTCGTGGCCTTGTTCGTAGTCGAGGTAGTAGCCATCCTTGTTCATGCGGAAGAAGGTGTCGGGGATGGCGGCCAGTACCGCGCGGTGCTGGGCGTCGGCGATGCGCAGGCGGCTGATGGCGTCGCTGGCGCGCAGCACGTACAGCACGCGATGGCCGAGGATGGGCCAGTTGATTGGCTTGGAGACGAAATCGGTGGCGCCGGCCTCGTAGGCATGGGTCACCGATTCCAGCTCGTCGCCGCCGGTGACCATGATGATGGGCACGGCCGAGTGGGTTTCCAGCTGGCGGATGGCGCGGCACACGGCAAAGCCGTCCATGCCGGGCATGTCGACGTCGAGCAGTACCAGGTCGGGTGTGATGCTTTGGAAGCAGGCCACGGCCTTGATGCCGTCTTCGGCTTCGATGGCGTCGAGGCCGACTTGGGCCAGCATTTCCAGCATCAGCAGCCGCATGGTGGGGTCATCGTCTGCGACCAATACCAGGCCGCGCTTGGGGGAAGTTGCCATGATCAGGTTTCCTTTTCCAGGAGAGCTCCCAACGCCTGCCGCGCGGCCTGGAAAGAGTGTTCCATGTCAGCCAGCAGTGGTGCGGCGCCGGCGGTGGTGTGGTTGCGTCCGAGTTGTTCGAGTTCTTTGCTGCGTGCGGCCAGCGCTTCGGCGCCGACGTTGGCAGCGCTTGATTTGAGGCTGTGTGCGGCCTTGCGCACTTGTTCTGCATCGCCAGCCGCGATGGCGCGTTGCAGCGCCTGCAGCTGGGCCGGCGTGTCGTGCAGGAAGGCGTGCACTACGCGTTCCAGCAGGGCGTCGCCGTTGGTCGCGCTCAGCGCGCGGATGTTGTCCAGCGCCTGGTGGTTGATGGCGCTGCCGTCCATCGGCGCGATGGTCGTTGGCGATGCGGCGACCAGCGGCGGGGCGGCCTCGGCGGCTGGGGCCGCGATGCGGGGCAGGCTGATCCAGCGCGACAGGGTCTGTCCCAGCGCTTGCTGGGTGAAGGGCTTGCTCAGGTAGTCATCCATGCCGGCAGCGAGGCAGGATTCGCGGTCCCCCTGCAGTGCGTTGGCGGTGATGGCGATGATGGGCATGCTGCGCGCCCGTCCGCGCTGCTGCTCGTGGCGGCGGATTTCGGTGGTGGCGGCGAAACCGTCCATCACCGGCATCTGGCAATCCATCAGGATGGCGTCGAAGTCATCGGTTTGTACCGACAGCAGGGCCTCCTCGCCGTTGCGGGCGCGGCTGACCTCGAGGCCCAGTCCTTCCAGCATCGCGCTGGCCACTTCGACGTTGACCGGATTGTCTTCAGCGAGCAGCACCTTGCGCCGCTTGCGGCTGCGTGCGCCCGGTGCGGCGTCGATGGCGCCGGGTCCGGACGGCAATGGGCCTGCTGGCAGGCGCAGCGCGCCTGCCGCGTCCGGCGCGGTAGGCGGCTCGGCGGCGGGGCGTGACTCGCGTCCGCGCAATGGCAGGGTGATGGCGTCGTGCAGGTCGCATTCGCGGACCGGCTTGATGAGCTGGAAGGCCACGCCCGCTTCGCGCTGCTGCACGCTGTCGGCCGCGTTGCGCTCGGTACTCAGTAGCAGCAGGCGTATGGCGGCCAGCGCCGGTTCGCGGTGGATGGCGGCGGCCAGCGCCAGGCCGCTGGTGCGCGGCTGTTCCATCTCCAGCAGCACGGCGTCGTAGGTACAGCCGGCTGCCACCGCCTGTCGTAACCGGGGCAGGGCGTCGCTGGCGGTGGCGCCGGCGCAGGCGATGCGCCAGGCCGCCAGTTGCCGCTCCAGTGCGGCGCGGCTGGCGGGATGTTCGTCGACAATCAAAACGCGGATTCCCTGGGTGGCGGTGGATGGATCGTCGCTGTCAACACGACGTTTATCAAAATTTACGGCAAACCAAAACACCGATCCTTGAGTTAGCGCATGGTCGACGCCAATAACGCCTCCCATCAGCTCCACCAGTTGTTTTGAGATCGCCAAACCGAGGCCGGTACCGCCGTGCTTGCGGGTGGTCGAACCGTCGGCCTGCGAGAATGAATCGAAGATGCGCGCACGCGCTTCGGACGACACGCCGATGCCGCTGTCGTGCACCTCAAAGCGCAGGCCGACGGTTTGCGCGTCTTCATGCGCCACCCGCACCCGCACCGTGATCTGGCCGCTGTCGGTGAACTTGATGGCATTACCGAGCAGGTTGAAGATGACCTGCCGCAGCCGGTTCGGATCGCCGCAGATGCTGAGCGGGAGGTTGTGGGCGATCTCCAGCTCCAGGCGCAAGCCCTTGGCCTGCGCCTGCGGTGCGAACACATTGTCGATATCGTCCAGCAGGTCGCGGAAATTGAAGTGGATGTATTCCACCGTCAGCTTGCCGGCCTCGATCTTGGAAAAATCGAGGATGTCGTTGATGATGACCAGCAGATGCTCGCCGGAGCGCTTGACCATGCTGGTGTAGTGGCGCTGCTGCTCGCTCAGGCGCGTGGCCAGCAGCAATTCCGTCATGCCGAGTACGCCGTTCATGGGCGTGCGGATTTCGTGGCTCATGGTGGCGAGGAAGGCGCTCTTGGCCTGACTGGCCGCTTCGGCCGCGTTCTTGGCTTTTTCCAGCTGTTCGGTGCGCACGCTGACTTGCCGTTCCAGCTGGTCGCGGTACTGCGCCAAGGCAGCGTCGCGGCCTTCCACTTGCGCCAGCATCTCGTTGAAGCTGTCGATCAACGCACCGAGCTCGTCGCCGCGCTGGTGCAGTATGCGCGGTGTGGCCTGCCCCCGGCTGACCTGCTGCGCCGCCGTCATCAGCTGGCCGACCGGCTCGGCGATGCTGCCCTTGAAACGCGCCGCGGTCAGCAGCGCCATCACGAACGACAGCGCGGCGGCCACGATGGCGGCGCCGAGATTTTTCAGCACATCGAACCAGATGCGGGTTTGCGCGGCTTCCAGCATCACCACGCCAGTGGCGTCGTCGCCGTTGCGCAGAACGTGATAGACGCGCAGGGACGGCGCCCACGGCAGGCCGCTGGGTTCGCTTCGTGCTGCGTCATCGGCTTGCGGTGCGGGCAGGGCGTCGGGACCGGCTTGATCGGCCGGCAGGCGTGGCGACAGGTAGCGCGCCAGCAGCTTGCCGCTGCCGTCGTACAGCGCGGCTTGCAGGATGTCGTCGTCAAGCGCGAGCGTGGCCAGCACCTGCCCGGCTTGGTGGCGGTCGGCATACAGCAGCGCGGTCTTGCTGCTGTGGCCGATTACACCAGCCAGCACGGTCAGCTGCTGCCGCGCATCGTCGCTGCGGCTGAGCGCCGAGGTAGCGGCGAACGCGACGAGGACCAGCAGTAAGGCGCTGCCGGCCGAGAGCACGGACATGATCGTGAGTTTCATCGCGTAGGCCCATTCAACAATGCCAATGAGAAAAATATATGCATCAGGCAAGCTCGGCTTTGATCTGGATCTAATGCAGGCACGTTTGCGCTATCTCAAACAACGCCGCGACGGGCGTCGCAAGCTATGGAGATGGAACGCAAAAAAATCTTGTTTGTGGCGGAGGCAGTGACGCTGGCGCATGTCGGCCGTCCGCTGGCGCTGGCGCGCACACTGGACCGGCAACGCTACGACGTGCACTTCGCTTGCGCACCCGGCTACGAGCCGTTTTTCAAGGATGCGCAACTGCGCCACTGGCCGCTGATCAGCATTTCCAGCGCGCGCTTCCTGGCGGCGCTGGCGGCCGGCAAGCCGGTGTACGACGCACGCGCGCTGCACCAGTACGTGCTGGACGACATGCGCCTGTTGCAAGCGGTACGGCCGGATGTGGTGATCGGCGATTTCCGCTTGTCGCTGTCGGTGAGCGCGCGGCTGGCGGAGGTGCCATACGTGGCGCTGGCCAATGCGTACTGGAGTCCGTACGTGAACCAGCACTACCAGGTGCCGGCGCTGCCCTTGTCGCGCGTGCTGCCGATCGCGCTGGCGGACCGGCTGTTCCGGCTGGTGCGGCCGCTGGCGTTTGCCTTGCATTGCCGGCCGCTTAACCGCGTGCGGCGCGCGTATCGCATGCCGTCGCTGGGCTATGACTTGCGGCGCATCTACACCGACGCCGACCACGTGCTGTACGCCGATATTCCGGAAATGTTCCCGGCGCACGACTTGCCGATCACGCACGCTTATCTCGGCCCGGTGACGTGGTCGCCGCCGACCGAGCCGCCGTCGTGGTGGGACGCCTTGCCCGACGGGCGCGAGCTGGTCTACGTCACACTGGGCAGTTCAGGGCAGGGCGCCTTGTTGCCGCGCATCCTGCAGGCGCTGGCGCCGCTGCCGGTGACGGTAATGGCCGCTACCGCCGGCACCATCGAACCGGGCCTGTTGCCGGACAATGTGCACATCGCCAGCTACCTGCCCGGCGAGCAGGCGGCGCAGCGCTCGCGGCTGGTGATCTGCAACGGCGGCAGCCCGACCTGCCAGCAGGCGCTGGCGGCCGGCGTGCCGGTGCTGGGTATTGCCGGCAATCTCGATCAGTACCTGAACATGGCGGGGGTGGTGCGCTCCGGCGCCGGCGTGCTGTTGCGCTCGGATCGGCTGGAGGAACAGGCCTTGCGTTCAGCGGTGCTGCATTTGCTGCATGACCCGGAGCCGCGCACTGCGGCGGGACGGGTGGCGGAGCATTTCCAGCGCTACCACGCGGGTGCCCGGCTGACCGCCCTGTTGGCGCAGCTGCCGGGCCAATAAAAAAACGGACCGGGGTGCCGGTCCGTTGGGAAAGACCGCTGCTGCGGTCACGACTGTACTTTGCGGCGCGTGCCCAGCGCGAGGCCCGCAAAGCCCAGGCCGATCAGCGCCAGGGTGGCAGGCTCCGGAATGGTGGCGAAGCTCTGCGAGGAATCCACTTTGAGGAAGGGCACGGTGGTGGGCGTGGCGCCGTCCCACATCATGGTGGGGTTGAAGAACGACGGCACGTTGGTGGTGCCGGTGAATTTGTCGATGAAGATGCTGCCGCTGACGACATCCAGGTAGTTGTTGTCCACGTAGTCGATCATGAAGCGCGAATCGAACGAGCCGGTGCCGACCGCGCCGCTGGCGCTGAAGCTGGCTTCGTTGAACACCAGGTGGCCGGACAGGATCAGGATGCCGTCGCCATCGCTGCCGGCGCCGGCGCCGCAACCGGCCGACGTGACGCCTTCGCCATAGCAGCGTACCGTGGCGCCGCCATTACCGGGCACAGCCTTGCTGCCGTCGGTGATGCGGTCGAGATAGATGGCGACGTTCTGCACGCCGGCGTGCGCGGCGTCCACATCCATCGCGGCCGACTGCGTGGCCGGCATGCCGAAGTTGACGGTGGTGGCGGTCTGCGCGGTGACCAGTTCCTGGAAGCGCACCACTTTGCTGATTTCAAACGTGGTGTTCAGCCCGGCGGGCGTGACGATGGCCGGGATGTTGCTGTTGGACATAGTGCCGACCACCATTTGCGAGCGCAGTTCGGTCAGGTACGGCGCGGCGCCGCCGGGGCCGACGATCTGGCCGGGAATGAAGCCGGTGGCGAGACCGGTGTCGGTGACGTTGGTCCACAGGTCGGCGTAGGTGGTGTAGGTGCCGGTGCCGGTGGGATCCAGGCCGAGGGTGGGGGCGGCGCTTGCCGTCAGCGGCGCCGCCAGCGCGGCCGCCAGCAGGGCGGCGGCCAGCGCAGGTTGGGTGATTTTCATAAGTGCTCCTCGAAGAAGGCCACGGGAATCGAAGCCGTAGCGTTCAAAGAGCAAAACCCTTGCCAGTGCTGGTGCGCTTTTAAAATCAAGGACTTGCGTGCCGTGCCAGCGCTGGGTGTAAAAAAATCCGTCAGGCCGGGGCGGCCTTGATGCGGCGCGCCGGAATGCCGCCCCAGATTTCGCCGGCCGCGATCTGGGTATCCTTGGTCACCACCGCGCCGGTCGAGACGATGGCGTTGTCGCCGATGCGCACGCCGGCCATCACCACCGCCTTGGCGCCGATGGTGACGGTGTTGCCGATGTGGACCGCCTTGAGTTCCAGCCGCGCGCCTTCGATCACATGCGCGAACACCACGGCGTCGTGGCCGATGATGGTGTTGCTGCCGATGTGGGTCAGCGGCGGGTCGAGCAGGGCGCCGGCGCTGTAGGTGTTGGCGCCCAGCCGTGCGCCCAGCGCCAGATAGATCAGGCGCTGGATCGGCACCGGAATGAAGTGAGTGCGGATCAGCGAGTTGAACAGCAGCAGGTAGA
Source organism: Duganella sp. CF402 (assembly GCF_900109645.1). GTDB lineage: Bacteria > Pseudomonadota > Gammaproteobacteria > Burkholderiales > Burkholderiaceae_D > Rugamonas. The sequence continues at coordinate 115,826 of NZ_FOBG01000001.1, forward strand.
ACAGGATGTTGACGTTGGCGGCCAGCTCATGGCGCGAGTGCTCGGGTACGTCGCCTTCATGCAGCGGCAGCACCAGCAGGAAGCAGCGGTAGATCAAAAACGCGTACAAGTAGACCAGCAGCAGCGCCACCGCGACCAGCGTGACGCCGCGAAAATCACCCAGCGGCAGCGCGCCGAACAGCAGCGCGGTGGTGCCCACGGCCAGCGCCAGGATCAGCGCCAGCAGGCCAAGGAAGACGGCCACCTGGCCGGGCTTGATGGCGCGCATCACGGACTCCCTGCAGGCACCAGCAAGTCGCGCAAGGGCCGGCGCAGCGAGCGCGACGCGGCCGGTTCGCCGGCGCCGATGCGGCCCATGAACACTGCCGCCTCCCAGTCCTGCTGGCCGACCAGCGCTGCACCCTGGCGCGACAGTTCCGCCGCGCGTTCCTGCATGCCCGGCGTGGCGGAAAACACGCGGCCTTCGCGCACGTAGCGCGAGAAGATCAGCGGCGTCATCTCCGGTTGCAGTTGCAGGCCTTGCGCCGTGGCCGTGAGCCAGAAGCGCTGCATGGCGCGGCCGGCGGCGATGTAGTCGTCCATGCGCTGCGGCCGGCGCTCGGCCACCAGCACGAAATGGGCGGCGCAGGCCAGACCGGGAATCAGGTCCATCTGCAGGCGCGGCGCCAGCGTGCCAGCCAGCCAGGTGTTGAAGAAGTGCACACGCCGCCAGTCCTGCATCACCCAACGCATCAGCTTGGTGGTCATGGGGTCCGCGCCCAGCGCCTGGTCGGGCATGCGGTCTTCGCTGTAGCGGGCGTTCCATTCGATGACGGACTTGTGCACGCGGTGCGCTTCCGGCATGGTCAGGCGCAGTTTGGCGTTGCGGAACATCAGGCGCGCGGCGGCGCCGCGCTGGCTGCCTTCCAGCCAGTGCACGCGATAGCCTGCCGGCAGCGCGATGTTGAGCGCGGATTTTTCCGCTGCCGTCAGCGCGCGGCGGCCGAGCGCGCGGCGTTGCACGCTGCGCGCCAGAATGGCGTCGGCCAGCGGATCGGGCTCAAGATCCGGCGCAGGCAGGAATTCGATGCTGAAGGTGGGCCGGGTATCGGGCGTGTCGGTGTGGCGCATGGCGCGCATCTCGAGCTGGAGAGTGCTGGCGGCAATGGCCATTGTCTCCAGCAGGGCGCCAATCGACATCTGGCTCGGATGGCCGTCGAGGTCGTAGACGCAATGGTCGCGCGTGTCGTGGCCATGCACCACCAGCCGGCGTTCATCGAGCACCTCGAAGCGCCACGGTTGCGTGTTGTCGCCGCTCGGCGCCCAGCGCGCCAGTTCGAGGATTTGTTCCAGCGTTGCGTCCAGGCGCAGCTCCATCTTGCTCATGTCTTCGCTCCAGGCCGTCGTCGCCGCGCCAGCATCATGGCCAGCCGCTGCAACGGGTTGCGGTTGCCGCCGGGGCGCCAGGTGCGCACCAGCTTGTTGCGGAAGGCGTCGAACTGGTAGCCCCACGGGGCGGCCCGCACGTCGCCGCGTTTCAGTAAAATCTTCAGCGCCTCGGTGGCGGCCGCGCCGGCGCACAGCTCGCAGCCCATGATGGTAGACGGACCGCGCTGTTCCTTCAAGTTGATGCTGGACGGATCGACCAGGTAGCCGCCATGCAGCCCGGCCGGCGCCAGCCCGACCAGGAAGCGCAGGGCTTTTTCCATGTCCGGTTTATCGCCCCAGCCGAAGTATTCCTCGAACGTCATGTGGCCCGGCAGGAAGTTCAGCACCGCCGTGCCCATGCCCAGCGGCGCCGCCGTGATGGCCGGAATGCCGAGCCGCGCGCAGGCCGCAAACGCCGCCTGCCGCGCGCCGAAGGCAAAGAAGTCGAGGCCGTCAACGTACAAGTCTACACCCTCGAAGAAGTCGGCCAGATTGTCTTGGCTGACGCCGGCGGGGAAGCGCACCAGCTTGAGTTCGGGATTGATGTCGAGCGCCATGCGCGCCAGTACCTCGACCTTGGGCTGGCCCAGCGACGACATGGTGGCGCCGACCTGCCGGTTGAAGTTGGCGATGTCGAAGGTGTCGAAGTCGGCAATGTGGAAGCCGCCGATGCCGAGCCGTGTCAAGGTGAGCAGGTGCACGCCGCCGACCCCGCCCATGCCGGCGATGGCAATGCGTTTGTTGCGCAAGGTGGCCTGTTCGGCCGCTGTGACCCAGCCGATGTTGCGTGCGTATGCCTGTTGGTAAATGTAAGCCATCTTGATTAGATGGCTTGGGAGGGAAAAAGTTCCGCTGTGGGCGCGTCATCCCGGCGCAGGCCGGGATCCATGCTGAGCTTGCGTCGTCTCAGGCGTTCTATGGTTTCCGGCCTACGCCGGAATGACGGGGCTGGCTCAGCAACAACCGCCGCGCTTGCCTGCGCCGCCGTAACGCGCCTCTTGCCGTTCGCGGAAGAATTCCTCGTACGTCATGTACGGCTCGCCGGGATGGGTGGTTTCCCGGTGCGTGACGTAGGCATCGTAATCAGGCAGGCCCATCATCAGGCGCACGCTTTGCCCGAGGTAGCGGCCGGCCTTGGCGATATCGCTGAACATCACTGCACCTTGGCGGTCAGGACCATCGGGCTTTCGTTGGCCGTCGGCTTGCTGTTGGCGCGCGCGCGCAGCACGGTGCGGGCGCCAAAGATCAGCACGCTCAGGACCACGATCACGAAGAAGCCAGCCAGCGAAGCGTCGAGGTAGTCATTGAAGATCACCTGCTGCATCTGCGCCACCGATTTGGCCGGGGCCAGAATCTTGCCTTCATCCAGCGCGCCCTGATACTTGGCGGCGTGCGCCAGGAAGCCGACTTTCGGATTGGCGTCGAAGATCTTCTGCCAGCCGGCGGTCAGCGTGCACAGCAGCAGCCACACGGTCGGCACGATGGTCACCCAGGCGTACTGGCCGCGCTTCATCTTGAACAGCACGCAGGTGCCGAGGATCAGCGCAATCGCGGCCAGCATCTGGTTGGCGATGCCGAACAGCGGCCACAGGGTGTTGATGCCGCCCAGCGGATCAACCACGCCCTGGTACAGGAAGTAGCCCCAGGCCGCCACGCACAGGCCGGTCGCGGTCAGGTTGGCGAAGGTGTTTTCGGTTTTCTTCATGGCTGGCACGAAGGCGCCCAGCAAGTCTTGCAGCATGAAGCGGCCGGCGCGGGTGCCCGCGTCAACGGCGGTCAGGATAAACAGCGCTTCGAACAGAATCGCGAAGTGGTACCAGAAGGCCATCATCTCGCGGCCACCCAGCACGCCGGACAGGATGTGAGCCATGCCCACTGCCAGGGTCGGTGCGCCGCCGGCGCGCGAAATGATGCTGTGCTCGCCAACATCCTTGGCGGTCTGCACCAGCATTTCAGGGGTGATGTAGAAGCCCATCTGCGATACCGCCTGCGCGGCGGACTCGGCCGTGGTGCCCAGCAGCGCGGCCGGCGAGTTCATCGCGAAGTACACGCCCGGATCGATGGTCGAAGCGGCCACCAGCGCCATGATGGCGACGAAGGATTCCATCAGCATCGCGCCGTAGCCGATGAAGCGGGCGTGGGTTTCGTTCTCGATCATCTTCGGCGTGGTGCCGGACGAGATCAGCGCGTGGAAGCCGGACACGGCGCCGCAAGCGATGGTGATGAACAGGAACGGGAACAGCGAGCCAGCCCAGACCGGACCGGTACCGTCGATGAACTTGGTCATCGATGGCATTTGCAGGTGCGGCGCAACGATCAGGATGCCCAGCGCCAGGCCGACGATGGTGCCGATTTTCAGGAAGGTCGACAGGTAGTCGCGCGGGGCCAGCAGCAGCCACACCGGCAGCACCGAGGCGACGAAGCCGTAACCGATCAGCATCCAGGTCAGTTCGGTGCCGGTGAAGGTGAACATCGGCGCCAGCGCCGGGTTCTCCTGCACATACTGGCCGCCGAAGATGGCGGCCATCAGCAACACGAAACCAATGATCGACACTTCACCAATCTTGCCGACGCGGATGTAACGCGAATACACGCCCATGAACAGGGCGATCGGGATAGTGGCCATCACGGTGAAGCTGCCCCACGGCGAGCCGGTAAGCGCCTTCACCACGATCAGCGCCAGCACCGCCAGGATGATGACCATGATCATGAAGGTGCCGAGCAGGGCGATGTTGCCCGGAATCGGACCCAGCTCCGACTTGATCAGGTCGCCCAGCGAGCGGCCGTCGCGGCGCATGGAAATGAACAGCACGATGAAGTCCTGCACCGCGCCGGCAAACACCACGCCGGCCAGGATCCACAGCATGCCGGGCAGGTAGCCCATCTGCGCGGCCAGCACCGGGCCGACCAGCGGACCGGCGCCGGCAATCGCGGCGAAGTGGTGGCCGAACAGCACGTACTTATTGGTCGGCACGTGGTCGAGGCCATCGTTGAGCTTGTTGGCCGGGGTCATGCGGCGCGCGTCCAGGCCCAGCACCTTGTCGGCGATGTACAGGCTGTAGAAGCGGTAGGCGATCAGGTAGACGCAGACGGCAGCGATCACGATCCAGATGGCACTGATCGACTCGCCGCGATGCAGGGCCACCACGCCCAGCGCCGAGGCGCCGGCCAGGGCCAGCGCGGCCCAGCCCAGCTTGCTGGCCAGGGTGTTCGGTACAGTATTCATTGTGTCCTCCAAGGGTGTATTTTTACTTATGATGAGTATTCAGGATTGTGATATCACCCGCAAGCGCAGCACTACGCAAGGCCGGTGCGTAGGACTACGTAGGCCAACGGCCGGGCTGGAGCGTAGAATGCGGGCTATCAGAATAGGACCGGGGGCGGGGCGATGAAGTTGCGGCAAAAAGTGCTATTTCTGGCGATCGCGCCGCTGATCCTGGCGCTGTGCGCGATTGCGCTGGCGGTGCGTCACCAGTCGGTGCTGCTGGCCGAGCAGCAGCGCGCCACCATCCAGCAGGCTTACCTGAGCAGCAAGGAGGCCGAGCTCAAGCACTACGTGGCGCTGGCTTCGCATTCGATCGCCCGCCTGTACGATTCCGGCCGCGACGACCAGGCCACGCGCGAGGAGGCGATGCGCATCCTGTCCTCGCTCAGCTATGGCGACGACGGTTATTTCTTTCTGTACGACATGCAGGGCAACACCCTGATGCATCCGCGCCAGCCGGAGCTGGTCGGCCAGAACCTGCTGGGCCTGCGCGATGAGCATGGCCAACTGACCATCCAGAACTTGCTGCAACGGGCCAAGGCGGGCGGCGGACTGGAACGCTACATGTGGGTCAAGCCGTCCACGCATAAGCCGGTCGCCAAGCTCGGCTACGTGATCGCCATGCCGAAATGGGGCTGGATGATGGGCACCGGGATTTATCTGGATGATGTCGATCAGGCGCTGGCCAAGGTCGACGTTCAGCAGTCCCGCAACATCCACAACACCATGCTGTGGATCGCCGGGATTGCGATTGCCGCCGCCGTGGCGGTGGCCAGCTCTGGCGTGGCCTTAAACATTAGCGAACTGCGCGTGGCCGACGCCAAGCTCAAGGAATTGGCCCAGCGCGTGGTCGAGTCGCAGGAAGAGGAGCGGGCGCGGCTGTCGCGCGACCTGCATGACGGCATCAGCCAGTGGCTGGTGTCGATCAAGCTGCAAATCGAGGCCGGCATGATCCGCTTATCATCCGGCAAGCCCGAGCAGCAGCAGGCGGCGCACGCGGTGTTCGAGCACGCTGCCGACCAGCTCAGCAACGTGATGGCCGAGGTGCGCCGCATTTCGCACAACCTGCGCCCGGCCATCCTGGACGACCTCGGGCTGGCCGCCGCGCTGCAGCACCTGACCAAGGAGTACACCCTGTCGAGCGGAACCCCGGTACACTTTGAAGCGTCCGGCTGCACCGACGCCTTGCCCGATGTCGCCAACACCGTGCTGTTCCGGCTGGCACAGGAAGCGCTGACCAATATCGAACGCCATGCCGGGGCCAGCAGCATTAACATTACGCTGGCCGGCGAGGCGGACGGCGTCACGCTGCGCATCCGCGACAACGGCCACGGCTTCGACGCCGAGGGCATCGCCCTCCATCCCAAGCGCGGCATCGGCTTGCGCAATATGATGGAGCGCATGGACGCCATCGGCGGCCGCTTTGAAATCATGTCGTCCACCGACGGCACCATAGTGACGGCCTACGCCGCAAACAACAGTTAAAGATGACGATGAATACGATCAAGATCCTGCTGGTAGACGACCATCCCCTGGTGCGCGACGGCCTGCGCGCGCGGCTGGAAGCCATGCCGCAATTCGAGGTGGTGGCGGAAGCCGGCGGCGCGGCGGAAGCGCTGGAGCAGGCGGCCCGCCACCCGGTCGACCTGGTGCTGATGGATATTAATATGCGCGGTACCAACGGCATCGAGGCCACCGCCCAGTTCAAGCAGGCGTTCCCGCATATCGCGGTGCTGATCCTGTCGATGCACGACAAGGTGGAATACGTGTCGCAAGCGATCCAGGCCGGCGCGCGCGGCTACGTGCTCAAGGATGCACCCGGCAAGGATATCGTGGTGGCCATCGAGACCGTGATGTCGGGCGGCATCTACTACAGCGCCGCACTGGCCCGCCAGCTGGCCCAGCCGCAAAACCAGGACAACCAGCTGACCTCGCGCGAGCACGAGGTGTTGCGCCACATCGCCAACGGCGAGTCGAACAAGCAGATCGCCCGCGCGCTCGACCTCAGCGTGCGCACCGTGGAAACCCACCGCCTCAACATCAAGCGCAAGCTGGGCATTGAAGGGCAGGCCGAGCTGATCCGCTTTGCCGTGCAAAATGCACAATAGATGTGGCAAAAATACCGACGTGCACTTCTAATCCCGTTGAGCATTTCTTAACAGTACGTGTTTCTACGGCAAGATCTGATATATTCCTGCTCGACCGCAGATAACTGTGAAGTAAAGAAACGTTTCGCGCGCCGTCAATTGGTCCTATACTGGTAATATTGCTAACTGCTTAATATCTTGGTGGTATTTGGTTGCTTTAAGTCAAGTGTTGGTCTAAGATGGTGCGGATAACCTCGATGAGATATTGATGTCTGCGCCTGAAATCAGCCCGTTTCCACTGGTGGAATTACAAGCAGTATCCAACGCTCATAACGAGTGGGTGGCACTGACTTTTGAATTTGCGCAGCACGATGGCGACGCCTTCCAGGCCGCCCTGACGCTGTTGAAAACGCCCGACGTGTTTGCCGCGTTGGCGCCGCTCGATTGCATCCTTCCCGTACCGCATCCGCAGTTGCTTGAGCAGTCCCAACTGGAGACGCTGCAAGCCAACCGCATCATCCTGCGCGTCCCGGCCGCCGCCTGCGCCGACGCCGCGATTCAAAAGAAACTCTCCGCTTATGCCGATGCCGGCTACCGCATCATGCTCGATGGCGTGGCCGAAGGCTCGGCCGCCACCATGAGCGGCGCGCGCGGCCTGATCTTCGACGCAGCGCTGACCCTGCCGCCGACGCTGGCGCTGGTGGCCCAGCCGGGCCCGCACCTGGCCACCGGCATGGGCAGCGAGGAGCGCATCGCCGAATGCGCCAAGGCCGGCTTCAGCTGGTTTGCCGGCGACTTCGCGCTGCATCCGCACCACGACAACAACCTTGGCGACGGCACCTCGCGCAAGCGCCTGCTGGCGCTGCTGGGCCTGCTGGCCCGCGACGCCGATTCGCGCGAGCTGGAAGTGCTGCTCAAGCAAGACCCGGCGCTGGCCTACCACCTGCTCAAGCTGGTGAACTCGGCCGCGTTCGCGCTCAGTTCGCCGATCCACAGCTTCGGCCAGGCCATCAACGTGCTGGGTCGCCGCCAACTGCAGCGCTGGCTGCAACTGCTGTTGTACGCGCGCCAGCAGGACGACGGCATGGCCAATCCACTGCTGCCGCTGGCGGCAGTGCGCGCCTCCATGATGGAAGGCCTGGCCAAGTCGCTGGGCTGGGACCGCGACCAGCAGGACATGGCCTTCGTGGCCGGCGTGTTCTCGCTGCTGGACGTGCTGCTGGCCATGCCGATGACCGAAATCGTCGCCGCGCTGAGCCTTGATCTGGACGTGGTGCGAGCGCTGCTGGACCGCGCCGGTCCGCTGGGCGACCTGCTCAAGCTGGTAGAGCAACACGACGCCGCCAGCCTGGAACAGGCCGGCATCTCCCACGAAACCTATTGGGAAGCGCAGTTGCAGGCTTACCACTGGGCGATCCAGGTGAGCAGGAATATCTAAACCATGCTCGCGCAACCCGTCTCCGACTTCCTGGGCAACAGCGCGGCTCTCTGCGACGCGGTGTTGCGCCTGCGCGGCAACGCCCTCAGCGAAGAACTGGGACGCATCGTGCGCGCGGTGATGAACAGTCCGCTGGGCGAGTACGTGCCGGCCGATTCGTTCTCGGTGCTGTTGCCGCCGCCGACAGAGCCAGTGCAGGCGGCCAACGACGACGCGGTGCCGACCCTGAGCCAGGACATCCGTTTCGACAACCACTACTTCGGCCGCTTCATCGTCTCCGGCCGCGCACAGTACAGCGATCTCGATCGCCAGCACCTGGCCAGCCTGGCCAGCCTGGCGGCCAGCGTGCTGCAAGTGCATTCGGTGGCGCAGCGCACCACCCACGCCTACGTGCAGGTCGAGGCCAAGCTGCAGCATCAGGCGCAGATCCTGGACCAGATCCACGAATCGGTGCTGACGATGGACATGAACGGCTTCATCATCAGCTGGAACAAAGGCGCGGAGCGTCTGTTCGGTTACACCGCCGTGGAAGCGGTGGGCCGTAACATCCTGTTCCTCTACGATGACGAAGATATCGGCTTCCACGACGACTTCCTGGAGCAGGGCGGGCGCCTGATGGAAGTGCGGCGCAAAAAGAAAAGCGGCGAAGTGTTCTGGGCCAGCCTGTCGCTGTCGCCGCTGTGCGACATCAACGACCGCTCGATCGGCCTGATCGCCTACCTGACCGACATCACCGAACGCAAGATGGCGGAGGAACGCATCCACCACCTGGCCTACTACGACGCGCTGACCAACCTGCCGAACCGCACCCTGCTGACCAAGCTGGTGGACCAGGCCCTGACGGTCGCGCAGCGCAACAAGGCGCACGGCTGCGTGCTGTTCATCGACCTGAACCGCTTCAAGCTGATCAACGACACGCTGGGCCGCAAGATCGGCGACGAACTGCTGGTGGAAGTGGCGCGCCGCTTCCGCACCGTGCTGCGCGACCAGGACCTGGTGGCGCGCCTGGGCGGCGACGAATTCGCGGTTGGCCTGTTCGACATCGGCCAGCACTTCGAGGCCAGCATGGTGGCGCAAAAGCTGCTCGCCACGCTGAACGAAGCCATCCTCATCGACGGCCACGACTTGCGCGTGGGCGGCAGCATCGGCATCAGCGTCTATCCGCAGGATGGCAATGATGCGGAGACCTTGCTGCGCCTGGCCGATATCGCCATGTACCGCGCCAAGCAAGAGGGCAGTGCGGATGGCGACCACGTGGCCTTCTACAGCCAGGACATGAATCAGGGCATGCAGGAGCGCATGCGCATCGAGACCGGCTTGCGCAACGCGCTCGGCAACGGTGAACTGCTGCTGCACTACCAGCCCAAGTACGCCATCGAGGATGGCAAAATCATCGGCGCCGAAGCGCTGGTGCGCTGGCGTCATCCGGAGCGCGGACTGGTGCCGCCGTCGGAATTCATCCCGCTGGCCGAGGCCACCGGTTTGGTGGTGCAGGTGGGCGAGTGGGTACTGGAGACCGCGTGCGCGCAGGCGCAGGTCTGGAAAGATGCGGGACTGCCGCCGATCCGGCTGGCCGTCAACGTGTCGGCGCGCGAATTCACGGCGGCGCTGCCGGGGCGTGTCGCCGATACCTTGAAGCGCTACGGCCTGGAGCCGTCGTGGCTGGAACTGGAAATCACCGAGAGCACGCTGATGCACAACATCGACCGCGTGATCGGCATCATGGACCGGATTACCGCGCTCGGCGTGACCTTGTCGCTGGATGACTTCGGCACCGGGTATTCGTCGCTGTCGTACCTGAAGCGCTTCCCGATCGATACGCTGAAGATTGACCGTTCCTTTACCATCGGGATTCCGGGCGACACCAACGACTGCGCGATTGCCAACACCATCATCAGCATCGCCCAGCAGCTGAAGCACAAAGTGATAGCGGAAGGCGTGGAGACGGTGGAGCAGCTAGCCTTCCTGAAAAATTCCGGCTGCAATGAGGTACAGGGCTACCTGTTCTCCAAGCCGCTGGAAGCGGACGAATTCGAGCGCGCTCTGCGCGAGAACTGGGCGCCGGGAAGGGCAAGCCGGGCAGCGTGAGCGGGAATGGGTGGTCTTGGGGCCAGAAATCTGTATAATGTTGCACACTTAGGAAACGTGGCCGAGTGGTTGAAGGCAACAGTCTTGAAAACTGTCGACGGGTGAAACCGTTCGTGAGTTCGAATCTCACCGTTTCCGCCAGGATAATAAAATAAACCGCCCATGAGGCGGTTTTTTTATTTCCTGTCGCAATTTTGAGCAGGAATGAAAAACGGCCCGGTCGACAATGCGACCGGGCCGTTAGCGGCTGATTTCAGGCGGTGTTACTTGTTGCTCTTGCGCTTGCGGGCTGCAAAGCCGAGCAGGGCCAGGCCGCTCAGCATCATGCCATACGTCGCTGGCTCAGGTACGGCCGAGGTGAACAGACGGTAATTGCTGATGCCATGTGGCAGGTTGTTCAGCTCAAAGGTAGTATCGGCGGTGACTGGAGCGTTGAATTTGAACAGAATGTCGCCCTGACCGTAGTGGACCGACATATAAGTCGTGTTCGCCAGCACGCTGAACGAACCGCTGGTATCGTCAGCTTTCAGCAGCGACAGCGAACCCACGCCGCTGGTCGGCAGGCTGTACTTGCCGGTGATCGCGCTCAGCATCGTGGACGCGCTTTGGTCGTGCACGCCGTTGTTGTCGCCATCGTAAACCCACACGCTTTGGACGTTGGCCGTTGGCGTAGTGGTGTAGGTGACAGTCTTCGAACCAGCCTGGAAGCTGCCGCCCGGATTGGCCGTGTAGACCCAGCCAGGCGCCGGTGCAGGCGTCGGAGTTGGAGTTGGCGTTGGAGTCGGCGTCGGCGTGTCGATGTGGCCTGGTGCGTTGCCCGAGTTACCTGGGGCTGGGGTAGGAGTCGGCGTAGGCGTAGGCGTTGGAGTCGGCGTCGGGGTCGGTGCATGACCTGGCGCATTGCCCGAGTTGCCTGGGGCCGGAGTTGGAGTCGGCGTCGGGTCCGGCTTTTTTGCGAACGCTGGAGCGACAGCCAGGGACGTCATCACCGCAAACGCGGCAATATGCTTGGACTGGATCATGGTTTTTCCCCGCAGAATTTGATGTTGAATTTTGGAACTGCTTCTATTTTTTAGGAAATATATCACGGCTTTTCCGCGAGTGCAATTTATATAAGATAATTTTCTTTTTGAAAATTATTTTTGTGGTTTTTATCGGGATCTGCGACGCGGCTTCGTTGTAGCTGAGAAGGCGTACGCAGTGGTCGATGAAAATCACCGCGCCCTAGTTACCGCCTGGCTGAACCGTCAGGGCAATCTCAAAAATATCGTGGTCGGCCCCTTGCGTGATGCTTGGTATGGCTGGGGTTGATCGCAGCTAGCCAGCCTACCTCAATCGCCTCACATTAGCCTCCACCTGTGCTGCCATGTCCTTCACGGTGGATGGCCGTACCTTCGCGGCCTTGAGTGTTTTCGCAAAACCGCTGGCGACGTCTATATGCCGGTCCAGATGCGCTCGTGCCTTCTCAGCGGGAACGCCTGCTTTGCTAGCAAGGTCCAGCATATCCTTGCGTGTAATTGCCAGCGCCTCTCCCATCACGTCCATCTGATGATACCCACCCGGACCCGGTGAGTAAGTCAGGTCATACGCCGGTGATAATTTCCAGTGGCGCTCGCTATCGAGACGGAACGAAAAGTTCTTGGGATGGTCATCGCGGTTGTTGAAGACGACATTTCCGCCAAGCTTGGGCGAGATGTCAAAATATTCTGTCGCAGGAATATCCAGGCCGCAGTCCTGTGCCATCTCGGCATAGCAGTTCTCGATGATGCAGACCTCCTTATGCTCGCCTTGCGATTGGAACTTCACCAGCCAAGGCTGTCCGTTTGCGACGCCATGTGCTCCCATTTCTCCGGTGGCCGCGCAGTAGTCGACCAAGACTTTAGGGCGGGCGCCGTGCGGAGAGCCGCCCATCAAGACCAACTCTGCAAGAAGCTTGCTGTCCTTGCCGCTCATGACTTGTTGCGATTCCTGCGCGAGCTGAAGAAGGTCGACGTTATCGGCCGGGGCGGGCAGCGCTTGTGACGGCTCAAACGTCAGCGCGCCCATTGTGCGATGGCCCAGGAACGCCAACCGATCGAGAGGGGATACCTTGGCGGCCTCAATCCCGCTCTTGCGGCAGTAGCGATCCATCAGCAGCATCCCCCATCCGTCGGGCAGACTGTCTGCGATCAGGCCGGGCAAGCCATGCTGCGATTGGGGAAATTTGGAGAAAGCTGCAACTTGCAGCGGCAGCTTAAGGGGCGAAAGCTCCAGCTTTTGCTCCAGCGCTTGCGGGCTGTACTCAAACAAGAGCTCGCCGCTTCCGTGTGCCAGAGTCCCAAGAAGCCAACGCTCTGCCCAGCCCTCGTAATAGACATCGACGCGTTTCATGGCTTGGTCTTCATGGAGGGCTTGCGGATGCGCTGCGGTACCGGCGCCGTTTGCGCTTCCAGTTGCGCGATACTCTGAATCCGTAATACGAAGAGTGATTGCAACTGATCGACGATCCCCAATGCTGAGGCAACTCGCACCAGCGTCGTCATCGAGCCTTGGCCGTGGGATTCCAGTGCCAGTAGCGTGTTGCGCGAGATGCCCGAACGTGCCGCAAGCTCTGCTTGCTGTATGCCTTTGGCTTGCCGAGTCGCTTTCAGTCGTTCGCCTAGCGCGACGCACACCTCAGCTGGCGATGCTAAGTTAAAGTCCAGCATTTTGAGCGTTATCGGTATAAAGTGAATTTAGTGCTCACTATTTACGCACTAAGATCGTAATGCTCAAGCGGAAATGAATAAAAACGGCGACGGGCTGCGTAGCCGGTCGCCGCTTGCGAAAAATTTTTCTGCGTCAGTGCGCGGTGGCGCCGCGCACCAGCGCTGGCTTGCCGCCGTCTGGCTTGCCGCGATCGGCCGCTTGCTTGATCAGCAGCGCCATCGTGGATACCACCGCCGCCAGGGACACCACGGTGAACACATCGCTAAAGCCCATTTGCTGGCGCGACAATTCCGCCACCAGGAAGGAACCGGCGATGCCGCCGAAGCGACCGACGCCCAACATCCACGCCACGCCCGTGGCGCGGCAGCGGGTCGGGTAGTAGGCCGCCGCCAGCGCCGGCAGCGACGATTGCGCCGTGTTCATCAACGCACCGGCCACGAACACCACCACCGTCAGCACGCCGACATTGCCGGCCACCTGGCCGATGGCGTACACAGCGGCAGCCGTCAGCGCAAAGCCGGTGGCGATCACGCGATTGGCGTTGTAGCGGTCCATCAGCCAGCCGAACAGGATGGCGCCCACGCCGCCGAGCGGGAACAGGGCAGAAATCAGGGTGGCGGTTTTTGGTGCGAGGCCCGCATCCTTGAACAGCACCGGCATCCAGTTGACCAGCGCGTAGAAGATCACCAGGCCCATGAAGTAAGCCAGCCACAGCATGCAGGTGCCCACCAGATAGCGCGGCTGGAACAGCATGGCGATGCCGCTCTTGCCGTCGATGGCCGGACCTTGCTGGCGGCCCGTTTCGCTCAGGGTGAAGCTGGTCGCCGCAGCGGCCGAGGCGGCAATGCGGGCCAGCACGGCACGGATGCGCTCGGCCGGATAGGCTTTGGCCACCATGTGGCGTACCGATTCAGGCAAGGTGAAGAACATCACCACCAGCAACAGCAGCGGGGCGACGCCGCCCAGCATGAGCACGCTGCGCCAGCCCCAGATCGGGATCATCCACGCGGCCAGGAAACCACCCAGCGCCGCGCCTAGCGGGAAACCGCAGAACATGGCATTGGTCAGCGTGGAGCGGCGTGCGTCCGGACTGAATTCGCTGGTCAGGGTCACAGCATTTGGCATGGCTGCGCCCAGGCCCAGGCCGGTGATGAAGCGCAGCACGGTCAGTGCTTGCAGGCTGCTGGCCAGCGCCGAGGCGGCGCAGGCGCTGCCGAAGATGAAGATGGCCACCATCAGCACGATGCGGCGGCCGTAGCGGTCCGCCAGCGGGCCGGAGGTGAGGGCGCCGGCGGCCAGGCCGAACAGCGCGGCACTCAGTACCGGCGCCAGGTCCGGCTTGGCGATGCCCCAGTCCTTCATGAGGGAAGGGGCGATGAAGCCGATGGCTGCAGTGTCGAAGCCGTCCAGTAATACGATGAAAAAGCACAGGGCGAAAATCAGCCACTGGTAGCGCGAGAAGCGCTCACGGTTGATGAACTCCTGGACGTCCAGAGCTTGGGCTTGCATGTGAGTCTCCTGATGTAAATCTTATTCTCCCGAGTATAGTACACGATGTGCGATTAATGGATATAAGTTCGATAATCGCACAACTAATTTTGTAACGGCGAGTGTGTGCATTTCACCGGGAGAAGCAAGGCACCGGGCGACGGCAAGTGACGCGCAAAGCGCGCGTGCGTACGGAAACAACGCGCTGCGTTGCCGATGCTATTGGCCTCATACCCCAAAAAGGAAGGTTTAACGCCGGTACCGGCGTGGCCTTGGGCCTCGATGGCGTCACCGTCGAAATGGACGCAGCCATCATGGATACGCGCGGAAGGCTGAGCGCGGTAGCAGCGCTGCGCGCGGTAAAAAATCCGATCCTGGTCATGGCCGATGCCAGCGAGCGCATCTATTGCAGCGGTGGCGGCGAGCTCGGTGAAGGACTGTCGGTGGACATCGTCGACTGCGCGCTGACCCGGCTGGCGCCCGGCGGCCGACTGCTCATGTACACCTGTGTCGCCATCAATGGCGGGAACCACCCGTTTCGCGACCGGATCGGCGGCATGCTCAACGCTGCAGGGCTCATCTGGGATTACCACGAGCTCGACCCCGATGTGTTCGGAGGTGAACTGGGCAGCGAGAAGTACCAGCAGACTGAGCGTATTGCTGCGGTCGTGTTGTCCGCAGCAAGATGCCGGCGTGCTGTTGTCTAGCTGCCTCAGGCGCTGTGCCGCCTCGCCGGTTTAGATCTGGCGCAGGCCGCCGTCCACGAACAGCTCGGCGCCGGTGACGAAGCTGGCGCCGTCGGAGGCCAGGAACACTGCCGCTTTCGCGATCTCATCCGGATCACCGACCCGGCCCATCGGGATCTGCGACGCCAGATGGTCGAGGAAGCCTTGCTGCTGCCCCGCGTCGGTGCCGACCAGTTCCACCAGGCCCGGCGTCCTGATCGGGCCGGGGCTCAGCGTGTTGATGCGGATATCGCGGCCCTTCAGGTCCAGGATCCAGTTGCGGGCGAAGGCGCGCACCGCTGCCTTCGATGCCGAATACACACTGAACGCTTCCGTGCCGCTGCTGCCTGCGGTGGACCCGGTCAGGATCACAGACGCGCCCTTGCCCAGCAGCGGCAGCGCGGTCTGCACGGTGAGCAGCGTGCCTTTGACGTTGCGTGCGAAGGTGTCGTCGAAGTGCTCTTCGGTGATCTGCCCCAGCGGCAGCAGCGAGCCGCCGCCAGCATTGGCGACCAGCACGTCGAGCTTGCCGTGTTTGGCTTTGACGCGATCGAACAAGGCCTGCAGTTGGCCGATGTTGGTCGAATCGGCGCGCACGCCTTCGGCCGAGCCGGCGAGCGCATCCACTGCCATGTCCAGTTCGGCCTGGCGGCGGCCGGTGATGTAGACGTACGCGCCCTCGCGCACGAAACGTTGGGCGATAGCGAGGCCGATGCCGGTGGTGCCGCCGGTGATGACGGCGATTTTGTCTGCAAGTTTCATGATGCTCCTTCCGTAAATTATTGGGTGAGTGCAGTGTGCTCTCCTGCAAATCAAGTGATAAGACAGGCGGCACGCATATCAGTTATGCTTTGCTTGCATGAATTGATTTTTGATGGCGTGTAAATGGATAAATTGCTATGGATGCGCTGCTTCGTGCGGGCGATTGAGACGGGTAGCTTTTCGGCCGTGGCGCGCGAGCTGGGCATCGGCCAGCCCAACGTCAGCCGGCATATCGCTTCGCTCGAGAAGGCGCTCGACACGCGGCTGCTGCACCGCTCGACCCGGCAGCTGGTCGCGACACCCGAGGGCCAGCGCTATTACGCGCAAGCGCGCCAGGCGCTCGAGTTGATCGCCCAGGCCGACTCCGACGCGCGCGGCGAGCAAAAACCGCAAGGACTGCTCAGGGTAACGTGTGCGCCGACGCTGGGCACGGAGAAAATCATCCCCGCGCTGCCGGAGTTCCTGATGCGCTATCCGGAGGTCGAGATCGAGCTGCGGCTCAACGATGGCTATGTCGATCTGATTGCCGAGGGCATCGATGTGGCCGTTCGCGGCGGCGTGCTCAAGGACAGTTCGCTGCGCGCGCGCCGTGTCGGCATGTCCGAACGCATTTGTGTGGCGAGTGCGAAGTATCTGGAACAGCACGGCACGCCGGAGCGGCCGGCCGACCTCCTGCAGCATCAGTGCCTGATCTACACCCTGATGGCGGGCGGCGGCGGCTGGCCGTTCAAGGACGGCGCGGTGCATGTGCAGGGGCGCCTGCGCCTGAATAGCCTCGATGGCATCCGCGAGGCTGTCATGCAGGACATCGGCATCGGCTATCTGCCGTCATGGACGATCGCGGAGCAACTGCGCAGCGGCGCGCTGCGCGCGGTGCTGACCGATTATGCGGCCGCGCGTTCACCACTGAACGCAGTGTATGCGGCTGAGCGGCTGCTGCCGCAGCGCGCTGCCGTGTTCATCGATTTTATCAGTGCGCTGTTTGCCGCGACGCCCGGCCTCGATGGCCGTTCCATTCTGCGCACTCCCAGCGCTTAGTGAGCGGCGCAGGGAGGCGTCCCAGCCTGTGGCCGCCAACGGTGTTTAACCTGAAACGATATCGCATTTACTATTGGCCTGACCCTACAGGCATGAGGTGCGATGATATGAATGAGCTTTGCGACGTCAGTCTTTCCCGCCGTAACTTGTTGATTGCCGGCGCGCTGTCAGCGACCACAACGGCGGTGCCACTCACGGCGGAGGCGCAGCCGGCACAGGCAGCGACGCCGCCGGTGCCGGTCAAAGTCTCGCTCGTGGTCAACGGCAAACCGCAGCTGCTGGAGCTCGATACCCGCACCACGTTGCTGGATGCCTTGCGTGAACATCTGCGTCTCACCGGCACCAAGAAAGGCTGCGATCACGGCCAGTGCGGCGCTTGCACGGTGATGGTCAATGGCCGCCGCATCAACTCCTGCCTGACCCTCGCAGTGATGCACGAGGGCGACAAGATCACCACCATCGAAGGGCTGGGCACGCCGGACAAACTGCACCCCATGCAGGCCGCGTTCATCAAGCACGACGGCTACCAATGCGGCTACTGTACACCGGGGCAGATCTGTTCGGCGGTGGCGATGCTGGAAGAAATCAAGCAGGGCATACCAAGCCACGTCAGCACCGATCTCAACACCCAGCCGCTGCTGAACGCCGCCGAACTGCGCGAGCGCATGAGCGGCAACATCTGCCGCTGTGGCGCTTACTCCAACATCATCGACGCGATTACCGAAGTGGGAGGCCGCACATGAGAGCCTTCACTTATCAACGCGCGCAATCACCAGCCGAGGCCGCCGCTGCGGCAGCGCGCACGCCGGGAGCCCGGTTTATCGCCGGCGGCACCAATCTGCTGGACTTGATGAAGTTGGAGATTGAAACGCCGCAGCACCTGATCGACGTCAACGGCCTGGCGCTGGACAAGATCGACGCCATCGCTGGCGGCGGCTTGCGCATCGGCGCGCTGGTGCGCAACACCGACCTGGCCGCCGACCCGCGCGTGCGCCGCGACTACGCAGTGTTGTCGCGTGCCTTGCTGGCCGGCGCCTCCGCGCAGCTGCGCAACAAGGCCACCACCGCAGGCAATCTCCTGCAACGAACGCGCTGTCCGTACTTCTACGACACCAACCAGCCCTGCAACAAGCGTCAGCCCGGCAGTGGCTGCTCGGCCATCGGCGGCTACAGCCGCAACCACGCCATCCTTGGCGCCAGTGACAGCTGCATCGCCACGCATCCAAGCGATATGGCAGTTGCCATGAGCTTGCTGGACGCCAGCGTGGAAACCATCAGGCCGGACGGCGCCACACGCACCATTCCGATTGCCGACTTCCACCGCTTGCCTGGTAACACGCCGCACGTGGAAACCGCACTCACGCCCGGCGAACTGATTACCGCAGTCACGCTGCCCCGGCCGACCGGCGGCGTACACATCTACCGCAAGGTGCGCGACCGCGCCTCGTATGCGTTCGCCCTGATCTCGGTGGCGGCCATCGTGCTGCCGGACGGCAGTGGCCGCGTGGCCCTGGGCGGTGTGGCGCACAAGCCGTGGCGCATTCCGGCAGCCGATGCCAGCATGGCGCTCGGCGCGCAAGCGGTGGCGGGGCACTTGCTGGCCACCGCCAAACCCAGCGCTGAAAGCGCCTTCAAAGTGCCGCTGGTGCAGCGCACGCTGGCCTCGGTGCTGGCCGAAGCGAAGAAAGGCTGATCTGATGAAATTCACCACTCCCGCCACCACCAATCCCATCGATCAGCTGAAGGTCATCGGCCGCGCCACCGACCGTATCGACGGCCCCTATAAAACCACGGGCACGGCGACGTATGCCTACGAACACAACAAGGAAGCCGCCTACGGCTACGTGGTGGGCGCCGCGATCGCCAAGGGGCGCATCACGGCCATCGATGTGGACGCTGCCAGGCGTGCGCCGGGCGTGCTGGCCGTCGTTACGGCCGACAACGCCGGCAAGCTGACCAAGGGGAACTTCAACACCGCCAAGCTGCTGGCCGGTCCGCAAATTGAGCACTACCACCAGGCGATCGCGCTGGTGGTGGCGACCACCTTCGAGCAGGCACGTGCTGCCGCGCAACTGCTGCGCGTACAGTACAGCAAGCAGAACGGCGCGTACGATCTGGCGCGCGCCAAGGATGCGGCCAAGCCACACAAGGACAAGGAAAACCAGGACAAGAAAGTCGGCGACTTTGACGGCGCCTACGCCAGCGCGCCGGTGCGGCTGGACGCCAGCTACACCACACCTGACCAGTCGCACGCGATGATGGAGCCGCATGCCTCGCTGGCGGAATGGCAGGGCGACCAGCTCACGGTCTGGACCTCGAACCAGATGATCAACTGGGGCAAGGGCGACATGGCGAAAACGCTGGGCATCCCGGAGGACAAGGTGCGGCTGGTGTCGCCCTACATCGGCGGTGGCTTCGGCGGCAAACTGTTCCTGCGCGCCGAGGCCTTGCTGGCTGCGCTGGGCGCCAAAGCGGCGGGCCGTGCGGTAAAGGTCGCGCTGCAGCGTCCGCTGATGATCAACAACACCACGCATCGCCCGGCCACCATTCAGCGCATCCGCATCGGCGCCAGCCGCGAAGGCAAGATCAGCGCCATCGCGCACGAAAGCTGGTCCGGCGATCTACCGGACGGCAAGCCTGAAACGGCCGTGATGCAAACCCAGCTGCTGTACGCCGGCGCCAATCGCCTGACCAAAATGCGGCTGGCGGTCTTGGATCTGCCCGAGGGCAACGCCATGCGCGCGCCCGGCGAGGCGCCGGGCTTGATGGCGCTGGAAATCGCCATCGATGAAATGGCGGAAAAACTGAAGATGGACCCGATCACCTTCCGCATCATTAACGACACCACGGTGGACCCGGCCAAGCGCGACCGCAAGTTTTCGCAGCGCCGCTTTGTCGATTGCCTGCGCATGGGCGCGGAGCGCTTCGGCTGGGACAAGCGCAATCCGCAGCCGGGCAAAGTGCGTGATGGCCGCTGGCTGGTCGGCATCGGCATGGCGTCGGCGTTCCGCAACAACCTGGTGCAGAAGTCGGCGGCGCGTGTGCGGCTGGACCGCGAGGGCAGGGTGACGGTGGAAACCGACATGACCGATATCGGCACCGGCAGCTACACCATCATCGCGCAGACCGCTGCCGAGATGATGGGCGTACCGCTGACGCAGGTGACGGTCAAGCTCGGCGATTCGGACTTTCCCGTATCCGCCGGTTCGGGCGGGCAGTGGGGCGGCAACAGTTCGACGGCGGGTGTGTACGCGGCCTGCGTCAAGCTGCGCGAGCTGGCGGCGCAAAAGCTGGGGCTGGATCAGCGCGTGGCCGAGTTTTCCCACGGCTCGGTACGTGCGGACGGCCGCATCCTGCCGCTGGCGCAGGCCGCCGCCGACGGCGAGCTGGTTGCCGAGGATACGATGGAGTACGGCGATCTCGACAAGAAATTCCAGCAATCGACTTTTGGCGCGCACTTTGTCGAAGTGGCGGTGGACGCCTACACCGGCGAGACGCGCGTGCGCCGCATGCTGGCGGTGTGCGCGGCTGGCCGCATTCTCAATCCCAAATCTGCGCGCAGCCAGGTGATCGGCGCGATGACGATGGGTGTGGGCGCGGCCTTGATGGAGCATCTGGTGGTGGACCAGCGCGGCGGCTTTTTCGTCAACCACGACCTGGCCAGTTATGAAGTGCCGGTGCATGCCGACATTCCGCATCAGGAAGTGATTTTCCTCGACGAGACCGATCCGATCTCATCGCCGATGAAAGCCAAGGGCGTGGGCGAGCTCGGCATTTGCGGCGTGGGCGCGGCGGTGGCCAACGCCATCTACAACGCCACCGGCGTGCGGGTGCGCGACTACCCGATCACCTTGGACAAGCTGATCGGAAAATTTACTGCTTAACGAGCTCCACTCGCCGGTTTTTTTCGCGGCCGGCGTCGTTGTCGTTGGAGGCGACCGGGGAGTAGGAGGCGACGCCTTTGGCGCTGAGGCGCTTGGCGTCGACTTTGAATTCGCTGCTCAGGGCTTTGACCACGGCTTCCGCACGCCGTTGCGACAGGTCGAGGTTGTGCGCCAGTGCGCCCTGGTTGTCGGTGTGGCCGACGATGTAGACTTTGAGCTGCGGATTTTTCTGCATCAATTTGGCCATCTCTCCCAATGCGGCCTTGGATTCCGGCTTGACCTCGCTTTTGTCGGTATCGAAGTAGACGCCGTAGATTGCTACCTTGCCCTCGGCGGCGATGCCTTTTGCCATGTCGGCCGCGTTCAGGTTGGCGCTGACTTTGCCTTGTTCCATCGCCTTGCCTTCGACGATCTGCAGGTAGATGCCGCCGTTCTGGTCCTGCACCGGCGCGGTCGAATACACGGCCACATGCACTTGCATGCCGTTGGCGGTGACGCCTTGCGCCAGCAGATAGCGCCCGTCGTTACGGCCGTAGTTGAAGGGCGCCGCGTAGTCGCTGCTGCCTTGGATGAAGTTGTTGCCCAGTTGTTTGTCCAGGAACCAGGCGCCAAAGCCGTCGCCGCAACTCTCCTTGGCGCAGGCGAATAGCACTTTCAGCCCGGCCTTCTCCAGCGCCGCCTGATAGTTGCGCATCACCTCGAGCGCGGAACGCTCCTTCGGAAAGTTGTAGGCGATGCGCGTGTACTTGCCTTCCAGCGGAATGCTCTTCTCGAAGTTCTGGCCGGCCCGCTTACCCGCCGGCAGGGACACTTCATCGAACTCCTTGCGGTCGTAGCCGACCAGCCTGGCGCCTTCAAAGCGCGACAGCAAGGGGTGGTCTTTGGCGCCTTTCACGGTGTCCTGAGTCGGCATGTTAGCGGCTTGGGCCAGCGGCGCCAGGAGGGCGCACAGCAGCAAGGAGGTCATACGCATATGGAATTCCCGTTGAGTTTGCGACAACGGGATTTTGCAGAGATATGCGATGAGGCGGCGCTCGATTAGTTCATGCTCAGGCGCTTTTCCGGCGCCAAGCGGTGATGCTCAGGGAGAGCGCGGAGACCAGGAAGTAAAATCCGCCGAAGCCTGCGTAGCCGGCGACAGTGGCGATCGACGGCACGGCTGGCGCCTGCGCCTGGAACACGAAGACGGCGCCGGCCAGGGCGGACTGCCCGCCACTGAGCATCATCGCCCATTGCGCGCCGTATTGTTTGCGGCGGCGCAGCCCTGCCGCCAGTTGCAGCAGCCCGGACAGGATGGCCCAGAAGCCGAACACGCCCAGTACGTGGTGCATGTCGGGCAGCGACAGGTACACGGCCGACGCGATCGCCAGGCTGACAAGGACGTTGATCGCTTGCGGGCGGTTGCTGGCCAAGCCGCCGCTACGCCGGGCGTCCACCAGGTTGGCTAGCGCATCCCACAGGGGATAAGCCACTAACAGCAGGGCGGCAATACCTGCCGAGTGCGCAGCCACGCTCACGGCAGCAGCCAGCCAGGCGAAGGAAAAGGCGGCGCGGACGAAGTAGTATTTCTTCAGCCAGCTTTCATTGTTTGAGGTTTGCATGATGGTGCCTTTAAGTATTCTACCTACTAATTGGTAGGTTGTTGGGTTAAAAAAACTCAGCTTTTCGCCGAGAAGCGTTCGAGTTGCGGCGCCATGATGACGCCAAAGATGTCGGGATCGCCATACGCGCGCGCCGACAGCATGCCGCCGTGCACGGTTGCCATGAATGCTTCCGCTTCCACGCGCGGCGTCTGGCGCAGTGCGATCACGCCTTGCTGCACGCCGCGCTCCAGCACGCCGGTCAGCCATCCCGACAGGAAGCGGAAATGGGCGCGGATTTCCTGTGCCACTTCCGCCGGCAGGGCGGGGAGTTCGCTTGCCAGCATGGCGCAGACGCAGAACGGCGCGCTGGCATCGCGGATGCACGTGGTCCAGTACTGGACGTAGGCGCGCAGTTGTTCAAGCGGGTCGGCGATGTGATGCTCCAGCTTGCCAACGCCTTGCTCGGCCGCTTCGCGGTAGCGGCTTAACAACACGGTGGCCAGGTCGACCTTGCTCGGGAAGTGATGGTGGATGCTGGCCTTGCGAATGCCGACCACGTCCGCAATATCGGCGTAGCTGAAGCCGTTATAGCCGCCAGCAATAATGAGCTGTTGCGCACAGGTCAGGATGTCTTCAGCAGTGGTCGAGGATTTTGCCATGTGCGCAGCCTACCTTCTAGTAGGTTTGGGGTCAAGCATTTTCTGCGGAGGGCGGTCACGGTATGATGTAGCTTCAATATTTTGTGAGGAAATCATGGCTGCTAACGATTGGGATTGGAATCCGGAAAAACAAAAAAGCATCGTCGTACAACAAGTCGACGCGATTGCGATCTATACCAATGTGCGCGGCGAGATAGTGATTCGCCAGCAGGGCTTCGGCGGCGAGGAGGATGCGATCGTGGCGTTCCCGCGCGCTTACGCTGAGACCATTATTGCCGCGCTCACGGCCGAGGCTGGCAAATCCTGATCAATCAGGTCGGCGACATTGCCGGCGTGTTAGTGCTATCCTTTAGGTACGCTCTGGACAAGGAGGATATATGCCTGCTTCTCATGACACCTACACGCGCCGGCAAGGGTTGAAGCAAACCTATGACGTGGAGTACACGGCCCTGCGCTACAAGATTTCCCTCGGTAATAAAGTGCTCAAGGATATAGAGCTAGGCCTGCAGTCGACGCCGGTGCTGGATCCGGAGGTTGCGTGGCGTCACGCGATCGCCGACATCGAAAACCTGCGCGGCATGACTGAGCAATAGCCCGGCGTTATCGTCCAGGCGCGGACGGCGGCGTTGCTGCGGCTGGCGGCTGGGCGTAAATGACGATCGGCGCGCTGCTCCTGGGCGGGGTTTGCGACAGCAGGAAGGATACCGTCGAGATCGTCAGGGCCGAGCTGGTAAATAAGGCGCCGACGACCCACTTGATGATCTCGGTCTGGCTCTTGGCGATCTCGTTCGCGATTTTGTGCAGCTGTGCTTCATTTTGGGCGAGCTTCACACTGACCTCGTCACGCGTCGATTGCGTTTCAGACCTGATAAGTTGCTCAAGCCTTTCAAAGCCGCCCGACATGGCGAGTTGATACGCGCGCATTTCACCGTTCACGGTTTCCAGGCGCGCATCAATATAGTCTTTGGTGGTTGGCGTATCCATTGAATCATTGTGCGCCGCTGGCGGGCGCTGTCAATGAGATTCATCCACGTGCGGCTTGTGCTGCGAACCACGGCTTCATGCGCTTGATCGCCTCGGCGATTTCCGGCGTGGAGACCGCAAAGCTGAAGCGGATGAAGTGCTTGCCGTCGACCGGATCGAAGTCGATGCCGGGCGCACTCGCTATGCCCGTATCTTCCAGCAGGCGTTTGCAGAAGGCCAGGCTGTCGTCGGTCAAATGCGCGATGCTGGCGTAGATGTAGAACGCGCCATCGGGCGGCGCCACCGTGGTCAGTCCCAGCTCCGGCAAAGCGGCCAGCAGCAGGCGGCGATTTTCGCGGTACACATCGATGTGGCTTTCCAGTTCATCCAACGCATCGAACGCGGCCAGGCCGGCGTGCTGGCTCAGCGATGGCGCGGTCAGGAACAGGTTGCCGCAGTAAGCTTGCGCGCGCTCGATGTGTTCCGGCGGTGTCAGCAGCCAGCCCAGTCGCCATCCGGCCATGCTGAAATATTTCGAGAAGCTGCTCACCACCAGCGCCTGCGGTTCGTGGGCGAGGATGGTGTGCGCCGGCTCGACGTAGCTCAGGCCGTGATAAATCTCGTCCGAGATGATCCGGATGCCGCGCGCGCGGCACACGGCCACGATGGCCT
Source organism: Duganella sp. CF402 (assembly GCF_900109645.1). GTDB lineage: Bacteria > Pseudomonadota > Gammaproteobacteria > Burkholderiales > Burkholderiaceae_D > Rugamonas. Next base: position 140,573 of record NZ_FOBG01000001.1, read on the forward strand.
GCAGTTCGTCGGCCTTGATCAGCGTGCCGGTCGGATTGGCCGGGCTGGCGATGATGACGCCTTGCGGCGCCGGCTCCACCGCAGCCAGTGCGGCGGCCGTCAGCTGGAAGCCCACCGCCGCACCGCAGGCGATTTCCACCGGTTCCATGTGCAGCGCCTTCAGCGTGTTGCGATAGGCCACATAGCCGGGCCGCGCCATCGCGATGCGGTCGCCCGGCGAGAACATCGAACTCAATGCCAGCACCAGCGCCGGCGACGCGCCGCAGGTCAGCACGAACTGGTCGGCCGATACTGTCACGCCGTAGCGCTCCTGGTAGAACTGCGCCAGCCGTTGTTTCAGCGGCGCGCTTTCCCAGTAGCCCATGCTTTCCGCATCGAGCACTTCATGGGCCTTGGCGATGGCGGGCGCCGGCGCGCCGGTCGACGGCTGGCCGAACTCCATGTGGATGATTGATCGTCCCTGGGCTTTCAGGGCGTGGGCCAGCTTGCTGATGGCGATGGCGTGGAAGGGTTCGAGTTGCGCATTCATCCTTGGATTATACTGTTGCCTGTAACATAAAAAAAGCAAAGGTGTGCGGGTATGACGATACGATGGAAGCGGTGGGCGATAGGCGCGGCAAGCGCGGTCGGTGTGTACGCGGTGGCGGGATTTTGGCTGCTGCCGAGTGTCATCAAGAGTCAGCTTCCCAAGTACGCCGAGACTGAACTGGAGCGCAAGGCCAGCATCGGCCAACTGCGCTTCAATCCGTTCACGCTGCGGCTGGAGGCGCAGGATGTGCGCCTGACCGAAGCCAACGACGCGCCGCTGTTCGCGGTCGGCGCGCTGGCGGTGGAGCTGCAGTGGCGCTCGCTGTTCCGCCGCGCGTGGAGCCTGGCCGAGATCCGCATCACCGAGCCGGCGCTCGAGCTGGCGATTGCCAAGGATGGCAAGTTCAATATCGCCGAGTTCCTCGCCACGCTGGAAAAGCACAAGAAGGATGAGCCGGATTCGCCCATGCCGCGCCTGGTCATCGAACACTTTGCGCTGGATGGCGGCAAGGTGGCGATGCATGACCAGCATGCGGGCTACAACGATACGTTCACGCCGATCACCTTTGCGCTGAATAACCTGAGCACGCTGCCGGATGAGAACGGCGACTACACGCTTAGCGCGGATGCGGGGCTTGGCGGCAAGCTGCGCTGGAAGGGCGTGGCGTCGGTGAATCCGATCGGTGGCAGCGGTGTGCTGACCCTGGAGAATGTGTCCTTGCCGGGCGTGGCAGCGTATCTCAAATCGTTTTCGCGCATTGTGGTGGCGGATGGGAAGTTGTCGGCACAGCTGCCGTACAAGTTCGGCTATCACGATGGCAAGCTGGATGCGAGTCTGGCAGGTGCCAGCATGAGCCTGAATGCGTTGTCGCTGAAGCGCGGTATCGATGCGCCGTTCGTGAAGTTGAAGCAGTTGGCTGTCAGCGATGTGGGCGTGGATTTGCTGAAGCGCTCGGTGCAGATTGGCGGCTTGCAATTGAACGGCGGCGCGCTGGCGGTGCGGCGCGGTGCGCGCGGCGAGCTGGATGTGGCGGGCTTGATGCTGCCTGCGCCAGCGGCCGCTGCGCCGGTCAAGCCGGCTGCGCCAGCGGCCAAGGAGACCAGCTGGAGGGTGGGCTTCAAGCAGATCGGCCTGGATGCGGTGGCGCTCACGTATGTCGATGAGACGGTGAGCCCGGTACTCAAGGTGACTGCTGAAAACGCCAAGCTCAAGCTGGGCTTGCAGATGGATGGCGATAAGCTGTCTATCGATGGCGCTGGCTTTGCAATGGAGAACGTGGCGATGAGCAGCGGTGCACTGGCGCCGCTCAAGTTGTCGCGGATTGGCTTTGATGAGGCCTCGCTCGATCTGGCGGCGCGCAAGGCCAGCGTGGGGCGCTTGTATGCGGACGGCGGCCAGCTCGATTTGTCGCGCGATGCGAAAGGGCAGTTCCTGTTCCTCGCCGCGTTGCCGGGCAGCGGTGCGCAAGCCCCGCGCGCGCCAAGCGCTCCGGCTGCGTTGCCGGCCAACGCGCCCGCGCCGTGGACTGCAAGCGTCAAGTCGGTCGAGCTGAACAAATTTGGCGCGCGGTTTGATGATGCCAGCACCGGCATCAAGGTCAATCTGCAAGACTTCAATTTGAAGGTCCGCGACGCGGGCACGGATCTCAAGAAGCCGTTGGCGTTTGATGGTAGCGTTGCGTTGCGTGAAGGTGGTCAGCTGACGGCCAAAGGGCAGGTGGTGCCGTCCACCGGCGCCGTGGATACTGAACTCAATCTCACCAAGCTGGCGCTGACGCCGGTGGCGCCGCTGCTGGGCAAGTACGTCAAGCTGAAGCTGGCCGAAGGCGTGGTCAACGCGCAAGGCCGATTGCGTACCGGAGCAGGTGGCAGCAAGGCCGATCCGGCGCTGCGCTATGACGGCGCGTTTGAAGTCGCCAACCTCTCGCTCAACGAACTGGACAATGACCGCTTCGCCCACTGGAAGACCGTACGTGCCGACAAGCTGGCACTCAGCCTCAAGCCCGACTTGCTGGACGTGGCCGAACTGCGCATTGTCGAACCGAACGCCATCCTGATTATCGAGAACGACCGCAGCTTCAACGCCCAGCGCTTGCTGGTGGAGCAGCCTGCGCCGGCCCAGCCTGCGCAGTCATCGCCGCAAGCCGCCGCCAGCGAGCCGTTCCCGGTCCGCATGCGTCGGGTGCGCGTGCAGAACGCCAAGCTGGACTTCACCGACCTCAGCCTGCGCCCGCAATTCGCGGCCAAGATTTATGAGCTGAACGGTGTGGTCACCGGCCTGTCGTCCAAGCGCGATGCGCGCAGCCAGATCGAACTCGATGGCCGCGTCGACGAGTACGGCATGGCGCGCGTGCGCGGCCAGATGAATCCATTTGTGCTGGCCGATAACACGGACCTGAACGTGGTGTTCAAGAACGTTGACATGGTGTCGGCCTCGCCGTACAGCATGAAGTTCGCCGGCTACAAAATCGCCGAGGGCAAGATTTCGCTGGACCTGCAGTACAAGGTGCGCAACAGCCAGCTGGAGGGCAACAACCAGGTCATCCTCGACAACCTCACGCTGGGCGAACGCATCGACAGCCCGGACGCGCTCAAGCTGCCGCTGGAACTGGCCCTGGCCATCCTCAAGGACAGCAACGGCCGCATCGACCTTGGCATCCCGGTGGCCGGCAATCTGAACGATCCTGAGTTCAGCTACGGCGCGGTGGTGTGGAAGGCGCTGGGCAACATCATGACCAAGATCGTGACCTCGCCGTTCCGCATGCTGGGCAGCCTGTTTGGTGTCAGCGGCGACAAGCTGGAGTCCGTGGAGTTCGACGCCGGCAGCGAAGTGGTGCTGCCGCCGGAGCGCGAAAAACTGCAGCACGTGGCCCAGATCCTGACCAAGAAACCGGACCTCAAGCTGACCGTACCGGGCGCGTACAGCGAAGCCGCCGATGCCGCAGCCCTGCGCGCGCAAGCCCTGCGCCGCGCCGTGCTGGCACGCGCCGAGATCAAGCTGGGAGCCGACGAGCAGCCCGGTCCGCTGGACATCGGCCAGCGCAAAGTGCGCGGCGCGTTGCGCGACCTGTACGCAGAACGCTTCGGTGCGCCAGAGCTCGACAAGCAGAAGAAGGCCGCCGAAAGCGCCGCCGGCAAGGAAGAGGGCGCCGCACCGAAGAAGCTGCCGGTGCTGCAGCGCCTCGGCAAGCTGGTGCAAGGCGAACCGCAAGTTGCCGACGCCACCGAGTTCTACGACAAGCTGCAGGAGCGCCTCGAACAAAACCAGCCGCTGGCCAAGGACGCCTTGCCGCAACTGGGCGCACGCCGCGCGGCGGCAGTGCTGGCGGTGTTGAAGGAAGCCGGCGCCAGCGCCGCTGCGGTCAAGTCCGCCGCGCCGGCCAGCACGGATGGCGATGCAGGCAAGCCGGTCGCGCTGAAACTGGAATTGTCGGCGAAATAAAATGGCTGAAGAAAAACCGCAAGCGCCCGGCAATCCGTGGGTGGCCGGGCTGGCGTTGCTGTGCAGCCAGCTGTCGCTGAACGTGGGCGCCGCCATCGCCAAGCACCTGTTCCCCAAGATCGGTGTGGAGGGCGTGACCGCCTATCGCGTCGGCATTTCGGCGCTGGTGATGCTGCTGATGTTCCGCCCGTGGCGCACGCCACTGACCATGAAGCAAGCCGTCAACGTCGCCATCTACGGCTCGGTGATCGGCCTGATGAACTTGCTGATCTATCGTTCCTTCAGCCGCATCCCGATGGGCATCGCGGTAGCGATTGAAGTGGCCGGGCCGCTGACGGTGGCGGTGCTGGCGTCGCATCGTCCGCGCGATTTTGTCGCGGTGTGCCTGGCGGTGGCAGGCTTGTATTTCCTGCTGCCGATCCACGGCCAGGTCGACCAACTCGATCCGGTGGGCGTGGCCTATGCGGCCGGTGCTGCGGTGTGCTGGGCCTTGTACATTGTCTATGGCAAGCGCGTGTCGGCCATGTCGGGCGGGCAGTCGGTGGCGTGGGGCATGTTGGCGGCGTCGCTGTTCATCGTGCCGATCGGCGTCTACCATGCGGGCGCGCAGTTGCTGACGCCGACTTTCCTGCTGATCGGCACTGCGATCGCGGTGATGTCGAGCGCGTTACCGTACACGCTGGAGATCTTCTCGATGCGTACGCTGTCGTCGCGTACCTTCAGCATGTTCAGCAGCGCCGCGCCGGCGTTGAGCGCGCTGGCCGGCATGGTGGTGCTGGGCGAGCACCTGACGCTCACCCAATGGCTGGCCATCGCCGCCATCGTCACCGCCTCGGCGCTGACCTCGCTGCGCTGAGTTATTGATTTTGTAAGCAGATCGTGGCAGCATAGCCGCTTGCTCAAGGAGATGTCATGCATATTGAACGCGCCCAACAACCTATCGCCGCCGCCGCCGTTACGCTGGTGCTGCTGATCGTTAGCATCGCGTCGTTCCTGCCGCCGCTGTTTGAAAAGTACACCAGCCAGTCAGTGCTGTTTATTATCGCTGCGGGCATCAGCACCTGTGTTTGTCTGGTGCTGCACTTTGTGTTCATCGGCATCGCCGCCAAGCGATTGGGGCGCGCGCCCTTGCTGTGGGTGTTGCTGGCGCTGTTCACGTTTCCTATCGGCTCCATCATCGGCCTGATTTTGTTCGAGTGGTTCAGCCAGGAGCAAAAACAAGCTAGCGCGTAAAACGCTAGACAGACATGAACGGGATCGTCTAGTATCGATCCCGATGCACTCAGCATCGACGTCGCTCGGACGGATCCGGGCGCTTACGTGGACAATTCATGACTGACTCTTCATCGCCGCGCAGCTTTGCGCGCATCGATCGCCTACCCCCATACGTTTTCAATGTCACCGCCGAGCTCAAGCTCGCGGCACGCCGTCGCGGCGAGGATATCATCGACATGTCGATGGGTAATCCCGACGGCGCCACGCCGCCGCACATCGTGAGCAAGCTGGTCGACACGGTACAACGCCCCGATACCCACGGCTACTCGGCCTCGAAAGGCATCCCGCGCCTGCGCCGCGCCATCGCCAAGTGGTATCAGACGCGCTACGACGTGAGCTTTGATCCGGACTCGGAAGCCATCGTTACCATCGGCTCCAAGGAAGGCCTGGCGCACCTGATGCTGGCCACGCTGGACCAGGGCGACACGGTCCTGGTGCCGAATCCCAGCTATCCGATCCACATCTGGGGCGCGGTGATCGCCGGCGCGAATATCCGCTCGGTACGCATGACGCCCGGTGTCGATTTCTTCGACGAACTGGAACGCGCGGTGCGCGAGAGCTACCCAAAACCGAAGATGATGATCCTTGGCTTCCCGTCGAATCCAACCGCGCAGTGCGTGGAGCTGGAATTCTTCGAGCGCGTGGTGGCGCTGGCCAAGCAACACAACATCCTGGTAGTGCACGACCTGGCCTATGCCGACATCGTGTTCGACGGCTGGAAAGCGCCGTCCATCATGCAGGTGCCGGGCGCGCGTGAAGTGGCGGTGGAATTCTTCACGCTGTCCAAGAGCTACAACATGGCCGGCTGGCGCGTCGGCTTCATGGTGGGGAACAAGGAACTGGTGGCGGCGCTGGCGCGCATCAAGAGCTATCACGATTACGGCAGCTTCACGCCGGTGCAGGTGGCGGCGATTGCGGCGCTGGAAGGCGACCAGCATTGCGTGAGCGAGATTTGCGCCCAGTACCAAAGCCGCCGCGACGTGCTGCACAAAGGCTTGTGCGAAGCCGGCTGGCCGGTCGACAAGCCGAAAGCCTCGATGTACATCTGGGCGCGTATCCCGGAAGCGTATCGCCATCTCGGTTCGCTGGAGTTTTCCAAGCTGCTGCTGGCGGAGGCCAAGGTTTGCGTCTCCCCCGGCATCGGCTTCGGAGAGTACGGTGATGAATACGTGCGCTTCGCCCTGATCGAGAACGAAGCGCGGATCCGTCAGGGCCTGCGTGGCATCAAGGCCATGTTGCGCAAGACTTCCGCATAAATCTGCACGAAGTTTAACCCGCATCAAACCATGTGTTTGATGCGGCGGCTACCGTAGCTCTCAGGACCATCTTCGGAGCTACCGCCATGTCTCAATTTCCCACCGGTGCCAGCGCACGGCGCTTGGTCGCCTCCGTCCAGAAACTGGAACGTACCCTGTCCACCGCCGGCTTGCCGCGATTTATGGCACGCTTGCCGGTATGCTGGCTAAGCTGGCATTACTGCCGCATGCTGGACCAGAAAATCGTGCGCATGCGCAAAATCGCCGGCAAGTTTGATAGCTGGGGGCCGACCATCCGTGAAGTCTCGCCGGTGGCGCAGGAGAGGCTGGAAATGCTGGACCTCGATCACAGCATGCGCACCGATATCGAATTCACCAAAGTCACCATGATGGAATTGCGCGACTACTGCACCGACATCGGCCGCATGTTCGAGCAGTTGGGCTACGACTCGGCCGCGCTGAAGCGCCGGCAGGCCACGCTGGTGGCGGTGCTGGAAGCGTCCTGCGCTTCGGCCAGCCGCATGCAGGAGGCCCTGACGCGGCATGACGATCTGGTGCTGGCGCGTTTGCGGGCCGAGGCCGACGCCGCCTCGGCTGCGGCAGCGCGTGCGGCTGTTTAGAAGCCTTCCAGCACGATTTTGCCCTTGGCGGTGTTGCTCTCTATCAGGGCGTGGGCGCGCTTGAGGTTGGCGGCGTTGATCTTGCCATAGCGCTCGGCCAGCGTGGTTTTCACCGCGCCGGTTTCCACCAGCTTGGCCACATCGTTCAGCAGCTGGTGCTGCTTCTGAATATCATCGGTCTGGAACATCGAGCGGGTGTACATGAACTCCCAGTGCAGCGAAACGCTCTTGCGTTTCAGCGTGCGCACGTCAATCGAGGCCGGGTCGTCGATCAGTGCGACTTTGCCTTGCGGCGCGACCAGCTCGCTGATGGCGGCCCAGTGATGGTCGGTCTGGTTCAGCGCGGCGACATATGCGACAGGCGGCAGCCTGTCGGGCGGCAGGCCGAGGCGGGCGATTTCTTCGTTGAGCGGCTTGCTGTGGTCGATCACATGGTGCGCGCCCAGCTGCTTGATCCACTCGCCGGTTTCCGGACGCGAGGCGGTGCCGATGATGGTCAGGCCGGTCAGCTGGCGCGCCAGCTGGACCAGGATGGAGCCGACGCCGCCTGCCGCACCAATCACCAGCAGCGACTTGCCCTGCGTGGCGCCGGCGTCGCGGCTCACTTCCAGACGGTCGAACAGCAATTCCCATGCGGTGATGGTGGTCAGCGGCAGCGCGGCGGCTTGCGCGAAGTCGATATTCTTTGGCTTGTGGCCGACGATACGCTCGTCCACCAGATGCAGCTCGCTATTGGTGCCGGCGCGGGTCAGGTCGCCGGCGTACCAGACTTCATCGCCCGGTTTGAACAGGGTCACGTCCGGGCCGACCGCTTTCACGACGCCGGCGGCATCCCAGCCGATGACCTTGGCCTGGCCTTCGGCCGGCGGCACGTTGCGGCGGATCTTGGTGTCGACCGGATTGACTGAAATGGCGCGCACTTCGACCAGCAAATCGCGGCCGGTGGCTTGCGGGGCTGGCAGCTCGATATCGATCAGGGCGTCAGCGTGGTCGATCGGCAGGGACTGGCGGTAGGCAATGGCTTTCATTCTTAAAATGCTCCGAAAAGGTTGGTATGGGCGTATCATCATTTATTTCGTGGCGATGAAAAAGAGGCGTTTCGCCGAAACACTTTCAAAAATATGCTGAAACTGGATGATTTGACCGTATTTGTCCGCACTGCCGACCGGGGCAGCTTGTCGGCCGCCGCCCGCGAGCTCGAGATCTCGCCGGCCTTGGCCAGCGCCGCCGTCAAGCGGCTGGAAGGCGAGTTGAAGATACGTTTGTTCGCCCGCACCACCCGGTCGCTGCGGCTGACGGAGGAGGGCGAAACCTATCTGCGCCATGCGCGCGAAGCGCTGCGCCTGCTGCAGGAGGGGCACGACGCGCTGATGCAGGGCAAGGAAACGCTGGGTGGCACGCTGAAGATTTCCATGCCGTCCGACCTCGGCCGCAACATGCTGGTGGGCTGGCTGGACGAGTTCCAGGCGCTGTACCCCAAGGTCAGCTTCCAGCTCAGCATCAGCGACCGCGTGTCGGACATGTACCGCCAGCCGGTAGATATCGCCATTCGTTACGGCGTGCAGGAAGATTCCAGCCTGATCGCTTTTCCGCTGGCGCCGGAGAACCGCCGCGTGCTGGTGGCCTCGCCCGAGTACATCAAGCAGCACGGCAAGCTGGGCTCGCTGGACGAACTGACCCGTCACAACTGCCTGCGCTTCATGCTGGAAGACGTGATCCACGACCGCTGGAGTTTTTACCGCGATGCGGAGGCCGAGCCCGAAATCATCCACGTCAACGGCAACCGCAGCGTGGACGATGCCGACGTGGTGCGGCGCTGGGCGGTGGCGGGGCTGGGCATCGCCTACAAATCGCGGCTGGACCTGAGCGCCGACATCCGCGCCGGCCGGTTGCAGGTGCTGCTGCCGGACCTGCTGGGCGAACGCACCGCGCTGCACATGCTGTGCATGCACCGGTCGCAGGTCACGCCGACCGTGCTGGCGCTGCGCGACTTCCTGCGTGCGCAGTGTGAAAAAGCTTAAGGCCGCCTGAAATCGGCCGTTGGCGTGCTTGCGCCGCAACAAAAAGCGCTTACCATAGCGTCAACAAAAACACGGGAGAGAGTCATGACCGACACCCAGCGCGATATTCTGAGCGCCGGTTTTTCACTGACGCTGATTGCACTGGCCGCCTTTGTGATGCACCGCTTCTTCCTGCCGCTGATCTGGGCCGGGATTTTATGCGTGGCGACATGGCCGTTGTACCGGCGCATGCGCGAGCGTTTCGGCCGCCATCACATCGTGGCGGCGGCCGTGCTGACCTTGCTGCTGGCGGCGGTGTTCATCATACCGGTGCTGCTGGGCGTGGCGCAGGCGGCGAAGCAGGCGCCGGAACTGGCCAATTACGTTGTCACCGCCAACACGGACGGCATCCCGGTGCCGGCCTTCATCCAGCACCTGCCGGTCATAGGCGATTCGATTACGGAGTGGTGGCAAGCCACCCTGAGCCAGCCGCACGGTCTTTCCCATTTGATGTCCGACCGTGAAATCAACGGCTTCCACTCGGCCAGCGACATGATCAAGGTGGCCGGCGTCGGCTTCATGCACCGGCTGGTGAATTTCGGGCTGGCCTTCCTGTGTCTGTTCTTCTTCTACAAAGATGGCGAGGTACTGAACTGCCAGATCACTGCCATCGGCAGCCACTGGTTCGGCCAGGTACGCTGGGGCCACTATGCGCAGAAAATCCCGACCGCCATCCGCGCCACAGTCAATGGACTGGTGCTGGTGGGCTTGGCAGAAGGCGTGTTGATCGGCATCGGCTATGCGCTGGCCGGCTTGCCATCGGCGGCATTGTGGGCGGCGGCGACCGGCATCCTGGCGATTATTCCGTTTGGCGCACCGCTGGCATTTCTCGGCGCAGCGGGTCTGCTGGCCTTCAAGGGCGCCATTCCGGCAGCGATTGCCGTGGCGGCCTGGGGCGGCGTGGTGCTATTCGTAGCGGATCACTTTGTACGGCCCGGCATCATCGGCAACGCCACGCGGCTGCCATTCCTTGCCGTACTGTTCGGCATACTCGGCGGGGTGGAAACCCTGGGCCTGGTCGGACTGTTTATCGGTCCGGTCGTGATGGTGCTGTTTGTGACGCTGTGGCACGAGGCGCATCCGGAGACGGATGTCGGTTCGCCAGTTGCCAAACCCAGGTGAGGAGCGCTAACGAGGCAGCGGCGTTGGCCGGCCTGTCATGCGACTGGGGAGGGCAACTGGCACCGGCAACCATTAGTGAGCCTTCGATTTCGACAGGATCAGCAGCCAGCGGCGGAACAGCAGCACCTCGAGGTGACCTGCTTGCACGCCGGTGTCGCATTCCATGATCGGGTTCACTGCGTAGAAACGTTTGCGAAAGTCGCGGCACACCATCATTTCGCGTTTGCCCATGCGAACCATGAAAGAGGTTGGCAGGTATTCCAGACCGAAACGGGAACCATAGCTGCTGTTCAGAGTGCTCATGTGAATTCCTTTTGTTGGTGATGTGTTTAACGAGGAGTTCAGAATAGCATAACTACTGTATGAATAAACAGGTACTGTGCAAATAAACAGTAAATTCGTTGTTTCGTGGTTTTTACGCCAACTTCATCGGCCAAGTGGTCAGGAGGACCAAATTTCTAACAAATTGCTCAGTTTCGTGGAGGCAAGACTGTCTCCGGGCGGCGAATTCGGTTTGCATTTGACCTTGGGGATGGCTTTGCTGCTGTTTTCGGGCTATGTATTCCATGAACTGGCCGAGGCGGTCATGGGGCAGGAGGCCATCACCGTGCTGGACGTGCAGGTGGCGCACTGGTTCAATGCCCATGCCGCCGAGCCGTTCACCGGGCTGATGCTTGGCGTCTCGGCCATGCATTCGGTGGCCGGCATGGTGCTGCTGTTCTGCGCGCTGGCGGCGTGGCTGTGGCGCGAACGGGCGTATTACTGGTTGTTGGCGCTGGTGTGCTCGGTGCCGGGCGGGATGCTGTTGAATGTGGTGCTCAAGCACGTGTTCCAGCGCGCGCGGCCAGTGTTCGAGGATCCGTTGGTGACCCTGGCGACCTATAGCTTCCCCAGTGGCCATACAACGGCAGCCACTTGCTTCTACGGCTTGCTGGCCAGTTATCTGGTGATGGCCCGCCCGGCGTGGAGTGTGCGCTTGGGAACAGTAGCGTTATGCGTGGCGATGGTATTGTTGGTGGCATTCAGCCGGGTCTACCTCGGCGCGCACTATGTCAGCGACGTGCTGGCCGCGATGGCGGAGAGCGTGGCTTGGCTGGCGGTGTGCATTACAGCCATCTCCACATTGCGCCGCAGGCGTGAAGCTAAAACGGTATAAATCATATGGATCAAATCGTTGTCATCGTTAATGCGAAGGCGGGGCTTGGCTACTGTGGTGGCTGGGGCGCGGCGCTGGCCGAGAAGTTTGCCGCGCAAGGCGTGACGGTCGATATCACGCTGGCGCAAAGCGGCGAGGAGATGATCGCGCGGGCGCAGCGGGCCGTGGAGGAGGGCGCGACCACGGTGGTGGCAGGCGGCGGCGACGGTACCATCAATGCGGTGGCGTCGGTGCTGGCGGGCACGCCGGCGCGGCTGGGCGTGCTGCCACTGGGGACGCTGAATCACTTCGCCAAGGATTTGAAGATTCCGCTGGAGCTGGATGAAGCCGTGGCGAATGTGGTGCAAGGCGTACCGGCCAAGGTGGATGTGGGCGAGGTGAATGGCCGCATCTTCCTCAATAATTCCAGCCTCGGCATCTATCCGGACATTGTGCGCGACCGCGAGCAGCAACAGCGTCACCTCGGACGCAGCAAGTGGCCGGCGTTCGGCTGGGCCTTGCTGACTGCCTTGCGGCGTTTTCCGTTTTTGAGTGTGCAGCTCAGGATCAATGGCGAGGAGCATTTGCGGCGCACGCCATTTGTCTTTATCGGCAACAACGAATACCTGCAAGGCCTGACGCTGGGCGCGCGGGAGCGGCTGGATACCGGCCAACTGTGCCTGTACGTGGCGCAGAAGCCGACCCGGCTCGGTCTGCTGCGCTACGCTGTGCATGCGCTGTTCGGCCGCCTGCAGGAGGCGCGCGATTTCGATGTGCTGTCGGCGCCATCGCTGACCATCGAGACCCGCCACCAGCGCATGCGTGTGGCCACCGACGGCGAAGTGACGCTGATGACGGCGCCACTGTGCTATCGTTCAAGGGCTGCGGCATTGACGGTGATCGTGCCGCCTGCGGCCTAGGAGGGGAGCATGCGCACCATTGTCCATTTGTCGGATCTGCACTTTGGCCGGGTCGATCCGGACTTGCTGCGGCCTTTGCAGCAGCTGGTGACCAGGCTGGCGCCGGACGTGGTGGTGGTTTCCGGCGACCTGACCCAACGCGCCAAGACCGAGGAATTCAAAGCCGCGCGCGCCTGGCTGGACACCTTGCCGGGGCCGCAGATTGTGGTGCCGGGCAATCACGACATCCCGCTGTATAACGTCGCCAGCCGTTTTCTGGCGCCGCTGCGCAAGTACACGCGCTACGTCACGCTGGACCTGGCGCCGGAATATGCGGATGAGGAGATCGTCATCCTCGGCCTCAACACCGCGCGCTCGCTGACCTTCAAGGATGGCCGCGTCAACAAGGAACAGCTGGCGCAGATGCGCCAGCGCATGCAGGCGGCGGGGCCGGATCACACGCGCATCATCGTCACCCACCATCCCTTCGATTTGCCCGAGCATTCCGACCCGGATGATCTGGTCGACCGCGCGCCGATGGCGATGCAGGCGTTCGCCGAGTGCGGCGTGGACGTGCTGCTGGCGGGCCATCTGCACACCAGCCATGCCAGCAACAGCGCGCAGCGTTACAAGATCAGCGGCTACGCGGCGCTGGTGGTGCAGGCAGGAACGGCCACTTCGACGCGGGGGCGTGGCGAATCTAATTCCTTCAATGTGCTGCGCGTGGCGCCGGACGATGTGCAGGTAGTGCGCTACAGCTGGATCGAAGGCACGGCCAGCTTCGAGCCGGTGCACACTGAATGCTTCCGCCGCAGCGGCGATGTGTGGTCATTGGCGGGGGAAGCCTGACTTTCTTATAGCCAGTAGTTCATGAAGCGTGCTGCCCATTCCTTCATGCGCTGCACCATCGAGCGGTCGCGCCATAGTTCCAGTGTGATCTGGTTGGAGTCGCGCATGTCTTCCTGGAAGGCTTTCTCCATCTCGGTGCCGAAGGCCGTGCCCATGACGATCACGTTGACCTCACTGTTGTGCAGGAAACTGCGCATGTCGATATTGGTCGAGCCCACCGTCGACCAGGTGCCGTCGATGACGGCGGTCTTGGCGTGTAGTACCGCCAGTTTGAGCTGGTAGATTTTCACGCCGGCAGCCAGCAGGTCGTCGTAGAAAGCGTGGCCGGCGTAGAACACCAGTCCGCTGTCCGACACGCCCGGCAGCACGATCTTCACATCCACGCCGCGCTTGGCCGCTGCGATCAGCGCGTCCACCGTTTGCCGGTCCGGCACGAAGTAGGCCGAGGTGATGTGGATGGATTTCTTCGCTTCCTGGATCGCCAGCGCGTAGGCCTTGTAGATTTCAAACTCGCCGCCCGGCTCGCTGCCCAGCACGCGCACCGCCTTGTCGCCGGCCACCACCAGCGGCGGGAAGTAATCGGCATCCGGCAATTCTTCCTTGCCCTGCGAGGTCCACTGGCGCATGAACAGCCATTGCATCGAACGCACTGCCGGGCCTTCGATCTTGAGATGGGTGTCGCGCCAGCCCACTTGCGATTTGTCGGTCGGCCGCGAGGCGGAGCGGAACAGCGAACTTTTCGCATAGGTAGCGCTGATGTTGATGCCGCCGGTGAAACCCACCTTGCCATCGACGATCAGCATCTTGCGATGGTCGCGGTTGTTCAGCTTCCAGCCCTCGCCGCTGGCCTTGGCCGGGTTGACCGGATTGAATTCGATCAGGTGGATGCCTGCATCACGCATGCGCTTGAAGAATTCGGCCGGCACGCCGATGGTGCCGACGCTGTCGTACAGGATATTGACGGTCACACCTTGCCGCTGTTTTTCGATCAGCGCATCGGCGAATTTCAGACCCAGCTCGTCCTGGTCGAAGATATAGGTTTCAAGGTTGATGTGGTTGCGCGCGGCGGTGATCGCCTTCAGCATTTCCGACATGGTCTGCGGGCCGTCGAACAGCAGCGTGCATTTGTTGCCGGCGATGAGAGGCTCGCCGGTGGCCGCTTCTTCCAGTGCTGCTTGCGGCCAGCGCTTGGCCAGCTTGCTCATGGTGGCGGCCGGCGCTACCCGGTCGCCCAGATCCTGCACATCGGGCAGCGATGCGCATGCGCCCAGCAAACCCCAGCACATCATCAGCATCGGGAGCCAGTGGTGCATGCGCAGCGATTTCATGTGTGTTCTTCCTTTGATCCAAAGAAGAAGCCGACCGGGGCCTCACGGAAGCGACGCCCCAGCGCCTTCAGCAATTGCCAGCCGTGCTTGAAGTGCACCTGGCGCGAACGCAGCGCCACCCACAGCGCCAACCCGAAACTGACCAGCAGGTTGACCGTACCGATGGACAAGAAACCTGCCACCGAGGTCACAACCAGTTCCCAGCTGACATTGTGATCGAGTCCAACAATTGCTGTCGCAAAGTTGGCGGAGGAGAACGTCACGTGCCGGATATCCAGCGGAATGCCCAGCACGAAGCCGATAAACGGCATCACGCCCAGCAGGATGCCGAAGAAGAAATTCCCCATCAGCCCGCCGAGGTTGTTTTCCATGTAGACGCCGAGGCGCTCGGTGCGCTCAACGCCCAGCAGCCAGCGCAGGCCGCGCAACTGCGCGATGCGCTGCGCCCAGCGTGTGTACAGCGCCTTGTTGTCGTAGTAGCCCGAAATCAGGCCGGCCACGAACAGGCAGACGCCGGCAATCGCCGCGTAGATCAGCGTCGGCGCGTGGATCGGATCGATATCGTGCAGCAGGTGCATGGCTTTTTCCGGCGACACCAGATGATGGCCGGTGATCAGCGGCCACGCGATCGCAATCGCGTAGGCGGTCGGGATGGCCACGGCCAGGTTGCCCAGCACCGCCATGTTCTGGGTGCGGATCACCTTGGCGCACAGCTCGGCCATGCTGTCCAGATCGATGTTGCGGCCGTCCTTGGACTGCAGGCCGGTGGCGATGCGCGAGGCTGTCATGGCCGGCTGCTTGGTCGCCACCGTGAAATGCAGCAGGTGGATGAACATGAAGCCCAGCGAGTAGTTCATGCTGAACAGGAAGGCTTCCACCAGCGGCGCAGCACGCAGGTAGGACATCAGGATCTTGAACAGCGCCATGAAGCCGATCACCAGCCCGGCGCCGGCCGAGGACACGAACATGGCGCCCAGCTGCTGGCGGTTGTCGGCCACGTAGTGCTCGCCGGTGTGGCTGGCGTTTTCGGTGACGTTGCGCGCCAGCAGGTCGATGTTATCGCGCAGCAGGTCGCGCACCATGTATTTGTTGTTGTGCGCTTCGACCAGTTCCTGCCACAGCGCCACGGCGGCGTTGCGGCGTTCGCCGTCGTGCTGCTCGTCGACCAGGAACAGCAGCTTGCGCATGCGGTCCAGGCTCTGCGTCAGCGATACCAGCAGGTAGGTGAGGGCGATGCTGGTGCCCTGGCTCAGGGCTTTCTTGCGGATCTTGGCGATCACCGCGTCGCACTGGTCGAGCATGACCAGCAGGTGGCGCGTGTCTTCAAGCTCGACTGCTTCGCCGGCCAGCTTGCGCTGGTAGCCGTCGAGATAGGCGTTGACCTCGAAGTTCTGCACCATGAACGGTGATTCGTAGGTCTCCATCTCGGTATGGAAATTGGTCAGGCGCGGCTCCAGGCCGATGGCGCACACGCGGTAGGACAGGGTGCGGATCGCATCGAGCAGGCCGGGCAGCATCAGGTGGCCTTCGGCCGGTGCGGCCTGCCGCACCACGTCCAGCAGGGCCAGCCAGTCTTCGGCCGGCACGGCGGCGATCCACAGGTAATCGGTGCGCTTGTAGACGATCTGGTCCAGCGCTTCGCTCAGGTAGTCGTTGCCCAGCGCCGGCGGCAGGATGCGGTAGGCGATGCGGGTTTTCAGTTCGGTGAAGAAGCCGTCGTTGGACAGCACGCCGATCTCGGTGTACAGGCTGGCATGGCGGCGCGTGGCGATCAGGTTGCGTGCGTACAGGTGCAGCGCCAGCGCATGCTGCGGATTGCCTTTCAACAGCTGGCACAGCGTGCGTACATTGGCGATGGCCCGCGCGCCATCGCTGGCGCGGCGGGGACGTAAGGTGTCGAACAGCTCGACCATCGGGCCGATATCGCTATTGTCCGGCGTGATTTTTTCGAGGATCTCTAGCATCGCGCCAGTATACCGGCGGCATTTGCGCCTGTATGTACGCTGGCGAACATAGTTTCCTTACTGCACTTTTGCAGGGCAAGTCGCGCTCAGCCAGCGTCCGCTTGACTCCACGTTGGCGCTGCGCGGACCGGCGCCGGTATTGTTGGTGACCTGCATGGTCATGCTGTAGGCGCTGTCGCCGTTGAAACGGATCTGGCCGTTGCCGCTGGAAGCCGGGTCGGTGCAGGTGTAGGAGACGTTCATGCCGCCCGCCACTGGTTCCTGCTTCGAGGTGCATTTGCCTTTCTGGTTCATCGGCAATTCCTTGCGCGAGGCCATTTCCGGCGTGACGCAGGCGGTCAGCGTGATGGCGCCGTCGCTGCCGGCCTTGGGCATGGAGATGCCGTTCTTGGCCATCATCGCCTCCACCTGCGCGCGCTGCTCGGGCGGCATGGCGGCAAACTGCGCGGCGGCGGCGCTCATGGCCTGGTCTTGCTGGGCGTTGCCGGTCTTGACCTTGCTGGTGATTTCCCACAGGCCGGGCTTGATGCTGTTTTGCGCAGAGGCTTGAGCCGCAGCCAATATTGCCAAGGTAAGCATGAGACGTTTCATAGGTCCTCCCGAAAACGCCTAGCATAAACGAAAACGGCGCCCCGAAGTTGGGGCGCCGTTCTGTCCGCTGGCGGAGAGCGCTACACGCCGCGTCCGCTAATCAGGCGCAGCAGCACGGCAATGACGGCGATCACCAGCAGGATGTGGATGAAGCCGCCGAGGGTGTACGACGTGACCAGGCCCAGCAGCCACAGGATGATCAGGACAACAGCGATGGTGTATAGCATAATTATCTCCTCGGGTTGTGTTGCATTGATTATCTGTGCTGGCCGTCGCCGATTCTGTACGGTGACGTACCTAGCGTGTTAGTCCATCGAGCGCAGCTGGCCGTTGACCACGCGCACCGAATCACCCGAGCGCCACGCTGGCTGCTGCGAGTTATGGAAGGTGCGCTTGGTGCCGTTGTCCATGCGGACCACGACGTCCCAGCTGTGGGTGGTTTTCATATTGCCTTCGATCTGGTTACCGGCCACCGCGCCGCCGACTGCGCCAGCCACGGTTGCCAGCTGACGGCCGTGGCCGCTGCCGACCTGGTTGCCCAGCAGGCCGCCCAGCACCGCGCCGCCGACCGCGCCGACTCCGCTGCCTTTCGGACGGTGCTCAATCGCACGCACGGATTCCACCACGCCGCAGTTGGCGCATGGCGCCTGGCGGGCTTCCTGCTCCGGCAGCGGGGCCGGGCCTTGTTGCGGCGCTTGCGCCAGCGACTGTTCCGGTGCTGGCGGCATGCCGCTCACTTGCGTCGGCACGGTGGCGCTGGAAGTCGGCAGCCAGCCCAGAATGGCCGCGCTGCCGACACCGCAGAAGAGCACCACCGCAACGGCGGCGATGACCATGATCGGATGGGTGGCTGGTTTGTTTTGGGTGTCCATGAGGATGTCCTTTGTTTTTAGTTGAGGATAATATTTTCCTCAAGGACATCTAATTCTTCCGTGCGTCAGCGTACATACGGCATAAATTATTGCCGTTAATCTGCGGCCATGCTTACCTCGACCTCCACTTCCATCGATGACGACCGCGCGCCGCTCCGGCTGGCGAACAACCGCCTGCTGGCGAGCTTGCCGGACGACGACCAGCTCCAGCTGGCCGAAAAGTGCGAGACGGTGCGGGTGGAAAACGGCCAGGTGTTGTCGGAGCCGGGGCAGGCGATGCAGTATGTGTACTTTCCTATTGATTGCCTGATCTCGCTGCTGGGCGTGGCGCAAGGGCGCATGACGCTGGAAGTTGGCCTGCTGGGCCGCGAAGGCATGCTGGGCGCCTCGCTGGCGCAGGGCGCGGCGATGGCGCAGGTGCGCGCGGTGGTGCAGCGTTCCGGCCGCGCCTACCGCATGGCCGCCGCCGATTTCATCGCCGAGTTCGAGCGCATGGAATCGCTGCAGCACCTGCTGCACCGCTACACCGGTGTACAACTGGCGCAAGCGATCCAGATTGCCGTATGCAGCCGCTTCCACGTGCTGGAAGCGCGGCTGGCGCGTTCGCTGCTCATCACGCGCGACCGCCTGCAATCGGACAAATTCCACCTGACCCACGAATTCCTGGCCCATGCGCTGGGCGTGCGGCGCGTCGGCGTGACCAAGGCCGCCAGCGCCTTGCAACAGCAAAAGCTGATCAGCTACAGCCGCGGCAATATCGAGATCCTCGACGCCGCCGGGCTGGAAGCGGCGTCCTGCCATTGCTACGATCTGTTCAAGGAAAAATAAAAACGGACCCGCAGGTCCGTTGAAGATGGGACTGTCGGCTTTTAACGCGGCGGCTTCTGCACTTGATTGCCGATCACGCCACCCACCGCTGCACCGCCCACGGTGCCGACCGCGCTACCGCCGGTCAGGACCGAGCCGGCCACTGCACCAACGCCGGCGCCGATGGCGGTGTTCTTGTCTTGCCCCGACATATTGGCACAGGCACTCAGGCCCAGGGTGGCTGCCAGAATGGCGGTGGTTGCTGCAATACGCTTGATGTTGTTCATGATGAGCTCCTTGTTGTAGATGCTGACCACAGCATAAGCAAAGCGGCTCGGTGCTTCGGTTCGGCAACACACGTAAGACCGCAATCAGGGCGGTGGCGCGGCCGGCTTGCCGCCCGCCTGCGCGATCAGGGCCTGGCAGCCGCTGCTGGTCTCGCCGGGGCCGGTGCTGACCAGCGGCACGATGGCGGCGACCGGCGCCACCACCGCCAGCGCCAGGGCGCCGCCGGCGCGCAGGGCCAGCGTGCCCTTGTCCACGCTGAGGTCGGGTTCCTTGAAGGTGCCGCGCACGTAGATCGGCGCGCGCAGCGAAATCACGCGCATGCTCTTGGCGTCCGGCCGCAGGGTCAGGTCCAGCTTTTCGTTGCCGAGGTTGACATTGCCGCTGATGTCGATGCGTGCCTCGGAGGTGTCGACCACGAACAGGCGCGATTTCATCAGGCCGTTGGTGACGGCAAAATCGGTCACCATGCAATTCAGCTTGACCTGCTTGTCACCGACCAGCTTGGTCAGCACCACGCTGCCGATGTTGAGCCCCATCGCTTCCAGCAGCAGCTTGCTGACGCTGCCTTCGCTGACCACGCCTTTCAATTCGCCGTTGGACGCGCCGAGCAGGCTGGCCACCGAGTTGCCGGTGGCCGACAGCGACAGGTCGGCGTTGATTTCACCGACCGTGGCCTGCATGCCGTCGATGTTGGGGAACAGCTTCTTGAGTTGCAGCTTGCGCGCGCCGGCCTTGAGTTCGGCGCGGATGGCGTTGGGGTTGTGCTTGCCGCTGCCGTCCAGCATCACGTTCGAAGTGAAGCGGCCACCGGCGATATCGAAGTTCATCGGCGTCAGCGCCAGCACGCCATCCTTCAGGTGCAGCTGGGTGTCGAGGTTGTTGATCGGCAGCGCTTTTTCGCGCGTGATTTGCGCGGCCTTGAAGTTGACATCGGCATCGATGGCGGTCCAGCGCTCGGTGCGGAACTGTTCCACCGGCAGCACCTTGTTGCCCGGCTGGACGGTTTCCGAACCGCGCGCTTCCTTGCTGGCGTTGGAGTCGGCGCCGATCAGCGGGCCGAGGTCGGACACCTGCAGCAGCTTCGATTGCACCGAGCCGCTCAACAGGGGGCGTGCCGCACCGGAGCCGGTCTTGAAGGCCAGCTTGCCGCCGATATCGCTGCGGCCGACGGTGCCGGTGAACTGGTCGTACAGCCAAGCGCTCTGGTGCGCGCCGAGCGTGCCGGTGAGATGGCCTTCGGTGGCAAACGGCGGCGTTTCCGGCAGCAGCACGCCGGTCAACGCGTACAGCCGCGCCATGCTGGGGCCGGACAGCTTGAGCCGCACATCGAGCGCCGCCAGCGCGGCCGGCTTGGTCAGCGTGCCTTCGATGCTGATGCTGGTGCCGCCGACGTTGAGCTGGGCCGCCAGCGGGAACGGCTTGGCTTGTTCCTGCAGCGACAGCACCGCGCCGGCCTTGCCGTTGCCGCTGAAGTCGCGGTTATTCCACTTGCCGCGCAATTGCCACGCCACGCCGTAGCGGGCGTCGTTGATGGTGTCGATGTGGGCGGTGGCGTCGACGTGGGTCAGCGCATCGGCGTAGCGCACCGTGCCCTTGGCCAGCACCACGCTGTGCACGTCCACCGTCCATGCGGAGGGCTGGTCGTCGCTCTTGAAGGTCCAGTTGTTTTTGCCGTCGGCGTCGCGTTGCAGCAGCAGGGCCGGGTTGTCGAAGCGCAGTTCGGGAATCTCGATGCGCTGGCGCAGCAGCGGCAGCAGTTCGATGGCAAACGCCAGCTGGTCGACGCTGGCCATCTCGGCCGGCATGCCGCGCGGATTGCCGAGGTGGACGTCGCGCGCCACCAGATGCGGCAGCGGCAGCCAGCGGCCTTGCCGGTCCCAGGCCAGCGACACCGGGCCGCGTATCTCGAACTGGCGCTCGAGCGCCGCGCTGATTTTCTCGTTGAGCCAGGGGCGCGCGCGGTTCCAGTCGACGTGGTTGAGCACGACGACGGCGGCGGCCGGGATGGCCAACGCGATGGCTACGGCGATCAGGGTGCGGCGGGACTTGAGCATGGCGGATAAGAATATTGGGAGTTGCATCATTTTACACACGGCGGGATGTGTGCGTCACCGTACTGATGCTGTGCAGCGGGCGGCATATAACTATGCCACTGCAACCATCTTGAGGAGAACAATAATGAAGCTATGGACCATGCTGGGCGGCGCAGCACTGGCGCTGGGTGTCAGCGCTTGCGCCAGCAACAAAACGCCCGCCACCGCTGATGTGGCTGTTTCCAACCAGGCCGTTGCTGCTGCCACCAGTGCCGGCGCGGCCGAGCTGGCGCCGGCCGAAATGCAATCGGCGCGCGACAAGCTGATGCGCGCCAACCAGGCGCTGGCGGCCAAGGACTACAAGGCCGCGCAAGACCTGGCCTCGCAAGCGTCGGCCGATGCCCAACTGGCGCAGAGCAAGGCCACCTCGGCCAAGGCCACGATGGCCGCCGACGAGCTGCAACAAAACATCCGCCTGCTGCGTGAAGAGCTGCAGCGCGCCAACGCCACCAGCCAACAATAAGCCCAATAAGCCAACAACAAGCCAAGAATAAAAGGAGCTCATCATGAAAAAATTTGCCCTGATGCCTGCCGCGTTTGCCGTTTCGGTGATGCTTGCCGCCTGCAGCAGCACGCCCACCACCACCAGCCAACTGGACCAGGCGCGCGGCGACTTCATCGCAGCGCAAAACAATCCGTCGGTGGCCGCCAACGCGCCGCTGGAATTCAAGGCCGCTGCCGATGCGCTGGACCGCGCCAACGCCGCCGCCGCGAAAAAGGAAAGCCTGAACGAGATCGACAAGCTGGCCTACATCGCCAAGCAGAAGATCGCCACCGCGCAGGAAGCGGCGCGCGCCAAGCAGGCTGAGGCCGACGTGGCCAACGCCAGCCGCCAGCGCGATGAAATCCGCCTTGAGGCCCGTACTGCCGAAGCCGAGCAGGCGCGCATGAAGGCCGAACGTGCCAAGGCCGAGGCCGACGCGGCACGCGCGCAAGCCGATGCCGCCGCCAATTCGGCGCGCGACGAGGCCGCCAAGAACGCTGCCCTGCAACAGCAACTGGCCGACCTGCAGGCCAAGCAGACCGAGCGCGGCGTCATCATCACCCTGAGCGATGTGCTGTTCAACGTCGACCGTGCCGAGCTCAGCGCGGAAGGCCTGCGCACCGCGCAAAAGGTCGCCGACGTGCTGCTGCAGGAACCACAAAGCGTGGTGCTGGTCGAAGGGTTTACCGACAGTACCGGCACCTCGCAGCACAACCTGGAACTGTCGCAGCGGCGCGCCGAATCGGTGCGTAGCGCACTGATCGGGCTGGGCGTCCCGAGCGGCAAGATCGGCACGCGCGGCTACGGCGAAGCCTATCCGGTGGCCAGCAATGCCGACGCCGGCAGCCGCCAGCTGAACCGCCGGGTGGAGATCGTGCTGTCGCAGAACGGCGCACCGATCGCCAACCGCCGCTAATTTTTCAAAGGAGAAGTCATGGCTGAATCTACCCCAACCGGCATTGATGTCGAAGCCATCCGCGCCGCCGCGCGCAACCTGGAAGACGGCGCGGTCACGGCCGGCTACCAGGGCGACCGGCGCGCCGTGATCCAGATGCTGAACGAGGCACTGGCCACCGAACTGGTGTGCATCATGCGCTACAAGCGGCACTACTACACGGTGGCGGGGCGCGACAATGCCGGCATCAAGGCCGAATTCCTCGAGCATGCGCAACAGGAGCAGGAGCACGCCGACTGGCTGGCCGAACGCATCGTCCAGCTCAACGGCGATCCCGATTTCAATCCGGCAACGTTGCTCGCACGCAGCCATGCCGAGTATGATGCGTCAGAAGACGTACAATCGATGGTGCGGGCCAATCTGATCGCAGAGCGGGTCGCCATTGAGTCGTACCGGCAAATGATCGAACGCATCGGCGACAGCGATCCGACAACACGCCATCTTTTGATCAAGATCATGGCGGTGGAAGAAGAACACGCGGACGATATGCGTGATCTGCTTGACCAATAATGGTTGAGGCAGGGCGCCAGTCTGGCGCCATTTGCGGTACAGTTGCATACCAACAATCACAACAGGAGCTTCATCATGCTGGAACAAAACATCAGTACCGTGAACAACGACGTGAAAACCCTGGTCAAGGATGCCCAGGCCCTGTTCACCGCCGCCACCGCGCTGACCGGTGAGAAAGCCGACGAGCTGCGCGGCCGCGGCATGCGCGCGCTGGACACCGCCCTGGCCAAGGCCCATGAAGCCCAGGTCAGCGCGGTCGCCGCCACCAAGGAAGCGGCCAAGCAGGCCGACGAGTACGTCAAGGAAAATCCGTGGCGTTCGATTGCCCTGGCCGCTGGCGTTGGCCTGTTGGTCGGCGTCATCATCGGCCGTAAGTAAGCTGCCGTGGCGCATGAGGAAGCAAGTCGCCCGCCGGGCTTGATCGCGTCGCTGGGCCTGGTGGTCCGCAACGCGATCGGCCTGTTGCTCAACCGGCTGGAACTGGCCGCGCTGGAGCTGGCGGAGGTGCGCGATCATTTGCTGAAGCTGGTGCTGGTGTTTGCCCTGGCCGTGGTGCTGGGCGGCTTTGCGCTGATCTATGCTTCGGTCACCATCGTGTATCTGGCGTGGGCGGCGATCGGCTGGGTGATCCTGCCCATCATCACCGGGGTGTTCCTGCTGATTGCGATCGGCCTGATTTTCTACGCGCGTTCCGTGCTGCGCAGTGGCAAGCTGTCCTTGCCGGCGACGATGGCGGAACTGAAGTCCGACCGCGACATGCTGCTGTAAGGAGCGACCATGAACAAGCAGGAACAAGCGGCCGCGCTGGCGGCTGAAAAGCAAAAGCTGATCCGCGAGGGCGAGCTGTACCGCATCAAGGTGGTGCACTCGAAAGCGCTGGTAGGGCAGGCGCTGCATCCGGAGGCGCTGTTGCATGGCGCGGTCGAGCATGCGGTGAGCCTGGCGCAGGCGCGGCTGGGCGGCTTGTTGCAGCCCGGCGGCCTGAGCGGCGGCCTGGGCGGCCTCAATTTCAAATCACTGAAATCGCTGATGCCGTATGCGCTGACCATCGGCTCCTTCATCGCGCGCAAGCGCCTGATCAAGCCGGCCATCGCGCTGGCGGTGGTGGCCGGCGCCGGCGTGGCCTGGCTGCTCCGCCACAAGCGCCCGCCGGAAGCGTAGTAAATCAAGGCCGCGTTCATGAGCGGCCTTTTTCTTTAGCGGCTCTGGGCCAGCAATTGCGGAATATTTGCGAGGTCATGCTGGTAGGTGGTCTGCGCTTCTTTCAGGCAGGCGCTGCGCTCGCTCGCAGGGCCTTGCTTGCAGGCCTGCCTGGCTTCGGCCAGTGCAGCGCCGATTTCCTTGCGCAGCGTGCGGGTGCGGGCTGCGTCGGTGGCATCCGGTTGCGACCAGCGGGTCGGCTCTCCCCTGGAGATTTCCTGTCTTTGCAGTGTGGCGTTTTGCTGCGGCGTGGTGTCTTGCGCATGCGCGGCCGACCAAGCCGCGCACACCAGCGCCGCACCGCCGATGAGGCGACGTAGCATGACGTTCTCCTTCTCTAGAGCCTGCCGGTGAGCAGCATGATCAGCAGGATGACGACGATCAGACCGGTAATGCCGCTGGGGGCGTAGCCCCAGTTGCGGCTGTGCGGCCAGGTCGGCAACGCGCCGATCAGGGCCAGCACCAGGATAATCAGAATGATGGTGCCCATGTGGCTCTCCTTGGCTTAGTAACGATACAGGCGGCCGTCGACCAGGCGCACGCGCGCGCCCACCCGCAGGTCATAAATGCTGTCCTGATTGACGATGCGGTAGTCGCCATTGTCCATGCGCACGCTGACCTGGTATTCCTGCGCGGCGTTGCGTTTGTTCTCGACGTTGTTGCCGACCACCGCGCCACCCACGGCGCCGGCCACCGTGGCCGCCGTGCGGCCGCTGCCGGAGCCGACCTGGTTGCCCAGCAAACCGCCGATCAGGCCGCCCGTCACGGCGCCGGCGCCGGAGCTGGCGCGCGGCTGCATCACCTGGATCGATTCGATGGTGCCGTAGCTGGCCGCTTCGTTGTTGACGTAGCCCACTTGCTGCGGTTGCTGGCTGGTGCTGGCGCAGCCGCTGAGAACTGCTACGCCGGCCAGCAGCGCGGCGGCGAAGGTGCTTGAGCGTTTCATGATGGTCTCCTGAAAAAAGTTGTGGCTTCAGCTTAGTCAGCGCATCAGGCCGGGTCTGTGCGCTTCCGCACCTCGCGGGCAGGTGGCGATTTTTGTACGCTACCGTACAGAGGCACTGCGGGACACCGGGTTTAATGACGACATCGGCCAGCCAATGGCTGACAAACCCCATCAAATCCAATAAGGAGAACACCATGAAAATCGCACATAAAATCGCTACCGCCCTGTTCACCGTGTCGCTGCTGGGCGCTGTCACCGGTTGCGCATCGACCTCGACCAAGGAAGGCGCTGGCGAGTATGTCGACGATTCCGTTATCACCACCAAGGTCAAGGCCAGCATCTTCAATGAGCCAACCCTGAAATCGACTGAGATCAATGTCGAAACCTTCAAGGGCACGGTGCAGCTGAGCGGCTTTGTGGCCCAGCCGGAAGATATCGCCAAGGCTGCCGAGATCGCACGCGGCGTGAAAGGCGTGACCAGCGTGAAGAACGATATCCACGTTAAATAAGCCAGCAACGTCCGCATCATGAACCAGCCCGCCGAGGACAGCGCGCAGCGCATTCCGGTCCATGTCCACGCGCGCGGGCTGGCGCTCGGCGTACTGGCCACGGTGGCCTTTCTCTACGCGCTGCAATGGGCGCGCAACTTCCTGGTGCCGCTGGTGCTGGGCATCCTCCTGACTTACATGCTGAGCCCGCTGGTGTGCTGGCTCGAGCGCTTGCGCATACCGCGCCTGGTCGGCGCCACGCTGGTGACGGCCGCCATCCTTGGCGGCTCGGTGCTGGTGATCGACAAGGTGCAGGATGAATTCCAGGCCATCGTCGACGAGCTGCCGACCGCTGGCCACAAACTGTCGCGCCTGCTGTCCGAGCGGCTGCACACGGGCGGCCCCGGCGCACTGCAGCGCATCCGCGACGTTGCCGCCGAACTGCAACAAGCCACCGCAGGCGCGCAGGAAAAACGCGCCACGCGCCGCGCCGCACCGCCGCCGACCCCGGCGCCGGCCGACAATTTCCCGCTGATGAATTGGATCTGGGCCGGCTCGATGGGCGTGCTGGGTTTCCTCAGCCAGGCCACGATGGTGATTTTCCTGATGTTCTTCCTGCTGCTGTCGGGCGACACCTTCAAGCGCAAGCTGGTCAAGCTGACCGGGCCTTCGCTGAGCCGCAAGAAAATCACCATCCACATCCTCGACGACATCAACAGTTCGATCCAGAAGTACATGCTGATGCTGCTGGTGACCAATGCCATGCTGGCCCTGCTGATGTGGGTGGCCTTGCGCTGGATCGGCCTGGAGAACGCCGGCGCCTGGGCCATCGTGGCCGGGCTGCTGCATTTGATGCCTTACTTCGGCCCGCTGCTGATCATGCTGGCGACCGGCGTGGTGGCCTTCCTGCAATTTGAGTCCCTGCAAATGAGCTTGCTGGTGATGGGCGCATCGCTGGCCATCGCCACGCTGGTCGGCACCGTGGTGGCGACCTGGATGACGGGGCGTTTCGCGCGCATGAACGCGGCGGCGGTGTTTGTCAGCCTGCTGTTCTGGGGTTGGCTGTGGGGCGTGTGGGGGCTGCTGCTGGGCGTGCCGCTGATCGTGATCGTCAAGGTGGTGGCCGAGCGTGTCGAAGGCATGGAAGTGGTGGCCGAACTACTTGGGGAGTGATCTCAAGCTGCCCAGCTGCAGCGCATACTGGCGCGCAAACTCGGCGCCGAGGAAAAAGATCTGCGCCGAATAGTACACCCACAGCAGCAGCGCGATCAGCGAACCGGCCGCGCCGAAACTGCCCGCCACGCCGCTATTGCCGATATACGCGCCGATCGCATATTTCCCCAGCGTGAACAGCGCCGCCGTGCCGAGCGCGCCGATAGTGACGTCATGCCACGACAGCCGCACGCGCGGCAGCAGCTTGAAGATCACGCCGAACAGCGCGGCAATCACCGCGAAGCCGATCAGCGCGTTCAGCACCGTCAGCACCACGCCGGCGTCACGCCAGATACTGCCCCAGTATTTTTCCAGCAGCGCCAGGGCGGCGCTGACCACCAGCGACACCATCAGCAGGAAGGCCAGCACCAGCACCATGCCGAACGACAGCAGGCGCGTGCGCACCACGTCCCACAGGTTGCCGCGGGTGAGGGGAGGGACTTGCCAGATGGCGTCGAGGCTGGACTTGAGTTCGGCAAACACGGTGGTAGCGCCAAATAGCAGAAGGCCGCCTGCGACTAGCGTCGCGAGGCGGCCTTCTTCCTTGTTCTGCGCACCGGCCAGCACCAGCTGGATGGCTTCCGCGCCCTGCGTGCCGACCAGGCCGCGCAGCTGCGCAAACAGCTCGCCTTGCGCGGCCTGCGGCCCGTAGAACCAGCCGGCGATCGCCAGCACCAGGACCAGCACCGGCGCCAGCGAGAACAGGGTGTAGAACGCCAGCGCTGCTCCCATACTGCCGCCACGGTGCTCGAACCACTCGGAGACCGTGCACTTCAGCAGCGAGAGCATGGCTGGCGCTACAACTTACTTCACGCGGCGCTCGATGGTGATCTGCTCGACTTCCACGCGGCGGTTAGGCTCGAGGCAGGCGATCAGGTCGGCGCGCTTCTTGTTGTTGCACTGGACCACAGGGTTGGCCTTGCCTTTGCCTTCCGCTTTCAGGCGGCTGGCGGCCACGCCCTTGCCAACCAGGTAGTCCTTGACCGCATTGGCGCGGCGCTCGGACAGTTTCTGGTTGTACTTGTCGCTGCCCAGGCGGTCGGTGTAGCCGGTGATGACCACATTGTCGACGCTCGGGTTGGCGTTCAGCGCGCTGGCGATTTCATCCAGCTGCGGCGTGGTGTCCGCGCTCAGCGTGGCACTGTCAAAGGCGAACAGCTTGGTGGCCGACAGCGTGACTTTCTCGAAGCGTGCTGGCGGTGGTGGCGGCGGCGCGACCGGTGCTGGCGGCGGCGGTGGCGGCGGCGCGACCACTGGCGCTGGCGGCGGCGCCGGCGGGGCCGGGCGTGGCGGCGCGTTGAAGGCGATGTTCAGGCCGACGGTGGCGTAGTAGTTGTTGCTCTTGGTGTGAGGATAGTCGTTGCCACGGAAGCCGTGCACATCGCGCAGGTCGGCCTGCAGGCTGACCATCTCGCTCAGGTCGGCCTGGAAGCCGAGGCCGGCGCTCACATATGGCGAGGTCTTGCGGCGCTCGACGTTGCCGATCAGGTTGCTCTTGTCTTTTTCGGCGCCGATACCGACCAGCACGAAGGGACGGAAGCTCTTGCGCGAGAACAGGTACAGGCCGTCCACGCCCAGCGTTTGCTGCTGGTAGCGCTCACCGTTTTCACGCGAACGCGCGCCGGTGTAGCCGAGCTGGAGATCCCAGTCCTGGTTGAGGGCCTTGCCGACTTTCAGGCCGGCGCCATAGCCGCGTTTGTCGACGCCGAAGTTGTCGTCCGGCTTCATGGCGTTGAGGCTAGGTTGGAGGTACCACGATGGGTTGATGACCGCATCCTGGGCGTGGGCCGCGAACGACGCGCACAGCAGGGCGGCGGCGAGGGCAAGGTTGTTGGTTTTTTTCAAAATAAACTCCCGATTTTATAAAAAGCATTTCTTTTCCAGCAATATTTTTGCCTTGCTGTTGGACCGCAGAATAGGTGTCTTCGTGCGGCCCATCTGTACGATACCGCACTTAAGTTTGCGCTGTATCAAATCCATCACATTTCCTGAAACTTATCCGTTGCACTTTTGTCCCACCTTAAAGCACGGCTAGTCCCAATAATGTTCGTTGCCGCACAGACTAAGACGGGGCAAGCGGGCATTCTGATATTAACGCGATACCGAATTAGTTAAAGGAGTGTTCCCATGCATGCTGCCAGCAAACAACAAACTTTGGTCCAGAACGAGATGAAAGCCTCGCCGGAGATGCAAGCCACCACTTCGCGCCTGACGCTGATGGAGCGCTCGACGCCGGCGCCGCTGGACCGCAAGCCGGGCTTGTCGATGGCCTCGATCGAGCGCGTGCGCTCCACCTCGGCCACTCTGCGCCGCATTGAAAACATGCAAAAGCTGATCGCCGAGCTGACCCAGCACGAAATGCTGGCCGACGAAATCGCCTGGTTCCTGAAGTTTTCGCCGTCCGGCGCCCGCAAGTACATCCGCGACCTGCGCGAAGCCGGCGTGATCGAACTGTCGCGCTACGTCGAAGGCACGGCCACCTACCTCGGCAAGGCGGTCTACCAGCTGACGCCGGACCCGGAACGGATTGCCGCCTTCCTCGCCGCCATCGCCCAGCCGAAGCGCGAAGGTGCGCCGCCGCGCAAGGAGCGTCCAGGCCTGCGTGAACAGGCGATGGCCGGCAGCGGCCGCCATTTCCACATCCTGGCCGACGACACCCATTACGCCATCCGCGTCAATCGCGGCCCGGTGATGCGCGATCCGCTGGTGGCCGCCTTGTTCGGTTTGCCGATGTCGCAGCAAAAAGCGGAATAATCCGATAAGCCAGTGCGCCGCAGGGGTATGATGTTTGCGTATTGAAATGCAAACATGCAACCCCAACTATTCCGTCAAGACATTACACGGATGGCGGCACATGGAAGCTTTGCTCTGGATAGGCCTCACGGCGCTGCTGATCGCAGCGCCTTTTCTGTACCCGCGCTGGCGCTTGCAGCGCGTGCTGGCCCAGCCTTTGCCGCCTGCGGCGGAAGCCGTGCTGCAGCGGAATATCCCAGTCTATAAACGCATGAGCCCGGACCTGCAGCAGCAGCTGCGGCGCATGGTGGTGCAGTTCCTGCACCAGAAAAAATTCATCGGTTGCGAAGGGCTGGAGGTGACGGACGAAATGGCCGTCACCATCGCCGGCCAGGCATGCATGCTGCTGCTGAACCGCCCGAGCAAGGTGTATCCGGCCTTGCACACCATCCTGGTGTATCCGAGCGAATTCGTGGCGCAGCGTGCCGACGTGGGGCCGGGCGGGGTGATTACGCCGGGCCGGCAGAGCATGCTGGGCGAGTCCTGGGACGACGGTCGCGTAGTGCTGTCGTGGGACAATGTGCGCCGGGGCGCGGCCGACTGGACCGACGGCCACAACGTGGTGCTGCACGAGTTCGCGCACCAGCTGGACAGCGAATCGGGCCGCGCCAACGGCGCGCCTTACCTCGGTCATCCCGACAGCTACCGTGTATGGTCGGAAGTGCTGTCGCGCGACTATCAAAACCTGCGCATGCATGCCATGTACCGCCAGCACACGGTGATGGATCACTACGGCGCCACCAATCCGGCCGAATTCTTCGCCGTCGCCACCGAGACCTTCTTCGAGAAACCGTATCAAATGGCCGAGCACCACGCCGAGCTGTACGCGGAATTCCGCAAGTATTACCGCGTCGATCCGCGTGAATGGATGTCGGCGCCGCTACCGCCCCCACCGGAACCATCGCCGTACGCCACCATCGCTGGCTGGTGAGCAAGACCTGCTGCCACACGTAATTTGTATTTTTGCTACTGGCCAGCAAAAGCCGTTCTTGCAAGTTAGAAAACATGGGAATATTTGATCTGCACCAATGGTGCGATGCGTCAAATCCCCCCCTAGCTTGCAGGAGAATATGATGAATTTGCGTTCGTCTTTGGCTTTGCTGTCTCTCGCGTTTGGCTGCGCGCACGCAGCCAGTTCATTGCCGGGCTTTGCCGCCGACCCCGGTGGGACCTCGGTCTCCGGGCTGTCGTCCGGCGCCTTTATGGCAGTGCAATATCAAGTGGCCTATTCCAGCGAAGTGGTGGGCTCCGGCATCGTCGCCGGCGGGCCGTACTATTGCGCCGCCGGGCTGGTGATGAATGCCGGCATTTGCATGGGCTCGGTGCCGTTCGTGGCACCGAATCCCTACCTGATGGTGGGCGCGGCCCAGACTTATGCCGGCCTCAACCTGATCGACCCGCTCAGCAACCTGGCCAAGGACCGCATCTACGTGTTCAGCGGCACCAAGGATACGGTGGTGTACCAGAAGGCGGTGGACGCCACGGTGGGCTTCTTCAAGGAAGCCGGTGTGCCGGCCGCCAACCTGCAATACGTGAACTCGCTGCCGGCCGGCCATGCGCTGATCACGCCGTCGTTCGGCAATCCCTGCCCGGACAACAAGTCGCCCTACATCAGCCACTGCGCGCTGTCCGCCAGGGACTATGACCAGCCGGCGGAAATCCTGGCCCATATCTACGGTCCGCTCAATCCGCGCGCGGTGACGCGCAGCGGCCAGCTGATCGCCTTCAAGCAGAGCGAGTTCGGAACCTCGGCCATCAGCATGGCCGACGAGGCCTATGTCTACGTGCCGGCCAATTGCCAGCAGGGCGGCTGCAAGGTGCACGTGGCCTTCCACGGCTGCAAGCAGTCGGCCGAATCGGTGAAGGATGATTTCTACAACAAGAGCAGCTACAACGACTGGGCCGACAGCAATCGCCTGATCGTGCTGTATCCGCAGGTGAACAAATCGCCGGTGGTGCCGTTCAATCCGGAGGGCTGCTGGGATTGGTTCGGCTACACCGGCGCGCTGTACGCCACCAAGAGCGGGCCGCAGATCCAGGCCATCCGCGCCATGATCCAGCGCCTGACGTCGCCGGTGTCGACGCAGGTGGCGTCGGCACAGTAGTCGGCACAGTAGTCGGCACAGTAAGCGCATCCTTGCGCGCAAGGAGGGCGCAAACTCGGGCATAATCGCAGAGGGCAGCCGCTGCAGCGAGGCTATCGTGATGCAATTCGAAGAGTTTGATTCGCTTTCCACCGCCAGCGCGCGGCCGGCGCCGGCCAGCGCGGCGTCGCCGCTGGTGCGTCTGCAGTATTTGGTCGACAACACGCCGGCCATCATTTACTGCACCGTGCCCAGCGGCGACTTCAAGATGACGTTTGTCAGCAACAACGCTTACAACGTCCTCGGCTACCGGCCCGAGCAGATGGTGGCCGATCCGAATTTCTGGTTCGACCACATCCATCCCGAAGACGCGCCTCAGATCTTTTCCAGCCTGGCGCTGGTGTTCACCGAGGGCCAGCGCGCCTACGAGTACCGCTTCCGCATCCACGACGGCAGCTATCTGTGGATGCACGACACGCTGCGCCTGATCCGCGACGAGCACGGCGCGCCGCTCGAAGTGATCGGCTCGCTGACCGACATCACCGTGCGCAAGCGCATGGAGGAAGCCTTGCAGGCCAAGGGCGAGGAACAGCAGCAGCTGATCGCCCAGCTGCGCAGCGCCCACGAGCAGTTGCTGCAGTCGGAAAAGATGGCCTCGATCGGCCAGCTGGCGGCCGGCATCGCGCACGAGATCAACAACCCGGTGGGCTTCGTCAATTCCAACATGGGCTCGCTGAAGAATTATGTCGGCACGCTGCTGGGCGTGATCGAGCAGTACGAGCAGGCGGCCGCGCCGCACCCGGCGCTGACGGCGCAGCTGGCGCAATTGCGGCGCCAGGCCGACCTTGAATTCCTCAAGGAAGACGTGACCGATCTGGTGCGCGAATCGATGGACGGGCTCAAGCGGGTCAAGGACATCGTCCAGGCCCTCAAGGATTTTTCCCATGTCGGCGAGACCGAGTGGCAGGTGGCCGACCTGCACCAGGGGCTGGACAGCACGCTCAACATCGTCAGCAACGAGATCAAGTACAAGGCCAGGGTCGACAAGCACTACGGCGTGCTGCCGCCGGTCACCTGCCTGGCCTCGCAGCTGAACCAGGTGTTCATGAATTTGCTGGTGAACGCGGCCCACGCCTTGCAGGCGCAGGGCGTGATCACCCTGCGCACCGGCGCCGCCGACGGCTGGGTGTGGGTGGAGGTGGGCGACAACGGCGTCGGCATCGCGCCGGAAAACCTGAACCGCATCTTCGAACCGTTCTTCACCACCAAGCCGGTCGGCAGCGGCACCGGGCTCGGGCTGTCGCTGTCGTATGGCATCGTGCACCGCCACGGCGGCCGCATCGAGGTGGCCTCGGTGCTGGGGCAGGGCACGCGCTTTACCGTGCACTTGCCGGTCCAGCCGCCGGGCGCCTAAAGGATCACCGAACCGTCGGCGTCGCGCCGCACCTGCAGCAGGCCCGGCTCTTCCGCTTCGAGCCGCCGCGCTTCCTGTTCCTGCGGCGTCGGCGCCGGGCGCTGCGCCAGCGCCTGCCGCACATTGCGTTCCAGCTCGGCCGCGTCCCACGGCTTGCTCATGAAGCGGAACGCGCCGGCCTGGTTGATGGCGCTGATCAGCGTGCCATATTCGGTCGAGGCGCTCAGCATGATGCGCACGGTGTTTGGCGCCACCTCCTTGAGCACTTGCAGCAGTTCGCCGCCGGTCATCTGCGGCATCATGTAGTCGCAAATCACCAGGTCGAAATCGACCGCGCAGATGCGCTCCAGCGCCTGGTAGGGATTGACGTAGCTTTCGATCTGCGGCGGCGCGGCGGCGAACATTTGCAGCAGCGCGCGCTGCAAGGCGGCCAGCACATTGGCGTCGTCGTCGATCAGCAGGATCTTGCTCATGAACTTTCCCTCGGATTGCGCACCCAGATCGCCAGCCGGCTGCCGCTCTTGGTTTCGAAGTCCTGCACCTGCTGGATCATGCGCGCGTCCAGCACGTGGTCGACGGTCAGCAGCATCAGGCCGTCGCGGCTGACCAGGTCGCGCGCCAGCACCATGCCGGGCAGCAGTTCGCCGGACAGCACTTCCACCCCGGCGCCGGGCTCGGCGGTGTCGTCGATCAGCTGGCGGAACGCCGCCACCACGTGCGGGTCGTAGCGCTTGCCGCCGGCGTCAAGGATCAGCGACTTGGCCTCGTCGGCGCGCAGATGGCGCTGCACCATCGCGCCCTGCTGCAGGTTGTAGTAGTCGGCCGCCAGCGCCAGGATGCGGGCGCCGAGCGGGATCGCCAGCCCGGCCAGTCCGTCCGGGAATCCCTGGCCGTCGAAGCGCTCGAGCTGGCAGCGCAGGATGGCGGCGCTGCCGCGCAAGTCTTCCAGCGGCATCAGCAGTTCCTCGGCGCGCACCGGGTGCTTGCGGAAGCGCGCCAGCGCCTCGCCGCGCAGCAGGGTCAGCGGGGTTTGCAGCAGTTCGTCGCTGAAGCCGATCTTGCCGATGTCGTGCAGCAGGGCGGCGATGAACACGTCCTGCGCCTCGCGCCCCTCCAGCCCGAGCCGGGCGGCCAGCTGGCGCGCCAGCTCGGCCACCTGGCGCGCGTGGCCGGGCTGGTTGTGGGCGCGCAGCTCGATCATGCTGGAGAAGATCTTGATGGTGGTGACGAAGTTGTGCTTGAGCTTGGCGTTGGCGGCCACCGTGGCCTCGTGCTCGGCCTTGAGCTGGCGCGTGCGCGCCTCGACCTTGGCCTCGAGGTCCTGGTTGAGCGCCTTGAGTTCCTCGTTCTGGCGCTGGGTCAGCGCTTCCAGCCGCTGCTTGTCCTGTTCCAGCTGGCGCCGTTCCAGCGCATGGCGCACCAGCAGCAGCATGTCGCCGTCTTCCCACGGCTTGGTGATGTAGCGGTAGATCTCGCCGTTGTTGATGGCGTCCTGGATCGACTGGATGTCGGAATAGCCGGTCAGCAGCAGGCGCACGGTGTCGGGCCAGCGCTGGCGCACCTGGGCCAGGAACTGGGCGCCGTTCATTTCCGGCATGCGCATGTCGGAGATCACCAGGTCGACCGCTTCCTGCTCCAGCAGCGCCAGCCCGGCGGCGCCGCTCTCGGCCAGCAGCACGCGGTAGCCGGCCGGCCGGAACACCCGCCGCAACGCCGACAGGATGTTGGCCTCGTCGTCCACGCACAGCACGGTGGCCTGCGGGGCGGCGTCGTCCAGCGGCGCTTGCAGCACGCTGCTCATGGCGCCTCCGCCACGCTCTGGTCCTGGCGCACCGGCAGCCGCACGCGGAAGCGGCTGCCGGCGCCGGGCGCGGTGTCGACCTCGAAGCGGCCGCCGTGCTTGCGCACGATGCCGTAGGCCAGCGACAGGCCCAGCCCGGTGCCCTGGCCGACCGCCTTGGTGGTGAAGAAGGGATCGAAGATGCGCGCCAGCGTGTCGGGCGCGATGCCGCTGCCGGTGTCGGCCACTTCGAACCAGACCTCGCCGTCGCCCTCGGTCCCGGTGCGCACCGTGATGCGGCCGCGCTGCTCGCCGATGGCGTGGGCGGCGTTGACCACCAGATTCATCACCACCTGGTTGATTTGCAGCGGCAGGCACTGGATGTCGGGAATCGCGCCGTATTCCTTGACCACGTCGGCCTTGTACTTGACCTCGTTGCTGACGATGTTGAGGGTGGAGTCGATGCCGCGATGCAGATTGGCCCACACCCATTCCTGGTTGGTGTCGACGCGCGAGAAATCCTTCAAGTCCTGCACGATGTGGCGCACCCGCACGATGCC
This sequence comes from Duganella sp. CF402, assembly GCF_900109645.1. Taxonomy (GTDB): domain Bacteria; phylum Pseudomonadota; class Gammaproteobacteria; order Burkholderiales; family Burkholderiaceae_D; genus Rugamonas. Next base: position 176,128 of record NZ_FOBG01000001.1, read on the forward strand.
TTCGCGCGATTCGGCCATCAGCGCCGGCACGTCCTGGCGCAGGTAGTCGAGGTCGATCTGCTCGCGCTGCGCGCGCAGCGCGGCGGCCACGGCCGGGGCGGCCTCCGCCAGCGCCGGCTCGGCCTGCTGGTAGGCGTCGAGCATCTGGAACAGCTGGTCGAGATAGCCTTGCAGGGTGCTGAAATTGGAAAAGATGTAGCCGACCGGGTTGTTGATTTCGTGCGCCACCCCGGCCGCCAGCTGGCCGATCGAGGCCAGCTTGTCGGCCTGCACCAGCTGCTGCTGGGCGCGCGAGAGCTTGTCGTTCAACTCGGTCAGTTCGAGGTTGCTGCGGCGCAGTTCGGCCTCGGCCTGATGGCGCTGGCGTATGTCTTCCTGCAACTGCTCGTTCATGTCGGCCAGCTGGGCGGTGCGCTTGTCGACCAGGTGTTCGAGGTTGTCGTAGGCGCGCCGCAGCGCGTTTTCCGCCACCCGCCGCTCGGTGACGTCGCGCAGCGTTTCGATCGCGCCGACCACCCGCCCGGCGCTGTCGCGCAGCGGCGCGGCGGTGAAGTGCAGCCAGTGGCCGCCGGCGCCGAGGTTGGGGAAGAAGTCCTCGGCCTCGTAGGCGCCGGGGATCAGGGTCGAGGCGTGGTATTTGCCGGCGTAGTGCTGCTCCAGCTGCGCGTTCTGGCCGTTGACGATCAGGTCGGCCAGCACCGGGCGCTGGCGCTGATAGAACGCTTGCCAGTGGTGGTCGGTGCCGATCATCTCGGTCTTGCTCCAGCCCAGCAGGTGCTCGCAGGCGCGGTTCCAGTGGGTGACCTGGTGGCGCGCGTCGATGGCGAAGGTGGCCACCGGGTGGCCCTCGAAAAATTCCGACAGCGCCACCTCGCTGTGGGCGGCGTCAAGGTGGGTGGGGGTGGGGGCGTGGGCGCTCATGGGGTCAGCATCTGGCACATGTCGTGGTACATTTTTTCGCTCTCCTGGAAGGTGCGCGCGCAGGCCACCGTGCTCAGGTCGAGCGCCTGCCAGGCCGGCAGCGACAGCGGCGGCGCCTGGTCGTCGTCCTGCTCGGCCAGGTCGAGCGCGTGCGCCAGCGCATTGGCCAGGTGCACCAGCGTGGCCAGCGGCAGCGCCGTGCCCGGCGGCGCCGGCGGCGGCGCCTGGTGGTGGTGCGCCACGGCGGCCTGGATCGCCGGCGGGAATTTCCAGTGCGCGGCCAGCGCCGCCCCCACCGCCGCGTGGTCGAGGCCGAACACGGCCTGCTGGGCGGTGGCGTCCATGCAGTCGTGCTGGCGCTGGTAGGCGACCGCCTGCTGGTACTGCGCCGGGTAGCGGGTGGCCAGCACCAGCGTGCCGAGGTCGTGCAGCAGGCCGGCGGTGAAGGCGGTGTCCGGGCTGATACGGCAGTGCGGCGCCAGCACGCGCGCGCACACCGCGCTGGCGATGGCGTGGCGCCAGAACACGTTGAAGTCCAGTCCGCTGGCCGGCGCCGGCTGGAAGCTGCCGGTGACGGCGCAGGCGGTCACCAGCGTGCGGATGCTGTGGAAGCCCAGCACCGAGATCGCCTGCTGGATGGTGGTGACCTTGGACGGCATGCCGTAGAACGAGGAATTGGCCAGCCGCAGGGTCTTGGCGGTGAGCGCCTGGTCGAGGGTGATGCGGGTGGCCAGCGCGTGGGCGTCGAGGTCTTCCTGGTCGATGCTGGCCAGCAGTTCGCTGACCACCGCCGGCAGCGAGGGCAGGTCGTGCACGGCGCGGATGACGTCGTCGGCGTTCATACCTGCTCCATGCGGTAGACGCGCAGCTGGGCCAGCAGCGCCTGGCTGCCGCCATAGTCCGCGCAGTGGCGGAACAGATGCTCCAGCCGTTGCAGGCGCAGCGCCCGCGCCCGCGCCAGCGCTTCCGGGTCGGGCGCGTCCTCCTCGGTCCAGACCACGCAGCGCTCGACGCCGCGCCGGCGCAGCGCGGCCAGCACTGGCGCGGTCAGCGCGGCGTCCTGCGGCAGCAGCACGCTGCCGTTGGCGTCGAGCAGGGCGTCGGCCAGCGTCATGCCGGCGGCGGCATGGTCGAGGTCGATCTCATTGCGCTTACTGGCCTTACTGGCGCTCATCATCGCTGTCCTCCATCAAGCTTAGGGTAATCAGGCTGCCGCGCGAGGCCGACACCGCGCCCATCGGCGCGTTGCGCACAGCGTAGCGCCGGCCGCCGATCCGGGTCTGGTGGCGGCCATCCGGGGCGGCGCCGCCGGCGCCGAACAGCTCGGGCAGCACATGCTCGGCCGCGCAGCCGAGCAAGCCGCCGTGCTGCCGGAACAGGCTGGCGCCGGCGGCGTTGATGAAGGCGATCATGCCGGCATCGTCGAGGCCGATCACCGGCAGCGGCAGTTGCTGCAGCACGTCGCGCGCCACGCCGAGGCTGATTTCGTCGCGGCTGATCTGGCGCTGCTTTTCCTGCAGCAGCTGTTCCATGCGGCGGTTGGCGGCCGCCAGTTCGAGGTTGGCGGTACGCACCTCAAGGTGCAGGCGCTGGTTGTCGTCGGCGATTTCCTTGACGCGGAAGGCGTCGGCGATGTGGCTGCGCAGCTGTTCGTCGTCCCACGGCTTGGTGAGGAATTTGTAGATCGCGCCCTCGTTGACGGCGTCAGTCACCGACTGCAGTTCGGTATAGCCGGACAGCATGATGCGGATGGTGTCGGGCGCCAGCTCGCGCGCCTTGCGCAGGAAGTCGGCGCCCAGCATGCCCGGCATGCGCTGGTCGGAGACGATCACGTCGACCTGCTGCTGCGCCAGGATCTCCAGCCCCTGCGGGCCGTCGTTGGCGGTGTGGATCTGGTACTGCTCGCCGCGCAGCAGGCGCTTGAGCGCGGCCAGGATATTCGGCTCGTCGTCGACCAGCAGCAAGCGGCGCGGCGGCTTGTGCATGCGCAGCAGGTGCGGCGGCAGGCACGGCGCCCCGGCCAGCCACTGCTGCAGCGCGCCGGCGGCCATCGGCTGGGCGAAGAAATAGCCCTGGATCTGGTCGCACATATTGCGGCGCAGGAAGTCGCACTGGCCCTCGGTCTCCACGCCTTCGGCCACCACGTTCATGCCGAGATGGTGGGCCATCGCGATGATGCTTTGCGACATGGCGGCGTCGCTGCTGCTGCTGACCACGTCGCGGATGAACTCGGCATCGATCTTGATGGCGTCGAACGGATAGCGTTTCAGGCTGCTGAGCGAGGCGTGGCCGGTGCCGAAGTCGTCCAGCGTCAGGCACAGGCCGCGCTGCTTGAAGCCGGCCAGCACTTCATCGCAGCGGGCGCCGGCCTCGGTCAGGGCGGCCTCGGTGATCTCCAGGCTGAGCGCGTCGGCCGCCAGCCCGTGCCGGTCCAGCGTGGCCGCCACCTCGGCGCCGAAGCCGGGCGCGAGGAACTGGCTGGCGTCGACATTGATGGCCACCTTCAGGTGCGGACGGCCGCTGTGGCGCCAGCTGTGCAGGTCGCCGCAGGCCTGGCGCAGCACCCACAGGCCAACCGCCGCCATCTGGCCGGAGGCCTCGGCCTGCGGCAGGAAATCCTGCGCCGTCAGCAATCCCAGCGTGGGATGGCGCCAGCGCACCAGCGCCTCCAGGCTGACCACGGCCCCGCTTCGCAGGTCGACCAGCGGCTGGTACAGCAGCAGCAACTGGTCCTGTGCCAGGGCCAGCGCCAGCGCGGCAGTGAAGTGCGTGCCTGCAGGCTGCTCAAAACTGGACGGTGGCGAGAGCTGGTGCATTGACGCTCCTTGCAGGAGACTAGCCGGCCTGGAGTGACCGCTTAGGCCGATTATAGAACCAGCCTTGTTGTTTTGGTCACACCGTTCGACATTTTCGCCGTCGTGCGCAAACGTACGGAAACACCGTCCAACAGCAGCGATACTGATGTCAACTCAGACTGGGAGAACATCATGAGCACCATTATCGCCGGGCATTTTCAGTTGCAAGATGAAATCGCCAATGCGCGACAGGCACTGCTGGACGCCGGCTTTGCCGACTCGCGCATCAGCGCGTTCTACGTCAATCCGCCGGGGCAGCACGGCGTGTATGCCTATGGCGGCGACCATGCGGTCTCGCCCGGCGCGCGCGCCAGCGACGAGGGCGTGGTGCAGGGCGGTGCGGCCGGGGCGGTGGCTGGCGCGGCGGTCGGCGCCGCCACCATCCCGCTGACCGGGCCGGTGGGGCCGGTGGTGGGCGCCTTGGTCGGGGCCCACGTCGGCTCGCTGTACAGCCTGCACAAAATGAAGGAGGCCGGCGAGCCCGACAAGGACGGCAGCAATTTGCAGCCGCCGCGCAAGTCGGGCATGCTGATCGCCGTGGCGGCCGAGGATGCGGCGCACGCGCAGCGCGCGCTGGAAGTGTTGCGGCAGCTCGGCGCCGCCGACATCGAGCGCGCCGAGGGCAGCATCAGCGGCGGCGACTGGAGCGATTTCGACCCGAATGCGCTGCCGGTGCCGGCCTGAGGGCGGAGCGCATCGGGCAACAGTGTCGGCCTGTTATCTCTCTTTAGTCGCGCGCTGTTGCTTATCCGAGACGAAGGCTGCGCGCTGAGCAATTTTCGGTATGATAGTCGCTAAACACCAACCGAAGCGTGGGAGGCGGCAATGACACAGGCATGGCTAGTGCTCACTCGTCCGGACGGGCGCAATGTGACGGCGCCGTCCGAGGCCCAGATGGCGTCCGCGCTGGCCGATATCTACGGCGGCAAGATCGTCGCTGCCGATGGCGGCCCCGGCAGCGCAGTGCTGCGCTTCGGCTACGATGATGGTTTGATGTACGAGATGGAAATCTCGACCGGCGGCGCGGTGCGCTTTGCCGAATGGTCGGACCGCGATTGCGAAATCGCGCTGGCCTCGCCGCGCACCATGACGGTGGCGGCCCAGGCCGATGCCCTGCAGCTGTGGCGCCTGATGGCGCAGCGGCAGGTGGCGAAGATCCGCAGCCAGCCCTGGCTGTCCGATGATTAACGATGGCTAGCGTCCGTGCTGTTCCAGCCGGGTCTGGCACTTGATGCAGAAGCGGGCCTCGGGCCGCGCGTTCAGGCGCGAGTAGCCGATCGGCTCGCCGCAATGTTCACATAATCCATAACTCTGTTCGCTGAACTTGGCCAGCGCGTGGCGCACGATGTCCAATTGACGCGCCGTGTGCCCGGCCGCCTCGTGCACGGCGGCGTGCAGCGTGCGCTGGCTGGCGTTGTCGGCCGGCGAGGCTTCGGCCACGTGCGGCAGCGGCTGGCGCAGGTCGGTGCTGCGATCGAGGTCATCCGCCAACTGGCTGAGCAAGGCTGTGCTGGCACGCTCGAGGCGCGCCTGCAGGGCTTGCCATTGCTGATCGTCCAGTCCGTTCATGCGTTGGTTGTACTCCTTACCGCATTGGACTGGCGCGCGGCAGAATCGTTCTACAGCGCGTCGAGATGGTGCTTGATTTTTTCCAGCGGGGCCAGCACGTGGTCCGGTTTGCCGGTGGCAATGGCGGCGGCCAGCGACAGCAGCTCGGCGCTGAAGTCCAGCAGATCCTTGAAATGGTTGATCTTGTCGATCGCGGCCTGGGCGCGTTCGGTCACGGCCAGCAGCTGCAGCTGGGCGGCGTCCAGGCCGGCAGCGGCCAGGTGGGCGGCGTCGAGATACAGGCTGTCGGCCTGGGTGCGCAGGGCGATCTCATTGTCGAACAGCGCTTGCGTTTGCTCGCGCGGCGTGCCGGCGCGGATCGCCTTCATCAACTGCACGTGCAGGGCGTTGGCGCTGGCCGACAGGCGGTCAGCCAGGGCTTCGATATCGGTGGCCTGGGTCATGGCGTCTCCGGATCAGGGTTGCGGGGGAAGTTGCGCCACCAGCGCGCGGTGCTTCTGCTCGATGGCGTCCAGGTTCTTGCGCGCCAGCGTAGTGCGCAGGCCGGCCAGCCGGTACTCCTTGCTCTTCTCCTGCTGCTGCACGCGCGACAGGGCCAGCAGCAGGCGGTCACGCTGCGGATCGAGATAGGGGATTTCCGTTTCCAGCATGCCCAGCACCGTGCGCGCTTCATTGTCGCTGGTCTTGTCGTACAGGCGCAGCAGGGTGCGCATGGCGTCCAGCAGTTCCTGCACCGGCTGGTTGCCTTCGCGCAGGATATCGTTGACCGCCTGTTCCTGCAGCGGCCGCGTGACGCCGCGCGCGATCAGGCGGGTGAGGCCGGCGAAGGCGTTGACGTGGCGGTCTTCGAGGCCAGAGTCGGGCCAGGCCTTGATGCCGCCGCCGATATTCTTGACCTGATCTTCCAGATCGTACTGGCTGTCGCCGGCCAGCTTGCCCAGCGTTTGCATATACGCTTGCAGGCCGGTGTGCAGCTTGGCGAAATCGTCGCAGGCTTGCTGACGGCGGGCGTCGAGCTGCTGCTCGCTGGCGTTGGCGGCGGGGGAGAGGAAGGGCTGCTCGCGCTGGTAAGTGTAGCGGTAGCGCTCGGTCAGCTCGTGATAGGCGCCGAGCTTGGGCGAGTCGGCGGCGAAGGCGCGCACCTCGGCCATGCGCGGAGTGCTGCTGGCGCAGCCGGTGAGGATGGCCAGCAAGCCGAGGATGAAGAACAGGCGGGACAGTTTCATGGGCACTCCACAGTTGGTGGGACGATTGTTGCCGGTTGTGAACTCCTGTGTGTTGCGCGAGCGCAGACTAAGTGGTCAGCGTCTGTCGCCAGCTCAGACCGGCTTCGGTGCCGGCGGCCGGGATGTATTCGCAGCCGAGCCAGCCGTCGTAGCCGAGCTGGTCGATGAAGGCGAACAGGTGGCGGTAATTGATCTCGCCGGTGCCCGGCTCGTGGCGGCCGGGCGTGTCGGCGACCTGCATGTGCTTGATGAGCGGCAGGTTGGCCTTGATGGTGTTGGACAGCTCGCCCTCCATGCGCTGCATGTGATAGATGTCGTACTGCAGGAACAGATTGGGGCAGGCCGCTTCGCGGATGATCTCGATGGCCTGGGCGCTGCGGTTGAGGAAATAGCCGGGCATGTCGTAGTGATTGATCGGCTCGATCAGCAGATTGATGCCGTGCGGCTGCAGCTGCTGGGCGGCGTAGCGCAGATTCTCGATGTACGTAGCGCGCGCCAGCTCGGTGCTGACGCCGGGCGGCAGCTTGCCGGCCATGCAGTGCAGCTGCGTGACGCCAAGCGCGGCGGCATACGCCAGCGCGGTAGCGACGCCGCTACGGAATTCATCGATGCGATGCGGATCGCAAGCCATGCCGCGTTCGCCGGCATCCCAGTCGCCGGGAGGCAGGTTGAACAGGACCAGCTTGAGTTGAAATTGCTTGAGCAGCGCCGCGATCTGGCCGGGCTCGTAAGCGTAAGGGAAGAGAAACTCAACCGCCTCAAAGCCGGCCTGTCGGGCGCGGGCGAAGCGATCGAGGAACGGCGCGTCGGAAAACAACATCGACAGGTTGGCGGCGAATTGGGGCATGAAGGATAGCGGACTGTGGTTGAGCCGCTATCCTAATCCAAATGCCGGATTGCTGGCGCGTTTATCGGCCGCGACCACCCGAGCGGTGCTGGGCCGCGGAGCGCGGCGCACCTCCGCCCGCGTTGCCGCTGCGCGGCGCGCCGCCACCATTGCCGCCGGTACGCGGTGCACCACCGCCACCGTTGCCGCCGGCCGAGCGTGGCTTGTTGCCGCCGCCATTGCCGCCGCCATTGCCGCCGCCAGCATTGCGCGGTGCGCCGCCCGAACGGCCGCCACCACCGCCGTTGCGATGGCCAGGGCCACCACTACGCAGCTGGATCGGCTGCGCACGTGCGCTTGGATCCGGTTCGAAGCCCGGGATCACGTCACGCGGCAAGGTCTGCTTGATCAGCTTTTCGATGTCCTTCAACATCTGATGCTCGTCCACGCACACCAGCGATACCGCTTCGCCGGTGGCGCCGGCGCGGCCGGTACGGCCGATACGGTGCACATAGTCTTCCGGCACGTTCGGCAGGTCGTAGTTGACCACGTGCGGCAGCTGGTCGATGTCGATGCCGCGCGCGGCGATGTCAGTGGCCACCAGCACTTGCAGCTTGTTGTCCTTGAATTCGGACAGCGCCTTGGTGCGCGCCGACTGGCTCTTGTTGCCGTGGATGGCCATCGCGCCGATGCCGTCTTTTTCCAGCTGTTCCACCAGCTTGTTGGCGCCATGCTTGGTGCGGGTGAAGACCAGCACCTGGTGCCAGTTATTCGATTTGATCAGGTGCGCCAGCATCGGGTGTTTCTTGTCGCGGTCCACCGGGTGGATTTTCTGCGCGATGACTTCCACCGTCGAGTTGCGGCGCGCCACTTCGATGGTGGCCGGCTTGTCCAGCAGGCCGTCGGCCAGCGCCTTGATCTCGTCCGAGAAGGTGGCCGAGAACAGCAGGTTCTGGCGCTTCGGCGGCAGCTTGGCCAGCACTTTGCGGATGTCGCGGATGAAGCCCATGTCGAGCATGCGGTCGGCTTCGTCCAGCACCAGGATTTCAATCTTCGTCAGGTCGACCGTGCCCTGGTCCATGTGGTCCAGCAGACGGCCCGGCGTCGCCACCAGGATGTCGATGCCGTGTTTCAGCTGCTTGATCTGCGGGTTGATGCCGACGCCGCCAAAGATCACGGCCGAGTTCAGGTTGGTGTATTTGCCGTACACCCGCACGCTTTCCTCGACCTGGGCCGCCAGTTCGCGGGTCGGGGTCAGGATCAGGGCGCGGATCGCGCGCGGCGATTTATTGCTGGTCAGCTTGCTGCCGACCGCGTCGGTCGACAGGCGGTGCAGCAGCGGCAGGGTGAAGCCTGCCGTCTTGCCGGTGCCGGTTTGTGCGCCTGCCAGCAGGTCGCCGCCGTTCAGCACGGCAGGGATCGCCTGCTGCTGGATAGGAGTAGGCGAGGTGTAGCCGGTTTCGGCTACAGCGCGGACGAGGGCTTCGGACAAACCGAGGGTAGAGAATGACATAGTAATTCGATAATTCAGTCGAGGATTCTTGGTTTGCGGCATCGGACTGAGCGGTGTCGCAACTTTCAGTATAGCATCTTGTTTCAACAAGGAAATAAAAAAAAGGGAGCATTTGCTCCCTAATCTTGCATCGAGCTGTCAGGACGACTTATGCGTAAGGGGTCAGCAGGCCAACCATCTGGCCGAAGATTTTCGGGCTGCCGGCGATGACGTCGCCCTTGTACAGGTACTCCGATTCGCCGTTGAACTCGCCGACGATGCCGCCCGCTTCGGTCACCAGCAGCGCGCCGCCGGCGATATCCCACGGTTTCAGGCCTTTTTCATAGAAGCCGTCCAGGCGGCCGCAGGCGACGTAGGCCAGGTCCAGCGCGGCGCTGCCGGCGCGGCGGATGCCTTGGCTGCGCTCGGCCATGATGCCGTACATTTCCAGGAATTCTTTCAGTGCGGCCGGGCTGCCGGTCTTGTAGCCGGTGGCCAGCAGGGCGTTGCTGATACGGTCCAGCTTGCCCACGCGGATGCGCTTTTCGTTCAGGTAGGCGCCGGCGCCTTTGGTGGCGGTGAACAGGTCGTTGCGGGCCGGGTCGTAGATCACGGACTGGGTGATCACGCCGCGCTGCGACAGCGCGATCGAGATGCAGTACTGCGGGAAGCCGTGCATGAAGTTGGTGGTGCCATCGATCGGATCGATGATCCAGGTGTATTCTGCCTCGTCGTGGGCGTTGGCCGATGCGCCGGATTCTTCGCCCAGGAAGGCGTGGTCAGGGTAGGCCTTGGACAGGACTTCGATGATGGCTTGTTCAGCCGCCTGATCGACGTCGGTGACGTAGTCCTTGTGTTCTTTCTCGGTGACGATCACGCGGTCGAGGTCGAACGAGGCACGGTTGATGACGGCGGCGGCGCGGCGCGCGGCTTTCACGGCCGTATTAATCATTGGATGCATCATGGGCTATTTTTCCGTATAAAAATGCTAACGCCCACCGGGGGAATTCCAGCCCGGCGGCACGACAGGGAGACAAAATGACAAAGAGCGGGGCGGCGCCGACAAGGTAGAATTCACTCTGTAATTCACGTATCGATACCGCGCGATGGCGCTATTTTAAATGAACCAGCCCCAAATCAACACCAATCTTTTTAAACAGCTGCGATTTATCCTGGTCGAGACCAGCCGCGCCGGCAATATCGGGGCGGTGGCAAGGGCCATGAAAACAATGGGTTACAGCGACCTGGTGCTGGTCAATCCGCGCTTTGAAGACGCCTTGCAGGACCCGGAAGCGGTGGCGTTCGCCAGCGGCGCGCAGGATATCCTGGCCAGTGCGCGCGTGGTCGGCAGCATGGCCGAGGCATTGGAGGGCATCCATTTTGCCGCCGCCGTGTCGGCCCGCTTGCGCGAGTTTTCGCCGCCGGTGTGGTCGCCGCGACAACTGGCGGGGCAGCTGGTGGCGCAGCCGGACTGGCATGCGGCTGTCATTTTTGGCAACGAGCGCTTCGGCTTGCCGAATGAGCTGGTGCAAAAAAGTAATGTGTTGATCAATATTCCAGCCAATCCCGAGTATTCCTCGCTCAACCTGTCGCAGGCGGCGCAGGTGCTGGCCTACGAATGCCGCATGGCGGTGCTGGACGGCGCCGGCGTGGCGCTGACGCCGCGCTTGCCGGTGGGCGAGGCCAGCGAGGTCGGTTTCCACGGCGAGGCCGCCAGCGTCGAGCAGATCGAGGGCATGTATGTGCATCTGGAGCAGGCGCTGGTGGACATCGGCTTCCTCGACGCCGGCAATCCGCGCAAGCTGATGCCGCGCCTGAAGCGCTTATTTGCGCGTGCGCAACTGGAGAAGGAAGAGGTCAACATCCTGCGCGGCATTGCGCGTCACATGACCGGCAAGCCCGGCGCCCGGGGCTAGGCCGCCATGCCGCGCCTGCGTCCGTATCTGTGCGCTGCGCTGTGCGCTCTTGCCCTGACCCTGCCGGCCGCCGCAGCTGAGCTGCGCCTGGTCGGCGCCGAAACCTCGTTCTACTGCATCCCGCCCGCGCCCGACAGCAACGACAGGCCATCCGGCCTGGCCTGCGAGCTGATGGCAGAAATGGCGCGCCGCGTCGGCCACAGCGGCAAGATCCAGCTGTATCCGCTGGCGCGTGCGCTGATGATGGCGATCACCACGCCGGGCACCTTGGTGGCGCCGGTGGCGCGCATCCCTGCGCGCGAAAAACAGTACCAGTGGCAGGTGCCCATCCTCGAAGACGAGTTCGTGGTGGTGACCAACAAGGACGCCCGCGTCGACATTTCGTCGCTGGAGGCGGTGCGCAAGCTGGCGCTGGGCGTGGTGCGCGACGGCGCCGGCGCCCGGCTGGCCGAGGCCGCTAATTTTGACCGCGTCAGCCTGGTCGCGCACGACGACACCAATGCGCGCAAGCTGAGCGTGGGCCGCATCGATGCCTGGCTCAGTTCGTGGAACGGCATCTTGTCGGCGCAGCGCAATGCCGGCTTGCGCGCAGATGCCTTGCGGCGTGGCGTGGTGGTGATGCGGGTCAAGATCTATCTGGCCAGCTCGCCCGAGCTCGATCCGGCGCTGATGGCCGACTGGCGCGCGGCGCTGGACGCAATGATGCGCGATGGCACCTACGAGCGCCTGCTCAAAAAATACCAATACGAATTACCGAAATAGGACAGCATGAGTTCGATGAGTTTGATGAATCTGAATTGGGATCATCCGCAGCCATACACGCTGGAGCTATCGCCAGCGGCCGGCGACATCGATGGCCTGGACCACACCAACAACGCGGTCTATGTGCGCTGGTGCGAGCAGGCTGGCTGGGCGCATTCGGAAGCGCTGGGCCTGGGGCTGGCCGACTACCGCCGCCTCGACCGCGCGATGGCGATCCGCCGCTCCGAATACGATTACATCCTGCCCACCGCCGCCGGCGAAGCGCTGCTGCTGGGCACCTGGCTATACGCCACCGATGGCAAGCTCAACATGGAGCGCCGCTTCCAGCTGCTGCGCGCGAGCGACGGCGCCACGGTGCTGCGCGGGCGCTGGGAACTGGTCTGCATCGAAATCAGCAGCGGCCGCGCGCGCCGCATGCCGCCCGAATTCTGCGAGGTTTATCTGCCAGCCGTAGTGGCCTGAAAAACACGCTATCATGCAGTCATGATTAAACGACTGCTGATCCTGCTGTTGGTGCTGCAAGCCGTGCTCATCGGCCTGCTGGCGACGGGCCTCTATTACTGGTGGCGGCCGGCGTGGGAGTCTGCGCTGAGTGCGCCTTCCACCGTGGCCGTGTATCTGGCCTGCGCGCTGCTGATCGTGTTGCTGATGAGGCTGCTGATCTCGGCCAACAACTTCTACCTGAGCTGGCGCGCCGGCAGCATCACGCCGCCCGATCATGCGCTTAATCCACTCAGCGCCGCCGGCCTGTTCTGGCAGGAGTTCCATTCCTCGATGCTGACGTCCTCCTACTACATGCTGCGCCCGGTCGGCCTGCATGTGCTGCCCGATGCCAGCGGCCTGCCGGTGCTGCTGGTCCACGGCTACGCCTGCAACAGCGGCTATTGGCTACCAATGAGCAAGCTGCTGACGCAGGCGCGCATCAGCCATTACGGCATCGACCTCGAGCCGCCGGGCGCATCGATCGACGATTTTGTGCCGCAAGTGCGGGCCGCCGTGCAGCGCCTGCGCGCGGCGACCGGCAGCGCGCAAGTCATCATCGTTGGCCACAGCATGGGCGGGCTGGTGGCGCGCGCCTATTTGCGCGCCTGCGCGCAGCGCGGCGACGAGGCCCATGTGGCGCGCGTGATCACGCTCGGCACGCCGCATCACGGCACCGCGCTGGCGCATTTCGGACCCGGCAGCAACGCCGCGCAAATGCGCCGCGACAGCGCGTGGCTGGCCGCGCTGGCGGCATCTGAGGCAAATACGCAACGCATGTTGATCAGCTCCATTTACTCTGTCCACGACAACATTATTGCGCCGCAAGACTCGAGTGAACTGCCAGGCGCGCGCAACTTGGTCTTCGGCGCCATAGGCCACGTGGCGCTGGGGCGTCACCCCCTCATCATGCGTTGCACCTTGCAAGAGATCGAGACCGCGGCGCACGCGTGATTATGTGTGAGGATTCACGCGCCGCCTTGCTGTATGGTGAGTCTTATGTGCGTGGTAAATAGGCGAGGCGATGACGATCGATTTCGGCACCCTGATCCTGAATGAAATTCCCGATGCGGTGGTGCTGACCACCACCGAGGGCGAGGTGGTGTGCTGGACCAACGGCGCACAAGCCGTGTTCGGCTACAGCAGCGCCGAAGCGGTGGGCCGCCACCTTGATGAGTTGATCGTGCCGCCCACGCTGCACCACGATGGCGCCGCAGTGCTGCGGCAGACGCTGGCCGACGGCATGGCCAGCTACGAATCGATGCGCCGCGCCAAGGATGGCACGCTGGTCTATATCGACAGTTCCAGCAAGCTGGTGCGAGACGATGAGGGCCGGCCCGCGCACATTTTGTGGAGTAAAAAAGACGTCACCGCGCTCAAGGTGCTGCGCGACGCCAAGCTGGTCGCGGCGCGCTACGATGGCATCCTGGACTCGATGCCGGACGCCATCATCATGGCCAATGCGGCCGGCCGCATCGTGCTGGCCAATCACCAGGCCGAGCAATTGTTCGGCTACCCGCGCGGCGCCTTGCGCGGTATGGTGCTCGAGCATTTGATGCCGGCCCGTTTTCGCACCGCCCACATGGCGCACCGCGCCGGCTTTGCCGCCCAGCCGCAGGTGCGGCCGATGGGCAGCGGCCGCGATTTGTACGGCTTGCGCAGCGATGGCGCCGAGTTCCCGGTCGAGATCAGCCTGAGCCCGATCGACACCGAAGACGGGCCGCTGGCGATGAGCGCCATCCGCGACATCAGCGAGCGCAAGCGTTTCGAGCAGGCGCTGCAGGAGAAAAATATCGAACTTGCAAAAGCTGTTGCCGCCAAAGACAGATTCCTGACCGGCATGTCACATGAATTACGCACGCCGTTGAACGCGATCATCGGTTTTACAGGTACTATGCTAATGAAGTTGCCTGGTCCCATTAATGATGAGCAGAACAAACAGTTGCGCATGGTGCAGAGCAGTGCCCGCCAACTGCTGTCGCTGATCAACGATTTGCTGGACCTGACGCGCATCGAGTCGGGCAAGGTGGAACTGGAGCTGGCGCCGCTGTCGTGTCGCGCGCTGATCGATGAAGTGCTCAGTTCGTTCAAGCCGCTGGCGCGCAGCAAGGTCCTGGCGCTGGAGTTCGACGCCGGCGCCGACGAGGTGACGGTGTGCAGCGACCGCCGGGCGGTGCAGCAGATCCTGATGAACCTGGTCCACAACGCGATCAAGTTCACCAACAACGGCGCCGTCATGGTGCGGCTGGCGCGGGCGGTGGTGGGCGAGCGCGCCTGCGCCACCATCAGCGTCAGCGATACCGGCATCGGCATCGGCGCCGAGCAGCGCGACAGCCTGTTCCAGGCCTTTTCGCAGCTCGACGCCGCCGCGCTGCGGCAGTTCGAGGGTACCGGCCTGGGCTTGCACCTGAGCCAAAAGCTGGCCGCGCTGCTGCACGGCGAGATTTTGTTTGACAGCGAGTACGGGGTCGGCAGCGTCTTCACGCTGGCCCTGCCTTTGGAAGCATAAAGAGAGGAGGGGACGCGTGTCGGCACGTATCCTGATTATCGAGGACAACGCCACCAACATGGAGTTGATGGTGTATTTGCTGCGCGCCTTCGGCTACACGCCGTTGTCGGCCAGCGATGGCGAGGCCGGGGTGGCGGCCGCCCAGCGCGAACTGCCGGATCTGATCATCTGCGATGTGCACTTGCCCAAGCTCGATGGCTACGGCGTGGTGGCCGCGCTCAAGGCCGATCCCGGGGTGCGCCATATCCCGGCGCTGGCGGTGACCGCGCTGGCGATGGTGGGCGACCGCGAAAAGCTGCTCGAGGCCGGTTTTGACGGCTACATCGGCAAGCCCATCGAACCGGACACTTTCGTGACCCAGATCGAGTCTTTTTTGCAGGGGGCAGTGTCGTCCCCGGGTAAGAACGACATGGCCACGATTCTGATCGTGGACGATCACGTACTCAACCGTGAATTCCTGATGACGCTGCTGAGCTACGGCGGCCATCGTTTGCTGGAGGCGTCGAACGGCGTCGAAGGCTTGAAAATGGTGCTGGCGGAAAAACCCGACCTGGTGATTTCCGACATCCTGATGCCCAATATGGACGGCTACGAGTTCGTCACCCGCATGCACGCGCACGCGGAGACGGCCGACGTGCCGGTGATTTTCTACACCGCCACCTATCGCGAGCGCGAGGCGATGGCGGTGGCGCAATCGTGCGGCGTGCGCTGGGTGCTGCCCAAGCCGTCCGACCCGGAAGTGATTTTGCAAACCGTGCAGGAAGCGCTGGGCCTGGCCGAGGCCGCGCCGCGGGCCGCGGGCTTGCCGGCGTTCGCGCCGGAGCCGCCGCAGGAAGGACGCTTCCACGATATCGACCACAAGGTGGCCGAGTACCTCGACGAGCTGGAGTCGAGCAGCCAGCTGATCAGCCAGATGGCCAGCGACACCGAGGACAGCACGCCGGAACACCTGTCGCGCATGACGCAGCGGCTGTCGCATTCGCTGTCGAGCCTGCAGGCGGTGAGCTTGCGCCTGACCGCGCTGATCGAGCTCGGCATCGAACTGGGCGCCGAGCGCGACCCGGCCGCGCTGGTGGAGATCGGCTGCCGCGTGGCGCAGAATATCTGCGTCTCCAAATATGCCTGCATCGGCGTGCTGGAGCCGGGCGCGACCGAGCTCAGCTACTTTGCCAGTTGCGGCGCCGGCATGCCGGTGCGGCAGATTGCGCAGACCCCGCGCGCCGGTGTGCTGCGCGGCCTGCTCGACCAGCGCCTGCCATGCCGCATCAACGACCTGAACGGCGACCCGGCCAGCATCGGCCTGCCGCCGACCCACCCGCCGGTGCATTCCTTCCTCGGCGTGCCGATCACCTCGCGCGAGCGCACCCACGGCTGGCTGTACCTGGTCGACAAGCTGGGCGCGGACGGTTTTTCGGAAGTCGACGAGCGCGTGGCCGGCACGGTGGCGGCGCAGGTGGCGGTGGCGTACGAGAACCTGCTGCTGTACGAGGAAATCAAGCGCCACCACGCGCAGCTGACGCTGGACATGAACGCCCGCATCCGCCTCGATGAAGACCTGCGCCGCTTCCGGCTGGCGATGGACGCCACGGCCGACGCCATCTTCCTGGTCGACCGCGCCGGCATGTGCTTTGTCGACGTCAACGCCACCGCCTGCCGCATGCTGGGCTTCGAGCGCGAGGACTTCCTCAAGGTGGGGCCGAACCGCTCGCTGGAAGGCGATCTGCACAAGCTGGAAGAACTGTACGACAAGCTGCTGGCCGGCGAGCAGAGCGGCGCCATGACCGAGCTCAGCCTGGTATGCAAGGACGGTACGCCGCTGGCGGTGGAAGTGCAGCGGCGTACCCTGCGCTCGGGCGCCAGCTGGATCCTGGTGGCGGTGGCGCGCGACATCACCGAGCGCAAGGAGGCCGAGCAGCGCCTGCTCAAGCTGGCCCACTTCGATACCCTGACCGGCTTGCCGAACCGCAGCCAGTTCTACGATTCGCTGACCCATTCGCTGCGCCAGGCCGATGAGCACAAGTGGTCGCTGGCGGTGCTGTTCCTCGACGTCGACCGCTTCAAGAACATCAACGACACGCTGGGCCACACCATCGGCGATGAGCTGCTGCGCCAGTTCTCGAGCCGGCTGGTCGATTGCCTGCGCGTGCGCGACACCATCGGCCGCTTCGGCGGCGATGAATTCGCCGCCATCCTGATGCTGCCGGACGGCGCGCAGAACGCCATCGCGGTGGTCGACAAGATCCGCGACTCGCTGCGCCGGCCGTTCGATTTGAAGGGGCATGAGGTCACCGTGACGGCCAGCATCGGCATCGCCGTGTTCCCCGACGATGGCGCCGAGCCGGACACCCTGATCCAGTACGCCGACACCGCCATGTACCGCGCCAAGGAAGCCGGGCGCGACGCCTTCCGCTTCTTCACCGCCGAGATGAACGCGCAATCGCTGGCACGGCTGGACCTGGAAAACGCGCTGCGGCGCGCGATCGAGAATGACGAGTTTGTGTTGCACTTCCAGCCCAAGGTCCACATCGCCAGCGGCCGCATCAGCGGGGCCGAGGTGCTGATCCGCTGGCAGCGGCCGGGGCATGGCATGGTGTCGCCGGCGCTGTTCATCCCCATCCTCGAAGAGACCGGGCTGATCGTGCGGGTCGGCACCTGGGTGATCCACGAGGCCTGCCGCAAGATCGCCCACTGGCACAAGACCAATGCCGGCTCGGTGCACTTGTCGGTCAACGTCTCGGGCATCCAGTTCTTTGTCGGCGGGCTGGAGGAGGAGGTGTTGAAGGCCATCCGCGAGCACGGCATCGCGCCGGAACTGCTGGAGCTGGAACTGACCGAAAGCTCGCTGATGTCCAACGCCGAGGAAACCATCAGCGTGCTGCAAAACCTGAAGGCGTTGGGGATCCAGATTTCGATCGACGACTTTGGCACCGGCTACTCCTCGCTGGCTTACCTGAAGCGCTTCCCGATCGACAAGCTGAAGATCGATATCGCCTTCGTGCGCGAAGTCACCAGCAACCCGGACGACGCCGCCATCGTGCTGGCCATCATCAACATGGCGCACAGCCTGAAGCTGGACGTGATCGCCGAGGGCGTGGAGAAGGATGCGCAGCTGTCCTACCTGCGCCGCCACGGCTGCGACGAGATGCAGGGCTACTACTTCAGCCGTCCGCTGCCGGAGGCCGATTTCGAGGCCATGCTGCGCGAAGGGCGCCGGCTGCAGGCGCCGGTGGACGAGCAGGTGGCCGACCAGCAGACCTTGCTGATCGTCGACGACGACGCCTTCATGCTCGACGTGCTGACCGATTTCCTGTCGCAGGACGGCTACCGCATCCTGACCGCGCAGACCGCCGCCGAGGGCTTCGACATCCTGGCGCGGCACCGGGTGCAGGTGATCCTGTGCGACCAGTGCATGCCGCTGATGAGCGGCACCGAGTTCATGGAGCGGGTCAAGAACCTGGCGCCGGACACCTTCCGCATCATGCTGTCGGCGTATGCCGACCTGACGCCGATCATGGCCGCCATCAACCACGGCGCCATCGACCGCTTCTACACCAAGCCGTGGAAGGGGGCGGTGCTGCGCGAAAACATCCGCGAAGGCTTCCGCCTGCAGGCGCAGATGCACGGGGCAGTGACGACGGTCGCCAGCGAGGAAGCCAAGGCCGCTGGCTGAGGCGAGGTGGTTTGAAAACCGCCCCGATCATGCGGCCTCATTGTTGCGGAACCGCTGCTGTGGAATTGAGCGGATTGATCAGCGGGTCTTTGCGGATGGGTTGCAGCACCATTTTGCCGCGTCGATCGCCGGTTGCGGTACTGCCCGGCAGCTGCGTCACCAGATACTGCTCCTCACGTGACTTGTAGATGATGCGTTCGCCGGTGACCTCGTCGGTTACCAGGCCATCGCTAGTGCGGCGGGCCTGGGCCTGATTTGTGAGGTCGACGATTTCGGTCTTGTCGTCATACGTGACCTGCAGTGCCTGGCCTTCCATCCATTGATTGCCGGCGCCATCACGCTTCTGGCGGAAGCTTACTGGCGGCTCGCCTGCTTGTGCCGTCATGACCACGCGCTGGTAGCCTTGCGCATCCTCGGTAAGCACCGCATGCTCGGCACGAATCAGCAGACTACCGCGCTGGATTTCGACGTTGCCGGTCAGGGTGGTTACCTTGCTCACCATGTCACTGGCGCTATCGCGTGCTTTAATCACGGTCTTTTGATAACCATCGGCGCGCTCCGCATGGGCAATCGGCAGCGCAAACAGCAAGCATAACAAGATGTTTTTCATGGCAGCTCTGGCAATTATCGAAAGTGGCGATGAAGAGGATACCACTATACGAATAGTTGTATTTGAAACTTAAGGTAATATCGGGAGCATGAACCCGATCCGTTTCGTTTGTCTGCTGCTCTGGCTGCTGGGCGGTGTGGCTGAGGCTGCACCGTTGAAAATCTACGGCATGGAGAGCGGCCCGATCAGCTTCCTCAACGGTGCACGGCCCGACGGCTATGCGGTGGAGCTGGCGCTGGCCATCCAGCAGCGGCTCGGCCAGCGCGACCCGATCGAGATTGTGCCGTGGGCGCGCGCCAACACGCTGGCGGTGGTGGGGCCGGGCGTGATGCTGCTGTCCATCGTGCGGACCGCCGAGCGCGCCAAGAACATGCATTTTGTCGGCCCGATTTTCAACACGCGGGTGACGGCGTTTGCGCTCAAGGGCATGGCGGCCGGATGGCGCCAGCAGAACCTCGACTTGCACAAGCTGCGCGCCGGCGCGCGGCGCGGCAGTATTTTCGTTTCGCTGCCGCGCGCACAGGGTTACAACATGCAGGACGAAACCAACACCTCCGAAACTGCCGCCAAGATGCTGGTCAACCGCCGCTTCGACCTGTGGTTCGACGGCGAGGAGTTGTATGCCGAGGCGCTGCGCCTGGCCGGCTACCGCGAGACGGAAGTGGAGGTGGCGTTCCGGCTCGATCTGGTCGAGGTGCATTTCGCTTTTTCCAACGGCACGCCGCAGGCCACCATCGATGCGTGGGACCGCACGCTGCGCGAAATGAAGCGCGATGGCAGCTTGCTGAAGATCTATCGCAAGTGGCTGCCGCTCCATCAACTGCCGGCCGATGTGCCGTTGTCGCATTAGTAAGCATTCTCTAGAATGCCTCGGCTAGAATAAAATACCGGCAAACAGCACTGATGGGATGGAAATGGCTAAGAAGTTGAAGAAGAACGATGACCAGCAACTGGACGCGGTCCGCATGTCGTCGCAAGAGATCTGGCAGGCCGGCCTGGCCGCCTTCGCCAAGGCGCAGGAAGACGAGGGCAAGTTCTTCTCGATGCAGCTGTTCGAGGAGCGCGTGCTGCGCGCCCTGAGCTCGATCGGCGTGCCGAGCCGCGAGGAAGTCGAGGCCCTCAACCAGCGCATCGAGGCGCTGACCGCGCAAGTGGCGGCGCTGTCCGGCAAACCGGCGGTGAAGAAGGCTGCCAAGCCGGCCGCCAGGAAAGCCGCCGCGCCCAAGGCCGCCGTCAAGAAAACTGCCGCTAAAAAGCCGGCCGCGAAAAAGGCTAAGTAACGGCATCTAGGCGCTAATTGCGTCTAAAAGCATGCGCGGGTGTTCCTCTGTGGTGCGCATCGGTGTTATGCTTGCACCAGAATAAACAGAGGTTTCCCGCTATGCTACAAAAAGCTCCCCGCCGTACCCGCGAACGCATCTTAGAGTTGTCCTTGCGCTTGTTTAACGAGTTTGGCGAGCCCAATATCACCACCACCGTGATCGCCGAGGAGATGAATATCTCGCCGGGGAACCTGTACTACCACTTCCGCAACAAGGACGATATCGTCAACTCGATTTTCGTCCAGTTCGAGGCCGAGATCGAGCGCATCCTGACGGTGCCCAACGGCCGCCGCTCCAACATCGAAGACGTGTGGCTGTACCTGCACCTGATGTTTGAACTGATCTGGCGCTATCGCTTCTTCTACCGCGACCTGAATGATCTGCTGTCGCGCAACCGCAAGCTGGAGCTGCACTTCAAGCAGATCCTGGCGCACAAGATCAAGGTCGCCAAGCAGCTGTGCGAAGACCTGCGCAGCGAGAAGTCGCTGGAAGCGTCCGACACCGCCATCGAGGCGATGGCAACCAATATGGTGGTGGTGGCGACGTACTGGCTGTCCTACGAATACGTGCGCAATCCGCGCAAGTACAGCGAGCAGCAATCGATGGCCGATGCGCTGGCGCGCGGCTGCTACCAGGTGCTGTCGCAAATCGGCCCGTACCTGCGCAATGAAACCAGCTTGCTGTTCCAAAAACTGTCCGAAGAATATCTGAAGAAGTTGAAGTAAACCGGAGGCTTCATGGCTTGGACCCCTTTCCCGTATCCCGATCCAGCATATCGCTACACGGCGGAGACTTTGAAGGAGGCCTGGCCGCAGCTGCACGCCGGCGACCGCGAGGCCTTCCCCACGCATCCGGCGCTGCTGCAGGCGTGGATCGCGTTTCATGCCGGAGAATTTGAGCGGGCTGCACGGCTCGGGCTCGACGTCGGCGTGAACGGTTACTCGGTGGCGCACAAGGCCATCTGCATGCACACCAATTACCTGGAGCCGAACGAGAAGAAACGCCTGGCCACCTTCGAATGCGTGGCCGAGCGCTGCGAGCGACAGCAACTGGAGCAGCCGCATAACCCGGCCGGCTACTATTGGCATGCGTATGCGCTGGGCCAGTATTCGCAGGGGATCTCGGTGGTGAAGGCGCTGGCGCAGGGACTGGGTGCCAAGGTCAAGCGCAGCCTGGACATGGCGATCAGGCTGGAACCGCAGCGCGCCGATGCGCAGACCGCGCTGGGCGTGTACCACGCCGAAATCCTCGACAAGGTGGGCGCGGTGCTGGCTGGCTTGACCTACGGCGTGAAGAAGGAAGTGGCTTACCGCCAGTTTGAAGAAGCTTTGAAGCTGAATCCCGATTCGGCCATCGTCCGCATTCAGTACGCGCGCGCGCTGCTGATGTTGGACGGGAAGAAGAAGGCGGCGCAAGCCGTGAGTTTGTATGAGCAAGCCGCCCACTGCCAGGTGCGCGACGCCACCGAGCGTCTCGACCAGCGGGCGGCGCAACAGGAACTGGAAGAGGAAAAACTCAGTGGTTAAGGCTATTTGTGTGTACTGCGGCGCCAATCCCGGCGCATCCCCCCGTTTTGCCGAAGAGGCGCGCGTGCTGGCGCGGGCGCTGGTGGAGCGTAACCTGTCGCTGGTCTACGGCGGCGGCAAGGTCGGTTTGATGGGCGTAATCGCCGATGAAGTGCTGCGTCTCGGCGGCGAGGTGACGGGCGTGATCCCGACCGCGCTGGTCGAACGCGAAGTGGGGCACACCGGCCTGACGCGCCAGTTCATCGTCAAGGATATGCACGAGCGCAAAGCCATGATGGCGCAGCTGGCCGACGGCTTCATCGCCATGCCGGGCGGCCTCGGTACGCTGGAAGAGTTGTTTGAGGTGCTGACCTGGGCCCAGCTGGGGATCCATTCCAAGCCGATTGGCCTGCTGAACGTCGACGGCTATTACGATGGTCTGGTGAGCTTCGTGCGTCACGCTACCGAGCAGGAACTGGTGCGCCCGCAGCATGCGGCGCTGATGATGGTCGAAAACGACGCTGAAACGCTGCTGCACCGCTTCGTTTAATTCAGAGCTGGGCTGGCGTCCAGTGCCCCTCCACGCGCGCCAGCGCTTCGAGATAGTAGTAGTCCCCCCATAACGTCGCTTCATCCACGCCCAAGTCTGCGGCACGGTGGTAGACGCCGTGGCGCAGCAGGCCGCCGCAGGATGGATATTGGCCGGCGCAGTGCTGGGTGAGCGCTTCCAGCAGATCCAGCGCGGCGCTGCGGTAGTGCTGGCGCTGGGCGCCTGGCGGCAGTTGCTCCGCGATTTCCAGCAGGCCGCAGGCGGCAATCGCGCATGCCGAGCTGTCGCGCGGCTCGCCGCTGTCGTGCGGCAGACTCAGATCCCATAAGGCGATGCGGTCCGGCGGCAGCTGGGCCAGGAAGTAGTCGGCCAACCGCGTGGCGTCGTCCAGCAACTGCATGTCCGGCAAGTGGCGGTGGTTGAGCGCAAAGCCGTAGATGCCCCACGCTTGTCCGCGCGCCCAGCATGAATCGTCTGCCAGTCCCTGGTGGGTGGAAGGGCGCAGCGGTGCGCCGTTCTCCGCATCGAAGTGGAAGGTGTGATAAGTGCTGCCGCCCGGCCGCACCAAGTGCGCGCGGGTGCGCTGCAGGTGGCTGCGCGCCGCGTCGCTGAACGCTGTTTCGCCGCTGGCGCGCGCGGCCCAGTGCAGTAGCGGCAGGTTCATGATGCCGTCAATGATGACGCGGCCGCGCTGTTCGACATCGTCCATTGTTCCCCACGATTGAATCACGCCGGCGCCGGGCAGGAAGCGGCCCAGCAGGCGGCGCGCCGCGCCAAGTGTGGCGGCGTGCGCGCCGGGCTGGCCGTGCAAGTGGTGCGCGGTGGCGCAACTGAGCATGTAAAGAAAGCCCAGGTCATGGTGCTCGAGATCGACGCCCTGTTCGAGGCGGGCGATGAAGCTGGAGGTTTGCTGTTCCGCCGCCGCCTTCATCGGCGCCTGGCCGCCGATGGCGTGGCCCAGCCACAGCTGCCCGGTCCAGAAGCCGCTGGTCCAGCCGACGTTGGCGCCCGGCGGCGCGCCATTTAGTGTACGCGGCAGGTAGTGTTGGCGGGTGCTGGTATCGCCGGGGAAGATGTCGGGCCCCAGCGCGGCCAGGGTTAGTTCAAGCTGGCGCAGGGCCAATTGCAGGGCGCGAGCAGTCATGGTGATGCCTGTCTTGTTAATGATGGTTAACGTTACCATGTTGTTTTGCGAATTTCAATCGGTGCTACTACTGAATGGCGCCTGAAGAGCCAAAAACCGCTTCACTATCTGAAAAAATATGTGGTATCGTTAACCTATTGATTCTTGATGGGAGGTGGCTTTGAATACTTACCGAGTAACCCTGGCTGGCCTGTGCGCTGGTTTGTTCCTGCTGGCCCCTGTGCAGGCGGCGCAATCGCCCGCCGCCGTGCTGGCGGTGATGGAGAAGGCCGCCAACTGGCAGCTCGCTCATCCTACCGATTATCCGGCCGACGACTGGACCGAAGCGGTGGGCGACGCCGGCTTCATGGCGCTGGCGGGCGTCTCTGGCAACAGCGCCTACCGCGATGCGATGCTGGCGATGGGCCGCAAGAACCGCTGGCGCCTCGGCCCCAGCCTGTATCACGCCGACGACCAGGCGGTAGGCCAGACCTACGCCGAGCTGTATCAGCAGCTGCGCGACCCGGCCATGATCGCGCCGATGCGCGCGCAGTTCGACAACATCATCGAGGAGCCGCGCGACGGCACGCTGGACTTCCTGGCGCCGGGAGTGTTGATGCGCTGGTCGTGGTGCGACTCGCTGTTCATGGGGCCACCGGCATGGGCGCGTTTGACGGCGGTGACCGGCGATGCGCGCTATCTCGAGTTTGCGATTGCGCGCTGGTGGAAGACGTCCGACTATCTGTACGACCAGCAGGAGCACTTGTACTTCCGCGATAGCCGCTACTTCAAACAGCGCGAGGCCAATGGCAAGAAGGTGTTCTGGGGGCGCGGCAACGGCTGGGTGCTGGGTGGACTGGCGCGCATGCTGCAATATGTGCCTGCCAATCATCCTTCCTATCCGCGCTTTGTGCAGCAGTACCGCGAAATGTCGGAGCGGCTCCTTAGCCTGCAGCAGGCCGATGGTTTGTGGCGTGCCAGCTTGCTCGATCCGGCCAGCTATCCGTCCAAGGACACCAGCGGCACCGGCTTGTACACTTACGGCCTGGCATGGGGCGTGAACCAGGGCTTGCTGCCGAAGGAGACGTACGGTCCGGCGGTGCAGCGCGCGTGGCAGGCGCTGGCCGCCAGCATCACGGCCGAGGGCAAGCTGACGCACGTGCAGCCGATCGGCGCCGATCCCAAACACTTCGACCCGGAATCGACCGACGTGTTCGCGGTGGGCGCTTTCCTGATGGCAGGCAGCGAACTGTATCGCATGTCGCTGGAGGAAGGCGGCGCGCCGCGCGTGGTGACGGTGGTGAACGGGACGCAGGCCTACCGGCTGGAGGAATCGGTGGAGGCGGATGCGCGCGACGTGGTGGTGATGGACGCTTTGACGTCGCGCGTGCTGCCGTCGCAGTCGGTAAGCAAGGGCGTGCTGTTCCAGTCTGATCTCGCGCCGGGCGAGACGCGTCGTTTCCTGCTGTTCCCGCGCAAGGCGCTGCCGGCGGTGCCGCCGGTGGTGTCGCGCGCGCATGCGCGTTTCGTGCCGGAGCGCATGGATGATTTCGCGTGGGAGAACGACCGCATCGCGCATCGCACCTACGGCCCGGCGATCATGACGGAGCCGCGCGAGATGCTGGTGTCGAGCGGGATCGATGTGTGGTCCAAGTCCGCGCACAAGCTGGTGCAGGACGCATGGTACAAGGCCGGCGACTATCACGTGGAGAAAGGCGAGGGCCATGACTTCTACCACGTCGGCAAGACGCGCGGCTGCGGTGGGCTGGGCATCTTCGATGGCAAGGCCTTGTACACATCGAAGAACTACGCAGGCTGGAAGATCCTGGCCGATGGCCCGATCCGCGCCGAGTTCGAGCTGCGCTTCGATGCATGGGATGCGGCCGGCCGCAAGGTGGCCGAGACGCGCCGCGTGTCGCTGGATGCGGGCAGTAATTTCAGCCGCGTCGAGAGTGTGTTCAGCAGCCCGTCCGCCGCGCCGCTGCCGGTGGGCGTAGGCATTGTGCAGCGCGAGGGGCAGGGCCGCTATGTCGACGACAAGGCTGGCTGGATGAGTTATTGGGAGCCGGAGATGGGCGCGCATGGCAGCAATGCCTGCGCAGTGATCGTGCCGGGCGCCGGCGCGTTCACTGCCGCCGATGGCAATTACCTGGCGACTGCCACCGCCACGCCGGGTCGCGCCTTCGTTTATTATCTCGGCGCCGCGTGGAGCAAGGGCGGCGACTTCCCGAATGCGCAGGCATGGGAAGCCTATGTCCGGAGCACGGCGGCGCGCGTGGCGACGCCGGTGCAAGTAAAAGTGTCGCGCTAACAGGAGAGCCGCATGCGCTGGATCCACAGTCTCACTTTGGCCACTGCGCTGGCCGCCAATACTGCGCACGCCGATGCATTCGACGACCTGCGTGCGCGATGGCACGTGCAGCTTGTCGGCGCTGCGGCGCTGGACCGCAGTGATCCCGATGTGACGGCGCAGTTGCAATCCCGCGCGCGCACGGTGCAAGGCTGGCTGGCGCGCATGCAGTCCGCTCCGGACGCCGCCCACCTGTGGGACGATGCCGCCGCATTCAATGATCCCAAGGGTTTGCTGGCCTCCGCCGCAGTCACGGCGAACGCCTTCCGTTTGCGGCAGATGGCACTGGCCTACGCGACGCCGGGATCGCCGTTGCACCGCGACGCGACGCTCGGCGCAGCCACGCTAGCGGGTTTGGACTGGCTGGTGACGCACCACTACCGCGCCGGCAAGCCGGCCATTGGCAACTGGTGGGACTGGCAAATCGGCACGCCCTTGTATTTGCTGGACGTCCTTAGCCTGATGGACCCGCCAGCCGAGGTGCGCGCACGCGCGCTGGCTGCGGTGAACTGGCACGTGCCCAATCCACGCTACCGCACCCGCAACGACGGCAGCCTGCGCACCGAAGCGGAAACCGGCGCCAACCTGCTGGACAAGGCGCTGGTGGGCATCCTGAGCGGCATGCTGGCGCGCGACCAGCAGCGCGTGACACTGAGCCGCGACGCCATCAGCCCCGCGCTGCAACTGGTGGAGCAGGGCGACGGCTTCTATCGCGATGGCTCGTTCGTACAGCATGCCTACGTGCCCTATACCGGCAGCTACGGCGCCGTGGCGCTGGCCGATTTCGCACGGCTGGTGTCGCTGCTGACCCACTCCGCGTGGCCCATCACCGATCCTGGTTTATCGAACGTGTTCCTGTGGGCGCGCGACGCCTACGCGCCGTGGATCATCGATGGCGCCATGCCGGACGCGCTGCGCGGTCGCAAGATCGCCACGCCGACGCAAACCGAACACTCGGTGGGCCGCAGCATGACCGCCTATCTGGCCACGCTGGCGGAAGCCGCGCCGCCGGCTGATGCCGCTGCGCTGCGCGCTGCCGTCAAAGGCTGGATGACGCGCGACCGCAGCTTCGGTGCGCGCTATCTTGCCGCGCCGAGCGGCGTCGGCACCTCCGGGCTGTCGCTGTACGAACTGGGTCTGCTGAGGAAAATCGCCGCCGATCCAGCTATCCCTGCCGCGCCGGAAGCGCCGGGCGCGCGCGTGTACGCTGCGATGGACCGCGCCATCCTGCGCGGCCCGGGCTTCGCGGCGACACTGAGCATGGCCTCGCCGCGCATATCGTCGTTCGAGTCGGGCAATGGCGAAAACCTTCAGGCTTGGTGGACCGGCATGGGCATGCTGTCGCTGTACACCGCCGACCAGACGCAGTTCGGCGGCGACTTCTGGGCCACGGTTGATATCCGCCGCCTGCCTGGCACCACCACGGACCGCAGCGGCAGCGGACGCCCGGTGGAATGGAAACTGTATCCGAATACCGAAAGCTGGGTCGGCGGCGTGGCGCAAGGCAGTTACGCGGCGCTGGGCATGGCGTTCAGCATGCGCGAGGTGACTGGCTCGCCGCTGCATGGCAAGAAGTCGTGGTTCATGCTGGGGGACCGCATCCTGGCGCTGGGCGCGGGCATCGGGGACGGTCAGGGCGCAACCGAGACCGTGGTCGAAAACCGCAAGCTGGCCAGCCCCCAGGCGCAACTGGTGGTGGATGGCGCGCAGCTGGCGAATGGCCGCAAGGCTGGCGCGCGCTGGGCGCATTTGCGCGACGCGCAGGCCGGCAGCAGCATCGGCTATGTGTTCCCGCATGGCGCGGAAATTGTGGCGGAACACGCTGAACGCAGCGGCAACTGGCGCGCGCTCAACGATCAGCAAAGCGCGCAGGAAGTACGGGCCACGTTCCAGACTCTGTCGATACCACACAGCGCCGGTGCGGCAGGCAGCTACGCCTATCTGCTGCTGCCATCCGCCAGCGAGGCCGCCACCGCGCAGGCAGCGCGCGATCCGGGATTGCGCATCGAGGCCAATGATGCGCTAGCCGCCGCGGTCAGCGACACGCGCGCCAATGTGTACGCCGCCAATCTGTGGCAGGCGGGCAGCGCGCCGCGCGGCGGCTCGGCCTATGTCAGTGCTTCCGGTCCGGCGGCGGTGGTGCTGGCGGAAGAGGGCGGGCGCTTGCGGCTGTCGGCGGCGGATCCGACCCAAAGCCAGGCTGCGATTGAGCTCACCGTGGCGCGTCCTGTTGGCGCGGTGCTGTCCGCCGTGCCGGGTGTGACGGTGCTGCAAACCATGCCGCAGCTGCGTTTGCGCATCGACACCGCGCGCGCCGCCGGCAGCGGCTACACGGCGACGTTTGCGCTGCCCCTTGTCTCGGGGAGCAAGTGAAGGTATCGTTATCACCGTAAGCAAATACGGGATGACAGCATGAAGAAACAGTCAGTGACGCTGGTGCAGGTGGCGGCCAAGGCCGGGGTGTCGGTAATGACGGCCTCGCGCGCCATGTCCGGTGACGGCTACGTGTCGGAAGAGACCAAGGCCAAGGTGCAAGCCGCCGCCAAGGCGCTCGGCTACGCGCCCAATACACTGGCGCGCGTAATGAAGGGCGGCCGCACCAACGTCATCGGCGTGGTCGTCAACGACCTCAGTTCGGTGGTAGTGAACGCCTTTGTCTCGGCGCTGACCGAGGAGGTGCGCAAGTACGAGATGGACCTGTTCATCTACAACTCCATCGGCCAGTTGGATGAACAAACCCAGCGCCGCCACAGCCAACTGCTGCATGGCCTGTGGGATGGCCTGATCTACGTGCTGCCGCGCATGACCGACGAATACCTCGAAGCGCTTGAGCAGAGCGAGAGCCCGATCGTGCTGGTCAATTTCTGCCGCCGCGAGACCTCGCTGCCGGTGGTACAGGGCGATAATTTCAACGCCGCGCGCGACGCCGTGGCGGGCCTGATCGCACAAGGCCACAAGCGCATTGCCTTCATCAAGGGCACCCACTGGACCGGTCAGAGCGCCGAGCGCGAACGTGGCTACCGCCAGGCCATGCACGACGCCAACCTCGAGATCCACGACCAGTGGGTGGAGCAGGGCACCTTCAGCGAAAAATCCGGCCAGGAAGCGTGCACACGCCTGCTGGCGCTGGACGCGCGTCCCACCGCCATCTTCTGCGCCAACGACGAAATGGCGATCGGCTGCATGAACGCGGCGCGCGAATTGAACGTGCAGGTGCCGCAAGATCTCTCGCTGATCGGCTTCGACGATGTGTCGGCCGCCAGCATCGTGCGCCCGCAACTGACCACCATCCGCCACCCGCTGCCGCTGATGGCGCAAGCCGCCGTGCAGGAACTGATGCGCCGCATCCTCGGCCAGCCGGGCAAGCGCCAGCGCGTGGAATTCCCGGCCGAGATGGTGGTGCGCGAATCGACTGCGTCCGCCGCCGGCGCCACCGCCGCCAAGCGCCGCACACGCAAAGCATAAGCTTAGTCGCAAACTGTCGCATTTTTGCGCCACTCAATGAAAAGCTTGTAAAAAGGCTTGTAAATCAAAAGTTCGACTGATAACGTTAACTCACCTAAGTTGCATATTTTTTTAAGTGAGTGTGATAACGTTCACATTTCGCTGCAAGGTGTATATTCCATTGAGGAGGATCAGCAGTGAGCAAGAGCAATAAGCATCAAGCCAGCCTGGCAGTTCGCCCCCTGGCAGCATCGGTCGCCCTGGCGCTGGCCAGTTTGTCGCACGGCGCCGTGGCGCAGGAGAGCAAGGTCGAGGAACTGAAGGTTGAGCAAGTGGTGGTGACCGCCAACAAGCGCGCCCAGAATCTGCAAGACGTGCCGGCCGCCATCACGGTGCTGAGCGACGCCACCCTGCAGCGGAATAACGTCCGCGACATCAATGACCTGCCCAATCTGTCGCCGGCGCTGACGGTCACCTACTCGACCCAGCCGGGCAACTTCAGCATCAATATGCGCGGCATCGGCACCTACTCGCTCGGCATCGGTGTGGAGTCGGACGTGGCGGTGGTGATCGACGATATCCCGTTCGCGATGCAGGCCAACGCCTTCAAGGACCTGGCCGACGTGTTCCGCGTCGAAGTGCTGAAAGGACCGCAAAGCACCTTGCTCGGCAAGAGCTCCATCGCCGGCGCGATCAACATCACCACCAAACCGATCGACAATGAGTGGAAAGAGAAGGCCACCACGTACCTGAGCAGCGACGGCGAATGGCGCGCGATGGGCTCCATCTCCGGGGCCCTGAGCGACACGCTGCGCATGCGCGTGGCGGTGAACAAGTCCTCGTTCGGTGGCGTGGTGAAGAACCTGACCACCGGCGACAATCTGAATGGCTCGCGCAGCACCAACTTCGTCGGCAAACTGGAATGGCGTCCGGACGATCAATGGAACGTCACCTTCAGCCCGCGCGCCAGCGAGTCTACCGTCAACTGCTGCGTGCAGCCGTTTTCCAGCATGACGCCGGGCGGCCGTTACCAGAACGTGGCGCAGTTGCCGGCGTCGACGCTGCTGGCCGGGATCAATCCAGGTCCGGACAACGTCAGCGTGCGTAACGACTACGGCGCCGGCGGCAAGGCCAAGGACAAGGGCGCAGGCCTGAAAGTGAACTACGCCTTTGACGACAACGGTCCGCTGGCAGGCTACAACCTGAGCGCCATCGGTTCGTGGTCCAATTACCGCATGAACGACTACCAGGATGGCGACGCTACCGACAGCGATATCCTCGCCTACCTGCCGGTGAACGGCGCGGTGAGCGGCTTGCACGGTGGCCTGTATCAATACGGCTTGTTCGACGTGACCGCGCGCACCTTCGAGCTGCGCTTGACCTCTCCCGACAAAGGTCCGCTGAAGTATGTAGCCGGCCTGTGGTACGGCGATAACCGGCTGGCGCGCGAGCTGACCCGTGCGCCGGTATCGACCTACGTGACCGACTACGCGGCCACCGCCTATAACACCAGCTACGCCGCCTTCGGCCAGGCCTCCTACGACCTGACCTCCGCCACCAGCGTGATTGCCGGCCTGCGCGTGAACAAGGAAGACACGGGCTACACCTTCACCCGCTACACGCCGCCGCCAGCCACCACGCGCACGGTGACCGAGTACCTGCATGGCGATGACAGCAACACCGACAAGACCGGCCGCCTCGGTCTGGAACATCGCTTCAATCCGAACGCGATGGGCTACGCGACTTACTCCACTGGCCACAAAGGCGTGGCGTACGACCTGACGTCGAGCTTCACCGGCGCCATCGCCAAAAACCAGCCGGTACCGGGCGAATCGGCGCACAGCATTGAAGCGGGCTTGAAGCTTGGTCTGCTGAACGGCAGCATGTCGCTGGATCTGGCGGCGTTTCGCACCAACTTCACCGGCTTCCAGCAATCGGCGGGCTTCTACGATGCGGATGGCGTATTCCGTACCACGCTGCACTCGATCGGCGGCCTGCGCACCAGCGGCTTTGAAGCGGACCTGGGCTGGCGCGTGAGCAAGCTGCTGCAACTGAACGGCGCCTTTGCCTACACCCGCGCCATCGTGACTGACTTTGAAAACGGCCCGTGCTATAGCGTGCTGAATGCGGCAGGCACCGGTACCACGCCGGGCGGCAATTGCGCGGTCAGTGCGAAGTACAACAACACCAGTGTCGCCAACCTGAAAGGCGCCACGCTGCCGAACGCGCCGAAGTTCAAGTTCAACCTGGGCGGCCAGTACGACATTCCGACTTCGTACTCGTACAACGGTTTCGTCACCGGTGCGTACCGCTTCCAGAGCCGCACGCAGTTCAACCTGAATCAGGATCCGATGACCATCCAGGGCGCATACGGCATCTTCAACCTGGGCCTGGGCATCAAGGACAAGCAGGACAAGTACAAGTTCACCTTCATGGTCAACAACCTGTTCGACAAATCCTACGCCACCGGCCTGGCCAACAACTGGGCCAACGGTACCTGGAGTTCGAAGGCACCTAACCCGGTGGTTGTGGTGAATACCACGCAATGGACGCCGGCGCGCGACTATCAACGCTACTTTGCGATGCGCGCTGACTTCAGCTTCTAACTTCATCACATCCGCCCTCGGGATTCCTTTATAGTAGAGAGACACACAAAAGGGGAGACCGAGGGTGCGGGATGAAAGCGCAAGCGTCCGGACAGGGCGCACAGGACTGCTGGTCCTGTGCGCCCTGTTGTTGATTGGTGATCTGGGCTGGTCGCTGCGCGAGCGTTCGGTGCAGGAGTTGTTTAAAGTGCACCTGATGCGCTTTAGCCAGGACGCTACGCTGCTCAATATCCTTATCGGCGCCATGCCGGCCCTGATCGCGCTGACCCTCGGCCCGCTGATCGGCGCATGGAGCGACCGTACGCGCTCGCGTTTCGGCCGCCGTATTCCTTTCATTTTTGGCACCGCCGTGGTGTCCACCTTCGGCATGCTGGGCATGGCCTTCAGCAGCAGCCTGGCCGGCCTTGCGGTCAGCTGGACGGTGTTCGAGATGGCCACCATCGTCGGCAATCCTTTATTTATCGCGCTGATCAACGACACCGTGCCGCGGCCGGTGCTGGGGCGATTCTTCGGCGCGTTCCGCATCGTCAGCCTGGCCACGGGTGCGGGCTTCTTCGCGCTGTTCTTCCGTAATGACCTGGTGTCGGTGTTCCAGCCGCTGCTGGTGGCCATCACTGTGGTTTATATGGGCTGCATGCTGCTGGTGTGTTGGCGCGTGCGCGAACCGTCGTATGCCGCGCCGCCGCGCACCGGCTGGCGCTTGATGCAGCCTGGGGATGAGCAGTGGGGCCGTTTGTTCGCGGCCGTGTCGGTCGGGGCGGTGGCGGTCCTGCCGATCAATATCAACGCGCTCAATGCCAGCGCGCAGTTTGGCGCAGATGCCGGCGATTTCGGCAGCGCGATTGCGCTGACCTATGCGATTTCGATTTTGCTAGCCTGGCCATTGGGCTGGCTGGCCGACCGCTACCATCCGCTGCGCGTGGGCGCGGCGGTGTTGTCGGCGTACGCGCTGTGCATGCTGGTGGCGTGGCGTGTGGTGGATGAGCGCACCGGATTTTTGGTGGCGTTGATTGTGCACGGCGTGCTGGCCGGCTGCTTCCTGACCGGGACCGTGTCGCTGCTGCCAGCCTTGCTGCCGCGAGAACGCTTCTCGCAGCTGGCCGCTATCTCGGCTTCGCTGACTGCATTAATGGTGGTGGTATCGACGGTGGGGCTGGGCGCGCTGCTGGATGCCACCGGCCGCGATTATCGTTTGCTGTATCTGGCCGGGGCGCTGGCGGCAGGCTGCGGTGTTGTGTTGTGGCGCAGCCTGCTCAAACGCTATTTATAGGCGAAGTGGCGGTTGATTTCTTCCAGCGTCTTGCCGCGCGTTTCCGGCAGCAGGAAGGTCGCAGCCAGGAAGTAGACCACGGTGCAGCCGGCCCAGAAGAAGAACATCGGCGCGTAGCCTTGCAGGCTCACGACCGGCAGGAATACTGCTGCCAGCACGGTCGACACGAACTGGTTGACCAGAAGCGCGATGCTCATCCCGTTCGAGCGGATGCGGGTTGGCATTAGCTCGGACAGCGCCAGCCACACGCATACACCCGGTCCTACCGCGAAGCTGGCGATGAAGCCGAGCAGGCAAGCCAGCAGCAGCCAGCCGTGCGCCGCTTGCGGACGTGGGCCGATGCGGGCACGTTCGATTTGCAGCGGCGCTTGCAGGGAGGCGTTCATGTCGGGGAAGGGATTCAGGTGCATCTGCCGGAAGGCGGCGCCGATGACGCTGTCGCCCTCCACGCTGTCCGGTGGCGTGATGCGCAGCGCATCGCCGGGACGCAGGCTGCGAACCTGCGTCAGTGGGCCGTAGCTGTAGGCGATGTCGAGCTGGTAGTCTTCACCGCCGGCGAGCGCGCGCAGCGCGGGCGCATCGAGTTGCAGGGCGTTGTCCTGAATGCGTTGCGACAGTGCGGCGCCGGCGTCGGACTGGCCCGATTCAGCGATGCGGAACAGCAGCGCCGCCGCCAGCAGCGATACCACGATGCCGCCGGAGCCCAGCATCAGCAGGAACTTGCGGCCCTTGCGGTCGACCAGTATCACGGCCAGCACCGTCACCAGCGCGTTGAGCAGCTTGAGTGCGAAGTCGCCGACGTTCCCCATGCTGCCGGACAGGCCGCCCTGATCGAGGATGGTGACCGCATACGCCAGCACCGAGTTGATGCCGGTGGCCTGGTTGCAGGCCAGGATCAGGCACGCCAGCAGGAAGGGCAAGACGTAGCGGCGCTGCAGCAGCGAGTCGGCGGAGCTGCCTTTGCTGCTGGTACGCGATTCGCCGGCGCCGTCGATGGCGGCTAGTTCTGCATCGGCTTCGGCAGCGGGACGCGTGCGGCGCAAGGCTTGCAGCGCGTCGGCTGTGCGACCGTGCGCCAGCAGCCAGCGCGGCGATTCGGCCAGCCACACCACGCCGGCCGTGAACAGCAGGCCGGGTGCGAGGCTGAGCCAGAAGATGCGGCGCCACGCGGCGTCCTGCACTGCTTGCAGCGCTGCTGGCGCCTCGTGCGCGGCTTGCTCCACCTGATGCGCCACCAGCAGCCCGATGGCGGCGGCAAGAACAAGGCCGATGGTCAGCAGCAGCTGGAAGATGGCGGTGCCGCGTCCGCGCACGGCGGCGGGCAGGCTTTCGGCCAGATACAGCGGCACCACTACGCCGATCAAGCCGCCGCTGACGCCTTGCAGCAAGCGGCCCAGCAGCAGCGGCACATAACCGTCAGCCAGTGCAATGACCGGAATGCTAAGGCTGAACAGCAGGCCGGAGATGAACATGATTTTCTTGCGGCCCCACGCTTCGGCCAGCGCGCCCGCTGCCAGCGAGGACAGTACGGACCCCAGCAGCACCGCCGCCACCACAAAGCCCAACTGCTGCGACGACAGCTTCCATAGCTGCACAGCGCTGGCTTCCAGGTAGGGCAGGGCACCGGCGATGATGCCGACATCGATCCCGTATAGCAGGCCGCCAAGGCCGGCCACCAGCAGCAGGTAACGAGTTTGGTTTTCAGGCGAGTGCATGTTCTTGAACTCCTTGTTGTAAAGAGATGGCGTGGCCGCCGACGATGACCTTGCGGACTTGCAGATCGGCATCCAGCACCACGATGTCGGCGCGCTGGCCGGCGGCGAGCACGCCGCGATCTTCGAGGCCGAGGTATTCGGCCGGATAGCGCGACACGCGCGCCGAGGCGTCTGGCAGCGACAGGCCGAGGCTGACCAGATTGCGCAAGGCCTGGTCCATCGTCAGCGCGCTGCCGGCCAGCGAATCACCGAGCACCAGCCGCACGCAGCCCATGCACTTCATCACACGCTGGCTACCCAGCATGTACTCGCCGTCCGGCATGCCGGTGGCGGCGGTAGCGTCGGTGACGGCGTACAGGCGCGGGATGGCGCGCATGGCGGCGCGCAGTGCGCCGGGCTGTACGTGTTGAAGGTCCGGGATCACTTCCGCAAAATCGCCGTGCGCCAGCGCCGCGCCGACGATGCCGGGCGCGCGGTGGCTCAAGCCGGACATGCCGTTGAACAGGTGGGTGAAGCCGGCCAATCCCGCTTCCAGCGCAGCGACGCCGTCCTCGTAGCTGCCGGCGCTGTGGCCGGCCTGCACGCGGATGCCCAATGCCGACAACTGCGCGATCAGTTGCAGGTGGCCGGGGATTTCCGGCGCCAGCGTCAGCACCTTGATCGGCGCGATGTCATTCCAGCGGCGCACTTGTTCCAGCGTGCCGGTGCTCACCAACGGCGGCTGCGCGCCCAGCCGCTTGCAATTCAGGAAGGGGCCTTCGAGATGGACGCCCAGTATCTGCGCGCTGTCCGGATCCGGCGCGGCGATGGCGCGGGCCAGTCCTTGCAGCGCGCGTTCGATCTCTTGCGGCGGCGCGGTCATGGTGGTGCCGAGCAGGGTGGTGGTACCGTGGCGGGCGTGCAGGCGTGCCACCCGACGCGCCGCGTCGCCGCCTTCCATGATATCGGTGCCGCCGGCGCCGTGCACGTGCAGGTCGATAAAGCCGGGCAGTATCCATTGGTCGGCCGGCGCTGCGGCGTCGGCTTCGATGTGGCTGATGTCCGATGCGTGATGCAGGTGGCCTTGTACCCAGCCGTTCGGTGTGAGTATGCGTCCGCTGATTTTCATGTCATTCCTCTTCTGCGATTAAGACTTCAACGCCTTGCTGCGCCAGCGCGGCACGCATCGCCGGCGGCAGGCTGGCGTCGCTCACCACGATGTCGATGCGATTCAAGTTGCAGATGCGATGCAGGCAGATGCGGCCGAATTTGGAGCTGTCCGCCAGCAGGATGACTTGCCGCGCTTGCGATGCCATGCGGGCGTTGAGGCGCGCCTCCGCTTCATCGTGCGTGGACAGGCCGAATTCGGGATCGCAGCCATCGGCGCCGAGCAGCAGCTTGTCGAATACGTAGCCGTCCAGCCCTGCCTCGGCCTGCGGGCCTTGCAGCGACTGGGATGCTTTGCGTAGCGTGCCGCCGGAGAGCAGCAAGTCGATGCCTTCCACCGATCCCAGTTCGTTGGCGATCGGCAGGCTGTTGGTGAATACGCTGAGCGAATAACTGCTGTGCGCGAGGCGGCGCGCCAGTTGCAGCGTGGTGCTGCCGGCATCGAGTATCAGCTTGTCGCCGGGCTGTATCAGCTTCATCGCGCGGGCGGCGATGCTGTGTTTGCGTTCGCGGTGCTGGCCGCGTTTTTCTTCCAGCGGCAGTTCCGGCGGCGCGCGCCGTGTGGTGCTGGCGCCGCCGTGCTGGCGCTGCACCAGGCCCGCTTGGGCCAGCGCGCGCAGGTCGCCGCGTATGGTGACGGTGGAGACGCCGAAGCGCTGCGCCAGCCGGTTGACGCGCACCTTGTCCTGCGCTTCCAGCGTTTGCAGGATTTGCTCGCGGCGGCCGTCGCTGTTTAGCACATGGCCTCCACCGCCGCTGCGGCATTCGCATGGCAAGCGCGCACGTAGCGGGCCAGCACCAGTCCTACCTTGTGGCGCACCAGTTCGGCGGCGCGCGCCGGCAGGCTGCCATCGAGCACGGCTTCCACTTGCTCCGGCAGGTATTGACTGATCAGCGGCAAAGGTAGTTCGCGCTGCGCGAGGTTGCTGTGCAGGCGTTCCAGCGCTTGCGCTACGGCCGGCTCACCCCAGTAGTAGCGGCTGCGGTCGGACAACGCATATTTGCGCAGCATGCGCTGCTGGTCGGGCGTGCCGCTGTAGTGCTTTTGCCAGTGGCGCGGCTGTTCGAGCATGCTGCGTTCCAGCACGTCGGCCAAGTGGGAACGCTGCTCGACCGGGACGAGTGCATCTTCAATTGCGGCCAATGCGAAGCTGGCTTCGCGCAGCGCGTTGGTGGCGGCCGGGCCGACCTTGAGGATGGCGAAATGGTCGCGCACCAGCGCGTGCAGGGCGCGCTCGCTCTGGTAGTCGGTGGAGTGGGCTTCGTACACCAGCCCCGGATGTTCGGCGATGAAGGCCGACAGCGGCGCCGCTTCGGCGGGCGCGTAGTGGTGCACGGTGCTGTGGTCGAAGTCCACGCCGGGCTGCACCACCAGCGCCACCACGCGCTGCCAGGCGTCGTACAGGCCACGTTCGGCGAAGGCGATGGCGTGTGCGGCCAGCGTGGCGTCGGCGGCGTCGGGGCGCGTGACTTGCAGGCCGTCCGCCAGCGAGGCTTCGCCCCCGGGAATCGGCACTTCGGTGCCGATCACGTACACCGGCGGCGGCAGCCCGGCGGCGATGGCCGCCTGTTCGGCCACTTGCGCCAGTTCGGCCGAGCGCGCGGCCACGATGGCGTCCGGCAGCGGTACGGGATCGCCGGCGCAGGCCATGCTGCAATCGAGGTGGATTTTGTGGAAGCCGGCACGTACGTAGGCGGCGATCAGGTCGCGCGCATTGGCCATCGCCTGTTCCGGGGGCAGGTGCTGCCAGGTGTTGGGGCCAAGGTGGTCGCCGCCCAGGATCAGGCGCTCTTGCGGCAGGCCGGTGCTGCGCGCCAGTTCGCGTACGTAGGCGATGTAGTCGGCTGGCGTCATGCCGGTGTAGCCGCCGAACTGGTCGACCTGGTTGGAGGTGGCTTCCACCAGCAGCGGCACGCCGTGCGCCAGCGCGACTTCCATTGCGGCTTGCAGCACTTGCGGATTGGCGCAGCAGACGCTCGGCAGGCCGACCGCTTCGCCGGCGTGGTGTTGACGGATCAGGGTTTGGATCGGGGACATCATGGCTCCTGTGTGATGGTGGCTTGCCGCGCCAGCAGCGCCGCGCCGCGCGCGCCGCCGGCATCGCCGAAGACGGGTGGCAGGATCGGCGGCACGCCGAGGCCGGGAATGAGGTGCGGGCGGATGGCGTCGGCCAGTCCGGTGTACAAATGCGGCAGTTGCGACAGGCCGCCGCCCAGCACGACGACGTGCGGGTCGTAGGCCAGCACGATGCGCGCGAGTGCTGCGCCCAGCAGGTCGAGGTGCAGCTTAAAGACGCTGGCTGCTTCGTTGTCGCCGGCGTTGTGGCGCGCCGCCAGTTGTTCGGCGCTGACGCCTTCGCCGCCGGTGAGGTGTGCGTGCAGGCGACGCAGGCCGGTGCCGGAGACATAGCTTTCGAGGCAGGCGACGCGGCCGCAAGGGCAGGGCAGCAGCGGCAGTTCGTAGCGCTGCAGCAGGTGCGGATCGAGCGGCCAGTGGCCCCATTCGCCGGCGGCGCCATGCAGGCCGCGCACCAGTTTTTGATCGATCACATAGCCGGCGCCGGCGCCGGTGCCGAGAATCAGGCCGAACATGCTGGCCGCGCCATCGGCCGCGCCGCCGTGGGCTTCGGACAGGGCGAAGCACTGGCAGTCGTTGCCGAGCGCGATGGGACGCTGCAATTGCGCGCGCAGCACCGGCAGCAGTTCGCGCCCGGTCAGGCAGGGGATGTTGGCGCACAAGTGTGTGCCGCTGGCGGCGTCGATGATGCCGGGGACGCCGATGCCGATCGCTGGTGCGCTAGTGCCCAAGGCGTCGTCGGCGCCGCGCACAAGGCTCACCAGCGCGCGCACCAGCGCCTCGTAGTCCTGCGTCGGCGTGGCGACGCGCTGGCGGTAGCGCACTTGCAGGCTGGCGTCGCAGGCCACCAGTTCAATCTTGGTGCCGCCAAGGTCGATGCCGTAGTAGTGGTCAGGCATAGTCATGAATGATCACGCCTTGCACCACGCGGTTGACCGTACCGTCCGGGAAGGGATTATCCGGCGTTAGGCCCAGTCGCATAGACTGGTGCAGCGCCAGCACCTGCGCGAACACCACGTGGCACACGGCCAGCCACGCATCGGTGATGTCGTCCGGCGCACCGAGCGCCTTGCCGTCGATGGATAGTACCGCCCCGGCCACCTGGTCGCGCCTCAGTTCATTGAGCAGGTCTTCGTCGTAGCGGCGCGCGTGCGCATCCTGGCTGTGGAACAGCACCACCAGGCTATCGGCATTCAGCACCGACTTCGGACCGTGGCGGAAACCCAGCGGCGTATTGGCCAGCGCCAGCGTGCGGCCGCCGGACAATTCCAGCACCTTCAGCGCCGCTTCGCGCGCCAGCGCTTCCAGCGGTCCTCCGCCCAGGTAGATGA
This sequence comes from Duganella sp. CF402, assembly GCF_900109645.1. Classification (GTDB taxonomy): domain Bacteria; phylum Pseudomonadota; class Gammaproteobacteria; order Burkholderiales; family Burkholderiaceae_D; genus Rugamonas. The sequence continues at coordinate 215,403 of NZ_FOBG01000001.1, forward strand.
TGCGCTGGAAATCGCGCTGGCCCAGCGCGTGCCAGTCGGCGGCCTGCGTGACCATCCAGTGCTCGGCCAGTGCCGCCAGCTGCTGCAAGCGCTGCGCCGCCAGCGGTAGCGGATCGGGGCCAAGCAACGACAGCGCCGCCAGCACCATCGCGGTAAAGCTGCTGGTCATGGCGAAGCCCTGGTCGCAGCTGGCTGGTGGCAGCACTACGTTGATGGTGTCCTGCTGGCCGGCGCCATCGCGCGCCAGCTTGCCGTCCGCATTGCAGGTGATGTTGAGGAACAGCGCACCGGGCGACTGCGCCCGCACCAGTTCCACGGCGGCCTGGCTTTCCGGGCTGTTGCCGCTGCGTGCGAACGATACCAGAAGCAGTGGGCGTTTTGCCGACAGATACAAGGCAGGGTGGCTGAGCAGGGTAGTGGTGGCCAGCGCGCGCACCTGCGCCGGCCAGACCGCATCCAGCTGGTCGGCTACCAGCTCACCGGCATAGGCCGAGGTGCCGGCGCCGGTGAGCAGCACCAGCGCGCGCGGGTCGCTGAGCAAGGCGTGCAGTGTGGCGCGGGCACCCGATGGCAGGTTGTCGAGGCAGGCTGGCAGCTGACGCCAGACGGCGGGCTGCTGGGCGATTTCACGGGCGGTGTGATCGCCGCCGCGTTCAGCCCACAGCGTGGTGGGCAGGTGGTGAAGCTGGGTCATGGCATCTCCGGCTATGCGTTTCAATCGAAAACGATGGTAACGTTAACCTATCGATTTAACCAGTGGCTTTTTCGATTTTTTACGGGAGATAGCAAAACGAAAGGGATGAAGGTGTGGCGCTTGTGCCACGCGATAGCAAATAAGCTTGCCGCAGGGATATCAAAATAAACATTGTTTGTGTAATTATGACATTAAAAGTGTTTTAATGGTAATTCCATGAGCCACCTTTAGACATCACCGGAGACATGCCTTGAAAACCTCGAAAATGTTGCAAGCATCTGTCGCCGCAGCGTTGCTGTCCGCTGCGACTGCCCACGCCGCCACGATTGACTTTGACGCGGCTTCCGTCAGCAATCTGCTGCACGCCAACAATACTTTGTTGGGCCTGGCGGATGTCTACTACGGCACCAGCTACACCGAAGACGGCTTCGTGCTGACCAGCTCGCTAGGCCATTCGTCGCTGCACGCGCTGTTTGTGGCGGACGATGACAATACCCTGATCCGTCCGGCCGCCGACTCCTACGCGATGGGCAGCACCGCACGCGCCACCACCACGCTGACCACGGCCAACAACAGCGCCTTCAGCATCACTTCGATTGACCTGTCCAAGCAAGTCCTGCTCGGCGGCTCGGTCACCTTCTACGGCGTCAAGGCCGATAACTCCGCCACCGTGCAGCAAACCTTCAACTACAACGGCAGCTGGAACACCTATACCTTCGATTCCACCTTTACTGGCTTGTCGTCGCTGAGCTGGAAGCAGGGCGCTGTGCTGGCCGGTAAGGTGCAGTGGGATAACATCAATGTCTCGGCGGTGCCGGAACCGGAAACCTATGCCATGCTGCTGGCCGGTCTCGGCCTGATCGGTCTGGCACGCCGCCGCAAGCAGGCCTAACTTAAGACCAGAGGCGGGCGCCTCCGCTGTCCAGCAGCGTGAGGTAGACCCGCAGGTCGAATTCATATTGGTGATAGTTGGGCTCCATGTAGGTGCACAACTTGTAGAACGCCTTATCGTGCTGCTTTTCCTTGACGTGCGCCAGCTCGTGCACCGCAATCATGCGCAGGAATTCCAGCGGCACTTCCTTGAACATGGTCGCCACCCGGATCTCATGCTTGGCCTTGAGCTTGCCGCCCTGCACGCGCGAGATAGCTGTGTGCAGCCCCAGCGCGTGATTGATCACGTGGATCTTGCTGTCGTATTCGACCTTGTTGATCGGCTCGGCGTTGCGCAGGTATTCCGTCTTCAGCTCCTGCACGTACTGGTACAGCGCGCGGTCGGTACGCAACTCGTGCGGCTTGGCGTAGCGCTTGAGCAGCACTTCGCCCAGCTTGTTTTGATCAAGCAGTTGCGACACTTGCTGCTGGAGTTGATCAGAATAGGCGCTGAGGTACTTCAGTTGGGACATGGGACGGCGGCAAAAATTAGCGAGCCGCAACTTTACCACGCCGACCGTTATATAATTGAGTTTATTGCGATTGGGAGGATGCATGGTAAAGCCAGGTTTGACAATTGCGTTGATGACGCTCGGTGGTGCGGCCTCGGCGGCGGAAGTGACGGTATCGGCGGCGGCCAGCCTGACCAACGCCTTCAAGGAAATCGGCGCCGCCTTCGAAAAGGAACACACCGGCGACAAGGTGCTGTTCAACTTTGCCGCTTCCGATCCGTTGGTGCAGCAGATCGCCAAGGGCGCGCCGGTCGATGTGTTCGCCTCGGCCGACCAGGACGCGATGGACAAGGCCGACACTCTCAAGCTGCTGGCGCCCGGCACCCGCAAGAATTTCGCCAGCAACAGTCTGGTGCTGATCGCGCCGCAAGGCGGCAAGGTGCCGCTAAAGAGCGTGGCCGACGTGGCGCAGCCTGCGGTGGCGCGCATCACCATTGGCAACCCGGCCAGCGTACCCGTGGGCCGCTACGCCAAGGCCGCCCTCGAGCACGCCAAACTGTGGGCGTTGGTTGAGCCCAAGCTGATCCTCGGCACCTCGGTGCGCCAGTGCCTGGACTATGTGGCGCGCGGCGAAGTCGATGCCGGTTTCGTGTACGCCACTGATGCCGCCATCGTCAAGGACAAGGTGACGGTGGTGGCCACGGTGCCGACCGAAACGCCGGTCACTTATCCGATCGCTGTGATCGCCGCCGGCCCGCAAGCGGCACTGGGCCGCCAGTTTGCCGATTACGTGCAATCGCCGGCCGGCCAGGCAGTGCTGGCCAAGTACGGTTTCGGCCGTCCATAAGGTGGAGTCGCTCGAGCCGGCCTGGGTAGCGCTGCGCCTGTCGCTGAAGGTGGCCTGCTGGGCCACGCTGATCGACCTCGTGCTGGGCGTAGCGCTCGGCTACCTGTTGGCGCGCAAGCGCTTTCCCGGCCGCGAACTGCTGGACGCGCTGCTGACCTTGCCGATGGTGATGCCGCCCACGGTGCTCGGCTACTACCTGCTGGTGGTGATCGGCCGCAATGGCGTGATCGGCGCGTGGCTGCAGCAGCATTTCGGCATCAACCTGATTTTCACCTGGCAGGCGGCGGTGATCGCGGCGGCCGTGGTGGCGTTTCCGCTGGTGCTGAAAGGCGCGCGCGCGGCGTTTGAAAGCGTCGATACGCAACTGGAGCAGGCCGCCCGCGTGCTGGGCCTGTCGTCGATGGCCGTGTTCCTGCGCGTGACTTTGCCGCTGGCCTGGCGCGGCGTGCTGGGCGGGGCCTTGCTGGCCTTCGCGCGTTCGATGGGCGAGTTCGGCGCCACGCTGATGGTGGCCGGCAGCATCCCCGGCAAGACGCAGACGCTGTCCATCGCCGTGTACGAGGCCGTGCAAGCCGGGCAGGACGACCATGCCAACCTGCTGGTGATCATCACTTCGGTGGTGTGCATCGCCGTGCTGGTGGCGGCCAACAAGCTGACGCCCAACCGCAACCCGCTGGCCTGAACCATGCAAATATCGATCGACATCAGCAAGACACTGCGGTCCGGCGAGCGCACCTTCCAGCTCGATGCACGCTTTGAATCGGCCGCGCAGCGGGTGGTGGTGTACGGCCCGTCCGGCGCCGGCAAGAGCCAGATGATGAAGGCGCTGGCCGGCCTGATGACGCCGGATGCCGGCCGCATCGCGCTGGCCGGGCGCGTTCTGTTTGATGCCGCTACCGGCGTCAATGTGCCGGCGCGCGAGCGCAACGTGGCCTACCTGTTCCAGGATTACGCGCTGTTCCCGCACCTGAACGTGCGGCAGAATATCGGCTTCGGCTTGCAGCGCGGCTGGCGCAATCCGCATGCCGGCGCGGACGGCGACGCCATAAACTACTGGCTGCAGGCGTTTGAACTGGAACAGGTGGCGCACCAGTTTCCGCATCAGTTGTCGGGCGGCCAGCGGCAGCGCGTGGCGCTGGCGCGCGCGCTGGCGCCGCAGCCGTCGGCGCTGCTGCTGGACGAGCCGTTCGCTGCGCTCGATCCCGGCCTGCGCGAGCGCATGCGCGCCGAGCTGGACGCGCTGCAGCGCCGGCTCGCCATCCCGATGCTGATCATCACGCACGATGCGGAAGACGTGCGCGTGTTCGGCGAGCACGTGCTGCACATGGAGCAGGGCCGTATCGCACAGGAGAAACCAGCATGACGATGGCATTGCAAGGCAACGTATGGCTGACCATTGATGGCCAGAAGCTGGGCGGGCAGGACCGCGTGGCGTTGCTGGCGGCGGTGGCGGAGCATGGGTCGATCACGGCGGCGGCCAAGGCGGTCGGCATGAGCTACAAGGGCGCGTGGGATGCGATCGAAGCGATGAACAACCTGGCCGGCGAACCGCTGGTTGAGCGGCTGGCCGGCGGCAAGGGCGGCGGCGGCACGCGGCTCACCAAGCGCGGCGCGCAGCTGGTGGAGAACTTCCTCAAGATCGATGCGGCGCACCGCGAGTTTGTGGCGCATCTGAGCGGACAGTCCCATGCATTGGCCGATGATTTCCTACTGATTCAAAGGATGAAGATGAAAACCAGTGCACGCAACCAGTTCAGCGGCAAGGTGGTGGCGGTCAAGCATGGCGCGGTCAATGATGAAGTGCTGCTGGAAATCGTCGGCGGCCAGCGCATCGTGGCCACCATCACGCGTGATAGCAGCGACAGCCTCGGGCTGGAAGAAGGCGTGGAGGCGTTTGCTCTGATCAAGGCCTCGTCGGTTATCGTCGCTACCGAGCTGGGCGATGTGAAACTGTCGGCGCGTAATCGTCTGAACGGCAAGGTCAGCCGCGTGCTGCCCGGCGCGGTGAATACGGAAGTGAGTATCGAACTGCAGGGCGGCGGCGTGATCGCCGCCATCGTCACACGCGACAGTGCCGATGCGCTGGCATTGGAAGTCGGTGCCGAAGCCAGCGCCATCTTCAAAGCCTCCAGCGTGATCATCGGCACGCCGGCGTAACACGTCCTTATTGTTTGTTGCCTCCTTTCGATGATTGTTCGCTGCGCGTGCCGTTCTTTTCGGCGGCGGCACGCGCGGCGGACTGACGGCTTTCCCCGCCCTTGCGGCCAATGGCGGCCATGTGTTCGCGGTCGCGACTGACCGCTTCGCCGCCTTTCTGTCCGGCGCGCCGGGCTTCCTCGGAATCGAATTCGTGCGCCGTGCCTTTCTGGTGGGCGGCTTGCCCGCCCTTGCTGGCGATGGCGCGTTGGGTGGCCTCGTCCATTGCGGCGAAGCCGCGCTTGGCCGTGCCCTTGGGTTTGTCGCTTGCTGAATTACTTGCCATATAAACCTCCGTCGGTTGAGTGGGTAGGCAGCAGAGTCGCTTGCTGCTCTGTGTGGTTAGAGCGGCAACCTTGACGGAAGTTCCAGTTAATGCGGTAGTTGGCTGCCCGGTTGGAATTGGGCCAGCTGTTCGGCCACGCGGTGCTGGTAGGTTTGCAGCGACTGGCGGCCAGGCGCCAGTTGCGCGGCGATGGCGGCGCTGAGCTGGGTGGCGTCTTTGCTGGCCATCAGGCGCTGCGTGTTGGCGCCAGCTTCGGCGATCAGGTCGCGGCCCAGTTGCAGGTTGATTTCGCTGAGCTTGCGCATGGCGTCGAGCAGGCGCAGCGACACCTCAAGCTGGAGGTTGATGAGGAGATTGGCGTTGGTGAGCAGGGCGGGGGGGGGAGTGGAAACATGATGGTCCTCGGCGTGGTGGTGATACTGATAGACGCCGAGGCCGACGGAAGGTTCCCGTTTTTTACGCTGAGGCCACCTGCAGCACCAGCTTGCCGAAGTTCTTCCCATCAAACAGCATGTTCAGCGCTTGCGGGAAGTTCTCAAGTCCTTGCACGATATCTTCCTTGCTTTTGAGTTTGCCTTCCTTCATCCAGCCCGCCAGCGCGGTCACGCCCAGGTGGTAGCGGTCGGCGTAGTCGAACACCACGATGCCTTCCATGCGCGCGCGGTTGACCAGCAGCGACAGGTAGTTCGATGGCCCCTTCACCGGCGTGGTGTTGTTGTACTGCGAGATGGCGCCGCAGATGACGATGCGCGCCTTCAGGTTGATGCGGGTGAGGATGGTGTCGAGGATCTCGCCGCCGACGTTGTCGAAGTAGACGTCCACGCCTTGCGGGCAGTGCTGCTTGAGGCCGTCCTTGACCGAGTCGTTCTTGTAGTCGATGCAGGCGTCGAAGCCGAGCTGGTTGACCACGAAGTCGCACTTGTCCTTGCCGCCGGCGATGCCGACCACGCGGCAGCCGAGCTGCTTGGCGACCTGGCCCACGGTCTGGCCGACCGCGCCGGCCGCGCCCGATACCACCACCGTCTCGCCGGCCTTGGGCTGGCCCGATTCGAGCAGGCCGAAGTAGGCGGTCATGCCCGGCATGCCCAGCGTGTTGAGGTAGGTGGTCAATGGCGCCAGCTTGGGATCGATTTTGTAGAAAGCGCCGCTCTTGTCGTCGGCCGCGCCGGTCCAGTAGCGCTGCACGCCGGTGCCGCCCGAGACGTGCTCGCCGACTGCAAATTTGGGCGACTTCGACTCGGTCACCACGCCGACGCCGCCAGCGCGCATCACCTCGCCGATGGCGACCGGGCGGATATAGGATTTACCTTCGTTCATCCAGCCGCGCATGGCCGGATCAAGCGACAGGTACAGCACTTTGACGCGGATTTCGCCATCGGCCAGCGGGCGCAAGGGCTCTTCGGCCTGCTGCCAGTCGCTGTCCTTGACCATGCCGACCGGACGCGCGGCCAGGCGGAATTGCAGATTTGTCTCCATCGATATTCTCCTTGTATGGGGTGGAAGGACTATATCTCAATTTGCACGACCGTGCTATTTTTGTCGTCAGAGGCAATGCATGCGACAATAGGTGTCTTTTTGTCCAACCTTACCCGGTTTTTATGAGCAATCCCGAATACATTTTGACACTGTCTTGCCTGGACCAGCGCGGAATCGTGCATCGCGTTTCGGGCTTCCTGGCTGAACACGGCTGCAACATCATCGACTCGGCGCAGTTCGGCGACAGTGAATCGCAGCTGTTTTTCATGCGCGTGCACTTTGCCCGCGAAGACCGCGACGTCAGCGATGAACTGCTGCGCGCCGACTTCAGCCTGCTCGCCGCCGACATGAAGCTGGACTGGGAAATGAAAGACGCCCACTACAAGCCGCGCGTGATGCTGATGGTGTCGAAGATTGGCCATTGCCTGAATGACCTGCTGTTCCGCTACAAGAGCGGCCTGCTGCCGGTGGAAATTCCAGCGATTGTGTCCAACCACATGGACTTCTACCAGCTGGCGGCCAGCTACAACATCCCGTTCCACCACCTGCCGCTGGCCACCGGCGCGCCGCTGGAAGATAAGCTGGCGCAGGAAGCCCGCATCATTGAGCTGATCAACACCCACAAGATCGACCTGGTGGTGCTGGCGCGCTATATGCAGATCCTGTCGCCGTCGCTGTGCGAGGCCCTGAAGGGCAAGGCGATCAATATCCACCACTCGTTCCTGCCGAGCTTCAAGGGCGCCAAGCCATATGCGCAGGCGCACCACCGTGGCGTCAAGCTGATCGGCGCCACCGCCCACTTTGTCACCGGCGACCTGGACGAAGGCCCGATCATCGAGCAGGACGTCGAGCGCGTCGATCACTCGATGGATGCCGAGACCTTGTCCGCCATCGGCCGCGACGTCGAGTGCGTGGTGCTGGCGCGTGCCGTGAAGTGGTTTGTCGAACACCGCGTGTTGCAAAACGGCGCGAAAACCGTCGTATTCAAGTAAGAGATTTTTTAGATGGCCCTCAAAGCAACAATTTACAAAGCAGAACTCTCGATTGCGGACATGGACCGCAATTACTACGAAACCCACCAGCTGACGCTGGCGCGCCACCCGTCCGAGACCGACGAGCGCATGATGGTGCGCCTGATTGCATTCGCGATCCACGCCAACGACGCGCTGACCTTCACCAAGGGCTTGTTCGACGTCGAAGAACCGGACTTGTGGCACAAGGATTTGACCGGCGCCATCGAGCTGTCGATCGAGGTCGGCCAGCCGGACGAAAAGGTGATTCTGAAGGCCTGCGGCCGTTCCGAGCACGTCTATGTGTACAGCTACGCGGCCACCAGCCACATCTGGTGGAAAGGACTGGCCAACAAGGTCGAACGCTGCAAGAATCTGACTGTGGTGGACTTGAACGCGGAAGCCACCGAGCAGCTGGGCAAGATGGCACAGCGCACCATGCAGCTGCAATGCACCATCCAGGACGGCCAGATCTGGCTGACCGATGGCACGACCACCGTCGAAGTCGCGCGCGAGGTTTTGAAGTCCGAACGCTAATCCAGGAGTCAGTGATGAAAAAGTGTCTCACCGTGCTGGCGCTGCTGGGCGCCGTTGTTGCCACTGCCGCGCAAGCGCATGTCACCCTCGACCAGCCGACCGGCTACGTGGGCACTTATCAGAAACTGGCTTTCCGCGTTGGCCACGGCTGCGACGGCAAGGCCACCACCGGCCTCACCGTCACGCTGCCGGAAGGCGCGTCGCACGCCAAGCCCATGCCCAAGGCGGGCTGGAAAATTTCGGTGACCGATAACGGCGCGCTGCATGAGATCAGCTGGAAGGGCGGCTCGCTGCCCGATGCTTATTTCGACGAGTTCGTCATGCAGGTCAAGCTGACTGGCGAGCCGGGCAAGCTGTACTTCCGTATCGTGCAGGAGTGCGGCAAGGTCAGCGTGGCGTGGGATGAAATCGCCGGCGAAAAAATGAAGGCGCCCGCGCCGGTGCTGGAAGTCTTGCCTGCACCGGCCGGTACGCCGCATCATACCCACTGATTATTTTACGACCGCGCCGCCTTTCATTACCCACTGGACTTGCTCCAGTGTCTTCACATCCTTCAGCGGCTCGCCATCCACGGCGATGAGGTCGGCGTACTTGCCGGCCTCGATGCTGCCCACCTTGTCGCTCCAGCCCAGCAGATCGGCCGCGTTGACGGTGGCGGTGCGGATCGCCTGCGCCGGCGTCATGCCCAGCTTGACCAGCACGCCGAACTCGCGCGCGTTCAGGCCGTGCGGATAGACGGCGGCATCGGTGCCGAAAGCGATCGGCACACCGGCCTTGATGGCCTTGCCGATGTTGACGCGCGCGGTCGGCAGTACCACCTTGGCTTTTTCCAGCAGTGGTTTCGGCAGCTTGATCGCTTCGGCGTTTTCAATCAGCCAGTCGCCCAGGTAGAGCGTCGGCACCAGATAGGTCTTGTGCTCCTTCATCAGCTTGATGCCTTCCTCGTCGATGTAGGAACCGTGCTCGATCGAATCGACGCCGGCCAGCACCGACAGCTTGATGCCATCGCCGCCGTGGGCGTGGGCGGCGGTTTTGCGGCCGAGGCGGTGGGCGTCGCTGATGATGGCCTTCAATTCTTCCAGCGTGTATTGCGAGGTGCGCGGATCGTCGCCGAAGGACAGCACGCCGCCGGTGGCGCAAATCTTGATGACGTCGGCGCCGTACTTGATGTTGCGGCGCGTGACCTTCATCGCCTCATCGGCGCCGTCGGCCACGCCAAGCGCAGTGAGCTTGTACTCGGGCGCGTGCATGGTGTCGTCGCAGTGGCCGCCGGTGATGCTGAGCGGCGGGCCGGAGGCGAGGATGCGCGGGCCGGGCACGTCGCCGTCGTTGATGGCGTCGCGCAGGCCGATGTCGGTGTAGTTGTCGGCGCCGACGTCGCGGATGGTGGTGAAGCCGGCGCGCAGCGTGACCAGCGCATTCTTCGCGCCCTGCAGCGTCATGCGCGGCACCGACTTGGCGATCAGGCTGTAGCCGGCGTCTTCCGGCGCGCCGGTGATGTGGGTGTGGCTGTCGATCAGGCCGGGCAGCAGGGTCTTGTTGCCGAGGTCGATGACCTGGGCGCCGGCCGGGATGGCCAGCTTGCTGCCGGCGGCGGTGATGCGGTCGCCGCTGATCAGCACCACGGCGTTGTCGACCAGCGTGCCGTTGCGCACGTCGACCATGTGGGCGGCCTTGACGGCAATGGTGGCGGGATCTGCAGCATAAGCGGCGGCGCAGGCCAGCATCAGAATAGACGAGGTAATCGCTTTCAAATAATTCTCCTTGCAGTTTTATTGAGGAGAGCCAAACCCAGCTCGTCACCTAGCGTACTCGGCAATGACACTGGCCGCTACAATATTTTTTCATGAACTCCCGTGGCGACACCATCTACAAGCAACTGTTCTCCCACCCGGAACTCGTGCGCGACCTGGTGGCGAGCGCGCTGCCGGCCGGCTGGGCGCAGGCACTGGAAGTGGAGGCGTTCGAGCGGGTCAACGCCAGCTATGCCAGCGAGCAGGGCAAGGCGCGGCACGAGGACGTGGTGTGGCGTGCGCGCATCGGCGGCGAATGGGTGTATGTGTACATCCTGCTGGAATTCCAGTCGCGGTCGGACAAGTGGATGGCGCTGCGGATGCAGGTCTACATTGGCTTGCTGTATCAGGACCTGATCGCGCAGCACAAGCTGAGCAAGCGTGGCAAGCTGCCGCCGTTGCTGCCGATCGTCTTCTACCACGGTCGTCGCCGGTGGCACGCCGCCACAGAATTGGCTGAGTTGATGCTGCCGTCACCCGATGGGCTGGCACAGTTCCAGGCGCGGCAACGCTACCTGCTGATCGACCAGCACCATGACTGTGAGCGAGGCAATATCGTCGCGCTGTTGCTTCGCTTGCTGGCCGCAGATACCCGGGTTGCCGCGGATGCCGCTGGCGCGGCATTTTCCGCGCGCATCAAACAGCCGGACCTGGCGTCTGCACGCGCGAGTCTGGAGCAGTGGTTCCTGCTCACCTTGCGTGACGACTTTGACGACACTAGTATGAGTGATGAGGAGGACCCAATTATGCGAACGGAAAAAAAGCCACGGCTAGGCGAACTTTTTACTCCCGAACTTATTCACCGGATGCTGCAACCGCATGAGGAGAGTCTGCAGGAGGGTATAGAGCAAGGAATGCAGCAAGGAATGCAGCAAGGAATGCAGCAAGGAATGCAGCAAGGAATGCAGCAAGGAATGCAGCAAGGAATGCAGCAAGGAATGCAGCAAGGGGAACTGCTGGCGCTGCGCGATGTGTTGAATGATTTGCTGCTTGGCGAGGTGCCGGTGGAAGCTGCGCCCAAAATCGCGGAGGCTGACAGTGGTCAGCTCCGCGCCTGGATCAAGTCCTTGGCTACCGGCGCCAGCCCCCGGCAACTGTTTGCCGAGGGCTGAGCAGCGCTTACACGCCCACCATCGATACTGCCTTGGTGTTGAGGTAGGCTTCCAGCGCTTCCGGACCGCCCTCCGAACCGTAGCCCGAATCCTTCACGCCGCCAAACGGCAACTCGGCGCTTGGCGTGGCGGGCTGGTTTATCCACAGCATGCCGACTTCCACATTGTGCATCAGCTGGTGCGCGTTCTTGATCGAACGGGTGAAGGCATAGCCGGCCAGGCCAAATGGCAGGCGGTTGGACTCGGCAATCGCCTCATCCAGCGTATCGAAGCCGCGAATCGCCGCCACCGGGCCGAACGGCTCGTCATTGAACACGCTGGCATTCAGCGGCACATCGGCCAGAATGGTCGGGGCGAAGAAGTTGCCCTCGCTGCCCACGCGCAGGCCGCCGGTCGCCACCTGGGCGCCCTTGGCGCGTGCATCTTCCACGAACTGCGTCATGGCCGCCACGCGGCGCGGATTGGCCAGCGGCCCCAGCGTCGTGCCTTCGACCAGGCCATTGCCCAGTTGCAGACGCTCGGCATGCGCCACCATCGCGCGGGTGAATTCGTCCTTGATGCTGTTGTGCACCAGGAAGCGGGTCGGCGAAATGCACACCTGGCCGGCGTTGCGGAACTTGGCCGCGCCCGCCGCTTCCACCGCCAGGTTCACATCGGCGTCTTCCGCCACGATCACCGGCGCGTGGCCGCCCAGCTCCATCGTCACGCGCTTCATGTGCGCGCCAGCCAGCGCAGCCAGCTGCTTGCCGACCGGGGTCGAGCCGGTGAAGGTCACCTTGCGGATCACCGGATGCGGAATCAGGTAGTTGGAAATCTCGGCCGGATCGCCGAACACCAGGCCCACCGTACCGGCCGGCACGCCGGCGTCGATGAAGCACTGGAACAGCGCGGCCGGCGAGGCCGGGGTTTCTTCCGGCGCCTTGCACAGGAAAGAGCAGCCAGTGGTCAGCGCCGCCGCCAGCTTGCGCACGATCTGGTTGATCGGGAAGTTCCACGGCGTGAACGCCGCCACCGGACCGACCGGTTCTTTCAACACCAGCTGCTGTGCCGCCGGATTACGCGACGGCACGATGCGGCCGTACACGCGCATGCCTTCGGCGGCAAACCAGTCGATGATGTCGGCGCCGGCCAGCGCTTCCATGCGGGCCTGGGCCAGCGGCTTGCCTTGCTCCTGGGTCAGCAGGCGGCCAATCTCGTCGGCGCGTTCACGCAGCAGGGCGGCGGCGCGGCGCAGCGTGGCGGTGCGCTCGAACGCCGATACCTTGCGCCAGGCGTCGAAGCCTTTCTGGGCCGCAGCCAGCGCGCGGTCCAGGTCGGCGATGCTGGCGTGCGCCACGGTGCCGATCTCCTTGCCGGTGGCTGGATTGATAACCGGGATGGTCTTGCCGCCGGTGGCGTCGGTCCATTCATTGCCGATCAGGAGGCGGACGTGAGGGTAGGTGATGTTGGTCATGCGAAGTCTCCGTTCATAAACACCGCTACTTTGCCAGAAATTCGCCAACTCGGTCGGCGGCTGGAAAATTTCCGCCTTGCAATGATATGATGTTGGTTATTTGATATGCATAAATAAGAACAAATGAAACCGATCATCCGTCGTATTGTGTCAGGCTGGCTGTTGTTCTGCGTGGCGGCAGGGGCGAGAGCGCAGTTGCCGCCGGTCGAAGATTTTTTTGAAAACAGCGCTTTTGGCGGCGCCACGCTGTCGCCGACCGGCCGCCAACTGGCGATCCGCGTCGGCCTGAAAGGGCAGCGCGATGTCCTTGCCGTGGTCGAGCTCGAGAGCAGGACGGCAAAAGTGGTTGCCGCCTATTCGGACGCGGACATCGGCAATTTTCAGTGGGTCAATGAGAGCCGCCTGGTCTACGATTTGCGCGACGCCATCCAGGCGCCGGGCGACCAGGAACTCGGGCCGGGCCTGTACGCGGTGGACAAGGATGGCAGCCGGCGCTTGCAGCTTGCCGACCGCAATTGGCGGCGTCTGTCGCCGCAGCCGTGGAACACGTTTCTGTTAAGCCAAGCCGGCAGCCAGGACTCGGACTGGATTTACGTTCAGCGCCCCCTGTACGACAGCAGCGACGATTATGTGGGCACGCGGCTGCGCCGTCTCAACACGGTGACCGGCCAGGCGGAGCTGGTCTCGGAACAGGATATTTCAGCCAGCAGCTTCATGTTGGACTTCCAGGGCGAGCCGCGGCTGGCATATTTCCGCGGTGACGTCGATACGCGTCTGCTGTACCTTGATCCGGCCACCGGCAAGTGGCGCCAGTTGCTCAGCTACGCACACTATTCGGACGCCCGCAGCGCCATCAATCCTTTGGGGTTCGGCCCCGGCGGCAACTTGTTTGTCAGCGCCTACGCCGGCGCAGACACGACCACCATGCGCAGCCTCGATCTCCAAACTGGCGCGGTGAGCAAGGAGGCGATAGTCGAGAGCCCCGGTTACGACTTCGACGGCAGCCTGATCGGCAGCAGCAAGCTGTTGGGCGTGCGACTGACTACGGACGCGGTCACCAACGTCTGGTTCGATCCGGCCATGCAGGCGATCCAGAAAGCCGTGGACCAGGTGCTGCCGCATACTAACAACCTGATCAGCGTACCGAAAAAATCCGAGGTGCCGTGGGTGCTGGTGGAGTCGTATTCCGATATTCAGCCGTCCCAGTTTTTCCTGTTCGATGCCAAAACCGGGGTGCTCGACCGTGTCGGTGAGACCTATCCGAAAATCCGTAGCGCCGGCATGGGGCAACAGGAGGCGGTGCGCTACAAGGCACGTGATGGACTGGAGATCCCTGGCTTGCTGACCCTGCCGGCGGGCGGCGGGCGTAAGAATTTGCCGATGGTGGTGCTGGTGCACGGCGGCCCGTGGGTGCGCGGCGCCAGCTGGGGCTGGAATCCGCAGGCGCAATTCCTGGCGTCGCGGGGGTATGCGGTGCTGGAAGTGGAGTTCCGTGGCAGCACCGGCTTTGGCCTCAAGCACTTTGAAGCGGGCATGAAGCAGTGGGGCCTGGCCATGCAAGACGATATCGCGGACGGCACCCGTTGGGCCATCGCCCAGGGGATTGCCGATCCCCGGCGCATCTGCATTGCCGGCGCCAGCTATGGTGGTTATGCCGCGCTGATGGGGCTGGTCAATGATCCTGAACTGTACCGCTGCGCCTTCGAGTGGCTGGGCGTGACGGATATCGAGTTGATGTACACCGGCACATGGTTCTCCAAGTCGGACGCGTCCGAGGCTTACCTGCGCTACGGTATGCCGCTGATGATTGGCGACCGCGACAAGGATGCCAAGCAGCTGAAAGCCACCTCGCCGATCAGGCAGGCGGCGCGCATACGCCAGCCGCTGCTGCTGGCGTATGGCAGCGACGACAAGCGCGTCCCGCTCTATCACGGCAAAAAGTTTTACTCTGCGGTTACCGATACCAATCAGCAGGTCGAGTGGGTCGTGTACGACGGGGAGAAGCACGGCTGGTCGCTGGCGAAGAATCGCATCGACTTTTGGAAGCGGGTGGAACGCTTCCTCGGCAAGCACATCGGCCAGCCCTCGCCGAAGTAGCGTTATTGCGGCGCGCTGCCCAGGCGTTTGATAGTGCCGGAGCCCATCACGCTCTTGCTGATTTGCGGATCGCCGTAGTAGTTGATGTCGCCCGAACCGGCCACGCTGAGGTTCAGCGATTTTTTGGCCCAGACGGTGGCCTGGCCGGAGCCGCCGATGCTGACCACGGCGTCGCGCGCCTGCAGCTGGCCGGCTTGCACCCGGCCCGAGCCGCCGATCGAGATTTGCAGGCGTTCGGTGTTGCCGGCCGCCTTCAGGCTGCCGCTGCCGCCCAGCGCGATCGCCACCGATTCGCCTTCCAGCTGGCCGACGTTGATGCTGCCGGAGCCGCCGACGTCGATGGTCAGATTTTCGCCGCGCAGCTTGTCGGCGGTGACGTTGCCGGAACCGCCGATCGACAGCCGTTCCAGCGTGCGCGCCTGCACCACGATCTTCATGTTGCGGGTATCCAGCTTGAGGTTGTTGCGCAGCGGACGGATGCGCAGTGTGCCGTTTTCCACCACTGTCTCGATGGCCGACTGGATGTTGTCGTCGGTCTCCACCATCACGCCTTCAGTGTTGCCGAGGCGGATATCGACATCGCCGCTGACGCCGACCGACAGCGCACTGAAATGCCCGACTTCGCGGTTCTGCTTGACGATTTTGCCATTGCCTTGCACGTGCTCGGCGCCGCTCAGCCAGCTCAATGGGCCAGCGTGGGCTGTCAGCACGCCGGCGGACAGGAACAGGGTTAAGGCGAGGCGGCGAGTGGTCATGATGTTCTCCTGAGTGGTCTTGATGCTTGCATGCTACGGGCTCGGCCCGCCATCCGACAGGGCGCTGCGACAGACTGCATCCTGCGCGGCGCAGAATGCGCTGGGCCGGGAATGGCCGGCGCATGAGGTATCATTCGTCCATGCTTACCATTACCATTAAACAGGGCAAGGAAAAACGCCTGCTGGCCGGCGACATCCTGATCTACGCCACCGCCATCGAGCGCGTCGACGGTCGCCCGAATGAAAAAAACAAACCCGGCGCCACCGCCGTTATCCAAACGTCATCGCGCCAGTTTTTGGCGCGCGCGGCCTGGAACCCGAATTCCGAGATTCGCGCCCGCGTCTGGAGCTACAAGGAAGACGAGCCGGTCGACCACGCCATGATGAAACGCCGCGTGCGCGCCGCCATCGCCAAGCGTGCCGCCGCCGTGCGCACCGCCTTGCCGACCGACCTGGTGCCGGTGATCCGGGGCGACGAGGACGGCTTGCCGGGCCTGCTGGTCGACAGCTGGGGCGGCACCGCCGGCTACCTGATCTGCCAGTTCCAGTCGGCCGGCGTCGACGCCTGGAAAGTGCCGATCGTGCAAGCGCTGCTGGCCGACACCGGCTGCCCGAACGTGTTCGAGCGCTGCGACGAACTGATTCGCAAATCCGAAGGCTTGCCGGTGTTTTACCGCGCCCTGGCCGGCGAAGAACCGCCCGACCACGTGCTGGTCACCGAAAAGGGCAGCCGCTGCAGCATGGATTTGCGCACCGGTTTCAAATACCCGAAATTGCGCAGCTGAAAAGTTTCGACTTTGCAAGTTTTTCTCTTATAATCGTTCGGGACCCACCGGAGACCTGAACAGAGATGGAACACTACCAGTCGTCGCAAATCCGCACCCTGAGCTACATTGAGAACGAAGACCATCCGGTCTTCGGCACTCTCGTCGAGCAGATCCTGCACCTGCTGAATACCAAGCTGATTTTCAGCGACATCCTGATCCACCAGAACAGTCCATTGATGCTGCGCCAGCCGAAAGGGCTGGTGGCGGTCTCCGATTCGCCGATCACGCGCGAGGAATTGCAGGAATTCTTCGAGGTGGTCGAGCCCAACTGGGCCGAGCGCATCCAGGACCGCGCGTTCGACCGGGCGGTCGACCTGCATACCGCCCGCATCCGCGCCAACTGCTTCAGCTTCCAGGGCCGCAAGCGCCTCGGCTGCGTGATCCGCCGCTTCCCGAAAGAGCCGATGCAGCTGTCCAAGCTGGGCCTGGGCATGCACGAACAGAACTTCGCCAAGCTGACTTCCGGCCTGGTGTTGATTATTGGCGACACTTGCCAGGGCAAGTCGACCACCATCGCCTCCATGCTGGACGAGATCAACAAGCACCGCTCCGGCCACATCATCACGATTGAAGATCCGGTCGAGACCTTGATTCCGCAGCGCCAGTGCGTGATTACCCAGCGCGAAGTGGGCTTCGACGGCGACGTTGAAAGCTTCTACCTCGGCGCGCTTGACGCGCTGCGCGAGCGGCCGGATGTGATCTGCATCGGCGAAATCCGCGATGCGCAAACGGCGCAGGAAGCGCTGGCGCTGGCCGAAGCCGGCCCGCTGGTGCTGGCCTCGCTGCACGCGCGTTCGACCGAGCTGGGCCTGCAAAAGATGATGCGCCTGCTGGGCAATACCGAGCCGCAGGCGCAGGCCTTGGCGCACGCCTTGCGTGGCGTGCTGTGCCAGGCGCTGCTGCCGGCCGTCAAGGGCGAGCGCTACTACCTGGCCACCGAGTGCCTGACCAATAATCCGGAAGTCACCGAGATGATTGCAGACGGCCAGATTTCCAACCTGCGCATCTGGATGGAAGACAAGCCGGGCGAGGGCTGTCACACCATGAACACCTCGCTGCGCGCGCTGCTGGCCGAGGGCAAGATCTCGGTGCAGGACGCGCGCAATGCGACTACCGACCGTATCGGCTTCGTCGAGCCGTAATCAATCGAGCGGCACGGCGCGGTAGCGGTTCACATCCGCGCCGTTGACCGGCGGCGCATTATTCCCCCACGTGCTGCGCAGGTAGGAGACCACCTGCGCAACTTCCGTATCGTTCAGCAGGTGGCCGAAAGGCGGCATGCTGTACGGACGCGGATTCCCCGCCGTGCCCGGCGCAAAGCCGCCGTTCAGCACGATACGGATCGGATTGACGGCGCTTTCCATTGTCAATGCGCGATTGCCTGCCAGTGGCGGGTAGGCCGGTGGCACGCCGGCGCCGCTGGCGCCGTGGCAGTCGATGCAATGCCGCTGGTACAGCTTGGCGCCGGCCGCCAGGAAGGCCATCGCTTCGGCGCCGCTATCGCGTTCGAAAGTGGATGGCGCGGCCTCGGGCGGCAAGGCCCGCAAGTAGCCGGCGATGGCGTTGATGTCGCTGTCGTTCAGGTATTGCAGGCTTTCCTTGACCACTTCCGACATCGGGCCGAAGACGGTGGCGCGTGGCGAGGCGCCGGTCTTGAGCAGTGCGACCAAATGGCCCTGTTGCCAGTCGCCGCGTGCGTTCAGGGCGGGCGCGTACCAGCCCAGTGACGGAATCAGGCCTCCGGACAGGCTGTCATCAGCTTGCGCGCCGAGCGGATTGCGCGCGCTGTGGCAGGCGCTGCAGTGGCCAAGGCCTTGCACCAGATAGGCGCCGCGATTCCATTCCACCGATTGCGCGCTGTCCGGCTGGAACACTTCCGGCTTGAAGTACAGCACGCGCCATGCGGCCAGCGCGATTTGCAGATTGTAGGGGAAGCGCAGCTGGTGCGGCTGGCTGGGCTGGCCGACGGCCGGCACGGTCTGGAAATAGGCGTACAGGGCGTCGGCGTCGTCGCGTGTGATGCGGGTGTAGTTGGGGTAGGGGAAGGCCGGATAGAGCAGGCGGCCGTCCCTGGATTTGCCGTGGTGGAGGGCGCGCCAGAAATCGTCGGCAGTCCAGGCGCCGATGCCATTGTTGCGGTCGGAAGTGATGTTGGGCGAGATGATGCCGCCGAATGGCGTTTGCAATGCGCGGCCGCCGGCGTAGGCTTCGCCGCCGCGCGCGGTGTGGCAGGCCATGCAGTCGCCGGCACGGGCGAGGTAGGCGCCGCGCGCGATGCGTTCGGCCGGCGCCAGAGCGGCGATGGCGGCCGAGGGCGGCGTGGTGTCGCCGGCCAGGAACTGTTGCGCCAGCAGGCCGGCGGCAACCAGCACGGCAGCCAGCAGGACGGCGGAAACGGTATAAACGATTTTCCTCATTTCGCACCTCCGACGGCTGCAGGGGCGCTGCCGCAGGACATAGGCAGCGGTGCGGGCAGGCTGGTGGCGGGGCGGGCGGCGGCGTCGGGCGGTTGCTGGCTTAGCCAGGCGGAGACGGCGGCGACGTCGGCCTCGCTCAGGCGGGCCGCGATGTCGGCCATGCAGTCGGGCGCGGCGGCGCGGCGGGTATGGCTTTTCCAGTTGCCGAACTGGGCGTTGATGTAGTCGCTGGGCAGGCCCAGCAAGCCGGGGATGGCCGGCTCCACGCCGCCCAGCGCCGCGCCGTGACAAGCCACGCAGGCCGGGACTTTTTTCACCGCATCGCCTTGCCGCACCAGCGCTTCGCCGCGCGCCAGTTGCGCCGCGCTGGCCTTGCTGCCGCTGCCGGCGGCGGCAGCAGCGTAGGGTGGATGCTGGGCCGCGAAGTAATCGGCAATCTCGCGCAGGTAGGCATCCGGCAGCGGCGTCACCATATAGGTCATCATCGGATAATGGCGGCGGCCGTCGCGGAAGTTGCGCAGTTGGTTGTACAGGTAGCCGGCCGGCTTGCCGGCGATGCGAGGGAAATAAGCGTCGCCACGTTCTTTCACGCTGTGGCAGGCCAGGCAGGCGGCGACGCGCTGTTCCAGCGTATCGGGCACGACGGTGGGCGTCGCGCTGAGTGCGGCGGCAAGACTGAATGCGGTAAAGATCGGCATACCCCTCCTGAGTTCAGGCGGCGCATGACGGCCGCACGCCTAGGATATACCGGTTTTGGCCGGTTTCGGCAGTTTGAACGGCTTGATCGTCGGCAGCTTGTTGCCGAGGTTGATCCAGTGGCGGTACACGCGCAGCGCCACCTGGGCATCGTCGGCCGCGTACAGGATCTGTTTTTCGTTCAGGCGCGGCAACGCCCAGTTGGTGGTGGAAATCTTCTTGGACTTTTGCAGCTTGAGGCCGAAGAACTTGGCCACCGCGGTCTTGGCGCCGAGGTCGTTGCGCTGGCCCGGCGCGCGCAGCACCACCGACATATCGACCACGCCGGCCGTGCGGATATCGAGCTTGGCGTACAGTCGCTTGACGTCGTCCGACAGGCCGAAGCCGATCTTCAGCGGCAGCGGACGCTCCAGGATGGCCAGCAGCACCGCGCGGATCTGTGGCTCGGTGCTGTCGCCGATCTGGAACAGCCAGGCCTTGTGCTCGGTGGCGAACTGAATCAGGTGCGGACCGGTGGAGGTTTCCCCGCGTGTGAAAGTGGGCTTGGACTCGGTATCGAAGCCGATGGCGTCGCAGGCCAGCAGGGCGTCGCGCGCGGCGGCGGCCTGTTCCGGCGTGACCACCATCTGCACGTCGGCCAGGCGGATGCCGATGTAGGGCGGCAGATTATCCTCTGCCGCCGTTTCGGCCGTTTCCGCCACGATGGGGCTATCCAACTCAGCCCTTTTTGGAGAACTTCGCGGCCAGCTGGTTCAGCTTGTCGGCGCGGACCTTGGCGGCTTCCTCGGCGGCCTTGGCGTCGCGCTCGGCCTTCTTGCGTTCCGCTTCCTTCTTGAAGCGTTCCTGCAGCACCTGGGTGGCGTGGGCGCGGTGGGTGTCGGTGACTTCGGCGCCGGGCTTGCCGTCCAGGTCGTAGCGGACCTTGGCTTTTTCCATGACTTTCAGATAGCGCAGCGAACCGGTATGGATGCCGAGCGCGGTGCGCATGGTCTTGCGGTCCAGCTCAGGCATCGCGGCCAGCAGTTGTTTATCGATACCGATAGACAGCGGCAGGAAATCGCGGAAGGCCGGGAATTGGGTTTGCAGTTGTTTCAGCAGGCTGCGCGGGGATGGCGCGGCCGGCGCCGGGGCGGAAGCAGCGGTGGCTGGCTCGGTGACCGGTGGCTGGGGGGTAAGACTAGTGTTCATCGACTTCATAGGTTAAGCAACAGCCGTCAGCATATCATGGGGATCGGCGGAATGCAGTGCATTTTAGGCCATTGTGTTGAATTGCTCATGCTTAGGATGGACTTAGGAGCGCGCAAAGACGTGCGTTGGCGGCCCAAAATGTGTATAATGTTCGACGCACTAACGCAACACAGTGTGATCTTCCCTGAAAAGAGAAACAAGCCCGTGGCTGGAAGCGGGCTTTTTTTATTCCGCAGATAATCGTCAGCTAAATTACAACATTTCCACCCAAGCGCACCTTCGCGGTCGGCGCGGGGTTAGCTTTTTTTGTAATTTTCGGCGAGTACGCTTGAGAGATTTTTAATGACCAAACCGAAAACTTTAACGCTGTCCGTCAAGAAGCCCACCCGTGCTAGCGCAGCGCCGCTGGTGGTGCCGAAGACCACGCTATCTTATGTCATCGATAACGAAGAGGCAGCGAGCAAAGTTATGGTCGTCAAAAAGAAAACCCGCCTGAGCGCCGCCGCCGAGGCGGCAGCCCAGGTGGAGGCGCCTGAGGCCGACATGGCCGAAGTGGAACCAGCCAAAGTCACCAAAGTGGCGCGCAAGAGCGCCGCCGAGGCGGAAGCGCCTGCCGTGGTGGTCAAGGCTGCGCCGAAATCCAAGCTGGTCAAGGCCAAGGCCGAGCCGGCGCCGGTGGTTGTCACCAGCGGCACCGCCGCCCCGGCCGTCAACCAGGTGACCGACGCCGCCACCCTGGCTGCGATCGACACCTCGGGCTACCAGTTGCCAGGCGTGAAAGTGCCAGGCCGCCGTGGCCGCAAGCCGTCGGAATTCACGCCGGAAAACGATGAGATCGCCGCGCTGAACGCGGTCGAGCGCGCGGAACTGAAAGCCGTGTCCAAGGCGCGCGAGCGCAAGGCCAAGGGCGGCGCCGACCTGATGGGCATGGATCCGAAAGCCTCGGCCGAGGAGCTGGAAAAACGCCGCCTGCAGATCAAGAACCTGATCAACAAGGGCCGCGAGCGCGGTTTCCTGACCTACGCCGAGATCAACGACCAGCTGCCGGAAAACATCATCGATCCGGAAGCGATCGAAGGCATCATCGCCACCTTCAACGACATGGGCATCGCCATCTACGAGCGTGCGCCGGATGCGGAAGCGCTGCTGCTGAGCGATAACGTGGCCACCGTGACCTCGGACGACGAAGTGGAAGCGGCGGCTGCCACCGCGCTGTCGACCGTCGATTCCGACTTCGGCCGCACCACCGACCCGGTCCGCATGTATATGCGTGAAATGGGCGCCGTGGCGCTGCTGACCCGCGAAGGCGAGATCGAGATCGCCAAGCGCATCGAAGAAGGCCTGAAGGACATGATCCAGGCGATTTCGGCCTGCCCGACCACCATCGCGGAAATCATCGCGCTGGCCGGCAAGATCGAATCGGACGAAATGAAAGTCGACGACGTGGTCGACGGTTTCGTCGATCCGAACGAAAGCGCCCCGGCGCCAGCCCCGGCTCATTCGGCTTCGGACGAAGACGATGATGAAGAAGACGACGAAGAGGAAGACGGCGATGTCGGTGGCGGTGCAGCCGGCTACTCGACCGAGCAACTGGCGCAGCTGAAAATCGCCGCGCTGGACAAGTTCGCGTTCATCGCGGCCCAGTTCGAAAAAATGCGCAAGGCCTCGGGCGGCTACGGCTCCAAGACCTACGTGGCGGCGCAGGAAGCGATTTCGGCAGAACTGCTGGGCATCCGCTTCACCGCCAAGGTCGTGGAAAAGCTGTGCGACACCCTGCGTGGCCAGATGGAAGAAGTGCGCCACATCGAGCGCGCCGTGCTGGAACTGTGCGTGAACCGTTGCGGCATGCCGCGCGCCCACTTCATCAAGGTCTTCCCGGGCAACGAGACGGACCTGGACTGGGTCGATGGCGAAGTCGACGCCGGCTATCCGTACAGCACCGTGCTGGGCCGTAACGTGCCGGCCGTGAAAGAGCTGCAGCGCAAGATGATCGACCTGCAGGCGCGTGTGGCGCTGCCGCTGGCCGACCTGCGCAAGATTAACAAGCAGATGGCCGCCGGCGAGAAGCGCGCCCGCCAGGCCAAGCGCGAAATGACCGTGGCCAACTTGCGTCTGGTGATCTCGATCGCCAAGAAGTACATCAACCGCGGCCTGCAATTCCTCGACCTGATCCAGGAAGGCAATATCGGCCTGCTGAAGGCGGTGGACAAGTTCGAATACCGTCGCGGCTACAAGTTCTCGACCTATGCGACGTGGTGGATCCGCCAGGCCATCACCCGTTCGATCGCCGACATGGCCCGTACCATCCGCGTGCCGGTACACATGATCGAGACCATCAACAAGATGAACCGCATCTCGCGCCAGATCATGCAGGAAACCGGCAGCGAGCCGGACCTGGCCACCCTGGCGGTGAAGATGGAAATGCCGGAAAACAAAGTCCGCGAAATCATGAAGATCGCCAAAGAGCCGATCTCGATGGAAACGCCGATGGGCGAGGACGGCGATTCGCAGCTGGGCGACTTCATCGAAGACAACACCACGCTGGCGCCGCTGGACGCCGCGCTGCACGCCTCGATGCGCAACGTCATCAAGGAAGTGCTGGACTCGCTGACCCCGCGCGAAGCGAAAGTGCTGCGCATGCGCTACGGCGTGGAAATGTCGAACGACCACACGCTGGAAGAAGTGGGCAAGCAGTTCGACGTGACCCGCGAGCGTATCCGCCAGATCGAAGCCAAGGCGATGAGCAAGCTGCGCCAGCCATCGCGTTCGGACAAGCTGAAGACGTTCCTGACGCAGAACTAAGCATCACATCAAAAAGGGAGGCCGACGCCTCCCTTTTTTTGCGCTAAAATATTAGTTCGACGATTCAACTAATTATAAGGATGGAGACATGAAGCGATATTGGGCGTGGATGCTGGTGCTGTTGTTGGGGGCGTCAGGCGGGGTGCAGGCGGCCAGCGCGGTCAGCGGCAAGTACCGGAATGTGTTCCGCGAATGGCGGCCGGAACTGACGGAGCACATGATCGACGCCAAAATCAATAGCTATTGGCAGTCGCTGTTCGAGGGCGACGCCGACAGCCGCATTTATTATCCGGCCGCGCCCACGGCGGACGGCCCGACCGCCTACATCAAGGACATCGGCAACGACGACGTGCGCAGCGAGGGCATGTCCTACGGCCTGATGATCGCCGTGCAGATGAACCGCAAGCCTGAGTTCGACGCACTGTGGAACTGGATGCACACGCACATGCGCTACCAGGACGGGCCGCGTCGCGGCTACTTCCGCTGGCAGTGCCGGCCGCCGGGCTGCCCCGGCGATGCCGTGCCGGCCTCCGACGGCGAAGAATACGTCGCCACCGCCTTGCTGATGGCCTCGGCCCGCTGGGGCAACGGCAAGGGAATTTACGATTACGGTCGCGAGGCCGACGACCTGCTCACCGTCATGCTGCACAAGCAAACCATCAACGGCGGCGTGGTCAACGAAGCGCGCTCGATCTTCTCGCCCAGCCAGCATCAGGTGGTGTTCGTGCCGGTCGGCACGGCGGCGGACTTTACCGATCCTTCCTACCACCTGCCGGCGTTCTACGAACTGTGGGCGCGGCGCGGCAGTGAGACAGACCGCGCGCAGTGGCGAAAGATCGCTGAAACCAGCCGCCACTACTTCCAGCTGGCGGCCCATCCGAAGACCGGCCTCACGCCGGAGTACGCCGAGTTCGACGGCCGGCCGCGCCGGCAGGAAGGGCATGGCGATTTCCGCTTCGACTCCTTCCGCACGGCGGTGAACTGGTCGGTGGACCAGGCGTGGTGGGGCCGCAATCCACAGGCGGCCGAACTGAGTACGCGACTGCTGGGCTTTTTCCAGCGCCAGGGCGACGGCCCCTATCCGGCGCAATACGCCATCGATGGCACCGTGCTGGACCGCGAAAGTTCCACCGGCCTGATCGCCTGCAACGCCGTCGCCACGCTGGCGCTGGACGGCCCGCCGCCCGCGCGCTTCGTGGCCGACCTGTGGAACCTGACGCCGCCCAAGGGCAAATGGCGCTACTATGATGGCCTGCTACAGTTCATGGCCATGCTGCACGTCTCGGGCCGCTTCATCGCCTATCAGTAAGATAGCTTGGGATACCAGTCGGTGCCGCGTCCGCCGGGAGTGAGGTCGAGGATATTCCACAGCGGCGTGGGGGCGGGCGCGCCGCGCGGGTCTTGCCCAGGGTCTTGCGTGCCGCCGAGTTCGCTGGCCCAGAAGTGGCGCACCTTGCCATCGCTGCGGGTCCAGACGTCCAGCGCCGGCCATTCGCTGCCGTCGGGCGCCAGGCCGCGATAGTCGCGCGGGAAATCGTCGCCGATGCACTGGTAAAACGGGAGGTTGTGCCAGCCGCGCTCGCGCGCGAAGGCGAGCTGGCGCGCGACCGGCGAGCGGCCGATGACCGCCACGGCGATGCGTTGCGTCAGGTCGCGCGACGGCGTGTCGAGCGCACCGAGGAAGGCAGTGCACATCGGGCAGGGCAGTTCGCGCTGCGGGCCGTACATCCAGAAATACGTTACCAGCGTGTCATGCCGGCCGAACAGGTCGGCCAGCTGGACGGTCTTGCCGTTCTCGTCGAGGAAATCGTAGCCGGGCGGTTCGCCGCCCGGCGGCAGCGCGCGGCGTTGCCCGGCGACGCGCTCGATGTGGCGGCGCAGTTCGATTTCTTCCGCCAGCAGCGCGACGCGGGCGGCGCGGTATTCCGGGCTATCATTGGGATATGGACGGCTGTTTTTAGCGGCCAGTTCGGCCGCCGGCGTTAGCGTGCTCATGGTGTCCTCGCAATCGGAATGAGTCTGCGATTACAGTCGTGCCGCACGGTCGCGTCTATGCGCCAGCACACATAAACCGAAGGGAGATACTGATGGGGGAGGCGGGATACCTGCATGGCAGCTGCCTGTGCGGCGGCATCCGTTACCGGGCCGCATTGCCGGTGGCGTATGCCAGTCACTGCTACTGCACCATGTGCCAGAAGCAGCATGGCGCTGCGGCGGGAAGCTACGCCAACGTTGCCAGCGCCGGTTTCGTGATCGAGCAGGGTGCGGCGCTGGTCACGGAATACGCCTCATCCGACGAGGGGCGGCGCGGTTTTTGCAGCGTGTGCGGTTCGACCCTGTTCTGGCGCAGTACTGAGGCCGAGGACCGTATCGCCATCACCCTGGGCACACTGGAACCGGCCTACACCGGTCCGGTCGACCACGAACTCCACCTCGACACCAAGCCGGTCTGGCTCCCCGTTAAATAGTGATTTGCAGGCTGCGCGCCGCGACGGCGAGTGTGCCGCCGAGGGTGGCGAGCCGTTCTTGCATGGCGTAGAGGGGCGTTGTGTCGCCCGTGCCGGCATGATCGCTGCTGAGCGTGATGGTGAGCCGTGCTGGTTGCAGGTCCAGCTCGACTTGTAGCTGGCTGGCGCCGGCGACCAGGTAGTGCAGGCCGGCTTGCACGACGTGGTACACGGCGCTGGTTTGTTGCTGGTCCAGCGTTGCGCTGTCGTGCGGGATCAGCAGGCGATATTGCAGTCCCTGCCGGCGCGCCATCTGCTGCAGCTGCCATTCGATCGCCGCCGACAGTCCCAGTTCCAGCGTGGCCGGATGCAGTTCGTTGATGATGTCGCGCACCGCGCTGATGCTGGCGTTGAGCGTTTCCATTGCCTGCGCCGCACGTTCATGCAGTAGCGGTTGTTGTTCGCCGGTGCGTGCGTGCAGCATGGTGATGTCGAGCTTGAGCGCCAGCAGGTTTTGCGCCAGGTTGTCCTGCGTGTCCAGCGCCAGCCGCCGATGCTGGCTTTCCATCGCATCGCGCTGCTGCGCCGCGACCTGCCGCGTTTGTTCCAGTGCTTGCTCGAGCGCGGCTTCCTTCTGCTTGCGCTCGGTGATATCGATTGCGCTGCAAATCAGCAGGTGTGGCGTGCCGTCGCGGCGGTAGGTCGGACGCTTGTAGGTCAGCAGCCAGCCCATGCCTTGGCGCACCTTGTTCCACACATAGGCTTCATCGATGCAGGTTCTGTTGCTGGCGAAGGCGTGCAGGTCGTGCTGGCGCAGCAGCTTGATTTGCTCCGGCGGCAAGTGGGCGCTGCCGTTGGTGCCCACGGCCTCGGCGGAACTCACGCCCCACAGCGCTTCGCAAGCCTGGTTCATCATGACCACTTGTGACTGGCTGTTCTTGATGAACAGCGGATGCGGCATCAGTGCGATGATGTCGCGCAGCTCGGTGTCGCTGCCCAGCAGCGGTTCGCCGGTCTCATCCTGCAGCCAGTCCATGACCTGGCTGATTTCAACATACGCGGGGAAGGCAAATGCATTGGTCATGATGTTCCGGGCAAATGGGCTCGGAACGATTGTAGTGTATTTTTGTTATTTATTGTGTTTTACGAAAGAAAAATCCCCGGCGTCCGAGAGGAGGCCGGGGATTTGGCTGGGGTTGCGCGAACTTAGCCGGTGTTGCGCAGGCCCGCCGCAACGCCGTTGATCGACAGGTGGATGCCGCGATGCACGCGTTCGTCCGCCTTGCTTTCGTTCGACAGCGCGCGGTGGCGCTTGATCAGCTCAACCTGCAAGTGGTTCAGCGGATCCAGATAGGCGAAGCGGTTCTGGATCGAGCGCGCCAGCAGCGGGTTGCCGGCCAGGCGCTCGCTGGCGCCGGTGATGCTTTGCAGGATGTCCAGCGTGTTCGCGTGCTCTTCGGTGATGCGCTTGAAGATGCGCTCGCGCAGTTCCTTGTCCTGCACCAGCTCGGCGTAGCGCGAGGCGATCGCCAGGTCGGTCTTGGCCAGCACCATGTCCATATTCGACAGCAGGGTGGCGAACAGCGGCCAGTGCTGGAACATGGATTGCAGTTGCGCCAGGCGCTCGGCCTTGTCGCCGTCGGCGATCCAGCCGCCGATGGCGCTGGCGAAACCGTACCAGCCCGGCAGCAGCAGGCGGCATTGGCCCCACGAGAAGCCCCACGGAATCGCACGCAAGTCTTCGATGCGCTTGGTCGACTTGCGCGAGGCCGGGCGCGAACCGAGGTTCAGCTCGGCGATCTCGGCGATCGGCGTGGCGGCGAAGAAGTAGTCGGTGAAGCCCGGGGTCTCGTACACCAGGTTGCGGTAGGCCTTGTAGGCGCGGTCCGAAATCTCGGCCATCACCGCTTCGAAGCTGCGCAGCTGTTTCTGGTGCGCTTCGTCTTCCGAGGCCGGCATCAGGCTCGCTTCCAGCGTGGCCGCCACCAGCAGTTCCAGGTTGCGGCGGCCGATGTCCTTGTTGGAGAACTTCGACGCGATGATCTCACCCTGTTCGGTCAGGCGGATCTGGCCGTTCACGGTGCCGTGCGGCTGGGCCAGGATCGCTTCGTACGACGGACCACCGCCACGGCCGACCGTACCGCCACGGCCGTGGAACAGGCGCAGCTTGACGCCGGCTTTCTCGAACACTTTGACCAGATGGGTTTCGGCCTTGTACAGCTCCCAGTTGGAGGTCAGGAAGCCGCCGTCCTTGTTGGAGTCCGAGTAGCCCAGCATGACTTCCTGGATCTGGCCCTGCTTGGCGATCAGTTCCTTCACCAGCGGGATCGCCATCACGGCTTCCATGATGCCGGCCGCGCGCTGCAAGTCGGGGATGGTCTCGAACAGTGGGATCACCATCAGGTCCAGCTCTTTTTCGGCGATGCGCAGCAGGCCCAGCTCTTTTTGCAGCAGCAGCACTTCCAGCAGGTCGGACACGGTCTCGGTGTGCGAGATGATGTAGTTGCGGATCGCGCGCGCACCGTAGCGGGCACGGATCTCGCGCGCCGCGCGCAGCACGCCCAGTTCGGACACGGTCTCGGCCGAGTAGCTCACGTACGGCGAATTCAGCAGGCGCGGTTGCGCCAGCTCGTTCAGCAGCAGCTTGACCTTGGCATCCTCGTCCAGCGCGGCGTAGTCGGCTTGCACGCCGGACTTGGCGAACAGCTCGCCCAGCACGCGTTCGTGGATGTCCGACGACTGGCGCATGTCCAGCGAGGCCAGGTGGAAGCCGAAGATATCGGCTGCGCGCTTCAGCGTGGCCAGGCGCGGTTGCACCAGCACGCCGCCGTGGTTGGCGTTGAGCGACTCGATCAGCACTTGCAGGTCGGCCGAGAACTCGGCGGCGTCGGCGTACGGCTCGGCGTGGCCGACTTCCTTGCGCAGGATGTTGGTCGCGCCCAGCGCGCGCGCGGTCGAGGCCAGGCGGGCGTAGATGCCGATCAGGGCGCGGCGGTATGGCTCGTCGGCGCGGTGGTCGGAGGTGTCCGGCGACTGGTCGGCCAGCGCTTGCAGCTGCGGCGAGCAGGCGATCATCAGGGTCGAGATCGACAGTTCGGCGCCCAGCGTGTGCGCTTCCTCGAGGTAGAAGTCGAGGATGGTGGTGGCTTGGCGCGTCAGCGCGTGCGACATGGTGTTGCCGTTCACATTCGGATTGCCGTCGCGGTCGCCGCCAATCCAGCTGCCCATCTGTACGTAAGGCGCGTTGATCTCCGCGCTCTCGCCGTAGTGGTGGGCGATGTCCTGCTCGATGTCATCGTACAACCCTGGCAGTTCGCGCAGGAAGGTGATGCGGTAGTAGGACAGGGCGTTTTCAATCTCGTCGGCCACGGTCAGCTTGGAGTAGCGCAGCATGCGGGTCTGCCACAGGGTGGCGATGCGCGCGCGCAGCAGGTGCAGGTTGGCGGCGCGTTCCTTCGGCGTCAGCGGCAGGTCGCGCTCGGCCAGCAGGCGCGCGATATCGTGCTCGGCATCGAGGATGGATTTGCGCTGCACCTCGGTCGGGTGGGCGGTCAGCACCGGCGAAATCAGCGCCTCCTTGAAGAAGGTCGACACCGTGTCGGCCTTCACGCCGGCCTCTTTCAGCTTGCACAGCGCGAAGTTGACGCTGCCTTGCTGCGGGTTCGAGCCGGCCAGCAGGTGGGCGCGGCGGCGACGGATATGGTGCTGGTCTTCCGCAATATTGGCCAGATGCGAGAAGTAGGAGAAGGCACGCACCACGGAAATCGTCTGTTCCTTGGTGAGGATCTTCAGCATGCCGTCCAGTTCCTTGGCGGCGCCGGCGTCGGCCTCGCGGCGGAAGCGCACGGCGGTTTGCCGGATGGTTTCGACCACGGCGTAGACTTCTTCGCCTTCCTGGTCGCGCAGTACGTCGCCCAGCAGGCGACCTAATAAGCGAATGTCTTCTTTCAGAGGCGCGTCTTTGTCTACGCCCGGTTGTTCAGCAGTGAGATGCGTTGCACTAGATTGGTTTGCCATGTGTTAAGCCACAAAGAGATAAATGTCGGTGCATGGGCTTGTGGCCCGGTTCTGCGAGAAGGTGAGCGTGCTAAAATTTGTGATCTTAAACACGCGCGTATTACTGGCTTGCGCCGGTCAGCGTCAGCTACAGCGAAAGAACTGGTTTTGAAAACATCCGAATTGGTACAAAATCCCCCGTCCAGATTGGTGATCGCCTCGCGCGAGAGCCGCCTTGCCATGTGGCAGGCGGAACATGTCCGCGAACGCTTGACAATATTATATCCGCAGTGCGATGTCAAAATTGTCGGAATGACGACCCGAGGCGATCAAATTCTGGATCGCACCTTGTCCAAAGTGGGCGGAAAAGGCCTGTTTGTTAAAGAACTTGAAGTGGCAATGGCCGAGGGGCGCGCCGATCTGGCGGTGCATTCGCTCAAGGATGTGCCGATGGAATTGCCGGAGGGCTTTGCGCTGGCCGCTGTACTGGAGCGCGAAGATCCGCGCGATGCGTTTGTCTCCAACGATTATGCTTCGCTGGGTGAGCTGCCGGCCGGCGCCGTGGTCGGCACCAGCAGCCTGCGTCGCCAAGCCTTGATCGCGGCGCGCTACCCGCATCTCGTCATCAAACCGCTGCGTGGTAATCTGGATACACGTCTGGGCAAGTTGGACCGTGGCGACTATGCCGCCATCATCCTGGCCGCCGCCGGTCTCAAGCGCCTGGGGCTGCCGCAGCGCATCCGCGCCTTGCTCGATCCTGCCGACAGCTTGCCTGCCGCAGGGCAGGGCGCGATGGCAATTGAAATCGCCGAACGCAATGATGGCGTCGACCTGATGGCCATTCTCGCGCCGCTGAACCACGAAGCCACCGCGCAAGCCGTTACCGCCGAGCGCAAAGTCTCCAAAGTATTTGGCGGCAGCTGCCAGGTGCCGCTGGCGGCGTTCGCCACGACCGATGCCGGCAGCATGCACCTGCGCGCGATGGTCGCCACGCCGGACGGCACGCGCATCGCCAGCGCCGAAGTGCGCGGCGCCGCCGCCGACGCCGAAGCGCTGGGCGCGCAAGTGGCCGAGCTGCTGCGCGCGCAAGATGCGGAAGACATCCTGTCGTCCTGCCTGAGCGAAGCCGCCCAGGCCGAAGCCGACGCCCGCTCGGCCTCGCTGGCCGCCGACGCTGCCGCTGCTGCTGGCTCCGCTGCCGCTGGCGCCGCATCCGCCAAGCCGGCCGCCTGACACCGGGATGACCGGCGCCGTCGTCATCACCCGTCCATTGGCGCAAGCCGCGCCGCTGGCGGAGCGCGTTGCCGCGCTGGGCCGCACGGTGGAAGTGCTGCCGCTGCTGGAGATCTCGCCGCTGCCCGACCAGTCGGCATTGCTGGCCGCGCTGGCCAAGCTGGACCAGTACGCGCTGGTCGCCTTCGTCTCGCCCAACGCCATCGACGCGGCCTTCGCCCACATCACTGAATGGCCGGCTGGCGTAACGGCCGCCGTAGTAGGCGAGGGCAGCCGCGCCGCACTGGCCGCGCACGGCGTGCCGCACATCGTCAGTCCAGGAGACGCCGCCCAAAGCGACTCCGAACACCTGCTGCAAACGCTGGACCTGCAAGCCTTGAGCGGCAAGCCAGTCCTCATCATTCGTGGCGACAGTGGCCGCGAGCTGATGGCCGACGGCCTGCGTGCCGCCGGCGCGCTGGTCGACGTGGTGCCGGCCTACCGCCGCGCCGTGCCCGAGCTGACGCCCGGACTGGCCGCCACCCTGCGCCGTTTGCTGGCGCAGCAAAACGACTGGATCATCACCAGTTCCGAAGCGCTGCGTGGCTTGTGCGGCCTCCTGCGTCAGTTGGACTTGCAACACCCTGACGCGATGCAGCACAATAGCGTTGTAGTCATGCAACAGCAGCACTTGATTGTGCCGCATGCCCGTATTGCCGAAACGGCAAATAATTTAGGATTTTCCAAGCTAACGCTGACAGGATCAGGCGACGAACGCCTGCTGGCCGCGTTACAATCATGCCTATGAACGATTTGCCTACCTTACCTGATCCAGCGGTTTCGTCCGCGAAGCCCGCCGAGACCCCGCCAGCGTCGCCGCCTGCGCCGCCAGCGACGCCTGAACCGAGTTTGCTCGAAACTCTGCAGCAGCCGCAAATGCTGCTGGTGGGGGTAATCGTGCTGACCATCCTGCTGGCCGGCCAGACCTGGTCGTCGCACGCGCGCGTCAACAAGCTGCGCGAGGAAATGGCGCTGCGCCTGCAGAAAGGCGACGCCACCAATGCCGACACCGGCAACCTGGTGCGCAGCGTGCAGGAGAGCACCAAGGAGCTGCAAGCCAAGGTCGCCCTGCTGGAAAGCAAGCAGCAGGAAGCGCAGAGCCAGCAACTGGCGCTGGAACAGCTGTACCAGGATCTGTCCAAGAACCGCGATGAGTGGGCGCTGACCGAGATCGAACAAGTGCTGTCGACCGCCTCGCAGCAGCTGCAACTGGCTGGCAACGTGCCGGGCGCGCTGATCGCGTTGCAAAACGCCGACCGCAGCCTGTCGCGTTCGGACAAGCCGCAATTCATCACCATCCGTCGTGCCATCGCGCGTGACACCGACAAGCTGAAAGCGCTGCCTAGCGTAGATTCGGTCGGCGTCGCCCTGCGCCTCGACAACGCCATCGCGCAAATCGACACGCTGCCGATGCTGGCTGATGAGAAGCCGACCCTGCCGGCGCCGCCAGAGAAGAAAGCCAAGGCCAAGGTCGTCCACGGCAAGGATGGCAAACCGGTCAAGCAAGAAGAAACCACCAGTCCGTGGCTGCAAGCATTGCAAGACGGCTGGAACAGCTGGAGCAGCGAGATGTGGACCGACGTGCGCCAGTTGATCCGCGTGCGCAATGTCGATACGCCGGACGCGCTGATGCTGTCGCCGACGCAGGCCTACTTCCTGCGCGAGAACCTCAAGCTGCGCCTGCTGAATGCGCGCATGGCGCTGCTGTCGCGTAACGAAGGCGCCTTCCGTGCCGACCTGATCGCGGCGCAGGAAGCGCTGGTCAAATACTTCGACACGCGCGCCCGTTCCACCCAGACCGTGCAGGCGCTGCTGCGCCAGGTCCAGAGCAGCAACCTCGCGATCGAGATGCCGACCCTGTCCGACAGCCTGAACGCTGTGCGCAATTACAAAGCGAAGCCATAGTATGCGTTTATTCCTCTGGTTAGTCGCCATGATGGCCGCCGCCATCGGCATTGCCGTGACGGCGCGCTTCAATCCGGGCAATGTGGTGCTGTTCTATCCGCCGCACCGCATCGACCTGTCGCTGAACTTCTTCGTGGTGCTGGAAGTGGCGTTGTTCGCCTTCCTGTACGTGCTGATCCGCGCCTTCCGCGCCACCATCAAGATGCCGGGCAAAGTGGCCGCGTATCGCCAGCACAAGCGCGAGCGCGATGGCAACAAGGGCCTGCGTGAAGCGCTGAAAGCCCTGTTCGAAGGCCGCTTCGGCCACGCTGAAAAAGCCGCGCTGCGGGCCTCGGAACTGCCGGAAAACGTCGGCGTGGCCGCGCTGATCGGCGCCCGCGCCGCGCACCGCATGCGCCAGGCGACACGCCGCGACCAGTGGCTGAACAAGCTGGTCGGCGACAACAGCATGAAGACCGCGCGCCTGATGACCACCACCGAACTGCTGGTCGACGACCATCAGCCGGAGCAGGCGCTGGAAGCCGTGCGCGAGCTGAACACCAGTGGCACGCGCCACATCCACGCCTTGCAGATGTCCTTGAAAGCGCAGCAGCAAGCCAAGAACTGGCCGGAAGTGCTGCGCCTGGTGCGCTCGCTGGACAAGCACCGCGCGCTGCATCCGGCCCTGTCGTCGCGCCTGCGCGAGCTGGCCTATGACGATATGCTGTCGGACGCCAGCCACGATGCCGAGTCGCTGCTGCGCGTGTGGTCGACCGTGCCGAATGCCGACCGCATCAAGCCGTACGTGGCGTGCCGCGCCGCGACCGCGCTGAACGCGCGCGGCCTGCATGATGAAGCCCGTGTGGTGGCGGAAGAATCGCTGGCCGCCGACTGGGACGACCGCGTGGTGCGCGCCTACCGCGAAGCTGCCGCACCGGCCGGTTCGCAAGCGCTGCTGATGCAGATCGAGCATTGCGAGAACTGGGCCAACGCCCGCCCGACCGACGCCGAACTGGCGCTGACTTTGGGTTCGCTGTGCCTGAAACAGAAACTGTGGGGCAAGGCCCAGCGCTACCTGGAGCAAGCGCTGTCGGACGCTTCCGATCCACGCATGGTGCGCGAATCCCACCTGAAGCTGGCGCAGATGCACGAAGCGCTGGGGCAGGACGCCGAAGCCGCCAACCACTACCGCCAGTGCGCACTGGCGACGATCCTCTAATCAGCAGGCCGGTCTTTACCGGCCTGTGTTCTGTCAGGATGGTTTTTCTTCATGTAGCGCTTCACCAAAAAAATTGTCACTGCACAGGTGATGAGATGGACCACTCCAACGAGGTAGACATAGATATCCAAGGGCTTCATTCAGGCCTCCGTCCCGCAATTTGGAATAGCAGCAAGCCAAGTACTCCCGACGCAATACAAAGCACTATGCTTGTTGATAAGACGGCCGGAACCTTAATTAGTTCCGTATTTCGTTCACCGAGAATGATGAGAGTGTAGAGTACCCCGTAGCACATGATGAACAAGCTAGTTACGCTGTTAAGGAGAGCCCGAAGTGCTTGCTCTGGTATTAGCAAGTGCTCGGTCTCGTTGAGGATAGAGACGTGAATTACCAGTCCAAGCGTAATGAAATCGGGTGCGGCAAGGGGATGGACCTCGCCACTGGAGGTGGTGGCCCACATCAATAGTCGGGCAAGTACAGGGATCAGGCCGACCAGCAAAGTTTGGATCAGCCATTTGTTGTTTGAGGAAATCATGAGCGGGTCTCCGCGCGCAGTGCTAAATCTTCAGTGTAGGTTTGGCACTATGCGAGATGTTGAGGCCGCTCAACGGTGCACGCACTGCTCAAGGCCGTAGTTGCCTCCTTTGAATTCGGGTTCGTAGTAGTACTTGTTGAAGGTCCACTTGCCGCCGCGGTTTATCACGAAGGTGGCGAGGCCGGTGCCGTAGTCTTTGGTCGACTGGTCGGCCAGTGCGAAGTGGATCGCCATCTGATTGCCGCTCGCCGCCGCCTGGCCCGAATACACGCCGTAGCCCGGCACTTCCAGTTTGAAGCTGTAGGCGTTGTGCGATTTGATGCTTTGCTCTTGCACCAGCTGCAGTGTGACGGTGCCGGTGTATTTGCCTTCGTGATGGTCGTCGCCGGTGCAGTCGTAGACGCCGCTGTAGTCAGGCTGGGCGGCGTGCGCGCCGCCGGCGGCCAGCGCGAGCGCCAGCACGGTCAATAATTTTTTCAAGTGATGCTCCCGTAGTTTTTACGCAGGGTCGGATTCTACAGGGAAGCCTTCGAGTTTCCAGCGCAGCATGCCGCCGGCGAGGTTGGCTACTTTGCTGAAGCCGGCTTTGGTCAGCAGCACGCTGGCTTGCGCCGAGCGTACGCCGGAGCGGCAGACTGCCACGATCGGCTGTTCCTTGTCGAACTCGCCCATGCGTTCGGTCAGTTGCGACAGTGGCACCAGCGTGGCGCCGCGCACGTGGCCAAGGCGGTCGATGAATTCCGGCGCTTCACGCACGTCCACCACTTGTACCTTGCCGTGCAGCTCCAGCAAAGCCATCGGCTCGATTTCCCACACGCCGCTGAAACGCAAGGTCAGCGGCGCCCAATCCGGCGTGTCGGTCGGCGCGTCGCCTTCCGGCTGACCGCTGCGCAGGTTGGCCGGCACCGCCACCGCCATCAATTTCGGATGCGGCAGGTTGAGGTTGTTCATGTGGCCGGTGAAATCGCCCACGTCGACATCGCCGCCCAGGCGCGGGTTGTAGCGCCGTTCTTCCGCCACGCTGGTCACGGTGATGCCGCGATAATCATGCGCCGGATACAGCAGGCACGCAGGCGGCAAGCTCAGGATCTGTTCATGCACCGAGGCGAACAACTGCTGCGGGCTGCCTTGCTGGAAATCGGTGCGGCCGCAGCCGCGAATCAGCAGGCTGTCGCCGGTGAAGGCCATGCTCTCGTCATCCAGCACATAGGTCAGGCAG
Source organism: Duganella sp. CF402 (assembly GCF_900109645.1). GTDB lineage: Bacteria > Pseudomonadota > Gammaproteobacteria > Burkholderiales > Burkholderiaceae_D > Rugamonas. Next base: position 251,543 of record NZ_FOBG01000001.1, read on the forward strand.
CCGCTGGTATGGCCCGGGGTGGCGCGCACACCGAGCGTGCGGCCGCCGAAGCGGACCGAGTCGCCATGCCGCAGCGGCGTGTCGACGCCGCTGGCGCCGGCCACCGCCGACAGCGCGATCTTGCTGCCGCAGCGCTGTTGCAAGCGCCAGGCGCCGGTTACGTGGTCGGCATGCACGTGGGTGTCCAGCGCCGCCACCAGCTTCAGGCCCAGCTCCTGCAACAGCGCCAGGTCGCGCGGCACTTGTTCGTAGACCGGGTCGATCAGCACCGCCTCGCCGCCGTCACCGAGCAGGTAGGTGTAGGTGGAGGAGGTTGGATCGAACAGTTGGCGGAAGATCATAATTCGTTTTCTGAATAAGGCAATGCCTCATCATAACAAATGTTCACGGGTGTTGCGCCGCACAAGCAGGCTGTAGTTCGTTATAATATTGCGGTTAAACACCGCCTGCATATAAGGAAATCCCATGAGCTTGAACAAAGTATCTTCCGGCAAAGACCTGCCGAACGATTTCAACGTCATCATCGAAATCCCGATGAATGCCGACCCGATCAAATACGAAGTCGACAAGGAATCGGGCGCGATCTTCGTTGACCGCTTCATGGGTACCGCCATGCACTACCCATGCAACTACGGCTACGTGCCGAACACCCTGTCGCTGGACGGTGATCCGGTCGACGTGCTGGTCATCACCCCATTCCCGCTGATCCCAGGCGTGGTGGTGCGCTGCCGTCCTATCGGCGTGCTGAAAATGACCGACGAATCCGGTGAAGACGCCAAAGTGCTGGCCGTGCCGGTCGACAAAGTACTGTCGATCTACAGCCACTGGCAGAAGCCGGAAGACCTGAACGAACTGCGCCTGCGCCAGATCCAGCACTTCTTCGAGCACTACAAGGATCTGGAAAAAGGCAAATGGGTCAAGATCGACGGCTGGTACGGTCCGGAAGAAGCCAAGAAGGAAATCCTGGACGGCGTCGCCCTGTACGAGAAAGACGCAGCAGGTAAATAATGCTGAAAGCCCCGCAAGGGGCTTTTTTTTTATGCCGCGCGTCGTGGTTCGCCGGTCGCCGCTTCGGCCTCGCGGCGCAGGCGCGACATGTACTGCGGCGTGATGCCGAGGTAGGATGCCACTGCGCGCTGCGAGATGCGCGCTTCCAGGCCCGGATACTCTTCGCGGAAGGCCGCCAGCCGTTCCTGCGCCGAGGTCTCGCCATTGCTGTAGGCGTGTTGGGCCAGCGTCTGCAGGCCGTGCATGGCGATGTTCAGGTGGTACTGCTGCATGCCTTCGTCCTTAGAACGTAGTTCGGACGCCAGCTTCCAGTCGAAGGTGAAGCCGTGGATCGGCGTTTCCGCGATCAGGAACTGTACCGCCGGCTGGCCGGTCTCGCCGTTGATCAGGTCGGTCAGGGTGGTGGCCGATTCGCCCTCGCGGTAGAAGCGCAGGGTCACCTCCACGCCATCGCGGTTGAAGAAGCCGCTGCGCACCACGCCGCTGGCCACCCAGTACACCTGCGTGGCCGGCACGCCGGCGCGCTGCAGGTATTCGCCTTTGCGCACATGGAACGGTTTGGCGATGGTCGCCAGGATGTTCGTGACGTTGTTGTAGGACTCTTCGCTGACGTCGATCCGCTTCATCGTGGCGGATTTGAAGCGGTTACGTTGTTTTATAAAATCTGCATTCATGCTCTTTATGCCACATTCTCCCAAAGAAACAGGAGTATTGTAACCCCATACGGGTTTCCCTTACTGTTTTTTGAAAGGAATATGCTCGGCAAGTTCCTCTAGATATTCATCCATGGCCGCCGTTTCCTGCGTCAGGAAGTCGCCGATGGCGTCCGCAAAGCGGGGATCGGCCACCCAGTGGGCCGACCAGGTCGCCGTCGGCACCAGCCCGCGCGACATTTTGTGGATGCCCTGCGCGCCGCCCTCGAAGCGCGCCAGGCCGTGGCGGATGCAGTAGGCGATCGATTGCACGTAGCAGGTTTCAAAGTGCAGGCCGGAGACAAATTCCTGCGTGCCCCAGTAGCGGCCGTACATGACGTTGCCGCCGACCAGATTGAGCGCCACCGCCACCGGCGTCTCGCCGCGCTTGGCCAGCACCATCATCAGGCTGTCTGGCGTTTCCGTGAGCAGGCGCTGGAAGAAGGCCAGCGACAGATAGGGCCGGGAGTAGTGCGCCTCGTAGGTCGAGACGTAGCACTGGTAGAAGAAACGCAGCACTTCCTCGGTGATCGCGCTGCCGGCCAGGTGCTCAAAATGGATGCCGGCGTCTTCCACACGCTTGCGGTCCTGGCGCAGCTTCTTGCGCTTTTCCATCTTCATGCTGGCGAGGAAAGCGTCGAAATCGGCGTAATCCTGATTCTCCCAGTGGAACTGCACGCCTTCGCGCAGCATGTAGCCGGCCTCGGCCAGCGCCTGCCGGTCTTCATCGGCGGGGAACAGTATGTGCAGCGAGGACGTGCCCAGCTGCTGCGCCACTTGCAGCGCGGCCTGCGCCAGCAATGCGCGGTCTTCGGCCGTGCGCGCCAGCAGCCGGCTGCCGGTCACCGGCGTGAACGGCACCGCCGACAGCAGCTTGGGGTAGTAGGGGATGCCGTTGCGATGGAAGGCGTCGGCCCATCCCTGGTCGAACACGTACTCGCCCCGGCTATGCGCTTTCAGGTACAGCGGCATGGCCGCATGCAACTGGCCGTCGCGCTGCAGGATCAGGTAGCGCGGCGACCAGCCGGTGTTGGGCGCGGCGCATCCCGTCTCGTGCAGCGCATGCAGGAAGGTGTAGCTGAGCGTGGGATGGTCGCCGGCCAGCGCCTGCCACTGGGCCGGATCGATGTCCGCCAAGGTATCGATGATCGTAAACTCTGCTGCCGCCACACTGCCTCCATGCTGAATGTTGTGCCAGTCTAGCGCATGCGGCGCGGCTTTGCCCGTGCGATAATTTGATTTTGCGATCGCTAAAGAGCTGACATGGCCTCGAACTTCTTCAATCTGTACACCCACGACTTCGCCCGCGTCGCCATTGCCGCGCCGGTGTGCCGCATTGCCGATCCCGCCTACAACGCCGAGCAGACCATCTTGCTGGCCGAACAGGCGGCGGCGCAGGGCGCAGCGCTGGTGGCGTTCCCGGAACTGGGCCTGTCGGCCTACACCTGCGACGACCTGTTCCACCAGCGCGCCTTGCTGGACGGCGTGCTGGACGGTCTGGCCGCCATCCTCGACGCATCGCTGCAATGGAAGATGGCTATCGTGGTCGGCGCGCCGCTGCGCGTGGAGCACCAGCTGTACAACTGCGCGGTGGTGATCGCCAACGGCCAGATCCAGGGCGTGGTGCCGAAAAGCTACCTGCCCAACTACGGCGAGTTCTACGAGGCGCGCCAGTTCAGCAGCGGCGACTACGCCACCGCCACCGAGATCGACCTGCTCGGCGAGCGCGTGCAGTTCGGTTCCGGCCTGCTGTTTGAAGTGGGCGACCTGCCGATGTTCAAATTCCACGTCGAGATTTGCGAGGACGTGTGGGTGCCGATTCCACCGTCGTCGTTTGCGGCGCTGGCCGGTGCGACTGTGCTGGTCAACCTGTCGGCCTCGAATGCGCTGGTGGGCAAGGCCAATTACCGCAACCAGCTGGTGGGCCAGCAGTCGGCGCGCTGCATCGCCGCCTACCTGTACACATCGGCCGGCGGCGGCGAGTCGAGCACCGACATGGCGTGGGACGGGCAGGGCGTGATCTACGAGAACGGCGAGCTGTTGGCCGAGCCGAAACGCTTCATCGACGAGTCGACCCTGACCTTTGCCGATATCGACCTCGAACGCCTGTCGCGCGAACGCATGCGCATGAATACGTTCGCGCAATCGGTGCAGCGCCATGCGGCCGAAGTGGGCAAGTTCCGCACCGTGTTCTTCCATCTCGAAATCGAACGCGAGCAGCCGCTGGCGCTGAAGCGCTGCGTTGAGCGCTTCCCTTACGTGCCGGCCGATGCGCGCCGCCGCGACGACCGCTGCAACGAGGTTTATAACATCCAGGTGCAGGCGCTGGCGCAGCGCCTGACCAACAGCGGCCTGAAAAAAGTGGTGATCGGCGTCTCGGGCGGCCTCGACTCGACCCATGCGCTGCTGGTATGCGCGCGCGTGATGGACAAGCTCAAACTGCCGCGTACCAATATCCTGGCCTACACCATGCCGGGCTTCGCCACCAGCGAGCGCACGCTCAAGCAAGCGCATGCTTTGATGAAGCTGGTCGGCTGCACCTCACAGGAAATCGATATCCGCCCAAGCTGCCTGCAGATGCTGAAAGACCTCGGCCATCCGTACGCCGAAGGCAAGGAGCAGTACGACATCACGTTTGAAAACGTGCAGGCCGGCGAACGCACCAATCACCTGTTCCGCCTGGCGAACCACAACGCTGCGCTGGTGATCGGTACCGGCGACCTGAGCGAACTGGCGCTGGGCTGGTGCACCTACGGCGTGGGCGATCACATGTCGCACTACAACGTCAACGCCAGCGTGCCGAAGACGCTGATCTCGCACCTGGTGCGCTGGGTCGCCGAGTCCGGCGTGATCGGCCGCAACGATGCGCAAGTGCTGCTCGATATCCTCGGCACCGAGATCAGCCCCGAGCTGGTGCCGGGCACCGCCGACGGCCAGCCGGAGCAGCGCACCGAAAGCACCATCGGCCCGTACGAGCTGCAGGACTTCAACCTGTACTACGTGCTGCGCTTCGGCTTCAACCCGTCCAAGGTGGCGTTCCTGTCGCACACGGCGTGGAAGGACAAGGAGCAGGGCCGCTGGCCGGACGGCGATCACGTCACGCGCAACCAGTACGATTTGAAAGCCATCAAGAAGAACCTCGGCATCTTCCTCGACCGCTTCTTCCGCACCAGTCAGTTCAAGCGCAGCTGCGTGCCGAACGCGCCGAAGGTAGGCAGCGGTGGTTCGCTGTCGCCGCGTGGCGACTGGCGCGCGCCCAGCGATGCCCAAAGCGTTGTATGGTTGGAGGAATTAAGCGCCATTCCGGTGCAAGAGTAAATGAATAAGCTTATGCGAATGGACAGCGCGCGCCTGTCGATTACAATAAACCTTTAGTTCACAGGAGAAGTCATGAAACAGATCACCGCTGTAATCAAGCCGTTCAAACTGGATGAAGTGCGCGAAGCGCTGGCGGAAGTCAATGTCACCGGCCTGACCGTCACCGAAGTCAAAGGCTTTGGCCGCCAGAAGGGCCATACCGAACTGTATCGCGGCGCTGAATACGTGGTCGACTTCCTGCCGAAAGTGAAAGTGGAAGTGGTGGTCGACGATGGCGTGGCCGAGCAAGTGGTGGACGCCATCATCAAGGCTGCGCGCACCGGCAAAATCGGCGACGGCAAAATCTTCGTGCAGAACGTTGAGCAAGTCATCCGTATTCGTACCGGTGAAACTGGCGCCGACGCTGTCTAAGCTAAGTCGTTTTTCGCCTTACTCAAAAATGCCGGTTTATCCGGCATTTTTTTTATATCCTTGCTTGGTTATATTAGTTCGCAGTTTGTAGGTCGTTTCGTAATATAGACACACTGTCCATTCCGTGAGAGCTGTGTCATGACCCAAACCAAGAAGATCGTCGCACTGTCCCTGCTGTCCCTGGCCGCCAACTTGAGCGCGGCGCCTAGTGTCTATCCAACCGGCGTGACGCGCTACGATACCGCCACCGCCTACAACAGCTACACGCTCTTCAGCGGACAGGACAAGAAGACCCATCTCATCGACATGAACGGCAACGAGGTGCATCGCTGGGACGCCGAAGGCTTCCCGCCGGTGCTGCTCGATCCGGCCCTGACCGGCGGCCAGCGCGGCAATGTGCTGGTGCAGCTGTCCAGCGTGGCCGGCACCTCCAACGAAGGCAATGGCCTGCGCAATCAAGCGATTGGTGAGCTGGACTGGAACAGCAATGTGGTGTGGCAGTGGGGTGCCGCCGGTAGTGCGCAAGACGCCTACGCCGCGCCGGTAGAGGGCAAGGCCAACGCGCAAGTGCCGGGCGGCAGCGCCAAGCAGCACCACGACTGGCGCCGCCTCCCGAACGGCAATACGCTGGTGCTGGCCAACCTGGTGCATCCGGTAGCGGGCTTCGCCGCGCCGCAAGTGCTGGATGATGTGATCTATGAAGTTAACAAGAAGGGCGATATCGTCTGGAAGTGGGTGGCGTCCGAGCACCTCAATGAATTCGGCTTCACGCCGGCCTCGCTCAAGCTGGTGAAGGAGGGCCTTTCGCCACGCGGCAAGAGCGCGCCGTTCGACTACCTGCACGTCAACAATATGTCCGTACTGGGTCCTAACAAGTGGTTCGATGCAGGCGATCAGCGCTTCCATCCGGATAACGTCCTGATCGACTCGCGCGAAGCCAATTTCATCGTCATCATCGACAAGAAGACTGGCAAGGTGGTGTGGAATCTCGGCCCTGATTATCCGGCGCAAGTGCGTGGTCCGCGTGTGCTGCCGCGCGCGGTGGATCAGATCGTCGGCCAGCATGATGCGCATTTGATCGAGCCGGGCCTGCCCGGCGCTGGCAACATCCTGGTGTTCGACAACCAGGGCGAGGCCGGCTATCCGCGCGTCAGCGTCGGCGTGCAGCCGCGTTCACGCGTGCTGGAGATCGATCCGATCAAGAAGCAGATTGTCTGGGAATACACCGGCGGCGATTCCAACGGGCCGGAGTGGGGCTTCTACAGCTCTTTCATCAGCAGCGCCCGCCGCCTCCCTAACGGCAATACCCTGATCGATGAAGGCATGAACGGCCGCATCTTCCAGGTCACGAACAAAGGCGATATCGCCTGGGAATACATCAGCCCGTACTTTGCAGCGACGCCAGTGGCCGGCGCCGGCAAACCGGTGCTGAGCAATTGGTTGTACCGCGCCCAACCGGTGCCGTACAACTGGGTGCCGGAAGGCACACCACGTTCCGAAAAAGCGGTGACCCCGCCGGAACCAGGCAAGTTCCGCGTCGCCACGAACTAAACGCTCACGCCTCTTAAAACTATAAAACGCGCCGGCCTCCAAGCCGGCGTGCGGGATCCCTTACACTTTTTTTCGGACAAATCATGCAACAGAAAAAACTCGCAGTCGCCATCGCAGCGGCTTACGGCATCGCCTTCGCTTATGCGCCGTCGGCGCACGCGCAAAACGCCGCCGCGCTGGCCGTGGCCGCTATTTCCGATACCGCAGTTGGCGCCGCTTCGGCGGCCGCGCCGGTTGCCGCCGCAGCCGCCGCTGCGTCGGGCGCTGAGCTCGCCGCCGAGGCCGCACAAGAGGGAGCCGGCTCGGCCGCTGTCGCCGCCGACGTGTCGCAAGTAATCGCCAGCGTTACCGTGTCGACCCGCCGCCGCAACGAGACTTCGCAAAGCGTCCCAACCAGCATGAGCGTGCTGGATGATAAATCGCTGGAAAACAACCGCGTCTACCGCGTGCAGGATTTGCAGCAACTGCTGCCTAGCACCACCGTCAACTTCGTGCACGCCCGCCAGCTGAGCTTTGCTGTGCGCGGCCTCGGCAACAACACCGCCAGCGACGGCCTCGAAGGCAGCGTCGGCCTGTACCTCGATAACGTCTACCTGGCCCGTCCCGGCATGGCCGCGTTCGATGCGCTGGACGTGCAGCAGTTGGAATTGCTGCGTGGCCCGCAAGGCACGCTGTTCGGCAAGAACACCACCGCCGGCGTGTTGAACATCACCACCAAGCAACCGACCTTCCGCAGCGAGAACAGCGCGTCGCTGTCGGTGGGGCAGGATAAATACGTGCAGGGCAAGGCCAGCATTTCGGGCGCGTTCTCGGACACGCTGGCGGGCCGTTTGTCGGTGTACAAGACGCACGAAGGCGGCTATATCAAGAACGTCTACAACGGCAAGGACGTGCAGGGCGGCGACCGCCAAGGCGTGCGCGCACAACTGCTGTGGGAGCCTAACGACAAGGTCAGCGCCCGCGTCATCGCCGACTACAACGAGGAAGATTCCAACAACGGCACGATGGTGTTGTACAGCGTCGGTCCGACCGGCAAATGGCTGACGCAAGCCGCTGCCGTCGGCGCGCACGCGATCTACAATCCGGGCGCTTACCAGGTCAGCCTCGACAGCGGTTCGCACGTCAGCGTGCACCAGGGCGGCCTGTCGACCGAAGTCAACTGGAAGCTCGACAACGACTACAAGTTCACCTCGATCAGCGCGTTCCGCTTCTGGAACTTCACCCCGCGCAACGATGACGGCCTCGACGTGCCGATCATCCTGAACATCGGCGCGCTGGCGCGCCATCGCCAGTTCACGCAAGAGCTGCGCCTGGCCACGCCGCAAGGCCGCGAACTGGAATCGGTGGTCGGCGCGTACTACTACTATCAGAACCTCGACAACACCAACTTCAGCTACAACGGCCCGCTGACCGACAAGTTCAACGGCACGCCGAACGGCGCGTGGGCCAACCTGACCAGCTTTGCCGATGGTCACCTGCGCGTCAACAGCTATGCCTTGTTCGGCCAGTCGATCTGGCATATCGATCCGAAGTGGGATCTGACCGCCGGCCTGCGCGCCACCTATGAAGACAAGCGCGCCTTCGAAATCCGTTACGCTCCAACCGGCGGCGTGCCCGTCACCGGCGCAGCGCTGGCTTCGCGTAACGCCCGCTACGGCGCCTTCAACTCCGGCGATATCAAGCTGAACAACCTGAGCCCATCCGGCCTGGTAACGCTGGCCTACAAGATCGACACCGACGTGCTGGGCTACGCCACCTTGTCGCACGGCGAAAAATCGGGCGGCATCAACCTGACTGTGCCGGGCGCGGCCGGCGTCGCCTCGCTGAAGATCGACAACGAAAAAGCCAACAACGCCGAACTCGGCATCAAGAGCAACTTCTGGGAGCGCCGTGCGCAGATCAACGCCAGCGTGTTCGCCAACGTGGTGCGCGGCTACCAGAACAACGCTTACGATCCATCCACGCTGTCGTCCTACATCACCAACGCTGGCGACGTGCGCAGCCGTGGCGCGGAACTGGAGACGACGTTCGTGCTCGCACGCGGCTTCTCGCTGGGCGCCAACACCGCTTTCAACGACGTGAAATACCTGAAGTACGCCAACGCGCCATGCCCGCCTGAAATCACCGCGACCTCGTGCAACCTGTCGGGCCGTGCCGCGCTGGTCAACGCGCCGCGCTGGACCAGCAGTCTGAACGCACAGTACGCCACCGCCGTGGCCGATGGCGTGGAAGGCTACTTTAACGCCAACACCTCGTACCGCACCGAAGTGTTCGGCACGCTGGACGCCTCCAAATACGCCAAGATCCCGGCGTATGCGCTGACCAACCTGTCGGCTGGCGCGCGCTTCAAGGCTGGTGGCGCCAAATGGGATGTATCGTTGTGGGCCAAGAACGCGTTCGACAAGCTGTACTACACCAGTCTGTGGAACAGCAGCTTCGGCGCTTACAACGCCGTGATCGGCACGCCGCGCACCGTGGGCCTGACCGCCAAAGCAGATTTCTAAACAGGAGACAGATAGCATGACCAATACCAATCGCCGCCGCATTCTTCAGTCGCTACCCGCGCTGGCGCTGGCCAACTATTTGCCGTCGGCGCTAGCGGCCGGCAAGCAGCAGCCGAACATCATCTTCATCCTGGCCGACGACATGGGCCACGCCGACCTCGGCGTGTATGGCCAGACCGATTACAAAACGCCGCACCTCGACAAGCTGGCCAAGCAGGGCATCCGCTTCAACCAGGCCTACGCGAATTCGGCGGTGTGCTCAGCCACGCGTTTCGCGCTGATTACCGGCCGCTACCAGTACCGCCTGCGCGGCGGGCTGGAAGAGCCGATTGCCGGCGCATCGGACACCATCGGCCTGCCGCCGTCGCATCCGACGCTGCCGTCGCTGCTCAAGCAGCAGGGCTACGGCACCGCGCTGATCGGCAAGTGGCACCTGGGCTACCTGCCGACCTTCGGCCCGTTGAAGAGCGGCTATGACAGCTTCTTCGGCAACTACGGCGGCGCCATCGATTACTTCACCCACAAGCCGGGCGTCGGCCCCAATGTGAAGGAAGACTTGTACGAAGGCGAAGTGCCGGTGCAGCAGATCGGCTACTACACCGACCTGCTGGGCGCGCGCGCGGTCGATTTCGTCAACAAGCAGCAAGCCGGCAAACCGTTCCTGCTGTCGCTGCACTACACCGCGCCGCACTGGCCGTGGGAAGGTCCGGGCGACGAAGCCATCTCGCGCGACATCGACAACATCTTCCACTACGACGGCGGCGACCTGGCGACCTACGGCCGCATGGTCGAATCGCTGGACGCTTCGATCGGCCGCGTGCTGGCGGCGCTGGAGAAAAAAGGCTTGGCGGAGAACACCATCGTCATCTTCACCAGCGACAACGGCGGCGAGCGCTTCTCGAAAACCTGGCCGCTGACCGGCCAGAAGACCGAGCTGCTGGAAGGCGGCATCCGCGTGCCGGCCATCGTGCGCTGGCCGGCCAAGGTGAAGGCGGGGCAGGTGAGTGAGCAGGTGGCGATCTCGATGGACTGGCTGCCGACCTTGCTGGCTGCGGCCGGCGGCGCGCCTGATCCGCAATACCCGACCGATGGCCAGAACCTGCTGCCGGTCCTGACCGGACAAGCGCCCAACAACGAGCGCACGCTGCTGTGGCGCTACAAGGCCAACGCTCAGCGCGCCATCCGTTCCGGTAACTGGAAATACCTGAAGATCGGCAAGAATGAATTCCTGTTCGACGTGGTGAAGGACGCGCGCGAACGCGCCAACCTCGCCAAGCGCCATCCTGAAGTGTTTGAGAAGCTGAAGGCGCAGTGGGAAGCGTGGGACAAGGACATGCTGCCGATCACCGCTGATGTCCGCACCCACGGCGTCAGCGGCAAAGTCCAGGCCGACCGCTACGGCGTCGACTAAATCACGAAAGAGCAATCATTTGGTTGCTCTTTTTCGTTTTTACGCCTAAGATGATCTTGCAACCATTTGGTTGCATTAACCGCGAGGAGATCATCATGCAGCATTTCCAGCATTCCATCCTGATTGAAGCCAGTCCCGCCACCGTGTATGCCGCGCTCACCACGCTTGAAGGCTTGCGTGGCTGGTGGAGCGAAGACAGCGATATCGACGGCGACACCATCCACATGCGCTTCGGCGACATTCATAAAGACCTGCATGTCGAGTCTGCCCAGCCGGGCCGCGAGGTGCGTTGGCTGTGCTCGTCCACACCGGGCGGGGCCCGCTGCACCGACGAGTGGATCGGTACCCAGCCATCCTTCCGCCTGCGTGGCGAAGGCGAGGGCACGCGCCTCGATTTCGAACACCTCGGCCTGACGCCCACGCTGTCCTGCTACGCCATGTGCGATGATGGCTGGCGCCATTATCTGGAAAGCCTGCGACAATACGCGGCAACGGGGCGCGGCACACCCTATCAACTCGCCACAGCGGAGGCATGAAGCATGAGCACGGATCAAATTGAACGCAGTATCGTCATCAAGGCTTCGGCCGAGCGTGTCTGGCGCGCGCTGTCCAGTCCGCAGGAATTCGGCGCGTGGTTCGGTGTCAAGCTGGACGGCGGGCCGTTTGCGCCGGGCCAGCATACGAAGGGGCCGATCACAATCGCCGGCTTTGAGCACGTCATCTTCAACGCGTGGATCGAGCGGGTGGAGCCGCCGTCGCTGTTGTCCTACCGCTGGCATCCGTATGCTATCGAGCCGGGAGTGGACTACTCGGGCGAGGAATGCACGCTGGTCACCTTCACCCTGCAGCCCAGCGGTGACGGCGGCACCTTGCTGACCGTGGTCGAATCCGGCTTCGACAAAGTGCCGGCCCACCGCCGCGCCGACGCCTTCCACATGAACAGCAAAGGCTGGGAAGGCCAACTGCAAAACATCGGCCGCTATGTCACCCAATAAAGCACTGGTTTCAGAAAAAATGGCCGCCATCTTTGCCGCGCTGGGCGACCCCACGCGGCTCAAGCTGGTGGCCGTACTATGCGCCGGCGGCGCCTTCTCCATCGCCCAGCTGACGGCCGGCACCGACATCAGCCGCCAGGCCGTCACCAAGCACTTGCAAGTGCTGGCCGAGGCCGGCGTCGTCGGCGACATCAAGCAAGGCCGTGAGCGCCTGTGGCAACTGGAACCCGACGCCATCGCCGAAGCCCAGCAAGCGCTGGCGCGCATCGGCCAGGAGTGGGAGCGCCGTCTGGGCAGGCTCAAAGCCTTGGTGGAGAACGCGCCGGATTAGTGGTGGCTACGGAGGTGAAGTTCGAATTTCCAGGTCACCAGCCGCAGGATGGTGATGAAGGCGGCGCTGGTCCACAGTGCGAAGTCGTCGGAGACGTCGGTGTATTGCAGGCCGATGTAGAGCCAGGCGCCGAAGAAGGCGCAGATGGCGTAGGGTTTGCCGTCGCGGAAGACCATCGGCACTTCGTTGCAGACGATGTCGCGCAGCACGCCGCCAAAAATACCGGTGATGACACCCATCATGGAGGCGATGAATACCGGCATATGCGCCGCCTGCGCCTGCGCAACGCCAGCCACGGCGAACAGGCCGAGGCCGATGGCGTCCGCAACCACAATCACACGTTCGGAAATGATTTGTTTGACGGTGCGCATCAGCGGCGTGGCCAACAAGGCCAGCACGAAAATCAGGATGGCATATTCCTGGTGCGCCACCCAGAACAGCGGCCGCTTGTCGAGCAGGATGTCGCGCAGCGTGCCGCCGCCGAATGCGGCGATGAAGGCGACGGTGAAGACGCCGACGATGTCCATGCGCTTGCGGCGCGCTTCCACGAAGCCCGATAGCGCACCGACCAGTATCGCGACCACTTCAATGACGGTGATCAGGGAGACATGCGGAATCGGAACGCTCTTCATGTAGTTGTATGGACAAGGTGGCAATGTCCATAGGTTAACATGACCGCCGCCCGGCGGGTAGGGGGATTAACGCGACGGTTGCAGGGCGGCGCGCAGCAGCACGATCAGCGCGCCTTCGCCGCCTTCGTTGTTGCGGGCCTGGCAGAACGCCACCACGCCTTTTTGCACCAGCCAGCTGTGCACCATCGACTTCAGCACCGGCTCTTGGCCGCGCGAGCCGAAGCCTCGGCCGTGGATCACGCACACGCAGCGGTGGTTGCGCAGTTGCGATTTGGTCAGGAAGTCGCCCAGCGCATCGCGCGCCTGGTCGCGGTTCATGCCGTGCAGGTCCAGTTCGTCCTGCACCGGCCAGTGGCCCTTGCGCATTTTCTTCATCACATCCGGACCGACGCCCGGCGCGGAATAATTCAGCGCCGGATCGTCTTCCAGATAATGGTCGACTTCAAACAGGTCGGACAGCGATTCGCGCAGCACGGCCGCATCGTCCTCGGCCTGCGTCAGCTTGCGCTTGGGCGCAGTCTCCAGCGCGACCGGCTTCGGCACGCTCGGCGGCACGTAGCGGTCCGACGCCGGCATGCGCTTCACGCCGCCCAGCGCGGTCTGGAAGATGTTGGCTTCCACCACCTGCTTCTTCACCTGTTGCGCGCGCTCCTTCTCGGCGACGGCGCGCGTCTCAGCCTGTTCCCGAAGCTGCTTGCCCAGGGCTTTCAGGTCTGCGAAGTCTTTCATTGCAATTACTCCTGACCTTCCAGGTAGCGCTGCGCATCCAGTGCGGCCATGCAGCCGGTGCCGGCGCTGGTGATCGCCTGACGGTAGATGTGGTCTTGCACGTCGCCTGCGGCAAACACGCCCGGTACGCTGGTGGCGGTGGCCATGCCTTCGGTGCCGGTTTTGGTCTTGATGTAGCCGTTGTGCATTTCCAGCTGGCCTTCGAAGATGCCGGTGTTCGGCTTGTGGCCGATCGCCACGAACAGGCCGTGCACGCTCACGTCGGTGATGGCGCCGGTTTCGGTCGACTGGATCTTGATGCCGGTCACGCCGCCGTCGTCGCCCACCACTTCGTGCAGGGTGTGGTTGTATTTGATCTCGATTTTGCCTTCGGCGACCTTGGCGTTCAGGCGGTCGATCAGGATGGCTTCGGCGCGGAACTTGTCGCGGCGGTGGATCAGGGTGACCTTGGTGGCGATGTTCGACAGGTACAGCGCTTCCTCGACAGCGGTGTTGCCGCCGCCGACCACGGCCACTTGCTGGCCACGGTAGAAGAAGCCGTCGCAAGTGGCGCAAGCCGACACGCCTTTGCCCATGAACGCCTGTTCCGACGGCAGGCCCAGGTACTGTGCCGAGGCGCCGGTGGCGATGATCAGGGTGTCGCAGGTGTATTCGTGGCTGTCGCCGATCAGGCGGATCGGTTTTTCTTGCAGTTTGACGGTATGGATGTGGTCAAACACGATCTCGGTGTTGAAACGCTCGGCGTGCTGCAGGAAACGCTGCATCAGGTCCGGGCCTTGCACGCCCATCGGGTCGGCTGGCCAGTTTTCCACGTCGGTGGTGGTCATCAGCTGACCGCCTTGCTCGACGCCGGTCACCAGCATCGGCTTCAGGTTGGCGCGGGCGGCGTAGATGGCGGCGCTGTAGCCGGCAGGACCGGAGCCGAGGATCAATACGCGGGCGTGTTTAGGAGTCGTCATGGCAGATTTCTGTGTAATGTTGGATTAATCCGAATGTGGGGGCGCAAGCAAGGGCGACAAGGTATGCCGCTATTGCAATCACGCAAGCAATACAAGATTATAGTGCAAGCAGGGAATCAGGACGAATCGTCGGGCCGGATGTCGCCCTTATGCCTTAGAATACCGTACCGGGAATATTTCCTGACCGCCAACATTGCAACACCTTAATACCTATGAGTAGTAAAAAAGTTCAGGAACGCGTGCCGAAAGCCGCTGCATCCGCCTCGTCCGGCTACACCCGCACCCCGACCGAGCGCCAGCCCCTGCCGAACCGGCTGGTGCGGCTGCTGTCGGAGGCGCGGTGGCTGGCGCTGGCCGTGCTTGGCCTGTATTTCGTGCTGATCCTGGCCAGCTACGACAAGATGGATCCGGGCTGGTCGCACGGCACGCTGGTGCCGTCGGTCCACAACTTGGGCGGCCGCGCGGGGGCCTGGCTGTCGGACCTGCTGCTGTACATTTTCGGCATTTCCGCCTGGTGGTGGGCGTTTTGCCTGTTGCGCGTGGTGTGGAAGGGCTATCGCCGCCTCACGCATAAATATGTGCTGTCGACCGAGCCGGAGCCTGAGCACGCGCAGGAAGGCCTGATCCGCGGTATTGGCTTTGTGCTGCTGTTTATTGGCAGCGTCGGGCTGGAATTCCTGCGCCTGCGCACCCTGACCAGTCATGTCCAGCTGCCACGCAGCTCGGGCGGCGTGCTGGGCGAGCTGATCGGCCATTCGACCCATGTGGCGTTCGGCTTCACCGGCGCTACTTTGCTGCTGTTGCTGCTGTTCGGGCTGGGCTTCAGCCTGTTCTTCCATGTGTCGTGGATGGCGGTGGCCGAGCGCATCGGCGGCGGCATCGAGAATGCGATCGACTGGTTCGTGCAGCGCTACCAGTATCGGGAAGACCGCCGCCAGGGTGAAGTGGCGGCCGTCAAGCGCGAGGAAGTGGTCGTGCACGAGCGCGCCAAGCACGTCGAGAAGCATCCGGTGGCCGCGCCGGTGATCAAGGTCGAGCCGCAGGTGACGACGGTGGTCAAGTCCGAGCGCGTCGAGAAGGAACGCCAGGCCAGCCTGTTCACCGACCTGCCGCGTGCCAGCGGCGACGAGGCGCTGCCGGCGCTGTCGCTGCTGGATGAAGCGGCCGAGGTGCTGGAAACCGTGTCCATCGAAACGCTGGAATTCACCAGCCGCCTGATCGAGAAGAAGCTGTCCGACTTTGGTGTCGAAGCCAAGGTGGTGGCGGCCTATCCGGGCCCGGTGGTGACGCGCTACGAGATCGAGCCGGCGACTGGCGTCAAGGGCAGCCAGATCGTCAACCTGGCGCGCGACCTGGCGCGTTCGCTGTCGCTGACCTCGATCCGCGTGGTTGAAACCATCCCCGGCAAGAACTACATGGCGCTGGAACTGCCGAATCAGAAGCGCCAGATCGTGCGCCTGAGCGAGATTGTCGGCTCCAAGGTCTACAACGACAACGCCTCGCCGCTGACCGTGGCGCTGGGCAAGGACATCGCCGGCAAGCCGGTGGTGGCCGATCTGGCCAAGATGCCGCACTTGCTGGTGGCGGGTACCACCGGCTCCGGTAAATCGGTGGGTATCAACGCCACCATCCTGTCGCTGCTGTACAAGTCCGATCCTAAAGATGTGCGCATGATCCTGATCGATCCGAAGATGCTGGAGATGTCGGTGTACGAAGGCATCCCGCACCTGCTGGCGCCGGTGGTGACCGACATGCGCCAGGCCGGCCACGCGCTGAACTGGGCGGTCAACGAGATGGAGCGCCGCTACAAGCTGATGTCCAAGCTGGGCGTGCGTAACCTGGCCGGCTACAACGCCAAGATTGCCGAAGCCAAGAAGCGCGAGGAGCACATACCGAATCCGTTCAGCCTGACGCCGGATTCGCCGGAGCCGCTGGAAAAGCTGCCAACCATCGTCATCATCATCGACGAGCTGGCCGACCTGATGATGGTGGTCGGCAAGAAGGTGGAAGAGCTGATCGCCCGTATCGCGCAGAAAGCCCGTGCGGCTGGCCTGCACTTGATTCTGGCAACCCAGCGTCCATCGGTGGACGTGATTACCGGCCTGATCAAGGCCAACATCCCGACCCGTATCGCGTTCCAGGTGTCGTCGAAAATTGACTCGCGTACCATTCTGGACCAGATGGGCGCGGAAACCCTGCTTGGCATGGGTGACATGCTGTACATGCCGCCGGGCACCGGCCTGCCAGTGCGCGTGCACGGTGCATTCGTGTCGGACGACGAGGTGCACCGCGTGGTGAAGCACCTGAAATCGACCGGCGAACCGGACTACATCGACGGCATCCTCGAAGGCGGCACGCTCGAAGGCGAGGGCGGCGGTGCTGATGGTGCGCCTGCAGGCGAAGGCGGCGGCGAGGCCGACCCGATGTACGATCAGGCGGTGCAGGTGGTGCTGAAAAACCGCCGTGCCTCGATCTCGCTGGTGCAGCGCCATCTGCGCATCGGCTACAACCGCGCGGCACGCCTGCTGGAACAAATGGAAAATAGCGGCGTGGTCTCCGCCATGCAATCGAACGGCAACCGCGACATTCTGGTCCCGGCTGCCAGCGCAGAATAAAAGGAATGTTATGAATCGTTTTAAGTCGCTGGCCGCATTGACGGCTGGCCTGTTACTGGCGGGCGCAGCCCATGCCAGCGCATTGGAGCAGTTCAAGAGCTTCGTCTCGACCACCAAGGCGGCCAAGGGCGAATTCACCCAGCGCCAGGTGAAGAACACCAACGGCGAGAAGCCGAAGGTGTCGGCGCCGTCCACCGGCACCTTTGTGTTTGCCCGTCCCGGCAAATTCATCTGGACCTACACCAAGCCGTACGAGCAGGTGCTGCAGGCCGATGGCGACAAGCTCTACATCTTCGACAAGGACCTGAACCAGGTTACCGTCAAGAAGCTGGGCGATGCGCTGGGTTCGTCGCCGGCCGCCATCCTGTTTGGCAGCAATGATCTGGAAAAGAACTTCACACTGAGCGAAGTCGGCGCCAAGGATGGTGCTGAACTGCTGCGCGCGGTGCCGAAGAACAAGGACACCTCGTTTGAGGAAATCATCATTGGCCTGAAAGACGGCACTCTGGTGTCGATGGAGCTGAAGGACAGCTTTGGCCAGTCGTCGGTGCTGTCGTTCAAGGGCATCGAAAAAAATCCGGCGCTGAATGCGGCGAGTTTTAAATTTGTCATGCCGAAGGGCGCGGACGTATTCAATAATTGATGCTCTGAGTTCTCCGCTCGTCATTCCAAGTTATGGCAGATTTATTTTCCACCGAACCGCGCCAGCCGCTGGCGGAAGCCCTGCGCCCGAAGACGCTGGATGAAGTGATCGGCCAGCGCCACTTGCTGGGGCCGGGCAAGCCGCTGCGCCTGGCGTTCGAGTCGGGCCAGCCGCATTCCATGATTTTGTGGGGCCCGCCGGGTACGGGCAAGACCACGCTGGCGCGCCTGACCGCCAAGGCCTACGACTGCGAGTTCATCGCCTTGTCGGCCGTGTTCTCGGGCGTGAAGGACATCCGCGCCGCGATGGAGCAGGCCCAGCACAACCTCGACATGGGCAAGCACACCATCTTGTTCGTCGACGAGATCCACCGTTTCAACAAATCGCAGCAGGATGCGCTGTTGCCGTATGCCGAATCCGGCCTGGTGACGCTGATTGGCGCCACCACCGAGAACCCTTCGTTCGAGGTCAACTCGGCGCTGCTGTCGCGCGCGCAAGTCTACGTGCTGAAGTCGTTCGATGAGAGCGAGCTGCGCCAGATGGTCGACCGCGCCCGCGACAAGGTGCTGACCCAGCTGGAATTCGAAGAAGCCGCCATCGACACCCTGATCGGCTACGCCGACGGCGACGGCCGCCGCCTGCTCAACCTGCTGGAAGTGACGCAGACCGCCGCCAACGCGGCCAAGACCAACAAGGTCACCACCGAGTTCATCCAGAACGCGCTGACCCTGAACGCGCGCCGCTTCGACAAGGGCGGCGACAACTTCTACGACCAGATCTCGGCCCTGCACAAATCGGTGCGCGGCTCGAATCCGGACGCGGCTTTGTACTGGCTGTGCCGCATGCTGGACGGCGGCGCCGATGCGCGCTACTTGTCGCGCCGCATCGTGCGCATGGCGTGGGAGGACATCGGCCTGGCCGACCCGC
Organism: Duganella sp. CF402; assembly: GCF_900109645.1. Classification (GTDB taxonomy): domain Bacteria; phylum Pseudomonadota; class Gammaproteobacteria; order Burkholderiales; family Burkholderiaceae_D; genus Rugamonas. Next base: position 270,269 of record NZ_FOBG01000001.1, read on the forward strand.
GCGCCATGCAGATCGCCAACGACGCTGCCACCACCTTCGAGCGCCTCGGCTCGCCGGAAGGCGAGTTGGCGCTGGGGCAGGCGGTGATCTACCTGGCCATCGCCGCCAAGAGCAACGCCGGCTACAACGCCTTCAACGAAGCGATGGCCTTCGTCCGCAAGGACAAATCCCGCGAAGTGCCGGTCCACCTGCGCAACGCGCCGACCAAGCTGATGAAGGAGCTCGGCTACGGCCACGAATACCGCTACGCCCACGACGAGCCGCACGCCTACGCCGCCGGCGAAACCTACTTCCCGGACGACATGCGCGAGCCGGGCTGGTATCAGCCGGTGCCACGCGGCCTCGAAAGCAAAATCGCCGACAAGATGGCCTTCCTGCGCCAACTGGACGAGGACGCCGGCAAGCACTGAGCCGCGATTAACTGCCGGCGCACTCCGCCCGGTCCAGCGTCGCCACGGCGATGGCTTCCTGCATGTTCAACAGGGGTGCCGTGTTGGTCGGGTTGATGACAAGGTGGGCTTTTTCCCTGGCGTTGTAGGTGAACACACTGCCGTTCAGCGAGCTGACCTTGGTACCATCCTTGGTGTAGAAGCCGCCCACCACCGTCAACATGCTGCAGGTCTTGGGATAGATTATATCCAGCCCGACATTGATGGTCATGCCGGCGCTGTAGATCCTGGCGTTCTCGATCTTGGCCTGTTTGGTGAGCTCCGGAGAGATCTTGAGTTCCGTGTCCTGGAAGTTGTTCAGGATTTTGGCGCGGTACTGGTCGAACTGGCCGCCGGTGGCGCAGGCGCTCAGCGAGAGCGCGAGCAGGATGGCGCTAGCGGTGCGGGTGGTTTGCATGTGTGGCTCCTTATTGTTGTTTGGTCAGCTTGCCCATCGGCGTCTGCAGGCTGCCGTCGTCCTGCAGCACGTAAATCATGCTGCCTTGCGGCGTTTCCAGGATGACGTTCTTGTCTTCCAGCTTGTACTTCATGCGTACTTGCATGCCCATTGCAAGCTGGTCGACCGTGCCATCGGAGTGAAAGTCGTAGCGCACCATGTCGTTGCCGTATTTTCCGCTAACCTTGCTGCCGCAGGCGGTCAGCAGCAAGGCGATAAGTGAGGTTGCGAGTAGTTTTTTCATTGCGTGATCCTTGGGGTGGGTTGCGATACGTGATGTGTGTGTTACGCCGGCTGATTTAATCGGCCAGCCAGGGCGGTCTTGTTGCTAATGCCGAGCTTGGTGTAAATGCGGTGTAATTGGTTGCGTACGGTTGCCGGCGACAGGTGCAGTTCGGCAGCGATTTGCTTGTACGTGGCGCCGGTGACGGCCAGCCGGGCGATTGACAGCTCCGCCGGCGTCAGTTGCGCGGACGGTGAACGGCGCTCCAGCAGAATGTGTACGTGCCGGCCGTGCACGCTGATGCTGGCGGCCAGTGTGCGCCCGGTGTAATGTCCGTTACTGCTGTCGCGCAGGCTGCGGAAGAAGGCTGGCGGCAGTTCGGGCGGCGTCCATTGTGGCCACTCGGTTTGCAGCATGCGGTTGGCACCGTCGTCGGAAAACTGCAGGCAACCTTGCAGGTCGCTGATCAACAGCAGGGCTTGGTGCTGGCGCTGCGCGCTGCTGGCCAGTCGGTTGTTGATGCGGCGTGCCTGGAAGATGTGCGGCATGATCATGTCGGCCAGCGCCAGGTCAGCCTGGGTGTAGGGGCGTCGCGTGTCGGCGCGCCAGAACACGATCAAGCCTGGCTCCTGTGCCGGTGCGGCGGCGGGAATGTAGACCAGGCTCTGCTCGACTTCATATTTGCGGGCGTAGGTAATGACCTCGTGGTGCTTGTGCTGGTCCATGCCATCCACAGCAACGCAGATGCTGCGGCCGCGCTGGTTGAATGCCTTGACCAGGATAGGATCTGGTTCGGTCAACCCGGAGCGGTCGCGCAGCTTGTCCAGCGGCTGGTTGAAGGCCAGCATGGAGCGCACCACCATCTGGCCGCCGTCGGCAAACTCGGCTTGCACGGAGGCGCCGGAATCGAATGGCAGCACACGCTGCATCAGGTGCATGGTGTGTTCGCTGAACTCGCCGGGGGTGCATTCCTGCGCGCTGCCGTACAGTTCCAGGATGGCGCGCGTATAGCCTTCCATCTGCATTCTCAGGCCGCGAGCCTGGCCAGTTGCTGGTTGATTTCCTGCAGGATGGCGTCCGCCAGCGACTGCGGAATATCGCGCGTGAGCTTGACCTCGGTGCCGCCGGCGTAGGCGTAGACATGGCAGGTTTCAAAATATTGACCGTTGTGGTTGGCGGTTTTCTTTTTGAAGCCCAGGTTGGCAATGTCGGCATACGGCAGTTGACTGGTCATCGGGCCGTAGGCGAAGCGTGGAAAGATCATGCCCTCCGGCGTCAGCACCAGCGTGTAGGTACGGGCCAGCAGGTGGCGTGTTATCAAGGCAGTGGAGGTGAGGCCGAAAATCAGGCTGAAAATGGCTCCGGCTGTACTTTGTTTGGAGACTACTGGGCTCAGGATGAGCACGCTGAGCGAGGTCATGGCGCAGAATAGCCCGATGACCGCAAATACGAGAAGGCCAATCAACCCCGCGTGATGGGCGTTAAAGACGTGTGTGCGATATGCCAGCGTGATCGTGCCGTCCGCCGCGACGCGGCGCTGGTAGGTGTTTTTGATGGTGCTTTTCATTATTCACTCCACTATGTTTCCTTAAGTGAAATTTTAGAAAAGCCGTCGCAGCGTGCCTATGGAACAGATGTTCTATGGTGCAACAATCATCAGCAAGGCGGCTGACAGCTGGGTCTTGTTTTCCACGCCGAGCTTGGCATAGACGCTGTGCAGCTGATTGCGCACCGTAGCCGGCGAATTACCCAGTTCGCGGGCGATTTCCTTGTAGCTCATACCATCGGCCGCCAGCTTGGCCACATTCCATTCGGCGCCGGTGAGGCGGGCGGTGGCCGGTTGCGGCGCGATCTGCAAGTGCAGCGTCTGGCCCAGAACATCGGCCTTGACCACGATGTGGCGGCCGCTGTAGCGGCGCGACGGGTCGGCGCTGAGTCCGTGTATCAGCGCTGTCGGCAGGAACGGCGGCGCCCACTCGCGCCATTCGCTTTGCAGCAGCGCGATCGCGTCGCGCGGAGCGAAATGCAGGCAGCCGGCCAGGTTGGCCAGCAGCGAAACCCGCAGCGCCGGGTGCGCCTCCTGGTTGGCAAACAGGCGGCGGTTGATCTGGCCGGACTGGAAGAAATGCGGCAGCATTAGGCTGCTGGCCAGGCTGTCGTCGGTGGAAAAATGCCGGTCGGGATGGGCGCGCCACAGCGAGATCAGGTCATGGTTATTGGGTGTGGTCTCGGGCGGGATCAGGATCAGGGTGTGGGCGATGTCGTAGCGGTCGCAATAATCCATGAAATCGGCATGGCGGCCGAAGGTATCGCGGCTGCTGCGGGCCAGCGCGACGCCGCGCCGCTGCAAGGCCTCATTCAGCACGTAGTCTGGCGTGTCCAGCTGATCCCACGCCAGCAACTGGTCGGGCGGCTGGTTGGACAAATGCATGCTGCGCACCGCCATCTCGCCATCCGTCTGGGTGTCGATATTCAAAACCACGGCCGAATCGAAGGCCACCGCGCGCTTTAATTGCAGCAGGGCGTACTCGCTGAATTCGGTGGGAGTACATTCCTGGGCCGCCCCATACAGGTCCAGGATCAGATGATTATGTGTTTCCACGTGGGGATAATTGTTATTTTGGTACTTGATACTACGTATTACAATTTCTTTTGTCCAGAGGGTATCTCGAAAATCGTTGCTATTAATGGCATCATGGCGGATGGCGAAGAAAATGCATTGGGAGCAGGGATGAGTAAGCAGTTGGTGGTGGATGGGGTCGATATTTACATAGAGGGCGAGGGTACGGAAACCATCGTGATGATCCACGGCTGGCCCGATACCTATCGCGTGTGGGATGCGCAGGTGGCTGAGCTGAAAAGCCGCTACCGCTGCGTGCGTTTCACGCTGCCGGGCTTCGATATCGAGAAACCGCGCCGCTCCTACACGCTCAACGCCATGATCCGCATCCTGCTGCACATTGTGAACAGTGTCAGCCAGAAGCAGAAAGTCATCCTGATGCTGCACGACTGGGGTTGTGTGTTCGGCTACGAGTTTTATATGCGTAACAAGGCGCTGGTGTCGGCCATTGTCGGCGTCGATATCGGCGATGCGCAATCGAAGGCCACTGGCCGCTCGCGCTCGGTCGGCCAGAAGATGATGGTGGCCAGCTACCAGAGCACGCTGGCGCTGGGCTGGGCAATGGGCGGCCCGGTCGGCAATATGATGACCAAGGCAATGGCCCGCATGCTGGGCGCGCCGTCGCCGCGCGAGTACATTTACTCGGGCATGAACTACCCTTACTACATCCTCACCGCCGGCGCGGCCGGTTCGTACAACTCGCTGGTGCCGTTCGTGCCGAAAGTGCCGATGCTGTACATCTACGGCACCAACAAGCCCTTCATGTTCCACTCGCCGCAATGGACCGAAACCCTGGCCGCCACGCCGGGCTGCAAGGTGGCAGCGCTGGAAACCGACCACTGGCCGATGCTGCGCGCCCCGGAGCGGTTCAACGACATCGTCATCAAGTGGCTGGAAAAGCCTGCCCAGCAGAACGACGATGCAAGCTCCGAGGAAGAGGATGCAGCCTGAGTCGGTTGCTTAGCGCAGGCGGATCGGCTTCTGGTAGGGGGCGAACGGCGGCGGCGGCAGCTGCGCCGAGGCGTAGGCCTGGCGGAAGCACTCGGCTTTCTTGCCTTCGACGTCGGTAGTGGTACGCATGACCTTGCCGGCCGCATCCAGCGTCAGCACGATGATGACTGGGTGCTTGGCGATATCGTGGCAGTTGCCGCGCTCATCCAGCTTTTTCGCGTTGTTGTAGTTGAGCGAAATGTCTTCGTACTTGGTCGCCTTCTCGTTCGGGAACTGGGCGTTGAACTTGTTCATCTCGACGGCGAAGTTCGGATTGGCTGGCGGCGGCGGCTCATCGTTTTGCCACGACGACCCGCTCATGGTCGAGCAGCCGGTTGCCATCATCAATGCGGCGCTGGCCGCAGCAATTTTCAGGGTATTGGTCTTCATATCTTCTCCTTGGAGGCTGTACTGTTGACTCCATCGTACAAATTCCCAAGAGTTTGTGGCGCACGATTAGTTGCGTAGGAGAAATCCTACAGCGCGCTCCAGCGGCCTGCGCAGCGCCGCCGGCTCCTTCTTTTTGCATTTCAGGCGCCGATTCCGGCGCTTCATCGCATCCCCGTCGCAAGCCAGAACGCCTTTAGGTACAGTACAACCATACCGCAGCACTTACTGAAGCAACCACCAAGGAGAGCATCATGAACATCGCTAAACACATGGAAGTCATCTTCGTTGCCGCCACCATCATCGCCGGCGCCACCAGCTTCGCTACCGCTGCCGATGACCGCGCCGACTTTGCGATCCCGGCCGACAAAGTGGTGGCCGTCGCCAAAGCCGACACCGCCATGCCAAGCGTGACCGTGAGCGCCAAGCGCCTGACCGCCGCCGAAAAAGCCGCGCTGTAATGGCGGCAGCCGGCGGGCTGCGCAAAACTCGCAAGGAAGTGGCTTCAACTTGGTACAATTGACGTTTTCGATACAAACGGCACCTTGTTCCCATGATTGATATCCAACTTCTCCGTAAAGACATCGCCACCGTCGCCGAGCGCCTGGCCGCCCGCAAGTTCAAGCTCGATGTGGACGCGTTCAACGCTCTCGAGTCGGAACGCAAGGCGCTCCAGCTGCGCACCGAAGAGCTGCAGGGCAAGCGTAACTCGCAGTCCAAGCTGATCGGCATGATGAAGGGCAAGGGCGAAGACACCACCGCCCTGATGGCGGAAGTGGCCGGCCTGGGCGACGAGCTCAAGGCCAACGAAGTGAAGCTGGCTGACCTGCAGGGCAAGCTTGCCGACTTCCTGCAAACCATTCCGAACCTGCCGCACGAATCGGTGCCGGTGGGCACGGACGAAACCGGCAATGTGGAAGTGCGCAAAGTCGGCACCCCGCGCACCTTCGATTTCGAGATCAAGGACCACGTCGACGTCGGCGCCCCGCTGGGCCTGGACTTCGACACCGCGACCAAGCTGACCGGCTCGCGCTTCTCGGTCATGAAAGGCGGCATCGCCCGTCTGCACCGCGCACTGGCGCAGTTCATGCTGAACACCCACACCGACGAGCACGGCTACACCGAGTGCTACACCCCGTACATGGTCAACGCCGATTCGCTGCGCGGCACCGGCCAGCTGCCGAAATTCGAAGCCGACCTGTTCTCGGTGAAAAAAGGCGGCGCGGAAGGCGAGGGCGAGAACTTCTACCTGATCCCGACCTCGGAAGTGTCGCTGACCAACATCGTGCGCGACGAGATCGTGGCGGCCGACGTGCTGCCGCTGAAAATGACCGCCCACACCCCATGCTTCCGTTCGGAAGCGGGCAGCTACGGCCGCGACACGCGCGGCATGATCCGCCAGCACCAGTTCGACAAAGTCGAGATGGTGCAGGTGGTGCATCCGGATAATTCGTACGCTGCGCTGGAAGAAATGGTCGGCCACGCCGAGACTATTTTGAAACGCCTGGGCCTGCCGTACCGCGTGATGTCGCTCTGCACCGGCGACATGGGCTTCGGCGCCACCAAGACCTACGACCTGGAAGTGTGGCTGCCGGCGCAGAACACCTACCGCGAAATCTCGTCGCTGTCGAACTGCGAAGCGTTCCAGGCGCGCCGCATGCAGGCACGCTTCCGCAACGCCCAGGGCAAGCCGGAACTGCTGCACACCCTGAATGGCTCGGGCCTGGCCGTGGGCCGCACCCTGGTCGCGGTGTTGGAAAATTACCAGCAGGCCGATGGCTCGGTGGAGATCCCGGAAGTACTGCGTCCATACATGGGCGGACAAACTTCGTTGAAAGTATAAATTTGTCCTTCCATTTTCCTTTGCACCTGCTATAATCTTGCCTTCTCGCAGCAGCAGGTGGGAAAACGGAGAGGTGGCAGAGTGGTCGAATGTACTTGACTCGAAATCAAGCGTAGGGGCGACCCTACCGTGGGTTCGAATCCCACCCTCTCCGCCATTTGTTTGGATGTGAGAAAAATGTAGTAAATGCGTCACCAGGAGAGGTGGCAGAGTGGTCGAATGTACTTGACTCGAAATCAAGCGTAGGGGCGACCCTACCGTGGGTTCGAATCCCACCCTCTCCGCCAATATTCAGTAAAAAAGCCTCCTTCGGGAGGCTTTTTTATATCCCAATGTAGACAAAATTGTCTACATCAAGAATAATGCGTTTTCTTCAACTACGGAAGCAGACCATGTTCAAGCCACTCGTTGTTGCCTTAGCCCTTGTCTTGTTGCCGTTTGCCGCGCAGGCATCCAACCTGCCGGACTATCCGTTCATCCACACCACGGGCGAGGGCTTTGCCATGATCGCGCCCGACATGGGCGAGATCGATTTCGACATCACCGCCTACAACGCCGATCCGGCGGCGGCAGCGGCGGCGGTGGCCGAGCGCGCCGCGCAAGTGCAGGCGCTGATGGTGGAAGGCGAGTCGAGCGCAAGCCTGCGCGACACGCGCAAGGAGATGCGGACTGCCGAAGCCGATTACGCTGTCCGCAGCTCGGTCCACATCGTGGTGCGCGAGCTGGGCAAATGGCGTCCATTGATGCAGGCGTTGCTGGCGCTGCCCAATGTCGATCACCTGTCGACCACCTTTGGCCGCAAGGACCGGGAGAAAGTCGAGCAGGAGCTGACCGCCAGCGCCGTCAAAGACGCGCAGCGCCGCGCTGAAGCGATGGCGGCGGGCTTCGGCAAAAAGGTTGGGGCGGTGAACGCCATCTCCTCCGGGCAGCTGCGCAACCTGACCAATGCGGTGGGGCTGATGCCGGGCGACTTGTACTACCGCAGCAACCGCACCGTGGATGCGGCGCCGGCCGACAAAGACTACCTCGCCATCGAAGCGCTGCGCTGGTCGCAAACCGTTGACGTCATCTTCCGCATCAAATGAAATTCAGGGTCAGCTCTGTCATTTGGACACGCGGTGCGCACTTTTGATCTTCCTCAAGGCGTCGGCGGCTCGCTGAGGAAGCTTTCTAGCGCGCGGCTGACGGTCTTGACCGAAACTCGCGCAAAGCGGGCGATTTCCGGCATCGAATAACCTTGCGATAAGTAAGCGCGCGCCATCGCTTCCTTCGGGTTGCGGTAGCGTTTGAAGTATTCGTGCAGCGGGTGCACGATCGCGCTGCGTTGCTCGCGTTTGATTTCAGCCAGATCGCCCGGCACATCGGAGCCAATAATGCGCTGGCAAAATGATTCATCGCCAAGCAGCAGCTGATTTCTTACTGACCGCAGCGGACTTGGCTCGCGGATTCCCGCGCGCACAAACTCTTGGTAGCCTTGCCTGGCTTCCGCGAGATTGCTGCCGAACTGCGCCAGTACCAGATCAGGCTGCAGCCACGCCGGAGTATCCGCCAGGCCGATGGTAGCGCGGTAGCTGCTCCACAGCCATTTCTCGGGATGAGATGTGATTCCTGCCCGCACTGGATTCAACTCAATATAGCGCGCCAGCGCCTGTATATAGCGATCGCTTTGGCACAGGATGCCGGTATATCTGCCCTGATACACATGCCCGACCAGATCATGCTGGCGGTTGAAATATTGTGAGTAGTTACCGTTGAGATAGCGCATGCCGCGCGCCAGTCCGCCGTCCGGGGTTTCCAGCAGCAAGTGGTAGTGGTTGGTCATCTGGCAGTAAGCGCGCACGATGAAATTGAAGCGCGCGCAGGCCTGCCCCAGCAGCGAAAGCCACACCAGCCGGTTGCTATCTGAACGGTAAATGCTGTCCTGCCTGTCGCCACGGGCGGTGACATGGTAGAGGGCTCCGCTGTATTCGATGCGTAGTGGACGGTTCATATGGCGAGTGTAGGGCCACATGTGTCCGCTCCATTTGCGCTCTCGCAATGAGTGGGGAGGCGCAGGAATTTCGCGCCGCGTATTGATCCATCTCAAAACTCGTGCGCGCGTGTCCAAATGACAGAGCTGACCCTGAATTGTTTTTCGGGCTAGAATGCGGAAAAATTAACGAGGAGGACTCATGAAGTTGATCGCCACTTTCCTGGCTGCCGTTTTGTTCGCGGGCGCCGCGCATGCCGCGACGCCAAATCCCGATGCCGCACAGGTCAAGGCCGCCCACGATTTGCTCGCCGCCATGCAGGCCGAGAAGATGATGCGTATGACCGCCGGCATGAGCCAGTACGCCTCGCCCGCGCAACGCAAGGAGGTCATGGATAAGGTGATTAAGCTGCAGCCGGAATTGGTCTATTCCCGCCTCGCGTTGCCGGTCGCCAAGCTGCTCAGCACGGAAACCTCGCTTGAGATGACCAAGTTCTATCAGTCCAGTTACGGCCAGAAGGTGCTGCACGATACCTATAACAGCGGCGCCCAGCTCAATCCGAGCGCGCCGAAACCGACCGCCGCAGAAACCGCTGCCCTCAAGAAGCCGGCCTACCTTAATGCCAGGAAGGAGTTCCAGGCCAATGAGCAGGCCATCCACCACGAGACCTTCTTGCTGCTGAAGGCGGTCATCAACGGCAAGTAATCAGCCGCAGCACTTTTTGTATTTTTGTCCGCTGCCGCACGGGCACGGATCGTTGCGGCCGACCTTGGCCGCTTTCGCCATCGGCGCGTGGAAGAAGGCGTTGATCTGCACCACCGATGGCGCCACTTTGCCGGCCTGCACCGGCGACTGGAACGGCAGCAGCAAGGCCGGCTGCTGCGCCCGCAGCGGCGCCCACGCGTCGCCCGCCAGCTGCACGCCCGCCTGGAAGCCCGCACACCACGCCTCGACTGTCCAGTTGCCGCCGCACTCGTAGATCGGCTCGAAGCTGGCCGGGTCTTTGTCCATCCATACCCGCATGTAGCCGTGATGGCGCAGCACCAGCGCCGTCGTTTCGGCATTGCCCGCGCCGCTGCCCCAGACCAGCGGCAGCCACGCTTCCTGCGCCACCTCCACCGGTCCCACCACCAGCGCGGTCAGCAAGCCTTCCAGCCGCGCCACGTCCATGCTGTCGGCGCTGATCGCGGCCAGCAGTTCGTCGAGTTGATCGTATTCGTCGTCGTTCAGTGGGGCGGTGCTCATGGCGGCGGGTGTCCGGTCGGAAAAGCCGCCATTGTACCTACTTCGCCTGCGGCGGCGCCGGTTTGTTGTTGGGCCGCTCGACGATCAGCACGTGCTTGTCGACGGCGCCGGATTTTTCCTGTTTCACCACTTGTACCGCAACCGGCCGGTGGTCGTACACCGAGCGCGGAGGTTTAGGCACCAGCATGCTGTTCTCCTGTGGGCTGTTGTTGAACACGCAAGTGGGGGCGATAAACGTTTCGACAAGTTTGCTTTTTTTCTCTGTGGTTTTTTCGATGCCACGCAGTTCTTTTCTTGGTAAGTCGGCCATCAAAATGTTAATTTGGCAAATCGTCCGACCGCGCCAAGACGCGGCGGACACGTTGCCAAACAGTAGGTGCGGCACGTAAACCAATAATTCAGGGATACGATCATGGGAAACATCATTAACGGCACCGACGGCGCCGACGGCCTGTTTGCGGGTAATGGCGGTGATACGCTCAACGGCTTTGGCGGCAATGACGTGCTGCAGGGCGGCAATGGCGCCGATGTGATCAACGCCGGGGCCGGCGATGATTTCATCAACGTGCGCGGCAAGGGCGACGATACGGTGGACGGCGGCGATGGCAACGACCGCGTCACGTATTACACCACCGGCAAGCTGACGCTCAATCTCGAGGATGGTAACGCCGACGACAGCAGCGGCTTCATCGACCATCTGACGAATATCGAACGCATTTCCGGCACCGCCGGCTTTGGCGATGTGATTACCGGTCGCGCCGACACCAATGAAACCCTGTACGGCAACGGCGGCAACGATACGCTCGATGGCGGCGTCGGCGGCAGCGATACCACTGGTTACAGCTTTATTGCCCCAGGCGCGGGCGGCGTGCAGGTGAACCTGGCGCTGGGCACCAGCAGCGGCCCTGACGGCAACGATGTGCTGAGCAATTTTGAAAACGTCGAAGGCAGCATCAATAACGATACGCTGACCGGCGACGATGGCGCCAACATCTTGTGGGGCGGGGATGGCGACGATCTGTTGATCGGCGCCGGCGGCAACGATACGCTGGTCGGCGGCGCCGGCAATGACCGCGCGGTCTTTAGCGGCAATCGCAGCGATTACACGCTGACCACGCAGGACAACGGCGACGTGACGGTGCAGGATAATCGCGGCGGTTCGCCGGACGGTACCGACACGGTGCGCGGCGTGAAGTATCTGCAGTTTGCCGACACCACGCTGGAAGCCAAGCCGATGGACCAGGTGGTCAGCAGCGTCAAGGCCGGCCATCAGGCGTTCAATTTCTCGCTCATGTTGCGCGGCACCGGCGGCCAAGGCGCCAACGGTTATGCCACGGTGTTCCGTGGCGGCGACGATAACGGCGAGGGCATTTATGTGCGCGTGTTTACCGGCGACGGCGTGGCGCGCACCGAGGATATCCTGGTCAACAGCAGCACCGCCGGCGACCAGCGCGCGCCCACCGCCGTGGCGCTGCAGGATGGCACTTTCGTGGTGATGTGGGACAGCACGCCGGAGACCAGCCCGTATCCCAATGCCGGCCTGATCGACATCAAGATGCAGCACTTCGATGCCGACGGCAACAAGATGGGCGGCGAGGTGACGGTCAATACCACCACCGCCTTCCAGCAGCGCTTCCCGTCGGCGATTGCCACCGCCGATGGCGGTTTCTTCGCGGTGTGGCAGTCGCGCCAGGAGGGCAGCGGCCCCACCGCCAGCTATGGCGTGTACGGCCAGAAGTTCGATATCGCCGGCAACAAGGTGGGCGCTGAGCTGCATATCAACACCACCGAGGCGGGCAACCAGCTGTTCCCGCTGGTGCGCCAAGCCGGCGCCGACGCCAACGCCGATGGCATCCCCGACCAACTGGTGGTGTTGTGGGAGGATCTGGGGCTGACCGGCGCCGTGCGCATCGCCCAGCAATTCCTCAACGGCGACGGCAGCAAGAGCGGCGGCGAAAGCTTTATCTACAGCGCGCCGGCCGGCAGCAGCATGAATTTCGTGCACCAGGCCGAGGTCGAGGGCGGCTACGTCGTCAGCTGGACCATGACGCTGGCCGACGGCACTGGCGCCGTGATGGCGCGCCTGTTCAACGAAAACGGCACGCCGCGCGGCGCGGCCTTCACGGTGGCGTCCGGCGAATACTATTACGGCACCGACGCCATCAGCGTCTTCAACGGCGACGTCATGATGGTGTGGGATGTCCATCATGCGGACGGCAGCAGCGCCATCGTCGGCCGCAACTTCAACGTGGTCACCGGCGCGCCGAGCGGGGCCACCTACCTGATCAGCAATCACGCCAACGGCGCCAGCCTGATGTATCCGACCGTGAGCCCGTCCGGCAATAACGATGTGCTGGTGTCCTGGAATACGCAGGGCAACCAGATCGACGGCGAAATCAGCGGCGTCTACCAGCAACTGGTGAACGGCAATGGCCAGTTCGAGAACGGCGTCTTCAACACCGGCGCCACGCCGGACGCTACCAGCTTCACGGTACAGGTGGTGGCTGGCGGCGCGGCGCCGCAGACCGACACGCAGGGCCGTTACGTGCTGAACGCGGCTCTCACCAGCGGCGACAGCACGGTGTTGTCGCACCTGGCGCTGAAAGGCACGGCCGCCTTCGGCACCACGGTGACCATTTACTCGGACGGCAACCCGCTGCTGAAAGTGGGCGTCGATGACAGCGGCAAGTGGACCGCCGATATCAAGGACCTGGCCGCCGGCACGCATGCGTTGACCGCCGTGGTCACCGATGTGCACGGCAACGCCAGCGCGGCCAGCGCCGCGTTCGAAGTGACGGTGGACAACGACGTCATTGAAGGCACCAGCGGCGCCGACGACGAGGATTACTGGATCGGGCACGGCGCCGACGGCAATGCGCAAGTGCTCAACGGCGGCGCCGGCAACGACACCCTGTACGGCGCCGGCGGCAGCGACACCATGAACGGCGGCGCCGGCGACGACACTTTCCTGATCAGCAAAGGCGAGATGGCGTTCGAGCAGGCCGACGAGGGTACCGACACCATCATCAGCACCTACAGCCTGGCGCTGCCGGCCAATATCGAAAACCTGACTTTCGACAGCGACGCCGACGGCTACCTGGTCGGTAACAACCTGGACAATGTGCTGACCGGCGGCGACGGCGGCAACTTCATCCACGGCATGGGCGGCAACGACACGCTGATCGGCAATGGCGGCGGCAATAATTTCCAGGGCGGCGAGGGCAACGACCTGGAGCAGGGCGGCAGCTATGGCGACTACTTCATCGGCGGCGCCGGCGACACCGGCGACGATACGATGGACGGCGGCGCCGGCAACGATATCATCAACCTGTCGCCGGGCCATGACGCCATCATCGGCGGCGAGGGCGACGAGGACGTGCTGCAAACCCGCGTCGAGGGCGCCAGCCACGGCGTCAACATCAACCTGGCCACCGGCATCATCGTCGACAACGGCTTTGGCGAGAGCGGCACCGTCACCGGCATCGAGGAAGTGGAGGGCACGCAGTTCGCCGACACCCTGATCGGCAGCGCGGCCGACGAGCAATTGATTTCCCACGGCGGCAGCGACAGCATCGACGGCGGCGCCGGCAAGGACATCGTGTTCTACGGCGGCAGCGCCAATTTCACCGGTAGCCTGAGCACCGGCACCGGCACCAGCACGGACGGCACCGTCACCTTCACCAACGTCGAAGGGCTGGGCGGCGGCAGCGGCAACGACAGCCTGACCGGCAGCGCCGGCAATGACAGCCTGGGCGGCTTCCTCGGCGACGACACCATGACCGGGCTGGGCGGCAACGACGAGCTGTGGGCGCTGGGCGGCAAGGACACGGCGGTCTATCGCGGCAAACAGGCCGACTACAACATCAGCACCAACGCCGACGGTACCGTCACGGTGCAGGACAAGCGCACCAGCGGGACCACGCTGGACGGCACCGACACACTGCACGGCGTGCGCACCTTGCAATTCGCCGACGGCTCGGTGGACCTGAAAGTGCTTGACCGCGTGGTCAGCAGCGCCCCGGCCGGCTACCAGGTTTACCAGACCACGGCGGCGCACTGGTATCTGGACGGCGGCTACATCCAGGTGTTCCGCGCCACCGATGGCAGCGGCGACGGCCTGTATGCGCGCGTGTTCGACGAGGACGGCAACCCGGACGGCAACGATATCCTGATCAATGCCGGCAACACCGGCGGCGACCAGCGCGCGCCGGTGGTCGCCAGCATGATCTCCGGCGGCTATGCGGTGGCCTATCACAGCAATCCGGCGCTGGGCGCCGGCTATGCGGACAGCGGCTGGGACGTGATGGTGCAGTTGCTCGACAACAGCGGCCACCTGGTCGGCGGAGCCATCAACGTCGGCACCACGGCCGGCGTGGGCCAGCGCCTGCCGACCGTGGCCGGCCTGACCAACGGCAACTTCGTGGTGACCTGGCAATCGGCGCAAGCGGGCGACGACGGCCACCTGGCGGTGTACGCGCGCGTGTTCTCCTCGACCGGCATGCCATACGGCCCGGAAATCAAGGTGGGCACCAGCAGCGAGTACGCCCAGACCTCGCCGGTCGCCACCGCGCTGGACGACGGCGGCGCCATCATCACCTGGGCCGGCGTCAATGACGACGGCCACTTTGGTTTCATCTCGCAGCGCTTCGGTCCCGGCGGCGCCAAGGTTGGCGACGCCTATACCGTGTTTGAAGTCGGCGGCCCCGACTCCACCGTGTCGGCCATCCATACCACCACCCTGAACGACGGCGGCCATGTGCTGACCTGGATTTACGACGCCGACGGCCCCACCCGCGAGGGCGAGCTGGGCACCGGCCCGGACGTGGTGATGGCGCGCCACTACGACGCCGACGGCAACCCGGCAGGCGACGCCTTCGTGGTCTCGGCCGCCGGCCTGCAGCGCTCGTCGTCGGTGCTGGGCCTGAGCGACGGCAGCTATCTGGTGGTGTGGGACGTGGAAAATACCGACGGCACGTCGGCCATCATGGGCCGCCGCTACAACAGCGATAACAGCCCAGCGGCGGCCGAATTCAAGATCAGCAATGCGGCCAGCGCCGGCATCAAGGTGTTCCCGACGCTGGCCGAGTTCCAGCCGGGCCAGATCGTGGTGGCATGGGGCACGCAGGACGCGCCCGCGATCACCAGCAGCGGCGGCATCTACCAGCAGATCATCGACTTCAACGGCAATCCGCTGTTCTATGTCGGCGATTCCTCGATCACCAAGCCGGCCACGCCGACCCTGACGGTGCAGACCGTGGTGGGCGGTTCCGTGCCTGTCCTCGACCCGGCCTACCCGAGCGCCGCCTATTACCTGAAGGACGCGCCGCTGACCACCGGCGCCACCACCGCCAACAACCACCTGGTGGTGAGCGGCACGGCCGTCGCAGGCTCGACCGTGACCATCAAGGTCGGCACTGGTATCCCCAAGACGGTGGGGGTGGACGACGACGGCCGCTGGGCACTGGACATCAAAGATCTGGCTGACGGCACGTATGCGGTCACGGCCACCGTGACCGATCTGTTCGGCAAAACCAGCTTGACCAGCACCGCCTTCACCGTCACCGTCAAGGCCGGCATCACCGGCACCGGGCTGGCGGACGGCGAAAGCTACTGGGCGGCGCGCGGCGCCGACGGCACCGCGCAGTCGCTGTTCGGCGGCGACGGCAACGACACCCTGAACGGCGGCGGCGGCGCCGACACGCTGAACGGCGGCGCCGGCGACGACACCTACATCGTCGCCAATGGCGGCATCGTCATTACGGAAGCGCCTGGCGCTGGCACCGATACGGTGAAGACCTCGCTGGCCGCGCTGACCTTGGCGGCCAACGTGGAAAACGGCATGGCCCTCGGCGCTGGCGCGGTGGCCCTCACCGGCAACGCCCTGAACAACGTCCTCAGCGGCAACAGCGGCAACGATACGCTGGACGGCGCGGCCGGCAACGACACCCTGGCCGGCGGCGTCGGCGACGATAGCTATACGGTCGACGCGGTCGGCGACGTTATCATCGAAAACGCCAGCGCCGGCACCGATGCGGTGAAGGTGATGCTGGCAGCGGCCGGCACCTACACGCTGTCGGCCAACATTGAGAACGCGACGGTCGGCAACGCCATCGCGGTCAACCTGGCCGGCAATGAGCAGGCCAATCTGCTGACCGGCAATGCCGCCGTCAACAAGCTCGAAGGCGGCGCCGGCAACGATACGCTGGACGGCGGCGCCGGCATCGACAGCCTGGTCGGCGGCAGCGGCGACGACACCTACGTGGTCGACGTGGCCGGCGACGTGGTTACCGAACTGGACGGCGGCGGCAAGGACACCATCCTGACCGGGCTGGGCACCTACACGCTGACGGCGGCCAACGTGGAAATCGTCAGGTACACCGGCGCGACCACCTTCAACGCCACCGGCAACGCTGGCGACAACCAGCTCGAAGGCGGCGCCGGCAACGACACGCTGAACGGCGCGGCCGGCAACGACACCCTGATGGGTGGCGCCGGCAACGACAGCCTGCAAGGCGGCGACGGCAATGACGACGTGCGCGGCGGCGACGGCAACGACACCGTGCTTGGCGGCGCCGGCAACGACCTGCTGGCCGGCGGCGTCGGCAGCGGCGCCGACTCGCTCGACGGCGGCGCCGGCAGCGACACCCTGATCGGCGGCGCCGGCAACGATACGCTGGAAGGCGGCCTGATCACCGACAAGATCGGCTACACCGATGCCAACGTGGTGTCGTACAACGAAGCGGGCGCCGGCATCAACCTCAACCTGCAGACCGGCACGGCGCAGGATGGCCTGGGTGGCACCGATAAACTGAGCAACATCAACATCGTGGTCGGTTCCACCCACGACGACACCATCACCGGCAGCAATGCCTTGCTGCTGGAGCAGTTCGAAGGCGGCGCCGGCGACGACGTCATCGACGGCGGCGCGGTCGATGCGCTGAACCAGGAAGGCAATAACCGCGTCACCTTCTTGCGCGCCACCGGCGGCGTGACGGTCGACCTGGCGGACGGCACCTCGGACGGCGACGGCGTCGGCCACGATACCCTCACCAACATCACCCAGGTGCGCGGGACCGCATGGGACGATGAACTGTCGGGTTCGGACACCGCGTTGACCGAACAGTTCGAAGGCCTGGGCGGCAACGACACCATCGACGGCCGTGGCGGCATCGACATTGTGCGCTACGACAACGCCGCCAGCGGCGTGGAAGTCGACCTGAATGCCGGCATGGCCGATGACGGCACCGGCGGCACCGACACCCTGATCAACATCGAAGGCGTGCGCGGCTCGGCCTTTAACGATACCCTGACCGGCGGCAACCCGGACAACGGTATCGACGTCCATGACGGCAAGATCGAAATCTTCATGGGCAACGGCGGCAACGACCTCATCGATGGCGGCGATGGCTACGACCGCGCCGACTACACCTCGGCCACCAGCGCCGTCACGGTCAATCTCGGCGCCGGCACGGCGCTGGATGGCCTGGGCGGCACCGACAGCTTGAGCAACATCGAGGGCGTGCGCGGCTCGGCCTTCAACGACACCCTGATCGGCAGCGACGATGGCGAGTTCGAATCGTTCGAAGGCCGCGAGGGCAACGACAGCATCGACGGCCTGGGCGGCATCGACCGCGTCGACTACGACCGCGCCAAGGCCGGCGTCGGGGTCAACCTGCTTACCGGCATCGCGACCGACGGCTACGGCGGCACCGACAAGCTGCTCAACATCGAAGACGTGCGCGGCTCGTCGTTCAACGACACCATCACCGGCAACGCCGAGGACAACTACCTGCAAGGCCTGGATGGCAACGACAGCCTGCAGGGCGGCGCCGGCTTCGACCTGCTGAGCGCCGGCAGAGGCGTCGACACGGTGGATGGCGGCGCCGATGAGGACACGCTGGCGTTGATCGGCAATTACGCCGACTACACCATCAGCCGTCCGAACGACACCGACGTGCTGCTGGTGAACATCGGCACCGGCGAGAGCATCACGGTGCGCAACGTTGAATTCTTCGAGTTCGACGACGTCGGCCTGAGTTTCGAGGACGTCACCCTGAACTCCGCCAGCGGCCTGCCGGACCTGATCACGGGCACGCCGGACGCCGACAGCATCGACGGCCTGGGCGGCGCCGACACAATGGTCGGCATGGACGGCGATGACGTCTATACGGTCGATGTCGCCGGTGACGTGATCGAGGAAATGCCGGACGAGGGCAACGATACGGTGAAGGTGGCCTTCAAGGCTGCCGCCACCTACACGCTGGGCGAGAACGTGGAGAACGCGGAGGTCGTCGCCGCCGCCACCATCGCGATCAACCTGACCGGCAACGAACTCGATAACAAGCTGACCGGCAACGGCGCCGCCAACAAACTGATCGGCGGTGACGGCAACGACTTCCTGGACGGCCGCGCCGGCAACGACATCATGATCGGCGGCAATGGCCACGACAACTATTTCGTTGATGCGGCCGGCGACGTGGTGACCGAAGAGGCCGGCATCGACGGTGGCTACGACTCTGTCTACACCTCGCTGGGGAGTTACACGCTGGGCGCCAATGTGGAAGGGCTGGCCTACACCGGCACCAGCACCTTTGTCGGCATCGGCAACGCGCTCAACAACAACATCACCGGCGGCGCCGGCAATGACAGCCTGAGCGGCGGTGCCGGCGGTGACTTCCTGAGCGGCGGCGCCGGCAACGACACCCTCGACGGTGGCGCGGTCACCGACCGCGTCAACTACTCCGACGGCAACTACGCCGCCTATTTCTCGGCGACTGCGGGCGTCCAAGTCAATCTCGCCACCGGCGAGGCGCTGGATGGCCAGGGCGGCAAGGACAAGCTGGTCAACATCAACATGGTGTATGGCTCCGATTTCAGCGACACCATCACCGGTAGCAGCACCCTGATCGGCGAGTTCTTCAACGCCGGCAAGGGCGACAACATCATCAACGGTGGCGCCATTGTCAACGCCGACCAGAACAGCAACCTGGTCTACTACTTCGGCTGGGACAGCGATACTGGCGTCAACATCGACCTGCAGGCCGGGACCGCCGAGCACCACGGCGGCAGCGTCGATACGCTGACCAACATCAACCAGCTGGTGGGCTCGATCCACGACGATACGCTGCTCGGCTCGGACAGCGCGGTGACGGAAAGCTTCGACGGCTACCTCGGCAGCAACGAGATCGACGGCCGTGGCGGCTTCGACTTCGTGCGCTACGACTTTGCCCAGGATGGCGGCGTGTTCGTCGACCTGTCGGCCGGCACCGCCGACAAGGGCACCGGCATCGACACCTTGAGCAATATCGAAGGCGTGGTCGGCTCGATGTTCGACGACACCATCATCGGCGGCAATCCCGACAACGGCGTCGAGATTGGCGACGGCCTGATGGAAGTGTTCATCGGCGGCTACGGCAACGACTCCATCGACGGTGGCGAGGGCTACGACCGGGTCGACTTCATCACCAGTACCGCCGCCGTAGTGGTCGACCTCGGCGCCGGCACGGCACAGGATGGCCTGGGCGGCACCGACGAGCTGACGAACATCGAAGGCGTGCGCGGCACGGCCTTCAACGACACCCTGAGCGGCAGCGACGACGGCGAGTTCGAAACCTTCGAAGGCCTGGCCGGCAACGACAGCATCGACGGCAAGGGCGGCATCGACCGCGTCGACTACGACGATGCCAAGACCGCCGTGGTGGTCAACCTGGCCACCGGCGCCACCGACACCGGCAAGGATGGCTACGGCGGCACCGACAAGCTGCTCAACATCGAAGACGTGCGCGGCTCGAAGGGCTTTGGCGACAGCATCACCGGCAGCGCCGCCGACAACCATCTGGAAGGCCTGGGCGGCAACGACACCCTGAACGGCGGCGCCGGCGCGGACGTGCTGGATGCCGGCACCGGGGTCGACCTGGTCGACGGCGGCGCCGACAGCGACACGCTGGTCCTGCTGGGCAACTATGCCAGCTACACCATCGAGCGTCCGACCGCGACCGACCTGCTGCTGAAAAATACCGGCACCGGCGAAACCATCACCGTGCGCAATGTCGAGAACTTCGTGTTTGCCGATGGCACGCGTAGTTACAACGAAACCATCGCCAACAAGCAAAGCATCTTCGGCGACTTCATGATCGGTACGAGCGGCGCTGACTCGATCGACGGCCTGGGCGGCGCCGACACCATGACCGGCTTCGACGGCGACGATATCTATGTGGCCGACGTGGCAGGCGACGTGGTGGTCGAGGCGGCGGATGGCGGCAAAGACATGGTCGAAGTGAAGTTCGCGGCGGCCGGCACCTACACGCTGGCCGACAACGTGGAGGAGGCCAAGGTCACGGCGGCGGCCACCATTGCCGTCAATGTGGTCGGCAATGCGCAAAGCAATAAGCTGACCGGCAACGGCGCGGCCAACAAGCTGGACGGCGGCGCCGGCAACGACACGCTGGACGGCGGCGCCGGCGGCGACTCCATGAGCGGTGGCGAAGGCAACGACCGCTACTACGTCGAGTCCGCCACCGACACGGTCAAGGAAGACCTGGATGCGGGCTACGACGTGGTGTACACCACGCTGGCCAGCTACACGCTGACGGCCAACGTCGACAAGCTGGAGTTCAAGGGCAGCGGCAAGTTCAGCGGCACTGGCAATGCGCTGGACAACGATATCTACGGCGGCGCCGGCGACGACACCGTCAACGGCATGGGCGGTAGCGATGCGCTGTACGGCAACGAAGGCAATGACAGCGTGCTGGGCGGCGAGGGCGACGACGCCATCGACGTCGGCACCGGCACTGCCGACGTGGCCGATGGCGGCGCGGGCGCCGATACGCTGGTGTTGTTGGGCGACTTCGATGCCTACACGCGCAAGCGCGTCTCGGCCACCGACACCCTGCTGGTGAACAGCAGCACCGGCGAGTCGGTCATCCTCCGCAATATCGAGACCGTCGTCTTCAACGGCGACTTCAAGACGCTGGACGAAGTCAACTTCAACCTGCCGAGCGCAGGCAACGACGACCTCGAAGGCACGGACGGCAACGATTCGATGGACGGCGGCCTCGGCAACGACACGATGGCCGGCCTCGACGGCGACGACATCTACGTGGTCGACGTGGCCACCGACGTGGTCACCGAGGCGGCGGACGCCGGCAGGGACACGGTGCAAGTGGCGTTCAAGACCGCCGGCGGTACCTACAGCATGACCGCCAACGTCGAAGACGCCGCGATCACCGGCAGCGTGGCCACCAACATCGTCGGCAACACGCTGGACAACGTCCTGACCGGCAACGCCGTGGCCAACAAGCTGGAAGGCGGCGAGGGCAATGACTCGCTGATCGGCGGCGCCGGCAGTGACACCATGATCGGCGGCCTGGGCAACGACACCTTCGTGGTGGACGTGGCCTCCGACGTGGTGACCGAAGTGGACGGCGGCGGCACCGACCGCGTGGAAACCGCGCTGGCGACCTACACACTGGCGGCCTTCGTCGAGGAGCTTGAATTCAAGGGCACCGGCACGGCGACCTTCAACGCCACCGGCAACGCGCTGGACAACAAGATCGTCGGCGGCGCCAAGAACGACACCCTGAACGGCGGCCTCGGCAACGACTCGCTGACCGGCGGCGCCGGCGACGACAGCCTGCTGGGCGGCGACGGCAACGACACGCTGGTGGCCGGCACCGGCCTCAACGACATCGTTGACGGCGGCGGCGGTACCGACACCGTCAATGTGCTGGGCAATTTCGCGGCCTACACCCGCACCCGCACCACCGCCACCGACACCAAGCTGGTGAACGCGGTGACCGGCGAAACGCTCACCATCCGCAACGTCGAGACGGTGCACTTTGTCGACGGCGACAAGACGATGAACGAAGTCAACTTCAACCTGACCAGCGCTGGCAACGACACGCTGGTCGGCGGCGACGGCAACGACATCATCAACGGCCTGGCCGGCGCCGACGACATGAGCGGCGGCCTCGGCAATGACACCTATGTGGTCGACGTGGCGGGCGACGTGGTGCACGAGCTGGCGGACGAGGGCACGGAAGACCTGGTGCAAGTGGCCTTCACCGTTGCGGGCCAGACCTACACGCTGACCGACAATGTGGAGAAAGGCGCGGTCACCGGCACGGTCGCCACCAACCTGAAGGGCAACGGACTGGACAACGTCCTGACCGGCAACGCGGTCGCCAACAAGCTGGAAGGCGGTGAGGGCAACGACAAGCTGATCGGCGGCCTCGGCACCGACACCATGATCGGCGGCCTGGGCAACGACACCTTCGTGGTGGACGTGGCCGCCGATGTGGTCACCGAGCTCGACGGCGTCGGCACCGACCTGGTGGAAACCGCGCTGGCCAGCTACACGCTGGCCGCGCTGGCCTTTGTCGAGAACCTGAGCTACACCGGCGCGGCAGCCTTCACCGGCACCGGCAATGCGCTGAACAACGCCATCGCCGGCGGCGTCGGCAAAGACACCCTGACTGGCGGCCTCGGCAACGATTCGCTGAGCGGCGGCGCCGGCGACGACAGCCTGCTGGGCGGCGAGGGCAACGACACGCTGGTGGCTGGCACTGGCGTCGCCGATATCGCCGATGGCGGCCTCGGCGACGGCGACGTGGTCAATGTGCTGGGCAACTTCGCGGCCTACACCCGCACCCGCGTCACCGCCGCCGACACCAAGCTGGTGAATGCGGTGACCGGTGAGTCGCTCACCATCCGCAACGTCGAGACGGTGCACTTTGCCGATGGCGACAAGTCGCTGGCGGAAGTCAACGACAACCTCGCCAGCGCCGGCAACGACACGCTGACCGGCACCGATGGCGACGATGCCCTGAACGGCGGCGCCGGCGCCGACACCATGATCGGCCTCGACGGCGACGACACCTACACGGTCGAAGTGAGCGGCGATGTGGTGGTCGAAGACGCCGACGAGGGCGCCGACCTGGTCAAGGTGGCCTTCACCGCGGCCGGCCAGACCTACATCCTGACCGACAACGTCGAAAACGCCACCGTCACCGGCACGGTGGCCACCAACCTGGCCGGCAACGGCCTGGCCAACATCCTGACCGGCAATGCCGTGGCCAACAAGCTGGAAGGTGCTGGCGGCAACGACACCCTGATCGGCGGCGCCGGCACCGACACCATGATCGGCGGCAGCGGCGACGACGTGTACGTGGTCGATGTGGCGGCCGATGTGGTGACCGAGGCGGACAGCGCCGGCTCCGACCGTATCGAGACGGCGCTGGCCAGCTACTCGCTGGCCACGGTCGCCAACGTCGAAAACCTGACCTACACCGCGACCACCGCCACCGCCTTCACCGGCACCGGCAACGCGCTGAACAACGCCATCGTCGGCGGCCTCGGCAAGGACACTCTGAACGGCGGCCTCGGCAACGATTCGCTGTCCGGCGGCGCCGGCGACGACAGCCTGCTCGGCGGTGCTGGCAACGACACGCTGGTGGCCGGCACCGGCGCGGCCGACGTGCTCGACGGCGGCGAGGGCGACGGCGACGTGGTGAATGTACTGGGCAACTTCGCCGCTTACACCCGTACCCGCGTGTCGACCACCGACACCAAGCTGGTCAACGCTGCCACCGGCGAATCGATGATCATCCGCAATGTGGAAACCGTGCACTTTGCCGACGGCGACAAGTTGATCGCGGAAGTCATCAACAACGCCGCCACCTCCGGCAACGACACGCTGACTGGCACCGACGGCGCCGACACCATGAATGGCCTGGCCGGCGCGGACGACCTCAGCGGCAATGCCGGCAACGACACCTATGTGCTCGATGTCGCCGGCGATGTGGTGCACGAGCTGGCGGACGAGGGTACGGACCTGGTACAAGTGGCTTACACTGCCGCCGGCCTGACCTACACCCTGGCCGACAACGTGGAAAACGCCACCGTCACCGGCACCGTGGCCACCAACCTGACCGGCAACGGCCTGGCCAACATCCTGACCGGCAACGCGGTCGCCAACAAGCTGGACGGCGGCCTCGGCAACGACACGCTGATCGGCGGCGCCGGCACCGACACCATGATCGGCGGCGGCGGCAACGATGTGTACGTGGTCGACGTGGCGGCCGACGTGGTGACGGAGGCGGATAGCGGCGGCACCGACCGCGTCGAGACGGCGCTGGCCAGCTACACGCTGGGCACGTTTGTCGAGAACCTGAGCTACACGGCCACCACCACCGTCGGCTTCGCGGGCACCGGCAATGCGTTGAACAATGCCATCATCGGCGGCCTCGGCAAGGATACCCTTACCGGTGGCCTCGGCAACGATTCGCTGACCGGCGGTGCCGGCGACGACAGCCTGCTCGGTGGCGACGGCAACGACACCATCGACGCCGGCACCGGCCTCGCCGATCTCGTTGACGGCGGCCTGGGCGACGACGTGGTGAACGTGCTGGGTAACTTCGCGGCCTACACGCGCAGCCGCACCACCGCCACCGACACCAAGCTGGTCAACGCCGTTACCGGCGAAGTGCTGACCATCCGCAATGTTGAGACGGTGCACTTTGCTGACGGCGACAAGACGCTGACGGAGGTCAATGCCAACCTGCCGAGCACCGCCAACGATACGCTGACCGGCACCGACGGCAACGACACCATCAACGGCCTGGCCGGCGCCGACAGCATGAGCGGCGGCCTCGGCAACGATACCTATGTGGTCGATGTGAGCGGCGACAGCGTGACCGAAGCTGCGGACGAGGGCACGGACCTGGTGCAGGTGGCCTACACCACGGCCGGCCAGACCTACATTCTGGGCGCCAACATCGAGAACGCCACCGTCACCGGCACGGTGATCACTCACCTGACCGGTAACGATCTGGACAACATCCTGACCGGCAACGGCGTCGCCAACAAGCTGGACGGCGGCTTGGGTAACGACAAGCTGATCGGCGGCGTCGGCAACGACACCCTGATCGGCGGCGCCGGCAACGATGTCTACGTGGTCGATGTGGCCGGCGACGTCGTGACCGAGGGCGTGGATGCCGGCACCGACCGCGTTGAAACCGCGCTGGCCACCTATTCGCTGGCGGCGCTTACCAACGTCGAAAACCTGAGCTACACGGCGACCACCACCACTGCCTTCACCGGCACCGGCAATGCGCTGGCCAACGTCATCACCGGCGGCCTGGGCGCCGACAAGCTGAACGGCGCGGCCGGCGACGATACGCTGATCGGCGGCGGCGGCAACGACGCCCTGAACGGCGGCGACGGCGCCGACAGCTTCGTGTTCAACAGCCTGACCGGCATCGACACGATCACTGGCTTTGTCAGCGGCACCGACAAAATCAGCATCAGCCAGGCCATCCTGGCGATCGGCGACGGCGATCTGGTGGTGGAGGACGGGGAAACGCGCGGCGCGGCGGGCGGCTTCAGCGCCGACGCCGAGCTGGTGGTGTTCACTGCCAACGCCGGCGGCACCGCGGCGGCGGCCGCTGCCACGGCGATCGGCTCGGCCACCGGCAATTACACGCTGGGCCAGCAGGCGCTGTTCGTGGTCGACAATGGCACCGCCAGCTACGTCTACCTGTTCAAGTCGAGCGGCACCGATGCAGCCGTTTCGGCGGCGGAGCTGACCCAGATCGCCATCCTGACCGGCACGCCGTCCACCAGCCTGGCGGACTACCAGTTCGTCGCCTGACGAAGCAGGGCCGTCCTGCGTGCATTGGCGCACGCAGGACGGTTTTTTTTCCTTTGCAGATGGTGCAGTGTGCCCGACACTGACAAAACCGTCATACCGCCAAGGAGAGCAGCATGCACAGCACACCCGACCCCGATGTGCCGCCACCGTCGCCGGAGAAAGAACCGCCGCCGGACAACCGGCCGACACCGGAACACGCCCCCATTGAAGAACCCGAACCGCCCAAGCCGGCGGTGAAAACTTGACGATAAAGTATGCCTCAGCGTGCGCTGGCGTACCGTCCGTTGTGTGGAACGGACGGTATGCTGGTTCCACGCCACCAAACGTTGCTCAATGGATATATTTTTCCCTATTTGTGTCTGGCGTCACACAGCGGTAATCAAAGAGTTTCTATAATTTAGTCATGTCGTCGATTTCTGTATTTCTGTACACGGAGAGCAATCATGGGCAACTCGTTACACAATAAAATCTACCTCGGTCGTCGCACTGTCGCCCTGAGCACCAAGCGAGTACAAGCCATGATCTGCATCGCCGCCTTTGCCAGCATCGGCCTGGCCTGGCTGCTGATACGAGCGTTCCAATAAATAACTTTATTGACATTTTTTCGGCTGGTTCCGCCTTGCCGCCGCGCCGCTGTGCGCGTACCATGAGGGCCGCAGCAGTCTCTTATGGAAAAAATGGCAATGAAGAATGAAAAATTCACGCAGGACGAGTACGACGCCCTGTACGAAATCAAGCGCGGCATCAAGGGCGATCGCGTCAGTGCGTGTGTGGGCCGCAACAGCAAGCGCCTGTCCGGCCTCAAGCTGATCAGCATCGCGCACAACGGCCGCATTTCGCTGACGGAAAAGGGCGAGCAGGCGATCTTCCTGCGCCGCTGCGTGCTGGCGCTGCGCGCGCTGTCCGAGCAGGCCGGCGCAGCGGTCGACGCCGACGTGGCCCTGTTCCTCGGCAAGAAATCCCATATCCTCGAGCGCGCCGAAGGCGGCTTTGAAATCAGCGACAAGGGCAGGGAGTCGCTGGAAGACATCATTAAGCAGGGTTACTGATCAAAACGCTCCTCCGGAGCGTTTTTTTTGCTGTAATGTAGAGCTAATACAGCAAATAAAGAGTCCGGGTCCGCCATGAGATTCATCACACTGCAAAAGTTTCGCAAACTATTCGGTGTACTGGTGGCGGCCGTGGTGCTGATGTTGCTGGTGGTTTCGCTGTTTGTCGCGCACGTGCTCAACCAGAGCCGCCTGCGCTACTACGCCAGCGCCGAGGAAACCTCGCACAACCTGGTGGTTTCGCTGGAAAATTTCCTGCATTCGCACTTCCAGGAGGTGGAGCTGGCCATGCGCCGCGCCGACCTCGAATTCCGCCGCATGCATGAGCAGAAGCGCTTCAGCGATGCGGCCTTCAGCGCCTACCTGCGCGAACTCAAGGAGCGCGTGCCGCAGGCGCAGGCGGTGCGCGGCTCCAACGCTGCCGGCATGGTGATCTATGGCGAGCAGGTCGACCTCGCCAATCCGCAAGACCTGACCATCCGCGAATTTTATGCGCGCGTGCAGAACGAGCACCAGCTGGTGTTTGGCGTGCCGGTGCAGTCGCGCATCAGCGGCGAGTGGGTACTGCCGCTGGTTTATCCGCTGACCCTGCCGAATGGCGGCTTTGGCGGCACCGCCTACGTGGTGATGAACAGCGCCCGCATCAGCGAAGCGTTTGCCGGCCTGAATATCGGCGCGCATGGTTCCATCGTGCTGCTGGACGACCGCCGGCGCGTGCTGCACCGCTATCCGGAAGTGCCGGACATGCTGATCGGCAGCACCATCAAGGTCAATCCCGCCACCCAGGCGCTGTTGGACGGCAAGCACAAGCGCGCCAGCTACACCGTGCGCAGCCTGCGCGATGGTCTGGAGCGCACGGTCAGCGTGGAGAAGGTCGGCGCCTATCCGGTGTACATCGTGGTGGGACTGGCCAGCGACGATTTCCTGGCGCCGTGGCGGCGCGAGGTGCGCAATGCCTTGCTGTTCCTCTGCGTGCTGGTCGGCTTGTCGGCGGCGCTGCTGTTGGGGGTGCGCTACGGCCTCAACAAGCAGTACGATGCGCTGAGCGCGCTGGGCGAGACGGACCGGGCGCTGCAAGCCTCGCTGGCGCGCCTGACCGCCTCCGAATCGCGCTGGCGCTCGCTGACCGAAGGCTTGCCGCAGATGGTGTGGACCGCCACGCCGGAGCTGCGCATCGATTTCCTCAGCCATCACTGGGAAAGTTTCAGCGGCGTCCCGGCCGAGCAATTGTTGGCCTCCGGCGACTGGTCGGCGGTGATCCATCCGGAAGACCTGCCGCTGATTAGCGCCGCCTGGCAGCGCGCGCTCGACGGGGGCGAGCAGTTCCGCTGCGACTGCCGGCTGCGCCGGCATGACGGCGAGTGGCGCATCTTCGATCACCATGCGCTGCCGCAGAAGGATGGCAACGGCGTCATCCTCAGCTGGGTCGGCAGCAGCACCGACCGTACCGAGGCGCGCGCGGCGCACGCTGCGCTGCTGCAGGCCAAGGAGGCGGCCGACCAGGCGGGCCGCGCCAAGTCCGACTTCGTGGCCAATATGAGCCATGAGATCCGCTCGCCGATGAATGCGGTGCTGGGCATGTTGCAGCTGCTGCGCCAGACCGAGATGAATGCGCGCCAGCAGGATTACGTCGGCAAGGCCCATGCGGCCGCCGGCGCCTTGCTGGGCCTGCTCAACGACGTGCTGGACTTTTCCAAGGTGGAGGCGGGCAAGCTGGCGCTCGATCCGCATCCGTTCCGGCTCGACAAGCTGTGGCGCGACCTGGCGGTGATTTTGTCGGCCAATGTGGGTTCGCGCAATATCGAGGTACTGTTCCGCATTGCGCCGGAATTGCCGGCGCTGGTGGTGGGTGATGCGCTGCGCCTGCAGCAGGTGCTGCTCAACCTGGCGGGCAACGCCATCAAGTTCACCGAGCGCGGCGAGGTGGTGGTGTCGGCGCAACTGGTGGCGCAGCAGGACGGTACGCTGACGATTGCGTTTGCCATCCGCGATACCGGCATCGGCATTGCGCCCGAGCAGTGCGAGCATATCTTCGATGGTTTCTCGCAGGCCGAGGCGTCTACCGCGCGGCGCTACGGCGGCACCGGGCTGGGGCTGGCGATCAGCCAGCGGCTGGTGCGCCTGATGGGCGGCACGCTGCGCGTGGTGAGCGAGCCTGGACACGGCAGCGTGTTCGATTTCACCATCGAGCTGGGCTTGCCGGAGCAGCCGCCCGAGCTGGCCGCGCCGGCCGACGCCGTGGCGTCGGAGGCGCAGCAGGCGGCGATGCGCGGCCTGTCCTGCCTGGTGGTGGACGACAATCCGGTGGCGCGCACGGTGTTGCGCGAGATGGCGTCGTCGTTCGGCTGGCGGGTCGACGTGGCGGCCGATGGGCTTGAGGCGCTGGATGCGGTCAGCGCGCAGCTGGCGCGGCGCAAGGCGTATGACGTGGTGTTCATCGACTGGCGCATGCCCGGGCTGGATGGCTGGGAGACCAGTTGCCGCATCCGCGCGCAGGCGCCGCAGGGCAAGACGCCGCTGATCGTGATGGTGACCGCGCATGACCGCGAACTGCTGGCGCAGCGGTCTCGCGATATGGCGCCGGTGCTCGATGGTTTCGTGGTCAAGCCGGTGACGGCGTCGATGCTGTTCGATGCGGTGGTCGAGGCGCGCATGGAGCAGCGCAAGCCGCTGGCGCTGGTGTCGGCGCCGGCGCAGCGGCGGCTGGCTGGCGTGCGGCTGTTGCTGGTGGATGACAATGCGGCCAATCAGCAGGTCGCCAGCGAGTTGTTGGGCAGCGAAGGCGCGCAGGTGGTGGTGGCTAGCTCGGGGGCGATGGCGCTGGGCGTGTTGAATGGGGCGGGGCCGCTGCCGGATCTGATCTTGATGGATATCCAGATGCCGGAGATGGATGGCTACCAGGCCACCCGGGCGATACAGGCCCGGCTGGGCATGAAGACGCCGCCGATCGTGGCGATGACGGCCAATGCGCTGGCCTCGGACCGCATCGCGGCGCTGGAAGCCGGCATGGCCGACCACGTCGGCAAGCCGTTCGACCTGGCACAACTGGTGGAGGTGATCCTGCAACACGCGCGGCACGGCGGCGCCGCGTCAGCCAACGGAGCGGCGGCCGCCGGACAGCGCGGCGCGGCTGCGCCGGATGCTGCGGCCACGTCGGCTGGGGCGACAACGGCAGGGGATGAGGCCATGCTGCTGCCCGACGCCGGCCTCAATAGCGTGGCCGCGCTCAAGCGCATGGGCGGGCTGGAATCGGTCTACCTGATCGCGCTGCG
This sequence comes from Duganella sp. CF402, assembly GCF_900109645.1. Lineage (GTDB taxonomy): Bacteria > Pseudomonadota > Gammaproteobacteria > Burkholderiales > Burkholderiaceae_D > Rugamonas. The sequence continues at coordinate 300,402 of NZ_FOBG01000001.1, forward strand.
CAGCTTCGTGGCCGAGGCGGAAAAACTGGCGCACGAGCTGCACGCCGCGCGCCGCGGGCAAGACAGCGCTGCCGCCTTGCCCGCGCTGCACACATTGAAAGGGTTGGCCGGCACCGTCGGCGCCGACCGTCTTGCCACCCTGAGCCAACTGGCCGAGCGCGCCCTCAAGCAGGACGCCACCGCCTGGGCGCCGCTCGACCGGGTGCTCGACGCGTGCCCCGAGGTGGCCGGGGACATTGAACAGCTACTTACCGAAAGCCGTCGGCAGTGATTTCCAGCTCCGTGACTTCGCCATAGGTCTTGGCGATGCCGCGTATGTCGGCCGCCTTGCCGATCAACACCGTCTGCAGCTTGTCGCGCGGGAAGTGCTTGTTGACCAGCGCCTTGGCGCGCTCCGGCGTCAGGCTGTCGACGTCGCGGGTGAAATTGTCGATCTGCTCGCGGCCCACCTGGTTGGCGTACATATCGCCCAGCAGCCCGGCCAGCTGCTCGCCGGTTTCATAGCGCGGCGGGAACTGGCCCTTGACGTAGGCCTTGGCCGAATCCAGCGTCGCCTTGTCGATGCCCTTGTCCCACAGGCGCTGGTAAGTCTTGTGGGTCAGGGCCAGCGCCGCTTCGGTCTTCGGCGACGCGGTAAAGCTGCTGATGGCAAACGTGCCGGTCTGCGACAGCGTGCTGAAACTGCTGAAGGCGCCGTAGGTCAGGCCGGAGTTGACGCGCAGCTCATCGTTCAGCCACGAAGTGAAACGGCCGCCCAGCACCGTGTTGATCACCTGCAGCGGCACGTAGTCCGGATCATTGCGGGCCACGCCGGCGCCGCCGACCAGGAAAGTAGTCTCGATGGCGTCGGCCTTGTTGACCAGCAGCACGCGCGCCTTGTCGGCTTTGACCTTGCCATTCTGCTGCGCCGCCGGCGCCGGGCCGCTGGCCTGCCACGCGCCGAACAGCGATTCGATCTGCTTGCGCATCTCGCTCTTCTGGAAATCGCCGACCACGATGATGGCGGCATTGTCGGGGCGGTAGTAGGTCTGGTAGTAGCGCCGCACGTCGGCCTGCTTGAGCGCGCTGACGCTGCCGACCGTGCCGCTGGCCGGAATCGCATACGGGCTATCGCCGAACAGCATGGCGCGGTAGTAGTTCTGCACCACGTTGCGCGGCGCTTCCTTGGCCTGCTTGAGGCCGTTCACCTTGCGCTCGCGCAGCTTGCCCAGCTCGGCCTCGTCGAAGCCCGGCTGCTGGACGATTTCAGCGAACAGCGGCAGCAGCGCGGCCGTGTCGTCGCGCGCGAAGTTGGCCTGCACCGTGCTGGACTCGGCCCCGGCGCCACCGGCGATGCGCGCGCCACGGTCATCGAACGCCTGGTCGATGGCGGCCTTGTTGTGGGCCTTGCTGCCCAGCAGCAGGGCGTCGCCGGTCAGGTTGGACAGGCCCGGTTGTGCGCCGTCGTTGACCGCGCCGGCCTTGACCACGGCGCGGACCGACACCAGCGGCACGTCGTGGCGTTCCATCAGGTAGACCTTGAGGCCGTTTTGCAGCGTGACAGTATCGAACTCCGGCAGGCGGAATTCGGCGGCGTGGAGCTGTGCGCCGTGCAGTGCGCTGGCGGCCAGTACGGCGGCGATAAGCGTATGTTTCATGGATCAGTCCTCCTTCGCGGCCAGCACGCCGATGGTGCGCTGCGACTTGGTCAGGTATTTGGCGGCGACGGCCTGGATATCGGCCGGCGTCAGTTTCTGGTAGGCGGCGGGCGCGTCGAACATCTTCTTGTAGCTGCCGAAGAAGACTTCGTAGCTGCCCAGCTGCAGCGCCTTGCCGTTGATGGTTTCCTGCTCGCGGTACAGGTTGACCAGCTTCTGGTTCTTCACCTTCTGCAGCTCTTCGGCGCTGACGCCTTCCTTGACCAGCTTGTCCACTTCGGCCAGCAGCGCCTGTTCCAGCTTGGCGGCCGGCACATTGGCGGCGGCTACCGCCGACAGGTACAGCAGGCCGGGATCGAAGCCGTCGATGCTGTCGGCGCTGACCTGCGTGGCCAGTTGCGTATCGACCAGCGCCTTGTACAGGCGCGAGGTCTTGCCGCCTGCCAGCACGCTTTGCAGCACGTCGAGCGCGTAGTGGTCCGGGCTGTCGTTGGCCGGCACCTTGTAGCCCACGCTCAGGTTGACCGAGGTGGCCGATTCCTTGGTGATGAACAGGCGACGCTCGCCGGTCTGCGGCGGCTCGATGGTGCGCACCGGCGGCGGCAGGGCGCGCTTGGGGATGCCGCCGAAATACTTGGTAGCCAGCTGCTTGACCTGCTCGGCCTTCACATCGCCCACCACCACGGCCACGGCGTTATTGGGCGCGTAGTAGGTGCGGAAGTAGTGCTCAAGGTCAGCCTGGGTCCAGGCCTTGATGTCGGACTCGTGGCCGATTACCGGCAGCGCGTACGGGTGGGCGGTGAAGGCCACGCTGTTGATCTCGTTGTACAGCGCCATCAGGTTGGAGTTCTCGAGGTTGGTGCTGCGTTCGGACAGCACCACGCCGCGCTCGCTCTCCACCATCTTCGGATCAATGGTGAGGTGGGCCACGCGGTCGCTTTCCAGCGTAAAGATGGTCTCCAGCGCCGAGGCCGGGAACCAGTCCTGGTACACCGTCAGGTCGCTGCTGGTGAAGGCGTTGTTGGAGCCGCCGTTGGCCTCCATCGTGCGGTCGAACATTTTCGGGCCGAACTTCTTGGAGCCGTTGAACATCATGTGTTCAAAGAAGTGCGACAAACCGGTGATGCCGGGCGCTTCATTGCGCGAGCCGACTTTCCAGAAGGTGTACATGGTGGCGTTGGGAATGCCGTGCGATTCCAGCACGATGAACTTCATGCCATTGTTCAGCGTGAAGGTTTGCACCTGATCGGCGCTGATCGCGGCCTGCGCGGTGGTGGCCGACAAGGCGAGCATCAGGCTCGCGGCCAGGACTTTCCATTTCATAAGCGCTCCATCGAGGACGAGTGAGCGCTGAGTGTACATCTTTTGATAACTATTTGCGAATGGCAAGCTTAGCAGATAGCATGTCATTAACCACAAAAGGAGTCTGGCAATGGAAAAACCGAACTGGGTAGCGCACGAACTGAGCATGACCGTATTGATGACGCCGGATATGGCGAACTTTTCAGGCAACGTGCACGGCGGCACCATCCTGAAGTACCTGGACAGCGTGGCCTATGCCTGCGCCAGCCGTTACTCCGGCACCTACACCGTGACGCTGTCGGTGGACCAGGTGATGTTCCTGCAGCCGATTCACGTGGGCGAGCTGGTGACCTTCCTGGCCTCGATCAACTACACCGGCCGCACCTCGATGGAAGTGGGCATCCGCGTGGTGACCGAGAACATCCAGCAGCGCCTGGTGCGCCACGCCAACAGCTGCTACTTCACGATGGTGGCGGTGGACTCCCACCGCAAGCCGGTGGAAGTGCCGCCGCTGGTGCCGGAAACCGAAGAGCAGAAGCAGCGCTGGGAACAAGCCGTGTTGCGCAAGCAGTCGCGCCAGATGGTGCACGGCAATCGCAAGAAATGAGCGGCGCAATGCAACGCTTGGCGGCGCTGACGGTGTCGGCGCTGCTGGCTGCAGCGCTGCCGTGCGCGCTGGCGGCACAGCCCAGCGGCAAGCAGATCATCGGCGATGTGAGCCGCATCGTCGCGCCCAACGGCGTGCAGGAGAACTTCAAGCTGCACATCAACGGCATCGACCAGTGGGTCTACACGCGCGGGCAGGACCGCAAGAACCCGGTGCTGCTGTTCGTGCACGGCGGCCCGGCCTCGACCAGTGCGCCGACCATGTGGATGTACCAGCGTCCGTTCGAAGAGTACTTCACAGTAGTCAATTACGACCAGCGTGGGGCCGGCAAGACCTATCTGGAAACCGATCCGGACACGGTGCGCCCGACCTTGCGCATCGACCAGTTCGTCGATGATGCGGTGCAGATTGCCGAGCAAGTCTCGAAGCGCTACGGCAAGCGCAAGGTGATCCTGGTCGGGCACAGCTGGGGCACGGTGGTGGGCATGCGCGCGGCGCTGAAACGGCCGGATTTGTTCCATGCCTACGTTGGCATCGGCCAGGTCATCAGCATGCTGGACAACGAAAGGGTCAGCTTCGACTTCGCGCTGGCGCAGGCGCGCAAGGAGCACAACGAGAAGGCCATCAAGGAGCTGGAATCGATTGCGCCCTATCCGGGCGATACGCCGCTCACGCGCGAACGCATCATCACCGAGCGCAACTGGGCGCAGCATTACGGCGGCCTGGCCGCGTACCGCAGCGATTTCGCCTACTACTTCGACGCGCCGCTGCTGTCGCCGGAATATGACGAGGCGGCCATCAAGGCCATCGACCAGGGCAGCCTGCTGACGCTGGAACGGATACTGAACGAATGGCTGCAGGTGGACCTCAAGCCGGTCAAGCGCTTCCCGATTCCGGTGGTGATGTTCATGGGGCGGCACGACTACACCACGCCGTCCGAACCGACCGCCGCCTGGCTGGCGAAGGTCAAGGCGCCGTACAAGCGCGCGGTCTGGTTCGAAAACTCCTCGCACCTGGTGCAGTTCGAGGAGCCGGGCAAGACGCTGGTCAGCTTGCTCGAATACGTGCGCCCACTGGCAAAGGATTAACTGCGGCGCTTCTGCAATAAGAGATACGCGGGACGCCCAGATGTGGTGAGGCGGTTCCGCGTGCAGCTGGTTAAGCTTCCGGCTCCATTTATTTATGCGAGCAAGGAAGAAATCATGAGCGCTGCGTTAGACAAGAAAACCGCCAACCTCGGTGTGGCCTGGGAGGGCATCTACGGCTATACCCAGGCTGTGAAGGTGAAGGACACGATCTACATTTCCGGCCAGCTGAGCCACGACCAGCAGGGCAATCTGGTGGCGCCGGCCGTGCTGGGCGCAGACGGCAAGCCGCGCGATTTCGACACGATGGCGGCGCAGATGCGCCAGACCTATGTCAACGCCATTGAGCTGCTGGCGCAGTTCGGCGCCACGCTCGACAACGTGGTGGAAGAAACTTTGTTCGTGCTGGACGTCGATGCCGCCTTCAAAGTGGCCGGCGTGGTGCGCAAGGAAATGTACGCCAGTGCGCAACCCGCCATCGCCAGCAATCTGATCGGCGTGTCCCGGCTGGCGTTTCCGGAACAGCTAATCGAGATTGCTTTCCGCGCCGTCCTGCCGGATTAAGCCTGCTTGCGGCGGGTCAGGAATACCAGACCTGCCGCGATCACCGAGGCCGCCGCCAGTGCGTACAAACCGCCCTGGATCGAGCCGGTCTTCTGTTCCAGATAGCCGAAGGTGGCTGGCGCGACGAAGCCGCCGAGGTTGCCCAGCGAGTTGATCAGCGCGATCACCGCTGCGGCGATGCGACTGTCCAGATACCCTTGCGGAATCGGCCAGAACAGCGACGATGCCGCCTTGAAGCCGATGCCGGCAAAGCAGATCGCCACGAATGCAAACACCGGGCCGCCGGTGGTGGAGGCGAACATGCCGCAGGCTGCAATCAACAGCGCCACCGCCACCCATGCCTGCTGGTGGCGATACTTCTGCGCCAGCGTGGCAAACATGTACATGGCCGCGATCGAGATCATCCACGGAATCGAGTTGAACAGGCCGATCTGGAACTCGCTGAAATGGCCCATCTTCTTGATGATGCTCGGCAGCCAGAACGTCGCGCCGTAGATGGTCAGCTGGATCGCGAAGTAAATGAAGCAGAACAGCGCGATGCGGCCATCCTTGAGCAGCGTGAACATGCTGGCGTGGACCGGCTTGCTGGCGTCGCGCTCCTTCTTCTCGGCGGCGATGACGGTGGCCAGCGCGTTGCGCTCGGCATCGGTGAGCCACTTGGCGTCTTCCGGCCTGGAGTCGAGGCAGAACCACACCACGAAGCACAGCGCCACCGAGGCCAAACCTTCGATGATGAACATCCATTGCCAGCCGTGGAAGCCGCCGCCCTCAATCGACAGCAGCGCGCCCGACAGCGGCCCGGACATGACCGACGCCAGCGCCGAGCCGCTCAGGAAAATCGCCATCGCCTTGCCGCGCTCGCGGTTCGGCAGCCATTGCGTGAAGTAGTAGACCACGCCGGGGAAGAAGCCGGCCTCGGCCACGCCCAGCAGGAAGCGCATCACGTAGAACGACGTCTCGCCCTGCACGAAGGCCATGCCGGTGGCGACCACGCCCCAACTGGCCATGATGCGGGTCAGCCAGGCCTTGGCGCCGAAGCGCTGTTGCAGGATGTTGGACGGCACTTCGAACAGCGCGTAGGCGAGGAAGAACACGCCCGCGCCAAAACCGAACGCCGCCGCGCCGATGCCGAGGTCTTTCTCCAGGTGCGAACGCACGAAGCCGATGTTGACGCGGTCGATGTAATTGGCGATGAACATCACCACGAACAGCGGCAGGATGCGCCATTTGACTTTGCTGACGGCGGTGTCGAGCACGGTAGGGGCGGCGGCTTGCGCGCCGCCAGCGGTGGTGGTTGCTGTAGTCATGTTTGTCTCCTTGTGGTTCTTATTGTTGTTTTTAGCGAACCATGCAAGGCATCTTGTTATTGAACTTCCAGCCGGGGATCAGGAACTGCATCGCCACCGCATCGTCCCGCGCGCCCAGCCCCATATTGTTGTAGAGGTGGTGGGCGGCCTCGATGGCATCCATGTCCAGCTCGACGCCGAGGCCCGGCGTGGTCGGCACCTGCACCATGCCGCCCTTGATCTGCAGCGGATTCTTGGTGAGATGCTGGCCGTCCTGCCAGATCCAGTGGGTGTCGATGGCGGTGATGTTGCCCGGCGCGGCGGCGGCTACGTGGGTGAACATGGCCAGCGAAACGTCAAAGTGGTTGTTCGAGTGCGAGCCCCAGGTCAGGCCCCATTCATGGCACATCTGCGCCACGCGCACCGAACCCTGCATAGTCCAGAAGTGCGGGTCGGCCAGCGGGATGTCGACCGATTGCAGCTGGATCGCGTGGCGCATTTCGCGCCAGTCGGTGGCGACCATATTGGTGGCGGTCAGCAGGCCGGTGGCGCGGCGGAACTCGGCCATCACCTCGCGGCCCGAGTAGCCGTTCTCGGCGCCGCACGGGTCCTCGGCGTAGGCCAGCACATCGCCCTTGTCGCGGCACAGGCGGATCGCGTCCTTCAGCAGCCAGCCGCCGTTCGGGTCCAAGGTCACGCGCGCTTCTGGGAAGCGTTCGTGCAGGGCGGTGACGGCTTCCATTTCTTCCTCGCCACGGAACACGCCGCCTTTCAGCTTGAAGTCGTTGAAGCCGTAGCGCTCGTAGGCGGCTTCGGCCAGCTTGACCACCGCGTCCGGCGTCAGCGCGGCTTCGTTGCGCACGCGCGACCAGTTGTCGGTGGCGTTGGCCGGGGTGGCGGCGTAGGGCAGGTCGGTCTTGTTGCGGTCGCCGATGTAGAACAGGTAGCCCAGCATTTCCACTTCCTTGCGCTGCTGGCCCTCGCCGAGCAGGGCGGCCACCGGCACGCCGAGGAATTTGCCGACCAGGTCCAGCAGCGCCGCTTCCAGCGCGGTGACCGCATGCACGGCGATGCGCAGGTCGAAGGTTTGCAGGCCACGGCCGCCGGCGTCGCGGCCGTCCAGCGCGGCGCGGGCGGCGTTGAGCAGGGCGTTGTAATTGCCGATCGGCTGGTTCAGCAGCAGCGGCTTGGTGTCTTCCAGCGCCTGACGGATCTTCTCGCCGCCCGGTACTTCGCCGACGCCGGTGTTGCCGGCGCTGTCGGTCAGGATCACCAGGTTGCGGGTGAAGTAGGGACCGTGGGCGCCACTCAGGTTGAGCAGCATGCTGTCACGGCCGGCAACCGGAATGACGCGGATGGCGGTGATGATGGGGGTCTGGTTCATGGTTTTTCCTTCTGAAATGATTGCGCTGTCATTTGTATCTTAGAATGGAGTTGGGGGAAACTCAAGGGAAATTGATGATAGAAAATGATGTGCGGTGCTACAATGACACATCTTTTTCTATCGAGGCTGTCATGAGCGAGCTGCGCACTTTGCGGACCACAACAGGGGAAATGCAGGTCAGCGGCGCCACGCTGGCCGATGTGGCCAAGCTGGCCGGGGTGTCGCCGATTACCGTGTCGCGCGCGCTCAACCAGCCGCATCTGGTGCGGCCGAACACGGTCGCCAAGGTGCAGGCGGCGGTGCAGCAGACCGGCTACGTCAAGAACATGATGGCCGGGGCGCTGGCGTCGAACCGCAGCCGGCTGGTGTCGCTGGTGCTGCCGACCATCTCCACGCCGATCTTCGCCGATATGGTGCAGGCCGCCAGCGACCACCTGACGGCGGCCGGCTACCAGGTCATGCTGGGCTTGTCGAGCTACGAGGCGTGGCGCGAGGAACTGTTGGTCGAGACCATCCTGAGCCGGCGGCCGGATGGTGTGATCCTGACTGGCTCGCTGCACACCGACAGCACGCGGCGGCGCCTGCAGGCCGCGCAAGTGCCGGTGGTGGAGGCGTGGGACCTGACGCCGTCGCCGATCGACATGATGGTGGGCTTCTCGCACGAGGAAGTGGGGCATGCGATCGCCCAGCACCTGCTGGAGCGCGGCTACAAGCGGATCGCCATCCTGGCGGTTGAAGATCCGCGCGCGGCGCGGCGCAACCAGGGCTTGCAGGCCGGGCTGGCCAAGCTGGGCGTGCAGGTGGCGGCGGTGCAGATGATGCCGCTGCCATCCACCTTCGGGCTGGGGCGGGATGGCTTGTCTCTGTTGCTGGAACGTTGTCCGGACGTCGACGCGGTGGTGTGCAGTTCCGACACACTGGCGCATGGCGTATTGACCGAAGCGATCGCACGCGGGCTCAGCGTGCCGGGGCAACTGGCGGTGGTCGGCTTCGGCGACCTTAATTTTGCTGAGCGAACCTATCCGCCGCTATCGACTGTACGCGTCGATGGCGCTAATATCGGACGTGTGGCGGCGCAAGCGATACTGGACCGGTTGGACGGCAAGGCGATGGCCGGGCTGACCGACACCGGCTTCCAGTTGATCCAGCGCGGCAGCACCTAAACCGATAACAGGAGGCCGGCATGGAAATGAAGCGCATCAATGCGGGGAAATTGCGGGCCATCGGCTATGACGCGCGCGACAAGCTGTTGCGGGTGGAGTTCGAGGATGGCACGGCGATGGATTATTCGGGCGTTGGCAACGAAGTGTGGCGCAAACTGTCCACCTCCGGCGCGGCGTGGAGCTACTACCGCGACAACATCGAAGACGAATACACCGGCCGCAAAGGCGTGGTGCGCAAACCGACCACCCGTGCCGATCTGGAAAACCTGTTCAAGGCGCCGGACGAATAAGGAGAATTCATGCATTGTCCCGCCATGTTTCGTGAAGAGCGGTTGGAGGTGTTGCAGCAATTGATGCGGGAGCATCCGCTGGCGACCTTGATTACGGCCGGCGCCGGCGGGCTGACGGCGAACCTGATTCCGTTCTCGCTGCATGGCGACGTACTGCGCGCGCATCTGGCGCGGAACAACAAACAGCTGGATGACCTGCTGGCGGGGACGGAAGCGCTGATTGTGTTTCAGGGGCCGCAAAGCTACATCACACCGTCATGGTATCCCTCGAAAGCCGAGCACGGCAAAGTGGTGCCGACCTGGAATTTCGTGATGGTGCAAGCACGCGGCATCCCGCAAGTGATGGACGATGCGGCCTGGCTGCGCGAACAAGTCGGCCAGATGACCGCCAACCTCGAAGGCCAGCGCGCCGAACCGTGGAGCGTCGCCGACGCCCCCGACGACTTCATCGCCACCCAACTCCGCGCCATCGTCGGCGTCGAAATCCCCATCCGCTCGCTCGAAGGCAAATGGAAAATCAGTCAGAACCGCAACGAAGCCGACCGCCAAGGCGTCATCCAGGGCCTGTCATCGGAAAGCCGCTGCCCGGAAATGCATCGGCTTATGGCGCCTTAATTCAGGGTCAGCTCTGTCATTTGGACACGCGTGATCGATGTTTGAGGATTCTCAAAGTGCTCTGTGAAATTTTAGCTGTCAGAGCTGTTGGGCTATTCCGCCTTTGAACGCGCATTAATAAAAATTGTTTTGATATGGATCAAAGGTGCCGGCTGCGTGTCCGAATGACAGAGCTGACCCTGAATGGTGATTTCCAATTGAATCCGCATCTGCACTGTGGTTTAATCGAATGATCTTTGATCCACTTGATTGCGACATGTCCGACGCCAGTATTCAGCCAGCTTTCCGAGTCGAGCGCTCTTCTGTTCACGGTAATGGTGTGTTCGCGCGGCGCGATATCGCTCCCGGTGAGCGTATCGTCGAATATGCCGGGCGCGAAATCACCTGGGAGGAGGCGCAGATCCGCGCTGAGATCCAGGGCGGCCCGCATAATCACACTTTCTTCTTCAGCCTGGCCAACGGTAATGTCATCGATGGCGGTGATCACGGCAACGAGGCGCGCTTCATCAATCATTCCTGCGAGCCGAATTGCGAGGCGATCGAGGGGGAGGATGGCCGCATTTTTATCTATGCGCTGCATGACATCAAGCAGGATGAGGAACTCAGCTATTCTTATCCCCTGATTTACGAGGGCCGTCACACGCCTGCCATCAAGAAGGAGTTCGCTTGCCGCTGTGGCGCGCTCAATTGCACCGGCACGATGTTGGCTCCTAAGCCGCGCAAGCGCAAGCCGAAAATTAAGCCGCAACCGTTTGCAGATCTCGTCCCTGCTGCAGCAGCTGTTCAAAGTCCGCAGCCGGCAGCGCTGGGCTGAAGTAGTAGCCCTGCATTTCGTCGCAGCCGTTGCGGCGCAGGTAGTCGACCTGGCTTTCGGTCTCCACGCCTTCGGCAATCACCCGCAGCTTGAGGTTGTGCGCCAGCGCGATGATGGACACCACAATCGCCGCCTCGTCATCCTCGTTGATGTCGCTGACGAAGGAACGATCGATTTTCAGCACGTCGATCGGGAAGTGCCGCAAATACGAGAAGCTGGAGTAGCCGGTGCCGAAGTCGTCGATCGACAGCGCCAGTCCCAGTGCCTTCAGCTTGTGCAACAATTCCACCGCCTGCGCCACGTCGTGCATGAACAGGCCTTCGGTTAGTTCGATATCGAGACAGGCTGGCGGCAGCCCGGTATCGCGCAGCACTTCGCTGATCGATGACAGCAGCTGCGGCTCGCTGAACTGGCGCGGCGACAAATTCACGGCGATGCGCAGCATGCCATGCCCGTCGTCCATCCAGCTGCGCGCCTGCGCACACGCGGTGCGCAGCACCCAGGCGCCGATTTCCACGATCAGCCCGGTCTCCTCGGCCAGCCCGATGAAGCGGTGCGGCGCCACCATGCCCAGTTCCGGATGCTGCCAGCGCAGCAGTGCTTCCATGCCGACCACGCGCCCGCTCTGCAAGTCCACCTGCGGCTGGTAGTGCAGCACGAACTCCTGCCGCACCAGTGCGTTGCGCAGCGCGCTTTCGATGCGCAGCCGTTCACGCGCCTCTTCGTTCATGGCCGGCTCGTAGAACTGGGTGTTGTTGCGGCCCAGCTTTTTGGCGCGGTACATGGCGATGTCGGCATGCTCGATCAGGCGCTGGGCCGAGGTGCCGTCCGCGCCGTACACGGCCACGCCGATCGAACAGGTGACGAAGAATTCCTTCCCTTCCAGCATGGCCGGCTGGGTCACGGCGCGCATGATGCGCTGGGCGATGTCGTGCGAGGCTTCTTCCGGATATTCGCACAGGATGGCGACGAATTCGTCGCCCGACAGGCGCGCCACGGTGTCGCTCTCGCGCACGCTGTCCTGCAGGCGCTGGGCCACGGTTTTCAGCAGCTGGTCGCCGGCCTTGTGGCCGAGGCTGTCGTTGACGAATTTAAAGCGGTCGAGGTCGATCAGCATGACCCACAGCGGCTTGCCGCTGCGGTTGGCGAAGGCCACGGCCTGGCTCAGGCGGTCCTGCAGCAGCACGCGGTTGGGCAGGCCGGTCAACACGTCGTGGTGGGCGATGTGCTGGATGCGCTGCTCGGCCAGCTTGCGCTCGGTGATTTCAGTGCCGGTGCCGCGATAGCCCTTGAATTTGCCCTCGCGGTCGAACACCGGCTCGCCGCTGGTGCTGAACCAGTGGGTCTGGCCGTCCACGCCGGTCAGCGCATATTCAAGGTTGGTGAAGGGCAGGTGGGCTTCCAGCGTGGCGCGATGATCGCGGCCCCAGCGGTTGTCCCACACCTCGGGATGCAGTTCCCAGCGGGTCCTGCCGATGAACAGCGCGGGCTCCTGCTTGCCCTTGTCGAAGAAGCCGCCGGTGATGTTGGTGAAGCGGAATTGCTCGTCCTGTTCCCAGTACCAGTCCGACGACAGCGCCAGCAGGCGGCGGAAGCGGTGCTCGCTTTCCTGCAGCGCTTCCTCGGTGCGCTTGCGGGCCGCCACGTCCTCGGCCAGCTTGTCGTTGCTGGCCTTGAGCGCCAAGGTGCGCTCGTCGACCAGCCGCTGCACGCGCCTGGAGCGGCGCGCCAGCGAGTTGACGAAGGCCGCCGTCAGCAATGAGAACAGCAGGCCGCCGACCAGCGTCGACAGGGAGCCGAGGTGCGTCGGCAGGAAGGGGCGCGGCAGCGGCGTCACCTGCACATGCCACGATTTGCCGGCCGCGCTGAAGGTGCGCACATACGGTTCGCGGTAGTCGAAGGCCAGCCAGCGCTGCAGCGGGCGCGGCGCCGGCGGCTCGCTGGCCGGCTGGCCGCGCGTGTAGATCAGGTTGGCGGGGCGGATGTCGTCGCCGATGTAGACCTGCAGCATCAGCTCGCGGTCGTCCAGCAGGTCGGCCGCCAGCAGGATTTTCTGGATCAGGTCGGCCGAGCGGATCACCGCGCTGGTGTTGCCGATCCAGGCCGCGCGCCGCTGCGCCGCCGTGCCCAGCTCGGCGCCGGCGCGATACACCGGGATCATCATCACGAAGCCTTTTTGCGCCGCCCGTTCCTGTTCCAGCTTCATCAGCGCGGTGGTGCGCGGCTGGCCGCTGTCGACCGCTTCGCCGATCACGCGCGCCATCGCCGGCAGCGAGGCCACGTCCAAGCCGAAGGCCGCCTCGTTGCCTTCCAGCGGTTCCAGGTAGTCGACGATGATGTGTTGCGGGCGCGGCGTCAGCGGCTGGCGGTTGGCGTCGTGCAGCACGTAGTCGGGATGGCGCTTTTGCGTTTCGGCCTCGTGGCGGCGCGCGCTGGCGGTGTCCATCACGCGGTGGAAATTGAAAGCTTGCACAAATGGATAACGTTCCAGCAGCGGCTGGGTGAAGGCGGCAAACTGCTCGCGGTCGAGCAAGCCGACCGAGCGGAACAGTGTGTTGATGATGGTGACCAGTTCCAGCGTGTCGTCCATGCCGCGCCGGATGGCCGCCGCCCGCATGTGGCCGCGCTGCTGGAAGCTCAGTTCCATTTTGCTGTATTCCAGCGCGCTGACCGCGACGAACAACAGGCCGGTGACGGCGAAGCCGGTCATCAGCGTCAGGATGGCCGCCAGCGAAATCCGGGATGATTTGCGTGAGGACGACATGACGCGCTTTCCGCAGGGCAGAGTGGCAGGGCGCGGGCAGGGGTGAGGACCGCAGGATTGATAGCTAGTGTGTCACAAAACATGCCGTGGTGACAGGCTTGGTGCCAAATAACCACGGCTCACTGCCAACGGAGCTTGAGCACGATCCAGTGCGCCAGCAGGCGGTTGAGCAGGGGCAGGGCCAGGCCGTGGGTGCGCGCCACTTTCTGTTGCATGGCCAGCGCCGGCGATGTCGACGCTCCGCCGTCCTTGACCGCGAACAGGATGCGGTTGTTGCCGGCGATGCCACGGAACCAGCAGATACGGCCCTGGAAGGCGGTCCGCAGGCGGCGCAGCATGGCGCCGTAGTTGGGGTCGTAGCTGAAGATATTGGTCACCATCACGCCGCCGGGGCGCAGCGCGCGACGGCAATCGTTGTAGAAAGCGCTGCTGCCCAGCGCCGGCGGCAGGCCCTCGGCGTCGAAACCGTCCACCAGCAGCACGTCGGCGCTGTTGTTCAGCTTGCTCATGTAATCGACCGCGTCGGTCTGGATCACGCGGAAGCGGGCATTGTCGCGCGGGATGGCGAATTGTTCGCGCAGGGCGATCACGTCCGGATTGAGCTCCAGCACGGTGATGCGGCAGTGCGGCAAATAACGGTAGCAAAACTTCGCCAGCGAGCCGCCGCCCAGGCCGACCATGACAATGTGCTCGGGCTGCGGATGAAACAGCACGAAGCACATCATGGCGCGCGCATAGCTGAGTACCAGCTCGTCCGGGCGCGACAGGCGCATTTCGCTTTGCACCATGCCGGGCTGGAACTCCAGGCGGCGCTTGTCGCCATCGGTCAGAACCCGGGGGCGTTGCAGGGGCTTGGTGGGGGGCGTCAAGTTTTGTTGTATTGTGGATTTACGTAGGGAATCATAGTAGCATGGCGTTAGCATAGGCTAGCCCCTCCGGCGGCCAACTTGGAGAGAGAGAACGATGTTTTTAGACCACCCTACGCTTACCGCCACCAACAGCTTCACCGAGCCGGACCGCCTGGAACGCCTGAACCGCGTCTACGGCTACGTGGCGGCGCTGGCTGACCTGGCCGGCAAGCAGAGCTTTATCGAGAAAGTCAGCCAGCTGCACGACCACAAGGGCACCCTGATTGTGTTCTGGCACGACGCCCCGAACGAGGATGAAAAAGACTTGTTCACCAAGGCCTGGGCCAGCAAGATGGGCGACGGCAGTACCAATGTGGAACACGAGGTCTGATGCCTCGGTCTGACATCAGGCCCCGGTCATGGATATAAAAACCTTGTTGTTGGCGCTGGCGCTGGGCAATCTGAGCCTGTGCGCGGCGCTGTTCTTTTTTGAGGCCGGCGCGCGGCGCGGCAATCAGCCGGCACGCGTGCACGCCACCTGGACCTGGGCCAAGCAATGCCAGGCCGTGGCCTGGGGGCTGTTGTATTTACGCGGCGAACTGCCCGATTTCCTGACCATTCCTTTTGCCAATGCGCTGCTGTTTGCCGGCTTCGCGCTCGACGCCTCGGCGCTGTGGGAGCAGGCCGGGCGCCGCGTGTGGCGGCCTTATCTGTTGCCGGCGTTGGGCGCAGCGATAGGCTTGTACACCGGCGCCTGGCTGCTGCAAGCGCCGGCCGGTACCCGTATCGCCATCGGCTCGGTAGCGGCCGGTTTCTTCTTTGTGGCTGGCGCTGCCGCGCTGGGGCGGGGCTGGAGCAACGGCACGCCGCTGCGGCGCTATCTGGTGGTGGCGATGCTGGCGCTGAGCGCCGCTGTGGTGCTGCGCGGCCTGTGGTCGTTGTTGCCGGAAGGCGTCAATGGCATCAGCACGCTGGCGGTGCAGGCCGTGGGCGTGGTGGCCGTGTATTTGATGATGTTGAGCAACGCTTTCGGCTATTTGCTGCTGGTGCGCGAGCAAGCCCAAGGCGAGCTGGCGCGGCTGGAAGTGGTCGATCCGCTGACCGATGTGCCGAACCGGCGCGGCTTCTACCAGGCGCTGACACCGTGGATCGCGCTGGCGCGCCGTCCCGGCATGCCGGCCTCGCTGATTGTGCTGAACCTCGACCAGTTCAAGCGCGTCAACGACAGCTACGGCCATCCGGCCGGCGACATGGTGCTGAAGGCGATGGTCGACGTGTGCAAGAAGCAGCTACGCGATTCGGACCAGATGGGCCGTTTGGGCGGCGCCGAATTTGCCATCCTGTTGCCGCGCACGTCGATCGAGGATGCGACGATGGTGGCGGAACGCATCCGCCAGGCCGTCGCCGCGTTGCCGGTGAAGGCCGAGAAGGCGGTGATCAGCATGACGGCCAGCCTGGGCGTGACCGTGATCCGCGCCGAGGACAGCACCGTCAGTCTGTTCAAGCGCGCCGACGAGGCGCTGCAAGCCGCCAAACAGGCTGGCCGCAACCGTGTGATGGAGGCGGAAGTCATCAGGTTGTAATATTTTCGGCATATCGTCATATAATGATATAAACAGTTTAGTCAGATTCCATAATATGTACGCAGCCGTAGATCTTGGTTCCAATAGTTTTCGCCTCCACATCGGCAAGCACGATGGTGAGGCCATCCGCGTCCTGAAAAGCGTGCGCGAACCGATCCGGCTGGCCGCAGGGCTGGACAAGGACGGCAACCTGACGCCTGCCGCCATGCAGTCGGCCCTCAACTGCCTGAAGAACTTCCGCGCCGTGCTGGCCGGCTACAAGCTCGATGCGGTGCGCGTGGTCGCCACTTCCGCCATGCGGGTGGCGCGCAATGCCGCCGCCTTCCTGCCGGAGGCCGAACTGGCCATCGGCTACCCGATCGAGATCATCTCCGGCGAGGAGGAAGGGCGCCTGATCTACATGGGCGTGGCGCACTCGGTCGGCCTGCCCGGCGAACGCCGGCTGGTGATCGATATCGGCGGCGGTTCGACGGAATTGATCCTGGGGCGCGGCCAGGAAATCGAGAAGGTCGAATCGTTCAGCGTCGGCACGGTCAAGCAAAGCCTGTCGTTCTTCATCGGCGGGCGGGTGGACGGACCATCGTTCGAGGCCGCCATCCTGTCGGCGCGCAGCCATTTCGAGGACGCCGCGCCGCCTTACCTGCCGCAGTTCTGGAAGCAGTGCTACGGTTCCTCCGGCACCGCGCGCACCATCGCCGACATCATCGTCAAGAACGGCTTGGGCAAGGAAGTCAACGCGCAGACGCTGGAAGCGCTCAAGCAGCGCTTCGTCGAATTCGGCCATGTCAGCAAGATCGACATGCCGGGCCTGAAGCCGGACCGCGCCTCCACCATCATCGGCGGGCTGGCGATTCTGATTGGCCTGGTGCGCGAGCTGGGGATCCCGCAGGTGGTGCCGATCGAGGCCGGCCTGCGCATGGGCGTGATGTGGGACTTGCACCTGCGCTCGACCAAGCGCGATCGCCGCGAGCAGTCGGTGCTGGCTTGCGTGCAGCGCTTCCACGTCGACGAGAAGCGCGCCAACCGCGTGGCCGACGACGCGCTGGCGCTGTATGCCCAGACCAAGCCGGCGTCGGACCAATACAGCCGCCATTTGTACTGGAGCGCGCTGCTGCACGAAATGGGCATGGTGGTGTCGCACACCGGCTATCACAAGCACGCCGCCTACATCATCGAGAACGCCGACCTGCCGGGCTTCACTTCGCGCGAGCAGCGCATGATGAGCCGCATGATCGTGGCGCACAAGGGCAATCTGCGCAAGGTGGTGGAGGTATTGGCCGAGCCGGACTTCGCCAAGGCCATCGTGGCGCTGCGGCTGGCGGTGCTGTTCATGCACTCGCGGATCGATATCGACTTCACCCAGCTCAAGCTGCGCTTCAAGAGCCGCATCGAGCTCGATATCCGGCGCGAATGGGTGGCCGAGCATCCGACCTTGTCCTATTGGCTGGAGAAGGAACAGGAGCAGTGGGACGAAGTCGGTGTAGACTTCGCCATTCGCACCAGTTAAGGGAAACACCATGAAATACAGGACAACCTGCTTTTGCGCTTGCATAATGCTAGTCCTGTCGTTGCCTGCCGCAGGTGTTGCCAACGCAGCGCCGAAAGAAACCGTGCACCTGTGCTTTGAGGCGCAGGACGTGCGGCCGTGGCGCACGGAGCAGGGCGGCGGGCTCAATTTCGAGCTGCTTAAACTGGTCGAGCAGCGCCTCGACGTGCATTTCGATTTCCAGAGCATTCCGTGGAAGCGCTGCCTGGCGCAGCTGAAAGCCAATGCGGTGGACGGCGCGTTTGCGGTCAGCTATAAACCGGACCGGCGCGAACTGGGCGCCTATCCGGGCGGTGAAAACGTCGACGCCAGCAAGCGCATGCACATCGACCGCTATGTGGTCCTGCGCCGCAAGGGCAGCAAGGTGGAATGGGACGGTCAGCATTTCAGCAATCTCGATGGTGCGATCGGCTTCCAGCTTGGCTACTCGGTGGGCGATGTGCTGCGCGCGCAGAATCTTGAAGTGGACGAAGGCAGCCAGCGCGCCGATGAACTGGCGCGCAAGCTGATTGCCGGGCGGCTGGCGGCAGCGGCGGTGGGCGGCAGCGACGCCGACGGCTTGATGCATGGCCCGCTGGCGCCACAGCTGGAACAGCTGCCGGTTCCCATCATCGAGAAGCCGTACTTCCTGATTTTGTCGCATGCGCTGGTGGCGTCCAAGCCGCAACTGGCGGCGCGCATCTGGAGCACGGTGGAGCAAGTGCGCAATAGCCCGGCCTATCAGAAACTGGCACAGGCGCAGGGAGTGCGCCATTAATCCGCACGGCCACGCGATGAGAGACGGCGGCGGCCCGCTGGCGCAATTGCGGCTGGCGTGGCGGCGCAATATCCTGCTGCGGCTGGGCTTTGGGATCTTCCTCGCGGTGGCGCTGTCCACCGCCATCTACACCACCTATGTGATGCGCACCTTGCGCAGCGAGGCCGAACAGAATCTGCGCGAACGCGCCGAACGGCTGGCGGCGGTGCTGTCGCAGGCGCTGGCGCGGCCGCTGTTCGATATCAACAGCGCGGCGGTGTCCAGCGTGGTGGATGCCTCCGGCGCCACGCCGGAAGTGTTGGTGCTGCGCGTGCTGGGACCGAGCGGCGCGGAACTGGCCAGCTATGTGTCGCCGATGAAGGAGCCGGTGGCGACCATACACGTCCACCGCGATATCAGCTACAGCGATGCGCGCCGCAGTTACCCGGTCGGCGCCATCGACCTGGCATATTCGCGCCAGCAGATGGACGCGGACCTGCAACGGCAGGTGCTGAACACGGTGGTGGCCAATCTGCTGCTGGCGATGGGCATCGTGCTGTCGATCTTTATCGTCGGCCGGCGCACGGCGCGGCCGTTTGCCGATATCCGCATCGGGCTGGAAAAGCTGACGCGCGGCGAGACCGATATCAAGTTGTCCGGCGTCGGGCGCGCCGACCAGGTAGGGCGCTTGTCGGATGCGGTGCTGCGCTTCCGCGACACGCTCACGCGCCTGCGCGACGCCGAGCGCGAACTGCGCGACTTGAACGCGGAGCTGGAGCAGCGCATCAGCGACCGCACGGCTGAACTGAACCGCACCATGCAGCAGGCGCGCGACAGCCAGGCCAAGCTGCAAGCGATCGTCGATACGGCGCTGGACGCGGTGGTGCGCATGGATCTGGAAGGCCGCATCGTCGGCTGGAACCGGCAGGCGGAGATGATCTTCGGCTGGTCGCGCGAGCAGGCGCTGGGGCTGGAGCTGGACAAGACCATCATTCCGCCGCGCTTCCGCTATGACCACAAGCGCGGCATGCAGCGCTACCTGGCCGGCGGCGGTGGCGGCGTGCTCGATACGCGCATCGAAGTATTTGCCTTGCGCCGCAGCGGCGAGGAATTCCCGATCGAGCTGGCGATCACGCGGGTGCAGGCCGAGGGGCGTGATGGCTTCGAATTCTGCGCCTTTATCCGCGATATCAGCGAGCGGCGCGAGCGCGAGCAAAAGCTGGTCAATGCAAATGCGATGGCGGAGGCGGCGAACATCGCCAAGTCCGAATTCCTGGCCAATATGAGCCACGAGATCCGCACGCCGATGAGCGCCGTGATCGGCATGGCTTATCTGGCGCTGCGCACCGAGATGACGGCGCGCCAGCACGATTACATCAGCAAGATCCATCGCGCGGCGCTCACGCTGCTGGGCATCATCAACGACATTCTCGATTTTTCCAAGATCGAGGCGGGGCGGCTGGAAGTCGAGGCGATTCCGTTTTCGCTGGAAGATGTGCTGGTCAACGTCAACAGCGTGACGGCGCAGCGCGCGGCCGACAAGCGGCTAACCTATGTGATCGGCATGGCGCCGGAAGTGCCGCGCTACCTGGTGGGCGACCCGCTGCGGCTTGGGCAGGTGCTGATCAATCTGGTGAATAATGCGGTCAAGTTCACGCTGGAAGGCAAGCTGGAACTGCACTGCGAACTGCGCGCGCCGCGCGACGACGGCAAGACGGTGCTGCGCTTCACGGTGAGTGATACCGGCATTGGCATGACGGCGCAGCAGAAATCGCGCCTGTTCCGCGCCTTCAGCCAGGCCAACGGTTCGACCACGCGGCAGTACGGCGGCACCGGCCTTGGACTGTCGATTTCGCAGCAGCTAGTGCGGCTGATGGGCGGGAATATCGAGGTGGAGAGCGAGGTGGATCGCGGTTCGACTTTCCATTTCGACCTGCCGTTCGATTTATCCGACGCGGCCGCGCTGGCGGTGCAGGAGGCGCTGCACAACGGCCCGGTGGACGACCTGCGGCTGGACGCCTCGCCACGCCGCACCGCGCGCGTGCTGCTGGCCGAGGACAGCGCCGACAATCAGGATGTGACCCGCGCACTGCTGGAATTGCAAGGGCTGGATGTGGAAGTGGTGGACGACGGCCGGCAGGCGCTGGCGCGGCTGATGGAGGCTGGGCCGCGCGCCTACGATCTGGTGCTGATGGATCTCGGCATGCCGGTAATGGACGGCCACGAGGCCACGCGCCTGCTGCGGGTGGACAGCCGCTTCAACGAACTGCCGATCATTGCCGTGACGTCGAATGCGCTGGCCGGCATGCAGGCGCGCTGCCTGGAAGAGGGCATGCAGGACTACATCACCAAGCCGATCGATCCGCAGCGGCTGTACGCGGTGTTATCGCGCTGGCTGGGCATGTCGATGAAGGTGATTCCGCCGGTGCCGCCGCTGCCGGAATCGGGCGAGGATACTGCCGGCAGCAGCGCAGCCGATGCCCGCGAGGCGATGCAGGATCTGGTAGCGCTGCTGGCGGAGTTCAGCGGCGAGAGCATGGATTATTTTGCACGCTGCCAGGCCTGCCTGGCAGCCGTGCTGTCGCCGTCGGAGATGGCGCGCCTGAATCACCACATGGAACAATACGAGTTTGAGGCGGCCCGCAAGCTGCTGACCGAAGCGATAAAAAAACAGGAGACACTATGAATGCTGCCCATCGCCACACCGTGCTGATCGTCGACGATACGCCGGACAACATCACGCTGCTATCTAATCTGCTCAAGGACAAGTACCACACCAAGGTGGCGACCAACGGCACGACCGCGCTGCAGATCGTGGCGTCGTCCAAGGTGGATCTGATCCTGCTCGACATCATGATGCCGGACGTAGACGGCATCGAAACCTGCCGCCGCCTGAAGGCCGATCCGGCCAGCGCGGCGATTCCGGTAGTGTTCCTGACCGCGAAAAGCCTGCAGGAAGACGAGGCGCTGGGCCGCAGCGTGGGCGCAGCGGACTTTTTGCGCAAGCCGGTTAATCCAGCTCAATTGTTCAGTCGTGTAGCACTGCACCTGAAATGATATATACTATTTATATTGTTGATTAATCTGGAGTGAGCATGGCCACCAAAGCAGCCCCGAAAACCACCGTAACCAAGACCGTCGCCAAGACCACCGCCGCCAAACCGGCCGTGAAGAAACCTGTCGCCAAGGCGGCAGCGCCGAAAGCCGCTGCGAAGCCAGCACCTAAGGCCGCCACCAAACCAGCGGCCAAGGCCGCAGTGCCGAAAGTAGCGCCTAAGGCAGCACCGAAAGCGGCGCCCAAGGCCGCGCCGAAAGCCGCTCCAAAAGCCGCTCCAAAAGCCGTCGCCAAACCGAAAGTCGCCGCCAAGCCGGCAGCTCCTGAAGTGAAAGCCAAAGCGCCAAAAGAAAAACTGGTGCGCGACAGCTTCACCATGCCTGAAGCCGAATATGCGGTGCTGGGCCAGGTCAAGAAGACCGCGCTGAAAGCCGGTTTCGAAGTGAAGAAGAGCGAACTGCTGCGCGTCGGCGTCGCCCTGATTGCGCAAATCGACCTCGCCACGCTGAAGAAAGTGCTGGCCAGCCTGCCGCAACTGAAGACCGGCCGTCCCAAGAAAGCCTGATTTAAAAACAACATGTCACGAAAATGACATTTCGCTGTCATTTTCCTGAAGTATTCGCTGGTTACGCTTGCTTCGTCTTCCACACAAAAGGGATGAAGCATGCAGACCTCGATCATACAAGCGGACGTCCGGGCAACGTCTGGCAAGCTGGTACTCAGTATGGCAAGCACGCCGGAAGAACTGCGCGAAGTCCAGCGCCTGCGCTACAAAGTGTTTATTGAATCGATGGGCCTGAGCGCGCTGGAACGCGCCGACGGCCTCGATGCCGACGAATTCGACGAGCACTGCGACCACCTGATCGTGCGCGATGCCGACAGCCTGATGGTGGTCGGCACCTACCGCCTGCTGAACGCCACCCGCGCGCGCAAGCTGGGCCGCCTGTATTCGGAAGGCGAGTTCGATCTGGGCCGCCTGAATAACATCCGTGGCCGCATCGTCGAAGCGGGCCGCGCCTGCATCCACCCTGATTATCGCGGCGGCAGCGTGATCATGCTGCTGTGGTCCGGCCTGGCCGAGTACATGCGCCGTGAAAATGCTGAATTTCTGGTAGGCTGCGCCAGCATCTCGCTGGCTGACGGCGGCCACAATGCGGTGGCGGTGTACCAGCAGCTGATCACCAAAAACCTGGCGCCGATCGAATACCGCGTGACGCCGCACCTGCCGTTCCCGTTCTCGAAACTGGAGGCGGCGCAGAAGCCGCAAGTGCCGGCGCTGTTGAAGGGCTATATGCGCTCGGGCGCGTGGATCTGCGGCGAGCCGGCATGGGATCCTGATTTCGAATCGGCCGACCTGTTCCTGCTGATGCCACTGGCGAACCTGGATTCGCGCTACGCCCGTCACTACGGTGTCGGCGAGCAGCAGGCTGCCTGACGCGCTGGTGTTGCCCCGTGTAGAATAAGCCATTGTGCTTATTCTACGGGGCTGTGATGAAGCTGGATCTGGAGTCGGACAAGACGGGTTATCAGGAACGTCCGGTCACGCGCCATCGCGGCGCGGACGCCGCTCGCACCACCGACCGCGTGATCGAGGAAGTGCCGGTCGCGCTGGTTTTCAATGGCATCTCGCATGCCGTCATGATGGTCACGCCGCGTGACCTGCAACCGTTCGCGATGGGCTTCGCCCTGACCGAGGGATTGGTCTCGCAAGCCTCCGATGTTTTTGATATTGAAGTACGCGAGCATGCGCGCAGCTTCGAGATCGACATCACCATCGCTACTCAGGAATTCGTGCAGCTCAAGCAGCAGCGCCGCTCGATGGCGGGGCGCAGCGGCTGCGGCGTGTGCGGCATCGAGAGCCTGGAACTGCTGGATTTGCAGCCGGAACGAATCGAAGCCGCGCCGCTGGCTGGGCCGCTGCAACCGGCGATCGCGCGCGCAGCGTCGGAGCTGGGGCAGTACCAGGAACTGCAGCGCGCCACCGGCGGCGTGCACGCAGCAGCATGGTGCAACGCAGACGGCGCCGTGCAGCGTGTCTGCGAAGACGTCGGCCGCCACAACGCGCTCGATAAGCTGATCGGCCACCTGGCGCTGGAAGGCGTGGACATGCAGCGCGGCTTCGTCTTCATGTCCAGCCGCGCGAGCTACGAGCTGGTACGCAAAGCCGCCCGTATGAATATCCCCATGCTAGCCACCATCTCGGCCCCCAGCACACTGGCCATCGATATCGCCGCCGAAGCCGGCATCAAACTCATCAGCTTCTGCCGCCACGACGGCTGCGTCGAATACACTTAAGCACAGAACAGCGGGGGAGCCTGGCAATGAAAATCATCATCGCAAGCAAACCCGTCGCCATGTTCGCGCTGGCTTGCCTGGCCTGGGGGCGGCCGGCCTGGGCCCAGAGCGAACCCGATGGCGACTCGGCGCTGATCGTGGGCCGCGTGGAAGTCAGCGCCAATAAAACGGGCGTGCTGCCCACGCGCAGCGTCCTCAGTTCCGTCGATATCCTGGGCGACGAACTGCTGCGCGACCAGCAGGTGAAAAGCGCCTGGGAACTGTTCGCGCGCGCGCCCGGCGTCATGCTCACGCCTTTCCGCCAGGGGAACGAGTCCGGCAGATTGTCGTTCCGGGGTTTCAATGGCGAGGGCGAGGTGAACGCCGTCAAACTGCTCATCGACGGTATCCCGGCGAATGACAACGCTGGCGGCATGCCGCTGATTGGCGCGATCCTGCCGCTGGAGCTCCAGCGTATCGAAGTGGTACGCGGCACCAACGACCCGCGTTACGGCCTGCATAATATCGCTGGGAACGCTAATATAGTCACCCGCGCCGGCGGCAACGACGGCGAGGCAAGGCTGAGCTACGGCAGCTTCGACACCCGCCAGCTGCAGTTGGTCAAGGGCGTGGAAGCGGGCAACTGGTCGCAGAATTATGTGTTCGGCTACCAGAACAGCGGCGGCTACCGCGACCATGCGCAGGGCTCCAACCTGGTCCTGGCCGGCAAATGGTTTTACACCAGCGACGACGGCCGCCTGCGCCTTGGCCTGAGCGCGCGCCACGCGCAGGCCAAGGCGCAGGAACCCGGCTACCTGACGGCCGCCGATGCGCACAGCGATCCGACCGCATCTTACCGGTACGCCCAGTCTGATGGCGGCAATCGCCAGCTCAGCCAGCTTGGCCTGTATCTGGACGCCGAACTCAATGCGCAGCTGTCGCTGTCCAGCCGCGTTTATCTGAACCGGATACAGGACCAGCGCTGGCTACGTTTTTCCACCGTTGATTCGCAGCAGGAACGTGTCAACGGCGAGACGCATATTGGTTTCCTCAGCACGCTGAGTTATCGCCCGCGCCTGGCGCTATTGGACGGCTTCAAGAGCGTGGTGATCGAAGGCGGCGCCAGTGCCGAGCATCAGCGCGACCACAGTCCGCGCTACAGTACCGTCGACCAGGTCCGGGTGAGGGCCACGCGCGACCATCATTTCACCTTCGACACCGTGGGCGGCTACGTGCAGGCCGTGATCAAGCCGGTCGACGCGCTGAGGATCGTGCCCGGTTTTCGGATCGACAAGATCGATGGCAGCTTCAGCGATCCTTCAAAAGGCGTGGCTTACCCGATCCGGGACTACGGCGTGATCAAGCAGCCGAAATTCAGCGTCGCGTATGCGGCGGCGCCGGGCGCCAGCGTGTACGCCAACTGGGGCCGCAGCTTCCAGGTCGGCAGCGGCGCCGCCGCCTTCCAGTCGACGCCGACGGTGTTGCGCCCGTCGATCAACGATGGCTGGGAGTCGGGTGTCAAGCTCGCGCCGGCGGCATGGTTCGACGGCCGCATCGCGCTGTGGCGCCAGCGCGCCTCGGGCGAAGTCAAGCGGCGCCTGAACGATCCCGGCGGCGACGTCGACAACGTCGGCGAAACGCGCCGGCAGGGTGTCGATGTCCAACTCAATCTGCGGCCCGTACGGCGCGGCAACGTCTGGCTGGCCTGGTCCCTGCAGGACGCCACCATCGTCAAGCCCGATCCGGCCGCGCCGTCCACCATCGGCAAGACGATCGACCATGTGCCGCGCCATGTCTATTCGGCCGGCGGCGATTTCCAGGCCACACCGGCGCTCAAGCTGTCGGTCTGGGGCAACGGCCAGTCCGGCTATTACCTCACTTCGGCCAACGCCGGCGGCCAGTTCGGCGGCTACGTGTTGTTCAACGCCAGCGCAAGCTATCGCCTCAGCGCCAGCCTGGCACTGGAACTGCAGCTGAAAAACCTGGCCAATCGCTACTACGAATATGTGTGGATCAATGACCAGACCCGCCATTCGCCGGGGGATGGGCGGGCGGCTTATCTGTCGGTCAACATGACGTTTTAGGCCGGGGCCTCACTGGCGCGGCGGCGGCAGCGCGGCTTGGCCGATGTTACGCCAGTAGTCGCGCTCGATCCGCGCCAGGTCGACTTCGCGCGCCGCCTCGTCGAAGGCGCGCTGGTGCTTCAGGCCTTCCGCCGTGCGCTGAAAGCAGACATGCACGGACCGTTCCGGGAACAAATGCTCGGCGATGACGATGCGTTCCCGTTCCGCCTGCGAGTAGCCGCTTCTGGCCAGCGTGTAGCGCAGCATACGTTTTTCCACCACGATCGCGCTGAAGCGCTGGTGCAGCAGCTTGCGCAGGTTCATATCGTTGTTGAGGCCTTCCTCCACGGTCAGCAGGCCGGAGCGGACCAGCGCATCGAAGGGCTCGCCGTTCGAATAGCCGGCCACGGTGCCGATGCGCACGCCGCGCAAGTCCTCCAGCCGGGCGGCCGCCACCGGCTGATCCTTCAGGTAGGCGAGCACCGTCTGGCGGCTGCCGACGGCGCTGGAAAAATAGCACAGCTTGTCGCGCTCGGCGGTGCGGAACATGGCCAGCGCGCCGGCGTAGCGGCGGTCGTTCAAGCCCAGTTGCATGGCACGCTTCCAGGGGAAGTAGTCGATTCGGGCGGTGGCGTCCATGCGCTGCAATACCGCCTCCAGCAGGGTGCCGGTGAGACCGTTACCCGGCAGCGCGGCGCTGAAGAATGGCGGCCAGTCTTCGGTGGCAAAGCGCAGCACCGCCGGCCCGGCGGCAAGCACCGGTGCGCTCAGCAGCAAACTGACAGCGAGTCCGAATAGTCTTGATAAATTCAAACAACTCCTCCGGCGGCGGGGCCGCAGTGTCGTTATTATTTCGAAGCCAGTTTCAATTTTACCGCGTCGTGGCCGCTACGGGCCGTTATCGTTATTCCACCGGCGATTGTTCGGCCGACCGCTGCAACAGCACCGGGATCGATTTCGAGGTCGGCGTGCCGGCGCCGTCGGCGGTGCTGTGGAGGGGTACCAGGCCGTTGGTCTCGGGGAAGTAGGCGCCCAGGCAGCCGCGCGGGATGTCGTATTCCACCAGCAGGAAGCGCTCGGCGCGGCGCGTGACGTCGTCTCCCCACACGCTCACCATGTCGACGTATTCGCCGTTTTTCAGGCCGAGCATCGCCAGGTCTTCCTTGTTGATGAAGACCACGCGGCGCAGGCCGAACACGCCGCGATAGCGGTCATCCAGCCCATAGATGGTGGTGTTGTACTGGTCGTGCGAACGCGCGGTCATCAGCACCATCAGGCGCTCGCCATGCTTGGCGCGGGCGCGGTGGATCGGCGTGTCGAGGTCCACCGCGTGCGGCACGAATTGGGCGCGGCCGCTGGCGGTGCGCCATTCGCGCTCGCGCGACGCCACCCGCAGGTGGAAGCCGCCCGGATGCGCCACGCGCGCGTTGAAGTCGTGGAAGTCGTCGAACACTTGCGCGATCAGGTCGCGGATGGCGGCATAGTCGGCGCCGAGCGCCAGCCAATCCACTTTATCGCTGCCCAGCGTGGCGTGCGCCAGCCGGGCCACGATCGCGGTTTCCGACAACAGGTTGTCCGAGGCCGGTTTGTTCATGCCGTAGGACAGGTGCACCATGCTCATGGAGTCCTCCACCGTCACGCCTTGCGGCACGCCGTTTTGCAGGTCGATCTCGGTGCGGCCCAGCGTTGGCAGGATCAGCGCTTCCTTGCCCATCACGAGGTGGCTGCGATTCAGCTTGGTGGCGACGTGCACGGTCAGCTCACACTGGCGCAGCGCGTCGAAGGTCAGCGGGGTGTCCGGCGTGGCCATCGCAAAATTGCCGCCCATGCCGAAGAAGACTTTGACGCGGCCGTCCAGCATCGCCTGGATGCTGTCCACCGTATCCAGTCCGTGTTCGCGCGGCGGCTCGAAGCCGAATACATTTTGCAGGCGGTCGAGGAAGGCCTTGGTCGGCTTTTCCTCGATGCCCATCGTGCGGTCGCCCTGCACATTGGAGTGGCCGCGCACCGGGCACAGGCCCGCGCCGAGACGGCCGATTTGCCCGCGCATCATCATCAGGTTGGACAGCATCTGGATGGCTTTCAGCGCGTTCTTGTGCTGGGTCAGGCCCATGCCCCAGGTGCTGATGACGTTCTTGCCCTTGATGTAGATGTCGCTCAATTGCTCGATCTGCGCGCGCGGCACGCCGGATTCCGCCAGCAGCACGTCCCAGCTTTCGGCGCGCAGGTCCTGCTCAAACGCTTCGTAGCCGCTGGTGTGCTGGGCGATGAAGTCGCGGTCCAGCAGGCCCGGTTGGCCGGCCGCCAGCGCTTCGTCGTCGCGCTCCACCAGCCGCTTGGCGATGGCCTTGATCAGCGCAAAGTCGCCCGCCAGTTTCGGCTGGATGAAGACGCTGCTGATCTGGGTGCTGGAACCGGTCAGCATTTCCAGCGCGTGCGCCGGCGAGGTAAAACGTTCCAGCCCACGCTCGCGCAATGGATTGATCGACACGATGGTGGCGCCGCGCCGGGCCGCATCGCGCAATTCGTTCATCATGCGTGGATGGTTGGTGGCCGGGTTCTGGCCGAAGATCAGCAGCGTGTCGGTGTGCTCGAAATCCTGCAGTGTGACGGTGCCCTTGCCGATGCCCACGGTGCCCGGCAAGCCACGGCTGGTCGGCTCGTGGCACATGTTGGAGCAGTCCGGGAAGTTGTTGGTGCCGTACATCCGCACGAACAGCTGGAACAGGAAGGCCGCCTCGTTGCCGGTGCGGCCGGAGGTGTAGAACGTCGCCTGGTCCGGATCGGGCAGGGCCTGGAGATGGCGCGCCATCAACGCGAACGCGTCGTCCCAGGCGATGGGCTGGTACTTGTCGCTGGCGGCGTCGTAGACCATCGGGTCGGTCAGGCGGCCGTGCTGTTCCAGTTCGTAGTCCGATTGCGCCAGCAGTTCGGTGACGGTGTGGGCGGCGAAGAACTCCGGCCGCACGCGTTTGCTGGTGGCTTCCGCCGCCACCGCCTTCACGCCGTTCTCGCAGAATTCAAAGGTGGAGGCGTGCTCGCGGTCGGGCCAGGCGCAGCCGGGACAGTCGAAACCGTTCGGCTGGTTTTGCTTGAGCAGGGTCTTGTAATTGCCGCCCGCGACTTTCTCGCGCACCAGGTTGATGGCCACTTGTTTCAGCGCCCCCCAGCCGGCGGCGGGATGGGTGTAAGGTTCGATATGGCCTTCGGGCTTTTTGTTCATGTTGCGATCCGGTAATATTTTCTACGGGTATTATTGCATATTCAGTAAAGAGACTACGCATGGATGATGAAATCATGGCCGCCCTTGCCGGCGTGCTGGAAGCGCTGCGGCGCATCGAGGCCGAGTGGCCGGACAAGCCGTGCTCGCTCGCCAAGCTCAGCAAGCAGGCGCAGCGGCCGATGAGCGTGCTGCGGCGCCAGCTGACCATGCTGGAAGAGGCCGGCCTCATCACGCTGGCGCTGGACGATGGCGGCGTTTCCGGTGCAGTCCAGTTTAGTCCGGCCGGGCGCCAGTTGGCCGCCGACATCTTTAATTAAAAATTTTCCTTGCATCTTGTCGGACTGAGGTTTAAAGTGCCTGTACCGTTTGGTACAACTTAAAAGGAACCCACATCATGAGCCGTCCTCCACTCCCACCGTTCACCCTGGAAACCGCCGCCCAGAAAGTCCGCGCCGCCGAAGACGGCTGGAACAGCCGCAATCCCGAGAAGGTCGCGCTGGCCTACACGGAGGACTGTTACTGGCGCAACCGCGGCGAATTCGTCACCGGCCGCGCCGCCATCGTCGGCCTGCTGCAACGCAAATGGACGCGCGAGCTCGAATACCGCCTGATCAAGGAATTGTGGGCGCACGACGGCAACCGCATTGCAGTTCGCTTCGCCTACGAATACCATGACGACTCCGGCCAGTGGTATCGCGCCTACGGCAACGAAAACTGGGAGTTCGCGGCAGACGGCCTGATGCAGCGCCGCCTGGCCAGCATCAACGAACACCCGATCGCCGCCGCCGAGCGCAAGTTCCACTGGGATATCAACGCACCACGCCCGGCCGATCACCCCGGCCTGAGCGATTTTGGATTCTAAGCATGCCACGAGTGATGGGAGAACGCAGCGACGCCGTGCCGCTGCTGGCCGAAGTGTTTCGCACCTACGGTTTTGAAGGCGCCAGCCTGGCGCGGATTACCGAGGGAACCGGCCTCGGCAAGGGCAGCATCTATAACTTTTTCCCCGGCGGGAAGGAGGAGATGGCCGAGGCCGTGCTGGACGAGATCGACGGCTGGTTCCGCGGCCAGGTGTTCCAGCCGCTGCGTTCCGCCAGCGATGTGCGGCAGGGGGTGGCCGACATGTTCAAGGCGGTCGGCCGCTATTTCATGTCGGGCCGCAAGGTGTGCCTGGTCGGCGTGTTTGCGCTGGGACATGAGCGCGACCGTTTCGCCGTCAAGGTGCAGGCGTATTTTGCCGAGTGGGTGCAGGCGCTGGCCGATGCCCTGCAGCGCGGCGGCCGCGACGCCGGCAGTGCGCTGGCGCTGGCCGAGGAGGTGGTCGGCGGCATCCAGGGCGCGCTGGTGCTGGCGCGCGCGGCCGATGAGCCGGCGCTGTTCATGCGCGCGCTGGCACGGATGGAGCAGCGGCTCAACACTGCGTGAACTGATCGGCTGGCGCACGGTCCAATCAGTTTTAAAGGACGGCCATGCCATGATACCGCCACTGACTTCCGCCATCGCGCCGGGCCTCGAACCGGAGCTCCTGTTGCGCCAGATTTACCTGAATGTGCGTGACTTTGCGATTTTCACCACCGATCCCAACGGCCAGGTCAGCAGCTGGAACCTCGGTGCCGAGCTGATCTTCGGCTATGCGCCGGAAGAAATCATCGGCCTCAATATGGATCGCCTGTTCACCGTCGCCGACCAGGCCGAGAGCGAGCACCTGAAGGAAATGGCGGTGGCGCGCGAACAGGAACGCGCCGCCGACTATCGCTGGCATCTGCGCAAGGATGGGTCGATGTTCTGGGCCGACGGCGTGCTCACCCCCATCCCCGGCACCAACGGGGCGCCGCTCGGCTACCTGAAAATCCTGCGCGACATCACCGAGCGCAAACTGGCGCAGGATGAAATCCACCGCCTGGCCACCGTCGATGTGATGACCGGCCTGTCCAACCGCGCAGCCTTCGATACGCGGCGTTCGGAAATGCTGTCGCTGGCCGAGCGCACCGGCCAGCTGCTGTTGTTGATGATGATAGACCTCGACCAGTTCAAGGAAGTCAATGATGAACTGGGCCACCAGTCCGGCGACCAGCTGCTGCGGCAAGCGGCGCAGCGCATCCGCGAGGCCAGCCGCGAAAGCGATTACGTGGCCCGTCTTGGCGGCGACGAATTCGGCCTGCTGCAGTTGAGTGCGCCGTCGCCGGCCAGCGGCGGCCTGCTGGCGGAGAAGCTGCTGATCGAGCTGGCGCGGCCGTTCCTGATCGGCGACCGCGAAATCAGGATCAGCGCCAGCATCGGCATCGCCGTCTACCCGCTGGACGCCGTCACGCCGGACAACTTGCTGACCAAGGCGGACCTGGCGCTGTACCACGCCAAGAACGGGGGGCGCAACCGCTATCACTACTACACGCAGGCGCTGGACGAGGTGGCGCACCGCAAGAATGCCGACCACAGTGAGCTGCGGCGCCTGCTGGCGAAGCACAGATGCGAACTGGCTTACCAGCCCATCCTCGACCGGGACGGCCACACGCTGGCGATGGAGGCCTTGTTGCGCCTGCCCGGCTACCTGGGGCGGCAGCCGGTGGAATATGCGATCGCGCTGGCCGGGGAGATGGGGCTGCTGCCGGAGCTGGGCTGCTGGGTGTTGGAGTGCGCCTTTGCGCAGTTGCGCGCGTGGCGCGATGCCGGGCTGACGGGCATGCGGCTGTGCATCAACACCTGCGCCAAGGAGCTGCAGTATGCGGGCTACATGGCGCATGTCGAGGCGGCGCTGATCGAGTATGGCGTGGCGGCCAGCGAGGTGGAAATCGAGCTGACCGAGCGCGACGCGATTGAGCTGGAGCGTAATCGCAGCAACATCATCGAACAGCTGCGGGCGCGCGGGTTCATGGTGTCGCTGGACGATTTCGGCACCGGCTATTCCTCGCTCAGCTATCTGCGCGCGCTGCCGGTCAACACGATCAAGCTGGATAAGAGTTTCCTGCGCGGCGTACCGGGCAGCAGCGACGCCAACGCGGTGGTCCGGCTGGTGATCCAGCTGGCGCACGACCTGCGCCTGAACGTGGTGGCGGAAGGCGTGGAGAGCGCGGAACAGGCGGTGTTCCTCACCGATGCCGGCTGCGGCGCGTTCCAGGGCTATCTGTACACGCCGGCCTTGCGCGCCGATGCGGCCACGGCGTGGCTGCACGCGCATGCTTGATTCAAAGTAGCGCGAGGTCGCGGCCCGGCGTGCCGAAGATGCTGTCCACCTGCGTGGGGTTCAAGCCGTACATGCGGGCCAGCAGGCCGCCGAACAGGGCGCGGTATTCGTTCAGCACCGGGTAGTCGCGGTTCTGGAACAAGGTCGGCTGCTCGACCCGCACTTGTTCGCCGCGCACCTTGCCGCCATTGACGCTGCCGCCCAGCACCCAGTACACGCTGCCATGTCCGTGGTCGGTGCCGCGATTGCCGTTCTCGCGGAAGGTGCGGCCAAATTCGCTGACCACCACCACCACCGTGTCCTTCCATTCCGGCCCCATCTCCTGCGCGAAGCCGGCCAGGCCGCGTCCCAGTTCATCGAGCCGGTTGGCGAGATAGCCGGTGGCGTTGCCCTGGCCGACATGGGTGTCCCAGCCGCCGACGTCGACGAAGCCGATGTTGTAGCGCTCCTTCATCACCTTGGCGATGCGGCGCGCTTCCAGTTCGAAGCCCTTGGCGGTGATGGCGTTGCGGTTGGCGGCGTCCATCTCGCCGATCATCTCCTTCATCACATCCTCGCGCACGGTGAAGCCGTCGCGCACCTGCTGCGCCAGCGGCGTGCCCTGGTACATGGCGGCGATCATCTTCGCCTGCCGCGCATCGACGGCCGGCTTGGCGACGTTGCGCAGCGCGGTGTTGGCCACTTGCAGGCTGCCCTGCATGATCAGCGGCAGCTGGTCGGTGAAGGCGATCGGGCTGGCGCCGATGTTGGTACGATCTGCGTTCAAGGTGGCGGCCAGGCGGTTGAGGAAGCCGGAGCGGTAGTCACGCTTGCGGTCCAGCGCCTGGCCGAGTTCTATGCTGTCCTGCGTTTCGAAGTGGCTGCGCGACAGGTCTTCGGTGCCGGCGAACGGTATGAAGGCGACCTGTCCGGCGCTGAACAGCGGGTAGATGGAGTCGCGCAGGGCAGGGTGCAGGCCCCAGTCGGCATCCACCGGCAGCGCGGCGGTCCTGGGGATGGCGATGTTGGGGCGCACCTGGTAGTAGTAGTCGCTGCTGATGGGCGCGAGCAGGCTGGCGGCGTCGTAGCCGCCGCGCATGAAGACGAACAGCAGGCGCGTTTTGCTGGCCGGCGCGGCCCATAGCTGGCCGGTCATGGCGGCTACGGGCAAGGCGGCCAGTGATTTGATCAGGGTGCGGCGGTGCATGGGCTTCTCCTAGCGGTGCATCAGTTCCGGCGACGACAGGAACAGCGCATTCCATTCCTGCGGCGAGACGGCTTGTTCCAGCGCCTGCTGCGTGGCCGGAGCCAGCGTTTGTTTCAGCGACTGGTAGTAAAGCGCATTGGCCAGCTGCGGGAAGGCCGGCTTTTCCTGCGGCTGCGCGCCTTCGCTCTTGAACAGGCCCGCCGCGCCGCCGCCGATGGCCTTGGCGATTTCAAAGCGGGTGGTCATCTGGCCCGGACTGGCCCAGCCGGATTCGGTGAGCGGATAGCCGTCCGGCGTCTGGCGGCCGTACAGCGGCTCGGCCATGCGATTGAGCCAGTTCAGCATCGGCGCGGTGTTGAGGATGATCTTGTCGTCGTAGGTCAGGCGCACGGCGGACACCACGTAGTGCACCGGATCCTTGAACTTGCGGCCCAGCGACTGGGTGAATTCGGCTGACGTGAACATCTCGCGCAGCACGGCGGCGATATCGCCGTCGCTGGACTGGAAGCGCGCGGCCATGCGATCGACCAGTGGCTGTGGCGGTTCGTCGGCAACGAAGTAGATGGCCAGCTTGCGGCTGATGTAGCGTGCGGTGGCGGGATGGCGGCACAGGCGGTCCAGCGCTTCATCCACTTCGGCCAGGCCGCGGCCTTTCACGGTCTGGCCCAGGAAGACTTTGTCGGCGTAGTCGTGGCGGTTGGGGTTGAACTCGAACAGCCCGTTGCGCACGTACTGGTCTTGCTTGTCGCGGCGGACGTTGGGTGTCTTGTCGCCGAGGTTGACGCCCACGCCGGTGAGGATGCGCGCCAGCTGCTGCACGTCGTTCTGGGTGTAGCCGCCGTCCACGCCCAGCGTGTGCAGTTCCATGATTTCGCGCGCGTAGTTTTCGTTGATGCGGTTGGCGGCGTTTTGTTCGTTATCGAGATAGCGGATCATGGCCGGATGGTGCAGGGTGGCCGACAGCAGGTCGCGGAACTTGCCCAGCGCGTGCGGGCGGATCGCGTGTTCTTCATAGTCGCCGACCATTGCGCGCAGGTTCGCTTTGCCCTGGTGGACGCTGAAATGGTTCATCCAGAACCACGTCATTTGCTCTTGCAACTGGTTCGGCGAGTACAGGTCGCGCAGCAGCGAGCGGGTGGCGGCTTCCTTCGCGAGGCGGTTCAGCTCCTGCTGATAGGCGCGCTGCGCGGCTTTTTTGGCGTCGTCGTCGAGCATGGCCTTGTCGTAGTCGCGGCGCTGCGCTTCCAGCTCCTGCAGCAGTTGCGCCATCGGCTTTTGCGAGATGGTCAGCGCGTCGATCTGCGCTTGCGCGGCGGCCGGCAGCACGGCGGGGGCAGGGTGCAGCTGCTGTTCCAGCCACGCGTCGTAGCCGGCCTTCGCGGCCTGCTGGTAGGCGCTGTGATTCACGCCCCATGTGATGCGATTCAGCGCGCTGCTCAACGCCGCCGGGTCGGTTGGCGGCGCAGGCGGCGTCGGGGCGGAGGCGCAGCCGGCGAGCAGGAGCAGCGCGGCTGCGCAGCGGGTGATAGGTCGGGTATCCATAATCCGGAGCATATGCCAGATTTCACGTTTTCGTATATGAACCATGTGTATCGTGCAACGAAATGTTACAAACCAGCGCGGTGTTTCCCTCTATGATGGGCTTTTCTTTTCGGGACATCTTATGCGTCTGACGACCGTTATCTTTGCCGCCTTGCTGGCGCTGGCCGACGCGCCGCAGGCACTGGCAGCTGTCACCTTGCATGTCAGTTCCACCATCCAGGAGCGCACCACCCAAGCGGATGTTACGCTGGCTGACAGCTACATGGCAGTCGATACGTCGCAAGGGCGCGTGATCTACGACTTCAAGACGCGCCGCCGTTTTGCCGTGAATACCGCCGCCAGGGAGTACGTGGAGTATTCGCTGTACGATACGCTGGGCTTCCGTGTCATGGAGTTGCAGAACCGCGTGCGTTTGCAGGGCGTGCTACCGGTACCGGCGCTGAACATGGCGGTGCAGGAGAATGAGCTGTCCCTGCTCAATGGCGCGCCGGGCGCCATCGATGAAAAGGCCGAAGATGGTGTGCGCAGCTATGCAATCGGCGGCGTCCATCTGGCGACATGGAGCGAGGCCGGGACCAAGGTCGCGGCGGACGATGCCGCGCAGTTCGCGCGCTTCATGCGCTATGCGCAGGGCGGACACCCGCAACTGCTGGACAAGCTGGCCAAGGGCGGCGTGATTCCCGGTCATCTGAGTTTCGTCCTCAGCGGCGACCGCACTTTGCGGCTCGATATCAGCGCCGTGCGTACGGTGGAACCGCAAGCCTATGACCTGAAGGATTACAAGCGCGAGATGAGCGGCAGCGGGCTTGACGCCCTGTTTGACCGCATCGCCGCCATGACGCCGGCGCAGCTGACGGCCTTCCGTGCGCAGTATCCGTGCGATAGCGGCTCCGATTTCAGCGAGCCGCACGCGCTGGATACCATGCTGGGCAAGATGGAATGCACGCTCGTCACCGGCAAGCCTATGTCGCTGACGGAGGAGCAGAAGGAGGCGGTGAAGGCCTCGCCAACGGTGGGGCTGCTGTTCGCCGCCATCAATCCCAAAAATAGCAGCGACGCTGAAAACGCCGTAAAAACGCTGGTGGCGCTGCGCACGCAGGCGCCGCGCAAGGCTTATATGCTCGAGGTGTTCGAGGCCAATCACCGCGCTCGCCTGAAGCAGGTGAAGGTGGCCAGGGATCTGTTCACGGATGTGCTGCAAGCGAATCCAGTGTTGGCTGGAGCCTACAAGGATCTGGGCGACTTGCTGCTGATGCAGTACGATAGCCCGCGTGCCTGGCGTAGCTGGGACACGGGCCGCCGCCTGACGCCTGGACTTCCGAACTTTGAAGCCGTCAACAAGTTCGAGGCGAGCATGGTGGCACAGCATCCAGAATACTTCTAACGAGACGAGACATGCCCACCATCGATCCGCGCGTCGACGCCTACATCGCCAAGTCTGCCGATTTCGCGCAGCCTGTTCTCGAACATTTGCGCGCGGTGGTGCATGCCGCTTGTCCCGAAGTCGAAGAGACCATGAAGTGGAGCTTCCCGCATTTTATGTACAAGGGCATGATGTGCAGCATGGCTTCGTTCAAGGCCCACTGTGCGCTCAATTTCTGGAAGGCGGAGTTGCTGATGGCCGTCGATGAGGTCAATCGCGAGGCGATGGGGCACTTCGGCCGCATCGCCAGTGTCAAGGACCTGCCCACGAAAAAGGTGCTGACGGCTTATATCAAGCAAGCCATGAAGCTCAACGAGGACGGCGTTTCCGCGCCGGCGCGCGCCAAACCGGCCACGCCACGGCCGCTGGATATTCCCGATGATCTGAACGCCGCACTGGATGCCGCGCCGGCCGCGCGTAAGCACTTTAATTCCTTCACGCC
Source organism: Duganella sp. CF402 (assembly GCF_900109645.1). Lineage (GTDB taxonomy): Bacteria > Pseudomonadota > Gammaproteobacteria > Burkholderiales > Burkholderiaceae_D > Rugamonas. The sequence goes on from NZ_FOBG01000001.1 coordinate 337,015, forward strand.
GAGCAAACAGCGCGACTACGCCGATTGGCTGAACGAAGCCAAAACCGAAGCCACGCGCACGCGCAGGCGCGAGCAAGCCGTCGAATGGATCGCTGAGGGGAAGTCGAGGAATTGGAAATACGAGAAATGCTAGAAACGTATTAGCGGGATCAGCGGGGTTTGGGCTGGTCGCTAATTGACGCTAAAGGGCGCCGGATACCGCATGCCGGCGCCTGGCATGGCACGATAAGCTAAGCCGATCAATGCATAGACGCGGTGGACAGATCTTTCAGCTCGCGAATGCTGATATCTGATTTTTCATGCATACGCAGCAGGATCGTGGCACCGACAGCGAGCTTCCGGTGACGGATCTTGCTAATGATCGGAGGTTGAACTTCCAACACCCGACACAACTCTGCATCGTTCTTCAAGTTCATCTTTTCGATCAAAGTATCAAGAAGCTTGTTTGGGACAAAACTGGATGGCTCCAGTGCCCGCGCACGATTCATGGCTTCGATCAGCTCCAGCTTCTTTTGCCGTACGTTCATGGTTTGCTCCTCCTTTGCTCTAAACGTTTTAAAAAAAAGTACGTTTCCCGGCAAGGCTAGCGCCCACAGTTCTTTCTGGTCTGAATGTGGTACGCGACTCAACATTCTTGATAACCATGCAAGTTAATTTCAATAATACTACGGCTAAAAAAAAAGTGCAGGGTTTAACAAATAAATTATGTTGGTTATTGCGCAAACGGGTTGACGATTGTTGTTTCTTTTAGCCCGTCTTTGGATAAATGTAGGATTTTGTCTGTCTTTTTAGCAGCAAGTTGCGAATGTGTCACCATGATCGCGCACGCGCCGGTGGCTTTGATCTCACGTTGCAACAGGGTCAGGATGGCGTCGGCGGTGTCCGGGTCGAGGTTGCCCGTTGGTTCATCGGCGAGCACCAGGGCCGGGCGGTGCACCAGCGCGCGGGCGATGGCCACGCGCTGCAGTTGTCCGCCGGAGAGTTGGTGGGGGAAGTCGTGCTGGCGCCCGCCCAGGCCGACCGCGTCCAGCATTTCCGCCGCGCGCGCGATGGGCAGGCCGTTCAGCAGCAGCGGCAGGGCGACGTTTTGCAGCAGGGTCAGATGCGGCAGCACGTGGAAGGCCTGAAAAATAAAGCCCATGCGTGCGCGCCGCAGCCGGGTGGCGGCATCGTCGTCGAGGCCGGACATGGGGATGCCGTCGACGATGATGGGCGCGTCGCCCGGCACGGCGTCCGGCGTATCGAGGCCGGCGATGAGGTTGAGCAGCGTCGATTTGCCGACGCCCGAATCGCCCATGATGGCGACGAATTCGCCGGCCTTGAAGTTCCATGTGAGGCGGTCCAGTACCGGACGGCCGTTGTAGGATTTGGAGAGCTGGCGAAGTTCGAGCATGGTTATCGGGTGAGGACGCGGCGCAGGGTAAAGCTGACACCATCCACCAGCGCCACCAGCAACAGCATGGCGAGGATGACGGTGGCGGCCAGCGGCATCTGGAACAGTGACAGGTGGTACTTGAGCATTTGTCCAAGGCCGCCCGCGCCGACCACGCCGAGGATGGTGGCGGCGCGGATGTTGTTCTCCCAGCGGTACAGGGTGTAGGACATCATCTGCGGCAGCGTTTGCGGCAGGGTGGCGTAGAAGAAGGCGGCGGTGGCGCTGGCGCCGTTGGTGCGCAGGCTTTGCTCGGGCAGCGGCGCGGCGTTTTCCAGCGAGTCGGCGAACAGGCGTCCCAGCACGCCAGCGGTGTGCGCGGCCAGTGCCAGCGTGCCGCCCAGCGGGCCAAGGCCGGCCGCGATCAGCATCACGGAAGCCCACACCAGTTCCGGGATCGAGCGCAGCACGTTGAGCACCGCGCGCATGGCGGCACGCGGCGCGGCGCCGAAGCGGCCCGACGCCGGCAGCGAGAAGGCGAGGCCGAAGACCACCGCCAGCAGGGTGCCGAGGCCGGACATGGCCAGTGTTTCCAGCGTGGCCCAGAAGGTTTTGGTGAGGAAGGGCAGGCTGGTTTCCGGCGGCGCAAAGCCGGACAGCAGTTCCAGCGTGCTGCGCACCGCATCGGCGGTAAAGAATTCGCGCCACTTGAGCGGCAATGTGGCGAAGCTGGCGATGACCAGCACGGCCAGCAGCGCCATCAGCACGATGATGGTCCAGTCGCGGCGCGGCGGCGTGGGCATGGAGTGATTCATCCCAGCCTCCGGCGCAGCACTTTGGAGAACTGGTCGGCCAGCGCCACCAGTGCCACGAACACCAGCAGCATGGCGGCGACTTCCGCGCCGTTGAGGCCTTTCAGCGATTCATCCATGCGCTGGCCAAGGCCGCCCGCGCCGACAAAGCCCATCACCACCGAGCCGCGTATCGCGCATTCCCAGCGGTAGACGGTGTAGGACATCAGCTCCGATGCGGCTTCCGGCAGGGTGCCGTACAACAGCGCCTGCAAGCGCCCGGCGCCGTTGGCCAGCAGCGTGTCGCTGGCGTGGGCGTTGGCGGATTCAAGGATTTCGGCGTAGACCTTGCCCAGCATGCCGCAGTAGGTGAGGGCGATGGCCAGCACGCCGGCGGTCGGACCGAGGCCGATGATGCGCACGAACAGCAGCGCCCACACCAGTTCCGGCACGGAGCGCAGCAGCACCAGCAGCCAGCGCACCACTTGCCGCACGAGACGCGCGGCAAGGCGCATGCGGCCGGTGCCCAGCATGGAGATCGACAGCTGTTCGTTGATGATCAGCGTAGCGGGAATGGCGCCCAGCAGCGCGAGCGCCAGGCCGGAGGTGGCGATGGCGACGGTGTTCCAGGTTTCGCGCACCAGCATGTCGAGGAACTCGGCGCTGTGCGCGGGCACCAGGAAGTCGGCCAGGAAGCGGCCGGTGGCGGACAGGCTTTGCTCATCGAGCAGGATCCACGGCTTGAATTCGGTGATGACCAGCGTAGGCCACAGCACCACCAGCGCTGCCAGGATGGCGAGCAGGCGACCACGCAGGGCGGGATCGCGGAAGTCCGCGCCGCCGGCTGCATCGGCAGCGCGTGCGCTTCGGCTTTCGGGAGAGGCGGCCATTACAGGCAGGCGCCTACGCCTGGCTTGACAGCCATCGCGTCGTCGGGCTGTGGCGGCGTTTCGTCGGCCGGGCGTTCGCCTTGATACAGCGCGGCGATCATCTGCGGCGTGACCTGCTCGCGCGGCAGGTCGAATGCGATGCGCCCATCACGCAGGGCGACGATGCGCGGGAAGTGGCTCAGGGCCAGCTCCACCTGGTGCAGGCTGCAAATCAGGGTAGCGTTGCGCGCCTTGGCTTCTTCGCGCAGCGTAGTCAAAGTGAGTTCGGACAGTACCGGATCGAGCGCGGACAAGGGCTCGTCCACCAGCAGCGCCTTGGCCGGCGACAGCAGCAAACGCGCCAGGCCGCAGCGCTGGCGTTCACCGCCGGACAGGCGGTCGACGCGCGAATATAATTTGTCGCCGAGATTGAAGCGCGACAGCGCCTGCCACGCCGCTTCCGGATCGTCAGGCTTGAACAGCGAGGCCAGCGCGCGCCACGCGCTCCATTGCGGCAGGCGCGCGGCCAGCACCGCCGTCACCACGCGCTGGCGCGGCGGCAGCGGCGGCGTTTGCGGCGCCAGGAACAACTGCGCGCGCAAGCGGTGACGCGCCGCTTCGCCCAGCGCCCACGGATCCGCGCCGAAGGCGAGGAAGCTGCCTTCGGACGGCTGGTGGGATAGGGACAGCGTCGCCAGCAAGGTGGTCTTGCCGGCGCCGGAAGGGCCGATCAGGGCAATTTGCTCGCCCGGTTCGATGGTCAGGTTAATCGCTTGCAGCGCGGACGACGACCGCGCGCCGAGGTGGCGCACGGTGAGGTTTTGCAGTTGGTAAGTCGGCATTACGGTAGTGTGACAGCGTTACTTCAGCAGGCCGGCGTTCTTGGCTGCCGCTTCGATGTTCTTGTAGTTGTCAGCCTTGGTCGGGATGAACTTGACGGTGCGCTGCAGGTCCATGATGGCCTTGTCTTCCGGCTTGTTGATGTCCAGCGCGAGGAAGGCGTCGGTCAGCTTTTTCTTCAGGTCCGCATTCATGTCGGTGCGCACCGACCAGTTGTAGTCGTAGTAGCCTGGGGTGGTGTAGAACACGCGCACCACGGCCGGATCGACCTTCTTGGCTTCCACCAGTTTTTCCCACACCGAGATATTCAGCGCGCCGGCATCGACCTTGCCGCCTGCAACGGCGGCCACGGTGGCGTCATGCGCGCCGGAGAAGGCGACGCGTTTCAGATCGGTGTCCGGATTGATTTTCGATTGCAGCAGGAAGAAGCGCGGCATCAGGTGGCCCGAGGTCGAGCTCTCCGAGCCGAAGCTCAGGGTACGGCCCTTGAGGTCATTCAGGCTGTTGATGTCCTTGTGTGTGGTAACGAACACCGAGCGGAATTTTTCATCTTCGGTACGTTGCACCAGTGGTGTAATCTGGCCTTTGCTGCGGTCGTTGGCTTGCACGAAGGTGAAGCCGCCGAACCAGACCATGTCGACTTTCTTGTTGATCAATGCTTCGACCGAGGCGGCGTAGTCGGTCACCGGGGTGAACTCGACTTTCATGCCGATCTTCTTCTCAAGGTACTCGCCCAGCGGCTTGAACTTGCGTTGCAGTTCGGTCGGCGCTTCGTCCGGAATGGCTGAGACACGGAATACGCGATCGGCCGATTGTGCGTGGGACCAGGAAGCGGCCAGCAGCAGGCCGGCGGCGAAGATGGACTTGAGGGAGATTTTCATTAGGATCGTCCTTATGTGGGGCGCTGCGAAAAAGGATATTCGGCTATGATAACAAAAATACCCCCGATAAAGGCAGCGCATCCCATGCATATGTCCCACGGCAGTACGGCGGTCATCGCCGAAATCAGCGCTGGCCTGCTGGCTCCTGCCGCGCACATTTCGCCTAAATTCCTCTACGATGGCCTGGGTTCCAAGCTGTTCGAGGCCATCTGCGAACTCCCCGAGTATTATCCGACCCGTACCGAGGCGGCGATTTTCGCCGCGCACGGCGCCGAGATCGCGCGCGTGGTGGGCGACGGCGCGACGCTGATCGATCTTGGCGCGGGCAATTGCGCCAAGGCCGGTTCGCTGTTCCCGTTGCTGCATCCGGCGCAGTATGTGCCGGTCGATATCTCGCGCGAATTCCTGCTGGGCGCCGTGGCGCAGTTGCAGCAGCGCTTCCCGCACATCGAGATGACGGCGCTGGGGCTGGATTTTTCCAGCGGCTTCACGCTGCCCGATAGCGTGCGCAAGGCGCACCGGGTGTTCTTCTATCCGGGCTCCTCGATCGGCAATTTCACGCCGGAGCAGGCGGTGAGCTTCCTGCGCGGCCTGCGCGCCAATCGCGGCAGCGACGGCGGCCTGCTGATCGGCGTGGACCTGGTCAAGGATCATGAAGTGCTGGATGCTGCCTACGACGATCCGCTCGGCGTAACGGCGGCATTCAATCTGAACCTGCTGCGCCATGTGAACCATCTGGCCGGCGCTGATTTCGACGTGGCGCAGTGGAAGCACATTGCGTATTTCGACTTTGAGCGCAGCCGCATCGAGATGCACGTGGAGGCGCGTTGCGCGCTCACGGTGCACTGGAATGGCGGCGAGCGCCGTTTCGAACGCGGCGAGCGTATTCACACGGAAAACAGCTACAAGTACACGCGCCAGTCCTTTGCCACCTTGCTGGAACGGGCCGGCTTTGCCACCACGCGCACATGGACCGATGACGACCAGTGGTTCGCCGTCATCCATGCCCGCGCCATTCCGGATTGATGATGAATCAACTGCACGCCTGCTACACGGCGGTGCGAAAGCACACGCTGGCGCTGACCGAGCCACTGTCCGACGAAGACTGCGGCGCGCAGTCGATGCCGGACGCCAGCCCGATTAAATGGCATCTTGCGCATACCACTTGGTTCTTCGAGACCTTCATCCTCGAACGTATGGAGCATGGCTTCAAGCCATTCCATCCGGCGTTCCGCATCCTGTTCAACTCCTATTACAACGGCATCGGCGAAAAGCATCCGCGTGCGCAGCGCGGCTTGCTGACGCGGCCTGCGATGGTCGAGGTGCGTGCTTACCGCGCCGACGTTGATGCACGCATCGGGCGCCTGCTGGCGAGCGAGCTGCCTGCCGCGCAGCGCAACGAGCTGGCGACGCTGCTCACGCTGGGCATGCAGCACGAACAGCAGCATCAGGAGTTGATGCTGACCGACGTGAAGCACCTGCTGGCGCAAAGCCTGTTGCGGCCTGCGTATCTGGAGGCGCCGTTGCCGCCCGCCGCCGCTGCTGCGCCGCTGGAATGGCTGCGCTGCGAAGGCGGTGTGATTGAGATCGGCCACGACGGCGAGGGCTTCTGCTTCGATAACGAACTGCCGCGCCACAAGCAATACGTGGCGCCGTTTGCACTGGCCTCGCGGCTGGTGACGAATGGCGAATACCTGGCCTTCATCGAGGCCGGCGGCTACGCCAATGCGGCCCTGTGGCTGGCCGAGGGCTGGGACTGGATACGCACGAACGGCTTGCAAGCGCCGATCTACTGGTTCCGGGACGAGCAGGGCGCGTGGCAGGAATTCACGCTGCATGGCGCGCAGCCGTTGGACCTGAACCGGCCGCTGACGCACATCTCGCTGTATGAGGCGGATGCTTATGCCCATTGGGCCGGCGCCCGTTTGCCGACCGAGGCGGAGTGGGAGTGTGCGGCGACTTCGTCATCGTCATCGGCGCAAATGTTCGGCCACTGCTGGCAGTGGACCAGCAGCAGCTATTCGCCGTATCCCGGCTTCGCGGCGGCCGAGGGCGCGCTGGGCGAGTACAACGGCAAGTTCATGCTCAACCAGTACGTGCTGCGCGGCTCCTCGAGCGCCACGCCGGAAGGCCACGCGCGCGCCAGCTACCGCAACTTCTTCCCGGCCGGCGCGCGCTGGCAGTTCACCGGCATCCGCCTGGCGCGATAGCTTTCGTCAGGCCGAAAGGCGGAACTGGCTCACCACCTGGTTCAGTTCCCCAGCCTGGTCCTGCATCGCGGCAGCAGCGGCGGCGGCTTGCTCCACCAGCGCCGCATTCTGCTGCGTCACGTGATCCATCTGGCTGATGGCGATATTGATTTGCTCGATCCCGCTGGTCTGCTCGTGATTGGCCTGCGTGATCTCGCCGACAATCTCGGTCACGCGGCGCACGCTCTCCTGCACCTCGTTCATGGTGCTGCCGGCCAGGTCGACCAGCTGCGCGCCGGCGGCCACCTTGCCGACCGAATCATCGATCAGCGCCTTGATCTCTTTGGCGGCGCTGGCCGAACGCTGCGCCAGCGTACGCACTTCCGTCGCCACCACCGCAAAGCCGCGCCCCTGTTCCCCGGCGCGCGCCGCTTCCACCGCCGCATTCAGCGCCAGGATATTGGTCTGGAACGCGATGCCGTCAATGACGGTGATGATGTCGACAATCTTGCGCGACGAATCGTTGATCGCATTCATGGTATCCACCACCTGCGCCACCACCGCGCCGCCGCGCTGCGCCACTGCCGTTGCGGACTGCGCCAGCTCGTTGGCCTGATGCGCATTGGCCGCGTTCTGCTTGACGGTGCTGGTCAATTCCTCCATCGACGCCGCCGTCTCTTCCAGCGAACTGGCTTGCTGCTCGGTGCGCGACGACAAATCCATATTCCCGCTGGCGATTTCGGCCGACGCCGTATTGATCGCGCCAGTGCCGCTGCGCACCCGGCCGACGATGTGGGCCAGGCTGGCGTTCATCTGTCCCAGCGCCTCCAGCAGCTGTCCCATCTCGTCGCGCTGTTTGCTGCTGACATTGCGCGTCAGGTCGCCGGCAGCGACGGCGCGCGCCATTTGCAGCGCGGTCCCGATAGGATCGGTGATCGAACGCGTAACGCGCCATGCAAACGCCAGCCCGATGGCCAGCGCCACCACGCCCAGCCACGCCATCATCTGCCGCGCCATCGCGATATCGTGCTTGACCAGTTCCCCGTTCTGCGTGACGGCGGCCTTCTGCATTTCGTTCAGTTCACGCACGCTGTCCTGCAGGCGCGTGAGCTTGGGCAGCATGTCGCTGCGCAGCTGGGAGAGGGCGGCATCGCGCTGACCGTCCGCCAGCATCTTGCCGACTTGCGTGAACGAACCCACGTAGGCCTTGCGCTGGTCGCGGATGCGGGCCAGCAGGGCCTTGCCGTTATCGTTGACCAGCAGCTTGTCCAGCGTTTCGAGCGCGGTAGTGATGGTCTTCTTGTTGACCTCCATCTCGGCGCGGATTTGCTGCGTGCGTTCCGGCGTGTCGGCGACGAACAGTTCCAGCGTCAGCGCCGAATTCGCGCGCGTGGTGGTGCTGACCGTGGCTGCTGCTTCGGCCTTGATCCAGTCTTCATCGATGATGGTGCGATTCAGGGCGCTGATGCTGCCCAGCCGCTGCAAGCCGGTCCCGATCAGGACCGCCATCAGCAACAGCACGGCGCCGAAGGCGAGGCCCAGGCGGGCGCCGATTTTGAGGTTGGAGAAGTTCATGCACCGGCTCCTCGTTGGCTAACGAAAAACCAGTATAGGTTGAATGGTGCAGTGCGGAAAAGAAGAATGTAGACGGTGTTGCGCGGACGGGACGCGCGGCGTGCGCGTCCCGTCCGTACTGGTGCGCGGCTATTAAGCTGCTACTTTGCCTTCAGCTTGCGCTGCTTCCTGGCGGGCCAGCTGGCGGTTGACGGCGCTCAGCACGGCCTTGAAGGAGGCGGTCAGGATGTTGCTGTCGGTGGCCGCGCCGAACAGGGTCGGGCCGTTGGCCAGGCGCAGTTCAACGTAGCACGCCGCCTTGGCGTTGGCGCCCGAGCCGATCGAGTGCTCGTGGTAGTCCATCAGTTTGATGTCCAGGCCCAGCGCGTCGACGAAGGCGTCGATCGGGCCATTGCCGCCGCCTTGCAGCGCCAATGGCGTACCGCGATGAATCATGGCGATATCGATCTGCACCGGCTCGTCGCTGCTGGTGTCTTCCACCATCTTGTGCGACTGGTAGGCGTACGGCGCGTTCTGCTCGAAGTATTCTTTGCTGAAGATCTCGTAGATGCCTTCTGCGGTGACTTCGAGGCCGGTCTGGTCGGCCACTTGCTGCACCGCGCGGCTGAACTCAATCTGCAGGCGGCGCGGCAGCACCAGGCCGTAGTCCTGTTCGAGCAGGTAGGCCATGCCGCCTTTGCCGGACTGGCTGTTCACGCGGATCACGGCGTCGTAGCTGCGGCCCAGATCCTGCGGGTCGATCGGCAGGTAAGGGATTTCCCAGATCGCGCCAGGCTGCTGCTTGGCGAAGCCTTTCTTGATCGCGTCCTGGTGCGAACCGGAGAAGGCGGTGAATACCAGATCACCCACGTACGGGTGGCGCGGGTGCACTGGCAGCTGGTTGCATTCCTCAACCACCTTGCGCACTTCGTCGATGTCCGAGAAGTCCAGGCCTGGGTGCACGCCCTGGGTGTACAGGTTCAGTGCCAGCGTTACCAGGTCGACGTTGCCGGTGCGTTCGCCGTTGCCGAACAAGCAGCCTTCAACGCGGTCGGCGCCGGCCATCACGGCCAGTTCGGCCGAAGCGACGGCGGTGCCGCGATCGTTGTGCGGGTGGACCGAGATAATCAGCGAATCGCGGCGGGTCAGCTTGCGCGACATCCATTCGATCTGGTCGGCGTAGACGTTAGGCGTGCTGCATTCCACGGTGGACGGCAGGTTGATGATCATCTTCTTGGACGGAGTCGGCTCGAAGATGGCGATCACGGCGTCGCAGATATGCTTGGAGAAGTCCAGCTCCGTGGTGGAGAAGGATTCCGGGGTGTACTCGTAGCCCCAGTCGGTGTCCGGGTGCTGCTTGGTCAATTCCTTCACCAGTTTGGCACCGGTGGTGGCGATGTTGGTGATCTCTTCGCGCGACATGCCGAACACCACTTTGCGGAATACCGGCGCCACCGAGTTATACAGGTGGACGATGGCGCGCTTGGCGCCAACGCACGATTCCACGGTGCGGCGGATCAGTTCTTCGCGCGACTGGGTCAGCACGATGATGGTGACGTCGTCCGGGATGCGGTTTTCTTCCACCAGCTTGCGCACGAAATCGAAGTCGGTCTGCGAAGCCGAAGGGAAGCCCACTTCGATCTCCTTCAGGCCGATCTTGATCAGCAGGTCGAACATGCGCAGTTTTTTCTCGATGCTCATCGGCTCGATCAGCGCCTGGTTACCGTCGCGCAGGTCTGTGCTCATCCAGATAGGCGGCTTGGCGATGACGGCGTTCGGCCAGGTACGGTCGGTGAGTTGGACGGCTGGGAAGGCGCGGTATTTGCTCGCTGGGTTCTGCAACATCATGGTAGTGCTCCTGAATTCTGTATATGGGGTGTGCTAAACGATGTGGCGAAAGGCTGCGGCGCGGCCACGGGACACTAGGCGCGGCAACCGATCGGTAGTTTTAGCAGGTGCGAAAAAGCTGGGAGCATCGGTACAACTTTCCTGATTTTTTGGGGCAGGTGCGGCTTATGGCCGGCACGAGGGGTACAACAGAGGCGCGGATTAAACGCGCGCTAGTAGACGCGCTGCTAGCGATAGGGCGCTGGCAGGCGATAGCAGGAAAGCGGATAGGTGCAGATGCGAGATCATTCCTAGAATGTAAGCGATCCCCGCCGCAGCCGTCAAGCGAAATTGGCGGGGTTGTCGTTTAGGCTACATTGACGCGCGCCGCGCCGGCGGCCACGCGGCCGATGACGGCGGCTTCGCCGAAGCCCTGGCTGCGGAACAGGGCGAGCACTTCTTCCACCGCGCCGGCGTCGCAGGAGACCAGCAGGCCGCCCGAGGTTTGCGGGTCGGTCAGCAGCGAGTGCTGGGCCGGCGTGATGGATGCCGCCAACTGCACGTCTTTGCCGTAGGCTTCCCAGTTGCGACCCGAGGCGCCGGTGAAATAGCCGTCGTGCGCCAGCTGTTCCACGCCGGGCAGCAGCGGGATCTGCTTCATGTCCAGATGCGCTTCCAGCTTGGCGCCGCGCGCCAGTTCCAGCAGGTGGCCCAGCAGGCCGAAGCCGGTGACGTCGGTCAGCGCGTGTACGCCGGCCAGCTCGGACAGCGCCTTGCCCGGCTTATTCAGCTTGGTGGTGTTGGCGATCATGGCGGCGTAGCCGGCGTCATCGAGTGCGCCTTTTTTCAGCGCCGCCGACAGCACGCCCACGCCCAGCGGCTTACCGAGTACCAGCACGTCGCCGGCTTTCGCATCGGCGTTGCGCTTTACCTTCGATGGATGGATCAAGCCCATCACCACCAGCCCGTAGATCGGCTCCACCGAATCGATGGTGTGGCCGCCCGCAATCGGAATGCCCGCTTCGGCGCAAATCGATTCGCCGCCCTTGATGATCTGGCCGATGGTTTCAATCGGCAGTTTGTTGATCGGCATGCCGACCAGTGCCAGCGCCATGATCGGCGTGCCGCCCATCGCGTACACGTCGGAGATGGCGTTGGTGGCGGCGATGCGGCCGAAGTCGTACGGATCGTCGACGATGGGCATGAAGAAATCGGTGGTGGCGATCAGCGCCTGCTCGTCATTGAGCTTGTACACGGCGGCATCGTCCGAGGTCTCGATCCCGACCAGCAGTTCCTTCGGCACCGGGAAGCCGCTGGAGTTTTTCAGGATTTCGGACAGCACGCCGGGCGCGATTTTGCAGCCGCAGCCGCCGCCGTGGGAGAAAGAGGTCAGTTTGATAGCTTCAGTGCTCATGATGGGATTCCTGTTGTATTACAATCGGCGCATGACTTCCAGCTCTTCTTCCTTCAGGAACGCCACGTCGCAGCAGCTGGCCGAAGCCCTGCAGCATGCACGGGATTATACGCTGTCGCTGTTCGACTGTTTTGCCGCCGCCGGCATGGACGCGGCGGCGCGGGTACCGCAACTGCGCACCATCAATCCGCCGTTGTGGGAGCTGGGTCGCATTGCCTGGTTCGCCGAGTGGTACATCCTGCGCGAGGCCGCATCCAGCCATCCCGCCGACGCCAACGGCAACTGCCTGCTGACCAAGGGCGACGACTGGTTCGACGCCGAGCGCGTGCCGCATCGTGCGCGCTGGACGCTGGACCTGCCCAGCCCCGGCGGCGTCAAGACCTACTGCCACGAAGTGCTGGACCGCGTGCTGGACAAGCTCTCGCGCGAAGCCAACACCGACGAGGCCTTGTATCCATACCGGTTGGCGCTGGCGCATGAGGACATGCTGGGCGAAGCGCTGCTGCACACCTTGCAGGTGCTGGGATTGCCCGCGCCGGTGCCGGAGGAGAGCGAAGGGCGGCTGCTGTTCGCGCCATCCGAAATCGGCTTCCCCGGCGGCACGCTGCAACTGGGCTGCAAGACCGGCGCCGGCTTCACCTTCGATAACGAGCGCGCCGCGCACAGCTTCCATGTGGCGCCGTTCCGCATGGATAGCACACTGGTTAGCAACGCCCAGTATGCAGATTTCGTCACCGATGGCGGCTACGACAACCGCCAGTTCTGGAGCCAGGCCGGCGCTGATTGGCTGATGCGCCAGGAGCGCTCGGCGCCGCGCTACTGGCAGCGCGACGGCGGGCAGTGGCGCACCATGCGCTTCGGAAGACTGTCGACGCTGTCCGGTGCCCAGCCGGTGCGGCACGTGAACCTTTACGAGGCGCAGGCTTATTGCGCCTGGGCCGGCCGCCGCCTGCCGACTGAGAGCGAGTGGGAGTATGCCGCGCTTTCGGGCCATCCCGCATTCCGCTGGGGCCAGCTATGGGAATGGACCGCGTCTTCCTTCGAGCCATACCCGGAGTTTGAGGCGGACCGCTACCGCGAATATTCGGCGCCGTGGTTCCATGCGCACCAGGTGCTGCGCGGTGCTTCATTCGCTACGCCGTCGCGTTTTGGCTCTGCCAAATTCCGCCATCTTCAACTACCTGAACGCGACGACCTCTTTGCAGGTTTCCGCACTTGCGCCTGGCCCGGATAGTTTCGCTTTTGGCGGGTGCTCTGCTATGCTTTTTGTTTTCGATGAAAACAAGGGCGCCCTCCATGAAATTGAAGCACCTCCTGATGTCCGCCGCGATCCTGGGCGCGGTTGCGCAGACCAACGCCGCCGATCAAGTCACCGTGATCCGCGCTGGCAAGCTGGTTGATGTTGTTGCCGGCACCGTGTTGAAAGACCAGTCCATCGTTATCACCGGCGAGCGCATTAGCGCCGTCGGTCCGAGTGCTTCGACCGCCGTGCCGGCCGGCGCCAAAGTGATCGACCTGTCGACGCAAACCGTGCTGCCAGGCCTGATCGACATGCACACGCACCTGACCGCCGACGCCTACCTGGGCGGCTACAACGCGCTGGGCGTGTCCGACGTGCGCGCCGCACTTTACGGTGTACTCGCTGCACGCAAGACGCTGGAAGCCGGCTTCACCACCGTGCGCGACGTCGGGTCCAGCGGTACTGGCTTTGGCGACGTCGCGCTGCGCGACGCCATCAACGACGGCGATTTCATCGGTCCGCGCATGCGCTCGGCCGGCCATCTGATCGGCATGAAGGGCGGCCACTGCGACGACAACCTGCTGCCGCCTGACGCCAACTATGTCGCTCGCGGCGTGGCGGACGGTCCGTGGGCCGCCCGCGCCAAGGTGCGCGAGATGGCCAAGTATGGCGCCGACGTGATCAAGATCTGCGCCTCGGGCGGCGTGCTGTCCAAGGGCGATGCGGCAGGCGCACAAGAGTACACGCTGGAAGAGATGCAGGCCATCATCGGCGAAGCGCATAAGCTGGGCCGCAAGGTCGCGGCGCACGCGCACGGCGCCAGCGCAATCAGGGATGCCATCCTGGCCGGCGTCGACTCCATCGAGCACGCGAGCCTGATTGACGATGAAGGTATCAAGCTGGCCAAGGAGCGCGGCACCTATCTGGTGATGGACATCTACGATGATGACTTCATCCTGCAGGAAGGCGCGAAGGCCGGCATCCTGCCGGAATCGCTGGAGAAGGAGCGCGAAGTCGGCCAGCTGCAACGCGATAACTTCCGCAAGGCGTTCGGCAAGGGCGTGAAGATGGCCTACGGCACCGACGCCGGCGTTTATCCACACGGCGACAATGCCAAGCAGTTCTACTATATGGTCAAATACGGCATGACCTCGATGCAGGCCATTCAGTCCGCGACCATCCATGCTGCCGACCTGCTGGGCTGGAAAGACCGAGTGGGTTCGATCAGCATCGGCAAGTTCGCCGACATCATTGCCGTCCAGGGCAACCCGGCCGATGACGCCACCCAGTTGACCAACGTCTCGTTCGTGATGAAGGGCGGCGCGGTCATTCGCCAGCAGTAATGGTCTGAGCGGTCATCACGCTGGCTCGTGAGGCCATGCGGGCAGGGTAGGGAGAAGTTGTTTTTCTTTTTATACTGTTTGGATGCGTGCTTTACTTCTCTCTGTCTTTTTGGTGCTGAGCGCTTGCGGTGGTGGTTCCGGTTCCTCCTCCTCCGGGAATACCACCGCAGGTAGTTCATCCAGCGGCTCCACCGCTCCCACCACCGCCATGACTATTAGCGATCCCCTTACCGTCGGTTCGCTGGCGGGGATGACCGGCGCGCTGGTGGTCGGCGATCATATCGTGGTCCGCTCGCGCTCCGATTCGTTCGTTACCGTCAACAGCCGGCCTAAATATGCGGGCACGCGACTGAGCGTGCTGGATAAGCAGGGCAAGCTGGTTTCCACCACCGACTATGGCTTCACGCTGGCCGAAGGCTATACCGGCGAATGGCTGATGCTGCCGTCGCCCGATGGTTTCGTCATGGTGCAAGCCAGTACCGGCACCAGATTGCTGCACTTTGATGCGCAGGCCAGGCTGCTGGGCAGCTCCACCGATCTCTATCCCCCCGTCGCGGCGACTTCCACCACCGAATACGCGGCTGCCGAAAACGGCGGCGCGGTCGATGGCAACGGCTTCTGGCTGGCCACTACGTTCTCGCTGCTGCCGGTCACGGACAAGACGCAGTATGTGCTCAAGCTGTGCAAGTTCGATTTCAACGGCAGGCAGTTGACGCCACCCTTCACGATTTCCACCTCGGCCCTGCATCCGCGCGTGGCGGCGTCTAACGGCACGGTGCTCGCCGGCTGGATGGAAGGCGGCGGCGCCACGCTGGCCATGTGGGCCAAGGGTGCTGGCGCGCCAACCATCCGCTCGATCAATACCGGCGGTTCGCAGCCATATCCGGTGGCGCTGAACAGCAGCGGCAAGATGGCGGTGCTATGGAACGGCAAAGCCACAACCACCAGCAGCGGCGGCGTGATGGGCGTAGCGGTCGACAGCAACGGCGCGGCCGTGCTGGCCACCGGCCGCACCGACCTGACGCAAGAAAGCTTGTCTTCCAACTGGAACGGCAATCCGCGCGCCACCGAGATCGACGCGCATGTGTTCAGCGGCGGCCTGACCATCGCCGGCAGCGTGGTTGGCGCATTCCGTGCCGGTGACCCGGTGGGCGATGTGCTGGTGCTGGCCGATTACGGTGTCAGTTCGGGGCCGCTGTCGTCGCAGGCCCAAAGCGTGGACCGTTTCACCTTGCCTGGCCGCGCCTTGCTGGGCACCTCGCCGGTGTTTCGTCAGATGCTGTTTGCCGACCATGCGGTGCTGCTGGTCGGCGACGACGAGCGCCTGCGCGCCTTCAACATCACCCGTACTCCTTAAACTGCTTGCATCCAGCACGTTACTCATTTCATAATTGAAAAATAATTATGATGATGGGGAAGGTGCCGTATGAAGCGTGTGTTCAAATGGCTGGCGATTGCGCTGGCTTCCGTGGTGCTGGTGATTGCGGCCCTGGTCGTGCATACCATTTATTTCAAGCCGCTGAACCTGAACTGGTTCTACACGCGTGTGTTTGCGGCCTTCGCCATCGACAGTCCCGAGATGTTGTCGTCGATGCGCATCCTGCCCGGCTGGGCGGACTTCTACAGCGCCAAGCTGGATGACGCCTCGCCGGCACACGAGAAGAAGGCGCTTGATCTGGTGAAGAACAGCCTCGCCACGCTCAAGCAGTACGACCGCGAAAAGCTCGACCGCGAAGGCCAGCTGTCTTACGACGCATTGGCGTACTTCCTGCAGATACAGGCGGATGGCGAGCCGTATCAGCATCACGACTTCCCGGTGAACCAGATGCAGGGCGTGCAAAGCGCGCTGCCGGACTTCATGGTGCAGGTGCATCAGGTGACGAACAAGGGCGAGGCTGAGAACTACATCGCGCGTCTGAAACTATTCCCGGTGAAGTTTACGCAGCTGACGGAGGCCTTGGGGCAGCGTGAGTTGCACGGCGTCGTTCCGCCGCGCTTCACGGTGGAGAAGGTGCTCAAGCAGATGAATGGCATGATCTCCGGCGCTCCGGAGCAGCACCCGCTGTACGTCACCTTCAAGGAAAAGCTGGATAAGGTTCCGGCTGCGGAGATGGATGCGGAAACCCGTACACGCCTGCTGGCCGGAGTTGCGGCAGCGGTGAAGGATCAGGTGTATCCGGCCTATCGCGGCTTGATCAGCTACTTCACGGCGCTGGCGCCGAAGGCCAAGGAGAACAACGGCGCCTGGAGCCTGCCGAACGGCGATGCCTACTATGCTTGGGCGGTGCGCATGCACACCACTTCCAACATGACGCCGCAGGAGGTGCATGAACTGGGACTGGCCGAAGTGGCGCGCGTCAGCGCGGAAATGGAGATCATCCTCAAATCGCAAGGCCTCAGCGATGGCAGCATCGGTGTGCGCGTGCAGCAGTTGGCGCGTTCGCCGGAGCAGCAGTATGCGAACACGCCGGAAGGCAAGAAGGCTATGCTGGCGCAGTATCAGGCCATCCTCGATGAGGTGAATCAGGGGCTGGGCAGCGCGTTCGACCTGCGTCCCAAGCTGGGTGTGAAAGTGGAGCAGGTGCCGCCGTCGTCGGAGGCAACCGCGCCGGGCGCCTACTACATGATGGGCGCGTTCGACGGTTCGCGCCCGGGCGTGTTCTACGCGAACATGCGCAATCCGGGCGACACGCCGAAATTCGCCATGCGCACGCTGGCTTATCACGAGGGCATACCGGGCCACCACTTCCAGATCGCGATTGCGCAGGAAATGCAGGACGTGCCATTCTTCCGCCGCGTGCTGCCGTTTACCGCCTATCAGGAAGGCTGGGCGCTGTATGCGGAGCGGCTGGCGTTCGAGATGGGATTCCAGAAGACGCCTCTCGATAATCTGGGCCGCCTGCGCGACGAGATGATGCGCGCCACACGGCTGGTGGTCGATTCCGGCATCCACTACAAGCACTGGACGCGCGAGCAGTCCATCAGCTACATGATGGACAACACTGGCATGTCGGAAGGCGATGTGACGGCAGAGGTGGAGCGCTACTTCGTCAATCCGGGACAGGCCCTGGCGTACAAGGTTGGCATGCTGAAGATACTGGCTTTGCGCGAGCATGCGAAGCAGGAGCTGGGCGACAAGTTCGACTTGAAGCAGTTCCATAACGAAGTGCTGTCGCATGGCGCCTTGCCACTGTCCGTATTGGAGCGCGTGATTAACGACTGGATCGCGCAGCGCAAGCAGGCATGAAAATAGGGCTGCAAACGTGGGGAAGTCATGGCGATATCCGGCCGTTTCTGGCGCTGGCGGAAGGCTTGCAACTGGCCGGACATGAGGTCACGCTGCTGATTACCTGCGTCGACAGCGATGCGTATGCCGGCGTGACGTCTGCCGCCGGCGTGCGGATTCGCGTGCTGGTTTCGCCCGTGATAACGCCGGGGCAGGGCGCGGAGATCGGCTGGGCCATCGTCAATGCACGCGATCCTTTGAAGCAGATGAAGTTGATCCTGCAGCGCTGCTTTGGGCCGGTGGAGGATGCGATGTTTGCAGCGGCGCGCGAGTTGGCGGCGCAGTCGGATCTGCTGGTGGGGCACTACTTCATGCATCCATTGCAGATCGCGGCGGAGCATGCGAGCAAGCCGTATGTGAGCGTGTTGCTGTCGCATGCGGCGATACCGAGTGCGTACAGTCATCCATTGGGCTGGCCGCGCATGTTCAATGGTTTTCTTTGGTGGCTGACGCGTACCCTGCTGCATCGGGTGCTCAGTCCCTACGTCAACCGCTTGCGAACGCAGTTGGGCATGTCACCAGCGAAAGACGTAGTGAGCGAATTGTGGCTGTCGTCCTATCTGACGCTGGTGGCAGTGAGCCCGCAGATATGCGAGCGCCAGCCGGATTGGCCGGAAGCCTTGCAGGTATGCGGCTTCCTCGACATGCCTAACATGCCGCTGGAGGGTGAAATGAGCGGCGCCCTGTCATCCTTCCTCGCGGCAGGCGAGGCGCCTGTCTACATGACGTTGGGGAGCTGGATGCCGCCCGACGTCGCCGATCAAACCGAAACGTTGCGCATGCTGACAGAAGCGGCGCGGCAAGCAGGCTGCCGCGCAGTGATACAGGCGTCGCGCTGGGAGGAGTGCGGATTCCGCTCCGATGAGCAGATCATTTACGTATCCGCCTCGCCGCATCACTTGATCTTCCCACGCTGCGCAGCGGTCGTGCATCATGGCGGCGCGGGCACCACGCAATCGGCGACGCTGGCGGGCAAGCCCTCCATCGTTATCGCCCACATCAGCGAGCAGGAACACTGGGCCAACGAACTGCGCCGCATTGGCGTCGCCGGCAAACTGACCACGCGCCGCAACGTCACCGCCAAACAGCTGGCCGCGAGCGTCAAGGCGCTGCGGCCCGAGATGCAGTTAAAAGCCGCTAGCGTCGCTCGCGCGATGGCGGTGGAGAATGGTGTCGCCCATGCCGTCGCATTAATCAACGCCCGCGCTGCTCGCGATCCCAATTATTCTTATCAGGATGTATGACATGACGTTTAAGTCTATTGCACGTAATTCTTTGGTGACCTCTATTCTGGCCCTGTGCACGCCAGTGTTTGCCGCTGAGCCCACTATCCACGAGGTGTATGTTGCTGCGGAGGCTGGCAGATACGACGAAGCGCAGTCCATGATGGATCAAGTGTTGTTGGCGCATCCGAATAGCGCCACTGCTCACTTTGTAGAAGCTGAACTTCTGGCCAAGCAAGGAAAATTCGCTGCGGCTCGGCTGTCGCTTGCTACGGCCGAGCAACTCTCGCCGGGACTGCCCAAAGTCAAGCCTGACGCAGTCCGCAAATTGAAGTCCCTTTTGGCTTCGGGCACCGCTGTTGAATCTGGGCGCTAACTGGCTTTGATAAGGCGGCCGGGAGCTGCATTTTATGTGAGGACGCATATGATTTTTCGACGGCAGTTTTTTCTTTTAGCCGCACTGGCTTGCAGTGTTCAACGGGCCTATGCAGATGATGGGCTTACGCAAACTACCATCTCTTTTTATGCGAATGGCAAGGCTGTCGGTGGAATCATTTTTGCGATCGGTGCAAAAACTGAGGCGGCGGCAAAAGCCAATCAGATTGATCAGGATGCTCAAGGTATTCATCTGGTAGGTAACGTCCAGGCCAGTTTGACGCCTCAAAGTCTGCAGTCGTTCATCCTGTTAGGTGACGATGTGCGGGTCATCAAGACACCCATTACTCCCGATCGTGCCAAGGCAGTGCGTGACCTTGAGGCAATGAGCGGTCCTGACCAGTTGTATCGCGGACGTGCCGCCAGCGCAAATGTCACGTCGGATGAGTGGGCGCAGCAGTCCGCAATCGACACGGCGAACATGAAACGATTAGCCGAGATCATTGATGCCTACGGATGGCCGGGCTTGCATTTTGCTGGCATGGCCTCTCAAACTGCGTTTTTGGTTTTGCAACATGCGGACAAGGATAGTCAGTTGAAATACCTCCCCTTGCTACGTGATGCGGTGAAGCGTGCCGATGCACTTGGTTCAGATCTCGCGTTACTTGAGGATCGAGTCCGTATCAGCGACGGCCGAGCCCAACTCTATGGCACGCAACTCATTGGCGAGCCGCTACGATTTGCGCCAATCGAAGATGAGCAGCATGTCGATGAGCGCCGTCGGAGTATAGGATTGCCGCCGCTGGCCGAATATGCGAAGTTGTTTGGAGTGACGTACCGTGCGACGGAGAGCAATCCCAACTGAGCATTGAAAGGCTACGATGTCCGGTCGGGAAAATACTCGCCTGAAAATAATGACGAACTTCTTCAAGATTGCTGTGCTGTTCTTTGTGACGGCGTTGGCAGAAATAGTTGGCTGCTATCTGCCTTGGCTGGTGCTTAGGCAGGGCAAGTCAGCTTGGCTGTTGCTGCCTGCGGCGTTGTCCTTGGCCTTGTTTGCCTGGCTCCTGACTTTACATCCAACCGCCGCCGGTCGCACCTATGCGGCGTACGGCGGCGCTTACATCTGCGTTGCGTTGCTCTGGCTTCGCTTTGTCGACGGCGTTTCACTGACTCGCTTCGACATCATCGGTGCCTTGCTGGCGCTGGTAGGCATGGCGGTTATCGCTCTACAACCGGTGAAATAAGGCGCCAGGAGTGCATCATCAGATGTTTAAGTTCTCATCCAAAGTAGTTGCAGGTGTGCTGGTTGGTGCGGTGTATGGATTGGCCATTCGCCTTGGATTCGCCAGCAAGGATGTTCATCCTTTTATCAGCACGATTTCTTCTGCCTTCCTGTTTGTCTGTCCTTTTAGCGTCGGTGCGATTGCGGTGCTATGGGGCGCGGAGAGGAATGTGCGGGTCAGTGTTGGCCGTCAGGTCGGCTTGGCAACTTCCGCGATGGGGTTGTTCTTGCTCGCGATGTTCGTCACCTTTCTGGAAGGCCTGATTTGCATCGTGCTGGTGGTGCCGGTCTTTATGTGCGCCTCGATTTCGGGCGGCTTGATTGGCGGCTTGATTCATAATAATGACCGGGTTGACCGCTCAACCTTGCCAGCTTTGGCCTTGCTGCCGTTATTGTTTGGGCCGATTGAGAGCCTGCTGCCAGAACAGCGCAGCACTCAGACCGTGCAAAATACGATTCATATCGATGCGGCGCCCGAAGTCGTGTTTGATAATTTGGCGGAAGTGCGCAATATTCGTCCGAATGAACTGGGATTCTCTTTTGTTCATTTGATCGGTTTGCCGAAGCCAGTCGAGGCGCAGATGAACGGCAACGTGCGTACCAGCCGCTGGGAGAAAAATGTCTGGTTCCAGGAGGTGATCACGGAGTCGGACAAACCGCACGCCTTGCGCTATCGGTTTGTCGTTCCCAAGGGCGCTATTCCCCGCGAAGCGCTTGATGAACATGTCGAGATCAATGGCGAATACTTCGAGCTGATCGACGGCGGCTACACGCTGGAACGGAGCAAGGATGGCGGCACGGACCTGAGCCTGACGACAAGCTTCATCAACAAGTCGCGCTTGCAGGCATATGGAAACGTGTGGGGGAAACTGGTGCTGAAGGATTTCCATCGTTCGATTCTCGGGCTGATGAAGTCACGTTCAGAACGTAAAGCCTGATAGCAGGTATCGCGAAATAGGTGAATTTGGCGGTGGGGCAGGTCGATACAATGGGGCGATTATGGTGACCCGGAGTAGAGATGAAACGACGTGCCTTCCTGACGGCTGCCGCTGCGGTTCCCACTGCTGCTTTTGCCGGGCCGCTGGCCGCGATTGCGCAGCGGCCTTCGGTGCGGGTGATTATCGATAACGATTTTGCCGGCGATCCGGATGGGTTGGTCGCGCTCGCGCATCAGCTGCTGTCACCCAAGGCGCGTACGGTGCTGGTTACCGGTTCGGCGCTGGATGCGAATCTCGCTCGGATGGCCGGTGTTGATACGGCGCGGACGGCGGCCGCCGGATGCCGTCTGACGCAGGATTTGATTGGGCGTCTGGAGGTGGCGAATCCGCCGCCGGTCATTGCTGGCGCCGAGGGCTTTGCAGGCGGGGAGTCGGCTGCGGCGCGCGCTATCGTCGCCGAAGCGCTGCGCGATGATGCTTTGCCTTTGATCGTGACTTGCGGCGGGCCGCTGACAAATATCGCTGCGGCGCTGCGTCTCAATCCACTGATCGCTGACAAAATCAAGTTGGTGTGGATAGGTGGCGGGGATGGTGGCCATGAATACAACCTGTCTACCGATCTCGCTGCGGCGCGCCATGTGCTGGAAGAGTCCAGGGTGCCAGTGTGGCAGATTCCGGAATCCGAATACAAGCGCTTCCAGATTTCGGTTGCGTCGCTGACCAGTGAGTTCCGCACGATTTCACCAGTGGCGCAATGGCTGTACGAGCAGTATCAGCATCTTCCGCCATTCGTGCAGCTGGGCGGCTCGCTGACATTTGGCGATAGCCCGATGGTGTCGCTGACCGCGTTCGGCATGGAGCTATGCCCCACAACGAAGCGTCGTGTGCGGCGCATCCTTGATGATTCACGCTACGGCGACGAGATCGCCGCGCGTGAAATTCATGTGTGCCACTCGATGGATGTGGCACTCAACTTTGCCGATTTCTTTGCGCTGCTGCGCCTTCATCGGCAAGGTTGATTACAGCAGCGATTCGGCCAGATCCTTCAGGTCGTCGGCGTATTCCAGTTCCGCCAGCTGCTTGCGGGCGACACCGCTGCGCCATGCTGCCGCTGCGATCTTCGGCGTGACGCCGCTCAGCAGGCGAGGGTCGAGCAGGCCCGGAACGATGTAGTCCTTGCTGAAGCGGGCATCGCTACGCGCCATGTCGGCCAGGGCGACTACGCAAGCACGCTTCATCTCTTGATTGATCGTGGTCGCACCCGAGTCCAGCGCGGCGCGGAACAGGTAAGGGAAGCACAGGGCATTGTTGATCTGGTTCGGATAGTCCGAACGGCCGGTGGCGATGATCGCGTCCGGCGCCACTTCGCGCACCAGTTCCGGACGCAGTTCCGGTTCCGGATTCGCCAGCGTGAACACGATAGGTTGCGCCTTCATGCGCTGCACGTCCAGCGGCGACAGTACGCCCGGACCCGATACGCCGAGGAACACGTCCGCACCTTCCATCACATCCGACAGCGTTACGGCGCTGGTGTCCTGCGCCCACGCAGCTTTTTCGCCATCGAGCTGGCGCGCGGTGGTCAGCACGCCTTTGCTGTCGCAGACGAAGATGTTTTTGCGTTGTGCGCCCAGATCCACCAGCAGTTCGAGGCAGGCGATGGCCGCAGCGCCGGCGCCGGAGCAGACGATTTTTACAGTGGCGATATCGCGGCCGGTCATTTCAATCGCGTTCAGCATGCCCGCGCCGACCACAATAGCGGTGCCGTGCTGGTCGTCGTGGAACACCGGAATCGACAAGCGTTCGCGCAGCTTGCGCTCGATGTAGAAACACTCCGGCGCCTTGATGTCTTCGAGGTTGATACCGCCGAAGGTCGGATGCAGGGCGGCGATGATGTCCACCAGTTTATCCGGATCGCTCTCGTCGATTTCGATGTCAAACGCGTCGATGCCGGCGAATTTTTTGAACAGCACGACTTTACCTTCCATCACCGGCTTGCCTGCCAGCGCGCCGATGTTGCCCAGTCCGAGCACTGCGCTGCCATTGGTGATGACGCCCACCAGGTTGCCCTTGGCGGTGTATTCGTAGGCCTTGGCGGGATCGCGCTTGATCTCTACGCACGGCGCCGCGACGCCTGGCGAATAGGCCAGCGCCAGGTCTTCCTGCGTGCTCACGCTCTTGGTGATTTCGATGGCGATCTTGCCCGCGCTGCCTGCGCGGTGATAAGCCAGTGCTTTTTGTTCGATAGTGCTCATGTGATGTTCCTTACAATGCGAAAAACGCCCGCACGGCGTAAACCGTGCAGGCGCAAACTGCTGGGGATTCAGTGAATCATGGGTACAGGCCGCGCACTTCGCGCGCTTGCAGCACACGGGTGCAAGCGAGGATGAAGGTGGCGGTACGCAGGGTGACTTTCTTATCCTGCGCAACAACCCATACTGCATTGAACGCATCTTGCATGATGCGAGTTAAGCGAGCATTAATTTCGTCTTCGCTCCAGAAGAAGCTGGAGAAATCCTGTACCCATTCGAAGTACGACACGGTGACGCCGCCGGCGTTGGCCAGTACGTCCGGCACGATCAGCACATCCTTGTCGGTCAGGATGTCGTCCGCTTCCGGCGTGGTCGGACCGTTGGCGCCTTCCAGGATGATCTTGGTGCGGATGCGCGGTGCGTTGGCTGCGGTGATCTGCTGTTCCAATGCGGCCGGGATCAGGATGTCCGATTCCACGTCCCAGAATGCATCGCGGTCGAGGATCGCTTCGGCGCCAGGGAAGCCTGCAACACCGCCGGTTTCCGCTACGTGCTGGTGCAGACGGGCGATATCCAGGCCGCCCTGATGCACCACGGTTGCGGTGTGATCCTGCACGGCGATGACTTTCGAACCCGCTTCAGCGAACATGGTTGCGGCCACGCCGCCCACGTTGCCAAAGCCCTGCACGGCGACACGTGCACCGGTAATCGCGACACCGCGCTTGGCGGCGGCTTCGCGGCCTACCACGAACACGCCACGGCCGGTCGCTTCGCGGCGGCCCAGCGAGCCGCCCAGCGAGATTGGCTTGCCGGTCACCACGCCGGTCGACAGGTTACCTTCGATCATGGCGTAGGAGTCCATCATCCATGCCATCACTTGTTCGTTGGTGTTGACGTCCGGTGCCGGGATGTCTTTGTTAGGGCCGATAATCAGGCTGATTTCGCTGGTGTAGCGGCGGGTCAGGCGCTGCAGTTCACCACGCGACAGGGTCTTTGGATCGACACGGATGCCGCCTTTGGCGCCGCCGTATGGCACGTTGACTGCTGCGTTTTTCACGGTCATCCATGCCGACAGTGCCATCACTTCGGACAGGGTCACGTCCTGGTGGAAGCGCACGCCGCCTTTGCCTGGACCACGCGACATATTGTGCTGCACGCGATAGCCTTCGTAGTGGGCGATGCTGCCGTCATCGCGCTCGATCGGCACGTCAACGGTCAGGATGCGCTTCGGGCGCTTGAGGGTTTCGACCCAGCGCGACAGGCTGCCGAGGTGCGGGGTAACGCGGTCGATCTGCTGCAGGTAGACGCCCCAAGGACCGAGGTCGTCGGCGTTGAGGTAGGAAGGCAGTGCGTGTTGTGCTGGTACAGTGGTCATGCTCAAGGCTCCCGTGAATTCGTTGAATGAACGCTGCTCATGGCAGCGATCAAGTGGAACGAATCATAGGCTTGGAGCGTTTAGAGCGGCCAATGCTGTATGCGCATTCGGCTATGCAAAAAATGCATAGTTATCTCTCCGATACCGGAATGCGGCGTTTTTTCGCGCCGTGATTTTGCTGCGTTTCGAGGAATTCCCACAGGCGTTCGACGATGGGTTTTCCGCGCCGGTGCGTCGATGGACGCTCGCGGTACAAGCGGATTTCCATCTCGATTTCCCAGTCCGAGGTATCGCCGTCAGCGCGTGCCAGCTGCTTTTGTTTCAGCTCGCGCGTGACGGCGGATTCGGGCAGGAAGGCGATGCCGCGTCCTTCCAGCGCCATCATCTTCAGGCCTTCGGCCATGTCGGTTTCGTAATGCGGCTCGAGATGCAATGGCGTTTTCGCATCGTTCAGAAGCAGCTCCACCATGCGCCCGAGATAGGCGTTGTTGGTGTAGGAGAGGAAGGGCAGCGGTGCGCGTTTGGTGCCGGGCAGTTTAAATTCCGGCACCTTGTTTTTATCGCAGCGTGCATATGCGCGCAGCGATTCGTGGCCCAGCACCAGCATGTCGTAGCGGCCCGGATCCAGCTGCACCGGCTGGCGCGGATGGTGATAGCACAGCAGCAGGTCGCAACCGCCTTCGACCAGTTGCAGCACGGCGTCGTGGACATTGAGCGCCATCAGGCGGCTGCGGATCGGCGCGAAATCTTCTTCGAGTTTGGTGAGCCACTTCGGCACGAAGGTGAGCGACAACGTATGCGGCACCGCGAGGTCGATGCTGGTCTGCGCGGCGGCGCGCTTGGAGCGCAGCATTTCGCGCGCGCCGTTGATCTTCGATAGCATCTCCAGTGCCTGCTCGTAGAACACAATGCCCGCCGGCGTTAGCCGCGTTGGATACGAGGTGCGGTCGATCAAGTCCGTACCGAGCCAGTTTTCCAGCGACTGGATGCGGCGCGAAAAGGCAGGCTGCGTCACGTGGCGCAGCGCCGCCGAACGGCTGAAGTTATTGGTCTCCACCAGCGAGATAAAGTCTTCCAGCCATTTGGTTTCCATGCGATGTCCTTGCTATGCGTTGATGGTGATGCGGCGGATTGGCGTCAGCACATACGCCGCCGCAGCAAACAGCACCAGTATGATGCCACCACCGACAAACATTTGCGACAGCGAGATGTACGTCAGTATCCATCCCGCGCCTGCTGCCGACAACGGCGCCAGTCCCATGAAGATGAACATGAAGATGCTCATGGCGCGGCCCATCATCTGCGGCGGGATGCGGCGCTGGATCCACGTGAACACGTTGATCTGCATGTAGCCACCCAACAGGCCGAGCGCCAGCATCAGCAGGCATGCTTGCCACGCCGTGTGCACAAAGCCCAGCGGCGCCACCAGCACGCCGGCGATGGCGTCGATCAGCAGCAGCATGGCGCCGAATTCGGCGAAGCGCAAACGTGTTCCGAACTTGGCCGCCACGCCCATGCCGAGCAGCGTGCCGGCGCCGTGTGCGCCCATCAAGATGCCGAGCGTGGAGGCGCCGTGCAGGTCGCGCGCCAGCACCGGAATCGCCACTTGCATGGCGCCGCCGATGACCAGCGATACGATGCCCCAGTAGATGAAGCACAGGCGCATCGGCACGTCATGCCACACCATGCGCAAGCCTTCGCCGACGGCGCGCAGCACCGACTGGCCATCGGCCGCAGCCGGCGCGTTCAGCGGCCGCACTTTGGTCAGCGTCCACGCGGAGAACAGGTAGCTGAAGCAGTCGAAGCCGAAGGCGATAGCGAGACCGTGTGCCTCGGCCACCACGCCATCGCCATTACCGCTGCCGGCGCTGCCGCTCATCGCCAGCAGACCTGCGGCCATCAGCGGCCCGAGTAGCATGGACAGCTGGCGGATGCCCATCAACACGCCATTCGCCGCCTGCAGGTGTTCGGCCGGAATGGCGAGCGGCATGATGGAGGTCGCCGACGGCATGCCGAAAGCTTGCGCCAGGCCGAGGCCGAGGGCCAGCGCGTAGATCAGTTGCAGCGCCAGTTGCGGCGTCAGCGCCACCGTCAGCGACAGCGAATCACCCAGCGCCACCGTCGGCGTTGCGTTCAGGTTTAGCACCAGCAGCGCGAGCAGGCCAAGCAGCGCGGCATTGGCGTACTTGCTGAGCATGAGCACGCACTTGGGCGAGTAGCGGTCCACCAGCGCGCCGCCGATCAGGATGAACACTGCGCGCGGCACGCTCATCAGCGCAATCACCAGGCCCAGCGCCAGCGTGTCGCCGGTCAGCTTAAGCACCAGCCAGGGCAGGGCGACCATCGTCAGCTGGTCGCCAAGCGCGGAGACGATGCCGCCGCGCGTGAGCCATTTAAAGTTGGCGTCTTGCTTGAGCTCGTTCATGAGTTGGCGGCGTGCATGCCGGCGATCAGGCCGAGTGCGTTGCTCAAATCGTCGAGCAGCGCGGGCGGGCAGCTGCGCAGCAAGTCCTTGCTGATCTGCTCGGCGACAGTGATGGCGTTGCCGACCATCTCGCGGCCAGCGTCGGTGAGGGCGGCATAGGCCACGCGGGCGTCGCGCGGATCTTGCTGGCGTTCGACCAGGCCGATTTTTTCCAGCGGCAGCAGGCTGCGAGTGACGCCGGATGCGGTCAGGGCCAGCCGTTCAGCCAGATCGACGCGGCGCAGGCGGCCGCCCGGCGCGCGGTTCAGGTAGTGCAGCAGCATGAAGTCGTTGAAGCTGATGCCGTGGTAGCCGCCCAGGACCTGGTCCAGGCGGCGCACCAGCGTCGCTTGCGCGCGCGCCAGGCGCAGCGTGAATTCCAGGCTGGCGCTGATGGGAGTCTCTTGGTCCATGATTTTCCTTCGTTGATAAGTGCTTGAATAGTACTTGAGTAATCAACTAATTGGAATGGAATTTTCTTATTGTTAGTTTTTTGCCACATCGCTCACAGCGGCTGTCAGGTGTGATATCGTTTCCATCTTAATATTACATAATTACATAACAGGGGATAAAAATGCATATGGGGACCACCGAGATCTTCCTGATCGCGATGACCATTATTTTCAGCGTGCCTTACCTGATCTGGCGGCTGGGCGGCACCGATTACTACGCGCCGCTGGTGGTGGTACAGATTATCGCCGGCATCCTGCTGGGGCCGGGCATCATGGGCCGCGCTTATCCTGAGTACTATTCCTTCGTGTTCAATCCGCAAGTGGTGCAATCGCTGAACGGCATCGCCTGGTGGGCGGTGATGATTTTCGTGATGATCGCCGGCGTTGAGCTGGACTTGAAAAAAGCCTGGACCCACCGTCGCGAGAGCAGTATCACGGCCGGCCTGGCGCTCGGTACGCCGTTGGTGTTCGGCTGCATCGCCGCCATCGGCCTGGTCGGCTACGCCGGCTGGATGGGCCCGAAGGCGCATGACTGGCAATTCGTGCTCGGCGTGGGCATGTCGTGCGCCGTGACCGCGTTGCCGATCCTGATCCTGCTAATGGAGAAACTGGAAATCCTGCGCCAGCCGATCGGCCAGCGCATCCTGCGCTACGCCAGCCTGGACGATATCGCCATCTGGGGCGTGTTGGC
The DNA here is from genome assembly GCF_900109645.1 of Duganella sp. CF402. Lineage (GTDB taxonomy): Bacteria > Pseudomonadota > Gammaproteobacteria > Burkholderiales > Burkholderiaceae_D > Rugamonas. Next base: position 365,673 of record NZ_FOBG01000001.1, read on the forward strand.
GGTGATCCTGCTGGACTGGGACCGCGTCGGCCGCCAGGCCGGCTTCCTGGTGGTGTTTGCCATCGTCACCAAGCTGTTCCGCATGATGATGGTGCGGATTGAAGAGCGCGACCGCTGGTACGTCTCCTTCATCTGGCTGGCGGTGTGCGCGCTGGCGGCCGACTGGGCCGGCCTGCACTTCATGGTCGGCGCCTTCCTGGCCGGCGCGGTGATGGATGCCGAGTGGTTCAACCAGGAGAAAATGGACTTCCTGCGCGCCAACATCCTGATGGCGGTGATGCCGGTCTTCTTCCTCAGCACCGGCCTGCGCACCAACTGGGCGATGGGCGGTTCGGCGGTGTTCCTGGTGGCCGGCGTGCTGCTGGTGGCGTCGGTGGCGGGCAAGCTGGCCGGCATCCATGTGGCCGGCAAGATCCTCAAGTGGGAGCAGGGCGAGGCGTCGATCATCGGCTGGCTGTTGCAGACCAAGGCGCTGATCATGATCATTTTCGCCAATATCCTGCTCGACAAGCAGATCATCACCAGCGAGACCTTCACCGCGCTGCTGCTGATGGCCATCGGCAGCACCATGCTGACCGTGCCGATGGTGGCGCCGAAGTTGCAACGGGTGGCGCAGCTGATCTTCAAAACCAGCTGAGCGAACTGATATAATGGCGGGATGAACGATACTACTCAACTCCCACCACTGCCGGATCGTCTGTCGATCGATCCGCGCAGCAAATTCCACGTTGCCGCCGTGTTCGAACACGATGTAGGCATCAAGTTCAACGGCAAAGAGCGCAGCGATGTGGATGAATACTGCATCAGCGAAGGCTGGATCAAGGTCCCGGCCGGCAAGGCACTGGATCGCTTCGGCAATCCGATGCTGATCAAGCTGAAAGGCACGGTAGAAGCCTTCTACCGCTAATCGTTAGTTTGCGCTCAAGTAGAAAAGCCACCTTCAAGGTGGCTTTTTTTATTGCTTGCCGGCGTCGCCGCGCAGCTTATCCAGCATTTGCAGCGTGGACGGGTTCAGGTTCATGATCCCGTGGTAGGCACAGTATTCACAAAACGCTTCTTCCGGCGACATGGCTGCGATACTGCTGTCGGAATGACCCCGGCGGCGCAGGGCGCGCAGACAGGCGGCATCCATATTTCTGGAGTTCATGCACTTTCTCCCTTTTGAATCGAATAAGGTTGGTGGTGGAGTACGGCTTGCATGAACATTATAGTTCGAAAATAATTCCGTGTGGCAACTAAATTGGCTTTTCTTAATTAGTGGAAACAATTTGATACGTCATGCCGGACGTGGCGCGGCGGCGGCCACCGGCAGGCCACGATGCAGGCGCCACAGCAGGAAGGCCGCCGTCAGCGAAGTGCCCACCACCACGTAGCCGACCTGATCGAAATGCTGCAGGTGGCCGTTGGCATCCTGCGTGACGATGTGGCCGGCCGCCAGCGACGCCAGGCCGCCAGCCATCTGCTGGATCGAGGCGCTGATGGCGTTGTAGGAGCCGCGCTGGTTCAGGCTCGGCACCGTCGAGGAAATCGCCTGGAACGGAATCATGCGCGAGAAGATGCCGACGAACATCACCGAATTCACCACCACCAGCAGCCACAGCGGGATAGGGCCGAGGTGGGTGTAAATCAGCACCATCGCGATCGACAGCGCGGTGCCGAACAGGAACACCGGGAACTTGCCGACGGCATCGGCCGCGCGGCCGATCAGCGGGCCGATGAAGATGGTGCACAAGCCGGTGACCAGGTAGACGGTCGGCAGGTGCTGCAAATCGATGCCCATGTTGTTGACGATGTAGGCGCTGCTGAACGGCATCAGCATGAAGCCGCCGGTGGTCAGCAGGGCAGTCACGCAGAAGGCCAGCAGGTAGCGCTTTTCCGTCACCGTGTGGTACAGGTGCATGAAAGCGCTGTGCTCTTGCGGCTGCTTGAGGTGGGCGTCGACCGGCTGCAGCTTCCACGCCACCAGCAGGCCGCCGGCCAGGCCGAAGGCGGCCATCGCCAGGAACGGCACGTGCCAGTTCCACTGGTTCGACAGGTAGATGCCGGCCGGGATGCCCAGCACCTGGCTGGCGGCAAACGCGGTCTGGATCAGGCCCATGACGCGGCCGCGCATTTGCGGCGGGAACAGGTCGCTTGAAATGGCCAGCACGATGGAGCCGATCACGCCGCCGAACAGGCCGGTGAACACGCGCGCGGCCAGCAGGCTTTCAAAGCTCTGCGCCAGGCCGCACCAGACGGTGCCGACAATGAAGCCGGTGTAGAAAAACAGCAGCAGCTTCTTGCGGTCGTAGCGGTCGGCAAAGCCGGCGGTCAGCAGGCCGGAGGCGCCGGCGCTGAAGGCGTAGGCCGACACCACCAGGCCGAACTGGGCCGTTGTAATCTTCAGGTCCGGCATGATCAGCGCGCCCAGCGGCGACATGATCATGAAGTCGAGGATGACGGCGAACTGCAGGAAGGCCAGCATGGCCACCACGGTTTTCTGATAGCCGCTGAACGGCGGCGCGGGCGTTTTTTGCATGCCTTATTCTTTCGTTTCGGTTGGTGCGGGGCGGCAGAAATTGGCGCGGTTCTTGAAGAACGCCTGGCGCTCTTCGGGCGTCATGGCTTGCCAGCGCTGCCAGTGCTCGCGCTTTTCGTGCCAGTCGCGGTGATGGCCGCGGAAGCCGCCAAACAGGATGCGGCAGAGTAGCAGCAAACCGAGGGCTTGCCAATAATTCACGGCATGGGCGCCGGGAAAGATTTCCGGGATCAAGCAGTTCCACAGAGCCATGACGATGGCGCCGAGCACGCCGGCGCAGGCGAGGATGAAGATGCCCTTCATCAGCTTGAATTTCTTGTAGCTCATATCGTGGTGACGCATTTTTCAGGTACTCCTTTCATTCGTCGTACAGGGCTTGCAGGCGCTGGCGCAGGAACAACACGGCGTAGCGCTTGCGGCCCAATAAAGTATTGATCGAGACGCCGGTTTGTTCGGCCATCTCCTTGAAACTGACGCCGTCCAGCTCGTGGGCGATGAAGACTTCGCGCTGGTTGGCGGGGAGGTCTTCCAGCGCGCGCTGGAGTTCTTCCAGCAGCATGGCGCGGGTGTAGGCGGCCTCGGGGCCGGCGTCGGGCGAGGGCAGCATCAGGTCGAGACGGTAGTCGTCGTCCTCGTCGTTGTTTGGGGCGAGGTCTTCCAGTGCCACTTCCTTCTTCTTGCGGAAGCGGTCGATGATGCGGTTGCGGGCGACACGGAACAGCCAGGCGCTGGCCTGCTCGATGGGATCGGGCAGGCGGTAAGCCTGGGTGAACTCGTAGAACACGTCCTGCAGGATATCGTCGGCGTCGGTCTGGTCGGCCACCCGGCGCCGGATGAAATTCCACAAGCGCGACCGCTCCCGCAGCACCGTCGCGGTGATGTCCTGATCTTGCTCAGATGTTGTTATTGGTGCAGTCATAGACTGGAAGACGATGCTCGGCCGGGAATATTGTGCTGTCCTGATAAAGGAGTAATTATGCCAATGCCAAACTGTTAAACCTACGGTTTTTACGTTCTGAGGCGTTGAATTGGCAGTCTGTCTAAAACTGGCTTGGGACTGCGATTGGCTTTCTTACACTGGAGACTTTCAGTGTAAGGAGGCGAGATGGGTAAATGGGGGCTGGTTCTCGGTTTGGTGCTGCCGCTGGCGGCACAGGCGCAGGGGAGTCTGGCGGGGCTGGACCGGGACATGGCGGGAGCCCGGTCGCAGGTGCTGGTGCTTGGCACGGTGCACTTGAGCCAGCTGCCGAAGTCGTTTAATCCTGCTGCGCTGGATGGCGTGCTCACGCGACTGGAGGCGTTCAGGCCGGATGTTATCACCATCGAGTCGCTGCCGGGCGAAGAGTGCGATCTCGCTGCGCGCCAGCCGGCGAAGTATGGTGCGGATTACTGCGAGCCGACCGATGAGGCCAAGGCGGCCACCGGATTGGATCTCACCGCTGCCATCGCGGAAGTGCACAAAACGCTCAAGGCCTGGCCGGCGCAGCCATCACCAGCACAGCGGCGCCATCTGGCTGCGCTGTTCCTGGCTGCGAATGAGCGGGCTTCGGCTTATGTGCAGTGGTTGCAGTTGCCGGAGTCCGAGCGCCGCGCCAGCGATGGGCTGAACAGCGCTTTGGTAAACAAGCTCAATCAGCTCGCCAGCAATAACAACGAGGATTACCAGATTGCCGCTCGCCTCGCAGCGCGCCTCGGTTTGCAGCGCGTGCATGCCGTCGATAATCACACCGGCGACAACCTGGAGCTGGCTGACGTGAAGGCGTTTGGCGCATCGATCGAGGCGGCATGGAAGGCGGGCGGCGCCGCACTGCAAGCGCAAGACAAACGCTACGACGAGATGGCGCTGGCGGCCGACCTGCTGCCGCTGTACCGTCAAATGAACCAGCCGGCCGACCTGCTGGTCCGCGCCGACGGCAACGTGCGCGCTGCCCTGCGTGGCAAATCGGCCGAAGGCTATCCGCAAATGTGGGTGGCCGGCTGGGAAATCCGCAATCTGCGCATGGTCGCCAACATCCGCGAAACCTTCCGCGAGCGCCCCGGTGCCCGCGTGCTGTCGATTGTTGGCGTCACCCATAAACCGTGGTTCGACGCCTGGCTCGGCCAGTTGCAAGGTGTGGAGATCGTGGACGTTGCGGCGGTGCTGAAGTAAGTCTGCTTGTGCTAGCTGCTTAACAGAGTGAAGCTGCGATAGCTCGTAAAGTGAAGTCTTCAGGTTCACTCACCGGAGACGACGATGACCGCTCGCAGCTTGCTTTCTTCCGCTCTGATTGGCGCTGTGGCAAGCGCGCGATCAATGACCCCGATGGCCACGCTCGCGATGGCGCGCATGGCCGACCGTGAGACCAGCGGGAAGCTGGTCCTGTTGGACAAGCCGCTATTTAAAGCTGGCGCGTTGGCAATGGGCGCCGGCGAACTGGTCGGCGATAAGATGAAGACCGCGCCTGACCGCACCGTCTTCCTTGGCCTGCTGGCGCGGGTGATGAGTGCGGGCATTGCCGGCGCCGCGCTGGCGCCACAGGGCAGAGAACCGGCCGGCGCGGCAGTCGCGGTGGCTACCGCCGTGCCGCTGGCCTACCTCACGCTGGCTGGCCGCAAGCGCGCGATGGCCAGCATCGGCCAGACCCGCAGTGGCCTGATCGAAGACGCACTGATCGTCGCCGCCGGCGCCGCTATCGTGGCACTGTCAACGCGGGCCGGGCGCGATTAATGCCTTTCAGGCAGGCGCCATCGATTTCACGAATGTTCTTGTACGCCTCAGTCGTCCGCCAGCAGGGCGTTGTAGATCAGCGCGCCGAGGATGGCGCCGGCGATCGGTGCTACCCAGAACAGCCACAGGTCACCCAGTGCGCCGGTTTGGGCGAACAGGGCAGGGCCGGTGCTGCGGGCTGGATTGACGGAGGTGTTGGAGACAGGGATGGAAACCAGGTGGATCAAGGTCAGGCACAGGCCGATCGACAAGCCGCCGAAGCCGCCTGCCGCGCGCTTGGCGGTCGAGCCCAGGATCACCAGCAGGAAGACCGCCGTCAGGACTACCTCGCACACCAGCACCGAAAGCAGGCTGTAGCCGCCCGGCGAGTTGGCGCCATAGCCGTTCGACGCAAATCCGCCGACGCCGCTGAAGCCAGCCTTGCCGGAAACGATCAGGTACAGCACGCCGGCAGCGGCAATCGCGCCCAGCACCTGCGCAATGATGTAGCCGGGCAGCTCGCTGGCGCTGAAGCGCTTGCCGATTACCAGCCCGACCGACACGGCGGGATTGAAGTGGCCGCCGGAAACCGGACCGAAAGCATAAGCCCCGGTCACCACGGTCAAACCGAACGCGAGAGACACACCCAACAGTCCGATGCCCAAGCCGGGAAACGCCGCCGCCAGCACCGCGCTGCCGCAGCCGCCCAGGGTCAGCCAGAACGTACCGAGAAACTCCGCCGACCATTTTTTCGTATTGCTCATCACTGCCGCCTTCTAAAAGTTTATTGAGGCATTCAGGATAGCATTAAATGTTGGCAAAAAGAGCATGCTGAAGTAAAGTCAAAACTTATCAAGTTGATAGGGATGATGATGCGGACTTTGTTTCTGGCAGTCCTGGTGTTCCCCGCTGCGGTACTTGCGCAGGATGAACGAGATGTTGGCTATCCCACGGTTGCTGCTGCGCTGGAGGCGCTCAAGTCGCGCAGCGACGTCTCTATTTCCGTGCGGGGCGGCTGGACCATTGTTGATGACCGGGGCGCCTCGACGCTGTGGTCATTCACCCCGCCTGATCACGCCGCATACCCCGCAGTGGTGCGACGGCAATTGGTGGAGGATAAAGGCAGCATCAGCATGAAGATGACCGCGCTCTGCCAAGCCGGTAAAACGGCCTGCGACAAGTTAATGGAGGATTTTCAAGCGTTGAACGCGCGCATGGCACAGAGCATCGCGCCTAAATGGCAGCCTGGTGGCGACCAAAAGGAACGTGTCGAGGCACAGAGCCGCAAGTACTTTTCTTTGAAGCAGGGCGGGCAATATCAGGAGGCGTATGCGATGCTGACCCCGGCTCAGCAACAGCAGATACCGTTTGCGCGCTGGAGTTTCCTGGCGCAGGACTTTAATGCGCGAGCGGGACAGCTAGTCAGCCTCGACATCAAACAAATCACTTGGTATCACAACCCACCGCAGGCCGCTCCCGGTACGTATGCGGCAGTCGACTTCTCCGGTGCTTATGCCAATACCAGTCTTTATTGCGGCTACATCGTACTGAATGAGCAGGCTGATGGCGCATTTCTCATCGTGCGCGAAGAGCAAAACGTGATCGACAATGAAACCGCCAGTAAGCTCAAGCCCGGCGAGCTGGACGCATTGCGGACGCAGTTCAAATGCAAGTGAATCTGGCCAAGCCGGCATCGCGGCAGCGAGGATCGAGCAGGCTAAAACAGGTAGTTACGCCCCATCGTTGTGCACCCAATCGGTGAAAAAAAAGCCACCAGATTGCGCTGGTGGCTTTTGATGTACAAGCTAACGGGCCGGATTAACGGTCGCCGTAGCTGCGACGTGGACGGTCGCTGTTGTACGGGTTGTTGGCTTTGAAGCCAGGGCCTTTGTAGCCTTCGCTCGAGCCGGTCACGCCGTCACGGCGTGGCGCGCCGCTTGGCTTGCTGAACGAACGCTGGCCTGGCTTGGCGCCGCCACGGTTGTCGCCCGGCTTCCAGCCGCCTGGACGCGAGGTGCGTGGCGCGGAACCGGTTTTCTTCGGCTCGTAGCCCTCAACCACATTCACCGGAATCAGCTGCTTGGTGAAGCGCTCGATGCGTTTCACGTGCATGCCTTCAGCGTGGTTCACCAGCGAGATTGCCTGACCGTTGCGGCCAGCGCGGCCGGTACGGCCGATGCGGTGCACGTAGTCTTCCGGGAACTTCGGCAGGTCGTAGTTGAACACGTGGGTGATGGTCGGCACGTCGATACCGCGGGCGGCAACGTCGGTGGCGATCAGGATCTTGACCTGGCCGCGGCGCAGGCTGTCCAGGGTGCGGTTACGCGCGCCCTGGTGCATGTCGCCGTGCAGCGCGGCAGCCGAGAAACCGGCGATGTTCAGGCGGTCGGCGATGGTGTCGGCGTCACGCTTGGTGGCGGTGAACACCACAGCCTGGTCCAGCGACTCGTCGCGCAGCAGGTGGTCCAGCAGGCGGTTCTTGTGCGACAGGTCGTCGACGAAGTGCACGCGCTGGGTGATGTTTTCATGCTTGTTGGCCGCGCTCATGATCTGGATGATCTGTGGCTCTTTGGTGATGCGGCGCGCCATGTTGCCGACCACGCCATCCAGCGTGGCCGAGAACAGCATGGTTTGACGGGTCGACGGGGTCGCTTCGACGATTTTCTCGATGTCGTCGATGAAGCCCATGTCCAGCATGCGGTCGGCTTCGTCCAGCACCAGGATTTCCAGTTGCGAGAAGTCGATCTTGCCCGATTCCATGTGGTCGATCAGGCGGCCAGGGGTGGCCACCAGGATTTCAGGATTCTTGGCCAGCAGTTGCATCTGTTTTGGATATGGCATACCGCCCAGGATCGACACGGCCTTGATGCGGCGCAGGTTGACGCTGTATTTGTCGGTATTGGTGGTGACTTGCAGCGCCAGTTCGCGGGTCGGGGTCAGCACCAGCATTTTCGGCTGGGCGGCTTTGAAACGCGGACGCTCGTTGCGGGCACGGGCGGCTTGCGCTTCCTGGTTAGGGGTTTTGCCGGCAGGGGCCGGCTCGATAGCGGCCAGACGGTGCAGCGACGGCAGCATGAAGGCTGCAGTCTTGCCGGAACCGGTCTGGGAGGATACCAACAAGTCCTTGCCTGCGATCGCCGCAGGGACTGCCTGCTGCTGAACTGGGGTCGGCGCGGTGTAGCCGGCGTCGGTCAGGGCTTTAATAATGGACGTGTTGAGACCTAGTGCTTCAAATGTCATGCTTTTCTTTCGTAAAAATCAGCGTATCCGCTACAAACGGAACGCGAAATAGCAACGCCTACCAAAAACGAAATGACTCAATCAAAATCGAAAGAAATTTCGGCACAAAAGCTTTGCGCCGGGACGGTGTCTCAAGTGACGACACCAGGGGCGGGAGGGCTTTATCAGGGCATCCAGATGATGCGCTGTGAGGCTTGCGTAGCTGCGTATATCTAACTGGCTGAATAATTGATGGCTTCTTGCTACCAATTAATATGCGGAATTCAGCACAAGGCAAGCATTATGCCCTAGTTTCGCCATCTTGTATAGGCCGCATGAGTGTTAGCTGGCCAGGCGCTTCAGCAGGCGCTCGAAGCGCATGCTGGCGAGATGGGCTTTTTCCAGCTGCGCCTCGCTGATGTCCTCGGCGTGCGGCGCGGCAGCTTGGTCGCCTTGGCCGAACAGGCTGGTGGTGTGGCGGATGCGGGCCGACATGAACACCGCCAGCGCGCGGTAGAAGCGGGCGGCGAACGGGGCGTCGGCCTGGAGCTTGTCGCGCAGGCGGGCGTGCGAGACCCGCAGCGCCGAAGCGCCCGCGTTGGCCTGCACCGAGGCGGTGGTGCGGGCTGGGTCGACCAGCGACATTTCACCGATGACTTCGCCGCTGTGGAGTTCCGCGACCAGGTCGCCATTGCGGGCCAGTACGGCAAACGTTCCGTCCAGCACGAAGTAGATGCTGTCCACCGTGCCGCCGCACGGGATCAGCTCGGCGCCGACCGGGTAGCGCAGGCGGTCGCCCGAATTGGCGAGCCATTCCACATCCTCGTCCAGCAATTCGCTGAGGATGAACAATACCTTCCGCATGCGCGCCGGAGCGGGCGAAATCATTCTATTCACTTGCAACCCTAGTATGAAAATTGTTCTAATATCAAAAATTATAATATTTTTTAACAATCTTGGACAACAAAATTCCGGCCAGGATGGTTGTGGCTATTTCGAGAGCAGCTCGTTGATGCGCTGGGTGCCCAGCTCAGACAGGAAGGGTCGCATTTTCTGATACGGCACCACGGCCGGTGCAATGCATCGGTGGAATTCGGTGGCTGCCAGCGGCGTGAAGGCCATGCCTTGCGGCGTCGGCGCGATGTGGTCGTCGAGCAGGGTAAAGGTCACGTTGGCGGCGCACGATGGATCCTTGTGCCGATAGGCTTGCCACAACAGCTGCGACAGGGTGCCGCGATACGTGGCAGGCTCGGTCTTCACCTCGTCCTGGCTGGCTATGACGATTTCAGGATCTGCCAGCCAGGTGGTGACCAACTCCTGCTCGCCCGTATTCAGGTTAAACATCGTGGCCGGCTTTTGCACGTTTGCGCGAAAATCATCGTCGCACGCCGCTTGCCAGTGACGCGACAGCGCGGCGATACTCTTGCCCAGGAATAGGAGCTCGTCCTCGTATCGGCCTGTCGCCTGCGGCTGGGCTTCTTGCCTGAACCAGGCTTGGCTGGCGCAGTCCTGCGCGCCCATGACGCTGGAGACCAGGTCATCGCGCAGCCTGCGGTTGATGTCGTTGATAATCTCCGTCTGCCCGCCAAGGCGGACGCTGCGCCGGTTGGGCATGCCTTTTATGCTGATGCGCTCATAGCGCTGGCGGCCTTGCGCGCCGCTGCCGTCGACCTGGATGGCGTATTCCCGGTCACCCGCATAGTAATAGCCTTTTCCGCTGGGCTCGGCATCCAGTTGTGCGACTTTGCCGTCGTTACTTTCCCACATGCCGCGCAAATAGCCTTCGGTACCGCACCAGAAGGTGACGTGGCCGAGTGTTTTGTTTGCCGCGCTTACTGCCTGCCAGCGGTTGCTGTCGCCCGGATCGGGCACGATGTAGTTGTCTTCCTGGCTGCGCCCGAGGTGGTAGCGGCCTGCGAGCTGCGCCGACGCCCCCAGCCAATTACCGAACTCCAGGGTGATCGCCGCGCCGCCGACCTCGCCGTGCCAGACGGTTGGCAGGCAATCAGCTTGTGCCTGGGCGGCGGGCGCCAGTGCGGCGAGGCAGCAGCTCAATAACAAGCAGGGCGGGCGAATCGGCATGGTTTACTCCAAAAAAAACGCCCTGTAAGAAGGGCGTTTGGTGCGGGGGGGGGAGGCAGGATTACGTGTAGTCTTCCGCGTTCAGGCCCATCACGTGCGAGAAGCCGCCGTCGACGTAGGTGATTTCACCGGTGATGCCCGACGCCAGGTCGGACAGCAGGAAGGCGGCGGTGTTGCCGACTTCTTCGATGGTGACGTTGCGGCGCAGCGGCGCGTGCGACGAGGCGAAGCCCAGCAGTTTGCCGAAGTCCTTGATGCCCGAAGCGGCCAGGGTTTTGATCGGGCCGGCCGAGATGCCGTTGGAACGGATGCCCAGCTTACCCAGGTTTTCCGCCAGGTAGCGTACCGACGCTTCCAGCGAGGCTTTCGCCAGGCCCATCGTGTTGTAGTAAGGGATGGCACGGACGGCACCCAGATAGGACAGGGTCAGCACCGACGAACCTTCTTTCAGCAGCGGCAGCGCGGCCTTGGCCATTGCCGGGAAGCTGTAGGCCGAGATGTCGTGGGCAATGCGGAAGTTCTCGCGGGTCAGGCCGTCCAGGAATTCGCCGGCGATGGCTTCGCGCGGCGCAAAGCCGATCGCGTGCACCAGACCGTCCAGGCGGTCCCAGCTCTTGCCGAGGTCGGCGAACAGGGCGTTGATTTGTTCGTCGCTGCTGACGTCGCAGTCGAACACCAGGTTGCTGCCGAATTCAGTGGCGAATTCAGTGATGCGGTCCTTGAAGCGTTCGCCAACGTAGGTGAAGGCCAGTTCGGCGCCTTCGCGTTTGCACGCCTGGGCAATGCCGTAGGCGATGGAACGGTTCGACAGCAAACCAGTGATGAGGATTTTTTTACCTTGCAAGAACGCCATAGGGACTCCGATTGCAACTGCGCGCCCCAGCCGGCTCAGGGGAGCAGGCTGGCGACGTCAGCGGGGTTGTGTTTTTTTAAGACCGAGATTGTAGGGCGAGACCGCCGCAACTGCAACCTTTGTCAGTGATTGGTCTTGCGATGTGACTTGGATCTGGCCGCCTCGCGCGGCACGCGCGCTTTGACCAGCGAGACCTTGGCTTGCTTGTAGCCTTTGGCCGTGGCCTTGCCGCTGTTGCTGCGCTCGGCTTCATATTCCACGGTGGCGGTGTTGGCCACATCTGCGGTGATGTCGCGGCTGACCGAGGTGGAAATCTTCGGCACCAGGATGGTGGAACCGGCTTTCAGCACCGACTTCTGCGGAATGTTGTTGGCTTGGCGAATCACTTCAGGCGAAGTGTGGAAGCGCGAGGCCAGCGAGCCGATGCTTTCACGCGCGCTGGTGATCTTGTGCGTGGTCCAGCTCGACAGCTCCTTGGTCCATTGCGCCAGGTTCAGGTGGTACTTCTCGGCGTTTTCCTTCGGCAGCAGGATCTTGGTCTGGTCGTCGCCAGTGATGACCGGGCGCTTGAACTGCGGGTTCAGGGCCTTGAATTCATCCACCGACAGCTCGGCCAGGTGGGCCGCCACGGTCAGGTCGATGTCGCTGGTCTTGTCGATGGCGGTGAAGTAAGGCTTGTTGTCGATGACCGGCAGGTTCAGGCCGAACTGCTGCGGGTTGGCGACGATGTTTTTCACCGCTTGCAGCTTGGGCACGTAATTGCGGGTTTCGGCCGGCATGATGTCGGCCAGGCTTTCAAAGTCGGTCGGCTTGCCGGCGGCCTGGTTGCGCTTGATGGCTTTCTGCACCGAGCCTTCGCCCCAGTTGTAGGCGGCCAGGGCCAGTTGCCAGTCGCCGAACATATCGTACAGGCGCTGCAGATAGGTCAGGGCGGCGTCGGTCGAGGCCAGTACGCCACGGCGCTCGTCCTTGAAGGCATCTTGCTTCAGGTTGAAGTCGCGGCCGGTGCCCGGCACGAACTGCCACATGCCGGCGGCATTGGCGCTCGACACGGCGGTCGGGTTGAAGGCCGATTCGATGAACGGCAGCAGCGCCAGTTCGGTCGGCATGCCGCGCTTTTCCAGTTCCGACACCACGTGGAACAGATACAGCGAAGCGCGCGCGGTGGTGCGGGCGATGTAGTCCGGACGGGTGGCGTACCAATTGACGTGCTTGGCGACCAGTTCGTTGTTCACATCGGGAATGGCGTAGCCGCTGCGGATGCGGCCCCAGACGTCTTTTTCACGGAAAGCCTCTTCGTCGACCGCTTTGGCCGGCTTGATGGTTTTCAGGGAGGTGACATCAGGGATGGGGGATTTCGGCAGGGGGGACAGCGCGGTGGTGACCGTCGGCAGGCCCGGCGCCTCATCGTGCGCCTGGGCCAGCACCGGCGCGAGTAGCGCTACCAGTGCCGCCATGAGTGCAGATTTTGGAATTCGTGCTTGCATAGTTTTCCATTGTTGGCGACGAGAAACATCGCGTGGACTATGAATTAAACGTGGAGTGTACGAAGGTCATCCGGTCGAGTCAAGAAATATGTCACCCTTATGACTAATTCTTATAAGCAAGAATTCACTGTAAATAAGGCCGAGATCGCAGCAAATTTGCGTACAATCCTGTTTTTGAGTGGTTACCGAGGAAGAGCAATATGAGTAGTCCCATCGATCGCGACGTGGTCATCGCCGACACCGTTCACTGGATGGAAAAGGCCGTCATAGGCCTGAACCTGTGCCCGTTCGCCAAGGCGGTGCACGTGAAGCAGCAGGTGCGTTACGTGGTCAGCGAGGCGGAAACGCCGGAGGAATTGCTGGAAAAGCTGATGGAAGAGCTGCAGCATCTGGCCGACGCCGATCCGGAAAAAATCGACACCACGCTGCTGATCCACCCGAACGTGCTGACCGATTTCTTCGATTACAACGAATTCCTCGATGTGGCCGACGCTGCTTTGGAAGACCTGGGCTTGGACGGTTTCCTGCAAGTGGCCAGTTTCCACCCGCAGTACCAGTTCGCCGATACCGATGCCAACGACATCGGCAACTACACCAACCGCTCGCCGTACCCGACCCTGCACCTGCTGCGCGAAGACAGCATCGACCGCGCGGTCGAGGCTTTCCCGGATGCGTCTGATATTTTCGATAAGAATATTGAGAAGCTGGAGCAGCTGGGCCACGCAGGTTGGGACAAGCTCATGGAGAAGCCATGAGCGACGCGCCTATCCGTCCCGACACGCCGTGCGTGGCGGTATGCTCGACCACTTTTGATGAAATCTGCCGCGGCTGCGGCCGCACGGTGGTCGAGGTGGCGCACTGGGTTGCCATGACGACCGAACAAAAGGAAGTCGTCTGGCAGCGCATCCTGGCGCAGGGCTACCCGCGCCGAAATACCTAGCGTCGCCCCGGCGCAGGCCGGGGCCCAAGCTGAGCATGCGTTCTATTGGGTCCCGGCCTACGCCGGGACGACATGCTTAGTACGAACCGATAAAGTCCTTCTTGCCGATTTCCAGGCCGTTGTGGCGCAGGATGTCGTAGGCGGTGGTGGCGTGGAAGTAGAAGTGCGGCAGCGCGTAGTGGAACAGATAAGTCTGGCCCACGAAGTGCTTGGTCTTCTCGCCGCTGCCGGTGGTGATGGCGCGGCCTTCGCTGCCTTCGATCTGCGCCTGCGGCACGCTGTTGATGTAGTCCAGCGTCTTGACGATGCGCGCCTTCAGATCGGCAAACGTGATTTCCTTGTCTTCATACGATGGCACTTCCTGGCCGCCCAGGCGTGCGGCCGCGCCTTTGGCGAAGTCGCAGGCGATCTGGATCTGGCGGGTGAACGGCAGCATGTCCGGGAACAGGCGGTAGTTCAGCAGGGCAGCCGGGTCGATTTTCTTGTCGGCGGCGTGGGCTTCGGCCTTGTCCAGGATGGCGTGCAGACTGTTCAGGATCTGCTTGAACACAGGAATGGAGGCGGAGTACATGGAGAAGGTGGTCATGGCGAATTCCTATGTGTAAAAATGAGTCGCGATCATAGCGCGCCTTCGGGATTTTTGCTGGTAATGTCACTTTTTGCCTATGTTTCCGTGCATAATTCCTACCAAGTAACAATTCCGGTCCCATGATGCCAATTTATTACGCCGCTGCGCCGCTGCATGACTAGCACTTTATATAAGCGAATGCGCGCCCGCCTGAGCGCCTTGTACGGACTTTCCATTTATGGCGCGCTGCTGGTAGTGGTGTTTGGCGGCCTGGTGATCCCGGCCATCATCGGCAGCTATCTGCTGATCGGCGTGCACGAACAGAAATCGGCCCGCTATGCGCTCGACGAAGCGCTGGCCCGCAACGCCGACATCCTGGCGCTGGGCATGCAGGAATCCCTGTGGAATATGAATGCCGAATCGGCCCACTCGCTGGTCGAATCGGTGATGCGCGACCGCTCGGTGCTGCAGGTGCAGGTGGTCGGCCAGGCCGACACGCAGTTCATGCACGTGCGCTCGCCGCGCGTCACCACGGGTAACGTTTATCGTGCCGAGCGCGAAATCCTGGTGCGTGGTGAACGCATCGGCCGCATCATGGTCGAAATGGACGATGCGCGCAGCCAGCAGGAGCTGCGTGAAAAGCAGCTGTCGTATGTGTTCGTGCTGGCGGCGCAGCTGACGGTGTCGCTGCTGCTGATCGTGCTGTTCCTGAATTCGCGCCTGATTAAACCGCTGCGCAAGCTGATGCGCTTCTCCGACCGCCTGTCGCACGGCGATTTTGAAACCCGCCTCGATGTCACCGGCTCCGATGAACTGGGCCGCCTGGCGCAGCAGCTGGAACAGATGCGGGTGGCGATCAAGCGCCTGTTCGAGGATATCGGCCAGCGCGAGGAGCGCTTCCGCACCATCGTCACGCAGGTGCCGGGCGCGGTGTTCCGCTTCCGCCCGGACGGCAAGATCGACTTCGTATCGGACGCCATTGAGGATATCTCGGGCTATTCGGCCTCGCAGTTCATGCGCAGCACCACCCACTCGTGGACCAATCTGATTGCGCCGGAAGACCGCAAGCGGCAGCGCCGCGTGATCGCCCAGGCGATTCAGGATGGCCAGTCGTACGAAGTCGAATACCGCATCGTCGACGCCAAGGGTGTCGAGCACTGGGTGCAGGAGAACGGCCAGCCGCAGCCGCCGGAGCCCGATGGCGACCGCGAAGCGCCGTGGGTGGACGGCATCATCACCGACATCAGCCAGCGCAAGCACAATGAGATGCGCATCGAAGCGCTGCTGGCCGAGCAAAGCGCGATCCTCGACAACGTGATGTTCGGCGTGATGTTCGTGCGCCATCGGACCATCGTGTCGGTCAATCGCCGCTGCGAGGAACTGTTCGGCTACGAGCCGGGCGCCATGAGCGGCGCCTCGACTTCGATGATGTTCCTGAACGCCTTCGACTATGAATCGTCGGGCGCGCGCCAGTATCCGTCGCTGTCGCAGGGAGACTACTTCAGCGAAGAGCGCCAGTACCGCCGCAAGGACGGCAGCCTGTTCTGGTGCATGGTCAGCGGCTATGCGCTGGATCACAACCGCGCCAACGAAGGCAGCATCTGGGTATTCGCCGATATCACCGCGCGCAAGGAAGCGGAAGAAAAACTGCGCCTGTCGGCTACCGTCATCGAGCACATTGCCGACGGCGTGGTGGTGCTGGACGCGCAAGGCATTATCGTTGCCGTCAATCCGGCCTTCACCCTGATCACCGGCTACACCGAGGCGGAAGCCATCGGCAAGGACCGCACGCTGACCCGCTCCGGCCGTCATGACGCGGCCTTCTACGACGAGATGTGGCAGGAGCAGTTGAGCAAAGGCTTCTGGCGCGGCGAGCTGTGGAACTTGCGCAAGAACGGCGAACTGTATCTGGAATTCCTGACCGTGAGCGCGGTGCGTGATCCGCAGGGCGTGGCCACGCATTACGTCGGTGTGTTCAGCGACATCACCAAGGCCAAGGAGTCGCAGGAAAAGCTGGACCACCTGGCGCACCACGACCCGCTGACGCAGCTGCCGAACCGTCTGCTGTTCCACGACCGCCTGCAGCACGCCTTGCAGCGCGCCTCGCGCGTGGGCGAGCAATTGGCGCTGCTGTTCATCGACCTTGACCGCTTCAAGAACGTCAACGACACGCTGGGCCACCACATCGGCGACGAATTGCTCAAGCAAGTGGCCAAGGCCTTGCAGGATCGCCTGCGCGAAGGCGACACGCTGGCGCGCCTGGGCGGCGACGAATTCATCGTCCTGCTGGAAAATATCGAGAACCAGTACGGCGCCAGCCAGGTCGCGGAAAAACTGGTGCAGATGTTTGAGGAGCCGTTCATGGTGGCCGGCCACGAATTGTTCGTGACCTGCAGCGTTGGCATCAGCCTGTTCCCGGATGACGCCGCCGATCTGAATATGCTGATCCGGAATGCCGACGTGGCCATGTACCAGGCCAAGGCGCGCGGCCGCAATGGCTTCAGCTTCTACGCGCCGTCGATGACCGGCGAGGGCGTCGAGCGCCTGCGCCTCGAGACCTTCCTGCGCCGCTCGATCGAGAAGGAAGAGATCTTCCTCAACTATCAGCCGCAGGTCGAAATCGACACCGGCCGCCTGATCGGCGTGGAAGCGCTGGTGCGCTGGAATCATCCGGAGCTGGGTCTGATTCCGCCGATCCGCTTCATCCCGCTGGCCGAGGACACGGGTTTCATCAACCAGCTGGGCAAGTGGGTGCTGCACGAAGCCTGCCGCCAGATGGTGCGCTGGCAGGAAGCTGGCCTGAATGTGCCGAAGATCGCGGTCAACCTCTCGGCCAAACAATTTGAGCGCGGCTCGATCGTCAACATGGTGGCGGACATCCTGCGCGAAACCGGGCTGGAGCCGCAACGCCTGCAATTGGAAGTGACCGAGTCTGTGATTATGAACACTGGCGATGCGATGGTGTTCATCAACGACCTGCACTCGATCGGCGTGGCGCTGGCGATCGACGATTTCGGCACCGGCTACTCGTCGCTGGCCTACCTGAAGCAGTTGCCGGTGCAGACGCTGAAGATCGACCGCTCCTTCATCAAGGACATCTCGACCGACGTCAATGATGAAGCGATCGCGATTGCGATTATCCAGCTGGGCAAGAGCATGAATTTGTCGGTGATTGCGGAAGGCGTGGAGACCGAGGAACAGGCCGCGTTCCTGCTGCGCCACGGTTGCAACCTGGCGCAGGGCTACTTCTATAGCCGTCCGCTGGCCGCTGATGATATGCTGACACGCTGGCAAAAATAACAATCTATAAGCAGGAGACGTGCATGCAGGGAGCGAAAAAACCATCGCGCCGCCGCTTCATTCTGGGCGGCCTCGCAGTGACGGGTGCATTGGTGGTCGGCTGGGGCGTCACCCCGCCGCGCCAGCGCCTGAACGGATCACATCCATTGCCATTGAGCGGCGACGGCGTCGCGCTGAACGGCTGGGTGGGCATCAACCCGGACGGCACTGTCAGCGTGGCCGTGCCGCGCAGCGAGATGGGGCAGGGCGTGCACACCGCCTTGCCGATGCTGGTGGCGGAAGAGATGGACGTGCCGTTGTCGGCCGTGCGCGTGGTGCAGGCGCCCATCGATAAAATCTTCGGCAATATCGCCATGCTCAAGGACGGCCTGCCGTTCCATCCGGACGATACCGGCCGCTTGAAATCCACGGTCAGCTGGGTGGTGGGCAAGGTTGCGCGTGAACTGGGATTGATCATCACCGGCGGCTCGTCCAGCGTGAAGGATGCGTGGGAGCCGATGCGCGAAGCCGGCGCCACCGCGCGCGCCATGCTGGTCGCCGCAGCGGCAGCGGAGTGGAATGCCAGCACCGGCGTTTTGCGCACCGAGGACGGCCACGTGCTCCATCCCGATGGCCGCAAGCTGGCCTACGCCGCGCTGGCGCAAAAGGCCGTCAACGCCAAGCCGGGCGAGGTGTACCTCAAGCCGCCGCAGGCATTCAAATTGATCGGCCGTCCGCAGCCGCGCCGCGACACGCCGTCCAAGGTCAATGGCACGGCCATCTTCGGCATCGACGCGCGTCCGCCGGGCATGCTGTACGCGGCGGTGCGCATGTCGCCGGTCATCGGCGGCAAGGTTGCCAGCGTCGACAGCGCCACCGCCCTGAAAATGCCGGGCGTGCTGAAAGTGGTCGATTACGCAGGCGCCCTGCCGGAGAAAACCGGCGCCGGCGCGGGTGTGGCGGTGATCGCCAAAAGCTACTGGCAGGCCAAGCAGGCCGCGCTGGCGCTGGACATCAAATGGAACGACGGCCCGCTGGCCGGCCTGTCCAGCGCCGCCATCTACGCTGAATTCGCGGCCAGGCTGGATAAGGAAGACGGCTACGCCTACTACAAGGCGGGCGACATGGATGCGGTGGAAGGCAAGGCCGCCGGCGTCGCCAAAACCGTGACGGCCGAATATCGCGCGCCGTATCTCGCGCATGCGGCGATGGAGCCGGTCAATTGCACGGCGCAGGTCAAGGACGGCCAGGTGCACCTGTGGGCGCCGACCCAGTCGCCGGGCTTCGCGGTGGAGGTGGCGGCCAAGGTGGCTGGTGTATCGGCCGACAAGGTGGTGCTGACAGTGACCATGCTGGGCGGCGGCTTTGGCCGCAGGCTGGATGTGGACATGGTCGCGCAGGCGGTGGCCATCGCCAAGCAGGCCGACGGCTATCCGGTACAACTGATCTGGAGCCGCGAAGACGACACCACGCACGACGTGTATCGCCCGGCATCGCTGGCGCGCTTCAGCGCCACGCTGGATGCCAAGGGCAATGTGCTGGGCTACGATAACAAGTCGGCCAGCGGCGCGATCTCGCACCAGTTCTTCCAGCGGAATCTCGGCCTGCCGCCGGGCGGCCCGGACAAGACCACGGCCGAAGGCGAGTTCGATATGCAGTACCACTTCGCCAACCAGCGCATCCGCCACGTGATCGTCGACAGCCCGGTGCCGCTCGGTTACTGGCGTTCGGTGGGCCACTCGCACAATGCGTTCTTCAAGGAGAGCTTCATCGACGAGCTGGCGCATGCGGCGGGCAAGGACAGCGTGGCGTTCCGGCGCGAGCTGCTGGCGCAGCATCCGCGCCATCTGGCGGTGCTGGATGCGGCGGTGGCCAAGGCGGGCGCCGCGCCGGCCGGCCGCGCGCATGGGGTGGCACTGCACCAGTCGTTCGGCACCATCGTGGCGCAGGTGGCGGAGGTGTCGGTGGAGGGCACGGAGATCCGCGTGCACCGCGTGGTGTGCGCGGTCGATTGCGGGCTGGCGGTCAATCCCAACACGATCGCGCAGCAGGCCGAGTCGGGCGTGGTGTTTGGCTTGTCGGCGGCGCTGTTTGGCGCGGTCACCATCAAGGACGGCAAGGTTGAACAATCCAATTTCCATGACTATCCCGTGGTGCGTCTGAACCAGGCCCCCGAGGTGGAGACCATCATCCTGCCGAGTGCCGCGCATCCGGAAGGGATGGGCGAACCGGCCACGCCGCCGATCGCGCCGGCCGTGGCCAATGCGGTCTTCAAGCTGACCGGCAAGCGCCTGCGCAGCCTTCCGCTAACCCTGTGAGGATGTGATATGAACGCCGCCCGCCGCTGGTCGATCGCATGTTTGCTGGCGCTGGGCTGCTGCGCGGCGTCGGCGGCGCCACTGGCGCCGGGGCAGGAGATCAAAGTGTGCGGGCAGATGGCGGAGTGGCCGCCGTACCTGTATTTCAAGCGCGAGAACGGCCAGCGCAGCGAGGAACTGGTCGGCTATACCATCGACTATCTGCAACGCAGCCTGGCGCAGCACGGGTTGCGCTACAAGTTCGACCCGCTTCCCTGGAAGCGCTGCGTGGAGCTGGTCAATCGCGGCCTGTACGACATGCTGACCGATGCATCCTACAATCCGGCGCGCGAGCGCTCGTACCTGATCACCAAGCCTTACTATGCGCTGCAGCTGGTGTATTTCTACGACAAGGCGCGGCCGAAGCCCGACATCCGCACCTCGGCGGATTTGAAGAAGTACCGCATGTGCACCATCAACGGCTACAACTACGCGCCGTTCGGGCTGCGGCAGGAGGAAATCTACGCCAGCTCGCAGAACATCGAGCAATCCTTCCAGAAGCTCAAGCATGACCGCTGCGACGCGGTGCCGGAACGGCTGGAGGCCATCCTGGGCTACAAGGCGCTGGGTGTGGTGGATTACGAGCAGCTGGGCTTGGGCGTGGAGCATTTGCCGGATTTGCCGCCGGCGACCTTCCACATGATGGTCAGCCGCAAAGTAGCGTACGGACCGGAACTGCTGGCGGTGCTCAACGAGGGCATCGACAAGATCAATCACAGCCCGGCCGCCGCCGAAATCGCGGTCAAGCACGGCATGCCGGGCGTGAACCTGCTGCCGACGCAGATCCGCCGCAAGCCGCGTTAAATCGCGTCAGATGGCATCCCTCAGCAGGGCGCGCAGGTTGCAGTCGCGCTGCCACTGGGCGCGCTCTTCGTTGTTGATGATCAGTTCCTGCAGGTCTTCGTCGCTTTGCGCGGCGGTCGATTGCACCAGCCGGTGGGCGATGCCGGCATCCGGCAGCATGGTGCCGAAGAAGGCCACCAGCTCGTGGTGCTGGATCAGCAGGGTGGGGAAGTTTTCCACGTCCAGGTCGCCGACGATGTCGGCGTGGTCTTCGATGTCGATCCAGACGAAGAATTTGTCCGGATGGCGCTCGGCCACTTCGTCGAAGGCGGCGCGGTAGCTGGCGCAGGTGCCGCACCACGCCGCGCACAGGCAGGCGACGATCCAGCGCTCGCCGGCGATGGCGGCGGCGACTTCTTCGCGGTTTTCGGAGTTGAGGGTCAGGCTAGCCATAACGGGGTCAGCAAACACTAAAGGCGTATTCTACCTCCCCGCGCGGGGTCGCGCCTGCCGGCGGGTCGGGGTAAAATACGGGATGCCTAACATTATTGCCATTGAAACTTCGTCCGAAACCGCCTCCTGCGCTCTGCTGCGGGGCGATGCCGTCATCAGCCGCGTCTCGAACGGCGTGCGTACCCATTCCCAGTCGATTTTGCCGATGATCCAGGAATTGCTGGCCGAAGCCGGCATCAGCCTGCAGGAGTGCGACGCCATCGCCTACGGCTCCGGCCCTGGCTCCTTCACCGGCGTGCGCACCGCATGCGGCGTGGCGCAGGGGCTGGCGTTCGGCGGCAAGCTGCCGGCGGTGCCGGTGGTGACCTTGGACGCGATGGCGCTGGCCTGTCACCAGCAGCACGGCGCCGCCGACGTACTGGTGGTGCTGGATGCGCGCATGGGCGAGGTCTATTGGGCGCAATATCGGTTTGAAAACGGCCAGCCGGTGGCGGTGCTGCCGCCGGTGCTGTCGGCGCCGGGCGAGGTGCAGCCGCAAGGTACGCCGGTCGCTTGCGGCAATGGCTTGTCGGCCTATGCCGAGGCTTTCCCGGCCGGCGGTTACGCCGAGGTGATGCCGCATGCGGAGCAGATCGCGCAACTGGCGGCGGTGGCGTTTGCGGCTGGCCGCACGGTGGCGGCGGCCGATGCCCAGCCGCTGTACCTGCGCAACAAGGTCGCCTACACGCAGGCCGAGCGCCGCGAGATGGCCGCCAGCAAGGAAGCCGGCGCATGATGGCGGCGGTGTGGGATCTGGCGCGGCTCAATTACGAGCCGATGCAAAAAACGGATCTGGACGATGTGTATGCGCTGGAGCAGAGCGTGTATCCGCATCCGTGGAGCATGGCCAATTTCGAAGATTCGCTGAACAGCAATTACGAGGCCTGGGTGCTGCGTGATCGCGATGGCGATTTGCTCGGCTACTTCCTGTTGATGGCGGTGGTGGACGAGGCGCATTTGCTGAATGTGGCGGTGTCGGCGGAGAAGCAGGGGCAGGGCTTGGGCAGGTTCCTGCTGAATCAAGCCGTGGCCTGTTCGCGCGGGCTGGGCATGGAGTCGGTGCTGCTGGAAGTGCGGCCATCGAATACGCGGGCGCTGGCAATTTATGAGCGCTATGGATTTAAACAGATCGGCCGTCGCAAGGGCTACTACCCGGCGGCGGATGGGCAACGCGAGGACGCAATTGTGATGCGGTTCGGCATATGAGTCAGTCGGCACGAAGCACGGTATTCCTGCAGGAGATGGGGATAGGCGTGCAATGGAAATTGCGCAATGGCGAAGTGGCGGATGATGGTTTCGCAGCGGCCGTGCAAGCGCTGGCCGATAGCGAGCCAGCCGAAGCGCTGCCGCCAGCCACCGCGCCGACCCCGGTTCAGCCGGCGCCGGTCCAGCCAGCGCCGGTCGCCGTCGAGCGTCCTGCTGCTGCGCCTGCAGCTCCGCCGCCTCTCGCGCCTGCCGCCGCACCACCGCGTCCGGCGCCGGCTCCGCGCGCGGCTGCGGCCGAGGACGTCGCCGCGCCTGAAGACGAATCAACCGCGTGGTTCGACGAAGCTCCGGCTCCGCCCCGCGCCGCGCCGGTCAGCGAGGAAGCGATCGCCGCGATGGACTGGGACGCCCTCAATTCCGCCATCGCCAGCTGCACCCGCTGCACGCTGTGCGACTCGCGCCGCAACGCCGTCATCGGCCGTGGCGCCGAAAAGGCCAACTGGATCGCCATCAGCGCCGCGCCGTCGCGCCTGGATGAAAAAGACGCGCAAGCTGTCTCGGGCGACGCCGGCCAACTGCTGCACAACATGATGAAAGCCATCGAGCTCAAGCCAGAGACCGACGTCTACATCACCAACCTGGTCAAATGCCGCCCATCGACGCCGGATGGCGCCGAGCGCAACCCAAGCGTCGAGGAAGTCATCGCCTGCCGTCCGTTCCTGGACCGCGAACTGGCGCTGACCGGCGCACGCATGGCCATGACCTTCGGCCAGTTCGCCGCCAAGGGCCTAATGATGGGCCCGGTCGCACGCGGCAAGGTGATGCACTACGGTGCGCAGCAACTGCCCGTGGTCGCCACCTACCATCCAGACGACCTGCTGCGCAAACCGGAAGACAAAGCCAAAGCCTGGGTCGACCTCTGCCTGGCGAAAGCCAGTCATGCCTGAGCAGCCGCCGGGCGGCTATCAAGCGCTGTTTGAAAGCCGCTGGCCGCACCTCTGCAATCCGCACGTGCGCGCGCTGGCCTGGCTGCTGGACGCGCCCGACCTGCTCGATCCCGCCTCGCCGCATTGGGAAAACCGCATCGCCTCACTGGGACCGGTCAGCGCGGCCACCGCCGGCTGGCTGGCCGCGCTGGAGCAAAACCCCGCGCCATTGCTGGCCGCCCTCGGCAACAAGCACTACTCGCGCCTCGGCCTGTACGCTGAAAAGCTGATGGCTTTCTACTTCAGCGAACAAGGCCAGCTGCACGCCCACGGCCTGCAAGTGCGCGCCGACCGCACCGACACCATCGGCGAATTCGACTTCCTGCTCAACGAAGGTGATCACCTCATCCACATCGAATTCGCCACCAAGTTCTACCTGCTCGACGCCAACAGCACCAGTGCCGATTTCAACGGCCTGATCGGCCCCAACCTGGCCGATTCGCTGGGTGCCAAGATGCGCAAGATCTTCGAAAAGCAGCTGTCACTGGCCAGCCATCCCGCCGCGCAAGCCCTGCTGCCGCTGCCGGTTGCGCGCGCACAGGCGCTGGTCAAAGGCTGGCTGTTTTACCCGGACGGCGTGATGCCCATGCAAGGCATCACCCAGCAGCACTGCCACGGATTCTGGATGACGCAAACCCAGGCGCAAGACCTGCCGCAACAGCAGTACGCCATCATGCCGCGCCTGCAATGGCTGGCGCCGCTGAAAACGCGAGACAGCATCGATCAGCCGCAATTGCTGGCCGCATTGCAAGACGCCGCCGCGCCCATCATGGTCGCGGCATTGAGAAAAGTAGGGGATTGGCTGGTGGAGGAGCGCCGGGGATTCGTGGTCCCCGACGACTGGCGCGCGCAAGCCGCGCGGCGCCGTGAGGAAGGCGTATTGCCTTAGTGCTTGGCCTCGCCAATTAGCGCGACGGAATCGAACTCGCGCTGATTGGCCTGATGACGGCGCATGATGTAGAGCATGGTGCCGGCCAGGAACAGGCCGAACAGCAGAATGATGATGTCCAGGTTCAAGTGCGCGCGCAGCATCAGCGAATACATCGCCAGCATGGTCAGGATCGACAGGTTTTCATTGAAGTTCTGCACCGCAATCGAATGACCTGCGCTCATCAGCACGTGGCCACGGTGCTGCAGCAGCGCGTTCATTGGCACCAGGAAGAAGCCGCCCAATAAGCCGACCAGAATCAGCAGCGGGTAGGCGATCTTGACCGAATTCACCATCGTCATGCACATGACAATAACGCCCATTGCGATGCCGACCGGGATCACGCTCAGCGACTTGCGCAGCGAAACAAAGCGCGCCGAAATCACTGCGCCGGCCGCCACGCCGATTGCCACCACGCCCACCAGGCTGGTCGACTGCTCATAGGTGAGATGCAGGGTGCGGTTGGCCCATTCGAGCACGATGAATTGGAGGGTCTGCGCCGCGCCCCAGAACAGGGTGGTCACGCCCAGCGAAATCTGGCCCAGCTTGTCTTTCCACAGCATGCTGAAGCAGTTGGAAAAGTCGCTGATCAGCTTGATCGGATTGCGTTCCTGATGGCCGTACACGCAACCGGTGTCCGGAATCCGCGTATTGAACAGCGCCGCCAGCATATAGATGCCGACCACCACGCACAGCGCGGCCTGGGTTGGCGTTTCGATGCCGGTATCGATTACCGGCATGTCAAAGCCCAGCAGGAAGGACGACACGCGGCCGCCGACCAGGGCGCCGCCCATCACGGTACCGAAGATAATCGACAGCACGGTCAGCCCTTCCACCCAGCCATTGGCCGCCACCAGCTTTTCGGCCGGCAGCAATTCGGTGAGGATGCCGTACTTGGCCGGCGAGTACACAGCCGCGCCGAAACCGACGATGGCGTAAGCCAGCAGAGGGTGCACGTGGGCGAAAATCAGCAGGCAGCCGCCAACCTTGATCAGGTTGGAGATGAACATAACCTTGCCTTTGGGCATCGAATCAGCGAAAGCGCCGACAAATGCCGCCAACAGCACGTAAAAGAGGGTAAATGAAAGCTTGAGGAGGGGCGTGATCCACCCCGGCGATTTCATGTTGACCAGCAGGTCGATCGCAACAAACAGCAGCGCATTGTCCGCGAGGGACGAAAAGAACTGCGCTGCCATGATGGTATAGAAACCACGATTCATTCTGGGATAGCCTGAAAACTTATCTGGCTTGCTTTATACCATGCTTTGTTCGTATCCCCAAGAATTGAGCAGTGCGTCCGGCCGCGCTCTTGGTAGAATGGCAGCTTCGTTTACCACGCTGAAAATGTCGTATGCCAAGGCCTATCCTCGCAACAATTCATATTGATTCCATGAAGCATAACTTGGCGCTGGCCAAGTCGAAATCACCGGGCGCCAAGGCTTGGGGCGTGCTGAAAGCGAATGGATACGGTCATGGACTGGAACGCGCGATGCGCGGTTTTGCCGAAGCCGATGGGTTGGCGCTGATCGAAGTCGACAACGCCGTCAAGCTGCGCGAACTGGGGTGGAAGAAGCCGATTTTATTATTGGAGGGTTTCTTCGGTCCGGCCGATTTACACACGATGGCCGGCTACGACCTGCAAGCGGCGGTGCATTGCAATGAACAGCTGGCCTGGCTGGAAGCGGTGGCGCCGCAACTGAGCGCGCGCGGCATTCGCTTCGACCTGCATCTCAAGATGAACACCGGCATGAACCGCCTCGGCTTCGTGCCGGAGGCCTACGCTGCCGCCCATGCGCGCCTGAGTGCGATTTCCTGCGTCGGCAGCATCACGCTGATGACGCACTTTGCCAACGCCGACGATATCGACCATCCGCTGCTGCCGATTACCGAGCAGATCCGCCGCTTCGAGCTGGGCGCGGCTGGCCTGCCGGGCGCGCGCAGCCTGTCGAATTCGGCCGGGGTGCTGCTGCATCACGACCATTTGCAGAATGACTGGGTGCGTCCCGGCATCATGCTGTACGGCGGCACGCCGGGCGGCGGCACCGCTGAGGCGTTCGGCCTGCAGCCGGCCATGACCCTCAGCAGCGAGCTCATCGGCGTACAGGATATCGCGGCCGGCGAGGTGGTCGGCTACGGCAGCCGCTTCCAGGCCACCGGCCCGATGCGCATCGGCGTGGTGGCGTGCGGCTATGCGGACGGCTATCCGCGCGTCGCCCCGCTGGGCACGCCGGTGCTGGTCGATGGCGTGCGCACCCGCTTGGTTGGCCGCGTGTCGATGGACATGCTGACCGTGGACCTGACCGACCTGCCGCAGGCGCACATCGGCAGCAAGGTGGTGCTGTGGGGGCAGGGCTTGCCGATCGACGAGGTGGCGGAAGCGGCCGGCACCATCGGCTATGAGCTGATGTGTGCGTT
This sequence comes from Duganella sp. CF402, assembly GCF_900109645.1. Lineage (GTDB taxonomy): Bacteria > Pseudomonadota > Gammaproteobacteria > Burkholderiales > Burkholderiaceae_D > Rugamonas. The sequence continues at coordinate 392,472 of NZ_FOBG01000001.1, forward strand.
GACGCAGCGCGTGCCTGTGGTCGAGGTCTGAACGCATGGCCAAGGCAAAAACCAACTACACCTGCAGCGAATGCGGCGGCACCTCCACCAAGTGGACCGGCCAGTGCTCGTCCTGCCAGCAGTGGAACACGATGGTGGAAACCGTGATCGAGGCGGGCGGCAATAACCGCTACTCGCAGCCGGCCCATATGTCGCTGGCGCAGACCGCGCCGGTGCTGTCGCTCACTGATATCGACGCCATCGACGTGCCGCGCTTCGGCACCGGCATCGAGGAGTTCGACCGCGTGCTGGGCGGCGGTTTGGTTTCCGGCGGCGTGGTGCTGATCGGCGGTGATCCGGGTATCGGCAAGTCGACCTTGTTGCTGCAGGCGCTGGCCAATGTGTCGCACATGAAGAAGGTGCTGTACGTGTCCGGCGAGGAGTCGGGCGCGCAGATCGCCTTGCGCGCCAAGCGCCTGGCCATCGATGCCCGCGATCTGAAATTGCAGGCCGAAATCCAGCTCGAGAAAATCCTCGGCACGCTGGCCGATCTCAAGCCGGAAGTGGCGGTGATCGACTCGATCCAGACCCTGTATTCGGATGCCCTGAGTTCGGCGCCCGGCTCGGTGGCGCAGGTGCGCGAGTGCGCGGCGCAGCTGACCCGCTGCGCCAAGCAGACCGGCGTCACCATCATCCTGGTTGGCCACGTGACCAAGGAAGGCGCGCTGGCCGGCCCGCGCGTGCTCGAGCACATCGTCGATACCGTGCTGTATTTTGAAGGTGACAACCATTCCAGCTTCCGTCTGGTGCGGGCGATCAAGAACCGTTTCGGCGCGGTCAACGAGCTGGGCGTGTTTGCCATGACCGAGAAGGGCTTGAAGGGCGTGTCGAATCCGTCGGCGCTGTTCCTGTCGCAGCACGATAACCAGGTGCCCGGTTCCTGCGTGATGGTGACGCAGGAGGGTACGCGGCCGTTGCTGGTGGAAATCCAGGCGCTGGTCGACACCAGCCACCAGCCGAATGCGCGCCGCCTGTCGGTTGGCCTCGAGCAAAACCGGCTGGCGATGCTGCTGGCGGTGCTGCACCGCCACGCCGGCATCGCGGCCTTCGATCAGGACGTGTTCATCAACGCTGTGGGCGGGGTCAAGATTACCGAGCCGGCCGCCGACCTTGCGGTGTTGCTTGCGATTAACTCATCGATGCGCAGCAAGCCGCTGCCGCGTGGTTTCGTGGTGTTTGGCGAGGTGGGCCTGGCGGGCGAGATCCGGCCGGCGCCGCGCGGGCAGGAGCGTTTGCGCGAGGCGGCCAAGCTGGGCTTCTCGATTGCCATGATCCCGACTGCCAACGCTCCCAAGCAACCGATCGAGGGCATGACCATCATCGGTGTTGATCGAATCGATGATGCCTTCAATAAGCTGCGCGAAATCCAATAACGATGTATTGTTATGTGTTGTAATCGTTAATAGTGCATTTTGCGTAACTAAGAGGGCAAGAAAGTGTTAGTCGATCAAAGGTCAGGCGCGCGCAAGATCGTGCGTTCCAAAGCAGTCGTGGTCATGGATGGCATGTCGCCCAAGATGGGGCGCACGCTGGATATCAGCGCGACCGGGGTGTCGCTCACCTTCGACAACAAGCTGGCGACGGGGGAGGTCGGCATGGTGTCGTTCGAGCTGTTCGTCGAGGGCAAGGCGCAAATCGTGAGCTGCCAGTCGCGGGTGAACTACTGCATCTTCAGCGGCGACCACTTCAAGATCGGCTTCCAGTTCATGAATCCGGACCTGGCCACGATGGCCACCATCAATAAATTCCTGCGCTGATGATTTCGGCCGGCCCGGTGTAGCGGGCGCGCGGCCGGATCAGGCGGCTGGCTTGCACCTGCTCCAGCGCATGGGCCAGCCAGCCGACGCAGCGTCCCACCGCAAACAAGACAAACGGCGCCTCTTCCGGCAGGCTGCAGTGCGCGGTCAGCAAGGACAGGGCGTAGTCGATATTGGGCAGTTCGCCGGCTTGCTGTTCGGCGGCGACGGCCAGAGCTTCATATGGTTGAATTTTCGGTAGCCGGCGCAGCAGCGCCTTGGCGCGCGGATCGCCTTCGCTGTAAAGCGGATGGCCGAAGGCGGGCAACGGCCGGCCGCTCGCCAGCCAGCCGCGCACGGCGTCGTCGGCGCTGCTGGCCTGCGCTTGCGTGATGAGCTGGGCGAACTCCCTGGCCGCGCCGCCGTGCAGGGGGCCGGTCAGCGTGGTGAAGCCGGCCAGCACGCCCGCCGCCAGCGAAGCGCCGGTGGAGATGGCGACGCGCGTGGCGAAGGTGGAGGCGTTCAGTTCATTGTCCGCCATCAACACGAGGGCGCGGCGGATCAGGTCTTCGTGCCGCTCCGCGCGCCAGTGACGGGCCAGGCGGCGGCTGATGGATGCCGGGACGCTGCCGCCGGTCATGGCATCGACCAGCGCGGCCAGCACGCCAGCGGCCTCGGCACGCAAGTCCACCGGCGCGCGGCCCAGCGACGGCTCATCAACCGCACTGCGGCGGGCGAGCGCGAGCAGACCGGCGGCTAGTGCGCCGTCAGTCCTTGCGTCGGCTTGCCGGGCCGCACGCGGCACCGCGCTTACGGCCGCATCGCATTCCCACAGCAGGGCGGCGATATCCTCGAGGCTGGCGGAGTCGGCCAGCCTGGCGGCGTCGTGGCCGCGGTAGAGCAGCTTGCCATTGGCGGCGGTGGAAATGGCGGAGGGCAGCACCGGATCGCCATACTGCATCGCCTCGCTGGAGACGATGTCCACCTTGCGCCGCCCGTTCGCCCGGCGCGCCATGCGCAGCACATCGTCGCGATGGTACAGGCTGCGGCGCGGATCATCGCCATCTGGCTTGGCGCGGATCTTCCCCCGGCTGACGTTGGCGTACAGCGTTTGCGGGCGCACGTTCAGCACATCCAGAGCTTCGGCAGCGGTCATCCAGACCATATTCACTTCCTATGTTGATACATCAACTCAAGATTGACGCTCACAGACCGTCGGTCCTAAGCTGCGAGCAAGGATAACTTATCGGGAGCTGCCATGTCTCATCCTCTGCTGAACGCCGTTTGCTCTGCGCTGAACCTGCCCGGTGTGGAGGTGGACTTCACAGGCGAAGGCGAACTGCCGTCATATTTCGCCGTCACTGATCTGGCAGCCGCCTCGGTCGGCGCGGCGGCGCTGGCGGTGCGGCAGCTGATGGTGGCGCAGGGCAGCGCAGCGTCGCGCGTGCAGGTCGATCGCCGGCTGGCGTCGATGTGGTTCAGCTGGTCGTTCCACCCGGTCGGCTGGGAGCGTCCGCCGCTGTGGGACGCCATCGCCGGCGACTACGCCACTGCGGACGGCTGGATACGCCTGCACACCAACGCCCCGCACCATCGCGACGCCGTTCTGGCAGCGCTCGGTTGCGTGCCAGAGCGCTCGGTGGTGGCGCGCGCCGTGGCAGCATGGCGCGGGCTGGAGTTGGAGGAGGCCGTGCTGGCGCAAGGTGGCTGCGCGGCCGTCATGCGTTCGATGGAAGAATGGCGCGCCCATCCGCAAGGCCGAAGCGTCGCCAGCGAACCCTTGATCGCCCTTGCCGATACCGGCCGCGCCAGCCAGCGCGAATGGGCCTGGAGCAGCCAGCGCCCGCTGGCCGGCCTCAGGGTGCTGGACCTGACGCGCGTCTTGGCCGGCCCGGTGGCGACGCGCTTCCTGGCCGGCTACGGCGCCGACGTCCTGCGCATCGATCCGCCTTGCTGGAACGAGCCCGGTGTCATCCCTGAAGTCACGCTTGGCAAGCGCTGCGCGCGCCTCGACCTGAGGCGTCCGGAGGATCGCGCCGTGTTCGAAAAGCTGCTGGCGCAGGCTGACGTGCTGGTGCACGGCTACCGTCCCGCCGCGCTGGAACGGCTGGGCTACGGCGAATCCATGCGGCGCCAGCTCAATCCAGCGCTGATTGACGTCGCTTTGAACGCTTACGGCTGGAACGGCCCGCAGGCTGGCCGGCGCGGCTTCGACAGCCTGGTGCAGATGAGCAGCGGCATTGCCCATTATGGCATGCGGCAGCAGGGCGCCGGCCAACCGGTCCCGCTGCCGGTGCAAGCGCTGGACCACGCCACCGGCTACCTGATGGCCGCCGCCGTGGTGCGTGCCCTGAGCAGCCGCCTGACCGAGGGGCGCGCCATGCAAGCCCGTCTCTCATTGGCCCGCACCGCCAAACTGCTGACCGACGCGCCACCGCCGTCCGTCAACACGCCATTCGCCCCCACGCGAGACGACGACTTCTCGCCGCAACTGGAACAAACCGAATGGGGGCCGGCACGCCGATACCGTCCGCCAGCCATCATCGACGGCGCGCCGATGCAGTGGGACTTGCCCGCTTCCAGCCTCGGCGGCGCTAAAGTAAACTGGTTGCTTTGCAATTCTGATAAGGCTGTGCTAACTTCGGGCGATTAATCTCAACCTTCACGAACCATGCGCTTTTTAACTATCCTGCTACCGCTGATTCTCGCGAGCAGCTCCGCCTGCGCGCAATACACGCTCAAGCAGGAGCAGGCATCCGTTGGCACCAATCTCAAGCGCGACATCGTGACCGGCGGCAGGGTGCCGTTCGACAAGCGCTATGCCGAGCTGACGCCCGAGCAGCAAGCGATCGTCAAGTCCCAGTATGAGGCGATGGGGCCGACCGACGAGCCGCCATATCCGGCAGACGGTCTCGGCCCGGTCTACAAATTGTTTTCGCTGGTGCAGGAACGCACGCACGCGACTGGCTATTACAGCATCGCGATCGAGATCGACAGCCAGGGCAAGCCGACGGCGGTATCGTTCCTGAAGGCGGAAGATGAGGACGTGGCCAAGCTGCTGGCGCAGGCAGCCCTGATCCAGAAGTACAAGCCGGCGCTGTGCAACGGCACCCCATGCGCCATGCAGGTCCCATACCGCATCGCCTTCAACTCGCATTAAGGACTGCAAATCCAGCGTTATTCCGCGCTTTGGTGCAAGTGTTCATGTTGCATACTATGTAACCACCAAGGCGGAATGAAATCATGGCTACTTCCAGTATCAGCTCGACCAGCGGCTCGACCAGCACGCAGGTCTCAACCGACGTCTACAACCGCGTCGAACAAGCGATGGCGTCGCAATCCAACGCCGCCGCCAAACTCAATACCACGATTGCCAAGGACCAGACCAAGCTGTCGGCGCTGGGCCAGCTGCAAAGCGCGCTGGCCAGTTTCCAGTCGATCGCGGCCGGCCTGGTCGGCAACGGCCTGAACACCAGTGCGGCCAGCTCGGTCAAGACGGTGCTGACCGCCACCTCGACCGGTTCGGCCAAGGCCGGTACCTATGCGCTCGACATCAAGCAGTTGGCGCAGGGCCAGTTCCTGACCAGCGACGATTTCGCGTCTTCCAGCGGCAAGATCGGCGCCGGCGCCACCACCACGGTCAAGATCGACTTTGGCACGGCCGGCGGCGGGAAGGGCTTCGTCAATGCCGCCGTTGCCAGCAAGAGCATCACCATCGATTCCAGCAACAACACGCTGGACGGCATCGCCGCCGCCTTCAAGGCCGCCGGCGTGGACGTCAGCGTGGTCAAGGGCGATGACGGCCAGTATTCGCTGTCGATCGCCGGCCCGGACGGCGCGGCCAGCAGCATGCGCATCAGCGTCAGCGGCGACGCCGCGCTGAAGAACCTGCTGGCCTACGATCCGGACGGCACCCAAAAGCTCAAGCAGACCAGCCCTGCGCTGGACGCCATCCTCACCGTCGACGGCAAGGAAATCAAGAGCGCCAGCAATACGGTCAAGGACAGCGCCATCGCCGGCGCCACGCTGAATCTGGTTGCGGCCGGCAAGAGCGATGTCACCATCACGCAGGACAGCAGCCAGATCGGCGCCAACCTGAAATCCTTCGTCAGCGCCTACAACGACCTCAACGCCAAGCTGCTCAAGCTGCAAAAGGGCGACCTCAAGTCCGACACCGCGCTGAACCAGGCCATCAGCCAGATGAATTTGCTGCTGAAGACCGGCGGCGGCAGCGTCTCCATCACGGCGCTGGCCTCTGCCGGCGTCAGCCAGGACAAGGACGGCAACCTGGTGCTGGACGACGCCAAGCTGCAAGCCGCGCTGAAGACCGATTCCTCCAAGGTTGCCAAGCTGTTCACCAACGACGGCCGCGGCATTGCCGACCTGCTATCGGCCAAGGCCGGCGCGCTGACCTCCACCAACAGCGTGCTGACCAAGGAAACCAGCCTGACCACCAGCGAACTGGCCAGCCTGGCCAGCAAGAAAACCGCCATGACCAAGGCCATGACGGCCCAGGCCAACGCGCTGGCCGCCCTGTACACCGCCCAGGCCCAAACCGGCGCCGGCAGCGCGCTCACCGGCGGCGGCAGCGGCACCGGAACCTTGTTCGATATGCTAGGTTGATATTTCTAACGAATTCCTTGCATCCGGGCGGTGGATGCCCGATCATCACGGCTTATGTGATGAATCCCATTTCGGAGGTGTTATGGCAGGGAAGTTCGTTGGTGCGGTGCTGGCTGCTGGCTTGCTGGCGGGCGCGGTGCAGGTGGCCGGTGCGCAAGAGGAAAAAGTTCTCAATATTTACAACTGGTCGGACTACATCGCCGACGACACGGTGAAGAATTTTGAGAAGGAAACCGGCATCAAGGTCCGCTATGACCTGTTTGATAACAACGAAATCCTGAACTCCAAGCTGGTGGCCGGTAAGTCCGGCTACGACATCGTGGTGCCGACCGCCCAGTGGGCGCGCCTGCAAATCGATGGCAAGCTGCTGCGCAAGCTGGACAAGTCCAAGCTCTCCAACCTGAAGAACCTCGATCCGGAAATCCAGGCCAAGCTGGCCAGCATCGACCCGGGCAACGAATACCTGGTCGACTGGCTGTGGGGCTACACCACGGTCGGCATCAATGTGAACAAGGTCAAGGCCGCGCTGGGCGGCATGCCGATGCCGGACAACGCCTGGGAGCTGATCTTCAATCCGAAGTACGCTTCCAAGCTGAAATCGTGCGGCGTGTCCTTCCTCGATTCGCCGTCGGAAGTGTTGCCGGCCGCGCTGCTGTATGCCGGCAAGCCAGCCTACTCGAAGTCCGCCGCCGACTATGCCGAAGCGGGCAAGGTGCTGCAAGCCATCCGCCCATACGTGACGCTGTTCAGCTCTTCGGGCTACATCAATGACATGGCCAACGGCGCGGTGTGCGTGGCGCTGGGCTGGTCGGGCGACATCAACATCGCGCGCCAGCGCGCGATCGACGCCAAGAACGGCAATGTGATTGAAGTGCTGGTGCCGAAGACCTCGGCCGCGCTGGTGTTCGACACGATGGCGATTCCCGCCGATGCGCCGCACCCGAACAACGCCCACCTGTGGATCAACTACATCATGCGTCCGGAAGTGCATGCCAGCCTGACCAACAAGGTGTTCTACGCCAATCCGAACGCGGCCAGCGTCAAGCACGTGCGCAAGGATATCGCTAACAACAAGACGGTGTTCCTGTCGGACGAAGACAAGAAGCGCATGGCGGCGCCGGAAGCGGTGCCGGCGGATATTCGCCGCAATATCACGCGCATCTACACGAAATTCAAAACTGGGGTGTAAACGTTGAACGGCGCGAGAGGCGATGTCCTTGTAAGGGCACGCCGCTGGCGCCGTAGGCTTCGATGAAGCTGTATGCTATTCGTGATAGCGGTCGATCAGTTTGTGTTTGCTGCCTCGCATTTCCTGCACCAGTTCATACACTACCAGTGCAATCATGCCGCCGAACATACCCATTGTGAGCAAGGTGAACATCATGATGGCCTCCCTCATAGTTGATGCAATTAAACTTTAGCAGATGCTATTGGCTTTGCAAGCTATTTAACAACAAGGTCGGCGGCCATCACCGCTTTTAGATACACACTGTGCGGATCGCCCGGTTCGCGCTGCGCAAACCACCACGCGCTGGCTTTGCGGATATCCCACTCCAGATCGTCGCCTGTCATCAGCATCGAGGCCACCTGGCCCAGCGTTGGTTGATGGCCCACCACCAGCACCGAGTCCTTGTTGCCCGGCCAGTTGACGGCCTTGAGGATGTCGGCCGGATCGGCGCCCGGCGCCAGGTCGGTATGGATCTTGAATTTACGGCCCAGCGCTTCCACCGTCTGCAGGGTGCGCACGGCAGGGCTGGACAGGATGCGGCAGCTGTCGGCCAGCTGCGAGTTGAGCCATTGGCCCATGCGCCGCGCCTGCTTCTGGCCTTTGGCGGTCAGCGCCCGTTCCAGATCCGTCATACCGGGCCCGGCGTCTTCAGCCTCGGCGTGGCGCCATAAAATCAGATCCATGCTTACTCTCCCAGGTGGGCGTTAGGTGTGCCTAGCGTTTCCATCAGGTGCTGCTGGGCGCTGAAGGCGGCTTGCTTGCCGCGCGCCTTGCGGCGCTGGTAGTGGCCGTCCGCTTCCAACTCCCAGGCGTTCTGGTTGTCCTTCAAGTACGGATTCAGGCCTTCGGCCAGCACCCGCCGTTTCAGCGCCTTGTCCAGGATCGGGAAGGCGACTTCGATGCGGCGGAACAGATTGCGGCTCATCCAGTCGGCACTGGCGAGATAGGTGTCGTGCGCCAGGTCGTTGCGGAAGTAGTAGATGCGGCTGTGTTCAAGGAAGCGGCCAATCACCGAGCGGACCTTGATGTTTTCCGACAGCCCCGGCACGCCCGGCTTGAGGGTGCAGGCGCCGCGCACGATCAGGTCGATCTTGACGCCGTCCTTCGATGCCGCGTACAGCGCGCGTATCACCGATTCGTCCACCAGCGCGTTGATTTTAACAATAATCCGGGCCGGCCGCCCGGCGCGCGCGATGCGTGCTTCGTTGCGGATAGCCTTGATGATTTCGTTCTGCAGCGCGAACGGCGCCAGCCACAAGTGAGTGAGGCGGTGCGGCTTGGTCAGCGAAGTCAGGTGGATGAACACCTCGTTCACTTCCTGGGCGATGCCGGGGTGGCAGGTCAGCAGGCCGAAGTCGGTGTAGAACTTGGTGGTGGTCGGATGGTAGTTGCCGGTGCCGAGGTGGGCGTAGTAGCGCAGCTTGTTGTCTTCGCGGCGGATCACCAGCGCGACCTTGGCGTGGGTCTTCAGGCCCACCACGCCGTACACCACTTGCGCGCCGGCCTGTTCCAGCTTGTCGGCCCAGTTGATGTTGGCCTCTTCGTCGAAGCGCGCCTTCAGCTCCACGATGACGGTCACTTCCTTGCCGGCCCTGGCGGCAGCGATCAGCGATTCCATCAGGTCCGAGTTCATGCCGGTGCGGTAGATCGTCTGCTTGATGGCCACCACATTCGGGTCGTGCGCGGCGCTGCGGATGAAGTCGATCACGGTCTGGAACGACTGGTAAGGGTGGTGCAGCAGGATATCGTTTTCACGCAAGGCCGCGAAAATATCCGGGCTGCCCGGTTTCTGCGCGAAGCCGGGGAAGAAGGGCGGGAAGCGCAGCGCCGGGTTGTGGACGTGATCCATGATCTCGTTCAAACGCACCAGGTTCACCGGGCCGTTGACCGCATACAGCCGGCTCTGGTGCAGGCCGAACTGGTCGAGCAGGAATTGCGACAATTCAGGCGGGCAGTTCTTCGCTACTTCCAACCGCACCGAGGCGCCGAACTGGCGGCCGACCAGCTCGCCTTTCAAGGCCTGGCGCAGGTTCTTCACTTCATCCTCATCGACCCACAGGTCGCTGTCGCGCGTGACGCGGAACTGCGAATAGCCGATCACTTCGCGGCCGGCGAACAGGTCGGAAATATGCGCATGGATTACCGAGGTGAGCAGGCAGAACGAAATGCCGCCATTCTTCGACAGATGGTCCGGCAGGCGGATCACGCGCGGCAGCACGCGCGGCGCTTTCACAATCGCGATGCCGGTGCCGCGCCCGAACGCATCCTTGCCGCCCAGCTGGACGATAAAGTTCAGGCTCTTGTTCACCACTTGCGGGAACGGGTGGGCGGGGTCGAGGCCGATCGGCGTCAGCAGCGGCCGCACTTCGGTGTCGAAGTATCCCTTGACCCAGGCGCGCTGCGCATCGTTGCGCTCGTTGTGGCGCACGAGGTGGATGCCGTTGGCCGCCATCTCGGGCAGGATTTCGGTATTCAGCAGTTCATATTGATGCGCCACCAGCGCGTGGCATTCATTGCTGATGCGCGACAGGGTGGCCACCAGGGCAGGGTGGGTGGACAGCGAACCGTCCGCCGCGCCGGCCGCCAGCAGGCTGGCCACGCGCACTTCAAAAAACTCGTCGAGGTTGCTGCTGGCGATGCACAGGTAACGCAGGCGCTCCAATAAAGGAATGCGCTTGTCCTCGGCTTGCGCCAGCACCCGGCGGTTGAACATCAGTTGCGACAGCTCCCGGTCCAGAAAGGCCGAGTTCTTGTTTACTTCCGCATGGAGGTCAGGCTTCATGTCTTTTTGTTCACTTTGCTAGTCATTCCATTCTAGCGTCTTTTCGCAAGAATGATTGCAACAGTGTAAAGACCAATTATGACAAGTCCGTGACAAACCATGTCATAAATGGGTGCCGATTATGACAAACGCATGTCATATACATAGGAGAGGCGAATATTTTGGCTATGTCATAAAGCTGTCATATTCGCCCGCTAGACTGCGCAGCATCCTAACCTGTCATAACAAAGGACTTGAAATGCGACTGAAACAATTGATCTCTTCCCTGGTGGTTGGCGCAGCAGCTGTAATGGCTTTCTCGCCGGCCGCTCACGCCGCCGATATGACCGGCGCCGGCGCGACCTTCCCATACCCAATCTACGCCAAGTGGGCCGAGTCGTACAAAGCCGCTACCGGCAACGGCCTGAACTACCAGTCCGTCGGTTCGGGCGCTGGCATCAAGCAGATCAAAGCCAAGACCGTGGACTTCGGCGCATCGGACATGCCACTGGCAGCCGCTGACCTGGACGCCGAAGGCCTGATGCAGTTCCCAGCCATCATGGGTGGCGTTGTGACCGTAGTGAACCTGGACGGCGTGACCCCAGGCCAGCTGAAACTGACCGGCCCGGTAGTTGCCGACATCTACCTGGGCAAGATCACCAAGTGGAATGACCAGGCCATCGCCGTGCTGAACCCAGGCGTGAAGCTGCCAGCCGACGACATCACCGTAGTGCACCGTGCCGACGGTTCGGGCACCTCGTTCCTGTTCACCGACTTCCTGTCGAAAACCAGCCCAGAATTCAAAACCAAGATCGGCGCTTCGACCGCTGTGAAGTGGGTCGTGGGCGTGGGCGGCAAGGGCAACGAAGGCGTCGCCGCCAACGTCCAGCGTATCAAGGGTTCGATCGGCTACGTCGAGTGGGCCTACGCTAAAAAGAACAAAATGTCGCACACCCAGCTGAAAAACAAGGACGGCAACTTCCTGCAGCCTGACGACGAGTTCTTCAAAGCCGCCGCCGCTTCGGCCGAGTGGACCAAGACCCCAGGCTTCGGCGTGGTGCTGACCGACCAGGCTGGCAAGAACTCGTGGCCGATCACCGGCGTGTCCTTCATCCTGATGCACAAAGCACAGGCTGACGCCAACAAAGGCAAGGAAGTCGTGAAGTTCTTCGACTGGGCCTTCAAGAACGGCGGCGCCGCTGCTACCGAACTGGACTACGTTCCACTGCCGGCATCGGTTGTGAAGCTGGTACAGGATTCGTGGAAAGCTAACCTGAAAGACGCTTCGGGCAAAGCCATCTACTAATCCGGACCACCCTTCGCCGCCTTCAGTCGGGCGGCGAGGGGGTTAGCCTGCGGGGCCCAACCGGGATCCGCAGGCTAGCTTCCTTCCACCGAGATAACAATATGAGCGCAGATATCACTTCCACGCCACTACCTAAACCGGAGCCGGCCATGCACATCAGCACCGCTCAGGCGACTGCCGCAGAGCAGGCTGCCATGCACAACATGCTCCGCGTCATGCGCAACCAGCGCATCCAGGACTTCTTCTTCCACAAGACCACCATGCTGTTCGCGCTGTCGGTGCTGGCGGTGCTGCTGGGGATTATCATCTCGCTGATGGTCGGCGCCTGGCCGGCCTTCAAGGAGTTTGGCCCGGCCTTCATCACCACCGTCGAGTGGGATCCGGTCAACGACCAGTACGGCGCCATGATCGCCATCGTCGGCACCCTGGCCACCTCCGGCATCGCGCTGCTGATCGCCTTCCCGGTGTCGTTCGGCATCGCCCTGTTCCTGACCGAGATCTGTCCGGCCAGCCTGCGCCGTCCGCTGGGCACGGCGGTGGAACTGCTGGCAGGTATTCCATCGATCATCTACGGCATGTGGGGCCTGTTCGTGTTCGCGCCGCTGTTCGGCGACTACGTGCAGCCGTTCCTGAAACACACCATCGGCCAGCTGCCGCTGATCGGCCAGTTCTTCAGCGGTCCGACGATGGGTATCGGCATCCTGACCGCCGCCTTGATCCTGGCGGTGATGATCATCCCGTTCATCTCCTCGGTGATGCGCGACGTGTTCGAGATCGTCCCGGCTGTGCTGAAGGAATCGGCCTACGGCCTGGGGTGCACCCGCTGGGAAGTGGTGCGCAAGATCGTGCTGCCTTACACCAAGACCGGCGTGGTCGGCGGCGTGATGCTGGGCCTGGGCCGCGCGCTGGGCGAAACGATGGCCGTGACCTTCGTGATCGGCAACGCCAACAAGCTGTCGTTCTCGCTGTTCGCTGCCGGTAACTCGATCGCCTCGACGCTGGCCAATGAATTTGCCGAATCGGATACCGTGCTGCACACCTCGTCGCTGTTCGCACTGGCGCTGATTCTGTTCGTGATCACCTTTATCGTTCTGTCCGCCGCCAAGCTGATGCTGGCTGGCATGTCTCGCAAGGAAGGCGTCAAATAATGAGCGCAACTCTGGAAAAAGCCGCGATGAATCCGGTGTACTGCAAGCGTCTGCTGATGCACCGCATCGGCATCGCGCTGTCGGTGGCCGCCATGTCGGTCGGCCTGCTGGTGCTGGCGTGGATCCTGATCACCCTGCTGGTCAAAGGCTTCGGCGCACTGAGCATCAATATGTTCACCCAAACCACGCCGGCGCCGGGCAGTGAAGGTGGTGGCCTGATCAACGCCATCGTCGGCAGCCTGATGATTGTGGGCCTGTCGACCCTGATCTCGACCCCGATCGGCATCCTGGCCGGCATCTACCTGGCCGAGTACGGCGAAGAAAACAAGATCGCCAGCATCACCCGCTTCGTGACCGACATCATGCTGTCGGCGCCATCGATCGTGATCGGTATGTTCGTGTGGGCCTTGTACGTGGCCACCACCAAGCACTACTCCGGTTACGCCGGCTCCATCGCGCTGGCGCTGATCGCGGTGCCGGTGGTGGTGCGCACTACCGACAATATGCTGCGCCTGGTGCCGAACAGCCTGCTGGAAGCCGCCTTCGCGCTGGGCGCGCCGCGCTGGAAAGTCGCGATGATGGTGCGCCTGCGCGCTGTTAAAGCCGGCGTCATCACCGGCGTGCTGCTGGCCGTGGCCCGCGTCTCCGGCGAGACCGCGCCGCTGCTGTTCACCGCCCTGAACAACCAGTTCTTCAGCGCCGACATGAACGCGCCGATGGCCAACCTGCCGGTCGTGATCTACGGCTTCGCCATGAGCCCTTACGACAACTGGCGCGACCTCGCGTGGGGCGGCGCACTGCTGGTGACCTTCAGCGTGCTGGCCTTGAACATCATCTCGCGCACCGTGTTTGCCCAAAAAGCCCCGAATTAATTAGATAAAGCGAATCCATACAATGAATACGCAACTGAGCCAAGAAAACGTCATCGCCATGAACCAAGGCAAGCGCAAGACCATCGAAATTTCGGGCCTGAACTTCTTCTACGGTAAAACCCAGAGCCTGCACAACGTCAGCCTGGACATCCACGAAAAACAAGTGACCGCCTTCATCGGCCCGTCGGGCTGCGGCAAGTCGACCCTGCTGCGCACCTTGAACCGCATGTACGACCTGTACCCAGGCCAGCGCGCCGAAGGTTCGATCATGTACCGCGGCCGTAACATCCTCGAAGGCGGCCAGGATCTGAACATGCTGCGTGCCAAAGTCGGCATGGTGTTCCAGAAGCCGACCCCGTTCCCGATGTCGATCTACGACAACATCGCGTTCGGCGTGCGCCTGTACGAAGACCTGTCAAAAGGCGAGATGGACGAGCGCGTGGAATGGGCGCTGAAGAAAGCCGCGCTGTGGACCGAAGTCAAGGACAAGCTGGGCAAGAGCGGCCTGTCGCTGTCGGGCGGCCAGCAACAGCGCCTGTGCATCGCGCGCGGCGTGGCGGTGAAACCGGACGTGCTGCTGCTGGATGAGCCGACCTCGGCGCTGGATCCGATCTCGACCTCGAAAGTGGAAGAGCTGATCTCCGAGCTGAAGCAGGACTACACCATCGCCATCGTGACCCACAACATGCAGCAGGCCGCCCGTTGCTCGGACTACACCGCCTACATGTACCTGGGTGAGCTGGTGGAATTCGGCGAGACCGACCAGATCTTCATGAATCCAGCCCGCAAGGAAACCCAGGATTACATCACCGGCCGTTTCGGCTGATCCATCTTATAATAGTATCTACAATTGGAGTGCAGCATGATCGGTGAACATTCATCCAAACAGTACGACAACGAACTGGAAGCCATCCGCAGCAAAGTGCTGCTGATGGGCGGCATCGTCGAGACCCAATTCCTCGACGCCATGACCTGCTTCCGCATCGGTAACGCCGAGCGCGCCGACCGCGTGATGCGCGAGGACGACACCGTCAACCAGCTGGAAGTGCAACTGGACGACCAGTGCAGCCACCTGATCGTGCGCCGCCAGCCGGCCGCCAACGACCTGCGCACCATCATGGCCACCATCAAGGTGATTACCGACCTGGAGCGCATCGGCGACGAAGCCACCAAGATCGCCCGCACGGCCAAGCAGTTGCACGCGCGCGGCGCGGTGACCGTCAACCACTACGAGATGGTGCGCGGCATCGCCAACAACACCAGCGACATGCTGCACGACGCGCTGGACGCCTTCGCCCGCAACGACGGCAAGCAGGCGCTGCAGCTGATCGCGCAAGACGCCGTGATCGACCACGAATTCCGTTCGATCATGCGCAATCTGATTACTTTCATGATGGAAGATCCGCGTACCATCTCGGCCGCGCTGGACACCCTGTGGGTGGCCAAGGCCATCGAGCGCATTGGCGACCACGCCAAGAACATTGCGGAATACGTCATCTACGTGGTGGAAGGCAAGGACATCCGCCACACCAAGACCGTGCCGCTGCCTGAAGACGAGCCTGAGCAAGCTAAGTAACGTAAAAATAAATGGCATCTGATAAAACCACCGTATTGATTGTTGAAGACGAGCCGGCGATTGTCGAGCTGGTGACGTTTTCCCTGCGCGAAGCAGGCTGGAACTGCTGCAACGTGCAAAGCGCGGGCGAGGCCTGGGACTTCATCCAGACCAAGACCCCGCAACTGATTTTGCTGGACTGGATGCTGCCGGATTCGACCGGCATCCGCCTGCTGTCGCGCATCCGCTCGGATCGTCAGTTCAACGACATCCCGGTCATCATGCTGACCGCCAAGAGCATGGAAGAGGACAAGCTGGCCGGCCTCAACACCGGCGCCGACGACTACGTCACCAAGCCGTTCTCGCCACGCGAACTGCTGGCCCGCGCCAAAGCCCTGTTACGCCGCAAGGCGCCGGAGCACGCGCAGGAAACCATGCGCGCGGCCAACATCATGCTGGACCCGGTCAGCTGCACCGTGTCGATGAACGAGCAAAAGATCGACATCGGCCACGCCGAGTACAAGCTGCTGAAGTTTTTGCTGGCGCATCCGGAACGCGTGTTCTCGCGCAGCCAGTTGCTGGACAAAGTGTGGGGCGATCACGTGGTGATCGAAGAGCGTACCGTCGACGTGCATGTGCTGCGTCTGCGCAAAGCCTTGAAAGAGGCCGAGCACTTGATCAAAACCGTGCGTAGTGTAGGCTACATGCTGTCGGAAAAAACCTGAGTTTCACATGAATCCAAAACTGGTGTTCTGGGTGCCGGCCGCGCTGCGCACCGCCGTGATCCTGGCGGCGTGCGCGCTGGGCGGCTGGATGTTCGGCTGGGTCAATGGACTGATCCTGGCGTTGATCGCCATGCTGGCGCTGGTATTCACGCAGCTGTCCTACCTCTACCAGCTCAGCAACTGGATGGACGACCCGCAAAGCGCCAAGCTGCCTGACGGCTGGGGCGAGTGGACCAACATCTTCTCGCGCCTGTACCGCATGCGTCGCGAGGACGAGAAAAACCAGACTGAACTGACCGAATGGCTGGCGCGCTTCCGCCAGGCCATGCACCTGCTGCCCGATGGCGTGGCCATCATGGACGACGTGCTGTTCCTTGAATGGTGCAACCCGGCGGCCGAGAAGCACCTGGGCCTGAGCAACGAGCGGGACAAGGGCATGCGCGTGACCAACCTGGTGCGCAATCCCGACTTCATGGATTACATCATCCTCGGCCGCTACGAGCAGCCGCTGACCATCAGCTTCCGCGAGCGCAAGCTGATCGTGCACATCATCCCGTTTGAAAACCGCCGCCAGATCCTGGTGACGCACGATGCGACCGAAACCGAGCGCATCGAGGAAATGCGGCGCGACTTCATCGCCAACGCCTCGCACGAACTGCGCACGCCGCTGACCGTGATCGTCGGCTTCCTGGAAATCGCCGCGCAGGAAGGGCTGGATGCGGCCACCCGCGCCGCCCACCTGAAGCTGATGACCGAACAGGGCCACCGCATGCAACACCTGATCGAGGACATGCTGACCCTGTCGCGTCTGGAATCGGTGGACTACCCGATGCGGCCCGATCCGGTGGACGTGGGCAAGCTGATGGACCAGCTGCTGCGCGAAGCGCGCGCGCTGTCCTCGGGCAAGCACGAGATCACGATGGAAGTGCGCGGCCCGGATGTGCTGGGTTCGTACGAAGAACTGCACAGCGCCTTCGGCAACCTGGCCTCGAACGCGGTGCGCTACACCCCGGCGGGCGGCAAGATCCACTTGGTGTGGAAGGAATACGAGGGCGGCGCCAAGTTCATGGTGGAAGACACCGGCATCGGCATCAGCCCGGAACACATCTCGCGCCTGACCGAGCGTTTCTACCGGGTCGACAAGAGCCGTTCGCGCGAAACGCAGGGTACCGGGCTGGGATTGGCGATCGTCAAGCACGTGCTGCTGCGCCACGGCAGCACCCTGCAGATCAAATCGGAAGCCGGGAAGGGCAGTACCTTCATCGTCTGCGTACCTAAAACCGCCGTCGTGGCGCAACAGCCGGAGCTGGCGCTCAACTAAGGATTGGCGATCTGGTGCAGCACGTTCTGGATTTTGCTGGTCGCTTCCGGCGTCAACTTGGTGAACATGCAGCCCAGATGGAGCTGCTCACCGGCCAGGAATGAGCGGAAGGCGCGGGTATAGCGGATTTCCATTTCGGCGACTTCGATCGTGATCTCGCCCATTTCCAGCACCACGTCATGCAGCTTGCGGCCCTTGATCAAGCCCTTGGCACGGGCCTTCGAGCAGTGCATGCCGAGTCCGCCTAGGGAAATATCGTAGACCGGCAACTCGTGGAAGTTGGTTTCGCTCACGGCAAACTCGGCCGTGCAGGTGATGCCCAGCGGCGTTTCCAGCCGCTCGGTGCCGCGCCGGTTCAGCACCGTGCAGGTTTCCGGGAACACCATCGGGATGTGCAGTGGCTGGCCGGGAAGCGGGTTCCAGTCCTCCTTGGACAAGCGGAATTGCAGCTTGGCCGAGCGCAGGGTGGTAACAAAGGTGATCTTACCGGAGGGCAGGGCGGAGCCCTCGTTCAACTCCATCACAAAATGCGGCTGTTCGGGATCGACCGACAGGATGCGGCCGAAAATCGGCTCGCGGCTGCCGGGCGCGTACATCGAAATGGCGTCGCCGTGCTCGGCCAGCAGGGTGAACGCATCGCCAATCTCGTCCTCGGTAGTCATTTCAAACGAGTTGTCTGGCTGCGCCGTGAACGGCGCTATCGCGTCTTGTGGCCGCGGTGGTCCTTTTCGGACCAGAAGGGCATGGGGCTCATGGAGCGTCATAATATAGTGTGTCTCAGACGTTGTTTGGGTCCTGTTATGACTTCATCATAGGCCGAGTTTTTCCAAATGGCAACCAATTTTAGATGACGGGAAATCCCCACTGTCAAGCATGAGTTATGCTTACAACACACGGTGTTGCCAGGAAAGCACAATGACGTTTATTGGGCGTGTATGTCCAGGACGAGAGTGCTATAGCGTTGACAGAATCTTAAACACCTTCTCGGACGAGGGCGCGGCTTCCTCGGTAACAACATGGTCCACGCGGGAAGCGGGCGGCCCTTTGCGAGCCCAATCGATGATGCCTTCCACTGCAGCGGCATCGCCATCCACCTCCGCCTCCACCGACCCATCACGCCGATTGCGCACCCAGCCGCGCAAACCGAGCGCCACAGCTTGCCGTTCAAACGAAGCGCGGTAGCCCACGCCTTGCACCAATCCTGTAATCAGCAACCGTTTAGCCATGACAATCTCCAAAGCGTAGTTTCCCCCTGCCGACAGGGATATTGCTAAAGTATTGCTGGCCCTGGCAGTCGCAATCGGTGGCGCGCAAGCGCATGACGCAAACGCATTGCCCAGGAACGAGGCAAATAGGCTCAAATCCAGCGGCTTAAATTCAGGGTCAGCTCTGTCATTTGGACAGTCACGAAGAATATTTGAGAAATATCAAAGCATTCGTCAAGATCCGCTGTGGAGTGCATCCCGCAGAATACATTGATATTTCTCAAATAGAGTGCATGCGTGTCCAAATGACAGAGCTGACCCTGAATTGCTAGAACGGCGCTAGTGCTTGTGCGGCGGCGGTGGCGCTGAGGGCCGCGGCTTCTAGCGGACGCATGTTGTTTGCTGCGCTCTTCAAGACCGCCTGGTTGTCGGCCAAGGCGCGCAGGAGTTGGGTCGTGATGCGGTCCAGCTCCGGACGGATGGTCTTGGCCAGGTCGGGCGCGTCGCTGAAGTGGCCGGCTTGTTCGCGGCGCCATTGCGCGTACAGTTCGCGCTGGATGGTTTTGGAGGCTTCGATCTGCGCTTTGAAGACGGCTTCGACCCACGCATCCTCCAAGCCCAGCGCGCGGCCTTGCTGCACCGCTGCGGCGATGACTTGCGCTTCGCGCGGCAGGTCTTCGATCGGCGCTTGCACATTCCACTTGGCGCGGGCGACGGCAGGCGCCAGCAGCAGGCGCTGGTCGATGGCTTGCCGCAGCGGTTCCAGGTTCCACGCAAATGCCAGCCAGCGCTCGAGTTGCTTGCGCACGCTGCCGTTCGCAAGACGCTGTCCCAGCCATTGGTCGACGTAGGCTTTGAAGGCGTCGTCGCGCGGCAGCAGGATGGCTTTCTCTGCGCTGTCGAATGGCCGTTCTGGATGCACCGCGCATAGCTGCGGATGCAGGCGCTGCTGCAGCCGCGTTTCGATGGCGTCGGTGATCATCAGGTCGGCCGCGCCGGCGACGATCTGGCCGAAGATGCTGACGTTGTCCGGATACACGGTCAACTGCGCTTGCGGCGCGTAGCTGCGGGCGAAACGCTCGTTGGTGCCGCCGGGATTGACGATCAGGCGCACGCCCGGCTGGTTGATTTGTTCCAGCGTCTGGAAGCGCGCCTCGTTGCCGCAGCGCGTGATCGGGGTCTTGCCGTCGCGCAGGTAGCTGACCGAGAAGTAGGCCTGCTTCTGCCGCTCCGCCGTCACCGATACGCCACTCAGCGCGATATCGAATTGGCCGGCGTTGAAGTCGCTCATCAGCGTCGGCCAGCTGGTCGGCACGATGACCAGCTTCACGCCCATCGCCTGCGCCAGTTCGCCCGCCAGTTCCACATCCAGGCCGATGAACTCGGCACCGGTCCGATAGCTGAACGGTTTGTAATCACCTGTGCTGCCCACCCGCAGCACGCCGCGCGCGTGGATGTCGTCGAGCCTGGTCTGGGCCGAAGCGGGCAGCGCCGCCAGCAGGGCGCCGAGCAAGATCAGCAGCTTCATAAGGTGGTGCGGCCTTTCATCGCCTTTTGCAGGCTGTGCAGGGCGTCGTCATAGGAGCGCGAGACGTGGTCGGCGGCCGGGAAGACGCAGGTCTTCAGGTCCGCATTTTCAAACGGACTAGGCAGCAACAGGGCGAACTGTTTGCAGTGCGGCAGGTCGTGCTTCATGCGTGCCAAGGCTTGCGTCATCAGCGCGCAATCCTGCAGTGGATTCACGCTGACCAGGCAGACCACCGACACCAGCTCGGGCGAGGCTTCCGGCGGCGTTGGCTTGTCGAGGTCTTCGTAGCTCATGCTGCGCGCGTCGATTTTTTGCTCGCGCAGGATGCGCACCAGAATCTCGGTCGCCAGCTCGGCGGAACCGGTGCCCAAGCCGATGCTCAGCACCACGCTACCTGCGGGCACGTCGAACGAGCCTTGCCACTCGCCGGTATCGGAGATGCGCCGCTCGCGCAGCTGGCGCCCAATGCCGCCACCGGCCAGCACGCTGCTGCGCTTGCGTTTCTTCCACCACTTCGGATTGCCGCTTAGCGCTTCAATCACGGAGATGACGGAGGAGGTGACTTTTTCCTCTTCATCCGGCGTGATGGTGCTGTCCTTCAGGTCGAAATGCGCGAGGTGCAGCGCCGGCAGCAGCACGCCGTCGCAATATTCGGCCAGCGATTTGTGCTGCATGTAGCGCTTGGCGCTGGTGATGATTTCATGCGCGTCACCCGATAGCGCGCGCTGGTAGAAATTCTGCGGCATGGTCAGCGCCGGCAGTTCGCCGAACATAATCTCGAGCACCTTCAAAGCACGGATATAGCGGCCGGCCACCACCAGGCACAATGTCAGCGGCGTCGACAGCACCAGGCCCACCGGTCCCCAGATCCAGCTCCAGAAAATCGCCGACACCACCACCGACAGCGGCGACATGCCCGTGGTATGCCCATACAGCTTTGGCTCGATAGTTTGCGCGACGATGATCTCGACGGCGAGGAACAAGCCTAGCGTCATCAAGGCCAGCGACCAGCCCGGATCCACGGCCGCCGCCAGCAAGGTGGCGCACAGGGCCGCCATCCACACGCCGACGTAGGGGATGAAACGCAGCACGGCGGTCATAGTGCCCCACAGCAGCGCCTGGCCGAGGCCCAGCAAGCCCAGGCCCAGCCACACCGCCAGCCCGGTCGCCATGTTCACCAGGAACTGCGAGATGAAGAAGCGCGACAACCGCTCGCCGGCGTCGTTGACGGCGATGGTGGTGGCGCGCAAATCGCCGCCGCCAGCCAGCCGGATGAAGCGGTCGCGCAGTGATTCATGTTCCAGCAGCACGAAGATCAGCACCACAAACACGATGCCCGCCGTTTCCAGCGGCGGCCACACGGACGCGACGATCTTGGCCAGCAGCTGGAATGGCTTCAGCGCCGGCTCGTGGATTTCCACCAGTACCGGCGTCTTCACGCTGCCGTCGCTGAGCTGCACCGGCTGCGCGCCGCTGCCGCCGACGCTGTCCGAGGTGAAGTGTTCGATCAATTGCCCGGCCGGTCCGCCCAGGCTGCCGATGGTGCCGCGCGTCAGTTCATCCAGCGTTTCAATCTTGGCGGCGATGGTGTCCTGGTACTTGGGCAGGCTCGCGCCCATCACGCCGACTTGCTGCACGATCACCGCGCCGATGGCCAGCAGCGTCACGGTCACCACCAGCACGCCGGTGCAGACCGAGGTCGTCTGCCCGAGGCCGAGGTGGCGCAGGGCCCGCACGAACGGCGCAATCAGGAAGCTGAGGATGAAGGCCAGCGTGATGGGGATCAGCACGTCGCGGCCGAAGTAGAGCAGGGCGAGCACCGTGGCGGTGCCGACGAGGCCGGCGACGGCGCTCGGCAGAGTGCGGGAAGTAAGCGAGTCAGACACCGTGTAACCTGGCCGGATAAGTAAAACCAATAAAATGCACCGCGTTCAGCGCGATGTGTACCAAGATGGCGGCCTCGATGCGTTGCGTGCGCTGGTAAGCCCAGGCGTAGCCGAGACCGGCAATGGCAGCGAGTATGCCATATTGCACGCCGCCGCCGAGGTGCGCCGCGCCGAACAGCAGTGCCGACACGGCCACCGCCAGCCACGGCCCCCAGCTGAAGCGGGCCAGCGCGCACGCCAGCCGCGCCTGCACGAAGCCACGGAAGAATGCTTCCTCCGCCACCACGGTAAACAGCAGGTTGACACTGATGAACAGCAGCGCATGCTGCGGCAGTTTGGCATCGATGCCGACCACATCCAATGCCAGCGCAATGCCCAGCGTGGCCGCGACTGTCAGCACCAGCACCGGCAAGGTTCGGCGCAGCACATCGCGCAGTTCAGCCCACGACGTCACGCGGCGGCACAGCAGAGCCAGCAGCACCAGCCCGACCGCGCCCTTGTCGAAATTGGCGTACAGCGTGAATGGCGCGGCGCCGTCCGACAGCACCACGCGGTCCAGCAGCAGTGGATTGCGAAAGCCCGGCAGCTTGTGCATGGCCAGCGCCAACGCCAGCACGCCGGCCAGCACGCCATAGGCGCCGCGCAGCCAGCCGCGCGGCGCGTGGCCGCAGCCATAGGCCGCGCCGCCCAGCACCACCAGCGCGCTGATGGCCACCGGATCGAGCACGCCGCCGACCAATCCCCAAGCCATCGCCATCACGAACAACAGCAGCCACAGCGGTACGGCGCGGCGGCCTATCGGCAGCGGCCGCATCCAGACGGAGCACAGGGCGAAAGCCAGGAAGAGGAAGGCGGGGAGTTGGAGTGTCATTGATTCAACGATGAGTTTTCGTCAATGATACTCCAAGGCAGCTTAAAACTTGTAGATCAGCGCAGTCATGACCATTGGCGTGGTCTTGCGCTTGGTGAGCGGGCTGTCGGCCGCGTCCGAGGTCAGGCGGTTGATGCCCAGGCCGCTGTGCACCGACCACTTCGCATCGAGCACGTGGTTCCAGTTGATGCCGGCCGTGACGTTCTCGAAGCCGGCCTTGGCGGTGTAGGTGCGGTAGCCGGAGTAGAGGGCTTGCCGGGCCGTCACGCCGTAGTAGGTTTGCATGTGCTTGTTGTCGCCGTAGGTTGCGGACATGCCGAAGCCAATTTGGTCGCTGCTGTCGCTGTACAGCGGCGTGTTGGCGCTGATGGCGTAGGTGTTGCCGTACTCGCGATGGTTGATGTTCTGCCTGGTGGTGAAGTCCAGACCGACCGAGCCGAGCTGGTAACCCACGCTCAGTACTGCCTGCGCCGAACCGTCAATCTTGCCCATGCCCTTCAGCGCATCCGAGCCGGAGAAGTAATTCCTCTTGTGGTCCTCGCGCCCGCCGCCGTAGCCCAGTGCTGCGCTCAGTTTGAAATCGCCAACCGTGGTTTCGTAGCCGATGCCTCGCTGGGTGCTGAGGAATACGCCGCTGGCGTAAGTGCGCTCAAGGAAAGGCAGCGGCAGCACGCGGCTCTTGTCGGCGCCCGCATATTCCGGCACGTAGGCCAGGCCGATGCCGGCGCTGAAGCTGTCGCCGGATGGCGCCGGTTTGGCGTCTTCGGCAAAGCTCTTGCCGCTGAAGGCGCAAATCGATAGCAGGGCAAACGAGATGAGGTGGCGCATGATGGACTCCCTTGGTGTGGTTTTAGACGGGCGCAAGTGTCCCAGCTATTACCGGCCGCCGCCATCGCTGCCGCTGAAGTATCATGTGCTGAAATCTTTGGTATCGCTTTATGGAGCCGCCATGTCACTGACCCTGTACTACCATCCGCTGGCCTCGTTCTGTCACAAGGTGTTGATTGCGCTGTATGAGAGCGGCATCGACTTCGACAAGCGCGTCATCAACCTCGGCGAGGAAGCCGATCGGGCCGAATTGGAAGCGATCTGGCCGCTGTGCAAATTCCCGGTGCTGCGCGACCACGCCAAGCGGCGCGATGTGCCGGAAACTTCCATCATCATTGAATACCTGGACCGCCACTATCCGGGCGCGCAGCCGATGATTCCGGCCGACTGGGATGCGGCGCTGGACGTGCGCCTGTGGGACCGCTTCTTCGATAACTACGTGCAGGAGCCGGTGACCACCATCGTCATGGCGCACCTGACCGGCCTCAGCTGCGACCAGACCAAGGAGCGCACCAAGCTCAAGACGGCGTACAAGATGATCGAAAAGCGCATGAGCACGCGCAGATGGATGTGCGGCGAGGCCTTCAGCCTGGCCGATTGCGCGGCGGCGCCGGCGCTGTTCTACGCCGCCACGCTGTTGCCGTTCCCCGAGGAGTACCAGCACTTGCAGGGATACTTTGAACGGCTGGTCAGCCGGCCCTCGGTCAAGCAGGTGCTGGATGAGGCCAAGCCGTTTTTCTCGCTGTATCCGTTCGCCAGCGATATCCCGGACCGCTTCCTTTAATTCTTGTTGCCTTCCGGCGCGTTTTGCATGGAGGCCGGCGCCTGGAAGGCCTGGTTCTGCTGGGCGATGGCGGCAAAGCGGCTGGCTTCATCGATCAGATGCTTGTTGGCGGCCTGGCGTCCGGCGTCGGCCAGTTCGCTGGCGGTGCGCGTGGTCTGCGGCACATGCTCCTGCGCGATCTGGCTGATGTCGGCCTGGAAATCGGTAACCACCTGCGCCACCCGCTGGTGGTAGGCCTGCAGTTTCTGCAGCGTCTCGCCGGCCTGTAGCGGCGCATTCTCGACGCGGCGTTCGTCCGGTGCCGTCAGCAAGAGGTAGCGCACCGCAGCCGTGGTGTCGTCCAGCGCCTCGCGGCTGAACTGCACATTCACTTCGGCCAGCTTGCGCAGCGAACCCAGCACGGCTTGGCTCAGGTCGGTGTAGTAGTCGATACGGGCTGACGCGTGGTTTTGGGCGGCCGGGGATAGCGTTTCTACAAACGAGTTCATGAGCTTACTCCTGTTGAGGTGAGGGGCCAAAAAGAGAGGGGGAGTGGACGCTTTGGCCTGGCGTCCGCTCCCCCTATCATCGCAAATGTCGCCCGCTTTGGGCACTCCAAAGCCTGCTGGAACTATTTGTTTTCCTTATTCAACGGATGGCGACGTCCGTGGCAGGAGGAAGATCGATTTCTGCCGGCCGTTGATGTAACGGACGCCACTTTCATCAAAATAGGCATCCTCTTCCAGCATGATGCGTACCGGCTCTTTCCAGCCCGGAATGACGGTGGCGGCGTTCAGTTCGATCGAATAGGCGGTCTTGTAGCGCAGCACATCGTCGCCGCTGCCCGGCACGCCGCCCTGCATGTCCCACATGCCGATGGCCGGACCGGCGGCGTGGCCGTGGTAGCCGATCGGGTGGGTGTAGATGGTGGCGGCGATGCCTTCTGCTTTGGCCTGCTGCAGCGAGGCGGCCAGCACCTGATTGCCGCTACGGCCCAGCTTGAAGTTGCCGGTCAAAATATCCTGCAGGCGGTTGGCGGTGGCGAAGGCCTTGGTCAGCTCGGCCGGTGCGGCGGTTTCGCCCGGCTTCAGCACGTAGGCGTGTTCCTGGATGTCGGTGTTGAGGCGCAGGTAGGTGATGCCGATATCGACGTGCAGCAGGTCGCCCGGCACGATCACCTCGGCGTTGGCCAGGCCCTTGCCGGCGCGCTGGATCTCCACCGATGGATGGAACCAGGTGTCGTAGCCAAGGTCGCGGATCTTCTGGCGGAACCACCACACCACATCGTCGGTGGTGGTGATGCCGGGCGTGATCACGCGCTCGGAGAAGCCTTCTTCGATGATCTTGTGGGTGGCGTTCACCAGTTGCGGGTAGATCTGCATCTCGCGTTCGGTGCGGCTTTCCAGCCAGCGCACGGCCAGCGGTTCGGCCGAGACCACGCGCTTTTTCAGCTCGGCCGGCAGGGCGGCCAGCAGCTCGGTATATTCGGTGTGGTCGATGCCGTCGGCGTGGTTGAAGTGGGTCGAGGTGTTGACCGCGATCTTGGCTGGATTGCGCTGCTTGATGATGTCCACCAGCGCGGCCCACTGGTCCGGGAACTTCTTCATGTCCCACGCGGCGGCGATGCTCTTGCCGACGTTGTAGCGCGCCACAGCCAGGCGTTCCACCTTGCCGGTCCTGGCGTCGCGGTAGAACACCAGCATGGTGCGGCGGCGCGCGTGCAGCCATTCGGCCGGCAGCATGGTCTTGACCACCGGGTCTTCATTGTATTCGCGTGTGACCAGCACCCACATGTCGATGCCGGTCTGCTCCATCGCGGACGGCAGCAGGTTGTCGAAGCGGTCGACCAGCAATTCGTTGACGACCGTGGCCTGGTCGCGCACCGACAGCACTTGTGCTTGAGCTGGTGCGCCTGCGGCCAGGAGCAGGGAGAGGGCAAAGAGGAATTTTTTCATCCGATGATCTTGAGGCCGGATTTTGGCAATGTCAATCAACAATGTTTACAATGGCCGGACATACGCAAAGGAGAGAACATGGCAGCACCTTCGGTTTTTTATCTGCACGGCGGTCCGGCGCTCGGCCCGGTATTTGAGCGCGCCCGTTATCCGGACGCCGGCCATGTCCACTGGTGGCACCAGCCGCTGGCCAAACCGTGCGCCGCGCGGCCGTATCAGGATCTGCTGGACGCCACGCTGGCTGAGTTCCGCCGCGTGGCCGCCGAAGCGGGCCAGCCGCTGACCGTGATGGCCAGTTCCTTCGGCGGCCATCTGGCGGTGCACCTGGCGCGTCAGGCGCCGGAGCTGGTCAAGGATATTGTGCTGCTGGCGCCGACCTACAATCCGGAAGACGCCGCACTGCGCCTGGCGCGCCGCGCCTTCCGCGTGCACACCGACCATCCGAACGCGGCCAAGCTGGCCGTCGCGCTGGCCATGTACGAGGACGATCCGGGCCGTCCGCGCTTCTGGGACGTGTTCGGCGCACTGTCGCTGCTGCCGGATGTGACGGAGCTGTATTTCGGCCCGAACGGCGGTCCGGAAGCGGCGCGTTCGTTCGCTGAATTGATTCAGCAGCCGGGCGCCTTCGACGGCCCGACCTCGGTGGCGACCTCGGACGATTTCTCGGCGCAGGACCACACGCCGGCGCAAAGCCCGTTCACCGGCCCTGTCTCGGTACTGTTCGGCGCCTATGACCCGATGATCGACGCCGACAAAGACCGCGCCGTGTGGGAACAGATCTTCCCGCAGGCCGCCTTCTTTAAAGTGGAGACGGGCCACTTCCCGCTGTTGGAGCTGACGCTGGAGCAATGCCTGGCTCCGGCCTGAGGCGCGATAGCACGATGCCACGAATTATTAGGCTCGCTCACAGAATCAAAGAGATCATCAGTAAATTAACTGAGAAAAACTATCCGCAGGTCGATTTAAATGATGAAAAAATAATCCGGGAGCAGCGCGACAACATTAAAAGATTTCAGGTGTTGTGGCGGCGAGTGATGGTCGGGGTGGTTGGATCATTTGCGGTGTTCTTCATCGGCGTGAAACTGGTTCCGCCTGACCAAGCTCGTTGGCTTGTTCTGATGCTGTTTATGTTCATGATTCCAACGGTTTTTTTTGTGATCATGTACAAGTGTCCCAATTGCAAGGCGGTGCCCACTGGAACGGCCGTGAGCATCGGGCTGCGCGGGATTTCTTACAGCAAAGGCGTTCACCCGTTCCCCAAGCGTTGTGATTGCTGTGGTTTTTATTTATCTGAGCGAGCTCTGAAAAAAGACCTGAGGACATCCCAGCCAGATGCAGAACAAATTACCTAAATTTGCTTTAGCAACATTAGGGCAGTGCGTCCCTTCACAGCAGGAACAGTGCTTGTCGCTCAACTCATTGCGTAAGCGGAGAGGGTAAATCATGACGCTACGTGTTCTTGCCGCAGTATTGTGCTGGTATGCACTGAATGCTGGCGCTGGCAGTATCGAAGACGCCAACGTTCTGGCGAAGCAGTCGATTCAACAAATCATGCAGGAGCAGCGCATCCCTGGGCTGCAAATCGCGGTGGTCAAGGACGGCCGGGTCGTGCTCTCTGAGAGCTACGGCCTGGCCAACGTTGAGAACAAGGTGCCCGCCACGGGTACCGTGCGCTTCCCGCTCAATTCCGCCACCAAGACGTTCACTGGTGTCGCCATGATGCAGTTGGCGGAAGCGGGGTTGGTCGATCTCGACGCGCCGCTGTCCCGTTACCTGGACGACTTGCCACCGGCTTGGCGCGGGATACTTGTCCGCCAATTGCTGGGGCATACCTCCGGCCTGCCCGACATCGTGGACCAGCAAGGTTCTATCGAGGGCGGCAGCGAAGCAGCTGCATGGCGCGGCGCGAAATCGCGGCAAGTCGCGGCGCCGGCCGGCGAAGTGTTCTCCTACAACCAGACCAACTATGCCTTGCTGGCGCAGATCATCAGCAAGCAGAGCAAGCTGCCGTACGAGCGCTACGTCGCCGAGCATCAATTCGCCGTGGTCGGCATGCCGTTGGCGACCTTTGGCGACAGCTATGATCTGGTGCCCAACGCCGCCACCATCTATGCCTACAGTCAGCGTGGCACTTCGGCGCCTGACGATAACAACCGCCTATCCCACTGGTTTTATGACGTCCCCTACGGCTTATGGTCGGGCGCCGGCATTCAGACCACTGCGGACGAAGTGGCTCGCTGGTTGATCGCCCTATCGAAAGGCCAGATGATCAGCCAAGCCAGCCTGCAGCGCATGTGGACGCCGGAAAAGCTCAACAGCGGCGCCGATGGCCCGTGGGGCGCGGGCTGGCCGGTACTGCAAACCAAACCGGAGCGGCAAGTCGCAGGCATAGGCGGCGCTCGCGCGGCCTTCATCGTCTACCCGGAGCAGCGGCTGGCAGTGATCGTACTGACCAACCTCGCGGGAGCCAATCCACAACGCTTCATTCCGCGCATCGCGGAGTTCTACAAGCCATAGGTATTGCGGTGTTATACAGCCGCATAATTGATTAGTAGGAGATTCCAGGAATTTCCTTTACACTGACCGCCCAACTTCGGTACTTTGTCACCGTCTTGTTTCTTTCTGTCCTGGCCTGCCGGCCATTCCTGTCCGATCCTCGACCATTGGCTCTACTTGAGAGTGGGTTCGTTCGTCTACAGTAAGGAGCAATACATGCATACATATACCGGAACTATCCATTGGTTCAGCAGATTGAAAGGCATCGGCCAGATCAGGCCGGATGCCGGTGGCTATGACGTCCTGGCCGATATCGGCGACTTCGCATTACACCAGCCCCCGGGCAGTCTCGAAAAAAATCTGGTCACGTATGAGTTCACACCGTCGGCGTCCGGCGGTCGTGCGACCAATATCCACGTAACGGCAAGGGGTTAAACATGGCAAAAGAAGAGCTCATCGAAATGCCGGGCCTGGTCAATGAAGTCCTGCCGGACAGCCGCTTCCGCGTCCAACTCGAAAATGGCCATTGCCTGATCGCCTATTCCGCCGGCCGCATGAAAAAGAATTTTATCCGCATCCTCGCCGGTGACCGCGTGACACTCGAAATGTCGGCCTATGACCTGAGCAAGGGCCGCATCACCTTCCGCCACATCGATTCCCCCAAACAGCCCGGTACCCGCAGTACCTACCGGCGCCGCTGACGCAGCGCCTTCCGGTCGTCATGCCTCAGCGGGCGAAGCGGGCTTCGATTTCTTCCAGCGTCTTGCCCTTGGTTTCGGGCAGCAGGAAGGTCGCGGTCAGGAAGTAGAGCAGCGTCGCGCCGGCCCACCACAGGAACATGGTCGCATAGCCGTACTGCCCCACAGTAGGCAGGAAGGTGGCGGCGATCATGGTCGATACGAACTGGTTGATCAGCAGCGCGATGCTCATGCCGTTGGAGCGGATGCGGGTCGGCATCAGTTCGGACAGCGCCAGCCACACGCACACGCCGGGACCAACCGCGAAGCTGGCCACGAACAAGCACATGGCCAGCGCTACCCACCATCCATGCGACGACGGCGGCACGGCGGCGATGTCGGCGCGCTCGATGCGCAGCGGTGCGTTCAGGCCTTCTGCCGGATCGGCGAAGGGATTCAGGTGCAGTTTGCGGAAGAAGACGCCGATCACGCTGTCCGGCTGCACCGTGTCTTCGCGGCTCACATTTAACAGCGGCAGGGCGGCGTCGTCGCTGCGGCGGGTTTGGACGTTGGTGAAGGGGCCGTAGGAGTAGGCCACGGTCAGCTGCTGCGGCGCCGCGCCGGCGTTGATGCCCAGCGTTTGCAAGGTGGTGGCGTCGAGGCGCAGCGATACGCTGTCGGTCTGGATGCGGGCTTGCAGTTGCGCGCGCACGTCGCGCTGTTCTCCTTCCACACTGCGGAACAGCAGGCCGGCCGAGACCAGGGCGGTGACGATGCCGGCGGTGCCCAGCATCAGCAGGAATTTGCGACCCTTGCGGTCGACCAGCACCACTGCCACGATGGTCATCAAGGCGTTCAGCACTTTCAGCGCGACGTCGGCGGTGTTGGCGGTGGCGCCGGGCAGGCCGGCCTGGTTCAGGATGTTGACCACGTAGGCCAGCACGGAGTTGATGCCGGTGGCCTGGTTCAGGGCCAGGATCAGGCAGGCCAGCAGGAAGGGCAGCACGTAGCGGCGGCTCAGGAGCGGATCGGTGGCGCGCTGCGCGGACGGATTGCCGGCAGCAGGAGCCAGTGCTTGCTGGATGTCGCGCAGCTCGGCCTCCGCTTCCTCGGCGGGGCGGGTGCGCAGCAGGGCGGTGCGGGCTTCTTCGATGCGGCCACGCTGCGCCAGCCAGCGCGGCGACTCGGCCAGCAGCAGCGCGCCGACGGTGAATACGAGGCCCGGCGTCAGGCACCACCAGAAGATGCTGCGCCATGCGTGATCCTTGGCAGCAAACACTGCGGCGGTGCGCTCCGTTTCCGCCAGGTGCTGGGCGGCGGCGGTGGCTGCTTCCACGGAATTCGCCTGCATCAGGCCTATCACCGCAGCGGCGACCAAACCGATGGTCAGCAACAGCTGGAACAAGGCCGCGCCGCGTCCACGCTGACGCGCATGCAGGCACTCGGCCAGGTACAGCGGCACCACCACGCCGATCAGGCCACCGCTGACGCCTTGCAGCAAGCGGCCCAGCAGCAGCGGCAGGTAGCCATCGGCCAGCGCGATCAGGGGAATACTGAGCGTGAACAGCACGCCGGACAAGACCATCGCCCAGCGGCGGCCGATCCAGTCGGCCAGCGCGCCCGCAAATAAAGAAGACAGCACGGAGCCAAGCAGCACGGCGGCCACGATAAAACTCAGCTGCTGCGCACTTAGTCGCCACGCCACCGACGCTGTCGATTCCAGATAAGGCAAAGCACCCGCGATAATGCCAACGTCGATTCCGTAAAGTAGTCCACCCATCCCTGCAATGAACAATAAAAACATCATGGCGCGTGCTTGCATCGAGTCTCCGGCTAGTTGGTGGTTAGATCGATGGCTTCACCTTCCACGAAGACGGCCACCGGTTGTAATTCTGCGTTGAGTACCACAATGTCGGCCCAGGCGCCCGGCGTGAGGCGGCCACGTTCGGTTTCGCCCAGATAGTCCGCAGGGTAGAGCGACAAACGATTCGATGCATCGGCCAGCTCCAGCCCAAGCTCGATGAAATTGCGCAGCGCCTGATCCATCGTCAGCACGCTGCCGGCCAGCGATCCGGTGGCCAGCCGCACGCAGCCCAGGCATTTGTAGACGCGCTGGCTGCCGAGGCCATATTCGCCGTCCGGCATGCCGGTGGCGGAGGTGGCGTCGGTGACGCCGTACAGGCGTGGAATCGCGCGCAGCGCGGCGCGGATTGCGCCCGGCTCCACGTGCTGCAAGTCCGGGATGATCTCCGCGTATTCCGCATGCGCCAGCGCCGCGCCGACGATGCCAGGCTTGTAGTGGTTCAGTCCCGTCATGCCGTTGTACAGGTGCGTGAAGCCGGCGGCGCCAGCCTCCAGCGCGGCCACGCCGTCTTCATAGGTGCCGTTGCTATGGCCGATCTGCACACGGATGCCGAGTTCATTCAGTTGCGGAATCAGCGCAAGATGGCCGTCGACTTCGGTGGCGATGGTCATGGCGCGCACCGGCGCTAGTTCGTGATAGCTGCGCACCAAGTCCATGCTGCCGACCGCAATCGCATCCGCCGGCTGCGCGCCGAGGCGGTGAATGCTGAGGAACGGGCCTTCCAGATGCACGCCCAACATGCGCGCGGCGCCGGTCGGACGCTCGGCAATCACCGGCGCCAGTCCGCGCAGGGCGCGGCGGATCGAGTTGTCGGTGGCGGTCATGGTGGTGCCCAGCATGGCGGTGGTGCCGTGCTTCGCATGGGCGCGTGCCACGGTGGCGCCGGCGTCGCCGCCTTGCATGATGTCCACTCCCGCCGCGCCGTGCACGTGCAGGTCGACGAAGCCGGGCAGGATGGTCAGGGTGCTGTCCGCGTTGTTGTCTTCGCGGATGTGCAGGATGCGCTGGTCGAATCTGATGCTGCCGTTGATCCAGCCATCCGGGGTGAGAATACGTCCACTCAGCACAGCGTCACTCCGCGATCAAGACTTCGATGCCGGCTTCCAGCAGGCCGTCGCGGTATTCCGGGCTGATGCCGGCGTCGGTCACCACCGTATGCACGCGGTCCAGCTGCACGATGCGGTGCAGGCTCACGCGGCCGAATTTGGAGGCGTCGGTCAGCACGATGATTTTCTTGGCGCGTTCCACCATCTTGTGATTCAGGCTGGCCTCCGCCTCGTGGTGGGTCGTCACGCCGAACTGCAGATCGAAACCATCGACACCGAGGAACAGCTTGTCGAAGCTGTAGGCCTGCAAACAGGCTTCGGCCTGCGTGCCCTGGATCGACAGCGACTGCTTGCGCAGCAGGCCGCCGGTCAGGATCAGGTCCACGCCCGGCGCGTCGGCCAGCTCCCAGGCGATATTCAGGCCATTGGTCATCACGGTGACGCCTTGCGCCTCGCGCAGATGGCGCGCCAGCGAAATGGTGGTGGTGCCGGAGTCAATGATGATGTTATCGCCCGGCTGCACCATGCGCGCTGCATACGCGCCGATGCGCGATTTCTGCTCGTGGTTGATGGCGTCCTTTTGCGGCACCGTGTGTTCGGTCGGCGGCGTGCGCGCCAGCGTGGCGCCGCCGTGGCTGCGCGTGGCCAAGCCTTGCGATTCCAGCGCACTGAGGTCGCTGCGGATGGTCACCGCGGATACGCCCAACTGCTCGACCAGCTCGTTGACCTGCACCGAACCGTGTTGGGTGAGCGCCTGCAAAATCGAGGCGCGGCGTTGACTGGTATGTCGCATAGAGCTGTGCTGTTAATTTATCAAATACGGCAGCTTAACAGATTGCGGCAGCGGCGCTAGTCTGCTCGCTGCTGTCTGTTGCGGCGTTGCGGTTGCAGGCGCGCGCGTACTGCGCCAGCAGGCGGCCGATTTTATGTTCGAGCAGCGCGTTGGCCTTGGCGGCCAGCTGGCCTTGCAGTACTTCCAGGTACTGTTCCGGCAGGTGTTGGCTCAGCAGCGACAGCGGAATTTCCAGCGCATCCAGATTGGCGACCAGCTTTTCGACCGCTGCCACCACCGGCGCTTCGCCCCAGTAGTAGCGGCAACGGTCGCTCAGGCCATAGCGGCGCAGCAGGCGCTGCTCGGCGCTGCTGCCGGGATAGTGCTTGGCCCAGTGCTTGGGCTGCGCCAGCATGGTTTCATCCAGCACCTGCATCAGGCGCGAGACCTGGCCGGCCGGCACCAGTTCTTCTTCGATCTGGCACAGCGCCATCAAGGCTTCGCGCAGGGCGAAGGTGGCGGCCGGGCCGACCTTGAGGATGGCGAAATGGTCGCGGACCATCTGGTGCAGCGCCGTTTCGCGCTGGTAGTCGGTGGAGTGGGCCTCGAACACGATGCCCGGCTGGCCGGCCACGAAGGCCGACAGCGCCGCTGCCTGCGTCGCGTCGTAGTGCTGGATATGGGTGTGATCGAAGTCCACGCCCGGCTGTATCACCATCGCGATCACGCGGCGCCAGGCGGCGTGCAGGTTCTGGTCCATGAAGGCCTTGCGATGCACGTCCAGCGTGCGTTGGGCTGCTGACGGCGCGGTGACGGCGCCGGCTTGCGCCAGATTGGCTTCGCCGCCAGGAATCGGCACTTCGGTGCCGATCACGTACACCGGCGGCGGCAGGCCTGCCTGTTCGGCGGCGCGTTCGGCGACGATGCACAGGCGCGCCGAACGCGCGGCGATCACTTCATCGCTCAGGTATTGCGGATCGTCGGCGCAGCGCATCGAGCAATCGAGGTGGATCTTGTGGAAGCCGGCTGCCGCGTAGGCTGCGATCAGCGTTTCGGCATGCTGCATGGCGGTGGTTGCGTCCAGCCCTTGCCACGCATTCGGGCCGAGGTGGTCGCCGCCCAGCACCAGGCGCTCAAGCGGGAAGCCTTGTTCACGTGCCATTGTGTGCACGTAGTCGACAAACTGCGGCGGCGTCATGCCGGTGTAGCCGCCGAACTGGTCGACCTGATTCGAGGTCGCTTCGACCAGCAGCACGGTGTCGTAAGTGGCGGCGACGCGCATTGCGGCGCGCAGCACGCTCGGATGGCTGCAGCACACGCTGTACAAGCCGACGGCTTCGCCACGGCGATGCGCTGCAATGATTTGCTGGACGGGGGACAGGGAGTCGGTGGTGTTCATGGTTAGCTTAATTGTTGACGAACGAGGAGGGCGGCGCCGCGTGCACCGCCTGCATCTCCAAACGCAGGTGGCAGCACCGGCGGCGTGCGCACGCCAGGGAACAGGTGGCGGTTCATCGCCGCCGGGAGTTTTTCGTACAGGTGCGCCAGTTGCGACAAGCCGCCGCCCAGCACAATCGCGTGCGGATCGAGCGTCAGCACCAGCGTGGCCAGCGCATGGCCCAGCAGGTCGAGGTGCACGTCCAGCGTTTGTTGCGCGGTGGCCGAGCCGCCTTGCGCGCGCGCCACGATGGCCAGCGGCGTTTCGTCGCCGCCGCCGAAGTGGCGGTACATCTGCTGCATGCCGGGACCGGAGACGTAGCGCTCAAGGCAGCCGCGCCGCCCGCAAGGGCAGTCGATCAGCGGCAGGCCGTGCGGCGCCAGCAGTGATGCGGCCAGCGGCCAGTGGCCCCATTCGCCGGCGACGCCGTTCGAACCGCGCATCAGGCGGCCGTTGACGCAGAAGCCGCCGCCCGCACCGGTGCCGATGATGGCGCCGAACATGGTGGCCATGCCATCGGCCGCGCCGCCCTGCGCTTCGGACAGCGCAAAGCACTGGCAGTCGTTGCCGACGGCGAGTGGGCGTTGCAGGGCTTGTTCCAGCGATTGAACGACCAGGCGGCCGTTCAGCGCCGGCACATTGGAGCTGATCTGGCGGCCGGTCACGCTGTCGATCACGCCCGGCAGGCCGATGCCGACCGGCGCGCGCAGGCCCAGCGCGTCGTCGGCGCGGCCGATCAGACCTTGTATCGCGGCGATGAAGGCGGCGAAGTCGGTGCCCGGCGTGGCGATGCGTTCGCGGTGGACCTCGCGCAGTTGCTGGTCCTCTTCGGCAAACGCCACCAGCTCGATCTTGGTGCCGCCGATGTCGATGCCGTGGTAGCCGAAGTTTTTAGAATTCGTCATGGCGGTAAATGGTGACGCCTTGCACCACGCGGTTCACGATGCCGCCGGTGAATGGATTATCGGGACGCAGTTGCAACTGCGCCGATTGATGCAGCGCGTACTGCTGCGCCATCAGCAGCCACAAAGGCGCCAGCCATGCGTCGGGCCACGACGGCGTGTCGATGCCGAAGTCGCCGCCGGCGCCTACGGTCAGCACATGGCTGGCTACCTGGTCGCGGCGCAGTTCCGCCAGCAGGTCTTGCTCGTAGCGGCGCGACAGCGGATCGGCGCTGCGGAACAGCAGCACCAGCGTGTCCTTGTTCACGGCGGCTTTCGGGCCGTGGCGGAAACCGAGGGCGCTGTTCGCCATCGTCATGACCGCCCCTGCGGTCAGCTCCATGATTTTCAGCGCTGCTTCCTTGGCCAGCGCTTCCAGCGGGCCGCTGCCCAGATAGATCACGCGCGATACCGGTTGTGCCGCCAGTTGCGCCACCGGTGCAGACCACTGCTCGGCCGCTTGCTCGCCGATGCCGGCCAGCTGGTTCAGGCGCTCCGGCTGGAAATCCGGATCCAGCGCGCTCAATGCGGCCAGCAGCATGCAGGTGAAGCTGCTGGTCATGGCGAAGCCGCGATCGCAGCTGGCCGCCGGCATCATCAGGTTGAAGGTGTCGCTATCGCCTTCGCTTTGCTTTGCCAGTGCGCCGTCCGCGTTGCAGGTGATGTTGAGGAAGCGTGCGTTCGGCACCAGGTCGCGCACCAGCTGCACGGCGGCGGTGCTTTCAGGGCTGTTGCCGCTGCGGGCGAAAGACACCAGCAGCGTCGGCGCGCCGGTTTCCAGATACAGGGCAGGGTGGGTCAACAGGCTGGTGGTCGAAATGGCGCGCACCTGGCACGGCCACGCCGCGTTGATTTCATCCGCGATGATTTCGCCCACGTAGGCCGAGCTGCCGGCGCCGGTCAGGATTACACGTTGATGCGGGTTGCGCAGGCTGTCGCCGAGGAAGGCGGCGATGCGGCTCTGTTCTGCGCTCAAATGCGCCGCCAGTTCACGCCACAGGGCTGGCTGGTGGGCGATTTCTTCGGCCGTATCGAGGCCGCCGATGGTGCGCCATTCGTCGGTCGTACGCTGGAATAAGGTAGTCATCGAAAGATTTTCTCTGGTGAAGGTCAGGGAAAGAGTAAGGTTTAATTTTCGAAATGTCAAATACGAAAGTAAAAAGAAAGATTGTTCGCGACCTGTTTCAGCCCTTCTGTGACTCTTTTGCTACGAAAACGAAAGTTTGTTGTTCGTGCGTTCATCGATACGAAAGATTTTAATCAAATTTTTGAAGATTCCTCTTTCTTTTTGTTGACCGGCTTTGTTTTTATTTTTAGAGTAAATGCATCCCAACGGATTTTCTTTCGAAAATAAGCAAACTATGAAACAAATCTCCGCCATCGTTGCCTTGCTCGCCAGTGGCCCTTTGTTGGCCGCCCCGATCGGCAACCTGCGTACCGTGACCGCCGCTGCCGGCCAGCAGTGGGACCTGGTGACGGATACCGGCGCCCATGTACAGGTTAGCCTTCCGCGTGCCGATGTGCTGCATATTTGGGCCGGTCCCCAATCCGGCTTGACCGGCGCTGGCGACAAGGCCGCTCCCATCGTGGTCGCCACGCCGGCGGCCTCGGTGGAGCACAGCGTCAGCGAGCAGGCCGACCATATCGTGATCCGCACGCCGGCACTGAGCCTGCGCATCGACCGCAAGCCGCTGCGTTTCACGCTGTTCCGCGCCGGTGATGCGCAGCCGCTGTGGCGCGAGGTGCAGCCGCTGGAGCTGGGCGACAAGCAAAGCGTGCAGACGCTGTCCAGCGACAAGGCGGAGCGCTTCTTCGGCGGCGGCCAACAGAACGGCCGTTATGAATTCAAGGGCAAGCAGCTGCAGGTATCGTACTCCGGCGGCTGGGAAGAGGGCGATCGTCCAAGTCCCGCGCCGTTCCTCATGAGCTCTCGCGGCTGGGGCATGCTGCGCAATACGTGGTCCGATGGCAGCTACGATTTGCGCCAGCAGGACCAGATCTCGCTTGAACATGACGAGGCGCGTTTTGAGGCCTACTACTTTGTCGGCAAGGACGTGCGCGATGTGCTGGCGCGTTACACCGAGTGGACCGGCCGCGCGCGCATGCTGCCACGCTGGGCGCTGGAATACGGTGACGCCGATTGCTACAACGACGGCGACAACGTCAAGAAACCGGGCACGGTGCCGAAGGGCTGGACCGATGGGCCGACCGGCAAGACGCCGGACGTGATCGAGACGGTGGCGCGCAAGTATCGCGAACACGATATGCCGGGCGGCTGGATTCTGCCGAACGATGGTTATGGCTGCGGTTATTCGTCGCTGCCGGAAACGGTGCAGGGCCTTGCCCAATATGGCTTCCGCACCGGCCTGTGGACCGAGAACGGCGTCGAGAAAATGGCATGGGAAGTCGGCACCGCCGGCACCCGCGTGCAAAAGCTGGACGTGGCGTGGACCGGCAAGGGCTATCAATTTTCGCTGGATGCCAACAAGTCGGCCTACGACGGCATCCTGAATAATTCCGATGGACGTCCATTCATCTGGACCGTGATGGGCTGGGCGGGGACCCAGCGTTACGCTGTCACCTGGACTGGCGACCAGAGCGCCAGCTGGGACTATATTCGCTGGCATGTGCCGACCTTGATCGGTTCCGGCTTGTCCGGCCAGGCCTATGCGACCGGTGACGTGGATGCGATTTTCGGCGGTAGCCCGGAAACCTACACGCGCGATTTGCAGTGGAAGAGTTTTACGCCGGTGTTGATGGGCATGTCCGGCTGGGCGGCGGCGGAGCGCAAGCATCCGTGGTGGTTTGCCGAGCCTTATGTCAGCATCAACCGCCGTTACCTGAAGCTGAAGATGCGCCTCACGCCGTACATGTACACGCTGATGCGCGAGGCGGAGCAGAGCGGCGCGCCGCTGGTGCGCGGTTTGATGTGGGACCATCCGCAAGACCCGGCAGCCAACACAGAAGCGTATAAGTACCAGTACTTGCTGGGCCGCGATTTGCTGGTGGCGCCGGTGTATCGCAGTCAGGCGGTGAGCCAGGGCTGGCGTCGCGCCATCCACTTGCCGCAGGGCCGCTGGTTCGATTACTGGGATGGCCGCCAGGCCACGGCGGACAAGGAGGGGCGCGATATCGACCTCGCTGTCACACTGGACAAGCTGCCGGTGTTCGTGCGCGCCGGTGCTATCCTGCCGATGTATCCGGAGATGCTGTACGACGGCCAGAAACCGAAGGATGTGCTGACGCTGGACCTGTATCCAGACGGCGCTTCCGAGTTCACGCTGTATGAAGATGACGGCAATACGCGCCGCTATCAGGACGGTGCCTACAGCCAGCAGGTGATTCGCATGAACGCGGACACCGATGGTGTGCGGGTCGATGTCGCGCCGGTGATTGGCAGCTACGACGGCCAGCTGGCGCAGCGCGCCTACGCTTTGCGTATGCTGACCCGTCAACGGCCGGTGTCTGTGAGCGTCGCCGCCACTACGTCGAGCGCCTTGCTGTCTCCGCTGGCCGACCGCGCTGCGTTCGATGCGGCGACCGAGGGCTGGTACTTCGATGCCGAGGAGCGCAAAGGCACGCTGCATGTGAAGACCGCTAGCCGCGACATTCGCCAGCCGCTGCGCTTCACGGTGCAGGCACGGGCGGCGCTGGTCGCCGACGACGCCTTCGCAGCCGCTCCGGCGCTGGGCCGCGCCATTCCTGCCGACGCCATGATGGTGATGAACCGCCCAGCCGAAGAAAACGGCAGCCCGCTGGAAAACGCCTTCGACAACAACCCGACCACCTGGTTCCGCACCGCGCGCAGCCCGGCGGTGCAAGGCGGTCCGCACGAGTGGGTGATTGGCTTCACCGAGCGCCGCCTGGTCGACGCCATCGAGCTCGCGCCGCGCAACGACCAGCACTGGCAGCACGGCCAGATCCGCGACTATGAAATCTACATGGGCGACAACAGCGGCGACTGGGGCGCACCGATCAAACGCGGCCAGCTGAAACTGTCGAAGGACATGCAGACCATCAGCTTCCCGCCGACCGTCGGCCGCCTGCTGCGCTTCCGCGTCCTCAGCACGCAGAATCCGGAAGGCGACGGCGCGGCCAGCACAGATCCAATGGTCACCGCAGCCAACGTGCCAACAGCCCGCGCCTTCAACGCCTCCGTTGCCAGCGAAGTTGCGCCGATCACGCTGTCCGAATTCCACGTGCTGGCGGTGCAGCAGAAGGAAGGCCCGGAACTGCAGCAGTTCCTGTCCGACCTGCCGCTGCCGAAGACGGTCAGCCGCGACAAGCCTGCCGGCGCCAGGGAGATGCGCATGAACGGCCTGTGGTTCCGCAAAGGACTCGGCGTCGGCGCATCCAGCCGCATCGACCTGCAACTGGCCGGCAGCTGGAACCTGCTGCGCGCCGATCTGGGTATCGATGACAGCTGCCGCAACGCTGGTGGCCTGCAGTTCCAGGTCTGGAGCGGCGAGCGCCTGCTGTACGACAGCGGCCTGATTACCGCTCCGGCCGTGGTCAAACCGGAGATCGATGTGCGGGGCCTGAGTCAAATCAGCCTGCGCACGCTGGGCGCGCGTGGCAGCAAACCGCAGCAAGTCTGCGGCAACTGGGCCAACGCGGTCTTGCTTGGCACGGAGGGAAGCACGGTCACGCCGCGCTAATCCAAACACAGTTTTCATACGAAAGAGCCCCTCTTCGGACCGGGGAGGGGTTGTTGCAGCCTCACGATAACAAACCATAGACAACAGGGAGAGAACCATGCACATGAAAAAACTGGTAGCCGCGATGGTGGCGGCGGGTCTGGCCTCGGCAGCATTCGCCGCCGAGGAGCAGGATGACAAGATGGTGCGAGTCGAGGTGACCGGCTCCAGCCTGAAACGCATCAACGCGGAAACGGCGTCGCCGGTACAGGTGATCGACGCCAAGGAGATCGAGAACATGGGCGCGCGCACGCTGCTGCAAGTGCTGGACAACCTGCCGGCCGCACGCCCTGCGCAGCAGGACTTCCGCTCCATGTTCACCGGCTCCGACGGCGCCTCGCAAGCCAACCTGCGCGGCCTTGGCGCGCAAGGCACGCTGGTGCTGCTGAATGGCCGCCGCCTGTCGTTCTACGGCGCGCCGGCCGGCTTCCAGACCATGTTCGTGAATATCGACTCGATTCCGGCAGCGGCCATCGAGCGCATGGAAATTCTGACCGACGGCGCGTCGGCGGTGTATGGTTCGGACGCAGTGGCAGGCGTCATCAATGTGATTACCAAGAAGAGCTACCAAGGGCTGGAAGCACGTGGTAATGTCGATACCTCGCCAAGCGTGAAATCCTACGGCGAACGCCAGGGCAGCTTAATCTACGGCCTTGGTGACCTTAACAGCGACGGCTACAATGTCTACGGCTCGGTCAACGTCTACCAGCGCGACCGCATTTCGAGCGCGGACACCTACCTGAAACGTCCTGGCGCCTTTTACGACGCCAACCCATCGTTCGTGCCGGGCTTCCGCGTCGGTGTCGGCAGCGAGCCGGGCGTGCTGAATCCTGGCACTTTCTTTGTATTCGACAAGGCCAATAACAACGCCAGAACCCAGCGCGCGGTCAGCGGCTGCACCACCAAAATCACCGAAGCTTCCGGCACGCGCTGCGTGTGGAACTCGTTGCCGTACGCACTGGATACCGGGCCAAGTTCGGACCGCGTCACCGGCTATCTGAACGGCCGCATGA
This sequence comes from Duganella sp. CF402, assembly GCF_900109645.1. Lineage (GTDB taxonomy): Bacteria > Pseudomonadota > Gammaproteobacteria > Burkholderiales > Burkholderiaceae_D > Rugamonas. The sequence continues at coordinate 433,766 of NZ_FOBG01000001.1, forward strand.
AACTGGGCGGTGACCTGGAGGCGTTTGCGGAAACCGCGTACACCCACATCAAGCTGCGTGGCGAGAATGGTCCGCGCAGCTTCAACAGCGGCAGCACCAACAACTGGTTCGCGCGAAACACCGGCACCAACCTGAATACCTTCGCGATCCCTTACCTCGGCCCGGACAACGTCTACCTGAAAGGCAAACTGGATGCCGACATGGCCGCCAAGATGGGCGGCGCGGCGGGCCTGAACTACCTTCTGCAAGACGCCACCGGCCACTTCGGCCAGACCAATATCGACAACAGCTACCGCGCGCTGGCCGGCCTGCGCGGCAGCTTTGGCAACGGCTGGGACTTTGAAACGGCCCTCAGCGTCGCCGGTAGTCATTCGACGCTGTACCAGACCATCAACATTAACACCAAGGGCTTTGAAAAAGCTTTTGGCCCGTTCACCAAGGACCCTGTCACCGGCCGCACCTACATCGCCGACAATCCGGCCTACAAGTTCGGCGAGATCAGCGAGTCCAACGCCGCGCTGCTGCGCGAGGCCTATCCAACCTTCGACATTCAATCCTGGACCAAGCTGATTACGTGGGATGGCAAAGTGGAAGGCACACTGTTCAAGCTGGGCGAGCGCGAAGTGCGCGCCGCCTTTGGCGCCAGCTTGATGCGCGAGAGCTTCTATACGCCTGGTAACGCGGATGCGGCCAACGGCCTGATTACGCAGCAGGGCGGTTCGTGGTTCGACGGCCAGCGTAATATCTCCGCCGTGTTCAGCGAAGTGGTGGTGCCGGTCACCGACACCCTGGAACTGAACGCCGCAGCGCGTCTCGACAAATACCCGAACTTCGCCGCCAACCTGGCGCCGAAACTGGGCGTGCAATGGCGCGCGCGTCCCGAGCTGATGGTACGCGGCACCTACTCGGAAGGCTTCCGCGCACCTAACTTGGCGGAATCGGGCAGCGGCGGCGTGTTCGCGCAGGTGGGCGGCATCCGCGACACCGTGCGCTGCGACGAGACCAACGCGATGGCCAAGCTGTTGATGAAGTCCGTCACGCCGGCCGAAGCGGAACTGGGTAAGAATCTGTTGAATTCCAACTGCTCGACCACGGTCGGCGGCCTGACGCCGCCTAACCCGAACCTGCGCCCGGAGAAGGCGAAGATCTCGACCGCCGGTATCGTGCTGCAACCGGCCAAGGACGTCAGCGTGTCGGTCGACTACTGGTTCGTCTATCGTCGCAACGAGATCGTGCGCCAGGACTTCAACGAGCTGTTCACCCAACTGGTCGACAAATACGGCCCAACCCTGGCCGGCACCAGCGCGGCGATCCGCAATCCGATCAACGATGCGGACCGCGGCAACATGGCGGCGGTGGCGGCGATGTGCAAGAACCCGGCCAATGCGGCTGCGTGTTCCGGCACGCTGCCGACCTACTCGGTCGGTAATATCGGCGGCTTGATTAACTCGTACTCGAACCGTGGCCGCACCCTGATCGACGGCGTCGATATCGATGCGCGCACCCGCTTTTCGCTGGGGAATATGGGCAAGCTGAACACCGGCGTATCGGCCACCATCCGCCGCCGCGAAACCTACAACAGCGAAGACGGCACCGGCTTCTCCGGTAACTACGTGGGTTACTACGATTCGCCACGCATCCGCGCCACCTTCAATGCCGACTGGTCGTATGAAAAATTCGTCACCAGCGTGTTCGTGAACTACACCGGCAAGACCAAGTGGGCCGTCGCTCCGTGGGACACCGACAACGCGCCTGGCACCTGCATGGCTGCCGGCGTGGAGATGCCGAAGAACCAGTGCGACGGCGCGCCGTCGTACACCACGGTCAACCTGGGCCTGAGCTGGAAGCCGATCAAGAACCTTGATTTGGGCCTGAACATCAAGAATGTGCTGAACAAGCAGCCTTACTTCGACCCTAATGGGTGGGAAGGCTACAATCACAGCCAGAATCTGTTCGGACGCCAGTTTGCCTTCTCGGCCAGTTACAAATTCTTTTAACAAAGGTAGAACTGATGGACAAGCAATTCAATCGACGTGACTTCCTGGCCACCGGCGCGGCATTGGCCGGCAGCTTGATGCTGCCGAAGGCCTTCGCCGCGACGCGCCAGCGCGTACGCATCGGCATGATCGGCACCGGCATGCGCGGCCAGGTGCTGCTGCAGGAACTGCTGCGCCGCGATGATGTCGAAGTGGCGGCGCTGTGCGATATCGAACCTATCATGCTGGGCAAGGCGCTCAAGCAGGTGGAGAAATTCAACAAGCCGAAGCCGAAGACCTACGGCGAGGAGCGCGACCCGCAAGCCTACAAACGCATGCTGGATGCGGGCGGCCTTGATGGTGTGATCATCGCCACACCGTGGGAATGGCACGCCCCGATGGCCATCGCCGCCATGCAGGCCAAGATCCCGGTCGGCTGCGAGGTGGTGGCCGGCGTCACGCTGCAAGACCACTGGGATGTGCTGAACACCCAGCTGAAAACCAAGACGCCGTACATGCTGCTGGAGAACGTGTGCTTCCGCCGCGACGTGATGGCGGTGCTGCAGATGGTGCGCGCCGGCGTGTTCGGTGAGCTGGTGCACCTGCAAGGCGGCTACCAGCACGACCTGCGCGCGGTGAAGTTCAACAACGGCGATCCGGCCAAGCCATACGGCAGCGGCCTGGAATACGGCGCCAAGGGCTGGTCGGAAGCGCGCTGGCGCACCGAGCACTCGGTGCAGCGCAACGGCGAGCTGTATCCGAGCCACGGCATCGGCCCGTGCGCGATGTACACCAACATCAATCGCGGCAACCGCTTCACCCGCATCAATGCGTTCGCCACCAAGGCGCGCGGCCTGCATGACTACATCATCAAGCAGGGTGGCAAGGATCATCCTAGCGCCAAGACCACCTTCAAGCTGGGCGACGTGGTGACCACCACGCTGGCATGCGAGAACGGCGAGACCATCATCTTGCAACACGATACCTCGCTGCCGCGTCCTTACTCGCTGGGCTTCCGCGTGCAGGGCACCGACGGGCTGTGGATGGACGTGAACAATTCCATCCATATCGAAGGCAAGAGCAAGCCGCATCAGTGGGACGACTTCCAGCAGTGGCAGGACAAGTATGAGCATCCGCTGTGGAAGAAGTATGGCAAGCAGGCGGAAGGCGCGGGCCACGGCGGCATGGACTTCTTCGTGATCCATGCGTTTATCGAAGCGCTGAAGGCGGAGGCGCCGATGCCGATCGATATCTACGATGCGGTGACGTGGAGCGCCATCACGCCGCTGTCCGAGCAGTCGATTGCGCAAAACTTCCAGACCCTGGACTTCCCGGACTTCACGGCCGGCCAGTGGAAGACGCGCAAGCCGATCTTTGCGTTTGATGATCGCTATTAATCTGCACTAATAATAGCGGCGGCAAGGCGGTGTACAATCTGGGCGCTTAAATTCCACTCTTGCGCCCATGCTTTCACGCCGCCTTGTCTTAATCGCCTTGTCCGCAGCCGCCATCGCCGGCTGCAAAACCGCTCCCGTTGTGGAGACGCCTGTCGTAGTGCCGCCCCCGGTAGCGGCGCCTGAACCACTGCCTCCCAAGAAAATCAAGATCGGCCTGGCCCTCGGCGGCGGCGCCGCGCGCGGCTTTGCGCACATCGGCGTGATCAAGGCGCTGGAAGCGCAGGGCATCTACCCGGACGTGGTGGTTGGCACCAGCGCGGGCAGCGTGGTGGGCGCGCTGTACGCGGCCGGCAACACCGGCTTCCAGCTGCAGAAAATGGCGATGGAGATGGATGAGGCGCAGATTTCCGACTGGGCCTTGCCGCTGTTCCGCAAGAGCACCGGCGTGCTGAAAGGCGAAGCGCTGCAAGCGTACATTAATAAGCTGGTCAACAACCAGCCGATGGAGAAGCTGAAGATTCCATTCGGCGCGGTGGCGGCGGACCTCAAGGATGGCAAACCTATCCTGTTCCAGCGCGGGAACACCGGCATGGCGGTGCGCGCTTCGTCGGCGGTGCCGGGCGTGTTCCAGCCTGTGACGATCAATGGCCATTCCTACGTCGACGGCGGCTTGGTGGCGCCGGTGCCGGTGCGCTTCGCGCGCGACATGGGCGCGGACTTTGTCATTGCGGTCAATATCTCCACGCAGGCCGACGTGCAAGCCACCGTCAGCTCGCTGGACGTCATCATGCAGACCTTCTCCATCATGGGGCAGCGCATCAATGAATATGAGCTGCGCGATGCCGACATCGTCATCACGCCGCCGCTGGGCAAGATGGCCAGCAATGATTTCAATGGCCGCAACCAGGCCGTGCTGGCGGGCGAGCAGGCCGCCGCGCAGGTGATGGCGCAGATCAAACAGAAACTCGAAGCTAAACGTCGACAATAAGGAAGTAGCCATGCAAACCAAACCATACCTGTCGCTCGCCGACGTCAAAAAGATCGCCGCCGCCGCCGAAGCGGAAGCCGTGGCCAATAACTGGCCGGTGGTCATCGCCATCGTCGATGACGGCGGCCATCTGCTGTGGCTGCAGCGTCAGGACGGCGCCAGCCCGCTGTCCTCGCACATCGCCCCCGCCAAGGCACGCGTGTCGGCGCTGGGCCGCCGCGAGTCCAAGCTTTATGAAGACATGATCAACAGCGGCCGCACCGCATTCCTGACCGCGCCGGCCCCGGTGGCCGACGGCATGCTGGAAGGCGGCGTACCGATCATCGTGGACGGCCACACCATCGGCGCCGTGGGCGTATCGGGCGTGAAATCGACCGAAGATGCACAAATTGCAAAAGCCGGCATCGCCGCGCTGAACTAAATTCACCGCTAGCTGTCTCAGAATGCCGTCTGGATCAAATTCAGGCGGCATTTTTTATTGGAGAATCGTCGCAGCATGCGAACCGCATGCCTATAATGTGATATCGCCAGCGATATCGCTGCGATGCTATGACTCCCAAGCACCTAGCCAAGATCAAGAGGATTTTGCAGGAAATGCAGCGCTCGCCACAAGGGCGGCAGGCGCTTGAGTTCGAGGGGCTGGCCCGTGCGCTGGGGCGCGAGCGCGAAAGTCGCGGCAAGGAGCCAACTTGGTTGCGAGGGGCGAATCCGAGGTTGGCGCGGCCACTGAGTATTCCTGTGCATAGCGCCAGTGTAAAAGCAGGAACCGCGCGCTCTGTCATCAGGGCATTGCTCGATGATGTAGCGGAATGGGAACGTTATTTAGACGGAGGCGGAGATGGCGGCAAAAAATGAGGGCAAGATCAAGGCTATTTTGGCGCGCCCGTACGTGCGCCGACTGCTCCCTGATGAGCAGTTGGGGGGCTACACCGCTTATATACATGAGTTTCCAGGATGCGTGGCAGAGGGAGATACTGCAGATGAGGCGATAGCCAATCTTGATAAGGCTGCTGCTGCTTGGCTTGCGGCGTCAATTTCGCTCGGGCAGGCGATTGCGGAGCCTGTTCAGCCGTTCGATCATAGCGGCCGCATCGCGTTGCGCATCCCGCGCAGCCTGCATGGTGACGTGGCCGAGTTGGCGCAATTGCAAGGCTGTAGTGTCAATCAGTTGCTGACGGTGGCGATTTCGGAATACGTTGGCAAGCTGGGCTTGCCGCAGGTCGGGGCACATCTTGCGAGCAAATAAACTGCCTTCACCGCCTTGTCATATAGGGCAGATTTGGTTATAATTCAAAGGTTTAGCCAAATCATATCTCTACCGTAGCGACTACCACTCATCCATCATCAATCTGACCGACTCCCCCGTGGTGCGCAAGCTCCTGGGTCGCTTGACGGTCGTCTGACGTGGCGCAGCTACGGTAACTTAACAGGAGTTGCCCTTGCCGCCATTTTTTTCTGGCCCCGCCGTTCCAGCCATCCTGGCCCTCGCTGACGGAACCATTTTCAAAGGTTTTTCGATCGGCGCCGCCGGCCATACGACCGGTGAAGTGGTCTTCAACACTTCCATGACCGGCTATCAGGAGATCCTCACCGATCCTTCCTACAGCCGCCAGATCGTCACCCTGACGTATCCCCACATCGGCAACTACGGTATCAATACCGAAGACGTCGAATCCACCAAAGTGCACGCTGCCGGTCTAATCATCCGTGACCTGCCGCTGATCGCTTCGAACTTCCGCTCCTCGCAATCGCTGGCGGACTACCTGAAGGCCGAGAACATCGTCGCCATCGCCGGTATCGACACCCGTAAGCTGACCCGTATCCTGCGCGAGAAGGGTGCTCAATCGGGCGCCATCGTCACCGGCACTCAAGGTAACGAACCGTCGGTTACCCAGGCGCTGGACCTGGCCCGCTCGTTCCCCGGCCTGTCGGGCATGGACCTGGCCAAGGTGGTCACCGTTAAAGAGAAGTACGAGTTCACCGAGACCGAATGGGCGCTGGGCGAAGGCTACGGCAAGCTGGCCGACGCCAAATTCCACGTCGTCGCCTACGACTTCGGCGTGAAAAAGAACATCCTGCGCATGCTGACTTCGCGCGGTTGCAAAGTGACCGTCGTTCCTGCGCAAACCACCGCTGAAGAAGTGCTGGCCCTGAACCCGGACGGCGTGTTCCTGTCGAACGGTCCTGGCGACCCGCAGCCTTGCGATTACGCGATCGCCGCCGCCAAGGTGTTCATGGCGAAGAAGATCCCGCTGTTCGGTATCTGCCTCGGCCACCAGATCATGGGCCTGGCCTCCGGCGCCACCACCCTGAAAATGAAATTCGGCCACCACGGCGCCAACCACCCGGTGCAGGACCTGGACAGCAAGAAGGTGATGATCACGTCGCAGAACCACGGTTTCGCGGTCGATCCGAACACGCTGCCGGCCAACTGCCGCGTGACCCACGTGTCGCTGTTCGACGGTTCGCTGCAGGGCTTCGCCCGCACCGACACGCCGGCCTTCTGCTTCCAGGGCCACCCTGAAGCATCGCCTGGCCCGACTGACGTCGCTTACCTGTTTGACCGCTTCATCGGCCTGATGGAAGCAACGGAGAAAAAATAAATGCCAAAACGTTCTGATATTAAAAGCATTCTGATTATTGGTGCTGGCCCGATCATCATCGGCCAGGCCTGCGAATTCGACTATTCCGGCGCACAGGCTTGCAAGGCGCTGCGCGAAGAGGGCTACAAAGTCATTCTGGTCAATAGCAACCCTGCGACCATCATGACCGACCCGGAAATGGCCGACGTTACCTACATCGAGCCGATCACCTGGCAAGTCGTAGAAAAAATCATCGCCAAGGAAAAACCGGACGCGATCCTGCCGACGATGGGCGGCCAGACCGCGCTGAACTGCGCGCTGGACCTGCACCGCAACGGCGTGCTGGATAAGTACAAGGTTGAACTGATCGGCGCCACCCCGGAAGCCATCGACAAGGCCGAAGACCGCGCCAAGTTCAAGGACGCGATGACCAAGATCGGCCTGGGTTCGGCACGTTCCGGCGTGGCGCACTCGATGGAAGAATCGTGGGCGGTGCAGAAGGAAGTCGGCTTCCCGACCATCATCCGTCCGTCGTTCACGATGGGCGGCAGCGGCGGCGGTATCGCTTACAACGAAGAAGAATTCGAAGCGATCTGCAAACGCGGCCTGGAAGCTTCGCCTACCAACGAGCTGCTGATCGAAGAATCGCTGCTGGGCTGGAAAGAGTACGAGATGGAAGTGGTGCGCGACAAGGCGGACAACTGCATCATCATCTGCTCGATCGAAAACCTGGACCCGATGGGCGTGCACACCGGCGACTCGATCACCGTGGCGCCAGCACAGACCCTGACCGACAAGGAATACCAGATCATGCGTAACGCCTCGCTGGCGGTACTGCGTGAAATCGGCGTGGACACCGGCGGTTCCAACGTGCAGTTCTCGATCAACCCGAAAGACGGCCGCATGATCGTCATCGAGATGAACCCGCGCGTATCGCGTTCGTCGGCACTGGCATCGAAAGCCACTGGCTTCCCGATCGCCAAAGTGGCCGCCAAGCTGGCAGTGGGCTTCACGCTGGACGAGCTGCGCAACGAGATCACCGGCGGCGCGACCCCGGCCTCGTTCGAGCCTTCGATCGACTACGTCGTGACCAAGGTGCCGCGCTTCACCTTCGAGAAGTTCCCGACCGCCGATCACCACCTGACCACCCAGATGAAATCCGTTGGTGAAGTGATGGCGATCGGTCGCACCTTCCAGGAATCGTTCCAGAAAGCCCTGCGCGGTCTGGAAGTGGGCGTGGATGGCCTGAACGAAAAAACCAAAGACCGCGAGAAGATCGAAGAAGAACTGGGTGCGCCTGGTCCTGAGCGTATCTGGTACGTGGGCGATGCGTTCGCTCAAGGCTTCACGATGGAAGAAGTGCACAACCTGACCAAGATCGATCCGTGGTTCCTGATCCAGATTAAAGAGATCGTGGACCTGGAACTGTGGATGGACACCCAGAAGCTGGAACAGCTGGACAAGACCACGCTGTACAAGCTGAAACAGAAGGGCTTCTCGGACCGCCGCCTGGCCTTCCTGCTGCAAACCACGCCGGCAGAAGTGCGCAAGTACCGTCACTCGCTGAACATCCGTCCGGTGTACAAGCGCGTGGACACCTGCGCTGCGGAATTCGCGACCAACACCGCGTACATGTACTCGACCTACGATGAAGAGTGCGAGTCCAACCCGACCGACAAGAAGAAGATCATGGTGCTGGGCGGGGGGCCTAACCGAATCGGCCAGGGTATCGAATTCGACTACTGCTGTGTGCACGCCGCGCTGGCCATGCGCGAAGACGGCTACGAGACCATCATGGTCAACTGCAATCCAGAGACCGTGTCGACCGACTACGATACCTCGGATCGCCTGTACTTCGAATCGCTGACGCTGGAAGACGTGCTGGAAATCGTCGACCTGGAAAAACCAGTCGGCGTGATCGTGCAGTACGGCGGCCAGACCCCGTTGAAACTGGCGCTGGACCTGGAGGCCAATGGCGTACCTATCGTCGGCACCTCGCCGGACATGATCGACGCCGCCGAAGACCGCGAGCGTTTCCAGAAGCTGCTGCAAGACCTCAACCTGCGCCAACCGCCTAACCGCACCGCGCGCACCGAAGAAGAAGCGCTGAAGCTGGCGCAGGAAATCGGCTACCCGCTGGTGGTGCGTCCGTCCTACGTGCTGGGCGGCCGTGCGATGGAAATCGTCCACGAGCAGCGTGACCTCGAGCGCTACATGCGCGAAGCGGTCAAGGTATCGAACGATTCGCCAGTGCTGCTGGACCGCTTCCTGAACGACGCCATTGAGTGCGACGTCGACTGCATCTCGGACGGCGAAACCACCTTCATCGGCGGCGTGATGGAGCACATCGAACAAGCTGGCGTCCACTCGGGCGACTCGGCCTGCTCGCTGCCTCCGTACTCGCTGGCGCAAGAGACCATCGATGAACTGAAGCGCCAGACCTCGCTGATGGCCAAGGGCCTGAACGTGGTCGGCCTGATGAACGTGCAGTTCGCGATCCAGAAGCAGGACGGCCAGGATGTGGTCTACGTGCTGGAAGTGAACCCGCGCGCATCGCGTACCGTGCCTTACGTGTCGAAAGCGACCGGCCTGCAGCTGGCCAAGATCGCCGCGCGTTGCATGGTCGGCCAGAAGCTGGCGGATCAAGGTATCACCAAGGAAGTGGTGCCGCCTTACTTCAGCGTCAAGGAAGCCGTGTTCCCGTTCGTGAAATTCCCTGGCGTGGACACCATCCTCGGCCCAGAGATGAAATCGACCGGTGAAGTGATGGGCGTTGGTAAAACCTTCGGCGAAGCCTTCGTGAAATCGCAGCTGGGCGCTGGCGTCAAGCTGCCGAAATCGGGCAAGGTATTCCTGTCGGTGAAATCGTCGGACAAGCCACGCGCCGTGAAAGTGGCGCGCGATCTGGTCGACATGGGCTTCACCCTGGCAGCGACCAAGGGCACCGCAGCGGTGATTTCGGCGGCTGGCATTCCAGTCACCGCAGTCAACAAAGTGGTGGAAGGCCGTCCGCACGTGGTCGACATGATCAAGAACCACGAAATCGTCCTGGTCATCAACACGGTGGAAGAGAAGCGCAACGCCATCATCGACTCGCGTGCCATCCGCACCTCGTCGCTGGCATCGCGCGTGACCACGTACACCACCATCGCCGGCGCTGAAGCGGCAGTGGAAGGCATCCGTCATCTCGACGAATTGCAAGTGTACGATTTACAAGGGCTGCATAAAACCTTACACTAAGCCCTAATAGGTTTAGGTAGTACCCGGACCACAGAGCTCGCGCAGGCAGTTAGGCGCGGCCTCTGTGGTTTTCCATTGTAAAAACAGAGTAAATAAATAACATGACTTCAGTTCCACTGACCAAATTCGGCGCCGAGCTCCTGAAAGAAGAGCTGCACCAGTTGAAGACCAAAGAACGCCGTATCGTGATCGACGCGATTGCCGAAGCACGCTCGCATGGCGACCTGTCCGAAAACGCCGAGTACGATGCCGCCAAGGAGCGCCAGGCGTTCGTGGAAGGCCGCATCGCGGAACTGGAAGGTAAGCTGAGCGCCGCGCAGATCATCGATCCGGCTACGCTGGACGCCGAAGGCCGCGTGGTGTTTGCATCGACTGTAGATCTGGAAGACCTGGAGTCGGGCGCGAAAGTGACCTACCAGATCGTCGGCATCGACGAAGCGGACCTGAAACTGAGCAAAGTATCGGTGACCTCGCCGATCGCCCGCGCGCTGATCGGCAAGTCGGCCGGCGACGTGGTGGAAGTGCAGGCCCCATCGGGCCCGCGCGAGTACGAAATCCTGGAAGTGCGTTACGTCTGATGCTGCTCGCCCGTACACGTTTGCTGGTCGCGACCCTGTGGGCCGGCAGTTTGTGGGCGGTGGGCTATCTGGCTGCGCCGACCCTGTTTGCCACGCTGAGTGACCGCGTGCTGGCCGGCACCATTGCCGCCAGCCTGTTCACCAATCAAGCCTGGCTGTCGATCATCTGTGCGCTGGTGATGCTGGTGCTGCTGTGGGCGACCCAGACCAGCACCGGCGGCATCTTTGCCGGCCCGGCGGCCAATATGGCGTACAAGGCGCGCCGTACGCTGCTGATTATCGTGCTGGCGATGCTGGGCTGTACGCTGGTATCGCATTTCGGCCTGCAGCCGATGATGGCGTCGCTGCGTGCCGCAGCGGGGCCGGGCGGTGTGATGGAAGGCGCCGCGCGCAATGAATTCGGCATCCTGCATGGCATTTCGAGTGCCATCTACCTGGTGCAAAGCCTGCTGGCCGCCTGGCTGGTAGTGAAGCAGTAATGTCGTCATCCCGGCGCAGGCCGGGATCCAGGATTGGATTCCGGCCTGCGCCGGAATGACGTCTTAACCGAGTACAGTCTTTTTGGTCGACTTCTGGCGTGCCTTGGCGCGCTTGATGTTGCCGCCCTGGGTTACACGTTCATTCCCCTTCAGCAGGACCTTGGTGACCGACGGACGCTTGGTGCCGCTGGCGCTGGCCTTGACGATGGTGACTTCACGCATGCCTTTGCCGGAGCTGGCGCGGGCTTTTTCGGTTTCCACTTTCGGACGGTACAGCACCAGCAGCTTGCCGATGTGCTGCACCGGCGCCGCTTTCAGCTGCTCGCAGATAGTTTCGTACATCGCGATGCGCGCTTCGCGGTCATCGCCGAATACACGCACCTTGATCAGGCCGTGCGAATCCAGGCCCAGCGAGATCTCTTTGATAACGTTGGCAGTCAGGCCATCGGCGCCGATCAGGACGATAGGTTTCAGGCCGTGGGCTTCGGCGCGCAGGGCACTGCGCTCAACGGGGGTAAGTTTGATCATAAAATTTCTTTTTGTAGGTTCCTTAAAGGCAGTATTCTACGCGAATGGCTAAGAACAAAATAAACAAAAACTGGATTCACGACCATATTAACGATCCTTACGTGAAATTGGCCCAGAAAGAGGGCTATCGCGCCCGTGCGGCTTTCAAGCTGAAAGAGATCGATGAGGACGAGAAGCTCATCAAGCCCGGCCAGGTCATCGTCGACCTCGGTTGCACGCCGGGCAGCTGGGGCCAGTACGCGCGCCGCAAGCTGGCGGGCAAGGAGGGCGGCGGCATCAACGGCACCCTGATCGGCCTCGATATGCTGCCGATGGAACCGATCGCTGATTTTCACTTTATCCAGGGCGATTTCCGCGAAGCTGATGTATTGCAGCAGCTGGAATCTGTGGTGCAGGGTGCGAGAGTTGATCTTGTGTTATCGGATATGGCGCCCAACCTGTCCGGCATCCATGATGCCGACGCCGCCCGCATGGAGCACCTGATCGACCTGGCGATCGAATTTTCCCAGGCGCACCTGAAGCCGGAAGGCTCGCTGCTGGTCAAGTGTTTTAAAGACATGGGTTTCAATGACATTGTGCTGAAATTCCGCGCCGAATTTAAAACCGTGATCCAGAAGAAGCCCAAAGCCAGCCGTGACAAGTCGTCCGAGATCTTCCTGCTCGGCCGTGGCCTGAAAAACCCGACCGAAGGCGGCATGGCTTCGGCCCAACCGCTGGATTCCGAGGGCTGGCACCCTTGATATTTGCTGAATTACCCGCAAATTAAGCTCCGGAGAAGCAGTTTTATCTTGAATAGAATGTGTTTTTGCTCAAATAATAAGCTTTTCAGCCAGTTTTAAGCTGGCGCACGGCAGGGTTCTGGCACCTCCTGCCTATTGCGGGTAAAATCGAATTTCAGCCAGGTTTATCGATGCGGCTCGCATCCAAGGAGTTTTCGTGAATAACATGTTTTCCAAATCAGCCATCTGGGTAGTTGTGGTGCTGCTCCTGCTTATGCTGTACAAGCAGTTCGACAGCCACGGCGTCACCGGTGGCGCCAAATCCATCGCTTATTCCGACTTGCTGGATGACGTGAAAGCCAAGCGCATCAAGGATGTCGTGATTGAAGGCGGCAACATTACCGCCACCCGTAGCGACGACACCAAAGTCCGCACCACCGCGACGCTGCTCGATCGCGGCCTGATCGGCGACCTGCGCGACAACGGCATTCATTTCGACGTGAAACCGCCGGAGGAACCATCGTTCCTGTCGCAGGTGTTCGTGTCGTGGTTCCCGATGCTGCTGCTGATCGGCGTGTGGATCTTCTTCATGCGGCAGATGCAGGGCGGCGGCAAGGGCGGCGCGTTCTCCTTCGGCAAGTCGAAGGCGCGCATGATGGATGAAACCAACAACACCGTCACCCTGTCCGACGTGGCAGGCTGCGACGAAGCCAAGGAAGAAGTGGGCGAGATCGTCGACTTCCTGAAAGACCCGAGCAAGTTCCAGAAACTGGGCGGCCGCATTCCACGCGGCGTGCTGATGGTCGGTCCTCCGGGCACCGGTAAAACCCTGCTGGCACGCGCCATCGCCGGTGAAGCCAAGGTGCCGTTCTTCTCGATTTCCGGTTCGGACTTCGTTGAGATGTTCGTCGGTGTGGGTGCGTCCCGTGTCCGCGACATGTTCGAGAACGCCAAGAAGCATTCGCCTTGCATCATCTTCATCGACGAGATCGACGCGGTTGGCCGTCATCGTGGCGCCGGCATGGGCGGCGGTAACGACGAGCGCGAACAGACGCTGAACCAGCTGCTGGTGGAAATGGACGGCTTTGAAGCGCAGTCCGGCGTGATTGTGATCGCCGCCACCAACCGTGCCGACGTGCTGGATAAGGCGCTGCTGCGTCCGGGCCGTTTCGACCGTCAAGTGAACGTGGGCCTGCCGGACATCCGTGGCCGCGAACAGATCCTGAACGTGCACATGCGCAAAGTGCCGATCGGCACCGACGTGAAAGCCGACGTGCTGGCTCGCGGCACCCCGGGCTTCTCCGGCGCCGACCTGGCCAACCTGGTCAACGAAGCTGCGCTGTTTGCGGCCCGCCGCTCCAAGCGCCTGGTCGACATGGCCGACTTCGAAGATGCCAAGGACAAGATCTACATGGGCCCTGAGCGCAAGTCGATGGTTATCCGCGAGGAAGAACGTCGCAACACCGCTTACCACGAGTCCGGCCACGCCGTGGTTGCCAAGCTGCTGCCGAAGGCTGACCCGGTGCACAAGGTCACCATCATGCCGCGCGGCTGGGCACTGGGCCTGACCTGGCAGCTGCCGGAGCACGACAATATCTCGGGCTACAAGGACAAGATGCTGGAAGAGATTTCCATCCTGTTCGGCGGCCGTATCGCGGAAGAAGTGTTTGTCGGCCAGATGTCGACCGGCGCCTCGAATGACTTCTCGCGCGCCACCAAGCTGGCTCGCTCGATGGTCACCAAGTTCGGTATGTCGGACGAACTGGGCGTGATGGTCTACGAAGATTCGCAGAACGACGGTTTCCTGGGCGGTTCCAACAAGACCATCTCGGAAGCGACCCAGCAAAAGGTCGACGCGGAAATCCGCAAGATCCTGGACACGCAATACGCGCTGGCCCGCAAGCTGCTGGAAGAAAACCGCGACAAGGTCGAAGTCATGACCAAGGCGCTGCTGGAATGGGAAACCATCGACGCAGACCAGATCAACGACATCATGGCCGGCCTGGAGCCGCGTCCGCCGAAAGCCGGCGTGTCGATCCGCAAACAGCCTCCGGGCGATGGCGGCAGCGGCGTTTCGCCTAGCGTGACTGCACCGGCGTAATCTGGCGCAAGGCATCAACAACTAAGGGTGAGGAGCGATCCTCGCCCTTTTTCATTTCAGTTTCACATGCAATCAACCTTACAGTTTGGCCGTTTTAACTACCCGTGGCGGGGGCAGGGCGTGCGCGCCCGCGTGATGGGCATCCTCAACGTGACGCCCGATTCCTTCTCCGACGGCGGCAATTACCAGTCGCTGGAATTTGCCATCTCGCATGCCGAGGAAATGATCGAGGCCGGCGTCGACATCATCGACGTGGGCGGCGAATCGACCCGTCCCGGCTCGCCGCCGGTGTCGCTCGAAGACGAGCTGCAGCGCGTGATGCCGGTGCTGTACGCGGTGCGCGACATGGGGCCGGCCATTTCGGTCGACACCTACAAGCCGCAGGTGATGCGCGAAGCCATCATCGCCGGCGTCGACATGATCAACGACATCAACGGCTTCCGCGCCCCGGGCGCCATCGAAGCGGTGCGCGACAGCGACTGCGCGCTATGCATCATGCACATGCAAAGCGATCCGCAGCACATGCAGCTGGCGCCGTCCTACACCGACGTGGTGGCCGAGGTCAGCGCCTTCCTGCGCGAGCGGGTGGCAGCGCTGCTGGCCGGCGGCATTGATCCACGTCGACTTTGCATCGATCCCGGCTTTGGCTTTGGCAAGACTGTGGAGCATAATTATGCCTTGCTGAAAGCCACTTCACGCCTGATCGACGAGCTGAACCTGCCGCTGCTGGCTGGCCTGTCGCGCAAGTCGATGGTGGGCGCGGTGACCGGCAAGCCGGTGGAACAGCGCATGGCGGGCAGCGTCGGCGGCGCACTGGCGGCCGTGGCGCAAGGCGCGCTGATCGTGCGGGTGCACGACGTGGCCGAAACCGTCGACGCCCTCAAGGTCTGGCACGCAGCACAATAACAATTTATAAAGAGCACACAACTATGGCACGTAAATATTTTGGCACCGATGGTATCCGTGGCCTGGTCGGCGAAGCGCCGATCACGCCTGACTTCGTGATGCGCCTCGGCTATGCAGCCGGCAAGGTGCTGGCAAGCAAACGCAGCGGTACTGGACGTCCTACCGTCCTGATCGGCAAAGACACCCGCATCTCGGGCTACATGCTGGAAGCGGCGCTGGAAGCCGGCTTTTCGGCCGCCGGCGTCGACGTGATGCTGGCCGGCCCGATGCCGACCCCGGCCATCGCCTACCTGACGCGCGCGCTGCGCCTGTCGGCCGGCGTGGTGATCTCGGCCTCGCACAACCCGTTCCAGGATAACGGCATCAAATTCTTCTCGGCGCAAGGCGCCAAGCTGCCGGACGCGGTCGAACTGGACATCGAAGCCGCGCTGGACGAGCCGATGAACTGCGTGCCGTCGGAAAAACTGGGCCGCGCCAAGCGCCTGGACGACGCCCAGGGCCGCTACATCGAATTCTGCAAGAGCACCTTCCCGAACGAACTGGACCTGCGCGGCCTGAAAGTGGTGGTCGACTGCGCCCACGGCGCGGCCTACAACATCGCGCCGCACGTATTCCATGAACTGGGCGCGGAAGTGATCGCCATCGGCAATAAGCCGGACGGCTTCAACATCAACCTTGAGCACGGCGCCACCGCGCCGAAAGCGATGGCCGCCGCCGTGCTGGCGCATGGCGCCGATCTCGGCATCGCGCTCGACGGCGACGCCGACCGCCTGATCATGTGCGACCACAATGGCCGGCTGTATAACGGCGACGAGCTGCTCTACCTGATGGTGATGGATCGCCTGGCCACCGGCCCGGTGGCGGGCGCGGTCGGCACCCTGATGACCAATATGGCGGTGGAAGTGGCGCTGAAACAGAAGGGCATTGGCTTTGCGCGTGCCAAAGTGGGCGACCGCTACGTGCTGGAAGTGATGCAGGAAAACGGCTGGATCCTCGGCGGCGAAGGCTCGGGCCACTTGCTGGCGCTGGACAAGCACACCACCGGCGATGGCATCATCTCGGCGCTGCAAGTGCTGTCGGCGCTGAAGCGTGCCGGCAAGTCACTGGAGGAATGCTGTGGCGACCTGAAAATCTTCCCGCAAACCCTGATCAACGTGCGCGTGGCGGCCGGTTTCGACTGGACCAGGAACGCGGCGATGGTGGCGGAAAAAGCCAAGGTCGAGGCCGAGCTGGGCGACAGCGGCCGGGTGCTGATCCGCGCCTCGGGCACCGAGCCGCTGATCCGCGTGATGGTCGAAGCGCGCAACGCCGAGGACGCGCAATCGATGGCGCGCCGCATCGCCGACAAGGTGGAGAGCCAGCTGGCTGCTTAAAATTTCATCAATGAAATTTAAATCGGGTGCTTTGATTGACGTCTGAGGCGAGTGAGGCTAAAATACTGTTCATCGGAGTGTAGCGCAGCCCGGTAGCGCATCTGGTTTGGGACCAGAGGGTCCAAGGTTCGAATCCTTGTACTCCGACCAAAAATATAGAACGGGTTGTCTGAAAAGACAGCCCGTTTTTCATTTCAGCCGCAGATTCCTGCGGCTTCTTTCTGCCCATAGCTCAGTTGGATAGAGCATCAGCCTTCTAAGCTGAGGGTCGCTGGTTCGAACCCAGCTGGGCAGGCCAGACATCTCCTTAAAATTGATCTAGATCAATCTTTTTTTCGACCCATGTCAGTACTCTGTTCGAAACACATTTTCGAAGAGGTACTCTGATGAACGGAGACTGCGCCAGTTTTTCCTGCACGGTGCTGGATGCTTTGCCGGAGCAGATTGCCGTGCTGGATGGGGATGGCTTCATCGTTGCCGTCAATGATGCATGGCGCCAGTGCGGGATGGAGCATGTGCGCGCCGGGACCGGCGTGGGAGCGAACTATCTCGAAGTGTGCCGCCGGGCGGACGGCGCAGGCGCCGAACACGCGGCCCAGGCGGCGGCGGGGATCACTGCGGTGCTGACTGGTTCCCGCAAGCAATTTCAGATGGAATATCCCTGCCATACGTCCAGCCGCAAGCGCTGGTTCAGTATGACGGTGTCGCCGCTGGCACATGGCCGACGCGGCGTGGTGGTGGTGCATGTGGAAATTACCGAACGCCACGAGGCTGAATCCCGTCTGCGCATCGCCGCCACCGCCTTCGAATCCTCGGAGGGCATGATGGTGACCGATAGCCGGGGCATGATACTTAAGGTGAACCAGGCTTTTACCCGCATCACCGGCTATCCGCCGGAGGAGACGATCGGCCGTACCCCGGCCATGCTCCGCTCCGGCCGCCATGATCCGGCGTTTTACAAGGCCATGTGGCAAATCATCAGCCGTGACGACAGCTGGGAAGGCGAGATCTGGAACCGTCGCAAGAACGGCGAGATCTATCCCGAGCACCTGAGCATCGCCGCCGTGCGCGATGAACAGGGCGAAATCACTCACTATGTCGGTGCTTTAACCGACATTACCCTGAGTAAGGCCGCTAACGACGAGATCCGCAACCTGGCATTCTACGACCCGCTGACGCGCCTGCCCAACCGCCGCATGCTGCTGGAACGCTTACGGCAGGTGTTGGCCGCCAGCAACCTGCATGACAACTACGGCGCGCTGGTGTTTATCGACCTCGACAATTTCAAGACGCTTAATGACACGCTGGGCCATAACGTCGGCGATTTGCTGCTACAACAGGTCGGCGCCCGTTTGCAGGCGTGCATACGGCAGGGCGATACGGTGGCGCGCTTAGGCGGCGATGAGTTCGTGGTCTTGCTGGAGCGCATGAGCAACGACCCGCTTGAAGCGGCGGCCCAGACCGAAACGCTGGGCGCCAAGATTCTTGAGGAGTTGAACCGGCCTTACCTGCTGGGTGTCCATCCCTGCCACAGCACGCCCAGCCTGGGCGCAACACTGTTTCACCAAGGAAAACCATCGCACCCGGACGAGCTGCTGATGCAGGCGGATATTGCAATGTATCAAGCCAAGCAGGCTGGCCGGAATGGCATGCGTTTCTTCGACCAGCAAATGCAGGATGCTATTAACGCTCATGTCCGTATGGAAGAAGCGTTACGCAAGGCGGTTGAGTTGCGCCAGTTCGAGCTTTATTACCAGGTGCAGGTGGACCAGCATGGTTATCCGAGTGGCGCTGAAGCTTTAATTCGCTGGATACAATCGGATGGCAATTGCATTTCGCCGGCCAACTTTATTCCGCTGGCCGAAGAGTCAGGGTTGATACTGCAAATCGGCGATTGGTTATTGGAGACTGCTTGTGCTCAATTGCGGCGTTGGCAGTCCCGTCCGGCGACGGCACATTTGGTGCTGGCGATTAATATTAGCGCCGCACAGCTGCATCAGTCAGACTTTTGCGAGCGGGTGCAACAGCAAATACGAAACTTCGGAATCGATCCCGGAAAGCTCAAGCTTGAATTAACCGAAGGCATATTGCTGAAAAATATAGAGGAGACCATCTCAAAAATGCAGCTGCTTAAACAATTTGGGTTGAAATTCTCGCTCGATGATTTTGGCACTGGTTATTCGTCCTTACAGTATCTAAAACGGTTGCCGTTAAGCCAGCTAAAAATAGATCAATCATTTGTACGGGATCTGGTTTCCAATAACAATGGCCAGGCGATTGTCTCGACGATTATTGCAATGGCGCACAGCCTGCAATTGGACGTGATTGCCGAAGGCGTAGAAACGCACGAGCAGCGCAGCTTGCTGGGTAAACTGGGCTGCCATCGCTATCAGGGCTATTTGTATGGCAAGCCGCTGCCAGCCTCACAATTCCAGCAGATCCTGGAGCTTTGCGATGCCTGAGCGCGCCAAAAATTGGCTTGTTAAAGCCCATTTCTGGCATACTCTTCGTTCAAGGAGGCTTGAATGACTATCGATTGGAACGTTTTCACTCCCGCCGCATCGCTGGCCGGAGGACTGCTGATCGGCTTGGCTGCGGCATTGTTCGTTATTTTCAATGGCCGTATTGCCGGCATCAGCGGGATTATTGGCGGGCTGATTAAACCGCAGCGTGGCGATATCGGCTGGCGAGTGGCATTTGTCGCCGGGCTGATTATTGCGCCGTTAATTTATGCTTTATTTCTTAAGCTGCCGGAAGTGCAGGTGGAAGCTGATACGCCTACGCTGATTATTGCTGGTTTGATTGTCGGCCTTGGCACTCGTTATGGTTCCGGTTGCACCAGCGGCCACGGCGTATGCGGAATATCGCGCTTATCGCCACGCTCGTTGGTTGCTACCGCCGTATTTATGGCGGCCGGATTTGCCACCGTATTTTTGGTGCGCCACTTATGATCTTCATTTCTTTTTTTGCCGGACTGGTTTTCGGTATTGGCTTGATTATTTCCGGCATGGCGAATCCCGCCAAGGTGTTAGGTTTTCTTGATTTGGCCGGTAATTGGGATCCGTCGCTGATGCTTGTGATGTGCGGCGCCATCGCCGTTGGATTCTTTGCGTTCTTTTGGGCGAAGTCGCGTAAAACCACATTACTGGGTGCGGAAATGAAATTACCTGCCGCCAGCCAAATAGATCGCCGCCTGATAATAGGCTCGGCGATGTTTGGCGTCGGCTGGGGTATTGCCGGATTCTGCCCCGGTCCGGCGCTGGTCGGCCTCGGCATCGGTTTGCCGAAGGCTCTCATCTTTGTCACTGCCATGCTGGCCGGTATGGCTTTGTTTGAGCTGATCGAACGTCGTCGCGGTGGATAACTCTTGCTGCGAAAAAAATGCGCAGTGACAATTTCTCCTTTGGGATCAAGGGCTTGGGATTCCGACCTGAGCCTTGTTAACAGCCTTATCCACAGAATTTGTTAACAACCGGCCGGGAGGCTGTCGATCAAGGCGCGGCTGGCGGCCGACATGCGGCGGTGCGGTGGATAAATCAGCGAAAACGGCCTGCTGCGGCCGCGCAGATCGGGCAGCACTTCCACCAGTTGCCCGCTGCGCAACCGTTCTTCCGCCACGAAGTGGTAGGTCTGGCAGATGCCCAGTCCTTGCTGCGCCAGCGATACCACGCCCAGCACGTCATCCGTCACCAGCATGCGCGCCGGCGCCAGCCAGTCCAGATCCTGGTCGTCCACCTTTAGCAGCCACGGCGCTTGCCGGCCGGTGCTCGGCATGATGAAGGGCAGGCAGGCGTGCTGCGCGAGTTCGTCCAGGTTGCCTGGCGCGCCGGCCCGTTGCAGGTAATCCGGCGAGGCGACCAGGCAAACCGGCTCGTCGCCCAGCCGCTTGGCCGCCAGGCCGCTGTCGGCCAGTTCGCCCAGCCGGATCGCCATGTCGTAGCCCTCGTCCACAAGATCGACGTTGCGGTTGTTGATACTGAGTTCAATCACGACTTGTGGATGCCGCTCCATGAATGGCCGCAGCAGGGCAGGGAGCCGGTAGTGGCCGTATGTGGTCGGCACGCTGATGCGCACCTTGCCGGATAGCGCGCCGCCTTGGCCTTGTATCGCCCGTTCCGCATCGGCGATTAGCCCGAAGGCACTGCGCGCCTGTTCCAGATACAGGTTGCCAGCCTCGGTGATGCTCAGGCGGCGCGTGGTCCGGCGCAGCAATTGCACGCCGAGCCGCGCTTCCAGCCGCGCCACCGCCCGGCTCAGCACCGACGGCGTGGTGCCCAGCGTCACCGCCGCCGCGCTGATGGTGCCTTTGTCGACGATGGTAACGAAGGCCTCCACATCGGCCATGTGATCGAATTGGCGTGCCATTCATGCCTTTCAAGAACAAATGATTTGGTGAGGAGTATATTTAAACACGGCTGAGGCATGAATACACTACTCCCATCGCAAACAAAAGGAGTAGCCGAATGACTTTCCGCAAAACCATCGCTGCCGCCGCCATTGGCATGGCAGCACTGAGCGCCAATGCCGCCAACATACTGGTCGTCCTGTCCGATGAGTCCCAGCTGGCGTTGCGCGATAACCGCACTTTCGACACCGGTTTCTACGCCAACGAGCTGATGCAGCCGGTCAAAAAGCTGCTCGACGCCGGCCATACCGTCACGTTCGCCACCCCGTTCGGCAAGGCACCGACCGTGGACCGCAGCTCGGTCGACAAAATGTACTTCGGCAATGACGACGCCAGCATGCAGCAGCACCTGGCCCTGTTGGACAAGTTACAGGTCACTTCGGTGACGAATTCGCCGGTCGTCAGCCTGGCCCGCGTGGAGCAGGGCGGTTACGACCGCTACGACGCGGTCTACATCCCCGGCGGCCACGCGCCGATGCAGGATCTGCTGCACAGCGCGCCGCTGGGCCGCCTGCTGGCCAACTTCCACCAGCGAGGCAAGCCGACCGCGCTGGTCTGCCACGGCCCGATCGCGCTGCTGTCGACGCTGGCGCAGCCGCAAGCCTTCACCAAACCGCTGGAAACCGGCGCCAAGGCCGGCAAGGCGCCGGCCTGGATTTACGCGGGCTACCAGATGACCGTCATCAGCAATAGCGAGGAAGAGGCCGCCAAGCCGATGCTGAACGGCGGCACCATGAAGTTCACGCCGCAGACCGCGCTGGAACGCGCCGGCGGCGTCTACAGCAGCGCCGCCAACTGGCAGCCGAAGGTGGTGCAAGACCGCGAGCTGATCACCGGCCAGAACCCGGCATCGGCCAACGCCGTGGCCGACGCGCTGCTGGCGCGCCTCAAGCGCTAAGCGCCGCAAGGATGGCGGCCCCGCGCCGCCATCCAGCCGCTGTGCGACAATGCGGCATGAACGAACCATACTTCTATGAACCGGCCCAAGGGCACGGTCTGCCGCATGATCCCTTCAACGCCATCGTCGGCCCGCGCCCGATTGGTTGGATCTCCACCCGCGCCGCCGACGGCACGCTGAACCTCGCGCCTTACAGCTTCTTCAACGCCTTTAATTACACGCCGCCGCTAATCGGCTTTGCCAGCCTGGGCCGCAAGGACACGCTGCGCAATATCGAGGAAACCGGTGAATTCGTCTGGAACCTGGCCACCCGCCCGCTGGCCGAGGCCATGAACGCCAGCTGCGCCGCCGCGCCACCGGAGGTGGACGAATTCCAGCTGGCCGGTCTGGATACCGCGCCGTCACGCATTGTCGCCGTGCCGCGCGTGGCGGCCAGCCCGGTGTCGTTCGAATGCAAGTGCAGCCAGATCATCCGCCTGCAGGGCGCGTCCGGGGTGGAAACCAATAGCTGGCTGATCCTGGGGGAGGTGGTGGGTGTGCACATCGCGCGCAGCGCGCTGCGGGATGGCATATACGACACGGCCGGCGCGCACCCCATCTTGCGTGGCGGCGGTCCGGCCGATTACTTCGAGATCACGCCGGATAACCTGTTCCGCATGACGCGGCCAAGTTACCCGTAACGATCAGTAGGTGTAGAACATGCGCTGGATCTGCTTGCTATCGCTGGTCCTGGTCAGCGCCAGCATCAGCAGGATGCGCGCTTTTTGCGGATTCAGCGTGTCGGACGCCACGAAATCCAGCTCGTCGTCGTTGGCTTCGCCATTGCGCGCCACGATGCCTTGGCCGACGCGGCTGGAACGCACGATCAGCACGCCTTGCTTGCGCGCCGCCACCAGGCCAGTCTTGACCGACGAGGCCAGGCTGCCGTCGCCGACACCGGCGTGGATGATGCCCTTGGCGCCGGCGCCGACCAGCGCGTTCAGCGCCACCGGGCTGACATTGGCGTAGCCGTAGACGATGTCCACTTGCGGCAGCGCGTCCAGCTTGCTGATATCGAACTCGGTGTCGGCCGTGTTCTTGCGCGCCGGCAGGTGGTAGAAGTAAGGCTTGTTACCCTGGATGTAGCCCAGCATGCCCAGTTCCGGGGTCTTGAAGCTGTCCGGGGTAGAGGTGTTGGTCTTGGTGACATCGCGGGCGGCGTGGATTTGGTCGTTCATCGCCACCAGCACGCCCTTGCCGACGGCTTCCTGGCTGGCCGCCAGCAGCACGGCGTTGTACAGGTTGATCGGGCCATCGGCCGACAGCGCGGTGCCCGGACGCATGGCGCCCACCAGCACCACCGGTTTCTTGCTCTTCACGGTCAGGTCGAGGAAGTAGGCGGTTTCTTCCAGGGTATCAGTGCCGTGGGTGATGACGATGCCGTCCACGTCCGGCTGCGCCAGCAGCGTATTGACGCGCTTGGCCAGTTTCAGCCAATGCTCGTTGCTCATGTTCTCGCTGGCGATCTGGAAGACTTGCTCGCCCTTGACGTCAGCCACCTTGGCCAGCTCCGGCACGGCCGCGATCAGGCGGTCGACGCCGACGGTGGCGGCGGTGTAGCCGACCGTGGTGGTGCTGGTGGCGCCGCTGCCGGCGATGGTGCCGCCGGTGGCCAGGATGGTCACGTGCGCCAGCTTTTCGGCTGCCCCGGCATAGGAGCTGAGCAGCACTGCGCAGGCCAGCAAGGCTTGGCGCCAGCGGTTAGAATTATTAAAAAACATGAAGTCTCCTGATAAAATTACAAAGTTTGCCAGTTTAGCAAGGCCACCGCGTGTCAACAATGCAGGGCCTTGCCGCGTTAATACAGGGTTGTGGGAATAATAAAGAGAAACTATATGAGATTGGCTATCACGATCGCATTATTGCTGGCGCTGGCCGCTTGCGGCAAGACCGCCGAGCAAAAACAACGCGAAGAAGCAGCTACGCTCACCAGCATGGGTGAAAAATACGTCAGGGAGAAGGTGCTGGAGCCGGCCCAGGCGCAATTTCGCAACCAGTTCATCGGCAAGGGCGGGGCGCCGTGCGGCGAGGTCAACGCCAAGGATGCGTTTGGCGGCTACATCGGCTTCCAGCGCTACATCTCAGTGGCGCGCGACCTGACCCTGCTGGCGCAGGACGTGGCCCCGGCCGAATTCGAGGCGCAGTGGCAGCAGCTCTGCCGATAAAGCGGGGAAGCGCTATCATGTCCGTACTTCATTGCGAGGATATGGCATGGAACAGAAATCCGGGACCGGCAACGTCGCCGCTCCTCACTTGGCATCATCCGACGTCGGCAACCGCCGGCACCAGATTTTCCCCACCCTGAGCGAAGACCAGTTCGACATCCTGCTGCGCTACGGCGAGCGGCGCCACTTTGCCGCCGGTGAGGTGTTGTTCCGCCAGGGCGAGCGCCACATCGCCACCTTTGTGATTATCTCCGGCGCGATCGAGATCGAGCGTGGCTCGGCGCTCGGCGCAACCGTGATCGGCACCCACGGCCCCGGCATGTTCACCGGCGAGATGGGCGCGATGGCCGGCCGCGCCGCCGTCGCCACCGCGCGTGTGGTGGCCGACAGTGAGCTGATCGTCATCAGCGAAGATTCGCTGCGCACGCTGGTGATTTCGGAGGCGGAGCTGAGCGAAACCATCATGCGCGCCTTCATCCTGCGGCGCGTGGTGTACATGTCCGACCAGACCGGCGGCGTGGTGGTGTTTGGCCAGCGCGATTCGCAGGAAACCCTGATCCTGCGCCATTTCCTCAACCGTAACGGCCAGCCGGCCGCCTATTTCGACACTGATACCGACAGCGAGGCGCAGGCGCTGATGTCGCGCTTCGGCGTGCAGCCGCAGGACATCCCGGCGGTGGTCACCATCAGCGGCGAAGTGCTGCGCCGTCCGACGCTGCGCCAGGTGGCCGACGGCATCGGCATCAGCCCGGACGGCATTGATGGCCGCCTGTTCGATGTGGTGGTGGTCGGCGCCGGTCCGGCCGGTCTGGCGGCCGCCGTATATGCGGCATCGGAAGGCTTGACGGTGGCGGTGCTGGACGCGAAAGCGCCCGGCGGCCAGGCCGGCGCCAGCTCCAAGATCGAAAACTATTTCGGCTTCCCGACCGGCGTGTCGGGCCAGGCGCTGGCGGGTCGTGGGTTGTCGCAGGCGCGCAAGTTCGGCGCCGAGGTGGCGGTGCCGGTCAAGGTCAGCGCCGTCAATTGCGAAAGTCCCGAATACGACATCCAACTCGATAGCGGCGAAAAGCTGCGCGCGCGTTCCATCGTTATCGCCAGTGGCGCGCGTTATCGCAAGCCGAACTTGCCGGGACTGGAGCGCTTTGAAGGGCGCGGCGTGTACTACAGCGCGTCCTTCATGGAAGCGAACTTCTGCGCCAATGAGGAAGTGGTGATCGTCGGCGGCGGCAATTCGGCCGGGCAGGCGGCGGTGTTTTTGTCGCAGCACGCCAAGCATGTACACATCGTGGTGCGTTCGAGCGGACTGGCGGCCAGCATGTCGCGCTATCTGATCCAACGTATCGAAGCGTCGCCCAGGATCACGCTGCACACGCACAAGCAGATCGTCGAATTACGCGGCGGCGACCGGCTTGAAAGCATCTGCTGGCAAAGCGCGGGCGGCGAAGCGCGTGAGGCACCTGCGCGTCACCTGTTCCTGTTCCTCGGTGCGGAGCCGAGTACTGCGTGGCTCGGCGATTGCGTCGCGCTCGACGACAAGAACTTCGTGCTGACCGGGCCGGATGTGCCTTCGGAGCGCTGGCCGCTGGAACGGCCACGCCACTTCCTCGAAACCAGCCGGCCGCGCATCTTCGCGGTGGGCGATGTGCGCAGCGGTTCCGTCAAGCGGGTGGCGGCGGCGGTGGGCGAAGGCTCGGCGGCAGTGGCGTCGCTGCATCAGGCGCTGGCGTCGGACCTGCTTTAAGGCTCGATACTGCCCAGCGGTTTGCTGTGCTTATTGGCGCGGCGAATCGGCGGATGCTGGCGCGGCGGCCGTGCCAGCGCTTCCTGAGCGCGCTGGTAGCCGTACTCCCATTGATCGTTCATGTGCTGGACGAAGATCTCGTAACTCGGTGGCATGCGCAGTTCGATGCGGTTGCGCAGCCAGTCCAGCTTTTGCTGCATCTGCTGTTTTTCCAGCACTACCGATACGTCCGACGAATCGATGCGCATGTCGGCCAGGTGTGAGTTGGCATAGCGCAGGCGTGCGTTGCCGTCCACGCCCAGCACCGCGCGCCAGGCCGGAATCGAGAACACCTGGTCGAACGCTTCCTTGAATTCCATGATGACCTCCGTGCCGAGCGCGCGCGCGATTTCGACCGGGAACAGATCCAGCACGCCGCCGATATATTCGTCGCCGCGATGTTGGGCGCAGCGGAAGTAGATCATGTCGGAGATGGAGATGCGGGCGGCGTCGGTGACGGCCACGCTGCTGTCGGTCAGCAGTTGTGGCGCGACGGCGTGCTCGCCCCAGCGCGGATCGCTGAGCGGCGAATCCATGCCTTGCAGCGCAGCGGCGGCGCGCTCGTTGCAGAACACAGTCTCCGCATACAGCTTGCGCTGGCCGCGCGGCTGGCCGACATCCGCTTCATTGAATAACAGCTTGCCGCCGATGATGGCAACGTCCACTTCCGGCGTGCCGGTGGCGGACGGGAAGGGCAGCTGCGGCGGAATCTCAAACAGGTAATCGGTGAACAGGTCGGGGATCACCGGCGCGCTGGCGCTGTTCATCTTGCGCTTGGCCGCGCCGAACAGGGTGCCAAGCAGCACGGCGTTATCGGTCGAGCGCAGGCTGCACCAGAATTCATACATGCCACGGGATGACAGCCATGCGCGCTGTTCCTCGGGGTCGGGCAGGTTGTGAATGATAGCGGCGGCAATGGCGCCGCCGCAGCTGGCCAGCAGCACATCGGGCGCCTTGCCGGCCTGCCGCAGCGCGGCATACATGCCGATGTAGATCCCGAAGCGGAATCCGCCACCACCCATCACCATGCAGCGTTTATACGGTTTATACGATTCTTGCGTCATAGGACGCAACCATATCACATTACAGTTGCTGCTCCAGCATGAGTCGCAGCGTGGCCTTGGTGGGCTCCAGGCGGATGCGTTGCATAGTGCCGGCGCTGTCGGTGTAACGGTAGGTTTCGCTGGCTTGCTGGCGCAGCAGGTTGGCGCCCGATATGCGCAGCTGCGTTTTCGCGTTCATTTTCCACACCGCGTACAGGTCCAGTTCACGTTTTGCGCTGGCGCTGGTCAGCACTTCCACAGACTGGCGCGATGGACCGGCGGCCTGGTAATTCAGGCTGCCGCCGACGGTGAGCTGCTGCCAGCGGTAGTCGAAGCCGATGTTGGCGGTGGCCGGTGTTTGCGCTTCCAGCCGGTTGTCCGGTCCGGGCACGTTGTCCACCCGCGACCAGTTGCGCGACAGGTTGGCGCGCAGGTCGAGCGCCTTGGTCAGCGGCAGCTTGGCTTCCAGCTCCACGCCGTGCGCACGCGCATTGCCGTCGTTGAACGGCGCTTCCACCCACACGCCATCCTGCTGGAACAGGCGCGATTGCGTCACGTCGCGGATGCGGCGCAGGTAGGTGCTGACGCTGAGCAGCGCGCCGCCGCCGAGGTAGTGTTCATAGGCCGCATCCATGCCCCACGCCAGTTCCGGCCGCAAGTGCGGATTGCCCTGTTCATCGGGATTGGTCTGGTTATTGTTGTTGTCGTTGGTGTAGCGGCGCGGCACCAGCTTGACCAGCGGCGGCGCTTTGTAGGTGCGGTTGACTGCCAGCCGCAGCACGTCCTTGTTCGCCAGTTGGTAGCGCGATTGCAGCGAAGGGCTCCATACTGAGGACTGGCTATTCAGCGCATCCGGCGCATTGGTGGCGTTGGCGCGGCTGGCGGTGTTGAGCCGTTCGTGGCGCAGCCCGAGGTAGAGCGAGGACTGCTTGGTCACTTGCCACTCGTCCTGCGCGAACAGGGCGAGGCGGTTGACGGTGGCGCTGTAGTCGGCGTTGTTGGCGCTTGTTTGCTGGTTGCTGGCATCGAACAGGGTTTCGTTGCGGTCTTCGCTGCGCACGGCATGGGTGGCGTCCCAGCCCACCGCAATCGCGTGCTGCTCGCTCACCGGGTGGCGATAGGTGCCGGTGCTGGTGACGGTGTTTTCCACCGGCCCTGAGTCGACGTGGTGGCGGCCCAGCGGCTTGCCGTCGGCATCGCGGCCGTGGAAGTCGAAGGTGCCGGTGCGGCGATTGGTGGCGGCGCCGAGTTTTGTTTCAAGCTTGGCGCCATCGGCCAGCAGGTGCGTCCATTGCAGGTCGCTGCGCAGCATGATGAAGTTGGCGATGAAGTTGGCGTCGTTGTGCGGATAGTCGCTGTGCTCTCCGATCAGCGCGGTTTCGTCGGCGCGGGCCAGGTTGTCCACGCGGCGCAGGTAGGCGAAGCTTTGCCAGCTCAGGGTATCGCCGTCGGCCAGTTTCCAGTTCAGGCGCGGCGTCAGCGTGAGGGCGTCGGTGCGGCCGGATTCGGTCTGCGGTGTGCGGCGCAGCAGCGTGAGGGCGCCGTTGGCGTCGCGCTGTTCCTGCCAGTCGGTGAAAGGTTTTTCATTGCGCTTGCGCGTCAGCGTGGCGGCGAGGCTGTAGGAATAAGCATCGCTTTGGTCCGACAGCTGCGCGCTCAGTGCGGGCGTGTTGACGCCGCCCTGGCGCGCAACGCTGGCGGTGACGGAGCGTTGGCTGCGTGCCGAAGCTTTTTTCAGGATGATGTTGATCGCGCCGGCCACCGCCTGATTGCTCATCTCGGCCGTGGCGCTGCGCAGGATTTCGATGCGTTCGATGGTTTCCGGTGCGATGGCGTCGAGCGAAAAGCCGTTGGCCACCGGCTCGCCGTTGAGCAGGATTTGCGTATAGCCGTTGCCCAGGCCGCGCATCTGGATGGCGTTGCCCTTGATGCTGACGCCCGGCAGGCGCTTGAGCACATCGGCCAGCGCCTGGTCGCCTTGGCGCACGATGTCGGCGTGCTGGATGACGATGCTGGTGGTGGTCTCGCGCTGGCGCTGGTCGGCGCGCGCGCCGGTGATTTGCACTTGTTGCGGCTCTGGCGTTTCCGTAGCGTAGGCGCAAGCGGAGACCGCCAGCAGCAGGCTGCTGGTGATGCGGTGTGATGACATGGTTATCCTTTTTGCAGGCGGCGGATGCGGAGTGCGCGCGGCGTGGCGTAGGCGTCCAGATTGGTGAACATGGCTGCGGGGTCGATCAGGCGGCCGTTTTCGCGGACTTCGAGGTGTAGATGCGGGCCGGTGGCAAAGCCGGTTGCGCCGGACGCGCCGATGTGCTGCCCGGCTTGCACGTGCTGTCCGGGCGCCACGTTGACGCTGGACAGGTGGGCGTACAGCGATTGACGGCCGCCGTGGTCGATGATCACGGTGGTGCCGTAGCGGCCATTGTTCTCGGCGATCGGACCGGCGGCGATGATGGTGCCGCTGGCCGCTGCGTGTACCGGCGTGCCGGTCTTGGCGGCGAAGTCGATGCCCTTGTGCGGCGTCGGCAGCACGCTGCGCATCACGCCGAAGAAGCTGGTGACGCGGATGTTGTCGACCGGCGCGCGCCATGCCTCAGGCGTGGAAGCCGCCGCTGCCTGCGCTGCGGGCGTCGCCGTTGATGCTGGCGCTGCCGTCACCAAAGGCGTTGCTGTTGCCGCCGCAGCCATCGCTGCGGACGTCGCCGCCTCAGGCATGGCGGCTGGGCGCTCGAGCTGGCCGCTGGCTGCGACGCTGTATGCCAGCGCGGGTTGCAGCATTGCGCCCAGCGCCAGCACGGAGGCCAGCGCGGCGGCGATCAGCCATGCGGTGGTGGCGCCCAGCGCGGGCAGGCCGTCTTGCTGCATATGGCGGATGCGCGTGCTGATCGCCGTGCCGTGGAAGGCAGCGGCGCCGGTTGGCGCGATGGCGCTCCATTGCCGCAAGAGGGCGGCGGCGTATTGCTTGCGTTCCTGCTGCGGGCGGCCAGTGAGGACGTGCTGGTCGCATTGCAGTTCCAATGCCCATTCCATTTGTCTTGCCATCCAGCGCAGCGCGGGATTGAACCAGAAAAGCGTTTGCAAGGCGGCGGCGATGGCGAGGCACAGCGGATCGCGGGCGCGCCAGTGGTGCAGTTCGTGGGCGACGATCATTTGCTGCTGTTCGACGCTTAGCGTGTCGAAATGCGCTGGCAGCAGCAGGCGCGGACGGCGCACGCCGACCAGCATCGGCGAAATCGCGGCGCTGGTCCGCAGCACGGTCAGGCCGCGCTGGGCGATCTCGCGCAATTGTGCGATGGTGAAGGCGCCGTGATCTTGCAGCTCTTGTGGCGACAAGCGGTCGGCGCCGGCCAGCAGGCCGCGCCACAAGCGCCGTGCGCGCAGCTGTTTGCGGACGGCCCACGCCAGGCCTGCAGCGTAAATGACCAGCCAAAGCGCAGCCAATGAAGGCAGGACTTGCGCTGTGTTTAGCATAGTCGCTGCGTCAGTCGCCTCCTCAGTTGTCGCGATACCGGTCGTCGCAGCGGTGTTGCCGGTGGCGCTCGGGCGGGCGGCAGGCGGCGGCGCGGTCGGCGCGGCGGCGAGCGTGATCTGCGGTGTGACGTTTATCTCCGCGCTGCGCGGCAGGAAGGGCAGGGTAATGGCGAGGGCCACGACGCATTGCGCGGCAAGCCAGATGCCACGGCGCGTCCGCAGCGCGGGAAGCCATCGTGCTGCGCCGTCCAGCATCAGCCAGACCAGCAAGCCCACCGCCACGCAGCCGGCGCACGCCAGCAGCCACTGGGCCGCAAACAATTCCGCCGCCATCATGCCTCGTCCTTCGGCCAGTCTTGCAGCATTTGCTCCAGCTGCGCCAGTTCCTGCTGGTCGACCAGCTTGCTGCCGGTGAACATGGCCACTGGCAGCGGGGCGTCGAGCTCCATCACACGGCGGCCGAAATCATGCGCAAACGCCGCCAGCGTGCCGACTTTTTCCAGCCGCGCACTGTAGACATTCACCCCATGCACCACCTGCAAGCCCACCATCTGCTTGTCCAGCATCCGATCCAGCGTCTTGCGTGTCGACGAAAACGACCAATCCAGCTCCGCGCCGGCGGCATCATGAATCTCGCGCGCGCTCAGCGGCTGCTGCTTCCACAGCGCTTTCAACAAGGTCAGCTCCGTGACCGAAGGAATCTGCGACATAAACCACCCTTTCTGCGACAAGTTGGATCATTGTGCGACATTTGTCGCATACCCGTCAAGCAACATATATCAATTTGTAACATTGCTTCAAATAAATTCAAATTATGCTACGATGAATTTTTTGACAATTGGCAAGAAAGCATGCAGTCGCAAACCCGGCGGCACGTACTGGCAAGGCGCTATACAATGCCGGTGGCCGCAGCTATCCCAGCCGCAGCCACCACTGCATTGGACAATCTATGTATTACGGAGAGCGCTTCAACAGCATCACGCACACCGTCGGCGCGGCGCTGGCTGCCATAGGCGGCACGCTGCTGATCGTCCAGGCCGCCCGCAGCGGCGACGCCTGGAAAATCGTCAGCTGCAGCATCTACGCCGCGACGCTGCTGGCCCTGTACCTGACCTCCACGCTGTATCACAGCCTGCGGGGACGCGCCAAAGACGTGTTGCGGAAGCTCGACTACTGCGCCATCTACCTGCTGATTGCCGGCAGCTACACGCCGTTCACGCTGGTCAGCCTGCGCGGACCGTGGGGCTGGACCTTGTTCGGGGTGGTGTGGGGACTGGCGGTGATCGGCATCGTGCAGGAGCTCTTGTTTGCCAAGGGCGCGCGGGTGCTGTCCTTGCTGATTTACGTGGCGATGGGCTGGGTCGGCGTGACCGGCGCCAGCCCGTTGATCGACGCGCTGGGCTGGAACGGCTTTATGTGGCTGGCGGTGGGCGGCCTGGTGTACACACTGGGCATCGCCTTCTTCGTCACCGACCACAAATGGCGTTACGGCCACGGCGTCTGGCATTTGTTTGTACTGGGCGGCAGCGCATGCCATTTCGGCGCGGTGCTGCTGTACGTGGCGTAAGGATGGAACACCGGTGGACATCAACTCGGACGATTTAAAGACCTTCATCACCGTCATCGATAGCGGCACGCTGAGCGCCGCTTCGGTGCACCTCGGGCAGACCACGTCCGGCGTCAGCCGCGCGCTGTCGCGGCTGGAGGACAAGCTGGCCACCTCGCTGCTGACGCGCACCACGCGCCGCATGGAGCTGACCGAAGAGGGCCACGTGTTCCTCGAAAAGGCGCGCGCCATCCTGAACGCGATGGAGGAGGCGGAGGAAACCATCCGTATCCGCCGCCAGAAGCCATCCGGCCGCCTGTGCGTGGACGCCGCCTCGCCGTTCATGCTGCATTGCGTGGTGCCGCACATGGCCGAGTTCCGCGCCATGTACCCGGACATCCGCCTCGAATTGAGCAGCAATGACCAGATCGCGGACCTGATCGAGCATCGCACCGATATCGCCATCCGCATCGGCGCCCTGACCGACTCCACCCTGCACGCACGGGCTCTGAGTTCCAGTCCGCTGCACATCCTGGCCAGCCCGGAATACCTGAAGCAGCACGGCACGCCGCAAACGCCGGAAGACCTGGTGCAGCACTCGCTGCTCGGCTTCGTGCAGTATGAGCTGGGCAACCAGTGGCCGCTGCGTCATGCGGCCGGCAACAGCTTGCCGATTACGCCGTCGCTCTCGGCGTCCAGCGGCGAGACCTTGCGCCAGCTGGCGCTGGCCGGGCAGGGCATCGTCTGCCTGGCGGACTTCATGACGCGCGCCGACATCGAAGCCGGCCGTCTGGTGAAGCTGCTGGAAGCCGATAACACCGGCTACCGCCAGCAGATCCACGCGGTCTACTACCGCAACACCCAGCTGGCGCAGCGCATCAGCTGCTTCCTCGAATTCCTGCAGCAAAAGCTCTGAGTCTGGGCGCTGCCCGGTGAACGGCGCCTTTCGCCGTTCACCGGTCCTTTTCCGCCGTTCGCCGAATAGCGGTTTCCCTGCCCGACGTTCCCCGGTATCGTTACATCCATACCGACTTGGGGGACCAACATGAACGTAGAAACCGCATACCGCTGGCGCAAGCAGTTTGTCTGGGGCCTGGCGCTGATCGCCGCCGGCACCGTGATTCTGCTGGCGCAGCTGGACGTACTGGACATCGACTTCAATCTGGCGCATTTCTGGCGCTGGTGGCCTTGGCTGGTGGTCATCAGCGGCGTCACCAAGATTATTCCGCCCACCACCTCGCGCCACTTCACCGAAGGCTGGTGGGAGATCTTCTTCGCCGGCTGGTGGTACGTCTCGTTCAATCACATCTGGGACCTGGGCTTCGGCCAGACCTGGCCGGCGCTGCTGATCGCCTGGGGCGTGGGCATGCTGCTGCGTCCTTTGCTGGACAATATCTTCACCTCGACCAAGGAGCAAGCATGAGAACCCGCCGCGAACGTAATCCTGCCACGCAGATGGTCATCGGGCTGGTCGTCATCGGCTTCGGCATGTTGTTCCTGCTCGATAACCTGGGCTGGCTCGACCTCGACCTGACCGTGCATATCCTGCCGACCGTGCTGATTGCCGCCGGCATCCTGAAAGTGCTGCAGACCCGCACCCAGTCCGGCATCATCACCGGTGGCGCGTTGATTGCAGTGGGCAGCGTGGTGATGCTGAAGGAAATGGGCCTGATCTATATCGGCTGGAATACCCTGTGGCCGCTGCTGCTGATCGGCGCTGGTGTGGCGGTAGTGTTCAAGTCGAACGCCAACCGTAAGCAATCGGAGCAGGCGGCGTTCGATCCGTTGGCCAAGGCGGAGAGTGAATCGCTGCTCAACTACACCGCCATCATGGGCGGCTTCAAGCAGCGCATCACCACGCAGGATTTTCGGGGCGGCGAAATCACCGCCATCATGGGCGGCTGCGACCTTGACCTGCGCCAGTCCTCGACCGTCGGCGACGCGGTGCTGAATGTGTTCGTCATGTGCGGCGGCATCACCATCAAGGTGCCGATCGACTGGACCGTGGTGTTTGACGGCATGCCGATCATGGGCGGCTTCGAGGAGAAGACCGTGCCACCGACCGGCGCCGGCTCCGGCAAGCGGCTAATCGTGCGCGGCTACATCATCATGGGCGGCATGGAAGTGCGTAACTGATGCAGGAGATTTCCGCCACCCGTCGAGGAACAGTCATCTACCTGCTGGTCTGGCTGTTTCTCGGTTGCGCTTTGGGCGGCGTGATCTCGCTGTCGAGCGAGACGCCGCTGGCCAACGCCTTGCTGTTCGCGATACCGGTCAACCTGTGGTACGCCTTCGCGGCCGGCTATTCGGCCTACTACCTGTGCCGCGCCTATCCGCTGGGCACGCGCGGCGCCGGGCCGATTGCGCTGGTGCTGACGCTGGCCGCTGTGGTGCTGGGCTTTTTATGGCTGATCATCGGTAACCTGTGGAACAGTGTGTGCCGCCTGCTGGACGTGGAATGGAGTGGCATCGTCATCACGCCGCAGCTGTCGATATTGATCGTGGTGCTGGGTGTGCTGCTGTATGGCTTTGCGGTGGCGCTGCACTATCTGGTGATTGAGTTCGTGCGCGCCAAGAGCGCCGAGCAGCGCGAACTGGAATCGCTGCTGATGGCGCAGGAGGCCGAGCTGCGCATGCTGCGCACGCAGATCGATCCGCACTTCCTGTTCAATAGCCTGAATTCGATCAGCGCGCTGACCTCGCAGGATCCGAAAGCGGCGCGGCGCATGACGCTGGAACTGGCCAGCTTCTTCCGCCAGAGCCTGGGCATGGAGGCGCACAAGAAGGTGACGCTGGGCGAGGAGATGGTGCTGATCCGGCACTTCCTCGCCATTGAGCAGGTGCGCTTCGGCGAGCGTTTGCAGGTGCAGGAAGAGATTGGCGAGGACGCGGCGGTGTGCCTGGTGCCGCCGATGATTATCCAGCCGCTGGTGGAAAACGCGGTCAAGCACGGCATCTGCAATTTGCCGGAAGGCGGTACGATACGCATTACTGCGCGGCGGGCCGGCTCGATGCTGCACATCGGCGTGCACAACCCGGTGGACGAGGATATGGCCTCCATCCGCAGCGAAGGCCACGGCATCGGCCTGACCAACGTGCGCCAGCGTTTATCCGGTGCTTACAAACACGAAGCCGGCATCCAATGGGGCCGGCACGAGAACAGCTTTGGCGTGGATATTACGATGCCCGCGCAAACGAGCGAACAAGGGGATTGAGGTATGCGTATCATCATCGTTGACGATGAAATGCTGGCGCGCGGCGTGGTGCGCGAATACTTGTCCGAGCATGCGGACGTGGAAATCGTGGCCGAATGCGCCAACGGTTTCGAGGCGGTCAAGGCGATTACCGAGCTGTCGCCGGACCTGGTGTTTTTGGATATTCAGATGCCCAAGCTGGATGGCTTTGAGGTGGCTGAACTGGCCGGCGGCAAGACGCGCTACATCTTCGCCACGGCGTTCGACCAGTATGCGATCAAGGCTTTTGAATTCCACGCGCTCGATTATTTGCTCAAGCCTTTCAGTCAGCAGCGTTTTGATCAGGCGCTGGCGCATGCGCGCGCCAATCTTGGCGCTGGCGGCGAGGTGGTTGAGAAGATGGTGCGCGAGGCCACTGGCCGCAACAAGCCGCTGGGCCGCGTGCTGATACGCGACGGAGCCAGGGTCCACGTCATCACCGCCGACAAGATCGAGCATGTGGAGGCGCAGGATGATTATGTGCAGATCCGCTCGGAAGGAAAATCCTACCTGAAGAATCAGCGCATGTCGGAGCTGGAGGAGCAGTTGGATGGCGAGCAGTTCCTGCGTATTCATCGCTCCTACATCGTCAACATTGCCTTCGTAGACCGCATCGAGCAGGCCACCAAGGATAGTCATGTCGCGGTGCTGAAGGATGGCAGCCGCGTGCCGGTCAGCCGCAGCGGCTATCAGAAAATACGTGCGGTCATCCAGTAATGCTGCACGAGGAATATCCGCCGCCGGAGGAACTGCGGGAGGCCATCAAGTGCTTCTGGCATAACCGCTGGGATTTCGGCGAGCAGCCCGGCAGCTTCGAGGTGATGCCGGACGGGTATGCGGAAATCATCTTCAGCTTCGGCAGCGTGATGCGCGATGGCGCTGCGCTGCCATCGCCGTTTTTGATGGGATTATTGAACCAGCCGGTGGTGTTCAATGCAGCGGGGCGGCTGGAGATTATTGGTGTTCGCTGTTATCCGTGGACCGTGTTTGATTTGCTTGGCCTTGCGCCGGTGAATGGTGTGCACACGCTTGAGCATCTGATCGCGCAGTTGCAGCTTTCGCTGGCGCGGTATGTGCAGGCTGGTGATATCGATGCGGCATTGGGCGTGCTGCGGCGCTACTTCCAGCCGAAGCAAGCTGACAGTATGCTGGCCAAGGCCGGCGAGGCGATGCGCAGCGCGGGCGGCGCCATGCCGGTGAGCGAGGTTGCTGCGGCGGCGCATGCCACGGTGCGCACGCTGGAACGCAAGTTCAAGCAATCGTCCGGGCATACGGTGAAAGACGTGTCTGGCCTGATGCGCTTCGAGCAGGCGCGTAACCGCTTGTGGCATGCGCCGCAAACGAATCTGGCTGCGCTGGCGCAGGAGCTGGGCTATACCGACCAGTCGCACCTTAGCCGGGAGTTCAAGCGCTACAGCGGCGTTGCGCCATCGGCCTTTGCGCGCAAGGCCAAAGCGCAGGCGGAGAGCGAGGGTTTTGTCGCGTTTGTACAAGCCCCGGCGGGAGCAAAGCCCTAGACTGCGGGGCATG
Organism: Duganella sp. CF402; assembly: GCF_900109645.1. Classification (GTDB taxonomy): domain Bacteria; phylum Pseudomonadota; class Gammaproteobacteria; order Burkholderiales; family Burkholderiaceae_D; genus Rugamonas. The sequence continues at coordinate 470,743 of NZ_FOBG01000001.1, forward strand.
AACACATCACATCAAGTCATTATTGCAGGCGCCGGACCGGTCGGCCTGTTGCTCGCTTGCGAGCTGGCGCTGGCCAAATGCACCGTCCTCATTCTGGAGAAAGCGGCCGATCCGCATTCGCCCTTGAAGCAGCTGCCGTTCGGCATACGCGGTCTGTCTGCATCGTCGATCGAAGCGCTGCACCGGCGCGGGCTGCTGGATGAAATGGAAGTGCCCAAGCGCTTGCAGAATCCTTTCACCGGCAAGCGCAGCAAACAGGCTGGCCACTTTGCCGGTATTCCGTTCGAGCATGACAATATCGATACCTCCGGCTGGCCGCAAGGTTTGCCATACAGCCTGTTGTCCGAAATGGCGGAGCTGGAGGACGTGCTGACACGCCGTGCGCTGTCGCTCGGCGTCGAGATCCGGCGCGGCGCTGGCATCAGCGGCTTGGCGCAGGATGACGACGGCGTGAGCGTGAAGGTGAGCGTGCATGCGGTGGCGGGGCAGGAGCCGGAGCGGGAGCAGGGCATGCGCGCCGCTTGGCTGGTCGGCTGTGACGGCGCGCGCAGCGTGGTGCGCAAGCAGGGCGGCTTCGAGTTCGCCGGCACCGAGCCGGAATTTACCGGCTACTCGGCCAAGGTGGATCTGGCCAGTGCGGCGCAGCTGGCGCCTGGCCGCGTGGTGACGGAGCGCGGCATGTACTTCCAATCGCAACCGGGCTACCTGAATTTGCAGGACTTCGACGGCGGCGCCTTCCACCAGAGTGGCGAGCAGGTCACGCGGGAGCATTTGCAGGCGGTCCTGCGCCGCATCTCAGGCATCGACGTTACCATCGACGCGCTGCACATTGCCACCACCTGGACCGACCGTGCGCGGCAAGCTACCCACTACCGCAACGGCCGCATTCTTCTCGCCGGCGACGCTGCGCACATCCACGCGCCGCTGGGCGGGCAAGGCCTGAACCTCGGTATCGGCGACGCCATGAACCTCGGCTGGAAACTGGCGGCCACCATCCACGGCACGGCAGCGGATGGCCTGCTGGACAGCTACCACGCCGAGCGCCATCCTGTCGGCGAGCGCGTGCTGGATTGGTCGCGCGCGCAAGTGGCCGTCATGCGGCCCACGCCGGAAGGCCGCGCCCTGAACGCGATCTTCCGCGATCTGATGAACACCCGCGACGGCGCAACTTATTTCGCCGGCCGCGTGTGGGGCCTGATCTAGGCTTCGATGCGCCACCAGCTTGGCAATAGTTCCCGTATCTCCGGCCGCGCGAAGCGGTCGTCGATCAGGTAGACCGTGCCCTTGTCGGATTGCGTGCGAATCACGCGGCCCGCCGCCTGCACCACTTTCTGCATGCCGGGATAGGTGTAGGTGTAGTCGTAACCGGCGCCGAAGATGGCCTCCATGCGCTGGCGTATCTGCTCGTTGACCGGATTGATTTGTGGGAGGCCCAGCGTGGCGACGAAGGCCCCGATCAGGCGCGCGCCCGGCAAGTCCACGCCTTCGCCGAACGAACCGCCCAGTACAGCGAAGCCGATGCCTTCACTGTCCGGCGTAAAGCGGTCGAGGAACTGCGCGCGCTCCGCTTCGTCCATGCGGCGTGACTGCCGCCACACCGGCACCTCCGGATGCAGCTCGCTGAACTGGCTGGCCGCTTTCTCCATGTAATCGAAACTGCTGAAGAAGGCGAGGTAGTTGCCGCGCTGCCGTGCGTACTGCTTGCCCATCAGGTCCGCGATAGGCTTCAGCGATTGCTGGCGGTGCTGGTAGCGGGTCGAGATGTGCTTGGCCACCTGCACCGACAACTGCTCGGCCACGAACGGCGATTCCACGTCCACCCACGCCGTGGTGTCGGGCATGCCGAGCATGTCGCCGAAGTAGTTCCACGGGCTGAGGGTGGCCGAGAACAGCGCTGTGGTATGCGTGCTTTCAAAGCGCGGCTTCAGGTACGGGGCCGGCACGATGTTGCGTATGCAGAGCACCGAGTTGCTGTTGCTGGCGCGCGCGCCCGGCGCTTTCTCGATATCGAACAGCGCGTGCTCGCCAAAGCTTTCCGCCAGCCGCGCGAACATCAACGCGTTGAAGTAGAAGCTTTGCAGGTCCGGCTCCACGTAGGCGGGATGGTCGGCCATGTAATCGGAGATGGCGGTCGATGCGGTCTGCAACGCGCCCATGAATTTTTCCGGCAGCTCGGCGTAGGACTGGTATTCGGCCGTCTGGTCTTTCTCCAGCTGGTTCCATTGCTTGTGCACGCGCTCCAGCGGCTTTTTCAATTCCTCCGGGACGATCTTGCGCAGCAGGCGCAGGCTGTCGTGCTCCATGTCGGCCGAATACATCTTCCTCGCGCGCGACACCATATTGTGCGCTTCGTCCACCAGCAGGTTAACCTTCCAGTCGTTCAGTTGCGTGAGGCTGTGCAGCATGGCGCTGATGTCGAAGTAGTAGTTGTAGTCGCCGATGACGATGTCGCACCAGCGCGCCATCTCGCTGCTCAGGTAGTACGGGCAAACGTCGTGGGCGAGGGCGATGGCTTTCAGCGTGTCGCGATCCAGCGCTGGCGGTGCACTGCCATTCGGCGACGGCGCCATGATCGCCAGCGCTGACTCGCGCGCCGCAGGCAGGCGGTCGTAAAAGCCTTTGGCCAGCGGACAGGAATCGCCGTGGCAGGCCTTGTCCGGATTGACGCAAGCGGTGCTCTTGGCTGCCAGCTCCAGCGTGCGCAGTGGCAGCAGCGGTGCGCCTTCGCGGATCAGGTCCACCGCATCAAGCGCCATTTGACGGCCCGAGGTTTTCGCCGCGAGAAAGAAGATTTTGTCGACGCCATGTTCAGCGCTGGCCTTCAGCATCGGGAACAGGCTGCCGACGGTTTTGCCAATCCCGGTCGGCGCTTGCGCCAGCAGGCACACCTTGCGGTTGCTGGCGCGGTACATGGCTTCCGCCAGCTGGCGCTGGCCCGGACGGAAGTCGCCGTAAGGGAAGCGCATGGCCTTCAGTTGCAGGTCGCGTTCCGCGCGGTGCGCCATTTCCTGCTGTGCCCATTGCAGGAACAGGGTGCACTGCTGCTCGAAGTATGCTTGCAGGCCGGCTGCCGTATGGTCTTCGTGCAGCACGGTTTCCTTCTGGCTGCCGATGTCGAAGTAGACCAGCGCCAGGCGGATCTTTTCCAGTCCCCGGTCCTGGCATAGCAGGTGGCCGTAGATCTTCACCTGCGCCCAGTGCAGCGCGCGCTGGTTGTCCGGCATCTTCTTCAAGTCGCCGCGATAGGTCTTGATTTCTTCGAGGCGGTTGGCGCGCGTGTCGTAGCCGTCGGCGCGGCCGCGCACGTGCAGTGGGCCGAAGTCGCCGGAGAGCGAGATCTCGGTCTGGTAGTCGTCATCGCGGCGCGAGGTCACAACGCCGTGGCCGGCGATGCCTTCTTGCGCGGTGGGCGAGGGCGTGAAGCGCAGATCGAGGTCGCCGGTTTTGGCGGTGAACTCGCACAGGGCACGCACTGCGACAACGTACGTCATGCTGCCCACTGCAAATAGCACACCGAGATCGGCATCTGGTGTTCGGCGCAGTATTCGATCCAGCGCAGCTGGTTGTCCTGCAGGCGATCGCCGGGGCCTTTGACTTCGATCATGTTGTAGCGGCGCTCGGCCGGCCAGAACTGGATCAGGTCGGGGAAGCCGCTGCGGTTGGATTTGATGTCCAGCAGGATGCGCTCGAAGGCGCGCTTCAGGTGCAGCGGCGGAATGCAGTCCAGCGCCAGTTCCAGCAAGTCGGCATCAATCGCCTCCCAGTACAGGAAGGGCGACTGGATGCCGTATTTGGCCGCGTAGTTGGCGCGGATAGTGGCGCGATACTGGTCGCGATCCAGCTGCGACAGCGCGTCCTCAAACTGCTGCGCACGGCGGCGCTGGAAATCGGCGCTGTGCAAATCGGCTGGGCCGCGATGATACGGATGGAAGAACGCGCCCGGAATTGGCGAGAACACCGCGTCCCAGCACAACAGGCCAAACAGGGAATTCATCAGCGCGTTCTCGACGTAGAACACTGGTGCATCGTCGCTGTGCAGATGATCGCGCACTACGAATTCGACATAGTAGTCTTCCTGCGGCGACGGCAGTTGCAGGTCGATGCGCTCGGCCTGCGCCAGCGCCACCGGCGGCGGCTTGGCGTGACCGAGCTTGCGCGCCAGGCGTGGCGCCATGCGCAGCAACTGCTGGCGTTCGGCCTCGCTCTCCGGCGCGTGCATGGCGGTTTGCAGCAAGTCGAAGGCCTCGCGCGGCTGCTCATTTTTTTCCAGCACGCGGATGGCGCGTGCGCGGGCGCCTGGGTAGTCGCAATCGGCATACAGCGCGTACGCCGCCGGCCAGTCGGCCTGCTTTTCCACGTGCTGGGCGATGGCGAAAACCAGCTTGTTGCGGCGGCTGCGCAGCCATTCGTTATCCGGCGCGCAGGGCGGCAGGTCGGCGATGACGGCGGCCGGTTCCTCGCCTTCGGCAAAGCGTTCGTGGCACCGGCGCAGGGCCAGGAAGTCGTCGATGTCGCGGCGGCTGCGGAAGCCGCGTGCGGCCGGCGAGAACTCGACCTTCTCGTACTGGTAGATGCCGAGGTCGGACAGCACAAAGTCGGTCCAGTCCTGATGGTAGTTGCCGAAGAAGATGAGGCGCAGGCGGTCGCACAGTTCCTGCGTCAGGTTGCGGTAGACGTGGTCGCCCGCATTGGCGTACCAGGCGGAGAAGCGGTGTTCGGCATCGTATTCCTCGCGCAGCGCTTCCAGCTGTTCTGCCTTGCGCAGATGTTTAACATGCGTCGCCAGCTTGAAGACTTTGGCGATTTCCGGCTTTTGCAGCAGGCTGAACAATTCGTCCAGCCCCAGTGGCGGATCTTCCTCGATGAGGCCGAGCTCGGCCAACGGGCGTGCCGCTTCATGCGTGCTGCCGATTTCGGCGTAGACCAATTTACTGGCGCGGAACACGGTGCCCTTGCGCATCACCATGCGCACGAACAGCGCGCGCGAAGCTTGCGGCAGGGTAGGGAAGATGGTGAGGAAGTGGCGTTCCTCGGCGGTGAGCAGATCGTCGTAGCGTTCGCTTATCCACGCCAGTACCTGGTGAAAATTCTCCAGATAATAGAACGGATTTTCAAGAACTTTGATCATTGCAGCGGGGACGAACGGCGATTAACTGTATTTATGTACAGTGTATCGCGTTCGCCGCCGCCGGTACAGTTATTTCTTGGCTTTGGATGGTTTGGCTGGCGCGGCCTGGCCGACCAGCGCGTTGGCCTTGGCGATTTCCGCCTCCACCGCCTGCACGGCCTGCTTGGTGGCCTTGGTCACTTGCTCATAGCCGGCAAAGGCGTTGTCGATCGCGGTCTTGACGATCTGCACCGCGTTTTCCGAACCGGGACGCACGTTCTTGGTCACATCGTGGATCAGCGCGCTCAGGTTGTTCTTGGCTTCGGTCACATGGGCGTCGGCGGCACGGGTGAATTCTTCGCGGATCTCGGCAATGATGTCGCCCAGCTGCTGGTTGTACGCGGCGGCGCCGGCCACGCCCGGCGGGATCTTGTCGGCGGCCAGTTTGATGGCGGCCTTGGGATCGGCAGCCTGGCTCAGTTCCTTGCCGGTGGCAAGGCCGTCTTCCAGTTGGGATTTGGCGGTCGACAGGTTGAGGGCGATGACTTGTTCCACGCCCTGCACGGTCTTGCTGGTCAGGGTATTGAACGTTTCAAGCTGGAATTCAAACAGCGCTTTGGTGACGTTGGCAAATTGCTCGGGATTCGTGAACATACAGTCTCCTCATGGTGAAGGTGGATGCAGCGTGCAGCGATTCGCTTTTTCTAACGTGTGTGCGATTTTATTATCTAACAACAATTAACTTCTCGCAACGGGCATCGCGGAACGGGCCATAGGCCTTTTCCCAGCCGGGGCCGAGTTGCGTTTGCGAGCAGAACAGCTGCCCATCGATCTTGCTGCGCCACTTCCACCACGGCGCCGGCTCGGCATTGAGCCCGCCGCACAGGACTGCCAGTGCCAGCATCAGGACAGCGTTTGCTTTGATATTGTTCATGCCTTAAACCAGTTGTTTGGCGCAGACGCGATTGCGGCCGCTGTTTTTCGCAGCGTACAGCAATTCGTCGGCGGCGGCGATCATATTGACGTGTGCTTCGTGGGTGGAGGTGGCGAAGTCGACGCTGGCGACGCCGAAACTGGCGGTGACGTGGATCTGCCGGCCTTCATGCTCGACCGCCGTCTCGGCCAGCGTCTGGCGCAGCCGTTCGGCCAGCAGCTCGCCGCCGGCCAGGTCGGTTTCCGGCAGGATCAGCAGGAATTCCTCGCCGCCGTAGCGCACCACGCTGTCGATGCTGTCGCGCGTCATCGATTGCAGCAGGGCGGCGAAGCGTTGCAGCACGGCGTCGCCGCCGTAGTGGCCGTAGCTGTCGTTGATTGCCTTGAAGTGATCGAGGTCGCTCATGATGACGGTCAGGCTCAGCCGATAGCGCTGGGCCCGCGAGATTTCCGTTTCCAGCAGCTGTTCGTGCAGGTGGCGCCGGTTGTAGCAGCCGGTCAGCGGATCGCGCACCGACAGATTCTTCAGCACCATTTGCGCGCTGTACTCCTCGCGCCACAGGATCTGGTAGCGCCGCGCCGCCACGTAGCCGAACAGGTTGGTCAGGGCCAGCAGCGCCGCCATCGTCGCCAGTTCCAGCGTGTGCAGGTCGCCCAGCCACCACGCCAGCAGCACGAAGCCGACGGTGGCCGTCGCCGCGATCCCGGCCGCGTACAGCAGCCGGTTCGGGATGTAGATGTACAGCACGATGATGACGATGGACATGGAAATCGCGTGCAGCGAAAACTCGGTCGGCCGCAGCGCCGCGATCAGCAGGAAGCCGGCCGCGCCCGCCACCTCGACGATGCTGGCCGCCACCCGCGTCAAGGGGATCGAGTCCGGCCGCCGCTTGAGCAGCGCCAGGCAGGCAGCCACGATGGCGGCCACCGATAGGCGCGCGGCCATCAGCAGGCAGGTCTTGAGCGAATAGCCCACCCAGATCAGGTCGGTCGCGGCAAAGCACAGGTAGAACAGGGCGCAGAACAAAAACGTCACGCGCAGTTGTCCCTGCGTCATGGCCAGGTGGTGACGCAGGAAGTCGTTCTCGGTCGTGGCGTCGCAGAACTCGCAGCGCAACGGCGCTACTTTGATCGTCCTGGACGGAACGGGATTAGGTGGCATACCGCGATCTCCGCTGGCGGCCGGCTGCTTGCCGGTCTGATAGCGGCCATTATACGACTGCAACAATTGCGGGATGGAAAAAATATGCGGGGATGCTAGAGCGGCGCCACCCGTGGCAGGCGCAACATGAAGCTGGTGCCTTGGCCGGGCGTGCTGGCGGCCTCGATGCGTCCGCCCAGCACGCCGGTCACGATGTTGTGTGTGATATACAAACCGAGGCCGGACCCGCCAGCGCCGAGGCGGGTGGTGAAAAAGGGATCGTAAATGCGCGGCAAGTGTTCGGGCGCGATGCCGGCGCCGGTGTCGCTCAGGGTGAGGGCGATTTCGCCGTTGCCGCTGTCGTGGGCCGACAGGGTGATGCTGCCGCGCCCGTGGTTGCGCTGGCCAAAGCCATGCACCAGACTATTCTCGATCAGGTGGTGCAGCGCCTGCGTCAGCGGGCCGGGGTAGCTGTCCATTTCCAGCCAGTGATCGACATCCTCGATCAGCTCCAGCCCGCGCTGGGCGACCTCGGCCTGCACCGACTGCATCAGCGCGGCCACCACGTCGCCCAGCACGAAACGGCTGCGCTGGCTGCTGCCGCTGTCGACCGCGATGCGCTTGAAACCGGCCACCAGCGCGGCGGCGCGGTTGAGGTTGCGCAGCACCACTTCGTCGGCGGCGCTGGCCTCGTCCAGGTAGGCTTGCAGCACCGAGCGGCGCAGGCCGCTTTCGAGGTCGTGGCGTAGCGCGGCGGTGCGTTCGCTCATGCTGCTGGCCATTGTCAGGCTGTTGCCGATCGGCGTGTTCAGTTCGTGCGCGACGCCGGCCACCAGCGCGCCCAGCGCGGCCAGCTTGTCGCGCCGCACCAGCTCTTCCTGCGTCAGGCTGAGGTTGTCCAGCGCGGTGCTCAGTTCTTCGTTGGCGTGCTCGGCGTCCTCCTTGGCGTGCTGCAGCTCGGCGGTGCGGGCCGCCACCAGTTCTTCCAGATGTTCGCGGTGGCGCTGCAGTTCTTCTTCGCGCCGGGTGCGGCCAATGGCGATGCCGGCCAGATAAGTCGCGGTCTGGATCAGGCGGCGGTCCTCCGCGTCCGGCGCGCGCTCCTCGCGGTAGTACATGGCGAACGAGCCCAGCACCGTGTCCTGGTCGAGCAGGATGGGCATCGACCAGCAGGCGCGCAGGCCGTAATGGACGGCGGCGTTGCGGTAGGGCGCCCACAGCGGATCGTTGAGGATGTCGCTGACGATCACGGTCTCCTTGCGGTACATGGCGGTGCCGCAGGAGCCGGCCGCAGGGCCGATCGGCAGGCCGTTGAGGGCGTTCATGTAATCGGGCGGCATGCTGGGGCCGGCGGCGCTTTGCACCGTCACGCCGTCTTGATTAAGCAGCATCACGGTGCAGTGGCCACCGTCCAGCTGGCCTTCGATCAGGCGCACCAGCCGGTCCAGCGTTTCCGGCAGCGGCGCGCCGCGCGCGATCATTTCCAGCAGCGCGTTCTTGCCGTCGCGCAGTTCGGCCGCCAGCTTGCGCGCCGTCACGTCGACGATGCGCACATGCATCAGCCGGTGTTCCTGCGTGGTCAGCGGCACCATGCGCAACTCGCAGGTGAGGGCGCGGCCCGAGCTGTGGCGCATCTCCAGCTCGAACAGTTGCGCCTCGCCCGACATCGCCTGCTCGAGGTCGGTGGCGAACACCTCGGCGCTGGACTGGCCGCCAGGCTGCGTTGGCGCGCACAGCGACAGCAAGTCGGTCTGCAGCAGTTCGGTCTCGGTCATGCCGAACAGCTGGCGCGTGCGGCGGTTGACATCAAGGATGCGGTTGCTGCCGCGCTGCATCAGCAGGATAGCGTCCGGCGAGCCAGCCAGCATGGTGTGGTAATTGACTTCCAGCGTGGCCATCGTCGGCATATTGGCCAGCACCGGCGCCGGCGAAATGGCGTGCAGATAGAGCAGGATTTTTTCCGCCATATCGTCGATGGGTAAGCTCATCGGCAGGTAGGCGGCGGCGCCGGCCTCGTCGGCGCGGACGCGTTCTTCGTCGCTGGAATGGGTGGACAGCAGGAACACCGGCAGCGGTCGCCCGCACGCTTGCTGCAGGCGCGCGCACAGCTCCAGGCTGGCGCTGCCGGCCAGCGCCACGTCCAGCAGCACCAGTGCGACACTGCCGTGGCGGGCGTAGGCCAGCGCTTCGTCGCCGCGCGTGACGGCGTGGACATCAAAATGGTGGCGGGACAGCATGCGGCGCAAGGCGGCAGCGTCGTAGCCGGCGCTGGCGACTATCAGGATGGTGTGCGGCTGGTCGACAGAGAACGGCGGCATCATGTCCGGCTGGTTCGGCTCCGCAAGGCGGCGTGGAGCCAGTGTATTACAAGAACGTCGTATTCGGTCAGTTTATGCGGCCTTCCGTGTGTAGGCCTGCTGCGCCTCGTGGATCAGCGGGAAATTCTCTTCGATCCAATCGACCAGCACTTCCAGCCTTTGGGCGGCTTCGCGCCCGAGCGGCGTCAGGCTGTATTCGACATGGGGCGGCACCACCTGATGGGCGACGCGCAGCACCAGGCCGTCGTGGGCGAGGGCGTCCAGCGTCTGCGCCAGCATCTTCTCGCTGACGCCCCCAACTGCGCGGCGTAGCTCGCTGAAGCGGTGGGTGCGTTCCAGTAGCATCACCAGCACCAGCACGCCCCAGCGGCTGGTGATGTGGCCGAGCACGGCGCGGGAAGGGCAGTCGGCCGCCATCACTTGGGCGCGCTGGGGATCTTGCTGCATGGCCTGGATGGTTTTGCGCAGGGATTTGCTGGTCATGAAAAACTCCTTGGTACTTACCAAAATGTACGTACTTACATTTCGTAAGTATAGCCTATATGATGGCTCCATCAACTTTTAAACGGAGGATTCCATGATTGTCGTAACCGCAGCAACCGGCCAACTGGGCCGTCTGGTGATTGCCAACCTGCTCAAAACCACCCCTGCAGCGCAAATCGTCGCCGCCGTGCGCGACCCGGCCAAGGCGGCCGACCTGGCCGCGCAAGGCGTGCAAGTGCGCCGCGCCGACTACAACGATCCGGTCTCGCTGGACGCGGCCTTTGCCGGCGCCGGCAAAGTGCTGCTGATCTCGTCGAACGACCTGGGCAACCGCGTGGCACAGCACCGTAACGTCATCGACGCGGCGGCCCGCGCCAAAGTCAGCCTGCTGGCCTACACCAGCGTGCTGCACGCCGACGGTTCGACGCTGGGCCTGGCTGGCGAGCACCGCGAGACCGAAGCGGCGGTGCGCGCCTCGGGCGTGCCGTACACCTTCTTGCGCAATGGCTGGTATGTGGAGAATCACACCGGCAGCCTGGGCGGCGCGGTGGCACATGGCGCGCTGGCCGGCGCAGCGGGCGAGGGCCGTATTTCGGCAGCGGCGCGTGCGGATTATGCGGAAGCGGCGGCGGTGGTGCTGGCCAAGGCTGGCGCGGTGGAGCAAGTGTATGAACTGGCGGGCGACAGCGGCTTTACGCTGGCCGAACTGGCGGCGGAAGTGTCGCGCCAGACTGGCAAAACCATCCCGTTCCACAACCTGCCGCAACAAGAGTATCGCGACCTGCTGGTGAACGTCGGCCTGCCAGCGCCACTGGCCGACCTGATCGCCGACTCGGACGCCCAAGCCGCGAAGGGCGCACTGTTCGACGACAGCCGCACCCTGAGCAAGCTGATCGGCCGCCCGACCATCGCGCTGGCGGATGCGGTGAAAGCGGCGCTGTAATGAAAAAAGCCTCCATCGACGCATAACGCTGATGGAGGCTTTTTTGCGGAATTCTTGGTGCCCACGGAGGGACTCGAACCCCCACACCTTGCGGCACATGGACCTGAACCATGCGCGTCTACCAATTCCGCCACGTGGGCATTTGTAACATCAACAGTCATCAGCGCTTGGTGCCCACGAAGGGACTCGAACCCCTACACCTTGCGGCACATGGACCTGAACCATGCGCGTCTACCAATTCCGCCACGTGGGCGCTGATACTGTCTCGTTACTTTCTGCTGCGTTGTTCTGCAACAGAAGGCACGCATCTTAAAGGTCGATCGGCAAACCGTCAATAGCAAATTGCTGCTTTTGTGAAATTATTTCCGTTGCATCAATTGGAGACTGTCGGGCAGCTTGCGATTGCTGTTCTTGCAGCTGATAGGGCGGGAGGCTGTATATTCTCAATTCTTACCTTCCTCGTTCACTTCGACGAACTTATTGAGTAGTACAGCCGGAAGTCCGTGAGGGCGGTGATAGGCATTAATTTGAATGCCGATCTTTTTGGCTCGTCGCTCTACAACGAGTGTGCATCCATCGTGCGGAGAGCCGCGTAGATATACGCTATCGCCCTCGTGCAACATGATGAGTCGATGACTTGCCGCTAAGTCAATGCCTTCCTTGTTTTCGGCTCCTTTCCGTTGGATATCGACTGCCCCGACGTCTTCACCTATGTGGACACGAATCCCGTCTTCCATGCGCACAGCTTTATCAGCCCAGAAGGGGTGAATGGGTTCAGCCGAACAAGTTCCGAGGCCTGTCAGGATCAAAGCGCTTAGTAATATTCGCATTGTTGAATTTTTTTGTATTGGTTTGCTTATGGGCGAAACTGACCACTGGGCGACTATCTCCTGTCGCAATCTCAGCGAAGCCAGAGTCTTTCGCGGCTCCGATACACGCGCTAGCTCTCAGGAAGTCTACGTCCGAATGCGATCGCATTTTCTTGTCGTAGCAAGTCCGTATACCTCCACGTTTTGCGGTCATTTTTCACTGTCTCATCTCTACAAGCTGGAGGGTGGGTGGGGCGATTGGTCATAAGTGACGTCACTCTATCATCAGAATTGATGGCACTGTCTGCTTTAGCTGTTCGACCAGTTCAGCATCCATGTACCTATAGTCATCAGGAATATCTAGCACGTGAATCGACTTAAAATCCAACACTCGCGTGTACTCTGCTTTTAACCGTGACTTATGCTTCTCTTCCATGACCAGGATTACATCAGCCCACCGAATATCATCTTCTGAAACGTGGTAGCCACCTCACTCAAAAGGCCCTTGAGAAAAGACAATTTCTCCTGCCCGGTATTCCCTCACCCACACGTCGCGTAGTTCCTCACCACGCCCCTGGAGGCCAAAGGCAGCGTCAGGTTGTAATCTTGCCGCCGTATGAAAGATGCCATCAATCATCCCCCCGTATAAGGCGAACATAGCCTGATGATCAGTCAAGAGTTTTTCCACATCCTTCAGCACATCATGATGAATGCCATGCTCATCCAGGTAAGCGGTCAACTCCGTTTTTAATAATTCGAAGTCAAGTTCAACCTCATCCAGATACTGCAGATTTACCCAACTGTAAAAGCTCATTACTTCTCCATGCATACGTTGATTAAAAGATGGGATGGCTGTTGCCTAAAGAGCCCACTTAGGGGGGGGGGCGGCAGTTCCGGCAATGCATCATTTGTCGGGCGCCCGTATCTTTGCCTTCGCATAGAGAAATTTGCTCCCAGCGGATTGGAGTCCTATTTGACGGACGAAGATGCCGTCGGCGTGACGACGCTTTGCATGCCATTGCTAAATCCGGTAGCGAACTCGCTCCAGTTGCCCGAGGCTAGCCAGAAGAAAGCGGCGACTGTTAGCCATGCACGATTGTTTTTCTTGTGGCCGAGGATCAGCAACGCCGCGCCGGCAACGAATAATAATAAAGTGGTGATTGACATTACTTCCCCCCCCCCGGTGAATTCGTGGTGCCCGGAGCTACAATTGTTGCCCTCGGAAAACTATAGGATATCAGCTCGGCAAGATCGAAATCTCTCACATTCCCACTTTGCGGTGGCATGCCTTACCTATTTGTAATCTTGTTCGGTTGGGAGGGTGCTACGATGGGTTGGTATTACCCTGATATTGATTTTTTGGCCGCGCATTGTCGCGGCCTTTTTTTTGAGGTGGGCGGAAAACAAAAAAGCCTCCCGAAGGAGGCTTTTTGCGGAATTCTTGGTGCCCACGGAGGGACTCGAACCCCCACACCTTGCGGCACATGGACCTGAACCATGCGCGTCTACCAATTCCGCCACGTGGGCATTTTCACTACGCTCTGTTGCATTGTTTGCGTCAGAGGCCAGCATTTTACGGGGACGACTTATTTTTCGCAAGTATTTTTCTACTTGCCTCTTGCGAAGACGTTTCGTAAGCCTAATACTGCCATTTCAACAATGCCGGAGACTGGAAATGGAAATGATCAGTAACTGGTTCAATAGTGAGGGCTTCATGCCCCACGGCCACTGTTTCCTGTGGATTCCGTCCATTCTGTGGACGAGTGTGATTTCCGATGCGCTGATCGCGCTGTCTTATCTGTCCATCCCCATCAGCCTGATTTACTTCATCCGCAAGCGGCGCGACATGCCGTTCGACTGGATGTTCATCGCCTTCGGTGTGTTCATCCTGGCCTGCGGCGCGACCCACGTGGCCGATATCTGGGTGGTGTGGCAGCCCGATTATGTATTGTCGGTGACGCTCAAGGCCATCACCGCCGCCGCTTCTGTGGTCACGGCGATCGCCATGCTTCGCCTGATTCCGATCGCGCTGCGCATTCCCAGTCCGGCGCAGCTGGCTGCAGTCAACGCCGAGCTGCAAAAGGCCAACGACGATTTGCGTGCGGCGATGGAGCGTGCCGAAGTGGCCAACCGCGCCAAGAGTGCGTTCCTCGCGTCGATGAGTCATGAGCTGCGCACGCCGCTCAACGCCATTCTCGGCTACACCCAAATCCTCAAGCGCGACAAGACGCTGACGTTACCGCAGCAAACCGGCATCAGCACTATTCAGCAGGGCGGGCAGCACTTGCTGGCGTTGATCAACGATGTGCTCGACCTGTCGCGCGTGGATGCGGGCAAGATGGAATTCCACCCCAAGCCAGTGCGCCTGGGCGAGCTGTTGACGGTGGTGGCGGACATCATGCGCGTGCGTGCCGAGCAAAAGCATCTGCACTTCGAGCTGCAATTGGCGGAGGGTTTGCCGCAAGCTGTCAGCCTGGATGAAACACGCATGCGCCAGGTCCTGCTGAACCTGCTTGGCAATGCGCTCAAGTTTACTGATCGCGGCAGCGTGCGCTTGTGTGTGACCCCGTTGCCGGCCGAGTTAGGGCAGGGGGCAAATGTGGTGCGGCTGCGTTTCGAGGTGATCGATGACGGCATCGGCATCGCGCACGATCAGCAGGAGGCGATCTTCCGTCCGTTCGAGCAAGTCGGCGATGCCTCGCGCCGCGCCGGCGGCACCGGCCTTGGGCTGGCGATCAGCCGTCAGCTGGTGCAGTTGATGGGCGGGCAGTTGCAGGTGGAAAGCGCCTTGGGCAAGGGTAGTCGCTTCTGGTTCGACGTGCCGCTGACGGTGGTGGCCGCGCCCGGCGTCAAGGTCGGCGGTGAGAGTATCGCTTCCGGTTACGTTGGTCCGCGCAAGACGATTCTGGTAGTGGATGACGTGGCGACCAACCGCGCCTTGCTGCGCGATTTGCTGGGCTCGCTGGGCTTCCGCACGCTGGAGGCGGAAAACGGCATGTCGGCGCTGATGCAAACGCAGGCACTGCAGCCGGACATGGTGCTGCTCGATATGGTCATGCCCGGCATGGATGGAATAGAAACCACGCGCCGCCTGCGCGCCGATGCACGCACGGCCGATACGCCGGTGCTGATTATTTCAGCCAGTTCCACGCCGGAAGAGGAGGAGCGTTCGCTGGAGGTGGGTGCCAATGCCTTCCTGGCCAAGCCGGTCAATGAACACGACCTGCTGCGCGAGATAGGTGCGCATTTGAAGCTGGAATGGACGGAGTAGAAAACAAAAAAGCCTCCCGAGGGAGGCTTTTTTTGCGGAATTCTGTGGTGCCCACGGAGGGACTCGAACCCCCACACCTTGCGGCACATGGACCTGAACCATGCGCGTCTACCAATTCCGCCACGTGGGCACTGATGCTTCTTAACAACTCTGCTATTATATCGACCGGGAGAGCTTTGCGCCAGATGAACTTTTACATTCCTTACTGCACATCAACCCTGTCTAGCAGTTCTCGCCGCTTGCGCTGCGAGAGACCAGAATTATAGAGGATTCCCCGGCGAAGTCAAAGGCCTCCTGAAAAATTTTTTACCGATCCCTGGCGCGAAGCGTGAAATGGTCAAGCTTGGCGTTTCCAAGTACACTACGCCTGTCGCCGTATCCCATATATATGCCAACACTGAAAAAATAAGAAAAACTTTTGAACCAATCTACACACACCATTCCCAGCCGGGAGGAAATTCTCGGCATCTTCCGCAGCGCCAAAGGCCCACTGGACCTGCGCGCCCTGTCGAAATCGCTGAAGGTCGGCACCGACGCCCAGGCTATCCTGTCGCGCCGCCTGAACGCCATGCAGCGCGACGGCCAGATCATCATTGACGACAGCGGCCACTATTCGCTGGCCACGCAGACCGGCTTCATCGCCGGCCGCGTCAGCAGCCATCGCGATGGCTTCGGCTTTGTGATCCCGGATGAGCCGGGCGAAGACCTGTTCCTGCCTGAGAAGGAAATGCAGAAAGTATTGCATGGCGACCGAGTGCTGGCGAAGATCGTCGGCGTGGACCGCCGTGGCCGCTCCGAAGGCACGATCGTGGAAGTCACGCAGCGCGCCAACACCCACATCATCGGTCGCTTGCTGAACCAGAACGGCGCCTGGATCGTGGCGCCGGAAGACCAGCGTATTTCGCAAGACGTGCTGGTGGAAGGCTCGGTCGGCAAGGCCAAGTCTGGCCAGATCGTCAGCGTGGAATTGACCGAACAGCCGATGCGCTTCAAGCAACCGGTCGGCAAGATCGTTGAAGTGCTGGGTTCGCTGGACGATCCCGGCATGGAAATCGAAATCGCCGTGCGCAAGTTCGGCGTGCCGCACATCTTCTCGGACGCTGCGCTGCGCCAGGCCAACAAGCTGCCGGACCACGTGAGCGAAAGCGACTGGGGCGACCGCGTCGACCTGCGCGACGTGCCGATGGTCACCATCGACGGCGAAGACGCGCGCGACTTCGACGATGCGGTCTACTGCGAGCCGATCAAGATCGGCCGCAGCAAGGGCTACCGCCTGATCGTCGCGATTGCCGACGTCAGCCACTACGTCAAGCCGAACGACGCGCTCGACGCCGACGCGCTGCAGCGCAGTACCTCGGTCTATTTCCCGCGCCGCGTGATTCCAATGCTGCCGGAGAAGCTGTCCAACGGCCTGTGCTCGCTGAACCCGGCGGTCGACCGTTTGACGCTGGTGTGCGACGCCGTCGTCACCGCCAAGGGCGAGATCACGGCCTACCAGTTCTACCCGGCGGTGATCCACTCGGCAGCGCGCCTGACCTACACCGAAGTGGCCGACATCCTCGGCAACACCAAGGGACCGGAGGCCAAGCGCCGCGCCGGCCTGGTGCCGCACCTGACCAATCTGTACGACGTGTTCCAGGCGCTGCTGAAAGCGCGCGCCGAGCGTGGCGCCATCGATTTCGAAACCACCGAAACCTATATCGTCTGCAACCCGAACGGCAAGATCGAAAAGATCATTCCGCGCACCCGCAACGATGCGCACCGCCTGATCGAGGAATGCATGCTGACCGCTAACGTGTGCGCGGCCGATTTGCTGATCCGTCACAAGCACCCTGGCACCTACCGCATCCACGCCACGCCGACCGCTGAAAAGCTCAAGCAAGTGCGTACCTTCCTCAAGCAAGTAAACCTGGTACTGAACGGCGGCGACAAGCCTGCCGCAGCCGACTATGCCGCGTTGATGAGGCAGATCAAGGAACGTCCGGACGCATCGCTGCTGCAAACCATGCTGCTGCGCTCGATGCAGCAGGCGGTGTACTCG
Organism: Duganella sp. CF402; assembly: GCF_900109645.1. Classification (GTDB taxonomy): domain Bacteria; phylum Pseudomonadota; class Gammaproteobacteria; order Burkholderiales; family Burkholderiaceae_D; genus Rugamonas. Next base: position 487,789 of record NZ_FOBG01000001.1, read on the forward strand.
CCCGATAACATCGGCCACTTCGGCCTGGCGTATGAGGCTTATGCCCACTTCACCAGCCCGATCCGCCGCTATCCGGACTTGCTGACGCACCGCGCCATCAAGGCCATCCTGCTGGGCAAGAAGTACGAGCCCAAGATCGCCAGCAACAGCGTGCTGAACACCAACGTCTCGAACGCCACCCGCAAGCAGCAAGCCAAGGACAAGGCCGAAGGCAAAGAGAAGAAAGCCGCCGACATGACCGTGTGGGATGCGCTCGGCGTGCACTGCTCGGCCAACGAGCGCCGCGCCGACGAAGCCTCGCGCGATGTCGAGAACTGGCTCAAGTGCTACTTCATGCAGGACAAGCTGGGCGAGGAATACACCGGCATCATCACCGGCGTGGCCACCTTCGGCATCTTCGTGCAGCTGGACCAGTTGTTCGTCGAGGGCATGGTGCACATCACCGATCTGGGTCAGGATTACTTCCAGTACGACGATGCCCGCCACGAATTGAAGGGCGAACGCTCCGGCAAGACCTTCCAGCTGACCGATCGCGTCAGCGTGCAGGTGGTGCGCGTCGATCTGGAGTCGCGCAAGATCGACCTGCGCCTGGCCGGTGCCGACGCGGTGCCGCCGCGCGAAGGCCGCGCCGACGCGCCGTCGAAAGACCGCAAGACCAACATCAAGCCTGGCCCGGCGATCCCGGCCGCCAAGCCTGGTAAGCCGGCCCGCAGGCCAGCCGCTGCCGCCGCGCCGAAAAAGCCGGCCGCAGCCAAGCCGAAAGCGGCCGCAAGCAAGCCCAAGGCTGCACCCGCAGCCAAACCTCGGGCAGTCAAAAAAGCTGCCCCAAAAAGTAAGAAGAAGCGATAAATGAGCAAGAACAAAATGATTTTCGGTTTCCACGCGGTGACTTCGCGCCTGCGTCACGAAGCCGCCTCGGTGGAAGAAATTTTCGTCGACGCCACGCGCGACGACCGCCGTATGAAGGACCTGATCGCCAACGCGAAAGCGGCTGGCGTGCGCGTGATGCCGGTCGATTCGGCCCGCCTCGACAAGATCGTCGGCACCCGCCGCCACCAGGGCGTGATCGCGTTTGCCTCGCAGCTGGCGCTGGCGCGCAATCTGGATGAACTGCTGGATGCGATCGAAGGCCCGCCGCTGCTGCTGGTGTTGGACGGCATCACCGACCCGCACAATCTGGGCGCCTGCCTGCGCGTGGCCGACGGCGTTGGTGCACACGCGGTGATCGTGCCGAAGGACCGCGCGGTGGGCCTGAACGCCACCGCCGCCAAAGTGGCGTCGGGCGCGGCAGAGACCGTGCCTTACATCACCGTGACCAATCTGGCGCGCACCCTGCGCGAGCTGAAGGATCGCGGCATCTGGCTGATCGGTACTTCCGACGATGGCGACAAAGGTTTGTACGAAGCCGACTTCACCGGTCCGACCGCGCTGGTCATGGGCTCGGAAGGCGAGGGCATGCGCCGCCTGACGCGCGAGACCTGTGACATGCTGGTCAGCATTCCGATGTTCGGCTCGGTAGAGAGTTTGAACGTGTCGGTTGCATCGGGCGTCTGTCTGTACGAAGCGCGCCGCCAGCGTATCGCCAAGGACGTTTAAGCGACACGCACTCACCGGCGGCCACCTTCGAGGGCCGCTGGTTCTCCCCTCCGAAGTTGGCCGCTGTTCAGCAATTCCCAACCGGATACGCTACCATGAAAGCACCGGTTGTCATCCTGGATAAGCCATGTTTCATCGTCTGCGCCAAGACATCAACAGCATCATCGAACGTGATCCCGCCGCCCGCAATGCGTGGGAGGTCCTGACCTGCTATCCCGGCCTGCAAGCCCTCGTCATGCACCGCTGGGCCAGCTGGTGCTGGCTGCACAAAATGAAGTGGCTGGGCCGCTTCATCTCTTATCTTGCCCGCATCATTACCGGAATTGAAATCCACCCTGGCGCCACCATCGGCCATCGGGTGTTCATCGACCACGGCTTTGGCGTGGTGATCGGCGAGACCGCCGAAGTGGGCGACGATTGCACCATCTATCAGGGCGTGACGCTGGGCGGCACCTCGCTGCACACCGGCGCCAAGCGCCACCCGACGCTGGGGCGCGGCGTGATCGTCGGCGCCGGCGCCAAGGTGCTGGGCGGTTTCACCGTAGGTGAATATGCCAAGGTCGGCTCCAACGCCGTGCTGCTGCGGCCGGTGCCGCCGGGCGCGACGGCGGTCGGCAATCCGGCGCATATCGTGCAGAAGGAAGCCAATGCTGTGCCGAATCCGTTTGCCGCCTACGGCGTGACGCCGAACGGCGACGACCCGCTATCGAAGGCACTGCGCGGCCTGATCGAGAACGCGGTCAGGCAGGAAGCGCAGATCGAACGGCTGGTGGCCACCATGAAGGCGGCGGGGCTGGAGTGTCAGAGCGTGCCCGAGTGTGATAAATTGAATTCCGACCAATTGAACAAGCTTGTCGAATAAGGAAGCAGCGTATGGAAGAAGGCGCAGAAGTACTGGACCCGTTTGAAATCCGCGTACTGGCCGTGCTGGCCGAAAAAGAGGCGCTGACGCCGGATAATTATCCGATGTCGCTGAACGCGCTGGTGAACGGCTGCAACCAGCTGTCGAGCCGGGATCCGGTGATGGCGCTGTCGGAGGAGACGGTGGCCGATGTGCTGCAGCGTCTCATGCAGCGCAAGTACGTCAACGGCATCACACAGGCCGGCGCGCGCGTGACCAAGTACGAGCACCGCATGCGCATCAAGTGGTCGCTGGAGCAGGACAAGCTGGCGGTGCTGACCATCCTGATGCTGCGCGGCCTGCAAACGGCCGGCGAAATCCGTACCCGCAGCGGCCGCCTGCACGACTTCAAATCGGTGGGTGATGTGGAGTTGGCGCTGCAATTCCTGATCGATAAATATCCGCCACTGGTGTCGCGCCTGGCACTGGCGCCGGGCACCAAGGAACCGCGCTACGGTCAGCTGCTGGGCGGGGAAGAAGCGCTGGCGCGCGAAGAAACAGCGGCCAGCCTCGGTGGATCGGTGAGCGGCGGCGGGCAGGGCACCCGCATCGGCGCGCTGGAGCAGGAAGTCCAGCAACTGCGGCAGCAAGTGGAAGAGCTCACCGCGCAGTTTGCCGAATTCCGCAAGCAGTTCGAGTAATTACACCTCTTCGCGGCGGCGGCGCATGAACACGGCGACGGCAATCATCGCCACGCCGGCTGCGGCGCCGATCCACACACTGGCGCCGCCCAGCGTCGACCACGAAGCGTCGAAGATGGCGTCCGGCAGGGTGATCCGGTGCTCCTTGTTGGCAACCGCGATGGTCTCCGCGCTGGATCCCAGCCACGAGCCCGGCACCACGCCCAGCAGGATGCGGGCGGTGATGTTCTGGCTGAACCAGGCGGCATCGAAGCCGAAGTGCAGGATTTTCTCCGCCCACAACAGCAGCAGCGAAGTAATCAGCGGCGTGCCTACGGCCCACAGGAACACCTTGGAGCGCGCCATGCTCGACACCATCAGCAGCCAGCCCACAGTCGGCAAGGCCCACAGCACATACACCGGCAGCAAGCCAACCAGACGCAGCGGTGCCAGATAGAATTCCGGCTGCATCAGTATCACGCCAAACAGGTTGGTGCCGTGCGTCAGCAGCGCCATGCAGGTGGCCAGCAGCATCACCAGTCCCAGCACGATGGTGATGCCGATGGTAATCAGCGGCGCCACCACCACCGCCAGCAGCAGTTTTGACATGACGGTCGTGAAGTCCGACACCGGCAGCGACTTCCAGAACAGCAGGCTGCGGTCGCGGCGCTCGTCGTGCAGGGCGCCGAGGCAGTAGAAAAATACCAGCAAGCTGAGCACCATCAGCACTGGCGTGCCGGTGGCGACGTAGGCTTGCGCCAGCGTTTCGGCGATGCGGGTGCGCGCTGCACCTTCGATGGTGATGCTGCCGATGTTTTGGCCACCAATGCTCAAGCCGCTGATTTTGCCGAGGAACAGGCTGGATAGCACCAGCAGGGCAACGGCGCAGGCGATCACCACCGGCGTCCAGAACAGCATGCCCTTGTTTTCCCACATCTCGCGCTTGATCAGCCATTTCATGGTTTTCATGCGTAGCTCCCTTTCATGGTGGCGACGAACAGATCGGCCACGCTCGGCGTGCGCAGTTCGCCAAAATTCGACAGCTGCTGGCGGTGTACGCCATCAAACAGCATCACGGCCTTGCCGAACACGGTGCGCTGGCTCAGCGGCTGCAGCGCGTTGGCGGCGGCCACGAACTGCGGCTCCACCATCACCTCGGTAAAGCGCTCGCCCACTTCATCCATCGAGGCGGCCAGCGAAATCTTGCCGTTCTCGATGAACATCAGGTCGGTGAGGATGTGCTCGACTTCCTCGATCTGGTGGGTGGTGATGAGGATGGTTTTGTTCTCGTCGAAGTAGTCTTCCAGCAGGTTCTGGTAGAACTGCTTGCGGTACAGGATGTCGAGGCCGAGGGTGGGCTCGTCCAGCACCAGCAGCTTGGCGTCGATGGCCATCACCAGCGCCAGGTGCAGCTGCACCACCATGCCCTTGGACATGGCTTTGACCTTCATGTCCGGCGTCAGCTTGGTGTTGGCGATGTACTTCTCGGCCTTGGCGCGGTCGAAGCGCGGGTGCACGCCTTCGACGAAATCGATGGCGTCCTTGACCTTGAGCCAGCGCGGCAGGATGGCGACGTCGGCGATGAAGCAGACCTCGTTCATCAGGGCCTCGCGCTGGGTACGCGGATCCATGCCCAGCACCGACAGCTCGCCGTCGAACTGGGTCAGGCCGAGGATGGCCTTGAGGGTGGTGGTCTTGCCGGAGCCGTTGGGGCCGATCAGGCCGACGATGCGGCCGGCCTCGACCGTGAAGCTGGCGCCGTCGAGCGCGGTCTGCTTGCCGTAGCGCTTGCCGAGATTGGTGGCGGTGATGAGGGCGCTCATGCTGGCGCTCCCGGCGCCGCTTTCAGCAGCGCTTCCAGATCCAGGCCAAGGCGGCGGATGCGTTCCAGCATGGTGGGCCAGTCTTCGCGCAGGAAGCGCTCGCGTTCGGATGCCAGCAGTTTGTCGCGGGCGCCATCAGTCACATACATACCTAAACCCCTCCGTTTTTCGACCAGCGTTTCGTCGACCAGCTCCTGATAGGCGCGCGACACCGTGATCGGGTTGAGTTGATAATCGGCGGCGATTTGCCGTACCGAGGGCAGGGCATCGCCCGGTTGGAGCAGCCCGTCGAGCATCATGCCGACGACCTTGTCCTTCAGTTGCCGATAAATCGGCGCATTGTCATTCCACATACATAGGTACCCCTTACGTGTGTTGATGAAGTGGTGTTGTAGTGAACTATAACACTAGGAATCAAAAAGACAAGCGATTTAGGTTGGCTGTTGTATTTTTTGCAGTGTCAGCGCGTTGAGCAGTGCGGCGCCGGAGGCGGTGTTGTCGAAGATGCACCAGCCGTCGCGGTGAGCCAGCCATTCGGCCACGCTGTGCAGGTAGGCGTCGTCGTAGGCGGAATAGTAGATGCGGGGACTGCCGTGCAGGCGGATGTAGGCCTGGTCGGTGGTGGCGACGTACGGCCCCGGCTGGCCGGCCGGCGGATCGGCGATCACGCGGGTGACTTGGTGCGCGTGCAGCAGGGCGGTGGCCTCGCCGCCGAACCAGCTGCCGTGGCGTGCTTCACAGGCCAGCATGCAGTTGAAGCGGTCGTGCAGTTGCTGGAAGATGCGCTCGGCGGCAGCTGCATCGAGCCGCAGGCTGGGCGGCAATTGGACCAGTACGCAGCCCAGCTTGTCGCCCAGTGTATTTGCTTCGGCGGCAAAGCGGTCAAGCAGGGCGCCTGCATCCTGCAGACGCTGTTCGTGGGTGATGCTGCGTGGCAGCTTGACCGAGAAGCGGAAACCGTCCGGCACGCTGGCGGCCCAGCGCGCATAAGTCTGCGGCTGGTGCGGGCGATAGAACGACGAGTTGATCTCAACCGCATTCAAGACGGCGGCATAACGTTCCAGATGGCTGCCGGCGCCTTCGAAAAAGGGCGCTGCCTCGCGGCTGATGCTCCAACCGGCGCAGCCCAATCGCGTTGCAGTCATATAATGCGCCTGTTCCGTATTTTAGAAGGATGGTGCTATGAATCTTAAACGTTATGGCGTATTCGCCGCTGCACTGTTGCTGGCGGCCTGCGCCGGCTTGATCGGCCCGCGCGAGGTGGAGCTGCGGCAAGAAAAGCTGCAAACCAGCCTGGAGCGCAAATTCCCCATGCACCAGCGGGCGCTGGGCGTGTTTGAGGTGGAACTGAGCCATCCACGGCTCGACATCCTGGCGGACAGCGACCGCGTGGCGCTGAACTTCGACCTGGCCGTGACGCCGTTGCTGGGACGCCAGTCGTGGCATGGCAGCATGCTGGTGTCGGGCCGCTTGCGGGTGGATAGCGCGCGCAACGCCATCTACATCGCCGATGCGCATGTAGACCGTGTCAATGTCGACAACCTGGACGAGGGCAAGCAGAACCAGCTGGCCAGCGTAGCCAACCTGCTCAGCGACAAAGTGATCCGCGACGTGCCGGTGCACACCTTCCGCCCGGAAGAACTGCGCTACGCCGGCGTTCAGTTCGTACTGACCGGCATCGACACCCGCCCCGGCGCCCTGGTCGCCAAACTGCAGCCCGCCCAATAAATTCAGGGTCAGCTCTGTCATTCGGACAAATAATTTGCGTATTGATATTTCTCAAATATCGTGCGTGCGTGTCCAAATGACAGAGCTGACCCCGAATTTCGCGCTGGCTGGACGCATTTCGCGCCGGGCTGGCGCATTTCGTCGCATTGCGCCGCGCCGCGCGGCCGCAGCGGGCATCATGGCTCCATCGAAACTTACTTACCGGAGCCAACCATGATCTCGCAAATTCTCTCGCATACTCCTGTCTACGTCTGGGCCTTGCTGGCCTTCTTGCTGTATCGCGGCTACCTGGCCTCGCAAGACCGTGAGCTGTCGCTGCTGAAGCTGGCCATCATTCCTGGTGTGATGCTGGTGCTGGCGCTGACCAGCATTAACCCGCACGGCGCGCTCGGTGAAGCGGTCTGGGCCGCCTGGGCGGCGGGTGTGGCGGTCGCCGTGGCGCTGGTCTGGACGTTGAGCAAGGGCGAGATCGCCGTCAACCGCGCCGCCGGCACGGTGCTCCAGCGCGGCAGCTGGGCGCCGCTGATGCTGATGGTTGCCATCTTTGTCACCAAGTACACGGTCGGCGTGCTGACCGCCATCCGCCCTGATCTGATGCACGCTGTGCCGGCTTCGCTGGGTGTGACCGTGTTGTATGGCCTGTTCAACGGTGTGTTCATCGGCCGCCTGGCCCGCTACGCCGCCGCTTATCTGCGCCAACCCTTAAGCGTTGCCGCCTTGTGATGACCGGCCGGAGCTTCTACAATCGGGGTTCCTTTTGATTGTAGAGGCAGGAAATGGAGATTTTTGGTGTTGGATTGCATGTGCTGGTGGCGATTTTCTTCGCCATCCACGCAATCCGTAGTGGTCAGCAGTTGTACTGGGTGGTGATTCTGTTCCTGTTCCCAGGTCTCGGCAGCATTGTGTATTTCTTCGCGATTTACCTGCCGAATTCGAAGATCCAGCACGGCGCCCGCAAGGCAGTCACGGTCGCCGCCAAGACGCTGGATCCGGGCCGCGAACTGCGCGAAGCGCGCGATGCCTATGAGTTCACGCCGACCGCGCAAAACCAGATGCGCCTCGCCAGCGCCTTGCTGGCCGCCGGTAACGCGGAAGAGGCCGCATCAACCTACGAGGCTTGCCTGCAAGGCCCGTTCTCGGGCGATCTGGATATCCGCTACGGTGCAGCGCAGGCCACGCTGGCGTGCGGGCGTGCCGCAGCTGCGGTGTCGCACCTGCAAACCATCCGCAGCAGCGACGATAAATTCCGTCCCGAGCAAGTCTCCCTGCTGCTGGCGCAAGCGCTGGCCGCCGCCGGCCGCCAGGACGAGGCGCGCGCCGAGTTTGAATCTGCGCTGAGCCGCCACAACAGCTTCGCGGTGCAAGCGGAGTTCGCCATCTGGGCGGCTGGCGTGGGCGATGCGGACAAGGCCAATCAGCTGGACGCCGACTTGCAGCGCACGATGGAGCGCTGGGCGCGCCATACGCGCGACCTTAACCAGCAACTGGTACGCCGTCTGAACACGGCGATGGCGCAGGTCAGGCGTTAAGCTTATTTGATGGGTTTGCTGTGGCCGGGGTTGTTGATGCCGCCGGTCGCGGCGATGGCCTGGTTGATTTTGTTCATGGTCTCTTGCGGCACGTCGCGGCTGCAGACGACGTGGCGCTTGATCCCGCCCGGCATGTCCGGCAAGTCGTAGCGCACCAGCGACTGGCCGGCCTTTTCCTTATCGCGGAAAAACTCCCAATCCTCGCGGTCGACAAACATATACGATGCGCGGCTCACGCTGAGCATGCGCATCATCTGCGTGGTCTCCACCGTGCGGCTCATGATTTTGTTCTTGCTGGCGCGGATCATCGGATCCAGCACCGGCCCGTAAGATACGCCTTCAATCACGCCCAGCGTCAGTGTGGTATCGGCCAGCAGCGCCGCCAGGGTGGCGTGCGCTTTCACGCGTTCGACCATGCCGGGCGCGATCAGGATGGTATGCGGCAGGTCTTCGTGGAAGGGCTGGCTGTATTGCGCCACCGCCTCGCGTTCAGGCAGGCGGTACCAGCTGATCGAGCAATAATTGGTGGCGCCGTGCTGGAAGTTGGCCCAGATGCGTTTCTGCGGTTCGTTGGTGAAGCGTGCCGGCAGGCCGGCGGCGGCAAACACTTGCTGTGCACGCGCCAGCAGGAAGCCTTTGGCGAGGCCGTTTTCAGTGTAGTGATAAGGCGGCTTGTCGCGCCACGCCACCGTGATCGGCGTCGGCGCAGACCATGCGGCATCGCCCATCAAGGCGGCGCACAGGCCGGCAATGAGGGCGCGTGGGTTCACGATGCAATCACCGCCCCGGTCAGGTCGTGGCGCGTGATCGCGCCTTGCTCGTCGATGGCGATCCAGCCGCCGCGCGGCGGCGTCGCGTCCGGCTCCCAGTCTGGCAGCACGTAGCGGCGCTTGTCGCCGTCGATGTGGTGCAGGGCAGGGCGGTGCGTATGGCCGTGGATCATGACCTCGGCGCCGGTCTCGGCAAACACGTCGAGGATGGCCTCGGGCGTCACGTCCATGATCTCGTAGGATTTGCCGCTTTGTTCCTTGCGGCTGTCGGCACGCAGGCCGGCTACGATGGCCTTGCGCTGCGCCAGCGGCATGGCGGTGAATTGCGCTTGCCACGCAGGCTGCCGCACCATTGCGCGGAATTCCATGTATTTGGTGTCCCGCGTGCACTGGGCGTCGCCGTGCAGCACCACCACTTTGTGGCCGCCGATCTCGGCCACCCAGGTCTCGGGCAGCAGGATGACGTTGGCCTCTTCGGCGAAGCGGGCGCCGACCAGGAAATCGCGGTTGCCGGCGATCCAGTACACCGCCACGCCGGCCTCGCTGACGGCGCGCAGCGCCGCCACGATGTGCGCGTGGAAGGGATCGGCGATGTCGTCATCGCCGGCCCAGTACTCGAACAGGTCGCCGAGCAGATACAGTTGCTGCGCGTGCCGCGCATGCTGCTCCAGGAAGTCGAAGAACGCCTTGCTGGTCGCAGGATGCGCAGGCTGCAAATGCAGATCGGAGATGAACAGCGCGCAGACAGCCATATATTAAGCAGCCAGTTCGATGCTTTCGATGACGACGTCTTCCGCTGGCACGTCGGCGAACATGCCGGCGCGGGTGGTTTTGACTTTCTTGATGGCGTCAACCACGTCGGTGCCTTCAACTACTTTGCCGAACACGGCGTAGCCCCAGCCGTCCTGGCCTGGGTAGTCCAGGAAGGAGTTGTTTTTCACGTTGATGAAGAACTGTGCCGATGCCGAGTGCGGGGCCGAGGTACGGGCCATTGCCAGGGTGTAGGTGTCGTTTTTCAGGCCGTTCTTGGCTTCGTTTTCCACGGTGGTGTCGGCTGGCTTTTGTTTCATGCCTGGCTCGAAACCGCCGCCCTGGATCATGAAACCGTCGATCACGCGGTGGAAGATGGTGTTGTTGTAGTGGCCGGCTTCCATGTAGGCCAGGAAGTTGGCAACGGTTTTCGGCGCTTTTTCCGCGTCCAGTTCTGCGGTCATGGTGCCGAGGTTGGTCTTGATGATTACTTTGGTCATTTTGTTATCCTGAGTGATTAAAGATTACGGCAAGGCCGCTATTTTACTGTTTCGGCTGGATCGGTGTCTTCAAAATCGTGGCGGACTTGACGACGATAGGAATCACCGGGATGTTCTGGAAGATGCCTTTGTCGTCCACCAGCACGCCTTTGATCTTGTCGACCGTCTCGAAGCCCTTGATGACTTTGCCGAACACGGTGTAGCCGCCCGAGCCGTCCGGACCCGGATAATCGAGCGGGCCGTTGTCTTCGACGTTGATGAACCATTGCGAGGTGGCCGAGTTCGGATCACCCATGCGTGCCATCGCCAGCGAATATTTCACGTTGCTGAGGCCGTTGTTGGACTCGATCGGCACCGGTTTGTTGACCGGCTTGCCTTTGAGTTTTTCATCGTAGCCGCCGCCCTGGATCATGAAGCCATCGATCACGCGGTGGAAAATCGTGCCTTTATAGAAACCGGACTTCACATAGTTGATGAAGTTATCGACCGACTTCGGCGCTTTTTCGCGGTTCAGCTCGAGCACGATATCGCCCATCGTGGTCTTGAGTTCAACCTGGGTTGGTGCGGGCGCGGCCAGCACAGCGGCGGAGAGCGTGAGGCCGGCGAGGGCGGTCATCAGTTTTTGGTACATCGGTCACCTTTGCTTAGTGTTGAATAGGCAAAATCCCGTTACAGATGAAGCCTATGCTGTTTTTATCAATGCTATACTTGTTCCATTCTACCCCTTAGAAGGTAGAAACAAGAACATTCCCAAGGTTCCCTCAGGCACACGATGATGACTGGTGCGCGCAGCCCGCACCGGGTCATCGTATTGCCTGTGGACCCAGCAAAACGCAAGAGTCCGATGAGCAATTTAAAGATTTACAACACGCTGGCGCGTGACAAGCAGGTATTCGTTCCTATTGAACCGGGCAAAGTCCGCATGTATGTCTGCGGCATGACCATTTACGATTACTGCCACATCGGCCACGCCCGCATGATGATGGCGTTCGACGTCATGTACCGCTGGCTGCTGGCCTCCGGCTACGACGTGACCTACGCCCGCAACATCACGGACATCGACGACAAGATTATCAAGCGCGCGGTCGAGAACGGCGAGACCATCTCGCAGCTGACCACCCGCTTCACCCGGTACATGGACGAAGACACCACTGCGCTCGGCATCCTGCCGCCAACGCTGGTGCCGCGCGCCACCGAGTACGTGCCGCAAATGCTGGCGCTGATCGAGAAGCTGGAAGCCAAAGAACTGGCCTATCAAGGCGAAGACGGCGACGTCAACTTTGCCGTGCGCAATTTCGAAGGCTACGGCAAGCTGTCCGGCAAGTCGCTGGACGACCTGCGCGCCGGCGAGCGCGTCGACGTCAACACCGGCAAGCGCGATCCGCTGGACTTCGTGCTGTGGAAGGCCTCGAAAGAATCCGAGCCAGAAGAAGTGAAGTGGGATTCCAAGTGGGGCAAGGGCCGTCCGGGCTGGCACATCGAGTGCTCGGCCATGTCGTGCGAGCTGCTGGGCGAGCACTTCGACATTCACGGCGGCGGCGCCGACTTGCAGTTCCCGCACCACGAAAACGAGATCGCGCAGTCGGAAGGCGCATCGGGTCACCCGATGGTCAACTACTGGGTGCACAACGGCTTTGTGCGCGTGGATAACGAGAAGATGTCCAAATCGCTGGGCAACTTCTTCACCATCCGCGACGTGCTGAAGAAGTACGACGCCGAAGTGGTGCGCTTCTTCATCCTGCGCGCCCATTACCGCAGCCCGCTGAACTATTCGGACGCCCACCTCGACGACGCACGCGGCGCGCTGACCCGCCTGTACACCGCGCTGGACGGCGTGGAAGGCGACGGCCAGCCGCTGGACTGGAAAGAAGAGCACGCAGCCCGCTTCGCCGAAGCGATGGACGACGACTTCAACACACCGCTGGCCGTGGCCGCGCTGTTCGACCTGGTCACCGAGTTGAACAAGTCGAAATCGCCGGTGCTGGCGCGCCAGCTGAAAGGCCTGGCGGCTGTGATCGGCCTGCTGGACCGCACGCCTCAGCAATTCCTGCAAGCGTCGGTCGGTGGCGAAGGTGGCGACGATGCCGCCATCACCGAGGCCATCGCGCGCCGTGCCGAAGCCAAGAAAGCCCGCAACTTCGCCGAATCCGACAAGATCCGCGCCGACCTGCTGGCCCAGGGCATCATCCTCGAAGACAAGCCTGACGGCACCACCAACTGGCGCCGCGCATAACATGGTCATCGCCAAGGATACTGATGCCGTAGGCGGCGTGCCGCCATACTGGGAGGAGGCCAAGCTTGAGCTCATGAAGCGCGACCGCATCATGAACAAGCTGATCCCCCAGTTTGGCGACCTGCACCTGCGCGGCCATCACGATCCGTTTACCACCTTGGCGCGTTCCATCGTCGGCCAGCAGGTGACCGCCAAGGTTGCCGACGTGGCCTGGAAAAAGCTGCTGGACATCAGCCCGAAATGCACCCCGGCGCAAATCATCAAGGCCGGCCCCGAGCAACTGGCGGCCTGCGGCCTGTCCAAGCGCAAGACCGAGTACATCCTCGACCTGGCCGACCACTTCAAGAACAAGCGCGTCCACACGGCCCAGTGGGACCAGATGGACGACGAGGCGGTGATCGCCGAATTGACGCAGATCCGCGGCATCGGCCGCTGGACAGCCGAGATGTTTTTGATATTTAATCTGCTCCGGCCGAACGTTTTACCGCTGGACGACCCCGGTTTAATCCAGGGCATCAGCCAGAATTATTTCTCCGGCGAACCGGTCTCCCGCAGCGATGCGCGCGAGGTTTCTGCCAATTGGGAGCCTTACCGCACGGTCGCCACTTGGTATTTATGGCGTAGTCTGGACCCGGTTGCTGTAGAATAGATACTCTAATCGCTGTGCGAGGACTTTTTGTGCCTGTCACGAACGGGCAACTGAAACACCTGAGCCGCAGCTGAGAATAAACACGGAGGTACAATGACCAAAACGACTTTCCTCAATTTTGAGCAACCAATTGCTGAACTCGACGGCAAAATCGAAGAACTGCGCTTCGTACAAGATGATTCAGCTGTCGACATCTCTGAGGAGATCGACCGTCTGGCGAAGAAAAGCCAGCAACTGACCAAAGACATCTACGCCAAGCTGACGCCGTGGCAGGTATCGCAAATCGCGCGTCACCCACAACGTCCATACACGATGGACTACGTGAACGAAATCTTCACCGACTTCCACGAACTGCACGGCGACCGCACCTATGCGGACGACCAGTCGATCGTCGGCGGCCTGGCGCGCTTCAACGGCCAGGCATGTATGGTCATCGGTCACCAGAAGGGCCGTGACACCAAAGAACGCGCCATGCGCAACTTCGGCATGCCGAAGCCGGAAGGCTACCGCAAGGCCATGCGCCTGATGAAGCTGGCTGAAAAGTTCGGCATTCCGGTGTTCACCTTTGTCGATACGCCGGGCGCGTTCCCAGGTATCGATGCGGAAGAGCGCGGCCAGTCGGAAGCGATCGGCCACAACCTGTATGTGATGGCGGAACTGAAAGTGCCGCTGATCGCCACCATCATCGGTGAAGGCGGCTCCGGCGGCGCACTGGCGATTGCCGTGGCTGACCAGGTGCTGATGCTGCAATATGCGACCTACTCGGTGATCTCGCCGGAAGGCTGCGCCTCGATTCTGTGGAAGACCTCGGAACGCGCGGCCGATGCGGCTGAAGCGCTGGGCCTGACCGCACACCGCCTGAAAGCCATCGGCCTGATCGACAAGATCATCACCGAACCGCTGGGTGGCGCGCACCGCGATCCGAAGCAAATGGCGACCATGCTGAAACGCGCGCTGGCCGACTCGCTGCGCCAGTTCCACGGCATGAAAACCAAAGACCTGCTGGAAGCCCGTCACGAAAAGCTGATGAGCTACGGTAAGTTCAAGGAAACCACGCCGCAGGAATAAAAAAATTGGGCACCGGCCTTCGCCGGTGCGACGGCCTCACCGCCGTCGTCCCGGCGCAGGCCGGGATTCAATCAAACCACCGGGAGCCCGCCTCAGCGACGCTCCCGGTTTGCATTTCGGAGCCATACATTGAAGCAGCAAAAGCCCACACTTACGTCCACGTTTGAACAAGCCGTCACGGCCGCCCGCGACGATGCGCGGCGCATCGCCGTCGCCCTCAGCGGCGGCCTGGACTCGTCGGCCCTGCTGCACCTGGCCCACGCCTACGCGCAGCGCCACGAGCTGACCCTGTGCGCCTTCCACATCCACCACGGCCTCAGCCCCAATGCCGACGCCTGGCTGGCCCACTGCGAGCGTGAATGCGCCGCCCTCAACGTCTCGTTCGAAGCTCGCCGCATCGAACTGGAGGACACCAAAAAGTCCGGCACCGAAGCGGCCGCCCGCAAAGCCCGCTACGCCGCCCTCGGCGCCCTGTGCGCAGAGCACAACGTGCAACTGCTGCTGACCGCCCATCACCTCGACGACCAGGCCGAAACGGTCCTGCTGCAACTGCTGCGCGGCTCCGGTCCTGCCGGCCTGTCCGGCATGGATGCCGCCAACACCGCCGCCAGCCTGCTGCAAAACCAAAATCTGGTCATGGCCCGCCCGCTGCTGCAAGCCTCGCGCAAGCAGCTGGAAAGCTACGTGGCCCAGCACCACATCAGCCACATCCACGACGAATCCAACGACGACCCGCGCTACGCCCGCAACGCGCTGCGCCACACCGTGATGCCGGCGCTGGAGCAGCATTTCCCCGGCTTCCAGGAGCGTTTCGCCCGCAGCGCCCAGCACGCCCAGTCAGCCACCCGCCTGCTGACCGAGCTGGCCGAACAAGACCTCGCCGCCACGCTGGACGGCGACCAGCTCGACATCGGCAAGCTGCGCACCCTGAGCCAGGACCGCGCCTATAACCTGCTGCGCCACTGGTTCGCCACGCGCGGCTACAGCATGCCGAGCACCGCCTGGCTGGCCGAAATGCTGACCCAGCTGCTGGAAGCCAAATACGACGCCCAACTGCTGGTCACCCATCCCGACTGCCACGTGCGTCGCTACCGCGACCGCCTGCACCTGACGCCGAAGCTGGCCGAACTCGAAGGCACGCGCGAAGACCAGTTCGACGACAAGCCCGGCACCGGCTTCGTCTGGAACGGCGAAACCGAGCTGGCGTTCCCGGCCTACGGCGGCGTGCTGTACTTCGATCCGGCGGAAGAGGGCTTCGACCCCGACTGGCTGCGCGGTCAACAACTGGTGATCGAATTCCGCCGTGGCGGTGAAAAACTCAAGCTGGCGCCGAACCGCCCGACGCGCCCGGTCAAATACCACTACCAGGCGCTGAACATCCCGGCCTGGGAGCGCGGCCGCCTGCCGGTGGTGAAGAGCGCCAAGGACTTGCTGTTCGCCGCCGGTATCGGCATGGACTGCCTGCACGTGGCTGCGGGGGCAGGGCGGCTGCGCCTGCGCTGGCAAGCTGTATAGACATTGGGGTCTATCTGCCGAATTTTGTATGTAGATATGTCTATTCGGTATGACTTTATGAGTTTTTCGACTTGTTATTTTGCATTGCGACATGTAGAGTTAAGGGTTCCATTTACCTTTATTTGAGCGGAAAACTCACTGTTATGGCTTTAATCGTGCACAAATATGGCGGTACGTCGATGGGTTCGACGGACCGTATCAAGAACGTCGCGCGGCGTGTCGCCAAGTGGCATGACGCCGGGCACCGCATTGTGGTCGTGCCTTCGGCAATGTCGGGCGAGACCAACCGCCTGATCGCCCTGGCCAAAGAAGTTCAAGCCCAGCCAGATCCACGCGAACTGGACATGATCGCCGCGACCGGCGAGCAAGTGTCGGTCGGCCTGCTGTCGATGGCGCTGCAAGCGATCGGCAAGAAGGCCGTGGGCTACGCTGGCTGGCAAGTCGCGATTAAAACCGATTCCGCTTATACCAAAGCCCGTATCCAGTCGATCGACAACGACAAGGTCAACCGCGACCTCGACGACGGCAAAATCGTCATCATCACCGGCTTCCAGGGCGTGGATGACGAAGACAACATCACCACGCTGGGCCGTGGCGGTTCGGATACCTCGGCCGTGGCGATTGCCGCCGCGATGAAGGCCGACGAATGCCTGATCTTCACCGACGTTGACGGCGTGTACACGACCGACCCGCGCGTGGTGTCGGAAGCGCGCCGCCTGAAAGCCATCACCTTTGAAGAAATGCTGGAACTGGCGTCGCTGGGCTCGAAAGTGCTGCAGACCCGTTCGGTTGAGTTCGCCGGTAACTACCGCGTGCCGACCCGCGTCCTGTCGTCGCTGACCGACCCGATGCTGGACATCGAAGAAGAAGCCAACTCCGGCACCCTGATCTCGTTTGAGGAAGATACACACATGGAACAAGCAGTCATCTCCGGTATCGCGTTCAACCGCGATGAAGCCAAAATCACCGTGCTGGGCGTGCCAGACCGTCCAGGCGTGGCCTACCACATCCTGGGCCCGGTGGCCGATGCCAACATCGAAGTCGACATGATCATCCAGAACCAGTCGGTGGATGGCAAGACCGACTTCACCTTCACCGTGCCGCGCAACGACTACCAGCGCGCGCTGGACGTGCTGAACGGCTCGAAAGAATCGCTGGGCGCCGCCAGCGTCACCGGCGACGCCAAAGTGTCGAAGATCTCGGTGGTGGGCGTGGGCATGCGCTCGCACGTGGGTGTGGCCTCGAAGATGTTCCGCACCTTGTCGGAAGAGGGCATCAACATCATGATGATCTCGACCTCGGAAATCAAAATTTCCGTGCTGATCGACGAGAAATACATGGAACTGGCCGTGCGCGCGCTGCACAAAGCGTTCGAACTGGAAAAGGCGTAAATTTTTCCTAAAAAAACCGCCATGTTGCCTTGACCAAACGGGTCACGGTCTATACTATGGCGGTCGTCTGCTTCACGGCGGACATAGTTGAGAAATCGACTAGGAGACGTGGCCGAGTGGCCGAAGGCACTTCCCTGCTAAGGAAGCATACGGGCAAAACCTGTATCGTGGGTTCGAATCCCACCGTCTCCGCCAGAACAAAACAAAAAGCCTCCTTCGGGAGGCTTTTTGTTTTGCTCCGCCGGAAACAGCGGGATTCGAACCTTGACCAAACCAGCACCGATCTATACTATGACGGACGTCGGTTCAGTACTTACCGAAACGACATAGTTGAGCAATCGACTAGGAGACGTGGCCGAGTGGCCGAAGGCACTTCCCTGCTAAGGAAGCATACGGGCAAAACCTGTATCGTGGGTTCGAATCCCACCGTCTCCGCCAGAACAAAAGAAACAGGCTCCCTCGTGGAGCCTGTTTCTTTATGCGGACCGGGTTCACGAGACCTGTACAAGACAAGCGAGTAACGGAGGAGATAGCAGTGAGTATTTTCAGAACGAAGGATTTCGATGCCATGCGCACTGCCAGCGCCACTGGCGGCCTGAAAAAGGTGCTGGGCCCGGTCGACCTGGTGTTGATGGGCATCGGCGCCATTGTCGGCACCGGCATTTTCGTGCTGACCGGCAGCGGCGCCACCACGGCCGGCCCGGCGCTGGCGCTGTCGTTCGTGGTGGCGGCCTTCGCCTGTGGCTTCGCGGCGCTGTGCTACGCCGAATTCGCGTCCATCCTGCCGGTCGCCGGCGGTATTTACACTTACAGCTACGCCATCCTCGGCGAACTGGTGGCGTGGATGATCGGCTGGGACTTGATTCTTGAATACGGCCTGGTGACCTCCGCCGTGTCGGTCGGCTGGTCCGGCTACTTCCAGTCGCTGCTGGGCGGCTTCGGCTTGCAGATCCCGGTCGCGCTGTCGGCCGCGCCGGGCGCGATTCCGGGCGTGACCACCTTCTTCAACCTGCCGGCCTTCCTGATCATGATGGTGCTGACCATCATGCTGTCGCTGGGCGTGCGCGAGTCGGCCCGCATCAATAACATCATGGTGGTGGTGAAGATCAGCGTGGTGCTGCTGTTTATCTTCGTTGGCGCGCGCCACGTGGCGCCGGCCAACTGGCATCCGTTCATGCCGTATGGCGTGAACGGCGTGATGAGCGCCGCCGCACTGGTGTTCTTCGCCTTCATCGGTTTCGATGCGGTGACCACGGCGGCGGAAGAGGTGAAAAATCCCAAGCGTGACCTGCCGATCGGCATCATCGGCTCGCTGGCCGTGTGCACCGTGCTGTACGTGATCGTCACCGTCATCATGACCGGCATCGTGCCGTTCACCCAGTTCAAGGGCATCGACCATCCGGTCTCGCTGGCGCTGCAATTCGCCGGTGAAAACTGGTTCGCCGGCTTCGTCGACCTCGGTGCGATTCTCGGCATGAGCACCGTGATCCTGGTGATGGCGTTCGGCCAGAGCCGCGTGCTGTACGCCATGTCGCGCGACGGCCTGCTGCCGAAAAAACTGTCGGCGCTGAACGGCGCCGGCACGCCGATCGTGGCGACCTGGCTGGTCGGCATCGTGTTCGGCCTGCTGGGCGCGCTGGTGCCGCTGCAGGTGCTGGGCGAACTGGCCAACATCGGCACGCTGGCGGCGTTCTGCCTGGTGTCGCTGGCGGTGATCGTGCTGCGCAAGCAGCGTCCCGACCTGCCGCGCGCGTTCCGCTGCCCTGGCGTGCCGGTGATCCCGGTGCTGGCCATCCTGTTCTGCGGCGCCCTGATGATCTTCCTCAGCGCCGTGACCTGGATCGCTTTCACTGTCTGGCTACTGATCGGCCTGATGGTATATTTCACCTACGCCCGCCATCATTCGGTATTGAACCAGCAGGGCTGACCTACAACCAAGGAGACTCCATGACGCTGTCGCGTGCCATCGCACTGTTCACACTGTGTATCGCCGGCCTGGCTGCGCAAGCCGCGCCGACCAGTCCAGTCAAGATTGAAGGTGGCACGATCATCGGCACGCATGGGGCGGCGGTGGACACGTATTTCGGCATTCCGTATGCCGCGCCGCCGGTGGGGCCGCTGCGCTGGCGCGCGCCGCAGCCGGTGGTGGCGTGGCAGGGCGTCCGGGAGGCGAGCCGTTTTTCCGCCGCCTGCGCGCAGACCGCCGTGTGGATCACCGATCCGAAAAGCGAAGACTGCCTGTACCTGAACGTGTGGGCCCCGGCCAAGGCGGACCAGCTGCCGGTGCTGGTCTGGATACATGGCGGCGGCTACTACGGCGGCACCGGCGCACAGCCTGGCTTCGACGGCGCCAACCTCGCCAAACGCGGCGCCATCGTGGTGACCATCAACTACCGCTTGGGCATCTTCGGCTTCTTCGCCCATCCCGAATTGAAAGACGAGTCGGGCAACCAGGGTTTGCGCGACCAGATCGCCGCGCTGCAATGGGTGCAGAAAAATATCGCGGCCTTTGGCGGCGACGCCAGCCGCGTCACCATCTTCGGCGAATCGGCGGGCGCTATTTCGGTCGGCATCCTGACCGCGTCGCCGATGGCGAAAGGGCTGTTCCATCGCGCCATCGCGCAAAGCGGCAATGCCGGCTGGCCGATGGAGGCGCGCGAAAGCGCGCCGTATCAGCAACAGCAGGTCGAAGCCACCGGTGTAGCGCTGGCCAAAACCGTGGGCGCCAACAACCTCGCCGAACTGCGCGCCATGAGCGTGGAGACCTTGCACAAGCAGCCGTGGAGCGCGCGCGTCAGTGTCGATGGCCGCGTGCTGCGCGACGACCAGACCAGCCTGTATCGCAATCACCGGCAGAACGATGTGCCTTTGCTGATGGGCTGGAACGCGGAAGAGGGCAGGGATCTGGCGCCTGAAATATTGAACACCAGCGAGTTCACCGCCGCGCGCCACCGTGAGCTGGCGGGCAAGCTGCTGGGCCATGCGCCATCCGGCGCCTTGCTGGCCGCCTATCCCGCGAACAGCGACGCCCAGGCGCGCGCGTCAATGGACCGCCTGACCTCGGACTGGTGGGGCTGGCGCATGGCTTACTGGGCCGGGCTGCAAGCACAGCATGGCCGCTCCAAGGCTTATCTTTACTATTTCACCCATCGCCCGGCGGCGCCGGTCACGCCGTGCGGCTACGGTTGCGGCGCCGGCCACGGCGCGGAAATCCGCTACGTGTTCGACAACCTCGACCAGGACCAGCGTCCCTGGAGCGCGGCCGATCGCCGCATCGCCGCGCAACTGGCTGACGCCTGGGTGCATTTCGCCGCCACCGGCAGCCTGCCGGACTGGCCGGCCTACGACGGCTCGGCCAAGTCCATCGTCCGCATCGGCGAACCGCAAGACCCGTTGCCGGATTTCTCGCTGTTCCCGTGATCCGCGTGGGATGCCTGAATTGGCCGCCCGGCCGGCACCGTCGTGTACAATCGGCGCTCGATATTCTCTCCGCACGAGTCGCCATTGCCAGAATTAGCCGCCAGGAAGTCCCCTAAGGCCCCGCAGGCCGAGGCCTTGCTGGCCGCCGCTTGCGGCATCGTCGGCAAGGCCGGGCTGGGCGGGCTGGGTTTGCGGCCGCTGGCCGAAGCGCTGGACGTTTCCGTCACCGTGCTCACCAGCCGCTACGGCTTGCGTGCCGATGTGCTGGCCGCCATCTGCGATGCGGCGTGCGAGCACGACCAGCGCGACATGCAGCGCTGGCGCGATGTGCTCGACGGACTGGGGCCGCTATCGTCCGCCATCGCCGCCGAGCTGGCGGAATCCATGCTGGACGAACTGGCCACGCAGCAGCGCGCCATGTCGCTGCTGTATCTTGAACTGCTGCACGCCTGCACCTGGAACGCCGCATTGCAGCCGGCCTTCGCCGCATGGGCCGCGCAACGGCGCGCTTTCTGGAATGAATTTGCCACCCGCGCCGGCTTGCCTGCGGCCTTGCTGGATGGCGGCTGGTGGTATGGTTATATCGTGGCCGAGCTGGCCTACAGCATCGCGCTCGGCCCGCTGACCGCCTACCGCATGTTGCGCCGGCTGTGCTTGCGGCGCCTGTTTGCCGGCGGCCTGGCCACGCGCGGCGATGCCAGCGACGGCGCGCTGTTTGGCGCGCTGCTGGCACAACTTCAGGTCGATGGAAACGGCGATGCGCCCACCGGCCGCGAGCCGGAATGGGTCGCCCCGGCCGCCCGTGCGTGCGGCCGGCGGCTGGCGGCGCAGGGCGTGCAGGGCCTGACGCATCGCGCCATCGCGGCCGAGGTCGGCATTCCGCACACCACCTTGAGCTACCGCTATCCGGCCCAGCGCGATTTGGTCATCGCCGGACTGGAATCGATCGTGGCCCACATCCGCTTTGCCGTCGATGCCGACAGCCTGACTGAACTTCAGCGCCTGCGCGTGGAGGGCGACGGCAAGCAGCTCGACCTGGCGCGCGCCAATTTTGCCGTGGCGCTGGCCGCCAGCAATATGCCGGAACTGGCGGCCTGCACGGCCGACATGCGCAGCCGGCGCGGCAACAACCTGGTGAAAGTGTTCATGAAATATCTGCCGCAGGCGCGCGGCATCGATGCGCTGTGCGCGCAGGTGATCTCGATGGGCTTGACGGGATTGAGCAACACCGAGCCGGCCGGCGAAGCGTCCGAGCAAACGGTGGCCGCTGCCTTTGCGGCAGCGGCGCAGTGGCTACAGCAGAATCACTCGGCGTAGGCCCACAGGTCGAGCGGCGTGCTGCCGCTGTAGGTCAGCAGGCGGAATGCGGCCGGTGCGTAGTCGCTGTCGACCACCAGATAGCCATCCGACTGGGCCGGCAGGTCGCCGCACGAGGACGCGCTCAGCGTGGCCTTCAGCGTGTTCGGCAGCGACGAGGCCGCCAGCTTGCCGGACAGCTTGCAGCTGGTGCTGCCCGCCACGATCTCACCATTGGCGTTGACGCTGAACGCCGCCGCCGCGCCGCTCGACAGGCGCACCGTGTAGCTGCGCGCCACGGCCGTGAAGTTGAGCGTGGCCGACTGTAACGAACTGCTGTTCAACAACTCCAGCGACGTGTCCTGCGTGGCGGCCGGCGTCATCTGCCAGCTGCCGCCGGCGTCGCGGCGGTACAGGGCGGTGGCTTGCTGGGCGCTGTTGTTCAGCACCAGCAGGCGGCTGCCATCGGCGGCCGAATAGTAGCGGCCGGCGGTCGGATTGGCGCTGTCGCCCGCGCTGACGGCGTACATGCCGGCTGCCAGATCGCTGACTTTCACGGTTGGCTTGGCCGGTTCGTTGCTGCTGCCGCAAGCGCTCAGCAGCAGGGCGGCCGCAGCGGCTGCCAGGGTAAGGTGTCGGTTCATGGCGCGGCTCACTGGGCAAACAGATCACGCAGGCGCAGGCGCAGCCATTGCTGGCCGGCCGGACGGTGCTCGTAGCCGACCTGCATGGCGCTGACCGCGATCTTGGTCTTGTAGACCACGGCTTCATCTTCAGCCTGGTCGGCGGTGGCTGCCGGCGGCAGCGAGCCGCTCAGGCCCCACGGCGCGGCGCTGCTGAACTTCAGTGCGTAGGTGTCATAGGTGCCGATGCGCGAGAACGACCATGCACTGCCACTGGTCACGCCGTTCGGGAAGTTGACATTGAGCGCGGTGCCGGTCGGCAGCAGGGCGGAGCTGCCGGCCTTGGCTTGCAGTGCGGCGATCAGCTTGACGGTCAGCTGCGCCACGGTTCTGGAGCCGGCGGCGGCCAGGCCGCTGTTGTCGACGGTATCGGTGCCGGCGCTCAGCGCGATGGCCGGGATGCCGCGGCCAGCGGCGAACTGGGCGTTGCCGATGGTGCCGGAGTTGATCACCACCTTGCCGACGTTCTGGCCTTCGTTCGGGCCGGACAGCACCAGGTCGGGTGCCTTGCCCCAGCGCGCGGTGGCCAGTACGTCGAGGCCGTACATGGTGGCCATCACCGGCGTGCCGTGCACGTAGTTGTAGTCGCCGTTGGTGTAGCCGCTTTTGGTGAACGGGCCGACCGCCGGCGCGCCGGTCGGCGCGGCGCCGTTGTGGCAGCCGCCTTCGGCTTCGACCTGGGTCTTGTCGTTGTCCGGAATGATGAGCGTGGTGCTGTACATCACGATGGCGGCGCTGCGGCCGCTCTGGCCGGTGCACGGCACGGACACGATCACCGAATGGCCGGCGGCCTTCAGCTCTTCGTACAGGGCCTTGATGTTGCTGGTCAGGCCGTCGTCATTGGCGAGGACGATATTCAGGGCAAAAGCAGGGCTGGCGCACAAGGCGAGCGCGACGCTCATGGCTAAACGTTTCATGGGTTTGCTTGCTCTCTCAACGTGGAAAACCGTGAGGATAAGAAAACTTTATGACGGCGTTATGACATGTGTGCGGTTTGCTTTGCCTTGTGTGCCGTTTAAAAAATACAGTTGTACGATTTAGTCCTTGGCTGGTTCGCCGAAATCCGGCGTGCCATCGCTGCGCCATTGGATGGCTTGCGCGCGCGTGTGGCGGTTGGGATCGTGCAGCGGATCGCCTTTGATATCGCGGTAGTTGCGCGCGTGATAGACCAGCACGTCGGTCTTGCCGTCGGGCGTGGTGGTGAAGGAGTTGTGACCGGGGCCGTACTGGCCGTTTTGCTCGCTGCTGCGGAACACCGGCTGCGGTGACTTCTTCCACGCGGCCGGATCGAGCAGGTTGGCGCCGGCGTCGGCGGTCAGCATGCCGAGTGCGTAGTTGGCGTCGGTGGCGCTGGCCGAGTAGGTGAGGAACACGCGGCCGTTTTTCACCAGCACGGCGGGCGCCTCGTTGACGTTGAAGCCGACTTTTTCCCAGGCGTATTCAGGCTTGCTCAGTTGGACCGCCGGCCCGCTGATGGACAACGGGCTATCCATGCGGGCCATGTAGATGGCGGTCAAGTGCTGGGACGAATCGGCCGGGCGCTGGGTCCACACCAGATAGCGCTGGGCGCCGATGGCGAAGGTGGTGGCGTCGAGCGCGAACGATTCCCAGCCGGTGTTGATCTGGCCGCGTTCAGTCCACTGGCCTTCGAGCGGATTGGCGGACGGATTTTCCAGCACATACAGGCGGATATCGAACGGCGCATCGGCGCGGCCGGCGGTGAAGTAGAGATACCATTTGCCGTCGATGAAATGCATTTCCGGCGCCCAGATATTGCGGCTCATGACGCCGCTGGCATGGCGGCGCCAGACCACCTTGGGCTCGGCCTTGGCGAGGTCGTTGAGATCCTTCACGCGCCGCAGTTCGATGCGGTCGTACTCGGGCACGGTGGCGGTGAAGTAGTAATAGCCATCGCTATGCAAGGCCACCTGCGGATCGGCGCGCTGCAACAGCAGCGGATTGTGAAAGGCCAGCGCCGCAGCAGCGGCAAGCGCAACAAGTTCCATCGACAGTCTCCTTGGCTATTTTTGCACACCATCATCCAATGAAACGGTGGCCGCATCCAATCACTTTTTTGCACTGAACGATTTCTTTTTAGAAATTTGATCTGGATCAAGGACAGCAGCACCGTGCGGCGCTTAGCATGGCTGGAACGATCTGGATAAGGCGGGAGCAGTCATGCACATACGATTCCTGGGCGCCACCGGCACCGTCACCGGCTCCAAATACCTGCTGACGTCCGGCGGGGCCACCATGCTGCTCGACTGCGGACTGTTCCAGGGCTACAAGCAGCTACGCTTGCGCAACTGGGATGCGCTGCCGGTCGCGCCGGCCGAAATCGATGCCGTGGTGCTGACCCACGCCCACCTCGACCACAGCGGCTATCTGCCGCTGCTGGTAAAGAACGGTTTTCGCGGCAAGGTGCTGTGCAGCGAAGCCACCTACGACCTGTGCAAAATCCTGCTGCCCGACAGCGGCCGCCTGCTGGAAGAGGAGGCCATCCACGCCAACCGCCAGGGCAGTTCGCGCCATGCGCCGGCCCAGCCGCTGTACACCGAGGCCGATGCCGTGCGCGCGCTGGGCCACTTTTCGCCGGTGCCATTTGGCAAGCCGTTCGAGATTGCCGACAAGCTGAGCGGCACGCTGGCGCTGGGCGGCCACATCCTCGGCGCCGCCATCGTGACCATCAGCGACGGCCAGCGCAGCGTGGTCTTTTCGGGCGATCTTGGGCGGCTGCATGACGCCATCATGGTCGAGCCCAGCGCCATCGCCCACTGCGACTACCTGGTGCTGGAATCGACTTATGGCGACCGCCGGCACGACCCGGCCGATCCCTTGATCCTGCTCGGCCAGACCATCCGCAAGACCGCCGCGCGCGGCGGCGTCACGGTGATTCCGGCGTTTGCGGTGGGGCGGGCACAGTCGCTGCTGTATGCGATCCACCAGCTCAAGCAGCAGGGCATGCTGCCGGCCGCGCTGCCGGTCTATCTGAACAGCCCGATGGCCACCGACGCCACCGCGCTGTACCAGAAACACCGCAAGCTGCACCGCCTCGACCATCAGCAATGCGAGGCGATGTGCCGCACCGCCCATATCGTCAACAGCGTGGAGGAGTCGATCGCGCTCAACCAGCGCCAGGTGCCGATGGTGATTATTGCCGCCAGCGGCATGGCCACCGGCGGGCGGGTTCTGCACCACCTGAAAGCGTTTGGCGGCGATGCGCGCAACACCATTCTGTTTGCCGGCTTCCAGGCCGGCGGCACGCGCGGCGCGGCCATGCTGGGCGGGGCCACGGAAATCAAGATCTACGGCGAGTACGTGCCGCTGCGCGCCAGCGTGTACCAGATCGATAACCTGTCGGCCCATGCCGACGCCGACGAAATCCTGCAGTGGCTCGGGCATTTCAAACAGCCGCCGCGGCGCACCTTTATCACCCACGGCGAACCTGCTGCAGCCGACGCGCTGCGCCACCGCATCGAGGAAACCCTGCACTGGCATTGCCGGGTGCCGGACTATCTCGAACAGCTGGAGTTGCGCTGATGACCGCGCCGATCGGCGGCCTGCGGCTGCGCCGGTTGGGCATCGACACCTACCAGGAGCCGGTGGCCTACCTGCGCGCCGATTGCCCGGTGTGCAAGTCCGAAGGCTTCGAGGCGCGCTCGCGGATCGAGGTGTGGCGCGGCGAGCAGCACATCATCGCCACCCTCAACGTGGTGCACGACGACCTGATCGGGCAGTGCCAGTTGGGACTGTCTGAAGCCGCTTGGCGCGCGCTGGGCGGCGCCGATGGCGAGGCGCTGCAGGTGGCGCATGCGCAGCCGGTGCAATCGTTGTCGGCGGTGCGGGCCAAGATCTACGGCCGGCCGCTGGGCGCCGAGGCCGCTAGCGCCATCGTCCGCGATGTGGTGGACGGGCGCTACTCGGACATTGAAATGGCGGCGCTGATCACCGCCTGCTCGGGCGACCGCATGGATGTGGCCGAAACCATCGCGCTGACGCGGGCGATGGTGGCGGTGGGACAGCGCCTGCACTGGGAGCGCGCGCAGGTGCTCGACAAGCATTGCGTCGGCGGCCTGCCGGGCAACCGCACCACGCTGCTGGTGGTGCCGATCGTGGCCGCCTGCGGCCTGGTGATCCCCAAGACCTCGTCGCGCGCGATCACCTCGCCGGCCGGCACCGCCGATGCGATGGAAACCCTGGCCCCGGTGGCGCTGGACCTGCCCGCCATGCGCCGCGTGGTCGAGCAGGAGGGCGGTTGCGTGGTGTGGGGCGGCGCGGTGTCGCTTAGTCCGGCCGATGACTTGCTGATCCGCGTCGAACGGCCGCTGGGGCTGGACAGCGACGGCCTGATGGTGGCCTCGGTAATGTCGAAGAAAGCGGCGGCCAGCGCCACCCACGTGCTGATCGACATGCCGGTCGGGCGCACCGCCAAGGTGCGTTCGCGGCAGGCGGCGCAGCAGCTGGCCGAGCGCTTTTACCGGGTCGGCCACGCGCTGGGAATCGCGGTGGAAGTGCAGTCCAGCGATGGCGAGCAGCCGGTCGGACGCGGCATCGGCCCGGCGCTCGAGGCACGCGATGTACTGGCCATTCTGCACAACCAGGCCGACGCGCCGGCCGACCTGCGCCAGCGTGCGCTGCAGCTGGCGGCGCGCTTGTTGGAGCTGGGCGGCAAGGCCGCGCCCGGCGAGGGCATGGCGCTGGCGGCGAGCGTGCTGGACAGCGGACAGGCGTGGACCAAGATGCAGGCCATCTGCGCGGCGCAGGGCGGCTTGCGCCAGCCGCCGCGCGCGCCTTACACGCAGGTGGTGACGGCGCTGCACGCCGGCCGCCTGGTGGCGATCGACAACCGGCGGCTGGCGCGGCTGGCCAAGCTGGCCGGCGCCCCCAAGGCGCCTGCCGCCGGGCTGGAACTGCACACCGCGCTGGGCAGCCGCCTGCAGCCCGGCCAGCCGCTGCTGACGCTGCATGCCGAGTCGCCGGGTGAGCTGGCTTACGCGGCGGACTACGCGGCGGCGCAAGACACCATGTTCGTCATCCAGGAGGCGGGATGAGCTCGCTATTGATGGCGCTGCCGGGCGCCGCCGGGTTGGCCGGGCAGCTGGGCGCCAGCCTGGGCGCCGAAGTGGGCACGCTGGAGTTGCATCGCTTTCCGGACGGCGAAACCTGCCCCCGACTGTCGCCGTCACCGGCCGGCCGCGATGTGGTGCTGCTGGCGCCGCTGGCCCAGCCCGACGAGCGTTTGCTGGCGCTGTACCTGAGCGCCTCGGTGGCGCGCGAGCTGGGCGCGCGCAGCGTCGGGCTGGTGGCCCCGTACCTGCCCTATATGCGGCAGGACGCCGTGTTTGCGGCCGGGCAGGGCGTGACTTCGCGCCACATTGCACGCCTGCTGTCGGGCTGCTGCGACTGGCTGGTGACGGTCGATCCGCACCTGCACCGCTACCATGATTTGTCCGAGCTGTACGAGATTCCCACCCGGGTGGTGCCGGCCGCGCCGGCGATTGCCGCGTGGATTGCCGCCCACGTTGCGCGGCCGATGCTGATCGGGCCGGATGCGGAAAGCGCGCAGTGGGTGGCGCAGGTGGCGGCGGGCGCCGGCTGTCCCTACACCGTGCTGAGCAAAGTGCGCAGCGGCGACCGCGAGGTGGCGGTCAGCGCCGCCGACGCCGCCACGCTGCACGGCTACACGCCGGTGCTGGTGGACGACATTATCTCGACCGCCCGCACCATGATCGCCGCCGTGCGGCAACTGCAAGCGGCCGGGCTGCCGCCGCCGGTGTGCATCGGCGTGCATGCGCTGTTTGCCGGCGACGCCCATGCGGCGCTGCGGGCGGCCGGCCCGGCCCGCATCGTCACCTGCGACACCGTGCCGCACGAGAGCAACGGCATCGGGCTGGCGGCGGCGCTGGCCGCCGCTGTGCGCGCCCGCTAGACGATGGACGGCGCGCGTACCCGCTGGCTGGCCATCGTCGCGCGCACCGTGTGCGAACCGATGACCGGTTTGCTGCTGCTGGCCTGCGGCATTTATCTGGCGCTGGGCGAATTGCATGAGGGCTTGCTGCTGGCCTTCATGGTCTGCATGACGGTCGGCCTGACGTTGCAACAACAACTCAAGTCGGACCGCGCCCTGCAGGCGCTGCGCGAGCTGAGCAGCCCGCAGGTGCTGGTGTGGCGCGATGGCCGGGCGGTGCGCATCGACAGCCGCGCGCTGCGGGTCGGCGATTTGCTGATGGTGGCGGAAGGCGAGCGCATCGCTGCGGATGCGGTGCTGGAGCGCAGCCAGAACCTGCGGGTGGACGAATCGCTGCTGACCGGCGAATCGGCGCCGGTGGCCAAGGCGCCGGCCGGTGTGGACTTGCCGCCGGCGGCGCCCGGCGGCGACGGCTTGCCGTATTTGTGGTCCGGCACGCTGGTGGTGGAGGGCGAAGGCCTGGCCCGGGTGACGGCCACCGGCGGCGATACCGAACTGGGCAAGGTGGGCCGCAGCCTGGCCGAGCTGGAGCCGGGCGATACGCCGCTGCAGCGCGGCATCGCCGGCACGGTGCGGCTGCTGGCGGTGGTCGCACTCGCCACCAGCGTGCTGGTGACGCTGCTGCACGGGTTGGCGCACGGGGCCTGGCTGGCGGCACTGCTGTCCGGGATTGCCGTGTCGATGGCGCTGCTGCCGGAAGAACTGCCGGTGATCATGACGGTATTCCCGGTGATCGGCGCCTGGCGCCTGGCGCGTGGCCAGGTGCTGACGCGCCGGCTGGCGGCACTGGAAGCGCTGGGCTGCATTTCCGTGTTGTGCGTCGACAAGACCGGCACCCTGACCTGCAACCGGATGCAGGTCGCCGAGTTGCATGCCGATGGCGCGGCGCTGCGGCTGGACGCGCAGCCCGGTGCGCTGGCGGCACCGTTTGCGCAGCTGGTGCGGATGGCGTCGCTGGCCAGCAAGCGGCGCGCCTACGATCCGATGGAGATGGCGTTCCACCAGCTGGCCGGCGGCGCGCCCGATGCCGAGCCGGTGCGCGAGTACCCGCTGTCGGCTGAATTGCGCGCCATGTCGCAAGTGTGGCCGGTATCCCCGGCAAACGCCGGCGCCGCCATGACGGTGGCCGCCAAGGGCGCGCCGGAAGCCATCGCCGGCCTGTGCCGGATGAGCGCCGCCGAGCGCGCAAGCATGGCGCAGGCGATGGAGGCGATGGCAACGCGCGGGCTGCGGGTGCTGGCGGTGGCGCAGGCCCGCCATGCCGGCGGCGTGCTGCCGGCCACGCAGGATGGCTTCGATTTCCAGTACCTCGGCCTGGTCGGGCTGTCCGATCCCTTGCGCCCCGAGGTCGGGTCTGCGGTGCAGGCGTGCGCCGGCGCCGGCGTGCGGGTGCTGATGATCACCGGCGACTACCCGGCCACGGCGCGCAGCATCGCCGCACAGGCCGGCATCCCGACGGATGCCGTCCTGTGCGGTGACGAGCTCGATCAGCTGGATGCGGCGGCGCTGCGGCGCCGGCTGGCTGTCGCCAGCATCTGCGCGCGCATCCGGCCGACGCAAAAGCTGCGCATCGTGCAAGCGCTGCAAGCCGGCGGCGCCGTGGTCGGCATGACCGGCGACGGCGTCAACGATGCACCGGCGCTGAAGGCGGCCGACGTCGGCATCGCGATGGGCGGACGCGGCAGCGAGGTGGCGCGCGAGGCGGCGGCGCTGGTGCTGCTGGACGATAACTTCGCCTCCATCGTCAACGGCATCCGGCTCGGGCGCCGCATCTTTGGCAATATGCGCCACGCCATGAGCTACGTGCTGGCCATGCATGTGCCGATTGCCGGCATGGCGCTGCTGCCGGTGCTGCTGGACTGGCCGGGCTTGCTCTACCCGGTGCACATCGCGCTGCTGGAGCTGATCATCGATCCGGCCTGCGCGCTGGCGTTTGAAAACCAGGCTGCCGCGCCGGAGCAGATGCAGCGCCCGCCGCGCCGGCCCGAGGAACCGCTGCTGGAGCGGCGCACGGTGGCCGCTGCGCTGGTGCAGGGCGTGCTGGTGCTGCTGGTGGTGGCCGGCGCCTATGGCGCGGCGCTGGCGGCGTTGCCGGCGCCGGCCGCGCGGGCGGTGGGCTACGCGGTGCTGGTGCTGGCCAATGTTGGCCTGATCTTTTCCAACCTGGCCTACCGGCGCAGCCTGGTGCAGGCCGTCGGCGCGGCGAACCGCACATTCTGGCTGGTGGCCGCCGCCGCGCTGGCCCTGCTGGCGGTGGTGCTGTTCGTGCCGGGCGTGACCAGCGCATTCCAGGTCGCGCCCTTGTCCTGGGGACAGTTGCTGGTGGTTGCCGGCATCGGCCTGGGCAGCATGGCGCTGTCGGCGCTGGTGCGCCTTGCCGCCATCCGCCACGGTGCTAATTGAGGCAAATTTGATTTGGATCATGCACGGCACTGTGCCGGATCAATACCATTGATATACAAATCCAAGCGGATGCTGGCGTCACATCGAAACTGAGTCAACTCAGCGGCGTTGTTGCCTGCTCCGCTTCTACCAGGTGGGGAAAACCATGTCGATCGAAAATCTGAAACCCATGCAGCTGATCGCGCCGGAATTGCTGGCGCTCGATGCCGAGTTTTCTCCACTGAGCATGGGGCTGGCCAAGGTGCTGCTGCGGCGCCGCTCGACGCGCGAGTTCGGACCGGGAGAGTTGTCGCTGTATCGCCTGTCGCGCCTGCTATGGACGGCATTTGGCGTCAACCGCCCGGCGCAGGGCTTGCGCACGGCGCCGACGGCCGGCAACCTGCAGAACATTGACATCTATGCCGCGCTGCCCGGCGGCCTGTATCGCTACGACGCCGGCCAGCAGCAGCTGCAGCCGGTGCTGGCGCGCGACGTGCGGGCCGCCACCGGCGACCAGGATTACGTCGCCGATGCACCGCTGGATTTGATTTACGTGGCCACCTTCGACGGCGACCAGCACGGTCCGCGCCCCGAGCAGCAGTTCTACGCGGCGCTGGATACCGGCTTCATCAGCCAGAACGTGTACCTGTTCTGCGCCGCCGAAGGGCTGGCGACCGTGGTGCGCGGCTGGCTGGACCGGTCGGCGCTGGCCGCACTGATGGGACTGGCGCCGAACCAACTGGTGATTGCGGCGCAGTCGGTCGGTTTCCCGCGCGTGTGGCCGTATGCCGACGCCGATATTTTCCCGGCCAGTGACGATTAACCAGGTTTAGTGCGCGATCAGCACCGGCAGGTTCATGTCGGCCAGCACGGTGCGGGTGGCGCCGCCCAGCACGATTTCGCGGGCGCGGCGGTGGCCGTAGCCGCCCATCACCAGCAGATCGCAGTGCAGCTCGGCGGCCACGCACAGCAGCGCCGAGCCGGTATCGACCGTGGTGTGTTCGCGCATCACGTTGACCCGCACCCCATGCCGCGCCAGGTACAACGCCATGTCGACGCCCGGTTCCTGTGCCTCCCGGCCTTGTTGCGGATCGGGATTCAGGATCAGCAGGGTAACGGTATTGGCCAGTTTCAGCAGCGGCAGGGCGTCGCTGATGGCGCGCGTGGCCTGGCGGCTGCCATCCCAGGCCAGCAGCGGATGATGGAAGGGCGCCGAACAGTCTGCGCCGCTCCCGTACGGCACCAGCAACAGCGGGCGGCCGCTGTGCAGCAGCAGGTACTGCGGCAAGTCGCGGATCACGCCGGGCGCGTGGTAGTGCGGGTCGGTCTGGCCCAGTATCAGCAGGTCGTTGAACGGCGCATGTTGCATCAGGCCATCCTCGGCATCGTCTTCCAGCAGCAGCAAGGTCGGCGCCGAGCTGGCGCGGTCGCGAGCCAGCGCCGCCAGCGTGGCCAGGCTGGCTTGCGCCTGTTCGCGCCAGCGCTGCAATTCGGCCTCGATCAGCGGGCCGGGCGGCCCCATGTTTTCCAGTTCAGCGTAGCGCGACACGCCGGTGCAGGCCAGCCCGGTCAGGTGGGCGCGGCAGGCGTGCGCCAGGCGGATCGCCAGCTCCATCCGCGCCGCCGCGCTCGGGGACTGGTCCGCGTGAACCAGCATGGTTTGATAGGACATGATGTGCTCCTTGCATTTGCGAATAGGACTATTGCGCAGTGTATTGAGCGGGATCAGGAAAGTATTTGATATGGATCAAAGGCAGGCCACCTGGTCACGGCATAGCATGGCTTCAGTAGTATGTTTAATCCGATGAACCTTGAGCTTGGCCGCTGCGCGGTCCGGGCGGGAGTTGGCCATGTCTTATAAAACGCTTTTGGTGAATGCGGCGCCGTCCGGCCGCTCGCAGCAGGTAATCGCTTACGCCAGCCGGCTGGCTGCGGCCCAGCAGGCCCACCTGGTCGGGCTGGCCAGCACCGGCCTGAGCGAACTGGTGTATCAGTACAATGCAGCCGTCCCCGGCATGATGCTGTTGCCGGAAGATGTCAGCGCGCTGACCGGCAATGCCCAGCAGGCGCTCGACCGCTTCCAGGCCGTTGCCGGCGGCCTGGGCGTGAGTTCCATCGAACCGCGCCTGACCGATGACAACCTGCTGGAAAGCCTGGTGCTGCAGTCGCGCTACAGCGACCTGGTGGTGGTGGGGCAGGGCGAGTTCGGCGTCAATTATCCGTTCAGTGCGTTTTCGCCGCAGCAGCTGGTCCTGCACTGCCCGCGGCCGGTGGTCATCGTGCCGGCCGAGGGCGAGTTCAGGCACGTGGCCGAGCGGCCGCTGCTGGCATGGGATGGCGGCATGGCGGCCTGCCGCGCGATCGAGGCCGCGCTGCCGCTGCTGCGGGCGGCCAAACTGGTGACGCTGGCGGTGTTCAATCCGGATGAGGTGTACGGCGCGCACGGCCCGCAACCGGGCGCTGACATGGCGCACTTCCTGGCGCGGCATGGGGTGCGGGTGGAGGTGGTGGTACGCGAGGCCGGAGATGAGGTGGGCGAGGGCTTGCTGGCCCTGGCCCGGGAACGCGAAGCGGACTTGCTGGTGATGGGCTGCTACGGCCACACCCGCTTCCGCGAACTGCTGCTGGGCGGCGCCTCGCGCAGCGTGCTGCGCAAGATGCACCTGCCAGTGTTGATGGCGCGTTAAGCGTCGGCGAAGGCGTTGGTGGCTTTCGAGCCCCACACGGCGTAGAACAGCACGTACAGTTCGCACGCTGCGGTCAGCAGGAAGGACAGTTGCAGGCCGACGGTGTCGGCCAGCCAGCCTTGCACCACCACCAGCGCGCCGCCGGCGATCGCCATGATCAGCAGGCCGGCGCCTTCTTCGGTCAGCGGGCCCAGGCCCTTGATGCCCAGCGTGAAGATGGTCGGGAACATCACCGAATGGAACAGGCCGACCGAGATCAGCGCCCACATGGCCACGCTGCCGGTGCCCAGTGCCGCGATCATCATCACGATGAAGGCGCCGATGGCGCAGAAGGCCAGCACGCGCTCGGCGGTGGTCTTGTTCATGGCCCAGGCGCCGACGAAACGGCCGACCAGCATGCCACCCCACAGCAGGAACAGGTAGTGCGCGCCTTGCTCATGCGACAGGCCGCCGATTTCCGGCTGGCCGGTGAAGTTGATGAACAGGTTGGCCACGCCGATCTCGGCGATCAGGTAGATGAAGATGGCGGGAATGCCAAACACCAGGTTGCGGTGCTTCCACAGCGACAGCTTGGCGCGTTCGGTTTCCGACACGCGGCCGGTCGAGGCGTGGTGCATGGCCGGCATCTTGAAGCGGGCGATGACCAGCGCCAGGATGACCAGCACGGCGGCCACGATCAGATACGGCAGCTGCACCGCCTGGGCGTCGGCCAGTTTTTCGGCCTGGGTCAGCACGTGGCCGGCTTCGGCGGTGCCGGAGCTGGAACGGCCCAGGATCAGGTAGGCGCCGAACAGCGGGGCCAGCGTGGCGCCCAGCGAATTAAACGCCTGCACCAGGTTCAGGCGCGAGGAGGCGGTTTCCGGCGAGCCCAGCACGGCAACATAGGGATTGGCCGACACTTGCAGCAGCGTGATGCCGCAGGCGATCACGAACAGCGCCGCCAGCGTGACGCCGTAGGACGGCAGGCGCGCCGCCGGCACCATCAGCAGGGCGCCGACCGCCATCATGCACAGGCCGAACACCATCGATTTCTGGTAGCCGATGCGCTCGATCAGGCGCGCCGACGGAATCGAGGCGAAGAAGTAGGCGATGAACCAGACCGACTCGATCAGCGTGGTCTGGGTGTAGTTCAGGTCGAACACGCTGCGCAGGTGCGGCAGCAGCGTGTTGTTGATCACGGTGATGAAGCCCCAGGTGAAGAACAGGCTGGTCAGCAGCGACAGGACCGCGCGCGAACTGGTGGCGGAATGGGATGGCGACGGCACGGAGCCGGTCGCGCTAGGCATAGGAGCGGGCATGGGGCGTCTCTGGTAGTTTTCTTAACTCGGTATGCTAGCGCACGGCTCGCGCGATCTCCAATGCCAAAAATGCCGGGATCAATATCAATTGCGCATAGCTCAGCGGCCAACCAGAAAGTCGACAAAGGTGCGCACCCGCAGCGACAGATGGCGGGCATGCGGATACAGCAGGAAGAACGGGCGCGAGGCGCCGCCATGCTGCGGCAGCAATTCCACCAGCGCGCCGCTGGCCAGGTCCTGCTCGACGATGAAACGGTAGGTCTGCACCAGCCCGGCGCCGCTGCGCGCCAGCGTGACGATGCCCAGCACGTCTTCCGCACAACTGAGGCCGCCTTCGGTGGGGAGATCGACCTGTGTGCCATCCTGCATGAACAGCCAGGGGATGCGCTTGCCGGTGCTGGGCAGGTCGAATTGAATGCATTCGTGCCTGGCCAGGTCGGCCAGCGACTTGGGCTTGTCGGCGCGCTTCAGGTAGGCGGGGGAGGCGACCAGCACCAGTTCCGCATCTTCCAGCTTGCGGGCGATGAGGCTGGAGTCGGCCGGGGCGCGGCCACGGATCGCCAGGTCGTAGCCTTCGTCGGCGAAGTCGATGTTGCGGTTGCTGACGTGGATATCGATGGTCACGTCGGGATATTTGCGGCGGAACTCGCCCAGCCGTGGCAGCAGGCGGTAATGCGCGTACGGCGTCGGCGCGCTGATGCGCAGCGGGCCGGACGGCTGCACTTGCGCGCCGCTGACCTGGCGTTCCGCTTCGCTCAACTGCGACAGCGCCTGGCGGCACTGCTCGAAGTAGACGCGGCCGCCGTCGGTCAGGCGGATCTGGCGCGTGGTGCGCACGAACAGGCGCACGCCCAGCCGTTCCTCCAGCCGCGCGACCGAACGGCTGACGGCGGCCGGCGTCACCCCGGCTGCGGTGGCGGCGGCGGTAAAGCTGGACAGTTCGGCGGCCAGGCAGAACAGCTCGATGCTGCCGAGCAGCACATCGTCGAATAAGCGTTTCATGGCGATTTATTGATTACATGATGTATCAATTGTCTTGTGTTTCAGGCTGTTTATCAAGCGAGAAGTCACGAATATAGTGAACTCACTTCAACACAACCCTGAAAGGAAACATCATGAACAAGACTGTTATCGTGACTGGCGCATCGAGCGGCATCGGCTTTGCGGTTGCCGAGGCTTACCTGAAACGCGGCTACAACGTGGTCGGCAACGCCCGCACCATCGAACGCCTGAAAGTGGCGGCGGACAAGCTGGGCAACCCGTCCAACTTCCTGCTGGTGCCGGGCGATATCGCCAAGCCGGAAACGGCCAAGGTGTTGTTCGAACGTGCCGTGGCCGCATTCGGCAAGGTCGATATCCTGGTCAACAACGCCGGCATCTTCATTGCCAAGCCGGTCACCGACTACACCGAGCAGGACCTGGACGACCTGCTCAACACCAACCTGAAAGGCGTGTTCTACCCGTCGCAGCAGGCTGCCGCGCACATGGCCGCGAACAAATCGGGCCACATCGTCAACATCACCGCCGGCATTGCGATGCAACCGAATGCGAAAGTGCCGGCCCTGCTGCCAGTGCTGATCAAGGGTGGCCTGAACAACGCCACCCGCGCGCTGGCGATTGAACTGGCGTCGTCCAACGTCAAGGTGAATGCGGTGGCGCCCGGCATCATCGCCACCCCGATGCACAGCGAGGACGAGGCCACCCAGGCCTTCTTCCGCACGCTGGCGCCAACCGGCACCACCGGCGTCACCGACGACGTGGTCAATGCCGTGCTGTACCTGACCGAATCGAACTTCACCACCGGCACCATCCTGCCCGTCGACGGCGGCGGCAGCGCCGGTACCTGGTAAATCAACCTCCAAGGAGAGTCACCATGCCATACGTAAATATCCGCGTCACCAATGAAGGCGTGACGGCAGAGCAGAAGCAACAGCTGATCGAAGGTTCGACCGACCTGCTGCAACGCGTGTTGAACAAGGATCCCGCCACCACCTTCGTCATCATCGACGAGGTGGAGACC
Source organism: Duganella sp. CF402 (assembly GCF_900109645.1). GTDB lineage: Bacteria > Pseudomonadota > Gammaproteobacteria > Burkholderiales > Burkholderiaceae_D > Rugamonas. Next base: position 524,616 of record NZ_FOBG01000001.1, read on the forward strand.
GATAACTGGGGTGTGAACCGCGAAAACATCACCTCGCGCCGCCGGCGCGAGAAGGCGGCAAAATGAAGTTGCTGTATGTGGGCGATCCCATGTGCTCGTGGTGCTATGGCTTCGGCAAGGAAATGACCGAGCTGATGGCCATGCACCCGGCGCTGGAGCTGGAAATCATCGTCGGCGGCGTGCGCGCCGGCGCTACCGACGTGCTCGACCGGGCGGGCAAGGAATTCCGCCTCGGGCACTGGGCGAGGGTGGAGGCGCAGAGCGGCCTGCCATTCAATCGTGAGGCCTTGATGGCGCGTGAGAACTTCGTCTACGACACCGAGCCGGTTTGCCGGGCTGTGGTGGCAGCGCGCAAGCTGGCGCCGCAGGCGGACCTGCTGGCGGTGTTCCGCGCTCTGCAACAGGCGTTTTATGTCGATGGGCTGGACACCACCAATGGCCGCGTGCTGGCCGGCGTGGTGGCGGCGCAACTGCAATTGGCTGCGGAAGACGTACTGCGTGTCTGGCAGGACAGCGACACCATTCTGCAAACCAAGGCCGATTTCGTTCGCGCCCGTGCGCTGGGCGTGCGCAGCTTCCCGGCATTGCTGCTCGATACCGGCAAGGGCGTGGCCGAGGTGAGTGGCGGCTACGCGCACGCGGCGCAGCTTCATCATCAATTGCAGGCTCTTCTGACCCGGCAAGGCCTCGCCGCGTAACACGATGGTCCCCCTGTGCGGCGCCAGCAACGGCGCCGCGCTGGCGTGCGACAATCCACCTCGGCACTTTGCTATGCTGCTCTTTTCTAAACCGAAAGGCACTGCGGAGTGCGACATGACACTTGCAACCGGGCACGAAGCCAGCGAAGGCGAGCTATCCGCTACCTCGCTGGCCGTACTAGCGATGCGCGACGAGGTGTTTGCCTTGTGGGAGGCGCGGTTGCGCGCCTCGGTGGAAGAGGCCAATGAAATCCCCGGGCCGCTGCTGGTCAATACCTTGCCGGTTTTTTACGACAATATCGCCGAGGCCTTGACGCCATCCTTTCCGCGCCGTCATGGCGCCAGTCATAGCACGTCCATGTCCGCCCACGGCGGCGAACGTGCGCGCATGACGCCGTTCCGGGCCGACCAGATCATCCTTGAATACCAGCTGTTTCGCGATGCTATCGCGACGGCCGCACGCCGCAACGGCTTGCAGTTTACGCCGGAGGAGTGGCAGGTCGTGGTGGAGTCGATTGACGTGGCCGTGCGCGATGCCGTCCGCGAATTCTCGCTGATACACGAGAGCATGCGCGAGCGCCTGGCGGCAACGCTGTCGCACGACATGAGCAATCCGCTATCGTTGATCGTCGCCGGTGCGCAACTGATTGCGATTGCGCCAGATATCGAGACGGCGCGCCACACCGCTTTGAAGATCCGCAATGGCGCCACCCGCCTCAGCGCAATGGTGGTGCAACTGGTCGACGCGCTGACCATTGAGCACACCATCAAACTGCCATTGAACTTGTCGCGCTTCGACATCAAGCAGCTGGTCGATAATGTGGCGCAGGAATTTAACCTGCTGGCGCCGAACCGCATCGAGGTCGAGGCGACATCGATCGTTGGCTACTGGTGCGAGCAGTCCCTGCGGCGGGTGTTGGAGAACCTGCTCACCAACGCCTTCAAGTATGGCGATGGCGGCCGCGTGTCGATCCGCGTGGAAGAGATACTGGGACGCATGATGATGAGCGTTCACAACACCGGCAAGCCGGTGCCCGATGACCAGCGCGAGCGGATCTTTGCGTATTTGCAGCGGGAGGGAAGTGCCAATTGCAAGGGCGTGGCAGGCTGGGGCATCGGCCTGCCGTTCGTGCGCGGCGTGGCGGAGGGACACGGTGGCAGCGCCGTGGTCGACAGCTCGGTCGCCACCGGCACCACCTTTATCATTGATATCCCGGTCGATTGCCGCCCCTATGTCAAGACTTAGGATTTGGCGGCCGCTTCCTTCGCGCGCTTGCGCAGGGTGGTGACGGCGGTGCCGGCTACGCCCCAATTGTCGGTCTCGACTTCATCGATGATGACGAAGGTGGTGGCCGGATTTTTGTTCAGCACTTTTTGCAGCAGGTCGGTCACGCCGGTGATCAATTCCTGCTTCTGCTCGGCAGTCGCGCCTTCATTGGTGATGCGGATATTTACGAATGGCATAGTTTTGCTCCTTGGTTAAAAATAGTCAGATAGGCCAGCAGTGCGCCGCCCAATAGTAACGCGGTCGAGACGGCCATTGCCGCTTCAATCCCGGCAAGGATAGCAGCCGTGGACGGTGTCGCCACCAAGGCCCCGTACACTGCCACCCCCATCGCGCCGCCAACCTGGCGCGCGGTGTTCAATACGGCCGAGGCGGTGCCGGCCTGATGCTTGTCGACCGAGGCCAGGATCGCGGTGGTCATGGCCGGCACCGCCAGCCCCATGCCGGCCGGGATCAAGGCCAGGCCCGGCAGCATGGCCCAGAAGCTGGCCGTCTCCGAAATCCCGCACAGGCCCAGCAGAGCATAGCCGCTGCCGCCGATCAGGCCGCCAATAATCATTGGCTTCCGCGAACCGACCCGCGCCTGCAGCCAGCCGCTGGTGATGTTGGCGAACAGGAAGGTGCCGGTCAGCGGCAGGAAGATCAGCCCGGCGTGCAGCACCGAAAAGCCGCGCACTTTTTGCAGGTAAAAACTCAGCACGAAGATCACGCCGTAGTAGGCAAAGTTGACGAACACCCCGAACAGCACGGCCGGTGCGAAGCCCGCCAGCTTGAACAGCTGCAGCGGCAGCATCGGCCCGGCGCTGTGCCGTTCGACGTGGATGAACCACGCGCCCGCCACCACCGCCACCAGCAGCGCTGCCAGCACGGCCGGATGCGCCAGGCCCAGCGCATGCACTTCAATCACGGCGCCGATAAAGGCGGTCAGCGCGATCACCGCCAGGATTTGCCCCGGCACGTCAAAGCTGCGCGCCGGGCCGCTGTGGCGCAGCGCCGGCACCACGCGCAAGGTCAGCCAGAAGCCCAGCACGCAAATCGGAATGTTGACCCAGAAGATGCTGCGCCAGCCGAAGGCGGACATCAGCAAGCCGCCCAGCACCGGCCCGGCCGCGATCGACACGCCGCCGGCCGCCGTCCACCAGGCGATGGCCTTGGCCAGCATGGCGCGGTCTTGCGCATACACGGCGTTGAGGATGGACAGCGAACTCGGCACCAGCAAGGCCGCGCCTATCCCTTGGGCGGCGCGCGCCACATTGAGCAGCAGCGCATCGGGCGCCACGGCGCAGGCCAGCGAGGCCAGCGTGAACAGGGTGAAGCCGCCGAGGAACACGCTGCGCGAACCGAAGCGGTCGCCCATCGCGCCGGCCGACAGCAGGAACACGGCAAAGCCCAGCGTGTAGGCGTCGACCACCCATTGCAGCTGGCTTACGCCCGCTTGCAGCTCGCGGCCGATCTCCGGCAGGGCGACGTTGACGATGGTCACGTCCAGCTGAACGATGATGAAGGCAAAGCTGCAAGCCAACAGAATTGCCAATGAGGGAGGGGATTTCATGATGCGGCTCCTTGATGGGATATTGGCACTATAGGCCGGATTGCGCATCATTAAAAATGAATTATACTGAACCAACAATTCTTTAATTGAGAACGAATCATGGAACTCTCATCCCTGCGTATCTTCAAGACCGTGGCCGAGGAGGGCGGCGTGACGCAAGCCGCCGCGCGCCTGAACCGGGTGCAATCCAACGTCTCCGCCCGCCTGACCCAGCTGGAAGAATCGCTGGGCGTGACCTTGTTCCACCGCTCCGGCCGCCGCATGCTGATCACGGAGGAGGGCGAACGCCTGCTGGCCTATACCGAACGCCTGCTGCAACTGGCCGACGAAGCCCAGGAAGCCATGCGCGGCGACCGCCAGCCGTCCGGCCCGCTGCGCATCGGCTCGATGGAAACCACGGCCGCCGCGCGCCTGCCGCAGGTGCTGGGGCAATTCCATCGCCAGTATCCGCAGGTCGACCTGCTGCTCGACACCGGCCCCACCGATTATCTGGTGCAGGCCGTGCTCAACCACAAAGTCGACCTAGCGCTGGTGGCCGCGCCGGTCGAGCGGCCGGAAATGATGCAACTGCCGATGTTTGATGAAGAATTGGTGCTGCTGACCGACAGCCTGCACGGCCCGGTCACCTCGCCGGCCGACGTGGCGCGGCGCACGCTGCTGGGCTTCCGCAGCGGCTGCTCCTACCGTCGGCGGCTTGAGCGCTGGTTTGCCGAGGGCGGTGTGTCGCCGGCGCGCATTGCGGAATTCGGTACTTACGAGGCCATCATCGGCTGTGTGGCGGCCGGCATGGGCGTGGCGATGATGCCGCTCGAGGTGATGAAGCAGCGCGAACTGGCCAAATCCGTGCGCATCCACACGCTGCCGCCGGACGTGGCGCAGGTGCAAACCATGATGATCTGGCGTCGCGACATCGCCCAGCACGCGGCGCGCGACGCCTTCGCGGCTAGCTTTGGCGCAACACTGGGTGGCTAGATTTATTGATAGTTAGGGATGGGTGTGGCGCAAGTGGATTGTACGATGCGCTGGCCGGCGCGCGGCAGATGATCTGCAAGCGTGCCGACGATGCGCTATACCGCGCCAAAGCCAGTGGCCGCAACCGGGTGGATGCGGCGCTGGCTTAGCGGTTGGTTGGTGGCGGTGGTTCGGTGGTGGCCGGCGGCGGCGTCTGGGTTGGCGCGTTCGGATTCGGCTGCTGCTCGGTCGCAGGCGGCGTGGCAGGCGGCGGCGTGGTGGCTGGCGCCGGCGTCACTTCTGGCACCGGCGGCGCCGGCTCTTTTTTCTGACAGCCGCTGACGACGACGACCGTGGCGATCAGGGCGCAAGCGAGCTTGCCGGCTAAATGGAATTGTTTCATGGTGGGGTCCTCCTATGGGATGGCGAGATTGTCATCGTAGCCACTCTTGAGATGGCGTGTGTCGGCGCGCTTGCAGTGCGTCTGTAGGACTACTGCCCGTGTGGCAGCTCCGGTAAAATGCCGAGGTTCATTTTAATTACCGGGGGAATTCATGCGTCGTTACCTTGCAGTCGCACTGTTGGCCATTGTCGCGCTGGAATGCAGCGCCAGTGAATCGGCCAGCGGCAGCTTCACCGCCACCAAAAGCTGCGAAGCATTTTCCTCGTTCGCCAAGCGCGCCAATCCGGGCGAGGTGAAAGTCACCGCCGGCACGGCCTACACCGTCCACGAAATCAACAAGACAGATTACGACTGGCTGCGCATCAACGTGCCGGGCGCGCAACCGTCGCTGCGCTGGGTGCAGCGCGAGTGCGGCACGCCGGCGCTGGAGGAGTCGTCGCGGCAGGCCAACCGTGCCGCCGATGCCGCCGGCCCGGTGTGCTCACTGCCGAACCAGCAGGACAGCTACGTGCTGGCCATCACCTGGCAGCCCGGTTTCTGCGAGCACGCCAAATACAACGGCAAGAAACCGGAATGCGACGCCATGAACAGCGGCGCGCTGGAAGCCAGGACCCTGAGCCTGCACGGCCTGTGGCCCAACAAGCAGGAATGCGGCGTCCAGTACGGCAGCTGCAGCGGCAAGCCGTTTGAGCTGAGCAAGGACACGATAGAAAAAATCTCACCGTGGATGCCGAACTTCTTCTACGAGCGCAGCTTCGGCGCTTACGAGTGGAACAAGCACGGCAAATGCCAGTCGCTGGCGCCGGATGATTACTTCATCAAGGCCGTGTCGGCAGTGCGTGTGGTGAATGAATCGGAAGTGGGCAAGATCGTGCTGGGGAATACCGGCAAGACCATCAAGGTGCATGACTTCTTCGACCGTGTGCAGAAGCGCTACGGCGACAAGGTGGCCAACACCATCCAGCTGGTCTGCGTGCAGCGCAAGTACCTGCAGGAGATTCGCGTGTCGCTGGCGCTGGACTTTGTCACCGACCGCGATCTGCCGCAGCTGGTGGCCAATGCGCGTCCTGCCCAGTCGCGCACCGCCGGCTGCGCCGATGAAATCTACATCGAAGCAGCCGGCAAGGAGTAAGGCTTACGCTGCGAAGCCGCCGTCGATCAGCAGGTCGGCGCCGGTGACGAAGCCCGCTTCAGGGCCGGCCAGATAGGACACCATCGCCGCGATTTCGTCGGCCTTGCCGTGGCGTTTCAGCGCCATCAGGCCGTGCAGACCGGTGGCGAAATCGCTGTCGGCCGGATTCATGTCGGTATCGACCGGGCCTGGCGCCACGTTGTTGACGGTGATGTTGCGGCTGCCGAAGTCGCGCGCCATGCCTTTCACCAGGCCGGTCAGGGCCGATTTGCTCATCGCGTAAGCCGCGCCGCCTTCGAACGGCATGCGCTGGGCGTTGGTGCTGCCGATGTTGATGATGCGGCCGCCGTCGGTCATATGCTTGGCCGCGGCCTGCGCCGCCACGAACACGGCGCGCACGTTGACGGCGATGGTTTTGTCGAAGTCTTCCAGCGAGAAGCTGTCCGTTGGGCCGAGCAGCAGTACGCCGGCGCTGTTGACCAGGATGTCGAGACGGCCGAAACGTTCTGCCACGCTGTCGATGGCTTTGGTCAGTGCGGCGGCGTCGCTGGCGTCGGCCTTGATGGCGACGGCTTCACCGCCGGCGGCCTTGATGTCCTCCACCAGCGCTTCGGCCGCGATGGCCGAGGCGGCGTAGCCGATGGCGACTTTGGCGCCTTCGCTGGCCAGGCGGCGGGCAGTGGCAGCGCCGATGCCGCGCGAACCACCGTTGATGAAAGCGACTTTACCGTTGAATTTGGTGCTCATGATGTTTTCCTTTCGGGTTGGTTGATGAACACAGTATGGTCTTCGCCGGCTTGTCTTTGTAGTCATGAATTTACGTGTACAGTTTCAACCTTTGGTATAAGATGAGGGCATGTTTACTGAACTCAGCAGCTATCTCGATGCATTCATCGCCTCTGCCGACGAGGGCAGCTTCTCGGCGGCCGCCCGCCGTCTGGGGCTGACGCCGGCGGCGGTGAGCAAAAGCGTCAACCGGCTGGAGCTGCGGCTCGGCGTGCGGCTGTTCCAGCGCAGCACCCGCAGCCTGTCGCTGACCACCGATGGCGAACGCCTGTACGGGCAGGTGCGACTGCCGTGGACCGAGATCGGCGACGCGCTCACGGACCTGAGCCAGGGCGCGGGCAAGCCGGCCGGCACGCTGAAGGTGTCGCTGGCCTACACCGTCGGGCGGCAGTATTTCGTGCCGCTGCTGGACGAGTTCTCGCGCCGCTATCCGGACGTGGTGCCGGACCTGTATTTCGACAATCGCCAGGTGGACATGGTGGCGGAAGGCTTCGACGTCGGCATCGGCGGCGGCATCGAGCTGACCGACGCGCTGATCGCGCGCGAGCTGGCGCGGGTCGATATCGTGCTGGCCGCAGCGCCGTCCTACCTGAAAGCGCATGCGGCGCCGGAAACGCCGCAGGATCTGGTGCGCCATCGCGGCCTGCTGCGCCGTTCATTGAGCACCGGCCGGCTGGTGCCGTGGACCCTCAAGCATCGCAGCGGCCAGGAAGTGGTGGCCAGCGTGCGCCCGGTGGCGGTGCTGGACGATCCGGAAGCCATCGCCCACGCCGCCGCCTCGGGCATGGGCATCTGCATGCTGCCTTTGCCGCACGCCTTGCCGCTGCTGGATAGCGGGGAACTGGTGCGGGTGCTGCCGGACTGGCATGCTGAAACGCGGCCGCTTTCGATATACTATTCAAGCCGAAAACTCGTGCCGGCCAAGGTGCGGGTATTTGTGGACTACATGGTGGAGCAATTCCGCGCCAGCGGCCACGCTGCGCGCTTCCGCCAACATTAACCCAGGAGATGAATCGATGAAGTTCAAAGCAGGACTGCTAGCGTTACTATTGTTTGTGCAATCAGGGCAAACGTTTTCAAGCGTAATGGTCGGCGCGGATGACGCGCAATTGCAGTACACCGGACGGATCGATTTTGCCGACCGCGCGAAACCGGTGTTGTCCTGGCCCGGCACCAGCATCGCCGCCAACTTCACCGGCAGCAGCCTGTCCGTCACGCTGGACGACCAGCGGGGCAAGAACTTCTTCAACGTCTTCATCGACGACAAGCCTCCCGTCATCATAGAAGCGGCGCAGGGCAGCAAGACCTATGCGGTTGCCAATGGCCTGCCTGCGGGCGCGCACCGCCTGCTGATCACCAAGCGCACCGAGGGCGAGGAGGGCGGCACCGTGTTCAAAGGGCTGGCGCTGGCCGACGGCGGAAAACTGCTGCCGCCGCCACCGCGCAAGTCGCGCCACATTGAATTTTTCGGCGACTCCATCACCAGTGGCATGGGCAACGAGGCGCCGGATAATGGGCCGGATAATCTGAAGAAGGACAAGAACAACTACATGTCCTACGCGTCGATTACGGCGCGCGCGCTGGATGCGGAGGCGCACATTACATCGCAGAGCGGCATCGGCGTGATGGTTAGCTGGTTCCCGTTCACCATGCCGGACTTCTACGATCAGCTGAGCGCCGTCGGTAATAACGACAGCAAATGGGACTTCAAGTCGTGGACACCGGACGTGGTGGTGATCAACCTGTTCCAGAACGACCGCTGGCTGATCGACCGCGAAAAGCGCCTGTCGCCGATGCCGGACGATGCGCAGCGCATCGCCGCCTACCGCACTTTCGTGCAGAAGATCCGCGCCCTGTACCCGCGCGCCTACATCGTCTGCGCGCTGGGCAGCATGGACGCGGTGCAGGAAGGCTCCAAATGGCCGGGCTATGTGCGCACGGCGGTGGACCAGATGCGCGACGGCGGCGACCAGCGCATCGACACTATCATCTTCCCGTGGAACGGCTTTGGCGGCCATCCGCGCGTGAAGCAGCACCAGACCAATGCGACGCTGCTGACGGACTTTATCCGCAAGAAGGTCGGCTGGTGATTATGCCGATTTCGTCACGCTTTTCGCGGTGCGGATGCAAGACGACGGAGGCCCGGTAGACGTACATTAGTGGTTAGCCATTAACCATAAGGGTATGTATGCATCGTCGACAGATACTGAAGGGCGCCGTTGGGCTGGGACTCGTCTCCGGCTGGAACGCGAAGGCAAGCGTTGCGGCCAGTGGCGTGCCGGGCACCGCCCGCGCCTTGCCGCTGTCGTCGGTGCGTTTGCTGCCTTCGATTTACGCCGACGCGCTGCAAGCCAACCAAGCCTACCTGCTGCGCCTGAGCGCCGACCGCTTCCTGCACAACTACCATAAATTCGCCGGCCTGCCGACCAAAGGCGCCATCTACGGCGGCTGGGAATCCGACACCATCGCCGGCGAAGCGCTGGGCCACTACCTGTCCGCGCTGTCGCTGATGTACGCGCAGACCGGTAACGCCGCGCTCAAACCGCGCATCGACTACATCGTGGCCGAACTGGCGCGCGTGCAGCAGGCGCAGGGTGACGGCTACGTGGCCGGCTTCATGCGCAAGCGCAAAGACGGCAAAGTGGTGGACGGCAAGGAGATCTTCCCCGAAATCATGCGCGGTGAAATCCGCTCGGCGGGCTTCGATTTAAACGGCTGCTGGGTGCCGCTGTATAACTGGCACAAGGTCTTCGCCGGCCTGTTCGACGCGCAGACTTATGCCGGCAACGATCAGGCGCTGCAAGTGGCGCTCGGCCTCGCAGGCTATATCGACAAAGTCTTCGCCGCGCTGAACGACGAGCAGGTGCAGCAAGTGCTGGGCTGCGAACATGGCGGCATCAACGAAAGCTTCGCCGAGCTGTATGCGCGCACGCAGGACAAGCGCTGGCTGGCATTGGCCCAGCGCCTGTACCACACCAAGGTACTGACGCCGCTGGCACAAGGCCGCGATGAACTGGCTACCCTGCACTCCAACACGCAGATCCCGAAACTGATTGGCCTCGCGCGTTTGCACGAACTGACCGGCCGCCAAAGCGACGCCGCTGCGGTGGACTTCTTCTGGAAGCGCGTCACAACGCACCACAGCTACGTCATCGGCGGCAACGGCGACCGCGAATACTTCTCCGCGCCGGACAGCATCGCCGCCCACATCACCGAGCAAACCTGCGAAGCCTGCTGCAGCTACAACATGCTGAAGATGACGCGCCACTTGTACAGCTGGGCGCCGGACGCTGCTTACTTCGACTACTACGAGCGCACGCACCTGAACCACATCCTCGCGCACCAGAATCCGCGCACCGGCATGTTCACGTACATGACGCCGTTGATGTCCGGCGTGGCGCGTGAATTTTCCAGCGAAGAGAACGATTTCTGGTGCTGCGTGTTGTCCGGCATGGAAAGCCACGCCAAGCACGGCGACTCGATCTACTGGGAGAACGGCGACACGCTGTTCGTCAATCTGTACATTCCGTCGAGCGTGGAGTGGAAGGCCGCTGCCGCGCGGCTGGAACTGAACACCGGCTATCCATACGAAGGCGATATCGACATCAAGGTGCGCCGCCTGGCCGGGCAGCGTTCCTACACGCTGGCGCTGCGTATTCCGGCATGGGCGTCGAAACACACGGTGCTGGTCAACGGCAAGCCGCACAACGCCAGCAAGGACAAGGGCTACGTGCTGATACGCCGGCGCTGGAAAGCTGGCGACACGGTGCGCCTGTCGCTGCCGCTGGACCTGCGTCTTGAAGCCGCCGCCGGCAACGACCACGTGGTGGCGCTGCTGCGCGGGCCGATGGTGCTTGCCGCCGATCTGGGCGCGGCCGACAAACCGTTCAACGGACTGGCGCCGGCGCTGGTGGGCGCCAACATCCTCGGCGCGTTCGCGGAAACGGACAAGCAAAAGGCCGTGTACCGCAGCGTGGGCACCGGCCGTCCGGGTGATATGAAATTCGCGCCGTTCTTCGCGCAGTATGAGCGGCGCGCGGCGGTGTACTTCAACACCTACACCGAGGCGGAATGGGCGGCGTCCGAAGTCGCGTTCCGCAAGGAAGAAGCGCGGCTCAAGGAACGGGCCGAGCGCTCGGTCGATGTGATGCACCTCGGCGAAATGCAGCCGGAGCGCGACCACGACCTGCAATCGGACATTTCCTATCCGGTGTCCTACCGTGGCCGCAACGGCCGCGATGCGCGCACCGGCGGCTACTTCAGCTTCCGCATGAAGTGCGCCAACGGGCCGCTGGTGCTGCAGGCCAGCTACTGGGGTGAGGAACGCAACCGCGATTTCTACATCAGCGTGGACGGCGAGCGCATCGCGCATGTGCAGCTCAATGGCCGCCAGCCGGGCGTATTCATCGACCAGGAGTATCCGATACCGGAGCGCCTCACCAGCGGCAAGGCCAGTGTGGTGGTGCGTTTCGATCCGGAGCCGGGCCATACGGCGGGGCCGGTGTTCGGCGTCCAACTTTTCATACAAGCCGCTGCGCCGGTGTCCAACATTTCGAGCTGATTATTTGCCTTAACGGCAACCTTCACAAAAAAACTCGTTTCCGATCAATGGCTTGCCGCGCCCGTGGGCGTTGGCACAGCCATTGCTATCCAAGCTCCCCAGTTATACATAAAAATACTGGAGGAGCCAATGAAAACGAAACGTCCACTCACGCTGTACATCCTGCTGGCGATGATCCTTGGTGTAGCAGTCGGCTACATCTGCCATGAGGTCATTCCCGACAAAAAACTCAGCGCCGATATCGCCGCACACATTTCCATCGTCACCGACGTATTCCTGCGCCTGATAAAAATGATTATCTCGCTGCTGGTGTTCTCCACGCTGGCGGTGGGCATCGCGCATATGGGCGACGGCAAGGCGGCGAGCCGCGTCGGCCTGAAGGCGATGGCGTGGTTCGTGGTCGCTTCGCTGCTGTCGCTGTCGCTGGGCATGGTGCTGTCCAACCTGATGCAGCTGGGCGCGAACCTTGGCTTGCCGCTGCCGCCGGTGGATGCCGCCACCGGACTGAAAACCTCGGCCTTCACGCTGAAAGACTTCATCGCCCACATGGTGCCGAAGTCGCCGATCGAGGCGATGGCGAATAACGAAATCCTGCAAGTGCTGGTGTTCGCCGTGTTCTTCGGCGGCGCGCTCGGCGCGCTGGGCGAATCCGCCGCGCAGCTGACCAAGGTGATCGATCAGCTGGCGCAGGCCATGCTGCGCATTACCGGCACCATCATGAACCTTGCGCCGCTGGCCGTGTTTGCGGCAATGGCGTCGGTCATCACCACCAATGGCCTGGGCATCCTCGGCACCTTCGCCAAATTCATGGGCGGCTTCTATTTCGGGCTGGTGTGCCTGTGGGCGCTGCTGATCCTGGGCGGCTTTGCCTTTATCGGCAAGCGCGTGTTCCGCCTGATCGCGTTGATCCGTGAGCCGTTCCTGCTGGCGTTTTCCACCGCCAGCTCCGAGGCCGCGTATCCCAAGCTGCTGCTGGCGCTGGACCAATTCGGCGTGCAGCGCAAAATCTCCAGCTTCGTCATGCCGATGGGGTATTCCTTCAACCTCGATGGCTCGATGATGTACTGCACCTTCGCCGTGCTGTTCATCACGCAGGCTTACGGTATCGAACTGACGCTGGGAACCCAGATCACCATGCTGCTGCTGTTGATGGTGACCTCGAAAGGTATCGCCGGCGTGCCGCGCGCGTCGCTGGTGGTCATCGCCGCCACGCTGAACCAGTTCCACATTCCGGAGGCGGGCCTGCTGCTGTTGATGGGCATCGACCAGTTCCTCGACATGGGCCGCTCGGCTACCAATGCGGTCGGCAACGCGGTCGCCACGGCGGTCGTCGCCAAGTGGGAAGGCGCGCTGGCCGAAGAAGCGCCGGCGCCCGTCGTTCCAGCCGTCCGCGCAGCATAAAAACGGGGAAATCGCTCATGCAGAAAAACGTCATGCGCACCCTGGCGCTGATCTTCGTTTCGGCGGCCGCACAGGCCCAGTCGTCGTTGAGCGTGTACGGCGTGGCCGACGCCGGCCTGGTGCTGGAGCGCGGCGGCGACGGCGGAGCGGTACAAAAAATCGGCAGCGGCGTCGCGTCCAGCTCCCGTCTAGGCTTCAAAGGCAAGGAAGACCTTGGCGGCGGAACGATGCTGACCTTTGTGCTGGAAAACGGCTATTCGATCGATACCGGCGCCACCAAGCAGAATGGCGCGCTGTTCGGCCGGCAGGCCTTGCTGTGCCTGAGCGGCGACGCCGGTACGCTCAGCATCGGCCGCCAGTACACGCCGTTCTACAAGACGCTCAACAACGTGGCCGACCCTTTCGCCACCGGCATGGCGGGGAATGCGCAAAACGTTTTCGACGGCACCACACGCATCGACAACGCGGTGGAGTACATCACGCCGCGCGTGGCTGGCTTCTCGGCCGATGTGCAGTACGGCATGGGAGAAACGCCGGGCGACAGCAGCAAGAACCGCTACCTCGGCGCCAGCGGCAGCTATGAGCAGGGCGCCTTGACCGTGGTGCTGGCGCACCAGCAGCACGACGACGCCACCGGCACGGCGCACAGCCGCAACACCATGCTGGTGGCGCGCTACCGTTTCGGCGCAGTCACCGGCCACGCGGCGCTGGCGCGCAACCGTGATCTGCTGGGCGCGCAAAGCCGCGATGTCCTGCTGGGCGTGGCCGCGCAGTTGAGCGGCACGGACAAGCTGCTGTTCTCCGTCATCGATCATCACGATGCGTCGGCGATGCGGCAGAATGCTTGGCAGGCTGCCATCGGCTACAGCCACGCGCTGTCGCGCCGCACAGATTTGTACGCGGCGTATGGCCATATCCGCAACAGCAACGGTGCGCAATTCCGCGTTGGCACGGCGGCGGACAGCGGTTCCGGCGCCACCGGGGTTAACCTGGGTGTACGTCATGTGTTTTAATACCAACTACAAATGAGAACACGCAGGGGAGACTATGGCAATATCGGACAGCGGGCCGCCAATTCGGCGGGCTCGCCGGCTGGCGCTGGGCGCGCTGCTGCTGGCGGTCGCGCTGGTGCTGGCCGGGCTGGCGGGACGCTGGGCTGGTGACGCGGCCACCGACAAGCTAAGGCTGGCCGGGGCGCAGCGGCTGGACGGTTATGCGGTCAGCCTGGAAAATCTGCTGTCCAAGTACGACTTCCTGCCCGGTACCCTGGAGCTGCACAAGGACGTCATCGCGCTGCTGGAACGTCCCCATGACGAAGAGCTGCGCGATGAGGTCAACGCCTACCTCGAGCAGCTCAATCGCCAGTCCGGCTCCACCACGATCTATATCGTCAATCTGGACGGCGTGACGCAGGCCGCCAGCAACTGGCGCTCGATTTACAGTTTTGTCGGCGACCACGTGGCCTTCCGCCCCTACGTGCGCGATGCCTTGCGCGGCATGCCCGGCGGTTTCTACGGCGTCGGCACGACCAACGGCGAGCCGGGATATTTTTTCGCGCATGGCATTTACCATAACGGCCGCATGCTGGGCGTGGCGACCGTCAAGGTCAATATCGAGCGGCTGGAACGCGGCTGGGAGCAGGGGGCCGGCAAGGTGCTGCTGACCGACTCCAACGGTGTCGTATTCCTCAGCTCGGTGCCGGCATGGAAGTACCGCACGCTGGCGCCGCTGTCACCGGAGGTGGCAAAGGAACTGCAGGCTTCACGCCAGTACTCGGGCCATGCGCTGGCGCCGCTGGGCATGCGCGAGCTGCGCCGGCTCGATGGCGATGCCGCCATTGTCACTCTGCCGGAAGACCAGCGCACACCGGTGTTGAGCCAGACGCACTCGCTGGCGCCGCGTCACTGGAAATTCGTGTATCTGTCCGACTTGAACAGCGTGCGCGCCAGTGCCCGCAACGTCTTCCTGTTTGCGCTGCTGGTGCAGGCGCTGTTGCTGCTGTTGGTGCTGTACCTGCGCCAGCGCACGCAGACGCGCGCGCAGCTGGAAGCGATGGTGGCCGAACGCACCGTCAGCCTGCGCGAGATGACGCAGCACCTGAGCGAGGAAAACAGTGTGCGCCGCGTGGCCGAGGAAAAGCTGCGCCGCGCGCAGAGCGAGCTGGTACAAGCGGGCAAGATGGCGGTACTGGGCCAGATGGCGGCCGGCATCACGCATGAACTGAACCAGCCGCTGACGGCCTTGCGCACCATGTCCGACAACGCGCGGGTGCTGATCGAGCGCGGACGGCTGGAGGAGGCCAGCGGCAACCTGGCCACCATTTCGCAGCTGGTGGCGCGCATGGGAACCCTGACCGGGCAGCTGCGCCAGTTCGCGCGCAAGGCCGATGCGAGTCTGGCGGCGGTGCCGCTGGAAGCGGCCATCCATGCGGCGCTGTTTTTGGTCGAGCGGCGCATCGAACAGGAACGCGTGACCTTCCGCTTGCAGGCCCGCGATGCCAATGTGCAGGCGCTGTGCGACACCAACCGCCTGGAACAGGTGCTGGTCAACCTGTTCACCAACGCGCTCGATGCGATGGAAGGAAGCGCCGTGCGCGAGCTGGTCGCCAGCGTCCGCAGCGCGCATGGACGGGCGCTGATTATCGTCGAGGATACCGGCCCGGGGCTGCCGGAGGACGTGCGCGCCCATTTGTTTGAACCGTTTTTCACCACTAAGCCGCAGGGCAAGGGACTGGGACTGGGGCTGGCCATCTCCGAGCAGATCATCCGCGAATTCGGCGGCGAACTGCGGGCGGAGGCCGCCGACACAGGCGCCCGGTTTATCATTGAATTGCCACTCGCGCAGCAAGGAACAACATGAAAGTATTATTGATCGAAGACGACGACGCGGTGCGCGCCGGCAGCGCGCAGGCGCTGGATCTGGCGGGCTTCGACGTGGAAGCCTATGCCGCCGCCGAACCGGCGCTGGCGCGCATCACGCCCGGTTTCGCCGGCGTGGTGGTGAGCGATGTGCGCCTGCCCGGCATGAGCGGGCTGGAATTCATGGCGGCGGCCAAGGCCATCGACGCGCAACTGCCGGTGGTGCTGGTGACGGGCCACGGCGATATCAGCATGGCGGTGGGCGCCATGCGCAACGGCGCCTACGATTTCATCGCCAAGCCGTATTCGTCCGAACAACTGGCCGAGGTGGTGCAGCGCGCGCAGGAGACGCGCCGCCTGATGTTGGAAGTGGCGGCGCTGCGGCACCGCATCGAGCATGGCGAGGGCATCGAAGCCACTTTGCTGGGCGATTCCGCGCCGATGCAGGCCTTGCGCCGGACCATCCTCGACCTGGCCGACGAGCCGGCCGATGTACTGATCTATGGCGAAACCGGCACCGGCAAGGAGATGGTGGCGCGCTGCCTGCACCAGTTCAGCCGCCGTCACAAGCGCCACTTTGTCGCGCTCAATTGCGGCGCGATTCCGGAGACGATTTTCGAGAGCGAAGTGTTTGGCCACGAATCCGGTTCCTTCACCGGCGCCAGCAAGCGCCAGATCGGCAAGATCGAACATGCCGAGGGCGGCTCGCTGTTCCTCGACGAGATCGAGAGCCTGCCGATGGCCTTGCAGGTCAAGATGCTGCGCGTGCTGCAGGAGCGCTACATCGAACGGCTGGGTTCCAACACACCGGTGCCGGTGGACGTGCGCGTGATTGCCGCGTCCAAGGTCGATCTCAAGGAATGGTCGGAGCAGCAGAAATTCCGCAGCGATTTGTACTACCGCCTGAATCTCATCATATTGAACCTGCCGCCGTTGCGGGAACGGCGTGAAGATATCCCGCTGCTGTTCGAGCATTTCCTGCTCGGCGCAGCAGCGCGCTACAAGCGCGAGGCGCCGCCGGTGCCGGGCGCCCTGATGCAATCGCTGATGGCGCACAACTGGCCGGGCAATGTGCGCGAGCTGCGCAACATCGCCGAGCGCTACGTGCTTGGGCTGTCGAGCGGTGCAGATGGCCTGCTGTCGGAGCGCAGCATGGCGCCGGTGCCACTGGCCGAGCAGGTGGGCGGATTCGAGCGCGCGGTGATCGAGCAGGAACTGCGCAAGGCCGGCGGCAGCGTCACCGCAGTCAGTCTGGCGCTGGGCGTGCCGAAGCAAACGCTGTATTACAAGCTGCAGAAGTACGGCTTGACCGCTGACGGCTACAAGCCTTAAGGCTTTTTCAGCGGCTGGGTCTTGGCCTGCGTGCGAGTCTGGTTGGCTTGCGCCAGCAGGGCCGGGCAGTCCACCGGATCGACCTTGCCTGGATTGACCAGCGGGATAATCGCCGCCACCGGATTGACGATGGTCGCCAGCGCCACGGCGGCGCCGGCCTTGAGCGCCAGCGGGCCTTTCTGCGGCCCCACGTCCGGATTGGTGAAAGTGCCCTTGGCGTACAGCGGCGTGCGCAGGGAGATGATGCGCACGCCCTTGGTTTGCGGGCGCACGTCGAAGTCCAGCGTTTCCTTCGCCATGTCGACATTGCCGCTGACGTTGATGACGGCTTCCTGCGTGTCGACCACGAAGCGGCGCGTTTGCGCTTTGCCGTGTTCCACCACGAAGTCACCGGCCAGGCAGTTCAACTGGATTTGCTTGTCGCCGAACAGTTTGACGAACACCAGGTTGGCGATGTTCAGGCCCGCCGCTTCGAGCACGAATTTGCTGACCGAGCCTTCGCTGACGGTGGCGCCCAACTCGCCGCTGGAGGTGGCCAGCATGGCGGAGACGGAATTGCCTTTGCCGGCCAGCGCCGCGTCGGCGCTCACTTCACCAACGCTGGCCTGCATCGATTCCAGTTTCGGAAACAGCTGGCGGATTTTCAGGTGGCGCGCGGCCATGCGAACTTGCGCGTCGATCTGTTTTTGACGGCCATCGAGTTTGATGTTGGAGGTGATGTCGCCGCCGGCCATGCCGAAGTTGAGCGGCGTCAGTGTCAGCACCTTGTCAGTCATGCGGATGTGGGTGTCGATGTCCTGTAGCGGAATGTCGTGGGTGCGGATCAGTTTTTTGCCGGAGAATTTGACGTCGGCGTCCAGCGCGTCCCACTTGGCGGTGTTGAACTGGTCCGCCGGCAGGGCTTTGCCAGCCTTGGTCTCCTTGGTGCCGATGGTGGGTCCAAGATCTTCCAGTCGCAGCTGGCGCGAGGTGATGGCGCCAGTCAGCAACGGGCGTGGCTTGCGCGGTGTGTAGGCCAGCGTGCCTTCCAGGTCGCTGCCGCCGACGGTACCGGTGAAGTTTTTGTAGGTCCAGTTCCATGCGGCGCCGGATTTTTTGCCGATTAGGCGGCCGGTGGTGGCGTAGGGTGGCGTTTCCGGCAGCAGCACGCCGGTCAGCGGATACAGGTCGGCCATGCTGGCGCCGGCCAGCGACAGCTTCAGGTCGAGGCCCGCCGGGGCGCGCGGATCGGTGACCAGGCCTTCGATGGCGATTTTGTTTTTGCCCAGATTGGCGCTGGCCTGCACCGGGAAGTTGGTGTGGGTGTCGCGCAGGGACAGCACTTTGCCGACCTTGCCGCCGCCGGTGACCGGGGCGTTGCGGTAGCTCCCGCTGAGGTCAAAGCGCAGGCCGTACTTCTGTGCATCCGCGCCGTCGTTGATGCCGCTGGCTTCGGCCCGCAGGTCCAGTTTGATGGTGTCGTCGAGGTAGCGCACTTTGCCTTCGCCCAGCGTCAAGCGCTGGATGTCGACCTCCCAGGTGGCCGGGCCGTTATCCTTGAAAGTCCAGCTGTTGCTGCCATCGGCGCGGCGCTCGGCATCTACATTGATTTTGTCGACGGCGAGGTCGGTGATGGCGACTTCCTTATGCAGCAGCGGCAACGGATGCAGCGCCACCACAATGCTGCCGACGTTGACGAGTTGCGGACTGCTGCTCCACGCCGGGTTGGCGACGCTGACGCCGGCGGCGCTGATGCGTGGACGCGGGACGTAGCGGCGCCAGCCCGCTTCGCTGGCATCGCCTTGTTCCCATTGCACGCGCAGGTCCCCATTGATGGCGAACGGACGGCCGATGCTGTCGGAGACGCGCTGGTTGATCCACGGGCGGGCGCGGTTCCAGTCGAAGGCGAGCACGAATATGACGAATGCCACCATCACCAGCAGCAGCGTGGCGAACAGGCCGAGTACGATCTTGAGTGGGCGTGATATCTTCATGCTCACCGATGCTACGCCGCGCGCGGCTGGCGTTATGTGCGGTATGCCACGGAAGGGTTAAACCGGGGGCTTGCCGACCAGCCAGGCATGCAGTGTTTCGCGGTCCTGGGTATCGGGCGGGTAGTGGAATTTGCCAGCCACCATCGTGGCGACGGGGACGCCGTCCCTGAATAGCAGGCGGTTGCCGGCCAGCGCGGGGACTTTGTCGCCTGCCAGAAGGGTGCCGCACAAGTTGAGCGGGTCGACGGCGGAGATGCAGACGTAGCTGCCGTCGTGCGGCCGGCGGCGCATCTCGCGCAGCAGCGGGATGGCTTCTGGTAGGGCGAATTGTTCGCCCGAGATGCCGGCGATGAAGCGGCCGCCACGAATCTCGCCGCGTGCTTCGAGGCGATGGTAGACCGGCAGCAGTTCGCGCCAGCTGGGCATCCACGCCGCTTCGCGCTCCAGCAGCCGCCAGCTCATCACACCATAACGGCGCAGCAGCGTCATGGCAATGTGCTCCAGCGTTTCAGGTTCGGTGCGCGCCTTGCGGCCAGCCGTCGCCGCCGTGCGCCCGGCCGCCGGCGCTGCGCTGCCGGCCAAAGCCGGGGCGAGGGCGGTTTCGACCGGACGGACGGTGATGCTGACGCCGTCCCCGCGCCGGACCAGCGCCCAGCGGCCGGCTTCTTCCATCGTCGGGCCGGCGCCACGGCGGCGACGCTTGTCGTTGCTCGCCCGCTTGTTGGCCGGGACCAGCATGGCGCGCAGGCCGGCGTAGCTGTCGGCGTTGACCAGTCCCGTGGCGACCAGTTCGCCGAGCGTGTTCTCCAGTTCCACCGGCAGCAGTCGGGCATCGTGCGACAGTTCGTCGAAGAACATGGCGCCGTCGCGGCGCAGTGTTTCCAGCACGCGGGCGGCGCGTGGCGAGACTTCCACTTCGGCCGCCACGGCGGGCAACGCGTGCCACAACGCCAGCTGGCGGCGCGGCAGCAGCACCAGCGGCGTACTGCGCACCGGGCCACCGGCCGCGCTGGCTGGCGCACCGACGCGTGTCCATACGATTTTCCCTGCGCGACAAAGGTCATCCAGCCACAGGGCGGAATAGTCGCGCAGGCGCAGGGCGAGCAGTTCGCTTTCCCATGCACCGGCGGCGGCCTCATAGCCTTCCAGCTGCGCCAGCACCTCGGGCAGGGCGTCGATGCCTTGCAACTGCGCGTCCGGCGCCAGATGCTGCCACTCGAACAAGAAGCGCATGAAGTCCTGCCGCTCGACTGGCTCGATTTCGCGTCGCAGGCTCTTGATGGTGTAGCGATGAATGCGGGCGAGCAGATGGCGTTCGCACCATTCCTCCGTTGTGGCGCCGGGCGTAAAGCGGCCGCGCATCACATAGCCCTCGCTCTCCAGCTGCGCCAGCGCGATGGCAACCGTGGACGGCGTCAACGCCAACGGTTCGGCAATCGCCGCCACCGTCTGCGGCCCGAAGCCACTTAAGCGCGCCCGCAAAATCTCCACCAGCGCCGCATCCCGCGTCCACTCCTCGCCGCGCCCGTCCGCCGCACCATCGCCCGCGCCGCCCGTCGCGGCCACCGCAGCGTCGCTCGCGCGCGCCATGCCGCCGCCTGTGACGCCCATCGTGACCACCGTACCGTCGCTCACGCCTGCCGCACCGCCGATCGCGCCGGGCCAGACGGCGAGTGCGCAGGGGCGGCGCTCGCGGGCCACCCACAGGTCGGCGCCGCCGTCCGCATCGCGCAGGCGCATGGCGCGGCCGGCGGCGGCCAAACCTTCTATCCATTCCTGCCAGCCGTCTTCCCGCACGACCTCCGCCGGCGTGATGACGGCCAGCGACATCAGCGCCTCATGCATCTCATCGCCGCTGCGAACAGCAGGCCACGCCTCCGCCGCCACCGCCGCAATCGCGCCCACATCCAGCGCGCCCATATCGTCCGTGGATGCCGGATCGGTCCAGCGCCGATTGATCACCGCCTGCGTGCGCCGCTCCTCCAACGGCGCATCATCCAGAAACGCATACGGCCGCGCATTCAAAATCTCCATCGCCAGCGGCGAGGGCGCAGGCAAATCGCGCGCCACCAAGCGCACCTCGCCAGCCTCCATCCGCCGCAACAGCGACAGCAGGCCCTCGCAATCCATCGCATCATGCAGACAATCATCCAGCGTCTGATCCACCAGCGGATGACTCGGCAGCTCACGCTCGCCGACTATATTCTCAAGACACGCCGCCTGATCCGGAAACACCGCCGCCAGCAAATCATCGCTCTTCATGCGCTGCAGCTGCGGCGCCACCTTGCGTCCACCCGTAAAGCGCGGCAGGGCCAGCGCCACCGTCGCATTCCAGCGCCACCGCACATTGAACAGCGGCGCATCCAGCAATGCCTGCACCAGCACATGCTCCGCCGTAGTCGAGCGCAAATAGCGCCACACCTCATCCAGCGGAAAACTATGACTGTCCGACAGCGACAGCACAATCGCATCCTCCGTCGCCGCCGCCTGCAATTCAAAATTGAACGTGCGGCAGAAGCGCTTGCGCAAGGCCAGCCCCCAGGCCCGGTTCACGCGGCTGCCGAACGGGGAGTGCACTACCAGCTGCATGCCGCCCGATTCATCGAAGAAGCGCTCCATCACCAGCGTATCGAGGGTTGGCAGCGCACCCAGCGCCGAGCGTGAACGCGCCAGATACTCGGCAATCTGCCGCGCCGCCGCATCCTGCAAGCCAAGATGCTCAACCAGCCAATCCACCGCAGACTCAATCGCCGCCTCGCCCTCGGCAGACGCCAGCAAACGATCAATCTCGCCGCGCAAGCGCGCCACGCCCAGCGACAACTCATCGCTGCGCCCTGGCGCCTCACCCAGCCAGAACGGAATATTCGGCGCCGCGCCGTGCGCATCCTCCACCCGCACCTTGCCCGCCTCCACACGCTGGATGCGATACGAGGTATTCCCAAGCTGGAAAACATCGCCCGCCAGGCTCTCCACCGCAAAGTCTTCATGCACCGTGCCGATATTGTGGCCCTGCGGCTCCAGCACCACCGTGTAATCGGCGTTGTCCGGAATGGTCCCGCCGGACATCACCGCTGTCATCTTGCCGCCGCGCCGTCCGCGCAGCGTGCCGCTCACCGTATCCCGATGCAGGTACGAACCGCGTACGCCCTGGCGGCTGGTGTAGCCGTCGGTCAGCATGTGCAGCACATCGTCATACCGCTTGCGTTCCAGCTGCGCATACGGCGACGCCTGCCGCAGCATGTGATACAAGCCATCCTCGCTCCACTCGCGGCACGCCACCTCGGCGACGATCTGCTGCGCCAGCACATCCAGCGGCGCTTGAGGAATGCGCAGTGCATCCAGTTCGTCGCGCCGCACGCAGTCCAGCAGCGCCGTGCACTCGATCAGGTCATCGCGCGAAGTAGGGAACAGCCGGCCCTTGGGCAAGCCACCCACCTGGTGGCCCGAGCGTCCCACCCGCTGCAGGAAGGCCGCGATACTGCGCGGAGAACCAATCTGGCACACCAGATCCACGTCGCCGATATCGATGCCCAGTTCCAGCGACGCGGTGGCGATCAGCACCCGCAATTCGCCGCGCTTGAGTCGCTGCTCCGCATCCAGCCGGTACTCCCTGGCCAGGCTGCCGTGGTGCGCCGCCACGTGCTCCTCGCCGAGACGATCCGCCAGATGGCGCGCCATGCGCTCGGCCATGCGCCGCGTGTTCACAAACACCAGCGTAGTGCGGTGCTGGACAGTCAACTCGGCCAGCCGGTCGTAGACGCGGTCCCACACATCGTTCGGCATCACCGCTTCCAGCGGCACCGGCGGCAGTTCCAGATTCAGGTCGCGCGCCCGCACGTGGCCCACATCGACCACCGCGCATGGCCTCCCGGTGCCGGCCAGGAACTGCGCCACCGCCGATATCGGCTTCTGCGTGGCCGACAATCCAATCCGCACCGGCGGCTGCGCGCACAAGGCGTCCAGCCGTTCAAGGCTCAGCGCCAGATGGCTGCCGCGCTTGCCGCCCGCCACCGCGTGAATCTCGTCGACAATCACCGTGCGCACGCTGGACAGCATGGTGCGCCCGCTGTCCGAACCAAGCAGCACATACAGCGATTCCGGCGTCGAGACGAGTATGTGTGGCGCGTGCTTGCGCATGGCGTTGCGTTCGGCCTGCGAGGTGTCGCCGGTGCGCACGGCGGCGCGGATGCCGTGTGGCGGCTGGCCGGTAACTTCCAGCTCGCGGCCTATGCCTTCCAGTGGCGCCAGCAGGTTGACGCGGATATCGTTGGACAGCGCCTTCAGCGGCGACACGTACAGCACCCGCGTCTCATCCGGCAGCGGCGCGCTGCGGCTTTCGCTCACCAGCGCATCGATGGCTGCCAAAAATGCGGTCAGGGTCTTGCCCGAGCCGGTCGGCGCCGCCACCAGCGTGGTCTGACTGGACTGGATCAGCGGCCAGGCGCGCCGCTGCGCCTCCGTCGCGCCGGGGAAGGCGGCATCGAACCACGCCGCCACGGCGGGATGGAAGCGATACAGGGCGGCGGGGTGCAGGGCGTCGTTCATGGGAGAGCCAAGTCAATCAAACACGGCGTTGTTTCTACGAATGATAAGCTTGGAAACATTTTAAATCATGAAGCAAGCGAGCCATGTCCACTTACACGCCGCATGATGTCCCCCGGTTTCTGACCGCGCCCGGTGAGATGGGCGCGCGCATCTGGGCGCATGACTGGGCCGGCACGCCGCTTGGGCCGATCGCTGCGTGGCCGCATAGCTTGAAAACCGTGATCAGCCTGATGCTCAATTCGCCGCAGCCGATGTGGATGGGCTGGGGCGAGCAGGTGACGTTTTTATACAACGACGCCTATATCAATGTCCTTAGCCTGGCCAAGCACCCGTGGGCGCTGGGCCGGCCAACCGCCGAGGTGTGGGCTGAGATCTGGGATTTTTGCGGCCCGCTGGTCGAGCGGGTGTTTACGCATGGCGAAGTCACCATGACCGATGGCGTGCGCCTGTTCCTGCGCCGCAGCGACTTCCTCGAAGAGTGCTTTTACGCGTTTTCCTATAGCCCGGTGCGCGACGAATCGGGTAATGTGGCCGGCCTGTTTTGCGCCAATCTCGATGTCACCAGCCGTTACCTGAACGCGCGCCGGCTGCACACGGTGTCGGATATGGGGACCAGGGCGCTGCAGGAAAAGACCGTGCAGCGCGCTTGTGCTATGGCGCTTGCCGCAATCGGCGAGAATCCCGACGACCTGCCGTTTGCGCAGCTGTACCTGGCCGGCGACGGTGATGCCGAACCGGCGCAACTACTGCAAGCCACCCACCCGGATATGGACGATGCGCGCGCCCTGTTTGCGGTGGACGCGGTGATCGCCGGCGCTGCGCCGCGTGTGGTGGCACTCGACAACGCCGCCATACGCGGGCTGCCGCTCGGCCTGGCGCAGCAGCCCTTGCAGCAGGCGCTGGTGCTGCCTTTGCCGGATTCTACGCCGGAGAGCGCGATCGGCGCGCTGGTGCTGGGCGTTAGCTCGGCGCGGCGGCTGGATGCAGACTATCGCAGCTTTCTCGAATTGGTCGCCACGCAGACTGCCAACGCCATCCGCCAGGCGCGCGCCGCCGAGGAGGAGCGCATGCGTGCCGATATGCTGGCCGAACTGGATCGCGCCAAGACCCAGTTCTTCAGCAATGTCAGTCACGAATTCCGCACTCCGCTGACACTGTTGCTGGGGCCCGTCAATGACACGCTGCAGGACGGCAGGGTGCCTTTGCCGCCGGTGCAGCGCGAGCGCCTGCTGCTGATACAGCGCAATGCGCTAAGGCTGCAAAAGCTGGTCAACACGCTGCTGGAGTTTTCGCGCGTGCAGGCCGGGCGCGCGCAGGCTTGCTTTGCCGCTGTCGATCTGGCGGGATTGACTGCGGGCCTGGCCAGCAGCTTCCGCTCGGCGATTGAAGGCGCGGGCATGCGGTTGGAAGTGGACTGTCCAGCGCTGGAGGCGCAGGTGTATGTCGACCCGGTGATGTGGGAAAAAATCGTGCTTAACCTGGTGTCGAATGCGTTCAAGTTCACTTTTGAAGGCGAGATTCAGGTGCGTCAGCGCATCGCCGAAGGGCAACTGCGGCTGGAAGTGGCCGATACCGGCACCGGTATTCCGGCCGACCAGTTGCCGCTGCTGTTTGACCGTTTTCATCGCGTCGAGGGTGCACGCGCGCGGACCCACGAAGGTTCCGGCATCGGCCTGGCGCTGGTGCATGACCTGGTGCTGCTGCATGGCGGCCGGATCGAGGTCGAGAGCGTGGTCGGACGCGGCACGGTATTCAGCGTGACGCTGCCGCTGGGATCCGCCCATCTGCCGCCGGCGCAGCTTGGCACACCGGCTTCGCCACTGGCATCCACCGTCGCAGCCTATGTCGCGGAAGTGGAAGGCTGGGCGCAGCCTGGCGGCGCGGCGCCTGAGGACGACGAAGTGGCAGCCGGCCCCGATGTGGCCACTGCGCCGCACGGCCGCCTGCTGATCGCCGACGACAACGCCGACATGCGCGGCTACCTGCAACGGCTGCTGCAGCCGCATTGGCAGGTGGAGGTCTGCACCAACGGCGTCGAAGCGCTGGCGGCGGTGGAGCGTCATCCGCCCGACCTGATCGTGTCTGATGTGATGATGCCGCGGCTCGACGGCTTTGGCTTGCTGGCGGCGTTGCGCGCCCAACCTGCCACGCGTGACATTCCGTTCATGCTGTTGTCGGCGCGCGCCGGCGAGGAAGCCCGTCTGGAAGGCTTGCGGGCCGGTGCCGACGAGTACCTGATCAAGCCGTTTTCCGGCCGCGAGCTGGCGGCGCGCATCGAGGTATTGCGCCTGCGCCAGCGCATGCGGATGGTGGAGTGTGCCGCCAGGCGCTCGGCGGAATCGGCCAACCGCGCCAAGGATGAATTCCTGGCCATGCTGGGCCACGAGTTGCGCAATCCGCTGGCGCCCATCGTCACTGCCTTGCAGTTGATGCGCCTGCGCGGCAGCGATGTGGTGATTAAGGAACGCGACATCATCGAGCGCCAGACCCGGCACCTCGTGGCGATGGTGGACGATCTGCTTGATGTATCGCGGGTGGCCGAAGGCAAGGTGCAGTTACAGCGCAAGCCGGTGGAAGTAGCGGAAGTGGTCATGCGCGCGATTGAAACCGCCAGCCCGCTGATCGAACAACGTCGCCATCAACTGGCGCTGGATGTGGCGCCGTCCGGCCTGGCCGTGCTGGCAGATCCGGTACGCCTTGCGCAGGTGCTATCCAACCTCCTGACCAACGCCGCCAAGTACACCGAGCCCGGAGGGCAGCTCGCCGTGCGGGCCTGGCGTGATGGTGAACAGGTGGTGGTGGAGGTGGAGGACAACGGCATCGGCATTGCGGCTGAGATGCTGGGTGTCGTCTTCGAACGCTTTACGCAGGAGCGACAGGCCTTGAGCCGTTCGCAGGGAGGGCTGGGGCTTGGACTGGCGATCGCGCGCAGCATGATGGAGCTGCATGGCGGCAGTGTCGAGGCCCATAGCGGCGGCATCGGCTGCGGCAGCACCTTCACAGTGCGCATGTCGTTGCTGCAGCAAGCCGCGCACCACGCGGCTGGCGTGACCCCGCTGCAGTACGACACTGTGCCAGGCGGTCTGGCGATCATGGTGGTCGACGACAACGAGGACGCGGCGCGCGCACTGGGCGAGGGGCTGGAACTGCTCGGACACAAGGTCAAGGTGGTGTTCAGCGCGCCGGAAGCATTGATGCTGGCGCCGCAGTTTTGTCCCGATGTGAGCGTGCTCGATATCGGCCTGCCGGGCATGGACGGCTATGAACTGGCGACGCGCTTGCGCGAATTGGATGGCGCCCAGTCCATGCGCCTGTTCGCCGTGACAGGCTATGGGCAAGACACCGACCGCCAGCAGGCCATGAACGCCGGTTTTGAACAGCACCTGACCAAACCGATTGACCTGACACGCCTCCTGGCCCTGCTGTAAGGAGCATAAACCTTAGTATGAGTTGGCATACGAAGGTGCAATTTCGCTTAACTCTTCTGGAAACTATATTGACGTATAGTCACCGGGAGGGTTTATGTTCATCCATAACTACAAGAAGCTCACAGCCGAATGGCTGATGCTGGGCTTTGTGCTGGTCCTCAGTGGTTTGCTGATCGTTTATTTCGTCTGGAATGAACGTGGGCTGATCATGACCTCCAACGTTGAGCGCATGCGTTTGCAAACGCTCATCATTGACGAAAACCTGAGTCACCAGCTGGAGGGAGTGCGCAGCGCCCTCGATAGCATGCGCGCCACGCTGCACGGCGCCAGCACTTGCGGCGCCGAGTGCCGCCGCACCCTGCTGCAATCGCTCAAGCGCGCCATGCCTGGCGTACGCGCTTTGCTGGTACTCGATCGCCAGGGCGACATCGTGCTGTCCGACGACGACCTGCGTGACCGCCGCCTCGATGACCATGACTACACCCGCCGCGTGGAGCGCATGCGCGATCCGGACACCTTGTACCTGTCGCAGCCCTACGAAAATACGCCGGGTGTTTTCAACATCAAGCTGTCGATGGCGGTGATCGGTGCCGACGGCGCCAACAACGGCGCGGTCAGCGCCATCCTCAATCCTGAATACTTCGACGCCGTGATGCGCTCGGCCCTATATGCGCCGGACATGAACAGCGCCATCACCGAAGACAGCGGCCGCCGCATCCTGTTCGTGCCGGCCGATCCGGCGGCCATGCGCAATCCCAGTGCGGCTGCGGATCCCTTCTTCGTGCGTCACCAGCGCAGCCGCCGCGCCGAGACGGTACTGGATGGTCCTGCCACCAGCGGCGAGCAGCGGCTGGTGGTCCAGCGCACCATGCTGCTGCGCGGGCTGGGACTGGACAAGACGCTGGTCGTGAGCCTGGGCCGCAACCAGGCCGTGATGGCGGCGGGTTGGCACAGCATGGCCTGGACTTGCGGCGTAGCGTGGCTGATGTTCGGACTGACGTCCAGCGGTGCGCTGCTGCTGGTGCAGCGTCGCCGCCAGGTGCTGGAAGACCTGGCCGAGGCGCGCGCCAATGAGCAGGCGGCAGCGGCGGAAAAAGTGGAACTGGCGCTCAATGGCGCCAATCTCGGCTTGTGGGAATGGCACATGGTGGACGACGTGCGCACCGTGGACGGCCGGGCCGCCGCCATGCTCGGTTACACGCGCGATGAATTGAATTCCGGCGCCATCGACTGGCGCACCTCGGTCAAGGCCGACGATATTCCCGCTATCGAGGCGGCGTTGGCGGCCCACCTGGCCGACAGCTCGCGTTCCTTCGAGGCCGAGTACCGCATGCGGCACCGCGCCGGCCACTGGATCTGGGTGCAGAGCCGGGGCAGGGTGGTGGAGCGCAGCGCCGACGGCAAGCCGTTGCGCATGCTGGGCACGCGCATGGACATCAGCGCCCGCAAGCTGGCGGAGGCAGAAATCGCCCATCTCGCGTTCTACGATGGCCTGACCAACCTGCCGAACCGCCGCCTGCTGCTGGACCGCCTGCATCACGCCATTGCCAAGACGTCGCGCGGCGGCAACCACGGCGCGGTGCTGTTTGTCGACCTGGATAACTTCAAATCGCTGAATGACACGATGGGCCATGACATGGGCGACCGCCTGCTGGAAATGGTGGCGTTCCGCCTCAACGAAGTCACGCGCGAGAGCGACACCGTGGCGCGCCTCGGCGGCGACGAATTCGTAATTCTGCTGGAAGACCTGGGCGAGGACCAGCCGCAAGCCATGAGCAACGCCGCCATCGTCGCCGGCAAGGTGCTCGAATCGCTAAGCCGTTGCTACACGCTGGACGCGCATGAATTGCGCAGCACCCCGAGCATCGGCGTGGTGTTGTTCGGCGCCGAACACCACACCATCAACGATCTGCTGCGGCAGGCCGACATGGCCATGTACGAGGCCAAGGCCGCCGGCCGAGCTACCTTCCGCTTCTTCGACCCGCACATGCAAGTGGCGCTGGATGCTTCCGCCATGTTGGAAGCGGACCTGCGCTTTGCCTTGCAGCGCGATGAGCTGCGCCTGTACTACCAGCCGGTGGTTGACCAGGTTGGCAATGTCACCGGCGTGGAAGCGCTGCTGCGCTGGCAGCATCCGCAGCGCGGGCTAATCCCACCGGGCGATTTCATTCCGCAGGCCGAGAAGTCCGGCCTGATCGTGGAGCTGGGCGACTGGGTGCTCGATGCGGCTTGCCGGCAGCTGGTGCAATGGTCCGGCGATGCCGGCCACGCCCACCTGAGCATGGCCGTCAACGTCAGCGCGCGCCAATTCCGCCAGCCGGCATTTGTCGAGCATGTGCTGGCGGTGCTGGACCGCACCGGCGCCGATCCGCGCCTGCTCAAGCTGGAGCTGACCGAGAGCATGCTGTTGACCGACATGGATGACGTGATCGCAAAGATGACAACTTTGAAAGCGCACGGCGTCGGCTTTGCGCTGGACGATTTCGGCACCGGGTATTCCTCGCTCAGCTATCTGAAGCTGCTGCCGATCGACCAGCTGAAAATCGACCGCTCGTTCGTGCACGACATGCTGCATACACGTCACGCGTCCAGCATTGTGCGCGCCGTCATCACGCTGGCCTACAGCATGGACCTGGCGGTGGTGGCGGAAGGCGTGGAAACGCGCGAGCAGTGGGAGGCGCTGGAAGCCTTTGGCTGCAACGCTTTCCAGGGATATTTGTTCGGCCGTGCCAAGCCGGTGGCGGAGCTGGCATTGGCTGTACTCCCCGCCGGCGATACAGACTGTACTCCTTGTCCGGACCAGCGCGCCGCTATGCTGGACATGTCGATATAAGGAGCACCAGTATGGCCATCAAACCTTATCACCACGCTGCCGCAGGCTGGGGCGCACTGAAATACGTGGCGATCAATCTGCTCAAGGAGCGGGTCAGCGGCATCAATTACAAGTCGCTGTTTGCGCAAAACCAGCCGGATGGCTTTGATTGTCCAGGTTGTGCATGGCCGGACCGCGAGCACGCGTCCACCTTCGAATTCTGCGAGAACGGCGTCAAGGCCGTGGCGGCGGAATCGACCAGCAAGCGCGTGACGCCTGAATTTTTCGCCGGGCATACGGTGGCGGAACTATTGCGCCAGTCGGACTACGAGCTTGAACAACATGGCCGCCTGACGCATCCGATGGCCTACGATCCGGCCAGCGACAAGTACCTGCCGATCGCATGGGATGACGCCTTCAAGCTGATCGCCGATGAACTCAATGCGCTGGACGATCCGAATGAGGCTGCGTTCTATACCTCGGGCCGCGCCAGCAACGAGGCGGCCTTCCTGTACCAGCTGTTCGTGCGCGCCTACGGCACCAACAACTTCCCGGACTGCTCGAACATGTGCCACGAAGCCACCAGCCGCGGCTTGCCGGGCACCGTCGGTATCGGCAAGGGCACGGTCACGCTGGACGACTTTGAGCACGCCGACACGCTGCTGATCTTCGGCCAGAACCCGGCCACCAATCACCCGCGCATGCTGGGTGAGCTGCGTGAATGCGCGCGGCGCGGCGCTACCATTGTCTCGATTAACCCGCTGCGCGAACGCGGCCTGGAACGCTTCACCAGCCCGCAGCATCCGGTGGAAATGCTGACGCTATCCAGCACGCCGATCAGCTCCATGTTCATCCAGCCGCGCCTTGGCGGCGACCTCGCGCTGATCAAGGGCATGGCCAAACGCCTGCTGGAGCTGGACGACAGGGCGGTGCTGATAGGCGCCCCACGCCTGCTGGACCTGGCGTTCATCACCGCCCACACCACCGGCTTCCAGGAATTCGCGCGCGACCTGCGGGCCGAGAAATGGGCGCTGCTGGTGGAGGAATCAGGCGTGCCGCGCTCGCAGATCGATCAACTGGCGGAGGTCTTCATCAAGGGTGAACGGGTGATCGCCACCTGGGGCATGGGCCTGACCCAGCATAAAAACTCGGTGCCGACGGTGCAGATGCTGTCCAACCTGATGATGATGCGCGGCCAGATCGGCAAGCGCGGCGCCGGTTTGTGCCCGGTGCGCGGCCACTCCAACGTGCAGGGCGACCGCACGATGGGCATCGAGGAGCAGCCGACGGCCGCATTCCTCAACCGCATGGAGCGTGTATTTGGCTTCGCCCAGCCGCGCCATCACGGTTATGACGTGGTGGGTACGATAGCCGCCATGATGGCAGGGAAGGTCAAGGTATTCGTCGGTCTTGGCGGGAACTTCGCGATGGCCACGCCGGATACGCCGCTGACCTTCAAGGCGCTGCAATCGTGTGCGCTGACGGTGCAAATCGCCACCAAGCTGAATCGCGGCCATCTGATCCACGGCCGCAAGGCGCTGATCCTGCCGACGCTGGGCCGCACCGAGATCGATGTGCAAAACGGCACGCCACAAGGCGTGACGGTGGAAGATTCCATGAGCATGGTGCACATCTCGTTCGGCTTGAACAAGCCTGCATCGCCGCAGCTGCTGTCGGAAATCGCCATCGTCTCGCGTATGGCCGAGGTTACGCTGGGCGAGCGCTATGGATTGAAGTGGAAGGCCTACCGCGACGACTACGCCAGCATTCGCGATGATATCGAAAAAGTGTTCGACGATTTTTACGACTATAACGCCCGCGTCGCCAAGCCGGGCGGCTTCCATCTAAGGGTGGCCTCGCGCGAGCGTGAATGGGTCACCGCCACTGGCAAGGCGCAGTTCGTGCCGCAGAAGATTGCGCTGGATACGCCGATCCGCCGCGCCAAGGCCAAGTACGGCCAGCGCTTGATGGTGATGATGACGACCCGCTCGCACGACCAGTACAACACCACCATCTACGCGATGGACGACCGTTATCGCGGCGTGTTCGGCATGCGCAGGGTAATCTTCATCAACCAGCTGGACATCGATATGCTGGGCATGAAGGCCGGCGATTGGGTCGACGTGGAAAGCGTATGGGAAGATGGCGTGGAGCGCCGTGCCGGCGGCTTCATGCTGGTCGCTTATGACATACCGCGCGGCTGCATCGGCGCCTACTACCCGGAGACCAATCCGCTGGTGCCGCTGAATAGCGTGGCGGATGGCGCAGGCACGCCGACTTCGAAGTCGATTCCCGTCCTGTTAACGGCAGCGGAAACATCATGATTATCCGTCCGCCGACCAGTTGGTTGCGGATGCTGTTCGTATGGGATGGCTCCGTACTGAAGACCATATTGCCGCAGCTGCTGCTGATCCTTGCGATCAGCGTGCTGGCGGTCGTCACCGGCGGTCATATCCTCGGCGCCAGGATCCCGCTGGACACGGTGCCGTTCCCGCTGGTCGGCGTCAGCCTGGCGATTTTCCTCGCGTTCCGCAACAACGCGGCTTACGCCCGCTACGTGGAGGCGCGCCAGATCTGGGGCCGCATCCTGATCGCCGCACGCGCCCTGACGTCGCAGGTCATCAACTATCTGCCGCAGGATGGCGACGGCTTTGAGCGCAAGGTATTCGTGCAGCGCCTGATCGCTTTCGTGTACGCGCTGACGCACCAGCTGCGCGGCACCGATCCATCAGCGGATCTTGCGCGTTACTTGTCGAAGGAAGAGGCCGAGGAAGTGGGCGGCATGCACTACATCCCGGTGGCGCTGCTGGATCGTATCCGCCTGATGCTGGCGCGCGCCGGCCGCAGGCGCGGCCAGGGCGAACCACTGCTGTGGATACTGGATGCGCAGGTCAGCGAGCTGGCGGCGTCGGTGGGCGGCTGCGAGCGCATCTCGAATACGCCGATTCCCTTCGCCTACGGCGTGCTGGTACACCGCACCGTTTACCTATACTGCTTCATGCTGCCGTTTGGACTGGTGGCCGATCTGGGCATGGCGACGCCGCTGGTATGCGTATTCGTCGCCTACACGCTGTTCGCGCTGGAAGCCATTGCGCAGGAAATCTCCGAACCGTTCGGCACCGATCCAAACTGCCTGGCGCTCAACGCCATGACGCGCAATATCGAACGCTCGCTGTTGGAGCAGTGCGGTGAAGAGATGCCGGAACAGCTGGAGCCATGCGAGCGCTATAACATCTCATGACGCCAGCTCACCGGCCAGCGAGCCCAGTGTACGCACGGCAGCTTCCACCTCGGCGGTCCACGGATAGCTGTAATTAAGACGGATGCAGTGCTGGAAGGCGTCGCCGGTGGCGAAGATATTCCCGGCGCCGACGCTGATGCCGCGCTCCTGCGCCCGCGCATACAGTTCCAGCGCGCGCACGCCATCCGGCAGATTCACCCATAGCAGGTAGCCGCCCACCGGCGTGGAGACGCTGGTCCCCGGCGGGAAGAAGCGCCGCACCGCCGCCGTCATGATGCTGGCCTGCTGCGCATACGCCTTGCGCACTTTGCGCAGGTGATAGTCATAGCCGTCGTTCTTGAGGTATTCGGCAATCGCCAGTTGCGGCAGGGCCGGCGTGTTGAGCGTGTTGAGGAACTTGAGCTTTTCCACCTGCGCCCTGTAGCGGCCTGGCAGCGCCCAGCCGATGCGGTTGGCGGGACTGAGCGTCTTGGAGAAGGAGTTGCAGTGCAGGACCAGACCGCGCGTGTCGTAGTTTTTCAGCGAGGTTGGATGGACATCGCCGTAGTACAGCTCGTGGTAGACGTCGTTCTCGATCACCGGCACGTCGTGCCGCGTCAGCATTTCCACCATCGCGCGCTTGCGCTCATCGCTCATCTGGAAGCCCAGCGGGTTCTGGAAATTGGGCATGACCATGCAGGCCGCCGCGCCTTGTTCAACGATGGCGCGCTCCAGCGCTTCGAGGTCGATGCCCTGTACCGGGTCGGTCGGGATCTCCACCGCGTGCATGCGCATGCGCTCAATCGCCTGCAGCAGCGCGTAATAGGTGGGCGACTCCACGGCGATTACGCTGCCCGGTGGCGCCACCGCTTGCAGGCAAAGATTGAGCGCCTCGGTGGCGCCGGTGGTGACGATGATTTCGCTGGCATCCACCGGAAGGCCGTTTTCAAGATGCCGGCGGGCGATCTGGCGGATCAGTTCCGGGTTCCCCGGCGGCAGGTCGGCGGTCATGCCCATCTGGCCGACGCGGCGCGACAGCGCGTTGGCGTACTGGTTCAGGCGCGCCCACGGGAACACGGCGGGATCGGGATACGGCGAACCCAGTGGCACGCTGCCCTGGTTGATCGAGCGCAGGGTCGTGAGCACGAATTCACTGGTGTCCAGCGTGTCGCCGCGCGCCATCTCGGCCGGGGCGATTGGTTCGTTGGCGGAGCTGCTGGCTTGTACGGTGGGTTTGCGGCGCACGAAGTAGCCGGATTGCGGACGGCTCTCGATCAGACCCTGGCTCTCGAGCAGCAGGAAGGCGCGGATCACGGTTGAAACACTGAGGTTGTGGTGCTGGCTGGTCTGGCGCACGGACGGGATCTTCTCACCCTCGCGGATCACGCCCTGGGCGATCTGGCTGGCGATATCGGCGGCCAGGGTTTCATACAATGTCACTTCGGCCTCCAGTTTTTGCGCTACCTCATACCAGAGTATAGGATGCAAGACAGGAAAACCACACTATAATTTAGTAGGTTGCCAATATAACCCATAAGGATAGGCATGTTTCGGGTACCCCGCACTCCCTGGATGTCTGCGCTGCTGATTATGCTCATGCTGTTGATCTTTGCGATCGACACTTTCTCGCCGCTCGACATGGCCATCGCCGTGATGTACGTGGTGGTGGTGCTGCTATCGGCCAGCATCTGGGGTCGGCGCGGGGTGCTGCAGGTGACTGCGGGTTGTATCGGCCTGACCGTGCTGTCCTACGTGCTGACGCACAGCGAGGCCTTTTCGGCGGCCGCCTCCGGCCGCCTGCTGGTCGGCCTGCTGGCGATCGTCGTGACTTGTGTGCTGGTGCTGCGCGGGCAGGCCGCCACCAACGAATTGCTGGCGCGCGAGGAAGCCCTGCGCCGCAGCGAGGCCTTCCTGGCTGGCACCCAGCGCATCAGCAAAACCGGCAGCTTCAGTTTCAAGACGCCCAGCGGCGAAATGCACTGGTCGGACGAAGCGGCCCGCATCTACGGCTATCCGCTGGATCTGCCACCGACGATGGAACGGGTGTTGGCCCACACTGCGCCGGAAGATCGCGGCATCGTGCAGGCGTCGATGGAGCAGTCGCTGCGCGGCGAGAGCGAGGTCGAAGTACGCCATCGCCTGCTGATGCCGGACGGTGAACTGAAATACGTGCACGTGCTGGCGCGTCCGCGCCACAACAAGGATGGCGAGCTGGAATACCTCGGCGCGTTGACCGACGTCACGGCAGCGGTGCTGGCGGAGCAGGCACTGCACCGTTCGCAGGTGCAGTTGGCGCACGCCACCCGCGTCACTATGCTGGGCGAGCTGGCTGCGTCCATCGCCCACGAAGTCAATCAGCCGCTGGCCGCCATCTCCACCAACGGCGAGGCCTGCCTGCGCTGGCTGAATCGCCCACAGCCGGAGCTGGACGAGGCCCGCAGCACCGTCACCAGCATCCTGGAATCGAGCGCGCGCGCCACCGGCGTGATCCGGCGCATACGCGCGCTGGCGCGCCGCAGCGAGCCGCAGCAGGCGGAATTGGATCTGAAGTCGGTGGTGGAGGAGAGCGTGGACCTGGTCCGGCGCGAACTGAATAACCA
Organism: Duganella sp. CF402; assembly: GCF_900109645.1. Taxonomy (GTDB): domain Bacteria; phylum Pseudomonadota; class Gammaproteobacteria; order Burkholderiales; family Burkholderiaceae_D; genus Rugamonas. The sequence continues at coordinate 560,153 of NZ_FOBG01000001.1, forward strand.
CCATGTGGCCCTGATGCTCGGCCTGCCGGCCGGCTTGCCGCCGGTGCTGGGCGACCGCGTGCAGCTGCAGCAGGTGTTAATCAATCTGTTGATGAACGCGATACAGGCCATGTCGGCATGCCAGCCCGGGCAGGCCGTGTTGACAGTGCAGGCGCATCGCAATGCCGAGGGGGCGCTGCAGGTGAGCGTGAGCGATTCCGGCCCCGGCATCCCGCCGGCCGCAGCTCCGCGCCTGTTCGAGGCCTTCTACAGCACCAAGGAGGACGGCATGGGTATGGGCCTGCCGATCTGCCGCTCCATCATTGAAAACCACGGCGGCCGTATCTGGGCCAAGCCGGCCACGCCGGATAGCCCGGTGGCCGGCGCCACCATCTACTTCACGCTGCCCGTCCATGAACCAGATTGATTATTCCGACTCGCTGATCTACATCGTCGACGACGAGGCGCCGCTGCGCGACGCCATCTCCAGCCTTTTGCGCTCGGTCGGCATGCAGGTGGCCAGTTTCTCGTCGGTGGCGGCGTTCCTGGCCGAGCCGCGCAAGGAGTTGACCAGTTGCCTGCTGCTCGACGTGCGCATGCCGGGCGTGAGCGGCCTGGATTTCCAGGCCGAGTTGAATCGCGACGGCGTGGCATTGCCCATCATTTTCATGAGTGGGCACGGCGATATTCCGATGTCGGTGCGGGCCATGAAGGCCGGCGCGGTTGATTTTCTGGCAAAGCCGTTCCGCGACCAGGACCTGCTGGATGCGATCCACGTCGCGCTGGCGGCCGACCGCGAACGCCGCCAGCGCGACCAGGCCCGCCACGGCATCACCGCGCGCTACGCCACCCTGACTCCGCGCGAGCGCGAGATCATGGCGCTGGCCGCGCGTGGCCTGATGAACAAGCAAATCGCCGGCGAGGTGGGCACCAGCGAAATTACCGTCAAAATCCACCGTGGCAATGCCATGCGCAAGATGCAAGCCAAGACCTTCGCGGACCTGGTGCGCATGGCCGAAGCGCTTGGTTTAGCCTGACCTATACCCTCGTATAATTTTCACAAACTGTCCCTGGCTGTATTGTTCTCCCATGCGCTGGATGGCCGCGAGTCGCCGTCCGAACATGGGAGTAGCCAGTGTCTTATCCGGATCCACAATCTTTTAATATCGCCATCGTCGACGACGACGCCGCAGTGCGCGTCGGTTTGCGCAGCCTGCTGCGTTCCTACGGTCATGCGGTTGAAGTCTACGAACGCGCGGAGGCCCTGCTGGCGGCCGGCGCGCTCGATCAACACCAGATCATCATCACCGACCTGCAAATGCCGGGCATGAGCGGCATCGAGCTGCTGGAGCAGTTGCGCCGCGACGGCAATCCAGTGCCGGTGATCCTGATGACCGCATTCCCGGAAGCCGCCCTGCGCAAGCGCGCATTCCAGGGCGGCGCCACCTGCTTTCTGAGCAAGCCCTTTGAAGCGAACGAACTGCTGCTGTGCCTGAAAAACGCCAGCGGCAGCGACACCAATCACGCCGAGGAATAATCCCATGAATCACACCACCAGCAGTTCGCGCCGATTGATTTACATTTTGCTGCTGCTGGTGATTATCGCCAGCATCACGCTGTCGGTGTTCATGGAGCGCACCGCGCACAATATCCGCCGCAACGAGACGCCGCTACTGAACAACACCATTCCGCAGCTGCGCTACCTCGGCGACTTCGAAAGCGCCGTACTGCGTTACCAGTTGGCCTTTTCCAAACGCTTCACCGATTCGATTACGCCGGACCGCTTCCAGTTTTTGGAAAGCATGGGCCGCAGCGAAATCGACGCCGCTCTCGCGCAACTGCGCCCCAGCCTGGGCGATGGCCCGGAGCTGGGTGCACTGCGCGAAAGCTACCAGCGCATCATCGAGATGGCCCCAGAGTTTGAGCGCAATATCGGTGATAACCCGGCCGCTGCGCGCGCGATACTGATCAAGATGAACGAGGAAGTCAAGCGCCTGCGCCTGCGTATCGATGAAATGCAGCAGCGCGTCGAGGAAGCGATCCACGACAGCGGCAGCATGGCCAACCACGCCATCGGCTGGATCACCGGACTGGTACACGTGTTCGACGTGCTGGCCCTCGTCACCTGCTTGTTCATGATGTACCACGTTCGTGCCCGGGTGCGGGTGGAGGACGAATTGAGCCATCAGGCCAGCCATGATCCGCTCACCGGCCTTGCCCATCGCCGCAGCTTCGAGGCGCGCCTTGCCTCGCTGCCGGAGGTGCCGCACGTGGTGGTGCTGGGGACGATCGATCGTTTCTCGCGCATCGTCGGCGGCTTTGGCCATGCGTTTGGCGACCGCGTGATGATCGGACTGGCGCAACGCATACGCGGCGCGGCCGAACGCAGCGGCGGCGAGGTATTCCGTCTGGATGGCGCCAACTTCGCCATCCTGTACCGCATGGCGTGCGAGGACGTGGCGTTTGCCGAGGCCCTCGCTGGCCTGCGCGACGAAGTGTGCAGCCCTTACGATTGCGAGGGCCATGAAATCTTTACCACCTTGAGTCTCGGTGCGGTCAGCTTTCCGCTGCACGGCGAAACGCCCGGCACCTTGCTGCGCAATGCCGACGCCGCGCTGCAAGCGGCGCGCAAATCGGGCGGCGACAAGCTGGTGGTCTATTCGCAGCAGCTCAACGCCGAAGCGGGCGAGCGTCTGGACATGGAGTCGCTGCTGCGCCACGCGGTGGAGCGCAATGAGCTGGAGCTGCATTATCAACCGCAGCAGGCACTCGGCGACGGCGCCTTGATCGGCTTCGAGGCGCTGGTGCGCTGGCGCCGTCATGGCAAGCTGATTTCGCCGGCGGAGTTCATTCCACTGGCCGAGGAATCGGGCTTGATCGTCGCCATCGGTAACTGGGTGCTGGAAGAAGCTTGCCGCCAGATCAGCGTGTGGCAGGCGGAGACCGGCCAGCGCGTGGTGATCGCGGTGAATATCTCGCCGCGCCAGTTTGCCGCGCCGGGCTTCCTCGCACACCTGGAAGATTTGCTGGCGACTACTCATGTCGATCCGTCCTGCCTTGAACTGGAGATTACCGAAAGCGTGATGGTGGACGACGCCGAAAGCGCCATCGCCTTGCTGCAGCGCCTGCGCACGCTGGGCCTCAAGCTGGCGATCGACGATTTTGGCACTGGTTATTCCAGCCTGGCCTACCTGTCGCGCTTCCCGATTCATAAACTGAAAATCGACCAGTCTTTCGTCCGCAACATGCACGCGGTGAGCGAGCAGGGCGCCATCGTGCAGGCCACCATCGGCCTGGGGCACAGCCTGGGTCTGACCGTGATCGCCGAGGGCGTGGAGACCGAGACCCAGCGCGCCATGTTGAGCAACTGGCGCTGCGACGAGATCCAGGGCTATCACTACAGCCGTCCGTTACCGGCGGCATCCGCATTGAACTTCCTCGAAGGAAGCCTGCAGCTGCAGGCAGCATAATTAGGAGATTGCCATGAAATGGTTCTGCAACCTGAAGATCGCCAAGAAACTCAACGTGGTGGTCGCCGCCGTGCTGGCGCTGATGATGGCGCTGGGTGTGTTTTCCGTGTTCCAGCTGTATGAACTGGACCGCGTGACCAACGAGATTAACCACCGCTGGGCGCCGGGCGTACGCAATGCGCTCGAAGTCAAGTACGGCCTGACGCGCTTCCGCACCTTTGAGCTGTTCCACGTGGTGTCGACCGAGCCGGACATCCTGCGCAAGTACGAGCAGGACATGGAAAACCAGATGCAGCAGGTGCAGCAGTCCCTCACCGCGTATGGATCGCAGCCGCGCAGCAGCGAGGAGATGGCGATTATCGGCCGCTTGCAAACCTCGCTGAGCGCCTATCGCGGCGCGGTGCGGCAAGTGGTGGCGCTGTCGCGCAGCGGCGATGACATCGGCGCGCTGGCGGTGGTGCGCGGCGAGTCGCGCAAATATGATTTCGAGGCCATGAACCTGATTGACAAGCTGGTGGCGATCAACGAGAGCGGCAGTGCGCAGGCGGCGCAATCGGCGGACCAGACCTACCTGCATGCGCGCCACCTGATTTTCGGCTTCATGGCGGGGGCGCTGGTGCTTGGCCTGCTGATGGCCGGCCGGGTGGCGCGACTGATCTCGGCGCCCTTGGCGCGCGCCGTGGAAGTGGCGCGCCGCGTGGCGGAGGGCGACTTGCGGGTTGATCCTGAGGTGGCGGGCAAGGATGAAACGGCGGAACTGCTGCGCGCCATGAACAAGATGAGCGCCAACCTGCAAGTCATCGTGACGCAGGTGCGCAGTGGCACCGACACCATCGCCACGGCGTCGGCACAGATCTCGGCCGGCACTGCCGATCTGGCGCAACGCACCGAGGGGCAGGCGGCCACGCTGGAAGAAACCGCAGCCACGGTGGAAGAACTGACGACGACCGTCGCCGCCAACGCCGACAAGGCGCAGCAAGCCTACAAGCTGATGGATCAAACCGCGACGGTGGCGCGCGAAGCGGAAGTCGCGGTATCGACGGTGACGGCGATCATGGAGCGTATCAATACATCGTCGCGCAAGATCGGCGACATCGTTGGCCTGATGGACAGCATCGCGTTCCAAACCAATTTGCTGGCCTTGAACGCTGCGGTGGAGGCGGCGCGCGCCGGTGAGCATGGCCGTGGTTTCGCCGTGGTCGCCGGCGAGGTAAGGGCGCTGGCCCAGCGCAGCGCGCAGTCGGCCAAGGAAATCAAGGACTTGATCGCGCACTCGCTGCAAGAGGTCAGCGGCGGCAGCCGCGCGGTGCAAGACGCCGGCGCCACCATCGACGATGTGGTAAAGGGCGTGCTGCGCGGCGCCGCGCTGATGGGCGACATCAGCAACGGCACGCGCGAGCAAAGCCTTGGGCTGCAACTGGTGAACCGCACGCTGGCCACGATGGACGGCGTCACCCAGCAAAACGCCACCCTGGTGGAAGAATCGCTGGCCGCCATCGTCTCCCTGCAAGAACAAGCCGAACGCCTGGCCCGCAGCGTGAGCCTGTTCAAACTGGCCGCTCCGCGCGAAGCGTTGACCGTGATCGAAATGCCGGTAACGGCAACGCCAAGGGCGAAAGCTCGCCCGGTACCGTCGAACAACGGCCTCAATTACATCGCGGGGCTGGTCTGAATGTATTTGATGTATGCTGGCGTTTTAGGTACCGGAGCATACAGGCCATGCGGCGCATCTATCTGAGTTTAATGCTGATGTTCGGCGCGGCAGGCGTGCAGGCCGCGCAAGTTGCCGGCGTGGTGGTGCAAGCCAGCGGCGCGATGAGCGCGCGCTCGCCGTCTGGCGCGGTCAAGGCTTTGCAGGTGAAGTCGGAAGTGGAGAGCGGCGATACGCTGGTCACTGCCGCCGGCGCTTATGCGGTAGTGCGGTTCATCGACAACAGCGAGCTGGCGCTGAAGCCGGGAACCACGGTGAAGATCGACCAGTTCGCGTTTGATGAGGCCAAGCCGGAAACGGATCGCGCAGCCTATACGCTGGTGAAGGGCGGCCTGCGTTCCATTACCGGCCTGCTGGGCAAGCGTAACAAGGACAAGTTTGCGATGAAGACGCCCAGCGCCACCATCGGCATACGCGGCACCACTTTCTTCCTCGAATACCTGACCGGCAAGGGTGACGTCGATGCCTCGCCCGGCCTGGAGCCGGGCTTGCATGTCCACGTGAGTACCGGCGGCATCTCCATCGTCAACGGCGCCGGCGAGTTTCGCTACGATACCGGGCAGTTTGGTTTCATCAAGGATGACAAGACCAAGCCGGTGAAGATGTTCACCAATCCGGGCATGCAGTTCACTCCACCTGCATCCTTCGGCGATGCCGAACGCCTCGCACCGTGATGGACAGGCTGGATGCATTGAAGGTGTTTTGCGCCGTGGTGGACACGGGCGGTTTTAGCCGCGCCGCCGCCAAGCTGGGGATTTCAACATCGTCGGTCACGCATCAAATCGGCCAGCTTGAGACGCACTTTGGCGTCAAGCTATTAAACCGCACCACGCGCAGCATGTCGCTGACCGACGAGGGCCGCCGCTGCGTCGAGCAAGCGCGCCGCCTGCTGGACGAGATGGATGACCTGGAGTCGAGTTTGAGCGACTCGCTGCACGAGCCGCGCGGCAGCCTGCGTGTCGACATGCCCGGCATCCTGGCGCAGCGCTACGTGGCGCCGGCCTTGCCGCGCTTCCTGGCCGCCTATCCTGAACTGAGCGTGCGCCTCACGGCCAGCGACCGCTTGATCGACATGGTGGACGAGGGCGTGGACGTGATGCTGCGGATCGGCGAGCTACCCGATTCCTCGCTGGTCGGCCGCAGCATCTTCAAGAATCACTACGTCTGCTGCGCCTCGCCCGATTTCCTCGCCCGGCACGGCAAGCCGGAACACCCGGACGATCTTGAGCTGCTGCCATGCCTGACCTTCCTCTATCCCAAGGCGCGCCAGTTGCGGCCCTGGAGCTTCCAGCAAGACGGCCAGCCATTCACCACCATGCCGCGCGGCGCGGTCGCTATGGATCACGTGGATTCGCTGATTGAAATGGCGGTGCAGGGCGGCGGCATCGTGCAGCACCTGTCGGTGTCGCTGATTGCGCAGCTACGCAGCGGCGCGCTGGTGCCCGTGCTGGAACAGTGGCAGGCTGCGGGGCCGGACGTCTCTGCGCTGTACCCGCAGCGTCAACAGCGCGCCGCCAGGATCAAGGTGTTTGTCGATTTCGTCGAGGACGTGTTCAAGTCCGCCGCAGCTTCTTTGCCGCCATCGGCTTGATGGTGGCTGCGCACTCGGCGCAGAAACCGTACAGCGACAGCGAGTGCTCGTGCAGCACGAAATTGCGCTCGGCCGCTATCGCCTCCTGGCGCTGCTCGATCTCGGTGTCGCAGAATTCCTCCATGCGGCCGCAGTTGGTGCAGATCAGGTGATCGTGGTGGCCGCCTTCGTTCAGCTCAAACACCGAGGCCACCGATTCGAAATGGCGTCGGATCAGGATGCCCGCGTCGGCAAACTGCATCAGCACGCGGTAGACCGTGGCCAGGCCCATGTCGATGTTTTCGTCGTGCAGCAGGCGGTAGACATCATCCGCGCTTAAATGCTTGCTCTTGGTTTCCTGGAACAGTTGCAGGATGCGTAAGCGGGGCAGGGTGGCCTTCAAGCCAAGTTTGCGCAGTTCTTGTGGGATATCCATGTGCCTTGAAATGATAATGATTCCTATTCTCACTATATCTGAAAAATATTTTCTTGGCAATGGATGACTGGATTCCATGTCTTTCTATCATCAGAGTTGGCGTAAATGCAGCCAAAAGTGTGATTTTTTGTGAGAATTTGCTCCAAAGTATCGACAGTTGCCACAAGGAAGGATAAAGTTGCCGACTCCCCTCTCCAACTGAACGAGCGCTGTGCTGCGCGGATTGTGCTCGCGCGTAAGGAACATGTGTATGAACGCCAATATTGCATCGCTGCGGTCCACCGTGGCCGTCTTTTCCCTGCTGGGCTGCGCTGCCGCCCTGGCAGGCGAAGACGCGCCATCGGTGAACATCGGCGGCTTTGGCACACTGGGCGTGGTACACAGCAATAATAATCAGGCCGACTTTACCGCCAACGCCCTCAATCCGGGCGACGCCGGCGCCACGCGCGGGTGGAGCGCGGCGGTCGATAGCCGCCTGGGCGTGCAGATGGCGCTGAATGTGGACAGCAAATGGTCGGCAGTGCTGCAGCTGGTGTCCGAGCGCACGCTGCGCAACGGTTACGCGCCGGTGGTGGAGTGGGCCAATGTGCAGTACCAGGCGACGCCGGATTTGAGCGTGCGCGTGGGCCGCATCGCGCTGCCGCTGTTCCTGGCCGGCGATTATCGCAAGGCCGGCTATGCGCTGCCGTGGGTGCGTCCGCCGGTGGAGCCGTATGGCGCGATTCCGCTGTCGAACAGCGACGGCGTGGACCTCAACTACCGCTGGCAAGCGGGCGATGTGCACAACGTGACGCAGGTTTCGTTCGGCCGCGCCGACATGTCGTTGACGCCTGATGCGCGTGCGCAGGCGCGCGGCTTGGCTGGCATCGCCAACACCGCCACCGCTGGTGCGTTGACTGTGCGTGCCAGCGTGCTGACGGCGGAACTCAGCGTTGATATCGCGCGTCCGTTGTTCGATGGCTTGCGTGGCTTCGGCGCGCCGGGCCATGCGCTGGTCGAGCGTTACGAGCCGTCGGCCAAGCGCGCGTGCGTGGCGTCGCTCGGTTTTAACTATGACCCGGGCCAGTGGTTCATGATGGGCGAGATCGGCCGCATGAACACGCGCTCCTACCTCGGCGACAAAACCGCCGCTTATCTCGGCGCCGGCCGCCGCTACGGCGACTTGACGCCGTACGCAGTGTATTCGGTCTCGCGCGCCAACATGGAAACCCGCGTGGCGGGCGTCGATGTGAGCGGCCTGCCTGCACCGCAGGCGACGGCGGGGGCGCAGCTGAACGCAGGGCTGAACCAATTGCTGGCGGCGATTCCACGCCAGCGCAGCGTCAGCGCCGGGCTGCGTTGGGACCTGTATCCGAACTACGCCCTCAAGCTGCAATACGACCGCATCACGCCGCAGCAGGGCTCCACCGGCACCTTCATCAACGTGCAGCCGGGCTTTAAATCCGGCCAGCCGATCACGGTGCTGAGCGCAGCCCTCGACTTTGTGTTCTGACCATGCGGAAGCTATTCTCATTATTCCAATGTGGGCTGGCGTGCGTGCTGCTATGGTGTGCGGCGGCGTCGGTATCGGCTGCGGAATTCGTGGTGGTGGTGTCGGCTAAAAATCCGGTGGCCACGCTGCGTGCGGAGCAGGTGGCGGCCATCTTCCTGTCGCAGACCGGGCGCTTCCCCGGCGGCGAAGAAGCGACGGCGCTAGACCTGCCGGTCGGCAGCCCGCTGCGCGATGAGTTCTACAACAAGATCGCGGCACGTACGCCGGCACTGATGAAGGCCTACTGGACCAAGATGGTGTTCACCGGCCGCGGCCAGCCGCCGCGCGAATTGCCCAACAGCGCCGCCGTGCGCAGGATGGTGGCCGACAACCCGGCCATGATCGCCTACATCGACCGCGCGGCGCTGGACGCCAGCGTCAAAGCCATACAGGTGACGCCATGAGCCCGAACAAAGAATCGCTGCGCGCGCGCTGGTTGCGGCGCGGCCTCGATACCCACGTGTCGCTGCCGCTGTTTGCCTTGCTGCTGCTGGTGGCGATCTGGGTGGTGACTTTCCATGAGATCGACGCCGAGCGCGAACACGCGCAGGAAGCCGCCGCCGACTCGCTGCAGGAAATGCTGGGCACCTACGAAGCGCAGGTGGCGCGCAGCCTGGATGGGATCGACCAGACCTTGCGCATGCTGAAGTACGCGGTGGAGCGCAAGGGCGCGCTGGGCGCCTTGCCGGAGCTGGGCCGCGAAGGCTTGCTGCCGCCGGGCGTGGTGTTCGTGGTTAGCATCGTCGACCGCAACGGCATGACGGTGGCCAGCAATCCGCGCGCGCAGCCGATTTCGGTGGCGGACCAGAATTACTTTAAATTCCACATGGAGCGCGACAGCGGCACCACCTACGTCAGCCCGGCCACGCGCGACGCCGCCAATAGCGAGTGGCATTTGCACTTCACGCGCCGTCTTGACGACGCCAGTGGCAACTTCGCCGGCATCGTCATCGTGGAAACCGATCCGGCCTACTTCACCAGCAGCTATGAGCGCAGCCGTCTGGGCGAGCATGGCATGCTGGGACTGGTGGGCGCGGACGGCATAGTGCGCGCGCTGCGCAGCGGCGACAAGATGACTTTCGGCCAGCAGCTGGACGGCAGCATTGGAAAATATAGCGGCGTGCGCGAGCTGCATGGCATCGGCCTGAATGTGCTGATTGGGCTGAGTGAAACAGAATTGATGGCCGGCTTTGAACGCCAGCGGCGCGAGAAACTGATTCAGGCGAGCGCCCTGAGCGCTGGCCTGCTGGTGCTGAGTGGCGTGCTGTGGCTGTGGTCCTGGCAGGGCGCGCGCAGCCGCGCACGCATGCGGCGCGCGCAGGAAACCTATGCGGCGGCCTCGGCGGCCAGCCTCGACGCCTTCTTCGTGATGCGCGAAGTGCGCAACCAGCAGGGCGAGATCGTCGACTTCAAGGTCATCGACGCCAACCAGCGCGCGGAGCAGATGACCGGCTGCAGCAAACACTATTTGTGCGGTACCACCTTGTGCACCCTGATCCCGGAAGCGCGCGACAACGGCATGCTGGAGCACCTGATCGATGTAACCCGCAAGGGCGGAGTGCATGAGCAGGAGTGGCAAAGCACCTTGCCGCAGTTGCGCGCGCGCTGGCTGCATCAGCAGGTGGTGGCGGTGCGCGGCGGCCTGGTGGCCATCGTGCGCGATATCTCGGAGCGCAAGCTGGCAGAGGAACGCATGGTGCATCTGGCGCACCACGACACGCTCACCGGCCTGCCGAACCGCAGCCTGATCTCCGACCGTCTGGACATGACCATCGCGCAGGCGCAGCGCAATGGCGGCTCGGTCATGGTGGCCTTTATCGATCTGGATGGCTTCAAGCTGGTGAACGATGGCCTCGGCCACAACGCCGGCGACGAGTTGTTGAAAGTGGTGGCCGAACGCATGTCCGGCTGCCTGCGCGCTACCGACACCGTGGGCCGCTTCGGCGGCGATGAATTCGTGCTGCTGCTGACCGAGCCGGGCCCCGTGGTTGACGCGGCGCCGGTGCTGGAGCGCGTACGCGAAGCGGTGCTGCAGTCGATCAGCCTTTGCGGGCAGGAGGTGCAGGTCAGCTGCAGTATCGGCGTGGCCGTGTACCCGAACGACGGCCATGACGTTGAAACCCTGCTGATGAACGCCGATGCAGCGATGTACCGCGCCAAGGAGCTGGGCAAGAACAACTGCCAGTTCTACACCCGCGAGATGAACGCCAGTATCGAAGAAAAGCTGGTGCTGCTGGAAGGCTTGCGCAATGCGCTGGACGATGGTCAGTTCCGTCTCGTGTATCAGCCCAAGGTGGACCTGAACACAGGCCGCGTGTTCGGCGTGGAGGCGCTGGTGCGCTGGGACCATCCAGAGCACGGCACCATCGGGCCTGATCGCTTTATCCCGCTGGCCGAGGAAAGCGGCATGATTATCGCGCTGGGCGAGTGGATCCTGCGCAGCGCCTGCCGCCAGAACCGCGCCTGGCAGGACGCCGGCTTGCCGCCGCTGTGCGTGTCGGTCAACGTGTCGCCGCGCCAGTTTGAGGAAGCGCGACTGGTCGAGCGCGTTCAGCAGGCCTTGAAAGACAGCGGCCTGGCGCCGCAATGGCTGGAGCTGGAAGTGACGGAGGGCGTCATCATGCGCGACCTGCAGCAGGCCGTGGGCAAAATGGCGCAGGTGAGGGCGATGGGCGTGGCCTTGTCGATTGACGATTTCGGCACCGGCTATTCGAGCCTGTCGGCCCTGAAGTCGTTCCCGATTTCGACGCTGAAGATCGACAAATCCTTTGTGCGCGACCTTGGCCGCAGCAGCGGCGACGAGGCGATCGCCAGCTCCATCATCGGGCTGGCGCACCGCCTGCGCTTGCGCGTGATCGCGGAAGGCGTGGAGACCGAACAGCAGCGCGCCTTCCTGCGCGAGAACGGCTGCGATGAAATGCAGGGCTATCTGTTCAGCCGTCCATTGCCCCCGCAGCAGCTGGAGGCGTTACTGCGCGCCCCAGCCATGTTGGCCGCTTAGTAGGACCAAGTCAACGTCGCGCTACCGTTGCGCGGCGCGGCGTAGTAAGCCTGGGTCCAGTACAAACTGGTCAGGTGCTTCTTGTCGTTGACGTTATTCAGATTGACCGACAACGACAGGTGCTTGTCGATCTCGTAGCGCGCCATCAAACCCAGCGTCGCATACGATGCCTGCACGGTGCGAATGCCGCTGCCCTGGTCGATCGACGTCTCGCTCTGCCATGCCAGTGTGCCGCCTACCTTCAGCGCCGGCAAGGCAGGCACGCGGTAGGTGGTGTTCACACGCAGCGTGGTACGCGGCACGAAGGTACGCACCGCCTGGCCGTCGTCGCCTTTCAGCGAAGTCAGTCGGGTCAGGCCCGCGCTGGCTTGCCAGCCTTTGCTTAACTCACCGGACAGATCGAACTCAAAGCCCTGCGATTCCGCGTTCACGCCACGGTAGTAGTTCTTGGTGCCGATCACGCCCGCCGCTTCGGCGGTGTTGTCCTGCTGCGTCTTGAAGATCGCGGCCGAGGCATTCAGCTTGTCGTCGAACAGCGCGGCTTTCAGGCCTGCCTCGGTGGTCTTGCCTTCGATCGGATCGAGCGGCGTGCCGGTGGCGTCGATTTCGCTTTGCGGATTGAAGATCGCCGTGTGGCTGGCGTAGGCCGACAGTTCGCGGTTGATGTCATACACCACGCCCACGTACGGCGTGGTCTTGCTGGCCGACTTGTACTTGCTGGTGCCGTAGGAATTGCCGTTGCTCTTGGCGCGGGTGGAATTGAAACCGGTCAGCACCTTCCAGTCGTCGGCCGGGTTGAAGCGCGCCGCCAGATACACGGTGTTGCGGCGGTCTTCGTAGCTGCTGCCGTCGGTGGCGGCGTCGAAGCTTGGCATCGGGTAGCTGCCGTCGAAGGCGCTCTGGCCCAGCATCTCGGTGCCGATGCCCTGGCCGTAGCGCGAGACGTCATTCAGCTTGGAGCGCGACCAGCTATAGCCGAAGCTCAGGTCATGCTGGCGGCCGCCCAGGTTGAATTTGCCGTCGACCGAAATATCGGCCAGCGTTTGCTTCTGGTCCGCCGCGTATTGCGATGGGTAAGAATAGAGGCCGCCGCCTACCTTGTTCGGCGTGCCGTAGACGTACAGCAGGTCCGAATCCGATTTGTCGGTGATGTAGCTGACGGTGCCTTGCACGGCCCAGCCCTGGCCCAGGTTCTGGTGCAGTTCCGCGAAGGTTTTATTGGTGGTGGTGTCCCAGCGCGACCAGTTGGCCGACGTGCTGGCCGATATCGGATAGTTGGTCGGGCTGCCGTCCGGGTAGTACAGCGGCAGCGCCCCCCACATCACGCCCTTGCTGCGATTGGCCTCGTAGGTGTGGCCGACGGTCAGCAGGCTGTCCTTGCTTAGCTGCGCTTCGACCACGGCGTAGGCCACGGTTTTCTTCGGCGAGTAGCGGTCGAGGTAGGAATCACTTTCCTGCTGCACCAGTACGGCACGGCCATTGACGGTGCCGCTCTCATTCAGCTTGGTGCTGACGTCGCCCTCGATGCGGCGCTTGTTCCACGAGCCGAGTGTGACGCTGGCGCTGGCCGTGGTGGTGGCGGTCGGGCGCTTGCGGATGAAGTTGACGGTGGCGGACGGATTGCCGGTCGACGCCATCAGGCCGTTGGCGCCGCGCACGATGTCGATGCGCTCATACAGCGCGGTGTCGATATCGCCCTGTACATTGCCGAACACCTGCGGCATGCCGACGCCGTCGTACTGGAAGTTGACCACGTCGAAGCCGCGCGCGGTGTAATAGGTGCGGCTGGTTTCGACCTTTTCCACGGTCACGCCGGTGGTGGCGGCCAGCACCGAGTTGATGTCGTCGAGCTTGAAGTCGTCCATCAAGGCGCGGGTGACGACCGACACCGATTGCGGCGTTTCGCGCAGCGTCAGGTCCAGCTTGCCGGCCGACTTGGTGGAGCGGGTGGTGTAGTTAGTGTCGTCTGCCGTGCCGGTCACCGTGACGGTTTGCAGCTGGGTGTCGGGTGCATCGGCTGGGACGTCGTCGGCGGCGACGCTATGGCCGGCATAAATCAACGACAGCGCCAGCAACATCGGGCGCAACGGCAGGTGACGGGGCATGCGGAACTCCTTGAATAAGAATGAGAATGATTCTTATTATAGTTCCTTGATGACGTACACGCAACGTCTGGCCCCCGACAGCATGTGTTCGACCCGGCCGACCGAGCAATCCGGGCCCAGCACGCGCTGGAATACGTCCAGCTCGGAGCGGCAGAATTTCTGGCATTGTTTGGCGGCGGCGCAGATCGGGCAGTGATTTTCGATCAGCAGCAGGCTGCCGTCGTCCTGCGCTTCGAGCGCGGCCATGTAGCCCTCGGCGCTGCGCGCTTGCACCAGCGCCTGCACGCGTTCGGGCAGGGTGCGGGCGGCGGCCAGGTGCTGGCGGTAATCGCGCTCGCTGGCCGCTTCGCGCGAGCCGATCAGCTTGTCGAGGCCGGCGTCGCCGAACAGCGTGCGCACCTGGTCGATCAGTTGCAAGGTCAGCTCGGCGTGACGGTCGGGGAAGCGGGCGTGGCCGGCCTCGGTCAGCAGCCAGCGGCGCGACGGGCGGCCTGGCTTGTCGGCCACGTCTTCGTAGGTGACCATGCCCTTGTCCTGCCAGGCTTCCAGTTGCTTGCGCGCGCCCATCGAGGTCAGGTTGAGCAGCGCGGCCAGTTGCTGGGCGGTTTGCGGGCCGCGCGTCTTGATCAGGAACAGCGTCTGTTCGGCGGTATTCATGGCAGCGCGCCTTCCACGCGGGCGCTCATGCTGCGGTGCCAATGCTGCATGCGCCAGGCCGACCAGGCGCTGAGGGCGGCGCCGAGCAGCAGGATCAGGCGGGTGTCGATCAGCGTCAGCACCGCGCCGGCCAGCGCCATGATGATGTTGGCGAGGCAGAAGGTGGTCGAAATCAGACCCATCACCGCGCCCTGGCCATGCGCGCCGCCGAAGCGTTCGGCGCAGTAATTGGGCACGATGGCGTTGTAGAACGAATGGGGAATCCCGTACAGGATGATGCAGGCGAGGCCGAGCGTGGCGTTGCTGGCGGCCAGCAGGGCAATGATGGCCGCCACCGTGAATGCATAGCGGCGCGCGCGCAGCAGCGGTTCGCCGGTGAACGGGCGGCCGGCGACGATGGTGGTGGCCGTCATCACGGCGCACATGGCGGCGGTGACCCATGCGATGCCTTGCGCGCCGTAGCCGGGCACCTCCACCAGCCACAGCGGATAGAACTCGTAGAACGCCGTCACGCCGCAGGTGTAGGCCAGCGTCACGATGAACAGGCTGCGCAGGTCTGGTTCGCGCAGCAGATTCAGTGAGTGCTGGTCGCGCGCCACCTGCCACCACGAGGTGGTCGCATGTGAGGCGGCTTCGCGCGGCAGGGTAACGGCCACCAGCGCTGCCACCAGCAGCAGGGCGGCGACCGCGACCCAGAATGGCGTGGTGATGCCGAATTGCAGGGTCGCGCCGGCCAGCAGCGGGCCGGCCAGCCAGCCCATGTAGAAGGCGCCGTTCAGCCAGGACAGGGCCTTGCGGCGCAGATCGCCGTCGAGGCGGTCGGCCAACAGGGCGCGCGCGACCGAGCCGCTGCCTTCCAGCAGGCCGGTGGCGAAGCGGGCAATGATGAACAGCGGGTAGTTCTCGATAATCAGCGCCCCGGCGGTGACGGCGTGGCCGATGGCGGCGCCGACGGCGGTAATCAGCAGCACGGGGCGGCGGCCGTAGCGATCAGACATCGGGCCAAGCAGGGCGGAGCCGATCAGCAGGCCGAGCGGATTAATCGTCAGCGCCAGGCCGAACAGCAGCTTGGGCGGCAGGCCAAGAAAAGTATTGAGGCCGTTGGTAGCGCCGGCGGCAAACAGCGGCGGCAAGATCGGATAAGGCAGCGCTGCGCCAATGGTGGACAACAAGGCCAGCAGGCAGGCGGAAGCAATCAGCAGATGAGTTTTCATGCCCTCCACTGTACGCCTTGCTCAACAATAAGTAAACAAAAGCGTTTATAAATTAAAAGCTGACCCTGAATTGGGTATGATGCGTTTTTTCGATTGGGCTTGGTATGAAGGACTGGTTTGCCGGCGAGCGTGGGGCGTATTTTTTCTTGTGGCTGGGCATCGGCCTGATCGCGCTGTTTGGCGTGCTCGAATATCGCTTTCCCAAGGCGGAGCAGTTGGAGGCGGCGAATGGGCGTGTGACCTGGCAGCAGGAGACGCGCGGGGCGCTGTATTTCCGCTTGGCGGACCAGCAGCAGTTGGTGTTGTACGCCAAGGGCGATGCCGACGGCAAGCAGCGCGCGGCGATCCGCGACGCGGCCATGTATCCAATCACGGTGCAGTTCCTGCGGGCGCAGAAAACTGGCATCGGCTTTGCGCCCGGCGAGTTCTATACCGCTTACACGGTGGCGGTCGGCGGCAAGCAGGTGGCCAGCCTGGCCGCAGTGCGCGGCGACTATCGCCATGACAATCTTATCGCGCTGGTGATGGGGATTGCCGCCGCACTGGCTGGCTGTTGGCGCCTGCGCGCGCTCGGCGCGGCTACGTCACGTCGCGCTGGCGGCGGAAGGCCAGCCAGCCGGCGATCACGGTAAAGCTCGCCACTATCACGACCACGATCAGGAAGCCGTGCGCCGATTGCGCCAGCGGGATCCCGCCGACGTTCATGCCCAGCAGGCCGGCGATGATGTTGATCGGCAGCGCCAACACGGTCACCACGGTCAGCACGAACAGGCTGTGGTTGTTGGCCTCGCTGGCCAGTGCCGCAATTTCCTCTTGTATCAGCTTGATGCGCTCCTGCAGCGACGCCATGTCCGCCAGCACCATCGAGAATTCCTCGGTCGATTGACGCAGTTCTTGCACGTCGCTCTCGGCCATCCATGCCGGCGGCTTTTGCAGCAGGCGGAATAGCGCCGCCGGCTCCGGCGCCAGCAGACGTTGCAGCCGCACCAGTACCCGCCGCAAGGCGCCCAGGCTGGCGCGCTTGGTGGTCAGTTTGCCGGCCAGCAGATTGTCTTCGATGCTGTCCACCGTGCTGATGGCGTCGCGCACGATTTTGATCAGGGCGTCGGCCTGATCGCGCAGCAAATGGGTCAGCAGTTCCACTGATGAGTGGATCGGTTCGCCGCCGCGCACGGCGTTGCGCAGGCTGTCCACCGCGCGCAGCGGCTTGCGGCGCGCGCTGATGACGATTTGCCGGTCCACGCTGAGCCACAGGGTCGAGATGTCGGACGGCTCGAACGAGAAATCGTGCAGCACGTCGTTGACCACCGCGATCAGGGTGTCGTCGGCCAGTTCGATGCGGGTCGAGCGCGGGCCTTCGTGCAGGCTTTCGTAGAATTCCTCCGGCAGCGCCATGTGCTCGTGCAGCCACTTTTCGCTGGCGGTGTTGGCCAGGTTGTAGTGCAGCCAGATGAACTCCTGCGGATGCTGCTCGCGCTCCTTGAGCCACGCGCACGCAGCATCGGTGTCCAGCGGCTGGCCTTTGCCGTCGGCGCTGCGGCCGAACAGGTAGCCGCATACCAGGCCGGATTGGTCGGAACCGTAGGACTGCGGCGCGCTCTGCATCCGGCCTACACCAGCAGCGCGGCGCTCATCTCAGCCGCATCGCGCTTGGCTTCTTCCAGCATGGAGGCCAGCCGGTGCTCGTCGATGAACAGGTCGATGGCGGAGTCGGAGTGCGGCGGCAGGTCGCGCTGCGGTTCCTGCAGCGGCGATTTCACCGGCGTCAGGTGATTGGCCAGCAGCAGGGTGTCGAGCAGGGTGTCGGGCGGGATCGACATGAAGCTGTCACGCAGGCCTTCGATGGCGTCGGCCACCGGCTCCGGGATGCACAGCTTGCGCATCACTTCGCGGGTGATGATTTCCTCGCTGGCCGAGTGCCAGTTTTCCGGATCCTCGTCCAGCAGGCCGGGGAATTCCTCGGCGCGCGACAGCAGGTAGAAGCCGCCCACCTCGTGCACGATGCCGGCGAACAGCGCGGTGTCTTCGTTCACGCCGGTCACGTGGCGCGCGATCAGGCGCCCCAGCGCGGCCACAGCGATGGTGTGGTCCCACAGTTTTTCGGCCTTGTTGCGCAGCGCCGGGTCGGAGATCTTGCTGCCGAACTGGCGCACCACCATCGCCGCCGCCAGCGCGAACAGGTTCTGGTAGCCGATGCGCATGATGGCGCCGCGCACATTGGTCACCACCGGCGCGCCGGCGCGGGTGAACATGGCGGAATTCGAGATGGCCACGGTTTTGGCGGCCAACAAGGGCTCGGCCAGTACCAGGCTGATGGCGGTATCGATAGGGCAGTCGGGGTCGTCCAATGCCAGTTGCACGCGCAGCGCCGCGTTGACGCTGGTGGGGAAGACGAGTTCGCCACGGATGGCCAGGGCCGCGATGTGGCCATATGCTTCGAGTTTGTTCATGGTCAAAATTATACGCAGGTGTGGCCTCAATCTCAACGCCATGCGGCAGGTTCTCGTCGGCGATGCGACAGAATGGCGGCGCGCAGGATGCGCGGAGGGGGCAAGGCGTGCGCGGGGAGGCGGCGCGGAAGGGAGGCATTCGCGGCGCCGGGATGGGGGCGCCGCGAACGAGGGGAAAGCTAAATCAGGCGTTGACCAACTCGGGATGGCGCGCGCCGCGCTCGTTGCTGTAGCGGCTGACCGACAGGTCGTCGGCGCGGATCGCCGGACGGCGCGACGAGATCAGGTCCGACAGCAGTTGCGCCGAGCCGCAGGACATGGTCCAGCCCAGCGTGCCGTGGCCGGTGTTGATGTACAGGTTGCGCAGGCCGGTGCGGCCGACGATCGGCGTGCCGTCCGGCGTCATCGGGCGCAGGCCGGTCCAGAAGCTGGCCTGGGCGGTGTCACCGGCGCCGGGGAACAGGTCGTTGACCACCATTTCCAGCGTTTCGCGGCGGCGCGGATTCAGGGTGCGGTCGAAGCCGGCGATCTCGGCCATGCCGCCGACGCGGATGCGGTCGTCGAAGCGGGTGACGGCGATTTTGTAGGTTTCGTCCAGGATGGTCGACACCGGCGCGGCGTCGGCGTTCACGATCGGCACGGTGATCGAGTAGCCTTTCAGCGGGTACACCGGGATCTTCACCAGATCTTTCAGCAGCGCGGTCGAGTAGGCGCCCATCGCCACCACGTAGGAATCAGCGGTGACCAGCTCTGGGCCGCACTGCACACCCTTGAGCTGCTCGCCTTCGCTGACCAGGCCGGTGATATCGACGCCGTAGCGGAACTTCACGCCCAGCTCTTCCGCCATCGCGGTCAAGCGGGTGGTGAACAGCTGGCAGTCGCCGGTTTCATCGTTGGGCAGGCGCAGGCCGCCGACCAGCTTGTTGCGGGCCAGGCCCGGCTCAGCGCTGATCAGTTGTTCGCGGCTCAGCAGTTCATACGGTACGCCGGTTTCTTCCAGCACGGCGATGTCCTTGGCGGCGGCGTCCATTTGCTCCTGGGTGCGGAACAGCTGGGTCGTGCCTTGCTGGCGGCCTTCGTATTCGATGCCGGTGGAGGCGCGCAGGGCTTTGAAGCAGTCGCGGCTGTACTCGGCCAGGCGCACCATGCGTTCCTTGTTGACGGCGTAGCGTTCGGCATTGCAGTTCTGCAGCATCTGCCACATCCATTGCAGCTGGAACAGGGTGCCGTCCGGGGTGATGGACAGCGGTGCGTGACGCTGCAGCATCCATTTCATGGCTTTCAGCGGGATGCCGGGGGCGGCCCACGGCGAGGCGTAGCCGGGCGAGATCTGGCCGGCGTTGGCGAAACTGGTTTCGAGGGCGGGGCCGGCTTGGCGGTCGAGCACGGTGACGTCGTGGCCGGCCTTAGCCAGATAGTAGGCGCTGGTGACGCCGATGACACCGCTACCCAGAATGACTATACGCATGCTTGCCCCCGATTATTTAACTGCATTAGATTCCGCTATGGTATTCTCGTTATCGTAGTGTTTGTTACTGTATATATTCGATAAAACAGTGGATTTTCATGAGAATTCAGAAAGAATCGGTCCGGGGCCTGGACAAGCTTGATCGAAAGATATTGCAGATCCTGCAGGAGGATGGGCGCATCTCGATGAAGGACCTGGGCGAGCAGGTGGGTTTGTCGACCACGCCGACCATCGAGCGCGTCAAGCGGATGGAGCGCGATGGCGTGATTACCGGCTACCACGCGCGCATCGATCCGCCGTCGCTGGGGGCCAAGCTGCTGGTGTTTGTGGAGATCACGCTGAACCAGAAGTCGGGGCCGGCGTTCGAGCAGTTCCGGCGCGAGGTGCTGCGGATACCGGAGGTGCAGGAGTGTCATCTGGTATCGGGCGATTTCGATTATTTGATCAAGGCGCGCATCCACGAAATGGCCGAGTACCGCAAGCTGCTCGGCGAAATGCTGCTCAGCCTGCCTGGCGCGGCGCAGTCGAAAAGCTATGTGGTGATGGAGGAAATCAAGGAGACGCTGACGCTATCTACCGAGGTAGTGCAGGGCTGATCTATATCAAAGTGTGCGGCTTGCATTCGCCGAAGGGCGGCGCATACTGTTCCCATGAACTCCGTCGACTCCACCAAATGCCGTAAGACGCCTGAAGAGGGCGGCGTGCCCCCCGAGCAGGCGACCGCGCATGCGGACGCGCTGGGAGAGGTGCTGGAGGGGCTTGCTTCCAAAGAGTGGGTGCGGACGGAGCTCGCGCAGCAACTAGGGGCGCTCAAGTTCGATATGTTGAAGTGGATGATCTCCTTGTTCGTCGCCCAGAGCAGCCTGACCATTGGCGCTGTCATTGCGCTTATCCGCTACCTGCCGCACTAAGCCCGCTTCAGTTACAATGCCATAATGGCATCACAACCAACTGGAGCAGGCGTGAATCCTCCCTCGCAGCTCGTCGTGCGTTCGCTGGACGAGCATTTGTCGTCCGACCAGAGCTTCAGCTCCGCCTACGCGCGGGCGGTGGGCGCGATCGCCGGTAATGAAGGCAGCCTCACGCTGGCCCAGTTCGCCGCCGTCACCGACCTTGCCGGCGATGGCCAATCCTCTGCCGTCTTCACTGCACTCGTCTTGAACGCCATCGAATCTGGCGTGGAAGTTGACTGGGCGCTGAATGCGCTTAGTCGCAGCTGCACCGGTATCGACCAGGCCGCGCGCGAACAGGCGCTGGATATGACCATCCCGCTGCTGGCGCTGCACGGCGCCGAGGCGCGCGCACTGGCGCAGCGGCTGGCCAAGGCGCTATCGGTGCGCTTGTCGCCGGAAAACCTGGAACGCCTGCCGGCCGCCGAAGAGCGCGGCATCCTCGCCAACCTTGGCGAACAGGCGCGCCGGCTGGTGCGCGGCCGTTCGCTGGCAGATGCGGTGGCGGATTTCGGCCGCACCGCAGGCCAGCGCGAACTGGTCGATCACGCGCGCCATTTCCAATCCGGCGAGATCGACCAGGCCGCGCTGCGTGAAGTGGTCAGGAGCACCACCGCCGCCATCGCGCAGGACATCAGCATCTATCAGGAGCAGGCGCGTCTGCTGTCGGTGGGCGAGGCGGCGGCCAGTTCGCTGGTCAACGCCGCCGGTGATCTGAAAAGCCAGGTGACCCAGCGGCTGGTGCTGGTCGAACAGCGCATCGCCCACGAGCGCCGCCTGATGATCGAGGAAATCGACGACGCCGTGCATGATGCCGGCAACGCCATTGAACTCGCCATGACGGACCGCCTCAACACCGACAAATGGAAAGATGAAGACGTGTGGGCCAGCATGGGCCGCAACCAGTTCGGGCAGGAGATGGAGCGGCGGCTGGACCGCATCGTGCGGCGCAAGGAACAGGCCTTGCTGCTGTTGCAGGAGGATTTGCGGCTGTTCCAGTCGGGGATGAAGCTGGGGCAGGCGACGGTGTTCCAGCGTCAGCACCACGCGGCGCTGGCCAAGCTGATGCCGCGCCTGCGTATTGGTACGCGTATCGTCAACAAGCTGGATACGGCGGCGAATATCACGCTGGCCGGTGGGGCGGCGGTGGCGGCCAGCACCGGCACGGCGGCTTACCTGATCGGCGCAGCGGTGGTGTTGCCGGTGGTGGCGCCGGTGGCGCCGTTTGTCGGCGGCGCCGTGCTGCTGGCTGGCGCGTTCAAGTGGTTTACAGATGGTGGTAAGCGCAAGCGCACCGAAATCCGCGACAAGCGCATCGCGTTTGAAGAGGAGCTGCGCAAGCAGCTGATGGCGGCAGAGCAGTCGTTCAATGCGCAGTTGGAGCAGGTGGCTGAAGGCTTCCGCGATTCGGCCGTGCAGCTATTGACACCGATCCTGCTGGAAGCCGAAGCCGCCGGCCGCGTGCCCGGCATGCGCCAGCGCATCGCCGATCGCGTCATCACCCAAGCCCAAGCCGCAATCCGTCAGCTGGATGCCGAACTGCGCTAGCGAATTCGGGGTCAGAGCCGACAATCGGACAAATGTCCGATTGTCGGCTCTGACCCCGAATTTTTAGAGGTTGCGGGCGATGATGGCGTCGGCGGCGGTGGCGGCTTGTTGCAATGGCTGTGCCAGCGCTTGGGTGGTGTAGACCGGCGTTTGCGGCATCGCCGCGCCCAGCACCGCGCCGTCGGTTTTGCTGATGTCCACCGAGACGGTGGTCGACAGGCCAATACGCAGCGGGTGCTCTTTCAACTCCTTCGGATCCAGCGCAATGCGCACCGGCAGGCGCTGTACCACTTTGATCCAGTTGCCGCTGGCATTCTGCGCCGGCAGCAGCGAGAACGCGCTGCCTGTACCTGCCGACAGCCCCACCACGCGGCCGTGGAATTCGACTTTGCTGCCATACATATCCGCTTCCACTTTGGCCGGCTGGCCGACGCGGATATTCTTCAGTTCCGATTCCTTGAAGTTGGCGTCCACCCACAGCTGGTCCAGCGGCACGATCGCCATCAGCGAAGTCCCCGGCGTGGCGCGCGCGCCAATTTGCACGCTGCGCTTGGCCACGTAGCCCGACACCGGCGCCAAGATCGTATTGCGGCGCGCCGCCAGCCACGCCTGCACGTAATCAGCTTTGGCCGCCTGCACCGCCGGATGCTGCGCCACGCTCACGCCGCTGACGCCAGCCTTGGCCGCCTCTTCCTGCTTGACCGCCACCGCAATCGCGGCGCGCGCATCTTCCACTGCCTGGCGCGCGTGCTCCACTTCTTCGCCCGACACGGTATGGTCGGCCGCCAGGGGCTTGCGGCGCGCCAGGTCGGCTTCGGCATTCTTCAGCTGCAGCTTGCGCAGCGCGACGGTGGCATCGTACTGCGCCACGTCGGCAAAGCGCTGGCGCTGCTGGCGCACGGCAGCGCCCAGTTTGGCTTCGGCTTGCGCCAGCGCGATGTCGGCATCGGCCGCATCGAGCTGGATCAGCGGCGCGCCTGCTTGCACCATCTGCGTTTCATCGGCGCGGATCTCGGTCACATTGCCGGTCACTTGCGACGACAGGTTGACCAGGTTGCCGCCCACGTAGGCGTTGTCGGTCTCCTGCACTTTGGACAGTACGCTCGCGTAGTAAACCGCGTAAGCCGCACCGACGGCGATGAAGGCCAGCGTGATCCCCGCCAGCATGGCCTTGCGTTTTCTCTCGTTTGGTTTGGTGATTTCAGTGCTCATGATGTGATGTCCTTATTTGATCGCGGTCGCCAGCGGCGCTTCTTCGTGATAGCCGCCGCCCAGCGCATTGGTCAGCGCGACTTCGGCCAGCAGTTGTACTTGTTGCAGATACAGGTCCGCATCGCGCTGTTTGAGCAGCGACAGGCGCGCATTCAGCACGCTGCTGTTGTTGGCCAGGCCGTGGTCCATGCGCGCTTGCGCCGACGCCAGCTGCGCGCGCGCCAACGTGGTAGCCGCAGTTTGCTGCACGATTTGCTGCTCGATGCCTTGCAGTTGCGCGCCGCCTTGCGCCACTTCGCGCACGGCTTCGACGATGGTCTGGTTGTATTCGGCGATGCGCTCGTTGCGGTTGGTGCGCGCGCCGTCCAGTTGCGCATCGAGGCGCTTGCTGTCGAACAGCGGCAGCGACACGCTCGGGCCGATGTACAGGGTGCGGCTGGCCAGTTGCAGCAGGTCTTCGGCCTTGACGCTATTCAGGCCGATGGAGCCGGTCAGGTTGACGTCGGGATAGAACGCGGCCTTGGCGGCGTCGATCTTGCTGAGCGAGGCTTCCAGCGTCCAGCGTGCCGCTTGCAGATCCGGACGGCGCGCCATCAGTTCCATGCCGAGGCGTGCGGGCAGGGCGTGCGGCGCGGGGGACACCGCCACCGGCTTGAGATCGGCCAGCGCTGTGTTGTCGGCGCCTGCCAGCGCGCGCAGGGCTTCGCGTTCATATTCGATATCGGCCCGGAGCTGAGCCTGCTGTTTGCGGATCAGGTTCAGTTCCGCTTCGGCGGCGCGCTGCTCGTCGGCGCTGGCCAGGCCGCGCGCGATGCGCTTGGCCCTATCTTGCACCAGCGCGGTTTGCGTGGCCGCCAGTTGATCGGTATTTTCCAATCGCGCCCACGCGCCTTGCAGGCGGAAGTAGCTTTGCGCAATCGATGCTGCCAGCGCCTGTTCGGCTTCGGCATAGGCGGCGCGGCCGGCATTCAGTTCGCCGACGGCAGCCGACACTTGCGCGCGGTTCTTGCCCCACCAGTCGAAGTTGTAGCGCAGGTCGAGGCGCAAGGTCTCTTCGGTAAAGTAAGCGCCGCCGATCGGCGCCGGGAACAAGCCGGTTCCCGAGTAGCGCTGGCGGTTGGCGTTGCCGTTCACCGTGCCGGAGATGCCCAGGTCGGCCACGCTGCGCGACAGCGAGGAGCGCGCGCTGCCGATGTGCGCCGCCGCCACTTCCAGCGACGGGCCGGAGGCCAGCGCCTGCTTGATGATGGCGTTGAGCTGCTCGTCATGGTAGGCGGTCCACCATTGCACTTGCGGCCAGCCTTCCTGCGCGAGCTTGATGTTGGCCGACAGTTCGGCGCCGGCGATGTCGCGCTTGGCCAGCGCGTTGCGGTCCGGCGGCACGCTGGCGCAGCCGGCGAGGGCGATCGCCACGGCGGCCGCCACGACCAGTATGGTTGGTGTTTTCATTTCGGTTCTCCTCATTCCATCGCAGCGTGATCGACTGCGGCCGGCGCGTTCTTAGCCGGCGGTTTAATCAGCAACAGCAGCGGGATCACGCACAGCGTCGCAATCATCATCAGCCAGAAGTCGTCGACGTAGGCGATCATCGAAGCCTGGCGCGTGATCTCGTTGTTGAGCGAGGCCGCCGCTTGCGGCGTGGCCAGGTTGTCCAGCAAGGCCGGGTTGGCGCTGGTGACGTGTTCCGTCAGCGAGGCGTGCACGGTCTGCGTGTTCCGCGCCAACAGCGTCTGCACCAGCGCGATGCCGATCGAGCTGCCGATATTGCGTATCAGGCTGTAGATGGCCGTGCCTTCGGCGCGCATTTCGGGCGACAGGGTGGCGAAGGTGGCGGCGCTCAGCGGCACGAACACCAGGCCCAGGCCCAATCCCTGGATCACGCCCGGCCACACGATGTCGCTTTGCGACAGCACCAGCGTGTACTGGGTCATCTGCCACAGCGAGAAGGCGGTGATCAGGAAGCCGGTGCCCAGCAGCACGCGCAGGTCGATCTTGCCGACCAGCCGGCCCACCACCATCATCGCCACCATCGTGCCGATGCCGCTTGGCGCCGTCACCAGCCCGGCGATCTTGGCCGGATAGCCCATCAGGCTTTGCAGCATCGAGGGCGTCAGCGCGCGCGTTGCGTACAGCACCAGGCCGACGATGAAGATGAACAACAGCCCGCTGACGTAGTTGGAATTGCGCAGCAGGCGGTAATCGAAAAAGGATTTGCCGGCAGGGCGGGTGGCCGTGTGGGCGACAAAGTAGGCAAAGCTCAGCGCCAGGACGATGGCTTCGATCCAGGTTTCGGTGGAGCTGAACCAGTCGTTCTGTTCACCACGGTCGAGCAGCATTTGCAGCGCGCCGATGGCCAGGCTCAGGGTGGCAAAGCCGAATGCGTCGAACTGCATCTTGCGTGGCGCCTCGGTCTTCTTGATGTAGCGCCAGATGCCGTAGA
Source organism: Duganella sp. CF402 (assembly GCF_900109645.1). GTDB lineage: Bacteria > Pseudomonadota > Gammaproteobacteria > Burkholderiales > Burkholderiaceae_D > Rugamonas. Next base: position 585,895 of record NZ_FOBG01000001.1, read on the forward strand.
ACGCCATCGCACCCACCGGCACGTTGATGAAGAACACCCAGCGCCAGTCGTAGGCGTCGGTCAGCCAGCCGCCCAGCGTCGGCCCGAGAATCGGGCCGATCATCACGCCCATGCCCCACACCGCCATCGCCGAGCCGTGCTTTTCGCGCGGGTTGATGTCGAGCAGGGTGGCTTGCGACAGCGGCACCAGCGCGGCGCCGAAAATGCCTTGCAGCAGGCGCGCGATGACGATTTCCACCAGCGAGCCGGACAGGCCGCACAGCACCGAGGCGACGGTGAAGCCGGCCACCGAGGCCAGGAAGATGTTTTTCTGGCCGAAGCGGTCGCACAGCCAGCCGGTCAGCGGCGTGGCAATCGCAGCCGCCACGATGAAGGAGGTCAGCACCCAGGTGATCTGGTCCTGCGAGGCCGACAGGCTGCCCTGCATGTGCGGCAGCGCGACGTTGGCGATGGTGCCATCCAGCGCCTGGATAATGGTCGCCAGCATGATCGAGATGGTGATCATGCGGCGGTTCAGGCCGTCGTCCACGGTGCTCATGGCTGGGTCTCGATGTTGGCCTGGAGGGCCTCAAGGAAGGTGGTCACGGTGCGCAGGGTCTCGGGATCGACATTGCCCAGCAGTTCACGGCGCAGCGCGTCGGCTTCCTGCCACACGCTGTGGTAGACCTCCTGCCCGGCCGGGGTCAGGCTCAGCAGTTTGACGCGGCGGTCGGTGGCGGAGGGCGTGCGCACCATGTAGCCGGCTTTCACCAGCCGATCGACGGTCGACACCATCGTCGGGTCTTCCACGCCGGCGCGCGCGGCCAGCCGGGTTTGCGAGGGCGGTTCGGTTTCCTTGGCGGTCAGGGCGATGGCCATCCAGCTGGCCTGGCTCAGGTTCAGGTGCTTGAGGCGGCGGTCGATGGCCAGCCGCCAGGCGCGGGCCGAGCCGTGCAGGGCGGCGGAAAAGCGTTCTTCTATAGAAGACATATGATTTTGAGGCTAATGGTTAGATGTCGAACCATTAGTTTAGCACAAGCAATTTATGTTCGCTAGCGCACGGAAATTTAGCCCGGCAGCGGCTATGATAAGAACTGAGCACCTTCGCTCGTACTACAAAAATGAGACTGATCATGAAAGCCAAGTTACTCGCCGCCAGCCTGCTGGCCTTGTCCGCCTCCGCCTTTGCCTCCGATGTGGCGATGTCCATCAGCGTCGGCCAGCCCGGCTTTTACGGCCGCATCGACATCGGCGATTATCCTGCCCCGCAGCTGATTTACCGCCAGCCGGTGATCATCGAGCGTCCAGTACGCTACGTCGAAACCGCGCCGATCTACCTGCGCGTGCCGCCAGGCCACGCCAAGAACTGGGCCAAGCACTGCCGCCACTACAATGCCTGCGGCCAGCGCGTGTATTTCGTGCAGGATAACTGGTACAACAATCAGTACGTGCCGCGCTACCGCGAGCGCCACGGCGGCCCAGGCCCGGACCGCCGCGACTATCGCGACGACCATCGTGACGACCACCGCGACGATCGCCGTGACGACCATCGCGACGATCGCCGCGACGACGGTCCCGGCAAGGGCCACGGCAAAGGTCATGGCCACGGCCACGACCGCCGCGACTAATCACGCGCTCGCCAGCGCCGCCACCAGGAGACAGTTTTGCAGAGCAAATTCGTGATTGTTGGCGGCGGAGCGGGCGGGCTGGAGCTTGCCTGCAAGCTGGGCCGCAAGTTGGGCCCCGAGGCCGTGATGCTGGTGGATAGCCGGCTGTCGCATATCTGGAAACCGTCGCTGCACGAGGTGGCGGCCGGCACGCTGGACGTACACCAGGAAGGGTTGTCGTACCAGATGCTGGCGCACGACAACGGCTTCACCTTTGTCTACGGCCCGATGCAGGCGCTCGATGCCGGGCAGCGCCTGGTGACGGTGGCCGCCATCGGCAGCGGCGAAGAACAAATCCTGCCCGAACGTCACATCCGCTACGACCAATTGGTGATTGCGGTCGGCAGCACTTCCAACTATTTCGGCGTGCCCGGCGCGGCCGAGCACACCATTTCCCTGAATGCCACCGAGGACGCGGAGCGCTTTCGCCTGACCTTGCTCAAGCGCCTGACGCTGGCCGAATTGAAAAAAGATGGGGGCGTGGACGTGGTCATCATCGGCGGCGGCGCCACCGGCGTTGAACTGGCGGCTGAGTTGCGTGAGGCCAGCGGCGTGTATGCCGCCTACGGCTTCCGCCAGTTGCAAGCCGAGCGCGATGTGCGCATCACCTTGCTTGAAGGCGCGCCGCGCATCCTCGCGCCGCTGCCGGAAAAAGTGTCCAGCGCCGCGCTGTCGTTGCTGCGCCAGCGCGCCGTGACGGTGGTGACCGATACCCGCGTCACCGCCATCGATGCTGCCGGCGTGACGGCCGGCGATACCCGCTATCCGGCGCACATGGTGGTGTGGGCGGCTGGCATCAAGGCGCCCGATTTTCTGAAAACACTGGGGCTGCCAACGGTTAAATCCGGGCAGCTGGACGTGGACGGCACGCTGGCCGTCAAGGGCGTGGCGGGCGTGTACGCACTGGGCGATTGCGCCGCTTGTGCCGGCCCGGACGGCAAACTGACGCCGCCACGCGCCCAGGCCGCACACCAGCAGGCCGACTACCTGCTGGAGACTTTCCTGCGCCAGCACAAGGGCCGGCCGCCGCAAGCCGGACCCTACGTCTATCGCGATTACGGCTCGCTGGTGTCGTTCGGCCAAACGACCTCGGTCGGCAGCCTGATGGGATCGTTGAAGGGATTGAGCTGGTTTGTCGATGGCTTCGTGGCGCGCATGATGTATGTCAGCCTGCACCTGATGCACCACCAGGCGGTCTTGGGAACGGTGCGCACGGCGGTGTTGGCGCTGGCGCGCTTCCTGATCAAACGCAGCACGCCGCTGGTCAAGCTACATTAGTTAAGCTACATTAAGCGGCAGCCGGCTTGGGCAGGATCATGGTGAGCGTGACGCCGCCGGTCGCGCCGCTCGTCAGTGTGAGCGTGCCGCCGAGGTAGGCCGCGCGTTCGCGCGCCATGCGCAAGCCGAACTTGCCGGCGGTCTCGCCGGCCGGCACCGGGCCGTTCAGGCCGACGCCGTTATCCTTCACCGTCAACATGACTTCGTCCTCGTTATCGTCGACGATGACGTCGACCTCGGTCGCCTGCGCATGCGCGATGATGTTGCGCAGCGCTTCTTCCAGCGTATGCAGCAAGACGATGCCGTGGCTGCGCGGGCAGTCCAGCTCGTCGTCGGGCAGGCTGCAGCGGGCCGTGATGCCGCGCTGCTCGCCGAACTGCGCGACCAGCTCGTCGAGCGCCACCCGCACGCCGAGGAATTCCAGCTTGTCGTTCCACAGCTTGAGCTGCATCTGGCGGTTGGTCTCGACGATTTGCCCCAGCAGTTTTTTCATGTGGCCGGCGCGGTCCTGCAGCGCCGGGTCGGGCGGCAGCTTTTGCATCAGCAGGCCGAGGTGCATGGTGAGCGCGGTCAGCGACGAGCCGAGCGAGTCGTGCAGCTGGCGCGACAGCGAGCGCCGTTCATTGTCCCAGCAGGTGTGGACGTGGCCCAATAGCTCGCTCAGGTCCGCGCTGCGCAGGGCGTCGTGCTGGGGTGATTGTTGGTCGTGCGAGGCCGGTACGGACATGGTTTTCTCTGTGAAGACAGGGGTTGCTGCGATCATACCCGAGCTTGGGAGGAAAGGGCGCACGGCTACTGCTTGACCGCGACCTGCGCGCAGCTGTCGATGATGTCCATCAGCTGGTCGATGTCGACCGGCTTGACCAGGTGGCGGTCGAAGCCGGCGTCCATCACGCGCCGCAGGTCTTCGGCCTGGCCATAGCCGGTCAGGGCAATCAGCTTGATGGCGCTGGTGGCCGCATCGGCGCGCAGCCGGCGCGCCACTTCATAGCCGTCGATGCCGGGCAGGCCGATATCGACCAGCGCCAGATCGGGCTGCCAGGCGCGCGCGGCGGTCAGGCCCAGCAGGCCGTCGGCGGCCGCTTCTATTTCGTAGCCGTAGCCGCTCAACATCATGGCCATCATTTCGCGGCCGTCGTCGTTATCCTCGATCAGCAGCACGCGCGGCTTGCCGTGGGCGCTGTGCGCCGGCGCCGGCGGCGTGGCCGCCTGCTGCGCAATGCGCGGCAGCCGCAGCGTGAAGGTGCTGCCGTGTTGCGGCCCCGCGCTCTCGGCCTCAATGCTGCCGCCGTGCAGTTCGGCCAGGCGCCGCACCAGCGACAGGCCGATGCCCAGCCCGCCTTGCGAACGGTCCAGCGTGCTGCTGCCTTGCACGAACACGTCGAACACATGCGGCAGCAGCTCGGCCGGGATGCCGACCCCGGTATCGCGCACGCTCAGCACCACCTCGTCATCGTCCTGCCAGGTGCGCACCTCGACGCGGCCGCCGGGCGCGGTGTACTTGAGGGCGTTGTCGATCAGGTTGCTGGTGATTTGCTCCAGCCGCGTGCTGTCGCCATCGACCCAGCCGGGCGCGAGGTCCTGGTCCAGTTCGTAGTCGGTGCTGCGGCCGGTGGCGCGGTAGGTTTCCAGCGTCTGCGCCACCAGCGCGGCCAGGTCGAGCGGCGCGCAGGTCAGCAGGATCTTGCCCGACATGGCGCGCGACAGGTCAAGCAAATCGTCGACGATGCGGCCCAGGTGCTGGCTCTGGCGCTGGATGATTTTCTTGGCGCGCTGCACGCCGTCGACCGACACCCCGGGCAGGCCGATCAGCGAGGCCGCGCTGCTGATGGCGCTGAGCGGATTGCGCAGCTCGTGGCCCAGCATGGCAAGGAATTCATCCTTGGCGTGGTTTTGCCGCTCCACCGTCTGCCGTTCGGCGATCTCGCGCGTCAGGCGCTGGTTGGTGGCGATCAGCTCGGTGGTGCGCTGGCTGAGCTGGCGGGCCTGGTTCTTCAATTCTTCGTTTTTCACGGCCAGCGCCACGAACACGGAAATCTTGGCATACAGGATTTGCGGGATCACCGGCGTGAACAGGAAGTCGACGGCGCCGTGCTGGTAAGCCTTCAGCCGGTCCAGCTCGTCCGCGAGAAACGCGGTGACGAAGATGATGGGAATGTCGGCCGAGCGCGCGCGCGCGTGGATGGCGGCGGCGGTTTCAAAGCCGTCCATGCCGGGCATGTTGACGTCCAGCAGAATTACGGCGAAGTCGTGCAGCAGCACCTGGCGCAGGGCGTCCTGACCCGATGGCGCCGCCAGCACTTCATAGCCCTCCTGCCCCGACCACTGGGCGAGCAGGCTGGTCAGGGCAAACAGGCTGTTGGCGTCGTCGTTGACCACCAGGATCTTTGGTTTGTCCATCAAACGATCATAGCAAGCACATATATGAATGTCAAAACAGCATGGTCAATCGAGCGCAACAATGGGGAGGTGGGCTTGCGCACAGACCCGGCGCGGCCGCGCTGGCAAAGTGGAGCGGGACATTTAAAGGAGGCTGTGATGAATATCGATACTGTCGTGGACAAAGATTATGTGGGTCTGAGCTTCCGTGCGCTGGCCGATGCGCCGACCAGCGCGCTGCGCGGCGTCAGCGCCAAGGACGCCAAGGCGCTGGCGCAGGCATTCAATGTGCATACGGTGCGCGAACTGGCGGCGCTGGACGTGGTGAAGTGGGCGGCGGCCATCACCACCCTAGCGGAGCAGGAGCAGCAAACGCCGGCCGAGCTGGCGGGCGAAACCTTGCTCGACAGCGCCGTCGAGATGACGTTCCCGGCCAGCGACCCGGTGTCGGTGGACGCCGGCATCACGCGCATCGAGGTGGCGCCGGAGACGGTGGATGCGCACGGCGACCATCAGAATGCGCGCCAGGTCGAGCAGAGTACCCGCAAGGGCTTGAAGGAGGGCGCGCAGCACTGAGCGCGCAGCGCCGCCGGGCTCCAGGTGCCTGGCTCAGGCCGGCGTGACTACGCTGGCCGACTGGACATGGCGCTGCTGCGGCGGCGCCGGCAGCGTCTGCGCGGTGCAGCAGCGGTTCTTGCCCGAGCGCTTGGCTTCGTACAGGGCGCCGTCGGCGGCGGCGATCAACGGCGCCACTTCGGTCGCATCGTCCGGGAAAATGCCGACGCCGATGCTGGTCGACAGCTTGAGCGTCACGCCGTTGACCACATAGGGCTGGGAGACGGCGTCGATCAGCTTGTTGCACGGCTCCTGCGTGTCGGCCACGCTGGCGATGCCGCCCATCACGATCACGAACTCGTCGCCACCGACGCGCGCCACCGTATCTTCCTTGCGCGAGCAGCCGATCAGCCGCTGCGCCACCTGCTTGAGGATTTCGTCGCCGTAGGCGTGGCCGTGGGTGTCGTTGATGGGCTTGAAACCGTCCAGATCGAGATACATGACGGCCGCGCGGTGCTGATGGCGCGTGGCGTGCTGCAGCACGGTGGAGATGCGGTCTTCCAGCAGCCGCCGGTTGGGCAGGCCGGTGAGCGGATCGTGCAGCGCCAGTTCCTGCTGCTGGCGGCTGTACTGCGCCAGCTCGCGGTATAGCAGGCGCACTTCCAGCATGTTGTGGATGCGCTTGTGCACTTCCAGCAAATCGAAGGGCTTGCTGATGAAGTCGCGCGCGCCCGCTTCCAGCGCGGCGATCTTGAAGCTCGGCTGCGCGGTCAGGGCCAGCACCGGCAGGTAGCCGCCTTGTTCGATTTCCTTCAGCCCCTTCATGACCTGGAAGCCGTTCAGGCCCGGCATTTGCAGGTCGAGCAAAATCAGGTCGTAGCAATGCTGGCGGTGCAGGGGGCACACCTGCTCCGGCAGCATGGTCGACGCCACATTGGTGTAACCGGCTTCGCGCAAAATCTCCAGCATCAGCTCGACGTTGTCTGCGCTGTCATCCACCACCAGGATTTTGGCGTTCAGGATTTCGTCTCGGCTCGGCATGTTGATGGTCTCGCTTAGTCTCGGTATGGATAGTATTTCGATAATAGCCCAGGTCGTCGTATTGCGGCGCACACAAGTGCGCATCGGTTTCTGTGCGGAAACTATTGTACGCCTATTTTTATATTATTGTAGTCTACCAAGAGATTTTCACATTGCTTGTAGGACATCGCCGCGTCTGCAAGTAGGAGAGAATCATTTCCATGCGGAAAAATCAAACGTCGCGCTGGGTGGCGTGGGTGGCCGCCACCTTGGCGATCAGCTCATCGGGTTCGACCGGCTTGGCCAGATGCGCGAGGAAGCCGCTGGCCAGGGCCCGGCCACGGTCCTCCGCATGGGCAAACGCGGTCAGGGCGATGGCCGGCAGGTCGCCGCCGCGCGACGGTCCCAGCGCGCGGATGCGGTCCAGCAGGCCGTAGCCATCCATGCCCGGCATGCCGAGGTCGCTGACCAGCAGGTCGGGGCGCTCGTGTTGCAGCAACTGCAAGGCTTCGGCGGCGGTGGCGGCGGTCAGCACCTCGGCGTTGCAATCGCTGAGGATGCGCTTGATCAGTTCGCGCGCGTCGTCTTCATCGTCCACCACCAGCACTTGTACCCCGCTCAGATCCTGCACCGCAGCATGCGGCTTGGCCGGGGCCGGCGGCGCGGCCGGCGCCGGCAGGTGGTGGTGGGCCGGCAGGCGCAGGGTGAAGCAAGCGCCCCGGCCTTCGCCCTCGCTGGTCACGGCGATGGTGCCGCCGTGCTGCTCCACCAGGTGCTTGACGATGGCCAGCCCCAGCCCCAGGCCGCCGTGCTGGCGGGTGGTGGTGGCGTCGGCCTGGCGGAAGCGCTCGAACACATGTTGCAGGAAGCCCGGGGCGATGCCGATGCCGCTGTCGCGCACGGTGATGGCGATCTGGTCGCCGTCGCTGCGCACGCCGACCGTGACCGCGCCGCCGCGCGGCGTGAACTTGATGGCGTTGCTGAGCAGGTTCCACAGGATCTGCTGCAGGCGGTTGGCGTCGCCGGACACCATGCCCGGCGTGTGCTGGAAATCCTTGTCGATGTGGATCTGCTTGGCGTCGGCCGCCGGGCGCACCGACTCGATGGCGGCGGCGGCCAGCGCGTCCGGCGCCAGCGGCTGCATTTCCAGCCGCACCTTGCCGGAGGTGATGCTGCTCATGTCGAGCAAGTCCTCGATCAGCTGGGCCTGCGCGCGCGCGTTGCGCTCGATGGTTTGCAGGCCGCGCTGCAGGTCGGCCGCATCGCGGCTGCCGCGCCGCAGCACCTGCGCCCAGCCGAGGATGGCCGTCAGCGGGGTGCGCAGCTCGTGCGACAAGGTGGCCAGGAATTCATCCTTGAGCTGGTTGGTGCGCTCGGCTTCGGCGCGCGCCTGGCGTTCGCTGTCGAGCAGCACCTTGCGCTCCTCGGCGGCCTGGCGCGCCGCTTCGTACAGGCGCGCGTTGTCGATCGCCACGGCGGCCTGGGCGGCGATGCCGGCGATGATGCGCTCGGTGCGCTCGCTGAACATGCCGGGCTGCGGATGGCCGAAGAACAGGCTGCCGATGACATCGCCGTTGCCTAGCGCCACCGGCACCGCCAGGTAGCTGCGCACCGGCGGATGGCCGGCCGGAATGCCGGCGTGCGGCGGGTTGTTGCCGTAGCGCGGATCCTGCAGCACGTCGTCGCAGCGGATGATGCCTTCGCCGCGCAGGCTGGGGCCGAACAGGGCGGTGGCACGCGGCTGGCCGAACTGCGAAAAGGCGGCCGGCGCGCCGGTCGACAAGGTGTGCAATACCAGTGTCTCGCCGGCGCTGTTGGTGCTGTGGTAGAAGAAGGCGCCGAAGCGCGCGCCGGCGATGCTGGTGGCGGCGTCGGTCACTTCCTGCAGCAGCGGCTGCAGGTCGCGCTGCGAGGCCAGCATGGCGCCGGTGCGGTTCAGCAGCTCCAGCACGGCGGTTTCATCGCGCAAGGCTTCCTGCACCCGCTTGACCTGATCGACATCGGTGCTGGTGCCGAACCAGCGCAGCACGTTGCCGTCGCTGCCGTGGACCGGATTGGCGCGCATCAGGAACCAGCGGAATTCGCCGTCGGCGCTGCGGATCGGCACCTCCAGCTCGAACGGCGTGCCGCTGCGGCGCGAGCTGTCCCAGTGCGCGCTCATGGCATCGAGGCAGTCCGGCGCGTACACCGCCTGCCAGCCGTCGCCGGCCATTTGTTCCGGCGTGGTGCCGGTGTAATCGTACCAGCGCTGGTTGTACCACACCATCGCGCCGTCCTGTTCCGCAATCCAGGCCAGTTGGGGCATGGAATTGGCCAGCGCGCGCAATTCCAGCTGGCTTTGCTGCAAAGCTTCCCTCGCGCGCAACAGCTCTTCATGCGCGTCCTGCGCGACAGACGGGCTGGTGATGGGGGCGTTCGGCATCATGCGGCTATTTTAGCGCCAACCTCGGCACCGGCTCCGCACGGTTGGCGGGGCCTGTGCAGGACAATCACTGCGCCGCCAGCCCGGCGGCAATTTGATCGAGCGCCGTTTGCAGGTGTTCGATATCGTAGGGCTTTTGCAGCGAGCGGGCCGGGAATTCAAGGCGGCGGGTCAGCTCGTCGCCATAGCCGGAGGCAAACAGCAGCGCCATGCGCGGATGCTGGCGCAGCGCCTGCCGCGCCAAGTCCACGCCGGACATGCCGGGCAGGCTGACGTCGGTGAACAGCACGTCGAACGGTTGTGCGGCCAGTTGCGGCAGGGCGTCCTCGCCGCTGGCCACCGCCTGCACTTCGTGGCCGAGCGCGCGCAGGGTCTCGCACACCAGATAGCGGGCGTCGGCGTTGTCTTCCACTACCAGCAGCCGCAGCGGCGCGGTGTTGCCTTCCAGCGGCGCGATGCTGGTCGCGGCCAGCGTGCACAGGATGCCGCGCACGTTGTCGCCGTCGCGCACCGGGGTGTAATACAAGTCCAGCGCCTGTTGCTCGATGCGGCCATTGCGCCAGACCGGCAGGCGGCAGCCGTGGTAAGCCTGGCTGCGGCCGTCGTGGGCGGCGGCGATGGCGGCATGGTTCCAGCTCCAGGCGGCCGGCTGCATGGACGGCACGCTGCCGCCGGGCGGGCGCAGGCTGGGCAGTCCGACCAGGTCGGCGTAGGCCTGGTTGTAGACCATGACGGACTCGCTCCCCCACATCAGCAGCATGGCTTGCGGGGAGTTCAGCAGGATGTCGATGGTCAGGCGCAGGGTAGGGGGCCAATGGACGGGATCGCCGAGGGCGGTACTCGACCAGTCGGGGGCGGGTGGCATGACGGCGGATGGGGCGTTCATGCGATGCATCCTACACGGGAAAAAAAAAGCCCGCTACTGGAGCGGGCTAAATCTATTTCCTTGGAGGAGAATAGAGGAGACAGGTGAATGATGCGTTACCGCGCGATCGAAATCCAATTTATATTGATAATGTACGTAATCACTGGCATGAATGAAGCCAGCAAGGAGAGCCAATGGCAACGGTAGTAAAGCATCGGAAAGTCAACATTGTGGTGCTGGCGCAGGGCGAAGAGATCGCCGGGCATTGCCGGGAAGGAGATATTGCCATCCTGACAGACGATGCTGGCTGGTGGGTCAAGTTTGTCGGCGCGGCCGGCCAGGTGGATTGTTACGGCGACCCTTATCCCAGCTATAACGAGGCCTTGTGGTCGGCCAAGGCGGCGGCGGAGTTCGGCACCTGAATTTCGTTGCTTTGCAGACAGTGCTGGACAAGCCAGAGGAGTATCCCTATAATGCTGCTTCTTTCGAACGGCACGCTGTTTGAAAGAAATGCAGCAAAGCAGTTTTGTGAAGTGGTTGATTCGGCGGGCAGTGTGCCGAACCAACTAAACGATAGAAAATATCTAACTTTGCAAAATAAAATTAATGCTTTATAATGCTTGCACAGTGCGGCTGTAGCTCAGCTGGATAGAGTACTTGGCTACGAACCAAGGGGTCGTGGGTTCGATTCCTGCCAGCCGCACCAGAATTTGAAGTTAAGCAGACTGTCGAGTCTGTTTGATAGCAGTGGAAGTTGTAAAAGTTAAGCGGCTGTAGCTCAGCTGGATAGAGTACTTGGCTACGAACCAAGGGGTCGTGGGTTCGATTCCTGCCAGCCGCACCATCAGTTTTACCGGGAGAGTTGGAAGATTCTTCTGTTTTCGGCAAGAAAGTGATGTTATAATTTTCTTGTTTTGCGCGGCTGTAGCTCAGCTGGATAGAGTACTTGGCTACGAACCAAGGGGTCGTGGGTTCGATTCCTGCCAGCCGCACCAAACATGTAGAAGGGCCTGAAGAGAAATCTTCAGGCCCTTTTGCTTTGCACGATTGGATATTCACTTAGTTGAATGCGGATTTGAACAAGCGGCTAGCTCATCACGCTACTAAGGCTGAGCTGGAGCGCGAGAAACAGGATACGCGCAACTGGATGATTACTTTCGGCATCTCCGTCCTTACATTGCAAAATATCCTGTTATTGATCTTCTTCGAGCTGTACATGCATTTGGGCTAGCCGGTTCGCCGCACACATCCCTATTGGCATTTTCTTAAAAATGCCCGATGATCTGTCGATCATTACACTGGGAGACGGCATGACCATCATCACCAATATTGAAGACCTGCGGGTGCTGGCCAAGAAGCGCGTGCCGCGCATGTTTTACGATTACGCTGATGCCGGCTCATGGACCGAGTCCACCTACCGCGCCAACAACGAAGACTTCGCCAGGATCAAATTCCGCCAGCGCGTCGCCGTCAACCTCGAGAACCGTTCGCTCGCCAGCACCATGATCGGCCAGGACGTCGCCATGCCGGTCGCCCTCGCGCCCACCGGGCTGACCGGCATGCAGCACGCCGACGGTGAAATCCTCGCCGCCAAGGCAGCGGAGAAATTCGGCGTGCCGTTCACCCTGTCGACCATGAGCATATGCTCGATCGAAGACATTGCCGCCCACACCAGCAAGCCGTTCTGGTTCCAGCTGTACGTGATGAAGGACCGCGATTTCATCAACCGCCTGATCGACCGCGCCAAGGCCGCCAACTGTTCGGCGCTGGTGCTGACGCTGGACCTGCAAGTGCTCGGCCAGCGCCACAAGGATTTGCGCAACGGCCTGTCCGCGCCGCCCAAGATGACCGTCGCCAACCTGATCGACCTCGCCACCAAGCCGCGCTGGTGCCTCGGCATGCTGGGCACCCAGCGCCGCAGCTTCGGCAACATCGTCGGCCACGCCAAGTCGGTGTCGGACATGTCCTCGCTGTCGTCGTGGACTTCGCAGCAGTTTGACCTCAGCCTGTCGTGGAAGGATGTGGAATGGATCAAGCAGCGCTGGGGCGGCAAGCTGATTATCAAGGGCATCATGGATGAGGAAGACGCGCGCCTGTGCGTGGAAAGCGGCGCCGATGCGCTGATTGTCTCCAACCACGGCGGCCGCCAGCTCGATGGTGCCGAGTCCTCGATCGGCGCGCTGCCGCGCATCGCCGAGGCGGTCGGCAAGCAGATCGAAGTCCACATGGACGGCGGCATCCGCTCAGGACAGGACGTGATCAAGGCTCTGGCGCTGGGCGCCAAAGGCGTCTACATCGGCCGCCCGTTCCTGTATGGCCTCGGTGCGATGGGCCAGCAGGGCGTGAGCAAATGCCTTGATATCATCCGCAATGAACTGGATTTGACGATGGCCTTCTGCGGCCTGCGCGATGTGCGCCAGGTCGATAAAAACATTCTTTTACCGGGGACTTTCTGATGCTGGACCAAGCCCTAGGCCATACCTATATTTTTGCCGAAACGCTGGCGCCAAGCCAGCGCATGCACATGGTGCTGCTGGGCGTGAACGACGTAGCGAACTCGGCGCGGTTTTATGAAGCGCTGGGCTGGAAGCGCTCGCCGACCAGCAGCGACGGTTTCGTTAAATTCAATATGGGCGGCTACGCCATCAGCCTGATCAACCGCAGCGACCTGGCCAAGGATGCGCTGGAGCCAAGCGGCGACAAGGCAGGCTTCTCCGGCGTCGCCTTGATCCACATGGCGCGCAAGCCGGAAGACGTGCCGCGCATCCTGGCGCAAGCCGAGGCGGCGGGCGGCGTCATCGTCAAGCCGGCGACCCGCACCCACTGGGGTATCGCCGGCTACTTCAAGGATCCGGACGGCCACTTGTTTGAAGTCGACTACGAGCCGGTGTGGGTATTCGATGATGCCCACCATCTCGTGGTGGACAAGCTGAATTAGCGGGCTTCCAGCATTTGCAGCACGGCGGTGGTGATTGCTGCCGGTTCTGCTTGTGGCACTTCCATCACGCGGATGTCGCCGAATGGCTTGCGGGCCTTGCGCAGTTGATCGGCGCTGGTGTCCAGACTATCCAGTTCCGAGGCGCGGGCGCGCCAGTAAGTCAGCTTGTTGGTTTGCGCCGCCTGGGCTGCCGCCAATGCCGGGCCGATGTCGCCGTTGATGCTTGATGCAGGGTAGCTGCAGCCGGCGCCCGGCTTGCCTTGTTCGGCCGCGTTCAGGCAGGCGACTACTGCATCGAGTTTGGCTGCGCGGTCAGCAGGCAGCGCATCTTCATGCATCGCATCCACCAGTACCAGTCCGCTGACGCTGGCGCCGCGCGAGCGCAATGCAAAGTGCTGCGCCACCATCGCGCCGTAGCCGGCGCCCACCAGCACGAACGGGCCTTCCATGCGGGCGTTCTTGATCAGGAAGTTGAGATCCTTGCTGGCATTGGCCACCGTCGCTGCGCGGATGATCGGATCGCTGGAACCGAGGCCGGCGCGGTCGTACACGCAAGCGCGCGTGCGCTGTGCTACTTCCGGCAGCACCGCCGACCAATCCCATCCCGCACGGCCGGCGTCGGCCTCGAACAATACTGTCGGCGAGCCCTTGCCGGTGCAGTACAGATTGAGCTTGCGCCCACCGACATCGACCTTGACTTGCGGGCCGGCGAGGGCGTCTTGTCCGGCCGGCGGCGCCGCGTGCGCAATGCCGCCTAGCAATGCCGCGATCAGCACCAGTACCAGGCGCTTCATGGCGTCACCACATTGCGCGGCGCGCCGGCGTGCCAGGCTTCGACGTTGTCGATGAGTTGGTCCACCAGTGTTTGCATGGCTTGCGTGCTGGCCCACGCCGAATGCGGCGTCAGGATGAAATTGGGGAGGCGCAGGTTGAGCAGCACGTTGTCGGGCGGCGGCGGCTCGACGGGTAAAACGTCGAAGCCTGCGCCGGCGATCACGCCAGCGTGCAGCGCATCGGCCAGCGCCACTTCGTCCACCAGTCCGCCGCGCGCGGTGTTGATCAGCAGGGCGTTGCGCTTCATGCGGATCAGCTCTTTGGCGCTGATCATATTGCGCGTCTTGTCCGTCAGCGGCAGGTGCAGGCTGATGACGTCTGAGGTTTCAAGCACTTCGTCGAAGCTGGCTTCGCGCACGCCGTCGGCGGCGGCATCCGGCAGCGGCGAGCGATTGTGCACGATGACCTCCATGCCGAACGCGCGCGCGATCTGCGCCGTCGCCTTGCCCAGCGCGCCGTAGCCGAACAGGCCCAGACGGCTGCCGGCCAGATCGGAGATCGGGTGGCCGAACAGGCAGAATCGCTCGGACTTCTGCCACAAGCCGGCTTCGATATCGGCGCGGTACGCAATCAGCTGGCGGCGCAGTGCAAGGATCAACGCAAACGTATGCTCGGGCAGCGTGTGCACCGCGTAGTTGCGGATGTTGGACACCACGATGCCGCGCTGCGCAGCCGCCTGCAGGTCGATGATGTTGGTGCCGGTCGCCGCCACCGCGATCATCTTCAGATCCGGCAGCTGCGCCAGATCGTCGGCCGACAGGGGCACTTTATTGGTGATGCAGATGGTGGCGCGCGCATCGCGCAGGCGCTGCACGGCCTCGCCAGCGCGCGTGGCCGGATACTCGGTCCACTCATGCGCAAACGACGGCTTGCGCACGTTGGCGATCACGCTGTCGCGGTCAAGGAAAACGATGCGTTGGGTCATATGGTTATCTCCATCGATGGCGTGCGCGCTGGCCCTTTCGGCAGGCGCATCGCCGGGTGATTCGAAAACAGTTCGGCGATCCACTCAACGAACACGCGCACCTTGGCCGACAGGTGGCGGTTCTGCGGGTACACCACGTGCACCGGCAGCGCGTCGCTGATCCAGTCGTCGAGTATCGTCTCAAACAGGCCGTCTTTAATCATGGGCTCCAACAGGAAGTTCGGCATCTGCACGATACCCAGTCCCGCCAGTCCCGCCGCCGTGTAGGAGTTGGTGTCGTTCACTGCGATCAGGCCGGGCAGGGCGACCTGCACACGCTCGCCGTCGCGGGTGAAATCCCAGTCGAAGATTTTACCGGTACGCGAGGAAAAATAGTTCACGCAGCGATGGCGCAGCAAATCGTTCGGATGAGCGGGACGGCCAAAGCGCTCCAGATAGCCTGGCGTGGCGCAGGTGACAAAGTGCAGGATGCCGACCCGCCGCGCGATCAGGCTGGAATCGCCCAGCTGGCCGCCGCGCACCGCGCAGTCCACGCCTTCCTCGACCAGGTCCACCGTGCGGTCGCTGGCGCCCAGCTCCAGTTGAATGTCCGGATAGCGCTCGAAAAAATCGGGCAGGGCGGGGACGATCACCTCGCTGGCCAGGCCGGTCGGCGCATCGACGCGCAGCCGGCCGGAAGGACTGAGCCGGGTGCGCGACAGCGATTCCTCCGCCTCGCGCACGTCCGACAAAATCCGCAAACAGCGTTCATAATAGGCGGCGCCGTCCGCCGTCACGCTGACGTGGCGGGTGGTCCGGTGCAGCAGCTTGGCCGACAGCGAGGCCTCCAGCGACTGGATCAGGGTCGACACCGTGGCCTTCGGCAGTTTCATGTTTTCCGACGCGCGCGTGAAGCCGCCGGCGTCCACCACCTGCACAAACACTTCCATCGCTTGAAGTTTATTCATCTTTCATCCTCATTGTTCGGGATTCTGAACAATCAATTCATCTTTGTCGTATTTATCGGATTGTAGAACAAGTTTAAGATTGCTGTACTGCACAAAGCAAAAGATGAAGAAAGGAGGACTTATCATGAAATATCGGGATGCATTTTTCGCAACGATGGCACTGGCGGTGACGTCGGTGGCACTGGCAGGCGTGGTATACACCGACGCCTATTCACAAACCGCGCAAGCGGAAGTTCATGGCGTACGCGCCCTCACGCTGGTAGCCAGCGGTGACGAGATCAAATGCGATCCTGTTACCATGTTGTCCTCCAACGAATCGGGCACGGTGCAACAATGAACAACCCAGCAGAGAAGCTGCCGACACTGTCGGACCAACTGAAAATCCGCAGTCTTGAAGTCAAAGGTGCGGAAGGTCCCTTGGCGGCGCGTCTCTACACCAGCGGCGAAGCGGGCAACAAGCGCGACACGCTGCTGGTCTTCTTCCACGCCGGCGGCTTTGTCGGCGGCGACCTGGAAGACGCCGACATCTTCCTGCGCCATTTGGCAGACGACAGCCCGCATGTCAGCGTGCTAGCCTCTGCCTATACGCTGGCCACTGAAAAGCCATTCCCGGCGGCGGTGGAAGATGCGCACGCAGTACTGTTGTGGGCCAAGAAGAACAAGGCCAAATTGGGCTGGACCGGCAAGCAGCTGCTGGTGTCTGGTATTGAAGCGGGCGCCAACCTGGCGGCAGTGGTGGCATTAATGTCGCGTGATCGCGGCGGCCCAGCACTGACGGGCCAGATCCTGATCATGCCGATGCTGGATCCGGGCCTGACCACCTGCTCGATGCGCGAGATGCAGGCCGCGCCGGAGCTGCTGGACGTGGCTGACGCTTGCGCGAAAGCCTACCGTGGCTACCTGCCGAATGCCGCCGACCGCACCCACCCGTATGCGTCGCCGCTGCAATCGAGCCGTTTGAAAAACCTGCCGCAGGCATTGATCCTGTCGACCGAAGATGACCCGCTGCGCGACGAAGCGGAACAATATGGCGCCAAGCTGATTTCGTGCGGCGTCAAGACCACTGTCCGGCGTATGCAGCCGGCGCCCCTTAACGATGTTGGGGCACGCAACGAATGCGCTTGTCGATGTCAAGCGCTGGGAGAAATCGCCGGCTTCATCGCTGGCCTGGACCGGTCCGAGACGCCGCCAGCCGCATAGGATTCCCCAAACCTAAAGCAGTAAAGAGTCACGTCCCCACTGGCTTGCCGGCGGGGCGCTAGTACCGTGTTTTCTCGATTTTCCCTGAGACCGCCCGGTGCCGCCTTTTCTATTAATAATTTTCATACAAAAAGGATTTAAAATGAAAAACGTTAAATCAATGACCGCTGTAGCCCGGCCGCTGGCCGCCGCTCTGGCGCTGGCGGGCCTGGCCGCAGTAGCCCTTTCCGGCTGTGGCGAAGCCACCGGCAAGGCAGCAGAAGCACCGGCAGGTGCGGGCGGTCCTCCGATTTCGGCTGCGGCCGTGGTCGAGAAAACCATCATTGAGACGCAGGAGTTCTCCGGCCGTCTGGAAGCCATCGAGCAAGTGCAGATTCGTCCGCGCGTCGGCGGCTTCATCACCGCAATCAACTTCAAGCCCGGTTCGCAAGTGAAGAAGGGCGACGTGCTGTTCGTGATCGATCCGCGTCCGTATCAAGCGGAAGCCAACCGCGCCGAAGCCGCCGCCAACTCGGCGCGCGCCAAGGCCGACCTGGCGAAAGTGGAGCTGGTCCGCGCCGAAAAACTGCTGGCCGATAAAGCCATCGCGCAGCGCGAATACGACGCTTCGGCCTCGGGCTACAAGCAGCTGGACGCCGACGCCCGCGCCGCACAAGCACAGTACGAAGCGGCCAAGCTGAATCTGAGCTACACCCAGGTGACCTCGCCGATCAACGGCCGCGTATCGAAAGCGGAAATCACCCTGGGCAACCTGGTCGACGCCTCGGCCGTGCTGACCTCCGTGGTGTCGCTGGATCAGATCTACGCTTCGTTCGATGGCGACGAAGACACCTACCTGCGCGTCGGCGCCGCTGCCCATCAAGGCAAGCCGGCCACCGTGAAGATCGGCCTCGCCAACGAAACCGGCTTCCCGCATGAAGGCAAACTGGAATTCGTCGACAATCAGCTGGACGTGCGTAGCGGCTCGGTGCGCATGCGCGCCACCCTGGCCAACAAGGACGGCGTGCTGGTGCCTGGCCTGTTCGCCCGCGTGCAGCTGGAAGGCAGCACCGGCGCCAAGCAAGCGATCCTGATCAACGACCGCGCCGTCAACACGGACCAGAACCGCAAGTTCGTGTTCGTGGTCGACAAGGACAACAAGGCCGAATACCGTCCGGTCACGCTGGGCCAGCAAGTCGACGGCCTGCGCGTGGTGCGTGATGGTCTGAAACCGGGCGAGAAGATCGTCGTCAACGGCCTGCAGCGCGTACGTCCCGGCGCTCCGCTGACCCCGACCGTGGTGCCGATGGATTCCGATCCGCTGGCAGCCAACGTGGCCAAAAAAGAAGAGAAAGTCGCCGTTGCTGATACCAAAAAAGCCGGCACCTCCAAGGAATAATTAAAATGAATATCTCTCGATTTTTCGTCGACAAGCCGATCTTCGCGGCGGTGCTGTCGATCGTTATCTTTGTCGCCGGCTTGATCTCCATCTTCAAGCTGCCGATCTCGGAGTACCCGGACGTGGTGCCGCCGTCGGTGGTGGTGCGTGCGCAGTATCCGGGCGCGAATCCGAAGATCATCGCTGAAACCGTGGCCGCGCCGCTGGAAGAACAGATCAACGGCGTCGAGAACATGCTGTACATGTCCTCGCAAAACACCTCGGACGGCGCGCTGGCGCTGACCGTCACCTTCAAGATCGGCACCAACGTCGAGCAGGCCGAAACGCAAGTGCAGAACCGCGTCCAGCGCGCGCTGCCGCGCCTGCCGGAAGAAGTACGCCAGATCGGCGTGACGACCGTCAAGGCATCGCCTAACCTGACGATGGTGGTCCACCTGAATTCGCCGAACGGCCGTTACGACGACCTGTATCTGCGTAACTACGCGGTGCTGAACATCAAGGACCAACTGGCGCGCCTGCCTGGCATGGGTGAGGTGCAGCTGTTTGGTTCGGGCGACTACGCCATGCGCGTCTGGCTCGATCCGCAGAAAGTGGCACAGCGCGGCCTGACCGCAGGCGACGTGGTGAACGCCGTCCGCGAGCAGAACGTGCAAGTGGCTGCCGGTGTGATCGGCCAGGGGCCGAGCAAGGGTGCGGACTTCCAGCTGACCGTGAACACGCAAGGCCGTCTGCAGTCGGAAGAAGAATTCGGCAACATCATCCTGAAGACCAATGCCGACGGCGCGGTAACGCTGCTGAAGGACGTGGCTCGCCTGGAGATGGGTTCGAACTCCTACGCACTGCGCTCGCTGCTGAACAACAAGTCGGCAGTGGCGATCCCAATTTTCGAAGCACCGAACGCCAATGCGCTGCAACTGTCGTCCGACGTGCGTGCGACGATGGCTCGCCTGTCGAAAGATTTCCCGGAAGGCGTCGAATACAGCATTGTGTACGACCCGACCCAATTCGTGCGTGAATCGATCCGTTCCGTGATCCACACCCTGGTTGAGGCTATCATCCTGGTGGCACTGGTGGTGATCGTGTTCCTGCAAACCTGGCGCGCATCGGTGATCCCGCTGCTGGCCGTTCCTGTCTCGGTGGTGGGTACCTTCGCCGTGATGCTGGGCTTTGGCTTCTCGATCAACACGCTGTCGCTGTTCGGCCTTGTGCTGGCCATCGGTATCGTGGTCGATGATGCGATCGTGGTGGTGGAAAACGTCGAGCGTAATATTCATGACGGCCTGGCGCCGCGTGAAGCGACCATCCAGGCGATGAAAGAGGTGAGTGGTCCGATTATCGCGATTGCACTGGTGCTGTGCGCCGTGTTCGTGCCGATCGCTTTCGTATCGGGTCTGTCGGGCCAGTTCTACAAGCAGTTCGCCCTGACCATCGCGATTTCGACCGTGATCTCGGCATTCAGCTCGCTGACCCTGGCGCCAGCACTGGCTGCGGCCCTGCTGAAGCCAACCAACGCACCGAAAGATGCGCTGACCCGTGGCATGGACAAGATCTTCGGCGGCTTCTTCGCCTGGTTCAACCGCTTCTTCAACCGCGCTTCGCACAGCTATGAAACCGGTGTGACCGGCGTGTTGAAACGCAAAGGTTCGTCGCTGGTGGTGTACGCCGTGCTAGCTGTTGCAGCAGGCTTCATGTTCAAGGTAGTGCCACCGGGCTTCGTGCCGGCACAGGACAAGCAGTACCTGATCGGTTTCGCACAGCTGCCTGACGCAGCCTCGCTGGACCGCACCGATGCCGTGATCCGCAAGATGTCGGACATCGCCAAGGAAATCCCTGGCGTGGAGAACTCGATCTCCTTCCCAGGCCTGTCGATCAACGGCTTCACCAACGCGCCTAACGCAGGTATCGTGTTCACTGGTCTGAAACCATTCGACCAGCGTACCAAGAAGAGCGAGTCGGCCGAAGCGATTGCCGCTGAAATCAACAAGCGCATGGGCGCCATTGAAGGTGCGTTCGTGATGGTGCTGCCACCACCGCCAGTCAATGGCCTGGGCACCACCGGCGGCTTCAAGCTGATGGTCGAAGACCGCGACAACCTCGGTTACGACGCGCTGTACAAAGCCGTGCAAGCGGTGCAGATGAAAGCATGGCAGAACCCGAAACTGGCCGGCGTCTTCTCGAGCTACCAGATCAACGTGCCGCAGCTGTTCGCCGATATCGACCGCGCCAAGGCCAAGCAACTGGGCGTGCCGCTGAATACGATCTACCAGACCTTGCAGATCAATCTGGGTTCGCTGTATGTGAACGACTTCAATCAGTTCGGCCGTACCTATCAGGTGCGTGTGCAGGCTGACCAGCAATTCCGTTCGCACGCAGAAGACATCGCCCAGCTGAAAGTCCGCAACGACAAGGGCGAGATGATTCCGCTGTCCTCGCTGATGCGCGTGAAAGACAGCTATGGCCCGGATCGCGTACAGCGCTACAACGCTTACGTGGCCGCAGAGATCAACGGCGCACCGGCTCCTGGCGTATCGTCGGGCGAAGCACAGGCCGAGATGACCAAGATCGTCAACGAAGTCCTGCCGAAGGGTATTGGCTACGAATGGACGGAACTGGTGTATCAGGACATCCTGTCCGGTAACACGATGATTTACGTGTTCCCACTGTGCGTGCTGCTGGTGTTCCTGGTGCTGGCTGCGCAATACGAGAGCTGGACCCTGCCGCTGGCTGTGATCCTGATCGTGCCGATGTCGATCCTGTGCGCGCTGATTGGTGTGAAGCTGACCCACGGCGACAACAACGTGTTCACGCAGATTGCGCTGTTCGTGCTGGTTGGCCTGGCGTCGAAGAATGCGATTCTGATTGTGGAATTTGCACGCGAACTTGAACATCATGGCCGTTCGATCGTGGAAGCCGCGCTGGAAGCTTGCCGCCTGCGTCTGCGTCCGATCCTGATGACGTCGATCGCATTCATCATGGGCGTGCTGCCGCTGGTGTTCTCGCACGGTGCGGGTTCGGAAATGCGTCATGCAATGGGTGTGGCGGTGTTTGCCGGCATGCTGGGCGTGACCTTCTTCGGCCTGTTCCTGACGCCGGTGTTCTACGTCCTGCTGCGTACCCTGGCGGTGCGCATGGAGAAAAAACCAGCCGTGGCGGCTGATGTCGCCCCGGCCAAACTGGAAGGGACCCACTGATATGAACAAGCTGCATATGATCGCAAAAGGCGTCGCGCCTATCCTGGCTGCCTTGCTGATGACCGCGTGCGCTGCACCGGAATTCAAGCAGCCTGCGATGGACGTGCCGACCGCCTTCAAGGAAGCTCAAACGCCGGCGGAGGTGAAGATCGCCGCCGACGGCAGCACCTGGAAACAGGCGCAACCTGCAGAAGCGCAGCCGCGCGGCGAGTGGTGGCTGGCCTTCAATGATCCAGCCCTGAATGAGCTGATCAACGAAGCCACCCGCGCCAATGCCAACCTCGCGGTAGCTGCGGCCCGCGTCAAGCAGGCCCGCGCCATTGCCGGTATCGCCGAAGCGGACCGCATTCCGCAAGTGGGCATCGCAGCCGGTGCGCAGCGCGTGCGCCAGTCGGACGTGGAACTGGGTCTGCCTGCCGGTACGCCGGTGGCGCCGGCCAAGGTGTTCAACGCCAACCTGACGGCCAGTTACGAGGTCGATTTGTTCGGCCGCGTATCGTCCAACGTGGCGGCGGCGCGCGGCGACGCGGCTTCGGTCGAAGCCAACTACCGCTCGGTGCTGCTGGCCGTGCAAGCTGACGTGGCGCAGACTTACTTCCGTCTGCGCTCCACCGACGCCGAGCTGGAAACGCTGAACCGCACGGTGCAGACTCGCGAAGAAAACGTCAAAGTCAACCAGCGTCGTTTCGACCTGGGCGACATTGGTGAATTCGACCTGTCGCGCGCCAAGACCGAGCTGGCGACCGCCAAAGCAGAAGCTATCGGCCTGCAGCGTCAGCGCGCGACCACCGAGCATGCGCTGGCGGTCCTGCTGGGCAAGCCGGCGGCAAGCTATACGGCAGGTAACAGCCCGCTGTTGGATACGGCCCTGCTGCCGGTGATTCCTGCTGGCCTGCCGTCGTCGCTGCTGGAACGTCGTCCTGACATCGCCGCTGCACAGCGTTCGATGGAAGCGTCGAATGCACGTATCGGTGTGGCGCGTTCGGCCATGTTCCCGTCGCTGATGCTGAACGCGAATGCGGGCGGCACCTCGGCCAACACGGTGGCGGATGTGTTCAAGTGGAGCAGCCGTTCGTGGTTGCTGGGCGCGGCGTTGTCGATGCCGCTGATCGATGGTGGACGCAACAAGTCCAACATCCAGCGTAGCGAAGCGGCGTTGGAAGAATCGGTTGGCACCTATCGTCAAAGCGTGCTGACGGCGTTCGCCGAAGTGGAAGACAACCTGGCGGGCCTGCGCATCTTGGCTGGCCAGACCGCGCAGATTGACGATGCCGTGGTATCGGCACGCCGCTCGGCCGACCTGGCGCAGAAGCTGTACACGGCTGGCCGTTCGAGCTACCTCGATCTGCTGGACGCGCAGCGCAACCTGGCTGCGGTTGAACGCAGCGCGGTGCAGTTGCGCGGCAATCGCGCAGTCACCACTGTGGCGCTGATTCGCGCGCTGGGCGGTGGCTGGGGCGATGCGCCGCCAACCACGCTGGCGCAGAAGTAAATGAAAACGGGCCAAACGGCCCGTTTTTTTCGCACGTCATTCCGGCGAAGGCCGGAATCCATGCTGAGCAAGCGTTTTATGAGCTCCGGCTTTCGCCGGAGCGACGGCATTACTTGGTGACGACAGGAGCAGGGGCGCTGGTAGTTGCTGCGGCTTCTGCTTTCGCTGCCTTGGCGTGGGCCTTGGCTTTGGTCTTGGTGGCCTTGGCGTGAGCGTCTGCCTTGTCGGCTTTCTCTTCAGCCTTGGCGACAGCGACGTCTTTCTTGGCGTCGGCTTCTACCTTGGCGGTCTTGGCTTCTGCCTTGATCTCGGCCTTGGTTTCTTTGGCTTCTGCTTTGACGGCAGCCTTGGTTTCTTTAGCTTCGGCTTTAGCGGCAGCAGGCGCTGCAGGGGCTGGGGTCTGTGCGAATGCAGCGGTAGCGAACAGGCCGGCGATCAGGGTAGCGATTACTTTAGTCATGATTCAATCCTTTAGTCTTCAGGTTTCGGGCCCGGGACAATTCCCGCGTCTCTGAGCAAAAAACGCCGGCCGGATTGTGTCCGTTGACGGTCCTTACAATCGCTTACATGTTCGTCACCGCACGGTATGAGCGCTTGCCCGCGCTTACAGTAGGCGCATGAAAGGTTCACTCACCAGCTACAAGGCCAAGCGCAACTTCGCCGTCACGCCGGAACCTGCCGAAGGCGGCGAGGAGGGCGCCGGTGTGTTCGTGATCCAGAAGCACTGGGCCACGCGCCTGCATTACGACTTCCGCCTTGAACTCGACGGTGTGATGATGAGCTGGGCCGTGCCCAAAGGGCCGAGCTACGACACGCACGACAAACGGATGGCGGTGCATGTCGAGGACCATCCGATTTCCTACAACGATTTTGAAGGCACGATACCGCCCAAGCAGTACGGCGCGGGCAAGGTGATCATCTGGGACAAGGGCACATGGCTGCCGCTTGATGATCCGCACAAGGCGCTCAAGGCGGGCAACCTGAAGTTCGAACTGCACGGCCACAAGATGCACGGCCGCTGGGTGCTGGTGCGCATGAAGGGCAAGGGCGAGAAGCAGGAGCCGTGGCTGCTCATCAAGGAGCATGACGAGTACGCGCGGCCCGCCGAAGAATTCAGCGTGATCGACGAGATGCCCGACAGCGTCAAGGCGCTGCCGATGCCAGCAGCTCGCGGCGCCGTGACGCGCGTTGCGGCTGCAAAAGCCGACGAACGCGCTGCGCCAACGATGGCGCTGCCGGAAACGCTGTCGCCGCAACTGGCCACCCTGGTGGATGCGCCACCAGCGTCGACGGAGGATTGGCTGTTCGAGATCAAGTTTGACGGCTACCGGCTGCTGTCACGCATTGAAGGCAAAGACATCCGCCTGATCACCCGCAACGGCAACGACTGGACCCATAAACTGCAACCGCTGCGCGCCGAATTGGCGCGCCTCAAGCTGCCCTCCGGCTGGTACGACGGCGAAATCGTGGTTCACGATGACAACGGCCGTCCAGACTTCGGCCTGCTGCAAAACGCCTTCGACGAAGACCATCCTGGCGACATCGTCTACTTCCTGTTCGACATCCCATTCCACAAGGGCCGCGATCTGCGCGACCTGCCGCTGGAGGAACGCCGGGCGGTCCTGCAGGACATCATGGCCAAACGCGAAACCGACAACGTCCGCTTCAGCGCCGCACTGAGCGCGCCGCCGCAGGAGATGATCGCCGCCGCCTGCCAGATGGGCCTTGAAGGCATCATCGGCAAGCGCAAGGACTCGCGTTACACAGCGCGCCGCAGCGGCAGCTGGATCAAACTCAAATGCGGCCAGCGCCAGGAATTCGTCATCGGCGGCTATACCGACCCGCAAGGCTCGCGCAGCGGTTTTGGCGCGCTCCTGCTGGGTACTTACGATGAAAACGGCAAACTCCAATATGCAGGCAACGTCGGCAGCGGCTTCAACGCCGCCTCGCTACGCGACTTGAAAGCGAAAATGGACAAGCTCCGTGCCGATCAAAGCCCGTTCGCGCCCAGCCGCGACATCGACAAGAAAGCCCACTGGCTCAAGCCCACGCTGGTGGCCGAAATCAGCTTCAGCGAATGGACCCATTCCGGCTCCATCCGTCACGGCGTGTACCAGGGCCTGCGCAAGGACAAGCGCGCCGCCGGCATCACGCGCGAAAGGCCCGTCCACATCGAACAGGAGCAACCCGCCATGCAATCCGCGCTCGCCTCAATGAAGATTACGAATCCGGACCGCGTCATCGACAAGCAAAGCGGCGCCACCAAGATCGCCTTGATACGCTACTATGCGCTGGTCGCGGACCTGATGATCCCGCACCTGAAAGGCCGTCCGGTATCGCTGGTGCGCGCGCCGGAGGGCGTGGGCGGTGAACTGTTCTTCCAGAAGCACGCGGAAATCAACCGTATGCCGGGCGTGAAGCAGTTCAAGCAGTCGCTCGATCCCGATCATCCGCCGATGCTGGAAGTGCCGACCGAGGAGGCCTTGCTGTCAGCTGCGCAAATGAACGTGGTCGAACTGCACACGCAAAACGCCAGCGGCAGCAGCTACGAAAAGCCCAACCGCATGATCTTCGACCTCGATCCGGGCAAGGACGTCAGCTGGGACCAGATCAAGGAAGCGGCCCACCTGATGCGTGCCTTTCTCACCGAGCTTGATCTGCCGGCCTTTCTGAAGACCAGCGGCGGCAAGGGGCTGCACGTGGTGGTGCCGCTCAAGCCGGGGTATGGCTGGGATGACGTCAAAGCCTTTTCGCAAGCCATCGTCGCGCACATGGCGCAGACCATCCCGGAGCGTTTCGTGGTGAAGAGCGGGCCGCGCAACCGCGTCGGAAAAATCTTCATCGACTACCTGCGCAATGGACGCGGCGCTACCACCGTCAGCGCATGGTCGGCCCGCACCCGGCCCGGCCTCGGGATTTCCGTGCCAATTACCTGGGATGAGCTGGATAGCCTGCAGAGCGCCGATCAATGGAACGTCAACAACGTCCACGACCGCCTCGATGTCGGCAACGCGCCGTGGGACGATTACGCCAAGTCAGCCAAAGGCCTGGCCGCCGCCATGAAGCTGATGAAGTTCAAGCCCGGGCAGGGCTAAGCGGCCTTGCGGCTGGCAGCAGGCTTGCGCTTGGCTGCTGCCTGGCTTGTGCTCTTCGCGGCGGACTTGGTGCTGGTGCTGCTCTTGGCGCTCGTGGTCGACGTGCTGCGGCGCGCAGTGCTGCGTGCCTTCGGCTTCGCTTCTTCCTCGTCGTTGTCATCCTCTTCCTCGATCGGTGCCGGCTTGGCCTTGGCAGCCGCACCCTTGCCTCCGCGCTTGCCGAGGCTATTCTGCAGCAGCGCCACCAGATCCACCACGTTGGACGCTTTCGGCGTGGCAGTCTCTTTGTCTGGCGCGGTGATGGTCTTGGTCTGGCCGGCCTTGATTTTTTTCTTCACCAGGGCCAGCACGTCTTCCTTGTAGGTGTCGTGATACTGTTCCGGATTCCATTCCGCGCTCATGCCTTCGACCAGCGACAGCGCCATCTGCAGCTCCTTGTCGCTGATGCCAACCGCCTTCAAGGTCTTGGGCGGCAGCTTGAGTTCCTCGGCGTCGCGGATCTCGGTGGCATAGCGCAGCGTATTGAGCACGATCTTGTCCTCGACGCACACCAGCGCGCACAGGTGCTGCTTGGTGCGCATCACCACCGTGGCGATGCCGATCTTGCCGGCCTTGCGCAAGGTCTCGCGCAGCAGCGCATAAACTTTGTCGCCGCCGCGTGAGGGCGCCAGGTAGTAGGGCGTTTCGTAATACGTGAGCGGCACCTCGGCCGCATCAACAAAGGCGGTGATGTCGATGGTTTGGGTGGCTTCCACGTTGGCGCGCTTCAGGTCTTCGTCCGACAGCACCACATATTCATCGGTCTCGTATTCGTAGCCTTTGACGATGTCGTCCCACGTCACTTCCTTGCCGGTGCTCTTGTTATAGCGCTTGTAGCCGACCGGCGAAAAGTCGCGCTTATCCAGCATGGTCAGATCGAGGTCGTGCTCCTGCACGGCCGTGTACATCTCGACCGGAATGTAGACCAGCCCAAAGCTGATCGCCCCTTTCCATAGCGCGCGCGCGGCCACGATTCAAGCACCCACGGAGCCGGTCACCGGCAGCACGATGCCCGAGATGTAGCTGGAGCAGCAGGGCGCGGCCAGGAACACATAGGCCGGCGACAGTTCCTGCGGCTGGGCGGGGCGCTTCATGTCGGTATCGGCGCCGAACTGCGCGATCTTCTCGGGCGGTGCGTCGGCGGGGTTGAGCGGCGTCCACACCGGCCCCGGCGCCACCGCGTTGACGCGGATCCCTTGCTCCATCAGGTTGGAAGCCAGCGACTTGGTGAACGCGTGGATCGCGCCTTTGGTAGCCGAGTAGTCCAGTAAATGGCCCGAGCCTTCCAGCCCGGTCACCGAGCCAGTATTGATGATGGACGCGCCGCGCTTGAGGTAGGGAGCCACCGCCTTGGCCATGTGGAAGTAGCCATAGATATTGGTTTTCATGGTTTGGTCGAAGCGCTCTTCGGTGATATCGGCCAACTTGTCCGCATGCTGCTGGTAGGCGGCGTTGTTGACCAAAATGTCCAGCCGACCGAAGCGCTCGTGCGCCTGCTGGGCGGCGCTTTGGCAGAACGCCGCATCGCGCACGTCGCCGCGCAACAGCAGGCAGTCCTGGCCCTCGGCCTCGACGTAGCGCCTGGTGTCTTCCGCGTCCTGGTCTTCGTTCAGGTAGATGATGGCGACGTCCGCGCCTTCGCGTGCGTACAGCACCGCTACGGCGCGGCCGATGCCGGAATCGCCGCCGGTGATCAGTGCTGCCATGCCGTCAAGCTTGCCGCTTCCGCAATAGTCGGGTGCGAGAAATTCCGGTTTTTGCTGCATGTCCGCTTCCAGCCCCGGCTTGTCCAGATGCTGGGCCGGCTGCGGCGGATGCGGGTATTGGGGATCGAGATTGGGCATGACGGTTCTCCTCGCGGTTCACTACCAGTATGGCGTGCGCCGGCCGCACGACCGTGCGTGTCCTCACATATGCAGGCAAACCACGCCTGAAGAAAAAAACTGATCTTTAATGCAAAAAATATTGCTATTTATGAACTTTATGGCACACTAGTAGAGCGAGACATTTTTAACATCAAAATTATTAGAAACTAAGGTGGGGAGTATCATCATGGCGGACGTCGTTAGCCGAGTGAATAGCACGGGCGTGTATTTCAACCCCAGCGCCGAACGGCGCGCTGAGTTCCAGTCTATCTGCGCGGAGATGTTTTCCCAGCTGTCGCTGTGCGACAACGTGGACGCCACCGGCGCTGCGCTGGTCAAACGTGACACCGGCCTGCTGATCCTCGACCTGAACGGGTTCGACCATCTGAATGAACTGGCCGGCGTCGGCGCGCTGATCCGCAGCCGAGCGGGCGCCCCGATCCTGATCCTGTGCGCTTACGAACACAGCGCCTGGCTGCCGGAGCTGATGGCCTACGGCACCTTCGATTACCGCATTTGCCCGATCCTGAGCGATGAGCTGCAGCAGGCCGTGAAGCGGGGCCTGACGGAGCCGGACGACCTGGCCGCCGCCATGCAGCAGGAATTGCTGGACAAGGAAAAAGAGTTGCGCGACCTGCTGGGCGTGCAGCGCAGCCTGCAGCGCGCACTGGGCGGCATCGACAATATCGCCATGATGTCGTCGCAGATCTGCCTGGCTTTGTGTAATTTCCCCGGCGTGCGTCACACCTCGCTGCTGCATATGAAAGCGCGCGGCGACCTGCAACTGGTGGCGCAGGAATCGCGCAATCATCTCGATCTCGGCCGCCTGCTGCAACGGCGCGACCGCCTGCTGCAATCGCCGCTGCGCGATA
The DNA here is from genome assembly GCF_900109645.1 of Duganella sp. CF402. Classification (GTDB taxonomy): domain Bacteria; phylum Pseudomonadota; class Gammaproteobacteria; order Burkholderiales; family Burkholderiaceae_D; genus Rugamonas. The sequence continues at coordinate 614,836 of NZ_FOBG01000001.1, forward strand.
CCTTCCCGCCGCTGATGGCGGTGGCGCGCGGCGAATTGGTGCTGCTGGACGCGCCGGAAAAATCGGGCGATCCGGAACTGGCCATGCAGCTGCATGACCGTAACGTGCGCATGGTGCTGGCGCTGCCACTGCGCGCCGAGCCGGGCGGCCCTGAAATCGGCGCGATCTGCCTGATGTTCGACCGTCACATCACCTTCTCGCGCGAGCAGTTTGCCTGCTTCGCCAGTCTGGCGCAGTTCGTCAGCTTCGGCCTCGGTATGAGCGAATTGAAGCATCAGAATGACGCGCTGTCGGGCCAACTGTCGCAGATGAGCACCGTGGACGCGGTCACCGGCGCCGCCAACCGCCGCGCCGGCGAAGACAATCTGGATAACGAAATTCGCCGCGCGCGCCGCTATGGCCTGCCGCTGTCGGTGCTGACCTTCGACGTCGGCAGCTTCCGCTCCGCCAACGATTTATATGGTTCGGCCGTTGGCGATCCGGCGCTGCGCAAGGTCGCCGAAACCGTGATGGGCCGCCTGCGCACCTCGGATACGCTGGCGCGCATGCGCGGCGAAGAATTCCTGATCGTCGCCACCCACACCACTTCGGTGGACGCGGTGCGGCTGGCGGAAAAACTGCGCACCGCGATCACCGAAGCGGATCTGCCGGGCGCTGGTTTTGGCGCCACGGTCAGCATCAGCCTCGGTGTCACGCAGGTGGGTGCGGACGAGGGCGCGGCCACCGTGCTCGATCGGCTCGACACCGCGCTGCACCGCGCCAAGCGCGCGGGCCGCAACTGCATCGAGCTGGCGACGGTTTAGATCTTCTCCAGAATGGTGGCGATGCCCTGGCCGCCGCCGATGCACTGGGCGGCCAGCGCGTAGCGGCCGCCGGTGCGCTTCAACAGCGCCGCCGCCTTGCCGGTGATGCGCGCGCCGGTGGCGCCGAGCGGATGGCCGATGGCCATGCCGCCGCCGTCGATATTCAGCGCCTCCGGCTTGATCCCCAGCTCGCGCACGCAGGCCAGTGCCTGCGAGGCGAAGGCCTCGTTAATTTCCGCCACATCGATATCCTCCGCCTTCAGGCCCGCCAGCCTGAGGGCTTTTTGCGTGGCCGGAATCGGGCCGATACCCATCAGCGCTGGATCGCAGCCCACCGCCGCCATCGAGACGATGCGCGCGCTTGGTTGCAGGCCGTGCTTGCGGGCGAATTCCTCGGTCGTTACCAGCACCGCCGATGCGCCATCGGTCAGCGGCGACGAGGTGCCGGCGGTGACCACGCCGTGTTCCGGATCGAACACCGGCTTCAGTGCTGCCAGCGCTTCCAGCGTGGTGCCGGGGCGGATGCAGCCGTCTTCCGCGATCACCTCGCCCTTGTTGTCAGTGATGGGGATGATTTCGTCTTTCAGCAAACCGGCGGCGCGCGCGGCGGCGGCCTTCTGGTGCGATTGCAGCGCCAGCACTTCCTGGTCGGCGCGCGACACTTCGTATTTGCGGGCGACGTTTTCTGCGGTGTCGCCCATGCTGATGTAGGCGTCGGTTTCGGCCTGCAACTGCGGGTTAGGGGAGAAGTTGAAGCCGCCCTGCGGCACCATCGTCATCGACTCCACGCCGACGCACAGGTAAGCCTCGCCCAGCCCGGCCTCGATATTGGCGGCGGCGATGTGGACGGCCGACATGGACGAGCCGCAGAAACGGTTGATGGTCATGGCGCTGACTTCATGCGGGAAGCCGGCCAGCAGCGAGACGATGCGCGCCAGGTTGTTGCCCTGCGAGGACTCGGGATAGGCGCAGCCGAGAATGACGTCGTCCAGTTCGCGCGGATCGATGCCGGTACGTTGGATCAGGCCTTTCACCACCTGCGCGCCGAGATCGTCGGGACGGACTTCGGCCAGCTTGCCTTTGCGGGAGAAGTGAAAGGGCGAACGCGCGTAGGCGCTGATGACTGCTTTCATGATGGCTTCCTTTAATGATGGTCGTAATGTTTGATATATTACGCTCGTAATGTATAATGTCAATACGGTAGAAGTGGGAGACGAGCATGAAAGTCAGCAGGGAACAAGTGGCGCTCAACCGCGAGCGCATCGTGGAAACGGCAGCAAAGCTATTCCGCGAAAAGGGCTATGACGGCATCGGCGTGGCCGATTTGATGAAGGGCGCCGGCCTGACGCATGGTGGTTTCTACGGCCACTTCGAATCGAAGGAAGACCTGCTGGCCGAAGCCGCCGCGCACGCGCTGAAAAAATCGGTGGCGCGCTGGGAAGGCTATGTTGCCGAAGACCGCGCTACGGCGCTGGACAAAATCGGCGACGGCTACCTGACAGTCCAGCACCGCGACCATCCGGAAAAAGGTTGCTCCGTCACCGCGCTGGGTGCGGACATCGCCCGCCTTGGCCCGAAAGCGCGCCATGCCGTGACCGAGGGCGCCAGCGGCCAGATGGCCGTGCTGCAGCAACTGATGCCGGGCGCGGACGACGCCGAAAAGCGCAAGCAAGCATTGGCCACTTACGCCGCGATGGTCGGCGCCATCGTGCTGTCGCGCGCGGTGGACGACGAAGCCTTGTCGCAGGAAGTGCTGCAAGCCGTGCGCGACTCGCTGCCGGGGTGAGTACTCAATTTCGCCGACGGTTTGGTAAATTTCGTAATTGAGCTGGCGCACTGCTACGCGCAGAATGTGCGGCATGAAAACCACACGCCGCAGTTTTATGATGTCGGCCGGATTGGCGATGGCCTTTCCGGGTTTGGCGCGCGCCGCCGTCCAAGCTACCACGCGTGGCGCGCAGGAGAGCCTGTCGCTATGGTATGAGCAGGCCGCCGGGCCGTGGGTGGAGGCGCTGCCGGTCGGGAATGGCCGGCTTGGCGCCATGAGCTTCGGGCGCATCGCGCAGGAGCGCATCCAGCTCAATGAGGACACGCTGTTTGCCGGCGGTCCGTATGATCCCAATAATCCGCTGTCCGCCGCTGCGCTGCCGCAAGTGCGCGCGCTGATCGACCAAGGGCAGTTCAAGCAGGCGGCGGACCTGATTTCCTCGACCATGATGGCGCTGCCGAACACGCAAATGCCGTATGGCGCGGCGGGCGATCTGCTGCTGGATTTCAAGGGCCTTGCGGAAGGCACGGCTTACCGCCGCTGGCTGGATCTCGATACGGCCATCAGCTCGACGCGCTTCAATAACGGCGCTATCCAGTACAAGCGCGAGGTGTTCGCCAGCGCGCCGGACCAGGTGATCGTGGTGCGCCTGACTGCCACCGGCGGCGTGATGAACTTCGACCTTGGCTATCGCCATCCGATGGAAACCAATTACGGCGTCACTGATTACACTGGCGCCAAGACGGCGACCGTGGCCGCGCCGATGCCGTGGGATTACCGCGAACCGGTGCGGACGTCCGAGCGGCCGGCTACTTTGTCTGTGCGGCCAGATGGCGGCGATGCGCTGCTGATTGAGGGCCGCAACGTGGCCGTCGCCGGCATTCCGTCCGCGCTGCGTTACGCGGTGCGCGTGCAGGCGCTGGGCGATGGCGCCATCACGGCGCGCGAGGACCGTATTGAACTGCGCGGCGCCAGCACCATCACGCTGCTGGTTGCCGCCGCCACCAGCTACGTCAACTACGCCGACGTCAGCGGCGATCCGGTGAAAACGGTGCGCACGCAGACTGCCGCCGCCGCGCGCAAGCCGTATGCGCGCTTACGCAGCGCCCATGTGCAGGCGCACCAGCAGCTATTCCGCCGCCTGTCGCTGCGCATAGGCTCCGGCGCCGCCGATCCTCGCCCGACCAACCAGCGCATCGCGGTGGCCGAGCAGCAGCCAGATCCCGGCCTGGCGGCGCTGTATGTGCAGTATGGCCGCTACCTGCTGCTGTCGTCCTCGCGACCCGGCAGCCAGCCGGCCAATTTGCAGGGGCTCTGGAACGAGGGCACCAATCCGCCGTGGGGCGGCAAGTACACCATCAACATCAACACGCAGATGAACTACTGGCCGGCGCAATCGGCCAACCTGCGCGAATGCGTCGAGCCCTTGCTGCGCATGGTGGAAGACTTGAGCGTGACCGGCGCGGTCGCGGCCCGCAAAGGCTACGGCGCGCGCGGCTGGGTGGCGCATCACAATACCGACTTGTGGCGCGCGGCAGCGCCGATCGATGGTCCGCTGTGGGGCATGTGGCCGTGCGGCGGCGCGTGGCTATGCCAGGCCTTGTGGGATCACTACGAATACAACCTCGATGAGGCGTGGCTGCGCCGCATCTATCCGCTGCTGAAAGGCGCGTCGCTGTTCTTCGTCGACGCGCTGGTGGAGGATCCGCAGGGCAGGGGACTCGTCACGTCGCCGTCCATCTCGCCGGAGAACGAGCATCACAAAGGCGTGGCCACGTGCGCCGGTCCGGCGATGGACCGCCAGATCATCCGTGATTTATTTAGCTGGACGCTACAGGCGCACGCACTGTTGAAGGATGGCGACGCCGCCTTTGCCAGCGAGCTCGCGGCCAAACGCGCACGCCTGCCGGCAGACCGCGTCGGCGCGCAAGGGCAGTTGCAGGAATGGCTGGAAGACTGGGACGCTGGCGCGCCGGAGCAGCAGCACCGCCACGTCTCGCATCTGTACGGCGTCTACCCGAGCGAGCAAATCAACGTGCGCGACACGCCGGCGCTGATCGCCGCCGCCAAGGTCACGCTCAACACGCGCGGCGACAAGTCGACCGGTTGGGCCACCGCATGGCGGCTGGCCTTGTGGACGCGCATGGGCGAGGGCGAGCGCGCCTACGCGATTTTGCTTGGCCTGCTCGGCCCCGAGCGCACCTACCCGAATATGTTCGACGCCCATCCGCCGTTCCAGATCGACGGCAATTTCGGCGGCACGGCGGCGATCCTGGAAATGCTGGTGCAATCATGGGGCGGCGAAATCCACTTGTTGGCGGCCTTGCCGAAAGCCTGGCCAGAAGGCTCGGTACGCGGCGTGCGCGCCCGTGGCGGCGTCGAAGTGGACCTCGACTGGTCACAATGCCGCGTGCAGCGCGTCCAATTGCGCGGCAAGCCGCACCAAAAGCTCAATATCCGCCACTCCGGCCGCCTGACCGCCATCACCCTCGACGCCAAAGGCCGGGCCGCCTTATAAGATTTTTGCATTAGCTAATAAGGAATTCGTATTTAAGGTAAACTGTCGCCATTTTCTGCATCTGGATTAGAAATGCTGCAATGGTTGAAGTTCTACCGGCGTGACCAGCTCCCCGGCGATATCAGTGCCGGGCTGGTGGTGGCGATGATGATGATCCCGCAGGGCATGGCCTATGCCCTGGTGGCCGGACTGTCGCCGGTGGTTGGCATCTATGCCAGCATTCTTCCGCCCATCGTCTACGCGCTGTTCGGCAGCAGCATGACCCAATCCGTCGGCCCGATGGCCATCGTCTCGCTGATGACCGCCGCCGTGATAGGCCCGATGGCGCCGGCCGGTTCGGCGCTGGCCGGTGTGCTGGCCGCGCAGCTGGCGCTGGTGTCGGGTGCGGTGCTGCTGCTGTGCGGCTTGCTGCGCATGGGCTTCCTCGCCAATTTCTTCTCGCGCCCGGTGATGAGCGGCTTCACGGTCGGCTCGGCCATCGTGATCGCGTTCGACCAGGTGCACACGCTGCTCGGCGCCCAGCTGCCGCACGTGCACCTTCCGAGCGCTGCGCTGGGCGTCGGTTCGCTGCTGCTGCTGGTGCTGGCGCGCTTCTATCTCGCGCCGCTGCTGAAACTGTGCGGCCTGCCGCCGGTGGCGGCCGATATCGGCGCCAAGCTCGCGCCGATGGCCGTGGTCCTCGGCGGCATCCTGCTGATGTCCACCACCGGCCTGGCTGAGATGGGCGTGCGTACCACCGGCACGGTGCCTGCCGGCCTGCCGCACTTGAATCTCGCTTCGTCCAGCGCCCACTGGCGCCCCTTGCTGCAACCCGGCCTGCTGATCGGCTTCATCGTGTTCCTGATGTCGATGTCCGGCGCGCAGGCGCTGGCGCAGAAGCGCAATGAGAAGCTGGTCAGCAATCACGAATTGATCGGCCTGGGCGCGGCCAATGTGGCCAGCGCGCTGTCCGGCGGCTTTCCGGTGACGGGCAGCTTGTCGCGTTCGGCTGTCAACTTCGCGGCCGGCGCCAACACGCCGCTGGCCAGCCTGATCACCGCCGTGCTGCTGGCCTGTGCGCTGATGGCGCCGACCGGCTGGCTGGCGCTGCTGCCGCTGCCGGTCTTGGCGGCCACCATCATCGTCGCGGTGCTGGGCATGCTGGAGATGGGCATCCTGCGCACCGCCTGGCAGTACGATCGTGGCGACGCGCTGGCTTGGGGTGCGACCTGTCTCGGCGTGCTGGTGCTGGGCGTGGAGGCCGGCGTGATGATCGGCGTGGCGCTGTCGATGGGCACTTTGATCTGGCGCGCCAGCCGTCCGCACATCGCGGTGCTGGGCCGCATCGCCGGCACTGAGCATTTTCGCAATATCGAACGCTATCCGGCCGAGACCCAGCCGGAACTGCTGGTGCTGCGCATCGACGCCAATCTGTTCTTCGGCAATGTGGAGGCGGTCAACCAGCGCATCGAATGCGAACTGGCGACCCATCAGAGCGCGCGCCACCTGGTGCTGGTGATGTCGGCGGTGAATTCGATCGACACCACCGCCCTGATGGCGCTGGCGGAGCTGAACCAGAGCGCCAAACGGCGCGGTATCGGCCTGCATTTCGCCGAAGTGAAGGGGCCGGTAATGGATCGTCTACGTAATAGTACGTTGTTGCAGGAGCTAAACGGCAAGCTGTTCCTCAGCACCGCCAACGCCTGGGATCAATTGCATACTGCTAAGGATGTTGCTTGAGCGCAAATTTACATGGACTTCATAGGGGATAGCCCCTATGATCTAAGTCGAAGCAGGAAACGATTAACCCCAAAGAATGGTTATCTCCGATGTTGGCCCGACTTGTCCGCCGTTTAGGTAGAGTATCTATCGCCGTTTTCGTCAGTGTGACGTTGACTGCGGTGGTGACTTTGGTGCTGACGACTTTTGCGCTGTATTTCTATCAGGTCGAACGCGCGCAGCGCTGGGAACAGCTGCATAAAACGCTGGCCAACAGCGCCGACGAACTGGCCGCCGCCGTCGCGCTGCCGGCCTGGAACTTCGACGAAACCCAGATCGTCACCATCATGAAGAGCGGTTTGAGCAACCGCGATCTGTACGCCAGCGCGGTGGCCCCGGTGGCCAGCAACCGTCCATTTATCCTGATTCGTAACGCCCAGCAGCAGCTGCTGCCGTCCGAGCATTTGCCGACCGATCCCGAGCTGCTGTCCGAGCAGCGGCCCATCGTTGCTGGCGGCCAGAATATCGGCACCATCACCGTGTATGCCTCGCCGGCGGTGCTGATCGAGCAGTTGCGCCAGCGCCTGTACGCCATCGCCGGCCTGATTTTCGTACTGGACGTGACGCTGGTGTTGTCGCTCTACCTGCTGCTGTGGCAACTGATCCTCAAGCCGCTGACCAATATCGAGCGCTACGCGGCCAGCGTGAAGGCCGGCCAGAATCCCGGCGCTGCGCCGCCGCGCGACTGGTATACCGGCGAGCTGAAAACGCTGAATGCTTCCATCCGCGAGATGGTGCGCCTGATGGAGAGCCGCTACGTCGCCATGCACGCCAGCGAAGAGCGCTTGCAGATCGCGTCCAGCGCGGCGGCGATCGGCATCTGGGACTGGAATATCGCCACCGACGAAATGGTGTGGGACGAGCAGATGTACCGCCTGCACGGGCTGGAAAGCGGCGGCAAGCTGCAACGGCCGGACGACCAGCTGCGCGAGCTGTTGCACCCGGACGACGCCATCCCTACCATCATGCTGTTGCAGCAGGCACTCAAGGGCACGGCCGAATTCGACGTCGAGTTCCGTATCATCTGGCCGGACGGTTCGCTTCACTACCTGAAGGCCGACGCGATGGTGTTCCGCGACGCCGACGGCCAGCCGATGCGCATGGTCGGCGTGAACTACGACGTCACCGCCAGCCGCACGGCGGAGGCGGAACTGCGCCGCCATCGCATCCACCTGGAAGAACTGGTGGCCGAGCGCACCAACGCCTTGTCGGTGGCGGTGCGCCAGGCGCAGGGCGCCAACCGCGCCAAGAGCACCTTCCTCGCCAATATGAGCCACGAGCTGCGCACGCCGCTCAATTCCGTGATCGGCTTCTCGCGCCTGATGGCGGACTCCAAGAACATGCTGCCTGAAGAGAAGCGCAACCTTGCCATCATCCACCGCTCCGGCCAGCACCTGCTTACCCTGATCAACGACATCCTCGAACTGTCCAAGATCGAGGCCGGGCGCGCCGTGCTGCAGACGGAAGTGGTCAACCTGAACGACATGCTGCAGGAAGTGATGGACATGGTCAGCATGCGCGCCGGCCAGAACGGCGTGGAGCTGGTGCTGGACAGCGTCGGCCTGCCGGCCAGCGCGCGCGTGGACGGCACCAAGCTGCGTCAGGTGCTGCTCAACCTGATGTCGAATGCGGTCAAGTTCACCGCGCAGGGCAGGGTGACGCTGCGCGTGCGCGGGACCTCGCGCAACGGCTTGTGCGAGCTGGCGTTCGCCGTCATCGACGACGGTCCCGGCATCGCGGAAGAAGATCAGTCCCGTATCTTCGAACCATTCATCCAGGCCGACGGGCCGGGCGCGAAAGAGGGCACGGGCCTGGGCCTGACCATCTCGCGCGACTTCGTCCAGCTGATGGGCGGCACGCTGTCGCTGCAATCGGTGGTGGGCGCCGGCGCGACGTTCTCGTTCACGGTAGCGGTGCAGGTGACGGACGAAGCGCCGGGAGCGGGCGAGGAAGAAGTGACGCCGCTGGAACCGCAGCAGCGCCGCCGCATCCTGGTGGCGGACGACAACGCGGACGGCTGCACGCTGCTGGAAAGCCTGCTCACGCCGCTCGGCTTCGAGGTGGCGGTGGTCGGCGATGGCGCGCAAGCGCTGGCGATGGTCGATGTCTGGCAGCCCGATCTCGTGTTCATGGACTGGCGCATGCCGGCGCTGGACGGCCTGAGCGCCACGCGCCAGATCCGCGCCAACAAAGAGGGTCCGCAGCCGCGCATTGTGATGCTGACCGCGTCCGCCTTTGCCGAGGAACGCCAGGAAGCGCTGAACGCCGGCGCCGATGAATTCATGCGCAAGCCGGTCGAGCAGGAACAGTTGTACGCGGTGCTGGAACAGCAACTGGACCTGCAATTCGTGCGCCGCCATCACGGCGCGCGCCCGGTCGCGCCGGCGCCGCTGGCGCGCGAGGACTTGCAGCGCCTCGACCCGGCGTTGCGCGCCGAACTGAAGACCGTATTGCAAGAGTTGAACCTGTCGCGCGTCAGCCTGCTGCTGGCGCCTTTGCCGCCGGAGTTGGGCGAGGTGGTGGCACGTATTGAACACATGATCCAGCTGCACCAGTATCCACAATTGTGCGCTTTGCTGGACGAAGTGGGTAACGAGTTGGAATCGCAGGCTTGACGGGTATATCATAGTAGCTCGACCAGGGCGGGAAAGTTTTACATGCATCGGGATTTGTCGGAACAACACACCAAGGGTGAAGTGCTGATCGTGGAAGACACGCCGGCTTCGCTCAAGCTTCTCAGCGACCTGCTGACCGAGGCCGGCTACTACGTGCGCCAGGCGCCGAACGGCGAACTGGCCTTGTGGTCGGCGCAATCGCGTCCGCCGGAATTGATCCTGCTCGACATCCGCATGCCCGGCATCGACGGCTTCGAAGTGTGCCGCCGCCTGAAGGCGACGCCGGAACTGAGCCAGGTGCCGGTGATCTTCCTGTCCGCGCAACACGACACCGACGACAAGGTGCGTGGTTTTGAACTGGGCGCGGTGGACTTCATCGCCAAGCCGTTCCAGACCGAGGAAATCCTGGCCCGCACCGACGCCCACGTGAAGCTGGGCCGCGCGCAGAAAGCGCTGGCCGAGGAGCGCGCCTTGCTGGAAGAGCGCGTGGCCGAGCGCACCGCTGAACTGGCCAAGGAAGTGGAACAACGCCGCGCCAACGAGGAATTCCTGCGCCTCGCCAGCCAGGTGTTCGAAGCGACGCAGGACGCCATCGTGGTGACCGACCGCGACGGGCGCATCGTCGCCACCAATCCGGCTTTTACCCAGATCTCCGGCTACACGGCGGACGAGGTGTTGGGTCAGAACGTGGCCTTGCTGCACGCGGGCGAGCCGGATGCGTCCTCGTTCGGCTCAATGGTGCAGTCGGTGCTCGCCACCGGCCACTGGTCGGGCGAGATCCTGGCGCGCCGCAAGAACGGCGAGACTTACCCCGGCCTGCTGAGCGCTTCCGTGGTACGCGATGAGCTGGGCCACGTGATTAATCACGTGGCGGTGTTCATGGACATCACCGAACGCAAGGCCGAGCAGCACCTGATCGATTTCCTCTCCAATCACGACGCGCTCACCGGCTTGCCGAACCGCATGCTGGCGCGCCAGCGCTTCGTGCAGACGCTGGGCGCCGCGCGCCGCGAGGGCCGCTGCGTGGCCGTCATGTGCCTGGACCTGGACCGCTTCAAGAGCATCAACGATACCTATGGCCACGACATGGGCGACAAGGCGCTGCAGGTGGTGTCCAGATACCTGAGTGAGACCGTGCGCGAAGGCGATACCGTCACCCGCCAGGGCGGCGACGAATTCCAGATCATTGTCGACGACGATGCGCAGCTCACTGCCACCATCGCGCTGGCGCAGAAAATCCTGTCCGGCTTACGCAAGGAACTGGTGATCGACGGCCAGCAAATCACGGTCACCTCGAGCATCGGCATCGCCGTCAGCCTGACCGACGGCGAGAGCTTCGATGAACTGGTGCGCAACGCCGACACGGCGCTGTTCCGCGCCAAGGAAATTGGCCGCGACAACTACGCCTTCTTCACCGAGCGCATGGACGCCGAAATCCGCGATAAGCTGGCGATCCAGGGCCAGTTGCGCGGCGCCATCGCGCGTGACGAATTTGAACTGCACTACCAGCCGCAGGTCTGCCTGAAAACCGGCGCGATGGTCGGCGCCGAAGCGCTGCTGCGCTGGGACAGCGCGGTGCTGGGCAAGGTGCCGCCGAACCGTTTCATCCCGTTGGCCGAGGAATATGGCCTGGTCAATTCCATCGGCGAGTGGGTGCTGGAAAGCGCCTGCGCACAGATGAAGGTATGGCAGGACCAGGGCCTGGGCCAGATCAAGGTGTCGGTCAACCTGGCGGCCGGGCAGTTCGCCAACGACGCCACCGTGCCGTACGTGGAAAGCACGCTGCGCAAGTTCGGCGTGGCGCCGGAGTACATCGGCCTTGAAATCACCGAGGGCACGGTGATGGGCGATCCGAATAAAGCCGTGGCCTCGCTGCGCCGCTTGAAGGATATTGGCGTCAGCATTTCGCTGGACGACTTTGGCACTGGCTATTCAAGCCTGAGCTATCTGAAACGCTTCCCGATCGACGTGCTGAAGATCGACAAATCCTTTGTCGACGATGTGACCACCAACAGCGCCGACGCCGCGATTGCGCTGTCGGTGATCTCGCTGGCGCACAACCTGAACATGCGCGTGATCGCGGAGGGCGTCGAAACGCGCGAGCAAGTGCAGTTCCTGACCGAGCGCGGTTGCGACGAGATGCAGGGCTATTATTTCAGCCGCCCGGTCAACGCCGAAAGCTTTACCGCGCTGCTGCGCGAACGCCGTAATTTATTGGACATGTAATCACTCCCTGGAGCCTTATGGATAAGAAGTTCAGCACCGCCATTGCCGGTGCAGTCATGCTGGTATGCCTCAATGCCGGCGCTGCGCCTGTTGTTAAACCCGGTCCCGCCGACGCCCAGTTCAAGGCGATCTACACGCAGGAATGGAAATGGCGCCTGAGCCAGAAGCAGGAAGACGGCGAGGATGACGATGACAGCGGCGTGTCGCCATCGCTGCCGCGCATCGACCTGGCCACCCAGAACAGCCGCCTGGCCTACTGGCAGGGCGTGATGAAGAAGCTGGATGGCATCAAGGAAGCCAAGCTGTCGGCGCCGGAGCGCATCAACTACCAGGTGTACAAGGCGCAGATCGCGGCCTTCATCGCCGCCCAGCAGTTCCGCGAATACGAAAAGCCGCTGAACGCCGATAGCGCCTTCTGGTCCAACATGGCCGGCACCGCGCGCCGTCCGATGACCAAGGAAAAAGAATTCCGCGACTACCTGAAGCAGCTGACCGACGTGCCACGCTACTTCAACGAGGAAATCGTCAACATGCGCGCCGGCATGGCGCGCGGCTTCACGCCGCCGAAAGTCACGCTGGTGGGCCGCGACAGCTCGATCACCTCGGTGACCGACGCCAAGACGCCGCAGGAAACCGTGTTCTACCTGCCGTTCAAGAAGATGCCGGCCTCCATGCCGGCCGCGCTGCAGGAAGAACTGCGCGCGCAGGCGGTGAAGGTGATCCAGTCCACCGTCATCCCGGCGCACCAGTCGCTGCTGAAGTTCATGCGCGAAGAGTATGTGCCGAAGGCGCGCGAGGAACTGGCGGCGGAAAGCCTGCCGGATGGTAAAGCCTACTACCAGTCGAAGATCGTCGAATTCACCACCACCTCGCTGAGCGCGGACCAGATCCACAATATCGGCGTGGAGGAAATGGCCAAAATCCGCGCCGAGATGCACGAGGTGATGAAGCAGGTTGGTTTCAAAGGCGACCTGCCGGCCTTCCTGCAATTCCTGCGCACCGATCCGCAGTTCTACGCCAAAACGCCGGAAGAACTGCTGATGCGCTCCGCGTGGGTGGCCAAGAAGTTCGACGCCAAGGTCGGCCAGTACTTCGGCTACCTGCCGCGCCGCCGCTTCGCGGTGATTCCGGTGCCGGACGACCAGGCGCCGTTCTACACCTCGGGCCGTGGCGGTCCTGGCGTTTATCTGGTCAACACCTACAACCTGCCGTCGCGCGCGCTGTACAGCATGCCGGCGCTGACGCTGCACGAATCGGCGCCGGGCCATGCGTTCCAGATGCCGGTGGCGCTGGAGCAGAAGGGCCGTCCGCCATTCCGCAACGCCTACATCTCGGCCTACGGCGAGGGCTGGGCGCTGTACAGCGAACGCCTCGGCGTGGAGATGGGCATGTACGAAACGCCGTACGAAGTATTCGGCATGCTGAGCTACCAGGCATGGCGTGCCTCGCGGCTGGTGGTCGACACCGGCGTGCATAGCAAGGGCTGGACGCGCAAACAGGCGCAGGACTACCTGCGCGAAAACACCGCGCTGTCCAATCACGAGATCGAGACGGAGGTGGACCGCTACATTTCGTGGCCGGGCCAGGCGCTGTCCTACTATCTGGGCGAGATGAGCATCATCAATGCGCGCAAGAAGGCCGAGAAAGCGCTGGGCCAGAAGTTCGACATCCGCGCCTTCCACGACACCGTGCTGCAACTGGGCTCGGTGCCGCTGCCGGTACTGGAAGCGCGCATCGACCAGTTCATCGCGGAAGGCGGCAAGAGCCCATATCCGGACCTTGAGTGACAATCCGTGCATTTCTGGAGGGGGTCTGTTGGCTACAATGCTGCATCACAGACCCTCTCCAGTTATGCTTTGAAAAAGACTCTCTTCGCCATTACGGCAGCCAGCGTGATGCTGGCCGCTCCCGTCTACGCAGACAACGAGGTAGCGCCGGCACCGAAGCCGCTGCCCGAAATCCTCACCAAAGAAAACGCCGCCACGCTGGCGCAAGCGGGCAAGGAGCTCCGTGCGGCGCAGGGCAAGGAGCGCAACTTCGCCAAACAGCTGGATATCTACAGCAAGTTCGAATTCTCGCCTGAGTTGCGGCCGAAGCTGAAAGAGATCTTCGGCGCCGAGCGTCCGTTCCCGCTGCAGCGCGCGCCCGGCGCAAAAGGGCAGGTCAACTACGTCGGCAAGCTGGCGCCGCACCTGTTCGTGCAGGGGAATGGCACGGATTTCAGTTGGACCGAACTCACTGCAAAAATCTCCACCGATAAAACCGGGCGCAGCGTCAACGGCGTCGTCGCCTGGCCATCGCTGGTGATCGCGCGCCCGGATGGTTCGGCGCGGCTGCTGGACATGGCAGTGACCAGCCGCCAGCAGCTCGGCGCCGACGGCGTGGCCTACGGCACGGCGGACTTCAGCATCGGCGCGATCACCGTGCATGAAGCGGCGGTCGGCGGCAAGGAGGCGAAAGAGGTGATGCGCTTTGAGGACCTGCGGGCGCGTTCGGAGACGGTGCGTCGCGGCGCCAAGGCGGAAATTGGCTACCGTTCCACGGCCAAGGCCATTGTGTTCGGCAAAGAGCGCGTGGAACGCGTCAGCTTTGCCTTCCGGCTGGTGAATATTCCGGCCAAGGCGATGGCGGAACTGGACCAGTCGCTGCGCGCGCAGCAGAGCCTTGATCTGGCGCCGGGTGCGCAGCAAGAGCTCATGCTGCGCACCTTGAAGGACGCCGGCAAGCGCCTGATCCAAGCCGGCGCCGTGTTGAATATCGAGGATATCAGCGCCGCATTTCGCGGCAACACGGCCTCGATCAAGGGCCGCGTCGCGTTCCAGAAAACGGTGGATTCCGATTTCGAAAGCGTCCCTGCGCTGATGAAAAAACTGGTGGCGCACTTCGATGTACGGGTGCCGGTGGCGCTGATTAAAGACATAGGCCGTGCCGTCGCCGTCGTGCCGCCAGGCGCGCCGGATGCCGACAAACAGGCCGAGGCCGGCGCGGACGGTTTAGTGAGCCTTGTGGTCGGCAAGGCGGTTACCGGCGGCTTCGCCGTGATCGAGAACGGCGAGCTGCGTTCTTCCATCGACTACAAGAACGGCGCGCTGACCGTGAACGGCAAGCCCCTCGCGGTGCCGAACATGAACATCAAGCCAAAAAATGAATAACGAAGAACGACTGAGGCTGATCGCGCGCTCTTCCAAGTGGTTCATGCCGGCCTTGCGTACGGCGCGTGAATTGGGCCTGGCATCGTGGTGCCTCGGCGCCGGTGCGGTGCGCAACCTGGTGTGGGATGCCTTGCACGGCTATTCCACGCCATCCAGTCTTGCTGATCTGGACCTGGCTTATTTCGATGCGTCGGACCTGGATCCGCAACGCGAGCTGGATCTCCAGCATCGCCTGTGCGCGGCGATGCCCGAGATACCTTGGGAAGTCACCAACCAGGCCTCGGTCCATCACTGGTTCGAGCGGTATTTCGGCCACGCGGTCGAGCCCCTGCAGTCCTTGTATCACGCGGTGGGCACGTGGCCGGAATATGCGACGGCGGTCGGGCTGCGCCTGCGCGCCGACGACACGATAGAAATCATCGCACCGCATGGGCTGGACGATTTGTTCAACTGCGTGATCCGGCACAACCCGACGCGCGCCAGCCGCGACACCTACCGCATGCGCGTGCTGCAAAAGCGCTATGATCTGCGCTGGCCGCGAGTCAGCGTGGTTTATCCTTAAGCCGCCAAGGCCAGCACGTATGACGGGTCGTTGGCGCAGGCTCGCGCCTGCACCGACACCGGCTGCTCTTCGCTAAGCAGCGTCACCATCGCCGCCACGTCGACGCCGTTGATGGCGGCCTGGAAGCGGCGCACCAGCTCGCGGTTGAGCTTTTCGCCAGTGCTGCTTTCGTTTGCCGCCTCGCGCAGCCGGCGGCGGGCGCGCGCCAGATGCTGGCGGGCGTTGACAGCCTTGGTGCCCAGCGCCGCCGCAATGTCAGCATGTTCGCATTCAAACACTTCATGCAGCACCAACGCCAGCCGTTCGGACGGCGACAGGCAGGCCAGCAGCCGCGCCAGTGCTTCGCCTATTTCCGCGCGCCGCAGCAGCGTGTCTTCCGGCGGCGCAGGCGCAACGCCGGGCGCCAATTCCATTGCAGCGTTGGCGGCGACGGCATCGCGTCCGCGCTTGCGCAGGCGGTCGATGGAATGGTGCTGTACCACCGTTGTCAGCCACGCCGCAGGCGTCGTCAGGGCCGTCTTCTCCGCGCTCTGCCACTTGAGAAAGCAATCCTGCACGATATCCTCGGCTTCCGCCTCGCTACCGACAATGCGGCAGCTGATGGCCGTCAGGCGTGGACGCATTTGCTCGAAGATGGCGGTATCGATAGTCATGGCGGTTCTCCTGTCATGGGCTGGCCTGCCATGACGCCCGGCGCAGCCCGGATGTGACATGCGGGCGAAATATTTTTTGGTCGGTCACACGGCGAGGGGGCGCAGCGTCAAGCGGGCAGTCGTTCCACTCTACCGCAAAAAGGACCATCATGACCGGCTTGATCCCAACTGTCGTCGAACAAACAGGGCGTGGCGAACGCGCTTTCGATATCTACTCACGCCTGCTGAAGGAGCGGGTGATTTTTCTGGTGGGGGAGGTGACCGAGCAATCGGCAAATCTGCTGGTGGCGCAGCTGCTGTTCCTTGAATCGGATAATCCCGAGAAGGATATTTCGCTGTACATCAATTCGCCGGGCGGCTCGGTGTACGCCGGCATGGCGGTCTACGACACCATGCAGTTCATCAAACCGGATGTGTCGACGCTGTGCACCGGCTTCGCCGCCAGCATGGGTTCCTTCCTGCTGGCGGCGGGCGCCATCGGCAAGCGCTATGCCTTGCCGAATGCCCGCATTATGATCCACCAGCCGCACGGCGGCGCGCAGGGCGTGGCGGCAGATATTGAAATACAGGCGCGGGAAGTGCTGTACCAGCGCCATCGCCTCAACACCATCCTGGCCGAACGCACCGGCAAGACGCTGGCGCAGATCGAAAAGGATTCAGACCGCGACAACTTCATGTCGGCGGCCGATGGCGTAGAGTATGGATTGATCGACCGCGTGCTTACCAGCCGCGAGACGGACTAGCGCAGCATGTCCTTGGCGATCCAGTCCAGCACCGGCGGGCGATGCGGCTGCCAGCCCAACTGATTGCGGGCGCGTTCGCCGCGCACGCGGCTGTTGGAGCCGAGGCCGTAGGAGGCCATCTCGTAGCCCCATTCTTCCTTGGCCTGTTCCAGCGGCCAGTCCTGCGCCTCGCCGAGATTCAGCGCCTTGGCGATAGCGGCGCTCATGTCTCGGAAGGCCGCCTCGCCGCTTTCGACGAAGTAGAAGGCGCCGGCTTCGGTCTTCTCGAGCGCCAGCAGGTACAAGTCCACCACATCGTCGATGTGCACATTCGACCAGATATTGCGGCCCGGTCCCACGTGGCGCACGATGCCGCTCTTGCGGGCTTGCTTGAGCAGGCGTGGCAGCTGCACCGAATCACGCGGCAGCGCGCCGTGGCCGTAGATCAGGGTATTGCACAGCACCGCCGAGCGCACACCCTTGTTGGCGGCATCCAGCACCAGATTATCGATAGCGACGCGCGCGGCCTTGTCCGGCGTTGGATCAGGGAGATGGTCTTCGTGGTAGATCTTGTCGGTGCCTTCGCCGCCGGATGCGTCGCCGACGATGCTGGAGCCGCTGGTGTGCAGGAACACCTTGCCCGAGCCGGCGAGGGCGTCGACAAACGCCTCCACCGCCGCGCGGTTGTCGCTGCTGGCGGCGTTGATGACGGCATCCGCCGCCTGCGCTTGCGCGATCAGCAGATCGCGGTCCGTGAGCGAGCCAAGCACGCCGGTGACGCCGATCTTTTTCACTTCATCGAGTTGTTCCGGCTTGCGCACCAGGCCAACCACTTCATGTCCGGCCTTGACCAGGCCCGCTGCGATCGAGCCGCCGATAAAACCAGCCGCGCCGGTGACGAATACTTTCATGCTGCTCTCCATTCCAATTCTGAAGGCAGCAGTATGGGGACGAAGTCCGGGCGCAAAAAGTCATCAACGCGCAAAGGTCAATTGAGCGAAGGTCAAGAATGGAAACTGTAACTGCAAGAGGAGGATTTCGCGCGGGTTTGGGCGCTGGGTATTGCGGGCGCGTAGCCAGGTTTGCGGGCTGCGGCGGGTAGATCTGATTAGAAGTACACGGTCGCGGTGATGGTCGACTTGTAGGTGTCTGGCTGCGGCGTCGCTTGTGCCGGGATGTTGCCATGCACGGTCAGGTTTTGAAGCGTGCCGGTGCCGGTGCCGGATACGGTGTCGGTGCCTTGCGTGTTGCCCCAGTTGGCGCCGCCCGAGGTTTGGGTCAGGGCATAGCCGACGGTGCTGGTGTTGGCGCCAGTGCCGCTCATCACGCGCGCAGCGATGGTGGAGCCGGTGCCGGTGCCCGCGCTCAGGCCGACGTTATAGGGCGTGGTGTTGGTGCAGGTGACGTTCAGCGTGCTGCTGCCGGTGACTGCAGTGGCCAGCACGCCCTGGGTCTGGCCGAAATCCAGCGTGTTGGTGGCGATGATGCAGTCGGCGATGATCTTCAAAGTGACATCGAAAGTAGCTGTGCGGCTGCCGTTGCTATAGACAGCGGCACCGCTCAGCAGCGGCAGGGCGGTGGCGCCAAGTGCGGCAACCAAGGCTACGCGGGACAGGGACTTGCTGATCATGACGGGCTCCTTAGGGTTAATAGGTCGACGCATGCTGGTACAACTTTTATTTCCGCGCCTCAATGGAATAAATTATTGTCCAACACAAAAAACGGCGCCTTTGTGCGAAGTGGAGAAACTTTTGGTTGCGTAGAAAACGCAAAAATTTTTTGCTGTGCGGCACTTTTTTACAACAGTCGAGATTTTGCCCAATGTGAAAACGCTTGGTTTTAAAGCGAAAAACATTTGATGCACGGAATTGGTGCGCCGCGCTGCATCCTGGTGCGTGCTAGTAAGGGAAGGCCGTATTTCCGCTGGCACAAGGTTTGCATAGGTCAGAACATTATTTATTTTGTTCGACCATATGCCAGACTGCACCGCACCGCGCGACTTTGCCGCCAGCACCAGCCACAGTGCCTGGCAGGCCAGTCTCACCCTCGGTTTTGCAGACGACGAGGGCACCACGCGGCTGTTCAACAAGCTCCACTACGGCCCGCTGCGGGTGCAGAAAGCGCTGTACCCGGAGGACAGCAAGGTATGCCAGGCCATCATCGTTCACCCACCCGGTGGCGTGGTGGGCGGCGACCAGCTGGAGATCGACATCGGCGTCGGCGACAACGCCCACGCCTTCATCACCACGCCCGGCGCGGCCAAGTGGTACAAGGCCAATGGCAAGGTGTCGCATCAGGCGGTGCATCTGCATGTCAATGAAAACGCGGCGCTCGAATGGCTGCCGCAGGAAACCATCTTCTTCGATACCGCCGACGTGGTGCTGGACCAGCACGTGGAACTGGCCGCCGGCGCCACTTTTCTCGGCTGCGAAATCCTGTGCATGGGACGGCGCGGCTCGGGCGAGGTATTCAACACTGGCCGCATCCGCCAGCGCAGCAGCATCCGCCGCGAAGGACGGCTGATCTGGTGGGAGCAGGGCGACATGATCGGCGGACGGCTCGGCAGCCCGCTGGCGCTCAACGGCCGCACCGTGTGCGCCACGCTGGTCGCCGCCGGCAAGCCGCTGCCGGCCGCTGTGCTGAACGACTTACTGGCTCAAATCCGCACCGACATCGCCGCCGACGGCGCGCATGTCTTTGGCGTCACACACACCAAGGGCGTGCTGGTCGCGCGCCATCTCGGCGACGACAGCGAAACCGCGCGCCGCCTGATGCTCACCGTGTGGCGCCGACTGCGCCCGCATCTGCTGGAGCGCGAGGCCGTCACGCCGCGCATCTGGCAAACCTGAAAGAGAACATACACATGGACCTGACTCCACGCGAAAAAGACAAGCTGTTGATTTTTACCGCGGGCATAGTGGCCGAACGCCGCCTTGCCCGTGGCCTGAAGTTGAACTACCCGGAAGCGGTGGCGCTGATTACCTGCGCCATCATGGAAGGTGCCCGCGACGGCAAAACTGTCGCAGAACTGATGTCCGACGGCACGCGCATACTCACGCGCGCCGACGTCATGGAGGGTATCCCCGAAATGATCCCTGACATCCAGGTCGAAGCGACGTTCCCCGATGGGAGCAAGCTTGTGACTGTCCACAATCCCATCCCATAAAGGAGTTCATCATGATCCCAGGTGAATACAAGCTTGAAGAAGGCGAGATCGGCCTGAACGTGGGCCGCGAAACCGTTACCGTCGTCGTCACCAATCAGGGCGACCGCCCGGTGCAAATCGGCTCGCATTTTCATTTTTTTGAAGTCAACTCGGTACTCAAGCTGGAACGCTGGAAGGCCTACGGCATGCGCCTGAATATCGCCGCCGGCACCGCCGTGCGCTTCGAGCCGGGCCAGCAGCGCACCGTCGAACTGGTGAAGCTGGATGGCGACCAGGAAGTGTATGGCTTCAACGGCAAGGTAATGGGCAAGCTGGCTTCCACACCACCCAAAGACTAAAGGCTCTCATGGCTACAATCTCGCGCCGCGCCTACGCGGAGATGTTCGGTCCCACCACCGGGGACCGCATCCGTCTGGCCGATACGGAACTGTTTATCGAAATCGAGAAGGATTACGCCATCTATGGCGAGGAAGTGAAGTTCGGCGGCGGCAAAGTGATCCGCGACGGCATGGGCCAGTCGCAGCGCGTGGCCGCCGACGTGATGGACACGGTCATCACCAACGCGGTGATCGTCGACCATTGGGGTATCGTCAAGGCCGATATCGGCCTGAAGAACGGCATGATCGCCGCCATCGGCAAGGCCGGTAATCCGGACATCCAGTCGCATGTGACGATGGCGATTGGCGGCGCTACTGAAATCATCGCGGGCGAGGGCATGATCGTCACCGCCGGCGGCGTCGACACGCACATTCACTTCATCTGCCCGCAGCAGATCGAGGAAGCGCTGATGAGCGGCGTGACCACCATGATCGGCGGCGGCACCGGCCCGTCGGCCGGCACCTCGGCCACTACCTGCACGCCGGGACCGTGGCATTTGCATTCAATGCTGCAGGCGGCCGATGCGTTCCCGATGAACCTCGGCTTCCTTGGCAAGGGCAATGTCAGTTTGCCGGCGCCGCTGGAGGAGCAGATCCGCGCCGGCGCGATTGGACTCAAGCTGCATGAGGACTGGGGCAGCACTCCGGCCGCCATCGATAACTGCCTGACGGTGGCGGACGAAATGGATATCCAGGTTGCCATCCACTCCGACACGCTGAACGAAGGCGGCTACCTGGCCGACACGCTGGCCGCGTTCAAGGACCGTACCATCCACACCTTCCACACCGAGGGCGCGGGCGGCGGCCATGCGCCGGACATTATCGCGGCGGTGGGCGAATCGAATGTGCTGCCGTCGTCGACCAATCCTACCCGGCCTTATACCGTCAACACGCTGGACGAGCACCTCGACATGCTGATGGTATGCCATCACCTCGATGCCGCCATTACCGAGGACGTGGCGTTTGCCGAATCGCGCATCCGCCGCGAGACTATCGCGGCCGAAGATATCCTGCACGACATCGGCGCGATTTCGATGATGTCGTCCGACTCGCAGGCGATGGGCCGCGTTGGTGAAGTCATCATGCGCACGTGGCAGACGGCGCACAAGATGAAGGTGCAGCGCGGGCCGCTGGCGCCGGATTCTTCGCGCGCCGATAACTTCCGCGTCAAGCGCTATGTCGCCAAGTACACCATCAATCCGGCCATCACGCATGGCATCGGGCATGCGGTGGGCTCGGTCGAAGTGGGCAAGATCGCTGATCTGGTGCTGTGGAAGCCGGCTTTCTTCGGCGTCAAGCCGACTACGATTCTCAAGGGCGGCATGATCGCCGCCGCGCTGATGGGCGATCCGAATGCTTCGATCCCGACGCCGCAGCCGGTGCACTACCGGCCGATGTTCGGCTCCTACGGCGGCGGCTTGAAAAAGTCGTTCACCTTCGTGTCGCAAGCCGCGTACGATGCCGGCATCGGCGATCAGCTCAAGCTGAATAAGACGCTGATCGTGGCCAAGGGAATGCGCGCGTTGCGCAAGTCGGACATGATCCACAATTCGCTGGCGCCGAAGATGGACGTCAATCCTGAAACCTATGAAGTGCGCGCCAATGGCGAGTTGCTGGTGTGCGAACCGGCTTCCATTCTGCCGATGGCGCAGCGTTATTTCCTGTTCTGATTATGCTGACTTTACACACGAAAATTCCGCAAGCCGAGACGATCGCCGCGCAACTGGTGCTGCCGTACGAATTGCGCGAAAAGTGCCGCCTGCGCGCCACGCTGGATACCGGCGAGGACGTGGCGGTGTTCACCGTGCGCGGTACCGTGCTGCGCGACGGCGACTTGCTGACCGGCGAAGACCAGCGCGTGGTGCGCGTGGTCGCTGCGCCGGAGCCGACTTACAAAGTCACCTGTGCCGATGCTCACGCTTTGCTGCGTTGCGCTTTCCACCTCGGGAACCGTCACACGCAGGCGCAGGTCGGTGATGGCTTCCTGCGCATTCGCGCCGATGCGGTGCTGAAGGAAATGCTGGTTGGCCTGGGCGCGACGGTGGTGGAAGAGCAGGCCGCGTTCGAGCCGGAGTCCGGCGCGTATGGCGGCGGCCACGGTCACCATCATGATGGTCCGCTAGCGCCTATCCCGCTGCGCCAAAAGATCCACCGTCCGGGCGACGCCAAATAATGCAAGCTTCCGCGCTTCTGCATCTGCTGCAATTCGCCAGTCCGGCATTGCCGATTGGTGCGTACAGCTATTCGCAAGGGCTGGAGGCGGCGCTGGAAAGCGGCGAGGTGCGCAATGCCGACACCGCGCGTGCGTGGATCGTGCGTCACCTGCATGAAGTAGTCGCGCAATGGGAAGCCCCCATCACATGGCGCCTCATGCAGGCCTGGTCGGCGCGCGACTGGCGTGCGGTCAGTGAGTGGAGCGAGAAATTCATCGCCTCGCGCGACAGCGCCGAATTCCGCGCCGAGACTATCCAGATGGGCTACTCGCTCACCAAGCTGGTGGCGGAGCTGGGCATTACCGACACCGAAACGCTGGTGCAGCTGCAAGCCGAAAACGAAGTCGCACTGCCAACGGCCTTCGCCTGCGCCGTCGCCGCGCTGGACATTCCGCACGCCGAAGCGCTGCTGGCCATGCTGTTTGCATGGGCCGAAAATCAGGTGCTGGTGTGCGTGAAGTCCGTGCCATTGGGGCAGGTGGCCGGGCAGCGCATGCTGTTGTCGCTGCGCGAAGAGATCGAAGCCGCCGCCCGCTACGCGCAAACCGTCAGCGACGACGACATGTGCAACTGGGCGCCGGGCCTGTCGCTGCTGTCGATGCAGCACGAAGTGCAATACAGCCGTTTATATAGATCGTGAAAGAAGAAAATATGACTACCTCCAATCCTCTGCGGGTCGGCATCGGCGGCCCTGTGGGCTCGGGCAAGACCGCGCTGTGCGAAATGCTGTGCAAGGGCATGCGCGACCATTACGACATGGCCGTCATCACCAACGATATCTACACCAAGGAAGACATGGAAATCCTGCTGCGCGCCGATGCGCTGCCGGCCGAGCGCCTGATGGGCGTGGAGACCGGCGGCTGCCCGCACACCGCGATCCGTGAAGACGCCTCCATCAACCTGGAAGCCATCGCCCGCATGCAGGCCGACTTCCCGGACCTCGATTTGATCTTGGTGGAATCGGGCGGCGACAACCTGGCCGCCACCTTCAGCCCGGAGCTGTCGGACCTGACCATCTACGTCATCGACGTCGCCGGCGGCGAGAAAATCCCGCGCAAGGGCGGCCCCGGCATCACGCGTTCGGACCTCCTGATCATCAACAAGACCGACCTCGCGCCGCACGTGGGCGCGGACCTCGACATCATGGCGCGCGACGCCAGGCAGCAGCGCGGCAGCCGTCCCTTCATCTTCACCAACCTGCGCAGCGGCGAAGGCGTGACCAAGGTGATCGACTTCATTCGCGAACAAGGCCTGCTGGGCCAAACCCCACACTAAGGAACAGACCATGAAGAAAATCGCAGCCTTCGCTGTTGCCACCACGCTGGCCCTTATCAGCACCGCCGCCTTCGCCCACACCGGCGCAGGCGCGCACACGCACGGTTTCCTGGCCGGCTTCGCGCATCCATTCACCGGCCTCGATCACCTGCTGGCGATGCTGGCCGTGGGTGCGTGGAGCGTGCGCCAGCCGAACGCCAAGTGGCTGCCGGCCACCTTCATCGGCATGCTGCTGGTGGGGATGGCGACCGGCGCTGCCGGCTTGACCGTACCGGGTCTGGAAACCGGCATCGCCTTGACGGTGGCGTTGATGGGCGTCCTGCTGGCCGCCGCCGCGCGCCTGCCTGCCGCCGCCGGCGCCGTGATGGTCGGCGCCTTCGCCGTCTTGCACGGCAATGCGCATGGCCATGAACTGCCGCAGGCGATCAGCGCGGTGGGCCTGTTGGCCGCCAGCCTGCTGTTGGTCTATGGTGGGAATCTGTTGGGCCGCGTCAGCCCGGCGCTGGCCGTGAAGGCCTCGGGTGCGGCAATCGCCGCCACCGGCGTGATGCTGGCGGCGACGGCTTAAGAGGACTTAGTTGCGCAGTTACTTGCGCTCGTCGCTACGGCGTTCCTGCAGCACGATGGGCGCTTCATTTTCCGGATAGCGGCCGTGATGGCCGGCGTAGACGGCGGCAATTGCCGCCATGTCGGCCTGCTGGTCGCCGGTCAGGTGCAGGTGGTCCACCACGGCCAGCGTCTTGTTCGGATAATCGATGTAGACCAGGCACAATGGCACCTTGGCTTCCAGCGCCAGGTGATAGAAGCCGCTCTTCCAGTGCGGGCGATAGCCGCGTGTGGCTTCCGGCGTGATGCCGACCCAGTACCAGTCGGCCGCGTTCATGCGTTCAGCCTGGGCGCGGATCATGCCTTGCGGCGCGCTGCGGTCGACCGGCTCGCCGCCGAGATAGCGGAACCAGCCGCCCAGCGGCGACTTGAACAGCGAGTCCTTGGCCAGCCAGCGGAACGGCAGGTTCAGCGCCCACTTGCCGAACAGGCCGATCATGAAGTCCCAGTTCGAGGTGTGCGGGTACACCACCGCGATGCCGCGCGGACCCGGCAGCGGGCGGTACAGCATGCGCCAGCCGAACAGGTTCAGCGTGCGCAAAGCCGCGCGCTGGCCCCAGCGGGGCAGTGTCGCCGGCTTTAATTCGTATTCGTTCATCTCACTACATCCCGTTATTTTTAATTTATTTGAACTATTGACCTATTGACAGGTTGTTATCCACCTGTTCAAAAAAGCAGCGCGCATTCTATATTGGCCTCGGCGGTGGCACAAGCTTGAACTTTCCTCATCATTGCCCGTCCAATAAGCATGACGACGAAATCGATACTCTGCGTGGGCGTCGGCGTACCGCGTCTGCCGGCGGACTGGGAGCTGATTGCAGCGGCCACGCCGGCTGAAGCGCGCCGTCATTACAAGGCGCGGCCGTGCGCCGTTGGCCTATTAATAGTGCAGGAGGTCGATCGCTGCGACGACCTGCACGCCTTCCTGCTCGACCATTGGGCGGTGCACTGGATCGCCGTGCTGCCGCCGGCCGCGCTGGAACAGCCGGCATGGCGCCAGCTGGTGCGCGATCACTGTATCGATTACCACACCACGCCGGTGGATCACGAGCGGCTGCGCCATGCGCTGGGCCACGCGCTCGGCATGGCCGCCTTGCGTCACGACGCTGGTCCACCGCGCGCCAATGACGACGCCATGCTGGCCGGGCAAAGCACGGCCATCCAGCGCCTGCGGCGGCACATCGTGAAAGTGGCGGCCGCCAGCGCGCCGGTGCTGATCTGGGGCGAGAGCGGCAGCGGCAAGGAGCTGGCGGCGCAAGCCGTGCATGCGCACTCGCCGCGCCGCAAGGGACCGTTCGTGCCGATCAACTGCGGCGCGATTCCGGCGGCGCTGATTCAGTCGGAACTGTTCGGCCACGAACGCGGCGCCTTCACCGGCGCGGCGCGCGACAAGCGCGGCCTGATTGAAAGCGCGCAGGGCGGCTCGATCTTTCTCGATGAAATCGGCGATCTGCCGATGGAGCTGCAAGCCAACCTGTTACGCTTCCTGCAGGAGAAAACCATCTACCGCGTCGGCGGCACGCGCAGCATTGCGGTCGACGCGCGCGTGATCGCCGCCTCGCACGTCAACCTGGCGCAGGCCGTGCAGCGCGGCGCTTTCCGCGAAGACCTGTACTACCGCCTCAATGTGCTGGCGCTGGATGTGCCGCCGCTGCGCGAACGGGGCGAAGACTTGCTGCCGCTGGCCGAACATTTTTTCCATGCCTTTGCCAGCGAGCGCGCGCCGCGCGTGAGGGGCTTCAGCAGCCGCGCCGCGCAATCCATGCGCGACTATCACTGGCCCGGCAATGTGCGCGAGCTGATTAACCGTGTGCGCCGCGCGATGGTGATGGCGGAAGGACGGCTGATCCAGCCGCAAGACCTCGGCCTCGGCGCGGCGGCTGCAGCACCAGCGCCGCTGCAGCTGGACGACGCCCGCATCCGCGCCGAGCGCGACGCCATCGACGCCAGCCTGCTGCGCGCCGGCCGCAACATCACGCTGGCGGCGCGCGACCTGGGCGTCTCGCGCATGACGCTATACCGCCTGCTGGCCAAGCATGGGATAGCTGCGCCGTCGCACGCAAGTTACACCGACGGCCAGAGTGAGTGAGCGTCCTGGCTGTCACGCCGGTGTGACGTAACGCGGCCGCAGCGCGCGCCACACGCTGGCGGCGACGGCGCTTAGTCCTTGCAGATCAAGGCCTTGCCGCCGCTGGCATCGGGCTTGCGAAAGAAGTGAGACCGGGGATAGACGCCCTGGTCCCATCCCTCAACCAGTCAGGTAGGAGCAACCATGAAAAAAACGTTGATCGGCGCGGTAATCGCGCTGGCCTTTACGCAGGCTTATGCACAAACGGCGACCACGCAGAACGGCGCAGGCGCCAGCGCCAACGATAATTCCAGCGCCTCGCAAGATAGCAGCACCAGGAATGCAAACGGTAATAACAACAGCGTCGGCGCCGCCACGGCCGCAGCGCAGGCCGGCGTGGCTGCCAACAATGGCGGCACTGCCACTTCGGCGTTCAGCAATTCGTACAACACCACCAGCGCCAACGCCACCAGTACCCTGAACGGCACGGTGGGTGGCAACACGGTAAGTGCGATCGGCAACTACGCCGACAACAGCGGCAGCAGCAGCGGCGGCCTTGGCTACGGCGGTATTGGCGGCGATGCGCGCGGCGGCCGGGCCTGGTCGAGCGGCGGATCGGGCGGCGAAGCTTATGGCGGCAACGGCGCCAGCGGCGGTAGCGGCGGCGGCGCCAGCAATGGCAGCGCCTCGAACGGCTCGCCGTACGTGGGGGCGACCTCCGGCGGTAGCGGTGGCAGCGGCGGTGGCGGTGGCTGGGGTGGCGATGGTACGGCAGGCGATACCGGCGCTGTATCGGGCAACGGTGGTGCTGGCGCTGCGGCGGGTGCCGGTGCTGCCGGCACGGGCGGCACCGCCAGCAACGGCAATCCGACCAATGGCAGCTCCACCGGAGGCGCCGGCGCAGCTGGCGGCGCTGGTGCGTCCGGTACCGGCGGTGCAGGCGGGATCACCGGCGCCACCACCGGCGGCGCGGCTACCGCCGGCAATGGCGCAGGCGGCACTGGCGGGGCTGGCGGTCCGGTCTCGGTCGATGCGGGCACCTTCAATCTGTCCAACAGCATGAGCAGCGTCGGCCAGTCGGCGGCGGGCATCATGGTGGCGGCGCAGAACAGTGGCATTTCGGCGCTGATCCAGCAAAGCGTAAACGTGCAGTCCAACCTGACGCTGGGCCATTAAACCAAGGGCGGGGCGCTTGCGTCCCGCCTTTTCACGGAAGGGAGGACAGGTATGCTCATCGCTTCAATTACCGTGGCGGCGGTGCTGGCCTTCGACAGTGCGCCGGTGACGGACGAGCGTCTCGCCACGCTGCATGCCGGCACCGACACGGTCAGCAACGAGATGCGGCTGAACGGCGCGGTCACCGGGAACACCACGTCGAATGTCGTCAGCGGCGCCAACACCATCAGCAATGGCGCGTTCAGCAATGCGTCCGGTCTGCCGGTCGCAATACAGAACTCCGGCTCCAATGTGCTGATCCAGAACGCCACCATCATCAACATCCAGATGCAATGAAGACCATCGCCTTGCTGATGCTGGCGTGCGGCGCACATGCCAATGCCGCCGAGCTGCCGGTCCCGAACGGCAGCTACACGCTGCGCGTCACCAGCCTGAAGGAAGCGCGCTTTCTCAGCACCGTGCGGCAGCAGTTCGATTTCAGC
The DNA here is from genome assembly GCF_900109645.1 of Duganella sp. CF402. Taxonomy (GTDB): domain Bacteria; phylum Pseudomonadota; class Gammaproteobacteria; order Burkholderiales; family Burkholderiaceae_D; genus Rugamonas. The sequence goes on from NZ_FOBG01000001.1 coordinate 642,976, forward strand.
TGCGGCTCGGCGGCGGTGGCGACGCTGCTCAGCTATCACTACAACACGCCGGTGTCGGAACAGCAGGTGTTCAACGCCATGTATGCGCAGGGCGACCAGCAGAAGATCCAGCGCGAGGGCTTCTCGCTGCTGGACATGAAGCGCTACCTTGCGCAGCAAGGCTTCCTGGCCGACGGCTACGCGCAGCCGTTGCAGAAGCTGGCGGAAGCGGGCTTTCCCGCCATCGTGCGACTGGTGGAAAACGGCTATTTGCATTTCGTCGTCATTAAGGGCGTGGCTGAACAGCGAGTGCTGATCGGCGATCCGGCCGGCGGCACGCGCGCCATGCGGCGCGATGCGTTCGAGGCGGCGTGGCCGGACCGCTTGCTGTTTGTAATCCACCACTGGGCCGGCAAGCCGCTGTTCAACCAGGCCAGCGACTGGAATGTGGCGCCGCGTGCGCCGCTAGGCGAGGCCATCAACCGGTCCAGCCTGACCGATATCACGCTGCCCAAGAATGGCAGCGGCAATTTTTGAAAGGAGGTGACGGCATGCGCAAGATCTTGTCGGGCTTGCTGCTGGCCTGCGCGGCGGCGGCAGGCCATGCCGATCCCACCGATGACTGGGCCGCCGTCGACGACCGTCAGCTCGAGCAGGCGTGCGGCGGTTTTGATCTCGGCAACGGCATGTTGGTGTCATTAGGTGTCGAACGTTTGGTTTCGATCAATGGCACTGTTGTAGCGAGTACCCATTTTTCCATCCCCGATATGACACAGTTGAGTGCTGCGGACGCACTGACGGCCAGCGACACGATGGCCGCCGTGCTGGTGCAGAACAGTCTCAACGACCAGGCCATCCGCACCCAGACCACGATCAACACCACGGTCGCGAATCTGGCGCTGCTCAAGGCCGTTAACTTTGAAAGCAGCCTGCGCAACGCACTCAGTGGCGCAGTCGGCAAATAGGGGGATGCATATGCAAGCAAAGGCAATCTGGGTGGCCGCAGCGATGCTGGCCAGTGGCACCGTCATGGCCGAACCGGATCCGGTGGGCAGCGCGCCGCCGCAGGATGGCCGGCCGCCGGCTGTGGCGCCGTTGTTCGAGCAGCCGGGCGTGCTGACGCCGCGTGGCCGTATCGTGCTGGAGCCGTCGCTGCAGTTCGGCTATTCGTCCAGCAACCGCGTGGTACTGGTGGGCTACACAATTATCCCGGCGCTGCTGATCGGCCTGGTCGATGTGCGCGAGGTCAAGCGCAACACCACCACTGCCGCGCTGACGGCGCGCTACGGCTTGAATAATCGCACCGAACTGGAGATGAAGGTGCCGTATGCCTACCGCTCCGACTCCACCGTCAGCCGCGAGCTGTTCACCGGCACCGGCGTCGACCGCGTGTTCGACACCAGCGGGCGCGGCGTTGGCGACGTGGAGCTGGCGGTGCGCTACCAGCTCAATGCCGGCGGCCCGGACCGGCCGTACTACGTGGCCGGGCTGCGCTTCAAGTCGCGCACCGGCACCGATCCGTTCGATGTGGTGACCGATTGCAGCAAGCGCTGCGTCGGTCCCAACGCCACCGGTACCGGGCTGCCGCAGGAGCTGCCGACCGGTTCCGGCTTCTACGCGCTGCAGCCGAGCCTGACATGGCTGTATGCCAGCGACCCGGCCATCCTGTTCGGCACGGTAAGCTACCTGCACAACTTCAAGCGCAACAACGTGAGCCGGCAGGTATTGGCAGGGGAGTTCGAGGCGTTGGGGAAAATTGAACCGGGCGCGGTGATCGGCTTTAACTTCGGCGTCGGCCTGGCGCTGAACGAGCGGGCGCTGATCAGCTTTGGCTACGACCACAGCTCGATTGCGCGTACCCGGCAAAACGGCGTGCCGGTGGCCGGTTCGGTGCGCACGCAATTGGGCACGCTGCTGACGGGGTTCTCCTACCGCATCAACGACAAGCGCACACTCAACATCGCGGTCGGCGCCGGGCTGACGCGCGATACGCCGGACGTGCAACTGTCGTTCCGCTTGCCCATCACGTTTTAACAAACTTCCGGTATTTGCGGTATTGTAGTGCTCCTGACAATTTTTAAAATAGGGGAGTCATGAGCAAACGTACGTTGACCGTCATCGCAGCGCTGCTGGCCAGCGCCTCTGTGCAGGCCGCAGCGCCGATGGCCAGGTTCCAGGCGCCGGGCTTTTATCGCACCACGCTGGGCGACTTCGAAGTGACGGTGCTGAACGACGGCACGCTGGATCTACCGGTGGAAAAACTGCTCAAGCAGCCGCCGGCCAAGACCATTGCCGCGCTCGACAAATCGTTCCAGAAAAGCCCGCTACAAACCTCGGTCAATGGCTTCCTGATTAATACTGGTAGCAAGCTGGTGCTGATCGATACCGGCGCGGCTAGCCTGTTCGGGCCGACGCTGGGGCAGCTGGTAGGCAACCTGAAGGCGGCCGGCTACAAGCCGGAGCAGGTCGATGAAGTCTACATCAGCCATATGCATGGCGACCATGTAGGCGGGCTGGCGTCCAACGAGCAGCGCGTGTTCCCGAATGCGGTGGTGCGGGCCGGCAAGCTGGATGCGGATTACTATTTGAATCAGGCCAATCTGGACAAGGCGTCGGCCGAGGCCAAGGATAACTTCCAGGGGCCGATGGTGTCGATCAATCCGTACGTCAAGGCGGGCAAGTTCCAGCCTATCGTGGCCAACAGCGAGTTGGTGCCGGGGATTAAATCGTACTTCAATGGCGGGCATACGCCGGGCCACATCACGTATGTGGTGGAGAGCAAGGGGCAGAAACTGGTGCTGCTGGGCGACCTGCTGCATGTGCAGGCGGTGCAGTTTGACGATCCGGGCGTAGGCATCCAGTTCGACACCGACAGCAAAATCGCCATAGCCGAACGAAAAGAAGCGTTTGCTGCGGCGGCCAAAGAGGGGTACCTGATCGGCGCGCCGCACTTATCCTTCCCTGCGCTGGGCCATGTGCGGCCCAACGGCAAGGGCGGTTACGTGTTCGTGCCGGTGACGTACACGCAACCGCGCTAGCTACTTAGGCCAGTGCCGGGTAGTCGGTATAACCTTCTTCGGTGGCGCCGTAGAAGGTTTCGGCTTTCCACGGATTCAGTGGTGCGTCGGTTTTCAGGCGCTCCACCAGGTCCGGGTTGGAGATATAGTCCTTGCCGAACGCGATCGCATCGGCATTGCCGCTATCCAGCACGCTCTGCGCCACTACCTTATCCATCTTCTCATTAGCGATGAAGATGCCGCCGAACTCCTTCTTCAGCAGCGGGCCCAGGCTGTCTTCGCCAACCGCTTCACGCGCCGCGATGAAAGCGATCTTGCGCTTGCCCAGCTCGCGTGCCACATAGCCGAAGGTCTCTGCCGGGTTGGCATCGCCCATATCGTGCGAATCGCGGCGTGGCGCCAGATGCATGCCGACGCGGTTGGCGCCCCAGACTTCGATCACGGCGTCAGTCACTTCCAGCATCAGGCGCGCGCGGTTCTCGATCGGACCACCGTACTGGTCGGTGCGCTGGTTGGTTTTCGATTGCAGGAACTGGTCCAGCAGATAGCCATTGGCGCCGTGAATCTGCACGCCGTCGAAGCCGGCCTTCTTGGCGTTTTCAGCGGCCTTCTTGTAAGCGGCCACAACGCCGGCCAGCTCTTCGGTGTCCAGCGCGCGCGGCACCGGGTAAGGGCGTTGTGGGCGCAGCAGGCTGACATGGCCCTCGGCCGCAATCGCGCTGGCCGACACCGGTGCTTCGCCATTCAGGAAGCTCGGATCCGAAATACGGCCCACGTGCCACAGCTGGGCGAAGATCACACCGCCCTTGGCGTGCACGGCGGCGGTGACTTGCTTCCAGCCTTCCACCTGCTCATCGGACCACAGGCCCGGCGTGTCGGCATAGCCCACGCCTTGCGGGGTGACGGCGGTGGCTTCGCTCAGGATCAGGCCGGCGCTGGCGCGCTGCTCGTAGTACTTGGCCATCAGCGCGTTCGGCACGCGGCCGTCGCCGATGGCGCGGGCACGGGTCAGCGGCGCCATGACAACGCGGTTTTTCAGGGTGAGGTCGCCTATGGTGATCGGATCGAACAGGGTTGGCATGATAAAGATTCCTTATAGTTGCATTTGGTCGACGAAGGCCTTGATGACTTCTTCGTCACGTTTAAAGTAATTCCACTGGCCGACGCGCTGCGACGTCACCAGCCCGGCCTTGACCAGCACGGCAAGGTGGGCCGACATCGTCGACTGCGACAGGCCGGCGCGCCGGTCTATCATGCCGGCGCAGACTCCCAGGCTCAGCGGATGCTGCTGCTCCGAGAAGAAAACGTCCGGCTCCTTCAGCCACGCCAGAATCTGGCGCCGCATCGGGTTGGCGAGAGCTTTGTGGATCGCGTCTATGTCCATGATGGCCTATATGTATCGTGTTTTTCCGATTTCAATATCGCCATCTTACGATATAAAAGAAAATCGTGCTGGCGGCTGAAAAATCCTTTATGTTATGGGAATATTGCTGGAAATCTAACGAGGGCGGAATGTCGAGTCATTATCTGGACGTGGCGGTGGGGCTGTCCTACACCTTCCTGGCCGTGAGCCTGCTGTGCAGCGCCACGCGGGAGGCGATCGCCTCGCTATTCCAGACCAGGGCCAAAGTGCTGCTGGACGGCGTGCTGACCATGCTGCACGAATCGGCGGCGCGGCCCAGGCTGCGCGGCGTGTGGCCGTCGGTACTGCGCCTGTTGCGGATCGAGGGCGGTTTCGGGCTCGACAAACTGGACGACCAATCGCTCACGGCGCAAGTGATGCAGCATCCGCTGATCACCGGCATGGCGCAGCAGGGGCGCATGCCGTCGTATATTCCATCGGCCATCTTTGCGCGGGCGTTTGTGTCGACGCTGACCACCAGGTATGGCAAGGAGCAGACCGCCGTGGCGTTGCTCAATAGCGTCGGCAACCAAGGCCTGACACGGACCCTGCTGGCGTTGATGGGCGAGGGGCCTGGCGATGCTGCCGCGCTGGAGAACGCCGTGCGCATCTGGTACGACACCGTGATGGAGCGCATCAGCGGCTGGTACAAGCGGCGCTCGCAGTTCGTGCTGTTTTTGGTGGGATTGTTTTACGCGTGCGTGATGAACATCGACGCGCTGCAACTGTCGCAGCGCCTGTGGAACGACTCGGCGCTGGCGGCGCAACTGGTGCAGAAAGCCGAGCGCGTCACGCCCGCAGTCGCGCCGGCGCCGGACGCCACACCGCTGGAGCTAACCAAACAAGCCAAGGCACAAGCGCAGACCGTGCAAGCGTTGCCGATCGGCTGGCCATCGGCGCGCTTTGAGAACATCAGCGGCTTCTACGCCATCAGCGCCGCGCTATTTTTCGCCGTGCTGGGCTGGATCGCCACCGCCTTCGCCGCTTCGCTCGGATCGCCATTCTGGTTCGACGGCATCGGCTGGCTGCTGGCTCTGCGCGGCACCGGCGCCAAACCGGAAACCACCACCACGCCAGCCCCGGCGATCACACTGCCGAGTTTGAGAAAAACTGAATGAACGATTTTGAACGGAAAAAAGAAGCTTCGCTCACCCTGCTGCGCAGAACCCGCATCAAGGAAAGGAACTACCTGCCGCCGACGTTCGCGTTCCTGTGGAAGTTCGGGGTGAAAATTCCGCCTCCACACTTCCTCAAGATCGTTCCCTTGGTACTCATCATGGGCTTACCGTTTGGCTTTTGCGGCTTGGGCCTGTACATGATGGACCTGGATAGCAAACCATTTTCATTCGAGGCAGCGAGCTCTCTGGTGCTGCTGGTGACGGCATTCTTCGGCGGCGGAATCAGCTTTTACTACCGCACCAGCGCACGACTGCACCGTCTGCCACGGTGGACCGAACTGTAGCTTTAGCAGGATTATCTTCAATGAAGTACGTGCTGCGTACACCTTTACCACATCATCATGCTGAGCTGGGCGGTTGGATCAGCGATGCGGAGCAGTGCCTGCGCTGGGCAGGGCCCGCGCTTGCTTTTCCTTTCGACAGTCAGATGCTACCGGCATTGCTTGAGACGGAAGTCTGCGATTCATACGCGCTGGTTGACGAGGATGATCGCCTGGCGGGATTCGGCCAGATTTTTCGGCGCGAGCCGGAAACAGGGCATTTGGGCCGCATCATCATCGACCCGCAGCGCCGTAAGCAGGGCGTGGGGCAAATTCTGTGCAAAGAGCTCATCGACGCAGGCGCGCACCGGCACGGGTTCCGTTCAATGACGCTGTGGGTCTTCACCGACAACTCGGCAGCTGTTCGCCTCTACAGCGCGCTGGGGTTTTTGCCGGAAGCACGTGAAGGCATGGCGGGATGCCAGTTCATGCGGCTAAGTTTCGCTGTACCTGATGGGGCTGATTAATCTGAGTTTGCACAAGTGCTGGCGGACTATCATTGCCCTCTTCAAAAGTTGGTCAGCCGATCTGTGCGATAGGAGCATCCTTTGCATGAAGTCGACTCGCCAATTGCAGCGTTACGCTTCCACGTTAGTTACCAACTAGGTGAATACCTGAGGATAGTTACAGCCCATGTTATTGCCGAGCTGGAACGCAAAAAAATTGAATAGACGTTCAATTTTTGTATGAATATTAAACTGCCTGAAGAACTTCCAACTCTACAGACCCGCAGGGTAGAACTCAGGAGCATGGTCTATAGTGATAGCTTGGCGCTTTATGAAATTTACAGTGACCCTACAGTAATGCGCTATACGGACGAGACACCATTCGAAAGTTTGGTAACGGTCTCGGTGATGCTTAATAGTATTGAAATGCTTCTGAGAGAAGGCAAGTCGTTGGAATGGGGCATCGTAGTTAAATCAAGCAAAAAGCTAGTTGGGACATGCGGATTACATCGCTTTAATGAGTCACTTCAGATGGCAGAGATTGGCTGCCTGCTAAACGTGTCCGCATGGGGATATGGTTATATGGCGGAGGCACTCGGCCTCATAATTTCGTATGCGAGGGACGTAGTTCGTTTAAAAAGACTTGCGGCAGATGTCAGTAATGAAAACGAACCTGCGCAACGTCTCTTTACTAGCTTGGGATTTCACCGAGTCGGTCTAGAGTCTTGGGAAATGCCGATCGCGCTTTCAGTGTAATCTGAATCTGCAACGTGGCATCAGCGAACGCGGTTAGCTGTTCGCACAAATGAAAAAGCCGGAGCAGTGCCCCGGCTTTTTGTTTGCTGCGTCGGCGATTACGACGACTTGATCAGGCCCGAAATGTAGGTCAGCGAGGCGGTGATCTTCGGGCCCAGGATGGCCAGGCCGGCGGTGATGGCTGCGGCGATGGCCGCTGCCATCAGGGCGTATTCGATGGCGGTGATGCCGGCTTCGTCGTTGATGAAGTTTTTGACTGCGTTCATGATGGACCTCGTTTAAGTTGATAGAGTAGGGTTTTTACTGCTCAACTAAAACGGGGTTCAGGTTTTAGGTGCTGCTTGTTTGTGTACTGCCGATGAGATGCATTCTACGCACCGTCATGCGCCACATCATCGGACAAACGTCACTTTGTTTCGTGACATTTATCACTCCCTACAGCGTTGGCCCAGCTAGCGATGCCAGGCGTGCACGATTAGCAGCGACCCAAGCTGGTAAGTCGTCGGCAGGCATCGGCTTTGCAATGAGAAAGCCTTGTGCCAAATCACAGCTAAGGTCGCGCAGTAAATGCCAATCCGATAGCGACTCAACTCCTTCTCCAACCGTGGTCACGGCCAGCTTTACCCCCATTTCGATGGAGGTTTCCAGAATCGCTCGCCGGTTGGGCCGCTCAGCGGCGCCGTCGACGAAAGCCCGGTCTATTTTCAGTTCCGTGAACGGGCAGCGGGAGAGCTGTTGCATCGACGAGTAGGGCCGGTAATGCAGTCGATGAAGCCACGATCGCTCAGGTTCTCGGCAGAGAGATTGATAGACACATCGATAGACAATTCGCTGCTGCGCCACGCCGCCATATCACGCAGCACCTGCTCAATCAGCAAGAGCGTCATCTTTGCCATTAATGGTGTGCCCTCCAGAATGGGGATGAAGAAAAACGGCGAGACGATCCCCTGTACCGGATCCCCAGCAGTGGCAGCTTGGCATCCTCTGCGCCCATACTTTCCACCACTTCCAGCAATCGCGGATCGCGGGCGCTGGTGGCAATGATGTGCTGAGCATAGGCGGCATCGGTGATACGTTGGGTCAGCTCGATGCCATCCATGCCGGGCATGTCCAGGTCAGTGATGACGAGGTAGAGTGGTTCGGACGCGACTTCCTTCAATTGACGTAGCGCTTCGACGCCGTCGGTCGCCGCCAGCACACGGCCGAAGCCCAGCTCCTGGAGCAATCTGATCAGGTGAACGCGCTGCGTTAAGCTGTCCTCGACAACCATCACCGTGTAGTTTGACCAAGTGTGCATATAGACTTTTCCTTGGCTGATCTTATGTGCCTGACTCTACGATAAGCCAGAAAGCTTATTGGGTGGCGCTCGCTTTGAGGAATATTCAGTCGCTACAAATAAAAAAGCCGGAGCTAGCTGCTCCGGCTTTTAGTTTGCTACGCTCATGATTACGACGATTTGATCAGGCCCGAGATGTAAGTCAGCGAGGCGGTGATCTTAGGACCCAGGATGGCCAGGCCGGCGGTGATCGCGGCGGCGATGGCGGCGGCCATCAGGGCGTATTCGATGGCGGTGATGCCGGCTTCGTCGTTGATGAAGTTTTTGACTGCGTTCATGATGGACCTCGTTTAAGTTGATTGAGTAGGGGTTTTTACTGCTCAACTAAAACGGGGTTCAGGTTTTAGGTACTGCTTGTTTGTGTACTGCCGATGAAATGCATTCTACGCACCGCCATGCCGCTCATCATCGGACAAACGTCACTTTAATCAGTGACATTTGTCACTTCTGCAGTTGCGCGCACCTGGAGGACTGGATCGCGCGCTCGGTGATGCTGTCGATACTCTTGATGGCATCCGCCGTGCACGAGGCGTGGTCGACGGTGTGGACTTGCGGCTTGCTATTCATTTCCTTGTAGCCGGTGACGACCAGCGCCGCTGTGGCGCAGGCGAGCAGGATCCAGTTGAATTTGGTTTGCATGCTCAGGCGGCGAAGTGCAGGGCCAGGCCGATCACGGCGGGCAGGGTTTGAATCAGCAGGATGGAGCGCTTGACGGTCACGCCGCCCCACACGCCAGCCACCGCCACGCAAGCCAGGCCGAACACGGTGAAGGCCGAAGCGGTCGCCGCATCAGGGTGCACGAAGCCGACCACCAGCGCGGCGACCAGGAAGCCGTTGTAGCAGCCCTGGTTGGACATTGCCGGTTGCACGATCTCGGCCTTTTCTTTACTGAGCCCGAACACGCGGCGCCCGCGCGAATTGAACAATACTGTTTCCAGCAAAACGATGTAGACGTGGATCAGCGCCACCAGGGCGGTGACGATTTGCGCAGCCAGCTGCATGAGGGTTCCTTTTTCTTAGAATAATAAATTGGCGCGGGTGAGATAGTACCATTCGCTGTTGGCCCCGGCTTCGCTGTCGGGGAACAGGATGCGGCCGTCGAACCCGGCCAGCACCGGCGTGCCGTCCACGCGGCGGCCGATTTCTTCGCCTTGCCGCACCGGATCGAAGCTGGCCCAGTTGCGGCTGAAGGTGTCGCCGGCGTCCTGTTTGTCGTAAACGGAGACCATGCTGAGCGCTTCCATGTTTTCAGGCGCGACCGGTTCCGGCGCGGGTGCGTCGACCAGGCCGAGGAAGGCGAGGGTGTTGAGGATGGCGCGGTACGCCACTTCCGGCGCTTGCGGATCGGTGTGCTGGCCGCATTCGAGCGTGAGCGCGTAGCCGCCGGTGGTGCGCATGTATTCGGTGGTGCCCATGCCGTAGCGCAGGACGGTTTGCAATTCACTGCTGCCGCTCATGCGGCGCTGCACGCCGGCGCCGTAGGTGCGCAGCCAGCCATCGACGAAGCGGCGTACGCCGAGACGACGTGCCAGCGCGCGTTCCTGCTCTTCATGATTGAACGGCTCGAGCGGACCATCGTTGTTGCGCGGACCGACCATGACAAACGGCTCGCCGCTACCGCTGAACGAATGCAGGTCGAGCAGCACCTCATGCTGTGCCAACAGAGGGCACAGCCAGTTGGCCACGCGGTCTTCGAAATCCTGCGGATCCGCGTTCGGGAATAGATTGCGGTTCAGATTACGTTCGCCAGCGCGCTCGCCCTTGGCATAGGCCAGTGGGTTGGTGACTGGCACAAACGTCACCGCGCCACGGCGCACCAGCAGCGCGCCGCTATCCAATTCCTGCATCACGCGCTGGATCGCCTTGGAGCCGCAGGTTTCATTGCCATGCACGGCGCCGGTGACAATCAGCTTGACGCCGGGATATTGGGCGCTGTACTGGTGGGACTTGAACTGCAGGCGATCAGTCCTGAGGATCATTTTTAACTTGAGGATCGTGCTTGAACTCGAGACCGTCAGCATCCTTGAAGTTGAGCGTAAAACTGATCGTAACGTCGGACGTATTGGCGTCACTGAACGTCAACTGCTTGCCGCTGAGGCTGACGCTTGCTGGGCTCAGTTGGTCGTTACCCAAGGTCTGGATCGTCATGCCGGTGAAAACGATGTTCTGGTTGTCATCGTCGTAGATCTGGTAGTTGATAATGGTGTCTTTTTGCGTCACGGCGGGCACTTTTGGGGCGGTCTGCACATCATAAGTACCGGGCGTGTCGCCAGCTTTGACCTTGACCATAACGTTGAGGAACGGTGTGGAGGCTTTAACTTTGCTCATGAGTTCGCTTTCTTGGAGGGGTGGGTGGAGATATATTGCAGATAGGTGGTATCGCGATAGGGCATTGCTTCCAATTGCTTCTTGATAGGACCTACTTGCTCGCTTTGATTCATGCAGACGTGGGCTTTCACCCAAGGCGCCAGCAAAAGAAAATCGGAACTATTGTTTACTAACGGACGCAGCAGCGTGCGTACCGTATCGCAGTGGCTTTGTGCAGTGGCGCTGGCGCGCAGATGCTCAAGGTCGGCATTGAGCAGCAGTGCCTCGATGAGCACCTTCATAATCACTTGGTCGGATGGGACTGCGCCATGCAGCTGGCGCAACTTGTCCAAGGCTGGCTGTAATTCTTTGGCAGCGGCAGTGGCATCCCCTTGCTGCAATAGCACGGCGGCTTTGCGCTGCTGCACCTTTGCAACCAGCATTTGCAGGTTTAAGTGTTTGGGATCCAGGCTGCTCAGCTCGGAGAAGTGCCGTTGCAGTTGCCCTAGCTGTGCTAATGCCTGTTCGGGAGTTCGTGATTGGGTGTCAGTGTCGAATAGACGTAATTCTGCGATGTACAGATTGCGTTGCCAGTTGCGATTGCTTCGGTCCTTGTCAACGATGGCCTGCAGCAGCGATTGCGCCTGGCGAGCATCCTCGTGGGCGCCACTCAGTTGACCTAGCGCCTGTTTCAGGTCGGATTGGTGGGACCAGGTCGCGGCCAGTTCATTCACCCACGATACTTCGTCGGGATAGTTCTGGTGGAGGGTTTGCAGCAGCGCCAGGCTACGGGAATACAGGGCTTTGGCTTCTGCCAGCTTACCTTGCTGCATCCTGGCACTTGCCTGCCAGGACAGGCTGTCAGCCAGATCGGCAGCAATTTGCTTGTCCGTGGGTTTGTGAGCGTAAGCCCGGGTTTTTAGTTCCACCGACAGCGCAAATTCGTCGGCCGCATTGGCTACGTCGCCGCGTCTCAGCGCTACCGTGCCCAAGCTGCTGTGGGCGAATGACTGCTCAATCCAGCTATCGACGTCGGCCGGTGCGGCGGCTGCCAGTTGATCGCTGTGGTCGCGGTACTCGCGGAAGTAGCGCTCGGCCGGCTCCCATTCTTTTTGATCGAGGTGAATTTGCCCCAGCCAGAACGCGTTTTCCCCGGCGCTCTTGCGCAGAGCGAGGTCTGTTGGGTGGTTTTGCAATTGCTGCAGCAAGATGGCGCGGCCTGCCAGCAACGCGGTGTTGGCGCCCACCGGGTCGGCGCGGGCGATGCGCACCTCGGAAATCAGCTGTAATGACTTGGCGCGCTGGGCCAGTGCGGTATCGCTATCTGTCATACGCGCTGGATCAGACAGGTATTTCAATGCGCGTGTGCTAACGCTGTCGAGCAGGTCGAGTTTGCCGAGGGGCCGCAGTTTATCGGCAAATTCGCCGAGCATATAGCCCATCAGTCCTTCCGCCTCTGCCCGATGCGCTTCGGCCTGCGTTTGCGCTGAGCGGGCGGTAAGACCGAGGACGCCGGCGAGGACTGCCAGGCTGGTGACGACGGCCATCACAGCCATCCGCACGCGTTCGCTGCGGCGTTCGCTTTGCAGGGAGAGTTGGATGAACTGCTGCTCTTGCGGTGTCAGGCTGAGGCTGCTTGCAGTTTGCAGCTGGCGCGCCTGGTTGGTCTGGGTGCCGGACGGCAGCAGCATGTCGCGCTTGCGGCCGCTTTCTTGCCAGCGTTTGGCCTGGGCGCTGATGCGGCTGCGCACTTGCAGCGCTTGCCGGTGCTCTTCGACCCATGCCACCACGCGCGGCCAGCGCCGCAGCAGGGCTTCGTGGGCCAGGCCGAAGGTGGGCGCGCCGCCTTGCAGGTCGCTGACGAACAGGTGGGCGTCCACCAGCGCCTGCACCAGCTGGTTCTCGGCCTCGTTGCGCAAGGCCGACCACGGCACGCGGCGCGAGCTGACGGTGGTTTCGTCTTCCGCCACCAGCACCAGCTGCGACAGCACGTGGGGCAGGGCGGCGATCTGCGCCGTGCCCAGCGCGGAAATGACTTGCTCGGCGCGCGCACCGATCGAGCCTTCCAGCCCGCCCATCGCACGGAAGGCCTCGTGGCTCAGCTCGCCCTCGGGACTGCGCTGGCGGTACAGCTCCTGCAGACAGTATTGCAGCAGCGGCAGGCTGTCGGCGCCGGACAGCGCGGCCCGGCACAACAGCTCGTCCAGCCCTTCGCCATGCTGATCGACCGTGTAGCGCAGCTGCGCCACCTGCGCCGGGTGGCGCACGATCTGGCCGATGTCGGCGCTGCCGGGCGGCGTCAGATCGTAGTGGCCGCCGCTCAGTTTCAGGTTCATCAGCGCCGGATAGGACGCCAGCTGCGGATAAAAATCGTTGCGGCAGGCCAGCACCAGTTGCATGCTGCCGGAGCGCGCCCACTGGTCCAGCACATTGATGAAGACGGCGCGCTCGGCGTCGCTCACCTGCGGCAGCCGGAACACGGCCTCGAAACGGTCGATGAACAGCAGCAGCTGGATGGTCGGCAGCTGGCGCTGCACGTGTTCGATCAGCCCCGGCAAGTCATGCGCCAGACGCTGGGCCAGTGCGGCCGCGCTGGTGTTTTCAAACAGCAGCTTGCCGTCGATTTCCGCATCGAGCAGCACGCTGGCCAGGGTTTCCAGCAAGCCGGACTGCCCCATGTCGGCGCAATCGAGCTGCACATGCGCGCTGATGGCGATGCCGGACTCGGCCGGCGCGGCGCCGGCCTTCAGCGCCGGGATCAAGCCGGCCTGCACCAGCGAGGTCTTGCCGGCGCCGGACGGCCCCAGCACCAGCACCATCGCACAGGCGGCCTGGGCCTGCGCGACCACCACCTGCACCAGTTGGTCCACGCTCAGCTTGCGGCCGAAGAAGATGGCGGCGTGCTGTTCCTCAAACGCTTCCAGCCCGCGGAACGGTGAAGCGTGCAGCCAGCTGCCCTGGCTCACTTCATCGTCGTAGCTGAGCTCGGCCAGCAGGCGGTAGCCGCGCTTGCGGATGGTCTCGATGTAGCGCGGTTCGGTGGCCGAATCGTCCAGCGCGCGGCGCAGCTGGGTGATGATTTTGTGGATCGCATTGTCGCTCGGGGACACATCGCCCCAGCAAGCGTCGAGCAGGGTTTCGGCCGAAACGACCACGTGCGGGTGGCGGCAAAGATACAGCAGCACGTCCATAGCCCGTGGTTCCAGCTGCCGGTTGAGCACCCCGCAGCTGAGTGTATTGGTGGCGGGATCGACTCGCCACTGGCCAAAACGGAAACTCTTGTGCTTCATCCTGCCTCGAATAATTCTATTCCAATCAACGGCTTAGGTTCCGGAAGGTTTTCGGAAGGCCCGCTTGGCGACGCTTCGGTAAAGTTATTGCGAGGAAAATATTAACATTATCCCGTTACAAATAGTTAGACAATGACCACGGAGTTTCAATGACCGTTTTAACCGGCGTCCAGGCACCATTTGAATTGACTCAGTACGCCATCGCGATCAAGCAGCAGGGGATCGATTTTGTGATTCGGCACTACAGCCACCAGTCCGGCAAGAGCCTGTCGCTGGCCGAGGCGCGCGCGCTGACCGACGCCGGGTTGCAGATCGGCGTGCTGTGGGAGGGGCCGGACATGCAGCTTGGCTACTACAGCCGGGCCCAGGGCTGCGCCGATGGCGCGGCGGCTTACCTGATGGCGCAGTCGGTGATCGCCCAGCCTTCCGGCTCGGTGATTTACTTTGCCGTGCCGGATGCGGCCGCGCCGGACGGCGCAGCCGTCCGCTACTTCGCGGGCGTCAACCAGGCCTTCGGCGCCGCCGCGCCGGGCGAGCGGCAGTATCAGGTCGGTGTCTACGGTTCGGCCGCCATTTGCGAGGCGATGCTGGCGCACGGGCTGGCCACGCTAAGCTGGCTGGGCGAAGACGGCGAGCAGGCCTACGACGGCTACAGCCTGCGCCAGCGGCGCGGCGCAGTGCTGCCGGTGGACGACGGACAGCGCATCAGCGTGGGGATGTTGTGCAATAGTCCGGGGCGTCCGGCCGGCCTGTTCCGGGTGCTGTGACGATGAATATCTGCTTTACCGAGACGCCGTCGCGCAAGACGGTCAAGCCGTCACGCACGGTTTTCCTGAACAATACGGGGCACGATCTGACCCTCCACTTTGTCACCGCGCCGGATCTGCAACTGGCCGCGTACACCATCAGCCCCGGCGTCAGCGCGGCGATAGACCGCATCCGGCTGGGGCCGACGGAGTATTTTTCCTGCCACAGCCAGAACGTCGCCATCCCCGGCGATTGCACGGCGGTGCTGACCATCGCCAACAGCGTGCTGACCATGAGCATTTCAGGTTGATGTTCTGCTATCATCCGGCCCATGAATCCCACGCTCACCGGCCGCAACTACGGCCTCGACACCTTGCGGGCGCTGGCCATTGTGCTGGTGTTTACCAACCACTACATGATCTTCGTCAGCGGCGGGCCGACGTTTGGCTGGGTGAGCGAGATCGGCTGGGCCGGCGTCGACCTGTTCTTCGCGCTGAGCGGCTATTTGATCGGCAATCAGATCTTGACTGGCATCCGCAAGGAGCAGGCGGGCACAGGGCGCTTCTCGCTGGCGCGGTTTTATGCGCGCCGCCTGCTGCGCACTTTGCCGAACTTTTACGTGGTGCTGGCGCTGTATGCCTTGTGGCCGGCCATGCGCGGCACCAGTTCGATGCCGCCGCTGTGGCAGTTCCTGACCTTTACACAGAATGTCGACCTCAAGCCGGGGACGGCGTTTTCGCACGCATGGTCGCTGTGCGTGGAAGAGCAGTTCTACTTCCTGCTGCCGGCGCTGGCCTTGCTGATTGCGATGCTGCGCAAGTCGCTGGTGTGGGCTTGGGCGGCGGTATTAGCCGCACTGGTCGCGGGCATGGTCACCCGCAGCACCCTCTGGAGCGGGCTGACCGAGGCGGAACTGGGCAACGGGATTTACTACACGAAGATCTATTACGCCTCGTGGTGCCGTTTCGATGAACTGGTATGCGGTGTAGCGGTGGCGCTGCTGAAGAATTATCACGCTGGCGCCTGGACGCGCGTGACTTCGTTCGGCAACTGGACACTGGCGGCCGGCGCTGCTTTGCTGGCGCTGAGCTGGAACCTGCTGCTGGAAGATCACTACGGCTACGCGATGACAGTCTACGGCTATCCGCTGCTGGGCCTGAGCTACAGCCTGCTGCTGGTGGCGGCGCTGAGTTCTGGCTCGCTGCTGCAGCGCTGGCGCGTGCCGGGTGCGGCCAGCCTGGCATTGTGGTCCTACGCCATCTACCTGACCCACAAGCAGTTGTGCGTGCTGCTGCGCGCGCCGTTGCTGGAGCAGGGCTGGGGGCCGGAAAGCTGGCAGGCGCTGGTCATCATGAGCGCGGCCAGCGCCTTGGTGGGCTGGCTGCTGTACTGGCTGGTCGAGACGCCGTTCATGAAACTGCGCGACCGCTACGTGCCATCCAACTTTGCT
Organism: Duganella sp. CF402; assembly: GCF_900109645.1. Lineage (GTDB taxonomy): Bacteria > Pseudomonadota > Gammaproteobacteria > Burkholderiales > Burkholderiaceae_D > Rugamonas. The sequence goes on from NZ_FOBG01000001.1 coordinate 659,204, forward strand.
AGTTCATCTCAATCACATCGAACGGTGACTGCGTAGAGCCGAGGAAGGCCATCACCGCGCGGGCGCGATCGCCGGGATCGTGGTCGCGGGTGGAGTCCACCACGCTGCGCAGGCCGGGGATGATCTCGCTGATGTGCGGGCTTGCGTAGGCTTGTACCAGCAGCACCGCCAGCTCGGTGGCGCGGCCGCGATTATTGCGCATGCGTTCTTCCAGCACTGCCAACAGCGCGCGCTGCATGCGCGGCGTCGGGTTGACGATATAGCCGAACACCAGCGGCGTATTGCTGATCGCATCGCACAAACGGCGCTCAATATCATCCGGCTTCACATCGGAAGCAATATCGAAATACGCGCCATTCCAGCGCGTGCGTTCATACGGGTGACCTGGCGGGAAAGAGTCCGCCGTCTCAAAGCCAAGAATGTGGCTCAGGCGGCGCAGCCATTTAAGTAGAGTTTCCATCATCCCGGCATTTTATCCTCAGATTCGTGAGATCGCTCAATCGACCCTCGGCTTACTCTGGATATGCTTCCTGAACCGCTGCTGTTTAATTTTCAGCTGCGTAAGCAGGTTCGCGGTTTGCTGGCGGAGCGCGAGCGTAAGACTGCGCGAAAAAAAGGGCCGGGGGTAGCCCGGCCCAAGTAGGGAGAGTGTATTCGGCAGCCGCAGGCGCGGGCGGTCCCCGCCTGCTGGCTGTTGTAACTTTTACGCCTGGGCTTCTTCGCCCAGTTTGCCGGCGCGGAAATCTTCCACGGCAGCGAAGATTTCGGCTTGGGTATTCATCACGAACGGTCCGTATTGCGCGATCGGCTCGTTCAGCGGCTGGCCGGCGATCAGGATGAAGCGGCTGGCCTCATCGGTGCTGACGATCACCCCATCTGAACCCTTGGTGTTGGCCAGAATCGCCATGCGGCCCGTCGCCACTGCCTTGCCGTCCACATTCACCGATCCACGATAGGTAAAGATGAAGGCGTTGTGACCTTCCGGCAGCACCTGGCTGAAGCTGGCGCCAGCTGGCAGGTGCACGTCGAGGTACAGCGGTTCGGTGACTTCGCGCTGCACCGCGCCGTCCACGCCGTGGCTGCGGCCTGCAATGACCTTCACCTTCGCGCCTTCGGCGGTTTCGAACACTGGCACGTCGGCGCCGTTGAAGTCGCGGTACCACGGGTCACGCAGCTTGTCCTTGGCCGGCAGGTTGAGCCACAGCTGGAAGCCTTCCATCACGCCGTCTTCCTGCTCCGGCATTTCGGAGTGGATCACGCCACGGCCGGCGGTCATCCACTGCACGCCGCCGTTGGTCAGCAGGCCTTCGTTGCCGGCGCTGTCTTTGTGGCGCATGCGGCCTTCGATCATGTAGGTCACCGTCTCGAAACCGCGATGCGGGTGGCTAGGGAAACCGGCGATGTAATCGTTGGCCTGATCGCTGCCGAAGTTATCCAGCATCAGGAACGGGTCGAGGCGGCGTTGCAGCGTCTGGGTCAGGACACGGTTGATCTTCACGCCCGCGCCGTCCATGACGGCCTGGCCGGTGATGATGCGCTCCACGCTGCGTGCGGTGTTTACTTGATCGGTCATGTCCTTCTCCTTTTTTAAACCAGAATGGAGTTGATTTCTGCTTCTGCCTCGGCTTGCGCTTTGGCTACTGCTTCCGGACCCATGCCCAGGCCTTCGGCGAATACGTACTGCACATCGGTCAGGCCGACAAAGCCCAGGAAAGTCTTGATGTGCGCCAGTTGGGTGTCGCTGGGGCCGTCGCGGTGGATGCCGCCACGCGACAGGGTTACGTAGACTTTTTTGCCGGTCAGCAGGCCGACCGGGCCGGTTGGGCCGTACTTGAAGGTCACACCGGCGCGGGCAATCGCGTCGAACCAGGTTTTCAGCTGGGCGGTGATACCGAAGTTGTAGGTCGGCGCGCCGATCACGATCACGTCGGCCGCTTGCACTTGGGCGATCAGGGCGTCGTCCAGTGCCACGCGGGCAGCTTGTTCGGCGCTGCGCTGGTCAGCCGGGGTGAACAGGGCCTGCAGGGCAGGCTCGTCCAGCACCGGGTGTGGATCAGCGGCCAGGTCGCGGCGGGTTACTTGGGCGCCGGCGTTGGCGGCGGTGATTTTGGCGACCAGTGCATCAGCCAGACGGGTCGATTCGGAACCGGTGCTACGGGCGCTGGAATTGATTTGCAGGATGTTCATGGTGTTACTCCTTGTGTTTGGTTGAGTGCTGCGTCGATGGAGTAACTTTAATCGTTTCAAATACGATGCGGAAGCCGTTAAAATGGATAACATTAATCCACTGATGGAACAATCAATATGGAAATCGATCCCGGCGACCTGCTTTTGTTTGCCCGCATCGTCGAATGCGGCAGTTTCAGCCTGGCGGCGGAGCGGGTGCAACTGCCCAAGTCCACCGTCTCACGGCGCATCACGCTACTGGAAGGCAAACTCGGTGAACGCCTGCTCCAGCGCACCACGCGCAAGCTGGTGCTGACCGAATTCGGCGCCAGCCTGCTGGAGCATGCGCGCAAGGTGGCCGACGAGACCGAGGCGGCCGGGGCGCTGGCCCAGCACCGGCAGGGTGCGCCGAGCGGTTTATTAAGGGTATCGATGCCGGCCGACTTCGCCAACGTGGCGATGAGCGAGGTGCTGGCGCAGTTCATGGACCGTTATCCGGCCATTTCGCTGGAGCTGGACTTATCGCCGCGCAGGGTGGATCTGGTGGCGGAAGGCTACGATCTGGCAATCCGCATGGGCAATTTGCCGGACGACGCCACGCTGGCGGCGCGGCGCATCACCTTCAGTTCGCTGGCGCTGTATGCCTCGCCCAAGTACACCAACTTCCGTGGCTTGCCCGAGCATCCGGATGATTTGTTCAAGCATGATCTGCTGAGCTTGCCTCCGCGCCTGAATGGCTTGATCCGCTGGCATCTGCTGCGCGGGAAAACGTCGTGGGAGCGCGAGCTGCCGGTGCGGCTGCTGGCCAATTCGCCGGAACTGCTGGTGCGCATGGCGGCCACCGGCATCGGCATCGGCGCGTCGACCGAGGCGATTGCGCGGCCTTATGTGCAAACGGGGGAGTTGGTGCGGGTGCTGCCCGAGTGGGGCTTCCCGCAGGTGACGGGTTGGGCGGTGTTCCCGGGACGGCGGCTGATGCCGGCCAAGACCCGGGTCTTCATCGATATGCTGGAAGCGGCCTTTGCGGGCCAGGATGGACTTACTTGAGCTGTGCCATTTCCTCGCCCAGCTGCACCGGACCGGCAGGCTGCCAGGCCGGGTTGAACTTCAGCACATCCTTCTGGAACAGCATCACCACGGTGGAACCGAGCAGGAAGCGGCCCAGTTCATCGCCTTTTTTCAGCACGATGTTTTGGTCGTCGTATTTCCATTCGGTGACTTGCGCCAGGCGCGGCGGGTTGACCACGCCGTGCCATACGGTGGCCATGCTGCCGACGATGGTGGCGCCGACCAGCGTCATCACGAACGGGCCGTGGGCGGTGTCGAACACGCACACCACGCGCTCGTTGCGGGCGAACAGACCGGGAATGCCGCGCGCGGTGGTCGGGTTGACCGAGAACAGCTCGCCTGGCACGTAAATCATGCGCGTCAGCTTGCCGTCGATCGGCATGTGGATGCGGTGGTAGTCGCGCGGGCTAAGGTAGAGGTTGGCGAAGCTGCCGTGCTGGAATTGCGCGGCCAGTTGGGCGTCGCCGCCGACCAGCGCGGTGGTGCTGAATTTGTGGCCCTTGGCCTGGAAAATCTGGTCGTCTTCAATGTTGCCGAACTGGCTGATGCGGCCGTCGACCGGGCAGATGTAGGCGGCGTCGGCCAGCGGGCGGGCGTCGGGGCGCAGGGCGCGGGTGAAGAACTCGTTAAAGGTCTTGTAATTGGCGATATTCGGATCGAGCGCCTCGTCCATATTGACGTTGTAGCGGCCGACGAACCAGCGGATCAAGCCAGTCGTATATTTACCGGCCTTGGCGCCGGCGACACGGCCGGCGAAATTGGTCAGCGCGCTCTTCGGGAGCAAATATTGCGGCAAAACGGCAAGACGATCGGACACGATAGCAAATCCATACAAATTAGCGATCGCGCATTATAGCGCCCGACTCCGGGGTCAGGTCCCCCATTTCAGCATGAGCTTGTGTAGAAATGGGGGACCTGACCCCGGAGTTGGGGCATAATTGCTAAATTAACTCATCCTACAACTTGCCAAATACGTATGACGCCGATTCGTGTGATGCCTGTCGCTGTGCTTTCCGTTTGTGTAGCCGCCGGGACGGCGCGTGCCGAGGTGGAGAAGCCCAAGCAGGAGGAAATGCAGCAGGTGGAGATCAAGGGCTCCGCCGCCAAATATGATGCGCGCCGCGATGATACCGCTAGCAAGACCGTGGTCAACGCCGAGGAAATCCAGAAATATGGCGATACCTCGGTCAACGACGTGCTCAAGCGCCTGCCCGGGATTACCATCGGCGGCGCGGCCGGTCGCGGCGGCGGCGAGATCCGCATGCGCGGCCTCGGCGCCGGCTACACCCAGATCCTGATCAACGGCGAACGCGCCCCGGCCGGTTTCTCCATCGACAGCCTGGCCCCGGATGTGATCGAGCGCATCGAAGTGCTGCGCGCCGCCAGCGCGGAGTTCAGCACCCAGTCCATCGCCGGCACCATCAATATCGTGCTGAAGAAGTCGCTCAAGCCGGCCCAGCGCGAGCTGAAAGTCAGCTACGCCACGGGCAGCAAGGGCACCACGCCCAGCGCCAGCCTGCAGATGTCGGACAAGGACGGCAGCATCTCGTATTCCTTCGGCGCCAACGCATGGCACTTCGAGTACGACCGCATGACGCCAACCTGGGAAAACGGCACCAACGCCGAGGGTACGCCGAACCTGTCGCGCGCCTCGACCTGGGATGACCACGGCCACGGCGACGGTTTCAATCTCTCGCCGCGCATCAACTGGCTGCTGGACAACGGCGACACGCTCACCTCGCAAACCTTCTTCAACTGGAACCGCTTCGCCAGCAGCAGCCACGGCCGTACCCAAACCGAATTCGGCGCCGCGCCCGACTACGACCGCACCGACAACACCTACAGCAACCACAACGCCTTCGGCCGCACCGACCTGAACTGGGTGCACAAGCTGGGCGATGGCGCCAAGCTGGATCTCAAGGCCGCCGTCAGCGAAGCGCGCAACAGCGCCGATTCGCTGCAACTGGCGGGCAGCCGTGGCTTGCCGCCCAACTTGTACCGTACCGTGACCTCGGCCAGCAGCGAGCAGGGTTTCAGTACGCAAGGCAAATTCTCGACCCCATACGCCTTCAGCAAAGCGGCCGAGGGCGAGCCGGAAGCCACCGAGCATGCGTTGTCAATGGGCTGGGACGCCGGGGTGACCCAGCGCGATGACGTGCGCGTCCAGCACGACGCCGATTTGCCGGGCAGCTCGCCGATGAACAGCGACGAGGGCTTCAGCGCCAAGGTCACGCGGCTGGCGCTGTACGGCCAGGACGAGTGGAACATCACGCCGCGCTGGTCGATCTACACCGGCCTGCGCTGGGAAGGCCTGGACACCCGCGCCGACGGCGGCAGCATCGACGCTGTGCAAAACCGCTCCAGCGTGTTCAGCCCGCTGATGCAGACGCTGTTCAAGCTGCCGAACAAGAAGGATCAGCTGCGCCTGGCGCTGACCCGTACCTACAAGGCGCCATCGACCGCCGCCCTGATTCCGCGCAAATTCACCTCGATCAATAACAGTCCGACCGATCCCGACCGTCGAGGCAATCCCAACCTGAAGCCCGAGCTGGCGCTGGGGCTGGATGCGTCGTTCGAGCATTACTGGGGCGACGGCGGCCTGTTGAGCGCCAGCGCGTCGGTGCGCCGGATCGAGAATTACACGCACCAGGGCCTGCTCTACGAAGACCAGCGCTGGTTCTCGACCGCCATCAACGATGGCCGCGCCGAAACCCGGGGCATCGAACTGGAAGCCAAGTTCCCGGCCCGCGCCATCATCGACCATGCACCGAACCTTGACCTGCGTGCCAGCATCAGCCGCAACTGGTCGCGCGTCGACAGCGTGCCCGGCCCGGACAACCGCCTCGACCAGCAAGTGCCGCTGAGCGCCACCCTCGGCATCGACTACAAAACGCCCGACGGCCAGATGAGCACCGGCAGCAATTTCAGCTTCCGCAACGGCGGCCTGGCGCGCCTGAGCGGCACGCAGGGCGGCTACACCTCGGTGCGCCGCGACCTCGACGTCTACGCGCTGTGGAAGCTCGATCCGCAAAACAACCTGCGGGTGGCGGTATCCAACCTGTTGGCCCAGGACTACACCACTGAAAGCCTGTACAACGACGCCAACGGCTCGCTCAACCGCACCACTGTGGCGGGCGGCGAAGCCCAGCTGCGGGTAACGGTAGAGACACGCTTCTGAGGGTGGTATCATGCTCTGGTGAAAACACCGGACGCCACCGATAATTTTCAGACCGACGACGCCAGCCTGCGCCTGGCGCTGGCCGAGGTGCGCGATTTGCAGCGCACCGTGGCGGCCTTGCGCTCCGAACTGGAACGGGCGCACAGCGAGCGCCAGCGGCAGGTGCAGGACGCCGTCTCGGCCGCGCAGGGCGATATCCTGCAACTGCGCGACACTATCGTGGCGCTGCGCACCAGTCTTGAGAAAGCGGCACAGGAGCGCATCGACGCGACGCAAGCCGCCTCCGCCGCCCACCATGCCGAAATCGCCCAGCTGCACGACACCATCCGCGCGATGCGCGACGCGCTGGAGGCCAAGGCATGACCGCCGCCGACCAGCCCGCACTCCACGCCCAGCGCAAGCGCTTGCGCCAGGTGGAGCTGCTGCTGGAAGTCTCGCGCCGCATGGCCGCGTATGACACGCTGGACGAAATCCTCACCGCGCTGGTGGAAGTCACCACCGAAGAACTCGATGCCGAACGCGGCACGCTGTTCCTCAACGATGCCGAAACCGGCGAGCTGTTTTCCCGCGTCGCCCAGGGCAATATCCAGCGCGAAATCCGCTTCCTCAACCACACCGGCATTGCCGGCCACGTGTTCACCACCGGCGAGCCGGTCATCATTGCCGACGCCTACGCCGATGCGCGCTTCAACCGGTCGATCGACGAGCAGACCGGCTTCGTCACGCGCAACATCCTGTGCGTGCCGATCAAGACCTTCAAGGGCGAGATCATCGGCGTGTCGCAGACGCTGAATAAGCGGCGCGGCAAGTTCACCCGCAATGACCTGCAATTGCTGGAAGCGCTCACCACGCAAGGCACGCTGGCGCTGCAGAGCGCGCGCTTCCTTGAAAGCATGAAGAAGATCCGCCGCCAGGAGATGGAGTTCATCGACGTGGTGTCCGAGGTCACGGCCGATATCAAGCTCGGCTCGCTGCTGCAAAAGGTGATGGGCGAGGCCACGCGCCTGCTCAACGCCGAGCGCTCGACGCTGTTCCTCAACGATGAGAAGACCGGCGAGCTGTGGTCTGAAGTGGGGCAGGGGCTGGAGTCGCTGCAGATCCGGCTGCCCAACAGCGCCGGCATTGCGGGCGCGGTGTTCACGTCGGGGAAGACCATCAACATTCCGTACGCTTACGCCGACCTGCGCTTCAATCCGGCATTCGACAAGAAGACCGGCTACTTCACGCGCTCGATTTTGTGTGTGCCGATCGTGAACAAAGCCGGCAAGATCATCGGCGTGACGCAGGTGCTGAACAAACGCGGCGGCCCGTTCAGCGCCGAGGATGAATCGCGGCTGCGCGCCTTCACCGCGCAAATTTCGATCGCGCTGGAAAACGCCAAGCTGTTTGCCGATGTCCAGCAGATCAAGAACTACAACGAGGCCATGCTGGAATCCATGTCCAACGGCGTGATTACGCTGGACAGCCAGGAAAAAATCGTCACCTGCAACGAGGCCGGGCAACGCATCTTGCGCGCCCAGGGTACGGTCATCGTCGGTCAGCAGGCGGGCGAGTTCTTCGGCGCGGCCAATACCTGGATCATGGACCGGCTGCGGCAGGTGGAAGTCAACGAATCGGCCGAGCACCTGATGGACGTCGAGCTGGTGCTGGGCGACGAGAAGCGTTCGGTCAACCTCAGCGTGCAGCCGCTGCTGTCGATGGAAAAAAAGCGCATCGGCTGGATGCTGATGATCGAGGATATTTCGAGCGAGAAGCGGCTGCGCTCCACCATGTCGCGCTACATGGACCCCGGCATCGCCGACCAGATGGTGGCCAACGGCGCCGAAATGCTGGGCGGTAAAAACGTGCTGGCCACGGTGCTGTTCTCCGATATTCGCAGCTTCACCACCATCACCGAGCAGCTCGGCGCGCAGGGCACGGTCACCATGCTCAACGAATACTTCACGCTGATGGTCGATTGCATCCAGCGCGAAGAAGGCATGCTCGACAAGTTCATTGGCGACGCCATCATGGCCGCGTTCGGCATCCCGGTCGGCCACGAGGACGACCCGGACCGCGCAGTGCGCACCGCCATCGCGATGGTCAATGAGCTGCGCAACTGGAACCAGCTGCGGGCCGGGGAGGGCAAGCCGCCGGTGGAGATCGGCATCGGGCTGAACACCGACCTGGTGGTGTCCGGGAATATCGGCTCCAAGAAGCGCATGGACTACACCATCATCGGCGACGGCGTGAACCTGGCGGCGCGGCTGGAATCAGCCTGCAAGCAGTACGGCGCGCGCATCCTGATCAGCGAATTCACCTACCGGGCGCTGCGCGGCACCTACCGTACGCGCGAGGTCGATATCGTGGTGGTCAAGGGCAAGACCAAGCCGGTGTCGATCTACGAGGTGCTCGACTATCACACCGAGGACAGTTATCCCGGGTTGCAGGAGGCGATGGGTCTGTTCCGCAACGGACTGCAAAGCTACCGCAAGCGCAACTGGAACGCCGCCTGCAAGCTGTTCGAGGAAGTGCAGGCGCTGAATCCGAACGATCAGGTGGCGGAGCTGTACGTGGACCGCTGCCGCCACATGGCGGTCAATCCGCCGCCGGCCGATTGGGACGGCACATTTATTATGGAATCGAAGTGAATGAAGATACCCCGGAGTACGCTGGAACAATGGCAGGTGCTGCAAGCGATCGTCGAGTGCGGTGGCTATGCCCAGGCGGCGGAAGCCTTGCATCGCAGTCAGTCCTCGGTCAGCTACATGGTGGCCAAGCTGCAGGAACAGCTGGGTGTGGAATTGCTGGAGATCGACGGCCGCCGTGCGCGGCTGACCAAAAACGGCGAAGCCTTGCTGGCCAAGGCGCGCGAACTGCTGGGAGACGCCTTCCAGCTGGAACAATTGGCCGGCAGCCTGGTCGAGGGCTGGGAGCCTCAGGTCAGCATCGCGGTCGACAGCCTGTTTCCGGTGGAACTGCTGGTGCAGGTGCTGCGCGATTTCGAACCGTGGGCCAAGCATACGCGGGTCAACCTGGAAGAAACGATTTTGTCCGGCTCCGAGGACGCGCTGCTGGAGAAACGGGTGGACCTGGCGATAGTCAGCACCATTCCCAATGGTTTTCTAGGCGACGCGCTGATGGATATTGAATTTGTCGCTGTGGCCCATCCCTGCCATCCGCTGCATGCGTTGGGGCGGGAATTGGAAACCGATGATTTAAGCCGCAACTTGCATATCGTGGTGCGCGATTCCGGTACCAACCCGCGCGATCACGGCTGGTGGTTGAATAGCAGCCAGCGCTGGACTGTCACCAGTCCGCATACTCGGATGGAAATGATTTGTAATGGAATCGGCTTTGGCTGGCTGGCCACCCACAAAATCCAAAAACAATTAGAGGAAGGTTTGCTCAAGCCCTTGCCATTGCGCGTGGGGCAGCGGCGCAAACTCTCCTTATCGCTGGTGGTGACGAATCCGGAATTAGCCGGACCGGCGGCCTGCCGATTGGCGAATTTAATCCGCAAGGTAGTGGTAGATGGAATACAGCGGCGCCCTTTGTGTGAATGAGTGGTAGAAAATATTCATTTTTATCGCTATATTGGGATATAGCTAGAGTGCGGCCGCCAAATTATGGTAAATTGCGCGTATCAAATAACCCCTCGCGATGAAGGAATTAAGATGACGACTTACCAGGAATACAAAGCGAAGATCGCTGAACTGGAAAATCTGGCCGAATCCGCCCGTAAAAACGAAGTTACGCAGGCTAAAGAGAAAATCTTCACCATCATGCGTGAATACGGCCTGACGGTTGCGGATCTGGGCGGCGTGGCCAAGGTAAAAACGTCGAAACCGCGCGCGCCGGTGCCAACCAAGTACCGCGACGACACCACCGGCGAGACCTGGACCGGCCGTGGCCGCGCGCCGAAATGGCTCGAAGGCAAGAACAAAGACGATTATCTGATTAAGTAATTTTCTTTTCAATGCCGGGCAGGCGGAGTTTATATTGAAGCGTAATCGACTTGCAGTATTAATCTCCGTCTTAATCGGCATATTCTCTCCTGCGGCGCACGCCGCAGACACCCTGTTAAGCCCCGCGCGGGTGTGGACTGGCGAGGGCCAGCCGCATACCAATTGGTCGGTGCTTATCAGCGGCAACAAGATCGCCGCCGTCGGGCCGGCCGATAAAATGAATATCCCTGCGGGCGCCGAGCGTATCAACCTGCCGGACGCCACCCTGATTCCCGGTTTAATGGATTTGCACTCGCATGTGCTGCTCCATCCATATAACGAAACCACGTGGGATGACCAGGTCTTAAAGGAATCGGTCGAATACCGGACTTTGCTGGCAGGCCGCCACGCCGCTGCGACTTTACGCGCGGGATTTACCACGCTGCGCGATCTCGGCACCGAAGGCGCCTTGTATGCCGACGTCGCCATTAAAAAAGCGATTAATGACGGCGTGATACCGGGGCCGCGATTATTTATTGCCACCCGGGCGATTGTCGCCAGCGGCAGTTATGGCCCGTCGCCGCGCAGTTATCGCGCCGATGTGGATTTGCCGAAAGGCGCGCAGGAGGCCAGCGGCGTCGACGAGGTCGTAAAAGCGGTGCGCGAGCAGGGCGCGCGCGGCGCCGACTGGATCAAGGTCTACGCCGACTATCGCACCGGTCCTGACGGCAGCGCCCACGCCACCTTCTCGCAAGCGGAACTGAACGCGCTGGTGCAAGCGGCGCATGAATCGGGCCGCAAGGTCGCGGCCCACGCCAGCACCGACGAGGGCATGCGCCGCTCGGCCTTGGCCGGCGTCGACACCATCGAGCACGGCTACGGCGGCAGCGAGGCCACCTTCAAGCTGATGGCCGAGCGCCATGTGGCTTATTTCCCGACCCTGACCGCTCCCGAAGCCACCAGCGAATATTTCCAGAAGCATCAGCGTGGCGGCGCGCCAACCCCGTCCATGCAAGCGGCGGCGCGCGCCTTCCAGCTGGCGCGCAAACTGGGCGTCAGCATCGGCAACGGCAGCGATGTCGGCGTGTTTGCACATGGCGACAATGCGCGTGAGCTGGAGTGGATGGTCAAGCTGGGCATGACGCCGCTGGAGGCCTTGCGCGCCGCCACCGTGGTCAACGCGGCGGTGCTTGGACAGCCTGCATTGGGGCAGCTGCGGGAAGGCTATCTGGCGGACGTGGTCGCGGTGCAGGGCGATCCCACGCAAGATATTTCAGTCTTGCGAAAAGTGCAAATGGTCATAAAAGACGGAACGATTTTCATTCGACCATGAACCGGGGTCAGGCATTTCGTGAGATCATAGCGAAATGCCATCAATCCCTCTTTTTCCGCTGAAAACGATTCTGTTCCCTGACGGCCATTTGCCGTTACAGGTGTTTGAAGTGCGCTATCTCGACCTGGTCAAGCGCTGCATCGCCAAGGGTGAAGAGTTCGGCGTGGTCTCGCTGCTGGACGGCAGCGAAGTGCGCGTCCCCGATCAACACGAAACCCTGTCCGGCTGCGGCACGATGGCGCGTATCCTCGACTGGAGCGCGCCGCTGCCGGGCCTGCTGCAAATCTCCTGCATCGGCACCACGCGCTTCCAGGTCAAGACGGCCGAGCAGCTCAAGCATGGCTTGTGGATGGCCGAGGTGGAGGAGGTGGCGGAGGATATGGTGGTGCCCATCCCGACCGAGCAGCAGGACGTGGCCAACGCGCTGGGCGCGCTGATCCGCTCGCTGCAGAAGAAGCAGATCTCGACCGCCAATATGTCGCTGGCGCCGCCGTATCGGTTGGACGAGGCCGGCTGGGTGGCGAACCGCTGGTGCGAATTGCTGCGGCTCGATATCGAAGAGAAGCAGCGCCTGCTATTGCAGGAAAATCCGGTGCTGCGGCTGGAGCTGATCCAGGATGTGCTGAGCGAGAGCGGCCTGCTCGATAATCACTAAATCAATCGGCGTGCGCTTCGCTCGGATCATCGAGTGCGTGCACGCGCACCGACCACATCACACCCGCAATCAATAACGCCACGGCGGCAATTTCCAGCGCGCGCGGCAACTGCTGCTTGTAGATGAAACCGTACAGCAGCGCGAACAGCGTTTCGAACAGGATCAGCTGGCCGGACAAGGTCAGCGGCACCTTGCGGCTGGCCACGTTCCACAGGTGGTTGCCGATCACCGAGGCGCCCAGTGCCAGCAGCGCGTTGACGATCCAGAACACGGTCCAGTCGCGGCCGCTGGCAACTGCTGCGGCGCCGGTCACGTCGCCGTGGAAGATGGCCAGCGCCACCAGCGCAATCACCATCGCGATCAGACCGCTGGAAATACCGTACAGCGACGACCACTCGCCGCTGCTGAAGTGCGGATTGCGTTTCAGGTAGCGCGCGTTATCGACCGAGTACCAGGTCCAGCAGGCCAGCGCGCCGGCGGCGCACAGCACGCCCAGCAGCTTGGCGTTGAACGGCATGCCGTTGCCGACGTCGTGCGTGAACACATCGATGTTGATGCAGGCGATACCGGCCGCCACCAGCAGCAGCGGCAACACCAACTGCCTGAGCGGCACCGAGCCATGATCCTTGTGGCCCATCAGCGTGACGGAAATCGGCAGCACGCCGATGATCAGAGAGGTGGCGGCCACGCCGGCCAGTTTCACGCCCAGCGCAAGCAGCATGTAGTAGACGATGTTACCGGCCAGCGCGTGCTTGATCATGGCGATGACGTCGTCGCGGTCGAGCCGGCGCAGCAGCGGCGCCAGGCGCGTGCCCATCAGGCTGGCGGCGATCAGGCCGTAGGCGATGTAGCGGCCGCAGGCCATTTCCAGCGGCGTGAAGGCGCTCAGGAACACCGGCGTAATGAACACCATGCCCCACATGGCGCCCGCCAGCAAACCACACAACACGCCGTGCCACATCGTTGAAGTCCTCAGTAGAGTGTGCAAAGCCACCATATCGCCGCCACGTTGGCGACGGCGCTGCACCAGAAAGCGATTTGAAACGAAGTCTTGACCGTTTTATGCCGCAGCGCCTGCTGCGCCAGCCAGCCGCCCGGCCAGCCGCAGCACAGGCCCAGCAGCAGCAAGGTGCGCTCGGAAATGCGGCGGCGCTGGTGGATTGCCGCCGATTTGTCGATGGCGTAGGCGATGAAGCAGGCCACGCTGGCGACGCCGTAGAACGACGCCAGCCACAGCCAGGTCAGCGCCGGCGGCAGCTGCTGGTTCAGAAGTAGCTCAGGCCGAGGGCGGCCTTGACTTCATCGGCGGTCTGGGCCGCCACTTCGCGTGCGCGCATGGTGCCTTCTTTCAGCATCTGCATGATGTAGCCCTTGTCCTGCGCCAGCTCTTCGCGGCGGGCGCGGATCGGCGCCAGCATTTCCTGCAGCACCAGTTCCAGGCGTTTCTTGACGATGGAATCGCCCAGGCCGCCGCGCACGTAGTGGGCTTTCATTTCTTCCAGCTTGTCCTTTTCAGGATCGAAGGCATCCAGGTAGATGAAGGCAACGTTGCCTTCCAGGTGGCCCGGATCTTCCACGCGCAGGTGCAGCGGGTCGGTGTAGACCTTCTTCACGGCGGCGGTGATTTCGGCGGCGCTGGCGCCCAGGTTGATGGTGTTGCCCAGCGACTTGCTCATCTTGGCTTTGCCGTCGATGCCCGGCAGGCGGCCGATGTCCGGCACCAGCGCCTTGCACTCGACCAGGATGTTCTTGTCGGCGATGCGGTTGAAGCGGCGCACGATTTCGTTGGTCTGTTCGATCATCGGGATCTGGTCTTCGCCGACCGGCACCAGCGTGGCCTTGAAGGCCGAGATGTCGGCCGCCTGTGAGGCAGGGTAGGTCAGGAAGCCGGCCGGGATGTCGCGCTCGAAGCCGCGCAGGGCGATTTCGGTTTTCACGGTCGGGTTGCGCTCGAGGCGGGCTACGGTGACCATGTTCAGGTAGTAGAAGGTCAGCTCGGCCAGCTCGGGAATCTGCGACTGGATCAGGATGGTCGACTTGGCCGGGTCGATGCCGACTGCCAGGTAGTCCAGTGCCACTTCGACCACGTTGCGGTGCACCTTGTTGGTGTCGTCCATGTTGTCGGTCAGCGCTTGCGAGTCGGCCAGCATGATGAATTGCTTGAACTGGTGCTGGTACTCGACGCGGTTGCGCAGGCTGCCGACGTAGTGGCCGAGGTGCAGCGGGCCGGTCGGGCGGTCGCCGGTCAGGATGATTTGCGGACCTTTAGGTGCGACGGCGACGGCTTCGGTGTTGGACTGTTCAGGCAGACTCATCAGGGTTCCTTGGGATTGCTAGGTTTTGCCCCGGTCTGGATGTAAAAACGCCACCAGACGAGGGCGGCGTTGATAAAAATATCACATCACTATTGGGAAAGTGGCCGCTCGCGCTAGGAGCGGCGCCAATACATGCAGGCGTGAAGTGGGGCAGAAAAAATCATGGCCGTATGGTTGCAGTTCGTGGCCGGTCTGTCAAGGTGGGGAACTCTCCGGCGCGGCAGGCGGTCTAAGCTTAAAAGGAGAATAATATGGCTAACAACTTCAATATGGTGGCATTCATGGACGCACTGGTGGAAGGTGGATTTAGCGAACGGCAGGCCAAGGCGCTGGCGTTGGCGCTATTTGAGGTCATTGACAGTCACTTGGTCACGAAAGACCATTTGGACATGCGTTTGGCGCAATTGAAATCCGAGATGATTCAATGGATGGTCGGCCTTTTGCTAGCTCAATCAGGCGTCATCGCTGTGCTCTTTAAACTCCTGCATTAATGGTACTATTGCTCCATTGGAAACTTTCCGTTGGAGTCGATATGCGTCGTAGCGTTGTTGCCGCCTTGCTTGCTTTTTCTTTCCCTGCCTTCGCGCAGACGCCGGCGATGGCGCCGGATATTCCGGCCAAGTTCGATACCGTCATCCCCAACGCCGACTACATCAAGCGCGATGTCATGATCCCGATGCGCGACGGCGTCAAGCTGCACACCGTGATCGTGATCCCGAAAGACGCCCAGCGCGCGCCCATCGTCCTCTCCCGCACCCCCTACAACGCCAGCGGCCGCGCCAGCCGCTACAACAGCCCCAGCATCGCCGCCACGGTCGGGCAGGGCGATGAAACGATGGTCGGCGAAGGCTACATCCGCGTGTTCCAGGACGTGCGCGGCAAGTACGGCTCCGAGGGCGACTATGTGATGACCCGCCCGCTGATCGGTCCGCTCAACGCCACCCGCACCGATCACGCCACCGACGCCTGGGATACCATCGACTGGCTGGTCAAGAATGTCCCCGAGTCGAACGGCAAGGTCGGCATGATCGGTTCCTCCTACGAAGGCTTCACCGTGCTGATGGCGCTGACCGACCCGCACCCAGCCCTCAAAGTGGCCGTGCCCATGAGCCCGATGGTCGACGGCTGGCGCGGCGATGACTGGTTCCACAACGGCGCCTTCCGCATGCCCAACCTCGGCTACATTGCCGGCCAGACCGGCGCCAAGAGCGGCGGCAAGTCGCTGGCCACCGGCGTTTATGACGATTACGAAGGCATCCTGCGCGCCGGTTCAGTCTCGGCCTACGCCGCCAGGTTCGGCCTCGACCAGCTGAACTTCACCAAAAAATTGTTTGAACATCCGGCCTACGACAGCTACTGGCAGCACCAGGCGCTGGACAAGATCCTCGCCAAGAAACAGCTGAAAGTACCGACCATGACCGTGGTTGGCTACTGGGACCAGGAAGACATCTACGGCGCCTACGCCGTCTACGACGTGCTGGAACCGAAGGACACCGCCAACAACAAGAACTTCCTGGTGGTCGGCCCGTGGCGCCACAGCGGCGTCAACTACGAAGGATCCGGTCTCGGCGTGTTCAAGTTCACCGGCGACACCGCGCTGGAATTCCGCCGCGACTACATGCAGCCTTTCCTCGACCAATACCTGAAGGATGGCGCACCGGTCGCCGACACGCCGCCGGTGCTGTTCTACCAGACCGGCGTCAATCGCTGGCAGAAGCTGCCGAAATGGCCGTTGGCGCAGCAGCTGAAACCGATCTACCTGCAGAACGGCTTCAAGCTCGGCTTCGACGCCCCGCAAGAGGGTTACGATGAATACGTGTCCGACCCGGCCAAGCCGGTGCCGTTCGTGCCGCGTCCGGTGCGCATGGGCGATGGCAATGTGTGGAAGCCGTGGCTGGTGAGCGACCAGCGCGCCGTGTCCGACCGCACCGACGTGCTCACCTACGTCACCGAACCGCTGAAATCCAAGGTGCAGATCGCCGGCCAGACGATGGTCAACCTGCTGGCCTCCACCAGCGGCACCGATGCCGACTGGGTGGTGAAGCTGATCGACGTGTATCCGGACGAAGTGCCGTCGCAGCCGGAACTGGGCGGCTACCAGCTGGCCATCGCGATGGATATTTTCCGTGGCCGCTACCGCAACAGCCTGGAAACGCCGTCGCCGATTCCGGCCAACGAAGTGCAGCGCTACCGCTTTGCGCTGCCGAACGCCAATCACGTGTTCCTGCCGGGCCACCGCATCATGGTGCAGGTGCAGTCGAGCTGGTTCCCGCTGTACGACCGCAATCCGCAAACCTATGTGCCGAATATCTTCTACGCCAAGCCTGCCGATTTCCAGAAGGCCACGCTGAAGGTGTTCCACAACAGCGCGCTGGAATTGCCGGTGGTGGAAGCCAGATAAAGTGGGTTAGCGCGGACGCACGCTGTCGTTCAGCACGTCCGCGCGGAAGTAGTGCAGATAGCCGTCCATCACCTGGTTCGACTTGCCAGCTTTTTCCAGCGCCTCGCGGATGGTCGCCATGTCCTCCGGCTTGAGCGCATTGGACAGATAGGCGCCGCTGTGGTGCCACGGCAGTTCGGGGATGGCTTCGGTCTTCAGCTTGTCCTGCAGGCCGTGCACGCGAGCATCGCGGCGGATGGCGCCGGCCATCAGCGTCGGTCCCATGATGGTGAGGTCGGCCGAGCCGGCATGCAGCAGGCGCGCGATCCCCACCACATCCACCTCCACGAACAGGCGGCCTTGCTTTTGCAGCTCGTCGATCAGCGCGGTGTACGCCTCGCCGTAGTCGAAGCCGCGTACCACGGCCACCCGCAGTTCCTTGCGCGCCAGCAGATCCTGCGCGCTGGTGATGGGCGCGCGGCCGTTGCTCACCGAGATCAGCATGGCGCGATGGTTAATCATCGGCACGAAGATGCCGAACTTGTCGCGCGCCGGCGTGCGCGATGCCGGCACCAGCACGTCCGCCGTGCCGGCGCTGAACATCGCCACCTGGCGCGCGCGCGGCACCACCGTGAACACGAACTGACAGCCGGCCTTGGGGCCGATGGCGCGCAGCAGGTCGGGATAAATGCCTTTCACCGTCAAGCCTTCGACGATGACGCTGGCGCCGTTGGCCGACACCGGCGCGTTAATCTCGCGCGAGCAGCCGGCCGCCGCGTTTTGTGCGACGAGGGCCGCAAACAGCCACGCCAGCTTCATGCTTGCACCGCGTGCTTGCTGAAGTAGCGCTGCGCCACGAAGATGGCCAGCGTCTGCATCACGGCGCACAGGTAGAAGGTGCTGCCGATGCGCCAGTCGGTGGACGCCAAGTGGCTGACTTCGCCCAAAATGGCGGAGCCCAGCAGCGGCATGAAGATCACGCCCACGCTGCTGATCGATTGCAGCGATCCCATCAACTCGCCTTGCTCGTTGGGCGGCGTCTCTTTGGAAATGATGCTTTGCAGGGCAGGGCCGATGGCAAACGACAGCACGTTGCACAGGATGAGCACATACATCATCCAGCCCTGCGTGGCGAGGCCGTACAGCAGATAGGTGATCGCGCCCGACACCATGCCCAGCACCGACAGCCGCACTTCGCCGAAGCGCTTGATGAGCACCCCGAGCAGGCCGGCCTGCACCACCGCCGCCGTCAGGCCGACGCAGAACAACGCCGCGCCATTCTGGCCCGGCGTCCAGTTGAAGCGGAAGGTGGTGTACAGCACCCAGGTGGTTTGCAGCATCATGGCGGCCAGCGTGACCAGCGTGTAGGTCACCACCAGGCCACGAATATCGGTACGGCGCGCCAGCTTGGCCAGCGCGCCCAGCGGATTCAGCTTGGCCAGTTGCAGCGGTGCGCGGCGCCCCTGCGGCAGCGATTCCGGCACGATGAAATAGCCGTAAATCAGATTGGCGACCGACAGCGCGCCGGCCACGTAGAACGGCAGGTGCAGGTCCACCGTGCCCAGCAGGCCGCCCAGCATTGGGCCGCAGATGAAGCCGAGGCCGAATGCGGCGCCAACCTTGCCGAAGCTCTTGGCGCGGTTGTCGGGTGTCGAAATATCCGAAGCATAGGCCGAGGCCACCGACATGCTGGCCGAGGACATGCCGCCGATCACGCGGCCGATGAACAGGCAAGCCAGGTTGGGCGCCCAGGCGGTGGTGAAGAAGTTGATCGCCATGCCGGCCATCGAATACAGCAGCACCGGGCGGCGGCCAATGCGGTCGCTGATCGCGCCCAGCATGGGCATGAACAGAAATTGCATCAGGCCGAAGGTGGCGCTCATCACGCCATACCAATACGCTTGATTCTCGCGCGTGCCGGTGAATTCGCCCACCAGCACCGGCAGCACCGGCACGATCAGCCCGATGCCGAGCATGTCGATAAATACGCAAATCAGTACAAAATTCAGGTTGCCAGCAGCTACAGGTTTGCTCATGGGTACTCGATATTCGTTACGGCGCGGCCGGGCTCGCAGCCCATTCGGCGATAAAGGTGTCGCGGAAGGCGATCAGTTCGTTCAGCCGGGTTTCGGCCAAGCGACGGCCGGCAGCGGTCTGCATCTTGCCGGGCAGGGTGGCCAGCTTGGTGTCGATGTGGTCCAGCGCGTAGGCCTTGTCGTTCAGATCGCGGTGCAATGCCATCGGATCGTCCGGGTGCGCCAGCGCCGAATCCATGCGGCCGGCGGTGTAGAACAGCCGCGCCAGCCCGACCGCGCCCAGCGCGTCCAGCCGGTCGGCATCCTGCACGATCTTGGCTTCGATGGTTTCCGGGCGGATGCCGGCCGAAAAACTGTGGGTTTCGATGGCGTGCGCCACGGCGGCCAGCTTATTCGGCGGGAAGTCCAGCTCGGCCAGCTGGCGGCTGGCCAGCCGCGCGGCCTGGCGCGAGGCGAGGTGGCGCTCGGGATGATTCTTGGGCAGGTTGACCAGATCGTGGAGATAGCATCCTGCCAACACGATCAACGGGTCGGCTTCGGGATAATCGTCCAGCAGCAGGCTGGCGTTACGCCAGACGCGGTGCAGGTGATTGGTGTCGTGCGCGCCGTCTATCCCTTGGGCTGCGTTAGCCAAAGCGACCAGGCGTGGGTGCCAGCTGTTGAGCAAGCTATTCATCGTTCTCCCTGAGTGTCGACGATTTTTGTCAGATCATACAGGCTCGCGCCGGGCTTGTGCAGGGGAATCAAGGTAGCCGAAATAATAATCTGATTCTTGCAATAAGTTTATTTATTGCTGTGACGCATTTATTTGCTGCATTGGAACTTTACTTGGGGTAACATTACGCCAATCACTTTATCTATGAAGGAAAAACCATGTCTAACGTAAGCGAGCTGCACGCCGCGTCGTCGGTTGGCGCCGAGTATCTGGCCTTTACCCTGGGCCAGGAAGAGTACGGCATCGATATTCAAAAAGTCGGCGAGATCCGCAGCTATGAAGCGCCGACCCGCATCGCCAATGCGCCGGACTTCGTCAAGGGCGTGGTCAACCTGCGCGGCATCATCGTGCCGATCGTCGACATGCGCATCAAGTTCAACCTGGGTACTCCGACCTATGACCAGTTCACCGTGGTCATCATCCTCAACATCGGCCACCGCGTGGTGGGCATGGTGGTGGACCGCGTGTCGGACGTGACCACGCTGCTGCCGGACCAGATCAAGCCGACCCCGGAAATCGGTTCGGCCCTGAACACCGAACACATCGTCGGCCTGGGCACCATCGAAGACCGCATGCTGATCCTGGTCGATATCGACAAGCTGATGTCGAGCGCGGACATGGGGCTGATCGAGACCACCGCACTCGCCGCATAAATTCACGCCGGGCAGGCCCCGATGCTGGATCCGTAGTTTTGTTTTTGATTTACTGTGAGAGGTAGGTGCAAGAATGAATATGTTGGCGAATATCAGTATCGGAAAACGCCTGGCGCTGGGCTTCACGATCATCCTGGCGTTTGCGATGCTCATCACCGGCATCAGCGTATGGCGGCTGCAAGGCGTGGCGTCGGCCACCAGCGAAATGATGCAGGTGCCGCTGGCCAAGGAGCGCATGATCTCCGACTGGTCAGGCAAAATTGATAGCGGTATCCGACGCACCACCGCCATCGCGCGCAGCAGCGACGCCTCGCTCGGCGCCTACTTCGCCGAAGAATCCAAGGCCTCCTCGGCCGCTTCCTCGGAACTGCAAAAGAAAATCGAAACGCTGATTTCGGATGCGGACGAGAAGGAGCTGTTCACCCGCATTGGTGAGCAGCGCAAGGTCTACCTGTCCTCGCGCGACCAGATCGCCAAGCTGAAAACCGCCGGCGAGCTGGACGAAGCCAGCAAGATCTTCGATACCGTGTTCCGTCCGGGCACGGCCAAGTACCAGGAATTGATTGTTGAACTGCTCAAGATGCAGCGCGCGAAGATTGACGCGGCGGCAGAGCATATCGAAGACGTGGCGAACAGCAGCCGTAAGCTGCTGTACACGCTGGCGGTGCTGGTGCTGGCCTTCGGCGTGACTTGCGCGTGGATGCTCACCACCGGCATTACCGGTCCGCTGCAAGAAGCAGTGACGGCGGCGCGCCGCGTCGCCAGCGGCGACCTGACCGGCCATATCGACGATAGCGCCAAGGATGAAACGGGCCAGCTGCTGTCGGCCCTGAAGGAGATGAATTCGGCGCTGCTCGGCATCGTGACCGAGGTGCGCAGCGGGACCGATCACATTACCACGTCGTCGTCTGAAATCGCGCAGGGCAACCAGGACCTGTCGCGCCGCACCGAGCAGCAGGCTGGCGCGCTGGAAGAAACCGCGTCCTCGATGGAAGAACTGACGTCCACGGTCAAGCACAATGCGGACAATGCACGCCAGGCGAATCAGCTGGCGGCATCGGCTGCGCAAGTCGCCGTCAAGGGCGGTGATGTGGTGGCGCAGGTGGTCGGCACGATGGATTCGATCAACCAGTCGTCCAGCAAGATCGTGGACATTATCGCGGTGATCGACGGTATCGCGTTCCAGACCAATATCCTGGCGCTGAATGCGGCGGTGGAAGCGGCACGCGCCGGTGAGCAGGGCCGTGGCTTTGCGGTGGTGGCTTCCGAGGTGCGCAATCTGGCGCAGCGTTCGGCATCGGCCGCCAAGGAGATCAAGGCGCTGATTGGCGATTCGGTGGAGAAGGTTAATCTGGGCAGCAAGCTGGTGGCCGACGCGGGCAGCACGATGGGTGAGATTGTCGCCAGCGTGCAGAAGGTCAGCGACATGATCAGCGAAATCACTGCAGCCAGCAGCGAGCAAAGCGCCGGCATCAACGAAGTGAATCAGGCCATCCTGTCGATGGATGCGGTGACGCAGCAGAATGCGGCGCTGGTGGAGGAGGCTGCAGCTGCGGCGGAATCCATGCAGCATCAGGCGGCATCGCTGGCACAGGCGGTCAGCGTGTTCAAGGTGAATGACAATGTGGCGGCGTTCGCGCCGCGCAGCAGCACCGCTGCTCCGCGCGCGCCATCGTCGAGCCGCTTAGCCCTGAAGCTCGCGAAGCGCGCCTGATCAGCCGTTGATGGCTTGTTGCGACAAGCGGTCCGCGTCGCCGTTGCGGTGGCGCGGCACCCAGCGCAGCTGGACGCCGCCCAGCTTCGCCATCAATTCGACCACGCGCGCGCGATGCTCTTCCACTCCCTTGGCCCCGCGCACCGCGCCGAGATTCACATCATTGACTACCACCTGGCTATCGCCGCATACGGCCAGCCCGGTCGCGCCCATCTCGACGGCCGCTTCCAGCAAGGCCGTTAGCGCCAGATACTCCGCCTCGCTGCTATTGCCATGTCCCGCGCGGCGGCTGATCTCCACGCGCTGTCCGTCCGGCCCGCACAGCAGCGCACCAATCCCGATCTGTCCGGGATTCGGATGCGCCGATCCATCAAACCAGCCGCGCCAGGCCGCCGCCGATGGCTGCAAGCTCGCCTTGCGCAGCGCCAGCTTGTGCGCGGCATGCGCCTGTCTTGCCAAACGCCGTTCCTCATCGCGCATGCGCAACTGCTCGCGCTCGGCCAGCAACTGCGCCAACCCAGCCGCACCGGCGGCCAAAGTCAGCACCTGCAGCAAAGCCTGCGCCTCGCTCAACTGCATGCGCGCCACCAAACGGCGCGCGGCCACGCGCTCGCCCTTGAAGGCGGCCGTGGCCAGCGTATCAAACTCAAATTGTTCCATTAATCGCGTCGACGGTTGTCCGGATGTGCATCATACCTGTTCGGCACACCGTCGCCATCGCGGTCGCGGTCATAGCGGTTAGGGACGCCATCGTGATCGCGGTCGCCGTAGCCACGGCGGTCGCCATGATGGTCGCGGTAGTCGCGCCGGTCGTCATGGCGGTCGTAGCGATTCGGGACGCCGTCATGATCACGGTCACCGTTCGGACCGCGCTCCCAGCGTGCCGCTTCGCGATACCAGCGGCCGTCATGTTCGACCCAGCGTGGCTGCGCATACACGTAGCCTGGCCGCATAACGACCCAGCTGCCGCCTACCCACACATGGCGATTCGATCGCCAATCCCAATAGCCGGGCGACCAGACATAGCCGGGACGCGGATCAGGAATGCGTTCATAGCGCGGCGGTGGCGGTGGATTGCCGATCACGACGCTGACGCCGACTTGGGCCGAAGCGGTTGTTGGTACAAAAGCTGCTGCGCTCAGGGTGAGCATCGTGGCAGCGAAAAGTGGCTTGATCATGATCTGTCCTCCGTCGTTCTATGTACGCTGGTTTCAGCGCTTGGAGGAACTATATCAAGCGGTACAAGGACTCGCCTTGAATGATGCAGTTTTTTACATATGACACAAAGCTGTGCATTACGGCGTGCATCGCAGTGTGCGCTGACGCACAGAGATCAGATTGCGCTGGTTTTTTTGGCTTCGGCGGCCAGGGTGTTGGCGCGTTCTTCCAGTACCGATTGCAGCTTCTGTTCAGGCGTCATGCGCTTGGCGCTGACCACCACTTGCATGTTGTTGTCTTGTGCTGGTGCAGCCGATTTATCCAGGGCGTAGGTAGCGCCGCAAGCCAGGGCCACAGTCACGACGAACAGGGCTTCGAAGTTTTTCAGGACGTTCATTTTGCTTCCTTTCGACGGTTAAAGTGTGTTTCGATGTGTTCACTGTATCCAAAGGCCCGTCAAGCCGCGACGTGATTGCGACGGGCGGTGATTTTTGCGGTGCAAAATGCGTTTTAGCGCGATGAAGAGCGTGTTTTTCCTTGTCCCCCTGCTAAGAAAAAGCGGATTCCAACAAGGGGCGAGGGGCACATGCCGCGATTCATACACACCATCCTGCAAGCCTGGGCCGAGCGCCGCCGCGCCCGTCGCCGCAGCGCCAACCTGCGCGCCGGCCAGCGCAGCCGCCCTGAGATGAAGCTGGTCCGGCCCAGAGCCGCTGCCTGCGCCGTCACCGCCGAACGTGGCCCCGGCGACGGAACTGGCGTGCGCGTGGGCGCCGCCTCGCGCGCTGCACGTCCTCGCCGCACGATGCCTGCGCACGCGGTCTGGATTGCGGCAGCTGGGATGTGCGCCATGCTTGGCGGCGGGGCGCTGATCGCTGGCCATGCGCGCCATCTGGCGGCGTCCACCGCCAGCACACCGCAATCGGCCGCCAATGTCCGCGCGGCCAACGCCTACCAATCCGTCCTGCCAGGCATCGCCTTCAGCGTGCCCGAGCAGGCCGGCATCAGCGCTACACTGCACCCCGGCGGCGCCTTGCTGATCGCCTCCGGCCTGCAAGCCGCACCGCCAGTGCGCGTGGATCTGTGCAGCCAGATGCGCAGCCCAACCGATCCGCGCCTGCTGCCGCTGCGCCTCGGCTACCGCTTCGACGACGTCAAGCGCTGGGTCTCCCGCAACCAGGAGGCCGATGCGCAAATCGCACTGCGCAACGTCCTGCTGGTGGCCGATCGCAGCGCCGACGCCATCCCCGAAATCCAGATCGAAGGCACGGCCCGCGCCGACTTCATCGATCCCCTCAGCGAACCGCTGCAACTGAGCTGGCGCGGCAAGCAAGCCGACATCCGCTGGCTGAGCGACGCCAGCTTCGGCCAGATAGAGCAGGGCGCGAGCGGACAAGTGTCCCTGCGCCAGCAGGGCTGGCTCCTGTGGGGCACAACGTCCGCGCTGCGCATTGAACGTCGCGCCAACGCCATGTGCCCTCAAGCGGGTGAACTGCTGGTTCAGATGTATCGCCCGGCCGCATCGGCCGACGGCCCGGCGCTGGTCACCGCGTTCCCCGCGCGCGGCCGTGCCGTTAATGCCTGGCTGGTGCCTGGCCAGTATCAGGTTCCGCAGGCCGCTGCGGGCGCGCTGGAAGATCAGGCGCTGTTCGAACAACTGCAAGCGCAAGGCCTGATCCGCCTGAACGCAAGCGGCGCGATCGAAATCGCACCGCGCGATTTGCCGCAGTGGCAGGCGGCAGCTGGGAGCGAGCGCGCCGCCGAACTGCGCGACTGGCAGCAAGTCGCTACCGGCCCTGCGACGCAAAAACTCTTTAAGCGCTTGTACTACCAAGCCGACGGCGCCTACGTCCGCCAGCAAATCGATATCTACAACAGCGAACGCCGCCTGCTGGCATGGCGCATCAAGGCGCCCGATGGACTGGCGCTGGACTGGACCGCCAGTATCGGCGGCAACCAAGCGCACCGCGCGGGCACCGTGAATGGCGACGCGCCGGTGATGATCGCGACCACAGGCCAGATGCCGGTGGCTGCATCGCGTCTGTTCGCATCGCTGCCGCAAGGCTGGCAGCAATGGACCCGTATCGCGCGCTGGCCGCAAGCAGGCGAGGGCAATGGCGCCCGTCCGACAGTGCGTCTCACACTGTCCCTGCCCAACGCCGCCAGCGGCGGAGAAACCCTGCACATGCTCATCGCCGGCCGCGTGGGCGATGTCAGCGGCGCCAGCGCCCAATTTGCTCCTGCATGCACCGGCCGCGCGTGCGCCAGCAGCAGCGATGTCCAACAGCTCGCGCTCACGTTGCAGGCCGGCGCGCGCAGCGTGCAACTCGAGGTCCAGCCGCTGGACTTCAACGCACCGGAAGACCAGAAGTACCGCCACCTGCGCGTCACCGGCGGCCGCCTTGCGTGGCAAGCGCTCGCGCCAACCGACAACATCGCCACCCGCAGCAACGCGTCGTCGCCAGTCCAGCTGCAAGACCGCAACGGCACCACCTTATGGGCCGACGGCGCACCGACTGAATCCGCCATCGAAGCCGGCCTGGCGCCGCTGCTCGGGATGAATCCCGAACACGCCAACAGCATCGCTGGCATGCTGGCTCGCCTGCCCGCAAACGATGGCACAGTCAACGCCCGCCTTACACTCGACCTGCCGCTGCAGGCCCTCAGCCAGCGTGTCCTCGATTGCGTCGCCATGCAGCGCGGCCGCTGGGATGGCAGCCGCTGCACCGGCGCCCAGCCAGCACCGGAAGGCCGCCACGCCGGCATCGTCATCCTTGACACCGAAACCGGCGACATCCTCGCCGCCGCAGGCGCCGGAGCAGGCCGCATCACCAGCACCAATTGGCCCGAAGTCCGCGACTTCGACCGCACCAGCCCCGCGCGCAGCCCATTGCGTCTGCCAGCCCTGCAGCACGACGGCGGTGTCCACCAAAGCCCCGGCTCCACCTTCAAGGTGGTGAGCGCGCTCGGACTCGAAATCGCCGCCCAAAACGATCCACAAATCGACGCACTGCTGGGCGGCATGCCGCTGCCCGCGATCAACCGGCTGGCCGCGCAGCGCGGCTTCGGCTTCCAGACCGATGCCGCCAGCTACCCGCTCAATCCGCGCCTCGCCCACATCACCAACTACCGTGAACAAAGCCTTGACCGTCGCGCGCAGGAAGGCCGCCTCGGCCTGGCGCAAGCGCTGACCTACAGCCTGAATACCTGGTTCGCCTGGTCGAGCGAACTCAGTGACGGCAGCCTGTTCGGCCGTCCCGACGGCGGCGCCCCCGACCTGCAAGCGCTTGATCCCGATGCGCTGGACAGCATCCGTCCCATCGTCGCCGCCGCGCACCGGCTCGGATTTGAACAAACCCTGCGACTGGACGGCGGCCTGCTGCCCTCAGACTTCAACTGGCGCGCATGGGACGCACTGCAAGCGACACCAGCCCACATGGATCCGATCCACACCCGCCATGAACTGCGGCAGATGGCGATCGGTCTGCGGATGCAGGTAACGCCGCTGCAAATGGCGCTGGCGTCGGCGGCCGTGGGGCAGGGGCGCGTGGTGGCGCCGCGCATGCTGCTGTCGCTGGGCCGCAAGGACAGCGTTACGCCAGCCGCGCCGCCGCTCGCCATACGGTTGGACCGCATCAAGGCGGGCATGAAAGGCGTGGTCGATGTCGGCACCGGCGCAGGCGCATTCCGTGGCGCGGCATTGGCCGGCGTGCGTCCCGGCTTGTACGGCAAGACCGGCACCGCGCCAAGCGGCGAGGACACCGCCACCGTCTGGTTCACCGGCTGGCTGGAGGCGGGTAGCTTGCCGGGACAAACGCACCGGCTGGCGATGGCGGCTTTCGCCAGCCATTCCGGCGTCACCGGTGGCGAGCATGCTGCGCCGGTGATTGCCGCCATCCTGTCCACGCTGGCCACTCAGAACGTCGAACAGAAGGGGAAATAGCCTTGTAAACGGAACAATGAAGCCCTTCTTTTTATGGCATGCTTGAAGAGCCATTTGATTCATCCAACTTACACAGGACTTTATGCGCTTGCCAGGAACCCGGTATCAGGAGCACGGCTGGGAACAAGTGCGCAAGCTGCTGGGACACTGCTCGTTGCAGGCCTTCCGGCAGATTGAGATGCACCATGTGCTCGAACCCGAGCAGCACGCGGCACTGCTGGACGCCTATACCGATGCGGTAGCGGCGTCTTTGCGCGTCCACGCCCGCCGCGCGCGCGGCGAGGCCGAGGGCAATAGCTACGGCGAGAGCGTGTATGAATTGTCGCTAGGCCTGCTATATGAATTGCAGGCACAGACGTCGTATTGGTCGGCGTTTGTCGCCGCGATGGCGAGCGAGTATGCGCGCAGCGGCGCGTTCTGGCACGATGCCGCCGCCGAGGGCGTGCTGCGCAAGAAGGTCAACGACATGTACGCCACGCTGCGCGACAAGGTCGATGCCGACAACTATATCGTCGCCACTGGGCGCGAGTGCTCGCCCAACAAAATTTATACCTACCGCATGCTGGACACGGCGTATCGCGAGATCGCCGATTTGTTCACGGCGTGGGAGCAGAATGCCGCGCAGGTTGGCGCGATTCTGGGCCGCCCGCTGGCAGGCACGCCGATTGAGGTGCGGCAGATGAAGTCCATCGGCGGCTGCAAGGCCGAGTGGATTATTCGCTGGAGCGAGTCGCAGGAGCAGTTTGGCGGTTCGCCTGGGCCGCTGCATACCAAGTCCAAGCGCTTCGCCAGCCTGAAAAACAGTCCGGAGCGGATCGCGGAGCTGCTGGCGGAGATAGGCGATTACGAGGAGCTGTCCGCCAATATGGACAGCGCCGAGGATTGGCAGGGCGAGGCAGGGGAGGCTGCTGCGTGGCTGGAAGACTATTGGCGCGTGCTGGGCGAGTCCGAGCAGGCCGAGGCCAGCGGCCCGCCGCACGACGATGACCGCATCCTCGCCGCCCCGCCATCGGATGATGACGATCCTGACTACACGCAGGCCGACATCCAGCACCCTGCCGACCTGCCTGACGAGGCCGAATCGGCCATCGAACAGGCGCGGGCGGGCGAGCTTTCCCTGCCCCTCCGCTATCTTGAATTGGCGCGGGCAGCGCAGGATGCCGGCAGCTGGACCATCCGCATGATGCGTGATGAATCGCTGCCGATCCGTCTGGCCGTCTACCACAAGCTGCTGGGTGCATCCGACGATACCTATCCGGACGCCTGGCTGGACCCGGCCACCGGCGAGCTGCCAAGCCTGCAAAAGCTGGCGGCGCTGGACCAGATTTCGATGCCGACGCTGCGCAAGCGCCGGAATGAAGCAATCGCCAGGCTGCAAGCAGCGGGCGCGCGATGAAGGAGAACGATTTGAACTCAGCACAAAATGATCTGGATGCGCGCCTGCGCGAGCGCGTGCTGCTGTCGCGTCCCGCGCCGGGCGACCGCCTGATGCTGGCCGACGCCACGCTGCTGGCGGCGCTGGACGGCACGCGCCCCCTGACGCCGAACGAGCGGCAAGCCTTGTCCGCATCGCCGCTGACCCTGCGCCGGTTCCGGCAACTGTCGCTGGAACGGCATGCAGCCTCGCAGTCCAACATACAACCGGCAGCCAACGATCCGGTGTGGACCGGCAGCAGCGGCATGCTGCGCGCCGCCTCCACCGCATCGGCGGCCGATGAACTGGAAGCGCTGGTAACCGACGATGGTCACTGGACCTTGCACTTCCTGCCGCAGGATGGCGGCTGGCAGGTGATATTGAGCCTGTCGGCGGAGGCGCCTTTCGCGGCACGCCTGCTCAGCGAACAGCCGCAATTGCGGGTGATCGACGGCGGCGGCGCGATTGTGCTGCAAGGCCGCCTCGATGCGGATGGCGAGTGTGAACGCGCATGGCCGTTCGCCACCGCGCCGGGATCGCATTTTCAACTGTATGGAGCCGGCTTTGCCGTTGAACCGGTAGCGCCGTAATTTATGGGATTGTTCAGCCGTCGCCGAAAGCCGGCCGTCGATATGGGCGGACTGGGAGTGTCCTTGATCGCATTGCGGGTCGAGGCGGGTGATGTTGTGCCGGCGTCTTGTACGGTGGTGGTGTTCAATGCGGCCGGCCATGCGCGGCGTGCGGCGGCTGGCAAGGTGTCGTGCGAGCAGGGTGAGATGGCGTTCTGCTTCCATCCGGGGCCGTACACGGTGGACCTGACGCCGTTTGCCGCCGCGCCGGAGTGGGGCTTGCGGCTGCGGTTTGTGGTCGATGCGGCCAATCCACGCGTGTCGCAGCAGCGCTTTGATTTGTATTTGTGCAGCGAGACGGCGGGGCGCTTGATGGTGGCGGATTTTGCGGCGTCGGCGGAACTGGCGTTGCAGGCCGAGTTGGCGCAAGGTGCGCTGGACCTGCCGCCTTGCACCACGCTGGAAGAATGGCACGCCTTCCGCGCTGGCCTGAATCAGTTGATGTACACGCGCTATGGCGTGACCGTGGACGACTGCGTGCCGGTCGACCTGGGCGAGCAAATCGATTACGCCACCATCCTCCGCCGCCGCGCCGAGCAAGAAGCCGCCCGCATCGCCGCAGCCGATGCCGCCGCCGCCGCCGCCGCAATCGCAATGGCGCCCGCGCCGACCGCCGCCGCAACCGCTGACACCGATGCCGTCGCCAGCCCCGCCACCGCAGTTGATGCCGCCGGCGCAGCCATCGCCGACCGCGCCGCCGCCGTCGCCGGTCGGGGCACCGCGCACGATGCCAATGCTGCCGCTGCTGCAGCCGTCCCGGCAACTCGCGGCGCAGCAGAGCAGGACGCGCGCGCGTTGCGCCGCCTGTTCATCGAGTTGCCTGCGCTGGCCAGTGAACTGCGTCTGCTCACGCTGCCCGAAGGATCGACGATCTTCCAGCAGCATCAAGCCTTGCTGCTACGCCTCGGCATGGCCGCGCTGAACGTCAACACCATGCCCGCACTGGCCTGGGCCGCGCCGGACCAGCCGCTATCCGCTGCCGACCAGTCCCGCCGCAGCGCCCAAACACTGATCGCCCAATCCGCGCTGGACGAAAGCTGGTCCCTGCTAGGCCGCCTTCAGCTAGCCAGCCCGCAGCAATGGCCGCAACTGCTGGACGAAGCAGACCGCATCTGCGCCAATCTCGAAACCGGACTGGCATTGCGCCGCGTGCCGCACATCCCGCGCATGGAGCCATCATTATGAGCACTATCTCCACCAGCGCCGTCCCGGCCAACGCCGAATGCCGCAGCGTGCTGGCCGACGGCCGCACCGTCACCATCACCGTCAGCCGCCGCCCGCGCGCCAACCGCGCCGACGTCAAATGCACGGTGCCCAATGCGACGGCGATTGCAGAACGCATGCAGCAAGTCGTCCGCCTCGCACGCCACACCGAAGTGCGGCTCGACAGCCGCGATCAAGTGGTCCTCAGCATGGACATCACACCCGCCGCCACGGAGCGCGACTGGGAACTGGCCGCCGTGCTGGCCGACCGCATGGTGCGCGGCCTGCATCCCGCCGCAACAACCAGCGCCCAAGGCAGCTCTGAAGCCTGGCACCTCGGCCGCGTCACCGGCACCGTGGACGCGCTGCAAATAACCCATCTTGGAGCGCTGAGCGGCCATGCCGACTTGTCGGCCGCCGTCTCCACCGTCCGCACCTGGTTCCCGCTGCACAGCGGCGGCATCAACGATGCGCTGGGCTGGCTCGAAGTCAGCGTCTTCCCGCTGGACGCGCCCGCAGCCAGCGAAGAAGACAGCATCGCCGCCCCGGGGCTCGATCTGGCAGCCCAGCAGGAGGTCCGCCACACGCTGGCCGCCGCCCGTCACTTCGACGGCAAAGGCCTGCACCGCTGGCGCACCGTGGTCCGTTTCGGCCAGCCGCGCTTCCAGGGCGACTCCTACCAACTGGCCCTGGTGATGGCCGACCGCCTTGCGCGCGGCCGCGAGTTCGTGCCGCGCGGCCGCCTGATCGCCACCGGCTGTTCCAGCGCCTGGCACGCCGGCCGTGTCGACACCGTGGAAGGCCGCGAACCCAAGCTGGCGTTAATACTCAATCAAGTAAATAATGGCGACCGCGTGCTGTTGCCCAAGGACTGGCAGGACCAGCTACCTCCCGGATACGCCGCCGGACTGCGCCAGAAAGGCGCCAGCCTGGCCTGTATCGACAAGATTGGCATGATTTAACCGTGCGCAAGAAGCAAACCGGGCGCGCCCTGCTAAAATCGACAGATCGCAGGATGGCCCCAGAGATGAATCGTAGAAGGAGTCTGACATGTTCCAAATGTTTGGTTTTGGCGGCGTTAAATGCCCGCGGTGCGAGCACAAAAACGACGGCCAGTCGGGCTACTGCAAGCACTGCGGCCTGACGCTGGGCGCGCCGCGCAGCGAACCAGTCCTGCGCGACAATCGCTGGATCCCCGGCGATAACGAACTGGCCGTGTACTTCGGCGTCAGTACGCTGTCCGGCATCTTCACCAAGACGCTGCGCGTGCCGGCCACCACCCGCGCCTACATTCTGCAGGCCGACAAGGCCACCGAAGTGCCGCAGGGCGAGTACGAGATCGAAGGTTTCTTCACGCGCCTGAACCATCTGCTGCGCAACCAGAACGCCGAAATCCTGATCACCCGCAGCCTTCCGCTGCCGGTCGAGTTCTCGTTCAGCGACTTGCATACCGCCGAACACCTGAAGATATCGGCCCGCTTCACGGTCTCCATCCGGATCGAGAACGTGCCGGCCTTTGCGCAGCATTTCATGACCGTGCCGGGCGTGGTCAGCACCCTGCATCTGCACGAGCTGCTGGAACCATCGGTGCGCCAGCTGGCGGCAGAATTCGTCGGCAGCCGCTCGATGCGCGAGATGGCCGGCAACGCCGACCTGCGCCTGCAACTGAACGAACGCCTCCAAGCCGCGCTCAAACAGCGCCTGGTCAGCTACGGCTTGGCGGTGGATGGTGTAGAAACGGCCGCGCTGCGTCACGATAAATTCGACCATAACCGCGAACGTGTCGGCACCATGTGGCTGGTAGCCGACGAGCGCCATGTGCAGCTGGAGCACGTCAAGCAGCTGGATGAAATCTACAACGAGGAAGAATGGCAGGGCATCCTGCGTGAAGAGCAGAAGATGCATGCCGATTTCCGTCGCGCCGAATTGCGCCAGGACGCCAGCATCAACAAGGCCGAACTGACCTTGAAAGAGGCCGAGCGCGTGCAGGCCCTGCGCGCGCGCGAAGTGGAACTGTATAGCCGCGTGATGGAATCCAAGACCCGCAAGGTCGCCCTGGATAAAGGCGCCGGCACGGTGCTGGCGGATCTTGAGCACGAACTGGCACGCAACAAGTCGCACCGCGTAGGCGAGCAGGCCGATTGGGAGCATGTGCGCCACCTGGCGCAAATCCGCATGCGTACCGAGCTCGAAGTGCTGCAGCAAACGGCGGCTGAACAGCGCCAGTTGGCGCAGCAGCGCCTGTCGCACCAGCTGCGCCAGCAGGCGATCGAGAACCAGATCGCGCAAGCGCTGCGCATCGAGGAAGAGTCGCAGCGGCGCGCGGAGCTCACCGCCTTGCGCCAGCGCGAGAAGGACGAAAAGGCGCGCGAACTGCAAATCGAAGCGGAAGCGCATGCGGCCCGCATCCACGGCATGACGATGGCCAACGCCGCTCGCCGCCGCGAGGCCGAGCGTGTGCAGGAATGGGAAGACCAGCTGGCGTTGGCCCGCCAGCGCGAACTGCTGCGCGAGGATGCTGTCAAGGACGCGACCAACGCCGTGCAGCTGGCCGAGATCAACCAGAAGATCGAAGACCTCAAGCGCGCCGGCGCCCAGGCCGACGCCGTGGCGCAGTACGAAAAACTGCTGCGCACCATCGAGGCCGACGGCATCCACGCGCGCCAGAACCAGTCCAACGCCAAGCAGGCCATGCTGGACCAGCTGGCGGTGGAGGAGCAGCGCCTGATCCTGCGCCAGCGCGAGCAGGAAGCCGCGTGGCAGCATGAGTTGAAGAAGTTTGAGCAGGAACGCGCTGCGGCGTTCAGCGTCCAGCAATCGCAGCAGGATCACGAGATCCGCCGCATGGAAACCGTCAACCGCCTGAGCGACCTGGCGATTGCCGCTGTCGCCGCGCCGTCGAATGTGGAAGCGGTGGCGCAGATCATGAAGATGCAGATTCAAGGCGGTATGTCGCCGGAGCAGATCCAGGCGCTGGCACAGGTAGTGGCGGCGGAACACGGCGTGTCGCCGCTGGAGGCGGCCAAGCTGGCGTACGAACGCCTGCTGAAAGAGCGCGAACAGCGCGATGCGGAGTAACGGGTAAAGATGCAGACAGCAAGGGACAAGATCCGCGAACTGCGGGCCTTACATGATGACGGTTTGTTGAGCCTGCAGGAGTTCGACCGTCGCAAGAACGCCATCCTCGACGCGGAATACGCGCCGCCGGGAGGCCATGCCGCGCCGGTTGTCCTGCCGCCGCGCCAGGGCACGGAGCTGGGGCTGATGACCGGGCAAGAGATCGGTCCGCAAAACCGCCGCTACCGGCTGGAACGCCTGATCGGTATGGGCGGCATGGGGCAGGTGTGGCTGGCCACCGACCTGGCCACGCACGCGGAACTGGGCCACAGCGACCAGGTGGCGCTGAAGATCCTGCCGCCGCAGCTGACCCAGAGCGCCACCCACGCCAAGCTGCTGATCGAGGAAGCCACGCAGGCGCGCAAGCTGGCGCATGAAAATATCGTCCGCGTGTATGAGTGGGCGCAGGACCCGGCGACCTCCAGTTACTTCATCATCATGGAGTACCTTGAAGGGCAGGATCTGGATGCGTATCTGGCCGAGCAGGGCACGCTGGCGCTGGACGCGGTGATCAAGCTGCTGTCGCCGGTGGGCGATGCGCTGCAATATGCGTGGGACAAGCACAAGCTGGTTCACCGCGATATCAAGCCGGGTAATGTGTTCCTGACCAAACGCGGCGAGATCAAGCTGCTGGACTTCGGCATTGCCTCGCGTGTGCGTAGCGCCGGCAGCAGCCTCGGTTTGCAGACGCCGAATGCCGGCACCGCAGGCTATCGCGCGCCGGAGGCGGGCACGCATCAGCGCCAGCCCGCGCCCAGGCTGGATGTGTATGCGGTGGCGGTGATGATCTACCAGCTGCTGGAAGGCCGCATGCCGTTTGACGATATGCGGACAGCCGACTTTCATCCATCGCCGCCGCGCGGCCTGAATGAGCGACAGTGGAAGGTGCTGCAGGACGGCTTTGCGTATCTGCAGGAGCGCCGGCCGGCGTCGGTGCCTGCGCTGCTGTCTGCCCTGCGCGAAGCGGCCGGCCCGAGCGACGAGGAAGTGGCAGCCCGCGCCGAACAGGCTGCCCGCGACCGCGCTGCCCGCGAGGCGCATGATCAGCAACGCCAGAAGGAGCAGGCGGCGCAAGAGGAGCGTGCACGCGAGCAGGCGCGCGTGCAGGAGGAACAGCGCAAGGCGCAGGCGGCTGAACTGGCGGCGCGCCGTCAGGCCGAGGCCCAGGCTGCGGCGGTGGAAAAGCAGCGGCAGGAGCAGCAGCGCCGCGCGCTGGAAGCCAGGCAGCGCGCCGAAGCCGAAGCAGCGGCGCAGGTACGCAAGCAGCTATTGCGCGAACAACTGCTGGCGCGGCGCGAAGCCGATGCGAAGAAGGCGCGTGAAGAACGCGAAGAGCAGCAGCGCAAGGCTACGCAGTTGAAGGCGGAAGCGGCGTACCGTCAAGAGCAGGAGCGGCATCGCAAGCAGCAGGCCGAGCGCCATGCGGCGGAGCTGGCGGCGGTGGCGTCGCACACGCCGGTGGCCGACGCCAGCGGCGTGCTGCGCGACCGCTTTCTTGACGGCTCGGGTGCAGGGCCGGATCTGGTGCTGATACCGACCGGCCGCTTCCAGATGGGCTCCCACGAGCACGAGCAGGCGGTGGCAATCAAGGCCGGAGCGCAGAAGAACTGGCTGGAGCGCGAGCTGCCGCAGCGCTGGGTGGGCATCGAACAGTCGTTTGCGATGGGGCGCTATCCGGTGACAGTGGCGCAGTGGCGGCAGTTCGTCAAGGACACCGGCTGGGAGTCGCAGTCCGACACCGACTGGCGCGCGCCGGGCTTTGCACAGTCGGACGATCATCCGGTGGTAGGCGTCAGCTGGATGGACGTGCAGCTATATTTGCGCTGGCTATCGCAGAAAACCGGGCAGGTGTACCGCCTGCCGACCGAGGCGGAATGGGAGTATGCCTGCCGCGCCGGCACTAAAACGGCGTTCAGCTTCGGCGACACCATCAGCCCTGACCAAGCCAACTACGACGGCCACTACACCTACAACGGCGGCCAGCGCGGCGCCTACGTGCAGGGCACCAGCAAGGTCGGCGCATACCAGCCGAATCCTTGGGGGCTATTCGACATGCACGGCAACGTGTGGGAGTGGACGCAGGACGTGGTGCACAATAATTACGTTGGCGCGCCAGCGGATGGCCGCGCGTGGGAGGAGGGCGGCGACCCGGTGAGGCGTGTACTGCGTGGCGGATCGTGGCTGTACAACCCGCGCTATCTGCGTTCGGCGGTGCGCAATGGTTTTTCGGCGGTGCTGGCGAACGACATTGTCGGCTTCCGCGTGGCCCGCAAGCTGGCATGAGGTATACTCACGGCCTTTGAAAATCAGGATTCCCTATGAGCACCTTGCCACCATGCCCGAAATGCAGTTCCGAATATACCTATGAAGACGGCGCTAACCTGGTGTGCCCGGAGTGCGCGCACGAGTGGACTGCCGGTGCTGCTGAAGCGGCGGAAGAGGGCGCCCGTGTGTACCGCGACGCGGTCGGCAATCTGCTGCAGGATGGCGATACCGTCACCGTCATCAAGGATTTGAAGCTGAAGGGCGGCGGTGGTGTGGTCAAGGTCGGCACCAAGGTGAAGAACATTCGCCTGGTCGATGCCGATCACGATATCGACTGCAAGATCGAAGGCTTCGGCGCCATGAGCCTGAAGACGGAGTTCGTTAAAAAGGTGGTGTGATCGTCACCGTGGAGAAGTGCGAATGCACGCTCCATCCCAGTGTCGCGTAGAGCCCCCGGCCTGCCTCGGTTGCCACCAGCACGCGCTGCGCGGCTTGTGATTGCTGCGCTGTTCCCAATGCCGCCATGATCGCCGCGCCCAGTCCTTGATGCTGGTGCGCGGGTGCGGTGGCGATGCGGTCGAACACAAATACCCGTTCATATTCCGCTGCATAGCCAGTGGCGGCGAGCGTGTCGTCGTCGGCGAAGATGCGCGCGGTGGTGACGCCGGATTCGGTCTGCATTTGCAGCCAGTAGCCGGGCGGCAGCGACGGCACTGGATTGCGGCCAGTTTCCCTGGTCATCAAATAACCAGTGGGCTGCAGCTGCCAGCGGTGCGGCACCAGCGACTGCAAATGCGCACCCGGCCCGCACATCTTGATAAACACATACGGCTCGTGAATCTCCTGCGCGAGTTGCGTGATGGCGGGCGAGGGGCCCGCGAACACATAGCGCCGCAGTTCTTCCGGCATCGCCGTATCGACGCGCAGCCCGCCGCGATCCGGCACCGGCTGCGGCAAATGCCGCGCCATCGAGCGCGCCCGCAGCCATCCTTCCAGCAGTTCAGCATCAGCCAGTTTGTTCATAGGTTTCGTGAATATCGACAGGATCTTATTTTTGTAGTTTAACTTAGCCGCTCCAGCGCGAAGTCGACGAAGCTGCGGACTTTGGCGCTGGGGCGCGCTTCGGGGCGGCGCAAGATGTGCATGGCGCGTGATGGCAGTTCCCATTTCGGCAGTAGCCGCACCAGTTGGCCGGCTTGCAGGGCTGGCTCCATCAGTACATCCGCTTGCAGCACCACGCCCATGCCGGCTATCGCCGCAACCACCAGCGATGTACCGGTATTGCTGACCAGCGTGCCGCGTGCCTGCACGTCCACTTTTTCTTCGCCGCGCTTGAAGTGCCACGTGGCGCCGGCGCCGGCGAACACCAGGCAGTTGTGCTTCGTCAGGTCAGAAGGATGGCGCGGCGTGCCATGCTGTTTCAGGTATGCCGGACTGGCCGCCACCAGCACGCGCCCAGGCTTCAGCGGACGGGCGATCAGTGTATTGTCGGCGATGGGGCCGGAACGGATGGTGACGTCCACACCTTCCTCCGCCATGTCGATCACGCGATTGCTCAGTACCAGTTCGATGCTGACTTTGGGATAGCGCGCCGCATATTCCGCAATGACTGGCGTCAGGCGCTGCTCGCCGTAGGTGGCCGGCGCCGAGATGCGCAAGCTGCCTTGCGGCTCGGCGCGCAGGTTCTCCGCCACGTGGTCGGCCGCCGCCACGCTGGCCAGCACGTCGCGGCAGCGTTCCAGATAGGCGATGCCGATCTCGGTCAGCGTTTGACGGCGCGTGCTGCGCTCAATCAGTCGCGCGCCAAGCTGCTGTTCCAGC
Organism: Duganella sp. CF402; assembly: GCF_900109645.1. Taxonomy (GTDB): domain Bacteria; phylum Pseudomonadota; class Gammaproteobacteria; order Burkholderiales; family Burkholderiaceae_D; genus Rugamonas. The sequence continues at coordinate 696,893 of NZ_FOBG01000001.1, forward strand.
GCCTGCACATGCTTGCCGACCATGACCGCCGATATGCCCAGCGCCTGTGCCGCTGCCGCAAAACTGCCCGCCGTTGCAGCCGACACAAACACTTCCATGCTGCGTAGCTTGTCGCTCATATTCGAAACAATTAATTAGGAATGAATGAAAGTTTAGCGTATTTATCGTTGATCGGCTTGTGATGATAATGAAGCCTCATACATACCAAGGAGGTCATCATGGCAGCATACGCAATTGGATTCGCAACCCTGCGCAGCACGGAATGGCAGAAGGAATATGGCGCTCATATGCCAGCGCTGACGGCAAAGCACGGCGGCAAGCTGGTGGCGAAGTCGGCGCCACAGGCGCTGGAAGGCACGCCGGCACTGCCAGAGGCGATGGTGGTGATCGAATTCCCTTCCGCCGCTGACGCGCAAGCATGGTATGACGATCCGGAACACGTCAGTCTGAAAGCGCTGCGCCAGGACGGCGCCGATTTCTCGATGGTGCTGGTCGGCGCGTAGGCTTTTAGTAGAAGCGCAAGCCCTTCATTCGGTGTACATTGTGGGTTCTGAGTTTATTACCGAACTAGCTGCCACAAGGAACACCGAATGACTATCAAAGCCCTGCGTGATCAATCCCTGCCGATGCGTCACATCCTCCATGTGCGCAATCACATTATCTCGACCGATGGTTCGGTGGAAGAGGGCGGTAATGACGCCGGCCCATCGCCGCACGACCTGTACGACGCCGCCCTGAGCGCATGCAAGGCGCTGACCGTGGTGTGGTTCGCCAAGCGCAAGAACATCCCGCTGGAGCACGTGGAAGTGAGCATGGAGCGCGACGCCAGCGAAGAGCGCCAGGGCATCTACCGCCTGACCGCCACCTTGCACGTCACCGGCGACCTGACCGAAACGCAGCGCGCCGAATTGCTGGCCGCCGCGCAGAAGTGTCCTATCCATAAGCTGATGACTTCCGTGACCACCGAAGTGACCACCGTGCTGGGATAAGACCATGACCATCTCGAATCTGTTGAAGGGCCACGAAAAGGATCTGGGCGGCGGCTTTGTGGTGCGCCGCTACCTGCCGTCCGCCGTCAAGCAGGCGGTGGGTCCGTTCATTTTCTTCGACCATTTCGGCCCGGTCGATGTGCCGGCCGACGCCGACCATGATGTGCGTCCGCACCCGCACATCGGCCTCGCCACCGTGACGTATCTGTTTGAAGGCGCGATGGACCACCGCGACAGCCTGGGCACCTACCAGCGCATCGAGCCGGGCGCCATCAACTGGATGACGGCCGGTCGCGGTATCGTACACTCCGAGCGTACGCCGAAGGATCTGGTTGGCGTACCGCACCGCACGCACGGCTTGCAACTGTGGGCCGCGCTGCCGGCAGCGCATGAGGAAACGGAGCCGGGTTTCTGCCACACGCCATCCAGCGCGATTCCCGAATTGACGGTCGATGGCGCCGACATCCGTGTGCTGATCGGCACCGCCTTCGGCCAGACCTCGCCGGTGCAGACCTACAGCCAGACGCTGTATCTGGACGTCGCACTCAAGGCCGGCGGCGAGCTAGCATTGAGCGATCTGCCAGCCGAGGCGGCGATCTATCCGATCAGCGGTGCACTGGAAGTGGATGGCGCTGCGCTGGAACTACACAACATGGCGCTGCTGGATAGCGCCAACACACGCCGCGTGAAAGCCAATAGCGACGCGCGCTTCGTCGTCATCGGCGGCGAACCGCTGGATGGCCATCGCTATATGTTCTGGAACTTCGTCTCATCGCGCAAGGAACGCGTGGTGCAGGCGGGCGAAGACTGGGAGGCGCAGCGCTTCCCGCAAGTGCCGGGTGAAACGGAGCGGATTCCTCTGCCGGCCAGGAAACCGGCGGCGTAACGAGGATCAGGCGGTGGACATGGCGTTCGCCGCCACGGTGCTGTAGATATCGGTGGCGCCGGTGCGGATGATCCAATGCTCCGGATACGGATCGCTGGCGAAGCGGGTATGGCGCGGCACACGGCTCAGTTTATCCAGAGAGACAGTCGGCGCCAGCGCGGTCTCCTTGCCGGTCAGTTGGTCGAGATGCCAGAAGCCGCCGTCGCGGTGGAACAGCAGCGGCAGCGCGGCCGCATGCGGCGCGGCTGCAAACGACTTGACCGGGTAGCCGGGATGCGTCTCCGGCGCCAGCAGGTAGAAGCTCTCGGCATTGGCGCCGTGGTCCACGCGGTGCAGGATCACGCCGTGCGGCATGATGGCCGATACCGCCAGCGTCACGATGTCCTTGATGCTGGCGCTGAATTCGATGCGCATACCGAGCCGCAGCGCGGTCGGTTTGTGCTTGCCCGGCCAGACGCCATCCAGCAGGATGCCGTAGCGCGACACGTCTTCAATTTCAAACCCCAGGCCGGAACGGCGGATCACCGCATGGCGGCCGGACAGGCGGCGCGTCAGGCCGTTGGTGTCCTGGCCGTCGGCGCTGTAGTGGGTGAGCAGCACGTCCGCTTCCGGATCGACCAGCTCAAAGCGGCCGATCACGCATTCTTCCATCGCGAACAGGCGGATCTGGCGCTGCGCCCCGGCTTCCGGCGCGGCGTTCACCAGCGAGGCGGCGGCGCTTGGATGCGGGTGCAGCGCGGCCGCTTGCGGCATGTCGATTTCGATCAGGTCTTCGTCCCACGCGATGGTGGAGAAGCCCAGGTCCACTTTGCCGGCCGGCGCATTCAGGTCCAGATGGGCGATGCCGGCGTTGCGGGCGGTGACGTCGATATCGAGGCTGTCGCCGCCTTGCGCGCTGACGCGGGCAATCGAGGCATCGTCCGCCATCACGCGCACATTCTTGTGGGTGCTGAGGAAGATGCGGTGGATCTCGGTCAGCGTGGCGTCGAGGCGCGGCACCAGGATCACGAAGGTGCACACCCATTTGCGTGCGGCCATGCCGGCATGCTGGCTAAGCAGTTCGATGCTGATCTGGTACTGGCCGTGCTCCTTGCCGCGCGAGGAAAATTCGACAAACACAGGGCGCCAGTCGCCATCGACGGCGCGCACGAAGTGCTGGCGCGCGGCGCCGTGCGGAATCAGGTCCGACTGCAGTTGCAGCGTCAGTTGCGGCGCGCAAGCTTCGGGCATGCCGCGCAGTTCCATCTTCAGGGTCTGGCGACCGCCAGCGGCGCGCGGGTCGAAGCCGCTGATGTGCAGCTGCGGGCGTTCGGCATGCATGCGCTGCAGCGGACGGGCGTAATGAGTAGGCGTTGGTTCGGAAGCAGGGACGGCATCCAGCGCCGTGGCCGGGGAGGCGGCACGGGTGGTGCGCAGTGCAGTCAGCAGATCGAAGCTGGAGGGTTCCGCTTGGGCGTGGCCGCCTTCGCAGGTTTGCGCTCCTGACATGACCCAATAAGTGCAATGCGGGTGCTGGGCATTACTGCATTTTTTCATGACAAACCGACCGATGGGATACCCGTCAGTTTATGCGGTTTTCACTCTGTTTGGCAAACTTTGCAACTCGTTTTTTTGGTCCGTCTGTGCACTGGTCAAAAATGCGACGGAATTGGTGCGGTGGGCAGTGCTGTTTCGTCAACATTGCGTGCAAAACGGATCACGATCGCGCTCAGGTTGTCGATGTGGAGCTGGGGCGGTGGGTTGTGCGCGTAGTCGCTGAACAGTGCGTCGATGGCGGGACCGGCGGCGCCGCTCAGCAGCGATGGCCAGCGCGCGATCCAGGCTTGAGGACGGGCGCATGACCAGAAGCCGTCGGTGGCCAGCAGGTAGGTGGCGTCCGGATGGACGGTGAGCGCGCGGCGGTCGGCCAGGTGGCGCAGGAAGGGCGGCAGGTTGGATGCATCCAGCGGCAGCAGGCCGTCGTCCAGCACTTGCGGATTGGCGAAGGCGTTGCCGAGGATGTAGGCCTGCGAGATTTGCGCGCGGTGCTCGCCGTGCACTTGCTGCCACCATTCGTCCTCGCCCAGCAGGCCGTGCATGGCGAAGGCGGTGGCGGGCACGTGGTCGATGGTCAGCGGCTGCGCACCTTGTGCGGTGATTTCGTACAGGCGCGAGTCGCCGGCGTGGTACAGCATCGGCGGCTGGCCGGGCGGGATTTCGAGCAGCGTGAGGGTGGTGCCGGGACGGCGGAAGGTGTCGTGGTCGTCCGGGCGGCTGAAGCGGGCCTGCAGTTCGTGGTGCAGTTGGTCGAGGCGGCGGCCCAGTTGTTCCAGCGTGGCGCAGGCGGGGATGGCCAGCAGGCCGGCGGCGACGGCTTCGGCGGCTTCTCGTCCGTGACCGTGGCCGCCCATGCCGTCGAGGACCGCCAGGCGCACGTGGCCTTGCGGCCAGTCGGTCAGCTGGACGGTGTGCGGCGACTGGTCGCGCAGCAGCACGGCGCGGCCGTTGGCGTCGACGAGCAGCAGGTTGTCCTGGTTCTCCGGCGTCTGCAGTTTGCTGATGCTGGCCATGCTGTGGGCGGCGATGTCCAGTGCGGGGCCGAAGTCGAGTTGGTCGGTGATGCGGGTCATCGAGGCTGGCGCCGGAGCGCGGGATGTGAAAGGCCACAGCTTAGCTGAAAATTTGCCGGTGGCGGTGGACGGCGCGTGGGTCATTCGCCGCTCCGGCGCAGCCACAGGCTGCTGGCCCAGCCGGTTTGCGTGCGGCCATCGAGGACGGTGCTGACTTGCCACCAGTCGCCGTCGTGCTGGCCGGTGGGCGTGACGATGGCGCCGGCCGGCACTACGATTACGCGCGTGGATTGCACGCCGGGAGCTGCGCGCAGGTTCAGGTCGCGGTGGACGCGGAATGGCTGGCCGACAGTGCGCGAGTCTCCGGCCCGCACGGCGTCGTCGGCGTGTGAGGGCAATGCGGCGGTGTGTGTCGGTGCCGCGCGCGCGCTGCCGGCTGCTGTGGCCGGGGCGTGCGTGGCGTACAGAATCATGCTGCCGAAGCCCCACGCGCCGGCCACCATGATGAACAGCGCGCGCGCGTTGGGACGCTTCCACCAGCCGCGCGGCGTCAGGTAAGCCGCAAGTACCAGCGTGATGATGAGGCCAGCGACAAACGCGGCGACGGCGTGAAGTGTGATCGCGTCCATGATGGCTCAGGCTTCGAAACGCAGCACGTAATGGCCTGCCACCAGGTGGTGACCGTGCGGCAGCAGGTAGGGCGCTTCGCCCAAGCTGGCGACGAATTGCAGCTTGTCGTCCAGATGGTAGAGCGCTTGCGTGGCGCTGAGGCGGGCGATGGTATAGCCCTTGGCCACGGCCTCGAAGCTGAAGGCGTTGCGCGACAGGCCGATGCGGTCGGTGCTGGTGGCGCCGCCGTTGCCAGCGCCATCGGCTCGTTTGAGGAAGCGCGGCGAATCGAGCAGGCGCAACGCGGAAAGCATAGGCGAGTTGCGGCCGAAGGTGAAGCGCGCGCCGCTGGCGACGCCGTTGCTGACCGCTTGCGCGAGGCAGACGATGGCGCGGTAGCGGTCCGCCATCTCTGGCGCTGCAGGCAGCAGGCGCAGTGTGCGTGCATCCACCGGCGTGAAGGTGGCCGGGGCGTCGATGCGCTGGCGTCCTTCGGCGGTGATGGCGTGCAGCTGGTCGGCCGCGTCCACCATCAGGCTGATGACCGGTTGCGCGTCGGTGGTCAGCGCGAGGTCGCGGTTGAACGGCAGCTCGATGGCGAGCGCGCCGGTCTCGCGATAGCGGCTCAGGCGCGGCAACGCCAGCGCCACCAGGCTGACACGCTGCTGCGCGACCGGCGCATAGGTTGCGTCGCTTTCGCCGGGACGGTTGGCCGGCTTGTGGCTGGCGGCGGCTGGGACGGCGGTCAGGTCGATGGCCTTGGCATTCGTGTCGGCTCGTTTTTGCCAGACGGCGGGAGGTGCGGAGGGCGCGACTGGATGGCTTGCGCGCGCGGGTGCTGCGGTGGTGCGCGCTATTTTCAATAGCAGGCGCTGGCCGTCCGCCGCTTTGACGGTGTAGTAGCCGGCGCGTGGATCGTAGTGGCAGTCGAACGCGCCTTTCGGTCGCATCTGCACGACTGGCGCGGCGTCGGGGCCGTCGTTGAGGATTAACAGCGCCGCATCGGAGCCGAACGGCCAGCCTGGCACCGGCACGCCGCCATCGCCGCCGATCAATGCCAGCCGCTGGTTGGGATAGATGGCGCAGGCGGTATGCCAGATCGCGCTGTCGCGCGAGACGCTGACGTTGTACAGCATCTTTTCGTCCGGCGCGGGCAGGTACACGGCGTGGCCGAATTTGACCTCGATTTCGTCCGGCGCAAGGGTGGCGTCGCCGACCACGTCATAACGCACTTCATCACCGGCCAGCAGATCGCCGAAGTCCTTCTGATGCAAGGCCGCCAGCGTTTGCGCCAGGTCGCGGGCGCGGGCGCCGCGCGTGAGGTGGTAGTCGTCGTCGACTTCTTCCTGCGGCAGCACCAGCGTCACATGTGAGAAGCAGCGCGTGGTTGCGCGGCCCTTGTGTTCGCGAGGGCTGCGTTCCAGCAGATCGCGCAGCAACGGACGGCGCGAGAACAGCGCCAGGCCGGGCGTCTGCCAGATCGCCTCGGCGTTGAAGACGTCCGGAATGCGTCCCAGGACGGCGTGTTGGACATAGGTCGGCATGATTCAGGCTCCTTCGGAAGATATCGCACTGAAGGTAAGCAGGGGGCAGAGGAAAAACAGCAGGTGGCTGCCGCCGGCCGACAGAAAACTCATCGGCTGCCCCATGATCGGGAAGATGGCGAGGTTGGTGCCCCACGAAAGCAGGAAGTGCCCCAGTACGAAGGCGCCGCCGCCGCACAGGGCGAAGTAGCGGAAGCGGCCCAGCCATGCGTGGCGGAAGTTGCGGGCGCCGGCGCCATCGCGGTAGGCGCGCATGGCGGTCAGCAGGATCCCGGCCAGGAAGGCGGCTTGCACGCTCCACAGCAGCAGGCCGCCCAGCAGGCCGTGACGGTTGAGGAAGAAGGAGGCGGCGAAGTCGTCCTGCACGGCGGGGATTTGCGTGACGCTGCCGGCGGCCTGGCCGAGCGTGCGCAATCCGAGCCAGTGATCGGCGCCGAGCCAGCCGCCGTCGCCGATGGCGCGGGCGCCGAGCAGCAGTTGCTGGCCGGTGTGTGGATGCTCGGCGGGATTGAGCCAGACCAGGAAGCGGTCGGCGTAGAAGCCCCAGCGTATCAGGTCGTCGGTGCCGTTGAGGCGCAGCCAGGCGACGGCGCTCACGGCGAGCAACGCGGCGATGAGCAGCAAGGCGGCGAGCCAGCGGTTGCGGGCGGCGATGGCGTAGGCCATGCCCATGCCGGCGCTCCACACCAGCAGCAGGATCAGTGGCGAGAAGTCGTCCACTTGCACCAGCGCGAGGCCGAGCAGGGCGAGGAACAGCAGTGCGGGGGCGATCAGTTGCAGCCAGCGCGCGCTTTGGTCGGCCAGTCGCTGCGGGCCGTTATGCCAGTTGAAGCGCAAGGCGAGACAGTGGGCGGTGAGGGCGGCGAGGGCGAGTTTGCCCAGTTCGACCGGTTGCAGATCGAAGACGCCGGTTTCATCGCCCCACAGGACCTGCGCCGCCAGCGCGGCCAGCGCGACGGCGGCGAACAGGGCGAGCAGCCATTCGATGGTGCGCTGTTGCAGATGCGCGCCGCGTGCTGTGCGAAGTTGTGCCCATAGTTGCAGCAGGCCGCCGAGGCCTGTGCCGATGGCCAGCAGCGCGGCGGATTTCTGGTAGTAGCGCAGCCAGGACGATTCCGGCGCGCCGAGGCCGAGCTCCAGTTGCGCCAGCAGGCCGATGGCGAGCAGGGTGACGCCGGCGGCTTTGGCCAGCGTCAGGCGGCCGGGCAGGGCAAGCCACAGCAGCAACGCGCTGGCGCCGAGCAGCAGCGAGCACGCGGCGGCCGGCGCATATCCCGCCCGTTGCGCCACCAACGCGACCAATCCGGCGGCCAGCAATCCCGTCACAGCCAGCGGGGCAGCCAGGCGAGTGGCGGTGCTGAGGGCGATGCCGGCGGCGCACAGGGCGAGGGCGATGTGGATGGTGTTGGCCGGGCCGCCGCGCCACAGGTCGCGTTGCTGCCAATGCCAGTTCACTTGTGATGGCAGCTTCAGTTCCGGCTCGCTGTAAAGTTTGACGTGGCGGCTGGGATGCAGCGTCAATTGCTTGCCGCTGGCGGTCAGTTGCAAGCGCGTGTGCCCGACCGTGATTGCGTTCACGCCGTCCAGCGCCGACTCCTGCTTGCGCAGGTCCGCTTGATCGGCCAGCACGGCGGCGCGGTCGCCATCTGGATTGCCTGCGGTGAGCTGCAAGCGGCCGTTCGCGCGGCTGATTTGCGCCGCGCCCGGCGTCACCTGCGCCAGGCCTAGCCGGTTATCGCAATGCAAATTGCCGCCGAAGGTCAGCGGACGTGCGATCGTCAACGGCATGACGCGGTTCCACACTGACAGCGCCTTGCTGGCCAGCCGCGCATCCGGGCAATTCGCTTGCGGCACGCCGTCGCGGTATAACAGCGCGCCGTCGTAACGCCATTCGTGGCCATCGCGCGTGAAGGTCACGGAGCGCGCATCGGTGCGACGGACATCGAACACTGCGCCGTCAATCTGGAAGCTAGCCAATCCCTGCAATGCCATGCTGCCCAGCCGCTGCTCCGACGAATCGCGTATCAGCACTACCTGTTTGGCCGCGCTCATATTGCGGACGAACCAATTACCATCAGTGTCGCGGCGCAGCGAGATGTGATTGCGGTCGGTCTGCGGCGCGGCCAGTTCGCGCTGGCCGAGGGTAATGTTTTCGCCGGCAGCCAGATCGACCGTGATCGCCGATGGAAGCCAGGCCGCCGGAGCGCGCAGCAAAGCCAGCGCCTGCAAGCCGCACAGCACGGCCAGCACCGCCAGCGTGAGCGCCATGCCGCTGTGGCGAGCGATGGCGCTGGCAATCATAGGCAGTAAAGAGCGGCGCGGCGCCAGACGATACGATACATTGCGCGTCGCCTGGCGGGAAGGAGAGGAGGAGGCGATCATCATGCCCCCAGCATGGTTTGCCAGCCGTTGATCGCCGACGGGCGATGCATGCCCAGCGCCGGATCCAGCGCGTCAAACGCGCCGCGCAGCGGTTTCGTTCCCTGCACCGCGTTGAGCATGCGGCTGATCTGGATGGCGTGCCGTGGCCGCAGCGCCGGATCCACCTGCAGCAAGGCGCGCAGCAAGGCCAGCGCCGCATCGCGCCGACCGGCCGGGATGGCGGCGGCAAAGCGCTGCTCTTCTTCCGGCATCAACGCGCACGGAATCTCGCCGCCGTGCCGGCCGCGCAGCACATCCGCTCCGGCCACGTGATGCTCACGATAAGCCTGTCCGCAGTCGACGCAATAGCGCAGCGGCAGGCCGGCGATTAAGAAGTACAGCACCGCGCCCAGCGAAAAATAGTCGCTGCGGACGCTGGTGGCATAACCGCCGGCGTCGGCTGGGAAGAACTGCTCCGGCGCCTGCCAGTTGGCGGTGCCGGCATAGGAGTGCGCCTGCAGGCTGCCCAGCGCCCGATTGGTGCCAAAATCCGCCAGCTTGACCGTGCGCAGGTGCGGATCGAGCAGCACATTCGCCGGTTTCAGGTCGAGATAACGCCAACCGTATTGATGCACCTTGGCCAGCGCCTGATTCAGCTGCGCGATCCAGTCCAGCGCCTGCGCCGGCGCTACGTGCTCGCTGCGGCCGCGTAGCGCCACCACGTGCTTGCCGAGGTCAGTCCCCATCAGCTCCAGCGCCAGCACCGGCAAGCCTTCATGCCAGCCGCTATCGAGCAGGCGCACGATGTGGCACTCGTCCCAAGGTTCCAGCGACTGCAAAAACGCGATCTCGTTATTGGCAGCGCTGATCCAGCGTTCGCGCTGCTCCGGCAAGGCGCGCTCCATCTGCTCTTGGTTGATTAATTTGATGGCGACGTCACGCGTCGCCTGCGGCCCGCTGGCGCGCCAGATAATGCCGTAGGCCGAACCGCCGATCTGCTCGCGCAGCCGGTAGTGGCCCAGTTCCAAAGCGATGAATGCGTCTGCTGTCGTCATGTTTTCCCCCGTCGCAGATGCCTAGCGGAGGGACGAAAAAAAGCCCCGGACTTCGGGGCTTTGAGGGGGGTATTAACGATCCCAGCGATCGTGGTGGTGGTGATGGCGACCTTCGCGATAATAAGGGCGGGCCGGTTCAACGTAGACTACACGTGGAGGCGGCTCGTAGTAGCGTACCGGCGGCGCGTAGTACACAGGAGCAGGACGCTCGTAGTACACCGGCGCAGGCTGCGAATACACGCGGGTCTCGACGTAGCCACGATCGTAACCACGGTCACGGCCGCGATAATAGCGGTCATCCGAAGTGCGGATGCTGTTGCCGACCGCCGCGCCAACCAGGCCGCCGACGATGGCGCCATCGCGTCCACCGGCGCTGTTGCCGATTGCCGCGCCGACCACAGCGCCGGCCACCGTGTTGAAATCACGGTCGCCTGCGTACGCCGACGACGATACTGCTGCTACGGCCAGTAACGCTACACCCATCATTTTTTTGCTCAACATGGTAATTCCCCTTGCTGCGGCCCGGATCGGAATGATTCGTTAGCCAGTGACTCCACTATAAATCCCAGCAAAATTATTACCACGTCTTATACACATGCTTACAAACCGGCCTTGCCGGTAATAGCTTGTAACAATTGGAGATGTAATTAAAGATATTGTGCTTCCCACTCGGGGCGCAGCAAACTGAAGATGGTCACATCCTGGTAACGGCCGTTGATGAAGAACGACTGGCGCAGCGTGCCTTCGGCGCGGAAGCCGCATTTCTGCGCCACGCGCACCGAGGCGACGTTCTCCGGCGCGGTCAATAATTCAAGCCGGTGATAGGGATGGACCTTGAACAGGTAATCCACCACCAGCTTGCAGGCCTCAGTCATGTAACCGTGCCCGGCCAGCTTGGGATCGAACAGCCGGTAGCCGATTTCGCGCGTCACCGGCGTACGGCTCTTGAAGTGGGTGATGACGCCAACCACGTGGTGCAGCGCGTCCTCGATCACAAACAGCTCGCTGTCGTCGGTGACAAAGCCGTGTTGCATGAACTCCTTGCGCATGGTTTCCGGCGATTTGAAGTGTGTCGAAAAATAGTCGCCGCGCGACGGCAGGTCGTTGACCAGCGCGATGAAGGTGTTCAGATCGGCGGTCACGAGGTGACGCACGGTGCAGAGTTGGCCCTTGAGCATAGGTGCTTTCTTCCGAAAGTTGAAGTTACATCGTAGAGCAAGTGCGATAGCAAATCAACATGGATGACAAGATCATCATGATCGGTTATCGTTTCTGGCTCATCCCTCTTAATCTGTACAGGAACCGCATGAAATCCGTTCTCCAGAAATCCCTGTCGCTGACCGTGCTGGCCACAAGCCTGCTGAGTGTTGGCGTTAGCGCCGCTCCCAACGACCCCGCCACCCTGGGACAAATCCGTGACAACGCGATACAAAGCGACTGGGCCTATGAACGGCTGGCCGACCTGACCGACCTGGTAGGCCCGCGCCTGTCCGGTTCGGCCGGCGCGGCGGCGGCGGTGGACCAAGTGGCGGCGGCGATGCGCAAAATCGGCGCGACCGTGACGCTGCAGCCGGTGAAGGTGCCGCATTGGGTGCGCGGCGCCGAGACGGCGGAGCTGGTGGAATATACCGGCCGCCCGGCCGGCATCACGCAGAAAGTGGTGCTGACGGCCCTCGGCGGTTCCGGCGCCACCCCGGCCGCCGGCCTGACCGCACCGGTCATCATCGTGCGCAGCTTTGATGAATTGAAGGCCAAAGGCGCGCAAGTGAAGGGCAGCATTGTGCTGTTCGACGTCGCATTCGATCAGGAGATGGCGGATCGCGGCCACGCCGGCCCGGCTTATGGCCGTGGTGCCGGCTTCCGCTTCGCCGGTCCTAAACTGGCGGCCGACATGGGCGCGGCGGCGGCGCTGGTGCGCTCGGTCGGCGGCGCCAATTACCGCATTGCGCACACTGGCGCTACCGGCGTGGTGGACGGGGCGCGCATTCCGGCGGCGGCCGTGACGGCCGAAGACGCGATGCTGATGAGCCGCCTGTCGGCGCGCGGTCCGCTGAAAATGCACCTGACCCTGACCCCGCAAACGCTGCCGGAAGCCGACAGCTACAACGTGATCGCCGACCTGCCGGGCACCGACAAGGCCGATGAAGTGGTGATTGTCTCCGGCCACCTCGATTCGTGGGACCTGGCCACCGGCGCCCACGACGACGGCACCGGCGTGGCTGGCGCGATGGCGGTGATCGACACCCTGAAGAAGCTGAATCTCAAGCCGCGCCGCACCATCCGCGTGATCGCCTGGATGAACGAGGAAAATGGCACCCGTGGCGGCAAGGCCTACTTTGAGGCCAACAAGGATAAGCTGGACAAGCACTTCGCCGCCATCGAATCGGACAGCGGTGGTGGCCGTCCGTTCGGCTTTATCGGTAGCGTGACGCCGCCGATGGTGAAGTATTTCGCGCCGCTGAAAACCGCGCTGGAGCCGATCGGCGCCGGTATCTTCGAGCGTCACGACATCGCCGGTGCTGCCGATACCGGCCCACTGGAGCGCGCGGGCGTGCCGGTGTTTGAACCGCTGGTCGATTCCAGCTCCTACTTCAGCTATCACCACACCCCGGCCGATACGCTGGACAAGGTGAGCCCACTGGAGCTGAAGCGCCACGTGGCGGTGCTGACCGCGCTGACCTGGTATCTGGCGAATATGGAAGAGAACATCGGCCGCGTTCCGCAGCAGCCTGAATAAAAGCAGGCGTTTTGCGATGGTGGTATGCTGGAATCCTGAGTAAGGAGGCCACCATGAGCAAGCTCCATTACAAAGGCTGGGATATTCTCCCAACCGTGCTGCCGACCGCTGATCACAAGTGGTCGGCCAGTTGCGACCTGGTTGAGCACAGGGGTGCCGGCGACACCGAAGTGTTTGAAGGCGCCACCATGCAGTTCGTTCGCGATACCGAGGACGAGGCCCTCGCGGCGGCTTGCCACGAGGCGGCCATCCAGATCGATAACATTCTCGCCAATCCATCCGTGCGGCTGGCGTGAACGATGCACCCGGCTTGTGATAACATTGTCGAATGACCGTTCTGTTTCGATCCTTTGTCGTTTGGCTGATGCTGTTGGCGCTCCCGTACCAGGGCTACGCGTCGGCGCAAATGCTGTTGTGCGTCGCTCCGGCGACGACGGGGGCGGCTGCGGCCATGAAGATGGCAATGCCCGACGGTCCTCACGACCATGCCGCCATGCTGGCCGCGCAAAAGAGTGAAAAAGCCAATCCCCACGCCAATATGAAGTGCAGCGGTTCCGCATGCTGCTCTGCCGCCGCGCCGCTACTGGCGCTGGCCATTCCCGCGCCGCTGCTGCCATCCGCAGCCGTCGTGCCGTTCTATTCCGACTTCCTCCCAGCGGTCGACCTGGCCCACCCTGAACGTCCGCCTCAAGGCCGTCTCGCCTGATCACACCCAAGCTCCGTCTGCGAGCTGCATTTTCATCACCATTTTTTGAGGTAGAGACATGAACTGTCTGTATAAACGCGCCGCTAGCGCTGCTGGAGTTGGCATCGCGCTGCTGCTCGGCGGTTGTGCGTCGCTGTCCGGCGATGGCGGCTTCAGCGCCGCCGCCGGCATCAGCGAATCGCGTACCGGCGCCAGCGCCAGTGTCGCCGGTCGTTTGCCGCGCAATGAAGACGATGCCCGCGCGCTTGCTGCGGTCATCAGTAAGAAACTCGAGCAGCCGCTGGCTGCCGACGATGCAGTGCAGATCGCGCTGCTGAACAACCGTGGCCTGCAGGCCAGCTATTGGTCGCTCGGCGTGGCCGAGGCGGATCTGGTGCAGGCCGGCCGGCTGCAAAATCCGGTGCTGGACTTCAAGCGCAGTCACGGCGGTGGCGAGGTTGGGATCGAACGCACGCTGACCTTCAATCTGGTCAGCCTGATTACCGCGCCGATGGCCAGCCGTATCGAGGGCCGCCGCTTTGAGCAAACCAAACTGCTGGTCGCGAATGAAGCACTAAAGGTCGCCGCTGACACCCGCCGCGCGTGGGTGGATGCGGTGGCGGCCAGCCAGATCGCTGATTATGCGCGGCAGGTGGAAGCGTCGGCGCAAGCCGGCGCCGAACTGGCGGGGCGCATGCGCAAGGCCGGCAACTGGAGCTCGCTCGACCAAGCGCGCGAGCAGGCCTACCACGCTCAGACCGTGGCCGATGCCACGCATGCGCAGAAAGCCGCCGTGTCGGCACGTGAAAAGCTGACTCGCTTGCTGGGTCTGAGCGGCGAGCAGGCGGCGTCCTACCGCCTGCCGGATCGTTTGCCGGACCTGCCGGCGGCGCCGCGCGAATTGGCCGACATCGAGCAACTGGCGGTGAACGAACGCCTGGATATCCAGGCCGCCAGGATCGATACCGAACAAACCGCAGCCACGCTGGGCCTGACCCGCACCACGCGCTTCATCAACGTGCTGGATCTTGGCGCGGTGCGCAACACCGAAGGCGGCACCGCCACGCGCGGCTACGAGCTGTCGCTGGAAATTCCGCTGTTCGACTGGGGCTCGGCCCGCGTCGCGCGCGCGGAGGCGACTTATATGCAGTCGGTGAATCTGCTGGCGCAAGCGGCGGTCGATGCACGCAGCGAAGCGCGCGAAAGCTATGCCGACTATCGCGCATCCTACGAACTCGCGCGCCACTACCGCGACAGCGTGGTCCCGCTGCGCAAGGAAATTTCGGATCAAACCCTGCTGCGCTACAACGGCATGCTGATGAGCGTCTTCGAACTGCTGGCCGACGCGCGCGAACAAGCCACCGCCGTCAGCGGCTACATCGCCGCGCTCAAGGACTACTGGACCGCGCAAGCCAATCTGGAGGCCGCGCTGGGCGGCCGTCTGCCAACCAATAAAGGAGTACAACCATGACCACCCGCAGGAATTTTTTGAGCGGTGCGGCCACCCTGATCGGCGCCGGCATGGTGAGCAAGGCCGGCGCGGCGACGCTGCCGGAGGCGCCGGTGCAATCGTCGGCATCCACGCAAGGCCCGCTGATGCCGCCGAACGGCCGCCCATATAATCCCGTCGTTACCTTGAATGGCTGGACGCTGCCGTGGCGAATGAAGGACGGTGT
Source organism: Duganella sp. CF402 (assembly GCF_900109645.1). Lineage (GTDB taxonomy): Bacteria > Pseudomonadota > Gammaproteobacteria > Burkholderiales > Burkholderiaceae_D > Rugamonas. The sequence continues at coordinate 711,984 of NZ_FOBG01000001.1, forward strand.
CAAGGAGTTCCACCTCGTGGCCGAACCGGTGGTACGCGAGATCGCGCCCGGCATGACGGCCAACCTGTGGGGCTACAACGGCCAGAGTCCCGGTCCGACCATCGAAGTGGTGGAGGGGGACCGTGTGCGCATCTTCGTCACCAACAAACTGCCGGAGCACACCAGCGTACACTGGCACGGCCAGCGCCTGCCGAACGGCATGGACGGCGTGACCGGCCTGACGCAGCAGGGCATCGCGCCGGGCAAAACGTTTGTGTACGAGTTTGTCGCCAAAAACGCCGGCACCTTCATGTACCACCCGCACGCCGACGAGATGGCGCAGATGGCGATGGGGATGATGGGCTTCTGGGTCACGCATCCGCGCGATCCCAAGCTGCATGCGGTGGATCGCGATTTCGTGTTCCTGCTGAACGCCTATGACATTGAGCCGGGCAGCTACACGCCCAAGGTCAACACCATGACCGACTTTAACCTGTGGACCTTCAACAGCCGCGCCTTCCCCGGCGTGGATCCGATGGTGGTGCGCAAGGACGACAAGGTGCGCATCCGCGTCGGCAACCTGACCATGACCAACCATCCGATTCACCTGCATGGTCATACGTTTGAAGTCACCGGTACCGATGGCGGCTGGGTGCGGCCATCGGCGCGCTGGCCGGAGGTGACCACCGATATCGCGGTCGGCCAGATGCGGGCTATCGAGTTCGTGGCCGATGAACCGGGCGACTGGGCCTTCCACTGCCACAAATCGCACCACACCATGAACGCGATGGGGCACGATGTGCCGAACATGATCGGCGTGGACCACAGCGGCGTGGCGCGCAAGATCAGCGATCTGGTGCCGGGCTATATGGTCATGGGCGACAAGGGCGGTTCGATGGGCGGCATGCAGATGCCGCTACCGGAAAACACGCTGCCGATGATGATGGGCGAAGGTCCGTTTGGAGATCTCGAGATGGGCGGCATGTTCACGGTGGTGAAAGTGCGGGAAGGGCAGGCGCGCAACGACTACAAGGATCCTGGCTGGTACAAGCATCCGAAAGGCACCGTGGCGCACGAGTGGACCGGCGAACTCCCGGCCGCCCCGCGCGCCCCAGGCGCTCCGCCATCCAAGCCGTCGGAAGCGATGGACGTAAAGCGCGACGGCGATATGCATCGCCATCACTAACCGTAAATTAACTTGGCAGCCATACCCAGGATCGCCAGCACCACGACGATCTGGCTGCCAAGCATCCATCGCATGAAGGTGTTCGTTTCGTTGACCGTGGACTCAATCCGCTCAAATCGGCGGTTCATCTCGTCTTGCATTTCTGCAAACCTCCGGTCCGTGGCTTCCCGCTGTTCCGCAAACCTGCGATCAACATGCTCAAACCTGCCATCAACATGCTCGAACCTGCCATTCATGTCTTCCCGCAGTTCGCGAAATCGCCGATTCGTCTCCTCTCTCATTTCCGTGAATCGCCGCGCCATGTCTTCTCGAATGAGTGCGGTATTGTTGGCTAAGTCTTCGCTGGCTTTTTTAAAATCGCGCTCTTCTGCGCTTCGCAGCATGTCAAAGCGTAGCTCCATGTCCGATCGTATCTCGGCAAAGCGGCGGTTCATCTCGTCTTGCAGGTTGCCGATGCGGTAAAGCGTTGATTCGTTGTCGGCCTTTTTCTGGTGTAGCTCGCTCAGCGCGGTTTCGATACGATTGAATCTGTCGTTCATAGCATTCTCCAACGCAGCAAGCGCGGCGGCGTTGCTGTCGGACTTGGATTCCAGAGTTGTCAGGCGTTCTTCCATCATGAAATCGTCCTCCTGTTGTGCTGTACTGGCAATGGCGGGCCGGTAAGGTGTTAGACCAATCTGCGCCGAGTTTGATCCATCTCAGCGGATTTGTTAGTATCCCTAGCTCTATGAGGAAACTATCCCGCTATCCGGAGCAAATCGCGCTGTTGCCGTACATTGGCAAGTGGACTGCGCTCGCCGGGCTGATTGCGGTGCTGAGTGGCACTGCGTCGGCCTTTTTTTTGTTTGCGCTCGATGTCGCCACCAACTGGCGCGAGGCGCACCGCTGGATTATCTGGCTGCTGCCGCTGGCCGGCTTCGTGGTCGGCTGGGTTTATCTCAAGCTGGGTAGCAGCGTGGAGGCGGGGAATAACCTGCTGATCGACGAAATCCACGATCCTAAAAAAGTGGTCCCGCTGCGCATGGCGCCGCTGGTGCTGATCGGCACCGTGGTGTCGCACTGGTTCGGCGCCTCGGTCGGGCGCGAGGGCACGGCGGTGCAGATGGGCGGCACGCTGGCAGATCAGCTGACCCACATCTTCCGCCTGCGCCACGCCGAGCGCCGCATCGTGCTGATGGCCGGCATCAGCGCTGGTTTTGCATCGGTGTTTGGCACGCCGCTGGCCGGCGCGATCTTTGGCCTTGAAGTGCTGGCCATCGGCCGCCTGCGTTATGACGCCATCTTCCCGTGCATGGTGGCCGCCATCGCCGCCGACCAGGTGGGTATGGCGTGGGGCGTGCATCACACCCATTACGCCATCAGCGCCATCACGCCGATCGGCTTCTGGAGCGTGGCGGCGGTGCTGGTGGCGGGCATTGTGTTTGGATTGGTGGGCATGGCCTTTGCCAAGTCGACGCATGCTGCGTCGGCCTTCATGAAGCGCCACATCACCTACGCGCCATTGCGGCCGATGCTGGGCGGCGCAGTGATCGCGCTGGCCGTGTGGTGGCTGGGCACGCGCTACATCGGCCTCGGGATTCCGGTGATGGTGGAATCGTTCCAGCAGCCGGTGGCGCCGTGGGACTTCCTTGGCAAATTCATCTTCACGGTTGGCTCGCTGGGCAGCGGCTTCAAAGGCGGCGAAGTGACGCCGCTGTTCTACATCGGCGCGACGCTGGGCAATGCGCTGGCGCCGCTGCTGCACCTGCCGTTTGCGCTGCTGGCGGGACTGGGCTTTGTGGCGGTGTTCGCTGGCGCGGCCAACACGCCGCTGGCGTCGACCATCATGGCGATCGAATTATTCGGCCCGCAGATCGGTCCTTACGCGGCGCTGGCTTGCGTGGTGGCCTACCTGTTCTCTGGCCACAGCGGCATCTACCGCGCCCAGCGCGTGGGCCTCGTCAAACACCGCCTGCCGCCGGTGGCGCGGGATCGGAAGCGCTAGCCGGCGCGCGGTGCCATTCTTCTTTTGGGATGACGTGCGGCGAGGGCGGCTCCTGCATGAAGTGCGGAGAGGTCATTTGAACGCCGTACTCGTTGAACACATCGATAATGTTCTGGTGCAGCCGGTTCAGCACATCGGCGCGCTGGCGCGGCGCTTCGGCGGTGACGTAGGCCACCAGCCGGTATGCCGGATAGAAGTCCGTCAGCGCCGTCTGCACCACATACGGCTTGGGCGACTTGGCGATATCGCCGGTGCGGTGCGCCGCCAGTTCCAGCATGGCGTGCACCTGCCGCCACGGCGTGTCGTAGCCGATGGTGACGGTGGTGTCGAGCACGAAGCCGGCGCCGGGATAGGCGCGCGAATAATTCTTGCTGGTGTTGGACAGCACCCAGGCATTCGGCATGGTCACTTCTTCGCCAAGCCCTGTGCGCAGGCGCGTTTCGAACATACCCAGTTCCACCACCGTGCCCTCTGCATCGCCGATGCGCACATATTCGCCCTTGCGCAGCGAGCGCGAATACATCAGGATCAAGCCGCTGGCGCCTTGTCCCACAATGCTGGATGCGCCGATCGACACCATCAGGCCGACCAGCACCGACAAGCCCTGGAACGCCGCCGTCTTTGCGCCTGGCAGATAAGGGTAGGCCATCGCCAGCGCAAACAGCCAGATCACCACATTGGCGATGCGGCGTGTCGGCACGGCGGTGTCCTTGTCCAGCCATCCAGCTTGCAGCTCGCCGCTTTCCACGCGCTGGAACACCGATTCCAGCGTCAGCATCACCAGCCTCGCGATAACGGCGATAACCGCCACCAGCACCAATCCTGGCAGGGCGCCGAGGATACCCTGCGCGACATCGCTTACCACCGCGATCAGGTAATCCTGCAGCCGTTCGCCCCAGCTGCGCGAGTAAGGAATTTTGCCGAGCACGAAGGCCAGCCACAGGTAGGCGGCGATCAGGCGCAGCGCCCAGATCAGCAGGTTCACGCAATGGCGCATGAAGCGCAGATAGTGTTCGGCATCGAGCACGCGCACGTTCTTCACCTTGACGCGGCCCAGATGGCGGCTGATGCCCTGCGCCAGCCGCTTGCCTATCCAGCGATGCAGCATGAGCAGGCCGCGCAGCACCAGCGCCAGGAGCAGGGTGGCAGCGGCGCACAGTGCGCCGGCAATCAGCAGGTAGCGCGGGCTGGCTTGTTCGCGGCGTTCGGCCAGCGCCTTGGACAGCTGCGCCGCGCTTTCGGTGGCGACGCTGTCGGTGGTGTCGCCGGCCAGCGGGTTGATGTCGGCCGGCGTGACGAGGAACAGCAGCGCGCCGTCCAGCATCACCTGCGTGCCTTCGTTGATCGGATGGATGGCCGGGCGCTGCGGGCCGTTGGCGGCGAGGGCGGCGTCGAGCCGCTTGCGCGCGCCGGCGGCGCGGTCTTCTGGCGTGAAGCCGGCCAGCGCGGCGCGGAACAGGAAGATGGTGCGGTTGGCGAATTCCAGCTTGGCTGGCGGCGGCGGAGCTGCGGGGACATCGGCGGCGATAGCGGCGCCGCACAGCAGGGTAATCAGCAGGGCGCACAGCAGGCGGCACAAAGCGGTCATAAACATCCTCGAGGCATCGGTATTAGCAATGATGCCATGTTATCGGATTCTCTAGTTGTCTGGCAGTTATGGATGGTTCATGGCATAATATCGGGCTTGTGTGGGCCTCGATGGTGAAATTGGTAGACACAGGAGACTTAAAATCTCCCACCGCAAGGTGTGCCGGTTCGATTCCGGCTCGAGGCACCACCCCTCTCTTTTCTTCCCTGAAGTCGAGCCGAACATGGCATCTGAAAAAACCGTGAAGTTGGTCATCGCTGTGGCGATGGTGGCCGTGGTGCTGGGCGTGGCCGGCTACGTGGTGGTGTTCTGGCATAACTACACCGGCTGCCAGCAGTTGGAGGCGGAAGCCGCCAAGAACGGCAAGCCGATGTCCTGCGCCGATATCAAGGCCGCCGCGAAAGCGCAGCGTCAATAAAAAAAGCCCGCAGATTTGCGGGCTTTGTCGTCTCAGCAGTGGTGCTTACGCGCTTTCCACCAGCTTGAAGCCGGCCCACGACAGCGTGGTCACCTCCACCACCAGCACTTGCGGCTCGGCCTGGATCGAGCTGGCCAGGCGGAACACGGCGTCGCGCACTTCGTTGATGGTTTCATTGCCGCTGTAGCAGTACTCGCCTTGCGGCAGGTAATAGCCCTTGCCATCGTCCGACTTGATGGCGCCGGCCACGTTGAACTTGGCCAGTTCGACGTTGATGCGGTCGTAGGTGTCGGCGTTGGCGGCAGGGTAGGAAACGCGAATGATGTAGTTAACCATGTTAAATCCTTATTGTTGACACCGGCATCATGGCATAAAAAAACGCGCCGTAGCGCGTTTTTTGTTGAAGCAGGGAACAATCAGCCTTGGCGGCGACGGCGTGCGGCGAAGCCCACCAGGCCCAGGCCGGCCAGCAGCATGGCGTAGGTTTCTGGTTCCGGTACGGCGGCAACGGCCGACACCGCATTGGTGGTGAAGGTGGTGTAGTTGCCGTACTGGTTGTTCACGAAGCTCTGGCTGCCCGGTACGTTGTAGCCGCCGTAGTAGCTGGAAATACCGACGGTGTTTTCACCCACCGAGACATTGCCCAGCTTGATGGTGAAGGTCGCGGTCGAGCCGATCTGGTAGACCGATTCCGTGTACTGGCCCCAGAAGGTGAAGGTCTTGTAACCGGCCAGGGGATCGATATTTTGCGAGGTGTTCGAACCGCCCAGTGCCAGGTCCAGGCCGGTGGTCGAGAAGCCGGTGCTCCAGAAGCCTGGCGCGTTGTTGGCGCCGACGTAGGCGTCCGGCACGGTGGCGCCGAGGAAGCTGGCGCCGGTTGGCACGTAGATGGTCAGGCCGTCCAGGCCGGTCTGGGTGCCGGCATAGCCCTGGCCGACGTTTTTCACGGTGTAGGTGAACACGTACTGGTTGGTCTCGCCGACCACGGCTGCGGCGGACGAAGTGATTTCATATTGGCCGGTCAGGTTGGTTTCAACCGCGCCAGCCAGGCTGCTCATGGCAGCGGCAACAGCGAATGCAACCAACTTGAGGGAAGTTTTTGCCATCATGATATTTCTCCGTGGAATTAATATTTACTGGAATGCATTCACGATAGCATGAACTTAGGATAATGTCGTTATCAGAGTGTAATGATCGTTGCAATTTCGCAAAAAAACAAAGCCCCGATCAGGCAGGGGACCTGTCGGGGCTTTGCGTCAATTGGCGGAGAAAGCTCGTTTGACTGAATGGAAGTGTAATTTTGCTTTCTTAAAACCGCCTTAGTAGAATGCTGGACGGATTCGAAGGATACCTATGCAGATCAAAATTAATGAAACACTGCGCGCTTACATCGAGCCGCTGACTGAAAGTGAATACCAGGCGCTGGAGCGCAGCATTCTGACCGAAGGCTGCCGCGACGCGCTGGTGTTGTGGGAAGACGTGCTGGTGGACGGTCACAACCGCTACCAGATTTGCCAGGAGCACGGCATCCCGTTCAAGGCCATCGAGAACACCAGCTTCCGCAGCCTGGAAGACGTGAAGCTGTGGATGATCGATAACAACCTGGGCCGCCGCAGCATTTCCGACTACCAGCGCGGCGTGCTGGCGCTGCGCAAGAAGGAAATCATGACCGCGCGCGCGCTGGAAATGGCGGCCGAAGCGGCAGCCGAAGACGCCCGCATTGCGCCGGAAGAGGGCGAGGCCGCCGCGAAGAAGCCGGCCGCCATGCCGCTGGCTTCGCGCGAGGACATCGCCCGCGCCGCCCGTTTGAGCAGCGCGACCATCGGCCAGATCGAAAAGATCCAGAAGACTGCGACGCCGGAGCTGGTGGAGGCGGTACGCGCCGGCACCATCTCGATCAACGCCGCCGCCACCGTGGCGTCGTTGCCGGAAGAAGTGCAGCTGGCGGCGGTTGCCGGCGGCAAGAAGGAGTTGCAGAAGGCGGCAAAGGAAGTGCGCGAACTGCGCGCTGCCTCGCGTCCGGCCAAAGAGCCGAAGGAAGGCAAGGCCGCGCCAGCCATCGATTACAGCGATATTCCGACCGACGTGCAGGAACTGCGCACGGAGAACGCCATGCTGCGGCAGAAGAACGCCGCCCTGCTGGAAGAGATCACGGCCCTGCAGCGCCGTATCTCCGAACTGGCGAGCGCTTGATATGCGGACGCCGCTCGCTCTCGTATGTTTAGTTTCGGTGGGCGCAGCGGCTGCAGCAGCTGCAGCGCCTGTGGCTCCGGTGAGCGAAGCGGTGCGCCTGAAGGCCGCCGCCAAACGCGTCATCATCTTGCGTGATAAATGGGGCATCCCGCACATCTACGGCAAAACTGACGCCGACGCGGTGTTCGGCATGGTCTACGCCCAAGCGGAAGATGACTTCCACCGCGTGGAGCTCAACTTTATCAATGCGATGGGGCGGCTGGCGGAAGTGGAGGGCGAGGCCGAGCTGTATAAAGACTTGCGCATGAAGCTCTTCATCAATCCCGATGAATTGAAGCGCCAGTACGCGCAAGCGCCTGCGTGGCTGAAGAAGCTGATGAACGCCTGGGCCGATGGCCTCAACTACTACCTGCAAACGCATCCCGATGTGAAGCCGGCGCTGCTCACCCGCTTTGAGCCGTGGATGGCGCTCAGCTTCAGCGAAGGCAGCATCGGCGGCGATATCGAAACGGTGGACATCAAGCAGCTGCAAGCCTTGTATGCCGATGGCGCCAAACTGCCGCTGATGCCGCCGGTGCTGGTGTCATCCATCGAAGGTATTGACATGGACAAGGAGCCGGGCGGTTCCAACGGCTTCGCCATCGCGCCGTCGAACACCAAAAACGGCCGCGCGCTGTTGATGATTAATCCGCACACCTCGTTCTACTTCCGTCCCGAGATCCAGGTGCGCAGCGAAGAAGGCCTGAACGCGTATGGCGCCGTGACCTGGGGTCAGTTCTTCGTCTATCAAGGCTTCAACGACCGCGTGGGCTGGATGCACACTTCCGGCGGCGGCGATGTGATCGACGAGTACCTCGAGACCATCAGCGAAAAAGACGGCCAGTTCTTCTACCAGTACGGCAGCGAACAGCGCCCGCTGAAGGCCGTGGACATTGCGCTGCCATACAAGACCAAGGACGGCATGGCCAGCAAGACGGTGCGCGTCTACTACAGCCACCACGGCCCGATCGTGCGCGCCAAGGACGGCAAGTGGGTCGCCGTGCGCCTGATGAACGAGCCGTTGAAGGCACTGACGCAATCCTTCATCCGCACCAAGGCCCGCAATTACAAAGACTTCACCAAGTCGATGGAGCTTCGCACCAATTCGTCCAACAACACCGTGTATGCGGACGCCGATGGCAATATCGCTTACTTCCACGGGAACTTCATCCCGCGCCGGGATCCGCAGTTCGACTGGAAGCATCCGGTGGACGGCAGCAATCCGGCCACGGAATGGAAAGGCCTGCACGAGGTGAAAGAGACCATCACGCTGTTCAATCCAAAGAACGGCTGGATCCAGAACACCAACAACTGGCCGTACACCGCTGCCGGTGCCTACAGCCCGAAGGTCAAGGATTATCCGGCCTACATGTCGATGAATCCCGAGAACCCGCGCGGCATCCATGCCGTCCGCGTTTTGGAAAACAAAAAAGACTTCGCCATCGACAGTCTGATCGCCGCGTCCTACGACAACCAGCTGCCGGCGTTCGAGCCGCTGCTGCCGCAGCTGTTCGCCGCCTACGACGAACTGCCGGCCAATGATGCGCGCAAGGCCGCACTGGCGCCGCAGATCGCTGCGCTGCGCGGTTGGGATATGCGCTACACGCTGGAATCGACCGCCACTTCGCTGGCGATCTACTGGGCGCAGGATTTGTGGACCACCTACCAGCCAGCCGCCAAAGCCAAGGAAGTGCAGGTGCTGGACTACATCCAGGCCGCCATCACGCCGCAGCAGCGCATCGAAGCGCTGGAGCGCGCGGTGTCCAGGCTGACCAAGGACTTCGGCCACTGGCAAACGCCGTGGGGCGAGATCAATCGCTTCCAGCGCTTGACCGGCGACGTGGTGCAGCCGTTCGATGACAGCAAGCCTAGCTTGCCGGTGGCGTTTGCCTCGGCCAACTGGGGATCGCTTGCGGCGTATGGCATGACTTCCAAGCAGACCACCAAGCGCATTTACGGCGAGCGTGGCAATAGCTTCGTGGCGGCGGTGGAGTTCGGGCCGCGCATCAAGGCGCGCAGCATTCTGGCGGGTGGGCAGAGCGGCAATCCGGCCTCGCCGCATTTTAACGACCAGGCCGCGATGTACGCGCGCGGGGAATTCAAAGACGTGTTGTTCTACAAGGCGGACGTCGAAAAGAACCTCGAACGCCGCTACCATCCGGGCGAGTAATCAGGCTGCAGGGACCTCGGTTTCTTCAGCCTTGGCCCACTGCAGGTTCTCGACCTTGTTGTTGCGGACATTGCCGTCCTTGTGGCGCACCACCGGATACTTGTTCGGATTGGGCAGGTAAGTCTCGGCCACCAGCTCGTGCACGAAGAACTCGCCGACGCGGGTGCCGCCGCGCAGCTTGACCTTCAGGCCTTCCGGATACAGGGTCGGCTTGAGGGCGCTGACCTTGGAGCCGGCGGCCAGCAGCACGCGGCCGTCCCTGGACACTTTGTAGTAGTCGCTGCCTACCACCGGCTTGGCGCTGGCAACGATGATCGAATAGCCAAAGGCCAGCGCGAGCAGGAGGGCGATAATGAGTATGAATTCCATGCGCAGAATATTAGCAGCTAAATAGCGGCTAGCGAACTGCGAATATCGGCCTTTAAATCCTCTAAATCTTCAATTCCCACGGAAAGCCGGATCAAACCGTCGCCAATTCCCAACGCCGCGCGCTGGGCCGGCGGGATGGTGGCGTGGGTCATCAGGGCCGGGTGCTCGATCAGGCTTTCGACGCCGCCCAGGCTTTCGGCCAGCGCGAACACTTTAAAACTTTCGAGGAAGCGGCGCGCGCCTGGCAGGTCGGTATCAAGATCGATCGAGATGATGCCGCCGAAGCCCTGCATCTGCCGTTTTGCCAGTGCGTGCTGCGGGTGCGATTCAAGACCGGGGTAGAATACTTTGCGTACCTTGGGCTGCTGTTCCAGCCAGCGGGCCAGTTCCAGCGCGCTGGCGCAATGGCGTTCCATGCGGATCGCCAGCGTCTTCACACCGCGCAGCGCGAGGAAGCTGTCGAACGGGCCGGCAATCGCGCCGACGGAGTTCTGCAAAAACGCCACCTGTTCGCACCACACCTTCTGATGCGGCTCGCCGCCCACCACCGCGATGCCGCCGATGATGTCCGAGTGGCCGTTCAAATACTTGGTGGCCGAATGCACCACGATGTCGAAGCCGTGTTCCAGCGGGCGCTGGACCATCGGGCTGGCGAAGGTGTTGTCGGCCACGGCGATGATGCCGCGCTCGCGGCAAATCCGTCCGATCGCCTGCAAATCCGCCAGCTTGAGCATGGGATTGGTCGGTGTCTCAACCCACACCATCTTCGTTTCGGGCTTGATTGCCGCCAGCAGGTTTTCGGGATTGGTCAGGTCGACATAGCTGAAATCGTGGCCGGCGCTGCGGCGGCGTACGCGCTCGAACAGGCGGTAGGTGCCGCCGTACATGTCGTCGCCGGCGATGATGTGCGAGCCGGCGTCGGCCAGTTCCAGTACGGTCGAAATCGCGGCCAGACCGGAGGCGAAGGCGAATCCCTGCGCGCCGCTTTCCAGGTCGGCCACGCAGCGCTCCAGCGCCCAGCGGGTGGGATTGTGCGAGCGGCCGTAATCCAATCCCTTGTGCACGCCGGGGCTGTCCTGCACGAAGGTGGACGTGGCGTAAATCGGCGGCATGATGGCGCCGGTGGACGGATCGGGTGATTGGCCGGCATGGATCACGCGCGTGGCCAGCGCTGATTTTTTCTCATTCAAGATAGCGTCCTTCGCAGGTGGTTGAGCAAATCGTAGCGGGTAATCAGGCCGTAGAAGGTGGCGCCTTCGGCCACCACGGCGGTCAGGCCGCGGTCGAGCGTGTCGCGCAGCGCATGCAGGTCGGAGGAGGGCGAGAGAATCTCCAGCCGCCGCGTCATGGTGGCCCCGACCGGATTGTTGAAGCGCTCCGGCTGCGTGCCGACCGACAGCAGCAAGTCCGATTCGTCGATGATGCCCACCAACTGGCCGCTGGACAGCACCGGCAATTGCGCCACATCGGCCGCGCGCATGCGGTTGAAGGCGATCATCAGCGTATCGTCGGGCGTGACGCTGATGACTTCACCGGCGTCGAAGCGGCGGCCGATCAAATCGCGCAGATCCCGGTGCTGCGGGCGGTCCAGCAAGCCCTGGTCGCGCATCCAGCCGTCGTTGTAGACCTTGGACAGGTAGCGCGTGCCTGTGTCGCACACAAAACTGACCACGCGCTTGGGCGTGGTTTGCTCGCGGCAGTAGCGCAAGGCGGCGGCCAGCAAGGTGCCGGTGGACGAGCCGCCCGGGATGCCTTCTTCCTTCAGCAGCACGCGGGCGGTGGCGAAGCTTTCGCGGTCGTCGATGGTGTAGGCCTGCTTTACCGCCGTCATGTCGGCGATGGCGGGGATGAAGTCTTCGCCAATGCCTTCGACCGCCCACGAACCGCTGGTGTCGGACACGCGGCCGGTCTTCACATACTCGGCGAGGATGGAGCCGGCCGGATCGGCCAGAATGAAATCGACATGCGGCGCAACCTTGCGGAAGTAGCGCGTCAAGCCGGTCAGCGTGCCGGACGAGCCGACGCCGACCACGATGGCGTCCACCTGATGCGCCATCTGCTCCCAGATTTCCGGCCCGGTGGTGGTTTCGTGCGCCAGCGGATTGGCGGGATTGTTGAACTGGTCCGAGTACCACGCGCCCGGCATCTCGGCGGCCAGCCGCGCGGCGTAGTCCTGGTAATACTCGGGATGGCCCTTGCCGACATCGGAGCGGGTGGTGCGGACCTCGGCGCCGAGCGCCTTCAGGTGCAGCACTTTTTCGGTCGACATTTTATCTGGCACCACCAGCAAGACGCGGTAGCCTTTCAGCCGTCCGACCAGTGCCAGGCCGAGGCCGGTGTTGCCGGCGGTGGCTTCGATGATGGTGCCGCCCGGCTGGAGCAGGCCATCGGCTTCGGCCGCCTCGATCATGGCCAGGCCAATGCGGTCCTTGATCGAGCCGCCGGGGTTTTGCGATTCCAGTTTGAGGAATAGTTGGCAAGGGCCGGTGTCGAGGCGGGTAACCTCAACCAGTGGCGTCTTGCCAATCAGGGTGAACAATGCGGGTGTGCGCATGAGAGTCTCCTGGCTGCATGAAAAGCAAGTATGCGCCATTTCCGCTCATGCTGCATTTCCTCAGCCGGCAACGTCGTCCGACGTCTGTTTATGGGTTTTGCGGTAGGCAGCCAGTTCGGCTTTCACCTCGGCGCGGGTTTTAGGCTGCACCGCAGGCAGGCCGACGCGTGGATCGGGATATTGCTCGCCATCGCGCAGCTCGCCACGGGCGATGGCGGCCAGCGTTTCGGCTTTCACTTCGGCGCGGGTCTTGGTCGAGACGAAGCTGGTGTTGCCGGCGTATTCGCCGAATTCTTGCGCCGAGACGGCGGCGGAAGCGAGCAGGGCGGCGGCGGACAGGGCGAGGGCGATGGTTTTCATGGTGAGGCTCCTTAAGTTTTGTTGGCTGGGCGTTGTTGCCCGATGTGTGAATATTAAAGCGTATCCGATTAAAGCGAAAGCGATATATATTAATCGGAGCGATAGAAATAATTGATCGGGGCGCATATAATCCGGGCTTCAAGGGCACAACAACAGAAGGCTTGCAGTGGCAAAACTCTATTTCCGATACTCTGCGATGAACGCAGGCAAATCCACCGCCATGCTGCAAGTGGCGCACAACTATGAAGAGCAGGGCCAGCAAGTGCGCCTGTTCACGGCCGCGATCGACAACCGCTACGGCGTAGGCAAGGTCACGTCGCGGCTGGGACCGCAGCGCGAAACGGAAGTGTTCAACGCCGACACCGACTTCCTGCTCACCATCGACAAGAAAATCGCCTGCCTGCTGGTGGACGAAGCGCAGTTCCTGAGCAAGGAGCAGGTCAAGCAGTTGCACCAGCTGGCGCAAGTGCGCGGCGTGCCGGTGATCACCTACGGCCTGCGCTCGGACTTCCTGGGCGAACCGTTCCCGGGCTCGGCCTACCTGCTGGCGCTGGCGGACGATATCGAGGAAATCAAAAACATCTGCAGCTGCGGCAAAAAGGCGACCATGAATATCCGTGTTGACGAGAACGGCAAGCGCATCAAGGAAGGCGAGCAGATCAGCATCGGCGGCAACGAAAGCTACCGCCAGGCTTGCGGCCGCTGCTTCTACAGCGAGATCCACTAAGCTCATGCGGCCCGCGCTGACCGATCTTCCCGCGCTGGATAATCGGCGCGTCAAAACCAGCACCGAGGATGTGCTGGTGGACCGGGTTATTCCGGGCGAGATATTGGTGATTGCGTTTGGCTTCTTGTCGTGGGATACGCGGCCCGATTTCGATTTCTACGGCCGCCTGAAAAAGCTGGAGCAAAACAGCGGGCGCCACATCAACAAGATCCTGGTGCGCGATTCGGGCAACGCCTGGTATCACCGACGCATTGATGGCTTGGGCATGCACCCGGATGAAACGGCGGAGGGCTTGCGGGCGCTGATCCGCGAGATCCGGCCGAGCAAAGTCATCACCATCGGCCAATCGATGGGCGCATATGCGGCGGTGATGTACGGGCTGCTGCTGGATGTGCAGCAAGTGCTGGCCTTCGGGCCGCTATCCTTCCTCGATCCGCAGCAAGCCTTGCTGTACCACGACCGCCGCTGGCTGTCGGTGATGCGTGACCTGGCCGCGAATCCGCCGGCCTCGGGCTACTATGATTTGCAAGCGCTGGGCCGTGGCAAGACCGGCGCGCTGCCCGACATGCACATCATCTTCGGCACCAAGCCGGACCAGGGTGGCAAGGAGTCGGTCAATCTGGACGCCATGCATGCACAGCGCCTGGCGGCCATCGATAACTGCACACTGTACCCATATCCCTGCTCAGGCCACACCGTGGTCCAGCACCTGATCGACACCAAGCGCATCAACGCATTGCTGGCGAAAATCATCATGAACCTTGAATTGCCGGAAGAGGCGATGGAAGTCACCGCCAACTGGCACAGCTGGATCGCCGACAATCTGCGCCTCGGCAGCCCGCCGGAAGAGCTGGTGGAAATCCTGAAACATCACGGCTTTTCCCACGCCAGCAGCGTCGCTGCGGTGGCTGGGCAGAAACCATAGAGGCTGAATCCGCCCGCATCTCATGAGCGCGAAGTTTTATATTGCGACCGGCGGTTTCCGCCCCTAAGGCGACATTCGGTCTTTCTCGATGGTCACCCGTCATCGTCAAGCGTTGCTGTCTACAGTGACAAAGCACGTACATTCCAAGTTCCGGATCCAAAATACTTTAGCGGGAAGTCGAGGAGACACCTCTCTCACTTTTTTTGACCGACTCACATTGGAAGAGACGGGCATGGGCCAACCGAGGAATGGATGAGTCGCATCGAAACCAATTCCCCCGGAATCCACTCCCTGGCGGTCTACCAACGCCGCACTACATAATTCATCAAGGTCAAAAATATTCTCTTGATCCTCTCTTGTTTGTCGAAAAAACAACCTCAACTCATGCGCATTCGACAAATCAGAGAGAGACATGAACCGATACCCAATCTGGAAGTACGTCCTGATTGCCGTCGCCATTGTGCTAGGTGCGCTATACGCCGCACCGAATTACTTTGGCGAAGTGCCGACGGTACAGGTGATCAGCGGAAAATCCAACGTCAAGATTACACATGAGATTCGCACCCAAGTCGCCGACGTACTAGCGAAAGGGGGCATCGAATACAAAGAGCTTAGCTATGACAACACATGCGCCTACCCCATCATCAGCGCCAGCTTCGCTAGCCCGGATATCCAGTTCCGCGCAAAATCTGTGCTGGACAGAGGCTTGAATTCCGACCTGAATGATCCGGCCTACATAGTTGCCCTGAACCTGCAGGCTGATACGCCCAAGTGGCTGCAAGCGTTACGCGCAGTGCCGATGTATTTGGGCCTCGACTTACGTGGCGGCGTCCACTTTCTCATGCAGGTCGACACCAAGGCCGTGCTCAACAAGCGCATACAGGGAATACAAGCATCCACTCGCAGCATCCTGCGCGACAAGGACGTGCGCCACGCCGGCGTTGCGCGCGAGGGCGATACGATCGAGATCAAATTTCGTGAAGACGCTAACCGGCAGCGAGCGAAAGAGGTATTGGCTGGACAACTCAGTGGAATGGCATTTACCGAGACCGGTGAAGGCAACGACCTGAAAATTACTATGCGCCTAAAGCCGGAAGCACTGAAGCAAATCATTGCCGATGGCCTGCAGCAAAACATAAACACGCTAGCCAAGCGCGTGAACCAGCTGGGCGTCGCGGAGCCGGTAATACAGCAGCAAGGCATCGACCGTATTGTGGTTCAACTGCCAGGGATGCAGGACGTGGCGCGCGCACGTTCGGTAATTGGCCGTACCGCCAGTTTGGAAATTCGCATGGTCGATGACGCGATCACGCCTGGCAGTGAATTGTCCGCAACGATTCCGTTCAACGACGAACTACTCACTGGCGGCAAGGGTGCCCCAGTAGTCGTAAACAAGGACGTGATACTGACTGGAGACTACATCACTAGTGCTATCGCCGCCTTCGACCAGAACCAGCGTCCCGCCGTGAATGTGGATCTAAATAGCGAAGGCCGACGCCGCATCAGTGAAGCCACCACCGGTAAAGTCGGCAAGCATATGGCAATCGTATTATATGAAAAAGCCGACAAGCCAGAAGTTCTGTCCGTCCCTATGATTCAGCAGGAACTCAATGGCAGCGGATTCAATATCACCGGCATGGCGACGTCCGATAATGCCGCAGAGCTGGCACTGCTGCTGCGCTCCGGCGCGCTGTCGGCGCCGATGGAAGTGATCGAGGAACGTACCATCGGCCCGGCACTGGGCGCCGAGAACATCGCCAAGGGTATCCACTCGACCATGTACGGCTTTGCCGCGATTGCAGTCTTCATGATTGCCTACTACATGATCTTCGGTTTCTTCAGCGTGTTTGCGCTGGCGTGCAACCTGCTGTTCCTGCTGGCTATCCTGTCGCAGATGCAAGTGACCCTGACCCTGCCGGGCATGGCCGCTATCGCACTGGCGCTGGGTATGGCGATTGACTCGAACGTGCTGATCAACGAGCGTATCCGCGAAGAGCTGCGCGCCGGCGCTACGCCGCAGGCGGCAATCACGGCTGGCTTCGACCGCGCATGGGCCACCATTATCGACTCCAACGTCACCACCCTGATCGTTGGTGTGGCGCTGTGGGTGTTCGGTTCCGGTCCGATCCGCGGCTTCGCCGTGGTGCACACGCTGGGTATTTTGACCTCGATGTTCTCCGCCGTGTTTGTCTCGCGTGGTGTGGTCAACCTCTGGTACGGCCGCAAGAAGAAGCTGCAATCGATCGCTATCGGTACCGTCTGGGTACCGGGCCAGAAATAATCAGGGGCACAGAAGATGGAATTTTTCCGCATTAAAAAAGACATCCCGTTCATGCGCCACGCGCTGGTGTTCAACGTCATTTCGGCGTTGACCTTCGTGGCGGCCGTGTTCTTCCTGATCAACAACCCGCTGCACCTCTCGGTGGAATTCACCGGCGGCACCGTGATGGAGCTGCGCTACCAGCAGCCGGCCAACCTGGAACGGATACGCCACACGCTGGAAACCATCGGCTACGAACAGCCGGAAGCGACCGGCTTCGGCACCGCGCACGACGTGATGCTGCGTCTGCCGGTGGTGAAGGGCATCACGCCGAACGAAGCGTCGGCACAAGTGTTCGACGCACTGTGCAAAGCCGAAACCGGCAGCCTGAAGCAGATCGACACCGTGACCGCCAAGGGCGAGCACGTGGTCAAGCAATCGTGCGCCGGCGCGAACGATGCCGAGCTGGTGGCGCTGCAGAAGGTGGAATTCGTCGGCCCGCAGGTGGGCGACGAGCTGACCCAGAACGGCCTGAACGCACTGGTGATGGTGGTGATCGGCGTGATGATCTACCTGGCCATTCGCTTCGAGTGGAAGTTTGCGGTGGCGGCGATTATCGCCAACTTGCACGACGTGGTCATCATTCTGGGCTTCTTCGCGTTCTTCCAGTGGGAGTTCTCGCTGACCGTGCTGGCCGGCGTGCTGGCAGTGCTGGGTTACTCGGTGAATGAGTCGGTGGTTATCTTCGACCGTATCCGTGAAAACTTCCGCAAGCAGCGCAAGGCGAGCGTGCATGAAGTGATCGACAACGCGATCACCTCCACCATCTCGCGTACCATCATCACCCACGGCTGTACGCAGATGATGGTGCTGTCGATGCTGTTCCTGGGCGGCCCGACGCTGCACTTCTTTGCGATGGCGCTGACCATTGGTATTCTGTTCGGCATCTACTCGTCGGTGTTCGTTGCTGCTGCTGTCGCCATGTGGCTGGGCGTGAAGCGCGAAGACCTGATCAAGCCGGTCAAGGAAAAAGACGAAACCGACGGCGCCGTCGTTTGAACTAGTGCCACCTTCCACCTTCTCGGACCTTCGAATGGAACCTCGGGGTCGACCTTCGAATGAACCTCGGGGTCAGTTCCGGCAATACGCCGTTTGTCCTGTTGCCGGAACTGACCCAGTCGCGCTGGTGGAAATCCTGAAACACCACGGCTTTTCCCATGCCAGCGGCGTCGCTGCGGTGGCTGGGCAGAAACTTCAGTCTCTTACGCAAGCATAGTAACCATGCGCCTCCTAGCAATAGTAGTCATCCACGTTAGGCGCTTCGCCTGGACTTCCCGCCTCAACCCACGACAATTTCTCTTTTAAGAACGTCAGTGCAACTGCGACGCTTTGCTGCTTTTCTTCCAGCGTGGCGATCTGCTTGCGCAGCACTTGTATGGTTCGTGCCATCGACCTTTTCCCATGCCGGTATTCGGCATTGAGCGCGGCGATTTCCCTCAGCGAATATCCCAGTGACTGCTGTAGCCGAATCATGCGTGCGGCAGTCACGTCCTCTGCCGAAAAAATCTGATATGAGCGAGAGCCGCCGGTAGTGCCGCGCGTTGGATGTAGCAGCCCTTTACTGATGTAGAACCGGACGGTATCCACAGGCAGTCCGGTATGGCTTGCAAATTCTGAGATCAGCATGTTTATCTTGACTATGGACTTAACTCCACAGTTATAACATAAGTCCTGCAACCTATTGGAGAACTATATGACTCTCAAATTGACTGACTTACCGCGCGTAATGCTGGGCGCAGATGGACCGCTGATCGGCGCACAAGGGCTGGGGTGCATGGGCATGAGCGAGTTTTATGGCGCCACCGATGCCGTGGAAGCGCGGGCCACACTGGAACGCGCGTTGGAGCTTGGTGTGAATTTGTTCGATACCGCCGATATGTATGGCACCGGTGCCAACGAACAGTTTCTGGCGCCATTTGTGCGTGCGCACCGCGAAAAAATCGTCATCGCCACCAAATTCGGCTATACGCGTACTCCGCAGACCCCGGACGACTGGAGTGTCGACAACCGGCCCCAATATATCCGCGCGGCTGTGGAGCATTCCTTGAAGCGACTAAACGTCGAGGTGATCGACTTATACTATATGCATCGGCGCAATCCCGAAGTTCCAATCGAAGACTCGGTTGGCGCAATGGCCGATCTGGTCGCTGCCGGCAAGGTGCGTTGGTTGGGTTTGTGCGAGGTGTCGGCTGAGGAACTGCGCGCCGCCCATGCAGTCAGTCCGATCAGCGTCCTCCAATCTGAGTGGTCGCTTTTCAGCCGACAGGTTGAAGGGCCGATACTGTCGGCGGCGCGAGAGTTGAATATTGCGATTGTCCCATACGCGCCGCTTGGCCGCGGACTGTTGGCGGGAAAGGATGCTACTGCCAACCTGGCAGCAGACGATGCGCGACGCAACTTCCCCCGCTTCCAGGGAGACAATCAGCAGGCCAATGCGCAGCTCGTGACACAATTGGAGCAACTGGCTCGCAGCCGCCATATCACTGTTGCGCAGCTGGCATTGGCCTGGATTTACCATCAGGCGCGGCGCTGGGAAGTGCCGGCAGTACCAATTCCGGGCACTCGCCGCCGCAGCCGGTTGGAAGAAAATCTTCATGCTTCAACCATCGTCCTCAGCGAGGCGGAGATGGCCCTGCTCGATGATGTTGCGGCCTCGGTCAAGGGCGTCGCTGTATAGCATGAAGAATCAAACAAACGGGATTAAGCCGCGTCGAAACCTCGGGGGCTGAAGCACCTTAGCGCTCAAGTGGCGTTTTGAAGCGGGGCGATCATCAATCGCGGCATCGGGGTCACGGCATCGGGGGCAGCCCCCCTCTTTACGCGCGAGCTTATCAATGACTGCTATCTAAAGTCGAGAGCGTGTAGAAATGGGGGACCTGACCCTGTTGCCATGATTCATTTTAACTGGCTCTTCTTGGTGCAAAGAGCCTTGTTGAACCAGGTCGCGTTGGCAACATCGATGTAGGCATCGAGATCGGATGGGGGAAGCCCCAGCTCGTCCTGGCTGCTGACTTTGCCAGCAATCGTCCGGTTCAACGTTTCCAGGCATTCTGTCGCGTTGCCATCGTGATATTGCGAGAGTGCGAGGTCATTCAGCATTCTTTCCTTCTCAATCCAAAACAGGAAATCGTCACATTGCGCCATCATTGCGGTGAGCATATTTGTAGCTTCTGCATAATGTTTGGCGCGATACGCGCGCATAAACCGAGCTTGATGCTGCTGTTTACCAGCATCGGTGCACATCGCCGGAGGTTTGCTGTAGATGCCGTAAACATCGGCCCTCATCCCACAATAATCACGGCATGCGTCTTGGGTGATGGGCCCAACAACGACTTTCGTACCGCTGACGGAAATGGAAATGTCACATTCAGCAGAGTCGATGTCTTCGAAAAGCTTATCGGCATGCCCTTTGCTTCCCGATATCGTGCCAGACATTGAGCAAATGTGAGCGTTGTCACCGACGGTGTCGATATGAAAAGTGCCTTTATCTTTTTCGTAAAAACTTACAACAAGTTTTCCGCTGTCTCCGCTGCGGATATACACCCCGGATCGTTGCTCCTGTGATGCGGCGCAAACAACAAGGGAGGCAAGTGTCAATGTGAAGAAGGTTATCGTACGCAGCATTCATTAATCCTTATTCCCAAACTGCACGCTCTGCTTGGCCGGACTCAGTTACTCCTCCAGAGTAGCATGTTGCAGCTTGGGAAGTGCGCGGAAAAAGAAAAAAAGCCCACTCCGAAGAGTGGGCGTTGAGGGATCAACGAGGAGATAAATCAGGCGGCATCGGGCAGCGGCTCGATGTTGCGCATCACCGGGGTCTTGAATTCGAAGCGCTTGATTTCGCCCACCATCAGCAGGTAGCACAGGATGGTGACCAGCGCATTGGCGCCGACGAACACCAGCGCACCCGAGAACGAGCCGGTTTTCTCCAGGATGTAGCCGATCACGATCGGCGTGGTGATGCCGGCCGTGTTGCCGAAGGTGTTGAACAGCGCGCCGCTCATGCCGCCGGCTTCTTTCGGCGAGGTGTCCGCCACCACCGCCCAGCCCAGCGCGCCGATGCCTTTGCCGAAGAAGGCCAGCGACATCACGGTAATCACCAGCCAGTCCGCCTCCACGTAATTGCAGACGATCATCGAAGTCGACAGCAGCATGCCGCCCACGATCGGGATTTTGCGCGCCGCCGATTGCGATTTGCCGGACTTGATCAGGCGATCCGAAATTACGCCGCCCAGCACGCCGCCGAGGAAGCCTGCCACCGCTGGCAAGGCCGCCACGAAGCCGGCCTTCAGAATCGTCATGTGACGCTCCTGCACCAGGTACACCGGGAACCAGGTCAGGAAGAAGTAGGTCAGGGTGTTGATGCAGTACTGGCCGATGTACACGCCCAGCAGCATGCGGTTGCCCAGCAGTTGCTTGATACAGGACCAGGTGTCGAGCTTGGTCGTGGCCGCTGCCTTGTCCTTGCTTTCCAGGTCGACCAGCGCGCCGCCGGCTTCGATGTAGGCCAGTTCCGCCGCATTGACGCGCGGGTGGTCTTTCGGGCCGTACACGGTTTTCAGCCAGACGAAGGCCATGATGATGCCCAGTCCGCCCATCACGAAGAACACGCTCTCCCAGCCGAACGAGTGCACCAGCCAGCCCATGATGGGCGCGAACAGCACGGTCGCAAAATACTGCGCCGAGTTGAAGATGGCGGCGGCCGTACCGCGCTCGCTCACCGGGAACCACGACGAAGCGATGCGCGAGTTGCCGGGGAAGGACGGCGATTCCGCCGCGCCGATCAGCAGCCGCAGCACGAACAGTGCCGTGACCGCCGCCGCGCCGGTGAAGAAGCCAACGCCACCCATAAACATGGTGAACAGCGACCACAGGAAGATGCTGAAGAAGTAGGTGATCTTGGAACCGAAGCGGTCGAGCAGCCAACCGCCCGGCAATTGCGCCAGCACATACGACCAGGCAAACGCCGAAAATACCCAGCCCATTTGCGACGCTGACAGGCCCAGTAGCTTCTTCAGCTCCGGCCCGGCGATCGCGATGGTGGCGCGGTCGGCGTAGTTGATGGTGGTGACGGCGAACAGTACGGCGAGGATCATCCAGCGGACGCGGCTGGCTTGCGGTTGGTGCGAGGTCATGCAGGTCTCCTTACTTTTGGTCCGACGATCATAGCCTAGATATCGGACATCATACAACTTAATATCTGCTTGCATCTCGCTTGTAAACGTTTAACTTGTTGATTTTTATACACATGCACCATGCAGGTGCGCCCTGAGGTTGTATGATGACAAGAAACCCTAGGCTGAGAAGGGCAACGTTTGCACAAACAGGGGGGCAAAGGTTTAAAATAACGGGCGAATTACTCCACAGATCCTTACGAGGGAACGAACATGGCATCACAAAAACCTAAGATCATCTACACGCTGACGGACGAAGCGCCACTGCTGGCGACTTACTCCCTGCTGCCTATCATCAAGAAGTTCACGGCACCGGCAGGCGTCGACGTGGTGTCGAGCGACATCTCGGTCGCGGCCCGCGTGTTGGCTGAGTTCCCGGAATTCCTGACTGAAGGGCAAAAAGTCCCGAACACCCTGGCCGAATTGGGCGCGCTGACCCTCAAGCCGGAAGCCAACATCATCAAGCTGCCGAACATCTCGGCCTCGGTGGCCCAGCTGCAAGCGGCGATCCGCGAACTGCAAGGCAAGGGCTACAAGCTGCCGGACTTCCCGGAAGATGCCAAGACCGACGAAGAAAAAGCCCTGAAGGCCCGCTACAGCAAGTGCATCGGCTCGGCCGTGAACCCAGTGCTGCGCGAAGGTAACTCGGACCGCCGCGCGCCAATGGCAGTGAAGAACTACGCCCGCAAGCACCCACACTCGATGGGCGAATGGAGCCAGGCATCGCGCACTCACGTGTCGCACATGCACGCCGGCGACTTCTACCACGGCGAAAAGTCCATGACCCTGGACAAGCCGCGCAACGTCAAGATGGAACTGATCACCGATTCGGGCAAGACCCTGGTGCTGAAACCGAAGGTCGCGCTGCAAGCCGGCGAGATCATCGACTCCATGTTCATGAGCAAAAAAGCGCTGCTGGAGTTCTACGAGAAGGAAATCGACGACGCCTACAAAACCGGCGTGATGTTCTCGCTGCACGTGAAAGCGACCATGATGAAGGTGTCGCACCCGATCGTGTTCGGCCACTGCGTGCGCATCTTCTACAAGGACGCGTTCGAGAAACACGCCAAGACCTTTGAAGAGCTGGGCGTAAACGTCAACAACGGCATGGTCAACCTGTACGAGAAGATCGAAAAACTGCCAGCATCGCAGAAAGACGAGATCCTCAAAGACCTGCACGCCTGCCTGGAACACCGTCCAAAACTGGCGATGGTGGATTCGGCCAAGGGCATCACCAACTTCCACTCGCCGAACGACGTGATCGTGGACGCATCGATGCCTGCGATGATCCGCATCGGCGGCAAAATGTGGGGCGCCGATGGCCGCACCGCCGACGTCAAGGCTGTGATGCCTGAGTCGACCTTCGCCCGTATCTATCAGGAGATGATCAACTTCTGCAAATGGCACGGCAACTTCGATCCGACCACGATGGGCACCGTGCCTAACGTCGGTCTGATGGCGCAGCAAGCTGAAGAATACGGCTCGCACGACAAGACCTTCGAAGTACCGGAAGGCGGCACCGCCAACATCACCGATCTGGACACCGGCGAAGTGCTGCTGACCCAGACCGTGGAGCAGGGCGACATCTGGCGTATGTGCCAGGTCAAAGACGCGCCAATCCGTGACTGGGTCAAGCTGGCCGTCACCCGCGCGCGCAACTCGGGCATGCCTGCCGTGTTCTGGCTGGACCCATACCGTCCGCACGAAAACGAAGTCATCAAGAAAGTACAGGTCTACCTGAAAGAGCACGACACCAAGGGCCTGGAAATCTCGATCATGTCGCAAGTGCGCGCCATGCGTTACACCCTGGAGCGCGTCTCGCGCGGCCTGGACACCATCTCGGTGACCGGCAACATCCTGCGCGACTACCTGACCGACCTGTTCCCGATCCTGGAACTGGGCACCTCGGCCAAGATGTTGTCCATCGTTCCGCTGATGGCGGGCGGCGGCATGTACGAGACCGGCGCTGGCGGTTCGGCTCCTAAGCACGTGAAACAGCTGGTGGAAGAAAACCACCTGCGTTGGGATTCGCTGGGCGAATTCCTGGCGCTGGCCGTGTCGCTGGAAGAGCTGGGCATCAAGGAAGGCAACAACAAAGCCAAGATCCTGGCCAAGACCCTGGACGCCGCCACCGGCAAACTGCTGGACAACAGCAAGTCGCCATCGTCGCGCACCGGTGAACTGGACAACCGTGGCAGCCACTTCTATCTGGCGATGTACTGGGCGCAGGCACTGGCAGCGCAAACCGAAGACGCGGAACTGGCCGCTTACTTCGCACCGCTGGCCAAAAGCCTGACCGACAACGAGTCGAAGATCGTTTCGGAGCTGAACAGCGTGCAGGGCAAGCCGCAGGATATCGGTGGTTACTACTATCCGGATCCAGCCAAGACCGCAGCGGTGATGCGTCCAAGCGCCACCCTCAACTCGGCGCTGGCCTAAGTACCGCGTCATCCCGGCGTAGGCCGGGATCCAAGCAGAGTGTGCGTATCAGGCGTGCGTTCTATGGATTCCGATCTCCGCCGGAACGACATTGACTGCCTGCGGCGTCCGTGCGAGGATGCCGCATGAGCAGCCTGTTTGAATGTAGCGTGCTGGCGCCCGATTGGCTGTGCCGGCATAGCGACATCCTCATCTATCTGGCGCCGTCGTTGGTATTGGCGCTCCTGATCCGTGCTTTATCGGCGCGGCACCCCTTCTTTTTCCTCTTTACCGTTGCAGGCACGCTGTGCCATGAACTGGCCCATTTCGTCGCCGGCATGCTGACGGGCGCGCGTCCGGCCGCTTTCACGGTGATTCCGCGCCGCGTGGGGCAGGGCTGGGAGCTGGGCTCGGTGCGGCTGACGCGGGTACGCTGGTACAACGCCGCACCCTCGGCGCTGGCGCCGTTCGTGGTGGCGGTGCTGCCGTTCGTCGTCGCTTGGTGGCGCACCCGCAGCGGGCTGGATTTCCAGTGGATCGATGTGGCGCTGGCGTTTGCCGTGGCGCCGCAATTCCTGGCCTGTTGGCCGTCGAGTACCGACTGGAAAATCTCGCTGCGTTCGTGGCCCTACCTGCTGATCGGCGCTGGCGGCTGGTGGGCGATCACTATGTTGCGTTGAGATCGGCGCGCAGCTGCGCCGACCGTTCACGGATGGCGGCGAGGTCTTCCTCGCTGATGCGCTGCAGCTGCTTGTACATCATCGCCATGCGGTGATTGCCTTCCAGGCGTTCCCGGTTGCGGTCCAGGAAGTCCCAGTACAGCGCGTTGTACGGGCAGGCGCGTTCGCCCACGCGCTGCTTCTTGTCGTAGTGGCAGCCCTTGCAGTAATCGCTCATGCGGTCGATGTAGGCCGCGCTGGAGATATAGGGCTTGGTGGCCAGCAGGCCGCCATCGGCGTACTGGCTCATGCCCAGCGTGTTGGGCAGTTCCACCCACTCGAAGGCATCGATGTAAATTCCGAGATACCACTGGTGCAGCTGCTGCGGCGAGAGGCCGGCCAGCAAGGCGAAGTTCCCGATCACCATCAGCCGGTTGATGTGGTGGCTGTGCGCGTGTTCCAGCGACTGGCCGATGGCGCTGGCCAGGCAGCGCATGCGCGTCTCGCCATTCCAGAACCACCACGGCAGCGGCGTCTCATGGCCGAACGCATTCAGCTGGTCGTAGCCAGGCATGCGATGCCAGTAGACGCCGCGCACGTATTCACGCCAGCCGAGGATTTGGCGGATGTAGCCTTCCGCCGCCGCGATCGGTGCCTGGCCGTCGCGCCACGCTTGCTCAACGCGCGCGACCACGGTGTGCGGCGACAGCAGCTTCACATTCATCGCAAACGACAGCAGCGAGTGGAACAGACGCCAGGCCTTGTAGCTCATCGCGTCCTGGAAGCGTCCGAAGTGCGGTAGCGCGTGTTCGACGAAGGCTTCCAGCTGCTGCAGCGCTTCCTCGCGGTTCAGTGGCCAGCGGAAGTTGTCCGCCTGCGGCTGGCCGAAGCTGCGCACGCCGGCCGCCTCGATGGTGGCCCATAGCGCGCCGTGATCGTGGCCTGGTCGCGAATCGCCGGGTTCCCACGGCGTGCCGCGCCAGGCTTCACGGTTGTCGTGGTCGAAGTTCCATTGGCCGCCGGCCGGTGCGCCGGTCTGGCTGACCATCACGCCGTGGCGCAAGCGCATGTGACGATAGAAGTGCTCCATCACCCAACGGCTGCGCTGGCCGAAGAATGTGGCCGCCTCGTCGCGCGCGCTGTAGAAATGCTCGGTGTCGGCTATCTCGGTGTAGATCGACAGAGTGCGCGCGTAGTCGTGCAGCTGTTGGTCGAGCCGCCATTCATCGGGCGCCTGCCATGCCAGTGCGGTGGCGCGGTAGGTGGCGATCAGCGCGTTGAGATTGTCGGGCAGGGACTGCAGGTTGTCGGCATCGTCGATCGCAATGTAATGGACCTTGTGACCATCCGCATGCAAGCGCGCTGAGAAGGCGCGCATGGCGGCGAAGATGGCGATGATCTTCTGCGCGTGGTGCAGCACGTAGTCGGTTTCCTGGCGCACTTCCATCAACACGTAGATGACGTCATCGCGTACTTGCTGGAACCAGCTATGTTCGCAGTTCAGCTGGTCGCCGAGAATCAGGCGCAGCGTGGTCATGCTGTTGCCGACAGTTTGCGGCGCAGCCAGCGGATCGGCGCGCCGACCACCGGCAGTTTTTGCAGCAGCTCTTCCGCCGCGTCCCAGTAATCGCGGTGCAGCGTCACCAGCCCCTCTTCGTTGAAGCGGAAGTGCGATGCGCCGGCGATTTCGTAGACGCGGCCGCGCAGCGTGCAGACAAAGGTCCAGGTGGCAAACGCCTGCTGGCCTTGCACGAAGCGTTCGCCGATGATGAAGTGTGGATGCTCCGTATTGGCGAACATGTGGCGCATGATGGTTTCAATCTTCGCCACGCCGCGCACGTCGTTGAACGGATCGCGGAAGTGGGCGTCGGCGGCGTACAGCTGGCCGGCGCGGGCGATGGTGTCCGGCGTCATGGTGGCGTACCAGTCGAGCAGGGCGTCTAGCTTGGTCATGGGTGTACCAGTCGTGAAATCAGCGGGAATCGCAGGCAATAGGGCAGCCAGCGCAGTAGTTTAAGTGCGAGCGTGAAGCGGCGCGGGAAGTGTATCTCGAATCGCCCGGACGCGAGGCCACGGCGAATCGCGCGCGCGGCCGCTTGCGGCGTTTGCAGGGCCGGCATGGCGAAGTCGTTCTTGGCCGTCAGCGGCGTTTGCACGAAGCCGGGGTTGATCAGGTAGACGCTCAGGCCGCGCGGGCGCAGGTCGACGTACAGCAGTTCGGCCAGGTTGATCAGTGCCGCCTTGGTGGGGCCGTACACGCTGGCGTTGGGCAGGCCCAGATAGCCGGCCACGCTGGCGACGATGGCGATGCCGCCGCTGCCGCGTTCCAGCATCGCTGGCAGCACGGTGGAGAGGCCGGTGTAGACGCTACCGAGATTGGTTTGCAAGGTGCGCGCGGCGCTGGCCGGATCGACTTCCCAGCTGCGTTCGGGGCGGTAGGTGGCGGCGCAGAACACAATCAGGTCGATGGCGCCGAACGCCTGGCAAATCTGCGCGTGACGTTCGCGCCAGGCGTCGACTTCAAGAATGTCGAACGGCGCTACCAGTGCTTGAGGATGGCCGCCTGCCACCGCCTGCAAACGCTCGGCGCGGCGGGCCGACAGCGCCACGCGGGCGCCAGCCTGCAAGGCTTCCTGCGCCAGTGCCGCGCCGATGCCGCTGGAGGCGCCGATCACCCACACGCGCATTCCGGCCCAGTCGCGCAGGGGGAGGTTCAGGGTTCGCATGCGCGCCTCCGGAAGGTCAGCGTCACCTGGCCAAGTTCGATGCCGAACTTGCGCATGCTGGCGCGGTTCATCATGGTGCAGCGGTCGATCAGGAACATCCAGTCGTCGAACTGCATTTCGTAGGTGGTGCCGTCGACCGGCAGCAGCAAGGTGTATTGCCAGCGCAGCGCGTTGCCTGCGACCTCGCCTTGGGCCTCGCCCTTGACGTCGGCCGCTGTGCCGCGCCACAGGCCGTCGTTGCCGAGCGTCAGGCGCCACACGCGCTGTTGCTTGCTGCCGTCGTCATAGCGGAAACGTTCGTCGAGCGTCAGCTTGTTTTGTTCGCGCGTGCCGGTGATCTCGACGTGGAAGCGCTTGACCACTTCGCCATTGCGGCGCTGGAACATGCCCCAGGCGTCGGTGGTGCCGGTGAAGTACTCGGCCAGATCGAGCGCCGGTGTCACCGATTTGTATTGCTGTACGTCGGGACCGGCGCAACCGGCCAGCAGGACGGGGAGTAGGAGCAGGTGTCGTAGCTTCATGTTGGATTCCTCAGGGTTGCCATCGCCAGCAGTTTGAGTAAGCAGGGCAGTACTGCGTAGGCCAGTATCAAACTGGCTCCGCCGCCTGCGCCGGGTTGGTAGCCGAGCCACGCGAGCAAGGGCAGTGACAGGCCGGCCAGCGCCAAGGCCAGTTTGCCCAGCAGGGTGAACAGGCCGAAGCCCGCGCCGGGACCGAGGCGCTCGCCCAACGATTCCGCGAGCAGCACCGGCGGCAGCGCGAGGTCGGCCCCCAGTGCTGCGCCGGCGGCGATGCAGACGGCGGCATATGGCAGCAGGTCGCCTGGGCCGAGCAGCGCTGCGCCGCAAAAGCCCAGCACGGATAGCAGCATGCCGAGTCGCCAGCAGCGCAGCGGGCCTATCTTGCGGGCCAGCGCTGTCCATGCGGGCAGGCCGCAGGCCGCCGCGCCAAAATAGCAGGCGAGGAAAACGCCGGCCATATGCGGCGCGCCTAGCTGGTCTTGAATGTAGAACAGCGCCAGCGTGGCCGGGATGGCGACCGATAGCGCATTGATAAAGTAAGGCAGTAGCAAAGCACGCAGCGCGCGGTTGCCCGCCAACTCGCGCACGGTGTCGCGCCAGCCGTCGCCGCCACTGCGCTTGGCTCCGGACGGCGGCGGTGCGTGACGCAGCAGTGCCAGCATCGCCGCTGCCAGCAGTAGCGCGTAGCCGGTGCTGTAGGCGGCCAGGCTTGGGCGCACTTGCGCGCTGTCGGCGGCGAGGATAGCGGCCGGTATCAGGCTGGCCGCCAGCATGCCCGCCAGTCCCAGGCCTTCGCGCCACGCGACCGGGGCCAGCGCGGCTTGCAGGCGTGCGCCCCAGGACAGGTAGGCGATGTTGACCAGGCTGTGCGCGCCGTAGGCCAGCACCAGCATCAGCGCCAGCCACGCGCCCGGCGAGACGGCCGGCGGCGGCAGCCACAGGGCGGCAAACGCCAGCGCCAGTACCAGCGCGCCGACCATCATCCAGCGGCGCTGGCGACCCTCGGCGCGATCGAGCAGGTGGCCGAGCAGCGGGTCTTGCAGCATGTCGATCAGGCGCGCGGCAAATAGCACGCCACCGAGCGGCGCCAGCGCGACGCCGAGATGGGTGGCGTAGTAGGCAGGCAGTTGCACGAACAGCGGCAGCGCCGCCATCGCCAGTGGCGCGCCCAGCAGGCCGTAAGCGGCGTTGCTCATGGCGCGGCGCCCATCAGACGTTGGCGCAGCCGTTGATCGCGGCTGTCCGGGTTGAGCCAGATGTCGAAGAAGGCGCGGGCCAATGCCTCGTCGTTCAGTTCGGCCAGCAGGCGCTGGCGGTCGTACAGTTGCATGCCTTTGCCGGGCAGGTAGACGCCGGTCAGTTCATCGCCGTCGCGCACATCGACGAAGGCGGTGTTCAGCAGCGCTTCCCAGCGTGTCAGTGTCGCGGCGGGCAGCGGCGTGGGGCTGAGGCGGCGGATTTCATCAATGCTGGTGTTCACCAGCCGTTCACGGCTGATGCTGCGGTAGTAGTGTAGTTGCAGCGCGAATGGCTGCGCGGCGTCGAACGGCCGAGTGGCCGACCACAGGGTGGCGCGGTAGATGCGCAGGCCGAACCACGTCAGGTCGCCGCCGCCAAGCACCTGCGCTTGCGGCAGCTGCGCGCGCCAGTCGGCGGAGGCGGCG
The DNA here is from genome assembly GCF_900109645.1 of Duganella sp. CF402. Taxonomy (GTDB): domain Bacteria; phylum Pseudomonadota; class Gammaproteobacteria; order Burkholderiales; family Burkholderiaceae_D; genus Rugamonas. Next base: position 741,958 of record NZ_FOBG01000001.1, read on the forward strand.
CTAGCGCCAGCAGCAGCGGCAGCGTTGGTCGCGCTGGCCACGAGGGCCGCCAGCGTCAGCGCGACCAGCCAGCGGCGGCGCTCAGGCTTTGTGCAGGAGGAATTGGACGACATCGGTACGGCCCTCGTCAAAAGCGGCTTCGCAGTACGCGAAGTACAAGTCCCAGATGCGCATGAAGTGCTCGTCGAAGCCCTGCGCCACCACCTGCGCGTGCGCGGCATGGTAAGCGCTGCGCCAGCGCCGCAGGGTCTCGGCGTAGTCGCGGCCGAATGCGTAGGCATCATCACAGAACAGGCCGGCGCGCGCGGCGCTGCGTTCAAAGCGCTTGACGCTCGGCAGCATCCCGCCGGGGAAGATGTACTGCTGGATGAAGTCGGTGCTGCTGCGGTAGCGCGGGAAGTGACGCTCGTCGATGGTGATCGACTGCACCAGCGCCTTGCCGCCTGGTTTGAGGCGCGCTTGCACGGTGTCGAAATACTGCGGCCAGAAACGTTCGCCAACTGCCTCGAACATTTCAATCGACACCACAGCGTCATACACGCCATCGATATCGCGATAGTCGCGCAGTTCGAGTTGTGCCAGCTCGCCCAGTCCGGCCGCCGCAATGCGCTGCTGCGCGATCGCCAGCTGCGATGGCGAAATGGTCAGGCCGTGCACGTGGATGCCCTGGCGCGCCGCATGCTCGGCAAAACCGCCCCAGCCGCAGCCGATTTCCAGCACGCGGTCGCCCGCGCACAGCCCCAGAGAGTTAATCACGCGCTGGTATTTGCGCTGCTGGGCCAGCTCCAGCGGCTGGCTGTAGTCGCCATCGAAGATCGCTGCCGAGTAGGTCCAGCTGCGGTCCAGCCACAAGCGGTAGAAGTCATTGCCGATATCGTAGTGGCTGTGGATGTTACGGCGGCTGCCGTTGCGTGTGTTGGGACGCAGCCAGTGCCGCAGCCGATACCAGCAACGCGCCAGCACGCCGCCGAACACCGCCGGCTCCAGCGCCGCTTCGTTGCGCAAGGCCAGCCGCAGCAGCGCCACCACGTCCGGGCTGTCGATCCAGCCTGCGCCCCAAGCTTCGCCGAGGCCGATATCGCCGGCGCGCAAAATGCTGGCGCAGGCGCGCCAGTCGTGCACTTCCAGCGTGGCGGCGGGGCCGGCGTGGGCATCGCCAAACACCATGCGCGTGTGGTCGGGCGTGATCAGTTCGAGGTGGCCGTGGTTGAGACGGCCCAGCAGGGTCAGGAACAGCCGGGCGGCGGCGGGCGCGGTCTGTGTGGCGGACGACAGCGTGTGGTTCATCGGAGCGGCTCCTCGTGGATGGTGGTGTGGTTGGCGGAACGCGGCGGCTTGCGAAAGAAGGGCACGCCCTTGATCCAAAGGCGCAAGGCCTGCCAGTGAATTCGGAATACGACGCCAAGGCCCAGCAGCGGATAGCGCAGCAGGGCCAGCGCCAGTGCGCGGTCGCGCATCGGCTCGGCACGGCCAGACAGCGTGGTGCGGATCAGCAGGCCGTCGTGGTCGTGATAATCGAGAGCGGTGCGTGGCGCAGCGCCGGTCGCATGGAAGCGGAAACGGTAGCCACCAGTCAGCGGACAAAACGGCGACACGTGCATGTGCTTGACGCAGGCGGCGCTGCCGTCGTCCGCTACTTGCAGCAGGTAGCGGTGGGTTTCGCCGAAGGTGTTGTTGACCTCCGCCAGCACGGCGCGCAGGCGGCCCTGCGCATCATGGCAGTGCCAGAAGCTGACCGGGTTGAAAGCGTAGCCGAACACGCGCGGGAAGGTTTGCAGCCAGATCTCCCCATCGGCGGCGATGCCGTGCGTGGCCAGCAAAGCGCGCATCCATTGTTGCAGGTCGGAGCCGTCGTGCGGGCCGTAGTCGCGGGTACGCAGCGACAGTGGGCGGCGACGGTCAACGCCGAACCAGCGCGACTGGCATTCGTCCAGCCGTGCCAGGTTCAGGCGCACATAAAACACCGGATAGACAAAGCGATGCAGCACCGGCCGCAGGCGCGCATGCATGACACGCGCGTGGATCAGCTGCGCTGGCGCGGATTGGCTCATGGCAGCGTGGCCCAGGCCGGAGCGGCGTCGAAGGCGGCGGCGACGCGCAGCGCCGACTTCAGGCCGTCCTCGTGGAAACCATAGCCGGTCCAGGCGCCGGCGTACCAGATGCCACCACCGCCCTGGATCTGCGGCAGCGCGCGCTGCGCGTCGATGGCCGGCTGGTCCATGATCGGGTGGTCGTATTCGAAGCGCGCCAGCACCTTGTCGGCCGCCGGCGGCGCAGGCGGATTCAGGGTGACCACCACCGGCTGCTTGAACGGCAGGCTTTGCAACTGGTTCAGCCAATAGCTGACGCACACCGGCTGGCTGCCGTCGCGCTGCCGCGACGACAGGTAATTCCATGCCGACCACACCTTGCGCAACTGCGGCATCAGGCCTGCATCGGTGTGCAGCCATGCGGTGTTGGGCTGGTAGCGCACCGCACCAAGGATGGCGCGTTCACGCTCGCTGGCGTCGGCCATCAGCGACAGCGTAGCTGGCGCGTGGGTAGCAAAGACCACCGCATCAAACGCTTCCACCTGCATCAGCGCACCGTGGCGGACCTGCACCTGCCCGCCGCTGCGGCGCACCTCGTGCACCGGCGTAGTGAGCCGGCAATCGGGCAGGGTGGCGGCGATGGCTTGTACGTAGTTGCGCGAACCGCCGCGCACCGTGCGCCACTGCGGCCGGTCATTGACCTGCAACAGCGCGTGATTCAGGCAGAAGCGCAGGAAGGTCGCGGCCGGAAAGCGCAGGATATCTTGCGGTGAGCTGGACCAGATAGCGGCGGCCATCGGCAGCAGGTAAGCGTCGCGGAACATGCTGCCGTAGCGGTGGCGTGCCAGCAGCTGTTCCAACGTGACGCGGTCCGATTCGCACTCAGCGAGAAAATCCTCGGCATGGCGGTTGAAATGCAGGATATCGCGCAGCATGCCGAGGAAGGCGGGCGAAGCCAGCCGGCGGCGCTGGGCGAACACAGTATCGAGACTGGTGCCGGCCCATTCCAGCGCGCCGTCGTTCATGGACACGCCGAACGACATATCGCTGGCAATGCTGGCCACGCCCAGCTCGTCGAACAGGGCAATCAGGTTGGGATAGGTTTTTTCGTTGTAGACCAAAAAGCCGGTATCGACCGCGCAGCACTGGCCTTCCAGTTCGATGTCCACGGTGTTGGCGTGGCCGCCGAGATAGCTGCCCGCCTCGAACAACACCACGTCGTGGCGGCGGTTGAGGAAGTAAGCCGTGGCCAGGCCGGAGATACCGGCGCCGATCACGGCGATACGTTTGCGTGCTGTAGTCATAGTTATGGTGGCGTTTTTATACCGACGTGGTAATATTACTACCAATAAACCAGAAACGCTACTGATTAGTAGCGAAAATTTACCAATGAGTATTCTTTCCAAATTCAGCTTCAAAGACCAGGCCTTCAAGCTGCGCGAAAACGCCATCCTGGATGCGACCACGTCCGTGCTGGGCAGCAAGGGCTATGACTTGATGACGATGGATGACGTGGCAGGGGCGGTCGGCATCTCCAAGCCGAGCCTTTACAAGCACTTCAAGTCCAAGGAAGACCTGGTGGGCGAGGCGATGATCCGGCTGCTGGATGGCGCGATCGAGCAGGTAGCCGGACTCGATCCTGCACTGGGTCCGGTGGACAAGCTGTCGGCGTTGCTGGAGTGGGCGCTGCGGGTACGGCTGGATGGCGGCTTGCCATTCCTGCCGTCGACCAGTCCGCATGTGCGGGATATGTTGATGCGCAACGTGAAGTACATGCTGCGCGTGGTGAAGTTGAATCGCCAGCTGGAAGCGCTGGTCAAGCAGGGGCAGAAGGACGGGCTGCTGAACAAGGCGCTGCCTTCCGACGCCATCCTGTTCAGCTACTACGCCCGTACCTGCGATCCTGCGGTGGAGTATTTGCAAAAGTTCAGCAAGATGGCGAACGACGATATCGTCCGGCACATGCTGACGGTGACGTTTAGTGGGCTGCGTTGAGCGGCTTGACTGGCGCGTCGACCACCACTTTGCTGCGTACCTTTTTGGCGTCTTCAAATTCCAGCGTCAGCGGGATTTTGTCGCCTTCCTTCAGCGGCTGCTTCAGTTCCAACAGCATCAGGTGATAGCCGCCGGGCGCCAGCTTGACCGGCTGGCCGGCCGGCAGATCCACCGCTGGCATCTGGCGCATGCGCATCATGTCGTTTTCCATTTTCATCTCATGCATTTCGACCACGCCGGCCGCCGGGGAGCTGACGCCCACCAGTTTCACCGGCTGGACCGAGGTCAACGTCATGAAGGCGCCGGTGGCTTTTTGCGCGGCTACGGTGGCGCGTACCCACGGTTCGCCGACCGTCACCTGCGCCAGCGCGGGCAGGGCTGCCATCAGCAGCAGGGAGAGTAGTTTTTTCATTGGAATAGTCCTTTCAGGAAGCCGGTTTCTTTTTTCGGATGCATCAGCAGGCGCACATCGGCAGCGACCTGCTGGGCAGTTTGTTCGTGCTTGACCGCCAGGCGGATCTTGCCGTTGGCGTCGAACACATAGGTGAGGGCGGTGTGGTCCATCGTGTAGGAGCTGCCGCTTGGCACCTTGCGGTAGAAAATCTTGAAGTCCTTGGCGGCCTTGGCGGTCTGCTCAAGATTGCCGCGCACCGCGACAAAGCTCGGATCGAAAGCGCGCATATACTCGGCCAGCAGCGGCCCGGTGTCGCGCTCGGGATCGACGGTGACGAACACCACTTGCAGCTTGTCGCCATCGGCGCCCAGCAGGCGCTTGATTTCGGTGGCGCGCGCCAGCGTGGTCGGGCACACGTCCGGGCATTGGGTGAAGCCGAAGAACAGCATCACATACTTGCCCTTGAAGTCGCGCAGCGAGGCTGGCTTGCCGTCGCTGTAGGACAGCTGGTAGTCCGGGCCGAGGTTGGCGCCGGTGATGTCGATGGCGGTGAAGCCGGCGGCGCGGGCGGAACCAGCCACCAGCGGTAGCGCCACCAACGACGATATGAAGGTACGGCGTTGCATAGAGAATCCTGTCAAACGAATGATGCGAAGGCCGCGCTGGGTGGCAGCACGGCGGAGCGATGCGAGGTTTCGTCTCAGGCTGCGGGTGGTCCGCGCGGCTGGGCAGCCGGGCGGAAGCCTGCCGGCACCGGCGCGGCGCGGTGTGCCAATGGGTAATCGTCGTGGCCTTCCAGTACCGCTAGCAGGCCGGCCGATGGCGGCGGGGCCTCGCTGCCTGCGTGGAACGCGCAGACAACGCAATGCTTGGCGAGATGGGGCGGCAGCTTGGCCGGCGCCTCTTGGCCGTCGCGGCCGGGTGCGGCGCGGCACACTTCCAGTGCCAGCGGATCGGCGACCAGTGTGGTCACCGCTTGCCCGATCGCTGGCGCGCAGGCATTGAACAAGATCGCCATGAAGACGAGCAAGCTGGCCAAGCGTCGATGCTGGAAGAAAATACGCATGCCGCGATTATAACGTCTGCCGGATGACAGTGTATTGAGGGCAGTTGCCATAGTGAAAATTCGTGAACTTTGCCAACAAATAAACATGCTATGCTGAAAGTCAACAGCTTATCGATCAACACGATCAACAACTAACAAGCTCGTCAATATGAACAAAAAATTTCTTGTGAACGTTCCTCTCGGTGCCGGTGTTGGAACTGCAATTTATCAGGCTCTAATGAACGGCATGTCTCATGTCGACTGGTACAGGGTTGCAACCGTGGCGCTAGTTAGCTTCTTCATTGTCGCATTACCGATAGCTTACTTTTCCCGTCCGAAAAAGTAAGCGGCAGCGATCGGCCAGAAGCAGACCACTTACGAATCTATTGAATTTATGTCGCATACCCAAATTACCCATCTACTCTTAGCGATTTGTTTCATGATCTCTTCGTGCTCCGTATTGCCAGGAGATAGTTTGTTTGGAAAATCAGCCAATGAAGTATTCGACGACAAGAAGGTTGTTAGTCTGGTCAATCTGGCAATGCGACATAACGAAATGGGAGTGAAGCAGGAAATTGGTTCGGGAGCAGATATCAACAGCTCTGGCCAGCGCGGAATGACGCCACTGATCTGGGCCATTGTAAAACGGGATCCAGAGGCTGTCTCGTTGCTGCTCAAGTTAGGGGCGAACCCCAATTTTTACCAAGAACAACCCAATGGCACCATTGGATTAGCTCCTCCCGTCTTTTTGGCCGCTTCCGCAGGAGAATCAAAGATTCTTCGCTTGCTTCTCGAGCATGGTGGCGCACCAGGCACCGAACACAATGAAGTTAGTGCACTGATGCATACCTTGGACGCGCAGCATTATGATTGCGCTGAAATTCTATTGGCGCACGGCGCAGACATCAATTTCACCAGCGGCGCATCTGAACTTTCAGCCTTCATAAAGGCGGCGTCGGTCGGCTATTATGATCGCGCACTATGGATATTAAATCATGGATATACCCATCGGATGGATCTAGCACAGCGCGCGTTGCTCCAGAAAACGTCCAAAGTACGTCCTGGTCAGGAAGAATACAGGGAAAAGGTTCTGAAATTCGTCGCGGACTATCTGGCCCAGCATCCCGCCAAACAGAGCAAGAATAAAGATGCACGGTAACGCAGTCGCTGCAACCGGACAGTAGCAGCCATTCCGCCGCCAGAAAGCGAATAATCAACCGAATAACCAATGAAGCCGTACGAAATTTTTGAATTGATCTGTCAGTGGATTGGCATGGCCTCTCTAGTCATTGGCGCCTCGACGTTTTGGGGGGGCTGTCGTTGCTGGCATCGCCAAGGTCTCATTTGACATGGGACCGGGACGAGCACTGCTTCTGGTCGGACTTCCCGTTGCACTGCTGATTGCAGCCTTCCTTATCCCAAGAATTAAGAGCATTATGGGCTATGCATGACGCAATCCGGCCATATTCGGCCAATAGCAGACCACTCCAAACCAATGCTTATACGATCCACAATAATTGCATCCTTTGAAAACGAAACGACTAGGTGAGCGCACAAGTGGCTTGATGTTTGCCCCTATATTCTTTTAGATCGACACCTTCTAGATCGGCAATAGGCCCCATGAACAAATCTTCAAATCCCGAGGGAGTACCCTTGATTATGGCAGTAAGTGCGCCGCTGAAGCTAATAGGAAAAGATGGTCGTGACGCATGGCGGCCAACGCTAGAAGACATAAATCGCCGAACGTACGATTATCTGAAACTCAATAGGGCTAGTGGGTTCATTGATGGAAATGTTGCCCCGTACATGATGTTGGTAGGTTTTGATGGGAGCTTGGCAATGCCCGCGCTTCCTGAGTTCGCAGAACCAGGAAAGGCGCTCAAGATATTCAATCGCGTTTTCCTCGAGATGCTCCTTGGCGGCATCTATACAGAAGGAGCGGCTCCGTCTGATATATGTTCCGGCTGGTTGTTTAATACGGGATATACCCGGCTGCATGGTGGTCGGAACAGAAATTCAGCATTACACTTTGCGCTCAGAGATAAGACGGCAAGCATCAGCGATAATATCGTGCTTCTAGATCGGAAGCCTATTACTCTCTCGGCTCTCGAAAGGGCAATCAAACGTGGGAGAAACATCCTTTCTAAGAGCGAGCCAATAAGTCACGAGGTGGCACTTGCGGGTACCACCCATTACGTCGCGGGTGCGCTTGCAGAGGCGCTGACCTGTTTGTGGACGTGCGTTGAGCAGTTGGTCAGTAAGATTTGGCGGGATGAGGTGGAAGCTAAAGCTCACGGCGACTCGATTCCAAATCGTAGTAGCTTTTTGAAGGATTACAGGGTTTGGACCACCTCTGCACGGATCGAGCTTTTATTTCAAAAGGGGATTTTGAGAGTTGAAACGTACCGTTACTTAAATGAAGCTCGAAAGGCACGTAATGAGTTTATTCATCGAGGTGATCAGCCTAATCTTGATGAGGTGACGGCGGCTCTTTCGGCTATGTTCCATCTCCTATCTGCGTGCGCAACCAAATTCAAGAGCGTAAACCTCCTTGATAAGACCTGCAAAGAAGTAATTGCAAGGTGCGTGATCAGGCCGCGATCGAATGATGAAAAACTTGAGCCGAGCTATTGGCGTGATATGGCGCGAGTACCTGGCGAAGCTCAATTTGAAGGCAAGTTCAAGCCATTTGATTTGAAGCTGCGTCCCATATCTGAAATCGACCCCAACTACGAAAAGAAGGCGTTACGCAAAGGTATATTATCGAAGGAAAGGGCGAAAGATGGACAGTAAGGAGCTTTGGCAACTTAGTCGAATCGTCAACCAAGTACATTTGAGCGATTTTTCTGAGGATGATGTATTTATTTTACTTATGCTACTTCGGCGTTACGCAAAAGTTGGGGGGGCTTTACGTGAGTTTGCCGATTTCCTCGCACATAGAGAGAAGGATAGAGGGCTGATCTTTGACTACATGACAGAAGTAAAAAATGCTCTTGATCGCCCACCACCATTTGACGGAAAAATAGAAATTCGTCCGATATTTACGGTCGATGACATAGCTACGGAAATTAATTCGATTCTCGGACACGAACAGCTAGTCCCTTTTTCCGCATTGCAAATGAATCACCTAATGATCTGCATAATTTCTCTTTTGCAATGTACCGAGATCTGGAAAAAGGACGGTACCTCCATCGGCCAGCTTCATGTAGCTATTTCATCGAAGGAAATTTTTCTTATCGGAAAAATTCGACTCGTCAATTTTGGCTCGATTTACGTAACGTTTGTGGCATTGACTGCAAAAAATGATGTGCTGGATATCGTTGACCAAGACGGCCAAGCTTGGATTCAATTTAACGGTGTGAGCTGGGCGAAAACAAAAAATAATGTCTTTGCTATCAATCAGTACCAAACGACCTTTCTTGGCTGAATTTTCTCTGCCTGCAGCAGCCCATCGCGAGAAGAACATGAAGAACAGCGAGAGAATAGCCAGCGCTTGGGAGGTAAAAATTCTGGCTCCCCTGACCGCCCCATACGCCCAGGTTAAATCGATGTTTTTTGCTTTATAAAACGTTAATCATCATCAAATAAGCACTCATGACGATAAATCAGAAAATCTATAGACAGTTCATTTCATTGGTTTCGCCACGTCGCAAACGAACTTTTCGCCCACTATTTTCGCTTTTCAAAGTTGCTGTCGCTGCAGTAATTTTAGTGTTTATTGTTAATCTTTTTTCGATTAATAAAAGTACATTTGGCGAATGGGGGGATTTTTTTGGCGGCGTACTCAATCCGATTCTTACATTTCTCACTTTCATGGGCTTGTTGATAACGATAGTTATTCAGCAAACCGAGTTGCGCGAATCCCGCGTCGAACTGAAGCGTTCAGCCGATGCTTTGCGGGATCAAAACGACAGCCTGAAAAAACAAAACTTTGAGAACACTTTTTTTCAGATGCTGGAAATTCACAACCAGATTGTCAATTCAATCGACTTGATAGGTGATGGGGGTAAGGTTACGAGAGGCAGAGATTGCTTTAGTGTTTTTTATACGAGATTCAATAAGATTTACCGCGAAAATAAGGAAAAGGCGAATGGCAAGCATAGCGAAGAATCCGTAGTTATGCTGGCATACCAACTATTCTGGAAGGATCATCAAACGGAGTTAGGGCACTATTTCCGTTATCTATACAATGTTTTTAGATTTATCAAGGATGAAAACCAAACAAACGGCCCATATTTGCGTTTAATTCGAGCACAATTGTCCGATCAAGAGCTATTGCTGCTTTTTTATAATTGCATCTCATCCAATGGTGGCAACTTCACGCCATTGGTAGAAGAGTTTGCTCTCTTGGACAATCTTCCCTTAATTCGACTGCTACACAAAAAACATCAAAGCATGATTAGTTCAAAAGCTTTTGGTGTACAACAGGCCTTAAAACAAATCGTTCCACCGGACTTGGCGCAGCACGGTGTCCCAGTTCGGTGAATTCAAACGTCGACCGTCCGCCTTGTAGAGCCACAAAGGTCCGCAACGGGGCGACATCCGCCAGCCAAGCAAGCGTACTACCTCTACTTTGTGAACGAGTGCGCACCAGTTGTCCACGTCGTCGAACAGCCGATCCAGTAACGGTGAAATACGCAAGGGTATCGGATTACCGTCCAGCCCAAGTTGGCGCAAAAACAGTTGTTTGAATAAGAAAAAGGCCGCGCCCGTTTTCACGGGGGCGGCCCAGCTCAGGCGCGAAGGAGCGGATTACTTCAGCGCCAGGTACTGCTTTTGTTCGTTGCGCAGCTGCGGCTTGCCGTCATTGCTGCCCAGCTTAAAGATGCGCACCACGTCTTCCAGTTCGTGCGCCTGTTCCTGCAGCGCGGCTGCCGCTGCGGCGGCTTCTTCCACCAGCGCGGCGTTCTGCTGCGTCACCTGGTCCATCTGGGTGATGGCTTCGTGCACTTGGCCGATGCCGGCGCGCTGCTCTTCGCTGGCGTGGCTGATCTCGGCCATGATATCGGTCACGCGGCGCACGCTGTCCACCACTTCACGCATGGTGGTGCCGGCTTGTTCCACCTGCTTGCTGCCGACTTCCACTTTGCCGACGGAGTCGTCGATCAGTTCCTTGATTTCCTTGGCGGCGGTGGCCGAGCGCTGGGCCAGGTTGCGCACTTCGGAGGCGACCACGGCGAAACCACGGCCCTGTTCACCGGCGCGCGCCGCTTCCACGGCAGCGTTCAGCGCCAGGATGTTGGTCTGGAAGGCAATGCCGTCGATGACCGAAATAATGTCGGCGATCTTGCGCGACGACTCGGTGATCGAGCCCATCGTATCCACCACCTGCGCCACCACTTCTCCACCTTTGGCGGCGATGCCCGAGGCGGCCAGCGCCATCTGGTTCGCTTGCGAGGCGTTCTCGGCGTTCTGGGTCACGGCGCTGCTCAGTTGTTCCATCGAGGCGGCGGTTTCTTCCAGGCTCGACGCCTGTTCTTCGGTGCGGCCCGACAGGTCCAGGTTGCCTTGGGCGATTTCGCTCGAAGCGGAGGTGATCTGCTCGGCGCCACGGCGCACCTGGCCGACCACGTCGGACAGGTTGTCGCTGATGTTGTTCAGCGAGCGCAGCACCAGGCCGATTTCATCCTTGTTGTCGATCACGAGGTGCACGTCGAGGTCGCCCTTGGCGATGCGGTCGGCGGCTTCGGTGGCGCGTGCCAGCGGACGCGACACGACCGAGCGCACCAGCACGAACAGCACGCCGGCAAACAGCACCAGTGCGACCAGGCCCAGCAGCGCGTAGCGGTTGCGTAGCTGGCGCGCTTCCTGGGTGATTTCTTCGGTGTAGGTGCCGCCCACGATCAGCCAGTTCCACGGCTTGAAGGTGTGGAACTCGACCATTTTCTCGCGCGGGGTCTCGCCTTGCTTGTCGGCCCAGTCGTAAGTCATGCTGCCCGATTTGGCTTCCAGCATGTCCTTGACGAAGGGACGGTCGTCGTTGCTCTTGCTGTCCAGCAGGCTGTTGCCTTCCTGGGTAGGGTGGACCAGCGCGAAGCCCTGGTTCTTGCCGGCGGCCGCGTTCAGCACGTAGACATAGCCGGTCTCGCCGATCTTGATGGCCTTGATCTTTTCCTTCAGCATGGCCAGGTTCTTCGAGATATCGAGGCCGATGAACAGCACGCCGATGACCTTGCCGTTGCTGTCCTTGATCGGGTCGTACTGGGTGATGAACTGCTTGCCGAACAGGGTGGCCAGGCCGATGTAGTTATTACCAGCGCGCAGCAGCGGGTAGCTCGGGTGGGCGTGGTCGAGCTGGGTGCCGACGGCGCGGTCGCCGTTTTCTTTTTTCAGCGAGGTGGTGACGCGCACGAACTCTTCGCCGTCGGCGGCAAAGATGGTGGCGATCACGCCGGTCTCGCCGGTGAACTTGTCGGGAATGCTGAAGTCCAGGTTCAGTGCCTTGCCACCGTGCTTGAGGGACGGGGTCGGCTTGCCGCCGATCTCGACAGTAGCGGACGGGTCGAGCGTGAACTGGCCGCCGCTGAACTGGGCGGCAAACAGGCGCGCGAAACTCGACGCTTCATTCATCATGGCGGTGTTGAACACTTCCACCGTATTGGCGATGCCGCCCAGCGTGTTGGCCACATTGGCCTTGGCGCGGTCTTTCAGCATGGCCGAGGTGCTCATGTTGATCAGGGTGAGCAACAGGGCCAGGATCACGCTGATCAGGCCGAAAGTAAAGACGGTAATCTTGCTACCGACGCCCCAGTTACGGGGATTCATTATTGTTTTCATTAGTGGCTTCGAGAAAAAAAACTGCGGTTGAAGTCGCTCGGATTCGAGCATGCTCCGGGGCGCCCGGGAGCAACTGCATGAGACTAGTGGGCGCTGCCGCTGTGATTTCGCGAGGCAGGGCCGTCAGGTGAAACTACATCAAGACCAGAATCATACCAGATTTTTTCCGTAAAGCAACTGTTTGGAGTATGTCCTCGAAAACTTTTGTTTTATAAAACAATGACTTGAACAACGATAGTCGGAATATCTGTTATTGAAAAATTGTATTTCAGCGCGCCTTAAGCTTAGCCAGAGAAACTCGAAATTACCAGTGCCGTGTTGCGGCTGCTATCCTGTAGAATGAAGCAGCAGCAAATATTGATTAATATCGTTTCGGAGTAAGCCGATGAAGAAGCAAATGCTGTTGGTGGCCGTGTTGGCGGCCCTGTCAGTGCAGGCCGGCGCCGCCGTCCCAGAGAAAACGGCTGATACCCAGCTCAAGCCTCAGCCGGGCCAGACCCAGGCTGCCCTGTGGGCCACGCGCGTGCTGAGCAAGCTGCACTACAAACCGGCGCCGCTGGACGACGCCATGTCGGAGAAAATCTTCGACCGCTACTTCAAGTCGCTGGACGCGGAGAAAATGTTCTTCACCCAGGCCGACATCGACCAATACGCCATCGTCCGCACCCGCCTGGACGACGCCATCACCGGCGAAAACCTGAGCGTGCCGTTTGCCATCTTCAACCTGTACCAGCAGCGCTTCAACGAGCGCATCGCCTATGCGCGCGAACTGGTCAAGCAGGGCAAGTTTGAATTCAACTCCGACGAAAGCTACCAGTACGACCGCGAAAAGGCCGAATGGGCCAAGAGCGACGCCGAGGTTAAAGAGCTGTGGCGCAAGCGCGTCAAGAACGAATGGCTGCGCCTGAAACTGGCCGGCAAGGAAGACAAGGCCATCCGCGACACGCTGGACAAGCGCTACGAGGGCTACCTGAGCCCGTCGCGCAAGCTGACCAATGAAGACGTGTTCCAGATCTTCATGAATGCCTACGCCATGTCGATCGAGCCGCACACCAACTACCTGGGCCCGCGCGCGGCCGAGAACTTCGACATCGCCATGCGCCTGTCGCTGGAAGGCATCGGCTGCGTGCTGCAATCGCGCGACGACTACACCGTGGTGCGCGAAGTGGTGACCGGCAGCCCGGCCGGCCTGTCCGGCAAAATCAAGGTCGGCGATAAGATCGTCGGCGTGGCCAAGGACGAGAAAACCCCGATGACCGAAGTGTTGGGCTGGCGCCTGGACGACGTGGTGGCGCTGATTCGCGGCCCGAAAGATTCGACCGTCAAGCTGGAAATCATCCCGGCCGACGGCGGCGCGGATGCCAAGCACCAGTTCGTCTCGCTGGTGCGCCAGAAGATCAGCATGGAAGAGCAGTCGGCCAAGAAGTCCATCTATGAAGTCAAGGATGGCAATACCAAACGCCGCGTGGGCGTGATCTCGCTGCCGACTTTCTACATGGACTTCGAAGCGCGCCGCAAGGGCGACAAGGACTTCAAGTCGGCCACGCGCGACGTCAAGCGCCTGCTGGGCGAGCTGAAGAAAGACAAGGTCGACAACGTGCTGATCGACTTGCGCAACAACGGTGGCGGCTCGCTGACCGAGGCGGTGGAACTGACCGGCCTGTTCATCGACAAAGGCCCGGTGGTCATGCAGCGCAATGGCGAGAACAAGGTCGAAGTCGAAAGCGACACCGATCCGGGCATGGCCTGGGACGGCCCGATGGGCGTGCTGGTCAACCGTGGTTCGGCCTCGGCCTCGGAGATTTTCGCGGCGGCGATCCAGGATTACGGCCGTGGCATCATCATCGGCGAGCCGAGCTTCGGCAAAGGCACGGTGCAAACCCTGTTCGGGCTGGACCGTTTTGCCCAGAACGACAAGGTGCACTATGGCGAGCTGAAGTTCACCATTGCGCAATTCTTCCGCATCAACGGCGGCACCACCCAGCTGCGCGGCGTCACGCCCGACATCAAGCTGCCGACGATGGGCGACTCCGACACCTTCGGCGAATCGAGCTACGAGAACGCCTTGCCGTGGACCCAGATCAAGCCGGCGATCTACATCCCGACTGGCGACATGAAGGAAATCGTGCCGCTGCTGGATAAAAAGCACGAAGCGCGGGTGGCCAAGGACAAGGATTTCCAGTACCTGGCCGAAGACATCGCGCTGGTGAAAAAGCAGCGCAAGGAAAACTCGATCTCGCTGAACGAAGCCGTGCGCCGCAAGGAGCGCGACCAGCAGGAAGCGCGCGCCAAGCTGCGTGAAGCGCGTTTGCTGTCGACCACGCCGGGCGCGGATGATCCTATCCTGGTGCCGGATCCGAAAGAAGCGCTGAAAAACGCGACGGGCGCCAAGCCGGCGAATGGGAAGAAAGTTGCGGCCGTCAAAGGCGCGCTGCGCAGCGATGACGGCCTGCAAGGCGCCGAGCGTTCGCTGGCGGCCGAGCTGGAAGCGGAAAAAGCCGCCAAGGCCGCGAAAGACGTGCTGCTGAACGAAGCGGTCCACATCTTGGCGGACGAAGTGGCGGTCCTGAAAACCGACAACCGCATGGCCTCCCGCGTGCTGCCGTACGCTGCCGATACCAAGTAAGGCTGTTATTCGCTTAGTGAATGTCTGGCATTGGAAAGATAAATTGGACTGATATGCTGTAACGCAGCATACTTCACCTGTCTCCTCTATCTCCTCCAAGGAAATAGACTTCAGCCCGCTCCCTGAGCGGGCTTTTTTTTTGGCCGGAGCCCAGCCCAGGCGTGTTAAGATTTCCATAAGTCAACGTTTAGGTTCTGGCCAGTGTCTCCAATTCAATTCAAACTTATTCTGGCCGCGATCGCCTTGGGCGGTGCGGCGCTTGGCGGCGGTGTCGCTTATGTGGTGGTGCAGAAGCAGGCGGCGCATGACGATGCCGATCCCGGCCCGGTGGCGCGGCCGTCGGCGGCGCAGGGCACGCAGGCCGGCTGGCATGCGCGCGTGACCACGCTGGCAGGCGATGGCTTGCCGGGCGCGCTCAATGGCGGCGGCCGCCGCACGCGCTTTGCCGATCCATTCGGCGTGGTGCTGGACCAGGACGGCAATCTCTACGTCGCCGATGGCGGCGACAACAACACGATCCGCAAGATCGACGCCAACGGCGCTGGCACCGTGCTGGCTGGCGGCACGGAAGGCTATGCGGAAGG
Source organism: Duganella sp. CF402 (assembly GCF_900109645.1). Lineage (GTDB taxonomy): Bacteria > Pseudomonadota > Gammaproteobacteria > Burkholderiales > Burkholderiaceae_D > Rugamonas. Next base: position 757,409 of record NZ_FOBG01000001.1, read on the forward strand.
CAAGGGCGCCGCCGCGTCGTTCAACACGCCGTCCGGCATGGCGATCGATGCGGCCGGGAACCTGTATGTGGCCGACACCGGCAACAACGCGATCCGCAAGATCACGCCGGACGGCACGGTATCGACGCTGGCCGGGGATGGCCTGGCGGGCGACAAGGACGGCAAGGGCGCCGGCGCGCAGTTCAACGGCCCGGTCGGCGTGGCGCTCGACGGCGCCGGCAATGTCTATGTGGCCGATACCTACAACGACCGCATCCGCCGCATCGCGCCGGACGGCACGGTGACCACCATCGCCGGCGGCAAGCGCGCCGGTAATGCCGACGGCCCGGCGGCGCTGGCGCTGTTTGATACGCCGACCGGCATCGCGGTCGGCGCAGACGGCGACATTTACGTGGCCGACACCGCCAATCACGCCATCCGCAAGATCGGCAAGGGCGGCACGGTCAGCACCATTGCCGCCGCCAGGGAGGACGACCGCGATTCGCTGCTGCGCTCGCCGGTGGGCATCGCCCTGACCAAGGATGGCTTCCTGTACCTCGCCAGCAGCGCGCATGGCCGCGTGGCGCAGATCACGCCGGCCGGCGAGCCGGTGGCGCTGAAGGATGTCGATCATCCGGCCCAGCCGGGCTACGGTGCGGACGGCGGCGTGCGCCTGTATTCGCCGCGCGGCATCACGCTGGCCAGGGACGGCTCGCTGTTCGTGACCGATGGCGCGACGTTCCGCCTGCATCACATTGAGATCGCCAGCGGCGATGAGGAACCGGTGCCGGATGGTCCGGCGCCAGGACTGCCGTCGCGCAGCGCCACCATGAAGTGGCCGGTCGCGCCGCAAAACAAGCCGCATGAAGTGGTCGGCCTGATGGGCGAGGTGCGCGGCAATTTCGACGGCGAGAGCCGCGATCATTTCCACACCGGCCTCGATGTGCAGGCCGCGATCGGTACGCCGGTGCAGGCGGTCACGGCCGGCAAGGTCACCGACCCGCGCGCCAGCTGGGGCTATGGCGAGTTGTCGGAAGGGCTGGCGTTTGGCGGCATGCAGTATGTGCATATGCGCGTCGGCCGCGATCCCAGGGACAAGGCCATCGATCCGCGCTTCCTGTTGTCGAAGAACGAGAAGGGCGTGGCGCAATCGGTGCGCGTCAAGCGCGGCACCCGTTTTGAACAGGGCGAAACGCTGGGCACCATCAACCGCATGGCCCACGTCCACCTCGACTACAAGCCCAATGGCGGCCCGCTGAATCCGCTGCTGCTGCCGTTTATCGATCTGGAAGACACCATCGCGCCGGAGATCAACGGCATCAGCGTGGTGGGCGCGGACGGCAAGCCGCTGACTGAAAAGCGCGATGGCCGCCTGGTGATTCCGCAAGGCCTGAAGGAAGTGCAGATCGTGGTGGACGCCAGCGACCAGATCAACGGCAACCAGAAGCGCCGCCGCCTCGGCGTGTACAAACTCGGCTACCAGTTGCTGAACCAGGATGGCGACACCATCCCCGGTATGACCGAGCCGCTCATCACGCAGCAGTACGACCGCTTGCCGCGCAACCGTGAGGCGGTCAAGCTGGCGTATGCGGCCAATAGCGGCATCACGGTGCATGGCGCAGCGGAGACGCGCTTTGCCTACGCCATCAACAACCGGCTGATCAACGGCAGGCTGACGCCGGGGGCGTGGAAGGTGGGGGAACTGGGGCCGGGCAATTACATCCTGCGCATCACGGCGGAGGACTATGCCGGCAACGCCGCCAATCGCAACCGCGATCTGGCGGTCACGATCGACTAGCGCGGAAACAACTTAGGCGACGTTACCGGACAGCAGGAACGGCACCATGACGGCGGTGGTCTCCAGCTTGGCCTGCAGTTGGTCCTTGTCGGCGGCCAGCGAGGCGGCCGACGGCAGATTGATTTCTTCCGGCACATGGTCCGGATGCAGGGTAATGCCGATGCCGGCCAGCGCGGCCACCGGGTCGGCATGCAGTTGCTCGCGGAACTGGCTGTCTCCTGCCAGTTTGTCGATGATAGCGCTGAGTTCGCTAGAAGTATGCATTGATTGTTATCCCTAAGTTGGATGATTAATGACAGCGCATGGTCGCGCTGCCGAAGGCATGCTACGGCAAACGTATTTCTTTGCCAAGGGGCGATGCCATAGGCTAGACTGCGGGCACCTTTTTTATCCGCCGAACCGACTATGAAGATCCGCCGCTGCGCCGTGCTGTACCTTGAATCCCGCGAAGAATTATCCATCGACTGGCGCGCGGTGCTGGCCGGCAGCAGCGCGCTGGCCGCCAGCACGCATTGGGTGGCGCTGGCGCCGCATCTCGACCAGGAGTTGAAGGTCAGCGCCGATGAGCTGGCCGCGTTGGGCGGCGCCAGCCAGACCGTCTGGCGCGCGCGCGCCGAGGCCGAGCAGCAGTACGGTGCCGACTGCATCGCGCGCTTGCTGGAACTGGGCTTGCTGGTCAGTGACGAGGCGCCGCACACGGCCGTGCGCGAACGCGACGAGACGCTGCGCGCCACACACTGGCGTCCGCTGTCGGCGCTGGCGCACACCTTTGGCCGCTGGCGCGAAGTCAGCAGCGAAACCGGCATGGAGGCACCCAGCTTCCAGGCCTTGCTGGAGCGATTTGGCGAACCGCCGCCACCGACGATGGAACTACCGGCGCAAGGCGCGCTGAAGTTGCCGCCAGCCGGCGGCGGTCGGCTGGACGAGCAGTTATTGCAGCGCTACACGGGCCGCAATTTCGACCTGCAGGCCAGCGTGCCGCTGGACGTGGCGGCGCGTCTGCTACACCGTGCGTTTGGCGCGCAAGAGGTGCGCAAGGTCGGCCCGCATGCCGAGGTGCTGAAGAAGACCAGCCCGTCCGGCGGCGGCCTGCATCCGATTGAAGCGTTTGTGCTGGCGCAGCGCGTGGATGGCGTGGCGCCGGGCTTGTATCACTATCATCCGATCGCGCATGAGCTGCGTCCACTGCGCCAGCTCGACAGCGAGCAGGCGGCGGCGATGGCGCGTGCCATCCTGGCCGACCAGCGCTGGCTGGCCGATGCGCCGCTGCAGGTGCTGCTGGTCGGGCGCACCGAGCGCAGTTTCTGGAAGTACCGCAACCACCAGAAGGCCTACCGCGCGCTGGCGCTCGATGCCGGCCATCTGTCGCAGACCTTTTACCTGCTGGCGTCCGAAGCCGGCATGCCGGCGTTTGTCACGGCGGCGATCAATGATGCCGATATCGAGCAGATGCTGGGCCTCGACCATTTGCGCCACGCGGTGGTGGCGGTGTGTGGCTGCGGCCCGGCACGCGAGGGTGAACGCGCGATGGTGGAACTGCGTTACGGCGAGACCGACGCGATCTGATCGGGTTCGCGGCCGTCCTGCGCCTGCAAGCCGTCCAGCACCAGTTCCAGCGCAGCGCTGAAGGCGGCAAGTTCATCGGTGCATTTGGTGCGGCGCGGCGACAGCAGCAGTTGTTCCAGTTCGCCGGCGGCGCGGTGCAGTGCCTGCATCGACAGGTTGCCGGCGGCGCCGCGTACTTTGTGCACCAGCAGCGCGGCCTGGTCGTAGGCGCCGGCTTCCACGGCCGCCAGCAGGCGCTGTGGCGCGCTCTCGAAATCGAGCAGGAAGCGGTCGAGCAGGGCGCTCAGCAACTGGCGGTTGCCGCCCAGCCGTGCCAGCACGTGCGCCAGCTCGATGCCGGGCAGGTCGTTCATGGCCTCGGCCGCTGCCGATGCCGCGTTCGCGCCAGCCAGGCCGATGGCCGCAACCGGCGCCGCGCCGCGCGTGGCCAATGATCGGCCGATCTGGCCGGCCAGCACCGCGAACAGGCGCTCCGGATCGATCGGCTTGGTCACGTAATCGTTCATGCCCATGCCCAGGCTGCTTTCGCGGAAGCCGGCCACCGCGTGCGCCGTCATCGCAATCAGCGGCAGCTGCGCGTGCTGCGGTTTGCTGCGGATGCGGGCTGCAGCTTCGTAGCCATCCATGCCCGGCATCTGGATATCCATCAGCACCGCGTCGATCGGCTGCTGGTCGACCATCAATACCGCCTCGGCACCGCTGCCGGCCAGCTCCACCAGCACGCCTGCGCGCAGCAGCACTTCGCGCGCCACCTGCTGGTTGATCACATTGTCGTCCACCACCAGCACGCGCGCGCCGGCGATGCGCTGCGCCGCGTCCGACAGCGGGGCTGGCACTGCGCCCGCCCGGCGCTGCGGCAGCGCCAGTCCGAGTCCGACCAGCACCGCCTCCAGCAACTGCTGCGGATGTAGCGGCTTGATCAGTGTGGCCGCAATGCCGGCCTGGCCGGCCGCCTGCGACGCCGGTTCGCGCGTGAATTCGGTCATCATCAGCACCAGCGGCAGCTGGGCGTGCGCGGCGTCGGCGTGGATGCGGCGTGCCGTCTCGCCGCCATTCATCAGCGGCAGATCCCAGTCCAGCAGCACCAGGTCGGCCGGCTGGCGCGACAAGTAATCGAGCGCGGCCGCGCCGCTGTTGACCAGATGGACCGCAAAACCCTCATGCCGCAGCTGGCGTTCCAGCACGTCGCGCAACATGGCGTTGTTGTTGACCACCAGGATGCGCTTGCCGACGGCTTGCGGCGGCAACGGTGCCGATGCCGGCTGCGCGCCCGGCTGGCATGGCAGCGCCAGGTCGAAACTGAAGCGGCTGCCGTGGCCCGGCTGGCTGTCGATGGCGATCTCGCCGCGCATGGCCTGCACCAGCTGCTGCGAAATTGCCAGGCCGAGGCCGGTGCCGCCGTACAGGCGGGTGGTGCTGGTGTCGGCTTGCGAGAAAGCGCGGAACAAGCGCGCCTGTTGCTCGGCGCTGATGCCGACGCCGGTGTCTTCGACGATGAAGCGCAGCCGCACCGGCTGCGCTTGCACGGCTTGCACCAGCTCGACGCGCAAACCGATGTGGCCGCGCGCGGTGAATTTCAGCGCGTTGCCGACCAGGTTGACCAGCACCTGATTCAGCCGCAACGGATCGCCGATCAGCCGCAGCGGCACCTCCGGCGCGGCCCAGGCCACCAGCTCCAGGCCTTTTTCCGCCGCCTGCCACGAGAACATGTCGGCCAGCTGGGCCAGCGTGTCGCCAAGGTCGAACGGCACGGCCTCCAGTTCCAGCTTGCCCGATTCGATTTTGGCGAAGTCCAGCACGTCGTCGATGATGCTGAGCAGGTTTTGCCCGGCGCGGCCGATCTTGGTGAAGTAATCGCGCGGCTTGGGCGGCAGCTCCTGCAGATGCGTGCCCAGCCCGGCAAAGCCGAGAATCGCATTCATCGGGGTGCGGATTTCGTGGCTGATATTGGCCAGGAATTCGCTCTTGGCGCGGGTCGACGCTTCGGCGTCGGCGCGGGCGCGCTGGATGGCGCCGATGGCGCTGGCTTTCTGGAAGGCCGACACGAACGGCTCCTTCAAGGCCTTGAACATCTCGATATCCTTGCGCGCGAACGGCGTGCCTTGCTTGAACACCAGGTAGCCCTGCACCTGCTGCAGTTGCTGTTCCACGCAGATGCGGATCGCCAGCATGGTGCGCTGCTTGAGGAACATGTCGGGTTCGACCACCACGGCGGCGTCGACAAACTGTGCCTGCGCCGCCGCCAGCGACATGCCGGCACGCGCCGACGGCAGCGCGTCGTGGCCCCAGCTGGCGCGGATCGCCAGCGGCCCGCCCGGTGCTTCGCAGATCAGCGCGTAGGCCACGCCGACTTCCCCGATGGCGCTCGATTCGCGCAGGATGGTGTGCAGCAGGGCGTCGAAATCGAGTTCGTCGTTGATCGACTTGACGATGGCGTGCACGCGCTCCAGGTGCAGGGTGCGCGAATACACTTGCTGCTGCAGGTTGCGTACGCGCCAGCGGTAGACGCCGAAGGCCGCCGCCAGCAGCGCCAGCGCGCCGCTGGTGCGGGCCCACCAGGTCTGGTACCAGGCCGGCAGGAAGTGCAGTTCCATACTCAGCTCGTGCGGGCTCCAGGCGCCGTCGCGGTTACTGCCGCGCATCGATAATTTGTAGGTGCCGGGCGGGACGTTGGCGTAGGTGGCGGCGCGGCGCGTGGCGTCGGTTTCCACCCAGTCCTTGTCGTAGCCTTCGAGCTTGAAGGCGTAGCGGTTGCGCGCGCTGGCCGAGTAGTCGAGCGCGGCCACTTCGACTTCCACCTTGCGGGTGCCGGGCGGGATGGCCAGCGCCGGCGCGCCGGGCGCCAGCAGCGGCGCCGCCGCCGCGCTGTCGCGGTCGAGCCGGATCGAGCTGACCACCAGCGGCGGCTGGTAACGCCACGGCTGCGCCAGCTCCGGCTGCACCACCGCATAGCCGCCCGAGGTGCCGAACACATATTCGGACTGCGCCGTCTTGCCCACCGCGCCGGCGATGTAGGGCTGGAACACCAGGCCGGCCGCGCGGTCCAGCACCTGTACTTGCAGCGTGCGGCTGTTGATGGCGGCGATGCCGTCGGCGGTGGCGGCCCACACGCGCTCGCCGGCCCCCGCCTGCAGCGCGGCGATGCTGTTGCTGGGCAGGCCGTTGCCGAGGTCGATGCGGCGGAAGCGCCGCCTGCCGTCGGCATGGCGGCCTTCGAGGACGCCGATGCCGTTGTTCAGGCTGGCGGCCCACAGGCGGCCTTGGGCGTCGAACGTGATGCTGGAGATCATGCTGTGCGGCAGGGTGTCGGCACCGGCGCCGGGCAGGATCTGCTCGGCGCGGCCAGTGGCCGGGTCAAAGCGGTTCAGGCCGTTGCGGGTGCCGACCCACAGCGCGCCGTCGGGATCGGCGCGCAGCACAGTCACGCGGTCATCGGTCAGGCCGCCGCTACCGGCCGGGCCCTGGCCGTACAACTGGGCGCTGCGGCTGCGCAGGTCGTAGCGCAGCAGGCCGCCGGGCACGCCCAGCCACAGCAGCTCACCCTGGCGCAGCAGGGCGCCGATGCGCGGATGCGGATCGGCCTGTGGCAGCGCAACGCGGCTGACGCGGCTGCCCTTGCCGCTGGTGTGGTACAAGCCCATCGCGGTGCCGATCCACGCTTCCTGCGGTTCGGCCTCGACCATGTTGAGGATCAGGCGCTTGGGCAGGGCGCTGTCCGGCCGGGCCGGATCGGGACGCAGGCCGGCGCGGCGGCTGCCGTCGGGCGCGATCAGGTCGATGCCCTGGTCGCCCAGCGCCACCCACAGCCGGCCGGCGCTGTCGTTCATGAAGGCGAAGGCGGAAATCTCGGGCAGGCCGACGCCGTCGAGGATGGTGTCGACGCTATGGTTGGCCGGGTTGTGGATATCGACGCCGCGCTCGTTGGCCACCCACACCAGCCCGCTGCGGTCGCGCCAGATGGCGGCCACGCGGTCGTGGGACAGGCTGATCGGCATGGCCGGGCGGTGCACGATGCGGCGGCCCTGGCCGCTGGTGTTGAACTCGATCACGCCGCCGCCATAGGTGGCGGCCCACCAGGTGCCGGGCAGGGTTTCGACCAGCGACAGCACCATCGCGCTGTTGGCGTCCTCGACCTGGTCGATGGCCAGCAGGCGCGCGCCGTCACCGGCCCGCGCCACGCCGATCCCGCTCTTGAGGGTGCCGAACACCACCTCGCCGGCGCGGCTGCTGGCCAGCGACAGCACGGCGTCGGCCGGACCGTTGACGAACGCCTGATCTTCAATCACGCCGCGGGCCGCATCGCGCCGTGCCAACCCGGCGTTGGAGCCGATCCACAAGGCGCCGGCGCTGTCGACAGCTAGCGCGCGGATCTGGTTGGCGCGCGCGCCGCCGTCGGCGCTGGCGTCGCGCGGGTAGTGGCGGATCAGGCCGCCGTGCGCGAGGTCGATGTAGTCGAGGCCGGCGGCGGTGCCGACCCAGATGCCGTTGGCGTCGCTGGCCAGCGATGAAATCGCCGGGCTGCTCAGGCCGTTCGGCCCGGCCGGGTAGCGCACGAAGCGTTCGGTCTGCTTGTCGTACATGGCGACGCCGCCGGTGGTGGTGCCCAGCCACAGCCGGCCCTGGCGGTCCACATGCAGGGTCTGCACGAAGTCGCCCGGCAGGCTGTGGTTGTCTTCGGCGTTGAAGAAGAAATTGCGCATGCGGTAGCCGTCCCAACGGCCGAGGCCGGACTGGGTGGCAAACCAGATGAAACCGTCGCCATCCTGGGCGATGCTCATGGTGATCGGATTCGGGAAGCCGCGCTCGGCCGGGACCAGGTGCTCAAACAGGGTGGGCGCCAGCTTGTGCCACGGCGTTGGCGCGGCCAGCGCGAGCAGCGGCGTCAGCGTCAGGGTCGCCGCCAACAGTCGGCGGCCGGCAAAAGAAGAAAAGAAATCGCGCACAAAGAACCGTTCAAGATCACCCATGCCCGATGGCAACGGGTATTGCGTCTGGAAGGATACGGAATTGTTGGTCAACTGTCTATTCAATAGCGCAAGTTGTGTAATGTTGTGCACTGTTGCGCACAGGCGTTGACAAAAAATATTTATCAGAATATATTTTGGATTCGCGATTGGAATCGTTTCCAATTTGTTCGGAGTGTGGATAAAGGAGACATAAATGAAACAACAGAAGTTCGTTTTGTCCGCCGTCGCCGCCAGCCTGGTGCTGGCCTATGGCATGCCTGCAAAGGCCAGCGTCACCAGTCCCGTCATCGGCGCCTTGCTGTGGTCGGAGGAGTTCAACGGCACGTCGCTCAACACCAGCTTGTGGAACACCTACGACGGCAACGGCTGCCAGATCAACCTGTGCGGCTACGGCAACCAGGAGCTCGAGTACTACAGCCCGAACAACCTGAGCATCGTCAACGTGCCGTTTGAAACGGCGACGCGGGCGCTGGCGATCCAGGCGCGCAGCCAGACCGTGGGCAGCAACGTCTTCACCTCGGGCAAGATCGATTCCTTCAATAAAGTGCAGGTGCAGTACGGCATGGTGGAAATCCGCATGGCGCAGCCGGCGCTGGGCGTGGGCCTGTGGCCGGCCGCGTGGATGCTGGGCGTGAGCCCGCAAGTGTGGCCGCGCAAGGGCGAGATCGACATCATGGAATCGGGCCACAAGGCCAGCGGCCGCGCCGCCGCCGGCTCGCCGACGCCGTCGATTGATAAGTTTGTCGGCTCCAACGTGATCACCTGGCAGCAGGCCGCCTGCGTGACCGGCAACGAAAGCTGCGCCGCCTCGACCGCGTGGCAGACCAAGAACTGGTACGTGCCGTCGCAATCGTTTGCCAACCGCTTCGTGATCTACCGTTTCTACTGGACCGAATCGCAGATGCGCTTCACCGTGATCGACAACGGCTTGGAATACGACATGTACAACAGCCCGTTGCCGGTCAACTCGACCGCACTGCAGGCGCCGTTCTACCTGCTCTTTAATCTGGCGGTGGGCGGCAACTTCACCGACGCGGCGACGCCGGCGCAGGTGACGGCGCCGCTGCCGGGCACCATGTACGTCGACTACGTGCGGGTGTACCAGCTGGACGGCAAGGGCGCGGTCAAGCTGGGCAACCAGACGCCGGCGGAAGTGGGCAAGTTCGGCGTGTACACCGACAACACCGTGGTCAACAACAAGCTCGAGGCGGGCAATACTTCGGACATCTTCGTGTGGAACACCGCGTCGACCTCGGCCGGGACGATTGCGCCGTATGAGGGCGCGAACGCCATGTCGTGGAGCTTCAACACGCCGGGCTCGTGGTTTGGCGGCAGCGTGCAGTCGAAGCAGGCGCGCGACATGAGCGGCTTCCGCAACGGCAATATGAAGCTGAAGATCAAGATTCCGGCCAACGTGGCGTTCACGGTGGGCATCCAGGATACCTACACCAACCAGAACGCGGTGAAATTCCCGGCCAACGCCACCACCTACGGGCTGGTGCGCAATGGCGACTGGGGCACGGCGACCATCCCGATCACCGACCTGGCCGGGCCGAAAGTGGCGCTGCAATCGATGCTGGACATGTTCCAGATCGCCAGCGATGGCGCGGCCTTGCCGCAGTCGGCGTTCCAGATGTCGATCGACGACATCGTCTGGGACAGCGGCGTACCGGCGCCAACGCCGACACCGACGCCAACGCCGACACCGACGCCAACGCCAACGCCAACGCCTACCCCGACGCCTACTCCAACGCCAACGCCAACGCCTACGCCTACTCCAACGCCGGCGCCGGCCGTCAGCCAGACCAGCTCCACGATGTTGAAATTCACCGTCAATACCTCGAGCTGGGCGGACGTGCACTACACGGTCAACAACGGCGGCCAGCTGAACGTGCGGATGACGCAAGCAAGCGGCGTCAACAGCTACACCGCGAGCGGGCTGAAGGCGGGCGACGTCGTGCGCTACAACTTCACCTACTGGGACACCGCCAACAACTACGCCGTCGACACCGCCCAGCAAACCTACACCATGCAATAAATTCGGGGGCAGGTCTGCCAATCGCACACGGGCTCATGTACCAATGGCAGACCTGACCCGGGTTAAGGTTTAAGGGGCGACGCTGGCCTTGAGCGGGTGGGCGGCGCGGGCGGTTTGGAATTTGATTTTTTCCTGCCACTCGGCCGCCGTTTTCACGTGGCCGGCGCGGTCCCACGCGGCGCCGAGGTAGTAGCGCAGCGGTTTGCCGGATTCGACTGGCGCCAGGATCAGCTCGTTCAAGGCGTCTTCCGTTGTACCGGTCGCGCCCGGCAGCACGATGGCGGTGCCGAATGCGCCTTTGGTGGCTTGCGTCACCCATTGGCTCAAGGCTGCGCTGTCGCGGCCGACGGCGATTTTTTCGTCCTGATTCTTGTCGGCCGGCTTTTTGTTCAGGCCGACCGCCACCACCAGCTGCGCCGGGCCGCTGAAGGTGAAGGTGCTGTCCATCGTATCGAAGTCCTGGCCGGCGTCGACCGTGAAGCGCTTGACTTCGCTGACCTTGGTGCCGGCCGCATCCCAGCTGTCGTACGTCAGCTCAAACACGGTGCGGATCGGGCCGTTGGCCAGCACTTTCCACGCGGCGTAGTTGCGGCCCACGTACAGCTGCTTGCCATCCCATACGCCGGTGCCGCCGGCGCCGCGCGATTTGCCGACGTTGTACATGTCCATGCCTTCACCTTCGTCATGGTGGTAGTGGTCATGGCCTTTGTTGTACCAGCGGTCGACGATGGGGTAGCTTACGCGCTTGAACCAGATGTCCAGCCCGCTCGTCACCAGCACTTCCTTGCCCACGCCGGCGGTGTCCGGCGCACCGAGCGCCGGGCCGTAGGTGCGATGCGCAACGTGGTCGTTTTCCCAGCCGAAGTCATCCAGGCGTTCCGGCACGTAGCGGGCGAAGGTCTTGGCCGGGAACGGCGGCGTCACGGTTTCGGTTTTTTCGACCGTGAAGGTGGCCTGTTTTTCGCCGGCCGCAAAGCTGTGCTGGAAGTACAGCTCGCCATACGCGACGCCGATGCCTTGCGGATCCTTGGCCTGCGGCTTCACATTGCTGACCTGGTAGGGCAGCACATTGCCCTTGCTGTCCTTGACCGCGATTTTCTGGATCAGCGCACCCGGCAGCGCACGGTTGATCTCGCTCCACGGGATGGCGATGGTTTCCGACGGCCGCGCCATGTCGAGGTCGTTGCTGACGGTGATGCGCGCCAGTTCGGCCGCCTGCGCGGCGCCGCCGGCCAGCAGGGCAATAACTGGCAACAGATAAGTACGCATGCGCATCCCCTTATTCGTGGCTGTAGTTGGTGGCGCCCGCATCCTTCGGCACGTAGTGGTAGGTGCGCAGCTTGACCTGGATGTCGATCTTCGGATTGTTGAGCAGCTTGATCATCTCGGCGCCGGCCAGCAGGGTCGGGCCGTAGCCGTGCAGTGCGTCGACGCTGGTCGGACGGTTGTAATAGTAGATGTGATCGCTCGCGAAGGTGGTGCCGACGCAAATGCCTTCCACTTGCCCGCGTGGATTGATGCGGGTTTGCAGGCCGATCCAGCCGGCTTGCGCGATCGAGCCGTAGGTCGCCGGGCTGATCCAGCCTTCGTTGATGGCGTGCGCGATCACGTAGGTGAACATGGCGCTGGCCGAGGTTTCAAGATAGGAATCGTGACGGTCGATCATCTGGTGCCACAGGCCGCTGCCCGATTGCTGCTCGGCCACGCCGCGCAGGGTCAGGCGCAGTTGTGCCAGCACTTTCGGATAGCCAGGATGGTCTTTCGGCAGCACGTCCAGCAGGTCGCTCATGGTCAGCACCGCCCAGCCGTTGGCGCGCGCCCAGTAGAAGCGCGGCGCGTCCGGATTGTTGGCGTTCCAGCCGTGGGTGTACAGATTGTTTTGCGGATTGAACATGTAGCCGGTCATTTGCAGCACGTTCTTCACCGCGTCGTCATAGTATTCACGCTTGCCGGTCAGATGGCCGATTTCACCCAGCGGCATCACGCCCATGTACATATCGTCGGCCCACAGCGACACCGCCTGCGGACGCTCGCGCGCCAGCGTGCCGTCCTTCAGGCGGAACTGTTTCTTGGCCACCCAGTTGCTGCACACGTCGATGAATGGGCTCATGTCCGGGCCGATCTTGGCGAAGCGCGCGCGGATCAGCGCGGCGCACATCGAGCCCGCATCGTCCAGCGAACGCGGTTCGATGAAGCGGGTGAAGCTGTTGGCGCGCTTGAGGTGGAACTGCTCTTCCTGCGCCTTGAAGTAGGGCAGCTTTTCCTGCATGAACTGCAGGTGGCGGGTGGTCATGGCGGTGTATTTGCTGTCGCCGGTGATCGCCGCTGCCTTGATCAGGCCGCTGTGCACAATGCCCATCTCGTAGGCCTGGATATGCCATTCCGCGCTGCTCGGTTCGAGAATCGCGTCGGCCACCGGCTTGCTGAAGTCGGTGATCTGCACGCCCGTGTCCTTGTGTACCACCTTGGTCGGCGTGGTCGCTTCCATGTAGCCGCGGATGCGGTCCAGCGCAGACGTGATTTCCGCCACGGTCGGTTTTTTATAGGGCACGTTGTAGGTGCCTTCACCGGCGTCGTAGACGGATTTGTTGTCGGGATTGCGGTACGGGCCGTCGGCGTGAGCCGGCAGGGCGAGCAGGGTGGCGGCGACAGCCGCGATCAGGGCGGAAGGGGAAGTCACGGTTGGGGTCTCTTTATTGTTAAACGTTTATTTGGTCAGACCATTCTAGATTGGTCCGGCCAATTTTGCAATCCGGACAGGCCACTTTTGTGGCGGGAGAAAAAGCTTGCGAGAAAGTGAACAAAATTGGCCATTCTGTCGCCCTATAAAAAGAAGCATGGGAGTACAATCGTTTTGAACGGTCGTGCTTTTTAGCCGAGCAGAACAATAAGGAGACAGCATGGATTTGACTTACACGGCTGCGGATCTGGCGTTTCGCGACATGGTGCGGGGCTTCCTCGACACCAACCTGCCAAGCGACCTGCAAAAGAAAGTCCGCAACCACCTGCGCCTGAGCCGCCAGGACTACGTGCGCTGGCACCAGATCGTCGCCCGCCAGGGCTGGGCCGCGCCGGGCTGGCCGGTCGAGCACGGCGGCACCGGCTGGAGCGCCACCCAGCGCCACATCTGGGAAGAGGAGTGCGCGCGTGCCGGCACGCCGCCGATCCTGCCGTTCGGCGTCAACATGGTGGCGCCGGTCATCATGGCCTTCGGCAACGAGGCACAAAAAGCCCGCTACCTGCCGCGCATCCTGAGTTGCGAGGACTGGTGGTGCCAGGGCTATTCCGAGCCCGGTTCGGGCTCCGACCTCGCCTCGCTGAAAACCAGCGCCGAGCGCGACGGCGACTACTACATCGTCAACGGCCAGAAAACCTGGACCACGCTGGCCCAGCACGCCGACATGATCTTCTGCCTGGTGCGCACCGACAGCACCGTGCGCAAGCAGGAGGGCATCTCCTTCCTGCTGATCGACATGAAATCGCCGGGCATCACCGTGCGCCCCATCATCATGCTGGATGAGGACCACGAGGTGAACGAGGTCTTCTTCGACAATGTGCAGGTGCCGGTGCAAAACCTGATCGGCCAGGAAAACAAGGGCTGGACCTACGCCAAATACCTGCTGGGGCACGAGCGCACCGGCATTGCGGCGGTGGGGCGTTCCAAGCGCGAGCTGTTGTTCCTGAAAAAAATCGCCTCCGAACACTACAAGCACGGCAAGCCGCTGATGCAGGATCCGGTCTACGCGGCCAAGGTGGCGAGCCTCGAAATCGAGCTGATGGCGCTGGAAACCACGGTGCTGCGCGTGCTGACGCGCGAGTCGCACGCGCCGGGGCCGGAAGCGTCGCTGCTGAAAATTCGCGGCTCGGAGATCCAGCAACAGCTGACCGAATTGATGGTCGAAGCGCTGGGGCCGGACGCGCTGCCGTTCGACACCGATTATCTCGAAGGCAAGGCCGACCACGCCGTCACCGGCGACGACGCGGCTGCGCCGCTGACCGGCTACTACTTCAACTTCCGCAAGACCTCGATCTACGGCGGTTCGAACGAGATACAAAAAAACATCATCACCCAGATGATCCTGGGGCTGTAAGGGAGCGGCGATGGATTTCAATTTGACGGAAGAGCAACAGCAATTTGCCGACGCCCTGCGCCGCTGGGTGGACAAGGACTACGGCTTCGAGACGCGCAAGCGCATCGTGCATTCGGCCAGCGGGGTGTCGGACGTGGCGTGGGATACGCTGGTCGAGCTGGGCATGACGGCCTTGCCGGTGCCGGAAGCGCAGGGCGGCTTCAGCGGCACGGCGGTCGACCTGCTGGTGGTGATGCAGGAACTGGGGCGCGGGCTGGTGGTGGAGCCGTACTTCGCCACCGCATGGGGCGCCAAGTTCCTGCAACTTGCAGGCAACCAGCATCATCGTCTGGAAGATGTGGCGAAAGGCGAACTGAAACTGGCATGCGCGCTGGGCGAAAAGCATGCGCGTCATGACCTTGCTGATATCAAGACCATTGCCAGCATCAATGGCGAAGGCTACCGGATCGACGGCACCAAGACCGTGGTCATCCACGGCGGCCAGGCCGGGGCGCTGATCGTCTCGGCGCGCAGCGCGGGCACCCAGCGCGACACCAATGGCATCAGCCTGTTCGTGGTGCCGGTCGACACGCCGGGCGTGATCATCCGCGACTACCGCACGATTGATGGCCAGCGGGCGGCGACAGTGCAATTCAATCACGTAGCGGTGCCGGCCTCGTCGCTGCTGGGGCGGATGGGCGGTGGCTGGGATTTGCTGGAAGAAGCGGCTGACTATGGCGTCAGCCTGCTGTGCGCGGAGGCGGTGGGGGCAATGGACGCCATCTTCAATGCGACGCTGGAATATGTGAAAACCCGCAAGCAGTTCGGGCTGGCGATCGGCAGCTTCCAGGCCCTGCAGCACCGGATGGCGGACATGTACATCCACCTCGAGCAGGCGCGTTCGATGGCGATGCTGGTGGCGGCGCGCATGTCATGCGATGCCGAGGAGCGGCGGCGGGTGGCGTCGGCGGCGAAAGTGCGGATCGGGCAGGCGGCCAAGTTCATCGGCCAGCAGGCGGTGCAACTGCACGGCGGCATGGGCGTCACCGACGAACTGCCAGCCGCGCATCACTTCAAGCGCCTGAGCATGATCGAACTGACATTGGGCGACGTCGACCACCACCTGGAGCGTTTCACCGCCCAGCGCGGTTTTCAGCAGCACTCGTAATTAATTGCAGACTTATTTCGTCGCATTTACCTGGCGATAAAGGCATCAATTAAATCGAATGAATTAGTAGCCTGGAATAATTCAAAATGAATTACTGGTTATTTAAAATAGAAAAGATATAAGGCGATATTCTTTTTGACCGCAGCGGCCTGTGCCAAATTTTGGTGTAATTGCGCCAATCTTTGGCACGAGGTGAGAGCGATTAAGCACGCATTGGCGAATAGGCGGAGGGAAGTCGCATTGGAAGATTATTACCTAGGTCGAACTTTAAAACTTGGCTGAAATTCAGGGTCAGCTCTGTCATTTGGACATACACGCAAGAGATTTGATAAATATCAATGCGCTCATCCCAAATCCAGGTCATTAACTGGCCTGATTTAGATCAGCAATATATGAGCGTGCTTTGATATTTCGCAATCGTCATTCACGCGTGTCCAAATGACAGAGCTGACCCTGAATTGTTTACAGGCAATAGCGGTTGCGGCCGGTTTGTTTGGCGCGGTAGAGGTTGGCGTCGGCGGTGCGGATGATGGGGTTGGGATCGGTGCTGTCGGGCGTCGGTAGCAGGGTCGCCAGGCCCATGCTCAGGGTCACTTGCGGCGTGGTCGGCGAGGCCGCGTGCGGCAAGGCCAGCTTGCGCACTTCGTCCAGGATGCGGTTGGCCACCACTTCCGTGCCCTCGGCGCCTTCCTGCGGCAGCAGCAGGATGAATTCTTCGCCGCCGTAGCGCGCCAGCAGGTCTTGCGGTCGGGCCGCGCAACGCTTCATGGCCGCGCTGACTTGTTGCAGGCAGGTATCGCCGGCCTGGTGGCCGTAGTGGTCGTTGTAAAGCTTGAAATGGTCGATGTCGATCATGATCACCGACAGCGGCAGCTGCGCCCGCGCGCAGCGGCGCCACTCGGCGTCCACGGTGTCGTTGAAGTTGCGGCGGTTGGCCACGCCGGTCAGGCCGTCCGTCATGCTCAGCTCGCGCATGGCGTCGGCCTGGCGCTTGATGGTCAGCTGGCTGCGCACCCGCGCCCGCACCACCGCCACGTTGAACGGCTTGCTGATGAAGTCCACCGCGCCGCCTTCCAGCGCCCGCGTTTCGTCCTCCGGCTGGCTCAGCGCGGTGACGAAGATCACCGGGATGTCTTGCAGTCGCGGCGAACCGCGCAGGGCCGCCACCACGGCGTAACCATCCATGCCGGGCATGACGGCATCCAGCAGGATCAGGTCCGGTTGTTGGTCAAGCGCGATTTGCAGCGCCTGCTCGCCGTCCAGCGCGAACAGCACTTCGTGCTCGTCGCGCAGCGCGTGGTGCAGGATCTGGATGTTTTCCATTGCATCATCCACCACCAGAATGCGTCCATTCCGGGCCAGATCGGTCCAGCTCATGCACTTTCCTTTCGCTGCAGCATTTCTTCCACCATCTGGCGCGCAACCTTGAAGTTGAGGGTTTCCACTGCCTCGCCGAGCGCTTGCGCTTGCCCGGCCGAGGCCAGCGCCGGACGCAGGGCCCGGAAATGTTCTAGTGCTTTCAGGTTGTTATTTTGAAGCAAACTTTGTAACTCCGCCAGTTTTTGCTCGAGGTCCGGTGTTTCGGTGTTGCTCGCTGGCATGTCCTGGCGTGGCGCGGCCAGGCCGCGCGCGGTGCGGGTGACCAGTTCCAGCGCCTGTTGCAGCCGGTTGAGGGCGGCCGGCAGCGCCAGCGTATCGGCCGCCGGGTCGTGCAGCACGGCTTCGGCGTCGGCGGTCAGGCGCGCCACGTCGGCCGCGCCGAGGTTGGCCGCCACGCCGCGCAGCTTGTGCAGCGCTTGGCCGGCCTGCTGGCGCTGGCCGGCGGACAGCAGGGCGCGCACCTCGGTGACGGCGCCGCCCTGCGATTGCTCGAAACGCTTGAGCAGACCGGTCAGGGCGTCCTGGTTGCCGCCCAGCCGGCCCAGCGCGGCCTCGACGTCGATGCCCGGCAGCGGCGACAGCGGCGGCATCAGGCTGGCGGCCGGCGGCGCTGCGGCCGGGCGCGCCGGCACCGGCGCCACCATGTCGCGCGAGGCGCCGCGGATGGTCACCAGCCGGGTCAGCACGGCGATCAGTTCTTCGACGTCGATCGGCTTGGCCACATGGGCGTTCATGCCGGCCTCGGCCGCACGGCGGCGGTCGTCTTCCAGCACGTTGGCGGTCATGGCGATGATCGGCAGGGTCAGCAAGCCCAGGTTGCGGATTTCGCGGGTGGCGTCGTAACCGTTCATGACCGGCATTTGCACGTCCATCAGCACCACGTCGTAGCGCTCGGGCGCGGCGCTCAGCAGCTCCACCGCCAACTTGCCGTTGGCCGCTACTTCCACCGTGGCGCCCGCGTGCAGCAGCATGTACTGCGCCACCTCCTGGTTGATTTCATTGTCTTCCACCAGCAGGATGCGCATGTCGGCCAGCCGTCCATACAGGGGCGAGTGCTCTACTTGGGGCAGCACGGCGGCCGTGGCCTGGTCGCCGGCCAGCAGCGCGCTGACCCGTTCCAGCAGCCGCGCCGGGCTGACCGGCTTGGCCAGCACGCCGGCCAGCCCCAGCGCCGCCGATTGCTGGCCCAGCGTGACGGCCAGGTGTTCGGAGGTCATCATCAGCACCGGCGGCAGTGCGAGGCCCTCCGGCAGTTGCAGCAGCAGGGCCGGGCCGTCGGTGCCCGGCATGTCGCGGTCCAGCAACAGCAAGTCGTAGTGGCGTTCCTGCAGCAGGGACAGGGCCTGGGCTGCGCCGGCCGCGCATGCCATCTGCCAGCCGAAGCTGCTCCCGGCCGCGTGCAGCGCTTGCCGCACGCTGGCGTTGTCGTCCACCACCAGCACCGACAGCGCCTTGCCGGCCGCCGCCGGCGCCGCCTCGGCCGCCTCGGTGCATTCAAGCGGGCAGGCAAACAGGAATTCGGCGCCGCGTCCCGGCGCGCTGGTGAGGCTGATGGCGCCGCCCATCATGTCGGCCAGCTGGCGGCAAATCGCCAGCCCCAGCCCGGCGCCGCCGAATTGGCGGCTGGTGCCGCTGTCGACCTGCGAGAAGGCGTCGAAGATGCCGGCCTGCTGCTCGGGCGCGATGCCGATGCCGGTGTCGCGCACCACGAATTCCACCAGCAGCGCGCGGTCGCCCGGCCGGGCCGTGCCGCTGGCGCGACGCACCGTCAGCACCACCTCGCCTTGCGCGGTGAATTTGATGGCGTTGCTGACCAGGTTGAGCAGCACCTGCTGCAGCCGCATCGGGTCGCCCGCCAGCCCGGTCGGCATGGCCGGGTCGATGTCGTACACCAGCTCCACGCCCTTGTCGGCGGCGCT
Organism: Duganella sp. CF402; assembly: GCF_900109645.1. GTDB lineage: Bacteria > Pseudomonadota > Gammaproteobacteria > Burkholderiales > Burkholderiaceae_D > Rugamonas. Next base: position 776,294 of record NZ_FOBG01000001.1, read on the forward strand.
GCCGCTCAGCATGACGCTGATGCTGTCCAGAATATGCTGCAGGTTGAAGTTGGCGTGTTCCAGCACCAGCTGGCCGGCTTCCACCCGCGAGAAGTCGAGGACATCGTTCACCAGGCTGAGCAGGGACTGGGTGGCGAACTGGATCTTGTGCAGGTAGCCGCGCTCGCGCGGCGCCAGCGGCGCTTCTTCCAGCAGCCGTGCCAGGCCGATGATGGCGTTCATCGGGGTGCGGATTTCGTGGCTCATATTGGCCAGGAATTCGCTCTTGGCGCGGCTGGCCGCCTCGGCGCGGTCGCGCGCCACCACCAGTTCTTCGTTCACTTCCTGCAGGTGCAATTCGGTTTCCTTGAGCTCGGTCACATCAGAGACTAGCATAAAGAAACCCTTCACGGCACCGCGCTCGTCGATATCGGGAATGTAGTTGATCCAGGTGTGGCTGGTCTCGCCCGACGGCCATTCCAGCTTGCCGGCAAAGCCCTGCGCCTCGCCCGCCAGCGCGGCCTGGATATACGGCAGGCGCTCCTCGTATTGTGCCTGGCCCACCACCTCCAGCATGTGGGCGCCGATGGCCTGCTCCTCGCTGACGCCATGCCAGTCGAGGAAGTAGCGGTTGCCGAAGCGGCAGTGCAGCGCGGCGTCCCAGTAGGCCACCTTGCCGGGCAGGTTGTCGGTCACAGTGCGCACGAAGTGCTCGCTGGCGGCCAGGCGCTCGGCGGTGGCGCGCAGCTGCTCCTTGTCTTGCTTGCGCTCGGTGATATCGAGCGAGATGCCCAGCACGTGCGTGGCCGCGCCGTGCTCGTCGCGCAGCGCCACCTTGCGCGTGGTCAGGTAGCGCGTGCCGCTGGCGGTGACCAGCGGTTCTTCCAGGATCTCGGTCACCGCACCAGGCGCGCTGGCCAGCACGCGCAGGTCGTCGGCCCTGAAGCGGTCGGCTGCGTCGGCCGGCACCAGGTCGTGGTCGGTCTTGCCGACGATGTGCTCGGCGCTGGTGCCCAGCATCTGCGCGCCGTAGCGGTTGAAGATCTCGACGCGCAGGTCGCCGGCGCGTTTCAGGAACACCATCGCCGGCATGTTGTCCAGTACCGAGCTGAGCAGATGGCGCGAGCGCAGCAGCTCGGCTTCCACCCGCTTGTGCGCGGTCACGTCCAGCAGCAGGCCGGTGATGCCGATGATCTGGCCGTCGGTGCCGAACTGCGGGTAGTAGCTGACCACCCAGTGACGCAGCTCGTCGGGCGAGGAGGCCGGATAGCCGCTGCGCTCGATGCCGGTCAGCGGCTTGCCGCTTGCCAGCACGATGCGGTAATCCTCGAGCACGCTGTTGCGCACGGTATGGTCCGGGATCATGTCGCCGATGTGGCGGCCGAGGTGGGCCACCACCTTCTGCTGGTTGAGCGCGGCCAGGTAGTCGTTGATGCGCAGCACCCGCAGCTCGGCGTCGACGTAGCTCAGGCCCACCGGCGCGGTGGCGTACAGGGTTTCCAGCTGCGAACGGTTTTTTTCCAGCTGGCTGGTGCGTTCGGCCACCAGGCTTTCCAGTTCCTGGCTGTGGCGCAGCAAGTCGCCCTCCAGCGCGCCCAGCGCGTGGGCCACCATGTCGGCTTCGTGGAAGGTGGTTTCCGGCATGGCGAACGGCTTGCCGCTGGCCAGCGCCTGCGCCGGGCCGACCAGTTCGCGCACCGAGCGCGCGATACGCCCGCCCACCGACCACGCCAGCGAGAAGCCGGCCGCCAGCACCGCCAGCATGGTCAGCGCGATCAGCGCCACCGCTTCCAGCAAGTGCTGGCTGGCCTTGGCCTGCGGCGTGGCGATCGCCACCACGGCGCCGCTGACCGGCGCCCGGCTCAGGCCCATGTAGACCGCAGTGCCTGCGGCGTCGTCGGTTTCCAGCAGCGTTTCCTGCTGCTTGAGCAGGTGGTCGCGCAGCGCCGGATCGGCCGCATGGCCGAGCAGCAGGCGCGGGCCGCCGTTCTGGGCGATGACGTTGCCGTCCAGGTCGAACAGGGTCATGGCCTGGTCGGCGCTGATATGTTCATCCTTGAGGATGCGCGCCAGCCGGTCCGGCTTGAGCAGCGCGGTCAGGGCATAGGCCACGCGGCTCTCGAGGAACACCGGCACGTCGATGGCCAGCAGCGCGCTGCCTTCCACCACCACCACCGACATGTGCGGCCGGCCATTGCCGAACAGCGGCGCCAGCCGGCGCGCGTTGTTGACCGGGTTGAGGGTGTCCGGCAGCGGCGCGCCGAGGTTGAGCGCGGCTCTGCCGCCGGGTTCGCTGAGGATGAATTGCGAGGCCGGGAATTGCGGACTGAGCAGGGCGCCGGCCTGCAGCCGCAGCGCGGCGAGGTCGCCGGTGCGCAGGCTGGGCGAGGAGGCCAGCACGATCGCCGCGCCTTCGCTTTGCACCAGGTCGCGGTCGATGGCGGCGGCCACCGCGCGCGCGGCCTGCTGCGTGTCCTCCTTGAGGTTGTTGCGCGCGCTGCTGTAGAACTGGATGACCAGCGCGCCGAATCCGATCACCGTCGGCAGCGCGCAGGCCAGTACCAGCAGGGCGATCTGCGAGCGGATGGAGGGCAGCGATTTGCGGGCGGTCTCGGTCACCTCCCGATAGTAGCCGAGGCCGCGCATTTCATAAAGCGGTTTTGTTCAGATGGCCTTGCCGCGTGCGTAGGCCCAGCCCAGTTCGGCCATCGGCTTTGCCATCCGGCCCGATTCGAGCGCCTGGGCGCTGGCAGCGGTGCCGTCGACGTAGCGCTTCATGATGCCTTGCATGATGCTCGCCAGGCGGAACATATTGAATGCCAAATAGAAATTGAAATCGGCCAGCTGGATGGTCTTGCCGGTGCGCTCGGCGTAGCGCGCGATGTATTGCTGCTGCGACGGGATGCCCAGCGCCGCCAGGTCCAGTCCGCCGATGCCGCGGAACTTGCCCGGCTCGATGTGCCAGCTCATGCAGTGGTACGAGAAGTCGGCAAACGGGTGGCCCAGGGTCGACAGTTCCCAGTCGAGCACCGCCAGGATGCGCGGCTCGGTCGGGTGGAACAGCAGGTTGTCGAGACGGAAGTCGCCGTGCACGATGGCAGTGTCTTCGCCGGGCGGGATGTGGGCCGGCAGCCAGGCGATCAGCTGGTCCATCGCCTCGATGGTCTCGGTTTGCGAGGCCTGGTACTGCTTGCTCCAGCGCTCGATCTGGCGCGCGAAATAGTTGCCCGGCTTGCCGTAGTCCGCCAGGCCGATGGCGGTGTAGTCGACCGTGTGCAGCTGCGCCATCACGCGGTTCATTTCATCGTAGATGGCGGCGCGCTCGGCCGGCGTCATGCCGGGCAGGGCCTGGTCCCACAGCACCCGGCCCTCGACGAACTCCATCACGTAGAAGGCGCGGCCGATCACCGATTCGTCGGTGCACAGCGCGTACTGGCGGGCGGCAGGGAAGCCATGTTTTTGCAGCGCGTCCATGACGCGGTACTCGCGCTCGATGGCGTGCGCCGACGGCAGCAGCTTGGCGGCCGGCGCCGGCTTGGTGCGCAGGACGTAATGTTGCACATGCGGCTGGCCGGTGACGGTCAGTTTGAAGGTGGGGTTGGACTGGCCGCCCTTGAACTGCTCGACCGTCAGTTCGCCTTGCGGGTAGCCCTCGACGTGCTGGCGCAGGTAGGCGTCCAGCGCCGCCAGGTCGAACTGGTGGCGCGCCGATACGGCCTTGGTGCCGATGAATTCTTCAAACATGCTGTCTCCTGCTGTTGTAGGTGTGACAGCTATTCTAAACGAATAAAAGTACGGGCGTGCTTTTAATTTCAGAAGAACAGGGCGGTGCGCTGGATCACGCTGCCGTTGTTGGTGTAGGCGCCGGTGGCGCGCACCGAGCCGGTGTTGTATTTGCCGTCGTCGAGCTTGCTGTCGACCTGTTCGGCGAACGAGTCCGGCAGGTTGTCGAGGCGCACGCCGTTGCCGCCGCGTCCGGCCACCACGTCGTTGTAGATGTAGACCGCGCCGCCCTGGGCGCTGGTCATGAAGTCGGTGGTGCCGTTGAACGAGCCGGTGATGAAGCCGGACAGCGCCAGGTGCTGCGGCGCCAGCAGGTATTCGCCGATCTGGCCGTCGCCGTTGCCGTTGCCGGTGGCGCCCGGCGCGTGGGTGGTGCCTTGCACGTCGTCGCCGGGCAGGGCGCGGAATTTGTCCTGGTAGGCGTTGACCGCCGCCGTCAGCGAGGTCGATTGCTGGATGATGTTCTTAACGCGGGCGCTGTCGATCAGGCCCTGGCCTTTCAGCACGCCGCCCAGCAGCAGGCCGATGATGACCAGTACGATGGCGATTTCAACCAGGGTGAAGCCTTGTTGGCGGGCGGTGATGGGGCGCATGGGAGATCCTTTCATTGTTATCTGGGTAGTATAGCAAGCAGCTCAGGGCTGCTTCAATCGATCTGATCGATCTGATCGATCTAAGCGATCTAAGCGGTCGGACAGGAATTGCAGTTCGTGCGGGTCGGTAATCTGGCCGCTGCGCAGCAGGCCGCCGATCAGGGCGCGTGCGGCGTCGCGTTCGTTCATGTCTTCGGCGATGAAGATTTCCAGCTCGCGCGCCCAGGCCGGGACGCCGGGGCCGGTGGCGTGCAGGCGGATCGCTTCGGCGTAGCGGCGCGCCAGCGGCAGGTCGTGCAGGCGGTGCCTGGCCACCAGCGCCGCATGGGCCAGCCACGGCCAACGGCGGTCGGGGTCTTCGAGGTAGTTGGCGTAGACGAAGTCCAGCATCCGGCGCGCGCGCGCCGGGTCGGTGACGGCGCCGTACACCTCGCTGGCGGCCAGCAGCGGGTACTGGCCGCGCGGATCGAGGTCGAGCACGCGCTGCAGCCAGGCGGCGACTTTGCTGTAATCGAGATCGCGCCAGGCGATGCTGATGCCGGCCTGGTCGTCGTAGCCTTGCACGTACAGCATGGCGGCCTTGGACAGCGCGACCGGGTCGCCCAGCGCGGCCAGCCGCAGCGTCGCCAGCGCCGGCGCCGGCGGCAAGTCCTGCGCCCGCGCCCGCGCCGGCGGACGGCTGGCTTGCCAGCCGATTTGCACCATCAGCGCGAGCAGCACCGCCAGCAGCACGCTGCGCGGAGCGGGGCGGATGGCGGATGGCTGCATGGCGGGCCTCAGATATTCTTGCGGTGCAGGTCGAACAGCGCGGCGGCGCTCATCAACGCCACGTAGATCGCAGTTTGCGCGGCGATGCCGGCCAGCTCGCCGCTGCCGCCGCTGTGGTACACCAGCCAGTCGCTGCGGGTGAACTGGTCGAGGTGCGGCAGCAGCAGCGCCAGGCCGTCGATGCCGGTGTTGAGCGCTTGCTGGCTGGCGCTCTGCACGCTGGCGGCGCCGTGGCCCAGCAGCTGCAAGGCGGCAATCACGCGCGCCAGCAGGTAGAAGGCAAACGCCGCCGCCAGCGCCGGCAGCACCTGGTTCAGGGTCAGCATGCACAGCACGCTGAACGCCGCCACGATCCAGCATTCGCACAGCAGCGAGAATGCCCACAGCGCGGCCTGCGCCGGCGGCGCGAAGAACAATCCCAGCGCGCCGAAGCACAGCGCCGGCAGCAGCGCCAGCGCGCCGAAGCCGGCCAGCTTGCCGAACAGGTAGACGGCGCGCGGCATCGGCAAGGCCATCAGCAATTCCAGTCCCTTGTCATTGGCCTCGCGCGCCATGCTGGTGACCACGAAGGTGGCGATCAGGAACACCGCCGCCAGCCGCAGCACCGCGCCCAGCAAGGCCGCCTGCAGTTGCCGGCTCTCGGTCAGCGCCAGTTCATTGAGGAAGCCGCTCATGCCGACCGCGCCGGCCGCTATCAGCAGCAACAGCCACAGCAGCCGGTTGCGCAAGGCTTCCAGCAGCGTGTAGCGGGCGATGGTGAGGGCCGGCCGCATCATGGCAGGCGCTGCGCCGCCACCATGCGGTTGTACAGGATGTTGGGCGAGATCCAGACCACGATATCGTCAAACGTGCCGCCGGGGCTGCGCGGGTCGTCGCTCGGATCGCGCGCGATCAGCGCGGTGCCGGAGCTTTGCAAATTGGTTTTCTCGTCGAGGTTGCCGGCGCCGGCGTCGGCCACCACGGTGTTCTGGTCGCCGGTCGCGCCATAGCCGTTGTGGCCGAACGAAATCAGCGCGGCCGGGATGTCGTTGACGGCGGTGGCCGGCGCCAGCTGGCCGTCGCGCCCACGGGTGGCGATGGTGATGTCGCGGCTGGTGCGCAGCGAGAACAGCGTGGTCGAATCGGCAAACTCCGGCGTGACCGTGTAGCCCATCAAGCGGTTCCAGCCGTCCAGCCGGCTCACGCCCAGCGTGGCCCACGGCAGGTAGCCGTAGCGCTTGTTGCAGTTGTTGTTGCTGCGGTCTTCCAGCCCGTTGCTGGCCGAGATGGCCGGGCAAGGCAGGTAGCCGTTGCGCAGCGCGAAGCCGAACAGCGCTTCGCGCGCCTCGTCCATGACGCGCCGGGTGTCGCTCACGCGGCGCTGCTCCAGCTGCGTCGACAGCGGCGCGACTATCCCGCCGATCATCAGGCCGACGATCACCAGCGCGATGGCGATCTCCACCAGCGTGAAGCCGGATGGGCGGCGGTACACAAACTTAGGGTTCATTGACATCCTTGATGCGGCCGGTATTCAGGTCATAGCGCTGGCCCGGCTTGAGTTTGATTTTTTTCCCGGACGGCATGGTGACGGTCACGCCAGAGGCGGCGGCTTGCAGGCCCGGCTGCGGCACGCCGTTCAGCCACACCACGCTGCGGTTGCTGTTGCTGCTGCGCAGTATGCCGGTCATGGTGACTGCGGGCGGCGGCGGTGGCGGCGCTGCGGGGGCGCCGCCGGGGACCGGGCTGACCTGGCCGGGCAGCAGTTCCTCGAACACCGGTGCGGCGCCGGGCGCCGGGGCGCCGCCGGGCATGCCGGGCGCGGGCGGCTGGCCCTGGGAGTTGGGCAGCAACGCGTTGCGGCTGCCGCGCGCGGCGTCCATCGTGGCGCGTTCGGCCGGCGTGGCGAACAGCCGGCCCAGCGTCACTTGCGCCGGCGCCGGCGCGGCCGGCAGCAGCAGCGCCAGCGCCGACAGGCAAGGCAGCAGCGAGGCGGCGCGCATCATGATTTGCCTTTCGGCGGCATGGCCACGGCCAGTGCGCGCGTTTTCGGCGCGCTGCCGAGGGTGATCCAGTTCAGCGTGCAGTCGGCGCCCAGGGTCGAGGCGCCCGGCGTGCCGGCCGCCACACCCAGCCGCTTGAGCGAGCAGTCCTGCACCGCCACGTAGCCGCGCTCGCGCAACTCCTGCAGGAAGTTGAACAGGTCCAGCTCGTGCAGCAGTTCCATGTGCAGGTGCATGCGGCTGCCGCGCAGCTGGTAGTCGCCGAGGTCGAGCGGCGCCTCCAGCGTCACCACCTGCTGCGCTTCGATTTCGTAGCTGAGCGGCGGCAGCTTGAGCTGGTCCTGGACCTGGCGGATCGCGTCCAGCCAGGCCAGCCGCTGCTCGTCGCCGACCAGGCCGCGCTGGCGCAGCTCGACGAAGCGATGCTGGAAGTTGCGGATGTCGCGCTTTTCATTGTCGACCTGGGCGTAGCGCGAATAGGCGGCGTCGCGCTTGCGCTGCGCATTCTCGGCCCCTTGCGCCGCTTCCTGCAGCTTGATGTAGCTGAGCCATACGCCGACCAGCGCCACCACGATCGCGCCGATCAGGGTCAGCACGGCGGTGCGCAGCAGCGCGAACTCGGTGATCCAGTACGGCAAGGGCACGCTGGCGGCGGGTTTTTTCTTGGCGGCGGCGGAGGTCGGATTCGGGCTCATGGCTTCCACACCAGGTTCAGGGTGAATTTGGCGCGGCCGGCCGCCACGGCTTGCGGCCCGGCCTTGCCGGCCAGCTTGACCGTGGGGCGGGTGTCGACCGGCGGCTTGTCGATTTCCACCGTCAGGCGCGGGTGCCTGGCCAGCGCCTGGGCGAACTGGGTCATGCTGTTGACCGCGCTCCGGTAGTCATCCTGGGCGCCGTCGATTTCCGCTTCCAGCAGCAGCACTTGCGGCGCGCGGCCCGGGATCCCGGCCACCAGCGAGGAAATCGGCGCGGCCGCGTTGTCCTCCTGGCCGGGCGCCGGCGCGTTGGCGGCCGGCAGGCTGACTTTCCAGTCCAGCTGCAGCAGGCGGATCTCCGGCGTGGCTTCCAGCGCCTTGCTGATGACGGTGGCCATGCCCAGCGGCGTGGCCGATTGCGTGGCCAGCATGCGCTCGACGGTGACCGCCGCCCGCATATTGGCGGTGCTGGTCACGCGCGGCGGCATTTCGGCCATCAGGCTGCGGTAGCGGGTGTCGAGCTGCGTGGCTTCCGCCGCCAGCCGCTTGCTGTCGTTGTCGGCGCCGATTTGCTGCCACAGGTTGCTGCCGGTGATGGCGGCGCTGATGATGACGATGGCGGCGCTCAGGCCATACAGGTTGACGCGCGCACGCCACATCTTGAAGTAGCGCTGCCAGTCGCCCAGCGTGTAGTGGGTGTCCGGCTTGCGGCGCGCGAGGAAGGCCAGCAGCATCGGCTCGGCCACTTGCGCGGCCCGTTGTTCGACCTGGTCGTCGCCGGTTTTCAGGCCGACGCGGGCCGCCACCGATTCCAGCGACAGCAGCTGGAATTCGGTTTCCGGGCCGTCTTCGCACTGCGCGTCCAGCGCCTCGGTCTCGGCGGCCGGGGCCAGCACCACGGTCTGCAGCACGCTGCCGCGCCCGAGCAGGCGCTGGCTGGTCAGGAATTGCTGGGTCTTGCGGGTTTCGGCGCCGACGTCGGTGGGGTTGCCGTCGCGGTCGATGGCCGGGGTCAGGCGCGAAAACTTCAGCATGCCGTTCTGGAAGTAGCTCTGGCGCCAGCCGGCCGACTGCTGGGTCACCAGCAGCAGGTGTTCGTCGCGCAGCTTGAGCTTGTGTGCCAGGTCTTCGCTGAGCAGGGTGGTCGAGTACAGGCCGGCCAGCGGAATCTGCAGCCGTTCCAGCGCCTCCACCCACGGCTGCACCGAGGACGGATTGGTCAGCGCCGACAGCAGCACGATATCGTCGCGCCGGCCTTCGCTGTCGCGGCCCTGCACCTCGTGGTGGCGGAACGGCGTTTCGCGGTATTGCTGCAGCAGGCGGCGCTGCAGCAGCTGGCGCGCGGCGCGGCCGCGCACGTGTGGCAGGTTGACGCGCTGGAAGTCTTCCTCGATCAGGTCGGCCAGCAGGTACACCGGCGCGGCGCGCGCGTGGCTGTCGACATAGTCCATGAAATCGTCGATGCCGGCGCGGGTGTTGGCAAAGCTGACGCCGCCGCTCAGGCGGCCGCCCTGCCACAGGTAGGCGCACAGCTGGTCGGCGGTCAGGTAGAAGAGATGTTTGCTGAACACGATGGCCTCAGGTCTTGATCTTGCTGATCGTGTCGTAGATCGGTCCCATCACCGACAGCATGATCCAGCCCACCATCACGCCCAGCACCACGGTGATGGCCGGCTCGATCATGGACTGGACTTTCTCGATCGATTCCTTCACTTCGCGATTGTAAAAGTAGCTGACGTTGCGCAGGGCGCCGTCGAGCGCGCCGGTCGATTCGCCAACCTTGAGCATGCGGATCACCAGCGGCGGGAAGATGCCGGTGTTGGCAAACGCGGCGGTGATGCCGGTGCCCTCGGAAATCTGTTGCGCCGCGCGGCGCAGGCCGGCCGCCACCACGCGGTTGCCGACAATCCCCTCGGACAGCTGGATGCACTCCAAAATCGTGATCCCGGAGGCGTACATCATGGCAAAGAAGGTGGCGAAGCGCGCCAGGATAATCTTGTGCAGCACCGGGCCGATCATCCAGATGCGCAGCTTGAAGCCGTCCGCCGCGTAGCGCGCCTGCTCGCTCCGGTTCAGCCAGTAGCGCAGGCCGAAGTAGGCGGTCACCGGCAGCCCCAGCAAGATGTACCAGTAATCGATGAAGATATTGGACACGAAGATCAGCACCTTGGTGTGCAGCGGCAGCGTGTTGCCCATGTTCTTGACGAAGGAGGTGAGCTGGGGAACCAGGTAGATCATCAGGAAGAACATCACGCCGGTGACGAACACGCCGACGGCGGCCGGGTACATCACGATCTTCTTGGTCTGCGAGGCCAGCTCGTCCTGCCACTTCAGGGTTTCCGACAGGTTTTTGAACACCTCGGTCAGCTTGCCGCTCTGCTCGCCGGCCATGATCAGGCTGGTGAAGGTGACGTCGAACACTTCCGGGTAGGCCGCCATCGAGGCCGACAGCTGCTTGCCGCCTTCAATGTTTTCAATCAGGCCGGTGATCATTTCGCGGAAGCGCGGGTGGTCGATGCTCTCGCGCAGGTCGTTCAGGCCGTCGAGGATGGGCACGCCGGCGCCGGTCATCTGCTCCATGTGGAAGCAGAAATTGATCAAGTCCTTGCGGGTGATCAGGCGCTTGAGGGCGATCACCTTGGCGCGCGAGACGCGGTAGTCGACCAGGTCCAGCCCCATGCGGTGCAGGCGCAGTTCCAGGTCCGGCTCGTTGGCGGCGTCCATATTGCCGGGCTGGATCGCGCCGGCGGCATCCATCGCGCGGTAGAGATATTGCGGCATCAGGCCAGCCTTTCGGTGAGGTCCACCACGCGGCCGACTTCTTCCAGCGTGGTCACGCCTTCCAGCACGCGGCGCAGGCCGTCGTCGATCAGGCTGTGGAAGCCGCTTGCGGCGGCAGCGTTTTTCAGTTCGCGCGAGGAGGCGCGGCGCGCCACCAGTTCGTCCAGCTGCGGCGTCATCTTCAGCAGTTCGATGATGGCGATGCGGCCCTTGTAGCCCTGGTGCGCGCACTTGTCGCAGCCGACCGGGCGGTACAGGGTTTGCGGGCCGCTGTCCTCGGGCAGGCCGAGCAGCTTGCGCTCGATCTCGTCGGCCACATGGGCTTCGCGGCAGCTGGTGCACAGCTTGCGCACCAGGCGCTGGGCGACGATGCCGATGATGTTGCCGGACATGATGTCGCCCAGCACGCCGATGTCGAGCAGGCGCGGGATGGCGCCGATGGCCGAATTGGTGTGCAGGGTGGAATACACCTGGTGGCCGGTCATGGCGGCGGCAAACGCCATTTCGGCGGTTTCCTTGTCGCGGATCTCGCCCACCAGGATCACGTCCGGGTCTTGCCGCATCATCGAGCGGATGCCCTCGGCAAAACCCATCTTGGACGATTCGTTGACCGAGGTCTGGCGGATCATGTTCATCGGGTATTCGACCGGGTCTTCCAGCGTCATGATGTTGACGCTTTCGGTGTTGATGTGGTTGAGGATCGAATACAGGGTGGTGGTCTTGCCCGAGCCGGTGGGGCCGGTCACCAGGATCACGCCGTCGGGGCGGGCGATCATCAGTTTCAGCAGATTCAGTTCTTCTTCCGCCAGACCGAGTCCGTCCAGCGGCACGATGCCTTTCTGGCGGTCCAGCACCCGCAGCACGAAGTTTTCGCCGTGCGTGGTCGGCTGCGCCGAGGCGCGGAAGTCGATCTGGCGGCCGGAAAACTTGATCGCGATGCGGCCGTCCTGCGGCGCGCGCGTCTCGGCGATGTTCATATTCGACATCACCTTCAGGCGCACCGCCATCGCCGGCCAGTAGGATTTGTGCAGGCTGCGGATCTGGCGCAGGATGCCGTCGATGCGGTAGCGGATGCGCAGGAACGATTGCTCGGGCTCGAAGTGCAGGTCGGAGGCGCCGTTCTGCACCGCGTCGGCCAGGATGGCGTCGATCAGGCGCACCATCGGCTGGCTGTACTCGTCCGAGGTGGTGCCGAGGCTGGCGTAATTGACTTCGCCGGTCTCGATCTCGTGCAGGATGCCGTCGATCGACAGCTCGAAGCCGTAATACTGGTCGATGGCGCGCTGGATGTCGGACTCGTTGACCAGCAGCGGCGTGATGGTGATGCCCTTGACCAGCATGGCGCTGATCTGGTCCAGCGCCACGATGTTGCTGGTGTCGGACATGGCCAGGATCAGGTTGTCCGTGGCGCGCTCGTAGACGATCGGGAACACGCGATAGCGCTTGGCCACGTCTTTCGGGATCAGCTTGAGCGCGATGGCGTCCACCACCAGGCTGTTCAGGTCGGCGCTTTGGGTGTTGAGGTTTTCCGACAGTGCCTCGCGCACCGTGGCTTCGGTCACGAAGCCGAGCGCGATCAGCATTTTCCCGAGCGGCTCGCCGGTGCTCTTTTGTTCGATCAGGGCGATGCGCAGCTGGTCTTCGCTGATGATGCCTTTCTGGATCAGCAGTTTGCCGAGCGGGAGTTTGGGTTGTTCAGCCATGAGTTCAGTGTGCGGCGGCGCCTGCGCTGGCGCCCAGTTCATGCAGGCGCTTGCGCAGCGCGTTGCGGTCGAAGCCGACGGCCTTGTCCTGCGCCAGCGCCAGCGCGCGCTGGTAGTAATTGACGGCCAGCTTGGGCTGGTTCAGGCGGTCCAGGCCGATGGCCAGGTTGTAGGCGTAGTCCGGATTGTCCGGCGCGGCGCCGGCGGCGCGGAAGTAGGCTTGCTGGGCATCGCCCCAGCGGCCCTGCTGCGCGTACAGGTTGCCAAGCGCGAACAGCACCGGCGCGGCGTCCGGATTGGTGGCCAGGATGGCTTTCAGGCGCGCTTCGCTGCGGCTGATGTCGCCCTGGCGCAGGCCGATCAGGCCGGCGGTGGCGGCGCCGTCGTTGGGCGCCAGTTCGAGCAGGCGCAGGTAGAACCCGGCGGCCTTGTCCTTCTGGCCCTGGCGCGCAGCCACGGCGGCGGCGCCGAGCAGGGCGTCGCGGTTGTTCGGGTCCTGGCCCAGGGCCTGGTCGTATTGCTGCTGGGCGGCCGGCAGGTCGCCGCTGTTGAAGGCGTTGTAGGCGCCGTCCAGCACCGGGGCCACCGGCGACACCTGCATGCTGCGGGCAACGCGGATTTCACCGCTGTCGGGCGCCGCCAGCGTCGGCATTTGCTCGGCACGCGGCGCGGCGGCAGCCGCAGTCGCGGCCTGGATGGCGCTGCGGGCGGCGGCCAGTTCTTCCTCGGTCCTGGCGATGCGTTTTTCCAGCGCTTGCTGGGCCGAGCGGTTGACGCCGGACGGCGCCAGCATCGGATCGTCGCTGTCGGCCGGGGCGGCCGGCGGCGCGGCGCCGGGGCCGAGCGCGGCCACCACCATCTGGGCCGGGGTGGCGCCGGTGGCGCCGGGCGGCGGCATCGGTACCGGCGGCAGGCCGGCGCCGGCGCCGGGTCCGCTCAGGGCGCGCCAGTAATACAGGCCAAAGCCGCCCACCAGCAGCACCAGCAGGGCAATCAGGCCGATCATGCGCAGGCGTTCCGGATCCATGCCGGTCGGTTCGGCGGTGGCGGCGGCGCGCGCGCGGGCACGGGCGGCCGCACGCGGCTTGTCGCCGCCGGCCGGCGGCGCGGCGGACTTGCCGCCAGCGCCGGCGTGCGGGCCGTTGCCGGCAGCGGCCGGTTTGGCGGCGGACGCAGCAGGGGCGGCAGCGCGCGGCGCGGTGGCCTGCGCGGACGGAGCCGGGGCCAGGCCGGCATCGTCGGCCGGCAGGGCAGCGGCAGTGCCGTGGCCCGCCGCCGTTGCGGCCATTGCGGCCGATGCGCCGAGGCCGCTTGCGGCGGCTGCGCTCGCGGCCGGCGCCGGCGATGCCGGCTTGGCCTGCGCTGCGTTGACCGGATCGGAGGGATCAAGCGCGAAGTCGAGTGTCATGCCCGGCTCCTTGTGGTCGCTGGCGGCCGGGAGCGGGTCGGGCGACGGACGCGGCGCGCTGCTGGCGACCGGCGCCGGCGCGTCGCCGGCCATCGGTTCCAGGCTCAGCGCGTCGAGATTGAACTCGCGCTTGGGCGCCGGGGCCGGTGCGGCTACAGCGTCGGCGGCCTGGGCCGGTTCCGGCGTCAGCGCCAGGATCTCGTCAAACGCTTCCGACGGCTTGTCCAGCTCGTCGTCGGAAAGCGCGTTTTGTTTTGCGCGCTCGGCTTTCTTGAGCGCTTGCATTAGAAGACTCATGATCCATTCGCCTTGGCAGGAACAGGGTATGGTTCGGGATCGGGCGTCTGGCCCGGCAGGATGTAGCGGTAATCCTTGTAGTCGCCGTTGATGCTGGCGTCCTTCACCACCACCGGCCGCATGAAAATCACCAGCTCGGTCTTGGTGGTGTTCTCGTTACGATACGAGAACAGGTCGCCCAGCAGCGGAATGCGGCCCAGCACCGGCACGCTGTCCTTGGCGTTGTCCACCGAATCCTGCATCAGCCCGCCCATGACGGCGATCTGGCCGCTGTTGACCTTCATGATCGATTCCAGCTCGCGCGCCTGGATCACCGGCACTTCGCTGGTGACATTGGCCGACGCCAGCGCCGGGTTCGGATCCCTGACCTTGCCGACCACGCGGGTGATGGTCGGGCGCACATTGAGCGTGACCTCGTCGCTGTCGGAAATCTGCGGCGTCACGCTCATCACGAAGCCGACCGGCACCGTTTCCAGGTGCGACTCGTAGGTGGCCGGGGTGGTCGGTATGCCGTTGGCGTTGAGGATGGCCGGCGTCACCTTGATCGAGAAGAACACATTGTTGTCGACCACCTTGAGCAGCGCGGTCTGGTTGTTCAACACGCTGATTTTCGGGCTCGACAGCACTTTCACCTTGCCGAACGATTCCAGCAGCTGGATGGTGGTGGCGATGCTGCCCAGGCGGCTGGTCGGGTTGGTGTAGTTGAGCACGAAGATGCCGGGCGTGGAGCCGACCGTGACGCCGCTCGGCAAGGTGCCGACCGCGCCCTGCGTCAGCTTGAGCCCGCCGCCGGCCAGGTTGGACCAGTTGATGCCCTGCTGGTAGGCGTTGCTCAGTTTGACCTCGATGATGGTCGCCTCGATCAGCACCTGGCGCTTGGCCGCGCCCAGCACCACATCGAGGAACTGGGCGATCTTCTCGTGCTGGCGCGCGGTCGCGCGCACGGCGATCAGGCCGCCTTCGGGATTGACGATCACCGAGCTGTTGGCGGCGTTGTTGCGCTGGCCCAGCGCGGCCTGGGCGAAGCCGCTGGCCTGTGCGGCCGGGTCGGCGGGGCTGCCGCTGCCGTCGTTCTGGTTGGACGCGCGCAGCATGTCGCGGATGTTCTTCTCGAGATTGAACCAGAAATTATTATCCGAGCGGTTGTTCACCACCGTGGTGGAGTTGTTGTTGCCATTGCCGGCCGGGCCGTTATTGGCCGGCGCTTGCTGGCCCTGGGCGCCGCCGGTATTGGCGGCGCTGTTGAGGTTGCCGGTATTGCCGCTCTGGCTGGTCTGCTGGGTCGATTGCTGTTGCTGGTTGGTCCCGTTGGCGGACGAGGACGCGTCGCCGCTGCCGCCGCCGGTGGTGGAAATCTGGGTCGCGATGTTCACGCTGCTGGAAGTGCTGCGCGCGATGTTGACGTAATCGACCTTGTAGTTGCGCCATTCCGGGCTGTCCGGCAGCACCGTCAGGGTGTCGCCGTGGAGCTCGTAGCGCATGTCGACCTGGCGCTGGATGCGGCTCAACAGCTGCGGCAGGCTCTGGTCGAGCGCGTTCAAGGTGACTTGTCCTTCGATGCCGGGGTGGATGTCGACGTTGAGGCCGGCGTCGCGCGCCAGCGCGAACAGCAGCGACTGCACCGGCGCCTTGTGCACCGTCACGCTGTAGGTGGCGACCTTGGCGGCCGGCTTGGGCGGCGGCAGCGCCACGCTTTGCTGGACCGGCTCCGGAATCACCCCCGCCGGCGGCGGCGCTTCACTGATGTGGGCCGGCGACGGCGTGATCGGCTGGCTGGCGCAAGCACTGAGCAAGACGCTGCAAACCACGGGGACGAAGGGAGAGCGCGGTGTTTTCATCGTTTCAGGTCGCAGGTTTTGTTGTGCTTTTGCAATTATAGATGGCATGATCTTACAAATTCCGCGCCGCCGCAAGGATCAGGCCGCAAATCAGGATGAATGCGCCCACGATAGCAACAGCTTTGGCACTGAGGCGGCCTCCGGTCCGGCGGAACGGCGACTCGGCGATGGCCTGGCGCGCGTGACGCGCCTCGACCATGTCGACGTCGTCGGCAAACGCCGCCAGCAGCGCCTTGTCGGCCAGGATATTGATGCGGCGGACGATGCCTTGCGAGGCGTCGGCGATCAGCTTGGCGGCGGCCGGGCTGAACAGGGCGGGGCCGTCATGGCCGGCCGCGCGCAGGCGGAACGACAGGAAGTCCCCGGTCAGGTCGGCCTGCAGCGGCGGCACCTGGAAGCTGTGGGTGATGCGTTCTTTCAGCTGGCGCATGCTGGCCAACTCCAGATGCTCATCGAGCTCGGGCTGGCCGAACAGCACGATTTGCAGCAGCTTGCTGCGCGCCGTCTCTAAATTAGTGAGCAGGCGGATCGCTTCCAGCGTGTCGAGCGGCATGGCTTGCGCTTCCTCGACCAGCAGCACCACCTGGCGGCCTGCGCTGTGGCGGGCGATCAGCTCGGCGTGCAGGCCGCGCTGGACTTCATCGGCGCGCAAGCCGCCGGTCGGCAGGCCCAGCTCGGCGGCGATGGCGTGCTGCACTTCCAGCGGATTGAGGTTGGGATTGACCAGGTAGATGACGTCGATGTGCGGCGGCATGCGGCTTTCCAGCATGCGGCACAGCATGGTCTTGCCGGTGCCGACCTCGCCGGTCACCTTGATGATGCCTTCGCCTTGGCCGACCGCGTACAGCATCGCTTCCAGGATATCGCCCCGGGTATTGCCGGAGTAGAAGAAGGCCGGGTTGGGCGTGATATTAAATGGCGACTCGCGCAGGCCGAAGTGGGATTGGTACATGGTCGTTGTCACGCTATCAGTCACGCAATGCAAGTCAGGAAGGCTTGTTCCAGCGTCGCCGCGCCGTACTGCGCGCGGCATTCGGCCGGGCTGCCGCTAAATCGGATGGCGCCGTCGTGCAGGATGGCCATGCGGTCGCACAGCTCGTCCACATCGGCCAGCGCGTGCGAGGTCAGGAACATCGTGCTGCCGGACTGGTGCAGGCGGCGCAGCTGGTCCTTGAGCAGCGCGCGCGCTTTCGGATCGAGGCCGCTCATCGGCTCGTCCAGCACGTACAGCGGCTTGGGCGCCAGCAGGCAGGCGGCCAGGCCCAACTTCTGGGTCATGCCTTTGGAATAGCTGCGCACCTCGCGTTTGAGGGCGGCGGGATCGAGGTCGAGCGCGGCCAGCATGGCGGCCACGGCTTGCGGCTGGTAAGTCAGGCCCTGCAAGGTGAGCAGATAGCGGATGAAGTCGGCGCCGGTCAGGTAATAGGGCGGCGTGAAGCGCTCGGGCAGGAAGCCGAGCGGCTGGCGCGCGGCCGGGCGGTGGTGCGGCTGGCCGAAGATCTCGATGCTGCCGTCGTCCAGCGCGCAGAAATCGAGCAGGCATTTGATCAGGCTGGTCTTGCCGGCGCCGTTGACGCCGACCAGCCCGAAGCATTCGCCGGCGCGCAATTCCAGGTCGACGCCGCGCAGCACGCTGGCCGCGCCGTAACGCTTGGTGACTTGCTGGATGCGCAGGGCTGGGTGGTTCATGGCCGACACTGTAGCGCATCCGTCTGAAGAAAGCGACACCTTGGCTCGCGTCGCGCCCGCTTTCTGGACTAGAATGGCCGCAAGTTTTGGTGAGAATCTTCAAGGAGCGGTTTTATGTCGAGGCCCGATAAAGTCCGGCTGGGGGAAATCCTGGTGCAGCAAAAGCTGCTCTCGGAAGAGCAACTGGGGCTGGCGCTGGCCGATCAAAAGCGCAGCGGGCGCAAGCTTGGCCGCGTGTTTATCGAGAACGGCTATGTTACCGAGGAACAGATCGCCGGCGCGCTGGCGCGGCAGTTGAACATTCCTTACCTGAACCTGAAGTTCTTCAACATCAATCCGGAAATTGTGCGGCTGCTGCCGGAAACCCAGGCCCGCCGCTTCCGCGCGCTGGTGCTGGAAGACCGCCACGGCGCGCTGCTGGTCGGCATGTCCGACCCGACCGACCTGTTTGCGTATGACGAGATCGCCCGCATCGTCAAGCAGGAGATCGAGCTGGCGGTGGTCAACGAGACCGAGGTGCTGGCCGCCATCGATCGCATCTACCGCCGCACCGAGGATATCTCCGACCTGGCGCGCGAGCTGGAGCAGGATCTGGGCGACACCGCCTCAATCGACTTCGGCGCGCTGGCGGCGGCCAATCCCAACCTTGAAGAAGCGCCGGTGGTCAAGCTGCTGCAATCGGTGTTTGACGACGCGGCGCAGGTGCGCGCTTCCGATATCCACATCGAGCCGCAAGAAGGCCGGCTGCAAATCCGCTTCCGCATCGACGGCGTGCTGCACTTGCAGACCGAGGCCGATATCAAGATCGCGCCCTCGCTGGCGTTGCGCTTGAAACTGATGTCGGAGCTGGATATCTCCGAAAAGCGCCTGCCGCAAGACGGCCGTTTCGCCGTACGGGTGAAGAACCAGCGCATTGATGTCCGTATCTCCACCATGCCGACCCAGTACGGCGAATCGGTGGTGATGCGTCTGCTGAACCAGGGCGGCATGCAGCTGCGGCTGGACGCCATCGGCATGCCGCGCGGCGTGCTGGAAAAATTCCGCGCCATCGTCCAGCGGCCGAACGGGCTGGTGCTGGTGACCGGGCCGACCGGCTCCGGCAAGACCACCACCTTGTACAGCGCGCTGGCCGAACTGAATTCGGTCGAGAAAAAACTGATCACGGTGGAAGACCCGGTCGAGTACCGCCTGCCCGGCATCAATCAGGTGCAGGTCAACGACAAGATCGAGCTGAACTTCGCGCGCGTGCTGCGCTCGGCGCTGCGGCAAGACCCGGACATCGTGCTGGTGGGCGAGATGCGCGACCAGGAAACCGCCGCCATCGGCCTGCGCGCCGCCATGACCGGCCACTTGGTGCTGTCGACGCTGCACACCAACGACGCCTGCAGCACGCCGCTGCGCCTGATGGACATGGGCGTGCCGCGCTATATGGTGGGCTCCTCGCTGCAGGCGGTGCTGGCGCAGCGTCTGGTGCGGGTGATCTGCGAAAGCTGCACCACGCCCTACGAACCGACCCCGACCGAGCGCGAATGGCTGACGCTGGAACTGAACGACAAGGTCGACAAGGGCCGCTATTTCCACGGCAAGGGCTGCTCGCACTGCAACGGCATGGGCTATCGCGGCCGTACCGGCGTGTACGAACTGCTGGAAATGACGCGCGCGGTGGTGGATGCCGCCAACGATCCCGACCCGGCCCACTTCCTCAAGGTGGCGCAGGCACAGATGGGCGGCGAAACGCTGCGCCGTCACGCGGTCGCCTTGGTGATACAGGGCCGCACAACAGTGTCGGAAGCCATGCGCATCAGTAACCAGGTCGAGGATTAAACCGTGCCATTTTTCGCCTACAAGGGCCGCAACGCGCGCGGCGAGCTGATGCAAGGCGTGCTGGAAGCGGCCGATAGCGGCGCCGTCGCCGACCAGCTGTTCAATACCGGCGTGACGCCGATCGAGATCGTGGTCACCAAAAAGACCGCCGCCGACAATGGCGAGACCTGGTGGGTCAAGCTGCTGGAAAAGAAAGTCACGTCGATGGACGTGCAGCTGTTCAGCCGCCAGATGTACACGCTGCTCAAGTCGGGCGTGCCCATCATGCGCGGGCTGGCGGGCTTGCAGGAGTCGGCGGTGAGCAAGGCCTTTGGCAAGGTGATCAAGGATTTGCGCGAATCGCTGGACGCGGGCCGCGAGCTGTCGGCCGCCATGCGGCGCCATCCGGATGTGTTTACGCCGTTTTATTTGTCGATGGTGCGGGTAGGGGAGATGACCGGGCGGCTGGAGGAGGTATTCCTGCGATTGTTTGACCACCTCGAGTTCGACCGCGACATGCGCGAGCGGGTCAAGACCGCCACCCGCTATCCAACCTTTGTGGTGATCGCGATGGTGATCGCCATGATCGTGGTGAATATGTTTGTGATTCCGGCCTTCGTCGGCGTGTTTGCCAAGTTTGGCGCCGAGCTGCCGCTGATGACGCGGATCCTGATTGGCACCTCCAACTTCACGGTGCGCTATTGGCCGGTGATGGCGGCGGCGGTGGCGCTGGGCATCTGGGGCTTCCGCGCGTGGATCGCCACGCCCAAGGGCTTGTATGAATGGGACAAGTTCAAGCTGAAGATCCCGGTGGCGGGCAAGATTGTGCTGAAGGCGACGATGGCGCGCTTTGCCCGCAGCTTCGCGCTGTCCAGCCGCAGCGGCGTGCCGATCGTGCAGGCTTTGTCGGTGGTGGCGCAGACGGTGGACAACGCGTACCTGACCGCCCGCGTCGAGCAGATGCGCGACGGCGTCGAGCGCGGCGAGAGTATCCTGCGCACGGCGGCGGCCAGCAATGTGTTCACGCCCATCGTGCTGCAGATGATTGCGGTGGGCGAGGAGAGCGGTTCTATCGATGATCTGATGGACGAGATCGCGCAGATGTATGAGCGCGAGGTGGATTACGAGCTCAAGACCTTGTCGGCGCAGATCGAGCCGATTTTGATTGTGTTCCTGGGCATCATGGTATTGGTGCTGGCGCTGGGCATCTTCCTGCCGATCTGGGATCTGGGCAAGGCAGCCTTGCACCGTTCATAAGTAAATTATGTCTTTCTTGGCAATATCTGTGTCGGCGAAACAACGGGGCGCGAGTTTGTTGGAATTTGCCGTGGCGGTGGCGGTAATCGGCATTTTGATGGGCTTGCTGCTGCAGCGGATCTGGTTTTACCAGGACCAGGCGGAGAAGACGGCCGTAGAGATGACGGTGGCCAACGTCAGGACCGCCTTAGAAATTAAGGTGGTTGAAGCGAATTTGCCGGGCAGGAACGTCGATTTAACGTTTCTGGCCGAAGAAAATCCGTTTAATTTATTAAAAACCAAGCCAGCCAATTACGCCGGCGAGTTATTTCACCCAAGTGACAAGGATATCGGGCCGGGAAATTGGTGTTTCAACCGGGCGGATAAGAGTCTGGTTTATTTGTTAAATAATAGAAATTCTTTTGTAGATGCTCAATCGAAACGCTTGAAGTTCAAGGTAAAATTATTTCGCTTGCCCCAAAGTCCCGCCAAGCCGTCAGCCACACCGGAACCCCAGAGTGTGGCCTTTGAGCAAGTTAAGGACTGACCTTTTTAAGACGATTTGGAGAGACACAAATGAACAAGCCAGCACCGACCGCAATGCGCCAACAAGCCCAAGGCGGCTTCACGCTGATCGAATTGATTGTAGTGATCGTTATCCTCGGCATCCTCGCCGCCACCGCTTTGCCGAAGTTCGCTAATCTGGGTGGCGACGCGCGCATTGCATCGTTGAATGCCGCGCGCGGCGCACTTTCGGCGACTGTGGCGATGATACACGGCCAAGCCCTGGTAGACCCAACACGTACCGAAGTGACTAACGAGGGGCAAAAGACCTCTATTGTGAATGGCTATCCGAAGGCCGATACTGATACGTCAAAAGCGGCGGGCTTAACCGATAACGATTACGTTGTGACGGTAGGCGTTGCCTCAGCTACTGAATATGCTCCTGCCGTGCTCGATAAAACCATACTGATTCAGCCGAAAAGTGTTTCTGCGAATGCCTTCGGCAAGACCTGCTTTATCGTCTATGCGGAAGCCGTCAATTCCACGACGCCGCCGGTCATTACGTCGACCACGACCAACTGCGGTCAGTAATCACGCTGCGGCATAACCGGGTGCTGCGTTGAACCGCGCTGCACTTCGGCGGTCTGGCGGCTTCACGATGGTGGAGCTGATTACCGTGATGGTATTGGTCGGCATACTGGGCGCCATTGGTTACGCCCGGTTTGCCGACACCAAGAGCTTCGCCAACCGCTCCTACGCCGACCAGGCCAAGTCCATCATCCGCTACGCGCAAAAGCTGGCCGTCACGCAAAACCGCAATGTCTTCGTGCGCTCGGAGCCGGCTGGCTTCGCGGTCTGTTTTTCCAACGGCTGCCCTGACGGCGCCTCGCTCGCCTACGCGCCAGGCGGCAGCAACAGCGGCGGCACGGCCACTCGCGCCTACTGCCAACAATACGGCGCCTACGTCGCCAGCTGGATGTGCGAAGGCCGCCCCGATGCCAGCGTGGCCGTCGCCAGCAACACCGTCCGCAATGAATTCGGCAGCGGCGGTTTCTTCTACTTCGACGGCCTCGGCCGGCCACACAACCGCGACGGCTCCACCTTCACCAAGATGATCCTGAGCTTTACCAGCGGGACCACCAGCAACGCCGTCACCATCGAGGCGGAGACCGGCTATGTCCATTAAGCGCCATCGACGCCAGACCGGCTTGACCATGATCGAACTGGTGCTGTTCATGGTCATCGTCGGCGTGGCGGCGGCTGGCATCATGGGCGTGCTCAATATCGGCGGCAGCCACAGCGCCGACCCGGTGCGCCGCAAGCAAGCGCTGATGGTCGCCGAAGCGCTGATGGAGGAAGTGCTGCTGGCCCGCTTCACCTACTGCGACCCGAGCTATGCCAAAGCCGACACCGCCACCTCGCAAGCCGACTGCGGCACCAGCCCGGCCCAGCCGCTGGTTATCGGCACCACGACCGGCGGCCGGCCTTACGGCAACGTCGCCAACTACGGCAGCGCCGCCGGCGCCGCCACGCACAGCTTTGCCGACAGCGTGAGCGGTATCGATGTCGACATCAACGGCCGCGCGCTGGGCGTGAACCAGTCGGGCGGCACCATTGGCAATGCTTCGCTGGCGGGCATGACCACCACGGTCACCTTGCGCTATCTGGTCGCCGACGCCGATCCCCTCAAAGACAGTCGCCTCGGGCCGGGCGGGCGCGCCATCGCCTCGGACCCCAGCGATATCCGCGCCCTGCGCATCACCTTGCGCACCACCTACGGCACCGGCGCCAACGATTTCGTTGAGCTGGACGCCTACCGCACGCGCTACGCGCCGAACTATCTGCCATGACGACCTCGCGCAAACACACGCTCAAGCAGCACGGCTTCACGCTGGTGGAAGCCGTCATCGTCATGGTGGTGACCGGGGTGCTGGCCGGCGTGATGGTGCTGTTCATCCGCCAGCCGGTGCAAAACTATGTCGACGCCGCCGGCCGCGCGGAACTCAGCGACACCGCCGACCTGGCGCTGCGCCGTATGGCGCGCGAATTGCGCGGCGCGCTGCCCAACAGCATCCGCACCAACTTCAACAATGGCGTATGGTATGTGCAGTTCATTCCGGCCAAAGCCGGTGGTCAATACCTGGCGGTGGAGGACAATCCCACCGTGACCGGCGCCACGCCATTGAGCTTTACCTCGACCAGTGCGAAGTCCTTCAACATCGTCGGTCCGTTGCCGGTCGGTGCTGCGGCGATCGTGCCGAACACCGATTACATCGTCATCTACAACCTCGGCAACGGCATCGCCGGCGCCGATGCCTACGATGGTGGCAACATCGCGCAGGTGGCGGCGCTGAATATCGTCAATCTGAATCCATTGTTGACCATGACAAGCAATCCCTTCGCTCTGGCCGCCACGCCGAATGCCTCGCCAGGCCACCGCTTCAATGTGGTCAATACGCCGGTCACCTTCCGCTGCGAGGGCAGGGCCGACGGCACGGGCACGCTGGCGCGGATTGAAGATGGCGCTTTTGCGAGCACCCAGCCGCAGCCGGCCGTCGGCGGCAATCCGCTGCTGGCTGCCAACGTGCAGGAATGCGATTTTAGTGCGGCACAAGCGGGCAGCCTGCATAGCGCCCTGATCGGCATGACCTTGTCGCTGGCGCGCCCGCGTGCCGGCGGCGCGGCCAATGGACTGGAGACGGTTACCTTGGTTCACCAAATCCACGTGGACAATACGCCATGAAGACCTTACGCAAACAAGCCGGCGTCGCGCTGGTGACCGCGATTTTCCTGCTGGTGGTGCTGGCCGGGCTGGCCGTGGCCGTGGTATCGCTGAGCAGCGCGCAACAAGATGCCGCCACCAAGGATGAAATGGGCACGCGCGCCTACCTGGCCGCCAGATCCGGCATGGAGTGGGCGCTGTTCACCGCACTGAAGGGCGGCGCCGGCACCCCTCCGGCGAATTTGAATTGCCTGACGGCGACACCGATCACCTTTGGCATGCCGCCGGGGACCTTGTCGGCATTCTCGGTGACGATCACGTGTACCCAGCCCAGCAAAGGTTATGGCGATGACAGCCCCAGCGATCCAACCGCCGGGCATTTCCGCATCACGGTCACTGCGTGCAACCAGTCGCCATGCCCGGCCAACAATAAAGGCCCGGATTATGTGCAGCGCCAGATCACGGCGCAGCTTTAAAGACGCAACTGTGTGGAAATGTGTGTATTTTTGCGGAATCATTGCCATTCTGAGCATATAAATTGGTGCAACTTGAATATAATCAATCATCTAGCGCGTAAACTTCGTGTGTTGAGCTATGGGCTTTTTTAAGCGGGCTAAAAAATCGGATGGATGGCTGACCGTGACGTTTTTGCGGGATGGCGTTTGTGCGGGCCGCGTTCAGCGCCGCCGCGATGCCAAGGCCGTGGTCGAGGTGTCGGCCTTTTATCCGTCCGGTTCCAGCTTTTCGCCCGAGGCGCTCGATAAACTCAACAAGGACCTGAAGGCCGGCGGCTACAACTGCGGCACCATGCTCGGCGGCGGCGAGTACCAGATGCTGATGGTCGATGCGCCCAACGTGCCGCAGGACGAACTGAAAACCGCCGTGCGCTGGCGCTTGAAGGATATGCTCGACTTCCACGTCGACGACGCCACCATCGACGTGCTCGATATTCCGGTCGACGCCAGCAATGCCGCGCGCGGCCACTCGATGTTTGCGATCGCCGCCCGCAATGCGCTGATCCAGTCGCGCCAGGAGTTGTTCAGCGAAGCCAAGCTGGACCTGACGGTGATCGACATTCCCGAAATGGCGCAGCGGAATATCTCCGCGCTGCTGGAAACCGACGGCCGTGGCCTGGCCATGCTGTCCTTCGACGCTGACGGCGGTCTGCTGACCATTACCTATAAAGCCGAACTGTACCTGTCGCGCCGTATCGACGTCACGCTCGAGCAATTGCTGGAGCGCGATTCGGACCGCCAGCAAGTCCACTTCGACAAGATCACGCTGGAGCTGCAACGCTCGCTTGACCACTTTGACCGCCAGTTCCATTACGTGAACGTGATCAAGCTGCTGCTGGCGCCGACCGGCGCCGAAGGCTTGCATGAACACCTGGCCGCCAACCTGTACATGCCGGTGGAGGCGATGACGCTGGACGATGTGTTTGACCTGAGCCGTACGCCGGAGTTGCAGGATCCGGCGCAACAGCAGCGCTTCTTCCTGACCCTGGGCGCGGCGTTGCGGCATGAGGAGGTGCGTCTGTGAGCCAGCAGATCAATCTCTTCAATCCCATCTTCCTCAAGCAGAAGACGATTTTTACCGCCGTGCCGATGGCGGAAGCGCTGGCCATCATCCTGGCCGGCGCGCTGCTGTTGAACTGGTACGCGGTGCGCAGCGTGGACGAACTGGAACAGGAAGCGGCGGCCGGCAAGGCCATGCTGGCCAAACGCGAGCAGCGCCTGAACCAGGCCCGCACGCAATTCGCGCCGCGCGCCAAGGATCCGGCGCTGGCGGCGCAGGTGACGGCGGCCGAAGCGGAATTGAAGGCGCTGCACGATGTGTCGTCGGTGCTGCAGGGCGGGGCGCTCGGCAATACGGCCGGCTATGCCGAATACTTCCGCGCGTTCTCGCGCCAGAATGTGAGCGGCTTGTGGCTGACCGGTGTGAGCATCAACGGCGCCGGCAATGATATCGGCGTGCAGGGCAGGGCCATGCAGGCCACGCTGATTCCAAATTACATCGCCCGCCTGACGGGCGAGCGCGTCATGCGCGGCAAGACCTTCGCCAGCCTCGATATCGGGCGGCCGGATGCGGCGGCGCCCGCAGCCACGCCGGGCGCTGCACCGGCAGCGGCAGCGGCAGCGCCGTTTGTCGAGTTCAGCCTGCAATCGACCGCGCAGGAGGCTGCCAAATGAAACAGCAGCTGCTGCAACAATGGATTAAGCTCAGCACCAAGCTGGACGCCATGACCTTGCGCGAACGCGCGATGGTGTTTGTGGCGGCGGTGGCGGCGGTGCTGTTCCTGCTGTACACGGTGTCGATGGAGCCGTTGCTGAACAAGCAGAAGTTGCTGCGCCTGCAGGTCAAGCAGCAGCAAAACCAGATCAGCGGCATCGATAACGAAATTGCCGCGATGGCGCAGGGCTTTGTGGTCGATCCGGATGCGGCCACGCGCGACAAGCTGAAGGCGGTCCAGCATGAAATCGACACCACCAGCGCCGGCCTGATGGCGGTGCAAAAAGGATTGGTAGCGCCGGACAAGATCGCGCCGCTGCTCGATCATCTGCTGCGCGGCAATGGCAAGCTGAAGCTGATGTCGATGAAGACTTTGCCAGTCGCAGGCTTGAACGAGGCGATGCAGCCAGCCGCTGCCGCCCCGGCGGCCGGCGCCCAGCCCGCCGTGCCGGCGAACCCCGCACCGCAGCCCAAGCCGCGCGAGCTGCTGTATCGGCACGGCGTGGAGATCGTTTTGCAAGGCAGTTACCTGGACATGGTGAATTACATGGAAGCGCTGGAATCGCTGCCGGTGCAGCTGTTCTGGGGCAAAGCCAAGCTGGACGCGCAACAGTATCCGAATTCGCGCCTGACGCTGACCCTGTACACGTTGAGCCTGGACCCGAAATGGATGAAACTATGAAGCGCCTGCTGTGCTCACCTCTGTTGCTGATGCTGCTGCTGGTCGGCGCCGTGCAAGCGCATGCGCAAACGCTGGCCGACCCGACCCAGCCGCCGCCGGAATCGCGCCTGCTGCCGCAGAGCGAAGCGCCGGCCGTGCCGAGAGGCCCGCAGCTGCAATCGGTGCTGATCGGCTCGCGCGGGCGCGAGGTGGCGGTGATCGACGGCCAGACCATCCGCAAGGGTGAAAAATTTAACGGAGCGGTGCTGGTGGAAGTCCGCAAGAACCAGGTAGTGCTGCAAAACGGCCGGAACAGGCAGGTGCTGACCCTGTTCCCGGAACCGGCGCAGAAATAAACGCGAAGAACGCTTATGCAAAAAATTCTGACCATCGCCATCGCGACCATGCTGCTGCTCGGCGGCTGCCAGACGCCGTCCACGCGCGACACCTACGACAAGATCAACACCGAGGTGAACGCGGCCGCCGCCAAGCCATCCGCCGCGCGCCAGAACGATGCCGTGGCCAGCGCCTTGCTGCCGCCGGTGTCGCAACTGGCCGACCAGCTGCCGAAAGCGCGTGCGGTGCTGGATGAGCGTTTCAACGTATCGTTCAACAACGTGCCGGTGCAGCAGTTCTATAACTCCATCGTGGCGGGCACCCGCTACAACATGCTGATCAACCCCGAGGTGAGCGGCAATATCACTGCCAACCTGAAAGACGTAACCCTGTTCGAAGCGCTCGACGCAGTGCGCGAGATGTACGGCTACGACTACAAGGTGGAAGGCACGCGCATCTACATCCGTCCGCTGACCATGCAGACCAAGATGTTCAAGATTAATTACCTGGTGGCGGTACGCAAGGGCGCCTCCAGCCTGCGAGTGTCGTCGACCTCGGTGGCGAATGCGGGCACCAGCAACAGCGGCAACCAGAGCAGCGGCGGGAACAACAATAACAATAACAACAACAGCGGCGGCGGCAACGACTCTGATTCGAACAACCCGAACAGCCGTGGCACATCGCAGCGCGATTCCGCCAACGTCTCGACCCGCTCGGAAAGCGACTTCTGGCTGGAACTGAAGACCGCACTGGAAGCGCTGGTGGAAACCGGCAAGGATGGCCGTAGCGTCACCATCAGCCCGCAATCGGGCGTGATCGTGATCCGCGCCATGCCGGACGAACTGCGCAATGTGGACATGTATTTGAAAGCCACCCAGCTGTCGGTCGACCGCCAGGTAATTTTGGAGGCCAAGATCCTCGAAGTGGAATTGAACAGCAATTTCCAGAGCGGCGTGAACTGGGCGGCGTTCGGCAAGTTCGCTGCGGGTGGAAATAACCGCTTCTCGGCTGGCACGGTCCAGCCGGACACCACGCTCGGCCCGCTGGGCACGGCGTTGAGCAGCGTCGGCAAGTCCGGCATCAATTCGTCGCCGGGCAGCACGCTGGGCGCGGCGGCCGATGCGGCCGGCACGCTGTTCGGCATGGCCTTCCAGACCAGTAATTTCGCCGCGCTGATTTCCTTCCTTGAAGGGCAGGGCACGGTGCACGTGCTGTCCAGCCCGCGCATCGCCACGCTGAACAACCAGAAGGCGCTGCTGAAAATCGGCACCGACGAGTTTTATGTGACCGGCGTCAGCACCACCACGACCACCAGCGGCACCGGCACCGGCGTCAGCTCGCCGACCGTCACGCTGCAACCGTTCTTCTCCGGCGTGGTGCTGGATGTGACGCCGCAGATTGATGAAGACGGCAACATCATCCTGCACGTGCACCCGTCGGTGAGCCAGGTGTCGACCGTGAACAAGGGCTTGAACCTCGGCTCGCTGGGCAATTTCACCTTGCCGCTGGCGGCGTCGTCGACCTCGGAAATGGATAGCATGGTGCGCGGCCAGAACGGACAAGTGGTGGCGATCGGCGGCTTGATGCGCCAGGCCACGACCACCGACCGTTCCGGCGTGCCGGGCGCCAGCAGCGTGCCGGTGCTGGGCGCGCTGTTCGGCAGCAAGAGCGAAATCATCCAGAAGCGCGAGCTGGTGGTGCTGATCAAGCCGACGGTGGTGGAATCGTCGTCGGACTGGAACCAGGACCTGCTCGACAGCAGCCGCCGCATGAAGGAGCTCGATCCCTCACGCGGCAAGGGGCGGAACTGATCATGTACAGCAAACACTTCGGCCTGCGCGAGGCGCCGTTCAGCATCACGCCGGACACCAGCTATTTCTTCACCAGCCCGCATTCGCAGGAGGCGTTGAATACCTTGCTGGTGGCGGCCAAGAGCGGCGAGGGCTTCATCAAGATCACCGGCGAAGTGGGCACCGGCAAGACGCTGCTGTGCCGTAAGTTCATTGCGACGGTGGGGCCGGATTTTGTCACGGCTTACATTCCGAATCCGTATCTGGAACCGCGCACGCTGATGCTGGCTCTGGCCGATGAGCTGGAAGTGCCGCTGGAGCGCGATGTGGATCAGCACCAGTTGCTGAAGTCGATCACCCATCGCTTGATGGATCTGGCGCGCGAAGGCAAGCAGGTATTGCTGCTGCTGGATGAGGCGCAGGCGATTCCGACCGAGAGCCTGGAAGCCTTGCGCCTGCTGACCAACCTGGAAACCGAGAAGCGCAAGCTGCTGCAGATCGTGTTGTTCGGGCAGCCGGAGCTGAACCAGCATTTGCAGGAGAATTCGATCCGCCAGCTGGCGCAGCGCATCACCTTCCATTACCACCTTGGGCCGCTGTCGCGCGATGATATCGAATACTACCTCGCGCACCGCTTGCGCGTAGCCGGGTATGCGGGTGGGCGGTTGTTCAGTCGCGGTGCGATTGCGGGCTTGTACAAATCCAGCGGCGGGATTCCGCGGCTGGTGAACATCATGGCAAATAAAGCGCTGATGCTGTGCTACGGCGAGGGCAAGCAGCAGGTCACGCGCCGCCACGTGAACCTGGCGGCCAGCGATACCGTGACGCCGCAGGGCAGTGCCCTGCGCTGGGCGTGGATGGCGGCGGGGCTGAGTTTGCTGATCGCCGCGTGTGGGCTGACTTGGGCGCTGACCAAATGAGCTTGATCAATAAAATGCTGCAGGATCTGGACGCGCGCGCAAGTGGCGGCGCGGCGTCGGCCGTGCAGCAGGATGAGGTGAAACCAGTGCCTTCGATGGAGCGCGACCGGCGGCCGATGCTGCTGGGCGGCGCGGTGGCCGGTGTGCTGGTGATCGCGGCTGGCGGCTGGTATGGCTGGCAGTACTGGCAAGCGCATCAAGCGCCGCCGCCAGCGCCACCGCAGCCGGTGCGCGTGATCGATAACCGTGTGCCTGGCCAGCCGCGCTTCCAGGAACCGCCGGCCGCCAAGCCGGCCGAACCAGCGAGCGTGGCAGCCGTGTCGGCCGCAAGCGGCGTGAAGCCGGCGCCTGCTGCGCGCGAGGACGACGCCACAGCGGCGCGTGGCGAGGCCAAGTCGCCACGCCCCGCGCGCTCGGCATCATCGCACGCGGCGGAGGGGACGGACGCTCGCGCCGAGCCGGCGCCGCGCAAGGCTGCGCGCGGGCCAGCTGCTGCGCCGTCGACTGGCGAGGGCGTGGTGCAGACGCCGAAACAGCTGTCGGAGAATAGTTATCGCCGCGCGTTGGCGGCGCTGCAGGAAGGTCGCGTCAGTGCGGCGCTGGCGGAGCTGGACAAGGCGGTCGAAATCGATCCGCGCAATGATGCAGCGCGCCAGACCTATGTCAGCCTGCTGCTGGAAAACCGCCGCACCGATGATGCGATCCGTCAGCTTCGCCTCGCGCTCGGCATCGATCCGCGCCAGCCGGGGTTGGCGATGGTGCTGGCACGCCTGCAATTGGAAAAGGGTGGTCCGGCGCTGGACACGCTGTTGAAGACTTTGCCGTATGCCGGCAACAGCGCTGATTACCATGCCTTCCTGGCTGGCGTGCTGCAACGTGAACAGCGCCACACCGAAGCGGCCGATCATTACCGCGCCGCGCTGCAGCTGGCGCCGCAAAATGCCGTATGGTGGATGGGATTGGGGATCTCGCTGCAAGCCGACCAACACCTGCCGGAAGCGCGCGAAGCCTACAACCGCGCCCGCAGCACCGGCGGCCTGACACCGGAACTGCGCAGCTTCGTCGACCGCAAGATCGACCAGCTGTCGCGCTGATCAGTCGCGCGGACTACAGCGCCGCTTGCTCGCCCCAGATCTGCTTCATGCTGAAGCGGATCGAGGCCTGATCCTCACTCAAGGACTCGGCAATGCAGCAACCGTCATCACCAGTGCGGCGCTGCTCGGCCGGCCGCAGCACAGCGCCCGCCGGGTCGCGCAGGCAATGGACGCCGCGTGCCTCGCCACCATTCAAACGCTGGCTCACCACACCGATCTCGCCGCTGGTCAAACGCACCACGCAGCCCGGCGGATAATCCCCCAGCTCGCGCAGGAAGTGCTGCGCCAGTTGCGGATCCACCGGCGCCACCTTGTCCTCGATCAGATTCTTCAAGGCCTGATGCGGCGGCAGCGAACGCCGGTAATTGCGCGCCGACACCTGCGCGCAGTAGCGGTCCGCAATGCTGAGCAGCTTGGCGTTCTGGGTCACCTGCGGACTGGCGATGCCAGCCGGATAACCGCTGCCTTCATCATTCTCGTGGTGCATCAGCACGCAGGAAATCCACTCGTCGTCCTCGATGCCGACGCAGCGCAGCATGTCCACGCTTTCCTCCGGGTGGCGGCGCACGATGGCCATCTCCTCGCTGGTCAGCGGCGTGTTCTTGTTCTGGAAGGTTTCGTGATGGCGCAGCATGCCCACGTTCATGGTCAGCGCGGCGGCGGTGACGGTCAGCGTGTTGGCCGCATCGAGCCCCATCGCGCGCGCAATCACCACCGACACCACGGCCGTTTCGATGCAGTGCCGCACCGCGTAGCTGCCGTTGATCTGGCTGAGGAAAATACAGGCCAGCGCAACGTCCGGATTGATGGCCACCGCTTGAATGAGCTCGCGCGCGATGTCGCGGATATCGCTCTCGGCATTGTGCTCGTTGCGCAGGTTGTGCAGCAGGCGTTCCAGCTCACGGTTGCACAGGTTCAGCTGATGCAGCACCGACGGCGTGGTTTCTGCAAACGCCGGCGCCTCCAGCGGCGATTGCAGTTGATTAGCTTCGGACATTTTGTGATCCCGATCTACACTTTGCCCAGCCTCTCCAATGCGAGTGCCAGGGTCTCATCTTTTTTGGCAAAGCAGAAGCGCACGATGCCCGACTCCTTGCCTTGCTGGTAAAACGCCGAAACCGGGATGGCCGCGACCTTGATTTCGGTGGTCAGCCATTCTGCGAATTCTGCTTCCGTCTGTGTAGAGATTCTATCGTATCGGACGCACTGGAAGTAAGTGCCGTCGGCTGGAAGCAACTCGAAGCGTGTGTTTTTGAGCCCATCGCGGAACAGATCGCGCTTGCGCTGGTAAAAGGCCGGCAGTTCCAGGTACGGTTTTGGATCGGCCATATAGCTGGCCAGGCCGTGCTGCATCGGCGTGTTCACGCTGAAGACGTTGTACTGGTGGACTTTGCGGAACTCCGCCATCAGCGGCGCCGGCGCGGCCACGTAGCCGATTTTCCAGCCGGTGACGTGATAGGTCTTGCCGAAGCTGGACACCACAAAGGCACGCGCCGCCAGCTCCGGGTAGCGGCTCACGGATTCGTGCTGGTGGCCGTCGTAGACCATGTGTTCGTAGACTTCGTCCGACAGGATGAGCACGTCCGTACCGCGCACGATGTCGGCCAGCGCCTGCATGTCGGCGGCGCGCAGCACGGTGCTGGTTGGATTGTGCGGGGTGTTGATGATGATCAGGCGCGTCTTGCTGGTGACAGCGGCGGCCACTTTGTGCCACGGCACGGTGTAGCCATTTGGACCGACTTCCATTTCGACCGCCACCGGCACGCCGCCGGCCAGCGTAATCGCCGGCACATAGCTGTCGTAGACCGGCTCGATGACGATCACCTCGTCGCCCGGATGGACGCAGCAGAAGATGGCCGTGGTCAGCGCCTGCGTGGCGCCGGCGGTGACGGTGATCTCGCTGTCAACGTGATAGGCGTGGCCGTAGATGGCCGCGATCTTGGCGACGATGGCCTGGCGCAGCACCGGTGCGCCGCTCATCATCGGGTACTGGTTGAAATCGGCTTGCATGGCGTCGTTGACGGCGCTGAGCAGGCTGCGCTCGCAACCGAAATCGGGGAAGCCCTGGCCAAGGTTAACCGCACCAGCCTGCGCGGCCAGCATCGACATTCGGGTGAAAACTGTGGTGCCGACCGCCGGCAAACGGGTGGTCAGGGCTGGCGTCGTCGGCAGATTGGAGCGGCTATTCATGATGAAGGCGTAGTTGACAGATAGCCTATTCTAGCGCAATCCACTTCTCCGGCAACATGACCTTGAACATGCCCTCGCGCGCCAGGCGGCGGGCCAGTTTCAGCAGCGCTTTATCTTTCGTGATCAGCACCTCGGCGCCGGCGTCGCGGGCGATTTCCAGGAACTTCTGGTCGGCCTTGTCGCTGCAGACCGGCAGCACGATGCTGGACACGGGCGGCGCCACCACCTTGATCAACTGGTCGAAGCGGGCGGTGGCCAGTGGGCGGCTGTCGTCGTCGAGCGGCAGGTGCTTGTAGTGGAGGACGATGTTGAACTCGTCGCGGCAATCGGAACGGGTGACCGCTTCGACCTCGCCGCTCTCGATGGCGGCCACCAGCTTGGCCCAGCGCGGATCGCTAAACACGAACAGGTCGAGGCAAACGTTGGTGTCGATAACGATTTTCTTTGGAACAGGTATCATGTAGGGCTAGTAATGTTGAAAATGTTTTTGGAATCGTTTTTGGAATCGTTTTTGGAATCTTATGCTGATAGTGCTTTCCCCGGCAAAAAGTCTCGATCTGGAGACCCCGCCCACCACCAAGCTGCACACGCAACCGTCGTTTCTCGACCATTCCGAGCAGTTGATCCACCGTCTGCGCGAATTCTCGCCGACCGAGCTGGGTGAGCTGATGGACTTGTCCGACAATCTGTCGGCGCTGAACGTGGCGCGCTATGCCTCGTGGACCAAGGATACCAGTGAAGCCCGCCAAGCTGTAATGACCTTCAATGGTGACGTCTACGACGGCCTCGACGCCCGCACCCTGAAGCCGGCGCAGCTCGATTACGCGCAATCGCGCATCCGCATCCTGTCCGGCCTGTATGGCATGCTGCGGCCGCTGGACCTGATTCATCCGCACCGGCTGGAAATGGGCACCCGTCTGGACACGCCGCGCGGCAAGAACCTGTACGATTTCTGGGGCGATACCATCGCCAAGGCGCTGAACCAGACGGCGGGCGAGCAGGGTGCTGAGACGCTGGTCAACCTGGCGTCCGAGGAGTATTTCAAGTCGGTCAAGCCGAAAGCGCTGGAACTGCCGGTGATTACGCCGTTGTTCGAGGACTGGAAGAACGGCAAATACAAGATCATCTCGTTCTACGCCAAGCGCGCGCGCGGCCTGATGGCGCGCTACGCCGCCGTCAAAGGCATCACCGATCCGCAAAAGCTGAAGAAGTTTGATGTCGACGGCTACGCCTTCGACAAAGCCAGCTCGGACGATAAAACCTGGATCTTTCGCCGCAAGCTGGAGGCCTGAGCACGTCATCCCGGCGAAAGCCGGGATCCATGCTGAGTGCGACGGGAGGGATTACATCGCGGCGTTGGTGCTCCAGAAGTTCCACCATTTACGCTCGGCTTTCTTGCCTTCGTCGAGGAACTTGGAGTTCGGGTAGTTGAGCTTGAAGACGCGCTCGGTGTCGCTCTTCAGCTCGGTCATGCCCAGCTTGTCGTAGCTGCGGATCATGATGAACAGCGCTTCCTCGATCGATGGCGAGTCGCGGAAGTCGTTCATGATGCCCATTGCACGGTTCGCCGCCGCCAGGTAGGCGCCGCGACGGTAGTAGTAGCGCGCCACGTGGATTTCATACGACGCCATCGCATTCAGCAGATAACGCATGCGGGCCAGCCCATCCGGGGTATACTTACTTTCCGGGAACTTGGTCACCAGCTCTCTGAAGGCCGCATACGCTTCGCGCGTGGCTTTCGGGTCGCGTTCGGTGGCGTCCTGTTCGTAGACGAAGTTCAGGAAGCTGATCTGGTCGTTGAAGTTGATCAGGCCGCGCAGGTAGTACATGTAATCGACATTGGCGTGATTCGGGTGCAGCTTGATGAAGCGCTCAACTGCCGCCAGTGCCTGCGCCTGGTCCTGCGATTTGTAGTAGGCATAGGCGATATTCATCTGCGCCTGCTGGGCGTAGGTGCCGAATGGATAGCTCGATTCCAGCTTCTCAAACAACTGAATTGCGCGCTCGTAGTGCTGGCCTTCCAGTTCTTCGTTCGCCTCCGAGTATAATTTCGTAGCGCTCCAACCTTTTGTTTCGTCGGCCTTTTCAGAGAACAGGCCACAACCGGACAAACCAAGCAGAACAACCGTTGCTGCGACTACCGATAATTTTTTTTGCATATCTTTTGCAAGAAACTGTTTAACCAATGTTTTACGAGGCTAATTATAGCCGATAGGATTACCGTGATATTAAACGCAAAGCCAAATTTGGCCGAATCTTCCTCCGATCACGATGCCGACGCCGAACTGGCGCTCCACGATGACGATGACGACGGTCTGGCGCCGATCGAACTCGAACTGAGCCCAGAACACTGCGGCCAGCGCCTCGACAAGATCATTTCCGGCCTGGTCCCGCAATTTTCCCGTGGCCGCCTGCAAACCTGGATTACCGACGGCTTCGTCACGGTCGACGGCAAAACCGCGAAAAGCACCAAGGATACCGTCTACGGCGACGAGAAGATCGTCATTCTGCCCCAACCGGAGCCGGAAGACGAGGCTTTTAAGCCGGAACCGCTCGAACTTAACATTGTTTTTGAAGATGAGCACCTGATCGTCGTGAATAAACCGGCCGGACTGGTGGTTCACCCTGGTAACGGCAACTGGTCCGGCACCCTGCTGAACGGCCTGCTGCACCACTATCCGCAGCTGAGCGGCGTGCCGCGCGCCGGCATCGTGCACCGCCTGGACAAGGACACCAGCGGCCTGATGGTGGTCGGCAAGACACTGGCCGCCCAGACCGACCTGGTGCGCCAGCTGGCCGCGCGCACCGTCAAGCGCGAATACTTCGCCCTGGTGTGGGGCACGCCGCGCATCAGCGGCACCATCGACGCCGCAATGG
This sequence comes from Duganella sp. CF402, assembly GCF_900109645.1. Lineage (GTDB taxonomy): Bacteria > Pseudomonadota > Gammaproteobacteria > Burkholderiales > Burkholderiaceae_D > Rugamonas. The sequence goes on from NZ_FOBG01000001.1 coordinate 812,169, forward strand.
GCCGCCATCCGCGCGACCGCGTCAAGATGGCGGTGTCGACCGGCATGGGCTCCAAGCCGGCCATCACCCATTACTCGCTGATCGCCAGCGGCAAGCTGGGCGAGGGCCGTCCGGTCAGCCTGGTGCAGTGCCGCCTTGAAACCGGCCGCACCCACCAGATCCGCGTGCACATGCAGTCGATCGGCTTCCCGCTGGTGGGCGACACCGTGTACGGCAAGCAGCATCTGGCCGACTATTTCCCGCGCCAGGCGCTGCAGGCGCGCCGCCTGGGTCTGGTGCACCCGCACACTGGCGAGCAGTGTGAGTGGATGGTGCCGCTGGCACAGGACTTTGCCGAACTGCTGGCCCGCGCCGGCATCGAGGAACCGGAACAGATTTAATGTCGATACAACAGCAATGGTTGTTCCCGCACTGGCCGGGCCTGCCAGATAACATCGGCGTGCTGGCCACCACCCGGCGCGGCGGCGTCAGTCCTGCGCCGTATGGCGATGGCATGGGCGCCGGCGGTCTGAACCTGGGCACCCATGTGGGCGACCAGCCCCACAATGTGGCGCAGAACCGCGCCATTGTGTGCGCCATGCTGCCGAATGAGCCGGTGTGGCTGTCGCAGGTGCACGGTACGGCGGTGGCCAACCTGGCCGACGTCAAGCCGCAGCAGGTGCCCGAGGCGGACGCCAGCATGACCACCATCCCCGGCAAGGTGTGCGTCATCATGACCGCCGACTGCCTGCCGGTGCTGTTCTGCGACCAGCAAGGCACGACCGTGGCCGCCGCCCACGCCGGTTGGCGCGGCCTGGCTGCCGGGGTGCTGGAAAAAACCGTGGAATCCATGCGCGCGGCAGGCGCCGGCGAGTTGATGGCCTGGATGGGGCCGGCCATCGGCGCCTACCAGTTCGAGGTGGGGGCGGATGTGAAACAAGCTTTCCTCAACGGTGCGCTCGATGCGTCCGGCGTGCGCCATGTCGAGGCGGCGTTCACCCCCATCGACGGCAAGCCGGGCAAATACCTGGCCGACATCTACGCGCTGGCACGCTACGTGCTGCATCGTGCTGGGGTGCGCCAGGTGCACGGCGGCGAGTTTTGCACGGTCTCCAATTCCGGCCGCTTTTACTCCTATCGCCGCGACGGCGTCACCGGCCGCCAGGCCAGCCTGATCTGGATCAAGTAGGCCTATTGTCCGACATTGCGGCGGCGTGCTTTGCGCTTGCCGCTGCCGGCGATATAGAACAAGATCCCAAGGGGCAGCACGCAATAGAACAAAAACGTTACAATTCCCGCAACCACGGAAGTTTCGGTCAAGGCCATCAGGCCGACCACGTAGATCCAAGCAACAGCAGTCATCAGCAGCATTGTGTTTAACTCACTTTAGGGAACCACACATGAATTTGCCCGATCCTCAAGTCATTGCCAGCGCCTGGATGTCGCACATGAGCGACCCCGGACAGTGGCAATCCTGGTTCAATGCGGCGCCGGCGGCGGAAGCCCACCCTTTGGCCGCCATGATGCAGGATGTCGGCGCGCACATCAAGCCAGATGAAATGGAGCGGCTGAAGGCTGAATACCTGAAGGATTTCGGCGAGCTGTGGCAGGATTTCGTCGCCGGCAAGACCCCGGCCATCAAGGACCGCCGCTTCACGTCGCCGGCCTGGCAGGGCAATCCGATGACGGCCTTCAACGCGGCGGCCTACCTGCTGAATTCGAAGTTCCTGATGGCGATGGTGGAGACGGTGGAAGCCACTCCCCAGCAAAAACAGAAAATCCGCTTTGCCGTGCAGCAGATCGTCGACGCCATGTCGCCGGCCAACTTCCTGGCCACCAATCCTGAGGCGCAGCAGAAACTGATCGAAACCAAGGGCGAAAGCCTGACCAAGGGCCTGGCCAATATGCTGGGCGACATGGGCAAGGGCCATATTTCGCTGTCGGACGAGTCGGCGTTCGAGGTCGGCCGCAACCTGGCCATGACCGAGGGCACGGTGGTGTATGAGAATCCGCTGTTCCAGCTGATCCAGTACGCGCCGAAGACCGAGACCGTCAACCAGACGCCGCTGCTGATGGTGCCGCCTTGCATCAACAAGTTCTACATCCTCGACCTGCAGCCGGAAAACTCGCTGGTGCGCTACGCGGTGGAGCAGGGCAATACCGTGTTCCTGATCTCGTGGAGCAATCCGGACAAGTCGCTGGCGCGCACCACCTGGGATGACTACGTGGAGAAGGGCGTGATCGAAGCCATCCGCGTGACGCAGGACATCACCGGCGAAGACAAGCTGAATATGTTCGGCTTCTGCGTTGGCGGCACGCTCTGCTCGACCGCGCTGGCGGTGCTGGCCGCGCGCGGCGAGCAGGTCGCCAACAGCCTGACCCTGCTGACCACTTTCCTCGACTTCAGCGATACCGGCGTACTGGACGTGTTCATCGATGAGACGCAAGTGGCGATGCGCGAGCAGCAGCTCAAGGGCGGCGGCCTGATGCCGGGCCGCGACCTGGCCAGCACCTTCTCCAGCCTGCGTCCGAACGACCTGGTGTGGAATTATGTGCAGTCCAACTACCTGAAGGGCAACGACCCGGCCGCGTTTGACCTGCTGTTCTGGAACTCCGACAGCACCAACCTGCCGGGTCCGATGTTCTGCTGGTACCTGCGCAACACCTACCTCGAGAACAAGCTCAAGACCGGCAAGCTGGTGGTGGCCGGCGAGAAGGTGGACCTGAGCAAGATCGACGCCCCGGCCTTTGTCTACGGCTCGCGTGAGGACCACATCGTGCCGTGGCCGTCGGCCTACGAGTCGCTCGGCATCCTGAAGGGCAAGAACCGTTTCGTGCTGGGCGCCTCGGGCCACATTGCCGGCGTGATCAACTCGCCGGCGAAGAACAAGCGCAGCTACTGGATCAACGACGGCGGCAAGGCCAAAAACGCCGAGGCGTGGATGGACGGCGCCACCGAAGTGGCGGGCAGCTGGTGGCCGGAATGGTCCAGGTTCCTGGAGGCGAATGGCGGCAAGAAGGTCAAACCCAAGGCCAAGCCGGGCAACGCCAAATACAAGCCGATCGAGGCCGCGCCGGGCCGCTACGTGAAAGTGAAAGCGGATTAATTTCGCAGGGGAAAAAGCCAGGAAGTTGCCGAAGTATAAATTTGGTTGCGTTGCAATAAAGGCCAAAAGTTATATCAGATTGTGCAAGACTGGCTTTTTCCACTCTATAATAGGGAACGTAGGCACGCGGGAAGGGGATTATCCATCCGCTTCTTTCCGATTTTTAAGAGACATGCGCTGCGGCGCAATAAACGGACTTGTGATGAGTAGTGCGAAAAAAAATGCTGACCGCCTGATTAAAAAATATCCGAACCGTCGTCTGTACGATACGCAGACCAGTTCCTACATCACGTTGACCGACGTGAAACAGCTGGTGCTGGACAACGAGGAATTCACCGTTGTTGATGCCAAGACCAATGAAGACCTGAGCCGCAGCATCCTGTTGCAGATCATTCTGGAAGAAGAGGCCAGCGGCGCGCCGATGTTCTCCAGCGACGTGCTGGCCCAGATCATCCGTTTCTACGGCCACGCCATGCAGGGCATGATGGGTTCTTACCTGGAAAAGAACGTCCAGGCCTTTACCGACATCCAGCGCAAATTCACCAGCACCGCCGTGGGCGGCCAGCCGTTCAGCCCGGAGATGTGGACCCAGTTCATGAATGTTCAGGGCCCGATGATGCAGGGCATGATGAATAACTACATCGATCAGAGCAAGAGCCTGTTCGTGCAGATGCAGGAGCAGATGCAGAACCAGAGCAAAAACCTGTTCGGTACGTTCCCGTTCGTTCCGCCAACGCCGACCGACAAAAAGTAATTTCGCTACGTTCCTTCGCAGCGCACTAACGGCACAGCACCTCCCGGTGACTGTGCCGTTTTTGTAACTCCACTACAAATTGATTGACACTCCAAATTCTTCGGTAGTACTATCGACAACATCTTGTGGAAGCGCTTCCACTGCAAATAATAAACAAGGAGATGTTGTGGTAGAGCAGACGTTTTCGCCGCCGGCCGACTCGGTCCTGTGGCGCAAGGATTTCCTGATGGGCGCGGCCACCGCCGCCTACCAGATCGAGGGTGCGGTCAACGAAGACGGCCGCCTGCCGTCGATCTGGGACACCTTCTCCGCCACGCCGGGCAAGACGCTGGCGGGCGACACCGGCGAGTTCGCCTGCGATCACTATCATCGCTGGGAAGAGGATGTGGAGCTGCTGGCGTCGCTGAATGTCGGCGCCTATCGCCTGTCGATTTCGTGGCCGCGCGTGATGACGCTGGACGGCCAGCCTAACCAGAAGGGCATCGCTTTCTATAAGAAGCTGCTGAAGGCGCTCCGTGCGAAAGGCTTGAAAACCTACGTCACGCTGTACCACTGGGACTTGCCGCAGCATCTGGAAGACAAGGGCGGCTGGGTCAATCGCGACACCGCCTACAAGTTCGCCGAATACGCAGACATGATCAGCAAGGAACTGACTGGCCTGGTCGACGCCTGGGCCACGCTGAACGAGCCGTGGTGCTCGGCCATGCACGGCTACGGCACCGGCCACCACGCGCCGGGCAAGCAGGACGTGGTGTTTGCCACCCAGGCCATGCACCACCTGCTGCTCGGCCACGGCCTGGCGGTCAAGCACCTGCGCGCCAACGATCCGTCGGCGCAAGTGGGCATCGTCGCCAACGTGGGGCGCGGCACCAGCACCGACGAGAGCCCGGCCGGCCAGCGCGCCGCGTGGCTGTTCGAGCTGCAGCACAATAACTGGATCCTCGATCCGCTGCTGAAGAAGTCCTACCCATCGGCCCTGTGGGAACTGTGGCCGGGAGCCGAGCCGACCATCCTGCATGGCGACATGGATATCATCGGCGCGCCGCTGGACTTTTTGGGCATCAATTACTACTTCCGCACCAACGTGATCAGCGACGGTAAGCATGGCTACACCGAAGTCGATCTGGAAGGCGTGGAGCGCACGCAGATGGGCTGGGAAGTGTACCCGGAAGGCCTGCGCCACCTGCTGGTCGGCTTCCACCGCGATTACCCGAACCTGCCGCCGATCTACATCACCGAGAACGGCATGGCGACCGACGATGCAGTGATTGACGGCGAGGTGAATGACGCGCAGCGCATCTCCTTCCTGAACCGCCACCTGGAAGCCGTGAACCAGGCCGTGAAAGCCGGTGTCGATGTACGCGGCTACTTCATCTGGTCGCTGATGGATAACTTCGAATGGGCCTTTGGTTATGAGCGCCGTTTCGGTATCATCCATGTCGATTACGCTACGCAGAAGCGCACGCTGAAACGCAGCGCAAAACTGGTCACACAATTTTTGGCGGAGCGAGCGGCCCGGAATTAAGCAGTACGCATAGAATAGGGCGCTCGACGCCCACAGGGAGACAGAATGCAGAAAGCATCAAAACTGGGCAGCGCCATTGCGCTTGCCCTGGCAGCCAGCGCCGCTCACGCACAAGCGCCGCTGAAAGCCACCGTGATTCACTGGTGGACCTCGGGTGGCGAGTCGGCCGCCGTCAAGCAGTTCGCGGAAGCCTATAACAAGGCCGGCGGACAGTGGGTGGACCAGGCCATCGCCGGCGCCGACCAGTCGCGCGCCACCACCATCAACCGCATCGTCGGCGGCAATGCGCCGACCGCCGCGCAGTTCAACACCTCCAGGCAGTTCCGCGATTTCGTGGAGCAGGGCTTGCTGAATAACGTCGACGACGTGGCGATCGCCGGCAAGTGGGATCAGGTGATGCCGCCGTCGATTCTGCAGGCGATCAAGATCAACGGCCATTTCTATGCCGCGCCGGTGGACATCCACATGCCGGCCTGGTTCTTCTACTCGAAGGCCGCGTATAAAAAAGCCGGCATCACCAACGAGCCGCAATCGTGGGAAGAATTCCTCGCGCAGTTGGGTAAGCTGAAAGCCGCAGGCGTGGTGCCGCTGGCCTTTGGCGGCCAGGTGTGGCAGGAGAAGATTACCTTCGACGCCATCTTCGCGATGGTCGGCGGTGCGGACCTGTATCTCAAAGTGTATCGTGACCGCGACCAGAAGGCTGTGATGTCGCCGCAATTCAAACAAGTGCTGGTCGAGTTCAAGAAGCTGAAGGGCTTCGTGGACGCAGGCTCGCCGGGCCGCAACTGGAACGACGCCACCGCGATGGTGGTGCAGGGCAAAGCCGGCGTGCAGATCATGGGCGACTGGGCCAAGGGCGAATTCGCCGCCGCCAAGCAGGTGGCCGGCAAGGACTTCGGCTGCTATCCGGGCTTCGGTCCGAAAGCGCCGTACATCGTCGCCGGTGACGCCTTCGTGTTCCCGAAAACGAACGACGCCAATGCGGTCAAGGCGCAAAAACTTTTAGCCAATGTGGTAACGTCTCCAACGGCGCAAGTGGCGTTCGCCGCGCGCAAGGGCGCGATCCCGATTCGCGGCGACGTGGATGAATCGCAGCTCGATATTTGCGCCAAGCTCGGACTGTCCATCATGAAGGACAAGACGCGCCAACTGCCTAACACCGAGATGCTGGCCACGCCGGACACCACCGGCGCGCTGCAGGATGTACTGACCAGCTACTGGAACAAGAACCAGTCTGCGGACGATGCGCAAAAAGCCTTCGCCCGCGCTATCAAGGGCGAATAAGCCATGACTAGGAAACGCCACAACGTTTCATTCGCAGCCTACGTCGCCATCCTGCCGATGGCGTTGACGGTGCTGCTGGCCTACCTCGGCACCATGCTGTGGACGGCGCGCGTGTCGGTATCCAGCTCGCGCACTTTCCCGGCCAGCGATTTTGTCGGCGCCTCGCAGTACATCCGCTTGTTCAACAACGAGCGCTGGCTGCTGTCGCTGCAAAACGTGGCGGTGTACGGCGTGCTGTTTATCGCCGCCTGCCTGATTATCGGCTTCCTGCTGGCGGTGTTCATCGACCAGAAAGTGATGGCGGAAGGCGCGCTGCGCACCATCTTCCTGTACCCGTATGCGATGTCCTTCGTGGCCACGGGCCTGATCTGGCAGTGGATCCTGAATCCTGAACTGGGCATCCAGGAAGTGCTGCATAAACTCGGATGGACCGATGCCCAATTCGACTGGATTGTCGACCAGGATATGGCGATCTACACCATCGTTATCGCCACGGTGTGGCAGGCTTCCGGGCTGGTGATGGCGCTGATGCTGTCCGGCCTGCGCGGCGTGGACGAGGAAATCTGGAAGGCCGCCCGCATCGACGGCATCCCGCGCTGGCGCGTGTATTTGAGCATTGTGCTGCCGATGCTGGGCGCGTCCGTATCGACCGCCTTCGTGCTGCTGTTCGTGATGGTGGTAAAGGTGTTCGACGCCGTGGTCGCGATGACGCAGGGCGGTCCGGGCACGGCCAGCGAAGTGCCGGCCAAGTTCATCATGGATTATCTGTTTGGCCGCGCCAATATCGGCCTGGCTTCCGCTGCTTCGATCGTGCTGCTGCTGACCGTGCTGGCCATCGTCGCGCCGCTGTACTTCGTGCGCAACCGCCGCGCCGCATTGGGGGCATGATGGGACAAGTTGTGAAACTCGATAAAACCGCCGACGCCGCGCAAGCCGCCGAGCAGGCCCGCCTGGCTGCCGCCAACGACGCCAGCATCCCAATGCCGCGTCCGCGCCGCAAGCCTTCGTGGACGCCAGCCCGCATCGGAGTCTATGCCTTCCTGATCGTGGCGGCGCTGTTCTTCCTGCTGCCGCTGTACGTGATGCTGGTGACGTCGGTGAAGCCGATGGAAGAGATCCGCCTCGGCACGCTGTTCGCGCTGCCGCAGCACCTGACGCTGGAGCCGTGGGCGCAAGCCTGGTCGTCGGCATGCACGGGCCTGGAATGCAACGGCATCAAGGGCGGCTTCTGGAACTCCGTCGCCATCGTGGTGCCGAGTACCATCCTGTCGATCGCCATCGGCGCGGTGAACGGCTATGCGCTGTCGTTCTGGCGTCCGCGCGGCGCGGGCTTCCTGTTCGCCATCCTGATGATGGGCGCCTTCATTCCGGTGCAGGTGATGATCTATCCGCTGGTGCGCGTGCTGGCTTACGTGAACCTGTTTAGCTCCCTGCCGGGCATCATCCTGATTCACACCATCTTCGGCATGCCGGTGATGACGCTGTTGTTCCGCAATTACTACGCGGCGCTGCCGCTGGAATTGTTCAAGGCGGCGCGTATCGACGGCGGCGGTTTCTGGCGTATCTTCCTGCAGCTGATGCTGCCGATGTCGACGCCCGTGATCGTGGTCGCGGTCATCATGCAGGTCACCGGTATCTGGAACGACTTCCTGCTGGGTCTTGTGTTTGCAGGCTCCGAGCATTTGCCAATGACGGTCCAGCTGAACAACATCATCAACACCACTACCGGCGAGCGCCTGTACAACGTGAACATGGCGGCGACCATCCTGACTTCGGTCGTGCCGCTGGCGCTCTACTTTATTTCCGGCCGCTGGTTCGTGCGCGGCATCGCTTCTGGCGCAGTGAAGGGTTAAGAACATGTCTAACGTAGCTATTCGTAATTTGCAGATCCAGCTGGGCGGCAACAAGGTCATCGAGTCGCTCAACCTCGACGTGAAAGCAGGGGAGTTCGTGGTGCTGCTCGGTCCTTCGGGCTGCGGCAAGTCGACCCTGTTGCACAGCATCGCGGGCCTGATCGACACCAGCGCCGGCCAGATTGAAATCGGCGGCAAGGACATGACCTGGGCTGACCCGAAGGATCGCGGCATCGCGCTGGTGTTCCAGTCCTACGCGCTGTATCCGACCATGAATGTGGAAGCGAATATGTCGTTCGGCTTGCGCATCAACGGCACGCCGAAAGCGGAAATCGCCCGCCGCGTCTCGCGTGCTTCGGACATGCTGCAACTCGGCCCACTGTTGAAGCGCAAGCCGGCCAACCTGTCGGGCGGCCAGCGTCAGCGCGTGGCGATCGGCCGCGCTATCGTGCGCGAAGCGGATGTGATGTTGTTCGACGAACCGCTGTCCAACCTCGACGCCAAGCTGCGCACCGAATTGCGCCGCGAATTGAAACAGCTGCACAAGCAGCTGGGCGCCACCATGATCTACGTTACGCACGATCAGGTCGAGGCGATGACGCTGGCGCAGCGCATGGCGGTGATGAAGGGCGGCGTGGTGCAGCAGTTCGACACGCCGGACGTGATCTACAACACCCCGGCCAACCTGTTCGTGGCGACTTTCCTTGGCTCGCCGGGCATGAATCTGTTCAAAGGGGAGCTGGAGCAGCAGGGCGCTAAAACCATCTTCACCAACGAGCACCTGTCGGTCGACGTGACCGGCTACCCATTCAAGCAGCCGCTGACCGGCAAGCACGCCTGCGTGCTCGGTGTGCGGCCGGAAGATATCGACGTCGGGCATAGCGACGGCGTCGATGTAAGTGCAGCAGTACGCGCGTCGGTCTCGCTGATCGAGGCGATGGGCGCGCATCGCGTTGTATGGCTGGACTTCCACGGCACGCAAGTCGCGGGCATCGTGCAGGACCAGCAGCAGATTGAAACGGAGAAGGAGATCAGCTTCTCGATCCGTACCAATCGTATTTCCCTGTTTGATGGAGCCAGCGAACAGCGGCTCTAAACATAGCGTAGTTGCATAAGCACCGGGTCTGCCACGGTATGGCCCGACGCCTTCGTGCGTCTCGTGGTGGAAGCGGTTCCACATGGAAGAAAACGAGGAGACAGACCAATGAAAAAAACCATACTGGCGCTGAGCATCGCGCAAATCGCCATGACCACAGCGGCCTACGCGCAGCAGGCGGCCGGCGGCGACGTCGAGAAAATCATCATCACCGCCACCCGCCGCGACACGCTGGTGCAGGACACGCCGCTGGCCGTCACCGCGTACACGCAGGACACGCTGGCCAACAACCAGGTCAAGGACCTGGCCACTATGACGGCGATGGTACCCAGCCTGGTGGTCGAGCCGCACAGCGATTCGGGCGGCGTGCACGTGTACATGCGCGGCGTCGGCTCGGCCAATCACACGGAGCTGGGCGACCCGGCGGTGGCGTTCTATGTGGACGGCATTTACGTCGCGCGTCCGCAAGGCGCGACGGCGCTGATGTACGACCTGAATCACGTCGAGGTGGCGCGCGGCCCGCAAGGCACGCTGAACGGCCGTAACTCGACCGCCGGCGCGGTCAACCTGGTGTCCGGCGCGCCAAGCACCTCGAAAGTGTTTGGCTCCGCCAGCGTGACGGTGGGCGATTATCACCGCCTGCAAACGCAAGCCATGATCAACATCCCGCTGAGCGACGACATCGCGCTGCGCATCGCCGCCATCAAGGACCAGCATGACGGCTACGTCGATTTCCGCAAGGGCTCCAATGTGGCGCCGGGCGCGCAGAAGTACGGCGCCGGCAACCAGCAGGGCGCGCGCGCTTCGCTGCTGTGGAAGTTCACGCCGGACCTGAAGGCCACCTTCATCGCCGACTACTACGCCGACACCGGCGCCGGCAACATCTACCTGGCGGCCGAACCGAAAGCGGGGCAGGAACTGCGCTCGGCGCTGATCGACACGGTGGGCACGCTGGATCAATCCATCATCACCGCCAAGGGCAAGGTGCAATGGCGTCCAGTCGACGGCATTGAGGCGCAATACCTCGGCGCGTGGAGTCGCCTGAAACGCAGTAACGCCAGCGATGCGGATGCCGGTTTCTATCCGGGCTTTAAAGCGGAGAACCGCACCGAGTGGGGCCAGTTCGACAGCGTGTCGAACGAGCTGCAACTGCGCTCGGACAGCGAAGCGCCGCTGCAATGGGTGGGCGGCCTGTTCTTCTTCAAGGAGAAAAACAAGATCCGCTTCGACATCGACCGCAGCCAGATTTCGGAAGAGATGCTGGCGCAGAGCATCGCTACCGGCAGCGTGATCTTCGTGCAGCCGACCGTTGGCCAGTATGCATCGGCCATGTCCTTCATCCAGGGCAATCGCCAGCTGCATTCCAAGGCCGCCTTTGCACAAGCCAGCTATGAGCTGGACCCGGTGTGGAAGCTGACCGCCGGCGCGCGCTACACCAAGGACCACAAGTTCGACATCGGCGGCCAGAACTGGGCTTGCCCGAACTGGCCGGACAACGCGCCGCGCGGCGCGACGCTGACGCCTAACCAGATCGCGCAGCTGGTGACGCCGGGCGTGGGCACCATCAACACCCACAACATCGGCCCGGGCGGCACGGTGAACCAGTCCACCTGCGGTAACACCTACGGCGACAACACCGCCGATCTGGCCTACGGCCAAGGCACGTATCTGGGCCGCGTGGAGTACAAGGTATCGAAAGACATCCTGACCTTCGCCTCGGTGACCACCGGCTTCCACTCGCCGGCGATTGGCGACGGCGGCGCGACCACCAAGCCTGAAAAACTGACCAGCTATGAATTCGGCTTCAAGTCGGACCTGCTGGATCGCCAGCTGTCCTTGAACATCGATGCGTTCTGGATGAAGTACAAGGACAAGCTGGAATCGCAGGTGGTGAACAACACGCTGCAAAACTTCAACGCCGCCGGCGCGACGGTGAAAGGTATCGAGGCTGAATGGGCATGGCGTCCGACCAGCGTGGACCGCTTCAGCGGCAACGCCACCTGGCTGAAAGCGCGCTATGACGATTTCCTGTCCTGCGACGTGGATGCGGCGCGCGCCAACGGCCAGTCCTGCGGCACCACTGCGCCGACCGTCAACGTGGGCGGCAGCGTATTGAAACACGCACCGACGTTTGCATCGACGCTGATGTACGAGCATGACTTCGACACCGGCAAAGGCCGCATCACGCCGCGCATCTCGGCGCATTACGAGACCAAGTCCTTCGTCGGCTCTGGTGCGTTTGCGAATGACGTGCCGGGCCATCCAGGTGTGAAGATGCAGGATTCGTACACCACGCTGGACCTGAGCGTGCGCTACGAGCCGCGCGGCAAGGCCTACACCGCCGAGCTGTTCGTGAACAACGCCACCGACAAGGAAGTGAAGTACGACGCGATCGAAGTCTGCACGCAAGTTGGTGCGCCATGCCAGCCGAAGCAGCAGATCTGGGCGGCGTACTACAACAACCCGCGCACCTTGGGCGCGCGCGTGTCGATGAAGTTTTAAGTTGTAGTAGTAGGGGGTAGTAGTCTCTTGGGCTGGCGGCTCCCCACTGCCAGCCTTTTTTTTGCGTGCTTCGCGCGGCGGTCGTACAATCTGCGTCATGCACAAGAAGCCATTTCTGCCCGAGAAAATATGCCTGCATTGCGGCCGGCCTTATGCCTGGCGCAAGAAGTGGGAGCGCTGCTGGGATGAGGTGAAATACTGCTCCGAGCGATGCCGGCGCGAGCACAAAAGAGACGCGCAATGAGCACAGTCCTGTTCTGGTTTCGCAATGATTTGCGGCTGCACGACCAGCCGGCCTTGCAGGCGGCGTGCGCCGATGGCACGCACCATTTGGTGCCGGTGTTCTGTCTTCCAGACGTCAATGAAATGAGTCGCTGGGGCTTTGCCCGTATCGGCGCACGGCGCCTTGCGTGGCTGGCGCAGGCATTGCGCGATTTGCAGGACCAACTGGCGTACTTGAATTGCCCGCTGCTGGTGGTTCAAGGTCCGGCGTCGCGCACATTGCCGCAGCTGGCGCAGGCGATGGACGCGGACCGCGTGGTGTGCGAGGAAATCTCCGCGCCAGAAGAGCAGGCGGAGGTGGCCGCCTTGCGCGCGGCTGGGCTGCAGGTGCAAACGGTATGGCAAAGCAGTTTGCTCGATCCGGGCCAACTGCCGTGGGATGCCGCCGGTTTGCCGGCGGTCTTCACGCAATTCCGGCAAGCGGTGGAACGCACGCAGCTTGCGCCGCCATCGCCATTACCTGCGCCATCGACACTGCCGCCGTGGCCCGCCGCGTTCACGGTGCCCGCGCTGCCGCCGTCGCAGTCCGGCATCGTCGCCGACGTCCGCTCTTCGCTGGCCGGCTTGGATGGTGGCGAGCGCGCGGGCCTCGCGCACCTGACTCGCTACCTGGCGCGCAAGCTGCCGGACACTTACAAGCAAACACGCAACGGCCTGACAGGACTGGACTACTCCAGCAAATGGTCGCCCTGGCTGGCCACCGGCGCCTTGTCGGCGCGGCGTATCCTCGCCGAGCTGCGGCAGTTCGAAGCCGCGCACGGCGCCAGCGATGGCAGCTATTGGCTGTGGTTTGAATTACTGTGGCGTGATTATTTCCGCTTCCTGCATCTGCAGCACGGCGTCCGCCTCTACCACGGGCGCGGCATCGGCCAGCTTGCACCGCCAACGCACCACGCGGAGAACTTCGCGCGCTGGCGGCACGGCGAGACAGGTCAGCCGCTGGTCGATGCCGCCATGCGCGAACTCAGCGCCACTGGCTACCTGAGCAACCGGCTGCGGCAAGTCGTGGCAAGTTATCTGATCTACGATTTAGAGGCCGACTGGCGCGCCGGCGCAGCGTGGTTTGAATCCCAACTGGTCGACTACGACGTCTACAGCAACCAGGGCAACTGGCTGTACATCGCCGGACGCGGCTCCGATCCGCGCGGCGGCCGCCGCTTCAATCTCGACAAGCAAACCGTCGAACACGACGCCGACGGCGCCTACCGCCGCCTGTGGGGCAAGCAGAACGGCGCAGCCTAGGCTCCGCCCAATACAGCCGCGCCGCTCATCAGCTCATCGATCAGCGCCAGCGAGCTGTCGCCGCTCAGCGTGTACGGGTCGAACACCGGCAACGCCGAGTAGCGCAGCACGGTGCCGTGATTGAGCTTGTCCAGGTTCGTCTGCCCCATCGTCCAGCCGGCGTAGCGGCGCTCGCTGATTTCAGCGTAGTGCAGTAGCGTGACGTCGCTATGGCGCGAGTCAGCCATGATGCGCGCGTACAGCCGGTTGACCTGTTCGCGCCCGCCCTCCAGCACTTGCAGGAACAGGCGCTCGCTGTGGCATAACACGCCGGTGATCCCTGCCGGCGGATTGTGCCGGCGAGACTGCTCGAGGATGGCGCTGACAGCAGCGCTATCGGCCGGCGCGGCGGCACGGCTGGCGTACAACAATCGAACTAGCATACGGTCTCCTTGTTCAACGTTTGATCAGGGCGAGGAACTCGCGCCGCAGGGCGGCATCCTTGAGGAAGGAGCCGTGCATGACGCTGTTGATCATACGTGCGTCGTTGTCCTTCACGCCGCGCCACTGCATGCAGAAGTGATCGGCCTCCATGATGATGGCCAGGCCGTCCGGCTGTACCTTCTCCTGCAGCAGCTCGGCCAACTGCTTCACGGCTTCCTCCTGGATCTGCGGCCGGCTCATGATCCAGCTGGCCAGCCGCGCATACTTGGACAGGCCGATCAGGTTGGAGTGCTGGTTGGGCATCACGCCGATCCACACTTTGCCCATCACCGGGCACAAATGGTGCGAGCAGGCGCTGCGCACGGTGATCGGGCCGATGATCATCAACTCATTCAGATGCGAGACGTTGGGGAACTCGGTCACTGGCGGCGCCTCCGTGTAGCGGCCGCCGAACACTTCCTGCAAATACATTTTGGCCACGCGGCGCGCGGTATCCTGCGAATTGTGGTCGTTGACGGTATCGATCACCAGGCTTTCCAGCACGCCCTGCATGCGCAGGCTCACTTCGTCGAGCAGGGCGTCAAGTTCGCCGGGTTCGATGTAGGCGGAGATATTGTCGTTGGCGTGAAAACGCGTGCCGCTGCGCATCAGGCGGGCGCGGATACGTTCTGACACCGGCGTGGTGTCGGCGCGGTAGGCGGGAGCCAGTTCGTCGGTCATGGTCATTCCTTGTAATTACAGCAGGCCGGGATTGCGCTGCCAGATGGAGAAGCACAGCGCGCTGGCGAAACTAACCCAGGCGATGTAGGGCAGCAGCAGGGCGGCGGCCACCCCGTCGATGCGGCGGAACAGTACGATGGTGGCGGCAATCAGCAGCCACAGCACAACGATGCAGGCAAATGCCGCCGCACCCATGTGCCAGGAGAAGAACAGCCAGCTCCACAGCGCGTTCAACACCAGCTGGACCAAGTAAACGATGAGCGCCGGGCTGCGGCCGGCACGCGCCACCCGCCATGCGGCGACGGCCATCATCAGGTACAGCAGGGTCCAGACCGGGCCGAACAGCCAGGCGGGCGGCGCCCAGTCCGGCTGGTTCAGCTGGGCGTAAAAGGTGGGGGCCTGGAGCGAACCGAGGCTGGCCACCACGGCAAACAGGGCGGTCACGGCGATCCAGCCGGCGAGTGAGAACAAAGGGCGTAGGATAGTTGTCATGATGTGGCAGTGGGTGGTAATTTAACCGGTGTGCTAATATTACTACTGATGAATAAGAAACGCTACTGATTGGTAGCCACTGTTTTCTAATTGGCAATTTTACGGATAACTTATGCAAATCGATTTCGAGCAGCCCGATCTGGCAACGCTGCTGGCAGGCATGGATGAGGCGGCGCTCGACGCGCTGTCGTTTGGCGTGATCGGCTTCGACGCGGAAAACCGCGTACGGCGCTACAACGCGTTCGAATCGCAGGCGGCCGGCTTGCGTCCGGAGCGCGTGCTGGCGCAGGATCTGTTTACTGTGGTGGCGCCGTGCATGAACAATTTCCTGGTGGCGCAGCGCTTCATCGACGCGCGCGAGGCCGGCGTGCCGCTCGACGAGACCATCAACTACGTGCTGACGCTGCGCATGCGCCCGACCAAAGTGCGGCTGCGGCTGCTGTCGGCGCCGGGCGCCGAGTTCTCCTACGTGCTGGTGCAGCGCCTATGAGCGCCGCCGTTGACGCTCCCGAAGTGGAGGAATACGAGGCGCTGCTGCAGTTCCTGTACATGGCGCCGGTGGGGCTGGTGCAACTGAGCGCCGACGGCAACATCCTGATGCTCAATCCGCTGTCGGCCCAATTGATGATGCCGCTCAGCCGTCATGGCGAGCTGACCAACCTGTTCGAAGCGCTGGCGCCGGTGGCGCCCGACCTGCGGCAACTGTGCGCCGCGTATCCGGCCGATAGCGGGCAGATCTGCGACGCCACGCGCCTGTACCTGTATGGCGACCAGGCCGGCCACGGGCCGCAAGTGCTGTCGCTGAGTATGCTCAAGCTGGACGCCAACCGCCTGATGGCCGTGCTCAGCGACGTTACCGAGCAGGACCGGCGCGAGCGCCAGCTGCGCAACACCGACGCCTGGCTGCACGCCATCATGACCAATATTGCCGATTACGCGCTGGTCAGCCTCGATCAGCGCGGCCGCATCGCCGAATGGAACGACAGCATCGGCCGCGTCACCGGCCACGGCCCGGAAGCGGTCGGCCAGCCGTACGCTTTGTTCTCCCCGGAGGACTCGACTACGCCGATGCGCCAGCAGGATCGCCTGCGCGAGGCCGACGAAAACGGCTGGTCCCTCGAGGAAGGCATGCGCCGGCGCGCCGACGGCAGCCAGTTCTGGGCCAGCGCCATGATCGCGCCGCTGCCGGGGCGGCTGGGTGGGGACAGCGGCGAGCCGGCTTACTGCATGATCATCCGCGACATCTCGGACAAGCGCGAGATCAGCCAGAGCCTGCGCCAGGCCGCGTATTGCGACCACCTGACCGGCTTGTCCAACCGGCGCGCGTTCTTCGAGTCGGCCGAGCTGGAACTGGCGCGCAATAAAAAGACGCCACGCCCGATTTCCCTGATCATGCTGGACGCCGATCACTTCAAGGCGATCAATGACAACTACGGCCATCCGGCCGGCGACGCGGTGCTGTGCCGGCTGGCCGCCGCAATGCGCGCCGTCTGCCGCGAGGTGGACGTGCTGGCCCGCATCGGCGGCGAGGAGTTTGCCGTCCTGCTGCCCTCGGTGGGGCTGGCGGATGCGCTGGCGGTGGCGGAGCGCTTGCGCGTGCAGGTGGAGCGCAGCCCTGTGCTGTACCAGCGTCAGCGCATTCCTTGCACCATCAGCCTGGGTGTAGCGGTGCTGGATGACAGCACGGCCGGTTTTGAAGGCTTGCTGGCGCGCGCCGACCAGGCCTTGTACCAGGCCAAGCGGGGCGGGCGCAATCGGGTGGCGGAGTGGTTGGCTGGAGAAGGGATGCAAGATGCAGACTGACGGCGATGATGCTTACGAAACCTTGATGCAGTTCCTGTACCGCGCGCCGGTGGCGTTGATGCAGCTGCGGCTGGACGGCGAGATCGAGATGCTCAATCCGATGGCGTCGCAGTTGCTCATGCCGCTGGCGCCGGATGGCGAGCTGACTAACCTGTTCAAGGTGCTGCGCGCGCACGCACCTGACCTGGCGCAGCAGTGCGCCGACTTCGCGCCCGAACACGGCGTGATTTGCGAGAGCCGGCGCATTTTGCTGTCCGCCGGCGGCGACAAGGGACCGTCGGTACTCTCGCTTGGCTTGCTGAAGGTGGATGGCCAACGCGTGATGGCGGTGCTGCTCGACGTGACGCATGAAGTGGTGCGCGAACAGCGCGTGCTGGCGCGCCGCCTGGCCAGCGCCGCGCGTCTCGATCTGCTGACGCAACTGGCCAATCGCAGCCGTGCGCTGGAGCTGCTGCAGGACATGGTGCAGCGCGCACGCCGTCTCGAAGACGGGCATTGTGCGGTCATGTTCCTCAATCTGGACCGTTTCAAGCAGGTCAACGACACTTACGGCAACGAGGTTGGCGACCAGGTGATGGTGCTGGTGGCCGAGCGCTTGCGCACCACGGTGCGCGCCAGCAGCCGTCCTCCGGGACAGTCGCACGTCACCGAGGTCGCCGCGCGCGTCGGCGGGGATGAATTCGCGCTGCTGCTGGACGGGCTGCCGCAGCCCGACACCGTCGAACGCATCGCCGCGCGCCTGCTGGATCGTTTGACCCTTCCGTACCAGGTAGGCGCTCATGAGCTGACCTGTACCTTCAGCATCGGCATTGTGGTGCTGGAGGCCGGTCAGCAGCAGGCCGACGATGTGCTGCGCGACGCGGCCATCGCCATGCGGGTGGCCAAGGCCGAAGGCGGCAATCAGTTTTCCGTGTTCGCGCGCCACATGCGCGAGCAGGCCATCCTGCGCGGCGGCCTCGAGGCGGACCTGCGCAGCGCCATCGAGCGCGGCGAATTGTTCACGGTGTACCAGCCAGTCGTGGGGCTGCTGCCCGATGGCCACGTCGACCGCGCCGCCGGGGTGGAAGCGCTGGTGCGCTGGCGCCATCCGGTGCGCGGCGAGGTCGGGCCGGTGGAATTCATCGGCATCGCCGAGGACTGCGGTTTGATCGGCGCCATCGGCGAGCAGGTGCTGGCTATGGCCTGCGCCGATTTCGCTCGCTGGCGCCGGCAACTTGGCGACAGGGCGCCGCGCCTGCTGGCGGTCAATCTCTCGCGCGCGCAGCTGAACCAGCCGGGATTGTGCGAGCGGGTCAGCGCCATCATGGCCGCCAACGGCATGGAGCCGGGCAGCCTGCAACTGGAGATTACCGAGAGCCTGGCGGCGCAAGGCAAGGATATCCAGGACCAGCTACTGGGCTTGAAGGCGGTGGGGGTGAAACTGGCGCTGGACGATTTCGGCACCGGCTACTCGTCCTTATCCAGCCTGCATTTGCTGCCGGTGGATACGGTCAAGATCGACCGCTCCTTCATCACCCTGGCCGCCACCAGCCGCCATCACGAAGTGCTGATCGAGGCGACGGTGAAGGTGGCGCGCAGCCTGGGCATGAATACGGTGGCCGAGGGCATCGAGACGCCGCAGCAGGCGGCGGTGGTGTCGGCCCAGGGCTGCGACAAGGGGCAGGGCTATTTGTACAGCCGGCCGATTTCCGGCGCCGCCATCGAGGCATGGCTGGCCGGTCCGGCCTAGCAGGCTTATTTCGGCGCGGCCACCGAGCCGCGCATGGTCACGGTGACCGGGAACTCGCGCGAAATTTCGTGCTGGGTGCCGTAGCACATATTGAGCAGCCAGCGCACGGCGTTCTGCGTCAGCTGCTGCATCGGGATGTGCACCGAGGTCAGGCCCGGCGACGAGAATTCAGCCGAGTAGTCATCGTCGTAGCCGATGATCGAAACATCCTTCGGCACACTGACGCCCGCGCGGTGGAAGCACGACATGGAACCGATCGCCATCTCGTCATTGGCGCAGAACAGGCCCGTGAAATGGCGGCCTTCGTTAATCAGCTGCTGCGTGGCCGCGAAGCCGCCTTCACGGGAGAAGTCCGATGCAATCAGGCGTACCGCGTCACGCGCGATGCCTTGGCGCGCCAGTTCATCAAAGAAGCCGCGCAAGCGCTCCTCGTTGTCCGAGGTGCCGGCCGGGCCGGAAATCACCGCCAGCTGGCGATGGCCCGCATCGAGCAAGGTGCGCGCCGCCAGCTCGCCGCCGTGGTAGTGATCGGGGCAGAATGAAGAAGTCTCCAGCTCCGTACTGCGGCGATTTAAAAACGCCATCTTCGGATGCATCTTGTGCAGCATCTGCATGTCTTCGTCGAGCAGGTCATGGCCCAGCACCACGATGCCGTCGCAATCGCGGCCGATCAAAAACTTGACCGCTTCAATCGCTTCCTCGCGCGGCGTGCCGTCGCCGCAGCCGGTGGCCACCACCACGTGGCGGCGCATGGCGCGCATTTCGATGTCGGTTTGCTTGAGGATGGTGCCGTAGTAGGCGCCGAAGAAGGAGGGGGCGAAAATGCCGATCATGCCCAGCGACTGCGCCGACAAGGAGCGGCCGATGGAAGAGGGGCGGAAGTTCAGTTGTTCGATGGCGGCTTGTACTTTTTTCATCGCCTCGGCCGATACCGGGCCTGCGCCCGAAATGGCGCGCGATGCTGTCGACATGCCTACGCCCGCGAGCATTGCGACGTCTTTCAGTGTTGCCACACAATCTCCTATGAAGAACTCTATAAAACAGGGCGTTAAGCCACTATCGTAACATGGTATAATCGTCGATTGCTCGTAATCTTTGTGACGTTTA
Organism: Duganella sp. CF402; assembly: GCF_900109645.1. Taxonomy (GTDB): domain Bacteria; phylum Pseudomonadota; class Gammaproteobacteria; order Burkholderiales; family Burkholderiaceae_D; genus Rugamonas. The sequence continues at coordinate 832,067 of NZ_FOBG01000001.1, forward strand.
AAGCAACCATCATGCAATCGCAACCACTCTCCCGTCTTCCCCAGCCAGCCGCCGGCGCGCCAGCACCGAAAGTGGGCTTTGTATCGCTCGGCTGCCCTAAGGCGCTGGTCGACTCCGAACAGATCCTGACCCAGCTGCGCGCTGAAGGTTACGAGACCGCCAAATCCTATGACGGCGCCGATCTGGTGATCGTCAATACCTGCGGCTTCATCGACGCCGCCGTGCAGGAATCGCTGGACGCCATCGGCGAAGCGCTGGCCGAAAACGGCAAGGTGATTGTGACCGGCTGCCTGGGCGCCAAGAAGGACACCGACGGTTCGGACCTGATCACCAAGATCCACCCGAAAGTGCTGGCCGTAACCGGCCCGCACGCGCTGGGCGAGGTAATGGACTCGGTGCACTTGCACCTGCCGAAACCGCACGAGCCGTTCATCGACCTGATTCCGCCGCAAGGCGTCAAGCTGACGCCGAAGCACTACGCCTACCTGAAAATCTCGGAAGGCTGCAACCACCGCTGCTCGTTCTGCATCATCCCATCGATGCGCGGCGACCTGGTGTCGCGTCCGATCGGCGAATTGCTGCTGGAAGCGGAAAACCTGTTCAAGTCGGGCGTCAAGGAACTGCTGGTCATCTCGCAGGACACCTCGGCCTATGGCGTGGACGTCAAATTCCGCACCGGTTTCTGGAACGGCCGTCCGATCAAGACCCACATGACGCAGCTGATGGAAGCGCTGGGCGAACTGGCCAAGTCCTACGGCGCCTGGGTGCGCGCGCACTACGTTTATCCTTACCCGCACGTGGACCAGGTGATCCCGCTGATGGGCGAGCATATCCTGCCTTACCTCGATATCCCGATGCAGCACGCGCATCCTGATGTGCTGAAGCGCATGAAGCGTCCGGCCAGCGGCGAGAAAAACCTGGACCGCATCCTGGCATGGCGCAAGATGAATCCGGACCTGACCATCCGCTCGACCTTCATCGCCGGTTTCCCTGGCGAGACTGAAGCGGAATTCGAATACCTGCTGGACTTCCTGAAGGAAGCGCAGATCGACCGCCTGGGCTGCTTCGCCTACTCGCCGGTGGAAGGCGCAACCGCCAACGAACTGGAAAATCCGGTACCGGAAGAAGTGCGCGAAGAGCGCCGTGGTCGCGTGATGCTGCTGCAGGAAGAGATCTCGAAAGCGCGCCTGAAAGCGAAAGTTGGTAAAACCGTGCGCGTACTGATCGATGAAGTCAACCGCACCGGCGGCGTAGGCCGCTCGGCCGCCGACGCGCCGGAAATCGACGGCGTGGTGTACGTCAAACCACCGTTCGAACCGCACAAGAAACTGGTGGTCGGCCAGTTCTTTGATGTGAAAATCACGACATCGGACGCACATGACCTGTGGGGCGAGGCGCTTTAAGCGATTCATCCACTATAATAAAGGCGGACTCGCGTAACGGCGGTCCGCCTTTTTTGTTAGATGAGCTTATGCCTGACTTGAGATTCCTGGCGGCGCTTGCCGCTTGCATGTTGATGGCCTCCGCTGCTACGGCCGCCGCCGAAGCGCCGGTCATGCTGGAAGAAATGACCAGCACCGAACTGCGCGCCCGCATCGACGCCGGCGCCACCACGGCGATCATCCCCATCGGCGGCACCGAGCAAAGCGGCCCGTATATCGCGCTGGGCAAGCACAATGTGCGCGCCGCCGCGCTGGCGCGGACGATCGCGCAAAAGCTGGGCAACGCGGTGGTGGCGCCGGTGGTGTCCTACGTCCCCGAAGGCAGCATCACGCCGCCCGCCGGCCACATGAAGTTTGCCGGCACGCTGTCGATCCCTGAATCCACTTTTGAAGACCTGCTGTTCGCGGCCGGCCAGAGCCTGCGCCAGCACGGCTTCCGCCACATCGTCCTGATCGGCGATCATGGCGGCTACCAGAAGAGCGAGACGCGTGTGGCGCAGCGCCTGAACAAGGCCTGGGCCAAGGATGGCAAGGCCGGTGCGCTGGCTCTGCTGGCCTACTATGACGTCACGCAGGATCCGTATATCGCCGACCTTGAAAAGCGCGGCTACAGCAAGGCCGAAATCGGCCTGCACGCTGGCCTAGCCGATGCGTCGCTGATGCTGGCCACCGACAAATCGCTGGTCCGTACCGAAGCATTGGCACGCGGCCCGTCGCCCACCGTGAACGACGGCGTACGCGGTGACGCGCGCCGCGCCAGCGCCGAATTGGGCAAGCTGGGCGTGCAGCGTATCGTCGATACCTCGGTTACGGCTATTTCCGAATTTGCGGCGCATGGCGCGCCGCCCACTTCACATAAAGAGTCAAAATGAAGACTAATCACATCGCTTACGCGGCGCTGGCCGCCGCCGGTCTGATCGCAGCGGGCAGCCTGGCCGCTATTGGCTATTCGCAGTCGGCGCAAGCCGCGCAGGCAGGGCAGGGGGCGCCTGCCGCCGGTCCGGCCGCCGCTTCGGCCAGTGCCCCGCCCAACGTCTACGCCGGCATCGCCCCGGCCAACATGAGTCCTACGGTGCGCGACCATCTGCCGCGCGTCTACGTGCCTAACCTGCGTTCCAACGACGTCTACGTGATCGACCAGGAATCGCTGAAGGTGATCGACAAGTTCAAGGTCGGCGTCGGCCCGCAGCACGTGGTGCCGGGCTGGGACCTGCAAACGCTGTGGGTAGCGAATAACGCCGAGCGCACCAACAAGGGTAGCCTGACGCCGATCGATCCAAAGACCGGCAAGCCGGGCACGCAGACTCCGGTGGACGATCCATACAATATGTACTACTCGCCGGACGGCAAATCGGCCATCGTGGTGGCGGAAGCCTTGCACCGCCTGGACTTCCGCGATCCGAAGACCATGCAGCTGCAGTACGCCATCGACGTGCCGCAATGCGGCGGCATCAACCACGCCGACTTTTCGCCGGACGGACGCTACGCCATGTTCACCTGCGAATTCGCCGGTTCGGTGGCGCGCATCGACCTGCAAACGCGCAAGGTCGAGGGCTACCTGAAACTGTCGATGCCGGCCACGCGCTTCTCGGAAAAGGATCCGATCGACCAGCTGCTGGCAAATGAAGTGTGCAGCAAGAAGAAGGGCATGCCGCAGGATATCCGCGTGTCGCCGGATGGTAAGCGCTACTACATCGCCGACATGGATGCGGACGGCGTGCACATTGTCGATGCGGCGTCGTTCACCAAGGTCGGCTTCATCCCGACCGGCGTCGGCGCGCACGGCCTGTACCCAAGCCGTGACGGCACCAAGCTGTATGTGGCCAATCGTGGCACCCACAACATCCACGGCAAGCCGAAAGGCAAAGGCCGCGTGACGGTGATCGACTTCGCCACCGAAAAAGTGGTGGCGCAATGGCCGGTCCCCGGCGGCGGCAGCCCGGACATGGGCAACGTCAGCGCGGACGGCAAGTACCTGTGGCTGTCCGGCCGCTTTGACGATGTGGTGTACCGCATCGACACCAGCAACGGCGACTTCAAGAAAATCAAGGTCGGCCAGGAGCCGCACGGCCTGACGGTATGGCCGCAACCGGGCCGCTACTCGCTGGGCCACACCGGCAATATGCGATGAGCGTGAAAAAATCCCCGCAGACGGCGCTGATCCACACGGACTATCAAGCGCCGGAAGGCTTTGCGGCGTTCCCGAGCGCGATCCACCATGCGTCCACGGTGCTGTTCAAGAACGTCGCGGCCATGCGTTCGGGCGACTGGAAAGAGAAGAACGCCTATACCTACGGCTTGCATGGCACGCCGACCACCTTCACGCTGGAAGCGCGACTGGCCGAAATCGAAGGCGGCACGCACTGCCTGCTGGCCCCGAGCGGGCTGGCGGCGATTGCGATGGTGGACTTCGCGCTGCTCAAATCCGGCGACGATGTGCTGTTGCCGGATAACGTCTACAACCCGAATCGCGAACTGGGACGCTGGCTGTCGGCCGATTACGGCATCACCGCGCGCTACTACGATCCACTGATCGGCGAGGGCATCGCGGCGCTGATCCAGCCCAACACCAAGTTGATCTGGACCGAGGCGCCGGGTTCGGTGTCGATGGAAGTGCCGGACCTGCCGGCCATCTGCAAGGCGGCGCACGAGCGCGGCGTGCTGGTGGCGCTGGATAACACCTGGTCCGCCGGCCTGGCGCTGCGCGGCTTCGATCTTGGCGTCGACATTATCATGCAGGCGCTGACCAAGTACCAGTCCGGCGGTTCGGATGTGCTAATGGGCGCTGTGATTACGCGCGATCGCGACCTGCACGACCGCATCAGCCTTGCGCACATGCGGCTCGGCATGGGCGTTGGCGCGGACGATGCCTACCTCGTTTCGCGCGGCCTGCCGACCATGCGCTTGCGCTTCGAGGCGCACGATGCGGCGGCACGCAAGCTGGCGGCATGGCTGCAAGCACGGCCCGAGATCACGAAAGTGCTGCACCCGGCTTTCGCCGATTGCCCCGGCCATGAAATCTGGAGGCGCGACTTCAGCGGCGCGGGCGGCCTGTTTTCTGTGATCTTCGACGAGCGCTATACCGAAGCGCAGACCGACCGCTTTGTCGACTCGCTCAAGCTGTTCAAGATTGGCTATAGCTGGGGCGGCGCCAACAGCCTGGTCATGCCGTATCGCATACAGCATATGCGCAAGAACTGGCAGGGCAGCGGCACGCTGGTGCGCTTCAACGTCGGTCTGGAAGACGTGCAGGATTTGATCGCGGATATTGAGCAAGCATTTGGGGAATTGTAATGAGTAAGTTCTGGAGCAAAGTCGTACATGGTTTGACGCCGTACACACCGGGCGAGCAGGTGCAGATGCCCGGCCTGGTCAAGCTGAACACCAACGAAAATCCTTACGGTCCTTCGCCGAAAGCCATCGCCGCGATGCAGGCGGCGGCGGGCGATGGCCTGCGCAAGTATTCCGATCCGTCCAACGCAGGCTTGAAGGATGCGGTGGCACGCCGTTTCGGCCTGACGCGCGAGCAGGTCTTCGTCGGCAACAGCTCGGATGAAGTGCTGGCGCACACCTTCCACGCTTTGCTCAAGCACGACTTGCCGCTGCTGGCGCCCGATATCAGCTACAGCTTCTATCCGACCTATTGCAGCCTGTATGGCATCGAATGCGTGCAGGTGCCGCTGAATGAGCGATTTGAAATCGACATCGCCGATTACAACCGCCCGTGCGGCGCCATCATCATCGCCAACCCGAACGCGCCGACTGGCATTGGCTTGCCGCTGGCGCAGATCGAGGCTTTGGTGGCCGCGCATCCGGAGCAGGTGGTGGTGATCGATGAAGCCTACGTGGACTTCGGCGGCCAGAGCGCCGCTGCGCTGCTGGGACGTTATGACAACCTGCTGGTGATCCAGACCCTGTCCAAATCGCGCTCGCTGGCCGGTTTGCGCGTGGGCTTTGCGCTCGGACATCCAGACCTGATCGCGGGCCTGGAACGCGTGAAGAACAGCTTTAACTGCTACCCGCTGGGCCAAGTGCAGCAAGCCGGCGCCATCGCCTCGCTGGACGACGTGGCCTACACCGAGCAGACCTCCAACGCCATCATCGCCAGCCGCGCGTGGCTGGTGGCGCAGCTGCAAGCGTTGGGCTTTGAGGTGCTGCCGTCGCAGGCCAATTTCGTGTTCGCGCGCCATCCGCAGCACGACGGCGCCAAGCTGGCCAAGGCGCTGCGCGAGCACGCCATCCTGGTGCGTCACTTCACCGCCGTGCGCATCGACCAGTTCCTGCGCATCTCCATCGGCACCGACGAAGAGTGCGGCAAGCTGGTGGACGCGCTCAAGCAAATCCTCGCTTAATCGCGCACCACGCCGGACGGCCCGACGCGCTCTGCGTTGGGCACGTCCGACATGCGGATGCGCACCAGATGCCGGCGCTCGTCCGTGTAGGTGGTGCGGCCGTGCAGCATGCGATGGTTATCGGCCAGCAGCAGCGTGTCGGTCGGAAGCTGTTCCATGAAGCGCACGGCTTCCTGCTCGGCCACGCAGTGCATGATCTCCAGCGCTTCCACCAGCTCCGGGCTGCTCATGTCAGGCCGCGCCTCCAGACCCTTCTTGATCGAATCGTAGCGCCAGCGCATGGTAAACAAGTCGTCGCTGCGCACCGGCGGGCCGAATACCGGTGCGACATGAATTTCCATCTGGTTGCCGGCGTCCGTTTCCGGCCGCGCTTTCACGTCCCATGCGACGCGGCCGGTGCGCTGGTCGGTGGAGGTGGGATAGCCGAGCATCAGCGTCAGCGCATACAGCGCGGCGTTGCGGCGGTCTTCCGGCAAGCCTTGCAATCCCAGTTTTTGCAGCACCACGCCATGCGCATCCAGCGCGCGGATGTGCTCCGCCAGCTTGCGCAGGGTCGACACTTCCTTCAGCTCCTGGCGCAGCGCCACCTCGTCCGGGTGCGGATAAAAGCCATTGTCGTTAAAACTATCAAAACGATTGCTTAAAACCTCAAAGATAATATTTAAATCATTACCCCAGGAGAATTCTCCAAGCGCTTGTACGATTTTTCCCTGGTATTCAATTGAGGTCAGCATGATTAACTCCGGAAGTGTTTTCTGGAATTATTCTAGATTAATTTATTTGAGCTGTGATAAATTTGAAGGCATGTGTCGCGAATTAGGGGAATATCATGAGGATAGCAACCAAGCTCGGCCTATCATTCTGCGCCGTGCTATTGATGACGGCAATTGTGGGTATATTTTCGATATATGAACTGGCAAAAGTGAATGAAATATCGACGCGACTTTCATCTCGCTGGTTACCAAGTGTGAGAATTATTGAGGATGTTAAATCTCAAATAGCGCGCATTCGCACGCGGGAATTCCAATATATTATATCTTCCGATCCGGCGGATATGGATAAATACGACAAAGTGATCGCCACGGATCTGGAAGATTTGAAAAAAATGCAGAATGAGTACGAGGCCTTACTGGACACGCCGGACGAAAAAGCGCTGTACAGCGCATTCACCGAGCAGTGGGGCCGCTACATGGCGGAAGACGCCAAGATCCGCGCCGCCGTGCGCGCCGGCGACGTGGAAGGCGCCAAGAAGCTGATCCGGGGCGAGTCCAACAAGTTGATCGTGTCGATGCGCGGCGTGGTGGATAAGCTGGTCAATTTCTACTCGGACGGCGGCAAGGAGGCGGCGGCGGAGGGCGTGCACCGCTACGAATCCTCACGCTTGCTGATTGTGTCGCTGATCATTGGCAGCATGGCGCTGGGCGCGGCCGGCGCGGTGCTGATTACGCGCCGCCTGATGCGCGGCCTCGGTGGCGAGCCGTCCTACGCCACGGATATCGTCACACGCATCGCCGCCGGCGACCTGTCGGCTCACGTCGAGGTGAAGCCCGGCGACACGCATAGCCTGCTGTATGCGATGAAGCAGATGCGCGACAGCCTGGCCAGGATCGTCACCGACGTGCGCGGCTCGACCCACGTGATTGCATCGGCCTCAGGCCAGATCGCGGCCGGTAACCTGGATCTGTCTTCGCGCACCGAGCAGCAAGCCAGTTCGCTGGAAGAGACGGCGGCGTCGATGGAGCAGTTGACCTCCACTGTGCGCCAGAATTCGGACGTCGCCGCGCAGGCCAATCAGTTGGCCGGCTCCGCGTCCGACGTGGCGCAAGCGGGCAGCGAGGTGGTGGGGCGCGTGGTCAATACGATGGAATCGATCAATGCGTCGTCGCGCAAGATCGGCGACATCATCGCGGTCATCGACGGTATCGCTTTCCAGACCAATATCCTGGCCTTGAACGCCGCCGTGGAAGCGGCGCGCGCCGGTGAGCAGGGGCGCGGCTTCGCGGTGGTGGCTTCCGAGGTGCGCAATCTGGCGCAGCGTTCGGCCGGTGCTGCGCGCGAGATCAAGGAGTTGATCGGCAATTCGGTCAGCCAGGTGGAAGAGGGCAGCAAGCTGGTGGCGGAAGCGGGTAACACGATGGAGCGCGTGGTGGCCAGCGTGCAGCGCGTGACTGATCTGATTTCCGAAATCACCAACGCGGGCCGCGAGCAGAGCCTCGGCATAGAGCAGGTCAATCAGGCCATCGCGGAAATGGATACGGTGACGCAGCAGAATGCGGAGCTAGTGCAGCAGGCGACGACTGCGGCACAGAGTATGCAGGAACAGGCGGCATCGCTGGCGCAACTTGTTAGTGTGTTCCAGCTTAATTCGCACGAGGAGGGCGCGTTGCGGCGTTTGACGACGCCATCGCAACAGCGGCAGCTGTCGATGTCGCGTTAGGCTGTTCTACCGCGCATTTGCTGATATACTGTATATAAACACAGTATATTGGAAGTGCGATGGAGATCAAGGACAAGCTGGAGATATTGGCCGATGCGGCCAAGTACGACGCTTCGTGCGCGAGCAGCGGAGCGCCCAAGCGTAATTCTGTCGGCAAGGAGGGCTTGGGCGCAACCACCGGCATGGGCATCTGCCACAGCTACACGCCGGATGGGCGCTGCGTGTCGCTGCTCAAAGTCCTGTTGACCAATTACTGTTTGTACGATTGCCAGTATTGCGTCAACCGGCGTACATCGAACGTGCCGCGTGCGCGTTTCTCTGTCGCGGAGGTGGTCAAGCTGACGACCGATTTCTATCTCCGCAATTACATCGATGGGCTGTTTCTCAGCTCGGGCATTATCCAGTCGGCGGATTACACGATGGAGCAGCTGGTGCAAGTGGCGCGTCAGCTGCGCGAGGTGCATCAGTTCCGTGGCTATATCCATTTGAAGACGATCCCGGATGCGGATCCGGCGCTGATCGCGGCGGCGGGGCGCTATGCCGACCGCTTGAGCGTGAATATCGAGCTGCCCACGCAGGACAGTGTGCAAAAGCTGGCGCCGGAGAAGAGCGTACATACCATCAAGCTGGCCATGAGCTCCATACGCCGCCAGCTGGACGAACGGGCGGAAGAGCCGAAGGCGCCGCGTTTCGCGCCAGCCGGGCAGAGCACGCAGATGATTGTTGGCGCAGATGCCAGCGACGATCAGCAGATTTTGTCGACTGCCGAGACGCTGTATGGCAGCTATAAACTCAAGCGGGTGTACTACTCGGCGTTTAGTCCGATACCGCAGAGTCCTCGCAGCGTGCCTTTGGCGCCGCCCCCTTTGCTGCGCGAGCATCGGCTGTATCAGGCGGATTTCCTGATGCGTGGTTATGGCTTCCAGGCGGATGAGCTATTGCCGGCGGGCGGCGGCAACCTGGCGCTGGACATCGATCCCAAGCTGGCGTGGGCCTTGCAGCATCGTGAACATTTTCCGCTCGACTTGAATCGCGCCGAGCCGCATATGATTGCGCGCGTGCCGGGCATCGGCTTGCGCAATGCGCAGCGGATTGTTGAGTTGCGGCGTATGCGGCAGGTGCGCTATGCCGACCTTACGCGGCTGCGTTGCAGCATGAAGAAGATTGCGCCCTTCATTATCACGGCGGACTATTTTCCCGCGCGCGACGCCACGCCGTCCGAGCATTTGCGGCGCGCGATGGTGGAGGCGCCGCAGCAGATGAATCTGTGGCCGGAGTTGCAGGCGGCATGATACGCAAGGTGGTGCGATCGTTCGACGAATGGCGTGCGGCGGTGCGCGACCTGATCGCGCGCCAAGTCCCGCCCGAATTCGTAGAATGGGCTGGCAGCGAAAGCGACGGAGACCTGTTCACCGCCGCCGCGCCCGGCGACGCACCGGCTCCGGCCGAGCGGACCGCCATCCGCTACACCGCGCCCGGCGCCGCGTCGCCTGCCGTCGCGCACCCGGCCGAGCCGCCCGCTGCTGCACCGGAGTTGCGCTTGCCGCGCGCGTTCGTGGAGATGCTGGCGACGGCCGCTTGCTTCAGCGCGGCGGATCGCTGGGCTTTTCTCTACAAGCTGGTTTGGCGCTGGCAGCTCGGCGAGCGTGAGGTGATCTCAGCGGCGGACACCGATGGTGCGCGGCTGTATGCGATGGTCAAAGCCGTCCACCGCGAGGAGCATGACATGCACGCCTACGTACGATTCCGCGAACGTCCCGAACGCGCCGGCGATCCACGTTTCGTGGCCTGGTTCGAACCCACGCACGACGTGCTGCCGCAGGTTGCGCGCCACTTCGCCAACCGCATGGGCCGCGCCACCTGGATGATCGCCACGCCCGCCGCCACCGTGCTGTGGGACGGCGAACGCCTGCACGACGCGCCGCCTCGCCTGCGCAGCGCCGCCGACATTGAGGACAGCGGCGAAGCGCTCTGGCTCACCTACTACCGGAGTATCTTCAACCCGGCCCGCCTGAACGCCGACCTGCTGCGCAGCCACATCCCATCGCGCTTCTGGAAAAATCTTCCTGAAGGCGCCATCGTGCCGGCCATGATCAGCGGTGCCGCCAACGGCGAACGCCGCTCCGGCCAGACCGGCACGGTCGGCCGCCGCAGCGGCGCCACCACCATCGCCGTGACGCCCGAACGCGCACAACCGCAGCGCGACGAGCCGGATACGCTGGACCAATGCCGCCGCTGCGACCTGTGGCGCAATGCCACGCAAGCGGTGCCCGGCGTCGGCCCGAAGAAAGCCCGCATCATGCTGGTCGGCGAACAGCCCGGCGATCAGGAAGACCTGCAAGGCTTGCCCTTCGTCGGCCCGGCCGGCGCGGTGCTGGACCGCGCGCTGGCCGAAGCCGGCGTGGAACGCGATCACGTCTACCTGACCAACGCTGTCAAACACTTCAAATGGGAACTGCGCGGCAAACGCCGCCTGCACAAGACACCAGCGCAGCGTGAAGTAAGCGCATGCCACGTCTGGCTGGAAGAGGAGCTGGCGCGCGTGAAACCGGACGTGGTCGTGGCACTGGGCGCCACCGCGCTCAAGTCCGTGATGAAAGACGGCAACGCCACCATGAGCGCCGTGATGGACGCGCCGTTCCAGCACGAAGGCCGCTGGGTGGTGGCGGTCTACCACCCATCATTCGTGCTGCGCGCGCGGGATGAGGAAAGCCGGCAGCAGGCCTACGAGGTGATCGTCGCCGGCCTGCGCGAGGCGCTCAGACTGGCGCCGCCTCGTTCCGGTTGATGCGGGTGACGCCGACGATCAGGCGATACGCCTTCCACAGCCAGGCGCCGATCCAGATCAGCCACGCAACCGGAATCCCGATAATGGTCATGAAGAACACCGCGCCCACCACCACCAGCACGATATACCACCAGAAGGAGCGGATCATCCAGGTGTGATGACTGTGCACGAAGGTGCCTTCGGTGCTGGGCCGTTGCAGGTAGTTGAAGATGAGCGGCAGGATGGAAAACGCGCCCAGCGAGAAGATGAAGCTGACGGCGTGGATCACGTATAACCACCATGCGGTGCTCTTGGCAGATTCAAGCCGATTATCCAGTACCAGTTCTTGCGACATGATTGCTCCTTGGTTGTTTGTCTTTAGTATAACTAATCAGCGGACCATCAGGCGCACAGTGTCCGCCGCAGGAACGCAGTGACGTCGGCGAAAAATTCGGGCTGGATGCTTTCGCGGTCGAAGCCTTCCGGATCTTGCGACGGTTTAAAGCCGGGCCGCGTCATCTCCGGCGGGAACTTGCTCATGAAGGCAAAGTGGCCTGCACCCGGAATATCCTTGTGTTCGACCAGCGCCGGATTGGCCACGCCCTCAATAATGTTGTGCGCGTGCTCGATCGGTGTGAGCTCGTCCTTTTCGCCGGTGCGCAGCAGGATGGGCAGGCGCACCGGTTTGAGCGAGCCGTCGATGAACCAGAAGGTGGCGGGATTGAGCAGCACCAGCGAGCGGATGCGCGCGTCGGGCGTGACTGGCACCGGCGCTGGTTCGGCCGCGCCATCCTTCGCATCCTTGCGCTCATGCGGGCCGCTCCATGCCAGCCCGCCGGCCGCCGCCAGCGCCGTGTAACCGCCGATGGAATGGCCGATCACCGCCACGCGCGGCCCGGCGGCATCGGCGGCGATGTGGGCGCCCAGTGCGGCATCGGCCAGCGCCGCATCGATGGCGAGCGTGAGATGGCGCGGCCGGTTGGCGAGATTGGCGGCGGTGCCGGCCAGCGAATTATCGAGCCGCGTGTTGCCGGTGTGGGCGGGCAGGGCGACCACAAAGCCCGCCAATGCAAGATGTTTGGCCAACTGGCGATACGCCCACGGCGTGCCGGAATTCCCGTGCGAGATCACCACCAGCGGCCACGCGCCATCCGCCGGCGGCGCGTCGAGCGCCACCTCCAGCGAATAAGGCCCGAACTGCTCTGGCTTCTCCGCGCCGCGCGCGGGATAGAGGAAGGCCGTCGGCACCACTGCGCCCTGCACTTTGTCGTTGATGTTCACCAGCCGGCAGCCGCAGCTCGATGCCAATGTCATTCGGTCTCCTTAAGCGATAAAATGCAATCCTGTCGATTATATAAGGAGTATCCCATGTCCAAGCCGGTATCGGTGCTGTTTGTCTGCATGGGGAATATCTGCCGCTCGCCGACGGCGGAGGGTGTGTTCCGGCACCGCTCGGAGGCGGCAGGGCTGGCGCATCGCTTCCACATCGATTCGGCCGGCACGCACGGCTATCACGTCGGCGAACCGCCCGATGCGCGTTCGATGGAGTACGCCGCCAAGCGCGGCTACGACTTGTCGGCGCAGCGCTCGCGCAAGGTGGCGGCGCAGGACTTCGAGGACTTCGATTACTTGCTGGCGATGGATCATGAAAACCTGAAGTTGCTGAAGGCCGCGTGCCCGCCGCAGCACCAGCATAAACTGGGCTTGATGATGTCGCACGCCACCCGCAGCGGTTCGGACGTGGTGCCCGATCCCTACTACGGCGGCGCCAAAGGCTTCGACCAGGTGTTGGACTATATCGAGGACGCCACAGATGGCTTGATCTCCGCGCTCGGCGGTAAGAAGATGAGGTAGTATTCAGGTACGACAGCTCGGGAGACCATTTTGAAAGAGCCCAGCATACCGGAAGGCGAGGCGCTTCGGCTGGCAACGCTGAAGGCCGCCAATGTGCTCGATACGCCGCCGGAGGAACGCTTCGACCGCGTGACGCGCATGGCCAAGCGCATGTTCCGCGTGCCGATTGCGCTGGTCAGCATCATCGATCAAGACCGGCAGTGGTTCAAATCGAAGCAGGGGCTGGACGCCTGCGAAACGCCGCGCAATATCTCGTTCTGCGGCCACGCCATTCTCGGCGACGACATTTTCCTGATCAAGAACGCGCTGGAAGACGAGCGCTTCGCCGACAACCCGCTGGTGACGGGGGCTCCGCATATCCGCTTTTACGCCGGCTGCCCGCTGCGCGCCCCCGATGGTCAGAAGCTAGGCACGCTGTGCATCATCGACAGCGAGCCGCGCGAATTCGACCAGGACGACGCCGTCGCCTTGCGCGACCTGGCCTCGATGGTGGAAGACGAACTGGCGGCAGTGCACACGTCCACGACCGACGAACTAACCAAGATCTCCAACCGGCGCGGTTTCCTGGAGCTGGCGCAATACGGCCTGAGTTTCTGCGTGCGCAACCAGCAGCCCGCATCGCTGGCCTTCATCGATCTGGATGGCTTCAAGCCGATCAACGACACCTACGGCCACGCGGAAGGCGATCTTGCGCTGGCGGCGTTTGCGGAGGTGATGTGCGCCAGTTTCCGCAGCACGGATTTGTTCGCGCGCCTGGGCGGCGATGAATTCGTGGTGCTGTTGACCGGTGCGAAAGAGGACGTGGCGCAAACCGTTCTGGATAAATTCGGCGCCATGCTGGATGCTTACAACCACAAGGCGCAGCGCGGCTACAGCTTGCGGTTCTCGTGCGGCGTGGTGGAGTTCGATCCCGCCGCGCCGCTCACGCTGGAACAACTGCTGGCCGCCGGCGACGCGAAAATGTACGCGATCAAGGCGGCAAACAAGGAGATCCTGAAGTTAAGTCAGCAGCGGTAGGATGCCATCGAGGCCGACGAAGTTGAGCGCCACGTTGGCCTGCTCGCGCACCACCGGCTTGGCGCGGAACGCCACCGACATGCCGGAAATACTCATCATCTTCAGGTCATTGGCGCCGTCGCCCATGACGATGGCTTGCGACGGCGAGATGCCCAGCTCCGCGCACACGCGTTCCACGGTACGCTTCTTTTCTTCCGCATCGACGATGCCGCCTATGACTTTGCCGGTCAACTTGCCGTCCTTGATTTCCAGCTGGTTGGCGTGGGTGTAGTCCAGGCCCAGGCGCTGCTTCAAGCGCTCGGTGAAGAAGGTGAAGCCGCCCGATACCAGCAGGGTTTTCAGGCCCGCCGCCTGTACCGCCTTCAGCATGTTTTCCGCGCCCGGCGACAGTTGCAGGCGCTCTTCGTACACGCGTTCCAGCGCCGACGCATCCAGGCCTTCCAGCAGCGCCACGCGGCGCTTCAGGCTTTCCGAGAAATCGAGCTCGCCGCGCATGGCCGCTTCGGTGATTTCCGACACCTGTTTTTTCAAACCCTGCATGTCGGCGATTTCGTCGATGCACTCGATGGTGATCAGGGTCGAATCCATGTCCATCGCCACCAGTTTGAACTCGCTCATCTTGTGGTAGCCGATCGAGTAGGTGGCGTCCAGCTGCGCCGCCTGCGCCGCCACTTCGATAGTCTGGCGCAGCGCCGGCGAGAAGGTGATCGCTTCGCAGCGCACCGCGCGGTCGCTCAGCCAGGTCAGGTTGGCCGACGCGGTCAGTGCGGCGATGCGTTCGAGGCGTGCCTTGCAATCGTCTGTGCCTTGCAGCACGAGGTTCATGGCGGTTTTTGCGATAGTCATGTGAGGCGTCGAAGTAGTTAAGTAAGTTGTTTGATCGCTGCTTTGATCTGGTTCACGCGCGCCGACAGGTCCGGCATGGCGGCGGTGATTTTTAATTTATCCTGGCCATTGAGCTTGATCTGGCGGTTCTTCTGTATCAGCTCGATGATGCGCATCGGGTCGATCGGCGGCTTGGGCATGAACTGCAGGTTGGCCGCTTCGGTGTGCGCGTCGATCTTGATGATGCCGACCGTCTTGGCGGCGATGCGCAGGCGATGCGTTTCGATCAGCGCCTTGACCGGGTCCGGCAGCTTGCCGAAACGGTCGATCAGCTCTTCCTGCATGTCGTCGATCTTGTCCTGCGAGGCGCAGTTGGCCATGCGCTTGTAGATGGATAAACGCTCGTGCACATCGCCGCAGAAGTCGGCCGGCAGCAGGGCCGGCACGTGCAGGTTGATTTCGGTGGTGGTGGCCAGCGGCGCGGCGAGGTCCGGCTCCTTGCCGGCCTTGAGCGAGCGTACCGCCTCGTTCAGCATGTCGGAGTACAGCTGGAAGCCGATCTCGGTCATCTCGCCGGACTGGTTGTCGCCGAGGACTTCGCCGGCGCCGCGAATTTCCAGGTCGTGCATGGCCAGATAGAAGCCCGAGCCCAGTTCTTCCATCTGCTGGATGGCGTCGAGGCGGCGCTGCGCCTGTTTGGTCAGCGACTGCACATCGTGCACCAGCAAATACGCATACGCCTGGTGGTGCGAACGGCCGACGCGGCCACGCAACTGGTGCAGCTGCGCCAAACCGAATTTGTCGGCGCGGTGCATGATGATGGTGTTCGCGGTCGGCACGTCGATACCGGTTTCGATAATCGTGGTGCACAGCAGGATGTTGAAGCGCTGGGCCACGAAGTCGCGCATCACTTTTTCCAGGTCGCGTTCGTGCATCTGGCCGTGGGCCACACCGATGCGGGCTTCCGGCAGTAGCTCGGTCAACATCGCCAGGCGGTTCTGGATGGTCTCCACCTCGTTGTGCAGGAAGTAGACCTGGCCGCCGCGCTTGAGTTCACGCAGGCAGGCCTCGCGGATGATGGATTCCTGCTCGCTGCGCACGAAGGTCTTGATGGCCAGGCGCTTTTGCGGCGCGGTGGCGATGATCGAGAAATCGCGCAGGCCTTCCAGCGCCATGCCCAGCGTACGCGGGATCGGCGTGGCGGTCAGCGTCAGCACGTCCACTTCGGCGCGCAGCGATTTCAACGCTTCCTTCTGGCGCACGCCGAAACGGTGCTCCTCGTCGATGATGACGAGGCCGAGGCGCGTAAATTTCACGTCGTCCGACAGCAGCTTGTGGGTGCCGATGATGATGTCCAGCGTGCCGTCGGCCATGCCCTTGATGGCTTGCGCGATTTCTTTGCCGGTACGGAAGCGCGACATTTCGGCGATGCGCACCGGCCAGTCGGCGAAACGGTCGGCGAAGGTTTGCGCGTGCTGCTCGGCCAGCAGTGTGGTCGGCGCGAGAATCGCCACCTGCTTGCCGCCCATGACGGCGATGAAGGCCGCGCGCAGCGCCACCTCGGTCTTGCCGAAGCCGACGTCGCCGCAGACCAGACGATCCATCGGTTTGCCCGATGTCATATCGCGCACCACGTTGTTGATGGCTTCCTGCTGGTCCGGCGTTTCGTCGAAGCCGAAGCTGTCGGCGAAGCGTTCGTAGTCGTGCGCCGAATATTCAAACGCGTGGCCCTGGCGCAGCGCACGGCGGGCGTAGAGGTTGAGCAGTTCGGCGGCGGTGTCGCGCACCTGTTCAGCGGCTTTGCGCTTGGCTTTTTCCCACTGGCCGGAACCCAGCGTGTGCAGCGGCGCGTCGTCCGGCGAAGCGCCAGAGTAGCGCGAAATCACATGCAGTTGCGAGACCGGCACATACAGCTTGGTCTCCTTGGCGTATTCGAGGTGCAGGAATTCCGCTTCGCCTTCGCCGAGGTCCATGCTGGTCAGGCCCATGTAGCGCCCGATGCCGTGGTTGACGTGCACCACCGGATCGCCGATCTTCAGTTCCGACAGGTCGCGCACCATCGATTCGACCTGGGTGACGGCTTCCTGCTTCTTCTTGCCGACGCGGCGGCCGGAGCCCGCGTACAACTCGGTCTCGGTGATGAAAATCAGTCGAGCGCCATCGGCGGCCAATTCAAAGCCGGCGTGCAGCGGCGCCACGCCCAGTGCCAGCTTGGCGTCCGAGGCGACGAAGCCGTCGTAACCTTCCACGCCGGCCAGCGGCAAATCGTATTCGCTAAAGTACTGCTGCAGCGTTTCGCGGCGGCCGTTGGATTCGGCGCAGATCATCACGCGGCTGCCGGACTGCATCAGGTAGGCGCGCAGATTGGTCAGCGGATCGTCGAGATGGCGGTTGACGGCGATATCCGGCACCGGCGCCGACAGCTCGGACGCACCTGCATCCGCGTTGTTGCGGATGGCGATCTGCGGATACGGCTTGGCCAGCACGAAGAACTGTTCTTCGTTGAGGAACAGCTCTTCCGGCGCCATGATCGGGCGCTCGCGGTCGGCCTTGATGAAGCGGTAGCGCGACGAGGTGTCGGTCCAGAAGCGCTTGATGGCCGCTTCGATATCGCCCACCGTGGCTACCACCGCGCCTTGCGGCAGGTACTCGAACAGCGTGGCGGTTTGCTCGAAGAACAGCGGCAGGTAGTACTCGATACCGGCCGAGGCGATGCCCGCGCCGATGTCCTTGTAGATCACGGCGCGCGACGGATCGCCTTCGAAATGCTCGCGCCAGCGGCTGCGGAAGGCGGTGCGCGAGGCCTCGTCCATCGGGAATTCGCGGCCCGGCAGCAGGCGCACTTGCTTGACCGGGTACAGCGAGCGCTGGGTGTCGGCATCGAAGGTGCGGATGGTTTCGATGGTGTCGCCGAACAGGTCAAGGCGATACGGCAGCGCGGAGCCCATCGGGAACAGGTCGATCAAGCCGCCGCGCACCGAGTATTCGCCGGGCGACATCACCTGCGTGACGTGGGTGTAGCCGGCCAGCGTGAGCTGGGCCTTGAGCTGGGCCTCGTCCAGCGATTCGCCTTGCTGGAAGAAGAAGGTGTAGGCGGCCAGGAACGACGGCGGCGCCATGCGCACCAGCGCGGTGGTCGCCGGCACCAGCATCACGTCGCACTGGGCGCTGGTGATTTCGTGCAGCGTCGCCAGACGCTCGGACACCAGGTCCTGGTGCGGCGAGAAGGCGTCGTAGGGCAGGGTTTCCCAGTCCGGCAGCAGGTGGCAGCGCAGCTGGTCGCCGCCGAACCACGGGATTTCATCGCGCAGGCGCTGGGCGTCGCTGGCGTTGGCCACCACGATGGCCAGCATCTGGCCACGGGATTTCAGTTCGAGCGCGATTTGCGCGAGGGCGTAAGCGTCCGCCGAGCCATGCAGCGCGGGCAGGGCAAAACGATTGCCGGGTTTGGGAATGGATTTAGTTAAGGCTGACGACACAACATACATTCAACGGTTAATCTAAGCGCCACATTATACGCGGTTAGCCACACCGAATGGGATGTGCACCATAGGGATATTCCCGGCCGGGGATTTCAGGTGGCTTAACTGGTCGTCGAAGAACATGTGCGGCTTGAAGATGCCCAGCACGCGCGCTTTTTCCATCCCGCCCAGGAAGAAGGTTTCGTTGGCCGATACGCCCCAGCTTTTCAGCGTGGTCACCACGCGCTCGTGCGCCGGCGCGCTGCGCGCCGTGATGATGGCGATGCGCAGGATTTTCTTGTAGGCCGGGTCGGCGCGCTGGGCGTCTTCCTCCAGCTGCTGCATCAGCGACAGCTTGCGGAACAGGTCCGCCAGTGGCCCCGGCTGGTGCGGAATGGCGGCGCGCTCGGTTTCGTGGGCGTGGAATTCATCGACGTCGTTGTTGCGCTTGAAGACGGTCTCCGACTCGTCGTCGGCGATCACGCCGTCGAAGTCGAAGGCGATGCGCAGTTCGCCGTCGTTTTCATCGTCCTCGGTGCGCGAGGGCAGCACCAGGCCGGCGGGATAGTTGGCGTCGACCGCGCGGCGCACGTCTTCCTCATTCGCGCTCAGGAACAGCGAGGTGTTAAAGGCGGGCAGGTAGGTGTAGGGCGACTGGCCGGTGAGGAAGCAGGCGCGCGAAATGTCCAGGCCGTAGTGGGCGATCGAATTCATCACCCGCAGCCCGGTCTCCGGCGAGTTGCGCGAGAACAGCACTACTTCCACCGGAGAACTTTGCGGATGGTGCTTGTTGATGCTCAGGAAGCGGCGGATGAAGGGGAAGGCGACACCCTTGTCGAGCACGGTGCCGATTTGCTGCTCCTGGTACTTGCGGTAGGCTTCGGGGCCGCCTTCCAGGTACACCTGGTGCGAGGCGGTCAGGTCAAACAGGGCGCTGGAGGCGATGCCGATCACCAGCTTGTGCTCAATCGGATAGGGCATGGGACGATGGTTGGTCTAGGATGAGCCATACTTTACCCGAAGCGCACACGATTCACCTGATTTCTTTCCTGCAATTTAATCATTGCCTCGGCGCGGTCCCTGCGCTACATTGACAGTTCCTTATGATGGATGCTGGCGTGCTGAATACCGATACTCTTTTGCTGGTGCAAATCTGCGTGACGCTGCTGACCACGGCGTTGCTGGTCGCCTCCGCCTGCTACGCCGACAGCCCGCCCGAGCAACGCTGGTGGGCGGCCGGGAATGTGGCGGCGTCGGCGGGTATGGTCATGTGCAATGTCGACAGCCTGCCGCTGGTGGTCCACAGCATTCTCGGGTACGGCGTGATCGCCTTCGGCATCGGCCTGGTGCTGCGCGGCTTGCGCGTGTATTGCGCCAGCACTTTGTCCTGGACTGCGATCGGCATCATCACCGGCATTGCGCTGGTGGTGGCGAGCTACTACACGCTGGCGGCGCCGAGCCTGCGCGCGCGGCTGTGCTTCAGCGGCTTCTATTTCGCCATACTCAACTGGATTTGCGCGGCGGCGATCGCGCGGCGTCGCACCTGGCGCGTGTCGGGCATTGCCGTGGCCGGCTTCGTGCTGCTGGGCGTAGCCCTGTTTTTACGCGGTACGCACTTGCTGTACGCGGATTCCGCCGACAACGCCAATTCGATGGTGATTGCGCTCAGCGCGCTGGTGGTGCCGCTGGCGCAGGTGGCCATCGCCTTCGGACTGATTTTTATGGTGATGTGGCGCTACGCCGAGCGCTTGCGGCGCCTGTCGACGCTGGATGCGTTGACCGGGGCACTCAATCGCGCCGGGCTGGAAATGCAAGGCAAGCGCACCGGTTTGCGCGCCCAGCGCGGCGGCCGCAGCCTGGCCGTGATCATGATCGACGTCGACTTCTTCAAGGTCATCAACGATACCTACGGCCACCCGGTGGGCGACGAGGTGCTGCGCCACCTGGCGCGGCTGGTGCGGCTGGAGCTGCGTCCGAACGACTTGCTGGCGCGTTTTGGCGGCGAGGAGTTCGTGCTGGTGCTGGACGGGGTCGACCGGGCGGCGGCGCTCAAGGTGGCCGAACGCCTGCGTGCCCGCATCGAATACGAGATGGTCGAGATGGACCAGCTGTCGGTACGCTACACCGCCAGCATGGGCGTGGTCTGCTCGGATCAGCATGATTACGACCTGATCCGCCTGATTTCGGCCGGCGACGCCGCCATGTACGAAGCCAAGCGCGGTGGCCGCAACCGCGTGGTTGCGGGCTAAATTGTGAACGCCAAGCCACAATCTTCATAAATCTGATTGACGCCGTCACAGAGGCAGCCGAATATTAGTTGCAAATAGTCAATTCTCACCAAATTTAACAGTTGGCCTGTGACGGAGTGCGTGATGTTCAAGAATCTGCTGATCAAATGGAAGCTGGCGACCCTGGTGGCCATCATGATGGTGGCCCTGGTAGTGGTGGGGGCGGCCGGATATCGCGGCATTGCAAAGGTGGGTGGCGCGGTCAATGAGATCGGGGTGGTGCGCTTGCCGTCGATTCAGGGCTTGCTGGTGATGAGCGAGGGGCAGACGGCAGTGTCGGCCGCCACCCTGTTTGCCGGCACTTATGACAACGATTTCCAGGCGCAGGACAAGTTCGCCGAGGCGGTCGAGTTGCGCAAGAAGGCTTGGGCCAATATCGACCGTGGCTGGAAGCGCTACGAGCCGCTGCCGCAAACGGCGGAAGAGGCGGTGATGTGGAAGCAGTTCACCGGCGAGTGGGCCGAGTGGAAGGCGGTCGACGAGAAGATCGGCAACATCATCGCGGCGCTGGCGGCCAACAAGGATGAGCAGAAACAGAAGGATTTGTTCGTCGATTTCTACAAGCTGTACAACCAGTCGCGGCCGCTGTTCCAGAAGGCCGAAACCAGCCTGATGAAGATCGAGAAACTGAATGAGCAGATTTCCGAGGACAGCGTGGAGGAAGGCCAGGCAGCGGTGACCAGCGCCGAATGGGCGATGGTGCTGTCGGCGGTGATCGCGGCGCTGATCGCGATTGCCTGCGCTGGCTATATCACCGGCGCTATCACCACGCCGATCAATCAGGCCGTGAAGGTGGCGCAGACGGTGGCCTCGGGCGACCTGACCAGCCGCATCGAGGTGAACACCACCGAGGAAACCGGCCAGCTGCTGGGCGCGCTGAAGGATATGAACGATAGCCTGATCAGCATCGTCGGCCAGGTGCGCAGCGGTACGGATACCATCGCCACGGCGTCGGCGCAAATCGCCAGCGGCAATCTCGATCTGTCCTCGCGCACCGAGGAGCAGGCCAGCTCGCTCGAAGAGACCGCGTCGTCGATGGAAGAGCTGACCAGCACGGTGCGCCAGAACGCCGACAACGCGCGTCAGGCCAATACGCTGGCGGCCTCGGCTTCCGGTGTGGCACAGCGCGGCGGCGATGTGGTCTCGCGCGTGGTGGAGACGATGGATTCGATCAACGCTTCGTCGTCCAAGATTGTCGACATTATCGCGGTGATTGATGGCATCGCCTTCCAGACCAATATCCTGGCGTTGAATGCTGCAGTGGAAGCGGCGCGCGCCGGTGAGCAGGGCCGTGGCTTTGCGGTGGTGGCGGGCGAGGTGCGCACGCTGGCCCAGCGTTCGGCGGCGGCGGCCAAGGAAATCAAGGAGTTGATCGGTGATTCGGTGGACAAGGTCGGCGCCGGCAGCAAGCTGGTGGAGGAGGCCGGCTCCACGATGGGCGAGATCGTCAGCAGCGTGGCGCGGGTGACCGACATCATGGGCGAGATCAGCATGGCGACGCAGGAGCAAAGCACCGGCATCGACCAGATCAATATGGCGGTGGGGCAGATGGATACGGTGACGCAGCAGAATGCGGCGCTGGTGGAGGAAGCGGCGGCTGCGGCGGCCTCGCTGCAGGAGCAGGCGGCGCGGCTGGCGGAGGTAGTGAGCGTGTTCCGTATCGACCAGTCGTCGGTGCCGCGTCCGCAAGCGATGGCGGTGCGCAAGACCGCCGTGGCGCCAGCGGCCACGCCACGCCCGGCGTTGAAAACCCCAGCGCCGAAAGCGGCGCCGGCCAAGCCCAAGCAGGCGGCGACGGCCTCATCAGACGATTGGGAAGAGTTCTAAACAAAGCAGCCTCCGGGCTGCTTTTTCATTTGAGGCAGATCAAACGCGGCATAGTGGTGAGTGGTAGTTTGGTAGCTCATCGAAGGAGAGCGATCATGCCGGACACCAATGGAAACGAAAGCGTTGAAAAGGGCGGACGTACCATTTATGATGGACGTGTCGCCGCTCTCGAAACCCGTACTGCGGCAGTGGAGACTGATGTGGCCGTGATACAGGCGAGTTTTGCTACCAAGGACGATATTCTGCGGCTGCGTTCAGATTTGCTCGCTAGCGATGAGCGCATCTTGACCTTGCTGCATGAGCACAAGATGCAGATGCTGTCAGCAATGGCGCAGTTGCGTGAAGATTCTAGTATCGCCCAGTTCAAACTGCGGGAAGAATTTAGTGCGGCGTTGACCAAGCAGCGGGAAGAATTTAGTGCAGCGCTGGCCAAGCAGCGGGAAGATTTTCATGATGCTTTGGCCAAAACGCACCATGACTTCTATACCTTCCTCACGAATCAAGCCTGGAAGCTTTACGGCTTTGCATCGCTGGTGGTGGGCGGCGTGTACTTCATCGCGCGGTATGTGCATTGATTATTCGTAGGCTGGTAGGCGCTTTTGTTCTTCGGTGCTGAAGGTGCTGTCGCGCAGCTGCTGCAGGGAGGCGTCGTTGGCGGCGCTTTGTTGTAGCTGACGGCGCTGCGATTGGTAGGTGCTGATGCGGCGCTGCCAGTCGGCTTCTTCGCGGTCAAGGTCGGCCAGGCGTGCGGCGGCTGCTGGCGAGATGGCAGCGGAGCGTATGCGGTAGATCTCATTGTCGTCGGCCCCCTGCGTGCGCGCAGTGGCGACGGCTTCTTCCAGACGTAACACACGAGTCGGCGCCTCGCGTTCCGAGCGGGCCGAGGGCGGCAGGGCAGCGTCCAGCGCCGCCAGTTTCTGCTTGCGCTGCGCGTCGCTCAGGCTAGCATCGCTATTAATTTCCAATCGCGCGATGGCATCCATATCGTAAGCATTGCTGGCGCCAAACAAGCCGTTGATTTCGTCAGGCGTGAAATAGGCGCCGCGCAGTTGCTGCATGGACGCCAGCCGCTGGCGCGCCCGTAGTGCGGGATCGGCCTGCGTTGGCAAGCCGCGCTCCACGTCCACCAGCGCGCGTTTGTAGGCCAGCCAGTTGTCCAGCAAACGGCGTGCTTGCACGGCCGCCGCTGCCGGCAGGCGACGATCCAACTCGCGAATGATCTCGGCCTTGATCGCCTCCAGCGGCCGCTCGCCCAGCCCGGCCAGATAGTAATCGAACAGATAAGCCAGTTCCGCATTGACTTGCAACTGCCCATCGGCGCCCGCCCGCGCTGCGCCATCCGGCCGCGTGCCGGCCATCGAACGCACAAACGGGAAGTAATCCGGCGACGAACCCTGCGCCGGCGCGGCGCGCGCCACCGGCGTCTCCTGCCGCACCAGCAGCAGATAGGCGCCAACGGCCGCCGCAGCGGCCAGCACGGCGATGCGCAATCCAGCCCGCATCAAAGCCCCAGTCCTTGCAGACGATTGGCCTGCTGGCGGTAGATGGTCACCGGATTGGTCTCGAACAGATTGGTGATGCCGATCAGCTGATTCACCTCATCCAGATGGTTAAGCGCATAGTCATCGCGGATCACGCGCCCGAGGTGGCTGGAGCAGCTGCTGACCAGGCCATCATTCTTGGCGCCGTCGAATGCCAGCGCTGTCAGCGCCAGCACCGGATCGCTGGCATCCAGCACATTGGTGTACGGCTGCGCACCGCTCCACGAGAAGTAATACACGCTGCCCACCTGATACGCGCCTTCGCCGCAGGCCGACGTCGGCACGCCCTGCGGATGGCGGGCATTGAAAGCCGCCGTTCCGGCCGTGCTGAGCGAGGTCGCCGCCGCACGCGCATTCTGCGGCAAGGTCGGGCTGCCAGACAGGAAACTGATCAAGCCCGACACCGCATTCGCCACGCTGTAAGTCACATTGGGCACCGCACCGATCAGCACATCGGCCACGCGCGAGCCCTTGTTGACGCCGCCCACGCTGGTGACCGACGCCACCAGGTCCGGCCGCACCGAAGCCACATAACGCGAGGTCGGCCCGCCGTGGCTGTGGCCCACCAGATTGACCTTGCTTGCGCCGGTGGCGGCCAGGATCTGCTTCACCTGCAACAGCAGCTGCTCGCCGCGCACCTCGGTGCTGTTGGCGGCCGAGACCTGGGTCACGTACACATCGGCGCCGCCGCTGCGCAATGCCGAAGCGATGCCGTAGAAGTAGTCGACCGGTCCCACGCTGTCAAAGCCGAACAGGCCGTGCACCAGCACGATGGGATACTTGGTCTGAGTGTAGCCGGCCGCCCAGGAAGGCGCGGGCAGGGCGGTGAACAGGGCGAGGCATAACGTGAGGGTGCTCCAGATGCGTCGTGTCATGATGGTCTCCGGTGGTTATGATTGTCTGCAAAATGTAGCACCGGCGCGCTGGCCTTGCAGTCCGCACGCACGGCCCTGCGAGCCAATCTGCGGGCGTCATGAGCATGCACAGGCTCCTGCGCTATAATCATTTGAGAAAAAACCACAACAGGGACAACCTTGCCGGCGCAATTCAACTTCCAACAATTCAAGGCCGTGACGCCGCTGGATGGCGTCAATATATGGGCCTATCTGCTCGACCGTTATGCCGACCGCATCACGGTGAAGCGCCGCAAGCCGGCGCTGGAGAACCTCGAGAAGATTTTCAACGCCACCTTCAAGCTGGCCAACGAGGTCGGCTTCCGCACCATGAATCTGCGCGACCTGTGCGGCGAGACCGGGCTGTCGATGGGAGGCTTGTACGGCTACATCAGCAGCAAGGACCAGCTGGCCGAAATGATCGAGGACGTGGTGCGCCACGCGACGCACGAGGTGCCGAAGATGTACACCGACATCACCGATCCGCTGGACCGGCTGGAAGCGCTGATCCGCGCCTCGATCTACGTGTCGGAGATTTTGCAGCCGTGGTTTTATTTCGTGTTCATGGATTCGCGCGTGCTGCAGGCGGAACAGCGCAGTACGGCGAAGGAGTCTGAGATGCACGTGCAGGCGCTGTTTGCCGACGTGATTGCCCAGCTGCCTACACGGCCGCCGGGTAGTCCGGATTTGATAGCGGCCCACATCATGGCCATGTTCCAGGATTGGTACGTCAAGCGCTGGAAGTACCGCGCCGCCGATGTGAGCCCGGACCGATTCGCCGACAGCGCCGTGCGCATGATGCGCGGCTACCTGTCGGCTTAAGTCAGGATCAGCGCACCGGCCCGGTCGGCACTGGTTTGATGTTTTCCGCGTTCGGTGCGGCTGGTGCAGGCGGTGCCGCTGGCGCGGGAGCCGCAGCGCCACCCGGCGCCGGCTCCACATTCTCGGCGCCAGCCGGCTCCTCATCCATGTCCAGCGAGTGGCGCGCGGCGTCGCCGGTGAATTCGTCGTACAGCCACTCACCATTCACCTGCGTCAGGCCGACAGGCGCCGGACGCTCTTGCGGCGGACGGCTCTGCATCGCCACGCGCATGTAATCGATCCAGATCGGCAGCGCCACCGTGGCGCCGAACTCCTTGCCGCCCAGCGACTTGGAATCGTCATAGCCCATCCACGACACCGCCACGATGCCGCCGCCATAGCCGGCGAACCAGCCGTCGACCGCATCGCTCGAGGTGCCGGTCTTGCCGGCCAGGTCAGGGCGGCCGAGGCGCGCCACCGCGCCGCCGGTGCCGCTACGCGTCACTTCGCGCATCATGGTATCCATCACGAACACATTGCGCGGGTCGAGCACGCGGGCTTCGTCCGGCAGCGTGGTGCGCGGCTTGGCTTCCTGGATCACCTTGCCGTCGCCATCGACGATCTTGGCGATCAAATAAGGCTCCACCGAATAGCCGCCGTTCGCGAACACCGCGTAAGCGCCGGCCAGCTGCGCCGGCGTCACCGAACCGGTGCCCAGTGCCAGCGTCAGATTCTTCGGATGCTTGGCCAGATCGAAGCCGAACTTGCCGAGGTAGCTGTGCGCATAAGGCACAGTGATGGAGCGCAGGATGCGCACCGACACCACGTTCTTCGATTCCGACAACGCGGTGCGCATCGAAATCGGACCGTCGTACTTGCCGTCGTCATTGCGCGGCGACCAGGCTTCATTGCCGGTTTCGGCGCCGGTCAGGTTGAGCGGCACGTCATTGATGATGGTGGCCGGCGAGAAGCCGCGTTCCAGCGCCGCCGAATACACGAACGGCTTGATCGAGGAACCCGGCTGGCGCCAAGCCTGCGTGGCGTGGTTGAACTTCTGCAGGCGATAATCGAAGCCGCCGACCATCGCGTGATAACCGCCGTTGACCGAATCGATCGACACAAACGCCGCAGATACCAGCGGCACCTGCGTGACGATCCAGCCGTTCTTATCGTTTTGCATGATGCGGATAACTGCGCCCGGACGCAGGCGCACGGTATCCTTGGCTTTCTCGGTCAGCGCGTTGGCCACGAGGCGCAGGCCGTCACCGGTGATCGTGATTTCTTCGCCCGATGGATTCTGCACCTTGAGCGCTTTCGGGCTGGCGTCCAGCACCACGGCCGGAATCAGGCCGTCGCTGCTCGGACGTTTTTGCAGTGCGTCCTCGATGGCGTCGTCGCGTTCATCTTCGTTGGATGGCAGCGTGATGAAGGCTTCCGGGCCGCGATAGCCGTGGCGCTGGTCGTAGTTCAGCACATTGCGGCGCATCGATTCGTAGGCGGCTTTCTGGTCGGCCTTCAGAATCGTGGTGTAGACGCTGATGCCCTTGGTGTACGAATCTTCCTTGAACTGTGCGTACACCACCTGACGCGCCAGCTCGGCCACGTATTCAGCGTGGACGTCGAAGTCCTGGCCCTTGCGGCTGATGTGCAGGGTTTCTTTGGCAGCCTTCTTGTACTGATCCTCGGTGATGAAATCGGCATCGCGCATGGCACGCAGCACCAGTTGCTGGCGTTGTTTGGCGCGCTTCGGATTGACGGCCGGATTGTGGCGCGCAGGATTCTGCGGCAGGCCGGCCAGCATCGCCATCTCGGCGATCGACAGCTCTTTCAGCGACTTGCCGAAGTAGGTCTGGGCAGCGGCGCCGAAGCCGAACGAGCGCTGGCCGAGATAGATCTGGTTCATGTACAGCTCAAGGATCTGATCCTTGCTGAGCGTAGCCTCGATTTTCAGGGCCAGCATCACTTCATTCAGCTTACGGCCGTAGAATTTGTCGCGCGTCAGGAAGAAGTTACGCGCCACCTGCATGGTGATGGTCGAACCGCCCTGGCGCATGGCGCCGCCGAGATTGGCCTTGGCCGCACCCAGCGCGCGCAGCCAGTCGATACCGTTATGTTCGTAGAAGCGCTTGTCCTCGATCGCCAGCACCGATTTTTTCATCAGCTCCGGGATATCCTTGACCGGCACGAAATCGCGGTGCTCCTCGCCGAATTCGCCGATCAGGGCGTTGTCGGCGGTGTAGATGCGCAACGGGATCTTTGGGCGGTAATCGGTAATGGTCTCCAGCGACGGCAGGTTGGGCGCCACATACAGCAGCAGGTAGGCGAGCAGCAGGCCGCCGGCGACCAGCGCGGCAAGACCGGCGGCAATGGCGGCACGTATCATATTGCGGCGATTGATCCAGGCGGGTAGGGAGTTCGAGGTTGTCAAAACATCATCTCTTGGTTGCAGAAGTATTCGCGATTATAGATCAAGCCTATTGTTACTTGACGTCACTTGTCGTAACGTACAGGTATACAGCTCCAAAGGGACCATATGGCGGAACCGCAGCACATACTCGATTGCGATGTCCTGATCATCGGCGGCGGCATCAACGGCGCCGGGATCGCCCGTGATGCGGCGGGACGCGGGCTATCGGTGGTGCTGTGCGAGAAGGACGACCTGGCCTCGCATACTTCGTCCGCCTCCACCAAGCTGATTCACGGCGGGCTGCGTTATCTCGAATACTACGAGTTTAACCTGGTGCGCAAGGCGCTGATCGAGCGCGAAGTGCTGCTGCGCGCCGCGCCGCACATCATGTGGCCGCTGCGTTTCGTGATGCCGCATGCGCAGGGGCAGCGACCGGCGTGGATGATCCGCGCCGGGCTATTTTTGTACGACATGCTGGCGCGGCGCGAACTGCTGCCGGCATCGGCCGGCATCAACCTGCGCAGCCACGTGGCGGGCAAGCCCTTGAAGTCCGAGTTCACGCGCGGCTTCATTTACTCGGATGGCTGGGTCGACGATGCGCGGCTGGTGGTGCTGAACGCCATCGACGCCTGCGAGAAGGGCGCCACCATCCTCACGCAAGCGGTATGTCAGAAACTGGAACGCAAGACCGCCGACTGGGAAGCCACGCTGTTCAAGCCGAGCTGCGGCGAGATCCGCGTCAACGCGCGCTACGTGGTGAATGCGGCCGGGCCGTGGACCGCTGGATTGCTGCAATCGGCGCTGCCGAAGCAGGAGAGCGGCCACCTGCGGCTGATCAAGGGCAGTCACATCGTGGTCAAGCGCATCTTCGAGCATGACAACGCCTACATCTTCCAGCATCCAGACGGGCGCATCGTGTTTGCGATTCCGTACGAACGCGACTTCACGCTGATCGGCACCACCGACCTCGATTATCAGGGCGACGCCAACTCCGTCGCCATCAGCCAAGACGAGATCAGCTACCTGTGTGGGCTGGCAAGCCAATACTTCACCCAGCCGATCACGCCGGCCGACGTGGTGTGGACCTATTCCGGCGTCCGTCCGCTGGTGGAGGACGGCGCCGACGCCAAAGCCGTCACGCGCGACTACCGCTTGGAAGTGGATGACGACGGCCCGCCGATCCTGAGCGTCTTTGGCGGCAAAATCACCACCTTCCGCAAGCTGGCGGAAGAAGCTGTCGACCAGATCGCCAAAGCACTGGACAACCGCCACGGCAGCTGGACCCACAACGCCTGCCTGCCAGGCGGCGACCTGTTCGGCGCCGAGCCGCACAACCGCTCCGTGCTGGAATTCAGTAAATGGCAGGAAGCGCAACTCGCCCGCTACAGCGGCCTGCCATCGACGCTGGTAACCCGCTACTGCCGCACCTACGGCACCCGCATCCACACCCTGCTGGCCGACCGCACCGATGTCGCCTCGCTGGGCGACGAAATCGCCCCCGGCCTGTACGCCACCGAAGTCGAATACCTGCGCCGCTACGAATGGGCCCGCACCGCCCAAGACATCCTCTGGCGCCGCACCAAGCTCGGCCTGCACCTGCCGGCCGATGCCGCCGCCCACCTCCAAACCTGGCTCACCGCCCATCCACTGGCTCGATAGCACGAAGCCAGTGAGATTTCACGCATTTTGCAGACGAGCAATTCCCATATAGGACCACACTCACAGAATGTTCAATTGGCTTAAGTCACTTGTAGCGCCGTCTCCTTCCGCTGGCGTCTCCGTCCAAGTCGAAGCCCTCCTGACCGTTGAGGATATTTTTACTCAGGCGTTGCAAGCTGAGGGATATGCTTGGCGATTGGAGAACGGTGAGATCTCTCTTTCTCAAGGATTTATTGCGTCGGTGGAGTATCTCGAGTCGCAGCCAATAGGGGAAAATGCGATACGCACCAGTTCAAAAATAGTGTGTAAGCATGCGGTTCATTTTCCCGAGGGGATATTTGAGTTCCAACACGCTTCCGGTGCATCGGAACAGGAGTCGCTGCTGAACGGGTTTCGATCTTGGGCGCAGACTGATCTTGCCACCCTCATCGATGCGGTCTCCGATACGAGCGAAACCTGTTTGGTGATGGAGATGTCGTGGCCGGCGATAGATGCACAAGCGGAGCTGAAGCGAAAAATCTTTATGGGGCCGTATATTCACAGCGCTGCGGAATCCATTGTGAACGTCGATGGTTGTGAGGGCGAGTGCCATGACTTTTGTCCCTGCTGCCTGTTCACTAAGTCTTTGGATGCGTTCACGGAGCAGCTAAACTCGCGTGAATTCGTTGGTGTGCGCCTCTACGCCTCTCGTTATGCGGATGGCACGGTCGTGGCAGACTGCCGGATCAATGGTGATGAGTATCCCTTGGGCGTAGAGCATCTTAAAAAATACGCCGAGACCTGGCCGCATCGAGGGTTGGAATTCCGAAAGCAGTATGTCGCTATTCGTACAATAGATTGAGCCCTGCTTCATTTGGAGAAAACATATGGCCTTGGTCGCCAAAGTATTGCTAGCCCTAGCCGCCGTGACCGGCTGCGCGCAGGCACACGACGCTCCCGTGAACTGCGACAGTTGCGCGGAATGGAACCAGCCGGTCAAGCCGTTTAACGTGTACGGTAATACCTGGTACGTGGGCGTCGATGGCCTGTCGTCAGTCCTTGTGACGGGGCCGCAGGGCCACATCCTGCTGGATGGCGGGCTGCCGCAATCGGCGCCGCTCATCGAGGCCAACATCAAGGCGCTTGGATTTCGGATGCAGGACGTGAAGCTGATCGTCAACTCGCACGCGCATTGGGATCACGCGGGCGGCATCGCGGCGCTGCAGCGTGCCAGCGGCGCCATCGTGGGGGCCAGCCAGTCAGGCGCGCTGGTACTCCAAAGCGGCACCAACGGCGTGGACGATCCGCAGTATGAGGCTAATCCGGTGGTACACGTCGCCAAAGTGGCGAAGGTCAAAGTGGTGCAGGAGGGAGAGGTACTGAAGGTCGGCAGCATTGGCGTCACCGCGCACATGACGCCAGGCCATACGCCAGGCAGCACCACCTGGACCTGGACTTCCTGCGAAGGCCACCGTTGCCTGGATGTGGTGTACGCCGATAGTCTTAATCCGTACGCCAGCGGTAAATTCAGCTTCACCGGCAAAGGCAAGACGCCTGACATCTCGGCATCGTTCGCGGCCAGCATCGCCAAGGTCGCGGCGCTGAAATGCGACATCATTCTCTCCGTGCACCCGGATGCTACCGGCATGATGGAAAAGGCGGCAGCGCGCACACCGGACAGCAATCCGTTCATCGGCGCTGATGGCTGCCGCGAGTATGCCGCCATTGCCGGCCAGCGCTTGACCAAGCGCATTGCCCAGGAACGAGGCGAGTAGACGGATCTGCACTTGTTTTTTTGAAAACTGGCACGAGATGAGGGCCTCTCCATTCATAGAAAGGTCCTCATGCGTTGTTTCGTTCTGGCTCTCCTGGCCACCTCGCTGTTTTTAAGTAGCGCAGTTGATGCTGCTCCGGCTTACATCGGCAAGCATATCTCCACGCCCGAAGACACGCGGGCAATCAACAAGGTCGTTGAGGATTTCCAGACTGCGATCAAGACCAAGGATCGGAAGCTGCTCTCGACGCTTGTTCTGAATTCCAACATCCTGTTTGACTCGCCCATGAATCCGGAGGATATCGCCTTCGTGCGTAATGTGCATGACACTACGTTCGACGGCCTGCGTGCTGGCGGCTATAACGAATTTGCGCGCGTGATCGGTATGTCCAAGGAAGCGCTCGAGGAGAAGTTTTACAACGTGAAGATTACCCAGGACGGCAACGTGGCGTGGGTAATGTTCGACTATGAATTCATCCGCGATGGGAAGACGCAGAATTATGGGATTGAGACCTGGCAGATGATGAAAGTCGCCGACGACAGCTGGAAGATCGCCAGCGTCATGTGGACGATGAATCGTCCATAGAAACGAGATAGGGGGAGGTGGTCGCAAACTACGACATCCTTGCGAGGCTGCTGCAGCAAAGGCTTTCCCCTAACATTCCTGATGTTCGCCCGCGTCAGTTTGATTTATATCATACCGATGGCTTTGCAAGCGGACTAGAGTCAACGGTGCCCGTCTACCGGAGACTGACATGAAATCGGTGAACTCCCCTTCAGCTCCTGCTGATACTTCTCTGATGGCAATTGAGGGGCGCATCATGGTGATACGTTCTCAAAAGGTGATTATTGATGCTGACCTTGCCTTCTTGTACGGCGTGCCGACCAAGAGGCTGAACGAGCAGGTCAAGCGCAATATCGAGCGTTTCCCCTCTGATTTCATGTTCGCGCTGACTCAGGCGGAAAAGGTGGAGGTGGTCGCAAATTGCGACCACCTCGCAAAATTGAAATTTACTAAAGCGATGCCATTTGCTTTTACCGAGCACGGCGCCATTCAAGCGGCGAATGTCCTTGGTTCTCTGCAAGCAATCCAGATGGGGGTATACGTTGTGCGCTCATTCGTGCGCTCGCGCGAAATGCTAGTCGCCCACCGCCTGCCCCACGTCCCAAGCGAACCATCGGCTTCGTTTCTCAGCCAGGCAAATTAAAACGGCGCCAGAGGCGCCGTTTGCAGTCTTACTTCACACCGTGCATCAACTTCTGGATCAGCGGGGCGATCAGGAACAGCAGCACGCCGCCGATGATCAGCGACCAGAACCCGAAGGTGTAGCCCGACAGCGCCGATGGCACCGACATGCCGCCTTCACCCGACACCGCCGAAGCGAAGATGCCCGACAGGTTGTTGCCGATACCGGTCGACAGGAACCAGCCGCCCATGCCCAGACCCACCAGACGGGTCGGCGCCAGCTTGGTCACCATCGACAGGCCAATCGGCGACAGGCACAGCTCACCAATCGATTGCAGCACGTAGACCATGAACAGGGTCCAGAACGGGATCTTGTTGTTGGCGTCCACCAGCGACGACAGCGCGAACATCAGCAGCAGGAAGGCGGTGCCGTTGAAGATCAGGCCCAGGCCGAATTTGCGCGGGATCGACGGATTCTTGCGGCCCATCGCCACCCAGATGAACGCGATCAGCGGTGCGAAGGCGATGATGGCCAGCGAGTTCACGGTCTGGAACCAGGCCACAGGGAAGGTCCAGTTGAACATTTCACGGTCGATGATTTTCTCGGCCAGGAAGGTGAACGAGCTGCCTGCCTGCTCGAAGAAGCACCAGAACATGATGTTGAAGAAGAAGATCACCAGCATGGCGATCACTTTGTCGCGCGCCACTTTGCCGTTCTTGATGCCTTCGACCAGCAGCATCACCGCCAGCAGCACGAACAGAATCGACAGCACGATCTGCAGGTTCTTGGCGCCCGCCGCCAGCAGCGAGTACACCACCGGGATCACGCACAGGGAACCCAGTACCACGTAGACCATGCGTTTCGGATCGCCGTTCTGCGCATCCGGTGCGCCGATGCCTTTCAGGCCGCGACGGCCGATGTAGAACCACACCAGGCTAATCAGCATGCCGACGCCGGCCGACATGAACACCACTTTATAGGCCGGCATGCCGCCGGTGCCGAAGATGGCGGAGGCCAGCCATTCGGTCAGTACCGGTGCGACCAGCGCGCCGGAGTTGATGCCCATGTAGAAGATGGTGAAGCCGGAATCGCGGCGGGTATCGGCGGTGCTATACAGCTTGCCGACCATCGTCGAGATATTCGGCTTGAACATGCCGTTGCCGACGATGATGGTGGCCAGGCCGAACTTGAACACGGTCTCGTCCGGGAAGGCAATCATGAACAGGCCGGCCGCCATGAAGGAGGCGCCGACCAGAATGGAGCGCTGGTAACCCAGCACGCGGTCCGCAACATAGCCGCCGAACAGCGCGGCGGCATACACCAGCGCGAGGTAGGATCCGTACACCAGGTTGGCCGACGATTCGCCAGCAGCATCGCCGTTATAGAACTGGGCGACGACGTAGAGCACCAGCGCCCAACGTATGCCGTAGAACGCAAAGCGCTCCCAGAACTCGGTCATGAACAACATCCACAGCGGGGCCGGGTGGCCCATGATTTGCTTGAACTCCGGGATCGAAGCTTCTGTAGGTTGGGTGGTCGCACCGCTCATGCGGCTTCTCCTGTAATTATGGTCAATCGGGACTGACTTCCCTTGTGGGGCAGCCAAATTGGGCGCCATTTTAAT
The DNA here is from genome assembly GCF_900109645.1 of Duganella sp. CF402. Taxonomy (GTDB): domain Bacteria; phylum Pseudomonadota; class Gammaproteobacteria; order Burkholderiales; family Burkholderiaceae_D; genus Rugamonas. The sequence continues at coordinate 866,202 of NZ_FOBG01000001.1, forward strand.
CTACAAATCGCTCCCGACGCACTTTTTGATAGCCTACCTGCAAAGTTGTGTCATTTGTGTTAAGAATTTCCAGCGCACAAATCTTCCACTTGTCGTATATTGGTGGCGCAGGACCAACAGAAGCAGAAGAGAAACTGAAGAAACTGAATAGGACTTAGCATCATGGAACATGACGTTGTCGATACCCTGATTTCGCCCGAAGGCCAGCTGGAAATCCTTTCGAAGGCGGAAGTGAACAAGCTGCTCGATACTAGCCAGGGCGGCCTTTATAACGTCTTCCGCAAATGCGCACTGGCGGTGCTCAATTGCGGCAGCACTATCGACGATGGAAAGGAATTGCTGGAAAAGTACCAATCGTTTGACATCAGCATCGTGCAGCGCGAGCGTGGCATCAAGCTCGATATCAAGGGCGCGCCAGCCATCGCTTTCGTGGACGGCAAGATGATCAAGGGGATCCACGAGCACCTGTTCGCGGTGCTGCGCGATATTATCTTCGTCAGCAACGAGGTGACGGACAATCCGAAGTTCGACCTGAGCAAAAATGAAGGCATCACCGACGCCGTGTTCCACATCCTGCGCAACGCGGGCGTGCTGAAGCCGATGCTCAACCCGAACCTGGTGGTGTGCTGGGGCGGGCACTCGATCAACCGCGAGGAATACAACTACTCGAAGAAGGTGGGCTATGAAATGGGCCTGCGCGATCTCGATATCTGCACCGGCTGCGGTCCCGGCGCAATGAAGGGCCCGATGAAGGGCGCCACCATCGGCCACGCCAAGCAGCGCCTGCATCGCGGCCGCTATCTCGGCATCACCGAGCCGGGCATCATCGCGGCGGAGTCGCCGAACCCGATCGTCAATGAGCTGGTCATCATGCCGGACATTGAGAAGCGCCTGGAAGCGTTCGTGCGCACTGGCCACGGCATCGTGGTGTTCCCTGGCGGCGCCGGCACCGCCGAGGAAATCCTGTACATCCTTGGCATCCTGCTGCATCCGGATAACGCCGAGATCCCGTTCCCGCTGGTGTTCACGGGTCCGGAAACGTCGCGCGAATACTTCGTGCAGATTAACCAGTTCATTCACGACACGCTGGGTCCTGAGGCGCAAAGCCGCTACAAGATCATCATCGACGATCCGGAGCTGGTGGCGCGCGAGATGCAGGCCGGGATCAAGGCGGTGCGCGAATTCCGCAAAACGCGCAGCGATGCCTATTACTACAACTGGGGCCTGAAGATCGACACCGAGTTCCAGCGCCCGTTCCCGCCGACGCACGAGAACATGCGCAACCTCAGCCTGCACAAGAACCAGCCGGTGCACATGCTGGCCGCGCACCTGCGCCGCGCCTTCTCGGGCGTGGTGGCGGGCAATGTGAAGGAAGAGGGCATCCGCGCCATCGAGCAGTACGGCCACTTTGAAATCCACGGCGACAAGGAGATCATGGGGCCGATGGATGCGCTGCTGGCGTCGTTCGTGGCGCAGCATCGCATGAAGTTGGCCGGCAAGCCGTACACGCCGTGCTACCGCGTGATCCAGTAACTGGAGCGGCGGAGGAAACGTAATTACTGGTTATTGCCTTGGTGTAATTACTGTTTCCTCCATTCTAAAGAATGGTGACGATCTACCATCCTTGGGGGTAAGCTAAACAACAGGCTTTCAACTTGGAGAACCGGTCACCGTGCTTGATTTTGTCGCGCAAAAACTGATACCGCCGCAGACGGCGGGCACGCTCATGGCGCGTCCCGACGTGCTGGCTCGCTTGGGCCAGGCCGGAGGACATCGCATCATCCTGCTGCGTGCACCGGCCGGCTATGGCAAAACTTCCGTGCTGCGGCTGCTGCGTGCCGGCCTGTCCACCGCCGATGCGCCGGTGGCGTGGCTGACCTTCGACCAGGCTGACCGTGATCCGGCGCGCTTGCTGCTGAGCCTGCGCGCCGCCTTGCTGGGTGACGCGGCCGAGGCCCACATGCCGCGCCTGCACGGCACCGCCGTGCGCCATCTGTTCCTTGACGATGTAGAACAGCTGGACGAAGGCGCGATCCGCCTGCTGTTGTCGGTGATCGTGGAAGTGCTGCCGCCGGACCTGCGCGTGTACCTGGCTGGCCGTGGCCTGCACCAGGTCAGCGTGGCCTCGCTCAAGGCCAAGCAGATGCTGCTGGAGCTGAACCTTGAAAGCCTGCGCTTCGTTCCGGCCGAAACAGAAATCTACCTGCGCCAGTCGCACCTGTTCCTGTCCGACGAGCACGTGCGATGGCTGCACCAGGCCACTGAAGGCTGGCCGGCCGCGCTGGAATTGCTGGTGCTGGCGTGGAAGCGCATTCAAGGCAATGCGGAGTCGCTGCCCGACCTGCACGGTACCGAGGACCTGAGCGACTATCTGGCCGAGGAAGTGCTGCGCGCCCAGCCCGAGGAGGTGCAAGCCTTCCTGATCGCCACCGCGCCGCTGCAATCGTTTTGCGTGGAGCTGGCAGATGCCGTGCGCGGCAGCGACGACAGCCGGGAGCTGATCGTCCGCACCCGTTTGTCCGGCTTGCCGATCCAGCCGATCGGCGAGCACTGGTTCCGTTATCATCCGCTGTTTGCCGGCCACATTGTGCGGCACCGCTTGCCGGCCGGCGCCGGCCGCGCGCTGGTGTACGCGCGCGCAGGGCAATGGCTGGCCGCGAACGACCGCGGCCTGGACGCCTTCGATTGCTATATCAAGGCCGGCCAGCACGAGGCGGCGGCCGACGTGCTCGAAGCCCTGGGCGAGACACTGCTGGTGCGCGCCCAGTTCCCCAGCATCACGCATTGCTGCGGCCAGTTGCCGGAAGCCTTGCTGCGGCGGCGCCCGGAGATCTTGCGGGTGCTGCTGGTAGCGCTCACTTATTCACCGCGCCACGAGGACGGAGCGCACTGGCTGGAATATTTCCGCGCCCAGGCGGCGCAGCCTGATGCCGACCGCGTCTACGGCGACGTCCTGCGTGGGTTCGAGCCGGTGCAGGCTTTCCTCGAAGGCGATGTGACGCGCGCCATCGGCCTGACCGAGCGCTATTGGCCTGCGCAGCAGCAGGCGCGCCCCGTCGAGCGCGGCATGCTGGCCACCAGCAGTGCCTGCGCCTACCTGATACGCGGCATGCTGCCGCAAGCGGTGCAAATGCTGATCGAGGCGCGGCGCACCTGTGCAGAATCCGGCAGCCTGACCACAATGGCGGTGGTGGTCTACCTGCAAGCCTATATGGACGCGATGCAGGGCCGCTTCGACGCGGCGCTGCAGCAGATCGCACTGATTGACGAGATACAGAAAAAGCACAGCAGCGCCATTCCGGCTGCCTTCCTGTACCGCTACAGCGCCGGGCTGTTCCTGATGGTGCTGTACGAAACCAACCGCATCGACGATGCGCAGCTGCGCGTGAAGTTCGCGCGCGGCATCGCCGGCATCGGCCTGCCGTGGGACACCGTGGCTGGCGTGCAGGTGACGCAGGCGCGCCTGATGGCGCTGCAGATGGGGCCGGCGGCCGCCAAGCGCTGGCTGGAATGCGAGATCATGCGGGTGCGCAAACAGCCCACGCCGCGGCTGCGCGCGGCTTTGGAGAGCGAATTGTCGCGGCTGGTGGTGTTGGGCGGGAATCGTGCCGCCATCGCCGGCTACGCGGCGCTGCTCAATGCCGATCCTGCCGAGGCGGTCGGCGTCGATGGCAACGGGCCGCTGCCGGAATGGATGTTTTCCAGCCAGGAGATCGATGGCGGCGGCATAGCGCAAGCGCGGCTGGCGATCGCCGACGGCCGCACGCAGGCGGCGCAAGTGCGCTTGCAGCGCTTGCTGCGCCAGGCTGAGGAAAGCGGGCGGCGTTGGCGTGCAGTGAAACTGCGCGTGTTGCTGGCGTTGGCCGCCGCGCGCGGCGGCGATCCGCTTGAAGCGTTGGCGCGCATGGCCTTGGCGCTGGAGCAGGGCGCACAGTGCGGCATGGTGCGCAGCTTCCTTGACGAAGGCGAGGGCGTGGTCGGCTTGCTGGAACAGCTGCGCAGCGCGCCGCCCGCCCCCTTGAGCAGCGCCGCCAGCGCCCACCTGAATATCCTGCTGGCCTGCGGCGCGCGCGCCGGCGACGCCGCCCGGCCGCCGGTGGCGGAATTGACGCCCGCTGAAGCCAGCTTGCTGGAGCTGGTGGCGCAGGGTTTGAGCAACCGCGAAGTGGCGGACAGCCTTGGGCTGTCGATCAATACCGTGAAGTGGCACATGGCGCAGATCTTCAGCAAATTCGGCGTCGCCAACCGCGTGCAGGCGGTGAACCTGGCGCGCCAGGGCGGCATGCTGGGACGCAGCCGCTGATTTACCGCTGCGGCTTGCGCTTGACGGCTGGCGCCACCAACGCCGTGTTGAAGCGCGCGATCAACTCATTTTCCACGCGTTTGCTGCACATCAGGTGGCGCGCATAACCGGGCGGCATGTCGCGGAACATCACGATCTTCGTTTCGCTGTCGCTGTTCGAATAGTGGCCGAGGTAGTGCAGGATTTCCTCGATCGGCGCGAAGGTAATCTGCGCGCGGCCGACTTCAATCATGCGCAATACCTGCGGCATGTCGGCGTGGGTCTCCTTGCGCTGGGCGCGCATGACGGCGATTTCGCGGTCGAGGTAATCGCCGTACACAAAGCCGGTCTTCAGCAAAACCGTTACCGCTGGATCGGCCAGCACCGCACGCACCGTGACATCGCGCGGCAGTTGCACCTGCGGCCCGGCGAAACCGGCCCACGGCGAATCCTGCGTAATCGGTTGGCTGAATTTGGCGAACTGCTGGCGTTCCTCCGTCTTGTACCAGCCCACAGAGCAGATGCGCTCCTCATTCTTCTTCACGCGCAGCACCTGCCGCACCGCCGGCACTTCCTTCCAGAAGACCTGGATACCGGCTTTGCGAAACGCTGCCACAGTGGGCGCCACGGTGATGCCGCCGACTGTGCCGTCCGGGTGCACCTCAAGATAAGGTGGACGCTGCACGATCTGCAGTTCCAGCGGTTCGATGGCGTTAGCCGCATGGGGCAGGAGCAGCAGGGGGAGGAGGTGGCGGGTGTGAAGCATCATGCCGATATGGTAAGAGCGTGCCCGGCATGCCGCACCACACCAAAGCATGGGCGCCGCAAAAAATCATCCGCATGGATTAATGCCCATGCTTTGGGATGGTGACAGGGGCTGTTGCGGGCGGCAGAATCGCACGTTACATTCATGCTGGAGAAGAGTTAATGCCTACCGAACGGGCGCTGTCGCCCTTGCCCGGCACCTTGAAAAAGCTGGGCGTGATCACCGCGATACGCGATACCCAGTTGGTCGAACAGAGTTTGCTGCGCACCCTGGCGCCCATCCTCGGCGTGCTGGAAACCTCGCTGTACCGCATCAATGGCCAGCACCAGATCACCCACATCCTGCATCACTCGCGCACCGGCACGCGCGACAGCGCCGGGGCCGAGCGCATCGCCGAGCGGATCGAGGCGATCCGCAACGAAACCAACCTGCCCGAGCATATCGCGCTGTTGATCGACAACGTGCGCCTGCTGGGGCAAGCCTGCAACCGGCCCGGCCCGGAAGGGCTGGTGTTCTGCTATCCGCTGCGCAGCGGCGAGCAGCAATGCGGCTACCTGGTGTTTGAGCGCCGCCGCCAGTTGACGGCGATGGAGGACGCGGTGGTGACCGGCGTGCTGCAGGTGTACTCCAACTATTACGCGCTGCTGGACTCGAGCCAGCGCGACCGCCTGACCGGGCTGCACAACCGTTATGCGATGGAAGTCAGCCTCGATCGCCTGTGGGAAGAACTGTCCAACCACCTGCCGCCGCGCGACGGCTATTGGCTGGCGGTGCTCGATATCGATCACTTCAAGAACATCAACGACCAGTATGGGCATGTGATCGGCGATGAAATCCTGCTGCTGGTGTCGCGTGTGCTGGGAAAGACTTTGCGCCGTACGGACATGCTGTTCCGCTACGGCGGCGAGGAGTTCATCGTCATCGTCGAAGCGCGCGACCTCGAACTGGCGACGCAGTTTTTCGAACGCTTGCGCAAGGCGGTCGAGTCGTATCGCTATCCGCAAGTGGGGCAGGTGACGCTCAGCGGCGGTTTCAGCGCGGTCGCCACCACCGTGCTGCCGAAGAGCATACTGGAACGCGCCGACCGCGCCATGTACGAAGCCAAGAAGGCCGGCCGCAACCGCGTCTTCCACTACCAAGCCCTGCTCGATCAGGGCGTGCTGGAAGAACTGGAAACCGGCAGCATCACGCTGTTTTGACGTAAAAAAAGCCGCCCGGTGGGCGGCTTCTCGTTTTGGTGATTAGTCTTCGCGGCGCAGGTGCGGGAAGAGCAGGACGTCGCGGATGTTTGGCGAGTCGGTCAGCAGCATCATCAGGCGGTCGATGCCGATGCCGCAACCGCCGGCTGGCGGCATGCCGTATTCCAGCGCGCGGATGTAGTCGGCGTCGTAGAACATAGCCTCTTCATCGCCCGCATCCTTGGCCGCCACTTGCGACAGGAAGCGTGCCGCCTGGTCTTCCGCATCGTTCAGCTCCGAGAAGCCGTTGGCGATTTCGCGGCCAACCATGAACAGCTCGAAGCGCTCGGTGATGCCTTCGCGGGTGTCCGAAGCACGCGCCAGCGGCGATACTTCGACCGGGTAGTCGATGATGAAGGTCGGCTCCCACAGCTGCGCTTCGGCGGTTTCTTCGAACAGCGCCAGTTGCAGCGCGCCCAGACCGGCGGTGGCGAAAGGCTTCACACCGAACTTCAGCAGTTCTTTCTTGATGAATTCCGCATCGTTCAGCTGCACGTCGGTGTAGTGCGGCGCGAACTTGTTGATGGCGCCGACGATGGTCAGGCGGTGGAATGGCTTGGACAGGTCCAGCTCACGGCCGCCGTAGGTCAGCACTGCGGTGCCTTTGGCGTCGATTGCGGCCTGGCGGATCACGGACTCGGTGAAGTCCATCAGCCACTGGTAATCGGTGTAGGCCGCGTAGAATTCCATCATGGTGAATTCTGGATTGTGACGGACCGACACGCCTTCGTTACGGAAGTTGCGGTTGATCTCGAACACGCGGTCGAAACCGCCCACCACCAGGCGCTTCAGGTACAGCTCAGGCGCGATACGCAGGAACATCTGCATGTCGAGCGCGTTGTGGTGGGTGATGAATGGCTTGGCCGCCGCGCCGCCCGGAATCGGGTGCAGCATCGGGGTTTCCACTTCCATGAAGTCGTTCTTTTCCATGAAGCGGCGGATCGACGACATCGCGGCGGTACGCGCCTTGAAGGTGCGGCGGGTTTCCTCGTTCATGATCAGGTCCACGTAGCGCTGGCGGTACTTGGTTTCCTGGTCGGCCAGGCCGTGGAACTTGTCCGGCAGCGGGCGCAGCGACTTGGTGATCAGACGCAGTTCGGTGACCTTGATGGTCAGTTCATCGGTCTTGGTCTTGAACAGGGTGCCGACCACGCCCAGGATATCGCCCAGGTCATAGTGGTGCAGCGCGGCCATCGCGGCTTCGCCGGTCAGGTCCAGCGTGGCGTAGATCTGGATACGGCCGTCGGCGTTAGGGCCCGAGGCGTCTTGCAGGGTAGCGAAAGCGGCCTTCTTGCCGGCTTCGCGCTTCAGCATCATGCGGCCTGCCAGCTTGACGGTGACCGGAGTGGCTTCCAGATCTTCACGCGATTTCTCGCCGTACTGCGCGTGCAGGTCGGCAGCCTTGTGCTCCGGCTTGAAGTCGTTCGGGAAGGCGACGCCCTGGGCGCGGATGGCGGCCAGTTTGGCGCGGCGTTCTGCGATGATTTTGTTTTCGTCCGGGGCGGCTGCTTGGTCTTGAAGATCCGTAGTCATGGTCTTTACTTTTGTTGAGGTGATTATTTAGTTAGTGGCGGGTGCGTACGAAGAAAGCAGCTCGTCCACATCCAGCTCGCTGAAGTCGCGCACGACGGCGATGACGTTGTCGAATTCCTTAAACGCTTCAGCCGGCAAAGTGGTTGTCAGCACCACGGCGCGCATGCCTGCGCGGCGCGCCGCTTCCACGCCCAGCGGCGCGTCTTCGAACACGATGCTGTCCGCCGGCAGGGCGCCTGCGCGCTCGGCCGCCAGCAGGAACACGTCCGGATTCGGCTTGCCGCGCGCCACATCGGCGGCGCCGGCGATGGCGTTGAATTCCTTGCGCAGGTCCAGACCATCGAGCGTGAAATCGATGTTCTCGTTCGGCGCGGCGGTAGCCACGGCCAGCTTGATGCCGGCCGCCTTGGCGCGCGTGATGAAGTCGACGAAGCCGGTGGTCGGCGCCAGGTGCGGCGCGTACATCTCGCGGTACAGTTCTTCCTTCTCGAAATCGAGCGCCGCGCTTTCTTCCTTGGTCAACTGCTTGCCAAAGTAGGTGCTCATGATTTCGTGGCCCTGGCGGCCGGCGGTATTGCGGAAGAATTCATCCGCATCGACCACGTGGCCGCGGCGCTGGAAAAACTCCAGCCACGACTTCACGTGGAAGGACATGTTGTCGACAATGGTGCCGTCCATGTCGAAGATAAATGCGCGCTGGGTCATGGATTACACGCCTTGCTTCAGCGAGGCTGAAATGAAGTCATCCAGGTCGCCGTCCAGCACACCCTTGGTGTTGCCGGTTTCGAAGTTGGTACGCAAGTCCTTGATGCGCGACTGGTCCAGCACATACGAGCGAATCTGGTGGCCCCAGCCCACGTCGGTCTTGGAGTCTTCCAGTTTCTGCTGCTCGCTCATGCGCTTGCGCAGTTCCAGTTCGTACAGCTTCGCCTTCAGCATTTCCATCGCTTCGGCCTTGTTGCGGTGCTGCGAACGGTCGTTCTGGCACTGGACCACGATGCCCGACGGGCCGTGGGTCAGACGCACTGCGGAGTCGGTTTTGTTAATGTGCTGACCACCGGCGCCCGATGCGCGGTAGGTGTCGATACGCAGGTCGGCAGGATTGATCTCGATATCGATCGAATCATCCACTTCCGGATACACAAACAGCGACACGAACGAGGTGTGGCGGCCGCCTGCCGAGTCGAACGGCGATTTGCGTACCAGGCGGTGCACGCCGGTCTCGGTGCGCAGGAAGCCGTAGGCGTATTCGCCTTCCACTTTCAGGGTGGCGGTCTTGATGCCGGCGACCTCGCCGTCGGATTGCTCCATGATCTCGACCTTGAAGCCTTTGCGTTCGCAATAGCGCAGGTACTGGCGCAGCAGCATGGAAGCCCAGTCTTGCGCCTCGGTGCCGCCGGCGCCGGATTGGATGTCGACGAAGCAGTTGTTCGGGTCCATCGGATTGTTGAACATCCGGCGGAACTCCATGCCTTCGATGACTTTGCGGACGTCTTCAATATCGACGATCAGCGCCTCCAGCGTGTCGTCGTCGCCTTCTTCCTTGGCCATGTCGATCAGGTCGGCCATGTCTTTCAGGTCGGCGTTAGCCTTGGTCAGCGCGTCGACCACCGCTTCCAGCGATTTTTTCTCTTTGCCCAGATCCTGAGCTTTTTTAGGATCGTTCCAGACCGCAGGATCTTCCAGCTCGCCGTTTACTTGTTCGAGCTTGTCGACTTTGCGATCGAAGTCAAAGATACCTCCGAAGTTCAGCTTCGCGCGTGGTCAGATCGGCGAGCAGGGAGGTGAGGGCGTTGATGCGTTCGGCTTCCATGATGTTCTTCTTCTCTAAGGCTGAAATCAAACCTTGGATTATACCGTAACCGGCTACGCTCTCCCAGTGCTGTACGGCGGCTACCCCGACGGCCCTGAAATCCTGCCATTTAAGCCACAAAACGTATAGAATATTGCAGCCTGCAACTTATCCAGTCGTCCATGCGCCCAAACCACCGCGCCTGCCTGCTTTTGCCCGTTTTGCTGACCGGCTGCGCCCTCGCGCCGCAGGGCAGCGTGACGCCGTCCGGCGCCGAGGCCACGCTGGCGCTGCTGGAGACCACGGATTTGCACGCCAATGTGCTCAGTTATGATTATTACAAGCTGCAGGCCGATCCCGCCATCGGCCTGGAACGCACCGCGACGCTGATCAAGCAGGCGCGCGCCGAATACCCGAACAACCTGCTGCTCGATAACGGCGACGCCCTGCAAGGCACGGCGCTGGCCGACTATCAAGCCTTGGTCAAACCGGTGGCTTGCGGCGAAGCGCCGGCCATCTACAAGGCCATGAACCAGCTGGGCGTGGACGGCGCGGGCATCGGCAACCACGAATTCAACTACGGCCTGCCGTATTTGCAGCAGGTGACGTCGGCCCGCTGCGGCGGCCCGAACTTCCCCATCGTGTTGGCGAACATTGTTGACGTGAACACGAAGCAGCCGCTGTTCGCGCCCTACAAAATCCTGACGCGCCAGATACAGGCCACCGGCGCGGATGGCAAGCCGCTGACGGCCACCATCAAGGTCGGCATCATCGGCTTCACGCCGCCGGGCGTGCTGTCGTGGGATAAGCAATGGCTGGCCGGGAAGGTCTACGCCGAGGGCGTGCGCGAGACGGCGCAAAAATACATCCCGCAGATGCGTGCCGAAGGCGCGGACCTGATCGTGGCCATCTCGCACGGCGGCATCGATGGCGCGCCGTACACGCCAGACATGGAAAATGCCAACTACTACCTGGCGCAGGTACCCGGCATCGATGCCATGCTGATCGGCCACGAACACCTGCCGTTCCCGGATGCGGCCAGCGCACGCGCAGGCTTCAACTTGCCGGGCGTCGACAAGGCCAAAGGCACGGTCTACGGCGTGCCGGCCGTAATGGCCGGCCTGTGGGGCAAGCACCTCGGCGTGATCGGCCTGCACCTGAAATATGACGGCACGCGCTGGGTGGTCGACAAGAGCCGCACCACGGTGGAGGCGCGCGGCATCAAGCAAAAGGACGGCAGCTTTGTCGCCGCCGATCCGGCCATCGCGCCGCTGGTGGCGGCCGAACACGCGGCCACCATCCGCTACGTGCAAACGCCGGTCGGCATCAGCGACTTCCGCATGAGCAGCTACTTTGCCGACGCGGGCGACATCAGCGCCATCGAGTTGGTCAACCAGGCGCAAACCGCCTACGTGCAGGACTACGTCAAAGCCAGCTTGCCGCAGTACGCGGGGCTGCCGGTGCTGTCGATGGCGTCGCCGTTCAAGACCGGCGCGGCCGGCGTGGCCGATTACACCGACGTCAAACCGGGCCCGGTGGCGCTCAACAACGCGGCCGACCTGTATCTCTACCCGAACGCGCTGCACGCCGTGAAGATGGACGGCGCGGGCCTGAAAGCGTGGCTGGAAAAATCCGCCGAGCGCTTCAACCGCATCGATCCGGCCAGCGGCGCGCAGCAGGAACTGGTCAACACCGGCTTTTATGGCTTCAACTTCGACATGCTGACCAGCGCCGACGTCAGTTACCAGATCGACGTGACCCAGCCGGCAGGCCAGCGCATCGTCACCTTGCACTATAAAGGTGCGCCGCTGTCGCCGTCGCAGGAATTCCTGATCGCGACCAACAGCTATCGCGCCGGCGGCGGCAGCAATTTCCCCGGACTGGATGGCAGCAAGACCGTGATCGCCGCGCCGGATTCCAGCCGCGATGTGCTGATTGCTTACATTCAGAAGGCCAAACAGCTGAGCCGCGCCCGCAACGGGGCCACCCGCAGCTGGCGTTTTGCGCCGGTGGCAACCAAGGGGGCAGTGGTGTTCCATTCCGCACCGGGCCTGCTGGACCTCGCGCGCGAAGCCGGGCTGGCTGGCGTCTCCCAACTTAAATCGGACGATGGCAGCGGCAAAGGCTTTGCCCTGTACGCCATCGATTTGAGCAAATGAAGCTCCGCCACGCCATCGCTGCATGTGCCATCGCATTCGCCGGTGTGGCGGCCGCCGGCCCGGTGGAAGAAGGGCGCCTGGCGCTGCGCGGCGCCGACGGCGTGCCGGCCAACCTGCCGCGCGCTTTTGAACTGTTCAGCAGCGCCGCCAAAAAAGGCGATGCGCTGGCCGCCTATTATCTGGGCATGATGTACCGTAACGGCATGGGCGTGGCGCGCGACCTGAAAGCAGCCGCACACTGGCTGCAGTTCTCCGCCAACCGCCAGACTCCGGCCGCGATGTACGCGCTGGCCAAGCTCTATCTCAGCGGCGAAGGCGTCAAGCGCGACGAGCTGGCGGCGCGCCGCTGGATCGAAAAAGCCGCCGACCTTGAATATCCCGAAGCCGTGATGGCAATGGCCATCGGCCTGCGCGACGGTTCGATGGGTTTTGAGCGCAACGAAGCGCTGGCCGAAACCCAGATGCGCTTCGCCAACCGCGCCCTCAAACAAGCCACGCCGGGCATGTAATCCGCTCTTGCTGCGACGCCGCACATCTATCTGTTGCCGATGCTGTACTACTAACCTACAATCGGTCTCCGATGGGGCGACTTTCCAGCGTACGACTAATACAAAAAACGTTGTATCTACAGGAGATGGCACATGAATTTCAAATTGAAATTGCTCGTTGCAGGTGTAGCACTCGGTTTCGCGGCTGCCTCCCAGGCGGCTGATCCCATCAAGATCGGCGTGTCCGGTCCGTTCACCGGCGGTTCCGCGCCGATGGGCGTGTCGATGCGCGACGGCGTCAAGCTGGCCGTGGCCGACATCAACGCCAAGGGCGGTGTTCTGGGCCGCCAGATCCAGCTGGTCGAACGCGACGACGAAGCCAAGCCGGAACGCGGCGTGCAGATCGCGCAGGAACTGATCAACAAAGAAAAAGTGGTGGCCACTGTCGGCTACATCAACACCGGCGTGGCGCTGGCCTCGCAGCGCTTCTACCAGGACGCCAAAATCCCGGTGATGAACAACGTGGCCACCGGCTCCATCATCACCAAGCAGTTCGCCGACCAGCCGGAGAACTACATCTTCCGCAATTCCGCCAATGACCAGATCCAGTCGCACATGATCATCAAGGAAGCGGTCGACAATCGCAAATTCAAGAAGGTCGCCATTCTGGCCGACTCCACCAACTACGGCCAGCTGGGCCGCGAAGACCTGGAAAAAGCACTGGCAGAGAAAGGCCTGAAAGCGGTCGCCACCGAGAAGTACAACATCAAGGACGTCGACATGACGGCCCAGCTGCTCAAGGCCAAGCAGGCTGGCGCGGAAGTGGTGCTCACCTACGGTATCGGCCCTGAGCTGGCACAGATCGCCAACGGCATGGAAAAACTGGGCTGGAAAGTGCCGCTGATCGGCAGCTGGACCCTGTCGATGGCCAACTTCATCGACAACGCCGGCAAGAACGGCAACGGCACCCGCATGCCGCAAACCTTCATCCAGGACCCGAACACGCCGAAGCGCAAAGCCTTCATCGACGCTTACCTGAAGGCCTACAACCCGCCGCAAGGCCGCATGCCGTCGCCGGTGTCGGCGGCGCAGGGCTATGACTCGATCTACCTGCTGGCTGCCGCCATCAAGCAGGCCGGCAGCACCGACGGCCCGAAAGTGAAGGCGGCGCTGGAAAACCTGTCCGAGAAAATCGACGGCGTGGTGACCACCTACAGTAAGCCGTATAGCAAGGACGATCACGAAGCCATCAACGCCGAAATCACCGTGTTCGGCGAAGTCAAAGACGGCAAAGTAGTCTTGGCCAAGTAAGGCCGCCTAGCGCCACAGTGGCCAGACTTGTTGAGACAAGCCTGGCCATTTTTCTTGTCGGGGGAAATGATGGAAATTTTGCTGCAACTGGTGTTCAGCGGTATCGCGCTGGGCATGATCTACGCGGTGATCGCCTTTGGTTACCAATTGACGTTCGCGACCTCCGGCACGCTGAACTTCGGCCAGGGCGAATCGCTGATGCTGGGCGCCTTGGTGGGCCTTAGCCTGGTCGGGAACATCCACGGCGGGCCTTACATGGGCTACCTGCTGATGATTCCCATCGTGATCCTCTTCGGCGCGCTGCAAGGCATGCTGGTGGAGTGGATCGGCGTGCGGCCGGCCATCAAGATCAAGTCCGAATTCGGCTGGATCATGTCCACCATCGCGCTGGCCATCATCTTTAAAAACGTCGCCGAGAATATCTGGGGAAAGGACGACCTGACTTTCCCTTCGCCGCTGTCCTCCGCACCGATTGACATCATGGGCGCCAATGTGCAGCCGATGCAGATTGCAGTAGTGGTCGGCGCGCTGGCCATCATGGCGGCGGTCGAAATCTTCAACCGCAAATCCATCTACGGCAAGGCGGTAGTGGCCACCGCCAACGACCGCGACGCGGCAGGTCTGATGGGCATTAACACCGGCATGGTGATTACCTTCTCGTACGCACTGTCCTCGGCGGTGGCCGCGTTTGCCGGCGTGCTGGTGGCGCCGCTGACGCTGACCGGCGCCACGATGGGCGCGTCGCTCGGCCTGAAAGCCTTCGCCGTGGCGATTATCGGCGGCCTGACTTCGGGCGTGGGCGCCATCGTTGGCGGCCTGATTCTGGGCGTGGTCGAAACCACCGCCGGCTACTACATCTCCACCGGGTACAAAGACGTACCGGGCTTGCTGCTGCTCCTGCTGGTGCTGGCGGTGAAGCCGTCCGGCCTGTTCGGCAAAGCCGCCATCAAAAAGGTCTGACCCATGAAGAAGACAATCATTGCAGCAAGCGTGGCGGGACTGGCGGTGCTGGTGCTTTATCCAACGCTGATTCCTAATCCTTACTATATCCATCTATTCGAAACGATTTTAATCTACGCGATACTATTGTTCGGGCTCGATATCGTGGTCGGCTACACCGGGCAGGTGTCGCTGGGCCATGCGGGTCTGTTCGGCATCGGCGCCTATGTGACCGGAGTGCTGGTGATGAAACTGGCCGCGCCGTTCTGGATCACGATACCGGCGGCGATTCTCGTGGCGGCGCTGTTCGGCGCCATTCTCGCGCTGCCGGCCTTGCGCGTCACTGGTCCGTACCTCGCAATGGTGACGCTGGCCTTTGGCACCATCATCCAGATCCTGATCAACGAGATGACCTGGCTGACCGAAGGGCCGATGGGCATCAAGATCGCCAAGCCGGTGCTGTTCGGCGCCAAGCTGAACGAAGTGCAGTACTACTACATGGTGGCGGCGCTGATGGTGGTGTCGCTGGTGGTGGTGCACCGGATTTTGAAATCAAATCTCGGCCGCGCCTTCGAAGCGCTGCGCGACAGCCCGATCGCGTCGGACTGCATGGGCGTGTCGGTGTATCGCTACAAAGTGTACGCCTTCATCATCAGCGCCGGTTTCGCTGGGCTGTCGGGCAGCCTGTATGCGTATTCGGAGGAGTACATCAATCCGAGCAGCTACACCTTCGAGCTGACCATCCTGTTCCTGCTGGCGGTGATCATGGGCGGCCGTAAAACGCGCTCCGGCTCCCTGATCGGCGCGATGATCGTGGTGATGCTCCCAAGTCTGCTGGCCGATATTGAACTGTTCCGCCAGATCGCCGTGGCGGCGGCGGTGCTGGGCGTGATCGGCTCCGCGCTGGCGATTGCGCGCAAGCGCTCGACGCCGCGCGGTGTGCTGGTGCCGCTGGTGGCGACCATCGGCATGGCGGCGTTCTCGTACAAACTGGAGAACATCGTCGACTGGCGCCTGACCATCTTCGGTTTGATGACGCTGTTCGTGGTCTACTACCTGCAGGATGGTATCGTCGGCTTCCTGCTTGGACTGCTGGGGCGTGGCACGGTGCACGCCAAGGCGGTGGAGGCCAGCGGCGCCGAGCCGTTCCCGCGCGCGCAGGGCGGCAAGACCGGCGACAGCCTGCTCAAGGTCGAGCAAATCCTGATGCAGTTCGGCGGTCTGAAAGCGCTGAATCAGGTGGACCTCAACGTGATACAAGGCTCGGTGCATGGCCTGATTGGTCCCAATGGCTCGGGCAAGAGCACCATGATGAACGTGCTGACCGGGATCTACAAACCGACCGCCGGCAAGGTGGCGTTTTCCGGTGCCGTGATTTCGGGCCGCACGCCGTCCGAGATCGCGCTGGGCGGCGTGGCGCGCACCTTCCAGAACGTCCAGCTGTTTGGCGAAATGACCGCCACCGAGAACGTGCTGGTCGGCCTGCACAACACCTTCAAATCGAATGTGCTGGACGTGATGCTGCAAACGCCGCGCTACAAGCGTGAAGAGAAGGCGGCGCGTGAACGTGCCGCCAGCATCCTGGAATTCGTCGGCCTGTCGGATCTGGCCAACGAAGAGGCGCGCAACCTCCCGTATGGCAAACAGCGCCTGCTGGAAATCGGCCGCGCGCTGGGACTGAGTCCGCGCCTGCTGCTGCTGGACGAACCTGCGGCCGGCCTGACCGCGCCGGACATCAAGGAACTGATGGCCATCATCCGCAAAATCCGCGACCACGGCATCACCATCATCCTGATCGAGCACCACATGGACGTAGTGATGGCGCTGTCCGATACCGTGACAGTGCTGGACTTCGGCCAGAAGATCTGCGAAGGCGCGCCAGCTACGGTGCAATGCGATCCTAAAGTGATCGAAGCCTACCTTGGTGGCAGCGACGCAACGGCGCCTGCGGCGCATTAACGAGGACACGACCATGCTATCGATCTCCAATCTGCACGCGGCCTACGGCAAAGTCGAAGTCCTGCACGGCATCTCGCTGGACGTCCCGAAAGGGAAGCTGGTGACGCTGATCGGCTCCAACGGCGCCGGCAAAACCACCACCATGCGCGCCATCTCCGGCATGATCAAACCGAAAGGCGGCAAAGTGACGCTGGACGGCAAGGACATTACCGGCCACGACTCGCACAAGATCGCCCGCGCCGGGCTGGCGCATTCGCCGGAAGGCCGGCGTGTCTTCGCCTCCATGAGCGTGACCGACAACCTGCTGCTGGGCGCCTTCCCGCGCTTCACGCATGCGCGGCCGAAGGGTGACGTCAAGCGCGATCTGGAAAAAGCGCTGGAGCTGTTCCCGCGGTTGAAAGAGCGCCAGACGCAATTGGCCGGTACCCTGTCCGGCGGCGAGCAGCAAATGCTGGCAATGGCGCGCGCCGTGATGCTGAATCCGGACGTGGTGCTGCTGGACGAACCGTCGATGGGCCTGGCGCCTATCCTAGTGGAAGAAGTGTTCCGCATCATCCAGCGCCTGAAGTCCGAGGGCGTAACGATGCTCTTGGTGGAACAATTCGCCGCCGCCGCGCTGAACGTCGCCGACTACGGCTACGTCCTCGAAAACGGTAGCATCTCCGTCCACGGCCCGGCCGAAAGCCTGAAAACCGACCCCAAAGTCATCGCCGCCTACCTCGGCGGAGGCCACTAAATTCGGGGTCAGAGCCGACAATCGGACATTTAGCCTGGTTTATGTTTCTTCACAGCTCGGCTGACGGTCTTCGAGGAAACGCCGAAGTGAAGGCCGATTTCCTCCATCGTGTAGGCGGTGGAGTGATAGGCGGACGCCATTGCTTCCTCGATGGTGTGGTATTGCGTGGCATAGTAGTTTAGTGATTGTGCTACTGCGCGACGTTGCGCTTTGATTATTGCTCCGTCCTGAATATGCGAGGAGGTATGGCGTACTTTCTCTATAAATTCGTCGTCTCCGAGGATGAGTTGATGCTTGATGTTGAGCAGCGGGCTAGCTTTGCCGATACCCGCGTGCACAAATTCTCGATAGGCTTCCCGCGCGGCTGCTGGTTCGGTTCCGAATCTCAAGAGTGTTGAGTTGGCGTCCAGCCATGCCGGGGGAGTCTGGATGCCCATGAGGCAGAGGTGGCTACTCCATTGCCACTCCTCAGGCAGGAGTACGAGTTGGGCCCGAACCGGATTTAACACGATGTAGCGCGCGAGTTCCAATAAGTATTGCTCGCGTTGAACGAGTATCCCCTTGTAGCGGCCTTGGAAAACGTGCCCTACCAAGTTGTGCTGCCGGTTGAAGTATTGGGAGTACAAACCGTTGAGCTGCTGCATCCCTTGCATTAGGTTACCCTCTACTGTTTCCAGCAAGATATGATAATGATTGTTCATCAGGCAGTAACTATGCACGACGAAGTTGTAGCGGAAGCATACCTCCTGCAATATCGAGAGCCAGACAAGACGATCAGAGTGATCCATATAGATAGCAGCTCTCCGGTCCCCTCGCGCGGTGAGGTGATAGATTGCTCCGGGAAATTGTAGTCTTAGAGGGCGGCTCATCTGATAATCCTATTCGCCTGAATGGAGTTAACAATGAGGCAGCTCAAGTCGTGTGAAGGCCGTATCGTTGAGTCTGTGTCCGATTGTCGGCTCTGACCCCGAACTTTTGTGGAGGCATGAATGAAGGTGGCTAGTTTTTTGTCGGGTCCGGTTGTGCCGGCACTTGGGCAGGGCACGTGGAATATGGGCGAGAAGGCGGGGCGCAGGCAGGATGAGGTGCGCGCGTTGCAATTGGGACTTGATCTGGGCTTGACCTTGATTGATACCGCCGAGATGTACGGCGAGGGCGGCGCGGAGGAGGTGGTCGGCGCGGCCATCGCCGGCCGACGCGATGAGGCGTTCATTGTCAGCAAGGTGTATCCACATAACGCCAGCTTTGATGGCGTGCAGCAGGCCTGCGAACGTAGCCTGAAGCGCCTGAAGATCGAGACCATCGATCTGTATTTGCTGCATTGGCAGGGCCATCACCCGCTGGCCGAAACCTTCGACGGCTTCGAGGCGCTGAAGAAGGCCGGCAAGATCAAGGCCTACGGCGTCAGTAATTTTGATCTTGAAAACATGGAGGAGGCGCAAACTTACGGCGCGCCTGCCACCAATCAAGTCTTGTACAACCTGATGAAACGCGGGATCGAGTTCGACCTGCTGCCGTGGGCGCGTGCGCAGGGCATGCCCATCATGGCGTACTCGCCGTTGGAAACCTCGGGCCGCGAGCAGGCGGCGTTGCTGCAAAATCCCGGCCTCAAGGCGGTCGCCGACGCGCATGGCGTCACGCCGGCGCAGATCGCGTTATCCTGGGTGCTGCATCAGGACGGCGTGATTGCTATCCCCAAGGCCGTCGATCCTGTACACTTGCGCGCCAACCGCGCTGCGGCTGATCTCCGGCTTTCCGCCGATGATCTGGCCGCATTGGATAAGGCATTCCCGCCGCCGCGACGTCGCCGCGCGCTCGACATGCGATAAATGAATAAATTGTTATGCTAAATCGACTCAAGCAGCTGTTTTCTCCGAAGGATATCAGCAACCACGTTCTGCTCAACGCCTACTGCACCGTCGGCGATGTGCCCAAGCCGTCCTTCCCGCATGTGGTGAACGGCCGCCGCGATTTGTCCGGCAAGGAGCTGGCGCCGCACCTGAACGGCATGATGCACCTGCTGGCCGAGCAGGGGCAGGGCGCGATGAGCTGCACCCGCTATCACGTGATTCGCCACTTGCAGCGCGCGCAGCATCACATCAGCCTCGCGGTCGATCCGGCCTACATGGTGGATTTCCACGTATGGGCCGAAGCGGCCAACGCCATCGCTTTCATGGCCGATGGCAGCGTGCGTGATCCACAGGGCCGCATGCTGCTGGCCGTCACTGGCGAAGGCGATCCAAAAGCCGTGGTGCCATATCCGCCGCAAGCCTGGCAGCGCAAGGCGCGCAGCGAGGAACAGCTGGCCGCCCGCAAGATTAGCGTCCCGGCCGATTTGCCGCCGCTGGTGTCCGAGCCTGAGCTGCGCATGCGAGCGCCGGAGGATATCTTGCGCCGCATGCTGGCGCTGTACGTGGTCGCCATCCGCGCCGAATCGTTGAACAGCAAGACGCCGCTCACGGTGGCCGAACTGCAGCAAAGCTTCCCGCCAGCCTTCGCCGGCCTGACCGACGCCGAGCGCGATTTCCTCGCGCAGGAAGCGCCATCGGAGCAGGAGATCACCAAGTTCCTGTGGCGTTACGAAGCCATCCTGGTGCTGCAATGGGCGCTGGGCCTGCAGTCGGAGCTACCGTTTGCGGATACGATCTGCGACGTGTCGTCGATTTCCAGCACGGTAATCGATCGTGGCACCGACGGCTTGCGCAAGCAGCCAGTCGCGCGCGCGGCCACGGAGCTGCTGGATGCGCTGGACCTGCACTACCGCCAGCACTGGGCCAGCCGCCAGGCCATCCTGAAGAAAACCCCCGTTCCCGCCAATCTGAACGACGGCGTGCTGCAAGAACGCCACCACGCCTTGAACTGGCTGGTGCGCTTTGAAGACCGCGAGTGGGACGACGTCGATACCCCAACCTGATACCAGCCTATGAGCCTGCAATCCGTACGCGAATTTTTCCACTCCCGCGATATCCAGCTGCCCATCATCGAGACTGAAGCCAGCACCGCCACCGTGGCGCTGGCGGCGGAAGCGCATGGCGTGGAGCCGGGCCGCATCGCCAAGACGCTCGCCTTCCGCATCTCCGGCGACAAGGTGATCCTGCTAGTCGCCAGCGGCGTCGCGCGCGTGGACAACCGCAAGTTCAAGGAAACCTTCGGCAAGGGCAAGATGCTCGGACCGGACGAGGTGGTGGAGCTGACCAGCCATCCGGTCGGCGGCGTTTGCCCATTCGGTTTGCCGCAACCGCTGCCGATCTACCTCGATCACTCGCTGAATAATTTCGACGAGGTGATGCCGGCCGCCGGCTCTGTCAACAGCGCGATCCGCATCACACCGGCGTTGCTGGCGTCCGTCACGGAAGGACAGTGGGTAGACGTCTGCTAAGTAGCTTGCTAGGATAGGCGCTTTGCATATCGGGAGCGCGGGATGAAACGCAAGTTGGCTTTGTTGGCGATGGCGGCAGCAGTAAGCACGGCGCATGCCGCAGTCGAACGCATTCAAGTAGTTGAACGCGTGCCGTTCGCTCCCGGCGTCACTTTCCGCGAATACGGCGCGTATGAAAAGATACGCGGCATCGCTTACTACGCGCTCGATCCCAAGGCCGCTGCCAATGCGGCCATCGTCGATCTGAAAAAAGCGCCGCGCGACAAGCAGGGGCGCGTGCTGTTTTCCAGCGAGTTTGTGCTGCTGCGGCCAACCGCCGCGCAGCCGACCACCTTGCTGTATGACGTGAACAATCGCGGCAACATCGCCATCCTCGGCCAGGTCAATGGCCGCAGCCCAGCCAACAACGATCCCACCACCGCTGCCGATGCTGGCGACGGTTTCCTGATGCGTCACGGTTTCTCGTTGCTGTTCTCCGCTTGGACGTGGGACGTGGCGCCAACTGTGCCGGCGGCCGGCGCTGCACCACGGCCGCTGGTGTTTGCGCCGCCCGTGGCCAAGGGTGTGAAGGGCAAGGTGCAGAACGAGTTCACCGTCAATGCGCCGGCCGATGTCGTCACCTACGCCGGCATGCGCGGCCTCACTTACGAGCCGGCGACGCTCAACGATCCGCACGCCCAGCTGACCGAACGTGCGCGTCAGGGCGACAAGCGCAAGCCGATCCCACGCAGCGCATGGCGCTTCGTCGAGCCGGAGCTGAAGGGCGGTCCGGGCCGCGTGCAGCTGGAAGGCGGCTTCAAGCCGGATACGATTTACGAGATTACTTACGTCGCCAAGGATCCGTACGTGACCGGCGCTGGCCTGGCCGGCATCCGCGATTTGCTGTCGTACTTCCGCGATCATCCATTTGAAGGCGCTGCCGCGCCGCGCAATGTGCTGATGTTCGGTATCAGCCAGTCCGGCCGCGTGATCGGCCGCATGATGCGCGATGGCCTCAACGTCGATGAAGGCGGCAAGCTGGTATTCAACGGCGCTTACCTGCAAGTGCCCGGCGCCGGCGGCTCCGCAGGCTTCAACAGCCGCTTCGCGCAGCCGACCCGCCATCCTTCGATGATGGAGGAACACGACTATCCGGCCGACGCCTTCCCGTTCACCAGCACGCCGACGCGCGATCCGGTCACCGGCAAGACCGCGTCCACGCTGGACAAGGCGCGCGACAAGCAAGGCAATCTGCCCAAGCTGTTCTACGCTAACACCTCCACCGAATTCTGGAACCGTGGCGCTTCACTGATCGCTACCACCGCCGACGGCGAGCGTGATGTGGCGCCGGCGGACAATGTGCGCATCTACGGTTTCATGGGCGCGCAGCACTACGTCGGCCGCTCCAAAACGCGCGCGCCGTTCACCGCTTGCGTGTCGACCAGCGACCATTATCTGCCGATGCGCGCGTTGATCCTCGCGCTGGATGACTGGACCACCAAGGGCAAGCAGCCACCCGCCAGCGCCTACCCGCAACTGGCCGACGGTACGCTGACCACCGTGGCGGACTACCGCGCCATCTTCCCCAAAGGCTTCGGCCTGACGCCGCCGGAACAAAACCTGCGTGAACCGCGCCTGGACTTCGGCCGCCGTTTCGCCGCTCAAGGCATTGCCGACACCGTGCCGCCGAAGCATGGCGATGATTACGAAACCCGCGTGCCAGCGCCGGATGCCGACGGCAATGACAAAGGCGGCGTGCGCCTCGTGGAACTGCAAGCGCCGCTCGGCACCCACACCGGCTGGAACCTGCGCGCACCGGATACCGGCTTCGCCTGGGCGACTTCGCGTTTCGACGGCAGCTTCGTGCCGTTTGCCCGCACCGAGGCGGAGCGCGTGGCTGTTGGCGATCCGCGTCCTAGCCTCGAAGCGCGCTACGCCACGCGTGACGCCTACGTGGCCGCCGTGCGCGCCGCCGCCGAACGACAGGTCGCGGCAGGCCTGCTGCTGCAGGAAGACGTTGAGCGCACCATGAAGGAAAACGTCGGCCTGTACGACCGTATCATCGCCCGCGATCCCTCCGACCAAGCCTGCAACTACCTGTTCGCGCAATGAAGACACTGCTTATCAAAAATGCCCGCGTGCTGGTCACGATGGACGACACGCGCCGCGAAATCGCCAACGGCGCAGTCTTTATCCGCGATAACGTGATCGAGCAAGTCGGCGCCAGTGCAGACCTGCCTCAAACCGCCGACGAAGTGATCGACGCCACCGGCCACGTGGTGATGCCAGGCCTGGTCAACACCCACCACCACATGTACCAGAGCCTGACGCGTGCCATTCCCGCCGCACAGAACGGCGAGTTGTTCAACTGGCTGACCAACCTGTATCCGCTGTGGGCCGGTCTCACCGCCGAAATGGTGCACGTCTCCACGCTGACAGCGATGGCTGAGCTGATCCTGTCCGGCTGCACCACCAGCAGCGACCATCTCTACATCTACCCGAACGACTGCAAGCTCGATGACAGCATCGAAGCGGCGCAGAAAATCGGCATGCGCTTCCACGCCTCGCGCGGCAGCATGAGCGTGGGCCAGTCGAAAGGCGGCTTGCCGCCGGACCGCGTGGTTGAGGAAGAGGGCGCGATCCTGAAAGACACCCAGCGCCTGATCGAAACCTACAACGACGCCAGCCGCCACGCCATGCAGCGTATCGTGGTCGCTCCATGCTCGCCGTTCTCGGTATCACAGCACTTGATGAAGGAATCGGCCAAACTGGCGCGCAGCTACGGCGTGTCGATGCACACGCACCTGGCGGAAAACGTCAATGACATCGCCTACAGCCGCGAGAAATTCAATATGACGCCGGCCGAATACGCCGAGGATTGCGGCTGGGTAGGCCCGGATGTGTGGCACGCCCACTGCGTGCAGCTGGACGACGACGGCATCTATCTGTTCGCCCGCACCGGCACCGGCATTGCGCACTGCCCATGCTCCAACATGCGGCTGGCCTCCGGCATCGCGCCGATCCGCAAGATGCTGGATCGTGGCGTATCGGTGGGCCTTGGCGTGGACGGCAGCGCCTCCAACGACGCCGGCCACATGATGGGCGAAGTGCGCCAGGCCATGCTGCTGCAGCGCGTCGGCTTCGGTCCGGATGCGATGACGGCACGCCAGGCGCTGGAAGTGGCCACGCTGGGCGGCGCGAAAGTGCTGAACCGTGACGACATCGGCGCCATCAAGCCGGGCATGTCGGCGGATATCGTGATGTTCAAGCTGGATGGCATCGGCATGGCTGGCGCGCTGCATGATCCGGTGGCGGCGCTGGTGTTCTGCACGCCGCCGAATGTCGCTTGCAGCATCATCAACGGCAAGGTGGTGGTGCGTGATGGGCAGCTATGCACCATCGATCTGCCGGTTATTATCGAGCGCCACAACAAGCTGGCGTCTCAGTTGGCCATCGGCGCGGCGGGATAGGGCACCGGCGCGGCGCGGGAGGCGGCGTCGCGCAACACCTGTTGCATGTGCGCGCGGTGCTGCGCTTCTTCTGCTTCGGATGCCGGCCCGACTTGCGGCTGCGTGGCTTCGGCCAGCGCCTGTTGCAGGTAGGTGTCTTCTGCGCCAAACCATTCTTCGGTCACGCGCTCGCCCAGCAGGCGTATGCGCAACTGGCGTCGCTGCTGCTGCCAACCGGCCAGGCGTACTGGGTCGGGCGTCTCCGGAAAATTCTGCGCGGCCAGCAGCGCGTCATGCTGTGCCAGATATGCGCTGTAGCGCTCCGCCAGTTGTAGCGCATCCTGCGCCGCTGCTGGCGGCAGGCGTCCCACGAGGTAGTCGCGCAGCGCTGGAAGACGGCTTTCATCGCTGCGTCCCAGCAGGTAGGAATCCATGATGGCGCGTAGCGCGCCGTCGGTGATCAGTTGCTTTGTGTCGGTCAGCGATATCTCGATCTGCGGGCCGGGAAGGCTGCTTCCCAGCTCGCGGAAGAAGCGGTTGTTGGCGGCGCCGGGCACCATCGCCATATCGCCCGGCGGCGATGTACTGGCCGGCGCCGGCGCCGCCGTCCGCTGTGGCGCGAACGAAGACGGCGCCACGACGGCCACGAACGCCAGCAGCGCCGCAGCGCCGGCCAGTGCATGCGCGCGTTTCATCAGTAGGTCGGCCAGCCGTTGGTGAAGGTCAAGTCGCTGATGAACAACACCGGGTTGTAATTGTTCTGGCTATCCAGCTCATGCCGCGCCATCACGCCGTTGTTATAGGATTCGCCGCCCGGTGCGATGAAACGCCCGCCGCCCGCATCGAGCGTGGTGCCGCCGCCGTTCAGCATGTTGACACCGTTCTTGTCGAGGTAAGGTCCGGTGACACTGGTCGACCGGCCGTAGGAGATATGGTAGGTACTGTTCGCGCCAGCGCAGCAAGTGCCCTTGGAGACGAACAGGTAGTAGTACGAGCCGTTCTTCATAATGAACGGATTCTCGATACCACTGCTGTCAGCTGCCAGGTGGTAGCGCGAGCCGGTTGGTTTCAGTGTGCTTGGGTCGACGCGCGTGGTGTAGATGCCGGTCCAGAACGAGCCATAGGTCAGCCACGGCTGGCCCGCGCTATCGACGAAGAAGTTGGGATCGATGGCGTTGAAGTCGCCGCCGCTGGCGGAGGTCAGCACCGCGCCCTTATCGACCCAGTTGCCGGCGGCGATGCTGGACGCCGTCGCCAGGCCGATGGCCGATTTCTGCGAACCGAAGGTGGACACGGCGTAGTACAGGATCGCCTTGCCGTTCCAGACTTTGATGTCCGGCGCCCACACGGTGTTGGTGTTGCCGTTGTAGGTCTTCCACCACGACAGGCCGCTGCCGAAGATGCTGACGCCCTGCGTCCACGCCGTGCCGTTGGCCGAGTATTTGACGCCGATGCCGTTGTCGCTGGTCTCCACGATCCACCAGGTGCTGCCTTCCTTGTAGATATCGGGATCATGGGTGGTGAGGGCGCCGCTCAGGGTCCAGGTGGCGGCTTGCGCCGACAGGGCGAGCAGGGCGATAGCGCACACCGCCCCTTGTTTCAGGTGCTTGTACATATGGTCTCCATTGTTGTTTGTTGTGGATTCATGCTGCGCCGCTCGTATCTCGACCGTCCAATGACTTTTTGCGCGTGCCCGATATGCAGATCCGTATCGCTGTTGTACTTTGATTACACGATTTCAAGTGGCACCGGTTCCAGCTGCTGCGCACGATTGCTGTTTACTGTAGTTCTGCTACATTTTGTTGGGGGCAGTATTTCCCAAAACATAACTACATGGAGACAACACGATGGCAATCATGAAACATTTACTGGCCGCAGGGGTACTCGGCAGCGCAGCGCTGGCGCCGGCGCATGCCGCCTTCAACCCGGCCGATACCTCGGTCCAGATGTTCCGCTGGAAGTGGAACGACATCGCCAAGGAATGCACCAACTGGCTCGGACCGCAGGGCTTTGGCGCGGTACAGGTATCGCCGCCGCAAGCCTCGGCCAGCCTGGGCGCGTGGTGGGATGTGTATCAGCCGGTGAACTTCGTTTCGTTGAAGAGCAATATGGGCACCGAGGCCGAATTCCAGGCGATGGTGAACACCTGTCACGCCGCCAAGGTGCGCGTGTATGTGGACGTGGTGGTCAACCATCTGGCCGCAGGTTCGGGTACAGCGACCGACGGCTCGACGTGGAATTCGTCGTCGCTCACTTATCCGTACTTCAGCAGCAGCGACTTCCACCCGGCCTGCGATATCGCCGGCGGCGACTACGGCTCGCCGGGCAATCGCTCGAATGTGGTCAACTGCCGCCTGAGCGGACTGCCGGACCTGAAGACCGATGGCGCCTACGTGCAAGGGCAAGTCAAGAACTACCTCACCAAGTTAATCAACCTTGGCGTGGACGGTTTCCGTTTCGACGCGGCCAAGCATATGTGGGCATCTGACCTGACGTCCATCCTGAACGGCGTCACGCACACCACCACTTCCGGCGAAACGCTGTGGGTGACGCAGGAGGTTATCCCAGACAGCAATGTGGTGCGCTCGGATTACTACGGCAACGGCACGCTGAACGAATTCCAGTTCACCTTTGCGATGAAGGCAGTATTCCGCAACGAGAACGGCGCCAACCTGTCGCAGATCCGCTCCATCATGGGCACGCCGGGCAACTGGGGCGGCACCTGGGGCTTTGTGCCGAGCGATAAGGCGACGGTGTTCGTCAACAACTGGGACACGGAGCGCAACGGCAGCTCGCTGGTCGCCAGCAATTACGTCTCGGGCACCACCAACGATACGCAAGGCACCAAGCGCTACGACCTTGCCAACATCTTCATGCTGGCATGGCCGTACGGTCATGCGCAGCTACATTCGGGCTTCCGCTTCACCAATTACGACCAGGCGCCGCCGAGCGCCAGCCCGTTCGACGCCAGCGGCAATCCGCTGATCAACCAGAACTGGGACTTCATCCACCGCTGGAGCGATATCGCTAGCATGGTGGCCTTCCGTTCGACCACCTCGGGGCAGGGCGTGGACTACTTCACCAACGGCACCGGCAACCAGATCGCTTTCGGCCGTGGCGCCAAGGGCTACGTCGCGATTAACAATGAAGGCTCGGCGTGGAACGCGACGCTGCAAACGGCGCTGCCTGCGGGGACTTACTGCAACGTGGTGCACGGCGTGTTGAATAGCGCCGGCACCGCCTGCACCAGCGACAGTGTCACGGTCGGCAGCAATGGCATGATCACGGTCAGTATCCCAGCCAATGGCGGCTCGGTGGTGCCGGCGGTGGCGCTGCACGTCAACCAGAAGATCGGCGGCAGCGGTGGTGGTGGCGGTACTTGCACCACCGTGCCGGTGACCTTCCGCGTGGCGAACGCCAACACGGTGGTCGGCCAGAATGTCTACGTGGTGGGTAATCGTGCGGAGCTGGGCAACTGGGTGCAGGGCACCAGCAACCAGTTGAACATTGAAGGCAGCGGCGCCAATGTGCCGTGGTCGCGCACCTTCCAGTTGCCGCCGTCGACGGCAATCCAGTACAAGTTCATGAAGTACGGCGTGAGCACCGTCTGGGAAAGCAATCAGTCGACTGCCAGCGGCAATCGTGAAGCTACCACGCCAGCTTGCGGCGGCACGCTGACGCTGGACGCCGGCAGCTTCAAGTTCTGATCAGTGAATGCCGGTGGCGGCCGCCTTCTGTTCCTGCACCAGGATGAAGGGGCTGACCACGGAGGCCCACAGCTCGGCGTTCGCTTCGAGCCAGGCCTGCGCCTGCTGGTCATTCACTTTGGCGAGCAGGCCGGCGTTCATCCACTGGCTGATGTTGGCTTTGTCGTCGTGCGAGATACGCACGGCGACATCGACCAGGTCCAGCGAGTTGGCGACCCACACCACATTCCCCTGCGCGAAGTGCTTGAGCAGTTCGGTCCACGGCAGGCGGGCCGTTTCGCGGTTTACTTTGTCACGGAGTTCGAGGTCTTTTTCTGGTTTGGTTTGCATGGTTAAGTAATTTCTATCTCGGGTACTGGGCTACCCCGCCATGTTAACCGATAGGCCGCGCCTTTGCGAACATTGCCCACCAGCGCGGGGCGGAAGCAGGCCAGGTTGGTGCCGCCCTCATGCCGCACGCTTGGGTAGATCACGCCCAGCGAGCCGTTGTCCAATAGCCGTTCCGCCAGCGTTTGCGAGGCCACGTAGCTGTCCGGCGCAAGGCAGTTGGCAAAGTGCGGCTGATCGCGCAAGTCGTGGAAGGGCGCGGTGAAATCGGCCAGCATGCATTGATATTGCACGCTGTCGTCGAAGCGGTTGATCTCCGCGTACTCCACCGCTTTGTGGAAGCTCACTTCCGCCAGTGCCGTCTCCACGTCAAAGGCGCAGTACCACGCGCCGCGCAGGCCGTCGTTGAATCGGCTGCCTTCGGGGCGAGCGTAGGTAAAGGCGGCGTTGATGATGCGGAAGTTCGGCACGCCGAATACCAGTTCATCGACATTGATGCCGGCCGCGCCGCCGTTCTGCGTGCGCAGGCGGGCGTTGGTGGCGTTATCGAGGTCGAACAGGTCCCGCAGGTGGTCGTCGCTGTCGGCCAGCGGCGACAGCACCGAATCCTCGACATCGGCAAAGCGCGAGGGCAGCAGGCGGCAGGTGTCGAACTGGCGCAGCGCAGTCAGGGGCAGGGATGGAACGAGACTGACCGGCACTTACAGCCCTCCGCGACGGGCGTCCAGCAACTGGCGCACGGTTTGCATGGCCAGCATGCCGCCGCCCAGCATGTAGGCCAGCGGCGTGCGGCCTTCGAAAATTTGGTTGGTGTTGGGCAGGCTGACCCATTCATCGGCCAGCTTGTCGCCGTAGATGATGTGCAGCGCCTTGTAGATGCCGAGCAGGTAGGAAATGCGCGTGATGCAGTCGACTTCCAGCGTGCGCTCGGGGTTTTTCTTCCAGTCGTAGTAGGTGCTGTTGGACAGGCCCCCCAGCAGTTGGCGTGCGTCTTCGTCGCGCACCTTCCAGGCGGCGGCCAGCTTGAAAAAGCCTTTCAGGGCGGATTTGGACAGCCGTTCGCGCTCCGCCTTGGCGTTCAGGTCTACCATGACGGTTGGTTCGAAGCGGCTGCGGGGGTAGGCGTAGGTTTGCATAAATCCTCCGGTAATGGATTATTTATACTCCGTTTTCGTATAAATAGCAAACAGTGTTAGGATTTATTTGTCTACAAACGGGGAGATGGCGATGAAATGGATGGCTTTTCCGCTGGCCGTTGTGCTGGCGGCCGGGGTACAGGCGGCGCCCGTATTTACCGGGATTCAGGAGGAAGTGGCCAATGTTGAGCGCGCGTTTGCCGCCACTATGAAGGCGCGCGACCACGCGGCCTTCGTCAGTTTCCTGTCCGAGGAGACAATTTTTGAGACGGGTGAGCGGGCCCAGCGCGGCAAGAAAGCGGTAGCGGACGGCTGGAAGAAGTTCTTCGACAAGCTGGACGCGCCATTCTCATGGGAGCCGGATCAGGTCGATGTGCTGCCGTCCGGCACGCTGGCCCGCACCTCGGGCCCGGTCTACAGCCCGGACGGCAAGCTGATTGCGCGCTTCAATTCCATCTGGCGGCTGGAAGCGCCCAAGACCTGGCGCATCGTGTTCGACGGCGGCCAGGAAGTATGTAAATGATTACGCCGCTTCGGCGTGCTCCACCAGCAGTTGCACCTTGGTGACGCCGTTGTATTCATTGGCGTCGAGACGGAAGGCGACGCGCGCGCGCTCGCCCAGTGCGTCGACATGGCCGAACCAGATGGCGTCGTAGCGGGCGCCGTTCTTCTCCAGCAACAGCTTGAGGTGGCGTTCCTTCAGGATGCGCTGGCTGACCACGCGGAACTCGTCGCAGAAAACCGGCGGCGCAAAGCCCTGGCCCCACACCTGGCCGTCCATCTCCTTGATGAAGGTGGTGGTGTAGTAGGCGTCTTCCAGCGGGCCGTCGGTTTCGATCACGCGTTCCAGCTGCTGCTTGCTCAGCCATGAGCGGCCGACTTCCTCGAACGCCTCGGCAAACGCGTCGAAGGCCTCGGCGCGCAGGGTCAGGCCGGCCGCCATTGCGTGACCGCCGAATTTGTCGATCAGCGAAGGCGCTTTCTTATACACCAGATCCAGCGCATCGCGCAGGTGGAAGCCGGGGATCGAACGGCCGGAGCCCTTGATCCAGCCGTCCGCGCCCGGTGCGAAGGTGATGGTCGGGCGGTAGAACTTCTCCTTCAGGCGCGACGCCACGATGCCGATCACGCCCTGGTGCCACGAGTCGTCGAACACGCAGATGGTGCTACGCTCTGCCGGCTCAAAGTCGTCCAGATGCAGCATGGCCGTGTCCTGCATATCGGCTTCGATTTCGCGGCGTTTCAGGTTGATGTCGTTGAGCTGCTGCGCCAACTGCCATGCGCGGCCTTCGTCGTCGGTGATCAGGCATTCGATCCCGAGCGACATGTCTTCCAGCCTGCCGGCCGCGTTCAGGCGCGGGCCGAGCGCGAAGCCCAGATCGAACGGATTGGCGTTGTGCGGATCGCGTCCCGCCACGCGGAACAGCGCCGCCACGCCCGCGTGCATGCGGCCGGCGCGCATGCGCTTCAGGCCTTGCGCCACCAGGATGCGGTTGTTGGCGTCGAGCCGCACCACGTCGGCCACGGTGCCCAGCGCGACCAGGTCGAGCAGGGCGTCCAGTTTTGGCTGGGTTTGGGCGTCGAACACGCCGCGCTTGCGCAGCTCGGCGCGCAGGGCCAGCAGCACGTAGAACATCACGCCCACGCCGGCAATGTGCTTGCTCGGGAAGCCGCACTCCGGCTGGTTCGGGTTGACGATCACGCGCGCGGCGGGCAGGGTGTCGGCCGGCAGGTGGTGGTCGGTCACCACCACTTCGATGCCGCGCCGGTTAGCCTCGGCCACGCCGTCGATGCTGGCGATGCCGTTATCGACGGTGATGATGATGTCGGGCTGCTTTTCGCGCGCCGTCAGTTCGACGATTTCCGGCGTCAGGCCGTAGCCGTACTCGAAGCGGTTCGGCACGATGAAGTCGATGTTCGCGCCCATCGAACGCAGGCCGCGCAGGGCGACGGCGCAGGCGGTCGCGCCGTCGCAGTCGTAGTCGGCGACGATCACCATGCGCTTGTTGGCGGCGATGGAGTCGGCCAGGAACACGGCGGCGGCATCGATGTGCAGCAGGCCCGATGGCGGAATCATGGCCGCCAGCTCGCTCGACAGTTCTTTCGGATCGGTCAGCCCGCGCGAGGCGTAAAGTCGCGCCAGCACGGGGTGGACGCCGTTCTGGCGCAGCATTTCGGATTCGCGGAACGGGCAGGGACGGATGGCGATGCGGGTCATGATTGCTTCAACAGAGGAGTCAGGGACGGCTTGCGCCAGAATTTGCGTTGTGCCATGCCGGTGCTGACGGCGCTGGTCCAGCCGTTGCGGTGGCTGAGCCACAGCGTCACGCGCGAAATACGGCCAGCTTTCAGGGCGGCCAGCAGCGGCGCAAACCATTCCTGCTCGATGCGCTGCATGCGCGCCAGCCAGTCGGCCCAGTCGCCCACCTGTGCCGGAGCGATCAGGTCGGCCAGCATGACCGTGCCTGGCGCGGGCTGGGCCAGCAACTGCTCGACGGTCGCTGGCCCGGCGCTGGCGCTGGACAGCGCCGCCATCCATTCCGAGCCGCCGTCGATGGTCACGCGGCCGGCCGGTGCTGCGGCAGGACCGGCGCCGCCCCACAGCCAGCACGAGTTCACCGGCTGCAGGCCGCGCGCCTGGCGCGCCTCGTTGACCGGATGCTCGTGCCACAGCATCTGGATTTCGTTTTGCAGCTTGCGGAAGTCGCGCGCGTGCTCGCCCTCGGGCAGCCAGTCGCTCATGCTCTGGGTGACGGTGGCGTCGGGCGAGGCGGTGCGCAGGCCGGCCCAGTCGTCGGCGCGCAGGAACCACAGGCCGGGCGCGCCGTGCAGCAGCGGCTTGCCGACTTCCTCGCAATACGGGCGCGCCAGCTCGTACAGCGCGCGCGAGTCGGCCTCGCTCAGCTGCAGGCCGCGCAGGTCGGACAGCAGCATGTGGGTGCGCGAGATATGCACGTGGGCCGGTTGCAGCATGAACCAGTGGCCTTCAGCCGCCTCGGCCTGCAAGCCGCAGCCCCGCATCACGGCGGTGGCCAGCGGCGCGCCGGTGTCCGGCTGGTCCGGCGCGCTGGCCAGGCCGAGCGCGTGTGCCAGCCAGGCTTCGTGCGGCAGCACGCGGCTGTCGTTGTCATAAATGCTATGTTTGAAGTTGCTATGCCGCGCCAGCAGGGCGGCCAAGGCCGGCGTTTGCAGTGCGCGTACCAAATCGGTGGCCAACTCGGGGGGAGGTAAGGCGAAGGGAAGTGCGAGGGTAATTTCAGTCATCCCGAGATTGTAGGGCATAGTGGCCCCGTGCGGCTGTTTTGTGGCACACTTCGGGCTGACCAAGTTTGATCCCTCCCGGAGCCCATGAGTATTCTCAAGAATCTGCCGTTCGAATGGCTGGTCGGCCTGCGCTACACGCGCGCCGGCAAGCGCAGTGGACGCAATAGCTTTATCTCGTTTATTTCGCTGATATCGATGGCTGGCATCGGCCTCGGTGTGGCGGCGCTGATCGTTGTGCTGTCGGTGATGAACGGCTTCCAGAAGGAAGTCACGGACCGCATGTTGTCGGTGCTGGCCCACGTCGAAATCTTCGACGCCCGTGGCTCCATGCCGGATTGGCAGCAGGCGGCCGCCGAGGCGCGCAAGAATCCCGAAGTAATCGGCACCGCGCCGTTCGCCGAAACCCAGGGCATGCTGGTGCGTGACGACGTGCTTCGCCCGGCCATCGTGCGCGGCGTGCTGCCGGAAGAAGAGCCGAAAGTCTCGGACGTGGCCAAGCAGACCAAGCGTGGCAGCTTCAACGCGCTGCAGCCGGGCGCCTACAACATCGTGCTGGGCATCGAACTGGCGCGCACCCTGCGCGTCAACCTCGGCGAGAAAGTGACGCTGGCGCTGGCGCAAGGCCAGCCGACACCGGCCGGCGTGCTGCCGCGCGTACGCTCGTTCACCGTGGTCGGCATCTTTGAGGCGGGCCACAACGAGTTCGACTCGGCGCTGGCCTTCGTCCACCTGACCGACGCTGAAAAGCTGCTGCGCATCGACGCGCCGGCCGGCCTGCGCCTGCGCCTGCAGGACATGCACCGCGCGCCGCAAGTGGCGCAAGACTTGAAGAATTCCATGCCGGGCGACCTGTTCGTACGCGACTGGTCCAAGCTGAACGCCAATTGGTTCGCCGCTGTACAGACCGAGAAGCGCATGATGTTCATCATCCTGACCCTGATCATCGCGGTGGCGGCCTTCAACCTGGTGTCCACGCTGGTGATGACCGTGACCGACAAGCAGGCCGACATCGCCATCCTGCGCACGCTGGGCGCCTCGCCGCGTTCGATCATGAAGATCTTCATGATCCAGGGCGCGCTGGTGGGCATCCTCGGCACCTTGATTGGCGTTAGCCTCGGCGTGCTGGTGGCGCTCAACATCGACGTCATCGTGCCGTTTATCGAACATTTATTGGGAGTGCAGTTCTTGTCCAAGGATATTTACTACATCAGCACCGTGCCTTCGGACCTGCGTTGGCCGGATGTCTTCAAGATCGGCGGCGTGGCCGTGGTACTGGCCTTCGTTGCGACCTTGTATCCAAGCTGGTGGGCCGCCCGCGTGAAACCTGCGGAGGCGCTGCGCTATGAGTAACAGCAACGAACCAGTCATCCTGTCCTGCCGCAATCTCGGCAAGACCTTTACCCAGGGTTCGTATTCGGTGCAGGTATTGGCCGGCATCGATATCGACGTGCGGCGCGGCGAACGTGTTGCGATCGTCGGCGCTTCCGGCTCCGGCAAGTCGACCCTGCTGCACCTGCTGGGCGGCCTCGATACGCCAAGCACCGGCAGCGTGACCTTGCAGGACAAGGACTTCGCCAGCCTGAGCGAAACCGCGCGCGGTGATTTGCGCAATGCGGCGCTGGGCTTCGTCTACCAGTTCCACCACTTGCTGCCGGAATTCAGCGCGCTCGATAACGTTGCGATGCCGCTGATGATCCGTCGCGTGAAACGTGACGAGGCGCAATCGGCGGCGCTGCAAATCCTCAAGCGGGTGAGCCTCGGCAAGCGCGTCACGCACGTGCCGGGCGAGCTGTCGGGCGGCGAACGGCAACGCGTGGCGCTGGCGCGCGCGCTGGTCACGCAGCCGGCCTGCGTGCTGGCCGACGAGCCGACCGGTAACCTCGATCACGCCACCGCGCAGCAAATCTTCGACCTGATGCTGGAGCTGTCGCGCACCTTGGGCACGGCCTTCGTGATCGTCACCCACGATATCGAATTGGCGCGCCGCTGCGACCGCGTGCTGCGCATGACCGACCAAGGGCTGCAGCCGGACGAGGGGTAAGCCCATGTGGATCGACACTCACTGCCATCTGGATGCGCACGAATTCGGCGGCGAATCCGCAGCGCAGGCCGCGCTGGCCAAGGCGCAGGGTGTCGGCATGATCGTGCTGCCGGCGGTGGAGGTGGCCAACTTCTCCATAGTCGCCGGGCTGGCGGCCGGCGTGGACAACGCTTGCTACGCGCTCGGCATCCATCCGATCTACGTGCCCCATGCCGAAGAGGACCACCTGCGTGTGTTGCGCGAGCAGGTGGCTGCCGCCATCAGCGATCCGCGTTTCGTGGCGCTGGGTGAGATTGGCCTCGACTTCTTCATCCCCATGCTGACCGAGCCGGCCATGCGCGAGAAGCAGATCTTCTTCTTCCGCGAGCAGTTGAAGATCGCCCGCGACTTCGACTTGCCGGTGCTGACCCATGTGCGCCGCTCGCAGGACGTGGTGCTCAAGCACGTGCGCCAGATCCGCCCCAATGGCGGCATCGCCCACGCCTTCAATGGCAGCGAGCAGCAGGCCAAGGGATATATCGATCTCGGTTTCAAACTCGGTTTCGGCGGAGCGATGACTTTTACGCGCGCCCTGCAAATCCGCCGGCTGGCGGCCGAACTGCCGCTGGAGGCCATCGTGCTGGAGACCGACGCGCCGGATATCTCGCCGGCGTGGGTTCATCCGGGACGCAACAGCCCGGACCAGATTCCCCGCATCGGTGCCGTGCTGGCCGAACTGCGCGGCCTGACGCTGGAAGAGGTGGCCGCCGCAACCAGCGCCAACGCGCGCGCGGTCTTGCCTCGCATGCCGGGTGTGTAGCGTGGGATTTGGATAGATTTAACAATCGCTTTGCGGTGCATAATTGGCAATCTTATTTGTCAACCAATGGAGCGCCGCATGAAACCACACGTCATTCACACTACTCTGGCAGCTCTCTTGCTGGTTCCCGCCCTCGGCATGGCCGGGCCGAGCGAGGTATCCGAACGCGCCATCGACGTGCCGAAGTGCACCGCGCCGGCCGCCAAGGTGGTATTCACCGAATTCAAATGCAAATCGGCCGATTGCTCGTCGGGCTCTGGCCAGCAGGACCCGCGCCAGTACCGCTGGTGGGAGCGCCAGGGCAATGTCGCGCAGCCGACGTACACCGGCGTCGGCACCGGCATGACCGAAATGCTGGCCACCGCGCTGACCCAGACCGGCTGCTTCGACGTGCAGGAGCGCGCCGAGCTGGACGAAATCAACAAGGAACTGGCGCTGATTGGTAAGAAGGTGGAGGCCGAGGCGGCCGATTACATGATCACCGGCTCGATCACCTCGCTGGGCTTTGAGCAAAGCTCCACCGGCCTGGGCGGCGCCAGCTTCCTGCGCGGTCCGCTGGCGCTGCTGGCCGGCTCGGTCGACTACAAGAAATCCAAGGTGCACATGAACATGGACATCCGCGTGGTGGACGTCAAGCGCGCCAAGATCATCGCCTCCAAGACCTTCCAGGCCAATAACGAGAAAACCGGTTTCGGCATCTCGGCGCTGGGCTGGGGCGGCGGCACCGCGTTGGGCGGCAACCACGCTTCGATCAGCGGATCGCCGCTGGAAGAAGTGGCGCGCGACCTGCTGGTGAAATCGACCTCGTTCCTGACCGAGACCATCGCCGCCAAAAACATCACCGAACACGTGGCGGTGAAGGCGACCGACGTCAGCGTCAAATAAGGCGTGATATTTAAAACAGTATCAAAGGGCGCATAAAATTGATTGGATTGGTTGTTGCGATCTCCATAAGATGATTTGAGAGCGGTGTTCAACACCGCATCAAAAAAACGACAAGGGAGACTTCATGCACGACCAATCTATCCGCACCGCGGCGATTTTCGCACGCCCCCTCCACCTGAAATTATCTGTCGCTGCGCTGATGGGCGCAGGCCTGCTCAGCAGCGCATCAGTGTGGGCGCAAGCGGCCGCCGACAAGACCGAGCCGGCCGATACCACCGTGGTGGTCACGGGCGTCAAGGCCTCGCTGATCAAGAGCCTGGCGATCAAGCGCACCAATGACCAGGTGGTGGAATCCATCGTTGCCGAAGACATCGGCAAGCTGCCCGATAACAATGTGGTCGAAGCGCTGCAGCGCGTGACGGGCATCCAGGTCACCAACCGCGCCGGCGGCGAAGTCGGCACCTTGTCGATCCGTGGCCTGCCTGATGTCCAGACCACCTGGAACGGCCGCAATATCTTTACCGCGTCCGGCACGCAGGTCGCGCTGCAGGACATTCCTTCGACCCTGGTGCGCCAGATTGACGTCTACAAGACGCGCGACGCCAGCCAGCTGGACACCGGCATTGCCGGCCAGGTGGACGTCAAGTCGCTGCGGCCGTTCGATTTCAAGGGGCCGAAAGTCTCGCTGTCGGCGCGTGAAACCTATCTCGATCCAGCGAAAAAAGCCAACCCGCAACTCAGCGCCATGTTCAGCAACCGCTGGGAAACCGGCATCGGCGAAGTCGGCGCCTTGGTCAACCTGTCGGCCAGCGAGACGAAATACCGCAACGAGAGTGTGACGCCGGGTGCGATGGTGCCGTTCACCAGCCCCAATGCCGCCGAAGTTCCGCCAGGTTACACGCCCTTGCAGCGCATCTTCGACAACGCCATCTGGACGCCTGGCACCCATACCGGCTTGCCGATGGCGGCGGGGTCCACGCTGAATTTCAACGGCAAAGCTTATCCGTACTACCTGGCGCGCGATGCTGTTTTCCAGAGCGACCTGCAGGGCAAGCGCGAGCGTCCTGCCGCCAATCTTGCCTTGCAGTGGAAACCGAACAGCGATGCGGTCTACACCTTCGAATCGATGTACAACGGTTATCGTGACAAGGCTTTCAACCAGTTGCTGTTCAGCTTTGTTGACTGGTGGGGCGATCTCGGCAGCAACCCTGCGAGTACGATTACGACCTATCCGGGAACCAACGTGATCAAGAGCCGTACCGTCAATAACGTGTATGGCTTCAACAGTGGCGACTACACCACGTCGGCAACCGATTCCTACGTGTATGCGCTGAACGGCAAGTGGAACATTGGCGACCGCCTGAAACTGGAAGGCGATCTGTCGTACCAGACCAGCACCTATCACTCGGAATTTACCGCCACCCGGATTGATCGCGTTGCACCGTCGATCAACGTCGCCTTCAATGACGGCGGCAACAACACTTCCTTCCACTTCAATAACGACGCCGACCTGACCAACCCGGCCAAGTGGAATGTCGCGCAGTTCTACGACAACGCCAACCGCAACAAGGGCAGCGCCGCGACCGCCAATCTGACCGGCGTCTACGATGCGGACTGGGGCGCGCTGCAGACCGTTCACTTCGGCGCGCGCTTCGACGACCGCAAGGCGTCCGAGGCGAACCGTACGCAATCGGGCAATTTGAACCGCAACCTCGCCACGCTGGGTTCGGATTATTCCATCACCAACTCGAACTTCGGCACGGCCATCTCGGACGTTCCACGCTCGTGGGTGGAGCCGAATGCCTACTACATCCGCGACCATATCGACGAATGGCGCAAGCTGTATAACTCGGTCGATCCGAACTTCCTGACCACGGACAAACTGAGTCTGCAGAAGACCTTCGAGGTCGATGAAAAGACCAGCAACCTGTTCGTGATGGGGAATTTCCAAAACGAGCTGTTCGGCCATCGCCTGCGCGCCAATGTTGGCGCGCGCTACGTCAAGGTCGATACCGATATGACCTTCTACAAGGTCGATGCCACCACCAAGGCGGTCACGCCGTCCAGTGCCAGCAAGTCGACCAGCAAGGTGCTGCCAAGTGCGACCCTGATTTACGACCCATCCAAGGACGTCGTCGTGCGCATGAACTATGGTGAAACCCTGCGCCGCCCGAACTTCGGTGATCTGAATCCGGTTTTGCAACTGGGTGACGACGTGTCGAAGGTGGGTTACGGCTCGGGCAGCGGCGGCAATCCGGACCTGAAA
Source organism: Duganella sp. CF402 (assembly GCF_900109645.1). Taxonomy (GTDB): domain Bacteria; phylum Pseudomonadota; class Gammaproteobacteria; order Burkholderiales; family Burkholderiaceae_D; genus Rugamonas. Next base: position 904,637 of record NZ_FOBG01000001.1, read on the forward strand.
CCGACGCGCTCCAAGAACCTCGACCTGACGGCCGAGTGGTACTTCCAGAAGGACAGCGCACTGTACGGTACTTTGTTCAAGCGCAAGATCGATGGTCTGGTGGTGGGCTTGCGCCACCGGGTGCACGTTGATCCGGCGAACGACCCGTTCCGCAACTCGACCGGTGGCGGCGACCATACCAACGGCTATGACTACGTCATCAACTCGCCGGTCAACGCCTCCGACGGCAAGATCAGCGGCGCCGAGCTCGGCTTGATCTACTTCCCGAAAGGGCTGCCGAGCCTGCTGGACGGCCTGGGATTCCAGGGCAGCTACACGCGACTCAGCTCGTCGCAGAACGTACCTGACGCCAATGATGCAGGCGTGGTAGTGGCCCAGCTCGAGACCCCGTTCTTCGGCGTGTCCAAGAGTTCCTACAACGCCACCCTGGCGTATGAAAAGGGTCCGGTCAGTGCGCGCTTGTCGTACGTCTGGCGCTCGGGCTTCCTGGCCGCCAACGAAGCCGCCTTGTTTGCCAATCCGATTGGCATCTGGCGTCATCCTGAAAAGAGTGTCGACATGCAAGTGTCGTACAAAATCAACGACAACATGTCGGTCGATATCAGTGGCGTGAACCTGACTAACGAAATGCAGCAGCAGTACTACCACTTCGGCAATGCCGGTAACGCGCAGCTGACCAATTTCGGCACGCTCCAGATCGGACGTTCGGTCTCGGTAGGCTTGCGCTGGAAAATGTAAGCTGAACTGAGCCACATCAAACGGCGGCAGGCTTCACGGCCTGCCGCCGTTTTTGTTTGCGTAGTATCGCAGGATGGGAGGCGATGCTATGCGAATGGTGCTGATTGGTTTGGCGGTTGGAGCGGCTTGCCTGCAGGTGCAGGCGGCCTTGCCGTCGCCGCTCGCGATGGCTGTGACTCTGGCGCTGCTGCTGGCCCTGTTGCTGGCGTCGACGTTTGCTCGGCGCCGTTTTTCCTTGCAGGTGCGGCCTGTGGTGCGCGGCGTGGCAGGGCTGCTCGCGGGGTGCGTGCTGGGATTTGTATGGGCCGCGTGGATGGCGCATCGTGCGCTGGGGCCGCAGTTGGCCTTGGCGGATGAAGGCCGCGACCTGCATATCGTCGGCACGGTTGATAATCTGCCGTACCGGTTTTCGCAAGGTGTGCGGTTCAATTTTGCGGTGGAAAGCGCGGATGGCGTGGTGCCGCCGAGGATTGCGCTGTCGTGGTATGCCGGCTATCGTGACCAACGTGCCGAGGTGCCGGATGTGCAGCCCGGCGAGCGCTGGCAGTTGACGGTGCGCTTGCAGCGGCCGCACGGCAATGCCAATCCCTACGGCTTCGATTATGAAGCGTGGCTGCTGGAGCAGGGCGTGCGTGCCACCGGCTATGCGCGCGTGGCGCGCGACAACCAGCGCTTGGATGGTTTCGTATTCAGCATCGGCAACGCGGTGGAGCATAGCCGCGCGGTGCTCAGGCAGCGCATCCTCGCCGCCTTGCCAGGCAAACCGTATGCCGGCGTGATCGTGGCGCTGGTGGTCGGCGACCAGCGCGGCATCGATCAATCGGACTGGCAGGTCTTCAATCGCACCGGAATTGGACACCTGATTAGCATCTCTGGTTTACATATCACGATGGTCGCAGGACTGTTTGCGTGGTGCGCTTTCACGCTGTGGCGCTGGTCGTTTTTCACGCGCTTGCAATTGCCGTTGCTACTGCCTGCGCAGAAGGTTGCGGCGCTGGTGGGGGCTGGCGTGGCGTTGTTGTATGTGCTGCTGGCCGGCTTTGGCGTGCCAGCGCAGCGCACCTTATACATGCTGTGTGTTGTCGCTGCCGCGCTGTGGCTCGATCGGCTGACCAGCATTTCGCACGTTCTGTGCACCGCGCTCGGCGTGGTGGTGCTGATCGATCCTTGGGCGGTATTGTGGCCTGGCTTCTGGCTGTCGTTTGGCGCGGTGGGCATCATCCTGTACGCCACCGTAGGCCGTACCACGCCGCCCATGCAGCATGCGCCGCCGCCGGGCGGACCGCATGTACCGATCCAGTTGTCGCGCCGCGAGCGGCTCATGCTGGCGTTACAGGTCGGTGCGCACACGCAGTACGTGGTGACGTTCGGACTGGTGCCGATCACCATGCTCTTGTTCGGACAGGTCTCCGTCGTTAGCCCGCTGGCAAACGCGCTCGCGATTCCCTTGATCAGCCTCGTAGTCACGCCGCTCGCGCTGGTGGGCAGCCTGCTGCCGCAGGTACTGGCCGTACCGATGCTGGGCTTGGCGCACCTGCTGGTCGAAGCACTGGCGCAATGCCTTCAGTGGTTCAGCGCCATGCGCTACGCCGTGTGGAACGCGCCGGTGCCGCCGTTCTGGCTATTCTGCTGGGCGATGTTCGGCACTCTGTGGCTGCTCGCACCGCGCGGATGGCCGGTGCGCTGGCTGGGCCTCGCCACGTGGATACCGCTGCTGGCCGCCGAACCATCACATCCCGCGCCCGGCCGCATGACCGTCACCGCCTTCGATGTGGGGCAGGGCATGGCGTTGCTGATCGAAACCAGCGGCCACCGCCTGCTGTACGACACCGGCCCCGCCTACACGCCCGAAACCAACGCCGGCAATCGCATCCTGCTGCCGTACCTGCGGGCGCGTGGCATCGGCGCATTGGACGGCATGGTCGTCTCGCACAGCGATGCTGATCATTCCGGCGGCGCGCTGTCGCTGCTGGATGGCGTGCGTACCGGCTGGGTGCTGTCATCGCTGCCGCAGCGGCACGCCATCGCGCTGGCCGCGCGGCGGCACGTGCAGTGCGCGGCCGGGCAGCAATGGACATGGGACGGCGTGCGTTTTGAGGTGCTGCATCCGCAAGCGGCCAGCTACGCCGACGCCACACTCAAGCCCAACGCGCGCGGCTGCACGCTGAAGATCACGGCAGGCGGCAAATCCATCCTGCTGGCCGGCGACATCGAAGCCGAGCAGGAAGTGCAACTGGTGCGCCAGGGCGGCCTGCAAGCCGACGTCCTGCTCGCGCCGCACCACGGAAGCGGCACCAGCTCCACCCGCGACTTCCTGCTGGCCGTGCATCCACAGGCGGCCATCTTCCAGGTCGGCCACCGCAATCGCTACCGCCATCCCAAGGCCGAAGTCTACGAGCGCTACGGCGCCCTGCAAATCCAGCGTTACCGCACCGACCAAAGCGGCGCCTTGACGCTGGAATTTGATGAAACTATACGAATTTCCAGCGAGCGAAGCACCCATGCCCGCTATTGGCAAGCGCGTTAATTAGAGCGGTTCCACCAACCGCCATCCCGCACTCACATTACAATGGGGCAAAAATAACCATACGGGAGACCGCTTGTGAGCAAGCCCAAGCTGCATTTTGCGCACGCCAACAGCTATCCGGCGGGCGTGTATCGCCAGTTCTTTGCGCTGTTGTCCGAGGATTTCGAGATCCAGTCGCTGGACATGCACGCCCATAATCCGCTGTACCCGGTCACCGACTGCTGGCCGAACCTGGTGGACGAATACATCAACGAACTGACCACGCGCTACACCGAGCCAGTGATCCTGGTCGGCCACTCGCTGGGCGGGATGCTGAGCATGATGGTGGCGCACCAGCGCCCGGACCTGGTGCGCTGCGTGGTGATGCTGGATGCCCCGGTGGTCGGCGGCTGGCGCGCCTTCGCCTGGCGCATGATCAAGCTGCTGGGCCGTGCCTACAGCGTGCCGCCGGCCAAGTTCTCCGTCCGCCGCCGCAACGTCTGGCCGGATGCGCAAGCCGCCCACGACCATTTCGCCGCCAAGGACTTGTTTGCCGCTTGGGCGCCCGGCGTGCTGGCCGATTACATGGACAGCGGCCTGAAACCGCATCCGGATGGCGTCCAGCTGCGGTTTACGCGCGAGCAGGAAACCGCCGTCTACGCCACCTTGCCGCACCACTTGCCGAAGCTGCTGGCCAAGGGCTATCCGGTGCCGATCGGCTTCATCGGCGGCGACAATTCGTGGGAGACCAGCCAGTCCGGCCACCAGCACACGCAGGCGCTGGTGGGGCAGCATTTCCGCATTCTGCCGGGCGGCCACCTGTTCCCGATGGAGAACCCGCGTCTGGCCGCGCACGCGACCAAGGAAATGATTGCCGACCTGTTATCCGTGCAATCTGGTAAAAAGGTTCTTAAAAAAGAAGCTTTAGCGTAAAATCTCGGGCATTGTAAAACTCATGGGTGCCTTGCGATGACGATTAAAAGCGATAAATGGATACGCCGTATGGCGGAAGAACACGGGATGATCGAGCCTTTCTTCCCGGACCAGGTACGCCAGGAGGACGGCCGCAAGGTAATTTCCTACGGCACCTCGTCGTACGGCTACGATATCCGCTGCGCCGATGAGTTCAAGGTGTTCACCAACATCAACAGCACCATCGTCGACCCGAAGAACTTCGATTCGAATTCCTTCGTGGACGTGAAAAGCGACGTCTGCATCATCCCGCCGAACTCGTTCGCGCTGGCCCGCACGATGGAATACTTCCGCATTCCGCGCAGCGTGCTGACCGTCTGCCTGGGCAAGTCGACCTACGCCCGCTGCGGCATCATCGTCAACGTGACGCCGTTCGAGCCGGAATGGGAAGGCTACGTGACGCTGGAGTTTTCCAACACCACGCCGCTGCCAGCCAAGATCTACGCCGGCGAAGGCTGCGCGCAGGTGCTGTTCTTTGAAAGCGATGAAGTCTGCGACGTGTCTTACAAGGACCGCAACGGCAAATACCAGGGCCAGCACGGCGTGACCCTGCCGAAGGCCTGATAAGCCGACTGCCGGTCAGCGCTTGACCGGCAGGATCATCTCCACGCACAGGCCGCCGCCGGCACGGTTGCTGGCCTTGATGCTGCCGCCGTGGGCTTCGATCACGTGCTGGGCGATCGCCAGGCCGAGGCCGTGGCCTTCGGTGCTGGCGTTACTCGAACGGAAGAAGGGCTGGAAGATGGTTTCCAGATCGGCCGGCGACACGCCCGGTCCACGATCGAGCACGCGGATCACCAGCTGGCTGGCTTCTGGCAGCGAGCGCGTCTGTAGCTGCACTTCGCCGCCTTCCGGGCTGTGCTTGATGGCGTTGCGCACCACGTTTTCAATTGCCCGGCCCAGCAGATCGGGCTGGCCGATCATTTGCACGTCCGCTTCACCCTCCCGTATCACGCTGCGGTTCTGGCTGGCCGCTTCGTAGTGGGCGTCGTCGGCGATTTGCTCCAGCAGGTCGGCCATACTGATTTCCTCCTGACTGGCCTTGATGGCGCCGGCTTCGAGGCGCGCCAGCGTCAACAGTTCTCCCACCAGTTTGTCCATACGTACGCTTTCGCGCTCGATGCGCTCCATCGACGCGCTCCATTTTTCCGGTTGCTGGTGCGCCAGGCCGATCGCCGCCTGCAGCCGCGCCAGCGGCGAGCGCAGCTCGTGCGAGACGTCGTGCAGCAGGCGGGTCTGGCCGTCGATCAGGCTGCGCAGGCGCGCGGTCATACGGTCGAAATCGCGGCCGAGGTCGTTCAGTTCGTCGCCGGCCTTGCCGCCTTCCTTGGTGAAGCGCGGCGCCAGGTCGCCGTTGGCGGCGGCGTCGAAGGCTTGCCGCAGGGCGCGGATCGGGCGCGAGAAATACCAGGCCAGCAGTACCGCGAACAGCAGGCTGGCGGCGGTGGCGGCGGCGATCGGCACCCACGGCCCCATCGGCTGGAAGCGCGGCCCCCAAGGACGGTCGCCCATATCGCGGCGCTCATCCATGCCGGGGCCGCCCGGCGGCGGGCCTGGCGGACGGCGCTCGTCGCGGCGATTGTCGTCGCCCTGCAGCACCGAGGCCGCCTTCATGGCCATCTGTGCGCCGCCGCCCAGGTTGGCCAGCAGCGGACGGGTTTCACTTTCCAGCGTACGCATGCGCTCGCCCGATGGCAGGAATAGCAGGTAGCCTTTGCCGTCGTCACCGGCTACCTGGCGCACTACGCGGCGCTTGCCGTCTTCCTTGAGGCGCTCGCGCGATTCCTGCAATGTACGCGGATTGACGGCGCGTCCCAGCAGTTCCTGCCCCTGTTCATCGACCGCATACACGCGGTGCCGCTCCATGTTTTCCAACATGCGTTTCAGGGCCTTCACGCCGCCGAATTCCAGCGTCGAGGCGGCCGCGTTGATCGCCATTTCGGCCGGCGGGCTCATGTCGAGGCTGACCTGCTGGCTGCCGAATTGGTTGCGGTTTTTCAGCCAGACCGCGCCGCCGATACACACGGTGGCCGCCAGCTGCGCCAAAAAGATGGACAGGAAGAACTTCCAGAACAAACGGCCCAAGGCTTACTCCTTGATCAGCTGGTAGCCCAGGCGATATACGGTCTGCAGGCAGGAGCGGCCATCGGCGATGGTGCCGAGCTTGTGTCGCAGCGAGCTCAGGTGAACGTCGATGTTGCGGTCGAAGCGCGCCAGCGGCCGGCCCAGGCCTTGCTCGGACAGGGTGTTCTTGCTGACCGGACGGCCGGCGTTGCGCGCCAGCACTTCCAGCAGGTTGAATTCGGTGCTGGTCAGTTCCAGCTTGTCGCCGGCCCAGGTGGCGCGGCGCTGTTCCGGCCACATGATCAATTGGCCGACGGTGATGGCGGTCTGCTGGCTGGTGTCGGCCGGCACGCTCTGCGCACGGCGCAGGATGGCGCGGATGCGGGCGGTCAGCTCGCGCGGGGTGCACGGCTTGGCCACGTAATCGTCGGCGCCCAGTTCCAGGCCAACAATGCGGTCGGTATCGTCGCCGCGCCCGGTCAGCATCAGGATCGGCAGCTGGCTGTTGGTGCGGATGCGGCGCAGGGTTTCCAGGCCGTTCATGCGCGGCATCATCACATCGAGGATGGCGATGGAGTACAGGCCGGTAAAGGCTTCGGCGGTGCCGGCCTCGCCGTCGTGCACGGTTTTGACGTCAAAGCCTTCCTGTTCGAGGTATTCCTTAAACATGCCCACCAGTTCGATGTCGTCGTCTATCAGCAGTACTTTGCTCTTCATTGCAGCGATTTTCTTTGGATACAGATCGCTCATCATAACAGCCGCACCTCGCACGGCGGCACGCTTTTACCCCGTTTTACAACGTATTTCCACATGGGAATTGCATGTCAGATAAGCATCTTTACGCCGATTTACGTTGCCCTTACGGCACTTAACACAGGGGAATCACAGAATGGTGCTCACTACCAATCAAGGGATTCTTTGCATGAAAACATCAAAACCAAGCGTACGCAATGTCCTGCTGGCTGCCGTCCTGGCGCTGCCGCTGTTTGTCATGGGCAATAGCGCTCGCGCCGACGAGATGGGCGCCGGGCGGCCGCCGATGGCGCAAGGGGAACATGGTCCGCATGGTCCTGAGCATGATGGTCCTGGCCCGTTCGCCCCCGGCTTCGGCCCTGGCCGTCCACCATTCTTTCACGGCCTGGACCTGAGCGAAGCGCAGCAAGACAAGGTCTTCGCCATTGTGCACGCGGAAGCGCCGTACCTGCGCGAACAGTCCAAGGCGGCGGCCAAGGCGCGCGAAGCGCTGCGTGCGCTGGCCAGCGCCGACAAGTACGACGACGCCAAGGCCGCCGCGCTGGCCAAGGACCTCGCCACCGCCGAAGCCAACCTCGCCCTGCAGCACGTGCGTACTCAACAGAAATTGCTGGCCGTGCTCACGCCGGAACAGCGCAACAAGCAAGCGGACGAAAAGCCGCGCCATCCGCAGCGCCCTTAACGTTGTTTTGCAAAGTCGTACCCGTAGTCCCCCTCAAACCTAATAAGCGGAGAACCGTATGTCAATCAGCGCCCTGAGTTCCAGTAGCGCTGCCAGCGCGCTCAGTTTCCTGAGCCGTTTGAGCAGCACCAACAGCACCAGCAGCACCAGTACGAACAGCACCGAGGGAGTGCGCCCGCCACCGCCGCCACCGGATGACGGCGGCGGTTTCGCCGACGCCATCGCCGAAGCCTTGAAAGCGATCGGCATCACCGATACCAGTTCGAGCAGCACCAGCAACACCGACAGCTCGACTGCATCGGCCTCGGCCAGCAGCGATACCAGCGACACCACCAGCGCCGACGACGTGGCCGCTGCGCTGGGCAGCTTCCTGCAAAGCCTGATGGGCGCGCTGCATGCGCAGAACAGCGAAGGCGCCGATGCGCCGCCACCGCCGCCATACGGCGAGCAGGGCGGCCCTGGCGGTCCGGGCAAGCTGGAATCGGACCTGCAAAGCCTGATGTCGGAACTGAGCTCGGGCACCAGCACCACCGATAGCACCAGCAGCGACAGCGATGCGGTCGATCAGCTGGAAAGCGCGTTCGCCAATCTGCTGGACAAGCTGGGCGTCAGCACCGACACCACCAGCGCCGACAGCACTGATAGCACTGATAGCACCAGCAGCACCAACACGGATGCAGCCACCAAACTGGCCGCCTTCCTGCAAGCGCTGTCGAGCAAGGTCGGCAGCAACGGCACCAGCGGCAATCTGGTCAACACCACAGTTTAAGCCTTCGTAGTAGCGGCCGCCGTGCGAGCGCGTGCGGCGGCCTTTTTTTCACCCAAGCAGGAGTAGGTAATGGATTCTCACGACGATCACCACGAACACAGCCTGGCGGCCGATTTGACCGCGATGCTCAATCTGAATAGCGACCGCCGCCAGACGCTGCGCTGGCTGCTGGCTGGCGCCTCGGCGTTGCCTGTGCTCGGATGCGGCGGCGGTTCGGGCAGCGACAGCAGCACCACGACCACCACTTCGTCGACCAGCACCACGACCACCGGCAGCACCACCACCGGCACCACCGGCACCACGACCACCACCACCACGCCGACCACCGGCTCGTGCTCGGTGATCCCGGAAGAAACCGGCGGCCCCTATCCAGGCGACGGCACCAACAGCAACAGCAGCGGCGTAGTGAACGTGTTGACCCAGTCGGGCGTGGTGCGCAGCGACATCCGCAGCAGCTTCGGCAGCGCCAGCGGCACGGCGGCCGGCGTCCTGCTGACCATCAAGCTGCAGATCGTCAATGCCAACAACAACTGCGCGGCGCTGGCCAATGCCGCCGTCTACCTGTGGCACTGCGACCGCGACGGCAACTACTCGCTGTACTCGTCCGGCGTGACCAACCAGAACTACCTGCGCGGCGTGCAGGAAGCCGACAGCAGCGGCAACGTCACCTTCACCACCATTTTCCCCGGCTGCTATTCGGGCCGCGTGCCGCACGTGCACTTCGAGGTGTACCCGACGCTGGCCAAGGCCAACAGCGCCGCCAACCGCATCAAGACCTCGCAATTCACCTTCCCGGTGGCGACTTGCAACGAGGTGTACGCCACCACCGGTTACAGCGCCAGCGTGAAGAATATGGCGGCGATCAGCCTGAGCAGCGACGGCATCTTCAGCGATGGCTATTCGCTGCAAATGGTCAGCATCACCGGCAATACCACCGACGGTTATGTGGCGACGCTGACCGTAGCGGTGAACGGCTAAACGGCGTTCATGAAGCCCAGGTTGCGGGTGCTGAAGTTGCCGATGTTCGGGAACACATCCGTAATCTGCGTGGCCGACAAGCCGAACCAGCTGGCCAGCGTGGCGCCGTACTGGTCGACCGAAATGGTCGGCAGCAGGGCGCCCGAGCCGACATCCAGTTCGTGCCCCAAGCCGGTAACCGGCATGCTGCCGTAGATGTTCTTGCCTTTGACGGCGCCGCCCACCACAAAATGGTGCGAGCCCCAGCCGTGGTCGGTGCCGTCGCCATTGCTGCTGAAGGTGCGGCCGAAATCGGAGGCTGTGAACAGCGTCACCTGCTTGCGCACGTCGGTGCCTTGCAGGCTGGCCAGCGTGGTGTCGAAGTAAGTAATCGCGTGAGACAGCCGCGCCAGCAAGTCGGCTTGGTTGGCGCGCTGGAAATCGTGCGTGTCGAAGCCATTGAGGCTGACATAAAACACTTGCCGCTTGAGCCCCAGCGCGCCATGTGCGGCAATGATGCGTGCCACCGTCTGCAACTGCACCGCCAGCGGATTGACCGCCGTCCCCCCTGTATTGGGGTTGATGTACAGGCCCGGATCGGCCACGCCGCCAGCGCCGGCCGGCGGCAACACGCTGCTCAGTTTTGCCTCAGCGTCGATGGCGCGCGCCGTTACCGCCGCATGCTCTTTTCGCAGCAGTTCGGACGTGTCCGCAGTGATGATCTGCCGCAGCGGGTTGGCGGCGGCCGACAGTCCATACAGCGAGTCGTTCAGGCGCCGGATGGGCGCCGGTCCGGTGCCGCTGACCTGGTATTGACGGGCCTCCTGTCCGCTCAGGAACAGCGCGTTGCCGGCGGTGGAAATCGCGGTGAAGGCGGAGGCCGTGCTGGCGCTGATCAGGTCTGCCATCCGGCCGCCCCAGCCGAAATCGGTCCCGCCACCCGGCTGGGAGGTTTGCCATTGCGCTTGCTGATCGTTGTGCGAGAACAGGCGCGGCGGCAGCGCCACGGCGCCGGCCTTGTACTGCGCCAACGTGGTCGGCCGCAATAGCGTACCGACGTTGGTCACGATAGCGGCGCGCCCGCCATCGAACAAGTTCTTCATCGCCTGCATGGATGGATGCAGCGCGAAGTTGCGGCCAGCGTGCGCGGTGGATGGCGTAATCGGCAATACGCCGCCGGCCAGGCCTGCCGCCGGCAGGGCGATGGAACCGGTGTCGGTGGTAGTGCGGATGCGCTGGTAAGCGCTCCACGAGTCGGGATCTGTGGCCAGCACAGTGTTGAAGTGGTCGTTGCCGCCGTGGAGGAACAAGCAGACCAAGGCTTTGTAGTCGCCGGCTTCCTGCGCGGCGGCGCTGCCCATAGCGGCCAGGTTGAGCGTGAAGGGCAGGCTGCTGCCGCCGGCCAGTGCCAGCATGTTGCCGACGAAACGACGGCGTGATGGATGGTGTTGAGACATAGTGAGTCCTTATCGTTGCGCCAGGTATTCGGGAGATGCCATCGTCAGGAAAATCGCCATGTAGACACGGTTCTTGCGCGCGTTCTCGGTGGCGACAACGTCGCCGCTGGCGGGTGGGGTAATGGCGCTGACGGCGCTGATGATCTGGTTGCGAAGCGTGGTCGACATGCCGCCGCCCATCAGCAGCAGTTGGACGCGGTCCACCAGCTGCTCGGGCGAGCCGATCAACGCCAGTTCATTCGTATAGTCGGGCACGACGTCGAGCTTGGTGCCGGTGCCGTTCGGGATGGTGATAAGCATGAAATTGAGGTAGCCGGTCACGCTGGGCTCGCCCGTGATCTGCATTTCCGGCGCCACCAGGCGCGCCGCCGACAGCGTAGTGTTGGGCGGCGAGTAGGATGGGCGGTAGAAGTTGAATACGGATAGGGAGCGCAGCGGCGCTTGGCCGATGCCAGTCAGCGGGTCGTCCAGATTGCCTATCAGGAAACGCCCGCTGGTCGACTTTACGTTGAAGGCGCGCATCCAGTTGGCCAGCCGCACCACCGGCTCGCGCAGCTTCCTTGGGTGGCCTTTGTCTGCCGCCTCCGGATCGAGCAGAATGGCGCGCAGCACCGCGCGCATGTCGCCGCGCACGCCGTTGCCGTTGTTGTTGAAGGCGGCCGCCACGCGGCTGATGTAGGCGGCGTTCGGATTGCTGGTGACCAGCCGCTGAATCAATTGGCGGCCGATGAAGGGGCCGACATTGGGATGGTTGAACAGGGTGTCCAGTGCCACCTTCAGATCGGCTTCTCCGGTGCCGTTGGTGCTGACACCCAGGAAGGTCTTGGTCGAGGTCGAGTGGAAGGCCGGATACATTTGCATCGGCGTCCATTCGCGCGCGGGATCGGGAGCGCCGCTGAAGAAGCGCAGGGTGCTGCGGTCCGGACCACTCCAGCTCCAGCCGGTGAAGACCTTGGCCAGGCCAGCCACGTCGTCGTGGGTGTAGGTTTCAATTGGGACACCGCCGCTGGTCTTGACGCTGCCGTCCTGGTTCAGCTGGTACAGACCGATGGTCATCAGCTGCATGATCTCGCGTGCAAAATTTTCATCCGGCACGCGGGTACCGTTTTCCTTCTGGTTGTGCATATGGCTGAGGTACGCCCCCATCATTGGATGCAGCGCCACCGCTTGCAGCAGGTCACGGAAATTGCCGAAGGCGTAACGACCCAGCGTGTCATAGTAGTCGGCCATGCCGGTGACGCGACCGGCGACGCTGCTGTCCATGAACGACACCACGAAAATTTGCGACAAGGCGTAAGTAACGCGCTGGCGCAGCTGGTCGTCGCCCTGGGCAGCCTGACGCCAGAACGACTCCTGGAACAGGGTGGACGACAGCGCTGCGCCGGTGAATTGCTGGACGTAGTCGCGGTGCAGGACTTGTGGCTTGGTGAACTGGGCAGTGATCCAGGCGGATTTGCCCAAGCTGCTTAGCTCATTAATGGTGGCGGAGGTCGCGCCGAAACTCGCCTGCCCCAGGAAGTGTGCGGCCGCAGCGGGTGCCAGGGTGCCCGTTCCGCTGGTTGCGGTGCCGCTGGTGGTGACGCCAGCCGTGATGTTGGGGCTGTGCTGAGGGGCGGTGCTTGCCGGTTCGTTGCCGCCGCCACAGGATGCCAGTAGTAGCAATCCGGCAAATGTGAATCGATTACAGTTCATTACCCGTTACCTTGTCGATGAGAAAGGCTTTCGATTGTAGAAGAGCCTGTCGCCTGCGTCGGGGTAATGTTTATTATTGTTACGTAACTATTTAATTTTAAAGAATTTTTTATCCGAAGTTAGCGGTATCTTGGCGGTAATTTCGGCGAACTTATTTAGGTGGAAATGTAAATTTCTTTTTGCAAATGTCAATTCCGCGCAACAGAAAATTAAAAAAAAAGCAGCGAAAGCTGCTTTTTTGGGGAACGGTAAACTTACTGCTTGACGCAATCGACGAAGTAGCCGCGCTTGCCGTCTACTTCGCGCTTGACCAGGCCGTGCACGTCGGTCTCGAAGCCCGGGAAGCGCTCGTTGAAGTCGCGTGCGAAGCGCAGGTAGTCAACGATGGTTTTGTTGAAGCGTTCGCCCGGAATCAGCAGCGGAATGCCCGGTGGGTACGGGGTCAGCAAGATCGAGGTGATGCGGCCTTCCAGCTCATCAATGGCAACGCGCTCGATTTCACGGTGCGCCATCTTGGCGAACGCGTCCGACGGCTTCATGGCCGGTACCATGTCCGACAGGTACATCTCGGTGGTCAGGCGCGCCACATCGTAGGCCTTGTAGAAATCGTGGATCTGCTGGCACAGGTCGCGCAGGCCGATTTTCTCGTAGGTCGGGTTGGCGGCTGCGAATTCCGGCAGGATGCGCCACATCGGCTGGTTCTTGTCGTAGTCGTCCTTGAACTGTTGCAGTGCGGTCAACAGGGTGTTCCAGCGGCCCTTGGTGATGCCGATGGTGAACATGATGAAGAACGAGTACAGGCCGCACTTCTCAATGATCACGCCGTGCTCGGCCAGGTACTTGGTCACGATCGACGCCGGGATGCCGGTCTCGTCGAACTTGCCGTCCAGCGACAGGCCAGGGTTGACGATGGTGGCCTTGATCGGGTCCAGCATGTTGAAGCCCGGCTTCAGGTCGCCGAAGCCGTGCCATTCCTTGCTTTGCTCGGTGAAGATCCAGTCGGCTTGCGAGCCGATGCCTTCTTCGGCGAACTCGTCCGGGCCCCACACCTTGAACCACCAGTCTTTGCCCCATTCGGCGTCGATCTTCTTCATGGCGCGGCGGAAGTCCAGCGCTTCCAGGATGGATTCTTCCACCAGCGCGGTGCCGCCCGGTGCTTCCATCATGGCGGCAGCGACGTCGCACGAGGCGATGATCGAGTACTGCGGCGAGGTCGAAGTGTGCATCAGGTAGGCCTCGTTGAAGGCGTCCTGGTCCAGCTTGACGGTTTCCGATTCGCGCACCAGCACTTGCGAGGCCTGCGACAGGCCGGCCAGCAGCTTGTGGGTCGACTGGGTCGAGAAGATCATCGACTCTTTCGCGCGCGGGCGGTCCTTGCCGATCGCGTGCATGTTCTTGTAGAAGTCGTGGAAGGTGGCGTGCGGCAGCCAGGCTTCGTCGAAGTGCAGGGTGTCGATCTGGCCGTCCAGCAGCTCGCGCAGGGTTTCCACGTTGTAGACCACACCGTCGTAGGTCGACTGGGTGATGGTCAGGATGCGCGGCTTCTTGTTCACGGCTTCGCGCGCGAACGGATTGGCTTCGATCTTGCGCATGATGCTCTCCATCGAGAACTCTTCCAGCGGGATCGGGCCGATGATGCCGAGGTGGTTACGCGTTGGCATCAGGAACACCGGAATCGCGCCGCACATGATGATCGAGTGCAGGATCGATTTGTGGCAGTTGCGGTCAACGACCACGATGTCGCCTGGCGCCACGGTCGAGTGCCACACCATCTTGTTCGAGGTGGATGTGCCGTTGGTGACGAAGTAGCAGTGGTCGGCGTTGAAGATGCGCGCGGCGTTGCGCTCGGACTTGGCGACCGGGCCGGTGTGGTCCAGCAGCTGGCCCAGTTCTTCCACCGCGTTGCAGACGTCGGCGCGCAGCATGTTCTCGCCAAAGAATTGGTGGAACATCTGGCCGATCGGCGATTTCAGGAACGCCACGCCGCCCGAGTGGCCAGGGCAGTGCCACGAGTACGAGCCGTCGTTGGCGTATTCCACCAGCGCGCGGAAGAACGGCGGCGCGAGGCCGTCCAGGTAGGACTTGGCTTCGCGGATGATGTGGCGCGCCACGAATTCCGGCGTGTCCTCGAACATGTGAATGAAGCCGTGCAGCTCGCGCAGGATATCGTTGGGGATGTGGCGCGAGGTGCGGGTTTCGCCGTACAGGTAGATCGGGATGTCGGCGTTCTTGTAGCGGATTTCCTCGACGAAGGCGCGCAGCGATTTCAGCGCGGTGTCGGTGTCTTCCACCGAGCCCGAGCCGAATTCTTCATCGTCGATCGACAGCACGAAGGCCGACGCGCGCGATTGCTGCTGGGCGAACTGGGACAGGTCGCCGTAGCTGGTCACGCCCACCACTTCCATGCCTTCTTTTTCCATTGCATCGGCAAGGGCGCGAATGCCCAGGCCGGACGTGTTCTCGGAACGGAAATCCTCGTCAATGATGACGATGGGGAAACGAAATTTCATGCATGTCTCCAAAAAAGCAAGCCGCCCCTGACTTATGTGGAGGGGCGGACTAGGGGCGCGACCGCTCAGGTGAGCTAGCCGCAAAAAAATAAGAACGGGATTCTCGCAGAAATAGCGGCTCTGCGGGAAAAAATTATCGTACCAGAATGCACGACAGGCATGACGCCCTTGTTACAGGGGCACATGCCGTCCGATTAATGTTGTGCGAATGTTACTTAGTGGCCGCCAAACCAGGCCAGTGTGCCCAGCACGAGGCCGACGCCGGCCACGCCGTAGGCCAGGCCCATCATCCATTTCTTGCGGGTCAGCAGGGTGATGGCGGCCAGCGAGATGGCGATTTGCTCGGCGGTGGTGGCCAGCGCCCACTGGTGGTGCTTGTGCATGGCCTCGTCCGACTTGCGGTTCCACTCCTTGGCGGATTCCTCGAACTTCTCGGCATCCTTCTTGATTTCTTCCTTGTCGTGCTTGTAGCGGGCGGCGTCCGCCTCGTAGCGCTTCGGATCGACGCCTGGCAAGGTCATGACCACCTCGGCCAGATTCTGGCGGGCGTTCTTGGCCTGGTAGTAGTTCCATTTGTTGGCCGCCTCGGTCTTGTCGATGGCAGCGTTGTTCTTGAACAGGGCGGCGTCGTTTTGCGTCGCGCCGCCGAGGTAGCCGAACGCCGCGCCGACGGTGGCGAGGATGGCCGTCATCACGGCGATGTTGTTGGAGAAGCCGTCATTGCCGTGCGCGGCGTGTTCGACAGCGTGATCGTGCGGACCGTGCACGTGGAAGCCTTGACCAGACATGGGTATCCTTAAATCTAAAACTTATGCCTTGCGGCTGAAAGTAACAAAAGCGTAGTGCAGACCGGACGCCTCGGAGACGTGGGCTTCTCGGGCGGTTTCCTGCCACGCGGCGCCGATCTCGGGGAAGAACGCATCGCACTCGAAGGTATGGGCGATCTCAGTGATAATCAACTGGTCAGCCAGTTGCAGCGACAGCTTGTAGATCTCGGCGCCGCCGATGACGAAGCCCTCGGCGCCGTCCAGCAGCGCGATAGCGGCCTCGATCGAGCCGACCACCTCCACGCCGTCGTGCTTCCACTCGGCGTTGCGGGTGATGACGATGTTGCGGCGATTCGGCAGCGGGCGGCCGATCGAATCAAAGGTCTTGCGGCCCATGATGATCGGATGGCCGGTGGTCAGGCGCTTGAAGTGCGCCAGATCCTCCGGCAGCTTCCACGGCAGCGTATTGTTAATCCCGATGCCCCGCTGGGCATCGGTGGCGACGATGATGGTGAGTTTGCTCATGTTTTTAATTGTAGAAGGCCAGCAGGTGGTTCGCTAGCGCCTGAGGGGCTTCCAGCGGGATCATGTGGCCGGTGCCCTCGGTCAGCATGTGCAGCTGGGCGGCTGGGTTGTAGGTGGTGAATTCGCGTACGTCGTCGGCGGCGACCAGTTTGTCCTGCTCGGAGGCGACGATCATCACCGGGCAACGCAGTTCGCCGGTGCGGCTCATCAGGTCGGGGCGTTCGATGGTGGTGCGGAATTGGGTCAGCAGGACGTCTTTGCCCAGTTCCACCGCCATCGCTTGAATGACGTCGACGATGGCTGGATCGTCCATGTGTTCCGGTGCGAGGATCTCGCGCAGGCGCATTTGCGTCATGCCGGTGTAGATGTTCTTTTCCAGCAGCGGGATGATGCGCAGCCGCGTGGCTTTTTCTTTTTCCTGCAGGCCCTTGGCGGAGCTGGCGATGATGGTCAGCGAAGTCACGCGGTCCGGATTGGCCAGCGCGAATTCCACCGCCAGATAGGCGCCCAGCGAGAACGCCACCAGATTGGCTTTCGGCGCGGCGTGTGCGCCGATCAGTTCCTGCATCTGCTCGCGCGAGCGCGCCTTGTGCAGCGGGATGTGGTTGAATTCAAAACCGTCGCCCAGCAGCGGCAGCAGGCGGCCCCACATGCGCTCATCGCACAGGGTGCCTGGTACAAAATCCAGACGCATCATACCGCCATTGCTGCGGTTATCGGGGCGTGGTGCTGGTAGCCTTCGAGCGCGAAGTCGCTTGGTTCGATTTTTTCCAGCCACTCAGGCTCGTACTTGCCGGTCTGCGCGAACGACGGCACGCGGTCGGAGATGATCAACTGCGGCAGCGGGAACGGCTCGCGCTTGAGCTGTTCCTGCACCATCTCCATGTGGTTCTCGTAGATGTGCGCATCGCCGATGAAGTAGGTGAACCAGCGCGGCGTGTAGCCAGTCAGGCGTCCGACCAGATGCATCAGCGCGGCGCCTTCCGCCAGGTTGAATGGCGTGCCGAGGCCAAGGTCGTTCGAACGCACGTAGAGGCACATCGACAGTTCCTTGGTCACCGGGTTCGGAATGAACTGGTAGAGCAGGTGGCAGGCCGGCAGGGCGACGGCGTCCAGCACCGCCGGATTCCAGCCGTGGAACAGGATGCGGCGGCTGCCCGGATTGTTCATGATGGTGTCCAGGCACTCGCGCAGCTGGTCGATGGCTTTGTACAGCAGGATTTTTTTCACGCCGTTTTCTTCAATCGGCGCGACCACGGTGAAACCGTTCTTTTCGGCGTTGGCCAGTTGGGCGGCGTTGTCGGCGTCGATCACTTTGTAGCCGGGCCATTGGCGCCACTGCACGCCGTACACCGGCCCCAGGTCGTCGGTGCCGAGGCGGTAGGGATTGTCCAGCCATTGCTGGTTTTCGTTGGCGTTCTGGTCCCAGACTTTGCAGCCGAGAGCGCGGAAATCGGCGGCGCTGCGGGAGGCGCGCAGGAAGGCGCACAGCTCGCCGACGACGGATTTGAATGCCAGCTTTTTGGTCGTCACTGCAGGAAAACCTTTGGTCAGGTCGAAGCGCATCATCGCGCCCGGCACGCTCAGGGTGCGGATGCCGGTGCGGTTGTCCTGCCAGCTGCCGGTGTCGATGACGGTCTGGATCAATTCCTGGTATTGCTGCATTCAGTTCTCCAACGTGGGGTGTCGCTCAAAAGATGGCTATTTTAGCAGGGCGGGGCGTTCGTCAGCGAGAGCCCGGTTTGGATTTGCGGCCGCCTGGCTTTGCAGCGGCGCGACCATCAGAACGTGCCAGTGACTTGGCGCCGCGTCCACCAGCGACCACCACCGCACCCTTCGGCGCGCCGCCGCCAGCGCTACGTCCGCCACCGAAACCGCCGCCAGATCCGCCACGCGGGCCGCTGGCTTTGCGGCCGGATTTGTGGCCAAAGTTCGGTTCAATGTCGGTCGCACGGTCGCGGCCCGACGATTTCGATGGCTTTTCTGGCGGGATGTAAGTGCCCAGCGATTCATTGCCGCCGGCCGGCCGTGCTTCGACCTTGGCTGGCGTCTTGCCGCCGACTGGCGCAGCGGCAAGGCGCTTGGCGCTTGCTGCCGGTTTGCCGCCTGCTTTTTTGCCGGCGCCAGGCGCCGACAGCTTTTGCACTGCAACCGCGCTGCCTTTGGGCGCGGTCTCCGGCACGCGGTGATCGGCCTCGAAGCCCGCTTCCTCAAAGCGCTGAATCACCTGGCGCGTCAAGGTTTCAACCGCCTTCAGCATATCCACTTCATCCGCACACACCAGCGACACCGCTTCACCCGTCATGCCCGCCCGGCCAGTACGTCCGATGCGGTGAATGTAATCCTCCGCCACCGTCGGCAAATCGAAGTTCACCACCAGCGGCAGCGCTTCAATATCCAGGCCGCGCGCCGCCACGTCGGTGGCGATCAGCAGCTGCACTTCCTTGCGCTTGAAACGATCGAGCGCGCGCAAACGCGCTGGCTGCGTCTTGTCGCCGTGGATGGCGTCCGCAGTCAGGCCGTGCTCCTGCAACTCCTTGACCAAGGCCTCCGCACCTTTCCGCGTCTTGACGAACACCAGCGCCTGCGCCCATCCCAGCTTGTTCAGCAGATGCAGGAACAGCTCCGGCTTGCGGCGCTTGTCGGTCGTGACCAGCCATTGCTTGACCGATTTCACCGCCGTATTCGCCGCCTCAACCTGAATTTGCACCGGATCGCGCACCATGCCCTTGGCCAGTTTGCGCACCTCGTCCGAGAAGGTGGCCGAGAACATCAGGGTCTGGCGCTGCTTCGGCAAAGCCTCCAGCAGAATATCCAGATCGCGCTCAAAGCCCAGATCCAGCATGCGGTCCGCTTCATCGAGCACCAGCGTTTGCAGCAGTTCAAAGCTGATCGCGCCCTGATCGTGCAGGTCGATCAAGCGCCCCGGCGTCGCCACCAGCACATCCAGCCCCTTGCGCAGCTTGGCGATCTGCGGCACGATATCCACGCCGCCATACGCCACCGAGCTGCGCAGCGGCAGATTGCCGCCGTAGCTGCGGAAGCTTTCAAAAACCTGCTCGGCCAGTTCGCGGGTCGGCACCAGCACCAGCGCGCGCACGCAATGGGGAGCAGTGACGCCATCGAGCGTCAGGCGCTGCAGAATCGGCAGCGCGAAACCGGCCGTCTTGCCGGTGCCGGTCTGCGCGGCCGCCATCACGTCGCGGCCCGCCAGTACGGCAGGAATGGCTTGCTTCTGAACTGGCGTAGGCTGCTTGTAGCCCAGCGAAGAAAGCGTAAGCAGTAAAGGGTCGATCAGACCCAGTGTTTGAAAAGTCATGAGAAATCCAAAGAATTAGTTGGCCAGCGCGGCAGACCACAAGGTCAAAATTTCGCGTATGCGCTGGTCCGGCATATGCAGCAGGTTGTCGCCGATGTACAGTTCGACCGAGCAGCGCCCCGGCAGCGCGGCATGACTGGCGCCATTGAACAGCCACACGCTGTGCTGCTCGGCGAAGCGATTGCGGATCTCCAGCGCGCGTTCACGGCTCACCGGCAGATGCAGATGCAGCATATTGGCTTGCGGCTGCGCCGGATTCGGCGTCAGCAGCGGAAAATCGCGCAGTGCATCATACAGCCATTGCGTGCGTTTGAAATAATCGGGCATGGCCGCCAGCCGCGCATCGAACTGCATGGCCGCAGCCACCACGTAAGGCGTGCGATGATACACGTTGCCGCCCTGGCGGCGGAACCACTCCTGCGCCTTGGCGACAAAGGCCGCGCTACCGGCCAGCATCGCGCCGCCCATGCCGCCGATGCCCTTGTACAGCGAGACGTACACGCTGTCGAAGCCTGCCGCGATCTCGCTCGCTGGCCGGCCATACGCCGCAGCCGTTTCCCACAAGCGCGCGCCGTCCATGTGCAGGTGCGCCCCTTGCTCGCGCACATACTGCTTGATGGCCGACAGTTCGTCCCAGTCCGGGCATTGGCCGCCAATCTCGCGCGCCGGCAGTTCCAGCGATACCGCGCCGAGTTTGTCCGGGATGCCTCGCAGTTCGTCCAGCGTCCACGGCCGATGCGGATCGCCGATCTGCAGCGCATGGAAATGGTCGAATAGCTGATGGTTGCCACGCTCGTGCTTCAAAATGTGCGAGCTCGGATGCAGCGCCACCAGCTTGCTGCCGCGTTCCGCGCAGGCGATGCGCAGCGCGGTCGCCTGCGTCATGGTGCCGGTGATGCAGAACACCGCCGCCTCAAAGCCCAGCAGCCGTGCGATCTTCTGCTCGAATTCCTGTATCAGCGCGCCGCTGCCGTAGACATCATGCGCGACGTCGCGGGCCTGGCACCAGTCGCCCATCGCCGCGAACAATTCGGCGGGCGTGAGGACGCGATGGCCCGGCAAGTGCTGGCGGCAGCGTTGCTTCAATTCTGCGTCGGTCATGGCGTGCTCCTGAAAGATACGCTCAATGCTCCACGTGCACGTTGTGGAACTGCAGGGCCGCCAGGTTGGCGTAGATGCCGCCCAGCGCCACCAGCGATTTATGGGTGCCGGTTTCGACGATTTTACCGTCTTCCATCACGATGATGCGGTCCGCGCGCTGCACGGTCGCCAGACGGTGCGCGATGATGACGGTGGTGCGGCCGACCATCGCCGCTTCCAGCGCCTTCTGCACCAGTCGTTCCGATTCCGCATCCAGCGCGCTGGTGGCTTCGTCCAGCAGCAGCAACGGCGGGTTTTTCAGCAGAGCGCGCGCAATCGCGATACGTTGACGCTGGCCGCCAGACAGGCGCACGCCGCGCTCACCGAGGAAGGATTGGTAGCCCTGCGGCAGGCGTTCGATGAATTCGTGGGCAGCAGCCAGCCTGGCGGCGGCGATCACTTCTTCGTCGCTCGCATCGGCGCGGCCGTAGCGGATGTTTTCCATCGCGTTGGCCGAGAAGATCACCGTATCCTGCGGCACGATGCCGATGGCGCCGCGCAGCGTGTGCAGGTCCAGCTGCGTGATATCGACGCCATCCAGCTTGATGCTGCCGCTTTGCGGATCGTAGAAGCGCAGGAACAGCTGGAACAGGGTGGTCTTGCCGGCGCCGGAGGGGCCGACCACGGCCACCGTTTCACCGGGCTTGATATCCAGCGCGAGGTGGCTCAGCGCATGGGTTTCGGGACGCGAAGGGTAGGAAAACACCACGTCGCTCAGCGTCAGCGCCGCGCCGTTGGCCGCACGCGGCGGCAGTGGCAGCGGCACGGCTGGCGATTGGATCTTGGATTTCACCGACATCAGTTCCAGCAAGCGCTCGGTGGCGCCGGCGGCACGCTGCGCTTCGCCCATCACTTCCGACAGAGCACCGATGGCGCCCGCCGTAATGGAGGCGTACAGGATGAACTGACCGAGGTCGCCACCGGTCATTTCGCCCGACAGCACGGCGTGCGCGCCGAGCCACAGCACGAACACGATGGCGCCGAACACCAGCACAATCGCCAGCATGGTCAGGATGGCGCGGGCGCGGATACGGTTCATCGCGGTCTGGAACGCGCCTTCGACCGAGCCGCCGAAACGCTGCGATTCGATTTTTTCGTGGGTGAAGGCCTGCACGGTCGGCATGGCGTTGAGGATTTCGCCGGCCATTGCGGAGGCGTCGGCCACGCGGTCCTGCGAATCGCGCGACAGCTTGCGCACGCGGCGGCCGAACATCACGATCGGCAGCACGGTCAAAATCAGCAGGCCGATGATGATGGCCGACAGTTTAGGACTGGTCACGAACAGCATCACCAGGCCGCCGATAAACAGCAGCATATTCCGCAGCGCCATCGAGATGCTGGTGCCGACCACGGACTGAATCAGCGTGGTGTCGGTGGTGATGCGCGACAGGACTTCGCCGGTCTGCGTGGTTTCAAAGAATTCCGGGCTTTGCGTGACCACGTGCCGGTACACGGCGGCACGGATGTCGGCCGTTACGCGCTCGCCCAGCCAGGACACGCTGTAAAAACGCGCCGCCGTCGCCAGCGCCAGGATGGTGGCGAGGCCGAACAGCGCCAGGAACACCAGATCCACATGCTGGATGCTGCGCGCACCGCCGCCGAAGCCAAGGTCGATCATCTGTTTGAACGCGGCCGGTATCGCCAGCGTGGCGCCGGCAGCCACCAGCAGCGCGATGCCGGCAACGGCGAAGCGCTTTTTGTAGGGAGCGAGGAAGGGCAGCAGGCCGCGCAGGGTGGCGAGGCTGCCTTTCTTGAGTTCCCGGCTGGTGGACGGTGCGGCTGCGGACATCGTGCTGGCGGTGGTGCTGTTGGTCATCGTGTGGCTGCGGTTGCGTTGTTATGCTGATGTTGACGATTGGTGCTGCTTTATATTGTTCTTACTATTGTTCTTACAACTTCATCGGACTCACATAGCCGGTCAATTCCAGATAGGCGCGGCCGGCCGGCTTGCCGTCCCGGTTCACGGTCACCGCACCTTCCCAGTACACCGCACCGGTCGAGCGGCGCGAATCCAGCTCCTGATCGTCCTGCAAAGGCACGAGGTCCCACACGGCGCTGCCGGTGGTGAGCTGGGTCGCAACGGGATACTCGGCATTGGTGCGCGGCGATCGCCAGCGCCTTTGCGGGGTAAATGTGACCTGTTCCGGGGCAAACTGCGTGATCTTACCGGAAGCATCGCGCCATGTCGCGTGCGCCCATAGTTTAGCACCTGTCTTGCTGCGGATCTGGAAAGCCATCAGCGCACCGCCGTCATTGAGGTTGGCGCCGACCCAATCCCAGCCGTTGGCGTTCGGATCGACGTACTCGCTGAACCATTCGTGGTCTAGCCATGCGGCGCCGGTGACGGCAGTGGGTTTGCCGTTGCGTGTGACATTTCCGCTAACTTTCAGGTGCGGCTCGCTGTAGTAGTAGCTGGCCTGGCCGGGGCGCGGGCCTTTGCGCGAGTAGCCACGGTCGTCCTCGGGCAGCACTGGCTGCGAAGACGCCAGTGTGATATCAAATTTGAACTGTGCGCTGTCGACATGGACGGTGTAGCTGCCATCGGCGGCGCGCAACATGTGCCAGTCTTCCAGCTTGACGTTGGTGTCGCCGGTTTTGGCGTAGGACAGGCCGAAGCCTTCGCGCGCGCTGCGCTGGTCGTGCAGCAGCTTGCCGTTGGCCGGATCGGACAGCGCGGCGTGGCCGATGATCAGCTGCTTGGGCGCGAACTGGCTGGGATTGGCGCGGTCATGGCCACTGGCGCTGCGGAAGAAGGTGACCTGGAAACCGAGCGGCTTGCCATCCGGCGTGTTGACCCAGCCGGTGACGTACCACCATTCGGTTTTGTAGTCAGGATGGGCGCCGTAGTCCTTGGGGAAGGTCAGCGCGGCGCCGGGCGGCAGTGGCGTGACGGCGGTGAATTGCGGCCCGGCCGCGCGGACCTGCAACGTGACGGTGGCTGCGAGCGCGATGGCGATGGCGGTGGCCGCGTGCGCGGCGCGGGATAGCAGGCGACGCAGCATTACCAGTCCTCCCTGACGGCGCGTATCGGTCCGCCGGACAGCGACTGGCGGCCGGCCAGCAGCGCGGTGAGCGCGGCGGCGGCCAGCAGCAGGCCGGCCACGCCGCCCAGCAGCGGCCAAGGCAGGTGCAGTTGCATGGTCCAGTGGAACGATTGCGGATTGACGACAAAAACCAGAATCAGGCTAATCACCCATCCCAGCACAAAACCTGTGACGATGCCGAGCGCGGTCAGCGAGCCGCCTTCAATCGCCAGTATCGCCAGCACTTGCTTGCGGGTGACGCCGACGTGGCGCAGCATGCCGAACTCCTTTGCCCGCGCCAGCGTTTGCGCCGAGAAGGTCGCGGCCACGCCGAGCAGGCCGATGACGATGGCGATCGCTTCCAGCAAATAGGTGATGGCGAAGCTGCGGTCGAAAATCTTCATGCTCATGGCGCGGATCTCGGACGGCTCGCTGGCTTCCAGCAGCGCGGCAAACGGCAGCCGCTTGAGCGCGGCCAGCGTGTCCTCCGCCTTGGCGCCCGGCTTGAGCGACAGCGCCACGCCGCTCGCGTCCCGGTCGGCGGTGATGGCACGGTAGTCGCTCAATCGCATCTGGATAGTGCCGGTCGGCCGCGCATAGTCGCGCCAGACGCCGGCCACCTGGAATGCGTGCTGCGCGCCGTTGAGCGGCAGCTCGATGCGCTGGCCAACCTGCATGCCGTACAAATCCACCATCGCTTCCGATACCCACACTGGCCGCGTGCCCGGCGCAGGCGCGCGCGTTTCGCCGACGATGGCCAGCGTGCGGTCAGGATGGGCCGCATCGACATTGCGCGCCATGAGCACGACCGGCGGCCGGTCTGGCGCCAGCGACAAGCTGCGCGTGCGCAGGAAGTCTGCATTGTCGACGCCGGGCAGTGCGGCCAGCGCGGTCTGTTCCTGTGGTCGCAGGCCCGCCGTCGCGCCGCCGCTGGCGGTGCCGACGTAGATATCGGCCGGCAGGATGTGCAGCAGCCAGTCATCCAGCGACACGCGGAAACTCGCGACCATGATGGCCATCGCCACCATCAGGCTAAAGCTGGACAGCACGCCGCCGAGCGCAATGCCGGCCTGGCTGGAGGCGTTGGCGAGCCGCGCCAAGGTCAGCGTCACCACTGCGGAGGCTTGCGGATGCGTCGCCGTGGCCGCGCTCCAGCGCCGGTGAGCAAAGCGGAACACGACGGCCGCAAGGCGCGGCATCAGGCCGATGGCGCCGATCAGTAGCAGCGCAATCGACAGGTAGCCGAACAGCGGCAGCTCGAAGACCGGCGGCGCTTGCGATAGCAGCGCGGCCAATGCCATCAGCAACAGCGATGGCCAGGCGCGCGCGAGACGGGACATAGCGGCTTCCTCGCTACCGGATTTGAGCGCGACGGCGGGCTTGGCGCGGGCCGCGTCCAGCGCCGGCGCGGCGCAGCCCAGCAAGGCGACGGCGACGCCGAGCGCGAAGTAGACGGCGGCGGCCACCGGTGTGAAGTGCACCGCCGGGCGCACGCCGGAGAAGAAGCCGGCGCCAAGGTCTGCGCCCATGAAATGCAGCGCGGTCGCGGCCATGCCGTAGCCGGCTGCGATGCCGATGGCCGATCCGGCCACGCCCAGGCACAGGCCTTCGAGCAAAATCTGGCGCAGCAGGCGATGGCGGTCCATGCCCAGCACGCGCAGCAGCGCGAACTGGCTGCGGCGACGGATCACGGACAGCGCCTGCGTGGAGAACACGAGGAAGGCGCCGGTGAACAGCGCCACCAATGCCAGCACGGTCAGGTTGACCCGGTAAGCACGGCTCATGCCTTCGTTGCGGTTGTTCTGTTCTTCGTCGTTGGGCTGATTGACGCGGAAGCGGCCGGGGTACTGGCGTTGCAGGTCCTGCTGCAGCTGGGCCTTGAAGGTTTCGCGGTTGACGCCATCGCGCAGTTTGAGATCGATACGTGAAAGCTGGCCGAGTTTTTCGAAGCGCCATTGGGCGGCTCCGATATCCATCACGGCGATGCGCTGGCCTGCGCGCGCGCCAGGCATTGGGCCGGCCACGCGCAGGGTGAGTTGATTGGTGCCGACTTGTAGCGCAATCGCGCCGTTCTTCGACTGCAGCCATTGCTGGGCGGCGGGGGAGAGGAACAGGGCGTCGTCGGCGAGTGTGTCTTCAAGGCGGCCGTCAGCGGGCGTGCCTAGCAGGTCGGGCGAGACGTAGCTGGCGCGGAAAGCGTCTACACCGATGATCTTGAGGGCGGTGCGCTGGCCGGGCACGGAGGCGTCGAATTCCAATACCGGCGAGGCGACCACCACGCCATCGCGCTGCGCCAGTGTCGGGTAGATTGCTTCATCGAAGAACGCCTCGCTGCCGCGCACCTGGATGTCGGCGACGCCGGACAGGCTTTTCACAGCGGCCGAGAACTCGTTGAAGGCGGCCGCGTTAATCAGATGGATGGCGAAGCCGAGCGAGATGCCGACCGCGATAGCGGCAATCGCCACCAGCGCCCGCACCGGATGTGTGCGCCACTCTCCCAGCAGGAGCCAGCGCGACAAGCGGCGCATCGACACGGAAGGCGCGCTCGCGATGGCCGGCGCGGGCGGCGTGGCTGGCGGCGCATGGACGTGCATCAGCGCGGGCACTCCAGCGCCATTGCTTCGCCGGCGCGATGGGCGCGCAGGCGGGCGGTTTCGGTGGCGGAGCCGGTGGCGCGGCGGGCGTCTTCGTCGGCCCAGCGTTTCTTCAGCTTGAGCTGATCGCACTTTTTGCGCTGCACGGCGGCGTCTTTTGCTTCGCGAGCGGCTTCGCGCTCCTCACGCTCTTCGCGCTTGAGCCGCGACTTCTGCAGCGTGTCGGCTTGCTTTTGCTGGTTGCGCAGTGCGGCGCCTGCGGCAGGATCGGCCGGCGGCGCGGCTGGCGTTTCCAGCACCACGCTGGCGCCGGCAGCGCAAGGCGAATCGCTGTAAGTGACCTTGCCGTCCACCGTACATTTGTAGACAGCGCCCGCCAGCGCCGCAACGATCAGGATATTCATCTCAGCCTCGCTCAAAGGATTTTACCGGGATTCATAATACCCAGCGGATCCAAGGCCGCTTTGATGGCTCGCATCATATTGAGTTCTACCGGCGATTTATAGCGCGCCAATTCATTGCGCTTCAACGCACCGATGCCATGTTCTGCCGAAATCGAACCGCCGAACGCCGCCACGCTATCGTGCACCACGCGGTTGACCTGATCCTGATTCCGCAGGAAGTCCTCGTTCGACACGCCCGCCGGCGGCGCAACGTTGAAATGCAGGTTGCCATCGCCCAGATGGCCGAAGCACACCAGCTGGCAGCCGGGGAAGGCCGCATCCAGCAACGGCTCGGTAGCCGCAATAAAGTCCGCAATGCGCGACACCGGCAGCGAAATATCGTGCTTGATGTTCTTGCCCGCCTTGGCCTGCGCCAGCGGAATATGCTCGCGCAGCTGCCACAAGCCAGCCGATTGCGCGACCGACGTCGCCACCACCGCATCATCGATCGCAGCGCGTTCCAGCGCTGCCCCGATGGCGCGTTCCAGCAGCCCGACCGCATGCTGCTCCGACTCGCTGCTCGACAATTCCAGCAGCACGTACTGCGCATGCGGCCCGGCGAAAGGACGCGGCAACTGTGGGAACTGCTGCGCCACCAGTTCAAGGCAGTAGCGCGACATCAGCTCAAAGCCGGTCAGGCTGGACCCGCAATGATCTTGCATCAGCACCAGCAGCTGCTGCGCATGCGCAGGCGAGGGCAGCGCCGCCAGCGCCGTGATGCAGGCCTTGGGCTGCGGATAGAGCTTGAGCACCGCGCCGGTGATGATGCCCAGCGTGCCTTCCGCGCCGATGAACAGGTCGCGCAAATCGTAGCCGGTATTGTCCTTGCGCAGGCCGCGCAAGCCGCTCCAGATCTCGCCCTGCGGCGTGACGATTTCCAGCCCGAGGCACAACTCGCGCGTGTTCCCGTAGCGCAGAACCGCAGTGCCGCCCGCATTGGTGGCGAGATTGCCGCCGATAGTGCAGCTGCCTTCCGCTGCCAGCGACAGCGGGAACAAGCAGCCCTCGGCGGCCGCCGCTTCCTGGATATGTTGAAGTATGCAGCCCGCATCCACCGTCATGGTGCGGTTGACCGGGTCGACCTGGCGAATGCGGTTCAGCCGCGCCAGCGACAGCACCACCTGCGCGCCGCTGGCATCGGGCACGCTGCCCAGCACCAGTCCCGTATTGCCGCCTTGCGGCACCAGCCCTACGCGATGTTCGGCGCAAGCGCGCACCAGCGCCGCCACTTCCTCCACGGAACCGGGACGCAGCACCGCCAGCGCCTTGCCGGTAAAGCGTCCGCGCTGGTCGGTGAGGAAGGGCGCCATGCCGTCCGGCGTATCGAGCACATACTGCTCACCGATGGCGGCGCGGCATTGCGTGAGGAAGTCCATCATTTAACCGTGTTGACCTTCACCTTTTCGAGCAGCTCCCTGGCCATCTTCCTGGCGGCGCGCTTGTAAGGACGGAGGTACAGCACCGCGCACACAAAGTACACGCAGACCACCGCCGCTTCGCCCCAGCCCAGCCAGGCCGACAGGCTGCCGGTGTCGCTCCATCCGCGCACCACGCCTTCGGTGAAGTAGAGCAGGATCATCATCGACGTCCACTGTAGCGTGTAGATATCGCGCTTGTAGACGCCGTACAGCGGCAGCAGCAGTGGCGCAGCCTTCAGCACCAGCCACGAACCGCCCGGTTTCAGCGGCGCCAGCACCATCTCCCACAACACACACCAGAGAATCAGTGTCACCAGGCTGCCCATCGCGCCCCAGTGAAAATATTTTTGCATTGTGGTTTCCATGACGCTTATCCGTGTAATTTGACTGCGGTTTCGGCCAGCCGCTTGCCCAGTGCGATGGCGAGGCGTTTCTCGTCTTCGGTGATGACCTTCTTGCCATCGAGGCCGGACCAGTGGCTGGCGCCATAGGGCGTGCCGCCGCTGGCTGTGGTCATCAGTTCAGGATTAGTGTACGGCAGGCCGAGCACCATCAGGCCGTGATGGAACAGCGGGATCATCATCGACAGCAGCGTGGATTCCTGGCCGCCGTGCAGGCTGCCGGTGGAGGTGAACACGCAAGCAGGCTTGCCCGCCAGCGCGCCGGACAGCCATTGGCTGGCGGTGCCGTCCCAAAAATACTTCATGGCCGAGGCCATATTGCCGAAGCGGGTAGGCGAGCCGACTGCGATGCCGGCGCACTCGGTCAAGTCTTCCAGCTCCACATAAGGCGCGCCGTCGGCCGGCACTTCCGGCTCGGTGGCCTCGGTGACGGTGGAGACGGCCGGCACGGTGCGCAGGCGCGCGTCGCAGCCCGGCACGCTCTCAATGCCCTGGGCGATCAACTCGGCCAGCTTGCGCGTGGCGCCGTGACGGGAATAAAACAAAACGAGAATAGTCAGAGAGTTCATCGGCGTTATTATAGGGCGCTTTAGCAGGTGGCATCATTGCCACTGTTGTAATACGATACGCCCCATGTACGAAAAATATCTCCAATGGTTTGCCCAGTATGTTGTCCGTAGCTGCAAAAGCGGCTGGGAGACAGCGCGTTCCCTGTCCTGGCCCGAAGTGCGGGACCTGTTCCTGTTTGCTCATCGGCGCCTGCGCGAAGAGAGCCTGCCGCAGATCGCCGGCAGTCTGACCTTCACTACCGTGTTCGCGCTGGTGCCGCTGCTGACCATCGCACTGGCGATATTCACCACCTTCCCGATGTTCACCACGCTGCGCCAGACGCTGGAAGCGTACTTCGCGCAGAGTGTGATGCCGAAATCGATTTCGGGCCCCATCCTTAACTACCTGACCATGTTCGCGGCCAAGGCCACGCGCTTGTCGGCGGTGGGGGCGGTGATGCTGATCGTGACTTCGATCGCGATGATGAACCTGATCGAACGCGTCTTCAACCGCATCTGGCGCGTGCGCGGCCAGCGCAGCTGGAGCAAGCGTATCCTTGTCTACTGGGCCTTGATTACGCTCGGCCCTTTGCTGATCGGCGTGTCGCTGACGCTGTCCTCGCAAGTGTTCATGGCCACCAGCGATCTGGTCGGCCACGTGCCGGTGCTGGGGGCGCTGATCTACACCGTGCTGTCGCTGGCGCTGACCACGGCCACCTTCACGCTGCTGTACGTGGCGGTGCCGAATCGCGATGTGGACTGGCGCGATGCGGCCTGGGGCGGATTGGTGGCCGGTCTCGCGTTCGAGCTGGCCAAGCGCGGCTTCGCGATTTTCATTACCCAGTTCCCGACCTATTCCAAGATCTACGGCGCGCTGGCGGCGGTACCGCTGTTCCTGCTGTGGGTGTACTTATCGTGGCTGATCACCTTGTTCGGCGCCTTGCTGGTGGCCGCGCTGCCGGTGGTGAAGTACGAACGCTGGTGGCACGAGGCGCAGCCGGGCGGCGAGTTTGTCGACGCGATGGCGATCCTCAAAGTGCTGCACGTGGCCTGCAAGTGCGGCGACACCGCCTTGGTCAGCGCCGGCCAGATCCGCGCCCGCACCCGCCTCGGCTTCGATGAAATGGACAATCTGCTGGAACGCATGATGGCGGAAGGCTGGGTGGGGCGTGTGGCGGTGGCCACGCCGCCGCGCGTCCAGTGGGGCAAGCGCGTGAGCGAGGGCTCCGACCACTGGGTCATCCTCGCCAACGTCGACAAGCTGACGCTGGCCGACGTCTACCGCTTGTTCGTCTTCGCCGGCATGCCGCTCAATGCCGGCGTGGTGGCGGACAGCGATGACGAACGCGACCTGCAAGCCGCGCACGACGCCGCGTCCCTCGCCCGTGAAGTGGAAAGCGCCGTCGAAGCAGGCCTCGGCAAGACCCTCGCCGACCACTTCGGTCCTATCGACTGCCGATAAGTGCCAGCAGGGCCTCGTTGACGGCGTCGGCTTGCTCGGTCATCAAAGCGTGGCCGCTTGCTAGTGTGATGGTTTGGGCTTGCGGGATGGCAGCGGCGAGGGCGGATGCGGATTTGGGGGGCGTCATGACGTCGTTCGTGCCGAAGATGAACAGGGTGGGGCAGCGCAATAAAGCCGCTGCGGTTTGGCCGCCCGCGTAGTTGTTGCAGGCGGCTAGGTCGGTGTGCAGCAGTTGTTTGCCCGCGAGCCGCAGCATCAGCTGGCGCAGTGGTTCGGTGTCCGCATAGCCTGGGCTGTGCGACCACTTGGTGACCATGTTGATGGCTTTCGCTTCGTCGTCGCGCGCGGTGTCCAGCAGCGCATCGGCCACTTTCATCGGGTAGGTTGAGCCCAGCAGGGCGAGGTGCGTGACGCGTTGCGGCGCGCGGGATGCTGCTTCGAGCGCGATCAGGGAGCCCATGCTGTGGCCCACCAGCGCTGCCTGCGTGACGCCCGCCGCATCGAGCGCCGCCAGCAGCCATTCGGCCATCTCCGGTACGCTAGCCAGCGCCGGTGCGGTGTTGCCGTGGCCCGGCAGGTCCACCGCCAGCACCGGATAGCCGCGCTCCTTGAAATAGCTGCTTTGCGCCGCCCACACACGATGGTCGTTGAGGGCGCCGTGGATGAACACCAGCTGCATTGTCGTCTCCTGTTTTTGCGGCCATCCTACCGTGAAAACCAGCGTGGCAACAGTGCCACAACAATGTTATGTTTTGCTTATCCATATCACTGGCTTTTTTGCCGGGCATAGGCTACATTCGCAACAAAGGCTACAACAATTAGAACTCCCATTCACAGAGCGTATATCAGCGGAAGGACGGCCCAAAATGAAAGTATCGGAAATTCTCCAAGTTAAAGGCTCGATCCTTTACACCATCTCTCCAGATCAACCCCTGGCCGATGCCGCCAACACGATGGCCGAGAAGGACATCGGTTCGCTGGTCGTCATGGAGTTCGGCGATCTGGTCGGCATGCTGACCTTCCGCGAAGTGCTGCGCGCGTTGCACGAGAACCAGGGCAATGTCGGCGCCGGCACGGTGCGCAAGCACATGGAAGACCACCCGATTACCGTCACGCCCGATACCGACGTCAACGAAGTGCGCCGCATCATGCTGGAAAAGCACGCGCGCTACCTGCCGGTGATGAACGCCAAGACCATTCTCGGCGTGATTTCCTTCTACGACGTGGCGCGTGCAGTGCTGGAAGCGCAAAGCTTCGAAAACCGCATGCTGAAAGCCTATATCCGCGACTGGCCGGCCGAAGCCGAGCAAGCTGCCGATTAACCGAGTTCCTTCGGCAAAATCAGGGCGCTACCGGGTCTCCGGCAGCGCCTTTTTTTTTGTTGGCTTGGGTGATGTTTTATTGCAACATGAATAATTATTGATTTTTATTTATTTTGCCGTTGTAAAATTGCGACGTTTTATTTTATGAAAATATTCCACGTAAAGGAATTAAATTTCGTGGAAATTAAAATTAACCGAACACATGATCGTTGTTGAATATTTCATTCACAAATGTATCAAACTGTGTCGCGTTCCCGCGATAATAAGTTTATCGAAGAGCAAACGCTGCCCCTTCGACCACTGAACTACCAGGTTGTTGTGCTTTGCCCCAGCCGATGTTGCCAGTTGTCTGGGATGGACCGTCTTGCTCTCGATTTTTATGTCATCTCGGGAGTATTAATGGTATTGCAAGAAAAAATTGGCGTGCGCTCGGTGCGTGTTGCCCTGAGCCTGTTGGCCGGTTCGGCCGTGTTTGCTGGTCACGCTTATGCGGACGAGCAGATCCAGAAAGTTGAGATCACCGGTTCGGCGATCAAACGTATCAACGTCGAAGGCGCACTGCCAGTGCAGCGCCTGACGCAAGAGCAGATCGCCAAGACCGGCGCCGCCACCGTGGCCGACCTGATCCAGGCGCTGCCTTCGATGCAAGGTTTCACCATTGCCGCTGTTGCAGCCGGCTCCAACTCGGGCGGCCGTGTGTCCGCTTCGATCCACAACATCGGCGAAAGCTACACCCTGGTGCTGCTGAACGGCCGCCGCATCGCGCCGCAAGGCTCGGGCTCCGCGATCAACCTGAACGCCATTCCGATGAGCGCGGTTGAGCGCGTCGAAATCCTGACCGACGGCGCTTCGGCCCTGTACGGCTCGGACGCGATTGCCGGCGTGATCAACTTCATCCTGAAGAAAAACCTGCAAGGCGGCTCGATCGAAGCCACCCTGTCCCAGCCTGGCAAGAGCCACGCCGGCGACAGCAGCAACTTCAGCGCCACCTACGGCTTCGGCGACCTGGAAGAGAACCGCTACAACGTCATGCTGTCGATGCGTCACGACGAGCAAAGCCAGGTCAAAGCGACCGACCGTTCGTTCGCCAACACCTCGTTCCGTCCATTCAGCTGGAACGGCAACAACTACATCTGGGACCGTTCGAGCAACTCCTCGGTCCCGGGCAACGTGACCGCCACCTACAAGGACGGCAAGTCCCCGACCTCGACCTCGTCGGTCGCCTTCAACCCGTACTTCAACGTCAACGGCAACTGCGGTCCGATGCAGCGTCCGCAGTACGCTAATAACGCGACCGCGCAGAACTGCGGCTTCGATTCGACCGCCACCATCGAGATCGTGCCGGAAAGCCGTCGTGACAGCCTGTTCGGCAAAGCCACCTGGCGCGCCACCGACAGCATCGACGTGTTCGCTGAAGCGGCGTACTCGCGCTATGACCTGACCGCGCGTATCGCACCGAACACCGCCTCGATCTCGGTGGCCAAGGGTTCGAACCTGTACAACAACTACGTCCGTCCCTACCTGAGCGACTTCCAGGACGCCAACCTGACTGCGGCCGTCATCAACTACCGTACCTACGACTGGGGCACCCGCAACAGCCAGACCATCACCGAGTCGAAAAACTTCGTGGTCGGCGCGGAAGGCGAGATCGGGTCGTGGAATTTCGGCACCGGCCTGACCTGGTCGCAGAACTCGATCGACGAGCGCTATAAAGGCGGCTACATCAAGAACGCCGATTTCCGCAGCATGCTGGCCAATAACCAGTTCAACCCGTTCCTGCCAGCTGGCCAGCAAAGCGATGCCACCAAGACGCTGATCGCCAACTCGGTCTTCAACGGTTCGATCCGCGAAGCGTCGACCACCCTGAAGGGGATCGATGCGCACGCCTCGCGTGAAGTGTTCCAGCTGCCGGCCGGCGCAGTCCAGGTTGCAGTGGGCGGCGACTACCGCAACTACCACTACAAGCAGACCCCGAACGCCACCTCGTCGGACATTTACGGTTTCAGCACCTCGGCTGCCTACGACATGGAGCGGAACAACTACGGCGTGTTCGGCGAGCTGAACGTGCCAGTGGTGAAGTCGCTGGACGTCACCGCCGCTGCGCGTTACGACGCCATCGAAGCGGTGAAGAACAACCTGGCGAACCGCGACATGGGCCAGAAGGAAACGGCCAACACGTACAAAGTGTCGGCCCGTTGGCAGCCTACCCAGTCGTTCCTGCTGCGCGGTTCCTACGGCACCGGCTTCAAGGCGCCTTCGATGCTCGATATCGGCCAGCCGCTGGTGGCTGCCGGCTTCACCTCGGCATCGTACCCTTGCCCGGTCAATCTGGCTGCGGAAAACCAGGCCTACTGCCGCGCCGGCAGCAGCCAGTACTACGTGGTTTCGGGCGGCAACGAAAACCTGAAGCCAGAGAAGTCGAAGCAGTACACCGTCGGCTTCCGCTTCGAGCCGAGCACCACCTGGTACGTCCAGGCTGACCTGTGGGATGTGAAGATCCGCGACGCCGTGTCGTCGGTGTCGGAAGCGCAGATCTTCAATGATCCAGTGCAGTTCCGCCAGCTGTTCACCACCTTCGTGAACCCAGGCAGCGGCCAGACCGAGTGGGCCAAGAAGACCCTGTCGATCAACATCGGCCAGACCCACAATCAGGGTATTGACTGGGAAACCGGCTACCGCCACAAGTTTGGCTTCGGCACCTGGACCAACACCCTGAACGGCACCTATCTGATGAAATCGGATTACACCGAACCGGGCAGTGCGGACAAATGGACCAACAGCATGAACACCTTCGGGATCGACGATAACGTCGCCTTCCGCAACGTGGTTCGCCTGTCGAGCGCCCTGGAAACCGGCGCGTTCTCGAACTCGCTGATCGTCAACTACCGTAACGGCTACACCGATGCGAAAGCGACCGCTTACAACCTGGCGACCCTGAAGAGCGAAACCCTGCGTATCCACGTGCCGTCGTACATGACCTTCGACTGGCAAGGCAAGTGGCAAGTCAGCAAAGTGCTGGCGCTGCGCGCTGGCGTGAAGAACCTGGCTGACCGCAATCCACCGCTGTCGCTGCGTTCGTCGTCGGGCCACCAGGTTGGCTACGATCCACGCTACGCCGATCCAATGGGCCGCACCTTCTACATGACCGGCAACTACAGCTTCTAATCAGCTGACTGTCGCCTGACATGCACAGCCCCCGCGCTGCCGTTGGCAGCCGGGGGCTTTTTTTATACGAACAGGTAATCAGCTACAGTGGTGCTGGCGGCGCCGGTCAGCGTCGCCAGCTGGGTCAGTTCGCCGGCGCTGACCACGGCGTCCGCGCCGTTCGAGGTGAACAGGTAGACCGTGGTGTTGCTGCCGCTGTGCAGCGCGAACAGTGCTTTGTCGCCCGCCGCGTATGCGCCGTTGGCCGCACCGATGGCCGCTGCCGCCGAGTCAAGCGTGAGCTTGGCCACGTTCTGCGTCAGGATCACGAGCTCCGCATCGTTGGCAAAGCCACCCGGCCCGGCCTTCGTTACTGCGTGGTCGAACACCAGGTCGCCGCCGATGCCGAATACCGACTGGGCCAGCACCAGCTTGTCGGTGCCGCTGACGAAGTCCATCACCGTATCCACGCCCACGTTCGACGACAGCACGAAGCTATCCGCGCCGGTGCCGCCGGTGAGGGTGTCGGCGCCGTCGCCGCCGGTCAGCAGGTCATCGCCGTCGCCGCCCAGCAGCTTGTCGTTGCCGGCGTTGCCGGTCAGCGTGTCGTTGCCGGCCAGGCCGTTGAGCACGTCCGCGCCGCTGCCGCCGCTCAGGCGGTTGGCCAGTATGTTGCCGTTGCCGGTGAAGGCCGTGGCGCCGCTGAATACCAGGTCTTCCACTTCCGACGACAGGCTGTAGCTGCTCAGGCCCTTGACGGTGACGAGGTCGCGCCCGCCGCCAACCAGCTCCGTGATGGTGTCGCCCGAGTTGTCGACCGTGTAGCTGTCATCGCCGCTGCCGCCGTCCATCTTGTCGGCGCCGGCGCCGCCATCCAGCGTATCCTTGCCGGCGCCGCCGATCAGAATGTTGGCCGCGCCGTTGCCGCTCAGGATGTTGTCCAGGCCGTTGCCGGTCAGGCTGACTGCCACCGAAGCGGACGCCGTCACGGTGGCGTTCTCGATGTCATCGCCCAGCACGAACGTGCCGGCCTTGGTGTAGGCCACGTTGACCAGGTCGTTGCCGGCGTCGGCGCTTTCCACGATCACGTCGCCGACTTGGTCGATGGTGTAGGTGTCGTCGCCAATGCCGCCGGACATGGTGTCGGCGCCGGCGCCGCCGTCGATGCTGTCGTTGCCGTCGGTGCCGGTGAGACTGTCGTTGCCGGTGCTGGCCGCATTGACCGCCACGTCGCTCATGGTCTTGCTGTCATCGGCAAAGATGAACAGCTCGACGTTACGCACGGTGATGCTTTCCTTGGTGATGGTGTTGACCAGCACCAGCTCGTTGGCGTTCGGCAGGCTGCGGCTGTAGTCGCTGAACTTGCCCAGCAAGGTCAGTGTGTCCATGCCGCTGCCACCGTCGACCACGTCGGTGCCGGTGCCGGCATCCAGCTGGTCGTCGCCGTTGCCGCCCAACAGCGCGTCGTTGCCGACGCCGCCGCTCAGGATGTCGTCGCCGCCCATACCGCTCAGCGTGTCGTTGCCGATGCCGCCGGTGATGCTGTTGCCCAGCTCGTTACCAGTGCCGGCGAAGGCAGGCGTGCCCTTGTACAGCAGGTCTTCGACGTTGGCGCTCAGGGTGTACTTGGTCAGTGTGGTTTCGATGCGGTCCGTGCCCTGGCTGGCCAGTTCGGTGACCGCGTCGCCAGCGTTGTCGACCAGGTAGACGTCGTCGCCCAGGCCGCCGGTGAGCTTGTCCGCGCCGGCACCACCATCGAGGGTGTCGTTGCCGGCGCCGCCAATCAGGATGTTGGCGGCGGCGTTGCCGGTCAGCGCGTTGTCGAGCGCGTTGCCGGTGACGCTGGCCGCAATGCCGGCCGCCGCAGTGATGGTGGCGTTTTCGACGTTGTCGCCCATGATGAAGGTCTCGGCCTTGGTGAACGCCACCAGCACCAGGTCGTCCCCGCTGTCGGCCGATTCGAACACCTTATCGCCGGCCTGGTCGACCGTGTAGCTGTCGTCGCCTTTGCCGCCCATCATCTGGTCGGCGCCGGCCAGGCCGTTGATGGCGTCGTCACCGTCGCCACCGAAGAGGCTGTCGTTGCCGGTGCTGGCGGTATTGTAGGCCAGGTCGGCCAGCACCTTGTCGCCGTCGGCGAACTTGAAGTTCTCGACGTTGCGGATGGTGATGCTTTCCTTGGTGACGGTATTGACCAGTACCATGTCGGTGGCGTTCGGGCGGCTGCGCGTGTAGTCGGCGAAGTCGCCCAGCAGCACCAGCGTGTCGCTGCCGGTGCCGCCGTCGACCACGTCGGTGCCGGCGCCCGCGTCCAGCTGGTCGGCGCCGTCGCCGCCCAGCAAGGAGTCATTGCCAGTGCCGCCGACCAGGGTGTCGTCGCCGGCCAGGCCGCTCAGGGTGTCGTTGCCGCTGCTGCCTTCGATGCTGTTGGCCAGCTCGTTGCCGGTGCCGGTGAATGCCAGTGTGCCTTGATAGGCCAGGTTTTCGACGTTGGCGCTCAGGGTGTACTTCGCCAGTGTAGTCTCGACTTTGTCCGTACCTTGCGCGGCCAGTTCGGTGATGGCGTCACCGGCATTGTCGACCTTGTACAGGTCGTTGCCGGTGCCGCCGATCAGCTTGTCTGCACCAGTCGCGCCATCCAGCGTGTCGTTACCGGCGCCGCCGGTCAGGATGTTGGCTGCGGCGTTGCCGGTCAGGGTGTTGTTGCCGTCGTTGCCGGTGAGGCTGACGGCGACACTGGCTGCCGAGGTCACGCTCGCGTTCTCGACGTTGGCGCCCAGCGCGTAGGTGCCGGCCTTGAGCAACGCCACTTTCGCTTCATCGAGGCCGCCATCGGCGGTTTCGACGATGGTGTCGCCGATGTCGTCGATCAGGTAAGTGTCATTGCCATCGCCGCCGGCCAGATTGTCGGCCCCGGCATCGCCGCCGTCCAGCGTGTCGTCGCCGCTGCCGCCACGGATGTAGTCGTTGCCCGGGCTCTTGATGCCGAGTTGCACATCCTGGATCGCCATCAGCGTGCCGTTGAAGATGACGTACTCGACGTTGCGCAGGATGAGGCTTTCGCCGGTGTCGGCATTGGTCAGCACGGTGTCGGTGGCGTTCGGGCGCTTCACGCTGTAGGCACTGAAGTCGGCCAATGCGACGGCCGTGTCGCTGCCGGCGCCGCCATCGAGCAGGTTGGCGCCGATGCTGCCTTCGAGGCGGTCGTCGCCGTCGCCGCCCAGCAGGGTGTCGTTGCCGACGCTGCCGAGCAGGGTGTCGTTGCCGGCCAGGCCGGACAGGGTGTCGTTGCCGAGGCCGCCGTTGAGCACGTTGTTGAGGGCGTTGCCGGTGCCGTTGAGCACGCCGTTGCCGGGTCCGAACAGGTTTTCCATGTTGGCGCCGAGGGTGTAGCTGGACAGCTTGGCGTACACCGTGTCGATGCCTTCGTTCAGGCCTTCGGTGACCACGTCGGCGGCGTTGTCGACGCGGTAGGTGTCGTTGCCGACCCCGCCGATCAGCTTGTCCGCGCCGGCGCCGCCGTCGAGGATATCGTTGCCGGCGCCACCGCTCAGCGTATTGGCGGCGGCGTTGCCGGTCAGGGTGTTATCGAGCTCATTACCGTTGACGTTGACCGCCACCGTGGCGGCGGCCGTTATCTCGGCGT
This sequence comes from Duganella sp. CF402, assembly GCF_900109645.1. Lineage (GTDB taxonomy): Bacteria > Pseudomonadota > Gammaproteobacteria > Burkholderiales > Burkholderiaceae_D > Rugamonas. The sequence continues at coordinate 943,489 of NZ_FOBG01000001.1, forward strand.
TCTCCACGCTGGCGTCCAGCGTGTAGGTGGCGGCCGCTTTGAAGAGCAATTCGGCCGTGTCATTGCCTTCGCCGGTCAGTTCCCTGATGGTGTCCTTGACGTGGTCGACGACGTAGCGGTCGTCGCCGGTACCGCCGGACATGGTGTCGGCGCCGGCCAGGCCGTTGATGCTGTCGTCGCCATCGGTGCCGGCCAGGTAGTCATCGCCGTCGCTGACCTGGTTGAGCAGCAGGTCGCTGATGGTGCGCGTGGCATCCGTGAACACCACAGTTTCGATGCCCCTGAGGTTGATGCGCTCGCCGAGGATGGCGTTCTCCAGCGTGACCACGCCGTTGGCGCGCGAGATCGTGTAATGCTCGCTGATGTCGCTCAGCAGCACGGTATCGTCGCCGTCGCCGCCGTCGATCGCATCGATGCCGCCGCCGCCGGCCAAGGTGTCGTTGCCGGCGCCGCCCAGCAAGGTGTCGTTGCCGCTGCCGCCGCGGACGCGGTTGGCCAGGTCATTGCCGCTGCCGGCAAAGGCGGAAGTGCCGGTGTAGCGCAGGTCTTCGACGTTGGCGGCCAGCGTGTACTTGGTTGCCGTGGTTTCCACAGTGTCGTGGCCTTCGTTGGCCAGTTCGGTGATGGTATCGCCGGCGTTGTCGACCAGGTACAGGTCGTCGCCCTTGCCGCCGCTGAGCTTGTCGGCAGCGGCGCCGCCATCGAGAGTGTCGCTGCCGGCGCCGCCATTGAGGGTATTGGCTGCGTCGTTACCGATGAGGTAATTGTTAAGATCGTTACCGGTCAGACTGCCGGCCGCCGCTGCGCGGGTGAGCGTGGCGTATTCGACATTGGCGGCCAGGGTGTAGGCCGCATTGGCGTAGCTGACCTGCACCAGGTCGTTGCCGCCGTCAGCTACTTCGATCACGCGGTCGGTGGCGCTGCGCAGCACGTAAATGTCGTCGCCGCCCAGGCCGGTGAGGAGGTCGCCGCCGCCGTTGCCGTCCAGCGTGTCGTTGCCTTCGCCGCTGGTAATTATGTTGCTGCTGGCGTTGCCCATACCGTAGAAATCGCTGTCGCCACTGTATTGCAGCGCTTCCAGGTTGGCGCCCAGCGTGTACGAGGCCAGGCTGGTGCGTACCGTGTCGAGGCCGCCGTTCGCAGCCTCGACGATGGTAGTGTTGGCGTTGGCGTCGAGGACGTAGACATCATTGCCGCTGCCGCCGAGCAGGGTGTCGGCGCCGCCGCCGCTGACCAGGGTATCGTCGCCGCCGCCGGCCTCCAGGCGGTTGGCGCCGGTGCCGCCTTCCAGCAGGTCGCTGCCGTAGGTGCCGTAGCCGTCACCCCAGGGCGCGGCAACAATGCGCCCGGCGAAGTTGTTGGCGGTCAGAGTGCCGACCTTGACGTTGTCCAGGATCAGGATAGTGCGCGGGGGCGTGCCGCTGCCGTTGCCGTCGGTGTCGAACTGCACCAGCACGTTCGGGCCCTGCTGCACCAGTTTCAGGTAGCCGGCCGCCATCGGGTCGAGCAGCAGCTTGCCGTCGGGGACGTACAGCTGCAGGAGGCTGATCAGATCGAGCTGGTCGCCGCCGCCGCCGGCGGCGAAGTCGGTGATGTGCGTATTGTTGCTGAACGCCGGGCTGTCGAGGTAGTAGGTGTCGACGCCGGCGCCGCCGCTGAGGGTCAGTTTGGACGCGCCGAGATCATTGCCGCGAATCTCGACCCGGTCGTTCCCGGCGCCGCCGTCGAAGCGCAGGTTGATGGTAGGCGCGTAAATGGCGTACACCGAGAGCGCGTCGTTGCCGGCGCCGCCGCTGACCGTGCTGTTGCCGCTGCCCTCGACCGAGATGCCATCGTCGCCGTCGCCGCCGTCGACGCTGTCGTTGCCGCCGACGATGTGGAGTGCATCGTCGCCACCGCCGCCGGACAGGCGATTGTTACCCTCGTATCCGCTGAGGTCGTCGTTGCCGTCGCCGCCGACCAGGGTGTCATTGCCGTTGGCGCCGTTCAGACGGCTGCCGGCCTGGCCGGCCCCGACGTCGCCGGCCACCATCAGGTCGTCCCCGGCGCCGCCGTTGAGGGTGTCGTTGCCGCCGTTGCCATGCAAGGTATCGTTGAAATAGCCGCCGGCCAGGTATTCGCTGCCGGCCGTGCCTTCGCGCAGTACGCCCGGCACCACGTCGCCCTTGGGATTGGCGCCGACCATGTTTTGCGCGGTCAGGTCGCCCAGCGTGACGTTGCGCAGCACCGCCACCGTGTTCATGGCATAGCCGTCGCCGCCGCCGAAGGGGTTGAATTGCAGCAGGACGTCGGCGCCGCTTTGCTGCAGGCGCAGGAAGCCGAGGCTGTCGCTGAGCGGGTTGCCCCCGGTATAGCCGTAATCGGCGGCGACGGTCATCAGCGCGGTGACGTCGAGGATGTCGCCGCCGTCGCCGGCGCTGAAATCGCTGATCTCGATATAGGCGGTGGCGGAGTTGTAGCTGCCGATGGTGTAGGTATCGCGACCAGCGCCGCCGCTCAGCAGGGCGCTCAGGCCCTGAAGGTAGACCTCGGTACTGAAGTAGTCGTCGCCGTCGCCGCCGCGTGCGGTGGTGACGTTATCGACCGAGCCCTGGCGGATGTCGAAGCGGTCGTTGCCGGCGCCGCCTTCAAGCGTGTTGTTGTAGCCGAAGTTGTTGAGCAGGACGTCGTCGCCGGCGCCGCCTTGCAGCAGATTGCTGCCTTCTTCGCCATCGAGGACGTCGTTGCCGTCGCCGCCAATCAGGGTGTCGTTGCCGTGGCCGCCCCACAGGCTGTCGCCCTGACCCCTGGCATCGCCGCTGCCGGCCTGCAACAGGTCGTCACCGCCAAAGCCGAGCAGCTCGTTGTTGCCACCGGTGCCGGTCAGGGTGTCGTCTAACTTGCCGCCTTCCAGCCGGTGCTCGGTGGCGCTGGCGCTGAGGGTGAGGCCGGCGACGTGGCTGCCGTCCGGTTTCAGGCCGTCGATGAAATTGTCTGGCGTGAGCGTGCTCTTGTCGACACCCTGCAGGGCCAGCACCGTGTAATAGGGGCCGCCGCCGTCGGGGCTGATTTGCACCAGGGTATCGGCCCCCAGTTGCACCAGGCGCGCATAGGCGCTGAACGGATTGCCGCCGGTGTAGCGGGTGCTGATCAGCACTTCGCTCAGGTCGATCAGGTCGCCGCCGGCGCCGGCCAAGAAGTCGCTGACGGTGAAGCCATCGTTGCGCCCGGCGGTCCAGCTGTAGACGTTGCCGGGCCGGAATACGTCGTGGCCGGCGCCGCCGATGGCGAGCGCCTGCGTTGCCTCCGGGTTGACGCCGATCAAGAACAGGTCGTCGCCATCGCCGCCTTGCAAGGTATCGTTGCCCAGCGCGCTGTAGCCGCCGTCGCCCAGGGTGTCATTGCCGCCGCCGCCCTGTACCAGGTCGTTGCCGGTGCCGCCATACAACTGGTCATTGGCGTCACCACCGATCAGGGTGTCGTTGCCGGCGCCGCCAGACAGCAGGTCGCCGCGGCCGTTGGCGGCGCCGCTGCCGGCCACCAAAGTATCCTCGCCGCCATTGCCGATCAGGGTGTTGGCGCCGCTGATGGCGGTCAACTGGTCATCGAAGTTGGCGCCAGTCAGTTGCTGGCCGCCGCTGACGCTGGCTACCACGCCAATCACCGATGAGCCGTCCGGCTTCAGGCCGTCGACGAAGTTGTCAGCGGTGAGCGTGCTGGCGGTGAAGTTTTTCAGTGTTAGGAGGGTGACGTAGGTGTAGCCGCCCCCGGCGGCCCCATCTGTGTCCAGCTGGATCCTGGTGTCGGCGCCATCCTGGACCACGCGCAGGTAGCCATTAGCGGCGCTGAAAGGATTGCCGCCGGCGTAGCTGGTGTTGCTGTTCAGCTGCGCCATCAGGTCGATCTTGTCGCCGCCGGCGCCGGCCGTGAAATCTGTTACGTTGAGGTTGGTCGGTACGATGCGGCCAGAATAGCCCGTGCTGTCCGGGCGATAGATATCCTGACCGGCGCCGCCGGTGGCGGTGGCTTGCTGGCCGCGCACGCCGTACACGAACACGTCGTCGCCAGCGCCGCCCAGCAGGGTGTCCTTGCCGGCGTAGCTGGTGTTGCCGTTGTAGAAGTAGTCGTTGCCGTCGCCGCCGTCGATCAGATTGTCGCCGCCGTCGCCGCTGAGGGTGTCGCTGCCGCCGCCGCCGTACAAGGTGTCGTTGCCGTAGCCGCCAAGCAGGCTTTCGTTGCCGCTGCCGCCGGTCAGCAGATCATCGCCGCCGAAGCCGTATAGGGTGTTGTTGTAGCTGTTGCCGGTAATCGTGTCATTAAAGCTGTCACCGATCAGCTTGGTGACCGTGGCCTGGTCGGCAGTGAGGACTTTGCCTGCGGTGCCGGCGCCGTCGGGACTCCAGCCGCCCGCAAAGTTGGCGCTGGTGAGGCTGCTGGCGTCGACGTTTTTCAGCACCAGGATGGTCTGGACGTTTTTGTCGTAGTAGGCCAGTCCCTGCACCAGGGTGTCATTGCCGGCTTGTATCAGCTTGAGTTGGCCTGCAGCGAAGGGGTTGCCGCCGTGGTAGAGGTTGTAGTCGCTGCTGTTTTCGCGGTAGAGCTCGCGGAAATCAATGCGGTCGCCGCCAGCGCCGACGGTGAAATCGCTCACCGTCAGGGGCTGGAAATCGGCGCAGAAGCCAAACGTGTAGGTGTCGACGCCGGCACCGCCGGTGACCTCAGGCAGCTTGCCGAAAGTCGATTGGCCAAAGCTCACACGGATGGTGTCGTCGCCGTTGCCAGCGTCGATCTTGTCCAAGGCATCCTCGGAGAACGAGGGGGTGTAACCGTAACGCAGGTTGAACGTGTCGTTGCCGTTGCCGCCTGACATGGTGTCGCTGCTGCCGTCATTATCGGCGAAGAACAGGTCGTCGCCATCGCCGCCCTCGAGCCAGTCCGCGCCCGTACCGCCGACGAGGGTGTCGTTGCCGGCCAAACCCAGCAGGGTGTCGCTATCGTTGCTGCCTACCAAGCTGTCATTGCCGGATGTTCCCTTGTAGCTCCCCACGTTGCCATTCCCTTACACTAATTTAACTCGCGCGGAGCATACCATGCAACAAGGGTGGTAATTCTATCAATCCATCACATTTTGTTACAATTGTGAGTAAACACCCTATAGTTTCGTGATCTCAATAAAAAAAAGCCGCGATCAACGCGGCTTTTGTCACTAAATCAGGGGAAGCTCAGGCCGCGCCCTCCAGCGCTTCATTGCTGAGCCAGCCGTTGAGGGCGGTGGCGGTCATCGGGCGGGCGAACAGGAAGCCTTGCGCCAGCGGACAGCCCAGCGATTGCAGGATCTGCGCCTGGCGCTCGTCTTCCACGCCTTCGGCAATCACCGCCAGGCCGAGGTTGCGGCCCAGCTGGATCACCATTTCGGCGATGCTGCTGCCGCGCGCCGAGCCGGTGATTTCGGTGACGAAGGCGCGGTCGATTTTCAGGCGGTCGATCTGCAGGCGCTGCAGGTACGACAGCGACGAGAAGCCGGTGCCGAAGTCGTCGATCGCAATGCTGACCCCGGTCTGCTTGATCTGGCCCAGCATCTTGATCAGCAGGTCCGGCTCTTCCATCGCCATCGATTCGGTGATTTCGAGCTCGATGTTCTGCGGCGGCGCGCCGGTGTCGTCCAGCGCGCGCTTGAGCATGTCGAGGAAGTGCGGGTGACGGAACTGTACCTGCGAAACGTTAATCGACATCATGAAGTCATGGTGGCCGGCCTTGCGCAGGTCGACCAGCTCGCGGCAGGCGGTGCGCATCACCCATTCGCCGAGCTCGATGATCAGGCCGGAATACTCGGCGATCGGGATGAAGCGGTCGGGCGAGATGAACTTGCCGTCCGGCGTCTGCCAGCGCAGCAGCGCTTCGGCGCCCATCGGCCGGCGCGTGACCAGGTCGATCTGCGGCTGGTACACCACGAACAATTGGTTCTGACCGAATGCGGTGCGCAGCGCGTGCATCATGCGCACCCGCTCGCGGATCTCCACGCCCATCGAGCGCGAGAAGTAGAAGTGGCCGGCGCGCTGCTGCGACTTGGCGCGCTTCAGCGCGATGTCGGCGTCCTTGAGCGCGTCGGCGCCGCTGCCTTCGTGCTCGCCCAGGCGCACCAGGCCGAGCGTGGCCGACAGCTGCACGTCCTGGCCATCAATGCTGAAGGCACGCTGGAACAGCGCCAGGATGTTGCCTGGATTAACCTGGGACGAATCGCCCAGCACGCAGAAAATATCGCCGCCGATGCGCGCCACCGTCAGTTGGCCGCCCAGCTCGGTTTGCAGGCGGCCGGCCACGGCCACCAGCAGCGCGTCGCCGAACTGGTGGCCGAGGGCGTCGTTGGTTTCGGCAAAGTGGTCGAGGTCGACCAGCGACAGGGTGGCGTCTTCGCGCGCCGGACCGGACAGGGTGGCGTCGAGGATTTCCACCAGCCTGGTGCGGTTCGGCAGCTTGGACAGCTGGTCGTAGAAGGCGGCGTTGTGCAAATGGCTGACCAGCTCGACGTTGTCCAGCCCGACCGCCACGTTGGCGCAAAATACTTCCAGCAGGCGCTCGTCGATCTCGGTCGGCGCGCGCCGGGTGTCGAGGAAGGCGACGAAATCGCGGCTGGCCTTGCCGGCGAAATACAGCGTGACGTAATCCGGGCCGTAGCTGTTGCGGCGCTGCGCCAGCGCGGCTTCCAGCGCGTCGTGGATGCGCTGGTCTTCGCGCACGGTCAGGGTGATGTTGTCGAGGTGGCGGTAGCTGCCGGCGGTGGCCATCACCATCAGTTCGTGGCAGCCGGTGTCCGGGCATTCCTGCACGCACAGCACGCCGTTGGCTTCCAGCCCCAGCAGGTCGGCGCTCTGGGCCAGCACGCCGGCGGCGAAGTTCTGCACGCCGTGCAGCGCCATCAAGTGGGTGCTGGCGTGGACAATTTGGTTGAGGCCGCGCCGGCTGTCGTTGATCTTGCGGATTTGCTCGTAGGAGCGGATCGCCGCCGTCACGGTGGTGAACAGCTTGATGCGGGTCAGCTCGGACTTGGTCTTGTAATCGTTGATGTCGAAATCGCGGATGGCGTCGATTTCAGGGGCGTAGCCCGGCTGGCCGGTGCGCAGGATGATGCGCACGTCGTGCAGTTTCAGGGTTTCGCGGATGTAGCGCACCAGGTGCAGGCCGGCGTCGTCCTGTTCCATCACCACGTCCAGCAGGATGACGGCGATTTCGGTCTCGTGTTTTAACAATTCGCGCGCTTGCCCAGCCGAATACGCATGCACGAATTCGAGCGGACGATGCTGCATGTCGAGGTTGCCCAGCGCAAAGGTGGTGGTCGAGTGGACGTCTTCGTCGTCGTCGATAATCATGACCCGCCAAACATTGCGCGCGCCCGTCGCAGCAGGCGCAGCCGGATGCTCTTCTAAGAATACCAAATCGTCTTGATCATCCTTGGACTGCTCAAGGGGTGAAACCGGTGGGGGCATGTGTAGCTTCTCCAGAGTACTCGGTGTTCTTGCGTTCCAGTATATAGCGAATTGTCAAAAAGAATGCAGTTTTCCACGGGTTTAAGCCGAAGCTTGTGCGCCCATGTGTAAATGGCACCATATTTGTACCAAAATAATTATATTTTACCAAGTGAAACTTGCTTTATGGAAATTATTTCGCAAACAGGACGGCATAGGGCGCCGGCTGGTAGAATGAGGGACTTTTCCACTTTTTTCCGAAGATTCTTTTCCTATGTCCGGTAATACTTTTGGCAAATTGTTCTCCGTCACTACGTTTGGTGAGTCGCACGGTCCCGCGATTGGTTGTGTGATCGATGGCTGCCCACCGGGCCTACCGTTGTCGGAAGCGGACATTCAGCCGGAACTGGACCGCCGCAAACCGGGCACGTCGCGCCACGTGACCCAGCGCCAGGAATCGGATACGGTGGAAATCCTGTCCGGGGTGTATGAGGGCGTCACCACCGGCACGCCGATCGCGCTGCTGATCCGCAACGAAGATCAGCGCAGCAAGGATTACGGCAACATCGCCGAATCGTTCCGTCCCGGCCATGCAGATTACACCTACTGGCATAAATACGGCGTCCGCGACCCGCGCGGCGGCGGCCGTTCGTCGGCGCGCCTGACGGCGCCGGTGGTGGGTGCGGCGGCGATTGCCAAGAAGTGGCTGCACCAGCAATACGGCACGGTGTTCAAGGGTTGCATGAGCCAGCTCGGCGATATCGTGGTGCCGTTCCAGGACTGGCAGCACGTGCCGGACAATCCGTTCTTCGCCGCCACCGGCGACGCGGCGGTGATCGCCAGCATGGAAACGTATATGGACGAGCTGCGCAAGGCCGGCGACTCGATCGGCGCCCGCATCGATGTGGTGGCGCAGAATATCCCGGTCGGCCTCGGCCAGCCGATCTACGATAAGCTCGATGCCGACATCGCGTATGCCATGATGGGCATCAACGCCGTCAAGGGCGTGGAAATCGGCGCCGGCTTCAAGTCGGTGGCGCAGAAGGGCACCGAGCACGGCGACCCGCTGACCCCGCAAGGCTTCGTCGGCAACAACGCCGGCGGCGTGCTGGGCGGCCTGTCGACCGGCCAGGACATCACGGTGTCGATCGCCATCAAACCGACGTCGTCGATCCGCACCCCACGTCCATCGATCGACAAGGCGGGCAATCCGGTGATGGTGGAGACCTTCGGCCGCCACGACCCGTGCGTGGGCATCCGCGCCACGCCGATCGCCGAGGCGATGCTGGCACTGGTGCTGATGGACCATGCGCTGATGCACCGCGCGCAGTGCGGCGACGTCAAGGTGTCGACCCCCAACATAGAGCTGTAAGCGGTGCCCGCGCAAGCGTTCAGCTTCGCCTTATTCCTCTTCTGCTACTACGCACACGCCGGCACCTGGAGCACCTACGCGACGCTGTTCTTTGCCGATAAAGGCATGACGGTCGCGCAGATCGGCGTGCTGATGTCGATGATCCAGGTGCTGCGCATCGTCGGTCCCAATGTGTGGGGCTACGTGGCCGATCACTACGACCGCCGCGTGCTGGTGCTGCGCATGGCCGGCTTTGCCGCGCTGGCGGGATTCTCGGGCTTCTTCATCGGCGATACGTTCGGCCACTTCATGCTGGCCATGATCGTGCTCAACCTGTTCACCAGCGGGCAGGCGCCGATTTGTGAAGCGTTGATGCTGTCCGAGATGAAGGGCGATCTCACTTACTATGGCCGCATCCGCATGTGGGGCTCGATCGGCTTCATCGTGTCGGTGACGCTGGCCTCGCTCGCGCTCGAACATTACGGCATTATCACGCTGCCGTGGGTGGCGGCGGCGCTGCTGGTGGCGACCATCGCCGCCGCGTTCCGCTTGCGCGACGTGCCGCGCCGCACCCACAAGACGGCGCCGCCGGCTTTGCTGTCGCTGCTGCGCCGGCGCGAGGTGATAGCCTTCTTCGCCTCGACCGCGCTGATGGTGTCGGCGCACGCCTCGCTCTACACTTTTTATTCGCTTTACCTTGAGCGCAGTGGCTACAGCAAGACCGTGATCGGCGCCATGTGGTCATTGGGCGTGCTGGCGGAAGTGATGCTGTTCTATTTTCAGGCGCCGCTGTTCAAGCGCTGGGGCGCGATGCGCATGATGTATCTGGCGCTCGGCATCGCCGTGGTGCGCTTCCTGATGATCGGCTTCGGTTCGCACATCCTTTGGCTACTGATTGTGGCGCAGCTGATGCACGCGGCGACCTTCGCGCTGCATCACTCGTCGTCTGTGATGTCCTTGCAGCGCTGGTTCTCCGGGCCGTTGCAGGCGCGCGGGCAAGCGCTGTATATGAGCATCTCGTACGGCATCGGCGGCTCGCTGGGCGGCTTGTTCCTGGCGCAGTGGTGGGAGAGGGCGGGCGCCGAGACGGTATACTACGTGGCCTCGGCGCTGGTGGTTTTGTCGGCGCTGGCGGCGACGTTGTCGTTCCGCTGGCAGCAGCGCGACGGGCATTGATCAGCGGCTGACTGCCTCGGGCGCGACGCCGTGGCGGCGTTCCACCGCGCGCACCACCATCGCGCGCATATCGTTCAGCAGCGAGAACTCGGTGGCGCTCAGTGAGATCGGCGGGAAGGAATCGTCCCAGTCGCCGTACAGGAAACCGGCCGGCTGGCCGTTGGCCGACAGCGGCAGGATCACGAAGCTGCGCGCTTCCGACAGCGACGACTTCCACCACAGCGGCAGCTTGGCCGCGAACTTGGCGTCGTGCGCGTTCTCGATGAAGATCACGCGGTCGCTGTTGAGCGCAGCGTGGAATACATTTGGTTCGTAAGCGTCGTCGAACGTCATCGCCGGCAGCAGTTCGCGCGTGCCCTCGCCGAAGCTGATCTTGGCCGAGTAGGTGGCGTCCTTGCGGTTGCGTACGAAGGCCACGGCGCGCGAGAAATCCAGTCCCTTGTACACCGTCTCCAGCGCGATCTGCACCATCTGGCCTGGGCTGGCGGTATCGAGTACGTCGCGCATGTCGGCCAGGCCGCTGAGCAGGATCTTGTTGCCGGCGGCGCGCTGGCGCGTCTTGGCCAGCGCCTTGGCACGACGCTCGGCAGGGCGCGACAGCGGCGCGATAGTCAGGTCGTTGGCCGCCACCACCTTGGCTTGCTCGATGGCGTTCATCAGATTGGGGGCTTCCACGCCCAGCATGCCGGCGTAGCTTTCGGCCAGCTGCTGCACTCTTTCAGCGCCGGCGGCGTCGTCGTGCCACAGCGATTCCGCGCATCGCGAGGCCATCGTCGACAGGCCTGCGATCCAGTCGGATGGTGATATTTCCGTTCCCGGCGCGGCCGGCGCCAGCGTGCGCATGCCGTTCAGCAGTGCTGCGGGCAGGCCCCAGTGCAGCGCAGCGGCGTGGCCGACTTCTTCCAGCGAGAGGCCGAGCAGTTCCGGCGCGGCGTCTTCCACCGAGCGCGAAGTCTGGTCGGCCAGGCGTTGCAGGTCGTGCCAGCGCTCCGGCATGTAAAAGGTCAGCATCATGCGGCCCAGCGTGTGCAGCATCGAACACACCACGGCTTCTTCGCCATGCCGGCTTTCGGCGGTGTAGGCGATCTGCTGCGCCACGATCCCGGCCAGCACCGCCTTCTCCATTTCGATATGGGCGATGGTGGTGTCGGTCGACGTGGCGGCCAGTTCTTCGATCAGCTTCAGGCCCAGCGCCAGATGGCCGATGGCTTCGGTGCCCAGCACCAGCACCGCTTTCGATACCGTGTTCACATGCTGGCCGAAGGCCGAGTACATGCCGCTATTGGCCAGCCGCAGCACCTTCTGTGTCAGCACCGGATCGGACAGCACGGTGCGCGTCATGTTGAATTCCTGGTCGTCCTCGCCGCGCATGGCGCTGAGGATGGCGGTGATGGCCTTGGCGAATCCCGGCATGTCGCCGCGCCGGCGCGTGCAGTCGCCTAATTCGCTCAGGGTCTGGTTGCCGAGCGGGGTGGCGGCCTGGTAACTGCGGATCATTGCGCCACCTGTCGCAGTTCCGCCGGCACCACGTTGGCGTGGATGCTTTCCTTGAGTGCCGCCAGCGCCACGTTGGCCGGCATTGGCTTGCCGGTCAGGTAGCCCTGGATATATTGGCAGCCTCGTTGTTCAAGGTAGAGCAGCTGCTCTTCGGTCTCCACGCCTTCGGCCACCACCGACAGGTTGAGGTGCTTGGCCAGGTCGAGTACCGCGTTGCAGATCGCGCCATCCTTCTGCGAGCCTGGCAAGTCGCGGATGAAGGTGCGGTCGATTTTGAGCACGGAGATCGGGAAGCGTTTGAGGTAGGCCAGCGAGGAGTAGCCGGTGCCGAAATCGTCGATCGCGATGCGCGCGTTACGTTCGGCCATTTTGGACAGGATGGATTCGGCATGCACCGGGTCGATCATCAGTGTGCCTTCTGTGATTTCTAAAACCAATTGCTCACCAAGCAGGCCGGAAAACGCGATGGCATCATCCAGCACATCCAAGAATTTATCATTGCGGAATTGTCGCGGGCTGATATTAACAGAGATGTACAAGCTGCGCTTGGCCACTTCTTCAAATTGTTTCAGCTGCACGCAGGCCGCTTTCAGCGCCCATGCGCCGAGCAGGTTAATCAGGCCGTTGGTCTCGGCGATCGGGATGAAGCGGGCCGGCGGCACCATGCCGAGCGTCGGATGCTTCCAGCGCATCAGCGTTTCAAAGCCCTGGATCTCGCGCGTCTGCGCGTCGACGATGGGCTGGTAGTACAGCTGGAATTCGCCCTCGCGCACCGCCTGGAACATCGCCGCTTCCAGCGAAATGTCGTGCTGCGGCGGGCCGGCGAGCGATGGGTTGTAGACCACCGCGCGCGCCTTGCCTGTTTCCTTGGCGCGTGACATGGCGGCATCGGCCAGCGCCAGCAGGCGGATCTCGTCTTCCGCGTGCTGTGGATAGACCGAGACGCCGACCGAGGCACCGACGTAAATGGTGTGGTTCTCGATTTCAAACGGCGACTGCAGTGTGGCGATCAAGCGGCCCGTCACCAATTTGATTTGCGCTTCGGTGGCGGTGCCGGGCAGGATGGCGACGAATTCATCGCCGCCGACGCGCGCCAGGGTGTCGCTGTCGCGCAGCGTTTTGCGCAGGCGCTGCGCGGCCATGCGCAGCATGGCGTCGCCGATCGGATGGCCGAGGCCATCGTTCACTTTCTTGAAGCCGTCCAGGCCCACCGTGGCGACCGAAAAGCCCTGGCCCGAGCGGCGCGCGTTGGCGATCACCATGCGCATGCGGTCGGACAGCAGCAGGCGGTTCGGCAGTTCGGTGAGGCCGTCGTGGGTGGCCATGTGGCGCAGGCGTTCTTCGGTGGCGTGCTGCATGGTCATGTCGCGGCCGACCACCAGCAGTTCCAGCGCGCCGTTGGCGTTGTTGTAGGCCGAGATGCGCAGCTCGTGCCAGATCTCGATATCGACTGTTTTAATGCGCACTTCCACCAGCTTGGGCGCGCGCGATTCGCTGACTTCGGCCAGTGCGGCCGCCAGCGCGGCCTGATCGCCATCCGCCACCAGTTTAGCCAGGGCACTTCCGGCCAGCGGCGCGCTGCCGCCGATGCGGGCAATGGCGCGTTGGCTGGCAAACAGCAGCTGGCCAATCTGGTTCAGGCGGAAAACAACATCGCCAGCCTCCTCCAGGAGGTTGTCCAATTCTTGGCGCGGCTGGGATGAAACACTGGTTGGCATCGCGAAAATCTATTCTTTCAAAGAAGCTTGCTAACTAAGCATGTAACAATTGGAGTGGCCTAATCTTGCAAAACCATAACGAAATGTATCACTGATGAGAAACAAATTGCATGAAAAATGACAACATTACAGCGACTTTTTGAGAAATCTCTTGAGATCGTTAAAAAAACCGTCGCTCAGAGTGAAAAACCGCCTTTTCGTTGCGCTGGATTGATGGCGGTTTGGCAAAAATATCGGCTCTCGATGCGCAGTGCATTGTCGAAATCCACCTGCATGCTTTCGACCATTGCACAAAGTACCGCTTCGGCCGCCGGCGACGGTCCGTTGGCGCGCTGGCGCAGTTGTGCCGGAGCGGTCAGCAGCAGGGCCCGCACCGGCGCGGCATCGAGCCCACCGCCGGGCAGGCGGTAGTTCTTGTGCTCCCAAGGCTGCGCGGCGATTGACTTGTCCTGGACATTTGCCGCGAGTTCCGCATCGTTGGTGGCGATGGCGTGCAGCAGGCCTGCCTCCAGCGCTTGAGCGGCGCTCAGCGTCGTGCCTTCCAGCAGCAGCGGCATCGCTGCCTGCAGTCCCGCCAATCGCACGCTGCGAACGATTTCGCCGGCTACCGGCGCCAGTCCCTGATGTACCTGCGGCAAGCTGAAACGTGCGTCCGCCAAGGCGATGCGGCGATGGCAGGCCAGCGCCAGGCCGAAGGCGTGGCCGCTAATCTCGCCGGCCAGCGTGGCGATCACCGGCACGCCGAGGTTTTCCAGCCGGCGCAGCAGGGCGTTGTAGGCGTCCAGCATGTGCATGCAGTCGGCCGCCTGCGCGGGCGTCAGCGCCATCAGGTGATCGAGCTCGTGGCTGCTGCCGGCCGGTTCGGCGTCGAAGCCGATGATGACCGCGCCCAGCTGCGGCCGGCGCGATTCCAGCTGGTCGAGCAGGGCCCCCAGCTCGCGCTGGAACAGGCGGCTCAGCGGATTGATGTTGCGCGCCGCCAGCAGCACGCTGACGTTACCGCCGTTCTGGTGGGTGGTGATCATGCTCACACCCGCTCGACGATAGTGGCGATGCCCATGCCGCCGCCCACGCACATGGTCACCATGCCGCGCCGCAGGTTGCGCGCTTCCAGTTCGTCGAGCAGGGTACCGAGCAGCATGCAGCCGGTGGCGCCGAGCGGGTGGCCGAGCCCGATGGAGCCGCCGTTGACATTGACCTTGTCCTCAGGGATTTCCAGCTCGTTCATGAAGCGCAGCACCACCGAGGCGAAGGCTTCGTTTACTTCGAACAGGTCGATATCGCTGATCGACAGGCCGGCTTTCTGCAAGGCCTTGCGCGCGGCGGGCGCCGGACCGGCCAGCATGATGGTCGGCTCGCTGCCGGTGACGGCGGCGGCCACGATGCGGGCGCGCGGCTGCAATCCGATGCGTGCGCCAGCCGCCTTGCTGCCGACCAGCGCCAGCGCCGCACCATCGACGATGCCGGACGAGTTGCCGGCCGTGTGCAGGTGGTCGATCTTTTGTAGCTGCGGGTACTGGCGCAGCGCCACGCTGTCGAAGCCGGTCTGGCCGAGCGCGGCAAAAGCCGGCTGCAGGTTTTCCAGCCCATCCATCGTGGTGTTGGGCTTGATGAATTCGTCTTCGGCGAGGATGACCACGCCGTTCTGGTCGCGCACCGGCACGATGGAGCGGAAGCGGCCGGCGGCGCGCGCGGCGGCCGCCTTGTGCTGCGAGCGCAGCGCGAAGGCGTCCAGCTGTTCCCGGCGGTAGCCGTCCAGCGTGGCGATCAGGTCGGCGCCGATCCCTTGCGGGACGAAGTTGGTTTTCAGGCTGGTTTCGGGATCCTGCGTCCAGGCGCCGCCGTCCGAGCCCATCGGCACGCGCGACATGGACTCGATGCCGCCGGCCACCACCAGGTCTTCCCAGCCGGAGCGCACTTTTTGCGCGGCCAGGTTGACCGCATCCAGCCCGGAAGCGCAGAAGCGGTTCAGCTGCACGCCGGCCACTTTCCAGTCCCAGCCGGCGGCCAGCGCGGCGATCTTGGCGATGTCGGCGCCTTGCTCGCCGATCGGCGTGACGCAACCCAGCACCACGTCGTCGACCAGTGCGGTGTCCAGCTGGTGGCGCTGTTGCAGCTCGCCCATCAGGCCGGTCAGCAGGGAAATCGGCTTGACGCTGTGCAGGCTGCCATCCTTTTTGCCCTTGCCGCGCGGGGTGCGGATGGCGTCGTAAATATACGCGTCGGTCATGCGGTCTCCTTGTTGTTATGCGATTATCATAGGATATTGTTCAACAAAACAAAAAACAGCGGTTTGAACGGAGACAAAATGCAGCCTTTCGATACCCACGAAGTGCGCAATACTGTTGCGCCGTTTGCGAATATCAACCTGTTTGCGGCCGATCCGGCCTTGCAGGAAGCCTTGCAGCGCGAAGGCGCGGGCGATGCGGCCGCCTCGCTGCACGCGCTGGGCGCCGAATTGGGCAAGGCGGAAACGCTGGACCTGGCGCGTATCGCCAACCTGTACACCCCCAAGCTGCACAATTACGACCGCGAAGGCCATCGCATCGACGAGGTGGAGTTCCATCCGTCCTGGCACCAGTTGATGGGGCTGCTCATCGGCCACGGTACGCACTCCTCGCCGTGGCAGGGCGGAGCGGGCGCGCAGGTGGCGCGGGCTGCGCGCTATCTGTTGTTCGGCCAAGTGGAAAATGGTGCGCAGTGTCCGGTCACGATGACCTACGCTTCGGTGCCGGCGCTGAAGCAGGCGCCGCGTATCGCCGCCAAATGGCTGCCGAAGATCCTGTCCAACGACTACGACCCACGCTCGCTGCCGGTCGAGCAAAAGACCGGCGCCATCATCGGCATGGGCATGACCGAGAAGCAGGGCGGTTCGGACGTGCGCGCCAACACCACGCGCGCCGAGCCGGTGCCGCCGTCGGAAGCGCGCGCTCTGTTCGGCGACGACGGCGAGGAGGTGTTCCGCATCGTCGGCCACAAGTGGTTCTTCTCGGCGCCACAAAGCGATGCGCACCTGATCCTGGCGCAGACCGACGAGGCGGGCAGTGCCGGGCTGTCGTGCTTCTTCCTGCCGCGCTACCTGCCCAACGGCGAGCGCAACGCGATCCGCGTGCAAAGGCTCAAGGACAAGCTCGGCAACCGCTCGAATGCATCATCGGAAGTGGAGTTCACCGGCGCCTACGGCTGGCTGATCGGCAAGCAAGGGCGCGGCATCCCGACGATTCTGGAAATGGGCGGCTATACCCGGCTCGATTGCGTGCTGGGCAGCGCCGGCACCATGCGCGCCGCGCTCACGCATGCGCTGCATCACGCGCGCCGCCGCGTGGCGTTCGGCCGACCTCTGGCGCAGCAGCCGCTGATGCAGAACGTGCTGGCCGACCTGGCGCTCGAATCAGAGGCCGCCACCGCACTGGCCATGCGCCTGGCGCGCTGCTTCGATGAGGTCCACGATCCGGCCCAGGCCATGCTGGCGCGCGTGCTGACACCGGCCGCCAAGTACTGGATCTGCAAGCGCGGTCCCGGCTTCGGCGCCGAGGCGATGGAAGTCATCGGCGGCAGCGGCTATGTGGAAGAGAGCCCGCTGGCGCGGCTGTACCGCGAACTGCCGGTCAATTCGATCTGGGAAGGTTCGGGCAATGTGATGTGCCTGGATCTCTTACGCGCATTCGCCAGGTCGCCGGAAGCGCGCGATGCGCTGGCGGCCGAACTGGCGCTGGCCGGCAGTTCGGATATCTTCTTCGTCGCCTATCGCACCACCTTGCTGGCCGATCTGGCGCAGCAGCAGCCCGATGAATTCAGCGCGCGCGTGCTGGCCGAGCGCGTAGTGTTGGCGGTGCAGGCGGCGCTGTTGCTGCGGCACGCTCCGGTGTATGTGTCGTCGGCCTTCGTCGCCTCACGTCTGAAGCGCGAGCCGGGCGGCGCTTACGGCCGCTTGCCACAGGGCCTGGAGTGCGAGGCGATTCTGGCGCGGGCGTTGCTTGAGTCAGTATAATGCGCTGTAAAATCCATCTAAAAAGAGCATAAAGAATGAAACAAGATCCGCGTTTTCCTAACCTGTTCATCACCGACCACCCGCTGATCCAGCACAAGCTGAGCCACATGCGCGCCAAGGACACGTCGACCCGTACCTTCCGCGACCTGCTCAAGGAAATCACGCTATTGATGGGTTACGAGATCACCCGCGACCTGCCGCTGACCACCCGCACCATCGAAACCCCGCTGATGACCATCGACGCGCCGGTGATTGCCGGCCGCAAGCTGGCCATCGTGCCGATCCTGCGCGCCGGTATCGGCATGAGCGACGGCCTGCTGGATCTGGTGCCGTCGGCCCGCGTTGGCCACATCGGCGTGTTCCGCGATCCTGAAACGCACCAGCCGGTAGAGTATCTGGTGCGCCTGCCGGACACCGTTGAACGTACCTTCATCCTGTGCGACCCGATGGTTGCCACCGGCAATTCCGCCGTCCACGCTGTCGACGTGCTGAAAAAGCGCGGCGTCACCGACGATCAGATCATCTTCCTGGCGCTGGTCGCCGCGCCGGAAGGCGTCACCGTGTTCCAGAACGCGCATCCGAACGTGAAGCTGTACTGCGCCTCGCTCGATTCGCACCTGAACGATCATGCCTACATCATCCCTGGCCTGGGCGACGCCGGCGACCGCATCTTCGGTACCAAGTAAATGGCGACGCCCGTCGACCCCGACTTCCGCGCGCGGCTGGCGGCGCTGAACGACAAGTTCGCCGCCACCGTGCCGGGCACGCTCGACAAGATCCGTACTGCGCTGGCTGCGTGTCTGGCCAGCGGAGAGCCGCCGTCGCAGGATGCGCTGCACCAGCTGCATGAAGTGCTGCACGGCGTGGCCGGATCGGCCGGCACCTTTGGCTTCACCGTGTTCGGCCAGGAAGCGCGCCGCATTGAGCAGATGGTGCGCGGCGTATTGAATACCGGCGAAAGCTGGGCGCCGGTGGTGCCAGAAGTGGAAAAATTGCTACAGTGGGCTGCTCGCGACGCCAAATCAAGCCAATACGATTGATCTAGCTCAAAGCATGCGGTATTTTGTTGTCTACCATGACACATATACCCGGATGCGAACGGTTTCTACCAAAAAATGCGACGGTTTGCATTTATTTTCGTGAAAACGTGCTTTTCTCTCGTAAATGGGTATAATGCGGGATCGTTTAGATTCAAGAGTAGTGCAGTATGTTCTTTCTTGCCTCAAAAACGATATCACGGGCGCAAGCCCAAATTAACTGAAATAGGAATTGTAATGGCAACTGGTATCGTAAAATGGTTCAATGATTCGAAGGGTTTTGGCTTCATTACCCCTGACGAAGGCGGCGAAGATCTGTTCGCTCACTTCTCGGCGATTCAAACCGCAGGCTTCAAATCCCTGCAAGAGAACCAACGTGTTTCTTTCGAAGTAACCGCCGGCCCTAAAGGCAAGCAAGCTTCGAACATTCAGCCTATCTAATACGCTGGATCTAACGATCAAGAAATCCTCGGAGTCCGAGGATTTTTTTTTGCCTGTCTATTTTGCTTTGCGCCAGTAATCGGGCAGGGCGTAGCTGTGGCGCAGGAAGTCGACGAACGCCCGGATCCGCAATGGCAGGTGGCGGCGTTGCGCAAACACCGCGTAGATATCGTTGCCCGGCGCCGCATAGTCATCCAGCACCGTTTGCAGCTTGCCGGCCTCGATCGCGCTGCCCACTTCCCACATCGAACGCCATGCCAGCCCTTTGCCGGCCAGCGCCCACTCGTGCAGCACCTGGCCGTCGTTGCAGGCCATGTTGCCGTTCACCTTCAACACCACGTTCTTGCCGCCCTCGCGGAAGGTCCAGCCGCGCTGGCTGCCTTCGCTGCTGATCGCCAGGCAGTTGTGCTTGCTCAGGTCGGCCAGCGTTTCCGGCTTGCCGTGGCGTTTGAGATAGGCTGGCGAACCGACCACCACGCGCTCGTTGTCGGCCAGCTTGACGCTGACCAGGCTGGAATCGGACAGGCTGGCGATGCGGATCGCCACATCGATGCCTTCGCCGACGATGTCCACCACGCGGTCGCTCATATTGAGCGTGACCGTGACATCGCGGTGCTCGGCCAGGAAAGAGGGCAGTAGCGGCGCCACATGCTGGCGGCCGAAGCCCGCAGGCGCCGAGATCATCAGGTGACCTGTGGCATGCGCGCTACGTTCCGACACCGCCGATTCCGCTTCTTCGAGCTCGGCGAGGATGCGCTGGCAGTCCTCAAGGAAGGCCGCACCCTCGTCGGTCAGGGCCAGTTTGCGCGTGGTGCGTTGCAGCAGCTTGACCCCGAGACGGGCCTCCAGCGCATCCAGCCGCCTGCCTATCATGGCCGGGGCAATGCCCTCGGCACGTGCAGCGGCCGAGAGCGAGCCTCGCGCCACCACCTCAACAAAAGTAGAAATCTGCCTGAATTGCCCCATGAATCCCTGTCTCCGTCACTTTTTACAAAAACGCATAGATGAAGTGATTTTTAATCTTGTTTGCATAACTAACGAGTGAATATACTGTAAAACAATTCAGTGTGTAACTGAGCCGATACACTAAAAACACTGCACCGCAACAAGCATATAATTAGCTGATTCGTTGACATTTTTTTACGGAGACCACCCATGACGCAGTCCACTATCACGCTGCCAGCAGGCATGCAAATCACCGGCGACATCAAGCCGGGCTACGAAACCATCCTGACGCCGGACGCGCTGTCGCTGGTGGCCAAGCTGAGCCGCGAGTTCGAGTCGCGCCGTCAGCAACTGCTGGCGGTGCGCGTGGAGCGCGCCAAGCGCCTGGATGCCGGCGAGCGCCCGGACTTCCTGAAAGAAACCGCTCACATCCGTAACGGCGACTGGACAATCGCGCCGATCCCGAAAGCGCTGGAATGCCGCCGCGTGGAAATCACCGGCCCGGTCGAGCGCAAGATGGTCATCAACGCCCTGAACTCGGGCGCCGACAGCTACATGACCGACTTCGAAGATTCGAATTCGCCGAGCTGGGACAACCAGATCACCGGCCAGATCAACATGAAGGACGCCGTGCGCGGCACCATCTCGCTGGAGCAGAACGGCAAGTCGTACAAGCTGAACGAAAAGACCGCCACCCTGGTGGTGCGTCCGCGCGGCTGGCACCTCGATGAAAAACACGTGCTGGTGGACGGCAAGCGCATCTCGGGCGGCATCTTCGACTTCGCGCTGTTCATGGTCCACAACGCCAAGGAGCAACTGGCACGCGGCGCCGGCCCGTACTTCTACCTGCCGAAGATGGAATCGCACCTGGAAGCGCGCCTGTGGAATGACATCTTCGTCATGACCCAGAATGAGCTGGGCCTGCCGCAAGGCACCATCAAGGCCACCGTGCTGATCGAAACCATCCTGGCCGCGTTCGAGATGGACGAAATCCTGTACGAACTGCGCGAGCACAGCTCGGGCCTGAACGCCGGCCGCTGGGATTACATCTTCTCGTGCATCAAGAAGTTCAAGCTGGACAAGGATTTCTGCCTGGCCGACCGCGCCAAGGTCACCATGACCGCGCCATTCATGCGTTCGTATGCCTTGCTGCTGCTGAAAACCTGCCACAAGCGCAACGCACCGGCGATCGGCGGCATGGCCGCGCTGATCCCGATCAAGAACGATCCGGAAAAGAACGAAATCGCAATGGGCGGCGTGCGCAACGACAAAGCGCGCGATGCGACCGACGGCTACGACGGCGGCTGGGTGGCGCACCCGGGCCTGGTGGACCTGGCGATGGCCGAGTTCAAGAAAGTGCTGGGCGATAAGCCGAACCAGATCGACAAGCAGCGCCTGGACGTGGAAGTGCACGCCGAACAGCTGCTGGACTTCAAACCGGAGACGCCGATCACTGAAGCCGGCCTGCGCTACAACATTAACGTCGGCATCCACTACCTGGGCAGCTGGCTGAACGGCAACGGCTGCGTGCCGATCCACAACCTGATGGAAGATGCGGCCACCGCCGAGATCAGCCGTTCGCAGGTGTGGCAGTGGATCCGTTCGACCAAGGGTGTGCTGGATGATGGCCGCAAGGTCACCGCCGACATGGTGCGCGCGATGATTCCTGAAGAGCTGGCCAAAGTGCAGGTCACCGCGCCGGACGGCAACACGCCAGCCTACCCGCGCGCCGCGCAGATCTTCGAACAGATGTCGACCTCGGAAGCGTTTGAAGAATTCCTGACGCTGCCGCTGTACGAAGAGATTTAATTAGAAGTCATTCTTCCATAAACGCAGCGCGGTGAAGGTGGCAAGCGGCGTATCGATCCGATCGAGACGCCCGGCCTTCACCAGCTGTTCCGCCAGCGCCGGCTCGCGATAGCGCAAGAAGGGATTGGTCGCCTTCTCGAGGCCGATGGTGCTCGGCACGGTCGGCAGATCGTGCTCGCGCTTGTCCGTTTCCACCTTCACCCGTTCCTGCAAGGCCACATTGTCCGGATCCACCACGCGCGCAAAGCGCAGGTTGGACAGCGTGTACTCGTGCGCGCAAAACACTTGCGTGTCGTCGGGCAGCGCGGCCAGCTTGCCGAGCGAGGAAATCATCTGCGCCGGCGTGCCTTCAAACAGGCGGCCGCAGCCGCCGGCGAACAGCGTGTCGCCGCAGAACAGCCAGGTCGGCTGGTCGTCCACCGGTTCGCGCACGTAGGCGATATGGCCCATCGTGTGGCCCGGCACATCGAGCACATTCAGCTTCAGCGCCATGCCCGGCACCTCGATGGTCTTGCCTTCGCCCACCGGCAAAGTGACCGCAGCAATGGTCTCGTTGCGCGGGCCGAAAACAGGAACCTGATAATGCTGTAATAATTCAGGAACGCCGCCGATGTGGTCAGCGTGGTGATGGGTGAGTAGAATGGCGGTGAGCTTGAGTCCATTCGCCTGCAACGCCGCCAGAATTGGCTTGGCGTCGCCGGGGTCGACTGCGGCGGCATGTGTGCCATCATGTATCAACCACAGGTAGTTGTCGCGGAATGCCGGTACCGTTAAAACACTGAGAGCTTGAGTAGAAGATATGGTCATTGGATCGCTAAAGGCTAAGCATGGATAAGGCGGGGTCGGAGAAATCCATTATAGCGCTGGAAGGCTGGCTGCAAACGCCCGCAGGTGTGTACATGCGTGCGTGGGAACAAAGCTGTCTCGATAATTTAACAGCCGATATCTTTGGCTTCAACGCGGTGCAAATCGGCATGCCCGAAATTGATGCATTGGCTGCCAGCCGCATGCCCTACAAACTGATGGCCGACCGCAAGACCCACACCGGCCGCAGCATCGATGTTACGCTCGATTACACCGAACTGCCGTTCGCTACGCAAAGCGTGGACTTGATCGTGCTGCCGCACGTGCTGGAATTTTCCACCGATCCGCACCAGGTGCTGCGTGAGGTCGAGCGCGTGCTGATCCCGGAAGGGCAGGTCATCATCTGCGGTTTCAATCCGGCCAGCCTATGGGGTGCGCGCCACGTGCTGCGGCGCGTCGGCGGCACCTCCTTCCTGCCGCGTACCGAAGAGTTGATCTCTATGCCACGCATGAAAGACTGGTTAAAATTGCTGAATATGAGCGCCAGCCAGAGCCACTTCGGCTGCTACGCGCCAGCCTGTCGCACAGAAAAGTGGCTGCATCGCTACACCTTCATGGATAATGCCGGCTCGCGCTGGTGGCCGTATCTGGGCGGCGTCTACGTCATACAAGCGGTCAAGCGCGTGAAAGGCATGCGTTTGATCGGTCCGGCATGGACCAGGAAAGCAGCGGCCGCCCCGGTGGGCGTGCCGGTAACGAACAAAAGAAGAGAGCAGCAAGATGGATAAGGTCGAAATTTTTACCGACGGCGCATGCAAGGGCAATCCCGGCCTGGGCGGCTGGGGCGCATTGCTGGTGGCCGGCGAGGCCGAGAAGGAAATCTGCGGCGGTGCGCGCGACACCACCAATAACCGCATGGAATTGCAAGCCGTGATTGAAGCGCTGAGCGTGCTGAAGCGGCCATGCAACGTGGTGCTGCATACCGATAGCCAGTATGTACAAAAAGGCATCAGCGAATGGATCCACGGCTGGAAGGCGCGCGGCTGGAAAACCTCGACCAAGGAGCCGGTCAAGAACGAAGACCTGTGGAAGGCGCTCGACGCGGCGCAGCAAATGCACACCGTGGAATGGCGCTGGGTGCGCGGCCACAATGGCCATCCTGGCAACGAACGGGCCGACATGCTGGCCAATCGTGGCGTGGAAGTGGCGCGCGGCCGCTGATATACTGCGCTCTGCAATTAATTACGGAACACTATGCGCCAAATCGTCCTCGATACCGAAACCACCGGTATCAACCCCAAGCTGGGCAACCGCATCCTGGAAATCGGCTGCGTTGAACTGAACAACCGCATGCTGACGGGGAATAATCTCCACTTCTACATCAACCCGGAACGGGAGTCGGAAGAGGGCGCGCTGAACGTCCACGGCCTGACCACTGAATTCCTGAGCGATAAGCCGAAGTTTCGCGAGATCGTCGACCAGCTGCGCGAGTACATCCAGGGCGCCGAAGTCATCATCCACAACGCGCCGTTCGACCTGGGCTTCCTGAACCACGAGTTCAAGCTGCTGAACCTGCCGGACTTCACCGAGCACATCGGCGGCGTGATCGATACCTTGGTGCAGGCCAAGGAACTGCATCCGGGCAAGCGCAACTCGCTGGACGCGCTGTGCGACCGCTACGGCATCTCCAACTCGCACCGCAAACTGCACGGCGCGCTGCTGGACGCGGAATTGCTGGCCGACGTCTACCTGGCCATGACGCGCGGGCAGAACAGTCTGGGCATGGATGTGGAAGAGGAAGTGGTCAATGTCGGCGAGCTGCTGGAGCCGGTGGCGCTGGCCGAGGTGATTTTCGTGCCGGCGTCGGCAGACGAACTGGCCGCGCACGCGGAAACGCTGGCGGGGCTGGACAAGGCGGTGAAAGGCCAGTGCATCTGGACTGCAGCGCTGAATCCGCCTGCGCCGCAGGAAGCTGCATAATCGGTACTTGCACTTTTCGGGGGCGGGCTCTATAATGCTCGCACTCAACGGGAGGTTAGCTCAGGGGTAGAGCACTGCATTCACACTGCAGGGGTCGCAAGTTCGAAACTTGCACTTCCCACCAGAATTCAGAAAAAGCCGATCTTTAAACAGATCGGCTTTTTTGCTTATGGTGTACATTAATCTTCGCAAGATCCGTGACTTTCAAAGCTACCCGGCACTCCGAGACCGTAATTTCCAGCAATAGGGCGGGCTGCTCCAGCTGCTGAATCGCTGGTTTTTTGCTTTACGCGGCGACGCCACGTCAGTTACCGCGATATGTCGAATAGCCATACTGGCTGAGCAACAACGGTATGTGATAATGCTGCACGCTGCCGTCGGCATTGAAAATGACCGGAATTTCAGGGAAGAAGCTCTTGCTGTTGTGCTCGGCAAACCATTTTTCGGTCTTGAATGTCACGCGATAGACGCCCTTGCCAATCTCGGTATTTTTAGGGAAAAGCTCTGCAATACGGCCTTGCTCATTCGTGACGCCGCTATTCAGCAGTGTCCATTGTTCACCATTGCGCTTTTCAAGTGTCACGACCACGTCTGCCGAGGGCAGACCATCCACCAGATTTAACACATGCACGCTGAGTGGATTGGCCTGTGCGCTGGCGATCTGGGTAAAGCTGGCGAAGGTTATTCCCGCCAGCATGGTTTTGATGAGATGCATTGATTCCTCCGTTACTTTCGTGTGCCATCTGAAGCTTGGCATTCTAAAAGGCAGTCGGCTCAGGAAGATCACGTTTCTATCACGGTTTTATAACGATTCTGTAACGGTGCGATCGAGCGCAGCCTTAGGTCAGGAAGCGTTGCAGCGCGAACGGGGAGGACATACAATTGCGGCCGTCGGGTGTTCTATGCCCTTATTTGAACAAGGAAAATAATGAGTCTGCCGCAATACGTCACGATCAATGGAACTTCGTATGCTTCGGAAAAGCTGAGCGCTGCCGCCAAGGCACAGGCCGCCAATGTGCAGGTGGTGGATGCAGAACTGGCCCGCTTGCAGCAGCAAATCGCGATCGCCCAGACCGCGCGCAATGCCTACGTTGCGGCGCTGATCGAGGCTGTCAAAGGCAAGGGCGAGGCAGTTGCCGCCGCCGTTGAAAAACCAAAGAAACCACGCGCCCCGCGCAAGCCTAAGGCAGTTGCCGAGGCCAAGTGATCCTTCATATCGCCGGCGCCTGCTGGAGCTTCGAAATCTTCTCCGCCTGCTCGAACACGCTGCGGGCGGTGAGGTTGAAACCGGAGACCGGCACGCCGGCCGCCTGCAGCGCCCCCGCCACCCACGAATTGCAGTTGTTGAACACGCTGTAATTGCCGGTCGCCTGATAGAAGCGGTCGGGACTGCCTTCCTGCTTGCCCAGATAGATCGGCTTGCCGTCCGCGTCGGCGGCGATGCTGCGGTCGATGTACTCCGCCAGTTGCTGATAGCCGTGCTCGGTAATCGCCAGCGCCACGGTGTCGCGCGCCTGCGCGCCCAACGGCGGATTGGTATCGCGGCCGCCGGCCTGCAGCGCCGGGTAATCGGATGCCACCAGCGCCTTCACGGCAGTGGACCACGGCGGGTTCTCGGCGACGAAATACGCGCCATCGCCCCAGCCCAGCAGCATGTAGCGGTGATCGTGGAAATCGGCACGCAGCCTGGCGCTGCGGGCGAGGATGGCCGGGCCGTCGAACAGCAAGGCGGTGTGCCAGCCGTACTGCACCACGTAGACCGTGTGCGGCGCCGGGCCCGCAGGCAAGTCCGAACGGGCCGGGGCGCCGGCGCATCCCGCCAGCAAGGAGAACAGGGTGAGGACAACCAGCTGCTGGAAAATCGGTCTCATATATGGCCATGTGTGGCAAGGTCGGTCATTTTAACGTATTAACTCAGGATAATATTGCAGTATGTAAAGTAGTTGATTGACCGGGGCGTCCTCACCAGCCACACTGGCGCCCTTATGCCCACCTTGTTGTCCCGTTCCTCCCCGCTCGATCCTGCTGCGCCGGTGCCCCAATACCGGCAGGTGGGCTGGTTGCTGCTGATCGCGCTGGCGCTGCTGCTGGGCGCCTCCATTTCCCTGATCGTCCAGAAGCGCGCGGCGGTGTGGGAGCATGCGTTCAAGAGCACGCGCGACCTGTCGCTGGGGATGGAAGCGCTGGCCAGCGCCAGGCTGGCCCAGTCCGACGCCAGCCTGCGCGGTATTGCCAGCGACCTGCGCGAGCCGCCCATCACCGCCGGCACGGCCCAGGCGGCGGTGCGCAATGCCATGCGTTACGATCCGTTTTCCGCCTACCTCGGCGTGGTCGACACCGCGCAGCACACGGTGTTGGCGCTGGTGGCGCAAGGCGGTCCGGCCGAGCCAGCCGTGGCGGCGACGCTGGCCAACGCCATCGTGGCGCGCGCTCCGGGCGCGCTGGGCTTCCAGCAAATGCTGCGCCTGCCCGGCAGCGATGACTGGTTCCTGCCGCTGACCTTGCAACTGCCGCCGGCCGGCCAGCAACGCCTGACCGTGTTCGCGCTGGTCCCGGCCCGCAAGCTGATCGAGGGCGCGGAAAGCCTGCAACTGCTGCCCAGGGGCTATGTCACCTTCGCTGATGAGAACGGCGTGCGGCTGATGCGCTATGCCAAGGAGCTCAACCACCTTGATGTCAACGGGCCGCCGTTCCTTGCCACTACCCTGACCAGGCTGCGCGCGCAGACACACGGCAGTTTTGAAGCCTACAATCCGGTAGTCGGCTACCCGGTGGTGTTCGGCCACAGCCGCAGCAGGGACTTGCCGCTGTACGTTGGCGCCGGGCTGCCGGCCAGCGAGGTGACGGCGCAATGGCTGCGCGAGTCGATCGCGCCGTGTGCCTTGCTGGTGCTGGGGGTGGCCGGGGTGGTGGTGTTTGCCTACCGCTTGCGGGAGGCGCTGCAACGCCAGCATGCCAGCCATCAGCGCCAGCAGTACGAGGCGCGCCACGACCACCTGACCGGGCTGCTCAACCGCGACGCCTTCGCCCGCAGTGTCAAGGCCGGCTTGGCAGGGGCCAGGGGCGGCCAGCTGGCGTTGGTCCAAATCGACCTGAGCAATTTCAAGGACATCAACGACACGCTCGGCCACAGCGCCGGCGACCAGTTGATGCGCATCCTGGCGCGCCGCTTCGCGGCCTTGCTGCGCGGTTCGCCGGCGCAGGTGGCGCGCACCGGCGGCGACGAATTCGGCATCTTGCTGCGCGTTGGGCGCATCGATGAAGAACTGGCGGCACTGGAGCAGCGCTTGCGCGCCGGCCTGAAGCGGCCGATCACGGTGCAGGGCGTGGAGGTGGAACTGACCGCCAGCATGGGCGCGGCCATCTATCCGGCCGATGCCGGCGAGGCGGGCGAACTGTTTCGCTGCGCCGATATCGCGCTGTACGCCAGCAAGAACAGCCTGCAGCGTTTCACGCGCTACGCGCGCAGCATGGATAATTTTTCCGCAGACAGCCTGGCCATGAAGGCCGAGCTGGCCAAGGCGCTGCGCGACGGCAGCCTGAGCGTGGTGTACCAGCCCAAGCTGCGGCTGGACGACGGCAGCCTGGCCGGGGTGGAAGTGCTGTCGCGCTGGCGCCATCCGGTCAAGGGCATGGTGTCGCCGGCGGTGTTCATTCCGCTGGCGGAAAACACCGAGTTGATCCATCCATTCACGCGCTGCGTGCTGCAGACGGCGATTGCGCAAGCCAGCCAGTGGCAGGTGCGCGGCCGCGCGGTGCCGGTGGCGGTCAACGTCAGCACCAACAATCTGCTCGACCCCGGCTTCACCGATACCGTGGCCGAACTGCTGGCGGCCAACGGCCTGCCGCCGCAGCTGCTGGAGCTGGAAATCACCGAAAGCGCCATCATGCGCCACCCCGAGATGACGCTCAAGCGGCTGCACGCCTTGCGCGAACTGGGCGTGCGCCTGTCGATCGACGACTTCGGTACCGGCTACACCTCGCTGGCCTACCTCAAGCTGCTGCCGGTGCACACCCTGAAGATCGACCAGCTGTTCGTGCGCAATCTGGACCGCGACGCCGGCGACCAGCGCATCGCGCGCAGCGCCATCCAGCTGGGCCACGGTTTCGGCATGACCGTGGTGGCCGAAGGCGTGGAGTCGGGCGACGTGGCAGCCATGCTGCGCGACTATGGCTGCGATTACGTGCAAGGCTACCACTACAGCCGGCCGCTGCCGGCCGACGAGTTCGAGGCGCAATGGCTGGCGTGAGGCCCGCTACTGGTGCAGTGCGCACCGCGCTGGTGCGTTTATGCTGTGCGGCTAACACCACCGCCACTACTCCAGCAGCAATATTGTCTGGCACACATCCTGCTTGATAGAAAACCAGCGAGAGGCGCGGCAGACTTTGCCATGTAGCGCTTCTTGAGCATGGACGCTAGGGTTCCGATCGCGCAACGCGATGCCTGGACCGAGAGCATCCGGCTTCGAAGGCAGTTGGTTCGAAGCTCCACGGAGGGATAAAAGCCCGGGAGGTCGTCACATTCGCAATGTGATGCTCGCCTCTCGTTCTTTCAATCCTAACGGGAGTGTGCTCATGCCAAATCGCTTCGCCCCGCGCGTTCTGCGCAACTTAATCTCCGCCGTTGTTTGTGCCGTGCTGACCTTGGGCGCGTTCGCTCCCGCCAAAGCCGAAGTCAAAGTGGGCGTCTCCGATTGGCCGGGCTGGGTGGCCTGGTACGTGGCCGAGCAAAAGGGCTATTTCGCCGCGCATGGCGCCAAGGTCAAGCTGGTGTGGTTCGCCAATTACACCGATTCGATTTCGGCCCTGTCCAGCGGCCAGCTGGACGGCAACTCGCAAACCTGGTCCGACACCATGACGCCGCTGGCGCGCAAGGTGAAGGTCAAGACCATCCTCGTCAACGACAACTCGGCCGGCAACGACGCGCTGATGGTCAGCCCGAAAATCCGCAGCTTCGCCGATTTGAAGGGCAAGTCGGTGGCGCTGGAGCAGTACAGCATCTCCCACTTCGTGCTGGCCAATGCGCTCAGCCGCAACGGCATGTCGATCCGCGACGTCAAGATCGTCAACCTGTCGGCCGGCGATGCGGCGGCAGCTTTCATGTCCGGCCGCGCCGATGCGGCGGTGGTGTGGAACCCGTGGGTGTCGCGCATTGAGAGCAGCGGCAAGGGCCGCGCGCTGTTCACCTCCAAGGACATGCCGGGACTGGTGCCGGACCTGCTGGTGGCGCACGAAAAAGCCCTCGGCGACAAGGCCAAGCGCGCCGAATTGGTGGGCATGATCAAGGCCTGGTTCGACACCGAGGAATTCATCCGCAGCCATCCGGACGAAGCGCTGAAGATCATGTCCAAGGTGGTGAGCCTGAAGCCTGCCGAATATCAGGTGTTCATGCCGGGCACGCGCTTCTTCAACGCCGCCGACAACCTGGCGGCGATGGATGCGGCCAATCCGAAGTCGCTGGTGGCGGTCGGCCCGACCATCCACCAGTTCCTTAGCTCGAACAAATTGGTCGACGGCGCGGTGGACTTCAGCAGCGGCATCGACAAATCCCTGCTGCTCGACGCACAAAAGAAATAAGAGGCTGCCATGTCGAACATGAATGAAGGTCCGGCAGCGTCGGGAGGCGTGTCGCGCGTGCGCAACCGCCGCTCGCCGTGGTCGGTGCGCGGGCAACTGCCGCGCGGCGTCCTGCTGGCACTGGCGCTGCTTGGTTTCCTGCTGCCGTGCGTGAGCTGGCTGGTGGTGTCGGGTTACGGCCTGGTGGACGGCGTGTTCCTGCCGACGCTGCCGCAGGTGCTGCACAGCGCCCGCGAATGGGCGCTGGACGGCGACCTGCTGGGCGACACCGGCATCAGCATCGCCCGCGTCTACGGTGGCTTTGCGCTGTCGGTGGTGGTGGCGCTGCCGCTGGGGATCCTGCTCGGCGCCATGCCGCCGGCGCGCGCCTTGCTGGAACCGGTGATCGATTTCAGCCGCTACCTGCCGGCGGTGGCCTTCATTCCGCTCATCATGCTGTGGATCGGGATCGATGAAAGCGCCAAGGTGGCGGTGATTTTCATCGGTACCTTCTGCCAGATGATTTTGCTGATTGCCGCCGACATCGCCCGCGTGCCGGATGCGCCGATCGAGGCGGCCCGCACGATGGGCGCGACCAACGAGGAAATCATCCAGCACGTGCTGATTCCCGCCGCCTGGCCGGCCATGTTCGACACCCTGCGCGCGATGATGGGCCTCTCGTGGACCTACCTGGTGGTGGCGGAGTTGGTGGCGGCCAGTTCGGGCTTGGGCTTCTCCATCCTCAAGGCGCAGCGTTTCCTGCAGACCGACAAAATCTTCGCCGGCATTCTGCTGATCGGCCTGGCCGGCCTGCTGACCGACCAGGCGTTCCGCTGGCTGCACCGCCGCGCTTTCCCTTGGCATCA
Source organism: Duganella sp. CF402 (assembly GCF_900109645.1). Classification (GTDB taxonomy): domain Bacteria; phylum Pseudomonadota; class Gammaproteobacteria; order Burkholderiales; family Burkholderiaceae_D; genus Rugamonas. Next base: position 974,102 of record NZ_FOBG01000001.1, read on the forward strand.
CCTGCGGACCTGAACGATGAAAAACAACGTGAACAAAATCTGCATCCGCAATCTCGACAAGCATTACGGCGCCGGCGCGCGCCGCACGCAAGCGCTCAGCGATGTGAACCTCGATATCGCACCGGGCGAGTTCGTGACGCTGGTGGGCGCGTCGGGATGCGGCAAGTCGACCTTGCTGCGCACGCTGGGCGGGCTGGAAGAATACGAGAGCGGCAGCATGGACTGCAATGGCCGGCCAGTCGACGGTCCGGGGCCGGACCGCGCGATGGTATTCCAGAGCTACAGCCTGTATCCGTGGCTGACGGTGCAGGAGAATGTGCGCTTCTGCCGCCGCCTGCATCACCACCGCGACGACACCACCTCGGCCGACGTCGAACGCGCCTCCGGCCGCGCCGATGCTTTGATTGCGCTGATGGGGCTTGGCCACGTGCGCCATGCCTATCCATCCGAACTGTCGGGAGGCATGCAGCAGCGCGTCGCCATCGCCCGCGCGCTGATGGTGAAGCCGGAAGTGCTGTTGATGGACGAACCATTCGGCGCGCTCGACGCGCAAACGCGCGAAGTGATGCATGACCTGATGCGCTTCCTCTACCTGCGCGAGCAAACCACCGTGGTGTTTGTGACGCACGACGTGGAGGAGGCCATCTACCTGGGCCAGCGCGTGGTGGTGATGGCGCCGCGCCCCGGCCGCATCGACTCTATTTTTGACGTGCCATTTGGTACGCAGCGCGACCAGGACTTGAAGCTGTCGCCCGAATTCACCGATCTGAAACGCCGGATATTGGACCGCATCCGCGAAACGTCCGGCATGAAAACCGACCTCGAACAACTGCAGAAATGTACCGGAGACCTGGCATGAGCAATCAAGAACTGTTATGGGAAGAAGTGGTACCGGGCGGCGGCCACCTGTCGTTCCGCTTGCGGCGCGGCACGACGCTGCGCTTCACGGACCTGGACGGCGGCGCCAACCTGTCGCTGATGCTGTACCGCGCCGACGAACGGCTCGAGCGCCTCAACCTGCCGGATACGCTAAAAGCCCAGCACACCGCGCACCTGACCGCCGGCCACGTGCTGTACTCGGACATGGGGCGCATCCTGGCCGCCATCACTGCCGACACGGTGGGCTGGCACGACCCGCTGTGCGGCGTGTCGGATGCGGCGCAAGTGGCGGCCAAGTACGGTCCCAGCCGCTATCAGGAAGACCGCAACGCCATGCACCGCAACGGCAAGGACAGCCTGCTGGTGGAGTTGTGCAAGTGGGGTCTGGGCTGGCGCGATCTGATGCCTTCGCTGAATCTGTTCTCGAAAGTGGTTGTCAACGACGGCGGCTACTTCGAGTTCGTAGAAGGTCATTCGCCGGCCGGCGGCTGCGTCGACCTGCGCTTCGAGATGGATACGCTGGTGGCCTTGTCCGCCGCGCCGCATCCGCTGGCGCCAGCGGGCCAATATCAGCCAGGCCGCGTCGGCATCGCCGCCCGCCACACCGGCGTGGCCGGGCCGGAAGACTTCTGCCGCCTGTCCTGCGCTGAAAACCAGCGCGGCTACGCCAACACCGAACTCGCATTCCGCTAGGAGAATTTCATGCAATCGCTACAAACCAGCCAGCTCGATCCGGCCCACGCCATCTTCGACCATGTGCACGCCGCCGGCGAACCTTGGACCCACACGCTGAAGCGCGGGCAAATCTTCCGCATCATCGACCTGGAAGGCAATCAGGCGGTGGACACGCTGTTCTACAACGCGCATGACACCAGCGAAAGCTACAGCGCCACCGACACCTTGCAGCGCCAGGGCAGCGTGTACCTGAGCAGCGGCTCGGTGCTGCGCTCGAACCGTGGAAACGCCATGCTGACCATCGTGGCCGACACCTGTGGGCGCCACGACACGCTGGGCGGCGCCTGCGCCTCCGAGAGCAACATCGTGCGCTACGCGCCGGAGAAGAAGTACATGCACAGCTGCCGCGACAACTTCCTGCTTGGCCTGGCGCGGCTGGATCGCGGCATGGGCAAGCGCGACCTCGCGCCCAACATCAACTTCTTCATGAACGTGCCGGTGACCCCGCTGGGCGGCCTGACGTTTGAAGATGGCGTGTCCGGCGCCGGCAAGTACGTCGAACTGCGCGCCGAAATGGACGTGCTGGTGCTGGTATCCAACTGCCCGCAGTTGAACAATCCATGCAATGCCTACAACCCGACGCCGGTGCGGTTTGTAGTGTGGGAGGGTTAAACCGATGTTCAGCAAAATACTGATCGCCAATCGCGGCGAAATTGCCTGCCGCGTCATCCGCACCGCCCGCAAGATGGGCATCAAGACCGTGGCGATTTACTCCGAAGCCGACCTGGAATCGCTGCACGTGCGGCTAGCCGACGAAGCAGTGTGCATCGGCGCGCCTGCGGCCAGCGAAAGCTACCTGAATGCGCGCGTGGTGCTGGATGCGGCGCTGAGCACCGGCGCGCAGGCTATCCACCCCGGCTACGGCTTCATGAGCGAAAACGCCGGCTTTGCGGAGGCATGCGCGGAAGCGGGCATCACTTTCATTGGTCCGCGTCCATCGCAGATGCGCGAGTTTGGCCTCAAGCACACGGCGCGCGCGCTGGCGCAGCAGGCGCTGGTGCCGCTGCTGCCGGGTACGGAACTGCTGCCGGATCTGCCGTCCGCGCTGGAACATGCGGAGCGCATCGGCTATCCGGTCATGTTGAAGAGTACCGCCGGCGGCGGCGGCATTGGCATGCGCCTGTGCGCCGATGCGGAAGAACTGAAGGCGGCCTACGCCTCGGTCAAGCACCTGTCGGAGAACAACTTCAAGAACAGCGGCATGTATCTTGAAAAATTCGTCCGCAACGCACGCCACGTGGAGGTGCAGATCTTTGGCGATGGACGCGGCAACGTGGTGTCGCTGGGCGAGCGCGATTGCTCGGTGCAGCGCCGCCACCAGAAGGTGATCGAAGAGACTCCGGCGCCCGGCATCAGCGAGGTTACCCGCGCCGCGCTGGCCGAAACGGCGGTGCGGCTGGCGCGTTCCATCAGCTATCTGTCGGCCGGTACGGTGGAATATGTGCTGGACGCAGACAGCGGCGAATTCTACTTCCTCGAGGTGAACACGCGCCTGCAGGTGGAACACGGCGTGACGGAGCTGGTATTCGGCGTCGACCTGGTGGAGTGGATGATACGCGCAGCCGGCGATGGCTTTGAGCTGCCGCCGCAAGACTCCTTGCACAGCAGCGGCCACGCCATGCAACTGCGCGTGTACGCGGAAGATCCGGCCAAGAACTTCCAGCCATCGTCCGGCGTGCTGACCGAGGTGCAGTTTGCGCCGGACCTGCGGGTGGATACGTGGGTCGAGCGCGGCGTGACGGTCAGTCCGTACTACGATCCGCTGGTGGCCAAGCTGCTGGTGTACCGCGCCAGCCGCGCCGAATCGATCGCCGCGCTGGCCGGGGCGATGCAGCACACGCGCATCGACGGTATCGAGACCAATCTCGCGTATCTGGCGACGATTCTGGACTATCCGTTGTTCCAGCAAGGCCGCCAGACCACGCAGTTCCTGGCTTCCATGCCGTACCAGCCGCGTACCGTGGACGTGCTGGATGGCGGCATCCAGACTACGCTGCAGGATTATCCGGGCCGGGTGGGCCTGTGGGCGGTCGGCATCCCGCCATCCGGTCCGATGGACGCCTACGCGCATCGCTACGCCAACCATCTGCTTGGTAACGACGCCGCCAGCGCGGTGATGGAGATGACGCTGCAAGGCGCCACCGTGCGCTTCAACTACGCCACCCACATCGCACTGGCCGGCGCCGACATGGGCGCGCTGCTGGAAAGCGGCGGCGAGGAACGCGCGCTGGACACCTGGCGCGCCCATTCGGTGCAGGCGGGCGACACGCTGCGGCTGTCCGGCATCAAGGGCGCCGGCTTACGCGGCTATCTTGCGGTCAGTGGCGGTTTTGATACGCCGGAATACCTCGGCAGCCGCGCCACCTTCACGCTGGGGAATTTCGGCGGCCACGGTGGCCGTGCGCTGCGCAGCGGCGATGTGCTGAAGCTGAATGCGCCGCTGCCATTGCCTGCAATGGACGCATCGACCGCATCGACCGCATCGGCTGCATCGGCCACCCTGGCCGCGCCGCCGCAGTACGCTCACACGTGGCAGATCGCCGTGCATTACGGCCCGCACGGCGCGCCCGACTTCTTCACCGACGAAGATATCGACATGTTCTTCGGCACCGACTGGGAAGTGCACTTCAATTCCAGCCGCACCGGCGTGCGCCTGAACGGTCCCAAGCCGCGCTGGGCGCGTACCGATGGCGGTGAGGCGGGCCTGCATCCGTCGAATATCCACGATAACGCCTACGCCATCGGCTCGATCGACTTCACCGGCGACATGCCGGTGATCCTCGGACCGGATGGCCCAAGCCTGGGAGGCTTCGTGTGCCCGGCGGTGATCGTGTCGGCCGATTTGTGGAAGATGGGCCAGCTGAAACCGGGCGACAAAGTGCGCTTCATCCGCGTCACGCCGGAGCAGGCGGTGACGATGCGCGATGCGCTGGAAAGCAGCTTTGACCACACGCACGACGCCTTGCCGCTGATTGCGCCAGTGCAGAGCGAGGAAGGCGATCGCTCACCAGCCATCGCCGGCGAGGGCGCCTACAGCGACGGCACGCGCGTGCTGTTCCGCCGCGCCGGCGACGACTACCTGCTGGCCGAATTCGGCGACATGGTGCTCGACATCACGCTGCGCTTTAAGGTGCACGCGCTAATGCAGGCCATCGAACACGCCGCGCTGCCGGGCGTGATCGACCTGACGCCGGGTATCCGCTCGCTGCAAATCCACTTCGACCACCGCAAGCTGCCGTCGGCAAAGCTGATGGACGTGATCGACGGCCTGCTGCGCAACGCGCCGTCGATTGACGCCATCGTGGTCCCGTCGCGCATCGTGCACCTGCCGCTGGCGTGGAACGACAGCCAGACCCAGCTCGCCATCCGGAAGTACGAAACCACGGTGCGTCCCGGCGCGCCCTGGTGCCCGAGCAATATCGAATTCATCCGCCGCATCAATGGCCTGACCAGCGAGCGCGATGTGTACGACGCCGTGTTCGGCGCCAGCTACATGGTGCTGGGCCTCGGCGACGTTTATCTCGGCGCGCCGGTGGCCACGCCGGTCGATCCGCGCCATCGTCTGGTCACCACCAAGTACAACCCGGCGCGCACCTGGACGCCGGAAAATGCGGTAGGCATCGGCGGCGCTTACATGTGCGTGTATGGCATGGAAGGGCCGGGCGGCTACCAGTTCGTCGGCCGCACGGTGCAGATGTGGAACCGCTATCGCCAGACCGGCAGCTTCCGCGACGGCCAGCCGTGGCTCCTGCGCCTGTTCGACCAGATTCGCTTCTATGAAGTGAGCGAGGAGCAACTGCTGCGCCATCGGCAGGACTTTCCGCTGGGCCGCTTCGAGGTGCGTATCGAGGAAACCACGTTCTCGCTGGCGGACTACAAGCAGTTCCTGCAGCGCGAGCAGCAATCCATCGCCGCGTTCAAGGAGGTGCAGCAGGCTTCCTTCCACGCCGAGCGCGAACGCTGGATCGCCAACGGCCAGGCCGATTTCGTCAGCGAGGAGGCGGGCGGCAACGACGCCGACGGCGCCGAGCTGGAAGACGGCAGCGAATACCTGACCGCCGAAGTTCCCGGCAGCGTGTGGCAAATCCTTGCCGAGCCGGGACAAGAACTCAAGCGCGGCGACGTGATCGCCATTTTCGAATCCATGAAGATGGAAATTTCGCTCAAGGCGCGCAGCGCCGGCGTGGTGTCCGACTGGCTGGTGGCCAAGGGAACGCCGGTCAACGCCGGCCAGCGCATTGCAGTTTTCAAACCACATCAATAACCGGGAGAGTGCTTATGTTTTATCGCAAAATCGTTGTGACCGCCGTTTCGATCGCTTGCCTGAGCCAGATGAACGCCGTACTGGCGGAGGATGCGGCGCCGCCGGCGCCATCGTGGACCGGGCATGTGGATCTGGTGAGCCGCTACGTCCTGCGCGGGATCACGGAGACTTATGGCCCGGGCGCGCCGCTCGGCAACGTTGGCGCCGATGCGCCGGAGTCGGACCGCGCGGCATTGCAGTGGGGCGCGGATTGGTCGGATCCGTCGGGCTTCTATGCCGGCTACTTCGGCAGCACCATCAACTATTCGTATCGCCGCCTGGGCGAGTCGTACGGCAACCGCAACATCGCCGACTTCCAGTCGAAGAAATCGGTGGAGAACGATCTGTATGGCGGCTATAACGGCAAGGCGGGGGACTTCAGCTACTCGGTCGGCGCCACCGGCTACGTGTACATCAACGGCAAGTCGTCGAACGCGCTGGAGACCAAGCTGTCGGTGGGCTACGGCGACTTCACGCTGGGCGCGCAGACGCTGCTCAACGATGTCGTGTGGGGCAACAAGGGCGATACTTACTGGACGCTGAACTTCGCACATCCGCTGCCGGCCGGGATCAATTTCACGGCGTCGCTGGGATACTACACCTATCACAAGGAGGGCAAGTTCATGGGCACGCGCGATACGGCACTGGGCGTCGCTTGCCCGGCGGGCCAGAGCTTTATCGTGAACGGTTGCTTGCCGGGTGGCGCGCCGATATCGGGCGGCTTTCGTCACTTGATCGTGGGCGTGGCGCAGCCGATCGGCGAGACCGGCTTGACGTGGGGCTTGCAAGGCATCCTTGGCGGCGATAACCGCTACGGCGTGCGCCAGAAGAACCAGTTGCTGGCGACGCTCAGCTACGGCTTTTAAACGGGAGTGAGCGATGCAGAATAATTCACCACACGCGCCGTCGGCGTGGATTACGCGCTTCGATGCGCTGGTTGGCGCCGATGCTGCCGCCAATGCGCCGCTTGCCGGATTGCGGTTTGCGGTCAAGGATAATATTGATGTCGCGCAGGTGCCGACGACGGCGGCTTGTCCGGCCTATTCCTACACACCGGTGAAGCATGCGCATGTGGTTGAGCGCTTGCTTTCTGCTGGCGCGCTGGCGGCGGGCAAGACCAATCTGGATCAATTTGCCTGCGGCTTGAATGGTACGCGCTCGCCATATGGCGCGGTGCCGAACAGCTTCGATGCGCGGTACGTCAGCGGCGGTTCCAGCTCCGGGTCGGCCTATGTGGTGGCGACCGGGCAGGTTGATTTTGCGCTTGGCACCGATACTGCGGGTTCGGGACGCGTACCGGCGGGCTTGAATAACATCGTTGGCCTGAAGCCGTCGCGTGGCTTGCTCAGCGCACGCGGCGTGGTGCCGGCTGCGCCGAGCGCGGACTGCGTGTCGATTTTTGCCCGCACAGTTGGCACGGCGGTGCAGGTGTTGAAGGCGGCGCTGGGCTACGATGCGGCCGATCCGTACTCGCGTGAACTGACGCTGGATGCGGCGCCGTTCGCGCCGCGCTTCCGTTTCGGTGTGCCGGATGTCCTGAACTTCTTCGGCGATGCGCAGGCGGAGCAGGCGTTCAAGGAGGCTATCCAGCGCATGGAGGCGCTGGGCGGCGTGCGCTCCGATATCGCCTACGCACCGCTGGCCGAGGCGGCGGGTCTGCTGTACGACAGCGCGCTGGTGGCTGAACGCTACGCCGCCTTGCGCGAGTTCGTCGATCAGCAGGAAGGGGAAGTGATTGAGCCGGTGCGCAGCATCCTGGCGGGTGGGCGGCGCTACTCTGCGGCCGATCTGGTGGATGCGCAGTTGCGCCTGCGGGCGCTGGCGCAACGTGTGGCGCCGATGTGGCAGGGTGTCGATGTGCTGCTGGTGCCGACAGCGCCGACGCATTACACGATCGAAGCCATGCAGCAGGATCCTGTGACGCTGAACCGCAATCTCGGCGCGTACACCAACTTCGTCAACCTGCTCGATTACGCGGCGATTTCGGTCCCGAGCAGCATGCGCCCGGACGGCCTGCCGTTCGGCGTCACGCTGATCGCGCCATGCGGCGCCGACCTTCGGCTTGCAGACCTCGGCCAGCGCTATCACCACGCCACCGGCCTGCCGCAAGGCGCAACCGGCCAGCCGTTGCCCGATCCCGTGCCAGTGCTTGGGAAGGGAGGGGCGACGGTCCGCGTGGCGGTGGTCGGCGCGCACCTGTCGGGGATGCCGCTGAACGGGCAGTTGACGGAACGCGGTGCGACGCTGGTGGCGGCCACGCAGACGGCGGCCGAGTATCGCCTGTACGCGTTGCCCGGCACCGTGCCGCCGAAGCCCGGCATGGTGCGGGTCGCAGCGGGCGAGGGGCACGCGATTGCAGTAGAGGTGTGGGAGATGCCGGCCGCGCACTACGGCAGCTTCGTCGCGCTGATCCCGTGGCCGCTTGGCATCGGCACCATCACACTGGCTGACGGTTCAACGGTGCAGGGCTTCGCCTGCGATGCGCTCGCGCTGAACGGTGCGGAAGACATCTCGCACCACGGCGGCTGGCGCGCCTACATCGCCTCACGCTGACGGTCACCGCGCGCTACTGCGCTTTGACTTCACTCCAGTTGAAGCGCACGCCATCGCTGCCGTCCGGGATCGGCCCCGGACTGTCGGCGATCAGCGCGCCGGTCTGCGGATGGATGCGCAGATAGAAGTTGGTCTGCAAGGACATTAACAGCAGCTCGCCGGTCGGCGTTTCCATCCACTGGAAGCTCTGCGCGAGACCGGGCCGCACGGCTTGCACCGCCGCGCCGCCATCGGCGCCGATGCTGAGGAAACCGCCGCCGGCTTGCAGCGCGACGCGGCCGAGACCAACGTCACGCACGGTGAATGTCAGCGGCTGCGTCGCCGCCCGTCCCACGGCGGCGCGCAGCTGAATGGTCTGCTCATACGGGATAGGCCGCCTCAAGCCGTGCGGGTAGGGCTGATCGACGGTGATGCTGTCGAAGTCCGCCGCACCCCCATTCTGCTCGCCGGTGTTGTAGTTGAACAGCGCGTAGCGCACACCCTGGAAAGTGGTCAGCTGGAAGATCATGGTGAATTCCTGCCCGATCGGCTGGAAGTTTTCGCCATCGGTGGAATAGCTGAAGCGCGCCTTCTCGGTCATGAAATCGCACTCGGCGCGCAGCCACAGACGCGTTGCGGTGATGGGCACGCGCACCGTCTGGTTGCGGGCCTGGTCGAACAAGGCCAGCGCCAGCTTGCCGCCCTTGCGTTCCACGCCCAGCGTGGCATAGGGCAGATTAAGCAGGGCGAGTCCGGCTACGTCGTTTTCCAGCAGACCCGCCGCGTCCAGCGCCACCGTTGGCGACGACATCGGGCCGATGGCGCGCTGCGTCAGCGTATTGCGCGCTTCCCAGAACGAAGCGGCCGGCATGGAGCGCAGCCGCAGGAAGCCCGGCCGCTCGCTCAGCGACCAGCGATCCTCCACCGGCACATGATTCCACTGCCACACCGGCTTGAGGGCCGTCTCGGAGAAGTCGTCATTGCGCTCGAATGGCGTCTTGATCTGCTGCCGCTCGGCCACGCGCGGCTTGACCCAGGTGCGTGGATTGCGTCCCGGATTGCCGGGCAAGCCGAAATACGGCCAGCCATCCTTCCACGTCACCGGCGCGAGACTGGTGAGGCGACCGACCGAGTTATAGTCCATCATCGAGAAGCCCCACCACTCGCCAGCCTCGGTCAGCACGATACCGCCTTGATGCATGGCGGTAGCGTCGCGCGAGGCCGGATTCGGCGGACTGACTTCAAACGGATACTGCTTGTTATTCAAGCGGTAGCCGCGCACCAGGCCAAAGCCTTCATCCTTGCTGATCGCCTGATTGACCTCATACGGTCCGTAGACGTTGTCCGCCCGCGCCGCCGGCATGCGGAAGCCGCCCGCGTAGTTGGAGCTGAGGATGTAGTACTTGCCGCCGATCTTGTAGAAATGCGCGCCTTCGCCCATGCCGTCGGTCTTGGCAAACAAGATCTTCTCGGTGCTGGGCACAATGTCGAGCAGGTCGTCAGTCAGCTGCGCGATGTGCATGTCCTGATGGCCCCACACCGCGTAGGCCTTGTTGTCGTCATCGAACAGCACCGACAAATCGTGCAGGCTGCGTTTCATCTCCCAATGCACCCACGGCCCGCGCGGATTGATGGCGGAGTAGATTTGGGTACCGCGCCCATTCACATTGGTGAAGATGTAGAACACGCCGTTGCGGTAGCGTAGGCTCGGGGCCCAGATGCCTTGCCCGTAAATGTTCTTGCCGCCTTCGAGATGGTAGGCCGGGCCGAAGTCCAGCCGGTCGGCGGCGTAGCTGAGGAATTCCCAGTTGACCAGATCCCTGGACCTCAGCACCGGCAGGCCGGGCATGGCGTGCATGGTGGTGCCGGTGAGGTAGAACCATTCGTTCACGCGAATGATGTCCGGGTCGGAGAACTCGTCGTAAAACAGAGGATTGGTGAAGGTGCCGTTGCCGTTATCCGGCGTCCAGGTGCGCGCTGGCTGTGCGTGCGCGGCGCCGGCCAGCAGCGCTGCGGCCAGTAACAACAAGGCGGCTTTCTTCATCCTCAGTCTCCGTTAGTCGGCGCGCAGCGTGACCGTTGCCGGTTGCAGTCCTTCCGCTGTGGCGCGCACCGTGATGTTACCGCGCTTGCCAGGCACCGCGCGCACAATCGCAAGCGCCAGGCCATTGAACGCCGCGCGCTCCGGTGATTTGAACGATTCCAGATTGGTCGGATCGCCATTGTCGGTGGCCACCAGTTCGCCCGGGCCTTCCACCGTAAAGCGGATGCGCTGGTCGGCGCGCGGCGCGGTCACGCCGTTGGCGTCGGCCACGCGCACCGTGACGAAGGACAGGTCGCGGCCATCGGCGGCGATGGTGCTGCGGTCGGCCGTGGCATGCAGCGCTGCGGCGGCTTGCGCGGTCTTGACCGACGAACGCGCCCATTCCTTGCCATCCTTGTAGGCGATCACGCTGATTTCACCCGGTTCGTAGACTACGTAGTCCCAACGCAGGCGGTACTCATAAGGCGCCTTCTTGCGGCGGCCCTGCGATTTGCCGTTGACGAACAGCTCCGCCTCATCGCCCGACGTGAACAGGTGCACCGGCGTGACTTCGCCGACGCGCTCCGGCCAGGTCCAATGCGGCAGCAGGTGCGCCAGCGGCAGGTCCGGCCGCCAGCGCGACTGGTACAGGTAGTAGCGGTCTTTCGGGAATCCGGCCAGGTCGATGATGCCGGAATACGAACTGCGCGCGCCGTAGTAGGGCGTTGGCTCGCCGAGATAATCCCAGCCGGTCCACACAAATTCGCCCGCCACGTAAGGGTTCTGATCCTGCGCCGCCCACGAGCGGTCGGCCGAGCTGCCGAAATCGGCGGCAAACAATTCGTAGGCGCTGACCTGCTGGCGTTTCGGATCGCCGCCGACACCGGGCCGCACCGGTGCGCTAATCACGCCCGGCACCGGGAACTGGTACTCGCCACGGCTGCTCAGGGCTGATGCGCTTTCCGTCGACAAGATCATCTTGTCCGGGAACTTGGCGTGGAAAGCCGGGAACTGGCCGGGCAGGCTGCGGATGCCGGCACCCTGGTAATTCAGGCTGATGACATCGACGGTAGCCGGCAGCGGCATGTCGGACTTGGCGTAGTTCATGGCCACGGTGGCAGGCCGGGTCGGATCCTCCTGATGCGCGATGCTCACCAGTTTGGCGCCGATCGCCGCGCCGGCCTCGCCGGTGTACTGTTCGCCCACCTCGTTCCCCACGCTCCACATGATGATGGAAGGGTGATTGCGGTCGCGCCGCAGCATGGCGCGCAAGTCCTGCTCGTGCCAGTCGGGGAAGATCAGGTGGAAGTCCAGCGGCGTTTTCTTGCGTTCCCACGAATCGAATACTTCGTCCATCACCAGGATGCCCATGCGGTCGGTCAGCTCCAGCAGTTCCGGCGAAGGCGGATTGTGGCTCATGCGCACCGCGTTGGCGCCCATTTCCTGCAGCATCTGCAGCTGGCGTTCGGCGGCGCGGCGGTTAAAGGCCGCACCCAGTGCACCGAGGTCGTGGTGGTTATTGACGCCGTTGATCATGATCTTTTCGTCGTTGACGAACAGGCCCTGGTTCGGATCGAAACGCAGCGAGCGGACGCCAAACGGCGTTTCATAAGTGTCCACGGCCTTGCCGTTGCGGCTGACCGTGGTGACGGCCACGTAGCGGTGCGGCCGCTGTTGCGGCAGCGGGCCCCACAAGCGCGGCTGCGCAATGCGCGCGCCGGCGTTGACGGTAGCGGAGCCGCGCGCGGCCACGGTGACGCGCTGCGTTGGCATGCTGGCGACGGCGCTGCCGGTGCGGCGACCATCATCGCCCAGCGCATACAGCTGCGTATTGATGTCCAGCGTGGCGGCGTCCTTGCCGTCGTTGTCGACCGTGACGGCCAATTCCACTTGCGCCGCCGCGCGGCTCACCTCCGGCGTGCGGATCACGGTGCCCCAGTGGGCGACGTGTACCGGATTGCTGACCGTCAGCCACACATCGCGGTACAAGCCCGCGCCCGGATACCAGCGCGCCGATTCGGCCGGGTTGTCGAGGCGGATCGCCAGCTGGTTGTCGCCGCCCGGCACCGCGTAAGGCGTCAGGTCGAGGCGGAAGGAGTTGTAACCGTATGGCCAGCCGCCGACCAGCCGGCCATTGAGCCACACGGTCGCATGCGACATGGCGCCGTCGATATCGAGGAAGATGGACTGGCCCTTGTCGCGGGCCGGGATGTCGAGCTTCTTGCGATACCAGGCCGGTCCCCATGTGGTGAGCCGCCCCATGCCGCCATACGGGCCGGTGGCGAGGAAGGGGCCTTCAATGGCCCAGTCGTGCGGCAGCGTGACGGCGCGCCAGTTGCGGTCATCAAAGTCCTTGCGCAGCAGTGGCGGCGAGACGGCGGGATCGGCGGCGGGACGTTGCGAGCGCTGGGCGGGGTTGGCGACGAAGGCGTTACCGCTTGGGAGTATCCACGGTTTTAGCAGGCCGTCGGCCGGGCGTTGCAGGTGTTCCGCTTCGTCGGGGCGGGCGTCCGCCACCTTGCCGTCGGCGCTCTCGCGGATCACCGGGCGCACATCATATTGAAGCTGCGGGCCGTAGCCATCCGGATCGCCGCGCTGGAAGCGCCAGCCGTCGTTGATGGTATGGCGCTCCGCGTGGATGGGAGGATGGATCAGGGCGAAGCCGAGCAAGCCGGCGTAAAGATAGCGGTGCATAGTCAAGATGTCTCCTTTTATCCGGATAATGATAGCGCAATCATTGTAAATTGTCAGTTAGAATGGTTACGCTATCAACGTCATGGAAGAAAAGATGCCGGCAACCCCCGTAACACTGATTGATGTCGCCAAGGCAGCTGGCGTTTCACCGATTACTGTCTCGCGCGCGCTGAATGAACCGCAATTGGTGAAGCCGGCGACGCTGGCCAAGGTGCAGGAAGCGGTCAAGCGCACCGGCTACGTCAAGAACATGCTGGCTGGCGGACTGGCGTCGAGCCGCAGCAAGCTGGTGGCGCTGGTGCTGCCGACTATCTCGACCCAGACCTTCGCCGACATGGTGCAGGGCGCAACCGACCGCCTGACCGCCGCCGGCTACCAGCTGCTGCTGGGTATCGTGGGGTATGAAACCTGGCGCGAGGAGATGCTGGTCGAGACCATCCTCAGCCGCCGCCCGGACGGCGTGATCCTCACCGGCTCGCAGCATACCGAGAACACGCGCCAGCGCCTGCTGCAAATCGGCACGCCGGTGGTGGAGACCTGGGACATGACGCCGCACCCGATCGACATGGTGATCGGCTTCTCGCACGAGGAAGTAGGCCATGCGTGCGCGCGCCATTTGCTGGAACGCGGCTATCGGCGCTTCGGCATGCTGACTGCGAACGATGCGCGCGCGGGCCAGCGTACGCAGGGTTTCCAGGTAACGCTGGCCAAGCAGGGCGTGAATGTCGTCTGCGCGCGGCAAGTGCAGGCGCCGGGTGGACTGCCGCAGGGCAGGCTGGAGGCGGTGCAGCTGCTGGACCAGCATCCGGAGCTGGACGCGATTTTCTGCAGTTCCGACACGCTGGCGCACGGCGCGCTGATCGAGGCGCAGAGCCGTGGCCTGCGCGTGCCGGAGGACCTGGCCATCATGGGCTTCGGCGACCTGAATTTTTCCGGCTATACCAATCCGCCGCTATCCACCGTCAAGGTGGATGGTGCACGCATCGGCGCCATGTCGGCGCAGGCTTTGCTGGATAGGCTGAACGGCGACGAATCGGCGCCGCGCATCGTCAACACCGGCTTTGAACTGATCCAGCGCGGCAGCACTTAATTAGCTTAACGCGCCAGCGGCGCGCTGACGCCGCGCACGCCCACCAGGCCGAGGATGGTCAGCAGCACGTTCTGCGGCGCGGCGTGGGCGTTCTGCGGCGACCACCATTCCAGTTTTTCCGAGTGATAGCCGCCCGAGCTGCCGCCGCCGGACATGGTGAGGGCCGGGATGCCAAGGCTCATCGGCAGGTTGGCGTCGGTCGAATGCGCACTGTCCAGCAGCGCCGGGCGGCCTTGCACGGTGGCCGCCGCCAGCGCGGTCTTGACGATCATGGAGTCCTTGCTCATTTGGCCCGCCGGACGGTCGCCGATCAGCGCCACGTCGGCCGTGATGGCGCTGCTGTTCCAGCGCTGGTTGGTGTCGGCCACGCCTTGCTGCACGGCGTCCTTGATCTGCTGCTCCACCTTGGCCAGCAGCGGCGCGTCGGCCGAGCGGATATCGATCAGCATCGAGGCCTCGGCCGAAATGCTGTTCACCGATTGCCCGCCTTGGACCACGCCGACATTGAACGTCACCTTCGGCTCGGCCGGTACGCGGATCTCGTCGATGCGCGCAATCACGCGGCCCGCCGCATGAATCGCCGACGGCAGGCCGAAGCCCTCGTAGCTATGACCGCCCGGGCCATGAATGCTTACCTTGAAACGCCGGCTGCCGGTGCCGATGTAGGTCACTGGATCACCGCCCGTACCCAGCGCCGGCTCAAGGCCGACGAACGCCTTGATGTCCTTGCGCTGGCTAAACAGATGCTTCACGCCTTTCAAATCGCCGAGGCCTTCCTCGCCGACGTTGGCGACAAACAGCACATCGCCCACGGTCTGCACCTTGGCATCACGCAGCGCATGGGCGATGGTCAGCATGGCGGCCAGCGAACGGCCGTTGTCGGCGATGCCGGGCGCGTAGTAGCGGCCATCCTTTTCGTGTACGGTAAGGTCGGTGGTGGCTGGATACACCGTGTCCAGGTGCGCTGCCAGTACCACGGTCGGGCCTTTGCCGCTGCCGCGCCAGGTGCCCAGCACATTGCCCGCTTCATCGGTCCGCACATCCTGCAGGCCGGCCGCTTTCAGGCGTTCGGCGTAATCGCGGGCGCGTGCCGCTTCGGCGAAGGTTGGCGCGGGAATGGCGTTGATGGCCAGCGTGTTGGCGGTGGTAGTGGCTTCGTTCTTTTCGATGTAGGCCAGCGCCTGTTTCACCGCAGGCTGCGCGGCGATGCGCGCCAGCTCCTGCTGTTGCGCGTGGGCCGGCAGTGCGGCGGCGATGGCGAGGCTTAATAATAGGTGCTTCATGGTGCTCCGGAGGTGAGGGGGAGGCCGGCGATCAGCGCCAGCAGCGCGTCCACATCCACCGGTTTGACAAAGTATTCATCGAAGCCTGCGGCGCGCGCTTGTTCGCGGTCTTCGCGGCGGCCGTAGCCGGTGATGGCGACCATCGTCGCGCCAGCGGTGGCAGGCAGGGAGCGCAGAGCACGCACCAGTTCATAGCCGCTGATGCCGGGCAGGCCAATATCGAGCAGGCACAGTTGCGGCGCGTGAGCTTGCGCCGCTTCCAGCGCATCCACCGCGCTGTGCGCCGTGATGACGCGGTGGCCGGCCGTTTCCAGCAGCAGCTGCAGCGTTTGGGCGGCATCGACATTATCGTCCACCACCAGCACGCGCAGCTGGTGCGACGGCGTCGCGGGCTGGCCGGGCTGCGTCGGCGGCGCCGCTTGCCGCGTGGCGGGCAGGGTGATGGTGAAGGTGCTGCCTTTCTGCTCGCCGGCGCTGTCCGCCGCCACGCTGCCGCCGTGCAGTTCGACCAGTGACTTGACCAGCGCCAGGCCAAGTCCCAAGCCGCCTTGCGAGCGGTCGGCGTGACGTTCGGCCTGCGCGAACAGGTCGAACACATGGCTGCGCAACTCGGCCGACATGCCGATGCCGTTGTCGCTCACCACCAGCACCACGTGGTCACCGCTGAAACGCGCCGCCAGTTTGATAATGCCGCCGCTTGGCGTGTACTTGGCAGCGTTGTTGAGCACATTGACCAGCACCTGCACCAGCCGCTTATGGTCGCCGGTGACCATCAGCGCAAACGGCGGCAGCGCCACCTCGAAATGGTGCTGGCGCGCTTTCATCAGGGGTTCCGCCTGTTCCACCGCGTCGGCCACGATGTCGCGCGCATCCAGCGGCGCGCGCGCCAGCGTCACCAGCCCGCGCGTGACGCGCGAGACGTCGAGCAGGTCGTCCACCAGCCGCGTCATGTGATGCACCTGCCGCACGATGATGGCGGCGGTGCGCTGCACCACCGGCTCGCTGGCATGGCCGGCTTGCAGCAACTGGGCGCCGGCGCTGATCGGCGCCAACGGGTTGCGCAGTTCGTGCGCCAGCATGGCGAGGAATTCATCCTTGCGGCGGTCGGCCTCGCGCAGCTGGTTTTCGGCGCGCTGGTGCTGGCGTTCCTTGTCCTGCAGCGCGGCCGCCATCGCGTCGAGCGCGTGCGCCAGTTCGCTGATTTCTTCCTTGCCGTAGGAGATGCCGGTGCGCGCGTCGAGCGCGCCGGAGGCGATGCTGTTGGCGGTGTTGGCCAGCCGTTTCACGCGGCGCAGCACCAGCACGTCGCCGACGAACCAAGCGGCCGCCAGCGCCAGGCCGATGGTCGCGGCCAGCGCCGCCCAGTCCAGCATCTGGTCGTGGCGCGCGTTGGCGGTGATCTGCTCGACCGGGATGCCGATGGTGACGGTGTAGTCGGTCAGGCCGTTGTTGCCGACGCGGGCGAAGCGGTGCAGGCGCTCGACGCCGTCCGGGCCGGTCAGCAGCACCGGCTTGCCCGGTTCGGCCGCCATCGCGTTGCGCATCTCGGGCGCGACCTGCTTGCCGTACCAATTGTCCGGATCAGGCTTGCGCGAAATGATCTTGCCTTCGGAATCGGCGGTCAGCAGCAGCGAGTCGGGAGGCAGCTGGATGTCGGCCACGAAGCGGTCCAGCCGGCTCAGGTCGAGCGAGGCGAATACCACGGCTTTCACACGCTGTTCGTCGTCCAGCACTGGATAGGTCAGGTTGACGGTGTGTTTCTGGATCACGCGGCCGAAGACATAGCCGCCGGCCACAAAACGGCGCAGGTGCACGGCGCGGCGGAAGTGCGAGCGGTCGGCCAGGTTGACCGGTGTGCTGAACGGCACGGCACTGCAGCTGACGTCGCCGTTCAGCTGTATCAGGCCGAGGTTGGAGTAATCGGGATTCTGGCGCAGCAGATTGGCCATCAGCCGGGTGCATTCGGCCGCGTCGCCGGTGATGCCGGGAACGCCGGCCATGTCGCGCAGCATCTGGCGCGCGCCCGCAATCAGTTGCGCCTCGTTGGCGGCGGCCAGGTTGGTCAGGCGTTGCAGGTTTTCCTGGGCGGTCTCCACTGCATGGTCCCGCTCGCGCTGGCCGTTAATCAAGGTCATCACGGTGATGGGGGCGATTGCCAGCAGCACCAGCAGCACCAATCGGCTGCGCAGGCTGTTGAGCTGGAAGAGCAGGAATGCCATGCGTCTGCGATTCATTTTGGGAAAGATTAATTCTACTTCAATCAGCCCGGCGCGCAAGCCTCTGGTATCCTATTGGACTCTACCAATGAGGATTTTATGCAGTTCACAACAAAAACAGTTTGCCGCGCAGTTGCGCTGGCCTTTATCGGCGCTGCGGGCGCCGCCACCGCGCAGGCGGAAGACATCATCAAGATCGGCCACGTGGCTGCCACGTCCGGCCCGATCGCCCACCTCGGCAAGGACAATGAAAACGGCGCGCGCATGGCGGTCGATGAATTGAACGCCAAGGGTGTGCTGATCGGTGGCAAAAAATACAAGGTGGTGCTGCTGGCCGAAGACGACGCCGGCGATCCGAAGCAGGCCACCTCGGCCGCGCAGAAGCTGGTCGACGCCAAGGTGCAGGGCGTGATCGGCCACGAAACCTCGGGCACCGCGATTCCGGCCTCGCGCATTTACTACGATGCCGGCATTCCGCAGATTACGCCGTCGGCCAGTTCGCCAGCCTACACGCGCCAGCGCTACAACACCACCTTCCGCAACATCGCCAACGACGAGCAGCTCGGCCCCGCGCTGGCGCGCTACGCCATGCAGAACATGCAGGCCAAGCGCATCGCCGTGGTGGACGACCGTACCGCCTACGGCAAGGGCCTGGCCGATGAATTCAGCAAGACCGTCAAGCGTACCGGCGCGGCGACCGGTTCGAGCATCGTCTCGACCCAGTACACCAACGACAAGGCGACCGACCTGACGGCCATCCTGACCGCCATCAAGGCCACCAAGCCGGACATGATTTTCTTCGGCGGCATGGACGCGGTGGCCGCGCCGATGCTGCGCCAGATGAAGCAGCTGGGCTTCCCGATCAAGTTCATGGGCGGCGACGGCATGTGCTCGGACTCGGTGCCGCGTTTGGCGGGCGAGGGCATGAGCGACGGCCAGGTGATCTGCGCAGAGGCGGGCGGCGTCGAGCCGGCGCAGGAAAAAGGCATGGCCGATTTCCGCGCGGCTTACAAGAAACGCTACGGGATTGAGGTGCAGACCTACGCGCCGTACACCTATGATGCGCTGATGACGATGGTGGAGGCGATGCAGAAAGCCGGTTCGCCGGATCCGGCGAAATACCTGCCGGTGCTGGCCAAGATCAAGCACAAGGGCGTGACCGGCAATATCTCGTTCGATGCGCGCGGCGACGTGCAGGATGGTGTGCTGACCATCTTCACCTTCAAGAACGGCAAGCGCCAGAAGCTTGCCGTCATGAAGTAAGGTCAGGCGCCTGGCGGCGGGCCGCCGAAGCCGGCGCCAGGAGGCCCCCCGGGACCACCCGGACGTGGTCCGCCCCAGCCGCCTTCTTCCTTGTCCGAGGACGAGGAGGGGCCGCCGAAGCGGTATGACAGGCCGACGTAGACCACGCGGCCGTCGAAGCGGCGGGTGCTGGTTTCACGCAGCGTCGCGCTGTTGATCACGGTTTCCATCTTGTTGGTGCTGAAGATGTCGGTCACGTTGGCCACCAGCGTCAGCGCCGGCGTCACGGTGTGGCGCAGGCTCAGGTTGATCGAGTGGTTCGGCGAGCGATAGCCCTGGCCCGACAAGGTCTTGCCCATCATTTGCAGCGCCAGCTGGATCTGGTTGGCGGCGTCGTACTGGTAGTTCAGGCGCGCGCGGCCGCTCAGGGAGTTGGCGGTGCGCGTCACCAGCACGCCGGTGTCGTCATAGAAGCTTTGCTGTGCGCGCATCAGGTTGCCGCTGGTGTTCAGCGTCAGCGACGGCGTCAGCTTGCCGCTTACAGTAAATTCCATCCCGCTCGAATGACTGCCTTCGCCGTTGGCCTTGGTGGTCAGCAGCACGTTCGGCGCCACGAAGTAGCGGTAGTCGACGATGGCGTCGGTGTCGCGGCGGTAGTAGCCGCGCAGATTGGTTTCCAGCCCGCCGAACTTGGTCTCGTAGCCCACTTCGAACGAATCGGTCTTGGTCGGCTTCAGATTCGGGTTGCCCGAGGAGACGTTGAATTCATCGCGGTAGGTCACATACGGATTCAGGTCGTTGGCGTTCGGACGGCGGATCCGGCGCGCGTAGGCGAAGCGGATGTTGGCGGTGTCGGTCGCCTTGTAGGTGGCGAAGAAACTAGGTATATAGTTTATATAGTTATTGCTCGCTTTGACGCCGCCGGTGATCTGGTTGATGTCCATGTCGGTGTACTCGGCGCGCAGGCCGGCCAGCGCACCCCAGCGTTCGTTCAGGCGCATCTGGTAGCTGCCATACAGCGCGTAGACGGTTTCATCCAGCTCGTAGGCGTTGGTGCGGCCGTTGTTGACCGTGGCCGTGCCAGTGACCGGATCGATATCCGTGTACAGCGTGTTGAAGCTGCTGTCGTTGGTGGCGATCTTGTAGCCGGCCTTCATGGTGCCGCCCCAAAGCGGACGCTCGTAGTCGCCGGTGAAGTCGACGATGCGGGTGCTGAAATCGTTATGCTGGCTGGCGCGGGTGTCGGCCATGCCCGGCGTGGCGTAGTCGTTGGTGTACTGGTTGACGTTGTCGTTTTCCGAAGCCGATACGCGCAGGTCGATCTTCAGCGTTTCGCCCGGCAGTTCGCCCTTGTGGTCGTAGCGGCCGCCCCAGGCGAAGTTCTTGCTGTCGCCGTTACGGGTGGTGCTGCGCACGTAGTCGCTGGCCGGCGTCAGGCTGGTGGCGCCGTTCAGGTAGTGGTCGCTCGAACGTTGGTCGTTGGTGCGGCTGTTGTAGTTGACGCTGCCGGTCAGGGTGTCGGTCTGGCTCAGGTTGTAGCTGACCTGGCCGTTCAGGCCGGCCATGTCGTTCAGGCCCTTGCCGACCGATTGCTGGCTGCTGTGCACGAACTCGCCGGTGCCGGCGTCGTAGCGGTCGCGGCTGACCTCGGCCACCGAGTTGCGGCCGTCATGGCGCACGTTGGCGCTGCCCTGGAAGCCCCAGGCGCCTTCGTTGTAGGTGGTGTTGACGGCGCTGTTGTAGCGGCCGGCGGTGCCGGTGTTGGCGTTGACGGTGGTGAAGCCGCCCGGCTTGCGGTTGCGGCGCATCACCAGGTTCAGGATCGGGCCGCCACCGGCTTCGTTGCCGAACTGGGCGCCGGGGTTGTTGATGACTTCGATCGATTCGATATCGTCGGCCGCCATCGCCTGCAGCGCCGGGCCACGGTTATCGCCTTGCAGCATGGCCGACGGCTTGCCGTCCACCATGATCTGCACATTGGCGCTGCCGCGCAGGGTGACGCTGCCGTCCGGATCGACGTTCACGGATGGCACGTTGTTGAGGGCATCGGCAGCGGTGCCGTTGGTGCTGGAGACATCGGACTTGACGTCGTAGACCTGGCGATCGATGCGGTTGGTGGGGCGCTCGGCGGAAACAGTTACCTCCGGAACGACGGCCTCCTTGGGCTTGGCGGTCGTAGCGGGCTTGATGGCTGGCTTTTCGGGAGAGGCGGTTTGGGCGTAAGCTGGCAGAATAGCGCTGCCGGTCAGGCAGCAGGTAAGCAGTATCTTTTGCATGGTTTCGACGGCACCCCGTCACTGTACGGTGGAATTGCCATTATATCAGCGCCAAATTGATGAAATAACGGCATTTACGCTTCTTTACCTTGGCTTTACAAACGAGAGGATGATGGTATGGCACGCGGTTCAGCGCACATTGGAAAAGACAGTTACACCACCCGGATCAAGGTCAACGGACACGCGCTGGTTGGCGACGAGCCGGCCCGCAATGGCGGCCAGGATGCCGGTCCGGCACCCTACGATTATCTGCTGGCCGGTCTCGGCGCCTGCACCGCGATCACGCTGCGCATGTATGCCGACCGCAAGCAGTGGCCGGTGGACGGCGTCGACATCGCCCTGCACCTGACCCACGGCGACGACGGCGCCATGCTGATCCGCCGCACGCTGGCCATCAGCGGCGCGCTCGACGCCGCGCAAAAAGCCCGCATGGCCGAAATCGCCGAAAAAACCCCCGTCACGCTCACCCTCAAGGCCGGCCTGCGCATCGATACTGAGTTGGTCTGATTTTTTTCGATCTCGCGCGGAACCTGCGCATGGCTCGCTTGGTCTAACAGCAAGTTGAGCCGTGTGACGATTCCTTGGGGGATGATATGAACTGGATCAAAACGCTGGTGGGGTTGCTTGCGGTCGCTGCCGGTTGCTCTGCAGTGGCGGCGCCTTTGTTGTCGGAAGGATTTGATGATGTGGCGGCGCTGCCGGGCAAGGGCTGGGTGCTCCTCAACCAGTCGACGCCACCCGGCAGCACCGGCTGGTTCCAGGGCGAGCCGTCGTTCTTTCCCGCTGCGGCGGGACCGGCCGATTCCTACATCGCCGCCAATTTCAACAACGCCGCGTTCGGCGGCTCGGTCAGCAACTGGCTGTTGACGCCGCAGGTGTTGCTGGCCAATGGCGAGTCCATCAGGTTCTCGCTGCGCCTGCCGGGCGAAGGCTTGCTTGACCGGGTGGAAGTCTACCTCGGCGGCAACGGCGCCAGCACCGACGTCGGTCGCGACTTCACGCTGCTCGCCGCTTACGAGTCCGACAGCGACACTGGCTGGCAGCAGCAATCGCTGCTGGTCGATGGCCTCGTGGCGCCCGCCAGCGGCCGCCTGGCGTTCCGCTACGTGGTCGATGACACCAGCCTCAACGGCGACTATATCGGTATCGACAGCGTCAGCCTGTCCGCGATTCCCGAACCTGCCACGGTGGCGCTGGTGTGCCTCGGCATGATCGCGCTGCATGCGGCGCGGCGGCCGCGCAGACACTGGCTGGCGGCGGCAGGCCTGTACGCCGGCGCACTTGCGGCGCAGGCCGGGCAGAATGGCGTGATGCATTTTCCAAACGTGCAGGTGGTGCAGCAGCAGGCCGCGCCATTGACGGCGGAGCACGGCGGTTTCATGGCCTACAAGGATCCCGTCACCGGCCAGCTGACAGGTCCCGATCCCGAACGGGCTGCCTTGCTGACCGCCGCCGCGCGCGCGCCGGCGCCGTTGATGCGCCTTGTCCGGCCGGTACCGAAGCTGGCCCAGCGCGGCGGCGTCAGCCTGATGCTCGATGAACGTCAGACCCGCTACGCCATCGCCCGCAAGGCCGGCGACGGCAGCATCACGCACAGCTGCGAGCCAGCGGCGGGAGAGCACAAATGAAGCTGCTGCTTGCCATCGCCACACTGTCGGCGGCATTGCTGGCGACCTCGGCCAGTTGGGGCGCCGCCACCATCACTATCGTCAACGGCGACCCGCCCGGCACCGGCTTCAACGACTCCACGCCGGCGACGCCGGTCGGCGGCAACACCGGCACCACGCTGGGTGCGCAGCGCCTGAATGTGTTCCAGGCGGCCGCCAGCAAATGGGGCGCGACGCTCGATAGCAGCGTGCCGATCCGCGTGCTGGCGACCTGGGACGCCTTGCCCTGCACCGACAGCGCCGCCGTGCTGGGCAGCGCTGGGGCGCTCGAAGTGTTTGCCGATTTTCCCGAGGCGCCGCAACGCAACGCCTGGTTTGGCAAGGCGCAGACCAACAAGCTGATCGGTTCCGACGCCGATCCGACCACGCCCGACCTGCGCGCGCGCTTCAACGTCAACCTCGGCCAGCCGGGTTGCTTCAGCGGTTCGCCTTTCTACCTCGGTCTGGACAACCACCACGGCAGCAACCCCGACCTGGTGACGGTGCTGCTGCACGAATTCGCGCACGGCCTGGGCTTCCAGACCTACACCGACGACCAGACCGGCGAACTGCTGGCAGGCATTCCCAGCATCTGGGACTACTTCCTGCTCGACACCAGCACCGGTAAGGTCTGGAAGGACATGAGCAACGCCGAACGCGCCGCGTCGGCCGTGAAGTCGGGCAAGCTGGTGTGGAGCGGCGTGCAAGTCACCAGCGCCGCCGTGACGGTGCTGCAAGCCGGCACGCCGATCCTGACCATCCTGTCGCCGCCGGAAGTGGCGGGCGTGATCCAGGTTGGCACCGCCGCTTTCGGCCAGCCGCTCAATACGCCCGGCCTGACCGGCGAGGTGATGCCGGTGGTCGATACGCCGCCCGACCTTGGCCTGGCTTGCGAGCCGCTGTCGGCGCTCAATGCGCTGGCGGTCAAGGGCAAGATCGCGGTGGTGGATCGCGGCACGTGTACCTTTGTGGTCAAGGTGCGCAACTTGCAGGATGCCGGTGCCATTGGCGCAATCGTCGCGGACAATGCCGTTGGTGCGCCGCCGCCGGGACTGGGCGGCAGTGATCCGCGCATTGCCATCCCGGCGGTGCGCATCACGCGCGAAGATGGCCAGGCGTTGAAGGATGCGCTGGCTAAGCGCACGCGCACGCATTCCGGCTTGCTTGCCAATCTCGGAGTGAACCTGGCGGTGCGCGCCGGCACCGATGCGCTGGGCAGGGTGCTGATGTACGCGCCGCGCCCCAACCAGCCGGGTTCGTCGGTGTCGCACTACGACACCAGCGCCACGCCCAACCAGCTGATGGAACCGGCCATCAACGCCGATCTGCGGCACGCGGTGCAGCCGCCGGTCGACCTGACCTTGCCGCTGCTGCACGATATCGGCTGGTAGGCTCAGGCGCCGGCCGGCGCCGTGGTCACGTATTCGAAGATGCGGTCGGCGCAAGCTTCGGAAATGGCGATGAAGCGCGCGCCGTTGCGGAAGCGGCCGTGCGAGCCGATGGCGGCGCTGTGCAGCACCGTGAGCGTGATTTCGTTGCGGATGGCGCTGCCGGGGAAGCTGAAATTGAGCACAAACTGCTGGTCCGTGGACATGGGTTGATCGCTGACGAATGCTACGCCCATGCGCGAGATATCGATAATCTGCGCCGGCAAGGTGCTCTTTCCATGAATGTCAGTGATGTAGGCGTCCGCCTGTAGCAGGCGCCTGACATGCTCGCGTCTCGGGTCCATCGGGTTTGGGATAGCCACTAAAAGCAATAGTATGACAGATCCGCCGCCTACACCGCCAGCGCCGTGCGCTGCCGCACAGTACAGTGTTGTGTTCTTTGCTACGTTGGCGGCATGGCTATCTCTCAACACCAACGGATCGAACGCTTGCTGCGCGCGGTGTTCGGCATCGACGCGCTGCGCGACGGCCAGCGCCGCGTGATCGACGCCGTGCTGGCCGGCCGCGACACCCTGGCCGTAATGCCGACCGGCAGCGGCAAGTCGCTGTGCTACCAGTTGCCGGCGCGCTTGATGAAGAAAGGCCTGACGGTGGTGGTCTCGCCGCTCATCGCGCTGATGAAGGATCAGGCGGAAAAGCTGGAGGAGGCCGGCATCGCCAGCGCCGCCCAGGTCAACAGCAGCCTGTCGCGCAGCGACGAACTGGATGCCCTGCAAGCGATAGAAAACGCCGGCAAGAATATCGTGTTCTGTACCCCCGAGCGCCTGGCGATGCCCGAATTCCGGGAGCTACTGCAGCAGGCCGGCGTCGGCTTGTTGGTGATCGACGAAGCGCACTGCATCTCCCAATGGGGACACGACTTTCGCCCGGCCTATCTGGAAATCGGCGCGGCGCTGGCGGCACTGGGCCAGCCGCAAGTGCTGGCACTGACCGCCACCGCCACGGACGACGTGATTGCCGATATCCGCACCCAGCTGGCGCGTCCCGGCATGCGGGTGGTGAACACCGGCGTCTACCGGCCCAACTTGCAGTATCGGGTGCGGCAGGTCACCAATCCGGACGAGAAGCTCGCCGCCTTGCTGGAGCTGGTGCACGCCACGCCGGGCGTGGGCATCGTCTACGCCGCCACAGTCAAGGCGGCAAAAGAGGCCTGTGAGATGTTGCGGGAGGCCGGCGAGAGCGTCACGCTCTATCACGGCAGGTTGAAGGCCGCTGAGCGCAGCGGGAACCAGGAACTGTTCATGAACGGCGAACGGCGCGTGATGGTGGCCACCAACGCCTTTGGCATGGGCATCGACAAGAGCGACACGCGTTTCGTCATCCACCTGCAAGTGCCGGGCAGCCTGGAATCCTATTACCAGGAGTCGGGCCGCGCCGGGCGTGATGGCGAGGATGCCGAATGCACGCTGCTGTACTTCCACGACGACACGCGGCTACAGAAATTCTTCCTCATGAAGAGCAAGGCGCCGGACGCCAGGCATGAACTCGACCGCGAAAAGCTGGAGCGCATGATCGGCTATGCGCAAAGCGGCTTTTGCCGCTGGAAGCTGCTGCTCGATTACTTCGACGACGCGGTGCCGGGCTTTGAGCGCTGCTGCCGCTGCGATAACTGCCTGTCGCCGCCGGTCATTTCAGGGGAGCAGTTCGAACAACAGCAGCTGGGTGACCTGGGTCTTGCTGAAGTTGTCGTCGGAGATCAGTACCAGGCTGGCGTGGCCGTTGGCCAGGCGCGGTCCGAAGGCCATGCCCTCGAGGTTGTCGACGATCGGCAGGTGTAGCGTGCCGATATCCAGCACCAGCCGCTTCTTCACCAGCGTGTAGGCGGCGTCCTTCAGCGTAGGCAGTTGCTGGATATCGGTCGCGCCCTCGGTGTCGATTTCGTACAGGCGCACGTAGTCCTTGTAAGTGCCGTCGTCGGCTTGCACGCCGGAGCGCTCCATCACCAGCATGCGCCGCTCGCTCAGCGACAAAATTTCCGAGATGCCGTTGTCGGCATATTTGCCTTTGCCTGGCGCGGCGGGAATCGGCTCCAGCGGATAGGCATACTGGCCCAGCACCTTGCCGTCGCGGGTGAAGTGGGTGATGCGGTTGATCGCGCCCTGCGTTGGCGTCGGCTCCGGCCCGTCCTGGTACATCGGACCTTCCAGCGACACCCACAGCGTGCGGCCATCAGGCGTGAAGCTCAGGCCTTCGAAACTCTGGTTGTTGCGCGGGCCGGATTGGTGCTGCTTCGACACCGTGAACAACGGCGGCTGCGGCAGCGTGTATTCATGCCGCCCGCCCGGCGTGGCGCGGCGAATGAAAGGATCGAGCGACAAGCCGACATCGCCCTCGCTGCCGTACCAGATGCTGCCGTCCTGCGGATCGACACGTACGGCTTCCAGGTCGGGCACCACGCCGATGCCGCGTTTGGACTCCTCGCGCGACGGGTAGGGCGTGCCGTCCGGTTGCAGCAGCGTGACCACGCCGGTGACTTCCACCGATTTGAATGACTGCGCGTCATAGGCCAGTTTGGCGCGGTAATAGCGCGCTGGATTGATTTGCGAGCGGTCGTCGCTGATCATTACCCATTCATCGTTGGCGGCGTCGTAATCGATGCCGGACAGGCCGCCGATCACCGTGCCCTGGAACGGATGGCGCCACGGCAGGCGTTGCTCGCCGATGAAGCGCAGGCTGGAGACGGTGAGATCGGCCGATACCGGCGGCTGTGGCGCGAACGGCGCGCAGGCGGTCAAAAGCAGCGCGCTTGCAAACGCACTTGCAAAAATGTTGAGCGTGTTTTTCATGGCGCCGCATCATAACATTAATGCATGCTGGCGCATTCAGTGCGCTTACGGTTAGAATACTCGCCATGTTGCGCCGCTTACCAATAGTTCATGTGTTGTTCGCGCTCCTGCTGCTCCTGACGCAGCAGGTCGGGGTCACGCACGTCTACTCGCACTGGAGCGGCGCCGAACAGCAGAATGTCGCGCTGACCGACGAAGACCAGGCCGAGCACCGCAAGCGCGTGGCCGTCCACAAGGTCTGCGCCGAATGCGTCTCGGTGGCGCAGATGGCGGCGGCGATTGTCAGCACGCCGCTCACGCTGGCCATTTCCACCCTCAGCACCGGACCGGTCACCATCCCGGTCACGCTGGCCGCGTGCGAGCGGACGACCTGCGTCTTCCAGTCCCGCGCACCCCCTCTGGCCTGACACCCAAAATCCGTCCCGATTTTTATTCGCTGCGGCTTTAAACAGCTTTGCCGCGCGAGTGTCACCATTTTTGCTAGAGGTTTTACATGAAGATTCAACGTACGCTGCTGGCCAGCGCGATCCTGTCCGCCTATTCGTCGCTGGCTTTCGCCGCTGACCCTGCGCCGCTTCAACAAGTTGTCGTTACGGCTACTCCATTCGGCAATACTGCCAATGAACAAATCCTGGCGCCAGCCAAGGTGCTGGCCGGCGATGAACTGCGTGACAAAGCCGGCAGCTCGCTGGGCGAGACGCTGTCGCAGGAGCTGGGCGTGTCGGCTTCGGCCTTCGGCGCCGGCGCATCGCGTCCCATCATTCGCGGCATGGAAGGCGCCCGCGTCAAGATGCTGGAAAACGGCATGGCCGTTTCCGACGTTTCCGGCCTGTCCAACGACCACGCGGTGGCGGCGGAAGGCGCGACCGCGCAGCAGATCGAAATCCTGCGCGGCCCGGCGGCGCTGTTGTATGGCTCCGGCGCGATTGGCGGCTTGGTCAATGTGGTCAATGAGCGCATTCCCACCGCGCTGGAACCGCATCTGACCGGCCAGCTGGAAGCGCGCGGCAGCACCGTCGATAGCGGCCGCAATGTCTCCGGCACGCTGGATGGCGCGGTCGACAAGCTGGCATGGCACATCGACGGCAACCTGCGTAATGCCGACGACTACAACACGCCGGTCGGCCGTCTGGCGCATTCGGACACGCGCTCGCGCGCCGGCGGCATCGGCGGTTCGTACATCGACAGCTGGGGCTTCGTCGGCGTATCGGCTTCGCGCCTGTCGAATGTCTACGGCATTCCAAGCGCGGAAGGCTCGAAGATCGACCAGAAACAGAACCGCTACGATATCGACAGCCTGGTGAAAGCGCCGTTCGCCGGCTTCGAGACCTTCAAATTCAAGGCCGGCTACACCGATTACAAGCACGCCGAAATCGGCGAGGACGGCATGCCGGAAGTGCAGTTCAAGAACCACTCGCTGGAAACGCGCTTCGAGCTGACCCACAAGCCGGTGGCCGGCTGGCACGGCACCTTCGGCGTGCAGACCGAGAACACCAACTTCTCGGCATTGAGCGCGGAAGGCGGTCCGGATACTGTGCCGGTCACGCACTCGACCTCGAACGCGGCCTTCCTGGTGGAAGAGCGCGATATCGGCCCGGTCAAGTTCAATGCCGGCGCGCGCGTGGAGCGCGTCAAGCGTGAGCCGGTGACCGGTGCGAATCGTTCGTTCAACCTGCAATCCGGCTCGGTGGGCGCACTGTGGCCGTTCGTGCATGGCTATGCGCTGGGCGCGACCTTCTCGTATGCGCAGCGTGCACCGTCGACCGAAGAACTGTATTCGAGCGGCCCGCACGACGCCACCGTCACCTTCGATATCGGTAACGCCGATTTCAAGAAGGAGACTTCGCGCAATATCGAGCTGAATGTGCAAAAGACCACGGGTCTGGTGCGCTGGAAGGCGAACGTGTTCCGCAACAAGGTTAGTGATTTCATCTACGGCCACATCACCGGCAACTTGCTGGATGAAGAGGGCAATCCGGGCGAGGAACTGCGCGAGCGCATTTTCGAGCAGGCCGACGCCACGATTCAAGGTGCGGAAGCGGAGCTGGAATACAACCCGACCGGCGCCGGCTGGTCCGGTCGTCTGTTCGCCGACACCTCGCACGGCAAGCTGGAACGCGGCGGCAATCTGCCGTTACAACCAGCTACTCGCGTTGGCGTGAGCACCGCGTACAAGATGGGCGCGTGGCGCGCAGGTTTGTCGCTGGTGCACGCGCAATCGCAAGATCGTCTGGCGTCGTTCGAAACCAGCGACACGCCTTCGTACAATCAGCTCAACGCCAACCTGTCGTACACGCAGAAGCTGGGCGATTACGATGTGACGTGGTTCCTGCTGGCGAAAAACCTGACCAACGACGAGATCCGCGCATCGACTTCGGTGCTGAAGGATATCGCGCCGCTGCCGGGTCGTAACGTGGTGTTCGGCGTGCGCGCCAAGTTCTAAACCTGCAAGCTGTCGAGGATTGCGGCCTTTAACCGGGCCGCGTCCAGGTCGCCGCGCTGGCGCGGGGCCGGGCCGGGATGGAACTCGGTCAGGCCACCGTCCAGCAGCACGATACGGTCGCTCAGATAGAGTGCTTCGTCGATATCGTGTGTCACCAGCAGCACGGTGAGCCGGTGTTCAAGGGCTACTTTCAGCAGCAGCTCTTGCAGTTTCATGCGCGTGAAAGCGTCGACGGCGGAGAAGGGCTCGTCGAGCAGCAGCACGCGCGGTTGCGTGAATAGGCCGCGCGCGATGGCGGCACGTTGCGCCTGTCCGCCGGACAGCTGTTTCGGCAACGCCCCGGCGTGGTCTTGCAGGCCGACTTCGGCCAGCAGTCGCGTCACGAGCGTTGGGTTGTCGCCGCTGAAGGCGACATTCTGCGCTACCGTCAGCCACGGAAACAGGCGCGGTTCCTGGAAGATGAAGCCGATGTCGCCGCTGACGCCTTGCAGCGCTTCACCGCCCAGTTTTATCTCGCCGCTGAAATCGCGGTCCAGTCCCGATGCAATCGACAGCAGGCTGCTTTTGCCGCAGCCGCTGGTGCCGATCAGGCTTACCACTTCTCCCTCTTGCAGCTGCAGGCGAATGTCGCGCAGCACGCTGCGCGCGCCGTAGCGTTTTTCCCTGACGTGAATATCGAGTGCAATGCTCATGCGTAGCTGTCGCGCCATGCCAGGCTGCGTTTTTCTATAGCGGCCATCAGCGTGTCGCTGATTTTGCCGAGGATGGCCAGCAGGACAATGGCCGCGAGCACGATGTCGGCGCGGCTGGTTTCGCGGCCATCGGAGAGCAGGTAGCCAAGGCCTTTGCTGGCCGCGATCAGTTCTGCGGCGACCATGAACATCCATGCGAGACTGAGGCCGTTGCGCAGGCCGGTGAGGATGGATGGCAGCGCGGCGGGCAGCAGCACGCGCTTGGTCAGTGCGATGTTGGAGAGGCGATACAGGCGCGCGACTTCAATCAGTTTGCGATCCACGCCGCGTATGCCGGAGGCTACGCCCATGTAGATGGGGAAGAACGCGCCAATCGCGATCAGCACAATCTTTGGGGCTTCGTCGATGCCCAGCCAGAGCAGCAGCAAGGGCACCCATGCCAGCGACGGAATGGCGCGCAATGCCTGGAAAGTCGGATCGAGGATGGCTTCGGCGTGCCGGCTCAAGCCGACCGTGGCGCCCAGCAGCACGGCCAATACAGCTCCACTGGCAAAACCGGCTGCCACGCGCAGCGTGCTGGCGGTGACGTGGCCGAACAGGCCTTGCGCGCCAAGGTCGCGCAGCGTGTCGAGGATTTGTGTCGGTGCGGGCAGTTGATTAGCCGGGATCAGCCCACCGCGCACCGCAAACTCAATCGCCAGCAGCGCCGTCACCGGCAGCAGCAAGGCGAGTATGACTCGCCGCAGCTGTGCACCGCCGATCGCAGCCCGCGCGACGCCGACTGCCCGCGCGAGTTCAGCGGCGTCGGCTACGGATGGCGCGTCCAGCGGTGTGGCGGCTGTGGATGGCGGCGCGGCTAGTTGGCTGCTCATGGTGGGTGCTCTCAGGCGCGCGCGATGTAGGGTTGGGCAAAGCGCGTGTCGACCAGTTCCGCGATGGCGCGGTTCAGGTCTGTGTCGGCTTTGACCAGTGCCTCGTCTTTCAGTATCGGCGCCGCTACCTGCAAGGCTTTCACATGCTCGCTGCCCGGCTGAGGATTGCTGAAATCACTGCGCAGTTTCACTTGCAGCAGCGCCACCGGCAGCGACACCTTGGCTTCTTCCGACAGAATCTTCGCTGCTTCGCTCGGATTGGCACGTATCCATGCACGCGCTTTTTCGTAGGCCTTGATCACGCGCGCTACTTCCGCCGGACGCGTTGCCAGGAAGTCCTCGCGCACGTTCAGGAAGCCGTAGGTGTTGAACGCCACATTCCGGTAAATCAGCTTCGAGCCGCTTTCCAGTTCACTGGCCGCCATGTGCGGATCGAGTCCGGCCCACGCATCCACCTTGCCTTGTTCAAGCGCAGCGCGGCCGTCCGCATGCTGCAAGCTCACATGTTCGATGTCGCTGCGCTTCAGGCCCGCAGTCTGCAAGGACCGCAGCAGGAACAGATAAGGATCCGTGCCCTTGGTGGCGGCAACTTTCTTTCCCTTCAAATCGGCCAGCGTGCGGATATTGGAATCCTTGCGTACCACCAGCGCGGTCCACTCGGGACGCGAGAAAATATAAGGCGTCTTGATCGGATTGCCATTGGCCTTGGCCAGCAAGGCCGCCAGCCCGGCCGAAGAACCGATATCGATGCTGTTCGCATTCAGGTATTCCAGCGCGCGATTGCTGCCGGCGCTCAGCACCCAGCGTACCTGCACGCCATCAGCCTTGAAATCCTCTTCCAGCCAGCCGAAGCGCTTGAGCACCAGGCTGGCGGGCGAGTAATAAGCGTAGTCGAGACGCAGCTCCTTGAGCGGAGCGGCGACGACCAGCGAGACGGGAGCGATGCCGGCAACGGCGGCACTACCGGCCGCCAGCTTCAACAGGGTTCTGCGCTTCATGTTTTCCTTGGGTAGAGGCGTTGATGCTTTTAGTATTGCATCCACGCCGACCCGAGTACACGAAGAAATCCTGCTTTACATAGTTGAAAATCGCATCAGGCCAGCGCTTCGGCCGGGCCGAAGAACTCGTAGTGAGTCTGCGTGGCAGGCACGCCCAGCTCCAGCAACTGCGATTTGATCGCCTTCATGAACGGCTTAGGACCGAGGAAGTAGGCGTCGACATCGCGCGTCTCCGGCAGCCATTCAGCCAACTGCTGCGGATTCAGGTAGCCCGTGGCATGCGGCTGCGTGCCGTCAGCATTGGCCTTCTCGTAGCAGTAGAAGCGTTTCAGTTGCGGGTGCTTGGCCGCCAACGCATCGATATGCTCGCGGAAGGCGTGTACGCCGGCGTGACGCGCCGCGTGGATAAAGTGCACCGGACGCGAACCGGCCAGCGCCGCCGTCAACATCGCCAGCGTAGGCGTGATGCCGACGCCACCGCTAATCAGTACCAGCGGCTTGTCGCTGTCGGCCAGTACGAAATCACCAGCCGGCGGGAACAGCGAGAGCGTGTCGCCCACGTGCACCTGATCGTGCAGGTAGTTGGACACCAGACCGCCGTTCTCACGCTTCACGCTGATGCGGTAATCGACGCCATTGCTAGCCGCCGACAGCGAATACTGGCGGCGCTGTTCCTGGCCGTCCACCTTCACGGTCAGGCCGATGTACTGGCCAGGCTTGTGCGTCACGACCTTGCCGCCATCGGCAGGAACCAGCACGAAGGAAGTGATCTCGTCGCTTTCCACCGTTTTCGAAGCGACCTTGAAACTACGGGCGCCGCGCCAGCCGCCCTCGGCCTGCTCATTCTGTTTGTAGATGCTTTCTTCAGCGCCGATCAGGATGTCGGCCAGTTGGCCGTAGGCCGCGCCCCAGGCTTCGATCACCGCATCGGTGGCCACTTCCGCACCCAGCACTTCACGGATGGCCTTCAGCAGCGAAGCGCCGACGATAGGGTAGTGCTTGGGCTGGATTTGCAGCGACACGTGCTTGTTGATGATGGTGCCAACCAGCGGGCCGAGGTTTTCGAGCTTCTCGATATTCTTCGCATACATCAGCACCGCATTGGCCAACGCGCGCTGCTGCGTGCCGCCTGCCTGATTGGCTTGATTGAACAGCGGCTTCACTTCCGGGTAGTCGCGCAGCATGGACGCGTAGAAGTGGCGGGTCAGGGCTTCGCCGCCTTGTTCAAGGATAGGAACGGTGGCGGTGATGATGGCTTTGTGTTCGGTGCTCAGCATGATGATCTCTCGTCTTTATGAAGTTTCGACGTAAAGAAGTATATCATATGAATGTTTAAACGTGCACGAAGGGCCGCCAAAATTTTCGGCGGCCCTTCGTGCGTTACAGGTCGAACTTCAGTTCAGCGACGTAGGTGCGTTGCGGGTACGGGTGGAAATTCCAGTATTGGTAGTTGTTCAGGTTATCCACGCCCAGCGCCATGCTCCATTGCTGATTGAAGCGGTAACGCAGGCGCGCATCGGCCGTGAAGTACTTGCTGGAGCCCTGATACGCAAAGCCGTTGATGTCCGAATTATCCAGCGTCGAATACTGCTTGCCGCTGTAGCGCGCGGCCAGGGTGGCCGATAGCTTGTCGTTGAACTCATACGTCGCCACGCCGGTGGCGCGCCACTCCGGAATGCGCGGCTGCCATTTGCCTACGCTGCCTGGGGCCTTGTCATTGCGGATGATTTTCGAATCGGTCCACGTCAGGCTGGAACTCAAGTCGAAGCCGAGCACCTTGGCGGCGTACGAAACCTCCAGGCCCTTGGTGCGGATCCGGTCCACGTTCTGGATGTTGGTGACGTTAGGCGTCACCAGCACATTGGTCTGCGAATACAGCGCGTCCGTGGTGCGCTCGCCGAAGGCGGTCAGGCGCAGATAGCCGTCGGCCAGTTTGCGTTCGCCGCTCAATTCGGTGGTCCACGATTTTTCCGGCTTGAGGTTAGGATCGTTGTTGGTCAGCTGGCCGGCCGCATTGACGCCGCCCTGATACAGCTCGGACACCGTCGGCATGCGTACCGCGCGGCCCAGCGAGGCTTTCAGCACCCAGTCCTCGCTCGCCTGATACGCCAGCGCTGCTTTCGGCGAGACATGGTTCTCGCTGCGCTCCGGATGTGGCGGAGCGCCGGCGGCGGTTGCCGTCACGCCGTCATGCGCGTGCCAGTGCTCGAAGCGCGCGCCCAGCACCGTCTTCCATTGCGGCGCGAACTTCCATGTGTCCTGCGCATACAGGCTGTTGGTTTCGGTCTTGCCGGTGAAGCGCGAGCTTGGGTCGCCGACCGGGTCGCCGCTGACCCAGTCGTTTGTCGGCGTCTCTTTGGTGCTTAACTTGTAGGCCTCGCGCTGGTAGCCGAATTCCACCACCTGCGCCGCATCCGGACGCCATACGCCCTTGGCGGCAAAGGTGTTCCAGCCGGTGCCGCCCTGATTCACGAGTCGTCCCTTGCCGCCGGTGAGTGCGCCCGGCAGTTCGACAGTGGCTGCGCGCAGCTGGTCCTTGTCGTATTCATACAGGCTGGCAGCGACTTCCCAATCGAATACACCCTTGGTGTTGGTCTTCAGCGTCAAGCCGTGCATGACGTGCTGCAGGTCTTCGTTGGAAACATTGAAATCGGTCTTGCCCAGCGAGTAGCTGCGGCCATCGATATTGATGGCGCCGGTTCCGTAGTAGACCGGCTGTCCGGCTGCATCGCGCAAGTACGTGGTCGGACGGCCCTCGGAATCGTTGCGCCACAGGCCGAAGGTGTAGGTGGCGCGCATGGTCGGCGAGAAGTCATACGCCAGCTTGGCCTTGAGCTGGTCCTGCACGGTGTGATACTGCGTGCCGGCGCCCAGCAGATACCACGGATTGTTGGTGCGGTCCACGCCCGACACCGCGCCAGCGACCGGCGTGCCGGCCGTGCCCACTTTGCCGCTGGCCAGCGTACGGGTAGGGAAAGTCAGCGGCTGGCCTTCGCTGTCGGTGCGGCTCAAGTCGACAAACCACGACCACGCGCCATTGCGGTCGCCGAGTGCGAAGCGGCCTTGCTTGCCGTCGTAGTTCTCATTGCTGCTATACAGCTTGAATGGCTGGTGCGTGAACGTCAGCTTGGCGTGCGCTTCAAATTTGGTCGGCATGCGCGTGACGTAATCGACCACCGCGCCGACCGAGTTGCCGCCGTAGGCCGCCGAGAAAGGGCCATATAGCACATCGACCCGTTCGATTTCCTCCGGGCTGACCATGCCCCAGCGCGGCGCAAACGTCGCGCCGTTGCCGAGATAATTGGATAGTAGGATGCCGTCCGCATACACCATCGAGCGCGCGCTGTTGCCGGTGCCGGAGGCGCGGGTGGACAGCACGGCGTGGTTGTAGTCGCCGATGTAGCGCTTGCGCACCAGGAGGCTGGGCAGGTATTTGAGCGCGTCCTCGGCGTCGGTGGCATTGATATCGCGTTCGATCTCTTCGCGCGTAATGCCTTCGATGGTGGTTGGGATCTGCGTCGGCAGCGAAGTAGGGCGGTTGCCGGTGATGGTAACGGTGCCCAGTTGATGTTGAGGCGCGTCCTCGGCATGGGCGAAGGCGGCAAGCAGCGCCAATGCCAATGGTGACATGGTGTTCTTCATGGTATTCCTGATGATGCGTAGAGATGGCCGCCGTTCACGCGAAGTCTATGCGTGGACAGCGGAAGCAAAGGCTAACGATCAGGAAAGGGCGGGCGGTCCGCGCGGCTTGGCGGCGCTCCACGTGTGCAGCGGCTGCGGCGCGGTGTAGAACAGCGGCGGGTAAAAATCGTGGCCGCCGATGACGGCGAAACCGTGCATCGCGGGCGGCAGCGTTGGTTCGCCGCCGTGGGTGGCGCAGTAAGGGCAGTGCTCCATGCCGTGCATGGTGTTGGACGGCGCCTTCTTGGTGGGGCTGCCGACCGAGCACATTTCCGACAGCACGCCGGTGGTGCTGGCGGCCAGCGCATGCGACACCGTCGGCGCAAGCGCGGCAAACAGGACGGCCAGCATGGCGATCCAGATGTGCAGCGTTTGACGTTTAAGGTGCTTGAGCATTCGACAATTATAGCGGAACGCGCGGAAGCACTGGTAATTGCGAATGAGAAGAGTTATCATTTAGGTCGTTCATTTTAACAACTGTTCTTCACATGCCTGAATTCAAACTGACCGTCGTGGCTGCCGCAGTAGCCGTCCTGCTGGCGCCATCGGCCCACGCGCAACAAACTGACGAGGCGCCGATCGAATCAATCCAGGTGGCGGGCAGCTGGCTGGGTTCCGGCCTGCAGAACAGTGTAAAGAACTTCGCCGGTGCGCGCACGGTAGTCGACAAGGAAGAAATCGCCGAGAGCGGCGCCGCCAATATCGGCGACGTGTTGCGCCGGATTCCGGGCGTGCAGTCGACGGACAACTCCGGTACGGCGGGCAGCGCGATTTCACTCAACATCGGCGTGCGCGGCCTGACCGGGCGCTATTCGCCGCGTTCGACCGTGCTGCTGGACGGGATTCCGCTGGCGGTGGCGCCGTATGGCCAGCCGCAGTTGTCGTTTGCGCCGGTGAGCCTGAACAATATTGAATCGATCGACGTGGTGCGCGGCGGCGGCGCGGTGCGCTACGGCCCGCAGAACGTTGGCGGCATCATCAACTTCCGCAGCCGTGCGATTCCGGAAGGCGAAGGCCTGAGCGGCGACGCCAGCGTGCGCTACAACGACTTCGGCGAGGGCGGCAGCAACCGCCAGTACAGCGCCTTTGTGGGCGGGACCGCCGCCAATGGCCTGGGCCTGGCGCTGATGTACTCGGGCATGGAAGGCCGCGAATGGCGCAAGGGCAGCGATGAGCGCGTCAACGACTTCGCGCTGAAGTTCCGCTATCCGCTGAATAATCACAGCGAGGTGTACGGCAAGCTGACCTACTTCGACGTGCAGTCGCAAACGCCGGGCGGCCTGACGGTGGCGCAATACAACGCCGATCCTTACCAGAACACGCGCCCGACCGATTTCTGGAACGGCGACCGCAAGGGTGCGGACGTCGGCTACCTGAACACGCTGTCGGCCACGCAGGAATTCGAGGTCAAGGCTTACTACAACGAGAGCTTCCGCCAGAGCTCGCTGATCAATGCAGCCAGGACGCAGATCGCCTGGCAGCCGCGCAATTATCAGGTCACCGGCATCGAACCGCGCTACACCCAGCGTTTCGATGGCGGCGGCGCGACGCATGACGTGACGGTCGGCTACCGTTACCTGCGCGAACGCGGCGACGACAACAGCTACACGCAAACCGTGGCCACCGGCGCCAACGGCGCCATCACCAGCTTCATCAACAGCACCGATGCGCATGCGGCCTACATCGACGACCGCATCGCGCTGGGCGCTTGGCGCATCACGCCGGGCGTGCGCTACGAGAGCATCGCGTCGACGCGTAACGACGTGTCCGCCAAATCCACCTTTGAGACCGACAACAACAAGGCGCTGCCGTCGCTGAACGTGGCCTATCTGGTGAACCGCGCGCTGACCGTGTTTGCCAACTACACCACCTCGTTCGGCGCGGTGCAGAACATCCAGCTGAATTCGCAAACGCCGGCCAATCCGCTGAAACCGGAAGTGGCCAAGACGGCCGAACTGGGCGCGCGATGGAAGAGCGGTGCGGTGCATGCGGAGGCGACGGTCTTCCGGCTCAAGTTCGACAACCAGATCGTGCAAGTGCCGGGCATCACGCCGGCGACCTTCCAGAATATCGGCGCGACCAAGCATGAGGGCGTCGAGACGGCGGCCGACTACAGCTTCGACGAAGACGGCGCATTGGCTGGCCTGAACGTCTACGCCAACTACAGCTACACCAAGGCCATCCAGGAATCGGGTGCGACGGCGGGGCTGGATGTGCCGTTCTACTCGCGCAATAGCGATACCGTGGGCGCGCGCTACCGCGTCGGCGCCTGGAGCTTCAACCTGTCGAGCACGCATCAATCGAAGCAGTATTCCGACACCGCCAACACCGTGGCGGAAGCGGCCAACGGCGGCGCCGGCCTGATCCCCGGCTTCCGCGTATGGAACGCGCAGCTGGCATGGAAGCAGCGCGCCTACGACATCACCGCCGGCGTCAACAACCTCGCCGACCACCGCTACTACACCCGCAATGTCGACGGCAACGCCGGCCGCATGGCTGCCGCCCCACGCACTGCTTACGTGCAGCTGCATCTGAGCTATTAAGCTGATGGTTGACGTAGGACTAAGATGACATTTTGCAATGTTCATAGCCTACATAGGACGTCATAGTGCTCCTATACCGGCGGCTTAGGCCGCTGGATATAGTGTCTTCATCGTTTCGACAGACACTATCGGAGGCAAACCATGAATGCGATTCCTGCATCCTCGGCCGTACCGCAGTTCGTTAGCCTGATCTGCGCACAACAGAATGACTTGCTGCGCGCCTTGTCGCGTGAGGATTTGCTGGCCTTATTCGGCGAGCTGGAACTGGTGCCCTTGACCGAAGGCCGCCACCTGTTCGATTACGGCGACGGCATCGAGTACACCTACTTCCCCACCAACGCCATCATCTCGCTGCAGTACGTGATGGAGGACGGCGCCACCACCGAGATCGCCGTGGTCGGCCGCGAGGGCGTGGTCGGTGTCGCGCTGCATTCAGCGGAACGCGCCAGTTTCTCGGCCGTGGTGCAGGTGGGCGGCTATGGCTACCGCCTGAAAGCATCGACGCTGCGCGAAGTGTTCTACACCGGCGGCCCGCTGGCGCAACTGTTAATGCGCTATACCAGCGAAATGTTTGCCCGCCTGGCGCAAAGCGTCGCCGAGAGCCGCCACACCAGCATTGAGCAGAAGCTGTGCCGCTGGCTGCTGGAACGGTTGGACCGTTCGCTGTCCAACGAGCTGCGGGTGACGCAGGAGACCATCGCCAATATGCTGGGCGTGCGGCGTGAAAGCATCACCGGAGCGGCCGGCAAGCTGGCGCAGGAAGGCTTGATCAGCTACCGGCGTGGTTGCGTGACGGTGCTCGATCGTGAGGGCATGGAACAGCGCGCCGGGACGTGTTATCACGGCCGCAGCGGCAGCATGGTCAGTGTAACAAGCGGGATGGTGTCGCAATAAGGAAGCCGTCGAACTGTGGAACCGGCGGCATCCGGCTGGCCAGATCCTGGTCTAGCTTGCGCTGTACCAGTTTGTGCCAGGCGCTGGCCCAGCGGGCCGCCAGCAGCGATTCTTCGGCCGAACGCGCATACAGCGTCCGTTCCACGGCAAGTTTCTGTCTTTGCAGGGCGTAGCTGGCGGAGTGCAGGGTAGTCATGGCGTAGTTCGACTGGCTGGGTTGATCGGTCAGGCCTCGCCATTGTGCCCATGTCGACCCCATCCTGAATGTGCGCCATTTCACCTAAGGCGATGAGTAAACCGGACAGCCCGTGTAAAATACGCGGGCTGTTGCATTTTTGCATCGTTTCTTGCCTGTTTCCTCTCATGTGGTCTTCCAAATTCTCTCAAAACGCGCTGGCGGGTCTGACCACGTCGTTTGCCCTGGTTCCTGAATGCATCGCTTTTGCGCTGGTGGCGCATCTGAATCCGCTCGCCGGCTTGTACGGCGCATTCTTTATTTGCACGTTGACGGCGCTGTTCGGCGGCCGGCCGGGCATGATTTCCGGTGCCGCCGGCTCGATGGCGGTGGTGATCGTGGCGCTGGTGGCCCAGCACGGTTTGCAATATTTCCTTGCCACGGCGGTGCTGAGCGGGGCCATCATGCTGCTGTTTGGCCTGCTGCGACTGGGTAAGCTGGTCAGCATGGTGCCGCATCCTGTGATGCTGGGCTTCGTCAACGGGCTGGCGATTGTGATCGCGTGGTCGCAACTGCAACATTTCAAGGCCGATGGCGCCTGGCTGCAGGGAGTGGCGCTGGCGTGGATGGGCGGGCTGGTGCTGCTGACGATGGCCATCGTCTACTTGGTGCCGCGCGTGACCAAGGCCTTGCCGCCGGCGTTGGTGGCGATCCTTAGTGTTGGCGTGTTGTCGCAGATGCTGCATCTGCCGGTGCGCACCTTGGGCGACATGGCGCATATCGCCGGCGGTCTGCCGCAGTTTGCATTGCCTGCTGTGCCGATGGATCTGGAAACACTGCGCATCGTGCTGCCGTATGCGGCGCTGATGGCGATGGTCGGCCTGCTGGAGACGCTGCTGACTTTTAATCTGACCGACGAAATTACCGGCACGCGCGGTCTGCCGGATCGCGAATGCGTGGCGCTGGGCGTAGCCAACGTGACTTCCGGTTTGTTCGGCGGCATGGGCGGCTGCGCGATGATCGGCCAGACCATGATTAATCTCGGTTCCGGCGGCCGCACGCGGGTGTCCGGCGTGGTTGCGGGAGTAATGATATTACTGTTTATACTGTTCCTGTCGCCGTGGATCGAGCGCATTCCGCTGGCGGCGCTGGTGGGCGTGATGTTCGTGGTGTCGCAGCAGACGTTTGCGTGGAGCTCCTTGCAGGTGCTGGGCAAGGTGCCGCGCCACGATGCTTTGCTGATTGTCGCAGTCACCGCGATCACGGTGGCGACTGATCTGGCGACGGCGGTGCTGTGCGGGATTGTGATCGCGGCGCTGAGCTTTGCCTGGCGCCATGCGCGCGAAATCCGCGCCGATATCACGGTGGCGAACGGCGTCAAGACTTACACGCTACACGGCACGCTGTTCTTCGCCTCGATCGCGCAGTTCAACGATTTGTTTGATCCGCAGGAAGATCCGCAGCAGGTAACGCTCGATTGCCGCCACCTGCGGCTGGTGGACCACTCCGCCGTGGTGGCAGTGGCCGCGCTGAGCGAGCGCTACGCCAAAGCCGGCAAGATGCTGCAAGTGCTGCACCTCTCCCAGCGCTGCGCCGCGCTGCTGCAACGCTCCGGTGCGATGGCTACGGTATAAAATTGTCGTCCAGTATCTGCTCGACCGAGTAGGGAAGCTGTGTCGGGAAAATGCTGGCATCCAGATGTGTTTCGAACGCAGCGCGGCGGCGCGCACTGGGGTAGCAGTCCAGCGCAAACGCCAGGACAGAATTGCGCATGCTGGGCGCATCTTTGAGCAGGAACGCGATTCTGCGGCGCTGTTCGATCAAGGTCGAGTGCCATTTACCCGGTGGATGGTTTTTTTGATACTGGCACTTGAGCAGGTGCATGATGAGCACCGTCAGCCGGCTGTCCAGTTCGTTCGCATATTGCTTCTTCATGCCGTCGAGCTCATCGACCAGGTTTTCGATATCGAGTTCCGAAAACCTGTTTTCCAGTAGCAGATGGATTTGCGCATCTATCCATTGCACCAGATCGTCGTCGTAGCTTGGACTGCTGCGGGGTTGAACTAGCGTTTGCATCGCGCACCTCCAGAAAGGCATAGCTTAATCGTACGCGCTTTCTGTGGTTTGACACCACTCAATAGTAATAGGGCGTCTTCGCTGCCCATTCGGTTTTGCCGTAACGCTTGTGCAGCAGCGTGAACGCGGCTTTGGACAAGCTCTTCGCATCGCTATCCAGACAGCCGCCGCGCGTGGATTGGACGGTGGCGTAGAGCAGCCACGGCAGCTCCGGGTCGTTCGGCATTGATGAGGCGCGCTGCATGACGGTGTCGCCGATGTAGCCGGTGGCGGTTTTCAACGTTGCCAGCTTGCTCAGCTCTTGATCGCGTACCGCCGTGTTGCCGAGATCCGGCATCGGCAGCGACGATTCCGCTTCGGTATTTTCGGAGTACGCGGCGCCCGGTTTGGCGGGCAGCTTGCACCACATGTCCGCCAGCGCGTCGTCGGCATTGCGTTTTGACGGCAGCGTGATGACGCCGTTGAATACTGGCGACAGTCCATAGCGCAGGGCGTCCACCATCAAGCGATAGTGGCGTTCCTGCGCCTTGGGCTGGCTGCCATATTGTTTCGCCAATGCGGCCAGTTCCGGTGTTGATTGCTCCATTTGCGCAGCCGCCGCCAGCGCCGCTTGCTCTTGCCCCAGCAAGTCAAAACGCATCCATGCGGCGATGACTATCTGCGTGCGAACCGCCGATGGAAGTTTGGTATTGCTTGCCAACGCCATGAGATCCGCAGCCGACAGGCCACTGTTCAACCAACGCACCCCATCGGCTGCGATGTCGGTGATCACCGCAGACTCAGTCGCCACTTCGCCGGTATCCGGATCCAGATTGCCGGCGTGCGCGCGCAGCAGATAGCTGGCGGCATCGGCAGGCGAAGACGCCACCGCAAAGCGCTCTTGCAGGAACTGGTTGCGCGCACTGAAGGAGTTGGCGCTTGCCAGCTGCGGCCCCGCCAGCACAGCGTCGCTGATGGCGCGCGCCTTGTCTGCCTGCTTGTTCAGGCGGTAGTG
Organism: Duganella sp. CF402; assembly: GCF_900109645.1. Classification (GTDB taxonomy): domain Bacteria; phylum Pseudomonadota; class Gammaproteobacteria; order Burkholderiales; family Burkholderiaceae_D; genus Rugamonas. Next base: position 1,016,623 of record NZ_FOBG01000001.1, read on the forward strand.
ACGCGCCAGTGCATGGCGCAGCGTCAGGTATTCCGGCGCGGAAGGGGCGACTTCCAGACTGGCTTTTTCCAGTTCCGGCGGCATCACGCCAGACAGCATGGCGGCTGCCAGCATCCAGCTTCGCGCCAGCGGCTGATTGCCTTGCTTGCGGTAGGTTTGCCATTGCTCCAGTGCGTGCTGCTGCTCGCTGGCGCAGTCGGTCTTGGCCTGATACTCGCGGCATTGCTGCAACGTCTGCATCCAGTCGACGAAGACGGCGTTCTTGCGCAACGCGGCGCGGTGATCGGGCGTTTCGCCGTATGGCTGCCGCAGCGCTTCATCCGCCAGAACATGCCAGTCGCCCAGATGGTCTTCCTGATACGGGTTGGCGCGCGGATCGTCCAGCAGCTTGCTCAATTCCGCAAAGCGCAGCGATGGCGTCAGGCGCGCTTGCATGGCGCGGCCTATCGCACGGCTGGCCTCATGCAGCTGCGCCAGCTCGGGATTGGCGACGATATGCGCCACGCTGGCCTGAATGGCCGCCAGCTTCTTCTGCTGCGCGGCCAGCCGCGCCGCAGCTTGCGCCGGGCCTTCTGTACGCATCTCCTGTTCTTCTTTCCAGCGCGCCTGCATGGCGTTCGGGCCGGGGAGGTAAGTGGCGGCACGCGCCAGCGAGCGCAGGCTCAGATACTCGCCCCACACGCGCAGCGGATGTTTGTCGGTCGCGCCGATTTGCGCAAACAGGCTGCCGCTCAAGGCATAGTTTTCATCGTAGAAGGCAGCGGAAGCCAGCTGGTACTGCTGCATCTGGCGCCAGTACAGCGGCTCGCTGTCAGGCAGCGCTGCCGGCGCCGGAATCACTGGTTTTGTGTCGCTGTAGCGGTCGCGCGGCGCGGCCGGGTCATCGCCGCAGAACTTGAACACTTGCTGCTGCGTTGCCACCCATGCAGCCAGGCGCGCCGGCGTGGCGTCGCTGCGTTTTGCGAGGTCGTTGAGTGTCGCGGTCGCGAAGGTATAGCTGCCGATCGGGCAGTTCAGGTATCCGTAAGCCAGGCCGCTCCCCGGCTTTTCCACGACCGGCGCTTGCTTCAAGGTCGTGCTCACCGCCGCCTTCCATGCTTGATACGCTTCTTTGTCTGACGCTGAGCCGCTCCAGCCGCCGTTGCGACTGCCCGCTGCGCGCAGCAAGCCGCCGGTGGGATTGGCCGCCGTCTTCAGGCCATCGCTCCCCAACATCACGCTGCGCCAGGCCTGGTACAAATAGACCCGGTTATAGCTGCCCATGACGACGCCTAGCTCGCCAGCCTGATAGCGGCTCAAGCCGATATCGGGAATGCTGCGATTGACGTAAGCGTCCCAACTGCCGCCACCGCTGGCATGCGCTCCCGCGCACGAGGCGGCAACCGCGATGGCCAGTATGCAGCGTAAGGTGGTTTTCATGGTGTGCTCCTTGAGAGTGGCGGCAGGTCGGCGCCGTCGCGCTTCCATGCGCGGCGGTCGAACCAGTAGGTTTTGGCATAGCGCTGCGCAACAGTGGGCGCAAAGGGCTCTTGCGGCGAGAAACCCGCGCTGCCGGCACGGCAGCTGGCATGCAGGCTGGCGGGGGATTGTTCGAGGATGGCGCGCATGGCCGTACTGTCTTTGCCCATGCGGAAAAACATCGGCACCACTTCATCGGCCGCCAGTTGATCCAGCCATGCAGGCGCACGGCACCACCATGCCAGCGCGGTGACGCTGAGTTTTACGCGTGGCGGCAACTCCCTGCGCAACTGCTGGACCAGCGAACGGTAAAACACGCGCTGCGAGGGCCGGGCTTCCATGTCCAGTTGCACCCAGCCGGAAGTGCTGGCTGCGGCGGCATCCAGCATCGCATGAATGATCATGGTGCGGCTGCGCTCAATATGCAGGGGAGGGTTGACTGTGCTGACTTCGACATGCAGCACTGGCGTCACCAGCACCGACGGCGGCAGCGCCGGCCAACGCATGCGCGGGCGTGTCAGGGCGTCGTCGCCACTGAGCAGGATGTGGCGTTGCAGGATGGCCGCTTCTTGCGCCGACCATGCCGGCAAACGGGCTTCATCCCAAAGCCATGCCACCTGCTGCGCAAAACAGGCGGGGCACAGCAGTGCAAGCAGGAGAAAGACAAAGGGCATCGGGCTATGAGGCGGCGGCAAAGTAAACGCCGCCCCATTGTACCGATTTTATTTACCTTCGAGTGCGGCTATGGCGGCGGCGACGCCGGCGCCGTAGGCTGGATCGGCCTGGGTGCAGTTGTCGATGTGGCGCTGCTGGACTGGCTTCGACACGCCGTGGATCGCGCGCGCCGTGTTTTCAAACAGCAGTTGCTTCTTCTCGGCGGTCAGCAGGCGGAACAGGTTGCCCGGTTGCGAGTAGTAGTCGGTGTCGACGCGATGGTTCCAGTGGTCGGCCGCGCCTTCCAGCGACAGCGGCGGTTCCTTGTACTGCGGGCTTTCGGTCCATTCGCCACGGCTGTTCGGCTCGTACGGCGTGCTGCCGCCTTCGTTCGGCAGGATGCGCATGGCGCCGTCGCGGTGGTAGTTGTGGAACGGGCACTTCGGCGCATTCACCGGAATCTGGTGATGGTTAACGCCGAGGCGATAGCGCGCAGCATCGCCATACGAGAACAGGCGCGATTGCAGCATCTTGTCCGGCGAGAAGCCGATGCCCGGCACCACATTGGCCGGCGAGAAGGCTGATTGCTCCACTTCCGCATGATAGTTTTCCGGATTGCGGTTCAGCTCCAGTATGCCGACGTCGATCAGCGGGTAATCCTTGTGCGGCCAGATCTTGGTCAGGTCGAACGGGTGGTACGGCACTTTGGAGGCCTCGGCTTCCGGCATGATCTGCACTGCCAGTTTCCAGCGCGGGAAGTCCTTGCGCTCGATGGCGTCGAACAGGTCGCGCTGCGAGCTTTCGCGGTCGACGCCGATCAGGGCGGCCGATTCGGCGTCGCTCAGGTTTTCAATCCCTTGCTGCGACACGAAGTGGAACTTGACCCAGAAGCGCTCATTGGCGGCGTTGATGAAGCTGAAGGTGTGGCTGCCGAAACCGTGCATGTGGCGGTAGCCTTTCGGAATGCCGCGATCGCTCATGACGATGGTGACCTGGTGCAGCGCTTCCGGCAGCAGGGTCCAGAAGTCCCAGTTGTTTTCGGCGTTGCGCAGGTTGGTTTTCGGATCGCGCTTGACCACGTGGTTCAGGTCCGGGAATTTCAGCGGATCGCGGAAGAAGAACACCGGCGTGTTATTGCCGACGATGTCCCAGTTGCCTTGCTCGGTGTAGAACTTGACCGCGAAGCCGCGAATATCGCGCTCGGCATCGGCCGCGCCGCGCTCGCCGGCCACGGTCGAGAAGCGCAGGAACACGTCGGTCTTCTTGCCGACCTGCGAGAACAGCGCCGCTTGCGTGTACTTGGTGATGTCGTGGGTGACGGTGAAGGTGCCGTAGGCGCCCGAGCCCTTGGCGTGCATGCGCCGCTCCGGGATGACTTCGCGGGCGAAGTGGGCCAGCTTTTCCAGGTGCCATACATCTTGCAGCAGCACCGGGCCGCGCGGACCGGCGGTCTGGGTATTCTGGTTGTCAACGACCGGCGCGCCGGCAGCAGTAGTGAGGTTTTTCATGAAACTTCCTTCGCCTGTTTTGGGGATGAATGGAAACTTCCAGCATAACTACACCAATAACTTTTTACCGCTCTCAAAAGGCAGAGCCGCAATGAAAAACGCCCGGCACTGCCGGGCGTTCAATGATACTACTTTGAATTACTTGCTTGGGTAGATGATGTCGTCACGACGGTCGTGAGCGCGGGCAGCGTTGTCGGTGCCGGTCACTTTTTCTTTACCGTACGATACGGCTTCCATCTGACCTTCTTTCACGCCTTGTACTTTCAGGGCGGTGATCAGGGCTTGAGCGCGCTTCTGGCCCAGGGCCAGGTTGTACTCTGCGCCGCCGCGGTCATCGGTGTTACCTTCGACTTTGATAGCGACGTTCGGGTTAGCGGCCAGGAATTTGGCGTGATCAGCAACCAGGGTGTCGAACTCTGGCTTGACGTTGTACTTGTCGAAGTCGAAGTAGACGCTACGGTTTTTGTAGATCGAGCTGTTAGGGTCCAGGTAGGCTGGCAGTGGAGCAGCTACTGGAGCAGCAACTGGAGCGGCTACTGGCGCTGGCGCCGGGGCCGGAGCTGGTGCTGGGGCTGGAGCAGGTGCCGGAGCTGGTGCAGGGGTGGAGCAGGCGCTCAGCAGAGCGATGGTGCAGGCTGCCAGCAGAATATTGGTTTTAGCTTTCATCGTAAAACTCCCGAATTGGTTTTGTTTGTGGGACAAGGGACACACAAGGGTGTGAGGCTGTACCTCCAGCCGCGACCGGTATTATATAAGGGTTTCCCTTGGAAATATTGGTCCCATGCATTATTTTTTCAGCCAAGGCGCAAATGGCTTTAAATCCGTATCACTTTCGACATACCAGGCACGGCGGGCGATATCGAATTTGGCCCCCAGCGCCTTGACCTGATCCTTGTCATTATAACCAGCAGTGAGGTAATGACGGGCGGCCGGCGCGGCCACCGGTGCGCGCTCATTGCGTTCCAGGGCCGCCTCGGCGGCTGCTGAAGATTTAGGCAAACGCAGCTGCGCGATGAAGCTGCTGCGCTGGGCCGTGTCGGATGGCGAGAGCAGCGTCAGGCGCGCGCGGGCGCGGGTGGCGGCCACGTAGAACAGGTTTTCCTCCTCGCGCTTGGGCTGCAGGGGATGAGGAAATTCGCCATCTTGCAGGAAAGGCAAAATCACGTGGTCGAATTCCTTGCCCTTGGCATTGGCCGCGCATTCGATCAGCACCGACTTGCGGTCGCGCTTGCGGCGCACAAAAGCCTCGCGCGCGTTCAGCGCATTCCAGAATTCGCGCAGGCTCTGGCCGGAACTGGCTGCTGCCGCCAGCAGGCTGGCGATCGATTTGTTGATGACGCTGGCGTCGTAGGCGCGCACGAAGATGCGGCGCGCGGTGGTGGCCAGTTGCACCCGTTCGCACAATTCGCTCAGTACGGTGGCGGCCGGGGTGGCCGGATCGACGTCGGACAGCCAGGCCAGTGCGCTGATGACGGCGCGCTTGGTGGCCACGCTGGCGACGTCGCGGTAGCTCGGCTCGACGCCGTCGCGGCGCTCGTCTTCAATCATGAACAGCTCGCCCAGCAAGTCCGGGCTTTTCACGATTTGCTGTTTGAAGTTGTCCATGCTGTGCGCCGAGAACTTCATTTCGCTGAACGCCACCAGCGCGTCGACGATGGCGGTGCGCACCTGATCGGACTTGACGGCGGCGAAGTCCTTCAGCGCGATCGCCAGCAAGCCGCGCAGGAACAGGATTTCATCGCGCTGCAAATAGCCGGCCATTGGCGGCGTGCGGTAATCGATATCGGCCTCGATCAGCGCGTTCTCGATTTCCATCGACTGATGGCGGTCGCGGATCAGGATGGCGCAGCCGTCGATATCGTAGCCGTCGGCCTTCCATTCGCGCACCGCCGCCACCACGCGCAGGGCGCATTCGGCGGCGCTGGTGTAGTGGGCCTGGCGGATTTCGGTGCGCAGCGGCAGGCTGGATTCCACCTGCTTTTGCTTGAACTCGGCCATCGCGTAGGCCAGGTGCGGGCCGTGGCGCCAGGTCTGCGTCAACGGGTAGCGCTGCAGCTTGGGATAGCGCTCGGCAAAGCGGCGGTTCAGGTACTCGTCGCTGGCGCCCAGCTTGGCGTGGATCACCTGATCCTTGTCGCCGGCGCCGACGAAGTAGCACTGCGGCCGGTCGATCAGCGCGTCGAGGATGCGGAAGGCGGCCTCGTTCAGGTCGTGCAGCTCGTCGCACAGCACCAGCCGGTAGTCGGGGAACTGCTCGGCCAGCCGGCCGCCGCCGTGCAGGTTGCAGGCCAGGTCGTAGGTGGCGTCGAACGGACCACGGAACACCGCGCCGGCGCCGCCGTCCAGCCGCATGCGCTCGTACTCGAGGGTGGTCAGGTAATCGGTCAGCGGCACGCCCAGCACTTCGGCCGCTTCTTCCGGGCCCATGAACTCGACATCGGAATCCAGCGCCATCGTGGCTTTCAGATTCAACTGGACGTCGAGGAACTGGCTCAGCGCCAGGCTATGCGTGTGCAGTTCCAGCCCGTCGACGCTGCCGGCGTAGCGTTCGCCGGCGTAGTCCATCGCTTGCAGCGCGTAGTTCTTGAGCGCGCGCGCTTCGTGGCACTGGCGTACGTTGTCGCCATCGGTCAGGTCCAGCATCCATGCTGAAAAATCTTCGAAGCTGAGTACCGCGATGCGCTCCACCGTCGCCCGCGCCACGCCGACTTCCAGCAGCCGGCGGCGCAGCACTTCACGCGCTTCCGGCGTGAAGGTCAGGGCCAGGATCTGTTCCGGTCCGAGGCCGCGCGTTAGCGCTTCGCCGATGCGCAGCGCCAGCGTGGTGGTCTTGGCCGCGCCGGCGTTGGCGTCGACCAGCACGACCTTGTTCTGAGCCAGCTGGATGGCGGTCTGTTCAGCGGTCGGGATCAGGCCTTGCGGCGTAAAGCGGGGAGAATTGGTCGGAGTAGGCTGGTTCATCCGCTACATTATAGCGACCGGCAGCGGCAAGCCGGTAGCGGCGCGCGCCGGCCTCGGATTTGCGCCGGCCGGCGTCAGGCGTGCGGTGGCGCCTTCGATGAACTGCGCGCTGAACACGCGCTTTTCCACCTCGGTATCGTGCTGCGTCATGCGCGCGCACAGCAGGTCGGCGGCGGCGGCCGCCATTTTCGGCATCGGCTGGCGCAGCGTGGTCAGGTTGTAGCTGACCCAGTTGGATGGCTCCACGGCGTCAAAGCCGGCCACCGACAGCTGGCCCGGCACGTCGATGCCCAGCTCGTGGCGCGCGCTGTCGAGGCAGCCGATCGCCATCACGTCGCTGCCGCAGATGATTGCATCCGGCACGCCGCCCAGCTCGGCGATGATGGCCTTCAGGCCGAGCGCGCCGCTGCGGTAATCGTACTGACCCGGCACCACCACTGGTGCGGGCAGGCCCAGCTCGGCGATGCGTTCGCAGGCGCCGCGCCGGCGTTCGTAGGCTACGCTCAGGCTTTCATCGCCGGCGATGATGCCGAACTGGCGATGGCCTGCCGCCGCCAGCCGCGACACCAGCAAGCGGCCGGTTTCCAGATGGTCGCAGGTGACGGTGTTGACCGAATGGTCGCGCAGCATGCGGTTGAACAGCACCAGCGGCATGCGGCGGCGGTCGAATTCGGCGATATGTTCGGGCGACAGGCGGGCGGCCGCGATCACGCCGTCGACCTGGTATTGCCAGACGTCGGCCAGCACGCGGTCGACTTCGGCCTCGTGCTGCAGCGTGAACAACAGCACGCGCTTGCCGCGCGCATTGAATTGCTGGCTGACTTCGGCCAGCAACTCCGGGTAGTACAGATTGGCCTGGTTGGTGATGATCAGCGCCACCATATTGGAGCGGCGCGTGATCAGGCTGCGGGCGGCGGCGTTGGGAATGTAGTCGAGCAGGGCGGCGGCCTGCATCACTGCCGCATGCTTGTCCTTGGAAACGCTGGCGCCCGGTTTGAAGCAGCGCGATACGGCCGATTGCGACACCCCGGCCAGCTGTGCCACGTCGTACGACGTCACGCGGCGATTTTCGCTGGCGATGGCGGCTTTCAGCTCGCTCGCGCATTGCTCAACTGACAGCTTGGTTTTGGTCATCGTCTCGGGTCGCAGCCGTGGGCTTGCATTCTTTTCAGGTAATCCAGAATAATAAAAAACTTACTCATTGGCAACAAATATCGCCTTTCTGGAAAGAAATAATGCTCAGTCTGTGGCAACTATGCAATTCTTCCTAATTCTTCCTGTAAGCGGGCATTTTCTGATAAAATCCCGCCCCTTGATTTGAAGGAAGGGGCAAGATGGCCATTGCTTGCGGCGTCGATTTTGGAACATCCAACTCCACCGTTGGCTGGGTGCGTCCCGGCCACCCGGTGATGCTGGGACTGGAGGATGGCAAGGCAACCTTGCCGTCGGTAGTCTTCTTCAACGCGGATGACGACGAAGTCACCTACGGCCGTGCCGCCCTGGGTGAATACCTGGCCGGCTACGAAGGCCGCCTGATGCGCTCCATGAAAAGCCTGCTCGGCACCAGCCTGATCGACGGCCAGACCGAGGTCGGCGGCCGCGCGCTGCCGTTCCGCATGCTGCTGGCCCAGTTCATTGGCGAACTGAAGCGCCGTGCCGAACGTGCCGCCGGCCGTGAATTCACCTCGGCCGTGTTCGGCCGCCCGGTCTACTTCATCGACGACAGCAAGGAAAACGACCAGCTGGCGCAAGACACGCTGGGCGAAGTGGCCCGCTCGGTCGGCTTCAAGGACATCGCCTTCCAGTTCGAGCCGATTGCGGCCGCGTTCGACTACGAGTCGCAAATCGACCGCGAAGAGCTGGTGCTGATCGCCGACATCGGCGGCGGCACCTCGGACTTCTCGCTGGTGCGCCTGTCGCCCGAACGGGCAAAGAAAGCCGAGCGGCGCGACGATATCCTGGCCAACGGCGGCGTCCACATCGGCGGCACCGACTTCGATAAATACCTGAGCCTGTCGTCCATCATGCCGCTGCTCGGTTACGGCAGCCGCCTGCGCAACAACAGCGAAGTACCGTCGAGCTACTTCTTCAACCTGGCCACCTGGCACACCATCAACCAAGTCTACACCAAGAAAATGTGGACCCAGCTGTCCGACCTGATCCGCGATTCGGCCGAGCAGGAAAAACTGCACCGCCTGCAGCGCCTGATCGACGAGCGCGCCGGCCACTGGCTGGCGATGAAGGCGGAAGAGGGCAAGATCGCACTGTCGTCTGCCGCGCAAGTGCAGCTGGAGCTGGACCGCCTGGCGCCGCCGGTGGTGCTGGACCTGAACCGCGACCAGTTCGATGGCGCCATCGACCATCTGGTGGGCTCGGTGGAAAGCACCGTCACCAATCTGTTGCGCGACGCCGGCGTCAAAGCCGAAGACGTGGACACGGTATTCTTCACCGGCGGTTCCAGCGGCGTGCTCAAGCTGCGCGAGCGCATCGGCGCGCTGGTGCCGTCGGCGCGCAAGGTCGAGGGCGATCTGTTTGGCAGCATCGGCGCCGGCCTGGCGCTGGATGCCGTGCGCAAGTTCGGATAAGCCATGCTTGATCAAGCGATAGTCATGCTCGACTTTGAGACCACCGGCCTGTCGCCGGCGATGGGCGACCGCATCACCGAAGTGGCGGCGCTGCGCATCGTCGGCGGCGAGATCGTCGACCGTTACGTATCGCTGGTGAATTGCGGCGTGCGCATCCCGTCCTTCATCACCGGCCTGACCGGCATTACGCAAGCGATGGTGGACAGCGCGCCGCCGGTGCATGAAGTGGTGCCGCAACTGCTGGATTTTATCGGTAGCGACCCGCTGTCGGCCCACAACGCCAGCTTCGACGAGAAATTCCTGCGCGCCGAGGCCGAACAGCTGGACCTGGCGCCGCGCCACGCCTCGCTGGTGTGCTCGCTCAAGCTGTCGCGCCGCGTGTTCCCTGAACTGAGCAGCTACAAGCTGGGCGACCTGTCGCGTTCGCTCGGCATCCGCTTCGGCAGCGCGGCCCACCGCGCCGAGGCCGACGCCGAAGTAGCCGCGCAAGTGCTGATCCACATCGGCCGCCACCTGCGTTCCAGCTACGGCATCGCCCAGGTCGACACCGATTTGCTGGTGTCGGTCAACCAGCTGGCTGCCGCCAAGGTGCCGCAATTCCTCAAAAAGCGGTCCGGGCAATAAGCGATAATATTTTATTAAGACGCGTTTGAGCGCGCGCAAACCCTCGCGGGGAGCGCGTTTTACACTTTGATCAAGTTTGTTAAACGTTGGTCAGAGGTGTATCGTGAAAAAACCATGCACGGCGCAGCAGGCGCACAGCAATTATCTCTGGTTTCTGGAGTCCGCCGAGCGCGGCAATCCCTACGCCCAGTTCAATCTGGGCCGCATGTTCAAGAACGGCGACGGCGTCGCCCGCGACGAGGCGCTGGCCTTTTACTGGATGGGCAAGTCGGCCCGCCAAGGCATCGCCTACGCCCAGAACCTGCTCGGCGCCATGTACTACTACGGACGCGGCGTCGAGCCCGATGACGAGCTGGCGGCGCACTGGTTCCGGCTCGCCGCGCGGCAGGGCGAGGCCTCGGCCCAGCAAAATCTTGGACAGATGTACCGCAAGGGACGCGGGCTGGTGCACAGCGATGCGCTGGCGTTCGGCTGGTTTTGCCGCGCCGCCGAGGAAGGCCTGGCCAGCGCCCAGACCCTGCTTGGCGAATGCTACGCCGAAGGCCGTGGCGTGGCACGCAACTATCCCCTGGCGCTGGCGTGGTATCGCAAGGCCGCACTGCAAAACGATCGTCACGCCCAGCTGCGCCTGGGCCTGATGTACAAGCATGGCTGCGGCGTGGCGCGCAACGAGGTGCAGGCGGTGGCGTGGTTCCGGCTGGCGGCGATACAGGACTTGCCGGCGGCCCAGCGGCTGGTGGGCGTGGCCTTTGCCGAAGGGCTGGGCGTGCCGGGCGACGCCTGCCGGGCGGTCTCGTGGACGCTGCGCGCCGCCGAGCAGGACGATGTCGACGCCCAGTTCAACCTTGCGCTGATGCTGGCGCAGGGCCGGGGCGCCGAGCGCGACGAGGAACTGGCGCTGATCTGGTATCACCGCGCCGCCGAGGCCGGCCACATGCTGGCGCAGTACAACCTTGGCGCCATGTACGGGCGCAGCCGGGGTTCCGATCTCGACCAGCGCCGCGCGCTGGAATGGTATCGCCGCGCGGCCGAGCAGGGCGCTGCCAGCGCCCAATTCAATCTGGCGGTGATGTACGCCAGCGGCTGCGGCACCAGCCGCAACGATGAACTGGCCGCCGCCTGGTATCGCAGTGCTGCCGAGCAGGGCGATGCCGGCGCGCAGAACAATCTGGGTGCGATGTATGCCAGCGGCGTTGGCGTCGAGCGCGACGATGCGCAGGCGATGGCCTGGTACGCCAAGGCGGCCGGGCAGGGCCACGCGCTGGCGCAGGTCAACCTGGACGCCATGCAGAGCGCCGGGCGCGGCCGGCAGGACGCCTGATCAGGGCTGGCGGCGGTCGAGGAACAGGCTGTTACCGAAGATTTTCTTGGCCTGCTTCTTCGATTCCGCCGCCGCCGTGGCGATCTGGTGATGGGTGTGGTACTGCTGCGGCTCCACCCGGATCGCCCCGATCGACAGGCTCATCATCGAGTAAAACACTTTCTTGCCCTGGCGGTCTTCGCTGAGGTAGCCGCCGCGCTCGCGGTCTTCGGTGCTGTAGAACTCCAGTACCTTGCGGCTGAAGGCGTCCAGCACCTCCTGGCAGCGCCGCTCCCAGTCTTCGCTCTGGAACAGCACCATGAAATCATCGCCGCCGATGTGGCCGACAAAATCGCGGTCCGGATCGCAGAAGCTGCTGAGCAGGTTGCCGGTCAGCTGGATCACGTCATCGCCGCGCCGGTAGCCATAGACATCGTTGAACGGCTTGAAATGGTCGAGGTCGAAATAGCAGACCCAGAAGCGGGTGCCGCTTTCCAGCAAACGGTCGATGTGCTCGGTGATCGGCACATTGCCCGGCAACTGGGTCAGCGGATTGGCGTAGCGCGCCGCGTTGATCTGCATCTGGGTGATCTCGCGCATCAGGTCGTGGCCGGTGCCCATGCCGAGGTAACGTCCCTGGTCGGTGATGATGAAACCGTTGAACAGGTGGTGGGCGTCGGCCTGCGCCATGCGGAAGCTCAGCTCCTGCAGGCTGGTGGCGCGGTCGGCGATCAGCGGTTTCTGGTCCATGAACTGGCGGCACGACTTGCGCCCGTACAGTTCGCGCTCGTAAGGCCGGGCGAAGTGCTCGATCATGACAAAGCGGCTGATCAGGCCCAGCGGCACGCCCTCATCCACCACCGGAATGATCAGCAAGTCCGGATTGCGCTGGAAAATCTCGTACACCTCGTTGTTGTTCATGCTGGACGGCACCGCCTGCACCTCGTGCAGCAGCTTGCAGATGGTGACTTGCTTGTCGGCCCCGCGCTGCGGGTACACCGCCACGCCGTTGCGCGCCAGCGTCTTGACCACTTCGGCCGGCGCGGTGCGGGCCGGCGTCGGATGCGGCCGGCCCAGGTGGTAGCCCTGGCCCAGCGCCACGCCGACGTCGCGCAGCACCAGCAGTTCGGGCTGGGTCTCGATGCCCTCGGCGATCACGCGGGTGTTGGACTTTTCGGCGATCTCCTGGATCGAACGCACAAATTGCAGCTTGACCGGGTCGTGGTTGATGCCCTGGATGAAGTGCATGTCGATCTTGACGAACTCCGGCCGCAGTTCCGACCACAGGCGCAGGCTGGAGAAGCCCTCGCCGAGGTCGTCGATGGCGATCTGGAAGCCCATTTTCCGATAGTGCAGCACCGCCTCGCGCATCAGCTCGTAATCGTAGGTCGGCTGGTTTTCGGTCAGCTCGATAATCACGCGCTCCGGGTTGATGCCGATCTGGTGGATCACTTCCAGCGTTTCGCCGTGGCGGGCGTCGCGCTGCAGCAGGCTTTCCGGGCTGACGTTGAGGAACAGCTTGCCCGGCAGGTCGAGCTCGGCAAAGCGCTCCAGCACCACCTTGCGGCACAGGTGTTCGACCTGCACCGTCAGGCCGTTGGCGCGCGCCGCCTTGAACAGATTCATCGGCGAATGCAGCGGGCTGTCCGACGGTCCGCGGATCAATCCTTCGTAGGCGATGATTTCGCCGCTCTGCATGTGTACAATCGGCTGGAACAGCGCACTGAGCTGGCGGCGCGCCAGGATGTCGACTAAATGGGCGCGCAACACGGCCTCCTCATCGTCTTCGCGAGGTTTCAGGTAAGTGACTGTGGCGCCGGCGGCCAGTTTGAGGGCGGAATTCACGAGCGGTCGTAGGCTAAAGATCGGTTTAACTGTACGATCTTAGTGGACATTTATGACGACATGATGAATTATGGAAACGTATTGTTCAGGACAGGAATGTTATGCAACGTTTGACCCGTCGTGCCGTCTTCTGTTTAACCTTGCTGAGCGCCGTTCGCGCCGGCGCCACCGGTATTGCGGTGCAAGTGCAGGATGCCACCGGCAAGGTCTTGCCGGACACGGTCATTTATGTCGAGCCGGAGGGTGGCGCGCCCGCGCCCAAGACACCGGCCGGCACCCAGATCGAGCAGAAAGGCCTGAAATTCATGCCGCTGGTGAGCGTGGTGCAAGTTGGCGCCACCATCACGTTCCCGAACAACGACAAGGTCCGGCACCACATTTATTCGTTCTCGCCGGCCCATAAATTCGACCAGAAACTGTATTCCGGCCAGGCGGCGACGCCACAAGTGTTCGATAAAGCGGGTACGGTTGTCCTTGGTTGTAATATTCATGACAAAATGATCGCCTACGTCAAAGTGGTCGACACGCCGTATTTCGCCAAGACCGACGGCGCCGGCGCGGCGCGCATCGAGCTGCCGGCGGCCGGCAAGTACGTGGTCAAAGCCTGGCACTACAACACGCTGGGCGGCGCCACGCTGGAGCAGACTTTGACGGTGAAGGCGGGGGCGGAATTGAGCACCGCCGTGTTTAAATTGCCGATGAAGCCAGTGGTGGTGGACGATGCCTCTCTTTGACCGGTTCACGCAGAACATGCGCTTTCGTAGCCTCGAAAGCCGCATTGTCACGCTGTTCCTGGTCCTGATCGTGGCGGTGCAAGTGATCGGCCTGTTTGTGATCCAGCAGGGTATCGACAGCAACGCGCGCACCGCCATCAGTGCGGAATTGAACAACGGCGTCAAAGTGTTCCGCCGCCTGCTTGAGCAGAATGCGCAAAGCCTGCGCTTCGGCGCGCGCCTGCTGGCGCGTGACACCGCCTTCGTCGCCGCCATCGGCAACAATGATGAGAGCGACCGCGCCACCATCGAATCGGCGCTGGCCAACAGCGGGCGCCGCATCAAGGCCTCGCTGTCGATGCTGATCGGCGATGACCGCAAGATCAGCGCCACCACCAATCCCAAACAGGCGGCCGGGCTGGAAAAAATGGCGCTGTCCATGCTGGATGCGGCCGAAGCGGCCGATGGCGCCATCGGCATCGCCATCGTCGACCACCGGCCGTTCCAGATCGTCGCCATGCCGATCAAGGCGCCGATCACCATCGGCTGGATCGTGATGACCTTCCCGATCGATCGTCAACTGGCCAGCGACATGCGCGAGGTGACTTCGCTGCATACCTCGGTGCTGACGCGCGACGCCAGCGGCAAGTGGCTGCCGGTGGGCTCGACCTTTGTCGGGCCGTCGGCGCAAGTAGTGGTCGACCAGCTGCAAGGCTTGCGCGCAATGCCCACCGGCCCGTTCGACATGACGGTGGAAACCGCCCAATACAGCGCGCGCTTGACCCCCATCGGCGAGGACAACGGCCAGATCGCCAGCGTGCTGCTGGCGCGCTCGATCGACGAAGCGACGGCGGAATACCGCAAGCTCGAACGCTGGCTGATCGGCCTGACGCTGGGCGGCATCTTTGCCTCGGCGCTGGCCATCGTGTTTACCGCCAAGCGCATCGCCCAGCCGATCAGCCAACTGGCGGTGACCGCCAAGCGGTTGGAGGAGGGCGATTACAAAGTGACCATCGACAGCACGCGCGAGGATGAAATCGGCCAGCTGGCGCACGCCTTCGACGCCATGCGCGAGGGGATCGCCAAGCGCGAACAGGAAATCCGCCGGCTGGCGTACTGGGACACGCTGACCAACCTGCCAAACCGCGCGCAATTCGTGCTGCTGCTGAACGACGCACTGTACGAGGCGCGCCGCCGCGAGGAAGCCGTATTCGTGCTGATGATGGACCTGGACCGCTTCAAGCACGTCAACGACGTGATGGGCCACAGCTTCGGCGACGCCTTGCTGCGCCAGGTGGCGGGCCGCCTGCAGCTGCTGCTGGCGAACCGGCGCCAGTCCTCGGCGCAGGTGGCGCGTTTGGGCGGCGACGAATTCGCCGTGCTGCTGCCGGCCGCCGACATCGACGCCGCGCAGCGGATGGCGGCCGAGATCCTGGCGGCGCTGGAAACGCCGCTGTCGCTGGAAGACCAGATGGTGGACATCGGCGCGGGCCTCGGCATCGCCGGCTATCCGGAGCACGCCGATGACGGCGAAACCTTATTGAGCATGGCCGAAGTGGCGATGTACACCGCCAAGCAGCGCAACGACGGCGCCGTGGTGTACGACGCGGCGATGGACAAGGGCAGCGCCAAGAGCCTGTCGCTGCTCACGGAGCTGCGCAACGCCATCGAGCGCAACGAGTTCCGCCTGCACGTCCAGCCCAAGATCTCGCTGCAAACCGGGCGCGTGGTCGGCATGGAATCGCTGGTGCGATGGGTGCATCCGGAGCGCGGCAATGTGTTCCCCGACGAGTTCATTCCGTTCGCCGAGCAGACCGGCTTTATCCGCGTGCTGACGCGCTGGGTGATGGAGAAGTCGGCCGAGTTGTGCCGCGAGCTGGCCAGCAAGGGCCATCATCTGAAAGTGTCGGTCAACCTGTCGACGCGCGATTTGCTGGACCAGGACTTGCCGGCCAAGTTTGCCGACCTGCTGGCGCGCCACAAGCTGACGCCGGGCTCCTTCTGCCTGGAGATCACCGAGAGCGCCATCATGGACGATCCGGTGCGCGCGCAGAACACCCTGGAACGACTGAGTTCTATGGGCCTGGACCTGTCGATCGACGATTTCGGCACCGGCTACTCCTCGCTGGCCTACCTCAAGCGCCTGCCGGTGAATGAGCTGAAGATCGACAAATCCTTCGTGCTGAATATGGAGAAGGACGAAGGCGACACCAAAATCGTGCGCTCGACCATCGACCTTGGCCACAACATGGGCTTGCGCGTGGTGGCGGAGGGGATCGAGAGCGAGGCGGTATGGCGGCTGCTGGCGGAACTGGGCTGCGACCAGGGGCAGGGCTACTTCATGAGCCGTCCTATCCCCGGCGATCAGTTGATCCCGTGGCTGGAAAAATGGCGCGCGCCGATCGCCATCGGCGCGGAGACAGAGCCGCTGCCGCTGGTGGATGTCAGCTACGCCAAATAAAAATCGTTTATGATTTTCAGCTAACGTGTCATATTTGCTAAGCTTCACGTTATGATCTGTGTTCCTGATGAACCTTACATGGATACGGATCATATATGCAACGACGTGCACTTCTGGCTTCCCTCCTGATCGCCCAGGCCGCAGTTTCGGCCCAAACCTGCCCGGCGCCGGGCGCCAATCTGAACTACCCGGTGACGCGCACCGTGGACCAGCAGGATAACTACCACGGCACCGTCATCGCCGATCCGTATCGCTGGCTGGAAGACGCCAACAGCGAAGACACCAAGAACTGGGTGGTGGCGCAGAACCAGCTGACCCAAAGCTATTTGTCGCAGATCCCGAACCGCGAAGCGATCAAGGCGCGCCTGACCAAGTTGTGGAACTTCGAGCGCTTCAGCGTGCCGTTCAAGGAAGGCGGCCGCTATTTCTACAGCCGTAACGACGGCCTGCAAAATCAATCGGTGCTGTACACCATGAAGACGCTGGCCGATGTGCCACGCCTGCTGCTCGATCCGAACACGCTGGCCGCCGACGGCACCGTGGCGCTGGCCGGCCTGGCCGTCAGCCCGAACGGCAAGTACCTGGCCTACAGCACCGCCGCCTCGGGCTCGGACTGGAACGAGATCAAGGTGCGCGATATTGAAAGCGGCAAGGACGTTGAAGACCACATCAAGTGGGTCAAGTTCTCGCGCACCGCGTGGCTGCAAGACGGCTCCGGCTTCTTCTACAGCCGCTACGACGAGCCGAAGGAAGCCACCAAGCTGGCCGACGTGAACTACTTCCAGAAGCTGTACTTCCACAAACTGGGCACGCCGCAAAGCGCGGACGTGCTGGTGTACGACCGCCCGGATCACAAGGACTGGGGCTTCAGCGCCGAGGTCACGGAAGATGGCCGCTTCCTGATCATCAATGCCTCGCAAGGCACGGAGAACAAGAACCGCGTGTTCTACAAGGACCTGACCAGGAAGGACGCCAAAGTGGTCGGCCTGCTGGAAGAATTCGACGCGGCCTATGATTTCATCGGCAACGACGGCCCGGTATTCCTGTTCCGCACCGAGCGCAATGCGCCGCGCGGCCGCATCGTCAGCATCGACACCCGCAAGCCGGGTGTGCTGAACTGGAAGCAGATCGTCCCGGAGAGCAGCAACACGATGGTGTCGGCGTCGCTGGTCAACAACCAGTTGATCGTCGATTACCTGAGCGACGCGCATAGCCTGGTCAAGGTCTACGACCTGAAAGGCAAGGCGTTGCACGATATCGAACTGCCGGGCCTCGGCACCGCCGGCGGCTTCAGCGGCAAGCGTTCGGACAGCGAAACTTTCTACGCCTTCACCGGCTTCACCAACCCGACCACCATCTATCGCTACGACCTGAAAGCCAACAAGAGCAGCGTGTATCGCCAGCCTAAAGTGGACTTCGACCCGACCGCCTTTGAAACCCGCCAGGAGTTCTTCACCTCGCGCGACGGCACCAAGGTGCCGATGTTTATCGTCTCGAAAAAAGGCCTGAAGCTGGACGGCAGCAATCCGACTTATTTGTACGGCTACGGCGGTTTCAATGTGTCGCTGACGCCGAGCTTCTCGGTGGCTAATCTGGCCTGGCTGGAAATGGGCGGCGTCTACGTGATGGCCAACCTGCGCGGCGGCGGCGAGTACGGCGAATCGTGGCACGCTGCCGGCACCAAGCTGCAAAAGCAGAATGTGTTCGATGACTTCATCGGCGCGGCCGAATGGCTGGTGGCGCACAAGGTGACCTCGCCGGCCAAGCTGTCGATCGGCGGCGGCAGCAATGGCGGCCTGCTGGTCGGTGCTGCCATGACCCAGCGTCCCGACCTGTTCGCGGCGGCGATTCCGCAAGTGGGCGTGATGGACATGCTGCGCTTCCATAAATTCACCATCGGCTGGGCGTGGACTTCGGACTACGGTTCGTCCGACAATCCGGAGGAATTCAAGGCCCTGGTCAAATACTCGCCGCTGCATAACCTGAAGAAGGGCGCCTGCTATCCGGCCACCATGATCACCACCGCCGATCACGATGATCGCGTGGTGCCGGCCCACAGCTTTAAATTCGCCGCCACCGCGCAGGCCGACCAGGCGCCGGGCGGTGCACCGATCCTGATCCGCATCGACAGCAAGGCGGGCCACGGCGCGGGCAAGCCGACCACCAAGCAAATCGAGGAGGTGGCTGACCGCTGGGGCTTCCTGAGCCGCGCGCTGCAGATGGATGGCGGCGTCGCCACGCAAGCGGGCCAGCAATGATGCGGGCGCCGGGCGCAGCGCCGCTGCTGCTTGCCTTGTTGATGAGCGGCGCCGCACCGGTGGCGCTTGCCGCCGACGCTGCGCCGGCCGTCAAGACCATTGCCGACGTGACGCGCGGCCTGCAATCGCAGCCGGGCTTCATCGATGTCTGGCGCGACACCGACAAGGGCAGGGTGCTGCTCTCGGTCGGCGCGCTGGAACAGTCCTTCCTGCTGGCCAGCTCCTTGCCGTACGCGCTGGGCTCCAACGACGTGGGACTGGACCGCGCGCAGAACGGCGAGATGCGCATGGTGCACTTCGAAAAGCACGGCGCCAAGCTGTTCCTCGTGCAGGAAAACACCAACTACGTCGCCAACTCGGCGGACAAGGACGAACGCGCCGCCGTGCGCGAATCATTTGCCAATTCGGTGGTGTGGTCGGGCGAGATTATCGCCAGCGACAAGGATCGCCATCTGGTGGACTTCTCCAGCTTTCTGCTGGCCGACCGTCACGGCATCGCCGCGCGGCTGGCCGATGCGAAGCAGGGCGCATACGCGGTCGACCTGTCGCGCAGCGCCGTGCTGGCGGCGGACGCGAAATCCTTCCCGGACAACGTGGAGCTGGAGGCCATGCTGACCTTCGCCGGTCCGGGCCAGGCGGAATACGTGCGCCAGGTCGGCGCCGATCCGGCCAGCCTGTCGATGCGCCAGCGTATCAGCATGGTGCGCCTGCCTGCTTTCAATGCCAACGCAAGCGATGCGTGGCGTCCGCGCACCTACCACCCATACTCGGGCGGCTTCGACGCCAGCTACTTCGATTTCGCCACGCCGCTCGCCAGCAGCATAGCCGTGGCCTGGCAAGTGCGCCACAAGCTGGAAAAGACCGATCCATCGGCCGCCGTCAGCCCGGTGAAAAAGCCGATCGTTTACTACGTCGACCGTGGCGCGCCGGAGCCGGTGCGCTCGGCGCTGATCGAAGGCGCATCATGGTGGGCCAGCGCGTTCGAGAAGGCCGGCTTCAAGGACGCCTACCGCGTTGAACTGCTGCCGGAAGGCGTGGACGCGCAGGACATACGCTATAACGTCATCACCTGGGTGCACCGCGCCACGCGCGGCTGGTCCTACGGTAACGCGCTGGCCGATCCACGCACCGGCCAGATCCTGCGCGGCGCCGTCACGCTGGGATCGCAGCGCGTGCGGCAGGACATCCTGATCGCCGAAGCGCTGCTCGCGCCTTACGGCAAAAGCAGCAAGGCCGAGAAGCATAAACTGGCCGAGCAAATGGCGCTGGCCCGTCTGCGTCAGTTGTCGGCGCACGAAGTCGGCCACACGCTGGGCTTCGCGCACAACTTCGCCGCCAGCCGCATGGGCAATGGCTCGGTGATGGATTACCCGCACCCGATCCTCAAGCTGAACGCGCAGGGCGAGGTTGACCTGTCCAACGCTTACGGCGTGGGCGTCGGCGCCTGGGACGATTACATCGTCAAATACATCTACGGCGAATTTGGCGCCAGCGAGCAGGAACAGGCCGCGCTGGCCAAGCTGCGCGCGGACGCGCGCGCGGCCGGCATGCTGTATTCGAGCGACCAGGACGACCGCACGCCGGGCGCCAGCCATCCGGACGGTCTGTTGTGGGACTTCGGCCCGGATACGCTGAAAACCTGGGATCAACTGGGCGCTGTGCGCCAGCGCGCACTGCAAACCTTCTCGCCGGACGTGCTGCCGGATGCGCGCCAGGCCGGCGAGCTGGAAGCGCGGCTGGTGCCGGTCTACCTGCTGCAGCGCTATCAGGGCGAAGCCGTGGCGCGCCTGATCGGCGGCGGCGATTTCGAGTACACCAGCGCCGGCGACATCAAGGCGGGCATCAGCAAAGCCGGCATCAAGGCCACGCCGGCCGAGGTGCAGCGCCAGGCGCTGAACCGCCTGACCGACAGCCTGCGCGCCGAGTACCTGGCGCTGCCGGCCAATGTGTTGGATATCCTGACGCCGCCAACCGCCGGCTATGGCCGCACCCGCGAATACTTCGCCACCAGCATGGGCTCCGTGTTCGACGCGCTCTCGATCGCCGAAGCGGGCGCAGGGCAGACGGCCGGCTTCCTGCTGGACGCCGAGAGGATCAACCGCGTGGCATGGCAGCACGCGCGTGACGCCAAACAGCCGGGCGTGCCGGAAGTGCTCGGCCAGGTGCTGCAAAAAACCTGGAAGCGCGACGCCGTTCCGGCCTCCGTCATCGGCGGCGAGGCGGTACAGCTGGCCTCCAACTGGGTGGTTGCCGACAGCCTGTTGCGATTGCTCGACGGCGGCAAGCTGCATCCGCAAGTGGCGGCCGAAGTACGGCAGTCGGCGCGCGAGCTGGCGCAGTGGCTGCAAAAGAATCCGGGCAAGAGCGTGACAGCCGACAGCCGCAAGCAGGCGGCCGAGATGATCGCGGCCTACTTGGCTGATCCGCGCACCGTCAAGTTGCGTGCCGCGCCCGTGGTACCGCCGGGCGCACCAATTTAGCGCATCCATTTGGTGCATCGGCGCGGCGCGCGCTCCGATGCACCAACATGAAACTACATTAAAATCAGCAACTTAAGATTTTGCACCAAAGTGGCACACAAATTGCTTTTCACGTTAGTACTTTATTTGGTGTGCTTTATTTTGGGGAGTGATTTTGATGTCTGGATTCAAAGACGGTGCAGACGCGCTGTTTATCTTGCTCGGTGCCATCATGATTTTGGCGATGCACGCGGGTTTTGCCTTCCTTGAACTGGGCACGGTTCGCAAGAAGAACCAGGTCAATGCGCTGGTCAAGATCCTGGTGGATTTCTGTGTATCGACCATCGCCTACTTCTTCGTCGGCTACAGCATTGCCTACGGCGTCAACTTCTTCTCCTCGGCCGACGTGCTGGCCGCCAAGAACGGCTACGAGCTGGTCAAGTTCTTCTTCCTGCTGACCTTTGCTGCCGCCATCCCGGCGATCATTTCGGGCGGCATCGCCGAACGCGCGCGCTTCCACCCGCAGACGGCGGCGACGGCGCTGCTGGTCGGCCTGGTGTATCCATTCTTTGAGGGCATCGTCTGGAACCACCGTTTCGGCGTGCAGGAATGGCTGCTGCAAACCTTCGGCGCCGAGTTCCACGACTTCGCCGGTTCGGTGGTGGTGCACGCGGTCGGCGGCTGGATCGCGCTGCCGGCGGTGCTGCTGCTGGGCGCGCGCCGTGGCCGCTACATGAAAAACGGCGGCGTCGCGGCGCATCCGCCATCGTCGATTCCGTTCCTGGCGCTGGGCGCCTGGATCCTGATGGTGGGCTGGTTCGGCTTCAACGTCATGAGCGCGCAGGCGCTGGACAAGATGAATGGGCTGGTGGCGGTCAACTCGCTGATGGCGATGGTGGGCGGCACGCTGGTCGCCACCTCGCTTGGCAAGAACGACCCGGGCTTTGTCCATAACGGCCCGCTGGCCGGCCTGGTGGCCGTGTGCGCCGGTTCGGACGTGATGCATCCTCTGGGCGCACTGGTCACCGGCGGCATCGCCGGCGCCATTTTCGTGTGGATGTTCACGCTGGCGCAGAACAAATGGAAAATCGACGATGTGCTGGGCGTCTGGCCACTGCATGGCCTGTGCGGCGCGTGGGGCGGCATCGCGGCCGGGATTTTTGGCCTGAAAGCCCTGGGCGGCGCAGGCGGCGTGGCACTGGCTTCGCAACTGCTTGGCACCATCCTGGGCGTGGCGATTGCGGCGGCTGGCGGCACGCTGGTCTACGGCCTGCTGAAGAAATTCGTCGGCCTGCGCCTCGATCCGGAAGAAGAATTCCAGGGCGCGGATCTCTCCATCCACCGCATTACCTCCACGCCGGAGCGCGAGTCCAACTGGTAACGGTGCGATGGATAACAGGAAAAGTGTTTCAATGTGTTGATTTATATTGACATCTTATCAAAAGGAAATGATACTTAACGCAGACTTATAAAAACAAAAATATTTAAGAACAAGTATTGTTGACAGCATTGAAAAGGTAATCACATGAACAAATTTCTTCGCGCGCCACTGGCGCTGGCCATTGCAGCTGGCTTGATGTCCACCGCCCAGGCAACCAACTATGTGTCGGTTGAGGGCGCCGGTGTGACGTTCTACTATGATGCCGATTTCTGGGGCCAGGACAGCGCTTCGGTCACGGGAAATTCGATTTCGTTCGACCTCGATCCAAGCTATTCGCTGACCGCCAAGGTCGCATCGAACAAGCCTTCGGGCACCAGCGTGCAGACGTATGCCGAGAATGCTTCGGCAGCGGTGGTGGCGGTGGCGCACAATGGCTGGGCGTTGAGCTCGGCAGTTGGGTTCAACCTGCAGGGCAGCTACAGCGGCATCAACGGTGGCTCCAAGCTGAACGCTTCCGGTAGCGGCGACCTGTACGCTGGTTCGTTTTCGGGCGGCTCGTTCAGCGCTGGTTCCTACCTGAACTCGTATGGCGTTGAGTTCAGCCGCAATGGCGGAACGCCGGCGTCCGGTTCGGTGAACGAGGCGCAAACCATCTTCAACGACGGCGTTAAATACAGTGCGCTGGGCCTGGATGCATTCTTGTACACCAATGCCTACCAGGGCGGTCCTGGCACTGTGTCGCTCAACACGACCAGCGCCCGCTACGATTTCTCGGTATCCGCAGTACCTGAACCAACAACCTACGGCATGCTGCTGGTCGGTCTGGGCGTCATGGCCGGTGTCGCACGCCGCAAACGCCAGGCTTAATCCGGCCGCCGCTTCGGTGGCAAAAAAGCGCAGGGAGCGAGAGCCCCTGCGTTTTTTTTTGTGTAAAAAAATCCACACATTCCCATGCTGTCATAGCGCACGATAGGCGCAGGCGAGTTTGCGACGGCGTGCTGTTTTTTTTATCATGTTGTCTCCTGCGTGAAGGGGGGCGACATGAAAATTCTGTCCTGCAAACGGGCGGCCGCGTGCGCGATGCTGGCGGCTTGCGCCAGCCAGGCATGCGCTTTGAATCTGGTGCACATCAGCGGCAGCCAGACCGATTTCTATTACGACGCCGACTTCTGGGGCGCGGGTGCCGGCAGTGTCAGCGGCAATACACTCAGCCTGCTTGCGCCGCCGCAGTACTACAGCCAGGTGAGCGTCGCTACCGATAGCGGCTTTCGGACAGAAACCTATTCGGACAATGGCTACAGCCTGGTGGTGGCGGTCGCGAAAAACGGCAACGCCCTGACCGGGCAGTTGACCACGACCGTGTACGGCGATTTTAGTCTCAGTCCGCAAGATAGCGCCTCTATCGTGCGTGCCGATGGCGCCATCTACAAGGCGGCTTACAGCGGCGGCGTGGCTACACGTGAAGGCTATATCGGCTACTTCGCCACGCAGGCGATGCAAACCTCGTCCGGCCATGTGCCCACCACCGGCATGTTCGTCGCCGCTGCCGCCGCTGAGCTGAATGCCCCGCCATACGAATACCAAGCCTTGCTGTTGGACGGCGCACTGTACCTGAGCGCCACGGAGACCGGCCCCGGCACCACGTCCACCCGGCTGACCAGCGTCAGCTATGGCTTTGCCGCCAAGGCGGTGCCCGAACCCGATCAGTATGTGCTGTTCCTGCTGGGAGCAGTTGTGTTGCTGTCCGCGCGCTATCGCCGCGATAAATTTACAGGGGAGAAAAAATGAAGCTACGCCATTTGCTGCATGCTGCAGCCTTGTTGTTGAGCGCCGTCGGCGGCGCGGTCCAGGCGGCGAACTACCAGATGCTGCCGGGCCAGAATGTCGACTTTTACTACGATACGGACTATTGGGGCGCGAACACCGCCACGGTCAGCGGCAATTCCATCTTCTTCGACGTGTCCGGCTACGACGCATCTGCCACCAGTTTCGGCAGCCGCAACCGCACTGAGTATGTGCATGAGTCGTCCGGCGCCGGCATTATCGTGGTGGCGCGCGATGAATTTCTGCTGGCACCGGTGTTACGGGCCACTTCGCTGGGCGACTACACGCTGGCCGCCAATGGCAGCCACGTGGAGCTCAACCTGGCCGGCAGCTTGTCCACCGGCACGTTCAATGGCAGCGTCTATACGCCCACCATCTCCTACTTAGGCAACTATTTCTCGGGGGCGTTTAAGGAATCGACCGGCCTCGCCGAGAGCGGCACCTTTGGCAAATCGGACTTTGCCTACAACAATGGTTCGGGCGAGCGGACCATTCTCGGGGTCGAAGTCAGCCTGACGGCGCTGGCCTCGCAAACGGGAGTGGGCACCACCAGCGCGCAGCTGAATACCGCGCGCTACGATTTTTACATCGAGAATCTGGTGGTGCCGGAGCCGCAGGTCTACGCCATGCTGCTGGCCGGACTGGGACTGATCGGACTGCGAGCCCGACGCCGCGCCTAGCGGTGGATCACTACCAGCAGCGCCTTCGCTTCCGTTTTGCCAACATTGCGGATGATGTGCTGCTGGTCGCCGGGGTAGCGCGCGGTGCTGCCCAGTTTGACCTTTTTCTTGTCGTTGCCGACTTCCACTTCCACCGAGCCGTGTAACAGCGTCAGGTGTTCCTGCGCGCCGGGATCGTGCCCTTGCGAGGCCAGTTCGCCCCCCGGCGACAGCGTCAATTCATACCACTCATATTTGCTCGCCAGTTCCAGCGGCCCGAGGATGCGCAGCACATAGCCTGCGTGCAGGCCGGGCAGGGTGGGCGTCTCGTGCGCGTCGATCACGCGGATGGTTTCCACCTCGCGTTCCGCCGTCGCCAGCAGTTCGCCGATCTGCACCCCCAGCGCGTTGGCCAGCCGCCAGGTGATGGCGATGGTCGGATTGGCTTTCTCCCTTTCGATTTGGGATAACATGGACTTGGAGACGCCGGCAATGCGCGACAAATCCTCCAGGGTCAGGCCACGGGCCAGGCGCAGGCGCTGCAGGGCGGCGCCAACTTCTGGTGGCGCATTGTTTGGAACGGGTGTTTTCATTGTTTGAGTTGCGGAGTTCACTGGATCGCTTTAAAATTCAATATATCGAATTTGATTTCGAAATAATGAATTTCGCATAAGACCGTGAAATCGTATCACATACAAGGACCATCATGAGCAGCCAAAAAGACACTTTCTACAGCGGCCTTCAGCAAAACCTGGATCAACTGCGCGAGCAGGGCCTGTACAAGCCTGAACGCGTGCTGGCTTCGCGCCAGGGCTCGGAAGTGGTGGGCGATGATGGCCGCACCCTGATCAATATGTGCGCCAACAACTACCTCGGCCTGTCCGGCCAGGAGTGGGTGGCGCAGGCGTCCATCGACGCCACCGAAAAATTCGGCTATGGCCTGTCGTCGGTACGCTTCATCTGCGGCACGCAGACGGTGCACAAGCAGCTGGAGCAGGCGATCTCCAAATTCCTCGGCACCGAGGACACCATCCTGTACGCAGCCGCCTTCGACGCCAACGGCGGCGTGTTCGAACCGCTGTTCGACGAGAACGACGCCATCATCTCCGATGCGCTGAACCACGCTTCCATCATCGACGGCATCCGCCTGTGCAAGGCCGCGCGCTTCCGCTACGCCCACAACGACATGGCCGATCTGGAAAAGCAGCTGCAGGCAGCCGCCGACAAGCGCCACAAGATCATCGTCACCGACGGCGTGTTCTCGATGGACGGCACCATTGCGCAGTTGGACAAGATCGTGGAGCTGGCCGACAAATACGGCGCGCTGATCATGATCGACGAATGCCACGCCTCCGGCTTCATGGGCAAGACCGGCCGTGGCACGCACGAGCACCACAACGTGGTCGGCAAGATCGACATCATCACCGGCACGCTGGGCAAGGCCCTGGGCGGCGCGATGGGCGGCTTCACCTCAGGCCGCAAGGAAGTGATCGAGATGCTGCGCCAGAAGTCGCGTCCTTACCTGTTCTCGAACACGCTGGCGCCATCGATTGCCGGCGCTTCGCTGGCGGTGCTCGAACGCCTGTCCTCGTCGACCGAATTGCGTGATCGCCTGCACGAAAACACCGCTTACTTCCGCAAGGAGATCGAGCGCATCGGCTTCACCATCAAGCCGGGCACGCACCCTGTCGTTCCTGTGATGCTGTTCGACGCGCCGGTGGCGCAGAAGTTCGCGGCCCGGATGTATGAACTGGGCGTGCTGCTGAGCGGCTTCTTCTACCCGGTGGTGCCGATGGGCCAGGCCCGCGTGCGCGTCCAATTGTCCGCCGCGCACACCCGCGAGCAGCTGGACACCGTATTGAAAGCATTCGAGCAGGCCGGTCACGAGCTGGGCCTGCTCAAAAAATAACACGTCAGGACACAATCAAATGACTCAGCAAAAAATCCTCGTCATCGGCGCCAATGGCCAGATCGGCAGCGAACTGGTGGAAGCACTGGCCGCGCAGCACGGCGCGCAAAACGTCATCGCCAGCGATGTCAGCCCCACGAACCTGTACAAGGCGGCGCGCTACACCACGCTCAACGTGCTGGATAAGCAGGCCCTGTGCGACCTGATTACCAGCGAAGGCGTCACGCAGGTGTATCAGCTGGCGGCCATGCTGTCGGCCACCGGCGAAGCCGCGCCTTTGAAGGCATGGACCCTGAACATGGATGGCCTGCTGAATATCCTTGAAGTAGCGCGCGAGCGCGGCGCCATCGGCAAGCCGCTGAAGGTGTTCTGGCCGTCGTCGATCGCCGCCTTCGGCCCGAACACGCCTGCCGTCGACACGCCGCAGCTGACCGTGATGGACCCAACCACCATCTACGGCATCAGCAAGCTGGCCGGCGAGCGCCTGTGTGAGTACTACTTCCTGAAATACGGTGTGGACGTGCGCTCGATCCGCTACCCAGGCATCATCAGCTTCAAGTCGCCACCGGGCGGCGGCACCACCGATTACGCGATTGCCATCTTCCACTCGGCGCTGCGCGGCGAGCGTTATGAATGCTTCCTCGGCCCGCAAACCACGCTGCCGATGATTTACATGCCGGACGCCATCCGCGCCACCGTCGAGTTGATGGATGCGCCGGCGGAACAGGTCAAGATCCGTTCCTCGTACAACGTGGCCGGCGTGTCGTTCAACCCGGAGCAACTGGCCGAAGCCATTACCCGCAAGGTCCCGGACTTCAAGATCGCCTACAAGCCGGATAGCCGCCAGGCCATCGCCGACACCTGGCCGCAAAGCCTGGGCGATGCCGCCGCTACCGCCGACTGGGGCTGGAAAGCGCGCATCGGCGTGGAAGAAATGGTCGCCGACATGCTGGCCAATATCGATGTCAACCTCGGGAAGGCCGCCTGATGGACATGAGCGTATTCGATCTGTTCAAGATCGGCATTGGACCTTCGAGCTCCCACACCGTGGGGCCGATGGTGGCTGCGCGCCGCTTCTTGCTGGATAACGCTCCCCTTGAGGATGTGGCCGAGGTCAAGGCTGAGCTGTATGGCTCGCTGGCCCTGACTGGCGTCGGCCACGCCACCGACAAAGCCGTGCTGCTTGGCCTGATGGGCGAAACGCCGCAGGACGTGGTGCCTACCGCCGTCGACCAGCAGCTGGCCGACGCCGAAGCGGCCGGCCAACTGAAACTGCTCGGTGCGCACGCCGTGCCGTTCAAGCGCGCCACGCATCTGGTGTTTCACATGTCCGAATCGCTGCCGGAGCACCCGAACGGCATGCGCTTCACGCTGACCCGCAGGAATGGCTCCACCGTTTCCAAGGTTTACTACTCGGTGGGCGGCGGTTTTATCCGCGAGGAGGGCGAGGAGGCCACAGCCGCCGCCGCCACGGTGTCCGTGCCTTACCCGTTCGGCACGATGGACGAACTGCTGGCGCACGGCGTGCGCAGCGGCCTGACCATCCCGCAAATGCTGCGTGCGAACGAGCACGCGCGCATCAGCGACGATGTGCTGGATGCAGGCATCGACAAGATCTGGCATGTCATGCGCGACTGCATCGCGCACGGCCTCGAAACGCCGGGCCAGCTGCCGGGCGGCTTGAACGTCAAGCGCCGCGCCGCCAGCTTATGGACACAGGCGCAAGCCAATGCCACCAATCCGAATAGCCTGCCGCACGACGCGCTGCATCAGGTCAGCCTGTATGCGATGGCGGTCAACGAAGAAAACGCCGCCGGCGGCCGCGTGGTCACGGCGCCGACCAACGGCGCGGCCGGCATCATCCCGGCGGTGCTGCGCTACTACGCGGAAGACTGCAAGCCGAGCGACCCGGTCACCGGCGTGCGCAATTTCCTGCTGACGGCTGCGGCAATCGGCATGCTGTGCAAGCGCAATGCGTCGATCTCCGGCGCCGAAATCGGCTGCCAGGGCGAAGTCGGCGTAGCTTGCGCGATGGCCGCTGCCGGTTTGGTGGCGGCGCTGGGCGGCAGCAATGGCCAGATCGAGAACGCAGCCGAAATCGGCATCGAACACCATCTGGGCATGACTTGCGACCCTATCGGCGGCCTGGTGCAGATCCCGTGCATCGAGCGTAACGGCATGGGTGCGGTGAAGGCGATCACCGCTGCATCGCTGGCGTTAAAAGGCGACGGCACCCACTTCGTCAGCCTCGATGAAGTGATCGAAACCATGCGCCAGACCGGCGCCGACATGCAGGCCAAGTACAAGGAAACCTCGCTCGGCGGCCTGGCGATTCACGTCATCACGGTCAATCACGCTGCTTGCTAAACAGTTGGCGGCGGCCGGCGGCGCCGCCACCAGTTCCCGCGTACTCCAGCGCTCATGACCATAAAACAACGTGAATTCCACCGGAATTCGCGAGGGGCACTATAATAGCCGCTCGCCTTTGTACCGTCCTGCAGCTCAACTGGAATTCTTTCTCATTTATGCAATACGTGTCTACTCGCGCCGCGTCGTCGGCCGCCGCCTCGTCTTCCCAACAATTTTCGGACATTCTGCTGGGCGGCCTCGCCGCTGACGGCGGCCTGTTCCTGCCGACCACCTATCCACAGGTGACCGGCGCTGAGCTGGACGCATGGCGCCAGCTGTCCTACGCCGACCTGGCGTTCGAAATCCTGAAGAAGTTCGCGACCGATATTCCGGAAGCCGACCTGCGCGCGCTGACCGCCAAGACCTACACCAAGGAAGTCTACAAAAACGCCCGCAAAGGCGAGAAAGCCAGCCAGATTACGCCGCTGCGCGTGCTGGAAGAGGGCGAGAACGGCACCAAACTGGTATTGCAAGCGCTGTCCAACGGCCCGACCCTGGCCTTCAAGGACATGGCCATGCAGTTGCTGGGTAACCTGTTTGAATACGCGCTGGCCAAGCAGAACGCGGAACTGAACATCTTCGGCGCCACGTCGGGCGACACCGGCAGCGCCGCCGAATACGCGATGCGCGGCAAGAAGGGCATCCGTGTCTTCATGCTGTCGCCGCACAAGAAAATGAGCGCGTTCCAGACCGCGCAGATGTTCTCGCTGCAGGATCCGAATATCTACAACATCGCCATCGAAGGCGTGTTCGATGACGCGCAGGACATGGTCAAAGCGGTGTCGAACGACCTCGGATTCAAGAATAAGCAGAAGATCGGCACCGTCAATTCGATCAACTGGGCGCGCGTTGTGGCGCAGGTGGTGTACTACTTCCGTGGCTACCTGTCGGCCACCACCTCCAACGACCAGAAGGTGTCGTTCACCGTCCCATCGGGTAACTTCGGTAACATCTGCGCCGGCCACATCGCCCGCATGATGGGCCTCCCGATTGACAAACTGGTGGCAGCCACCAACGAAAACGACGTGCTGGATGAATTCTTCCGCACCGGCGTGTACCGCGTGCGCAAGTCGGCCGAGACTTACCACACCAGCAGCCCGTCGATGGACATCTCCAAGGCGTCCAACTTTGAGCGCTTCGTGTACGAACTGGTAGGCCGCGACGGCGACCGCACCCGCGCGCTGTTCCACAAAGTGGAAACCCACGGCGGCTTCGACCTGTCGGGCAAACCGGGCAGCGACGGCGACGAGTTCAAACTGGTGGCCAACTACGGCTTCAAGTCGGGCAAGTCGACCCACGACGATCGCGTCAACACCATCCGCGACGTGGCCGACGATTACGGCATCGTGATCGACACCCACACCGCCGACGGCATCAAGGTGGCGAAAGAGAACCTGGAACCTGGCGTGACCATGATCGTGCTGGAAACCGCGCTGGCGGCCAAGTTCAACGAAACCATCCTGGAAGCGCTGGGCGAGGATGCCGAGCGTCCGGAAGGCTTCGAGAACATCGAAGACCTGCCTCAGAAGTTCGTCGTCATGAAACCTGATGTCGCTGCCATGAAGGCGTACATCGCGGCCAACACGGGGCTGTAATGAGCGAGCCGCGCAAGCCGATGCTGTCCGTCGCCGATGCGCTGGCGTTCATGCTGGACGCTGCGCGTCCGGTGGCGGACGCCGAGGTGATTCCGACGCTGTCAGCCAATGGCCGCGTGCTGGCAACGGCGCAGGTCTCCGGCATGAACGTGCCGGGCGCGGACAATACCCAGATGGACGGCTACGCGGTACGCGCGGCCGACTGCGCCAGCGGCAGCGCGGCGCTGAAAGTATCGCAACGCATCCCGGCCGGCCATGTGCCGCAGCCTTTGCAGCCAGGGACCGCCGCGCGCATCTTCACCGGCGCCATGATCCCGGAAGGCGCTGATGCTGTCGTCATGCAGGAGCAGTGCGAGCTGGCCGGCGATGTCGTCACCATCAAGCATGCGCCTAAATCCGGTGAATGGGTGCGCCGCGCGGGTGAGGACATCACCGACGGCAGCGTGGTCCTGCAGGCGGGCGTGCGCCTGCGCAGCCAGGAGCTGGGGCTGGCGGCATCGGTCGGCTTGGCCGAACTGCCGGTCAAGCGCAAGCTGCGTGTCGCCGTGTTCTTCACCGGCGATGAGCTGACCATGCCGGGCGAGCCTCTGGCGCCGGGCGCCATCTACAACTCCAACCGCTTCACGCTGCGTGCGCTGCTGGAAAACCTCGGCTGCGAGATCAGCGATTTCGGCATTGTGCCGGATACGCTGGCTGCTACCCGCTCGGTGCTGCGCGAATCGGCGCAGGGCCACGATCTGATTATCACCTCGGGCGGCGTCTCGGTCGGCGAAGAGGATCACATCAAGCCGGCGGTGGAAGCCGAGGGTAAGCTGAATATGTGGCAGATCGCGGTCAAGCCGGGCAAGCCGCTGGCGTTCGGCGAAGTGCAGCAGGCTTTCTTCATCGGGCTGCCGGGTAATCCGGTATCCAGCTTCGTGACCTTCCTGCTGTTTGTGCGGCCATTTATCCTGCGCCTGCAAGGCGTGGCAGGTCCGATCGCGCCGCGCGCCTACAGCATGCGCGCCGATTTCAACTGGCCCAAAGCCGACAAGCGCAATGAATTCCTGCGCGCCCGCATCAACGACAACGGCGGCCTTGAACTGTTCCGCAACCAGGGCTCGGGTGTGCTGACTTCCACCGTGTGGGGCGATGGCGTGATCGACAATCCGCCGGGCCAGGTCATCACCTCCGGCGACATGGTTCGATTCATTCCGTTTAACGAGTTATTGTACTGATGGCTGTTACCGTAAAATTTTTTGCCAGCGTGCGCGAAGCGGTTGGCGTTTCGTCGGAGTCGCTGGCCTTGCCGGACGGCGTGGCCACGGTCGGCGCACTGCGCGACCATCTGGCTGCGCGTGGCGACAGCTGGCGGCAGGCGCTGGGCCATCCGGCGCTGCGCATGGCGTACAATCAGGTGATGTGCGGCGCCGAGACCGCGCTGGCCGATGGCGCCGAGGTGGCGTTCTTCCCGCCGGTGACCGGCGGCTGATTACTTCCCGGCGTGCTTGTCCTTGTATGCCTGGGCGACCCCTTCGCAGGCCGCGCAGGCCATCGCATTGCGGAAGCGGCGCCACGCGACGTAGGTGAAGATGCCGGCGGCGATCAGTGCCCATGCTGCGGCGCTGAGATAGTCTTCTTTGGCGGTCGTGCCCTTGAACCATTCCACGGCGGCCAGTATCACGAACAGCGGCACGGCTGCCTGCAGATAGCGTTTAATCCAGAATAGCGCACCCATTTGTCTCTCCTTTGTTTTTGATTTGGACCTCACATGCAGTCTAGTTTGACACCTTTTCGCGTCGCCGTCATCGGCGGCGGTCCCGCCGGTTTGATGGCAGCGCAGACGCTGGCGCAGGGCGGGGTGCAGGTGGAGGTCTACGATGCGATGGCGTCGGTCGGCCGCAAGTTCCTGCTGGCCGGGCGCAGCGGCATGAACATCACGCATGACGAGGCATATGCGGATTTCGTCACGCGCTATGGCGCCAGCGCCGAAGCGTTGCGGCCCATGCTGGATGCCTTCGGCCCGCAGGCGGTGCGCGACTGGGTGCACGGCCTGGGTCTCGAAACCTTTGTCGGCACCTCGGGCCGCGTATTCCCGACTGATATGAAGGCTGCGCCGCTGCTGCGCGCGTGGGTGCATCGCTTGCGCGAGAGCGGCGTGCAGTTTCATATGCGTCACCGCTGGCTGGGCTGGCAGGATGACGCCTTGCGTTTCAAGACCGAAGAGGGCGAGCGGCTGGTGCACGCCGACGCAGCCATTCTGGCGCTGGGCGGTGCAAGCTGGGCGCGTCTTGGTTCGGACGGCGCGTGGATGCCGCTGCTGGCGGAACGTGGCGTCGAGGTGGCGCCGCTGGTCCCGGCCAACTGCGGCTTCGATGTGAACTGGAGCGAGTATTTCAGCAGTCGCCATGCGGGCGAGCCGTTGATGACGGTGGCTGTCATCGCGCGCGATGCGCAGGGCAAGGAGATGCGCAAGCAGGGACAGTTTGTGGTGACGCAAGGCGGCATCGAGGGCAGCCTGATTTACGCCTTGTCCGCCGCACTGCGCGACCAGATCGCGGTGGAGGGCAGCACCACCATCTGGCTGGATCTGATGCCGGATTGGAGCGAGCAGCGCGTGGCAGACGAAGTTTCGCGGCCGCGCGGTGCGCGTTCCATGTCCACGCATTTGCAAAGCCGGCTTGGCATCAAGGGCGTGAAGGCAGGCCTGCTGCGCGAGTGTTTGAGCAAGGAGCAGTTTGCCAACGAGGCGCAGCTCGCGCAGGCCATCAAGCGCCTGCCGGTGCGGCTGGAACGCGCGCGGCCTATCGATGAAGCGATCAGCAGCGCCGGCGGCGTGAAGTGGTCGGCGCTGGAGGGAACCATGCTGAAGGCCGCGCCAGGCGTGTTCGTGGCCGGCGAGATGGTCGACTGGGAAGCGCCAACCGGCGGCTATCTGCTGACCGGCTGCTTCGCCGGCGGCGTGGCCGCAGCGCGCGATGCGCTGGCGTGGCGAGGCCGCTGACTCACTCCCAGGTAACTTCGCCCGAGCCAGTGCGGTGGATGTTGCGCAGGTCAGGATTACCCAGGACGCGGATATCACCGCTGCCGCGCAAGGTCAGGTCGGCCGACTGCTTGGCGAAAATGTGGCTGGTGCCCGAGCCTTTCAGGTTCACCGTCACCTTGTCCGACGCCAGATGGCGCGCATTCAAATCGCCGGATCCGGTCAGCTCCGCGTTCAGGGTCTTGCAACTGCCGGAGGCGCTGATCTGGCCTGAGCCCACCAGCTCCAGCTCCACATTCTCGCTGCTGCCGGCGTTGATATTCATATTGCCGCTGCCATGTGCGCCGGCCGTCAGGTCACGATAGCGGCCAACAAAATTCACGTTGCCCGAGCCGTGCAGCTGTAACTCCAGCCGTTCGCCGTTAAAGCCGGACACCTTGGTATCGCCGCTGCTGTGCACCACCAGTTCTTCCAGCGACGGCAGCACCAGCTCTACCTGCAAGCGGTGGCGCGGGTTGAGCAGCATGCCCTTGGTGCCGATGTGCAGGTCGCGCCCATCCTGGATGGTTTCGATATTCGCCAGCGAGCGCTGTTCGCCGCGCACTTTGAGCGAGGCGGTCTGGCCCTGAATCAGCATCAGGTCGATCGGGCCGCTCAGGTCCACCACCGTGGCCATCGCGTCGATCTTGCGCGTCTCAGTGCCGAGCGAGCGGCCAGCCACGCTGGTCGGGCTGCTGCTGCCGTAGGCCTTCAACATGCTGTAGGTGACCCCGATCAGCACAAACGCCAGTACCAGCAGGCCGGCTCCAATTTTCATCAATGCGCGCATCATGTTTTCCTCAACGTCCGCGCAGCAGCGACATATTCATCGCTGCATAACGCTTCAGGCCTATCACGGTGTAGCGGGTCAGTACGATGCTGACCAGGCACAGGCCGATGCCGCCCAATATCAGGCCGAAGCCGATCAGCGACTGCGTGGTGCGTGCGCCGCTGTCAAAATCGGTGGTGATGTGGACATCGCCGGTGGCCACCGCCTCGGCGCGGTTCAGCAGCTTGCCGCTGCGGCTCAGGCCTTCGTCGTCGGTTGATGGCGACCCGGCGTCGTCCTTGTTGACCTGCACGCCCATGCTGTTGATCGAGACGCGCCAGCCCTGCGCCTCTTCCTCGTCTTCCGGCGAGTCGAAATGGGAGTTGGTGAATTCCATCAGGTGGTGCAGCGGACCTTCCAGCGCCAGTTCGTTCTGGCCCGACAGGCCGCTGGCGGTCAGCGCCACGCCGCCGATGTAGAAGCCGAAGGCCGCGATATAGATCGCACCCAGCAGGCTGGCGTAGACCATCGCCGGGATCACCATGAACAGGTTGAAGATCGCCAGGCCGATAAACGACACCATCACGCGCGCCAGGTTGACCGGGGTTTTCTTTTGCTCGAAGGCGCTCAGGTGGGCGTTGGCGCGCAGGGTCATGGCGATCTTGCGCGGCTCGTCGAGCTCCTTGTAGACCTCGGCCTCGCTCTGGCCGGCCACCAGGCCGTCGATGAAGCGCTGCTCGTAGTAAGCCAGGGTCTTGGCCACTGTTTCCGGTGGCAGACCCTGCATGGCCTGCTTGAGCGCGTCGAGGTATTGCTGCTTGGTCATGATATCAAATCCACAATGTTGCGTGCTTTTTGCCGATGGTGCAACTGTACCCAAGCCGCTGTCCAGACGCCACCGGCGTGTGACAGGCTGCAGAAAACGCGGAACAGGCGACAAAAAAGGGCTACTGGGCGGCGCTCCCCGTCAGTAACCGGGCGGCGTTGGCGCCGCTGCGGACTGCCATTTCCAGCGTGGCCGGGTAGTCGCCGGCGGTGTAGTCGCCGGCCAAAAACAGTCCCGGCATGCCGGTGGCGTTGTCTGGACGGCTCAGTCCGGGCGTGCTGGCGTAGGTGGCGCGTTTCTCCGTGATGACCTTGAACCATTCCGGGCGGCCCAGCTCCGGGCGCTGGAAGACGACGGCCAACTGCACGGCGACCGCTTCGGCCAGCAATTCCTGCGGCTGGGCGGCGGCCGGGCCGGAGGCGCTGATGACCACGGCCAGCAGACCGGCCTGCGCCGCATCCAGCTGGCCGCGGTCGAACACGAATTGGCCATACTGATGGCTGTAAGCATCGTCCTGCAGCGCGTAGAACGGCAGGTCCAGCCTGGTGCCGGCATCGTATTGCAGGTAGACGGTGGTGATAGCTTCCGGTGTGAAGGCGGTCAGCTGATGGCACAGGTTGGCCGTGTCGGCATCGGGGAGGTCGTGCAGCAAAGCGGCAGCCTGGGCGGCGCCGGTAGCCAGCACCACGCCGCCGAAATAGGTGCTCCAGGTGCCGCCGACGGCCGCGCCGCTGATATCGAGCTGCCACAGGCGGCCTTCGATCGAACGCAACGCCTGCACCTTGGCGCCGCAGCGCGTCGTGCCGCCATGCGCTTCCACGTAGCGGGCGGCGGCTTCCGGGAATAAGGCGCTCAGGTCGGCGCGCGGCAGCAGCATGTCGGATGCGCTGCGCCTGGCGCCCAGGCTGTCACGCAGCACGTTGAGAAAGATCTGGGCCGAGGCGCGTTCCGGCGGCGTGTTCAGCGCGGCCAGGCACAGCGGGCGCCACATGAGCTGGATCAGGCGCGGCGTCTGGTCGAAACGCTCCAGCAGTTCGCTGACGCTGCAATCGGTATTCAGTTGCCAGCCCATCCAGCGCGCGGTGGTGGAGAAGCGGGCGAGACTGAGTTTGTCTTCGCGCTGCAAGCCCTTGGCGCGCAGCAGGGCAGCGGCCACGTGCAGCGGCGCCGGCAGCGGCAGCGATGGCGCCACGAAATCCATGCCGCCGGTGTCGGGCGGATAGCGCATCTGCAGCGGCAGCTTGAGCACGGCTTGCTTGTGGTCGATGCCGGTCAGCTGCATCAGGCGCAGGGTTTCGCTGTAGGCGCCAAGCAGGATGTGCTGGCCGTTGTCGAGCTGTTTGCGGTCGGTTTCGATGCGGCGTGCGCGGCCGCCGAGAGCGCGGGCCGCTTCCAGTAAAGTGACTTTGTAGCCGGCGCGCGCCAGTTCGACGGCGGCGGCGCAACCGGCCCAGCCGGCGCCGATGACGGCGATCGAGCGCGCCACCACGCCGCTATCCGCCTGGCCGCGCTTGTCGGCGGCGGTGCCGGCGATTTGCTGGTCAGCCACGGATATAAGTCTTCCAGGCCAGCCAGAGTTTGCGGATCGGCGTCAGCGAAATGCGCTGGTTCAGCACGTGATAGCCGTCGGCCTGCACTTCGGTCAGCACGGTGCGGTAGATGGCAGCCATCATCAGGCCGGGACGCTGGGCGCGGCGGTCTTCCTTTGGTAGCAAGGCAAAGGCGTCGTCGTAGGCTTGCTGGGCGCGAGCGGCCTGGAACGCCATCAGCTGTTCAAACTTCTCGCTGTGCTTGCTGTTGAGGATTTCGGCGGCGGTCACGTTGAACTGTTGCAGCTCGTTGATCGGCAGGTAGATGCGGCCCTTGCGCGCATCTTCGCCGACGTCGCGGATGATGTTGGTCAGCTGGAAGGCAAGGCCCAGTTTTTCCGCGAACTGCAGGGTCTGCGGATTGGTCACGCCGAAGATGCTGGCCGACAGGATGCCTACCGCGCTGGCCACGTGCCAGCAGTATTTGTTGAGCGCGGCGTAGTCGAGGTAGCGGGTCTGGTTGAGGTCCATCTCCATGCCGTCGATGATGGCTTGCAGGTGCTCTTCCTTCAGGTTGTACGGCGCAATGTGCGGCTGCAGCGCCTGCGTGACCGGGTGGGTCTGCTGGCCGGCGTACATACTGCTGATTTCCTTGCGCCACCATGCCAGCTTGATGCGGGCGATCGATTCGTCGGTGCATTCGTCGACGGTGTCGTCCACTTCGCGGCAGAACGCATACAGGGCGGTAATGGCGCGGCGACGCTCCGGCGGCAGGAACAGGAAGCTGTAGTAAAAACTGGAGCCGCTTTGTGCGGTCTTTTGCTGGCAGTAGTCGTCGGGGGACATGAATAAAAAAGCAAGGACTGTTCGAAGCCGCTATTCTATAGGAATGAGTTGATTAAATGGCGGAGGTCTATGTGATTTGTATTCGGGAAATCGATCATATTGTGCTGCGGGTGGTGGATCTGGACGCCATGCTGGGGTTTTATTGCGGCGCGCTGGGCTGCCCGGTGGAGAAGCGGCAGGATGAGATCGGGCTGGTGCAGCTGCGCGCCGGCAGTTCGCTGATCGACCTGGTGCCGCTGGACGGCAATCTGGGGCGCATGGGCGGCGCCGCGCCGGGCAGGGAGGGGCGCAATATGGATCACTTCTGCCTCAGGGTGGAGCCGTTCGATGCCGCCGCCATCAGCGACCACCTGGCCGCGCATGGCGTGGAAGCGGGTGCGGTCGAGTCGCGCTACGGCGCCGAGGGCGAGGGGCCGTCGATCTATGTGACCGACCCGGAAGGCAACGTGGTGGAGCTGAAAGGACCGCCTTCTGCAACTTAGGATGATTTAGGGATACAATATGTTACCTTTTCGGGAGAATCTATTCGTATGAAATCGCAGATCGTTGCATCCTTGCTCATCATTCCAGTGCTTGCTGGATGCGAGGGCTCGTCTGCGGAAGATACGGCTCCCATGAAAACGGCCACCTACTACACCCAGCATCTGGCGGAAGCGCATGAGGTCGCCGGCCGTTGCAAGCTGCTCGACGAGCAGAAGCAGCGCACGCTGAGCGCAGGCGATTATCAGGAATGGCAGATTTCGAATGAGGGCGTGAATTGCCAGACGGCGTTGTCGGTATCGGAAGCGGCCTCGCTGCGTGAATTCGTGCTGAAGCAGTCCAAACCGCAAGCACCGGCTGCTGCGCCGAAGGCCGTGCCACCGTCATCCTCCGCGCCGACGCCACAAGAGCGCGAACAGAAAGTCATTTCCGCTCAGACTCTCGCTCCTGTCTGATTGGTCTGAATCCGGCAGATGGATCAAGCCGTTCGGAGTGTGGCTGCCAGGCGCTTTTTCATGCGCACGGCGGCCCAGAAGATGGCGATCCAGTCGCGCCTGACCAGCTTGGGGCGATGCAAGAAGACGTCATACTCCACCGCTTCGATCGCATCCAGAATGCGTAGGCCGCCTTGCACCACCAAGCGAAGTTCAAAGCCGATCCGCCCCGGCAGGCGCAAAGCCAGCGGCGCACCGCTCAGCAGCAGCTTGCGCGCGCGGTCCACTTCAAACCGCATCAACGAACGCCAGCGCGGACGCGCGCTCGCATGGTCCAGCGCCGCCGGCGAAATCGCGTAGCGGTTCAGGTCTTCCAGCGGAATGTAGATGCGTTCCTTGTGCAAATCGATCGCCACATCCTGCAGGAAGTTAATCAGCTGCAGCGCCGTGCAGATGGCGTCCGAATCGCGCACATTGTCTTCATCCGCCGCGCCGTACAGGTGCAGCATCATGTAGCCGACTGGATTGGCCGAGCGCGCGCAGTAGTCGAGCAAATCGTCGTAGGTCTGGTAGCGCGACACCAGCACATCCTGCTTGAAGGCCGACAGCAAATCGTACAGCGGCTTGACCGGCATCTCATATTCCCGCACCACCTGCACCAGCCGTTCAAACATCGGCTGGTGATCGGTCGCGCCTTGCTCGATGCGGGCCAGTGCCGTCTCGTAGCCATTCAGCGCCGCCAGGCGTTCTTCCGGCGCCGCGTCGCCCTCATCGGCGAGGTCGTCGGCGCTGCGGGCGAAGGCGTAGATGGCTTCCACCGCCGGGCGCAAGCGCTTGGGCAGCAAAATCGAGGCAACAGGGAAGTTTTCGTAGTGATCGACCGGCATAAACGGGAAAAACGGCGGGTGCCGGTGTGAGATTGGTTTCCAGCGCGTAATGGTAGTGCTATCTTGAAATGAGAGCAAGTATTCATGCTTAAAATTAATGACGCAGAAGTCATTTGCAAAGGGCATTGTTCAGCTTATAATTAATAAATAACCTGTCAGTCATTAAAGGAATCCGACGTGTCTACTCTCAAGAATGTGCTGGTTGCCGCTTCGGCACTGGCGTTGCTGGGCGCTTGCTCGAAGCAGGCCGAGAAAACCGAAGATATCCGCCCGGTGCGCGCCATCTCGCTGGTCAGCAGCGACGTGGATGTGAATGCCGAGTTTTCCGGCGAAGTGAAGGCGCGGGTAGAGTCGCGCCTCGGCTTCCGCGTGGGCGGCAAGATCGTCAGCCGCAAGGTGGATGCGGGCTCGCTGGTCAAGAAGGGCCAGGTGCTGATGCAGCTTGATCCACAGGATCTGCAGCTGTCGCAGGCGCAGGCGCTGGCCAATCTGCGTGCCGCCGAGACCAACCGCGACCTGGCCAAGGCCGAGCTGCAGCGCTATCAGGAACTGCGCAGCAAGAGCTTCGTCAGCCAGGCCGTGCTGGACGCCAAGGAATCCACTTACAAAGCCGCGCAAGCCAATGTGGATGCGGCCCAGGCCGGGTATCGCGGCCAGTCCAACCAGGCCGGCTATGCCTCGCTGCTGGCGGACGTCGATGGCGTGGTGACCGCAGTCAACGCTGAGATCGGCCAGGTGGTGGCGGCCGGTACGCCGGTGGTGAACGTGGCCAAGTCGGGCGAGAAGGAAATCGTGATCGGCATCCCGGAAGACAAGGTCGACAGCCTGCGCCGCGTGCCGGACGTGCAGGTGCGCCTGTGGGCCGATCCGAAGAACCACGTACTCGGCAAGATCCGCGAAATTTCGCCGGTGGCCGATCCGTCCACCCGTACCTACACCGTCAAAGTCTCGATTCCGGACTCGCTGGCCGAGGCCAAGCTGGGCATGACCGCCGTGGTGCAGTTCGCCTCCAAGACGCCGACGCCGCAAATCAAGGTGCCGCTGACCGCGCTGTTCTATGAGAAGAAAGCCACTTCGGTGTGGATCGTGGAGCAGGGCGCCGTCAAGCTGGTGCCGGTGACTATCGGCGGCGTGGCTGGCAACGATATCGTGCTGGCGGCCGGCGTTAAGGCCGGTCAGACCGTGGTAACGGCTGGCGTCAACCTGCTCAAGCCGGGCCAGAGGGTCAAGATCCTCGGCAATGACGGGGTCGCCAAATGAAGGAAGGATTCAACCTCTCACGCTGGGCGCTGGAGCACATCCCGCTGACCCGTTACCTGATCGCGGTGCTGCTGATAGGCGGCGCGCTCAGCTATTCCAATCTCGGGCAGGACGAAGATCCGCCGTTCACCTTCCGTGCGATGGTGGTGCGCGCCAACTGGCCGGGCGCGACCTCGCTGCAGATGGCCGAGCAGGTCACCGACAAGCTGGAGAAAAAGCTGCAGGAAACGCCGGATATCGACGAGATTTCCAGCTATTCCAAGCCGGGCGAAACCACCATCATCCTCAAGCTGCGCGAATCAGCGCCGCCCAAGGAAGTGGCGCAGTCGTGGTATCAGGTGCGCAAGAAGATCGGTGATATCCGTGGCACGCTGCCTTCCGGCGTGCAGGGGCCGTTCTTCAATGACGAGTTCGGCGATACCTATGGCTCCATCTTCGCGCTGTCCGGCGACGGCTTTACCTATGCCGAGATGAAGGACTATGCCGACTTCGTGCGCCAGCAGCTGCTGGGCGTGCCGCTGGTGTCCAAGGTCGAGCTGTTCGGGGTGCAGGACGAGAAGATCAACATCGAGTTCTCGCACAAGAAGTTTGCCCAGTTGGGCATTCCGTTTGAGGCCATCGTCAACCAGATCGCCACGCAAAACTCGGTGGAGGCCACTGGTGTGCTGGTGACGCCGACCGACAACCTGCAAGTTCGCGTGACCGGGGCGCTGAAGACCGTCAAGGATCTGGAAGAACTGGAACTGCGCGCCAACGGCACCACCTTCCGCCTCGGCGACTTCGCCACCATCAAACGCCAGTATCAGGACCCGCCGGGCAACAAGATGCGCTTTAATGGCAAAGAGGTCATCGGCCTCGGTGTGTCGATGGAGAAGGGCGGCAACATCATCCAGCTCGGCAAGCACATGGAGAAAACCGTGCGCGAGATGAAGGCCAAGCTGCCGGTCGGTATTGAGCTGGAGCGCGTGTCCGACCAGCCTGAGGCGGTGAAAGCCTCGGTGGGCGAGTTCGTGCACACGCTGATCGAAGCGGTGCTGATCGTGCTGGCGGTGAGTTTCGTCGCGCTGGGCCTGCACAGCAAGCCCAAGCTGCGTCTGGACGTGCGCCCCGGCCTGGTGGTGGCGCTGAGCATTCCGCTGGTGCTGTCGGTGACGTTCCTGTTCATGCGCATGCTGGACATCGACCTGCACAAGATCTCGCTGGGTGCGCTGATCATTGCGCTGGGCCTGCTGGTCGACGACGCCATCATCGCCGTTGAAATGATGGTGCGCAAAATGGAAGAGGGCATGTCGCGCTTCGACGCCGCCACCTTCGCCTATAAGTCGACTGCCATTCCGATGCTGACCGGCACGCTGATCACCGTGGCGGGCTTCCTGCCGATCGGTTTGGCCAAGTCGGCGGCGGGCGAGTACACATTCTCGCTGTTCTCGGTGAACGCACTGGCGCTGGTGATTTCGTGGGTGGTGGCGGTGACCTTCACGCCTTACCTCGGCTACGTCCTGCTGAAAGTGAAACCGCATGCCGATGGCGGCGGCGAACATGAATTGTTCGACACGCCGGGCTTCCGCAAGTTCCGCGCACTGGTCAACTGGTGTGTCGAATTCCGCTGGATCACCATCGGCGCCACGCTGGCGGTGTTCGCGCTGGGCGTGTACGGCTTCAAGTTCATCGAGAAGCAGTTCTTCCCGGATTCCAGCCGCCCCGAGCTGATGGTTGAGATGTGGACGCCGGAAGGCACGACCTTTGCCGCCAACGAGGCGCAGGTGAAAAAATTTGAAGCTTTCATCCGCCAGCAGGAAGGCGTGGTCAGCGTGACCAGCTATGTGGGCACCGGCTCGCCGCGCTTCTATCTGCCGCTGGACCAGATCTTCCCGCAGACGAACGTGTCGCAAATCGTGGTGCTGCCGAGGGATCTGCACGCCCGTGCGGCCTTGCGCGACAAGATTGTGGGCGTGTTCAAGCACGACTTCCCGGAAGTGCGCGGCCGCGTCAAGCTGCTGCCGAACGGGCCGCCGGTGCCGTACCCGGTGCAGTTCCGCGTCACCGGCGGGGAAGTAGACAAGGTGCGCGCGATCGCCGACCAGGTGAAAGACATCATGCGCGCCAACCCGAACACCATCGGCGTCAATGACAACTGGAATGAGTCGATCAAGGTGCTGCGTCTCGACCTCGATCAGGACAAGATGCGCGCGCTGGGCGTGACCTCGCAGACCGTGATGCGCGCAGCGAACACGATTTTGTCGGGCACCGCCATTGGCCAGTTCCGCGAAGGCATCAAGCTGATCGATATCCAGATCCGCCAGCCGATTGAGGAGCGCAACACCATCGCCGTGCTGAACGACACCAACATCCCGACCGCCAGCGGCAAATCGGTGCCGATCAGCCAACTGGCCCGCGCGCACTTCGTGTGGGAGCCGGGCGTAGTGTGGCGGGAAGGGCGCGACTGGGCGATCACCGTGCAGTCGGACGTGGCCGACAATATCCAGGGCCCGACCGTGTCCGGCCAGATCGAGCCACAACTGAAGGCGCTGCGCGACGCGCTGCCGGCTGGCTATGCCATTACGGTGAAGGGCGCAGCTTCGGACAGCGGTGCGGCGGAAGCGTCGATTGCGGCCAACCTGCCGCTGGCGATCTTCCTGATCTTCACGCTGCTGATGCTGCAGCTGCACAGCTTCTCGCGCTCGCTGCTGGTGTTCCTGACCGGCCCGCTGGGCGTGGCTGGTGCGGCGATGGCGCTGCTGGTGCTGGGTCGTCCGCTGGGCTTCGTGGCCAACCTGGGCATCATCGCGCTGTTCGGCATGATCATTCGTAACTCGGTGATCCTGGTCGACCAGATCGAGCAGGACATCAAGGCCGGCCACGATGCCTGGACCGCCATTGTCGAATCGGCGGTGCGGCGCTGCCGTCCGATCATCCTGACGGCCGCTGCTGCCGCGCTGGCAATGATCCCATTGTCTCGCTCCGTGTTCTGGGGACCGATGGCAGTGGCCAT
The DNA here is from genome assembly GCF_900109645.1 of Duganella sp. CF402. Classification (GTDB taxonomy): domain Bacteria; phylum Pseudomonadota; class Gammaproteobacteria; order Burkholderiales; family Burkholderiaceae_D; genus Rugamonas. Next base: position 1,060,250 of record NZ_FOBG01000001.1, read on the forward strand.
CATGGGGGGTTTAATTCTCGCCACGGCGCTGACTTTGCTGTTCCTGCCAGCGCTTTACGCAGCCTGGTTTAGAGTGAAAAAGCCTCTTAAATAGGCAAAAAACGGCAAAAAACAGCGGAATGTTGGCTACATGGTAAAAATCGTCACCATTCCGCTAAAAACCCGTTAGAATATCGCGTTGAAGTTGAAAGCTCCTGCTATAAAAGCAGGAAGAGGGCGACCGTTTTCACTTATGGGTCGCCCTTTGCTTTTGTGCAAACATGCCGCGAGGATGGCGAAATTGGTAGACGCACCAGGTTTAGGTCCTGACGCCAGCAATGGTGTGGGGGTTCGAGTCCCCCTCCTCGCACCAACTGTATTTCTTATTTTTTGGACGATTTTTTAACATGGCAACTGCAGTCGAAACCTTGGGCAAACTCGAACGTCGTATCACGATCTCCTTCCCGCTGACCGAAGTCCGCGCTGAAGTTGAGAAGCGCCTGAAAGTGCAAGCCAAAACGGCTAAGGCACCAGGCTTCCGTCCGGGCAAAGTTCCTCTGAAAATGGTCGCAGCACAATACGGTTATCAAATCGAAACCGAAGTGCTGAATGATAAAGTTGGCCGCGCTTTCAACGACGCCGCAAACGAAGCCCAACTGCGCGTTGCTGGCTACCCGAACATCGAACCGAAGCAAGAGTCGCCAGCTGGCGTCCTGACCTTCGACGCGACCTTCGAAGTCTACCCGGAAGTACAGATCGGCGATCTGACCACCGTGGAAATCGAAACCGTCAAAGCCGAAGTCAGCGACGCTGAAATCGACAAGACCATCGAAATCCTGCGCAAACAGCGCGTGCACTTCCACACCAAAGGCGAAGCCGGTGAACACGGCGACGGCGGCGAAGCCATCGCTGCCAACGGCGACCGCGTGACCGTGGACTTCGTCGGCTCGATCGACGGCGTGGAATTCCCAGGCGGTAAAGCCGAAGGCTACCCGTTCGTGCTGGGCGAAGGCCGCATGCTGCCAGAATTCGAAGCCGCTACCGTCGGCCTGAAAGTGGGCGAGTCGAAGACCTTCCCGCTGTCGTTCCCAGAGGACTACCACGGTAAAGACGTGGCCGGCAAAACCGCCTCGTTCACCATCACCCTGCAAAAGCTGGAGTGGGCCCACCTGCCGGAAGTTGACGCAGAATTCGCCAAATCGCTGGGCGTGGCCGATGGCGACGTCGCTAAAATGCGCGAAGACATCAAAGTCAACCTGGAGCGTGAAGTCGCCGGCCGCGTGAAAGCACGCAACAAAGAAGCCGTGATGGAAACCCTGGTGAAAACCGCCACCCTGGAAGTGCCAAAATCGCTGATCGCTCAGGACACCGAGCGCCTGGCTGAAATGACCCGCCAGGACATGGCCCAGCGCGGCATGAACGTCAAGGACGTGCCATTCCCACCAGAACTGTTCGCGGAAAAAGCCGAGCGTCGCGTACGCCTGGGCCTGATCCTGTCGCAACTGGTTGGCGAAAACAACCTGCAAGCCCAGCCAGAGCAAGTCAAAGCACAAATCGAAGACTTCGCACAAAGCTACGAAGATCCACGCGAAGTGCTGAAGTACTACTACAGCGACCGTCGTCGTCTGGCTGAAGTCGAAGCCCTTGTATTGGAAGAAAACGTCGTCAACTACGTCCTGGGCCTGTCGAAGACTTCGTCCAAGGTTATCGCCTTTGACGAGCTGATGGGAAGCAACGCACAAGCGTAATTCAGTTAGGTTAGAATCAAGACGGCGCCATCGCCGTCATCCCGGCGAAGGCCGGGATCCAAGTTGGGTACGCTCAAATTGGGTCCCGGCCTTCGCCGGGACGACGATGGTGGTCCGTTTCTTAACCGCTGCTTCACAAGGAAATAGAATGACTGGTATGAACCGAAATCCGGCGTTGGACACCGAAATGCTCGGCCTGGTGCCGATGGTGGTGGAACAAAGCGGTCGCGGCGAGCGCTCTTACGATATCTACTCGCGTCTGCTCAAGGAACGTATTATCTTCATGGTCGGTCCGGTCAACGACCAAATGGCCAATCTGGTGGTCGCCCAGCTGCTGTTCCTGGAAAGCGAAAACCCAGACAAGGACATCTCGCTGTACATCAACTCCCCTGGCGGCTCGGTCTCGGCCGGGCTGGCGATCTACGATACCATGCAGTTCATCAAGCCTGACGTATCGACCCTGTGCACCGGCATCGCCGCCTCGATGGGCGCGTTCCTGCTGGCCGCAGGCGCCAAGGGCAAGCGCTTCTCGCTGCCGAACTCGCGCATCATGATTCACCAGCCTTCGGGCGGCTCGCAAGGCATGGCGTCGGATATCGAAATCCAGGCCAAGGAAATCCTGTACCTGCGCCATCGCCTGAACTCGATCATGGCGGAACGCAGCGGCCAAACCGTGGAACAGATCGCCAAAGACACCGATCGTGACCGTTTCATGTCGGCCGAAGAAGCGGTAGAGTACGGTTTGATCGACAAAATGTTGACCAACCGGGCTTGATGCAAGCTTTGCAGCATAGCTAGAAAAAACGCTCGGGCGATTAATCGTTCGGGCGTTTCGTTTTTATTTCGGGTAGCATGTGAAGGCAGGCGAAGTTTCCGCGTCGCACTGCACTGATTACTTGCTTCCTGTAACCAAAGAAAACTGCCCATGTCAGACAAAAAATCCTCCAGCGGCGAAAAACTTCTGTACTGCTCGTTCTGCGGCAAAAGCCAGCACGAGGTGAAGAAACTCATCGCCGGCCCATCGGTCTTCATCTGCGATGAGTGCATTGACCTGTGCAACGACATCATTCGCGATGAAACCTCGGCCATCGAGTCGGTGACGGGCGCCAAGTCGGACCTGCCGACTCCTCATGAAATCAAGGACTTGCTGGACCAGTACGTGATCGGCCAGCAGACTGCCAAGCGCATCCTGTCGGTGGCGGTGTACAACCACTACAAGCGCCTCAAGCACCTGGGCAAGAAAGACGACGTCGAACTGGCCAAGTCCAACATCCTGCTGGTCGGTCCTACCGGTTCGGGCAAGACCCTGCTGGCCCAGACCCTGGCGCGCATGCTGAACGTACCGTTCGTGATCGCCGACGCCACCACGCTGACCGAAGCCGGCTACGTGGGCGAGGACGTTGAGAATATCATCCAAAAACTGTTGCAAAGTTGCAACTACGATGTCGACAAGGCCCAGCGCGGCATCGTCTACATCGACGAGATCGACAAGATCTCGCGCAAGTCGGACAACCCATCGATTACCCGCGACGTGTCGGGCGAGGGCGTGCAGCAGGCGCTGCTGAAACTGATCGAGGGCACGATGGCGTCGGTGCCGCCACAAGGCGGCCGCAAGCATCCTAACCAGGACTTCGTGCAGATCGACACCACCAACATCATGTTCATTTGCGGCGGCGCGTTCGACGGCCTGGCCAAGGTGATCGAGAACCGTTCGGAGAAATCCGGCATCGGTTTCGGCGCTTCGGTGAAGAGCAAGTCCGAGCGCAACGTCAGTGAAGTGCTGATGGAAGCGGAGCCGGAAGATCTGATCAAGTTCGGCCTGATCCCTGAACTGGTGGGCCGTCTGCCGGTGGTGGCCACCCTGGCCGAGTTGACCGAAGAAGCGCTGATCCAGATCCTGGTCGAGCCGAAGAATGCGCTGATCAAGCAGTATTCCAAGCTGCTGGAAATGGAAGGCGCGGAACTGGAAATCCGTCCGGCCGCACTGCACGCGATCGCCAAGAAGGCGCTGGCGCGCAAGACCGGCGCCCGTGGCCTGCGTTCGATCCTGGAACATGCGCTGCTCGATACCATGTATGAGCTGCCAAATGAAACCAACGTCACCAAAGTGGTTATTGATGAGAATACCATCACCAGTGGCGCTAAACCTTTGTTGATTTATCAGGAGCAGGCCAAAGCCTCCGGTGAGAATTAAATAACTTGTGCACACTTGCCCCGCTCAGCAGCAAAATTCATTTCGCATCCGTGGGGCAAGGCGGTACAATAAAAATCAATAAAAGAATTCAGGCTTCATTCGGAAAGCCACTCGTGACGCCCCCGTCGCGCGTGGCTTTTTTATTTGATGAATCTTTTAGAGTAGGACGCGGGCTTTCTTCGAAAAACATTCTTTTTATAAGGGAATTATTTCTTGTAGTTCGGTCTTGTGATTTGGCAAAACAGCGCCCACATCATAATCACGCTTTCACATAAGGTACGCCATGACAACTTCCAAATTAACTGAGCAAACTCAACTGCCGTTATTGCCGCTGCGGGACGTCGTCGTATTTCCGCATATGGTGATACCGCTGTTCGTAGGGCGCCCAAAATCGATCAAGGCGCTGGAAGCCGCTATGGAGCAAGGCAAGAGCATCATGCTTGCCGCCCAAAAAGCCGCTGCCAAGGACGAACCTTCTGCTTCCGATATCTATGAAATTGGTTGCGTGGCCAATATTCTGCAAATGCTGAAACTGCCGGACGGTACCGTGAAGGTGCTGGTCGAAGGCGCTCAGCGCGCGCGCATCAACAAAATCACCGATACGCCGACGCACTTCGTGGCCGATTTGACGCCGCTCGATTCCGAGCTGGGCGACGATTCGGAAATCGAAGCGATGCGCCGTGCGATCGTTCAGCAGTTCGACCAGTACGTCAAGCTGAACAAGAAAATCCCGCCTGAGATCCTGGCTTCGCTGTCGGGCATCGACGATGCCGGCCGTCTGGCCGACACCGTTGCGGCGCACCTGCCGCTCAAGCTTGAGCAGAAGCAGGTCATCCTCGAGATCTTCTCGGTCGCCAAGCGCCTGGAGCACCTGCTGGGCCAGCTCGAAGGCGAGCTGGACATTCTGCAGGTCGAGAAGCGCATCCGTGGCCGCGTCAAGCGCCAGATGGAGAAGTCGCAGCGCGAGTACTACCTGAACGAACAGGTCAAGGCCATCCAGAAAGAACTGGGCGAGGGCGAAGACGGCGCCGACCTGGACGAGCTGGAGAAGAAGGTCGCGCTGGCCAAGATGCCGAAAGAGGCGCTGGACAAGGCGACCGCCGAGCTGAAAAAACTCAAGCTGATGTCGCCGATGTCGGCCGAAGCCACCGTGGTGCGTAACTACATCGACACCCTGGTCAGCCTGCCGTGGAAGAAAAAATCCAAGGTCAACAACGACCTGTCCAACGCCGAGAAGGTGCTGGAAGGCGATCACTACGGCCTGGAAAAAGTCAAAGAACGCATCCTGGAATACCTCGCGGTGCAACAGCGCGTCGACAAGCTGAAAGCGCCGATCCTGTGCTTCGTTGGTCCTCCGGGCGTGGGTAAAACCTCGCTGGGCCAGTCGATCGCTCGCGCCACGAACCGCAAGTTCGTGCGCATGGCGCTCGGCGGCGTGCGTGACGAGGCCGAGATTCGCGGTCACCGCCGTACCTACATCGGCTCGATGCCGGGCAAGGTGCTGCAATCGCTGGCGAAAGTCGGCGTGCGCAACCCGCTGTTCCTGTTGGACGAGATCGACAAGATGGGCGCGGACTTCCGTGGCGATCCATCGTCGGCGTTGCTGGAGGTGCTGGATCCTGAACAGAACCACACCTTCTCGGACCACTACATCGAAGTCGACTTCGACCTGTCGGACGTAATGTTCGTGGCGACCTCGAACTCGTACAACATCCCGCCGGCGCTGCTGGACCGGATGGAAGTGATCCGCCTGTCGGGTTACACCGAGGACGAGAAAACCAGCATCGCCCAGCGCTACCTGCTGCCGAAACAGGTCAAGAACAATGGCCTGAAAGAGGACGAGATCTCGATCAGTGAAGCGACCGTGCGCGACATCGTGCGCTACTACACCCGTGAGGCCGGCGTGCGTTCGCTGGAGCGCGAAGTGTCGAAGATCTGCCGCAAGGTGGTGAAGATGCTGCTGCTGAAGAAGTCGGACAAGAAAGTGACCATCACGCCGAAAAACCTGGACAAGTTCCTGGGCGTGCGCCGCTACGACTTCGGCGTGGCCGAGAAAGAAAACCAGATCGGCCAGGTGGTCGGCCTGGCATGGACCGAAGTGGGCGGCGATCTGTTGACCATCGAAGCCGTGCAAATGCCGGGCAAGGGCGGAGTGATCCGCACCGGCACCTTGGGCGACGTGATGAAAGAGTCGATTGAAGCAGCCCGCACCGTGGTGCGCAGCCGCGCCAATCGCCTCGGCATCAAGAACGAAGTGTTTGAAAAGAGCGACATCCACATCCACGTGCCGGAAGGCGCGACGCCGAAAGACGGTCCGTCCGCCGGCGCTGCGATGACGGTGGCGATGGTGTCGGTGTTCACCGGCATCCCGGTGCGCGCCGATGTGGCGATGACCGGCGAGATTACGCTGCGCGGCGAAGTATTGCCAATCGGCGGCTTGAAGGAAAAACTGCTGGCGGCCCAGCGCGGTGGCATCAAGACCGTGCTGATCCCAGAGCAGAACGTCAAGGATCTGGCCGACATTCCGGACAACGTCAAAAACAAACTGGAAATCGTGCCAGTGCGTTGGATCGACAAAGTGCTGGAAATCGCGCTGGAACGCCAGCCAGAACCGCTGACGGAAACTGCGCCGGTGGAAGCCGTGGCAGCTGCCGCCACCAAACCAGATGGCCAGGGCGACGTGGTAAAACACTAACTGTTTTATCTGTCGAGCCATAAAAACGGGCGCTTTAATAGCGCCCGTTTTTTATTTTTACTTATTTTTCTATTGTGCAGCCTTGACACGATAGTGGGCTGGCTTGTTTAATACGGCCTGAATTTTTTGAGTTCCCTTTATTTTATCGGGAACAGATATAACCTTAGTCACGGGGAATTGCTTTGAATAAGACTGAATTGATCGACCATATCGCCACCACCGCTGATATTTCGAAAGCGGCTGCTGCCCGCGCACTGGACGCTGTGATCGACGGCGTAACCACCAGCCTGCAGAAAAACGACAGCGTGACCCTGGTCGGCTTTGGCACCTTCTCCGTGAGCGAACGCGCTGCCCGCACCGGCCGCAATCCGCGCACCAAAGAAGAGATCACCATTGAAGCAGCTAAAGTTCCTAAATTTAAAGCTGGTAAAGCTTTGAAAGATGCTGTAAACTAACGGACTTCGGTGAGCAGCAGCGGCAAAGAAACACATAACTGCGTTGCTCACTAAGGCAAATGGGCGGTTAGCTCAGTTGGTAGAGCGGAGCCCTTACAAGGCTTAGGTCGGGAGTTCGAGCCTCTCACCGCCCACCAAAAAACATTTGCCAGAAGTTAAGTTTTAAAGTAATATGTAGCACCTTGATATTCAGCTGGAGCGGTAGTTCAGTTGGTTAGAATACCGGCCTGTCACGCCGGGGGTCGCGGGTTCGAGCCCCGTCCGCTCCGCCAACAAATATCAAGCTTAGTAGTACGACGTAATACCGTTTAGGAGCGGTAGTTCAGTTGGTTAGAATACCGGCCTGTCACGCCGGGGGTCGCGGGTTCGAGCCCCGTCCGCTCCGCCAGAATATGAAAGCCTGCAGCTTGAAAAAGCCGCAGGCTTTTTTCTTTTCTATCCCGATATTCAAATAAATATCGCGTACGGCAACATTCATTACTTTCCCTCGCGCGATTAAGAAATATGATCGTGGCAAAGTCCAACTTGGTGCTAAAATGCAAATCAAGTTGTTCTCATATAAACAAAAAAGAGGGATACCATGTTCGCAAAAAAACTCGCCATCGCCGCAGCCCTGCTGACTGCCAGCAGCGTCCACGCAGCCACCATCTTCGCCGATAACTTCGATTCCAATACCGACGCATTGAACGCCAGCAGCTTCGCCAACGGCTGGACCGTGAGCGACGGTACTGTGGACATCATTGGCCCGACCGGCGGCTGGGACCTGATTCCTGGCAATGGCTACTACATCGACCTGGATGGCTCGACCGGCAAGGCTGGTTTGTTCTCCAATTCGATCGCCGTGAGCGCAGGCCAGACCTATATCCTGAGCTTTTCGCTGGCCGGTAATCAGCGCGCCAGCTACGGCACCGGCGGTGACAGCGTGACCGTCAACTTCGGCACCAACAGCCAGGTGATTGGCCGTACTGAAACCGTTGGTTTCCAGACTTTCTCGCTGAGCTACACCGCGCTGGCAGACGGCAATGCCGTCTTCAGCTTCCGCAATGCTGGCGGCGATAATATTGGCGCGCTGCTGGACAACGTGAGCGTCGCCGCCGTGCCGGAACCGACCACTTACGCCATGCTGCTGGCTGGCCTGGGCCTGGTGGGCGCTGCTGCGCGCCGCCGCCGCAACGGCTGATCTGCAACATAGCCGTTTTGCCAAGGATACCCTTGCTATAGAGGGGTGTGCACTGTAAAATCCGGCAACCGGAATTGGCGAACGCGAGTTCGCCTTTTTTGTATGTGCAAGCCCCATCAATCCGAATTGGCAGACCATGTTTGAATTTATTCGTACCCATCAACGTTTGATGCAAATCCTGCTGGCGATCGTCATCGTGCCATCGTTTGCATTTGTCGGTATCGGCAGTTACAAGAGCTTTGGCGACGACGCCGGCACCATCGCCAAGATCGATGGCAAGCCGCTGACCCAGCAGGAATTCGATAATGCCGTGCGCAATCGTCTGGACGAGTATCGCCAGCGTATGGGCGCACAGTTCGACCAAAAGGTGTTTGACACCCCTGAGTTCAAGCAGAACATCCTCGACCAGTTGATCGCCCAGCGCGCGATCGCCGCCGAAGTGATCCACGCTAACCTGAACGTGAGCGACGCCCAGCTGCAAAAAGCCATCGTCGACATGTTCGGCGGCCCGGCCAACTTCAATATGGACACCTACAAGCAGGTGCTGGCCGCCCAAGGCCTGCGCCCGGTCGACAACGACGCCCGCATGCGCCGCGAACTGGCGCTGCAGCAGCTGGCCACCGCCATCGAAGGCACGGGCTTCGCGCCGCGCTCGGTAGCGAAGTCGCTGTCGGACATCGCCGCGCAGGAACGCGAAGTGCAGGAACTGGTGCTGCCGGTGGTCGATTTCGTGCCGCAGGTGAAAATCACCGACGAGATGGTCAAGGCCTTCTACGAGAAAAACGCCAAGCAGTTCGAAGTGCCTGAGCAGGCCAAGATCGAATACGTGGTGTTCAACAACGACGCCGTGATGAGCCAGGTCAGCGTAAGCGACACCGAAGTGTCGGACTACTACGCCAAGAACACCGCGCAATTCACCACGCCGGAAACCCGCCGCGCCAGCCACATCCTGGTCGCCGTGAAGAAAGGCGCCAGCGCTGCTGATACCGCCGCTGCCAAGGCCAAGGCCGAAGCCATCCTGGCCGAAGTGCGCAAAGCGCCGGCCGACTTCGCCAAAATCGCCAAAGCCAAATCGGAAGATCCGGGCTCGGCAGAGCAGGGCGGCGATCTGGGCGTGGTAGAGAAAGGCCTGTTCGTGCCATCGGTGGAAGGCGCGATCAACAAGCTGAAGCAAGGTGAGATCAGCGATCTGGTGCAGTCGGAATTCGGCTTCCACATCGTCACCGTGACCGAACTGAAAGCCGCCGTGGCCAAGCCGTTCGACGCAGTCAAAGGCGACGTGGCCGACCTGCTGAAAAAGCAGAAGGCATCGAAGAAGTACTCGGAAATGGCCGAAGCCTTCACCAACACCGTGTACGAGCAAGCGGACAGCCTGAAGCCAGTGGCTGACAAGCTGGGCCTGAAGATCGAAACCGCCGCCAACGTATCGCGCAATCCATCGCCAGCGGCTGGTGCTGCGCCGTACAACAACGCCAAGTTCCTGGCCGCGCTGTTCTCGAACGATTCGATCAGCAACAAGCGCAACACCGAAGCAGTGGAAACCGCACCGAGCACCCTGGTGGCCGGCCGTATCGTTGAATTCAAGCCTGCGACCAAGCGTCCGCTGGCGGAAGTCGACGCCGCCATCCGCCAGCGCGTAACGATGGAAGAAGCCGCCAAGCTGGCCGCCAAGGCTGGCGAAGAGAAACTGGCTGCCTTCAAGAAGTCGGGCGAAGCCAACGGTTTCGGCGCTGCCAAGCTGGTCTCGCGCTCCAAGCCTGAAGGCATCAACGGCCTGGCCATGCAAGCTGTTATGAAAGCCGACACCACCAAGCTGCCAGCTTACGTGGGTGTGGACGTGCCAGGCATGGGCTACGGCCTGTACCGCATCGGCAAAGTGCAGCAGCCTGCCCAGCAAGACGAAGCGCAGCGCAAGCAGGAAGCTGAGCAGATCGGTAACCTGATCGCCCAGCAAGAGATGGCGCAGTACGTCGAGCTGCTGAAGCAAAAAGCCAAAGTGAAAGTGCTGAAGCCGATCGCATCGGCCACCACCGTCACCGAAGTGAAGTAAGAACGTACAAAATTAAAAAGGGCCGCTTGATGCGGCCCTTTTTTTATTGTGCTGTGAGTTGCCGCGCGGCCGCGGCGAATGAGGCATCGTCGATATCGGCCAGTTCCAGCGGCACGGCTTGCGCGTACTTGCTGAAGTTGCGGTCGATCGAACGCAGGTAGGCGGGGTCGTAGTGCTGTTGCAGCAACTGTTCCACCAACTGCTGCATCTGGCCTGCTTGCGACATGGCTTGCCAGCTGGCGATCTTCTCCTTGCCATGCAACTGTGTCAGGTGTTCGAGCTGGCCGTTGAGCGATTCCGGGCTGGCGAGGAAATGCGTGTAGTCCGCCATCAGCAGCCGCACGCGGTTCGGCAGCGACAGCGTCATGGCGATGCAGTCCGAGGCGCGCATGGTGTCCATCAGCGCGGCCGGCACGCGCAGGTTGCCGACCTTTTTGCTCTCCGCCTCCACAAACACCGGGCGCGCCGGATCGAAGCGGCGCAGCACATTCCAGATCTGCGTTTCAAACGCCTTCTGGCTCGGTTGCGGCTGCGACGGCAGATGGCCCAGCACCGAGCCGCGATGCGCGGCCAGTTTTTCCAGGTCAAGCACTTGCGCGCCTTGCGCAGCCAGCACTTCCAGCAGGCGGCTCTTGCCGCTGCCAGTGGTGCCGCAAATCACCTTGAACTGCAATTCGGGCGCGTGTTCCAGTGCTGTATTGACCTCTTGCCGGAACGCTTTGTAGCCGCCTTCGAGCTGCACCACCGGCCAGCCGATCTTGGCCAGGATATGGGCCATCGAACCACTTCGGTTGCCGCCGCGCCAGCAGTAAATCAGCGGCCGCCATTCACGCGGCTTATCGATCCACAGTGCTTCGATATGTTCAGCGATGTTCTTGGCAACCAGCGCCGCGCCCAGCTTCTTGGCCTCGAAGGAGCCAACTTGCTTGTACATGGTGCCGACGCGGATGCGCTGCTCGTCGTCCAGCACCGGCGCGTTGATGGCGCCGGGCAGGTGGTCGAGCGCATACTCGCAGGGACTGCGGGCGTCGATGATGGCATCGAAGGTGTCGAGTTGCGACAGCACCTGCTCGATGCTCAGTATTTCTGGATACTTCATTTGGCCTTGATGGTTTTTTGCAGGGTGGGCCAGATATTGGCAAGAATAATCGGGTGTGCTTCAGCCAGCGGGTGCAGGCGGTCCGGCTGGAACAGCTGCGGCTTGTCGGCCACGCCGTCCAGCATGAACGGCACCAGCGGCGCCTTGATGTCCTTGCTCAGCGTGCCGTACATGGCGAAGAATTTGTCGGCGTAGTCGCGGCCATAGTTGGGCGGCATGCGCATGCCGATCAGCATCACCTTGGCGTCGGACTTGGCGGCCGCCTCGCTCATGGCGCGCAGATTGGTCTGGGCCGCAGCCACCGGCAGGCCGCGCAGGCCGTCGTTGGCGCCAAGTTCGATCACCACCAGGTCGGGCTTGTGCTTGGCCAGCAGGGCGGGCAGGCGCGAGCGGCCGCCGCTGGTGGTCTCGCCGCTGACGCTGGCATTGACCACCACCGCATCGATGTTGTTCTGCTTGAGTTTTTGCTCGGCCAGCGCGACCCAGCCGGTGCCGCGTGCCAAACCGTACTCGGCCGATAAACTATCTCCGAGCACAAGCACCGTTTTTGGTGCAGAATAGGCGCTCGCCGCTGCCGATAACAAGAGCAGGGCGGCCAGGGATTTTCCAGATAAACGTTTAAACATATTCAGCATGCCCGATTTTCCTAATGCGTCTACACAATTCATGCCGGACGGTCCGGCTGCGTCGTCTTCTTCGGCACCGGTGCCGGCGTCTTCCGTCCATCCGGCCATCGCCGTCAGCGGCCTGGCCAAGCGGGTGGCCGATGCCAGCGGCGAACTGACCATTTTGCACGAGGTGGATTTTACCGTGCAAAAGGCCGAGACGCTGGCAATCGTTGGCGCCTCCGGCTCCGGCAAGTCGACTTTGCTGGGCCTGCTGGCGGGCCTGGACACGCCGAGCGCCGGCAAGGTGGTGCTGGATGGCGTAGACATTTATGCACTGGATGAAGACGGCCGGGCCGCGCTGCGCAAGGAAAAGCTGGGCTTTGTGTTCCAGTCCTTTCAGTTGCTGGCGCATTTGACGGCGCTGGAAAACGTCATGCTGCCGCTGGAATTGGCCGGCGTGGCCGGTGCGCGCGAGCGGGCCGAGGCCATGTTGTCGCGCGTCGGCCTGTCCAGCCGCCTGAAGCACTATCCGAAATACCTGTCGGGTGGCGAGCAGCAGCGCGTGGCGCTGGCGCGCGCCTTCGTGACCGAGCCGCCGCTGCTGTTTGCCGACGAACCGACCGGCAGCCTGGATGCCGCCACTGGCGAAGCGGTGATCCAGCTAATGTTCGATCTGAACCGCCAGCACGGCTCCACGCTGGTGCTGGTGACGCACGACCAGGCAATGGCGGCCCGCTGCCGCCGCACCATCACCATCGCTGCGGGACGTCTGGTCTGAGCCGCGTCGTTCCGGCGCAGGCCGGAACCTAATGGGGGTATGCGGATACGCTCAACTTGGATTCCGGCCTGCGCCGGAATGACGTGCTAGCGGCCGTGGTGCTGGACCATGCGGTTTAGCGCCACACGAATGGCTGGGATCAGCTCGCCAGCGGTGAGGCCAATCGGGCCCACGCCTTCGGTCACCAGCACGTCGGCGGCCATGCCGTGCAGCCAGACTGCCGCCAAGGCGGCTTCCCACTGCGGCCAGCCTTGCGCCAGCAGCGCGCCGCACAGGCCGGCCAGCACATCGCCGGTGCCGGCGGTCGCCAAGGCTGGATTGCCGGTGGTGTTGATCACCGCATCGCCGCTTGGCGCGGCAATCACTGTCCCTGAACCTTTCAATACCACCACCGCATGCAGCCGCGACGCCAGCTCGCGCGCAGCCGCCAGCCGGTCCGCTTGCACGGCGGCGATGCTGGTGCCCAGCAAGCGTGCCGCTTCCAGCGGATGCGGTGTCAGCACCACGGCGGCGGGGCGGTGCGCCAGGGCGGTTTGCAGCGCGGTGTCGCCAGCCAACAAGTTGAGCGCGTCGGCATCGGCCAGCAGCGCACTGCCGCAGCCGACCGCCCGGGCCAGCAAATCATGCGCAGCACGCGTCGTGCCCAGTCCGGGGCCGACCACCAGCGTAGCGAGGCTGAGGTCAAAGTCGGCGGCCAGACGGCACATCAGTTCCGGCTGGCCCGGATCGCTTGCCAACGCCTCCTCCGCAAACAAGGCGTAGACGCGGCCGGCGCCACTGTTGAGCGCCGCCCGTGCCGCCAGGATCGGCGCGCCGCTCATGCCGCGCGCGCCGCCGACCACCGCCACGTTGCCGTAGCTGCCTTTGTGCGTGTTATGCCGCCGCGCCCGTAAATGACGCGAGAAGAATTTGACGTCGTTCAGGTGCAACCGGGTCGGCGCGTAATGGGCCGGATCGATGTCCAGCCGCGCCACGTCGACCAGTCCGGCGTAATCGCGGCCGTCGCAGGTGTGCAGGCCCGGCTTGTTGCCGATGAAGGTGATGGTGTGGGTGGCATGGATGGCGATGCCGTCCGGACCCACCACGGCGCCGCTGTCGGCATCGAGCCCGCTCGGCACGTCCAGCGCCAGCACCGGGCAGCGCAGCTGGTTGACGATCTCCACCAGCTCGCGGAAAGCGCCATCCAGCGACCGTTTCAGGCCGATGCCGAACAGGCCGTCCACTACCAGGCTCCAGTCGGTGCCGGCGATGTCGGCGTCGTCCCATTCGCGGAAACGGGCATCGCTGAGTTTTGCGCGCTGCAGCGCAGCGTCGCGCTCGGGCGACGCTGCGCCCCGCGGCGCGAAGTGGATCAGCGTGACTTGCGCCCCGGTGTAGGAAATGTGCGCCGCCGCCTCCAGCGCGTCGCCGCCGTTGTCGCCCGGCCCGGCCAGCACCAGCACGCGCGCGTGCGCGGTCGAGAATGGCAGCTTGTCGAGTGCCGCGTTGGCACTGGCTTGCCCGGCACGCTGCATCAGCGCGCCAGGTGGCAGCACAGCGGCTGCGGCGCGCTCGATGGCGCGGATTTCAGCAACGGAGTAGAGGGGATTCATGGTGCCATTTTAGCATCTAAATTTCTATCAAGGCCGCTGGTGTGCGGCGGCCGGGGCGCACTACAATAGATGATTCACAGCTTAACGAGGCAAGGCATGGATTGGCAATTCTGGATCGACCGCGGCGGCACGTTTACCGACATTGTGGCACGCGCGCCCGATGGCCGGCTACGCACGCTCAAGCTGCTGTCCGAGAATCCGGAACACTACGCCGACGCGGCCATTGCCGGCATCCGCCAGCTGATGGGCGTGGCCAAGGGCAAGCCAATTCCGGTGGCGCAGATCGGCGCGGTAAAGATGGGCACCACGGTGGCCACCAACGCGCTGCTGGAGCGCAAGGGCGAGCCGACTGCGCTGGCTATCACGCGCGGCTTCCGCGACGCGCTGCGCATCGCTTACCAGAACCGTCCGCGCCTGTTCGACCGCCACATCGTGCTGCCGGAGCTGTTGTACAGCCATGTGATCGAAATCGACGAGCGGGTCGGCGCGCATGGCGATACTATTTCGCCGCTCGACCTTACCGCTGCCCGCGCCGGGTTGGCGCAGGCCTATGACATGGGCTTGCGCTCGCTGGCGGTGGTGTTCATGCACGGCTACCGCTACCACGCGCACGAAACCAAAGTGGCCGACCTGGCGCGCGAGATGGGCTTTACGCAAGTGTCGGTGTCGCACGAAATCAGCCCGATGATGAAGCTGGTGGCGCGCGGCGATACCACGGTGGTCGATGCCTATCTGTCGCCGATCCTGCGCCGGTATGTCGATCAGGTGGCGCAGGAGCTGCCCGGCGTGAACCTGCAATTCATGCAGTCCAACGGCGGCCTGACCGACGCCCGCGCGTTCCAGGGCAAGGATTCGATCCTGAGCGGACCGGCCGGCGGCATCGTCGGCATGGTGCGCGCCTCAAAGTTGGCGGGCTTCGACAAGGTGATCGGCTTTGACATGGGCGGCACCTCGACCGATGTGTCGCACTACTCGGGCGAATTCGAGCGCGTGTTCGAAACGCAGGTCGCCGGTGTGCGCATGCGTGCGCCCATGATGAGCATCCACACGGTGGCGGCGGGCGGCGGCTCGATCCTGCATTTCGACGGCAGCCGCTATCGCGTCGGCCCTGACAGCGCGGGCGCCAATCCGGGACCGGCCAGCTATCGCCGTGGCGGCCCGCTGGCCGTCACCGACTGTAATGTCATGCTAGGCAAAATCCAGCCCGCGCATTTCCCGCAGCTGTTCGGCGCTGATGGCAAGCAGCCACTCGACGCCGCCGCTGTGCGCCAGCGCTTCGCCGACATGGCCGCCGGCATCGCGGCTGCCACCGGGGAAGAGACTGCACCGGAGCAGGTGGCGGAGGGCTTCCTCGATATCGCGGTCGGCAATATGGCCAATGCCATCAAGCAGATCTCGGTGCAGCGCGGCCACGACGTGACCGAATACACGCTGACCAGCTTCGGCGGCGCGGGCGGGCAGCACGCCTGCCTGGTGGCCGACGCGCTGGGCATGAAGACGGTGTTCGTGCATTCGCTGGCGGGCGTGATGTCGGCCTACGGCATGGGCCTGGCCGACCAGACCGCGATGCGCGAAGCGGCGGTCGAATTGCGCTTGAGTGAAGATGCGCACGCCGATCTGGCGGCACGCCTGCACGCGCTGGGCCGCCAGGCGCGCGCCGATCTGCATCATCAGCAGGTGGAGGATGAGCGCATCTCGCTGATCAGCCGCGTGCACTTGCGTTACGAGGGTACGGATACCGCGCTGATTGTGCTGTTCGATACAGTGGAGAGCATGCAGCAGCAGTTCGAAGCCGCCTACCGCAAACGCTATTCCTTCCTGATGCCGGCGCGCGCGCTGATCGTGGAGGCAGTGTCTGTGGAAGCGGTCGGCAAGTCCGACGCGCCGTCCGAAGCGGTGGAGCCGGCGCCGCGCCGCGTGTCCGGCCTGATGCCGCACGCGGTGGTGCCGATGTACACCGGCGGCCAGTGGCGGCAGACCAATTTGTACCAGCGCTCGGCCACGCGCATCGGCGATATCGTCAAAGGCCCGGCCATCATCGCCGAAGCCAATGCGACCACCATCGTGGAAACCGGCTGGCAGGCGGAGGTCACGCTGCATGATCATCTGGTGCTGCGCCGCGTGGCCGCGCTGCCGGAGCGACGCGCCATCGGCACCACGGCCGATCCGGTGATGCTGGAGATCTTCAACAACCTGTTCATGTCGATCGCCGAGCAAATGGGGCTGCGGTTGCAGAACACGGCGTACTCGGTCAACAT
Organism: Duganella sp. CF402; assembly: GCF_900109645.1. Lineage (GTDB taxonomy): Bacteria > Pseudomonadota > Gammaproteobacteria > Burkholderiales > Burkholderiaceae_D > Rugamonas. Next base: position 1,076,886 of record NZ_FOBG01000001.1, read on the forward strand.
CAAGGAGCGACTGGACTTCAGCTGCGCCATTTTCGACGCCGACGGCAACCTGATCGCCAATGCGCCGCACATGCCGGTGCATCTGGGCTCGATGGGCGAGAGCATCAAGACGGTGATGCGCGAGAACGCCGGCCGTATGCGCGCCGGCGATGTGTTCATGCTCAACGACCCGTACAACGGCGGCACCCACTTGCCGGATGTGACGGTGATTACGCCGGTGTTCGACGAGACCGGCGCACGCATCCTGTTCTACGTCGGCTCGCGCGGCCACCACGCGGATATCGGCGGCACCACGCCGGGTTCCATGCCGCCGGATTCGCGCGTGATCGAGGAAGAGGGCGTGTTAATCAATAACTTCAAGCTGGTCGACGGCGGGCGCATGTTGGAAGACGAGACGCGCGCGCTGCTGGCCGGCGCGCAGTACCCGGCCCGCAATCCGGACCAGAATCTGGCCGACCTGCGCGCGCAAATCGCCGCCAACCAGAAAGGCGTCGAAGAGCTGCACCGGATGGTGGCGCATTTCGGCCTCGACGTGGTGCAGGCTTACATGGATCACGTGCAGGATAATGCGGAGGAAGCGGTGCGCCGTGTGATCAGCGCCTTGAAGGACGGCGCGTTCACGCTGCCGCTCGATAACGGCGCGCAGATTCAGGTCGCGGTTCGCGTCGATCAGGCTTCGCGCAGTGCGGAGATTGATTTTACCGGCACCTCGGCGCAGCTCGACAACAACTTCAATGCGCCGTCGGCGGTGTGCATGGCGGCGGTGCTGTACGTGTTCCGCACGCTGGTGAATGACGAGATTCCGTTGAACGCCGGCTGCCTCAAGCCCTTGAAGGTGCTGATCCCGCAAGGCTCGATGCTGAATCCGCGCTATCCGGCGTCGGTCGTGTCGGGCAATGTGGAGACCTCGACCTGCATCACCAATGCGCTCTACGGCGCTCTGGGTGTGATGGCGGCCGCGCAGGGCACCATGAATAATTTCACCTTCGGGAATGCCAAGTACCAGTATTACGAAACCATCAGCGGCGGTTCCGGCGCGGGCGATGGCTTTGATGGCACGAGCGTGGTGCAAACCAATATGACCAACTCGCGTCTCACCGATCCGGAGATTCTGGAATTCCGTTTCCCGGTACGGCTGGACAGCTACGAAATCCGTGCCGACAGCGGCGGGGCGGGGCGCTGGCATGGCGGTAACGGCGGCGTGCGCAAGGTGCGCTTCCTGGAATCGATGACGGCGGCGATCCTGTCCAATAACCGCATCCACGCGCCGTTCGGCATGGCCGGTGGCGAGCCCGGTGCGCTGGGCCGGAACAGCGTGCAGCGCGCCGATGGCAGCATCGAGATGCTGGGCCATATTGGCAAGACCGACATGCAGCCGGGCGATGTCTTCATCATCGAGACGCCGGGCGGCGGCGGCTACGGTTCGTCAATTTAAGTTGACGGTGCGATGATTGTCAACTAAAGTTGACGCATGACTGATCTCCATCACTTGAAGATTCCGGACGAGCCGGGCGACGCGATAGCGGCCGCCCTGGCTTTGCGCGAGCTGGCCGACCAGATCGAGCGCAAGGCGGTCCGGCAGGCGCTGGCAGACGGCTGGACCTGGGCCCAGATCGCCGAAGCACTCGGTGTGAGCAAGCAAGCCGCCCACAAAAAGCACGCAGCGAATCTGGCGCGCGGCTGACCGGAGGAATAATCATGTTTGCAAAACTGAGGCAGCGCTGGCAGGACACGCGGACCATCATGAAGTTGTCGCTGGATGCTGAAAAGCGCGCTTTGCAGGAAGGGCAGCGGCATCCTGGTGCGGAGCACTATCTGCTGGCCGCTCTCGACCTGCCAGACGGCAGCGCACGCCGCGTCTTCGCGCGCCTCGGCGTCGATCCCGAAGCTTATCGCGCCGCCCTGGCCAACCGCCACGCCGCCGCCCTCAATACCATCGGCCTGCACCATGTCGCCCCCGCGCCGACCTCCAACACCGCCGGAGACGCGCGCGCTCCCGCTGGGCCGGCCGACGCCGCCGCCGCCGCGCGCGCCGACGACGCCGTGCCGCCGGCGGAAGCCAGCATCTTGTTCGACGCCCAGCCTTCCGGCCAAGCCTTGATGCAAAGCCTGCCGGAGTTGCAGCGTCGCTTGTCGGCGCCGCTGTGTGGCGCCCACGTCCTGCTGGCTGCGGCGGCGATGGCCCACAGCGCGGCCGGCCGCGCCTTCAAGGCCATCGGCATCGATCTGCAAGCACTCGGCAGCGCCGCCGAAACTGAGCTGCGGTCCGGCATGCCTTTCTGATAAGCTCGTTTTGCGATACCCGAGGTATTGCAATCCGCGACCACGGAATCCCGGCTTGTCGGCCTCCCGGCTGGCACGTACAGTCGGGTTTTTAACCGGCGGGGAGAGACATCATGGCGAAATTACTGAGGCACTTGCAGCCCGCCCCAGCGATCGTTTCGGCATTCGCGCTGTGCGGACTGTACTTCGTGTCGTGGTACGTGATCAGCCACTACCTGACCGCTGGCCTGGTGGGCTACTGAACCATGCGCCTGCTGCTCGCTCTCTGCCTGACCATCCCATTGAGCGCCGTGCTGGCGCAAACTGAAACGCCGGAGGTTGAAGCGCCGCCGGAGCAAGTGCTGCTGGTCGGCCAACGCCCGGGGCCCGGCCTGTGGAAGGTCAGCAAAGACGATCACGTGCTGTGGGTGCTCGGCATCTACACGCCGCTGCCGCAAAAGATGGAGTGGCGCTCGCAGCAGGTCGAGGTCACGCTGGCGCAGTCGCAGGAATATCTGGCGCCGCCCGCCGCCCATGCCAAGGTCGGCTTTTTCCGCGGCCTGACCATGTTGCCGGGCCTGATCGGCATCAAAAAGAATCCGGACGGCGCCACCTTGCGCGACGTCCTGCCGCCAGACGTGTACGCACGCTGGCTGCCGCTGAAGGCCAAATACCTCGGCGATAACGACAGTATTGAACGCGAACGTCCCATTTTCGCGGCAGATACCTTGTTCAGCGCCGGCCTCAAGCAGGCCGGGCTGACCAGGGGTATGGTGGTCAGCACCAAGCTCGACGCCATCATCAAACAGCACAAAATCAAGGTCACCGAAACCGGCATCAAGCTGGACATGGACGGCGCGTCGGACATGATGAAGGACTTCAAGAAGTCGTCGCTGGCCGACGCCGCCTGTTTCGACAAAACGCTGGCACGCCTGGAAACCGATATCGAGGCCATGCGTGTGCGCGCCAACGCCTGGGCCAAGGGCGACATCGAGGCGATTCAGAAACTGACGTATCCAGACCAGGACAACGAGTGCAACAACGCCATGCTCGGCGCCGAGTTCGTCAAGAACCGCCCCGGCTTTCAGAATATCAAGGAGCGGGTGCGCACCGCTTGGCTGGACTCAGCCGAGCAATCCATCGGCGCCAACGCCAGCACCTTCGCCGTGCTGCCGTTGTCGAACATCATCGGCGCGGACAGCTATCTGGCGGCGCTCAAGGCCAAGGGCTATCAGGTCGACAGCCCGGAATAAACTCAGGCCACCACCGAAATACCGTACTTGCGCTGGGTGTGCTGGTACTGCGCCAGCAGGTTTTCCAGTGATGGATGATTCGGATCCAGCCGGCGCATGCGATCCAGCAGGAACTGGCACTGTTCGGCCAGCGGCGCTTCCCAACCGAGGTCGTCCAGCTGCTTGAGCATGGCCGAGGCGGCCGCCGGCAGCAGCGCCAGATTGCCGGGCGCCTTGCGCAGGCCGGCGTTCAGCGTATCCACCGCCGCGCGCAGGTCGCCTTGGGTGCGCTGCTCTTCGGCATGCGCGATGAGCTCGTCCACCTGAATCTTGATTTGCTCGCCCATGCCTTGCGCCAGATCGTGGCGGCCGGCTTTTTCGAACACTTGCACCGCGTCGTCCATCGACACGCCGCTTTCGGTGTCGTTCATCAGATTGAGCATCAGGTCCGAGGCCTGCTGGTCGAGCTTGATGTTCAGGCAGCTGTGCACCAGCCCGATCTTGAGCCCGGTCGATAGCCCACGGCTGCCGGCCACGGCGTTGACCGCATTGGTCAGCTCGGCCGCCGCAGCGGTGATGTTGCCGGTCATTTCCTGCAGCATGCCGGCGGCGATGGCGCGGCAGGCGTCGACATTGGTGCCGCCGCGTAACGAGCGCTCCATGTCGCGGATCACGCCGCTGGCCTGGTTGGCGTCGCCCTTGCGCACCAGCGTCTTGACCAGCTTGACGTGGTCCTCGGGATCGCGGAATTCGGAATATTTAGCCTTGGCCACCACTTGCTTGAAGGCCTTCTCGGCCGCCGTGACGTCGCCCGTTTCATAGGCCACGTCGCCGAGGTGGCGCAGCCGGTGCACCATGTGCGGCGAGATGGCGACCGCGTCTTCCAGAATCTTCTTGGCCGCTTCCTGCTGGCCCAGCGCTTCATGCGTGCGCGCCAGCAGGTCGTAGGCCGCCATGTATTGGGAGTTTTGGTTGAGCAGTTCTTGCAGCGTGGCCTGCGCCTCGACGTATTTCTGCAAGCCGAACTGGCTGCGTGCCAGGCCGAGGTGCGCCCAGGCGACCGGCTTGGTCATCAGGATCAACTGGTAGGCTTGCTCGGCCTGCGCCAGTTCGCCTTGCTGCGTCAGCAGTTCTGCGCGCAGGCGGATGAAATCCGTGGCGTAGCGTGGGTTCTTTTCCTCGCCCGTGACGCATTCGGCGATGGCTTTTTGCAGGTTGCCCAGCTCGACCATCTGGTAGGCGCGCTGGAACACATCGCGCCGCTCGACGGCCCGGCGCATGCGCTGCAGCAGGGCGTCCACGGTGAACGGCTTGAGCACGTAATCGGTCGGCGTCAGCTCGGCGGCGCCGATGACTTTGCTGTACACGCCTTCCGAGGTCAGCATGATGAAGATGGTCCACGGCTGGATCAGCTTGTGCAGGCGCAGGTCTTCCAGCAATTGCTGGCCATCCTGGCCGCTGCCGAGGTCGTACTCGCACAGCACCACGTCGTAGCTCTTCTTGTTGATCTGGCGGATGGCCGTGCCGGCGCTGACGGCGTCATCAATACTGGTAATGCCGGCCTGGCCGAGCATGTTGCGCAAGTTGGCGCGCATGCTCTGGCTCGGGTCGACCAGCAGGACGGAGAGGGCGGCGTAATCGGCCATCAGTTGCTTTCTGCCGCAGCGGGCGTTGGGTTGGCGGCGGCCTTCTGCCGCAGCGATGCGTATTGTGCCAGCAAACCCGGCAATAGTGGGTGTTGTGGATTGTCTTCGCGCATGCGGCGCATCAGCGTGGTGCACTGGGTGGCCAGCGCCTGATCCCAGCCCAGCTCGGCGATCAGGCGCAGCATGGCGGTCACGCTCACGGACCACAGACCGGTATGGCTCGGGTGGCGCTGCAAGGCGTCCTGCAGCGCCGCGACCGCGCCGCGCACGTCGCCTGAACGGCTGAGGACGGCCGCTTCGCGCACCACCGCGTCCACCTGCTGTTCCTGGCTCATGGTGTAACGCTTGACGATGTCCTGCCGGCCGGCTTGTTTGCACAGCTCGGCCACCTGTTCGGCATCGATGCCGCTGTTCGGGTTGGCGATCAGTTGGTCGAACAGGGTGGCGGCTTGCTCGTCCATGCGGTTGGTCAGGCAGCTGTGGGCCAGGCCGAGCTTGAGATCGCTGGACATGCCGGTGGCTTCGGCCAGTTTGTCCATTGCCTTGGCCAGTTCGGCCGCCGCACCCTCGGCATCGCCATTGAACTGCTTGATCATGGAGGCGGCGTAACCTTTGCAGACTTCCACGCTGGGGCTGCTGCGCATCGAACGCTCGAGGTCGCGCACCACCCCGGCCGCGCCGGCCGCGTCGCCCTTGTGCACCAGCGCGCGCACCAGGTTCACATGGTCGGCCGGATCGCGGAATTCGGAATACTTGGCCTTGGCCACCACTTGCTTGTAGGCTTTCTCGGCGCCGGCCACGTCGCCGGTCGCCAGCGCCACGTCGCCGAGGTTGCGCAGCCGGCGCACCATGTGCGGCGACAGCGCCACCGCGTCTTCCAGCACTTGCTTGGCGTCGGCGTCGCGGTCCTGCTCGCGCAGCAGTTGCGCCAGCAGGTCGTAGGCGGCGATGAATTTGGCGTTCTCCTCCAGCAGCGCGCGCAGCAGTGCTTCGGCATCGGCCAGCCGGCCCAGCTCGTAGACAGCACGGGCCTGGCCCAGCTGCGCCCACCCCAGCGGCTTGACCTTGAGGATGGCGGCGTAGGCTTGCTCGGCTTCGGCGTGGCGGCCAAGGCTGGCCAGCAGCTCGGCGCGCAGGCGGGCGTAGTCGACGGCGTAGCGCGCTTGCGTCGCTTCATTGGTCAGGCAGGCTTCAATCGCTTCGCTGGCGCGGCCCTGGCCGATCAACTGGTACACCGGCAGGAACTTGGCGCGCCGCTCGAGCGCGCGGCCGATGCGCTGCGACAGCACGTCCACGGTAAAGGGCTTGAGAATGTAATCGGTGGGCAGCAATTCGGCCGCGCTCATCACCTTGCCATACACGCCTTCCGAGGTCAGCATGACGAAGATGGCCCACGGGCTGATGACTTTATGGTGGCGCAGGTCTTCCAGCAATTGCTGGCCGTCCTGGCCGGCGCCGTCGGCGCTGGTGCCGAGGTCGTATTCGCACAGGATCACGTCGTAGGAGCGGGTAGAGAGGGCGCGAATGGCCAGGGCGGCGCTGACCGCGTGGTCGACCTTGGTGATATTCACCTGCGTCAGCATATTGTGCACGCTGGCGCGCATGCTCTGATTGGGATCGACAATCAGGACCGACAGGTTGCTATAGTCTGGCATCGCTTGCTCTCGTGGGCCGCTACTTTCAAATCAGCATACTCCAAGGCAAGCCGAAAAGCCGGAATTTCGCACTTTTTGGCCCGAAATGTTGCATCGGAGGCACGTTTTAAGGCCGCATCGCGACGAAATATCCAAGGGCGGCGGGTGGCGGGAGAGGGGGCAAAAAGGTATAATGCGCGCAAAGGAAATTCTGCATTACAAGTATCTCGTGCCCCATCTCCCTTTAAACCGCAGCCTAGCTGCATCAACTATCTTCCCACCATGCTGATTCTGCCGGGTTCCAACGCCCTGTCCGCATTCCGTAGCCAACGCCTGTTGAACCAATTGCAAGCGGTGCTGCCTTCCGTTGCCGCTGTCCAGGCACACTACGTCCACTTCATCGATGCCGCCGCGCCTTTGTCGGCCGACGACACCCAGCGCCTGACCGGCCTGCTGACCTACGGTGAGCCGGCCCACGCCGAAAACACCGAGGGCCACGCCGAAGAGTTCTTCGTCATCCCGCGTTTCGGCACGATTTCGCCGTGGGCCTCCAAGGCCACCGACATCGTCCACAACTGCGGCATGGCGCACATCAAGCGCGTCGAGCGCGGCGTGGCGTTCCGCATCAACCTGAAGACTGGCCTGCTGGGTACCTCGCTGGGCGCGGCCAAGAAGCTGAGCGACGACGAGTTGCAAGCCGTTGTGGCGCTGCTGCACGACCGCATGACCGAATCGGTGCTGCGCTCGGCCAACGACGCAGCCGGCCTGTTCCGCGAACTGGAAGCTCGTCCGCTGGAAACCGTGGATGTGATCGGCAGCGGCAAGGCCGCGCTGGACAAGGCCAACACCGACCTCGGCCTGGCCATGTCGGAGGATGAAGTTGAATACCTGGACGCCGCCTTCACCAAGGCCGGCCGTAACCCGACCGACGTTGAACTGATGATGTTCGCGCAGGCAAACTCGGAACACTGCCGCCACAAGATCTTCAACGCCGACTGGACCATCGACGGCGTCGCCCAGCCTAAATCGCTGTTCGGCATGATCAAGAACACCCACCAGCTGCAGCCGAAGGGCACCGTGGTGGCCTACAGCGACAACTCGTCGATCATGGAAGGCGCGGAAGTGATGCGTTTCTTCCCGCAGGCCGGCAGCAATGAATATGCGCCGACCACCGAGCTGACCCACACGCTGATGAAGGTGGAAACTCACAACCACCCGACCGCGATCTCGCCATTCCCAGGCGCCTCGACCGGCGCCGGTGGTGAAATCCGCGACGAAGGCGCAACCGGCCGTGGCGCAAAGCCGAAGGCCGGCCTGTGCGGTTTCACCGTCTCCAACCTGCTGCTGCCGGGCGCTGTGCGTCCGTGGGAAAGTGACGCTGTCGTCACCGCTCCAGTGGCCGACTACCGTGACACCGGCACCCCATACGGCAAGCCGGAGCGCATCGCTTCGCCGCTGCAAATCATGATCGAAGGCCCGCTCGGCGGCGCCGCGTTCAGCAACGAATTCGGCCGTCCTGTGCTGGGCGGTTACTTCCGTACCTACGAACAAAACATCGGCAGGCAGTTCGCCGGCGCGCACGACACCGTGTTCGGCTACCACAAGCCGATCATGATTGCCGGCGGTATCGGCAATATCTCGTCGCAGCACACCCACAAGAACGACATCCCGGTTGGCAGCCTGCTGGTGCAGCTGGGCGGTCCTGGCATGCGCATCGGCATGGGCGGTTCGGCCGCTTCGTCGATGGCAACCGGTACCAACACCGCCGACCTGGACTTCGACTCGGTCCAGCGCGGCAACCCGGAAATGGAACGCCGCGCGCAGGAAGTGATTAACGCTTGCTGGCAGCTGGGCGCGAAGAATCCGATCATCTCGATCCACGACGTGGGCGCGGGCGGTCTGTCGAACGCATTCCCGGAAATCACCAACGACGCCAAGCGCGGCGCGATCTTCGACCTGCGCAAGATTCCGCTGGAAGAGAGCGGCATGGCGCCGAAAGAAATCTGGTCCAACGAATCGCAAGAGCGTTATGTGCTGGCGATTGCGCCGTCCGACCTGCCGCTGTTCCAGTCGATCTGCGAACGCGAGCGCAGCCTGTTCGCCGTGGTTGGTACTGCCACCGAAGAGCGCCAGCTGAAGCTGATCGATCCTGAACTGGGCAACAACCCAGTCGACATGCCGATGGACGTCCTGCTGGGCAAACCGCCAAAAATGCAGCGCGACGTACACCACGTGCAAAACGACTTCCCGGCCATCGACCTGACCGGCATGGATCTGGAAGAAGCCGCCAAGCGCGTGCTGCTGCTGCCGACCGTGGGCGACAAATCGTTCCTGATTACCATCGGTGACCGTACCGTGGGCGCCATGTCGGTGCGCGACCAGATGGTCGGTCCGTGGCAGGTGCCAGTGGCGGACTGCGCTGTGACCGCGATGAGCTACGAAGGCTACCTCGGTGAAGCGATGGCAATGGGCGAGCGTACCCCGCTGGCGGTGATCAACGCCGCCGCATCGGGCCGCATGGCTGTTGCTGAAGCCGTGCTGAACATCGCCGCCGCGCCGATCCGCTCGATCGAAGACATCAAGCTGTCGGCCAACTGGATGGCGGCTTGCGGCCAGCCAGGCCAGGACGCCGCGCTGTACGACACCGTCAAGGCAGTCGGCATGGATCTGTGCCCGGCGCTGGGCATCTCGATCCCGGTCGGTAAGGATTCGCTGTCGATGCGCACCACCTGGAAGGATGGCGATGAGTCCAAAGCCGTGCTGTCGCCAGTGTCGCTGATCGTATCGTCGTTCGCTCCGGTGTACGACGTGCGCAAATCGCTGACCCCGCAGCTGCGTACCGATGCGGGCGAAACCTCCATCATCCTGATTGACCTCGGCCGTGGCAAGAACCGCCTGGGCGCCTCGGCGCTGGCGCAAGTCATGGGCCAGCTGGGCAACTCGGTGCCGGACGTCGACAATCCGGAAGACGTGAAAGCCTTCTTCGCCGCCATCCAGCAACTGAACGCTGACGGCAAGCTGCTGGCTTACCACGACCGTTCGGACGGCGGCCTGTACGGCACGCTGACCGAGATGGCCTTCGCCGGCCGCGCCGGCCTGTCGATCAACCTCGACATCCTGACGCTGGAAGAAGGCCACGGCGCCGACCAGGGCGATGCCAAGAACTGGGCCACCCAGATCGCCGAGCGCCGCAACGAGCAAACCCTGCGCGCGCTGTTCTCGGAAGAGTTGGGCGCTGTGATCCAGGTGCGCGCCGACGAAAAATCGGCCGTGATGGACGTGCTGCGTTCGTTCAACCTGGGTGCATGCAGCCACATCATCGGTAAGCTGAACGACCGTGGCGTGATCGAATTCACCCGCGACGCCAAGATCATCTACAGCAAGCCGCGCATTGAATTGCACCGTCTGTGGAGCGAAACCAGCTGGCGCATCGCCCGCCTGCGCGACAATCCAGCCTGCGCGGACGCCGAATATGATCGCCTGCTGGACGAACAAGACCCTGGCATCACCCCGAAAGTCACCTTCGACCTGTCGGAAAACGTGGCTGCACCGTTCATCGCCACCGGCGTGCGTCCGCGCGTTGCCATCCTGCGCGAGCAGGGCGTGAACTCGCACATCGAGACCGCCTTCGTGATGCACCAGGCCGGCTTTACCGCCGTCGACGTGCACATGAGCGACCTGATCGCGGGCCGTGCCAAGCTGGACGACTTCCAGGGCATTATCGCCGTCGGCGGCTTCTCGTACGGCGACGTACTGGGCGCGGGCGAGGGCTGGGCCAAGACCATCCTGTTCAACAGCGCGCTGTCTGATCAATTTGCCAAGTTCTTCGCGCGCAAGGACAGCTTCGGCCTGGGCGTCTGCAACGGCTGCCAGATGATGAGCAACCTGAAACCGCTGATCCCCGGCGCGCACGCATGGCCGAAATTCACGACCAACAAGTCGGAGAAATTCGAAGCCCGCTTCGCAATGGTGGAAGTGCTGGACTCGCCGTCGATCTTCTTCAACGGCATGGCCGGCACCCAAACGCCGATCGCGATCGCCCACGGCGAAGGTTATGCCGACTTCTCGCAAACCGGCAATATTGCCGAAGCCGTGGCCGCCATGCGCTTCGTCGACAACCGTGGCGCAGCGACCGAAGCCTACCCGTACAACCCGAATGGCTCGCCGCAAGGCCTGACTTCGGTGACCACGCCGGACGGCCGCTTCACCGTGATGATGCCGCACGCGGAGCGCGTATTCCGCTCGGTGCAGCATTCGTGGGCGCCGGAATCGTGGGGCGAGGAAGCGCCTTGGATGCGTATGTTCCGCAATGCCCGTAAATTCGTCGGGTAATTAAATTCGGGGTCAGATCCGACAATCGGACATTTCGCTGGCGAAATGTCCGATTGTCGGATCTGACCCCGAATCTTTAGAGGTGTTTATTCGCCTCCCGGAAAGAGAGCGGCGCAAGCCGCTCTTTTTGTTTGTGGGTGAATAAACGCACGGCGTCCGGCGCGTGGCGGGCATAATCCCTTAATGCCCAGCCGATGGCTTTTTGAATAAAGAATTCTTTTTCGTGAGCCAGCTTTAAAGCGTAATCGAATAAACGCTGCTCATCGGTTTTATTCCGCCAGCCTAATTGGTGCAGTAATGCGATACGGCGCATCCATAAATTATTATGACTTAAACAGTCGTCCATATAATCGTGCCGGTGCCGTAAAACATCGCCAATAATTCCTGCCAGCGCATCTACCGTATCCCACCACGATTTATCCTGCACCAGTTCCAGCAGTGCGGGAATATCTTCTGTATTTAATTCTTTCCAGTGCATGGCCAGCAAATCCAGTGCCACGTATTGATATTCGCGCTGCGGCAGGTCCCACAGCGCGCGGGCGTGCTGCAGCAGGTCGGCGTTGCGCAGCGGCTTGAGCAGCGCGCGGCAGGCGCCACGGCGCTGTGGCGTGCCGACGCCCATGAAGTCGAACTGGTCGCGCATGTAGGCGCGCATGGCTGGCGCGCGTTCCGCGTCGGCTTCGGAGGCGAGAGCAATCGACACATCCGTCAGGAAGTCAGGTTTCATGCTAGTTGTTGGCACGTACAAGCCAGCTTTGAGTTTAAGAAGGGCGTAAAAAAAGCGCCTGCATGCAGGCGCTTCTTGCTGACCAGATCCTGATTACTGGATCTTGGCTTTCTTCAGCAGTTCTTCGCGGTAGGCCACGATCTTGCGCTGTTGGATGCCTTCGGCCACCTGGGCTTTGACTTCCTCGAACGATGGGAACTTGGTTGGGCGCGATTCTTCCAGTTTAATAACGTGATAGCCGAAGTCCGATTTAACCGGAGTCTGGGTCATTTCGCCGTTTTTCAGTGCGACCATTGCATCGGCGAATGGTTTAACCAGTTTGCCCGGAGTCATCCAGCCCAGATCGCCGCCATTGGCGCCCGAACCTGGATCTTTCGATGCTTTGGCCAGTTCTTCGAATTTAGCGCCGCCTTTCAGCTTGGCGATAATATCCTTGGCTTCCTGCTCGGTGGCGACCAGAATATGACGCGAGTGATATTCGGTTGGGCCGACAGCGGCTTTATATTTGTCGTATTCAGCTTGAATCTCGGCGTCTTTTACCGGATTCTTTTTCACATAATCAGCCAGCATGGCGTTGATAATAATGCTCTGACGGGCATTATCAATAGCGGCGGTAACTTCCGCTTTTTTGCCGTAACCCTGTTTGTCTGCTTCTTGCAGCAGTACTTCGCGGCCGATCAGTTCTTTTTTGACGGCTTCGCGCAGTTGTGGCGAATCCGGCTGCTGGCCTTGGGCGACAACTTGTTTCACCATTTGATCAACCTTGGCGGCTGGAATGGCTTTGCCGTTGACGGTGGCGACGTTCTGCGCGAAAGCAGGTGCTGCCGCAACAGCGATCAGGGCTAACATCAGGCGAGCTGGCTTCAACATCATTATTAAATCCTTAAAAAATTACACTCTGAAGGTGCATGATACCAACGCAGAATCAAAAACGGCGCCCCGCAGGGCGCCGCCTTTCATAACATTACTGCACTTTTGCTTTCTTTACCAGTTCTTCCTGGAAGGCTTGCAGTTTCTTCTGGGTCAGGGCTTCGGCCACTTGTGGCTTCACTTCTTCCAGGGTAGGCAGCTTGGCCTGGCGCACGTCGTCCACTTTGATTACGTGGAAACCGTTAGGGGTTTGCACCGGCTTCTCGGTAACCTGGCCTTTTTGCAGGGCTACGAAGGCTTGCGAGAATACTGGTGGGAAGGACGAAGGCGAGGCCCAGTCCAGATCGCCGCCGTTGGCTGCCGAGCCGGTGTCTTTCGACAGTTTGGCCAGGTCTTCGAACTTGGCGCCGCCCTTGATCTTGGCGATCACGTCGTTGGCTTCAGCTTCGGTGCCCAGCAGGATGTGGCGCACGTGGTATTCCTTGTCGCCGGCTTGCGCTACGAAACGGTCGTATTCGGCCTTGATGTCGGCGTCCGACACCGGGTTTTTCTTGACGTAGTCAGCCACCAGCGCGTTGATGATGATGGCTTGGCGGGCGTTTTCCAGCGCTGCCTTGACGTCGGCGTTCTTGCCAAAACCTTGCTTCTCAGCTTCCTGCATCATGACTTCGCGGCCGATCAGGTCTTTCTTGATCAGATCGCGCAGTTGCGGCGAATCTGGCTGCTGGCCCTGGGCCACGACTTGCTTGACGACGGCGTCCACGCGCGAGGTCGGGATAGCCTTGCCATTAACCACGGCAACGTTTTGTGCGAAAGCTGGTACAGCAACAACGAGGAGTGCGATCAGCAACTTGGCTGGCTTGAAAGTCATTATTAATTCCTGTCAGGGGAAAGTTATAGCGAATTAGCTTTGGACGGCTAGGTTCTTGTCTTCAATTATTTTAAAAGCCGATAGCGGCCATCATACTTCGGACGGTGCCAAAGCTGTAATGGCCAGTGCATGAATCTCTTTATGCATCATATCGTGCACAGAATCATACACGAGACGATGCCTTGTGACGAGTTTCAGCCCCTCGAATTGTAACGAAACAATTCTGACGTTGTAGTGGCCGCCGCCGGAAGCCGCACCGGCATGGCCGGCGTGGGCGGCGGAGTCGTCGTCCAGCACCAGTTCGGTGGGTTGCAGCTTGGCTTCAAAGGCAGCGCGCATGCGCTCCATGCGGGTATCCTGGGTCATGCCTGGTCTTTCATGTGACGCGATAAATAAATCGTTTGTGCGATGATAAACACAAACATGATGGCGGTGGCGCCGAACGCTTTAAAACTCACCCACGCATCGGTATTTCCTTTAAACAGCACAAACGCCAGATACCAGTTCAACGCGCCCATGAAGGTAAAGAAGACGATCCATGCCAGATTAAGGCGGGCCCAGACCAACTCCGGCAATTCAATGATTTCCTTCATCGATTGGCGCATCAGGTTCTTTTTAAACAGCAGGTCGCTGAACAGCAGTACCACCGCAAACAGCCAGTAGACGATGCTCAGTTTCCATTTGATGAAATCCTCGTCGTGCAGGTAGATTGTCAGGCCGCCGAACACCACGAACATGCCCAGCGAAACCCACAGCACACCGTCGACCTTGCGGCCGCGCAACTTGATCCAGGCGATTTGCGCCATCGTGGCCAGGATGCCGACCACGGTGGCGATGACGATCGGTGATTGCTCGGCGGTCACGGAACCGCCGGAAATCATGCCACTCATATAGGTGTTGATGAGGTGCTGTGCAGCCTCGGCGTTCATGCCGGCCACTTTGTAGGAGCCGAAGAACAGCAACACCGGGATCATGTCGAACAGGAATTTCATGATGTCTCTTATTAGTCTTGTGGGTCGAAGCGGAGCGAGGCGGAGTTAATGCAGTAGCGCAGGCCGGTCGGCGGCGGGCCGTCCGGGAATACGTGGCCGAGGTGGGCGTCGCACACCCCGCAAATGGTTTCGGTGCGCAGCATACCATGCGAGCGGTCGACTTTTTCGATCACATTGGCCGGATCGATCGGTTCGAAGTAGCTTGGCCAGCCACAGCCGGAGTCAAATTTGGTGTCGGAACGGAACAGCGGCGTGTTGCAGCAGACGCAGGTGTAGATGCCTGGCGCATGATGATCCCAGAACTTGCCGGTGAAAGCGCGTTCGGTGGCGGCATGGCGCGTGACTTGGTATTCCATCGGGTCGAGTTGGGCGCGCCATTCGGCGTCGGATTTGACAACTTTATTGCTCATGACTTATTTCTCGCTTAAGAAGAACAGCTGACTTCGAGGTGGCTTGCCCAGTCCGGCGGCAAGGCTGCATAGTGTTCGTGCTCGGGCTGTTCGTCGTAGGGACGCTGCAATACAGCCAGCAAACGCTCCACCTCGGAAAAGTCCTTATTTTGCGCCTTTTCGATCGCCACTTGGGCGAGATAGTTTCGCAGCACGTATTTGGGGTTGACTTGATTCATCGCAAGCGCGCGCGCTTTGTCGTCGCTCTGTTCGGCTTGCAGGCGAGCGCGGTAGCGTTCGGCCCAGGCGTCGAACGCTTCGCGCTCGATGAACAGGTCGCGCAGCGGTTCATCGCCGCTGGCGTCGGCCGCGCGCACGCCGCTCAGGCGGCGGAAGAACAGGGTGAAATCGACGCCCGGCAGGATAGCGAACAGGTCGTCGAACAGGGCGCGGTCGGTGTCGAAGTGCTCGTCCAGCAGTGTCAGGCCGAGCTTGGCGTGCAGCAGTTCGTCGATCTTGGCGGCGAATTCGGGCTGGTAGACGTCCAGCGCAGCCTGGGTCGGCTCGATTTCGCCGATCAGCGGCAGCAGCGCCTGCGCCAGTGCGTAGCAATTCCAGTGCCCGACTTGCGGCTGGTTGGCGTAGGAATAGCGGCCTTGCTGGTCGGTGTGGTTGCAGATGTGGTTGGCGTCGAAGGCTTCCATGAAACCGAACGGGCCGTAATCCAGCGTCAGGCCGAGGATGGACATGTTATCGGTGTTCATCACGCCATGCATGAAGCCGACCGCTTGCCAGTGCGCGATCATGTGTGCGGTGCGGCGCGTGACTTCTTCCAGCAACGCGGCGTACGGGTTGTCGGCGTCACGCAGGGCAGGGTAGAAGCGGTCGATGACGTAATCGGCCAGCAATTTCAGTTCATCGTTTTTCTTGCGGGTGTACCAGTGCTCGAACGAGCCGAAGCGCACGAACGACGGCGCCATGCGCACCACCACCGCCGAAGTTTCCACGGTTTCGCGCATCACGCCCTGGTCCGAACCGGCCACCGACAGCGCACGCGAGGTCGGGATGCCGAGCGCGTGCATCGCTTCCGAGCACAGGAATTCGCGGATCGAGGAGCGCAGCACGGCGCGGCCATCGCCCATGCGCGAATACGGCGTCAGGCCGGCGCCTTTCCACTGCAGCTCCATCGGGCCTTGGGCGGTGACAACGTCGCCGAACAGGATGGCGCGGCCGTCGCCCAGCTGGCCGGCCCAGACACCAAACTGATGGCCCGAATACACGGCCGCCAGCGGTTGCGCGCGTTCCGGCACGGCGTTGCCGATCAGGATGTCGAGGCTGTCGGACAGATCCGGGCCGAGGCCGATCAAGCCCGCCGCCGGCGCACTGACCGCCACCAGATAAGGTGCAGGCAGCGGCGTAGGCATCAGGCGGGTGTAGAAAGCAGGCGGCAGCGATGCGAAGGAATTGTCCAGCGGCAGGTTGGCGGCAGTGATGATGTACTCCTATTAGCTCAGTCCCGGATTTTACCGCAGGGCGGCGATGCGGCAGTGCAGCATAGAAAAGCGTTGACGCTGCGCGCAACGCGCCGCCACACTCGAATCAAGCAAACGACCAATGGAGACCTCATGCTGATGGGCCAGATGATGGATCAGCCTTTGCTGATTTCAAGCATCCTTGAATTCGCCGCCCGCCACTACGCCAACAGCGAAATCGTTTCGCAGCGCGTCGAAGGCGACCTGCACCGCTACACCTTCCGCGACTGCCACCAGCGTGCGCAGCAGCTGGCCAATGCCTTGCAGGCGCTGGGTGTGCGCAGCGGCGAGCGCGTGGCCACGCTGGCGTGGAACGGCTACCGTCACCTGGAGGCTTACTATGCCGTGTCCGGTAGCGGCGCAGTGCTGCACACCATCAATCCGCGCCTGCATCCGGAACAGCTAGCCTACATCTGCAACCATGCGGAAGACCAGTACCTGCTGTTCGATTTCTGCTTCCTGCCGCTGGTCGAGGCGATCGCGCCGCACTGCAAAACGGTCAAGGGCTGGATCCTGCTGGGCGCGGCCGACCGCATGCCGGCCGAGACCAGGATTCCCAACCTGCTGTGCTACGAGGATTTGCTGGCCGCCCAGCAGGCCGATTACGCCTGGCCGCGTTTCGATGAAAACGCCGCCGCTACACTGTGTTACACATCCGGCACCACCGGCAATCCGAAAGGCGCCTTGTATTCGCACCGTTCGACCGTGCTGCATGCCTATGCATCGGCCTTGCCGAACGTGCTGAACGTGTCCTCGCACGATGCGGTGATGCCGGTGGTGCCGATGTTCCACGTCAATGCATGGGGCTTGCCGTACTCGGTGCCGCTGTCGGGAGCGAAGATGGTGCTCCCCGGCCCGGCGCTGGACGGCAAGTCGGTCTACGAGCTGATGGAGAAGGAAAAAGTCACGTTCTCGGCCGGGGTGCCGACCGTCTGGCTGGGCTTGATCAATTACTGCCTGCAGAACAAGCTCAAGTTTTCGACCTTCCGCCGCACGGTGATCGGCGGCTCGGCCTGTCCCCCGGCCATGATGAACACGCTGATCGACGACTTCGGCGTGGAAGTGATCCACGGCTGGGGCATGACCGAGATGTCGCCGCTCGGCACCACCGGCGGCCTGTTGAGCAAGCATATGGCGCTGCCGAAGGAAGAACAGCGCAAGATCCTGCAGAAACAGGGCCACGCTATCTACGGCGTCGACATGAAAATTGTCGACGAACTGGGAGAGGAGTTGCCGTGGGACGGCACCACTGCGGGCAGCCTGTTGGTCAAGGGGCCGTGGATCATCGCCAGCTACTTTAAAGGCGAGGGCGGCGGTGTGTTGGAAGACGGCTGGTTCCCGACCGGCGATGTCGCCACTATCGACCCGGACGGCTTCATGCAGATTACCGACCGCGCCAAGGACGTGATCAAGTCCGGTGGCGAGTGGATCGGCACCATTGACCTGGAAAACATCGCCATGTCGCATCCGGGCGTGATGCAGGCGGCCTGTATCGGCGTGTTCCACCCGAAATGGGATGAGCGGCCGCTGCTGGTGGTGGTGCGCCGTCCCGGCAGCGAAGTCACACGCGACGAATTGCTGGCCCATTACGAAGGCAAGATCGCCAAGTGGTGGCTGCCCGATGACGTGGTGTTTGTCGACGCTTTGCCCGTCGGCGGCACCGGCAAAATCCAGAAAAACAAGCTGCGCGAGCAATACCGCGACTATCAAATGTCTAGTTAATTCATGAATAAATAGTTTGACTGCGAATTGTTTTCCTCATACATTATTGCCTTGGAGCATTTAAAACAGAGGGAAACAATGTTTAATAGCATAACCATACGAGCGCGCCTGATCCTGACCATGTCGGTATTGGGTGTGCTGATGCTGGTCTTGGGCGGCCTGAGCATCTTCGGTATGAATACCGTCAACTACGCGTTGAAAGACGTGTACTCCAACCAGATGGCCTCGACCATCGCACTGGCCAACGCCAAGAATTTCCTGAACCGCTCGCGCTTCGTGATTGACCGCGGCGTATTTCATCCCGAGGCAGCTGACCTGGATAAAACCCTGGGCCGCGCCGACGGCTTCATCCAGGACGCCGACAAGGCCTGGAAAGACTACCTCGCGCTGCCGCTGAGCGACGACGAGAAAACGCTGGCCGCCGACCTGGACGCCAAGCGCACCGTGTACGTCGCCGAGATGCGCGCCCTGATGGCGGCCTTGCGTGCGCAAGACAAAGACAAGATCGAAGACCTGTCGATGAAAACCCTGTCGGCGCAGTTCGGTATTTTTGACGCGGCCTCGGTCAAACTGGAAAACTTCCAGCTGGATTCGGCCAAGACCCACTACGACGAGAGCCAGTCGTTCTTCTCCGGCTTCACCAAGGGCTACACCATTGCGCTGCTGCTGGGTGCGGCGCTGATCGTGTTCTCGGCGGTACGCTTGCTGGGCGCCATCCTGCGTCCGCTGGAAAGCGCGCTGGGCCACTTCGACCAGATCGCCAGCGGCAACCTGGCCAACCGCATTGTGGCCGACCGCAACGATGAAATGGGCAAGCTGATGCAAGGCCTGACCAAGATGCAGGACCAGATGTCCGGCACCGTCAGCAGCATCCGCACCGGCAGCAGCGCGATCGCCACCGCCAGCGCCGAAATCGCTTCCGGCAACCTCGACCTGTCGCGCCGCACCGAGAACCAGGCGGCCGCGCTGGAAGAAACCGCGTCGTCGCTGGAAGAGCTGACGTCGACCGTGCGCCAGAATGCCGACAACGCCCGCCAGGCCAACCAGCTGGCGCTGAGCGCGCAGGATGTGGCCGGCAAAGGCGGCCAACTGGTGTCGCAAGTGGTGGACACGATGGGTACCATCAACAGCTCGTCGCGCAAGATTGCCGACATCATCGGCGTGATCGATGGTATCGCCTTCCAGACCAATATCCTGGCGCTGAATGCGGCGGTGGAGGCGGCGCGCGCTGGTGAACAGGGCCGTGGCTTCGCGGTGGTGGCGACCGAAGTGCGTAACCTGGCGCAGCGCTCGGCGGCGGCAGCGAAAGAGATTAAAGAACTCATCACCGCATCAGTGGAACAGGTGGATGCAGGCACGCAGCTGGTCGACAAAGCCGGTGCGACGATGGAAGAGATCGTCACCAGCGTGGAGCGCGTCACGAGCATCATGACCGAGATCATGATCGCCGGCGAAGAGCAAAGCTCGGGCATCGAGCAGATCAACCAGGCCATCGTGTCGATGGACGAAGTGACCCAGCAAAACGCCGCGCTGGTGGAAGAGGCGGCGGCTGCCGCCAACGCCATGCAGGAACAGGCGGCGCAGCTGGAAGAAATGGTCAGCACCTTCAAGCTCGACAGCACCGTGCGCGTTGGCCATCACCAAGCCCTGCGCCGTCCGGCGCTGGCCCTGCCAAACTGATTTGACGCTCCACAAGCATGGCTGTGGTGCGAGTTGCACGCGCTGCGTGAAGCTCGTACCATGAGCCATGACTACTGTCACCACAGATCTCCTGAATGCCCGGCTCAAAACCGTCGAAACGCGGATGGATGCCAGGATTTTGGCTATTGAAGCCGCGATCGCGGGATTGATCGAGTCGCAACGCCAACTGCGTGCGGACATCAAGAGCTTGCAGGTGACCGTCGTCGTCACAGCCATTGCATCGGTACTGGCGATTGGCGCGATTAACGCAACCGTCTTTTCCAACATGCTGGCTGCTTTCAAATCGGGCGCGGACGTCGGCGCTTTTCAAACCGAGCTACTAAAAACCCAAGCGGAGTTGGCTGAGACTCAAGTCGAAGTCAAGCGGCAAGTGGAGGCCACTGCCACTTTACTCAAGAAAATGGAAGCCAGGGAGCGACAGCAAGCTGAGGCAGCCAACTCTCGCCGTAATTAGCGTGCGGCTGGCGTGGTGCTCAACGGTTGCTCCGGGAGCCAGAACAGCATCAGCAGGCCCAGTCCCACCAGCACCGTGCCGGCACCGAAGATGGTGCCGATGGCGTGACGGTACATCGCGGCGTTGGCCGCCTGGCCGTGTAGTTGCTGCGCCAGGATAGCGCCGGAGCCGGTCACGCCGATCAGTCCCCCCAGCGAACGGAAGAAGCCCAGCATGGCCGTGCCGACGCCGCGCCGCATCAGGGGCAGGGCGTTTTGGACGGCGATGGTCATATTCGGCATCACCAGTCCCAGCCCCGCGCCAAGCACGAAGATGGCCGGTTCCAGCACCATGTAGCCGGCGGCCGAGCTGATCCCCCATGCCAGCGCGGCAAACGACGCCGTCGCCATCGCCAGGCCCAGCACCTGCGCCGGCTTGTAGCGGCCGGACTTGGCCAGCACGCGGCCGTTCAGCCCCGACGAGATCACCAATCCCACCATCATCGGCATGGTCAGCAAGCCCGAGCTGGCCGGCGACGCCCCCATCACCATCTGGAACAGCAGCGGGAAGAACACACTGGAACCCATCATGCCGACGAAGGTCAGCGCCAGTACCACGCTGGCGATGTTGAACACGCGGTTGTCGAACAGATCCGGCGGCAGCACCGGCTCCGGCACGCGGCGCACGTGGATCAGCAGTCCAACCGCCAGCACGCCGGCCAGCACGCCGGTGTAGAGCAGCTCGCGCGAATCCCAAGCCCACTCATTGCCGCCCAGCGCCAGCACCAGCAGCGCGGCGGTGATGGCACCGGTCAGCAGCACCGAGCCCAGATAATCGATCTTGTGGGCGGTGTGTTTTTTATCGTGCGGCATGAACTTGGCGATGACGTACAGCGCCAGCGCGCCCATCGGCAGATTGATGTAGAAGATGGCGTGCCACGACAGCCAGTCCGTCATCAGCCCGCCCAGCACCGGTCCGAGCACGCTGGTGGCCGCGTACACGGCGGCGATGGCGCCCTGGCGCTTGCCGCGCTCGGCCGCCGGGATCAGGTCGGCGATGACGATTTGCGCCAGCGGCATGAAGCCGCCCGCGCCCAGGCCCTGGATGGCGCGGAAGGCGATCAGCTCGACCATGTTCTGCGCCAGCCCGCACAGCGCCGAGCCGATCAGGAAGATGATGATGGCCGTGTACAGCAGCGGCTTGCGGCCGTACTGGTCGCTCAATTTGCCATACAGCGGCATGGTGGCGGTGGAGGCCAGCACGTAGGCCGTCACCACCCATGACAGGTGCGCCATGCCGCCGAGATCGGAGACGATGCGCGGCAGCGCGGTGGCCACGATGCTCTGGTCCAGCGCCGCCAGGCCGATCATGATGACCAGGCCCATGTAAATGTTACGGATTTGATGATTCATTCGCCAATCTCGTTGAGGTAGACAAGTGCGTTGCGCAAGGCAGCCGCGCCTTCCGGCGGCAACTGGGCCAGCCGGCGGGCCAGCCAGTCGCGGCGGCGGTTGCGGATATCGGCCAGCACCGCCGCGCCGTGCTCGGTCAGCAGCAGGCCGCTGCGGCGGCGGTCTTCAGGATCGGGCGCGTCGCGCCTGACCAGATTGAGCGCTTCCAGCGTCTTGATGTGGCCGCTCATGGTGGGGCCGCGCAGCTTTTCCTGCCGCGCCAGTTCGGCCACGCCGATGCCGGGCTGCAGGCTGATGGTCGAAATCAGCATCTTCTGCTGCAGCGTGAGTCCGGACGAATCGTCGTCGCTTTCCTGCCTCAGGCGCCGGAACACGTGGTGCAGGGCAACGCGCAGCTCATCGGCCAGCGCGATGGCATGTTGGGGGATTTCAGTCGTCATGATAGTTAGATAGGTAGGCTACCTATCTATTATATCAAAAAGACTTTTGGTCAGCATATTGAGGCTTCTCAAAGCTGGGGTACTGCGGCCGCCACGCACCCGGATCCCAGGTACGTGCAGGCGGCGCTCACTTATTACGCCGATCAGGTGCTGCGCGCGCCTGCCAGGCGCGCCGAGTTCTGCGGCAGGTAAGCTTATTTGAGTGCGCCGAAGACTTTGCCGATCAGCTTGCTGCCGGTGCCGATCGGATCGGCGCGGATGGCTTTTTCTTCTTCGGCGATCATGGTGTACAGGCCGTCCAGCGCACGCTTGGTGACGTAGCCTTCCACCGTGGCCTGGTCTTTCGCCACCACGCCCAACTGCGGCGCCAGGCTCATGGCGGTGTTGTACTTGGTGGCCAGGCCGGATTTGTCGGTGACTTTTTTCACCACCGGCAGGAATTGCACCGCCAGCTTGTCCTGCGTTTTGCCACGGAAGAAATCGGTCACCGAGGTGTCGCCGCCGGTCAGGATGTTCTTGGCGTCGGTGATGGTCATGGATTTGACGGCGTCCAGCAGCAAGGGCTTGGCCATCGGTACGGCCGCCTCGGCGGCGTGGTTCATCTGCACCACCAGGTCGTCCAGCTGCTGGCCCTTGCCGGTCATCTTGAGGATGGGGCGCGCCTGCTCGAGGATTTTCGGCAGCGGGATGCGGACCTTGTCGTTGTTGAGGAAGCCGCCGTCCGCGCCCAGCTTGGACACGGCCGCGTTGGAGCCGGTCTCCAGCGCCGCTTTCAGGCCGCCCGCAGCGTCCTTGTTGGTCAGGTCGTCCAGCGACAAGGCAAAGGCGCTCGCAGCCAGCAGGCTGCATGGAATCAATAGGGCAATGGCGCGGCGCGAAACTGGCATGGTTAAACCTCCGGGTGAGCAAAGGCTTTACTGTACTCCACCGCAGCCTACGCCGCCAGCGCCGGAATCTCCCTGGCCAGCCGTTCGAGCAGGCGGTCGCACTGGAATACGCTCAGGGTTTTGTGAGCGTCGCCTTCGCCTTCGATGTCGATGACTTCGTCCATTTCCGCGCGCGGGTCGCCGTTGGTGCTCTGGTTACGCATCATTTTCGGCGCGCCGAAGCGCTTGTTGTCGGCGATGGTCATGATGTTTTCCACCGCATCGACCAGCAGGCCGTAGCACTCGTCGCCGCGCTCGATCACCAGGATCTTGGATTGCGAGGTATCGTCCAGCGCAGCCATACCGTACAGGCCGCGCAGGTCGATTACGGTCACCATCTGCTTGCGCAGGTTGAGCATGCCGCGCATGAAGGCCGGCAACCCCGGCGGCCGGGTGATTTCGCCCACCGTCAGGTCGATAATCTCGCGCACTTGCTTGATCTCGACCGCATACGAGTTTTCCAGTGCGAAGGTGATGTAGACCTTGCGCTGGCCGCGCTGCACATCGTGGCGCTGGATCTTGGCCACCTGCGCCTCGTCCTTGGGATACAGGTTGGCATGGCCGTTGCGCATTTCCTTGATCTCGTTGCTGGAAAAGATTTGCTGATGGTCGAGGAAGAAGATATCGCCCAGGTCCGGCTTCGACAGGCAGCCGCCGAACATGCCGGCGCGCGCCTTGCTCAGCATCGGGATCGGCATGATTTCTTCGCTGTAGAAGTGCACGATGTTATCCACCGAGTCGACCAGGAAGCCGATGGTGGCATCGTCGATGCGTGCCACGATGATGCGCTGGTCGGGCAGGGCGCCGCGCTCGCTGGACGGCTCTGAATTGAGCAGGATGCCAAAGTCCACCACCGCCACCGGGCTGCCGCGGAAGTTGATGCGGCCCAGGCACAGCGCGCTGTTCAGCACCGACGGCTGCAGTTCCGGCACGCGGATGATCTCCTGGATGGCCGCCATCTCGAACGCGAACGAGGCGGCGCCGACCCGGAAGCTGACGCACTTGCGGCGCTCGCCCTGGTGGCGGCGGGTTTCCTTGTCCGCGCATTGCAGCGCCAGCACTTGCGGCACGTTTTCAATATGGACCAGGGTGTCGGGATCGAGGATTTGCACCAGCCGCGCGCCGTGGTCCAGCAGGATGGTGCCGGCCACCACGCCGCGCTTTTCGCCGTCGGCATAGGTCAGCGTGCTGCGCTGTTCGGGCCGCACCCGCAGGATTTCGCCGGTGGCATCGAACAGGATGCCGACCAGCACGCCCTCGTAATCGAGGATGGCGATCTTATCGGTCGGCAGCGCCGCGCGCGCTTCCGGATTGAACACCCGGCCCAGGTTGACGATCGGGATGACGCTGCCGCGCAAGGTGAAGATGCCTGCCAGAAAACGCGGCGACAGCGGCAGTGGCGAGATTTTCTCCGGATAATTCACCACTTCGCGGAAGCACTTGGCGGGGAGGGCGAACTCGTCGTCGCCAAGGACAAAAGAACCAAATAATTCAGTGCTGTTGGTGGTGGGCGCATCAGGCATGCCGGGCTCCGCTGTAAGGGGTAACGAGTTCCTGCACCGTGTAGTCGCAAGTCGCACAGTCGATGGTCAGGGTGCGGCCGCTTTTGCCGCCGACGCGGCAGTAGCTGACGTTCAAGCCGAACTGGCGCAGGTAGCGGCGCGCCGCATCGGCATTTTGCTGGCCGATCTGCAAGCGGCTGGAACAGCCATTCAGCATGGTGGCGCCGCCGGCCAGCACCACTTCGATGTCGGGATAGTCCGCCACGCAAGCGCCCATCAGGCGCAGCAGGGAGGGCACAGCCTGGCTGACGTAGCGCGCGCCCAGTTCGCCATTGGCGGTGTCGCACTCCGGCAGCAGGCAGTGGGCCAGCCCGCAGCGGCCCTGTTTTTTCCAGAGGAAGGCGATGCCGACGCAGGAGCCGAGCAGGGCCTGCAGGTGGCCGCTGCGCGCGCTCACCTTCAGCTGGCCCATCGCCACCTGTTGCGGCCTGCCGATGTCGAGGTCTTGCGCGTCGTCGGCGTCGTCCCACGGCACGGCGGCCGGACGCATATCGCTGGGCAGGTGCGTGACTGGCATGGCTTATTCCATCCGATAAATCATTGGCCGGTCGAACTGGTAGGCCGTGTTCATGCCCGAGATCGACTCCGACTCGCCCACGATCATGACCGCGTGCGACGCCATGCTCAAGCGCGCTTGTTGCAATATGGTTTGCTGCTGTTCCTGGTCGAAGTAAATCAGCACGTTGCGCAGGAAGACCAGATCGAATTGCTTGCCGGGCCGGAGTGGCGTCAGCAGGTTGTGCTGGGCCAGTTCGACATTCTTTTTCAGCGCATCGACCACGCGCAAGCCGTTGGCGCCGGGGCGGAAGTACTTCTTCACCCATTCCGGATGGGTTTCCTGGATGCGCTCCACCGAGCGGCCGGTGTACTGGCCGTCGCGCGCCAGCGCCAGGATTTGCTGCGAGATATCGGTCGCATGGATCTGATAGCCGAAGCCGGGATGGCGCTCCTGGAATTCCTCGCACAGCATGGCCATCGAATACAGCTCTTCGCCGCTGGAGGCGGCCGCCGACCACACCTTGAGGCGTTTGCCCGGATGCTCGCTCCACCAGCGCGGCAGGAATTCCTGCTCGACGTAGTCCCACACCTGCGGGGTGCGGAAGAACAGGGTGTCGTTGGTGGTGACCAGATCGATAAAGTGCGGCACCTCGGCGCGGTCCTGTTCCACCTTGTCGAGGTAAGCCTGATAGCTGTTCAGCTTGAGCGCCTGCACGCGCGGACGCAGGCGCCGTTCCAGCAGCACGCTCTTGCGCTCGCTCATCGCGATGCCGGTGTGTTTGCGGACGAGCGCGATCAGCGCCGTCAGCGTGGCGGGAGTGATGCCGGTGGCGTCCATGATTACACCGTAAAGCCGGCCACGGTTTTATTCAGGTCGCCTGCACGCTGGTTGAGCCCCTCGGTGGAGCGGGCGATGCTGTCGCAAGCGGCGGCCGATTTTTCGGCTTCCTCGGCAATGTACTGCACGGCGGTGCTGACTTCGCGCGCCGTCAGCAGCTGCTCGTTGGCCGCCTTGGAAATATCGGAAATCGCCACCGTGGTCTTGACCACGCCGTCGAGGATCTTGTCGAAAGCATCGCTGGCCTGGCGCGAAATCTCGCTGCCGGCGGAAACCCGCTTGACCGATTCGTTGATCAGCTTGGAAATCTCCTTGGTCGCCTGCGAGGAACGCTCGGCCAGCTTGCGCACCTCGTCCGCCACCACCGAGAAGCCGAGTCCATGCTCGCCGGCGCGCGCGGCTTCGATGGCGGCGTTGAAGGCCAGCATATTGGTCTGGTTGGCGATGTCGCTGATGACTTTGACGATTTCGCCGATGTCTTCCGAGGAGCGGTTGATCAGGTCCATCGCCTCGATCGACTTGGCGACGGCCTTGGCGCCGACTTCGGCCTCGTGCTGGGTCGACTTGGCCATCGAGTCGGCGTCCGAGGTGTTGTTGGCGATGGTGTTGATCGAGCTGGTCAGGCCGTCGATGGAGGCGTTCATTTCCTCCACCGTGGCGCCCAGCGCCTGGGTGCCCACTGCCACGCCGTTGGAGCGTTCGGCGATGGTGGTGGACGCGTCGGCCAGTCCGCTCGCGGACATCACCACGTCGCTGATCACCTTGCGCAGGTCGGCTATCATCTTGCTGATGCCTTCGGCCAGTTGGTCCAGCGGTTCGTTGCCGTCGACCACGACGTTGCTGGTCAGGTCGCCGTTGGCGGCGCGCGCCACCGAGTCCAGCAGGCGGGAGATTTTTTCGCCGTCGGAGCTGGCCTTGGCGGCGACCGACTCTTCCAGCGCCACCTGGTCGGTAATATCGCTTGCATATTTGACTATTTTGTATGGTTTGCCACTTAAATCCAAAATCGGATTATATGTTGCTTGAATCCAAACGGTTTTCTTGTTATTGCCGACGCGTTTATAGCGGCCGCTATCAAATTCACCACGATTTAATTTTTGCCAAAAACGTTTATATTCGGCGCTGGCGGCATATTCCGGGTCGCAAAATATGCGGTGATGCTCGCCCTTAATGTCGTCCAGGTAGTACCCCATCACTTCAAGGAAGTTATCGTTGGCAATCAGTACATGGCCCTGCATGTCGAATTCGATCACGGCCTGGGCCTTGCTGATGGCGCTGACCTTGCCTTCATACTCGGCGTTGCGCAGGCGGTTGGTGGTGATGTCGGTGGCGAACTTGATGACCTTGTAGGGCTTGCCGTCGGCGTCCATCACGGGGTTGTAGGAGGCCTGGATCCAGATTTCACGGCCGTCCTTGGCTACGCGCTTGTATTCGCCTTGCTCGAACTCACCCTTGGCCAAGCGGCCCCAGAATTGTTTGTAGGCCGGCGAGGCGGCAAACTCCGGCTCGCAGAACATCGAGTGATGCTGGCCCTGGACTTCGGCCAGCGAGTAGCCTAGCACGCGCAGGAAGTTGTCGTTGGCGTGTAAAATTTTCCCTTCCAGATCAAACTCGATGACCGCTTGCACGCGGTTGAGCGCGGCGTGGATAGCTTGGAGTTCTACATCCTGGGTCTGGATTACCTGGCTCGGTGCGTTCATAAGATTCCCGGTTATGTGATATTTGGTGAGATTTAATCTGATATTCGGGGGCGGGGAATATGCAAGCTGCGTTTAATTATTTCCCTTATTCAAATTCGAGGCAAGCACGGCAATAACGAATCGGGATCAAATGTATTCTGCAAGCGACATATGTTGTACTTATTCTCAGCATTACAAAGCAGTACCTACGGATTCAAAAGTGCGGTACCGTACATAAAAAAATAACACGGTCGTTCTTTTTATGAGGTATAGTGAGCGAGCCTCCCATTCCAACCAGAACACAAGGATGAGACATGACTGCTGAATACCAAGTACACGGCGCGGTTGCCGTCATCACGCTGAACAATCCGCCGGTCAACGGCATGGGCCTCGTCACCCGCACGGCCGCCGTCAAGGGCATTCAGCAAGCGCTGGCCGACGACGCCGTCAAGGCCATCGTCATCACCGGCGCCGGCAAAGCCTTCTCGGGCGGCGCCGACATCAAGGAATTCAACACCCCGGCCGCGCTGGCCGAACCTAGCCTGCACACCTTCATCGCCACCGCCGAAAGCTCGACCAAGCCGGTGGTCGCCGCCATCCACACCGTCTGCATGGGCGGCGGGCTGGAACTGTCGCTGGGCTGCCATTACCGCGTGGCGCTGCCGGGTGCCCAGATCGCGCTGCCGGAAGTGAAGCTGGGCCTGCTGCCGGGCGCCGGCGGTACCCAGCGCCTGCCGCGCGTGCTGGGCCTGGAGCCGGCACTGAACATGATCGTCTCGGGCAACCCGGTGCCGTCGGAAAAACTGCCGGCCCTGTTCGACCAGATCTTTGCCGCCGATGCCGATATCGTGCAATCGGCCGTGGCGTTTGCCGAGAAAATCGCCGATGTGCGCCCGCTGCCGAAAGTGCGCGACCGCAAAGTCGACTACCCGAACCACGAAGCCTTCCTGCAATTTTCGCGCAACACCGTGAAAGCCATGTCGGGTCCGTTCCCGGCGCCGCTGGAGTGCGTGGAAACCGTGGCCGCCTCGGTCACCATGAAATTTGAAGACGGCATGAAGTTCGAGCGCGAGCGCTTCCTGCACCTGATCCAGACCACCGAATCGAAATCGCTGCGCCACGCGTTCTTCAGCGAGCGCACCGCCAGCAAGGTACCGGATGTGCCGGCCGATACGCCGGTGCGCAGCATCAAGTCGGCTGCCGTGATCGGCGCCGGCATGATGGGCGGCGGCATCGCCATGAATTTCCTCAACGCCGGGATTCCGGTCAAGCTGCTGGAAACCAGGCAGGAAGCGCTGGACAAGGGCATTGCCACCATCCGCAAGAACTACGAGAGCAGCCTGAAAAAGGGCAAGCTGACCCAGGAAAAACTGGACCAGCGCATGGGCCTGCTGACCAGCACGCTGTCCTACGATGACATCGGCCAGGCCGACATCGTGGTGGAAGCAGTGTTCGAAGAAATGGGCGTGAAAGAAGCCGTGTTCCGTAAGCTGGATGAGGTGATGAAGCCGGGCGCCATCCTGGCCACCAACACCTCGACGCTGGACGTGGACAAGATCGCCGCCTTCACCAAGCGTCCGCAAGACGTGATCGGCACCCACTTCTTCTCGCCGGCCAACGTCATGAAGCTGCTGGAAATCGTGCGTGGCAAACAGACCGGCAAAGATGTGCTGGCGACCGCGCTGGCGCTGTCCAAGAAACTCAAGAAAACCGGCGTGGTATCGGGCGTATGCGACGGCTTCATTGGCAACCGCATGATCGAGCAGTACAGCCGCCAGGCCGGCTTCCTGCTGGAAGAGGGCGCGCTGCCGGAACAGGTCGACAAGGCGGCCGAGAAGTTCGGCTTCGCGATGGGCCCGTTCCGCATGGGCGACCTGGCCGGCAACGATATCGGCTGGGCCATCCGCAAGCGCCGCTATGTCGAGAAGCCAGAAATCACCTACTCGAAAACCGCCGACCTGCTTTGCGAAATGGGCCGCTACGGCCAGAAAACCGGCGGCGGCTGGTACGACTACAAGGCTGGCGACCGCAAGGCCTACCCGAACGAGCAGGTCAACGCCATGATCGTGCAGCATTCGGCCGATCTGGGCATCACGCGCCGCAAGATCAGCGACGAGGAAATCGTCGAACGCCTGGTGTATTCGCTGGTGAATGAAGGCGCGCTGATCCTGGAAGAGGGCATCGCGCTGCGCGCGTCGGACATCGACATGGTTTATCTCACCGGCTACGGCTTCCCGCTGTACCGTGGCGGCCCGATGTTCTACGCCGACACCGTGGGCTTGCCGAACGTGCTGGCGGCGATCAACAAATACGCCAAGGGCCACCAGGGCCAGGCGTGGAAGCCGGCACCGCTGTTGCTCAAGCTGGCTGCTGAAGGAAAGTTGCTTAACAGCTAGTAGTTGTTGCATTTAAGCCATATCTGTTGAAATTATTTACACGAAACAGCGTGGGTCGTTATAATGCGACCCACGCTGTTTTTATTTCAACAACAAAAAAGGGGATCAAATGAAGCACACTATCTTTGCTGCAGCACTGGCCCTGGCCAGCCTTTCCGCCCACGCCCACACCATCGGCGGCCTGTACAACACCGGCCTGGGCCAAGGCGCCACCGACGCACACTACAACCTGAGCTCGGCTGTCAGCAACACCGCCTACATCTCGACCGAGTCCGCATGGCCGATCAACGACGGCACCTGGCTGCACAACTCCGACGTTTCCAAGTGGATTACGCCATTGGCCGACCAGGCGACCTCGCTGGATCCGAGCGTTGACGGAATCTACACCTACACCCTGAGCTTCGACCTGACCGGCTACAACGCCAGCACCGCCTCGTTCAGCGGCCACTTCGCGGCGGACAACTCCGTGGTCATCAAGCTGAACGGCGCTGAAATCGCCAGCGGCACCGGCTTCAAATCGTGGCTGGACTTCGGCGCCAGCAGCGGCTTCGCTTCGGGCGTGAATACCCTGGAATTCGTGGTCACCAACGACCACCTGGGCTCGGGCAACCCGACCGGCCTGCGCGTTGAGTTCGCTGCGTCGAACGTGAGCGCCGTCCCTGAGCCAGCCACCTACGGCATGCTGCTGGGCGGCCTGGCACTGGTGGGCGCAGTCGCCCGCCGCCGCAAGCAGAAGTAATCTGTGGAAAAATGCTCACATGCCACACAGAAATTTAAGTGGCATGTGAGCACAAGCCCCCAAAGCTGGCTATAATTCATCCCAACAGCTCCCACCTTTTCGACGCCCTAAAAAACGGTTCGATGAAATCCAGGCATCCGTACTTCCGATGCTGGCTGACACGCTAACCAACCTTTTTTAGAGGCACTCATGAAACGCACCCTGATCGCCGCCGCACTGGCGCTGACCGCAATCACCTCCGCACACGCGGCCACCATCACCGGCCTGAAGAATACTGGTTTAGGCGACAGCGGCAGCGTCGACAGCAACTACAGCCTGAGTTCGGCGGTCAGCAGTACCCCCATCATCACCGTTGACGGCCAGTGGCCGATCAGCCCGTGGCTGGCGAATGACAGCACCTCCAAATGGATCACGCCGACCAGCAACCAGGCGGAAAGCTTCGATCCGTGGAGCAACGGCACCTACACCTACACCCTGACGTTCGACCTGAGCGGCTACAACGCGGCGACGGCAGTGTTCACTGGCCGGCTGGCGGCGGACAACTCGGTGGTGGTCAAACTGAACAACAGCGTCATCAGCAGTGCGACCGGTTTTACCGACTGGACCAGCTTTGGCGCCAGCAGCGGCTTCGTCTCGGGCGTCAACACGCTGGACTTCGTGGTGAACAATTGGGCGCAGAACGGCGGCAATCCGACCGGTCTGCGGGTGGAGTTTGGCATGTCGAGCATCGCAGCGGTTCCGGAACCGGCAACCTACGCGATGCTGCTCGGCGGCCTCGTCATGGTGGGCGCCATCGCGCGCCGCCGCAAGCAGTAAGCAGAAGCACCGCAGTACCGCAGTATCGTAGTAAGGGACTCCTTGGGTTTATTTCACCGCCTCTCCACGAGGCGGTTTTTTTTGCCCGAAAAAAAGCCGCCCGGAGGCGGCTTGAGGGTCAGGGGTAACGAGGCTTAGTCGCCTGCATAGATGTTGTTGTCTTTGGTCTCGCCGATGAACAGCACGCCGATGACGACGGTGATCAGGGCGATGATGATTGGATACCACAAGCCGTAGTAGATGTCGCCCTTGAACGCCACCAGCGCGAACGAGATGGTCGGCAGCAGGCCACCGAACCAGCCGTTACCGATGTGGTATGGCAGGGACATCGAGGTGTAGCGGATGCGGGTCGGGAACATCTCCACCAGCATGGCCGCGATCGGGCCGTACACCATCGTCACGTACAGCACCAGGATGAACAGGATCAAGACCATCATCGGTTTGTTGATCTGCGACTCGTCCGCCTTGGCTGGGTAGCCGGCCGCTTTCACGGTGGCGGCGACTTCTTTCTTCAGCGCGGCGTCCTGGTCTTTACTGGCTTTGTCGAAGTTCAGGCCGTCCGGGGTCAGCACCGCGTTGAAGGCGGTGATTTCCTTGTCGCCCACTTTGATCTTGGCCACGCTGCCAGCCGGCGCGTCTTGCTTGGTGTAGTTCACCGAGGCGTTCGACAGGATGCTGGTGGCAATGTCGCACGACGAGGTGAATTTTTTCTGGCCGGTCGGGTTGAACTGGAAGTTGCACGAGGCAGGATCAGCGTACACCACCACCGGCGAGTTTTTCAGCGCGGCTTCCAGCTGCGGGTTGCCGTAGTGGGTCAGGGCGCCGAACAGCGGGAAGTAGGTAGCAGCAGCCAGCACGCAGCCGCCCAGGATGATGTATTTGCGGCCGATCTTATCCGACAGCATGCCGAAGAAGATGAAGAACGGGGTGGCCAGCGCCAGCGACAGCGCGGTCATGATGTTGGCGTTAGGACCGTCAATCTTCAGTACCTGGGTCATGAAGAACAGGGCGTAGAACTGGCCGGTGTACCACACCACCGCCTGGCCCATGGTCAGGCCGATCAGGGCCAGGATCACGATTTTCAGGTTTTTCCATTGGCCGAAGGCTTCGGTCAGCGGCGCTTTCGAGGTTTTGCCCTCGGCTTTCATTTTGGCGAAGGCCGGCGATTCATTCATCGACAGGCGGATCCACACCGAAATGCCCAGCAGCAGTACCGATACCAGGAATGGCACGCGCCAGCCCCAGGCGTTGAAGGCTTCTTCGCCGACGGCGGTACGGGTGCCCAGGATCACCAGCAGCGACAGGAACAGGCCCAGCGTTGCAGTGGTCTGGATCCATGCGGTGAACGAGCCGCGCTTGCCGTGCGGTGCGTGCTCGGCCACGTAGGTGGCTGCGCCGCCGTACTCGCCGCCCAGCGCCAGGCCTTGCAGGATGCGCAGCGTCACCAGCACGATAGGCGCAGCAATGCCGATCGCCGCATAGCCAGGCAGCAGGCCGACAATAAAGGTCGATGCGCCCATGATCAGGATGGTGATCAGGAAGGTGTATTTACGGCCGATCATGTCGCCCAAGCGGCCAAACACGACAGCGCCGAATGGACGCACGATAAAGCCGGCAGCAAACGCCAGCAGCGCAAAAATGAAGGTGGTGCTTGGATCGCCGATAAAGAACTGCTTGGCGATAATCGATGCGAGCGAACCGTACAGATAAAAGTCGTACCATTCGAACACGGTGCCGAGCGAGGATGCAAAGATCACTTTGCGCTCTTCGGCGGTGATTGGTGTGGCTTTGCCCGATGCGCGCGGGTCAGCCGTTCCTGTATTTGCCATGATGTGTGTCTCCTTTGATTTTTAGGATGTTATTTCCCCAGCCGAGATAGTTACTCCTTCGTCAGCTTATCCACAGTCTGGACTCTTAACCTTACGGCATTCTTGCACCAAACTTACGCGAAACTTACAAAATAAATTTGCGAACGACCGTACTAAAAATATGCTATTCTGGTCCGAACAACACTACACCATAGGAGACACTCTCATGATCGATGCCGTCATTGTATCTACCGCCCGCACGGGTTTGGCCAAGTCCTGGAAAGGCGCGTTCAACATGACGCACGGCGCCACCTTGGGCGGACACGTGCTGCAAGCCGCCATCCAGCGCGCCGGCATCGAAGCCGCTGAAGTCGAGGATGTGCTGGTCGGCTGCGCCAATCCGGAAGGCGCCACCGGCGGCAATATCGCCCGCCAGATCGCCATTCGCGGCGGCTGCCCGGTTACCACCGCCGGCATGACCATCAACCGTTTCTGCTCTTCCGGCCTGCAGACCATAGCCACTGCGGCCCAGCGCATCATTGCTGGCGAGGGCGATATTTACGCCGCCGGCGGCGTGGAGTCGATCTCCTGCGTGCAGCAGGAAATGAATATGCACATGTACAAGGAAGTCTGGCTGTCGCAGAACAAGCCGGAAATCTACTGGCCGATGCTGCAAACCGCCGAAACCGTCGCCAAGCGCTACAGCATCAGCCGCGAGCGCCAGGACGAGTACGGCGTGCAAAGCCAGCAGCGCGCCGCCGCCGCGCAAGCCGCCGGCCTGTTCGACGCTGAGATCGTGCCGATGACCACGGTGATGGGTGTGGCCGACAAGGCCTCGGGCATGCTGCTGTCGCGTGAAGTGACGATCTCGGCCGATGAAGGCATCCGCGCCGATACCACTTACGAAGGCGTTTCAAAAATCCGCACCGCAGTGCCGGGCGGCGTGATTAGCGCCGGCAACGCCAGCCAGTTCTCGGACGGCGGTTCGATGTCGATTGTGATGAATGCCCAGACAGCCGCCGCCAAGGGCTTGGAGCCGCTGGGCGTGTTCCGTGGCTTCGCCGTCGCCGGTTGCGAGCCGGACGAGATGGGCATCGGCCCGGTGTTTGCGATTCCCAAGTTGCTGAAAAAAGCCGGCCTGAAGGTGGAAGACATCGGCCTGTGGGAACTGAACGAAGCGTTTGCCGTGCAAGTGCTGTACTGCGCCGACAAACTGGGCATCCCGATGGATCGCCTGAACGTGAACGGCGGCGCGATTGCGGTCGGCCACCCGTACGGCGTGTCAGGCGCGCGCCTGGTCGGTCATGCGCTGATCGAAGGCAAGCGACGTGGCGTGAAATATGTGGTGGTCACCATGTGTATCGGTGGTGGCCAGGGAGCGGCAGGCCTGTTCGAAGTGGTGTAAGCGCATGGACTCGACCATCCTGTCGCGTCGCGACATCGCGTTCATGCTGTACGAATGGCTGGATGTGGAGGCGCTCACCGGGCGCAGCCGCTTCGCAGACCACAACCGCGAGACGTTCGACGCCGCCCTCGATACCGCTGAGCGGCTCGCCACCGATCTGTTCGCGCCACATAACAAGAAGTCCGACCAGCACGAGCCGCATGTGGTGGGCGGCAAGGTGCAGATCATCCCCGAGGTGAAGGCGGCACTGGACGCCTTCGGCGCCGCCGGCCTGATGGCGGCCGGGCAGGATTACGAACGCGGCGGCATGCAGCTGCCGTCGGTGGTCGACAAGGCGCTGGCGGCCTGGTTCACGGCGGCCAATGTGGGCACGGCGGCCTACACCTTCCTCACCATGAGCAATGCCAACACCTTGCTCAAGACCGGCACGCCGGAGCAGATCGAACGCTTCGTCACGCCGATGCTGGAAGGCCGCTTCTTCGGCACCATGTGCCTGTCCGAGCCGCAGGCCGGTTCCAGCCTGTCGGACATCACCACCCGCGCGGTGCCGGATGGCGAAGGCCAGTACCGCATCACCGGCAACAAGATGTGGATTTCGGCCGGCGAGCATGAGCTGGCGGAAAACATCATCCACCTCGTGCTGGCCAAGATCCCCGGCGAAGACGGTAAGCTGATTCCGGGCGTGAAAGGCATCTCGCTGTTCATCGTGCCGAAATATCTGGTCAACGATGACGGCAGCCTAGGCGCGCGCAACGACGTGGCGCTGGCCGGTCTCAATCACAAGATGGGCAATCGCGGCACCACCAACTGTCTGCTCAATTTTGGCGAGAACGGCGGCGCGATCGGATATCTGGTTGGCAAGCCGCACCACGGCCTGGCCAATATGTTCCACATGATGAACGAGGCGCGCATCGCCGTCGGCCTCAACGCCGCTGTACAAGGCTACACCGGCTATCTGCATGCGCTCGATTACGCACGTAATCGCCCGCAGGGCCGTCATCCGGCGCAGAAAGATCCGGCGCAGCCGCAGATTCGTATCATCGAGCACACCGACGTGCGGCGTATGCTGCTGGCGCAGAAGGCTTACGTGGAAGGCGCGCTCGGGCTGGTGCTGTACAGCGCCCGCCTGGTCGACGAGCAAAACACTGCCGAAACGCCGGAAGCCCGCGAGCATGCTGGACGGTTGCTGGAATTCCTGACGCCGATCACCAAGTCGTGGCCGTCGCAGTGGTGCGTGGAGGCCAATTCGCTGGCGATTCAGGTGCATGGAGGCTACGGCTACACGCGCGAGTACAACGTCGAGCAGTTCTACCGCGACAATCGCCTGAACGCCATCCACGAGGGCACGCACGGCATCCACGGTCTCGATCTGCTGGGCCGCAAGGTTTCGCTGCAAGATGGCGCCTTGTTCAAGGCATTTGGCGCCGAGATCCGCAAAACGGTGCGTAAAGTGCGCGGCAGCGTGGGGGCGCCGGATGTGGCGCCGGTGGGCTACGCCGACATCGGCAAGGAGCTGCTGGCCCATGCCGATGCGCTGGAACAGGCGTGGCAGGCCTTGGAGCAAACCACGCAGAAGCTGTATGCTGTCGGCGACATGAACAAGACGCTGGCCAACGCCAGTACCTATCTGGAAGCGTGCGGCCACATTGTGGTTGCGTGGATCTGGCTGCAGCAGGCCTTGCTGGCCGCTGCATCGCTACAGCGTGGCGACGCGGATTTCTATCGCGGCAAGCTGCAAGCCTGCCGTTACTTCTTCCGCTGGGAGCTGCCGAAAATCGGACCGCAGCTGGAACTGCTGGCCAGTATCGACACCACCACGCTCGATATGCAAGACGCGTGGTTCTAAGCCGTCGCACCGGCGCAGGCCGGTGCCTAAGAAATGCTAGCTCAGCATGGGTACCGGCCTTCGCCGGTACGACGTGCATGGGCAAACACAAGGAGACATAATGCGTACAACTCAAGAACTGTTTTCGCTGGCCGGCAAGACCGCGCTGGTCACTGGCGGCTCGCGCGGCCTCGGCCTGCAAATGGCGCTGGCGCTGGGCGAGCAGGGCGCGAAGATCGTGGTCTCGGCCCGCAAACAGGCCGACCTCGATGAAGCGGTCGCCTTCCTGTCGCAGCACGGCATCAGCGCGCACGCGATTGCCGCCGACCTGTCGCAGGACGAGCAAGCCGCCAAACTGGTAGATGGGGCGATCGCCCATCTCGGCCACATCGATATCCTGATCAACAACGCCGGCGCCAGCTGGGGTGCTCCAGCCGAAGATCACCCAGTCGAGGCCTGGGACAAGGTGATGGACCTGAACATCCGCAGCATCTTCGTGGTGTCGCAGCTGGTCGGCAAGCGCTCGATGATCCCGCGCGGCTACGGCCGCATCATCAACATCGCCTCGATCGCTGGCCTGGCCGGCAATCCGCCGGGCACCATGACCACCATCGCCTACAACACCTCGAAAGGCGCGCTGGTCAACTTCACCCGCACGCTGGCGGGCGAGTGGGGCCGTCATGGCATCACCGTCAACGCGCTGGCGCCGGGCTTCTTCCCGTCGAAGATGACCAAGGGCTTGCTGTCGCAAATGGGCGATGAGCTGATCAGCCACGCACCGCTGAACCGTCTCGGCGACGATGAAGACCTGAAAGGCGCGGCAGTCCTGTTCGCATCCGACGCGGGCAAGCACATCACCGGCCAGATCCTGGCGGTGGATGGCGGCGTCTCGGCGGTTTAAATATGCTGGAGATTCCTGAGTCGTACCGGCGCTTCGTGCTGGCAGCGCGTCCGCGCGGCCCGGTGGTGCCGGAAAACTTCCGCCTGGAGACGGTGCCGGTGCCGGCACTGGCCGAGGGCGAAGTCCTGATCCGCAATCACTATCTCTCGCTCGATCCTTACATGCGCGGCCGCATGAGCAAGGCGGCCAGCTACGCCGCCTCGCAAGCGCTGGACGAGACCATGATTGGCGGCACGGTCGGCCAAGTGGTGGCCTCGCGTAACGAGTTCTACCAGGTAGGCGATTACGTCAACGGCACGCTGGGCTGGGCCGAGATGGGCGTGTCCGATGGCCTGTTGCTACGCAAGCTCGACACCACGCGCATTCCGCTGTCGGCGTATCTTGGCGTGGTTGGCATGCCGGGCATGGCTGCGTGGTATGGCTTTAACCAGATCATGGAAGCGGCGGCCGGCGAAACTGTGGTGGTGTCTGCCGCCAGCGGTGCGGTCGGCAGCGTCGTCGGCCAACTGGCGCGGCTGCGCGGCTGTCGCGTGGTCGGCATCGCCGGCGGTCCGGAGAAATGCAGCTACGTGGTCGATGAGCTGGGCTTCGATGCTTGCGTCGACTACAAGGCCGGCAACCTTGAGGCTGACCTCGCCGCTGCTACGCCGGACGGCGTCGACGCCATCTTTGAAAACGTCGGCGGCGCCTGCTTCGACGCGGCGCTAGCACGTACCAACGCCTTCGCCCGCATCGCGCTGTGCGGCCTGATCGGCGGCTTCAACGGCGCCGACATGTCGATCAAGAACACCCGCGCGCTGCTGCTGAATCGTCTGACGCTGCGCGGTTTCATCATCACCGAGCACATGGAGTATTGGCAGCAGGGCCTGCAGGAGCTGGCCGTGCTGGTCGCCAACAAGCAAATCAAGTACCGCGAAACGGTGGCGCAAGGACTGGACGCCGCGCCGCAAGCATTTATCGGCCTGCTGCAAGGGCATAACTTTGGCAAACAACTGGTGAAGCTCATATGAAAACATTCCGGGACAAGGTAGCCGTCATCACTGGCGGCGCGAGTGGTTTGGGTCGTCAATTCGCCAACGTGGCGGCGCGCGAGGGCATGAAGCTGGTGCTGGCCGATGTGCAGTCCGATGCGCTCGACCGTGCGGTCGAGGAGTTGCGCGCGCAAGGCGCCAGCGTCACCGCCCGCCTGTGCGACGTGCGCCAGAGCGAGCAAGTGCAGGCGCTGGCCGATGCCGCCGTGGCCGAGTTCGGTGCCGTGCACCTGGTGTTCAATAACGCCGGCGTTGGCTCGGGCGGCCTGATCTGGGAAAACACCGAGGCCGACTGGGAGTGGGTGTTGGGCGTGAACCTGTGGGGCGTGATCCACGGCGTGCGCATCTTCACCAAGCTGATGTTGGCCTCGGCCGCGCAGGATCCATCGTTTGAAGGCCACATCGTCAACACCGCCTCGATGGCCGGGCTGGTGAATACGCCGGCGATGGGCGTGTACAACGTCTCCAAGCATGCCGTGGTGTCGTTGAGTGAAACGCTGTATCACGACTTGCAACTGGTGGAAGCGCCGATCGGCGCGTCCGTGCTGTGCCCGTACTTCGTCCCGACCGGCATCAGCCAGTCGCACCGCAACCGTCCGGAAGACGTGCGCATGACGGCCGGGCCGACCGCCAGCCAGCTGGCGGCGCAAGCCATGACCGACAAGGCCGTCACTTCGGGTAAAGTATCGGCCGAGGATGTGGCCGAGACGACCTTCAAGGCGATTGCCGCCGGCCAGTTCTACATTTACTCGCATCCGGAAGCATTGACCGGCGTGCGCGAGCGCATGGAGCACATCGTGGCGGGCGACAATCCGGCCGATCCCTACACCCACGCGCCGCAGCTGCGGGAGATCTTGCGGGCCAAAATCAAGGGAGCCAAACAATGATCAAGCTGGGAGACTGGACCACGCTGAGCGCCGATGCAAAGCTGATCCGTTTCGAGGTGTTCGTGCAGGAGCAAAACGTGCCGGCCGAGCTGGAGATGGACAACATGGACGCGGTCTGCCTGCACGCCGTGGCCTACGCCGGGGATGGCACGCCGGTCGGCACCGGCCGCCTGCTGCCGGACGGCCATATCGGCCGCATGGCGGTGCGCAAGCCGGGTCGTGGCACTGGCATCGGCGGCGCCTTGCTGCAGGCGCTGATGGCGCAGGCGAAGGCGCGCGGCGACAAGGCCGTGGTGCTGAGCGCGCAAACGCACGCCGCGCCGTTCTACGAGCGGCACGGTTTCAGCGTCGACGGGGAAGAGTTCTTCGAGGCGGGCATCGCACACATCAATATGCAATACACCTTCTGATAGTCAGATAATCAGGCTTCGCTATTAATTAGCAAACCCTTGGTGCTGAGGTTTTTCCCGATTTCCAGCGACTGCTCGGACGGGAACTGCCGCAGCACCTTTTTCGTTTCAGTATCGATCACTTTCACAACCGAAAGTCCACTGTCTTCATCGATGCTGAAAAGCACCTCACTGTTATTTTCGAGGAAGC
Source organism: Duganella sp. CF402 (assembly GCF_900109645.1). GTDB lineage: Bacteria > Pseudomonadota > Gammaproteobacteria > Burkholderiales > Burkholderiaceae_D > Rugamonas. The sequence goes on from NZ_FOBG01000001.1 coordinate 1,116,992, forward strand.
GATTAATTGCATCCACGGAATTTTTTAACTCAGTTTTACTCGGCACGCGGGCCGCAGCATCGTCTTTAGCGGCGACAATACTCTGTGGCGTCGGCGACCCCACAGTCTTTCCGGACGTGGGCACGGTGGATGCCGGTAGCAAATCCAGTCGATTGATACTGCTCGTGTCCATGATGGGCTGATTCCTTCGTTTTAGTGGGGTAGATTACTCCGCTACTGGTGATAACGGCAGGGCTGAAGAAAAATTGAGTTAAATGTCAGAGAAAATGCAAAATATTTCCAACGGATCGCTTGATCCGGGGGATTGGCAGCAATTCCGCGCGCAAGGGCATCGCATGCTGGACGATATGATCGATTACTTGCAGGGCATTCGCCAGCGTCCGGTCTGGCAGCCGATACCCGACGCGGTGCGCCACAGCTTCGGCGACGGCATGCCGGCGCAGGGCAGGGAGCTGGCCGAAGTGCACCAGCAGTTCATGCAGCAGATCTTGCCTTATGCGGTCGGCAATGCGCATCCGGGATTTTTCGGCTGGGTGCATGGTGGCGGAACGCCGGTCGGCATGCTGGCTGACATGCTGGCGGCCGGGCTGAACGCCAATCTCGGCGGGCGCGACCAGATTCCGGTCGAAGTCGAGCGCCAGCTGGTGCGCTGGATGGCGGAGCTGTTCGAGTTTCCGGCCACCGCTTCGGGCCTGTTCGTGACCGGCAGTTCGATGGCCAATATGATCGCGCTGCTGGTAGCACGCTATCATGCGCTGGGTCGCGAAGTGCGCAGCCACGGCATTCCGCCCAAGTGCCAGCTGGTCGCCTATGCCTCGGCCGGCGCGCACGGCTGTATCGCACAGGCGATGGATCTGGCCGGGCTGGGCAGCGCCAATCTGCGCAAGATCCCGATGAATGCGCAGTTCCAAATGGATACCCTGGCGCTGGAAGCGGCCATCACCGCAGACCGCCAGGCTGGCCTGCAGCCGTTCTTCATCGCCGCCACTGCCGGCACGGTGGATGTCGGCGCCATCGACGAGATGCCGGTGATGGCCGCCATTGCCGAGCGCAACAGTCTGTGGTTCCACGTTGATGGCGCGTATGGTGCGCTGGCCGCGCTGTCGCCGGAGTTGCGGCCGCTGCTGGAAGGCATCGAGCTGGCCGACTCCATCGCCTGCGATTTTCACAAATGGGGACAAGTACCGTACGACGCCGGCTTCATCCTGGTGCGGGACGGTGCGCTGCACCTCGACACCTTCGCCACCCGCGACACCTATCTGCGCCGCGACGAGCGGGGAATGGCGGCCGGCTCGCCGTGGCCGTGCGATTTCGGGCCGGACCTGTCGCGCAGCTTCCGCGCCTTGAAGACCTGGTTCACCTTCCAGGTTTATGGCGCCGAGCGCATCGGGCAAGTGATCCACCAGACCTGCGAGCTGGCGCGCTACCTTGCTGAGCGCGTGGCTGCGCAGCCGTCGCTGGAATTGCTGGCACCGGTGGCGCTCAACATCGTCTGCTTCCGCCATCGCTGCGACGGCGATGTAGACAGCTTCAATGCGGCGCTGGCGGCGGACCTGCAGGAGTCCGGTATTGCCGCTCCCTCCGCTACGACAGTGCGCGGCAAGCTGGCGATCCGCGTGGCGATCGTCAACCACCGCAGCGGCCGCGACGATCTCGATGCGCTGCTGAATGCCGTGCTGGCGCTGGGCGCTGCACGCTTGAACAACCTCACCACGGAGACTGCATGACTTTTGATGCAAGCACGATCGGCCATCACAACGCGCCCTTGATCGGCGTCGCGCCCCTGATGCGGCGCGCCTTTGCCGGCGAAGATTTAACGCCTGTGGGCGAGATCCTGCTGGAACGGGCGCAAACCTATCCCAACGACGCGCATGCTTACATGGATTTTTCCACCGTACTGCAACTGACCGGCAACCGCGACGATGCGCTGGCGGTGCAGGCTGAAGCCATCATGCTGCAGCAGCATTACACGCTGCCGGCGCCCGAACCGGGCCTGACCTTGCTAGTGCTGATGGGGCCGGGCGATTTGATGGCCAACACGCCGGTCGAATTTCTGGTCGAACAAAGCGATGTGACGCTGGAACTGCTGTACCTGCGCGCCGATGAAGAGTTCCCGGATGAAGTCCCGGACCACGACGTGATGCTGGTGGCGGTGGCCGAGTCGCAAGCCAACCAGCCGCTGCTGGAACGGCTCACCGAGTATGTCCGCGACTGGCCGCGCCCGGTGATCAACCGGCCGGAGCAGATTCGCCGGCTGTCGCGCGATGGCGTGTGCGCGGCCTTGCAGGGCGCGCCGGGGATCGAGATGCCGCAATCGGTGCGGGCAGGGCGCTACACCTTGTTCAAGGTGGCTTCGCTCGAGCAGCCGATTGAATCGTTATTGAGCGACGGCGGTTTTCCCATCATCGTGCGCCCACTGAGTTCGCATGCGGGCACCAATCTGGAAAAGATCGACACGCCGGCGCAGCTGGCCTCGTACCTCAATGAAGTGAGGGGCGAACAGTTCTATATCTCGCGCTTTGTCGACTACCGTGGTGCGGATGGTCTGTTCCGCAAATACCGCGTGGCGCTGGTGGACGGCAAGCCGTTCATCTGCCATTACGCCATCTCGGAACGCTGGATGATTCACTACCTGAACGCCGGCATGACCGAGAGCGCGGACAAACGTGCGGAAGAGGCGGCGTGCATGGCCGCGTTCGACGATGGTTTCGCGGTGCGCCACAAGGCGGCGCTGGCGGCGATCCATCAGCGCATGGGCTTGCCGTATCTGGGCATCGACTGCGCCGAGATGCCAAACGGCGATCTGCTGGTGTTCGAGGTGGACAATGCCATGATCGTCCACGCGATGGATCCGGAAGATATGTTCCCCTACAAAGTGCCAGCCATGCGGCGCGTATTCAACGCCTTCCGTCAGCTGTTAAGCCGGGCCGCCTAGCAGGCGTTCGAAGAAAGCCAGCTTGCTGGCGTAGCGCTCGCTGCGCCAGTCCATCTGCCAGTTCAGCAGCAGCTCGCCGTGCTGGTAGATGCGTACCGACAGCGGCCGCTGCAACAGCACCATGTGGACGTAGCAGGCGAGCGACTCGGCGAAATCCTCATGCACGTTGGCGGCCGAGTACAGCGTCGGGAAGCTGGTGCGCTTCAGCGCGCGGTAGATATCGGCCATGTAGCCGGCCGGCAGGCGTGGATCGCCATCGTAGTGCGACACGCTGGCGCGCAATGGAAAGTCATTGCCAGGGAGCGGCACTATGCGGCGCTTCTCGTCGATCTGCCACGAGATGGGCAGGTAAGAATAATCGCTGGCCGCACGGCCGTCCGGCAGGCCGCTCCACCAGTCAGGCAGGAAGTTGCGGCCTGCGCTTAATGCGTGACCAAGCTCGTGCAGCAGCAGGAAGCGGATGGCGTGCAGCAGATCGTCGTCATAATCATCAGCGATGCGCATATCGAGCGTCATCGCGGCCGAGTAATCGAACGGCGAACGCTCGCGCCAGCTGGCCCAGGCGTTGGCGTCCGCATGATCGAGCGCCTCAAGATCGAGCACGATAATCAGCCCAAGAAACTCGCTGCGTTGCGATACGACGATGTCGGTAACCGCTGACGAGCCCACGCCATTGGCGAAATACACGCCAAGAAAACTATCCTGCAAGCGCGCAATGACAGCCTGCGGCAATTCCGCCAGCGCCAGCTGGATGCGCATGAGCAGCGCGTCGTCAGGCACGGCGGCGCGCGTATCAGTCCACATGCGTCCGGCGTTCACCTGCCTGATATGCCGCAGCGCCTCATCCGGCGCCGGACCGTAGCGTTGGTGGATAGGGAGATCAAATACGTTGGCCCAGGTGCTATCTGCGCTGGCAATAATCATGAAAATCGAAGGTTGTACTGCCAAGGGCAAGAACAACCATCTTATTCACGAATGAAAGCGCTATGTGTTAAGGCGCGTTAAGGCAAGTAAAGTTATGTTTTGCAATTCAGGGTCAATGGACCAGCATTTCCTGCAGCGTGGCCGGGGCGTTTGCATATAGCTTAACGACGGTGGAGGTGCGGGTGCCGTAGCTCGGGCTTTCGATGCGCACGGCGGAGAGCACGCGCTCAAGGTCGAGCGGGACGCCGGTTTCCGGCAGGCGCAGGTCCGGCGCCTGGGTGGTGTCGGCCAGCATTTCGAAGTAGGCGTCGTCCGGGGCGCCCAGGCATAGCAGGCTGGCGAATTGGGCTTTGGTTTTCAGGACTTTCGGCCACGGTGCGTCCAGCAGCGCGTTCGATAAACCGTAGACGCCAGGCTCCAGCGGTTTGCCGTTGCGTGGGTCGGCGTCGCCTTTGTTGGAGTACCAGATCAGGGTGTCGCTGTCGCCCAGCACGAGGTTGAAGCCGTTGTACTCGTGCGCGGTGGTGCGGATCGCGTTCACGTATTCTTGCGGCGTCATGCTGCCGGCCAGGTAGTCGGCGACCAGATGGCCGCGGGATGGCGCATCGTCCTTGTGCTCTGACGGCGCGCGGATGTTGGTGATGGCGGCGAAGCGCGATGGCCCGCCATCGTCGCCCGGCTTGGTGATGCCCATCCAGCTGCCGCCGGCTTGCAGGTCGCGGCCGGCGTAGATCTGCGGATGCTCAGGCCACGGCGCGGCCGGTGCGGTGGCGCGCTGGTAGTATTCATCGCGATTGGCGGCGGCGATCAGCGGCACCGCAGGCACCACCTGCCAGGCGAAGACGATCAGGCACATGATGGAACCACGTCCACAAAAACTTCGGTATGACGCAGGCCTGCAATCCAAGCCAGCACGCCGGCTTCATGCACGGCGCTGTCCAGCAAGGCCGCAAATCCTTCAGGCGTGGACGCGTACACTTCCATCCACGTCTGCACGCCATCCTTGGCTTCCGGGCGGCGCTTGAGTTGGCCAGCAACGCCGTGGCGCTGCGCCAGTGCCGTCTGCATCGCGGCCACGGCCGCCTGCAAGGACGCGGCGTCGGCGTCCTTGACCTTGTAGTAGATGTACAGGTCCATGCTTACAGATCGAGCGGTTCCAGCACGTACGGCATGTCGAGGAAGGTCAGCGCCGTGCCTTCGGCCGAGCCGAGGCGCACCGAGCCTGCCTCGATGGCGGCCAGTTTCATTTCCACCAGCGCGTCGACGCCGCCGTTGCCGTTCGGCGCGGCGTTGACGATCATGCCGCATGGCTGCTCGGGATCGGCGGTGGCAAATACTTCCATGCCGGCCGCTGCGGTCGCATCGGGAATGCTGACCAGCGTGGTGCGGCGCTTGAGCTTGCCCAGGTATTGGCTGCGCGCGACGATCTCCTGGCCGGGGTAGCAGCCTTTCTTGAAGTTGACGCCGCCCAGCAGTTCGTAGTTCACCATCTGCGGCACGAACTGTTCTTGCGTGGCTTTGGCGATTTGCGGCACGCCGGCGTGGATTTCCGACAGATGCCAGGCGTCGCCGGAAGCGGCCAGCAGCTTGCCTTCCAGCGCAGGTAGCACGGTTTCAGCGGTCTCGGCCGACATCAGCCATTGGTAGCGCGGCGCGCCGAAAGCGTCGGCCACGCGGATCAGGGTGCCCAGCGCGTGGTCGACTTTGGTGTACGGCGCAGCGGGCAGGACATCGAACCACGCTTGCAGCGCGGCCGGGGCCTTGGCGCCGCCGACGCCCAGTACTACCGCGTTGGCGGCCGCTTCGGTCGCATCGCTCAGTTTGGTTTTGGCGCGCAGCACGAACATCGACAGGCGCTTTTGCACCGCCGCCTGGATGTCGCGCGGCAGTTGCAGGTAGATAGTCGAGGCGCTGCGCCACATCAGGAACGATGCCAGCAGACGGCCTTTCGGCGAGCAGTAACCGGCCAGGCGCGCTTCGCCCAGACCGAGGTGTTCGACATCATTGGTCAGCTGATTGTGCAGGAAGCTGGCCGATTCTTCGCCGTCCAGTGCGATCAGACCGAGGTCGGCGATACGGGCAACGAAGCCGTCAGCAAGTTGGGTAGGGCTCAAGGAAGACATAATTTTCAATATTTTCACTGGGAAGGCATTATCATTACGGGCTTATTATAGTGATGTCGCGCAAAACGCGTCAGATCGTCCCGATCCACCAATTCGGCTTCAACAATGGCTTTTATCAAAAAAATAATTAGTCTGTTTATCGTACTCGCCATTCTCGGCGGCGGTTATTTCATGTACTGGTCGCAAAAGCCCATCATTCCCGAGGATGCGGAGGCGATTGAGTTTAGCATCACGCCCGGCAGCGGCGCGCATGCGGCCGGCCAGCAGATCGCCGAGGCCGGTATTCCGATCCAGCCGCTGCTGTTCAACCTGCTGGCGCGCGTGACTAATAAAAGCGCCAGGCTGAAAGCCGGCTCCTACGAGTTGAAGCCGGGTTCGTCGCCGCTGCGCCTGATCGACCAGCTGGCGCGCGGCGAGTATGCGCAGGAACAGCTGACCATCATCGAAGGCTGGAGCTTCCGCCAGATGCGGGCAGCCATCGCCGCGCACAAGGGATTGAAGCACGACACCATCGCGCTGTCCGATGCCGAGGTGATGAGCGCCATCTCGTCCGACTACAAGCAGGCCGAGGGCTTGTTCTTCCCCGATACCTATCTGTTCGCCAAGGGCGCGAGCGATCTGCAGATCTACAAGCAGGCCCACGTGATGATGCTGACCCGCCTGGCCGAAGCCTGGGACAAGCGCGACCCGGCGCTGCCATACAAGACGCCATATGAAGCGCTGACGATGGCTTCGATCGTGGAAAAGGAAACCGGCCAGAAGTCCGAGCGCGCCATGATCGCCGGCGTGTTCGTCAACCGCCTGAAGATCGGCATGCTGCTGCAGACCGATCCGACCGTGATCTACGGCATGGGCCTCAAGTACGACGGCAAGATCCGCAAGAAGGATCTGGAAACCGACACCCCGTACAATACCTACACGCGCGCCGGCCTGCCGCCGACGCCGATCGCTTTGCCGGGCGTGCAATCGCTGACGGCGGCGCTGGCGCCGGCCAAGACGGCCGCGCTGTATTTCGTCTCCAAGGGCAATGGCACCAGCCATTTCTCGGACAACCTGAACGATCACAATCGCGCAGTCAATCAGTACCAACGTTAATAATAATGAGTAAATTCATCACCTTTGAAGGCATCGATGGCGCCGGTAAGTCGACGCACATCGCCTTCGTTTCCGACTACATCAGGCAGCGCGGCGTCGAGCTGGTGAGTTCGCGCGAACCGGGCGGCACGCCGCTCGGCGAAAAGCTGCGCGAGCTGGTGCTGCACGAAAAAATGCACCTCGAGACCGAAGCGCTGCTGGTGTTCGCCAGCCGCCGCGAGCACGTGGCGCAAGTGATCAAGCCGGCGCTGGCACGCGGCGCCTGGGTCATCTCGGACCGCTTTACCGATTCCAGTTTCGCCTACCAGGGCGGCGGCCGGGGCCTGGAGCTGGCCAAGCTGGATGTGCTCGAACAGTGGGTGCATCCGGATTTGCAGCCGGACCTGACTTTGCTGTTCGACGTGCCGCTGGACGTGGCGCGCGCCCGTCTCGACGCCAGCCGCGAGCTGGACAAGTTCGAGCAGGAAAAGGCCGACTTCTTCGCCGCCACCCGCAACGAATACCTGCGCCGCGCGGCGCAGTTCCCGCAGCGCTTCCGTGTCATCGATTCCACACAAAGCATCGCCGCGATTCAATTGCAGATCGCAAGCATCCTCGATGCTTGCTTTTGAAATACAATACTGAGTAATGAGCAATTCCATCTACCCGTGGCAAGAATCGTCGTGGCAGCAGCTGCAAACGCTGCGCCAGCGCATGCCGCACGCCATCCTGTTTCATGGCGCCGCCGGGATAGGCAAGTCCGACTTCATCGAGCGCTTTGCGCAAGGCTTGCTGTGCGAGGCTGTGCTGCCGGACGGCCATGCCTGCGGCGCGTGCGCCTCCTGCGGCTGGTTCTCGCAGCAAAACCATCCTGACTACCGCCGCGTGCGGCCGGAATCGATGGAAGACGAGCCGCCGGCCGAGGGCGAGGAGGGCGAGGGCGAGACCAAGAAGGCTGCCAAGTCCAAAACGCCATCCAAGGAAATCAAGATCGAGCAGATCCGCGCGCTGGCGGATTTCATGAATATCTCGACCCACCGCCAGGGCTTGCGCGTGGTGGTGCTGTATCCAGCTGAAGCGCTGAATATGCCGGCCTCCAACGCGCTGCTGAAGACGCTGGAGGAGCCGCCGCCAGGCACGGTGTTCCTGGTTGCCTCCAACAGCCTGGACCGCGTGCTGCCGACCATTCTGTCGCGCTGCCGCAAGTTCGCCTTGCCGATGCCGAGCCACGCCGAAGCGTTGGCCTGGCTGAAGGAACAAGGCGTGGCGGACGCCGACAGCTGGCTGCGCGAGCAGGGCGGCGCGCCGCTGGCGGCGATGGAGCAAGCCGAGTCCGGCAGCCGGGAAGATCTGGAAACCCTGCTGCAGCTGCTGGCGCACCCAAGCATTGAAGGCGCGCTGAAAGTGGCCGATAAATTGCAGAAAGTGCCGCTCAGCGGTACGGTTTCCTGGTTGCAGCGCTGGCTTTATGATGTGTTTTCCTACAAACTGGCAGGTAACATCCGGTATTATCCTCGCTACCAGAAAGAGCTGGCCGGGCTGGCGGACAAGATCCATGTCAGCCGCCTGATGGCTGCGATCAAGGGCGTCAACGAGCGGCGCGCGACATCCGACCATCCGCTGTCGCCCAAGCTGTTCCTGGAGGAGATGCTGCTTGACTACGCCAACTGCTGCGCCTGAAAGGTAAGGAATGTCCGCTGCCAGCCCTCTCGACCCGAACACCGTGCCAATGACGCCACGGCCGACGGTGTTGTCGCTGGCGATCAAGGAAAAGGCGGCGCTGTACGCCGCCTACATGCCGTTCCTGAAAAACGGCGGCATCTTCGTGCCGACCCAGAAACCGTACAAGCTTGGCGACGAGATCTATCTGATCCTTGCCTTGATGGACGACCCCAATAAATACCCCATCGCAGGCAAGGTCGCCTGGATCACGCCGCCCGGTGCCCACCACAACAAGGCGCAGGGCATCGGCTTGCATTTCCCGGACGACGAAAGCGGCCAGCGCGCCCGCCTGCGCATTGAAGAAATCCTCGGCGCCGCGTTGCGCTCATCGCGCGCCACCCACACTTTGTAACCTCGCTTTTATCTCATGACTTTCCGCCACCGCCTCGCCACGCTTGAAGACCTGCCGACCATTGTAGCCATTTACAACAGCACCATCGCCTCGCGCGAGGTAACTGCCGATACCGAACCGGTGTCGGTCGAATCGCGCTTGCAGTGGTATCACGATCACACCCCGGACAAGCGTCCGCTGTGGATTATCCACCCGGCCGAAGGCGATGAGATTCTGGGCTGGATGTCGTACTCGAACTTCTACGGCCGTCCGGCTTATTCGGGCACTTCGGAGATTTCGATTTACATTGCCGAAGCGTCGCGCGGCAAGGGCGTGGGCCGCTACTGCATTGAGCAGGCGATCGCCTACGCGCCGCAGATCAAGGTGCACACGCTGCTGGGCTTCATCTTTGGCCACAACAAACCTAGCCTCGGCCTATTCGGCAAGTTCGGTTTCGAAACGTGGGCGCACCTGCCCAAGGTGGCGAATCTGGACGGCGTTGAACGCGACCTGATTATCCTTGGAAAACGCGTGGCGTAAGCTGGATTTGCGGGCTGTCGAAATCGACCACAGCTGAGCGGCCGCCGTTCATCAACATGCTGAATGGCGTGCTGTCGTTCAGGCCGCAGCGCAGGCTGGACTGCATGTGGTTGAAATGGCCGAAGCCGTGGTCGTGCGGCTGGCTGGCGTAGGCGTCGATTTCCAGTCCTTCCACACGGGCGCGCAGGCGCTCGACTTCGCGCCGCAAGGCCGCCAGTTCCTGGTCTTTCTGTTCCAGTTGGGCTTCGTAGCGACGCTCGGCGTCCTGATGCAGCTTGTCGGCCAATTGTTCGACCAGTGCTTGCAGCGTGCGGGTGGTGTCTTCGTGCTTGAGGCCGACGCGATTGTCTTCCTCCGCCAGCTCTTTCAAATGCTTGTGGATGGTGGACTTGGAGCCGGTGTCGCCCAAGGCATGGCGGACCGCATCAACCGAGGGGTAACGCCCGTCAGCCAACAGCTGATCGCGGGTTTCCCTGACTTGAGACTTGGTTAATCCGGTACGCGCCATGTTCTTCATCCTTTCAAAGCTCAGGAGCTGGCTTGACCAACCAGTCCACGATTCTGTGCACGGTTAAGTTTAGGGTGCACGACAGGAATCGTCAACATGGTGCTGCCAACTGCCATCAACAGCAGGGCGGTGAAGGTCTCGCTGGTGATGATCTGCTTGTCCAGCAGGATGTTGGCAAAGATGATCTCGATCAGGCCCTTGGATTGCAGCAGCCAGCCGATGATCGAGGCTTCACCGTCTTTCCATTTCAGGACTTTGCCGGCGATATGGGCGCCAGCCAGTTTGCCACCAACCGAGGCGAACAGCAGCAGGCCAGCCACGAAGAATACCGAGTAGCCACCCAGGTCCCATTTGGTCCGCAGGCCGGTGCTCAGGAAGAACACTGGCATCAGCACCAGCAGCACGTTCTTGAACAGGCTGTCCAGTTTCTCCTGGCCGAACCATTCCACATCCATCACCACGCCGGCCAGGAAGGCGCCCACCATGAAGTGCAGACCGGCCCAGTCGGCGCCGAAAGCGCAAGCCAGCAGCCAGAAGATGGCGACGTACCAGCGGTCGCTTTCCTTCAGGCGCACCATCATGCGGCGGAACAGCGGGGTCAGCAGGGCGAAGGCGACCAGGAAGCCGAGTTGGCGGCCCATGCGTTCGTAGTCCAGCATGATCACGGCCAGCACGCCCCAGATAGCGACGTCATCCAGGCTGGCGTAACGCATGATGCGCTGACCCATCGGCTGGCGCAGGATGTCCAGTTTTTCCAGCAGCAGCACCAGCACCGGCAGCGCAGTAACGGCGCAGGCCATGCCTACGCCCAGCATGAATTGCCAATTGGCGGCCTTGGCGCCCATCCAGCCCTGGTAGCCCATCAGCAGCAGCGCGGCGGCGCAGCCGAAAATCAGCGGCATGGTCAGCGACAAGCCGGCGGTGGTGACGCTCTCACGGCGATATTGCCAGGTCTTTTTCAGGTCCAGCTCGATACCGGCGAGCATTACGAAAAGCATTACACCCCATTGGGCCACGCCGTTGAGGGTCTTGACCACGTCGGGATTGAAGACGAATTTGTGGTACTCAGGGAAAGCGGCGCCGACTACGCCCGGGCCGAGAATGATGCCCATGATGATCTGGACAATGACCAGCGGCGCGAAGTAGTCGGTCTTGAATAGTCGCCAGACCAGGAATGGGGCGACGAAGATCAGCAGCATCGCCAGCAAATAGATTTCGGTGGTACTCATATGAGCGTTCATAGGTCTCCTTGTCGTATTACGTAATTACATAACGTGCATGAATGCTATCTTAGTAATTGGTAAAGAGGAAAGCGTTTTTTAACGACCGTGGCGGATACGGTACAATCGCGGCATGTATATCGATTCTCACTGCCATATCAATTTCCCGGAGCTGGCCGCCCGCATGCCGGACATCCTGGCGCAAATGGAGCACAACAAGGTGACCCATGCGCTGTGCGTGTCGGTCGACCTGCCGGACTTCCCGCAGGTGCTGGCGCTGGCGCACCAGTATCCGCACATCTACGCCTCGGTCGGCGTGCATCCGGACTATGAAGACACGCCGGAGCCGTCGGTGGAACAGCTGGTGCAGCTGGCCGATGACCCGAAAATCATCGCCATCGGCGAGACCGGGCTGGACTACTTCCGCCTGGAAGGCGATCTGGAATGGCAGCGCGAGCGCTTCCGCACCCACATCAAGGCCTCGCGCATCACGCGCAAGCCGCTGATTATTCACACCCGCAATGCCAGTGAAGACACGATACGTATCATGCGCGAAGAGGGCGCAGGCACCGAGGCGGGCGGCGTCGCCGGCGTGATGCACTGCTTTACCGAATCGCTGGAAGTGGCGCGCGCGGCCATCGAGATGGGCTTTTATATTTCCTTCTCCGGCATCGTGACCTTCAAGAGCGCCAAGGAATTGCAGGCGGTGGCGCTGGAGCTGCCGCTGGAGCGCATCCTGATCGAGACCGATTCGCCTTACTTGGCGCCGGTGCCGTATCGCGGCAAGATGAACGAGCCGGGCTTTGTGGCGCACGTGGGCGAGTACATCGCCAAGCTGAAAGGCGTGCCGGTCGAGGAAGTGGCGGCGCAGACCACCGCCAACTTCCGCAAGCTGTTCAACGTGCCGGCGTGATGGTGCGCGTGCGTCGCTTGCTGTTGTTGGCGCTCGCCGCTGTGGTGGCGGCTCCGGCCCTGGCTGCCGCCGCCGAGCCGCGCGAGCAGACCGACGATGAAGTCGACTTCTTCCGTGCCGCCCAGCTGGACGGCGCCAGCCGGGTGGCGACGGCGCTGCTGCGCGGCGTCGACCCGAACGTGCGCGATCCCAATGGCGAAACCGGCCTGATCGTGGCAATGCGCTACGAATCGCTGAAAGTCGCGCGGCTGCTCATGGACCAGCCGGGCATCGACCTGGAAGCGAAAGCACCCAACGGCAACACGGCGCTGATGATGGCCGCGTTCCGTCAGAATAAAACCGCTGTGCTTGAACTGCTGAAGCGCGGCGCGCAAGTCAATCAAAAAGGCTGGGCCGCGTTACATTACGCGGCGGCCGCTGGCAGCGTGGAAATCACCCGTATCCTGCTCGACAAACACGCCTACATCGACGCCGAGTCCCCATCCGGCATGACGCCGCTGATGATCGCCGCCCGCGAAGGCCAGGAAGACGTGGTTGCGCTGTTATTGGAGGAAGGCGCCGACGCCACGCTGAAAGATGGCGGCTTCCACCTCACCGCCGCCGAATTCGCCCTCAAGGCCGACAAGCCCTGGATCGCCAAAACCATCAACACCTTCCTCGCCAACAAAAAGCCCCGTTAATCGCGGGATAGCAACTGGATGTAGCGCAGATAGCCGAAGCTGCGATTTTTCCGTTGTCCGCTCATTTCGCTGACGATCCCGCAGTCCACAAGCAGCTTGATCGCTGCGTTCGCCGTCGGGAAACTGGTTTTCAATTGCTGCCGTGCGCGTTCGACGGTAAACATGCCTCCCAATCTCCTTGATTGCGGATCGAGGAAAGCAGCCGATAGTATTCTTCCTGGTGCCGCTTCAGGTAACCGCTCAGGTATAGTAACGGCTGGGGCAGTAATCCCCAGTGCTCAACCAGCGCGGCAATAAGCAGGCGCCCCATGCGGCCATTCCCATCCAGGAAGGGATGAATGGTTTCAAACTGCGCATGCAGCAATGCGATGCGCACCAGCGGAGGGAGGTCGCTATGCTCTGTGTGTATGAAGTGTTCGAAGTCAGAGAGCAGTCCGCCGATGAGGCCGGGCGGAGGCGGAACAAAGACTGCATTGCCCGGACGGCTGCCTCCGATCCAGTTCTGCGAGCGCCGCAGCTCTCCGGGAAGCTTGTCCTTGCCGCGCACGCCGGCCATCAGCACGCGGTGAGCATCGCAAATCAGGCGAGTGCTGAGCGGCAGGCCATGCTCATCGCGTAAATTGTCCTGTACCATGCGGAACGCGCGGATGTAGTTGGTAATTTCCTCAACGTCGTCCCGATTGCTAAGCGGAAGTCCGGCTTCCTGCGCAAATAGATCCGTCAACGTGGCTTGCGTACCCTCGATTTGGGATGTCAATAAGGCTTCCTTGCGGACCGCACTGTAAAGTAGCCAATCAACCGATGGCACGAGGCCAGCGACGGCGGACAGGCGAGCCAAGGCCAACTCCGCAATGCGATGCAAATCCTCGTAGCTTTCGGCTGCCAACGCGGGCTCCGCCGGCGGCAGGCGATGCGGCACGAAGGCTCGTACTATTTCGCCCTGCATGATGCTACTGATACTGGTTCCGGACACGCGCGGCACGTTAAAGACTCCTTTAATACGCCATTTCATATTAAAGCATCCATTAACATCAGCAAGCCCGATCCGGGAATTGAAGGGTGTTTGCGGCCTAGCTCGCGGCATGGGGAGTGCGCGTTGTTCACGATAATGTTCCTCAGGCACTTACCGAGGATCACCATGCTGAACGAACGCGAAATTGAGAGCTGCTATCTGGGGCAGTTTATTCCAGTCCACTACCATCACAATATGCTGATGGATCAGAACCGCATGCACGGCTTTAAGTCGGCCATCGACTATGCCGTCAAGCCGGGCGCCAAGGTGCTGGAGCTGGGCGGCGGCACCGGCGTGCTGTCGTGGTTCGCGGCGGCCAAGGCGGCCAAGGTGTATTGCGTCGAGTTCAATCCGGACATGGTAAAGGAGGCGCGCAAGTTCCTGGCCAAGAATCCCAACGGCGAAAAGGTCGAGGTGATTCACGCCGATGCCTTCGAATACCTGCCGCCGGAACCGGTCGATGTGGTGATCTGCGAGATGATCCATGTCGGCATGCTGCGCGAAAAGCAGGTGGAAGTGATCGAATCGTTCAAACGCCGTTACGCCGAGCGCTTCGGCGGCCCGCTGCCGGTGTTCCTGCCGGAAGCGGTGATCATGGCGGTGCAGCCGCTGCAGCAGGAATATGACTTCGAAGGCTTTCACGCGCCCATCGTGCAGTTCCAGGAAACCACGGTCATCTATCCGGGCACGGTGGAGATGGCGCCGCCGGCCGTCTACAGCATCATCGATTTCAATCAGCCGAATGAGCTGGTCTACACCTGGCAGGGCAAGTTCGTGGTGGAGCGCAACGGCGAGATCAACGCCATGCGCTTCGTCACCAAGAATATTCTGGCAGTGGTGCAGGAGCGCTCCACCACCATCGACTGGCTCAATCACTACATGACCTTGCCGCTGGCCGCGCCGGTCAAGGCGCGTGAGGGGGATGTGCTGCAGGTGAGCTTCCAGTACCGCGCCGGCGGCTCGATTCCATCGCTGCAAGCCTCGCTGAAAGCGGAAATTCTGTACGAGGCGGTACTGCAACCAGCCCAGCAAGTCCCGGCATTCGCTTAAAATAGACCTTTTAAGCGAGATTTGTATGACCGACACCGACCAACGTTACCTGATCCAGCAAAACAAGATCGCCGACGGCGAAACCAAGCCGCCGGTGTTTGCCAAGGTCATGCGCAGCAAGGACGGTGCGTTCGAGGGCGTGTCCTTCATTAAGTCGAAGGACAAGGCCTCGGTGCTGACCATCGAGCAAGCCAATGAGGCTATCGCATGGGCGAACAAGAAGAAGCCCAACGCCAAGGAATACGTCACCAAGATTATCTGCGTCGGCCAGTAATCAAGCAATCAACGCGTCGGTGACGACGGCATAGCCTGCGCCGGGATCGATGGATTGAGAGCCTGGTCGATGTGGCCGCGCGCGTCCTGCATGCCGGCGTTGCGCTCCACGTCCGCCATCACGCGGGCGTTGGCGATGGTCCATTCCCTGAACGCCGTACCGGCCGCCGGTTGCTTGCGCATCTCGGCCAGCAGTTCCGGCTTGCTGGCGCCGGCCGCCACTTTCCTCAGCCAGGTCCTGGCCCACGCCGACAATTCCGGTTCCCTAATGTTATGCGCCATCAGCCTGAGCGCATTGCGCGCGCGTGCTGTGTTGCCGGTGTAGGCATAGGCCAGCGCCGCTTGCCGGGCAAAGGTATTGACTTCATGCGCACTATCCCAGGCCGCGATGGCCGCCAGCAGGGTAGTCTCGTCCGGCTCTGCCGACGATTGCAGGCCCGCCAGAAATAGCGCGTGCGCTGTTTCGGCCGAGTTTGGATTGAGTTCCAGCGCCCGGTTTAAATTGCTGTGCGCCGCCTCCAGCTGCGACAGGCGCAGATGGGCCTGGCCCAGCAGGTAGAGCACTTCCGCATCCGGCTTGCGTGCTGCGGCATTCAGGTAGGGCAGCGCATCTTGCGGATTGCCCCAGTCGACCTGGGCGCGGCTCAGCACGCGCTGGGCGTAGTCATTGGCGGGATAGCGCGCCGCCTCGGCCGCCACGCGGCGCAGCAGGGCCTCGCCCTCCTTGCGCTCGGGGCAGGACTTGAGCGCGGCCTCGGCCAGCACGAATTCTCCCGATGATTGCGGCAGGCTCTTGAACGCCATCCTGGCCAGCGGCAGCTCCGGCACATTGACCGTCAGGACCTTGATGGATTGGCGCCGGTAGCGCCACAGGATATTGCCCAGGTCGGCCACTTTGATGCCGAACGCCTGCTCGAAGGCCTGGCTAATCGGCACGTCGCGATAGACGGCGCCCAGGTAGTTTTCCATGCGCTTGCGCGTATCCTGGCTGGACAGCATGTAATGCGTCAGCAGCCACGAGCGCGCCGCGAATTCCAGCTTGAGGCCCGCCGTGGCGGCGTAGTTGACGCCGCGCGTATCGTTTTGCTCCAGCACGTCCTTGTAATCGAGACTGTAGCGGCGGCCTTCGTCGAGGAAGCTCAGGTATCGGCCGACGTTGAGCGGTGTTTTACCGACGGTCATCTGGGTATCGCTAAAGCGGGCGCTGGCGAAGTAGTGGGCCAGGCCATCGATAAAGGAGATCGGCGCGCGGATATCGGTGTAGCGGTACAGGAAGTGGCGGGTGTAGGCCTCGTACAGATAGCTCAGGCCTTCGTCGCTGGGATCGAGCTCCACGCCGAAACCCTGCACGCCCGCGCTGCAACTGTTGTACAGCCCGATGGCATTGGCCGGCTGGCTGACTGCCAGCGCATTCAGCGCCACCGCGCCGTCGTGGTAGTAGAACGTGAGCCGTGGCTCGGCGCCGGTGGTCTTGAGGAACGGCTGGGTGTAGATCCGCAGCATGTAATCAAGCCGCTCCAGCTGGTTGAGCAGCGCGGCCACATCGTCATTGCTGGTGTTGGAATACACCACGAAGTGCTGGCTCTCGACCCGGAACCACTCCGACGCGTTGCGCTGGCCTGCCACCACCACGCGTTGTTCGGCCACTTGTTGCGCATGAACGTTGACCAAGCTGGCGCTACCGAGCAGCATTGCCACATACAATGGTTTGAATCTCATTTTTCCGTTTGTCCCCAAAAAGCGCCGATTGATCGCCGTTATCTGCAGCTGGTCGCACGGGAATTGCGTCTGCGCCGCCGCTCTAATAGAGTGTCATTATAGACATTAAATTAACTGTATCGGGGGCGTCTCATGCTGAGTTTCATGCTATGGCTGGTGTTGTTGTTCCTGTGCTGGCCGCTGGCCTTGCTGGCGCTGGTGTTGTATCCGCTGGCGTGGCTGGTCCTGCTGCCGTTTCGCCTGATCGGCATCGGCGTGGAAGGCGTGTTTGAGCTGTTGCGCGCCATCGTCATGCTGCCGGCGCGCATCCTCGGCGGCTCGCCGCGTTAGAAGTCGACCAGGAAGCCGGCGCCGACGGATTTCTGCGAATAGTTGTAGTCGATCAGGCTTTGGCCGTAGCCGCTGAAGCCCTGCACATATCCCTTCAGATTGGCGGCTACGGGGAACGACCAGCCCACGCGCAGCGCGCCATGCTTCTTGCCGAAATTGCGGCGCGCCATCACCGAGAGCTCGTTGCCGTCAAAGCGGTAGGTGGCGGTCAGGTCGCCGTGACCAAGGTAGTCGGTGATGTCGATGTTGTCATTGTCCGAGCGCGCATTGTCCAGCCGCTTCCACAGGCGGAAGGAAACGCCGAATTTCCCTTTCTCCGCTCCCACCTCCGCATAGATCCGGTTCCAGCTGCGCGACAGCGTGGAGGTCTGGCCGTTCGACTGGTGATTCAGGCCCAGCGTCAGGTAGCGCGTCTCCAGCGGCCCGAGGTTCAGGTTCAGCGGCGTGGTCAGCATCATCTCAGGCTGGTAGTTGGTTTCGCGGAAGGGGCTGGACGCCGCGCGGTTGTATGCTTGCCAGAAGCTGTTCTGGGTGTAGCCGAACCACAGGTCGACCGGCGTGCTCATCAGCTGCTCGATCAGCTTCATCTTGAAACTGATCTGGTAGGTCAGCTCCACATGCTTGGATTTGATGCCGGCAGGCGTAAACTCCTGAAAAGGCGCATCATTGGAGCTGGTGCTGTAATTGGCCAGCAAAAGATAGGTGTCCTTGTGCGGCCGGAAGTTGAACACGCCGCGCTTGGCGGCGCGATCGAGCTCCCATTCCTGCACCATGCGCGAGACGCTGTCTTCCGGCGCAATGGTGGTCAGCGCGGCCACCTTGGCCGGGACTTTCGGCTCGGGCGGGGGCGCGGCCGGCTGGGTGCGGGCCGGCTCAGCCTTGCGGTCGGGCGTGGCGACGTTGGCCAGTCCGTCGTAGCAGGCGAGGCGGGCGCTGGCGTCGCCGAGCACGGCGCAGCGTTCCAGCCGCAGTTGAAGATCGGAGGCCTGGGCGAAAGCCAGGGCCGGGGCTATGCCTAAAGAGAGGAAGAGCGTGTTTTTTGCCAGTGCGCGCATGCAGTGAGGCCCAAGGAAAGGTAGAGTTAGGCGCCAGATTACATTAATTGCCGCGAATCATGTAGCACGCTAGCTCTTGAATTCTATCGCATGCGCCATATTTGTGAGTTCCATCAAGATACCAAGGAGATTGTGATGACCCGCAAGACCCCCATCGAGCGTTACCGCAACATCGGCATCAGCGCTCACATTGACGCTGGCAAAACCACGACCACGGAGCGCATCCTGTTCTATACCGGCGTCAACCATAAAATCGGCGAAGTGCACAACGGCGCGGCGACGATGGACTGGATGGAGCAGGAGCAGGAACGCGGGATCACGATCACCTCGGCCGCCACCACTGCCTTCTGGAAGGGCATGGCCGGCAATTTCGCCGAGCATCGCATCAATATCATCGATACGCCGGGCCACGTCGACTTCACGATCGAGGTGGAGCGTTCGATGCGCGTGCTCGATGGCGCCGTGATGGTGTACGACGCTGTCGGCGGCGTGCAGCCGCAGTCGGAGACCGTGTGGCGCCAGGCGAATAAATACCATGTGCCGCGCATCGCGTTCATCAACAAGATGGACCGCGTCGGTGCGGACTTCTTCCGGGTGCGCGAGCAGATCGCCAATCGCCTGAAAGGCGTGGCAGTGCCGATCCAGATTCCGCTCGGCGCCGAGGATAACTTCCACGGCGTGGTGGATCTGGTCAAGATGCGCGCGATTAACTGGGACGACGAAACCCTCGGCGTCAAGTTCACCTATGAAGACATCCCGGCCAACCTGCAAGGGCTGGCGCAGGAATGGCGCGACAAGATGGTGGAAGCGGCCGCCGAAGGCACGCCCGAACTGCTGGAGAAATACCTGGACGGCGGCGTGCTGACGGAAGACGAGATCAAGACCGGCCTGCGCCTGCGCACCATCCGCAACGAGATCGTGCCGATGCTGGCCGGCAGCGCCTTCAAGAATCGCGGCGTGCAGGCCATGCTGGATGCGGTGATTGAATATCTGCCGTCGCCGGTGGACGTGCCGGCCATCGCCGGTCACGACGAGGACGATAAGCCGATCGAACGCCATCCGACCGATTCGGATCCGTTCTCCGCGCTGGCGTTCAAGATCATGACCGATCCATTTGTCGGCCAGCTGACCTTCTTCCGCGTGTACTCGGGCGTGGTGAATTCCGGCGACACGGTCTACAACCCGACCAAGTCGCAGAAGGAACGTCTGGGCCGCATCCTGCAGATGCATGCGAATGAGCGCAAGGAGATCAAGGAAGTCTACGCCGGCGATATCGCGGCGGCGGTGGGCCTGAAGGGCGTGACCACCGGCGATACCTTAAGCTCACCGGACCACGTGATCGTGCTGGAAAAGATGATCTTCCCAGAACCGGTGATCTCGCAGGCGGTGGAGCCGAAGACCAAGGCCGACCAGGAAAAAATGGGCATCGCCCTGAACCGGCTGGCGCAGGAGGATCCATCCTTCCGCGTGCATACGGACGAGGAATCGGGCCAGACCATCATGTCCGGCATGGGCGAGCTGCATCTGGAAATTCTGGTGGACCGCATGCGGCGCGAGTTTGGCGTGGAGGCGACGGTCGGCAAGCCGCAAGTGGCTTACCGCGAGACCATCACCAAAACGGCGACCGACGTCGAAGGCAAATTCGTCAAGCAGTCCGGCGGGCGTGGCCAGTATGGTCACGTGGTGCTGACGCTGGAACCGCTGGAAGCCGGCGGCAAAGGCTACGAGTTCGTGGACGCCATCAAGGGCGGCGTGGTGCCGCGCGAGTTCATCCCTGCGGTGGACAAGGGTATCCAGGAGACCTTACGCACGGGCGTGCTGGCGGGTTATCCGGTGGTCGACGTGCGCGCCACGCTGACCTTTGGCTCGTATCACGACGTGGACTCGAACGAGAATGCCTTCCGCATGGCCGGTTCGATGGCCTTCAAGGAAGGCATGAAGCGCGCAGGGCCGGTGCTGCTGGAGCCGGTGATGCAGGTGGAAGTCGAAACGCCCGAGGAATTCATGGGCAATGCGATGGGCGACCTGACCGCGCGGCGCGGCATGGTGCAGGGCATGGACGAGATCCCAGGCGGCGGCGGGAAGATCATCCGCGCCTCGGTGCCGCTGGCCGAGATGTTTGGTTACTCGACCACCCTGCGTTCACTGACGCAGGGCCGGGCGACCTACACGATGGAGTTCAAGCACTACGCTGAAGTGCCGAAACACATCCTCGACCACATCGCCGTGACCAAGGCGCGTGCTTAAAACGCCTTGAGCTTCAACTGAAGCGAAATCCCGCCGTACAAGCGGTCTTTGTACGACGGGATGATCGCCACGTTGATGCCGACGCGTTCATATTCGTAGCTCAAAGTCGGAATGGCGGCGGGGAACCAGCCGCCATTGCGCATTTTAGGGTAGCCGTCAAAGGCGCCCAGCACCGCGCCGATGCGCACCGGGCCGACTTTCCACGGCTGGTAGTAGATGCCGGCGTAGTTGGAGTAGGCGCGGTCGCTGTTGTAGAAACGCCCCGCCGTGGCCGAGGCGACGGTCGAGAAGCGCCATTCCGCGCCGATGCCGCCGTTGGCGCCGTTCAGGTCTTTGTCGCGCTGGAAGTGCGCGGTATAGAAGCCGCCGTTGATCCACACTTCATTCAGCGGCGCCGATTCGATGGTTTCGGCGCTTGCGCTACCCGCCAACAGTGCCAGCAGCGCGATACATACACGTTTCATCATCTAAAGCTTTCTTCATCTAAGTTGAAGGACGATGGATTATAGCCGTGTATCATGCAGGCATGAAACTACGCTTGATTCCCTTCATGCTGGCGCTGGTGGCCTCGTCCGCTGGCGCACAAAACGTTGAGTGGCGCGGCCTGCTGGACGTGCGTGCCGTCGATTCCGACGCCGGCCGCAGCTTCCTCGATAGTGGACTGGGCAAGACCCGTTACGATGAAAACTCGCCGCGCCTGAGCATCGGCCAGGCCGTACTGCGCGCCGATGCCGATTTATTGGACAGCGTGAGCGCCAGCCTGGAACTGAGCGCAGACCAGCAGCATCGCGGCGTGGTCGATGTGCGCGAAGCCTTCCTCACATGGAGCCCGGTGCCGGACGGTGCGTGGAAAACCCGCGTGCGGGCCGGCTTTTTCTTCCCGCCGACCAGCGTGGAACTCGATTACGACAGCGTGGGCTGGGTGCCCAAACACACCATTTCCAGTTCTGCCATCAACAGCTGGATCGGCGAAGAGCTGCGCACCAATGGTATCGAGTGGAGCGCGCGGCGGCTGGGCCGGTACAGTGGCGATGCGTACGATGTTGGTGTACTGGCTGCCGTCTTCACCGGCAACGACCCTACCGGTACACTTTTGTGCTGGCGCGGCTGGTCGATCAGCGACCGTATCGCCGGCCGTAACGATACTGTGAAGCTGGCTGATTTGCCGGTGTACCGGCGGCCTGGCGGCTATTTGCTGCGGCAGTCGCGCGACATTCACCCGTTCCGGGAGCTGGACGGGAAGCTTGGCTACTACGTCGGCGCGAATTTCAATGTGGGCACGCGGCTGGAAGCGGCGGCGCTGCATTACGATAACCTGACCGACCCCACGGTGGTCAAGGACGGCCAATACGGCTGGCGTACGCATTTCAACCACGTGAGTGTCGTGTGGCGCCCGCATGGCGCATGGGAATTGGCGATGCAGTCCATGCGCGGCGATACCATCATGGGCCGGGTCGGCGCTGGCAGCTACTTCCAGTCCTGGTTTGCGCTGGCCAGCCATCCACTCGGCCCTGGTACGGCGGCCGTGCGCTATGACCGCTTCAGCACCACCGAACACGATAACATTCCATCCGATCCGAACGGCGAAGTTGGCCACGGCGTCGCGCTGGCCTACGACCTGCCGCTGGCGGAAAGCCTGTCGCTGATGACCGAGGCACTGCTGGTGCGCAGCGAGCGCCCGGCGCGCGCCCTGATCGGCGAGCCGGTATCGCAAAAGGAGCGCAGCCTGACCGTCTCGTTACGCTGGCGCTTTTAAATGGTGACGCGCCAGCCGCGTTTGTAGGCATAGGCCATCGCCAGCCAGAACACGGCGGTGAAGCTGGCGGCAAACGCCATCGACGCAAACTCGGGACCGAACACCGGTGCCAGTGGCGCGCGAAACACATGTTCATACAACGGTCCCATCACGCCGCCGTAGGCCAGCGCGCATGCTGCCAGCCACGAACCGGCATACGCCGTGATGGCGTTCACACCCATCGCACGACCCAGTGGCGGCCAGCCTTGCACATCGATCAGCCGATGGGCGAGGGCGATGGCAAGCATGCCCAAGCCGCCGGTCCACAGCACGAACGATGAAGTCCACAACTGCTTATTCAGCGGCAGCGCCAGCGACCACACGCCTCCAACTAGCATCGCCACCACGCCCGCGAGGGCCAGCGTGCCGGTGCGGCCTTTGCGCAGCCAATCGCCCGCGCGCATGCCGAGGATGACGGTGCCCAGCGAAGGCAGCGTACTCAATATGCCTTCCGGTTCGTGCGCCAGACCGGTGGCGGCGTCGTACTGATAAGAGAGTGCGCCCAGCACGGCGGTGTCGATGCGGTCTGCGAGGTTGAGGTCAGGTTCCACACTTCCGCTCAACAGCGCCCAGTAGCCGAGCAGGATGGTGGCCAATGCGGCCCACTGCGCGCGGGCGTTGGGCAGGTAGATGGCGATCAGGCCGGCGGCCGCGAAGCAAATGCCGGTGCGCTGCAGGACGCCGAGCAGGCGGAAATGCGCGCCCATCGCCAGCATCGAGACCACATTCAGTGCGACACCAAGCAGCACGATGCGTGCCCCGCGCAGCATGACGGCGCGCGCCATCGGCGCGGCGGGCGCGTCGGCGTCGAGCTGCTTGCCGAGCGCCAGCTGCAGCGATACGCCGACGATCAGCATAAATACAGGGAAGATGAAATCTGCCGGCGTGCAGCCGTGCCAGTGCGCGTGCTCCAGCCAGGGATAGATGTGAGACCAGTCGCCGGCATCGTTCACCAGCAGCATGGCGGCCACGGTGAGGCCGCGCACAGCGTCGATAGAGTTGATCCGCATAGTGTTTTTATATTTTTAGCCAGCGCGAACAGTATCACAGCATCCCTCCTTAGGGAGGTGTTTTCTGTCTCTTTGGATAGTACAGTTTCAACCAGTTTCACTAATGGTGCGAGGAGCAGGGAATGGAAGTCAACAAAAATGAGATCAGCGTGTCGGGCCGCCTTGGCATGGGCTTCGGGATTATCCTGGCCATGATGCTGGTGCTGTCTGCGCTGAGCGTGTTCAAGGTGAACGCGATCGACAACAGCCTGCAGCACATCAGCGAGGTGAATAACGTCAAGCAGCGCTACGCGATTAATTTTCGCGGCAGTGTGCATGACCGCGCGATCGCGCTGCGCGATGTGACGCTAGTCGGCGATGCTGAGATCTCCGCCGTGACGGCGTTGATCGATAAACTGGATAACGACTACCAGCAGTCCGCACGTCCATTGGATGCGCTGTTCAGCGACACCAAGGCCATCGTCTCGGTGGAGGAACGCGCATGGCTGGAAAAGATCAAACAGACCGAAGCCCGCGCCATGCCGCTGGTGCGCAAGATTATCGCGGCGCGCCAGTCAGGTGATGTCGACGGCGCGCGGGCGATGATGCTGGCGCAGGCCAAGCCCGCCTTTGTGGATTGGCTGGCCAGCATCAACGGCTTTATCGATCAGGAAGAGAAACTGACCGAGGCCGAGTCGGCCCTGGCCCGGCATGGCGCGCATAACTTTCAATCGCTGGCGTTGGCTGCGGTGGCGGTGGCGATCGCCATCGGCGTGGTGGTGGCCTGGCGCGTGACGCAGTACTTGCTGCGCGCGCTGGGCGCCGAGCCGGCCGAAGTCAAGGCGCTGGCGAATGCGGTGGATCGCGGCGAGCTGTATCACGAGGTGGCGCTGCGCGGCCAGGATCATGACAGCATCATGGCGGTGCTGGTGAAGATGAGCCGCAACCTGCGCACGACGGTGACGGAGGTGCATGACGCCGCGCTGGCGGTAGCCAGCATCAGCGATCAGATCTCGGAACAGAACCAGCATTTGTCCGGCCGCACCGAGGATCAAGCCAGCTCGCTGGAGGAAACCGCGTCGGCGATGGAGCAGTTGACTGCTACCGTCAAGCAGAATGCCGACAGCGCGCGCGATGCCAATGCGCTGGCGCAGAATGCGTCCGAAATCGCCAGCAAGGGCGGCGAGATAGTTGGGGAGGTGGTGCTGACCATGAACGCCATCGATGAATCGTCGCGCAAGATCGAGGAAATTATCAGTGTGATTGACGGTATCGCGTTCCAGACCAATATTTTGGCCTTGAATGCGGCAGTGGAAGCGGCGCGCGCAGGTGAGCAGGGACGCGGCTTCGCTGTAGTGGCGACCGAGGTGCGCAATCTGGCGCAACGCAGTTCCAGCGCGGCGCGCGAGGTGAAGACGCTGATCGATACGTCGGTGGCACGGATTCATGCGGGCACGCAGCTGGTGGAGCACGCGGGCAGCACCATGCGCGATATCGTGGACAGCGTGAAGCAGGTCAGCGATATGGTAGGCGCGATTACGCTGGCCAGTACTGAGCAACGCCAGGGCATCGAGGAAGTCAACCGCGCGATTTCGCAGATGGACCAGGTGACGCAGCAGAATGCGGCACTGGTCGAACATGCGGCCGCCGAGGTGGAGGTCTTGCAGGATCAGGCAGCGCAGCTGAACCACGCGGTCAGCGTGTTCAAGACCGAACGCGAAGGCTGGCGCGCGCCGACCGGCCGCAGCGGCCACGCGTCCACCGGCGGCGAGGCGCGTGCGTTGACGGCCGGCCTGCTGCCAGCGCCTGCTGGAGCCTGAGCATGCAGGAGATCTTGCTGAACCACTCCGAACCTGAACGGCTGCAGGCGCTGCACCAACTGGGCCTCCTGAACACCAACACCAGCGCCTACTTCGACTCCATCACCAAACTGGCGATGGACATCTACGGCACCGCCGGCGCCTACATCTCGCTACTGGATAGCGACCGCCAGTGGCTGAAGTCCACCGTCGGCTTCTGCCCGCCGAACACGCAGCGCGACCAGACCTTCTGCCAATACACCATCCAGCAGGCCAGCGTGCTGGTGGTGGAAGACACGCTGTGCGACGCCCGCTTTGCCGGCAATTCGATGGTCACCGGCCCACAGTCGGTGCGCTTTTACGCGGGCGCGCCGCTGATTACGCAGGACGGCTTTGCGATCGGCGCGCTGTGTGTGATCGATACCCAGCCGCGCACACTGGCCGCCGCCGAGCGCGAACAACTGGCCAACCTCGCCAGCATGGTCATGGCGCACATCACGCTCGGCCGCGCCGTCGGCCACGTGGACGCGGTGAGCGGAATGCCGAATAAATACCAGCTGTTCGAAGATCTGACCGCGCAGGCCAGCACTGGGCGTGGCCAGCGTCGCGTGCTGGTCGATATCGACATGCCCGACGCCGCCAAGGCCTTCGAAATCATCCGCGTGCTGGGCGCGCCGGTCTATGATGAACTGGTACGCGAAGCCGGCGCGCGTCTGCTTCGGTTGTTCGAGGGCAGGGCGCAGGTCTACCACCTGACCGACGCCCGTTTCGCCATCCTCTCGCGCGATGAAGATACCGAAGGCTTCATCAGCTACCTGCATGGGCTGGAACCTGAACTGCAAGCGCCGTTCAACAGCGTGAACATCCCGATGGTGCTGCCCAGCTTTGGCGGCATCGTGCAATTCGACCTGTGCACCAACTCCGCGCAGGACGCGCCGCGCAAGGCAGCCGCCGCCATCAACCAGTCGCTGATGCGCCAGCAGCGCTGGAGCTTCTACAGCAACGCCGAAGACGAGCAGCAAAAGCGCGCCTTCCGCCTGCTGCATGACGTGCGCCATGCCATCGCCCATGATCATTTTGAACTGGTCTACCAGCCCAAGCACGCGCTGCAAAACGGCGCCTGCCTGGCCGCTGAAGCGCTGCTGCGCTGGACCCACGAGGAACTGGGTCCGGTGTCGCCGGCTGAATTTATCCCGCTGATCGAAAAGACCGCGCTGATTGGTCCCTTGAGCCACTGGGTGATCCGCAGCGCCATCCGTCAGGTCGCGGAATGGCATGCGGGCGGCAATCCGATCAAGGTGGCCATCAACCTGTCGGCCTTTAACTTCGAGGAAGCGGACATTGTTGAACGCCTTGCGGCGACCTGCCACGAATTCGGCGTCGATCCGCGTTACATCGAAATCGAATGCACCGAAGGCATCTGGATGGAAGGCCCCGGCATCCTGAAGGCGCTGCACGGCATCCGCGATCTGGGCATGAGCCTTGCGCTGGACGACTTCGGCACCGGCTACAGCAATTTCGCCTATCTGCAGAAGGTGCCGGCCACCGTGGTCAAGGTTGACCAATCCTTGATCCGCCATGTGGATGCGAATCCGCGCGACCAGCGCATTGTGCGCTCGCTGATCGCACTCGCACGCGAACTCGATTATCAGGTGGTGGCGGAAGGCGTGGAAACCGAACAGTCCCTGGGATTGATCCGCGATTGGGGCTGCGACCTGGCGCAGGGCTACCACTTTGCCAAGCCGCTCAGCGCCAGCGCTTTCCTCGCGCATGCGATCCAGTACCGCGACAGCCACATGGCGATCGCTGCATAAGGATAGCTGCATTGGGATAGTAATTTGGCACTATAATTCAGGCCATGAAAACCTCATTGCGCCTGATTCCCTTGATCCTGTTGCTGGCCGGCTGCCAGTCCCACATGCAGCGAGTCGCCGATTGCAAAGTCGGCGACTGGAACGCTATTGGCCACAAAGACGGCTTGCTCGGCGAGCCGGCCAACTATGCCGAACGCAAGGACTTCTGCGACGACCACGCCGACAAGCCAGCAGCTAGCGATGCCGCCACGCGCTACACCGCCGGCTGGGCGCAAGGGAACTGGGATTTGTGGTACTCGCTGGGCAGCCAGGATGGCCAGCAAGGATCGCTGGCACAGTACCCGCGTCACGCCAATAGTGAGGAAGTGCGCAAGCATAAAACGCCGCTCAACCCATCCGCCTACGACGCCGGCTGGACCGCCGGGAATAGCGCTTACTGGACCGCGACCGGACAGCGAGAAGGCGCAGCCGGCCAGCCGCTGACGCAGAAGGAAGCCAATCGCAGCAAGGCTTCCGCCGCGCAGCTGCGGTTTGACGAACAGGCATACACCAACGGTTGGCGCGCCGGTAATCGCACCTTTTGGTCGGACGCCGGCTACTCCGATGCACGCAGCGGCATCCCGGACAGCGAATTCCGTAAGCGCGCTGCCGCCGCGCGCAGCGCTGGTGTCGAAGTGCAGGAAGAGTCGTACCGGGCTGCGTGGGAAGCGGAAATCGTCAACTACTGGCGCAACCTCGGCACGCAGGACGCCACCAGCGGCAAGGAGTTCGGCACGCGCGGACGCGAAGCCAAGGCCAAGGGCCTGAAGATCCACGAACGCGAATATCGGGAAGCATGGGAAGCGCGCCTGCTGGTCTACTGGCGCGACACCGGCGCGGCCGATGGCTACGGCCATCCATTCCAGCTGGATCAGCGTATCGCCAACGCCAGCCGCGACGGCGTGTTCGCGATTCCCGGCACGCAGGATGCCTACACCAACGCATGGCGGCAAGAGAATGCGCGCTACTGCACGCCGGAGAGTGCGTTCGAGCGAGGCCGGGGCAGCGTCGGCATGGCGGTGGAGGTGTGCGCACCGGCGGCGCAAAACCAGTTGAAGCACGCCTATGTCAGCGGCCAGGATTTCGAAGTGGTGGCGGCCAAGCACCGGCAGGCGGTGGCGGACGCGAATGAACTGGCGAGCCGCGTGCGCGATGCACGCAATCGTCTGGGACGGCTGGAACGCGAGATCCGCGCCAGCCAGGACGCGAAAGACCGTCCCGTCAACGACGAAACGGTCAAGCAGGACAAGCGCCGCGAACAGGAGCGGCGCGAGTTAAGCGACTATGTGCAACGGCTTGAGCGCCAGCTGGATGACGCCCGCCGTTGGGTGGATCGTCATGACCAGCAAATGCAGCGCCTGCGCCGCGAGATTTATTAGAACTCGAAAGTCGCCGATACCGAAGCGGTGCGCGGCGCGCCCAGGATCAGGTAGTTCGAGCCAGGGTAGCCGCCCGCCGAGGCCCAGTAGGCCTTGTCTGTGACGTTGTCGATGCGTGCGCGGAAGGTCACGTTGCGATCCAAAATGCGGGTCGCGTAGCTGGCGCCGATGTCGAGACGGGTCCACGACGGCAGTTGCTGCGTATTGGCCGCATCGGCGTATTGCGACGAGGTGTACACGGTGCGTGCGTTCAGGTTCAGGCCTTGCACGCCCGGCATATCCCATTCCGCGCCGATGTTCAGCTGCGTATCCGGCACGCCGATCACGTCCTTGCCCTGATTCTTGCCGCCCTGCGTGACCTGCTGTTTTGCTTCCAGCAGCGTCAGGCCGCCGAGCAGGCGCAGGCCGCGCAGCGGCACGCCGTACACGGTCAGCTCCATGCCCTGATTGCGCTGTTCGCCGAACACGCCAAAGTGGCCGTTTTCCACGTAGCCTGCTGGCTGGTTGGTGCGGAACAGGGCGGCGGTCGCGCCCAGCGTACCGTGTTCATACTTGACGCCGACTTCCTTCTGCTTCGACACGTACGGGGCGAACATGAAGCCTTCATTGTCGATGACGGTGCCGGCGCCGGAAGCGGTCGCGCCTTGCTGCAGGCCCTCGATATAGTTCGCATACAGCGACACGCCTTTTACCGGCTTGTACACGATGGCGGCGACCGGCGTGACCTTGGTCTGGTCGTAGTGCGCGGTGGTGGCGCCGCTGTTGTAGTCGTAGCTGTCCGCCTTGATGGACTGATGGCGCGCGCCCACGGTCAGCAGCACTTTATCGTCCAGCATGGACAGCGTGTCGGCGATGGCGTAGCTGGAGAGGATACTCTTCGCAGTCAGGCCAGGATTGCTCAACACACCGCCGGTGTAGAAGGTGGCGGCGGGTGCGCTCACGTCCACCGGATTGTAGATGTTGGTGGCGATGCCGCCAAAGGTGCTGAACGCGTAAGCGTTACGCGATTCCATCCAGTAGCTCGACGCGCTGGCGCTGATGGTGTGGCCGATATCACCGGTACGCAGCTTGGTGCGCACGCCGACTTCACCGGTGCGCACGTTGTCGTGGCGGGTGTTGTCGAAGCGGTAGGCGGTTGCGCTGCCGTCGGTTTTGTAGACGCTAGGCTCGGACAGCACGTTGTTCTCATCGCCGCTGCGCGCGCCGAAAGCGGCCCAAGCGACGGTGTTCTTGTTCAGATCCCATTCGCCGCGCAGGGTGCCGAAGGTATCGCGTTCGTTGGAGTGGGTCCAGTTCTGCGCCCAGTTGCTGCTGCTGTCCGGTGCTGCCGGCAGCGTGATGGCGGCGCTCGGCGTCACGGCAGGGCGCGGGTTGGTCAGTTTGTGGTCCTGGTAGCCGATATCGGCCGACAAGCGGAAGTCGCGGCCCTGATAGTCGAGGCCCACCGAGGCCACGTTCAATTCACGGTGTTCTCTATCGACGCTGGTGTCGCCATCGCGGCGTGCGACGTTGACGCGGATGCCGGCGCGGCCTTCGGGGCCGAAGCGGCGGCCGATGTCGGCGGCGGCATAACCCTGGCCGCCGCTTTCCACGCCAACCGTCACCTGAGTCAGCGGATCCGTACCCGCGCGTTTCGGCAGCAGGTTGATTGAGCCGCCGATGCCGCCGCCGCCTGGCGCGGCGCCATTCAAGAAAGAGTTCGCGCCACGGAATACTTCCACGCGCTCCAGCAGTTCGGAGGCTACGAACTGGCGCGGCAGCACGCCGTACAAGCCGTTGTAGGCCAGATCGTCCGAGCTGACGGCGAAGCCGCGAATCACATACAGCTCCTGGAAGTTACCGAAACCGCGCGCAACGCGCACCGATGGATCGTTCTGCAGCACGTCGCCGACGCTGCGCGCCTGCTGGTCCTGGATCAGGGCCGAAGTGAAATTCAGCGAGTTGAATGGGCTGTCCATGATGTCGACGTTGCCCAGCAGGCCCGCGCGGCCGCCGCGTGCGACCTGGCCGCCCGCGAAGTTTTTGGACAGGCCTTCGGCCGAAGCGTCGGCGGAAGCGCTGACGACCACGGTCTGCACTTTGTCGGCGTTGTCCTCAGCGGAGGCGGTGGCGCTGGCGGCCAGCATCATGGCGGCGAGGGCGAGCGGGGACAGTTTCAGATTCTTGTTATGCATGGCGATTTGCTAAGTAAATGAGAATGATTCCCAATTATATCCGTTGCGGCCGATTTTTGCTGCTAAATGAGAGTCATTTGCATTATCATTAGAGTTTGAGCATCGCATCCGGATTTTGAAATGACACCAAACACCGTCCGCCGCTGGGCATGGATACACAAATGGAGCAGTTTGATCTGCACCGTGTTCATGCTGCTGCTTTGCGTGACCGGCCTGCCGCTGATTTATCACCATGAGATTGACCACGCGCTGGGCAATGCCATCGAGGCGCCGGCCATGCCGGCCAATACACCCAAGGCCAGCCTGGATGACGTGATCGCCGCCGGCAAGGCGCTGTACCCGAACAAGATCGCGATGTACCTGTCGCAGGAAGCGGACGATCCAAGCATCTGGTTCCTGACGATGGGTGATAACCCCACCGACGAAAAATTCAAATCGATCGCGGTCGACGCACGCACCGCCAAGGTGCTGGGCGAGCCTAGTTTCGAAGGCAGCTTCCTCGGCGTGATGTTCCACCTGCACGTGGATTTGTACGCGGGCTTGTGGGGCAAGCTGTTCCTCGGTTTCATGGGGCTGCTGCTGGTGATTGCGATTGTCTCCGGGGTGGTGCTGTACGCGCCGTTCATGCGCAAGCTCGATTTCGGCGAAGTGCGGCGCGAGCGCGGTCCGCGCGTGAAGTGGCTGGACCTGCACAATATGCTGGGCATCGTGACCATGACGTGGGCGCTGGTGGTCGGCGCCACCGGCATGATCAACACCTGGGCGGACCTGATGTTGAAGTACTGGCAGGTTACTGAGATGGCCGAGATGATCGCGCCGTATAAAGGCATGGCGCCGCCGACGCAACTGGGCTCGATGCAAAAATCGTTGGAGCACGCGGTGGCTGCGGAGCCGGGCATGAAGATCGGCTTCGTCGCGTTCCCTGGCACGGCATTCAGCAGCCCTCACCATTACGGTATCTTCATGCGCGGCGATGCAGCGTTGACCTCGCGCTTATATAAACCGGTGCTGATCGACGCGCAAAGCACCGAGATCACCGACCGCCGCGAACTGCCGTGGTATCTCACCGGCCTGCTGATTTCGCAGCCGCTGCACTTCGGCGACTACGGCGGCGCGTGGATGCAGTTCCTGTGGGCGGCGCTGGATGTGATTACCATCTTCGTGCTGGGTAGCGGCTTGTATTTGTGGCTGAAGCGCCGTGCGCCTGCACCGGCAACGCGCGCTGCCGCTGCGGCGCCAGCGGAAGAGGAGGCGACAGTATGAGCGGTCCATTCGTGCGCATGTGGGGCGCGCCGATCGCGCTGGCGATCCTGACTTTGATCGGCCTGATTTCGGCGCTGGTCGGCGATGGCGTATGGGATCACGTATCGGCCGTCGCGCTGGGCGTGCCGGTGGCACTGTGCCTCTGGTACGGTTTGCCGCGTCGCACAAAAAAAGATTGATTTATTTGCATGGCTTGATATGATTTCCTTGTCGCCCAACGAGGAGATCGTATGGAAGTGCAGCACCCGCATTACGATAGGCTGATTGCCGCAGCGCGGCAGGCAGGGCCGGTGACAGTAGCTGTCGCCCATCCGTGTGACCGCAACGCGCTGGAAGGCGCGCTTGATGCGGCCAACCTGGGCATCATCAAACCGATACTGGTTGGTCCGCAAGCGCGCATCCGCCAGGCTGCCGACGCCGCGCATCTCGATATCTCCGCACTATCCTTGATCGACACGGAACACAGCCACGCTTCGGCCGCGCGCGCGGTGCAGCTGGTGCGCGAGGGCCATGCGTCCGCGCTCATGAAGGGCAGCCTGCATACCGATGAACTGATGGGAGCCGTGGTCTCCAGCGCTACCGGCTTGCGTACCGCGCGCCGCCTCAGTCACTGCTTTGTCATGGATATTCCGGGCCGTTCCGAGCCGCTCATCATCACCGACGCCGCCGTCAACATCACGCCTGATTTAACCGACAAGGCCGATATTGTGCAGAACGCGATCGACCTGGCGCATGTGCTGCGATTCGATCCGGTCAAAGTCGCCATCCTCGCCGCCGTGGAAACGGTGAGCGCCAAAATGCCATCCACTATTGATGCCGCCGCGCTGTGCAAGATGGCGGATCGTGGCCAGATCACCGGAGCGCTGCTCGACGGCCCGCTGGCGATGGATAACGCTATCGATCCGGAGGCGGCGGCAATCAAGCATCTGGTGTCGCCGGTGGCGGGGCAGGCCAATGTGCTGGTGGCGCCGGATCTGGAGGCCGGCAATATGCTGGCCAAGAGTCTGACGTTCATGGCCGGGGCCAGTGCGGCCGGGATTGTGCTTGGCGCGCGTGTGCCGGTGATCCTCACCAGCCGTGCAGATACTGTACAGGCACGGTTGGCGTCGTGTGCGGTAGCTGTGCTGGTGGCGCATAGTCGCAGGAGCTGATGGCATGCAGGCCAATGACTGCATCATCGTGATTAACGCCGGGTCGTCGAGCATCAAGTTCTCGATGTACACCGGACCGGCGCTGGCGCTCGGCCTGCGCGGCAAGATCGAAAACCTGTACAGCGGCGTGGCGCGTTTTGCCGCGCAGGATGCGGACGGCACGGTGGTCGGTGAGCGCAGCTGGCCAGATGCACGGCTCGACCACGAAGGCGGCATGCGCTTTCTGGTCGACTTTGCGCAGAAGCATCTGGACGGGTATCGGGTGGTGGCGGTCGGCCATCGTATCGTGCATGGCGGCGTGGCGCACAGCGGGCCGCAGCGGCTGGATGCCGCGCTGGTCGACGAGTTGCAAAAGCTGGTGCCGCTGGCGCCCCTGCATCTGCCGCACAATCTGGCGCCGGTTCGCTCGGTGCTGGCGATGGCGCCGGACGTGCCGCAGGTTGGCTGTTTCGATACGGCCTTCCATGTCGGCCAGCCGGCCGAGGCGCAGGCGTTCGCGCTGCCTGCGCGGATAACTGATCTGGGCGTGCGCCGGTACGGTTTTCATGGGTTGTCTTACGAGTATATCGCCAGTGTATTGCCGCAGGCGGATCCTGTACTGGCACAGGCCAGGGTAGTGGCTGCACATCTGGGCAACGGCGCCAGCATGTGTGCGATGCGGGCCGGGCACAGCGTGGCCAGCACGATGGGCTTCACGGCGGTCGACGGCCTGCCGATGGGCACCCGCTGCGGTGCGCTTGATCCGGGTGTGGTGCTGTACCTTATGCAGGAATTGGGCATGGACGTGGCGGCGGTGCAGCGGCTGATGTATCAGGAATCAGGCTTGCTGGGCGTGTCCGGGATATCGTCGGACATGCGCACGCTGGAGCAGAGCGACGATCCGCGCGCCAAAGCGGCGATCGCGTTGATGGTGTACCGCATCGGCCGCGAGCTTGGCTCGCTGGCGGCGGCGCTGGGCGGGCTGGACGCGCTCGTGTTCTCCGGTGGCATAGGCGAAAACAGCGTCGCGCTGCGAGCTGCCGTCTGCCGCGATGCGGCATGGCTCGGCGCGCGGCTGGACAGTGCGGCCAATACCGCTGTGTCTAACGGCGTGCGGCGGATCAGCGCGGAGGACAGCAAGGTCGCGGTGTGGGTGGTGCCGGCCAACGAGGAGTTGATGATCGCCCGACACGCATTGGAACTGGTGGAGCAGCCATGAATACGGAAACGGTCTATCCCATTTTGTCCGGCAAGCGCGCGCTGGTGGTTGGTGTGGCCAACGAGCATTCAATCGCATGGGGCTGCGCGCTGGCCTTCCGCAGACTGGGTGCGGACGTGGTGCTCACTTACCTGAACGAGAAAGCGCTGCCGCACGTGGCCCCGCTGGCCGAACAAATCGACGCGCAACTGCTGCCGCTGGACGTTACCCAGCCCGGCCAGCTGGAAGCGGTGTTCGCCGCGCTGGCCGAGCGAGGCAAGCTCGATATCCTGGTCCACTCCATCGCCTTCGCACCCAAGGCCGACCTGCAAGGCGGCTTGCTGGACTGCTCGCTCGAAGGCTTCCTGCAAGCGATGGACGTGTCCTGCCACTCCTTCGTGCGCATGGCCAAGCTGGCCGCGCCGCTGATGACCGACGGCGGCAGCATGTTCGCCATGAGCTACCACGGCGCCGACAAAGTGGTCCCCAACTACAACGTCATGGGACCGGTGAAGGCCGCACTCGAAGCAGCCTGCCGCTACCTGGCTTATGAACTCGGTCCGCGCGACATCCGCGTGCATGCCATCTCACCGGGACCGCTGCAAACCCGCGCCGCCTCTGGGCTGAAGGACTTCGACCACTTGCTGGCCGAAGCCGTGCAGCGCGCGCCGCTCGGTGAACTGGTCGACATCATCGATGTCGGTAACACCTGCGCCTATCTGGCATCGCCGTACGCCAGGCGCCTGACCGGCAGCACGGTCTACGTCGACGGCGGCTTGAATATCATTGCGTGAAAGGAGCGCCAGATGCAAATTATCCTGAGAGGCTTGCACGGCGACGACAACGAGGAAAGCGTGACACAGGAACTGTCGACCTACCTGCATGTCACGTCCGTTGAAATGGTGCGGCAGGGCGAGGAAGACAATCCGTGGGCGCTGGTGGAAGTCAGCGATTCGTATGAGCGGGTATGGAACGTCTGCAATCAGCTGCGCGGCGTTTTCCATCGCGGTAAAGCGCTACACCTCACCATTCCGCTGCACCACGACGATACCTAGCCGCGCCGCGCGAGGAAACCGTGGATCTGTGATACCACGGCCGCGCCTTCGCCCACCGCCGCCGCCACACGCTTGGTCGAATTGGCGCGCACATCGCCAATGGCGAACACGCCTGGCACGCTGGTCTCCAATGCCGCGCGTCCTTCGCCGCCCGGCGCATCGTAGCCGGTCAGGATAAAGCCCTTGTCGTCCACCTGCACACCGCAATCGCCCAACCAGCCGGTGTTCGGGTCGGCGCCGATGAACAGGAATATGCGGCAAATGTCATAGTCTGTTTCAAGCTGGCTGCGGTTGTCGCGCACGCGCACTTGCTGCAAGCCTTCCTCATCGCTGCCTTCCAGCGCGACGATTTCGGACTCCACATGCAGTTCGATGTTGGGCGTGGCCGCAATTCTCTCGATCAGGTAGCTGGACATGGTGGAAACCAGGCTGTCCTTGCGGATCAGCATATGTACCTTGGCCGCGTGCGCCGACAAATACACCGCCGCCTGTCCCGCCGAATTGCCGCCGCCGACCAGGATCACTTCCTCGCTAGCGCACAGACCCGCTTCCAGCGGCGAAGCCCAGTAGTACACGCCTTTGCCTTCAAACTGGCGCAGGTTGGCCAGCGACGGACGACGGTAGCGCGCGCCGCATGACAGCACCACAGTGCGGCCTTGCAGCAGCGTGAGGCTGCCGCACATCTCCACTTGCAGCGGATAGGTATCGCACAGCAGGCGTCCGGCCGGCGCCGGAATCGCCATCTTCACACCGAACTTCTGCGATTGCACGAACGCGCGTCCAGCGAGCGCGCCGCCGGATATGCCGGTCGGGAAACCGAGATAATTCTCGATGCGCGCGCTGGCAGCGGCCTGTCCGCCATAGGCGCGGGTTTCCAGCACCAGCACCGACAAGCCTTCGGACGCCGCATACACGGCGGTCGCCAAACCAGCAGGGCCGGCGCCGACCACGATCACGTCCCAGACATCGTCGGGATTGAGCGGCGGCAGGGTGCCGAGACAGCGGCCCAGATCGACCACGCTGGGATTTTTCTTGACGTCGCCGTTGGGGCACACGGCCAGCGGCCAGTCCTCGGCCGTCGGCTGATAGTGCTCGCACAGCGCGCGCGCCTGTCCGTCGCTGGCGGGATTCAGCACCCGGTGCGGCAGCCCGTTACTGGTCAACCAGCCTTGCAAGGCATGCAGGCGCGGATGGCCCGGCGTGGCTACCAGCACCAGTCCACCATCTTTGCTATCGATTTGCTCCACACGGCGCAGGATGAAGGCGCGGACGATGCGCTCGCCCAGCTCCGCCTCGGCGATGATCAGCGCACGCAGGCCTTCAACGCTGAGCATCAGCGCTTCCACATCGCCGACCGCGTGGCCGTTGACCAGCGTCGGCGCGCCGGCCAACTGGCTGATTTCGCCCGCAAACTCGCCATGCGTATGTTCGGTGATGACGGAGCTGTTACCAAGGCCGTCGTAACGGCTGATGCGGATCGCGCCTTTCAGCACCACGTACATGCCAAAGTAAGTGAGGCCCGCCTCAAACAGGCGTTCGCCATCCTTGAAACAAACGAGTGTCCCAAAACGCTGGATGCGCTTGAGTTCCGCCGGTGCCAGCTTGGGCAGCGCCTGGGCGGTGCGGTTCTTGAAGGTGTCGTAGATGGTCATGCGCCATAGTCTAGCGCGAATTTTCCTCCGCTCGCCAGATTCTAAAGTAAGACTTTTAGCCAGCGTTGTTTATAGTCGTCCCACCCTGGCAAATGGAGCGGCGTGGCGGCCCGCTTGTTGTTGGCCGGTGCCCGGCCCCAGTGATGCAGCATCCATGCGCCGCTGGCGGTGCCGCTGCTGTCGTCGGTGCTGCTGACTTTCTGATGCGGTCGCAACGCGGCCAGCAGGCGCGCGAACCAAGGGTTCCCGGTGAAGCTGCCTTCGACGACGATGGCCGTGCCTTCGGCTTTGACGCCCAGCGCGTCGAGGCAGTAGTCACTCATCAGCACGCAGTACAAGGTGGCGAGTGCGTAGCGCTGGCCGCTGCTGGATGGCGCGGGGCCTACGATGCTGCCGGTGAGACCTGCGAATGGACCGCCGGTGGCGGCAAAACAGGGCAAGGCCAGCGTGAATTGGTCGATCATCGCCTGCAGGTCGGCGAGGCTGCACGGTTCTGTGTGCGGGCCGGCCAGTTCGGCAAATTCACGGCCGCCCATGAAGCGCATGCTGGGCACAGGATGACCCATTGCGTCGCTGTTGGCGAGCATGTCGGCTTGTTCGTGCAGCGCGTCCAGCGGCGCGCCGGGAGCGGCGGCGATGACCCAGGTGCCGGTTGATAGCACGGCGGGCGGCGGCGTCACGGTCAAGTGGCGCAGCAGCGAGGCGTTGCTGTCATGGATGCCGCACAGGACGCGGCAATTCTCCGGCAATCCGGTGCGTGCGACGATTTCCGGCTTGAGTGTGCCGAGCGCGGTCCACGCTGGACGCATGGGGGCAAACAGCCGGTTCCAGCCCGTACGGTCGACCAGCGATGAATACTGCTTGCGCGACGGCTGCCACAAATCGGTATGGCAGCCGAGCGAAGTGATTTCGCTGGCTGCGACGCCGCACAGCCGCCAAGCCCAATACTGCGGGTACATCAGGATATGGCGCGCACGGCGGAATTGTTTCGGGAAGGTGTGCGACTGCCACACCAGTTGTCGGCCCAGATTCAGGCCCGCAGGCAGCAGCGGCGAGTGCGTGGCGGAATAGGGTGGCCGCTCCACGGCGTAATGCGTTTGCTGCGAGGCTGGCAGTTCGTATTCGTAGTCCAGCACCGGTAGAACAAGGCCTTCATCGTCCACCAGCGCGGCGGTGGCGCCGTGCGTGACCGGAACGATGGCGTCGATTTCCGCCTTCTGCGCGAAGTCGCACATCCGGTCCAGCATCCATTCCCAGATGCGTTCCGTGTCGTGATGCGGATACGGCCCGTCGCGCAGTATGGTGTTGGCGCTGCGCTGTTCGGCCAGTACGGCGCCTTGCGCATCGAGCAGCACCAGCTTGACGTTGGTCTTGCCGATGTCCAGAACGATGGTGGCGCTCATGCTTTGCGGCCGCGCAGCAGGCGTGGCAGCGCGATGGTCGCCAACAGCAGCATGCCGATCACGATGGTCATGTAGATGCCGGGGACATTGGCCAGCGACAGGCCGTAGGTCACAGTGCCGAGCGTGAGCACTGCCAGCATGACTCCCGCGATGGTGCCCGCGCCGCCGGCGATACTCACTCCGCCGAGGATGACCATCGTGATGATCTCCAGCTCCCAGCCCATTGCGATATTGGGGCGCGTGCTGCCGATACGGCCTGTGAGCAGGTAGCCTGCCAGTCCGGCCATCGCGCCGGTCAGCATGAACAGCGCGAGGCGGTAGCGGTCCACGGCGATGCCTGAGAAGCGCGCAGCGACCGGATTGTTACCGATCGCGTAGATGCGGCGTCCCCAGCTCGTTGCGTGCAGCATTACCGCAAACAGCGCGGCGCACGCCAGCAGGATGACGAATTCGCGCGGAATGGCGTCGAAGAAGTATCCCTGGCCCCAGTCGGCCATTTGCTGAGGATAGCCGGTGTAGGCCTGGTCGCCCAGCATCACGCTGGCGACGCCGCGGAATACCGACACGGTGCCGATGGTAACCACGATGGACGGCAGGCCAAAGCGCGTCACCATCACGCCGTTCAGCAAACCGCAGGCGGTGCCGGTGGCCAGCGCGATTGGCAGCAGCGCTTCCGGCGGTGCGCCATTGGCGTTGGCGAAGCCCATCGCCACCGATGACAGGGCGAGGATGCCGGAGACGGAGATGTCGATTTCGCGGCAGATAATCAACAGCGCCATCGGCAAGGCGATCAGCGCTTTTTCGCTGAAGTTGAAGGTGCCGTCGGCCAGGTTGTCGAGGTCGAGGAAGTTCGGCAGCAGGATGCTGTTGGCGATGAAGGCGGCCAGCAGCAGCAACGCCAGCAGGCTCTCGCGCCGACCCAGCGCGGCGCGAATACGGAAGCCCGGGCGGTCCGAGATGATGTAACGTGAAGTTGGCATGGTGGTCGTGTTCATGCGGTGCGGCCTCCATGCAGCGGCAGGATCTGGCGGCCACCTTGTTTGCCGTTGCGGGCGTTGATCAGTACTGCGGTGAGGATGACGATGCCGGTCAGCGCGCTTTGCCAGAACGGCGATACTTTCACCACCGGCAGTGCGTTGCCGATCACCGCGAGGAACAAGCCGCCCAGCACCGCACCGGCCACGCTGCCGCAGCCGCCGGCGATGCTGATGCCGCCGATGACACAGGCTGCGATCACGGTGAATTCAAATCCATACGCGATCTCGGTGTAGGCGACGGCGTAGCGCGCTACCCACAGGTAGCCGCACAGTCCCGCCATTGCACCGGACAGTCCATAAGTCCACAGCAGCCGCTGCGCGATTGGAATGCCGACATAGCGCGCCGACGATGGCGCGTTGCCGATGGCGTAAAGGTCGCGGCCGAAGCGGCTGTGCCGCGCCACGTACCACGCCGCCAGCACGACCAGCGCCGCAATCCATACCAGATGCGTCACGCCGAGCAGCCGCGCCAGAGGGAATGCCACGAAATCTGAAGGCATCTGGTGCGACGACACCCAGGCACCGCCGGAGAGCACGAACACCATGCCGCGATACACGCTCATGGTGCCTAGCGTGACCACGATGGGCGGCAGGTCGAGATAGCCGATCAGATAGCCGTTAATCAGGCCGAGTGCCAGACCGATGCCCAGCGCCGCCAGCACGATCAACGGCAGCGGCAGGGCGGGGAAGCGCGCCGCCAGCAGTGCCGACATCATGCCGGCCAGCGCCAGGCTGGAAGCCATCGACAAGTCCACGCCGCGCGTGACGATGACCAGCATCTGCGCCAGCGCCAGCATGATCAGCGGCGTGCTGTCGGTTAGCAGGTTGGCCAGGCTGGCCGGCGTGACGAACACCGGCGCACGCGCGCCGACCAGCGCAATCAGTCCAATGATGCACAGCGCCAGTTGCGTCTCACGCATTCTCAACAGCGCCTTCATGCGCATTCCTCCAGCGGCAGCGCGCAGCCCGATGCGGCGGCGACGATCATTTCCGGCGTGGCCTCGGCCCGCGCGTATTCGTTTTCAATTCGGCCTTGATGCATGACGATGATGCGGTCCGCGAGACCCATCACTTCAGGTAGTTCGGACGACACCAGTATCACGGACAAGCCCTTGGCTACCAGATCGCTGATGAAGCGATGTACGGCGGCCTTTGAGCCGATGTCGATGCCCTTGGTCGGCTCGTCCAGGATGATGACCTTGGGATCGGTCGCCAGCCATTTTCCCAACACGACCTTTTGCTGGTTGCCGCCCGAAAGTTCGGACACATGCTGCGTCAGATGCGTCGCCTTCAGTTCCAGCTGTTCCGCGTAGTGCCGCGCAATCGCGTTCTCCTGCTTGCGTCGTCCGCACAGGAAGAAACCGACACGCGACAGGATCGGCAGCGTCATGTTATGCAGGATGGGCAGCGTCAGGTGCGCGCCTTGATGCTGGCGGTCTTCCGGCACGTAGGCGATGCCGTGAGCGATGGCGTCTGCGGCGGAGCTGATATCGGCCCGCTTGCCGTGTATGCGCACTTCGCCGCGTACCCCGGCGGTGAGGCCGAACAAGGCTTGCATCACTTCCGAGCGGCCGGCGCCTACCAGGCCGTAGAAGCCCAGTATCTCGCCCTGGCGCAGCGAGAAGCTGACATTATCGAATTCGGTTGGATGGCTGAAGTTGCGCACTTCCAGCACCACTTCGCCCGGTGTGACGTCGGCCTTGGGATAGGCTTCTTTCACGGAGCGGCCGACCATCAGGGCCACCAGTTCAGGCTCGGTGATATCGGCCAGCGCGCCCTCGGCGATGAACTGGCCGTCCCGCAGTACCGTGTAGCGGTCGGCGACGGCGAAAATCTCGTCGAATTTGTGGGAGATGAAAATCACCGCCGTGCCGGCAGCACGCAACTGGCCGATGATGCGGTACAGCTCCTGTATCTCGCGCTGCGACAGCGAAGCGGTCGGCTCGTCGAGGATGACGACCCGCGCATCCTGCGACAGGGCGCGAGCGATTTCCACGAAATGGCGCTGCGCCACGCTCAAGTCCTTCACGCGTGCGCGCACCGGCAGCGCGACTTCCAGTCGCTCAAACAGCTTTTCCGCCTCAGCCTCGATGCGCTTCCAGTCGATGCGCGCACCACGGCAGGGCTGGCGGCCGACGTAGATATTTTCAGCGACCGTCAGTTCATCGAACATCACCGTTTCCTGGTGCACGGCGGTGATCCCGGCCTGCATCGCGTCCTGCGCGCTGCTGAAAGACACCGGCTGGCCGGCCAGCGTAATGCTGCCTTCATCCGGTTGATAAATACCGGTGAGCGTTTTCACCAGCGTGGACTTACCGGCGCCGTTCTCGCCGATCAGCGCCATCACTTCGCCGGCGCGCACCGTCAGCGCGACTTGATTGAGCGCGACGATGCCTGCAAAGCGCTTGCTGATCCCGGCCAGTTGCAGGACCGGGCTTGTATTGGTGGTCATAGTGGGCCCGGCTCAGAAGATCTTGGCGAATTTGTCGACGTTGCTCTTATCGTAGGTGAACGGCGGCGCCATCGCACCTTCGCCGTTCGCATCGATAGCGATGGCGCCCATGCGGCCAGCCGAGATGCTGCCGCCGGGATGTGCGGTCGGCCGCTTCTGCACAAATTCGTACGCAGCGTATGTCGCCGCGTATCCGAGATCAATCGGATTCCAGATCGCGAACTCGCGCACTGCACCGCTCTTCACGTGGCCCGCCATCTCAGACGGCAGGCCAAGACCGGTGACAAACACCTTGCCCACCAAATGCTCGTCCACCACGGCCTTGCTTGCCGCGTTGATGCCGACCGTGGTCGGTGCAATGATGGCTTTCAGGTGCGGATTGCTGCGCAACAGGCCGATGGCTTCGCGGTAGCTTTTGTCCGACTGGTCATCGCCGTAGACCGTGGCCACCAGTTTCATCTTGCTGTACTCCGGCTGCTGCAGCACCTTCTTCATCACGCCGATCCAGATATTCTGATTGGTCGCTTGCGCCGATGCCGACAGGATGGCGATTTCACCCTCGCCGCCAATGGCGTCCGCCGCCATCTGGACCTGCTTGGTGCCGATCAAATCGGCGTTGGAAGGATTCAGCTGCATTAAACGTCCTTCCGGCGCCAGGCCGCTGTCGAAGGAAATCACCTTGATGCCGCGCCCCATTGCCTTCTTGGTGATCGGCACCAGCGCGTT
This sequence comes from Duganella sp. CF402, assembly GCF_900109645.1. Lineage (GTDB taxonomy): Bacteria > Pseudomonadota > Gammaproteobacteria > Burkholderiales > Burkholderiaceae_D > Rugamonas. The sequence goes on from NZ_FOBG01000001.1 coordinate 1,159,553, forward strand.
CGGGTCGTTGGCCGAGATGACGATGGCGTTGACCTTCTGGCTGATCAGCGAATTGATGATCTCAATCTGGCCTTCCGCGCTGGGCGTGGTGGGGCCGGTGTAGATAATCTCGACGTTCTTCAGTTCCCTGGCGGCGTCGTTGGCGCCGTTATGGGCGGCGTCGAAGAAGCCGTTGCCGAGGTTTTTCACCACCATCGCGATGCGGATGTGGTCCGGCTCTTTTTCCTTGCAGCCTGCGATGGCCACCAACAGGCCGGCGGCAACGGCCGCCATTACGATCTTCTTGAGTTTCAATGCGTGGCCTCCGGTTGGAACATGCCTACGGATTCAAAGCCGTACGGTGCGTTGAACGCCGACGGCGCGATTTGCTGCGGCAGCGCTTCGCGCTCCACGGTGACCACGCGCACGCCGGACTGTTCCAGCAGCTGCACGGCCGCATCGGATGCCTCGGTATCGGTGATGACGGTCGACACGCGGTTCAATCCGCACAGGATCAGGCCCGCCTTCTTGGCGAACTTGGAGCTATCGGCCAGCACGATCAGTTCCTCGGCCTGCGAAATCAGGCGCTTCTCGGCCTGGATCAGCAGTGGGTCAGCCTCCATCAGGCCAAGCAGCGACAGGCCGTAGACGCTCATGAACATCTTGGCCGCGTAGTGGTGCTGGGTGATGTCGTTGTCGAAGGGGCTGAGGATGACGTTCTGTTCGCGGTACACCTTCCCGCCGGGGACGATGATCTCGTTCTCGCTCGAGACCAGCAGGCGCTCGGCCATCAGGAAGGAATTGGTGAGGATCTTGAGGTGATGGTCGACCAGGAATTCAGCCATCATGAAGGTGGTGGTGCCGCCGTTAATGATGATGGTTTCACCCTCGTTGCACATGCCGGCGGCGTAGCGGGCGATGGCGCGTTTGTGCTCGGCGCGGCACTGGATATTGTTCTGGAAGGTCTCGCTGGTGAGCGTGAAGCCGCGCTTTTTCTGCTCAAGATTGGCGGCGCCGCCGCGTGTGCGGGTGAGCAGGCTACGGGCCGCCAGCCAGCTGATATCGCGCCGCACGGTGGCGGGCGAGGCGTTCAGCCAATCGACCAGTTGTGGCACACTGGCCGTATTATGTTCGGCAAGCAGTTTCAATAAACGCTTGCGACGCTTGTGATTTACCATTTGAGTCTCCTTTTATTCTGGGCTACTCCCGTCATTCACTGCGGCGTGCCCGTTTATTAGCGATAAAGGCTAACCACTTCCAAATCGCTCGTCAATCATTGTTCGATCAATTTAGTGATTGTTTTATCAGGTTCGATCAATAGAGTGATTATTTGGTGCTTGCTCATTTTCTTGATTGCTTCTGCATTGACACCCATCGCCCGCCGGTTTCTACTGAATAAAGTGAAAACACAACAACGGAGACCAGCAATGAAAGAACCCCCGATCACTTCCTTGTGGGACGACGCCGCAGCCGCGAAGATGAGCGAACCTGAGCTGCTGCTGTACCGTTCCAACCTGCTTGGATCGGACCTGCGCATTACGAACTTCGGCGGCGGGAATACCTCGGCCAAGGTGATGATGGAAGACCCGCTCACCGGCGCTCAAGTGGAGGTGCTGTGGGTGAAGGGCTCCGGCGGGGACCTGGGCAGCATCAAGATCGACGGCTTCTCCACGCTCTACATGGACAAGCTGCAGGCGCTGAAGGGGCGATATCGCGGCCTCGCGCACGAAGACGAAATGGTGGCCTATCTGCCGCACTGCACCTTCAACCTGAATCCGCGCGCGGCCAGCATCGACACGCCGCTGCATGCCTACATCGCCCGCAAGCACGTCGACCACATGCACCCGGATTCAGTGATTGCGATCGCCGCTTGCGCCAGCAGCCAGGCGCTGACGCAGAAGATCTTTGAAGGTGAACTGGGATGGCTGCCGTGGCAGCGTCCCGGCTATGATCTTGGCCTGAAGCTGGAAGCGCTGTCGCAGCTGCAGCCGCACTTGAAGGGGATCATCCTTGAAGGCCACGGTCTGTTCACCTGGGGCGATACCGCCAAGTCCTGTTACGAAACCACGCTGGCGATCATCAAGCGCGCGGAAGAATGGCTGGCCGCGAACGTCAAGCAGCCGGTGTTTGGCGGTGCGGCCATCAAGCCGTTGCCGGCCGAAGAACGTAGTGCTTTCGCAGCCCGCTTGATGCCGCTGCTGCGCGGGAAAATCAGCCGCGACGAATATAAGCTCGGTCACTTTGACGACAGCGCGGCGGTGCTGGAATTCGTTTGCAGCAAAGACTTGCAGCCGCTGGCGGCGCTGGGCACTTCGTGTCCGGACCACTTCCTGCGCACCAAGATCCGTCCGTTCGTGGTCAACTACGACGCCGATTTCGACAAGGTGGTGGCGGGGCTGGATGACGCGCTGGAAGCCTATCGCGCCGACTACAAGGCCTACCACGAGCGCTGCAAGCGCGATAACAGCCCGGCGGTGCGCGACGCTAATCCGATCATCTACCTGATTCCCGGCGTCGGCATGCTGTCCTTTGCAAAGGATAAGGCCACGGCGCGCATCGCCGGCGAGTTCTACGTCAACGCCATCAACGTGATGCGCGGCGCGAACGGCGTCGATACCTACGTCGGTCTGCCGGAACAGGAAGCCTTCGACATCGAATACTGGCTGCTGGAAGAAGCGAAGCTGCAGCGCATGCCGAAACCGAAAAGCCTGGCGGGCCGCATCGCGCTGGTGACTGGCGGTGCTGGTGGCATCGGCCAGGCGGTGGCGAAGCAGATGCTGCAAGAGGGCGCATGCGTGCTGCTGACTGATATCGACGCCGAAGCGCTGGAGCAGGCGCAAAAGGATCTGGCCAAGGTGGCCGGCAAGGACAACGTCGGCGGCGTGGTCGCCAACATCACCAGCGAGGAAGATGTCGAGAACGTGCTGAAAGCGGCGTCGTTACGCTTCGGCGGGCTGGATCTGCTGGTGTCGAACGCCGGTATCGCTTCGTCGGCGCCGCTGGAAGACACCACGCTGGACGTCTGGCAGCGCAATCAGGACATCCTCGTGAAAGGCTACTTCCTGGCCAGCCGCGCGGCCTTCCGCATCATGAAGCAGCAGAAACTGGGCGGCAGCATGGTGTTCGTGGCGAGTAAAAATGGCTTGGTGGCGTCGGCTGGCGCGTCAGCCTACTGCACCGCCAAGGCGGCCGAGATTCACCTGGCGCGCTGCGTCGCGCTGGAAGGCGCGCCGCACGGCATCCGCGTCAACGTGGTCAATCCGGACGCCGTGATTCGCGGTTCGCGCATCTGGGACGGCAAGTGGAAGCAGGAGCGTGCGCAGTCCAACAAGATCGACGCCGATGATGTGGAAGCCTTCTATCGGGACCGCAGCATGCTGAAACTGAGCGTGCTGCCGGAGGATATCGCGGAGGCGGTGTATTTCCTGTCCAGCGACAAGGCGGCCAAGAGCACTGGTAATATCCTGAACGTGGACGCCGGTAACGCTGGCGCATTCACGCGATAAAAAGAATCAAGGAGACATTGTGAGCACCATCATCGACAGCGGACGCGTGGCCGAGCATAACGCTCAACTGCGCGCCGGACTGAATGCGGACTACGAAGCGCTGGGCGGCATGCTGGCACGGCGCGGCGTGGATATCGAAAAGCTGACCGCCGCCGCGCAGACCTTCGCCGTGGCCTTGCCCAGCTGGGGCGTCGGCACCGGCGGCACGCGCTTTGCGCGCTTTCCCGGTCGCGGCGAGCCGCGCAACGTGTTTGAAAAAATCGACGACTGCGCGGTGATTCATCAACTGACGCGCGCCACGCCGGGCGTGTCGCTGCACTTCCCCTGGGATAAAACCACCGATCCCGCAGCGCTGCGGCAGCAGGCCGAAAGCCACGGCTTGTATTTCGATGCGGTCAATTCGAATACCTTCCAGGATCAGGCAGGGCAGGAGCACACCTACAAACATGGCAGCCTGACCGCCATCAACGCCGCCACGCGCGCGCAGGCTGTAGCGCACAATATCGAATGCATCGAGCTGGGACGCGCGCTCGGATCAAAAGCGTTGACGGTGTGGGTAGGCGACGGCGCCAACTTCCCCGGCCAGCACAATCTGCGCGGTGCGCTGGAGCGCTATCTCGGCAGCATGCGCGAGATTTACGCGGCCTTGCCGGCGGACTGGCTGATGTTCATCGAACACAAACTGTTCGAGCCGGCGTTCTACGCCACCACCATCGCCGACTGGGGCACCAGCTTTGCCTGCGCGCAGACGCTGGGCGAGAAGGCACGCTGCCTGGTCGACCTGGGCCACCACGCGCCGAACACCAATATCGAAATGATCGTCGCGCGGCTGGCGCAATTCGGCAAGCTCGGTGGTTTCCACTTCAACGACAGCAAATACGGCGACGACGATCTGGATTCGGGCAGCATCAATCCCTTCCAGCTGTTCCTGGTGTTTAACGAGCTGGCCGATGCTGCGGAGCGCGATGGCGCGTCGTTCAAGCCGGCCTACATGCTGGACCAGTCGCACAATGTGACCGATCCGATCGAAAGCCTGATGAACAGCGCGGTGGAAGTGCAGCGCGCCTTCGTGCAGGCGCAGCTGGTGGACCGCGCCGCGCTGCGCCAGCATCAGGAGTCCAACGATGCGCTGCAATCGGCGCAGGCCTTGAAGCATGCCTACCGTACCGACGTCAGTGCGATCCTGGCGATGGCGCGGCTGCGTGCCGGTGGCGCCATCGATCCGGTGGCGTGCTATCGCGAGAGCGGCTATCGCGCCAAGGCGGCGGAAGCGCGTCCGGCCAAGGCGGGTGCCAGCGGCAGCGGCATCGTGTGAATACGCGCGCCTTCCGGATGCAGCTCAAGCCCGGCGCTGTCGCCGAGTACAAGCGTCGCCACGATGAATTGTGGCCGCACCTCGGCAAGGCGCTGCGCGACGCCGGCATTTACGACTATTCGATTTTCCTCGATGAAGAAAGTCTTCAGCTATTCGCCGTACTCAAACTCTGGCCTGACCACAGAATAGAGGATCTGCCGCTCAAGCCCGTAATGCAGCGGTGGTGGGACTATATGGCGGACCTGATGGAGGTGGAGCCCGGCAACCGGCCACGCGAGTGGCCGCTCAAGCAGGTGTTTCACTTCGCCTGATTCAACAGGCCGCGATCGCGCAGCCATTCCTCCGCGCGGCGCGGCCACAGCGACGACGTGCCGAGGCCATCGCGCATGCCCATGCCGTGGCCGCCGTGCTCCAGCAAATACATCTCCGCCGGTACTTTGTTTTTGGTGAGCGCCTGATAGAACAGGATGCTGTTGTCTACCGGGACGGCGGTATCGGCCTGGGTGTGGATCAGCAGCGTCGGCGGGGTGGCTGCCGTGACCTGCTTCTCCAGCGACATCAGGTTCAAAAGCTCGGCGGACGGCGCGACGCCCAGCAGCGCCTTGCGCGAACCTGCGTGCGCTGCTGGATCCTGCATGGTGATCACGGGGTACATCAGCATCAGGAAATCCGGCCGGGCGCTGACACTATCCAACGCCCCGCCTGTACGGCCAAGGGGGTGGTCGAAAAGTGTACCGGCGCTGGCGGCAAGGTGGCCGCCGGCGGAACTGCCCATCGCACCGATGCGGTCCGGACGGATGCCGAATTCGGCCGCGCGCGAGCGCAGCATGCGGACCGCGCGCAGCACATCCTGCAAAGGTGCTGGATGCCCGAACTCCTGCATGCGATACTTGAGCACAAAGCTGGTCACGCCCAGGGTGCTGAGCCAGGTCGCGTATTGATCGCCTTCGCGCGCGGTTGCCATGCGGATGTAGCCGCCGCCGGGACAGATGATGACCGCAGTGCCATTGGGATGATCTACCGCCGGTCCGATCATGGTCAATGCCGGCTCGCTGACGTTGGAGGTGTAGCCGTCGCCGACCTTCTCCGGTCCGATATTGCGTTGGCCAGGTACGCCTTCAGGCCAGAGCGGGATCACAGCGGGTGCTGCGGAAGTCCATCCGGCGGCACTGAGCATCAGTACGAGCAGTAGTTTTTTCATAGAGGAGACAGTGTGAACAAATTGTTGGGCGCCATAATATTAACCTTGTCCGCGCACAGCGCGGGCGCGGCTGAATTGTTTAATGGCCGCGATTTCAGCGGCTGGGAATTGCAAACCACACCCGCTGCTGCGGTGGCGGAGGCGTTCCAGGTGCTGCCGGACGGCGTGATCGCGTCGGCTGGCAAGCCTTCCGGATTTATCGCCACGCGCGAAAGCTACCGTAATTACAAACTGCACGTAGAATGGCGCTGGCCGGGCAAGCCGGGGAACGGCGGCGTGCTGCTGCACATCAGTCCCGGCACATTCGACCGCGTATGGCCGGTGAGTTTGCAGGTGCAGACCAAGTTTGGCAATGCCGGCGACCTGCTGCCGATGGCGGCGGCCAGCTTCGCCGAGCCGTTGACCAGCGCGCCCGGCGCGGAAACCCGCATCAAGGCGCACACCGCTGCGGACAGCGAAAAGCCTGCGGGCGAGTGGAATACCTGCGACATCGTCAGCCGCGATGGCACGGTGGAGGTGACGGTGAACGGTGTTCTGCAAAATCGTGTCTCGAATGCGTCGCCGGCGTCGGGGAGGATCGGCTTCCAGCTGGAAGGCACGCCTTACGAATTGCGCCGCGTGGAACTGACGCCACTCGATTAAAAAAGAAACCCTGCCGGCCGAGGAGACGTGGGAGAGTGTTTAGCCGGCAGGGAAGGAGTGCAGATCCAGTATCTGCATTTGCGCACAACGTGTCAACGGCGCGCGCAATCTAATCACATTGATGATCGGATTAGTCGCCGCCGCAACCACCGCCGCCGCAGCTGCTGCCACCATCTCCACCGCCGTCGCTTCCTCCGCCTCCACAAATGCCTTCCGGCAGAACTGCTCGTAGTTTCTGGTGTAGAGGATGAACTCATGCCATAAATCGTCCGCCACCTGTGACGGCATGGAGACGTATTTGCGTCCGCTCTTCAAGTGCGCGAGGAAGAATTGGCGTAATCCCTGTGCCACCAACTGGCAATCCTTCAGACTCAGATGCGGGTGCCGGGCGCGCAGTTTGTCGAACAGGCCATGCGGCAGGATGAAGTCGCGGATATAAGCCTCGCGGCGTGCCTGGTGCTGTCGCGCCCACAATACGGCCGAGACACCGGCAAGGGCGATGCAAGCGATGGAAGTGGCTGTATTCATAGTCTGGTTGCCAAATTTCGTTCCCGGATTTGGTGGTTTTCGTAATTGCCCTAACGTGAAACCAGTCGCAGAATGATTTCACACGTGCTAACACGTGATAACTATAAAACGACGGAGACGAAAAATGAAGCTCAAACACAGCTTGGCGCTGCTGACGGCAGCGCTATGGATGCCGCTCGCCTGTACAGCGGAAAACTACCACTGGGATTCGGTCGCCATCGGTGGTGGCGGCTACGTAACGGGGATCATTCCCAGTAAAACTGAACGCGGCGTGGTGTATGCGCGCACCGATGTCGGCGGCGCCTACCGATGGGACGCAAACAACGCACGCTGGATCGCATTGAACGACTGGATCGGCGAGGCGGATATCGGCTTGCTCGGCATCGAGTCGCTGGCAGTCGATCCACGCAACGCGGCCAATATCTATCTGCTTGCCGGTACCAGCTACTTCAGCGGCGGCAAGACCGCCATCCTCCATTCCACCGACTACGGCAAGACCTTCACCGTGACCGACGTGAGCGCGCAGTTCAAGGCGCACGGCAATGGCATGGGGCGGCAGAACGGCGAACGGCTGCAAGTCGATCCCGGATCCAGCAATGTGCTGTACGTGGGCACGCGCCGCAATGGCTTGTTCAAGAGTGTGGACTCCGGCGCGACATGGAACCGTGTGGCCGGGCTGGATGTGACCACCACGCCGAATGATAACGGCATCAACTTCGTGCTGCCGGATCCGTCCAGCGTGAGCGGCGGCGTGGCGAAACGTATCTTCGTCGGCGTGTCGCGCTTTGCTTCGGCTGGCCCTAACCTGTACTTCAGTGCCGACGGCGGCGCCACCTTCACTGCGGTGAAAGGCGGGCCAGGCGCCAGCTTGATGCCGCAGCGCGCGGCCATCTCGTCCAAGGGCAAGCTGTATGTCACCTATGCCAACGGCGCGGGGCCGCATCCGGTCGACGGCGAGCCGATGGACAATGGCCAGATTTGGGAATACAACGCGGTGGGCGGCAACTGGGTCAACATCACGCCGGCTGGGCTGGCACGGCCTTTCGGCGGCATTAGCGTGGACCCTGCCAATCCCAAGCATCTGGTGGCATCGACCATCAACACATGGATGCAGCAAGGCGCCAACGCATATGGCGACCGCATCCTGACTTCCCTCGATGCCGGCCGCACGTGGACCGATGTGGTGGCGCGCGGCTTCGCGCTGGACAGTGGCGGTGCGAGCTGGATCACCAACGGCGCCTCCATCCACTGGGCTGGCTCGATTGAGTTCGATCCGTTCGATACCAAAAAAGCGTGGGTCGGCTCGGGCAACGGCTTGTTCAAGACCGCAGATATCGATGCGCCCACCACCACCTGGAACTTCAACGTCGCCGGGCTGGAAGAAACCGTGCCGTTCAACTTTGAGACGGTTCCGGATGGCCCGCTGGTATCGACCATCGGCGACTTCGATGGTTTCGTGAACGCAGATCCAGCGCAGTACGGCGTGCAGCACAACCCTCAAATGGGCACCACCAGCGGCCTGGCGATCGCGCCGCAAGATGGCCGTATCATGGCGCGCGCCGGTTCATCGCTGTACTACTCGATCAACGGCGGCGCCAGCTGGAACAAGTCGGCTTCGTTCAACGGCTCGCAAGGTCAGCTGGCCTTGTCGGCCGATGGCTACGTGCTGCTGCACAGCCCCGCCAATTCGTCGACCAGCTATCGCTCCACCAACTACGGCGGCAGCTGGACGCCAATTGCCGGACTGGCGATCAACAACGCTCGCCCGGTGGCCGATCCGGTTAATCCCAACAAATTCTATGCCTACGACGGTGGCAGCCTGCTGGCCAGCGTGGATGGCGGCGCGAGCTTTGTGGCCAAGGGCAATCCCGGTGCTGGCGGATCGAACATCATCCGCCTCGCTCCCGGACGGGAAGGGGACGTGTGGGTTTGCCTGAACGGCGGCGGCTTGACGCGCTCCACCGACTCCGGCGCCACTTTCACCAAGATCGCCAGCGTGAACCAGTGCGGCGGCATCGGCTTCGGCAAGGCCGCGCCGGACGCCAGCTATCCAGCGTTGTATATGCTGGGCGCCGTGGGCAGCACCCGTGGCGTGCTGCGCTCGATCGACGCCGGCGCAACGTGGGTGCGCGTCAACGATGACGCTCACCAGTACGGCGGCAGCGGCAACGCGCACATGATTAACGGCGACCTGAATGTGTTTGGCCGGGTGTACATGAGCACCGCCGGGCGTGGCATCGCTTACGGCAGCGTGGCGGCTGAGGGGGACGTGGCCGTCACGCCGGTCACCGCCGCTCCACCGACCAGCACAGAACCGGTAAACCAATGCAGCTACGTGGTGACGGCGTCCTGGAACGGCGGCTACAACGCGGCAGTACGCATCACGAACAATCGCAGCACAGTGATCAGCGGCTGGTCCGTCACTTGGACCTATACAGACAACTCAGTCGTACAAGGGTACTGGAACGCCGCCGTTACAGGCAGCAGCCCGACCTATACAGCGGTGCCGAACCAGAGCTGGAACCACGACATTTATCCGGGCAATACCGTGGAATTCGGCATGACGGTGAGCGGCTCGGCCATTCCGGTAGTGACCGGCGACGTTTGCAACTGAACGAGGGAACCACAATATGAAGAACTTCCTGATCGGCTTACTCATGAGCGCCGGCCTGCTGCTGGCAACGCAGGCGCAATCCGCAGCGGTGGACTTTGAAGACTTGCATGCGGACGGCGACCTGACCGCACTGACCAGCCAATACGCTGGCCTGAACTGGGGTGAGGACTGGTACTACGGCGACACCACGGTCGAAGGTTACGGCAACGCCGCGCATTCCGGCGCGTCCTACGTCACCAACGGCTACGGCGTGGACAACCTCGCGGTCAGCAGCGCCAGCGGCTTCAATTTTGCTGGCGCATGGTTCGCCGCGCCGAACACGAATGGCGCGGTGGCCAGCTGGATCAACATTACCGCCTATGATGCGGCTAACCACGTAATCGGCAGCACCGGCAATGTCAGCATCGGTTCAAGCTACCAATGGATTGCCGCAAACTTCAGCAACGTCGCACGACTCAACATCACCCGCGACGACGGCTGGTTCGTGATGGACGACTTTACGCTGGCAAGCGCGGTGCCGGAGCCTGGCAGTGTCCTGATGCTGCTGGCCGGATTGGCCGTGCTGGCGGTTACCGCGCGCAAGCGGCTGGCGGCGCGGCTGATGTTGCCGCTCGCTGCGGCCGGGCTGTTGATGGCGACTGGCGGCACGGCGCAGGCGCAAAGCTGCGGCACCGGCGCGGGCGCCACGGTGTGCCTTAGCGCCGCCGGTTCATCCGATAACATCAAGCTGACATGGACCGTCAGCGGCACGGTCACCGGCGTGCAAATCTACCGTGATACTGACAGCGACGCCAACGGCCGTACCCGCATCGCCATCCCAAGCGCTACAGCCACCACCTACACTGACACCACGCCGACGCTCGGCGTGCCTTATTGGTATTGGGTCAAATTCACCACCAGCTCGGGCAGCGGCAATTCCGGCTCCGCCACGGCGGTGCGCGTGGGCGTTATCCGCAGCCTGACCAGCGTACAGCTGTCGGCGCAGATGTCGCCAGGCTGGAATCTCGGGAACTCGCTGGAAGCCATCGGCGGCGAAACCGCGTGGGGCAATCCGCCAGCCAACCAGACCTTGTTCAACGCGGTGAAGGCGGCCGGCTTCAAGACCGTGCGCATTCCGCTGTCGTGGACCCAGTACGCCGATGCCAACTACAACATCAGCGCCAGCTGGATGGCGCGCGTGAAGGAAGTGGTGGACGCGGCCCGCAGCGCCGGTTTGTACGTCATCATCAATGTGCACTGGGACGGCGGCTGGCTGCAGCCAACCTACGCCGCGCAATCCGCTGCCAACGCGCGGCTGGCCAAGTTCTGGACGCAGATCGCTAACACCTTCAAATACTACGATGACTACCTGCTGTTCGCCGGGACCAATGAGGTGATGGTGACGGACGTGTACTCCGCGCCGACGGCGGAAAACATCGCCGTGCAAAACGGTTTCAATCAAGTGTTCGTGAACACCGTGCGCGGCACCGGCAGCAACAACGCCCAGCGCCACCTGGTGGTACAGGGCTACAACACCAACATCGACTACACCTACGCGACCAACACGGTGCCGTCCGACAGCGCGGCCAACCGCCTGATGATGGAGGTGCACTTCTACGATCCGTACAACTTCACGCTCAACACCAACAGCACGATCTGGCAGTGGGGTTCCATCGCTACGGATAGCACGGCTACGGAGACCTGGGCCAACGAATCCTACGTCGATGCCCAGTTCCAGAAAATGAAGACGCGCTTCATCGACAAAGGTGTGGCGGTGATCCTGGGTGAGTACGCTGCCAGCCTGCGCACCGAGTACGACTCGGCTGGCAAATACCGCCAGTACTGGGACCAGTACATCACCAAGTCAGCTTACCAGCGCGGTTTGGTGCCGGTGTACTGGGACAATGGCCCGACCACCAACCATCAATCGGGACTGTTCAACCGGTCCACCGGTGCACAGGCTTACCCGGCGGTGATCACGGCCATCGTCAACGCTGCCAAATAGTTCACCAGGCCAGCACGCGCGGCCCGATCAGCGCGCCGACCGCCGCAGGAATGAGCATGCCGAGCAAGTACCAGAAGCCGACAAAGACGATGCTCAGTTCCGGGCAGTGCAGGCAGTAGACGGCGGCGGCAGCCGCGCCGGCCGCAAATCCCGCCGCCGCGCCGGCGGTGCGCAGCCGTGTTGGGGTGCGCGAACGCATGATGGCCAGCATGGAGGCGAACAGCGGAATGGAGATCAGGGCGATCAGCACAGGGCAGTAGCGCCAGGTGCTGCCCCAGAACAGGGCCGCGCGCGTTTCGGGCGCGGCCTGTGACAAGACCACGGCGCTGGTCAGCCAGATTGCCAGCACTGGTGCGCCGAGGTAGAACGGCAGAGCGTTGGTGCGCGCGCCCGGTATCGACAGGCGCCGTACCGCGACCCAGCCGGCTGCGGCTAAGGCGAGGGAGAACACTAATTTGCTCCAGAACGCCGGCCAGGTCAGCTCTTCCAGCAGATTGGGGCGCACGCCCAGCAGCACCAGCAGCAGTGCGAAGCTGGCCAGCAGGCCGCCAGCCAGCAGAGGCAGGAAGCCGGTACGGCGCGATGGCGGCGTATCCGCACCGGCGGCCAGCATATCGATCAAATCATCAGTCTTCATTTCTCTTCTCGCATTAAGGCCGCCAATGTCTTCAGGCCGCGGTGGACCGATACCTTGACAGCCGCTTCCGACATGTCCAATAGCTGCGCCGCTTCGCGCATGGATAGGCCATCCAGCTTGGTGTGGACGATGGCCTCGCGCTGCTTTTCCGGCAGCGCGGCCAGCAGTGTCGCGACGTCGCGCCGTGCATCGCCGGCTTCCTGGTCGGCGCTGGAAAACAGCGCATCTTCATCATCGAGCGGCAGAAGCATGCTGTCCTGCCGTGCGTGCCGCCGCAGCCAGTCGATCAATTTATAGCGCGCGATGGCGTAAATCCACGCCGTCACCGGTAAGCCGGTGTCGTAACTCTGGCGCTGGTTGTGGATCGCCAGCAGCGATTCCTGTACCAGATCCTCCACCTGATCCGGCCACGCAACCAGGCGCCGTCGCAGGAAAGCACGCAAATACGGCGCGGTCGCCTTTAAAAAGCCGCGATATGCCGTCGCGTCGCCATCCAGCCCTTGCAAGAACAGGGCGTGCAGGCGCAACTCGGTATGGTGCAAGGGACTATGCTCAGTTATTCGTTCCATTGGCGTCGTTGGTAACAGCCTCTAAAAATTATTTTTGCATGACGCTGTAACTATTTTGTCCATCACAGCGAATTACCTGGCACTGTCTCTCCAAACAGGTGATGCGCAATGAAACCTTCTGATTCGCGGCTGAATGATATGCCGGCTGTGGCCAGCAAGTCAAAACTAGTCCATCCAGCATGGCTACGATGCATGCATTGGCTGAACGCCATTGCGGTGGTGATACTGGTCACCAGCGGCTGGCGCATTTACAACGCTACCGGCTTTCTGGGCTTCAGCATCCCGCGCAGCATTACGCTGGGCGGCTGGCTGGGCGGGGCCTTGCAATGGCACTTCGCGGCGATGTGGCTGCTGACGGCCAACGGCGCCTTGTATTTGCTGACTAACCTGCTGTCCGGACGTTTGCGCAGCCAGTTCTTCCCCATCTCGCCGAAACAGCTACTGCTCGACTTGAGCGCAGCGCTGAAGGGCAAGCTGTCGCACGCAGATCCGCGTCACTACAACAGTGTACAGCGTCTCGCCTACATCTTCGTGATGCTGGATTGCCTGCTGCTGGTGCTCTCCGGGCTGGTGCTGTGGAAGTCGGTGCAGTTTCCGCTGCTGCGTGAATGCCTGGGCGGCTACGAGGGCGCGCGATACATCCATTTCTATGCAATGTCCGCGCTATGCGCTTTCGTCGTCGTTCATGTGGTGATGGTGGCACTGGTGCCGCGTACCCTGTTGGCCATGCTGCGCGGTCATTAACCATCGGGACCTGCCATGAAACTAAAACGTGAGATTATCCTGCCGGGCGATGGTGACCTGATGCTGACGGATGCGATCAAACGCCTTGCCCAGCCGTCGCGCCGCGCCTTCCTGCAGCGCAGCCTGACGCTGGGCGGCCTGAGTCTCCTGACCGGGTGCGCCACGGATGACGCGGACAGCATCGAGCAAGCGCTGACGAGCATCTCGCGCTTGAATGACCGCGCCCAGGCTTGGCTGTTTGATCCCAACCGCCTGGCGCCGACTTACCCGGCCAGCTTGATCACGCGGCCGTTTCCGTTCAACGCCTATTACGAAGAAGATGAAGTGCGCGAGGTTGACGGCAGCGCGTGGCGGCTGGAGCTGAGCGGCTTGATCGCCGATCGCAAGCCGTGGACGCTGGAGCAGTTGCGCGCCATGCCGCAGCAGTCGCAGATCACGCGGCACATCTGCGTGGAAGGCTGGAGCGCCATCGGCCATTGGGGCGGTGTGCCGTTCGCGCAGTTCCTGCGCCGCGTGGGCGCGGACCTGAGCGCGAAGTACGTCGGCTTCAAATGCGCCGACGATTATTTTACCAGCATCGACATGGCGACCGCGCTGCATCCGCAAACGCTGATGGCGCTCACCTACGACGGCGAGACGCTGCCGCCGCGTTACGGTTACCCGATGAAGCTACGCATGCCGACTAAGCTCGGCTACAAGAATCCCAAGCACGTGCAAGCCATTTTTGTCACCAATACCTACTCTGGCGGCTACTGGGAAGACCAGGGGTATAACTGGTTCGGCGGCAGCTGAACTTTTTCTCTCTTAATTCTCTTAATTTACGAAGGAACCATCATGAAAAAAATCGCCATCGCACTGATCGCCGCATGCCTGTCCATGTCTGTCTACGCGCAGGACGGTATGAAGAAGGAGCCAGCCAAGGAAGACGCCATGCACAAGGACAAAATGGGCAAGGACAAGATGAAGAAGGACGGTATGAAGAAAGACGAAATGAAAAAGGACGAGATGAAGAAAGATGAAATGAAGAAGGACGACATGAAGAAATAGTCGTCCCTCTTCAAGCAAGCTACATTACAGCGACTTCAGGAACGCCAGCAGGGCCTCGCGGTCCGTCTTCGAGAGCGCCTCGAAGCGCTGGCGCGACTTGGCGGCTTCGCCATCGTGCCACATGATGGCTTCCGTCAGGTTGCGCGCGCGGCCGTCGTGCAGGTAGCCGACCTTGCTCGCATTACCCATCACTTTTTCCGTGTAGCCGATGCCCCACAGCGGTGCGGTACGCCACATGCTGCCCTTGGCCTGGCCTTCGGCGAATTTGTCGGCCAGCCCCGTGCCCATGTCGTGCAGGAGCAGGTCGGAATACGGACGGATGGTCTGGTTGCGCAGTTCCGCAAACAGGTGGCCGCTGCCGGTTTTCATTTCAGCCGTGTGGCAAGCCGCGCAGCGCATGCCGGTGAACACCTTGGCGCCCGCCGCCACCTTGGCCGGATCCACATTCAGCTCATCGATCGGCGCCACGCCTTTCGGGAAGCCGCTGGCCAGGCTGCGTTGCGCCGGCACCGCCACCAGCGCCAGATAGCGCGACAGCGATTGCAGGTCCGCTTCCGAGATGCCTTTCTGCGCTGCCGCCGCCGAACAACCGGCAGGATCGCTATTGCACGAACGGTTGCGGTACACCGGCGAGGTCACCGCCATGTCCTGCAGCAGCGCCGATGCGGCTTGCTGGCGCAGCGTGGCCTTGGATGCCTTCCAGCCGAAACGGCCCAGACGCACCGCGCCGCTCTCCGGATCGAACACATAGTTGGCCACGCCTTTCACGCCGTCGACATCGGGCGTGCTGGTCGCGCGCGACAGGATGTCGGTTTCCGCCACAGCTTCCAGCAGACCGGCGCCGATGATAGGCTGGGCCGCGCGCAGTGACACCGTATCCGGCACCGGACCTTCAAACGCCAGCACCGGCTTGCGCAGTTCCACCGCCGTGCCGTCGGCCAGTTTGCGCGACGCCGTCTCGAAGCCGGACACGCGCACACCAGTGCCCCAGTTCTGTGGCGCGCCGGTCGAGGACACGGCATTCATCTGCACCGTGGTGCCATATAGCGGATGCGGCAGCTGCTGGCCCGATGCGTTGGTCGTCGCCACCCGCACCGACATGGTATCCAGGCGCTGGTTCAGCGCAGTCGGCGCCACGCTGCGGCCGTTGTTCACGTGGCAGGCAAAGCACGACGACTGGTTGAAGTGAGCACCTTGCAGCCCGACGGCCGCATCGTAGCGGTCATTCCCCGGTTCGTTGTGCTCACCGGTGGTGAAGCTGGTGTGGAACAGGCGGCGGCCTTCGACAAAGCGCTGCATATTCTGCATGCCGATGTTGGTGTGCGGCTGCTGGAACATGAACTGCGCATTGTCCGAATAGTTGTAGCCCACCGAGCCGATACCGCCGGACAGCGTTTCAGCCGGCAGCGGCACGGAGTTCAGGCGCGGCTGCACGCCGTACCAAGGCTTCAGGCCCTGGCCGACCACATACACCCATTCATACGAGTAGTAGCGGATGCCGCCGTTGTCGCCCTTGGCCTGCATCGACTCGGTCGTCGTGAACATCGACGGCGACACTTCGATCACATCGCCCTGTACCAGCGGCCGCGCCTTGATGTCCTTGCCGGCGATCGGGAAGCCGCTGGCATCCAGCGCCGTCATGCCCGGATACTCCTTGATCTGCAAGGTGCACGCGCCGTTGATGCCGTTCGCGCTGGAAAGCTTGTTATTCGTGGGGTAGGCAACCGGTTTGCAGACCTTGACGCTATCGTCCACCAATTGGCCAGGCGCCATCCAGCCGTAGCCGGTCACGCCCGGCCGGTCGATGGCGCGGAAGAAGGCCACGCCGCCTTGCAGGAAGTCGACGGTGGTGTACTGGTTGACGATCAGCTGCGGCTTGGTGACGCCGGCCACCTTGCTGTTGTCGATGATCTCCATGCCCCAGGTGCGGTTCTTGAAGTACTGCGGCACGAAGGTCAGGTAATTGCCGGGGCCTTTGTCCACCGGCAGCCCGGTGACCGCATCCACGGTTTCATTCGGGCCGTAGCCGATTTCATTCCATTCCTCGCCGCGCTCGCGGCCATGACGCGCCAGCCCGCGCGCGCCGAAGCGCGTGACCAGCGTGCCGTCCGGCAGCGTGAATTGCAGCGATTCGATCGCATCGGAGGCAGGCAAGGGCGCCCAGCCCGCGCCGCTGGCCGGGAACTTGAACGCTGAAGTGGTCGACGAAGCCAGCGTGTTGTCGCTGCCCGGGGTCTTGAATTCAACCTCGAACAGCGAGTAGCCGTACTGCGATGCCCGCACCACGCCTTGCAGGCGGATGTAGCGCGCATTCACGCCGAGATTGAAGAATTCTTCCGTGCCGCCCTGGCCGTTGGCGACGTTGCGGATTTGTGTCCAGTTCTTGCCGTCGTCCGACACCAGCAGGTTGTACTGCTTGGCGTACGCGTTCTCCCACAACAGCTTCATGTAGCCGACCTGCGTTTTCACGCCGAAGTCGAACTGGATCCATGCGCCGTCGTCGAAGGCGCTGGCCCAGCGCGTGCCGGTTTTGCCGTCGATCGCGTTGGCGGCCGAGTTGCCCGGGTTTTCCAGCGGCGAGGAAGTCGCGGCCACCGGCTTGATGGCGACGCCAGGCTTGCTGGTATCGACCGGCACCGGATCCGGCGTGGTAGTCGGCGGCGGTTCGGTGGCGCCGGACGAGCCGCCGGAGTAGGCCTGGATTTCAAAAATCGAATAGCCGTAACCAGATGAGCGTTTCACGCCCTTCATGCGCAGGTAGCGGCCCTGTGCGCCCAAGCCGCTCCAGTCCTCGATGCCGCCGGTGCTGTTGTCCACCGTCTTGATGGTGGTCCAGGTAGCGTTATCATCGGAGACCTGCAAAAGATACTGCAGCGCGTGGGCGTTTTCCCATTCGATGTGGACGCGGTTGATCGGCTTGGAGACGCCGAAATCCAGCGTCAGATACTGGTCGTCGCTGAACAGGCTGCCCCAGCGCGTGGCCGGGTTGTGGTCGATGGCCGCAGCCGCCGACAAATCGCCGCGTTCGGAACCGCTGGACGTGGCCGCCACCGGCGTCAGCGCCACTTCCGGCTCGGAGACGGATGTGCCCGAGGCGACGCCGCTGGACAGCCGCATGGCGCTCGCCGACCGCTGCTCGGACGCCGTCGTGTTATCGCCGCCGCCGCCGCAAGCGGCGAGCAACAGGCTCAGGGCCAGCGGCAAGCCCGTCACGGTTAATTGGTGAAACCTTTCCAGTGATCGGGGTCGATCTGGACGATTCTTCATGCTATCTCCTTGGCTCGTGGCTGGATTGCCGCATGGCAACGACCGTGAAGATATATTGTGTTGTATTGCATGTCAAGCCAGTTTGCCAATCGTGCGCAAGTAACAATAATTATCATGAAGGCGCGCGATCAGGATCGCGCGCAACATGAAACTGGCTCAAACTGAAGGTCAGGCGCGTGGGCGCTGGCGGTGGAAGGTGAGGGGCGTATAAGCGACGTTCGACGGTGGCGGAGACTTCAAAATACCCGGCTTCATAGCGCCGACCACGTGCATTTCGCACGGTTTGCAGTCGAAACGCAGGGTGTAGGTTTCGTCGCCGCTGACCAGCGTCATCGGTTCTGCACGCACCTGGCCCTGTACGCCTTGCACGCCCTTGGCCTGTTTCGGGCACAGGTTGAACGAGAAGCGCAGGCAGTGCTTGGTAATCATCAGCGGCACTTCGCCCGGTTCTTCGTGCGCTTCGTACGCGGCGGCGATCAGTTGCACGCCGTGCTTGTGATAGAAGGCGCGGGCTTTCTCATTGTAGACGTTGGCCAGATAGCTCAACTGGGTGTCCGGGAACTGCGCCGGCGGTTCGGCCGGGGCCTTGCGTTGCGGGCGGTCCCAGGCGGCCAGGCGCATGGCTTCATGCGCCTCGATGGCATCGCGGCGCAGCGCATTAATGGCGGCCGACGGCACGAACCACGGCTTGGACAAGTTCAGCTCCACGCTGTCCGCCACAAACATGGTGGCGCCCAGCTTGGCCAGGCTGGCGCGCAGCGAGGCGTCCGCCTGTTCGGCCTGCTGTGCCGGCTGGTAGGCGATGGCGGCGTCGGTTTCGCTGGTGAGGCCGTCTTCGTCGCACAAGGACAGGCGCAGGCCGTCGTTATGCTCGCTCAGCGTCAGGTGCAGGCCGACCTTGCGTTCGGAGGACTTCTTGTTCAGCGCGCCTTCCCATTGATGATCGCGGTTGCGCATGATGGTCATGCCGACCTTCAGGCCTGGCAGGGCACTGATGGTTTCGTTCGGGAATACGCGCCATTGCTGGCCTTCTTCATCCTCGCCCAGTTTTTTCACCGTGTTGGCCTGGATGCCGAAGGTCTCGCGCTTGTGCAGGTAGTTCAGGCCGTCGCCGTTGGCCATCGATGCGTTGGTGTGCAGGTCGATGTGATCGGTGGCGATGCGGGTGACCTGGCCCAGCTCCACGCCCACGTATTTCGGGCTGTCGAAGGCGCCGATGTCGTCCAGGCGGCCGTTAGCGAAGTAATCGGTGTGGCCGCGGTGGAAAGTCTTGTCCACGTCCGGCGTGAACAAGATGCTGGTGCGGCCGCTGGCGGCGCGCGAGAATTCCGTGCGGCGTTCCATGATCTCGTCCAGCAGCAGGCGGTAGTGGGCCGTGATGTTTTTCACGTAGCCCATGTCCTTGTAGCGGCCTTCGATTTTGAACGAGCGGATGCCGGCGTCGACCAGTGCTTCCAGGTTGGCGCTCTGGTCGTTGTCCTTCATCGACAGCAGGTGTTTTTCATACGCCACCACGCCGCCCTTGCTGTCGCTCAGGGTGTACGGCAGGCGGCAGGCTTGCGAGCAGTCGCCGCGATTGGCGCTGCGGCCGGTGTCGGCGTGCGAGATGTAGCACTGGCCCGAATACGCCACGCACAGCGCGCCGTGGATGAAATATTCCAGCGGCGTGTCGACTTCGGCGCGGATTTTCTTGATCTGCTCGATGGTCAGCTCGCGCGCCAGCACCAGCTGCGAGAAGCCGACATTGCCCAGGAACTTGGCCTTTTCCACCGTGCGGATGTCGCACTGGGTGCTGGCGTGCAGCTGGATCGGCGGCAGGTCCATTTCGAGCAAGCCCATGTCCTGAATGATCAACGCATCGACGCCGGCCTCATACAACTGCCAGATCTGCTTGCGCGCGGCTTCCAGCTCGGCGTCGTGCAGGATGGTGTTGATGGTGACGAAAATGCGCGAGCGGTAGCGGTGCGCGAACTCCACCAGGCTGGAGATTTCCTCGATCGTATTGCTGGCGTTGTGACGCGCGCCGAAGGCCGGGCCGCCGATGTAGACGGCGTCGGCGCCGTGCAGAATGGCTTCGCGGCCGATTTCGGCGGTTTTGGCGGGCGACAGCAGTTCAAGCTGGTGGGCTAGCAGGGACATGGCCTTGATTCCTTACGTATGAAGGCGGGAATTATAGCAAAATCAAGGCCTTAAGTCACTTGGCGCAATGCTGGCGGGCGCGGTGGCGGCGGCTGGCCTCGGCAGAGCAAGCGCGGCGGTTGTTGTATTTACTCCATATCAATCAGCAATCTTGATAAAACATTTAAATTCCTTCCGGACGGAGGGAGCTAGGTGGCTATAATTTTCCCATCATAACGGCGCGGCACTGCATTCGCGACTGTCCATGACAATGTGCCGCCCCCGGTGATATGGCGGTGAAGAGTAGGCAACCGCGAGGGCTTTATGGCCAGAACCGCCAGCTATTCTTTGGGACTCTTTGTTGCAACCGTATTGGCCGCCGCACCGGCGCGGGCCAAAGTGGCGGAAGCGGACACCATTGCCGACATGTCGCTTGAGCAGCTGAGCGATGTGATCGTGACCTCGGTATCGCGCCAGCAGGAAAGGCTCAGCAGCACCGCCGCATCGGTGTTCATCATCAGCGCCGGCGACATCCGGCGCAGCGGCGCGCAATCGCTGCCCGAGGCGCTGCGGCTGGCGCCCAATCTGCAGGTGGCGCAGGTCGATGCGCGCAACTGGGCCGTCACGGCACGCGGCTTCAACAGCCCATTCGCCAATAAACTGCTGGTACTGATCGACGGCCGCAGCGTCTACACCCCCTTATTTTCCGGCGTGTTCTGGGATGCGCAGGACGTGGTGCTGGAAGACGTCGAGCGCATCGAGGTGATCAGCGGTCCCGGCGCCACCATCTGGGGCGCCAACGCGGTCAACGGCGTCATCAATGTCATTACCCGCTCGTCGGCCGACACCCAGGGCGGTCAGTTCAGCTATGCCGGCGCCAGCCGCGACCAGAACGGCGCGGCGCGCTACGGCGGCCAGTTGGCCAACGGCGGCAGCTATCGCGTGTACGGCAAGTACCAGCAAATGGACGACACCGTCACCGCCAGCGGGCTCAATACCCGCACCGGCATGCATCGCTCCCAAGCCGGGTTCCGCGCCGACTGGAATTTGCAGGACGACAGCCTGAGCGTGTTTGGCGATGGCTACCAGGGTCAGCTCGGGCAGTTTAATGTCTTGCCGGTGCATATCTCCGGCGTCAATCTGCAGGGCCGCTACCTGCGCAAGCTCGGGCCCGACGCCAATCTGCGCCTGCAGATCATCCTCGACCATACCGAGCGCAACCAGCCAGGTCAGTTTGCCGAGCGCTTGTCCACGCTGGACCTGGAAGCCCAGCACGACCTGCGCCTCAACGCGCGCAACGTGCTGACCTGGGGCGGCGGCTATCGCCACAGCCGCGACAGCGTGAATAGTTTGACTGGCGTGGCTTTCCTGCCTGGCGACCTGAATCTGCGCTGGGCCAATCTGTTTGCCCAGAATGAATACGCGGTCACGCCGGATCTCAAGCTCACCGCCGGCGCCAAGGTCGAGCACAATGACTACACCGGCGCCGAGTATCTGCCCAGCCTGCGCCTGGCATGGACGCCGGATCCCAGCCAGCTGCTGTGGAGCAGCCTGGCGCGCACGGTGCGGGCGCCATCGCGCTTCGATCGCGACCTGCATTCGCCGGGTGCGCCGGTGCCGGTCGGTGGCCGGCGCGTGTATGTGGTCGGCGCCAGTCCCGACTTCGAATCCGAGGTGGCGCGGGTGCTGGAACTGGGCTATCGCGCCCAGCCGATCGCGTCCCTGTCGTGGTCGGCCACGGCGTATTACAGCCGCTACCAACAGCTGCGCACGCTGGAACCGCAGCCCGGCACCGCGCAGGCGCTGTACGCGTTCGACAACGGGGCCGAGGGCAGCAGCCGTGGCATCGAGCTGTGGGGACGCTGGCTGGCGACCCCGGCATGGCGGCTCGATGCAGGCCTGGTGGCGCAGCGCGTGCAACAGCACCTGCTGCCCGGCAGCCGCGACGCCACCGCCATCTTCGGCCTGCTGACCAATGATCCCAGCCGGCACTGGCTGCTGCGCACCTCGCACGATCTGAGCGACCGCAGCACGCTGGAGCTGACGCTGCGCTACGTCAGCGCGTTGCCGCATCCGGTCGTGCCCGCATATTACGAACTGGATGGCCAGTGGATGTGGCAGCCGCACCCCAACCTCGACGTGGCGCTGATCGGGCGCAATCTGCTGCACCGTTCACATCCCGAATTTGGCGCAGCGCCGAACCGCAGCGTGATTGAACGCGGCGCGTTGCTGAAACTGACCTTGCGATTCTAGACGTGGCGGCCAGCATCAGATTGGCAGGGATACGGCAGCGCTTCACGGCGGCGGCGCTGGGCTGCGCGCTGCTGGCCGGGCCGGCGGCGGGCGAGGCCGATGTGGGCGCGGTGGAGGCCCAGGTCAAGGCGGCGTATATCTATCGCTTTGCCGAGCATGTCGAGTGGCCGCCGGAGGCGTTCACCAGCACCAGCGCGCCGCTGACGATCGCGGTGATGGAGGCGGACCAGGTGGCCACCGAACTGAACCAGTTGCGCCAGACGCGCCAGATCAAGGGCCGTGCGGTCAGCGTGCGCACGCTGCGCGCCGGCGAGGCGGCCGCTGGCGCCCAGGTGCTGTACATCGGCGCGCTCGATGGCGGGCGCCTGAAGCGGATGCTCGAAGCCGTGCCCAGCCCCGGCGTGCTGTCCATCACGGATGGCGCCGGCACGCTGGCGGCCGGCAGCGCCATCAGTTTTGTGCAGATCGACAACCGGATCCGCTTTGACGTATCGGTGGTGCATGCCGAGCGCAACGGTTTGAAGATCAGTGCCAGACTGCTGGCCGTGGCACATAAAATAGAGGGAGACAAGCCATGAAGCTGCAGATACGCTCAGTGCGCCATAAGCTGCTGTTGCTGGTGCTGGCGACCAATCTGTGCGCTCTGGCGCTGGCCGGGGTCAGCCTGCTGTATCACGACCTCGGCGAGAATCGCGACACCACGGTGCGCGAGCTGACCTCGATTGCCGCCATCCTTGGCCAGGGCAGCGTGCTGGCCATCGAGTTTGACGACGCCAAGGTGGCCAACGAAAACCTGGCGCTGCTGCGCGCCAACGCCAACATCCTGACGGCAGCCATCTACACCGCGCGCGGCCAGCTGTTTGCCAGCTACCGGCGTGATGCGGACGCGCCAGCCGCGCCGGCGTCGCTGGCCCCCGGCGACGGCGCCAGCTTCGGCACCGGCGACCTCACTGTGTTCCGCCGCATCGTCGACGCCGAGGGCGTGCGCGGCACCGTCTATCTGCGCGAGCGCTACGACCTGGGCGCCTGGCTGCGCGGTTACCTGGGCATCCTGGCGGCGGTGCTGCTGGCCAGCCTGTTGCTGGGGCTGGGCCTGTCCTCGCTGCTGCAGCGCTGGATCTCGGGGCCGATCACCCGTGTCAGCGAGGTGGCCCGCCAGATCGTGCGCGAGCGTAACTACCGGCTGCGCGCACCGAAAGACAGCGAGGATGAAGTGGGCCAGCTGGCCGACGACTTCAACGGCATGCTGCAAACGCTGGAGCACGAAATCACCGAGCGCGTCGCCGCCGAAACCGAGGTACGCGCGCTGAACGCGGGCCTGGAAGCGCGGGTGGCGGCGCGCACCGGCGAGCTGCAGGTGGCCAACGCCGCGCTGGAGGCGCGCACCGAGGAGGCCGAGGCCGCCAACCGCGCCAAGGCCGAGTTCCTGGCCAATATGAGCCACGAAATCCGCACGCCGATGAACGGCATCCTCGGCCTGGCCTATCTGCTCGAACAGCGCCAGCTGGACGGCGACGCGGCCGACCTGGTGCGCAAGATCCGCAACGCCGGCCGCTCGCTGCAGGCCATCATCAACGACATCCTGGACTTGTCCAAGATCGAGGCCGGGCGGCTGGACATTGAACGGGTGCCGTTCAACCTGTCGGACGTGCTCGACAACCTGGCCAGCATCATGGCGGCCAGCGCCGGCGACAAGGACCTCGAGCTGACCATCGCACCGTCGCCGCGCGTGGGCCAGCTGGTCGGCGACGCCCTGCGTCTTGAGCAGGTGCTGATCAACCTGACCGGCAACGCCATCAAGTTCACCACGCGCGGTGCGGTCGGTATCGGCCTGTCCGTGCTGGAGCAGAGCGACAACCATGCCGTGCTGCGTTTTGCCGTCACCGATACCGGCATCGGCATCCCTGAGGACAAGCAGCAGCATATTTTCTCGGCGTTCAGCCAGGCCGATAGCTCGACCACGCGGCGCTTCGGCGGTTCCGGCCTGGGCCTGACCATTTGCCGCTACCTGGTCGAGCACATGGGCGGCCAGATCGGTGTCAACAGCGTGCCGGGGCGCGGCAGCGAATTCTGGTTCACCATCCCGTTCGACTGCGTGGCGGCCGGCCAGGTCGAACCGGCGGCGCTGACCAATCTCGACGTGCTGGTGGTCGACGACAGCGATCTCGCGCGCGAGAATATTGCGCTGATGGCGCGCGGGCTGGGCTGGCGCGCCAGCCAGGCCGTGTCCGGGGAACAGGCGGTCGCCTGCCTGCGCGATCGGCATCATGCGGGCAGCCATTTCGATGCTTTGCTGCTGGACTGGCAGATGCCGGGCATGGATGGCATGGAACTGGCGCAGGTCATCCGCCAGGCCTATCCCGCCGAGCAGCAACCGATGCTGATGATGGTGACTGCCTACGCCCGCGACGAATTGCTGCGCCATCCGGAGATCGAGCTGGTGGACGGCGTGCTGACCAAACCGGTCACCAGTTCCTGCCTGTACAACGCGCTGGCGCGGGCGCAGCAGCGGCGCGGCGGTGAGCTTGAAAGTGTGCCGGAACGTGCCGCCAGCGCGCGCGTGGCCGGGGTGCGCTTGCTGGTTACCGATGACAGCGATATCAACCGCGAGGTCGCCATGCGCATCCTCACCGCCGAGGGCGCCACCGTCAGCCTGGCCAGCAATGGCCGCGAGGCGGTTGACTGGCTGGTGCAGAATCCGGACGCGGTGGATATCGTGCTGATGGATGTGCAAATGCCGGTGCTGGACGGCTACGAGGCCACTCGATTGCTGCGCCAGATGCCGGCCTTCGCCGACCTGCCCATCGTGGCGCTGACGGCAGGTGCCTTCAAGAGCCAGCAGGATGAGGCGCGCGAAGCCGGCATGGATGCGTTTGTCGCCAAGCCGTTCAACGTTGACGAGTTGTTGGAGGTGGTACGGCGGCTGGCGCGCGTCGGCCCGGCGCCGCGCCAGGCGGCCGAGGCGCCCGCCAGCGTCGAAGCACCTGCGGCGGCTGTGCCCGACACGCTGCCTGGCGTCGATCTGGCGCGTGCGCTGAAGGTGTGGAAGGAGCCGCAGCGCTACAGCGCCATCCTCGACCGCTTTACCGCCGACTTCGGCGACATCGGCGACCGCCTGGCTGCGGAACTGGCGGCGCACGGACCGGCCGGCCTGGACGCCATCAGCCACCAATTAAAAGGCGTGGCGGGCAATCTGGCCATGCCGGAAGTGACCCGGCTGGCCGGCGCGCTGCAACTGGTCACGGTTCAGGGCGGCGACGCGGCCGGCTTGATCGATGACTTGCGCGCCGCGCTGGCCACGGTGCAGGCATCGGCCGCGACCCTGGCCGCCCAATCGGCCGGGAAGGGCGCGCCGCCGGTACCGGCCTCACTGGCGGCGCAACCGGCGCAGGCCCTGCTGGACGAATTGCTGGCCTGCCTGGACCAGGATAATCCCGATGCGGCCACCGCGCTGCTGGCCGCGCTGGCGGCCCGGCTGCCGGCCGGCGCCCTGGACGCCGTACGGGCGCGCCTGGACGGCTTCGACTTCCGCGGCGCTGAAGCAGAAGTGCGCGCGCTGATGGACACCCTGCGCGAACAACCAACAGGTGCGCGATGACAGCCCCGATCCTGATCATCGACGACGAGCCGGGCAACCTGGCCACGCTGCGCGCCATCCTGGCGCCGGACCATGCGCTGGCGTTCGCACGCAACGGCGCCGAAGGCCTGGCCGCCGCGCGCAAGCATCAGCCGGCGCTGATCCTGCTGGACGTGCAGATGCCGGACATGGACGGCTACGCCGTCTGCCGCCAGCTCAAGGCGCAGCCGGAGACCAGCGACATCCCGGTCATTTTCGTCTCGGCCATGAGCGAGGTGGGCGACGAGGCTGCCGGTTTTGCCTGCGGCGGGGTGGACTACATCGTCAAGCCGGTGTCGCCGGAGCTGGTGCGCGCGCGCGTGCGCACCCACCTGTCGCTGGTGCATGCCAACCGGCTGGCCCATTATGTGCAAGAGCTGGAAGCGCAGCAGCTGAAGATCGCCCGCCTGAGCCGCATCAAGAGTGTCCTCAGCGGCATCAACGCGGCCATCATCCGCATCCGTGACCGGGCCGCCCTGTACGACGAGGCGTGCCGCATCGCCGCCGAGGCGGGCGGCTTCGACACCGTCTGGATCGCCCTGCGCGACGGCCGCAGCTTGCGCGCCGCCGCCTGGCGCGGCACCGATGCTGACCGGCTGGAGCAACTGCTGGCGGCGACGACGCTGGAAGCGGACGACGAGCTCAGCGCCCCGCGCCGCGCGCTGGCGCACGGGCAAGCCGCCTGCTGCAACGACCTGAGCGCCGCCGGCCAAAGCGGCGCCGCCTGCGCCGATGCGCGCGCACATGGCTTCCTGTCGCTGATCGCGCTGCCGCTGATGCTGGGAACTGGGGCGGCCGGGGTGATGGTGCTGTACGCGCGCGACGCCGGCTATTTCGACGCCGAGGAACGGGCGCTGCTGGAAGACCTGGCCGCCGACATCTCGTTTGCGATGGAGTACATCGCGCAGGAAGAGCGGGTCAACTACCTGTCCTACTACGACGCGGCCACCGGCCTGCCCAACCACGCGCTGTTCTACGACCGCCTCGGCCAGATCATCCAGTCCTGCAAGCACGACGGCACCCATGCGTTTGTCTTCATGATCGATCTGGACCGCTTCAAGCGTCTCAACGATGCGCTGGGCTCGCGCGCCGGCGATCAGGTGTTGCGCATCGTCGGGCAACGGTTGGTCGCAGGCCTCGACCGGCCGTGCACGGTGGCGCGGCTGGCCAATGACGTGTACGTGATCGCCGGAACCTGCGGCGCCAGCGAGAACCTGCTGCCGCTGATGGAACACGCGGCGGCGCTGGTCGCCCCGGTGATTGTGCTGAACGGCCGCGAGATCCACCTGACGGTGCATGGCGGCATCGCCAGCTACCCGCGCGACGGCGCCGACGCCGACGCAGTATTGCGCCATGCCGAGGCCGCGCTGCGCCAGGCCAAGAGCGGCGGCGAGCGGCTGTCGTTTTATTCGCCCGAGCAGAATGCGGCGATGGTCGCCCAGCTGGAACTGGAAAGCCAGCTGCGGCGCGCCTGCGAGGAACAGCAGTTCGTGCTGTACTACCAGCCCAAGATCGACCTGCGCAGCGGCCGCATTGCCGGCGCCGAGGCGCTGATCCGCTGGATCCATCCGGAACGCGGCATGGTGTCGCCGGCGCAATTCATCCCGTCGGCCGAAGAGAACGGCTTGATCCTGGCGATCGGCGCGTGGGTGATTGCCAGCGTGTGCGCCCAGCAGGCCGCCTGGCGGGCCGACGGCGTGCCGCTGGTGCCGGTGGCGCTGAACTTGTCGTCGCTGCAGTTCGGCCAAGGCGATCTTGCTGAGCAGGTGGCCAGCCAGCTGGGCGCCCACGGGCTGGGCAGCGAGCTGGTCGAGCTTGAGCTGACGGAATCGCTGGTGATGCACGACCCGGCCGGCGCCGAGCAAACCATGCACCAGCTGCGAGCGCTGGGCTTGCACCTGTCACTGGACGATTTCGGCACCGGCTATTCTTCGCTGGCGCACCTGAAGCGTTTTCCCTTCAACAGCGTCAAGATTGACCGTGCCTTCGTCACCGACATCACCACCAACCCGGACGACGCCGCTATCGCCTCGGCCATCATCGCCATGTCGCACCACCTGCGCATGCTGGTGATTGCCGAAGGGGTGGAAACGGCGGAGCAACTGGAATTGTTGCGTAGCAAGGGATGCGACCTGATGCAGGGTTATTACTTCAGCCCACCGGTGCCGGCGCCGGCCTTTGCCGCCATGCTGGTCGCCGGCAAGGGCATCCCGTAGCACGATGGTGATAATTGATGACAATTGCTTCCGCCTGTAACTGGCATAATCTTTAACGTTGCTAACCTGTCCCGAAAGGGGGCGCAAATGGCCGAATTCGTTTCGCCTGCGCGGATCGTGGTGGTGGACGACCAGTTGTCGCACCTGCGGGCGTTGTGCGACATTCTTGGGCAGCACGATTTCGATCCCACCGGCTGCGCCACCGGCGAGGCCGCACTGGCCGCGCTGCGGAGCGGCAACTTCGATCTGCTGCTGACCGACCTGGTCATGCCCGGCATCGACGGCCTGGCCCTGGTCGAAGCGGCGCGCGCCATCGATCCCCACATCGCCTGCATCATCATGACCGGCGAAGGCACGGTCGATACGGCGGTCAAAGCCATGAAAATCGGCGTGCTCGACTACATCGTCAAGCCGTTTAAGGCGGCGACCCTGTTGCCCATCCTCGAGCGCGCCACCGAATCGCGCCGGCTGCGGCTGCAAAACGCCAGGCTGGAAGCGGCGCTGCGCGACCGCGTGGAAGAACTGGGCTGGCTGAACACCGTGCTGGACGCCGCCCGCCAGGAGGCCGAGCGCGCCAACCAGGAAAAATCCACCTTCCTGTCCAGCATGAGCCATGAGTTGCGCACGCCGCTCAACAGCATCCTCGGCTTCGCCCAGATCCTCGCCAGCGACAAATTCCCCAAGGGCGAGGGCGAGGCCCGGCGCTTTGCGCAGAATATCGTGCAGTCCGGGCGGCACCTGCTGTCGCTGGTGAACGAAATCCTCGACCTGGCCAAGATCGAAGCGGGCAAAATCCCGCTGAACATGGGGCCGGTGGCGCTCGACAACGTGCTGCGCGAGGCCTACACCATCGTGGCCCCGCTGGCGCAGGCGCGGCAGGTGACACTGGCGCCGCTGCCGGAATCGCGGCTGCTGCTGTGTGCCGACGAAGTCCGGCTCAAGCAGATTCTGGTCAACCTGCTGTCGAATGCCATCAAGTACAACCGCGAGCGCGGGCGGGTCAGCGTGCGCTGCGCGCAGCACGACGGCCACGGCTCGGTGGCGGTGACCGATAGCGGCCAGGGGTTGAGCCCGGCCCAGCTTGCCGCCATTTTCCTGCCCTTCAGCCGTGCCGGGCGCGACGAAAATTCCGAGGAAGGCACCGGACTGGGCCTGACCATCACCCAGCGGCTGGTGGAAGCCATGCGCGGCAGCATCGAAGTCGAAAGCGAGCCGGGCGTTGGCAGCACTTTCCGCATCGACTTACCGCTGCAATGCGAGCCCGAGGCCGCCACGCTATCCAATCGGAGCCGCCATGAATCCGTCAGGCCGTAGGGCGATGTGGCTGGCGGCCGGCGCGGCCTTGCTGGCGGGGATAAGCATCGGATTGTGGCTGGGCTTGCGTCCGGCGAGCGTTGCGCCGCCAGCGGTGGAAGCCATCACCATCGCTACCAACACCGACTACCTGGGCGCCTGCCCGGTGGTAGCGGCGCGCGACCAGGGCTACTTCGATGCGCACCAGTTGCAGGTCCAGCTGCAGCCGCACAGCAGCGGCAAGCAGGCGCTGGCGGCGGTGCTGTCCAACAAAGCCGACATGGCCACCGTGGCCGATATACCGATCGCCTTCGCCGCGCTCAACGGCACGCCGATACAAATATTCGGCACCATCTTCCGCACCGGCGGCGATCATGGCGTGGTGGCGCGGCGCGACCACGGCGTCAACCAGATGGCGGACCTGAAGGGCAAACGTATCGGCGTCACGCTCACCACTTCGGGCCACTTCGCGCTGGACGTGCTGCTCAACCGCCTGCGCCTCGATACCGATGACGTCCAACTGCGCAACTACGCGCCCGATCGCCTGCTGCCGGCGCTGCTGGCCGGCGAGGTGGACGCCGTCAGCGGCTGGGATCCCTTCCTTGGCCTGATGGAGCAGCAGCTGGGCGCCAACGCGCTGCGCTTTTCCGGACAGGACAGCTACGAAAGCATCTACAACATGGTGGCGCCCAACGCCTATCTGAAGCAGCATCCGCAGACCATCGTCCGGCTGCTGCGGGCGCTGGAGCAGGGCGAGCGCTACTGCCGCGAACATCCGGCCACGGCGGCCGCCTTCCTGAAACGCCTGACGCCGGAGGGCAGGGCGGCGCTGCTGGCGGCGTGGCCGCAGCATCACTTCGGACTGGAGCTGGACCAGAGCCTGCTGCTGGTGCTGGAGGACCAGTCGCGCTGGGCCATCAAGCAGGGGCTGAGCAGCGCACGCGACGTGCCGAATTTCCTGGACTACGTTTACCTCGACGGCATGAAGGCCGTCAGTCCGGTCGAAATGACCATCATCTTCTAGGAACCAGCGTGAAAATCGTCACCCGTCTCAAGCTGGCGCAACTGATCTGCATCGTGCTGCTGGCGATCATGGCCGTCATCTTCGCGCGCACCACCTTGCAGATGCGGGCCGAAGTCGCCAAGGCCGAAGTGACCAACGAAGTGCTGCGCGCGGCGTCCGGCCTGCGCTACCTGTCGCTGGAATACGTGCTGCATCACGGCGAGCGCAGCCGCCAGCAATGGCTGATGCGGCGGACCTCGCTGCAACAACTGATCGCCGGCGACGGCAACTTCGACGCCGCGCCGGAGCGGGAGTTGCTGGACGATCTGCGCCAGAACTCGCAGTCGATCGCCACCCTGTTCGATGAATTGCAGGGCTTGCAGGCCGAACACGAGCGCGAGCCGGGCCGGGAAGCCATCCTGCAGGAACTGGAGGCGCGGCTCACCGGCCTGATCATGAACCGCGCGCAAAACATGATGTCGGACGCCGAGGCCTTGTCGCGCCTGAACCGCGAACGCATCCTCGCCGCGCAAAACGATGCGATGATTGCCGCCGCCGCGCTTGGCGGCCTGATCCTCATCGTGGTGCTGGGGGCGATGGGCCTGACCGTCCGCAGCGTAACCGTGCCGCTGGCGCGCCTGCATCGCGCCACCGAAGTCGTGGGCGGCGGCAGCCTCGACTTTTCGCTGGCGCTGCGGGCGGACGATGAAATCGGCAGCCTGGCACGCTCGTTCGACCACATGGTGCAGCGGCTGCGGCAAACCACGGTGTCACGCAACGAACTGCTGCAGACCAACCAGGCGCTGCAAGTTGAAATCGGCGAGCGTCAGGCGGCCGAAGCCAAAGTGCTGGCGCAGTTGACCCGCATGAGTCTGCTTCACCAGATTACCCGTTCCATCGGCGAACGGCAGGATTTGCGCAGCATCTTCCAGGTCGTCATCCGTAGCCTGGAAGACCAGCTGCCGGTGGATTTTGGCGCCATCTGCGAATACACGGATGGCGAACTGGTGGTGCGCAGCGTCGGCGTGCGCAGCTACGACTTGTCGATGACGCTGGCGATGGGCGAGGCGGCGCATATCCCTATCGACCAGAACGGCCTGTCGCGCTGCGTGGCGGGACAACTGGTGTACGAAGCCGATATCGGCGCGATCGACTTTCCCTTCCCGCAGCGGTTGGCGCACGGCGGTCTTGGCTCGATGGTGCTGGCGCCCTTGCTGGCCGAAAGCACCGTGTTCGGCGTCCTGGTGGTGGCGCGCCGCCAGCCGCAAGGCTTCTCCAGCAGCGACTGCGAATTCCTGCTGCAATTGAGCGAACACGTGGCGCTGGCGGCCACCCAGGCGCGCCTGTACGCGACCTTGCAGCAAGCCTACGACGACCTGCATCAAAGCCAGGCCCAGGTGACCAAGCAGGAACGGCTGCGCGCGTTGGGGCAAATGGCGAGCGGCATCGCGCATGACATCAACAACGCCATCGCGCCGATCGGGTTGTATGCCGAATCCCTGCTGGAAACCGAGCACGGCCTGAGCGAGCGCGGCCGCGCCAGCCTGCAAGTAATGGAACGCGCCATCGACGACGTGGCGGCGACCGTAGCGCGGATGCGCGAATTCTATCGCCAGCGGGCGCCGCAATTGACGCTCAGCACCGTCAACGTCAACCAGATCATGCAGCACGTGGTCGATTTAACGCGGGCGCGCTGGTCGGACATGCCGCAGCAGCGCGGCATCGTCATCGAGATGCGGCAGGACTTGGGCGAGAACTTGCCGCTGATTCTGGGCGTGGAAGGCGAAATCCGCGAGGCCTTGACCAACCTGGTGTTCAACGCCGTTGACGCGATGCCGGACGGCGGCGTCGTCACACTGCGCACGCGCTACGTTGAACGGTTGGATGGCGCGCTGGGCGCACACGTGCTGATTGAAGTGCGCGACAACGGCGCCGGCATGGATGAGGCCACGCAGCGGCGCTGCATGGAGCCGTTCTTTACCACCAAAGGCGAGCGTGGCACGGGGCTGGGACTGGCTACCGTGTACGGCATGACCGAGCGCCACGGCGCGCGGCTGGCAGTAGACTCCAAGCCGGGCGGGGGCACGGCGATGAAAATGTATTTCCCGGTCGCCGGGCAAGCCATCGACGTGGACGAGGGCGCGACTGCGCTGCGGCCGGCCAGCAGCCTGAAAATCCTGATCGTGGACGACGATCCGACCTTGCTGGCATCACTGGGCAACATCCTGGGGGCGGATGGCCATGAAGTCACACAGGCCGACAGCGGGCAGGGCGGCATCGACCGTTTCCGCGAGGCCCAGTCGAGCGGCCACGGCTACGAGGTCGTCATCACCGACCTCGGCATGCCTTACGTGGACGGTCGCAAAGTCGCCGAAACAGTGAAACAAATCGCGCCAGCCACGCCGGTCATTCTGCTGACAGGTTGGGGCCAGCGCCTGATTCCGGACAGCGACGAAGGCCCGGTCAACGTCGACCAGGTACTGAGCAAGCCGCCGAAAATCCGCGAACTGCGGGCCGCGTTGGTCAAGTGCACTGCTGTCATTTAATCGACATTACTACCTATATTGTCGATTAAAAACACTGGGTAAAATACTGTATAATTCACTGGGTATTCATACAGTTTTCATGCTTAATGCAACCCAAGAAATTCGACGTCATCAACCTGGACCCATATCCCGCACAAAGTGACGGTGCCGAACAGCGCCGTCAACGCGACATCGACGCCCTGCGTACCATCGCCGAGGACGCCATGACCGATGCCCGCACGGACAGCGAAATTGCGCGGGAATTCATCAGCCACGGCGAACTGGGCCCCAAATCGATGGCCAACACGCAAAAAGAGCTGTTCCGGTTCCTGACCTGGTGCCGGGAAGAGGCAGGCAAATCGCTGCGCCAGCTGAACGTGGCCGACCTGAACGGCTACAAGGAGTTCCTGAAATCGCCGCCGCAGGACTGGGTTTCGACCACCAAATGGCCGCGCAACGATCCGCGATATCGACCATTCAGCGGCCCGTTGTCGGACGCCAGCCGCCGCCAGGCCATGATCGCGGTCAAAGGATTGTTCGCGTACGCCACGCACACCGGCTACTTGCGGCGCGATCCGGCGGCGCTGGTCAAGCACGTCAAGACCGCCAGTGCCAGCCGCATCACGCGCTACCTGACGTCGGACGCGCTGAATCTGGCGCTGTCCAAGGCAGCCGCGCGCGAAGCGACGACGCCAGCGGCCGTACGCCGGCGCGAGCGCGATCATTTTCTGTTGAGCGCATACATCCACACCGGCGCGCGCCTGAACGAAATCGTCAGCGCCAATATGGGCGCGCTTTACACCGAAGGCAACGGCCGCTGGTGGCTGGACGTGCTCGGCAAAGGCAACAAACCGCGCCGGTTGCCGGTGCCGCCCGAAATGCTGGCGGCGTTCCGCCAATATCGTTTCGCGTACGGCATGACGCCACACACGGTGCGCAGCGACGACACGCCGCTGGTATTGTCGAGCCGTGGCGAAGCGCGCGTGCGGATTACGGACGAAGCCGCGTCAGACGCGCTCAAAGCCATCTTTGCCGAAGCGGCCAGCGCAGCGGACGTGATGGGCGACGCCGACATGGCAGCTACATTGCGGCAAGCGTCGGCGCATTGGCTGCGGCACAGCATGCTGACCAACCATGCCAACAACGGCGTGCAGCTGAAAACCCTGCAAGAAACCGCCGGCCACGCCAGCATCGCCACAACAGCTGCGTATTTGCACAAGACCGACAACGAGCGCCACGACGAGATTCTCGCTTCCGTGGGCACCTCCAAGAACTCGACGTAATTTCGCATAATTTATATTATGTAAAATGGTTAACCCCGCCGTCCCTTGCCTGTTTCCACCCGCACTACGGTTTGTACGGGTGAGATTAAGAAAATTTCGCAGTAAATTCCGGCTCATATGCAAGTTCAAGAGCTAGCTCACGTCCCAGACGATATAACGCCATAATCTCATCGGTCGATAGTTGCTGATCGAGCGTCGTGATGTGCGGAAAGCCTTTGAATTTTCCTGCGAGGCTATGCTGTGAGCCATTAATTTTGACGTGTATGTACTTACCATACTTTAACGCGCCGGCCGCCCCTCCTGGGTAGACAATATTCCCGGTCAAAATACCGGATGTATTCTGTTGAAATCTAAATTTTGTAGAGGCGCTAGCCAAGTCAGGAATGACTAACGTTGCTAAATCCTCCGACCGTAACGTGACGCACAACTGCCGCAGATCCTCAAATTCAAATTCAGGATCAAATCCCGCATCAAGACATACAATTACATCGGACCGTCGTTTAAACAATGCAAGCGCACCTAAATTTTCTACAAATCCTCCGTCCGATAACTGCATAGTGGTTGGACGTGCGCCGGCCAACGTCAGTAACCGGTTCAGACTTGTGAGCACATATTGTAGTTGTCCGCTCGTTTGAGCTGCTACCCAATACCCTGTGCCGCCAAACAGCGCTCCCCCCAAGGCAGATAGCGTTGCAGTCGATTTGATAAAGTCCACTGCCCCACCTGAAATCGCCATTGCATCTGCCAAATCGAGATCTGGCAGATGTTCGCTTAATTTGGCGTATCCAGTCTTAAACGAGCCGCA
Organism: Duganella sp. CF402; assembly: GCF_900109645.1. Classification (GTDB taxonomy): domain Bacteria; phylum Pseudomonadota; class Gammaproteobacteria; order Burkholderiales; family Burkholderiaceae_D; genus Rugamonas. The sequence continues at coordinate 1,194,698 of NZ_FOBG01000001.1, forward strand.
GTAGTGTGGCGTTAATTCAAATTCGATGAGGGACGAGCCTAGATTCGCGGAAGCATTGAAAATGGGATACGGATTCCATGACTGAGGTAAATTATGCAACTTAACCGGAGTGGTATCTTGCGGAAGAAATCGATCGAGCAGAATTTGACGGTAGGATTGAAATACAAAATGTACCTTATTCTGCCACTTCAACGACCAGTTCCAAGGAAACAGCAAGCCAATGAAAGCGACTACCCAAAGCGCTATCTCTGCCCATGTGTGCATATGCACAATAAGCACCAGCGTTGTTGACAGAACGCCTAGTAGTGTCGCGAAGGACCAGCGAAACAACGGATCCGAAGTCCGTTGAAAACGATGCGGATTCGCTGAAACATAGCGCTCTCGTAAGAACATACAGAGCAGAATCGTCGCGCTACTTTGCCACGCTCCATATTCTATAGCGGCAAGAGCGCCGAGGAAAAAACAAAGAAACGTGGTTAGGACGAATAGCTCGGCCGTTAATGGCGGACGCTGACTTATACGGCGGCGCCTGGATACCTCCCCCAATGCTAGCGCGCCGAATGCGGTAAGTCCGCCGACGATTGACACATTCTGACTATCCTCGGCATTGCCACGTACTAGCGTGAACAACGGTAGCGCAATCAAGGCAAAGAGCGGTAGGCAATGGAATAGCAGATCGAGCACGAAGGCAGTGATTAACCTGCCTAGCTTGTATGGTGGTGCTTCCAACCGGTAATCACTATTGAACAGCGGATCGGCCGGTCGGTGACATAGTTGGCTAATCACACCGGCTGCAGTGTATCCCCCGCCAGACACGGACGAAATATAGTCGAATTTTGCGAAAAATTTCCGCGTATGAAGCTCTTCGATCAGTCCACGTGCGATAAACGCAGAACGAATTCCGCCACCAGAAAGCGCTAATCCTTTAATTTCTTGCGCATCGATATCGGTTTTTTTAAGATGCCCAGCTACGTGGGCCTTTTGCCTGCGTAATGAAATCGCCTTGCGCTCATCGTTCCGAAGATAGGGTGGAAGTTCGTGTTGTTTCAAGTTTTGGCTCCGTCCAAATTCTGCATTACCCCACCCTTTGTCACTTAGACTTTGTTACTCAAAGATAGACAGTATCACAACGGAGCGAGGTCGCTGCAACAAAAAAAACAGGAGTTTTCGCCGCTGGTTAATTGAGCAGGAATTTTCGTAGCGCCTTGTTGAATGCAGCTTCGGCTTCGATGTTGGAAATGTGGGATGCTTCCAGCGTGACCAATGCCGAGCCTTGGATGTGCGCTAGCATGGCGGTGGCGTCGGCGACGGTGGTGACTGGGTCGCTGGCGCCGGCGATGAGTAACGTTGCCGCCGCGATCTGCGATATTTCGGCACGCAGATCTGCGCCGGCCAACGCGTCGCAGCAGTTGGCATAGCCTGGCGCATCGGCATTGCGCAGCGCGGCAACCAAAGCGACCACGCGCTGCGGTTCGTGCGCGATGAAGGCGGGCGTGAACCAGCGGCTCGCAGCGCCGTCGGCGACGCCATTGAGTCCGGCCGCCCTCACCTGCGCGGCGCGTTCTTGCCAGCCTTGCGGCGTGCCGATGCGCGGTGCGGAGTTGGCGATGACCAGTTTGTCCAGCCGCTGCGGTAAGTGGATACCGAGCCACTGTGCGATCGCGCCGCCCATCGACAGCCCGCAGAAGTGCACCCGCTCGATCTCCAGCTGATCGAGCAGCGACAGCACGTCCTGTCCCAGTGTAGCCAGGGTGGTCGGTCCCGCAAGTGCCGGCGAGCCGCCGTGGCCGCGCGTGTCGTAGCGCAGGATGTGGAAGTCGTCTTTGAAGAACGCGACCTGCGCATCCCACATGCTCATGTCCGTGCCGAGTGAGTTGGAAAACATCAGCCACGGCTTGCCGGGCTGTCCGTCAATCTGATAGGCGGTCATTATTTATCCTTGGTCGCCGCCGCCCACCGGCAGCACGCTGCCCGTGATGTACGACGAATCGCTCGATGCCAGGAACAGGATTGCGCTGACTTGTTCGGCGATGGTGCCGTAGCGGTGCATCAGGCTACTGGCCTTGGTCTGGTCGACGATGCCTTGGTACCAGCGCTGTTCCTGTTCATTCAGCGGCTGCGCATTGCGCGGTACTTTGCGCGGAGGCGCCTCCGTGCCGCCGGTGGCCACCGCGTTGACGCGAATGCCGTTTTCGGCGTGCTCCATCGCCAGGCTGGCGGTCAGTGCGTTGACCGCGCCCTTGGCCGCCGAATACGGAATGCGGTAAATGCCGCGCGTTGCCACCGAAGACACGTTGACGATCACGCCCTGCTTGCGCTCCACCATTTGCGGCAGCACGGCGCGGCAGCACCATAAGGTCGGGAACAGCGACCGGCGGATTTCCGCCTCCACCTGTTCCGGCTGGTATTCCGGGTAGGGTTGCACCCAGATCGTGCCGCCGACGTTATTAATCAGCACATCGACGCGGCCATACGCGGCAATCGCGGCGGCGTTGAGCTGCTCCGCGCCTTCCCACGTTTCCAGATCGCCGCGCGCGACGACAGCCATTGCGCCCAGCTCCTGCACCTCGGCCGCCACTTCCTCCACGATGGCGGAACGGTCGGCCAGCACCAGTTGCGCGCCTTCGCGTGCCAGTGCCAATGCCACGCCACGTCCGATGCCTTGCCCGGCGCCGGTGACAATCACCGCTTGTCCTTCAAACCGGCGCGCGCTCATGCCGCCACCTCGCTGCTGGCCGAGAATTTCTCGAAGTAGAAATTGGCCGGCGTCACGCCGCAATCCTTGAGCCAGCGTCGTACCGCATCCACCATCGGCACCGGGCCGCACAGGTAGATATCGACGTCGCCGCCGTTCAGCCATTCTTGCTCCACATGCTGCGTGACGTAGCCTTTGCGCGGATGCGCGCTGTCGTCCGAAGCCACGCAAGTGCGGAAGCTGAACTGCGGATGCGCCGCCGCGATGCGCTGCAAATGCTCGATGGCGACCAGATCGACGTCATTGGTCACGCCAAACACCATGCGCACCGGCTGGCGCATGCCGCCCGCCGCCAGTACCTGCAGCATCGACAAAAATGGGGCGATGCCGGTGCCGCCGGCCAGCAGCAGCAAAGGCCGCTGCACTTCGCGAAGGTAGAAGCTGCCGTAGGGGCCGGAGAACGCAATCGGCTGGCCGACTTGCGCATCTTTTGCGAGGAAAGTGCTCATGCGGCCTTCCGGCACATTACGCACCACGAATTCAAAGCGGCGCGCACCGGGCGCGGAACTGAACGAGTAGGAGCGCGTAAGCGTGGTGCCGGGCACTTCGACGTTCACGTATTGACCGGACAGGAAGCTCACGTCCGCGCCCTGCTCCAGTTCAATCGCAAAACCCAGCGTGGTGTCGGACAGCTGCTGCACCGTGGCCAGGTTGCCGGTGTAGCGCGAGATGCCGGTCTTGCATGCCGCCGAGGTGGCGGGAATTTTCACTACGCAATCGGAGGTCGGCTTCATCTGGCAGGCCAGCACCTGGCGCTGGGCCGCTTCCTCCGGCGTCAGCGCGTCTTCGATGTAGCTCGATTCAGGCATGTCGTAGCTGCCGGATTCGCACAGCCCGCGGCAAGTGCCGCAGGCGCCGTCGCGGCAGTCCAGCGGGATGTTGACCTTTTGCCGGTAGGCGGCATCGGCCAGTTTTTCGTTCTCGTTGCACGAGATGAAGCGGGTTACCCCGTCTTCAAACTGAAGGGCGATGTTGTAGCTCATCGTTGTCTCCTTAGATGTGATAGACGTCGATCACCTGGTTGATGTAATCGTTCTTCAGCACCACGTATTTATTGAGGATCTGCGGGCGTTCGCCGGAAAAGTCGATCACGTAGCGCGACATGCCGAAGTAGCTGAAGTCCGTCTTGTAGCGGTGGCTCAGCGTGTGCCAGTTGAAACGCACAGTAAACACGCGGCCTTCCTGCTTCTCGATCTCCACGTTGGCGATGTTATGGCTGGTGCGCGTATCCGGCATGGTGGCGCTGGAACGCTCGGTCTTGATGCGGAACACGCGGTCTTCCAGGCCCTGGCGGGTTGGGTAGAAAATCAGCGAGATTTCGCGCTGCGGGTCGGTCACCAGCTGGTCGTCATCGTCCCACGACGGCATCCAGAATTGCGCGTCCGGGTGGTAGCATTCCAGCCATTTGTCCCACTGCTCATCGTCCAGCAGGCGGGATTCGCGGTACAGGAAAGCGCAGATTTCGTTAATCATTTCGCTGCTCCTTCGGCTTGCAGGGCTTTCTTCATCACGTCCAGCCAGTAGCGGTGCTGGATGGTGTACAAGCCTTCGTCCTCAGTCTTCACGCCGCTCATGACGGGATTGAGGCCGATTTCGCGCGCGGCGGCATCGGCGCCCTGCACCCAGTGTTTCGAGCCACGGCACATGTCGTTCCATTCCAGCGCGATTCCCTTGTAGCCTTGCTGGCAGGCGCGGAACTCTTCCAGGTCGTCCGGCGTCGCCATGCCGCTGACGTTGAAGAAGTCCTCGTACTGGCGGATGCGGCGTGCACGCGCTTCGTCGGACTCGCCTTTCGGCGCGATGCAGTAGATCGTTACCTCGGTCTTGTCGACCGAGATAGGCCGCAGCAGGCGGATTTGCGAACCGAATTGGTCCATCAGATAGACGTTCGGATACAGGCACAGGTTGCGCGAGCGCTCGATCATCCAGTCCGCCGTGGCGCCGCCAAACTGCTCGGCGTATTCCGCGCGGCGCGGATAGTTGGGCCGGTCCTGTGGATTGGCCCATTGGGTCCACAGCAGCAGGTGGCCGTGCTCGAAGGCGTAGAAACCGCCGCCCTGCTTACCCCAATTGCCGGCATCCATCGCCTTGATCTTGTCTTCGCGCGCCGCTTCTTCCTTGCGACGGTTGGTGGTGGCGGCGTAATTCCAGTGCACCGCCGAGACGTGGTAGCCGTCCGCGCCGTTCTCCGCTTGCAGCTTCCAGTTGCCTTCAAAGGTGTAGGTCGAGGAGCCGCGCAGCACTTCCAGTCCATCGGCGGACTGGTTGACGATCATGTCGATGATCTTGGCCGCTTCGCCGAGGAACTCCGGCAGCGGCGCCACGTCGTCATTCAGGCTGCCGAACAGGAAGCCTTTGTAACTCTCGAAGCGCGCCACTTTCTTCAGGTCGTGCGAGCCTTCCTTGTTGAAGCAGTCCGGATAGCCTGCATCTTCCGGATCTTTCACCTTCAGCAGCTTGCCGCTGTTGTTGAAGGTCCAGCCGTGGAACGGGCAAGTGTAGGTCGCCTTGTTGCCGCGCTTGTGGCGGCACAGCTGCGCGCCGCGATGGGTGCAGGCATTGATGAAGGCATTCAGCTCGCCCTGACGATTACGCGCGATGAAGACCGGCTGGCGGCCGATGTGCGTCGTGTAGTAGTCGTTGTTGTTCGGGACTTGGCTTTCGTGGGCAAGGTAGATCCAGTTTCCTTCGAAGATGTGCTTCATCTCCAGCTCGAACAATTCGGGATCGGTAAAGGCGGCGCGGTGCAAGCGATAATCGCCCTTGTCGTGGTCTTCGATCAGATACTGGTCGATGGACGGCTTGGCTTTGTGGATCGGGATCATGGCCAACCTCTTATGCAGCGGCGCGCACGCGTTCAACTTCCGCAGCCGGCGCGGCATCACGCTCTGCATACAGGCTGAAGTCGAAGTCGATTTCGGCGTATGGCTTGTCCAGGCCCTTGGCGCTGATCTTTGCCGCATCGGTAATGTGGCGCACCGCCGGCACCAGGCCTTCGCGGCTGGCGAAGGCAAAATCGTCCCACAAGTATTCATCGCCGTCGATGTTGATCTGAGTGGTCAGCTTGCGCTGGCCTTCGGCGCTGATGAAGAAGTGGATGTGCGCTGGACGATGGCCGTGGCGGCCCAGCTGGTCCAGCAGGCGCTGGGTGGTGCCGTCCGGCGGGCAACTGTAGCCAACCGGCAGGATGCTGCGGAATTGGTAGCGTCCCTCGCCGTCGGTGTAGATGGTGCGGCGCAGATTGAACGGCGACTGGGTCTGGTCGAAGAACGAGTAGCCGCCCATCAGATTGCAGTGCCAGACTTCGACTTTGGCATTGGTCAGCGGCTTGCCTTGTTCGTCGCGCACCGTGCCTTGCATGAACAGGACTTCGGCCTTGTCGACTTCAGTGCCATCATCGAGACGTGCAAAACCCTTGCTTTCCGGTGCGCCGGCTACATACAGCGGGCCTTCGATGGTGCGCGGCGTGCCGCCGGTCAGGCCGGCCCTGGCTTCCGCTTCATCGGCGCGGATGTCGAGGAAGCGTTCCAGTCCGAGGCCCGGCGCCAGCAGGCCCAGTTCATTACGCACGCCGGCTTCGCGCAAGTATTCCAGGCCGCTCCAGAATTCCGTGGCCTGGATGTCCAGGTCTTCGATGGTTTTGCACAGGGCGCTGACCAGGCCTACCACCACCTGCTGCACGCGCGGGTTGGCCGGGGCGGTTGCGCTGTCGATGATCCAGCTCTTTACCAGTGCGTCGATTTCTTGATGGTTCATGTTATGTCTCCTCTTCGAGTGGTGGATTTAAGCGTCGGTATCGCGTACGGAAGACGGATGCCGGCACATTGGGTTGATGTCGATCTTCATATAGGGGAAAAGCGGCAGCGAAGTCAGTAGCGCGTGCAGCTCGTCGACGCTTTCGACATCGAACACGCTGAAGTTGGCGTACTGCCCGGCGATGCGCCACAGGTGACGCCACTTGCCGCTGCGCAGCAGGCTTTGCGCCAACTCGCGCTCATTCTTCTTGAGTTCATCGGCCTGCGCGGCCGGCATGGCCGGTGGCAGTTGAACATCCATGCGGACGTGGAACAGCATGGCAATCTCCTTTTATTTGCGGCGCAGGCGCGCCAGTTTGTCCATATCGATGTCGACACCGAGGCCAGGGCCGGTCGGCACTTGCAGCATGAAGTCTTTGTAGACCAGCGGCGTTTGCAGCACTTCCTCGGTCAGCAGCAGCGGTCCAAACAGCTCGGTGCCGGCCGACAGGTCGGTGAAGGTCGAGAACAGGTGGGCCGATGCCGCCGTGCCCACGCCGCCCTCCAGCATGGTGCCGCCGTACAGGCTCACGCCGGACAACTGCGCCACCGTCGCCACCTGCGCGGCCGGAATCAAGCCGCCGGACTGGGTGATCTTCACCGCGAAGACGTCGGCCGCCGAGGCGTTTGCAAACGCCAGCGCATCCTGCGGGCCATGCAGCGCTTCGTCGGCCATGATGGAGACCGCGTAACGCTGCGCCAGGCGCGCCATTGCCGCCGTGTTCTCGGCGCGCACCGGCTGTTCGATCAGATCAATGCCGCCAGCTTCCAGCGCGGCGATGCCCTGCACCGCTTCCAGCTCGCTCCACGCCTGGTTCACATCGACGCGCACACTGACCGCATCGCCGAGTGCTTTTTTAATCGCCAGCACATGCTTGACGTCGTCGGCCACCGGACGGGCGCCGATCTTCAGCTTGAAGATGCGGTGGCGGCGCTTCTCCAGCATCAGCTCTGCTTCGGCGATGTCTTTGGCGGTGTCGCCGCTGGCCAGCGTCCACGCCACCGGCAGCGCATCGCGCACGCGGCCGCCCAGCAGTTCGCTGAGCGGGATGCCGAGGCGGCGTGCCTGCGCATCCAGCAGCGCGGTCTCGATCGCGCATTTGGCGAAGCGGTTGCCCTGGATGATCTTGCGGATCTTCGCCATCGCCTTCGCCACCTGGCTCGCTTCCATGCCTGTCAGCAGCGGTGCGATGTGGGTGTCGATATTGACCTTGATGCTCTCCGGGCTCTCCTCGCCGTAGTTCAAGCCGCCGATGGTGGTGGCCTCGCCCCAGCCTTCGATGCCGTCGGCGCAAACCACGCGCACCAGCACCAGCGTTTGCGTATTCATCGTCGCCACCGAGAGCTTGTGCGGACGGATGGTCGGGACGTCGGCGAGGATGACTTCAATGTTCTGAATCATATTTAGTTTGTATAATTGATCGGATAAGTACACAATATTCTTGAAGAACCTCCCCGTCCAACACTGATTTGGCATTGTTTTAATACCCGAAAGGTATGCAATGGAATTGCGTCACCTGCGTTACTTCGTCGCCGTCGCCGACGAGAAAAACTTCACCCGCGCCGCCGAGCGCCTGCACATCGCGCAGCCGCCTTTGAGCCGCCAGATCCAGCAACTGGAAGAGGAGCTGGGCGTGGAATTGATTGAGAAAGGCACGCGCCCGGTGAAGCTGACCGAGGCCGGCGCATTCTTCCACGCGCATGCGCAGGAATTGCTGGCCAAGGCGGCCGAACTGAAAACCATGACCCAGCGCGTGGGCAAAATCGAGCGCACTTTGTCGATTGGTTTTGTGGCGTCCACGCTATACGGCCTGCTGCCGCGCATCGTGCGCCGGTATCGCGCGCAGCATCCGCAGGTGGAGGTGACCTTCCATGAGCTGACCACCATGCAGCAGATCCAGGCGCTGAAGGATGGCGTGATAGATGTCGGCTTTGGCCGCGTGAAGAGTGAGGATCCGAATATCCGGCGCATTGTGCTGCGCGAGGAGCGGCTGGTGATGGCGCTGCCGGCGGGGCATCCGCGCGCGGCGTCGTCGGATCCTTTGAGTCTCGTCGACCTGCAATCGGAAACGCTGCTGGTATACCCGAAAACGCCGCGCCCCAGCTTTGCCGACCAGGTGTTGTCGGTGCTGTCCGAGCGCGCCATCGTGCCGCTGAAAATCATCGAGGTGCGCGAACTGCAGATTGCGATCGGCCTGGTGGCGGCCGGCCAGGGCGTGGCCATCGTGCCGGAAAGCGTGCAAGGCATGAAGCGCGACGACGTGGTGTTCCGCGCCCTCACCGACCGCCACGCCGTGTCGCCGGTGATGTTCAGCGTGCGCAAGCTGGATCGCTCGGAGGAACTGCAGAAGATGCTGGCCGTGATCTACGACGTGTACGACGCGGCCGGCATCAGCTACATCCGGGAAACGCTTTAAGCCGCAGCCGGCGCTGCCGCCAGCGAGACAGACGCCGAGCGGCCGTGCCGGATCAGCGATACGGCTATCGTCGCAATCACCGCCGGTATTGCGATGGCGACGAAGTTCTGCTCCAGCGGCAGCGCCATGCCAACCAGCGTGCCGATCACGATCGGCGCCAGGATCGCGCCGCTGCGGCCCACGCCCGAGGCCCAGCCTATGCCGGTCGAGCGCACGGCGGCCGGATAGAACTGGCCCGCATAGGCATAGGTCACAATCTGGGTGCCGATGGTCGAGGCGCCGGCCAGGCCGACCAGCACATACAGCACTTCGGTCGATACCTTGTAGCCGAGCAGCGTGATCGATACCGCCGCCAGCGCGTACATCCCCACCAGTACGTATTTGATGTGGAAACGGTCCGCCAGCCAGCCGCCGCCCACCGCACCGACTACCGCGCCGAAGTTCAGCACCAGCACAAAGGTCAGCGCGGAGCCAAGGCTGTAACCTGCGCTGGCCATCAGCTTGGCCAGCCACGAGCTCAGTGCATACACCATGAACAGGCACATAAAGAAGGCGATCCAGAACATCACGGTGCTGAAGCCGCGGCCGTCCTGGAACAGCTTCCCGATCGGCGCACCTTCGGCGCGGTCATGGGTGGCGACGGCATAACGGTCGGTCGCTCCGACAACATACTGCGGCTCCATGCGAGTCAGGATGCTTTGCAGTTCGCCGATGCGCGCCTGGCGAATCAGGAACGGCATCGATTCCGGCAATGACTTCAGGATGAACGGAATCAGCACCACCGGTGCGCCGGCCGCGAGAAACACAGACTGCCAGCCATAGGCTTCGATCATGCCTTTGCCCAGCAGCGCCGCCAGCATGCCGCCTACCGCGTAGCCGCTGAACATCAGCGTCACCATCGTCGAGCGGATTCTGCGTGGCGAGTACTCGGTCATCTGCGCCACCACGTTCGGCATCACGCCGCCGATGCCAAGGCCGGCCAGAAAGCGCATGGCGCTGAACACATAGGGATCCTGCGTCAGTCCCGCCGCCGCCGTGAAGACGCTGAACAGCGCCAGGCAAATCGCAATCGCACGTGGACGACCAATGCGGTCGGCCACCGTCCCCAAAAAGATCGCGCCGAACATCATGCCGAACAACGCCGAGCTGACCATGAAGCCGGCATTCTGCGCCGTTACCCCCATGCTCTTCATGATGGATGGCAGCGCGATGCCGGCAACCGCCAGGTCGTAGCCGTCGCAAATGATAATGATCGCGCACCACGCCAGGATGCCGGCATGGAAGCGGTTGAAGCGCGCGTTGTCCGCTAGTTTATGGATGTCGATGTGCTGCATGATGCTGGTCTCCCTTGTTGTAGTAGTGGTGATTAAACTTATGTGCGGCCATGCCGATCAAAATGCCCCAGAACGCCGAGCCGAGACCGAGGAAGGTCATGCCCGACGCGGTGGCGAGAAAAGTAAGCACGGAAGCTTCGCGCTCCGGCGATTCGGCAATCTGTGCGAGGTTGGTGGTGATGGGGCCCAGCAGCGCCAGTCCTGCCAGTGTCACGATCAATTCCTTGGGCAAGGCGGCGAACAGCATCACCACCGAGCCGCCGCACAAGCCGGCCAGCAGGTAGAACACCCCGTTGGCGATGCCGGCGATGTAGCGCTTGCGCGGATCCTCATGCGCATCGCGCCCGGTGCACATGGCGGCCGTAATCGCGGCAATCGCGATCGTGATCCCGCCGGTGAATGCAGTGATGATCGAAGCCACGCTGTTGACCGCCACCACGCGCCGCACCGGCACGTTGTAGCCGGCGCTCTTGAGGATCGTCATGCCGGGCAAGTACTGGCCGCTCAATGTGGTCAGCACCAGCGGCAAGGCCAGGCTGAAGGTCGAAGACCAGCTCCACTCGGGCGGGATGAATTGCGGTGTCACCAACTGCAGCTGTACGCTGGCGAGATGCGTCTGCCCGGTCATCATAGCGATGGCGATGCCTGTCGCCAGCAACAGCACGACGGCATAGCGCGGATAAAGACGCTTGAACAACAGGAATGTCACCAGCATGCCGCACACCAGCAACGGCGAGGTGCCCATGCCTTTGAAAGCGTTGAGGCCAAACGGCAGCAGGATCCCTGCCATCATGCCGCTGGCGATCCCCTTGGGTACATACGCCATCAGACGCTCAAAGCCGCCGCTTAAGCCGATTGCCAGCAACAGCACCGCAGCGGTCAGGTAGGCGCCAACCGCTTCATGAATCGACAGCGCGGGGAACAAGGGAATGAGCAGCGCAGTGCCGGGCGCGGACCACGCGGTGATGACCGGCGCCTTCAGCGTCCAACTCAACATGATGCCGGCCAGCGCCGCACCCAGCGTGATGCCCCATACCCACGAAGCGAACATCTCGTTGGACATGTGCCCTGCTTGCGCGGCCTGGTAAAAAATGGCGAGCGGCCCGGCCAGTGAAACCAGCACGGCGAGAAAGCCCGCGCCGATGGCGGAAACGGGCAGTGAGGATGGCATGGGTGTCTCCGTGTTTTTGTCTTTGTGGCAGAGTAGACAAGTTACAGGGCACGGTCCAACACCGATTTAGTATGCTTTAAATACCTTTCGAGTATGCGCAAAATGCCTGCAGATAGCTCTTCAGGCTTGGGGCATTTCATGGTAAATGGGTCATTGTCCACCTCCATTGGTCGTCCCGTAAGTCGATATAAGCAGGGGCTTTATGCAAGATTCTGGGATTCTGTATTTGCTCCCGGGCCGTTGCGGCGGCGCCCCTGGCTCCCTACACTGGATTCATTCCCAATCCAACTGGAGCAAATCATGAAACAGACGATGAAAGCAGCCGTACTGAACGCCTTCGAAGCACCACTGGCATTGTCCGAGGTGGAGCGCCCGGTCGCCGCCAAGGGCCAGGTGCTGGTCAAGATCATGGCCAGCGGCGTCAATCCGCTGGACATCAAGATCGCTGGCGGCAAGGCCGATCATGCCAACGTCACCCTGCCCGCCATCCTCGGCATCGACATGGCCGGCGTGGTGGAAGCCGTTGGCGAGGGCGTGACCGGCTTCGCCCCTGGCGACGAGGTGTGGGGCATGACGGGCGGCGTCGGCGGCGTCCAGGGCTCGCTGGCCCAATACGCCGCCGTGGATGCCGACCTGCTGGCGCACAAGCCGACCAGCATCAGCATGCGCGAAGCCGCCGCCCTGCCGCTGGTGTTTATCACCGCTTGGGAAGGTCTGGTGGACCGCGCCAAGGTCGGTCCCGGCATGAAGGTGCTGGTGCACGGCGGCGCCGGCGGCGTCGGTCATATTGCGGTTCAACTCGCCCGCGCTTACGGTGCCGACGTGTACGCAACCGGCAGTGCTGCCCAGCGCGCCACCATCGAGGGCTACGGCGCCACCTTCATCGACTACCAGGCCAGCACGGTGGATGAATACGTGCGGCAGCACACCGGCGGCGAGGGCTTCGACATCGTGTATGACACGGTGGGCGGCGCCACCCTGGATGCGTCTTTCGCTGCCGCCAAGCGCTACCACGGCCATGTGGTGAGCTGCCTCGGCTGGGGAACCCACGCGCTGGCGCCACTGTCGTTCCGCGCCGCGACCTACTCGGGCGTGTTCACCCTGCTGCCATTGCTGAGCGGCTTTGGCCGTGCCAACCACGGCGCCATCATGACCGCCGCCGCCAAGCTGGTCGATGACGGCAAGATCTCGGTGCTGATGGATGCCCAGCGTTACGCGCTGGCCGACGTCGGCAAGGCCCACGCGGCGCTGCAGGCCGGCACCGCGCGCGGCAAAGTCGTGGTGGAGGTGGCATGAGCCTGCTGGCCTCGGTCCCGTTCTCGGCGCTCGATGTCGTGCCCCAGCGTGCCGGCGGGACGATGGCCGACGCCCTGAACGAAGCGCTGGCTTACGGGCGGGCGCTGGAGCGGCTAGGCTACCATCGGCTGTGGCTGGCGGAACACCACAACCTGTCGGGTGTCGCCTCGGGCTGGGACGCGCGCCGGGCGCCGACGGCGACACCATGCGGGCTTTGCGGCGGGGCCCGGCCGATGGGAATGTTTTCGCGGAACTGGTGACGGAAGTCCAGCAATACGTAGGGCCGGTTTTGCCGGGACAACGCGTGCGCGCGGTGCCCGGCGCCGGCACCAACGTGCCGATCTGGATCCTCGGTTCCGGCACGTTTGGCGCGTCGCTGGCGGCGGAGCGCGGCCTGCCCTTTGCATTCGCCGCGCATATCGCGCCCCGGGCGCTGCGCGAGGCGGCACAAGTCTACCGCGCCCGGTTCAAGCCGTCGGCGGCACATGCCCGGCCTTACCTGATGGTGTGCCTGCCGCTGGTGGCGGCAGCGTCGGACGCCGAGGCGCAGTTCCTCGCCACCACCATGTTCCAGCGTTCGCTGGCGCTGTTCCGGGGCGAGGGCCTGACCATGTTGCCGCCGGTGGCCGATATGTCTGCCATTTGGAGCGAGGCCGAGGAAGTCGCCGTGCGTGGCATGCTCAGCGCCGCCATCATCGGCGGGCCCGCTACTGTGCTGAAGCGGCTGGAGCAAGTACTGGCGTCAACCCAGGCGGACGAGCTGATGTTCAGCTCCAACTTCTACCACGCCGAGCACCGCTTGCGTTCGATAGAAATCGTCGCCGGCCTGCATGGACCGCAGCGGCTTGCCGGTGCGCTCGAGCGTGTCGATCAGGCGCGCCGATCAGCCCGGCCCGATTGCGCTCCGTGGCGGCGGCCATCGCATCGCCATCGGCGGGGGCGGCCCGGTGACCTCGTTTGTCAGCGGCTTCTTTGACATTGACCAGATGGAGGCCAAGCCGCTGTTAAAAGCGCTGCCGAAACTCATCCATCCGCGCTTACTCCAGCATGCCGCAGGGGCCCACGCGCGGCTGGCTGGCGGCGGCCCGCGACCGTCACTTGTCGCACTCAATCGGGATGACGCCGGGCGCCTTCCGCAAGGCGCACGAGGCGGCGGTTCAATTATCATAGCCTACAAGGTTTCCGCCGGCAGGCTATTGGCGATCGATAGCAGCGCGCCAGCGCCTTGCTCGCCCAGCAGCCGTTTGGCTGTCTCCTGTGCGTCGCGCCAGGCGGGCATGGCGGCTTCCAGCAGCTTGCGGCCCGTTTTGGACAACACGATGGGCCGGCTGCGCCCTGAGCTTGGCGGCTGTTCTTCAACCCATCCCTGATCAAGCAGCAGCTGCAAGTTGCGGGTGGAGGTCGACCGTTCAAGGTGATTGGCGCGCGCCAGTTCTGCGCGGCTGGCGCCCTTCATCTTGGCGATGACCACCAGCATGGAAAACTGGGAAGAATTCACGTCAAACGGACGCAGCGCCTGGTCGTAAATATTGGTGATGACACGCGAAATAATCCGCGTGCGGGTCAACAGGCAGTGCTGGGTGACTTCTGCAATCAGGCCTGCTTCGAGGTGCGCGTGGTTGGCTGTATCGGTTTTCATGGGCCTATTTTAGTGTAGATGTTGCAGCCAGCGCCACGACGCGGATTTTCCGGCTGGCCGATTGGGCGAACATGAATGCCAGCACGATGGGCGCCACCGCGATCAGTCCCAGCAGGTGATGGTCCAGCGCGGCAATCCCGGCGGCGCCCACCACCCCGGCCACGGATATACCCACATACAAGGCAGCCGAGTTCAGTCCCATCAGCAAGGGCGCGGCCGCCGGAGCGATCTGGATCAGGCGTGCCTGCTGCGGCACCACCAGGCCCCAGCCGCAAATGCCCCAGATCACGACAGCGATAGCTGCGGTAGGTAGCGATGCACTGGTCCACGGCAGGGCCAGGAAATTCAGCACCAGCAAGGCGATGGCGCCATTGATGATGACGCGGCTGCCAAAGCGGTCGGTCAGGCGGCCTGCGGCCAGGTTGCCGGCCGTAGCGGCAACGCCCCACAGCAGCATCAGGCCAGCGAGCACTTCAGGATGGCCGCCGGTAGCCCGGTCAAAGCTCACGCCCATGTAGGTGTAGACCGAGAACATGCCGGCATACGCTGCCAGCGTTGTGAGCAGGGTCAGCGCGACGCGGCTGTCCTTCAGCGGCGCCAGGCGCTGTTGAAGGCTGGCCGACGGCAAGGCCGCAATCGTGGGCAGCAGGTACTGCACCGCTGCCAACGCAGCCAGACCGACGGCGCAGACGAACCACAAGGTGTCGCGCCAGTTGCCCAGGCTGCCGATAAAGGTGCCCAGCGGCGAGCCGAGCGCGGTGGCGCTGGACAATCCAGCGATCACCACCGCCAACGCTTGCGCGCGCTTCTCCGGCGCCGCCAAGGCAGCGGCGGTTGCGGTGGCGGTTGGGCTGTACATGGCCGCGCCCAGGCCGGCGATGAAACGGCTGGCAAGCACCAGCCCCAGCGTTGGCGCCAGCGCGGTGATGGCATTGCCAATGACAAAAATTGCCAAGCCTGCAAGCAGCAGGCGCTTGCGCGGCCAGTGAGACGCCAGTGCCGCGATCACGGGCGACAGCAAGGCATAGCTCAGCGCATATACCGTGACCATCTGGCCGGCCACGGAGACCGATACATTCAGCGACTCGGCCACCTGCGGCAGGATGCCTGCCACCACAAAGCTGTCGGTGCCGACTGCGAACATGCCGGCAGCGAGGGTTAATAGACGACGATCGATATTCATCGCAGTTTCCTTATGGTGTATCTACACCATTGACGTTAAAAATATTGCGGCATGACGCCGCAGGCTTGAAGTCACTATAGTGTATATGCACCATAAGGTCAAGCGACAGTTTTTGTCTGCAGTGCCGCAAGTTCGTCCTCGGTGAAGCCAGCCTGGCGGCGCGCCTCAAGATTGAACGGGCCGCGCGGGGTTGGTGCGTTGTACTGGCGTGCGAGGTCGGCGTAGGCTGGGATCAGTTCCAGCCCGCGCTGGCGGCACAAGTAGCCGTACCAGCGGTTGCCGATTTCGACGTGACCGATTTCGTCGCGCAGGATGATGTCGAGGATGGCCGCCGCTTCCCGGTCGCCGGCCTGCCACAGCTTGGCGCGCAGCGGTGGATTGGCGTCGAGACCGCGCGCTTCCAGCGTGCGCGGCACCAGCGCCATGCGCGCCAGCACATCGTCCGAGGTCTTGGCGACCATCTCCCACAGGCTGTCATGGGCGATGAACTGGCCGTAGTGGTAGCCCTGCTTCTGCAAATGCTCTTCCAGCAGCGAGTAGTGGTAAGCCTCTTCCTTCGCCACTTGCAGCCAGTCGGTGTAGTACGCGGCCGGCAGGCCGGGGAAGCGCCAGATCGCATCCAGCGCCAGGTTGATGGCATTGAACTCAATGTGCGCCAGCGCGTGAATCAGCATCGCCCGGCCTTCCACCGTATTCATCGCGCGCCGCCCAACCTGCAGCGGCGGCACCAGTTCCGGCTTGTCCGGGCGGCCCGGAATCTCGGCGGACGACGCCAGCCCCGCCTGCGGATCCGGGACGCAGCTGCCGTCCTGCGACGCCGCCGCCATCGCGTACACCGCCGCGACCTTGGTGGCCGGATCCGGCTCGACCAGGCATTGCAGCGCGCGGGCGCGGAGTTCCAGTGGTGCTTGCATAATTCGTGTTCCAATTTAACGAGGCCGATAGTCTACCACTACGTTCCGCGTGAACTCAGTCCTGTCCTACAGTGACACTGCCTGTGCACCTATACCTCGGCAGTCGCTGCGCCAGCATGATGTGTCAACCAACTCACCACATGGAGACCATCATGAGCTATCTGGACCGCGACACCTATGGCATCTACACCAACGACGACGACACCGGCCCTGGCCCGCGCCTGATGGGGGCCGACACGCTGATCGGCGAGGATGTCTATAACCGCCAGGACGAAGATCTGGGCGACATCAAGGAAATCATGCTGGACATCCGCAGTGGCCAGGTGGCGTACGCCGTGCTGTCCTTCGGCGGCTGGCTGGGCATGGGCGATAAGCTGTTTGCGGTGCCGTGGCAGGCGCTGGAACTGGACACCGTCAACAAGCGCTTCCTGCTGGATGTGTCGAAAGAGCACCTGAAAAATGCGCCCGGCTTCGACAAGGATGACTGGCCGGACATGGCCAGCACCGAATTCAACACCGAACTGCATAGCTTCTACGGCACCCGCCAGAATGTCGCGGGCGGCGTCACCTCGACCGGCAGCGTAATGGGCACCGGCAGCAGCAGCCTGCAAAGCGACCCAGGCTACACCGGCAGCCGTGGCACGGGCGGCGGCAACATCTGACGCTGGCCCGACCGGAGCACATATTGGCTCGCCAAGGCATGCGATAACGCGCATGCCGGGCGGGCCTTTCTGGTTTAATCGCTGCATGCACAAGACCTTAACTACCCTGCTCTTCTTTGCGGCCTTGTCCGCCAATGCGATTGAACCGCTGCCGGCGGAAACGATGGACGATACCCGCGTGTTCCGGGTCGAAGTCCTGCAAGTGACCGATATCGAGCCTTACCGCGAAGCGCTGGCTGGCTTCCTCAAGTCGCTGCAAACCAGCGGACTGGTGGAAGGCAAGAACCTCAGCGTGCACAAGGCCACCATCGATTTCGACGCTGAAAATGGCGGCTTCTGGAGCAAGCTCGGCGTGCTGCTGCGCATCCGCCAGGAGTCGGCGCGCATTGTCGAGGCCAAGCCGGATCTGGTACTGACCATCGGCACGCCGGCCACCAAGTACGCGCGCGGCATGATGACCGATGCTCGCATTCCACTCGTGTTCACGGCGGTCGCCAATCCCGAGGACGCCGGCTGCGTGTCGCTGGTCGATGCCGGTGAAGGCGCTACCGGATCCACCCTCTACACCGACATGACCGACTCGCTCAAGCTGGTCAAGGATGTCTTCCCCGACGTGCGCCGCATCGGCATGGTCCACAGCGACGACGACAACGGCATCGCCAACGTGGCGGCGGCCACCGCCAAGGGCAAGCCGCTGGGGCTGGATGTCAGCGCGCGCCAGGTCAACAAGAATGAGCACATCGCGCCCAAGCTGAAGGAGTTGTACGCGGCCGGCGCCGACATGTTTGCCGTGCCGTTGGACACTTACTACGGCCTGCACCGCTACGAAGCGTCGATGGACCTCGGTGATTTCGGCGTCGAGAACAAGGTGCCGGTGGTGACGCTGGCGATGGTGCGCGTGCCCGGCGCCGCGCTGTACATCGGCGCCGATTTCAAGCAGGTCGGCCAACTTGCCGGCACGCAGGCGGCCAAGATTCTCAAGCGTCACACCAAGCCGGACGTGCTGCCCATCCTGCGCCAGGAAACCCCGACCGTGCTGGTCGATCCGGCCCGGCTGGAAGCGCTCAAAGTCGCCCTGCCGGCGCAGCTGGCGGCACGCAAAACCGTGGCCGCCAACGGTTTCTGGCAAATCGATCTGGTGAAATAAAGTTGTTATACTGGGCCGGTCATCGACTCAGGCAGGACCGGCCATGCAGCGCAGGCAATTCGTCACCGGCATCACCCTGTCCGCTCTGTCCGCCTTGCCCGGCGGGATAATTTGGGCCGACGAGCCGCGTCGCATCGTCATGGCCAGCCTGGTCAGTAATCGGGATGGGTTTGCCGCGCGCTGGTTGCAACTGATCTACAGCGACGCCTTCCAGCAACTCGGCATCGAGTTGGAAATCCGTACCTTCCCCGCCGCCCGTGCTGCCGCCGAATCGGCCGCCGACAATGTCGACGGCGAGCTGGCACGCAGCTTCGAATACGCTGACACCCACCCCAACCTGATTCGCGTGCCCGAGCCCACGCTGTTCGCCAACACCATCGCCTACGCCGTGCGCGCCGACATCAAGCTCGAGCCCCGCTACGACAGCCTGCGCGACACCGGCTACCGGGTCGAGCACCGGCTGGGCTATCCCATCATCGCCCGCAAGCTGGCGGCGGTGGTGCCGCCCGCCAACCTGTCCGAGGTGCGCAATGCCGAGACCGGCCTGCGCAAGCTCGTCCTTGGCCGCTCCGATATCTACGTGGACGTCGAGGACACTGTGGAATCGCTGCTGCTAGCCGCCGAATTCCGTGACGCCGGCGTGCGCAAGTTGGCGGTAATGGACCGTGGCCCGGTCCACGCCTATCTCAACCGCCGGCACAGCCAATTGGCGCCGCGCCTTGCCGCCGTCATCAAGAAGATGCGCGACAGCGGCCAGATCGAACGCTATCGCCAGCAAGCCTTGCACCAAAAATGAGCATTCCCACTGGCACGTTTCTTGATAGAAGAGTAAACGTGCTCAACAGGGAATGTTCGATATGGCTAAATTCTTCAATGAAATGACCGCTGATGGCCTGGCGCACAACGCCAGCGCTGAAATACGTGAACACTACCGCGAGTTCTGCGGCTGGCTGCAGCGCCAGTCGGAGGAAACCATCGAACGCAAGCGCGCCGAGGCCGACCTGACTTTCCGCCGCGTCGGCATCACCTTTGCGGTCTATGGCGACGATGCCGGCACCGAACGGCTGATTCCTTTCGATACCATCCCGCGCATCATTCCGGCGCCGGAGTGGCAGCAGTTGCAGACCGGGCTGGTCCAGCGCGTCAAGGCGCTGAACATGTTCATCCACGATATTTACCACGACCAGAACATCATCAAGGCCGGCATTATCCCGGCCGAGCAAATCTACAGGAACGCCCAGTACCGGCCGGAGATGCAAGGCATCAACGTGGTGTCGGACATCTACGCCCACATTGCCGGGGTCGACATCGTGCGCGCCGGCCAGGGCGAGTTCTACGTGCTGGAAGATAATCTGCGGGTGCCGTCCGGCGTGTCCTACATGCTGGAAGACCGCAAGATGATGATGCGGCTGTTCCCCGAACTGTTCGCCCGCAACAAGATCGCGCCGGTCGACCACTACCCGGACATGCTGCTCGATAACCTGCGCTCGGTGGCGCCGATGGGCATCAACGATCCCACCGTGGTGGTCATGACGCCGGGCATGTACAACTCGGCCTATTTCGAGCACGCTTTCCTGGCGCAGCAAATGGGCGTGGAACTGGTCGAGGGCAAGGATTTGTTCGTCAGCGATAACACCGTGTTCATGCGCACCACGCGCGGGCCGAAGCGAGTGGACGTGATCTACCGCCGCCTCGACGACGATTTCCTCGACCCGCTGGCCTTCCGGCCGGATTCCTCGCTCGGCGTGCCGGGCCTGCTGTCGGTCTACCGCGCCGGCCGCGTGACGCTGGCCAACGCTATCGGCACCGGCGTGGCGGACGACAAGTCGATCTACCCATATGTGCCGGACATGATCAAGTTTTATTTGTCGGAGGAGCCGGTGCTGAACAATGTGCCGACTTACCAGTGCCGGAAAAAAGAAGACCTGGCCTACACGCTGGCCAACCTGCCCGAGCTGGTGGTCAAGGAAGTGCACGGCGCCGGCGGCTACGGCATGCTGGTCGGGCCGGCCTCGACCAAGGCGCAGATCGAAGACTTCCGCCAGCGCCTGATCGCCAGGCCGGACGGCTACATCGCCCAGCCCACGCTGGCCCTGTCGGCCTGCCCGACCTACGTCGACAGCGGCATTGCGCCGCGCCACATCGATCTGCGGCCGTTCGTCCTGTCCGGCAAGACCATCTCGATGGTGCCGGGCGGCCTGACCCGCGTGGCGCTGCAGGAAGGCTCGCTGGTGGTGAATTCGTCGCAAGGCGGCGGCACCAAAGACACCTGGATATTGGAGAAATAATCATGTTGAGCCGCACCGCCGACCACCTGTTCTGGATGGCCCGCTACACCGAGCGCGCCGAAAACACCGCCCGCATGCTGGACGTGAACGTGCAAACCTCGATGTTGCCGCAGTCCGAGCAAGAGAACGCCCAAGGGTGGCGCGCCCTGCTCGGCATCTCCGAGCTGCAATATGCGTTCAACCAGAAATACAGCTCGCTCGAAGGCCGTGAAGTCATCGATTTCATGGTGCGCGATCCCGGCAACTCGTCCTCGATTGTGGCCTGCCTGACGGCCGCCCGCGAGAACGCCCGCGCCGTGCGCGGCACCCTGACCACGGAAGTGTGGGAAATCCAGAACCAGACCTGGCTGGATATGCAGCGCCGCCTGAAGTCCGACTTGCTGGAAACCGATCCCAGCAAGTTCTTCGAATGGGTCAAGTACCGCTCCCACCTGTCGCGCGGCGTCACGCTGGGCACCATGCTGCGCGACGAGGCGGTGCATTTCATCCGCCTCGGCACCTTCCTTGAGCGGGCCGACAACACGGCGCGTATCCTGGACGTCAAATACCACGGCGGCGCCAAGGAAACCGGGGAGAACATGACCCAGCGCGACTTCTACTACTGGGGCGCGATGCTGCGCTCGGTATCGGGCTTCGAGATCTACCGCAAGGTCTACCGCGACGTCATCACCCCGGCCCGCATCGCCGAGTTGTTGATGCTGCGCGGCGACATGCCGCGATCTTTGCTGGCATGCATGGATGAAGTGGTTCAGAATCTGCACGAAGTGCGCAACGACGTCTCCGCCGATACCGAACGCTTCGCCGGCCGCCTGCGTGCAGAACTCCAGTTCGGCAAGATCGAGGATATTCTGGCGGAAGGCCTGCATGACACCCTGACCCGCTTCCTGGCCGATATCTACGAACTGGGTAACCGCGTCAGCCGCGATTTCCTCGTGCCGCTGGCGGCCTGAGCACAAAGGCGACGCTATGCATCTGACGATACGGCACGAAACCCGCTACACCTACACCCTGCCGCTGGCCTACACCATCCAGCAGCTGCACCTGACGCCGCGTGTGGAGCCGCAGCAGCATGTGCTGTCGTGGCAGCTGTCCACGCCCGGCCACGTGCACGCCTACACCGACGCCTACGGCAACCAGTCGCACATGATGACGATGGACGTGCCGCACCAGGCGCTGTCCATCGTGGCCTACGGCGCGGTCGAGACCACGGCGCCGGACCGCGGCCGGGTGCAGAACGGCGATACCCTGTCGCCGCTGATCTTCACCGTGCCGACCCGCCTGACCGGCGCCACGCCCGGCATCCTTGAACTGGCGGCGTCCTGCCTGCCGGACGGCCAGGCCACCACGCGCGACCTGATGTGCCTTGCCGAGCACATTTTTGGTGCGGTCCGGTATCAAAGCGGTGCGACCGCAGTCGACACCACGGCCAGCGCCGCGCTGGCGCTGGGCGAAGGCGTGTGCCAGGACCACGCTCACCTGTTCCTGGCCTGCTGCCATGCGCACGGGATCCCGGCGCGCTACGTGTCCGGCTACATCGATCCGGAAAACAGCGACCATGCGGCCAGCCACGCCTGGGTCGATGCCTGGGTCGAGGACAAGGATTACAGCGGCTGGGTCAGCATCGACGTCACCCATGCGCGCCTGATGACCGACGCCTACTGCCGCATCGCCATCGGCCGCGATTACGACAGCGCGGCGCCGGTGCGCGGCGTGCGGCGCGGCGGCGGCATCGAATCGCTGAGCGTCGACGTACAGATCGTGCCGCAGTAAAATGAAGCCACTTTTAATGATTACTGAGCAACGATGACCTATTGTGTGGGCATGCGCCTGAATGCCGGGCTGGTGTTTTTATCCGATTCGCGGACCAACGCGGGCGTGGACCAGGTCGGCACGTTCCGCAAGCTGAGCGTGTTTGAAATCCCTGGCGACCGCATGATGGTCATGATGACCGCAGGCAACTTATCGATTTCCCAATCGATCCGGCAGCTGGTGTCGGAGCTGAAAACCGAGGACGGCCACAGCATCTGGAATGCGCCCAATATGTACGAAGCGGCGCGCATTCTCGGCCAGGCGGTGCGCCAGGTGCATGAGCGCGATGCGGCGTCGCTGTCCTCGTTCGGGATCGAATTCAACGTCAGCATCATCTTTGGCGGCCAGATCAAGGGCGAGCGCTGCCGGCTGTTCCAGATTTACTCGGCCGGTAATTTCATCGAATCGCACGACGAAAACACCTATTTCCAGATCGGCGAAGCCAAGTACGGCAAGCCCATCATCGACCGCGTGGTGACCCCGGCCACCTCGCTTGACGACGCCGCCAAGTGCGCGCTGATCTCGATGGATTCGACCTTGCGCTCCAACGTCTCGGTCGGCCTGCCGCTGGACTTGCTGGTGTACGAGGCCGGCAAGCTGGAAGTCACCCACTTCGTCACCATCGACGAGCGCAATGAATACTTCCAGATGATCCGCAGCACCTGGGGCCACCAGCTGAAGAGCGTATTCGAAGGCCTGGACGCTCCGGTGTGGAACGCAGCGCCTGAAGTCGCCGGCAACGTGTTGCATTCCGCCAACGCCGGGGCCAGGCCGGTACGTGTAGCGCCACCGGCCAATGTCGCGGTACCGGCGGTATCTCGTTCGCCATTGCAGACCCTGTCGCAACAGTTTTACGACGGGCAACAGTAATCGGCTGGCGCCGACGGCGCATATGATAGGATAAAGTCAATCTATCCCGGAGTAGCGCATGACAGAAGTAAGCCCATCCCCCGCAGAAGAGACCATTTTTTCGGTCGATACCCTGATCAAATACATGGGCAACGACGATAAGGCGCTGGCCGTCGTCGCCAAGATCGTGCGCGACGCCTGCGCCCCGCGCATGGCGCCGTTTGAACTGGCCGGCGCCGCCCTGCGCGAACAGCGCCTGACCGAAGCGGGCAAGATCTTCCACAGCCTGCGCGGATCGATCGGCACGCTGGGCGCCAAGCGCCTGGTGTCCGCCTCCCTCAAGCTGGAAAAAGCCATCGCCGAGCAAAGCCAGGAGGCCATCCCGGCACTGTTCGCCGCGCTTGAGTCCGAGTATCAACTGGTCTTGCGCGACGCCGAGGCCTGGCTGCAGCGCAACGCGCCGCAAGCCGGCTGAGTCCTCCCCCCATCATTCACGATTTGTGAAGTCCGGCCTTTGCTGCGTCGCACAGCAGGGCCGCGCGCAACCATGCCGTTTTAGTCATTAACGAATGGTTACAAATGTTACCCTGATGAGGAAACTCTGAACGGGAAGCGCAAAATCTTCATGTTAATATCGCTTCCACTGAAGTTTGGCTCGCACCTTCTTGCGTATTCGACAATTTGCCCGAACGCAAGTATAATGGTGCAATGCGTCGAAAGTCCGTTTGGACGGGCTGGCACTGCTCTCACCTGGGGTTTTAATTTATGGAATTATTCAACAAGTCTGGTGTATTGGTATCGTCGGTGCTGGTACTGGTCGGCGCCCTGATTGCCTGCCAGGCTCAAGAAGATGCGATTCCATCCCCGACTGTGATTGAAGCCGCCGCCATGCAAATCGGCCCTACCGGCCAGCCTGCCGCCGAACGCCGCCTGCAGGAGTGGGCCGCGCAAGGTTCGCCGGTCGCCCAGCGCGAACTGGCGCTGCGCTACCTGTCCAATCCAGCCAAGCGCCGCGAAGCGATGGAATTGTTTGAACGCGCTGCCAGTGCCGGCGACGCCCAGGCCGCAGTCGGACTGGTAGGTATGGCCCACGATAGCAGCGCCGCCCACCGCGTTATCAAGGAAGCTGCCACCGCCAACTACGTGGCGCATTAAGCGCACGACATGGATCGCCTGCGCGCACTGGAAGTGTTCGTGGAAGTGGTGAAGCGCGATAGCTTCGCCCGCGCGGCCGAAGCGCTCGATACCTCCCCTGCCAATGTCACCCGCTATATCAGCGATCTCGAAGCCCACCTGCAAACCCGGCTGCTGAACCGCAGCTCGCGCAAGATGTCGCTGACGTCGAGCGGCGAAGCGCTGTTCGAGCGCGCCAAATCCATACTCGACGACGTGGCCGAGGCCGAAGCCATCGTGTCCTCCGCGACCATGCAGCCGCACGGCGTGCTGCGCATCAACGCCCCGCTCAGCTTTGGTGTGCTGCACCTGGCGCCGCTGTGGGCCAAGTTCATGCGCGAATATCCCGAGGTGCAGCTGGACGTGGCGCTGATCGACCGCGTGGTCGACATTGTCGAGGAAGGCTACGACATGGCGGTGCGCATTTCGCGCACGGGTTCCGCCTCGAATGTGGCGCGCAAGCTGGCCACTTCGCGCAACGTGCTGTGTGCTTCCCCTGAGTACATCCAGCAGCGCGGCATGCCGCAGACGCCCGCCGATTTACTGCAGCATGCCTGCATCGGCTACAGCTACGCCGCCAGCGCCGACGAGTGGCAGATGCTGGACGCCAGCGGCGCCTCGCATGCGGTCAAGGTGCAGTGCGTGATGCACACCAATAATGGCGATACCGCCCGCGCGGCCGCGCTCGGCGGGATGGGCGTGATCTGGCAGCCGACTTTCCTGGTCGGCGAGGATTTGCGCGCCGGGCGCCTGCAACGGGTGCTGCCCGACTACCATATGGCCGACATGGATGTGCTGGCCGTCTACCCGAGCCGCCGCCACCTGAGCGCCAAGGTCCGGGTCATGATCGACTTCCTGGTGCGCGAGCTGGCCGGCACGCCGTGGGACCACATCGCATAAAGTTCCCCTGTTTCTATTGAGGCAGATCATTCGAAGCTGCCGCGCTAGCGCCGATACTCCTATCTTTCGGAGGGCAGGTAATGAGCGCAAGCACGCAGCAAACCGGGTCTCAGGAGCAATTTCGTGAGCAGTTGACCGCCTTCACGCGGCAGCATCGCGCCGGCCACTGGCGTGGCAGTTTTGCCGAGTTCATGGATCAGGTGCTGCCGGCGGCGCCGGCGCAGCTGGCGCGCAGCTCGCACCAGTACATCTGGGACATGCTGCGCTGGAGCGGCAAGGAAGGCGACAACGGCAAGCTGCATTGCAGCCTGTTTGCCGATGAACTGTTCGGCATTGACGACGCCCTCACCCGCGTGGCCGGTTATTTCAAGGCAGCCGCCGCCGGCAGCGAGGTGGGCCGCCGGCTGCTGTTGCTGCTGGGGCCGCCATCGGGCGGCAAGTCGACGCTGGTGATCCGCCTCAAGCGCGGGCTGGAGGAATACAGTTACACCGAGGCTGGCGCGCTGTACGGCATTGCCGGCTGTCCGGTGCGCGAATCGCCGCTGCACCTGGTGCCGCACACCTTGCGCCACAGCTTCCGCGAAAGCTACGGCGTCGACGCCACCGGTGAGCTCTGTCCGTACTGCCGGGCGCGGCTGGAGCATGAACTGGGTGGCGATTTCCTGCGCATGCCGGTTGAGCGCATCTTCATTTCCGAGGCCGGGCGCAGCGCCATCGGCACCTACGCACCGCATGATCCGAATACCGCCGATATCGCCGACCTGGTCGGCTCGGTGGACTTGTCGCGGGTGGCGGAATTCGGCGACGAGGGCGATCCGCGCGCATGGTCGTGGTCCGGCACGGTGTATGCGGCCAGCCGGGGCGTGCTGGAGATGATCGAGATCCTCAAGGTGAAGCGCGAATTCCTGTACCTGCTGCTGACACTGACGCAAGAGAAAAACGTCAAGGTGGCGCGCTTCCCGCTGATCTATCTCGACGAGACCATCCTGGCCCACACCAACCTCGCCGAATTCCGCAAGTTCCTGCAGGAGAGCGAAAACGAAGGCCTGCTGGACCGCATGGTCATCGTGCAGGTGCCGTACACGCTCAACTACAAGGCAGAGGCGCGCATCTACCGCAAGCTGATCCTGTCGGCGCCGGCCTTCCGCGATGTCCATCTGGATCCGCACGTGCTGCATGCGGCGGCCGTGTTTGCCGTGCTGAGCCGCCTGCATGAGGGCGAGGACCGCGAGGCCGATCTGGCCAAGCGGGTGCGCATCCACGGCGGCGAGGACGTGGATGGGGTTCATCACGCGGAGGCGCTGCGCGTGCGTAACAAGGAAAAGTCGCCCGACGAGGGCTTGTCCGGCGTGTCGCCGCGCTTTGTGATCAATGGCCTGTCGCAGGCCATCATCCAGTCTGCGCGCAACAGCATCAGCACGATGGATTTGCTGCTGGCGCTGAAAGACGCGATTGAAAGCGATGCGCGAATTGATTCCTCGCGCAAGCGGCGCTGGGTCGATTATCTGGTCCTCACGCGCAAGGAGTTTTACAACCGCTGGGTCAAGGAGGATGTGCACAAGGCGCTGTTCGTCTCGTTCGAACAGGAAGTGGCCGACCTGCTCGATAAATACCTCGACGAAGTCGAAGCCATGCTCGACAACCGGCAGGTGCGCGATCCCATCACCAACGAGGAACGCCGACCGGACGAGCGTTTCCTGCGCGCGGTCGAGGAAAAGATCCATATTTCCGACTCGGGCAAGCAATCGTTCCGGCAAGAGGTGGTGCGCAAGGCCATGAGCGCCTACAAGCGCGGCGAGCGTTTCGGCCTCGGCAGCCACGCCCAGCTGCGCGACGCCTTGCAGCAGTACCTGTTCGAGCAGCGGCGCGACGTGCTGCGCTTGGTCAGCTCGTCCAAGCGCCCCGACGACGAGGTGCGCGCCAAGATTTCCACCGTCGAGCAGCGGCTGGTGGACGATTACGGCTACGACAGCCACTGTGCGCGCGAAGCGCTGAATTACGTCACCACGCTGCTGGCACAGGAGTGATATGCGCACCGATTGGTACGACTTGTTTTCCCGCGGCTCGCGCGACTGGCTGCGCCACAACGACAAGGTGCGCGAGGCGGTGCGACAGCATCTGCCCGAGGCGCTGTCCGCGCCGGACCTGATGACCGGCCCCGGCCAGCGCGGCATCCGGGTGCCGCTCAAGCTGCTCGAGCATGCGCGCTTCCGCCTGTCCGGCGACCACAGCCGCACCGGCGCGGGACAGGGGCCGGCCCAGCCCGGCGACCTGCTGCGCTCGCCGTGGTTTGACGACGATGACAACGGCGCGGGCAGCGATGGCGGCGAAATGACGCTACTGATGGAGTTCTCGGTCGATGAGGTGATGGATTGGCTGTGGGAAGAACTCAAGCTGCCGCAGCTGGAACCGCGCGGCAAGGCCGTGCTCGACCAGAGTGACGTGGTGCGCGCGGGCTGGGACAAACATGGCGCGCGCTCGCGGCTGGATCGGCGCCGCACCGTCAAGGAGGCAGTCAAGCGGCGCGCAGTACAAGCCAATCCACCGCCGTTTTCCAATGACGACCTGCGCTTCCGCCAACTGGTGCCGCATCCCAAGCCAAGCAGCAACGCGGTGCTGATCTTCATGCTGGACGTATCGAGCAGCATGTCGTCGGCGGAACGGCAACTGGCCAAGACCTTCTTCTTCCTGGCCTTGCATGGCTTGCGCCGCCAGTACCGCAACATCGACACGCGCTTCATCGCCCATGCCGCGCGCGCCTGGGAATTCAACGAGGGCAATTTCTTCGAAGCCAGCGGACTCGGCGGCACGCTGGCCTCGACCGGCTTCCAGCTGGCGCTGGAACTGCTGCGGCAACACTACGATCCTTCGCAGTGGAACAGCTACCTGTTCTACGCTTCGGACGGCGACAACTTCGCGGAAGACAGCATGGCGGCCAACACGGCGCTCGGCGCGCTGGCCGGGCATCTGAACTACCTGGCCTACGTGGAAACCCTGCCCGGCATGCCTTGCCTGCAGGACACCGAGATGAGCCGCCTGTGGAAAGAGCGCGAGCGCCAAGGCCTGCCCATGTCGAGCGCCCTGCTCACCGATGGCGACGACGTGTTCACCGCCCTCCGCCAGTTCCTGACCCGGCAGGCCGCATCATGACGCTGGAGGATTACAGCACCCGGCTGCAAGCCCTGGCCGCCTCGCTCGGCCTGGAATACTACCCGGTCGATTTTGAACTGGTGCCGCAGAACTTCATGCTGGAAATCGCGGTCTACGGCATGCCGGTGCGCATGCATCATTGGTCGTTCGGCCTGCGCTACATCCACCAGCTGCTGCACCAGAACATGGGCCATTCGCGCGTCTTCGAAGTGATGTTCCCCGGCTGCCCTTGCCGCGCCTACATGATGGACACCAACTCGCTGGCCGAAAACACGCTGGTGACGGCGCACGTGATCGGCCATGCCGACTTCGTCAAGCGCAACGCCTTGTTTGTCCGATCCATGAGCATGGCCGGCGGCCGTATCCTCGAACAGAGTGCTGCCCGCGCCCACACGCTGGAAGACGCGCGGCTGCGCCACGGCCAGCGCGCAGTCGAAGCGGTGCTGGACGCGGCGCTGGCGCTGGAACCGCACATCGATATCCAGCAGCCGCTGTACCGCCCGCCCTACCCCGAGCCGGCCGACGTGGCGCGCCCGCCGCCGGACGGCTTCCATCGGCGCTACCAAACGCTGCCCGGCGAAACGCCGCCCGTGCCTGTCAAGCCGGCGCGCCGCCAACTGCCGCCGCATCCCGAGCAGGACCTGCTGTGGTTCATCGCCCACCACGCCCCCGAACTGCAAGACTGGGAACGCGATATCTTCCTGGCCGTGCGCGAGGAAGCGTTTTATTTCTATCCGGTCCACGCCTGCCAGATCATGAACGAAGGCTGGGCCTCCTACTGGCATGCGCGCCTGCTGCGCGAGGCCGATTTCCTGCCGCAGGAGCTGTACCTGCAAGCGCTGCGCACGCACTCCGACGTGGTGCGCCCCTACGGCAATGAGCAGGACGTGGCGCTGTCCATCAATCCCTACCACCTTGGCTTCGCGATCTGGGAAGACATTATCGAGCGCGACGGCATCGAGACGGCGCGCCGCATCTGCGCCGAGGAAGACGACTTCGGCTTCATCCGCAATCACCTGAACGCCAGGCTGGTGGACAAGCTAAACCTGTTCAGCTATCAGGAGCGCACCGATGGCGAAACCCGCGTGCTCAGCCGCGATATCCACGATGTGCATGAAGCCATCCTCGGCCCCAAGTACAACTACGGCGCGCCCTGCATTGCCGTCGAGCGCATGGACGACGACCACAGCCTGGTGCTACGCCACGATCACAGCCGCGACGGCCGTGGCCTGGACCTGGCGCTGGCCGGCCAGGTGCTGCAATACGTGGCGCAAGTCTGGCGCCGGCCGGTGACGCTGCACACGGCCGATTTTCGCGGCGTAGCGCGCACCATTCAGAGCGACGGACGGCAGAAATCCGCGTAGTGACGCTTTACGTATATTGTCTCTCCAGCGAGCGTAGCTCTTGTCGGGCACGGTTGATAATTTCACGTGCCGATATCAGGCCGAGAACGGCCATGATTGAAGCGACGGCAATATCCGGCCACGCGGCGCCGGTACCGAATACGCCCAGCGCGGCCGCCAGAACGGCGAGATTGCCCAGCATGTCGTTGCGCGTGCAAAGCCACACTGAACGCATGTTGGCATCACCCTCACGAAAGGCATAGAGAAGCCAGGCTACCAGAGCGTTGGCGGCAAATGCCAATACGCCGATCACCCCCATCGTTTCTGCTGCTGGAGTATCCCCACCTAGTCCGGTCCAGAGTGCTCGTGCCAGCACAACCGTGCTGGTAAAAGAATGCGAAATACTTCGCGATCTGGGAAGGACGGTTGGCGCGCCAGTCAAATAATTCGATAATATTTGAATTGTCGTATAAAATTAGGTATCATAGTTCAATAGTTATTGAAGTATGAAAGTAAATCATGGAAACCAAAGACGTTCTCACAGCCCTGGCAGCGATCGCCCAAGAGAGCCGGTTAGCGGTATTTCGCCTGCTGGTTCAAGTTGGGCCCGACGGCATGGCAGCAAGCAAGATCGCTGAACAGCTCGATATTGCGCCGTCGTCGTTGTCATTCCACCTGAAGGAATTGACTCACGCTAAGCTCATTTCATCACGCAGCGAGGGCCGCTTCGTTATTTACTCGGCCGATGTCGCCGTCATGAACGGAGTCATTGCTTACCTGACCGAAAACTGCTGCGGCGGCATCCCATGTGGCCCTGTGGGCTGTGGCACCTAACTGAATTGGGGAATTCAAATGCTGGATAAAGTCTATAACGTGCTGTTCCTTTGCACCGGCAACTCCTGCCGCTCTGTTCTTTCCGAAGCCACTTTCAACCATCTCGCACCAGCTGGCTTAAAGGCCATCAGCGCGGGCAGCCAGCCGGCAGGCCTGCTCCATCCGCGCGCGGTGTCTTTGCTGGCCAGCAAAGGCATCTCGACCGAGGGCTACTACAGCAAATCGTGGGACAACCTGCCGGTGACGCCTGATATCGTCGTCACTGTTTGCAGCAGCGCCGCAGGAGAAACGTGCCCTGCCTACCTTGGGCCAGTATTGCGCACCCACTGGGGCCTGGATGATCCCGGCCACGTAGTGGGGACCGAGGAAGAAATCACGGTAGCCTTTGAGAAGACGTACAGCATTATCCTGGCCCGGATCGAGGCCTTCCTGGCGTTGCCTCTGGCTGAGCTGAACGACAAGGCGAAGCTGAAGGCCGAACTGGACAAGATCGGCGTCATTGCGGCATAACACACGCTGGCCGCACTTGCCGTGCAGCTGGCCTAAGGTAAAGCGTCAAACATGGATAAGATCGACAATCTTCCGAACATTAATCCGTCGCAGCTTGATTTGCCGAGCGCTGAGAAACTTGGCCAGGTCGGCGACATGAACCATCCGCCACGCATCCTCATGCTGTATGGCTCGCTGCGTGAGCGTTCGTTCAGCCGCTACCTCACCGAAGAAGCCGCCCGCATCCTGGAGCATTTCGGCGCCGAGGTGAAAATCTTCAACCCGATGGAATTGCCGATGGTGGGCAGTGTCCCGGAGGATCATCCGAAAGTGGCGGAGCTGCGCGAGCTATGTCTGTGGTCCGAAGGACAGGTTTGGTGCAGCCCTGAACGGCATGGCGCCATTACGGCGGTAATGAAAAACCAGATCGACTGGATACCGTTGGAGATGGGGGCGATTCGTCCAAGCCAGGGGCGCACACTGGCGGTGATGCAGGTGTGCGGCGGCTCGCAGTCATTCAACGTCGTGAACACGCTGCGCCTGCTTGGCCGCTGGATGCGCATGTTCACCATTCCCAATCAGTCCTCCGTCCCAATGGCCTATAAGGAATTCGATGAGCACGGCCGCATGCGGCAATCCGGTTATTACGAGCGTGTGGTCGATGTCATGGAGGAACTGTTCAAGATGACGCTGCTGCTGCGTGGCCGGACCGATTACCTCACTGACCGCTACAGCGAGCGCAATGAACGATCGATGAAGGCTATCAACCAGGCAATCCTTAAAATCTGAGCTGTCGGCCTGTCAATCGGTTAATCAGCTAGAATACGACATGCGCAAAATTCGAATACTCCTGCTGGCATGGCTACTTGTTCTGGGAGCGACCGCTTCGGCGGTGGCTTCAGTCCATACCTGCTGCCCGTTGAAGGACTGTTCGATCGCTCAATGTGTTGAAATGGGCTGCGCGCCGGTCATGCCCAATGTGGCTTTCGGAAATACGTTTGTGCTGCCGGTGACACCACCAGATAGAAACTACGCCGCCTACGTGCCTGTGGTTCCGCCTGATAGATATGTTGAAGTTTGGACGCCGCCCGACTGACGAGCAGGCAAAGGCAAGACCAAACTTCTCAATCTACTCAAAAGGAAACCACCATGAAATCCAAGGTCACTAAATTTGTTGTCGCCGTCGGCTTGCTCACCAGCTCGGCATGGGCTCTCGCCGCTAGCGCGGGCTGCTGCGGCGACGTTATCTGCTGCATCAAGATGCTGGCTTGCTGCCTGTAATCAGATAGCGATTCAGATGTAAAATGGCCCGCTTCGTCATGAAGCGGACCATTTCAGTCTGCAAGATGCTGTTCATACCAGCGTAAAGCCTGCCGGAGTCCTCGCCGCAAATCGTGCGTTGGCGCATAGCCGAGCAATTGCGCCGCCTTGGCGATATCTGCCTGCGAATGACGCACATCGCCGACGCGGAACGGCGCATAGGTTGGCCGGCTGTCCAGCAAGTGCGGATGACGCTCGGATAGCAGTTCCAGCAACAGCAGATACAGCTCGTTGAGGCTGGTACGCGCGTTCAAGGCCACGTTGTAGACTTGGTTGACGGCGGCTGGCCTGGCGGTCAGCGCCGCCAGCAAGTTGGCCTGCACCGCGTTGGCGACGTAGCAGAAGTCGCGGCTGCTTTCACCGTCGCCGTTGATGACGACCGGCCGGCCCCGGATCATGGCCGCCACCCATTGCGGAATGACTGCGGCATAGGCGCCGTTCGGGTCCTGACGCGGCCCGAACACATTGAAATAGCGCAGGCCGATGGTTTCGAGCCCGTAGCAGCGCGCGTACACGCCGGCGTACAGCTCGTTCACATGCTTGCTCAGCGCGTACGGCGACAAGGCTTGTCCGATGTGCTGCTCCTGCTTGGGCAAGGCCGGATGGTCGCCGTAGCTGGCGCTGGACGCGGCGTACACCACGCGCCGCACGCCGTTCAGGCGCGCCGCTTCGAGCAGGTTCAGGTGGCCGCCGACGTTGATGTCGTTGCACAGCAGCGGCTCGGCCAGCGAGCGTCCGACCGAGCCCAGCGCGGCCTGGTGCAGCACGTAGTCGGCGCGGTCGCAGGCGGTGCGGCACACCGGCAGGTCGCGGATATCGCCTTCGATCAGCGTGAAACGGCGCCAGGCCTGCTCGCCGACCAGTACCCGCACCTGTTCCAGGTTGTCGCGGCGGCCGGTGAGGAAGTTATCAACCCCGACCACGGTTTGCCCCAGTTCCAGCAGCGTTTGCAGTAAGTGCGAGCCGATAAAGCCGGCCGCGCCGGTCACCACCCAGCGGTACTGTTCGTATTCAAGCTGCTCGCGCGCCAGCTGGTAGCTGCTGGTGGCTGGCGTGCCGTTCTCGTAGTCGCTCATCACAGCCTCCAGACGTTGAGGCCGCTGCCACGCAAGGCGTCGGCGTCGAATTGGGATTTGAGGTCGATGAAGCAGCCGTTGACGGCGATCTTGTCCAGCATTTGCCGCAGCGGACGGGCCGCCAGCTCGCGGTGCGCGACCGCGCTGATCAGCGCCTCCGCGCAAGGCAAGTCTTCCCACGCTTCCAGCCGCACGCCGTATTCGTGCAGGGCTTCGTCGGCGTCCGCCACCGGGTCGTGCACGTGGACTTGCAGGCCATACGATTGCAGCTCTCGGATCAGGTCGGCAACCTTGGAGTTGCGCAGGTCCGGGCAGTTTTCCTTGAAGGTCAGGCCCAGCACATTTTGCAGCGCATCCTCGACCGACGCGCCGTAGCGATAGCGCACCTGCGCCAGCCCGGTGATGCCCGGCTTGATCCCGTGCCGCACATTGTAGTAAGCAATCTGCTCGCACAACTGCTCGACAAAATACGCGCGCTCCGGACGCGGGCCGACAAAACTCATCTCTCCCTTGAAGACATTGAGCATCTGCGGCAGCTCGTCGATGCGCAGCTTGCGGATCCAGTGTCCCACCCTGGTCACGCGCGGATCCGCTTCCGCCGCCCACTGAGGGCGTCCGTCGCCCTCCGCATCCTGCCGCATGCTGCGAAACTTCAGCACCTGAAAGATGCGGTTGTCGCGCCCCACCCGCTCCTGCCGGTAGAACACCGGTCCACCATCCTCAAAACGGATCGCCAGCGCCGTCGCCAGCATCACCGGCAACGCCAGCACACCGATGGCGGCGCTGGCCAGCAAATCGAACAAGCGCTTGACCGCCGCGCGCATCAGGCTTTGGTCAAAGCCGCCGCCGAAAATCAGGTAACTGGGTTGTAGCGAATCGACCCGGATCTGGCACGCCTCGCGCTCGAAGAAGGTGGCGGCGTCGGTCACCGGCACGCCGCCCAGCGCACACTCCAGCAGCTGACGCACCGGGAAAGCGCCGTTGCGGCGGTCGCCCACCGTCACCACGATTTCATCGGCGGCATAGCGCCGCGCCAGCGTCAACAGCGGCAGGTCGGACGGCAGCAGCATGGCCGGCGGCACCGCCCGCAGCTCGCCGGTCACCGGCACAAAGCCGACCACCCGGAATGGATGGAAGCTGATGCTGCGTGCCGCCAGCTCCAGGCATTCGCGCGCCATCGCGCCATCGCCGACGATGATCAGGCGCTGCTCCAGCATGCTCGACTGGGCCGAGGTGAACACCACCATGCGCGCCACCAGCACCGCGCCGCCGCCCAGCAAAAACACCATGCTGCCCAGCCGCAGCACCGGCAGCAGCCCGGCCAGCAGCTGCATCAGGAAAAATCCCAGCACGAACGACGGCATGATGCGCAGCAGTGTACTTTTGATATCTTCGCGCGACTGGTCGTGCTGATACATGCCGAGCGTGCCCATGCTCAGGACCATGACCAGCGCAAATGCCAGCGCCGGCCCCAGTGGCGCACTGGCGACGGCGGCCGCCAGCAGGATAGCCAGTTCCAGCAACAGCAGCATGAATGCCATTCTGGATACATAATGATGAAAGATCCGGATCACGATACGCTCCCTCAGTCGAGCTTTCATGATGAGGAAGGCCGTACCGAACCGTCTTGAGGCCCCGCAATCCGCAACGTCAAAAGGGCTATTTGTGACGCAAGTATGACAAATGGTCTATAGTCTTACTTCTTTAGTGCATTTCCACTCACGTAAGTCACTCACGTAATCATGAAATTTGATGTTGCCATCGTCGGCAGCGGACTGGCCGGCCTGTCGGTCGCCCTGCATCTGGCCGAGACCCGTACCGTAGCGATTATTTCCAAGCGTGCCCTGAAAGACGGCGCCAGTAACTGGGCCCAGGGCGGCATTGCGGCCGTGCTGGACTCCGGCGACAGCCACGGCGAGCACATTAACGACACCCTGATCGCCGGCGGCGGCCTGTGCGACGAAGGCGCCACCCGCTTCATCGTCGAACACGGCCGCGAAGCGATCGAATGGCTGATCGAGCAAGGCGTGCCCTTCACCCGCGACGAATCGGCGGAACTGGGCTTTCACCTGACCCGTGAAGGTGGCCATAGCCAGCGCCGCATCATCCACGCCGCCGACGCCACCGGCAACGCGGTGCAAACCACGCTGGAAGAAAAAGTCCGCGCCCATCCGAACATCACCCTGTTCGAGCACCACTGCGCGGTCGACCTGATTACATCGGACAAGCTGCACCCTGTCAAAAAAGGCAACGCCCAGCCAAAGTGCTACGGCCTGTACGTGCAGGACGAGGAAACCGGCCAGGTGCACACCTTTGCAGCTGAACACACCATCATGTGTACCGGTGGGGCTGGCAAAGTGTACCTGTACACCACCAATCCAGACACCGCCAGCGGCGACGGCATCGCGATGGCGTGGCGCGCCGGCTGCCGCGTCTCGAACATGGAATTCATCCAGTTCCACCCGACCTGCCTGTACCACCCGTACGCCAAGTCCTTCCTGATCACCGAAGCGATCCGCGGCGAAGGCGGCTTGCTCAAGCTGCCGCCGGAAGCCGGCGCCGCCGCCGGCCAGCGCTTCATGCTGAGCCACGACGAACGCGCCGAACTGGCGCCGCGCGACGTGGTGGCGCGCGCCATTGACTTTGAAATCAAGAAGCGCGGCCTCGATTACGTCCACCTGGACATCAGCCACAAGCCGGCCGACTGGCTGATCGAGCACTTCCCGACCATCTATGCGCGCTGCCTGGAGCTGGGCATCGACATCACCAAAGAGCCGATTCCGATCGTGCCGGCCGCGCACTACACCTGCGGCGGCATCGTCACCGACCTGCATGGCCGCACCGACTTGCCTGGCCTGTACGCGGTCGGCGAGACCGCCTGCACCGGCCTGCACGGCGCCAACCGCCTGGCCAGCAACTCGCTGCTGGAATGCGTGGTGATCGGCCGCGCCTGCGCCACCGATATCGCCTCCAAGGAAAAAGGCGAAGTGCCATACCTGCCGGACTGGGACGAAAGCCGCGTCACCGACGCCGACGAGGAAGTGGTCATCGCCCACAACTGGGATGAACTGCGCCGCTTCATGTGGAACTATGTCGGCATCGTGCGCACCACCAAACGGCTGGAACGCGCGCAGCACCGCCTTGCGCTGCTGAAGGAAGAAATCGACGAGTACTACCAGAACTTCCGCGTCACCCACGACCTGCTGGAGCTGCGCAACCTGGTGGAAGTGGCCAGCCTGATCGTCAACAGCGCCCTGCTGCGCCGTGAAAGCCGTGGCCTGCACTTCAGCCGCGACTATCCGGAAACGCTGGCCAAGGCCCTGCCGACCATCCTCACGCCGCCGCAACGCAAAAAATGATCTCCGTCCGCCACGCTACGCCAGCCGATATCCCCGCAATGGAAGCGCTGATCAAGCGCTCCGGCATCGAATTGAGCGAAGGTTTCTACACCAGCGCGCAAGCGCAAGCCGTCACCCAGCACGTGTTCGGCGTGGATACCCAGCTGGTGGCGGACCAGACGTATTTTGTGATTGAAAAGGACGGCCAGCTTGCCGCCTGCGGCGGTTGGAGCAAGCGCAGTACCTTGTTCGGTGCCGACCGCACCAAGCAAGGCGCCGATCCGCTGCTGGATCCAGCGCGCGAACCGGCCCGCATCCGCGCCTTCTTTGTCGACCCGTCGGCGGCGCGCCAGGGGCTGGGCCGTTTGCTGCTGCAGCACTGCACCGACGCGGCGGCCGCCGGCGGCTTCCACACGCTGGAACTGGCCGCCACCATGCCCGGCGTGCCGCTCTACACCGCCTGCGGCTTCGATATCGTCGAGAACATGGAGCTGGATTTGCCAGGGGACGTCAAAGTCCCCCTGATGAAGATGCGCAAACCACTCAAGGCAGCGTGACGCCGTAACGGCGCGCGCGCTTTTGCAGTTCGCCGCTCTTCTTCATTTCCACCAGCATCTGGTCCAGCTGCGCCGGCACCTCCGCCCAGCGCGGCGCCAACGGGAAAGCGAAGTACGCATCCTGCACATCGATCAGCGGCGCAAGCGCCATCAGCTTATCCTGCAAGCCCAAGGCCAACAACACCGGGTCGGTATCGCGCCGGTTAGTGGCAAACATCTCCACGTGCCCAGCCGCCAGCATCCGAAGGCCGCTTTCCACTGAATTGGTGACGCTGATATGAAGCCGGGGCGCGGCCTGCGTGAACGCGAGGCCGTAGTTCCAGCCATTGAGCGTCGCGATGCGGCGTGCTTTCAGCGCGTGGTAGTCGCCCTCCCACACCGGCATGGCGTTGGCGCGCACATAGAACGCCACGTGGTCCTGGAAAAATGCTTGCTCGCTAAAGCGCATGCTGCGCTCCCGCTCGGCGGATTTGTACGGGCCGACCAGCATGTCCGCCCTGCCGGAGATGACCAGTTCCTGCGCGCGCCGCCAGGGATAGATCTCGAACTGCAAGCGGTAGCCGTAGCGCCGGGCAAACTCGCGCAGCACATCGACGCCCATGCCGGCAAACTCGCCGTCGGGGCGCCGCTCGTAGATTTTTTCGAAGCGCGTACCGGCGATAACCAGTTCCGGCGATGCGGCCCATGAAAAATGCGGCAAGGCGCCAAGCGCAATGCCGCACAGGCTAGTCAACGCATGCCGCCGATCGACAGTACTCTGCATGGTCCAGCCTCCTCGCTACGCCGGCGATCCGGCTGGAGGCTATTCTATGCCTGCTTGCGGCGACGCGCCACCACGCCCAGCAAGCCGATGCCGGCCAACATCATGCCGTAGGTTTCAGGCTCGGGCACCGGCAAAGCAGCGCCAAAGCCGTCGAGGTAGGCATAGCCGGTATGGGCGGTTGGATTGCAGTCGGCCGCCAGCAGCGACAGCGTGAAGCTGTGGCCCGACAGCGACTTGTCGATGCTCAGGGTTTCAACTTGCCATTCCGGCGTGTAGAACAAATTCGCCGCGGTCTGGAAGCGCGTATCGACGCCAGCGCCGCTGTAGCCGGCATTGTAGGTGCGGCTGACCAGCAGCTGGCCGGTGGTGTTGTCGGTCAGCGTCAGCTTCATCACGGCAGATTCATCCTCGACGTGGCCGCCGTTTTCCAGCACAGCCTTCCAGGCGAATACGATTTGCGAGTCGGTGTAGTTGTCGACCTTCTGGCTGATGGCGGTGCCGTAGCCACCGGTCCAGGTGTCTTCTGCGCGGTAGGCATATTTACCGCTGTAGATGGTCGAGCCGACCAGTCCGCCCAGTAGCGGATCGATGTAGCTGCCGTCGATGACCGCGCCACGGCTGCCGCTGTCGCTATACAGGCTGCCACCCGGCAGCAGCTGGGCCGGCGTCAGATCGGCGTTGTAAACACTGCCCCGATAACCGCCGCCAGTCGTCCAGCCGGCGGTGGTGCCATTCTCAAAACCACCATTGACGAAGCTGTCCGCTTGAGCGGCGCCCGCCAACATCATCATCCCCAACACACCCGCAACATAATTTAGGTTCATCTAGATTACTCCTTTATTAAGAGAATCGAGATTTTATTGTTTTATTGATTACTTAAATTGACAATTTCAATCGTGCGCGGGTGTAGTCAATAATAAAATTTTATTAACTAATGATGCGTAAAGAATAGTCGGTGGCGCGGATGTCCTTGGTCAGGCTGCCGATCGAGATGCGGTCCACGCCGGTTTCGGCGATGGCGCGCACGGTGTCGAAGTTGATGCCGCCCGAAGCTTCCAACAGCGCACGGCCGGCGTTGATGGTCACCGCTTCGCGCATCATGCCGGTGTCGAAGTTATCCAGCAGGACGGAGACGGCGCCCGCATCCAGTGCTTCCTTCAACTCGTCCAGCGATTCCACTTCCACCTGGATCGACACACCCTTGTTCAGCGCCTTGGCCGCCAGCACCGCGTTGGTGATGCCGCCGGCCGCCGCGATGTGGTTTTCCTTGATCAGGATGCCGTCGTACAGCGCCAGGCGCTGATTCTGGCCGCCGCCCACGCGCACCGCGTACTTCTGCGCCAGGCGCAGGCCCGGCAGCGTCTTGCGGGTGTCGAGGATGGCGGCGCGGGTGCCGGCGACGACGTCCACATACTTGCGGGTGGCCGTTGCCACGCCGGACAGCAGCTGCATGAAGTTCAATGCGGCCCGTTCGGCGGTCAGCAGCGCGCGCGCCGGACCGCTGATCAGGCACACCACGCTGTCGGCCTTCATCATGTCGCCTTCGGCGTACTTCCAGTCGATTTCGATCCCGGCCTGCATGCAGTTCATGATGCCCTCGAACCACGGCGCGCCGCACAGCACCGCGTCTTCACGCACGATCACGCGTGCCTGCGCGCGGCCGCCTTCCGGCACCAGCAGGCCAGTGAGGTCGCCGCTGCCCACGTCTTCCAGCAACGCCGACAGCAGGTTGGCTTCAAAAGCCGATTTCAGCGCGTCGTCAAACGGCGCGAATTTGTTCAGCAAAGTGCTCATGCAGGACCGATTCCCGAAAACAGTTGTGCTTCTTGCGCCAGGTCCGGACCTGGCTGCACCTTGGCCTTCTTGGCCGCCGCGAAGTCCAGCATGCGGGTGATCGAAGTGACCGCCTGCTTGCCGATTTCCGGATCGACGAAGATTTCGTTGGTGCTGCCGGTCGCCGGATTGTCCATGTTCTCCAGCACATCGGCCAGGTTTTGCAAGCCGTTCATGGCCATCCACGGGCAGTGCGCGCAGCTCTTGCAGGTGGCGCTGTTGCCGGCGGTCGGCGCTTCGATGAAACGCTTGCCCGGTGCGGCAGCGCGCATCTTGTGCAGGATGCCGTTATCGGTGGCGACGATGAAGGTATCGCAGTCCGATTCCACGGCGGCGTTGATAATCTGCGTGGTCGAGCCGACGACATCGGCCAGTTCCACCACATTGGCCGGCGATTCCGGGTGCACCAGGATCTTCGCCTGCGGATACTGGGCCTTCAGCAGCTCCAGTTCGACGCCCTTGAATTCATCATGCACCAGGCAGGAGCCCTGCCACAGCAACATGTCGGCGCCGGTCTGCTTTTGAATGTAGGAGCCGAGGTGCTTGTCCGGCGCCCACAGGATCTTCTTGCCCTGCTCGTGCAGGTGCTTGACGATATCGAGGCCGATCGACGAGGTCACCATCCAGTCGGCGCGCGCTTTGACGGCGGCGCTGGTGTTGGCGTACACCACCACGGTGCGGTCAGGATGCTGGTCGCAGAAAGCGGCGAATTCCTCGATCGGGCAGCCCAGGTCCAGCGAGCAGGTGGCGTCCAGGTCCGGCATCAGGATGCGTTTTTCCGGGCTCAGGATCTTGGCGGTTTCGCCCATGAAGCGCACGCCGGCGACCACCAGCGTCTTGGCCGGGTGGTCGCGGCCGAAGCGCGCCATTTCCAGCGAATCCGAAACGCAGCCGCCGGTTTCCTCGGCCAGGTCTTGCAGGTCGGCGTCGACGTAGTAGTGCGACACCAGCACCGCTTCTTTTTCCTTCAACAGGCGCTTGATGCGCTCCTTGAGTGCGACGCGCTCCTCAGCGCTGGGCGTGGCCGGCGTGCGCGCCCACGCATGGGCTACGCAGCTCGCGCCGTCTTGTGGATGCTCGTACTCGACGGGTTTGATTTCGATGGCTTGCATGATGGCTTAGGCGATACCTTGGCTGGTCAGATACTCTTCATAGTTACCGCGGAAATCAACGACTTCGTTGTCCTTGATCTCGATGATGCGGTTGGCCAGCGACGACACGAATTCACGGTCGTGCGACACGAAGATCAGGGTGCCGGCGTATTTATCCAGCGCGATGTTGAGCGACTCGATCGATTCCATGTCCATGTGGTTGGTCGGTTCATCGAGCAGCAGCACGTTGTGACGGCCCAGCATCAGCTTACCGTACATCATGCGGCCCTTCTCACCACCGGACAGCACGGTGACCGACTTCTTTACCTCGTCGCCGCCGAACAGCAGGCGGCCCAGGATGGAGCGCACGGCCTGGTCGTCGTCGCCTTCCTTGGTCCACTTGCCCATCCAGTCGGTCAGGTTGATCTCTTTGGCGAAGTCCTCGGTCGGATCTTGCGGCATGTAGCCGACGTTGGCATTTTCCGCCCACTTGACGGTGCCGTGATCGGCATCGAGGCCGCTGATATCGGCGCCGCCGATGCAACGCAGCATGGTGGTCTTACCGGCGCCGTTGGCGCCGATGATGGCGATGCGCTCGCCCGCTTCGACCATGATGCTGAAGTTGTTGAACAGCGTGCGCTCGTATTTCTTGCTGATGCTGTCCACTTCAACGGCCAGGCGGTGCAGCTTCTTCTCGCCTTCGAAGCGTACGAACGGATAGGCGCGCGAAGACGGTTTGATGTCTTCCACCTTGATCTTGTCGATCATCTTGGCACGCGACGTCGCCTGGCGGGCCTTGGACTTGTTGGCCGAGAAGCGGCGCACGAAGTCCTGCAGCTCGGCGACCTTCTCCTTG
Organism: Duganella sp. CF402; assembly: GCF_900109645.1. Taxonomy (GTDB): domain Bacteria; phylum Pseudomonadota; class Gammaproteobacteria; order Burkholderiales; family Burkholderiaceae_D; genus Rugamonas. The sequence goes on from NZ_FOBG01000001.1 coordinate 1,236,679, forward strand.
GCCTTGGCGTTGTTGGCCAGTTGCTGGTTGCGCGCTTGCGTCGAGGCCAGCATGTAGTCGTCGTAATTGCCTGGGTAGATCTTCAGCGTACCGTAGTCCATGTCGGCCACGTGGGTGCACACCTGGTTCAGGAAGTGGCGATCGTGGGAAATGATGATCATGGTGGAGTTGCGCTCGTTGAGCACATCTTCCAGCCAGCGGATGGTGTTGATGTCCAGGTTATTGGTCGGTTCGTCGAGCAGCAGGATGTCCGGGTTCGAGAACAGCGCCTGCGCCAGCAGCACGCGCAGCTTCCAGCCTGGCGACACGGCGCTCATCGGGCCCTGGTGCAGGTCAATGGTGATGCCCACGCCCAGCAGCAGTTCGCCGGCGCGCGATTCGGCGGTGTAGCCGTCGTACTCGGAGACCTTGCCTTCCAGTTCGGCCGCTTTCATGTAGTCGTCGTCGGTGGCGTCCGGATTGGCGTAAATGGCGTCGCGTTCAGCGATGGCGGCCCACATCTCGGTGTGGCCCATCATCACCACATCCAGCACGCGCATGTCTTCATAGGCGAACTGGTCCTGGCGCAGCTTGCCCAGGCGCTCGTTCACATCCAGCATCACGTTGCCGGCCGACGGTTCGAGGTCGCCGCCGAGGATTTTCATGAAGGTCGACTTACCGCAGCCGTTGGCGCCGATCAGGCCATAACGGTTGCCGTCACCGAACTTGACGGAGATATTTTCAAACAGCGGCTTGGCGCCGAATTGCATCGTGATGTTGGCAGTGCTGAGCATTGTGGACGGGTACTTTTTCGAATGAAATCAGGCCGTTGAGGCGAAGCCTGACATTATACAGCAGCTACCGCGAAACGCAGCGGGTTGCTCCAGCTCAAGCACTGCAACATTGCCCCAAAAAATCATGTGGTGAACAACAAACGAACTTTATTTGAAATCGTTAACATTCATTCATTTTAGTTGCAATAATTAAATCTGAGGCGGAGAATAAAACCTCGTTAAGGGGTTAACGAGTTTCATTTTTGTTTCACTTAAGCAAATAACAAGAGGGGAAAAAAGTGAAAAATATACTAAGCACGGCAGTACTGTCGGCGGTCACCCTGTTCGGGGCCCAGTCGGCAATGGCAGATGTCACAGTGTCGGGGGATTATCTGAAGTTCGGCGTGGGCGACAACGGCGCCCTGATCGACTTCGGTCTATATGGATGGCCGGTCACGGGCCTGCAGTTCGACCCTAGCGGGACGGGCAATTTCTCCGGCGCGCCGGACTTCCTGACACCAGGCACGCCATTTGCCTTCTTCTCGCTCGGCGTCAACAGCGCCGTCGCCACCGCCGGCGGTGGTGGGCAAAACAACCCATTCAGCTCGACCACCGCCACCTTGAGCAACGTCGGCACCACCTATGTATTCACCTCCGGCGGCACCTACGCCGGGCTGAATATCTCCCAGACCATCACGTTCGACACCAACTCCAACATCATTCACACCGATGTGGTGCTGACCAACAAGTCGAACGGGGTGCTGAGCAACGTCACCTACGCTGCCGGCCTCGACCCTGACCAGGACGCCACCTGCTGCACCTACAGCACCATCAACACTATCGGCGGCCAGGGCATGGGCGCGGAAGTGACGGCGCTGGGCGCGTACACCGGCCTGAGCATCACGATGAGCAACACCAGCGGCTGGGCTGCGGTGGCGTCCATCAGCGGCTGGGAAACCAACCCGTACACCCTGTCCGGCGCGGTGATCGACTACGGCAACGGCGACAACACCATTGCGCTGGGCTACAAGTTCGGCGACATGGCGAAAAACCAGCAAATCGCCATCGGCTATGACTACACCGTCGCCGCCGTGCCGGAACCAGCAACCTACGGCATGCTGCTGGCAGGTCTGGGTGCAGTCGGCGCCATTGCACGGCGCCGCAAACAAGCTTGAGCTACTTCCAGTTTCACAACAAAACCAACTAAAGGGGAATAGCAGTGAAGAACATTCTACGCAGCGCAGTTCTGTCGGCGGTGATGGCTTTAAGCGCACAGTCGGCAATGGCGGACGTTACTGTGTCTGGTGACTATCTGAAGTTCGGCGTCGACACCAGTGGCGCGCTGATCGACTTGACCTCCCTCACCGGCTTGCAGTTCGATCCTACCGGCTCCGGCAACTTCGGCGGCCAACCAGACTTTCTCTATCCAGGCACTCCTTTTGCCTTCTACTCGCTGGGCGTGAACGGCTTCTATGACGTAGCCTCCCCGGGCGCCAATGCGTTCGGCACCACGACCGCGATCCTGAGCCTGGTCGGCACCACCTATGTGGCGACCTCGGGCGGAACCTATGGCGGCCTGAAAATTTCCCAGACCATCACCTTCGACACCACCTCCAACATCCTGCACACGGCAGTGGTGCTGACCAACGTTTCGGGTCACACGCTCAACAACATTGCCTACGGCGTCGGCTTCGACCCGGACCAGGATTACGACAACTACAGCCAGTTCAACACGGCCAACACCATCCTGGGCCAGGGTGTGGGCGGCTCGGTGGAAGCCACTGGCGTCAACACCGGCTACACCATCAAGCTGAGCAGCACTGGCGGCTGGTCGGCCAATGCTGGTGTGTACCTGCCTTGGGAGACCAATCCCTACACGCTGGCGACCGCAGCCACGGCTAATTCCTACTCCGACAGCAGCATCGGCCTCGGCTATCACTTCGACAGCCTGAAAAATGGCAAGCAAATCTCGATCGGCTATGACGTCACTGTCACCGCCGTGCCGGAACCAGCAACCTATGGCATGCTGCTGGCAGGCCTGGGCCTGATCGGCGCGGCGGTTCGCCGTCGTCGCAGCGCCTGACTCCGGGGCGTGTTCTGGATATAATCCGGAACAGAGGGCGCCGCCACTGCGGCGCCCGTTTCCTGGAAAGAGTTTGATGAAAGCTTTGCTTGTTTTACTCGCCGTATCCGGCTCCGCTTGGGCGAACGACGCCGACCTCCTGCGCTGCCGCGCCATCTCCGACATTTCCAGCCGCGTAGCCTGCTACGATGCGATTCCGCTCGCCGCCACGCCTGCAGCAACGTCTGCAGCGACACCGGCACCGGCTGCAGTCAAGCCTGCACCGGCCGCCACCTTCGGCCTGACCGCCACGCAAATGCGCAAGCCTGAGGAGCCGAACTTCATCGAAAGCACCCTGCTCGGCCGCATCGACGGCTGGAGCGGCAGCACGCTGTTCCGCCTTGCCAACGGCCAGATCTGGCGCGTGAGCGATGACAGCAGCGGCTCGGTCACCGAGATCGACAATCCAAAGATCAAGATCACCCGCAACTCGCTGGGCACCATGTTCCTGGAAATCGAAGGCGCCAACCAGGCGCCGCGCGTGCGCCGGATACAGTAATTACAGCGTCGGATAGTCGCTGACGGTCAGCGTGAACGCGCGCGGGCCGGACACCAGCTGCGCCATGCCGCCATACGGCAGCGTGGCGCGCTCCTTGATGTGGCCGAACGGCAGGCCGGTCAGCACCGGCATCGGCAAGCGCTGGCGCAGGTACGCCAGCATGGCGTCGAAGTCGTAGCCGTTGTCCGCCGGGTTCAGCTTGTAGCCGGAAAAATCGCCGAGCACCAGCGCCCGCTGGCCGTCGAGCGCGCCGGCGTAGAACAGCTGCAGCAGCATGCGCTCGATGCGGTACGGATGCTCGCCGATATCCTCGATAAAGCAAATGCCGCGCTGCTCCGCCTGGAAATACGGCGTGCCGAGCAGGCTCACCATCATCGCCAGATTGCCGCCCCACAGCTTGCCGCTGACCTCCAGCGCCGGATTGTCGACGCCGCCATCGGGGACCGCGCCGTGCACCGTGTGCACCGGGCCGCGCAGGCAGTGCCAGAACTGGTCCAGCGTGTACGTCACCGGCTCAGTACGAATAAAGTCATCACACATCATCGGGCCGGCGAAGCTGATGCGGCCGGTCTGCTTCATCAGCGGCATCTGGAAGGCGGTGAAATCGCTGTAGCCGACGAACAGCTTGCCGCTGTCGGCCATCTTCTGGAAATCGATGGCAGGCAGCAGGCGCGACATACCGTAGGAGCCGCGCAGCGCGATCACCACCTGCGCTTGCGGATCGGCCGCCGCCGCATTCAGCTGCGCCAGGCGCCACTCGTCGGTGCCGCCGAAGCGCTGGAATTTCTTGTCGTCGTCGTAGTAGTCATGGACCAGATAGCCCTGCTGCCGCAGGCGCTGCACGCCCAGCGTGTAGGCTTCGATGTCCAGCGGACGGCCGCTGGGCGCCGCAATGGCGATGCCGATGTTCGATGTGCTCAAAATGCCTCTGTCAGTGATGGGTGCCGCTGCCCGCGCGCTGCGTGGCCGACGGGGGAAGTTCCGCCGTCATCTTACCGCGCAGGTGTTGGTCAAGCAAGGCAAGCAGGCGTTCATTCAGCTGCTGCGGCAAGTCGTGGCCCATGCCCTCGATGATGTGCAGGCTGGCGCCCGGTATCGCGTGCGCGGTGTCGATGCCGCAGGCGACCGGCACCAATGCATCGGCGGCGCCGTGGATCACCATCGCCGGACAGCGGATCTTGCGCAGCAGCGGCGTGCGGTCGCCGGAGGCGATGATGGCCAGCATCTGGCGCGTCACGCCGTCCGGGCTCGGACCGCGATCCAGCGCGCGCTCGATACCGAAGCGCAGCATCCGTTCGGGCGTCGGGAAGGCCGGGCTGCCGACCACGCGGTAGATATTCAGCACCCGCGCGATCACCGCCTGGCGGTCGTTCGGATCGGCCGGGCGCAGCATGGCGTTGCGCGCCGCTGCCGTGGGACCGGGCAAGCCGCGCCGCCCGCTGCTGGACATGATGGAGGTGAGACTGAGGGTGCGCCCGGCAAAGCGCGAGGCGAAAATTTGCGCGATCATGCCGCCCATCGACATGCCCACGATATGGGCGCGGCCGATGCCGAGCGCGTCGAGCAGGCCGAGCGCATCGTCGGCCATGTCATTGAGGGTGTAGCCGGCGGCGGGCTTCAGGCCCACCAGCGATTTGAAGTAAGCCCAGAACAGATTGCGTTTCTTGACATGATCGAGTTTGCTGGACAGGCCGATATCGCGGTTGTCGAAACGGATCACGTAATAGCCCTGCTCCACCAGGCCGTCGATGAAATCCTGCGGCCACGCGATCAACTGCATGCCCAGCCCCATGATCAACAGCACCGGCGGGTCGAGCGGACTGCCGCTGGTTTCGTACGCGATTGTGATGCCGTTTACTTGCGCGGTAGCCAAGGCCTTCTCCCAAGTGATCCTTGGGAATCAGGATACCATTTTTAGCTCTGCGCGGCGCGCCTGGCTGCGGCTACTGCGGCGCGGCGCGCGGCAAAGAAGTTCTTCAGCATGGCGCCGCATTCCTCGGCCATCACGCCGCCGACGATCTCGGTGTGATGGTTGAGCTGCTCCTGCTCGAACAGGTTGACCACCGAACCGCAGGCGCCGGTCTTGGGATCGGTTGCGCCGAACACCACCTTGCTCAGGCGCGCATGCATCATGGCGCCGGAACACATCACGCATGGTTCCAGCGTGACGTACAACTCGCAGCCCGGCAGGCGGTAGTTGCCGAGCTTTTCGGCGGCGGCGCGCAAGGCCACGATCTCCGCGTGCGCGGTCGGATCGTGCTTGCCGATCGGCTGGTTGCAGCCGACCGCAATCACCTCCCCATCCTTGACGACGACGGCGCCCACCGGCACCTCGCCGAGGTCCCACGCTTGCTGCGCCTGTGCCAGCGCCAGCTGCATGAAATCCGTGTCAGACACCATCGGTGATCTCGGCCCAGCAGTTAGGGGTTTCATGCAGCACCAGCTTGTGCAGGTGCAGGCCGGTGCCGTAGCGGTCCTTGTAGGCCGCCTTCAGGATGCCAAACGCCACCTGCGCCAGGTTCTCCACGGTCGGGATACGGTCGATCACCACCGTCTTGTGGTTCGGCAGCGAGGCCAGGAAATCGCGCACCGACGCGTCTTTTTCGTAGACGATGAAGGCGTGGTCCCACACGTCCACCAAGTGCTCTTTGGCCAGCGCCTTGATGTCCGAGAAGTCCATGATCATGCCGTTGTCGGAGTTGCCTTCAACGTCGATGATGTTGCCGGTCAGGGTGATTTCCAGCGTGTAGCGGTGGCCGTGCAGGTTGCGGCACTGGCTCTTGTGGTCGGGAATGCGGTGGCCGGCATCGAATTCCAGCTTACGGGTAATGGTTAACATTATGGTATCTGTAAAAGTTTATGGGTTTGCAGGCTCAGTTTCCATTTCGGATTGCGCTTGCAGGTTTCAATCGCCAGTTTGGTGTTGAACTCCGCCAGCGGGCCGTCCATCGCCTGCACGTAGAAATTCTCGAAGTCCAGCTGTTCGTAGACCGACAGGTCTTGGTTGGTTTGCGGGATCACGACCTTGATTTCGCTGCCCTTCTTCACCACCAGCTCGGAGCCCATTTTCGGGCTGACGCAGATCCAGTCCACGCCGTCCGGCACTGGCAGCGTGCCGTTGGTTTCAATCGCGATGGTGAAGCCAACCGCGTGCATGGCGTCGATCAGCGGCTTGTCCAGCTGCAGCAGCGGCTCGCCGCCGGTGAACACCACGTACTTGCTGGCGGCGTAGCTTGCCGGCCAGAGGGCGTTGATGGTCGCGGCCAGTTCTTCCGGCGTCTTGAACTTGCCCCCGCCTTCGCCGTCGGTGCCGACAAAGTCGGTGTCGCAGAACTGGCAAATGGCGCTGGCGCGGTCGCTCTCGCGGCCGGTCCACAGGTTGCAGCCCGAGAAGCGGCAGAACACCGCCGGACGCCCGGCGTGGGCGCCTTCACCCTGCAACGTGTAGAAAATCTCTTTAATGCTGTAAGTCACGATAGTTCCCGATTGGACAACCCTCAATTATATCCCACGCCACACTTTTCCGGAAAGCATCGCTTCGTGTTGACGCAATGTTGACATTTCACAATGCTTCCGAGCGGCAAGCAGGCTAAGGTGGCTTGTGGCCATCACAGGAAGATACACCATGAGATACGCGCCGCCTCTCCTTGAAATCGATATCGTCACCGCCGCCATCGTCGTGCTGCTGGCCGTCGCCGGCGTGCTGCTGTGGCGGCACCAGCGTGTGCAAGCCGCGCAGGCGCTGGACGAAGCGCAACGCCAGATCTGCCGGCTGGCCGCCAGCCAGCACTCGCTGCGCGACGCCGAACGCCGCCGCATCGCGCGCGACCTGCACGACGACCTGGGCCAGCACCTGCTGGCGCTGGGCCTCGACCTCGGCGCGCTGGCGTCCGCCCACCCTGCCCTGCGCCTGCCGCTGGAAGCGCTGCAGGAGCGCGTCGGCCAAGCCACCCGCGCCATGCGCGCCATCGTCCACGACCTGCCGGGCGAAGCGCTGGAATCCGGGCTGGAAGGCGCGGTGCAGCAGCAGATCGCCCAGTTCTCGCGCCTGAGCGGCATACGCTGCCGGCTGGATGCCGAACCGGACGCGTTTGCCGCGCCGGACGGCGGCATCGAGGCGGTGCTGTACCGCGTGCTGCAAGAATCGTTGAGCAACATCGTACGCCATGCGCAGGCCTCGGAAGTGTGCGTCGGCCTGTGCCGGCAGGAGCACAGCCTGAGCCTGACCGTGCGCGACAACGGCGCCGGCCTGCCACAGCCGACCGCGCGGCGCGGACACGGACTGCGCGGCATCGCCCAGCGCGTGAGCGAGGCCGGCGGCCGCTTCGACATCGCCAGCACGCCAGGCGCGGGCACCGCGCTCACCATGTCTTTCCCCATCCAATAACAACGCAGTGACCATATAGGCGGCGCCATGAGCGGAACACAAAAAATCCAGCACCTGATGGAATTCTCCCAGCCGGACCAGCAGCACGGCTTTGCCCTCAAGCTGATGGAATTGCTGGTGATACCCACTTTCGTGATCGACATCCACGGCAAGGTCATCATCTGGAACCTGGCCTGCGAGCGCCTGACCGGCGTGCCGGCCTGGGAAGTGCTGGGTACCTCGGACCACTGGAAGCCGTTCTACCAGGAGCAGCGCCCCACCCTGGCCGACCTCGTGATCGAGGGCCGCAGCGCCGAGCTGCACCGCCTGTACCGCCAGCACGCGCGCCGCAACGACAGCGACAACAACCTGTGCGCGGAAAACTGGTGCGACATGCCGCGCATCGGCCGCCGGCGCTACCTGGCCGCCGACGCCAGCCCCATCTTCGACAACGACGGCAAGCTGGTGGCGGTGGTGGAAACCCTGCGCGACGTCACCGATGAAAAGCGCGCGCAGGTGGCGCTGGAACAGCTGGCCACGCGCGACGGCCTGACCGGCCTGGCCAACCGCCGCTGCTTCGATGATACGCTCAATGCGGAATGGCAGCGCGCCTTGCGCCAACAGCAGCCCTTGTCCCTGCTGATGGTCGATGTCGACAACTTCAAGCAGTACAACGACGCTTACGGCCACCTGGGCGGCGACGAATGCCTGCAGCGCATCGCCACGGCGGTGTCCAGCGAGATGCGCGCCAACGACCTGGTGGCGCGCTACGGCGGCGAGGAATTCGCGGTGATCCTGCCCAACCAGTCTTTGAAAGGCGCTGCCATCGTGGCCGAGCGCATCCGCTGCCGGGTCGAGCAGTTGCGCCTGCCGAATCTGGGCAGCAAGCAGCACGTGGTGACGGTCAGCATCGGCGCCGCCACCGCGCTGGCGGCGCCGGAAAACGACCCGAGCCAGCTGGTGGCCACGGCCGACTCGGCGCTGTACCGCGCCAAGCACATGGGCCGCAACCGCATCAGCCTGCCGGGGGCGGAATAGCGGGTTAAAACGGCAGCGGCGCGCGGTCCGGGGCGATCCAGTCGCGCCGCGCCTCCTTCGAAAACAGCAAGTCCGGGCTCCAGTACTGCATCAGCCAGGCCTTGTCTCCATACGGGCTGCTCAGCAGTGCTTCGCACGCCATGTGCAACGGCGTGCCGGCCGGCTGGCGCGACAGGAAATCGCCCACCGCGCGCAGCGACGCCAGCGTAATCGTGTGGTGGTAGCCGCCGGTGTCGGTGTTGGCAGTGCCGGTGGCCTCGTTGTAGGCGCGGATGATGTCCGGCATCTGCGCCGGCGCATCAATGTCGGGCCGCACCGCCAGCAGCCAGGCCGCTGCGGCCAGATGGGCGGCGTGGGTCCAGGCGGCCTTGGGCAGGCTGCGGTCCAGCAACCCCTGGCCGATGGCGTGAATCTCCTGGTCGGATTGAAAGTGCATGGCTTACTCGAACGGGTTGGCAACGGTGGCGACGGCGGGCGGCGGCAACTGGTCCGGCAGCGTCTGCGCTTCGAGCCTGGCCACCACGTCGGCCAGCAGTTGGTGCAGCGCGCGCGCATCCCGCAGGCCGGCCTTGTCGGCGGTGAGGTCGATATCGCCGCAAATGGTGACGCGGTCGAGCCGGTTCTCGATGCTCAGGCCGCCGATCTGCAGCACGTCGGATTCATTTTTATACGGTACAAACTTTTTCATCCCTTGCTCCCGTCTTTACGTTGGCGCACCTTCGGCATGCGCAGCAGCACCTGCTTCTGCGCCGCCGGCAGCGACGGCAGCAGGTTGATGCCGACCTTGTCTTCCAGCTGGGCGATGCTCAGCATTTCATACTGCGCATCGGCGCGGTTCTCAATGAAAAACGCGGCGCCGGCGCGCTGGCGCGGACTGTACACCAGTTTATACAAGTGGCTCGGCACCAGCACATTACCGATCTTTTGCAGGTTGCCGCCGATGAAGGCCGGACCGGTAATCACATACAGGTCGCCCTCCTTCTGCGCCAGCTTGCGCACCACGCCCTCGATGCCAGCCCAGACGTGGCGGTTATTCTCGGAATCCTGCGGCACCATGTTCGCCAGCGTGAAGCTTTCGTGCTGGGTTTCGCGGTCCGGCATGTCGCCGTTCGGGGCCATATGGCCACGGTCGTAGCCGCTGCGCGCGTAGTCGGCCAGTTCGGCGCGGGCGCGGCTTGGCAGGCGCGGCTCGGGATGGAAGGAATTCTCGCGCGACAGGTTCTTGGCGGCGGCGATGTTTTGCGCGGTCAGGTGTTCGGCCGACCACAGCGGCGTGCGCGTGATGCCGGAGTGCATGACGCCAAATACGCCGTAGCACAGCTCGGTCGTGGCGGCGCTCATTTTGGGGTTGCGGATTTCCGGCAGGCGGCCGTCGACATAATGGGATGGGCATTCGCCCGCCGAGGCCAGGCTGGCCGCCAGCAGCGCAGCGGCGGCCAAGGTGCGATGAAACAGTGACATATCTTCCTAGAAACATTGTGGTCACTGCATTCTAGCGGACGACCGCGCCATCGGCATAGTGTGCATTGAGCTCAAGAATCGTTGTATTTTCAGCAGTAAAGTGCAAAAGTGATAATTAGATAGAATTTTGACAAAACTATGGATGAGAATGTAGGAGTTATCCTACATATCAAGGGGCGGACAATGACTGGAGTTGCGACAAGTATATGGCGGTATCGCTGCGCTTGGCTTTTGTGTTCCATCATCCTCACCGGTTGCTCGGCCTTTAAACCGGCGGAACGTAATTACGCGGCCGCTTTGGCAGGAACGACGGCCTTGGCAATGACACCAAGCGCGGAAGTTGAGCAGGTCTACTATCTCGGCAGTTTCGATCCGCAAGAGCAACTCCCTCCGGCCATCTACCGCATCAGGGTACGCGGCCAATCAAGCATCCTGAATTCGACACGATTCGCGTCCGGCTGGGTGCCGGCGGAAATTGTCGACTCGCTCAACCGCAACATCACGGTGGACGCCCGTACCGGCGACGTCACCACCAGCGAGAAAGAGCCAAAGTCGACCCTGAGCGATACCGGGCGCGGCCTGGTGCTGTTTGGGCCGGAAGGTTTTCGGGAAGCGCCGCGTGGACATCGGCTGGTGATTCTGATGGGCTCCAATCCTGAAGTGGTCGAGCAGGCATTCTCGTCCGCATTGGGCTCGATCGCGCAGATTAAGTTTGGCGAATCGGGCGGCGAGCTCGATCGCAAACTGTTTTCCCAGCTGACCGCGCTGCATGCCGACAAAGAGCGCCTCAAAGCCGTGACCAATCCTTGACCGGGAGTTTCCATGACTTCGCCACTAAGCCGGACGCGGCAATGCGTCCTCGCGGCCCTGTTCGCCGCTGCGCTCTCAGGTTGTGCCGCCTTGCATGTAGACGTCGACGTCTACAAAGGGCCGCTCATCAACAACGAAGATGTACAGCATCAGCAAATGCTGTCGATGGCGCTATCGGCCAAAGTCTTGATGACAACCATGCGCGACCAGTTTTTGAGCAAGGCCGGCACGGCGAACACGATAACGAATCTCAATGCAGCGACGAACTGCAAGCGAAATGCATTCGACCGCAAAGCCTTGCTCGAAGTCGAGATCCGGCAGGCAGAAGATGCCTATCACTATCACAAATTGGCAGTCCAGCTGAATGATCTGCTTAGCCTGTACGACGATGCTCTCCCAGTTCAGAACCCTCCTCGTGTCGGCCCAAGCCTATGCCCGCTGGTTCAGGACGTGGACGGCACGGTGTTCAAGGGAAGAAACAAGCAAGGCATCGACAGCTTGGCCGACAATTTGGTGACGGAGTCCAAAAAGCATCGGCTGGAATCCGGTCCTGAAACAAAGAGTGAGGAAGCGGTCAAAAAGGACGTGGAAACCGCGCTGGTCGATATTGCAACCCGCATGCAATTCCTTGCAACAAATCGATGGATTTCTGATGGTTACAAAAAGTCCGATGTACAAAAGGAAGATCAGCTTGAGCAGGAATTCAGCGAGGACAGGACGCGTACGCTGCTGGAAGCGATAGGTAATTCAATTCTCATTTTTGCCGATGACATTCAGCGCCGGCGGAACTTCGATGGCGCCTCAAAGAAAGCTGCCCGGGCTGAAACCGCAGCAGCCAGCACAGCAAATGCGAATTCCACCAGCAACACAAAGCGCAGTGACGACAACAACGAGAGAATAAAAGATGTAATGGATCAAGTCATCGCCACGCTCAAATACAAGTATCTTGCAGCGCTGGAGAAGGGAGACGGCTCTGCCGAGAAGCTGCGTACAGCTCTGGTTGCCGCGCGCAAGGAGCGCGCCAGCATGATTTACATCCGCCCGAGCAGCACCTACCTGCGCTCCGTGTTCACCGCTATTTTCGCTCAACCAGATCCGACATTCGACGACGATCACAATCTTCTCAACAACCGCTTGAAGGCAACCGCCAAGTTCATGACCGGAGGCGGCGATGATGGACGCGACAAAGGCCTGAAGAAAATCCGGGATGGCTTGGACAAGGCTTACTGGCAGAACATCAATACCGTCAAGGTCAGTGCTGCAAGCGGTTCCAACTTCGCGATCGCCAAGGACGATGTCGGCAACTGGTATGTCAAGTCAATGGGCCAGGACCCCAGCGCGATGGTGAAAGCCGCCAAGAATCTGGCACTGTATAACTTCGGCGGAAAATTCAATACCAATATGCTACGGGTCAATCAGCTCCAGGATCGGATTGACGATGAGAAGCTGTCGGATACAGAGCGAGACCGGGCGGCAAAAGAATTGAAAGGCATCACCGGTGGCAGCAGCGGTCCGGCCGTCGCCGCACATGGCCAGACCATGACGCTGTTCACGCAGAACTACGAGAAGCAAAGCGAAGCCCAGCGCCAGAAGATCGAGTCTATCCTTAGCAAGGACGACTTGGCAACCGAGCTGCGCGCACGCTGGACCGTCACCATGCGCGACTCGCCCACCGCAGCCCACCTGAGCGCACTCAATGGCCTGCTCGATAGCGCGCAGACCAAGCAGCTGGCACTGGATGCGAAAAACAAGATCGCCTTGCCCGCAAAAGGAAGCAGCGCCGATGCGCCCGCCAGCATCCTGAACACACTGGAAGTCCTCGCGCAGTACAACGCCAACATCAAGGCCGCCATAGGCGCCAGCGCTGAGCTCACCAGCCCACAAAAGGACACATCGACCACTAACGACGGCCAGCTTGCAAAATCCGAAACAGCGCTCACCGCAAGTCTGAAAAAGCTCAAGGAACTCGAAGATGAGCTGATCGCGGCCGAAAAAGCCTTTGATGAGCTGGCGTCCGAAACGAATACAACACGCCTCGCCAACGCCAAACGCAATTATCAGAACGGGCGAACGACAGTCCAGAACGACACCACTGCGCTGGCCGATGCAAGAACCGCCGCGATCACAGCCAAAGCGGCGTTAAGCGAGGCCATCGCCCGCCAGCAAAGCGCCATTTCCGATACCGATGCCATTATTGGAAAGTTCGCGCGTGCAGCAGCGGCTCAACGTATTCGCGCCATCGAGGAAATGGAAACCGCGATCAACGTCATTGGCCAAAGCGCAGGCGGCGTATCGACAGGGGCACCATGAAAATCCGCGTTTACGGCGTCGGCGTTATCGCTCTGCTTGCGGTTACAGCGCAAGCACAAACACTGACCGAACATAGCTTGGGCAGTGTCAAAGTAAGCGGCACTGCCAACGGCCCTCGCCTGTTTTCCCCGGAAGGTAACGACATGGCGATTCGTGAGAGGGTGGGCGAAAAGCTGCGCTACGTCACGCTATCGGGGCCAGGCGAGCTTTTTGACGAACTGGGTCCCAGCGCTGGCTGGGTAAAGGGCCGTCTTGTCTATTACGGCCGCATCGGCAAGCACCACTACCTGATCGACGGCAATTCCAAGCTGGCGCTGCCGGGAAAGCCAACCTCGCCCAACGGATCCGCACGCCCTTGGGTATCGGCTGATCGGCAGCATTATGCCGCCTTCAGCAGCGATGGCCGCGAAGTGAGCTGGTATCAGGATGGCAAAAAGAAATCGCAGAAATTCAAACGCCTGGGACTGGTTCAGATTCCCGGTGCCCCCGGTACGCCCGCCTTTGTTGCCTATAAAAATTGCAGCATCCTGGTGGCCGGCTTTCCGGTCATCGCTAACGAGGAATGGGACATGATCCACTCCATCAAAGCGAACGCCACTGGCAACGAAGTTCTTGTGCATGGGGAGAAAGCCAATCTCTCCTACCTCAACAAAAACGGCAAGACCATTCTTCAAGCGCCAATCAGGGATGTGTTTGCAGGCGACGATCTGGCTACCTGGTATGCAACGGTTGATCGACCGGTGGAGGGGCAGCCCTCCATGACGCTCATTAAGAACGGTCTGGCAATTTCAACTGCGGACGTCGATTTTACACGCCAGGTTTTTTATTCATCCGCCAATGCGCAAGCGTGGGCATGGCACATTTTTGATGAGGATTACATTGGGGTTACCGTTCGCTATTCGAATGGCACCCAAATTCATTCTGCCAAAACGCCCAGTGGTTTCGTCTTCTCGCATGACGGATCGCGGCATGCCTACTTCCTCGCTGGTGATGATGCGGAACACATTCGGCTAGTCATTGATGACCAGCCCCCGGAAATTATCGCTGGCGGCGTGCTCTCTGGTTCATTTGTGTTCGGCCCTGTTGGGGCGTACGGATATGTGGTGCGGAAGGATGGCAAGGACACTGTCATCACTCACCGTGGGGCTGGTCCGCAGTTTGATGCGATTAGCGCCATCTTGTTTCTACCTGACGGTACACCCGCCTACGCGGCCAGCAGCAGTGATGGCAATTTCATCGTCGTGGGAGAGAAGGTAGTGAAGACAGCGGTCGACAATTTGCACTTCACGTCTTCCCTGCGCCTTGCCGGTTCAGCGATAGAAGTCATGGGAACTCGCGGCACTGAGGTCGTTGCAATCTCGGTGAGGAACAACTAGGCAAATTCGCCCTCGCTGCCCAAGCGAGGTATATACAAAAAGGGCCGGCGTCTTGCGAACGCCGGCCCTCTCAAACATCCAGCCCTACCAGAGGCAATGTTTTTATTTCTAATGCGACAACACTGATTGTCATTATACATCGGCGCTGTTGCTTTATCCACTCAAATGTCCATATTGTTAAGCAATATTGCTAGCTATACATTAATTTTTCACGTTACACTTAGCATTCCCACAGGCAACTACTATCTCTTAAAAACAACCATTACAAAAGACGATTCATGAACATTGCAAACCTGAAGATCGGCCATCGGCTGACCATCGCATTTTCGCTGACGACGCTGCTGCTGGCCATCGTCGTCGTGGTGGGCGCGCTCGGATTGAACGTGACCAGCAAAGAGGTCAACCTCACTATCAGCGACCGCTACATGAAGATCGGCCTGCTCAACCAGGTCAAGGAGGACGTCGCCCTGCAAGCACGAACCCTGCGTGACCTGCTGCTGCTCGACGCCAGCGAAACTGGCGCGGCGTTGGCATCCGTGGCTGAGCGCAGCAAGGAGATACGCGCCATGCTCGACCAGTTGGGCAGCCTGCTGAAATCGCCGCAGGGACTGGCGCTGTTCAAGGAGATGAGCGATGCGCGCGCCGTGTACTCGCCGCTGCGCGACCAGATGGTGGCTGCCGTCAAGGATGGCGACAAGGAAGCCGCCCGTGTGCTGCTGCTGGAAAAAGTGCGTCCGGCGCAAGCCGCTTACGTGGCGTCGCTCGACAAGCTGGTCGCCTTCCAGGTGCAGCTGATGAAGGATTCCGGCGCGCAGGCCGAGCAGACCGCGCGCAATGCCAGCATCCTGATGATCGTGCTCGGCGTGGCCGGCGCCGGCCTCGGAGTGTTCGCCGGCTGGTACGTGACCGGCACTATCGTGCGCCCGATTCGCTATGCCGTGCGGGTGGCGCGCACCGTGGCCGATGGCGACCTCAGTTCCGAAATCCAGGTCCGCACCCGCGATGAAATCGGCCAGCTGTCGGCCGCGCTGAAGGACATGAATGCCAGTCTGATTTCGATCGTCTCCGAAGTCCGCAAGGGCACGGATTCGATCGGCACCGCCTCGCAGGAAATCGCTGCCGGCAACCTGGACCTGTCCGAGCGCACCGAACGCCAGGCTGGCTCGCTGGAAGAAACCGCGTCCTCGATGGAGCAGTTGACCTCCACCGTGAAGCAAAACGCGGTCAACGCCAACCAGGCCAACCAATTGGCCCGCTCGGCCTCCGACGTGGCGGGCAAAGGCGGCGAAGTGGTGGCGCAGGTGGTCGACACGATGGCCTCGATTAACGCCTCGGCGCGCAAGATCGTCGACATTATTTCGGTCATCGACGGCATCGCCTTCCAGACCAATATCCTGGCGCTGAATGCGGCGGTGGAGGCGGCGCGCGCCGGTGAACAGGGGCGCGGTTTCGCGGTGGTGGCGACCGAGGTGCGCAACCTGGCGCAGCGCTCGGCCGCAGCGGCCAGGGAGATCAAGGAATTGATCGGCGATTCGGTGGACAAGGTGGACGCGGGCGCGCGGCTGGTAGACCAGGCCGGCGCCACGATGGAGGAAATCGTCGCCAGCGTGCGCCGCGTGACCGATATCATGAGCGACATCGCCGCAGCCAGCCAGGAGCAGTTGTCCGGCATTGAGCATATCAACGGCGCCATCACCGAGATGGATCAGACCACGCAGCAGAATGCCTCGCTGGTGGAACAGGCGTCGGCCGCCGCCATCACCATGCAGGAGCAGGCTTCCAACCTCGTTGGCGCGGTCAGCGTGTTCAAACTGACCGGCCGTGGCGTCAGGTCAGCAGAGATTCCAGCTGGCGCGCTAGTTCTTCGTTCATAAGCTGCTGATCAAATCCGCTGTGGCGCGCGGCGAATGCCTGCGCCGCAGTGCGATAAGCCGGATCGGTGAGCAAACCGCGTATCATAGCGCGCCAGTCGGATTCGGGCGTCAGCAAAGCCGCGTTGTAGCCGGCGCCGGACATGGCGACACGGCGCGCGCTTAAAAACTGCTCGGTGTGTGACGGCAGCATCAGTAGCGGCACGCCGGCCAGCAGCGATTGCGCCAGCGTCGCCTCGCCGGCGTGGCAGACACAAAGATCGGCCTGCGCCAAAGCCTGCGACAGCGATACCGGTGCTTCGGCGTACAGTACGTTGTCGCTGACCAGCGGCGGCGGTCCGCCAGCAGCCACTTCCGGTACGTAGGCCAGTACGCGGCAGCCCTCTTCCACCAACGCTTTCAGCACCACGCCATGCGCCGCGTGGGACGCCTTCAAATAGGCGAACACCTTGCGGCCATCACCCTCAGGCCAGTGCGGAGCGATGCCGCCGTGTGCCACGAAGCTGGGGCCGAGCCATTGCGCCTCGCCGCGCTCTTCGTATGGATCGAGTTCCGGCCAGGTGCACAGCAAAGGCAGATCGCCCGTGAACACATCGGCCGCATGCGCAAATGGCTGCGCACCATACTCCGCCAGCACCGCGTTGGCCGTCGCCAGCATGCGCGCTTCGGAGGCCGCCAGCCGTTCCACAGGCGCAGGCTGGAACGCCGGCAGCGCACGGCCTGGCGGCGGACTGCTAAAACCGCTGCTGACCGAGGCGCTACGCAAGCCCATGCTGCGCGCCGCCAGCAACGCGGTGGGCGCATAATCGCCGACCACCAGATCCGGCTGCAGCAACGCGAACAGGTCGCGCCAGCCGGACACCATGCCGCGCAACGCGGACGCTTGCAGATAGCCGCAATGGAAAGCGATTTCCGCCAGGCTGGCGGACGGCGGCAGTCCCTGCGCCTTGTGCAGCCACACAGGCGCCTGCAATTTGTGGACATCCAGATCGGCAAGCACGGCATGCGTGTGCATCAGATCGCGCAGGCTGATGGTCACGCGATGGCCGTGCGCCAGCAACGCCTGCGCCAGCATCTTCAGGCGGCCCGCATGTCCAAGGCCACCGCCCAATTCCCAGCACAAGTGGATATGGCTCATAGCAGCGCCTCCACTTCCGCCTGCACCTGCGCCATCGTATCGACCACGCGCCACGCGCCGGGAAAATCGTAATGCCGCGTCAGCGCATTGCGCAGGATGATGCAACGGATGCCGGCCGCCGTCGCCGCCTGCAGGCCGCGCGGCGAATCCTCGATCACCAGCGCTTCGTCGGCGCCCACGCCCATGCGCTCGAGTCCAAGCAGGTAGGGCTCTGGCGACGGTTTGCTGTGGGTGTAGGATTCATGCGTGAGCACGAACTCGAAGTGGCGCAACAAATCCAGCCGCTGGTGGATGATTTCGAAATGATCGGCGTTGGAGCTGGTGACCACGCCCATGCGCACACGCGGCGACAAAGCGGCCAGCGTGCCGGCCACACCGTCGATGGCCGGGATATGCTCGGACGCCAGCCGCGCCGCATAACGGCGGTTGCGCACCGACCGCAGTGCCTCGGCCTGCTCTTCGGACAAACGTGGATCCAGCAAATGCCACGCGCCGCAGTTATCGGCCAGATACCAGTCGAAAAAGTGCTGCGCGCTGAGTTCCAGCCCCAATGGCTGGAACAGCTCCCGGTTAGCTTCGTAAAACAGTTGTTCCGTATCGACCAGAACACCGTCGTTATCCCACAAAATCGCCCGCAGCATCGTCTGTTTTCCGCATAAAGACTGAATTGTACCCGCTCGCGGCTTGTGACATACTCGGCACATGCCCGTCTTTTCCAAGCTACCGAGCAGCCTTAAATTCCGCATGACCGGAGTGGTGGTCTTGCTCGTGTTGAGCGCCACACTGATCGTCACGCTCATGGCCCTGCTGCTGGCGGAACGCGACATGCGCAGCGTGATCGGCAACCAGCAGTTTTCCCTGCTCACCTCCATCGCCGCTCAAGTCGATGCGCAGATGGAGTCGCGCAAAGTGCTGCTGGCCAGCCTGGCCGACACCATCCCGCAGGCCGCCGCGCAGGATCCCGCTGCCATGCAGGCCTTCATCGACCGTCATCCTGTGGCGCGCCGGCAGTTCCTGAATCTGCACATCTTCAACCGCCAGGGCGTGCTGCTGCACACCGACGGCGACCACACTTCCGTCACGCGCCACATGCCGCCGCCGGCCCGCGATTTCCTCGATCGCGCAATGGCGGCCGGCAAACCGGTGGTGTCGCTGCCCTACAAAAGCGAGATCACCGGCCTGCCCTCGATCATGATCCTGCATCCGGTGCGCGACGCGCAGGGCCAGGTGGCCATGCTGTTGGGAGGCAGCATAGACCTGAGCAACTCCAACTTCCTTGAGCAAATCGCCCAGCAAAAACCGGGCGAGACCGGCTATCTGTTCATCATGACGCGCGCAGGCATCCTGGTGCATCACCCGGACCGCAAGCGGCTGCTGGCGCACATCAACGCCCGTCCCGGCTACAACCGCGCCACCGAAATGGCGCTCGATGGTTTCCAGGGCTGGGTCGAGGCGGCCAACAAGGATGGCAGCGACGGCATCTACTCATACAAGCACCTGGCTTCGACCGGCTGGATTATCGGCGCCCGCTTCCCGGTCGACGAAGCCTTCGCACCGATGATCGCCATGCGCCAGCACGCCATGCTGGCCGCCGCCGCATTCGCCGCCGTCGCCGGGCTGGTGGCGTGGCTGGCGATACGTTCGCTGCTCGCCCCCTTGGGCAGGCTGCAGCGGCACATCGCCAACATCCGCAGCGGCAGCGCCGACATCAGCGTGCTGCAACGTCGGCGCGGCGATGAAATCGGCGAGCTGGGCGCCGCCTTCCACGACTTGATGGCCGAGCGTGAAGCGGCGCAAAGCGCGATCCGCGACAGCGAATCCCTGATCAGCAATATCCTCGAACGCGCGCCCGATGCATTCGTCAGCTGCGAAAACACCGGCGTGGTCACCAAGTGGAATGCTGCCGCCGAGCGGGTATTCGGCTGGAGCAGCGAGGAAGCCATCGGGCGCGATATCGCCGAACTGATTATCCCGCCCGCGCAGCGCGCCGCCCACCGCGCCGGCATGGCCCGTTTCGCCGACGGCATCCCCGGCCCGTTCGTCAACAACCGCGTACGCGTGACGGCGCTGCACCGCGATGGCCACGAGATTCCGGTGGAGCTGTCGATCGGCGCGCTGCGCCACGACGGCGCCTACTACGCCACCGCCTTCCTGCACGACGTGACGGAACGGGTGCAGTACGAGCAGCAGATCGCCGCCAGCGAGGCGCGCTTCAAGCAACTGGCGCGCATCGATACGCTGACCGGCATCGCCAACCGGCTGGTGTTCGAGGAAGTGCTGCAACAGGCCATCCTGCGCGCGCGGCGCAACCGCAAGGCGCTGGCGCTGGCCTATCTGGATATCGACTACTTCAAGGAGATTAACGACACGCTGGGACACGGCGCCGGCGACATCGTGCTGAAGGAGTTCGCCAGCCGCCTGGTGGCCAGCGTGCGCGCCTCGGACACCGTGGCGCGGCTGGCCGGCGACGAATTCGTGATCGTTTTCGAACAGGTGGCCAACGCCGACGAAGCTGCGCGTCTCGCGGCAAAGATCGTGACTGCGGTGCGCAGCCCGTTCCCGCTGGAAGACGCGCCGCGCAAGGTCACTACCAGCATGGGCGTAGCCCTGCATGAAGGAGACGATGAAACCTGCGCGGAACTGATCGCCCGCGCAGATAGCGCCTTGTACGCGGCCAAGCGCAATGGCCGCGACGGTTTCGTGGTCGGGGACTAAGCCGGTAGTTAAGCCGGCACGCCGCTGTGCAGCGGATTCGGCACCGGATCGGCCACGCGGTGCAGCAGGTTGCGGTCCACGTGGTGGAATTCCTCCTCGCCGCGCAGCAGCATCACGGTGTCTTCCTCGTAGCCCCAGGTGCCGTCGTCATTGATGGTGACCTTGATGCGGTACTCGATGGTCTTGAAGCCGTATTCCAGGAACGGATTGGAACGGATGCCGTAGGTATCAGAATCCAGCCGCGCGACCAGTTCGAACTCCTTCGCGTCCGGTTCCACCACGGCGGACGCCATCGCGATCTGGCCACGCGGGATGCCCAGCGTCTGGATCACGGTCTTGGTCTTCGGCTCCCACAGCCAGTAGCCCACCTGCTCGTGGTAAGTCTTGACGTTATCCGGCTTGTTCACGATGATCAGGTAGCGCAGGCCGTAGAACAGCTGCGGGCCATTGGTCACCGGATCGATCGGATACAGTTCGATACGTTCGACGTAGGCTTGCTTGCGCGCGCCATCCGCCTTCGGCTTGATATCCAGCCCACGCTCGCCCTTGAAGATGCCGGCCATTGGCGCCAGCGGGCCAAGGTTGGCCAGCGTGTTGACATCGATTGGATGCGGCTCGGTGTAGATATCGGTGGAAAACTCGGTCATGCGAAATCCTGATGAATGAAAACGCTATTGTAAAGCGATCTCGATCCGGTTGCGTCCCTCGCTATAGGTATAAGCCACGGCGCCGCCCAACTGGCGGATCAGCAGCAGGCCGACGCCGCCGACGATCAATTCTTCCGGCGGCAGCGTCGGATCGGGCGGCGGCGGCCCTTCGGTCAGGGGATTAAACGGCGGCGCGGCGTCTTCATAGCACAACACCTGGCCGCGCACGCCGACCCACACGTCATGCGCGCTGTCGCCGCCGTAGCCATGCAGGATGCTGTTGCGCAGCAGCTCTTCGAGGATTAATTCGGCGCGCGCGACCGCGCCCGGCGCAAGGCCGGACTGCGTCAGCGCCATAGCGGCAAACGCCATCGCGCCGGGGACCGCATCCAGCCGTGCCGGAAAACGCAGCAGATGCGCGATACCGGTTTCTTTTTCGTCCATTCGAGCATATTATCGGAATGCTTACGTTAGGAGAAGAACCGTGAAAACAATAATAATGATGCTGGCAAGCTGCATGGCGCTGCTGGCACACGCCGCCGACATCCCGGCCGGCATGATCAAAACCGCCAAAGGCAACGCCGCCATTGAGCGCGAGGGAAAAAAATCCCCGGCGCAGGCGGGAGCCGCGTTGATGGCCAGCGACCGCGTGGTAACCGGCGCCGATGGCAGCGTCGGCATCACGCTGCGCGACGAAACCCTGCTGGCTGTAGGCCCGAACAGCAATGTGTGGCTCGAAAAATACGCCTTCGACCCAACCTCGCACGAAGGCACCCTGAACGCCACGGTCAAGAAAGGCACGCTGGGCGTCATCTCCGGCAAGCTGTCCAAGCAATCGCCCGGCGCGGTGCAGTTCCGCACCCCGACCTCTATCCTGGGCGTGCGCGGGACCGAGTTTGTGATCGACGTCAAGGACGGGGACTAAGCTATGGCCCTGCTGATCTGGGCCGTGTGCCTGCTCGCCGCTGTCTCGCAACTGCAACGCGGCCCGACCGAACAAATCACCTTGCTGCCCAATCAGGACGGCAAACCGAGCGCCGTGATCATCACCACCGCCGGCAAGGACACGGTGCTGGACAAGCCGTATCAAACCGCCGCCGTCGATAGCCGTGGCGCGGTTGCCACAACCAGCGACAGCGCCGAGATCAAGAGCCGTTACGGCGCCCTGATCGACACGCTGCCGCAGCGCGCGGCCGTGTTCATCGTCTACTTCGTCACGGACACCGACAACCTGACGCCGGAATCGGCGGCGCAGCTGGCGCAGATCAAGCAGCAACTGGCCTCGCGCCCGGCGCCGGAGATTATCGTGATCGGCCACACCGACACCGTCGCCAAGCGTGAATACAACGATGCGCTATCGCTGCGCCGCGCCGAAACCGTCAAGCGTATTCTGGTGGAAGCCGGCATTGCGGCCGACCAGATCGCGGTGCAGGCGCGCGGCGAGCGTGAGCTGTTGATCCAGACGGCGGACGGCGTCGACGAACCGCGCAACCGGCGGGTCGAGATCCGCGTACGTTAATTTAATTGGCGGCGGCCTGCGGGCCGTTCCAGCGCAGCACCAGCAGCGTCAAATCGTCCGATGCTTCCGCGCCGTCCACGTGACGGCGCACATCATCCCGCACCGCTTGCACCACGGCCGCCGGTGCGGTCGTGGCCACTCCCGCCAGCAGGCTGTTTAGCCGCTCGTTCCCGTACAGCTCCCCTGCCTTGTTCATCGCCTCGCTGATGCCGTCGGTGGTCAGGCACAGGCTTTCGCCGGGCTGCAGCTGGTACTGCTGGACCGGATATTCGAAGTCGTCGATCACGCACAGCGGCGGGCCGTCCGCCGGTTGCAGCAGTTCGATGCCGCCATCGGCCGTGATGCGTCGCGGCGCGTCGTGGCCGGCGTTGCACAGGTAAACCTGGCCGTTGGCCGCGTCCAGAATGCCGGCCACGCTGGTCACGAACAGCATCTCGGGATTCTCGCGTACCAGCTCGCGGTTGGCGCTGTTCATGATCCGGCCCATGTCGCCTTCGCCGCGCAAGGCGATGCTGCGAGACAGCGCCTTGGCCACCACCATGAACAGGCTGGCCGGCAGGCCTTTGCCCGACACGTCGCCGACCATGAAGAATACGCGGTCGTCATCGAGCTTGAAGAAATCATATAAATCGCCGCCGACTTCCTTGGCCGGCTCCAGCAGCGCATCCAACTCGAAACGGCGCTCGCCGGGGAAGGAGGTGGCGGCCTGCGGCAGGGACGCCATCTGGATCCGGCGCGCGGCGTTGAGTTCACCGGCGGTGCGCGCGGCGGATTCACGTGCGGCTTGCAGCGCGCGTTCGGAGTGCTTGCGGTCGCGCACTGCGGCGGCCAGCATGCTGGTCAACAGGCTGAGACAGATGGCGGTGTAGCCCAGCGCCACGCCGGCCGCGTCGAACAACAAGCCGGCGCGCGCGAACAGCAAGGCGCCGGCGCCGAACAAGGAGACGCCCAGCATAAGGGCCATCGGCACGCCTGCGCGCAGGCGAAGACGGGGCAGCAGCCAGATGGTGAGCAAGCCGAAGGCGGCGAAAACTGCCACTTCGGTCCAGCGCATCCACTGCGGGCGCCGCAGGAAGGAACCGTCGAAGAAGCTTTCGATCATTTGCGCGTGTGTGTCCACGCCGGGCAGCAGGTCGCCGCGCGCGTTGGTCTTGTAGTCGCTAAGGCCAAGGCCCGTCATGGCGACGATGACGATTTTGTCTTGCAGCGCGGCCGGATCGATGCGGCCGCGCATGACATCGAGCGCAGAGACGTAGCGGTCCAGCGCGGGGGCAGAGAAATTGACCCACACCGCGCCGTCGGGCAGTGTCGGCACGCGCAGGTCGCCGACCGAGACCGCGTGCACGCCATTGGCGTCGGCCTCGATCTCGATGGCTTGGGTGCCGGTGGCCACGCGCAGCAGTTCCATCGACAGCGACGGCACCAGCATGTCGCCAACCGCGCCGACCAACGGCGCGCGGCGCACGATGCCTTTTTCCAGATTCGCCGACAACAAGCCCTGCCCGCGCGCCGCAGCCTGCAGCATCGGAAGACTGGACATCGCCTGCGGGAAGCGCATCACCGGCAAATGCGCAGCGTCCGGCGCGGTCTGTCCGCGCGCGCCATCGCCGGCCGCCCGCACGCGCATCGGCCATACGCGCAAGGCATCGCTGGTCCCTGCCTCCGCGTGCATGAAACCTGCCGTGCCAAGCACGATCGGCGCGCGCCGCATCTGCGCGGCGAGCAGCGCATCGTGAGATGGCAACTGCGCCAACTCATCATGCAGACGCCCTTCCGGCAGGCGCGCCGCCAGCGCCTCGGGCGAGGTGTTATCCGGTTCCGGCATCAGGATATCGAGCCCAATCGCCAGCGGCCGCTGCGCCGCAATCTGCTCCAGCAACTCCTTGAACAAGGTGCGCGGCCAAGGCCACTGGCCATACTCGCTCAGCGCCGCTTCATCGATATTGACAATATGGACCGGGCCGGAAAGCCGCTCGCGCGGCAAATACGTTTGATAAGCGTCGAACAGCGCGAGGCGTAACGCAGGCAGCGTGCCATCGCCGCCACGCGCCAGCAGCAGGGCCAGCACCACCGCCAACAGCAAGGCCAGCGGCCTGCCCTGCCCGGCGCGCACGCCGCCCCAGGCGCGAGTTTGCAAACGGCGCAGCATGGGCGGCGCTTACAGCGCGATTTCCATGCCGTCGTACGCGGAGACGATTTCCAGCGGCGCTTCGCCGGTAATCTCCGCATAACGGCGCGTCTCGGCCAGCACGCGCGAGATTTGCGCGTCATCGTAGATAGGTTCGTGGTGGAACAGGCAAAGCTTATGCACGCCTGCCAGCTGGCACAACTCCACGCCCACCACGTTGCTCGAGTGGCCCCAATCCGCCTTCACCGAAATCGAATCGGCGAGCGAATACATGGCGTCGAAAATCACCAGGTCCGCATCGCGGAAAAAGTCCACGAAGGCCACGCGTTCGGCGGCGTTATCGAGCTTGTGCTCGGAGTCGGTGCTGTAGATGATCGTCTTGCCGCCGCTTTCGAGCCGGTAGCCATACGAATCGCCCGCATGCAGCTGCAGCTTGGCGGTCACCGTCACATCGCGCACCTGCAACGGCACGCCCGGCTCCATCAGCACAAACTCAATGGTCGCGCCGAGCTGGTGGAAGCCCACCGGAAAGCTGATCGGCTCCTGCTGGCGGCGGAACGCCGTTTCGAGATCCTTGTGGCAGCCGTAGATGATGATGCGGTTGCCCGGAATATAAGCCGGCGTAAAGAACGGGAACCCCATGATGTGGTCCCAGTGCAGGTGCGACATGAACACGTGATAGGTCTGCGGCTTGCCCGGCCCGTACTTGGCCAGCTTGGAACCGGCCAGCGGCCGCGCGCCCGAACCCAGGTCGAAAACAATGTGCTCATGGATGGCATCCGTATCCCAGGCCTCCACCTCCACGCAGCTGGAATTGCCGCCGTAGGTGCCGCTCACCTCAAAGCCGAGATGATTGTCGACGTAGTCGACGACCTTGTCCGTGCTATCGAGATTGCGGCCGATGGCGCCTTCCAGCGCCGTCACGAGCTTGGACCGGATCTGCTTGTGCGTCAGCGCCACCGGCAGCGAACCGCGCGCGCCCCAGATGCGGGCCTTCATGGAGCCACCGTCACTGCCGCCAAAGCAGCAGCGCGGTCAGGGAAAATCTCGAACAGCATGTCGAAACGGCTGATGGTGAACACTTCCAGCACCAGCGGCTGCAGCGCCGCCAATACCATGCGTCCGCCCTGCGCCTTGACCTGCTTGATGGCCACCATCAGCGCGCGCAGGCCGATGCTACTAATGTAGTTCACATTGGAGAAGTCGATCACCAATGGCGCGCCGTCCTTGCGGCAGTCCGCCAAATGCGGATCGAGCGCCAGTTTAAAAGCATCGGCATGGGTGTGATCGATGCGGCCGGCGGGGCTGAGCACAATAGTGCTGCCCTCTTGTTTGGGCTGGAGGTCCATAGTCATGCCTTGGAGTGCGTTGATAACTATTTTTCCATTATCACATCTTTTTATACTTTTGACACCAGCAAGTGTTGCGCCCATCCGTGCTATTCTTCGCCCCTCGTCGTTTTAGCAGGGGCGCGCCATGTCTTTACTTAACCAATTTTTCAAGCTCTCCGAACACGGCACCACCGTCCGTACCGAAGTCGTGGCGGGCGTGACCACCTTCCTGACGATGGCGTATATCATTTTCGTCAACCCCGCCATCCTCGGCGACGCCGGTGTGCCGAAAGATGCGGTCTTCGTCGCCACCTGCCTCGCGGCGGCGCTGGGCACCATCATCATGGGCCTGTACGCCAACTACCCGATCGGCATGGCGCCGGGCATGGGCCTGAACGCCTACTTCGCCTACGCCGTGGTGCTGGGCATGGGCGTGCCGTGGCAATCTGCGCTGGGCGCAGTGTTCATCTCGGGCTGCCTGTTCATCATCGTCAGCCTGTTTAAAGTGCGCGAGCATATCGTCAATGGCATTCCGCATTCACTGCGCGTGGCCATCACCGTGGGCCTGGGCCTGTTCCTGGCGCTGATCGCGATGAAGAGCGCCGGCCTGGTGGTCGCCAATCCTGAAACGCTGGTGCGCGTGGGCGACATGCACAATCCGCACACCATCATGGCCATCTTCGGCTTCATGCTGATCGTCACGCTGGACCGCCTCAAAGTGCCGGGCGCGCTGTTGATCGGCATCGTCTCGGTGACGGTGCTGAGCTTCTTCTTCGGCGGGAATACCTTCCACGGCTTCATGTCGCTGCCGCCGTCGATTTCGGCCACGCTGCTGCACCTCGACCTGCCGGGCGCCTGGCATATGGGCCTGTTCAACGTGGTGCTGGTGTTCTTCCTGGTCGAACTGTTCGACGCCACCGGCACCCTGATGGGCGTGGCCTCGCGCGCCGGTCTGCTGGTCAACGGCCGCATGGAACGCCTGAACAAGGCGCTGCTGGCCGACAGCTGCGCCATCGTCGCCGGCTCGGTGCTGGGCACCTCCAGCACCACCGCCTATCTGGAAAGCGCGGCCGGCGTGCAAGCGGGCGGGCGC
The DNA here is from genome assembly GCF_900109645.1 of Duganella sp. CF402. Classification (GTDB taxonomy): domain Bacteria; phylum Pseudomonadota; class Gammaproteobacteria; order Burkholderiales; family Burkholderiaceae_D; genus Rugamonas. The sequence goes on from NZ_FOBG01000001.1 coordinate 1,263,855, forward strand.
ACCGGCCTGACCGCAGTGGTGGTGGCAGGCCTGTTCCTGGCAGCGCTGTTCTTCGCGCCGATCGCCGGCGTGGTGCCGGCCTACGCCACCGCACCGGCGCTGTTGTTCGTGGCCTGCCTGATGCTGCGCGACTTCATCGACATCGACTGGAGCGACACCACCGAGAGCGTGCCGGCTGCGATCACCGCGCTGGTGATCCCGTTCACCTACTCGATCGCGCACGGCATCGCCTTTGGCTTCATCACCTACGCCGGCCTGAAACTGCTGACCGGCCAGGCGCGCCAGGTCAAGCCGGTGGTGTGGGTGATCGCCATCGTCTTCCTGATCAAGTACAGCTATGTAGCCTGATCGGCAGCACGCCGACCAGATTGTGCAGGCGCATGCGGCATAACGTCAGAATATCCTCCTCTTCGGCCGCAAGGCGCATCTGCACCTCCATGCCATGCGGCGTGGAGGTGGTGCGCAGCGCGCGCAACTCAATATTCAAACGGCGCACCACCTGCAACGCCGTTTCCAGCGTGGCGATAGGCGCATCCGGCTCGATGCAGAATCGGTAGCTTTTTTGTGTGGTTTCCATGCTGCTAGCATAGCGAACAACGCCAAAAATAGGCTTCTTGAATTTACGTCAAATTCGCCAATGTGTAGTACATTCTTCCATTCATTTGCTAATTGATGGAATTTCATTCTTATGGAAATCGACGAACTGGATCGCCGCATCTTGCGCGAACTGCGCAAAGACGGCCGTCTGAGTAACACCAAACTGGCGGAAAAGGTCGGCCTGTCGACCACGCCATGCTGGAACCGCGTACGTGCGCTGGAAGACGGCGGCATGATCGAAGGCTACACGGCCCTGATCAGCCAGACCGCGCTGGGCTACCCGGACACCGTGATCATCGAGGTGACGCTGGACCGTCACGACGACGATATCTTCGACAAATTTGGCGCCGCGCTGGCCAAGCTGCCGGAAGTGATGGAAGCCTACCTGCTCACCGGCGACTACGATTATCTGATCAAGGTCGCCGTGGCCGGCACCGCAGGCTACGAAGAATTCCTGCGCAAGAAGCTGTACAAACTGCCGGGCCTGAAGCACAGCCGCTCCACCTTTGTACTGCGCTGCCTGAAACGCACCCACTCGGTCGAGCCCTGATCCGGTTGCGATGACAGGTCGCCTCATGTAGAATTAATGAGAATAATTCGCATTCTCATAAAATGACCAGCGCTGTCCCGCATCCCCACTTCACCGCCCTGTACAGCAAGCACCACTCCTGGCTCCACCGCTGGCTGTGCGCCAAGCTGGGTAACACCCATGATGCCGACGATCTGGCGCAGGACACCTTTACCCGCATCCTCGGGCGCAGCGATTTAACTGTACTGGTGGAGCCGCGCGCCTATCTCACCACCGTCGCCAAAGGTGTACTGGTCAACTGGTTCCAGCGCCAGTCGCTGGAGCGCGTCTACCTGGAGGCATTGGCCGCCCTGCCCGAGCCGACCGCCATTTCGCCGGAACAGCGCATGGTGATCCTCGAAACCCTGCACGACATCGACGCCATGCTCGATACGCTGCCGCCCAAGGTCAGGCAAGCCTTCCTGTTGTCGCAACTGGACGGCATGGGCTACGCCGAGATTGCGACGCGCCTCGATCTGTCGCTCATCACCATCAAGCGCTATATGAAGCAGGCCTTCCTGCAATGCCTGCTGGCGATGGAGGACGCTGTATGAACGCGCGCGTCTCGCCACAGGCGCTGGAACAGGCGGCGGAATGGCTGGTGCGCCTGCAGGACGGCGCCACCAATGCCGACCGCGCCGCCTGCGAACAATGGCGCAGCAGTGATCCGCAGCACGCCCTGGCATGGGCGCGCGCCGAGCAATTAATGGGCAAGCTTGATACGCTGCCGCCGGAGCTGGCGATGCCGGTCCTGAACCGCAAGCCGGACGCCGCGCGCCGCGCCGCCATCACCCGCATCGCCGCCCTGATGCTGACCGTGCCGGTAGGCTGGAGCGCATGGCGCTACGCCGAATCGCAGCCGTGGTCCGGCGAGATCCACACCGCCGTTGGCGAGCACCGCACGCTGACACTGGCCGACGGCACCAGCGTCACACTCAACACCGCCAGCGCCATCGACGTGCAGTTCAGCGACGGCGAACGGCTGATCGTCCTGCGCAACGGCGAAATTCTGGTGCGCAGCAGCCCGGCACATGACCGCCGTCCGCTGCGTGTGCGCACCGCCGAGGGCATGATGCAAGCGCTGGGCACCGTATTCAACGTGCGCCGCAATGAATGCAGCACCTCCCTGTCGGTACTGGAGGGCGCGGTACGCATCACGCCGGCCAAGGGCGCCAACGCCGCCTTAACCATCGCCGCCGGCAGCCAGACCCGCTTCAACCAGCACCACATCGCTCCGGCTCGCGCCATCGATCCCGCCCTTGCCGCCTGGACTACCGGCATGCTGCTGGCCGACCGGATGCGGCTCGACGAATTGGTGGCCGAGCTGTCGCGCTACCGCCACGGCGTAGTGCGCGTGGACCCGGCGCTGGCGGCCTTGCGCGTCTCCGGCGCCTTCCCCATCGCTGACAGCGAGCGCACGCTGGACATGCTGGTGTCCACTTATCCGGTCGACGCGGTGCAGCGCCTGCGCGGCTACTGGATCACGCTTGTTCCGCGCAACTAAAATAGTTGATCCGGGCTGATACTTTTTTGCGGCTCGGCTGGCAAAGAGACTGAAACCATTTTAAAGAGAGTCTCTTCCATGTCCTTTGCACGTCCTACCTCGTCCGAGCGCCGCCTGCCGCGCGCCGTTCGCATCGCCCTGTTCAGCATGACGCTGGCCGCCGCCCACGTTCACCACGCTGCCATCGCCGCCGAAGCGCCGGCCGCCGCTGCGCAAACCTACCAGCTGCCGGCCGGCCCATTGGGCCGCACCTTGTCCGGCGTGGCGGTCGGCGCAGGTATTTCGTTGTCCTTCGACCCGGCGCTGACTGAGGGCATGACCAGCCCTGCGCTGCACGGCAGCTATACCCCGCGCGCCGCGCTGGAACACCTGTTATCCGGCACCAGCCTGGTACTGGTCGCCCGCACCGACGGTACCTTGACGCTGCAAAAACGCGCGGGCGCACCGGCGGCCGGCCCTGCTGCCGCCGCACCCGCCACGCTGGCGCAGGTGGAAGTTCACGGCGTGACCGACGGCTCGCCCGGCCAGCAACGCAGCACCGGCGCCACCGGCCTTGAACTGTCGATCCGCGAAACACCGCAGGCCGTCAGCGTCATGACACGCCAGCGCATCGAAGACCAGCGCCTGGAAACGCTGCAGGACGTGGTGGCGCAAACCACCGGCATCACGCTGGACCACTCGTCGGCCACCCGCGAGACTGACCAGATGTACTCGCGCGGCTTCGTCATCGACACCTTCCTGTTCGACGGCATCCCGACCACCAAGCTGGTAGAGCCATCCGGCTTCGACGCCAATATCTACGAGCGTATCGAAGTAGTGCGCGGCGCGGCGGGCCTGATGGGTGGCACCGGCAGCCCGGCCGCCGCTGTCAATCTGGTACGCAAGCGCCCATCGCGCGAACTGCACGCGGACTTTGAGTTGCAGGCCGGTTCGTGGGACCGATTCCGCGCGCAGGCCGACATCTCCGCGCCGCTGAGCGAAGATAAGCACGTGCGCAGCCGCATCGTGGTGGCCCAGCAGGACGATCATTCCTTCATCGACCGCTACCACCAGGACAAGGATCTGTTCTACGGCGTAGTCGAAGCGGACGTCACGCCATCCACGCTGCTGAGCGCAGGCCTGATCTACCAGAACGAGATACTGGACGGCGCAAGCCGCCGCTTCGTCGCGTACTACAGCGACGGCACGCTGACCGACTTCCCGCGTTCGACCAACAGCGCCGCCGAATACTCGTACTACAAGCGCAAGCAAAGCCTGGGCTTCGCCACGCTGGAGCACTTCTTCGACAACGAATGGAGCGCCAAGCTGGCCATCAATTACGCCGCCAATCAATACGACGCGGTGCAAAGCTACGCCATGCGCGGCCAGCTCGATAAAAACACCGGCGCCGGCCTGTCGCTGTGGGTGACCAAATGGGTGTCCAAACCGGAACAAGTCACCGCAGACGCCTACGCCAGCGGCCCGTTCACCGCCTTCGGCCGCAAGCATGAACTGGTGTTCGGCATGAGCGCCTCGCGCATGGAACTGAAAGGCCCGAGCTATCCGGCGTGGGTCCTGCCGGGTTACGACGCCACGGTGCCGAACTTCTTCACCTGGAACGGCAACTCGCCGACGCCTGGCTACAACGGCAAAATAATCGGCAGCACGCTGGAACGCGAAAAACAACTGGCTGGCTACAGCTCCATGCGCCTGCGTCCGACCGACGACCTGTCGCTGATCCTGGGCGCGCGCATAACCAACTGGTCGCGCGACACCAAATACGTGGAATTCGGCGCGCCGACCATCAGCGACGATTTCCGCAAGAACGGCAAGCTCACGCCCTATGCCGGCGCGGTCTACAACTTCACACCGGCGTGGTCGGGCTATGCCAGCTACACCAGCATCTTCTCGCCGCAGACCTACCGCGACCGCAACAACCGCCTGCTGGCGCCACTGGAAGGCAACAACGCCGAAGTGGGCATCAAGGGCGACCTGCTGAATGGCCTGTTGAGCACCAGCTTCTCGGTATTCCACATGAAGCAGGATAACCTGGCCGAGATAGACTCCGACATGCTGTTGCTGCCGGCCGGCGGCGGCACTTACGCCTACCACACGGTGCAAGGCGCAACAGCCAAGGGCTACGAGCTGGAAGTCTCCGGCCAACTGCAACCGGGCTGGCATCTGACTGCGGGCTATGCCCACTCGCGTATCGAAGACGCCCAAGGCCAGCGCCTGCAAACCGGCCAGCCGCTGAACAACTTCAAGCTGTGGACCAGCTACGACATCAACAAGCTGACCGTGGGCGGTGGCGTCAACTGGCAAGGCGAGGTTTATACCAACGGCGCAGGTCCGAACGGCGAACGCTTCACGCAGCAAAGTTATGCGCTGGTGGCGCTGATGGCGCGCTATCGCCTGACCAAAGAGTTGTCGGCCACGCTGAACGTCAACAATCTGCTGGACAAGAAGTACTACTCGTCGGCAGCCGGCGGTTTCTATGGTGATCCGCGCAACGTGATGCTGTCGCTGAACTACCGCTTCCGTTAATCATGAAGCGCATCGCCATCATCATATTTGGCGCGTACCTGTTCGCGTCCATCGGCGCGGCGCTGCTGTCGTCGCTCAATGGCCCGGGCAGCGACGCCATGCTGGGCGGCGCGTTGCTCGGCCTGGCCTTGTATGCGCCGCTGGTCGCCTGGGGCTTTGCCACGCGGCGCGGCAACGTCGGCGCGGTTGCGGGCGGTCTGCGCCAGCGCATGGCGTGGCTGCACACGTGGGCCGGTCTGTGGGTGTGCTGGCTGGCTTTCGCCATCTTCCTGACCGGCACCCTGAGCGTGTTCGTCGATCCGATCTCCGACTGGATGCGGCCGGAGAAGGTGCATGAAACGGCGACGGCGCCGTTTGCCGAGCCGCTTGATCATGGCGTGCAGCTGAAGCATGGCCTGCGCTACCTTGAACAGCACGCGGCCCACAGCAAGATGTGGGAACTGTGGCCGCGTCCCGGCAAGGACGAATTTCAGGTGTTCTGGCTGAATGAGCGCGGCATGTACGAAGACGCCCACCTGTCCAGCATCACCGGCGCGGCCATGCCGGAAGAAGCCAGTACGGTGCGCGACACGTTGGGCGGCATGCATTTCGTCGAGTTCCATCATGCCCTGCACGCGGGCACGGTAGGCTTGTGGATCGTCGGTGTGGCGTCGGCCGCGATGCTGGTGGCGCTGATTTCAGGCGTCATCACGCACAAGCGTATTTTCAAGGACTTCTTTACCTTCCGTCCCGCCAAGGGCCAGCGTTCGTGGCTGGACGCGCACAACCTGGCCGGCGTGCTGACGCTGCCCTTCCTGTTCATGATCGTGTACAGCGGCCTGGCCATCAGCTGGAGCACTTACATGCCGGCGGTGAGCTGGGCGCAGGAACTGCGAACCGGCGAGCCGGCGCAGGTGCGCGAGTACGGCCCGGAGAGCACGCCATCGGGCCACCCGGGCGTGCTGACGGCGCTGGATCCGTTGGTGCGCCTGGCCGAGGCGACCTTCCATGCGCCGGCATTCGCCGTAGTGGTCAATCACCCCGGCGACGCGGCGATGACGGTGCAGGTCTACGGCACCACCTCGCCCGACACGCAGGAGGGCAAGCTGCTGAGCAAGCGCGGTGTGATGAAGTTTGATGGCGTCAGCGGCGGGCTGCTGGAAACCGAGATGCCGCACCGCGCTCCGCCCAACGGCGCGCGCGCCACGCTGGTCACGCTGGATGAACTGCATCGCCTGCACTTCGCCGGCGCAGTGATCCGATGGCTGTACTTCGTGGCTGGCATGGCCGGAACGGCGATGATGGCGACCGGCGCCATCCTGTTCATGGTGAAGCGCCGCCAGAAATCGCTGAACGAATTCGGCGCCGCCACGCCGCGCGTCTACCGTGCGATCGACGTGCTGAACGTGGCCGCCATCGCCGGGCTGTCGCTGGCCTGTATCGGCTTCCTGTGGTCCAACCGCCTGCTGCCACTGGGACTGCCGGAGCGCCATGAATGGGAGGTCGCCGCTTTCTTCGGCGTATGGGCGGCCGCGCTGGCGCATGCCGCCTGGCGTCCAGCTGCGCAGGCCTGGAGCGAACAGCTGGCCACATGCGCAGCACTGTGCGTAGCGCTGCCGCTGCTGAACTTTGCCAGCACCGGCCAGCACCTGCTGGCCTATCTAGAACGGCGCGACCTTGAGCGCGCGGCCGTCGAGCTGACGGCCATCGCCATCGGCGTGCTGCTGGCTATCGTCGCAGCGCGTATCGGCCGCCGCAGCAGCATCTCCGCAACCGCCAACCGAAAGGCCGCATGATGGCTTACGCTTCCATCGTCATGACCGCACTGGGGCTGAGCTACGCCGGCATGGCAGCGCTGTCGCTGGCAATCGACCGCCATCATCGCCAGGTGTACGGCTGCGACGCGCCGGGGCGCCGCCGCAGTATGCTGCGCGCCGCCGGCAGCGTGCTGCTGATCCTCGCCCTGCTGCCTTGCGTGCTGCTGTGGGGCGCAGGCGCGGGCTGCGTCGCCTGGCTCGGCGTGCTCACGGTTGGCGCACTGGCAGCCGCGCTGCAGCTGCCGTACTGGCCGCGCAGCGCCATCCCGTTGGCCGCCTTCGTCGGCACGCTCTCCCTTGCGAGGTTAGCCGGGCTTGCGCTCGGCTAACCCTTGCCTTTGTGCGCCGCCGTACAGAGTGCGGCGCCAAAATCGTCCATCCTCGGGCTTCATCCCAACAGGAGAAGATAATGAACAAGACGATGAAGTTCGCCGTGGCCGCTGTCGCCGCCGGCATGACCGCACAGGCATTCGCGCAAGTCACCTTCTACGAGGCAGACGGCTGGCGCGGCCGCGCATTTACCGCCAACGGACAAGTGCGCGACCTGTCGCGCAACGGCTTCAATGACCGTGCCTCTTCGGTAGTCGTCGAGCGCGGACAATGGGAGGTCTGCGAAGACGCCAACTTCCGTGGCCAGTGCATGATTCTGCGTAAAGGCAGCTACGAGACGCTGGGCGGCATGGGCCTGAACAACCGCATCTCATCGGTGCGCCCGGTGAAGGCGCGCGACCGCTACGACAACGAAGCACCGCCGCCGCTGGCGCAGCCGAGCTACGAGTGGCGCCGCCGCCCAAGCGAGCGCATAGTCGAGGTGCCGGTCAGCTCGGTGCACGCGGTGGTTGGCGCGCCGGAGCAGCGCTGCTGGGTCGAGCGCCAGCAGGTCAACGAACCTTCGCGCCCTAACGCCGGCGGCGTAATTGCCGGTGCGCTGATCGGCGGCATCCTTGGCCACCAGGTCGGCGGCGGCACCGGCCGCGATATCGCCACGGCCGGCGGCGCCGTGGCGGGTGCAGCCATCGGCAACAACATGGCTAACCAGAACAACAGCTCTTCGCGCGACGTGCGCCGCTGTGAAACTGTCGGTAACCAGAAGCCGGAGTACTGGGACGTGACCTATAACTATCGCGGCGTCGAGCATCGCGTGCAAATGAGCACACCACCGGGATCGACCGTCGCCGTCAATAGCAAAACCGGCGAACCGCGCATGTAGCGGCATTTAACGCCTACGCCAGGCAGCCCAGCCCCTGCAAGGTGCGCTGTACCGCCAGGTCCAGCGGCGTATGCGGCTCGCTGCCCAGCACCGCCAGCAGGCGCGCATTCGACATGCGCACCGGTTGGCGCCACAGGTAGCGCATCTCGCGCAGTTCGCGGAATACCGGCACGAACGGTGCAGCGACCCAGGTCAGCCACCAAGGGAAGGCGCTGGCGCGCAGCTCCGGTTTTCCGGAGGCGCGTGCGATGGCGGCCGGCAGTTGCGTGCCGTCCGCATCCCAGTGACCGGCCATCTGGTAGCTGGCGAACTGCGGCAGCGTGTCGGCTCGCTCCACCAGGCGCACCATCGTCTCCGCCACATCCGGCAGGTAGGCCCACTGGTGGCCCACGCCCGGCGCGGAAGGATTACTGATCGACGTCACCGGCTTACCCGGCTTGACCAGTCCCTGCGCAAACCAGCTATTACCGGCCTTCGGCCCGAAGAAATCCCCCGCCCGCACAATCAGCACCGGCAATCCGCTATCCTTCAGGCGCTGCTCCATCTCGGCGCGGATCGCACCTTTGCGGGTGACAGGCCGCTGCGGCGCATCTTCGTGGATGTGCGGCAGCACGTCCGGTCCGTAGTTGTAGACAGTCCCCGGCAGCAGGATGCGGGCGCCGGACGCGCGCGCCGCCGCAATGGTGTTGTCGATCATCGGCAGCACCAACTGGCCCCAGTTGCGGTAGCCGGGCGGATTCACGGCATGCACGATCAGCTGCACGCCTTGCGCCGCGCGCACCACGTCGTCGCGGTTCATGGCGTCGCCGGCGATCCACTGCAGGCCGTCGCCCTCGCGCACCGAGCGGTGCAAGGCCTTCACGCGCCAGCCGCGTGCCACCAGCAACCGCGCTACTTCACCGCCAATACCGCCCGTTGCGCCCAGAACCAGTGCTTCCATTTTGCTCTCCTGTGTGAGTGTCGATGGATGCAGTGTCGCGCGAAGCCAGCTAAAAGAAAATTACCGAAATGAGCATAGTCGCTATACAATTTCGTATGACCTCGATTGAACCGAACTGGGATTTGTACCGCTCCTTCCTGTCCGTGCTGCAGGAAGGGTCGCTATCGGGCGCCGCGCGGGCGCTGGGCCTCACGCAGCCGACCGTCGGCCGCCATATCGACGCGCTGGAACAATCGCTAGGCCTGCCGCTGTTCACGCGTTCGCAGTCCGGCTTCATCGCCACCGAGGCCGCGCTCGCGCTGCAACCTTATGCGGAAACGCTGGCCTCAGCATCGACCGCGCTGCTGCGCACCGCCTCCGGCATGAAGCTCGGCGAAGATGAGGAGATCACAGGCTCGGTGCGCGTCACCGCCAGTGAAGTGGTCAGCGTCGAAGTGCTGCCGCCGATACTGGCCAAACTGCGCACCAGCCATCCCGGCATCACCATCGAACTGGCGTCGTCCAACCGTATCGAGAACCTGCTGCGGCGCGACGCCGACATCGCCGTGCGCATGCAGCGTCCGGAGCAGGATTTGCTGGTGGCGCGCCGCATCGGCAATATCGACCTTGGTTTCCATGCGCGCCGCGACTACCTGGAGCGCCACGGCATGCCGCGCACCTGGCAGGAGCTGGCGCAACATGCGCTGATCGGCATGGATCGGGAGAGCGCGCGGGCCCGCAAGTTCATGCCGCTGCTCGGGGAGCTGGAAAGCGGCAGCTACGCGATCCGCAGCGACAGCGACCTGGTTCACCTGTCCTCGATCCGCGCGGGGCTCGGCATTGGCATCTGCCAGGTGCGGCTGGCGCAGCGCGATCCGGCGCTGGTGCGCGTGCTGCCTGACCTGCTGACCATCCCGCTCGATACCTGGCTGGTCATACACGAAAACTTGCGCGCCAATCCGGCTTGCGCAGCGGTCTACAAAGCACTGGCGGCAGGATTGGAAGACTACGTCAACGCGCGCTGAGCAAACGACGCGGCTTGCGCAGTTCGTCCTGCGCCAGCATCGACTGGTACGCGGTTTGCAACGTGCTGGCGTCAACACTCGCCTGCTTGCGTTTCAAGCCATGCGGCAAATCAGCCCATCGGCTGCGTGGCGCAGGCATCGCCACGACCATCGATGGCGACGACGATGAAGTTGGCGGTTGCGCAACCGCATCCTGCTTCTCGTCGCCTTGCGGGCAAGGTACGTCAGTGAACAATACATGGCCTTCCTGATCCACGCATTTATTCACCTCTGCGCCGGCTGCGCCCCACATCACGGCCAACACCACACATAAGATAAGTTTCATGATCGATGCCCCTCTGATAAGTGGCACCATCATCCGCCCGCACGCAGGCGCCTTCTGTACGCCCACGCACCTCCATCATGCGGCATTGTCCGTCTATGTCGGGTACAATACCGCCTTCTTTCGGTATCACGCAGGTCTTCATGAAACATCTCCTCATCCTTTCCGCGCTGCTGGCCGGCCAAGCCGCAGCAGCCGATTCGATCGACCCCGCCGACGCGCATGGCTGGAACACGTCCGCAGAACTTGGCGCCATCTCCACCTCCGGTAACACGGTCGGTACTTCGGTGACCGGCAAGATCGACGCCAAGCAGGAAACGGTCAAGTGGAGCAATGAGTTCATCCTGGCTGGCTACTTCAAGGATGAAGAAGTCACCGACGACAACGGCGAGAAAATTCGCGAACGCTCGGCGCAGCGCTACTCGGTGTCCGCCAAGGCCGGCTACAAGCTGCTGCACGACGACCACGGCAAGCTGTTTGCGCTGGCCACCCACGTCGACGACAAATTTGGCGCGTACACGCGCTACTCGACGATCGGCATCGGTTACGGCACCCAGACCTACAAGTCGGACACCCACACGCTGGACGTGGAAATCGGTCCGGGCTACTTCCGTGGCGTGCGCTCGGAAGGCAATACCGAAAACGGCATGACCATTCGCGGCGCCGCCGCCCTGAAATGGAAGCTGAGCGACAACGCGCAATTCCGCCAGAATGTCAGCGTGGAGCGCGGCACCGACAACATCCACTCGATGGCCGAAACCGCGCTGCTCACCAAGATCAACGGCACCCTGCAAATGAAGGCTGCGTTCAACATCCGTAACGACACCAACGTCCCGGCTGACAAGAAAAACACCGACACACAAACGTCGGTCACCCTGGTTTATTCTTTCTAAACTTGAGATACCTCACCATGCACACTCCACGCACTCTCGGTACGCCCCTGTCCCCTACCGCCACCAAAGTCATGCTGCTCGGCTCCGGTGAACTCGGCAAGGAAGTCATCATCGCGCTGCAACGCCTGGGCGTGGAAGTGATTGCGGTCGACCGCTACCCGAACGCGCCGGGCCATCAGGTTGCGCACCGCGCCCACGTCATCAACATGACCGACGGCGCCGCGCTGGCCGCCTTGATCGAGCAGGAAAAACCGGATCTGGTGGTGCCGGAAATTGAAGCCATCGCCACCGACAAACTGGCGGAGCTGGAAGCGGCTGGCAAAATCACCTGCATCCCGACCGCGCGCGCCGCGCAGCTGACCATGAACCGCGAAGGCATCCGCCGACTGGCCGCCGAGACCCTGGGTCTGGCCACGTCGCCATACCGCTTCGCCAGCAGCCTGGAAGAACTGCAGGCCGGCGCTGAAGCCGTGGGCTTCCCTTGCGTGATCAAGCCGGTGATGTCGTCGTCGGGCAAAGGCCAGTCGAAGATCGACAGCGCCGCCGAAGTCAAAGCGGCGTGGGACTACGCCGCCGCCGGCAGCCGCGTTGATTCGGGCCGCGTGATCGTGGAAGGCTTCATCGACTTCGACTACGAAATCACGCTGCTGACAGTGCGCTCGCTGGGCGCGGACGGCAAGGTGGTGACGCAGTTCTGCGACCCTATCGGCCACGTACAGGTGCAAGGCGACTACGTGGAATCGTGGCAGCCATGCCGCATGGACCCGGTGGCGCTGGAGCGCGCGCGCGACATCGCCGCCAAAGTGACCGGCGACCTGGGTGGCCTGGGCCTGTTCGGCGTGGAGCTGTTCGTCAAGAACGATATGGTCTGGTTCTCGGAAGTGAGCCCGCGTCCGCACGACACCGGCATGGTGACGATGGCGACGCAAGTGCAAAGCGAATTCGAACTGCACGCCAAGGCCATCCTCGGCTTGCCAGTCAACGTGGCGCTGAAAGCGCCGGGTGCATCGGCCGTGATCTACGGCCAGCATGAAGCGGCCGGTATCGCCTTTGAAGGCGTGGCCCAGGCATTGCAAGTGCCTGGCAGCGACATCCGCTTGTTTGGCAAACCGGAATCGTTCGCGCGCCGCCGCATGGGCGTGGCGCTGGCCACCGCCGATGATGTGGAAACCGCACGCGTCAACGCCAAGGAAGCGGCGTCGCGCGTCAAGCCGGTGATCGTGAAGTAATCAGCTACATCCCCCGGAACAGATCGACGTAGTTACGGCTCACGACCAACTGTTCCGGGCGGCCCTTCAGCTGCACCATCAAGCGTCCGCGAAAGTCCTGCCGCGTGCCTGCAACATGGCGCGCGGCGACAATCACGCTACGGTGTATCTGCCAGAACTGCTGTTCATCGAGCTGCTCGCGCAGCTTGCTGATCGGCGTCCGTATCAAACTCTCGCCATCCGCCACGAACACGCTGGTGTACTTGTCGTTGCTCTGGAAGTAGATCACGTCCTCGATCGGGATCAAGCGCGTTTCCTCGCCATGCGAGGCGCGGATCCATTGCAGCGGCGCCGGTGCTGCCACCGCCGCCGCTGGCGCTGCGCTCAAATGCGCCAGCAATGCCTGCAAGGCCGCCGCCGGCACTGCGGCAGAAGGCGTTGCAAGCCGCGCTTTCAGCTTGGCGACGGTTTTCTCAAGCCGCTCCAGGCTCGCAGGCTTGAGCAGATAATCCACCGCCGAGTGCTCGAATGCCTCCACCGCATACTGGTCGAAGGCGGTGACGAACACGATGTGCGGTGGCTTGCCGCCCGCCACCAATCGCGCCGCCACATCCAGCCCGGTGAGGCCGGGCATGCGGATATCGAGGAACACCACATCCGGCGCATGTTCGTCAGTCATGGCCAGCGCTTCAAGGCCGTTGGCCGCGCGCGCGACCACGCGCAATTCAGGCCATACGGTTTTCAGCTGACCTTCAAGGTACTCACGCAGATGTGCTTCGTCGTCTGCAATCAGGGCGCGGATGGTATCGATGTTTCGCTCGCATTCAAAGGCAGCATGAGGCGCACCGTCATGCCGCAAGGTTGATTTTCCAACAATTCTACCTTAGCCCCGGCGCCGTACAAACTGCGCAGACGTTCGCGCAGGTTACTCAGTCCAACACCGCCGCCCGGCTTGCGCGGCGCCGACTCGTTGAATCCCACGCCGGTGTCGCTGATGCGCACGCATACATGCCCATCCTCCATCTGCGCACTGACCACGATCTCGCCGCCCTCCACCTTCGGCTCAAGGCCGTGCGCAATGGCGTTCTCCACCACCGGTTGCAGCAGCATTGGCGCGATCCTGAACTGGCGCAGTTCATCCGGCAGCTCGATCCGGTAGCGCAGGCGGTCTCCCATGCGCACGGCCAGCACGTCCAGATAGGCGGCAATCAGGCCGGCCTCGGAGGCCAGCGTGGCCTCTTCGCTGCGGCTGGCGGCCAGGCTGGCGCGCAGATAGTCGATGAAGCGTTCCAGCATGTACTGCGCCTGCGCCGGTTGAGTAGCGATCAGGCTAAGCACATTCGCCAGCGTGTTGTAGAGGAAGTGCGGCTCGATCTGCGCCTGCAAGGCGCGCAGCTTGGCCTCGGCCAGCATGCGATCAGTCGATGCCACCAGGGCAGCCTGCCGCGCCTCGGCCATGTCGCGCTCATGACGCCGCTCGGCCGAACTGCGCACCAGATATAACAGCACTGCCACACCGATGCCAATCACAATGGACTCTGCCACCACGCTGCGGTTGGACAGCAGCTTGACCGGATCGGTGCCACGCCAAATCAAATTCCCCAGCGCGATCCCCAGCGGTACACTGATGCCGACCAGCGTCATGCTGAATAACACGCGCGGCAACCCGCGCGCGCGGCGCGGCCAGCCATGCAGGTAGCGGTTGGACAGCACCGAACCGGCATGGATCATCAGGCCAATCAGGTTGGACATCAGCAGCAAGGGCCATATTGATTCCGCCGCCAGCGCTTCGCCGCGCAGGACGACCACCTCCAGCACCGCGAACAGCAGGCCCATGGCACTGCTCCAGATGGCGGTGTACAGCAGGTTGCGTCCCATCGACGACGGCCAGCGCCGGAACAGCGGGATCTGTTCAAGCGGGTGTGTCAGCGGCGGAATCTCGTCGCGTGCAGTGGTGCAGGTAGTTGAATTTTTCATGTCGCCAGAAAGTTACCATGAAAGCAAACCGGTGCGCGATATGGCAGGCGCGCCAACGCCATCGGACCGGCCTTGATGTTGTGCGCATCAAACACCGTGAGCACGGTTTGGGCGTGATGCGTGTGCTGCGCCACGCCGACCACATAGCCGTCGGTTTCGGAACGCGCGCTGCGGCGCGGCACCAGCACGTGCTCCTCGACCTGCCAACCCGCGCCGAATGCATAGCCGTCCACTTTGCCGCTGTCGGTATCGATCATGTTGACGCTATCGAGCGTCAGATCATAGCCGCTTGCACCCAGCACCAGCAGCTTGCGGTGGCGCGACGACACTGCCTGCGGCGCCACGCGTGGAAATTCGCTGGCGCCGAACAGCCGCGCCTCGCGCGCCTGCCCGCTAGCGTGATCGAGCGTGATTTGCACCGTGGCGCCGGGATTGTCGCCCGGTTTGCGTAATGCTGCCTGTGTTTCCAGCGTGGTCTTGAGCAGCGCGTCGCCTTGGTACAGGATTGCGTCGAATCGCGTGCAGCCGCCGTCTTCATACGCATTCCCGAAATGGAAAACCGAGCATGCAGGCAGTTCGAATACCTGGCGCACCGTGAGCGTGTCCTTGGCGACGACCACCGCGCGCATCGGCCGGCGCTCGCCCGCCCATTGCAGGCAGTCGCGCAGGCTGCGCCCCGGGCCGGCTTCAAAGTCGTAAGGAGCCAGCAGAAAGATCAGGTGGCGGCCGCTGACCACAAAGTCGTGCACCATGTTTAGCTGCGGCACCGGGATGATGACGGTACGCGCGACCTCGCCCTTGGCGTTCAGGCGATAGATCACCAGTTTATCCGCGCCCGGTGCGGTGCCGAAGTTCCACAAGCCGCCATCCGGATCGATTTTCGGATGCGCGGAAAACGGCATCGCCTTCAAATCGCTGCGCCAGGTCTTGATGCCGCGCGTGGCCAGCGTTTGCGGATCCAGTTCGATGGCCGAGCCGCCTTCCCACAGCGCGTACACGCCGCCATTGAACGGCAGCAGATTGGTGTTGGCTGTGTTGATAGTGTCGTTGTTCTTATAGCCTTTGCGCTCGAAGTAGCTGCCGAACGCCGGATACAGGAAGCGCCCTGCCTTGCTTTCATCCTCAAACTTTTGCGTGGCGACGAAGCGGCCAACATGGCTTACCTTGCCGTCGGCGATTTGCCAGCGCTGCGCAAAGCCGTCGCCGTCGAACCAGTGCTGATAGCGTTCGCCGCCCAGCTCAAAGCGCCCCGGCCCGTTGCGGTAAAAAATACCATTCAGGTCTGCAGGCAAGCGGCCCAGCACTGCGGCCTGGCCGGAAAGCTCGCCGGTGGCGCCGATAACGACGTCGGCCAGCGCGGGGAACGGCGCCGCAGCCAGTGCGGCAAGGCTCATGAATTGACGGCGATTGATCATCACGGCCTCCGTTCAGCGCAGGCTGACGCGGATGGTTGCGCCGTCCGCTGGCAGCGCGATGCGCGCATCCTGGAAGCTCGGCGCGCCGCGCTTGCCGAAGGCGTTGTTACTGAAGGCGTAGTCCTCGGTCGGCATGCCGACCGAATTGCGGTCCAGCTTACCGTTGCCGTTGGCGTCGTGGTACACCGCGAACGCATAGTCGCCAGCCGGCAGGTCGGCCACCTGCACTTGCACCGTCCCCTCATGCGCCGGCGCGGCGGCCCCGCGCAGCGGCTTGGCCAGGAAGGTATCGGCGGAATTGAAGATGGCGACCATCACCTGGCCGTCGGCGCTGGCAACGCCTTCTATGCTGATGGTCAGTTCTGCCGCGAAGGAAGGTGCGGCGGCGGCAAACAATAAGGCAAACGACGAGGCAAACATCAATCGGGACATGCTGGGCTCCTGTGTGGATGAAGTGTGAGCCCACTTTATCCACCGCCCTGCGACGGCGCTGCGCCTTGCGACGGATTACCGTCAGCCGGCGCGAATTGCTTCCCAGTGGCGCGAAATGGTGTCCAGCATTTGGTCCACGTCGACCGGCTTGGCGATGAAATCGTCCATCCCAGCGGCGATGCACTGATCCTGCTCCGATTGCATTACGCCCGCCGTCATCGCCAGGATGGGCAGCGTCAGGCTCAGTTCATGGCGCGCGTGACGGGTGGCCGCGAAGCCGTCCATCACCGGCATCTGCACGTCCATCAACACCATGTCGTAGTCGGAGGCGCGCTCGCGCAGGCGGTCAACGGCCAGCTTGCCGTTCTCCGCCACTTCCACACTGGCGCCGGCTTGCTCCAGTATGCCGCACGCAACCACCTGGTTGAGCGGATGGTCCTCCACCAGCAGCAGGCGCAGGCCCTGTAACCTTGGTGCTTCCACGTCCGCCGGCTCTGATTTGACAGCGACGGCGGTAACTGCGGGCGGTAGCACCAAAGCCTGCGCCGGTACGCTTGCTTCGCCGTCCTCCGCGCCCAGCGGGAACGGCAGCGTCACCACAAATTCGCTGCCGGTGCCCTGAGTGCTGCGCACCATGATGTCGCCGCCCATCAGTTCCGCCAGCCGGCGGCAGATCGCCAATCCCAGCCCGGTGCCGCCGAAACGGCGCGTGGTCGATGCGTCGGCCTGGCTGAAGGCCGAGAACAAGCGGCTCTGCTGCGTGGGGTCCATGCCAATGCCGGTGTCGCGCACCGCGAAGCGCAGCATCACGCCATCGTCGCCGCGCGGCGACGTGACCGATACCCGCACAGTGACGCCGCCGCGTTCCGTAAACTTGATCGCATTACCGACTAAATTCATCAGGATCTGCTGCAGGCGCGTGACATCGCCCACCAGCACCGGCGGCACATCGGCGTCGGTGCTGATAACGAGACTGATACCGCGCGCGGCCGCATTCGCCGTCATCACAGTACGCACCGTGTCCAGCAACTGGCGCGGGCGGAAAGTGGTGGGCGCCAGCTCCATGCGGCCCGCCTCGATCTTGGAAAAGTCCAGCACATCGTTGAGAATCCCCAGCAACACCTGGCCGGACGAGCGGATCATGCCGACGTATTCCTTCTGGGTGTGGCTGAGCGGCGTGTTCTCCAGCAGGTAGGCCACGCCCAGCACCGCATTCATCGGGGTGCGGATCTCGTGGCTCATATTGGCCACGAATTCGCTCTTGGCGCGGCTGGCCGCTTCGGCGCGCTGCTCGCTGTTCTTGCGGTCCGTGATATTCATGGCGGTCAGGTAGAAGCCCGCCACCTTGCCGTCGACGCCAATATCGGGTACCAGGTCAACCAGGTAGTGGCGGGTGCCGTCGGCGGCGGCGAAGTCGCGTTCGAAATGCAAGCGACAGCCGGACAACGCTGCGCGCAATTCGTCCAGCCACGGCTCGGCGGCGGCGCCGAATACCTCGGTCACCGATTGGCCGATCATCGCTTGCGGATCCAGCCCCCATTGGGTACGGTAGTAGGCGTTGGCGAAGCGGTAGCGCAGGTCGTGGTCGATGTAGGCGATCAACAGGGGCAACGTATCGGCCAGCACGCGGGCGCGCCGTTCGCTCTCGCTGCTGCGCAACTGGGCCACATCGCGCAGGGTCTTCAGGCGAATGGCGCTCACCACCGACCATACGCCGGCCAGCAACGCAAATACCACCGACACGGCGACAATTAACAAGGTAGGCTCGCTAAGATGAATAAGCGAAAATATAACCCGCATACGTCATGAATGCCAAACCATTATGGCAATATTTACGCTATAGTGGCTCATCGCCGACAACCCCAACGAACCCGCCATGCGCGCGTTGATGCTTCTTACGCTGTGCTACGCTGTGATTGCCTGCGCCAGCCTGCTGTTGGCGTTCGCGCACACCAATGCGACGCCGGTCTGGCCGCCGTCCGGCATCGCCTTTGCCGCGCTGCTGCTGATCGGCTACCGCGCCTGGCCGGCCATCTTCATGGGGGCGTTGCTGGCCAACCTGGCCACCTTCCAGGCCAACGGCGTCGCCTTCGGCGGCGATACTGTCGCCGCTTCCCTGCTTATCGCCAGCGGCAACACGCTAGAAGCGCTGGCCGGTGTGTGGCTGGTGCGGCGCTACTTCGACGTCAAGCAGCCGATCGGGCAGCAGCAGAACGTCTACAAATTCGCGTTGGTGGCAGCCATCATGTGCACCGTCAGTGCAGGCATTGGCAGCAGCACGCTGGTGCTGCTCGGCCTTGCGCCGGCCGCCGCCTTCAACACCGTCGCGCTGACCTGGTGGGTCGGCGATACCGCCGGCGTGCTGCTGTTCGGTCCCGCCATCCTGATCTGGTGCGTGCGCCGCCGGCCGCGCTGGAGCTGGCGCGGCGCGCTGGAAATCGCCGCCTCGCTGTTCGCCCTGGCGCTGCTGGCCGCTGCGGTTTTTGGACGCCGCTATTCCTATCAGGACGGACTCGGATGGCTGCCTTACCTGTTTGTGCTGGCCATTGCATGGTCGTCCTACCGCCACGGCCTGCGCGGCGCCAGCACGGTGTGCGTGATCGCCGCCGGCAGCGCGGTGATGGGCACCATCAATGGACGCGGGCCGTTCGCGGTCGGCACGCTGAACGACGCGCTGATCGCGCTGGTCAGCTTCATTATGCTGTGCAGCCTGATCTCGATGGTGCTGTGCGCCGACGCCAGCGAACGCAAACGCGCCGGCGACGGCGCGGTCAGCTACAGCGCCGCGCAGTGGGCCACGCTGCTGATCGGCGTCGGCCTGACGGTCGCGGTATGGCACCTGCTGTCGGTCAGCACCGAACGGCGCGCGCAGGAGCAGTTCGACGCCGAGTGCGCCGATATCGCAAAGCGTATCAATCGCCGCATGGTGTTGTACGAATCCGGCTTGCGCGGCGCGCAGGCGTTGTTCAAGGCGCAGCAAGATCCAACCCGCGACCAGTGGCGCGACTTCGTCGAGGGCATGGACCTGCGTAACAATTTCCCCGGCGTGATGGGACTGGGCTACGGCATGTTCCTGCGCGCCGACCAGCGCGCCGCCACCGAGCACGATATCCGCAATCAGGGCTACGAGGATTTCCGCATCTGGAACAACAACCACGGCGCCAATGACAACGGCATGTCGGTGGTGGTGATGTACCTCGAACCGTTCTCCGGCCGCAACCTGCGCGCCTTCGGCTACGACATGATGTCCGAGCCGATGCGGCGCAATGCCCTGCTGCAGGCGGCGCGCAGCGGCATGCCGGCCATGACCGGCAAGGTGGTGCTGGTGCAGGATGAGCTGAAGGAAGGCCTGCCCGGCTTCCTGATGTACTTCCCCGTCTACCGCAAACAGGCGCAGTTGCGCCCCGGCGCCAGCGAAGCGCAGCGCATGGCGGCGCTGCAGGGATTTGCTTATAGCCCGATCCGCGCCGATGAACTGATGCAGGACTTGCTCGGCCCCGCCGACCGCACCGTGCGGATCGAGATTTTCGACGGCGCCGCCGCCGCGCCGGAAGCGCTGCTGTACGCCAACGAACGCGAAGCGGCGGATGCACAGCAGTATCCGAACCCCTACCTGCGCACCATTCCGCTGGAACTGCTGCACCACCAATGGACGCTGCGCTTCACGTCGCAGCCCTCGTTCGAAAACGCCATCGACCGCCAGAAATCGCACATCGTGCTGCTGGCCGGTGTGATTATCAGCCTGCTGTTCTTCGGCGTGGTGCGCGCGTTGACCGCGCGCCAGGCCTATGCCACCGCGCTGGCGCGCCAGATGACCGGGGCCCTGCGCGATTCCGAAAGCTCCTTGATCGCCGCGCGCGATCAGGCCGAAGCGGCCAGCCGCGCCAAGAGCGAGTTCGTGGCCAATATGAGCCACGAGATCCGCACGCCGCTCAACGCCGTGCTGGGCATGACCCACTTATTGAGTAACACATCGTTATCGCAGGACCAGCTGAAATACGTGGAGATGATCCGCTCTTCCGGCAATTCGCTGCTCAGCATCCTGAACGACGTGCTGGACTTCTCCAAGATCGAAGCCGGCCGCATGGAGTTGTCGCCGGCGCCGTTCCAGCTGTCGGCCATACTGGAAGCGGCTGCCACCATCATGACCGTGAACGCCGGCGAGAAGGATCTTGAACTTGCCATCGGCGTGGAGCCGGGCGTGCCGCAATCCTTGCTCGGCGACGGCCACAGGCTGCAGCAGGTACTGGTCAACCTGGTCGGCAACGCCATCAAGTTCACCGAAAAAGGTTCGGTCTCGGTGCTGGTGGAACTGGCGCAGGCCCCGGCCACGCTGCGCTTCACGGTGCGCGACAGCGGCATCGGCATCGCCGCCGACAACCTGGCCCAGTTGTTCGCGCCGTTCTCGCAGGCCGACGCCTCGATGACGCGCCGCTTCGGCGGCACCGGGCTGGGACTGGCCATCTCGCGCCGCATCGCCGCGCTGATGGGCGGCGCCATCGACGTGCGCAGCACGCCGGGCGTGGGCAGTGAATTCATGCTGACCGTGCCGCTGCAGGCCAGCGCCGACAGCTCGCCTGCACTGGGCCCGGTACAACATCTGCTGGTGGTGGACGACGATGCCGGCAGCGCCGATTGCCTGTGCCGCAGCATCCGCGCGCGCGGCTGGAGCTGCGACAGCGCCGCCTCTGGCGAACAGGCGCTGACACTGCTGCGCAATCACGCCGTGCGCTACGACGCGGTGCTGGTCGACTGGAGCATGCCCGGCATGTGCGGCCCAGCCACCCTGCAGGCCATCCGCGCCGATGCCGCCATCGCCGCCATGCCGCGCGTGCCGCTGATCCTGATGACCAGCGTGTTCGGCCAGGGCAAGCTGCTGCACACCGACGGCGCGGCGGCGGCCGACGCCATGCTGCTCAAGCCTGTCACCATCAGTCGTCTGGCCGAAACCCTGCAACAAGCACAGGCCAGCGTGCGCGATACCATGAGCGCCGGCACCGGCACCGGCATCGGCAATGCACCGGTGGCCGATGTGGAAAGCGGCGGCCAGCGCCTGGACGGCGTGCGCCTGCTGCTGGTGGAGGACAATCCGGTCAACCAACTGGTGGCCAACAGCATGCTGACCTACGCCGGCGCGGTGGTGGACGCCGTCGGCAATGGCCGCGAAGCAGTCGATCACCTGCGCGCCGACGCCCATCGCTACGACCTGGTGCTGATGGATGTGCAGATGCCAGAGATGGACGGCTTTGAAGCCACCGCCAGGATCCGCAAGGAACTGGACCTGCACCTGCCGGTACTGGCCATGACGGCGGGCGTGATGGAGTCCGAGCGCGAGCAATGCATCGCCTGCGGCATGAATGACTTCATCGCCAAGCCTATTGACGTCGACGAAATGTTGCGCGTCATCGCCCGCAACCTGCCGTCCGCGCAAAAGGCCGCCGCCCGCTCCTGAATATGGTGGCCGCGCCACAGTCGCGAGAAATGTGTTGACGTTTGCTATGCGCTCGCAGATAGTCGACTCAGCATGTAATACTCACCAAATGTCTCCATATCGATGCGCGCGCCGGGATTTTCAACTTGTTGTATTTTACTGGCCTGCCTGCTCACGCCCTGCCGTGCCGCCACGCCAGCCAGACTGCCCTTGACCTTTGAAGCGATCGAGTCGCTCGGGTCGGACAGCCAATCGATCATGTCGCTGCTGCAGGATAGGCACGGCTACATCTGGATCGGCACTGTGGAAGGCGGCCTGTTTCGCTATGACGGCCGGCGCGCCACCCGCTACGCCAACGATCCCGCCAATCCAGCCACCCTGCCTGCCGGCCGCGTCGGCGTGCTGCACGAGGACGGCCAGGGCCGCATCTGGGTCGGCACCGACGAAGGGCTGGCGCGCTTCGAGCCGGAGACCAACAGCTTCAAGCGTTTCCAGCCCGATGGCGTGCAGCGCAATATGCGCATCATCCGGCGCATCATCGGCGACGGCGCCAACGGTCTGTGGCTGGCCACGTGGGGCGGCTTGCAGCACTTCGATCCGGCCACCGGCGCCTTCCGCATCTACCGGGCCGACCCGGCGCGCAACGATGCGCTGCGCTACAACGACGTCAACGCCATTGCGCTTGATCCGGCCGGCGGCCTGTGGGCCGCCACCTGGCCCGGTGGCCTGAGTTACCTGGCGCCCGACGCGCAAGGCTTCACGCACCTGCGGCTGGACAGCGAACAGCAGCCGGACGCCAAGCTCAATGACGTGCGCGCCATGCGCTTCTCGCCCGACGGACGCCTGTGGATGGGCACCGACGCCGGGCTGGTGGTGTGGAAGAACGGCACGCCGTGGGGCGACCGCCAGCACCTCGACGTCGCCACCGGCCGCGTCAACAGCATCTACTTCGACACCCACCACAACGTGTGGATCAGCACCCGCACCGAAGGCCTGATGCGCTGGACGCGCGACATGCAGCACGTGCAGACCTATACCCACCGCGCTGAAGATAACCACAGCCTGCCCAGCAACGCTATCAACACCGCAATGGAGGACCGCAACGGCACGCTGTGGGTCGGCAGTTTCACCGATGGCGTGGTGCGCGCCAACCTCGGGAACTACGGGCTGGAACGCATCATTCCGCGCGACGTGGCGCCGGAGAGCTTTCCATCGTCGAACTTCGTACGCAGCATGGCGGCGGGCGATCACGGACAGGTGTGGCTGGGCGTCGACGGCGGCGTGCTGCTGTTCGATCCCGCCGCCAAGCGCATCCTGCAGCGCTACACGGCCACCGGAAAACCGGGCGGCTTGAATCACAACTCGGTCTACAGCTTGTACCAGCAGCCGGACAACGGCCCGCTGTGGATAGGCACGGCCAAGGGCCTGAACCGGCTCGATCATCCGGGCGGCAAGCTGGCCTCCATCCTGTTCGAGGTCCCGTCCGATAACTTCGTCAACGCCATCGCACCGGGACGCGGCGGCGTGCTGTGGTTGGGCACCGGCGCGAGCCTGATGCGCTACGATCCGGCCAGCGGCGCCATGCGCCGCTACGTCCACGTCGAGGACCAGCCGCACAGCCGCGCCATCAACGAAGCCAGCGCGGTGCTGGAAGATTCGCAGGGGCGGGTCTGGGTCGGTGAATTTTTCCGCAGCGCCGGGTTGGACATGATGAGTGGCGACGATGGCCGCTTCCAGCACTTCCGCCACGACCCGCTGCGCACCGACAGCATCAGCAGCGACAAGATCACCTGCCTGTACGAAGACCTGTACGGCACTGTGTGGATCGGCACTTCACGCGGCCTGAATCGCATGGTGCCGGGGCCGGACGGCAAGCCCGCCTTCAAGCGCTACACCGGTCCTGGCGAACCGGGGCCGGTGCTGATCGAGTCGATCGAAAGCGACACCGCCGGCATCCTGTGGATCAGCACCGTGCGCGGCATGTCGCGGCTCGATCCCAACACCGGCGCCTTCACCCACTACGCCGCCGACGACGGCCTGACCGACGGCCTGTATCAAGCCTCGTCCGCGCGCGCCAGCGACGGCAAGCTGTATTTCGGCGGCACCACCGGCATCACCGCCGTGTATCCGGAACTGCCGTTGCGCACACCGACCGTGCCGCTGGCGGCCATCAGCGATATCCGCATCTACGACCGCTCGCTCAGCCACGGCCCGCGCATGAAAGACGTGCTGCTGGAAGGCCCGGTGACGGCGCCGCGCGCGCTCACCATCCCGTGGACCGCCACCATGCTGACGCTGGAATTCACCGCCCTGCACTACGCCGCGCCCAAGCGCAACAGCTACGCCTACTGGATGGAGGGCCTGGACAAGCAATGGGTGCAGACCGACGCCAGCCAGCCCATCGCCAGCTTCACCTTCCTGCCGCCGGGCGACTACCGCTTCCATTTGCGCGCCTACACCAACAAGGGCATGGTCAGCGAAGAGTTGGTCCTGCCCATCACTGTCACGCCGCCGTACTGGCACACCTGGTGGTTCCGTACCGGTGCAGCGTTGCTGCTGATTGCTACAGCCGCGCTGCTGTACCGGATGCGTGTACGGGCACTGACCCGGAACGCCCGCGCACTGAAGGCGCTGGTGGCGCGCCGCACGCAGGAACTGGAAGAGTCCAACCGCAAGCTCACGGCGCTCTCCGCCACCGACGGCCTGACCGGACTGGCCAACCGCCGCAGTTTCGACGAAGCGCTGGTGCGCGAGTGGGGTCGCGCCCAGCGCGCCGGCGAACCGCTGGCGCTGGCCATGCTGGACGTCGACTGCTTCAAGCTCTATAACGATCACTACGGCCACCAGGCCGGAGATGAATGCCTGCGCCAGGTCGCGCGCATGCTGGCAGCCGGCGTCCACCGCGCAGCCGATGTGGCGGCACGCTACGGCGGCGAGGAATTCGCCTTCATCGCACCGCTCGACAGCGCGGCGCAGGCGGCGGAGCTGGCCGAGCGGATCCGCGCCAGCATCCAGGCGCTGGCCCTGCCGCACGCCCGCGCGCCGCTCGGCTGCGTCACCGTCAGCATCGGCGTGGCGTCCATCATCCCCGGCGAGCAGCAAGGCCCGGAAACGCTGCTGCGCGCCGCCGACCAGGCTTTGTACCGCGCCAAGGGAGCCGGCCGCAATTGTGTCATGCAGACGCAGCTCGGCCGCTCGCGCATTGCCGTGAATATCGCAGACGCCCTTTAGGTAAGGCATACGTTGCCAGTCGTTGCCATTCCGCAACGGATTTGTGACATGGGCCGTAAAAGCGCCCATACTGCGAGGGCAGCACCAACAACGATAACTCATGGACGGGAGACACGATGAAACAACCCACGCTCGCCATCACCACGTTAGCAATCCTCAGTAGTTTCAACGCGTATGCGCAGGACGGCATGCCCATCACCGTCAGCGGTTTCGGCACCGGCGCCCTGACCATGACCAATACCGACCAGGCGGAATTCAACCGTGTCAATCAGGCGGCCGGCGTTGGCAAGGACGCCCGCCCCGGCGTCGACTCCAATCTCGGTCTGCAAGCCACTGCGAAGTACAGCGACAGCGTGTCTTTCACGCTGCAAGGACTGGTGCGCAAGAACGGCAACAACGACCAATTCGGCGCCGAACTGGCGTGGGCCTTCGCCAAGATCCGCCTGAACGATGACTTCTCGCTGCGCCTCGGCCGTATCGGCCTGCCGGTGTACATGATCTCGGACGTGCGCAACGTCGGCTACGCCAACATCATGCTGCGCCCACCGAATGAAGTGTACCGTCAAGTCACGGCCGACAATGCGGACGGCGGCGACATCATCTACCAGCACAGTTTCGGCGACAGTACCATCACAGCGCAAGCCGCTGTGGGCCGCACCAAGGTGCGCGCGCCGGGCAACTACTACCTGGAATTCAAGCCGGTGATATCGACCCAGGTGGTTCTGGAAAACGGCCCGTTCACCTACCGTCTCGGCCACTCGCGCGCTACCTTCGGCCTGTTTGAAAACGCCAGCCTGAATACGCTGGTGGCCACGGTCAAGGGTGCGGGCTTGAGCGCCGTCGCCGCCGAGCTGCCGCTGACCGACGTCAAGGGCACCTTCAACTCGGCCGGCATCAGCATGGACTACAACAACGTCATCGGCCAGGCCGAATACGCCAAGCGCAAGACCGACACCCGCCTGGTGCAGGACACCAGCTCGTGGTACGTGATGTTCGGCTACCGCTATGGCAAGTTCGTGCCCTACGTGTCGCACGGCGATGTGAAGCAGGACAGCCGCCGCAGCTTCGAAACGCTGCCCACCACCGGCCCGCTGGCGCCGCTCTCCGCCGTCATCAACGGCGCGGTGAAAGGCGGCCTGCAGTCCACCACCGCGATCGGCTTGCGCTGGGACTTCTACAAGTCCGCCGCGTTCAAGATCCAGATGGACCGCATCAAGACGCGTGATGGCAGCGGCTACTTCATCAACGCCAAACCTGGTTTTGCCGGTAGCTCCGTCAACGTGTATGCCGCAGGCATCGATTTCGTCTTCTAAGGAGAACGCCATGCATAAGACTATCGGCACGCTGCTGCTGGCAGCCGGCGTATGGCTGGCCGCAGCCCCGGTGGTGGCGGCGGAAATCGTCGTCATCGTCAATCCGAAGAATCCTGCCACGCGCATGTTCAGCGAACAGGCGGCCCAGTTCTTCCTCGGTAAATCCACGCTGTTCACACCCGTCGAACACACCGACGGCGCGCTGCGCAACGAGTTTTACAAGAAGGTGCTGGACAAGGACAGCACGCAGGTCAAGGCCATCTGGTCCAAGCTGGTGTTCACGGGTAAGGCCAGCGCGCCCAAGGAGTACGGCTCCAGCGCGGAGGTGAAGAAAGCCGTGGCTTCCGACACCAGCGCCATCGGCTACATCGAGAAGTCAGCGGTGGACGACAGCGTGAAGGTCATCCTCACCGTGCAGTAACAACGCTTAGCCTTCCACCACAATGGCAGGCCGCAGCCGCTTGCGCGAGACCCGCGCATGCGGTACCCAGGCGTGGGTTTGCCAACGCCGCCACATGATGAGGCCACGTATCCATTCATCGGCGGCGTAGGCGATCCACACGCCGGGCAGTCCCCAGCCCAGCACCACGCCGAGCAGCCAGCTGCCGCCGGCCAGCACAAACAACATCGAGAACGCGCCCGCCATCACCGGGAAGCGCGCGTCGCCGGCGGCGCGCAGCGCATTGATCACCACCAGATTAAAAGTGCGGCCCGGTTCCAGCACCACCGTAATCCACAGCAGCGTGGCGCCGGCCGCGAGAATCTCCGCATCCTGCGTAAACCAGCCTAGCAGCCAGCGGCCGCACACTGCGGCAAGCGCCGCAATCAGCAGGCACACCACCAGCCCGCGTCCCAGCGCGCGCTTGACCACCCGGTGCGCCTCGCGCAGCTGTCCCGCGCCGATCAGGTAGCCGACCACGATTTCAACCGCCAGCCCGGTGGCGATACTGAACATCATCACACCGCCCATCAGCTGCAGCACATAAGCTTGCGTGGCCAGCGCTTTCGCGCCCAGTTCCGCCGCCGTCGCCACGCTGACCATGAAGGCCAGGCGCCACGCGATATTCTCGGCCGCTCCCGGCAAGCCGATATGCAGCACCGCCGCCAGTTCGCGGCGCGGCAGCCGCCACCAGTCGTCGCGCCGGACCTCAATGTGCAAGTGCACGCGCCACATCAGCAAATGCAGCGCCAGGCCGATCATGCGGCTTACCGCCAGCGCCACCGCGTAGCCGGGCAAGCCCAGTGCGGGCAGCGGCCCCCAGCCATAAATCAGCGGCAGCGCCATCAGCAGATGGCTGACGTGCATGATAACCAGCACCACCAGCGTGTCGCGCGTGCGCAGGTGGGCGCGCATCACGCCGGCCATCGATGCGTTCCACGCGTCGAACAGCATGGCCGGTCCCAGCGCCACCAGGAACGGCGCGGCCAGCGGGAATACTTCGGCCGGAGTGTTCAGCAGATGCAGCAAACCGTTCGCGCCCAGCATGGCGATCAAACCGGTGACGGCGCCCAGCCAGGTGCTAGCGCCCACCACCGCGCACGCCACTTTGTTGGCCGCTTCGCGCTGGCCGCCGCCCAGGTTCTGCGTGACCACCACGCTGACGCCGGCGCCGATGATGCGGAACAAAATGAACAGCGCCGCCGACACCTGGCTGGCGATGGCGAACGCGCCGCCGGCCGCATCCGAAATGCGCGACGCCAGCGCCGTGCCGACCACGCTGGAGGCGATCGCCAGCCCCAGCTCGACCAACAATGGCCACGCAAGGTTGAACATGGGCGGCGTGCGGATCGGCGTTTTGGCGGCTGGCATGAAGATATTCGATCAAGTGTTTCCTGAAAGACCCATTTTATACCATGTGGAAGCGCTACCACTGTCGTCCGCCAACAACGATATGTGCCTGATTTTCTTTCCGTTTTAGCAAAGACTCGACTTATACTATGAAAGCATCTTGAGGGCGCTGTTCGCTCGCGGATGCCGCACCGATAGCCTGATGAAAAAAATTACAATTGCCCTGTTTGCTGCGGTAGCGCTGCTGATCTCGGGCGGCGCCGCGCAAGCTACCGGCACCGTCCTGCAGTCGAGCGCTGTAGTAGCCGCCTCTGCCGCCGAAAGCGGCATGCTGATCGAACCACTGGACGTGGTCACCATCCCCGCGCCACTGCGGCCGGACGTCCGTCCCGTCACCCTCGCCCAGCTGGAAGACCAGCTGCGCCGCCCCGAACTGCAAGCCTCGCTCAACAAAGGCAGCATCGCGGTGGTCTATCCGAATGTGGAAGAGCCGTTCCGCTCCGCCTTCCTGGCCATGATCCAGGGCATAGAAGAGCGCATCAAATTCAAGGTGCGCAGCTATCCGGTCGACCCGCGCGTCGACACCGCCGAACTGAATAACACCCTCAAACGCAGCGGCACCAAGGTGGTGATCGCGCTGGGCCGCCAGGGCCTGAACGCCACCGCCGGTTTCGACCGCGAGATCTCGGTGCTGGCCGGCGGCGTGCTGCTGCTGTCGGAATCCGAAAACGTCACGGGCATCAGCATGACGCCCGATCCGGCCATGCTGTTCTCGCGCCTGCGCGTGCTGCTGCCGGAGCTGCGCCGCATCGTGGTGGTCTACAACCCGCAGAAATCCGAGTGGCTGATCAAGCTCGCGCGCGAAGCGGCCAAGGCGCAGAACATCGAACTGTCGGCCCATGTGGCGGCCGACCTGGCCGGCGCCGCCAAGCTGTATAGCCAGTTGATCGCCGCCGCCGACAACCGCCACGACGCCATCTGGCTGCCGCACGACAGCACCACGGTGGAGGAAAGCACCATCCTGCCGCTGGTGCTGCGCGAATCCTGGAACAGCAACCTGCCGCTCTTTTCCAGCAATGTGCTGCACGTGAAAAAAGGCGCGCTGTTTGCGATGGTGCCGGATAACGTGGAACTGGGCCGCACGCTGGCCGCTTCCGCGATGGGCGTGATCGCCGGCGAAGTGCGCCGCCGTCCGCTGGTGCCGCTGCGCGAACTGCAAACCGCGATCAACCTGCGCACCGCCAGCCATATCGGCCTTAATCTCGGGGCGCTGCAGCAGCGCAGCTTCGATTTCGTGTACCCACAACCCTGAGCAAGACGACCATGTTCCGACATTTTTTACGCCGTACCGGATTCCAGCGTCAGCTCACCATCATGGTATCTGCCGGGATCCTGAGCTTGGCGGTGTTTTCGGCGCTGATGAATGCCTGGGCCGCCAACTCGCGCATGCGCGACCACTTCATCGGCCAGGGCCAGCGCATCGCCGACAACCTGGCGCGCCAAAGCACACTGGCGCTATTGTTCCATTCGGTCGAAAACGCCCGCGACGTGGTCGGCGCCACGCTGGCCTTCCCGGATGTGGCAGGCCTGCAGATCATGGATGCGCGCCGCAAGGTGCTGCTGTCGCGCGCGCAGGGCGGCGCGAAACTTGATCCGGCGATCTTCGGCGCCATGCCGCCGTCGCATGCGGGCATGGCCGGCGAGAATGCGGACGGCTGGGTGTTTGTAGCACCGGTCTACGGCGGCCAGGGCGAGGCTAGCCCGTTCGAACTGCAGGACAACCAGCAGCAGCTACTCGGCTACGTGCATGTGCAGCTGTCCAAGGCCACGCTCAACAAGTTGACCTGGTCCCTGCTGCTCGGGAACCTTGGCCTGACGCTGTCGTTCGCCGTCATCCTGCTGGTGCTGGCGCGCTTCCTGACGCGTCACATGCTGACGCCTTTGAACGCCCTCTCGCGCCTGATGCGGCGTGCGGAATCCGGCGAATCCGGCATGCGCGCCACGCCGGACGGCCCGCGCGACCTGATCGAAATGGGCCAGGCCTTCAACCAGATGATGAATGTGCTGGAACAGCGCGAGGCGGCCGCCGTCAACATGGCGCAGATGAAGGCGCAGTTCGCGGCCACCGTCAGCCACGAGGTGCGCACGCCGCTGAACGGCGTGGTCGGCATGCTGGACATGCTGAAGGAAACCCGCCTCACGCAACGCCAGCAGGAATTCGTCGACGTGGCCTGGAATTCCTCGCGCACGCTGATCGCCCTGATCAACAACATCCTCGACTTCTCCAAAATGGAAGCGGGCAAGCTGACGCTGGAAGAAACGGAGTTCAGCCTGACCGCCCTGCTGTCGGAAGTGACCGAACTGCTGGCCGGACCGGCGCAGCAAAAAGGCGTGACCGTCAGCTGGGTTGTCGACAGCGACGTGCCGGAACGCGTGTGCGCCGATGCGCTGCGCGTACGCCAGATCCTCATCAACCTGACCGGCAACGCCGTCAAATTCACCGAGCGCGGCGAAGTGGCGCTGCGCGTGTCGCTGGCGGCGGCCGATCCGCTCAAGCTGCGCTTCGAAGTGCGCGACACGGGCATCGGCATGAGCGCTGAAGTGCAGCGCCATTTGTTCGAGGCCTATTCGCAGCCGGATCCCGGCACCACGCGCCGCTTCGGCGGCACCGGCCTTGGCCTGGCGATCTGCAAACAGCTGGCGGACCTGCTCGGCGGCGAGATCAGCGTGCAAAGCGCGGCCGGCAGCGGCACCACCTTCCACTTCTCGATCCCTTGCCATCCGGCGCAGCCTGTGCAACCCGCGCAAGTCGTACAGTCCACGGTGCTGCACGCGCCGCCGCGTCCAATGCCGGAGCGCCAGTACCGCGTGCTGATCGCGGAAGACAACCGCACCAACCAGATGGTGGCAGCCGGCATGCTGGCCATGAACGGCTGCGTATGCGAGTTCGCCGCCGACGGCGTGGAAGCTGTGAGAGCAACGCAGCGCGACCGCTTTGACCTGATCCTGATGGATTGCAGCATGCCGGAGATGGACGGCTATGAAGCCACGGCCCATATCCGCCTGTTGGAGCAGGCACTGGGCCGGCGCACGCCGCTGATCGCCATGACCGCCAACACGCAGGCCGGCGATGCCGAGAAGTGCCTGGCGGCCGGCATGGACGATTACCTCGCCAAGCCTATCACGCTGGTCGAGCTGCGCCACAAGCTGGAAAAATGGCTGCCGCATGCCGCCCCTGTCGCGGCGTCCCCTGCCGCCAACGCCAGCGCGGGCAACGCAGCGCCTGCCGGCGGCCGCGCCAGCAGCGGCGCGACCTCGCACGCGGCAGGCGCACCGGCCTTCCCGCCACGCTCCAGCACCGGCGGCCCAGCCCCGGTCGACCTGGTCGTGTTCGACAAACTGCGCGAAGTGCTGGGCGACTCGCTGCCGCACGCAGTCACGCCCTATCTTGAAGACATGCCGGCCTGCCTCGACGAACTGGCGCAAGCAGTTCGCAGCGGCGACATGAAAGCCGCCCGTATTCGCGCCCATACATTGAAAGGCGCCTCCGGTAACTTCGGCGCCGAAGCGCTGGCGCAGCTGGCGCTGCAGGCGGAACAACTGGCCGCTGCCGGGCAGCCGGAGCGCATCGCGCCGCTGCTGCAGCCGCTGAACGAACAATACCGGGCCGTCGCCGCCTTCCTGCGCGTGGAACTGAGCTACACCGATGCGGACGACCTGCGCCCCGGCGACGACCTGCCGCAAGTGCTGGTGGTCGATGACGACCGCAGCACCCGCAGCACGCTGCGCCACACTCTGCAGCGCGACGGCTTCCGCGTGGAAGAGGCCTCGGACGGCCAGCAAGCCTTGTCCATGCTGACCCGCTTCCAGCCCGACGTGATCCTGATGGACGCCATGATGCCGGTGATGGACGGCTTCACGGCCTGCGCCCGCATGCAGGAACTGCCCAACGGCGCCGACATCCCGGTGCTGATGATCACCGCCCTGCAGGACAACTCCTCAGTGGAACGCGCCTTCGCCGCCGGCGCCAGCGACTACATTCCAAAGCCGATCCACTACGCCGTGCTGTCGCAGCGCGTGCGCCGCATCATCGAAGCCAATCGCGCCGAGAAACGCATCCGCCACCTCGCCTACAACGACGTGCTGACCAGTCTCCCCAACCGCACGCTGTTCTTCGAACTGCTGGCCAAGAGCATCGACCACGCACGCAGCAACGAGCAGCAAGTGGCGGTGCTGTTCATGGACCTGGACCGCTTCAAATACGTCAACGATAACCTCGGCCACGCCGTCGGCGACCGCCTGCTGCAAGCGGTGGCCCAGCGCGTGCGCCAGACCGTGCGCTCGGACGACACCGTGGCGCGTCTCGGCGGCGACGAATTCACCGTGGTGCTCAATCAACTCGACAACCCGGCGGCAGCGGCGACGGCAGCGCACAACATCGTGCGCTCCCTGTCCGTGCCCTTCCCCATCGACGGCCACGAAATCTTCGTCACCGCCAGCGTCGGCATCGCCATGTTCCCGCATGACGGCAGCGACGTCGCCGCGCTGGTCAAGCACGCCGACAGCGCCATGTACCGCGCCAAGCGCACCAACACCGGCTTCCAGTTCTACGAATCGTCGATGGAGCACTCCATCTCCGAACACGTGCGGCTGGAGAGCGACCTGCGGCGCGCGATGGAACAGCAGCACCAGCTGGAAGTCCATTACCAGCCGCAGGCCTGCGTGACCAGCGGCCGCATCATCGGCATGGAGGCGCTGGTGCGCTGGCGCCATCCGGTGCGCGGCATGATCGCGCCGGCGGAATTCATCCCGCTCGCCGAGGAAACCGGCATCATCAACCAACTGGGCGACTGGGTGCTGCGCACCGCCTGCGCGCAGCTCAAGCAATTCATCCGCAACGGCCTGCCGGAGATGCGCGTGGCAGTCAACCTGTCGGTGCGCCAGCTGCTGCAAAAGGATTTCGCCGCGTCGGTGGAAGCCGTGCTGGCCGACACCGGCCTGCCACCGCACCTGCTGGAACTGGAAATCACCGAAAGCACGCTGATGGAAAACGCGCACGACACGCTGGCGGCGCTGCACCGCCTGCGCGAACTGGGCGTGCGGCTGTCGATCGACGATTTCGGCACCGGCTATTCGTCCCTGTCCTACCTGAAGCGCTTCCCGGTCGACATCATCAAGATCGACCGCTCATTCGTGCAGGACCTGCCGCAGGATCCGGACGATGCGGCCATCGTCAGCGCCATCATCGCGCTGGCCCACAGCCTGCGCCTGCACGTGGTGGCAGAAGGCGTGGAGACCGATGCGCAGCTGGACTTCCTGGCGCGCCGCTCCTGCGACATGATGCAGGGCTACCACCTGAGTCCCGCCATTCCGGCCGACCAGTTCGAAGATTTCGCAAGACGAGCACAAAAAAGAATAAACCGGGAGATAGCATCTTGAACAAGTCGAGCGCCCAGCGGCTGTACGCAACAGCGGCACTCACCCTGCCATTGATCGCCTCCGCGCATGGCGCCTCGTCGGGAACGGACGACGACGAACTGGCGCTGGTCTACGGCGCCGGCGACAGCGTGAGCATCGCCACCGGCAACCTGCAGGCGCTGCGCCGCGCGCCGGCGGTGGCGTCGGTCATCACGGCCGCCGACATTGCTGCGATGGGCGCCACGGACCTGGACCACATCCTCGAAAGCGTGGCCGGCATCCACATCAACCGCACGCCGAACAGCTACTCGCCGCTGTACGTGGTGCGTGGCATCGTCAGCCCCTACGGGCCGCAAATCCTGATGCTTCAAAACGGCGTGCCGATCACCACCGCCTACATCGGCAACAAGGGCAATATCTGGGCCGGTTATCCGGTCGAGCATATCGCGCGGATTGAAATCATTCGCGGCCCCGGCTCGGCGCTGTATGGCTCAGATGCTTTTTCCGGCGTGATCAACATCATTACCAAAGGCCCGAATGAAGCGGCAGGCACCGAGGTCGGCGCACGCGCCGGCTCTTTCGGCACGTACGACGGCTGGGTGCAGCATGGCGGCAAACTGGGTACGATCGACGTCGCGGCCTACCTGCGCGTGGGCTCGACCGACGGCTTCCACCGCACCATCGAGGCCGATGCGCAAAGCCGCAACGACAAACTGTTCGGCACCCACGCTTCGCTGGCGCCCGGAGAACTCAACACGCAATACAAAGCCGTCGACGCCAACCTGGACCTGGTCTACGGCCAGTGGCGCGCGCGCTTCGGCTACAAGTACCGCTACGACATGGGCACCGGCGCCGGCATCGCCTCCGCGCTCGACCCGGTCGGCCGCCAGCAGGGAGAACGCATCACCAGCAGCCTCGCATGGGCCGAGCCGCAATTCGCGCGCGATCTCGGGCTGGGCGCCGGCATCAGCACGCAGCAGTATTCGCAGGAGATGCCGACGCTATATCGGCTGCTGCCGGCGGGCCTGGTATTTCCAACCGGCGCTTTCCCGGACGGGATGATCGCCGCGCCGGAAGCGTGGGAGCGCGCGTACCGTTTGTCCGGCTACGCCGACTACAGCGGCGTGCCGGGCCACCACCTGCGCCTCGGTGCTGGCCATGACGATATCGACATGTACCGCGTGCGCGAGTATCGCAACTTCAACTACGCGGCCAACGGCACGCCGATCCCGCTGCCGTCGGTGGTGGAGACCACCGACACCACACCGTTCATCCGCCCGCAACGGCGCAAGATCGACTACATCTACCTGCAGGACGAATGGAACTTCGCCGCCGACTGGAACCTGACCGCCGGCGTGCGCCACGACCAGTACTCGGACTTCGGCGGCACCACCAATCCGCGCATGGCGCTGGTGTGGGATGCGAGTTTCGACCTGACCGCCAAGCTGCTGTACGGCCGCGCCTTCCGCGCCCCGGCATTCGCAGAAAGCTACGGCATCACCAACCCGGTGGCGCTGGGGAATCCGAATCTCAAGCCGGAACGGAACACGACCACCGAACTGTCGTTCGCGTGGCAGGCGCGCACCAATGCAACCGTGAACCTGACCTTCTACCGCTATCACATGAAGGACATCATCCGCACCGTGCCGAATGCGCTGGTGGGCACAGGCGCCACCTACATGAACACCGGGAACCAGAACGGGCATGGCGTGGAAGTGGAATCCAATTGGACCGTTACGCGCGAGCTGCAACTGAGCGGCAACTACGCATGGCAACGCTCGACCGATGAAACCAACCACACCGATGCCGGCTACGCGCCGCACCACCACCTGTACGGCCGTGCGGATTGGGCTTTCGCCAGCGGCTATCAATCGAGCGCGCAAGTGAACTGGGTAGCAGGCCGCAAACGCGCCTTCAGCGATGCACGCGCGCCGCTGCACGACTACACCACCCTGGACCTGACCGTCGCCACTCGCAACGGCCGCAGGCAGTGGAACTTCTCGGCCGCACTGCGCAACGTGTTCAACACCGACGTACGCGAACCAAGCCCCGCACCAGGCCTGACCCTGCCCTACGACCTGCCAATGGCGCCACGCGCGATTTCAGTCCAGGCCTCGTACAAGCTGTAAGCCGCTATAGCGTGTGCAGGTCGGCCGTGAGGTCGACCTTTTCCTGCTCGCTCACTTAGGTCAAAGCGCACCGCCAAATCTTTTGCGGCAGGTCAAATCACGGGCAAGCGACCTCAGGACAAAATAGAAAAATAGTCCTCGCTGCATAGGCCCATGATGAAAGCGATCACCAAGATCCAAGGTTGGCCCGGCACAGGCGGTTCGGGGCCGCTGCCCGGCAGTATTGGCATTACCGATACGAGTTCTGTGGCAGCCCTAAAGAACTACTATCCGAAAGAAGGAGGCGTAGAATTTGTGTACGCTCCCGAAAGCAATCGGCTGGTAACAGGAGTCGTAAAGCGCCATGTGCACTTGGATGGTTCCTGGCATGAGCAGTTAGCGGCCGCTCTTGGGATTGGACTCCTGCTGTCCGCGACCAATTTCGCCTGTGGTTATCGATGCGGACCGGTTACCCAGTCATTCATAATCATTGGGAGAAGATATGAAAGTCGCATTGATGGCGCCTACTATTGAACAGTCATATTGTTGGCTATTTACGCGCAACCAGCAGGTCATCGGTGTGCACAAGACTGATGGCTGGTGCACGCGACTCCGGGATGAAGAGCCAATCTTCTTTTCTAACGAAGAGCCATGCATGCTCATTATGATTCTGCTGGAATTAAAGGTCAGCGAGTTTGATGAGCACCTCAGCGCGGCAGTCCACCTGGCGCCGGAGTTCGCATCAAGCATTCAGCAGTTCCCGCTGACGATGCTCATCAAGTACGTCTTCCACAGCTGCTACTCCGACTACTGGCCCGACAAGGCGATGAATTGGCTCGATGAGAAACCCCGGCTGCTGCCGTTGTTCGTGGATGAACTGGAGCACATGTACACGCACAAGGTCATGTCTCAATCCTTACGCCATCGCGCCCGCCGCATGTGGCGCAGTGTGACGCGCGATGATCCATCGGTCGTGCGCCACATGCGCCATGCACATGGATAGACTTCCATGTGGCAGCTCACTATGCTGCGCGTTAATTTGCATAAACTGTGAGAACGACTAGCGGCTCTTATAATTTAGGCAGCGCGGCGCAGCTCCGCTTGTTCCGGTGCTGCCAATATTGCGCGCTGTGGCAGGTGCTGGACCACGGCTTGCTGGTGATCGGTCTTGAAGGAGCCGACCAGCTGCGCCAGTTCGCGGGCCTGCGCTTGCATCGCGGCGGCGGCTGCGGCGGCTTCCTCCACCAGCGCGGCGTTTTGCTGCGTCACGTCGTCCATGTCGCTAATGGCGGCGTTGACTTGTTCGATGCCGTGCTCCTGCTCCGCGCTGGCCGCGCTGATGGCGCCGATGATGGCGGTGACTTTCTGCACGCTGGTCACGATCTCGCTCATGGTGGCGCCGGCCGTTTCAGCCAGTTCGCTGCCGCTGGCCACGCGCTCGGCCGAGTCGTTGATCAGCTTTTTGATTTCCTTGGCCGCTTCGGCCGAACGTTGCGCCAGGTTGCGCACTTCGCCTGCCACCACGGCAAAGCCGCGACCTTGCTCACCGGCGCGCGCCGCTTCCACTGCCGCATTCAAGGCCAGGATATTGGTCTGAAACGCGATGCCGTCGATCACGCTGGTGATGTCGACGATCTTGTGCGCGTACTCGTTGATGCTGGCCATCGTCTGCACCACTTCCGTCACCACCGCCCCGCCCTTGCCCGCCACTTCGGATGCCGACATAGCCAGCTGGTTGGCCTGGCGCGCGTTGCCGCTGTTCTGTTTCACCGCCGCCGTCAGTTCCTCCATCGCCGACGCGGTTTCTTCCAGCGCGCCCGCCTGATGTTCGGTGCGGCGCGACAGCTCCATATTCCCGCTGGCGATCTCGCGCGAGGCCGAGTCGATCGCCACCGCGCCATCGCGCACGCGGCCCACGGTATCGGCCAAGCGGCCGGTCATGTGCGACAGCGCGTCGAACAGCTGGCCGATTTCATCGCTGCGGCCATGTGTGATCGCGACATGCAGCTCGCCGCCGGCCACTTGCTCGGCCAGCGCCACCGCCTGCGTCAGCGGACGCACGATGCTGCGGGTGAGCGCCAGCGCCAGCACGGCCCCCAGCGCCAGCGTCGCCACGCCGAGGCCAATCAACAGCGCGCGGCTGCCCTGGAACTGGCTGGCCGATTGCTCGGCCAGTGCCCTGGCTTGCTGTGTTTGATACGCCAGCAGTTTTCCCAGCGCGCCGGTGTAGGCCTTGAACACGCCCGGCCATTTGTTATCCAGCAGGTCGCTCACCTCTTGTATGCGGCCGCTGTCCTTGAACTTGAACAGCTCTCCGCGCATGGCGAGGAAGGCTGTCTTCTTTTCGGCCACCACGCGCAGCAGCGCCGCCTCATCGCCCGAGGCCTGCATCGCCGCCAGCTTGCGTTCCATCTCGGCCGCTACTTTCTCGCCGGTGTTCAGCTGCGCCTGAAAGATATCCGACACTTCCAGACTGTCGCTGCGGCCGATCGACATCGCGCGCAAGCCATTCAGTTCGGTCACGCCCAGCAGCTCAGAGGTCAGCTGCTGGCGCGCCAGTTTTTCGTTCACCAGGTTGGACGCGGTGTCATTGGCCGACTGCAGCCGCCACAGCGACACGCCCGACATGCACGCCATCGCCAACAACAGCAGCGCGAACGACGCCACCACACGCATACCCGTATTCAATTGAGGGAATTTCATAAGCCTTGGTCAAAAAAGTAAAAGTGCCTCATGCACGAATACTCACCAATGTACACACCGAATATGACGCCCTCGTTACCACAAGGCAATTACGACAACAGTATTTTCTTACGGTTAAGATGTAATGAGGAGGTAACAATTTCTCATTAGCATGCAGACCTCAGTGTTGATAAAAGGTTCCCGGCTGTGGAGTTCAATGCCTCTCGTTTGCACCTGCCCCGTTTTCGCTTGTCCGTTGCCGCCGACCTGTGTGTGGAGACTGTATCGGTACTGTCCGACGCCACCAACTTCGCTGTACTGGAACTGTTCACCGAACGCCGCGATTTAATGAGCCTGCCCGTGATCGAAGGCGGCCGGCCGATAGGCCTCATCAGCCGCAACATCTTCATGTCGCAGATGTCCAAGCCCTTCTATCACGAGCTGTATGGGAAAAAGAGCTGCATCGCTTTCATGGACAAGGAGCCGCTGATCGTCGACGCGGCCATGAGTATTGAAGCGCTGACCTTCCGCGCGGTTGAATCGGGCGAGAAAGCGCTGGCCGACGGCTTCATCGTCACCCGCGATGGCACGCTGGCCGGTGTCGGTTTCGGCCTGCAGCTGATGAACGTGGTGGCCAATATGCAGGCCGAGAAGAACCGCCAGATCATGCACAGCATCGATTACGCCAGCGTGATCCAGCGTTCGCTGCTGCGCCCTTCCAATCTGGCCTTGTCCGATGCGCTGGACGATGCGCACCTTGAATGGCAGCCGCGCGATGTGGTGGGCGGCGACTTCTATCACTTCGCCCGCTATGAAGACGGCTGGTTCGCCGCCATCGCCGACTGCACCGGCCACGGCGTACCGGGCGCGTTCATGACGCTGATTTCGTCGTCCACTTTAACGCAGGCCTTGCAGCAACTGGGCCCACGCGATCCGGCCCGCCTGATCGCGGAAGTCAATCGCGGCGTCAAAGGCATGTTGGGACAAGTGGAAGGCCACGGCCACGCCGAATCCAACGACGGCATGGACGCTGCCTTCCTGTGGTTCGACAACGCCAGCCGTCAACTGAGCTTCGCCGGCGCCAAGCTGTCGCTGTTCCAGCTCGACCCGGACCAGCAAGCCGTGCAAACCGTGGACGGTGAACGCATGGGCGTCGGCTACACCGATACACCGCTGGGCTACCAGTGGACCAACAAGACCATCGCCATCCCGGAAGGCAGCCTGCTGTTCCTGACCACCGATGGCCTGATCGACCAGATCGGCGGCGCCAAGGACATCGCCTACGGCAAGCGCCGCATGCGCGATGTGCTGCTGGCCAATCGCACCGACTGCGCGCGCCACGTATCGCAAGCCATGCTGGATGACTATCAGGCGTGGCAAGGCGAACAACCGCGCCGCGACGACCTGACTTTTTTCTGTTTCCGTCCTTGAGAGGATCCTGTTTTGCTGTACGAAGAATTCAACGACTTCTTTGACGTGGCTCGCAAGCGCCATATCATCTTTTTCTACGTGGGCTATTTCTCGCAGCACGTGGTGGCCGCCATTTCGGAGACCATCAAGGCGCGCCTCGACGTTGCCGGTGCGGCCGGGCCGACGCGCCGGCGCATCTTCTCGTCGTTTGTCGAAATGTCGCAGAACATCATGCACTATTCGTCCGACTCGCTCACGCCCGATGAGCAGGCCGAGAACCAGATCCGCCGCGGCTCGTTCTGCATCGGCATGAAGGGCGACAGCTTCTTCCTGCTGTGCGCCAATCCGGTCGACAGCGCCAATGTGGAGCGCATCAGCAGCCGCCTGGAACCGCTGCACACCATGACAATCGACGAGATCAAGTCGGCCTACAAAAAAGCCCTGCGCGACGAGACCCCGGCCGACAGCAAAGGCGCGGGTCTTGGCTTCCTGACGATGGCGCGCGACGCCAGCGAACCGCTGGAATTCGAATTCGTCGCGGACGCACACAATCCGGACGCCACCATCTTCTGCATCAAAGCGATTATCTGAATCAAATAACGAGAACGACAATGGAACCACTGTTTATCGCCGCTTCACCCACTTCGCCGGAAATCGACTTCCGCTTCGAACAGCACACGCTGTCGATCAAGGGCGAGTCCTATCCGGAGAACGCCGCCGCATTCTACGGCCCCGTCATCGCCCGCGTGCAGGCGTGGCTGGATGGCTGCAAGGAGGCCGAGATCACCGTTAATGTATCGCTGGCCTACTTCAACAGCTCCAGCACCAAGATGCTGTTCACGTTCTTTGAAGCGCTGAACAATGCGGCAATGGCCGGCAACCACGTGCGCCTTAACTGGTATCACGACGAAGACGACGACACCATCCTCGAATTCGGCCAGGAACTGCAGGATGATTTCGGTGCGCTCGATTTCCACGACCACGCAGTGAGCAACTAATGAAGCCAATGGCCGACGCCGACCTGTTTGCGCTGGAAAGCGCCGCGCTGGCCAATGCCAAGGCGGCGCACGACGATCCGCGCGCCGACTCGCGGGCAGCGCTGGCTGAACTGATCGTCCACTATGAGCGCCTGATGCGCGAAAGCCGCCGCCTGATCCGCCGCAGCGACCGCGCGGAGCTGGACATGAACCAGATGAACCGCCAGCTGCACGAACTGGCGCAGCAGCTGGAATACCGCGCCACCCACGATCCGCTGAGCGGAGCGCTTAACCGTGCGGCCGTCATCGATCACGCCTCGGCGCGGCTAGCCGAGGGCGACATGGCGCTGATCGTGCTGGATATCGATCACTTCAAATGGATTAACGATGATTTCGGCCACCCGGCCGGCGACGCCGTCATCATCACCGTGG
The DNA here is from genome assembly GCF_900109645.1 of Duganella sp. CF402. Classification (GTDB taxonomy): domain Bacteria; phylum Pseudomonadota; class Gammaproteobacteria; order Burkholderiales; family Burkholderiaceae_D; genus Rugamonas. The sequence goes on from NZ_FOBG01000001.1 coordinate 1,305,035, forward strand.
TGTCCTGCCTGCAGGCGCTGCTCGGCCCCGGCGTGGCGATCGGTCGCGTGGGCGGCGAGGAGTTCTCGGTGGTGTGGCCGACTTCCTCCGCCGATGAAGCGAAGGAAGTGGCGCTGCGCATCTGCGACGCCATCGCCGACCAGGTGTTCGATGCACCGATCAACCGTCAGATCACGGCCAGCGTAGGCGTCAGTTGGAACGCGCAAGGCACCAGCTTTGAACTAGCCTACAGCCGCGCCGACGAAGCCCTGTACGCCGCCAAGCGCGCAGGCCGCAACTGCGTGAAAGTCTACTCCCAGCTGCCGCTATCGGTCACACCAGTCACGCCACCAGCCTCCGCAGACGCCTCAACTCCTTGCCATTAGCCTTGCAGACGGCGCGGAAGCCGGCGCTGATGCGCTCATCCGCCGCCGCCGTGTGCCAGAAGGCCAGCGCCGCATCGGCCGCCGCCAGCCAGTCATCGCGCTCCACCGGCAGCGGCAGCGAAGGCGCGAATTCGCGCTGCGGCAGTTCCATGCCGCGCACCGGCGCGTACAGCATCGGCAGCATGTCGTAGGCCGGCGCCAGTTCCAGCGGCGCCCCCTCTTCCACTCCCGGCACGAAGGCCAGATTCCCCTCATGCATATCGCTGTTGGCGATCAGGCGGCCGAAATACCACAGGCGGTTGATGCGCTGCTGTGTATCGCCGCTGATGTAGCGGCCGGACCGCATGCGCGCGGCGGCCCGGCTCCAGTTCTCGCCCGCCATGCCAAACAAGGCGGCGTCCAGCGCGGCCCAGGTACAGACGGCGGAACGGCCGAACTCCCCGTGGCGGTCGAAGCGCTCTACTTCAAGAAAGGTGCGGTTGTCCGCGCGGCAGATGCGGCTCCGCGCCGCAGGCAGCCCCAATTCCGTGGCGACAGCTTCCAGTGCGAGATGCTCGCACACCAGCAAATCGGCCCAGCGCTGCACGCCCGGCGTATGGTCGTTGCCGGAGAATTTGACGATGACGTGGGCGCGATGGCCTTCATGTTCGCGGAAGGTGGTAAATTTCGGGAACTCGCCGCCCGCCGACGAACCGGCGTCACCGGCCTGCATGGCGGCGGCGGCCAAAGCCGGGTAGCCCGCTTCGCTCGCCGGCGCCGCGCTGTGCTGCATGGCCTCCAGGTGGCGGCGATAGGCCGCCTCGCCGATGATGTAATTCCCGGCCGTGTCGTGGCCAAAGTGCGCCAGCATGTAAAGAATGTCGTCCTCGGGCCATTTCTGCGGATCCGGCCCCACTTGCAGCAGGCTGGCATAGTTGCGCGCGAAGTTACGGCCCAGGAAGCCCTGCGGCCGCATGTCATCCATCGGATATGGCAGGCCGGGGAACCAGCCGTCGCGCATCTCGGGCGCCAGCGGCCATTCAAGCGGCTGTTCGTAGCGCAGCGCGCAGCCGGCCGGATAGATCGGATCCAGCATGGCGATCTGTTCGCCGCGTCCCTTGCGGTCGATGCGGTACACCGGCAGCGATTCGGCGCTACCGCGCAGCGGGCGGCGTGCCGCGTAGCTGGTGCGGCGGGCAGCGCCTCGCACCACCACCTGGTCGCCAAGCTCGCGCACCATGCGCATCATGGTGGCGCGACTGAGCGTCGGGCGGCTTTTTTGCAGCCGTAGCAGCAGGTCGGCGCCCGACAACACGCGCGCCAGCCGGAGAATATGCAGGATATCAGTCATATGAAACGTTACTTGAAACGATTCCAGTAACATAAATATAGCATATTCAATGACTTATAGCGTTACGGCACCATCAATATGAAACAATCAGGCAACAGGTGTCAACAGCGGTTTGCCGGCGAAATGGGCGCGCAGATTGTCCACCACCAGTTGGCCCATTGCGTGGCGTGTCTCCACCGTGAGGCTGCCCACGTGCGGCGTCAATACAACATGTTCAAGTTCGCGCAGCGCGGCCGGCACGCGCGGCTCGTCGGTAAACACGTCCAGCGCCGCCATGCCCAGTGTGCGGTCGCGCAGCGCTGTGATGAGCGCTTCCTCGTCCACCAATGAGCCGCGCGCTATATTCACCAGCGTACCTTGCGGCCCCAGAGCCGCCAGCACCGCCGCATCCACCGTGTGGCGCGTGGCCGGGCTGCCAGGCGCGGCAACCACCAGATAATCACTGGCCTCGGCCAACGCCAGCAGCGAAGGTGTGCGCGGCACACTCACGCCCTCTTTGACGCGCGGCTGGTAATACTGCACCTGCATGCCAAACGCCTGCGCCCGCAGCGCAATCGCCTGGCCGATGGCGCCGAAACCGTAGATGCCGCACACTTTGCCGCGCAGGGCGCGCGTGGGCGCCAGCGCCTTGCCGGCCTCCCACGCGCCAGTGCGCACATAAAAGTCCAGCGCCGGCAGCCGCCGCGCGGCCGACAACAGCAGCGTCAAAGCCAGATCCGCCACATCGTCGGTCAGCACGCCCGGCGTATTGGTCACCGCCACGCCCCGCGCTCGGCACGCGTCCAGGTCCACCGCATCCGTGCCGATGCCGTTCACCGCGACGATTTCGACCTTCGGCAACTGCGCCAGCTGCGCCGCCGTGATGCCGATGCCGCCCGTGGTCAGCACCGCGCGGACCTTGCCGGTCACGCCCTCCAGCCAAGCCGCCCGCTCGCCGGCCGGCTGCTGCCACAAATGGCGGCAATCAAAATACTGCTCCAACTGCGCCATCACACTGGCCGATTGGCTGGCCGCATATACCAATACTTCCGGTTTCATGTCTATACCTACTCTGGTTTGCCTGTGGCGATTGTACAAGCGAAGCCGATTTCCCGCTGGCAGTCGTAGACTTTCAGTCAGCATTTCCGTATGCTTAAACCACCCCATGAACGATCACGCCTACACCCATCGCGTCCTGATCGCCGCCCAGTGCTGGCTGTGCACCGCCGTTTTTGCGGTGCTGGCATGCCTGGGCACCGGCGGTACGGCCCATGCCAGTCCCGAACGCTGGGATCAACTGGCTACGCCGCTATTCGAGCATCTGGGGCTGGACCAGGGCATGCCGCACCCGGTCGCGATGGCGCTGGCTCAGGATGGCGACGGCTTTATCTGGATCGGCACCCAGACTGGCCTGGCGCGCTGGGACGGCTACCGCATGCGCAATTTCCGCCACGACCTGGCCGACCCTACCAGCCTGCCCGGCGACTTTGTCCAAAGCCTGCACGTGGACGTGGCCGGCCGCGTCTGGGTCGGCACCGTGGCCGCCGGCCTGGCGCTGTACGACAAGCACACCGAACGCTTCGTGCGGGTCAACGATGAACTGAGCCGGGGCCTGGTCAGCGCCATCGTCAGCGACGCCAAGGGCAATCTGTGGATTGGCACCCCGGACGGCCTCAAATATTACGACCTGGTCCACAAGACCATGCGCCGCTACAGCCACGAAGACACGCCCGGCCTGCCCGACAACCAGGTGCGCTCGCTGTTGATGGACCGCGCCGGCAACCTGTGGATCGGCACTGCCACCGGCCTGGCGCGCATGCGGCCCGGCGGCACCATCGTCGGGGTCCCGGTGCGCGGCGAAGGCAGCGGCAACTGGAGCGACACCGTGCTGGCGCTGGGCGAGAACGCGCGCGGCCAGATCGCCTTTGGCACGCTGAAAAGCGGCTTTGGCCTGGTCGAGGCGCAAGCCGACAACGGCCGCATCGTCGCCCTGCGTGGCGTCAAGGACGTGCAAGCCAATATGGTGCTGGCGGTGACCGAAACCTCGCAAGGCATCTGGTGGGCCGCCACCTACGGCGGCGGCGTAATTGAATACCGCACCGATAGCAATCGCGCGGTGCGCATCCAGCACCAGCCGGCGGTCTCCTTCAGCTTGAGCAACGACCGCACCGCCGCCCTGCTGCGCTCGCGTGGCGGCATGGTATGGGTCGCCACCGAACGCGGCGTCGACCTGTACGATCCGCACAGCGAAGCGATCGACTCGGTGTTCGGCGCCGAGGGCGCGCAGGAATCGGCGGTCTCCGCGCTGATGACCGACAGCCGTGGCGAAGTCTGGATCGGCCTGGCCGACCAGGGCATCGATATCGTGCCGCGCGATGGCGCCCGGCGCGCCGTGCTGCGGCCCGACCCGCACCAGCCCGATACCGCGCTGCCCAACCGCATGATACTGACGCTGGCCGAAGCGGAACCGGGCGAAGCCTGGATCGGCACGCAGCTGGGGCTGTACCACACCAGCCGCAATGGCAAGGCCGTCAAGCGCGTGCCGCTGGCGCAGCACAATCCCTATCCACGCATCGGCACCCTGCTGGCGCGCAAGGGCGAGCTGTGGCTGGGAACCTACGATGGCCTGCTGCGTTACACCCCGGCCACCGGCGTGCTGCGGAACTACGTACAGGGGCCACAGGAGGGCGGCGGTCTGAGCGACAATCGCATCACGGCGGTCATCGCCGACAATGATGGCGCGCTGTGGGTCGCCACCCGCAACGGCTTGAATCGGCTCGATCCCGACAGCGGCAAGGTGGAACAGGTCAAGGCCAACCCGGCGCGCACCGACGCGCTGTCGGAATCGGTACTGAGTTCGCTGGTAATGGACCGCCTCGGCCGGCTGTGGGTCGGCACCCACGGCGGCGGCATCTGCGTCATGACCGGGCGCGATGCGCTGGGCGAACCGACCTTCGAGCGCGTGACCGCCACCGCCGGCTTGTCCAACGGCACCGTCATGGCGCTGCAATCGGACCCGGTGGGCCGCATCTGGGCCGCCACCTCGGACAGCATCGCCGTCATCGATTCCGGCAGCCTGCGCGCGCGTTCGCTCAGCCGCGCCGACGGCCTGGCCTTCCGCACCTTCTTCATCGGCGCCAGCACCGTCACCCATGAACGCGACATCGTGTTCGGCGCCACCGCCGGCATGGCGGTGATCTATCCCGGACGGCTGAACGACTGGGTGTATCGCCCGCCGCTGGTCATCAGCGCGGTGCGGCTCGACCAGCGCAACGTCACGCCGGCCGAGCTGACCGGCAAGGAGGGACCGACGCTGGTACTCCATCCCGGTAACGAAACCTTCGAGGTGGAGCTGGCCGCGCTGGACTTTTCGGCGCCGCAACGCAACCGCTATTCCTACCTGCTGGAAGGCTTCGACCAGCGCTGGCTGGAAGTGGACGCCAGCCGCCGCATCGCCACCTACGGCCACCTGCCGCCGGGCCACTACGTGCTGCGCATGCGCGGCAGTAACCGCGAGGGCTTGTGGAATTCCGACGAAACCACGCTGCGCGTGATCGTGCTGCCGGCCTGGCACCAGACCTGGTGGGCGTGGCTGGGCTACTTCCTGGCCGCGTGCGCGCTGGCGTGGGCACTGGTGCGCTGGCGCGTGCGACAGCTGCACCGCAAGGGCGAGGCCTTGCAGGCGCTGGTCTACTCGCGCACCCAGCACCTGGAAAAGCTGAACGCCATCGTCAAATCGATCAACGAGCAAATCGATTTCGACGCGCTGCTGCACACCATCCTGCACGAATCGACCATCATCAAGGGCATCGACTCGGCACTGGCGCTGGTGCGCGACAACGGCACCGAGACCCTGAGCCTGCGCGCCGCGTGGGGCCGCATCGACGCCGCCGACGCCTACCGCATCGACCTGCGCCAGGCAGAACTGCGCTACGCGCCGCAGGCCAACATGATCGCGCCCGACATCTTCGAAGTGCACCATGCGCATTCGCTGCCCGGCGACGTGTGCGCGCTGCTGTCGGTGCGGGTGGTGATCGACGGCCAGGTCGAGGGCTACCTGATCTTCGAGAACTACCAGTACCAGGCCAGCTTCGCCGAAAGCGACCTGGATCTGCTCAAGGCGCTGAAAGAGCCCTTCGTCTCGGCCTTCCAGAAAGCGCATTCGATGCGCATGCTGGAGCAGGCCCGCGCCAACGCCGAAGCGGCTACCCGCGCCAAGAGCGACTTCCTGGCCAACATCAGCCACGAGATCCGCACGCCGATGAACGCCATCCTCGGCTTCGCGGGGTTGGGCACCCATCTCGACCTGCCGGCGCAGCCGATGGACTACTTCCGCAAGATCAGCCGTGCGGGCCAAAGCCTGCTGCAGATCATCAACGACGTGCTGGACTTCTCCAAGATCGAGTCGGGCAAGCTGGAACTGGAAGCCCTGCCGTTCGACCTGCCCGACACCCTGAACCAGATCGCCGACCTGTTCTCGTGGCGCGCCGCCGAGCGCGGACTGGAACTGGTGCTGTGGGCCGCGCCCGACGTACCATCCAACCTGCTCGGCGATCCGCTGCGGCTGGGGCAAATCCTGGTCAACCTGGTCGGCAATGCACTCAAGTTCACCGCGCGCGGCCACATCGAACTACGCGTCGAGTTGGACGATGCCACTCCCAACGTGGTGCCGGGCGGGCCGCTGGTGCTGCGCTTCACCGTCGAAGACAGCGGTCTTGGCATCAGCGAAGAACAGCAGGCGCGCCTGTTCCAGGCCTTCGCCCAGGCCGACGCCAGCACCACGCGCCTGTACGGCGGCACCGGCCTCGGACTGGCCATCTCGCAGCAGTTGGTGCGCAAGATGGGCGGCGAGATCCGGGTCGATAGCGAGCCGGGCGTCGGCAGCAGTTTCAGTTTCACCGTGCACCTGCAAGCGGCGGCCGACCAGACGCCACGCCTGCCGCCGGTGCCGCCGGCCGCGCAGGGCAAGCGCGTGCTGATCGTCGACGACAGCGAAAACACCCGCCACGTGCTGAAGATCCAGCTGCAAGGATTGGGGCTGAGTGCGCGCGCCGTAGCCTCGGGCAGCGCGGCGGTGGCGGCCATGCAGCTGGAAAGCTACGACGTGCTGCTGATCGACGCCGACATGCCGGACCTGGATGGCATCGAAACCCTGCAGCGCATCGCCGAAGACGGCGAACTGGCGACCGTGCCGGCGGTGCTGATGGTGACCGCCTACGCGCGTGAACACAACAAGGAAACCATCGAGCAGGTGCGCCTGATGCCCTTCCTCGACAAGCCGGCCAGCCCGCAACTGCTGCGCAATGCCGTGCTGGCGGCGCTGGGCATGGAGTCCAGCCAGCAAGCGGTCAGCATCAGCGCGCCGCCGTCGGTGGCGGTGCAGCGCATCCGTGGCGCGTACGTGCTGGTGGTGGACGACAACGCCATCAACCAGCAGGTGGCCAGCGAAATCCTGCAGCGCGCCGGCGTGCGCGTGGACGTGGCCAGCAGCGGCGAGGAAGCGGCGCGCATGACCGCGGCGGGTAATTACGACGCGGTGCTGATGGATATCCAGATGCCGGACATGGACGGCTACCAGGCCACGGCCCTGATCCGCTCCAACGAGCGCCACGCGACCCTGCCCATCATCGCCATGACGGCGCACGCGGTGGCCGGCTACCGCGAACGCTGTCTGGCAATGGACATGAACGACTACGTCACCAAACCGATCGACCCGGACACCCTGTACGCGGTGCTGGCCACCTGGGTAACGCCGGACCCGAGCCGCGTGGCGGCCGCGCCGGAAATACCGCTGCGCCGGCCGGAGTTCCCGGCCGGGCCGGCGCGGGCCCGGCCCGGCATCGACGTGCCTGCGGCGCTGGAACGGCTGGGCGGCCACGACGCGCTGCTGTCGCAACTGCTGGCTTTGTTCGCGCACGACTTTGAATCCAGTTTGCAACAGATTCAAGATGCAATCCACTCCGGCCAAATGTTACATGCGGCCGATTTGGTGCACCGGATTCGCGGCGCGGCGGGTAATCTTTCTGCAAACGAACTTTTTAAAACGTCAATTGCGCTGGAAGACCGTCTCAGAGAGGAACCGGCCGCGCTGTCCGACTTGCTGCGTGCATTCATGCAAGCGTTCGAAGTTGTCATGACTAGCGCGCGGCGCGAGATTGTGGCGCGCGAACCCGAGACCGAGCAGACTACCTAGCAACTTGCTAGCTTTGAAAAATGGCTTGAGATCGCATCGTGCATGTCTTACGATGAAATCGTGTTCTCCGCACAGGCAATCCCCACCCCAAACGAAAGGGCAAGACATGGCTACGCATTCCCCGCAAGACCTCGACCTGCTGCTGTCCAAACTCGCTGGCGACGACAGCTTCCGCCAGAGTTTCCTGAAAGATCCACAACTGGCCCTGGGCGGCCTGGGCATCAAGCTCGACGCCAGCCAGATTCCAAGCATCCGCAGCCTGCCTGCGAAAGAAGTCATTGCCGCCGACCGTCACGCCATCCAGGGCAAAGTGGAGAGTGCAGCCGGCGCTGTTCCGTTCTTCCTGTCGGGCCAACGCTAAGCGCTCCTCTCTGACAGATCCGCCCGGCCTCGCGAGGCCGGGTTTTTTTTACGGCTCGTAATGCAGCTCGACGGTATTTTGCGCGCCGGAGGCCGGGCCGCAGCCGCACACGGCGATCACCATGTCCTTGAGCGGATCGAGGCCGAGCGCGCGCTCAATATCGATTTCATTGACGGCGGCGGTGACGAAGGCCGGCATGCCGGCTTCGGTGGCGAGCAAATAGAAAGTCTGCGACAAATGGCCAGCGTCGAGCAATAGCGCGCGATAGGCCTTGGCGTGATTGCGGTACTTCCAGAAATTACGCTCCACGCGCGACACCAACACCACCAGCATCGGCGCGGGCTGGAACCAATCCTGGTCGGCCACCATGCGCAGCGCCAGCTCCTCGGTTTCAGAGGGCGCCATCTCAGCCAGCGGTTCCAGCGCGTGACGTACCGGTTGATAGTGATACAGGCCGGGTGCGATGCCCTCTATCCGCTGCGCCAGCACATACACCTCAGTGGGATGCAGGCCGCCGGCCGATGGCGCCAGCTTCTTCAATACGTAGGCGTCGGGCGCCATCTCCTTTTCGCCCTGTGAGCCGAAGGCGCGTTGCAGCAAGCGCGAAGCGGTCGCCAGCGGCACCACGGCGCTATGGTCGAAATTGCGGTTGGTATAGCGCTGGAATAGCGTGTCATCGAGCCGCGCGCGCTCCGGCTGTGGCAAGGCGATAGAGAGGCCATCGTTGCGGCGATCAACAGTGGGACCGGGCGGCGTACCGTAGTTATCGACCAGTTCTTCAAAACTGGGGAACTGCATGCCCTTGTCGACGCGCATGTCTGTCCAGCGGCTAAACATATGCAAGGCAGCGGACAACGGCCGCCAGTGCTGGGAGCGCAGCACCTCATCACGTTCGCGCAAGGCAGCGCTTTCAGGCGCGTCACTGAGCAGCAGGCCCTGTTTCAGCAGGCGCGCGATGACGGCAGCACCGAATTGCGATTCGCAAGTGGCGCGCTCCTGCCACAGCGTGAGACTGATGGCGCCCAGCGCTTGCACCTCGGCCGCATCGACGATCGCCTCCTCGCCGAGATGCGGCGCCAGCGCGACCCACTGTATCGTCGCGCCGATGGCGCCCTGCCCGGCAAACAGCGCGGCCCAGTCCACATCCAGATCCTCGCGCGGCTCCACGAACAGCACAGCACAACGCCTGATTAGCATGATGCCTCCGATAGAAATCGACAGCATCTAAACTAACATACTTCAGAATGTCCAGCGAGCCAGGATGTTGTAGGGGCGGCCTTGGCCGATGTGGCTGTGCAGAAGCACGAACTCGCGCACAGTCCACTCGACTGGCGCCACGCTTTGCGGCGTCGCTGCCACGTCGTCGTACAGCAGCGTGACGTGCGGCGTGTAGCTGGCCGTGTTGCGCAGGCCCGAAGTCTTCAGCAGCGCGCCGGACAGGTTTTTGTAGAAGCCTGTGAGGCCGACCACGCCCTCACCGCCCGTCAGTACCAGCGGGCGATGGCGCGGGCCGGTGATGAAGGTCTGCGCGGTATCGAAGCTGACTTTGAACGGCAGTGTGCTATCGGCCACCAGCGCGGCGGCGCGCGAGGCGGTTTTGATCAGCGCATCCGGCATGCCGGGGAAGTCGCCCAACACGCACAAGGTCGCGTGCAGTTTGGCGTCGTCGACAGGCTTACCGCTCATGCCATGCTGCGCCTTGAGTTCCGGCGTCAGCGCGCGAATGGCGCTAATCGCTTGCGGGTCCGGCATGACGGCGAAGAACAGCCGGTCGGTGTTCTTCGCCGGTGGCTCAAAGTCGAATAAAGATGCCTGGCTCATTTGACACGCTGCTTTTCAAGTTTGCGCGCCAGCGTGCGGCGGTGCATGCCAAGCCGGCGCGCCGCTTCGGAGATGTTGAAGTCCGTCTCCGCCAGCACGGCGTGGATGTGCTCCCACTCCAGCGTCTTCACCGAAGTGGCGCGCGTGGTCAGCTCAAGCTCGGCGGCGCCAGCCACATGCTCGAACGCGGCTTCGATATCGTCGGTGTTGGACGGCTTGGCCAGATACTGGCAGGCGCCCAGTTTGATCGCCTCCACCGCCGTGTTGATGCTGGCGAAACCGGTCAGCACCACGATCAGCATTTCCTCGTCATGCTCGTGCAGCATCTGCACGCAGGCCAGGCCGGACGAGTTGCCTTTCAGTTTCAAGTCCACCACGGCGTAACCCGGCGAATTGTCGACCAGCAGCGCGCTGGCTTCATCCACGTTCTCCGCCAGCAGCACTTTGTAGCCGCGACGTTCGAAAGAACGCCCCAAGGTACGGGCGAACGCCGCATCATCCTCCACCAACAGCAGTACTCGTTCTTCTTCTGTCGTCATTGTTGTTCCGATTCGATTTCAATGGCGGACATCGGCAGCGTCAGACGCACCAACGCCCCGCCCTGCGGCAAATTGGTCGCCTCGACTTCGCCGCCCAGCGTGCGCGCCACGTTCACCACCAAAAACAGTCCCAGCCCGCCGCCGGGACGGCCTTTGCTGGAATTGTATGGTTTGCCGAACTGCGCCAGGATGGTCGGGTCGAAGCCCGCGCCTTTGTCGGTCACTTGCAGCACCAGTGTATCGCCTTCCACGCTGGTCTCCATGCGCAGCCACGCAGGCGACGCTTCCAGCGCATTATCCAGCACATTGCAGATCATCTGCTTGAGCGTTGAATCGGACACCACCGGATGGTCCGGCACGATACGGTTTTTAAACTCAAATTCCACCACCGGACGGCCGACACGCCACTCCGCCACCACTTCCTCAAGGAAGGTGTTGATGGTGGTGGCCGCCGACGATTCGCCGCGCGTTTCGCCGGCCGACAGCAGGATGCCGCTGACGATGGATTTGCAGCGCTTGAGCTGCGTCTGCATTTCGCTGATTTCTTCCAGCAGTTCCGGATTGCCTTTGAATTCGGGCATACGCTTCCAGTCGCCAAGGATCACGGCCAGCGTCGCCAGCGGCGTCCCCAGTTCATGCGCCGCGCCGGAGGCCAGAAGGCCCATGCGCACGATGTGTTCTTCCTCTGCCGCCCGCTGGCGCAAGTCCGCCAGCTTGGCCGCGCTGCTGCGCATGTTCTGCGTGATCCGCGTGATGAACACCACCAGCAGCGCCGCATCGAGAATGAAGCAGATCAGCATGCCCTGCACATACAGGCTGAAGATGCCCAGCGCGTGATCCTGCGGCAGCGGCAGCGGTTCCGAGAACAGCGCCAGCCCGGCGATACACATGCCGGTGACGATCACGATGGTCCAGGTCGACCACGTTTCGAGCAGCACCGCGCCCAGAATCACGTGCAGCAGGTACAGGAACACGAACGGATTGGTGGCGCCGCCGCTCAGGTAGAGCTGCGCCGTCAGGCTGGCAACGTCCACGGTCAGCGCCAGCAGCAGTTCGCTGTTGGACACCACCTGGTTTTCTTGCCAGCGCAGGATGCTGGCGACGTTGAACGCGATCAGGCACGCCAGCACGTTCAGCATGGCCGGCATCGGCAGCTGCACGCCCAGCAAAATGGAAGCGGTGGCGATGGTGGTGATCTGCCCCACCACCGCGATCCAGCGCAGCTGGATCAGCTGCTGCATGTTCTTGTGGCCCGCCGCCGAGGTGATGGTGTTGGCGGAAGCATTCACCGCCGCCAGTGGCTCTATCACCGGCATGCCCGGCCGGCCACGATCATAAGGATTAGGATTTTTGTTTGCGCGCATCTCGGATTACCCAGACTACCGCAGCGGCCACCATCAGGGCCAGTGCGTACCAGGTGATAGCATAAACCAAGTGGTTGTTGACGAAGGAAATAACCGTCAATCCGCCTGTCGGCTGCACGCCCGCCACCGGACCGGCGGCCAGCGCCGACTGCGCATCGGCGTCAACGAAATACGGCGCAACCGGCGCATTGCCGAGGCCACGCGCGGCAGCAATCGCCTGTACGTCCCGCGTGTACCAGTAGTTCCGCGCAGGCTCATTGGCGCGCAAGCGCCCTGCCTTCTCGCTCAGGCGCAGCAGACCGTTGAAGGTGACGGTGGGACCGGCAGCCGCAGCGCAGGCATCCGCCGCAGCCGCAGGCGGCGCTGGCTGTGGCTTCCAGCCGCCGAGGCCCGCCTCAATGAAGCCACGGTTAATCATCACGATGCCATCGGCCGTGCACAGCGGCGTCACCACCCAGTAGCCGATGCCGCGTTCCAGCGACGCCAGCACCTGCGTGGTCGAACCGTCGAGCAGCACGCCGCTCAGTTGCACACGGCGATAGTCGTCCGCTTCGGGGCTCAAAGCCGGCCACTGCGCGCGCAACGGCGCCGGTACCGGTGCGCCATGCACGCGCTGGTCCACGCGCTCGATCAGCGCCAGTTTCCACTGCAACCTGAAGACTTGCCACGTCCCTAAAGCAAAAAACCCTGCAAACATCACCCCGGCCACGAGGGCCAGGATGACGCGCAGGGCGCGGGGACGTTGGCGCTTAATCGCGCCCGTCATCATTGCATGTCTTGCATGTTGTGAACATCGTTGCCCATCGAAGGCATCATGTTCTTGTTCATGTGGTACATGACCCAGATCGAACCGGACAGTACGATGAACAGCAGCACAACAGTGAACACGGTAGCCAGCATCGACCAGCCGCCTTCAGCCTTGCCGTTCATGTGCAGGAAGTAGACCATGTGGACGATGACCTGAACCGCAGCGAACGCCAGCACCACGATAGCGGTGGTGCTCGATTTTTCGAACTGGTGGGTCATCACCAGCCAGAACGGGATCGCGGTCAGGATTACGGACAGGATGAAACCGATCGCGTAGTCCTTCAGGCTGCCGTGGTGGCCGTCATCGCCATGACCGTGATCGTCGTGGCCGTGGCCGTGGTGGTCGTGGTTATGTGGTGCGCTCATGGCAGGACTCCCATCAGGTAGACAAAGGTGAAGACGCCGATCCAGATCACGTCCAGGAAGTGCCAGAACATCGACAGGCACATCAGGCGGCGGTTGTTTTCATGGGTCAAGCCGTGCTTGGCCAGCTGGAAGCACAGGGTCACCAGCCACACGGTACCGAAGGTCACGTGCAGGCCGTGGGTGCCGACCAGGGCGAAGAACGAGCTCAGGAACGCGCTGCGCTGCGGACCCGCGCCTTCGTGGATCAGGTGCAGGAACTCATACACCTCGAGGTACAGGAAGCACAGGCCGAACGCGCCGGTCACCACCAGCCACGAAATGGTGGCTTTCAGGTTCTTGCGCTGCGAGGCGATCATGGCGAAGCCGTAGGTGATCGACGACAGCAGCAGGAAGCCCGTGTTCAGGGCCACCAGCGGCAGGTCGAACAACTCGGCGCCCGACGGGCCGCCCGCATAGCTGCGGCCCAGGACTGCGTAAGCGGCGAACAGGCCGGCGAACAGCAGGCAGTCGCTCATCAGGTAGATCCAGAAGCCCAGCAGGGTGCCGTTTTCCGGATGATGGTCACGCACGTAGTAACGCGCGCTTGGGTCGGCGCTCACGGCGCCGTTAGCGTTAATTTCAGACATGGCTTTCCAGCAAACGAGTATGCGCTTCTTCGGAACGAGTTACTTCATCAGCTTTGATGTAGTAGTCGCGCTTGTAGTTAAAGGTGTGGATGATGATCGCCGCCAGCATCGCCACGAAGGACAGTGCCGCAGGGATCCACATCTGCCATACCATCGCGAAACCGAAGGCGAACGTCAGGGCCGAGATGATGAAGCCGGCGCCGGTGTTCTTCGGCATGTGGATGTCCACGAAGCCTTTCAGCGGACGCTGATAGTGGTTGGCCTTCATGTCGGCCCAGCTATCGCTGTCGTGCACCACCGGGGTGAACGCGAAGTTGTAGTCTGGCGGTGGCGACGAGGTGGCCCACTCCAGGGTGCGGCCATCCCACGGGTCGCCGCTGACGTCGCGCAGTTTGGCGCGGTCTTTCCAGCTGATCGCGATCTGCAGGATGAAGGCGCCGATACCGCCGGCGATAATCACAGCACCCAGTGCGGCGATCACGAAGTAGATCTGCAGCGATGGATCATCGAAGTGGTTCATACGGCGGGTAACGCCCATGAAGCCCATGATGTACAGCGGGGTGAACGCAACCCAGAAGCCCACCAGCCAGCACCAGAACGATACCTTGCCCCAGAATTCGTTCAGCTTGAAGCCGAAGGCTTTCGGGAACCAGTAGTTGATACCGGCGAACACGCCGAACACCACGCCGCCGATGATCACGTTGTGGAAGTGGGCGATCAGGAACAGCGAGTTGTGCAGCACGAAGTCGGCAGGTGGAACAGCCAGCATCACGCCGGTCATACCGCCGATCACGAAGGTCAGCATGAAGCCCACGGTCCACATCATCGGCACGGTGAAGCGGATACGGCCTTTGTACATGGTGAACAGCCAGTTGAAGATCTTCGCGCCGGTCGGGATCGAGATAATCATGGTGGTGATACCGAAGAACGAGTTCACACTCGCGCCGGAACCCATCGTGAAGAAGTGGTGCAGCCATACCAGGTAGGACAGCACGGTGATCACGACGGTCGCATACACCATCGAGGTGTAGCCGAACAGACGCTTGCTGGAGAAGGTCGAAACGATCTCCGAGAACACGCCGAACACTGGCAGGATCAGGATGTACACCTCTGGGTGGCCCCAGATCCAGATCAGGTTCACGTACAGCATCGGGTTACCACCGAGTTCGGTGGTGAAGAAGTTGAAGCCAGCCACACGGTCCAGCGACAGCAGCACCAGGGTGATGGTCAGGATCGGGAAGGTCGCGACGATCAGGGCGTTGGTGCACAGGGCGGTCCAGGTGAAGACAGGCATCTTCATCATCGACATGCCAGGCGCGCGCATCTTGACGATGGTGGCGATCAGGTTGACCCCGGATAGCGTTGTCCCCACACCGGCCACCTGCAGCGACCAGATGTAATAGTCGACCCCGACATCAGGCGACGCAGCGATGCCCGACAGCGGCGGGAACGCCAGCCAGCCGGTCTTGCCGAATTCACCGACGAACAGCGATACCATCGTCAGCATGGCGCCGAAGGTGGTCATCCAGAACGAGAAGTTGTTCAGGAACGGGAACGACACGTCGCGCGCGCCGATCTGCAGCGGCACCACGTAGTTCATCAGGCCGGTCACGAACGGCATGGCCACGAAGAAAATCATGATCGTGCCGTGGGCGGTGAACACCTGGTCGTAGTGGTGCGGCGGCAGGAAGCCAGGGTTATCGCCGAAAGCGATAGCCTGCTGTGCGCGCATCATCAGTGCATCGGCGAAGCCGCGCAGCAGCATGATGATACCAAGCACCATGTACATGATGCCGATTTTCTTGTGGTCGATGGAGGTGATCCAGTCGCGCCACAGCGGGCCCCACAGGCGGAATTTAAACATGGCAGCCAGCAGCGCGAGGCCGCCGATCGCCACCATAGCGAAGGTGCCGATCAGGATAGGCTCGTGGTAAGGAATTGCTTCCAGCGACAGCCGTCCAAAGATCAGACTGGTGAGATTCAGATCAGACATGGTCATTCTTTACGGGTAGGTTGAGCAGTAGTGGCGGCGACGTTGGTCGGCTCGCACACTTCTTCTGGCAGTTTCTTGATGGCTGCCGCTGCCTTGATGCGCGTTGCATCCTGGTGCATCTGGGTGTTGATGCAGGTGCTGCCTTCAGCCACGCAACGGTTCAGGATCAGGTCGTACATGCCCTTGTCCACGCTACCGAAATGCATGATCGGGTGCTTGATGGTCGGCTTGTCCAGGGCCAGGAACTCGGCGCGGGTCAGCGCGCTGGTGCTGGTCTTGGTCTTGGCGACCCAGGCGTCGAAGTCGGCTTGCGACACGCCGTGGTATTTGAACTTCATGTCCGAGAAGCCGGCACCGCTGTAGTTGGCCGAGAAGCCGTCGTACACGCCTACCTTGTTCATTACCGCGTTCAGCTGCGTTTCCATGCTAGGCATGGTGTAGACCATACCGGCCAGCGCAGGGATGTAGAACGCATTCATCACCGAGGTCGAGGTCATGTGGAAGCGCACTGGCACGTCGATCGGGGTGACCAGTTCGTTCACGGTAGCGATGCCCTGCTCTGGATAGATGAACATCCACTTCCAGTCCATCGACACCACTTGCACTTCCAGCGGCTTGACGCCAGCGGCGATCGGACGGTTTTCGTCGATGCGGCTCAGCGGACGGTATGGGTCCAGCAAGTGGGTGTAGATCCAGGTGATCAGGCCCAGCACGATGATGATCAGCAGCGGAGCGCCCCAGATCAGCAGTTCGAGCTTGGTGGAGTGGTCCCAGTCCGGCTTGTATTCGGCGGCGGTATTCGACTTGCGATAGCGCCATGCGAACCAGCAGATCAGGAACATGACAGGAACGATAATCAACAGCATCAGCAGTGTTGACACAACGACAAGGTGTGCCTGCTGCGCTGCGATATCCCCAGACGGATTGAGCACGACCGTGTCGCAGCCAGCGAGCCACATTAACGGTGCGAGGAGCAATCCACGACGAACGATAGGAGGAATCATGCGGTAATGTACGTTACAGATTGTTGGGATCATGCTACTGTACTTACTAAGGACCGTTCTTGCCATTGGACACTTTGTCCTACCCGCCTGGACAGCCCTTGTAATAACAACTAACACGAGACAAGAGACTATGGCTAACACGACTTCTATCAGTGACGTCCATGCAGCTGGCGTCCACGAACATCATCAAACGAGCCCTGGCGCACGCAGCATCAATGCCAGGGATGGACATATCTCTCCTGGGGAAATCGCAATTGGCGTGGTGATCGGGCGCGCCTCCGAGTATTTCGACTTCTTTGTCTACGCCATTGCCTCGGCCTTGGTGTTCCCGTCCGTATTCTTCCCGTACGAAAGCCGACTTGACGGAACACTATACGCTTTTGCGATTTTTGCGCTGGCCTTTATTGCACGACCGATTGGAACTGTCGCATTTATGGCAGTCCAGCATCGTTTCACGCGGGAAGCCAAGCTCACACTGGCATTGATGGTGATGGGCGTGTCCACCGCCGGCATCGCCTTCCTGCCGGATTACGCCTCGCTCGGTACCTGGTCGATTGTCTTGTTGTCCATCTTGCGTATTGGGCAAGGTATTGCCCAGGGCGGCTCGTGGGACGGCCTGCCGTCGCTGCTGGCGCTGAATGCGCCCGAGCACAAGCGCGGCTGGTATGCCATGCTGGGCCAGCTGGGCGCGCCGATCGGCTTCGTCATCGCGGCCGGCCTGTTCGCCTACATGCTGAGCACGCTGAGTTCGCTGGACTTCCTCGACTGGGGCTGGCGCTTCCCGTTCTACGTGGCGTTTGCCATCAACGTAGTGGCCCTGTTTGCCCGCCTGCGCCTGGTGACCACGCATGAATACTCGCACCTGCTGGACGAGCACCAGCTCGATCCAGTTCCGGTGGGCGAGCTGATGCAATCGCAGTCGCGCAACGTCATCATCGGCGCACTGGCTGCGCTGGCCAGCTATGCCCTGTTCCACCTGGTGACCGTGTTCCCGCTGTCGTGGATCACCCTCACCTCGCAGCGTTCGCTGGCAGGCTTCCTGCAGGTGCAGATGGTGGGCGTGGCCCTGATGGCGGTCGGCATCATCGTCTCCGGCTATGTGGCGGACCGCTTCGGCCGCCGCCGCACGCTGGGTACGCTGGCGACCATGATCGGTATCTTCAGCCTGTTCGTGCCGTTCCTGATCGACGGCGGCGAGCACGGCCAGGACGCCTTCATCCTGATCGGCTTCTCGCTGCTGGGCCTGTCGTACGGCCAGGCTGCGGGCGCGGTGACCTCCAACTTCCCGCAGAAGTATCGCTACACCGGCGCCGCCCTGACTTCGGACGTAGCGTGGCTGGTGGGCGCGGGCTTCGCGCCGCTGGTGGCCCTGGGCGTGTCGTCGCACTTTGGTTTGGCGTATGCGGGCTTGTACCTGCTGTCGGGTGCTGTCAGCTCGCTGGCCGCCCTGAGCATCAACCGGGCATGGAGCATCCGCGACAATTAATTGCGCCTTTAGCAGCAAAATAACAACACTGGCCGCCACATGCGGCCAGTGTTGTTTTGAGTATTTACCAACGTTGCTGCGGAGCAGCAACCCTGAAGCGGAAAGCGTCGAAAATGGACCCGGCAAGCCTGACCGATGAAATCATCAACAGTCTCCTGACCTGCGAAAAAGTCATCCGCAATAAGCGCGCCAAACAGACACCCAAGGCAAAACACAAAGAACAGAACCTTGACGTGCAAAGCGCCGACGGCAGTCAGAGCTTCACGCTGATTACCAGGCAGAGTACGATGGTGGCCGACAGCTATTCATGTGGACTACTTTGGCACGCCACAGCATCCCACAAAGTTATGCTGATCCGCTATAACGGTTCAGATCACGAACACAGCAATCCCATTGAAGGCACTCTCTTCGACGCCTCCTGCCACATACATCTGGCCACCGCTTACTGGCTGACTGCAATATTAGCTGGACGGAGCCGTCTGCTAACGTCAATGATGCGCAAACCAATCTGAGTTTCTGATGAGCGACAAAATTGAAGACTTGGAAGCTGAGCTCTGCGCCGCCCTGTGCGCCAAGGTAACACTCAAGCAACGGCCAAGTGGAGATATTGTAATTAGGACTCCGTTTGCCTTTCCCGACGGCGATCGCTTCTCCATTTATCTCAAGCGACTGCCAAGCGGCGGCTTCCGGCTGAGCGACAAAGGGGCGACGTTTATGCATCTGAGCTACGAACATGACATTTCGAAGCTCGCAGAAGGCACTCGCAACAAAGTATTCCAGCAAATCCTGTCTGAAATGGGCATCGCAGACGATGAAGGCGACTTAAATCTGGAAATCCCGGCCACCAATCTCGCAACAGGGATTTTCCAATTCGGCCAAGCCCTGACTAAAATTCATGATCTCACTTTCCTGAACCGGATACAGGTTGAGAGTACATTTTATGAAGACCTGAGTACGCACCTAAGCAATATTGCGGGTTACGATGCAATCACCCGCGACTTCATTGCCACGGGCGTTCCGAATGCTGATGAGTACACCGCCGACTTCTGTGTGGCGGGCGGCAAAAAGCCCGTGCTAATATGGGGCGTCCCTAATCAAACAAAAGCGCGTCTAGCAACCATCGTCATGCAGCACTTGCAAAAACATGGTTTCGCATTCCGCAGCCTGGTTGTTTATGCGGATATGACAATCATTCCACGTGCCGACGTATCGCGCCTCACCACTGCTGCCAACGACCAAATCCCTTCGCTAGCCGAACGGGAAGCCTTGCGCACAAAATTGCATGACGCGCTGCAAAACTGAGTAATTCCCAGCATAAGCTTCCATGTTTGTGAAAATGTGTGAGCTTTTCTTTCTCTTAATTCGCTATTCTCTCGGGCTACCATAAGAGTTAAAACTAAAAAGCGAAAATGATTAAACGGCACTTTATGCAAGGCAGCACGGGTTGGTCAAAGAATTGCAGGCACGTTTCCCTGGGTTGGACAACAGAGCGTTGGCGGAGGCTTCTGGTTGCTGTACCAACGCCTACTTTCTTCTTTGGTCTAAAGAATCGCTGGGATAGACTGCAGTCGGCCATAACCGGCCATTCGACAGAAATTCCAAAAAAATTTGGGTTTGATGAGAAGGAACCATGAGCGAATGAAATTGAGATTTTTAATTTATTTCAGTATTCTGGTATCCTGCGTGGCCAAGGCTGATTGGTCTCAGCCTTCTGTCGCTTATAAGTGTTCGCCTGAGGAGAAGCTATTTTCACTTCGCGGAGTTGTTCGCGCTAATGACGAAGATTCTATTCCCATATTGCCCGGGTATAGATTAATATCTGATGAAAAATCAACAGACCTTAATTGCCAGATAGGGGTGAATTTTGTCGAGGCTAAAATAGAAGTTATCCCGGTTCGGCAAGATGGAATGTGTCCTGAGAATGCTTTTTACTATATTCAAGAAATAAAATTGAATGATAGGAAAATAATGGGAATTGAATCTTTCAATTTGCTTTGCTCGTCAAATCCCTTCCTGTATAAATTTGATTTGTCTTTTTCTGGAGACATCGTTAATTCCCAAGTTTGCACGGGAACATGGGATTGGGGGAACGAGTATGAGGATAGTGAATGCAAAACTACGGAAATTAAATAGCTCTGATCGTCTGCAACGGGGCGGGAACGGACTAAGAGCACCAGTCCCGCCAGCTCTTGTGTCGCCCCCTCCTTCTTTCGTTGTACAAATGCCGCAGGCGCCCACCCTCGGCGCCATCGGAGATGACTCCCCACGCCATGCGTTTGGCTCCGCAAGCCAGTGCAAAGTAGCTAGTTACTTAACGGTTTCGCTCTAAGATCGGTTCATTGCAGTTCTGACACCGTTCGTTTCTGAGAAACCTATGACACCAGCATTGAATGTGCACGCGGCACTCTCGGGGAAGCGCATCCTGATTACCGGCAGCACCGGCTTCCTCGCCAAAGTGGTGCTGGAAAAACTGATTCGCAGCGTGCCCGATATCGGCCGCATCGTGCTGCTGATACGCGGCGGCCGTAACGGCGCCGACGCCCGGACCCGCTTTGAACGCGACATCGCCACCTCCTCCATCTTCGACCGCCTGCGCGCCGAGCGCCCTGCTTTCCTGGCCGAGTTCTTCGCCGAGAAGATCGAATGCGTCACCGGCGAGGTGACGGAACCGGGCTTCGGTATGCCGATTACCGCCTTCAACGCGCTGGCACGCCGAATCGACCTGATTATCAACGCCGCCGCCAGCGTCAACTTCCGCGAGGCGCTCGATGAAGCGCTGGCCATCAACGCCCTCAGTGTGCAGAACATCACCGAACTGGCGCGCGCTGGCAATGCACCGCTGATCCAGGTGTCGACCTGCTATGTCAACGGCTATAACCGTGGCCAGATGGTCGAACAAAATGTGACGCCGGCACGCGCCGCCATCCCGCGCCACGCCGACGGCCATTATGATTTGTACGCGCTGTTGCAGCACCTGAAACACCGCATCGCCATGCTGCGCGCCGAGGTACATGAGCCGGACGAACTGGCACGCCGCCTGACAGAGCTGGGTATCAAGGAAGCCAATTACCACGGCTGGAACGACACCTACACCTTCACCAAGTGGATGGGCGAACAGCTGGCGATGGCCGCCATGCGCGGCCGCTCGCTGACCATCGTGCGCCCATCCATCATCGAGAGCACGCTCGCCGAACCGGCGCCCGGCTGGATCGAAGGCGTGAAGGTGGCCGACGCTATCATCCTCGCCTACGCACGCGGCAAGACCAACTTCTTCCCGGCCAAGCCGAAGCAGGTGGTGGATATCGTGCCAGCCGACCTGGTGGCCAACAGCGTCATCCTGGCTGCGGCCGAAGCGCTGCTGTCCGCGCCGGCCATGCGCATCTATCAGGCTTGCACCGGCGCCACCAACCCCATCACCGTCGGCCGCGTGATCGATCTGATTAAGGGCGAGTCGCAGCGCAACTGGCGCCAGTACGAGCGCCTGTTCTACAACGAACCGAAACACGACTTCCGCGTGGTCAGCCGCCCGCTATTCCTGCTGATGCTGCGCGCCATGCGCATCGGCGCCACCAGCTGGAGCGCGGTGCGCAAGCTGCTCGGCGCGGGCGAGTCGCCGAAGCTCGAAGCGCTGCGCACCACCCAGTTGCTGGCCCTGACCTTCTCGTTCTACACCGCGCCGCGCTACGTATTCCGGAGCGACCGCCTGCAAGCGCTGGCCCAGCGTTTCAGCAGTGAGGACCGCGCACGCTACAACGTGGACACTGCCGCCATCGACTGGCAGGACTACCTGTGCCGCATCCACATGACTGGCCTGAACCGTTATGCCCTGCGCCCGCGCGCACCGAAGCCCGTAGAAGAAGTATCCGCAGCACCTATAACTATATAAAAGCAGCACCAGGAGACAGCACGAATGAGCAAAGCCCACGCAGCACCGGCGGTAATGACGCGACGCGACCATGCATGGCATCGCATGGATACGGAAAAGAATCTGATGGTCATCAACAGTATCCTGCTGTTCGAAGGCCGGGTCGACATGGAGCGGCTGGTATCGACTATCGCCCACCGGCTGCCCAACTATCCGCGCTTCACGCAGAAAGTGGTACGCCTGCGCGGCCGTCCGCACTGGGTGGAGGACGACCAGTTCGACATCACCCGCCACGTTGAGCTGGAGCGCATGGAGCACGACCTGCCGCACACAGGGCTGCACGAACACCTGACTCGCCTCGCCCACCTGCCACTGGAACGCGACCGCCCGATGTGGCACATGACGGTGCTGGACCGCGTCAACGGCGGCCACGCCATCGTGTTCCGCGTCCACCACTGCATTACCGACGGCCTCGGACTTGTGCACGTGTTGAACCATCTCACCGACGACAACGGCCTGCATGGCAAGACGCCTTCGCCGGTCGGTCATCCACACCGCGCGGTGGCGCATAACAAGGTCTGTTCGGCGGTGGTGCGCGGTCTGTCATGGCTAAAGATCGCTGCCCACGTGGCGCGCCTGTCCATCCTGTGGCCCGATGCGCACAGCCAGTTCAAAGCCCCGATGACCGGCGCCAAGCAGCTGGTGTGGCTGCCGCCGCTGGAAATGGAGCGCGTACGCGCCATGTCGAAACGCGTGGGCGTTACGCTCAACGATGTATGGGTCGCCGCCGTCTCCGGCGCGCTGCGCACTTACCTGAGCGAACGCGGACAGCGCCCCGATGGTCGCGCTCTTCGCGCCGCCGTCACCTTCAACCTGCGCGAGAAGGCCAACGCTTTCCAGCTAGGGAACGAGTTCGGACTGGTGGCGGTCGACCTGCCGACCAACGAGGACAATCCGGCCGAACGTCTGCGCCTGTCCAGCAGCCGCATGACTGCGATCAAGCGCTCGCACCAGCCGCGCGCCACGATGGCCTTCCTTTCCATCGCCGGCTGCCTGCCGACCGCCTTGCAGCACTTCGCACTAAACCTGTTCACATCCAAAGGCTCGGTGGTACTGACCAATATCGAAGGCCCCGCCAGCCGTCGCTACCTGGCCGGCTCGCGCCTGACCGACCTGATTTGCTGGGTGCCGCAAGCGGGCAAGCTGGGGGTGGGCCTGGCCTTCATCTCCTACGCCGGGCAGATCCAGCTGGCGCTGTTCGTGGACACCGACCTGGTGCCAGACCCGGACCGCCTGATGCAGCTGACCTACGATGCCTTCGAAGAACTGGAACTGGCGACGCAGGACGTGGAAGCACCGCAGCCGGCCGAACCGGCCTTGCCGGGCATGGTCATCGGCGCGTCATAATCGGCACGTATGCTGCTCCCCATTGCAAAATGAGGAGCAGTGCGTGAACCTGAACGAGCACGATTTACTGGACCGCGTCCAGCGCGAGCTGACCGACAGCTATGACGAGGAGCTGGAAATGGAGCTCGAAGACCGCGAGATAGACCCGCACACCAAGCAGGTGGTCGAACGCGAACGCAGCGCCGAAGCCAAGGAAGAGCGCCGCCTCTACTTCCGCGAACTATTCCGCCTGCAGGCGGAGCTGGTCAAGCTGCAGGACTGGGTGGTCCACACCGGCCACAAGGTCGTCATCATCTTCGAAGGCCGCGACGCCGCCGGCAAGGGTGGTGTCATTAAGCGCATCGTGCAGCGACTGAATCCGCGCGTATGCCGCGTGGCCGCCCTGCCCGCACCGAACAATCGCGAACGCACGCAGTGGTACTTCCAGCGCTACGTCTCGCATCTACCGGCCGCCGGCGAAATCGTATTGTTCGATCGCAGCTGGTACAACCGCGCTGGCGTCGAGCGCGTGATGGGCTTTTGCACCGACGAACAGTACGAGGAGTTCTTCCAGACCGTGCCGGAATTTGAGCGCATGCTGGCGCGCTCCGGCATCCAGGTGATCAAATACTGGTTCTCGATTTCCGACGAAGAGCAGAACGCGCGCTTCCTCGGCCGCATCCACGATCCGCTCAAGCAGTGGAAACTGAGCCCGATGGACCTGGAATCGCGCCGCCGCTGGGAAGAATACACGCGCGCCAAGGAGGTGATGCTGGAACGGACCCACATCGCGGAAGCGCCGTGGTGGGTGGTGCAAGGCGTGGACAAGAAGAAGGCCCGTTTGAACTGCATCCACCACCTGCTGGGCCAAATGCCGTATGAAGAGGTAAGTCATCCGGCGATCGAACTGCCGGAGCGCGAATACCATGACGACTATGTGCGCCGCCCGGTGCCGCCTGAGATCATCGTGCCCGAGGTGTACTGAGCGCGGGTGGTGTGCTAGAGTTGTCTGATTCCTAAGTGGCAGGAGGTCATCATGCAACTCGGCGCATTTTCCATCAGCCTGGCGGTCAAAGACTTGGCCGCGTCACGGGCGTTTTATGAGAAGCTCGGCTTCACCCAGTTCGGCGGCAATGCTGGCCAGAACTGGCTGATCATGAAGAACGGCGATCACGTGATCGGCCTGTTCCAGGGCATGTTCGAGAAGAATATGCTGACCTTCAATCCCGGCTGGGACCAGAATGCGCTGGCGCTCGACGGTTTTACCGACATCCGCGAAATCCAGCGCCAGCTCAAGGCGCAAGGCGTGGCACTGGAGATGGAAGCCGACGATACCACCACAGGTCCGGCCAGCTTCATCGCCATCGACCCGGATGGCAATCCGGTTTTGTTCGACCAACACCTGTAAAGGACGCGCCATGAGCCTGGGCACCGTCACACCTATCCTGCGCATCTTCGATGAAGCGATGGCGCTTGAATTCTATGTCGAATTCCTCGGCTTCAAAGTCGACTGGGAGCATCGCTTCGAGGATGGCATGCCACTCTACATGCAGGTATCCAAAGACGGCTGCCTGCTGCACTTGTCCGGCCACTTCGGCGATTGTTCGCCCGGAGCAGCCATCCGCATCGCCGCCACCGATGTCGATGCCTATCAAGCGGAACTCATCGCCAAACAATACAAGCACGCCCGCGCCGGCGTGAAGGAAGTGCCGTGGGGCGGCCGCGAAATGTCGATCAAAGACCCAGCCGGCAACAACCTCACCTTCTACAACCGCGAGCCTGAGATCTCCGCTTGAAGGATCTATCAATGCCAAGCCTGAAACGTGTCACCCTGCTGTGCATCACCGCACTGGCGATGCCGCTGCACGCCATCGCCGACGACAAGAGCGATGCGGCGCTCTTCGACAAGGTGGACGCCATCTTTGCCGACTATGCGCTCGACCAGCATATCCCCGGACTGGTCTACGGAATCGTGGCCGATGGACGGCTGGTCTATGTGCGCGGCATGGGCGTGCAAGACCTCGAATCGCACCGGCCGGTCACGCCGGACTCGCTGTTCCGCATCGCCTCGATGAGCAAGGCCTTCACCGCGCTGACGGTGCTGAAGCTGCGCGACGACGGCAAGCTGCGCCTCGATGCGCTGGCTGAAAGCTATGTGCCGGAGCTGAAAAACTGGAAGTCCCCAACCGAGGACGCACCGCGCATCCGCGTGCGCGACCTGCTCAACCACACCGCCGGCCTGGTGACCGATGATCCGTGGGGCGACCGCCAGACACCGCTGCCCGAAGCCGATTTCACACAACTGCTGCGCACCGGCGTGCCATTCAGCCATGCACCCGGCGTGACGATGGAATACTCCAACCTTGGTTACGCCATCCTTGGCCGCATCATCGGCAACGTCTCGGGCCGACCGTATGCGGACACCATCTCGTCCATGCTGATGCAGCCGCTGGGCATGTCGTCCACCGGCTATATGGCCGACGCCGCGCCGCGCGAACGCCGCGCCCAAGGCTACCACTGGGCCGACAACAAATGGACGCAAGTGCAGACGATGGCGCACGGCGCGTTCGGCGCAATGGGCGGTGTGCAAACCAGCGCCGTGGATTACGCCAAATGGATGGCCTACCTGCTGGCCGCGTGGCCCGCGCGCGACGGCGCGGACGCCGGCCCGGTCAAGCGCGCCACGGTACGGGAACTTGCGCATGGCTCCAACTTCCCCGCGCTGCGCCAGCGCTTCGGCCACACCGGTGCGGACAGCTGCCGCCAGGCGTCCACCTACGGCATGGGCTTGATCGCCGCCACCGATTGCGAATTGGGCCTGACACTGAGCCACGGCGGCGGTTATCCCGGTTATGGATCGCACGTCCTGCTGCTGCCGGATTACGGCGTCGGCGTGTTCGCATTCACCAACCGCAGTTATTCCGGTTCATCGGCTGCGGTATGGGATGCTGCGATGGTGTTGAGCCGTGGCGGCTACCTGAAAGCGCGCAGCCTCACGGCGGGACCGGAGCTGGCGGCCGCATACACGGCGGCTGGTTCGATTTACCAAAAAGGCGATGTGAGCGTCGCCAGCGGCCAACTGGCCATGAACTTCCTGCTCGACCGCGACGCAGCGGGCTGGCGCCGCGACCTCGAACAATTGAAAGCCGCCGTCGGCGACTGCGATACCTCGGCGCCGCTGAACCCCAGCGGCCCGTTGGCCGGCGGCTTTACGTGGCGCTGCGCGCGCGGCCGGGTGAGCGGCTCGGTGCTGCTCGCACCGACCACACCGCCCACCATCCAGACTTTGACGCTACAACCGAAGCCGCCTTAGTAAGCCGTCTGGGTGTAAGGGCGTGCAGTGAGGCCTTTGCCCCATTCGGTGTTCGGCTGGCTGGACATGGTGAATACCAGCTCGCCGCCCGCCGTGATCTGGTCGTGGCGCAGGTAGGTTTGCGCCAGCGGCTTGCCGTTCAGCGTGATGCCCGCCACGTACACATTGTCCTTGCTCAGGCCCGGCGCGCGGATCGTGAACTGCTTGCCGTTCGGGAGATTCAGCACCGCTTTATCGAGGAACGGACGGCCGATCACATACTCATTGCTGCCCGGCGCCACCGGGTAGAAGCCCAGCGCGGTGAAGGCCAGCCACGCCGACATCTGCCCCAGATCGTCATTACCCGACAGGCCTGCCGGCGTGGTGTTGTACTGCGTCGCCACCACTTGCGTCAGGCGCTTCTGCGTCTTCCACGGCGCGCCTGCATAGTTGTACAGGTAAGCCACATGGTGCGATGGCTCGTTACCGTGCGCGTAGTGGCCGATCAGGCCAGAGATGTCTTCCATGTGCGCGTACACATTGTCGTCCACCTTGGCGTCGAACACCTGATCGATTTTGCTCTGCAGGCCGGCATCGCCGCCCAGCATCTTGATCAGGCCTGCGTTATCGTGCGGCATATACCACGAGTACTGCCACGCGCTGCCCTCGGTGTAATCGCTGCCGAAGTTGGACTGCACCGGATTGAACGGCTCGCGGAAGGTGCCGTCCGATTTCTTCGCGCGCAGGAATCCGGTCTTCACGTCGAAGGAGTTGCGGTAGTTCTGGGCGCGCTTGTAATAACGGGCGGCGATATCCTTCTTGCCCATCTTCTCCGCCATACGCGCGATGGTCCAGTCGTCGAACGCATATTCCACCGTCTTGGACGCCGCTTCCGGCTCAAGGTCGATCGGCACGTAGCCCAGCTTCATGTAGTGCTGCAAACCGCCATACGGGCCGTACTCCGCGCTGCTGGTCATGGCCTTCAATGCCTCTTCCGCATCGAAGCCTTTCAGGCCCTTCATGTAGGCGTCGGCGATGACCGGCACCGCGTGGTAGCCGATCATGCACCAGGTCTCTTGCCCGTGGAAAGCCCACACCGGCAATATGCCGTACGCGCTATGCTTCTGCGACTCGACCAGCGAACGCACGAAGTCCACATTGCGCTGCTCCGGCTGGATCAGCGTCAGCAGAGGATGCAGCGCGCGATAGGTGTCCCACAGCGAGAAGGTGGAGTGGTAGCGGAAGCCCGACGCCTGATGTACCTCGTTGTCCGGGCCACGATAGCGGCCGTCGCGGTCCATGAACAGGCTAGGCGCCAGCATGCTGTGATACAGCGCCGTGTACACCATCTTGCGCATCTCCGGCTCGGCCTCGATGGCAACGGAGCCCAGCGCCTCATTCCATGCAGCAGACGCCTTGGCGCGCTCCGCATCGAAGTCCCAGCCCGGCATCTCGGCCAGATTGGCGATCGCGCCCTCCTCGCTCACGCCCGATATCGCAACCTTGACTTGCAGCTGGCCGTCCGCAGGCACGCCGAATTCCAGCGCGCCGACCAGCGCCTTGCCCTCCACCAGCACCTTGTCGGCCGGCCCGGCGAAGCCTTTGTATTCAACATCGCGCTCCATATTGCGCAGTGTGCGCTCCTTCAATGGATGCGAGAACTGGATTGCGAAGTACAGCTGACGCCCTGCCGCCCAGCCGCGCGTCTCGCGCATGCCTGTGATCAGGGTGTTGTCGCGCACGCGCAGGCGTGACCACAGATTCTTGGCTGCGTAATCGTAGATGCTTGAACGCAGATCCAGCATGACCTTGGCCTCGGCGCCCTTGGCGTAGCGGTAGCGATGCAGGCCCACGCGCTCGCTGGCGGTCAACTCGACATCGACCTCGTTATCGGACAAGCGCACCTTGTAGTAGCCAGGCTCCGCGCGTTCTTCCTTGTGGCTGAAGCGCGAACGATAGCCGCTGAACGGCCGCTCGGGATAGCCCGGCTCCCACTTGGTCTCGGCGCTGTATGGCATCAGCAGCACGTCGCCCAGATCGGAGTGGCCGCTGCCGGAGAAATGGGTATGCGAGAAACCGAGGATGCTGTCGTCGTCGTAGCGATAGCCGGCCGCCCACGGATAGCTCTGGCGGAACGGCCGCACCTGCGTATCGGGGCTGAGCTGCACCATGCCGAACGGGCGGGTCGCGCCCGGGAAGGTATGGCCGTCGCCGCCGGTGCCGATGAAGACATCGACCGCCGCAGCAGGCGTGGTTTGGGCGGTGGCGAGCGCCGGAAGGGCCAGGGAATGCGCCAGGGCCAGCGCGATAACGCCAGCCGGGAGGAAGGTAGTCGTTTTCATCCTGACGTTATAGCGCCGGCTTCGGCGACGGTCAATACGAAAACCAAATATGGCCCCGAGTTTAGTAAATCCGCTAAACAGTCCCGCCGACCATGTACTCGCCGATGACCTCACTGAGCCGCACCGCCTTGCGCACATTCGCCTTGTTGGACACCATCAGCGCCACTACCAGCGCTTCAATCACCGACACCGCCGCCACCATACTGCTCGGCAGCACGCCATGTGCGGCACTGGCGTACAGCACGTGGTCGGACAGCGACACCATCGGCGCCGACGGATTGTCGGTAATTGCCACCACGGTGGCACGCTGGCTGCGCGCGAACTGCGCCAGCCGCATCACATCGCTCGAATAGCGCGGGAAAGAGAACACCACCAGCACATCGCCGCGACGCAGGTGCACCAGCTGCCCGGCCGCGACTTCGGTGCCGCCGGCCGCCGCCATCTCCACCACGTGCTGACAGAATGGCTGCAGGTGCAGCGTCAGCATGGCGGCGAGGCTGGACGACATGCCGAGTCCCAGCACATACACCGTGCGCGCCCCGCTGACTTTGCGCGCCACTGCATCCAGCACCTGCGGCGAATGCGCGCCCTGCGTGGCAGCCAGGTTGCTGCGTGCGTACTCCATGCTCGCCTCGCCCGCCGATTGGGACACCTTGCGGCGCGCGATCGAAGTGCGCAGCTTTTCCACCGGCTGCATGGCGGTGTGCAGGGTTTCGGCCAGCGCGCTGCGCATCGCGCCGTAGCTGTTAAAACCGATATCGCGCGCAAAACGGCTGATGGTGGCGGTCGATACCTTGCAGCCTTCGGCCATTTCCTCGATCTTGAGCGCGGTGCCGCGCATCGGATTGCGCATCAGGTAATCCGCGATGCTGCGGTGGGAGGCGGAACCCTCGGCGCGCACGCCCGCCAGCACCTTGCCCAGCGCCGAATGGACGAATGCGACGTCCGCCGGAATCGTATTACCTGCCGTCATACTGCTCTCGATTTTTAAAAAGATGTAAGGATACGTACATTTCCGGCAACTGGGAACTTAGTATTTACCCGTAAGCGGCCGCCTTACCAGAATATACACAGCCGTTTGGGGGTACATCATGGCCTTATTAGTGGAGCCCAGTGCGCACGTGAGCGACATGGGAGCGCAAGGTCAGATCAATTCGATTCTTTCGCAGATCAAGGGTCTGCGCAAACAATTGACTGTCTTGCAAAAACAGCTGCGCGAATCGACTGACCCGATGGAGCAAACACTCCTGATGAAGCAAATCATGGATCTGCAACGCCTGATCGACATGCAGGAGCAGCAGATCGCCAATATTCAGCAGGCCGAGAAACGCAAGCAGGAGCAGCGCGACAAGATCAACGGTACCAAGGCCGCGTGATCTGCAGCGGACGCACGTCCAGACGCAGGTTCAGGATGGTGTAGGCTTCCGCCGTCGCCGATTCATAACCGACGCTGCCGGCGTCGCGGGTCAGCTTGAACTCGAATCCCAGCCCATCCTGCGCCTCGCCCGGCGGCGCGGTGGCGATGCCGATGGCTTCACTGCGGGCGTTGTTAATCAGGCGCTCCATCATCACCAGCACCATGTTGTGGCCCAGGATGTCGGCCGTGTACACCTGCTCATTGAGGAAAGGCTGTGCAGGATCCAGCTTGCCGTCGGCCTTGTCGGCGGATGGCGTGTACTGGCCGGTGACCAGGTTATAGCGGTCGCCGCGATCGAGGTAGCTGATGCGGGCGTTGGTCAGGTTGAATTCCTTGATGTCGCCATTGGTCTTGGCCTGGCGCAGATCCAGCAGCAACGCGCCCTGGTAGCCGATGATTTCCACCTCGCGTTTGGCGTTGATCACCATCGCGGTGTTTTCATCGATGCCCAGTCCCAGCTTGTAATTCTTCTTCAGCATGGCCGGCAACATGCGCGCGAAGCGGCCGCGTGCCAACAGGTGCTGGTCGACAAACAGGTCGGTGCCGACGAAGCCCAATCCCGGCGCCAGTTCGCGGCCGTCATTGACGCCGGCGGCCAGGGTCCCGAGCACCGTCTTGGCATCGTAGTACATGGTGCTGCTCATGATGGCGGCACCGGCGCTGCTGCCGCCGATCACGCCGCCCTTGTTGTACACATCCCAGATGGCTTGCAGCACGGCGGTGCGTGTGCCGTCCGGACGCACCAGCGCCTTGGTGATGTAGCTTTGGTCGCCGCCTGAGAAGTAGACGCCACCGGCTTCGCGGATAGCACGCGCCAGCGCTGGGTCTTCGGCTGCGGCCTTGTAATCGGTATTTTTGAGGCGGATCGACACCGGCACCACGAAGGCGGATGCACCGTATTTGCCCAGCGTGGCGGCGATGTTGGCGCCCGAACGCTCAGGATTGCCGGCCGCGCTGGGCATCACCGCGATGCGTGCGCCCTTGCCCCCGGCCAGCTGCACCAGCTTTTCCCAGATGATGGTGTTATCGGCGCGGATCGCACCGCCGGCGATGAGCAGGTTGCCCTGCGGCGGCGCATCGGCCGCGTGTGAAACCTGTATGGATAATGCCATCAACGATACGCACATCAGGCGCACCGCTTTCACCCAAATCGTCATACGCTATTCCCTGTCTAAAGAAAGAGAAACAGGGCTTGCGCCCCGTTCCCCGGTCCTGCCTTATTTGAACGCGTAGCTTACGCTGATGAAGGCGCTGCGTCCACGCGGATCCGTATAGGTAGGATCATACCCTGCCAGGAAATAATACGCCTGGTTCGAGTACGGCGGCGCGGTGTCGCCCAGATTCAGCACGCCGGCGCGCAGCTTGACCTGCTTGCTGATCGCCCAGCTGCCGCTCAAGTCCCACAGTGAGTAAGGCTTGACGCGGCGCGACGGCAGCAGCGCGTCGGCCACCGGGTCGTAGGTCGTATTCTGGTCGGTGTAGCCGGACGAGAACTGGTTCGACAGCGTCAGGTTGTACGCGCCGAGATCCCAGCCGAAGCTGATGCGATGGCGCCATTTCTGGATCACCTGGTCGTTCAGGAACAGGCCAAGGTTGCTGCGCACCGGCTCCAGTGGGCCGAACTGGCGGTCGTACTTCAGCACCAGCGTGCCGGTGGCGTTGACCGAGAAGCGGCCGGCGGCGCTGTTGGCGGTTTTGTAATCCACGCCCAGATCCAGGCCGGAAGTATTCAGCTTGCCCTGGTTTTCCTTCTGCAGAATGATGTTGGTGATGAAGCCATCGCCGTCACGTTCGATGTATTTTCCGTCGTACTTGGCGGCGTTGTCGACGATGATTTGTTCGCCCAGGGTGCTGATCACGTCCTTCTTGCGGATGTCCCAGTAATCCACGGTCAGGTTCAGGCCCGGCGCGGCCTCCAGCGCAACGCCCAGCGAGAACTGGCGCGACTTCTCCGGTTTCAGGTGCGGGTTCGAACGGCGCTCCACCGGCCATTGATCGGTACAGCCGTCGATGCTGTCGAGGCCATTCTTCACGCATTCCGGATCGGTCAGGAAGCTCGATGCGCTGCCGTAGGTGGTCGGGCGCTTCAGGTCCGACAGCGACGGTGCGCGGAAGCCGGTGCCGGCCGAACCGCGCAGCACCAGCTGCCTGGCTGGCTGCCAGCGCACGCCGAGTTTCGGATTCACGGTCGAACCGACTTCGGTGTAATGGTCGTAGCGCAGCGCCGCCTGCAGTTCCAGCTGCTTGCTGATCGGCGCATTGATTTCGCTGTAGACCGAGGCCACGGTGCGGCCGTCGTCGGTCGCCACCAGGTCGGTGGTGGAGCCGGCGGTGAGGCCGGTATCGCGGTCGCCGGCGATATTATTCGACAGCAGCAGCGCCGAAGGCGTGAAGGTGCTGCGCTCGCGGCGCGCTTCGGCGCCAATGGCCAGACCGAGGTCGCCCCCTTCCAGCGTCGCCAGAGAGGTCGATACCTTGCCGTCGATGGCGGTCGAGGTCCCCTTGGACTTGCGCGCTTCGTCGTTGACCTTGATGCTGTTGATCAGGTCCTGGCCAGCCTTGCTCGATGGCCCGAACGGATTAACCAGGCCCGAACGCACGGCGGCGTCGAACTTATCGAACAGCACATAGCCGTTGACGTATTTATCGACAGCCTTGTTCTCAGCGCGCGACAGGCCCAGGTCATAATCCCAACCGGCCACGGTGCCGGTGGCGCCCAGCACCAGCCGCTGCGCGTCGCTGGTGACCTGATTGGTGCGGTTGCCCGCTTCCGTCATACGGTAGCGGATGCCGCTGAAGGTGGCCGGCAGACCCGGTGCGCTAAGCGCCGTTCGGTATTTTTCCGGCAGCAGGCTGACAGGCAGATTGCGGATGCGCTGCGGATTCGGGCTCAATACATAGTCGCTCTTCGCTTCCGACTGCACCAGTTCGAGGAAGATCTGGTGATCGGCGCTGGCCTGGAACGTGGCGCGGCCGATGAAACCGATCTTGCTGGCCTTCGGATAAATCTCGGTGTCTTCCATGTAGTCGTAGCTGCACCCCAGCTTGCCGCCCGGGCCCTTGGGCGCGTAGACCGTGGCCGGCGGCGCGCAATCCGGCGCGCTTGGGTTGATGCGGTTGGCGGTGGAACCGGCAGGCAGCACACCGGCGGCAATCAGCGCCGCGCGCTGGGCGCTGTTGATGTCTATATTGGCCGGGTAGGTATTGCTGGACATGAGCGCCGGCAGGTTGGCCGCCAGTGGACGCTCCTGGATAAAGTCGCGCTGGCTGGAACGCAACGAGTCGAGCTTCTGCACATCCAGCACGCCGAACAGATTGAAACGGTCTTCCTGCAGCTTGCCGAAACCGCCCGCGATGCTGGCGGTGCGTTTGCCCGCGCCGCCTTCCTGCGTGCCGGCCGCCGAAGCATTCAGTTCGACGCCGGTGTAGTCCTTGCGGGTGATGAAGTTGATCACGCCGCCGATGGCGTCCGTGCCGTAGATGGCGGAGGCGCCGTCCTTCAGCACTTCCACGCGCTGGATCGCGCCGGCCGGGATGTTATTCAGATCGACGCCCGAGTTGTCGCCTGGCGAAGCGAAGTTGGCGAGGCGGCGGCCGTTCAGCAGCACCAGCGTGGACGATACGCCGATGCCGCGCAGGTTGGCGCCGTTGAAGCCGCGCTGGCCCGAGGTGCCGTCGGTGATGCTGGCGCCGTCCGACAGCGGCGCGGTGTTGGCGCTGATATTCTTCAGCAGTTCGGCGGCCGTGGTCACGCCGCTTTTGTCTATGTCTTCACGTCCAATGATCTGCACCGGCAGCGCGGTTTCGGCATCGATGCGCTTGATCGACGAGCCGGTAATTTCCACGCGCTGGATCTTTTGCTCTTCCTGGGCATGGACCGGCAGCGCCACCGCCGCCGATACGCCCACTGCGAGCTTCAATGCCAATTTTTTCTTCCGATGCAGACTCATTCCCCACTCCCTGTTGAAATTGCGGTTATGACGCCCCGCTCTTCGCGGTGCGCTTCTTCACCTTTTTGGTGTTGGTTCCTGCTGCGCCATACAGGTAGGCCGAAATCGCCTCCGTCAAGCGCGCAGCTTTTTCTACGTTGTCCTGGTTCGAGACCATCAGCGACACCGCCAATGCCTCGATCACCGCCACTGCCGCCGTCGCGCTGCTCGGCAGCACCGCATGGCTGCTGGTGGCGTACAGCACGTGCTCCGACACCTCCACCAGCGGCGACGCCGGCGCATCGGTAATCGAGATCACGCACGCCTTGCGGTCGCGTGCATACTGGGCCAGTCGAATCACATCCAGCGCATAGCGCGGGAAGGAAATCACCACCAGCACGTCGCCCACGCCGACATTGGCCAGGTGCCCTGCCGCCACTTCGGTGCCGCCGGCCGCCGCCACTTCCACCACGTGATGGCAGAACGGCTGCAGGTGCAGCGTCAGCAACCCGGCCAGGTGCGACGACAGGCCGAAGCCCAATACATATACGGTGCGCGCTTTGCTCAGTTTCTGCACCACCTGCTTCATCTCTTGCTGCGACTGGTTATTGCGCGTGCTGCTGATGTTCGCCAGCGCGTACTCCATACTTTCGTCGCCGGGCCACACCGCGCCCTTGCGGTTCTCAATCGTGTGCCGCAGCTTATCCACCGGCTGCATTTCCGCATGCAGTGTCTCGGCCACCGCGCTGCGCATGGCGGCGTAGTTACCGAAGCCGATGTCGCGCGCAAAGCGGCTGATGGTGGCATTGGATACCTGGCACACTTCCGCCATCTCATCGATCTTCAAGGCCGTCACGCGCAGCGGATTGCGCAACAGGTATTCGGCGATGCTGCGGTTCGACGCCGATCCTTCCGTCATCACGCCCGACAAACGCTGTCCCAGTTCCGAATGCGCGAACGCCACGTCCGCCGTATTCACTGATTTCATGCAGCTCTCCCATTTCCGAAAGGTGTAAGCATACTTTCATTTCCGGAAAATTTGGAACTCTATTTGCAAGCAACTTTAGCAACGACAAAAACAAAATTCAACAACTTTCTGTAAATTTGCTTACATCGATTTACTTTGTGTAAATTGCGATACATAATCGACCGCATTCCAACCACCGCGCCCCATGCCGGGGCAGCCCATCACCATGAGAGTGCAAAAACACCCTGTCTCGGCGCCGCACGGCAGCGCCATCTATGAGTTGAACAGTTTTCACTTCGGTCCCGCCGCTGAAAAACGGGTCTACATACAGGCCTCGCTGCATGCGGACGAGGTGCCGGGCATGCTGGTGGCGCAGTTCCTGCGGCGGCGCCTGACGGCACTGGAAGCTGCAGGCAAGCTGCGGGCCGAAATCGTGCTGGTCCCCGCCGCCAATCCGATCGGGCTGTCGCAGGCCGTGCACGGCGCGCCGTTCGGCCGCTTCGACCTGCGCACCGGCGCCAACTTCAATCGCGCTTTCAAGCATGTGGCGGCGGAGCTGAAACAGACGCTGGAAGGTGAACTGGGCGACGATGCCGCCGCCAATGTGCGTATCATCCGCCGCCATGCGCGCGCCGCGCTGGCCGGGTGGAAGCCGGCCGACGACGCCGAAACGCTGAAGAAGACCTTGCTGGAACTGGCCATCGGTGCCGACATCGTGCTGGACCTGCACTGCGATAACGAGGCCGTGCTGCATATTTACAGCGGCACGCCGCTGGCCGCCGCCATCGCGCCGCTGTCGGCGCTGATGCAATCGCACGCTACCCTGCTGACCACCGCGTCCGGCGGCGAGCCGTTCGACGAAGCCTGCAGCCGCCTGTGGTGGGAGCTGGCGCAGCACTTCGCCGAGCGCCATCCGATACCTGCAGCCTGCGTTGCCGCCACCATCGAGTTGCGCGGCGAGCGCGATGTCAGCGAACAGCTGGCGGAGGCCGATGCGAACGCGATCCTGCGCTATCTCACGCTCAACGGCATGCTGGAACTGGAATCGGCCGATGAAAATCCATTTCCATCACCGCTGTGCGCAGCCACCGCGCTGGAAGCCGTGCAGCCATTGCTGGCGCCCCAAGCGGGCGTGCTGTTGTACCGCAAAGCGCTGGGGGAACGGGTGGAAGCCGGCAGCGTGATCGCGGAGCTGATCGACCCGGTCAGCGGCGAGAGCAGCCAGGTGCGGGCCGGCACGGCCGGCGTATTCTTCGCCCGCAGCGCCTTCCGCCACGTCCTGCGCGGTATGAACATCGGCAAAATCGCCGGCCGCACCGCCTTCCGCGAAGGCCAACTTCTCAGCCTGTGACCATGAAAAAACTCAAACTCCCGCACACCTTTGTGCTGCTGTTCGCGATCCTGGTGCTGATTGCCGCCGCCACCTGGCTGGTGCCGGGCGGCCGCTACGAAACCCACACGGTCGACGGCAAGCAGCTGGTCGATCCGGCCAGCTTCCAGTATGTGACAGCGGCGCCGCAAGGGCCGGTGCAGTTGCTGATGGCGCCGATCAAAGGCTTTACCGAAGCGGCGCTGATCATCGGTTTCGTGCTGATCGTCGGCGGCGCCTTCGCCGTACTGCAAAAAACCGAGGCGATAGAAGCCCTGATCCGCAGCATCGCGCGCGCGCACCGGCAATCGCCGGCGGTGCGTGCCGCGTTGATACCGGTGTTCGTCACCATGTTCTCGCTGGGCGGCGCGACCTTCGGCATGAACGAAGAAGCGATTCCCTTCGTGCTGCTGTTCGTGCCGCTGGCGCTGGCGTTGGGCTACGACTCGGTTGTCGGCGTGGCGATTCCGTTTGTCGGCTCGCAGGTCGGCTTCGCGGCGGCCTTCCTGAATCCTTTCAATGTCGGCATCGCGCAGGGCATTGCGGGCGTGCCGGTGTTTTCCGGGATCGGCTACCGCCTGCTGGTGTGGGCGCTGGCGACCGTCGTTACGATTGTGTTCCTGATGTGGTACGCGGCGCGCGTGAAAGCCGATCCGCAGCGTAGCCCGACCTACGCGTTGGATCAGGAAAAGCGCAGCGCCATGCCGGCCGACGACCATGCCTCGCTGACGCCTACGCACCGCGCGGTGCTGTGGATTTTCGCCGGAACGCTGGTGGCGATGGTGGTCGGCGTAGTGCACTACGGCTGGTTTATCGAGGAAATCGCCGCGCTGTTCCTGGCGATGGCGATTGTGGTCGGCATCGCGGGCAAGCTGGATTCAGACACGCTGGTGGCGGCCTTCGTGCAAGGCGCGCGCGATCTGGTGGGCACGGCGCTGGTGATCGCACTCGCCCGCGCCGCGATGGTGCTGGCGCGTGACGCCCACATCATCGACACCATGCTGCACGCGCTGATGCCGCTGGTGGCGTCGTCCAGCCCCGTATTCGCGGCGCAGAAAATGTTCGTGATGCAGAGCGTGATCAACTTCTTCATCCACTCCGGCAGCGGACAGGCCGCGCTGACCATGCCGATCATGGCGCCGCTGGCGGATCTGGTGGGCGTAACGCGGCAGACAGCGGTGCTGGCCTACCAGTTCGGCGAATTCACCACGCCGATGATTCCTACGTCGGGCATCACCGTCGGCGTACTGGCACTGGCGCGCATTCCGTGGCTGACCTGGGCCAAGTGGATGGTGCCGCTGCAAATCGCCTACGCCGTACTGGCGATGCTGCTTCTCATCCCACCCTGCCTGCTGAACTGGCAGTAGCGCTCAATCCTGCTCGCGGCGGCGCAGCTGTTCCATGTAGTTGTAGACCGTGAAGCGCGATACGCCCAATGC
The DNA here is from genome assembly GCF_900109645.1 of Duganella sp. CF402. Taxonomy (GTDB): domain Bacteria; phylum Pseudomonadota; class Gammaproteobacteria; order Burkholderiales; family Burkholderiaceae_D; genus Rugamonas. The sequence goes on from NZ_FOBG01000001.1 coordinate 1,343,275, forward strand.
CGCCGCCGCGCGCTCCACGCCTCCCTTGACGATGAACAGGCCGCGCCGCTGCATGGCGCCGACGGCCTGGATTTTCTCTTCGCGCTTCATGGTCTCGGCGCTGCCGCCGGGGCCGACCGCTTCGCTGATGATCTCCTGCATCAGCGTGTCCATTTGCGACTCCGCCGGCGCAACCGGCGCGTCCGGCGTGGCCGGTACCATCGCCGATACCATCGGCTTCAGCATCTGCGACAGCCAGCCATGCGCCGCCTTGAAGCCCGACAGGTCGACATTCAGGCACAAGGTGGCAAACGGCTCGCCGCTGGCGTCGCGGAAAATCGCCGAGGCCGAGCGCAGTTCGCGGCCATCGGCTGTCACCGTCACATAATCCTCCACGATGCTGTGCACCGCGCCGTCGGGCGATTTAATGCGCGTAGCCGCCGCAAAACCGCGATCGTTCTGCGGCCCTTCCAGCACCGAGCTGCCCACGCTGCGCCCGGAGATATGGCCGTTGGCGATGGCGATCACCGAGTTCTCAGGCTTGCTCACATCGTGCAGCACCACTTCCAGATGTGGCCCCGCCATCGCCGCCAGCATCGGCACCACCGGCCGCAAGGCGTTGATCACAGCTTCGCGCTCGCCCGCCACTGAAACTTTTTTCATCGATTTCTAACAAATTGTTGATCCACGCGTTTATTTTCCCACTTTTTAAACAAACTGTTTATAATTTTTCGCATCAAAGGAGATCGCCATGACATTCAAACACCTCACCGCCGCCCTGGCGCTGCTGGCTAGCGCAGGCCTCACCCATGCCGCCGACGCGGAGTTCTACAACAAAGGCAATCCGCCCGGCCGCCCGTTCTCGCTGGCGGTGCGCACCGGCGATTTCGTTTTCGTCTCCGGCCAGATGGGCACCGACGACAAGGGTCTGGTGCCGGGCGGCTTCGAAGCCCAGTCGCGCAAGGCGATGGACAACGTGTCCGACATCCTGAAAGGCATGGGCCTGGGCATGGACAACGTGGTCAAGTGCACCATCATGATCGCGGACATGGGCAAGTGGGGAGACTTCAACAAAATATACGCGACTTACTTCAAGCCGGGCCGCCTGCCTGCGCGCAGTGCGTTTGGCGCCAACGGCCTCGCGCTGGGCGGCGAGATTGAAGTTGAATGCATGGCCTACGCGCCAACTAACAAGTAAGGATGAACGCATGACCAAACGCCGCACCTTCCTCCACAGCGCTGCCGCCGCCAGCCTTGCCACGCTTGGCCTGCCGGCCGGCGCCGCCACGCCGACGCCGCGCGACAAGCGCCCGCTGATTATCGACGCGCTGGGGAATATCGACAACATCAACCTGCCGGCTGCGCAGCGCGACAGCGCCGCTTACGACTTCGGCATCGATGCGCGCGCGCTGGCCGACGCCAAGGCCTCCGGTCTGAACGCTTTCAACATGACCATCGGCTACGTGTTCGGCGACGGCGACCCGTACGAAAAATCGCTGGCCGACGTCCACGCCTGGAATGCCCTGATCCAGAAAAAGTCCGCCGACCTGCTGCTGGTGCGCAGCGGCGCCGACATCAGGCGCGCGCAGGCCGACGGCCGCCTGGGCGTGATCCTCGGTTTCCAGAACGCCGCCATGATGGGCAAGGACGCGCGCCGCGTGGAAGTCTTTGCCAAAGGTGGCGTGCGCGTGATCCAGCTGACCTACAACGGCCCTAACCAGCTTGGCGACGGCTCCACCGTTCCCACCAACAAAGGCCTGACGCCGTTCGGCCGCGACGTGGTGGCGGAACTGAACCGCAACCACGTGCTGGTGGACCTGAGCCACAGCGGCGAGCAAATCTGCCTCGACGCCGCCGCCGAATCCAAATCGCCGATCATCATCAGCCACACCGGCTGCCGCGCCGTGGCCAACCTGCCACGCAATAAAACCGACAAGGAACTGCGGCTGGTGGCCGACAAAGGCGGCTTTGTCGGCATCTACTTCATGCCGTTCCTGGCGGTGGGCCGCCAGCCGATGGCGGCGGACCTGATCACCCACATTGAGTACGCCATCAATATCTGCGGCGAGGACCACGTGGGCTTCGGCACCGACGGCACCGTGCCAAAGATCGACGACATGGCCGCCTATATGAAAGGCCTGGAAGAAGAAGTGCGCCAGCGCCGCGCCGCCGGCATCAGCGCGCCGGGCGAACGGCCGGACATCGTGCCCTTCCTGCCGGACCTGGTGGGCAAGGACAAATTCCGTAAACTGGCAGACCTGCTGGCCAAGCGTGGCCACAGCAGCAGCCGCATTGAAAAAATCCTCGGCGCGAACTTCCTGCGCGTGGCCGATGAAGTATGGAGCTAATATGAAATTGAAGTATGCAGCAATCGCGATCGCTATCGCCGCCTCGCTCGGCAGCGTGCACGCGGCGGAAGAAAAACCGAAAGCCAACACCCAGCAGGATCGCCTCGACAAACTGAATGGCAAGGCGCTGGGCCGCGTGATCTACAGCGGCGCGACGCTGATCGACGGCACCGCCGCCGCGCCGCGCGCCGGCATGGCCATCGTCGTCAAGGACGACCGCATCGAAGCCGTGTTGCCTGCCGCCGCGCTGACCGCGCAGCAAACCGAAGGCGCGCGCGTGGTCGACGTCACCGGCCAGTACCTGCTGCCAGGCCTGATCGACTCGCATGTGCACTACGCCACCAACCCGGACCGCCCCTACGCCGAGGCGGAACTGAAGCGCAATATCTACGGCGGCGTCACCGGTGTGCGTGACATGGCGGGCGACGCCCGCGAACTGGCAGGCCTGTCGCGCGACGCGCTGCTGAACCGCATCCCGTCGCCGGACGTGTTCTATGCATCGCTGGTGGCCGGTCCGAGCTTCTTCAAGGATCCACGCACCGTGGTGGCGGCGCTGGGCACCCAGCCGGGCACCGTGCCTTGGCTGTACGCCGTCGACGACAAGACCAAGCTGCCGCTGGCCATCGCGCAGGCGCGCGGCACAGGCGCCACCGGCATGAAAATCTACGCCAACCTGCCCGGCACGCTGGTACGCAAGCTGATTGCGGAAGCGCGGGCGCAAGACTTCCCGGTCTGGACCCACATGCAGGTCTACCCTGCCTCGCCTTACGATTCGCTGGGCGCGACCTCGGTGTCGCACGTCTGCATGATCGCGCGCCATGTGCGCGAAGCGGGCAAGTCGGCCTACGGCCATAACGGCGAGCCTTCCTACGAAGGCCTGACTGCCGAAGATCCGGGTATCAAGAAATACATCGCGGCGCTGGCCAAATCCGGCACCATCATGGACGCCACCCTCAGCGTGTACAAGACCGAAGGTCCGCACTGCCACATCGAGCTGGCCGGCGACATCACCCGCGCCATGCACAAGGCGGGCATCAAGATCATCGCCGGCACCGATACCGACAACACCGGCGAAGATCCGTTCCCGGTGGTCGACGGCGAGCTGGAAAAGCTGGTCAAGTACGCCGGCTTCACGCCGCAGGAGGCCATCATCGCCGCCACCGCCAATGCCGCGCATGCGCTGGGCAAGCAGAAGGAATTCGGCACGCTGGAAGCGGGCAAGCTGGCCAACATGGTGTTCGTGCAGAAGGATCCGCTGCAGGATATCGGCAACTTGCGTTCGGTGCTGTTGACGGTCAAGCGCGGCCACGAGTTTGCGCGCGCTGACTACAAGTTCACGCCATTACCTGTGCACGAAGACTAAGTTATGCGAGAATCAACTTTTGATCTTGCATAGGTAGGCAGATGAGTGAACTAAAGCGCGGCCTGAAAAGCCGGCACATTCAGTTAATCGCGCTGGGCGGCGCCATCGGCACCGGCCTGTTTCTTGGGATCGCGCAGACCATCCAGATGGCCGGTCCGTCCGTGCTGCTCGGCTATGGCGTGGCTGGGCTGATCGCCTTCTTCATCATGCGCCAGCTCGGCGAAATGGTGGTGGACGAGCCGGTGGCCGGTTCATTCAGTTACTTCGCCGATAAATACTGCGGCAAATGGGCCGGCTTCATGGCGGGCTGGAATTACTGGGTGCTGTATGTGCTGGTCAGCATGGCCGAGCTGTCGGCGGTCGGCATCTACGTCCAGTACTGGTGGCCTGCGGTGCCGACCTGGATGTCGGCGCTGGCCTTCTTCGTCATCATCAACGCCATCAGCCTGTTTAATGTGAAGGCCTTCGGCGAGATGGAATTCTGGTTCGCCATCATCAAGGTGCTGGCCATCGTCGGCATGATCGTGTTCGGCGCCTACCTGCTGATCTCCGGCGACGCCGGTCCGCAAGCCACAGTGGCCAACCTGTGGCAGCACGGCGGCTTCTTCCCGCACGGCGTCAGTGGACTGGTGATGGCAATGGCCGTCATCATGTTTTCCTTCGGCGGGCTGGAACTGATCGGCATCACCGCCGCCGAGGCGGACAATCCGTCGGAGAGCATCCCCAAGGCCACCAACCAGGCCATCTACCGCATCCTGATTTTCTACATCGGCGCGCTGGGCATCCTGCTGTCGCTGTACCCGTGGGAGAAAGTGGTCACCAGCGGCAGCCCGTTCGTGCTGATCTTCCATGCGCTGAACAGCAATCTGGTGGCGCATGCGCTGAATGTGGTGGTGCTGACCGCTGCGCTGTCGGTGTATAACAGCGGCGTGTACTCGAACACCCGCATGCTGTACGGCCTGGCCAAGCAAGGCAACGCGCCGCAATCGCTACTGAAAGTCAACGCGCGCGGTGTGCCACTGACGGCGCTCGGCGTATCGGCGCTGGCCACCGGCATCTGCGTGGTGGTCAACTACTTCATGCCGGCCAAGGCCTTCGGCTTCCTGATGGGACTCGTGGTGTCGGCGCTGATTATCAACTGGGGTTTGATCAGCTGGATCCACCTGCGCTTCCGTGCGCAGAAGAAGGCAGCCGGCCAGGCCACGCAGTTCCAGAGCCTGGGCTATCCGCTCACCAACTACCTGTGCCTCGGCTTCCTCGCGGCCATCCTGGTGGTGATGTATCTGACGCCCGACCTGCAACTGTCGGTATATCTGATCCCGGCCTGGCTGGCGCTACTGGCCGTCGGCTATAAGTTAGGTGTTAAAAAGGCTTGATCGCCTGACATCGATTTCAAGCTAGAATCCGGATGCCCCGGCGCGTGCCGGTCTTTCGGGATTCACTATGGTATCTCGCTTCATCCTGCTGCTTGCCGTGCTGCCTTCGTTCGCGCACGCGCTCAATCCACTGACGCCGCTGGCGGACTACAACCACGCCAGTTGGACCATCCGGGACGGCGCGCCGCCGGAAATCAACAGCATGGCACAGACGGCGGATGGCCGCCTGTGGATGTCCGGGGTCAATGGCTTGTACCGCTTCGACGGCGTGCGTTTCGAGAAATACCGCCTGCCGGGCAATGAAAGCAACGCGCGCCGCCGCGTGGGCTTTGTGCGTGCCCATCCCAACGGCGACCTGTATATCTCTCACGCCTTCGGCGGCGGCCTGTCGGTGCTGCACCCGGACGGCCGGTTCGAGGATGTAATCCCGATCGGCAAATTGGCATCGCTGGCGCAGCTGCTATTCGACGATAATGGCGATATCTGGACAGTGAATGTCCAAGGCCTGCACCGCGTACGCAAGGGGCAGCTGCAAAACATCCCGGTGGCGCAGGCACTGGCGCGCGAGATCACCGATGCCCGCATCGACCGCTATGGCAGGCTGTGGGTCGCCAGCGTGAATGCGGCCTACCTGTACGACCGGGCCAGCGAGAAGTTCACGCTGGTGCGCGATCTGCCCCAGCCTTCTGCGCTGATCGAGTCGCCCGATGGCCGCATCTGGACCGCCAACGGCAAGTCGATACAGGCGCTGCCCGCGCCATCCGATCCCGCGCTCCGCATGGGCAAGCCGAATATGGCCAACCTGCCGGGCTTCGGCAACGACTGGGTGGCGCGCTTCGATCGCGACGGCAACCTGTGGCAGCTCAAGTGCCCGACAGATTTGTGCGTAACGCCCGCGCACGTGGTGGCCGCCACCGACACCATCGTCACGCCGGAACAGGTCAATAAGCAGCAGCGCCCCAACACCAACACTGCGGGCAACGTCCTGATGGAAGACCGCGAGCACAATATTTGGGTCGCCACGCTGGAAGGCATCGACCGCTATCGCGACAACCGCCTGCACCGCCAGCAGATCCCGATGTCGACCAGCCCTTCCCAGTACATCATGGTCACCGACGAAAACGGCCAGGTGTGGGCTTCCGATCTGCGCAGCCAGACTGCATGGCGCCTCAAGCGCGGCGCACCGCCGGAACGCGAGCCTATGCCGGTTCAACTGGTGAGCAAGGACTTCGGCGGCGCCCTGATGCTCGCGAATGGGCGCGAAATCGAGCGCCGAGCGCAAGGTAAGGTGGAAAAGATCGCGCTGCCGGCCATTCCAGGCGCCGACGGCAAGCCGAAAGAGCTGCTGGTGCTGGGGGTAACCGACGACGGCAAGCGCCTATGGCTGGTCACCGCGCAGACCGGCCTGATTGGACGGCGTGGCGACGGCCCGTGGCTGCCGCGCGATAAGTTCGCACTGCCGCCGAATATCGTACTGGGCGTGCCGGGCACCAAAGCGGGCCAGCTTTGGCTGGCCTGCGGCGACGGCAACATCGTCCTACTCGACGAAAATGACAAGCAAACCGCTTACCCGGCCGGCGTGATCGGCCTGGCCTCCGGCATTTACATCACCGAAGACATCGTCGCTTCGGGCGACCAGGGCCTGGCCGTACTGGTCAAGGACCGCTTCCTCCAGCTGACGGCCGCCGACCCCGAAGTCCTGCAGGATATTTCCGGCCTGGCCGTGACGCCGGATGGCGACCGCTGGCTGAACGGCGGCAAAGGCCTGGTGCATGTGCGCCGCGACGACTGGAAAGCCAGCGTGGCCAATCCCGGGCTGCCGCTGCGCTATGAGGTCTTCGGCCTGCGCGACGGCTACGTCGGCAAGGCCATGCTGATCAACCGCCACGCCAGTGTGGCACTGGACAAGGATGGCCAACTTTGGCTGGCCAGCACCAGCGGCATGCTGCGCTTCGACACCCGTGACATCCCCCGCAACACGACGGCGCCGGTACCGCAAGTGGAAGGCCTGCATACCGGCGCCGCCAGCTACCAGGTGAGAACGGGGCTGAAGCTGCCGCCCGGATCGCGCAACCTCAATATCACTTACATCGCCGCCAGTTTGCGCCAGCCGGAGGCGGTGCGCTTCCAGTATCGGCTGGAAGGCAGCGACAGCGAGTGGCAGGACGCCGGCCCGCGCCGCGCCGCCTACTACACCAACATGGCGCCGGGCTCCTATCGCTTCCAGGTGCGCGCCGCCAATGAAGATGGTGTGTGGAGCCAGCAGCCGGCCAGCGCGGCTTTCGAGATTCCACCGACGTTCACCGAAACGCTGTGGTTCAAGGCCCTCTGCGTACTGGCCGCCGGCGCCGCGCTGTACCTGCTGTACCTGTATCGCCTGCGGATCGTCACCGCACGGCTGGAAGAACGGATGGAAGTGCGGCTGGCCGAACGCGAACGCATCGCCCGCACCCTGCACGACACTTTCCTGCAGACCGTGCAGGGTGTGGTGCTGCGGCTCGACGCGACGGTTGATTCGCTGCCCGGCGACAGCGCCACCCGCCAGGCGCTGGCGCCGATTCTGCACAGCGCGCGCCACAGCATCAACGAAGGCCGCGCGCAAGTACACGAGCTGCGCTCGGCCGAAGTGAACGAGGTGGAGAGCCGCCTGCGCGATGTGGCCGCGCTGCTGGCGGCCAGCTATCCCGGCGTGCAGTTCGCGCTGCATATCGACGGCGCCTGTCGCACGCTGCGTCCCGGCGCAATCGACGAGATCAGCGAAATCGGCCGCGAAGCGATACGCAACGCCTACCAGCATGCGCAGGCGACGCAAATCGAAGTGCGCCTCGGCTACGAAGCGCAGCAATTCGCGCTGCTGGTGCGCGACGACGGCAAGGGCATGGCGCCAGCATCCACGGCCACGACGCCGGCGCAGCGCGGCCACTGGGGCCTGGTCGGCATGCGCGAGCGCGCGGAGCGCATTGGCGCGGCACTGGAAATCAGCAGCGTGCAGGATCAGGGCAGCGAAGTTAAAATGGTGCTCCCGGCGCGCCGCGCCTATGCGGACAGCCACATACCGTGGTGGCGCCGCTTGTTTGGAAAATAAGATGCACGTATCAACACACGGCCGCCGCAGGGTGGCCGCGCTGGCTGTCACACTGGTTATAACACTGGCGATCACGCTGGGTCTCTCCGGCCCGGCGCATGCCCTCAATCCCGAGATCCGCCTGAACGACTACAACCATGCCTCGTGGGCCACGCGCGACGGCGCGCCGGCGGAAATCAAAAACATGGCGCAAACCCCGGATGGCTGGCTGTGGCTCAGCACCGCCACCGGACTGTATCGCTTCGACGGCGTGCGCTTCGAGCATGTCGAGCTGCCCAGGGTGGCGGAGGTGGCGCGCCGCCGCATGAGCGAACTGCGCGCCACTGCCAATGGCGACCTGTGGATCAGCTATTCGGTCGGCGGCCTGTCGGTGCTGCGCAAAGGCGGCAAGCTGGAAGACGTGGCACCGCTCGACGGCCCGATCGGCGTGGTAATGAATCTCGCCGAGGACAAAGACGGCAGCGCGTGGATCGCCGGCGGCGCCGGCCTGTTTCTCTACGCCGGCGGCCAGTTGCGCAAGCTGGGACCGGAGCAAGGCCTGCCCGCGCATGACGTCCGCAGCGTGCTGCTCGACCAGTACGGCCAGTTGTGGGCGCTGTACGTCGGCGGGCTGTATCGGCTCGATCGCGCCAGCGGCAGGTTCGCGCTGATGCAGGCGCAGCGCGACGAAGGCCAGTTGATACAGTCGCCCGACGGCAGGCTGTGGATCGCCGACGCGCGGCAGGTGCAGGCTGTCCCGCTGGAGAAGTTCCTGCCGCGTGGCCAACGCCTGCAGCCGCGCGCCGCCAGATTCAATTCGGCCGAATCGCGCGTCCTTGCGCAGTTCGACCGCGACGGCAACCTGTGGACGCTCTCTTGTCCGCAAGCGCTATGTCTGGTGGCGGGCGCCGCCAGACAAACCGGCAGCGCCGTCGCGCCGGCGCGCGACGCCACCGATACCGCCAGCCCGCAGCTCGGCATCACGCCCGGCTCCACCAACGCCGTGCTGGAAGACATGGAGGGCAATATCTGGATCGCCACGCAGACCGGGCTTCAGCGCTTCCGCGAAAACCTCCTGATCCCGGTGCGCCTGCCGTTCGCCAGCGGCTTGTTCAGCATGGGCGAAGACAGCGCCAGCGGCGTGTGGCTGAGCGACACGATCAATGACGCCACATGGCAGCTCACGCCGAAAGGCGTCGCCATACGTTCGCCGCGCAATTACCAGGCCTTCACGCAGGGCCGCGACGGCGCGCTGCTGATGGCGGGCCGCAGCGAGATCGAGCGCCGCCAGAACGGCGCGGTCAGCCACATCCCGCTGCCGCCGAACAAAGACGGTAAAGCCGATTACGACATCGCCGGCCTGGTGGATGACGGCAAGGTGCTGTGGATGGCGAGCCGGCAAAGCGGCCTGATAGGCTACCTGGACGGACGCTGGCAGCCGCGCAGCGCTTTCAGCCTGCCGCCTCGCATCTTCATCGGCACCTCGGGCCGCAAGCCGGGAGAACGCTGGCACGCCACCGGCGACGGCACCGTGGTCTTCAACGACAACGGCAAACTCACCACCTACGATGCCGGCGGCATCGGCTTGCCGACCCTGATCTCGGCCGGCGAAGACATCCTGGCCGCCGGCGACCTTGGACTGGCAGTGCTGCTGGAAGGCCGCTTCCGCAAGCTGACCGCCGTGCGCCCGGATGCGCTGAACAATATCTCCGGCATAGCGGTCAGCGCCGAAGGCGACCGCTGGTTCAACAGCAACCAGGGCGTGCTGCGCGTGCGCCGCGCCGACTGGCTTGCGGCGATGGCGCATCCCGAAGCGCCGCTGCAGTATCAATTGATCGGCGCCCTGGACGGCTACATCGGGCAGGCCATGCTGCGCAACCGCCTGCCCAGCGTCTTCGCCGACAAATCCGGCCAGATCTGGTTCATGACCAGCGCCGGTGTATTGCGCGTGTCGCCCGGCGAGATGCGCCGCAACACCATCGCACCGGTGCCGCAAGTGCTGCGCGTGGAGGCGCAAGACATCGTCTATGAAGCGCGCCACGGCCTGCGCCTGCCGCCCGGCGCGCAAAACTTCAGCGTCCAGTTCACCGCGCCGGCGCTGGGCAAGCCCGAGGCGATGCGCTTCCAGTACCAGCTGTCCGGCGTCAACGACGACTGGCAGGAAGCCGGCAACCGCCGCATCGCCTACTACACCAACGTGGCGCCGGGCAGCTACAGCTTCCGCGTGCGCGCTTTCAATCAGGACGGCGTGATGAGCGCAGAAGAAGCGCGGCTCGATTTCGAGATCGAACCGCGCTTCGTGCAGACGATCTGGTTCAAGGCCTTGTGCGGGCTGGCGCTGGCCGCCCTGCTCTATCTTCTGTACCTGTACAGGATGAGGGTCGCCACCCGGCGCGTGGCGGCGCGGATGACGGTGCGCATGGCCGAACGCGAACGCATCGCCCGCACCCTGCACGATACCTTCCTGCAAAGCGTGCAGGCGCTGATCCTGCGGCTCGACGTGGTTTCCGCCGGTCTGCCGGAAGACGCCCGCAGCAAGCTGGAGCCCATCCTCGACCAGGCCAACGACACCATCGTCGAAGGCCGCGACCAGGTGTACGAACTGCGCACCGGCCGCGTCGACGACGTCGAAAGCGCCACCGAGGAAGCCGGCCGCCAGCTGCGCAACGAGCATCCGGCCACCAGCTTTGGCTTTGCGGTCGCCGGCGCGCGCCGCAAGCTGCGTGACACCGTCGCTGAAGAGGCTTGCGAGATAGCGCGCGAAGCGCTGCGCAACGCCTTCCACCATGCCGCCGCCGATCGCGTGGAAGCGCTCGTGATCTACGACCGCGAACACTTCACGCTGCAAATCAGCGACGACGGCAAGGGCTTGGCGCCGGATGCCGAGAGCAAGCAAAAGCACTACGGCCTGACCGGCATGCGCGAACGCGCCGTGCGAGCGGGCGGCAAACTGGAAATCGGCGCGGCGCCGGGCGGCGGCGTGCGCGTCGTCCTCAACGTGCCGGCGCGAACAGCCTATATTGACAGCAAGCGCTGGTGGAGGCGCTGACGTTGTTGTTCCTAGCCGACAGCTGCGCGCCATCGCGCTGTCGCGCTGCCCTTGGAGCGTGAGTTTTTTGTACAGATAGTTGTTTTAATAACTACAACATTCAGTTCTTACCTGCTACACTTCCGGGTTTTGCATTCAAAGGGCAATCATGAAAGCACCGACGACCGCCTTGTCGCTGCTGCTCGCGGGAGCGGCGCATGCGCAGATTCAGGAAGTGACGGTGACGGCGCAACGCTCGCCATCGCTGGAATCGAAAACGCCGGTGTCCATGACGACGCTCACGGGTGATCAATTGAATACCGCCGGTCTCGATACGCCGGCCGCCATCGCCACCCGCATCCCCAACGTGGAGCTGGACTACGCCACCGACGGCCTGCGCATCACCATGCGCGGCGTCTCGAATGCAGACACCACCGAAAAAGGCGATCCATCGGCCGCCTTCCTGCTGGACGGGATTTATATCGCGCGTCCGCAAGCCCAGAACCTGAGCTTCTACGACCTGGAACGGGTCGAAGTGCTGCGCGGCCCGCAAGGCACGCTGTATGGCCGCAACACTACCGCCGGCGTGGTCAGCGTGATTTCGAAAGCGCCGATCAATCGCTTCGAGGCGTGGGTCGCCGCCGAAATCGGCAACTACAACAGCCGCAAATTGAGCGGCATGATCAACGTACCGGTCAACGACATGCTGTCGCTGCGCGCCGCCGTTTCAGCCAACAAGCATGACAGCTATCTGATCAACGGCCTGAATAACGGCCGTGAACTGGGCAAGGACCGCGACGATGTGTCGGCACGCCTGTCGGCCAAGCTGAAAATCACGCGCGACGCCACGCTGGTGCTGCGCTATGACCACGCCAAGGTCGACGACAACAACGACAGCTATGTCCCCGACACCAATTTCTACCACGGCGTCGCCACCGGCAATCCGGTGTGGTACGGCAGCGGCACGCATGCGCAGCTGACCTACAATTTCGTCGCGCCGAACGCCGCCATCGCACCGCCGGTACAAGCGCACAGCTACAAGAACACCTCCGGCATCGCCGCCGACCTGACGCTGGACCTGGGTGCGGTCACGCTGTACTACCTCGGCGCGCACCGCAACTACGATCACGACCAGCTGGCCAATTTCTACTACCGCGTGGCGCCGACGCTGGCGCTCAATGTGCGCGAGAGCTTCCTCGGCGACTACACGCAGAACTCGCACGAGCTGCGCGTGGCCACCAACGGCGATGGCCCGTTCAGCGCGCAGGCCGGCCTGTACTACTTCCGCGAAGAGTCGGCACAGCGCTACGCCTTCCGCGACCTGGACCTGGTTGGCCTGCCGCCCTACTACGTGTTTGAGAACGGCCCGACCCTGTCGACCAGCAAAGCGGTCTTCGGCCAGGCCACGTACCGCGTGACCAATGCGTTGCGCGCCACCGCCGGCGCGCGCTCGACCAAGGACGACAAGTCGCGCGTGGGTTCGACCAACTTCCAGCAGGCCGCCAGCTTCAATCCGGGCACCGACTTCAAGCTGCTGAACGATGCAGCGCTGAGCACGCGCCAGACTACCTGGCGCCTCGGCATGGACTACGACCTGGCGCCGGCCACGCTGCTGTATGGCTCCGTGTCGACCGGCTACAAGGCCGGCGGCTTCAATGACGGCTGCCTGGAAGGCTCGACCCAGTTCGGCCTGGGCTGCCCGGCCGCGCTAGCAGTGCCGGCGGCGGCGTTGATCTATCAACCTGAAACCGTGCGCTCATATGAAGCCGGCGTGAAAACGCGCTTCTGGGACAACAAGGCAAGCCTCAACCTGTCGGTCTTCAAGTACGACTATAACAACCTGCAGTTGTCCAGCGTCGCCATCGTCGCCGGTGCACCGCGCTTCGTCACCAGCAATGCCGGTGAAGCCAGCGTCAAAGGCCTGGAGGCCGAAGGCCAGTTGCTGCCGACCGCGCAGGACCGCATCAGCTACGCCCTGTCGCTGCTGGACGCGCACTACGTGCGCTACAGCCCGGACGGCGTGCACGACTGGGCCGGCAATAAACTGGACCGCTCGCCATCCAACACGCTGTCGCTGGGCTATGAGCGTTCGTTCGGCGACGTCACGGCCGGCGTCAACGCCCGCCGCAGCGCGGCCTACATCATTGCCGTGCCGGCGCAGCTGCTGCAGTACCGCGTGCCGTCCTACACCCAGACCGACGCCACGCTGCGCTACCATCCGCAGCGCGCCGCATGGAGCGTCACCGCGCGTGTGAAGAACATCGAGAACAAGGTCCATCCTGTGACCATCGACAGTTTCGGCATGCTGGCTCCAAGCGATCCGCGCACGGTGGACCTGCGACTGGATTACCGATTCTGATCCGATGCTGAGACACCTGGCCCGCTTCCTCCTGCTGATTCTCGCGTTGGCGTTTATTCCATCCGTGGCCCTTGCCGACGCAGGGCCGCTGGTGCTGCGCGCGCAGCACGACTACGCCGAAGCCTGGCCGGTGGTGCGCGTGATGGCCGATGCCGACGGCAGGCTGACGCCGGAGGCGGCACTGGCCGCCGCCGAGCACTACGCCGTCCCCAACTCCGCCTACGCCACACTGGGCGTGCACAAGGACGTGATGTGGCTGCGCATCCCGGTCTCGGTGCCGGCCGGCAGCGACGGCGAATGGATCCTGAATATCGACTACGCGGTACTGAATCGCGTCGATGTGTACGTGGCTAGCGGCGGCCGCATCACGCAGCACCGGGTGACCGGCAACCTGCAGCCCGATTCCGACGGCGCGGCGCCTGGCCGCGTGCCGGCCGTGCTGCTGCACCTGACGCCGGGCGCCGACCATGTCCTGCTGCTGCGGGTGCAAAACGTCGGCGCCATGATCCTGCCGATCAGCCTTGCCCGTCCGGCCAGATTCCACGGCGCGGCGCTCAACGAGCAAATGCTGCAAGGCGTGCTGACCGGACTGAGTCTGTGCCTGCTCATGTACAGCATTGCGCAATGGAGCACGCTGCGCGAACCGCTGTACGGCAAATTCGCGCTGCTGGTGCTGGGCACCACATTGTTCTCGGTGGAGTTTTTCGGGCTGGGCAACCAGTACTTGTGGAACAACAGCGCGTGGATGAGCAGCCACGCTGGCGGCGTGTTCGCACTGACCGCCTCCTGCGGAGCATACCTGTTCGTGCAAGAGGCGCTGGCGCGGAACGGCAAGGACAAGATCTTCAGCCGCCTGATGTACGGCGGCGCGGCGCTGTGCGTCGTCAGCGCCCTGTGCTACGCCACCGACTTTATGAGCGTGGAAACGCTGGTGATCGTGGTCAGCACCCTGGGCGTGATGCCGATGCTGCTTGGCCTGCCGGGCGCCTACTTCCGTGCGCGGCGCGGCGATGCGGTCGGCATCTACTTCCTGCTCGGCTGGGGCGTGAGCTTTGCTTCGTCGGCGGTGCTCAGCCAGGTCATTAGCGGCAAGGTGGGCGCGAATTTCTGGACCATGCACGCGCTGCAGTTCGGGAATATGTTCGACATGCTGGTGTTCACCCGCATCCTCGGCCTGCGCACCAAGGCCATGCAAAGCGCCATGCTGCGCGCCGAGGAAGCCACCCGCACCAAGTCCGAATTCCTGGCCCACATGAGCCACGAGATCCGCACACCGATGAACGCCATCATCGGCATGAGCCGCCTGGCGCTGATGACCGAGCCGAATCCCAAGCTGCAGAACTACCTCGGCAAGATCCTCGGCGCCGGCGAACACCTGCTGGCGGTGATCAACGACATTCTCGATTTCTCCAAGATCGAAGCGGGCAAGCTGGGACTGGAGTCGGCGCCGTTCGAGCTGCGCGAAATGCTGGACCACCTGGCCAGCCTGACCGTGATTAAATCCGACGCCGCCCGCGTCGAACTGAAAATGCGCGTCGACGACAGCGTGCCGGCACGGCTGGTTGGGGACCCACTGCGACTGAGCCAGGTGCTGATCAACCTGACCAGCAACGCCGTCAAGTTCACCGAGCGCGGCGAGATCAACGTCGCCGTCGAATTGATGGACAAGACGGCCGACACGGTGGCGCTGCGCTTCTCGGTCAGCGACACCGGCATCGGCATGCGCCCTTCACAGGTGTCCAACCTGTTCCAGTCGTTCCACCAGGCCGGCGCCACCACCACCCGCAAATACGGCGGCACCGGCCTTGGCCTGAGCATCTCGCGCCAGCTGGTGGAACTGATGGGCGGCGATATCCAGGTCTTCAGCACGCCCGGCATCGGCAGCCGCTTCAGCTTCATCGTCCGCCTCGGCATCGCCGACGAGCGCACCGCGCCGGTCGACTGGCCGCTGCATCCGCACCAACAGCGCCCGCAGCAGGCGGCGCGCGAAATGCGCCGCTCCGACAACGCCGGACTGGCCATGCGCGACCTGTCGGCGCTGGACGGCGCGCGCATCCTGCTGGTCGAAGATAACGCCAACAACCGCGAGGTGGCGCTGGACTTCCTGTCAGTCGCGCGCATGCAGATCGACGTCGCAGAACATGGCGGCGAAGCGGTGCGCATGGTCGATCAGGCCGACTACGACCTGGTGTTGATGGATGTGCAGATGCGCGAAATGGACGGCCTCACCGCCACCCGCCGCATCCGTGCGATGGAACGCTGCCAGCACCTGCCTATCGTCGCCATGACCGCCTACGCAATGGCCGGGGACCGCGACAAGAGCCTGGCGGCAGGCATGAATGACCACATCACCAAGCCGATTTCGCCGGAACAGCTGTTCCGCACCCTGATCAAGTGGATCCCGCCGTCGCGCCTGGCCGCGCGCCGCGCCCAGGCCAACGCCGCCTTGTACACGGCGCCAACGCCGGCCGACTACAGCGGCGTGGCGGCCAGCAGCGCGCCGCTGCCATCGATCCCGGGCTTAGACTGGCAACTGGCGCTGGAAGGCGTGGACCGCCAGCGCGGGCGGCTGGACCGCCGCATCCGCGGCTTCCTGCAGGAGTACCAGCCAGCCGCGCAGGCGGTGCGCGAAGCCATCGCCAGCGGCCATCACGAAGCGCTGCACAGCCTCACGCACAACCTGAAATCCACCGCCGCCTACATCGGCGCGGTGCATCTGGCGGAGCAGGCGCAGGCGCTCGAACACGCGCTGCGCAACGGCCGCAGCGACCGCATCCCGATGCTGGCGACCGAGCTGGCCGATGGCCTGGACCTGGTGGTTGGCGGCTTGTCGCAGCTGAACGAGACGCCGGCGCCGGTGCGCTATCGCGACGGCGACGCCGCCCTGTTGATCGCGCGGCTGGAAGCCTTCCTGCGCAGCGACGACGCCCGCGCCGACGACGTGCTGGACGAGTTGCGCGCGCTGCCGCTGGCCGTGCGCCATGCCGGGCTGCTGGCCGCCATCGCCGCCGCCGTCGACGACATCGAGTACCAGGCCGCACTGGCGCCGCTCAGCGCCCTCGCCCGCGCGCTGCAAAACGAAACGGAAGAAGAACGCGCATGAATTTAGCGGGAATCCAAAAAGTGCTGGTGGCCGACGACGACATCGTCAACCGCCAGGTGCTGGCTGAGTTGCTCAAGCCCGAACACACGGTGCTGCTGGCAAAGAACGGCGAGCAAACGCTGGAACGCGCCGCGCGCCACCTGCCGGACCTGATCCTGCTGGACGTGATGATGCCGGACATGAACGGCTACGAAGTGCTGCGCCGCCTGCGCGCCGACGCCCAGACCGCGCACATCACCGTGATCTTCATCTCCGGCCTGGGGAGACCAGAGGACGAAGCCAATGGCCTGAAAATGGGCGCGGCCGATTACATTTCCAAGCCGTTCAATGAAACCGTGGTGATGGCGCGCGTCGCCATGCACTTGCAGATGGTGCGCCAGCGCCGCATGCTGGAACACCTGGCGCACGTGGACGGGCTGACCGAACTGGCCAACCGCCGCCGCTTCGACGAAGTCTACGAAGCCGAATGGCAGCGCAGCCGCCGCAGCGGCCGCACATTGTCATTGGCCTTGCTTGATATCGACGCCTTCAAGCAGTACAACGACTACTACGGCCACCCGGCTGGCGACCGCGCCTTGCGCGCCGTCGCCCGCACCGCTGCGGCAGGCCTGCGGCGCCCGGCCGATCTGGCGGCGCGCTACGGCGGCGAAGAGATCGTACTGCTGCTGCCGGACACGGAAGCGCCGCAAGCGCAGCAGGTGGTGAACGCCATCTGCTGCGCGATCGCCGATTTGCAGATCCCGCATGAAGCGTCGTCGGTGGCGCCTGTCCTGACCGTCAGCGCCGGCGGCGCCACCCTCGACAGCGTCGCCTCCGAAACGAGCGCGGAACTGTTCACCGCCGCCGACACCTTGCTGTATCAGGCCAAGAAGTCCGGCCGTAACCGCGTGGAGTGGCGGACCTCCGTCTAAGCCAGCCGCTGCACCATGAAACGCTCGACCGTCTGGCGCGACTGCGTGGTGCGCAAACCAAAGTAGCCTCCGCCCAGCACTGGTCCCGGCGCCGAGAAGATCTCCTTGTCGTCCACATACAGCCGCGTGCCGCGCGCATCCACTGCGATGCGGATGCGGTAAGGCCGGCCGGCCTTCAGCAGGTATTCCGGCGCGGTGTACTCCTGCAGCAGCTTGCGTTCACCGCTGCCGTCGTAATAGCGGAAGCGCGTGGTGCTGTTGTTGTTGCCGCCAATGCCGGCGTAGAACAACCGCAGCTTGTCATACTCTTCCAGCTTGCCGGACTGGGTGAAGCCTGCCGGCAGTTGCGCCTCCCAGAAAAAGTTCAGGTCCGACAGCCTGGCGTCCGCCAGCACGGTGCGCGTGAAGCTGATTTCATAATGGCCGATCAACTGGCGCCGCAGCCAGACCGTCAGGCCCCGCTGCGCATTCAACACCAGGGCGCCGCGTTCGACATAAGCCGCCGTTGCGGCGTTGCCGGCTTCCGCCTCCGCCGCCCACGCGCGCGGATCAAAGCGTGCAAAGTCATCGCGTACCAGCGTGCGGTCGGCCGCCTGTGCCTCCAGTGCCATCATGCCGATTGCGCCCAGCCCCCATTGCGCCACTGCGTTGGTCGATAGCGCCGGCGCTTCCTCTACCTCGTTCAGTACCAGCGGTGGCTTGACCCGGCGCGATACCAGATCCTTGTCGCGCAAGCCCGCCCGGCCTTCATTGAACTGCGCCCAGGCGCGCTTCAGCTGTGCGTGGTCCTGCTGCTGGACGGCGTCATAGGCCAGCAGGCGCGCATGTCCCTGGCCGAGATTCAGCTTGCCCAAATCCTGTCCCAGTTCGGCCTTCTGCTGTTCCGGGCTGGCGCTGTACAAGCGGCAGTAGCGCAGCCACGCGTCGCGGAAAGCCGGCTGCGGCACGGTGCGTATCAATTCGCTGGCGATTTCCGGCAGCCCGAAGACGGCGCTCAGGTGCGACACGTTGATTTTTGCGCCGGGATCCGGCAGGTACGCGCCGCTGCGCAGGTCCATGATGCCGCCACCGGCAAAGAATCCCAGCGGTTGGGCGGCGATGCTGGCCATGCTGTTTAACAGCTTGTCGCGATATTTCGGCTGGCCGGTGCGCTCCCACTCCGTGAACCACGCGGCGGCGACAGCACCCCAATCCGTGCCGAAGGCCACGCTGGCGTGGGTATCTGGTTCACTCGCCGGCGCTTGCTGGCCGATCTTGCGTCCGGGGATGATGGTGCGGAGGCGGTCGACGGCGTCGGCCTGTTCGCGCAGCAGGTCGCCCCCCCGTTCGTCGGCGCTCAGGTAATAGAAGAAGCGGCGGTTGATGGCGGTGGATACGCGCAGCTGCTTGGCGCTGTCGCCCCAGTGCTGCACGCCGTGGCGCGTACCGAGCGGGCTGTATGGGCCGATATGGTGGACGTCCACTTCGCCGGTGTGGCGGGTCATGGCTTCGGCCATGCGATAGGCGTCGGCGCGGCCGCTGTGCAGGTAGTAGTGCCACAGCCAGATCTCTGTGCTCAGTTCCGAGTTATCCCATGCGAAGCCGCCGACGTCGTAGCGCCAGTTGTGGCGCTGCGGGTCGTAGGTGTGCATCACATCGCCGTAGTCCCAGTAGCCGTACCAACGGCGCTGCTCGATCTCATTGCGATAGAAATCGAAGGCCCATGCCAGCTGCTTATCAAGCTTGGTCGGCTGGATGGTGGCCGGATGCCAGTATTCGCTGAAGATGCCTGCTTGGTGCAGACGTTGCGGCGATGCGGTCAGCAGCGGAGGCGATTGGATGCGGCGGCTGATGGCGGCCAGTTCTTCGTTGCCTGGGGTGGCCGGCAGCAGTTGCAATTCCAGTTCGCTGGTGCGGGCGATGCCGTAGGGCGTACCGAATCCCGGTTCGTAGTCTTCGTAGGTGATATCAAGCGCATCGCGCTGTGCGGCGTGGGTGGTTTGGCCCATGCCGTCGTGATAGAAGCGCAGGTCCATCGCTGGCGCTTGCGGCGCCCACAGCCAGAGTGTGACGGTGGCGAGGCTGGTTTCGGCGTCGCGAATGTCGATTTGTGCAGGATAGCTTTGCCAGAAATTGCGAATGCCGAATGCAACACCACCGCTGGGGGTGCCGAGATATCCGGTGCCGGATGCGCGGTTGCCACTGGCGGCGTGGATGGCGCCGCGCTGTTTGCCGGTGCGTTTGCTGATGCTGTAGCCATCCGGATGCGATTGCAGCAGCGTGTAGCTGCCGAAGGCCGGCACGTAACGCAGGTTTTTAGCGACGCTGGCCGGGATGTCGGCGGCTTGCACGGCCTTGCCTTGCAGTTGCGCTTCGGCTGCGGCGCCGGCATCGCGCCGCAGGCCGGTTAGGCCTTGCACTGCTTCCGCGAACACGCCGCCATTGGCGCCGACGAAGCGGATGTGGCGGTCATGCAGCGGCGCGGCCAGCGGCACGCCGAAGCGCAGGCCAACGCCGCGAATGAAGGCCTGCTGCGGATCGGCGTCGTAGACCAGCGTGTGCACGATGCGGACGGCGTCAGAGTTCTTGTAGAAATAGAGGCGCAGCGTGAATGACAGCAGCGTTTGGCCGTCTGCATGGCGATGCGTGCCGTTGATGCGCACCACCGCGCGCTGCGGACCGTTCTGTTCCAGCGTGGCCGTTTCGATGATGCTCTGGTAGGCGCGGCGGCTGGCGGCGGTGGCCTCATCCTCAGCGTAACCATCCACCAGCAGCACCAGCCGTCCTTGTCGCAGCAGCGGCTTGCCGTCACGCTGAATAGCGTCTACCAGCACCGAGCCCGCGCGCGGCAGCGTGCAGCGCAAAGGCCCCGTGTCGACAACAATCCGCTCCACACCCTGCTCCGCCAACGCCGCGCCCTCCGTGAGCGCGGCGCCGGGCCGCACCGCTATGTGAGCGTCGAGCAGCGGGTGTAGCGAGTAGCCGCCGGCCGGCGCAGCGCCATCGGCTGACGGCGGCAGCGCGTGGGCCGACCATTTAAGCGTGCCGTCCGGCCAATACGCCAGCGGCCACGATTGTACGGCCAGCGCATCGCCCGCGTCACGCTGTGGCGCCTCGGCCCGACGCAACGCGAAGCTTGCATCGCCGGGCACACGGCCTTGCGGCCACGGCACGCCCCACGTCGCACCCTTGAAACTTGATGGCGTGCCTTCCAGCCAATGCAGCAGCGTCGCGCCGTCCTCCGTCTCTTGTTGCAAGCCGCTTGTTGCCGGCGTCTCGCCGGCATCCACGCCAACCGCCGTCGCGCCGCCGGTAAGCAGCGCCGCCAGTTTGAAGAACTGCCGCCTGTCGAGCGTTCCACTCATACCGCCAACTCCTTAATACTTGTACGCCAGCGTCGCGCCGACCGTGCGCGCTTCGCCCAGCCACGCCCACACCGAACCATAATCGCCATTGGCGACGCGACGGTAGTACTGCTTGTCGAACGCATTGTTCACCCAAACCGAAGCACTCCATTCGCCATGCCCGACGCTGCGCTTGGTCCCCGCCGCAAAAGACGCCAGGCCATAACCTTCCACCCGTGTCAAACGGGAATTATCGACCGTGCCATACATCCAGCCGCGATACGAGTAACGCGCGCTGACAAAGTTCTCAAGTCCGTTCTCGCTGCGCCACGAATAGCGTGTGCTGGCATTCCACGTGGTGCGCGGCGCATTGAACACACGCTCACCAGTCAGATTGCACGACGCCGGTGGTTTCGGCGACAACGTCACCTCGGCCGGGCAACGCGCATTCTCGTATTCCGAATATTTGGCGTCATTGAGGATGCCCGCCAGATTGAACTGCCAGCCCTTGGCCAACGTCGCCGCAATACTGGCCTCAGCACCGCGCGAACGGAAGCTGCCAGCATTCATCAAGTAGGTCTGCTGGTCGTCCGGGTTATAGCCCTGCGTCTGGAAATCGCTGACCTCCGTCTGGAACACGTCGGCACTCACGGCAAGCTTGCCATCCCACAGCGAGCCCTTGACGCCCAGCTCCGTGCTGCGGGTCTTCTCCGGCTTGATCAACAGCGTGTCATAGCCGGCCGCCTTGGCTGCACCAGCCGAAATATTCAGGCCGCCCGACTTCTCGCCATACGACGCAGCCAGATAGCTCTTCCACGCCGGCGACAGATCATGCTTGAGCACCAGCGTCCCCGAAGGCAGCACATGGTATTCCTGCAGATAGCCCGAATTGAAAGACGCCCGGTTGTAGCGTACAAACGAACCGCCCTTCTCCTGATAGTTGGCACGCACCCCCGCCACCAGATCCCACGCCGGGGCAAAATGCCAGGTGCCCTGCGCGTACGGCGACGCCATGTAATCATGCACCTGGCCGACCCGGATCACATCAAGGCCGTTATAGCTGGTGGAATCCAGATAAATCCCCGCCAGCTTGTTATTGGTGTAGCGCGTGTGTGCCAGCGTATCCTGATGCTGGCCGAGATACGTCAGGCCAAGCGCATAGTCGAAATTCTCGCCGGCCGGCGAATCCAGACGCAGGTCCTGCGACCAGCTGCGATCGATCACGCGCGTGCCGGTGTTGTTGTACACGCCCACGCTCAAGCCGTCCGCCACATTTGGATCGGAACGGAAGAAACGATACGAGGTCACGGAACGCAGCTGGTAGCCGCTATCGAAACGCCAGGTGGCCTCCGCCGATGCGCCACCCTGCTTCACGTGCACGCTGTTCTCGTCATCCAGGTCCACATTCGGCCCGAACACCACGTGATTGCCCACGGCGGCAGAATGCTTGAGGAAGCTATCGACGCCGCTGAACACATTGGTCGACAACAGCACTGCCGTCGGCTCGCTGTTGGTGACATTGATATCCGCGCTCAGGCGCAGGCTGAAATTGTCGCCGCGCTTGTACAGCAACTGGCCGCGCGCGCCACTACTGGTCACACCACCCAGCGTATTGCCGTTACGGACATTGGTCACCGGGCCGTCGTTATTGGTGTACACCAGATTCAAGCGCCCGGCCCAGTTGCCGGACAAAGCGCCGGACAGCATGGCGCGGCCGCGCGTGTAGCCGTTCTGGCCATACGACACCGAAGCCGAAGCTTCCGGCGTAAAGCTCGGCGCGCGGGTGTGGATATTCAACACGCCGCCGGTGGCGTTGGCGCCGAAGGTCGTGCCCTGCGCGCCACTCAATACCTCGGCATATTCAATGTCGCCCAAGCCGCTGCTCAGCATACCGGCGCGTGGCAGGTAGACATTATCGACATAGATCGCCACGCTGCTCGGCATGCCGATGTTGGAATCGCCGCTGGCCTGGCCGCCACCGTCGCCAACACCGCGAATAGTGATCTGCGTATCCGAAGGATCGGTGCTCTGAATGACCAGTCCCGGCACCAGCTGCTGCAAGTCTTCCAGCGTGGTCAGGTTCTGCTCTTCCAGCTGCTCGCCGCTGACGCGATAAGACGATGTCGGCGCACGCTGCACATCGTCGGTCTCGTCGGAGGAGCGGCGCCTGGCGCCGCTCACGGTAACGCGAGCCAGCACTTCCGCATTTGGCGCTTCCGCAGCGGCGACAGCCGCCGCCGGGGCACGCAAAGCGACTTGCGTCATTACCGCCTGCACCGGCGGCCGGGCTGCGGCAGGCACGGTCAGGGAACGGCGAATGGTCAAGGTGCGGCCGCCGCCGGCGCTCACCAGCTCAAAGCCAGAGCCTTCCAGCGCCCGCGTGATTGCCTCCGTCGCGCTGTAATTGCCGTTGACCGGCGCCGAACGCGCCGATTCCAACAACTTGGGATCATACGCCAGCGCCACGCCGCTTTCGGCGGCGATGCGCAGCAGGGTCTTGTCCAGCGGCGCGCCGGCCAACTGGTATTGATGACGGGTTGCGTCCTGCGCCAGCGCCGCCGGCAAGGCAAGCAGCTGGGTGACGGCCAGGATGGCCAGGATATGCTGTGGTTTCTGCAAAACGTGCCTCACAAGGTTATGGCGCCTCGATCAAGGCGCTTCACTACCCATGTGCAGCGAGAATCGAAAAGTGTCACCACAAAATCAAAATATTTTTCAGGCCGCGCTCAACACCGTCAGATAGCCGCCATAACGCTGGATGCGCACCGGCAGGATGTCCGCCACTTGCAGCAATGCGCGCTCGATATCTTCGAGCCGGAATACACCGCTGATCTCCAGCGCGGCAGCACGTTCGCTAGCCCGCAGCAAACCCTTGCGATAGCGGCCGAAGATCTCCAGCAGTTCAGCCAGCGGCATGCGGTCCGCCACGCAAACGCCGCGCGTCCAGGCGCTGACAGCATTGAAGGACAGTCCGGATGCCAACGAGCCACCGCTGCCGCTGCTGCCGCCGCCGAAATAAAAACTCTCGCCGGCCGAAACCAGCACCGCCGGCCCATCCTTCGGCCGCAGCAAGGCGCTGCCCGCGCTCACCGCGACCACACTGCGTGCATGCAGGCGGCCGACGTTGAGCACCGCGCCGCCGGTCGCCACCGAGCCATGCGCGGTCGCCACGGTCAGCACGCCTTCGCGCTGCGCCCAGGATTTCAACAGTACCTGCCCTTGTCGCAGGTCCAGCACCGGGCTGGCGGCACTGCCGGATAAGTAGATGCGGCTGTTCGCATCGTAGGCCAGCGGCGTACCGTCGGCCAGCATGCCCTCGCCGCGTTGGCCGACGCCGCCCTGCCAATCCGCATCGAGGCCTAGCCCATGCACGCCTTCGCGCAGCGCCCAGGTGCCGCAACCCAGCACCAGCAAGCCAAACGCCGCACGCAGCGCCCGCCGACGTTCTGCCGCAGGCGTGCGCAAGGCATGTTTGACCGCAGAAGCATCGCGCGCATGCGCGCCGCCGATACGCGACAACCGCTGTTGCAAAGCGTTCCATGCGCGCTCATTCGCCGCTTCCGCAGTACGCCATTGGTCGAATTCATGCAGCACCGTCGCGCCAACGTTGCCTTCGCGCAGGCGCACTTCCCACATCACCGCCTGATGCTCGGCCGGGGCCAGCTTCATGCGAACGCGTAGCAGGCAGCCAGTGCCTGCGCCAGGTATTTGCGCACCATGCTGACCGAGACGCCGAGTCGTTGCGCAATGTCGGCGTAGCCAAGTTCTTCAAACTGGCTGAGGATAAAGGTTTCACGCGCCTTGGCGCTGATACGCTGCAAGGCCGCGTCGATGCGCATCAATTCATCAATGGCGACACAGATGTCTTCGGGCGAGGCATCTGAAAACTCCGGCGCCAGCGCCAGCTGTTCAAGATAGGCGCGTTCAAGGTCACGCCGGCGCCAGAACTCATAGGTCAGGCGGCGGGCGATGGTTGTCAGCAGCGCGCGCGGCTGGCGCACCTGGCTGACGTCTTCCATCCCGGCCAATTCGGTGAAGGCCGATGACGCCAGATCTTCAGCGTCGCAACGCGAGCCGACCAGCCGGTGCACACTGGCCGTGAGCCAGCCGTAACTGCGGCGGAATTCACTGCCCAGTAGCTGATCGCGAGCGGAGGTGGCAAGGGATACGGTACTCATGGCCGCCAATATAAGCCGCCGGTCCGCGTAATAAAACGAACAATTCCGAATAAGCTAGTTTAAAAAAATCGTTGATATCGAAACCGATATCAATGGCGCGATTCAGCTTATCGCCGTGTGACGCAGCAATGTGGCGAACATCTGCTCCACATCGATCGGCTTGGCGATGAAATCGTCCATGCCGGCTTGCGTGCACTGCTCGCGTTCGGACTCCATCACGCCCGCCGTCATCGCAATCACTGGCAGGGTCAGTCCCAGTTCCTCGCGGATCTTTTGGGTGGCGGTGAAACCATCCATCACCGGCATCTGCACATCCATCAGTACCAGGTCATAGTCGTTGGTGCGCAGCAGTTCCAGCGCCAGCTGGCCGTTGTCCGCCACGGCCACCACAGCATTCGCCTGTTCCAGTATGCCGCGTGCCACGTTCTGGTTGATTGGATTGTCCTCCACCAGCAAGATGCGCACGCCGTTCAGCTGCGGCGCGGCCGACGGCGGTGGCGTGCCGATCGCCTGCGCGCTTGGCGCAAGCGCGGTCTGCACCGCGTCGAACAGGCTGGAAGCCGTCACCGGCTTGGTGAGGAAGGTGGCGGCGCTGGACTCGACCATGTCCTTCATCATTCGCCCGCGCGTGTAGGCCTTGACCATGCAAATGACAGGAATCGGCTGCGCCGGGATCTGCGCGAACTGCCGGCTATCGACCAGCGCCACGTCGTAATGCGTGCCGGTGCGCAGCCGCGCCAGCGCCTCCTCGGCGGAGGCCACGCGGTCGCAGGTCCAGTTCCACGAACGAATAGTCTTGCCGATGAAGGTGCGGCTGGTGCGGTTTTCGTCCACAATCAACAGGTGCAGCCGCCGCGATGGGCGTGGAACTTCACTTTCTTCGGCCGCAGCCAGTTCCAGCGTGAAGCGGAATTCCGTGCCCCTGCCCGGCTCACTCTCCACCTGAATAGTCCCGCCCATCAACTCGATCAGGTTCTTGGAGATGGTCAGGCCAAGGCCGGTGCCGCCGAAGCGCCGCGTGAACGACAGGTCGCCCTGCGTGAACGGCGAGAACAAACGCGCCAGCTGTTCCTGATTCATGCCGATGCCGGTGTCACGTACGCAAAAGCGCAGCGTCAGCGGCGCGCTGGTCATGCGCTGCACCAGCACCGACACCTCGCCGTACTCGGTGAATTTGATGGCGTTGCCGGCCAGGTTGACCAGCACCTGCTGCAGCCGCAGCGCGTCGCCGACCAGCACGCGCGGCACATCCGGCTCCACCGCCATGCACAGTTCCAGCTCCTTTTCACCGGCGCTCACGCTCATGATGCTGGCCACCGAGTGCATCACATCATCCAGCTTGAAGCGCGCTGGATGCAGCTCCACCTTCCCGGCCTGCATCTTGGAGAAATCAAGAATGTCGTTCAGGACACCCAGCAGCGACTGGCCGGAAGCGCGTATCATCTCCAGATAGCGGCCCTGTTCCGGCGACAGCCGGGTGGTACCCAGCAAATGCGCCATACCCAGCACCGCGTTCATCGGCGTGCGCAATTCGTGGCTCATGTTGGCCACGAAGGCATCCTTGGCGGCGGCGGCCTGTTCGACCGAGCGCCCGACCTTGCGGCCATAGAGCCACGCCACGCAGAAACCGGCCGCCAACAGCAGCGCCACCACAAGGCTGATCCACTTGATCGACGCCAGCATCTCGGACCACACCACGCTGCGCGGCACGCCGATCACCACCGTCCATCCGCTGAACGGCGAACTGCTGTACATCGAGTACACCGGCAAGCCTTCCAGCGTGATGGCCTCAACCGCCGCCTCTTGCTTGAGCGGCAGTTGCGCCAGCAGCGACGGCGCGCCTTTCTTGCCGACGGTATGCTCCGCCTCCAGCGAACGCGCCACGATCACACCCTTCGCATCGAAAATGGCAACCACGCGGTCGGGCGGGAGGCGCTGCTCCTTCAGCACCTGCCCGAGGCGTTCCGGGACAAACGCGGTCGAGATGCAGTAAATTACCTTCCCGTCGCGTAGTACCGGGGCATGGATCGCCACCAGCGGACGTTTCAATACGCCGCCGATGAATAAGTCGGAAATCACCGGCTTGCCGGTCTCGAACACCTTGCGGATGCGCGCCGCGCTGCCTGGATCTGGCAGCAGCGGTCCATAGGGCCGCGCGGTGTTCAGCAGCTGCACCGAATCGCGATCGCTGAGGACGAAATTAAAACCGGGGAATTCAGGCCGCAAGGTCTTGCTGGCCTCCGCATGGAAGGCCGCGAAGTCGCGTCTATCGAGGCTGGGCGAGTTGGCCAGCGCCAGCGCCACCGTAATGCCGGTGTTGAGATCACGGTCCACCGCTAACATCAGCGCACGCGCCGTGATCAGGGTGTCGCGCTTGATCTGGTCGCGTTCGCGTTCGATAAAATGCGCCGTCAGCAGCGCGAAGCCGACGATGGCGGGCAATGCGCAAGCCCATACCAGACTATAGATCTGAAACTGAATCGACGGCAGCCTGCGTCGCACCATGAAAGTTGCCCTGTGACTTATATGGGAAACAACTCTATCACAAGCGCAGGTTTGCTCCCAATCGTATCGTGGCGGCGATATTACGCGCCGCGCCGCGCACATTGGCTGCGGCATTGGCCAGCGCTTCCTCCACCGTGCACGGGCGGCTGACGGAACCGAACACCGCATCGATGCCGTGCGCATGCACCGCCGCCGCGCCGGTTCCCAGCGAACCGCCGATGGCGATCACCGGTTTGCCGTGGCGTTGCGCCACGCGCGCGACACCGACCGGCGTCTTGCCCTGGGTGGTCTGGCCGTCGATGCGGCCTTCGCCGGTGAGCACCAGGTCCGCATCCGCTACCGCCGCATCCAGCCCGACGGCGTCGGTCACGATCTCGCTGCCCGGCCGCAGGCGGCCGCCGAGGAACACCAGCATGGCCGCGCCGATGCCGCCGCCGGCGCCGGCGCCCGGTACGTCGGCCACGTCATGTCCAAGGTCGCTGGCGATGATGCGCGCATAGTGGCGCAGGTTATCGTCCAGCCGCGCCACCATCTCCGGCGTCGCGCCCTTCTGCGGGCCGAAGATGGCCGATGCGCCTTGCGGGCCGACCAGCGGATTATTGACATCGCAGGCTACATCAAACGTGCAATCCTTGATGCGCGCATCGAGGCCGGACAAATCGATCCGGTCCAGCATATTCAGTGCGCCGCCGCCCACAGCAAGGTCGGCGCCGGTGGCGTCAATCAACCGGCCGCCCAGCGCTTGCAGCATGCCGGCGCCGCCGTCATTGGTGGCGCTGCCGCCGATGCCCAATACGAAACGGCGCGCGCCGGCATCCAGAGCGTGGCGTATCAATTGGCCGGTGCCGTAGCTGGTAGTCAGCAGCGGATTGCGCTGCGCCGGCGCGACCAGTTCCAGTCCGCTGGCGGCGGCCATTTCAATCACCGCCGTCTGGCCGTCGCCCATCAAGCCGTAGAAAGCGGCCACCGTTTCGCCCAGCGGGCCGCTGACGTTCAGGGCCACCAGCTTGCCGCCGCTGGCGTCGATCATCGCCTGCACCGTGCCTTCGCCGCCATCGGCCACCGGCAGCTTGCGGTATTCGGCGTCGGGGAAGATCTCGCGGAAGCCCGCCTCGATTTCATTGGCGACGACCATCGCCGTCAAGCTCTCTTTGAAGGAATCGGGCGCTATGACTATTTTCATCGGCTGCTCTTAACGGTTGACCAGACGCGCGGGAATGCGCAGCACCAGTATCGCACCAAGCAGCAGCACGCTGGACAAAATATACAGCGCCATGTCGGTGCTCTGTGTTGCATCCTTGATCCAGCCGACCAGGAAGGGGCTGACGAATCCGGCGATCTGGCCCAGCGAATTAATCAGCGCCAGTCCGCCCGCCGCCGCAGCGCTGCCGAGGAAGGCCGCCGGCAAGGACCAGAACTGCGCCAGCGCCGCCAGTGCCCCCATCGTCGCCATGCTCAAGCCGATCATGACGATCAGCGCATTGCTCGAGAAATTAGCCGCCATCAGCAGGCCGACGAGGCCCATCACCATCGGCAGCGACACGTGCAGGCGACGCTCGCGGTGCTTGTCGGCCGAGCGGCCGGCCCACACCATGAACACGGCGGCCAGCAGGTAAGGCACGGCGCTCAGCCAGCCCACCGTGACGGCGCTCTGGAAACCGAGCGACTTGATAATCGATGGCAGCCAGAAGTTAATCGCGTACACGCCCATTTGAATGCAGAAGTAGATCGCGCCCAGCATCCATACGCTGCCATTGCGCAGCACGGCGCTGAACGACTGGCCGACATTGCTGGCGGCGGCGCGTTGCTGCTCGTCGCTGGCCAGCGCGGCCTGCATGGCGCTCTTCTCTTCGCTGCTCAGCCATTTGGCTTGCGCGATGCCGTCGTTAAGATAGAAGTAGACGCCCACGCCCAGCAGCACGGTCGGCAAGCCTTGCAGCAGGAACAGCCACTGCCAGCCGGCCATGCCGCCTTGCCCCGCCGAGAAGTGCGACAGCATCCAGCCGGACAGCGGGCCGCCGATCAGGCCCGAAATTGGAATCGCCGACATGAACAGCGCCATCACCTGGCCGCGTTTCCGGGTCGGGAACCAGTGCGTAAAGTACAGCACCATGCCGGGGAAGAAGCCCGCTTCCGCCACGCCGGTGAAGAAACGCAGCACGTAGAACGAGGTTGGAGAATTCACGAACAGCATGCAGGCGGACAGGCCGCCCCACGCGACCATCATCACCGAGATCCAGCGCCGCGCGCCGATCTTGTGCAGGATCAGGTTACTCGGCACGCCGCTCAGGACATAGCCGATGAAGAAGATGCCGGCGCCCAGGCCATAAACGGTATTGCTCAATTTGAGCGCGTCCAGCATTTCCAGCTTGGCGAAACCGACGTTGACGCGGTCCAGGTAATTGAACAGGTAACAGACGAAGATAAACGGGATCAGGTGCCAGCCGGCTTTTTTATAGGCGCCCTCGAGGACGGAAGTGCTCATGCAAGTCTCCAGTGTCTTTTAATAGTATGGCGATTATCTGGAATCGATCACAAAAATGCATTGGCCGAATGCCTTAATCCTGTCAACCAAAGCCGCCATTTATTGTGCAAATGCCCTAAAATGAACAGCATGAACATTCTGAGCACGGCACTGGCGCAGGACATCGTCACCCGCACCATGCGCATCATTCCCTACAACGTCAACGTCATGGACGCCAACGGCAGCATCATCGCCAGCGGTAATCCGACGCGCATTGGCGAACTGCATGCAGGCGCCCTGCTAGCCTTGGCCAAGCAGCTGACGGTAGAAATCGACGAAGCCAGCGCGCGCAACCTGCATGGCGCCCAGCCGGGCATCAATTTGCCGCTGACGGTACACGGCCAATTGTGCGGCGCTGTAGGCCTGAGCGGCGCGCCGGACGAGGTCCGCCAGTTCGGCGAACTGGTACGTCTGACCGCCGAGATGATCCTTGAACAGGCGCAGTTGGCCGGCGAGCTGCAACGCGATTCGCGCTACCGCGAAGCCTTTGTGCTCAAACTGATCAACGGCGTGCACGCCAATCAGGCGGACCTCGCCGACCTGGCCGCGTGGGCGCAGCGCCTCGGCGTGCAGTTCGACCGCATGCACGCAGTCTACCTGCTGGAACTCGACGAGCCTGACGACGGCGCCGATCTGCATGCACTTCAACTTCGCCTGCAAGCGCGCATGCCGTCGCTGCTGACGGCCGCCGCCGGCCCGCAGGAGCTGGCCATCCTCGAATTCTTCGATGCGCCCGCGCACCAGAAGCAGTTGCAGGCGCTGGCGGCGGTACTGCGCACCGTCTGCCCGCAGCCGCACCGGCTGACGATGGGCATCGCCCTGCAAGGCGTGGAAGCGGTGGCGACCTCCTGGCACAGCGCCCGGACGGCGGCGCGGGTCGGCCGTCGGCGCCATCCCCGCCGTCACCAGTACAGTTACTACGACCACGTGCTGCCTGTACTGCTCTCCGGCCTGCACACCGGCTGGCAGGCGCCCCAGCTGCGCGCGCCGATCGAAAAGCTGGGCAAGAACCGCGAATTGCTGCAGCGCACACTGGAAGCGTGGTTCGCCCACGACGGCCATCCGGCCGCCACCGCCGACGCCCTGCACATCCACCGCAACACGCTGGACTACCGCCTGCGCCGCATCGGCGACATCACAGGGCTGGACCTCGGGCGGCTGGAAGACCGCTTCCTGCTGTATTTATCGTCTCTGCTAACCATCGACAAAACGAATACCAGCTAGTGATATAAACCATTCGTCGCCGGATGCCGTGCGGTCTACCATGAAGTCATAACAACAGGAGACACTCATGGCCATCCTCAAAACCGCCCTGTGCGCGGCGATCCTCGCCTCGCCGCTGGCTGCACCCGTCGTTGACTGGTTCGTGGAAAATGCCACGCCGGCCGCCGACCAGATCCTGCTCGCCCAGGCCTACGTACCGCCGCCGATCGACATGGGCAAACTGGGACAGGCGTTCCGACACTAAAAAGAAACAACCTGCGGCCCTACCGCCGATTTTTCGCTGATTAATCGGTATATTTGGCTCCACCGTATTGTATTATTTGCGGTCGCCCGACTTTCACGCCCACAAGGCGCCGTCGGGAATCAACGATAACCACAATAAAACGGAGCCATTTTGAGCATTTTTAGAACTAAGAATCTGGATGACATGATCGCATCCGCCCAGAAGCCGGGCGGACTGGCGAAAGTGCTCGGTCCTATGGACCTGGTCTTGATGGGTATTGGCGCCATCGTCGGTACCGGCATCTTCGTGCTGACCGGTACGGGCGCTGTCACTGCGGGTCCCGCGCTGACGCTGTCCTTCATTATCGCCGCCATCGCCTGCGGTTTCGCGGCGCTGTGCTACGCTGAATTTGCCTCCACCGTGCCGGTGGCCGGCTCCATTTATACCTACTCTTACGCCACGCTGGGTGAACTGGCCGCGTGGATGATCGGCTGGGACCTGCTGCTGGAGTACGGCCTCGCCACCTCCGCCGTGTCGGTCGGCTGGTCGGGTTACTTCCAATCGCTGCTGTCGGGCTTCGGCTGGCAGCTGCCGGTGGCGCTGACCGCCGCGCCGGGCGCGATTCCGGGTGTGAGCACCTTCATCAACCTGCCGGCGCTGTGCATCATGATGCTGCTGACCGCAATGCTGAGCATCGGCGTGCGCGAATCGGCCCGCATGAACAACATCATGGTGGTCATCAAGATCGGCGTGGTGCTGCTGTTTATCGTGGTTGGCGCACGCCACGTCACCCCGGCCAACTGGCAGCCGTTCATGCCTTACGGGATGGGTGGCACGCTGAGCGCCGCCGCACTGGTGTTCTTCGCCTTCATCGGCTTCGACGCCGTGACCTCGGCAGCGGAAGAAGTCAAGCGTCCGGAGCGCGATCTGCCGATCGGCATTATCGGTTCGCTGGCCGTCTGCACCGTGCTGTATGTCATCGTGTCGGCCATCATGACCGGTATCGTGCCGTTCAAGGAATTCCTCGGCATCGACCACCCGGTGACGCTGGCGCTGCAAAAAGCCGGTGAAAACTGGTTCGCCGGTTTCGTCGACCTGGGCGCCATCCTCGGCATGACCACCGTGATCCTGGTGATGGCTTTCGGCCAGACCCGCATCATCTACGCCATGTCGCGCGACGGCCTGCTGCCGAAGAAACTGTCGGAAGTGCACCCACGCTTCCATACCCCGTTCTTCTGCACCTGGCTGGTCGGCATCGTGTTCGGCGTGATGGCTGCATTCGTGCCGCTGAACGTGCTGAATGAACTGGTCAACATCGGCACGCTGGCGGCATTCAGCCTGGTGTCGATCGCCATCGTCATCCTGCGCAAGACCCGTCCTGACCTGAAGCGCGCGTTCCGCTGCCCAGGCGTGCCGGTGGTGCCTGCGCTGGCCGTGATCTTCTGCGTCACGCTGATGGCTTACCTGAGCTGGTTCACCTGGGTCGCCTTCGGCATCTGGCTGGCCATCGGCCTGGTGATCTACTTCACCTACGCCCGCAAGCACTCGCTGTTGAACAAGTAAGCTGCCCCTAAGCTGCCCGCGGCTGGAATTTCTTCCGGTACGACGCGGGCAGCAGTCCCACCCGCTGCTGGAATAGCCGGCGGAACGAATTACTGTCCTCATATCCCACTTTGAAGGTAATGGCGTCGAGACTCATGCGGGTCGACTCCAGCAGGTGCTTGGCTTTTTCCAGCCGCAGCGTTTGCAGGTAGGCCAGCGGCGTGTAGCCGGTCGCCTCCTTGAAGCGCCGCGCGAAATTGCGTACGCCGAAGCCGAAGCGCGGCGCCAGTTCGTCGATCGACAGCGGCTGGTGATAGTGCTCTTCCAGCCAGTTCTGCACCTTCAGGATGCCTTCGTCGCCGTGGCTCTTCGGCATGGACCACATCACATACACCGACTGCTCGCTGCGGGCGTTATCGATCAGCAGGTAGTGGCTGCACTTCTGCGCCAGATCGAGCGAGCCATAGCGGCGGATCAGATGCAGCAGCAAATCCATCGCCGCGCTGGCGCCGCCGCTACTGAGGATGCGGTTGTCCTCGCACAGGGTCTCGCGTTCATCCATGCGCACATCGGGATAGCGCTTGCGGAACAGGTCCGCAAAGGCCCAGTGGGTGGTGGCGCGGGCGCCGGACAGCAGGCCGGTTTCCGCCAGCATGAAAGTGGCGGTGCACATGGTGGCCAGCACAGCGCCTTGCGCATGCTGTTTGCGCAGCCAGTCAGCGTAACGGCCAAAGCCCGGCAATGCTTCGCGCAGCGTGAACAGGAAACCGGGAATCAGCACCAGGTCCGTGTGCGTGATTTGGTCCAGCGCCACCTCTGGCTGCAAGGTCTGGCCGCGCAGCGTGCGTACCGGCTTGCCGTCCAGCGAGGCAGTTTCCACGTCAAATACCGGCTCGCCAGCGAACAGGTTGGCGGCGGTGAGCAGTTCCAGCGCGGTGGTGGCGCTGGCGGCCGAACACTGGTCGGCAAACAATAAAGTCAGGTGCATGGCAGATTCCGCATGAAATAAGTCATTTCTGCACCTACCTTAGCAGATTCAGCTCACCTATAGTGGTGGTCATCCTCTACTCATCATACGTCACCTACACACTATGAATCTCTGGTTCCGACTGTTCTGGATGTTGCTGAAGCGCCCGTGGCGCAAGGCGGCCGATCCGTTTTCCACCACCGTGATCCGCATGCGCGTCTGGCCGCTGGACCTGGACCTGAACCGCCACGTCACCAACGGCCGCTATTTCACGATGGCCGATATCGGCCGCATGGACTACGTGTTGAAAACCGGCGCCTTCCGCACCGCCATGCGCCTCAAGGCCGTGCCTATCGTTGGCGACGCCTGGGGCAAGTTCCGGCGCGAGCTGAAATTGTTCGAGACGTTTGAAATCCACACTCGCATGCTGGGCTGGGACGACAAGTGGAGCTTCCTCGAGCACCGCTTTGTCAAGGATGGCCGCACGGCCGGCGTGGTCGTCATGCGCGGCCTGTTCCGCGCCTCCAAAGGCACCGTGCCGCCGGCGGTACTGATCAAAGATCTCGGCCTGCCGGAACAATCGCCTGCCATGCCGGAGTGGCTCACCGCGTGGTCCGACAGCTGCGACGGCATGAGCGCCCAGTTGCGCCACGAAGAAGCAAAAAACTAAATTCCCTCAAGGCTCAGCGCGCGCACTGCGCCCTTCAACTGAGCCAGCAGCAACCCGCGTTCCTCGTCGCTGGTGTCGGGGAACATCAACAACTCCACTTCGCGCACTTTCGGATCGCACTCGCGCAGGATGGCATGGCCCTCCTCGGTCAGCTGGATCTGGATGATGCGGCCGTGCGCCGGATCGGGCGAGCGCTCGATCCACCCTTTGCTCTCCATCGCCTTCACCATCTCATTGGCCGACTGCGGCGTGGTCATGATGCGCACCGCCAGCTGCGCGTTCGACAGCGAACCATGCGCGCGGAACACCGACAGCGCCGTGTACTGCGGCACCGACAGCCCGGCCGGGGCCACGCAATCGCGCAGCCGCTTGTTCAAAATGTGATCCAGACGCCCCACCAGATAGGCCAGTCCCGCCGGCCGATTATCGGAATGTGCTTTAACCATAAAAATTCATCTTGTAAAACGTAGAAGGTGGGTATAGTATAAGTCACATATCAGGTAGCCTGATAATAAACTTACACACAGGAGATATTGTATGTCCAAATACGCAGGCCGATGGGAAACCGTAAAGGTCGATATTGAAAACAGCATCGGCTGGATCACGCTCAACCGCCCGGAGAAGCGCAACGCCATGAGCCCGACGCTCAACCGCGAGATGATCGACGTGCTGGAAACGCTGGAACTGGACGAGGAAGCGCAAGTGATCGTGCTGACTGGCGCCGGCGACAGCTGGACCGCCGGCATGGACCTGAAGGAATACTTCCGCGAGAACGACGGCAAGCCGGAGATTTTCCAGGAACGCCTGCGCCGCGACTGCTCGCAATGGCAGTGGAAGCTGCTGCGCATGTACTCCAAGCCGACCATCGCGATGGTCAACGGCTGGTGCTTCGGCGGTGCGTTCTCGCCGCTGGTGGCATGCGACCTCGCCATCGCCGCAGACGAAGCGGTGTTCGGCCTCTCGGAAATCAACTGGGGCATCCCGCCCGGTAACCTGGTCAGCAAGGCCGTCGCCGACACGATGGGCCATCGCCAGGCGCTGCACTACATCATGACCGGCGACACCTTCACCGGCCAGGAAGCCGCCGCAATGGGCCTGGTGAACAAGAGCGTGCCGCGCGCCGAACTGCGCGACCACGTACTGGCGCTGGCCGACAAGCTGCTGGAAAAATCGCCGACCGTGCTGCGCATCGCCAAGAACGGTTTCAAACGCTGCCGTGAACTGAATTGGGACCAGAACGAGGACTACCTGTACGCCAAGGTAGACCAGTCCAACTACCGCGATCCTGAAAAAGGACGCGCCCAAGGCCTCAAGCAGTTCCTGGACGATAAGACCATCAAGCCAGGCCTGCAAACCTACAAACGCGGTTAAGCCCTACAATAAAAACGACGAGGAGACAACCATGTTTAATACCGATTTGCTGATCGGCGGCGCCACCGCCCCGGCACACAGCGGCGCCGTATTCGAGCGCCGCAATCCGGCCAGCGGCGAAGTCGCCACCAGCGCCGCAGCAGCCTCGCTGGAAGATGTGGACCGCGCGGTGCAAGCTGCGCAAGCAGCTTTCCCTGCATGGTCCGCCATGCTGCCGGGCGCGCGCCGTGCGCTGCTGCTCAAGGCCGCCGATGCGATGGAAGCACGCCGCGCCGAATTCGTCGAACGCGGCATCGCCGAAGCGGGCGGCGCGCCGGTCTGGTATCAGTTCAACGTGACGCTGGCCGCCAACATGCTGCGCGAAGCCGCCGCCATGACTACCCAGATCAGCGGCGAAGTGATTCCGTCCGACGTACCGGGCTCGCTAGCGATGGGCGTACGCCAGGCTTGCGGCGTGGTGGTCGGCATCGCGCCGTGGAATGCGCCGGTCATTCTCGGCACCCGCGCGCTGGCCATGCCGCTCGCCTGTGGTAACACCGTGATCCTGAAAGCATCGGAGCTGTGCCCTGCCCTGCACCGCCTGATCGGCAGTGTGTTTGAAGATGCGGGCTTCCCGCCGGGCGTGGTCAACGTTATCACCAACGCGCCACAGGATGCTCCGCAAGTGGTGGAACGCCTGATCGCCGCGCCGGCCGTCCGCCGCGTCAACTTCACTGGTTCTACCAATGTCGGCCGCATCATCGCCCAACATTGCGCCACCCATTTGAAACCGGTGCTTCTGGAACTCGGCGGCAAGAACCCGATCATTGTGCTCGATGATGCGGATATCGACGCCGCCGTCGAAGGCGCGGCCTTCAGCGCCTTCTTCAATCAGGGCCAGATCTGCATGTCGGCCGACCGCATCATCGTCGATAACAAGATCGCCGACGCCTTCCTCGATAAATTCGCCGCCAAGACGGCCAAGCTGAAAGCGGCCCACGCCGACGCGCCGCTGACCGGCATGATCGACAGCGCCGCCGCCCAGCGCGTGAGCGCCATGCTGCGCGATGCGCAAGAGCGCGGAGCGCGCGTGCTGCAATCCTCGTCCGAGGTGCAGGGCAACCTGATGCAGCCCGCCATCGTCGACGGCGTCACGCCGGAGATGCAGGTCTACCAGCAGGAATCGTTCGGCCCCATCGTCTCCATCCTGCGCTTCGATACGGAAGAGGAAGCGCTGCGCCTTGCCAACGACAGCGAGTACGGCCTGTCGGCGGCGGTGTTCAGCCGCGACATCGGCCGCGCAATGGCGGTGGCCAAGCGCATCGAGTCCGGCATCTGCCACATCAACGGCCCGACCGTGCATGACGAAGCGCAGATGCCGTTCGGCGGCGTGAAGCACAGCGGGCAGGGACGCTTCGGCGGCAAGGCGGCCATCGCGGAGTTCACGGAGCTGCGCTGGATCACGGTCCAGACCACGCCACGCCACTACCCGATCTAAGGAGCCACGCATGAACCAAGCATGGACTGCGGCGCCTGAAGTCAGGCGCCGCCCGGTCAAGCTGGGCAACCCGGAGGTCGCGGTGTACCAGGCCAACGGCTTGTGGCACGTGGACGCCGTCACGCCGCTGGAGGCCTTCCCGCCGCGCTATACCGACCGGCTGGAGTCAGGCGCCGCCGCACATCCAGACCGCACGCTGGTGGCGCGGCGCGGCCCGGACGGCGAGTGGATCCGCCTGTCGTATGCCGAGGTGCTGCAGCGCGCGCGCCGCATCGGCCAGTCGCTGCTCGATCGAGGCTTGTCGGCCGAGCGCCCGCTGCTGATTTTGTCGGGTAACGACCTTGAACACTTCCAGCTGGCGCTGGGGGCCATGTATGGGGGCATTCCGTATGCGCCGGTGTCGCCTTCGTACTCGCTGGTGGCAACCGACTACGGCAAGCTGGCGGAGCTGGTGACGCAACTGACGCCGGGCGCAGTGTATGCCTCGGACGGCAATGCCTTCAGCCGCGCCATCACCGCAGTGATGCCGGTTGACGCTGAGCTGATCCTGGCGCATGGCGAAGTGGCCGGCTACCAAGCTACCCGCTTCAGCGCGCTGCTGGACGTGGAACCGAGCACGGTGGCCGCCGCGCACGACAAGGTCAGCGCGCACACCATCGCCAAGTTCCTGTTCACCTCCGGCTCCACCAAGAAGCCCAAGGCCGTCATCACCACGCACGGCATGTTGACCAGCAACCAGCAGATGCTGTTGCAGACCTTCCCCTTCCTTGGCGAGGAACCGCCGGTGCTGGTGGACTGGCTGCCGTGGAATCACACCTTCGGCGGCAGCCATAACGTCGGCATCGTGCTGTATAACGGCGGCACGCTGTACATCGACGACGGCAAGCCGACGCCGCGCGACTTCGGCGCCACGCTGCGCAACCTGGCCGAAGTCGCGCCGACCATCTACTTCAATATCCCCAAGGGATTTGAAATGCTGACCGACGCCATGAAGACCGACAAGCAGCTCAGCGCCACCTTCTTCTCAAGGGTGAAGCTGTTCCTGTGCGCCGGCGCCGGACTGTCGCAGGCGGCGTGGGACCGTCTCGACGCGGCCGGCATCGCGGAATCGGGCGAGTCGATCCGCATCATGACAGGCCTGGGCATGACCGAAACCTCGCCGTCCTGCACCTTCGGCACCGGCGACATCATCAAGGCCGGCTACGTCGGCGTGCCGGCGCCGGGCTGCAAGGTCAAGCTGGTACCGTCGGGCGACAAGCTGGAAGCACGCTTCCACGGTCCGCACGTCACGCCCGGCTACTGGCGCGCGCCGGAGTTGACCAAGGCGGCGTTCGATGAGGAAGGCTACTACTGCACCGGCGACGCGCTGCGCTTTGTCGATCCCGATCACCGCGAACTCGGTTTCATGTTCGACGGCCGCATCGCCGAAGACTTCAAGCTCAGTACCGGCACCTTCGTCAGTGTCGGCCCGCTGCGCGCGCGCGTGATCAGCGCAGCGGCCCCGCATGTGCTGGACGTGGTGGTGACGGGCATCGACCGCAACGCCATAGGATTGCTGGTGTTCCCGCGCATGGAGCACTGCCATCCTCTGTCCGGGCTGGGTGCGGACGCCAGCGTGGAAGAAGTGCTGGCCAGCGCGCCGGTACGCGAGCGCTTCCAGTCGCTGCTCAACCGGCTCAATCAAGACGCCAGCGGTTCCTCGATGCGCATCGACCGCATGCTGCTGCAAGCGGAGGCGCCGTCGATCGATCATCGCGAGATGACCGACAAGGGTTCCATCAACCAGGCGGCGGTGCTTACGCGCCGCGCAGCAATCGTAGCATCGCTTTATGAAGGTTCAGATCCAAATGTAATCATCGCAGCATAAATAAAAACGACAGGAGACAATATGAAACTGAAAAAAGTAGCAATGCTGGGCGTGGCGCTGATGATGACTGGCAGCCTGGCACAAGCGCAGGACACCGTCCGCATCGGCGTCATCGCCGCCTTGACCGGGCCGTTCGCCAACACCGGCAAGCCATTCGAGGATGGCATCAAGACCTATATGCAGCAGTACGGCGACAAAGTGGCCGGTAAAAAAATTGAAATCATCTACCGCGACGATGGCGGCTCCAACGCCGACCTGTCGAAGCGCGCCGCGCAGGAACTGATCACCCGTGAAAAAGTCAGCTTCCTGATCGGTTTCTCGCTGACGCCTAGCGCGCTGGCGGTGGCGCCGATTGCCACGCAAGCGAAAATCCCGATGATCGTGATGAACGCCGTCACCACCGGCATCACCGCCAAGTCGCCCTACATGCTGCGCACCAGCATGACCATGCAGCAGATGACCGAACCTTTCGGCACCTGGAGCGCGGCCAACAAGGTCGGCAAGGTCTACACCCTGGTAAGCGACTACAGCACCGGCATCGACGCCGAAGCGCGCTTCAACAAAGGCTTCACGGCGGGCGGCGGCAAGGTGGTCGGTTCCTCGCGCGTGCCGCTGGCGAACCCGGACTACTCACCGTTCGTCCAACGCGTCAAGGATGAGAAGCCGGATGCGCTGTTCTTCTTCGCTCCCGGCGCCGAAGACGGCATCGGCGTGCTGAAAGCCTTCAGCGATAAGGGTCTGGACAAAGCAGGCGTCAAGTTCCTCGGCGTTGGCGACATGACTAGCGATTCGCCGACCCTGGAAGCGCTGGGCGACCGCGCGCTGGGCGCGATCACGGTGCTGAACTACTCGACGGCGCTGGACAACCCGGCCAACAAAGCCTTCCTGGCCGCCTACGCGACCGCGCTGCCAAAAGCGCTGCCGCCAACCTTCGTCACCGTGGCGGCCTATGACACGATGGGCATGCTGTATGAAACCATCCGCAAGCTGAATGGCGCGGTCACCGGCGACAAAGCGATGGCGATACTGTCCAACATGAAGTGGGACAGCCCGCGCGGTCCTATCTCCATCGATCCGGCAACGCGTGACATCGTACAGAACATGTACATCCGCGAAGTCAAGAAAGTCAATGGCAAGCTGGTTAATCAACCGGTCGGCGTGCTGAAAGACGTCTCGCCGATTTAATCCCTTGTAGTACCCAAGGCCGATCCGGACGCAGCCCACAGAAGGCTGCGCGGACCGGCACGTCCATCGCTTCGCGAATAGAGGAGACAACTCGTATGAAAAACACCCAACTGACTGCGGTGGCGGCATCCGTCGCCCTGCTGCTCACCGCCTGCGGCGGCTCAGGCACCAAGCCCCCGGCCGCCAACGCCCTTCCGCAACTCGGCGCCGCCACCGGCGCCACGCTCGGCAGCTGCACCGAGCTGGCGGCGAAGATCAACTTCGCCAATACCACCATTACGGCGGCCAACGCCATCGCGGCCGGCACGCTCACCGTCGCCGGCAAGCCTGTGCCGGCGCACTGCCAGGTCACGGGCCAGATGTTCAAGCGCACCAGCGCCGTGGATGGCAAGAGCTATGCCATCGGCTTTGAGATGCGCCTGCCGAATAACTGGAATGGCCGCTTCTTCTACCAGGCCAATGGCGGCGTCGACGGCAGCGTGGTCACCGCGACCGGCGCCGTGGGCGGCGGCGGACCGCTGGATAATGCATTGAACATGGGCTTTGCGGTCATCAGCTCGGACGCTGGCCACGCACCGGCCACGCCGTTCTTCGGCACTGATCCGCAAGCGCGCCTGGACTACGGCTATCAGGCGGTCGGCAAGCTGACGCCAATGGCCAAGTACATCATCGAAACGGCTTACGGCAAAAAGCCGGACCGTTCCTACATCGGCGG
Source organism: Duganella sp. CF402 (assembly GCF_900109645.1). Lineage (GTDB taxonomy): Bacteria > Pseudomonadota > Gammaproteobacteria > Burkholderiales > Burkholderiaceae_D > Rugamonas. The sequence goes on from NZ_FOBG01000001.1 coordinate 1,384,577, forward strand.
CTGCTCCAACGGCGGGCGTCACACGATGGTGGCGGCGGCGCGCTATGGCGACCAATATGACGGCTTCCTGGTCGGGAATCCCGGCTTCCGCCTGCCGCTGGCGGCGATCGCCAATATCGCCGGCGCCAAGGCCTACAACGCGCTGGCCACCACGCCGGGCGACCTGTCGACCGGCTTCACGCAGGCCGAGCGCACACTGGTGTCCAACGCGGTGCTGGCGAAGTGCGACGCGCTGGACGGCGCCGCAGATGGACTGGTTCAGAACACGCAAGCCTGCCAGGCGGCGTTCGACTTGAACCGCGATGTGCCGACTTGCAGCGGCTCCCGCGACGGCACTTGCCTGAGCGCCGCGCAGAAGACCGCCATCGGCGGCCTGTTCGCCGGAGCCACCACCGCCAGCGGTACCAAAATCTACTCCAGCTTCCCTTACGACGCGGGCCTCGCGACGGGCGGCTGGGCGCAGTGGAAGTTCAATGCCTCGCTCAACCTGGATACTGGCGCGGTAGGCTTTATCTGGTCGGTGCCGCCCGAAGATATCGCCACCTTCAATGGCCCTAACTTTGCGCTGACCGGGGACCTGGCCAGCATGCTGGCCAAGGTTGGCGCAACCAACGCCACGTTCACCGAAAGCGCTTTGTCGTTCATGCTGCCGCCGAATCCATCGGATTTATCGACGTTGAAAAACCGGGGCGCCAAGATCATGGTCTATCACGGCACCAGCGATCCGATCTTCTCCAGCGACGACACCACGGCGTGGTACAACGCGCTGCGCACGGCGAATGGCGGCGATGCGTCGAACTTCTCACGTTTCTTCGCGGTGCCGGGGATGAATCACTGCGCCGGCGGCCCGACCGCCGACCAGTTCGACATGCTGACGCCATTGGTCGCGTGGGTGGAGCAAGGCAAGGCTCCGGACAGCGTGCAGGCCAGCGTGCGCGGCGCGGGCAACGCAGGCGGTGTGAATGCCGACCTGCCGGCCGCATGGTCCGCCGCGCGTACCCGTCCGCTCTGCCCTTATCCGAAAGCCGCCAAGTACAAGGGCAGCGGCAGCATCGAGGACGCCGCCAACTTCACTTGTGAGTAGGGCTTAAATCACGATCAGATCAAGCTCGCGCAGGAAGGCTGCAGCCTGCGCGTGCGAGATCACGGCGCCTTTGAACAGACCTGCCTCGGTCAGCCGCACGCCTTCGATGCTGGCAGAGCGCAGGTCGGCACCCTGGAACTTGGCCAGCTTGAGCACCGCGTTGCGCAAGCTGCCACCTTCGAAGACAGCTTCGCGAAAATCACAGCCGGACAAGTAGGCGTCGGAAAAATCCAGTTCCTTCAAGGTCGCCTTGCGGAACGAGAAGCCGCGCATATCGGCGCCCACCAGCAGGCACTCTTCAAAGTGGATGCCGAGGTGCGCCACTTCCTCGAACGATGCGCCGGTCAGCTTGCAGCCGTGGAAAGCGGCGGAAGCCAGTTTGGAGCGGCGCCATTTGCTGTTATTCAGATCGCAGCCGTCGAAGCGCGCATCGACCGCGTCGACCGATTCGAAATCCGCGCCGCCGGCACGGCAACGCAGCCACTGCGAACGCGCCAGCTTGCTGGCGAACAGCGAGGTCTCGGCGAAAGTGCAGCGTTCGAACACGCAGCCTTGCAGGTCGAGGCGCGACAGGTCTTCATCGTCAAACGCACAGTTTTCAAAACGGCGCACGCCTTGCGCCAGTTGTGCTTCCAGTTCGTCGCGCTGCATTATTTCAGGTTCATGGTTTGTACTGCGAGCAGCTTGCACTGGCCATCGACGTTCACGTAAGTGCGCATAAACTGGTAGCGGTTGGTGCGCCAGGTCGCGCCGTCCGCATTCCACTGTTCGGTGGTGCTGATGCCGCGCACCACGGAAGTCTCGCCCTGCACATGCACCTGCGTGTCGCTGGTCGTGCGCGCCTTATAGACCACCGGCTTGGCCAACCGCGCCAGCAAACTGCTGCGGGTTTCGATCTGCGAGCCGAGCGAATGCACCCACACATAGTCATCCGCCAGCAAGGATTGCAAAAACGGCACGTCGCCGACGCGCAGCGCTTCTTCGTATTTCGAATCGAGCGCGGTCAGCGCGGGAGCCGGCAGGCAAGGCGCTGCCGATGAGATCAGCGGCACGCAAGCCGCCAGCGAGAGGAGGAATTTTTTCATAGTGGCGACGAGTATAACCGCTCCACCGTGCCCTAACCCACATACAATTTGAAGAAATACTCTTAGCCTTCCAGCATGAGTACTAACCAATGGTTCCTGCTGGTCGGCTTGCTGATGCTGGCACGGGGCCTGGCGGCGACGACGATCTCGCGGTCGCCGTTCACGTCGGCCATCGTCTACCTGTGCGTCGGGATCCTGCTCGGCCCGAGTTTCCTTGGCATCCTCCGCTTCGACCCTTGGAAACAGTCGGCGCTGCTGGAAATGCTGACCCAGACAGCGCTGCTGATCTCCCTGTTCTCGGCCGGGATCAAGATGCCGGTGCCGTTCAAGCTGGCGCGCTGGAATGCGCCGTTGCGGCTGGCGTGGATCTCGATGACGCTGACCGTGGCGCTGGTGGCGCTGTTCGCCTGGTACGTGCTGCACTTCCCGCCCGGCGCCGCCATCCTGCTGGGTGGGATACTGGCGCCGACCGATCCGGTGCTGGCCACCGATGTGCAGGTGCGCCATCCGGGCGACAAGGACCAGTTGCGTTTCACCCTCACCTGCGAAGCCGGCATGAATGACGGCAGCGCCTTTCCCTTCGTGCTGCTCGGTCTCGCCATGCTGGGTGTCGGCGGCGATCACAATAGCGAACACTATTTGCGCTGGCTGCTGGTGGACGTGGTCTGGGCGACAGCAGGCGCAGTGGCCGTCGGCGTAGCGGCCGGCGCCGGGCTGGCGCGGCTTGGGTGGCAATTGCGCGTCATCGAACCGCGCCATGACATCATGGACGACCTGGTGGCGCTGGGCCTGATCGCCATCGTGTACGCCGTCGCCAGCATGCTCAAGACATCGGGCTACCTGGCCGTGTTCTTCGCGGCAGTGGCGCTGCGCCAGACCGAGTTGGTGCTGGCCGGCGCGCCCAAGGACCGGCAAGGCTTGCTGGAACCGGACGTCGCCAAATCCGAAGCGGCGCAGGACAGCGCACCGCCGCTCGTCGTCAGCGCCGAAGCGCTGGTCTTCAAGGAGCACCTTGAACGCCTGTCCGAGCTGACGCTGGTGCTGCTATTGGGCGGCATGATATCGCTGCGCGAGCTCCCCTACGAAACCATCGGCGTGGCGGCCTTCCTGTTTGTGATCGCGCGGCCGCTGGCGGTGTACGTGGGGCTGATGGGCAGCGGCGTCGGCAAACGCATGCGCGTCATGACAGGATGGTTCGGCGTACGCGGCATCGGCTCCATCTTTTACCTGGTGTATGCGATACAGGCAGGCCTGCCGCCGAACATCGCACACCAGCTGACCGGCATCGCGTTCGGCGTGGTCATGCTGTCGATACTGATGCACGGCTTCAGCGTCAAGCCGCTGATCGATCCCGAATAAGCGCGGCGATGGCCATGCCTACCTGCGTGGTATCGGCAGCGCCGCCCATGTCCGGCGTGCGCGGTCCGTCAACCAGGCAGTGCTCCACGGCGGAGACGATGGCGTCATGCGCATCGGTATGGCCGAGGAAATCCAGCATCATCGCGCCGCACCAGATCATGGCGATCGGATTGGCGATGTTGCGACCGTAGATATCGGGCGCGGAGCCGTGCACCGGTTCGAACAGCGACGGGAAGGTACGCTCCGGGTTCAGGTTGGCCGATGGGGCGATGCCAATGGTGCCCGCGCACGCCGGCCCAAGGTCCGACAAGATATCACCGAACAGATTGGACGCTACCACCACATCGAAGCGCTCGGGCGACAGCACGAAGCGCGCCGCCAGGATATCGATGTGGTACTTATCATGCCGAACCTGCGGGTAGTCCAGGCCCATCGCGTCCACGCGCTCGTCCCAGTACGGCATGCTGATCGAAATGCCGTTCGACTTGGTGGCCGAAGTCAGATGCTTCTTCGGCCGTTTCTGCGCCAGTTCGAAAGCGAACTTCAGCACGCGGTCCACGCCGGTGCGGGTGAAGATCGATTCCTGCAGCACGAACTCGCGCTCCGTGCCTTCGAACATGCGGCCGCCGACGCTGGAGTATTCGCCTTCGGTATTCTCGCGCACGACGAACATATCGATATCGCCGGGCTGCTTGCTCGCCAGCGGGCAAGGCACGCCGGGCAGCAGGCGCACCGGGCGCAGGTTGATGTACTGGTCGAACTTGCGGCGGAACTGCAGCAGCGATCCCCACAGCGACACGTGGTCCGGCACCGTCTCCGGCCAGCCGACCGCGCCGAAGAACAGCGCGTCGAAGCCCTGCAGCTGCGCCATCCAGTCGTCCGGCATCATCTTGCCGTGGCGCTGGTAGTACTCGCAGCTAGGCCATTCAAACGTGGTCCACTCGATGGCGATATTGAAGCGGCGCGCGGCGGCGTCCACCGCGCGTATCCCTTCAGGCATCACTTCCTTGCCGATGCCGTCGCCGGCCAGCACCGCGATTTTATGTACCGTCATGACTGCTCCCTTCATAGAAAGCCACAGCATAAACCGGATGAACGTGTTTATAATTACCTGAAATGTGAAGCCTTAGAACACGATTCATGAATAATCCCATCGATAACGAAGACCTGCGCGTGTTTGTCACAGCGGCGCGCAAGGCCAGCTTTGCGGCGGCGGCCGAGGAACTGGGCATGTCGCCGGCCTACGTCAGCAAGCGAATCGGCATTCTTGAGCAAGCGCTGGGCGTGCGTCTGTTCCACCGCACCACGCGGCGCGTGATCGTCAGCGAAGATGGCGAGCGTGTCTACGCACACGCCATGACCATCCTTGAAAACCTCGACAGCTTGCTACACGAAGTGGCGGAACGGCGCGACCTGCCGCGCGGCCTGCTGCGCATCAGCAGCAGCTTCGGTTTTGGACGCAACGTGGTGGCGCCGGTGGTGGCGCGGCTGGTGGCGGCGCACCCCTCGCTGCAAGTACGGTTTGAAGTGTTCGACCGGTTGGTGGACATCGTGGCCGAGGGCTTTGACCTCGATATCCGCATCGGCGACGACATCGCGCCGCACCTCATCGCGCGCAAGCTGATGGCGAATCATCGCATCCTGTGCGCATCGCCGTCTTACCTGAAGCAGCACGGAACGCCGCGCAGCCTGCAGGAGCTGGCGCGCCATAACTGCCTGGCCATCAAGGAGCGCGACCTGCCGTTCGGCGTTTGGTCGCTACGCAGCAACGGCGGCGAAGAGGAAACCGTCAAAGTCACCGGCTCGCTGTCATCCAACCACGGCGAGATCGCGCTACAGTGGGCCGTGGAAGGCGCCGGCATCGTCCTGCGTTCGCAGTGGGACGCAGAACCGTACCTGCACAGTGGCGAACTTGTACAGGTACTGCCCCAGTACACACAAAGCGCCAACGTCTGGGCAGTCTACCCACAGCGCTTGGCCGGTTCCGCCAAAGTGCGTGTGTGCGTTGAGTTTATTCAGGCGCAACTGGTTGGCGTATAGTGTTGACTTGTTGTCGCTGAAATGGAAATCATGGACCTGCACTATCTAAGCCCGCTGTTTGCGCCCAAGTCGATCGTCGTGTTTGCCGGCCCACCGGATGAACCGGAGCGGCAGAATGTGTACGGCCGCAGCATCTGCGCCCAGTTGCGCGACGGCGGCTACGAAGGCGCCCTGACCTTCCTCGATGTCAGCATGACCGGCACCCTGGCAGACCTGGTGCACTCGCGCGCCGACCTGGCCCTGATCGCCCTGCCCAACGACGAACTGGCGTTCGCGCTGGAAGTGGCCGGCCGCATCCAGTGCAAATCGGCGCTCATCATTTCGTCGGGCGTGCTGCCGGAGCTAGCGGCGGAGCTGCACGCCATCGCCCGCAAACACGATATGCACCTGCTTGGGCCGAACAGCCTGGGTTATCAGCGGCCGCGCCTTAAACTCAATGCGGGCGTGGCCGGCAAGCTGGCGCAGGCCGGCAGCCTGGCGCTGATCTCGCAGTCCGGCGCCCTCACCTCGGCCATCCTGGACTGGGCTGGCTCCAATGCGGTCGGCCTTTCAGCGGTGATTTCGCTGGGACCGAACACCTCGGTCGACCTGGCGCAGGCGTTGGACTTCCTGGCCACCGATCCGGCCACCGAAAGTATCGTCATCTACATGGAAGGCATCACCGACGCGCGCCGTTTCCTGTCTGCGTTGCGCAGCACGGCCAATACCAAGCCGGTGGTCATCATCAAGTCTGGCAATGGCGCCGCGGCCTCGCGTGCGGCGGCCACCCACTCGGGTACTTTGATCGGCAGCGACGAAGTGTTCGACGCGGCACTGCGGCGAACCGGCGCGGTGCGCGTCAACACCTTCGTGCAGCTGTTCTCGGCCGCCAAATGCCTGGCCTCGCGCTACCGGCCGGTCGGGCCACGGCTGGCGATCATCAGCAATGGCGGCGGTCCCGGTGTGCTGGCGGCCGACTGGCTGGCCAAACTGGGGCTGCAACTGGGCGTGCCCGGCGCCGAAGCCGCGCAAACGCTGGCGCCGGAACTGCCGCCGCACGCCACGCTCACCGATTTGCTCGACCTCTCAGAGGAAGCCGGCGCCGAACACTACGCCGCAGCCATTCGCTCGTGCGCGCAGAATCCGAACATCGACGGACTGCTGGTGATCTACTCGCCCAAGCTGGATGGCGATCCGCTGGCGGTGGCACGCGGCGTGGTCGACGCGGGGCGAGGCCTGAGCAAGCCGCTGCTGGCCTGCTGGATGGGCGACGAGCGCGTGACACCGGGCCGCCAGTTGATCGCGCAATCCGGACTGGCCAACTTTCGCACACCGGAAGCGGCGGTCGATGGCTTCAGCAACATCGCCGTGTTCTACCAGAACCAGCAACTGCTGCAACAGACACCGCCGCCACTGTCGCAATTGGCCAAACCAGACCTCGACGGCGCGCGCCGGCTGGTGGAAAGCGTGCTGGCGGAACGCCGCAGCGTGCTGACCGAGATGGAATCCAAGGCCCTGCTGGCGGCCTTCCACATCCCGATCACGCCGACCATGCCGGCCCGCAGCGCAGCCGAAGCGCAACTGATCGCCGCGCAATTGGGCTACCCAGTGGCGCTGAAAATCGATTCGCCCGACATCAGCCACAAATCGGCGGTGCAAGGCGTGGTGCTGAACCTGGCAGACGCCGCCGCACTGGGCGTAGCCTACAACGACATGCTGGCCAATGTGCGGCGCCTGCAGCCCGAGGCACGCATCAACGGCGTCACAGTGCAGCGCATGGCGGGCAAGCGCGATGGACGTGAACTGTACATCGGCGTCGCCAGCGATCCGCTATTCGGGCCGGTGATCGGCTTCGGCGCGGGCGGCATCATGATCGACCTGCTCAACGACCGCGCGGTCGAGCTGCCGCCGCTGAACCAGTTCCTGGCGCAGCGGCTGGTGACACGCGCCCGCGTAGCCGACACGCTGGGCGAATGGCGCGGCGCGCCGGCGGTGGACATGCAAGCCATCGAGCATATCCTGCTGCGGGTGTCGGAAATGGTGTGTGAACTGCCGCAGCTGCGCGAGCTCGATATCAATCCGCTGATCGTCGACCAGCACGGCGTGCTGGCGGTGGATGCGCGTGTCATGGTCGGCGCCGCGCCGCCGCTGGCGCAGCGTTACGACCAGCTGGCCATCATGCCGTATCCGTCCAACTACGCCAGCGAATGGCCGATGCGCGGCGGCGGCCAGTACGCCCTGCGGCCGGTACAGCCGACCGATGCGGAAATGCTGCAATCGCTGGTGCGCGGCCTGTCCGAGCAGTCGCGCTACAACCGCTTCGCCTCCTCGCTGAGGGAACTGTCGGCGCAGATGCTAGCTCGCTACACCCTGATCGACTACGACCGCGAAATGGCGCTGGTGGCGGTGCTGACCACCCGCACCGTGGAAGACGACGGCAGTTTCAATGAAACCGAAAGCATCATCGGCGTCTCGCGCTACATTGCGAACCCGGACCGCAGCAGCTGCGAATTCTCGCTGCTGGTGGACGACAAGTTCAGCGGCCAGGGCCTGGGCACGCGCCTGATGGCCGAGATCATGGACGTCGCGCGCGATCGCGGCATGAGTGAAATCGTCGGACTGGTGCTGCGCAAAAACCGCCCCATGCTCAAGCTCATGACCAGCCTGGACTTCGAGATCCGCCCTTACGACGACGATCCCGAATTCCAGCTGTGCAGCAAAGCCCTCTAAATCAAGGCGACGGCTGCAGGCGCCAGCGCTGGCAGTCGCCGCCCAGCCATTGCCACTGCTGGACGTTGGCGCCGGCGGTGGTCGAGCAGGCGTCGACATCCAGCACCAGTCCACTGTTTTTGGAGACCCAGCGGAAGTAGCCGTCGCCCACCGGCTCCGGACGCCATGCCTGGCAGGCCGCGTTGTTCGGCGTCCATTGCTGCACATTGCCGCCGTTGGCGGTCGAGCAGGCGTTGACGTCCAATGCGAGGCCGCTGTTCATCGCGGTCAGCACGTAGTCGCCGTTACCCTTGTTTTGCACGTTCCAGCGCTGGCAGTTGGCGCCGTTCGGCGTCCACTGTTCCACGTTGGCGCCGGCCGTGTTTGAGCAGCCCGCGACGTCCAGCGCCTGGCCGCTATGCTTGGCCAGCAGTACGTAGATGCCGCTGGCGACCGGATTGTCCATCGGCCCGGCGGCAAACTTGATCGAGCAGCCGACGTTGACCAGCTCATACAGCTGCGTGCCGTCGGTGGACGGCAGCAGCTGCGTGGTGTAGCCGTTGCACACGTCGCTGCCGCCGGTGGTGGCGGCGCTCAGCGGCGTGGCGCCTTCGGTCCACACGCCGCTGCCGTTATTGGTGTTCCACATATAGGTCTGGCCATTGCCGGCGGCAATGCTGTTGTCGGCGTTGCGGCGCAGGACCATCGCCGTCACCAGCAAGCGGCCGTTGGCGCTGCCGTCGTTATACCAGCGTACCGTCGGCGTCTGCGTGAAGTGGTTGCCGGAGCTGGACTCGATGCGCGTGCCCATGTTGGAGGCAGTGCCCCAGCTGACGCCATTGGCCGAGGTGCGAATGAACGCTTCGCAGTTGGATGCGCCGCACACTTCATAAGTCATCACATAGCTGCCGTTCGGCAGGCGTACCACCAGCGGCATGCCGGGACGCTGCACATTGCCGTCGCTGACGCCGACGTCGATGGTGTCGCCGCTCCATGTCACGCCGCCGTCGGTCGAGATGCGGTGCGCGATCAGCTGGTTGTAGCCGCTGCCCTTGTATTCCTCGCTCGAGTAGTACATCACCAGCCGCCCGCTGCTGTCGATGGCGAATTCCGCTTCCCAGACGCCGGTGCTGCCGGTGACTGGCGTCGACAGCAGGCTCCATGTATGGCCTTTATCGAGGCTGCGATAGATCTTGATGGCGCGCGCGCTGCCGTTGGTGGTGGATGTGGTCCACAACAGCGCGCTTTTCGGCGTGCCGCCCACCGCCTGAGGCATTTCATACAGGCCGCTGCAGCAGTGCCCCGGCTCGCTGAGGTTAATTATGCCGATCTGCGCCCAGCTGGCGCCGTTGTTGGTGCTTTCCCAAACGGTGCTTTGGGTATTGCCGTAGTCGAAGCTGGCGATCAGGCGGTTTTCGGTCGAGAGCCGCAGCAGGCGCGGATAAAACGAGGTCTGGCTGCCCAGCGTGACGGCGGCGCCGGCGTCGAGCCAGCAGAATATCGCCAGCAAGGCGGCGTAAAAACGGGTCTTCATGTGCATGTCTCCTTTTTCTTTGGACGAAAAAAAAGCAGGGGGCGAGCCCCCTGCGAAGGTACAACACTGGAGCGGTTGAAACGACAGGGTTTACAACTTGAAGCGCAGGCCCAGCGAATACACTGCCGGGTCATAGCGGATGTCGCGTGCGAATTGCTGGTAGCCGCTGTAGCTTTCGTAAGCCGAATGCGTCAGGTTCCAGGCATTGAATTGCAGCGACAACTGTTTGTTGATTTCATAGCCGACCGACAGGTCAAGCTGGTTGCGCGGACGGACCACGTTGGTCGCCGGCAGCTGGACGCCGCCGTTGTTCAGCGATTCCACATAGCTGTCGCGGCGCGTGTAGGCCAGGCGGCCACTGATGCCGAACTTCTCGTAGATCAGCGCCAGGTTGGCGTTCTTCTTGGCCACGTTGGTCAGCGGTGTGACCGTGAAGGTGCCGCCGGTCAGGCTGGTCGCGGTCTCGGTGGTGCCGCTGATCCAGGTGTAGTTGGCCTGCACGCCCAGCCCGGACAACACGCCCGGCAGGAAGTCGAGGAACTTCTGGGCCGACAGCTCGTAGCCATGCAGCTTGCCCTTGCCCGCGTTCTGCGGACGGGTCACGGTGTAATCCAGGCCGTTGATGCTTTCCACCTGCGAGAACGGCTGCAGATAGCCATCGATGCGGCGGTCGAAGTACGCCGCCGAAGCGTAGCCGTTGTTGTCGAAGTAGCGTTCCAGCGTGATGTCGAACGATTTCGATTCCACCGGCTTCAGGTTCGGATTACCCGCGCTGCCGTAGCCTGGACGATTGATCGACGGCGGCGTCAGCGACAGCGCAGGATTCAGCGAGGCGAAGTCCGGACGGGTAACGGTCTTGCCCCAGCCGATGTGCGACATCAGGTCGCTGGTCCAATCCACCTTGGCGCTGGCGCTAGGCAGGACGTCGTTGTGGGAGGTGTTGATGTCGATATTACTGATGGTGTCGCCGATGCGGTTATTGCCGCTCAAGTCGCGCTGCACACGGCTCACACGGACACCCGCCAGGCCGGACACGCTGACCGTGCCGACATCAAAGCCGTAATTGGCCATGCCATAAACGGTGGTGGTTTTCTCGGTCTGCTTGAACAGGCGATTCGGATCATCCGCCAGGCGGCCGGCCGCGAGGCCGTAGTATTTGCGCACCTGGTCGCGGTTATCGAGCAGGAAGTCGGTCGACGGCGTCGCGAACGCACCGCCCAGCCGCGCCACACCCGGCACGATATCGTTGAACCCATTACCGAACACGCTAACCGGCACCGGACGCGCGCCGCCCGGCGTATCGGCGCCGCCTTCGGCGCCGTGGTACTCGGCGTCACGCGAGGAGAAGCGGAAACCGCCCGACAGCTTGCTGATAAAGCCCGTGCCCAGGCGGTAGCTCACGTCGTTGCGCCACTGCACCTGGCGGCCGCTGCTCTCGTTCCACGACTGGAAGAAGCCGCGCAGAATGTACTGGCTTGGGTCGGCGGCGGCGTTGGGGTGGCCCGGCGTGTAGGCAGTGAAGCCGCCGTGACCCTGCGCATCCAGCCCGACCACGTGCAAGGACGCATTCGGAATGCTCTGATCGACGATGATGCGGTCGTCGGTGAATTTGGAGTACGTGAACGCCAGGTCGGTGCTGGCCTGCCACGCGCCATCCTTGTATTTGGCGCCGAAGCTGCCGTAGCCGGTGTCGGTTTTCTGCTGGTGCGCTTGCGTACTGGACGCGGTGTACGGCGCAGTGCCGTCAGCGGCGGCCAGCACATCGGCCGATGCGATCGGGCAGGCATGGCCACGGCTGGTGTTGCAGTAGTCGCCGTCCGGCGCCAGTACCACGTTGGTGGCGCTGAAGCCTTCACGCGCCACGGCGAACAGATAGTCTTCCGCACTGCGCGAACGATAGCCCATGTAGATTACCTGGCTGTCCAGTTCCAGCTTGTCGTTCGGCTTCCATTGCAGCGCGCCGTGCAGCTGCTGGCGTTCGCGTTCGCCGGAGTTATAGACGCCGCCGGGGAACGGCATCACTGCGGCGGTGGTGGCGCCGCCCTTGGCTTTTTCAGCCGCCAGATTCGGATTGCTTGGGTCATCGCGGTAGGCGGTGCCGTCGGCGCGCACTTGCCACAGGCCCGGACCGCCCGGCTCCGCAAACCACTGCACCGGATTGACGAAGCGGTCTTTCACGTAGGTGCCATCCAACAGCACACCGACGTCGCCATGCTCGGTCTTCCAGCGATTCGAAATCAAGCCGCCCAGCGACGGATCGGTAAAGGACTTGGCGCTGGTGCCGCGCGGATGGACGTTGACGCCGTCGACAAAACCGGAAGCGCTCAGGCCTTTGAAGTCGAACGGCTTGCGCAGGCGTACGTCCATCAGACCGGCGATGCCGCCCTCCTGCTGGTTCGGGGTCGAGGATTTGAACACGTCCAGACCCGCCACGCCTTCGATGCGCAGGTCCTGGTACGACAGGCGGCGGCCGTCGCCGGTGAAGATCTCATTGCCGTTGATGGTGGTGGCCAGGTCCGGCAAGCCGCGAATCAATACGCTATTGACTTCGCTGGCGGTGCGGCCCACTTGCACGCCGGGGATGCGCTGCAGCGCTTCGCCCACCGAACGGTCGGGGAATTTGCCGATGTCTTCGGCGTTGATGGAATCGACCACCTGGTCGGCGGCGCGCTTGATGTCTTCGGCCTTGCGCACACTTTGGCGGATACCCGAGACCACCACGGTGGTGCCTTCGTCAGCTGCCTGCTGTTGTTGCGCCCATGCTGGAACACTTGCTAATACGCCCAGCAACGCCGCGGCGATCGGCGTCATCTTGAACTGTTGCATTGTCTGTCTCCACTATTTATCTCGGATGACTGCTGCCGTGCTGACCCGGTATGCCCTGTCGAGCTACAGATACCGGTTGCCTCCAGCGCTTGCACGGCGCGTCATCGCTTTATGTATTCGTTATGGGCGGCCACTATCGCAAACTTAGTTGCGACATTTAGCCCTGGTAACGAGGTAATAGTGGCGCGATTTCTATTTTATTTCAAGATTATTTGCGACTAATGCAGAAAAATGGCTCAAGCGACACTAAGCAACAACAAAAGTTGTTGGAAAAACGTCACGCTGGATCGAATCCGAGACGCATGACGATGTCCTGCGGGTAGTTACCGAACTTGCGGCCGAACAGATTCAGGCCGCCCTTGTTGCGCGCATCTTCCTTGACGCCGATGCGCACGCGGATGTGATTGGCCTGCGCCAGCTTGAGATCCGCAATGGTGGTCGGGCCCAGCGACATGCCGTCGATCATGGAGCCGCGCTCGTTGACGCTCCATTGTTTCAGCACGCCGTAGGTGGTGCCTTCGATCTGCCACCACGATGGCGTGAGCAGCGCCGGCTTGCCGCCGAAGTCGCCCGGCGAAGTCCAGGTGCCCACTTCCACGTCGTTGATCCACAACGTGATATCGGACGGCCAGTCCGGATTGTAGTTGGGCGCCTCCGAGCACAGCTCCATCGACAGCGACAGTTCGGTGGTCACCGCGCCGTACGGCACATTATTAGGGAAGGCATATTCCACATGGCCCGCGCCGAACCACAGCAGCTGGGCGTTGACGTGCTCCGGTTCGAAGAAGGAGCGTGGATCGTCCAGCATGCCGATGATTTTGGTCTCGCTCACCAGGCCGCAGGTGGGGCTGGCTTCGACGCTGCGGTAGCTGCCGATCGGCATGCTGATGGTGACGGTGTTCTGCTCCGCTTCCACCGCCGCACCGGGCAGGCGGATGCGCACTTCGTCGTAGCGCTTGGAGCACAGCTTCTGGATGCCGCGCGTGCCGGGCTCCGTCTCCACCACCACCAGCCCTACCGCTTCCAGCTGGTTGACGTTGAAGCTGACGGTGGAATGCGGCAGGTTCATGGCGACGGCCAGTTCGGACAAGTTGAGCACCTTGTGCGTCAACAGCGCCAGCATCGCTTGCCGCGTGTCCGACGACAGCGCCTTCACCAGCGGCAGCACCGCATCTCCCTCAACCAGCAACGCCCGATTTCCTGCATCCATGTAGCACCTATTCCTATGAATTTAGTTGTTGGTTCACCGTGCCGGGTGAGCCATCCCGCATCATACCTCGTGGCGAAAATGCCAGTGCGCCAAAATTTATAACAAATATTGTTGTCACTAATGACGAATGTTGCGATAATTAATCCAACAAAAATTATTGTGACTATCAAAGTCCAACCACCAAGGAGACCAGTATGACCCACTCGACCGGCGTCTTTGCCGCCGTGACGGCGCTTTGCGCCAGCCTGATCCTGACTGCTTGCGGCGGTAGCAGCGCCGTCGCCGCCGCACCAGCCACCACTACCACCACGCCGCCTGCCGCCAGCGTTGCGCCGCGCGGCACGCTGATGGCCGATGTCTTCGGCGCCTATCCGCGCCTGGTGCGACAAAGCCATCACCAGAACGCAGCGCTCAACGGCCGGCTGGTGGCCAGCATGTCGTCCAATGAAAACGGCACGCCGGTGGCCGGCATCTACGCCAGCAGCGACGACGGCAAGACCTTCGCCCGCATCAGCGCCATCGCCGATCCGGAGTTCAAGCAAGGCCACTGCTGCGGCACCTTGTATGAGCTGCCGGTGAAAATCGGCACGCTGCCGGCGGGGACGCTGCTGTATTCCGCCTCGGTCGGCCAGGAGCGCAACGCGCCGATGGAGAACCGCATCTATCAAAGCGCCGACGGCGGCGCGACCTGGAATTACCTGTCCTTGTGCGGCAAGGGCCGCATCGCCAAGAACCTGAAAGACCCGTCGGGCATCTGGGAGCCGGAATTCGCCATCGCCAAATCCGGTGAGCTGGTGTGCTACTACTCGGACGAAACGCTGGCCGGCAAATCGCAGATCCTGGTGCAGGTGACCAGCAAGGATGCGATCAACTGGAGCGCGCCGCAGACCATCGTCGCCGGCGACGATCCAAATGCGCGTCCCGGCATGGCGATTGTGCGCCAGCTGCCATCGGGTTCCTATCTCATGACCTATGAGAACTGCTACGGCGGCCCGCTCGATTGCGCGCTGCGCGCCAAGCGTTCACCGGATGGCCTGGACTGGGGCGCCGCCAACGATCCCGGCTTCCGTCTCGAAACCGCCAGCGGCCAGTTCTTCCGCCACGCGCCGACCTTCACCTGGATGCCGGTGGCCGGACAGCCGAACGGCATGCTGGTCGCCATCGGCCAGATTTTGTTCGACAAGAATGGCGTGGTGGATGCCAGCGGCAACGGCAAGACCATGTTCACCAACACCACGGCCGACGGCAGCGGCCCTTGGCGCGCGGTCGCCGCGCCGCTGGCGTTGCCGTCGCCGCCGCAGGTCACCAACTGGTGCCAGAACTATTCCAGCCCGCTGCTGCCGTCCGCCGACGGCAAGAGCCTGATCATGCTGCAGACCGACGGCGGCGCGGACAACAGCTGCCGCACGCGCTTCGGCAGCGCCGCCATCACTCCTTGAAACTCACTCACCCACATCAAGAAAGAACACGATGACTAACGCAATCGCCCCCGCCGTTCCACAAGCCCCAACGTGGAGCGCCTCGGCTGCGCATGCCTGGTACGCGGCACAGCCGCGCATCCTGGGCGCCAACTTCCTGCCCGCCAGCGCGATCAATCAGCTGGAGATGTGGCAGGCTGAAACCTTCGACACCGAACGCATCGACCTGGAACTGGGCTGGGCCGCATCGCTAGGCATGAACACCATGCGCGTGTTCCTGCACGATTTGCTGTGGGCGCAGGACGCCGCCGGCTTGAAGCAGCGTATCGACACTTATTTGTCGATCTCGGCGAAGCATGGCATCCGCACCATGCTGGTATTATTCGATTCGTGCTGGGATCCGCGTCCCGCCTTGGGCACGCAGCGCGCGCCCATGCCCGGCATCCACAACTCGGGCTGGGTGCAAAGCCCGGGCGCAGCGCAACTGGCCGATGAAGCCACCTACCCTGCGCTGCGCGCCTATGTCGAGGATATCGTGACCACCTTCGGCAAGGACGAACGTGTGTGGTGCTGGGATTTGTGGAATGAACCAGACAACCAGGGCGGCGGCATGGGGTATTACCTGCAGTTCGAAGCAAAGGACAAGATCGCGCTGGTGGCCAGGCTGCTGCCGCAGGTGTTCGGCTGGGCGCAGGCTTGCGCGCCAACGCAGCCGCTGACCAGCGGCATCTGGTTCGGCGACGACTGGTCGCCAACCTCCACCATCATGAACGATGTGCAGAAGGCGCAGCTGGCGCTGTCGGATATCGTCACCTTCCACGATTACAGCTGGCCGGAGAAGTTTTTGGCGCGTGTACGCCAGTTGCAGGCTTATGGCCGTCCGCTGGTGTGCACCGAGTACATGGCGCGCGGCATGGGCTCGACCTTCGACAACACGCTGCCGATTGCACGCGCCGAGAATATCGGCATGATCAACTGGGGCTTCGTGGCCGGCAAGAGCCAGACCAATATGCCGTGGGACTCTTGGAAGAATCCATACACCTTTGCGCCGCCGTCAGTGTGGTTCCACGACGTGCTGCATACCGACGGTACGCCGTATCGCCCTCATGAAATCGAGCTGCTGCGGCGGCACGTGAACGCCGTATGAAGATGACGCACGAACTGGGTGGCATCGAGTGGCGCGACGTCAGCAAGCGCTATGGCCAGCATACGGTGATCCCGAACTTCAACCTGTCGATTGCGGCCGGTGAGTTTATCGCCTTGCTGGGGCCTTCGGGCTGTGGCAAGTCGACCTTGCTGCGCATGCTGGCCGGCCTGGAGCCGGTGTCCAGCGGCCGCATTTCCATCGGCGGGCGCGACGTGACGGAGCTGGCGCCGGGCCAGCGCGGGATTGCGATGGTGTTCCAGCAGTATGCGCTGTATCCGCACATGACGGTGCGCGACAACATGGCGTTCGGTCTGCGCAATATCCGCATGGCGGAAGCGGAGATCGAGCGGCGCGTGGCTGCGGCGGCGCAAATGCTGGAGTTGCAGGCGCTGTTGGAGCGCAAGCCGATGCAGCTGTCCGGCGGCCAGCGGCAACGCGTGGCGATCGGGCGTGCGGTGGTGAAGGAGCCGCTGGCTTTCCTGTTCGACGAGCCGCTGTCCAATCTCGATGCGGCGCTGCGTACGCGCACCCGGCTGGAACTGGCGCGCCTGCACAAACGGCTCGGCGCGACCATGCTGTTCGTGACGCACGACCAGGTGGAGGCGATGACGCTGGCGAACCGCATCGCGGTGATGAACCAGGGCCGCATCGAGCAGTTTGCCGCGCCGATGGAGTTGTACACGCGGCCAGCCACGCGCTTTGTGGCCGGTTTTGTCGGCAGCCCGTCGATGAACTTTCTGCCGGTACAGCGCGCGGCCGACGAGGACGGCTACTGCGCCGTCACGCTGTCAAACGGCGCCACAGTGCGCACGGCCGTGCCATCGTTCGCGGCAGACGGCGCGATGGAACTGGGCTTGCGCCCGGACGCCATCACGCCGTCTGCCGACGGCCAGCTGCAAGGCGTGGTCGAAGTCATCGAGCGCCTTGGCGACCGCACCTTGCTGCACGTGCTGCTGGCGGACGGCCTGCTGGTCGTCGCCGACGCCCCGCCGCGCGAGGCAGAACCGGCCATCGGCGCCACCATCCGCCTGCGCATGGAACTGCAACGCGCACACCTGTTCGACGCGGCCGGCGCCGCGCACCATCCAGCATGAAGCGCGACCTGCCCATCAACGCGCTCGCGGCCAAGCGCCTCTCCGCCGGCTGGATCGGCCTCCTGTTCGTCGCGCCATTCCTGCTGTGCTATCTGACGCTGCTGGTCTGGCCGCTGCTGAACGGCTTGTGGCTCAGCCTCCACGCCATTGACCTGCTATCCAACATCGGCCGCTGGGTCGGCGCCATCAATTTCATCGACTTACTGCAAGACGAGATGTTCGTGCGCTCCGCCTTCAACACCGTGCTGTTCGCCGCCCTGTGCACACCGGCGATGGTCATCACCGGCCTCGCCCTGGCACTGGCGCTGAACCGCCCCGGCAGAGCGACCGCCATCCTGCGCGGCATCTTCTTCGGCGCCGGCGTGCTGTCGGTCACCATCGTCACCCTGATCTGGCGGCTGGTGCTGATGCCCGAACGCGGCATGCTGGCCAACGCCCTGCACGGCATGGGCCTGGCCGATATCGCCCCGCTCAACAACGAGTGGCTCGCCCTGCCCGCCGTGGCGCTGGCCACCGTCTGGTGGGGCATCGGCATGCCGATGATGCTGTTCCTCGCCTCGCTGCAGCAAATCCCGCACGACGTCTACGAGGCGGCGGCGCTGGACAACACCAGCCGCTGGCGCAGCCTCCGCTACATCACCCTGCCCGCCATCCGCCACAGCGTGATCCTGGTCGCGGTGACGCAGATGATCGCGCAGCTGCAAGTGTTCGGCCAGGTCCAGCTGCTGACCCAGGGCGGCCCGAATAACAGCACCCGCTCGCTGGTGATGTTTGTCTACGAAGCCATGTTCGAACAATGGCAGCTCGGCTACGCAGCCGCCGGCGCACAGGCCCTGTTCCTGCTGATGCTGTGCGGGATGTCCTTGCAAGGCTGGCTGGAACGACGCGCAGGAAAGGCGCAATCATGAATCCCAATCTGACCAACCGCTGGGGCAACCGCGCCATCCTCGGCGCCACCGTGTTTGCCGCCATCTGCTGGGTGGCGCCGCTACTGTGGGTACTGGCCCTGTCGTTCAAGCCGAACGAACTGCTGGCGCAGCGCACCGACATCCTGTTCGCGCCACCGTATACGCTGAAGAACTACAGCGACATCCTCGGCACCTCGCTGGTGTTCCGCTGGATCGCCAATTCCTGCGTGGTGGCGTTCGGCCAGACCATCCTGGTGCTGCTGCTGTCGTCGCTGGCCGGCTATGGCTTCGCCCGCACCGAGTTCCCTGGCAAAACGTGGATCTACCGGCTGGTGCTGGCCGGCCTGGCCGTGCCGCAAACCGCCGTGGTGATTCCGCTGCACCGCATGTTCGCCGACTGGGGACTGCACAACAGCTACCCCGGCCTGATTCTGCCCGGACTGGCCGCTCCGTTCGGCGTGTTCCTGATGACGCAGTACTTCAACGCCATCCCGCGCGATCTGGAAGAAGCGGCGCTGCTGGACAACGCCTCGCGCTGGACCGTGTTCACGCGGATCATCCTGCCACTGTCGCTGCCGGTGCAGGCTACGCTGGGTATCGTCACCTTCCTCAGCGCATGGAATGACTATCTGTGGCCGCTCATCTCCGCCACGCAGTCGGAGCACTACACGCTGACACTGGGACTGGCCTCGACCCAGACCAATTTCGCGCAATCCGAGGGCCTGGGCTTCCTGATGGCGCAAGCAGTGTTTGCGGCGGCGCCGGTGCTGGTGTTGTACGCCTACTTCCAAAAATATATCGTCGCGGCGGTTGCCGGCGGCAAGGTACGCTAAGCATGAGACTCATTTTAAAAACTGCGGCGTTGGCGCTGCTGCTGGCCTGCAGGCCGGCGGCCGCCGCGCCGGTGGAAATATCGTTCGCGCGCTTCTTCGGTTCGTGCGACGCGGATTACGGCAACGTCACCGATCCTTCGCAAGCAACCGGCGAATGCGGCATCATCACGGCGCTGGTCAACAAGTTCAACGCCCAGCATCGCGGGCAGATCGTGGTGCGCACGCAAGTGGTGGAGCATGGCTCCTACTACAGCCAGCTGGGCGCGCGCATCGTCGGGCGCGACGTGCCGGCGGTGGCCATCCTGCACAGCTCCGCGTTGAACGATTTCGTCAAGCGCGGCCTGATCGCGCCGCTGGACCACGAGTTCCAGGCCATCGGCATCGACAGCGCCGACTTCACGCCGCAGGCAGAAACCGCAGTCACGGTGGACGGCCAGCATTACGCCCTGCCGTTCGATACGCATTCATGGCTGTGGCACATCAACCTGAACCTGATGCGGCGCGCAGGGCTGGTGCGCGCCGACGGCAAACCGGTGCTGCCGAACTCCCCGCAGCAGCTGCTGGAACAGGCGCGCCGCTTCAAGAAAGCCACCGGCAAGCCTTACTTCATCTGGCTGACCACCAACGATCCGGCCTTCTTCCCGCGCACGCTGCTGTCCATGCTGCGCCAGCAGAATGGCTCGCTGTTCCCGAACGACGACTTCCATATCGACCTGCACAGCCCCGCCGTACGCGACGCCGTGCGGGTGCTGAAAACACTGTACGAAGAAGGCCTGACCTCGCGCGGCATGGACTACGGCGTGGCGCTGCAAGGCTTCGCGGCCGGCGAAGGCGCGGTCATGGTGAATGGCACGTGGATCATCGGCGACCTGCTGAAACAGGCCAGGCAGGCGGATAGCGCCACCTACAAAGGCTACACCGCCACGCCGTTCCCGCAGCTGTACGCGAACAGCGCAATGTGGGCCGACAATCACATCATGGTGATGCTGAAAGGCGGCACGGCCGATGCGGGTACGCGCCAGGCGGCGCTGGTGTTCCTCAAGTTTTTGTACGACGAAGGCGGCGTATGGGCGCGCACCGGGCAACTGCCGACGCGGCGTTCCGTGATCGATTCGCCGGCGTTCCGCCAACTGCCGCTGCGCAGCGAGATCGCCACCATCTCGCGCGACGGCGTGGCTCTGCCAATTGAAGTGGCACGCCAGGCCATCGTCGGCAAAACGCTGGGCGACGCGCTGACCGCCACCATCGTCTACGGCGCCGCCGTCGATAAAACGCTGGCACAGGCCGAAACCAGCATCAACCGCATGCTGGCCCGCGATGCGCAGTTCAAGGGAGGCACGGCCGGGGCGGCGCCTTGATCGGCTAGCGCGCGGACACCACGACCACGCGCTCGCTGGTGCCGACGACTTTCATCGGCACCTGGCGTTGCAGCAGGTGCTGGTACATGGTGTGGCGCATGATGGCGTATTGCGGCTGGCGTTTTGCCGCGCGGGCCTGCCAGCGGGTGATGAATTGTTCCAGCGTCGGGATGCCGAGTTCCGGCTGTTGCTGCAGGCCGAAAGTCAGTTCATCGCCGAAGGCCACGGTGGTGACTTTGTGCGCCATATAGAAGGTCATCGACTGTTCGTAGGTGCCGACCATGTACACCGGCGTGGATGGCGTCAGCGCCGGCCGCAGCGCCTTGGCCAGCGCCACGCCGGACTGTTCGCGGCCATGCGGTTCGGTCGCCGCCATCAGCAGCTGTGTCATGATCCAGCCGCTGACCGCCAGCGCGATCACCATGCCGGTGCGATGGCCGCGCCATTCCGCCATCCAGCCTGCGCCTGCACCGAGCAAGGCGACCAGGCTGGCGGTAAGCAGCAAGTGGCGTATATCGTCCAGCCCAGGCATCAGCAAGGCCACGCTCAAGCCGGCCGTTCCGGCCAGCGCCACAATAACTGTCATGCCCAGCGCCGCATTGCTGCTGGCGCGTTCCAGCTGGCGGCCCATCAGCAGCGCCAGCGCCGGGAACACCGGCAGCATGTAGCCCGGCAGCTTGGAGCTCGAATAGCTGAAGAAGGCTAGAATGAAGACGATCCAGATCAGCAGCATGATACCGGACTGGAAGCGGCCCGGCAGACGGCGGCGCGCTGCCACCACGCTGACTGGTATGATGGCGATCCACGGCATGGCGGCGGGAAGCAGCAGCACAAGGAAGTAGTACCACGGGCCTTCGCGGTGATGCTCTTTCAGGAAGAAGCGGTCCCAATGTTCGTGGATGAAGAAAAACGCCGGCTGCTCCGGATTGCGCGCGCCCACCAACAGGAACCACGGCAGGGACACCAGCAGGAACAGCGGCACGCCAGACCCGATATGCAGCCGCCGCCAGATCGCGCGGTCGCCGCTCAGCAGCGCGTACAGCACCAGCACGCCGCCCGGCAGCACGACGCCGATCAGGCCTTTCGCCAGCAGCGACAAGCCCATGCCGGCCCAGCACACCAGCATCCAGCGGCGGCGCTGCGTTTCGGTCGCGCTGCCCTGCTGCGCCAGCAGCAAGGCGCATAGCGACAAGCACATGGTCGCGGCCACGCCAAGATCGAGCGAATTGAATTGCGAAGCGCCGCCCCAGAACAGCATCGAGGCTAGCACCAGCGCCGCATATTCGCCAGCGAGGCCGCCGTACACGCGGCGGCCGGTATAAGCCACCATCAACACGCCGAAGATGCCGCACACGCCATTCCACAAGCGCGCCTGCCACTCGCCGATGCCGAACAGCGCGAACGACAAGGCGCTCATCCACGTGTGCAGCGGCGGCTTTTCAAAGTATTTGATGCCGTTCAGCCGAGTAGTGATCCAGTCGCCGCTGAGCAGCATTTCGCGCGCCATCTCGGCGTAGCGCCCTTCGTCCGGCGGGATCAAGGTGCGCACGTTGAGCACGAACAGCGATGCGACGATGAACAAGCCAGCCAGCAGATACCAGCCGGCCCGGGAGCGCAGGAACGCGAGCATCAGCAGCGCGTGGCGTCAGTTGACCAGCGCTTGTGCGTCAGCCACCTGGCCACGATAGGCGTCGAAGATTTTCTTCAATGCGTCGGCCATCGTGGTGGTCGGCTTCCAGTCCAGCTCTTCGCAGGTGTTGGTGATCTTCGGCACGCGGTTCTTCACGTCCTGATAGCCTTCGCCGTAGTAAGCACCGGAGGTGGTCTCGACAATCTTGACCTGTTTGGCGCTGTCGGCGTACTCGGGATATTTGGCGGCCAGTTCCAGCATCATGCCGGCCAGTTCGCGAATCGAGTAGTTGTTGACCGGGTTGCCGATGTTGTAGATCTTGCCGCTGGCCGCGCCGTCCTTGTTGGCGATGATCTTCACCAGCGCATCGATGCCGTCGTCGATGTCGGTGAAGGCGCGCTTCTGGTGGCCGCCATCCACCAGCGAGATGTTCTCGCCACGGACGATATGACCGAAGAATTGCGTCACCACGCGCGACGAGCCTTCTTTCGGCGTGTGGATCGAGTCCAACCCGGCGCCGATCCAGTTAAATGGACGGAACAGGGTGAAGTTCAGGCCTTCCATGCCGTAGCCCCAGATCACGCGGTCCATCAGCTGCTTGGCGTTGGAGTAGATCCAGCGCGGCTTGTTAATCGGGCCGCAGATCAGTTCCGAGTTCTCAGGGTCGAATTCCTCGTCGTGGCACATGCCGTACACCTCGGAGGTCGACGGGAACACCAGGTGCTTGCCATAGCGCGCAGCGGCGCGCACGATCGGCAGGTTGGCTTCGAAATCCAGTTCGAACACGCGCAGCGGGGCTTTCACGTAAGTCGAGGGGGTCGCGATCGCGACCAAAGGCAGGATCACGTCACACTTTTTGACGTGGTAATCCACCCACTCCTTGTTAATGGTGATGTCGCCTTCAAAGAAATGCATGCGCGGATGCGCCAGCAGATCACCGATACGGTCGGTGCTCATGTCCATGCCGTACACGTGCCAATCGGTGGTTTCCAGGATGCGCTTGGACAGGTGGTGGCCGATAAAGCCGTTCACGCCGAGAATGAGAACTTTTTTCATTTAAGACTACCGCTCGATTTTCAGAAGCGGGAAGTTTGCCTGAAAGAGTATTAACGCAGCATTAAAAAAGTACGGAGACGCTTAATCCGCGCCCTTCCAGCCCGTCAGACAGTACGATTTCGGCCTGATGGTGGTCGGCGATGTTGCGCACGATGGACAGCCCAAGGCCTGCGCCCCAGGCCTGCTGGCCGTCCGGCCGGAAGAAGCGGTCGAACAGGCGGCTCCGGTATTCAAGCGGCACGCCGGGGCCGTTGTCGCGCACCCGCAGCAGCGCGCGCCCATCTTCGCGGCAGGCCTGCAGGTCGACCCGGCCGCCCTCCTGCGTGTAGCGAAGCGCGTTGTCGACCAGGTTATTCAGCAGCACGCGCAAGGCGTCTTCGTCGGCGTCGATCACCAACTGGCACGGCGCCTCGATGCCGAGGTCGATGTTGCGGCTTTCGGCCAGCGTGGAATGATCGGCCACCACGGACTCCAGCAATCGCCCCAGGTCCACCGGCTTGTGCTGCGTTGCGGCCAGCGTGGACTCGTGCCGCGCCAGGCTAAGAAGCTGGCGCACCAGGTGGGTGCTGCGGTCCAGCCGTTCATCCAGCTTGGCCAGCGCCAGCGCGCGCGCCTCGTCGGTCGTCGCGCGTTCGACCAGTTGCAGTTGCAACTTCAACGCGGTCAGCGGCGAACGCAGTTCGTGCGCAGCATCCGCCACGAAGGTGCGCTGCGCGGTCAGCGCTTCGTCAAATTTCTGCATCAGGGAATTGAGCGCCAATACAACCGGCTGCAGCTCAGGCGACAATTCCTGGGTGGACAGCGGCTCCAGCGATGACGCCGAACGCCCTTCCACCGCCTGCGCCAGCCGCTCCAGCGGGCGCAGGGCGCGGCCGACCACCACCACCAGCAACGCGCCCAGTAGCAAAGCAAAAAACACCAGCGGCGTCCCGGAGCGCAGCGCCATCTCCGCCGCCAGCTTGTTGCGGATGGCCAGCGGCTGCGCCACCTGCACATAGCGGGTATGCTGCCGCTCGCCGTATATGCGCCAGTGATGGCCATCGATCTTGGTGGTGGTGAAGCCGCTTACCGCGAGACGTGGCAAGGGACGCAGGCCGTGCGAGGTGTGAAGCACCTCCACCCTGCCGCTACTGTCGTCCCAGCGCTGCAGCACAAATTCTTCTTCGGGATCTTCGGCCAGCGGCGACCCGCTCTCCGGCGCGACCGCCAGTTGGCGCAGCTGCAGGTCGGCCAGTTCGTTGGTTTCCATGCGCAGCGCGCGATAGAGCAAAGCACCGGCGCCCAGCACGCAGACCAGCGTGGCGCCGAGCAGGCCAATCAGCAGCTGGCGGCGGATGGTTTTCACGGCGCCGCCGCGATCTTGTAGCCGACGCCGCGCACGTTCTTGATGAAGTCCGAGCCAAACTTCTTGCGCAGGTGATGCACGTAGACGTCGACGGTGTTGCTCTCTACTTCGGCATTCCAGCCGTACAGCTTTTCTTCCAGCTGCGCCTTGGAGACCACGCTGCCCGGATTGTCCAGCAGCACGCGCAGTACGGAAAATTCGCGCGCCGACAGCTTGACCGGCTGGCCGTCGAGCGTGGCTTCGTGGCTGGCCAGATCCAGCCGCAGGTTGCCATGCACGATAACGGACTGGGTGCGGCTGACGCGCCGCCGCAGCAGCGCGCGGATGCGCGCCAGCAGTTCATCAAGGTCGAAGGGTTTGACGAGGTAGTCGTCGGCGCCGGCGTCGAGACCTTCGACGCGGGCCGGCGTGCCGTCGCGCGCAGTGATGATCAGCACCGGAAAATCGTCGCCGCGCGCACGGGCGGCGCGCAGCACTTCCATGCCCTGCTTGCCCGGCAAGCCGAGATCGAGCAGCATCAGGTCATACGCGACGCCTGCCAGTGCCAGCTCGACGTCGCCGCCGGTGCGCACCCAGTCGACCGCGTAGCTTTCGCCACGCAGGCCTTCCTCGATACTCTCGCCGATCATCGGATCGTCTTCGACCAGCAGCAAGCGCATCGCGGGCTCCTTACTTCCCGGACGGCGGCAGCTTATAGCGCTGCTCGCGGTACAGCAGCGATGGCAGCACCACGTGCGACATGGCCTTGTCCACCAACTGCGCATCGGGCACGCCGCCGGTGGTCAGCACGCCGGTAGCGGCGTCGTACTGGCCGGCCAGGGGCGCCTGCCCCGGACGCAGGATGGTGGCGGACGAACCTTCCAGCCATGCGAAATAGTTATCGAACTGGATCAGCGCACGGCCCGGCGTGTCGCTGTCGCGCGCCAGATCGCGGCCTATCATCGGGTGCTCGCTCGATACGCCCAGCAGCGACAGCAGCGTCGGCGCCAGGTCGACCTGGCTGGCGATGGTGGTGATGCGCTTCGGCTGCACATCCGCGCCCAGGATCAGGCCCGGAATGTGGAACTTCTTGATCGGCACCAGGCTGTCGCCATACACGCGGTTATCGTGGTCGGCCACGATCAGGAACACGGTGTCCTTCCAGTAGGCCTGCTTTTTCGCCTCGGCGATGAAGCGGCCCAGCGCATAGTCGGCGTACTTGACGGCGTTGTTGACGGTCTGCTTCTCCGCATCGTGCAGCTTGATGCGGCCGTCCGGGAACTGGAACGGCTCGTGGTTGGACGAGGAGAAGATCAGGCTGAAGAACGGCTTGCCGCTGGCGTGCAGGGTCTTCAAACGCTCCAGCGATTTGTCGAACAGGTCCTCATCCGATGCGCCCCAGCTGCCTTCGAACACCGGGTTCATGTCGCGGCGGTCCACCACTTTCTGGAAGCCGTTCCCGGTGAAGAAGCTGCGCATATTGTCGAAGTGCGCCTCGCCGCCGTACACGAATTCAGTGTGGTAGCCCTGCTTGCCCAGGCCTGCGGCCAGCGTGTAGAAGTTTTGCTGCGACAGCGACAGCTTCACCACGCTGCGCGCAGGGGTCGGCGGATAGCCCGCCACCACGGCCTCGATGCCGCGCACCGAACGGGTGCCGGTGGCATACAGCTGTTCAAACCACCAACCGTCCTTCTTCAGTTTTTCCAGCTCCGGCGTGACCGGCAGGCCACCCAACGATTCAACGAAGGTCGCGCCCAGGCTTTCTTCCAGCACGATGACCAGGTTGAGCGGACGCTCGCGTTGGATCGCCGCCACTTGCTTGTGCAGGGTCGGCATGTCGGCGGAGGTGAACTGCTGGTCACGCAGCCACGGTGCGCTCTTGACCACTTCGAATACTTTTTCGCGCGGGTATTTGCCGTAGATTTCGGACGAATTGGCTTCGTGGCTCATGGCGGCCCACGCGTCCAGTACCGACCACGGCGAGTTGATGATCAGGGAGTTGACCATCGCATCGCCGGTCAACGCGAACAGCGCCGGGTTGGCCGGACGGTGCGCCAGCGTCGAACGGATCTGGAACGCCACCAGCAGCACCAACAACGGCCACAGGGCCAGCAGTTTCAGTGGACGCCATGCGACCATGTCGGCCGATGCGGCTTTCAGCAGCTTGAAGATGGTGGCGCCCAGCACGATGGTCAGGCTGACGCCCAGCACCAGCGCGATGCGGAAGCCGTTCCACAAGGTAGACATCACCTCGGCCGGATACGACAGGTATTCGATGAACAGGCGGTTCGGACGCACGTCATACTGCATCACGAACTGCGGCGTGGAGACTTCCATGAAGACGATGAAGATCAGGGCGAATGTGCCCCACACCACCGTGATGTTCTTCCACAGGCCGAACGTCTTGTTATGCGCCAGCAGCGGCGACAACACCAGCGGCACGGCAATCAGGTAGCCGAGCATAATCAAGTCGGCGCGCACGCCTTGCACCAGAATTTGCCCGACGATGCCGGTGGCGGATACCCGCTCCCACTGCCACGCCACCAAGCCGATGCGCGACATTGAGAAGATCACCAGCCCAAGCAGCAGCAGTTGCAGCACGCCGGCGAATGGGCCGGCCCACAGCGTCAGTTTGCCCAGCCGGGCTGCCATACGCTTAATCATTCAGCACCGAAGCCTGGATGGCTGGCGATGTAGGCGCCGGCGCCTGCGCCGGCGCTCAGCATCCAGCCGCACAGGAGAATGAACACGAGGATCATGCAGAACAGCGTGGAGAGGTTGCGGCTGTCGCGCGATTCGCCGAACACCGGTTTTTTACCGTAGTTCACGCCGAAGAAGTATGCCGCAACCACGGTCACCAGATAGTGCATGGCGCCGAACAGTTCACCCAGTTCGCCCTTGCGTGGATGGTCGACCAGCAGGTGCGACAGCGCCACCAGCACGATGTAGATCAGCGATGCCGACAGCGGCGGCAGGTACAGTCCGAACTTCTCGACGAAGTCACGCACGGCCACGCGCTTGCGGGCCAGCAGCGGCAGGATGACGTTGTGGGTCAGGCCGACGACCGCGATCACCTTCAGCAGCACGGCTTTATGCAGGCTGCTTTTGCCCATTGCGAGGTTGTGCAGGTTGGTTTCGCCCTGGCGGTTATTTTGGGCGAAGAACTCCGGCGGCACGATGTGCAGCACGCGCTGGAACCAGCTGATTTCTTCCAGCGCCGCCAGACCGACCAGCGCGCAAAGGCCGGCGAAGGCAAGGAATTGCAGATTGATTTTCGGTTCGCGCTGCCACTGTTCGACGGCCAGGAAGCCCAGCAAACCAGACAGCAAGGCAAAGCACAGGAACTGCATCCACTCGACGATGCCGTCTTCCACCAGCAGGCGCCACTCGGCTGCGTTGTCGTTCGCCCACAGCACGGCCAGGCCCAGAATGAACACATTGATGATGACGCCGGTGGCGACCACCGGATGCACATACCACTTCGTCGATGCCATGTAATTTACTCCCTTGTTTATACTATTTATACCAATTTTATTCGATGCCGTTGGCAACGCGCGCCGCAGCCAGTTCTGGTTCCGGTTCAGGCGTCTCCTGGGCCGGGGCCTTGCGCGCCTGATGGCGGCGTACACCGGCCAGGATCACCGATCCCGCCGCCCATGCCCACACCAGCGGATCGATCAGCGCATCCCACAGATTGCCGGTCGGGAGACGCAGCAGCGAAAACAGCAGCACGCTGGTCATCAACGCCAGGCCGGCGCTGCCGGCAATGCGGAACAGGATGGCGGCGCCGGCGGCGACAGCGGCAACGCAGGTCAATAGCGTGGCGGCGCCGGAATCGAAGCCGCGATAGTACAGTCCCAGTGCCAGCACGCCAAAGGCGTCCAGGTACAGCACCACGCCGGCCACGGTCAGCAGCGCGGCGAAGGCCGGATGCAGCGGGAAGATCACCGGCCGCTCGCGCCAGCGCGCCAGCAGCGCCACCAAGCTGAATCCGGCCAGCAGGCCGCTCGGATACTGGAACACCAGCGTGAGCCAGTAGGCCGGCGAGGCCTCGCCCGGCAGCACCATCACCAACGCCACGGTGGCGATGACGATGGCCTTGGTGCGGTTGGCCAGTTGCGGGAAGACTTTCGGCAGCAGCGTCGGAAGCACCGACAGCAGCATCGCGGCCGCGATCAGGCCCCATGCGATGCGCGCATAGATAATCTGCAGTTCGAGTTCGGGCAAGCTCATTGCGGCTCCTCCGCGTCATGGATTTTCATGCGGTGGTGCGCGATCGCTTGCCGCTGGTGGGTGTACGTGATGTGCAGCTCATCGCCCACCTGGAACATGGCGGGATACGAGAACTCGTCGCCTGGCTTGCCGGCGACGATGTCGGTCAGCGGCTTCCAGGTCTGGCCGTCGGCCGATATCGACAGCGACAGCGTGCTGCGCGCGGTCTTGCGGTTGGTGCCCTGGTTCCCCAGCATCAGCAGGCTGCCGCTATGCAGGCGCAGCACCGCAAGCGAGGTGCCGAGATTGCGGATGGTGGTCGGGCCGAGGTCTTCCCAGGTGGCGCCGCCGTCGTGGCTCACCGCTTGCTGGACCACCGAGTTATCCTTGTGCGCATCGCGCATCCAGGCCCGGACTTCGGTCGGCGAAACCGGTACCAGCGTCGGCTGCAAGGAACGGGTGCGGGCGCCGATGCGGGTCAGGTTCTGTGGGTCGCCGTTGGCGTCGAAGGTCACCAGCATCGGATATTTGTGGCCGATCTCGAAGTACACCGGCAGCCACCAGCCGCCATCGGCCAGGCCGACCGGCGTGGAGCGCACCAGCACACTGGTATTGAACACCGGCGACATCGGCAGCACGCGCCGCACCTTGAAGCTGTGGCCTTCGTCGTGCGACTCCAGCTGCACTACGCGCGAGGCGGCCCAGCCGCCAAGGCCGGTGGCCACCACATAGAGATGCACGGTGCCGTCGGCCGCGGTCCACGCCACCGGGTTGCCGATGCGGCGCACGCCGTGGCCCAGCGCTTCGCCGAGCGAGTCGCGGCTGGCGACCACCCAGTTGTCGCTCCACTGGCCGTTGGACCAGCGTGAGGCGTACACCTTCACATCGGGGCCGCTTTCGCGGCTGCCGGCCCACCAGAAGGAAATCAGGTCGCCTTGCGGCAGCTGCGCCAGCGCGCTGGCATGCGCGGACGGCACGCCTTTCGGCATCGGGATGATGGTGCGGGAAATTTCGGTCAGCGTGACCGGCGATGGCGCGGACGCATCGGCCGTTGCCGGTTTTGCGTGATGCTGCCGCGCGCGCGACCAGCGCCAGCCCTCAGCAGCGGCCACAGTAGCAATAGCAAGAATACAAGCCAACACAGCCAGTTTTGCCGGCTTGTGCATCGGTGGGCGAAAAACTCCCATTCCGTCTCCAAGAGAAATAGTCGTACATCCTCCGGTCGGAAGAAGTCGGTATCCTACAGGAAAATGCGTGTCCGATGTGAAATTGATCCGGATCAAACCCCACGCGATATGGTGCGATGCCGCATACACGCGTGGTTGCGCAGGCCTCCAAGTTGGCACACACTGGATTCTCAGGAGGCGCCCATGAAAATGACTGTGACGATAGACGACGATCTGTACGAAGAGGCCTTGGCAATGGCGGACCCAGCGATGGATAGAGCCGACCTGTTCAGGGAAGCGATCAAAACCTTTATTCGGGTACAGGCTGGCAAGCGCTTGGCGGCTTTAGGCGGCACAGCGCCAGACATGCCGAAGATTCCTCGTCGCCGGCCCGGCCCAGCCCGATGAACGGAGTACTCGTCGACACCTCCGTATGGGTCGCTCATTTCAGGCGCCCCAGTGCAGAGCTTATCGATTTATTAAAGCGCGATCTCGTGCTAACCCATCCACTAATATTGGGCGAGCTGACCTGCGGCACTCCTCCGGCCCCCCGTGCCCAAACCCTTAAAGACATGTCCGTCCTGCAAAAACCACGACAAGCAGCGCTACGAGAAGTCATGTACTTTATCGAGCGCGAGCAATTATATGGATTTGGCTGCGGAATAGTCGATATGGCCTTGCTTTCTTCTACGCTGATTACTCCCGGCGTCAAGCTGTGGGCTTTTGACAAGCGCCTCGCACACTTAGCTAGTCGCTTTCGAGTCCAACACTAGCGCTTAGAGCATGGCGTTCAATTCAACTTGTATTTTCAACAAGGCCGGCAGGCAGCGTTCGGCCATTTGTTCAAGCGTCATGCGGCCGGCGTGGACGCTGATGTTCATGGCGGCCACGACTTCACCACGGAAGTTTTTCAGGGGTACGGCCATCGTGCGCAGGCCCAGTTCCAGCTCCTGGTCGACCAGCGCGTAACCCTGGCTGCGGGCGCGGTGGATGGCCTCGGCCAGGCGTTTTTTGTCGATGATGCTATGCTCGGTGATCGGCTCCAGCTGCACCCGCTCCAGATAGGCATCGAGCTGCGCCGGCGGCAGGCTGGCCAGCAGCATGCGGCCGTTGGCCGTGCACCAGGCCGGCACGCGGGTGCCCGGCTGCAGCGTCACCGACACCAGCTGCCCGGCGCTGACCGCCGCCACGCACACCAGTTGGTCGTGGTCGAGCACGCCGACCGAGGCGGCCTCTCCCTGCGCATAGGCCAGCCGGTACAGCAGCGGCTGCGCCAGACGCGGCAGGCGGGCCGAGTGCAAATAGGATTGCCCCAGCCGCAGCACCATCGGCGTCAGCGAGAACAGCTTGTTTTCATGGCGCATGTAGCCAAGGTGGGTCAGCGTAATTAAATAGCGGCGCGCCGCCGCCCGCGTCAGGCCGGTGCGCGCGGCCACGTCGGCGATGCTCAGGCGGCTGCGCTCCTGGTCGAAGGTGGCAATCACCTGCAGGCCTTTTTCCAGCCCCGCCACCAGGTCGCGCGGTGCGGGCGCTATCGAATCGTCATCGATATCCATAAAAAATAAATCGTCATTTGTGCGATATGCGCACAATTTGTGCGTATAGCGAATATAGCACGACAGCTCCCTCTTGTCCCCCGCCAGCCCGCTTCGTACCATCATCACAGCATTCACTAGAGGAGACTAGCTGTGAAATTCGACGCCATCGCTCCCGGGATCTACCCGGAACTGGTTTATCCACCGTACAAATCGACCACCCATCGCGGCCCGCAACAACCGCTGCTGCGCCTCGACGCGCCGGTGCCGGTGTCGGAAGGCATCGCGCCGAAGTCGCGCATTGTGCTGCCCAACGACGCCGACCTGACCAAGCACGGCGACGGCGAACCGATCGGCGAGAAAATTGTGGTCACCGGCCGCATCGTGGACGAAGACGGCAAACCGGTGCGCAACTCGCTGCTGGAGGTCTGGCAGTGCAACGCCGCCGGCCGCTATCGCCACAAGAAGGACCAGCACGACGCGCCGCTCGATCCGAATTTCAGCGGCTGGGGCAAGATGATGACCGACGACGACGGCCGCTATCGCCTCATCACCATCAAGCCTGGCCCTTACCCTTGGGGTAACCACGACAAGGCATGGCGCCCGGCGCACATCCACTTTTCGTTGTTCGGCAATGTGTACGCGCAGCGCCTGGTGACGCAGATGTACTTCCCGAACGATCCGCTGTTCGCGTACGACCCGATCTTCCAGAGCATTCCCGACGAAGCCGCGCGCCAGCGTTTGATCTCGCGCTTCAGCATCGAAGAAACCGTGAGCGACCAGATGCTGGGCTACGTATTCGATGTCGTCCTGCGCGGACGCGACGCCACCCCATTCGGCATCTGAGGAGACCAGTATGAGCAATATCACCACCTCGCAAACCATCGGTCCGTTCTCGCACGAAGCGTGGAAATGGGCGACTGAACTTAACGCCAGCGCTGGCGCCATCACCATCCAGGGCATCATCTACGACGGCGCCGGTGCGCCGATCAACGACGCGCAGATCGAATCATGGCAGCCTGCCGCCGCCGGCGCTGAAGCTGCGGCCGATATCCCCGGCTTCCGCCGCGTGCCTAGCGGCGAAGATGGCGGCTTCCGCTTCCAGCTGTCCAAGGCTGAACAGGCGGCGGGCGAGCCGGTGGCCTACATCACCGTGTTCGCGCGCGGCCTGGTCAAGCACCAGTTCACCGCCGTGTTCCTGGCCGACGATGCCGGCCTGTCGCAGTCCGCTATACTGGAACAAGTACCGGCCGCCCGCCGCGCTACGCTGCTGGCCGCGCCCCAGCCGGACGGCAGCTACCGCTGGGACATCCACATGCAAGGCGAACGCGAGACCGTGTTCTTCGACTATAAGTAAACATGAGCGTATCAATCTTCGATAGTTTCCTCACCAGCAGCGACATGATCGCGGTGTTCGACGACGCCGCGATCGTGCAAGCCATGCTGCGCTTTGAACAGGCGCTGGCACAGGCCGAGGCCGACGTCGGCCTGCTGCCGCAAGCCACCGCAGACACCATCGCCGCAGCGTGCGACGTGCAGCGCTACGACGTCGACGCGCTGGTGGTCGCCAGCCGCCGTGCCGGCAGCCTGGCGATCCCGCTAGTAAAAGAGCTGACCAAGGCCGTGGCCAGCATGGACGCTGAAGCGGCCCGCAAGGTGCACTTCGGCGGCACCAGCCAGGACGTGATCGACACCGCGATGGTGCTGGCCACGCGCGAAGCCTTACAGTTGCTGGACGACGGCCTGCACGACCTGACCGGCCGCCTGCTGGAACTGGCCGAGCAGCATACCGGCACGCCGGTGCTGGCACGCACGCTGATGCAGCCTGCCCTGATTACCTCGCTGGGCTTCAAGTTCGCTGGCTGGCTGGCGCCGCTGGTGCGCGCCCGCACGCGCCTGCGCGAAGCCAGCGCCCGCGCGTTGCAGCTGCAGCTGGGCGGTGCGGTCGGCACCTTGTCCGTCATTGGCGAGCAAGGGCCGGCGGTGGTCGAACGCATGGCCGCCATCCTCGGCCTGCGCTCGCCGGACGCTGCGTGGCACACCCAGCGCGACGAATGGGTGCGGCTCGGCCTGGAAGTGGCCGTGCTGTCGGGCAGCCTGGGCAAGATCGCGGCGGACCTGAGCCTGATGGCGCAGGGTGAAATCGCCGAACTGGCGGAACCGTCCGGTGAAGGCCGTGGCGGTTCGTCGGCGATGGCGCACAAGCGCAATCCAGTATCGGCCATGATCGCGCTGGCTGCCGCCACGCGCACGCCGCAGCATGGCGCGACGCTGCTGGCGGCAATGGGCCAGCAGCACGAGCGTGGTCTCGGCAACTGGCAGGCCGAATTGGCCGAGTGGCCGTCGCTGTTCCTCAGCGCGCACGGTGCGCTGTATGCGCTAAATGAAGCAATGGCCGGCCTGCACATCGACAGCGACCGCATGCTGCGCAATATCAGCGAATTCAAGGAATTGATTTATCCTGGTTCGGCGCAGGATGCAGCCGCGCTGGCGCGCCCCGCCCAACGTCTCGCCGAACAACAGCTGCGCCAACTGCGCGCGGACATCACCAAACTCTCGACACCAACATGAGCTACGATCCTATCGACCACGATTTCGAGCGCGGGCTGAATAACCGCCGCGCCATCCTTGGCGACGCCTGGGTAGAGCGTTCGCTGAACAACGCCAATACCTTCAACGCCGACTTCCAGAACCTGATCACGCGCTTCGCGTGGAATGAAATCTGGGGCCGTCCGGGGCTGGAGCAAAAGACCCGCCGCGCGATCGTCCTGTCCATCACCATTGCGCTGGGCCGCTGGGAAGAATTCGACCTGCACGTGCGCGCCGCGCTGCTGGGCGAGGACAGCAACCGCCTGACGCCGGACGAACTGAAAGAAGTGCTGATCCAATCGGCCATCTACGCCGGCGTTCCGGCCGCGAACACGGCTTTCACCCATGCGCAAGCGATCCTGCGCGAAGTCGGCCCGCAGATCGGCTACGTACTGGAGCCGCTGGCACCTGCCGCCACTGCGCATCCTGGCATCGGCCGCGAAGGCCGCACTGCCAGCACGCCAGCCCTGCACTACAGCGTACGCGAGCCGCGCAACGGCAAGACGCCGCGCCGCACCGTGGTGCTGAGCCACGCGCTGGGCTGCGACCTGACCATGTGGGACCACCTGGCCAACCTGCTGTCGGAAGACAGCCGCGTGATCGCCTACGACCATCGCGGCCACGGCAGCTCGGACGCGCCGGCCGGTCCGTACGCAATGGCCGACCTGGCCGACGACGCCGCACGCCTGCTGCGCGAGCTGGACTCCGGGCCGGTCACGTGGATAGGTTTGTCGATGGGCGGCATGGTGGGACAGGAACTGGCGTTGCGCCACCCGTCGCTGGTATCGGCGCTGGTGCTGGCGAATACCACTTCTTCATATCCGGCTGCGGCGCAAGCGATGTGGGAACAACGCATCGCCACCGTGCGTGAAGGCGGCATCGCAGCAATTGCGGAAGCGGTGATGGGACGCTACTTCCACGAAGGTTTCCGCGCCCAGCGCGGCGGCACGGTGGAGCGCTTCCGCCGTCGCCTGCTGACCACCGACACCGATGGCTACGTGGCTTGCTGCGCGGCCGTCGGCGGCGTCAATACGACGGATCGCCTGGCCAACATCAACGTACCAGCGCTGGTCATCGCCGGTGAGCTGGATGCCGGCACGCCGCCGGCAATGGCGGAAGAACTGGCCAAACAGCTGCCACGTGCGCAACTGCGGGTGATTCCCGAAGCCTCCCACATCAGCGCCATCGAACAGCCTGCGGCGTTCGCGGCGCTGGTGCTGGCGTTTCTGGCAGACGCTTAAAACGCGCCGACGTAGTTCTCAGCCAGCGCTGTCGCCAGCGCTGGCGAGCTGACGATGTTTTCCAGTTCGGCGCGCTGCATCGCGCGTTCAAACGGCGTGGCGTCGGCAAAGGTGTGCAGCAGCCGGGTCATCGTCCACGAGAAGCATTCCGCGCGCCAGATACGCTTCAATGCCGTTTCGCCATACGACTGCAGCAGCGCCTCGCTACCATTGCGGTAGAACTCCACCAGCCCTGCCGTCAGCACCTTCACATCGCCCACCGCCAGATTCAGCCCCTTGGCGCCGGTCGGCGGCACGATGTGCGCGGCGTCGCCGGCCAGGAACAGGCGCCCTGCCTGCATCGGCGTCGAAACGAAACTGCGCATGCCGATGATCCCCTTCTGGAAGATCTTGCCCTCCTTGAGCTTCCAACCGTCGTGATTCTCAAGACGGCCATGCAGCTCGGCCCAGATGCGGTCGTCCGACCAGTTATCGACGCTATCTTTCGGATCGCACTGGAAGTACAAGCGCTGCACGGTCGGCGAACGAGTGCTGACCAGCGCGAAGCCACGTTCATGCTGGGCATAGATCAGTTCTTCCGACGACGGCGCCGATTCCACCAGGATGCCGAACCAGCCGAACGGATAAATCTTCTGGTAGTCCTGGCGTTTGGCCTGATCCGGCATGGCGGGACGCGACACGCCGTGATAGCCATCGCAGCCAGCGACGAAATCAGCATCGATGCGCACTGCTTCGCCGGCGTGGCGCAGCGTGACATACGGCTTGGTGCTGGTCACATCGTGCAGCGCCACGTCGCTCACTTCAAACAGGATGGTGCCTTGCGCCGCCAGCCGCGCCGCCACCAGATCCTTCAGCACCTCGTGCTGCGGGTAGACGGTGATGGACTTGCCGGTCAGGCCGTGCAGGTCGATGCGATGGCGCTTGCCGCCGAACGCCAGCTCGAAACCGTGGTGCAGCGCGCCTTCCTTGCGCATGCGCTCACCGACGCCGGCGGCGGTCAGCACATCCATCGTGCCCTGTTCCAGCACCCCTGCGCGGATGGTCGCTTCGATATCGGCGCGCGAGCGGGTTTCTACAACGATGGAGGAAATCCCTTGCAGGTGCAGCAAATGGGACAGCAACAGGCCGGCGGGACCGGCGCCAATGATAGCGACTTGGGTGCGCATGTTTTATCTCCGATGTGGTGTAGGTATGACGTCATCGTAGCGGCGTTGGCACGTAAAAAACATGGATGAAAAACGCTAAAACTTGTACTATTTTGACAGACGACACACCGGCTCACGACCATGAACAAGCCCGATATTCCCCAGTTTGCCCTGTACGGCGAGCAGACCCGCCCCGCCACCGCTGAATTTGTACATATTGAACTGATCGAAACGCGCAGCCGGATATACGACTGGCATATCGGCAGCCACACGCATCCCGGCCTGTTTCAGGTACTTTTCCTACTCGGCGGCGAAGTCCGCGCCAGCATCGGCGACGCCGTGTGGCAGCGCAGCGGGCCGGTAGCGATCACCATACACCCATCGGTGGTGCATGGCTTCGATTTTTCGCCGGAGGCGCACGGCTATGTGCTGACGGTGGACCAGAACGTGATCTTCTCGGCCGCGCACGGCCAGGGGGATTTGTATTCGCCGCTGTTTGTGCAGCCGCTGGCGATCGACCTGACAGCGTCGCAACAGCGGCTGGTGGCCTTGCTGGAGAATTTGAGTGCGGAAGCGGCATGGCCGGAATACGGCCACACGTTGATGCTGGAATGGCTGGCGCGCAGCGCCCTGCTGCTGCTGGTGCGCGAACAGGCGGCGCACACGCTGGCCGATCAATCGGGCCGCAGCGACTTTGAACTGTTCAGCCGCTTCCGCGCGGAGGTGGAGCGGCACTACAAGGAACAATGGCAAGTCGGCCAGTACGCCGAAGCGCTGCGCGTGACGCCGACGCGCCTGAACCGCTTGTGCATCAAGCTGTCCGGCCAATCGGCCTTCGACCTGACGCAGGACCGCCTGATGCTGGAAGCCTGCCGCAAGCTGACCTATCTTCCGGCCAGCATTGCGAGCATCGCCTATGAACTAGGCTTCCAGGACCCGGCCTACTTCAGCCGCCTGTTCAAGAAGCGGATGGGCAGGACACCCAAAGACTTCCGACGCTAGCCCTTCGGCGGCGGGCCGCCCGGCGCCCACTTTTCGCGCGACTGGAACAGGAACAGCTGCGAGGCGTCGGCACTCATCGGCGCCTGCCGCGCCACCCACGCCTCGTCATGCAGGTCCATGTCAGCGTCGTACTCCACGTGGCAGCCCAAGGGACTGTTGAAGTACCAGAACCAGTTGGAGCCGAACCTGTGGCGCCCCGGCCCCCAGAACGACTGGTAGCCCTTGTTGACGAAGCGCGTCCCGGCCAGCAGCACTTCGGTCGGCCCGCCCATGTGGAAGGTGAAGTGCTCGCAGCCTTTCATGAAGGGCGGCGTCTGGATCAGGAACAGCGTGTGGTGGTCGTCGGTGCCGGCCGGCTTGAGGAACGGGCCGGCGCCCAGCAGCCGGTCGGTGCAGCGGAAACCCAGGCGGTCGCTGTAGAACGCTTCGGCCTTGGCGGCATCCGGCACAAAGTACACCACGTGCGACAGCGAGCGCGGTTGCGCTGCCGCCGCCTCGTCCACCGCCGGCACGTTGAGCGGACGTCGCAAGCTGGCGCCTGGCGCGTTGACCGCTTCGGCGCGCAGGTCGATGGCCTTGCGTACGGTGAGCTGGAAGCCCAGCACAAAGCCCATGTCGTCCTGCGCTTCGATGCTGCCGTCATCCAGCTTGTGCACTTCGCGGTCACGCTGCAGCTCCGTGGCGATGGCATCCAGCGTGCGCTGGTCGGCCACCCCGTAGATGGTCTTGCGCAGCATGCTGGCCGTGCCCAGCGACGGCGGCAGGCCGGCGCTGTCCTTGTGCGCGATGATGATGGCGGTGCCGTCCAGTGCTTCAAAGCGGCCGCCGTCGACCGTCACGCCCACCGGCGTCAGGCCGTAGTCGGTCAGGTACTGGGCACAGGCGCCGACGTCGTCCACGCCGAATACAAGTGCGTCTGGTCCGATGATGTTCATGCGTGGTTCCTTAGAAGTTGTAGCCTGCACGGATGCCGTAGGTACGTGGGTCGCTGATGAAGAAGGCGCCTGGCACGCGGCTTTGCAGCGTGATTTCGTCCTCGATGTTCTTGACGAACAGCTGCACGTTCCATTTGCCGTCCGCGCTGTCGTAGCCGATCGATGCGTCGGACTTGCGGAACGACGGCTGGCGATAGCGCACGTCAATCGTTGGATCGCTCAGGTAGTACGACGTCGAATGACGGGTCGACAGCGTGGCGGCAATTTCACCGCCGTTCTCCAGCAGGAAGCGGTGCGTGTAGCCCAGCCCAATGGTCGTATTCGGCGCGCGGTCCAGGTCTCGGCCCGAGTAGTTGATGGTGGTGCTTGGGTGGTAGTCCTTGTAGTGCGCATCGGTGAAGGCCGCCGTGGCGCGGAACTCGCCGCCGCTACCGACCTTCAGTTTGCTCTCGATTTCCAGGCCGTTGACCACCGAGTTGGCGGCGTTGCTGGTGAACGAATGGCAGGTGGCCGGGTCGTTGGTGCGGCAGGTGGTGATGGTCAGCTGCTGATTTTTGTAATCGTAGTGGAAGGCGTTGGCCGACACTTGCAGGTGGTTCTCGAAGAAGCGGCCCTTGACGCCGGCCTCGAACGATTTCAAGGTCTCCGGCTGGTACACGCCGGTATCGGCTTCCGCATTGAAGCCGCCGGACTTGTAGCCGGTCGAAACGCTGGCGTACAACATCACGTTCTTCATCAGGTCATGATCGATGCCGACTTTCCAGCTGGTGTTGTTGAAGCTGACGTCCTGCGCATAAGCCTTGCTGCTGGTGGTGGCCGGCGGTATGGCGGCTTCACCGCTCAGCGGATCGTAGCCGGACTTGCGGTCCTTGGTGTAGCGCAAGCCGGTGGTCAGGCGCGTGTCTTCGCGCAGCGAGTACGTAAGCTGGCCGAAGGCCGCCTTCGATTTGTTGTTGATCGAAGCGAGGAACGGCAGGTTGACCACGAACGAGCCGAATGGCGCGGTGATGTAGGTGTTGTATTCCGAGTGGCGGAAGTTGTCTTCGTCGAAGTGGTACACGCCGGCCACCCAGCGCAGCGGACCGGTGCCGGTGGAGTTGAAGCGCAGTTCATTCGATACCGCCTTGCTGTCGCCATTGATCGTATTGGCGAACGGGAAGCCGAAGTAGACGCCGTTGTTCAACTGGTCGGTGTGCATGCGCATCTGCGCCAGCTGGTAAGTCATTTCGGTCGATCCCAGCTTGGTCTTGAATTCGGCACGCAGCGAGTTGGCGAAGTTGTCGCGGTGCTGGTTCAGGTCCTGCTTGAACTCCCAGGCGGCGGTACGCTGTACATCGCTGCCGCGATCCACGTACACAGGATTCAGCAGGTCGTTGCCACGGCCCGGCGCAGTGAACGGCAAGGTACCGGTCGGCGTGCCGGAGAAGAAGTTGGTCAGCGGGACCGGCGACACGCCCGCGCCGCCGATTTCATTGCGCTCGGCAGTCAGCAGCAGGCTGGTGTCGGCGCTGAAGTTACCCAGTAAATGCAGGCGCAGCGACTTGTCGTCCTGGCTTTCCAGCGGAATGTGGTTCGGGCCGGGATTGAGGAAGGTGTCGTGCTTGTTGCCGTTGACGGCGGCACGGAAGGCCCACACATCGCCCAGCGGAATATTCAACACGCCGTCGTAGCGACGGGTGTTGAAGTTACCGAGCTCGATGCCGACTTTTCCTTCCAGCTTGCGGGTCGGCTTGTTGGTGATCAGGTTGATGGCGCCGGCGGTGGCATTACGGCCATACAGCGTGCCTTGCGGGCCGCGCAGCACTTCGATGCGATCGAGGTCGTAGAACGCCACGGCTTGCGCTTCGTAGCGCGGCACATACGCGCCGTCGACGTGGAAGGCCGCCGATGGATCGCCCTTCTCGGTCATGTCGAGGCTCGTCACGCCACGGATCGACACTTGCAGCATGCCGCTTTCCTGGCCGATTTCCACGTTCGGCAAGGTCGCTGCCAAGGCGCGCGGATCAACCGTGCCAGCGTTTTTCAAATCATCGCCGGAAATCACCGACAGCGCCAGCGGCGTCTTGCTGGCAGGTTGCGCGATCTTCTGCGCGGTGATGATGACTTCAGTCAGGCCGCCGTCTTTCTGCGCCTCGCCTTCGGCGGCTACGGCTACCGTGGCAATCGACAGGGAGCCAATGGCGATAAGGGCCTTGGCGATGGAAGTCAGTTGGGGGTTGTGCATTATGGTCTCCTAACATTTTCTGGTTTGTGTAAAAAAATGATAGGCGCTTTCCCGTTTTTTCCTGAAGCTCGTTGTATGGATAGCTAGCATTCGCGCGCCGAATAGCAGGCCCGGACGGCCATGCGTTTCGCAAATAAAAAAGCCCCGCCTGTGGGACAGACGGGGCTAACGACGGGCGCTTTTTCAATCAGGGGAGACTGACCCAGGCGCCGCCGGAGAGAGAAGAATGTTGTACCGTTTCGATGAACTGCACACCGCGCACGCCGTCGGCGATGGTTGGAAATTGTGCTGCGCCGGGATCGCTACCGTCGCGCCGGGCCAACAGATGGCAGGCGATCTCGCTGTACAAGGCGCCGAATGCATCGATATAACCTTCCGGATGCCCGGCGGGCACGCGGCTGGTGCGCGCGCCCGCAGCGTTCATGGCGCCGCTGCCGCGCGTAATGATGCGGGTCGGTTCGCCCAGCGGCGTCCATTTCAGTTCGTTGGGCTGCTCCTGCGCCCATTCGATGCCGCCCGCGCTGCCGACCACGCGGATGCGTAGTTCGTTGGTGCAGCCCACCGCCACCTGGCTCGCCCACAACATGCCGCGCGCGCCGCCCTGGTAGCGCAGCATGACCTGCACATCGTCGTCGATGGCGCGTCCCGGCACGAAGGAGCTCAGTTGCGCCGCCAGCGATTCCAGCCGCAGCCCGGTGATGAAGTCCGCCAGCTGCCACGCGTGCGAGCCGATGTCGCCGATGGCGCCGCCACCGGCCTTGGCGGGATCGGTGCGCCATGCAGCCTGTTTGTGGCCGTCCTGCTCCAGCGGCGCGGCCAGCCAGTCCTGCGCATACTGCACCTGCACCACGCGGATGGTGCCCAATGCGCCTTCCCGCACCATTTGCTGCGCATGGCGCACCAGCGGATAGGCCGAGTAGTTGTGCGTGACGGCGAACAACAGTCCGCGTTCCTCGGCCAGCGCTTGCAGCGCTAGCGCGTCGGCGCTGGTGGTCGTCACCGGCTTATCGCAGATGACGTTGATGCCCGCCTCGAGGAAGGCGCGTGCCACTGGCGAATGCATGTGGTTCGGCGTGACGATGACCACCGCCTCGATGCCATCTTCGCGCGCCGCTTCGGCTTGCGCCATTTGCTTGTAATCGTTGTAGATGCGTTCCGGGTCCAGGCCCAGCGCGCGGCCCGAGCGCTGCGAGGCGTCGGCGCTGGACGATAGCGCACCAGCCAGCAGTTCATAGCGATCATCAAAGCGCGCCGCGTGGCGGTGCACGGCGCCGATGAAGGCGCCCTCGCCGCCGCCCACCATGCCCAGCCGGATGCGGCCGGGGAAAATCTTCGGTTGTTCCATTTACTCTCCTAAGCGATGCCCAGCATGCGCAGGTTGCGCTGCGGGTCGGCCGCGCTGCCGGCAAAATCGTCGAAGGCTTTATCGGTCACGCGGATGATGTGGTCCCGGATGAAGGATACACCCTCGGCCGCGCCCTGCTCCGGGTGCTTCAGGCAGCACTCCCACTCCAGCACCGCCCAGCCTTTGAAGCCATACTGCGCGAACTTGGAGAAGATGGCCTTGAAGTCGACCTGCCCATCCCCGAGCGAGCGGAAACGACCGGCGCGGTCCACCCACGGCTGGTAGCCGGAGTACACACCCTGGCGCGCGTCGGGACGGAACTCGGCATCCTTGACGTGCATGACCTTGATGCGGTCGTGATAGCGATCGATGAAGCCGAGGTAGTCCAGCTGCTGCAGCAGGAAGTGCGACGGATCGTAGGCAATCGACAAACGTGGATGATGGTCGACGCGCTCCAACAGCATTTCAAACGTGGCGCCGTCGAACAGGTCCTCGCCCGGATGCAGCTCGAATGCCAGGTCCACGCCCGCCGCATCGTAAGCGTCGAGAATCGGCAGCCAGCGGCGCGCCAGTTCATCGAAGGCAGATTCGATGAGGCCCGCAGGACGCTGCGGCCACGGATACACAAACGGCCACGCCAGCGAACCGGGGAAGCTGATCGACGCATCCAGCCCGAGGTTGGCGGAAGCCCTGGCAGCCAGCAGCATCTGCTGCACCGCCCACGCCTGCCGCGCCTTGGGATTGCCGCGCAAGGCGGCCGGCGCGAAACCGTCGAAGGCTTCGTCGTAGGCCGGATGCACGGCCACCAGCTGGCCTTGCAGGTGCGTGCTCAGTTCCGTGATCTCGACGCCGTTGCGGCGCGCCACACCTTGCAGCTCGTCGCAATAGGTCTTGCTCTCCGCCGCCAGCGCCAGGTCGAACAGGCGCGCATCGTTGGATGGCACCTGTACACCTTTGTAGCCAAGCTCCCCGGCCCAGCGCGTGATCGCATCCCAGCTGTTGAACGGCGCCGCGTCGCC
Source organism: Duganella sp. CF402 (assembly GCF_900109645.1). Taxonomy (GTDB): domain Bacteria; phylum Pseudomonadota; class Gammaproteobacteria; order Burkholderiales; family Burkholderiaceae_D; genus Rugamonas. Next base: position 1,427,584 of record NZ_FOBG01000001.1, read on the forward strand.
CGCGAACTGCGCCAGGAAGATAGCCGGTCCCTTGATGGTGGTCGCCATGAGTGTCCTCAGCCTGCGATGTTGGCGGTAACGGTGCAGCTGGTGACCGGGCTCCACGGCAGGTAGGAAATACGCAGTTGCACCGCCGCCGTCACCGTATGCTCGCCGGCCGGCAGGCCGCCCGGTTGCAGCACCGAGATCTCGGCCACTTCACCGAACTCCCAGCGTTCATCGTAAGTGGTTTCCACTTCGTCCAGGGTGCGGGTCACGCCGCGCACCGTGAAGCGCACGTTCTCGCGCGGCACCGGAACACCGTCCACCGTCAGCGCAACGTCTTCCACCGCCGACAGGATCTGGCCGCGATAGTAAGGCAGGCGCGCGCCCAGGCGCCAGCCGCCTTCGATGTTCTCAACGCTGCCCGGATAAATAATGTGTTTGTCGTACATGCTCTGGTTCCCCTTAAACTTCGCCCAACAGGCGCTTGAACATCTCTTGCTGGCGGCGTACCTGCTCGGCGCCATCCACTTCGAAGGCGTCCTCGATGTGGCGCTGGCCTTCGTACTCGCTCGACAGGTGGCCGTCGTAGCCGCCCTCGATCAGCACCGGAATGATTTCCTCGTATGGAATCGCCGGCTCCTTGCCGCCGTCGTCGATCTCGTAGAACTTGGCGTGGATGTTGAAGATCCACGGCATGAATTCCAGCATGCGGCGCGGATTGCTCCAGATGTTGTGGCGGATGGTCTCGGCCATTTGCAGGTCGACCGGGTTACCGCCCATCTTGCGCACATCCATCAGCACATAGTCGGCCAGCACGCGCGCCTTGTGCGCTTCGAGGATGAACTCCACAATCTTCGGCGTGGCGCCATTGCGCAGGAAGCGGTCGCGGAACACCGGCGGGTAGTTTTTGGTGTACATGCCCATGTCCGGCACATAGCCCACGTGGTCGGAGCCGGTGGCGCGCGTCAGTTCGGTGTAGCGTAGGATCCACGGATGGTCGAAGTGGAACGGCGAGTGCACCTCGATCCCCATGCGCACGTCCAGCTGTTCGGCCAGCGGCACGCAGGCCACCACCACTTCCGGCGGCGTGTTGACGATCACGCGCACATTGCGGCAGCCGATCTTCTTGGCGAAGTGCAGATCGCGCTTGAGCGACGCCACCATCTCCTCGAAATTCAGTTTGCGGTCCTTGTACAGCTTCACGTCCAGGAACATGTCGTGGCACTGGGCATAGGCGCCGTGGCGTTCCAGCGATGCGAACCAGCCGTCGATCTGCGCCTGCGGCACGTTGGGGAAGCCGGTGAACGACTGTTCGCTGACTACTTCGATGCCCTTGGCGCCAAGGCTGGCGGCATGGGCGATGCAGTCGTCAAGGGTCATCTTGCGCAGGAAGGTCTCGTATTGGTAGCTGTAGAGCGAGACGCCGCGCTTGATGCTGTGCTGAGTTTTCATACTATAAACCTCTGGTTGAGTTATTAGAGTGCGACGCTGGAAGGCGACGCCGGTGCCCGCAAGCGCAGCACGCAAGCCAGCAGTGCGCAGACGGCGGCGATCACGCCGAAGGCGACAAATGCGCCCTGCAGGTTGCCGACCGCGCCGCGCATCAAGTTGACCACGGCCGGCGACAGGAACTGCGCCACGAAGAAGGAACTGGCCCACCAGCCCATGCCGCGACCACGGTGTTCGAACGAGAATTTGCTTTGTGCCCAAGCGATCAGCGCCGGCACGATCAGGCCATTGGCCAGCTGCTGTACAAAGGCGAAGGCCAGCGCCACCTTGTAGTCCGGCGCCATGCCGATGCCGCCCAGGCCTATCGCGTAGCCGACGAACACCAGGAAGATCTGGGTGCCCGAGCCGTAGCGCGTGGTCAGCTTGAACAGCACCGCGCCGATCGGCACTCCGATGCTGGGAATCGCCATGCTCAAGCCGATCGATTTCGGATCGCCCACGCCCAGCTCTTTCAGCAGCAGCGAGAAGTTAATCACCTGGACGTAGTAAATGGTCGACAGGATCACGGTCACACCGCACACCACCAGCCCCGCAAGATAAGGGAATGGGGTCGACTGCACTGGCGCCACGCCCGCTGCGGCATTGCGCTTGCTGCGGGATTCCGGCTCGAACAGGAAGGCCAGGCTGGCCACCAGGATCGGAATCGCCACCGCGTACACCAGGAAGGGATACTGCCAGCCCTGCGCCGCCAGGAAGCCCGAGCTGGCGATGGTCACCGTGCCCAGCACCGAGCCAACCACGCCCTGTATCATCAGCCAGCGGTGGCGTTCCTGCTCTTCGTAGTAGTCGGCCAGCAGAGTGTTCACCACTGTCAGCACGCCGGCCTCGCCGATGCCGATCACCACCCGGCCGGCCACCACCGCCCAGAAGTTATCGATCACGAACGGCATCAGGCCACCACCGCCATAAAACGCCATCGCCCATAACAGCAGGCGGCGACGCCCAAAGCGATCGGCGATCACGCCGGCGGCCGGCGCGAACAAGGCGATGCAGGCGCTGGGCGCGGTAATCAACAGCGGCACCATTAATTTGGCGTTGGGCACATCATGGAAGTGCGCCAGCAGCGTGGGCAGGGTCGGCGCCAGCGCGATAATCGCCATCACCGGCAGGAAGCCGGAAAACACCAGGATCCAGCCCTGGCGCCAATCAGCCTTCCGGGGCGCCGGAAAATCAGAACTTTGCATTACTTGTCTCCTTTGTTGTCGTTTTGCCTGTACATGCAGGAAAACCTGGTCACGGAAAAATGATAGCGCTTTCCCGGCCTGCGCTCCACCGATAAATGCGCTTGTACAAGGCTTTTTATCGATATGTCGTATTGATATCTTGGATACCTGAAAAGGGCGGTTTTTACGGTATATTAGGAAAAACTTTTCCTGATTTATCACACAATGCCATCATCAGCCATCAAGATCCGAAACAAACCCGCCGCCACCGCCTCCATTTCGGCAGTGGCCGAGCGCGCGGGCGTGTCCATCGCCACCGTATCGCGGGTACTGAACGGCACCAAGGCGGTCAATGCCGATACCCGCGAGCGGGTCGAAAGCGCGGTCGCCGAACTGGGTTACCGCGCCAACGCGCTGGCCCGTAGCCTGATGCGCGGCGAAACCCGCTTGTTATTAGTACTGGTGCCGGACTTCGCCAACCCCTACTTTGCCGAAATCGTCAAAGGCGTGGAGTCGGTCACGCGCGCCAATGGCTATGGGCTGGTGATCGCCGACGCTTCGCAAACGCTGTCGCGCGACAGCGCGGCGCTCGATTCACTGTACAACCGGCTGGCCGATGGCGTCATCAGCCTGGCGCGCTTCGCCGACCTGAAGCCGCTGTTGCAGGAGATTCCCGATCTGCCGTGGGTGGCTTGCTCGGAATTCGTCGAAGACAGCGATGTACCAAGCGTCAGCATCGATCATCGCCAGGCCGCCATCGATGCGGTGCAGTACCTGCTCAATCGCGGCCACAAACGGATTGCCCTGTTGAGCGCCAGCGAGGACTATCGCTGGGCGCGGCAACGCCACGAGGGCTATGAATATGCACTGCAGCGCGCCGGCATCGCGGTCGAACCGCAGCTGGTGCGGGTGGCGCGCGGCACCGATTACATCCACGGCATGGAAGCCGCCGGCACGCTGCTGGCGATGGAGCATCCGCCGACCGCCGTCTTCGCGGTGGCCGACACCCTGGCCATCGGCGCCATCAAGGCCTTCCGCCGCGTCGGCCGCCGCGTGCCGGAGGACGTGGCGGTGCTGGGCTTTGACGATATCCCGGTGGCGCAGGTGTTCGAGCCGGCGCTGACCACCATCGCGCAGCCGGTGCGCGAACTTGGCGCGGCGGCGGCGGAGCTGCTGCTCAAGCGCCTGGCCGGCGGCGCCGCCGAATCGCGCACGCTGGATCATGCACTGATTGTGCGCCAGTCGGCATAACGCTTGTGGAGCAGCCATGCGTTTCAACAAACTCGATTTGAACCTGCTGGTGGCGCTCAATGCGCTGCTGGCCGAGCGCAATATCAGCCGCGCAGCGGAAAAACTTTACCTGAGCCAGCCCGCCACCAGCGGCGCGCTCTCCCGCCTGCGCGCCTACTTCAACGACGAGCTGCTGGTGCCCTCGGGCCGTCAACTGCTGCTGACGCCCCGCGCCAAGGAGTTGGTGGAGCCGGTGCGCGAAGTGCTGATGCGGATCGGCACCACCATCGCCGCCCAGCCGCAGTTCGATCCGGCCGCCGAAACACGCGTGTTTACGCTGCTGGTGTCGGACTACACCACGGCGGTGCTGATCCCGCCGCTGCTGGCGGCGCTGTATCGCGAAGCGCCCAACCTGCGCATCCGCCTGCGCGACCAGTCCGACCGCGCCAGCGAGCTGCTGGAACAGGGCGAGGCCGACTTCCTCGTGATTCCGTCGCAGTACACGGCCAAGGACCATCCGTCCGCCGCGCTGTTTGAAGAGGACTACCTGTGCGTGACCTGGGAGGGCAACACCCGCGTACGCGAAGGCCTGACGTTTGACGACTACCTGGCGTGCGGCCACGTCATCGCCACCTTTGCCAATCACGGCACATCGTCGCTACCGACATTTGACGGCTGGTTCATGGAGAGCTTCGACGTCAAGCGCCGGGTGGAAGTGACGGCGCCCACCATGACCGCCCTGCCCTCGCTGGTGATCGGCACCGACCGCATCGCCACCGTGCATCGCCGCATTGCGCTGCATGCGCTGGAGACCCTGCCGGTCAAAGTGTGGGAACCGCCGCCGCGCATACCGCGCCTGGTACAGATGCTGCAATGGCATAAGCACCGCAGCAACGATTCAGCCCTGAGCTGGATCCGCGACAAAATCATCCAGACCGCCGCCGGCGTCTGACTTCAATCAAAGGAAAACTATGCATCAAGCCGTTCCCGGAGCGGAGGGCAGCGCTTACGCTGCCGCCGCCGCATTCACGCCCCGCCGCCGCCTTTTGGCCCTCGTCGCCGTGGCACTGGCGTTCGTGATGGACCTGCTCGACACCACCATCGTGAACGTCGCCATTCCATCGATAGGCTCCACCATCGGCGCCAGCAAGGCCGCGCTGGAATGGATCATCGCCGGCTATGCGACCGCGTTCGCGGTGCTGCTGATCGTCGGCGGCCGGCTGGGCGACAGCCACGGCTACCGCCGCATGTTCCTGCTCGGGATAACGCTGTTCACCGCCACCTCGATGGCTTGCGGCCTGGCGCCGGACGCGCTGTCTCTGCAAATCGCCCGCGTACTGCAAGGCGCCAGCGCGGCGCTGATGGTGCCGCAGGTGATGGCGCTGGTGCAGGTGATGTATCCGCCAGAGCAGCGCTACAAGGTCTACACCGTGTTCGGCTTCCTTGGCGGCTTCTCGGCGGCGCTTGGCCCCATCATCGGCGGCCTGCTGATCGACGCCAACTGGTTCGGCCTTGGCTGGCGCCTGACCTTCCTCATCAACCTGCCGATCGGTTTATTCAGCCTGCTGGCCGGCGCGCGCCTGCTGCCGGCGGGCCGTGGCGTCAATGCGGTGCCGGTCGACGTGCGTGGCGCCGCGCTGTCGGTGCTGCTGCTGTTCGCGCTGCTGGCGCCACTGATCGAAGGCCCGTCGCGCGGCTGGCCGCCGGCCTTGATCGTGGTGCTCGCGGCAAGCGTTCCCCTGGCGTGGGCCACCGTGCGCTATCTGGCGTGGCGCCAGGCGGCGCGTGGCGATGCGCTGGTGCCGCTGTCGCTGTTCAAATTGAAGAAGGTCGCTCTCGGCCTGCTGTGCACCCTGACCATCAATCCCATCCTGCCCGGCTACCTGCTGGTGATGACCTTCGTGCTGCAAGCCGGCATCGGCCTGGGCGCCTCGCAGATGGCCTATGCCTGCGCGCCGATCGCTCTCGGTGCGATGGGCGGCATCACCATGATCGGCCCGCGCCTGTTCAAGCTACTCGGCGTGCGCGTGATGATGATCGGGCTGACGGTTACCACCATCAGCTTGTGCCTCGCCGGATGGTCAGTGCATGGCGGCGTGCTGCAATACTGGCCGCTGCTGGCAGCGCAATTTGGCATGGGCTTGGGCATGGGATTGTGCGGCCCGCAGCTGTCCAACGCCACCTTGCAGGATGTGCCGATGTCGGACGCCGGCGTGGCGGCTGGCTTGCTGACGGCGGTGCAGCAAGTCGCTGCCGCCCTGGGTGTGGCGCTGGCCGGGCTGGTGTTCTTCCATGACCAGCCGGCTGCGTCGGCGGCTGCGGCGCACTACGCACAAGCTTACCTGCAAGTGCTGCCGCTATTCGCCGCACTGGTGATGGTCGCCATGACAGGCGCCCATCACCTGGCCAGAGTGATGCCGCTGGTGCCGCGCGCTAGCGGCCTTCGATAATGCCGATACATTTACGCAACAACGCCACCTTGTCCTGAGCGGCGGATGGCGTCCATTCATGGCTGACAAAACCTCGATAGCCCAGGTCCGAGATGGTCCTGGCGAGATGGCGGTAATTCAGTTCCTGCGTTTCGTCTATCTCATTCCGGTTCGGCACACCGCCGGTATGGAAATGGCCGATCAGGTGAATATGCTTGCGCAGGAAATTGGTGATATTCCCATCCATGAGCTGTGCATGATAGAGATCGACCAGCAATTTCACGCGCGGCGAGTTCACTTGCGTGACCACGTCCAGCCCCCACGGCAAATGGTCGAACATGCTGCCCGGCGGTTCGGGAGGACCGCCGGCATGGCCCGAGTTGATGTTTTCCATCACGATGGTGACGCCGCGCTGCTCCGCTTGCGCACGTAAGCGCTCCAGAAAGCCGATCGCATTGCGTTTCCCGGCTTCGTAGCCTACCTCGCCCCTTGCCCCGCAGGTCACCAGGATGTTGGGAATCCCGTTCGCAGCAGCGGCATCGATACGGTCCCTGAACGCGGCTTCGAACAGGCCATCCCGATCGGGTGTTCCGATCGCGTTCCAGCCGGGAGGACCGGCCGGCGCGCGGGCCAGGGTGGATATGCCACCGCCATAGTCGACCCTTAGCACCGACATAACCAGGCCATATTTTTTCAGCAGCGGCCAGTCCAGGGGATTGCTAACGAAGTCCAGCGCCTGTATGCCCAGCGATACCGCCATCTTGCATGTGTCTTCAAGATCGGCATTGAACAGGTGTGGCGTCAGTCCTTGCCGCAATCGCTCGCGCGACATGGCGGAAGGACTGGCTGCGTAAGCGCCTGCCAATGCAAGCGCGGATAGAAAACGCCGGCGGTTAAATGCCGAGCGCATGGCGGGATCTTTCCAACGACGCGCCGTCAGCCGCAGTCGGGAAATACTCAAGCCCGATAACGCCCTGATAGCCTTTTTGGCGCAGCGCCGCCATGATGTCTCCCCAGCCGATATCGCCGGTGCCCGGTTCGTGGCGGCCGTTGGTGTCGGCTACCTGCACGTGGGCGATCAGCGCCATGCGGTTGCCGATGGCGGCGACGAAGTCCTCTTGCGTTTGGGCGGAGTGGTAGGCGTCGGCCAGCAGGCGCAGCGCCGGGCTGTCCACCGCCGCGACGATGTCCAGTCCACGGCCCACAGTGTCGACGAACATGCGCTGGCCGTTCACCACCATGTAGACCGGTTCCAGCCACAGCACCACGCCAGCCTGCTGCGCCAGCGCGGCTGCGCGTTTCAGCACACGGACGGCGGCGTCGAACTGTTCGCCCTCGGCCACATCCGGTCGGGTGAAACCGGAGGCCAGGATCATGGCGCTGTTGAAGCGCTGCGCCACCGGGACGGCGTCGGCGACTGCTGCCAGCACGGCCTCGTGGTCGGCAGGATCGACCAGGCTGCGGCGCGGCTCGACGCAGAAGCTAAGCAGTTGCGAGCCGGTCTCCTTCAGTGCCGCCTCGATGGCGTCGAGCGGCTTCTCGCGCCACAGGTGGAACTCCACGGCTTTCACACCGGCCGCGCTGGCGGCGCGGATGCGCGCGGCCAGGTCCTCGCCGGCATCGGCGAACATCCATTCAATACAAGCTGCGATTTGCATATCATTGTTCTTTCTGAGTGAGAGTCATCACGATGGCTGCGACAATGCATACACCGCCGATCACGGCCACGCTGCCAAGGAAGCTGAAGCCCGCGCTGCCGATCAGCGTGACCAGCGGTGGACTAAGGAATTGACCGAGGAAGAATGCGCCGCCCCACAGGCCCATGCCGCGTCCGCGATGTTCAAAGCTGTACTTTTGCAGCGCCCAGGTCACCAGCACCGGCAGCATCAAGCCGCCGCCGACCTGGCCCAGCGCGTCCAGCGGCAGGCCGATGGCGAGACTGGGCGCCCATGCGACGCCGAGATAGCTGGCGCCGTAGAAGGCCAGGATCACCGCCATCCAGCGCGCCACCGTCGTCTTGCCGTAACGTTTGAACAGGTAGCCGCCAACCACAGTGCCCAGGCTTGCGATGGTCGCCAGCACGCTGATGCGCTCGGGCGACGCCACGCCCATGTCGCCGAAGATGCGGCCGTGCTGCACCGCCTGCACGAAGAACACCAGCGAGAACAGCACCGTCACGCCGCCCACCAGCAGCGCAACGCGCCACGGGAACGGCGCGGCAGCCACCGGCTGGCCGGCGTGCGCTTGGACATGGCGGCCAGGCTCCCAGCACACCAGCCACACCAACGCCAGCACGGCAAAGCCGCTCAGGTACAGCAGGAAGGGATAGCGCCAGTGCAGGCCAGCCAGGAAGCCGCCGGACAGCAAAATCGCGGAGCCGATCAGCGGCGCGAACATGTTCTGGTAGCCGAGCCACTTCTGGCGTTGTTCGCCTTCGAAGTAGTCGCCCATCAGCGCGTTGCCGACGGTGAGGATGGCCGCTTCGGCCAGCCCCACCACCACCCGGCTGGCGACGATCAACAGCAGGCTGTCGAACATCAGCGGCGCGTGGCCGAGCAGCGCGAAGGCGAACAGCGCCGCCAGCAGCAGCTTGCGCCGCCCCCAGCGGTCCGCGATGGCGCCCATCACGCCGGAGAACAGCGCAACGCACAGCGACGGCACGGTGATAATCATCGGCACCAGCAACTGGAAATTCGGCACCGAAGAGAATTGCTGGAACAGCTGCGGCAAGCTGGGAACCAGCGCCGCCAATGCCAGCGTGGGCATGGCAAGGATAGCCATCAGCGCGATGCCTTGTGCCGCTCCGGCGCGACGTCCGCCGGCAGCCGGCGGGGCAGCATCGGCCACGTGGGCTGTGGCGGTGGACGCCACGGGTGGCTGGAGCGGATTCATGACAGCCGTTCCAGCACGTTCTGCCGGTACCAGCTATTGAGCATCATGCCGGTGGCGATGGGCTCGGGGCCTTTGTCGCTTTCGACGATGATCCAGCCCGCGTAGCGCTGCTCGCGCATGGCCGCCAGCAGCGCCGGGAAGTCCACCAGCCCGGTGCCCATCTCGCCAAACCAGCGCTGGATTTCACGCTCGCCGCCCGCCGCAATCAGCGCCCGCTCCGCGTTGGGCAGCTGGTACTCGCCCAGCGTGTCCACCGCCAGCGCATCCTTGAAGTGGAAGTGCAGCACGCGCGCATGGAAGCGCCGGTACAGCGCCACCACGTCATGCCCGGCGATGGTCAGTTCCGCCGTGTCGAACGCCAGGCCGACCGTATCGGCATCGCACAATGCCAGCAGCTGTTCCAGCTCGTCGGCCGTGCGCAGCGCCGACAGCGCATCGATATGCAGCGCCACCTTCAAGCCCAGCGACGCCGCCATCGCGCCCACCGCATTCCAGCAATCGGCCGCCGCCTGCAGATGCTCCGCATTCAGCGCCCCCTCCTTCCAGAACGACGGAAACGGCCGCACCACCAGCAATTCCCCGCCCAGCTCCGACAGCATTTCCGCATGAATGCGCGCCTGCGCCACAATGCGCGCATGGTCCGCCGGCTGGGTGCTCATCAAGCCGAAGTGCAGCTCTTCAAAACTCATCACCGTCGGGTCGAAGAAGGTGCTGGCCACACGATTGATGCCCAGCTCTTTCAGCTTCAGCCTGAAATGCGCCGCCGAGCCGTAATTGATCGCGACATTTTCTGGCCGCCCGATCGGATCCCAGCGCCCGCTGCCCGCGTTCAGCTCCACCGCATCGAAGCCGCAAGCCGCCGTCACCTTGAGCGCGCGCTCGATCTCTTCCAACCGCGCGAAACTGGTGAAGCCGGCCTTCCATTGATTAACGCCATATCCCCATTTGATCATTTGTTCACCTCACGCGTAGATTTTTTTCAGGACGTGCTGGATATACCAGGCCGACAATGCCGTGCTTTCCGGGTAGTTGCCGCCGCCGACATCGGCCTTGTCGTGCTCGACGCCGACCCAGCCCTCGTAGCCGCACTCCTTCATCGCCTGCATCATCGCGGGGAAGTCCACCAGGCCGCCCTCTACGCCCATCTCGTGGAACCAGCGCGGCGTGGTCGGCGCCATCACCTCGGCGTCCGGCTTGCGGCGATAATCGCCGGTCAGATCAACGTGTTTGGTGTCTTTCATATGGAAGCCGCCGCAACGATCATGCAGCTTCAGATACAAGTCCACCGGATCGACGCCCGCGATCACGTGCTGCGCCGTGTCGCAGTAGAAGAACACATAGCGCGGATCGGTCCATTCGTAGAACTTGCGCAGCTGTTCGGCGCTGCGGATACCGCAGAAGAACTCATGGTGGCAGCAGGTCTTGACACCATATTCCAGCGTCATCTTGCCGACCCGGCTCCACAACTCCGCGCAGGCGCGCAGCTTGTCGTCGGTGACCGGCTCCACGTCGTAGTACAAACCGGCCGGCATCACGATGAAATTCTCCACGCCCAGGCCGGCGCTGGAACGCATGATGTGCTGCGCATAGTTGAAGATGTGGTCATGCGTCGAACGCACGTGCGGCGCGCTCTGGCGCTCGTCGTACATCACCGCATGGAACAGGCTAAGCACCTTGTCGATGCCGCGTTCCTGCATGAAGGCGCGCGCATTTTCCAGCGAGCCGAATAGCTCGCGCAGCGGGCCAAGGTGAAAGTCAAACGTCTCGATCGCCTCGTAACCGATGGCCGAGATCTGTTTGAGAAACGCGTCGAAACGCTTCACCGAGGTGTATTGTGAGAGTTGCCCTTGCGGGGTGTCGATGCGCCAATGGTCCATGTAGGCCCAGCGCAGTTTGCGTGCGGGTGCAGTCATGCCTTTCCCTTTCCGGAATCAGAATGTTGATTAGGTTTTTGTGCGCAACCTGGAACGCGGAGGACCCGCGCCCCACGCCTGGTCAGCGCTTGGGAGGCGTAAACAACAGGAATGCCAGCATCATGTCACTCAAGTCTTGCAACAACTCGTTCCACTTGCTGGCTTCACCCTGCCCGCCGACGCTATCGAGTCCGAGGAAGCGGGCCTGGGTGGCATAAATCAGCAGCATTGATGTATCGATCGCGCGCTCCGGCTGCGGATGGCGGATCTCTTTGGAGCAGGCCTTCAACAAGGCGATGAACTTGCCGTGGTTCTCAATAAACGACTTCTTGCCGGCAGCCTCGATGGCGGCGTCGGTGGCGCTGCGCAGCATGAAGGAACGCAGCACGCTGGCGTTGTCCTTCAAAATATTACCGAGTCCCGCCACCACGGCCGGCACTACCTGCGCCAGGCCGCGCGCATTCTTGGCGATGTGTTCGGACTCCTTGTTGAACTGCTCGGCCATCCGTTCCAGGAACAGCACCTGCACCGCGCGCAGCAATTCATCCTTGCCAGCCACGCGTCCATACAGCGAACCTGTGGAGACGCCAGACCGTTCGCAAATCTCGGCCAGCGTAATCTGGTCGTAGGAACGCTCACGCAGCAATTCGATCGTGCCTTCGATGATGCGTTCGAAGGATTGACGGCTGCGGCCTTGTTTCGGCGCGCGTGCATGAGCGGTGATGGCTGGCATAGGTTCTTTGCTGTATCGGGACATGGGATTATAGACGACCCGCCTTGAACTCGGCCACGGCAAAGTCCACCGCCCGCGCCGTCAGCGCCATGTAGGTCAGCGACGGGTTGACCGTGCCGCTGGACGCCATCGCCGCGCCGTCGGTAACGAACAGGTTGGGCACGCCGTGCACCTGGTTGTGCGCGTTCAGCACCGACTCCGCCGGGTTGTGGCCCATGCGCGCGCCGCCCATCTCGTGGATCGACACTCCGGGAATCGCCCGCGACGGGATCAGCTGCACACGCTCTGCGCCGGCGGCCTTCAGCATCATCTCCGCCTGCTTGCCCGCGTCGACCGCCATCTTGCGCTCGTTCTCGCCGTAGGCCACGTCGAAGCTCAGCTGCGGCAAGCCGTAGTTGCCCAGCTTTTTGTCGTTGAGCGTGACGCGGTTATGCGCCTGCGGCAGCTGTTCGCCGAACGCGCCGAGGAAGGCCACCCACTTGCCGGGCCGCGCGATATTGTGCTTCATGCCCGCGCCGAAATCGTCGGTCAGCGCGGCGGTGTTGGTCCAGTCGTCGCGCATGGCGCCGCCCTGGAAGCCGTAGCCGCGAGTGAAGTCGGCATCGGCATCCTGCCCGCCGATGTTGCGGAAGCGCGGCACCAGGATACCGGTGGCGCGGCGGCCCTTGTAGTTGCGGTCTTCGAAGCCCTTGATCTCGCCGAAGGCTGCCACGCCGTGGTGGTCGATCAGGTAGCGACCCAATACATCGCTATGGTTGCCGATGCCATTCGGGTGCGCGGCACTGCGCGACTGCAGCAACACTTGCAGCGTGCCGTAGGTCGAGGCGCACAGAAAGATCACACGCGCCTTGAAGGCCATGCGCTTGCCGCTCCTGGCGTCGACCACGCGCACGCCGCTGGCCTTGCCAGTTTTCGGATCGACATCGATGGCTTCCACCACGCTGTCGGTGCGGACCGTGAGGCGGCCGGTTTTCTGCGCCGCTGGCAGGGTCGAGCTCAGGGAACTGAAATACGCGCCGAACGAGCAGCCGCGATTGCAGATATTCCGGTTCTGGCACTGGCCGCGCCCATTGTGCGGCACCGTCAGGTTGGCCACGCGGCCGATGGTGACGCGGCGATCGGTCCACTTGGCCTCGATGCGCTGCTTCAGCGCCGCTTCCAGCGCGGTCATCTCCATCGGCGGCAGGTAGTGGCCGTCCGGAAAATGCTCCAGCCCTTCCGGCTGGCCGCTCACGCCGATGAATTTCTCCACGTGCGAGTACCACGGTTCCAGGTCGGCGTAGCGGATCGGCCAGTCGTTGCCGTGGCCATCGCGCGCGTTGGCGAGGAAGTCGTCATTACCCCAGCGGTAGGACTGGCGGCCCCACGTCAGCGAGCGGCCGCCCAGCACATTGGTGCGGTGCCAGCGAAATGGCTTGATTTGTTCGTACGGATTTTCACGGTCATTGATCCAGTAATGGCGGTTGGCCCAGCTGAAGGCACCGCGTTCGATCTTGCTCTGGATTTCGTAGTCGCGCGCATACAGCTCGCGTTCCGGCAGGCCGTGGTTGGGCGCCTGCCACGGCGGCGTGAATTCGTGGATGTAGCCCTTCTGGTGTTCAAGATTGGCGCCCCGTTCCAGCACCAGCACTTTCAGGCCCTTCTCGGTCAGTTCCTTGGCGGCCCAGCCGCCGGTGATGCCGGAGCCGATCACGATGGCGTCAAATTGCGTAGTTTTGCTCATGCTCGATCCTTAGATGACGACCTGGTACGGCCAGTCCTTGATATCCACATTCGATTCAAACTTGCCGGGCACCGGCATGTAGCGCAGCTCCTGGTTGCTGCCCGCTTCAGAGGTGAAGTAGCCCAGCACCACCAGGTCCCGCAGGCGCAGGTAGAACGGCGCTTTTGGATCGAGAATGCGGTCGGTCAGCGAGAAGGTGCGGCCGCCGTATGGGCTGGACGCGCGCAGCGCCTGCAGCACTTCCGCGCCCTGCTCCGGTGAGCAGGCGGCAAAGCCGAGCTGGTAGCGCTCGCGGGCGCTGGCATCGAGGCCGGCGAGGCCTTTGCGGAACAACGCCGCCTCGTCGTCAGTCATCCAGCCGGTGAACAGCGCACCGACAAACTGCGGCACGCCGGCCTCTTTTGCGCCCGGTGTGTCGGTGGCCGGCACGATGACTTGCGCCGCCGCCGACAAGATCGCCATCTCTTCGGCGCCCAATGCGGGGCGCAGCACCGCTGGCGCACCGGCCTTCTTCAGCGCCGCAGCGGCGGCCGGAGCGCTCCAGGTTGCGGCAATCGCGCCGCCTGCCAGCAGCGCGGCCAGCACGTCGCGCCGCGACACGCCACCGGGCGCCGCGCCGGACGCGAAGCCCACCGTCTTGGCAAATTCCATTTTACTGATCTTCATGCATCACCTTTCTGTCAGAACTGCGTGCCTGCGCGCAGGCCAATGGTGCGCGGTGCGCCGATGCCGAAACCGCCCGGCAGCAAGCTATCCAGCGTCACCGAGTTTTCGAGATTGCGTGCATAGGCCTGCACGTAGTGGCGCTGGTCGGCCGAGGTGTAGGTTACGCCGATGTCGCTCTTGCGGTAGGCCGGCTGGCGGTAACGAATCGCTGCCGCCGAATCGCTGAGGAAGTAAGCGCCGTTCAAGCGCGTGCCGATACGGGCCGCGATGGTGGCGCCGCTGTCCAGCGCAAAGGAGTGGGTGTAGCTCAGGCTCCCGTTGTAGGCCGGTGCGCGGTCGATCTGCTGGCCGGACCAGTCGGCGGTGTCGTTCGGATGGTACTTCTGGAACTTGCCGTCCGACGTCGCCAGCGAGAAGTTGATGCGGTCGTCCGCCGTGACGTTGTAGCTGCCCTCCACTTCCACGCCCTTGATTCTGGCGTTGGAGGCGTTGGTGGTCAGCGCGCCGCAATTGGCCGCCGTGCCGGCGCCGGTGCAGACCACGGACGTCAGCTGCATGTCCTTGTAATCGTAGTGGAAGGCCGCAGCGCTCAGGCGCAGCTTGTTGCCGAAGAAGCGGCCCTTGATACCGCCTTCCACCGAGGTGATATTCTCCGGCAGGTATTCCTTGCCGCTGGTGTCGTTAAAGCCGCCCGCCTTGTAGCCGGTGGACAGGCTGCCGTACACCATGACGGCCGGCGCCACGTCGTAATCCGCAGCGAGGCGGAAGTTGGACTTGGAGCTTTCCACGTGCGCGGTGTAGCCAGGCCCGGTGGTGCTGCCGCTCAGCGCATCACGGCCGGACTTTTCATCGCGCGTGGTGCGGGCGCCGAAAGTCACCCGCAGCTTTTTGTCGAAGCGGTAGGTCAGCTGGCCAAAGGCGGCCTTGGAACGGCTCTCGATACTCGGCGCGAACGGCACCACGATCAGCGGTCCCGGCGTCACCGTGTTGTAGCTCGATGCGCGGAAGATGTCCTCGTTGAAGTGGTACACGCCGGCCACCCAGCTCAGGGCCGAATCGCCTGCGGAATTCAGGCGCACTTCATGCGTGCGCTGGGTCGAGCCGCCGGTGACGTAGTTATACATCGGGAAGCCGAAGTAGGTACCGTTGTTCAGCTGATCGACTTCCGCACGCAGACGGGCAAACTGGTAGGTCAGGTCGGCCGCGCCGCCAAGGCTGGTCTTGAATTCGGAACGCAGCGACGTCGCCACATCGGCCTTGTGCGAGCCGATATCCGCATACTGCGCGGCGGCAGTCAGCTGGGTGCCTGCGCCACGGTCGACGTACTGCGGATTGGCGAGATTGTTCCCGCCGGCGATTGGCGTGCCGGTGAAGAAGTTCGTCAGCGGCACCACGCTGGAACCATTGCCGCCGGACTTGCTGCGTTCCGCGGTCAGCAACCACGAAGTCTGCGGCGTGAAGGTGAGCAGCGCATGCAGGCGGCCGGCGTTGTCGTCCTGGTCTTCCAGTCCGATCTTGTTCGGGCCCGGATTCTGGTAGGTGTCGTGGCTGACCTTCACCGCCGCCGCGCGCAGCGCCAGCGTGCTGTTGACCGGGATATTCACCACGCCTTCCAACCGGCGTGCATTATAGTCGCCGATTTCCACATCGACGCGGCCTTCCAGCTTGTTGGTCGGCTTATTGGTAATCAGGTTGATGGCGCCGGCGGTGGCATTGCGGCCATACAGCGTGCCTTGCGGGCCGCGCAGCACTTCGATCCGTTCCAGATCGAGGAAGGCGCCAAGCTGCGCCTCGGTACGGCCGATGTAGGCGCCGTCGACGTTGAAGGCTGTCGAGGAGTCGCCCTTCTCGCTGGTGTCCAGACTCACCACGCCGCGTATCGCAACTTGCAGCTTGCCGTTGTCGGTGGAGATTTGCACGTTCGGCGCCAGCTCGGTCAGGGCCACCGCGTTGGTGGCGCCGGCCTGGCGCAAATCGTCGCCGCCCAGCACCGACAGGGCCAGCGGCGTTTTCGATGCGGGTTGCGCGGTCTTCTGCGCGGTGACGATGACTTCCTGAATCTGGCCGTCCTGGGCGGCGGCGCTGGCGGCGCACAGGCCAGCGAGGATGAGGGTCGATTGCGGCCGAACGAGCATGGCGCGCAACCGCTGTTGAATCACGGTTTGCTTAAGCACAGTTGTCTCCGATGTTCTTGTAGTCCGCACGCGCCTGTTATCGTTCAGACGTCATGTGCGGACCAGAATAGCATAAATTAGAATACGAATTCCAGTTTTATTTAACTCGCCGACGACGGGCTGCGGACGCCCACCACCTGCTCCGCCAGCATACGCAAGCTGCTGCTGACTTGCGCATCGGTGCACTGGCCATCGGCGTCGAACAGCTTGACGCCGGCGGTGTTGAGGGTGACGCCCAACGGCGTCGGCCAGCCGCGCAGCGCGTGCACGATGGAGCGCATCGCGCCCAGCGTGGTGTTGCAGCCTTGCCACCCGGCGGCGGTGACGATGCAGCCGACTGGCATGCCGTCGAGGTACACACGTTCATCGGCGCGCAGGTCTTCCAGCAGGTCGATGGCGTTTTTCACCAGGCCCGATACGCCGCCGTGGTAGCCGGGCGAAGCGAAGATCACTGCATCGGCGCGACGCACGGCTTCCACCAGTGCGGCCTGGCCTTCGGTGCGTTCTTTCTCTTCGGGCGAGTAGCCTGGCAGCGAGGCCAGTGCTTCGCCGCCAAACAACTGGGTCACGGCGCCCAATTCTTCGGCGTGGCGCAGCGCGGCTTGCAACGCGCTCTCGGTGCTGGAACCGGGGCGCGTGGTGCCGCCGATGCCGACGATGAAGGGCGCGCGGCCGTTGGCGCGGGCGTTGTTGGTGTATTTGTTCATGATGTGTCTCCTGTATTGATTACTGCTTGATCTGCACCGACAGCGGCAAGTCGGCGCTGGAACGGCCGACCAGCAGATCGATAGTGCCGGGCAGCGTGATCCAGGCGCCGTTCCATGTTTGGAGGCGGCGCGCGGCGATGACGACGCGCACTTCCTGTTGCTGCCCTGGTTCCAGCCATACTTTCGTGTAGCCGACCAGCGTCAGTTCGGGCACGGTACGGTACGCCTGCACCACTTCCGCGCCGGCGCGGCTGCCGGTGTTGCGCAGTTGGACCGTGAGCTCCCAGCCACCGTTGCCGACACTGCGTACCTGCGCGTCGCTGATGCTGAAGGTGGTGTAGCCAAAGCCCGCGCCGAACGGCTGGCGCGGCGCGATGCCACGTGCGGCCAGGCCGCGATAGCCGAAGCGCACGCCGTCGCTGTAATGCAGGTCGCCGTTGGCGTCCGGCTGAAGCGACAGGGCTGGATAATCCTTGTCCTCGCGCGCGATGGTGACCGGCATGCGGCCGCCCGGTTCGCGGTCACCGGCCAGCACCTGCGCCAACGCCGCGCCGAACTCCTGGCCGGGATACCAGCAATGCAGCACTGCCCTTGTCTGCTGCTCCCAGCGCACGTCGAAGGCATGGCCGACGTTGGTGACGATGACGGTGTTCGGATTGGCCGCGCAAATGCGTTCGATCAGCGCAAGCTGCTCCGGCGGCAGTAAAGTGTCTGCGCGGTCTTTGCTTTCCACGCTGGCGTCCGAGGTTTCGCCGACTATCAGGATCACGGCGTCGGCTTGCTGTGCGGCTTGCACAGCGTCGACCATCATTTGTTCGGCGCTGCCGGGGCCACGGATGCCATACCACAAGCCTTGGCAGCGTGCCGGCGTGTAGCGCAGTTCCACTACTACTTCCACAGCGATGCCCTGTTCCAGCGGGATGGTGATGCAGTCGGCGTCGCCGCTTTTCAGGCGACCCATCACATCGCCTGGCGCCAGTTGTTCGTCACGGCGGAAGTATTCTTTGCCATCGACCAGCAGGCGCAATGCACCGGTGCCGCCGACGTAGAACTGGTGCTCGCCGCTTTCCGTGGCACGGAACCAGCCGCTGGCACGGGTGCCGGCATTGGCTTGCAGCGCGCCGGCTTCGTGCACGCCGTGGAACCAGGTCAGCGAATTGGTGTCGCGCGTTTCGCTCAACAGCGGTCTGCCAGACAGGTCGGCGCTATCGAAGTAATCTAGCGTCATCCCCTTGATGCAGCCGTCGCCGAGATCGCGGCGTGGACGTGCGGCCATGCGCGGCAGCTTCGGTTGCGGATCGACGCCGGGCGCGTAGTCCACAATGGCGTCGCCAAAGCGCGCGCGCAGGGCATCGATAGGCAGCACCGCATCCGGCTTGACGGCGATCTTGGCGAAGGTGCCGCCCTGGAAGCAAGGCGCACTGGCATTCGGCCCGATCACAGCGATGCGCGGCCAGCGCGCCGGGTCGAGCGGCAGCATGCTCCGCTCATTGCGCACCAGCGTAAAACCACCGGCCGCCGCCTCGATCAACAGTTCAGCCGCCACCTCATCCGCCAGCGGCATGCCCTTGCTGCCACCAGCCGATGCCGCGCCGCCGGCGGCCGGGATGCTACGACCGAAGCGGCGGGCGGCGGTGGCGACGCGGTGGGCGGCATCGCGCAGACGTTCCGGCGACACCTGGCCTTCCGCCACGGCGACGGCGCTGCGGGCGCCGAGGTGGCGCGCCGGGCCGGGCATCTCCAGATCCAGTCCACCATTCAGCGAACCAACCGTCGAATGTGTACCGAACCAATCGCTCATGAACACGCCGGGGAAGCACCATTCATCCTTCACCACACGCTGCACCACCGGCCCGGCCTCCGCGCACCAGTCGCCATTGACCTTGTTATAAGCCGTGAGCATGCCCGCGCACCCTGCCTCCGTCGCCATCTCGAACGGCAGCAGATACACCTCGCGCAAAGTACGCTCATCGACCACCGCATTCATCTGGTCACGCGCCGTCTCGCTGTCATTGCAGACCAGGTGTTTGGCAATCGCACCAGTACCCATCGACTGGCACCCTTGCACCCACGCCGCGCCCAAGGTACCGCACAACAGCGGATCCTCGGAAAAATACTCAAACGCCCGCCCGGACAAAGGGCTGCGCGCCATGTTCAGGTTCGGCGCCAGCATCAGGTCAACGCCGCGCCGTATCGCCTCGCCGCCAACCAGCCGCCCAACCTTCTGCACCAGCGCCGGATCCCAGCTCGCGCCCAGCGCCAATGGCGATGGCGTCAGTAAGGAGATATCGCGTTCATCGATCTTCGACCCCGCCACCCCCATCGGACCATCCGCCATCGACAGCGACGGAATGTCGGCATCGGGAATCGCAGGCGTGGTCCACATGGTGGCGCCGGCGGTCAGCATCGCCATCTCCGCCGTGCTTAACTCTCTTGTCATGTCGGTCTCTTATTTGAAGGCTGGCAGCACGCGCTTGGCCAGCAATTCCAGGGTCTGATTCGCATAGGCCAAACGCTTCTCGGTCAGCGGGCCCGTGGTGGTGCCGCACAGGATATTGCCGATGCCGACTTCCTCATACGCGCGCAGCTTCTTGATGACCGTTTCCGGGCTGCCGTGCAGGCACCACGTCGCCATCCATTCCTCGGTCAGCGCGCCGCCGGTGCGGTCGGTCTTCTTGTTGGCCTCATCCGATTCGGCCTTGGCGTTGAATTCCGCTTCACGGTCGACAGCTTCCTGATAGGAGGTCAGGATTTCCAGCACTTCCTTGTGCGCCTGCTCGTCGGTCTCGGCGAGGTGCACGCACTGGTAGCTGTGGGTGGTCCACGACAGCGCATCGGCCACCACTTCATCCGGATGACCCGCCGCCAGCAGCTGCGTGTGATAGTTGCCGAAGTATTTCTTCACGTGGCTCAGTGGATCGGTGCCGCCGATCTGCGGCGGCGTGAAGGCCGGGATGAAGGCCGGCCAGCCATTGACGGCGGCGCGCGTGGCGCTGCTTTCCTTCATCGCCACCGGCATCAGGCGCGCCTGCTTCTGGCCATACGGCGCCGGTGCGATACGCTGCAGCACGCGGCCCTGGTGGAAGCCATGCAGCTCGATCGGCGCATCGGTGATCTTCTTGTTCCACAGCGCCGCTGCGGCCTGCAGGTTTTCTTCGGCGATGCGGCCGGCGTCCTTGTAGTTCACGCCGAAGCCGATCATCTCCTCCGGCGTGGTGCCCGAGCCGATACCGACCAGCAGCTTGCCCTTGGTCAGGTGGTCGAGGATGTTGATGCGCTCAACGAAGCGCACCGGATGGTGCAGCGGCACCGAGGTCACCGAAAAACCGAAGTGCATGTCCGGCAGCTTGGCCGCCAGGTAGGACGCGAACATATAGCTGTCGCTGGCCACCGGCATGTAGCCGTTGAAGTGGTGATCCGGCAGGAAGATGGCGTCAAAGCCGAGTTTTCCGGCCAACAGCGCGTGCTGCTCCAGGTCGACGATCAGCTGTTTATCGGCATCCGCGCTCATAGTGCGGGCATTGAGGAAGACGGAGAAGCGCATGGTATATCCCTTGTGGTGGCGTTAAATCATAATCCGAATTCTAATTATGATATTTGGCCGGATTTTGGAAGTCAACGAAAATCACAGTGCTGGGGTATGGATACTCTGGATACCGGCTATCGGCCGGACAAATAGGACAGCCGCCGGGCGAGCGCCGGCGGCCGGGGAAATCAGGCGTCTTCGAAGATGGCGACGGCACGGGTCCAGCCGGCGGAGGCGCCGCGGATTTTGTGCGGGAAGCAGCTGATGGTGAAGCCGGTCGGCGGCAGCGCTTCGAGGTTGTGCATCTTCTCGAGGTGACAGTAGCCGATATCGCGGCCGGCCTTGTGGCCTTCCCAGATCAGGCTCACATCGCCGGTTTCCTGGATTTTTTTGGCGGTGTAGCTGAACGGCGCGTCCCAGCTCCACGCATCGGTGCCGGTCAGGCGCACGCCGCGTTCCAGCAGGTACATGGTGGCCTCGTACCCCATGCCGCAACCGCAGTTGACGTAGTCCGGCTGGCCGTAGCGCGAACCGGCGCGCGTGTTCACCACCACGATTTCCAGCGGCGACAAGGCGTGGCCGATGCGCTTCAACTCCGCCTCCACCTCCGCCGCGCTGACCACATGGCCGTCCGGCAGATGGCGGAAGTCCAGCTTCACGCCCGGCTGGAAGCACCATTCCAACGGCACTTCATCGATGGTGATGGAGCGCTCCGCCTCGCCCAGCTTGCGGTTCATGGTCGAGTGGAAGTGGTACGGCGCGTCGAGGTGGGTGCCGCTGTGGGTGGTCAGGCGCACCCACTCGGCGGCGGCGGCTTCGCCGTCCGGGAAGTCGTTGGCCGTGGTCCCAGGCAGCATGTGCATGAACTCACCCAGCGTCTCCTTGTGGGTCTGGTACTCGATCTTCGGCGCCAGAATCGGCGGGTCGGACAGGACTTCGTTTTCGAGATAAATCGACAGGTCGACAAAACGGCGTGGCATGGTGATTCCTTTCCTCGTATGAATCCGCGCATGCTATGCGCGCCACGCCGCTTGCGACCAATGCTTTTTATCGATGCGAGCTATCGGTGCGGCCGATATCTGCATCCATCCTCACCACCGCCTGTTTCAGCAAGCCGCGCAACCACAGCAAACCCGGATCCTGCGTGCGGTATTTGTGCCACTGCATGGACTGCGTCATGCGCGTCATCGGCATCGGCAGCGGCAGGATTTTCAGCGGCAGGCCGCGCGACACCTGCAACGCGAGGCGCCGGTGCACGGTGGCGATGCGCTCCGTGCCCAGCACCAGATAGGCCGCCGCCAGGAAGCTGTAGGTGTTGACCTCCACCTTGCGCGCAATGCCCGTCTCCTGCATGAAGCGGTGTTCAAACGAGCGGTCCATGCCCGGCGGCTGCATCACCACGTGGCCTGCTTCCGCGTAGGATTCCATCGTCAGGCCATTGCGGGCGATGCGGCTCTGGTCCCATACCACGCAGCAGAACTCTTCCTCGAACAGTCTTTCGTCGGGATGATCGGGCGAGCAGTAATCGTGCGGCACCACCAGCAGGTCGCCGTCGCCCTGCTCCAGCGTGCGTTGCGGCTGGCGCGTTTGCGGCATCAGGTGGAAGCGCACGGTGCTGCCCTGCTCCTGCGCCAGCGCCAGGAAGTGCGGCATCAGCACCGCCATCGTGAAGTCCGACACGAAGATGCGGAACTCGCGGTCCGACTGCGTGGCGTCGAAGCTCGGCATGGCGGTGATGGTGGTGTCGACCCGCACCAGCACATCGCGCACCGCTTCGCGCAGCACTTCGGCGCGCGGCGTCAGCTCCATCTGGCGGCCGACCTGCACCAGCAGCTCGTCGTCGAAGTATTCACGCAGCCGCGCCAGCGAACTACTGAGCGCCGATTGGCTCATGTGTAGCTGTTCGGCCGCGCGGCTCACGCTGCGCAGGCGGAACAAGGCATCCAGCGCAACCAGCAGGTTGAGGTCCAGTTTATTGAAGCGCATTCTGTCTCCTTTGGTTTTTATGTATCGACAGGATCGATACTACGAATGCATGCAATCAATTTTACACATATAAGCGCTGGCGGCAAACTGCGATCTCCAATTACAAAAAATTTTAATGGAGACGCAAATGAGAGTATTGCACCTCACTTGGGCGGCGACGGCCCTGCTGATGGCGGGCTACGCGCACGCAACGGAACTGGAGCTCGACAACCCCGATTGGAGCCTGCGCTTCGATAACACCATCAAAGCCAGCACGCTGTATCGCCTGCACGACGCCGACGCCACGCTGGTCGACAGCACGCGCCTGCTGGTGCCGGGCGTGCCAGCATCGGCCTTCCCTCAGGCGCTGAACTTCAACGCCGGCAACGACAACTTCCGCAACAAGGGCATCGTGTCCAAGCGCGTCGATCTGCTGAGCGAGTTCGATGCGGTGTACCGCAAGGACTACGGCCTCCGTGTCAGCGGCGCCGCATGGTACGACTTTTCCTACGACGGCGCGACCGACGCCGCCGATGCGCTCAACGGCCAGCAGCCCTACAACGCTTTCCCGAGCGGCACCCGCAAACTGGCCGGCCGCAAGGCTGAACTGCTGGATGCCTTTATCTTCGGCGGCTGGCAGATCGGCGAAAGCCAGAAGCTGACCGCGCGCCTCGGCCAGCACGCGCTGGTGTACGGCGAGACCCTGTTCTTCGGCGATAACGGCGTCGCCCGCGCCCAAGGCCCTATCGATGTGTGGAAGTTGCAGTCATCGCCAAACGCGCAGTTCAAGGAAATCATCCGTCCAGTGCCACAGCTCTCCGGCCAGCTGCAATTGAGCCAGGATGTGATGCTCGGCGCCTACTACCAGTTCCATTGGGAGGCCGACCGCATAGCGCCGGCCGGCAGCTACTTCAGCAACGCCAACGCCATCTGGGGCGGTTCGCAGATGCCGGAAGTGATTACCACCAGCGTGCTGCTGCCGGGCGGCGACCGCAAGCCGTCCGACAGCGGCCAGTTCGGCGCGCAGCTCAAGTGGCGGCTGGACGAGACCGACCTCGGTTTCTACGCGGCGCGCTATCACGACAAATCCGGCGTGCTGTATTCGAAGCTGAATGTCACCAGCGCGGCGCCAGGCAGCTGGTACTACGTGTTCCCGGATGCGGTGACCACGGCCGGCGTCAGCGCCACGCATTCCATCGGCAGCACTAACTTGTCGGTGGAAGCCTCGGTACGCAACAACATGCCGCTGACGAATGCGAATATCGTGTATCCGAACGTGCAGGCCGCGCCGCGCTACGCCACCGGCCGCACCGCGCACGTCAACCTCTCGTGGCTGAGCAATCTCGATCCGAACTTCCTGTCGCGCGAATCGTCACTGGTGGGCGAACTGGCGTGGAACCGCGCGCTGTCCAAGGATGATCCGGACCACATGCTGGATGATCTGCGTACGCGCGACGCCACAGCGCTGCAGGTTATCTTTACGCCGTCGTATCGCCAGGTGCTGCCGGGCCTCGACATCAATGTGCCAGTCGGCCTGCGCTACATCGTCGATGGTTATTCGTCGATCACCGGCCTGGCCTGGGGCGCGAAGCATACCGGCACTGCCACGCTGGGCATCGACGGCGTCTATCAAGGTGTCTGGCAGTTCAGCATCAACTACAACAAATACCTCGGCGGCTCCGAGCCCTTCCTCGACTACCGCCCGCTGCTGACTGGCGGCCACGCGACTTACACGCGCGGCAATCCGCTGGCTGACCGCGACTACGTAGCACTGACCGTGCGCCGCACCTTCTGAGGAGACAAGACATGAACAAACATATGACTGTACTGGCCGCGCTGATGGCCGCCCTGCCTGCCTTTGCCGCCGTCACGCCGGAGGAAGCAGCGAAACTGAAATCGGAACTGACGCCGCTGGGCGGTGAAAAGGCGGGTAATAAGGATGGCAGCATTCCTGCATGGACCGGCGGCTATACCACCGCCATCGCCGGCGACAAGGCCGGCGGCCGTCGCGGCGATCCGTTCAAGGATGAAAAGCCGCTGTACGTCGTCACCGCGAAGAACGCCGACCAGTATGCGGCGCTGCTGACCGATGGTACCAAGGCGCTGCTGAAGAAATATCCAGAGTTCCGTCTCGATGTGTATCCAACGCACCGTACGGCGGCCGCACCGGCGTGGGTGTATGAGAACACCTTCAAGAACGCCACCCGCGCCAGGCTGAATGGCGATATCCCGTCCGGTGCTTACGGCGGCATTCCGTTCCCACTGCCGAAGACCGGCGCGGAAGTTATGTGGAATCACATGCTGCGCTGGCGCGGCACATCGTGGCAGTTCCAGGTCAATCAGTATCAGTTGACGGCGGACGGC
Organism: Duganella sp. CF402; assembly: GCF_900109645.1. GTDB lineage: Bacteria > Pseudomonadota > Gammaproteobacteria > Burkholderiales > Burkholderiaceae_D > Rugamonas. The sequence goes on from NZ_FOBG01000001.1 coordinate 1,452,563, forward strand.
AAGGCGGTGCTGACCACCAGCGGCATCGGCGACCAGCAAATGCCTTACTACCTGCAGGACGGCACGCCGGAGCAGTTTGCGAAGTCGAATGAGTTCTGGCTTCTGCGTTTGATTAATTCCGGTCCGCCGATCCGCGCCGGTGAGGCGATTGTGGGCCGTACCAATATCGACACCAGCAAGGATCAGGCCTGGGTATACCTGACCGGCCAGCGCCGCGTGCGCAAGCTGCCGAATCCTTGCTGCGACACGCCGACGCCTTCCACGGCGGGCGTGATGAGCTTCGATGAGATCGAGACGTGGAACGGCCGCACGGATCGTTTTGACTGGAAGCTGATCGGCAAGCAGGAGATGCTTATTCCGTACAACGGTAACAAGCTGCTGCAGCCGAAGACTGATGCGGAGGTGTTGGGCAAGGCTTATTTGAATCCTGACCATGTGCGCTGGGAGCGTCACCGCGTTTGGGTGGTGGAAGCTACGCTGCGCGCGGGCCAGCGCCATCAGGCGCCGAAGAGCCGCTACTATTGTGATGAAGATACCTGGAACTGCGTGCTCGGCGACCGTTGGGATGCCAATGGCCAGTTGTGGAAGACTCTGTGGTCGCAGACTTTCGTTGCGCCGGATTTGCCGGGGACTGTGATTGGTGCGTTTGGTTTTGCAGATTTGATTTCGGGGACTGGATTTGTCGGCAACCTGTATAACGCCAAGGCGGCGCAATATCCGCTGAAACCGCGCTATCAGGATAGTGTGTTTACGCCGGATGCTATGGCCGGGGAAGGTGCACGCTGATGTCGCAGTCGAAGAACTTCAGCAGGCTGTCGGCCAGCCTGCTCTACACCGCGCTGGCAGCCGCGCTGCTGCCGGCGGCCACCAACGCAGCGGCGAGTGGCGCAGCGGCGGCTGCGGCCACCGGTGGCGCTGTGACGGTCGCGCCGGCGTCCGGCGCAGTGGTGGCGGCGCAGTTGCGGCCTGCTGTGATGTCGCGGCAGGCGGCGCAGTCGGTGATGCTGGGCGCGGTGCGGGCTGGCTCGCGCATCGTCGCCGTCGGTGAGCGCGGCATTATTCTGTTCAGCGATGACAACGGCCAGCGCTGGCAGCAGGCGGACGCTCCGGTGAGCGTCACGCTGACCGCCGTGCGCTTCGCCGACGCCCGCAACGGCGTCGCCGTCGGCCATGCCGGCGTGGTGCTGACCACCGCAGACGGCGGCGCGCACTGGCAGCGCGTGCTGGACGGCCAACACCTGGCCGCCCTCGCCCTGCAAGCCGCCAAAGCCGCCGCCGGCTTCGGCCCGGCTGCCGGCGCAGGACCGCGCAAGGCAACGGCCACTCGCGCTGGCGCGGACACCGCCGCAGGCGCAGGTGCAAGTGCAGCCACGAGTGCCTCCGCGCTGCGCGATGCCGAACGCCTCGTCGCCGATGGCGCGGACAAGCCACTGCTGGACGTCTGCCTGCTCGGCACCAACCGCATCCTCGCGGTCGGCGCCTACGGCCTGGCCTTCGCCAGCGAAGACGGCGGCCGCACCTGGACGCCGTGGATGAACCGCATCGACAATCCCAAAGGCCTGCACCTGAACACCGTGCGCGCCAGCGGCGACACCATCCTGATCGCCGGAGAGCGCGGCTACGCCCAACTCTCCACCGACGCCGGCCGCAGCTTTAAACCGCTGAACGTGCCATACAACGGTAGCTTCTTCACCGCAGAACTGAGCGGCGAAAAAGAAATCCTGCTGGCCGGCCTGCGCGGCAACGCCTGGCGCTCCGCCGACGCGGGCAAGAGCTGGCAGCAAATCGCCAGCCCCGCGCCCGTCACCATTACCGCCTCCACCACCCGCAGCGACGGCACACAAATACTGGCCAACCAGGCCGGCATGCTGCTCGCCGTGCGCGATCAGGCATTGGTCCCCATCAGCGCCAAGCCGCTGCCGCCGCTCAACGCGGTGCTGGACCTGAACAACGGCGGCCTGCTCACCCTGAGCATCCAGGGCATCGTGCCGGTCGCAGGAGACAAACAATGAATCTGCACGACGTAACACCCGGCGAACTGTCGCAATTCGACACCAGATCCGGCTCCCTGATCGAACGCCTGCTGTTCAATCACCGCCTGCTGGTGGTCATCGCTTGTACTTTGCTGACCATCCTGCTCGGATGGCAAGCGACGAAACTGACCATCAACGCCAGCTTCGAAAAAACCATCCCAACCAACCATCCGTACATCGCCAACTACCTGCAATACCAGAACGAGTTGACGGGCCTGGGCAACGCCGTCCGCATCGCTGTCGACAACCCTAAAGGCAGCATCTACGAAGCCGCCTACCTCGAAACCCTGCGCAAGCTGAGCGAAGAAGTCTTCCTCGTCCCGGGCGTGGCGCGCAACCAGATGAAGTCCCTGTGGACGCCGACCACGCGCTGGGTCGGCGTCACCGAAGACGGTCTGGAAGGCGGCCCGGTCATCCCGGACGGCTACGACGGCAGCGCGGCCAGCCTCGCGCAACTGCAAGCCAACATCGCCCGCTCCGGCGAAATCGGCCAGTTGGTCGCCTTCAACGGCAGCTCCAGCGCGATTTACGTACCGCTGCTGGCCAAGGACAGCGACGGCAAAGCCCTCGACTACGGCCAGTTCTCGCAAAGGCTCGAAGCCCTGCGCGTCAAATACGAACAACAAGGCGTCACCATCCACATCACCGGCTTCGCCAAGCTGGTGGGAGACCTGATCGACGGTGTACGCGCGGTGCTGCTGTTCTTTGCCATCGCCGTCGCCATCGCCACCGCAATGGTCTACTGGTACACCCGCTGCATGCGCTCCACCGCGCTGGTGGTACTTGCCTCGCTGGTGGCCGTGGTGTGGGAGCTGGGCGTGCTGCCACTGCTCGGCTACGCGCTCGATCCCTACTCCATCCTGGTTCCCTTTTTGGTGTTCGCCATCGGCATGAGCCACGGCGCGCAGAAAATGAACGGCATCATGCAGGATGTGGGACGCGGCATGCACAAGCTGGTGGCGGCGCGCGTCACCTTCCGCCGCCTGTTCCTGGCCGGCCTGACCGCGCTGCTGGCCGACGCCGTCGGCTTCGCGGTGCTGTCCACCATCGACATCGCCGTCATCCGCGAACTGGCGATTGCCGCCTCGCTGGGCGTGGCCATGCTGATCTTCACCAACCTGATCCTGCTGCCGATCATGTTGAGCTACACCGGCGTTTCCGCCGCAGCCGCCGCACGCAGCCTGCAAGCGGAAGCCGCCGATGCCGCCGGCCAGAAACGCGCAGTGTTGTGGGCGTTGCTCGATCGCTTCACCGGCCGCCGCTGGGCCACCGGCGCCACCATCGCCGCCTTACTGCTGGCCGCAGGCGCGTATGCCCTGAGCACCCAGCTGAAAATCGGCGACCTCGATCCCGGCGCACCGGAACTGCGTGCCGACAGCCGCTATAACCGCGACGTGGCAGCCCTCAGCGCAGCCTACGGCGCATCGAGCGACGTCCTCGCCATCATGGTGAGAACGCCGGACGGCGCCTGCTCGCAGTACGATACGCTGAACAAGATCGACGCACTGGAATGGCAATTGCGCCAGATCGACGGCGTGGAGACCACCAACAGCCTGTCGCTGCTGAACCGCCGCGTGCTGGCTGGCCTCAACGAAGGCAATCCGAAGTGGTATGAGTTCCTGCCGAATCAGGACATGCTCAACACCGTCACCGCCGGTGCGCCGCGCGGCTTGTACAACGACAGCTGCAACCTGCTCACCGTCTACGTCTACCTGCGCGACCACAAGGCCGACACGCTGGCCCGCGTGACCGCTCACGTGGAAGCCTTCGCCGCTGCCAACAACACCAAGGACACCCAGTTCCTGCTGGCCGCCGGTTCCGCCGGTATCGAAGCCGCCACCAACATCGTGGTGCGCGAAGCCTGGCGCAGCATGCTGTTGATGGTCTACGGCGCGGTGATCCTGCTGTGCTTCGTCACCTTCCGCTCGTGGCGCGCAGTGGTTGTCGCCGTGCTGCCGCTGATGCTGACCTCCGTCATGGCGGAAGCGCTGATGGTGGTCTTCGGCATGGGCGTCAAGGTCGCCACGCTGCCGGTGATCGCGCTCGGCGTCGGCATCGGCGTGGACTACGCACTGTACATCCTGAGTATCACGCTGGCGCAGCTGCGTTCCGGCGCAACCCTGTCGGCGGCCTACTACCGCGCCCTGCTCTTCACCGGCAAGGTGGTGATGCTGACCGGCGTCACGCTGGCTATCGGCGTCATCACCTGGGTCGCCAGCCCGATCAAGTTCCAGGCCGATATGGGTCTGCTGCTGGCCTTCATGTTCATCTGGAACATGCTGGGCGCGCTGATCCTCGTGCCGGCGCTGGGCCACTTCCTGTTCAAGAAAACGAATTAACCACCAAGGAGCATCCATGTTTCGCTACTTCCCTACCAACTACGTCTGGGACCTCTCTGTCAACCTGGCCATCGAAATGGGCGCCAAGATGGGCGAGATCCAGGAGATGTGCGCGCCGCTGCAGGACGCAGCCAAGCAGCCCGACGCCGCCGGCACCAAAGCCTTCCGCGAAACCTGGGCGCGCATGGCCGACAAGCTGTGCGAACTGGCTGCAGAAGACGAAGCCAAAGGCCGTCTGATCTCGGCCGGCGATAAGTACGGCCGCGCCGCCACCTATTACCTGACCGCCGAGCGCTTGCAAGCGCATGGCGCGGAGGGCCGCATGGCGCTGTACAAGCGCTTCCAGGAAGTCTTCAACAAGGGCATCAAGCTGGCGGGCGAAAACTGCGAGCGCGTCGAAATCCCTTACGGTGACGCCCACATCTCCGGCCTGCTGGTACGCGCCGAAGGCGTGAGCGGCCGCGCGCCGATACTGGTGCAGGTCAACGGCCTCGATTCGACCAAGGAGATGAAATACCGCGTCGGCCTGCCACGCTGGCTGGCGCAGCGCGGCGTGTCCTCGCTCATCATCGACCAGCCGGGTACCGGCGAGGCGCTGCGCCTGCACGGCCTTACCGCCGTCTACAACAGCGAAATCTGGGCCAGCAAAGTGGTCGACTGGCTGGAACAGCGCGACGACATCGACGCCAAACGTATCGGCCTGGAAGGCGTGTCTCTGGGCGGCTACTACTGCCCGCGCGCGGTCGCCTTCGAACCGCGCTTCGCTTGCGGCGTGGTGTGGGGCGCCAACCATGACTGGCGCGACGTGCAGAAAAAGCGCCTGCTCAAGGAAGGCAGCTTCCCGGTGCCGCACTACTGGGAGCACGTGCGCTGGGTCTGGGGCGCCAAGGACATGGACGACTTCATGAAGATCGCCGAAAACGTCCATCTCGACGGCGTGGTCGAGAAAATCAAAGTGCCATTCCTGGTCACCCACGGCGAGAAGGACTCGCAAATCCCGCTGCACTGGGCGCAGCGCACCTACGACCAACTGGTCAACAGCCCTGAGCGCGAACTGAAGATCTTCACCGAGCGCGAAGGCGGCGTGCAGCACTCCAGCTTCGACAACTCGGCCAACGCCGGCGCCTACATCGCCGACTGGGTCGCGGAAACCCTGGGCGGCCGCACCGCCCTGTGAACCATCAAGGAATCAACATGAACATTATCGGACCAGATGCACTGATTTTCGGCGTAGACGATGTCGCCGCCTGCACCCAATACCTGATCGACTACGGCCTGAAGCCGGTCGACGTCACCGCATCCGGCGGCCGCTTTGAGGCGCTGGATGGCACCGCCATCGTCATCGCCCACCAGAGCGACGCCGCGCTGCCAGCGCCGCTGCCGACCAAGACCATGCTGCGCAAGACCGTCTACGGCGTGGCCGATGCCGCCACGCTGGGCGCCATCGCCGAAGAACTGGGCAAGGACCGCGAAGTGCGCCGCCTGCCGGACGGCTCGATCGAAGCCCGCGACGACATGGGCTTTGTACTGGGCTTCCAGGTGACGGTACGCCGCGCCATCAGCATCGCCGGCGAAACCATCAACGCGCCCGGTGCACCGGCGCAGCGCGCGCCCAACGTGGTGGCGGTCAGCGAAAACGCCGTCATCGTGCCGCGCACCCTGTCTCACGTGGTCTACTTCGTGCCGGACGGCGCCAAGGCCGAAGCCTTCTACGTCGAACGCCTGGGCTTCCGCTGCACCGACCGATTGGCAGGCGCCGGGCCATTCCTGCAGCCTGCCGGCACACTGGACCACCACACCCTGTTCCTGATTCAAACGCCGCCATTCATGCAAGGCTGCGAACACTTCACCTTCCACCTCGGCGGCCCGACGGAACTGATGCAGGCCGGCACCCGCTTCGTCAACAAGGGCTATCAATCGTTCTGGGGACCGGGGCGCCACAAGTTCGGCTCCAACTGGTTCTGGTACTTCAACAGCCCGCTGGGCTGCCACGTCGAATACGACGCCGACATGGACCTGCACGACGCCGAATGGACTGCCCGTACCGTGCCGATGAGCGCCGATGCTTCGCAGCTGTTCCTGTTCCAGTCGCGCGAGAAGTGGGCGCCGGCAGGCGGCCCGCCACCGGGCGCTAAACCGTAAGGACGCGGCATGCCGGCTCCCACCTATCTGTGCCGCATGGCCGATCTGCCCGACGGCGATTCGCGCGGCTTCGATCCCGAAGGCAGCGGCCAGGATAGCCTGTTCGTGGTGCGCCAAGGCGGCCGTCTGTTCGGCTACCGCGACCAGTGCCCGCACTATGGCGACACCCCGATGGCGTGGCGCCGGCATGCCTACCTGAACGCGGACGGCAGCCGCATCGTCTGCGCCGCGCATGGGGCGCTGTTCCAGGTGGAGGACGGCGCGTGCGTTCAAGGTCCCTGCCTCGGCCAGTCGCTGACGCCAGTGCCGGTCACCATCAACGGCGACGGCGAAGTGCACCTGATGCGCGCCAGCGGCCGTCCGCGCGCGGACGAAGTGGAGCAGCGCACGCGCGACCTGATACAGGTGGCGGCGGAGCTGTTCATAGCGCAGGGCTACGCCCACGTCAGCCTGCGCACCATCGCGGCGGAAGCGCGGGTGGCGGCACGCACTATTTACGCCAAGTTCGGCGGCAAGCTTGGCTTGTTCGAAGCGGTGATCGCCTGTGAACGCGACCGCCTGCTGACCAACCTGGACGAACAAACGCCGGGCAAGCGCGCACTGCCCGACCTGCTGGAAGACTTCTGCGGCCGCTACCTCGCGCTGGTGAACACGCCGCGCGCCATCGCCATCCAGCGCATGGTGATCGCGGAAGCGGCGCAGAACCCGCAACTGGGCCGGGTGTTCTACGACGCCGGCCCCGGCGCGCTGCGGGCCCGTCTTACCGGACTGTTCGCGCATCCGCAGTCGCAAGGCGCGTTCCGTACCGGCCTCAGTCCGGAACAACTGACCAACTTCCTGCTCTCATGCCTGCTCGGCGACAGCACGCAACGGCTGCTGCGCCACCCGGAGCCGGCGCAGGGCAACCAGTCGCACACCGTACAAGCCGCACTGGCCGCGTTCTTCGCGGTCGCCGGCAAGACGGCATAAACAACACATCTTCAACGGAGACAAACATGACCTCACCAGCAAAAAAAATCCTCATCATTGGCGGCGGCTTTTCCGGCATGGCGGCAGCCATCCAGCTGCGCAAGCAAGCGCTGGAAGTCGACGTGGTGGAAATCGATCCGGGCTGGCGCTCGTACGGCGCCGGCATCAGCCTGGGCGGCGCCACCCTGCGCGCGTTCAAGACGCTGGGCATCCTGCCGCAATTCCTTGAGCGCGGCGCGGCCGACGACGGCGTGGATATCTTCCTGCCGCACGGCCCCAAGGTCGCCACCCTGCCGACACCGCGCATCGCCGGTGCGGACGTGCCGGGCGGCGGCGCCATCATGCGCCCGGTGCTGGCCAAGATCCTGGCCGAAGCCACCGTCGCCAGCGGCGCCAATGTACGGCTGGGCTGCACCTTCACGGCGCTGCGCCAGCATGGCGATGGCGTGGAGGCGACCTTCACTGACGGCAGCACCGTCAACTACGACTTGGTGATCGGCGCGGACGGCCTTTACTCCAAGACCCGCGCCGCCATCATGCCGGAAGCGCCGCAGCCGCAGTACTGCGGCCAGGCGGTATGGCGTGCAGTGCTGCCGCGTAAACCGGGCATGGACCGCGCCAGCATGTGGCTCGGCCCCAAGATCAAGACGGGGCTCAATCCGGTATCGAAGGACGAGATGTACCTGTTCGTCACCGAAGACCGCGAAGAAAACGTGATGATCGATCCGAAGGACTTCGCGCCCATGCTGTCGGCACTGCTGGCGCCGTTCCAGGCGCCGGAGATGCAGCAATGCCGCGAGCAGATCAACGATCATGCGCAAATCGTCTACCGTCCGCTGGAATCGCTGCTGGTGCCGCAGCCGTGGCATCGCGGCCGCGTGGTGCTGATTGGCGACACCGTGCACGCCACCACGCCGCACCTGGCCTCGGGCGCCTGCATCGGCATCGAGGACGCGCTGGTACTGGCGGAGGAACTGGAAAAGGCCGACGACGTTGAACAGGCGCTGGCCAGCTTCGGCGCGCGGCGCTGGGAGCGTTGCCGCATGGTGGTGGAAAACTCGGGCCGCCTCGGCGAGATCGAGATCACCGGCGGCGACAAGGCCGAACACGCGCAGATCATGCGCGAGACGCTGGCCGCGCTGGCCGCACCGATCTGATCGCGGGAGCACGCCATGCGCAATCACGATTCCAGTAGCGAGAACTGGCGCGGCCGCACCGCGCTGATGGTGGCCCACTGCGCCGGCATGGTCGACTTGGTGGCGCTACCGGTGTGGATCGGCGCACTGATCGCGCGCTACCATCTGCAACCGCAGCAGGCCGGCATGCTGCTGACGCTCTTCCTGCTGGGTGCAGTCGGCGCCAGCCTGTTTTGCGCGCCGCGCTTCCAGCGGCTGCCGACCCGCCTGGTGGCGGTGGGCGGCTTTGCCGGCGCAGCGCTGGCTTTCCTCGGCGTTGCGGCCAGCACCGGGTATGCGCAGATGGCCGGCCTGCACCTGCTGGCCGGCGTGGCGGCGGGCAGCGCGCTCAGTGTCACGCATGGCACGGCGGGCCTGAGCATCAATCCGCATCGCATGTTTGCCTTGTGCGGCATGGCGCTGGGCGTATTCGCCATCGGCTTCCTCGGCGCCATGCCTGGCATCGTGGCGGACAACGGCGGCTCGGCCCTGTTTGTCGCACTGGCCATCGTCATGCTGGTCGCCACAGCCGTCAGTGCCCTGCTGTTCCCGCATCGCACAGTGGTGGTGCAAGCCGACGAGCGCGGGCCGCGCGGCACGCTGCCGCCGATCAGCAGCGCGGTGTGGTTCGCGGCGTTCGGTATCGGCTGCATGGGCCTCGTACAAGCCATGATGTTCAGCTTCCTCGAACGCATCGGTGCGGACCGTGGCTACAGCGCCAGCGCCGTCACCGGCGTCCTGATCGCGCTTGGCGTCGTCAACCTGTTCCCGGCGCCGCTGGCGGCATTGCTGGAAAAGCGCTGGCCTGCCCGCCACGTGGTGCTGGCCGGCCCGGTGGTACAAGCCGCCGTGGCCCTGACCATCGCCCACAGCACCAGCTACGCCGGCTATGCCGCCGCCGGCGCCGTATTCGCCGCCGTGATGATCTTCACCCACACCTTCGCCTTCGGCCTGATCGCGCAACTCGATCCCGCCGGCCGCGCCCTGAGCGCCACACCGGCCATGCTGATGATCGGTGCGGCCATCGGCCCTATCCTCGGCGGCACGCTGGTGCAGCAGGCCGGCTACGGCTCGCTGGGCGTCGCCGCCGTACTGATCGCCACCATCGCCGTGCTGTGCTTCGCGCGCGCCGGCCATCGCTATACCTTAAGGAGCACCCAATGAGTTTCCCTCCCATCCACCGCGTCGTCACCGGCCATGATGCCGACGGCAAAGCCATCGTCACCTCCGAAGGCGCGCTGCCGACAGTGATCGAGCTGGCGGCGATTCCCGGCACCGTGTTCCATGAAGTGTGGAGCACCGCCGCAACGCCGGCTGGCGTCGATAACGGTGCCGATCCAAGCACCGGCCCACTGGTACTGCCGCCACCGAAGCACGGCACCCGGCTGCGCTTCGTCGATATCCCGCCTGACACCGAGGAGTACCTGGCGCACGGCGCGGCCCGCATGCAGGACGCCTTCAGCGAAATCGGCGACGCCGCCGCCTCCACCGTGAAGGCCAACTCGCCGCACCCGCTGATGCACCGTACCGAGTCGATCGACTACGGCATCGTCATCGCGGGCGAGCTGACGCTGGTGCTGGACGATTCCGAAGTCCAGCTGAAACCCGGCAGCGTAGTGATCCAGCGCGGCACCAACCACGCCTGGGCCAATCGCTCGCAAGCGCCATGCCGCATGCTGTTCGTGCTGATCGACGGCGCCTACGATCCGGCCATCGCCAGCGCATTGAAGCAGCGCGTATGACCGAGCCGCTGTCCAACTGGTCCGACCTGTTCGACTTACGCGGCCGCGTGCTGCTGCTGACCGGCGCCACCGGCGGCTTGGGCATGGCGCTGGCGCAGGCAATGGCGGCGCATGGCGCCACGCTGCTGCTGTCCGACCACAACGCCGCTCAATGCGAAGCAATGGCGCAGCAGCTACGCACCGACGGCCACCAGGCCAGCGCATTGCCATGCGACCTGTCGCAACACGATCAGGTGCGGCACCTCGCCGCTGCCGCGATGGAAGTGCATGGCCGTGTCGACGTCCTGGTCTGCAACGCAGGCATACAAGGCCCGGCCGGGCCGCTGGCCGCGGTCGATGCGCAGCAATGGGACGCCGTCATGGACGTCAACCTGCACAGCGCCGTCACCCTCACCTCCCTGCTAATCCCCACGATGGCGGAGCGTGGCGGCGGCAGCGTGATCCTCATGTCGAGCATCGCCGCCCTGCGTGGCAATAAATCCATCGGCTTGTACGGCCTGTCAAAGGCGGCGCTGGCGCAACTGGCGCGCAACCTTGCAGTTGAATGGGGACCACGCAACGTGCGCGTCAACGCCATCGCGCCCGGCCTGATACGCACACCGCTGGCGGCGGGTCTGCTGGCCGATCATGGCTTCATGACGCGGCGCATGGCGCAAACCCCGCTGCGCCGTCCCGGCGAGCCGCACGAAATCGCCGGCGTCGCCGTGATGCTGGCCAGCGCCGCCGGCGCTTTCTTCACCGGACAGACGCTGGTCGTCGACGGCGGCACCACCATCAGCGACGGCAACTGACAACACCAAACGAAAGCACACCATGAAATTCGCCACCCTCAAAGACCATACCATCGACGGCCGCCTGCTGGTCGTCTCACGCGATCTGGCGCGCTGCGTCGATGCTAGCGCCATCGCACCTTCGCTGCTGCATGCCGTTCAGAATTGGAGCAGCGTCGAAGCCGCACTGCGCCAGTTGTACGACACTCTGAACAACGACGCCAGCGCCGGCCAGCCATTCGACCCGCGCCTGTGCGCCGCACCGCTGCCGCGCAGCCCCCAGTGGTGCGACGGCTCTGCATTCCTCAACCACGCCAACCTGATGGAACAGGCCTTCAAAACGCCGCCCATCCCGGACCTGGACACGATTCCGCTGATGTACCAAGGTGCCAGCGACGACTTCCTCGGCCCGCACGACAGCGTGTCACTACCCAGTGAAGCCGACGGCATCGACTTCGAAGGCGAATTCGGGGTCATCCTCGATAGAGTCGCCATGAGCAGCACGCCGGATCAAGCTTTGCAGCGGGTGCGCCTGCTGGTACAGCTCAACGACTGGAGTCTGCGCGCGATGGGGCCGCGCGAAATGCGCACCGGTTTCGGCTTCCTGCAAGCCAAGCCATCGACCAGCTTCGCGCCGGTCGCCGTCACGCCCGATGAACTGGGCGATGCGTGGCGCGACGGCCGCGTGCACCTTGAACTGCACGTGGAATGGAACGGCGCCCACTTCGGCCATCCAAACGGCGGACAAATGAGCTTCGGCTTTGGCGACTTGATCGCCCACGCAGCGCGTACCCGCAAACTGTCGGCCGGCACCATCATCGGGACGGGCACTGTGTCCAACACCAGCCGCGAAGTAGGATCCGCCTGCATCGCCGAACGCCGCGTGATCGAAGTGATCGATCATGGCGAACCACACACTGGATTCATGCGCTTCGGCGACCGCTTGCGCATGCAAGCGCGCGTGCCTGGCACCGAGGTTGGACCGTTCGGCGTCATCGAGCAGCAGGTAATAAAGGCATGAGCCACATCCTTATCACCGGAGCCAATGGCTTTGTCGGCCGAGGTCTGGTCAAGCGCCTGCTGGCACAGGGCGGCCACACGCTTACGCTGATCGACCGCAGCTTCGACGATGTGCTGCCGGAGGGCGCGCCGGCGCCGGCGCAAGTGCGGCGCATCACAGGCTCCTTCGGCGACGCGGCAGTGCTGGATGCGGCGCTCAAATCGCCAGTCGATATCGTCTTTCACCTGGCCAGCATGCCCGGCGCGCTGGCCGAGCGCGAGCCGGCGCTGGGCTATCAAGTCAACTTGCAGGCGACGCTAACGCTGGCGCACCGGCTGGCCGCCCGGCCGCGCCCTGTGCGCTTCGTGTTTGCCAGCTCGGTGGCCGTGTACGGCGCGCTGGGACCGGACCATGTGCACGAAAATCAGCCGGCCCGCCCTGCCCTGAGCTACGGCGCGCACAAGCTGATGGCAGAAATCGAATTGGCGGACCTGAGCCGGCGCGGCACGCTGGATGCGGTGAGTTTGCGCCTGCCCGGCATCGTCGCGCGGCCGCCCTCCGAGTCTGGTCACGGCTCGGCCTTCATGAGCCTCGTAATGCACAAGATCGCCACCGGCCAGCCCTATGTGTGCCCGGTCGGCCCGAAGGCCACCGCGTGGTGGATGTCGCTGCACTGCTGCATCGACAACCTGCTGCACGCCGCCGCCATGCCGACCGCCGGCGCACCGGCGAGCCGCGTGTGGCAGCTGCCGGTCCTGCACCTGAGCATGCGCGAAGTGCTGGACGCGCTGATCTGGCGCTACGGCCCGCAGCGCCGCGAGTTAATCAGCTTCGCACCGGACGAGCGCATCGAAGCCCTGTTCGGCCGCATGCCGCCGCTGCATACGCCGGCAGCACTAGCCGCGGGCTTCCGCCACGACGAGGATGCCGACCAGTTGATCGTGGCAGCTTTGCAAGCGCAGTGATGATGGCAGGGCAGCCTGGCTAGCGTCGCCGCAAGCTCAAACTGCGGATGGCTCAGGGCTACAGCAAAGCATCGCGCAACAAGCGCGGCGCCAGGCCGGTCCAGCGCTTGAAGGAACGGCGGAAGTTGGTGGCATCGTGGAAACCGAGGTATTGGGCCACCGCTTCGTTGTCGTAGCCACGCATCTGGAACAGGTGCATGGAGACGTGGGCGCGCACTTGATCCAGCTCGGCCTGGAAATGGCTGCCGTGGCGGGCCAGGTGGCGTTTCAGCGTCGCCGGGCTGATGCCGAAGGCGACGGCGCTGCCTTCCAGTGTCGGGCCAAGCCGGATATTCTCCAGCAGATAATCGTACAACGCCGTCAGCAGGCCTGGCGTCAGCGCTTGTACTTCAGCCGCTGCGCCTTGCAGCGCCACCGAGGCCGCCATTGCGTTACCGCGCGGCCAGGGCTGGTCCAGCCACGCCGGATCAATCAGCATGGCGTCGAGATGGCAGTTGAAGCGCAGGTCGCTGCCGAGGTGGACTTCGTGCTGCTCCACATGCGACGGCGCGCTGCGATTGATGCAGTAGCGCCACGGCAGATGCTCTCCGCCCAGCCAGCGGCACATGGCCGTTACCGCCGTCATGTGCATTTCCACCAGCGCCGGCAGCTGGCTCGGCGCGCCGAAGCTGTCGGTCCAGTACAGCACGGCCAAACCGCCCTCCTCACGCCAGCGCGGCGTCAGCAACGGACACAGTCGCGCATGGCCGGCGCACAGGATGTCCAACGCCTGCCGCAGGTTTTGCGCTTGCAGCAGCGCGTGACTCAAGGCGCCGTAATGGCCGGGCAGCATTTGCTGGCCGAGCAGGAAGCTGGCGTCCGGGCTGTCCAGCGCGCGCATCACGTTCGATAGCAGTTGCAGGTATTCGGCCGGCGTCAGCGTGCAGTCTGCGGACGGCATTTGCCAGCCTTGCAAGCCGGTGCCGCGCAGCAGCTGATGACCATCGCGGTGCAACTCCTGGCTGCAGGCGTAGTCGAGCACCAGCGCCGCATGGTGCTGGGCCGGGATGAAGCGGTCGGTGATCTGTCGGTAGGCAATCACGCGCTGGCCGTCCCGGCCGATTTCGCCTCGGCTTGCAGCGCCAGTTCGCGGCCCAGCTGGGCCAGCAGCACATCCGGCGCCTGATCCGCACTGGCGCTGGCGTGGCGCAACGTGATGTGGACGCGGCCATCCTTGGCGTGGTGGCGCATCTGGCCGACCATCGCGCTCAGGTGGCGGGCCAGCGCATCGGCTTCGGCGGCGCTGGTTTCCGGCATCAGCAAGGCGAAGCGGTCGCCGGCGTAGCGGCACAGCAGGTCGTCGTTGCGCAGGTTCAGCAGCAGCATGTGCCCGACCGCTTGCAGCACGCGGTCGCCCTCGCGCTGGCCGTGGGCGCGGTTGATCAGGTGGAAGCCGTCGATATCGAGCAGCACCAGCGCGCACTGGCGGCCGGGGCGCAACGACTGTTCGTGGCGGATCTGGCGCCGCAGGTAATCGGCGTTGGCCAATTGCGTGATGCGGTCGAAGGCGCGGTGGTCGCGGAACAGGCGCTCGCGCTTTTGCAGGTGCTCGTTGAGGCGGAACTGTTCGTGGCGCCAGTAGTACATGCCGCAGGTGACGCACAGCATGCCGAGCGGGACCAGCGCTTCCAGCCAGTGATCCCAGCGCGCGGTTTTGCTGATGACGAAGAATTCATCGAGGCAGTCGGCGAAGGAGCCGATCATGATCATGGCCAGGCCGCCGGCCAGCAGGCGCGTGACCAGGCCGCCGGGGCGGCTGCTCAAGGTGAACAGCACCCAGACGCCGGCCATCACGGCGGTGCCGCCTTCGCTGACGATGTCGGTCCATTTCCAGATGGCGAAGGGCTTGGCTACGCCGAGCGATGCGTACAGGCAGACGCAGGCCACCAGGGCCAGGGCGGCGGCGATCAGGGTGAGGCGGTGGAGTTGCAGCATAGGTTGTCGTTGGGCGTGATGGGTGCGGGCGCAGCTTAGCGGGGCTTTGTGACCAGCGTGTGACAAGCGGGGCGATGGGTAAATTTGCCACACCTGCGGCCAGACAGGTCAAAACAGCTCACAGCGCGTCATTCCCCCCATTGGGGGAAATGACTTCCGGCGAAGGCGGACGGTCCGCCGCTGCGGCCCATAGGCCGCCTCCCGTCACGCTCAGCATGGGTTCCGGCCTTCGCCGGAACGACGAGCGGGCGCAGGTCATTCAAGCTCATTTCTCACGCTAGAGCGCTATTTCGCACCTGCCGCGCCCTCGCCTGTCACGTAACTGAAACATTGCCCGCCTATCATCCGCCCCGTTCTCCCTTCCACCAACGGACACCAATGAATACGACTGCACACTACACCACCGCACCGCGCCTGTCGGCCCTGACCATCGGCGTGCTGGCCATGCTGGCCGGCCACGCCTACGCCGGCGAAGCGGCCGACACCGCCGAACTGGCCGCCGCCGCCAACAGCGTGGTCGTCAGCGGCCAGCGCGCCAGCCTGCGCAACGCCATCGCCGCGCAAGAAAAAGCCGACAACATCGTCAGCGTCATCAGCAGCGACGACATCGGCGGCCTGCCGGACAAGAACGCCGCCGAAGCCCTGGCCCGCCTGCCGGGCGTGGCCGTCCAGCGCGATCAGGGCGAAGGCCGCTACGTCAGCGTGCGCGGCCTCGGCCCGGACTTGAACGCCGTCACCATCAACGGTGCGCTGGTGCCGTCGCCGGAATCGGGCCGCCGCGCGGTGGCGCTGGACGTGCTGCCGGCCGGCCTGATCCGCTCGCTGGAAGTCAGCAAGACCCTCACGCCCGACCACGACGCCAACTCGCTGGGCGGCACGGTGGAAGTCAAAACTCTGACCGGCTTCGACCTGCCGAACAAACTGCTGTCAGCCACCATCGGCGCCAGCCGCGACCAGAACATCGGCAAGACCAGCCCGAGCGGCAGCGTGCTGTTCGCCGATCGCTTCCTCGACGGCAAACTGGGCGTGGCCGGCGGCATCAGCTACGAGAAGCGCGAGTTCGGTTCGGACAACGTGGAAACTGGCGGCGCCTGGAACAACGGCAAGCTGGAAGGCGTGGAATTCCGCGACTACCTGCCAACCCGCGAACGCCGCGCCGCCGCCCTCAATCTGGACTACCACCCGGACAACGCCAGCAAATACTTCCTGCGCAGCTTCATCAGCGACTTCAGCGACGATGAAGTCCGTGACCGCCTGACCATCAGCAACATCGCCGGCGGCAGCGTGGCCGAAGGCCAGACCGCCAGCGCACGCGGCGAGCGTCGCCTGCGCCAGCGCAAGTACACCCAGACCATCAAATCGCTGGTGCTGGGCACCGAGCAGAAATGGAACCAGTGGAAGCTGGACCTGAACGGCGGCGTTAGCCGTTCCAGCGACGACGCGCCGGAATCGATCAACGATGCGCGCTTCCGTGGCAGCAAGGACTTCGCCGGTGTCGGCTTCAGCAACACCGAGACGCCACACCTGATCGCGCCGGACGCGATCTACAGCGCCGCCAACTACAAGCTCAACTCGATCGCCCTCAAGCAAAGCTATGCCGAGGACAAGGAACACCACCTGCAATTCGACCTGGCTCGCAAGTTCGAGCTGGCCGACGGCAGCGCCACGCTGAAATTCGGCGCCAAGACCAGCCGACGCGAAAAGACCAACGACACCGAAGCCTGGTCCTACAGCAGCAAGCAGATCGGCAGCGCCAGCACCGCGATGAGCGACTACGTCACCGCCGACCAGCTCGACTACAAACTGGGCCGCATCGGCAACGCCATCAACCCGGCTGCGATCCGGGCACTGGTGGCGGGCCTGAGCCGCGCCAACGCCCGCGTGCTGGCCGATTCCACCATCGACGACTACCGCCTGAAAGAGGACATCGACGCCGGCTATGTGCAGCACAGCATCGACCTCGACACCTGGCACGTGCTGGCTGGCGTGCGCGCCGAACGCACCCGCTTCGATGCGGCCGGTTCGCGCGTCGATGAAGAGGCCAGCACCATCAGCGCCGTCAAGCGCGACCGCTCCTACACCAACTGGCTGCCGGCCCTGCAAACCCGCTACGACGTGGACGGCAAGACCAGCGTGCGTGCCGCGTGGACGCACTCGGTGGTGCGCGCCAACTTCGACCAGCTGGCGCCGGGCATCAGCCAGGCCAGCGATACCGAAGCCACCATCGGCAATCCGGACCTGGCGCCGCTGAAGTCGACCAACCTGGACCTCGGCATCGAGCGCATCCTCGGCGACGACGGCGCGGTCTCGGCCTACGTGTTCCACAAAGACATCAAGAACTTCACCTACACCACCAACCTGGCCGGCAGCGGACAGTGGGCCAACTACACCTCGGCCATCACCTACGCCAATGGCGACAAGGCCAGCGTGAAAGGCATCGAGCTGTCGTACAACCAGCCGCTGCGCATGCTGCCATCGCCGTTCAACCGCCTGATCTTCGGCGCCAACGGCAGCCTGACCCGTTCGGACGCCAACGTCGCCCGTTACGATACCGACGCCAAGCGCATGCGCTCCCGCAGCATCAAGCTGCCGGGCCAGTCGGACCAGGTGCTGAACCTGATGCTGGGCTACGAGCAAGGTCCGCTCAGCGCGCGCGTGGCGGTCAACTATAAGTCGGAATACCTGCTCGAAATGGGCGACGATATTCTGGACGCCAAGCAGGATCGCATCGTCGATGCGCAAAAGCAGGTGGACTTCTCGGCCTCCTACCAGTTGAGCAAGCAGGTGCAGCTGAACTTTGAAGCGGCCAACCTGAACAACGAGAAATACTACGTCTACCTCGGCAGCAAGGCCTACAACGCGCAATACGAGCAGTATGGCCGGACCTACAAACTCAGCCTGAAAGTGAGCCTGTTCTGATGCGCGCGCTGAATAGTATTCTGCTGGCTGCACTGGCCTCCTGCGCAGCGCTGGCCCACGCCGCCACCGCGCTGCCGGGTCTGGCCGCCAAGGCCAGCGAACTGGCCGCGCTGCCGGATGGCGGCTGGCTCAGCGTCGACAAGCAAGGCCTGCATCTGCTGGATGCGGGCGGCAAGGAACGCGCTCGATTGAAGGTGCGCGCCAAGCATCTGGACCTGCGGGCGCAAGGCAGCGGTGCGCTGGCGGTGGTGATGGACGCCAATGCCGAGCAAGTGCTGCCGGTGTTGGTGGATTGGCAGGCCGGCACACTGGCCACCCAAGCGCCCTTCCCGGCGCCGCCGTTCGGCATCGAGAGCACTTGCCTGTACCGCGACGCACAGCAGATCGATCACCTGTTCGTGATCGGCAAGGATGGCCAGGCCGAGCAATGGCTGATGCATGGCGACCAGCGCCAGCTGGTGCGCAAGCTGGCGCTGCCGCCGCACACCAAGCACTGCCGCGCCGACGATGCGGCGCATCAGTTGCTGGTCAACGAGAATTCGGTCGGCCTGTGGGCGTACAACGCCGAGGCCGAAGGCGCCCCCGAGCGCAAGCTGCTGAAACGCGGCGGCACCGAGCGCAAAGGTGAAGTCGTGGTGCGGCCGTGGCCGGCCCCGGCTTCGGCCCGCACGTCGGCTGCCGACAGCGCCAAAGCCATCGTCGTGCCTCGCGGCCAGACCGAGCCGGTGGCGCGCACAGGCGATGCCGCTGACGATCCCGCCATCTGGCGCAATCCTTCCGATCCGGCGGGCGCGCGCATCCTCGGCACCAACAAGAAGCAAGGCCTGCTGGTCTACAACCTGGACGGCAAGGAATTGCAGCTGCTGGAAGTCGGCCGCCTCAACAACGTCGACGTACGGCAGGACGTGACAGTTGGCGGCAACAAGCTGGACCTGGCCGTGGCCACCCAGCGCGACGACAACAGCGTGATGCTGTTCACCATCGCCGCCAATGGCGTGGTCACACCAGCCGGCGCCTTCGCCACCGGCCTGGATAACATCTACGGCATGTGTCTGTACCGCCCAGCGGACGGCGGCCTGGAAGCCTTCATCAACGACAAGGACGGCAGCTTCCTGCAATACCGCATCGAAGGCAGTGCCGAGGCCATGACCGGCAAGTTGCTGCGCCGCTTCAAGGTCGGCAGCCAGCCGGAAGGCTGCGTGGTGGACGACCGCAACCAGCGCCTGTTCCTTGGCGAAGAAAAGCGCGGCGTGTGGACCGTATCGGCACGCGGCGACGCCCCGGCCAGGCTGACGATGGTGATGCCAGTCGGCCCGCAACTGGTGGCCGACGTCGAAGGCATGGGCCTGTACCAAGGCGCCAAGGCCAGCTATCTGGTGGTGTCCAGCCAGGGCGATAACAGCTACCTGGTGCTGGACGCGCAAGCGCCCTACCGCGTGCGCGGCAGCTTCCGGGTCGGCTACAACCTGGCCGCCGGCATTGACGGCACCTCGGAGACTGACGGCCTGGAAGTCAGCTCCGCCAACTTCGGCGGCGCCTATGCGAAGGGCATGCTGGTCATCCAGGACGGCTACAAACGCCTCCCAGACGGCCCGCAAAACTTCAAGTATGTGGCCTGGGAAGACGTCGCCAAAGCGCTCAATCTTGACTGATCAGGTCTTCGGTACAAGGGGGCATTTATGCTGACTTGTACCGGAGATATCAATCAAGCGCACCGCTGGCACGTTCCCATTTGGATACTGAACGAATTCAAGCCTTACGTCCCCAGATTTAGTCACGAACGCTGCGGAGCCGATTGCCACAATTTCGGCTTCAGCTTGATTCTCCAATTGCATAATGAGCCGATGGCCACGTTGTGTGATCTTTAGCGAGCAGCCGCCGGCCAAGTCGTATTGACCTTTAAAATCCTGTAAGTCGGTAGTGAGCATTTGCCGGTCGGATGCGATGGCGGCGGTGAATACGCAGCAGCCCAATAACGCTGCAAAGAATTTGGTTCGCATGATATATCCTCAGTAAGTGTCGCCATCTTCTATGCGATGGCAATATGCTTACTTTAGAGCCGCAGCATTGGCATTCGGCAGGCTATCCGACCAATGGCGATTTATCATGGACGAATGGCGGCTAGATGGTGGCGAATGAAATCCACAGCGAATTTTCTGGCCTCTCGCGGTCGCTATAGAACAGCATTGCCGAAATCTGACAGTATTATTGTTGCGGTCGGCTGATGTTCATTGCACAATGTCGGGATGAGTGATTTCCGATCCATTCGCCGGGCAGTTTTGCTTGTTTGTGCGCTGGCTGCCGCTGGGCAGGCTGGCGCGCAGTCGTTTGCGCCGGAATACTTCAACCAGTTTCAGTCCAACAGCGCAATGGATATGGTCAACCGCCTGCCCGGCTTCGTCTTCGAAGGCGGGAATGTGGGCCGCGGCCAGCCGGGAAATGTCCTCATCAACGGCAAGCGCCCTGCTTCCAAGACCGAATCGCTGTCGGATGTGCTGGGCCGGATTCCGGTCGTCGGCGTCGAACGCATTGAAGTCATCAACGGTGGCGCGCCTGGCATCGACATGCAGGGCTATCCGACCATCGCCAATGTCACGCTCAAGCCGATCGACCTGGTGGCCGCGTCCACCACGGTGTCCAGCACGGTGATGCCGGATGGCAGCCTGGAGCCCACGTTCGACGGTAATTACAGCCTGAAGCGCGGCGACAAGAGCATCAACGTCACGGTCGGCTGGCGCCGCGCGCCCGATACCGGCCAAGGCACCGGCTCGCGCATCACCGAATATGCCAACGGCTCGCCGGCGACGGAGGTGACCGTTTCGGGCAGCGGCATCAATGAAAGCAAGTCGGTCCGGGTCAACTACGGGCAGGACCTGCTGGACGGCCAGTTGACCGTCAACGGCGCGGTCAATCCGTGGGCTTATCAATCGCAGATCCGCTTCGACGGCACAAATCCGTCTGTGAACCTGAACGACAACGCCGGCCGCACAGTGGAACAAGGCCTGGCTTACACCCGCGACCTGTCGCCCAGCACCAGCATGGATCTCAAGCTGGTCCATCGCAGTTCCGAAGTTGATTCGGACTGGGGCAATGCCACCAGCAGCGGCACCGCGCACTCGGTCACCAACACCTCGGCCAGCGAGCAAGTCGTGGCCGGCCAGCTGACCTGGCAGGCGCGCGATGGCATCACGATCCGCACCGGCATCGAACACACGGTCAACGCCAACGATTCCACCAACACCTGGCAGCCCAACGCGCAGTCGCCGGCCACGCCCGGCGTCGGCGCGTGGATCCAGGAATCGCGCACCGAAGGCCAGCTGTCGTCGGCCTGGCAGCTGGATCGCTCGCTCAATGCCGAAGCCGGCCTGCGCATCGAACATTCCAGCCTGAGCACCAGCGCCGGCCAGCAGGATGGCAAGTCCTACGTGTATCAGAAGCCGCGCCTGCGCCTGTCGCTGTCGCCTTCGCAGGCATTGCAGCTGCGCTTGCGCCTGGAACGCGAAGTCAGCCAGTTC
The DNA here is from genome assembly GCF_900109645.1 of Duganella sp. CF402. Classification (GTDB taxonomy): domain Bacteria; phylum Pseudomonadota; class Gammaproteobacteria; order Burkholderiales; family Burkholderiaceae_D; genus Rugamonas. Next base: position 1,474,106 of record NZ_FOBG01000001.1, read on the forward strand.
GGTTTCTACGACAATGCTGGCTACTTCGGCATGGCCGACAAGACGCTGCGCGCCAATCTGCCCGATCTGGTGCCGGCCAAGACCTGGCTGTGCGAAAGCGCGGTCGAGTACCGTTTCTGGGAGCGCGGCGCGGCCACGCTGAGCTACACGCAGGCGCACATCAGCGATGTGATCGACCGCATGCCGATCCGCACCGCCACCGCCACCTACGACACGGCCGGCAATATCGGCGATGCCAATACCGACGCCGTCACCGGCATGCTGAACCTGCCGACCGACGGCTGGGCGCTGCCACAAGGTTTGCTCAAGCTGTCGACCACCTGGCGCTCGTCGTCGGTGAACGATCCGGCCACGCAGACCGGCCGCCGCCTGTCCGGCGAGCAGCCGCTGGCGTGGCGGGTCGAGTTCTCGCAGGACTTGCCGCAGCAGCGCGCCAACTGGGGCTTCTCGCTCGACAACGGCTGGAACAGCGACAACTGGCAAGTGGCCGAGCGCGACACCAGCAGCGGCAGCGGCTGGGCCCGCGCTTACATCAACTACCGCCCTGCCGCCAACATGACGCTGACGCTGGAGTTGAACAACCTCGCCAGCCGCACCGTCACCTACGACCGCGCGCATTACAGCGGCAATGACCGCTACGCCAGCCTCGATTTCACCGAGCACAACATCACCCGCACCCAGCCGTTCGCCATGCTACGTCTGCGTACCGACTGGTAATTGTTGTTCAGCTGTTGTTCCTATGCAAAAAACATACTTCACGGAATTAGTTGACATTTAAATCTGTTAGTATGCAAGCCACATTTCATTTGCATAGGACAGTACATGCACGGCCACGAAACCGTTCTTGAAGACGGCAAGCCCATCGTCACCACCACTGACTTGAAGGGCCGCCTTACCTACGTCAACTCCACCTTCACGGCGGCCAGCGGTTACACTGATCAGGAACTGACCGGCAAACTACAAAGCACGCTCTACCATTCCGACATGCCGCCCGAAGTCGACGCCGACATGTGGCGCACGGTGCAGTCGGGCGAACCGTGGCGCGGGCTGGTCAAGTACAGCGGCAAGGACGGCGGCTATTTCTGGTGCATCGCCAACGTCACGCCGGTGATGGAAGGCGGCAAGAACACCGGCTTCATGTCCGTTTGCACCAAACCCAAGCGTGAGCAGATCGAGCAGGCGGCGCAGCTGTACCGCACGCTCAAGGGCAACAATCCGGATGGCGTGCGCATCGTGCGTGGCGCCGAAGCGGCGCGCGGCTGGGGCAAGCTCCGCAACGCGCTGCGCGACATCACGCTGGCGCAGCGGCTGGCGCTGAGCTTTGGCAGCATGGCGCTGCTGGCGCTGGCGATCGCCAGCCATGCGCTGTTCGATTTTGCCGACAGCACGCTGATCGGCATGGCACTGCTGGTCGCCGCACTGGCCCTGTACAGCTGGCGCAACCTGCATGTGGCCATCGTCGAGCCGATCAAGTCCAGCATCAGCGCCACCCGCATTTTGGCCGGCGGCGATCTGACCACCCGCATGGCGGTCGACCGTCACGATGAACTGGGCCAGCTGCAAGCGTTTGTGCGCCAGCTGAACCTGAACCTGGCGTCGATCCTGGTCGATATCCGCAGCAACTTCAGCCTGACCCGCAGCACCACCACGCAAGTGGGCGCGGCCAATAGCGAGCTGTCGGCGCGCACCGAAGCGCAGGCCGCCAACCTCGAGCAGACCTCGGCCCACATGGGCCAGATCACCGGCATGGTCGGCCAGACCGCCGACAACGTCAACACCGCCAGCGGCGTGGCCAGCGAGGCGACGGCGCTGGCCGAACGCACCGGCGTGGCCGTGACGCAGGTGGTGGCGGCGATGAACGACATCAGCCAGTCTTCGCGCAAGATTGTTGACATCATCAGCCTGATCGACGGCATCGCGTTCCAGACCAACATCCTGTCGCTGAACGCGGCGGTGGAAGCGGCGCGCGCCGGCGAAAGCGGCCGTGGCTTTGCGGTGGTGGCCAGCGAGGTGCGCAACCTGGCCCAGCGCAGCGCAGCGGCGGCCAAGGAGATCAAGGCGCTGATCGATACCTCGGCCGGCAAGATCGAGATCGGCGCGGGCATGGCCAGCGCGGCCGGCGAGGACATGCAGGCGGTGATCGCAGCCATCGGCCGGGTGGCGTCCATCATGGGCGACATCAGCGGCTCCACCCGCGAGCAGAACAACGGCGTGCATCAGGTGCAGGACGCCATCATGCAGCTGGATGAAGTTACGCGCCAGAACGCGCAGATGGTGGAAGAAGCCGCCGTCGCCACCGGCGTGCTGGACATGCAGACACAGGCCGTGGCCAAGGCACTGGAAGTGTTCAAGCTGCCGCCGCAAGGCGGCGCCAAGGGCAAGCCAGGCGCCAGCCTGGTGCTGAAAAAATCGCAGGCCATCGAGCCGGCCGGCCACAGCGAAGAACGCCAGGCGGCACGCCGCGCCTGACGCCAGCCAATGCGCCGCCTCCTCCCCGTGCTGCTGTTGCTGGCCATGCCGCTAGCAGCGGCGCAGGCGGAGCTGAACGTGGCCACCTACAATCTCCGCCTGGATACCCCGAAGGACGGCAAGAATACGTGGAGCGAACGGCGCGATGCAGTGCGTGCGCTGGTGCGCTATCACGGCTTCGATCTGTGGGGCACGCAGGAAGCGCTGGCCAATCAGTTGACCGATCTGGAAGCGCTGGACGAATACGCCCACGTCGGCGCCGGCCGCGACGACGGCAAGCAAGCCGGCGAACACGCCGCCATTTTTTACCGGCATGCGCGCTTCGCATTGGAAGCTCATGGCGACTTCTGGCTCAGCGAAACTCCCGGCACGCCATCAAAAGGCTGGGACGGCCGCTGCTGCAAGCGTATCGCCAGCTGGGCGCGCCTGCGCGACAAAACCAGCGGTCAAGCGTTCTTGGCGCTGAACGCGCATTTCGATCATGAAGGCGTGGTGGCGCGGCGCGAATCGGCGCGTTTGCTGCTGGCGCGCGGACGCTCACTGGCCGGACCGCTGCCGCTGATCGTGATGGGCGATTTCAACAGCACGCCGGACAGCGAGGCCGTCGCCATCATCAGCGCCGCGTTGCACGACGCCCGCGCCGTCAGCCAGCAGCCGCCCTACGGCCCGGAAGCGACCTTCAACGCGTTCGACACCAGCCGTCCTGCGCAGGAACGCATCGACTACATCTTCCTCAGCCCGCAGTGGCAGGTGCTGCGCTACGCGGTACTGAGCGATTCCATCGACGCCCGCTATCCGTCCGATCACTTTCCGGTGCTGGCGCGTGTTCGCCTCCCCTAGCGGAGAATTAACATAGAGCAATAGACGTTGCATTCTAGAGATTTCACATTGACAATTCAGTTTCCATTGTTGTAAGCTGCAAGAATACTAACGATAGGTGCCGAAATGAAAACTCTGGGGATGTTGCTTGCAAGTGCTGCGCTGTGTGGTTCGGCCCAGGCCACCGTTTTTGAATATGACTTCACCGTCACCATCCAGGAAATGCTGGAGTTCTCGCCCGTCACCGGCACCGGCGGCATGGTCAACTCCAGCACGCTGGCGGGCGATGCCCTGTCGGTCGGCGATGTGGTGTACGGCCATTTCAGCTACGACACCGAAACCGCGCAGTTCGGCAACTTCGGCGTTGGCCCGGTGTATGCCGCCAGCGGCGCCAGCAATTCCCTGAGCGCAGGCACCTTCAGCCACAACCTGGCCCTGCACGACGCCACCGCCAACAACACGATGGTGCAAGTGTCCAACAACGCGGCCCTCCTGGGCGGCGGCGATAGCCTGGCGATCGGCAATACCTCGGAAAATGCGGCGGCCACGCAACTGATGGCGGTGGATTTCTTCGACCGCACCGGCACCGCGCTTTCGAGCGACGCGATTCCCGGCGCGATCGACGCCAGCGCCTTCAACCAAACCAGTTTTTACTACCTGTACACGGCCAAGGACAGCCACACCATGCTCGGCGCCAACGGCGCGCTGACCTCGCTGACGCTGGTGTCCTCGGTGCCGGAACCGCAAACCTACGCGATGCTGTTCAGCGGCCTGGGCATGCTCGCCGGCCTGGCGCGCCGCCGGAGCAAAGCAAGCAAGTAAGTAAGCAAGTAAGTCATTAATCGGTTATCGTGGCGGTGTATGCAGGTGGCTTGATCCAAGTCACTTGAGGCCGCCATCCGTTCCGTATATGCTAAGCATTCGGACGCCAGCACACACCACCGGGAGTGCTTAAGATGACTGAAACATTAAAGCCTGAACAAGAGCATCCAGCGCAGGAGCCAGCCGCCCTGCCGTTCCGCACCCTGCTGTACCGCTTCCTCTTCTTCGACTGGCTGTTCCGCGATGTCAGCGCGGCGCGCAACCTGTTCGAACGCCACGCCGCGCTCCAGCACAACATCTACATGTCCCGCTACCTGCCGATTTACATGCGACGCTGGAGCGTGCTGGCCACCTTCGACTTCGGGCTGGGCTTCCTGTGCGAACGCGGCTTGCAGGCTACCGTGCTGTCGGCCTGCTTTTTCACCTGGTCGTGCATGACCATCGCCGGCATCGTGGTGATTGTGGTGGCATGGATCTTCCTCACGTTCGGCCGATTCTTGTGACGCATGGGGAAATGGCGCTCCGGCGCGGCTGGCTGCGCCTTCCTGATCGCCTGCTCTCCGGTGATGGCAGCCGCGCTGGCCGTGAGCCTGCCGCCGGCGCAGGCGCAGCAAGCGGTGCTGCGCGCAGTCCAGCAGATCGCGCCACACAATGAGTTGCGGCGGCGCTACCGCATGGCCCTGCCCTTCGGCAGTCAGCTGTTTCCACCCGACGCCGACCTGGCCCTGCCGCCTGCCGCGCCGGACTTGCGCGCGTGGCTGGCCCTGCCCGCCGCACAACGCCGGCACGACCTGCTGGTCACGCCCGACATCGATTACTTCTGGCCTGCCGAGGACCGGCAATACAGCTGCCAGTTCCTGATCCACATCACCGCGCACGGACCGGGCGCGCAACTGGCAGTGTTGCAGCTGCGGCCCACCGAATACGCCGGCAAGGAATTCAAGCTGCTGGGCCGCACCGGCCCGGGCCGCTACATGAAGCTGCTGCCGGCCAGCCCGTCAGCCGAGTCCGATGCTGGCATGCGCGCCTTCCTGGCGGCGGCGCTGTCGGGCCAGCAGTAGCGCGGCGCCCAGCGCCAGCAACGGCAAGCTGCCCGGCAGCGGCAAGGCTGCCGCCGCCACCGTCAACGAGTAGGCGGCCTGCACGCCATCGGCCGCTTGCAGGAAGATGCCGCCGGCCAGCGGGTCGCCACTCCACCATTCTCCTGACACGGTAAACAGGCCGCTGTCGCTCTGCCCCGCCAGCGCGAACGGGAAGATCTGCACTCCATACAGGCCGGTGTGCAACAGCGCGTCGAAGGCGGCGTCGACGCTGGCGCCCGGTGCGAGGATGGGGAAGTCGAAGTAACTGGCGTCCGGCACCCCAAGACTGAACGACGAAACATTCAGCTGGGTCGGCACAAACCAGTTGCTGCTGTCGGTGTTGACCAGCTGGTAGCCCCAGCCGACGGTCTGGCCGGGCAGTCCGCTGACCGCGCCGCCGGCCGGACCGGCAGCGAACGTGAAGGTGAACGGCAGCGCGTGCGCGCCCAGCGACAGCATGCTCAATAACAGGACCAGCAGGGTCCGCAAGTATCGGTGTTTCATGATGGGGCTCCTCATTTCGGTATCACGGATTGGGCTTGCGAGTAGGCGTAGCTGACGCCGGCCAGGTCGGTCACACTGCCGTTCTCGCTGACGCTGAAGCGCTTGACGGTGGTCGGCAGGTTGAACGTCAGCCGCACAGTGAAGAAGCTGCCCACGTCCACATTCGGCGTCACGAACGGCAGCGCCGGCGACAGCGCGGTGTTGAGCGTGACCACACCGGTGCCTGCCAGCGTGCGCAGCGTCAGCGAACCGAGGCGCATATCGCGCGCCGTGCCGATGCCGGTATTGGTGAAGCGCACGTCCAGCCCGATCACGCCGGGCGCCACGCTCTCCTGACCGATGATGTCGGCGATCAGGTCCGGCCGCCCCGGCGCTTGCGCCACGCCGCTCACCAGCACGGTCAGCGAGGCGCTGTTGTGCAGCGAGGCCACGCTGGTGCTTTGCGCGCTGACGGTCAGGCTGTCCGCACTGCCGATGACGGCGCCCGGTGGCGGCGTCAGCGTGACGGTGACATTGGCGCTGGCGCCGCTCGCCAGTGTCAGCGTGGTCGGCGACACGGAAGTGATGTAATGCCGGTCGTCAGTGGCGCTGATGGTGAAGGTGTCGGCCGGACCGTCATTGCGCACCTGGTACACCAGCGTGGTGCTGACGCCGGGCCGCAAGTCCTGCCGCGACGGCGCAATGACCGCCACGGTTTGCGGCGTCACCATCACGCTCACCAGCCGCTGGTACGGGTAGCCCGAGCTGTCGTTGCCGGTGGCGTAGACCACGAACGGCTCGTTGGGAATGGTCAGCGCACCAAAGTATTTGCCGTTGTCGGTCTGGTCCTGCTCCAGCGCCAGCGGCCCCAATGCGCTGAGGTTCTTGCGGCGCAGCTGGAACTGCGGCGCGCTGGCGATGCCGCTCAGCGCCGCGATCGCATACAGCGGCTGGCCCGGACCCGGCTCGCCGTCAATGGTCATCAAGCCCTGGTGCGGCGGCATGGCGCCGAAGCGCGCCAGCTTGAAGGAGTTGAAGGCCAGGTCGGCGACGCCGTTCACGTTCACATAGGTCTGGTCGCTGGAGCCGCTGACCGACAGCGTCCACGCGCCGCGCAACGGACTGTCGACCGAGATGATGACGCCGCTCGACAGGCTCAGGTACTTGGTGGCGGTGGCCGCCGTGACCACCACGCCATCGGGCCGCGTCAGCGTGACGACCGGCCGCACGCCGGCCTGGGTGCCGCTGACCGACACCGTCAGGCGGGTCAGGCTGGTGTCGACCGGCACCGTGTAGCTCTTGGCGCTGCTGTAGGTGTCGACCACCGACAGGATCTGCACCACGTTGTTGCGCGCCACCAGATCGGCCAGCTCGGTAACCGTGCCGGCCTCGCCGCCGAACAGGAAGAACACCTGTCCGCCAGTCTCGGCCGCCGCTTGCAGAAAGCCCGGCGTCAGCGGCGAGCAGCTGCCGAACAGGATCGGATAAATCTTGATGTCCTTGCTCTTGGCCAGGCTGATCACCGCGCCCGCCAGTCCGGCGTCCTTGGCGGTGGCGTCGGTGTACATGAACAGGTCGCCGCCGGGATCGGCCAGCGACAGGCCGTTGTACATGCCGGTCATCGCCAGTTCGGGGCAATCGCCGCCGCCCGTGGCGAACAGGCCGCCGATGAAGGACTTGAACAACCCGGCGTCGTTGGTGGCCGTGGTCGGCCCGGTGCCGGGGTCGTTGAACGGCGCCAGCACGTATTGCAGCGGTTCCTCGTCCGTGCCCAGCCGCGCGTCGACGATGCTGGTGGCCGAAGCGCGCACGCCGGCAATGATGCCGCCCATGCTGCCGGTGGTGTCGATGGCAAACGCCAGCGTCGGCCCGGCGCCCAGCAGCGCCTTCAGCTGGGCCGGCGTGATCTCGGCCTTGATGTCTTCGACGAATTGCTGGGTGCCGGCGATGGCGGCGGCCGCCGCCGTGCTGTGGAAGCTGCTGTGCGGCGAAATGTCGCAGTACAGCGTGTCCTTGTTGATGCCTTCACGGAAGTAGCCGACCGGATCGCTGGACGGCGAACTCTTGTCCAGCGGCCCGCCGTGGCTGCACTTGAAGGCGCCCGGCTTGACGCGGTCTTCGCCGCCGTAGTAGCCGCTGGTCAGCAGCGAGCCGACCAGGTTGGACGAATTGGCGCAGGTCAGCCCGGTGTCGGTGAAGCCCGAGCAGGTCGGCGTGGTAGGGCCGGCGAAGGCCAGCGCACCGGGCCGGCCCACGCCCGGATGGGCGCTGCTATTGCCCTGCTCCACCCAGTTGCTGTGCGAATAAAAGTCCTGGATGGTGTGCAGCGCGCTCCCGAGGTTGTCACGCGCGCCGGTGGCGTTGATCGGGTCGCTGCGCAAGGCATCGAGGATGTTTTGCTTGAGCGTAGCCAGCCGCAGCTGCGCGCCGGCGGCGTTCTCGCCGTCGAAGTGCTTGGCCGAGCTGGTCTGGTCTTCGTCGACCTTGGCGTCGGCCTCGATGATCTGGTCGAGCGCTTTTTGCATCGACGCGGTCAGCTTGGGCACGGCGAAGTAGCGCTTGTCGAGTTCCTCGATGCCGCGCTGGGTGATGTCCTGGTGGGTCAGGCTGCCGGCCGACTTGGACGTGATGAAACAAACGAAACCGTTCTTGGGGCAGAAGGCGTTGCTCGGTAGGCTGACGGCCAGCAGCAGCGACGCCAGCAGCAACGATAGGAAAATGCGCATACGATATCCTTTCTCAACGAACAGGAATCCGCACAGGGCAGATACGCGACGGCCTGTCGCATCTCTCGTGCCATGTGCTGCGCTTGCTTTGAAATCAGTGGCTTGGCGCGAGCTGCGCCGGCAAGCGGCGCGCCAGTGTCAAATTTGCCGACACGCCGTGGCGGGCCAGCAGCCCGGCCAGCTCCGTCGGCCGCCCGGACAGATAGCCTTGCACCTGAGTGCAGTCGAACTGCCGCAGGAAGCCCAGTTGCGCATCGCATTCCACGCCCTCCGCGATGATGCGCAACTGCATGTTGAGGCCCAGGTCGATGATGGTGCGGACGATGGCGCAGTCGTTGCGGTTGTGCGGCACGCCCTGCAGGAACACGCGGTCGATCTTGATCGAACTGATCGGCAGGGTCTTCAGCAGCGACAGCGAGGAATAGCCCATGCCGAAATCGTCGAGGCTGATTTCAAAGCCCAGCCGCACCAGCTCGCGCATGATGGGCAGGGTCTTGTCGATGCGGCGCATGATCACGCCTTCGGTCAGTTCGAGGCAGATCCGCGCCGGATCGACGCCGGCCGCATCGACGATGGCCATCAGCTCGTGCGGCAAATCGTCGTCGAGGAATTCCGGCGCGGCCATGTTGACGTGCACCTGAACGTCCGGCAGGCCGGCCGCCTGCAGCAGCGGCAGATCGCGGCACACCTGCTCGATCACCCAGCGGCCGATGTAGACGATCAGCCGGCTCTGCTCGGCCACCGGGACGAACTGGTCCGGCGGCACGATGCTGCCGTCGGCCCTGCGCCAGCGGATCAGCGCTTCCAGCCCCACCACGCGGTCGCTTTGCAGGTCGCGGATCGGCTGGTACTCGACAAAGAACTCGTTGCGCTGCAAGGCGTCCTGCAAGGCCGACAGCATCAGCAATTGCGCCGCGACCACGCGCTGCTGGCTGTCGCTCTCGTTGCCGAAATAGCTGGCCAGGTTGCGGCCGTTGCGCTTGCTCTGGTACATGGCGGCGTCGGCCGCATGCAGCAGCTGGGCGGTATCGGCGCCGTGCAGCGGGAACAGGCTGACGCCAATGCTGGCCGATACCGACAAATCATGTCCGAGATAGTTGAAGCGCGCGCGGGCGGCATCGAGGATGGCGGCGGCCAGCGCGTCAAGCGACTGCTGGTCGGCGCCGGGCGGCGTCATCAACGCGAATTCATCGCCGCCGAGGCGCGCCACGCTGGCGCCGGCCGGCGCCAGCTGCCGCAAACGCTCGGCAAACTGGCACAGCACCAGATTGCCGGCCGCATGGCCAAAGCCGTCATTGATGGGCTTGAACTGATCGAGGTCGATGTACAGCAGGCCGAAGCGTTCGCCGCGCGCGCAGGCCGCGTCCAGCAGCGCGTGGAAATGGGCGCGGTTGTACAGGCCGGTCATCTCGTCGGTCTGGGCCAGCACCCGCACGCGTTCCTGCTGCACCATGCGCTGGCCGGCTTGCGCGATCAGCGCGCTGATCGATTCGGCCAGGCCGGGCAACTGCGCCTCGCGCTGGCGCGGCTCGGCGCTGAAGAATTCCAGCACGCCCACGCTGTGCAGGCGGCCGTCGGCGCCGACATAGGTCACCGGGAAGAAGAACCCCGACTGCAGGCCGCAGTGGGCCGCCGCCCGCACCCGCGCGACATCGCTCGCGGCGGCGCTGGCGTCGACCCAGAGCGACTGGCCGCTGCGCCAGGTCTGGCCCACCACACCCTGGCCCGGCTCCACCACCAGCATGGCGGCGGCGCTGCGCAGCGGCGCATAGTCGCGGTCGGGCTTGTGCCAGATGTGTCGGCAGCGCAGCACGTCGGCCTCGCCGCTGCGGTCCAGCGCCCAGAACGCGCCCCACTCCCAGCCCAACTCCTCGCACACCAGATGGATGATCTTGTAGACCGCCTCGTCCAGCGTATCGGTGCCGATCAGGTACTGGGTCAAGGCGAAATTGAAACGCTCGCGCAGCGCGGCGCGCTTGAGCATGGTGATATCGGTCAGCATGCCATGCACCACCGGCTGCCGACCGGCCGCCACTGACTGCAGGCGCAGCCAGCGCACGCCCTGCTCGCGCTCCACCAGCCGGAACTCGCAGCTGACCGCCGCCTCGCTGCCGTCCAGCGCCGCCAGCGCCGTATCCACCGCCTGCCGGTCTTCGGGCACCACCCGCTCGCTCCACGGCCCCGCGTCGCCCGGCTCCATACCCAGCAGGCGCATGGCCGTGGCCGACAAGCACAAGTGCCGCGCGCCGCGCGCCAGCGACCAGCGCCCCAGCCCGGCCAGGGAGTCGATGGCGTCGTGCTGCACGGCGGTGGCACACTGCGGGCACAAATTGCCCTGGTCATTCTGCATTAGCGGGTCCAAAGTTGGTCAAATAGGCGGCCAGCCGCACCAAAGCGGGGCCTGCAGGCCGGTCCGTGCCTTGCAAAGCAGTATTCATGCCAGTTAAAATGTTGCGAATTTGCCAATCCACTGTTTAGCTTTTGCGGTTAAACAGCGACATTTGCAAAAGAATTATTTGTTCGGTGCTCGCATTAATGATAATTTTGCGATTACCGACACCAGTTGATACCAGTTGCCGGACATATAAAAAATACGCGGGAGACAAGTAATTGAACAATGAAACGCATGGCGGTGGGATCCGCAGGATAGTTATCGTCGGTGGCGGCACGGCCGGCTGGATGACGGCGGCCCCGCTGGCCCAGCGCCTGGCGCGCCATCCGACCCAACCGTGCGAGATCACCCTGATCGAATCGCCCGAGATCGGCACCATTGGCGTCGGCGAGGCGACCCTGCCCACTATCCGCGTCTACAACAAGGCGCTGGGACTTGATGGCGCCGACTTCGTCGCCAAGACCCAGGCCAGCTTCAAGCTCGGTATCGAATTCAAGGATTGGGGCCACCTCGGCAACCGCTTCTTCCATCAGTTCGGCGATTTCGGTCCGCCGCTGGCCGGTATTAGCGCGCACCACCACTGGCTGCGCCTGGCCAAGGAATTCAATCAGATGCCGGAGATCGAGAACTGGTCGCTGGCCTCGGTCATGGCGCGCGAGAACAAGTTCGTGCCGCCCAACGAAGACACGCCCGGCATGACTGACGCCTATTCCTACGGTTTCCATTTCGACGCCAGCCTGTACGCCCACTATCTGCGTGATTATGCGGTAGCGCGCGGCGTCAACCGCATCGAGGGCATGATCGTCGATGTCGAGCAGCATCCTGAAAACGGTTTCGTCCGCGCCGTGAAGCTGCGCGACGGCCGCCGCGTCGAAGGCGACCTGTTCGTCGATTGCTCGGGCTTCCGCGGCCTGCTGATCGAAGGCGCGCTGAAAGCCGGCTACGAGGACTGGAGCAACTACCTGCCGTGCAACAGCGCGCTGGCCGTGCCATGCGCCTCGGCGCCGCAGCTGACGCCGTTCACCCGCTCGACCGCGCAGGAAGCCGGCTGGACCTGGCGCATTCCGCTGCAGCACCGCACCGGCAACGGCTACGTCTACAGCAACAACTTCACCAGCGACGCGCGCGCGCGCGACGTGCTGCTGGGCGCGCTCGACGGCGAAGCGCTCGACGAGCCGCGCCAGATCCGCTTCGTCACCGGCCGCCGCCGCAAATCGTGGGACAAGAACGTGGTGGCGATCGGCCTGTCGGCCGGCTTCGTCGAACCGCTGGAATCGACCAGCATCAACCTGATCGAAACGGCGGTCGGCAAGCTGCTGGAACTGTTCCCGGACCGCGACTGCAGCCCGCACCTGGCCGATGAATTCAACCGTTTCATGGGCATCCGTTATGAATCGGTGCGCGACTTCATCGTGCTGCACTACAAGCTGACCCGGCGCGACGACACCGAATTCTGGCGCCATTGCGCCCACATGGCGATCCCCGACTCGCTGCAGCACCAGATCGAGCTGTTCCGCGCCACCGGACGGGTGGCCATCCTCGACCGCGCCGGCTTCGCCGAGCCGTCCTTCGTCGCCATGATGATGGGCCTGGGCGTGACGCCGAAACGCTACGACCCGCTGGCCGACCGCGTCGATATCCGCGCGGTGCACGGCCACTTTGCCGAACTGCGCGACATGATCGCCAAGGCCGCAGCGCGGATGCCGGACCACGGGGTCTTTGTCGCCAACCAGGCCGCAGCGGCCAAGGCCGCATCCCGGGCCGCCGCCTGACACCAATTACCTGATTAAAAAACTGATGGAGGCAAAAACGATTCGACAAGCGCTTATGAAAACGTTATCAGCAGTAAAAGAAAACACCTTTAGGGGGGAGACAAATTGAGCAAGTTACAAAAAACAGCAATCGCCGCAGCGGTTGCACAAATTGTCGTGCTGCACGCCAGCCCGGCCTGGGCCCAGACCACTGATACTACTGCCACCGGACCGGTGGTGGTGGTGAGCGGCCAGCGCGCCGCGCTGCAATCCGCACAAAAACTGAAACAAGACGCCGATGAAGTGGTCGACTCGATCGTCGCCGAAGACATCGGCAAGCTGCCGGACCGCTCGGTGACCGAGGTGCTGCAGCGTATCGCCGGCGTCACCATCGACCGCAATATGGCGGGCGACCCGAACCGCCAGTCGGTCGAAGGCTCCGGCGTCTCGGTGCGCGGCCTGACCTATGTGCGTTCCGAAATCAACGGCCGCGATGCGTTCTCGGCCGGTGGCGGCCGCTCGCTCGGCTTCGCCGACGTGGCGCCTGAGCTGATGGCCGGTGTCGACGTCTACAAGAATCCGTCCGCCGAACAGGTGGAAGGCGCGGTGGCCGCGCTGGTCAACCTGCGCACCGCCCTGCCGTTCGACTACAAGGGCTTCAAGGGCGTGATGGGCGTATCGGAATCGTATTCCACCCTGCGCAAGGGCAAGCCTTCGCCGACCGGCACCATCCTGCTGTCGAACCGCTGGGCCACCGACCTCGGCGAGTTCGGCGCCCTGATCGATATCGCCCACGCCAAGAGCCCGAGCCGCTCCGACGGCGTCGGCGTCGATCCGTACTTCCCGCACGTGAACTCGACCGACCCGGCCCTGTACGACCGCTCCAAGACTCAGTGGATTCCGCTCGGCGTCGGCTATCGCTCGCAGGACTTCGACCGTACCCGCCGCGGCGACTACGCCGCCTTCCAGTGGCGTCCGAACAAGGACCTGACCGCGTCGCTGACCTACTTCAAGACCAAGTACAAGGAAGACCTCGACGAGCACGTGGTGGCCTCGTCCGAAGACAAGTGGTACCAGCAGGTGGCCAGCTCCAACGCGGTGTTCGACAAGAATGGCGCGTTCCAGAGCGGCACCATCTCGAACCCGACCTATGGCGGCTCGCCGTTCAACAGCTCGCAGCGCATCAACACCCGTGAATCCGGCACCCGCGACCTGTCGCTGAACGTGCAATGGCGCGTGTCGCCGTCCCTGACCTGGACCAATGACTTCCAGCACGTGCGCTCGACCACCGAGGGCTTCGACGCCGACGTCTCGACCGGCTTCATCCTGCCGAACCAGACGATGGACATGACCGGCAGCGTGCCGCAGATCAGCCTCGGTTCGGCGGCCTACATGGCCGATGCGAAAAACTACTACTGGGCCTACACCCAGGAAGCACTGGACCGCGCCAAGGCCACCCAGAAGGCGTGGAAGTCGGACTTCAAGTACTCGTTCGACGATCCGGTGCTGCGCGACGTCCGCTTTGGCGTGCGCTTCACCGACCGCGAAGGCGTCAACAACAAGGCCCAGAAGTTCTACAACTGGCAGGGCATTACCTTCCCGTGGATGGAAGGCTGGCAGATCCCGCACGTGGCACGCCTGAACGATCCGCGCTTCGCCGGCGGCGCTTCGCTGCAGACCATCGACAACTTCTTCGGCGGTAAATACAACCTGCCACCGATGCTGTTTGCCGACGAGGCCACCGTGCGCGGCTTCCCGGACCAGTGGAGCAAGATCCACGCTTACCACGACGTGCTGTGCGCGGAGCAGTCGGCCGCCCAGGGCTGGGGCACCTGCGATACGTGGAAGCCGGCGACCTTCAACGATCCGGCTGCCACCAACAAGCAGAACGAGCGTACCCATGCGGCCTACGGCCAACTGCGCTTCGGCTGGGATGACCTCAAGTATCCGGTCGACGGCAACGTCGGCCTGCGCTACGTGAAGACCAACGGCTCGGGCAGCGGCTACGTCTCGTTCACGCCGCCGACCACGCCGACCATTCCGGCCGGCGCCGCCGTGACCGGCCAGGACAAGCTGATCAACATTGCCGGCTTTGCCGAAGCGCAGTCGTACAAGAACTCCTACGACAACTGGCTGCCGAGCCTGAACCTGCGCCTGAAGGCCACCGACCAGCTGCAGTTCCGCTTTGCCGTGGCCCGTGGCATGTCGCGTCCGGACTTCAACCAGCTGCAGGTGCAAACCACGCTGAGCGCCCAGCACCTGCAGACGGTCACCAAGGATGCGGCCGGCAACACCACCGGCGTGCGCTTCGACGGCACCAGCCTGACCGGCACCAGCGACGGCAACCCGCTGCTGAAGCCGACCATGTCGACCAACGTCGACCTGACCGCCGAATGGTACTTTGCCAAGGCCGGTTCGCTGACCTTCTCGGCGTTCAACAAGGACCTCAAAGACATCATCATGACGCAGAATTATTCGTACACTGCGAAAGATGTCGCCGGCAAGCCGCAAACCTTCGTGGTCACCGGCCCGGTCAATGGCGCCAACGGCTACGCCCGCGGTTTCGAGATCGCTCACCAGCAGTACTACGACTTCGTGCCGGACTGGCTGCGCGGTATCGGCACCCAGGCCAGCTGGACCTACGTGGATAGCGAGCGCACCCTGAAGAAACCGGTGTTCGAAGCATGGTGCTCGGGTAACGACGCCTCGTCCAACTTCAACCTGAGCATCAATGGCTGCGATACCGACGGCCGCGCGTTCGGCAAGACCCCGCTGCAGGGCCTGTCGCGCAACACCGTCAACTTCGCGATCATGTACGAGCAGCACGGCCTGTCGATGCGCCTGGCCTACAACTGGCGCTCGCGCTACCTGCTGGGCGTGAACCAGTGGGGCAGCCGGGGCAACAACGGCCTGAACACCAATCCGGACTCCGGTGCGGGCCGCTTCCTGATCCCGACCACCAACAACGACCAGGCCTTCGGCCTGCCGCTGTACCAGGCTGCGTAT
Source organism: Duganella sp. CF402 (assembly GCF_900109645.1). GTDB lineage: Bacteria > Pseudomonadota > Gammaproteobacteria > Burkholderiales > Burkholderiaceae_D > Rugamonas. The sequence continues at coordinate 1,489,656 of NZ_FOBG01000001.1, forward strand.
GGCCAGGTGGATGCGTCGATCTTCTACGACTTCACGGACAAGTTCCGTGTCGGCCTGGAAGGCACCAACCTGACCAACTCGTACACGCGCCAGATCATGCAACAGCACTCGGGTGAGTTCACCCGCCAGGTGTTCATGAGCGGTCCGCGCTACACCCTGCTGGCACAGTACTCGTTCTAAGCTGTAACACCCCCGCCGCCGCCGTGGCCCGCAAAGCCCCGGCGGCGTTTTTTATTACGAAATTAAACAAACCCGGCAATGATTCTCGCGAAGCTGCGCTGGCACGGTGATTCCTGCGCGATAATGCCAGCCGCAACCTTTATTCCGAGATAGAAGAGACACTATTCATGACCGCATTTTCCACACTCGATTCCATCGTTTTCCTGGTGTATTTTGTCCTGGTGGCCGGCTACGGCATCTGGGTCTATCGGCGGCGCCAGGCCAGCTCCGGCCTGGCCTCCCACGATTACTTCCTGGCGGAAGGCTCGCTGACCTGGTGGGCCATCGGCGCCTCCCTGATCGCCTCCAATATTTCGGCCGAACAGTTCATCGGCATGAGCGGTTCCGGCTACCGCATCGGCATGGCGATCGCCGTGTACGAGCTGATGGCCGCCGCCACGCTGGTGATTGTGGCCGTGTTCTTCATGCCGGTGTATCTTAAACACCACATTTACACCATGCCGCAATTCCTCGAGCAGCGCTACGGCAAGGCGGTCGCCACCACGATGGCGCTGTTCTGGCTGGGCCTGTACGTGGTGGTCAACCTGACCTCGATCCTGTACCTGGGCGCGCTGGCGATTTCCAGCCTGTCGGGCATCGCCCTGCTGCCGTGCATGCTGTTCCTGGCCGTGTTCGCCGCCATCATCACGCTGGGCGGCATGAAGGTGATCGGTTATACCGACGTGGTGCAGGTGGCCTGCCTGGTGGTCGGCGGCCTGGTCACGACCTGGCTGGCGCTGGACCTGGTGGCCTCGCTGGCCAACGGCCACGGCGCGCTGCAAGGCCTGTCCGAGCTGTACAAGAGCACCCGCGATCATTTCGACATGGTGCTGACCCGCGACAACGCCAACTACATGGACCTGCCGGGCCTGTCCATCCTGCTGGGCGGCATGTGGATCGTCAACCTCAACTACTGGGGCTGCAACCAGTACATCACCCAGCGCGCGCTGGGCGCCGACCTGCCGACCGCACGCAAGGGCCTGCTGTTTGCCGCCTTCCTGAAACTGCTGATGCCGGTGATCGTGGTACTGCCAGGTATCGCCGCGTTTGCGCTGGACCGTTCCGGCATGCTGGGCGACGCCATGCGCCAGGGCGGCGAGCTGAATCCTGACCGCGCCTACCCTATCCTGCTGGGTCTGCTGCCATCGGGCCTGAAAGGCGTGGCGTTTGCCGCCCTGACCGCTGCCGTGGTCGCTTCGCTGGCCGGCAAGGCCAACAGTATCGCCACCATCTTCACGCTGGACATCTACAAGCAGCGCTTCCACAAGAACGCCAGCGAGCAAAGCCTGGTGTGGACCGGCCGCCTGACCGTGGTGGTCGCCATGCTGCTGGCCGTGCTGATCGCGCCGCTGCTGGGCATCGACAAGCAAGGCGGCTTCCAGTACATCCAGGAATACACCGGCTTCGTGTCGCCAGGCATCCTGGCCATGTTCCTGATGGGCTTCTTCTGGAAGAAAACCACCTCGGGCGCGGCCATGTTCGCCACCGTCGGCGGCCTGGTGGGCTCCGTGATCCTGAAGTTCCTGCCGCAGATGACCGACCTGTCGTGGCTGATCCCGTTCGGCTTTGCCAAGGCCACGGCCAGCGGCGTGGTCGAGATTCCATTCCTCGACCGCATGTTCATCGTGTTCTTCGTGGTGGTGGCCGGCATGGTGCTGATCAGCAAACTGGCCGAGCAGCGCGGCCACAAGGAAGACAAGGGCCTGGAAATCGACCGCGCCCTGTTCCGTGTCAGCCCTGGCTTCGCGGCCGGCGCAGCCATCATTGGCGTGATCCTGGTGGCAGTCTACGCGCTGTGGTGGTAAGCAGCCCGTAGTTTTTAGGCAGACAGGCTACTCGCTACGGCTGTAACGGGCTTCGATCGCCTTGGCCGTGCCGTCGCGGGTTAGCTTGTCGACGGCATCGGCAAGGCGGGTGACCATGACCGGGTCGCAGATTTTCGAGCAGGCCATGTAGTTGAGGGTGGCGCCCAGCGAGGTGCTGGCCTTGATCCGGTGTTGCGGGTCGGCGTCACGCAGCCACTCGCGAAACTGCAAGGTCGGTCCGTACCAGGCGTCGAAACGCTGGGCCAGCAACATGCGCGGGGCGATGTCGTTGTCGTTGATTTCATAGATCTGGTGCGCCGCAAAGCCCTGTTCCTGGAGGATGTGAACGCCGGCGGTGCCGCGCGCCACCCCGATCACGCGAAAGGCCGAACGCGCCTCGTCAAAGCTGGCCACACTACGGTCGAGCGCGAAAAACGTGCGGTTGACTTTGGCGACCGGGGCGATCCAGGTGTAGTGCGGCTCGCGCTCTTTCAACCGCGCCAGCGGGATGATCAGGGTGTCGCGCGCGTCGCCGCCCTGCACCATCGCCATCGCCCGGTTGTTGGGCACGACGATAATCCTGGCGTCATAGCCTGCGCGCTTGATGGCCGCCAGCGCCAGATCGCCGGCGATGCCATAACGGCCGGGACTGTTGAGCGTCAGCGGCGGCACCTGCATCACGTACAGCGTCACCTCGGCCGCCTGCGTGCTTTGGGCGGCGACCGTGGCGAACAGCAGACTGACTGCAATGGCGTACCGGTATCGTCTCATGCATTCGATACTACAAACCGGCCACTACAACGTCAATAACAAAAAAAGGCCGGCGCCTCGTTGAGGCGCCGGCCTTTCTTATCCTGCGATGTAAAGCGAATCAGGCTTTGCGGCGGCGCGCTGCGAAGCCGATCAGGCCCAGGCCCGCCATCAGCATGGCGTAGGTTTCTGGTTCCGGCACGGCGGCCATCACGCTGACGTTGTCGACCAGCGCATCGGTGTTGTTCGTGTTCAGGCTGGTGTCGCGGAACAGCAGGTGGGTGCTGCTGCTGTTGGCGATGAAGGTGAACGAATACGGCGACACCAGGGCCGCTTGATTAGTGGTGCCATAGGCGCTGACGTCCAGCGAACCCAGCAGCGATTGGCCATCCGATGCCTCCACCGTCATGGTCTGCAGTGCGTTGCCGGAGATGGCGCCGTACGAGAAGTTCACGGTATACGTCAGGCCGGCCACCGTAGCCAGGTCCTGGAAGATGGTGCCGCCCGCTTGCTGGCCCCAGCCGAAGAACGCTGCCGCCACGCCATTGGCGGCGGGATAGCCGCTGCCATCGATGCCGCAGCAATTGATGTAGGCCGAGATCGGTGCGAAACCGACGGTCTGGGTCGAGCCCCAGCCGGCGCTACCGTCTTCAAAACCACCGTTGCTCACCAATTCGGCGGCGCTGGCGCCTGCTGCAGCGAAGGCCAGCAAGCTGGCGGCAATTACTTTTTTCATGGTGAGCATCCTTTTAATATCCATTAAACAACAGTGATTGCCATTTTACATCACAATTGTCGGCGAGAGTAATATTTTTAACATGCTTTTCAGCAACTTATTTCATGGTTTAGCGGGCTGGCGTCCGTCTTCCTCAGCCAAGCTGTGTTAGGCTAGCCAACCTGTCTTCTTGCCGAATTGGCTGTCATGTTGCGGTTCATCTGCTTTCTTGCCTGCATACTCCTGGCGCCGTTCTCATCGGCATCAGCGCCGACAGCGGCGCCGCTTGAACTGCGCATCGCGGTGGTGTCCGATGGACGTGCCGACTACTTTATCCGCCTGCTGGAAGAATCGTTGAAGCTGATTCACCAGCCTTACCGCATCCACTACGTCAAGGACATTCCGGCCCGCCGCATGTGGTGGATGCTGGAAAAAGGCGACATCAATCTGTTCTACGGCATGCAATCGAAGGAAAAAGACAGCAACGCACAGCTGGTCGCGGTGCGCAACGCCCTGACCAATGGCCTGATCGGCCAGCGCGTGCTGTTGATCCGCCAGGCCGACGCTAATGTTTTCGCACAAGTCCAGACGGTGGCTGAGCTGAAGCGTACCGGCTTGATCGCCGGCTTCGGCGCCGGCTGGGGTGACACCAGGGTATGGAAGGCTGCGGGCCTGCCGCTGTACGAGCACGCCGCACCGTGGAGCACGATTTACGCGATGGTGGCGGCGAAAAACCGCAACGTCGACTACCTGCCGCGCGGCGTTATTGAAGTGATGGAAGAAGCACGCACGCATCCCGAGCTGGTGGTGGAACAGCACCTGCTAGTAGAATACAGCGCTGACTTTGCTTACTATCTGAACGCATCGGTCGCCAGCTACCGTCCCATCATCGAGCGGGCGTTGAAGGAGGCCGAAGCGACCGGACTCAAAGCCCGCCTGATCGAGGAAGCATTTGGCGCCGATATCAAGGCGCTCCGCCTGAACCGCCGCCTGCGCGTGCGGCTTTCGGCGGCTCCTTGAATCCGAACCAACACCGCCCACCGTACCATGAATACTATCGACCTGCCCTTCCGGGCAACCACCACGGAAGCCTGCGCCTGGATGGCCCGGCAAACCGGCGACGCCTGGACTTTGGCGCGCCTGCTTGAACACGCGCTGACGCCAGTCGTGTGGCTCGACTATGACGCCGCCTATCCTGAATTGTTCGGCGACGCCAATGGCGGCTACGCCGCCCCCATCTTTTTCGCCGACGACATTGCCCGGCTGGCAGCCGGCAGCGAAGACGTCCTGATCACGTTTACCAAAGACGCCTACAAACTGCCGGCTCGCCTGCCCGAGCCCGGATTTCGCCGCCCGCTCGATCAGCTGCGCTTCCAGAAAAAAGACCTGGAGCGGCTCGCCGGCAAGCTCAAGCACGAAGCGCAAGCCGCGCAGCGTCCACCGCAGGACAACAGCGGGGCCGCCAAGGAGTCGCAAGCAGGTATCGGCAAGGACGAGGTACTGACTGCATTTGCCGGCATGGTGCGGCTGGACCTGGCACGCGCCCTGGATGAGGCTATCGGCATCTTTGGCGACGATGGCGCCCGCGTCAAAGCCAGCGCCCGCAAGAGCAAGCGCAACGCGGTCTGGAATCCCGTCACGCTGGCGCTCGGGCTGCATGACGTCTACCGCGTGCCGTTCGGTCCGCTGAAACGCGCATTCAAGACCCACGACTTCCTCTCTCCGTGGCAAGGCGCCTGGGACGAATCGCTGCGCCTGCTGGGACAATAAACAATGACTGCTGTTTTGAACGAAGTAAAACTGATGAACGACAAAAAAGACCGCGCCCATCGCCCTACCCGCCTGGCCGCAGCAGCGCTCGTGCTGGCACTGGCAGCCAATCTCTCGCTGGCGCAAGCACTGGAAACAGCAGAGGCGCCGCAAACGGTCGACGCCATCGGGAAATTGCAGTTCCACCGGTTTGCCGACGTCAATGCCCAGGTCGCCGGCCAGATCAAGGATGTGCCGGTTGCGGTCGGCGACGCCGTGCGGGAAGGCCAGCTGGTGATGGAAATCTCGCCGGCGGTGCGCGCCAACCAGATGGAAAGCAACCGTGCGCAAATGGCGCGGCTGCGGGCCGAACTGGCGGACCAGCAAGCCCAGACAGATTTCGCCGAGTCGCAGTTCAAGCGCCAGACCCAGCTCAAGGCGCAAAACGCCACCCGCGAAGAAAGCTTCGAGTCGAGCCGCATGAATGTCTCGTCGGCCCGCGCCCGGCTGGACTCCATCAACGCGCAGATCCAGCAGCTGGAAGCGACGCTGAAACTCGATGAAGAAAGCAACCGGCAAAAGCAGGTGCTGGCGCCGCTGTCGGGAACCGTGGTGGCGCTTAATGCGCGCGTCGGGCAAACGGTGGGCGTCGGCCAGGCGGCCCTGCCCTTGATGCGCATTGCCGACCTGTCGCAGATGACGGTCCAGGCGCGCGTGGCCGAGGCCGATGTGACGCGCCTGAAGCGCGGCATGACCGCCAACTTCCAGACGCCCGGCTATCCCGGCCGCACCTGGTCGGGCAAGCTGCGCCAGGTGCTGCCCGTACCTGCCGACGGCACGGGCGAGCAAGGCAAGCAGACTTTTTACAATGTGCTGTTCGAGGTCGATAATCCGGAGCAGGAACTGATGAGCGGCATGACCGCCAAGGTGCAGTTCATCATTCAGCCCAAGCCCGCTGCGTCGGTGGGAGCGCCATGAAGCAAGGCGCTGCACACTACGCGCCGCGCGTGCGCGTGCTGGCGGGCTGCCTCGCCGGCATTTTACTGGCCGGCTGTGCCCACAAAATCCCGGTGGCGGAACCGGCGCCGACAGTCGAATTGCCGGCCGGCTGGTCGCAGGCGGGCAAGCCGGGCAGCCAGGAATGGCCGGACACCGACTGGTGGCAACGCTTCGGCAGCGACGAACTGAGCCAACTGGTGCGCGAGGGCCAGGACAGCAACCTGCAACTGGCGGCCGCGCTGTCGCGCATGCGCCAGGCGGCGGCGCAGGCACGGATTGCCGGCGTCGCGCTGCTGCCGTCCGTCGACGCCTCCGCAAGCGCCAGCCGGGATCTGCCGCTGGCGGGCAATCGCAACGCCAATGTTTCAACCAGCGGACAGTTGCAGGTGTCTTACGAGCTCGACTTTTGGGGCAAGAACGCCGCCAGCGTTGCCGCAGCCGAGGCATCGCTCCGGGCCAATTTCTACGACCGCCAAACCGTGGCGCTCACCGTCACCAGCGGCGTCGTGTCGACCTATCTGCAGCTCTTGTCCCTGCACGACCGGCTCGCCGTCGCGCGCGAGAACGCCAGCACTGCAGAGCATGTGCTGTCGCTGGTCGAAGCCCAGAGCAGCGTCGGCGCCGCCACTTCGGTGGACCTGGCTCGCCAGCGTTCCGCCGTCGCCAGCCAACATGCCACCATCCCTGCTTTGCTGCAGCAGCAGCGCGAGGCGCAGTCTGCGCTGGCCATCTTGCTTGGCCGGTCGCCGCAAACCTTCAAAGTCAGCGATAGCGGACTGGCCACCATCCGCTTGCCCGAAGTAACGGCGGGCATGCCGTCCGAACTGCTGTCGCGGCGCCCCGACATCCGCCGTTCGGAAGCGGTGCTGGCAGCCGCCAGCGCGAATGTCGAAGCAGCGCGCGCGGCACTGTTCCCCAGCATTCGCCTGACCGGATCGACCGGCACGCAAAGCAATGCCTTGCTGTCGCTGCTGAACGCCCAAAATTTGTTCGCCAATGTCGGCGCCTCTTTGGTGGCGCCGATTTTCGATGGCGGCCGTTTGCGGACCGAGCGTGATCTCGCCATCGAACAGAAGCAAGAGCTGGTGCAGACCTATCGCTCGACCGTCCTCGCGGCCTTGGCGGAAGTGGACACGGTGCTGGGCCAGATCAGCAGTCTCGACGAACAGCGCCGGCTGAAAGAGGTGGAACTGGAACAGTCGCGCCTTGCCTTCAACTTATCGGAGATCCGCTACAAGGCCGGGGCCGAAGACCTGATGACCGTGCTCGATACCCAGCGCAACCTGTCGGACGTGCAAAATGAGCTGGGCATACTGAAACTCAAACGCCTGCAAGCCACGGTATCGCTCTACAAAGCCCTCGGCGGCGGCTGGCAGAGCGAAGGCTGACAACCGGCTAAGACATCGTCGTCCTCAAACCAGCATCGACTGCTGGGCGGAGATACCCGCCGTCGCGCCCTGCGCTATTGCTGCGGTGACCGAGGCCATCAGCGGGTTTGCGAGATCACCCGCCGCATAGATGCCGGGCATGCTGGTTTCGCGGCGCTCGTCGACCTGAAGGGCGATACCGAACGGCGTGTTGACCGTGGCCAGGCCCAATGATTCATGCAGGCTGGCGGATGGCTTGTTGCGCGGATGCGCAAACAACATGTCGACCGCGACATCGGGCCCGGCATCGAGCTTGACGGTGGCATGATGGTCCCCGTGACGGGCGATTCCGGTGACCCGGCCCTCGACCACAGGTATCGCGCGGCGTTCCAGGTCGGCCCTGATATCGGGTGCAATGTCGTGACCATCGGCGAACACCGTCAACCTGTCGGTCCAATCGTGGTACAGCCTGACATAATTATGCGACTGCGGGCCCGACCAGACGAGGCCCCAATGCTGGCCGGCGACCTCAAAGCCATCGCAATAGGGACAAGGCACAATGGAGGCGCCCCAGTTGTCGGCGAAGCCCGGAATATCGGGCATCTGGTCGGCAACGCCATAGCTCAGGATCAGCCGGCGCGCCTCAAGGCCTTGACCATCGCCGGTGGTGACGGAGAACTGGTCAATGGCGCCGGCGACGCTGTCGGCCCGGGCATGGACCAGCCTGATCGTGGGATAACGCGCCAGCTGCTGCCGCGCCTCGGCCAGGATGTCCAGCGGTGGCTTGTGGTCGTGCCCGAGCAGGCCGTGCGAGTGGCCGGCGAAGCGATTGCGCGGCAGGCCGGTATCGAGAACGATGACCTTGCGGCGGGCACGGCCCAGTTGCAGGGCGGCGGCAAGGCCGGCAAAGCTGCCGCCGATAATGATGACGTCATTCATGGTGATGGACTCCGAACGTGAGGGGATGATCTGGATTGCACACTTAAGATACTTCATAGTATCATAATTTGAGAATTAGAATACTAACGAGTACTGGAATTTTTATGAGCGAAAACAGTCAGGCCCGGCGCGGCCGGCCCGTCAACGCGGCGCTTGGACAAACCATAGTCGATGCCGCGTACGAACTTTTTGTGGAATTGGGTTTTCAAGCGACGACGATGGACAAGGTCGCCCAGCGGGCAAAAATATCCAAGCTCAGCATCTATCGGCATTTCGAGAACAAGGAGGCGCTGTTCAGCGCGGCCATCGCGGGCCGCTGCCATCAGTTTGTACCGCAGCCCCTTTTTGAAGGCGCCGACGGATCGGCCGAAGACCAGCTCATGGCGGTGGGGTCATCCCTGCTGCGCACGCTCCTGAGTCCGGAGGTGCGTGGGGTCGAAGCCATGATCATGGCCGACACGACGAATCAAAAGTCGTTAAGCAAGCTGCAATACGAAGCCGGCCCCGCCTATGTCATCGCCCAGATCGAGGCCCTGTTGCGGCAGTTGCACGAGAAGGGGGCGCTGAACGTGCCCGCCCCTCTTCCATCCGCCCGCTTGTTTGCCGCGCTGATCAAAGGATCCGATCTCCTGACTATCGTACGCTTCGATGAGGCGCGCGCAAAAGACGACAACGAAATCGCATCCTATTGCCGTTCAGCCGTCGCCATGTTCATCGCCGCCCACGGTGGCAACAGCCACGCGGGCGGATAAGCAATTGATTGCTCCGGGCTCGCCACACCCGCAGGCTACCCGCGTCCATGCAGTCGCTTCCATTCGACGGCGCGCTCGATCCTGCGGGCGATCGCGGGGTGGTCGTAAAACAGCCACTCCTCCAGCCGACCCGGCGACGCAGCGCGATAGTTCGCGGTGCGCAGCAGTGCAATCGCCATGCCGTCCGGCTCCTCCGCATGCTCGAGCGAGTAAACGTCGGCCTGGTTTTCCATCAGGCGCACGATGCCGTTGGTGAGCGGCGTGAAGACCAGGAAACAAAGCGTCAGGATGAGCGACAGCAGCGGCAGGCCTGCGGGATCCGCCAGCGTACCGGTCCCCGGCGCACCGAACATGCGCATCAGCGGCGCGTACAGCCTGTGCGTGATCCAGAAAGACAAGGTCAGCAGCAGTTTGCTGGCCGAGGTACGCCGAAGTTGACAATGCAGTATGAAATGGGTGGTCCGGATGCATGTAAAGGCCAGGGAATATGGATGAAATATGGTTGGCTACGGAGAGACGATGCCGCGTTGCGTCGCCAATACCACCGCCTGCGTACGGGCACTGGCGCCCAGCTTGTTAAACAAGGACTTGATGTGCGACTTCACCGTGCCAACGCCGATATCAAGGTCGCGGGCGATCGGCTTGTTGGACTGTCCCTGCGCCAGCAATTTCAGCACGTCGTTCTCGCGTTGGGTAAAGCCGTCCTGCAGACGGTTGTCGGCGGCGCGTGCCAGCAAATCCCTGCTGAAATAACGTTCGCCGGCGCCGAGCGTGCGTAGCGCCGTCATCAGCTCGGACGCATTGCACTGCTGCGGCAGGTAGCCATGCGCGCCGGCCGACAAAGCGGTACGCACATCCCATTCACGCCCGCGCTGGCCTCGGCATGGCAAATGCCGACCTTTAAAGGATTTGCTGGCGTCACTCGCTTCCCCTCGCTCAGGCCAGGGTGATGGCGCTGGCGTCGATCGACACTACCACCGGCTCAGGTTGATGCTTGCCATCGGCGTCACGCACATAGATCACGTGCCTGGTCGGGAACGTGATGCCTTGCACCGTGATGTGGCCGGACAGATAGTGCGCCGCCGGTGCGCCGCCGCTGATATCGACCTCATAGTCGTGACGACGCAGCAAGCCGTCATCGGAGAAGTAAAATATTTGTACCGGGCTATGGGTGGCGACCGTCGACGGGAACCGGACTTCAAGACGCCGCAGGCGCTGTCCATCCTCCTCCACTGCGCGCAGTTCGGTCGCCGAGAAACCGGGCGCGGCAAGCGTGAATGGCATGGTGAAGTAATTCCAGATCGCGTAGCCAACAAAGTAGGCCAGCTGGGCATCGGTCCACGGGGTGTCCAGTTGATGGCCATCGAACGAAGCGCGCGGCGCCAGCACCTCTTCCAGCACGCGGCCGTCGACGGTTTCAATAGCCACGCGCTCAGGCGTAACAGCGGTGCGGCGTTCGGGGCCGCCGAACGGACTGTGCGACGTCCACGGATGATGCAGTGCGATCTTGATGTCCACTTCGTCCAGCATGCCGCCCTTGCCCTTCAGCGGCCAGATGATGCCGCCTTGCGACAAATGCGCGGACAAGGTGCTAAAGCTCTTCCAGCGTGCCATGCCGCCGTGTGCCTCAATGACTTGATCTAACAATTTTTCCATGATGATTCTCTTTCTGTCTTTCTAAATTAAAAATTACAAATCGCCTGCCAGCCAGCGCGCCACATTGATGACGTAACGATGGATGTCGGCCAGCGCGGCGGGATGGGTGGACATGCCGTCGCCCGGGGCCTCGCTAACAAAGCCAGGGCAGCCGGTGCGCGCGTCCCAGTTGTAGTCGGCAAAGTGGTGGAAGGTGCTCTGCGCAATGGCGCGCCCATGCTGCTGGTGACGCTCGAACGCCACCACCAGGTTGAACTGCTCGCCGCTGACCTTGCTGCGGCCGCAGGCGATCACCCGGGCCGGCTGGTCCGGCGGCGCACTCACCGCGCCCTCGTGCGGATGCGCCGGGAAAAAGCGGATCGCGCCGCTCGCCGAGCCGGGATCGGCCAGTACCGGGTGGATGGCCCCGCACACCTGCAGCTCCTGATAATCGCCGTTGCGGCCGGAGTGGTAATTGGGCCAGTGAATGTAGGACGTTGCGACGTCGTCATTCACGCGCCGGCTGGCGTCGCCTTCCTGGTTGCGCGTATGGAAGTGATGTGCCAGGCCGATGCCGTTCAAGTCACAAACCGACGAACCAAGATCCATGTGGTCGCGCGCCACCATCAGCCCGCCGCCACGCAGCCGGAAACGCTCGATGGCGCGGCACTCTTCCGGATGCAGGCCATTACCCACATCGACCGCCAGCAGCCACAGTACATCGACGTCGCTGGTGTCCAGCTGCGACAGCACGCTATCGGGCCGCGCGCCGCTATCGCGGTCACGCGCCTGCACCTCGAACAGCGGTGCGCCGCGCGCATCGCGTTGCGCGCCCAGCAGCGCCACCATTTGGCTGAAGCGGTCGATCGCCCAGTCGTCCAGCGTGGATGGAATGGTGGTCTGGACCAGTATCTTGCGTACGGTCATTGCGCGGACAGGAAGTAATTAACCTGGCTGGCAAACAGCGCCGGATACTGGAACAGCGAGGCGTGACCCGAGTCCGGGTAAAGACTCAACTGCGCATTGGACAGGCTTTCAAACAGGCGAACCGATTGCGGTGTCGGGAACATGGTGTCGTTACTGCCCTGCACCACCAGCACCGGATGCGGAATCGCCCGCAACGCCGCATCATCAAACGCCGATTCGCACCACGCGACGATTGCCTGGTATTGCGCGGCGAAGACCTGTTCCGACGGATTCGGGCCATGCTCGCCGCTAAACGACAAGCGCTGCACGAACGCCTGGCCCAGCGCTTGGCTGGCCACGCTCGGCGTGAAGAACAATTGCAGCAGCACGTCGGCACCCGATTTGTCGGCCACGCCGGCGATTACCTGATGGAACGTGGCGGCGCCCTGCCCCGGCGGGCAGCCGCCCACCATGATGACTTTACGCAGCAACTCGGGACGGCGCTGGGCCATTTGCTGGGCAATGAAACTGCCGAGCGAGAAGCCCAGCAGGTCGACTTGCTGGAGGTCCAGCGCGGTAACAAAGGCGATCACGTGCGCCGTCATGGCATCAACGTTGTCAGGCGTCTGGCCGTGCGAGGCGCCAACGCCGGCATTGTCCAGCAGGATGAGCGGGCGTTCGGCCGCCAGCGCCTGCACCACGGCAGGATCCCAATTGTCCATCGTGCCGGTGAAGTGCTGCAACAGCAGCAGCGGCGGGCCGTCCGCGCGGCCGCGGCGGCGGTAAGCGGTACGGATGCCATTGACATCGATGTAGTTGGTGGTGGCTTGTTGCGACATACGAATTCCTTCAAACGACTATATTAAAAACCGGCGAGGACAATTTTCCCCAACGTCTTGTTGCTTTCAACCAGGGCATGGGCCTGCCGCAAGGTGGCGGCGCTGATGGCGCCGAGCTGCTGGCCGACTGTGGTCTTGATCACGCCCTGGTCGATCAGGGCGGCAAGGCGGTCCAGCAAGGCATGTTGCGCGGCCATGTCCTGCGCCTGGTACATGGAGCGGGTGAACATGAATTCCCAATGCAGCGAAATCGATTTGCGCTTGAGCGGCATGGCGTCCAGCGTGGCGGGATCATCGATCAGCGCCAGTTGGCCTTGCGGCTTCAATACCTCGATGATCTGCGGGTAGTAGCTGTCGGTATGCGTCAGGCTGACCACATGGTCGACCTGTGCGACGCCGAGCGCGGCCAGCTGCGGCGCGAACGGCTGGCTGTGGTCGATCACGTGATGCGCGCCCAGCTCGCGCACCCAGGCTTGCGAGTTGGCGCGGGAGGCGGTACCGATCACGGTCAGGCCGGTCAGCTTGGCGGCCAGCTGCACCAGGATGGAACCGACACCGCCGCCGGCGCCGATCACCAGCAAGCGTTGGCCCTGGCCACCGCCTTCGGCGATGTTCAGGCGGTCGAACAGCAGTTCCCAGGCGGTGATGCCGGTCAGCGGCAAGGCGGCAGCCTGCACGGCCGACACCGAGCGCGGACGATGGCCGGCAATCCGTTCGTCCACCAGGCCGTATTCGGCATAGCTGCCGGCGCGGGTAATGTCGCCCGCGTACCAGACCGCATCGCCCGGCTTGAACATGGTCACCTCGGCGCCCACCGCCGTCACCGTGCCGGCCGCGTCCCATCCGAGAATGCGCGGACCGGCCGGCTGCACGCCGAGCCGCAATTTGGAATCGACCGGATTGACCGATACCGCTTCTATCCTGACCAGCAGGTCGCGCGGGCCCGGCTGCGGCTGCGGCAACTCGGTTTCATACAAGGCCTTGGGATCGTCGATGGGCAGGCCGGCCTGGGTGTAGACAATGGCTCTCATGGATGTTTCCTTGTTAGTGTTGTTGAGCGTCGGGATGCATGACCAGTACCGCGCGGAAGCGCACGTCTGCGCGCATCATGCGGTCGTAGGCGGCCTGCGCCTGTTCGAGCGGGAAGGTTTCTATCATCGGCAGCACGCCCTGCAACTGGGCGAAGCCCAGGGTCTCTTCGTTGTCGGTGACGGAGCCGGTGAGCGCACCAATGATGGAGCGGCCGCCGAACACCAGGTCTACCGCGTTCACCGAAATCGGATCGTGCGGCACCGCCACCACGATCAGCTTGCCGCGCGGCGACAGCCCCCGCACCACCTCCGCCATGCCCTTGCCGGTCGGTGCGGTGCCCAGTACCACCTGGGCGCCGCCCATGTCGCGCAGCACGGCCGCCACGTCTTCAGCGTCGGCGTCGATGTAGCGATGTGCGCCCAGCTGCTGCGCCAGCGCCGCCTTGTCGGCGCCGCGTGCGATGGCCACGGTGTGGAAGCCCATCTTGTTGGCAAACTGCACGCCCAAGTGGCCCAGCCCGCCCAGGCCATGAATCGCCACCACATCGCCCGCGCGGGCGCCGGCATTGCGCAGCGCGTTGAAGGTGGTGAGGCCGGCGCACAGCAGCGGCGCCGCTTCCACCGCCAGCAGTTCATCGGGCACGCGCACCAGGCCGCGCGCTTCGGCCAGCATGACTTCGGCATAGCCGCCGTCGGTGTTCATGCCGGTGATCACCGGGCTTTCGCAGTTGACGACGTCGCCGTGCCGGCAAGACGGGCAAGTGCGGTCTTCACCGGCCAGGAAGCCGACGCCCACGCGCTGGCCGGGCAACCAGCCGGTGACGCCTTCGCCGACAGCCTCGATCCGGCCGACGACCTCGTGGCCCGGCACCATCGGCTGGACGCCTGCCGGCACCGGGCGTTGCACGGTGGCGCTATCCGAATGGCACACGCCGCAAGCGTGCACGCGGATAAGCACCTGGCCCGGCCCCGGCTGCGGCACGGCGCGCTCCACCAGGGTGAGTTCGCCGGGCGCTGTGGCCACCACAGCGCGATAAGTTGATGCCTGCTGCATACTGCTTCCTTTATTCAAAACGGAAATCGGACAGATCGACGCCGACGATCAGCGGTTCGGCCAGCGCCAGGTTGTCCGGCGCGCGCGGATAAATGCGGAAACGGCTCGGCATACGGATGCCCTGCACTTCGACGTAGTCGCTGAGGTAGCGCGCCGCTGCGTTGCGGCCCTGGATGTCGACCTCGTAGTCGTGGCGGCGCAGCAAGCCGTCCGCATCGAAATAAAAGGTCTGGACCGCGCTGTGGGTGGCGATCGATGGCGCGAACTCCACGCGCAGGCGGCGCCACGCTGCCACAGCACGCCCGAGTGGTGCAGCTGTGCGGAGACGCTGTTAAAACTGCGAAAGCGCTGCAGGCCGCCGGCGGCCTGGAGGGCGAAGTCGATCAGATCAGTCATGTAATGGGTCCCGTTGTTTCAGAGGTTGGGCCGCATCGCGAGGAATGCAGCGATATGCAGGGCCGCTGCGCGCGGGTACTGCTGTTGCGGGCCGTGGCCTGCTTGCGGAAAGGTGACCAGTTGCAGCGTGGGCAACTGGCCGTTGAGTGCATACCAGTTCTCCACCGGGAACACGATGTCGTGGTCCGCACCAAGATGCAGCACCGGGATGGCGGTGGTCTTCAGTGCTTGCAGCACCGCTTCCGATGGAAACACCGGATTTTTCGGCGCATCGCCGAGTTGCTGCCCCGCCCACTGGAATGGCACAGCTGGGCTGACACCTTGCGTGCGCTGGGCCAGCCGCTGCGCCGATTGCACGGCGGCCTCACGGCTCGCTGGCGAGTGCGGTGCAAAGAACAAGCGGGTGAAGTCATCGAAATCGTTCTCGCGCTTGGCCATCGTGTAGAACAGCTGTTCGCCGCTGCGCACCAGCGGGCCGGGCGGCGTGGTGCCGATCAACACCGCGTGGCTGATCAATTGCGGCGCCTGCGCCAGCACGATCTGCGCGGCGATGCCGCCGATCGACCAGCCGCCGATGATCGTCTTGCCAAGGCGCAGCGTGGTCATCAGTTCAATGGCGTCCTTCGCCAGCGCTGCCGGGTTATAGGTTGGCTCGCCGGTAGACTGCCCCAGCCCGGTGTAATCGAACACCGTGACCTGCAAGCCTTGTTCTGCCAGGCTGTCGAGAAACAGCGGATCCCAGCTATCCATCGTGCCCCGGAAGCGTACGCACAGCAGCAGCGGCCGGCCACTGCCAAAGGTGCGATACGCCAGCCGGCGCCCGTTGATGTCGGCAAATTGCGTCTCCGCATTCAGACTCGGAGATAGGTGATTCATGACGCTCCTTTCATTTATATCAGCGGTCCGTAGCCCATATCTTCCGGGGAATACACGGCATTTTCCAGGCCATTTATAATGGGGTTTTAGGACACGGACACAGGTATTGGCGATGCATCGAATCGGTTTTTTTCTGACTGAACGCTTTCAGATCATGGCGCTCGGCACGCAGTCGGTGTTTGAATTCGCCAACGTGGTGGCACGCGAACAGGTGTATCAGGTGAAGAATTATTCGGTGGCCGGCGGCGAGATTCGTTCCTCACAGGGGGTGTCGATCAACACCCTGGCGGCCGGTACCGGCGCCGAGGCCGACAGCTGGCTGATCAGTGGCGTGGTCGATCCGATCGCCGGCGCCGCGACCGCCGACGAGGCGGCGTTTATCCGGCGCGCCTCCACCCAGGCGCGGCGCACCGTGGGCCTGTGCACCGGCGCGTTCTTCCTCGGCCAGGCCGGCCTGCTCGATGGCCGGCGCGCCACCACCCACTGGGCCTATGCCGAGGCACTGAAGGCACGCCATCCGCTGGCGCGGATCGAACCGGACCGGATATTCATTGTCGATGGACCGATCTGGACCTCCGCCGGCCTCACTGCGGCGATGGACCTCGCACTGGGCATGGTGGAAAAAGACCTGGGGCCGGAGATTGCGACCTCCGTGGCGCGCGTGCTGGTGATGGATCACCGGCGTTCGGGTGGGCAGTCGCAGAAGTCCGAGCTGTTGAAGCTGGCGCCCAAATCGGACCGCATCCAGAAGGCGCTTGCGTATGCGCGCAAAAGCCTGGCGCTGCCGCTGCGCGTGGATGACCTTGCGAGGGAAGCAAATTTAAGTCCGCGCCAGTTCAGCAGGATTTTTCAATCCGAGACCGGAAAGTCGCCAGCCAAGGCCATCGAACAGCTGCGCGTTGAAGCCGCCCGGAATATGATTGAACGAGGCCGCCATCCGCTGGAAGTGATTGCGCGGGAAACCGGCTTCCGCGATCGGGAACATCTCAGGGAAGTGTTTGTGCGCGAACTGGGCGTGGCGCCGCAGTCGCTGCGGCGCGAGGCGCGCAGCGAGCTGGAGGAAGCGTAGAAATCAGGACTTGAAGAACGCGAGCAGGTCGGCGTTGATCACGTCGGCATGGGTGGTTGGCATGCCGTGTGGGAAGCCGGGATCGGAAATCAGCTTGCCGTGCTTCAGCAATTTCACCGATTTCACGCCGCTGTTCTGGAATGGCACGATCTGGTCATCTTCGCCATGCAGCACCAGCACCGGGATGTCCAGCGCACGCAGATCGTCGCTGTAGTCCACTTGCGAGAACTGGTAGATGCAATCGTAGGCCGCCTTGACGCCGCCCATCATGCCCTGGCGCCACCAGTTGGTGCGCACCGCCTCGGATACTTTCGCGCCGGGACGGTTGAAGCCATAGAACGGCAGCGTCAGGTCCATATAGAACTGCGAGCGATTGAATGCGGTACCCTTCGGATATCGTCAAACACTTCCAGCGGCACGCCCTCCGGATTGGTTTCTGACTTCACCATGATCGGCGGCACCGCGCTGACCAGCACCGCTTTCGACACCAGAGCCTTGCCATGCCGGCGCACATAGCGCGCGACTTCGCCGCCGCCGGTGGAATGGCCGACGTGAATGGCGTTCTTGACCTTCAATGCCGCCACCAGTTCCGCGACGTCGGCGCTGTAGGTGTCCATGTCGTTGCCGGTATCGGTTCGGGTGGAGCGGCCGTGGCCACGGCGGTCATGCGCGATGACGCGATAGCCGTGCTGGAGGAAGAACATCATTTGCACCGCTTGTAATCTACCTTATGGACAGAAAAAAGCAGCCCCTTCGGGCTGCAAGTTATAATACTTTCATCATTTTACGAAGGAGGAAATTGTTATAGTGAACGTCTGGGCTGGTACCTTGGCCGTACTCACGGCATTTTCTCCGCTTGCCAACTCCGCAGTTGAACCGCTGCCGTTCTGGAAGTCTAGCCCGCTCCACCAAGCCTGGGTCAACCGTGACGGCGCGCCGTCCGATGCCAGCGCTATGGTGCAGGACCGGACCGGCATGCTCTGGTTTGGCGCCGTCAACGGACTGTTCCGCTTTGACGGTGTCCGTTTCGAACGCATGGATGATATCGCCGGCCACCGACTGCTGTCGCCCAATGTGTACGCGCTGGCCTTGTTCGGTGACGCGCTATGGGTAGGCTACGAGCATGGCGGCATCTCGGTGTTTGACCGCGGCACGGTACGGCATTACCGCGAAGCAGAAGGCGTGCCGCCAAATGCCATCTCACGGTTCGGAAAAACCAGCGACGATACGATGTGGTTTTCCAGTACTTCCGGCATCTACTGGTTAGACGGCTCGCGCTGGCGACAGGTGTTGCCGGCCGATGGCTTACCTTACGGCGACCAACCCCATCTCAACATTTTGCATGACGGCAGTCTGCTGGTAACGCACCTTACGGGTGTCTATCGCAATATCCCCGGCACGCATAGATTCCGGCGGATCAGCGACTTTGGCAGTATGCAACCGAGTCAACTGCTGGCGGATGGCAAGGTCCTCATTTTCAGATTCGGCAAGCCAACGCGTTTATATGATCCAGCGACGGACAGCGTCACCGTCCCCCGCCTGCCCACCACGGTTGCCACGCCGTACAGCGTGCACCGTGATCGCCGCAACGCATGGTGGATCGGTCAGGGAGACGGCCTGCACTTGTACAGCCCAGACTTACAACTGAAGAAGCAATTACTTGCACCTCACGATTTCAGCGCCGTTCGCGTCTACCGCCCGCCGCTGGAAGACCGCGAAGGCAATTTGTGGTTTATCACCGAGAACGGCGTTGACCGGATTCGGGAAACCCGTCTTTTGCCGCAGGAGATGCCGGCGGGAAGCACCGATTTTAGTCTCACTCCCGGCCCCGATGGCGAAGTCTGGATCAGCAGCCACTCATCGAAGGACCCGATCTCCCCGCCAACCTTTGCCATCGCGGCTGACGGCCGCCGCATCGCAAGCGATATGTACTCCGCAACCGCTGGCACGCGCGCGCCGGATGGCACGCTGTGGTTCGGCGATCCTCACTGGCTGTGGCGCAGGCAAGCCGGCAAGGTGCAGCTCTGGCCGTACCCGCCGCCATTGCAAGAGCAGGCAACCCAGGCGCTTGCCGTGGCCGCCGATGGCTTGCTGTGGGTGTCGATAGGGCGACGCGGCGTATATACATTCAACAATGGCGTCTGGGATGCAGGTGGCGGCCATGCGGCGTTGGCGGAGCGTACCGCCCTATCGCTGCATTCAGACGAACAAGAGCGGCTCTGGTTCGGCTACACCAACAATAGAATGGCAATGCTACAGCACGGCAAGATCCAGCAGTTCGATGCTACCGATGGTCTGACGGTTGGCAACGTGCTGGCGATGTTCAGTCGGCGCGGCACCCTGTGGGTCGGTGGCGATCAAGGCCTGGCATATTTTCACCAAGGGCGCTTTGTCGCGATCAACGATAGCAGCGGCCACCCCTTTTCCGGCGTTTCCGGCATCGTCGAAACGGCACAAGGCGAGCTGTGGATGCATTGCTCCGACGGTCTGGTCCGTATCGATGCAGCGCAGCTCACCGCTGCACGCAACGGCGCTGACCAGGTCTCGGACCAACACTTCGACTATCTGGACGGCTATGCCGGCGCGGCCCAGCAACTGCGCCCACTGAACACGTTGATCGAGGCGGATGACGGCCGCCTGTGGTACGCCACCTCAAGCAGCGTCGGTCTGATCGACCCGCGCGAGATCCATCGCAACCGGGTCGCGCCAACACCGCTGGTCACCTGGCTGCACACAGACCACCAGCGCTATCGCGCCGCCAACGGTATCGAACTCCCCCGGCACACCCAGAACCTGCATATCGATTTTACCGCCGCCGTATTATCGATTCCGGAACGGGCGCGTTTTCGCACCAGACTCATCGGTCAGGACCATGAGTGGCGCGACGCCGGCGGGCTACGACAAACCTTCTATACCAACCTTGGTCCCGGCAATTACCGCTTCGAAGTGATGGCCGCCAATGAGGACGGCGTCTGGAGCGATGCGCCCGCCAGCTTGAGCTTTTACATTACGCCAGCGTTTTACCAGACCATGTGGTTCAAGCTGCTGTGCGCCAGCATATTGGCCGGCGGTCTCTACCTGCTGTACCTGCGGCGGCTAAAGCAAATGACGGCGCGCGCGGTCGAGCGCTTACGCACGCGCATCGATGAACGAGAACGCATCGCCCGTACCCTGCACGACACCTTCCTGCAAAGCGTGCTAAGCCTGAGTCTTCGCTTCCACAGTATCAAGGCAGCTTTGCCGAAAGATGACGCGGTCCGGCAAAAGATCGACGAGGCGCTGGACGCGGCAGACGCAGTGGTGGAAGAAGGCCGCGAGGAACTGATGGACTTGCGCGTCAACCATTTCTGTAGCGGCGATCTGGGATCCGCGCTGAGAGCGTTGGGTGAGAATGCCGCCCTCCCCTATGGTGTGGCGTTCTCGCTGCAAGAGGAAGGTACACGGCGTCAGCTGCAAGTCCACGTGCAAGAAGAATTGTTCGCCATCGCCAAGGAGGCCATCAGCAATGCACTGCGCCACGCTGACAGTAAAGTGCTGATGGTGAAGCTGTGCTATGGCGCCACGATGTTCACGATGGAAGCCTGCGATGAAGGCAAGGGACTGGACGACTCGGTACGAAAAACCGGGCGGCGAGAACGGCATTGGGGTATGACCGGCATGCGCGAGCGGGCGGCCCGGATCAACGCCAGGCTGGCCATCCACAGCGTGCCAGCAGCGGGTACCAGCGTGGTCGTCACGTTGGCGAGCCGGCTAGCCTATGAATAATGCTGTTCAGGCGCGGCGCAACGCGGCATTCTCCCGTTCCAGTTGCGCTATGCGCTCGCGCAGTGGTTCGACCACGATGGCGATCTGGGACTCGGTGTAGCGCCGGGTAATGTGCTGCGGACAGTTCCAGTCAAAAGCCTGCAGACGCAGTCTGAAGATCCGCTCCGGGCGCGCTGCGTAGCCCGGGTCCAGCACGCGTTCGGCCAGCTGCGGGTCGGCATCCAGCGCCAGCTTTTCGACGTGGGCGTAGATCTTCAACCGGGCGCGCCGGGGATAGTCGACCAGGATCATGCAGGCGCGGTCATTGGCCTTGAAATTGCCGGTGCTGATGTATTGCCGGTTGCCCCGGTAATCAGCAAACGCCAGCGTCTGGTCGTCGATCATTTTCAGAAACCCGGCTGGTCCGCCGCGATGCTGGACGTAGGGCCAGCCGGTTTCCGACACGGAGGCAAGATATAGCGTGTCCTGCTGCGCAATGAAGGCCGCCTCCTGATCGGTGAAGCGATCGAAGTCGCGATGCCCGTTGAAATCGGCCCAAAGATGGTCCGCGCCCCTCTCGGCCTGCGCGGCACGTACCGCCGGCGTGATCGCTACATCCATGAATCCGTATGTCATGGCCAGCTCCTTAAACCTTGTCCCTGGCGGCTTGCTGCGCGCGTGCGTAGCTCTCCATCACCGCAGCGTAATTTGGCGCCGCCAGTGCATACAGCTGCGCCAGGTCGGCAGCTTCCGGACGCGCCCAGGTACGGTGCATTTCCGACAGCAAGGCGTTGGTGCTGGTCGGCTTGACGCCGCCCTGCACGAAACGCGCCAGCGACACGCGCGACGCCATCTCGCCCGGGTCGCCGGAGGCGTCGATGACGGCATAGACGTCGTAGCCTGCCGCCACCGCGTCGAGCGCCGGGAACATCACGCACACGCTGGTCCAGACGCCCGCCATCACCAGCGTTTTGCGGCCGGTCGCGCGCACCTGGGCGACGAAGTCTTCGTTGTCCCACGCGTTGACTTCGCCTTTGCGCGGCACATAAACCGCATGCGGCGCCAGCTCGTGGATTTCCGGCATCAGCGGACCGTTGCTGCCGGCCGGCTCCGAGGCGGTGGTGATGACCGGCACCTTCAGCAAGGTGCACAGCCGGGCGATCATGGCCACATTGCGCCGCAGGTCAGCGACCGGAATATCCTTGACGGTCTGGAACAGGCCGGACTGGTGATCGAGCAGCAGCACCAGGGTGTCGGCCGGGTCTAGCAGGCGCGCGCCGCCGCCGGTGGCCAACACGCTGGCTTTTGCCGTTGAAGTGGTTTGCATGGTAGTTCTCCTTTATTTGAGGAATTGCCGGATCAGCGGGACCATCTGGTCGCTCTTGTCTTCCAGCGCGAAATGGCCAGTATCGAGGAGGTGCAGCTCGGCCTGCGGCAGATCGCGCAGGAAGGCTTGCGCGCCTTCGAGCAGGAAAATGGGATCGTTGACCCCCCATAAAATCAGCGCAGGCGGTTGGAACACCCGGAAGTAGTCATGGAAGGCCGGATACAGCGCGACATTGGTGCGGTAGTCGTACATGATGGCCAGCTGGATTTCGTCGTTGCCGGGACGGTCGAGGAAAAACTGGTCGTGTATCCACGCAGCCGGATCGATCCTGCTCTCGTCCTTCACCCCTGCCACATACTGGAAACGGGTGGCGTCCAGCTTGAGGAAAGGCCGCATGGCGTCACGCTGCGCCGCGCTATTGTCCTCCCACAGTGCGCGCGTGCTAGCCCAGAACTCGCCCATGCCGGCCTCATAGGCGTTGCCGTTCTGGATGATCAGGGCCGACACGCGTTCAGGATGCCGCAGCGCCAGGCGGAAGCCGACCGGCGCGCCGTAATCCATCACGTACAGTGCATAGCGCTCAACACCCAACTGCGACAGCAACTGATCAACGATGACGGCGAAGGTCGCAAAGCTGTACGAAAAATCCGCAGGGGACGGCATATCGGACAGGCCGAAGCCTGGCAGGTCGGGCGCAATCACACGATAGCGGTCAGCCAGCGCCGGGATCAGATGGCGGAACATGTGCGACGAACTGGGGAAGCCATGCAGCAGCACCACCACCGGCGCATCGGCCGGCCCCGCCTCGCGGTAAAACAAGGTGAGGCCGTCCACCTGTGCCGTGCGGTGATGGGTCATTTCGCATCCTTGCAGAGCTTGCGGTCGAGGAAGTTGTGGATCAGCGGCGCCATCACGTGCAACTGGTCTTCCAGCGCAAAGTGGCCGCTGTCGAGGATGTGTATTTCAGCCTTGGGCAGGTCGCGCAGGTAAGGGTGTGCGCCGGCTTCCGGGAAGATCTTGTCGTTCTTGCCCCAAACAATCAAGGTAGGCGGCTTGACCTTGCGGAAGAAGGCCTGGAAGTCCGGATACAGCGGCAGGTTGGTGCCGTAATCGAGGAACAGGTCGAGCTGGATCTCGCGGTTGCCCGGACGGTCCAGCAGCGCCTGGTCGATGATCCAGTTGTCGGGGCTGATGCGGGAAACGTCGCTCATGCCGTCGGTGTACTGGAACTTGGTGATCGGCAGCGTCACCAGGTTGCCGATGGCTTCGCGGTGGGCCTGCGAGCCGTCCGCCCAGTAGGCTTTGATCGGATCCCAGAAAGCGCCCAGGCCCTCGGTGTAGGCGTTGCCGTTCTGGACGATCAGCGCCTGCACGCGTTCAGGATGTTTGATCGCCATGCGGTAACCGACCGGCGCGCCGTAGTCCATCATGTACATGCTGTATTTCTTGACGCCGAGCGCGACGGTCAGCTTGTCGGTGATGTCGGCGAAATTGGCGAAGGTGTATTTGAACTTGGCGCGGTCGGGCGAGTCGCTCTGGCCAAAACCCGGATAATCCGGTGCGATCACATGGTAGCGGTCGGCCAGCAGCGGGATCAGGTTGCGGAACATATGGGACGAGGTCGGGAAGCCATGCAACAGCAACACCACCGGCGCATTGGCCGGTCCGGCCTCGCGGTAGAACACATTGATGCCGTCGATCTTCGCCGTCTTGTAGTGAATCACCGGCACCGCTTGCGCAGCGATGCCCTGCGCTGGTTTCGTGCAGACGTTCTCGGCGAACGCCGGACTGGCCGACATCAGGAAAACCAGGGCCAATAATTTAAGTTTGTTCATCAATCCTCCAAAAGCCTACCTTGCTTAACGCGGTGTGAGCGGCTTGAGGTAGTGAGCAAGCCACAGGCACGAAAGCTGGCCCGGTTGGGAGCCGCTTTCATAGGATCAGCTTGCCTGTTTTTCTTGCCGCCGAGCGATGCCGGGGAAAAGATGACGCCGCGCTTTCCCCCCGAACAGGGGGAGCGGCGGCGCTGGATTGTGCACACTACCTCGATCGAGGTAGTGCGGTCTGCTACTCTGTGCAGAGGTGCGCCGTCAGAGGCTGAGGATACCCCGTTCCAAGGCAATCATCACCGCGTGGGTCCGATCGCGCGCCTCCAGCTTGAGCAGGATGCTGCTCATATAGCCCTTGACCGTTTCGCTGGACAGCCCCAGCGCCGCGGCGATCATCGGATTGGAATTACCACGTGCAGCCAGCTTGAGCACATCGACCTCGCGCGCGGTGATGGCATTGCCGTTGCGCGTTTCGGCCAGCGCGTACACCAGCGACGGCGGAATGCAGCGTCCGCCAGCGTGGACGCTGCGTAGCGTGTCAATCAGGTTTTTGCGTACCGTGCTCTTGTAGATGAACCCGACCGCGCCGGCCTTGATGGCGCGTGTCGCATGCACGTCGCCCTCGAGCGTGGTGAGGACGACGATGCGCGCGGCCGGGAATTCCGCACGGATGGCGGTAATGGCGTCGATGCCACTCATGTCCGGCAACTGCAAGTCCATCAGGGTGACGGCCGGACGCGTCTGGCGATACAGCGCGACCGCTTCGGCGCCGCTGGCCGCCTGGCCGACCAGGTACAGATCGGGCTCGATATTGATGACGCTGGCGATGCCCTGTTGGAACAGCGGGTGGTCGTCCACGGTCAGGATCGAGATCGGCAGCGGATGGATGAGATTCATCGAAGTCAAGGTAGAGCGGATGATGGCAGAGAAGCAACAGCCTACAACAGGACGTATTTCGTATCAATACCTCTGATTGATGCGTCGCCGTTCTGCTAGCGGGCCGCGATCTCCCGGATCGCGGCCACCAGCCGGTCGAGGTCGGCCGGGCCGGTGAACAGCGAGGGGGTGATGCGGACACAGCTGCCGCCGGCAGGCCCGCTGCGCGCCACCGGCAACACCAGGCCGGTGCGATGGCTGATATGGGTCAGCAACAGCAAGCGGGTGCGCGGATTGCTGCGCAGCGCTTGCTCAGCTGCGCACGGATGGTCTCGATGCCGTCGCGGTCGAACTCCTGCCGCATGTAGCGCGAATTCTCAAGATTGAGAAAATCGATGTTGCGCTTGACAGGGCGGCGCCAATGGCGGAGCAATGCAGGAAGGCACGGCGGCTAATCGTATTGGTCATGTTTTTCCCGGTAGGGTTGGACCACCACACCATTCTAGGCAGTTATACTGCGCGTGCACGCCAGTCCACTTTTCAACCCATAAGCCAGACGGTGTTTCTGCAACTCTCCCATGAAAAACGACGGTGAAACGATCCTACCCCCCGGCCTACCGCCCGTTTATGTACACTTTGATACCACGGGCGCCCTTTGAAGCTGATGATATTTTCCTTGTTCGGACAGGCGGTCTGAAAGCCAGGCGGCTATCGTGCAACGTGATACGACGGCTGCTACGTCAATCGATTATCGTCTATGCCAGTAGCTAGACTTCAAGAGAGAACAAGTATCGAATCCACACTTGAGCGCAAGCTTTGGTCAGATCCTGCTTGTCCCTGGCAGCAGAGACTACCTCAGGCCACATACCGCCCCAGCCAGACATTTCCATGTGATTCCTCATGTCAGAAATGCTGATCACGCGATCGCAACTGTACATCAGCAGGAAGGAACGCACTGCCAAATTCTGGCCGTCCGCATCAAGCATCTCTTGATATTGGATATTATTCATCCGATTATTCCGATCTAAAAAGGGCAATCGCGTATCCGGGGGTGGGCAAGAGTGCGCGGGCGAACAAGTGATGCCGCCCCAGGACAAGCCGGCGTCGGAGGTAGCACGGTAGAACGGAATTACGGATCGAACCCGCGAGTGAAAGGGAAAGCCATGCATGCGCCTTTGATCTTACAGCGTTTTCACCAGAACAGTGCAGCTTTATGCATGCCACGCGCCAGCGCCAACCTTGCCGTCGCGGCTGAGGCTTGTTGCTTGTCACGACAGCGATAGATCGCAGTGGACAGCGGCCGTCAACCTGCTAAGGTGATCTGCTCTACTCCTTTCGATGGGCACACTGTCATGCAGAACCGCGAAAATATCCGACTGGCAGTCAAGGTCCGCACCGGCATCCTGATTGATGCGGTCAACGGCGCCAGTGCGGCCTGGGCCTACATGATGCACTATCAGGTACCGCGCCACGTGATACTGCGTGTACTGGCGGCCCCCGCCAGAAGGCGCACCAGCGATGCCCGCCATCCCTTGAGTGAACAGGAAACCCGGCGGCTGGGCAATCTGGCGCAATTGCAGCGCCGCTACCTGAGCGGGCCCGATCAGCCGGCCGATACCGATAACGGCGGCAAGCACCACGGCGTCGACCTCAGCACCGCCAATTTTTTCCCGCTGCCGACGCTCAGGACCAAGAACACAGTACGGTTGCTACAGCCCGGCATGCGTTTGAAAATCGATGCGGTCAACATCGAGAATCCGTATGACTGTATTGAGGTCGACACCTGGCTGGTGGTCAAGGCGGACGGCCTGCATTTCCGCTATCAGGACGGTCCCGGCGGCCGCCAGGTCGACCTTGGCAACGCCGACGCGGTCCGGGCCGCGATCGACGCCGCCCCTGCGGCGGACTAAGGTAACAGCGGCCCCGCTGGCGCCGCAGCCATGCGTGCCGCGCCCGGCGACGACAGGCGAAACCGGCGGCGCCGGTCGCCCATCCACTGCCGCAATT
The DNA here is from genome assembly GCF_900109645.1 of Duganella sp. CF402. GTDB lineage: Bacteria > Pseudomonadota > Gammaproteobacteria > Burkholderiales > Burkholderiaceae_D > Rugamonas. The sequence continues at coordinate 1,516,540 of NZ_FOBG01000001.1, forward strand.
CCAGCAAGCTGATACCGGTGATCTCGTGGATCCGCAGCAGCACCACGCCGCTGATCGGCAATTGGCGCTGGCGCATCTTGCGCAGCAGCGGCGCAGCGACCTGCAGCTGGCGACACAGTTCGCGGTCGTTGCGCAAGCTGAGGTGCGCTATCGTGCTGTCAAACAGCTGGCCGGGATCGTAGATGCGGACCATGACGTCGCCAGCTCCACGCTCGCCGCTACAGGCTGGCCAGGGCCGCGCCAATGCCGCCGCTCAGGCGCCGCGCCATCTCATCGAGCGTATAGTCGGCGGCGCTGCGCCGCGCCCCGGCACGCAAGCGCGACAGCTTGTCCGGCGCCGATAAGGTGTGCACGATTTCAGCCGCAAACGCCACGCTGTCATTGACCGTCATGACCCCGTTCACGCCGTTTTCAAGGTAGGCGATCTCGGGCGAATGCAAGCCGCAGTCGGTGGTGAACATCGGCGTGCCGCTGGCAAACGAATCGAGGATGCCCAGCCCGACCAGGCCGGGATTGAGCATGACGTCGGCCAGGCGCAAGGCGAGCGCCTTGTCCTGCTCGTGCAAGGCGCCCAGGACATGAATCCAGCGGTGGCTGTCAGCGGCTTGGTCGATCAGCCCCTGTTCGGGCCCGGCACCGACCACCAGCAGCTGGAAGCCGGGGATCTGGCGCCGCACTTCCAGCGCCGCCGCCAGCAGGAAGTCCAGGCGTTTTTCCTTGTACAGCGAGCCCAGATAGATGGCCACCGGCCCGTCGCTCAGGCCCAGCTGCTGCCGCCGCGCCGCCAGCGTCTGGCTATCGATGCCCTGGCACAAGGCCGTCATGGCGGTGGTGTCGATGGCGTTGCGGACCACGGTGGTGCGGTCCGGCGGAAAGCCGGCGGCCGCGATCAGCGACGCGCTCAGATCGGTGTAGGCGAACCACCAATCGGCGCGGCGGACGGTCCAGCGCTTGAAGCGTTCCTTCCAGCCTTGGGGACGCGCCGACTGCAGGTTGGCGCCGTGGCCCCAGAATGCCAGCCGCGCCGGGCGCCGCACGAACATCAGCCACAGGTTGTACAGGATTTTGTTCTCGTGCATGACGATCACGATGTCGGCGCCGCGCGCGTAGCGGCCATACGGCTGCCAGCATAGACGGCCGTTGAGCAGGTAATGGGTCGGGATCGACACCACCCAGTCCAGATGCGCGTCGTTGCGCTTGAGCTTTTCGGCCGGCGTGCCCTCGCCGACCAGCAATTGCAGCTCCATGCCCTGGGCCGCCAGCAGTTCGCGCAGGCGCTCATAGATGCCGACCCGGTAGTGCAGCAGTTGGCGCTCGACGATCAGGACCCGCGGGCGCGAGCGGTAATTGCCGTCCTGCGGCGCGCTGGCCTGCTGGCGCTGCCACGCGCGGCGGCATGCCTGCTGCAGGCCCTGCGCCGCATGCGCGTAGGTATAGCCGGCCACCAGTTGCTGCGAACGCGCCGCAAAGCGCCGGTAGGCGGCATCGTCATCGAGCAGGCTGGCGGCGCGCGCGGCCCAGCGGCCGGCGTCGGGCTGGTCGACATAACCATTCTCGCCGTCCAGCACCAGTTCGCCCACCGCGCCGGCGGCCGGCGTGGTCAGGATCGGCAGCCCGGCGGCACAGGCCTCGTTGAACACCACGCCCCACGGTTCCCAGCTGGTCGGCATGACGAACAGGCGCGCGCTGCGGTACAGCGCCGGCAGCGCGTGCTGGCTGGCAAAGCCGGCGAAGGTCACGGCCACACGGTCGGCATGGCGGGCGGCCTCGGCCTTGAGCGCCGCCATCTGCGAGCCGCTGCCGACCATCAGCACGCTCACTTGCCGGCCGCTGCGCGTGGCCAGCGCCAGCGCCATCTGCAGCACGAACTGCGGCCGCTTGACCGCTTCCAGCCGGCCGCAAAACAGCAGGTCGAACTGCGGCGCCGCCGCCGCCCGCGCAAAGGCCTGGTTGTCAATCGCCAGGCAGGAGGTGAAGCGCTGCGCGTGCGGCACGCCATAGGCGTCATACAAGGCCTGGCCGCCGGCGCTGGCCGCGACAAAGGCTTGCGAGCGCGCGTACACCCAGCGCCGCACCCAGCGGTGCAGCAGCGTCAGCGTTTGCTCCGACGCCAGCGTGCCGTCGGTCATCGCCACGTGGGCGACGGCGCGCAGCCGGCAGTAGGCAAACGCATACAGGTGGGTCGGATTGAAGCCGTCGGTCACCACCACGTCCGGATTGTAGCGGTGCAGGCCGCTTAACACGTCGAGGTTGCTGTGGATGTAGCGCTGGCGCCAGACCACGAAGCAGCGCTGCAGCGTGGTCTGGCCGGTGCGCAGCGGCGCATAGTCCCACTGCCGGTTCGGCTCGCGCTCGACGCAGCTGAACACGTGGACCTCGATGCCCGGCATGGCGGCCAGCGCGGAAAACACCGGGGTGCGGTAAGGCGCCAGCGTGTTGGTGACAATCGCAATTTTCAGCATGGGAAGGTTCCAGGAAAGAGCGGACCAGCGGCCGCGACATCGGCCATTGAATACCCATTCCGCAGCGCCGGTTTGCTTACTGTCATAAATGCCGGCGATCGCGCTCCGGCGCAACAGCGGCTGGCTTATTTTGGCGCTGCGCATGGGTGTTATGACAATCAACAAAGATGGCGCGGCCGGGCCGCTTAACCTGAGTCCAACCTGATGCAAGGAGCCGCCCATGTCGATGTCCAACCCGCGCCACTGCCGCCTGCAACTGCCGGGCCTGCTGATGATTTGCGGCAGCCTGTTGATGGCCGGCTGCGCCAACCGCAGCGCCCTGTCCGATAGCACCGGGCGCGCCGACCTGCCGGCCAAGCCGGTCCTGATTACGGCCGCCCTGATCGCCGAGCAGCGCAGCGCGCGCAAGCAACGCGGCGGCGACGACCTGGCCGCGCTGCGCACCGCGCCCTCCGCCTACACGCTGGGGCCGGGCGACCTGCTGGCCATCAGCGTCTACAAGAACGCGGACCTCACCATGTCGGTGCCGGCCGCCGCCGCGCCGGGCGCCGTGGCGGACGAACAGAACGCCGCCGCGCAGCAGGGCTTCCTGCTCAACGCCGCCGGCGCCATCCAGTTTCCCCTGGTGGGCGAACTGGTGCTGCAAGGGCTGACCGTGGCGCAGGCGCGGGCGCTGTTGACGGAACGGCTGGCCAAATACCTGCAGCGGCCCAGCGTCAAGCTGCATGTGCAAGCCTTCCGCAGCCAGCGCATCTATGTCGACGGCGAAGTCAAGCAACCGGGCGTGCAGGCGATCAACGACCTGCCGATGACGGTGACCGAAGCGATCAATCGCGCCGGCGGCATCACCGCAGCGGGCGACCAGAGCCAGCTGTGGTTGCTGCGCGACGGCCATCGCTATCATATCGACCTGCCGCTGCTGGTGCAGCACGGCGAGGACCCGAACCACCTGCTGATGCGCAGCGGCGACGTGCTGCGCGTGACGGCGCTGGACGAGAGCAAGGTGTTTGTCAGCGGCGAGGTGGTCACGCCCAAGGCGCTGCTGATGCACAGCGGCCGCCTGTCGCTGAACGAGGCGATCGGCGAAGCCGGCGGCATCAATCCGCTGAGCGGCGATGCGCGGCGGGTGTTCGTGGTGCGGCGCCGCCAGGACACCATCGAGCTGTACCAGCTGGATGCGCGCGACACCGGCGCGCTGGCGCTGGCCGAAAGTTTTGAACTGGCGCCGCGCGACCTGGTGTTCATCGACGCCACCGGGCTGGCGCACTGGCACCGCACGCTCAGTCTGATCATCCCCGGCGCGCTGACGTCGGCCGTCAGCGCCGGGAAGCAATGATGGACCGCCCGCTGTCCCAGCGCGCCCTGCCCGCCCCCGCCAGCCTGCAGGCGGCGGCGCCGCTGCCGCCCTACGAGGCCGAGATCGAGCTGACCGGCTACCTCGACATCCTCGTCGAGCAGCGCTGGCGCATGGCCTGGATCTTGTCGCTGTGTCTGTTCTGCGGCGGCGTGTACGCGCTGCTGGTGGCGCCGGTCTACGAGGCCACCATGCTGATCCACGTGGAAGAGGACCTGCCCAACAACAATACCAAAAATATGATCGGCGAGATTTCCTCCATGTTCGACGTCAAGGCGGCCGCCATCTCGGAAATGGAGCTGATCAAGTCGCGCATGGTGATTGCCAAGTCGGTCGACAGCCTCGGCCTGTACATCGACGCCCACCCGGTCTACCTGCCGCTGGTCGGCGCCGCCATCGCGCGCTACCGCCGCGGCCTGTCCGCGCCCGGCCTGTTCGGCTACGGCGGCTACGCCTGGGGCGCGGAAGCGATCGACATCACCCGCTTCTACGTGCCGGAGGCACTGCAGAACAGCCACTTCCGCGTGATCGCCGGCCCCGGCCGCGACTACCGCCTGCTGCACGCTCAGTCCGGCATCGACGTCCACGGCCAGACCGGCGTGCCGCTGACCCTGACCCTGCCGCAGGGCCAGCTGCTGCTGACCATTGAACAGCTGGCGGCCAAACCCGGCACCGAATTTTCGCTGCGCTACGTGCCCAAACTGGCGGCCATCGAGCAGGTGCAAAAGGCGCTGCTGGTGGCCGAGATCGGCAAGCAGTCGGGCCTGATCAGCGTCACCATGAGCGGGCCGGACGCCAAGAGCACGTACGACACCCTGAGCGCCATCGGCCGCGAGTACATTCACCAGAACGTCACCCGCAAGCTGGAGGAGGCGGAAAATTCGCTGGCCTTCCTGGAAAAGCAGCTGCCCGACATCAAGCAGCGGCTGGACCAGTCGGAAAGCGCGTTCTACCGCTTCCGCCACCAGAGCGGCACCGTGGACCTGGCCGAGGAAAGCAAGCTCAGCCTGCAGCAACTGGCGGCGGTCACCGCGCGCCAGCTGGAGTTGCGCCAGAAGCGCAACGAACTGCTGGTCAGCTTCACCGCCGCCCACCCGCTGGTCGAAGCGCTCGACCAGCAACTTGGCCAGCTGGACCGCGAGAGCGCCCGCGTCAACCAGCAGATCCGCAAGCTGCCCATCCTTGAACAGGAATTGCTGCGCCTGAACCGCGAAGTCAAGGTCAATACCGAGCTCTACAGCGCGCTGCTGAACTCGGCGCAGCAGTTGCGGCTGGTGAAGGCTGGCAAGGTCAGCAACGTGCGCCTGATCGACTTGCCGATGCTGCCCGAAGCGCCGGCCCGGCCGCACCGCGGCACCATCATGGCGGTCGCGGCGGCGGCGGGGCTGTGCCTCGGGCTGGCGGTGGTGGTGCTGCAGCGCCTGCTGGTCAAGGGCATCCAGAGCGCCCGCGCCATCGAGCAATTGCTGGGCGCGCGCGTGGTGTACGCCAACATCCCGCACAGCGCGGCGCAGGAGCGCTACCGCCAGCACGCGGCCAAGGCCGGGCGCGCGGCGCTGCCGCTGCTGGCGGCGCTGGCGCCGGGCGACCCGGCGGTGGAAAGCCTGCGCTGCTTCCGCACCACGCTGCAGGTCAGCATGCCGCGCCAGCGCAACAACGTGGTGCAGATCTGCGGCGCCACCGCGCTGCTGGGCAAGTCCTTCATCTGCGCCAATTTCGCCGCGGTGCTGGCCTCCAGCGGCAAGCGCGTGCTGCTGATCGATGCCGACCTGCGCGGCGGCCAGCTGCACTGCTATTTCGGGCAGCCGCGCGGCGCCGGCCTGAGCGAGGTGATCGGCGCCAGCCTGCCCCTGCAGCAAGCGGTGCGCGAGACCGGCATCGGCCACCTGCAACTGCTGACGACCGGCGCCCTGCCGCCCAACCCGGCGGAATTTCTGCTGCACCCCAACGTCGGCGCGCTGCTGGCGCTGGCCTCGCTCGACTGGGACTACGTGCTGCTCGACGTGCCGCCGCTGCTGGCGGTATCGGACGCGCTGGTGCTGGGCAGCCACGCCGGCGCCGTGTTCATCGTGGCGCGCGCCGGCCACACCAGCGACGACGAACTGAATGAGTCGGTCAAGCGCCTGAACCATGCCGGGGTCGCCCCGCAAGGGGTGCTGTTCAACGACCTGCGGCTGCGCCACGCCGCCTCTCCGCGCCTGCCGGCGCCGGCGCTGCCGGCGCTGGCCGGCTAGCCCCCTGACCTGATTGGAATGCACATGTCCGCTCCCTCCCTCCCGCCGCTGCTGGCCGTGCGCGAGCACCACGTCCGCTGCTGGCACAACCAGGTGCCCGACTGGGTCGGTCCGGCGCTGGAACGGCTGTATGGCAACCTGTTTGCCTCGCTGCCGCAGTTCCGTACCAGCCGCGACCTGGGCGCGGCCCACACCTACGCCGTGTACCAGCGCGGCGAACTGCGCACGCTGTTCATCTTCAGCCTGCAGCACGGCGTGGCCACGCTGTACAACGAGGTGATTGCGGTCAGCGCAGCCGAGATCCAGGACTTCGCCGACTATGTGTTTGCCGAGTTCGCGGCAGCGCAGGTGATCAGCCTGCGCGCGGTGCAGGCCGCGCACCACCGCTACCGCTACCCGAGCCAGCAGTACGACTACCTGGAAGACACGGTGGTGGCGCTGCCCGCCAGCGTGGCCGCCTATACCGACAGCCTGAGCAAGAACACCCGCCGCAACGTGCGGCGCTACGGCCAGAGCGTGGAGCGCGGACTGCCCGGCTGCCGTTTCACCGTCCGCCTGGGCAGCGAGGTCGACCCCGCGCAGATCGACGCCGTGATCGCGCTCAACCATGCGCGCATGGCCGGCAAGCAGCGGCGCTCGATCATCGACCGCGCCGAAACCGAGCGCCTGCAAAACCTGGCGCGCCACTGCGGCCTGGTGGCGCTGCTGACCATCGACGGCAAGGTCTGCGCCGGCGCCATCAGCTACCGGGTCGGCGACAACTTCTTCCTGGTGGTGCTGGCGCACGCGCCCGAGTACGACCGCTACAGCCTGGGTTTCATGTGCTGCTACTGGACCATCAGCGCCTGCATCGAGCGCGGCGGCAAGGAATTCCACTTCCTGTGGGGGCGCTACGACTACAAGCGCCTGTTCCTCGGCCAGCTGCGCCAGCTCGACCAGCTGCAGCTGTACCGCTCGCGGCGCGCGCTGCTGGCCCACGGCGGCCTGTGGCTGCGCAGCTGGTGGCGGGCGCAGCAGCGCCGCCTGCTGGTCTGGCTGCACGCCGCGCGCCACAGCGAGCGCGCCGGCGTGCGCACCGTGTGGCAAGCCTACACGCTGCTGCGGCGCTGGCGCCAGCGCCTGGCGCCGCGCTGACGCGCTGCCGACGCCGCCACCGTCCCCTCCTCACGAAAGATTGCCATGTTCATCGATACGCGCCAGCTTGGCCCGCTCACCCAGGTCGACACCACCGTCTGCATCGTCGGCGGCGGCGTGGCCGGCCTCACCATCGCGCTGGAGATGGAGCGCCTCGGCATCGCCACCTGCCTGCTGGAAAGCGGCGGTTTCCACGCCGACGACGCCACCCGCGACCTCTACCGCGGCGCCGACCTCGGCCTGCCCTACCGCTTTGCCGACGGCTGCCGCAGCCGTTTCCTCGGCGGCAGCAGCAACTGCTGGGGCGGCTGGTGCCGGCCGCTCGATCCCTGGGATTTCCAGCAGCGGCGCTGGATCCCGCACAGTGGCTGGCCGTTCGGGCCGGAAGCACTGGCGCCGTACTACCTGCGCGCGCACGCGGTGTTGCAACTGGGGCCGTACAACTACGTGCCGCAATACTGGGTCGACGCCATCGGCCGTGCCGACGTGCGGCGCCTGCCGCTGCGCAGCGGCAAGGTGCGCGACACGATTTCGCAGTTCAGCGCGCCGGTGCGCTTTGGCGCCGCCTACCGCCAGGACCTGCAGCGCGCGCGCCAGGTGCGGGTCTACCTGTGGGCCAACGCCACCCACCTGGCCGCCGCCCGCCCGGCGCACCAGCTCGAGCAAGTCGAGGCGCGCACCCTGTGCGGGCGCCGCCTGCAGGTGCGCGCCCGCTATTACGTGCTGGCGGCCGGCGGCATCGAAAATGCGCGCCTGCTGCTGGCGTCCGACGATGTCCAGCCGGGCGGGCTGGGCAACGGCAACGACCTGGTCGGCCGCTACTTCATGGACCATCCGCGCATCCTGTCCGGGCAGCTGGCCTGGCTGCCGGAGTGGCGCCGCAACAAACTGTATGACATCAAGTACCACTACCAGAACACGGCGGTGGCGGTCGGCGCCACCCGCGTCGCGGCCCAGCTGGCGCTGAGCGAGGCCACCCAGGCCAGCGAAGGCTTGCTCAACGCCCGCGTCTGGTTTTCCTCGACCTTCCCGGGCGAAGGCAGCCCGGCCGCCGCCGCCCTGTTCCGCTACAAGCAGGCCGCGCTCAGCAAGGACCAGCCGGACTGGCAGCCGCTGGCCGACGCCGCGCTGATGGTGCGCCATCCGCTAGACACGCTGGGCTACGGCATGACCCGCCTGCTGCAGCCGCGCTGGCTGGTGCGCGAGGTGCGCTTCCAGGCCATCGTCGAGCCGCAGCCCGATCCCGACAGCCGGGTGACGCTGTCGGCCACCGAGCACGACGCGCTGGGCATGCGCCGGGTGCAGGTCGACTGGCGCCTCGGCAGCAATGTCCAGCGCACCTTCGACCGCACGCTGGCCATCATCGGCGCCGAACTGGAACGCGACGGCGTGGCCAAGGTGACGCTGGGGCCGACGCTGGAAGGCGGCCCCTGGCCGTCCAGCCTGGAACCGGAAGGCACCTGGCATCACATGGGCACCACCCGCATGCACCGCTCGCCGCGCCACGGCGTGGCCGATGCCGACTGCCGCGTGCACGGCATGCGCAACCTGTACCTGGCCGGCAGCTCGCTGTTCCCCACGGCCGGCGCCAACTTCCCGACCATCACCCTGACCGCGCTGGCGCTGCGGCTGGCCGACCACCTGGCCGCCGAGCTGCGGCGGCCGGTGGCCACGGCCGCCACGCCCAGCGAGGCCTCGCTCCACTAACGACAGTCCCGACACCATGCGCATCCCCTTACTCAACGATACCGAACGGCTCAGCTTTGCGCTGCGCCTGGGCGACCTCGCGCTGCTGACGCTGGCCGGCCTGGGCGCCAGCCGCTGGCAGCTCCTGGGCACGATGGCGGCGCCGGCGCCGGCCTGGCTGCCGCTGTGCGTGGCGCTGGGCGCGGCGCTGCTGCCGCAGTGCGGCCTGTACCGGCTGGACTTGCCGGGCGCACCGCGCGCGCTGCTGGCGCGGCTGCTGGCAACCTGGCTGTGCCTGCTGGCCGGGTCCCTGCTGGCCGGCCTGGTGCTGGAGCAGTCGCCACGCGCCACGCTGCTGTGGCTGGGACAGTGGCTGCTGCTGGCGCTGCCGCTGATGTGGGGGCTGCACATGGCCGCGCGCGGCGCCGGCCTGAGCCCGGCGCGGGTGCTGGTGATCGGCCAGGCCGGCGCCAGCCAGACGCTGTACCAGCGCCACCGCCAGGCCGGCGCCGGGCCCTACCAGATCACCGCGCTGTGCCTGACCGACGGCGCCAGTGCGCCGGCCGCGGCCGGGGTCGAGCAGATCGCGCGCAGCAGCCAGGTGCCGGCCTACGTCGGCAGCCACGCGATCGACCAGATCTGGATCGTGCTGCCGCTCAGCGACGCCGCCGCCATCGCCCGCCTGCAGCATCTGCTGCGCAATACCCTGGTGCACATCCGCTGGCTGCAGGACCTGCGCGACCTGCAGGTGCTCAACGTCAGCGGCAGCACGCTGTACGACTTCCCGGTGCTGGACCTGAACTGCATGAAAGCCAGCGCCGCCGGCCAGCTGCAGAAATACCTGTTCGACAAGGTCTTCGCGCTGCTGGCGCTGCTGCTGCTGGCGCCGCTGCTGCTGCTGATCGGCCTGGCCATCCGCTGCGAGACGCCGGGGCCGGCGCTGTTCGTCCAGCCGCGCATCGGCCTCAACGGGCGCCAGTTCAGGCTCTACAAGTTCCGCAGCATGCACCGCCACGCCGACAGCCCGACCCTGCAACAGGCCGGCCGCGACGACCCGCGCGTGACCCGGCTCGGGCGCTGGCTGCGGCGTACCAGCCTCGACGAGCTGCCGCAGTTTTTCAACGTGCTGCTGGGCGACATGTCGGTGGTCGGTCCGCGCCCGCACGCAGTCCCGCACACCGAGCTGTACTGCCGCCAGCTCGACGTCTACATGGTGCGCCACCGCGCCAAGCCCGGCATCACCGGCTGGGCCCAGATCAACGGCGCGCGCGGTGAGACCGACACGCTCGACAAGATGATCCGGCGGGTGCAGCTGGACCTGTATTACCTGCAGCACTGGTCGCTTTGGCTGGACCTGCGCATCGTGCTGTGGACAGCCTGCAAGGGCTGGACCGGCAACAACGTTTATTAACCATGACATCACCAGGAGCCCCAGATGAATGACAAGCCCGCACTATCCGCGCTGGAGCGCGCAATGCCGCAGCCGCACGCTGCCAAGGTGGCGCTGATCACCGGCATCACCGGCCAGGACGGCTCTTACCTGACCGAACTGCTGCTCGACAAGGGCTATGTGGTGCACGGCATCGTGCGGCGCAGCTCCAGTCCCAACACCAGCCGCATCGACCACCTGCTGGGCAGCAGCGACGCCGCCGGCGGCCGCCTGTTCCTGCACGACGGCGACCTGACCGACGCCGCCGCGCTGATGCGCATCATGGCGGCCGTGCGGCCCGACGAGGTCTACAACCTGGCCGCCCAGAGCCACGTCGCCTGCTCGTTCGAGGTGCCCGAGTACACCGCCCAGACCGACGCGCTCGGTCCGCTGCGGCTGCTGGAGGCCATCCGCACGCTGGGGCTGACCCACCGCACCCGCTTCTACCAGGCCTCCACCTCGGAGCTGTATGGCCAGGCCCAGGCCTCGCCGCAGGCGGAGGACACGCCGTTCGCGCCGCGCAGCCCGTACGCGGCGGCCAAGCTGTATGCCTACTGGATCACCGTCAATTACCGCGAGGCGTATGGCATCTACGCCTGCAACGGCATCCTGTTCAACCACGAATCGCCGCGCCGCGGCAACGAATTCGTGACGCGCAAGATCACCCTGGCGCTGGCGCGCATCGCCTGCGGCCAGCCGGCCACGCTGCGCCTGGGCAACCTGGCCGCGCTGCGCGACTGGGGCCATGCACGCGACTACGTGGCGATGCAATGGCTGATGCTGCAGCAGCCCGATGCGCGCGATTACGTGATCGCCACCGGCGTGCATTACAGCGTGCGCCACTTTGTCGATTGCGCCGCCCATGAACTGGGCATCACGCTGGCATGGTCCGGCACCGGCTTGCACGAACGCGCCCACATTGCCGCGCTGCAGGCCGGCTCGGCCGCGGCCGCGCACTGCCGCTGCGGCCAGCTGGTGGTGCAGATCGACCCGGCGCTGTTCCGCCCGACCGAAGTGGCCACCCTGCTCGGCGACGCCAGCCGGGCGCGCCTGCAACTGGGCTGGACGCCGCAGCACAGCTTTGCGCAGCTGGTGCGCGGCATGGTGCAGGCCGACCTGGCGCTGGCCATGGCCGCGGCGCCCGCCAGCGCGCCCGCTGCCGTCCACCGGGAGAATCTCGCATGAACCCGCTCAGCCAACGCATCTTCGTCGCCGGCCACCGAGGGCTGGTCGGCTCGTCCATCGTGCGCGCCCTGCGCCGCCAGGGCTATGTCAATCTGCTGACCTGCTCGCACGAGCAGCTCGACCTGACCGACCAGGCCCAGGTGCGCGCGCTGTTCAAGCGCGAATCGATCGACGTGGTCTACCTGGCCGCCGCCACCGTCGGCGGCATCCACGCCAACAACAGCTATCCCGCCGAGTTCATTTATTCGAACATGGCCATCGAGGCCAACGTGATCCACGAAGCGTGGCGCCACGGCACCCAGAAGCTGCTGTTCCTCGGCTCGTCGTGCATCTACCCGCGGCTGGCGCCGCAGCCGATCCACGAATCGGCGCTGCTGCACGGCGCGCTGGAGCCGACCAACGAACCGTACGCGATTGCCAAGATCGCCGGCATCAAGATCTGCGAAAGCTACAACCGCCAGTACGGCACCCGCTTCCGCAGCGTCATGCCGACCAATCTGTACGGCCCGGGCGACAACTACCATGCCGAGAACAGCCACGTGATCCCGGGCCTGATCCGGCGCCTGCACGACGCCCGCCACAGCGGCGCCAAGGAGGTGCTGATCTGGGGCACCGGCGAGGCGCGCCGCGAATTCCTGTATGTGGACGACCTGGCCAACGCCTGCCTGCACGTGATGAACGTCAGCGAGGACCGCTACCGCAGCGTCACCAAGCCGATGGTGTCGCACCTGAACATCGGCAGCGGCGAGGAAGTCAGCATCGCCGCGCTGGCGCAGATGATCGCGCAGATCGTCGGCTACGGCGGCCGCCTGGTATTCGACCTCAGCCGGCCGGACGGCACGCCGCGCAAGCTGCTCGACACCGCCAGCCTGAACAAGCTGGGCTGGCGCGCCAGCGTCACCCTGGCGCGCGGCCTGCAGGAGACCTACCACAGCTTCCTGCGCGCCGAGCAGGCCGGCAGCCGCCAGCAGCAGGCGCGGGCGCTGGACCCGGTCTCGCACCGGCTGCGCGGCCAGTTCCAGCCGGCGCCGTCGCTGGCCCATGCCTACGCCGACATGCGTGCGCCCTACTGAGGCCGGGCCGCCGTGTCGACCACCCGCGAGCGCCGCCCGCGCCTCCCTGCCCTGGCGGCGCTGCGCGCGCCGCTGCTGCTGAGCCTGGCCAATCAGCTGCTGGGCAGCGGCGCCAATTTCGTGGTCGGGGTGTACCTGGCGCGCAGCCTGGCGCTGGCCGAATTCGGGCTGTACGGCATCTGCTACGGCCTGTGCATGCTGTACCTCGGCGTCGGCAACGCCCTGCTGCTGACCCAGATGACCGTCAGCATGGCCGGCCAGCCGTCCGCCGTGCAGGCGGCCTATGCCGGGCGGGTGCTGGCCGGCATCCTGCTGCTGGGCAGCGTGCTGCTGCTGGCCGGCGCCGCCAGCGCCGCCGCGCTGTGGCGCTGGGACGCTGCCAGCCCGTATGCGGGGCTGGCAGCGCCGGTGGCGGTGGCGGCAGCGCTGATGCTGTGCGGCGAATTTTTCATCACCTACGCCTACATCCGCCACCACGAGCGCGCGGCGCTGCTGGTCAATGCCGCCGCGCTGGTGGTGGTGGCGGGCGGGCTGGCGCTGCTGCATGGGGCCGGCATGGCGCCGGACGCGGCCGGCGTGCTGCTGCTGTACGCCGGCGGCAATGCGCTGGGCGCCGCGCTGGCCTACCTGAGCGCGCCGCTGGCCTGGCGCCAGCCGCTGCCGCAGTTGCGCTGCCACTGGCGCAGCGCGCGCGGCCACGGCGGCTGGTCGCTGGGCGGGATGGCCATCAGCTGGGTGCAGGCGCAAAGCGCGACCTACACCCTGGCCGCCATGCTGGGACCGGCCGGCGCCGGGCTGGCCAACCTGAGCCGCCTGTTCATCTCGCCGTTCACCTTCCTGGTGCCGGCGGTAAACAAGATTGCGCTGCCGCGGCTGGCGGCGCTGCGCGCCAGCGACCCGCGCCGCATGCGCCGCCTGGCCACCCGGCTGGCGCTGGCGATGGTGCTGCTGGCGGCGCTGTACGCGCTGCTGCTGCTGTCCTGCCTGGGCTGGCTGGCGCCGCTGCTGCTGGGCTACAGCGTGCCGCAGCTGCCGCTGCTGGTGGCGGTGTGGTGCCTGGTGCTGCTGTTCCAGGTGGGCCGCAGCTGCGGCGCCCTGTTGTTGCAGACGCAAATGAAGTTCCGCCAGCTGACGCTGATTACGCTGCCGTGCGCAGTGCTGGCGGTGGGCACGGCGGTGCTGCTGATGCAGCGCTATCAGGCGGCCGGCGCCATTGCCGGCGTACTGGCCGGCGAAGGCTTGCTGGCCCTGCTTATCTGGAAGGAGATCGCTCATGGCGCCCGAACTGAACTCGGTTGATATCTGTATTGCCACCTATCGCCGGCCGGCCTTGCTGGCCGCGCTGCTGGCCGCGCTGGCGCAGCAGGACCGGCGCGGCATGGCGGTGCGCCTGATCGTGATTGACAACGACCGCCACGGCACGGCGCGCGCGGCGGCGCGCGCCGGCGCCGCCCACAGCGGCCTGCCGCTGCTCTACCAGATCGAGCCGCAACAGAACATCGCGCTGGCGCGCAACCGGGCGCTGCGCTTAAGCAAGGCCGACTACATCGTCTTCATCGACGACGATGAAACCCCCGCGCCCGGCTGGCTGGCGGCGCTGCTGACGTGCTGCCAGCGCTGCGACGCCGATCTGGTGTTCGGCCCGGTCGACAGCGTGCTGCCGGCCGACGCGCCGGCGTGGGCCCACGCCTGTTTCCACAAGCCGCCGCTGGCCACCGGCGCGGCGCTGCGCTACGGCGGCGCCGGCAACGTGCTGCTGCGGCGCCGCGTGCTGGCCCCGCCCGGCCCCTGGTTCGATCCCGATTTCGGCCTGACCGGCGGCGAAGATCTGGACTGGTTCTATCGCCTGCACCTGGCCGGCCGGCGCCTGGTCTGGTGCGCCGAAGCCAGCGCCAGCGAGCCGGTGCCGCCGGCGCGCCTGCAACTGCGCTGGGCGCGCCGGCGCGCCTTCCGCGGCGGGCAGACCTACTACCGGGTGGTGGTGCGGCGCAGCCCGCGCCGCAGCCGCTGGCTGTGGTTGGGCGGCAAGGCCCTGCAACTGCTGGCGGGCCTGGCGCTGGCGCCGCTGCTGCGCTGCGCCAGCTATCCGGCGTTTGTGCAGCTGACGCTGCGCCTGGCCGGCGCCGCCGGCCAGCTGTCGCGCAGCCTGGTGCCCTACGACTACGAGGAATACCATGCGCGCCAACAGCCTTAACCTTACCCCGGCCGGCGCCGGCGGCCTGGCCGACCGCTGGTGCGCGTGGCCGCTGCTGATCCTGATGGCCAGCTCCGGCCTGCCGATCAGCTACAGCCTGGCGCCGGCGCGCGTCATGGCGGTGGCCGACGTGGCCGAGCAGACCGCCGCTGCCGCCTCCAGCGCCAGCACCCTGGGCTCGCTCGGCAACCTGCTGCTGCTGGGCGGCCTGTACAGCTGGGCCGGCGCCATGCTGCTCAGCCGGCCGCGCAGCGTGGCCGCGGTGCTGCTGCGCTGCTGGCCGCTGCTGCTGCTGATGGCGCTGCTGCTGGCCAGCGCGCTGTGGAGCTATCTGCCGGAAAAAGTCCTGCTCAACGTGGTGCACAACAACGGCGTGCTGCTGATCGCGCTGGCGGCCGCCATGCGCTACCGCCACCAGCCGGCCAGCCTGCCGCAGCAGCTGGGGCTGGTACTGGGCGCCAACATGGCGCTGCAGGTGGCGGCCGTGCTGCTGCTGCCCGGCTATGCCATCGACTGGCAGGGCCGCTGGCAGGGCCTGACCGTGCACCCCAATACGCTGGGCGGGCTCGGCTTCACTGCCTTCTGGGCCAATGCGGCCGCGCTCAGCGCCGGCCCGCCGCCCTGGCCGCGCTGCCACTGGCTCGGTTGCGCACTGTCGCTGCTGGCCATCGGCGGCGCCGACAGCGTCACCTCCAAGGTGTGCGTGGCGCTGGTGCTGCTGGTGCTGCTGGGCCTGCGCTGGCTGCGGCGGCGCGGCACCAGCCGCCAGCAGTACCTGCGGCTGCTGGCGGCCGGCGCCATGCTGCTGGTGCTGCTCAAATTGCTGGCCGGCGCGGTCGACCTCGAATGGCTGTACGCGCTGCTGGGGCGCAACAGCCAGCTGACCGGCCGCGACGAGGTGTGGCGCGACGCCTACCAGGCCATCGGCGCGCGGCCGCTGCTGGGCTGGAGTTTCGACGACCACGCCTACCTGATCGCCTCGGCCGGCATGCCGTATTCGAGCTACCACAACGGCGTGCTCGACCTGGCGGTCAACGGCGGCGGCGTGGCGGTGCTGCTGCTGGCGCTGCTGATGCTGAACTGGGCGGCCGGCATGCTGCGGCCGCGCCTGCTGGCGGCGCGCATTGCGCCGTACTCGGTGGCGTTCGTGCTGGCCTACATGCTGCACAACCGGGCCGAAGCCTCGTACGTGTCGCCGCGCGGCCAGATGTGGGTGATCTTCCTGGCGCTGCTGCTGCTGGGCGCCTGCCGCCCGCCGCAGCGCCAGCGCGAGCACGGCCTGTCCTTTGCGGAGGCCGGCCATGCAGCCCGCTGAGCGCAGCCCCTACCGGGCCGACATCGACGGCCTGCGCGCGCTGGCGGTGCTGGCGGTGATCGGCTTCCACCTGGCGCCTAGCTGGCTGCCGGGCGGGTTTGCCGGGGTCGACGCCTTCTTTGTGATTTCGGGCTACCTGATCACGCGCCTGATCACCGGCGCGCTCGCGCAGCGGCGCTGGCGCCTGGCCGACTTCTACCAGCACCGCATCATGCGCCTGCTGCCAGCCTACGCGCTGGTGAGCCTGGCCACGCTGGCGGCGGCCAGCTACCTGCTGATCCCGGACGACTACCTGTTCTACACCACCTCGCTGGCGGCCTCGTGGGCCTTCGTCTCCAACATCTTCTTCTCCATGCTGAGCTGGGGCTACTTCGGCCAGCGCGCCGAGCAGTTCCCCTTGCTGCACACCTGGTCGCTGTCGGTCGAGGAACAATTCTACTTTGCCTATCCGCTGCTGCTGATGCTGCTGCAGCGCCACTGGCAGCGCTACCTGACGCCGCTGCTGGCGCTGCTGGCGCTGGTCACGCTGCTGTGCTCGCAGTGGCAGGCGGACCAGGTCGGCAGCTACTTCCTGCTGCCCTACCGCGCCCACGAACTGCTGCTCGGGGCGCTGGTCGCGCGCGTGCCGGCGCAGCGCCAGCCGGGGCCGCGCCAGGCCGGCTATGCCGCGCTGGCCGGCCTGCTGCTGCTGGCCGCATCGCTGCTGCTGTTGCGCCGCGAGCTGCCCTTCCCCGGCCTGTATTCGCTGCCGCCGTGCCTGGGCGCGGCGCTGCTGCTGTACGGCGGCGCCCGCGCCAATCCGGTGTCGGCGCAGCTGGGCCGGGCGCCGCTGGTGGCCATCGGGCGGATGTCGTATTCGCTGTACCTGTGGCACTGGCCGGTGCTGTCGCTGCTGCGCTATCGCCACATCGCGCTCGACGGCGGCGCCGGGCTGGCGGTGCTGGCGCTGATCTTCGCGCTGTCGTGGCTGACCTGGCGCTACGTCGAGGCGCCGCTGCGGCGGCGCCGCCTGCCGCTGCGCGCCAGCATGCTGCGCTACTATGCGGCGCCGGCCGCCGCCTGCCTGGCGCTCGGCCTGTACTCGTACGCCACCGACGGCGCGCCGCAACGCTTTGCGCCGGACGCCCGCGAACTGCTGGCCAGCTATTCCTACGAGCGCGACCTCGGCGGCGCCTGCGCGCTGCGCAGCGGCGTGGCGGCCACCATCACCGCGGCCTACCTGCGCCGCCACTGCGGGTTTGGCGCGCCGGCCGAGGCCGGCGAGCGGCCAGCCGTGCTGCTGTACGGCGACTCGCACGCCCACCATTTCAAGCCGTTTGTCGATCAGCTGGCGCGCCAGGCCGGCATGCGGGCGGTGTACCACATCGCCGGCAGCTGCGAGCCGTTCGACCTGGCTGAACCGGGCGCGCCGCCGACCGTCTGCCAGCGCCGCAACGCCGACATGCTGGTGCTGGCGCGCCAATACCGCTACGTGGTGCTGGCCGGGCGCTGGCAATACCGCGCGCAGGAAGCCCTGTTCGCGCGCCGCCTGCAGCAGGTGGCGCAGGCGCTGGCCGGCGGCGGCACCACGCTGGTGCTGTTCAAGGATAATCCCTCGACCGACGCCGACCTGTCGCGCTGCGTGCTGTTCCGCCGGCGCGGCTGGCTGCCGGCCGACCGCGACTGCGACTTCCGTTACGCCGACGTGCAGGCCGCCCAGGGCTCGATGGACCATGAAATCGACCGCCTGCAGGCGGCCATGCCGCAGGTGCGCGTGATCAACGCCAAGCGCGTGATGTGCGACCAGCAGCGCTGCCTGACCGCGATCGGCAACACCGCGCTGTACAAGGACGGCAATCATCTGAATGCGCCGGCGGCGCGGCTGCTGGCCGAGCGCTATCTGGCGGTGGCGGCCAACCCGCTGGCGCCGGCCCCGACGGAAAGGAGGCCCGCCCATGCGCGTGCTGATCGTCCATAACCGCTACCAGCTGCGCGGTGGCGAAGACGTGGTGGCCGAGGCCGAGGCGGCGCTGCTGCGCGCCAACGGCGTCGAGGTGCGCGTCTACCAGCGCAGCAACGACGAGCTGCGCGACATGCCCGCCGCGCTGGCGGCGCTGGCAACGGTGTGGTCGCGGCGCGCGGCGCGCGAGATCGCCGCGCTGTGCCGCGCCCAGCGCCCGGACCTGATCCACTTCCACAACACCTTCCCGCTGATCTCCGCCGCGCCGTACTGGACGGCGGCGGCGCACGGCATCCCGGTGGTGCAGACCCTGCACAACTTCCGCCTGCTGTGCCCGCAGGCCATGCTGCTGCGCGACGGCCGGCCCTGCCACGACTGTGTCGGCCGGCTGCCGTGGCGCGCGGTGACGCACCGCTGCTACCGCGACTCGCTGCTGCAGTCGGGCGTGGCCGCCGGCGCGCTGGTGGCGCACCGCCTGCTCGGCAGCTACCGCCACCGGGTGCAGGCATATATCGCGCTGAGCCAGTTCAGCCGCCAGCAATACCTGGCCGGCGGCCTGCCGGCGCAACGCCTGTACGTCAAGCCCAACTTCGTGGCCGACCACGGCGCGCCGCCGGCGCAGCCGCGCAACGGCGGCCTGTTCGTGGGCCGCCTGTCGGCCGAAAAAGGCGTGGCCGCGCTGGTCAGCGCCAGCGCCCGGCTCGAGCGCAGCGCCGGCCCGCTGCGGGTGGTGGGCGACGGGCCGCTGGCTGCCGCCGTGCAGGCCGCCCGCCTCGACTACCTGGGCGCGCGCAGTGCGGCCGAGGTGCACGAGCTGATGCGCAGCAGCAGCTTTCTGGTGGCCCCCAGCACCTGCCTGGAAACCTTCGGGCTGGTGGCGGTGGAAGCCTTTGCCGCCGGCCTGCCGGTGATTGCCAGCGGCCACGGCGGATTGGGCGAACTGGTCGAGGACGGCGTCACCGGCCTGCATGTACGGCCCGGCGACGCCGCCGACCTGGCGCACGCCATCCGCTGGGCCCAGCACCACCCGGACGCCATGCTGGCCATGGGCCGGGCCGCCCGCGCCCGCTATCTGGCGCACTACACGCCCCAGCGCAATTTCGATTTATTGCACGCCATCTATCAACACGTGTTGTCCCTGCCAGGAGCCCGCCATGCTGCGTAAACGCCAACTTGTCCTTCACACCAAAATCGATGTACTGACCTGGGAAGCGGCGCTGCAGCGCCTGCTCGAATGGGGGCGCAAGCGTGACCGCCGCTACGCCTGCATGTGCAATGTCCACTCGGTGGTCACCGCCGCCTACGACAGCGAATTCCAGGCCATCCTCAACCGCGCCGACCTGGCCACGCCAGACGGCGCGCCGGTGGCGTGGGCGGTGCGCCATTTTACCGGCCAGCCGCAGGTGCGCATCAACGGCCCGGACCTGATGTGGAAAGCCCTGGCCGCCGCCGCCCAGGCCGGCATCGCGGTGTACTTCTACGGCAGCAGCCCCGCCACGCTGGCCGCGCTGGGGGCCGCCTGCCAGCGTGATTTCCCGGGCCTGCGCATTGCCGGCAGCGCGGCGCCGCCGTTCCGGCCGCCGACACGCGAGGAAGAGCTGGCAGATATTGCGCGTATCAATGGCAGCGGCGCCGGCCTGGTGTTTGTCAGCCTCGGCTGTCCCAAGCAGGAGCGCTGGATGGCGCGCAACTGCGCGCTGGTGGCGGCGCCGCTGATCGGCGTCGGCGCCGCCTTCGACTACCACGCCGGCACGCTGCGGCGCGCGCCGTTGTGGTGGCAGACGCATGGACTGGAATGGCTGTACCGTCTGGGCAAGGAACCGCGCCGGCTGGCCGGCCGCTACCTGGTGGGCAACAGCCTGTTCCTGCTGGGCCTGGTGCGCCAGATGCTGTTCCAGCGTCCGCTCAGGCGGCCATGAAACCGCCGCCCGTGCCCGACGAGCAGGAGTACAGCCCGGCGCGCTTGCTGGATGTGCTGGTGGCCAGGCTGCGCCTGAAAAATGACGCTGCCCTGTCGCGCCTGCTCGGGGTGGAAGCCCCGACCATCAGCAAGATCCGTCACAAGCGGCTGCGGGTCGGGGCGGCAATGCTGCTGCGCATGCACGAGGTGAGCCACCTCAGCATTGATGAACTGCGCGCCCTGATGGGCGACCGGCGCGCGCGCATGCGCTTGCCGGGCACCCTGGGACGCCACCGCTGACTACTCGGCGTTGCGCAGCGGATGCGGGTAGGTGAACGGCGTGTAGCCGGGCTTGGCGCTGAGGAAGTAATCGCGGTTCAATCCAATCGAAGACGGGCAGGTGTTATCGATGCCGTTGCTGGTGTAGCCATTCGACGAATTGTTGGCGTTGTTCCAGATGTACAGCGAACGGATCTGGTCCGGGCCGGCATACGTGCCGCAGCTGAAGCCCTCGGTCATCAGCTCGATGGTGCGGCTGATGGTGGCGGTTGCGGTGTTGTTGAAGATCACACCATCGCCGCCCCGGATGCCGATCGCGCTGCGCTGCAAGCCGCCGCTGATGCTGGTCGAGTAGTCGTTGTTGTAGATCTCGTAGCTGCGCGAACCGCGCGGCGAGGACGACACGCCGTGGGCGTCGGTCATGGCATAGTCCTTGGCCGCGTCGGTGCCCACCACCTTGTTGTAGCGGAACACGTAGACCGAGCCGTTGTTGGACGCGATGTTGTGGCGGTTGCCCGAGAAGCTATTGTTCTCGACGAACACGGCGTTGGCCGAGCCCAGCTCCAGCGCCGGCCACGCGCCGCCACCGTACACCACCACGCCATACCCGAGGTTCCTCAGGTCCGCGCTGTAGTTGTTAATGAAGCTGTTGTTGTAGATGACGCCGCGCTGGTTTGCCGCATCGCCCACATACACGGCGCTGAACACGAAGTTCTTGAAGGTCGAGCCGAACACGCGGAAGTCGCGGCAGCCGTTCAGCAGCCCCAGGCCCTTGTCCTGGATGGCGCCGTTGCCGTTGCCGATCAGCGTCATGCCGGAGAAGGCGGCGGCCGCGCCGTTGCTGCAATCGATCGCCACCAGATAGCTGGTGTTGGGCACCGAACCGACGCGGCGGATGGTGGTCTTGTCCTGCCCTGCGCCTTGCAGGTGCAGGCCGGCAGGCAGGTTCAGCTGCTGGGTGCCCCAGCTGCAGTCACCGGCCGGAATGGCCACGGTCATGCCCTTGCTGGCGGTGTTCACCGCGGCGCTGACGTCGGCATAGCTGCAGCTCTTGGCGGTGCGGTCGGCGGTCACCGGCGGGGTCGGCGTCGGCGTCGGCGTCGGCGTCGGCGTCGGGGTCGGCGTCGGCGTTGGCGTAGGCGTTGGCGTTGGCGTGGTGCCGGCGGTGCAGGTGTAGGGACTCCAGAAATACGTGCTGATCACCGGATCCCAGCCCGGGTTGGCGTGGCTGGCCTGGTAGAACTTGCTGTTGTAGCGGACGATATCGCCGGCTGCATAGTTCTTGCCCCACACATAGTCGGGATAGTCGCAGCTGGCCGGCGCGGTGGTGCCGGGGCCGGGGCTGGCAACCGCACGCGCCGGGTGCGGATAGGCATACGGCGTGTAGCCGGCGCGGGTGGTGAGGAAGTAGTCGCGGTTCAGCGCCACCGACGACGGGCAGTTATTGGCGATGCCGCCACTGGCGTAGCTGGTATTGCCGATGGTATTGCCCCAGATGTACAGCGAGCGCACCTGGTCGGCGCCCGGATATTTGCCACAGGTGAAACCCGAGGTGCTGATCTCGACACCGCGGCTGATGCTGGCCGGGATCACGTTGTTGAAGATCACGCCATCGCCACCGTCGATGCCGATCGCGGTGCGGGCCAGGCCGCTGAGGCCGGATGCCTGGTAGGTGTTGGCGTAAATCTCATAGCTGCGCGTGCCGTGAGTGGCGCTGCTCAAGCCCTGGACATCGGTCATGTAAAAGTCTTTCGTGGCGTCGGTTGCGGCAACGGTGTTGTGCCGGAACACATAGCTTGCCCCATTCGTCGACGACACGCTTTGACGATTGCCGGAAAAACTATTGTCTTCCAGGTAGACCGCATTGGCCGTGCCCAGGCTCAGCGCCGGCCAGGCGCCGCCGCCCGACACCAGCACGCCGAAGCCCAGGTCTTTCAGGTCGGCGCTGTAGTTGTCGACAAAACGGTTTTGCGCGATCACGCCGCGCTGGTTGGCGGCATCGCCAACGTAGATCGCCGCGTGGACGAAATTCTTGAACGTGGAGGCCGTCACCTTGAAGCCGGCGCAGCCTTTCAGCAGGCCGAGGCCGCTGTCCTGGATCGACCCCTTGTGGTTGCCGACCAGCGTGATGCCCGAGAAATCGGCGACCTTGCCGTTGGAGCAGTCGTACGCGACCAGATAGGTGTCGCGGCCGACCGCCCCCACCCGGCTGATCACCGTGGCATCCTGGCCGGCGCCGCGCAGATACACGCCGGCCGGTACATTCAGCTGCTGGGTGCCCCAGCTGCAACTGCCGGCCGGGATCCGCACCGTCACGCCGCTGCTGGCCGACTTGACCGCCGCCTGCACGTCGCTGAAGCCACAGGTGGCGGCGTTCACCGACTGCGGCAGGGTTGCCAGCGCCACCGCGCCGCTTACTGTCTGCGGCGCGCTCGCGCTGGTGGTTTCCGCCAGCAGCTGATCCTGCTGAGCGGCCGTGCCGGCCGTGCCACCACCGCCGCATGCCGTTAAGGCGGCCAGGGCGGCCGACGACAGGGTCACGCCGCTACGGCGTGTCAAAATTGTCAAATCCATCATTTGAAATTTCCTTGTAGAAATAATAAAATACGTTCCGACGTAGCCGCCTTTTTGTTGTGCGGCAATATTAAGTCAGCGTATTTTGAATCCACAAGGAAAAATTTCAGATTAGCAATTTTTCATGGAATATCTTTACTTTAAAAAAAATGAAATAATTCCATGCCAAAATGTCCTGATCAATTTCCTATTTCCATGTCTTTTATACTCTGCACGATTCTGTTTATTAATACTTCCTTGCATTCCTTCCCTATGAGAAACCGCTTCATATCAAAAAATCCGGGATAAAATATTATTTTTAAATAAATAAGTTTGTAACGACCATCATAATTGCTGTGATAGCTTGTTTTTCCCCGTTAAAAAAAATTTTGACAATATTTCACCGCGCGCCCAATCCGTATTTTTTCAGCCCAATAATTAGCCAGAAATTTCTTTTGGGAAATAGTGAGCGGCCAACCCTGCGTTGGTCCAGCGCTGGCCGGGCGGCACGGTGCCGGCCACATGCCGCAACAAGCCGTCCAACGCCTCCCAGGCGGCCAGCCGTTCGATATCCATGCTGTGAAGCCATAAATGGAACACCCCGCCGCGCGCCAGCGCGTGATCGAGCATGGCGTGCAGCCGGCCTTGCCACTCCTGGCGCGCCAGCGCGTCCAGCAGCAGCGGGGCGCGCCGCTGCCAGTGGCCGCCGCGAATAAAGTTGCGCAGGTAGACCGCGCGGCCATGCGGATAAAACTGGCAGCTGGTGGCCAGTTCGAAGCGCCCCGGGCCGGGCCCCAGATGCAGATTGCTGGTGGTCCTCGCATAGTGAAAACCGGCCGCCTGTACCATTTGCACGTGTGCCGGCCGGTATTTTCCGCCGGGATAGCAGAATCCCGCCACCCCCTGCCCCAGGATTTGTTCCAGCGCGGTTTTGCCCCGTTCGATCTGGAACTGCGCCTGGCCGTCATCCAGGCGGCTCAGGAAACAATGGTCGTGCGTATGCGAGCCAATTTCGAAGCCCTGCGCCAGCTCACGCATCTGTGCGTCCCGCAGCACCGGCCATCCCTCGGTATTGTGAATTGGAAGATAAAACGTCGCATTGATCCCATGACGGGCCAGGTAGTGCGCCAGCCGCATATCGGCGGGATGGCCATCATCGACAGAGCAGCTAAAAATCATACCGAAAATTCCTTTTTTAAATTTCCCGCCACGCATGCATATGTAGTTTTATCCCTGCGCCAGCGCCAGATATTGCAGATGTTGTGACTTTCATCAGGAAAATTATGAGAAAGACCCGCAACTCCCGGTTATTAGCAGACCAGTCTGATACTCTGATTAAGCGTTATCCTATTGACACTGCTGCATTTTTGTTTATCTGAATATTTTTTCACCACTCGGCAGCACCGTTCTCATAGTCTTTCATTTGGCGCCGTATTGCGGTAGCTGGCATTCCCCGAGTTTGTTTATTATCAGGAGATGTTAATGTTTTCTATGCAGAAAATTTCATTCGATACGAAGACCAGTACCAGCGACCATTTGCCTGCGGCGCGGGCGGCACCGCCGCCACCGTCGTATTCGTCGTCGCTGGCCGAGCTATGTTCGTTGCTCAATATGAGCGTCGACCTGCGCCATCACCACCACTTCCGTCTGCACCACGTGCGGCTGCACCGCGACCAGCAGCTGTACTTGGCCGGGCAGCCCTGCCGGCAGCTGTACGTGGTCAAGACCGGCTTTCTGAAAGCTGTGCTGCCAGCCGACACGCAGCGTCCGACGGTGGTCGGCTTTCCCATGCGCGGTTCGCTGGTGGGGGTCGAAGGGATCGCCTCGGGACACCATACGGTTGAGGTGACGGCGCTGTCGGACTGCGAACTGGTGGTGCTGCCGCTCGACACCCTGGCCCTGCTCAGTCGCGAGTGCGTGGGCCTGAGCCGCAGCATGTGCTTTGTGATGGCCGGCGAGCTGGCGCGCGAACTGTCGATCAGCAAGCGGCGCGGCCTGAGCGCCAAAGCCCGGGTCGGCCGCTTTCTGCTGGACTGGTCGGAACGTTTCGCCAACATGGGCTACGCACGCAATACATTCAATCTGCCGATGTCGCGCGGCGACATGGGCAGTTACCTGGGCATGGCGCTGGAGACCGCCACCCGCGCCCTGCTGGCGCTGGAGCACGAGGGCCTGATCAGCACTAACTACCGTACCGTCTGCATTCATGACCGGCAAGCACTGCTGACCCTGAAGCGGATGCCGCGCCAACGCTGCCGGCCGGATTGACGCGCCATCATGTCTACCGCCTGGATCACGTTCAGCCGCGCGATGAAATACCTGGCCGGTCCCGGGGACCAGCGGGAGCGCCTTGCCCATGCCTGCAGCGCCGACATGCTGCACATGAAACGAAAGGAAATTCCACAGGAAGTGCGGGCGGAGTTCGATGCCCTGCTTCACCTGATCGGCAAAAACTGGACCGCCACGGCGACCGCCCCCACCGGGACCGCGCTGGTGCGCGCGCTCAACGATGCGCAGATCGCCCAGGCAGCCACCAAGGTGCTGGTGATCTACGACCAGTTGACCCGCTACCAACCGACCAGCAGCATGCCATTCACGCTGTCGAATAACCCGAAGGCCGGCGAATAGCAGCAGCCTGACAATCAACAAAAATCTCATGCGGAGGACAGTGCACCATGTTGGTTTCAACCGATCACAGCAGAAGGCAACCCATGCTGCAACTCGTCCCTGCGCAAGCCATCGCCCAACAACCGCTGCTGGCCAAGGCGCTGGCCGCCACCGCGACGCCAGCGTTGATTGCCGATGCCCACGGCAAGATCGTCTGGGTCAACCACGCGTTTATCGCCTTCAGCGGCGCCGCCGAGCATGAGCTGCTGGGCCAGCAGGCGCCGATCCTGCGCGATGGCAAGCGCGACAGCAGCGACTATGCGCGCGCCTGGCGCGCACTGCAGCGCGGCCACGAGTTGCACAACGAAGTGGCCGGCACCCATCGCAACGGCGCCCGCTACACGGTCGAGGAATTCATCACGCCGCTGTTCGACGACGGCGGCGAGATTACCCATTTCTTCGTGATCCGGCATGACATCACGCAACGTACCCAGCACAACGAAAAGATCCAGCATCTGGCGGACCACGATGACCTGACCGGCTTGCAGAACCGCAGCAAATTCCGCAAGGAGCTGGCCAGCGCCATCGGCCACGCACGGCAGAGTCCGCACATACTGGCCACGCTGTTTATCGACCTCGATCATTTCAAGCCGGTCAACGACCAGTTGGGCCACGACGTCGGCGACCTGCTGCTGACTGCGATTGCGCACCGCCTGCGCAACGCGGTGCGCAACGGCGACCTGATTGCGCGCTTCGGCGGCGATGAATTTGCGGTGCTGCTAACCGACCTGCCGGAAGCCGGCGTGGCCGAAGCGCTGGCGGCCAAGCTGCTGGCGGCGCTGACCCGGCCCTTCCTCCTGCAGAGCCATCGCGTCACCATCAGCGCCAGCATCGGCGTCGCCATCTACCCCCGTGACGGCCGGGATGCGCGCACGCTGCTGCTCAAGGCCGACCGCGCGATGTACCGGATCAAGCATGGCGGCGGCAACGGCGTGGCGACGGCGCCGCTGAGCAACGGCGCTATCTAGCCTCGCCAAGGGCGGCCTGGCCGCCCTCGCCGCTTCTCACCGAACGGCCGATGCTGTGGTATTCAATGCCGGCGTTGAACATCGCCTCGGGATCGAACAAATTGCGCCCGTCAAACACCACGGCCTGCTTCAGATTCGCCTTCAGCCGCTCCAGGTCCGGGCTGCGGAATGCCTTCCACTCGGTGACGATGACCAGCGCCTCGGCCTCCACCAGCGCGTCTGCCGGGCTGTCGGCAAAGCGCACCAGCGCCAGTTCGGTGGCGGACAAATCGAGCGCAAGCACGCGCCGCGCTTCGGCCATCGCAATCGGATCGTACACCGCCAGCGTCGCGCCGGCATCAATCAGCTGGCGCACCAGCACCCGCGCCGGCGCTTCCCGCATATCGTCAGTATTGGGCTTGAACGACAAGCCCCAGATGGCGAAATGCTTGCGCTCCAGATTGGCGCCGAAACGCGCCAGCACTTTGTGGCCCAGCACCAGCTTCTGCTTGTTGTTCACCGACTCGACCGCCCGCAGGATCTGCAGGTCGTGCGCACAATGGCGCGCCGTTTGCAGGAGCGCCTGCACGTCCTTGGGGAAACAGGAACCGCCGTAGCCGGCGCCGGCGTACAGGAAGCTGTGGCCGATGCGCGGATCGGCACCGATACCGCGCCTGACCACCTCGATGTCGACGCCGACATTTTCCGCCAGGTTGGCCAGCTCGTTCATGAACGAAATGCGGGTCGCCAGCATGGCATTGGCAGCGTATTTGGTGAACTCGGCCGACAGCACATCCATCCAGACGGTGCGCTCGTGATTGCGGTTGAATGGCGCGTACAGCCGCTTCATCAGCGCGGCGGCCTGCAAGCCTTCCGGCGCGTTGTCATGGCCGATCACGATGCGGTCCGGGCGCATGAAATCGTCCAGCGCGGCGCCCTCCTTGAGGAACTCGGGATTGGACACCACCGCGAACCTGGCATTGGCGCCACGTGCGTCGAGCTCGTCCTGGATCGCCCGCCGCACGCGCTCGCCCGTGCCGACCGGCACCGTGGATTTGTCGACGATCACCTTGTAGCCCGTCATATGCTTGCCGATGTTGCGGCTGGCGGCCAGCACATATTGCAGGTCGGCCGAACCGTCTTCGTCGGGCGGGGTGCCGACCGCAATGAACTGCAAATCGCCGTGCGCCACCGAGGCCGCCACGTCGGTTGAAAACCGCAGCCGGCCGGCAGCGCGGTTGCGCGCCACCACGTCCTCCAGCCCCGGCTCCTGGATCGGAATACCGCCCCGGTTCAGCAGATCGACCTTGCCCTGGTCGAGGTCGAGGCAGAACACCTCGTTGCCCAACTCGGCCAGACAGGCGCCAGTGACCAAACCTACGTAACCAGTACCGATAATCGTGATTTTCATGGAATTTAGCCCGGCGAGTGAGGGGTCGACACTGACCGCAATTTGCGGCAACAGCTGCTATTTGATATCAGCCCGGCGCCGCCGGTTTGCTGATTGTCATAAACTCCCGCCTCGAACGCAAAAAGGGCAGCCCGAATGAACAGGGCTGCCCTTCTTTAATCAGCATCTTATAGCAGACGCGTCATTCCCACTCGATGGTCGCAGGCGGCTTGCCCGAGATATCGTAGACTACACGGTTGATACCGCGTACTTCGTTGATGATGCGGTTCGACACTTTGCCCAGCAGCGAATGCGGCAAATGGGCCCAGTGTGCGGTCATGAAGTCTTGCGTCTGCACTGCGCGCAGCGCCACCACGTATTCGTAGGTGCGGCCGTCGCCCATCACGCCCACCGATTTCACCGGCAGGAACACGGCGAACGCCTGCGAAGTCGCTTCGTACCAGTTCTTCGGTTCGGCGTCCTGATCGAAGCCCGGCACGATGGTGGCCTGGTACGGGGTGTTGCGCAGTTCTTCGATGAAGATGGCGTCGGCCTGGCGCAGCAGGTCGGCGTATTCCTTCTTCACTTCGCCCAGGATGCGCACGCCCAAGCCTGGACCTGGGAACGGGTGACGGTAGACCATCTCATGCGGCAGGCCCAGCGCCACGCCCAGCTTGCGCACTTCGTCCTTGAACAGCTCGCGCAGCGGTTCCAGCAGCGACAGTTTCATGTGTTCCGGCAGGCCGCCCACGTTGTGGTGCGACTTGATGGTCTGGCCTTTCTTGCCCTTGCCGGCCGACTCGATCACGTCCGGGTAGATGGTGCCTTGCGCCAGCCATTTGGCGTTGACCAGCTTGCCCGATTCCTTGTCGAACACTTCGACGAATTCGCGGCCGATGATCTTGCGCTTCTGCTCAGGATCGCTGACGCCGGCCAGGTGGCCCATGAACTGGTCTTCCGCATCGACGCGGATCACTTTCACGCCCAGGTTGTTGGCGAACATGTCCATGACCATCTTGCCTTCGTTCAGGCGCAGCAGGCCGTGGTCGACGAACACGCAGGTCAGCTGGTCGCCGATAGCGCGGTGGATCAGCGCCGCCGCCACCGACGAATCGACGCCGCCCGACAGGCCCAGGATGACTTCATCCTTGCCCACTTGCGCGCGGATTTTCTCGACCGCTTCCGAAATGTAGTCCGGCATGTTCCAGTCCGACTTGCAGCCGCAGATTTCGTGCACGAAGCGGCTCAGCATGACCTTGCCCTGCACGGTGTGGGTCACTTCCGGGTGCCACTGCACGCCGTAGAACGATTTCTCTTCGTTGGCCATTGCGGCGATCGGGCACGACGGGGTATCGCCCATCAGCACGAAGCCCGGCGGCATTTCCAGCACTTTGTCACCGTGGCTCATCCAGACCTTTTGCATGCCGTGGCCTTCGTCGGTGACGAAGTCGACGATGCCGTCCAGCAGTTTGGTGTGGTTACGCGCGCGCACTTCAGCGTAGCCGAATTCGCGCACCTTGCCGTTTTCCACTTTACCGCCCAGCTGCGCAGCCATCGTTTGCATGCCGTAGCAGATACCCAGCACTGGCACGCCCAGTTCGAACACGGCGTCCGGTGCGCGTGGCGCGTCGCCTTCCAGCGTCGAGCTGTGGCTGCCCGACAGGATCACGCCGGCGGCGCCGTAGTTGCGCACGAATTCGTCGCTGACGTCATACGGATAGACTTCCGAGAACACGCCCGAATCGCGCACGCGGCGCGCGATCAGCTGGGTCACCTGGGAACCGAAATCGAGAATGAGGATTTTAGAGTGCATGGGATGTAAACCAGTTTGAATATAGAAAAACGCCGGCGGGCCGCCGGCGTTTGCAAGGTCTTAGTCGCCCGAACGGTAGTTCGGCGCTTCCTTGGTGATTTGCACGTCGTGCACGTGCGATTCGCGCATACCGGCCGAGGTGATCTCGACGAACTCCGCCTTGTTGCGCAGTTCTTCGATGGTGGCGCAGCCGCAGTAGCCCATCGACTGGCGCACGCCGCCGACCAGCTGGAAGATAATCGCCAGCACCGAGCCTTTGTAGGCCACGCGGCCTTCGATACCTTCCGGTACGAACTTGTCCTGCTTCATGGCCGCGTCCTGGAAGTAGCGGTCGGCCGAGCCGTCCGACATCGCGCCCAGCGAGCCCATGCCACGATACGATTTGTACGAACGGCCCTGGTACAGGATCACTTCGCCCGGCGCCTCTTCGGTGCCTGCGAACATCGAGCCCATCATCACGGTCGAGGCGCCGGCTGCCAGCGCTTTCGAGATATCGCCCGAGAAGCGGATGCCGCCGTCGGCGATACATGGCACGCCGGTGCCTTCCAGTGCTTCGGCCACGTTGGAGATGGCGGTGATTTGCGGCACGCCCACGCCAGCGACGATACGGGTGGTGCAGATCGAGCCTGGGCCGATACCGACCTTGACCGCATCGGCGCCGTATTCGACCAGCGCCTTGGCAGCAGCAGCGGTGGCGATGTTGCCGCCGATGACGTCCACTTGCGGGTACTTGGTCTTGATCCAGCGCACGCGGTCCAGGATGCCTTGCGAGTGGCCGTGGGCGGTGTCCACCACCAGCACGTCAACGCCGGCGGCGACCAGCAGGTCGATACGCTCTTCGTCCTTGGCGCCAACGCCGACAGCGGCGCCGACCAGCAGCTTGCCCTGCGAGTCTTTCGACGCCAGCGGGTGCTCGGTGGATTTCTGGATGTCCTTGACGGTGATCAGGCCGCGCAGTTCAAACGCGTCGTTGACGACCAGCACGCGCTCCAGGCGGTGCTTGTTCATCAGGCGCTTGGCTTCGGCGGTGTCGGCGTCTTCCTTGACGAACACCAGCTTTTCGCGCGGGGTCATTTTGGTGCGGGCTTCAGCGTCCAGCTCTTGCTCGAAACGCAGGTCGCGGTTGGTGATGATGCCGACCACTTCCTTGCCTTCAACGACCGGGAAACCGGAAATGCCATATTGCTCGGTCAGCTTGATGACGTCGCGGATTTTCATGGTCGGCGGGATCGTGATCGGGTCACGCAGCACACCGGCCTCGAAACGCTTGACGCGCGCTACTTCACGGGCCTGGTCCTTCGGATTCAGGTTCTTGTGAATGATGCCAATACCGCCTTCCTGGGCCATCGCAATTGCCAGGCGGGCCTCGGTGACCGTATCCATTGCTGCCGACAGCAGTGGAATGTTCAGGCTGATATTGCGGGTCAGACGGGTTTTGAGGGACGTATCCGCAGGCAGAACGTTGGAGTACGCTGGGACGAGCAGCACGTCATCGAATGTGAGTGCTTTTTGAAGTAGACGCATAGCATTTCCTATAGGCGCAAAGCGGCATTATACAGGAAACGCGATGTTCTGTCTGGAACTTATCAAACGGCCTCGGCAATTGTTAAATCTTGCAGCGCGGAATTGGTGTTGTTTTAACGCCAATCTAAGAAAAAAGATATCGTAGTTCCGCTGCTGAAAAGCGGCATAAACAGCCCGGTAGCTGCATCTGCCGGTCACTATAAACTATGTTTTTAGGGGTTCTACGATGAAACTGAAACTACTTGCTGCTGCAATTCTCGCCGGTGTCGCATTTTCCGCCAGCGCCGATGATCAATCGATCGCCATCACGCTGGGCCAAACCTACGACTTCGACGACATCGGTACCATCCTGAGCGGTGGCTCCGATACCATCACCTTCACCGGCTTGGCTGCTGGTTCCTACAATGTGGTCCTGTCCTACAGCGGCAACTATGTTAACCTGAGCTCGGTAACGCTGAATTCGGCGCCTGCTTCGTACTCGTGGACCGCCCCATCGGGCAAGTTCACGATCGGCGGCTTTGAACTGGCCACCGGCTCGCCGTTCAACCTGGTCCTGACCGGCAGCCCGATCGGTACCAACGTCGCCTCCTACAGCGGCCAGATCACCGTGACCGCTGTACCAGAGCCTGCCACCTACGGCATGTTGCTGGGCGGCCTCGGCCTGCTGGGCATGGTCGCTCGCCGCAAGAAGCAGTCGTAAGCATTACCCGCGCTCCAGTTGACAGTTGCCATGAATCATGGCGAAATCGCTGCATGCCTATCTGGAGCGCTCTTATGAATTACCGCAACAAGCTGTTGACCGCCCTATTGCTGGCCGCCGCCCCACTGGCGATGGCCCAATACATGTGGATCGACGACAAAGGCATCAAGCAATTCTCCGACCGCCCGCCGCCGCCCAATGTGCCGGAAAAACGCATTCTCAAGGCGCCCGGCAAACCGCTGTTCAATCCCAACGCCGTCGAGCCGGAACCGGCCGCCGAAGCGCCAACCGTCAAGCCCGCGCCCACGCTGGCCGAGCGCAATGCCGATTTCAACAAGCGCAAGGCCGATGCCGCCGAGGCCGCCAAGCAGGCCGCCGCCAACGCCCAGCGCAAGGCCGACGAAGCCGCCAATTGCAACGCCGCCCGCCAGAACCAGCAGGCGCTGGACCAGGGCCTGCGGCTCAGTTCGTACGATAAAAATGGCGAACGCGGCTATATGAACGACGAACAACGCGAAGAACTGCGTAAAAACACACAAAAAGTGTTGGCCGCCTGCAAATAGATATTCTTCCTTTGGGTATAGCTGCCGTATGATATCGCTATCAATATCACTCAGATTGCAGCAATGACCAAGACTCAAGCGGGCAAGAGCCGCGCCAGCGGCCGGATTACCCTTGCAATGGTGGCGGAAAAGGCCGGCGTGGCCACCATGACCGCCTCGCGCGCCATCACGCAGCCGGAAATGGTGTCGCAAGCCCTGCGCGACCGGGTCGATGCGGCCGTGGCGGAACTCGGCTATGTGCCGAACCGCGCCGCCCGCGCGCTGGCGTCGTCGCAATCGAAGGTGATCGCGGTGCTGGTGCCGTCGCTGTCCAACGCGGTGTTCACCGAAGTGCTGGCCGGCATCCAGGATGCGCTCGATGCGGACGACTACCAGATCCTGATCGGCAACACCCGCTATTCCGACAAGGAAGAGGAAAAGCTGATCAACACCTACCTGCAATCGAACCCGGACGGCATGCTGCTGTCCGGCCTGAGCCACAGCCCGCGCGTGCAACAGATCCTGTCCACGCTGCGCATGCCGGTGGTGTCGATGATGGACATGTCGACCGATCCGGAACAGCTGACGGTGGGTTTCTCGCAATTCCAGGCCGGCTACGCCATGACGCGCTACCTGCTGGACAAAGGCCACCAGCGCATCGGCTTTATCGGCGCGCAGCTGGATGAACGTACGCTGCGCCGCGCCGAAGGCTACCGCAAGGCCATGCAGGAAGCCGGCCGCGCCGACGGCAAGCTGGAAGTGATGGTGGCCGAGCCGTCCACCATCGCGCTGGGCGCCGAACTGCTGGGCCGCATGCTGGCGCAAGCACCCGATTGCGACGCCATCTTCTGCTGTAACGACGACCTGGCGCACGGTGCCATCTACCAGTGCCAGCGGCGCGGCATTTCGGTGCCGTCGCAGCTGGCCATCTGCGGTTTCAACGACTTGCCGGCCTCGGCGTGGATGAATCCGTCGCTGACCACCATCGGCACGCCGCGCTATCGCATCGGCTTTGAGGCGGCCACGCTGCTGCGCTCGGTCATCAAGGGCGAGCAGCCGGCCAACCGCCAGATCGACCTCGGCTTTACGCTGATGGCGCGCGAAAGCGCCTGAGCATAGCTATGAGCATGCGTACGCCTGCTGCGCCGCAGCATCGATAGTTCTTTACAAATTTCGCAATCCCTTTAAACTCGCCCCATCTGTTAGCGCTATCATTCATATGCTCAAAAGTATCAACATCAAGCCAGTCCGCTGGGTCGTCATGGGTGTCAGCGGCTGCGGAAAAAGTTCGGTCGGATTGCAGCTTGCCGGGGCGCTCAGCGTGCCTTTCCTCGAGGGCGATAATTATCACTCGTTCGAGAACGTGGCCAAGATGACGGCCGGCGTGCCGCTCACCGATGCGGACCGCGCCGACTGGCTGTGGGCCCTGCACCGCGAAATCCGCGAAGCGCGCCTCAAACACAACGGGCTGGTGCTGTCGTGTTCCTCGCTGAAGCGACGCTATCGCGACCTGCTGCGCAGCGCCGATCCGGAACTGCACTTCGCCCATCTGGCCGGCCCGCGCGAACTGATCGCCGAGCGCATGTCGGCACGCCAGGACCACTACATGCCAACCACCCTGCTGGACAGTCAATTGGCCACGCTGGAACCGCTGCAGGACGACGAAGCCGGCGTTGTTCTGGACATCGCGCTCCAGCCGGCGGAATTGGTGCGACAAATTTTACGAACATAGTTACCGCTATCAAAGAGCTCTCCCCGGAACCCTAACAAGTTCCGTTCAGGCAGTGATACCCTTACTGCCTGTTTTTACAAGCGTATGAAGACCACCGTGAACAAACATTTGACCTGGCGCGAAAAGATCAGCTACGGCATCGCCGACATGGGTTTCAATTTTTATTGGACCAATGTCGCGACCTTCCTGCTGATCTATTACACCGACACCTTCGGTATCTCGGCCGCCGCCGCCGCCTCGATGATGTTCACGATCAAGCTCATCAACGCATTCACCGACCCCATGATCGGCGCGGCGGCGGACCGCACCAGCACGCGCTGGGGCAAGTTCCGCCCTTACCTGATCTGGGTTCCACTGCCGCTGGCCGGCGCGGCCTTCCTCACCTATACCACGCCCGACCTGTCGGAAGACGGTAAACTGATCTGGGCCTACGGCACCTACCTGTGCATGATGGTGTGCTACACCTGCATCAACATCCCCTACAACGCCTTGTCCGGCGTGCTGTCGGCCGATGCGCAGGAGCGCTCCACCGTCAACGGCCTGCGCTTTATCTTCGCCTTCGCCGGCGGCACGCTGGTGACGGCGGCCACGCCGTGGCTGGTGCAGCAGCTGGGCGGCGGCAACGACAAACTGGGCTGGCAACTGACCATGCTGGCGTGGAGCGCCTTTGCCTCGGTGCTGTTCGTGCTCACCTTCCTCAACACGCGCGAGCGCATTGCGCCGCCGGCCGAGCAAAAGAGCAATGTGTGGCAGGACGTGCGCGACCTGTCGCAGAACCGGCCGTGGGTGGCGCTGTTCTTCCTGGCGCTGATCATCATGATCACCATCACGCTGCGCACCAGCAGCGCCGCCTACTATTTCAAATACGTGGTGGAGCGCCCGGACCTGATGGCGGGCTTTGTACCGGCCTATATGCTGGCTGCCGCCGCCGGCGCTTCGCTGACGCCGCTGATGACGCGCTTCGTCGACAAGCGCAAGCTGATGATGATCCTGATGACCATCACCGCCCTGCTCTCCTCGGCCTTCTTCTTCGTGCCGAAAGACCAGATCGCGCTGATGTTCGCGCTGCAGGTCGGCATGGGCCTGGCGCTGGGACCGAAGTCGCCGCTGGCCTTCTCCATGTACGCCGACACCGCCGACTACAACGAATGGCGCACCGGCCGCCGCGCCACCGCCATGACCTTCGCCGCCGCCACTTTCTCGCAGAAGCTGGGCACCGCCGTCGCGGTGGCAGTGATCGGCGCCATCTTCACCAGGCTTGGCTACGTCGCCAACGCCGCGCAGAGCGCGGTGTCGCAAGCCGGCATCGTGTGGCTGATGTCCTTTATTCCTGCCGCCTTCGCGCTGCTCGCGGTGGCGGTCATGTTCTTCTACAACCTCGATAACCACAAACTGCTGCAGATCCAGAAGGATCTTGAAGCGCGCAAATCCTGACGGAGAGATGTCTATGTTACGCCCCACCCACAACGGCGATCGCTATGAGCTGACCAGCCCTACGGCCATGCCGCAAGCAGCAGGCTTCCTGTGGAATCAGAAGATGATGATCCAGATTACCTGCCGTGGTTACGCCACCGCGCAGTTCATGCAGCCGGAACCCGCCAAGTATGCGCACGCGCCGAACCTGGAAGCCAAGACCTTCATGCAGCCGGAGCAGAACTACTACGCGCACCATCCGGGCCGCTTCTTCTACATCAAGGATGAAGAGACGGGCGAACTGTTCTCGGCG
This sequence comes from Duganella sp. CF402, assembly GCF_900109645.1. Classification (GTDB taxonomy): domain Bacteria; phylum Pseudomonadota; class Gammaproteobacteria; order Burkholderiales; family Burkholderiaceae_D; genus Rugamonas. Next base: position 1,552,318 of record NZ_FOBG01000001.1, read on the forward strand.
CCGTATGAGCCGGTGCGCACGCCGGTGGATCGCTTCAATTTCTCGGTCGGCAAGAGCAATCTGGAATGGACCGTCGAGCAGCTCGGCGTCCGCGTGGAGCTGGTGCTTGGCCTGCCGGTGGCGGATGTGGTGGAACTGTGGTCGCTGCGTGTGACGAACATCTCGGGCCGCGCGCGCAAGCTCAGTGTCTATCCTTACTTCCCGATCGGCTACATGTCGTGGATGAACCAGTCCGGCGAATACCGCGCGGACCTGGGCGGCGTAGTGGCCAGCAGCGTCACGCCGTATCAGAAAGTGGCGGACTACTTCAAGCAGAAGGACTTCAAGGACAAAACCTACTTCCTGTGCGAGCAAGCGCCGGATGCATGGGAAGTGCGCCAGTCCGCCTTTGAAGGCGAAGGCACGCTGAATCGCCCGGCCGCCATCGACGCCGAACAACTGGGCGGCAGCGATGCGCGCTACGAAACGCCAACCGCCGCCGTGCAGTACCGCGTATCACTGGCCGACGGCGAAGCGCGCGATTACCGCTTCGTGTTCGGTCCAGCGTTCGATGACGCCGAGATCAAAGCCGTGCGCGCAAAATACCTGAGCGCCGAAGGCTTCAAAACCACCGCCGACGAATACGCTACCTACATCGCCGGCGGCCCTGGATGCCTGCGCATCGAAACGCCGGACGCGGAGCTCGACAACTTCGTCAACAACTGGCTGCCGCGCCAGGTGTTCTACCACGGCGACGTCAATCGCCTGAGCACCGATCCGCAAACGCGCAACTACCTGCAAGACAATATGGGCATGAGCTTCATCAAGCCTAGCGTGATGCGCAAAGCCTTCCTGCACGCGCTGTCGCAGCAGGAAGCCAGCGGCGCCATGCCGGACGGGATCTTGCTGGCCGAAGGAGCGGAGCTCAAATACATCAACCAGGTGCCGCACACCGACCACTGCGTGTGGCTGCCGGTGGCGCTCAAGGTCTACCTCGATGAAACCGGCGACTACGACATCCTCAACGAAGATGTAGTCGGCGCCGAAAGCGGCGTCGCCCTCACCGTCTCCGAGCGCGTGAGCAGCGCGATGGACTGGCTGCTGCAAGCGCGCGACAAGCGTGGCCTCAGTTACATCGCACAAGGCGACTGGTGCGACCCGATGAACATGGTCGGATACAAAGGCCGTGGCGTGTCCGGCTGGCTGACCGTTGCCACTGCCTATGCGCTCAACCTGTGGGCCGAGATTTGCGAAACCACCGGCGCCAGTTCCTCGCTGGCCGAAAGCGCGAAGCACTTCCGCGCCGGAGCGCGCAACGTCAACCGCGCCGCCAACGAACACCTGTGGGACGGTGACTGGTTCGCACGCGGCATCACCGACGACGACGTGGTGTTCGGCACCAGCAAGGACAAGGAAGGCCGCATCTGGCTTAACCCGCAAGCCTGGGCCATCCTCGGCGGCGCCGCCAACGCCGGCCAGCGCGCCGCGATGCTGGCGCAGATCGACGCGCAGCTGTGCACCCCGTACGGCGTGCAGATGTTCGCGCCACCGTTCAGCGCCATGCGCGACGATGTCGGCCGCGTGACGCAGAAGCATCCAGGATCGGCGGAGAACGGCGCGGTCTACAACCATGCCGCCGTGTTCTACATCCACAGCCTGTACACCATCGGTGAAAGCGACCGCGCCTACACGCTGCTGCGCCAGATGCTGCCCGGCCCGAGCGAGGCGGATTACCTGCAGCGCGGCCAGCTGCCGGTGTTCATCCCCAACTACTATCGCGGCGCCTACCACGAGTATCCGCGCACGGCAGGCCGTTCCAGCCAGCTGTTCAACACCGGCACGGTGTCTTGGGCTTATCAGTGCTTCATCGAAGGCCTGTGCGGTTTGAAGGGTTGCAGCGACGGCCTGGCCATCAAGCCGCAACTGCCGTCGCACTGGGACGGCATGAAGGTGGTGCGCCAGTTCCGTCACGCGACTTTCAATGTGTCTATACAACGTGCCGACGTCAGCGAAATACAGGTCTGGCATGAAGGTAGGTGTTTGACTGAAAACGTTTTCACCGGTATCGTTGCGGGCGGAGCATATGCGCTGGAGGTCTTGATTCCGCGCTGAAGATTGATTGACTAAAACTATAAGGACACTGCATCAAATGAAAAAGCGTCTCTGGCTGTCTCTGGCACTGGCTTATCCACTCATGTTGACCGGCGCCGCGCACGCCGCAGACGCTGACAAACCTTGGTTGAATCCGGCGCTATCGCCGGATGTGCGCGCCGACCAGCTGGTCAAGGCGATGACGCTGGATGAAAAAATCCAGACCGTGTTCGCCTACTTCTCGACCGAGTTCACGCCGAAGAAATTCGAGCAGCCGAAAGAAGGCCGTCCTGATTCGGCCGGCTGGGTGCCGGGCATTCCGCGCCTGGGCCTGCCGTCGCAGTGGCAGTCGGACGCTGGCGTCGGCGTTGCCACGCAAGCTGTGTCGAAGAAGCCATACGAGCGCACCTCCCTGCCGTCGGGCATCGCTACCGCCGCCACCTGGAATCCGAAAGTCGCCTTCGCCGGCGGCGCCATGATCGGCAGCGAAGCGCGCAGCACCGGCTTCAACGTCCAACTGGCAGGCGGCGTCAACCTGCTGCGCGAACCGCGCAACGGCCGTAACTTCGAATACGGCGGTGAAGACCCGCTGCTGGCCGGCATCATGGTCGGCGAGCAGATTCGCGGCATCCAGTCGAACCACATGATTTCGACGGTCAAGCACTACGCCTTCAACGACCAGGAAACCAACCGCAACCACGTCAACGTCAAGATCGACGACAAGGCCGGCCGCATGTCGGACCTGTTGGCGATGCAGTTCGCCATCGAGCGCGGCCAGCCTGGCTCGGTGATGTGCGCCTACAACCGCATCAACGGCGACTACGCCTGCGAGAACGACTACCTGCTGAACCAGGTCCTGAAGCAGGACTGGAAATATCCCGGCTATGTGATGTCGGACTGGGGCGCGACCCACTCCACCATCCCTGCCGCGCTGCGCGGCCTGGACCAGCAGTCCGGCTGGCCGTTCGATAAATCGGACTACTTCAACGGTGCCCTGAAAGAAGCCGTGGTCAACCGCCACGTGCCGGAAGCGCGCCTGGACGACATGGTCAAGCGCATCACCCGCACCATGTTCGCCAACGGCCTGGTCGAACATCCGGTGACCGCGCCGACCTCGGCCGACGCCGGCATCGACTTCGCTGCTCACGGCAAGATCACCCAGGCCGACGCCGAAGAAGCCATCGTCCTGCTGAAGAACCACAACGACCTGCTGCCGCTGGCGGCCAGCGTGCGCAGCATCGCCATCATCGGCGGCCACGCCAATGTGGGCGTGCTGTCGGGCGGCGGTTCGGCGCAGGTGTACCCGATCGGCGGCTCGGCCGTGCCGAACGAAGGCCCGGCCTACTTCCCCGGTCCTATCGTCTACCACCGCTCGTCGCCGATGGGCGAACTGGCCAAGCTGAGCAAAGCCAAGCTGAGCTACAACGACGGCAAGGATCTGGCCGCCGCCGCCAAGCTGGCCGCCAGCAGCGACGTGGTGATCGTGTTCGCCAACCAGTGGCTGGCCGAAAGCTTCGACGCCGAAGACCTGAACCTGCCGAACAAGCAGGACGCCCTGATCGAAGCGGTTGCCAAGGCCAACGCCAAGACCGTGGTGGTACTGCAAACCGGCGGTCCGGTGGTCATGCCGTGGCTGAACAAGGTTGGCGCCGTGCTGGAAGCCTGGTATCCGGGCACCAGCGGCGGCGCCGCGATTGCGCGCGTGCTGAACGGCGACGTGAATCCGTCCGGCCGCCTGCCTGCCACCTTCCCTGCTTCGCTGGCGCAGCTGCCGCGTCCGGTACTGGATGGCGACGCCAAGACCAAGGATGAGAACATCATCGAGAAGATCACTACCGACTACAACATCGAAGGTGCGGCAGTCGGCTACAAGTGGTTCGACCTGAAAGGCCACAAGCCGCTGTTCCCGTTCGGCTATGGCCTGTCGTACACCAGCTTCGCGTATGAAGGCTTGAGCGCCAAGGCGGCGGGCACCGGCATCGAAGTCTCGTTCAGCATCAAGAACACCGGCAAGCGCGACGGCAAGGCCGTGGGCCAGGTCTACGTGTCGTCGCTGGCCGGCGGCTGGGAAGCGCCCAAGCGTCTCGGCGGCTGGGACAAGCTGGACCTGAAGGCCGGCGCCAGCGGCAACGCCACCGTGAAGATCGACCCGCGCCTGCTGGGCGTGTACGACAGCGCCAGCAAGACCTGGAAAATCGCCGCCGGCGAGTACCTGGTCACGCTGGCCGAGTCGGCCGGCGCCAAGCCAGCGGCCAGCGTCAAGGTCAAGCTGGATGCGCGCACCGTGGACGTCAACGGCCGCTGATCTTCACTCGGGCGTGGACAGGCTGTTCAACAACGGCCCCACGCCCGGCTTGAAGGTGCGCCTGACGGTGGCTTCATCGATATAGCGCGAGTAGTAGCCGAGCACCAGTTGCTCGGCCACCATCCCTTTCAGGACCGAGGCATAAAACTGGCGCGTGCGCGTCGGCACTGTGCTCTTCGAAACATAGATACCGGTAACGCGCGGCGTCGCTTCCGCAATCGGTATCACCACACTGTTCTTCAGCTTCCCGTCTTTCAGGTATTTCGCGTAGATTGCCGCCGTGGCGATGGTGCCGTCGGCGCGGCCCATTTCCAGCTTGCCGAACACGGTTTCGAAATCATTCACCACTTCCAGCCGGCCGGCGGAGGCCAGCAGCGCCAGTTGCGTCTCGACGGCGCTATCGTAGACCAGGCCGCGCGTGACGTTGAGCCGCCCGCCGCCCCGTTCGACAAACTCGCTGAGGCTGGCATAGCTGCGGCTCGGCGCTTCACGCAGGATCAAATCGTATTGCAGGTAGGCGTAAGGCAGGTGGCGGGCGTAGGCGTCGCGCTCCGGGGTGCGGAACGCGCCCATCGCCATGTCGACGTGGCCGGACTGCAGTTCCACAAACAGGCGCTGGCGCGGAAACCAGTGGAACTCAAACTTGCAGCCGGAACGCCGCGCCATTTCGTTGATGACATCCACCGCGATGCCGACGATGCGGCCGTTCTCGCGATAGGAGCCATAGCCGAGGTCGCTAAGGCCGACACGGGTAACCGGAGGGCAAACCTCCCCGGCCTGGGCGGAAGGCAGGCAGCAGGACAGCGCGGCAATCACAAGCAAGCGATGGCATCTCATCATAAACTCTTCGCAGATGGTAATGATGAGTGTATCTTAGGTTGCACATGGGAAGCGAGGAAGCCCCATCCCCGCAAACCCACTTTGCAACACTGCAAGGGCTTACGCCGCAGGTTTTTTGCGGCGGCGGCGGGCGTTCTTGGGGTCGGCGATCAGGGGGCGGTAGAGTTCGATGCGGTCGTGCCCGCGCAGGACGGTGTCGCGCGGTTTTTTCTTGGCGTAGATGCCGGTTTCGAGTGCGGCCACGTCCACGTCGGGCATGGCTTGTTGCAGGCCGCTCAAGGCGATGGCCTGCTCGATCGTTGTGCCGGGCGGGACTTGCAAGGCACGCAGGAATTGCGTCGCCTCGCTGGCGTAGCACACCTGGATGTTGATGGTCTCAGCCGCCATACACTGTTTCCGCCCGTTTGCAGAAGGAATCCACCATGCTGTTGGCGATGATCCCGAACACCGGCCCCACCAGCTTGGCCAGCAGGGCACTGGAGAACTCATAGTGCAGGTCGAGGTCGATCTTGCAGGCGTCCTCGCGCAGCGCTTTGAAGGTCCAGGTGCCGTCCAGGCACTTGAAAGGACCGTCCACCAGCTTCATCTTGATGGAGCTCGACGGCGTGTTGTCATTGGCCGTCGTGAAGCTTTGCTTGACGCCGTGGTAGTTGATGCCGACGCTGGCCACCACCGTATCGCCATTGCGCTCCTTGATCTCAACACCACCGCACCACGGCAAGAATTTGGGATAGTCCTCGATCGCAGCCACCAGATCGAACATTTGCTGGGCGCTGTAAGCGAGTAAAACTGATTTGTGTACTACTGCCATTGTCTAACCATTTGCTATGATGTTGAATTATTCGCGCTTCGGGCGCGCAGCAGTAGTTTAACCGATACCATCTCATGACCATAGCCGATAACAAAAAAGCCTTTTTTGACTACTTCATCGAAGACCGCTATGAAGCGGGCATCGTGCTGGAAGGGTGGGAAGTCAAGGCCATCCGCGACAACAAGGTGCAAATCAAGGAAGCCTACGTCACCATCAAGGGCGACGAGCTGTACCTGTTCGGCGCCCACATCAGCGCCCTGCCGACCGCCTCCACCCACATCAGCCCGGAAGCCGTGCGCACCCGCAAGCTGCTGCTGCACCGCGAACAGATCGACAAACTGATCGGCAAAGTGGTGCGCGCCGGCTACACCCTGGTGCCGCTCAACCTGCACTTCAAGGGCGGCCGTGTGAAATGTGAAATCGGCCTCGCCAAGGGCAAGAAAATGCATGACAAGCGTGCTACCGAGAAAGATCGCGACGGCAAGCGCGAAGTGGCGGCCGCGATGAAAACCCATCGCCGCTAAAACTGTTGCGCACTCTGTACAAAACCCGGTCCCGTACCGGGTTTTTTATTGCGTAGACAATTTCTAATTAGAAACATCCATGCTAAACTGGGTGGAGAACGATTTTACATTCGCACCTTTGACGACGAGGCAATTATGGCGCTGAAAACTGCAATGGCTGTGGCAGCCGGACTCCTGCTGGCAGGATGCGCGGCGCGCTACACGCCGACCCCGCTGGCCGCCAACTTCCCCACCACCAAGCAAGCCAAGCTGCAAGCGGCTTACCACTGGGGCGTCATCTCCGACAATATCGAAAAAGGCGTGGCCGCCGAGCTGAAGAAGAGCCCGCCGCGACCGGTCTACATCAATGAACCGAAAGACCCGACGCCGTTCCAGCGCGCGCTGGCGACCCAGCTGACCACTTCGCTGGTGAATGACGGCTACGTGGTGTCGCGCAGCCCGGCCGGATCGCTCAAGGTGGACATGGATGTGCAGGCAGTGACCTTCTCCGCCAACCGTCCGCAATACCGCTACCACGGCGAGCGCGCCATCCTTGGCGCCGGCGTCTGGCTGCTGAGCGAGATCGAAGCGCCAGCCCTGCTCAACGTGGCCGCCGGCGCCGGCGCATGGGATGCCTACGACTGGTTCAACGCCCAGTTCGCACCGGGCGCGACGCCGAAGACCGAGATCATCGTCACCGTGTCGGTATCGGACCAATACCGTTTCCTGGCGCGCAGCACCTCGGCCTACTACGTGGCCGACAGCGACCGCGTGTTGTATGGCATTGTCGATCCCAAGCCTGAAGAACCTAAACTGACCCGTACCTTCCAGGTACGCGGAGACATGTAATGCTGAAAACCGTATTGCGCACCGCCCTGCTGGCCGCACCGCTGCTGCTGGCCGCCTGCTCTTCCACGCCGAAAAGCGAGGAAGGCAATTACTCCACGATTTCGTCCAACCAGTTCATCAACGCCAACTACAAGGCCGCCGACGCGCTGCTGCAGCAACTGAGCGGCAAGCTGCTGGCCGACAAGCCGCTGATCGTCGCCACCGTGGTCAACATCGATGCGCTGGAGCAGACCACCACCCTGGGCCGCCTGGTGTCCGAGCAAATTTCGACACGCATGGCGCAGGGCGGCCTGAGCATGCTGGAGATGAAGCTGCGGAACAGCGTCTACCTGAAACGCAACCAGGGCGAGCTGATGCTCACGCGCGAGATCGGCGAGGTCGCCAACAGCCACAACGCGCAAGCCATCGTGGTCGGCTCGTATGCCGAGACCAGCGACATGGTGTTCATCAACATCAAAGTGATCCAGCCGAACACCAACTTCGTGCTGGCCGGCCATGACTACGTGCTGGCCAAGGAAGCCATCATCCGCTCGATGTTGCAGCGGAATTAAAGCAAGCGCGGCAGCACATCGACTGCCGACGCCTCCACCTTCAAGCCGATCAGGTCATCCGCGCGGGTCTTCCCGATGTTGATGGCCGCGATCGGCTTGTTCGCTTGCGCCGCCAGCTTGGCGAAGCGGAAGCCGGAAAACACCATCAGCGACGAACCGACCACCAGCACCGCATCGGCCTCCTCGGCCAGTTGCAGCGCTTCGGCCGTGCGCGGCGCCGGAATGTTATCGCCGAAGAAGATCACATCCGGCTGCAAGGTGCCGCCGCAGGCTGTGCAATACGGCAGCTGGAAATCCTGGAACTCGTCGATCTCGACCTCGGCGTCGCCGTCCGGGCGCGCTTCCGGCACCACCTCGCCCGCCGGACCAGTCGGCACCCATTCGGGATTGGCTTGCGCCAGCCAGTGCTGGATCTCGGCGCGCGGATGCACCGTGCGGCAATCGAGACACAACACGCCGTGAATATTCCCATGCAGCTCAATCAGCTTGCGGCTGCCGGCCCGCGTATGCAGGCCGTCGACGTTCTGCGTGATGATGCCGTGGATGCGCCCGGCCGCTTCCAGCTCGGCCAGCGCGTGGTGGCCGGCGTTGGGGGCGGCGCCCGCCAGGGTCGGATAACCAGCCATGCTGCGCGCCCAGTAGCGGCGGCGCACCGCCTCGGACCGGCGAAAATCCGGCCCCTGGATCGGGTTGCGGCCGCGTCGCACGCCATCCTTGTCGCGGTAATCGGGGATGCCGGAGGCTGTGCTGAGGCCGGCGCCGGTCAGCACCAGCACCCGTTGATTGTCGTGCAGAAAGTTTTGCAGCTGTTCGATATCTTGGTTCATGCCGGAATGGTACAACACATCAGAAAGTGACAAATATCACTGGCGTGTTTTGGTGTTGCAGAGATAAAATTTGCATGTCTTTTATGAATTACAAATTTCCAATAATCAACATCTGGGGATCACCATGAAATTGCTGAAAACCGCCGCCTTGGCGGCCCTGCTGGCCACTGGCGCCGCGCACGCATCGAGCGAACTGCTGATCAACGGTAGTTTTGAAGCCGACACCCAAGGCTATAACAGCTGGAACATCTACAGCACACTGACCGGCTGGACCGGCGTCGGCGCCGGCATCGAGCTGCGCAACAACGTCGTCGGCGTAGCGCCGGACGGCCTCAACTTTGTCGAACTGGACACCACTGCCAACAGCGCGATGTACCAGAACGTGAGCACTGCGCTGAACCAGAGCTACACCCTGACCTTCCAGTTCCAGGACCGTCCGGGCGTGAGCACCTCGTCGCAAGGCCTGGAAATCAGCTGGGGCGGCAACGTCGTCGGCACCGTCAACAACTCGGCAGGCGGCAATTGGCAGACTGTCAGCTACACCCTGCTCGGCACCGGCAACATCGAAGCCCTGAGCTTCCGCGCCATTGGCACCAGCGACAGCCTGGGCACCTCGCTGGACAACGTCTCGTTGACCGCCGCCGTGCCTGAACCAGAAACCTACGCCATGCTGCTGGCCGGCCTGGGCCTGGTAGGCTTCGCCGCCCGCCGCCGCAAGCAGTAACACCGTCGCTCCCGCGCAGGCGGGAGCCCATGCTGCGCCGGACTTGCCTGCGCCGTATGGATTCCCGCCTGCGCGGGAATGACGTCGGTGCTTATAGACGGGCGCGCAGGTCTTCGACTGAGGCGCGCCAGTCTGCGTAGTGCTCGCTTTCTTCCCACAGCTGGCGCAGCTCGCTGTCGGGCGCGAGGATGCGCTCGATGGCTTGCGCGGCTTTCGCCGCCAGGTCAGCGCGCGGCTTGACGACTTTGGCTTTGCGCGCCTCCACCCACTGATCCACCGTCTCGCTATCCTCGCTGCGCGGACCGCCCTTGCCTTGCAGGCGCGCCAGTACTTCAATCGCTGCCAGCGCTTCCGCCGCAAACGGCGCCTCCAGTTCCACTCCGCTGTCCAGCACCGTGTTGAGCGTGTCTTCGACCGCGTCCAGATTGCTCGTCTCGTGCAAATCCTCCGCCCAGTCCTGCGCGTAGTCGTTGCCGAAGGCGTCCACCGCCCAAGTACCCATGCTTACTCCTTGATGATCTTGCCCTGCGTTTTGACGACCTGCATGGCGGTGGCAATCAGTCCGCTCATGTCGCCCAAATTGGCCGGTATGATAATCGAATTATTGGTCTTGGCAAGCTGGCCGAAGGCGCCCACGTACTGCTCGGCCACTTTCAGATTCATGGCCTCGTCGCCGCCCGGCTCGCGCAACGCGGCACCGACCTGGCGCAGCGCCGAGGCGTTCGCTTCCGCCAGCGCCACAATCGCCGCCGCCTGGCCTTGCGCGCGGTTGATGGCCGCTTGCTTGTCACCCTCGGAGCGCGCAATCTGCGCTTCACGCTCGCCGCTGGCGATGTTGATCTGCTCCTGCTTGCGGCCTTCCGACGCCGCGATCAGCGCGCGCTTCTCGCGTTCCGCCGTGATCTGCGCCTGCATCGCGTGCAGGATTTCTTTCGGCGGCGTCAGGTCCTTGATTTCGTAACGCAGCACTTTCACGCCCCAGTTGGCGGCCGATTCATCGATCGCATTCACGATGGCGGTGTTGATGTGCTCACGCTCCTCGAACGTTTTATCCAGCTCCATGCGGCCGATCACCGAGCGCAGCGTGGTCTGCGCCAGCTGGGTGATCGCGGCGATGTAGTTGGACGAGCCATACGACGCGCGCATCGCATCGGTGATCTGGAAGTACAGGATGCCGTCCACCTGCAACTGTGTGTTATCGCGCGTGATGCAAACCTGCGGCGGCACGTCGAGCGGAATCTCCTTGAGCACGTGCTTGTAGGCGATGCGGTCCACGAACGGGATCACGATGTTGAGGCCCGGCCCCAGCGTCGCGTGATATTTACCCAGCCGCTCGACCACCCACGCGTGCTGCTGTGGCACCACGTTGATGGTTTTGAAAACGAATACGATCGCCAAAATAAACAGAATGAAGGTGACGTTGCCTATGCTGATGTCCATGTAAATCTCCGTTGATTAATCTTAGGCGGCCACGATCAGGCGGCTGCCGCGTACTTCGCGGATGGTGAATTGCCCCGGCGTGGCGCGCACGCCCGGAGCCAGCTCCACATCCCACAGCGCGCCGCGATACATCACGCGCGCTGCGTTATCCTGCCACGCCGGCACATGCACGGTCTGGCCGATATCAAGATTCACGTTCGGATCGCGCCCCGCATCGACGCGCTCCTGCTGCTTGCCATAGCGGCTGCGGCGCAGCGCCACGGTGGCAGCCACGCCGACCACGGCGGCCACCAGCAGTTGCACCGCCTCGCCCAAGCCCAGCAAGGCCGCAGCACTGCCGGCCGCCAGCCCGATGGCGATCATCAGCAGATAGAAAGTCCCGCTGAACAGTTCAAGAATCACAGTCAGGCCGGCCGCAGCCAGCCAGTAACTCCAATCAGCCATGATGCACTCCTTTCAAATGAAAAAACCCCCGCTTCCCGGGATGGGCGGCGAGGGTTTTGTGCTGCTGACAGATGGTATTGATAGAGTTTTTTGCTACTAAATTCGATAACTCCAGTCTATACCATTTTCAGGCTGCGTCAATCACTTCTGCAGGCTGGCCAGTTTCTGCCAGGTGTCGATCACCGAGTCAGGGTTCAGCGACATCGATTCGATGCCCTGTTCCATCAGCCACGCCGCGAAGTCCGGGTGGTCGGAAGGACCCTGGCCGCAAATACCGATGTACTTGCCCTGCGCGCGGCAGGCCTTGATCGCTTGCGACAGCAGGGCTTTCACCGCGTCGTCGCGCTCGTCGAAGTCGGCCGCCAGCAGCGCCATGCCGGAATCGCGGTCCAGGCCCAGCGTCAGCTGGGTCAGGTCGTTGGAGCCGATCGAGAAACCGTCGAAGTGCTCGAGGAAGCGCTCCGCCAGAATCGCGTTCGAAGGCACTTCGCACATCATGATCAGGCGCAGGCCGTTCTCGCCGCGCACCAGACCGTTCTTGCCGAGCAGGTTCACCACCTTCTCGGCCTGGCCCAGGGTACGCACGAACGGCACCATGATCTCGACGTTGGTCAGGCCCATGTCGTTACGCACGCGCTTCATCGCTGCGCATTCCATTTCGAATGCGCCGGCGAAGTCGTCGGCCAGGTAACGTGCCGCGCCGCGGAAGCCCAGCATCGGGTTTTCTTCATCCGGCTCGTAGCGCGAACCGCCGATCAGTTTCTTGTACTCGTTGGACTTGAAGTCCGACAGACGCACGATCACTGGTTTCGGCCAGAACGCAGCGGCGATGGTGGCGATACCTTCGGCAAGCTTGTCGACGTAGAAGGCGCGTGGCGAAGCGTGGCCGCGTGCGACCGACTCCACTGCTTTCTTCAGGTCCGCGTCGATGTTCGGGTATTCCAGAATCGCTTTCGGGTGCACGCCGATGTTGTTGTTGATGATGAACTCAAGACGGGCCAGACCCACGCCGCCGTTCGGCACGGCCTGGAAGTCGAACGCCAGCTGCGGGTTACCCACGTTCAGCATAATCTTGGTCGGCAGCTTAGGCAGCTCGCCGCGCGACACTTCCGACACTTCGGTTTCCAGCAGACCGTCGTAGATCCTGCCTTCATCGCCTTCGGCGCAAGACACGGTCACGAAGGTGCCGTCTTTCAGCACGTCGGTCGCGTCGCCGCAACCCACCACTGCAGGCACGCCCAGTTCACGCGCGATAATCGCCGCGTGGCAGGTACGGCCGCCACGGTTGGTGACGATGGCGGAAGCACGCTTCATCACCGGTTCCCAGTTCGGGTCGGTCATGTCGGCCACCAGCACGTCGCCCGGCTGCACGCGTTCCATTTCCGACGGATCGTGGATCACACGCACCGGACCGGCGCCGATCTTCTGGCCGATCGCGCGGCCCGAGGCCAGCACGGTGCCCGACGACTTCAGCTTGAAGCGCTGCTGCACGTCGGTGGCTTTCTGCTGCGATTTCACGGTCTCAGGACGCGCTTGCAGGATGTACAGCTTGCCGTCGCGGCCATCCTTGCCCCACTCGATGTCCATCGGACGGCCGTAGTGGTTTTCGATGATGACGGCGTACTTGGCCAGCTCCACCACTTCCTGGTCGTTCAGCGAGTAGCGGTTGCGCAGTTCAACCGGAACGTCGACGGTCTTCACCGAACGGCCAGCCTTGGCTTCGGCGGTGAACTCCATCTTGATCAGCTTGGAGCCGATGTTGCGGCGGATGACAGGCGATTTGCCTTTTTCCAGCATCGGCTTGTGGACGTAGAATTCGTCCGGATTGACGGCGCCCTGCACCACGGTTTCGCCCAAGCCGTAGCTCGAGGTGACGAACACCACGTCTTTGAAGCCGGACTCGGTGTCGATGGTGAACATCACGCCGGCCGCGCCGAGGTCGGAACGGACCATGCGTTGCACGCCGGCCGACAGCGCCACTTCGGCGTGGGTGAAGCCTTTGTGCACGCGGTACGAGATGGCGCGGTCGTTGTACAGCGAAGCGAATACGTGCTTCATCGCGTCCAGCACATTCTCGATGCCGACCACGTTCAGGAAGGTCTCCTGCTGACCTGCGAACGATGCGTCCGGCAGATCTTCAGCCGTTGCAGAGGAACGCACGGCGAACGACATTTCAGTCGACGAATCGGCGACCAGTTTGTCGTAGAAGGTTTTGATTTCCGCTTCCAGGCGTGGCTGGAATGGGGTTTCGATGATCCATTGACGGATCTCGGCGCCGGCCTGGGCCAGCGAGCGCACGTCGTCAATGTTCAGGTCGGCGAGGCGATCGGCGATACGGTCGGCCAGCGACTTGCCGCCGGCTTCGCTGTAGGACAGGAAGTCGCGGAAAGCCTGTGCCGTGGTGGCGAAACCACCTGGCACGCGCACGCCGGCTTCCGCCAGTTGGCTGATCATTTCGCCGAGAGAGGCGTTCTTGCCGCCGACGGATTCAACATCCGTCATGCGTAAGTTTTCGAACGAGGCAACGTAGACTGCTTCGTTGTTTTGCTCCTTCAATGCTGCGTTGGACATAATTACACCTTTTTGATGATAGAAATCTTCCAGCGAGGCGCAGACTTGTTTCTTGTTATTCTGTTCGTCGTGCAGCACAATAAAACCATTGGCGCTAATTCTACAGCCTGCGGCGCGAATTGACGAACCACAATACCCGATTGCAACCTCTACATGACACAAGAACAACGACCACAACTGCCTTCCGCCGCCCGCACCGTCTTTTTTGTCTCGGACGGAACCGGTATTACTGCTGAAACCTTCGGTCATTCCGTGCTGACCCAGTTCGAGCTGCGCTTCCGCCAGGTGCGGCTGCCGTTCATCGATACGCTGGACAAGGCGCATGATGCGGTGCGCAAAATCAACGAGGCGTTTGCCACCGACGGTCAGCGCCCGATCATCTTTTCGACGCTGGTCAAGACCGAGTTGTCGGACGTCATTCGTCTATGCAAGGGCATGTATATGGACATGTTCCAGACGTTTGTTGCTCCGCTGGAACAAGAGCTGGGTGTGAAGTCCACCCACACGATTGGGCGCTCGCACAACATCGTCGACAGCGAGGAATACAAGAACCGGATCGAGGCGATCAATTTCTCGCTGGCACATGATGACGGCCAGTCGCACAAGAATTTGTCGTCGGCGGATGTGATTCTGGTCGGCGTGTCGCGCTCGGGCAAGACGCCGACCAGCTTGTACCTGGCAATGCAATACGGGATCAAGGCGGCCAACTACCCGCTGATCCCGGACGACTTCGAACGCGGCAAGCTGCCGTCGTCGCTGTATGAGTTCAAGAGCAAGATCTTCGGCCTGACGATCACGCCGGAACGCCTGAGCGAGATCCGCAACGAGCGCCGCGCAGGCAGCAAGTATGCGGCGCTGGAAAACTGCCGCTATGAGGTCAATGAAGCTGAGCTGATGATGAAACGCGAAGGCATCCGCTGGCTGTCCTCGACCACCAAGTCGATCGAGGAAATCTCGACGACGATCCTGCAAGAAATCAAGCCGGACCGCCGCGAGTACTAGCGCCCCGGCCTGTCAGGCAATGCCGGCGCCGAGCGCGGGAAACACATCGGTGAACAGCAGGGTAATCAGCTGTTGACCGTCAGGCGTCGACCAATCCTGGGCGATCTCCGCCATCAGGGTGTTGGTCGCGGTCAGCACAACGCCGGCATCATGCATGCGTTGGCGCGCGAATTCTTCGGACAACTCGCTCGGCGAACCAGAAGCATCCATCACCGCCTGCACGTTAAAGCCTTCTTGCGCCGCATCGATGGCGGGAAAGATCAGGCAGACGTCGGTGGTCACGCCAGCCATGATCAGGTTCTTGCGGCCGGTGGCCAGCACCGCGTCGCGGAAGGCTGGATAGGCCCAGGCATTGACCACGCCCGGACGTTTAACACGGGCGGCGTGTGCTTGCGGCAGAATTTCGGCAATTTCAGGCAGGATCGGGCCTTGGGCACGATCTTCCTGGCTGGACGTGATGATGGTCGGCAGGTTCAGGATCTTCGCCATTTTGGCCAGAGCAATCGATTGCTTGGCGGCGAGTTCCTTGTCGATGTTTTTAATCAGTTGCATGGTGCCTACCTGGTGATCGATCAGCAGCAGTGCGGTATTTTCGGCGGTAAAGCGTTCTACTTTCATGGCAGTTCTCCGGGGTTGGTTTAGTGGCGATGCCTACAGGCTTCCCATATCGCCACGGTGGTAGGCGGCGACTGCCGCATTCAGGCTCTCCTTGGTGGCAAAAGCCATCGGCCCGTTGGAAAGTACGGGTTGATTCAGTGGTTGACCGATAAATACGGCAAGCTGCGCGCCGCCGCCACTGGCGACCAGCCGGTGGCTGCTCGCGGCGGCGCCCGGCGACACAATGGGTGCGCCAAGATCGTCAAGGCCGAATGGCTGCCCATCGAGTTCAGCGTTGCCCGATATCGGCATGAAGAAGGCGCGCTGCCCCGCTGCGACCGGCAGCGTGAAGACAGCGCCGGCGTCCATGAACACATCGAGCAGCGTGACATCCGTTGGCGGCGTCAACGGCGATTGGTGATCGCCGTAGCTGCCGATCGGTACGCGGACGGTCAGGCCCGGTTGCTGCACCACCGGCACATCTTGCGGCGCCAGCGTCAATGCGAACGGTGCGTCGTTTTGTTTGTGCTGTGGCAGATTGATGAAGATCTGCAGCAGGTGGGCGGTACGGCCCAGAACGGCAGGGTCTTCCCGGTGCACCACCCCGCGGCCTGCCGCCGTCCAGTGCAATCCGCCCGGCTTGATCATGACGCTGTTGCCCAACGAGTCCTGATTGGCGATATCCGTTTCGGAATCCTGGAACAGATAGGTCACGGCCGAGAAGCCGGCATGAGGATGCGGTGGGAATGTTGGCGCGCTCATCCACGCATGGTCGATGCCCATGAAAGGGTCAAGCTGCGCCGGCTCCGAACCGTGCAGGCGGACAGCACGGAATTGGCTGCCTCGGCTGGCTTGCTGCATGCGGGCGATAGTGGTGCTCATGAGGATTGCCTTTCTTGTTGGTGCTGCGCCTTAAGCGGCTTGGGACACGCCCAGAGCCGGGTAATCGATATAGCCGTGCGCGGTCGGTGGCGCGAAAAAGGTATTGCGGTCCGCTTCGTTCAATGCGGCGCCCCGGCGGAAGCGCTCCGGCAGATCCGGGTTGGCCAAGAAGGCAGCGCCGAACACGGTGGCGTCGGCCTTGCCCTCTGCGAGAACGGCCTCGGCGCGCTGTTGCGTCAAGCCGCTGCCCATCAGGTAGGTACCGTCAAACAGCGGGCGCAGGACGCCGTGGTAGTCGGTCTGCGTACCGAACAGCGCTACGTGCAGGTAAGCCAAGCCCTTGCCGCGCAATTGCTCCACCAGATAACGATAGGTGTGCTGCGGATCGGCATCGGTGATGCTGTTGTAATTCATTTCCGGCGAGATCTTGATGCCGACGCGGTCCGCACCGGCCTCTTCAGCCATCGCATCCAGCGTTTCCAGCACGAAGCGGGCGCGGTTTTCCACCGAGCCGCCGTATTGATCCTGGCGCTGATTGCTGCCGGAGGACAGGAATTGCTCTGGCAGGTAGCCGGATGCGGCGTGCAGCTCGACACCGTCGAAACCGGCTTCGATGGCGCGGCGCGTGGCCTGACGGTAATCGTCGATGACGCTCGCTACTTCGGCGGTGCTCAAGGCGCGAGGTTCTACGAAGTCCATCTGGCCGGTGCTGGTCCATGCCTGGCCGGCTGGCTTGATGGCCGAAGGCGCCACCGGCGTTTCGCCGTTCAGCAACGACGGATGGGAAATACGGCCGCAATGCATCATCTGCATGAAGATCCGGCCACCGCGTTCGTGCACGGCGTCAGTCACTTTTTTCCAGGCCGCGACCTGTTCGGGGGTCTCGATGCCAGGCGTGTGCACATAGCCCTTGCCGAGCGCGGAAGGGAAAACACCTTCGCTGATGATCAAGCCGGCGCTGGCGCGCTGCGCGTAGTAGGTCACGGCCAGGTCGCTGGCGACGCCGTCGTCGCCAGCGCGCGACCGCGTCATCGGCGCCATCACCAGGCGGTTGGGAAGATCGTAGCGGCCGATACGGACTGGGGTGAGAGTATTGCTCATGGCGTTTTCCTTGTAGAGTGAGTTAGATGCGTGCCTGGCCGCCGTTGGCGATGAGGTGCGATGAACGTATCTTCAGCCAATTCACAAATGGGATAAAGGGGGTACAATGGGAAGGATTGATCCAAAAATGGCGTAATCGATGGAACTGCTCAATGACATGGCCCTGTTTATCGAGGTGGCGAGCACCTTGAGCTTCCGGCGCGCGGCCGACGTTTCGGGAATACCGAACTCCACCTTGTCGAGGCGCATCGCTGCGCTGGAGAAGCACATCGGCTTGCGGCTGCTGCACCGGACCACGCGCAGAGTTGAGCTCACTGAAGCCGGGCAGCTTTACTACGAGCGCTGCCGGCGCATCGTGGACGAAGCGCGTATCGCCCATGAGCAACTGGGAGAGATGCTCGCCCAACCGACTGGCGTATTGCGGGCCTCCTTGCCGGTGGACTTCGCCACGATCTACATGGCGCCGTTGATCGCCGAGTTTTCCCGGCGGTTTCCGGGCATTACCTTTGAATTTGATTTGACGCCCCGCAGGGTGGACCTGGTGACCGAGCCCTTTGACATCGCGATCCGCATGGGCGAGCAATCCGACTCCAACCTGATTGCCCGGCTGTTGGCCCGCTTGTCGGTGCAGCTATACGCGTCGCCCCAGTATCTGGCGCAGCATGGCGTGCCGCAGCACCCGGCCGACCTGGTACGGCACGAGTGCCTGGGCTTTCCAAAATCGGGGCGCTGGACCCTGCACCGCGATGCCGAGACGATTGAGGTGGAGGTGGCGGGACGCTTCCTGGTCAATAGCGTGGGTATGTTCAGGCGCTTGGCCACGCTGGATCTGGGCATCATCATGCTGCCGGAAGAAGTTGCGGCAGAAGAATTGGCTGCCGGGCGCTTGCAACGCGTGCTGCCCGACTGGCGTGGCCAGTCCACGCCCGTGTATGCGATCACTGAAACCCGCTTGCTGCCGGCAAAAACCCAGCGCTTCATCGAATTCTTGCAGGAGCATCTGCGCCAGTAGCGGGCGATGTCGCAGGATTACGCCAGTTTTGGATCAGTCATTCCCATTTACCCCCATTTATCCCGTGCCGATTCTGACGGATGATGCAGCGGTTGGGCATCTACAAGGGGGAATATGATCTACGCCGTCAAAGAAGTCTCGGTCAACCGCTTTCGCGAGCAAGGCGATCCACTGTTAAGCCGAGCGCAGGTATGGGCGGGATTGCAGCGCAAAGCGCGCAACGGCGTTCCGTTTATTCCTTCGATGACGCGGTGCGAAATAATCGAAGATACTGAAACTGGGCTGATACGCGACGTTGCAATACGTGGGGAAATCGCACGTGAGCGCGTCACCTTTTATCCGCCCAAAAAAACCGTGTTTGCGCGTCTTTCGGGACCGATGGACGGCCTCATTGTGAATGAAATTCTCGAGACGCCCGACGGCGATCTCAAGCTCCGGTTTAGCTTTGCGCTGCAACTGGTCGATGTTGATTCCGGCTCGCCCGAGGAACGCGAGTTCAGCAGCTATATGTGCGACGACTATTCCTCGGCTGTCGATGCCGTACTGGCGGAAATTCGGCGCACGGTGAAGGCGGGCCTGCTTTAGGTACGCGCTCAGGTTCAGAAGAAGTGCTGCCAGTCGGCCAGCCAGGTCGGGAATTCTTCGACTGGCATCGGTTTGGCGATGTAGTAGCCTTGGGCGTAGGTGCAGCCCAAGCCTTGCAGGAAGTCCCAATCCTGTTTGGTCTCGACGCCGACCGCCACCGATTTGCGGTCAAGGCTGCGCGCCAGGCCGAGGCAGGAGCGCAGCACGGTGCCGATGGCGGCGCGCTTGGAGGCGCCGTCGACGAAGCTGCGGTCGATCTTCAGTTCAGAGAATGGAATGCGCGCCAGCAGTTGCAGGTTGCTGCGCCCGGTGCCATAGTCGTCGATCGCCAGCCCGAAGCCTTTCATGCGCAGGCGCAGCAGGCGTTCGAGGAAGTGCGGGTCGGTGCTCAACACCGACGATTCGGTCATTTCAAACGTGATGTAGTCAGCCATGATGCGGTGCCGCTCAAGGCAGGCCGCGATCTGCTCCATGAATTGCGGATGCGCCAGCGTACTCTGGTCCACATTGATCGACACCGAGATCGGCACACCCTGGTCATGCAGCTGGCGGCAGGCGGCGACCGATTTTTCGATCATGGTCCAGTCGAGGAAATCGACGCGACGATTATCTTCCAGCGCCTGCATGAAGGAGGCAGGCCCCAGCACGCCGTGCAGCGGATGGCGCCAGCGTGCGAACATTTCCAGGCCTTTTACCTGCCCGGTTTCCAGTTCGATTTTAGGTTGGAAGAAGGGATCGAACTCCTTCGCCTGCAAGCCTTGCCCCACTTCGGCAAACGACAGTTTCTGCACCGGCGCACGTGCGCCGTGCCCCTCGCCCGGCTGCACGTAATTCTGCACCAGCGCCATCAAACGGCTGCCGATCACCGGCTTGCCAATCGCGCCCAGCACGTTGACGCCGTAGGCCAGCGCCATCGTCTCGACAGAGAACAGCACCGCGTTGGTCTGTGCGCCAACCACGATAATGCCGGCCTTGCATTTCGCCTCGCCGAGGCGGCGGATCAGTTCCAGCGCATCCATGCCCGGCAGCGCCAGGTCGATGATGGCGATGTCCACCGCCGGCGTGATGCCGGCGTTGAAGTGGCGCAGCGCCGTGTGCCCATCCGGCGCCTGCGTAATCCGTCCGACGCCGACATGCACAAGGATATCGGCCAGCGCATGGCGTTGAACCTGATCCCCTTCGGCTACCAGAAAATGCAACTGCGCGATATCCATGTACGGCTCCGGTGTGTTCTTAAGCCTGATTCTGCCTTACTTGCTCGAAAAAGCAAACTGCCGCGCAAGCCGCGACGTTGAGCGATTCCACCTGCCCGAGGTGTGGGATCACCACTTTGTGCGAGGCCAGCGACAGCAGGTCGTCCGCCACGCCCTGCCCTTCGTGGCCGAACAGCCACGCGGTCGGCACGCGCAAGTCGACGTCGTACAGGCGCTGGGTGGCGTAGCCGCTAGTGGCCAGCGTCTGCACTTTGGCGTTGCGCACCAGCTCCGCGAGGTCAACGTTTTCAAAGATATCGAGCACGAAGTGCGCGCCCATCGCGGCCCGCAGCACTTTCGGCGACCAGCAGAATGCCGTGCCGGCGCTGCAGTACACTTGCTTGATACCCGCCGCCGCCGCGCTGCGCAAGATGGAGCCCACGTTGCCCGGATCCTGCACGCCGTCCAGCAGCACTGCCGACACGCTCACCGGCACCGTCACCGCGCGCTCCGGCGTGGCGATCAGGAACATCACGCCGACGCCGTGTTCGACCTGGCTGACCGCGTTGTACAGCGCATCAGGCAAGGCCAGCACGTGGGCGCGCTGCGCTTCCAGCTTGCCGATAATGTCCATCACTTCCGGATTTTGCAGCGAGCCTTCGCTCACCACGCACTGCTCCGGCAGGCCACGCAACTGCAAATAGGACTCGCACAGGTGCACACCGTCGAGCAGCGTGCGGCCGGCCTTGCGGCGCGCCTGCTGGCTGCCGGCCAGCTTGACCAGTTCCTTGTATTGCGCGTTGTCGCGCGAGGTAATCGTCTTCATTTGCCCACTCCCAGCAAGGCGCGCACCGGCGCGAACGAACGGCGATGCACCGGCGACGGGCCATGCTCGCGCAGGCGCTCCAGGTGCAACGCGGTGCCGTAGCCTTTGTGCTGGTCGAAGCAGTACTGCGGGTACTGCGCATGCAGCGTCACCAACGCGGCGTCGCGCGCGGTCTTGGCGAGGATGGAGGCGGCCGAAATGGCTTCCACCTTGTCGTCGCCGCCGACGATCGCGATGCTTTGCACCTTCATCACCGGGCAGCGGTTGCCGTCGATCAGGGCCAGCGTCGGCAAGGTGCTCAGGGCTTCCACGGCACGGCGCATGGCCAGCATGGAGGCCTGCAAAATATTCAGCTTGTCGATTTCCTCTTCCGACGCTTCGGCGATGGCCCACGCCACGGCGTGCTGCTTGATCAGCGGCGCCAGCATATCGCGCTTGGCTTCGTTCAGTTTCTTCGAGTCGCGCAGGCCCTCAATCGGCCGCGTTGGACAGAGGATGACGGCGGCCGCAAACACCGGGCCGGCCAGCGGCCCGCGTCCCGCCTCGTCCACGCCGCAGATGATTTCATCGGGCGATTCCGGCAAGTCGTCGAAGAGGCCTAAATTTTGGTTCTTCACTTTTGTCCTTCAATGACGCGCAGCACGGCGGCTGCGCTCTCCGCCGCGCTGTTGCGCAGCAGGCTGTGATGCATATCGGTGAAACGCTGCGCCAGCCGCAGGCGATGCGGCGCATCGCTGAGCTGCTTCCACATCGCTTCGGCCAGCGCTTCAGGGCTAGCGGCGTGCTGCAGCAGCTCCGGCACCAGCCATTCGCGCGCCAGGATATTCGGCAAGCCTATCCACGGCTGGTAGCCGAAGTGGCGCAGGATTTGCCATTCCAGTTCCATCATCTTGTAGGCGATGACCATCGGCTTCTTGAACAGCGCCACTTCCAGCGAGGCCGTGCCCGAAGCCACCATGACCGCATCGGCGGCGGCGATCGCGGTGTGCGACAGGCCGTCCAGCAGCTGGATCTCGACATCCTGCAAGCCGGCTTGCGCCACCAGCTGCTGGAAGTACGCCTTCTGCCGCTCGCCCGCCATCGGCGCGACGAAACGCAGCGTGCGGTCGCGCAGCTTGAGCAGCTTGGCCGCCTGCATGAAGGCCACGCTGTTGTACTTGATCTCCGACATGCGGCTGCCCGGCATGATGGTGACCACGTTGGCGTCTTCCGGCAGGCCCAATGCGCGCTTGGCGGCGTTTTCGTCCGGCGTCATCGGGATCAGTTCGGCCAGCGGATGGCCGACATAGCTAACCGGCACGCCGGCCTGCTTGTAGATCTCTTCCTCGAACGGGAACACCACCAGCATGTGCGATACCGCGCGGATGATTTTCTTGATGCGTCCACCGCGCCAGGCCCAGATCTGCGGGCCGATGTAGTGCATGGTCGGGATGCCGGCCGCCTTCAGCTGTTCTTCCAGCCCGAGGTTAAAACCCGGATAGTCGGCGCCGATAAACACCGACGGCCGCTCGGCCAGCAGCTGGTCGCGCAACTGGCTCTGGATGCCTTTCAACTCGCGGTAGCGCATCAGCACCGGCAGCAGGCCGCGCACGGTCAGCTGGTCCATCGGCCAGTGCGATTCGAAGCCGTGCTCCATCATCGCCGGGCCGCCAATGCCGTGGAAGCGTGCATTCGGCAAGTGCGGACGCAGGCCGGAAAGCAAACGAGCCGCCAGCATGTCGCCGGACGGCTCGCCTGCCACGAGGGCGATGGCGGGTTGCCCCGCCAGCGATTTATCGAACGATGCCACGGGACGCGGTATCGAGGAACTCGCGCATGGCGCGCATGTGCAGCGCCACGTCGGCCGGAACCGCCGCTTCTTCCGCGATCAGCGCCGCCTTGGCTTCTTCCAGCGTGTTGCCGGAACGGTAGATGATCTTGTACGCAGCACGGATGCCGTTGATCTGTTCGCGCGTGAAGCCACGGCGTTTCAGGCCTTCGATATTGACGCCGTGCGCCGCTGCCGGATTACCGTTCAACAGCACGAACGGCGGCACGTCCTGGGTCAGCGAGGTGCTCATGCCGACAAACGCGTGCGCGCCGATCTTGCAGAACTGGTGCACGTTGGCGAAGCCGCTCATGATGACGTAGTCGCCGATCTCCACGTGCCCCGCGATCTGCGCGTTGTTCGAGAAGATGGTGTTGCTGCCCACAACGCAGTCGTGCGCCAGGTGCACGTAGGCCGAGATCCAGTTGTCGTTGCCGAGCGAGGTCACGCCCTTGTCCTGCACCGTGCCGGTGTTGAAGGTGCAGAATTCGCGGATGGTGTTGCGGTCGCCGATGGTCAGGCGGGTAGGCTCGCCGTTCCACTTCTTGTCCTGCGGCGCGGCGCCGATCGACGAGAACTGGAAGAACTTGTTGTCGCTGCCGATGGTGGTGTGGCCTTCGATCACCACGTGCGGGCCGACCACGGTGCCGGAGCCGATGGTCACGTTCGGGCCGATCACCGAGTACGGGCCGATTTCTACGCTGTCGTGCAGCTCGGCCTTGCTGTCGACGACGGCGGTGGCATGAATTTTTGCCATGATGCTTAACCTGCAGGCTGCGAAGCGTCGGTCGCGCTGCGGATGGTGCACATCAGTTCCGCTTCCACCGCCACCTGGCCGTCGACCGAGCCGACCGCCTTGTATTTCCAGATGCCGCGCGCATTGCGCAGGATTTCAACGTCCATGCGCAGCTGGTCGCCAGGACCGACCGGGCGCTTGAAGCGCGCGCCGTCGATGCCGACGAAGTACACCACCGAGTTCTCGTCCGGTTTCAGGTTCATGGTCTTGAACGACAGCAGCGCTGCGGTCTGCGCCATCGCCTCGATCATCAGCACGCCCGGCATGACCGGCTTGTGCGGGAAGTGGCCGTTGAAGAACTCTTCGTTCACGGTCACGTTCTTGATGGCGGTGATGGTCTTGCCCTCTTCGTACGAAATCACGCGGTCGACCAGCAGCAGCGGATAGCGGTGCGGCAGGTAGGACTTGATTTCGCAGATGTCCATCGTCTTGGAGGAGGTTTCGGTAGTGGTCATGATTCGTCTTCTTCTGTTTTCGTCTTAATGGTTTTTTCCAGCGCGCGGATTTTATCGCGCATGCTCGGCAGGTTGCGTACGATGACGGCCGATTTTTCCCAGTCGGCGTTCTTCGCCAACGGGTAGAAGCCGGTGTACTGGCCCGGTTCCAGGATCGAGCGCGATACCATGCTGCCCGAGCCCACGTGCACCTTGTCGACAATGGTCAAATGGCCCAGCACCATCGCGGCGCCGCCGAAGGTGCAGTACTTGCCGATCCTGGCGCTGCCTGCCACGCCGACGCAGCCGGCCATCGCCGTGTGCGCGCCGATATGGCAGTTGTGGCCGATCTGGATCTGGTTGTCCAGCTTCACGCCGTCTTCAATAATCGTATCGGCCAGCGCGCCACGGTCGATGGTGGTGTTGGCGCCGATATCCACGTCGTCGCCGATGATGACACGGCCGGTCTGCGGAATCTTGATGTACACGCCGCCTTCGTTGGCAAAGCCAAAACCGTCGGTGCCGATCACCGCGCCGGAATGGATGATGCCGCGCTTGCCGATCTGGCAGTACGCATGGAAGGTCACGTTGGCAAACAGCTTGGTGCCCTCGCCGATCACCGCCTCGCGGCCGATGAAGCAGCCGGCGCTGATGACCGCGCCGTCTTCGATCACGGCGCCGTCTTCGATGACCACGCGCGGGCCGATGTGGGCCGATGGCGCCACCTGCGCACTGTCCGCCACCACGGCGGTGGCGTGCACGCCAGCCACTGGCACGATGGCCGTCAGCGATTCGAAATACTGCGCCGCGCGGGCGAAATACACATACGGATTCGGGACGACGATGCGCGCGCCGCTGTAGCCGGCCGCGATGAAGGCGTCATCGGCGGCCGACACGATCAGTGCCGCCGCCTTGCTCTGCGCCGCTTGCGCGCGCAGCTTGCTGTTGCTGAGAAAGCTGATGTGCGAAACGCCGGCATCAGTCAATGGGGCGATCCCGGTCACTTCCAGGTTCGCATCGCCCATCAACTGTCCGCCCAAGCGTTCGACCAATGCTCCTAGTCGAGTGCCCATCGGGTAGTCCAATCAGTTTTATTTGTCTTTATTTGTCTTTGTCCAAAGCCGCCAGCACCTTGTCGGTGATGTCGATGCGGTTGCTGGCCCAGACGGCGTCCTGCAGCACGATGTCAAAGCCTTCCACCGCCGCCAGCTGCTTGATGATCTTGGTGGCGCGTTCCGAAATCGCCTGGCGCTCTTCGTTGGTGCGCTGGCTGACGTCTTCGCGGAACTCGCGCTGGCGGCGCTGGTATTCCTTATCCAGCTCAAACACGTCGCGCTGGCGCTTGACGCGATCGGCCTCGGTCAGGGTCGGCGCATCCTTTTCCAGCTTTTCCGACGCGGTCTTGAGGCGGCCGGCCATGTCGGCCATCGCGCGCTCGCGCGACTTGAATTCTTCCTTCAGTTTTTCCTCGGCCAGCTTGGCCAGCTTGGACTCATTGTAGATGCGTTCAGGGCTGATCCACGCGATGCGCGAGGCCGAGGTCTGGGCCTGCACCGGCGCCAAGGAACACCAGCCCAGTGCAAGCACGGCGAGATATTTGCTCAGGGTTGCGGATGCAGTCTTCAACTTATTTCTCCGAGATAAAAATTAGTGCCCAAGATCATCAGAAACCGCTGCCCATCTGGAACTGGAAGCGTTCCAGGCGGTCGCCGGTCTTGGCGTTCAGGGGCTTAGCATAACTCAGTTTCAGCGGACCTACCGGCGAAATCCAGCTGATGCCCAGGCCGGACGAGTAACGCAGCTGCGACAGGCGCATTTTCTCGCCTTCCTGATAGACCTGGCCGCCGTCGATGAAGCCGAACCAGCGCAGGCTGCGGTCCTGGCCCGAGCCAGGGAACGGCAGCTGCAGCTCGGCATTGCCGATCAGGCGCGAAGCGCCGCCCAGGGCGTCGCCATAGGTGTAGTCGACCGCGCCCAGCGAGGAGCTGTAGTAGCCGCGCACCGAACCGATACCGCCGCCGTAGAAGTTCTTGAACACCGGGTAGCTGCTGCTGCCCAGGCCACGGCCGTAGTCGATCTCGCCCTTCAGGGCCAGCGTGACTTTCTGGTAGATCGGCTTGTACCACTGGTGTTCGTACACCGCGCGGTAGTATTTCTGCTGGCCGACCACGTCGATTTCCAGGTTGGCGCGCTGGTAGCGGCCCACGGTCGGCG
The DNA here is from genome assembly GCF_900109645.1 of Duganella sp. CF402. Taxonomy (GTDB): domain Bacteria; phylum Pseudomonadota; class Gammaproteobacteria; order Burkholderiales; family Burkholderiaceae_D; genus Rugamonas. The sequence goes on from NZ_FOBG01000001.1 coordinate 1,578,702, forward strand.
TCAGCGACGAGTCGCGGCTGTCGCGCGCCCACGCCGCCGTCAGCGGCACCGCGTTGGTGGTGGCGGTGCCGATACCGGTGGTGGTGCCGTTGATGGTGTTGACGTACTCGCGGAAGCGGGTCGGCGAGGTGGCGTCGGTGGTGATCATCGAACGCTCCAGGCCAATGCCGAAGAACACGGTGTCCACTTCCGAGAACGGCACGCCCCAGCTGATACGGCCGCCGTGCTGTTTAATCGTGTAGTAACCGATGTTGACCGCAGGCGGTTTGGTGGTGCGCAGATACAGCTCGTAGCCGCGCGACACGCCGTCGTCGGTGTAGTAAGGGTCGGTCTGCGAGAACGAAATGGTGCGGCTGTACTTGGAGGTGTTCAGCTCCAGGCCCACGGTGGTGCCCGAACCGGCGAAGTTGGCCTGCTGGACCGCCGCCTGGAACGAGAACTTCTCCGACTGCGAGAACGCGCCGCCGATCTGGAAGTTACCGGTCGGTTTTTCGGTCACGGTCAGGTTGACGTCCACCTGGTCGGAAGTGCCCTGCGCTTCCGGCGTGTCGATGGTCACGTCCTTGAAGTAGCCGAGGCGGTCGACGCGGTCGCGCGACAGCTTGATCTTGTTGGCGTCGTACCAGCTCGATTCGAACTGGCGGAACTCGCGGCGGATCACCTCATCGCGGGTGGTGGTGTTGCCGGCGATGTTCATGTGGCGCACGTAGGCGCGCTTGCCCGGATCGATGAAGAAGGTGAACGATACTTCACGCTTGTCACGGTCGATGTCCGGGTTGGCGTTGACGTTGGCGAAGGCGTAGCCGAAGGTGCCCAGGCGATCCGAAATCAGCTTGTTGGTGGCGGTCAGCAGTTCGCCCGAGTAGGTCGCGCCTTTTTTCAGCAGCACCAGCTGGCGCAGCTCGTCCTCGCGGCCGAAGGTCTCGCCTTCGAACTTGATATCCTTGACGTTGTACTTCTCACCCTCGGTGATGTTGATGGTGATGTAGATGTCCTTCTTGTCGGGCGTGATCGACACCTGGGTCGACTCGATGTTCATCTCGATGTAGCCGCGATTCAGGTAGTAGGACTTGAGCGACTCGATGTCGCCGGTCAGCTTGGTCTTGGAGTACTGATTGGCCTTGGTGTACCACGAGAACCAGCCGCCGGTGTTCAGGGCCAGCTGGTCTTTCAGTTCCTTGTCGCTGAATACCTTGTTGCCGACGATGTTGATCTCTTTGATCTTGGCGACGTCGCCCTCGTCCACCGCGAAGGTGACGTTGACGCGGTTACGCTCGATCGGGGTCACCGTGGTGACCACCTTGACGCCGTACAGGCCATGCGACAGGTACTGGCGCTTCAGCTCTTGTTCGGCGCGGTCGACCGAGGCCTTGTCGAAAATCTTGGCCTCGCCCACGCCGATGTCTTTCAGCGCCTTGACCAGGGTGTCTTTTTCAAATTCCTTGGTGCCGGTGAAGTCCACCTTGGCGATGGCCGGACGTTCCTCGACCAGCACCACCAGCACCTGGCCGTCCTTCTCCAGCTTCACATCCTTGAAGAAACCGGTGGCGTACAGCGCCTTGATGGCGGTGATGGATTTGTCGTCGTTGAAGGTCTCGCCGACGCGAACCGGCAGATAGCTGAAGACCGTACCGGCTTCCGTACGCTGGATCCCTTCGACGCGGATATCTTTGATGACGAAAGGATCGATCGCAAGTGCGCTGCCGCTGCACAGCGCCAGGACAGCGGCGCCGATCAGGCTACGGCGCAAGGAAGTTGAAGTAATACGGTCAGAATATAATTTCATCGGGTTCAATGGCTAAATCAACGATAACTGCTACAACAACCGGGCCACGTCGTTAAAGACCGCCAGCAGCATCAAGGTCAGTAACAAACCCATGCCGAGACGCTGCGCAATCTCTCCGACGCGCTCCGGTACAGAACGCCCAGTTAAAACTTCCAGCGAATAATACAGCAAATGCCCGCCATCCAGAACCGGAATTGGCAGCAAATTCATTACACCTAAACTAATGCTGATGAAGGCGATAAAGCTCAAATAGCTCGCCACGCCCATTCGTGCGGTCTGCCCTGCATAATCGGCGATCGTGATCGGGCCGGTGACGTTCTTCAGCGAAGCCTCGCCGGTGATCATTTTGCCGATCATTTTCAGCGTCATCGCACAGGTATCCCAGACCTTGGCGACGGCTTTGCCGAGGGCCGCAATGGGGGACGATGGCACGTTAATCATATCGGGCTGCAGCGCGACGTAAGCGCCGATCTTACCGACTGTTACAGTTCCTTTGCCGGATTTTGCCTGCTCCGCTTGCGGCGCCGCGTCGAGGACCAGCGGCTGGCCGGCGCGCAGCAAGGCCACTTGCACGGTCTTGCCGGCCGAGGCGCGGATGATGTCGATGAAGGCGATGCCGTCGGCAACGGGCGTGCCGTCGACTGTGGTCAGCAGGTCGCCCTCGCGCAGGCCGGCGCGTTCGGCCGGGCTGCCAGGCATCACCTGCTGCACCACCGGGGCCGGACGCGATACGCCCACGCCCAGCTGCGACGGCACGTCGTCTTCCAGATCGAGGCCGGCCAGCGCGGACGCCGGCACGGTGGCCGACACGCGCCCTGCTCCCGGACGTTCGGCCGCAATGCGGATATCGTGTTTGTCGATGGCCGACTGGATGAACTGCCAGCGCAGCTCCGACCACACCTGCACCGGCTGCTCGTTGACGGCGGTGATCACGTCGCCGCTTTGCAAGCCGGCTTGGGCGGCGGCCGAACCGGCGGCGCGCACGCTGATTTTGCTGCTTGGCTCTTCGATGCCGTGCATGAACAGGCCGGCGAACAGCACGATGGCGATCAGGAAGTTGGCGGCCGGGCCGGCGGCGACGATGGCGATGCGCTTCCACACATTCTGGCGCGTGAACTCGCGCTGCAGGTCCGCTTCCGGCAGGCCGGCAAGCTCGCCTTCACGCGCGTCGAGCATCTTGACGTAGCCGCCCAGCGGCAACGCCGAGATGGCCCACTCGGTCTGGTCCGGCCCGAAACGGCGCGACCACACCACCTTGCCCATGCCGACCGAGAAGCGCAGCACCTTCACGCCGCACCAGCGCGCCACCAGATAATGCCCCAGTTCGTGGAAGACGATCAGGGAGCCGAGGCAGACGACGAACGCCAGCACGGTTTGGAGGAAGTTCATTTTGCCAGTCCGGCGATGATGGCTTCAGCAGCGGCGCGGGCGGCGGCGTCTTGCGCCATCACCGCTTCGATGCTGTGGGCGGCGCCGTGCGGCAGCGTGTCCACCACTTGGGCGATCACACGGTCGATCTGGCGGAAGCCGATTTTCAGGTCGAGGAAGGCCTGCACCGCCACCTCGTTGGCCGCGTTCAGCAGGGCCGGTGCGGTGCCGCCTGCGCGCAGCGCGTCGAAGGCCAGCGCCAGGCATGGGAAGCGGTTGAAGTCCGGCTTCTCGAATTGCAGCGTGGCGATCTGGGTCAGGTCCAGCTGCGCCACGCCGGAAGCGATGCGCTCCGGATAGGCCAGCGCGTGGGCGATCGGCGTACGCATGTCCGGGTTGCCCAGCTGCGCCAGCACCGAGCCGTCGACGTAGGACACCATCGAATGGATCACCGACTGCGGGTGGATCACCACTTCGATCTGGTCGGCGGGAGCGCCGAACAGCCAGTGGGCCTCGATCACTTCCAGGCCCTTGTTCATCATGGTGGCCGAGTCGACCGAGATCTTGCGGCCCATCGACCAGTTGGGGTGCTTGCAGGCCTGCTCCGGCGTTACCGCGTCCAGCGTGGCGACGTCGCGCGCCAGGAACGGGCCGCCGGATGCGGTCAGCAAAATCTTGGCCACGCCGGCCGCCGCGTCGCGCACCGCCGGCACGCGGCCGCCGAACTGCGGCATCGACTGGAAGATGGCGTTATGCTCGGAATCGATCGGCAGCAGCACCGCGCCCGATTCCTGCACCGCATCCATGAACAGCTGGCCGGACATGACCAGCGCTTCCTTGTTCGCCAACAGGATTTTTTTACCGGCGCGGGCGGCGGCCAGCGTAGGTGCCAGGCCGGCCGCGCCGACGATGGCTGCCATCACGCTATCGACTTCCGCTGCGCTGGCGATGGCGCACAGCGCCTGCTCGCCCCACTCCACTTCGGTGCTCACACCGGCCGCGCGCAGCAGCGCGGCCAGGCGGTCGGCGGCGGCGGCGGTGCCGACCACCGCGCGCGCTGGACGGAACTGCACGCACTGCGCGGCCAGTTCATCGACGCGGCCATGCGCGGACAAGGCGTAGACGGCATAGCGCTCCGGATGGCGCGCCACCACATCCAGCGTGGATACGCCGATGGAACCGGTGGCGCCTAAGACGGTAATACGTTGCATGATTAAGCTACTTTCAGAGCCAGGACGCGACCAGCGCCGCCATCGGCAGCACCGGAATCAGCGCGTCCACACGATCGAGCACGCCGCCGTGGCCAGGCAGCAGGTTGCTGCTGTCCTTCATGCCGGCGCGGCGCTTGAGCGCGGATTCAAACAGGTCGCCAATGACCGAGAACATCACGATCACCAGCAGGATCAACAGCGTCAGGCTCCAGCCAAAGCGGGCGTGCAGCTTGTAGGTAAAGGTGTCTTGCAGCCACGGAGCGGCCGAATCGGCGAGGATCACCGACAGCGCGGCAATCGCCAGCACGGCAATCGCGCCGCCAATCGCGCCTTCCCACGACTTGCCCGGCGAGATGGTCGGCGCCAGCTTGCGCTTGCCGAAGGCCTTGCCGGAGAAGTAGGCGCCGATATCGGCGATCCACACCAGCACCATCACCGACAGCAGGAACAGCGGCGAATGCAGGTACAGGCCGACAATCGCGAAGAAGCACGCAAACACGGCAAAGGTAAAGGTGATGGCCAGCGACCAGTTGGCCGCGCCGCCCAGTTGCGGCAGGCCCAGGCCCAGCGTTGGCGCATAGCGGATGATCCACAGCAGCGCGGCCACGCCGTACAGCGCGTTGACCGAACCCGGCTTGGCGGTGTACATCAGGCCGACGAACAGCGCGCCGCCGATCACACCGGCCACGCGGGCCTTGCCTTCAGCGAGGCCGAACAGGCGCGCGCCCTCCCACACGGCGGCGCCGACAAACAGCGTCACCACCAGGGCAAACGCGGGGAAATAGTTGAAGAACAGGACCGGCAGCAGCACCGCCAGTAAAGCAACAGCGGTAATAATCCTCGTTTTCAGCATCAGTTTGTCTTTTCAGCCAGTTGCGCGCCGGTACGGCCGAATCGCCGCTCGCGGTGCTGGTAGGAGGCGATCGCCTCGTCGAGACACTCGGCGGAAAAGTCCGGCCAGTAGGTGTCGGTGAAGAACAGCTCGGTGTAGGCAAGCTGCCACAGCAGGAAATTGGAAATGCGCTGTTCGCCGCCGGTGCGGATGAACAGGTCGGGCTCCGGCGCGTAGGCCATCGCCAGGTGAGGCGCCAGTTGTTCTTCGGTGAAGTCGGTCATGCCGGGATGGGCCTTGACCATCTGGCCGACGGCCTGCATCACGTCCCAGCGGCCGCCGTAGTTGGCGCAGATGGTGACGGTCATGCGGGTGTTGGCGGCGGTCTTGCGCTCGGCGGCGGCAATCATGCCTTGCAGCTTTTCATCGAAGCGCGACAGGTCGCCCACCACTTTCAGGCGGATATTATTGGCGTGCAGCTTGGAGACTTCGCGCTCGAGCGCGGTGACGAACAGGCGCATCAGCAGCGACACTTCCTCCTCGGGGCGGCGCCAGTTTTCCGAGCTGAAGGCAAACAGGGTGAGGTATTCGACGCCGCGGCGGGCGCAGGCTTCGACCACGGCGCGCACGGCTTCCACGCCCTTGACGTGGCCGCCCACGCGCGGCAGGAAGCGCTTGGTGGCCCAGCGGCCATTGCCGTCCATGATGATGGCCACGTGGCGCGGCACGGCGGGTGCGTCTGGAACCTCGGTAGTCGAACTCGTATATTTCATGAAAACGTTGGTGCCAAAGTATAAAGTATTGCAGGTGTTGGTCGAAAAAACAAGACGCCAGCACGGCAGTTGCTGCCGTGCTGGCGTCCTTGCTTTTTTTACACCGTCAGAACTTCTTTTTCTTTCTCGGCCAGCATCTTGTCGATGTCGGCGATGGCTTTGTCGGTCAGCTTCTGGATCTCGTCGGTGCCACGGCGCTCGTCGTCTTCCGAGATGGCCTTATCCTTGACCAGCTTCTTCAGGCCCTCGTTGGCGTCGCGACGGATGTTGCGCACGGCAACCTTGGCGTCTTCACCTTCGCTCTTGACCAGCTTGACCATCTCCTTGCGGCGCTCTTCCGTCAGTGCCGGGGTCGGCACGCGGATCTGGTCACCCTGGGACGATGGGTTCAGGCCCAGGTCGGAATCACGGATCGCCTTCTCGATGGCGGCGGCCATTTTCTTTTCGAACGGCTGCACGCCGATGGTGCGGGCGTCGACCAGGGTCAGGTTGGCGACCTGGTTGATCGGGGTCGGGTTACCGTAGTAATCGACCATCACGCTATCGAGGATGCCGGCGTGGGCACGGCCGGTACGGACCTTGGCCAGGTCGCCGCGCAGGGTTTCCAGCGATTTGACCATGCGCTCTTGCGCGCTCTTTTTAACGTCAGCTACGGACATTGCTGCTCTCCTGTTTTCTTGAAAATTAAACGTGAACCAGTGTACCTTCATCCTCGCCCATGATTACGCGCATCAGCGCGCCGGGCTTGGTGATGGAAAACACTTTGATCGGCAGTTTCTGGTCGCGGCACAGCGCAAACGCGGTGGCGTCCATCACCTGCAGGTGCTTGGCGATCGCTTCATCGAAGCTGATCGAGCTATACAGCGTGGCGTTCGGATCCTTTTTCGGGTCGGCGGTGTAGATGCCGTCCACTTTGGTGGCCTTCAGCACGATTTCCGCGCTCACTTCCGAGCCGCGCAGCGCCGCTGCGGTGTCGGTGGTGAAGAACGGGTTGCCGGTGCCGGCCGCGAACACCACGACCTTGCCTTCTTCCAGGTACTGCAGCGCTTTCGGGCGCACATACGGCTCGACCACCTGCTCGATGCCGATGGCCGACATCACGCGCGCGGTGATGCCGACATGGCGCATGGCGTCGGCCAGGGCCAGCGCGTTCATCACGGTGGCCAGCATGCCCATGTAGTCGGCCGTGGCGCGGTCCATGCCCTGCGCACCGGGTGCTACGCCCCGGAAGATATTGCCGCCGCCAATGACGATCGCCAGTTCCACACCCAGTTTCGCGACCTCGGCCACATCGGCCACCGTCCGTTCGATCGTGGCGCGGTTGATGCCGTACGGATCATCGCCCATCAGGGCTTCGCCGGACAATTTGAGGAGGACGCGCTTATAGGCTGGTTTGGACATGAGACGGGGCTCCTAATTGATTGGGTTATTCAGGGTTAAGTCTGCGGCGCTATGATACATCGCCCGGCGCCGCGTACTGCTGCGGGCTTAAAAAAACGGGCCTCTCGGCCCGTTTTCTGTATTACGCTCCTTTGGAAGCGGCCATCTGTGCGGCCACTTCTGCTGCGAAGTCGTCTACCTTCTTCTCGATGCCCTCGCCTACCACGTACATGGTGAAGGCTTTAACGGTGGTCGATTTTTCTTTCAGCATCTGCTCGATCGATTGCTTGTCGTTTTTCACGAAAGCCTGGTTCAGCAGCGATACTTCTTTCAGGTACTTCTGCACCGAGCCTTCCAGACGCTTGGCGACGATGTCGGCAGCTTGCGGCGTTTTGCCAGCGGCAACAGCAGCAGCGGCATCTTCGTCCGCTTTCAGTTGGGCAACCGAACGCTCTTTTTCGATCAGTTCCGCTGGAACCTGGTCAGCCGACAGCGACACTGGCTTCATTGCAGCGATGTGCATGGCCACGTCTTTACCGACTTGCTCGTCGGCGCCGTCGAATTCAACGATCACGCCGATACGGGCACCGTGCAGGTACGACGCCAGCTTGGCGCTGGTTTCGAAACGCTGGAAGCGGCGGATCGACATGTTTTCGCCGATTTTACCGATCAGGGCCGAACGCACTTCGTCCAGGGTCTTGCCTTCGTCGCCGGCTGGCAGGGCCAGCAGGGCAGCCACGTCGGACGGGTTCTTTTCCGCTACCAGACGGGCGGCGGTGTTGGCCAGGGCCAGGAAGTCGTCGTTTTTCGCAACGAAGTCGGTTTCCGAGTTCACTTCCACCAGGGCGCCTACGCCGCCGGCGATGTAGGTCGCTACCACGCCTTCAGCGGTGATGCGGCTGGCGGCTTTACCGGCCTTGCCACCAAGCTTGACGCGCAGGATCTCTTCCGCACGACCCATGTCGCCTTCGGCTTCGGTCAGTGCTTTTTTGCATTCCATCATCGGCGCGTCGGTTTTCGCGCGCAGTTCGCCTACCATTGCTGCAGTAATCGCTGCCATGTGTTTCTCCTGTATTCGGTATTTCAGTATTCGGTGGGGGTGCTTATGTCAAAAAAAAGGGGGAGCTGTTGGCCACCCCTTTTTTTCTTACAGCCTGTCAGGAACGATTAAGCCTGTTCGCTGACTTCGACGAATTCGTCGCCGGCTGCGGCTTTTACCAGCTCAACAACTTCAGCGCCGGCTGCCGAACGGCCTTCCAGGATCGCATCTGCCACGCCGCGGGCGTACAGAGTGATGGCTTTCGACGAGTCGTCGTTGCCTGGAATGACGTACTGCACGCCTTCTGGCGAGTGGTTGGTGTCGACCACGCCGATCACTGGGATACCCAGTTTAGCGGCTTCGGTGATGGCGCCTTTATGGTAGCCAACGTCAACGACGAAGATTGCGTCAGGAACGCCGCCCATGTCTTTGATGCCGCCGATCGATTTTTGCAGCTTGACGATTTCGCGTTGGAACATCAGCGCTTCTTTTTTCGACAGCTTCTCAACCGAACCGTCTTGCAGAGCGGCTTCCATGTCTTTCAGGCGCTTGATCGAGGTCTTGATGGTTTTGAAGTTGGTCAGCATGCCGCCCAGCCAACGCTGGTCAACATAAGGAACGCCTGCGCGCTGGGCTTCAGCAGCGATGATATCGCGTGCTTGACGCTTGGTGCCAACCATCAGGATGGTGCCACGGCTAGCGGCAACCTGTTTCACGTGTTTCATCGCTTCTTGATACATACCCATCGTCTTTTCCAGATTGATGATATGGATCTTGTTGCGGTGACCGAAGATGAACGGAGCCATCTTTGGGTTCCAGAAACGGGTTTGGTGACCGAAGTGGACACCGGCTTCCAGCATTTCGCGCATAGTTACGGACATAATTTACTCCAGGGTTAGTTCTGGAATCCGATCAGTCACCTAGTAGGCACCCTTGTCGACCGGATTCGCGTGTTTAAATTAACGGAATTTACAACATTGCTTAAACCAAATTCAAGCAACCCAAGATTCTACCTTGAAAACCCGGTGGAGAGCAAGCTTTCCCGCTCTATGCGGACGCCCCGCAATGGTGCGCACGCACCAGACTTGTGCATAGCTTGTAGATAGTCAAAATAAATTTCCTACCGGCTGTCTATAGCTGCCTAAAATGTAATATTATTTCGGCTACCAAAGTTTCAGAAGATTAATTATTGCTGCGCCCAGTCCATGCGATAGCATTCGCCTGAGAGACCAATCATGCCTGTATTGCTAGCCGTAACCCTTGCCGCCGCGCTCCAGCCCGCATGCTCCTGGGATAATCCCGGACATAACCCCTATACCGGCGGCGCCGCCGCCGCCATCGACCGCTACACCGACATTCCCGAAGCCGTGCGCAGCACGCTGAAACGCCGCCTCGCCGAAGGCCAGTCGGACGACAAGGTCAACATCACGCGCGACGGCATCGCCGGCAAGTACCAGTACGACCCCGCCATCCGCGACATGCATTTTGGCCGCGCTTCGGTATGCCGCACGGTCACCCGCGACCGCTGGGCCGCCACCCGCAGCGAGCCCGGGGCCGTCTACTGCGTGGGCGAGCATTGCATCCTGGTGCCGCGCATCTGCGGCAATGTCAGCCGCATCAGCCGCACCGCGCCGGCCGTGGCGGCCGCGCCGAAGGAAGAGGCGCGCGAGATGGAGCAACCGCTTGCGTTTGCCGACCTGGGCCTGGCCGACGCGCCGGAGCGCGGCGAAATGCCGCTGGACGAGGCCGAGGAAGCCGAACGGCGCGCCTCGCACCAGCGCGCGCAAGACACCGTGGCCGAACTGCTGGACGAAGCCGAACTGGAAGCCACCGCCAGCAACAGCCGCTTCCGCAGGCTCGGCGGCGACGGCGCCTTCACCGACGACGACATCGGGCGCGACGTCTCGCCGGTGCCGGAAGCCGACACCTGGGCCATGCTGCTGGCCGGCCTCGGCCTGGTCGGCTGGCAGGTGCGCCGCAGCCGCCGGCAAGCCCGCTAATCCCCGGCCGGGACAGCCGCACGATCCGCGCGCTGTCGTTTATAATTTCGACATATTGCACGCCCGGCCGCGCCGGGCGCGTTCACCGTTTACTTTGCAGATTGCGATCCAATATGTCTATTTCCATTAAAACCGCCGAAGATATCGAAGGCATGCGCGTAGCCGGTCGCCTCGGCTCCGAAGTGCTGGACTACATCACCCCCTTCGTCAAGGCCGGCGTCACCACCGGCGAACTGGATCGCCTGTGCCACGAATACATGGTCAACGTGCAGGGCACCATCCCGGCGCCGCTGAACTACTGCCCGCCGGGCTACACGCCCTACCCTAAAGCCATCTGCACCTCGGTCAACGACGTGATCTGCCACGGCATCCCGGGCGACAAGGTGCTGAAGAACGGCGACGTGGTCAACCTCGACATCACCGTCATCAAGGACGGCTACCACGGCGACAACAGCCGCATGTTCTTTATCGGCGAGCCGTCGATCATGGCCAAGCGCCTGTCCGAGATCACCTACGAGTGCATGTGGCTGGGCATCCAGCAAGTCAAGCCGGGCGCTTTTCTGGGCGACATCGGCCACGCCATCCAGCAGCACGCCGAAAAAGCCGGCTACAGCGTGGTGCGCGAGTTCTGCGGCCACGGCATCGGCAAAGTGTTCCATGAAGAGCCGCAGGTGCTGCACTACGGTAAACCGGGCACCGGCGTCAAGCTGGAAACCGGCATGATCTTCACCATCGAGCCGATGATCAACGCCGGCCGCCGCGAGATCCGCGAAATGAACGACGGCTGGACCATCAAAACCAAGGACCGCAGCCTGTCGGCCCAGTGGGAACACATGATCCTGGTCACCGAGACCGGCTATGAAGTGCTGACCCTGTCGGCCGGCAGCCCGCCGCCGCCGGCGTTTATCACTGGCGCAGCTGCCAAGGCAGCCTAAACCGTGAACGCGGCCGTGATGAAGCAGGAACTGCGCGACCAGCTCAAGCGTCAGCTCAAGGCTGACCGCCAGGTGGTGATTGCCGCTTTCAAGGAAGACGGCAAGCCCGAGAAACTGCTGCGCAGCCTGCGCCAGAGCGTGGATGCGGTGCTGACCACGGCCTGGCACGCGGCCGGCCTGCCCGAACAAACCGCGCTGGTCGGCGTGGGCGGCTACGGCCGGGGCGAACTGTTCCCCCATTCCGACGTCGACCTGCTGATCCTGCTGGAACAGGCGCCCGACGCCGACACCACCGCCAAGCTGGAAGAACTGGTGCAACTGCTGTGGGACCTGGGCCTCGAGATCGGTCACAGCATCCGCACGGTGGACGAATGCCTGAGCGAGTCGGCGGCCGACATCACGGTGCAAACCAGCCTGCTCGAAGCGCGCATCATCTGCGGCGACGAGCAATTGTTCCAGCAACTGGAGCAGCGCTACGCGGCGGCGATGGACCCGCGCGCCTTCTTCCACGCCAAGGTGCTGGAAATGAAGCAGCGCCACGCCAAGTATGAAGACACGGCCTTCAGCCTGGAGCCGAACTGCAAGGAAAGCCCGGGCGGCCTGCGCGACCTGCAAGTGATCCTGTGGCTGGTGAAAGCCTCCGGCCTGGCCAACTCGTGGCGCACGCTGGCCACCAGCGGCCTGATCACGCAGACCGAAGCCAAGCAGCTGATGGAAAAGGAACGCGCCTTCAAGGACATCCGCGTGCGCCTGCATTTGCATGCGGGCCGGCGCGAAGACCGGCTGGTGTTCGACGTGCAGACCGCCATTGCCGAATCGCTGGGCCTGACCGCCACCGGCAGCGGCGTCCACATGCGCCGCGCCAGCGAATACCTGATGCAGCGCTACTACTGGGCCGCCAAGACCGTCACGCAACTGAATACCATCCTGCTGCAGAACATCGAGGAACGGCTGTTCCCGCAATCGGGCGAAGCGGTGCGCATCAACGAGCGCTTCAACGATGTGAACGGCCTGATCGACATCGCCGAGGACGACACCTTCGAGAAAACGCCGTCGGCCATGCTGGAAATCTTCCTGCTGATGACCGAGCGCCCGGCACTGAAAGGCATGACCGCGCGCGCCACCCGCGCGCTGTGGCACGAACGCTTCAAGATCGATGCGGCGTTCCGCGCCGATCCGGCCAACCGCGCGCTGTTCCTGCGCATCATGCAGGCGCCGGTCGGCATCATCCACGCGCTGCGCCGCATGAACGACCTGTCGATCCTGGGCCGCTACCTGCCCAACTTCCGCAAGATCGTCGGCCAGATGCAGCACGACCTGTTCCACGTCTACACGGTCGACCAGCACATCCTGATGGTGGTGCGCAATATGCGCCGCTTCACGATGGCCGAGCACGCGCACGAATACCCGTTCTGCAGCCAGCTGATGGCCAACTTCGGCCAGCCGTGGGTGCTGTTCCTGGCCGCGCTGTTCCATGACATCGCCAAGGGCCGCGGCGGCGACCACTCGCAGCTGGGCATGGCCGACGCCGAGCAGTTCTGCCGCGAGCACGGCATGAGCGACGAGGACACCGAACTGGTGGTGTTCCTGGTGCAGAACCACCTGACCATGTCGCAAGTGGCGCAGAAGCAGGACTTGTCCGATCCGGACGTGATCCAGGCCTTCGCCAAGGTGGTGGGCGACGAGCGCCACCTGACCGGCCTGTACCTGCTGACCGTGGCCGACATACGCGGCACCAGCCCGAAAGTCTGGAACGCGTGGAAGGCCAAGCTGCTGGAAGACCTCTACAAGATCACCCTGCGCGTACTGGGCGGCGAGGAACACAGCGCCGACAACGAACTGCGCAACCGCCAGCAGGAAGCGCTGGCCACGCTGCGCCTGTACGGCCTGGAAGCCGACGCCCACGAAGCCTTCTGGCAGCAGCTGGACGTGGCCTACTTCCTGCGCCACGACGCCTCCGACATCGCCTGGCAAACGCGCGCGCTGTACGAGCGTTTCAACAGCGAGCAGCCGGTGGTGAAATGCCGCCTGGCGCCGATCGGCGAAGGCTTGCAGATCGCGGTCTACATCAAGGACCAGCCGGACCTGTTCGCGCGCATCTGCAGCTATTTCGACCGCAAGAACTTCTCCATCCTCGACGCCAAGATCCACACCACGCGCCACGGCTACGCGCTGGACACCTTCCTGGTCACCGAGCAAAACTTCGCCAAGAGCTACCGCGACATCATCAGCCTGATCGAGCACGAGCTGTGCGGCCTGCTGACCTCGCAGGAGCCGCTGCCGACGCCGGGCAAGGGCCGTTTGTCGCGCCTGTCGCGCACCTTCCCGATCCAGCCGACGGTCGATCTGCGGCCGGACGAGCGCGGTCAATACTACCTGCTGTCGGTGGCCGCCAACGACCGCACCGGCCTGCTGTATTCAATCGCCAATGTGCTCTCCAAGTACCATATCAACCTGCACACGGCCAAGGTCATGACCCTGGGCGAGCGCGTGGAAGACGTGTTCCTGATCGACGGCGCGGCGCTCAACAACGCCCGCAACCAGATCCAGCTGGAAACCGACCTGCTGGACGCCATCAAGGTCTAACCCGTTTTAAAGAGTTACTAAATGTCTGAAGAATTACTCCGCCTGTCCAAGCGCATGTCCGAACTGGGCCTGTGCTCGCGCCGCGAGGCCGACGAATGGATCGCACGCGGCTGGGTCCGCGTCGATGGCAAAGTCGTGTCCGAACTGGGCACCAAGATCTACCCGAGCCAGAAAGTCACCGTGGAACGCCAGGCCGCCGCCGAGCAATCGAAGCGGGTGACCATCATCATCAACAAGCCGATGGGCTACGTCAGCGGCCAGGCCGAGGACGGCTACCAGCCGGCCGTGGTGCTGATCAAGCCGGAAAACCGCTGGCCCGAGGATCCGTCGCCCGAGATGTTCCATCCGACGCAGCTGCGTTCGCTGGTGCCGGCCGGCCGCCTCGACATCGACTCGGTCGGCATGCTGGTGCTGACCCAGGACGGCCGCGTGGCCAAGCACCTGATCGGCGAAACCACCGAGGTCGACAAGGAATACCTGGTGCGCGTCGAGTACACCAAGCCGGGCAAGCTGCCCGACAGCGACCTGAAAAAACTCAACCACGGCCTGTGGATGGACGGCAAACCGCTGCTGCCGGCCAAGGTGCGCTGGCAAAACGACGACCAGCTCAGCTTCACGCTGAAGGAAGGCAAGAAGCGCCAGATCCGCCGCATGTGCGAAATGGTCGGCCTGAAGGTGGTCGGCCTGAAGCGGGTGCGCATCGGCAAAGTGAAACTGGGTGATCTGCCGGTCGGCCAATGGCGCTATTTGCGTCCCGACGAGCGCTTCTGAACCACACGAAATCAAATATTCTTGCCTTTTTGCAAGCCAAAACCGCGAATCCGCTGTAAACTAAGTGGATCGACCTCGCATTGCAGAAGTCATTATCAAAGAGATATGCCGTCGTGAACGATCCAATACCAAATGAATTTCGCCGCGGGCCTCCCACCCTAAAAGACGCTGTGGAGCCAATCGCGACGGGTTCGAACCCGCACGACATGACCGATGAACATGACATCGGTGATGCCCTGACCGCGCTCGCAGAATCCGGCGAGCCCGTGTCGATTTATCCGACCTCCTCCACCAACGTGGTGATGGCGCGCATCCGCTCGGTTGATCCGGAAAACCCCTACTTCGTGCTGGAACTGAACGAAGGCGAATTCCTGCCGCCAGGCGCCGCCACCTTTGTCGCCTGGCTGCGTTCGGCCAAGATCCAGTTCAACCTGAATTCGGACACCTGGACTTCGTTGCCGGAACAGCCGACCTTGCTGCAACTGGAATTCCCGCTCAAGTGCATGGTGCTCAACCGCCGCTCGTCGGCGCGGCTGGAAACGCCGCTGGGCGTGTACTATATGGCCTCCTTCGTCATGAATGGCAAGCCGTACGAGCTGCAGCTGTACGACTTCTCGGCCGGCGGCGTTGGCATGCGCGCCGCGCCGCGCGACGCGGTCGGCCTGCACGTCGGCAAAAAGCTGCAACGCGTGCGGCTGGAACTGGGGCCGGACTCCGTGATGATCGCCGACCTTGAAGTGCGCCTGTCGCGCACTTTCCGCTCCTTCCTGCTGGGTGAGCAGGTGCAGATCGGCTGCCAGTTCGCCAACCTGTCGCCGGCAATGGAAGAAGAACTCAAGCGCTTGCTCGACAAGCTGAACTCCAGCAAGCAGCGCTTCGGGTAAATCAGCATCGCCGCATAGGCATATTCCTTGCTTAAAAAGCAGCTAGTTCACTAGCTGCTTTTTTTATGACCACAACTCAGCGCATCGTCAAAATCCGGCGCGATTACAACACCTGGGTGGCCAACGAAACCATCGAGGATTACGCGCTGCGCTACACGCCGCGCGCGTTCCGCCGCTGGTCGGTGTTTCGCGTATCGAACACGGCGTTCGGCGCGATTTCGTTTTTGGTGCTGGAAGCGATCGGCGGCACCATCACCGTCAACTACGGCTTCATCAACGCGCTGTGGGCCATCATGGCGGTGGGCCTGATCATCTTCCTCACCGGCCTGCCGATCAGCTACTACGCGGCGCGCTACGGCGTCGACATGGACTTGCTGACGCGCGGCGCCGGCTTCGGCTACATCGGCTCGACGATATCGTCGTTCGTCTACGCCTCGTTCACCTTCATCCTGTTTGCGCTGGAAGCGGCCATCATGGCCTACGCGCTGGAACTGTATTTCGGGCTGCCGCTATGGATAGGCTACATGGTGAGCGCGCTGATCGTGATTCCGCTGGTGACGCACGGCGTCACGCTGATCTCGCGTATCCAGATGCTGACGCAGCCGGTGTGGCTGATCCTGATGGCCCTGCCCTTCATCGCGATATTCCTCAAACGCCCGGAACTGCCGGCGCAATTGCTGGACTACGCCGGCCGCGAAGGCACGCACGGCCACTTCAATGTGTTGATGTTCGGCGCGGCGACGGCGGTGGGCGTGGCGCTGATTACGCAGATTGGCGAACAGGTCGACTTCCTGCGCTTCATGCCGCAGCAGACCAAAGAGAACCGCCTGCGCTGGCACTTCGGCGTACTGATGGCGGGACCGGGCTGGATCCTGCTTGGCATCGCCAAGATGCTGGGTGGCGCGCTGCTGGCGTGGCTGTGCATCAGCAGCGCCATGCCGCTGGCGCAGGCGGTGAATCCGACCCATATGTACCTCGCCGGCTTTGGCCTTGTGTTCTCGCATCCGCAGGCGGCGCTGGCGGCGACCGCGCTGCTGGTGGTGGTGTCGCAGGTGAAGATCAACATGACCAACGCCTATGCCGGCTCGCTGGCGTGGTCCAACTTCTTCGCGCGCCTGACGCACAGCCATCCGGGACGCGTGGTGTGGGCGGTGTTCAACGCGCTGATCGCGGTGCTGCTGATGGAGCTGGACGTTTTTCAAGCGCTGGACCAGGTGCTGGGCCTGTACTCCAATATCGCCATCTCGTGGATTACGGCGGTGGTGGCGGACCTGGTGATCAACAAGCCGCTGGGCCTCAGCCCGAAAGGCATTGAGTTCCGCCGCGCCTACCTGTACGACATCAACCCGGTTGGCGTGGGTGCGATGCTGCTGGCGTCCGCGCTGTCGGTGGCGGCGTTCATGGGCGTGTTCGGCGCGCAGGCGCAGGCCTTCTCCGCCTTCATCGCGCTGGTGACGGCGTTGGCAGCCTCGCCATTGATCGCCTTCGCCACACGCGGCAAGTACTACATCGCCCGCCCCGCCGAGACGCTGCACAGCAAAACCTGCGTGATCTGCGAAAAAGAATACGAGGCCGACGACATGGCGCACTGCCCCGCCTATCAAGGCTCGATCTGCTCGCTGTGCTGCTGCCTCGATGCCCGCTGCAATGACACCTGCAAGCCGCATGCGCGCGTCGCCGTGCAATGGCAGGAAGCCATGCGCGCCATGCTGCCGCAATCGCTGTGGCGCTATCTGAGCAGCGGGCTTGGGCATTACCTGCTGCTGATGATCGTCACCGTGCTGTCGCTGGGCGCGCTGCTAGGACTGATCTACTACCACGAGCAATCGGTGCTGCCCGATGCGGCGCTGCTGCCGCAGTTGCAGCTGGTGTTCTTCAAAGTGTTTGCGGCGCTGCTGCTGTTGAGCGGCATCGTTGCGTGGTGGCTGGTGCTGACCAGCGAGAGCCGCCGCGTGGCGCAGGAAGAATCCAACCGCCAAACCGGCCTGCTGACGCGCGAGATCGAGCTGCACCAGCAAACCGACGCCCAGCTGCAACAGGCCAAGCAGGCCGCCGATCTGGCGAATCAGGCCAAGAGTCGCTACATCGCCGGCATCAGCCACGAAATCCGCACGCCGCTCAATTCCATCCTCGGCTACGCACAGCTGCTGGACAACGATCCGGCGATTCCGGCGCACCGCCAGCAAGCCGTGCGTGTGATCCGCAACAGCGGCGAGCATTTGCTGTCGCTGATCGAGGGCACGCTTGATATCGCGCGCATCGAAAGCGGCAAGTTGAAGTTCGACATGAAGGAACTGGACTTCCCCGACTTCATCGGCCAGGTGGTACGCATGTTCGAACTGCAGGCTGCCAACAAGGGCCTGAGCTTCCGCTACGAACTGACTGGAAGCCTGCCGGATTGCGTGCGCGCCGACCGCAAGCGGCTGGGGCAGATCCTGATCAACATCCTCGGCAACGCGGTCAAGTTCACCAGTCATGGTGGCATCGTCATGCGCTTGCAATATGCGCGCGAGATGGCGTCGTTTGAAATCGAGGACACCGGGCCGGGCATCCTGCAGGAAGAGATCGACCATATCTTCGAGCCATTCTCACGCGGCAGCGCCAGTGCGCACGCCAACGCCAGCGGCACCGGCCTTGGCTTGCCGATCGCGCGCATGCTGACGCAGCTGATGGGCGGCGAACTCAAAGTCCGCAGCTCCGCGCGCGGCAGTATTTTCCAAGTGCGCCTGTTCCTCCCTAGCGTGCATGTGCGCGATGCGCGCGGCGGCCAGGGCGCCGGTGGTGCTGGCGGCTCCGGCCGCGCCGGCGGACAGCGCCGTGAGCCGGCGCCGCAACGCACCGGCTACCAAGGTGCGCGCCGCCGCATCCTTGTGGTCGACAACGAGCGCGTGGACCGTGAACTGCTGCTCAACATCCTGCAGCCGCTGGGCTTTGAAGTGGCGCAGGCCGAATCCGGCCTCGAATGCCTGGACCAATACGCCAGCTTCAAACCGGACCTGATCCTGATGGACTTGGCCATGCCCGGCATGGACGGTTGGGAAGCCAGCTACATCCTGCGCCGGCGCGAAATGTCGGTGACGCCCATCGCCATCGTCTCGGCCAACGCCTTCGACAAAGGCATGGAGAATCCAGCCGCCATCCGCGCCGAAGACTTCTTCGTCAAACCGGTGAACGTGAACGAACTGCTGGACTGGATAGGTGCGCGCCTGTCACTGGACTGGATCACACAAGCGCGCGAAGCACCGACCGCGCCCGCCGTGCCGCTCGAACTGGTGTTCCCGCCGGACGAGATCATGGCCGCGCTGCGCGAACTGGTACGCGTCGGCTACGTGCGCGGCATCCAGAAAAAACTCGACGAGATTGCGCCTCAGTACCCGCAATTCGCCAACACCATGCGCAACTTTGCCGCCCGCTTCCAGCTGGACGCGATGGCGGACTTTGTGAAAGAGAACAATGAACTTCAACACTGAAGCCGCCGTCGTGCTGGTGGTAGACGACGTGCCGGAAAACCTCGCCGTCCTGCACGATGCGCTCGACGAATCGGGCTACACCGTGCTGGTGGCGAACAGCGGCGAAACCGCCTTGATCCGCGCCGCCGAAGCGCAGCCGCACATCATCCTGCTGGACGCCGTCATGCCGGGCATGGACGGCTTTGACACCTGCCGCCACCTGAAAGCCAACCTGGCCACGCGCCACATCCCGGTGGTCTTCATGACCGGCCTGACCGAGGCCGAACACGTGGTGGCCGCCTTTGACGCTGGCGGCAACGACTACGTCACCAAACCGCTGCGCACCAGCGAAGTGTTGGCGCGCATCGCCTCGCACATGCAGACCGCGCGGCTGGTCGACCAGGCCCGCACTGCGCTGGACGCCTTCGGCAACGCCGTCATCGCCATGACGCCGCGCGACGGCAAGATCGTCTGGCAAACGCCGTTGGCGCGCACGCTGATGCAAGGTTATATGGTCGACGCCGAACTACCTGCATGGCTGCAGGCCACGCAACTGGCGCACAGCCAGGGCCAGTCGCACCCGCCGCTGACACTGCCACGCGGCAGCCGCCGCCTGATCTTCTCGGCGGCCGAGTTCAGTGAAAACGAACAATGGATGATCGTGCTGCGCGAAGAATCCGACACCGCGCAAATCGAAAAACTGATGGCTACCTTCAAGCTCACGCAGCGCGAATCCGAAGTGCTGAACTGGGTCATCAAGGGCAAGACTAACCGCGACATCGGCGACATCCTCGGTACCAGCCCGCGCACCATCAACAAACACCTGGAACACGTGTTCGTGAAACTGGGTGTGGAAACGCGCACCTCCGCCGCTTCGGTAGCGATGGCAAAAATGGAGCGTTCCTGAGCGATTTGTCATACACTTGCCTGTATGACCAAAGAAGAAGAACTCAAACGCTCCAAGCTGTTGGCCCTGTCGCTGCTGGCCGGCGCTTGCGCAGTCTTCATCGTCACCACCCTGCTGCCGCGCGGCTTCTGGGTGGATGGCTTGCGCGCCGTCTCCGAGGCCGCGATGGTCGGCGCATTGGCCGACTGGTTCGCCGTGGTGGCGTTGTTCCGCAAAGTGCCTATCCCCTTCGTGTCGCGCCACACCGCCATCATCCCCAGTAACAAAGAACGCATCGCCGACAACCTGGCAGTGTTCGTGGAAGAGAAATTCCTCAAGCCGGAATCGCTGGCCGCCGTCATCCTCAAGACCGATCCCGCCACCAATGTGGCCGAGTGGCTAAAGGCGCCGGCCAACCGCGACTACCTCGCCGCACAACTGGCACGGCTGGTGCCGGAAATCCTCGCCACTGCCGACGACGCGCGCATCCAGCAATTGCTGAAAGACGCGCTGCATGCCGCCATCGGCAAACTCGATATGGCGCCGGCGCTGGGCACCGTCATCGCAGGTCTGACCAGCGAAGGCCGCCATCAGGAACTGCTGGACGACGGCATGCGCGCACTGGTTGGCCTGCTGAACCGCCCCGCCACCCGCGAGCTGATCACGGAGCTGATCGTCAGCTGGCTGAAACGCGAACATGCCACCATGTCGCTGATGCTGCCAACGGAATGGATCAGTGAAAACGGCGCCGCCATGATCGCCAATACGCTCAACAACATCATGGAAAACATCGCCGCCGACAAAGACCACAAGCTGCGCCAACGCTTCGACGAAATGGTGCAGCGCTTCGTGGAGCGGCTGCAAACTGACCCGGCCTTCATCGCCAAAGGTGAAGATTTCAAACGCTACCTGCGCGACAGCGACACCTTCAACCGCTACACACTGAACCTGTGGCACAGCGTGCGCGACTGGATCAAAGCCGATATCAACGCCGAAGACTCGCGCCTCAACGCTGGCGTAGTGCAAGCCGGCGCATGGCTCAGCGACGAACTGCTGACGCACCCCGACATGCGAGCCTCGCTCAACCAGCATCTGGCCGGTATGGCGCGCACACTGGCGCCGGCCTTTTCCAGCTTCCTGACACGCCACATCAGCGACACGGTCAAAGCGTGGGACGACAAGGACATGTCGCGCCAGATTGAACTCAATATCGGCAAAGACCTGCAATACATCCGCGTCAACGGCACGCTGGTGGGCGGCATGGTCGGGCTGTTGCTGTATGCGGTGAGCGCGTTCGCGCACGCGGGCGAGATTCCAGTGACTATCTACGCCGATGCTGGCTATCCGCCCTACTCCTACGAAAAAGACGGCAAGCCCGCCGGCCTGTATTACGACATAGTGCGCGCGGCCTTCAGCCATATGCCCGGCTACAAAATCGAAGTACGCGCCGTGCCGTGGAAGCGCGGCATGGCGCTGCTCAAGTCGGGCACCGGCTTCGCGCTCTACCCGCCCTACATGAATACCAAAGACGAGCCGTGGACCTGGCCATATTCGCAGCCGCTGTTTGAAGAACACGTGGTGGCCTACTGCCGCAAAGACGTCATCGCCGCCAAGCCGCGCAAGCGCTGGCCGGAAGATTTTTATGGCCTCACGATCGGCAACAACGCCGGCTTCATCGTCGGCGGCGAAGCGTTCGACAATGCCGTCAAAGCTGGCCGCCTGCGCATTGAAGAAGGCAAAGACAGCGAAACCAACATCATCAAACTGGGCATGAAGCGCATCGACTGCTACATCAACGACCGCATCTCCATCCAGTGGACCATCAAACAGCTGAAAGCCGAAGGCAAATATCAAGAAGGCGGCACCCACGCCGAACTGAGTGAAGCCATCCAGATCGCCGCCAAACAAGGCTACCTTGGCTACACGGACCGCGACAAAGGCCGCTACACCTACAAATCCGACTTCGTCAAACAGTTCGACGCCGCCATCCAGCAAATGAAACGCAGCGGCGAAATGGACACCATCACCCGCAACTTCTTCAAGACGCACCAATAGTAGGAGCACGATGTCTCGAACTCACATTGCCATACAGTGGCTGCTCGCGCTAATAGCGCTTTTCCCTTTTATAGCCCATGCTCAAACATCTTTAATCGCTGGTACTTGGGAGTTGACGTATGTTGCTCCGCAAGATGTGATGAACACCATGCCCAATGGCGTGTCGAATCAAAAACTGCATTTCACTGAAGCAGGCAAGTTGTATGTCCTGTCGCCAATGGCTCAAGGTCAGAAGACTCCCGCTATGATCGCGCGGACTACTCTGGATTTTCCGCGCAAGAAAGAATAAAAGGGATGTGGGAAGTCATTGCTTACGAGCGAATCCCGCGTAACCAGCTACCACCCTATGGATTTTTTAACGATCTCTGGAAAATAGATTCTTCAACTGTAACGATCTTCCGTCGCGAACCTGCAGCAGAAGACACCGTTCCATTGACATTCAATGGAAGCATTACGAGCAGCGGCATAGGCTTGGGTGGGCCATCCGGTTCGAAGATCGACTGGGTGGTGACATTCAACGAATGGGGGCAGTTAATTTCGACCGACGCCAATGATCGAACACTCACAATTGCAAACTCCCACTCTAAGCATCAACCAAATTCATGAGCTGGTTTCTCCAGCCGTCGAGAGGCTGTTAGGGCCCAGGGGATTTGAAGTGCAAAAACCACTTCACTGGGTTCGTAGCGAAGATGCGCCGATTCGACAGATTTTCAGTATCCATCAATGGAAGGGAGGCCAGGTGGCGCCGGCTTGGGGAGTGTCACTGGATTTTGTTCCCGACTTTTCTGGCGCTGGAGTTAAATGGCATAGAACGCATAAATCTGCCATATTTGACCTCTGCGTTGATGCGCACGATTCCGATCTTGATATGCCTTACACCAAGGGTGCTGGACCGATGATCGAACGCGTTGAGCATGTGATTTCACATGCGATACTCCGCGCAGAATCATTCTGGTCAATGGCTAGCTCTTTGGAGAATCTACCTGCAGCCATCGACTGGCTGAAAGCGTATCTCTCACCGGGCGGGCTCGGTCTCTATAGATATACCCAAGCCCCACTTGCCATCGCATTCGTGCTTGCCAAGGTGGGGCGATCTAACGAGGCCAGACTTGCGTTCGCCCAGTTCCTGGTGCGTGAACGCTTGATGGTAGACACCAAGCGTGAGAAGCTCCTTGCGTTACTGGATAACGCCATCGCCGAGGGGGGCACGAATAAGGTATTCAGACCGCCCAGTGGCGCTTGACGTCCGGGTCGTTCATGGCGGCTTGGGCGCCTAAGACGACGACTTCGCCGCGTGGACAACAGGGTAAGGTCTTCCATTTCCACACGCTCCAGACTGCGCGCCCTACTCACTGATAAGAAGAGAGTTGACGATTGGAGGACATATGTCATCGCTCACCATCCAACTCCGCGAAGAGCCTTGATGCGATGCCGTCAGGTACGACGCCGTAGCACACGCCTGGCCTGCACAATGCAGGAGCCTCCCAAGGCCAGCGTCAGCACCGCAAGCAGTGCGAAGAAACCGTCATGCCATTTCAATTCTTCGCGCACGATGGCTACCCTCGCCGGCGCCGCCGGGTCGTAGAAAATGCGGATGTCCGCGCCTGGCGCAAACTTGGCCAGTCCCGCAGTGACTTGCGCCTTGTCGCGGTGGCAGCCCTCATCCGAGATGATGGCAGACGTGAGATTGCGGCTCTTGTAAGTGCGGCCATCAACGACATAGGTATAGCTGACCCGGCCACACCAGCCGTGGTTTCTTCCAGTGCGCTCATAGACATCGGTAGCTGTGACCTGAGCGATGCCGCTGACCCAGCGATAAGTGCGCAGTTTAGGAACCGTATCGAATGCCGAGATGCCCAGTATGAACAAGCCAAGCAACACCACCAGCCAGCCGCCCAACAGGTTTTCACGCGGCGCCTTCTTGATCGCTTCAAGCAGCTCTTTTTCCCAATGAAATCTCAATGCCCTGCCTCGCAAATATATTCTGGATTACAATAAACCAGTATTGTCCATTTTGCAAAGGTATAAGCTGCGCACCAGCGCGCCGGCACCAGCCAGGCGACGCAGCAATATGCTGTATAAAACTATGAAACGCGATATCTTAGAAGAGTTGGCCGGGCGTCTTGACCGAGGATGAAGCAGATGAAGTGCTTGATCGGATATTGGATTCGGATCAAGCGCCTGATGCTGAAGCATTGCTTTGCCTTTCGAGAGTGGAATGGACGGCTTATTGTCACGGCGCCTTCTGGACGGAAATCGCGAACTGGCGACATAACGGTTGGCCAGCAGAGTGTTCAGCATGTGGTCATGGCAACGTTTAATAACTTGAGTTAAGAATGACTTTTATTTTTCTAAGCGATCCATATCGCTGGAACAAGGCCCTTTATCGCTTTAGGGAGAAATTTGGGCGTGCTATTCGCCACCGAATCTTCTCAGCGATCGAGCACAGATCCGACCAAGAGGTTTTGAATCTCGCAAGTAAGCGGGTTCTGACACGGGCCAAGGATGAATGGGGTTCAAGTCCATTAGTGGCCGCGATCGCAATGAATCGGCCAACTCTGGTAAGTGAATTCATTCAGCGTGGCGGTATGTTTGCAGGCGATGGGGCGCTTGCCCAAGCTGCAATGAGGGGGAATATTGATGCTGTCGAGATGCTTCTGGATGCCGGCAAGGATCCGAACGAAGTGCTCGATGAAGACGCTGAACACTGCCGAGGCTACACCCCTCTCATGTGGGCAGTGAACAGAAAATATATCCCGATTGTCGCGGCGCTCTTAAAAGCGGGCGCTGATGTTAATGCTGTCGCAGCTGATGGCTCCACAGCGGTTATGTTTACTCGTGACGCGGACCCATTTAGCCTGGAATCGCTCGACCTTCTCTGCAGCTATAACGCCGACCTGACCATAAAGGACTCGCGCGGCCGAAACATCATTCGTGAAGCACGGGATAGATGGATATGTTCGGAAAAGCCGGAGATGTTGGAAATCATCAAACGACATCATCCCAACACCAATTTTGACTCTGTCTAAGTCCGTGCTACTCCGTCAGACCGCCAGATGGCGCTTGACGTCTGGGTCGTTCATGGCGGCTTGGGCGCCGCTGGCAACTACTTCGCCGCGTGAGAGGACCATGAACTGGTCGGCCAGTTCGTGCGCGAAGTCGAAGTACTGTTCGCACAACAGGATGGCCATGTCGCCGCGCTGGCGCAGCAGGCGGATGACGTTGCCGATATCCTTGATGATCGATGGCTGGATGCCTTCGGTCGGTTCGTCAAGGATGATCAGCTTCGGCTCCGCCAGCAGCGCGCGCGCGATCGCAAGCTGCTGTTGCTGCCCCCCGGACAGGTCGCCGCCGCGCCGGTGCAGCATTTCTTTCAGCACCGGGAACAGTTCGTACACTTCGCCCTTGATGGTGCTGGCCTTCTTGCCGCTATGCGTGGCGAGGCCCATCAGCAGGTTTTCTTCCACCGTCAATCGCGCGAAGATTTCGCGGCCTTGCGGCACGTAGGCGATGCCGGCACGTGCGCGCTGGTGCGGCGCGAGCCTGGTGATATCGCGCCCTTCCAATTTAACGCTGCCCGCCGATACGGGCAGTACGCCCATCAGGCATTTGAGCAGCGTGGTCTTGCCGACGCCATTGCGCCCCAACAGCGCCATGCACTTGCCCTTTTCCAGCTCCAGCGACACGCCGCGCAGGGTGTGCGCGGCTCCGTAGTATTGGTTGATTTTTTCTACTTGCAGCATATCGTCAGCGTCCCAGATAGACTTCGATTACTCGTTCGTCGGCTTGTACTTCATCCATGCGGCCTTGCGCCAGCACCGAGCCTTCATGTAGCACCGTCACCGTGCCTTGCTGCGCGATCTCGGTGACGAAGGCCATGTCATGCTCGACCACCATGATGGAGTGCTTGCCGCGCAATTCATTCAGCAGTTCCGCCGTGCGCGCCGTTTCGGCGTCGGACATGCCGGCCACCGGCTCGTCCAGCAGGATCAGTTGCGGCTCCTGCATCAGCAGCATGCCGATTTCCAGCCACTGCTTCTGGCCGTGCGACAGCAGCCCCGCCATGCGCTGCTCGCTGCCGTTCAGGCGGATCAGCTTGAGGATTTCCTCGATCTTGCCGCGCTGTTCGGACGACAGCCGCGCGAACAGCGTAGGCCGCACGCGCTTGTCCATTTTCATCGCCAGCTCAAGGTTTTCAAACACTGTGTGCTGTTCGAAGACGGTCGGGCGCTGGAACTTGCGGCCGATGCCCGCATGCGCAATCTGATGCTCGCTCATACGGCTCAGGTCCATCGTCTGGCCGAAGAAGGCGGTACCGGAGGTCGGCCGCGTCTTGCCGGTGATGACGTCCATCATGGTGGTCTTGCCCGCGCCATTCGGCCCGATGATGCAGCGCAGCTCACCCACCGAAATATCGAGGCTCAGTTTATTCAAGGCGCGGAAACCATCGAACACTACGCTGATCTCTTCCAGGTACAGGATGGCGCCGTGCGTGGTGTCCACCCCTTCCCCGGCCACGCGGCCATACGACGGGCCTTGCGCGCCGATGGCGTCCGGCCCGGCCTCCTGCTTCAGACGTTCTTCCAGATGTTCATTGACGCTCATGCGTGCTCCTTGCGTACCAGTCCTGCCAGCCCGCGCGGCAGGTAGCGCGTGACCAGGATAAAGATCAAACCCAGCGCGAACAGCCACAGGTTCGGGAATGCGCCGGTGAACCAGCTTTTCAAACCGTTCACCGAGAACGCGCCGATCACGGGACCGAGCAGCGTGCCGCGCCCGCCGACTGCGGCCCAGATCACCATCTCGATTGAATTCGCCGGCGACATTTCGGAAGGATTGATGATGCCCACCTGGGGCACATACAGCGCGCCCGCAATCCCGCACAGCACCGCCGACAGCGTCCACACAAAGAGCTTGAACCATAGCGGGTCGTAACCGATAAACATCAGGCGCGATTCCGAATCACGCACCGCCTGCAGCACGCGCCCCAGTTTGGAGGTGACGATCCAGCGGCACAGCAGCAGCGAGCCAACCAGCACCGCCAGCGTCACCAGATACAGCGCGGTCTTGGTGCCCGGTGCGCTGATCGAAAAGCCTAGGATGCGCTTGAAGTCAGTGAAGCCGTTGTTCCCGCCAAAGCCGGTGTTATTGCGGAAGAACAGCAGCATGAAGGCGTAGGTCATGGCCTGCGTGATGATCGAGAAGTACACGCCCTTGATGCGCGAGCGGAAGGCGAAGAAGCCGAACACGAAGGCCAGCACGCCAGGCACCAGCACCACCAACGCCAGTGATACCCAGAAGCTGTCGGTGCCGCTCCAGTACCACGGGTAGGTTTTCCAGTCGAGGAACACCATGAAGTCCGGCAGGTCGCTCTGATACACGCCTTCCCTGCCGATGGAGCGCATCAAATACATGCCGTGTGCGTAGGCGCCCAGCGCGAAGAACACGCCGTGGCCCAGCGACAGGATGCCGGCGTAGCCCCACACCATGTCGAGCGCCAGCGCGGCCAGCGCGTAGCACATGAATTTGCCGATCAGGCTCACCATGTAACTTGGCACGTGCAGCGCGTGGCCGTCGGCGAAGAAGAGATTCAGGAGCGGCAGCGCCGCCAGCAGCACAGTGGCAGCGACAATGCCGCTCCACGCCTTGCGCGAAAACAGAGTTGGATGGTTCATTCAGCGCTCCTGCCTTTCATGGCGAACAGCCCTTGCGGACGCTTCTGGATAAAGATGATGATGAAGATCAGGATGGCGATCTTGGCCAGCACTGCCCCCGCCACCGGTTCGAGGAATTTGTTTGCTTCGCCGAGGCCCAGCGCGGCGATCACGGTGCCCGCCAGTTGGCCGACGCCGCCCAGCACCACCACCATGAACGAGTCGACGATGTAGCCCTGGCCGAGGTCCGGCCCCACATTCCCCAGCTGCGACAGCGCCACGCCGCCCAGGCCCGCGATACCGGAGCCGAGGCCGAAGGTCATCATGTCGATCTTGGCGGTGGAGACGCCCACGCAGCCGGCCATGCGGCGGTTCTGCATCACGGCGCGGACGAACAGGCCGAGTCGCGTTTTGTTCAGGATTAGCCACACACCGGCCACCACCAGCATGGCGAACACGATGATGACGATGCGGTTGTAGGCCAGCACCAGCGAGCCTAGCACGGTGATCCCGCCCGACATCCAGGCTGGGTTTGCGACTTCCACGTTCTGTGCGCCGAAGATGGTGCGCACGGCTTGCATCAGCATCAGGCTGATGCCCCAGGTGGCGAGCAGGGTTTCCAATGGGCGGCCGTAGAGCCAGCGGATCACGGTGCGTTCGAGCGCGATGCCGACTGCGGCGGTAACCACGAAGGCAGCCGGCAGCGCGGCGGCCAGGTACCAGTCCAGCGCGTCCGGGGCCCAGCGGCGGAAGGCCAGCTGGCAAAGGTAAGTCGTGTAGGCGCCGATCATCAGCAGTTCGCCGTGCGCCATGTTGATGATGCCCATCAGGCCGAAGGTGATGGCGAGGCCCAGCGCCGCCAGCAGCAGCACGCTGGCCAGCGAGATGCCGTAGAAGACGTTGCCGATGAATTCCGTGCGTGCAAGGCGACTGTCCAGGGCTTGCAGGGTGTGGGCGGCGGCCACGCGTACGCTGTCGTCGGCGTCGCTGGTTACTATCGTTTGCAGCGTGGGGCGCAGGTTGGCGTTGCTGCTGTCAGCCAGGGTTTCGACTGCGCCACGGCGCTTGGCGGCGTCCGGGGATTGCAGGTTGGCGGTGGCGGCGACGAGGCGCAGCAGTTCGCGGATTTCGGTGTCGGTTTCCTTGCCCAGTGCTTTTTCGATCAGCGGGGCTTGCGCCAGTGTGGCGCTTTTTTGCAGTTCGGTGACGGCGGCGAGGCGTTGTGCACGGTCGGAAGAGAACATCTTGAGAGCGGACAGCGCTTCGTCGATGGCGCCGCGCAGGCGGTTGTTGACCATCAGGCCGTCCAGCCCTTCGGGCAGCGGGCCGGTGGCGCCGGTGGCGGCGTCGGTGGCTTTGTCGTCGGTGACGATGTAGAGTTTTTTGTCGGGCGTGGAGTAGACGTCGCCGCTTTGCAGCGCCGTGAGGAAGCGCGATGCGTCGTCGTTGGCCAGTGCGCCGATATTGGCGATGGCTTGAACGCGGGCGTCAGGATCGTCTCCGGCGAGCGGCGCTAGCAGGTCAGGGGGAATGCCCGCATGACCCACGCGGGCGAGGCACAGGCAGGCGATCAGAAATATTTTGCGTAACATGGCAGATCCAGTTTGCGGAAATCGTGAAACCCGCACTGCGGCGAACAGGGGTCTGACCCCGTACGGGGTCAGCCCCCAACACTTAGGGGTACGGTGCGGCTCAATCAGAGTTTCTGTTTGCCTTCGTTACCCTTGATGAACGGACTCCAAGGGTTGGCGCGCACTGGGCCTGGGGTTTTCCACACCACGTTGAACTGGCCGTCAGGACGGATCTCGCCAATGAACACCGGCTTGTGCAAGTGGTGGTTGGTCGCGTCCATCGTCAGCGTGAAGCCCGACGGTGCCTTGAAGGTCTGGCCGCCCATCGCTGCAATTACTTTGTCGGTGTCGGTCGACTTGGCCTTCTCCACCGCCTGCGCCCACATGTGGATGCCGACGTAGGTCGCTTCCATCGGGTCGTTGGTCACGACGGTGTTCGCATTCGGCAGTTTTTTGGCGATGGCGTAGGCTTTCCACTTCTTGATGAAGTCCGTGTTCACCGGATTTTTCACCGACTCGAAGTAGTTCCATGCCGCCAGGTGGCCCAGCAGCGGCTTGGTGTCCACGCCTCGCAGTTCTTCCTCGCCCACCGAGAACGCCACCACCGGCACGTCGGTCGCTTTCAGGCCGGCGTTACCCAGCTCTTTGTAGAACGGCACGTTGGAGTCGCCGTTGATGGTCGAGATCACAGCGGTCTTGCCACCGGCCGCAAATTTCTTGATGTTGGCGACGATGGTCTGATAGTCCGAGTGGCCGAACGGGGTGTACACCTCGTCGATATCGCTATCCTTCACGCCTTTGCTCTTCAGGTAGGCGCGCAGGATCTTGTTGGTGGTGCGAGGGTAGACGTAGTCAGTCCCCAGCAGCACGAAGCGCTTAGCCGAGCCGCCCTCCTTGCCCATCAGGTATTCAACTGCGGGAATCGCCTGCTGGTTAGGCGCGGCGCCGGTGTAGAACACGTTCTTTTCCAGCTCTTCGCCTTCGTACTGCACTGGGTAGAACAGCAGCGAGTTCAGTTCCTTGAACACTGGCAGCACCGATTTGCGCGACACCGAAGTCCAGCAGCCGAATACCACCGACACCTTGTCCTGCGCGATCAGGCCACGTGCTTTTTCCGCGAACAGCGGCCAGTTGGAGGCCGGGTCCACCACCACCGGCTCCAGCTTCTTGCCCAACACGCCGCCCTTGGCGTTGATTTCATCGATGGTCATCAAGGCCACGTCTTTCAGCGACGTTTCCGAAATCGCCATCGTGCCGGACAGCGAGTGCAGGATGCCGACCTTGATGGTATCTGCGGCGTAGGCCTGCGTGCCGGCCGCCATCAGGGCGGTAGCGGCGGCGATGCGGCTCATAGTGCCGATAAAGTTACGACGATTTTGCATGTGTAAGCTCCGTGGTGGTTAGTCAGTGTTTCAGTATTGAAGTTGCAGGGCGATCGAGAACTTGTCGTTGTCCGCTGCGCCGGTGATTTTGGTCTTCGAGTACACGGCGCTGATCTGCGCGTTGTAGCCGTCGATGATGTAGTTGCTGCCGATGTCGAACTGCTTGGTGTCGATGTTGGTGTCGGCGGCGAACTTCTGCCAGCGCACGAACGGCTGGAACTTGCCCCACCCTGCCTTGTCCTCGAAGATGTAGGACGCGCCGGCGGAATATGCCTTGCCCTGTTCGGACTTGATGATGTCGTCGGTGTCGTACTTGTACCAGGCTGCTTCGACCGCGAATGCGCCGGCGCCCTTGATGCGCTTCTCAAGCAGGAAGTCGACGTTGTACGAGTTGTAGTCGCCCACCTTGCCGACGGTGAGGATGCCGTCCTTCTGCGAGCGGCCCGCCACGCCGATGGCGAGGATGTCGGCGCCGCCCAGGTAGTTGCCGGTGCCGTAGTAGCCCGGTTCCGCGTCCCAGAAGTCGTACTGGATGCGACCTGCGTACATCAGCTTATCGTCGGCCTTGATGCCGGCGGCCTTGGCCTGGTTCTGGGTCAGCGAGCCAATGCCGAAGGTGTGGCCTTCGAAGGCGCCGAACGAGTAGCCGAGACGGCCACCGTCGCCGGCATTGCCCCATACGACCACGCCGTCGTCACGGCCACGGAAAATACCGCCGTTGTAGCCGTAGCGCGAGGCCACGCCGGCCCAGTAGCCGCCGCCCAGCGAGTAGTAAGGACCGGCCATGTTGGCGCGGTCGGATGGGGACAGCAGGCGACCGGCCCAGATATTCAGTTCCGGCGAAATGGCGAATTGGCCGGCGGCGTCCAGCACGCGGATTTGTTCGCCGTCCCACTCGGTGTTGAACATGCCCTTGATGTTCTTGTTGAGCGAGGCGCCGAAGAACAGGCGGCCGCTGTCGAGGTTAAAGTCGCTGGAACGGCCGCCATCCGGCGCGCCGTTTTCTGCACTGGTGTAGCTCTCGCGCAGGCCGAAGCCAACGCTGACCGACTTGTCTTCGCCGAAATTGACCGTGGCGCCGGCCCAAGCATTGCCCATCGCCGCCACTGCAACCGCCAGCACTACCTTCTTCAACACCATCTTGCTCTCCCGTCTGGTTTTGGATGAGTCAAGATTAACTAGCAGACAACCTCTGAGGAATACGTTGAATGACGTAGTGGTAAAGGTGGCACAATACGCACTTTGCCCGGAGTACCGCCATGACTATCTTTGCCGCCCCCATCTTCGACGCCACCGTGATCTACGACGGCCACGAACTATTCAAAGGCCAGGGCGCCGCCAAGGGCTGGGCCGAGAAGCTGGCGAAAGAGCTGGAATGCGAGATCGGCGTCGAGAAGATCGGCACCGGCTGGGTGCTGACCGGCACCGTGGACGGCGAGGCCTGCAAATGGAGCATCGTCGGCCAGCGCCTCAAGCGCATGGACTGATGGGTGCACTAATCGTGCGCTAGCGCACAACGCCCGTGCGCAGGCCGACGTAGCATGCTTGCAGATCCCATCTGTGAGAAGAACCATGAAACGCGATCTGCCTGCCGTGCCGCCCGCCCCCGCGCCAGTTGCCGCCAAATTGGCAGGCCTGCGCTATGTGCACGACGACCAGCCAGGTATCGCCCGCCGCAAGCACGGCAAACAATTCCGCTACGTGAACGCCGACGGCAGCGCCGTCACCGACGAGGACACGCTGGCGCGTATCAAGGCGCTGGTGATTCCGCCCGCGTGGACCGACGTCTGGATCTGCAAGCATCCGCTGGGCCATCTGCAGGCCACCGGCCGCGACGCGCGAGGGCGAAAGCAGTACCGCTATCACGCCCGCTGGCGCAGCCACCGCGACGAGGCCAAATACGGCCGCATGCTCAGCTTCGGCAAGGCGCTACCGGTCATCCGCCGCGCCGTCGATGAAGCGCTGCGCAAGCCCGGGCTGCCGCGCGAGAAGGTGCTGGCCACCATCGTGTACCTGCTGGAAGCGACGCTGATGCGCATCGGGAACGAGGAATACGCGCGCGAGAACAAATCCTTCGGTCTGACCACGCTGCGCGAGCGCCATGTGCGCCTGAATGGCGGCAAGGTCGAATTCCGCTTTCGCGGCAAGAGCGGCGTGCATCATGCGGTGGAGGTGCACGACCGCCGCCTGGCCAACATCATCAACCGCATGCGCGACCTGCCGGGCCAGGAGCTGTTTCAGTACGAGGACGACGACGGCAACCCGCACGCCATCGATTCGTCCGACGTCAACGACTACCTGCAAACCATCACCGGCGCCGACTATACCGCCAAGGACTTCCGCACCTGGGCCGGCACCGTGCTGGCCGCCGTGGCGCTGAAAGAATACGAAAAATATGACTCCGAAGCGCAAGCCAAGAAGAACATCGTGCAAGCCATCGAATCGGTCGCAAAAAAACTCGGCAATACGCCGACCATTTGCCGGAAATGCTACGTCCACCCTGCCATTATCGAAGCTTACCTCGGTGGCACCATACTGAGCCCGCCGGTGGAAGCTGCAGTGCTGGCGCTTTTACAGCAGCGATTGGAGTAGAATAGCCGGACCATGCCACCAGCCCTGCCCTTCCCGATCCGCAAAGAGTGCCCGCCCGGCGCTTGCGTGTGCGGCCGGGATGAGCTGTTGGACGCATGGGAGCGCGACGGCGCCGATATCCGCGTGCTGCAGCTCACGCGCGAGCAGGAGAAGCGCCTGATCGAAAAGATCGAAGCGATGGCGACCTACGAGGATCTCGGCCGCATTAAACAGCGCTTGCAGGAACTGCTCGGCATCCGGCTGACCATCACGCCCAGCGAGCGTGGCGTCAGCACCGTCATGGGTCTGTCGATCAAACTAGCCGAGCAACCAGGCCTGTGCCGCAAGACGCATGAGGCCTTGCCAGCCGCCGTGCGGCGCTGCCTGCGCGACCATCCGGAAATCGTCTACGCGCTGCTGAACTCCCGCGACCTGCTGGGCAATTAGCCCGGATGCGCCAGCGCGGCGCCGGGCATGCTGCCTTCACGGCTGCCGTCCGGGTAGATGTCGTGGAATTTGCTGTAGTCGAGAATGCGCACGTTGCCTTCCATTTTGTCGGACAGGATGTCGGCAAAATGGTGGCCGAAGTAGATGTGCTCTGCCGCGTAGGTCTGGCGCGCGTGCACGAAATCGTTAAGCGTGTCGTCGGTGCCGGAAATGGCCACCGCCAGCGTGGTGCCTTCGTTCTGCAAGTCCTGCTGCGTCTTGCCGAACAGCGGGCTCGATTCGTCGATCTTGTGCAGGATGGTCCAGGTCAGCGCGAACACGCCGGACTGCTCGCGTTCCAGCTGCAAATCATAGAAGCGCGTGAACACCTGCCCTTCCAGCGTGGTCTCGCGCCGCACCAGCGAGGCGCGTACCGAGGCTTCCAGAATCAAATTGGCGCGCTCGTTCCCGGCCCGCAGCATCAGCGTCGGCACGCCGTTGAACGGCGTGATCACCGCCACGTTGGAGAACATGATGCGCGAGGTGGGACGTGAGAAGCGCGCGAACAGCAGCCCTGTCACCGCCGCCACTTCCACCATCCCGAGCAAAATCTCGGTCGAGGCGACGATGTGGCCGTAGGTGGTGGCCGGGTTCATGTAGCCATAGCCGACCGTGGCCAGCGTTTCAATCGAGAAGAACACGCAGTCCGGGAAGTAGCCGGGACGCGCGTTGGAGATGGAACCAGGCACCAGGTAGAACGCCAGCGCAAACACCAGGTTGGTGATGATGTA
Source organism: Duganella sp. CF402 (assembly GCF_900109645.1). Taxonomy (GTDB): domain Bacteria; phylum Pseudomonadota; class Gammaproteobacteria; order Burkholderiales; family Burkholderiaceae_D; genus Rugamonas. The sequence goes on from NZ_FOBG01000001.1 coordinate 1,613,052, forward strand.
CAGCGCGCCGACCAGCATGAAGAAACGCGGCCAGCTGACGGTCAGCATCCAGTGGTAGATGTCGCCCCAGTGCCAGCGGCTGACGCCAACACGCTTGATGCGCGAGGTCCCTAGCTGGAACTCGCCGCGCACCTGTCCCACGCGCGGGCGCACCGGTGGCTGTGGCTTCATGGCGTCAATCGTCGTCGTTGGGATCGAGGCCGGGGAACATCACCTCGGTGAAACCGAACTTGGAAAAGTCCTTGATGCGCATCGGGTACAGCTTGCCCAGCAAATGATCCACTTCATGCTGGACCACGCGCGCATGGAAGCCGTCGACCTCGCGCTTGATCGGCTGGTTATGCTGATCCACGCCTTCGTAACGCAGTCTGGTGTAACGCGGCACGCTGCCGCGCATGCCGGGCACCGACAGGCAGCCTTCGAACGCTTCTTCCATCTCGTCCGACAGCGGCGTGAGCACCGGATTGATTAGTACCGTTTCCGGCACTTGCGGCGCGTCGGGATAGCGCGGATTGCTTTTGAAACCGTAGATCACCAGTTGCAGGTTGGCGCCGATCTGCGGCGCCGCCAGCCCGGCGCCATTGGCCGCGTGCATGGTGTCGAACATGTCGGCGATCAGTTCGCGCATGGCAGGCGTGTCGAACTCGGTCACTGGTTCGGCCACGCGCAGCAAGCGCGGATCGCCCATCTTCAGGATTTCGCGGACAGTCATTTGGCTTCGCCGTTAATGTCGCACTGGATATCGCGCAGGAACTGGCAGTACTCAGCGCCGGTTTCCAGATGCTTGAGGCCCATCGCGGTGGTGGCTTTCAGGTAGCCCAGCTTGGAGCCGCAGTCGTAACGCTGGCCGTCGTAGCGATAGGCCAGCACGCGCTCGTGCTTCATCAGTTCCGCAATGCCGTCGGTCAGCTGGATTTCACCGCCCGCGCCACTGCCAAGGTGTTCCAGGAAATCGAAAATACGGCCCGACAGCACATAGCGGCCTACCACGGCCAGCGTGGAAGGCGCTTTTTCCGGCGCCGGTTTCTCGACGATGCCGTGCACCAGTTCCAGCTTCGGCTGGTAAGCGGTGGCGCTGACGATGCCGTACTGGCGCGTCGCTTCGCGCGGCACTTCCTGCACCGCCAGGATGCTGGAACGCTCGTAGGCATACAGGTCGGTCATCTGCGCCAGCACCGGCTTGACGCCGGCGGCGGTGTCCATGAAGTCGTCCGCCAGCAGCACGGCGAACGGCTCGTCGCCGATCACCGGGCGCGCGCACAGCACCGCATGGCCGAGGCCCAGCGGCTCCGACTGGCGGATGTAGATGCAGTTGACGCTTTTCGGAATCACGTTGCGCACCAGTTCCAGCAGCTGCTGCTTGTTGGCCGCTTCCAGTTCCGATTCCAGCTCATAGGCCTTGTCGAAGTGGTCTTCGATGGCGCGCTTGTTACGGCCGGTGATAAACACCATCTCGGTGATGCCGGCGGCCACCGCTTCTTCCACCGCATACTGGATCAGCGGCTTGTCGACGATAGGCAGCATCTCTTTCGGCTGCGCCTTGGTGGCGGGAAGGAAGCGGCTGCCCAAGCCGGCGACAGGGAATACAGCTTTTTGAATTTTTGGCATGATTATTTTTCTTCGCGTTTTTCTTCGAGTAATGCGAGCAGTCCTGCTTCGTCAAGAATGGTGACTTCCAACTCCTGAGCCTTGGCCAGCTTACTGCCCGCATCCGCGCCAGCCACAAGGTAATGGGTTTTTTTCGATACGGAGCCGGACACTTTACCACCCTGCGCTTCGATCAGCGCGGCAGCCTGGTCGCGGCCCATCGTCGGCAAGGTGCCGGTCAGTACAAAGGTCTTGCCGGTCAGGTGGCCTTCGGCTGCCACGGTTTCCGGCAGTTGCGCCAGCAGGTCTTCGCGCAGCAAATGCAGTGCCTTGACCTGCTCGCGATTGCCCGGCTGGAGCATCCACTGGTCCAGCGATTCCGCCACAGCTGCCGGCAGGCCGAACACGTTGAACACTTGCAGATACGCCAGCGCTTCCAGCGACACACCTTCTTCGACCAGCTGCTTGCTGCGTGGTTCCGTCAATTTCGGAATCGCCAGCGCGGCCATCAGCTTGACCGGATCGAGCTTCTCGCGCAGCTTGGCGCTTGGCGCGTGCTCGTCTTTCGGCTTGACGCCGGCGGCCAGCAGCGCGTCGATGGCTTCCTGATTCTTCGGTTCGGCGAAGAAGTCGGCAATCGATTCTGCCACGGTGCCGCCGATGTCGGGCAGCACGCGCAACAGCGCGGCCGGCACGCGGCGGATCAGGTCAAAGCGGCCCAGCCACTCGGCCAGCGTCTTGGCGGTCGATTCGCCCACGTGGCGGATGCCCAGCGCGAACAGCAGGCGTTCCAGCGGCGGGTTCTTGCTGGCGGCGATGGCTTCCAGCAGATTGTCGGCCCACTTGGTGGCGATCTTGCCCTGTGCGACCGTCTCCGGCGTCGTGCCGTCACGCTCGTCGGCCAGGCGCTTCATTTCAAGCAGGTCTTCCAGCCTGAGCGCGTACAAGTCGGCCACGCGCTTGACCAGCCCATGTTCGACCAGATTGTCGATGTAGCGGTCGCCCAGGCCTTCGATGTCCATCATGCGGCGGCCGGCAAAGTGGCGTATGGCTTCCTTGCGCTGCGCGGAGCAGAACAGTCCACCGGAGCAGCGGGCAATCGCCTCCCCCTCTTCGCGCACCACGTGCGAACCGCACACCGGGCAGGTCTTCGGCAGCACGTAGGCTTCCGGCTCCGGCGAAGGGCGGCGTTCCAGCACCACGGCCAGCACTTCCGGGATCACGTCGCCGGCGCGGCGCACGATCACGGTATCGCCCACGCGCACGTCCTTGCGGCGCACTTCATCTTCGTTGTGCAGCGTGGCGTTGGTGACGTTAACGCCGCCGACGAACACGGAAGCCAGGCGCGCCACCGGCGTGATCGCGCCGGTGCGGCCGACCTGCACTTCAATCGCCTGCACCACAGTCAGCGCTTCCTCGGCCGGGAACTTGTGTGCCAGCGCGAAACGCGGCGCGCGCGAGACGAAGCCCAGCGTGCGCTGGTCTTCCAGGCGATTGGCTTTGTACACCACGCCGTCGATTTCGTACGGCATGGTCGGGCGGGCTTCGCCGATCTGCTTGTAGTAAGCCATCAAGCCGTCGTAGCCGCGCACCACCGTGGCTTCCTTCGCCACCGGCAGGCCAAGCTCGCGATACCAGTCCAGCAGCGCGGAGTGCGACAGCGGCATCGCAACGCCTTCCAGCGCACCAACGCCGTAAGCGAAGAAACTCAGCTTGCGCGATGCGGTGATGCGCGAGTCGAGCTGGCGCAGGCTGCCCGCTGCCGCGTTGCGCGGATTGACGAACTCCTTCTGGCCGGCTTCGCGCTGGCGTTCATTCATCGCTTCGAAATCGCGCTTGAACATCAGCACTTCGCCGCGCACATCGAGGATGGTTGGAGGATTGTCGGTCTTCAGGCGAAGCGGAATGCTGCGAATGGTGCGAATATTGGCCGTAACGTCTTCGCCGGTATAGCCGTCGCCGCGCGTGGCGGCTTGCACCAGCAGGCCGTCGATGTAGCGCAGGTTGATGGCGAGGCCGTCGTACTTTACTTCGGCGGCGTATTCGATCAGCGCGGCGGTATCGAGGCCCTCGCGCACGCGGCGGTCGAAGTTCTCGATATCCTCGTCGGTGAAGCCGTTATTCAGCGACAGCATCGGCACCGTGTGGGTGACCTGCTCGAACTGTGGCAGCGGCGCCGCGCCGACACGCTGGGTCGGCGAGTCTGGCAGCGCCAGCTCGGGATGTGCGGCTTCCAATTGCTGAAGCTCGATAAACAGCTTGTCGTACTCCGCGTCCGGGATGGTGGGCGCGTCTTCCACGTGATAGGCGTGCAAATGCCGGTTCAGCTCCGCGCTGAGTTGTTCAATGCGCGTTTTGAAATCTACTTCCGTCATTACAAAACCTTCTTAGCTGAACAGACGCATGGCGCGGGTGGAGCCGGCGGGAATGTCGGCATCGTTCATCTCATTGTAGAAGTCCTGCACCTGGCCGGCGATCTCCGTCAACGCGGCATCGGACAGCGGCTGGTTGTAATCGTCCACGATGGTGGCGTCGAGACGAGCCACCAGCGCCTTGGCACAAGCGACCATCGCACCGAAACCGTCTCGCGCCGGGGCCACGCACGGCACGTCCAGCAACAGCGTCAGGCGGGCCGTGGTTTCCTCGGCCGGCGTCACATTGGTCGACAGCGAGAACAGGAAGCCGCCCTCGCCGTCCGGCATGACGAAGCGGCCGTCCGGACGCACGTCGAAGCCCTGTTTTTCCAGCGCGGCGATCAGTGTCGTGACCGACCACGGCGCGCCGTTGGTTTGCAGGTTGACGCCCAGCTGCGCGTCGTGACCGGCGACGAAGCGGTGCAGGTTGCGCGCTTCGGCCATCACTTCAATCATGTCCGGGATGGCTGGTTCGGCGCCGATTTCGTCGGCCACCGCGCGCAGGCGCGTCACCAGTTCGGAGTATTCGAGTTCGTTCAGCGCAGTGCTGCGGCTGGCCAGCTGTACGCCGCCCTGCAGCTCGGTGTAGACGCCGCCGTGGGCGATCGGCTCCCAGTCGCCGCTGACGGCCTTGCCGATATAGTGCACCGGCTTGTTGCCGACCATGCGCAGGGTTTGCAGCACCGGCAGCAGCTTGTCGCCGCGCGCCGGGGCTTCCAGCGCCAGCGGCAGCAGGCAGTCGATCAACGGATCGACCAGCGCCGTGGCCTGTTCCGCCGCCGCAGCGGTGGCGGCGTTGGCGCGCGCGGCCAGTTGGTCGTCGCTGGCCGGGACGCCGGATTCGTCGTCGGTGCTGAATTCCGCTGCGACTACGCTCAATGCCGCCGCAGCGGCAGCGGCTTCACCGCCGGCCACGCCAGGCGTTGCGCTGTCGAGCGAGAAGCTCGGCTCCTGGCGCGCCAGCGCCGGCGACTCGTCGCCGCTGCGCATCAGCACATCGTCGTGATCGGATGAGAAAGCGCGCTCGACGCTTTTCTTGGCCTTGTATTCCTGGATTTTGTTGTACGTGAAGACGCCGGCGACAAACACGCCGGCGGCTGCGATTAAACTGAGTTGAAGATCTGTCATGCTGCTTGAGCCTCGGAAGCGAAGTTTGCGGCGGATTCCATATCCACCGCCACGATGCGCGATACACCTTGTTCCTGCATCGTCACACCGATCAGTTGATTGGCCATCTCCATCGCAATCTTGTTGTGCGAGATGAAGAGGAATTGAGTATGTTCGGACATGCGCTTGACCATGCGGCAGAAGCGCTCGGTGTTGGCGTCATCCAGCGGTGCGTCGACCTCGTCGAGCAGGCAGAATGGCGCGGGATTCAAGCGGAACATCGAGAACACCAGCGCGGTGGCGGTCAGCGCTTTTTCACCGCCGGACAGCAGGTGAATGGTGGCGTTCTTTTTGCCCGGCGGCTGGGCCATGACCTGCACGCCGGAGTCCAGGATTTCGTCGCCGGTCATGATCAGTTTCGCCTGGCCGCCGCCGAACAAAATCGGGAACAGTTCGGAGAAGTGACCGTTGACGCGGTCGAAGGTGTCTTGCAGCAGATCGCGCGTTTCCTTGTCGATCTTGGTGATGGCGTCTTCCAGCGTGTTGATCGCTTCCGTCAAATCCGCATTCTGCGAATCGAGGAAGTTCTTGCGCTCGGAAGCGGTGGCCAGTTCGTCCAGCGCCGCCAGGTTGACCGCGCCCAGCGCCGAGATGGCGTTGGTCAGGCGCGTGACCTCACCCTGCAGGTACGATGCCTTCATATCGGGATGCAGCTTCTCGGCCAGCGCCGCCTCGTCGGCCTGCACTTCGGCCAGCTGCGCAGCGAACTGCTCCTGGTTCAGGCGCGCGGCCTGCTCCTTGAGCTGCATCTCCATGATCTTGTCGCGCTGCGGTTGCAACGCGCGCTCGGTCGACATGCGACCTTCCTCGAACAGGCGCAGTTGCTGCGCGATCTGGTCGAGTTCATGGCGCGCGTCGGACAGCGCTTTTTCTTGCGTGGTGCGACGGTCCAGCAGTTCCTGCAGGCCCTCGTTGGCCGTGCCCTGCTCCAGGCCTTCCAGCTCCATGCGGCCGGACTCGATACTCTCCGTGACTTGCGCTACTTGGGCGGTCGCGGTGGCGATATTGCGGCGGAATTCTTCGATCTTGCTGCGCTGGGTCTTTTCCGCGAACTGCACTTCCTGTGCGGCGCGTTCGAGATCACGCAGCGCTTCGCGGGCGTCGGCCAGACGCTGCTCTTTCTCCATGAATGCGGTCTGGCCGTCTTCATGCTCGCCTTGCAGATTGCCGAGTTCCATATCGAGCTGCTCAAACTTCTCTTCCGATTCCAGCTTGATCTGGGTTTGCTCTTCTTCCTGCGCGGTGATTTCGGCCAGGTCGGCTTCGATCTGCGTGCTGCGCTGGTTGAAGCGCGCCTCGACCTCGGTCAGCTTCATCACTTCCAGTTGCAGCGTGTGCACCGACGATTGCAGGCTTTGCAGCTTGGCGCGGTACTCGGTCAGGCGGCGCGTCAGTTCCGACACGGCGGCTTCAGCGCGCACCGAGCGCGAACGCGCTTCGTCGGCCAGCATCTGCTGCGCGCGCAGCTGCTTGGTGATGTTATCGATTTCCTGCTGGCGGCCCAGCATGCCATCCTGCTCGGAGTCGGCGGCGTAGAAGCGCACACTGTTCTGAGTGACCACGTGGCCCTGGCGCGTGACGATCACGCCGCCGGCCGGCAGCTTGCTGCGGTCGGCAAACGCTTCGGCCGTGTCTTCGGCGGTGTAGACGTTGTGCAGCCAGTCCTGCAGCAAACCTCGCAAGCCCGGATCGTTAATCTTCAACAGATTCAGGAACGGCTTGAGGCCCGGCGCTTCCACCGGCGCCGGCGGCACGGCGGTGGATGGCGCGTACAGCGCCAGCTTGGCCGGCGGCGCATCGCTGAAGAAGGCCTTGGCCCATTCGATGTTCGACATCTGCAGCGCCGAGGTGCGCTCGCGCAGCAGCGATTCCAGCGCCGGCTCCCAGCCAGCTTCAATATTCAGTTTCTGCCACAAGCGCGGCAGCGATTCCAGCTCGTGCTTCTGCAGCCACGGCGTGACCTTGCCCTGGGTTTGCACGCGCTCTTGCAACTGGCGCAGCGCGTTCAGGCGCGCTTCCAGCTGGGCGTTGGCGGCGGTTTCGGCGTTGACCTGCTGCTGCGCTTCCTGGCGTTCCTGCTCCAGCTTCGGTTGCTGCTCGTGCGCCTCTTCCAGCAGGAAGGTCTGCTCTTCCAGCGCCTGCTGCTTTTCTTCCAGCTGCATGCGCAGGTTGGACAGGTGCGCGCTGTCCGGCAGGCTCAAACCGCTCTTCTCCTGCTGCAGGCGTTCGCGCCGCACGGCCAGGCCGTTGAGGATGTTGTTGGCGTTGCGTTGGTGCGCCGATTCCAGTTCGAGCTGCTGCTGCGCCTGCATAATGCGGGCGCGCGATTCGGTGCTCTTGACCTGCGCATCCTTCCACGCCTGTTCCAGCATCGGCAGCGATTCGGCCTTTTGCTCGGCCATCACCTGCGATTCTTCGACCTTGGCGCTCAGTTCTTCCAGCGCGAACTCGGCTTCCTCGATTTGCTCGCCGGCCTCGGTTGCCTGGCGCTGCCACTGGTCGCGCTGCGCGGTCAGCGCCGCCAACTGCGCTTGCAGGCGGCTGCGCGATTCGACCACGAACTTGATCTGCGCTTCCAGGCTGCCGATTTCGGCGTTGGTCTGGTACAGCGCGCCCTGCGCCGTGTGCAGGCGATCGCCGGCGGCAAAGTGCGACTGGCGCATCTGCTCCAGCGACAGCTCGACGTTGCGCAGCTTGGCGGTTTGTTCTTCCAGATCGTTCTGGGCTTGCTCGACTTCGCGGAAGTATTTTTTCTGCTCGTTCTCGGCTTCGATTTTACGCAACAGCCAAAGCAGCTTTTGCTTCTCTTCCTGGTCGGCTTGCAACTGGTGAAACTTGGTGGCGACGGCGGCCTGGCCTTCCAGCTTTTCCAGATTGGAATTCAGCTCGCGCAGGATGTCTTCCACGCGCAGCAGGTTTTCACGCGTATCGTGCAGGCGGTTTTCGGTCTCCCGGCGGCGTTCCTTGTACTTGGAGACGCCTGCAGCTTCTTCGAGGAACACGCGCAGCTCTTCCGGGCGCGATTCGATAATCCGCGAGATCATGCCCTGACCGATAATCGCGTAGGCGCGCGGACCGAGACCGGTGCCGAGGAAGATGTCCTGAATGTCGCGGCGGCGCACCGGCTGGCCGTTGATGTAGTAGGTCGAGGTGCCGTCGCGCGTCAGCGTGCGCTTGACGGCAATTTCAGCATATTGGCCCCACTGGCCGGCGGCCTTGCCGGCGTTGTTGTCGAACACCAGTTCAACCGACGAGCGCCCGGCCGGCTTGCGGTGGGTCGAGCCGTTGAAAATCACGTCCTGCATGGACTCGCCGCGCAGCTCGGACGCCTTGGATTCGCCCAGCACCCAGCGCACCGCATCGATGATGTTCGACTTGCCGCAACCGTTGGGACCGACCACGCCAACCAACTGACCCGGAACCTGAAAATTGGTGGGATCAACGAAAGACTTAAATCCCGACAATTTGATGGAAGATAGACGCACGTTGTTATCTGGTGTGTGGGCTGGAAAAGTTCACAATAATACCATTTTGTGCATCAAATAAGGCCGGAAAACGCGCAACGTTGCAGGTCCGTCAGTCGAGCGGGAAGCGCGGCTTGCGCCACATCTGGCGGGTATATGGCTGGTCGCGGCCGGACAGGTAGAGCGCGGCCTTGGTAATCCATTGTTCGGCCGGGATAGGCTCGACCCGTGGCGCCACCAGCAGCACCGGGATGCACAGCATCACCAGCAGGCGGCTCAGGGCCATGTGGTGCTCGGTGCTGGCGTACCAGATGAAGATGCCGGCAACCAGCAGACCCAGCACGCAGCCGGTAACGGCCTCGGACTGCGAATGGGCGCGCACGTAGACGCGCGACATGGCGATCAGCACGGCCAGCAGCACGCCGGCGGCGGTGCCGAGCCAGTGCATGGTCTGCGATGTGGAACGGGTCGCGAGGAAGCCGGCCACCGGGAACACGGCGGCGGCGCGCATGGCGTGGCCGCTGAAGCCGGCGAATTCCACGGAGGCTACGCCGATGCCCCACCCGATGAACGCCATCTTGGTGGCGACCACCAGCGCCATGCCGGCGCCGAACAGCACCAGCCAAATGGCGGTCAGCCGCCAGGATTTGCCGGCCAGCAGCCAGACCACGATCGCCACGCCTATCGGGCCGGTCACCGCCAGGCTGCCGATTACACTTAACCAATGCCACCACATCATCATTTACCGCATACTCCTGTATTCTGCACTGCAGCACGCATTAAAACACATGCTTGTGTATTCTGGCGAACAATTACCGTAAAGAAATATTCGCAATGCTAAAAATACTGGGAAAATCCACGTCGATTAATGTGCGCAAGGTACTGTGGACCTGCGCGGAACTCGGCCTGCCCTACGAGCACGCGATGCAGGATGACAGCCTGCTGGCCGTGAATCCGAATCGGTTGGTGCCGGTGATTGTCGATGACGGCCAGGCGCTGTGGGAATCCAACACCATTTGCCGCTACCTGGCCGGCAAGCATGGCCGCACGGATTTGCTGCCGTCCGAGCCGATGGCGCGGGCGCAGGTGGAAAAATGGATGGACTGGCAGGCGACCGAGTTGAACAACGCATGGCGCTACGCCTTCATGGCACTGATCCGGCACAGCCCGGCGCACGCGGATCCCGCCGCCATCGCCGCCAGCGCAGCCGAATGGAACCGCCTGATGACGCTGCTGGACGCCCAACTGGCCGGCACCGGCGCCTACGTCTGCGGCGACGAGTTCACATTGGCGGACATCGTACTGGGCCTCTCCCACAACCGCTGGCAGTCGACGCCAATCGAGCGCCCGGCCCTGCCCGCCCTCCAAGCCTGGGCCGACCGCCTCGGCGCCCGCCCCGCCTACCGCCAACACGGCGCCAATGGCGTGCCATAAGATGCCACTCACCGCGCCCGGCTCCCCCATGCAAATGCCGCTTGTTATCGATGAAGCTACGTCGACATCTGCCGGAATCCAATCCCCGTACGCTGCCTCTTGCGCCGTCCCACATAAAGCGGAAATCGAACGCCGCGCCGACGAACTAGATAACTGCAGCGCACAGGCCATCCCTCTGGAAGACGCATTAGCATAACTCCACGCACGGCTAAAGCGCACTTAGCCGACGGCGGCGGACGGGGCGATGGAGGCGTCGTTGTCGGCGGTGCGGGACAGGGCTTCGGACAGGGCGACAGTGACTACGCCTTCGGCGCGCACGACGCGTGCGCTGCCATCGCGGAAGCGCTTGGCCAGCTCGTCGCCGGACATGGAGAAGGCTTCCTGTCGCGCGGCGGTTGAGAAGATGTAGAGCGTGCGCAAAGGGCTGATCCAAGCCAGTTTGACTTTGCGGTGGCCGCCCTCGTCGTCAGCGAATTCCAGCCACATGCCGCGCGCCAGGCCGTCCACTTCGATGATGGCGTCTTCTTCGTCTTCGTCCGGCGGCGGCTGTTCGGCGCGGGCTTTTTCTTCGGCTTCTGCCTTGGCTTGCAGTTCCAGCCGGCGCTCGGCGGCCTGCTGTGCGACCTGCATCGAGATTTCCAATTGGCGCTCGGGCGACATTTCCAGCGGCGCGCGCACGATGGAGGCGTGGCATTCGGCCAGTTCGGCAAAGAATTGAAGGCGCTCGGCGTCCTGCCACTTGATGACGTCCAGCCATTTGTTCAGCGTCGACAGCAGGCCCGGCAGCTTGGCGATCAGTTGCTTGCGCTCTTCCGGCTTGAGCTTGGGACGCACGCTCCAGATCAGGTCGTCCATCGTCCTGGTGGCGTTGTTGACGGCGCCCGGCTTTTCATCTTCGATGCTGTAGGCGATGGTCAGCACCGACACCCAGCGCTGTTCCAGGAACGCTTCCACCACGGCGATCACTTCGCCGGTGCCGATGCGCAGGGCGACCGAGTTCCGGGCCAGTTTCTCCGACTCGGCCATCTTTTCTTGCTTGAGCGCGGCGGCGATTGGCGCGGCGATGGCAGCGGCGGCGGCTTTTTCTTCCGCCAGGATCGAGGCTTCGAGTTCATTCACCGCCTCGGCGAACACCGACAGTTCCTGCTCGTAGTCGCGGCCGACGCGGTCGACGCTGCGCTGCATGGCCTGGTACAGCGGATCGTCCGGTCCCTTGCGCTGCTCCCAGCCCATGCGCGACAGCAGTTCCAGCAGGCGGCGCGCCGGGTGAGCCTCCTGGAAGAAGAAGTTTTTGTCGACCAGCGCGGCTTTCAGCACCGGGATTTGCAGGAAACGGATCAGTTCGCGGATCTCGGGCGAGATGCTTTGGTCGCGGAACACAGTGTCGAACACGGCGGACAGCAGGTCGATCGTGCTTTCGTCGGCACGCGTCAGGCTGCCTTGCGGCATGACCTGCTTGAGGTTGGGCAGGTAGAAGACGTTGGCTGGCGGTGCGCCGTCGGCGGCCGGAGCGCCTGCCGCCGCTACACCTGCCAAGGCGGCCAGCGGCACCGTCTTTTGCAGTTCGGCGAGGTAGGCCAGCAATGGCTGCCTGGCGCCAAGTTGTGCGGCAAGCTGGGCTTCTTCGTTGGTCATCGCGCCGACGTGGAAGCCTTGGGCCGCGCCCTGCACCCACGCGCCGCCCGGCTGCGCCACGCCGGGCGCGGCGCCAACCACGAAGCCGCTCGCTGGCACAACGCCGCCCGCGACGCCCGGATACTGCCCTGGCTGGCCGGCGATTGCGCCGCCGGCTTGCGTGCCGGACGCGACGGCGCCGGCCATGCTGGCAACGGCGGCGCCAACTGCACGGGCACGCTCAGCGTTCGGAGTCCAGGTACTGCCTGCGGTCAGCGCGGCCGCCGGCAGATCGGGAATACTCAGGTCCACGCCCGCCATCATGCCGCTGGCGATGCCGTCCACAATCTGCCCTGCCGCCGAGCCAGCCACATCGCTGGAAGCAAAGAACTGCCGCAGTTGCTGCGCCAGCGCCGCTTGATTGGTACGCGGCTTGCCGCCGTCCGGCGCGGCGTCGGACTTGCGGCGTTTGTAGCGATCCACATCGCCTGGCATGACGCCTTTGCTCTGCAGGGTCAGGCTCAGCGCTTCCAGCATCGGCCCCAGTTCGATGAACATGCCGGGCTTGAGCAGCGGCTGCAATAGCCCGGCAGCTTCCTCTTCCGGATCGAACTCGGTCCAGGCGTCCTGCAAGGCCACCAGGAACACCTCGGGCCGGAACGGGTTTTGATTGACGCGCAGGATGTCGCGGTCCAGCAGGAAGGCCAGCCGCACGTTCAGGGTTTGCAACTGGTCCGCATACAGCGTTTCGAACGGCTTGCTGACGCCGCTCAGCGCCACTTTGTTGTCCATTTCCTCCATCGACACCAGCGACAAAGCCAAGCCGGTATCGCGCGCCGCCGGTTTAGCTCCCGGCGCCAGCTGGGCGATCTCATGCCGCAGCGCTTTTTCCAGCGTATTGGTGGCGATGTGCAGGAAGGCGAAATTGCGGTTGCGCAGTTGGTTGCCGGCGCGCAGGCGTTGCTGGATCTGGCGCGTGTCGCCATCGGTGGCGTCGATCAGGGCGCCGGCCAGCTTGTTGGCCAGATCCAGATACTGGTCGCCCGCCTGCTTGACGGCGATGCCGATCAGCTCTTCCAACAAGGCATGCCGCGGCGACACCGTCTTTTTCGGCGTGGCGGATGTGGTGGAAGTTGCAATCATGGGCGGACCTGCTCAGTTTTCATCTCTATCCCGACATTTTTACACAGCATTTCCACAAAGCAATACCATGAAACCAAGAATATGCAATTTTTCGCGTATTGTGCTGATTTGTAGCAACTTTGATGCGGCTCAAACGACAAGGTTGAAGTTTCCCTAACATGAATAACTCACCTTCCCGCCATCAAGGACCGCCATGAAAATCCTGCACCAACTGGACACATCCGGCAAGCTGCTGGCCGCCTTTGCCGTCATCCTCGCCCTGACGGCGCTGCTGGCACTGCACGCACTGTCGCGCATGCACGACATGATGCTGCTCACCGCCTTGCCATCAAAACAAGAGGCGATGCAGCGGGCCGTTGAGTTGTATAACGGCGCGCAAGTCGTTACCTTCAGCCTGCTGGCCGGGATGATGGCGGGCGGTTCGCTGCTGGCTTTGTGGCTGGCGCGCTCGATCACTTCCCCCTTGCAGCAGGCGATGCAGGTGGCGCAACGCATCGCCAGCGGCGATCTCGGCACACGGATTCCGCCGCAGCCGGACAACCAGACCGGCAGGCTGCTGCTGGCCATGCAGGAGATGAATGACAGCTTGCTCGGCATCGTCGGGCAGGTGCAAGGCGGCGCGCGCGCGATCGGTGGCGCGGCCGATGAGATTGCGGATGGCAATCAGGATTTGTCGTCGCGCACGGAGCAGCAGGCGTCGGCACAAGGTCGCGCGCGGCACCCAACTGGCCGATCAGGCACGCAAGACGATGGATGAGGTGGTCGGCAGCGTCAAGCAGGTGACCGGGCTGATCGGGGAAATTGCCGACGCCAACGCCGAACAGACGGCCGGCCTCGAGCAAGTTAATCAAGCCGTCGCGGCGATGGATCAGGCCACGCAGCAGAATGCGGCCTTGGTCGGCCAGCGGCAGCGCGCGCGCCGCGCAAAGCCACGCCCGCCCTGCCCCCTCCAGTCCGCGCCGAGCGGCGCGACGTCGAGTGGGAAGAATTCTGAGCCGCACCCTGCAAGCCATGCTCCTACACGCCAGCTAGGGAAACTCCGATACCGGCTACCCGGCTGAAAACGCATCATTGCCCCACCAGAAACGCTAACACGCTTCTGGCGTTCACTCACTTCGTAAAGGAACCAAAATGAACGCGAATCAAAAAGGTGGCAGTAGCAAGCAAGGCTCGAACCAAGGCAGCAGCAAGCAATCCGGCGGCCAAGGCTCGTCCGGCGGTTCGAAAGGCAGCGGCACCCAGGGCGGCACCCACGAGCAGCACGTTGAAGCCGGCCGTCAAAGCCACAAAAACGACGGCAACAAGCAATCCGGCAACCGCTAATTAGCACAGCAGCGGAAATGCGGCGCAACGCGCGCCGCATTCGCTGGCCGTTCAGATATTCGTCACGCGCTGGCCACCCGGCGGCTCAAAGTCGCGGATCTTGCGTATCATCCCCACCTTCAACGCTTCCGACGCCGTCAGGTGCAGGTCGGAGTACTCATGCACGCGCCAATGCTCCTCGGTCAGCGCCACATGCTGCCGCAGGATTTGCTCGGTGCGCGCGTCGTCCGCCTGCAGACCTTCGACGATGATGCGCAGCGCGTCCGGCCGGGCGCCGTGCGGCGCGCTGGCGTGCGACTTGTGCACCATGAAGCGTGCGGTGTCGCTGGCGTAGCGCTCCTGCCCCGCCAGATACAGGATCACCGCGATCGACGCCACCGCGCCGGCGTTGTAGGTGACGATCTTGATCGGCAGTTTGCTCAGGTAGTTGTACAGGCAAATGCCGTCGCTGACGTAACCGCCGTTCGATTGGATCAGGATATGGGCGGTGGTGATGCGGTCTTCGGTCATGTCGGCCACCGCGTCGAAGACGCGGCGCACCATGTCGCTGTTGACATCTCCCGATAGCGTGAACCACGCATGTCCTTCGTAGCTTGTCTGGTCTTGGCTCATCGCTGGGCTCTCAAAATAGTGTGGTTTATTCTAGCAAATTGTCGCCCGGGCAGCTTTTCCCGTCCCATTCGTGCGCAGCCGGGCAAGATTGACATTCCAGCCCTTCTGGCATATATTCCCGAGTCTTGATCGGGAGAGGGCAAACCAGCGTTGCCGCCGAAGGGGCACTACCCAAAAACTCTCAGGCAAAAGGACCGGTCAAGGGGCTCTGAATGAGCTCAAACTCTGGAGAGAGGTTGCAGCTGCAATCCACCGAAGGGGCGTGCGGGATGTTCATCCCCGCTATCTCTCAGGTACAAAGGACAGAGGGGTTTTTGGAATCATTTGCATTCCCTGTTAACCTCTTTTCGTTTGGACCGTACCATGACGCTCAAAGCTACCCCCCTGAATAACGCACACCGCGCTGCCGGCGCCCGCATGGTCGATTTCGGCGGCTGGGATATGCCGGTCAACTACGGTTCGCAGATCGAAGAGCACAACGCCGTGCGCACCGACGTCGGCATGTTCGACGTGGCTCACATGTGCGTGGTCGACATCAAGGGCGACAATGTGCGCGGCTTCCTGCGCCATCTGCTGGCCAACAACGTCGACAAGCTGCAAGTGTCGGGCAAGGCGCTCTACTCGTGCATGCTCAATCCAGAGGGCACCGTCATCGACGACCTGATCGTCTACTTCATCAACGAAAACTGGTTCCGCCTGGTGGTCAACGCCGGCACCGCCGAGAAGGACGTGGCGTGGATGCAGGCACAGAACAGTACCGGCCTGACCATCACCCAGCGCCGCGATGGCGCCAATGCGATGGCGCTGATCGCCGTGCAAGGCCCGAACGCCCGCGCCAAGGTGTGGGAAGTGATCCCTGAATCGAAAGAAGGCACGGCCGAGATGAAGCCGTTCAACGTGGCCTTCGCGCAGAGCGCCGCTTTGGGCGAGGCGATGATCGCCCGTACCGGCTACACCGGCGAAGACGGTTTTGAAATCGGCGTCGCCGCTGAACAAGCTGAAAACCTGTGGAACGCGCTGGTTGCCGCCGGCGTGAAGCCGGCAGGCCTGGGCGCGCGCGACACCCTGCGCCTGGAAGCCGGCATGAACCTGTACGGTCAGGACATGGACGAAACCGTGAACCCGCTGGACGCCGGCCTGGCATGGACCATCGACCTGGTGTCCGAGCGTGACTTCATCGGCAAGGCCGCGCTGCAAGCCAAGGGGCAGAACGCCCAATTCGTGGGCCTGATCCTGCGCGAAAAAGGCGGCGTGCTGCGCGCGCACCAGAAAGTCATCGTGGCCGGCACCGACGCCACCGGCGAAATCACCAGCGGCACCTTCAGCCCGACCATGCAGCAGGCGATCGCGCTGGCGCGCGTGCCGATGGGCGTGAACGTGGGCGACACCGTGCACGTGGAAATCCGCGACAAGAAGCTGGCCGCATCTGTGGTTAAATTGCCGTTCGTCCGCAACGGTAAAATCCTGGCCGTTTAATTTAGATACCCTCACCCTCTGGAGCATTACAACATGAACATTCCTGCAGACCTGAAGTACACCGAATCCCACGAATGGGTACGCGCTGAAGCCGACGGCACCGTCACTGTGGGCATTACCGAGTACGCGCAGGACGCGCTGGGCGATATCGTCTTCGTCGAACTGCCGAAAGTCGGCAACACCTACGGCGCCGGCGACGACGCCGCCGTGGTGGAATCGGTGAAAGCCGCTTCGGACATCTACGCTCCAGTGGCCGGCGAAGTCGTGGCCGTGAACGAAGAAGTGGTGAACGCGCCGGAAGCGATCAACACCGACGCCTACGCCAACTGGCTGTTCAAGATCAAGCCAGCCGACGCCGGCGCCATCAACGGCCTGCTGGACGCCGCCGCTTACGGCAAAAACATCGGTTAATACGTCATCCCGGCGAAGGCCGGGATCCAATAAGCTGCCCGCTTAACTTGGGTTCCGGCCTGCGCCGGAACGACAGCCCTCTTCTCTCTCTGCCCTCGCCCTATCATGACCCGCACCAGCCTGACCCAACTCGAAGCGCGCGACGCCTTCATCGCCCGTCACATCGGCCCAGACGCCACCGAACAGCAGGAAATGCTGTCGGTCCTCGGCTACGCCTCGCGCGCCGCCCTGATCGACGCCATCGTTCCGGCCAACATCCGCAACAAGGAAGCCCTGCCACTGGGCGCCTACACCCAGCCGATGCCAGAAAACGAAGCGCTGAACAAGCTGAAAAAAATCGCTTCGAAAAACAAGGTGCTCAAGTCGCTGATCGGCCAGGGCTACTACAACACGCTGACGCCGAACGTCATCCTGCGTAACATCTTCGAAAACCCGGCCTGGTACACCGCCTACACGCCATACCAGCCAGAGATTTCGCAAGGCCGCCTGGAAGCGATCCTGAACTTCCAGCAAACCATCACCGACCTGACCGGCATGGGCATCGCCAATGCGTCGATGCTGGACGAAGGCACCGCCGCTGCCGAAGCCATGACGCTGATCCAGCGCGTGAGCAAATCGAAATCGAACGTGTTCTACGTGGCCGACGACGTGCTGCCGCAAACGCTGGAAGTGATCCAGACCCGCGCCAAGCCGCTCGACATCACCGTGAAAGTATTCCACCCGGCCGAACTGGCAGGCATCGGCGAATGCTTCGGCGTGCTGCTGCAATACCCGGGCGTGAACGGCAACGTGCGCGATTACAAAGCCGACGTTGAAGCCATCAAGGCCAAAGGCGCGATGGTGGTAGCCGCCGCCGATCTGCTGGCGCTGACCATGCTGACGCCACCGGGCGAATGGGGCGCCGACGTGGTCGTCGGTAACTCGCAGCGCTTCGGCGTACCGCTGGGCTTCGGCGGCCCGCACGCCGGCTACATGGCCACCCGCGACGAATTCAAACGCTCGATGCCGGGCCGCCTGGTAGGCGTGACCATCGACGCGCAGGGCAACAAGGCTTACCGCCTGGCGCTGCAAACCCGCGAGCAGCACATTCGCCGCGAAAAAGCCACCTCGAACATCTGCACCGCGCAGGTACTGCTGGCAGTGATGGCGTCGATGTACGCCGTCTACCACGGCCCGAAAGGCCTGCAGCAAATCGCCAAGCGCGTGCACCGCCTGACTGGCGTGCTGGCCGCGAACCTGAAAACGCTGGGCTACACCATCACCAACGACAGCTGGTTCGACACCCTGACCGTCAACGTGAAAAACGCCGAACAGCTGCACGCATCGGCGCATTCGCACGGCGTTAACCTGCGCGTGATCGACGCGTCGCACGTCGGCGTGTCGCTGGACGAAACCACCACCCGCGAAGATATCGCGCTGCTGTGGACCGTGTTCTCGCATCCAGTCGGCGGCCCGGCCCACGGCCCGGACTTCGACACCGTGGAAGCGACCATTGAGCGTCACTTCCCTGACGCGCTGGCGCGTACCTCCGAGTACCTGTCGCACCCGGTGTTCAACCGCTATCACTCGGAAACCGAGATGCTGCGCTACCTGCGCTCGCTGGCCGACAAGGACCTGGCGCTGGACCGCACCATGATCCCGCTGGGTTCCTGCACCATGAAGCTGAACGCCACCAGCGAAATGATCCCGGTGACCTGGCCTGAATTCTCGACCATGCACCCATTCGCACCAGTCGCGCAAACCGCCGGCTACCGCGAAATGATCGACTCGCTGGAAGAGATGCTGTGCGCGGTGACCGGCTACGCCGCCGTCTCGCTGCAGCCTAACGCCGGTTCGCAGGGCGAATACGCCGGCCTGCTGGTGATCCAGGCTTACCACCAGTCGCGTGGCGAAGGCCATCGCAACATCTGCCTGATTCCATCGTCGGCGCACGGCACCAACCCGGCATCGGCATCGATGGTCGGCATGCAGGTGGTGGTTACCGCTTGCGACGAAAACGGCAACGTCGACCTGGCCGACCTGAAAGCCAAGGCCGAACTGCACTCGAAGAACCTGGCCTGCGTCATGGTCACCTACCCTTCGACCCACGGCGTGTTTGAAGAAGGCATCCGTGAACTGTGCGAGATCGTGCACAGCCACGGCGGCCAGGTCTACGTCGACGGCGCCAACATGAATGCACTGGTGGGCGTGGCCGCACCGGGCGCGTTCGGTGGCGACGTCTCGCACCTGAACCTGCACAAAACCTTCTGCATTCCGCACGGTGGCGGCGGCCCAGGCGTCGGTCCTATCGGCGTCGGTGCGCACCTGGCCAAGTTCCTGCCGAACCAGCGTTCGAACGGCTACATCCGCGACAACGCGGGCATTGGCTCGGTATCGGCTGCGCCATATGGCTCGGCATCGATCCTGCCGATTTCGTGGATGTACATCGCCATGATGGGCGCGGAAGGCCTGACCGCCGCGACCGAAACCGCGATCCTGGGCGCCAACTACATCGCCCGCCGCCTGTCGCCGCACTACCCGGTGCTGTACTCGGGCCACGACGGCCTGGTGGCGCACGAGTGCATTATCGACCTGCGTCCGCTGCAGGATGCCACTGGCATCTCGAACGAAGACGTGGCCAAGCGCCTGATGGACTTCGGCTTCCACGCACCGACCATGTCGTTCCCGGTGCCGGGCACGCTGATGATCGAGCCGACCGAATCGGAATCGAAAGCCGAGATGGACCGCTTCATCGACGCCATGATCGCGATTCGCGGCGAGATCGCCAAAGTGGAAAGCGGTGAGTTCGACAAGCTGAACAACCCACTGAAATTCGCGCCGCACACTGCCGAAGTGTTGACTGCCGACGTGTGGGACCGCAAGTACTCGCGTGAAGTGGCGGCCTATCCGGTGCCATCGCTGCGCAAGCAAAAGTACTGGCCACCAGTCGGCCGCGCCGACAACGTCTACGGCGACCGCAACCTGTTCTGCGGCTGCGCACCGATGAGCGATTACGAATAAGCTAGTTCCGCAATAAAAAATCCCGGCCTCGCGCCGGGATTTTTTTTATCTATTTTGTCTATTTACAGGGAAAACATCTCCGCTTTAAATGACTTGGCACATGCATCGGCCGCAATCTTCAGTTCGTTTTTTAGAACTTGCGCCTGATTGTCGAGCAACTCCTGATAAGTCGGTGAAGTTGGGGTGGCGTCAGGAATACGTACACAGCGGCTTTCCGCCACTACTTTTTTGCTCTCCGCATCGATCAAGCGGGCATCGGCGGTGTACATGATGCGATAGTGCTTCCAGTCAGCAGGAAAATAGAGGAAAGACCAGTAGGTGGTCTCAACGTCAAGAATATATTTGGCGGCGCCTTTCGCTGAAGTCGCCAATTTTTCCGGATCGCTGCTATCAACAAACACTGCTGGTGCGACCGGCCGTACCGAACGGGCCGATTGCAGTTCTTGCAGCAGGCGTTGGCTAATCGACTGGGCGGGATCCTCGATGTCATAGACTTTAACGATCTCATTGCCATCGCTAATCTTAACGTCGGCGCCTGTCATCAGGGCAATGGCTGGCCCGGGGGCCGTCGCGACAAATTTTGGCTTCTTACGCTCAGTCGGGACAATGGATTGATCCTTGAGCGCGGCACTCGTATTCGCGCTCAATTGCATTTTGGGCGCAGCGCAGCCGGTCAGTGCCGCAGCCACTGCGACTCCTAGAATTATTTTTTCATTAATTTTCTTTCTGGGTGGTAAGAGTGCAAAACATTATCACAGCGATATTTTAAAATCCACAGCCGGCTAAATAACAACAAAAAATACGTTGACTCGCTGACACCTGTCAGATATTCTTTACACATGAAATCAAAACATCTCACAGGCGATCAATTGCTGGCGGCGCTTTCGGCGCTGTCCAATCCGCATCGTTTGCGGGTGGTGGCGGCGCTGGCGGCGGGTGGCAGGAATTATGTCAGCCAGCTGGCGCGGGAGTTGAATATCAGCCGTCCCTTGCTGCACCTGCATTTGCAGAAGCTGGAGGAAGCAGGACTGGTCACCAGCCAGCTGGAGCTGTCCGAAGACGGCAAGGCGCTGAATTTTTTTGAGGCCGCGCCGTTTGCTATCGATCTGTCGCCCGCCGCGATTGCCGATGCTGTAAAAACCTTGACTAACAACCCTGAAAAATAGAGGCGTCTTATGTCTGAACCGATTTACCTGCTGACCATCTTCATGCCGCTGGCGACCGTCTTCCTGATCTTTGGCATGCGCTTCATCGTCGCCATCAAGAAGGCCAAGCTGCAGGCGGAAGGCGAGGAAGCTTATCGCCTGATCGCCCAGCGCGCCGTCGCAGCGCAAGAGCAAACCGCCGCCGCACTGGCCGACCTGCAAGCCCGTCTGGCCAGCATCGAGAAAGTACTGAAAGAAGTCGAATAACTTAACCAGGGAGTTCTGCCATGCCACAAGTATCGCTGTTTCGCCTGTATTCGCTGAGAGCCGTGTATTTGATTATCGCGCTGGGATTGGCGCTGGTGGTGTGGCCAAGCGTGATCCGTCACGCCGAGCCTTGGGGCCTGTCGCAGGGCGTGGTCAAGTGCATGCTGGCGTCGTTTAGCTTGCTGTGCGTGCTCGGCATCCGCTACCCATTGCAAATGATCCCGGTGCTGCTGTGGGAGCTGACGTGGAAAGTGATCTGGCTGCTGGTCGTCGCCCTGCCCGCCTGGCAAAGCGGCACGATGGACGAGGCCATCATCGGCACCTTCATCGAATGCATGGTCGTCGTCATCATTCCGCTGGCCATGCCGTGGAAATACGTCTACAGCCGCTACATCCAGCAGCCCGGCGACCGCTGGAACGGTGCGACTCCTAAACTAGCTACGCACGGAAGCCAGCCGTAAGCGAACAATGCGGGTACTGCCAGCGGGGCGGTTGGCGTCGGGCGGCTCGGTGTTTTCGTCGAGCTTGAAGATGGCGACGGCTTGCGACAGGTAGAGCGCTTGCCGCTGCAAGGTGCTTGCCGCTGCGGCGGCTTGCTGTACCAACGCCAAATTCTGCTGCGTGATTTCATCCATGCTGACAATCGCCTGCTGCATGCCCAGCACGCCCTGGCTTTGATCGGTCGCCCCCACGCCGATCTGGCCGACGATGTCGCCCACCTGCCGCACCGCGTCGATGATCTCCGCCATGCTGGCCCCGGCCTCTTCCACCGAGCGCGTGCCATTGTCGATATCGGACACCGAGTCGGCAATCAGCAGTTTGATTTCCTGCGCCGCCGACGCCGAGCGTTGCGCCAGCGTGCGCACCTCGCCCGCCACCACAGCCAATCCCTGACCATGCTCGCCCGCCCGCGCCGCTTCCACCGCCGCGCTCAGGGCCAGCATATGCGTCTGTACCGCCAGCCCATCGATCACGCCGACGATTTCCACTACCCGCCGCGAGCTGCCGCGTATCGACGCCATCGTCACCACCAGCCGCTGCACCACGCCGCCGCCGCGCGCCGCGAAGCTGTTGGCGCACTGCGCCAGCTGCCCCGCCAGTTCGGCATGGCTGGCCGCTTGCGCCAATTGGCTGCTCATCTGCTGCATGGCGTCGCCGGTTTCTTCCAGCGTGCCGGCCTGCGTGCGGGTGCGCCGCGCCAGCACGGTACTGCCCTGCGCGATTTCCCGCGACGCGCTGTCAATCGATTGCGCCGACGCCAGTATCGTCTTCAAGGTGGTGTTGAGATTGCGGATGCTGGTGTCCAGCGCGCGCGAGGTTTCGGCGATTTCATCGCGCCCGTACACGCGCTGGCGCACGGTCAGGTTGCCCTCGGCCAGATCCACCGCCGCCGCGCCGATCTCACGCACCTCTTTCAGCATGGCGTTGCGCACCGCCATCGTCACCAGCAGCGACAAAGCGATCGACAAGGCCACCACGATCGGCATCCAGGTCGACAGCACGCGGAAGTCGGTCTCCGCCTCGGCGTAGGCGCGCTCGCTCAGGCTTTGCTCGAGCCGCGACAGCTCTTCCAGCCGCTGCGCCACCACGTCAAAGGCCCGCTCGGCCTTGGACATGGCGTTGGCCGCCATCGACTGGTCGACCATCGCCAGCTCGATCACGTCCTGCATCGCTTTCACGTACACGGCGTGCGCCGCCTGCGACTGCGCCACAAAACGCCGCTCGGCCGGATCGGCCGCCGTGGCCATTTCCAGTTGCGCGAACTGACGATCCAGCGTGGCGTGGCGCAGATGGATGTCGCGCACCAGCGCATCCACGCGCGGCGCTGAAAAGCTGGCGTTGATCCAGGTGAGCAGCTGGTAGATTTCGGTGTGCGCCTTGTGCGCGCTGGCCACCAGGTCGGCCGCCGCCTTCAGCCGCACGGCGCGCTGCTGCACCATGTTGTCCAGCGACTGGTTCTGCCGCAGCAGCCCGAGGTAGGCGCCCGCCGACAGCACGATCAGCAGGATCAGCACCACACCCGGCGCCAGCAGCAGCTTGGGCCCGATTCGAAGTTTGCTGAGCATGGTCTGCACGGCCGTTCAGTGCTTGTAGATGCCGGCTTCCAGCGCCACGTCGCCGACCCGCAGCACGTAGGTGCGCTTGGCTTCGACCTTGCCCGTCTCCGGATTGCGGAATTTGTAGTCGACCCAGCCGTGCCCCGGTCCGCGCGCCAGCGCCACCATCTCCTGGCGGAACAGTTTGCCGTCCGCATCCGGCACGTCGAGCAGGTTCTTGCCGATCAGCGCCGTAGTCGGATGCGCCACGGTGATGCCGCTCATATCGCGCATCGCCAGGTACAGCGCGCCCTGGTTGAATTCCGGGTCCTTGCCATTGATGCGCGCCACCATCTCGGCGCGGCCGTGCGCGCGCAGGAACTGCGCGCCCTTCTCGGCCAGCGCCACCGCATCTTTTTCATTGGGTGCGGCCTGCACCGCACAGCACACCATCACAGCCATTCCGATCATCGCGCGCATGATTCCCCCCGGCAGCCAAGATGTTGTAATCTACGCTGGCCGGCGCAACGCAACCTTGCGTTCGATCAATAGGCATAAAGTAACAACAGGAGCGATATGAAAGCATCGACCAAGGCGGCCCTGATTTCGGCTTTGATTTTCCCCGGCCTGGGCCACCTGGCGTTGCAACCGCGCCGTGGCGCGCGCGGCCTGCTGTTCCTGCTGCCGGCCGCGGCCGCCGTGCTCTATCTGCTGCGCACTGTGCTGCAACTGGCCGATCGCCTGCTCGAGGAACTCAATAGCGGCGCCCTGCCTTTCGATCCGGCCGCCATCGCGGAGCGCATCCACAGCGCCGGCGTCGACAACCCGGCCACCAATCTGGCCACGCTGGTGTGCCTGCTGTGCTGGATCGGCGCGGTTGCCGACGCGCTGTGGCTGGGACGGCGTAGAATTGACGTTCCAACAACCGGAGGGGAGACGCAATGAAACTGCCGAAGCTTATCCTGATTGTAATGTTCGCCGCCGTCGCCGCGCAGGCGCAAGCTGGTACAATCCGCCGCACCGTGATCCAGAAGGCCGATGTGTCCGTCCCCGGACGCGAGGCCGTGGTCGCCAGGGTCGAGCTGGATGAAGGTGTCGCCGCCGGCCGCCACTCCCATCCGGGCGATGAAATCAGCTACGTGCTGGAAGGCGAAGGCGAACTGCTGATCGATGGCGAAGATCCGCGCCGCGTCAAGGCCGGCGAATCCTTCGTCGTCCCGGCCGGCACCGTCCACGACGCCGTCAACACCGGCAAGGGCACGATGAAACTGGTCGGCGTCTACGTGGTCGACAAAGGCAAGCCACTGGCCTCTCCCGCAAAATAAAACGCTGTCATCAGGGCTTCATCTGGCAGCACTACACTGACATGATGAAATTCCTGACTACTTGCCTGCTGGCTTGCGCCACCCTGCCCGCCCATGCCGGCCGTCCGATGACGGTGGATGATGCCGCCATCGTCGCGCCCGGCCAGTGCCAGCTCGAAACCTATGCCCTGCGCGCCGACGACGGCGTGCGTGAATTCTGGGCCACGCCGGCCTGCAACGCCGGCGGCGACTGGGAGTTGGCAGTCGGCGGCGCACGGGCCGAAGACAGCGTGCGCAGCTATCACTACGGCCGCCTTCAAGCCAAGACCGTGTTCAAGCCGCTGGAGGCTGGCGGCTGGGGCATCGGCCTGGTGCTGGCCGACCAGTTCCGCACAGGACGCGGGCTCGATGGCGACCTGTCGGCCAACGTACCGCTCAGCGTTTCACTGCGCGGCGACAGCGTGCTGCTGCATCTGAATGCCGGCGTGGTGCGCACCCAGTTCAGACATCACACCGATGCCAGCTGGGGCCTCGGCGCCGAGTTCAAGCTCAACGAACGCAACTCGCTGACCGCCGAAACCTTTGGCCAGCAACGCGCCGGTTCGCGCTACCAGTTCGGCTACGCCCACGCGCTGATTCCGGACCGCTTGCAGGTCGACGCCACCTGGGGCCAGCGCCTGGCGCGCGGCGCCAGCGAAACGACGGTCACGCTGGGCCTGGTCCTGCAAACCCACTAGACCGCCATGCGCCCCGCCGGCAGCGCCGGTGGCGAGGCCATCAACTGCTGCCAACGCAGGCGCAGCGCCACGACGGTCGCCGCGCCCACCGCACCACCGAACCAGAACAGCGGCAAGCCCGGATGCGCCTGATCCACCAACGCCAAGGCAATGTAGATCACCACCACCAGCGTGCTGACCGCCACGTTCACTACCGGGTTCTGCTGCAGCGGCGCGCCGGCGTAGTCACGCAGCAGCAATCCGGCGAACGGCAGCATCAGCATCGCCAACACGAAAGTAATGCCGCGCAGTTCGAACTGGCCCAGCACGATCATGTCGATGCAGACAATCGCCAGCACCGATAGCGCCCACAAGCGCAGGCTGCGAAACATCAGCGTGCCCAGCAGCATCCGGTTGATCTGCGCGGCGGCTGGCGCGGCTGGCGCCAGACGGTACAAGCCCTGCTCGGCGCGGAAGCGCACCGCTTGCGACGCCACCGTCGCCGCGTAGACCAGCACGCTCATCATCAACATGCCCTGCATCATCGTGCTGAGCACCATCGCTGCCACCTGGTTTCCCTGGCTGGCAAGGTAGCGGCCTAACCACGCCATGCCGACCGACGACACCAGCATGTAGGCAATCGCGCCGCCGTCATGCGCTGGCGTGCCCAGCGTGTGCATCATCTGGCGGCCCTGGCTGGCGCCGCGATGGCTGTCGCTGCGCAGCGCCGCATTGTAGGGCGCGCGCAGCCACGCCAGCCAGCGCAGGCCCCCGCCTGGCTCCATGTTCAACACCTTGCCACTGGCGCGCGCCTGCTGGCGGCTGAAGCACCGATACCACGCCATATGGCGGTCGCCGCCTCGCGGCAGCACGGCGTGCAGCGCGTGCCGGCCCAGCAGCGCCAGCAGCACCGCGCCGATCACCGTCACCAACGGCTCGCCCAGCACCTCGGCCGCCGCGTAAATCCGGTCCAGCGGGTGGTGGAAGACCATCACCGAGCCGACAATGACCGCCGATGGCAGCAAGTTCAGCCAGTTATAGCGCTGCGCGTACAGTACGTAGAGGCTGAACAGTCCCCCCACCAGCAAACCGTAGCCGGGGCGGCCGGCCAGCAGCCAGCTTAACAGCGCCGTGAACAGCGTGGCGGCCAGGTACAGCGTGGCCATCACACGTATCAGGCCGGACCGCAGCCCCGGCACCAGCACCGCATTCGATGGCAGGTTTTGCTGCACCGCGCTTTTCAGCGCAGCGCCGCACCACATATAGGCGAGTCCGCACGCCAGGCACAGCGTCAGAATATTGCCGAACGCTGGTCCCCCTGTGGTCAGGCGCAAAATCTGCAGCCCCGCCACACAGGCAGCGATAAACCAGCTCAGGCGCACGAGCAGCCCACAGGCGGCGCGATCGCGCACGATCTGCATCAACAATTGGCGCTGGGACGCGTTCATTTGGTCACCTCGACGAACAAGTCTTCCAGACTCAGGTTCTTACCTTCCAGCAACTCGTCAAGCGCTCCTTGCAGCACGATCTTGCCGCCTTGCAAGAAAGCAACATCCAGCGCCACCCGCTCCAGGTCGGACAAAATGTGGGTGGAAAACACCACCGTGGTGTCGCGCTCGATGACGTCGGTGATTAGTTCCTGCAGAAAATCCCGACGGCCGACCGGATCGAGGCTGGAGACTGGTTCGTCCAGCACCAGCAACTTCGGATCATGGGCCAGCGCGCGAATGATGGACAGGCGCTGCTTTTCACCGCCGGAAAGCTTGCTGATTTGCTTAGTCGCCATCTCGCCGGCCAGACCCCAGCGCTGCATCAGGCCGTCGACCTTGGCTTGATTCCAGCGTGGGTACAGCGCCTTGAAATAATCAAGAAGTTGCAAAGGCGTCAACCACTCAAACAGTTCCGACTTTTGCGGCACGTAGCCGATCTGGGCGCGCGCCGCCTCGTCTAGCGCGGCCATCGGCTGGCCGAACAGCTGGACGGCGCCGGCATCGGTCTCGCGCAGGCCCAGCAGGCATTCCAGCAAAGTCGACTTGCCCGTCCCATTACGTCCCAGCAAACCAATTACTTTGCCGGATTCGATATTCCAGTTAACGCCCTGCAGCACTGGCTGTTTGCCAAAGGATTTGTGCAGATTATTTATTTCGACGACTGCTGGTTTCATTTAGTTTCTCCAAGAATTTTTTCAAACAGTGCCAACACAGTTGCGTTATCCAATTCCAATTGCCGGGCTTCGGCGGCAGCGCGCTCCAAAACCGGCCTTAAAAGATTTTCGCGGCCTGGAGGTGAATTGCTTTGCGCGACCAGCATGCCGACGCCGCGCGCTCGGTTTAATAAACCCTCGGTTTCCATCATGTTATAAGCCTTGGAAACCGTCATTGGATTAACGGCCAGTGTTACAGCCACATCACGTACCGACGGTAAAACATCGCCGGGTTTTAAAACGGCGGCGGCAATTAATCGCCGTACCTGCTCGATTAATTGGCGATAAATAGGATCCGACGAACCGGTCGTGATCGAGAACAAGGAGGAAGTGTGGGTAGCCATGACACTCGTATTTGTGTATTAGTTGAGTAATACAGTAGGCGCATACACCGGTTCTGTCAAGCGAAGAATGCGATCCTCGCCAGAACTTGGCAAGAACGCGCCAAGAGTTGGCTTGAAAGCCGGGCTGTTAAGTGTGCTGGCGCACTGGGACACACGGTTTAGCTGCCTATAATTGCCAAAATGCGTATCGCGACCTTCAACATCAACGGCATCGGCGCCCGGCTGCCTGCCCTGCTTCAATGGCTCGATGAGACCCAGCCGGATGCCGTCTGCCTGCAAGAATTGAAAGCACCGCAGGAGAAATTCCCAGAAGCTGCGATTCGTGAGGCAGGTTATCAAGCCATCTGGCACGGCCAGAAAAGCTGGAATGGCGTGGCGATTCTGGCACGTGGCCAGCAGCCGCTGGAAACCGGGCGCGGATTACCGGGCGATCCCGACGATACACAAAGCCGCTACATCGAGGCAGTGGTCAACGGGATTATTATCGGCGGCTTATATCTGCCGAATGGTAATCCTGCTCCCGGACCTAAGTTCGACTACAAATTAAAATGGTTTGAGCAGTTTATTCTGCATGCGGCGCAATTAATCGACAGCGGCGCGCCGGCCGTGCTGGCCGGCGATTTCAATGTCATGCCGACCGAATTGGACGTATATAAACCGGAACGCTGGCTGGACGATGCTTTGTTCCGCCCTGAAGTGCGTGCGGCGTTTCACCGTTTAATTGAACAAGGCTGGTGCGACACCCTGCGCGCCACCCATCCGGATGAGGTCATTTATACCTTCTGGGATTATTTCCGCAACGCTTACGGGCGCAATGCCGGCCTGCGCATCGACCACATCCTGCTCAGCCCTGCCCTGACGCCGGCGCTGAAATCGGCCGGCGTCGACCGCGACGTGCGCGGGCGCGAAAAGCCCAGCGACCACGCGCCGGTCTGGGTCGAACTCGATCTGGGAGAGCGCTGATGGAACAAAAATGGCCGCAGCAACTCTGGCTGGTCCGGCACGGGCAAAGCGCCGGCAACGTCGCCCGCGACGCGGCGGAAGCGGGTAAAAAGCTGCTGATCGACCTGGCGGAGCGCGATGTCGACGTGCCGCTATCGGAATTGGGACAGCGCCAGGCCCACGCAATGAGCGGCTGGTTCCAGGCGTTGCCGCCAGAGGCCCAGCCCAATGTAGTGCTGTATTCACCATACATCCGGGCGCGCGCCACCGCCAACGTGGTGCTTGGCCACCTCGGCCGCGACCGCTTGCTGGCCGCAGCCACCGATGAACGGCTGCGCGAAAAGGAATTCGGCATCCTCGACCGCCTGACGCCGCTGGGCATCCACGACAAGTATCCCGAGCTGGCCGAACAGCGCGCCCACGTCGGCAAATTCTACTTCCGTCCGCCTGGCGGCGAGAGCTGGTGCGACGTCATCCTGCGGCTGCGCAGCGTGATCGACACCATGACGCGCGAATACCACGGCGAGCGGGTGCTGATCGTTGCCCATCAGGTGATCGTCAACTGCTTCCGCTACCTGCTGGAGCGGCTGGACGAGGACGCCATCCTGGCGATCGACCGCGCTGGGGACGTGCCCAACTGTGGTATCACCGAGTACCGTTTCGATCCGGCGGCGGGCAAGCATGGCAAATTGGTGCTGGCGCAAGCCAACTTCGTCGCGCCGCTGGAGCAGACCGGCACCCCGGTCACCCACCAAAAAGACCAGCCGGCGGCGCCCAAATCATGAGCCACGACATCACAGCCCGCCTGTTGCGCGAGTGGCCGCTACCGGTCCCGCCGGCCGATGGCGACAAAAATGCGCGAGGTTACGTGGTAATTGTCGCCGGATCGCGGGAGATGCTCGGCGCCGTGCTGCTGGCGGCCACCGCTGCACTGCGCGCAGGCGCGGGGAAACTGGCGATCGCCACCGCCGCCAGTGTGGCGCCGCAGATCGGCATCGCCATCCCCGAGGCGCGCGTGATCGGCCTGCAGGAAACGGCGGACGGCGGCCTGGCAGCCGACCAGCGCCCCGACCTGCAAACCATGTGCCGTCAAGCCAGCGCCGTGCTGATCGGGCCCGGCATGCAGGACGAGAGCGCCTGCTGTCACCTCGTGCGCACCCTGCTGCCCGATTGCAGCCACGCCCCGCTGATACTGGACGCCGCTGGCATGAGCATTGTCAGTGGGAATGCCGACTGCGGCGGCTTCCGCTTTGCCAGCCCGGTACTGCTGACACCACATGCCGGCGAACTCGCCGGCCTGAGCGGTGCCGACAAAGACGACATACAGGCCCAGCCGGAAGCCGCCGCCCGGCAGGCGGCGCAACGCTGGCAAGCCACGGTGGCGCTAAAAGGCGCGCTGACCGTGATTGCCAACGTCAACAACCAGGAATGGCGCCACGAAGGCGGCAACAGCGGGCTGGCAATATCGGGATCGGGAGACGTACTGGCCGGCATCATTACCGGCCTTGCGGCGCGCGGCGCGCCACTCGAGCAGGCCGCCGCATGGGGCGTGGCACTGCACGCGCTGGCAGGCGAACAGCTGGCCCTGAAACACGGCCCGCTCGGCTACCTGGCACGCGAGATCAGCAAGGAAATCCCCGCCCTCCTGCGTGCCGTCGCCAGCAATTAAAGCTTGGCCGAGTGCTCGCGGGTGGCGTGGAATTGCAGTTTTGGCCAGCGTTCCTGCGTCAGGCGCAGGTTGACGCTCGAGGTGGCCAGGTAGGCCAGATTACCGGCCGCGTCGTAGGCGACGTTGTGCCCGAGCTGGTCTTCGAAATCGGCCAGGGCCTTCTTGTCGTCGCTCGATACCCAGCGCGCGCTGCTGATGCTGGTGCTTTCAAACACCGCATCGACGCCGTACTCGTTCAGCAGGCGGCTAGCCACCACCTCGAACTGCAGCACGCCGACCGCGCCCAGCACAAGTTCGCCGCCCTGCACCGGCTTGAACACCTGTACCGCGCCCTCTTCGCCCAGCTGCTGCAAACCTTTATGCAACTGCTTGATTTTCAACGGGTTGCGGATGCGCACCTGGCGGAAGAAGTCCGGCGCAAAGAATGGAATACCGGTAAAGGTCAGCATTTCCCCTTCGGAGAAGGAATCGCCGATTTGCATATTGCCGTGATTCGGCAAGCCGATGATATCGCCGGCGTACGCCTCTTCCACCTGTTCGCGGGTCGACGCCATGAACGTCACCACCGACGACACCTTCACCTCGCGTCCCAGACGCAGGTGTTTGACCTTCATGCCGCGCTCAAAACGGCCCGAGCAAACGCGCAGGAAGGCGATGCGGTCGCGGTGCGCCGGGTCCATATTGGCCTGGATCTTGAACACGAAACCGGTGAACGGCTCTTCCTTCGGATCAACCGCACGCACGCTGGCGTCGCGTTCGCGCGGCGCCGGGGCCCAGTCGACCAGCGCCGACAGGATCTCGCGCACGCCGAAGTTGTTGATCGCCGAACCGAAGAACACCGGGGTCTGCACGCCGGCCAGGAATTCTTCCAGGTTGAACGGGGTCGAAGCGCCAGCCACCAGTTCCACTTCCATGCGCAGCTGATCCATTTCCAGCGGGAACATTTCCTGCAGGCGCGGGTTGTCGATGCCTTCGATGATCTCGAAGGCGCCGTCGGCACGCTCTTCACCAGCCTTGAACAGCATGATGGTGTCGTTCAGCAGGTGGTACACGCCGCGGAAGTTCTTGCCCATGCCGATCGGCCAGGTCACCGGCGCGCACTGGATCTTCAGCACCGATTCCAGCTCGTCCAGCAATTCCAGCGGATCGCGGGTTTCGCGGTCCATCTTGTTCATGAAGGTGACGATCGGCGTATTCCGCATGCGGCACACGTCCAGCAGCTTGATGGTCTGCGCTTCCACGCCCTTGGCGGCGTCGATCACCATCAGCGCCGAGTCGACGGCGGTCAGCACGCGGTAGGTATCTTCCGAGAAGTCCTGGTGGCCCGGGGTGTCCAGCAGGTTGACCACGTGGTCGCGGAATTCGAACTGCATCACCGAGGACGCCACCGAAATACCGCGCTGCTTCTCGATCTCCATCCAGTCCGAGGTCGCATGGCGGCCCGATTTACGGGCTTTCACCGTACCGGCCATCTGGATCGCGCCCGAGAACAGCAGCAGTTTCTCGGTCAGCGTGGTTTTACCCGCATCCGGGTGGGAGATGATGCCGAAAGTACGGCGGCGCTGCACTTCGCGCGCGATCAGGGCCGGCGTTTTGGCGCTGGCCGCTGACGACGCGTCGTCGTCGTTATTTTCGGGGATAGTGTTTTCGGTGTCGGTGACCATGTGTCGAGGATCTGTAGCGGTTCTGCAAACCCTCGATTATACCCGCTATTCCCCTTTAATACGACGCCATCCGACCCGGTGCGCCTCGGCCGTGTCCAGCTCCTTGGTGCGGCTGGTGGCGTTGCTGCCGTCGGCGAAGGTGGTAATCAGCTTCAGCTGCCCGCTCGGCAGGCGCACGATGATGAAACCGACCGCCGCCGAGGTGTTGGACAGCGTGGCGCCGGCCGGGTCGCCATTCACGCCCTGCCCGGTGCACACGTCCACCTGGTACAGATTGCTGGTGCCGCCCACCGAGCAGGCCGACGACGACGACGGCACGTTGGTGACCACGTTCACCACCCCGCTGACAATCTGCGGATCCAGGTTCATGCGCTCGCCCGCGTTCAGGTTCCAGTTGAAGTACCAGCCATTCTTGACCGACAGGTCGACCGGATTGTTGGTGACCGCATAGGTCACCGAGTTGCTGGTCGAGCCCGAAACGCTCAGGGTTTGCTGCACCAGGCTGGAGGTCGGAATGGTCCCCAGCGCGGTGCCGCTGTCCTTCAGCGCGAACAGCGTCTGCACGTCGGTGTTGGTGGTGTCGGGCACGTCCAGCAAACGGCCGGTGCCGAACAGCACCACGCGGGTGGCGACCGTCTTGGTGGTGCTCAAGCCGCTGGCGTCGGTGGTGGTGGTCGGCACGCCGCACAGCGTCACATCGGGGCGCGTGGTGATCGGCTTGGTGGTGCCGGCGTCGCCCATCTTCACCACCGAAACCGCGTCGGTGGTGGCGGTCAGGTCGAAGCGCCACATCTGGCCCTGGTTGTCGCCGCCGTAGATGTAGGTCACCTTGGCGTCGGCCAGCGGGTCGCTGCTGATGGCGGTGATCTTGGCCAGGCCGGACGGCGTGGTGGTGTTGCCGGAGCCGGTGCTGGCAGTCTTCAGCACCCTGCCGGTGGCGGCGTCGATGATGAACAGCATGCCCACGCCGCTGCCGGTAGCGACGCCGTCGGTGCCGGGAATATTGTTGTAGCCGGAGGTCAGGAACACTACCCACTTGTCCTGCCAGATGCCGAACTGCGGATTGCCGAAGCTCAGTCCCAGCTCGCCCAGCTCGGGCACGCGGTTCTGCGGGCACACCGCCGCGTCGGCGCAGATTTCCCACATCACCTTGGGCGCATCGGGGTTCGACACGTCCAGCGCGTAGTAGCCACGGCCGCCGGCATTGAGACCGCCGACCAGCATGGTGGTCCAGGCGCCGTTGATCTTTACGTCCGCCACTTCCGGCGAGCCGTCGGCGGTGAACTGGTGGTTGGTGCCGTAGGTGGTGCTGGCCAGCGCCGCCAGCTTGCTCATCACGATGCGCGGCACATAGGCCCAGCGCTCGTTGCCGGTGGCGCCGTCGAAGGCGTGCAGCATGCCGTCGTTGGCCGCCACGAACACCGTGCCGGGGCGACTGGCCTTGGCGTTCTTGTAGTCGGTGTAGGCGCTGTCCGGATAGTTGTTATGCGGCTCGCGCAGATAGGCCGGCTTGGACGAGGCGATGTCGCCGATCACGATCGGCACCGTGGCGCCGGCCGCGTCGGTGGCGGTGCTGTAGGCGCGGAACAGGTTGTCGTCGGCGTAGTCCTGCACCCCGCGCAGCCAGTTGACCATATTCGTGCCGCTGTTGACGATGGCCTTGTCGGACGCCGACAGCAGCGTGCACTGCGCCAGGATGCTGCACTTGTTGGCGAACCAGCCCTGGGTGGCGGTATCCATATTGGTGAAGGTGAAGTCGACCGGGTCGGTGTTGGGCGACTGGTTGGCCTGCATCATCTTGATCTTGCGGGTGGCGATAGCCTTGCCGACCGTGGTGCTGGTGCTCCAGGTTGGCGTCTTGATCACATCGCCGGTGGTGGTGTCGATCTTGCGGTCGGTCAGTTCGCCGTACCAGCGCACCGTGGTGAAGGTGGCCGAGAAGATATCGTTGTCGGTCAGCGTGATGTTCGGCGTCGAAGTGGCCGCCGCTGCCGCCGCGCCGGTGCGCACCTGCATGTTCGACAGCGCTTCGCGCAGGCCGGCCACCACGTCCTTCGGATCCTGGGCGCTGAAGTATTTGCCGTGACCATTGATGGCCGCATGCCACAAGTCGTCGACGCGCTCCTGCACCGTGCTGGCGGTGTTGGTGGTGTCCGGGTCCGGCCACACATAGGCGCCGCCGCCGTTCCACGGGCAGCCGGTCGGCGCCTGCGTGATCAGGTTGTAGAAATCGCCGCCGGGCTTGGGCGCGGTGTCGTAGTTGGCTTCATACGTCATCACGCCGTCCACGCCCAGGCCCAGCGTGTAGGTATTCATGTGCAAATGGGTGTTCTCGCCGTTGGCGGCGGGCACCGAGCCGGGCTTGGTCATGTCCGGCTCCAGCGCCGGCCGCAGCGACACCGTGCTGGTGCTGGAACCACCGTTGTACCAGTGCAGCGCGACGTCGGCGATCGACGGCTGGGTTTGCGCACGCGCGTCCACGCAGCCGGAGGAAATGCTGCAGAAGCGCGCCGCGCTTTCCGTGTTGTCGTTGTTGACCACATTGGCGGTCGAGCTGCCGTTCCAGTAGCCGTCGGTGGTCAGGATCATGAAGTTCGGCTGGCACGGGTACTGCACCACCTCCTGCCCGGCCGCGTAGTTGTACGGCGTCAGGTTGGCGAACATGCGGCCGACGTTGTCCATCGCGGTGCGGATCGGGGTCGAGCCCGAGGTGGTGGTGTTGTACAGCGTGGTGTACCAGGTCGAGCGCGCGCTGCCGGTGAAGTCGGCCGGTTTCAAGTCGATCGCGCTGCCGGCGCCGGCGTTGGACAGCTTGACATAGCCCACCTTGTAGTTGGCGGTAATCGGCGAGAAGGCGATGCCCACCGAGGTCTTCATCATTTGCAGGCGGCTCTTGTAGTACACATACCAGTTGGCGAAGTTGGTCATTTCCTCCGCGTAGCTGCAAGTGGCGCCGGCGCAGTCAATGCGGTCGGCCGATTTCGGGTAGGTCTGGCCGCTGACGATGTTCACCCGCACAAACGGATTCGGCGCGCCGGAACCGGCCGACAAGGCGGCCGTGGTGGTCGGGATGGTATCCATCGCCGCCGCCGCCGTGGTGCTGACCAGGGTGCCGGCGTTGCTGACGGCGCCGATAGTCAGCGCGCCGGTGTTGGCGCTCGAGCCGCTGTCGACCACGCACACGCTGTTGCTCGGCAAAGCGTTGACGCAGGCGGCGTTGTTGCCGGCATAGGCCTTGTAGGTGCCGCTGGTGCCGATTTTGGCGATGAACAAGGCCGCCACCTGGGCCGCCGTCTGGGTGCGCCCGATCGCCATGCTGGCGAACAGACTGGTGGCGTTGTAGCTGGTGGCGCCCATCGCCGGGGTGCCGGCGTTGGCGGTGGTGCCGCTGAAGGTGACATAGGCAGGCGCCACGCGCACCGAGTTGGCGGTGACGGTAAAGCCCCAGCCGGCGCGCGAGTTGTCGGTCACGGTCACGCAGTTGCTCAGGTTCTTGGCGCCGGTGCAGGTGACCGGCACCACCGCCACCACGTTTTCCGCCGACAGCGTGATGCCGAACACGCTGCAGGCCGGCACGCTCGGCTGGCCGGTCGGCGTTTTCACGCAGGCATAGTACTGGTTGGTAGTGCTGCGCGCGATGATGTTGGCCGCCACCGTGCTGGCCATCGTCTGCTGCTTGAGGGCGGTGTTGGTGCCGGTGCTGGCGCTCATGGTGCCGCTGGTGATGTTGACGCTGCCGCCCGATTCGGCAATCGCGATATTGGTGATGTTGAGCGAGGTGGCGGTCGACGAGGCGCCGATGGCGATGGTGCCGTACGAGGCAATCGCGCCGGCCGGCGCCGAGTAGCTCGGGTAAATGAAGGCCCCGACGCGCTTGCCCTGGCAGGCGGTCAACAGCTTGTCGCTGCACCAGCGCACCTTGACCGGCACCGGATAGCCGGCCGGCGCGGTCGCGCCGATCGAGGTCGACTTGCAGGTCTTCATGGTGTCGTCGGTGCAGTACTGGCCGACGCCGATGGTGTAGTAGTACGGCCCGGTGGTGATGTCGATCGGCGACTTGTAGGTGGCGTCCGGGTAGCTGTAGGTCGAGGTGTTGAACTGGCACACGCCGCTGCTGCTGGTGGTGCACCACTTCAGGTCCGGGAAGCCGCTCACCAGGTTGATATTGGCGCTGCCGGTGCTGCCGAACAGGTCGGCCTTGCGCGCGCCGAAGCCGTCGTTGCTGACCACGGTCCAGTTGCTGGTGTTGGCGGCGGTCTGCTCGGGATAGTAGGTGCCGTCCGACTTGATCGGCACCTGGTAGTGGATGGCCGGGTTGTAGTACTGCTTGTTGAAGTCCGGGCTCATGAACGGCGGATGGCCGACGTTGCAGGCCATGATGCCGGCCGCCAGCGAGACGTTGCTGCGGCACAGGTTGTCGTTGACATAGTCCGGCGTGTAGGTCTGGTCCATCGAGCCGGAGTTATCGAACAGCAGCATCAGGTTGGGCTTGACGGTGCCGGTGCCGGTGATGTTCAGCAGCGGCACTTGCGCGATCTGGGTCGGCGCGGCAACGGCAGCGACAGGCATGGCGATCAACAACGCCAGCAGGGAAAGTAGCTTCTTCATGATGATTCCTCAAGGGCCTTTCATGATGACGGCCTGCGTCACCACATTGCCGCCGCGCGGGCCGAACACGCGCGCCGTCACCACGTAGTGGATCTGGGCCGCGACGGCCAGGTTGGAAGCGTCGATCTTCAGCGTTTCGCCCAGTGCGCGCGGGCCGGTGTCGCCGTAGCGCGGCGCAGTGGTCTGGCAGCGGTTGGCCTGGTCGTCGTAGGGCAGCGGCAAGTTGCACATGCGATGAATCACGTACTGCACCTGGTTGCCGTCCGTGTCGACCGGCATGGTGATCGCGCCGAGCCAGAAGTTGGGATTGCTGACGGTCCAGGTCGGCGGCAGGGTCGCCACATAGCCGGCTGCCGCCTGGTTGGTCAGCAGCAGGTTTTTGTTGGGCACCGTGCGCAGATAGGTGAAGCCGGCGTGCAGGCCGGCGTCGGCCGCCTTGGTCAGCGCCGCTTCATACGCCAGGTTGGCCGTGGTCAGCGCGCTCGAGGTGCTGGACTTGAGCAGGTAGATGCTGCTGACCATCATCACCGCCAGCATGATGAGCATGATCGGCAGCGATATGCCGCGCTGGAAACGCTGGGAGCTGAGCTGTCTCATGGCCGGAACTGGGAGTTAAGGATGGGCACAATGGTCTCGAACACGCGGTAGCGATAGCACTTCCAGCTGACCGGGTCGCCGGCCACGGCCAGATTGACCGTCATCGGCACCGCCGCCACGCCCAACGGCACGGCATTGCCGAACACGGTGAACGGGCCGGTGGTGGCGCTGCACTGGCCGCTCCGGTCCGGCTTCTCGATGGTCTTGCTGCGCGCCACCACCGCGATGCGCACCGCCGAAATGCGCTGGTAGTCGCCGGGGCCGCCGTTGACGCCGTCGCTGTCGGCGTCGATCATGGTCGGGCTCCACACCGTGGTCTGCATGCCGGTGGAAGTGACCACCGCCTGGGTGCCGTTGCCGGCCGGGTTGGGATCGTAGTTCGGCAGCACGCGGTTGTCGAAGCCGTATTGCGCCTTGATCGACACGATGTTGTCGGCCACCGAGGCGCCGTTCTGCTCAGAGCCGGCCAGGTCAGTGGCACGCAACATCAGCACGCCGTTCCGCACCGACCAGGTATGGAAGTGCAACAAGTCCGGCCGGCCCAGGTTGTAGACAAAGGTCACGCTGGTGACGTAGGACTGCACCATGCTGGCCGCCGGGTTGTAGCGGTAGGCCGTGCCGCTTCCCAGCAGCAGGTCGGCGGGGCGTCCGCCGGCGATATTGAAGCCGGCGGTCTGCACGATGGTGCACGGCCGGTCCATCGCCTGCGCCGCCACCACCAGCACGTCGCCGCTGTTGTAGCCGTAGGCCTGGGTCTGCGGCCCCGTCAGGAAATTCTGGCCGCCGTAGTTGGCCATCATCTTGAGCGAGCCGACGCCGGCATTCGAATTGCCGCTGTTGAACGAGATCACATCGGGCGCGCTGCCGTTGGACTGGATCACCACGGCGGCCAGCGGCGTGATGTCGACGCCGCCGCGCTTGGCGCCCAGCAGCTGGTAGCCGCGCTGGTCGCTGAAGGTGGTGTCGCAGCCGGCCACGGTGCGGTCGTTCAGGCCCCAGCCGGCAGTGCCGGCGTCGCTGCTGAGCGAGAACATGGCCAGCATGCCG
Organism: Duganella sp. CF402; assembly: GCF_900109645.1. Lineage (GTDB taxonomy): Bacteria > Pseudomonadota > Gammaproteobacteria > Burkholderiales > Burkholderiaceae_D > Rugamonas. The sequence goes on from NZ_FOBG01000001.1 coordinate 1,651,239, forward strand.
TTCTGCATCGAGTCGGAACCGCCGACGGCGGCATCCTTGTTGGCCTCGCCGCTGATCACCAGCCGCGTGGCGAACAGCAGCGCCAGCAGGCCGATCACCACGCTGACCATCAGCTCCACCAGCGAGAAGCCGCCCGTGCGGCGTTGGATAGGCGTATTCATGTCAGCGCGCGATATAGGAAATGACACGGTGGCGGTTGGTCTCGCTCTTGGCCTTGCGTTGCCAGCGGATCGAAATGTCGACCATATAGCGGTTCTGCGCCGCCTGGTCCTGCACCTGCACGAACAGGATGGCGCCCGGAATATTCTGGCGCGTTTCGAGGGCCCAGGCCGCCAGGTTGGTGTTCGGCGTGCCGGTCTCGGCCAGGTTGTACTGCGCGATATTCGGCACGTCGGCATTGATAATGCCGATCAGCTTTTCGGCCGCCAGCGTGGCTTCGGCGCGGGCGCCGGCGTCCGACAAGGCCGAATAGGCGCGCGCCTGCAAGCCCACCGTGCCCAGCAGGCCAATGCCGAGTATGACGATGGCCACCATTGCTTCCAGCAGCGCGATACCGCCCTGGCGGCGGCGGGATGGGATGGTTTTCATGGCGGACAGGCCCGGTTGTCGCCGGTGGCCAGCGTCGGATCGCACTTGGTCGCCATGCCGGCCAGCGTGATGGCCAGCGCCACCACCGGCACTTCATGCGCATACTTGCTGCCCGGGTCCAGGCGCAGCTGGGTCAGGCGATCGGCGAAGGTGGTATCGACCCAGCCGGTAGCGGTGTAGACCACCTGCGAGGCGCCCGCCGGCAGCGTGGTCGGCGCCAGCACCTCGGATGACGGCAGCGAATCGGCCGAGCGGAACACCGATTTGAAGCCGGCCGCGCCCTGCGGATCGTTGGCCGACGCGGTGGTGGTGGTCGACCACGCAGCGTCATCCGGCGCGCACGCGTTGTTGGTGCCGACGAAGCAGATGTCGACCTGCCAGTCCATCTGGCCGGTGCTGGTGTTGGGCGTGAGCGAAATGCGGCTGAACGAATTGTGCGACACCGCCTGGCGGCGCGCCAGGCTGAAGCCATCGGCATAGAACTCGCTGGCGCCGCGCGCGCGGTTGGTCAGCAGCCAGTTGCTGGCGTTGGGGATGCCGATGGCGAGCATGATGCCGAACACGGTGATGGTCACCATCAGTTCGATCAGCGTGAAGCCGCCGCGCCTGGTCAGTTGGAACATGTGCCACCTTTGTGGTCTACCCAGCACGAGGCGCTGGTGCCCCAGCCGGTCGGGCTGGCGGTGGTGGCGTGGCCGCCGCTTTCGTTGATGGTGTACACGAAGCCGGCCATCTTGCCGGTGCCGGTGGCGGTGATGGTGTAGGTCGAGGCGGTGGCGTTGCTCAGCGAGTAGGTGAAGTAGGTACCCGCCGTTGGGAAGCTGGGCGAGGCGTCAAACTTGTCGTAGCTGCGGGTGTTGGCCCAGAACTGTTCCGCCGCCGGCTGCGCGCCGCCCAGCGCGGTGAAGGCTTCGCTGAGGCGGCTGCGGGTGACGTAATCGCTGTAGGCCGGCACCGCCACGGCCAGCAAGATGCCGACGATGGCCACGGTGATCATGACCTCAATCAGGGTAAAACCTTGCTGGATGCGTTTCATGGACTGCTCCTCATAGTTTATGAAAAGCAGTGTAACCGGGCTGGCTGTCATTTCCCTGAGGAAATCCTGACAAAACCCTGACAGGTGCACAAATCTAACTAAATTTCACAGTGAACAATGCGCCTTGCCCTGCCGGCGGGTCGGAAATGGTCAGTTTGGCGCCGTGGACAATCGCGATATCGCGCACGATGGCCAGGCCAAGGCCGCTGCCGTGGGTCTTGTCGTCCAGCCGTACGTAGCGGCTGAACACCAGCTCGCGCTTGGCAGGCGGGATGCCGGGGCCGTTGTCCTCCACCACCAGCAGGCCGGGCCGCACCGTCACCGTCACTGCGCCGTGTGGCGGCGTGTAGCGGATGGCATTGTCGATCAGGTTGTCGATCAGGTCGCGCAGCAGGAAGCGGTCGCCGGTGATGGTGGCCGGCTGCAGGTCGAAGCCGATGTCGATCGACTTCAGCGCCGCCTGGTCGACGAACGATTGCACCGCCTCGGCCACCAGTGCGTCCAGCGCCAGCGCTTCCAGCCGGGTCTTTTCGAAATGCTGCGGTTCGGCGCGCGCCAGCGACAGCAGCTGGTTGGTCTGCCGTATCATGCGCTCGGTGGCGGACAGCATCAGCCTCAGCGATTGCGCGGTGTCCGGCTCGGCGTGGCGGGCGCTCAGCCATTCCAGTTGGGTCCTGAGGCCGGCCAGCGGCGTGCGCAGCTGATGCGCCACGTTGGCAAGAAAGTCTTGCCGCGCCTGCGCGCCCTCGCCCACCTTGGCCAGCAAGCCGTTGAAGGCCGACACCACCGGCTCCAGTTCGTACGGCACTTCATCGGCAGCGATCGGCGCCAGGTCGTCGCCGCCGCGCGCGTTGAGATCGGCGCGCAAGCGGTTCAGCGGCTGCAAGCCATTGCTGACCGAGAACCAGACCAGCGCCACGCAAGCGAGCGCAAACACGATCTCCACCAGCACCAGCGTGCGCAGCACGGCTTCGCGCAGATGCGCCGGCGCCAGCATGTAGGCCAGCGCGCCGGCGGCCAGGTTCATCAGCAGCACCGGCGGAATCACCCAGCGCACCAGGCGCAGGCGAATACTATGCGCACTGCTCATGCGCCCGGCTCCAGCATGTAGCCAAAGCCGCGTATGGTGCGGATGGCAACGCCGCCATCGGCAATCTTGAGCCGCAGGCGCGAGATGTAGACCTCCACCGCGTTGGGCGTGATGTCGTCGCCCCACGGCAGGATGGCGTCGATGATCTGCTGCTTGGACACCACGCGCGACGCATGTTGCAGCAGGTATTCCAGCACCGCCCATTCGCGCACCGACAGCTCGATCACCTTGTCGCCCACGCGCGCCCGCTTGGCGGCCAGGTCCAGCGACAACTGTCCCAGCGCCAGTGCGGCCTGCGGCGCAGTGTGGCGCCGCGCCAGCGCCTTCACGCGCGCCACCAGCTCGGCGGTGGCAAACGGCTTGACCAGGTAATCGTCGGCGCCCTGCTCCAGCCCGCGCACGCGGTCCTCGACCGCATCGCGCGCCGTCAGCAGCAGCACCGGCACCGCGTTGCCGCGCGCGCGCAGGCGGCGCACCACCTCGAAACCATCCATGCCCGGCAGGCCGATGTCGAGCACCACCACCTCGGCGGCCGTCGCGCCGGCGCGCTGCAACAGCTGGTCGGCCTGGGCGCCGTTGCCGACCACCTCCACGGCCATGCCGTGGCTGCCCAGCACCCGGCTCAGGCCGTCCGCCAACACCGCATCATCTTCCACCACCAGTACGTGCATAATCGTGCGCCACATCATCAGGAGTTATGCCATTATGCCGCTGCCTTCCCGATAAAGACAGTGGCCCCGGTGCGTGTAGGACCAGGACTACAGTCATGCATGGTGCAAGCCTACATTCGTGCGTCCCCTGCTCTTATGTTCGGCAATTAACAATCCTCATAAAGTTACGGCAACACGTAACTAGCTGTGAGGATTACCATGAACAAGCAAATCGCACCCCGTCCCGTCACCCTGAGCGGCGCCCAGCAGAATGAATTGCTGGCCGCCCTGCCCCGCGAAGCCCTGGAATCCCTGTTTGAGCACCTGGAACTGGTGCAACTGCCATTCGGCAAAGAACTGTTTGAATTCGGCGCTGCGATGGAATATGTGCACTTCCCGACCTCCGCCATCGTTTCGCTGCTGTATGTAATGGAAGACGGCGCCACCACCGAGATCGCCGTGGTCGGCCATGAAGGCGTGGTCGGCGTCTCGCTGTTCGAAGGCGAGCGCGCCATGTGCAGCGCCGTGGTGCAGGCAGCCGGCTACGGCTACCGCATGAAAGCCCAGCACCTGCGCGAGGCCTTCGCCAAGGGCGGCGCCCTGCCGGCCCTGCTGATGCGCTACAACACCGCGCTGTTCGCGCAGATGGCGCAGAACGCCGTCGGCGGCCGCCATAGCTCGATCGAACAAAAGCTGTGCCGCTGGCTGCTGGACCGCCTGGATCGCTCGCCATCGAACTCGCTCAAAGTAACGCAGGAAATGATTTCCATCATGCTCGGCGTGCGCCGCGAAAGCATCACCGCCGCCGCCGGCAAGCTGCAGGACGACGGCCTGATCACCTACCGCCGCGGCAACATCACTGTGCTTGATCGCTCAAGCTTGGAGGCGTATGCGGGTGAGTGCTATAAGGTGGCGAAGTCGGAGTTTGATCGGCTGCGACTGGATGTAGCGCGCTGCTGATCACTTCCGAGATGGCCGGCGGCAGTTCCACCCGGCGCTCCACCACCGGCTGCACCACGGCCCCCAAGCCGCGCAGCGGGATCGCCACTTCAATGCAGGTGCCGGTATCGTTGCGCCCCCGGCGGATATTCAGCGTCCCGCCCAGCAGCAAGGCGCGCTCGCGCATGCCCAGCAGGCCGTGCGACATCGGCTTGATGATGGTGTCGGACGCAATGCCGATGCCGTCGTCGATCACGCGCAGCATCAACCCTTCGCCATTGCGGTCCAAGGTCACGGTCACGCGGCTGGCCTTGGCGTACTTGCGGATATTGGTCAGCGATTCCTGCACGATGCGGAACAAGGCGATCGACAGATCGCCCGAGTGACGGGTAGCGCTTTCGATATCGGCCGCCACATTGCAATCGCAGCGCACCTGCGACAGGCGGCTGAATTCCTCGCAATAACTTTCGATGGCGGCGCACAGGCCGAGATTGTCCAGCAAGCTCGGGCGCAGATTCTCGACAATGCGGCGCTTCATCTCCACCGTTTCGACCAGCGTGCCGCGCGCGCGCCTGAGCTGCTCGGCCAGTTCCGGATGGGTATGGCGCAGTTGCTGGGTGACGGCGGCGATATCCATGCTGATCGAGGTCAGGTTGGCGCCCAGCTCGTCGTGCAGCTCGCGCGACAGCCGCACCTTTTCCTCCTCGCTGATGCTGATCAGGTGGCGCGACAGCACCGATAGCTGCTCGGTACGCTGCTGCACGGTCGATTCCAGATTCTCGTTGGCCGATTGCAGCGCATGCTCGACCGCCGCGCGGTGCGCAAAGCTGCGCCGCACCAGCTGGTAGAACATGATCAGCACGATGATGGCCAGCACATTGATGCCGACGCCGAGCAGCACCGCCTTCTGGTACTCCTGGTAGAAGGCCGCACTGCGCGCGTTCAGCGTTTCATTCTGCTCCTGCTCCATGATCACCACCAGCAGGCGGATCTCGTCCATGCTGGCGCGATCATCGCTGAGCTTGGCGATCTTGACGATTTCCTGCAGGCCGCCGTCGCGATAAACGTCAATCGCCTGGCTCATGATGGTCAGGCGGCGGCGCACCAGCGTGTGCAGCTGGGCCAGGTTCTTCAACTGCGACGGATTATCGGCCAGCAGTTTTTCCAATTCCTTGAATTCGTTCTCGCTGTCGGCCAGCGCGGTGCGGGTGGGACCGAGATAGGCGTCGCGGTCGGACAGGAAATAGCTGCGCATGCTGCTCTCGGCATCGAGCACCAGCACATTCAGGTATTGCAGGCGATCGGCCACGCGCGCAGTCTGGCTCAGCAGGACTTGGGCGCCGCGCAGTGCTTGCAAATTCTGAAACAGGCTGAAGCCGTTGACGATCAGCAGCAACGCGCATGTCACGCACAAGACGGTCTTGTACAGCGGCAGGCGGTGGTGTGGCGCTGTTTCGACGGTGAAATACATCCATTTCCTTCCCAGTGTGAACACCAAATTATAGACTGGAAGAAAATTCAGTGCGTCTGTGCGCCCCCCAACAGTGTGGGCTAATCCAAAAGATTGTTTTTCATGGCGTAATAGGTCAGGTCGGAATTCGACTGCATGCCCATCTTTTCCATGATGCGGGTGCGGTAGGTGCTGACGGTTTTGATGCTGAGCGACAGCGCCACGCCGATGTCCGACACGGTGGCGCCGCGCGCCAGGCGCAGGAATACCTGGAACTCGCGGTCCGACAGCTCGGTGTGCAGCGCGGTGTTCGGGTCGCGGTCGAAGCTTTGCGCCAGCAGTTCGCCCACGGTGGAGCTGACGTAGCGGCGGCCCTGGTACACGGTGCGCACGGCCGTGATCAATTCATCGGCCTCGCATTCCTTGTTGAGGTAGCCGTTGGCGCCCATCTTGAACAGGTTGAGCGCGTACTGCTGCGCCGGATAGCCGGACAGGATCAGCACCGGCAGGTCCGGCTGCCCCTGGCGGATGGTGCGCAAGGTATCGATCCCGCTCTGGTCGGGCATGGCGATGTCGAGCAGCAGCACATCGCAAATTTCGCGGCGGGCGATATCCAGCGCTTCGCGCCCGGTACCGGCTTCCGCCACCACGTCAAAGTCGTCCGAAGACGAAAAAATCTGTTTAAAGCCTGCTCTTACAATTTGGTGATCGTCACAAATGGCAACGCGTATCATTGTTTCCTCTCGTCGTGCCCAGGCCCCGCCGCTGATAATCGAATAATATTGAAAGTATAGCAGCAATCAAACCGCCAGCCACGCCTTGCGTCAGCAGTGCGCGCGGTGTTTCAGTCTTGCTTGAGCAATGCCAGGATGGACAGCAGTTCAGCGCGGATATACTCGCGGTCCAACGGCGGCGGCAGGTCCGGCGGCGCGCCATTGAGGGCGCTTTCGGGCTCGGCGCTGCTGTCATAGCCCCGGTTATCGAGCTTGTTGCGGGCGCCGCTGATGGTGAAGCCCTGCTCGTACAGCAGTTCGCGGATGCGGCGGATCAGCAGCACTTCATGGTGCTGATAATAGCGGCGGTTGCCGCGGCGCTTGACCGGCTTGAGCTGGGTGAATTCCTGCTCCCAGTAGCGCAGCACGTGCGGCTTCACGCCGCACAGCTCGCTCACTTCGCCGATGGTGAAGTAGCGCTTGGCCGGAATCGGCGGCAGGACGACCAGTTCGGACTTGGCGAGACGATCGTTCATTGCAGCTTAGCTCCCGTTCAGGCGGCGCGCGCCATCGATGGATTGCTCTCTTCCACCATGCCCTTGAGTTTCTGGCTGGCGTGGAAGGTCACGACGCGGCGCGCCGTGATCGGGATTTCCTCGCCAGTCTTCGGGTTGCGGCCCGGGCGCTGCGGCTTGTCGCGCAGCTGGAAGTTGCCGAAGCCGGACAGCTTGACCGCCTCGCCGCGCTCGAGCGCATTGCGGATCTCGTCAAAGAAGGTCTCGACCATGTCCTTGGCCTCGCGCTTGTTCAGGCCGACTTGCTCGAACAACAGTTCGGCCAGCTCAGCCTTGGTCAGCGTGGGCAAGTCTTTTTCCGCATCCTGGCGCACTTTGGCAACCTGCATGGCCCGGTGCAAGTCGGCAGCCAATGCGGATTGGAGTACGGCGGAATCAACGTCGTTATTATTAATTTTCCAGCCCTGCCTTATAGTAAAAATGAACAAGTCCGGCACAGGCCGGACTCCCGATGAATCAACAATATGCGTTTCAGGTACGCAGGCGCGCGCCGTGCTGGGCTTTGGCAGCGTCGCCGGCGGCAGCCATCACGGCTTCCACCACATCGTCTTGCAGCGTGTTTTGAGTATCTTGCAAGCTAAAGCGGAAAGCAAGCGATTTTTCGTCTGCCTCCAACCCTTTTCCACGATATTCATCAAACAAAACAATGGCTTGCACAATCTTGCCCTGTGGGATTGCTTGCACAGCAGCATTAAATGCATCCAGCAGATCCTGCGCCGGCACGCCCTGCTTGACCACCACAGCCAGGTCGCGGGTGGCGCCCGGGAACTTGGAAATCTCGTCATATTTTGGCACAGGTCGTTGCTGCAAGGCAATCGCCTCGACTTCAAACACCACCGGGGCGTTAGGCAGCTCGTATTTCTGCAGCCAGCGCGGGTGCAGCTCGCCGATGAAGCCGATGACTTTACCGTCGAGCAACACGTGGGCCGAGCGGCCTGGGTGCAGCGCCGGGTGTTCCGCTTTCACGAAACGCAGCTGCAGCGGCGCGAACAGGTGCTCCAGGTCGGCCTTGACGTCGAAGAAGTCGACCGCACGGTTATCCAGGCCCCACTGCTCGTCCGCCGCGCCGCCGTAGGCGATGCCGGCCACGCGCTTCGGCTGGTGATAGCCGGCCACGGTCAGCGGGCCGTCGGCCACGCTGTCGTCGCGCTGATAGATGGCGCCGATTTCAAACGCGCGCACGCGGCTGACCTTGCGGTTCAGGTTGTAGCGCACATTGGCCACCAGGCTGCCGACCAGGGTCGAACGCATCACGCTCAGCTGGCTGGCGATCGGGTTTTGCAACTTGATCGGGTTGGCGTTGCCGCCGAAGTCCTGCTCCCATGCGGCTTCCACGAAGCTCATGTTGACCACTTCCTGGTAGCCGAGGTCGGCCAGCTGGTGGCGCACCGCGAACAGCGAGCGGGTGTTTTCCGGCGCGATGATCATGGTGTTGGCAGCCACCGGCGCCACGGTCGGGATGTTCTCGAAGCCGTAGACACGGGCCACTTCTTCGATCAGGTCTTCTTCGATTTCAATGTCGAAGCGGTACGATGGCGCGGTTACGCTGAACACGCCATCCGCCAACGAGAACGGCAGCGCCAGGCGGGTGAAGATGTCGGCGATGACTTTATCGTCCAGCGCCACGCCGATCACTTTCTGCGCGCGCGCGGTGCGCATCTTGACCGGCTCGCGCTTCGGCACGTTGACGATCTGGTCGTCCACCGGGCCCACTTGCGTGGTCGGGGTGCCGCAGATTTCGATCAGCAGCGCGGTGATGCGCTCGATGTGCTCGACGGTGGTGGCGTAGTCCACGCCACGCTCGAAGCGGTGCGCCGCGTCGGTCGAGAAGTTGTACTTGCGGGCGCGGCCCTGAATCGCGTTCGGCCACCAGAATGCAGCTTCCAGGTAGATCGATTCGGTGTCCAGCGACACGGCGGTGGCGTCGCCCCCCATGATGCCGGCCAGCGATTCGATTTCCTTCTCGTCGGCGATCACGCCAACCCACTCATCGATCTCGATGGTGTTACCGTTCAGCAGCTTGAGCGATTCGCCCTTGCGGCCCCAGCGCACGTCGAGGCCGCCGTGGATCTTGGCCAGGTCGAATACGTGGGTCGGACGGCCCAGTTCCAGCATCACATAGTTGGAGATGTCCACCAGCGCCGACACCGAGCGCTGGCCGCTGCGCTCGAGGCGCTGCTTCATCCAGTCCGGCGTCGCGGCTTTGGCGTTCAGGTTGCGGATCACGCGGCCCGAGAAGCGGCCACACAGGTCCGGCGCCGAGATTTTCACCGGCAGTTTTTCCGCGCTGTTGACGGCCACCGGACGGAAAGTCGGCGCTTGCAGCGTCACGCCGGTCAGGGCCGACACTTCACGCGCCACGCCCAGCACCGACAGGCAGTCCGCCTTGTTCGGGGTCAGCTTGATGGTGAACTTGAGGTCGTTGAGCGCGTAGTAGTCGCGGAAGTTCTGGCCGACCGGCGCGTCGTCCGGCAGTTCCAGCAGGCCGCTGCCCTCTTCCGACAATTTCAGTTCCTTGGCCGAGCACAGCATGCCTTGCGACTCGACGCCGCGCAACTGGCCCACCTTGATTTCAAACGGCTTGCCATCGGCGCCCGGCGGCAGCACGGCGCCCGCCATTGCGCAGACGACTTTCAGGCCCGGGCGCACGTTTGGCGCGCCGCAGACGATGTTGAGCAAGGTGCCGGTGCCCACGTCCACCTGGCAGACGTTGAGGCGGTCGGCGTTCGGGTGCTTGGCCATTTCGCGCACGTGGCCCACGACCACGTTGGAGAACGGCGGCGCGACAGGTTCCACTTCTTCCACTTCCAGGCCGGACATCGTCAACAGATGGGCCAGTTCGTCCGAAGTCATCTTCGGATCGACCATAGTACGGAGCCAGTTTTCGGAGAATTGCATAATCAAACCTTTAGTTATCTTTAGCTCCGTCATCCCGGCGCAGGCCGGGATCCATAACCCATTCGCAGTACAGCAAACGCAGCATGGATTCCGGCCTTCGCCGGAATGACGGGTTTGGGCCGTCGTATCAGTTGAACTGCTTCAGGAAACGCAGGTCGCCTTCGTAGAACAGGCGCAGGTCGTTGATCCCGTAGCGCAGCATGGTCAGGCGCTCGAGGCCGGAGCCGAACGCGAAACCAATGTACTTCTCCGGGTCCAGGCCGAAATTGCGCACCACCGACGGGTGCACCTGGCCCGAGCCGGACACTTCCAGCCAGCGGCCTTTCAGCGGACCGCTGCCAAACGCGATGTCGATCTCGGCCGACGGTTCGGTAAACGGGAAGTACGACGGACGGAAGCGCACTTGCAGATCGTCGGTCTCGAAGAAGGCCTTGACGAAGTTCAGGTACACGCCCTTGAGGTCAGCAAAGCTGATGTTTTCGGCGATCCACAGGCCTTCCACCTGGTGGAACATCGGCGAGTGGGTGGCGTCGCTGTCGACGCGGTAGGTGCGGCCCGGCGCGATCACCTTGATCGGCGGCTGGTTGTTGCGCGCATAGCGCACCTGCATCGGCGAGGTGTGGGTGCGCAGCAGCAGCGGCTTGCCCTGGGTGTCGTTGCCTTCGATGTAGAAGGTGTCCTGCATCGAACGCGCAGGATGGTTTTCCGGGCTGTTCAGCGCGGTAAAGTTGGTCCAGTCGGTTTCGATTTCCGGGCCGTCGGCCACGTCGAAACCGATCGAGCGGAAGATCGCTTCCACCCGCTCCCAGGTACGCATCACCGGATGGATGCCGCCGCCGGCGCGGCCGCGGCCAGGCAGCGAGACGTCAATCGCCTCGGCGTTCAAACGGGCTTGCAGCTGCGCCTCGGCCAGCGCATCACGGCGCGCGGTCAGCGCGGCTTCGATCTGCTGCTTGGCGGCGTTGATCAGCGCGCCCTGCGCCTTCTTGGCGTCCGGGTCGAGCTTGCCCAGGCCCTTCATCAATTCGGTAATCTGGCCGGTCTTGCCCAGATATTTAGCTTTAGCGTTTTCCAGTGCGGCGGCGTCGTCTTTGGCCGCGTCGAAATCCTGCACTGCTGAGGCGACGAGTTGTTCCAGGGAGTCCATGCGTTTTTCTTATCCTTGAATCAAAAACGGGGCACAGGTTTGACCCTTGCCCCGTTCTTTGGCGTAAATCCGCGCTTAAAAATTAAGCAGCGATTTTAGCTTTAACGACGTTGACAATCGCAGCGAACGCTGGCTTGTCCATAACAGCCATATCGGCCAGGACTTTACGGTCCAGTTCGATCGAAGCTTTCTTCAGACCGTTCATGAATGCGCTGTAGGTAACGCCGTGCTCACGGGAAGCAGCGTTGATACGAGCGATCCACAGGCGGCGGAAGACGCGCTTCTTGTTACGACGGTCACGGTATGCGTACTGGCCAGCGCGCATAACTGCTTGCTTGGCAATACGGTATACCTTGCTACGACGACCGCGGTAGCCTTTGGCAAGATTCAGTACTTTTTTATGACGGGCACGCGCAGTAACCCCACGTTTTACTCGAGGCATATTAGCTCCTTAATTGAGTGTGAGATTAAGCGGATGGCATCATTGCGTAGACGCGCTGGACGTCGGTCGCATCGATGTTACGGGTGCCGCGCAGTTGACGCTTGTTCTTCGTCGTCTTCTTGGTCAGGATGTGGCGTTTGAAAGCCATACCCGATTTAACGGTACCACCTGGACGCACGCGAAAACGTTTTTTCGCCGAGCTCTTGGTTTTCATTTTTGGCATAGATATTCTGCCCTCTCGGACAGCTCCTATTAAACAGGATTACAGGTGGCAACACTACGTCGCTCTTAGATGCCTGCTCTCACTTGTTTGTGCAGCGGATGCGAGTCCACTACATTTACTACAGCCGAACATTATAGCGCAGGAAAATGAAAAAAGGGCACTCGCGCGCCCTTTTTTTGCTTACCCTAATGACAAGCTTACTTTTTCTTCTTCGGCGCCAGTACCATGATCATCTGGCGGCCTTCCATTTTCGGGAACTGCTCGACCTGGCCATGCGGCTCCAGGTCGGCTTTCAGACGTTCCAGCATACGGAAGCCAATATCCTGGTGCGCCATCTCGCGGCCACGGAAGCGCAGGGTGATCTTGGTCTTGTCACCGTCTTCCAGGAACTTGATGAGGTTACGCAGCTTGATATTGTAGTCGCCATCATCGGTGCCCGGACGGAATTTGACTTCCTTCACGGAGATGACTTTCTGCTTCAATTTCGCTTCGTGAGCCTTCTTCTGCTCCGAATACTTGAACTTGCCGTAGTCCATCAGACGGCAGACCGGCGGGACCGCGGTAGGCGCGATCTCGACCAGGTCGACGTCTGCCGCTTCCGCCAGGCGGAAGGCTTCGGCCAAACTCACGATACCGAGAGGCTCGTTATCGACCCCACTTAAACGCATTTCAGGGGCAGTGATTTCGCCATTGATGCGATGCGACTTGTCAGTAGCTATGGTGATTCCTTTTAAAATCTAATGAATGCCAGTGCGCTTAGGCCTTGGTGGCGACGTCTTGTTGCAGTCGCTCTATCAGGGCATCGATGGACATGACGCCCAGATCGACATTGCCCCGTGCCCGCACGGCGACGGTGTTGGCATCCCGTTCCTTGTCGCCCACCACGAGGATGTACGGCAGTTTTTGGACGGAATGTTCACGTATTTTATAGTTTATTTTCTCGTTGCGCAAATCGGTCTGTACGCGGAACCCGCAGCGGCGCAGCTTTTCAGCCACTTGCTGCACGTATTCGGCCTGCGCGTCCGAGATGTTCAGCACCGACACCTGCACCGGCGCCAGCCATGCCGGCAGCGCGCCCGCATAGTTCTCGATCAGGATGCCGATGAAGCGCTCCATCGAGCCGACGATCGCACGGTGCAGCATCACAGGCACCTGGCGGCTGTTGTCAGCGGCCACGTACTCGGCGCCCAGGCGCTCCGGCATGAAGAAGTCGACCTGCATGGTGCCGACCTGCCAAGGGCGGCCCAGCGAATCCTTCAGGTGGTACTCGATCTTCGGACCGTAGAACGCGCCCTCGCCCGGCAGCTCGGTCCAGGTCACGCCGCAGGCACGCAGGCCGGCGCGCAGCGCTTCTTCGGCCTCGTCCCAGATGGCGTCGGAACCGATGCGGTTATCCGGGCGCAGCGCCAGCTTCACTTCGATATTGTGGAAGTGGAAGTCCGAATACACTTCCATCGCTTGCGTGTGGAAAGCCACGACTTCGGGCTGGATCTGCTCGTGGGTGCAGAAGATGTGGCCATCATCCTGGGTAAAGCCGCGCACGCGCATGATGCCATGCAGCGCGCCCGAAGGCTCGTTGCGGTGGCACTGGCCGAACTCGCCGTAGCGCAGCGGCAGGTCGCGGTACGAACGCATATTGCTGTTGAAGATCTGCACGTGGCCCGGGCAGTTCATCGGCTTCAGCGCGTACGAGCGGTTTTCCGACTCGGTCACGAACATGTTTTCGCGGTAGTTGTCCCAGTGACCGGTCTTGCCCCACAGGCTGGCGTCCAGGATCTGCGGCGCTTTGACTTCCTGATAGCCGTTGACCTGGTATTTGTTGCGCATGTATTGCTCAACTTGCTGCCAGATGGTCCAGCCTTTCGGATGCCAGAACACCAGGCCCGGCGCCTCGTCCTGGAAGTGGAAGAAGTCCAGCTGCTTGCCCAGCTTGCGGTGGTCGCGTTTTTCCGCCTCTTCCAATTGGAACAGGTACTGCTCTTGATCTTCCTTCTTGGCCCAGGCGGTGCCGTACACACGCTGCAGCATTTCGTTCTTGCTGTCGCCGCGCCAGTAGGCGCCAGCCAGCTTCATCAGTTTGAACACTTTCAGCTTGCCGGTCGATGGCACGTGCGGGCCACGGCACAGGTCGGTGAAGTTGCCTTCGCTGTACAGCGAGACGTCTTGATCCGCAGGGATCGATTCAATGATCTCGGCCTTGTAGGCTTCGCCGATCGACTTGAAGTAGGCCACAGCTTCGTCGCGCGGCAGCACTTTGCGGGTGACTGGCTCGTCTTTTTTCGCCAGCTCAGCCATTTTCTTTTCGATGGCGACCAGATCGTCCGGGGTGAACGGGCGCTTGTACGAGAAGTCGTAGTAAAAGCCGTTTTCAATCACCGGGCCGATGGTGACCTGCGCATCCGGGAACAGCTCTTTCACGGCGTAGGCCAGCAAGTGGGCGGTCGAGTGACGGATCACGTCCAGACCTTCCGGATCCTTGTCGGTCACGATGGCCAGGTCGACGTTTTTATCGATCAGGTAAGAGGTATCCACCACTTTGCCGTCGACTTTACCGGCCAGCGCGGCCTTGCCGAGGCTGGTGGCGATGCTCGACGCAACTTGCGCAACGGTGACTGGACCGTCAAATTCGCGTGCGGAACCGTCGGGAAGGCGAACTGAAATCATTGTGATCTCCGGTGATTAAAAGGGTGATAAAAATTTGGACGAAAAAAAACGCGGGCTAGCCGCGTTTTCTCTTTTTTCAAGCAAAAGAATCCCGTTGACTAGCGTCACTCCCAAAGCTTGGTAGTAGTTCGCGGTGTCATAACCGTGATTGCCTTTCTCGCTCTTACATGTGTTCTGGTGGGCGGTGAGGAATTCGAATCCCCGACCCCTTGGATGTCGACCAAGTATTCTAACCAGCTGAACTAACCGCCCGTTGACCTTCTCTATTTTACTAAGTATTTCCTAAAATACTACGAATTCTGGTGGGCGGTGAGGAATTCGAATCCCCGACCCCTTGGATGTCGACCAAGTATTCTAACCAGCTGAACTAACCGCCCGAAGACCAGCATTATAGAGAGCGATCGGAAGAAAAACAAGGGTAATCAAATGAAACATTTCAATTTCTCCTATGAGAACTGCAAAGCAGGCGTTTCCGGCTTACATTAAACTGTCGATATTCCCATCCAATAAGAAGCCCATGCACGCCGACACCTCCCCTTCCGCCCATCTGCACGAGCACCGCGACGGTGATGCCCACTACCAGCACTACACCGTGCAGCGCAGCCAGTCCGTGCTGGCGTGGTCGCTGGCGCTGACGCTGGGCTTTGCGGTGGTGGAAGTGGTGACCGGCTTCATGTCCAACTCGCTGGCGCTGATCTCCGACGCCGGCCACATGGTTACCGACGCTGCGGCGCTGGGACTGGCCCTGCTGGCGCAACTGATTGCCAAGCGCCCTCCTTCGGCGCGCCACTCGTTCGGTTTCGGCCGCGCCGAGGCGCTGGCGGCGTTCGTGAACAGCCTGGTGCTATTGGTGCTGGTCGGCTGGATTACCTATGAAGCCATCAGCCGCTTCTCGCATCCGGAGCCGGTGCAAGGCGGGATGGTATTCGTGGTGGCCGCGCTGGGCCTGCTTATCAATCTGGTGCTGGCGTGGATGCTGTCGCGCGGCGACAGCAATATGAATACCCGCGCCGCGCTGGTCAACGTGCTGGGCGACCTGCTGGGCTCCGTCGCCGCGCTGGTGGCGGGCGGCGTCATCTACTACACCGGCTGGGTGCAAATCGACCCGCTGCTGTCCGTGTTCGTCGCGCTGCTAATCCTGAAGTCCACCATCGGCGTGCTGCGCGAGTCCTACCACTTCCTGATGGGCGGCGTGCCCGAGCAAATCGATTATCTGAAAGTGGGCGCCGACCTCGAACAAGTGGAAGGCGTCTGCTCGGTACACGACCTGCACGTCTGGGACATGTCACCCGGCCAGCCCGCCCTGATCGGCCACGTCGAAATCACCGACCTCGCCCACTGGCCCGGCATCCTCCACAACATCAAAGCCATGCTGCTGGAAAAGCACGGCATCGATCACATCACCCTGCAGGCGGAAGTCGCGCAGCAAGGACACCCATGACCTCGCGCCGCCACTTCCTGGCCGGCAGCGCGGCAACGCTATTCAGCGCCAGCGCCCTTGCCAACACCCCCGTGGCGGAAGCCTTTGCCAAGGCACAGCCGTTCTACGGCGTCGTGATGCTGGCCAAACGCGGCAAGCCGGTGTACGCGCAAGCCTTCGGCATGGCCAATATCGAAGACGGCAAGGCGCTGCAGGTAGAGACGCCGCTGGCAATCGGCTCCATCTCCAAGTGGCTGACGTCCGTCGTGATCCTGCGGCTGATTGAAAGCGGCAAGCTGGAACTGGATGCAGCGGTCGGCAAGCTGCTGCCGTGGTATCGCGGCAATGGCGCGGACAAGGTCACACTGCGGCACCTGCTGTCCAACACCAGCGGCATCCCCAACCAGTTCATGCCCGCGCTGAAGGCCGACCGCACCCTGCTGGACCAGGACCTGAGCACGCGCCAGGCCATAGAACGCTTCAGCTCCGGCGATCTGGCCTTCCCGCCGGGCAGCCGCTTCGATTACACCGCGACCAACTGGTACATCGTCATCGGCATCATTGAAGCGGCGACCGGCAAGCCCTACCAGCAAGCCATGCGCGAACTGATGCTCGACCCGCTGAAACTGGACGCGACCCGCGCGGATGCAACTGGCGCCGCCCTCGCCTACGCCACCATCAATCCGCCGGCCCGCAAGCTCGACATACACAAGCCCTACATGATCGCCTCGGGCGGTTATTACAGCACGGCGGACGACCTGCTGCGCGCGGCCCATGCTGTCTTCAATCAAGGCTTCCTGGGCCCGCAGTCGCTACAGGCGTTGACGCACATCGAAGTGCCGAGCGAAAGCTATACGCTGGGCGGCCGCGTCAAAACACTGGAGGTGGACGGCAAGCCCCATGCCTACGCCTGGGAAACCGGCCGTACCGCCGGCTACCGTTCCGTGCTGGGCCACCGCCTTGATGGCGAAGACACCGTCATCATCCTCAACAATACCGACCTGTCGCAGAAAACGATGGACGAATTCGCCTACAGCCTGCTGGGCGCGACGCTGCCTCATCCTCAAACGTAACAAGAACTAAAGCCTCACCATCATGCACAACTTTGAAAAACGCCGCGACCGATACGAAGCTTTTGCGTCGTTCGAAAAACCACTCGTCAACCTGAGCTTTGAGCTGGAAGTGCCGGAGTTCCGGCCTTTCTGCAAGCAGCATGGGCTGCCTCCTTTCCACTTTTTCCTGTACCACGTGCTGCATGCGCTGGAAGGCATCGATAACTTCATGTACCGCATCCACAAGGGCGAGGTGATCAAGATCAAGGATTTCTGGGCCTCGTACACGGTCATTAATCAGGATCAGAACCTGAACTTTGCGCGCTTTGAAATGACGGCGGATTTGCAGGAGTTTGTCGCCCGCAGCGTGGCAGCAAAGAAGGAAGCAGAGGCCAGCACCAGGATCATCAACAAGTCCGAAGACCTGAGCGACTACGATAAGCGCCGCAACATCCACATCACCTGCATGCCGTGGCTGAAGCTGACCTCGATCGAGCACCCGATTTACGAGCACAAGGATTACGATATCCCATCGCTGGCATGGGGCCGTTTCAGCGATCAGCGCCACGATGGCAAGCTGGCGATGACGATGTCGGTACAAGCGCACCACGGCTTTGTCGACGGTTACCACATCCACCTGCTGGCGCAGGCGATTGCGGCGCACATTACGCGGACTATCTCAGCTTGAGCACGTAGGTCGCGCAGGGCACTTTGTAGTGCGTTTCGATGCCGCGAAACTGCATGCCCAGCCGCTCCATCACCGCCCTCGACGCGCTGTTATCAGGATGAGCAACAGCCAGCAACTCTGGCATGCCCAGCTCGCGCGCCCAGTCCACAATGCGGCGCGCAACTTCGGTGGCGTACCCCTGCCCCTGGCAATCCGGCCGCAGGCGCCAGCCAATTTCCGGCGTCGCGCCGGTCACGCCCTCAATTGGCTGCAGGACCGCAGCGCCCACCATCAGGCCATCCGTTTTACGCAACAGCGCCCACCACGAATAGCCGTGCTCCTGCCAGCGAAGCTTGACCCGGTCGATCATGGCCTGGCTTTCTTCCAGCGTTTGCGGCCGGCCGCCGCCGATGTAGCGCATCACATCAGCATTGCCGTTGATCTCGGCCAGCGCCGGAAAATGCTCATCGCTGAGCGGCGCCAACACCAGGCGTTCGCTCTCCAGCGACTGCAAGTCCCTATGCACGGCGGGCTTCCTGCACGCCGCCCACTTCCGAGATCGCGCTCAGGGCCTTGTGCAGCTGCGCCGTGGCGCCGATTTCGGCGGTGAAGGTCATGCGCGCGAAGCCTTTTGCCGATTGGGTGTTGACGCCGATAACGTTGATTTTCTCGCGCGAGAAAATCTCCGAGATATCGCGCAGCAGGCCCTGGCGGTCGTTCGCCAGGATGAAGATATCGACCGGGTAGACGGTATCCGAAACGGCGCGTCCCCACTCGGTCACAATCACCCGCTCCGGCGCCTTGGCGCGCATTTCGGCGAAGTTCTTGCAGGTCGCGCGGTGAATCGACACGCCCTTGCCGCGCGTGACGAAGCCGACGATGCCATCCGGCGGCGCCGGCTTGCAGCACTTGGCCAGCTGCGTCATCAGTCCGTCGGTGCCAACCACCAGCACGCCCGACTTGGCGCCCTGCTCCACGCTCGACGCGCGGCTCTTGCCGAGGAAGACTTCATCCACCGGCTCGCTCGGCTCGCCGCTGTCGTGCAGCGCGTTTTCAATCGCGCGCAGGCTGAACTCGTCCTTGCCCACCGACAGGAACAAATCATCGACCTTGGCGAAGCCCAGCTTGTTGGCCAGCGCTTCCAGGTTGACGGCGGTCTTGCCCTCGCGCTGCAGCGTTTTCTCCACCGCAGCCCTGCCATGCGACAGGGTTTCCTGCATGTCGATGGCGTGGAACCACGCACGGATCTTGGAGCGCGTACGGGTCGCCACCGTGTACTCGTCGCTGAGCCAGTCGCGCGACGGCCCGGCCGTGCCCGGCGCGCCTTTGGCAGTGATGATTTCGCAGGTCTGGCCGTTTTTCAGCGGCGTATTCAGCGGCACCATCACGCCATCCACGCGCGCGCCACGGCAGCGGTGGCCGACGTCGCTGTGCAGGTGATAGGCGAAGTCCACCGGGGTCGCGCCGACCGGCAATTCGATCACGCGCGCCTGCGGCGTCAGCACGAAGATGCGGTCATCCAGCGCGGCGGCCTTGAGTTTTTCCACCCACTCGCGCTGCTGCTCTTCCTGCCCGACCACGGCATCGGCCACGTCGGTTTTCCACGCCAGCAGCTGGCGCAGCCAGGCGATTTTCTCGTCGTACTGCTGGGCGGTGAAGGTGGAGCCGCCGGTTTCCTTGTAGCGCCAGTGCGCCGCCACGCCGTATTCGGCAAAGCTGTGCATTTCCCTGGTCCGGATCTGCACTTCCAGCGGGCGGCCGTCTTCCGCCGTCACCACCGTGTGCAGCGAGCGGTAGCCGTTCGGCTTGGGCCGCGAGATGTAGTCGTCGAATTCTTTCGGAATCGGGGTCCAGATGTTGTGCACCACGCCCAGCACCGTGTAGCAGGTCTTCACGTCGTCCACGATCACGCGGAAGGCACGCACGTCGTACAGGTCGGCGAAGTCCAGCTCCTTGCCCTTCATCTTGCTCCAGATCGAGTAGATGTGTTTCGGGCGGCCGAACACTTCGGCCTGGATGCCGGCCGAGGCCATCTCCGATTGCAGGCGCTCGATGGCGCTGGTGACAAAGCCCTCGCGCATCACGCGCTTCTCTTCCAGCATCTTGGCGATGCGCTTGTAGGTCTCCGGTTCGATGAAGCGGAACGACAAGTCTTCCAGCTCCCACTTGAGCTGCCAGATGCCGAGCCGGTTGGCCAGCGGCGCATACAAGTCCAGCGTCTCGCGCCCGAAAGCGCAGGTCATGTCGTTGAACAGCTTGATGTCGGCAAAGTAGCGCGAGGTGGTCACGCACGACGCCAGCCGCACCAGCACCACGCGCATGTCGGAGGCCATCGCCAGCAGCATCTTGCGCAGGGTTTCCACCTGCGCCACCGCCATTTGCGCGGCGTTGCGGCCGCGTCCCGGCGCCGCGCCTTGCTGGCTCTGGGTCAGTTCGCGCAGGCGGATCAGCTGGCGCACGCCGGCCACCAGGTCGTTGACCTCCGGCCCGAATCGCGGCTCGATGATGGCGGCCTGCTCCGGGTCCAGCAGGGTCAGCTCAAACATCAGGCCCGCGATGCGGGTTTCGACGTCGGTGTTGAGCGAGGCCAGCGTGCCGGCCACGCCGACCGCGCAGTCGAACGCCGGCTGGCCGCTGGCACTGTGTTTGTCGGCATACGCCTCGCCGGCAAAGTCCAGCGCGGCCAGCATGCGGACGCTGTCGTCGGGCGACAGGCCGACAACCAACTGCTCCGACGCTGCGCTGTTGAGCGCGGTGGTGGAAACCATGTGACTCCTAGCGCTGCGCGGCGATGACGACGATTTCCACCAGCACGCGCGGATCGTACAGTTTGGCTTCCACGGTGGCGCGCGGCGGCGTATGGCCCTGCGGCACCCAGGCGTCCCACTCCTCGTTCATGCCGGGGAAGTCGGCCATGTCCTTGATGTAGATCTGGCAGCTCAGGATGCAGGTCTTGTCGCTGCCGGATTCGCCCAGCAGGCGGTCGATATGCGCCAGCACTTCGCGCGTCTGGCCCCTGATGTCGAGCGACAGGTCGTCCGGGATCTGGCCGGCCAGGTACACGGTGTTGTTGTGGATCGCCACTTCGGACAGGCGTTTGCCCACGTGCAGTCGTTTGATTTCCATACTCTTATTAACCTAACAGGAATTGCTTTGCTATTGCGATTTGATCGTCGTGAATAAAGGTCGGCGCGTGGCCGACGTTCGGAATTTCCACCAGCGTGGCTTTCGGGCCGCGCTCGGTCATCAGCTTGGCCGTTTCCGGCGACAGCAGGTCGGACTCGGCGCCGCGCACCAGCAGCGTCGGACAGGTGATGGCGTCGTACGCGGCCCACAGCATGGCCTGGTCGGCGTCGGCCGATTCCGGCGTCGCCGAACGGAACGGCAAGGCCAGACCCATATCGTAGTGGCGTACCCACTTGCCGTCCTTATCCTGGCGCAACACATCGGTGGCCAGCTTGTGCCATTCAGCTTCGGTATGCTCGCCGAAGGACAGCGAAACGTCGCGGATGAACTTGGCGCCGGCCTCAAAGCTTTCAAAGCGCAGGTCCTGGCCGATGTAGTCGCCAATGCGCTGCATGGCCATTGGCGCCAGCACCGGGCCGATATCGTTGAGCACCAGCTTGCGGATCGGGTTGCCCGGCAGCGAAGCCAGGCCCATGCCGATCAGGCCCCCCATCGAGGTGCCGAACCAGTCGACCTTCTGACTTTCGGCGTCTGGCAGCACACGCGCCAGCAGGGTTACGATGTCGCTGACGTACTGCGGAATGCGGTACAGCTGCGGGTTCTTCAGCCAGTCGGAGCGGCCGCGGCCGACGATGTCGGGGGCGATCACGCGGTAGTCGTTGGCCAGCGCGCGCGCCATGTTGTCAAAGTCGTCGCCGACACGGGTGACGCCGTGTACGCAGACCAGCACGTTGGGATTGCTTTCGTCGCCCCACTCCTTGTAGGACATGCGATGCAGGCCGGCCAGCGACAGGCATTGAACAGACTTTATTTTTGCTTCGAACATGCGGCTTCCTTAATGGTTTTTATGTAATGATGTTCAGAATGACCATTTTACCGCGTTGTGACAAAATCCTACCGAAGTGTAGCGCAGCGCACACCCAATCTCCAACCCTGTAGAGGACACAGTATGGCAAACAAGACTTTGAGCGGTAAGACCGCGTTGGTTACCGGCTCCACCTCCGGCATCGGCCTGGGCATCGCCCGCTCGCTGGCGGCGGAAGGCGCCAACGTGCTGCTGAACGGCTTTGGCGACAGCCAGGAAATCGCGCAGTTGCAGGCCGACCTGGCCAAGGAATTCGGCGTGCAGGTGGCCTACCACAACGCCGACATGACCAAGCCGGCCGAGATCGAAGCCATGATCAAGTTCGCCAGCGAAAAGTTCGGCGGCGTCGATGTGCTGGTCAATAACGCCGGCATCCAGTTCGTCGCCAACGTCGAGGAATTCCCGGTCGAGAAATGGGACGCCATCATCGCCATCAATCTGACGTCGGCCTTCCACACCTCGCGCCTGGTGCTGCCGCGCATGCGCGCCAACAACTGGGGCCGCATCATCAACCTCGCTTCGGCGCACGGCCTGGTGGCGTCGGCCGGCAAGTCGGCCTATGTCGCCGCCAAGCACGGGCTGGTCGGCCTGACCAAGGCCAATGCGCTGGAGACGGCCAGCACCGGCATCACCGTCAACGCCATCTGCCCCGGCTTCGTGCTGACGCCGCTGGTGCAAAAACAGGTTGATGACCGCGCCGCCAAGGAAGGCATCAGCAACGAGCAAGCCAAGAAGGCGCTGCTGGCCGACAAGCAGCCGTCCGGCGAGTTCGTGACGCCGGAAGAACTGGGCGCGCTGGCGGTGTTCCTGTGCTCGGACGCGGCCAAGCAGGTACGCGGCGTGGCGTGGAATATGGACGGCGGCTGGGTCGCCCAATAAGTAGAATCCCTTACCAAAGAGAGATATCACCGGCCGTGATTTGCGGCTTTCCACAATAGTGATATCTCTCCGCTTACGCGATGATGCACTCCTCACACGAAATACAATATGAGGAGAGCCCGTGAAAAAACCATTCTATAAAATCCTGTACGTACAGGTACTCTTCGCCATCTTCTGCGGCGTGATGCTGGGCGTGTTCTATCCGGACAGCGGCGTCGCCATGAAACCGCTGGGCGACGGCTTCATCAAACTGATCAAGATGATTATCGCGCCGGTGATCTTCTGCACCGTGGTGTCGGGCATCGCCGGCATGCAGGACGTGAAGAAGATCGGCCGCGTCGGCGGCAAGGCGCTGCTGTACTTTGAAGTGATCTCCACCTTCGCGCTGGTGATCGGCCTGTTCGTCGCCAACCTGGTGAAACCGGGCGCCGGCTTCAACGCCACCGCCGCCACGCTGGACGCCAAGTCCATCGAGCAGTACACCACCAAGGCGCACGCGCAAACCACCACCGACTTCCTGATGAATATCATCCCGAACACGGTGGTCGATGCGTTTGCCAAGGGCGACATCCTGCAAGTGCTGCTGATCGCCATCCTGTTCGGCTTCTCGATCTCGCTGCTGGGCGAGCGCGGCAAGCCGCTGGTCAAGCTGATTGACGACGCTTCGCACGCCATCTTCGGCGTGGTCAACATCGTGATGAAAGTCGCTCCGATCGGCGCGTTCGGCGCGATGGCCTTCACCATTGGCAAATACGGCATCAAATCGCTGCTGCCGCTGGCCACCCTGATGGGCTGCTTCTACGCCACCTGCATTATCTTTGTGGTGGTGGTGCTGGGCACCGTGGCGCGCCTGACCGGCTTCTCCATCGGCCGCTTCATCCTCTACATCAAGGAAGAACTGCTGATCGTGCTGGGCACCAGTTCGTCGGAATCGGCCCTGCCATCGCTGATCAACAAGCTGGAACGCCTGGGCTGCGGCAAATCGGTGGTGGGCCTGGTGGTCCCTACCGGCTACTCGTTCAACCTGGACGGCACCAACATCTATATGACGATGGCCGCCCTGTTCGTGGCGCAAGCGACCAACACCGACCTGACGCTGATGCAGGAACTGACCATCCTCGGCGTGGCGATGCTGACCTCGAAAGGCGCGTCGGGCATCACCGGCGCCGGCTTCATCACGCTGGCCGCGACCCTGCACGTGGTGCCTGATATTCCAGTGGCCGGCATGGCGCTGATCCTGGGCATCGACCGCTTCATGTCCGAGTGCCGCGCGCTGACCAACTTCATCGGCAACGGCGTAGCCGCCGTGGTGGTGTCACGCTGGGAAAAAGACCTGGATATGGACAAGATGAAAGCCGAACTGGCCAATCCAGGCTCGACCATCACTGATCCGGAACCGATGGAAGTCGTTCCAAGCCACTAACAAGCATTGCTAGTACTCAACGCCCCGCCCGGCCCACGCCGCGCGGGGCGTTTTTCGTTGGCGCAATTTCAATCGAATCACTCTTGCTGAGCCGGGTTGAATCAGGTGTAATGCGGAATGCAAACATATTAACTTAACAACCATGCTGCGCGAATTGCTTTCCCTGTTAGGCCAAGAAACCCGCCTGCTGCGCCTGACCACGCCACTTGGCGAGAACCTGCTGACGCCGGAATGCGTGCGCGGCGAAGAGGCGCTGAGCGGCGGCTTTCGTTTTCGCATCACCGCCCTGTCGCCGGACGCCGGGCTGTCGCTGCGCGCCCTGCTCGGCCAGCCGGTGCTGCTGGAACTGCAAACCACGCTGGGCGAGGCGCGACCGTTCCACGGCCACGTCACCAGTGCCGAAGCCAATGGCGCCAACGGCGGTCTGGCGCGCTACACGCTGACGCTGGAACCGTGGACCGCTTTCCTCGGCCATAACCGCGACAGCCGCATATTCCAGGCCCTGAACGTGTTTGACATCCTGGATGCCGTATTCGGCGCCTGGCAAGGCCAGGGCAAGCTGGCGCCGGCCTGGCGCTTCGATGTGCAGGACCGCAGCCGCTATCCGGTGCGCAGCCTGACTACCCAGTACCAGGAAAGCGATCTCGCCTTTGCCGAGCGCCTGATGCACGAGGAAGGCCTGTTCCACTACTTCGTGCACAGCAAGGACGTCCACGAGCTGGTGATTGCCGACGATAACAGCAGCTTCAAGCCCAACGCCCAGGCGCAGGTGCGCTTCACCCAGCCCGGCGCCGTCATGCGCGAGGACAGCATGGACCGCTGGCGCAGTGAACTCAAGCTGCAAACCAATGCGGTGGAGCTGCACAGCTGGGACTACCGCGCGCTGGATAGGCGCCCGGTCAGCGCCGCCGCGCCGGATGCAGCGGCCGATGTGCTGCTGACCAGCCGCGACGCGCCCGGCGCTTACGCCTACCCGTCACGCGCCCACGGCCAGCGCATCGCCGACCAGCAGTTGCAAGCGCTGGAAGCGGCGCGCGAGGCCTACACCGGCGCCGGCACCGTGCGCACCCTGTCGCCGGGCACGACCTTCAATCTGAGCGAGCATGCGCTGGGCGATGCAACCTTCCTCGTCACGCGCGTGGTGCACCTGATGCACAACAACCTCAGTGCCGACCTGCACGCCGGCCTGATGCAACGGCTGGGCGAAAGCGCGCTGGGCGCCGCCATCGCCGCCGAGCAGGCCGGCAGCCTGCACGCGGTGGGCAAGGCGGCCGGCGAACGGCCGCTGTACCGCAACCGCATTGACGCCATCCGCGCCAGCGTGCCCTATCGCGCCAGCGGCACGGATGGCCACGGCCGCCTGCTGCATCCGCGTCCGACTATTCAGGGCCAGCAGACCGCCGTGGTGGTTGGTCCTTCCGGCGCGGCGGTGCATACCGACCGCGACCACCGCATCAAGGTGCAGTTCCATTGGCAGCGCGGCGATGCCGGCCACAACCGCCTGAATCATCCGGCACCGGGCAGCCACAGCGGTGCGCCGGCCGATGACAGCGTCGGCGCATGGGTGCGCGTGGCCACGCCGCTGGCGCCGCAAGCCGGCGCCAACTGGGGCAGCAACGCCGTGCCGCGCGTGGGACAGGAAGTGCTGATCGATTTCATCGACGGCAATATCGACCGGCCGGTGGTAATCGGCGCACTCTACAGCGGCCAGGGCCAGGCCGATGCGCAGCATAACCAGGTCGCGCAAGGCGGCGGCGCCAGCACCGGCAATGCGCCGGCGTGGTTCCCCGGGGACGCTGCCGGTCATGCCCATGCGGCCACCTTGTCCGGCCTCAAGAGCCAGACGCTGCCAGCCAGCCAGGGCGGCAGCGGCGCTTACAGCCAGTTGGTGTTTGACGACACGCCGGGCCAGCCGCGCCTGGGCTTGCAGCGGCATGCGTCGCCGCACCAGGGCACGGACGAACTCAATCTGGGCAATCTGCGCCACCAGACCGACAACCAGCGCCTGCAGCCGGCCGGTTTCGGCGCCGAGCTCAAGTCCGAACACAGCGCCGCGCTGCGCGCCGGCCGCGGCATGCTGCTGTCGGCCGATCTGCGCAACGGCGGCAGCGGCCATCAGCTCGATGCGCGCGAAGCGCAGGCACAGATCGAACAGGCGCAAGCGCTGCAAACCACGCTGGCGACCACCGCGCAAAAGCAGAATGCAAAACTCAAGGCCGAGCCGGAGCCGGAGAAAATCCCCGCCATCGTGCAGATGGCCGGCAGCGCGCAAGCCCTGTCCGCATCCGGTTCGGGGCTGGCCGGCGATGCGGGCGGCGGCGGCCAGGCCACCGCCTACAGCGCCGCGCTGATACAGCTGTCGGCACCATCCGGCATCGTCGCGACCACGCCAGCCAGCGCGGTCATTGCCGCCGGCGCCACCAGCAGCATGGCGGCCGGGCTGGACATCAACCTGCTCACGCAAGCCAACAGCCTGCACACCGTGCGCGACGGCATCAGCCTGTTCACCTACGGCAAAGCCAGCAGCGCCGACAAGCCGAACCAGGAAACCGGCATCCGCCTGCACGCGGCCAGCGGCAAGGTCAGCAGCCAGAGCCAGAACGACGCCACCTCGCTCACCGCTGACCGCATGATCACCGTGGCCAGCGTCAGCAAGGACGTGCGCATGGCCGCCAAGGAGCACGTGCTGCTGACCGCGCAAGGGGCCTACCTCAAACTGGAAGGCGGCAATATCGAAGTGCACGGTCCCGGCACCATGACCTTCAAGGCCAGCATGAAAGAGCTGACCGGCCCGGCGCAGAGCACGCCAGCCCTGCCCGAGCTGCCGAACGAAAAACTGTACGCCGGCCGCTTCCAGGTCAAGGACGCGGTGGCCGGCACAGCCATCGCCGGCCGCCTGTACAAGAAACAGCGCGCCGACGGCAAGGTCTTCTTCGGCAAGACCGATGCCGAAGGCCACACCACGCCGGTCAACACCGCCAAGGAAGAACAACTCGCGATCTCGTTAGACCATAACGAGAAATTCCATCGCGACAAAATCGATGAAGATGAACTGAACCAATGGTTTTCCTGAGTATGCATAAAAAGATGATTTCCGCCGCCCTGCTGTGGGCTTGCGGCGCTGCCGCGCAGGCCGCCGATCCCGAGATGTTCTGGTTCAAGAACGAGACCCAGTGCGGCGACGCCAAGGTGGTGGTGCGTTCCTACTGCGAGGTGTCGCAGCGCGCCAATGCCGTGGTGCAGGTCAACAGCGGCTGCACCGAGCAGGAACTGGTGATCACCCAGCCTGGAAAGAAGCCCGTGACACGCGACCTGCTGGAACACGAGCCGGTCGGAGATGACTTCCACATCGCCTCCGCGCTGCGCTGCGTGGAGGCCGGCAAGCAACGCTATCTGCTGGTGAACCTGGATACCGGCGGCAGCTGCGACACCTGCGAGCTCCAAGCCGTGGTGGGGCTCGACGGCCGCTGGAGGCGCTATGGCAGCAAGTGGAAATCCACGCCGGCCAGCGAGCAGCGCGCGATCCGCCTGCGCGAGCCGTCCTGGCATCTGGCACCGCGCTACCCGATCAACAACACCGTGCTTGAAGATCCACAACCGCAATGACCGATACCCATTTCAACGAGCCGATCGACAAGAGCAAGCCGCTGTCCGGCACCGGCCGCCAAGGTTTCGAAGTGCCGCCCGAGGTGCAGCAGAAAGTCATCGACATCATCATTGAGGAAGCCCGCAAGATGGGCTTCAACAACCGCGACCTGGCGTACTACATTGCCATCGCCAAGCGCGAATCGTCGTTCAATCCGGATGCGGCCAATCCGAAAGGCACGGCCTCCGGCATCGCCCAGGTGATCGACAAGACCGCGGCCACCTACGGCGTCAACGACAGCAACCGCTTTGACGCGCGTTCCAGCATTAAGGCCGGGCTGGGCTACTTCCGCGACCTCAAGGCCGAAACCATCAAGGACTACGGCTCGGCAGCCGGCAAGTTTGAACCGCTGATCTACTACCGCTATCACTACGGTGAATTCTCGACCCGCGACTGCGAGATGGTCCCTATCCCAAATAGCAAGCGCAAGAGAGAAACCTGGCATCCAAAGGAGTTTGCCGAGCTGGAAAAGAACAAGCGCTATCCGGACTCCAAGACCGTGGTGGACGAGGCGGATCGTATCGAAGCGATCCTCAACGCCTCGCATGGGCTGGTGGTGCAGCTGAACGACGTCATGGGCAAGCCGATGAACAGTCGCAAGGTCATCGTCGTGACCAAGACGCCCAAGCCCGCAGGCCCTGCCAAGCCGCCAGCGGCCACGGCGCCCGCAACGCCGCCCGCCCAGCCCGCCGAACCAGCGCCTGCACCGCCGCCGGCAGCTGATGTGACGCCCGCACCAGCGCCATCCACCGAACCGGCGCCGACTGCATCTGCATCCGAGCCGGCCGCCAACGCTGCAGCCGACAGCGCGCCCGCGCCTGCCGACGAGGGCATCGAATGGGAAGTCAGCGCCAAAGAAGTGACAACTGGTGCCGACGGCAAAGTCCCCGAAATCAGCTCCGAGTCGCAGGAGCCGGTGGCGATCCTGATCCCGCGCATCGATGTCGAAGCTTACAACGACGCCGTCAGCAAGGAAGGCATGCCTGAAGATGGCAACCAGCACGTCCTGCAGACCCATGACGGCGAGCAGATCGCCCAAGCCTTCCCTGCCCCGGACAACGGCTGGAAGCCGACGCCCGAAAACACCGGCGGCGCAACCCCGGCGCCAGCGCCAGCACCGGCACCGGCGCCAAAGCCCGCACCACCAGCAAAGCCGCCAGCCCCAAGCAACGTCTTCGACGCCGCCGCCCAGGCGGCCAAGGAAAAAGCCGCACCCAAGCCAGCGCCGAGCCGCGAAATCACCTTCGAAGACATCGTGGCCGCCGTAAAAAAAGACCTCGGCTGGAACGCCGTCTACATGACCTCCTTCGCCTACGTGAAGCAGTTCTACACGCGTCCGAAATTCCCGGAAACGCCGCTGAGCACCCCGACCAGCGCGCCCGGCCCGGCCCGCCAGCAAGTGATCGGCAGCAGCCTGCCCAACAAGGACACCAAAAAACTCAAGGTCGAAGAGAAAGTCCAGACCGCCGAACAGCCAGCCGTCAAGACGGTTGCGGCCAGCACCGACGCGCCGTGGATGCCCTTCGCCCTCAAGGAGCAAGGCAAGGAAGGCGCCGAGAAAGTCATCGAAAACAGAGATGACCACAAGACTAACCCTGAGTGGAAAGCACAGCACGCCGCGCGCGAAGCCGCCAAAAAAGCTGAAAAAGCCGCGCACAAGCAGCTGGGCATCGAACAGAAAAAGAAACCGGTGGACGGCGCAAAAGTGGCAGAACTGCAGGCCGCCATCACCAGTCAGCAAAAAGCCTACGCCGATGCCGACGCCGAAATGCTGAAGATCGAGCAACGCTTCAACAACCCGGACATCGTCAAATATCTGCAAACCACCTCGCTGGACCGCGACACGGCGCGCGACGATGGCACGTCATGGTGTTCGTCCTTCACCAACTGGTGTATGGAACAAGCTGGCTACATCGGCACCGACGACGCGCAAGCCGTGTCGTGGAAGAACTGGGGCGAGCAACTGAGCGAGCCGCGCTATGGCGCCATCACCGTCGTCACCCGCTCCACCAAACCGGAGTATCACGTTGGTTTCTACACCGGCACGACGGAAAAAAATGTCGAGGATGGCGTCGAGGAAGTCGAAGTCAAAGGCAAAGACGGCACCATCACCAAGAAAACCAAAAAGAAATTCAGAAAGGTGAAGGTGGTACGCCTCCTCAGCGGCAACTTCTCGCGCATGGTCAGGGACTTTGCCGGCTGGACCGTCGACCCCGCCGACGATCCCGCCTTGCATCTGGTATCGTATCGCTGGCCGACTGAAAAGGAAAAACGTAAATGAAGCAATCCCTGATGTTGACGCTGTGCGCTGTGAGCCTGGCAGGATGCCTGAACTCGCCGGCCAGCGCCGAGCCGTGCAGCGCGCCTGACCCGGCGCTGCTGCGCTCTACCTGGCAATCGTTCCGCACCGCCACCCTGGCTGGCCAGCCCGAACAAGTGGCGCGCTACTACAAATTCCCGGTACAGCTGCTGCCGCCGATGGACGGGATGAAATCGATGAAAATCACGCGACCGGTGTTCATCAAGAACTACGTCGAACTGTTCCAGCGCGGTCCAGCCGACACCGAAATCGCCATGCTGACCGCGATGAAAAAATCGACCGGCAAGGAATACATCCCGCAAACCAAATTCGACAGCGCCAAATGCGCCTTCAGCGGCCCGACCCGCATCGAAGACTACAACTTCGTCTACGATAAAAAAGCCGGATGGGTGGTGGAATCGCTGTACTACGACAACAACGACCTGGAACTCGCCAAATCATCGCAGCTGGATCGCTGATGAAGCAAATCTGCCTGCTGATTAGCCTGCTGGGCTGAATACCGCCAGCGACATAGGCGTAGAAATTCGGCGGAATCGCTTCAATCATCAGCCCTACATATGCCAGATAACTCAGGACGCTGTCATGGTCGGCAATGATCTCCAACACGACCGCGAAAATTCGGATCATTGCGGATCGACCTGGCCAGCACCGGTTCGATGTCCATCAACACCGTATCGACAACATTCTGCACGGGCCTCGGCTGACCGTCCGCGATCAGGCTGGGCCAGGTTCGAGATCGCGTCGCGATTGAAAGCACGAGTAAGGTGATCAATAATCGGCGATGGCCATCAAACTAGCGCCACTAGTGCCGTTCCCTCTAAATATGGGGCTCAGGCTGGAATGGCACACCACAAACGCATTGAGATCTCCTCCCATCTTAAACAGGCGCCTATTCTCCAATGGGGTCTGTCGCATCAATTCCTCGTCCAGGCAGTAGGTGTACACCTCCTGGAGCTGAAAGCCGCCGAGGCGGATTGGCGGACTTTCCTCGTCAAACTCAGAAGTGGTACGGTCCCAGCAGTCAAACCGGTCAACGAAGGTTAAATACCAAAAATCTTCGTGCCATTGACCTACGTTGTCGATATAAACGACCGGGTGCATATGCAGAGAGGGAATCCGATGCTCAAGCAGCCGCTCCCTTACGGCATCTCGAACCACCAAGTCTGCGCCAGCAAAAAGTATGTCGGGAGTCACACCAACGATTTTGTTCTTTCTTTGCAGTTCCCTCCAGCCATTGTGAAACACCAATGGTGGAGAGCCTGGTGGCTGAGGTTCAAAGCGAAAATGGCGATCCTCAGTATTTTGATCCGGGACGAGAAACGGCAGGCGATCGTCATCTGGTTTTCTGATGAAATAATATTCAAGGTCCATGTCGCTCATCTTACTGTCCTACTTTTAACCGATATTTTTCGGTATTGTTATACATAATTTTTTCACTTTTCTGCCCTTCACCCTGTGACTTCTTAGGCGTTGCGGCATCAAATAAATGATCTCGTCCGACGGGACAAGCACGACCACCGTGATGCGCCGATACGGAATCAACACCAGCACAGCCGACCCCGCCTCGTCCAAAGTGCACAGCCAGTTTTGTTAGCGGCGCTTCGCGGGGCTTCATTTGTATCAGACGCAATATTGTTTGACTCAGCCCGTCTAACTCAGCCACAACCTTTGCCGCTTTCGATGGGTGATCGCCTGGGCACTCTTTTGACAACGGCAAATCGAGTGCCTGGAGCTTTTTCGCGATCATCTCATGGTACGTCACAGGCTCTCGATCATCTTCGTAGTCGTCTTGGTCAATCGCAATGTCGTGATTGCCGCGATGTGGTTGCACCCCCAAATGACATGCCCCCTGTAATGTGCAGGGGATGAAAGCTAAGTTGGGCAACAAATTTATGTTGTACCCCATCTTCTCTACCTTCTTCCCGAGCCCTGATAAGCCCATACCTTTGCCAGAAATAATATGATGCGCCTGCATTTTGACACCATTGTTCCGTGGATGACTTTTATCCCCTTCGATCGCATCTTTTATCCGTTTCAAATACTGGCTGTCCTTGGAAGACTTCCCTAATGTAATTGCCATTTTATTTCCCAATGGGTGCAATAAAGCCTGAGCTAAACGTAGTGCACAGTTCCGGGGCGCAGACGCGGTGTAGTATGCGCGGTGCTGCCACAGACGCGGCACTTCTTATCCCGTTTGATCGATGTCCTCTTCGCTGCCAACGTAGTCTTGGTGTTACCGCGTACCACCAGCCCCTTGCTGCGCGCCTGTAACAGCTTTGCGCCCAGGTTGTGCAAATCGTCTACCGCGTCCGACAGATCGCGCATTATCCTGAGAAACGCGTCAATCGCGGCCTTGGCGCGCTTGATGCGGCGGTTGGCCGTGACCACTTTGACACTGGCGGCGGCGAACCGGCCAATCAACATGGTGATGCGCGCTGCCACGGCTGCGCCTGCGCTCAACAAGGCGCTCACCACCAGCATGACTACCTCGATCATCAGATAAGCACTGCCCTTGCCAGCGACATAGGCGTAGAAATTCGGCGGAATCGCTTCGATCATGAGCCCCACATACGCGAGGTAACTTAAGGCGCTGTCATGGTCGGCAATGATCTCCAACACGACCGCGAAATTCGGGTCATTGCGGATCGACTTGGCCAGCACCGGATCGATGTCCATCAACACCGTATCGACAAAATTCTGCACCGGCCTCGGCTGACCGTCCGCGATCAGGCTGGGCAGGTTCAGAATCGCGTCGCGATGCTGATAAATTTTTCTCGCCTTATTGGCGCTCTCGATGACCGTGTTGGCGGCATCCTGCACGGCATGCCGCGCATCTTCGAGCTTTTGCAGCTGTTGGCGCCCCAGCTCCGTCGCTTCTTCCGTAATCGCTTTCTGCCACCACGCCCAGTTGTATAAGGTGTCGTCGGGGTTCTCGATATGCGTGCTCAGTTGCTTGTGCAGTTCATCGTAACGCTGTTTGCTGTAGCTGGCGAGACGATCATAGGCCGTGCCGGCCGCATCGCGTATCTTGCCGCCAAGGTCGGTCCAAAGCTCTGGTTTGAACAGCTCGGCCTGATCGCTTAACCACTCTGCGCCGCCTGCGTTCCAGCCTTCGCGCGCACTGGTCACAAAGGCCAATGTAGGATTCTCATCCCATTGGCTCTGGAATTCCGCCATCTGGTCAGTGAGGTTCAGATACGCCGCGTGCAGGCGCAGTACGATACCCTCGCGCTCTTCGCTAATTTCCTTCTCGGTGACCCGTGTTTCGGTGGTGACGATGACGGCACCGTCCTTGGGCGCTTCCATGCGCCGAATTTCTGATGGCGATCCGCTCACCTTACTGCCCCTTCCCTGTCGCCTGATTGATAGGGACGCCTTGCGCCAGCGTCTTGTTGTCGACCTTGAACTTGAGTCCGGTCAGCGGCCAAGGCGTATTCCAGGCGTCGTCGTAATCAGCCTTGACTTCTACCCAGGTATTCTCAGCTTTCGGCAAAACTGGCAAAACCGGATCAATCCGGGTAGGACCACTAAAATTCTTCTTCCCCGCATGAATGGTCAGCTTTCCCGGGCACTGCACCGTAATGTTGCCGCCCTCGATGGTGATGTTGGCGCCGCCGGTGGTGGACAGGCTGATGCGCTTGGCCGCCGCCCAGTCCACGCTGGCGTTGGCGCTGATGATGTTGATGTCGTCGCGCGCCTGCACTTTCAGTTCATCGGCCTGGGCCTGGATGTCGATGGCGTCCTTGGCCGCGATCAGCTGCATGCCCAGCCCGCCCTCGCCGGCCTTGACCGCGCCGCCCAGCACGCCGATGGCCTGGCCGCTGTGCGCGCGCATCTGGCCGCCGACCATGAACTGGCTGTCGTTGCCGCTCATGAGCGAGATAGTTTCGCCATTGGCCAGCTGCACCGCCGCGCCCGAGGTGACGCCGATGCCGCTCTTGCCGCTGATGGCGATGATCGGCGCGCTGGCGTGCGGTAGCTGGTCGTCGCCCGGTGCAGTTTTCTTTTCCACAGCATCCGCCTTGGCCGCGTCGAGGCTGGCGTTGCCGACCATGCCGGATACCGCCGTTAGCATCGCTTGCAGCGGCGCGGCCTTGTCGTCCAGCGTGCTGGCGTTGGCTTTGGCGGCGCCGAGGTGGCTGGCCAGCGTCACCGTTTCGTGCGTCTTGGCGGCTTCGCTGAAGGTCTCGCCCAGCTTGACGGCTTGCTTGAGCAGCGCGATGCCGGCGGCGTTGTCGCCAGCCGGCTCGCGCGCGTCGGCGCTGTGGTTGATCTTGTAGCTGCTGACCAGCAGGCCGGCGCCGGCGCGCACCGCGCCATAGGCATCGGTACGCATCTCCGCGCCCTGACCGCGCAGGCTGCCGCGATAATTGTCCGCGCTATGGATCAGGTGACCAAGAGTGAGTTCGCTGGCGGCATGCGTCGAGCGCAGCTGCACCCGTCCTTGCGCATCGGTGTCGTCGAACAGCAGCTGGTTGTAGCCAGAGCCGCCAAACTCCTTGCTGCGCACGCCCCACTGCGCGGCAGCGTTGCGGTGGCCGGCGCTGTCGGCCGAGGCGCCATGCCACAACGGACTGTTGCCACCAGCCAGATTGCCTTGCGCCGATGGCACGTGATCAGCGGCCGGCTGAAAACGCGTCTCTTCGCCTCCGCTGCTTTGCGCGCCCGGCGTGGGCGCGATACCGCCCTCGCCTTGCCCGTTGTACAGCGCGCCGATGATGATGGGGCGGTCAATATCGTTCTCGATAAATTGCACCAGCACTTCCTGGCCGATGCGCGGCAGGAACTGGCTGCCCATGCCGCCGCCGGCCGAGCGCTGCGCCACGCGCACCCAGCAGGTGGCGTCGCCGTTGTCCTGCCAGTGGTAGCGGATGCGCACGCGGCCCAGCTTGTCGCAATACAGTTCGTCCGCGCCGGACGGCTGCGCGAGGCCGTCGGCGCCGATGACGATGGCGCTCTGCGCGCCGCGCGCGGTGGGCTTGGGATGGCTCCGGCCATCGCTGCCCGGCAGCTGCGGGCGCCAGATCACGTCGGCAGCCACCGCTTCAAAGCCGTTGGCGTACCCGGTTTCACGCGCCTGGGCGATGGTCAGGGCAAAGTCGTCCGGCGCGTCGATGGCGACTTCTTCCAGCAATTCCGGCAGCGGGCCGAACAACTCGGCCAACGCTTGCTGCGCGGGCGACGGCAGATTGTTCACGCCGACGCTGCGCACGCGCAGCAGCACGTAGCTGGGCGCGGCGTCGGTGGTCAGCGGGCCCTGCGTCAGCGTGAAGCGCGTGCCGGCGGCCAGGGTGCGCACGGTGGAACGGCCACGCCACAGCTGGGCAGCAGCTTCGCGGCCTTGCATCTGGATGTCGGCATAGCGCTGCGCTTGTGCGGCGTTGGCGTAGGCGTATTGGCCCGGCACGTCGTAGCTTTCCAGCGCCGGCAGCTTGCCGGCCGGGAGACTTGATGGCGCGCTGGCGTTGACTGCCTGCTTGGCCTTGTAGTCGTAGCTCAGCAGCGTGGTCAGCGACGCCGTCACGGCGCGGCGCGACTGCAAGGCCTGAATGGTGTCGGCCGCTTCGCCGGCGCGCACACCGTGGTAGCGGATGCCGCCGCCCGCCGCGCTGCTGGCGTCTTCGGGTGTGGCGCTGGCTTGGCTGCTGTCGGCGAACAGCACCACGCCGACGCCGTCGTCCAATTGTTCGTAGCGCCAGGCCAGGCCTTCTTCGGTCAGCAGGCGCTGCACGAAATCGAGATCGGATTCGCGGTACTGGCAGCAGTAGCTGCGCGCCACCGCGTCCGCCATGAACGGCCCGGTCTCTTCGCTCCAGCGCCATTGCGCCAACGGGGCATAGCCTTCAAACACTGCGTCGATGATGTCGACCACGGTCTTGTCCTGCCACACGCGGCTGTTACGCACCTGGCTCAGGCGCCACAGCCACGGCGTCAGGCGCAGGCGGAAGCGCGCCAGGCCGCCTTCGCTGCCCAGCATGGCCGCTTGCGTGATCTCGCCATGAAATTGGGTACGGCTGCCGTCGGCAAGGCTGACCGCCAGCGCGGCCTGCCGACCCAGCAGCGGGGCCAGTTGTACCGAGGCGTTGGTCGACAACACGATCACATCGCGCGGACCGACGCCCTGCACGCTGTCGTCCGCCGCAAAGGCCTCGACCAGCAAACCGCCCGCGCCGAGGTCGGCGCTATCGCCATCATCGAGCGTCAATTCGTACAAGCGGGTGACGCTGGAAAACTCGGCCAGTGCGGTGGTGATTTGTTCCAGTAGTGCGAGGCTCATGATTCGGCAGCAGTTTTCACCGCCACTGGCTGCTGCTTGCACTCAGGCTCCTTGCGGGCGGTGGTCGCGCACAGGTGTTCGCGGCATTGGGCGGCGCCGGCTTCGTTCATCCGGCTGCATTGCTTGAGCTGGTAGGCCGGGGTCGAGGTTTCTTTGGCAGTTTTGCCGGATTGGACGTGCGCCATCAGCGCCGCCAGCAAAGCGACGTCGCTGTCCGGCTGCGCTTTAGGTTTGGTCTCGGTTTTTTTCGCCACTTGCACTGGCTTCCTGGCCGGTTTGTCGGCTTTCTTGTGTTCGACCAGCTTGGGCTTGACCGGCGCCGCGTGCGGCTTTTCCAGCGCGGCGGTCAGTTCATCCTTCGGTGGCTTGGCCGGCGTGTCGTTCAGCATTTCTTTGAGCGAGCGCGTGTTGTCGGCCGCAGGGCTGACGGCGGCCGTTTCTTCGACGATGGTGGCAGCTGGGACGGCAGCCGGTGCCGGCGCCGGCGGCTCAGGCTGCGGTGCGGCGGCCATCGGCGTCTGGGCCTCAGGCAAGGTGAGCTTGGGACCGGGCGTGAAATTCAGGACCGCCGCGATGCCGACGGCAAGCAGGGCAATCGCCGCAGCGCCGCCGGCCAACAGCGCTTTCTTGCGCCCGACCGGGCCCACGCCAACAGCCGACGCCGTGGCCGGGCGGCGTTCCAGCCCGTCCAGGACGCTGGCGCGGCCGTCCTCGGCCGGGGGTTCCGTCGACAGAAGACTGGGGCGTCCACTGGTCGTGGGGCGTTTTTCTTCACCTTGCAAAATTAGCTCCCTTATTAATTTCGCATCACTTTAAAACATTCAAAGAAATCATGCCGCACGGCTAGTTTCAATCGTGCGCGGGCTTGTCATAACTCTAATATATACTCCAAAGCAATGCTTTTTAGACATTTAATGACTTCGAGGGCAACGTGTTCCTACTGGCGGTAACTGGGTATTTCGTACTGGCGTGCGCCATCAGCTGGATGGTGCTGTTCCCGTCCGGGCGCGATTTTGTGGCGTCGGCGCTGGCCGGCGCCGGCGCGCGCCTGCAATACCGGCTGAACCGGCTGGCGCAGCGCCGCCGCGCCAGCCTGGACGCGGCAGCCCGTTCCGGCCGGGCGTCCATCGGGGGCTTGCATGAGTTCTGGGAACAGCACTCCCTGTTCTGCCTCGGCGGCCTGGCGCTGCTGTGCCTGCCGCCCCTGCTGGCCGTGCTGTTGGCAGGCAGGCCGACGCTCAGCGGCTACGACGCCTCCACGCGCGAGATCAACACCCAAGTGGCCGGCCTGCTGCAAGGCGAGCAGTTGGTGCCGCCGCCGGCACTGCCGCCGCTGGTGTTCACCACCGCCGAAGTGCAGCTGGAGCGGCCGCTGCTGGTCTCGGCCAGCCGCGACTGGGCCTTGCTCGACAGCGCCTACGCGCAACGGCTGCTGATGGCCTTCCGCATCATGAAGGAAAAATATGGCTATGACATGGCCCTGCTGGAAGGCTACCGCAGTCCCGAGCGCCAGAACACGCTGGCTGCGATGGGCGCCGGTGTGACCAATGCCGCCGCCTTCCAGAGCTGGCACCAATACGGCCTGGCCGCCGACTGCGCCTTCCTGCGTGACGGCAAGCTGGTGATTTCAGAACGCGACCCGTGGGCCATGCGCGGCTACCAGTTGTACGGCGAAGTGGCCGAGTCGCTGGGCCTGACCTGGGGCGGGCGCTGGAAGATGATGGATTTCGGGCACACGGAACTGCGCCGGCCCGGCGTAATGAACAAATAGGAGAGCAGCATGGCAGGACCAGTTATCGTCTTGGGCGACAAGACTTCACACCACGGCGCAGTGGTCGAGTGTTCGCAGATGAGCGACAGCGGCGGCAAGGGGATCGCCCGCGTGGGCGACAAGATCACTTGCCCGCGGCATGGCGACGGCACCATCACCAGCGGCGATCCGAGCATGCTGGTGGACGGCAAGCCGGTGGCGCGTCATGGCGACAAGACCTCGTGCGGGGCGACCCTGATCGCCACCCAGCAAACCACCGTGGACCAGGTCTAGCTTATGAACTGGCTGCGCAATATCGCCCTTGCCGGCGTCGCATTTGGCGGCAGCTGGGGCGGCGCCATCTGGTTCTGGCGCGAGACCAACCGCATGCCGGCCACCAGCGAACTGGCCTTATACTTGCTGGTGTTGCCGCTGTTGCTGCTGTCCACATGGTGGCTGGGCCGCAAGGCATGGGCGCGCGCCAGCGCGGCAGCGGCGACTGCCGGCACGGTCGGCGCTGCGCCAGCCGCCGAGGCAACGCCAGCCGCGCCACCGCTGGCGCCGGCCTTGCAGATCGCGGCCAGCGCCGTACGCGTGCCGCACGGCGCGTCGATGCCGGAACTGCGCGCCGCGCTGGCCGCCAACCGCGCCCGCCCGGCGCTGGACCAGGAACTGTACGACGATGACGGCTATCCGATTCTGAGCGCGCGACTGGCCGATGCCGGCGAGGCCGCGCTGCGCGAAGACCTCGAACACTGGCGCACCACACAGGCGCTGAACGATCCGCGTTTCGACCTGGCGCAGTGGCGCGCCTTGGCCGCCGCCACCTCGGTGCTGGCAGAGCTGGCGGCGCTGGCGGCCAGCCATGAACAGCTGGCGCCGTGGCTGCAACAGGAGCAGGCGCGCCAGCACAATCGCCTGCCGCCGGACGCCGCGCCGCTGCCCCCACCGCCGGTGATGCAATTGCTGCCCGTGTGGCCGCCTGAATGGCAGGCGCCGCAGCGGAGCCTCGCCGAACAATGGCTGCGCGCAATCGCCATCGAGGCCGGATGGCCGTCGCAGCGCCTCGCCAGCGCCGCGCCGCCGGCAGCGCACACTGCGGACGCGGCGCAAGTACTGGCCGGCCTGCTGACGCGCTGCGGTGACCCTCGCCAGCCCTGCCTGGCCATCGTGATTGCCGCCGGCTCGCACCTGAGCGATGCCGGCATCGGCCGGCTGGCAAACGACAACGCACTGTTTACCGCCAATAGTCCGCAAGGCCGCATCCCCGGCGAGGGAGCGGCCGGCCTGTTGCTGGCCGATCCTGCCCAGGCGGCACTGCTGGCCGGCAGCGAGCGGGGCAGCCTGCTGCAGGCGCTGCACAGCGGCCAGCGCGGCAGCGGTGCCGACACCGTCAAGCGCGACACCGACCCCTGCCTGTCCAGCGCCGCCAGCGCGGTGCTGCAAGCCGCGCAAGTCGATGGCGATGCGCTTGCCGCCGTCACCGCCGACACCGGCCACCGCACCAGCCGCGTGACTGAGCTGATGCAGGTGGTCACGTCCGTTGCGCCGCAACTCGATCCCGGCGCCGACGTCGCCAGCATCGGCGCCAGCTGCGGCAGCTGCGGCGATGTCACCTGGCTCACCGCGCTGGCGGTGGCCGACGCCGAAGCACAGGACCGCGGCGGTCCCGTGCTCTGTATCAGCAATGAAGATCCATACCGCCGCTGCGCCGCGCTATTGCGCCCCGCGCTCCCGGCTTGACTACACCAAGCAACCGAGCCCTATCATGATGCAAAAATTCTGGCTATTCCTGATCCACCGCCGCACGCTGATCGTCATCGGCTGGCTGGCCTTTGCCGCGCTGCTGTTCATCGCCAGCGCCCTGCTGCAATGGCCATCCGCCGTTCCGTGGACCGTCTTGGCGGTCGCGCTGCTGTTCGGCGCCGCCGCCTGGTACTGGCGCTACCGCAAGACCCAGCGCGCCGCTGGCGGCCTGGGCGATATGCTGGAACAGCAGGCCAGCAAGCCGGTGAAAGCCGATCCGGCCACGCGCCAGGAAACCGAGGCGCTGCGCACGCGCATGCTGGAAGCCATCGGCACCATCAAGAACTCCAGGCTGGGGCAAACCTCCGGCAACGCCGCGCTGTATGAGCTGCCGTGGTACATGATTATCGGGAATCCGGCGGCCGGCAAAAGCACCGCCATCGCCAGCTCCGGCCTGCAGTTCCCGTTCGCCGACAGCAAGATCGTGCAAGGCGTGGGCGGCACCCGCAACTGCGACTGGTTCTTCACCACCGACGGCATCCTGCTCGACACGGCCGGCCGCTACTCGGTGGTCGACGAAGACCGCGCCGAGTGGTTCGGCTTCCTCGACCTGCTGAAAAAATACCGCAAGAAGGCGCCGATCAACGGCATCATCGTCGCCGTCAGCGTGGCGGAGCTGACGCGCAACCGTCCGGAGTTCGCCATCAACCTGGCCAAGAACCTGCGCCAGCGCGTGCAGGAACTGACGGAGCGGCTGGAAGTGCACGCGCCGGTCTACGTGCTGTTCACCAAAGCCGACCTGATCACCGGCTTCAACGAATTCTTCCAGGACAGCGAGCGCGGCGAGCGCGACAAGGTATGGGGTGCCACCCTGCCCTACAGCCGTAACGCCAGCGGCGAAGATGTGCTGAACCAGTTCGACGCCCGCTTCGACGAACTGTACGAAGGCCTGAAGGACCTCAGCGCCGCCAACATGGCGCTGCAATGGCGCGAGCGCATGCCGCCCGGTGTATTCACCTTCCCGCTGGAATTCAGCTCGATCCGGCCGTCGCTGCGCACCTTCATCGCCACGCTGTTTGAAGAAAACCCGTTCCAGTTCAAGCCTGTATTCCGCGGTTTCTACTTCACCAGCGCGCTGCAGGAAGGCGAAACCGTGTCCGCTTCCTCGCAACGCGTGGCGCAGCGCTTCGACCTGCAGCTGAAACCATCCGGACACGAAGAAGCCCACCAGCAGCAAGGCTACTTCCTGCTTAACCTGTTCCGCAAAGTGATCTTCGCGGACAAGGATCTGGTGGCCCAATACGCCAGCCCGGCCAAGATGCGCATGCGCTACATCGCCTTCTTTGCCGCCACTGCCTTTGCCGGCCTGGCGCTGGCCGGCTGGAGCTGGTCGTACATGAACAACCGCCAGCTGGCCGCCAATGTACAGGCGGACCTGGACCAGGCCATCAAGGTGCAGGAAAAAGCCTTGGACCTGCAATCGCGCTTTGCCGCGCTGGAGATCCTGCAGGACCGCATCGAGCAACTGGATAAATATGAAGAGAACCGGCCGCTGTCGCTGAGCCTCGGCCTGTATCAAGGCACGCTGCTGGACCGCAAGCTGCGCGAGGAATACTTCAACGGCGTGCGTGAAGTGATGCTGAAACCGGTCGGTCAGACGCTGGAGGCCTTCCTTGCGGAAGTCAACAACAATGCCGCGCAGCTGCAGCCGATGTCGCGCCCGCTGAGCGCAGCCCCCGGCAGCACCTCGGTGCCGCCCAACGCCACGCGCGACGAGGCGGCGGCAGCCATCAACAACAGCGCACAGCAGTTCAAGGATGCGTCGCCGGCCGATGCCGAAGACGCCTACAACGCGCTGAAAACCTACCTGATGCTGGGCGATAAATCGCGCGCCGAAGCGGGCCACCTGAACGACCAGATCACCCGCTACTGGCGCGTGTGGCTGGACACCAACCGCGGCGGCATGCCGCGCGAGCAGCTGATCCGCAGCGCCGAGCGCATGATTTCGTTCTATCTGGCGCAGGTCAACGACACCTCGTGGCCGCAGATCGACAACCGCCTGGCGCTGGTCGATCAGACCCGCGACAACCTGCGCCGCGTGGTGCGCGGCATGCCGGCGCGTGAACGCGTGTATGCCGACGTCAAGGCGCGCGCCGCCACCCGTTTCCCGGCGGTGACGGTGAGCTCCATCGTCGGCGATCAGGACAAGGAGCTGGTATTGGGCAGCTATGCCGTGCCGGGCAGCTTTACCCGCGCCGCGTGGCAGGGCTTCGTGCAGGACGCCTTCCGCGAAGCGGCCAACCGCGAGCTGCAAAGCGCGGACTGGGTGCTGAAAACCTCGTCCAAGGATGATCTGACGCTGGAAGGCAGCCCGGAACAAATCCAGAAATCGCTGGTGGACCTGTACAAGAACGACTACGCGCGTGAATGGCAGAAGTTCGTGCAGGGCGTGACGGTGCGTGAGCTGTCCAACTTCGACCAGGCCGCAAACGCAATGAACCGACTGGGCGATCCACAAATCTCGCCGCTGAATAAGCTGATGAACAGCGTCTACGAGCAAACCTCGTGGGACAATCCGTCACTGCTGGACGCTGGCCTGCAACGCGCGCAGCGTGGCGTGGCCGGCTGGTTCAAGGAGACCATCCTGCGCCAGAAACCGTCGCAGGTGAACATCAACATGCCAAGCGGCGGCGTGCAGAACGCCGCCCTGCCGCTTGGTCCGGTGGGCCGTGAGTTCTCCGGTGTGGCGCGCCTGGTGGTGGCCAAGGACAAAGATGCGTCGCTGATGCGCGGCTACATGGAGCAATTGGCCAAGCTGCGCGGCCGCTTCAACCAGATCAAGAACCAGGGCGATCCCGGCCCTGGCGCCAAGCAGCTGATGCAGCAAACGCTGGACGGCAACGGCTCCGAGTTGGCCGACGCGCTGAAATACGTGGACGAGCAAATGCTGACCGGGATGACCGATGCGCAGAAAGCCGCCATCCGTCCGCTGCTGGTGCGTCCGCTGATCCAGAGCTTCGCCGTGATCGTGCAGC
Source organism: Duganella sp. CF402 (assembly GCF_900109645.1). Taxonomy (GTDB): domain Bacteria; phylum Pseudomonadota; class Gammaproteobacteria; order Burkholderiales; family Burkholderiaceae_D; genus Rugamonas. The sequence goes on from NZ_FOBG01000001.1 coordinate 1,693,920, forward strand.
CGACCGAGGTGGAGATCAACCAGGTTTGGGCGGCGCAGGTGCTGCAGCCGTTCCGTCAGACGCTGGCCATGAAGTATCCATTTGCCACCGAGTCCAAGGCGGAAGCCAGCAATGCCGAAATCGGCGCGGTGTTCGGTCCTGATGGCGCGATCGCCAAGTTCTTCAACACCACGCTAGGTCCGCTGGTGGTGCGCCGTGGCGACACGGTCAGCACGCGCACCTGGGCCAATATGGGCATCAACCTGGCGCCGCCGGTGGTGGCCAGCTTCCCTGGCTGGGTTGCGCCGCTGGCCGCCAATGGCGTCGCCAATGCCGCAGCTGCCAGCGGCGGCGAGGGCCAGACCAATTTCGATTTGCAGGCGCTGGGCGCGGTCAGTGCGACCGAATTCACCATCGAGATCGATGGCCAGGCCCTGCGCTGGCGCGGCCAGCCGCAGCCCTGGGTGCATATGGCGTGGCCGAATCCCGCCGGTGTCCCGGGCGCGAAGATCACCGCCATTACGCCGGAAGGCCGCAGCGTGGTGATCTTCAACGAGCCAGGCCACTTCGGCCTGAAGAAAATGATCGATGCAGCCAAGCGCAAACGCAAGGACAACGGTGCCTTCGAGCTGACCTGGGATAACGCCGGCGTGTCGGTCACCGCCAACCTGAAAATCGTCGGCACCACGCCGGCGCCAGTGCAGGCGCCAGCCGCACCGGCATCGGCCGGTTTCAAGCGCCTGCGCCTGCCGGACACGGTGACGGCCGCCGCGCCGCCTGCGCCGAACGCCCCGGCAGCAGCGCCGGCGCCGAGCGGTGCCCCGGCTGCGCCGTCTACGCCGCCCACGCCGTCAAACGGCCCGGTCCCGGCCACCATGCCGGTGCCGCCAGCGAATGGCGTCATCCGCACTGCGGGAGCCCAACCATGAGCCGCGGCGCCACTATTGCCAACATCGGCTACTTCGGCAAAGTGCCGGGACGCGGCGACTTCGTGAAAGGCGGCGACAGCCCCGCCCTCATCAAAGTCCTGGACGACTGGCTGGCCCAGGCTATGGACCTGATGAGCGCCGACGCCCGCTGGAAGCTCAATTACGACGCCGTCGCGCCGCTGCACTTCGCCTTTGTCGGCCCGCGCCGGCGACATGCGATCGCCGGCCACATCGTCGCCAGCAGCGACCAGTCGTCGCGCCGCTTCCCCTTCCTGATGACCAGCAGCGTGGAAGTGCCTGAGCCGTCCACCTTCGTCGCCAGCGCGCCGATGGTGTTCAACCGTCTGTGGAACCGCCTGGCGGCGCTGAGCACCAGCGTGGTCAGCGCCGGCGATCCCACCGTGCCGCTGCAACTGGCGGCCAGCGAGCCGGTCGAACTGGATCTGCGCAGCGCCGCCTACCAGGCCAGCTTCGACGATTTCCTGGAACTGCAAACGGTCGGCGGCCTCGATGCCATGCTGGCGCAAGCCGGCTTCAAAGGCTCGTCGCGCCAGGTGCTGCTGGCGCTGGGCATGCTGCTGCAACCGGTGCTGGCCAGTAGCTCCAGCCGGCTGGATAAAACCCTGCTGCTGCCGCTGCCGCAAGACCCGATGTACCGCAACCTGGTTGCCTCGTTCTGGCTGCAGCTGATCACGCCCTTCCTGGCGCGTGCCGACTTCGAACTGGCGCTGTTCCTCACCCGGCTGCGAGAACAGCCGGTGCTGCTGGTCGGCTTCAGCGGCGCCTCGCCGGCCACGCTGCAAGCCATCATGGACCCGCACGCGGCACAGGAGCGCCATATCGCGTTTGAACAACTGGACTGGGTGGAAGAACAAGCGGACAGCGACTACGCCGTCAACAAGCTGTCGACCTACTTGTCGCAACCCTCCCTGTCACTCAAGTCCGCGCTGGAGTCGGTCAGCGCGGCGTTTATCGGAACCTGAATCATGCGAACTCTCCTATTTACAAGCCTGCTACTGGCTGCCGGCGCGGCAAGCGCCCAATCGGGCGCGGTGCAACCCGGCCAGGTGCTGGCTGCCGGCACCGTGCCCGATGAAGCCAGCAAGGCCGCCGTGCTGGCCAAGCTGCGTGAAGTCTACGGCGCGGACAAGGTGGTGGATCAGATCTCGATCGACAAGGTGGCCACGCCAGCCAACTGGAACAGCTACGTGCAAAAGTTGATCACGCCGGACCTGAAGCAGATCAGCCGCGGCCAGTTGAAAATTGATGGCAGCACCGTCAGCCTGCGCGGTGAAGTCGGCAACGAGGCGGTACGCCAACGCATCGCCAGCAATATCGCCACCAGCCTGAATCCAACGTACACCGTCAATAACGGCCTGCGCGTCTCGGCCGCCGACCAGGGCGTGCTCGATAGCGCGCTGGCCAACCGCATCGTCGAATTTGAAAGCGGCAAAGCCGAGTTGACGCCCACCGGCAAAGCCATTCTCGATGAAATGGCGGTGGCGCTGCGCAAACTGACTAACCGCAAGGTCGACATCATCGGCCACACCGACAGCGCCGGCCTGCGCGCCACCAACCAGGGCCTGAGCCAGGCGCGCGCGGAGGCGGTCAAAGCCTACCTGGCCAGTCATGGTATCAACGGCGAGCTGCTGACAGCCAGCGGCCAAGGACCGGACCGGCCAATCGCCAGCAACGACACCGCCGAAGGCCGCGCGCGCAACCGCCGCATTGAATTCCGCATGGCGCAGTAAGAGGACACTATGTATTCCGTACAAGAGCTTTTAGAACCAATTTTCGATAGCCAGCCAGCGGGCGGCGATCTGTCGTTTTCGCCAGAACTGGACGCGATTGCCCAGGCGCGCAAGTTTGACGATCCCTCGCTGGACCAGGGCGAGTGGGTCACTGAATTGAAGGAGGCCGATTGGCCATTCGTGGTTGACCGCTGCGCGCATCTGCTGAAGACCGCCAGCAAGGATTTGCGCCTTGGCGTCTGGCTGACCGAGGCCGGTGCCCGCGTGCACCAGTTGCGCGGCCTGGGAGAGGGCTACCTGCTGCTGGCCGGGCTGTGCGACCAGTACTGGGAGCGCGGCCTGTATCCGCAGGCGGAGGATGGCGACAACGACCAGCGCATCGGCAACCTGGGCTGGATACTGGCGCGCACGCCGGCACTGGTGCGCGAGATCGGCCTGACCGAGAACGGCGACTACTCCACCATCGACTTTGAAGCAGCCCGCAAGCGCGCGTCCAGCGGCGACGAAGCCCTGCAGAACCGCACGCCACGCCTGGCGGACATGGAAGCCGCCAAGCGCAATAACTCGGCGCAGTTTGCGTCGACGTTCCGCGCCGATGCGCAGTTCTGCATCGAGGCGCTGGAGCAACTGGAACGCGCGGCCGACGCGCGGCTGGGCAACGACAGCCCGGGCTTCTCCGCAGCGCGTGATGCGGTGAAATCGATGCTGCATGCAATGCCGGCTGCGGCGCATGCTCCGGCGGCCGTGCAGGCAGAGGTGGGGCAGCCTGAAGATGCCGGGATGGCGCCAGTGCCCGTGCCAACGGGCCGGCCGGGCGTGATCAGCAATCGCGCGCAGGCGGTGGCGCAGCTGCGGGCCGTGGCGGAGTTCTTCCGCCGCAGTGAGCCGCACAGTCCCGCCTCCTACTTTGCCGACAAAGCCGCAGCGGCGGCCGAGCAAGACCTGCACACCTGGCTGCGCTCCGTGGTGAAGGACCAGGCATCGCTGGCCCACATCGAAGAACTGCTCGGCGTCCCGCCGGAACGGGACTGAGCGCGCTTTACTTCACGCTGTATTTGAACTGGCCCTGCTTGTTGGCGCTGACCTTGATCTTGCTGATCGCCGCGCCTTCTGCCATGCGGGCCAGTACCGATTCCGCGATCTCCGGCAGCAGAGTGCCATTGAGGATGTTGTCCACGTTGCGGGCGCCGGAGTCCACTTCCGTGCAGCGCGCCAGCACCGCTTCCACCAGCGCTTCGTCGTAGCTGAATTCCGCCTTGTGATTGACTGCGATACGACGCTCGATCTTGCCCAGTTTGAGCTTGATGATCTCCACCAGCACATCGTCCGGAATCGGATAGAACGGAATCACTTTCAAGCGCCCCAGGAAAGCAGGCTTGAATTGCTTCATCAGCGCCGGACGGATCAGCTGTTCCAGTTCCTCCACCGCCGGCAGTTCTTCCGGTGATTTGTTCAGGCAGGCCTGCATCATCGTGCCCGAAGCGACGTTGGAAGTCAGGATGATGATGGTGTTCCTGAAGTCGATCTCGCGGCCCTCTGCATCATCCATCACGCCCTTGTCGAACACCTGGAAGAACAGTTCCATCACGTCGGGGTGGGCTTTCTCGACTTCGTCCAGCAGCACCACGCTGTAGGGATTGCGGCGCACGGCCTCGGTCAGCACCCCGCCTTCGCCGTAGCCCACGTAGCCCGGCGGCGAACCTTTCAGGCCGGAGACGCTGTGCGCTTCCTGGTACTCGCTCATGTTGATGGTGATGAGTTTGCGCTCGCCGCCATACAGCGTATCGGCCAGCGCCAATGCGGTTTCGGTCTTGCCGATACCGGACGGCCCGACGAACAGGAATACGCCCTTCGGCTTGTTGGGATCATCCAGATTGGCACGCGAGGTACGCACACGCTGTGCCACCGCTTCGATGGCGTGCGGTTGGCCAAGCACGCGCTGCTCCAGGCTTTCCTGCAGGCGCAGCACGGTCTTGATTTCGTCCTTGACCATTTTGCCAAGCGGGATGCCGGTCCAGCCGGCGACAATTTCCGCCACCACGTGGCCGTCCACCTGCACCGGCACCATCGGCGTTTCGCCTTGCAGTGCACGCAGCTCGGCGACCAAAGCCTGAATATCTCGGACCTGCGTACCCTCGCCCGCCGCTGCGCGGGCGGCGATGATGTCGGCCGTCAGCGCTTTCTCGCGCTCCCAGCGCTCGGACAGGGCTTTCAGCTGCTCATCCGCCGCAGCGCGCGACTCGCGCAATTCCTGCCGGCGCGCAGTTTGTGCCGCGCCACCTTCGGCTTGCTCGCGCTCCAGGGCAGCCGCCTCGGCGTCGATACGCTCGATCTGGCGTGACAGCGACTCGATGCGGGCCGGTGTCGCGTTCTGTCCGAGCGCCACCTTGGCACACGCCGTATCCAGCACGCTGATCGCCTTGTCCGGCAGCTGGCGGCCCATGATGTAGCGATGCGACAGGCGCACCGCCTCGGTAATGGCCTCGTCGTACACGCGCACGCCAAAGTGCTTTTCCATGAGCGGCGCCATGCCGCGCAACATGGCGCACGCCAGTTCTTCGCTTGGCTCCTCGACCTTCACCACCTGGAAGCGTCGCGCCAGTGCGGCATCTTTTTCAAAATACTTCTTGTACTCGCCCCACGTGGTGGCGGCGATGGTGCGCAATTCGCCGCGCGCCAATGCTGGCTTAAGCAGATTGGCCGCGTCGTTCTGGCCGGCCTGGCCGCCGGCGCCGATCATGGTATGCGCTTCGTCGATGAACAGGATGATGGCGTGCGGGCTTTTCTTCACCTCGTCGATGACGTTCTTCAGACGGTTTTCGAACTCGCCCTTGACGCTGGCGCCGGCTTGCAGCAGGCCCATATCCAGCGTGTGGATCTCCACACCTTTCAGCACATCCGGCACGTCGTTCTGCGCGATCCGCAGCGCCAGCCCTTCCACCACGGCGGTCTTGCCGACGCCGGCCTCGCCGGTCAGGATGGGATTGTTCTGGCGGCGACGCATCAGGATATCGATGGCCTGGCGGATTTCCAGATCGCGGCCGATGACCGGATCGACCTTGCCATCGCGCGCGCGCTGCGTCAGGTTGGTGGTGAACTGGTCCAGAGACGGCGTTTTGCTGGCCGCGCGGGCTTGCAGCTCGCCGACCGGATCGCCGCCCTCGCCCGCTGCTGCGGCGGGCTTCGCCACCGGAACCTCTTCCGAGCCGACGGTGATCTTGTCCAGATTGTGCTTGATCTGCTCCAGATCGAAGCGCGCGAACAGTTTGGAACTACGCGCCGCCAGCTGCGATAACTCGGTATCCGTCAGCAGCGCCTGCAGCAGATGGCCGCTGCGGATCTGCGCCTGGGTATCGTCCTGCAGATCCAGCGAGGCAATCAGCCAGGCGTTTTCAAACAACTTGGGCAAGCGTGCCGAGAACACCGGCGTGCGCGTATTGCCGTTCTTGAAGCGCCCTACTTCGGCGCGCAGGTCCGCTTCCAATTGGCTGATGCTGATATCGCACTGGCGCGCGATGAGCGCCACATCGCTCCTGGGCTGCTCCAGCAGGGCCAGGAACAGGTGCTCGATGTCGACCTCGTACTGGCCCAGCGAAACGCACAAGCTGGCGGCGCGCGTGGCGGCGGCGCGGCTGGTGTCGTTCAATTTGCCGATCAGCGTTTTCAGATTGATGCTCATGTTGTTATCCTTTTTATGATGTGTGTATCTCGTAGCGGACATCGCTGCGGTCCTGCCGCTGCGCCTCGGTGACCAGGAAACTGTCCCAGCCCAATCGTCCGCCACAACAGTCTTCATCCAGCCTTGCGCCCTGCACGTCCTCGGCGCGCAACACCAGCTGCACTTCATATTCCAGCGACACGCCGGTGAACATGGTCAGCATGTTCTCCAGCGCGCGCGCCGCTTTACCGCCGGGCAGGAAGGATTCGTAGCCTTCCAGATCCAGCGGGCCGATCACCAGCCGCAAACGCAAGTCGCGCTGCCAGACGCGCGCACCGGTCATGGCGCCGCCACCGAGCACCGCGTTGGCCATGCCCAGCGTGGTCTGCTGGCCAGCCGGCACGTCGTACCAGGCGCCGATAAACTGCTCGGCGCGCACCGGCTGGCAGAAATATTCCGACAGCACCCGCGCGATCTGCACCGCCGATGCCGGGCGCTGCCCCATCGCGGTGGCGAAGTACGCCACCGATTCATCCAGCACGCCATCGCCGCCGTCGGACAGGCGCCGCCGCAGCGACGGGTTGTGCATGCCGGCCAGCGACAGCAGCAGCGGCAGGAATTCATCCCGGCCGTGCAGCTGATACTTCAACTCCAGCCGGTACTTGCGCCACGCTTCGTAGAACAGCGCCAGCGCGCGGTTGGAAAAGGTATCGAGGAAGGCACGCGGCCCCTCGTCCTTCTGGTACAACGTGTGCGCGGCGATACGTTCCGTGTAATGCGCCGGCAGCGTGCCGCTGCTGCCCAAAAAACCCATGAAGGCCGGCGTGATGCGGATGTAACGCAGCTGCGCCGTCTTCAGCGCCTCACCGAGGCTGCGCGCATCAGTCGCCATGTCGCGCGGCTCCGGCTGCAGCGTTTCCAGCTGGCTGGCCGGGAAGCTGAGCGAGGTCGAATTCTGGAAGCGCAGGAAGTTGGCCACCGCGCTTTCGCCTGGCGCGCCGTGCCGCCTGAGCCACAGCTCCAGCATGCGCACGGCCTGGAAGTATTCGAACTTGTGCGGCTGCGAGAACAGGCGCTCGATTACAGCAGGCTCAAATCGCCGCTTCGTGGCAAGCATCGCAGCAGTTCCTCTCCGTTTTTATTCGATTTGATGACCAGCTGCGTGAAGCTGTTGGCGTGCACGTATAGCCCAAGGAAGCGCTCGACGATCTGTGCAAAGGCATGGATGCCGCTGCCGACGAAGGCTTCTTCGTCCACCGTCAGCGTCACTTCGACGCCGCGCACCAGGCAGGCGAAGGGATTCCCCGGCAGCCAGGTATTGGCGGCCTTGTGCGACACCGCGACGATGCCGCCGATCTGCCGCTGCGACGCCGGTGAACGCGGCAGGTCGTACAGCGTGAGCATCTCGCGGAAGGCGTCAACGCCGCCGCCGGTGAGCGACAGATGGTTCAGCGACAGGTGTGAAATCAGGCGCCAGTGCGCACCGCGCCCGCGCGCAAAGCGGTACGACGGCGTCGGCTTGCGCAGGAAGCTGATGGCGCGCACGCTTGATCCGCCTTCCAGGAACAGGTCACCGCCGCGCATGCCGTAGGTTAGCGATGCAGGTAAGTCGCGGTTGGTGCAGGTCAGCTCCAGGCTCAGGGTGTCGGTTTCGACTTCCGCCGGGTCGAAGTCGATGTCGACGATGGAAATCTGCGTTTCGTAGCCCGGGCTTTTCTCCGCGATGTCCTCGTCGCGCCGGGCGACCCAGTAATGACCGTTCTTTTCCGGGGTCTGGCCGTGGCGCAGCGAGTAGAACGGGCGGAATTCCTGCACCGATTCGCCCTGCGGCGTTTGCCGTACCAGCTTGACCGATTCAATCGCCTGCACCGCGTAGGCAAACGCCCGGCGCGCATCGGCCAACACCGGATAGCTGGCGGTGGCGTGCGTCAGCCGTATCGGTTCGCCGCGCTGGCGGAACAGATTCACCACCGGCGTGCAGCCCAGCAGCACGTTGTTGGTACTGAGCGTGGCCAGCATGCGCGCCAGGTCGGAATCCGTGCGCATGCCGGACAGCGCCAGATGCAAGGTGACCGACTTGCAGCCCGCCGGCAGCGCGCCGCTCATGGCGTGCAGGTCGATATCGAAGAAGTTGAATTTCTCGGGGAAGCAGAAATACTCGGTCAGCAGGCGGTAGGCCGTGTGCGAGCGCGCCGAAAAATCGATCAGCGCTTCATCCTCGCCAAAGCCGACCGGCGATACCGGTATCTTGTGCAGCTGGCTCCAGCGGCCATTGCCATCCGCTTCCACGTAGGCCGCCAGCGCGCGCGTGAACAGCGCATCGCGCAGCGCGGCGCAGAACGACGGTTCGCCGTCGATGAACACGCGCAGCTTGCCGAGACCCAGCTGCGCCAGCGTCACCTGCTCCGCCGTGCAGGACAAGGTCAGGCTGATGCTGGAGGTGGCTTGCGGCGGCGGGCGCACCGCTTCCGGCGCGGCGATGATGGGCGCGAAGCTGGCGCCGTCCAGCGCCAGCGGCGCCACCGTCACCGGATACGCGGTGCGGAAGGTGCAGGTGGCGCCGCGCACCGGGCGCGTGGTCAGCTGCGTGCCGCGCGCTATCTCGCTGGCGGTGGTCAGCTGCGCGGCGGCGCCGCTGAAGTCCATGCGCGCGATCGAGCATGATGGAAAAGGCCGCAGGTAGTGCGGGTACAGCACTTCAAACAGCGCCTCGGTAAATTCGGGATAGTCGTCGTCGAGCCGCTTGGCGATGCGTGAATTGAGCAGCGCGAAGGACTCGATCATGCGTTCGATGTGCGGGTCTTCGCACACCTCGCCGCCGATCAGCAAGCGGCCGGCGATTTTAGGGTAGCGTTCCGAGAACTCGCGCGAATAACGGCGCAGGAATCCCAGTTCACGCTCATAGTACGGCAGTAGTTGTTCCAATTTCTCAAACTCCCAGCGGCGTCGGGGTCAGGCGGCGCGCCTTGCTGATGGTGTAATGCAGGCTTGAGGGCTGCAGGACTGCGTCAAAATTGACAGGTTCATGGGCGCTGTGGACCACCAGCAGCGCCGTAATCGCGAAATTCAAACGGTTGACGGCGTCCGCCCGCAGCTCCAGCGACGCCTGCACATTGCGCAGGCGCGGCTCGTGGCGGGCGATTGCTTTTTCCAGGCTGCGGCAGATGAAAGCACGATCGTCCGTGCTCGACAGCGACAGGCCGGCAAAGTCATTCAGGCCATAGGTCGCGATCGACCGGCCGCACTCCGGAAAGCGTTTCAGGAGATCCTCCGGGATGACGGCCCGTGTATTCAGCAGCGCTTCGAGGTCGCGCGCCACCGAATCCTTCAAGTCTTCGATGGACAAGCGCGACACCGCGCCGCTGTTGCCGTTGCTGCCGTTGGGTGGCCCGTCCATCAGACGGTCGAACAAACCCGGAGTAAATCCCTTCATTGCAAATTAAGCCGTCTTGTTGGAGGCCAGATCCCAGCCGCCGGAGGTGTTACCACCCGAACCACCACCCACTTTCTGCTGGGTGTACTTCCACTTGACCTTGGAGTATTTCAGGGCCACGTCCTCGGTCAGGATATTGCCTGCTTCAACGGCCGGCGCCACGCTCGAGATCAGCACGTTTTCCAGTTCGATTTCGAAGTACTTCACGCGGTCGCCCTGGCCGTCGGCGCGCAGGAATTCCAGCTTGGCCTTCGGCAGGGTTTTACCCGACGAGCAGTTTTGCAGCAGCAGCGGCGTGGCCAGGTCGGCCAGTTTGCTGACCACGATGTCTTTGTGCTCGGTACGTTCGGCGGTGTGGCCGCCGCCGGTCGACGCCGTAGCCGATTTCGGCTGCAGCACTTCCCACTGCACCGATTTCACTTCGATCCAGTCTTTGTGGGAGGTGTCTGCCGACTCGCCTTTGATGCCGTCGATTTGCAGATATACGTCGATTGCCATTGGTATTCCTTTCAATGATTAAAAAATAAAACTCAGTTTTTGGTCGATGCTGGGAGCTCCGCGACCAATCGGAGGGAAACGGACAATTCGTCAAGCTGGAAGTGCGGACGCAGGAAGGACACCGCGCGGTACACGCCGGGGCGGCCCGGCACTTCCGACACCTGCACCGACGCTTCGCGCAGCGGGAACTGCGCCTTCTGTTCCTGGCTGGCGTTATCGTCCAGCAGCACGTACTGGGTCAGCCAGCGGTTCAGGAAATCTTCCACGTTGGAGGCGGCGGCAAAGCTGCCGATCTTGTCGCGCATCATGGCCTTCATGTAGTGGGCGATGCGCGACACCGCGAAGATGTACTGCAACTGGGACGACAGCACGGCGTTGGCGTTGGCGGCGTCGTTGGCGTATTTCTTGGCCTTCTGCGCCGACTGCGCGCCGAAGAAGGCGGCGTAGTCGGTGTTCTTGCAGTGGACCAGCGAGATGAAACCGAGGTCGCTCAGTTCTTTCTCGCGGCGGTCGGTGATGGCGATTTCGGTCGGGCACTTGAGCGCCACTTCGCCCTCGTCGGTCTTGAAGGTGTGGGTTGGCAGGTCTTCCACCAGGCCGCCGCCTTCCACGCCGCGGATGGCCGCGCACCAGCCGTAATCCTCGAAGGCTGCGGTCAGCTTGGTGCCGAAGGCGTAGGCGGCGTTGCACCACAGGTATTTCTGGTGGTCGGTGCCATCCACGTCTTCCACGAAGTTGAAGCCTTCGACGGTGGCGCCATCGGCCGGGTTGAATGGCAGGCGGCCGAGGAAGCGCGGCAGCGTCAGGCCGACATAGCGCGAATCCTCGGACTCGCGGAACGATTTCCACTTGGCGTATTCCACCGTGTCGAACACTTTCGACAGGTCGCGCGGCTTGCCCAGTTCACTGTAGCTTTCCAGGCCAAACAGTTCCGGCGACGCGGCCGAGATGAACGGCGCGTGCGCGGCGGCGGCCACGTGCGACATCTGTTCGATGAAGTACATGTCCTCTGGCTGGCGGGTGATTTCGAAATCGCCGATCAGGGCGCCGAACGGGGCGCCGCCGAAGGTACCGAATTCTTCTTCGTAGACCTTGCGGAACATGGTGCTCTGGTCGAATTCCAGCGCCGACTGGAAGTCCTTCACCAGTTCCTTCTTGGTGGCGTTGAGCATCTTGATCTTCAGGTTCTGGCCGGTGGCACTGTGCTTGACCAGATAGTGCAGGCCAGTCCAGCTGCTTTCCAGCTTCTGGAATTCCGGCGCGTGCAGCACGGCCGACAGCTGGGCCGAGATCAGGCGGTCCAGTTCCGCCACGCGGGCGTCGATGGTGGCGGCCAGGTTGTCGGAGACGACCACCGTGCCTTCCATCACCTGATTCACCAGTTCCGAAATCAGATCCTTGGCGCGCGCATGCTCGGTGCTCGACTTGGCCACCTTGCTTTGCTCGACGATCTGGTCCAGCAGCGCCACTTCGGTGGCGACGGGCGCGCCGCCCGGGGTCAGTTGTGCGGACATAATCAGTCCTCCTTCTTGTCGGCGGTTTGCTGGCCCAGCACGGCCAGTTTCTCGGTGCTGTGCAGCACATCGTTGAGGATGTCTTCCAGCTTGTCATTACCGGCCAGCTTGTTGCGCAGGTCGGCCAGCTTGGTGCGCGCTTCCAGCAGCTTGCGCAGCGGTTCCACCTGCTGCACCACCGCCTCCGGACGGAAATCGTCCATCGACTTGAACTTCAGATCGACCGCGAACTCGCCGCCGCCCTCGCCCAGCTCATTCTTGACGCGGAAGTTGGCGCGCGGTTCCACGCCTTTCAGCACCTCGTCGAAGTTATCGCGGTCGATGTTGACGAACTTGCGCTCCTTGAGGCGCTTCTGCTCGACTTCCGAGTTGCCGCCGAAATCACCCACCACGCCCATCACGAACGGCAATTCCTTGTTCTCGATGGCGTCGCCGATCTCGACGTCGTAAGTCATCTGCACCCGTGGCGGGCGAATTTTTTGCAGTTTTTTCTGCACGCTAGTGCTCTTGGACATGGCTATCCCCTCTTCGGTTATTTCAGGGCGCCGAACGGGTCGGCGCTGGATTCTTCTTGCTGCTTGGCCTTGGCGGTCTTCTTGGCGCCGGCCTTGCCGCGTGCCGGCGTGGCGGCCTGCGGCACCGGCGCCGGGGCCGGCGGTACCAGCACCGTTTCGCCCAGACTCTCGCGCAACAGCTTGGCCAGGTCCTGCGACTCGGTGCGGATCGAGCCGGACAGGTTGTTCTGGCGGCTCAGGTCAGCCAGCGAGCGGGTCGACAGGCGCAGGCCGCTGATGGCAATGATGCTGTTGGCCAGGGTGTCGTTCGGATCGCGCACCAGCACTTCCTGGGCGTTGATGATGGCGTCGCCGTACTGGCCGGCTTCGTAACGGGTCTGGGCGATGCTCAGCCACGGCGACTTGTCGGACGGATAGGCTTCCGCCGCTTGCTGCCACAGCTTGACGGCCTGCTCTTTCTGGCCGGTACTGGACGCGGTGCCAGCTTGCGCCAGCATGGATTGGAGACTGGGCTTGGCGGCTACCGATGGCGCCACGGGGGCGGTGGTACAGGCGCTCAGCGCCACCACCGAGACGATGGCTCCAGCCAGTTGCGCGGCCCGAGCAAAGGACAGTACGGTTGTCATGCTTACCTCAATTTCGATATCAAAAAAGAATACTTAAAAAACAATTTCTGCAACTGGGCGCCACGTTATCAGAAATTTATTATTGACCGCGTTCAATTGAACTCAACCGTGCGCACCCTTTAAAAAAAGAAATGTTATGGTTCTGCTACTTTCAAAAAAGGCATAGCAAATGAGCAGCAAAATTCTCTGGGGCGAAGGTTTGTTCCTGCGTCCGCAACATTTTCAACAGCAGGACCGCTACCACGAACAGCGCCTGCATCAGAGCGTGCTGGCACTCCACCCTTATGCCTGGGGTGTGAACCAGTTACAGGTCGACCGCGACGCCCTGGCCAACCACAGCCTGCGCGTGCTGGAGCTGTCGCTGCGCTTCCAGGACGGCGAGTTTTATGACGCCCCCGGCGCGGACGACCTGCCGGACGCGGTGGACCTGAGCCAGTTGCCGCAGTCGCAGCAAACCGTCACCTACTACGCGGCACTGCCGGCCTTCAAGCCGTTTGGCGGCAATTTCGGCGACGCGGCGAATAGCAGCGCGGTGCGCTACCTGCAGCACAACCAGGACACGCCGGATCTGTACACCCACGCAGCACCGGCCCAGCTCAGCTACCTGAAAAAGACCCTGCGGCTGGTGGCGGAATTCGAACCGCGCGATTCCTACACCCACTTCCCGCTGCTGCGCCTGCGCCGCGCGGCCACCGGTGGCTTCGAGCTGGACGCCTCCTTCGTGCCGCCCAGCCTGTCGGTGCGCAGCGCGCCGCTGCTGTTCCTGCAACTGCGCCGCCTGCTGGACGCGCTGCAGGCCAAGGTCAGCGCGCTGTACGGCCACCACCGCGAGCCGAGCAAGCACGTGATCGAATTCCGCTCGGGCGACATGTCCTCGTTCTGGCTGTTGCATACCGCCAGTTCCGCCTTCGCCTCGCTGACGCACTACTTCCAGCATCCGGCGCTGCATCCGGAGCGGCTGTACGAGCAGCTACTGAGCCTGGCCGGCGCGCTGATGACCTTCTCCAAGAGCTGGACCCTGGCCGACCTGCCGCCCTACTCGCACACCGATCCCGGCCCTGGATTCGCCACCTTGCACCAGATCATCCGCGAGCTGCTGGACACCGTGATATCGTCGCGCTACTTCGCCATCGCGCTGCGCGAGGTCAAGCCGTCCTACCATCACGGCATGCTGGACTCGGGCAAGATCGACGACAAAACCACCTTCTACATCGCGGTCTCGGCGGCCATGCCGGCCAGCGAGCTGGTGGACGTAGTACCGCTGCGCTTCAAGGTCGGCGCACCGGACGACGTCGACAAGTTCGTGCTGTCGGCCATGCCGGGCGTGCGCCTGCAACACGCGCCGCAAGTGCCGGCCGCCGTGCCGGTACGGCCGGACGCGCTGTACTTCTCGATCGAGGCCAAGGGCCAGATGTATGAGCGCATGCTGCAAGCGCAATCGATCTCCATCTACGTTCCCGGCGGCATACACGACCTGCAACTGGAACTGGTCGCCGTCACATCCTGAGGTTACGCACCATGAATACCGTTACCGCACCTTCCCTGATGGGCGCCGCGCCGGCGCCTGCTGCCAGTCACGCGCCGCAAACCTTGCTCGACCTGATGTACGACGGCTTCTACGCCCTGTTCATGCTCAAGAACGGCAATGGTCCGCAGGAAAACGCCGAGTTCGCGCACAAGATGACGCAATTCCTCGACGATTTCGGCCGCGCCGCGCGCAAGCACGGCGCCTCGCCGGACGATATCGACGCCGCCAAGTACGCGTTCTGCGCGGCGGTGGACGAAATCATCCTGCGCTCGCCGTTTGCCATCCGCGATATTTGGGAACGCCGCCCGCTGCAACTGGCGCTGTTTGGCGAGCAGCTGGCCGGGGAAAACTTCTTCCACCGGCTCGAAGCGCTGCGCGCGCGTGGCAGCGCCCATTTGCAGGCGCTGGAAGTGTTCCACATGTGCCTGCTGCTGGGCTTCCAGGGGCGCTACATCCTGGAAGGCTCGGAAAAGTTGAACTATCTGACCGCACGCCTGGGCGATGAAATCGCCCACATGAAAGGCAAGCGCGGCGGCTTTGCGCCGCACGCCGAACGGCCGGACCAGGTGGTCCACAAGCTGCGCAGCGATCTGCCACTGTGGGTGCTGTGCTCCGTGTTCGGGCTGGTGTGCGTGCTGGGCTACCTCGGCCTGCGCACCTCGCTGAACCGCAACACCGAGCAGCAGGTGGCAGCCTATAACGACGTCGTCAAGCTGGCGCCGCGCCAGGCCAACCTGACCATCACCCTGCCGTAATGGATATCGCCTCGCTGATCCCCTCGGCACTGGGGCTGTTCGGCACCGGTCTGAGCCAACACGCGCGGCTGCTGACGCTGGCCAGCGCGCAGGACTCGTCATTGCCGGAAGCATTGGTGCCCGAGCGTTTTTCCGGACGCGAAGGCGTCAACGAACTGTATGCGTTTGAAGTCGACGCGCTCAGCACTTCCACCGATCTGGCGTTGGACCAGTTCATCGGCGAGGAACTGACCGTCACCCTGCTGCAGGCCGACGGCAGCCGCCGCGCCTGGCACGGCATCTGCACCGAGGCCGCCTGGCTGGGCGCCGATGGCGGCACGGCGCGCTATCGCCTGTTGCTGGAGCCGGCGCTGGCACTGCTGCGGCTGCGGCGCGACAGCTACATCTTCCAGGACAAGAACGTGCAGGACATCGTCACCGAGCTGCTGGCCGATTACCCGCAGCTGCGCTTTGAATTCGACGTCACGCAAACGCTGGAACCGCGCGCCATTTGCACTCAGTACCGCGAAAGCGACCTGGAATTTTTGCAGCGTCTGCTGGCCTCGGAAGGCCTGAGCTGGCGCTTCGAGCACGACCAGCCGGACGCGGAATCGACCGATGGGCAGGCCAAACACAAACTGGTGATCTTCGACAGCAAGGCCAAAGCGCTCGACATGCCGGGCGGCGCCGAGGTCCGCTTCCACGGCGTGCGCGCCACCGACAGCGCCGATGCCATCGACCAGTTTGCCGCGCGGCGGCAGGTGCAGGCCAATGCCGTCAGCATCAGCAGCTGGGACCCGGCGCAATTGCTGGCGCCGGGCGCCGAGCAACTGTCCTCGCTGGATGCGGGCGAGCTGCCGGCGCTGGCCGTGTACGACGGCGGCGGCGAACGGATCGCCAGCGCCAGCGGCCAGCCCGAACAAATCAGCCAGC
Organism: Duganella sp. CF402; assembly: GCF_900109645.1. Taxonomy (GTDB): domain Bacteria; phylum Pseudomonadota; class Gammaproteobacteria; order Burkholderiales; family Burkholderiaceae_D; genus Rugamonas. Next base: position 1,710,018 of record NZ_FOBG01000001.1, read on the forward strand.
TAATGCTGCAAGCGCTGGAACTAGAGAACAAGGTCTTCGAAGGCGAAGGCGCGGTCCGGCAGTTGGCCGCCGGCCACGCATTTGCGCTGACCCAGCACGAGCGCTACGTGGACGACAACCGTTTCACCGTGCTGTGGGTGCGGCACGAGGCGCGCAACAACGTGCCGTCGCAAGTCAAAAAAATTGGCGACCTGATCGAGGCCGGCACCTATCGCAACAGCTTTGGCTGCGTGCGCGAGGCGGTGGCCATCGTGCCGCGCGCGATTGCCGCGCCGCAGGCGGCGAACGCGCTGGGACCGCAGACCGCCATCGTGGTCGGCGCCGGCGGTGCGGTGGCGACCACCACGCGCGATCATCAGGTGCGCATCCAGTTTGCCTGGCAGCGCGGCCAGGGCGCCAATCCCGGCGGCATCGCCCACGATACCGACGCCAAAGGCAGCGCGCCCGGCGACGACAGCAGCGGCACCTGGGTGCGCGTGGCCGAAGCGCTGGCCGGCCCCAACTGGGGCTCGCAGTTCACGCCGCGCATCGGCACCGAGGTGCTGGTCGACTTCATCGACAACGATATGGACCGGCCGCTGGTGGTGGCGCAGCTGTACACCGGCGCCGACCAGCCGCCGTACGCGGCCGGCGTGGAATCTGGCGCCAATCACGGCGGCACGCTGTCCGGCATCCACAGCCACAACTTCGACGGCGGCGGCTACAACCAGTGGCAGCTGGACGACACGCCCGGCCAGGTGCGCACGCGGCTGGCCACCAGCGGCGCCGCCACGCAGCTCAACCTAGGCTACCTGATCCAGCAAGCGCCCGGCTCTTCCCAGCGCGGCGCCTATCGCGGCTCCGGCTTTGAATTGCGCACCGACGCCTGGGCGGTGGTGCGCGGCGCCGAGGGCGTGCTGCTGACCACCAGCGCGCGCGGCGCGCAAGGCAGCGGCGTGGCCTCGACCCAGATGGATGCCGCCGAAGCCGTGCGCGCCCTGCAAGCGGCGCAGGAACTGGGCAAGGTGCTGGGCGACGTCGCCACCAAGCAGAACGCCCTGCTCAGCAAGGATGCGGCCAAGGCGCAGCAGGACCTGCAGTCACGCATCGATCCCAAGGACAAAGGCAAGCACGACAGCGCGGTCAACGGCCAGGAAGCCAGCAAGGCGCAAAGCGGCGCGCGCGTGCTGGATGCGGGCCAGCCGGTGGAAAAATTCGCCGAGCCGCTGGTGCTGATGGACGCGCCATCCAGCATCAACTGGGCCACGCCGGCATCGACCGTGCTGTTCGCGGGCGAACAGTTGCACTGGACCTCGCAGGGCGACGCGCACCTGACGGCGGCGCACACCCTGTCCTCGGTGGCGGCCAACGCGGCCGGCTACTTTAGCCAGAACGGCGGCATCCAGGCCATCGCCGCCAACGGCCCGGTATCACTGCAAGCGCATACCGACCAACTGGAGATCCTGGCCGACAAAGAGGTCAAGATCATCTCGGTCAACGACAGCATCGAAATCAAGGCCAACCAGAAAATCGTGCTGCAAGCCGGCCAGTCCTCGATCACGCTGGAAGGCGGCGACATCACGTTTGCCTGCCCAGGCAACTTCACCGTCAAGGGTGGGCAGCATGTGTTTGATGGCGGCGCCAGCGCCCCTGCGCAGTTGGCGCAGTTGCCGGAAGGCGAACTGCCGCTGGATACCCTGTACCTGGATCACCGTTATCACGACGATCAACCGGTTGCTGGTGCTGAGTACGTTGTCCGTCTGGCAGATGGAAGTGAACGGAAGGGAAGACTGAATGGCCAAGGTCGAGCCGTCATTCCCAACGTACCCGGAGGCTCCGCTCAGGTACGTTTTGGTCCCATGCCGGGCGCTTTCGAACGTGTGGACAAAACACCGATGCCCAATTACGACCCATCTCCTTCAGATGCGAAGATCAGTAGCCTGATTGAAAAATACTTCACGTCGGATACGGCCGAGGCCATTTCATCCACTTCGCCGGGCAAGGGACAAGCGTAATGAGTCAACATCAGAATCCTCCAGCCGGTTGGACGTGGAGTCAGTTTAAGGCAGTATGTGCCGATGTGGGCAGCTGGACTTGGGGCACCGTTCAGGGGGTATTTAACGAAAAGGCTAGCATTACGCAGATTATCGTGGATGCTGTGATCGGCATGATTCCGCTCGTGGGCGACGCGACCGCTGTCCGCGATCTTATTGCTGTAATCATCGGTTTATCCTCGGATGAGGAAAAGCGTAACTCAAAGTGGGAGTGGATCCTGCTCGTGGTGCTCTTGTTCGCCCTGATACCGGTCTTCGGTGGCATAGTAAAGGGGACTGGGCGCATCGTCGTCAAGGTAGCCAAGGAAGCCGCCGTTCTAGCTGGCGCAGCCAGAATGGCGCATCTGCGTGCCGGGGCAATGGAGGTAATCGAGTTTCTTAACCGAATAGGGGTGAAGAATGCCGAGAAGTGGTTGTTATCGCTTCGGATCGCAGATCATACTTCGGAGTTAATCGGTAAATTCACCCATCTAATGGCTACGCTGGACAACGTGCTGAGCAAAGTACGTCCCAGAATTTCCTCCTTCCCTTCTCTTACAGACCGACTTGACTCACTTCGGACTGGATTGGCCAAAGTACGGGATAAAGGTAAAGAGATGATACCGGCCGCGATAAAGGAGTTCGACCAGCAACTGCGTGAAATTCAAGCCTTTATCCGCTCCGGCGGAGAAACAACTAGCAGGGTAGCATTGCACGAGGTTGCTACTGGACAGCGCGCCACCACACGCGTAGATGAGAGGCGACTGATAGAAGATGGAGTGCTGCCGGTCAGGAACACACGCGGAGGCTTTAGCCAAAATCCAGCCAAAAAAGCAGATGCCGCAAAAATAAACAAGCTTTACCAGCATGAGGCTGGCTACCCTGACTTGATGACCTTAGATGCGAATGGGGAGTACAACAAGATTGCGGCTTATGCTGGGAAGATGGTTAATCGTCAGCTGAAGGACGGCGAACAAGTCTTTCGTTTTTTCGGACCGGCCAGGGTAACACATGGCGTACCGGTGGGCGAAGCCGCCGCTGGCGGAGGGTGGTGGGGAATAGGCCCGGCACCGAAGACCGCCAAAGAATGGCGGGAACTCGCGGCAGTCCTTGACAGTTTCAATGGGGATGGCTTCTTTGTTTCGGCTAAGGTAGTGGGAAGTAAAGGTCCCAAAGCGGTTGTTGGGACCGTGTCCGAACAATTTGGCAAGATACTACCGGGGCAGTATCTCCCCGGTGGTGCCACTCAGGCATTCTTTTATTTGGACAGGGCGTTTTCCGATGCGCTCACTAAAGCGGGCCAAGCCTTTACGAGAGGGGAAAACGTGGGCAAGATAATCGATACGGCTACAGGACTCGAATTTACTTTTCACCGTACTGGATGGAAGGACGCGAACGGCATCTGGGGTTACGTTAGAGGGCCAAGCGCGACCACGACACAGACGGCGCGCGTTGGAACTCGTGAACAAGCAAGCAAAGAAAATAAAGAGGTAATCATTCATCCATGACGCAATCCATCCCCAACAACTTGATCATGTTGCCATCCGATATAGAACGCCGACAAATTTTCTATTGGTTGCGGAAACTTAGTTCTGTGACAGCGTGGCGGCGTATTTTTTCATACTATCAAGCGTGGGCTACTGTCGCGGAACAGAGCCTCAGAGAGGCTGACGCACAGGGTTGGGCTGATAAAACCGCCGTGCCGGAAAGCCATTATGTACTGATCCTGAAAGGCTTGGCGCACTGCGAAGAAGGGGTCCTACGACTGGCCAAGGGCGACAAACGGGTATTCAAATTTGACGCGAATGGCGAATTTGCAATGGCAAGGAGCGTTCTATTTCACTGGGCGGAAATGATCACGCGCGTCGCAGAGGGCGAGAACGTCATCGACGAACAACATACGCCGCTCTGGCTGGAATTTACGCAGGCGCTCACCGCCGTATGCCAAGCCTGGCAAGAATGTGCCGATCAAATACTCGAACCTAGATATCTCGGTGAACCGGCACCGACCCACTATGGCCCTTGGCTTCAACAAGAACTAAAAACGATGGATTTTCCCTTGGGACCAGAAAGCGTTCCCGCCCCCGTCGACAACCAGTTTGTCCGCACCAACGATTACGTTCCCTGCTCCGGCATTTGGGAACCTGTCGAGGCTCCCCCTCTTGCCAAGTCATTGCTACGTAGTTTGTTCACTCGGCCGGATGAGCCTCAAGCTCCGTTTAACATTGCCGGCACAATAAATTATCTGCATGGCGGCTCCAAGTCACCGCAAATTACTGTGGAGACTGGCGATGATAGCCAAGATATCGATACGGTATGGCGGTTACTGTGGCGCGATGAGCGTTATACCAACAGCCCCGTGCCGGAGTATGAGGCTGGATATCGTTTCAACTATCCCAAGCAAGCTGTGGACTCACCACCTGCCGTTTCATCCTCTGACGAAATTATTTGGGGAGAGACCGGCTCGGTGGCTCCGGTCAGTGGCAAGTGGCTGGTCGAATCTGATATCAAAGCCAGCGTTGTGCTTGTCAAGGGAGAAAAGCTGCCATTACATGACGGCCGCGAAGTGCGATGGGTGCTTGCCGAAAGAATTCGACAATAAAACCCACGCTGATGATCTTCCGCCGCGAGGCAAAGGAGCTGGAGATGCCGGGCGGCGCCGAGCTGCCCTTCCACGGCGTGCGCGCCAACGACAACGGCGACGCCATCGACCAGTACGCCGCGCGGCGGCAAGTGCGGGCCAACGCCGTCAGCACCAGCAGTTGGGTCCCGGCGCAACTCCTGGTCCGGTGCGGAACAACTGTCGTCGCTGGATGCGGGCGAGCTGCCGGCGCTGGCCGTGTACGACGGTGGCGGCGAACGGATTGCCAGCGCCAGCGGCCAGCCCGAACAAATCAGCCAGCTGATGCTGCAGGCGCTGGAACTGGAGAACAAGGTCTTCGAAGGCGAAGGCGCGGTCCGGCAGTTGGCCGCCGGCCACGCATTTGCGCTGACCCAGCACGAGCGCTACGTCGACGACAACCGTTTCACCGTGCTGTGGGTGCGGCACGAGGCGCGCAACAACGTGCCGTCGCAAGTCAAAAAAATTGGCGACCTGATCGAGGCCGGCACCTACCGCAACAGCTTCGGCTGCGTTCGCGAGGCGGTGGCCATCGTGCCGCGCGCGATTGCCGCGCCGCAGGCGGCGACCGCGCTGGGACCGCAGACCGCCATCGTGGTCGGCGCCGGCGGTGCGGTGGCGACCACCATGCGCGATCATCAGGTGCGCATCCAGTTCGCCTGGCAGCGCGGCCAGGGCGCCAATCCCGGCGGCATCGCCCACTACACCGACGCCAAGGGCAGCGCGCCCGGCGACTGCTGGTCGACTTCATCGACAACGATATGGACCGGCCGCTGGTGGTGGCGCAGCTGTACACTGGCAGCGACCAGCCGCCGTACGCGGCCGGCGTGGAATCTGGCGCCAATCACGGCGGCACGCTATCCGGCATCCACAGCCACAACTTCGACGGCGGCGGCTACAACCAGTGGCAGTTGGACGACACGCCGGGCCAGGTGCGCACACGGCTGGCCACCAGCAGCGCCGCGACGCAGCTCAACCTGGGCTACCTGATCCAGCAGGCGCCCGGCTCGGCCCAGCGCGGCGCGTAAAGTGTGGGTCACTGACATCACGTATTTGCGCACGTATGAAGGCTGGCTTTACCTCGCAGTCGTTTTGGATCTGTTCTCGCGGCAGGTGATCGGTTGGTCGATGAGTTCAAGTATTGATCGTGACCTGGCAATGAACGCCTTGCTAATGGCAGTGTGGCGCCGCCAGCCAACTGACGAAGTCATGGTTCATTCAGATCAAGGCAGCCAGTTCAGCAGTTACGACTGGCGTGACTTCCTTGCTGCACATGGGCTCGTTCAAAGCATGAGCCGGCGCGGGAACTGTCACGACAATGCCGTGGCGGAGAGTTTCTTCCAGCTTCTGAAGCGGGAGCGCATACGACGCAGAATCTATTCAACCAGGGACGAGGCCAGGCAGGATGTCTTCGACTATATCGAGATGTTCTACAATCCGAAGCGTCGTCACGGATTTAATGAAAAGCTGTCGCCAATCGAGTTCGAAAAGCGGCATTCTTTACTGCTGCGGAATGTCTAGGGGAATGGTGGCGATTCAGTCCGTAGTGCTCGATAATGATGAAGATGGAATTTTGAAAGCGCTGGTCATTGATCAAGAAAGCCACACGATCAAATTTCGGTGGCTGACCCATCCGGACGACAAGGAGCATCAGATAAGCCTCGTAGATGACAAATTCTTACTTCAATAATTTAAGACGAGCCATAGCATGCCTGGCGCTGTTGGGGATAGGTACAGCAACCCACGCCGCGTCGCTTGCAGCCACGCCGGTCGATTTAGGCTATTTGCGGGCCCAGCATTTGCGGACCGATGGTGATCTGGTAAGCGCTCAAATGGTTCATGACCAGCGCGGCGAGCATGTTCTTGTCCTTAGCCGCAAAGCAGGTCCTTCATCCACGGCACCAGGCGCTAAGCGGATAGAGCGCATCGCGCTTCAGGCGGCTTACTATTCGCAACGGAACAGCGTGTGGGAAGAGGACTGGACGGTCCGGGACTTTGTTGATTGTCCCGGGTTGGACGCGGCCGCTGATTTCTTCACCTCGGCACTGAGCGTCACCGATATTAACAGCGACGGCACGGCGGAAGTCACCATACCGTATAAACTGTTTTGCGGGGGCGGTGTGGATTCCTACACTGTGAAGGTGATCTTGCGAGAAGGTCCGCTGAAACTCGCCATTCGCGGCGAGTCCGAGGTCAGGCTGCCCGGCCAGGCGCCCTTCGGTGGCGGGCATCAGCTTGATAGACGGCTGTTGACACAGCCTTACAAACTTTATCGGGAACACTTGGAAAAAGTATGGCGGACAGTTTCGGTAGATACGCGACGATGATGAAACCGTCAGTTGCGAGCACATCACCGCGCCGCAGCATCATGCTGGGCCTGCTGGCGATGTCCATCCTGCTGGTTGCTCAAACGGTACCCGCAGCCCAAGCGGAGACGGGAATTCAACAAGTGCAACAGCTGATACGTACCTTTCGCGCCGCGCACGACACCAATGCGATAGCGGAAGCCATCTCGCTGGCTGATCAGCTTTCTGCCCGCCGGTCATCGCGGGTGCGCGCTCTTTGGCAGGAAATTATTCGCGCGCTGGATGCCGAGATCGTTCCAGAGTTCGATAGCGCCGGCCTTCCCTCGCTTAACGTCGCCCCACCGCCAGAGTCTGGCCTGCCGGCCGGTGTTGCGCCCGACAGTATCGCGGACCCGGCGATGCGCGCGGCCTACAAGCAGGCGCTGGCAGAAAATGCGTTACGATTGCAGCGCTACCAATATCAACGTCAACTGCATGAACAGATGGAACGCGCAAAAGCCGGCTTAAAGAATTTACCAGTGACGGGAAGCCTGTGACTGACAACAATGCGCCAGCCGACGGGCGGGATGAGGGACTGCCGACGGACCTCGAACGGCAGAAAATTTTCTTCTGGCTTAAGAAACTCAGTTCGGTTACTGCATGGCGTCGCGTTCTTGAACACTATGAGGCTTGGGCCACTGCAATCAAAGACAGCTTGCACGTTGCACAGCAAAATGGCTGGGATGATAAAACTTCGCTGCCGCAAGCCGAATACGAACGCATCACGGAGGGCCTTGAACACTGCAAGGAAGCAGTCGCGCGTCTGAGCAAGGGCGATAACCGATCATTGGTTCGCCTGTCATCTTGCGCGACATTTATCGGACCAGCCGGAAGTGCCGGCGTTCCAGGTGCGCACCGGCATCACCGCCCGCAGCGGCGAGTCCCCGCCACGCGCTGGCGTTTACATCAGTCAGGACGATGCGAACGCCGCACCGCAATTTGCCTGGCCCGAGCAAGATCGTGGACAGTTGACCGACAGCAGCACCTTTAACGATGTCGGTCTCGCCGCGCTGCACGCGATTGGCCGCGATGGGCTATGGTTCGACGAACAAAAAATGTATGCGTTTGCAGTAGAGGCCGGCATTCGGCATCCTTCATCGCCACAGGGGGTGATCTCGCCAGGCAGCGCTTCTTCAGCACTTGCCATCCTTGCCCATGCCACGCGGCCGTGCGACTGGTACTATGTCGAGATAATGTCCGAAAGCGAACGGCGCTAACGTTCATTTTCGTACAGTTTGGGGCCAGAAACTGCGTGGCACGGGAGTTGCACTGAGCACTGCATTCACACTGCGGAGGTCACAACATGGCGGAACTTACACTGGGCGCGCGCGGCACGGAACAAAGCATCGCGGTCGATATCAATGCGCGCGGGCAGATGGCTGGCATTATCGAGGAGGAGGATGGCCGTCAGCGCGCCATCCTGTACGACAAGCGCCCTGTCGAGCTGGGCACGCTGGGCGGCAACGACGGCTTCACCCGCGATATCAACAATGAAGGCGATGTGGTCGGCACAGCGCAGAACGCCAGCGGCTACTGGCGCGCTTTCGTGGTCCGCCATGGCGAGCGCATGCAGGACCTCGGCACGCTGGGCGGCAATAGCAGCTACGGCGCCGCCATCAACGACAAGGGCCAGGTGGTCGGCTTTGCCGATACCAGCGACGGCTACTATCGCGCCTTCCTCAGCGATGGCGAGCATGCGCCGCGCGACCTCGGCACGCTGGGCGGCAAGATCAGCTACGCGGCCGGCATCAACAACCTGGGCGACGTGGTCGGCACCGCCGCCCTGCCCGACGGTTACCGCCGCGCCTTCGTCTACAAAGCCGGCGGCAGCATGCAGGACATCGGCACCCTGGGCGGCCGCAGCAGCAGCGCCAGCGCCATCAACGACAAAGGCATCGTGGTGGGCGCCTCCGAAACGCTGGGCCGGCGCTGGCATGCCTTCGTCTGGGAGCAAGGCAAGATGACCGACCTCGGCGCGCTGATCGGCTATGGCGACAGCTTCGCCACCGCCGTCAACGAAGCGGGCCACGTGGTGGGCAGCATCCGCGCCGGCGACGAGCGCCGCTCGTTTGTCTACCGCGACGGCAAAATGACCGTGCATCCGGGCGGATACGGCCTGTATCTGGTCAACGCCATCAACAACCAGGAACTGGTGATCGGCGCCAAATACGCCGGCAAGAAATTCAGCGCCTCGACCATGATCTCCAGCCAGCCGGCGGTGGTCACGCACGGCGGCCAGGACATGCTGCTGGCGATTATCGTGGTGCTGAGCACGGCGACCGCCGCGATGCTGCTCCGCCGCCGCTATCGCGGCCTGCGGCTGCGCAGCCTTGCCTTCTGAAACAAAAAAAACCCGCCATTCGGCGGGCTCTATCGTTTCTGGCAAGGCCAGATCAGGCGCTACGTTTGCGGCGTGCCACCACACCCAGCAGGCCCAGACCAGCGACCAGCATGCCGTAGGTTGCTGGCTCAGGCACTGGCGCCAGCGTGACGTTGACCACGCCAGCATAGCTGCCGCCATACGAGGTGCCGGAGATCGTCAGCACCAGCGGACCGCCCGTGCTGGGCACATACGCGCCAGCTTGGGTGAACGGAATGCTGTTGTTGATGCTAAATGGCGTGCCATTCAGGTTAGCCGAGCTGAAGGTCACCAGCAGGTTCGGATCGTAGTTGTAGTTGCCGTCCAACGAAAAGTTGAAGAAGTAGGCCGAGGCGCTGCTGCCCGGAGTCAGCGTGGGGGTGAAGGTGAAGACGTCGGTAAAGCTGCCCAGCACAGGGGTGTCACCAAACGATGCGGTCAGGTGACCCGGTGTGGTAGGCGTCAAGGCAACCGTGAAGGCGGCTGCCGAGGCGACGCAGGAAGAAGCGGCCAGTATAAAGCCTAATGCCAGCGAGCGAAGTTTCATTTTGATTGTCCGGTAAAGGTTTTAAAAAAACAACTTAACTATCAAATAAACAACAACTTCGAACTCAGCATATCCTCTTATAAAAAAACCATCAACGAATAATTTCCAATCTTCATCCTGGTCGCCATAGATCCGCCCTATCCGCGCGTCAACACCCCCTTAAACGGCCGACAGATCCAGTTCGCAACCGGTCGCAGCGACCAGCTGATCCTTGCTGACGCCCGGCGCCAGCTCGGTAACCTTCAGCCCCCGCTCGGTCACTTCCATGACGCACAAGTCGGTAATCACCAGGTCCACCACGCCGACGCCGGTCAGCGGCAGGTCGCATTTTGGCAACAGCTTGTGCGAGGTTGAGCCGTCCTTGGCGGTGGCCACGTGCTCCATCAGCACCACGACTTTTTTCACGCCAGCCACCAGGTCCATCGCGCCGCCCATGCCTTTGACCATTTTGCCCGGAATCATCCAGTTGGCCAGGTCGCCCTTTTCCGACACCTGCATCGCGCCCAGGATCGCCAGGTTGATCTTGCCGCCCCGGATCATGCCAAACGAGTCGGCCGAGCTGAAGTAGGCCGCGCCCGGCAAGGCGGTCACGGTCTGCTTGCCGGCGTTGATCAGGTCGGCGTCGATCTCCGCTTCGGTCGGAAACGGGCCGATGCCCAGCAAGCCGTTTTCCGATTGCAGGAACACTTCCATGCCCGACGGCACGTAGTTGGCCACCAGCGTCGGCAAGCCGATGCCGAGGTTGACGTAGTAACCGTCCTGCAGTTCCTTGGCCGCGCGGGCAGCCATTTCATCACGAGTCCATGCCATAGTAATCTCCGATATTCTTAGTGTGCGGCGCGGATGGTGCGCTGTTCGATGCGTTTTTCCGGCGTGGTGTTGAGCACGATGCGGTGCACGTAAATGCTCGGCAGGTGCACCTGGTCCGGGTCGATGCTGCCGGTTTCGACGATCTGCTCCACTTCCACGATGCAGACCTTGCCGGCCATCGCCGCATTCGGATTGAAGTTGCGCGCAGTCTTGCGGAACACCAGGTTGCCGGCCTTGTCGGCCTTCCACGCCTTGACCAGCGCCACATCGGCCACCAGCGAACGCTCCATCACGTACTGCTCGCCGTCAAACTCGCGGATTTCCTTGCCGTCGGCGACGATGGTGCCGACGCCGGTCTTGGTGAAGAAGGCCGGAATGCCGGCGCCGCCGGCGCGCAGTTTTTCCGCCAGCGTGCCCTGCGGCGTGAATTCCAGTTCCAGCTCGCCAGCCAGATACTGGCGCGCGAATTCCTTGTTCTCGCCCACGTAGGAAGCGATCATTTTCTTGATCTGGCGGGTTTCCAGCAGCTGGCCGAGGCCGAAGCCGTCGACGCCGGCATTGTTGGAGATGGCGGTCAGGCCGGTGACGCCGGAATCGCGCAGCGCGCCGATCAGCGCCTCCGGGATGCCGCACAGGCCGAAGCCGCCCACGGCAATGGTTTGCCCGCTTTGCACCACGCCGGCCAAGGCGCTGGCGGCGTCCGGATAGATTTTGTTCATATGTGTCCCTTGTGATTTATGTTGCGTGTACCTTGCCAACGTTGTTAAATGCGTTAGCAAAGCAGCGATCCAGCATAGAATACGCACATCAAAAGTTCAATACCGTAGAAATACCTGCCACGCCCCATGAGCGCCCAGCCTGCCATCGATTACGAATCCATTTTCCTGCATGCGCCGGTGGGCATGTGCATCTCCGAAAACCGCATCATCCAGTCCAGCAACGAGGCGCTGGCCACGATGTTCGGCTACAGCCGCAGCGAGCTGGACGGGCTGTCGTTCCGCGCCCTGTACCCGACGATGGACGAATTCCTGCGCACCGGCGACCGCATCATCCCGATCATGAACGCCAAGGGCCGCTATTCGGATGAGCGCATCATGCGCCGCGCCGATGGCGAACTGTTCTGGTGCCACGTGACCGGCCACGCCATGAAGTCCAGCGAACCGCTCGGCCCCGGCATCTGGACCTTTGAAGATGTCAGCGAAAAACGTCCGGTCACGGCCGAACTGACGCCGCGCGAACGCGAAATCGCCGCGCTGCTGGTGGAAGGCAAGACCAGCAAGACCATCGCCCGCCAGGTCGACCTCAGCCCGCGCACGGTGGAAATGCACCGCGCCAAGCTGATGCGCAAATTCTCGGCCGCCACCTCGTCGGAACTGGTCCACAAGCTGGTCGGCGTGCAACTCTAGGTTGCCGTCATGCCGTCGTCGGCGGAGATCACCGCGCCGTTGATGAAGTTGGAATCCTCGCCGGCCAGCAGCAACAGCAGGCCATCCAGGTCTTCCGGCCTTCCCGGCCGCTTGCGCGGCAGCATATCGATCAGCTTCTGGCCCTGCTCGCTGGCGAAATACTCTTCATTGATCTCGGTCGAAATATAGCCGGGGCAGATGGCGTTGGTGTTGATGCCGTACTTGCCCCACTCCACCGCCATCGCCTTGGTCATCTGCACCACGCCGGCCTTGCTCATGCAATACACGCCGATCTGCGGCAGCACCCGCAAGCCGGCCACCGAGGCGATATTGATGATGCGGTGCTTCTTGCTCGGATCGCCCTTGGCGCGCGCAATCATGCGCTTGGCGGTCTGCTGCGCAACGAAAAACGCGCCGCGCAGGTTGGTGTCCATCACGAAGGCGTAGTCTTCCGGCGTGACGTCGGCCAGCCGCTGGGTGGTCGACACGCCCGAGTTGTTGACCAGGATATCGATCGGCCCGGCCTCGGTCTCGGCGTGGGCGATGGCCGACTTGATGCTGGCGTAGTCGGTGACATCGAGGCTGACCACGTGGGCGGCGCCACCATCGGCTTCGATCTCGGCGCGCAACTCCTTGAGGCGCTCGGTGCGGCGCGAGGCCAGCACCACTTGCGCCCCCGCCTGGGCCAGCACTTTGGCAAACCGGGCTCCGAGACCGCTGGAGGCGCCGGTGATCAGCGCGATTTTTCCCTCAAAGTTGACTTCTATGCCCACTGGCTGCTCCTGGTGTTGGTGATAATGTTCTATTAGACGTAATCAGACGTAATCAGACGTAATCATTACACAAATCGCCAGTATTAGATTGCGGTGTCTAATAATGTCGCGGAAAATGGCGTCAATCCAAGCGGAAAAGAAGCACGTTCGTGCTAAAATTTTTACATTCACCACAATCACTATAACAACAGACCATGACACAGCCTCAAAACCTCGTAGAACAGTATGGCCCACGCGACGCGATGGAGTACGACGTCGTCATCGTCGGCGGCGGCCCCGCAGGCTTGTCGGCAGCGATCAAGATCAAACAACTGGCCGCTGAAAAAGGCCAGGAAGTGTCCGTCGTCGTGCTGGAAAAAGGCGGCGAACTGGGCGCCCACACCCTGTCCGGCGCCGTGATGGACCCGCGCGCCCTGACCGAACTGATCCCTGACTGGAAAGAAAAAGGCGCGCCGCTGAACACCGCCGTCACCGAGGACCGCGTGCTGTTCCTGACCGAAACCAAGGCCTACAAAACCCCGAACATGCTGCTGCCGAAGTGCTTCGAAAATCACGGCAACTACGTGATTTCGCTCGGCAACGTGGTGCGCTGGCTGGGCCAGCAGGCCGAAGCGATGGGCGTGGAAATCTTCCCCGGCTTCGCGGCGGCCGAAGTGCTGCACCACGACGATGGCTCGGTCAAGGGCGTCGCGACCGGCAATATGGGCGTGAAACGCGACGGCGAGGCCGGTCCGGACTTCCAGCTGGGCATGGAACTGCACGGCAAATACACCCTGTTCGCCGAAGGCGCGCGCGGCCACCTCGGCAAGCAGCTGATGGCCAAGTACGACCTGAACAAGGGCAAGGATCCGCAATCCTACGGCATCGGTATTAAAGAACTGTGGGAAATCGATCCGGCCAAGCACCAGCCTGGCCTGGTGGTGCACACCACCGGCTGGCCGCTGGACAGCAAGACCTACGGCGGCTCCTTCCTGTACCACCTGGAAAACAACCAGGTGGTGGTCGGCTACGTGGTGGGCCTGAACTACGAGAATCCGTACCTGTCGCCGTACGAAGAATTCCAGCGCTACAAGACCCACCCGGAGATCCGTGGCTTCTTCGAGGGCGCCAAGCGCATCTCGTACGGCGCCCGCGCGATTGCCGCCGGCGGCCTGCAATCGCTGCCGAAGCTGGTGTTCCCGGGCGGCGCGCTGATCGGCTGCGACGCCGGTTTCCTGAACATGAGCCGCATCAAGGGGTCGCACGCCGCCATCAAGTCCGGCATGCTGGCCGCCGAATCGGTGTTCGAGGCGCTGGGCGCCGGCCGCCAGGGCGACGAGCTGGCCACCTACCCGGTGGCGTTCGAACAGTCCTGGCTGCACGAAGAACTGCACGTGGCGCGCAACGTCAAGCCGTGGCTGAGCAAGGGCCTGTACCTGGGCTCGGTGATGGCCGGCATCGACCAGATCGTGTTCCGCGGCAAAGCGCCGTGGACCCTGCGCCACTCGCACGCCGACCACGAATGCCTGAAGCCGGCCTCGCAGTTCGCGCCGATCGTCTATCCGAAACCGGACGGCAAGCTGACCTTCGACCGCCTGTCGTCGGTGTTCATCTCCAACACCAACCACGCCGAAGACCAGCCGATCCACCTGACGCTGAAAAACCCAAGCGTGCCGGTCGACGTCAACCTGGCCCAGTACGCCGGCCCGGAGGCGCGCTACTGCCCGGCGGGCGTGTATGAATTCGTCAAGACCGACGAAGGCACCGACCGCCTGCAGATCAACGCCCAGAACTGCGTGCACTGCAAGACCTGCGATATCAAGGACCCGACCCAGAACATCGTCTGGATCACGCCGGAAGGCGGCGGCGGCCCGAACTATCCGAATATGTAAAAAAGCAACACTTTAAGAACAGCGCGGCTCCCCCCCGCGCTGTTTTTATTCTTGCCCCCACCAGGCAATCGGCCCATAATCGGCGGATGGAAAACGCGGTGGACAGCGATTTTTGGCCTCAGGTAAAAAAATTTTCATAAATTTCTTTAAAGCATTTAATGTACTTCCAGATACGGTCGTCTTGTACTTGGGAGAGCACAAAGGATCCGTTGCTCCGAACTGAATCCACCTACCAGGAGTTATTTCATGCTGAGCCTTCACACTAACGCTGCGGCCCTTTCCGCACAGAACTCGATCTCCCGCACCCAGTCGGCGCTGTCGACCTCGCAGACCCGTCTGAGCACCGGCTTCCGTGTCAATTCGGCCATGGACGATGCTGCAGGCCTGCAAATCGCAACCCGTCTGAAAGCGCAAACCAGCGGCATGGCTATGGCTATGCGCAACACCCAGAACTCGATCTCGATGATGCAGACCGCCGAAGGCGCGCTGGACGAGACCACCAACATCCTGATCCGCATGAAGGATCTGGCCACCCAGGCAGCCGACGCTTCGTCGACCACCGCCGACAAAACCGCAATGCAGTCGGAATTCGACGCGCTGACCCAAGAGCTGTCCAACATCGTCGGCAATACCTCGTTCGGCGGCCAGAAGCTGATGAACGACACCACCGGCACCTTCGCTGCCACCGGCGGCGTGAACTTCCAGATCGGTGCATCGAGCGGCGAGAAAATGAACGTTGACGTGTCGACCCAGATCGCCACCATGCACGCCAGCCTGCTGGCCGGCGCCACCAACTACCTGAACACCGGCGTGGCGCCAGCCACCGTGCCAACCGGCACCGAACTGACCGGCAGCGCTTCGGCCACCATCGACCTGCTGAAAACCGCAATCGACGACGTCGGCGCCGTTCGTTCGGCACTGGGTGCTGCTTCGAACCGCCTGGACCACGTGTACAACAACCTGGCCAACGTATCGACCAACACCAAAGCCGCTACCGGCCGTATCATGGACACCGACTTCGCAAGCGAGTCGTCGAACATGACCTCGTCGCAGATGCTGCTGCAAGCTGGCACCGCCATGCTGAAGCAGTCGAACAGCACCTCGTCGCTGGTTATGTCCCTGCTGCAGTAATCGTAGTAATATCCGGATATCTTCTGATATCCGGATTGCTAAAAGGGCCAACCGGAGCTTTTCGGTTGGCTTTTTTTATACCCGCAATACCAGAAATTCCAGAAAGCGAGCCTGATGGCTGTCGATCGTATCGGACCTTCTTTACGCCCGCTTGGCGTCCCGGACCGGCCGCAAACGCAGCCAGGACCGGTCGCGCGCGTGCCGGGCGAAGCACCGATCGATATCGACTTCCCCGTGGGACCGCTCGGGCCGAGCGGCCCAAACGGCACCGGCGGCCCCAATTCCGTCGGCGCCATCCTTGACGCTCCCGACCACCAGCAAGCACTGCCGCCCTCGCACGCCGAGGCGCTGGCTGCCGCCCTTGGCGAAGTGCCGGACGCCGGCGACCCGGCCGCGATGCGCCCCAACCAGGTGTTCCTGTCGCGCCAGCTGGTCTGGCAACCGCCCGATACCAGCGCAATGGCCGCCTCGTGGCAAGTGATGGTGCGGACCTACAGCGAGCAACGCGCCGCCTGGCTGGAACAAGCCACCGGCCAGCATTTGCCCGCCAGCCTGTTCATGGCCGACAATCCCTCCTCCTCGCTGCGCGACGGCCGTCCCGGCACGCCGCTGGTCACCGAAATGGAGCCGTGGCGCTTTGCCGTCTACGCCTGGGGCGCGGAACGGCTGGTGCTGAAGGTGGTGGTCAAGGACGATGAAGAATACGACCGCAACCGCCGCCGCCGCACGCGCGTGGCCTTGCGGCTGGAACTGATGCTGCCCGGCGTGGGCCGCGTGGTGATCCAGATGGAACCGGCCAGCGGCAACGGCGTGGTGCTGGAAGTGGGCGCGGCCCAGACCTCGGCCATGCAGCACATGCGCGACCTGCTGCCGCAGCTGGCGGCGGTGGTCAGCCGTTCCGGCCTGAGCATCCTGCGCTGCCGCCTGCGCCGCGAACTGCCGGCGTCGACCGGCGAGCATTCCCACCCGAGCCGCATGCACACGGCGGCCCTGACCCAGGCCCTGTTCCGCGCAATGGCGGAAGTGGCGGTGCTGCTGTCGCAGCCCACCATCGCCGACGACCTGTTCTCCGAAAGCGCATGACGCCGGAGCGCCCGGCCCATCCCAGCTTCGGCCAGGCGCTCGCCTATTGGCTCAAACTCGGCTTTATCAGCTTCGGCGGCCCGGCCGGCCAGATCGCCATCATGCACCAGGAACTGGTGGAACGGCGGCGCTGGATTTCCGAACAACGCTTCCTGCACGCCCTCAACTACTGCATGCTGCTGCCCGGCCCCGAGGCGCAGCAACTGGCCACCTACATCGGCTGGCTGCTGCACCGCACGCGCGGCGGCATCGCGGCCGGCGTGCTGTTTGTGCTGCCGTCGCTGTTCATCCTGATCGGGCTGTCGTGGCTGTACATGGCGTGGGGCCATGTGCCGGCCATCGCCGGCGTGTTCTACGGCATCAAGCCGGCGGTGACGGCGCTGGTGCTGCACGCGGCCTGGCGGGTCGGCTCGCGCGCGCTGCGCAACCGCTGGCAGTGGACGGTGGCGGCGCTGGCCTTCGTTGCCATCTTCGCGCTGCAAGCGCCCTTCCCGCTGATCGTGCTGGCCGCCGCCCTGACCGGCTGGCTGGCGCCGCAGCGTTTCCAGGGCGGCGCCGGCCACGGCAAGGCAGGCGGCGCGCACTTGCCATCCCTGATCGACGACGACACGCCGCCGCCCGCGCACGCGCACTTCCGCTGGCCGCGATTCTGGCTGGTGCTGGGCGTGCACCTGGGCTTGTGGCTGGCCGTGATGGCGCTGCTGGTGGCCTGCTTTGGCGTCGACAGTGTGCTGGCGCAGATGGCCTGGTTCTTCAGCAAGGCCGCGCTGCTGACCTTTGGCGGCGCCTACGCCGTGCTGCCCTATGTGTTCCAGGGCGCGGTCGAGCAGCATCACTGGCTGAGCGCGGCGCAAATGATGGACGGCCTGGCGCTGGGCGAAACCACGCCCGGGCCGCTGATCATGGTGGTGTCGTATGTGGGGTTTGCGGGCGGCTGGAACACCGCTTTCCTCGGTCCGCAGGCGCAGTTGCTGGCCGGCGCGCTGACGGCTGCGGTGGTGACGTATTTCACCTTCCTGCCGTCGTTCCTGTTCATCCTGCTGGGCGGACCGTTTATCGAGTCCACTCACGGCAAACTGAAATTCACGGCGCCGCTGACCGCCATCACCGCCGCCGTGGTCGGCGTGATCGTCAACCTGGCGCTGTTCTTCGCCTGGCACACGCTGTGGCCGGCAGGCTGGCAAGGCCATTTCGAATGGCCGGCGATGCTGATCGGGATCGCCGCCGGTATCGCCCTGTTCCGCTACAAGCAGGGCGTGATCCGTGTCATCCTGGCCAGCGGCCTGGCCGGCTGGCTTAGCCTACTGTGCCAATGATGCTGACTTCGCGATTCTCAGGAATCTCGTTGTAGGACAGCACATGCAGGCCCGGCGCGAACAGGCGCGCGTAACGCGCCAGCAGCGGACGGATCTGCGGCAGCACCAGCAGCAGCGGCGGCGTGGCCTGCTGCTTCATCTGCTCGCGCGCCACCGGCATGTTGACCTGCAACTGCGCCAGCAGGTGCGGATCGATCGGGTAGTTGTCCAGCACCACCTTGCCGCTCTGGCGCGCCTGGTTCAGCGAACCTAGCAGCATGTTTTCCAGGTCGCCGCCGAGATTGAAGGCTTGCATCTCGGTCTTCTGCCCGAACAGGCTGGTGACGATCTGGCGCCGCAGCGCGCAGCGCACTTCAGCCGCCAGCAGGATCGGATCCTTGGTGGTTTCCGAGCTGTCCACCAGCGTGGTGGCGATCGGCACGATATCTTTCAGCGAGACGTTTTCCGCCAGCAGCACACGGAACACGCGCAGCATCTGGGTGTGGGTCAGCGCCTTGTCCAGCGCCGCCGCCAACTTGGGCGAGATCGCGGTCAGTCGCTCCATCAGCGCCGGCACGTCTTCGTGGCGGAACAACTCCGGCAAGTATTCGCGGATCAGCTTGGACAAGTGGGTGGCAATCGCGCTCGGCGCTTCCACCACCTGATAACCAAGGCCCAGCGCGTTGGCTTTCTCGCTGGTCTCGATCCACGTCACCGGCATGCCGTAGGCCGGCTCGATGCCGGGGATGCCGTCGATCTGGCCGTACACGTTGGGCGACGGAATCGCCATCAGGCGGTCGGCAAACACTTCCGCCTGCGCCACCACGCTGCCCGACAAGATCACCGAATACTGGGTCGGTTTGAGGCCGAGATCGTCGCGCACGCCGATCGGCGGCAGCAGCAGGCCCATCGCCTCCGAGATGCTCTGGCGCACGCCCTTGACGCGCTTGCTCAGCGGCTCGCCATGCGCCTTGTCGATCAGCGTCACCAGCTTGTAGCCGACCGCGATCTGCAGCGGCTGCACCGCCGGCAGGCTGTACCAGTCGAGGTCGGGCGCGCGCTCGTCGCGCAGCGCCGCCTCGATGGCGTCGAGATTGCTGGTATCGGGCTTTTGCACCCGGTTGAGCAGCTTCCAGCCGACATACGACAGCGCCAGCGCGAACGGCGCGAACATCTGCCACGGCATGCCCGGCACCAGCGCCAGGATCAGCATCATGCCGGCCGCGCTGAACATCACTTGCGGCGAGGTCAGGACCTGGTTGCCGACTTGCTGTTCGAAGTCGCCCGAATCCGAGATACGGGTCACCAGGATGGCGGCGGCGGCCGACAGCAGCAGCGCCGGGATCTGGGCCACCAGGCCGTCACCGATGGTCAGCAGCGCGTATTGGCGGAAGGCGTCGCCGAACGACATGTCCTGCATCAGCGCGCCGATCGCCACACCGCCGACCATGTTGATGATCAGGATCAGGATCGAGGCCACGGCATCGCCGCGCACGAACTTGGAGGCGCCGTCCATCGCGCCATAGAAGTCGGCTTCCGAGGCCACTTCCAGGCGGCGCTGCTGGGCCTTCTCTTGATTGATCAGGCCGGCGTTGAGGTCGGCGTCAATCGCCATCTGCTTGCCCGGCAAGGCGTCCAGCGTGAAGCGCGCCGATACTTCCGAGATCCGTTCCGCACCCTTGGTCACCACCATGAAGTTGATGATCATCAGGATCACGAACACCACGATACCGACCACATAGTTACCACCGACCACCACGTTACCGAAAGCCTCGATCACGTGACCGGCGGCGGCCGTGCCTTCATGGCCGTGCAGCAGCACCACGCGGGTCGACGCCACGTTCAGCGTCAGGCGCAGCATGGTGGTGGCCAGCAGGACCGTCGGGAACACCGAGAAGTCCAGCGGACGCCGCACCGATACCGAGCCCAGGATCACAATCAGCGCCAGCACGATATTGAACGTGAACATCACGTCCAGCAATATCGGCGGCAGCGGCAGCATGATCATCGCCAGGATAATCAGCAAGAATGCCGGGGTGGCAAACTTGTGACGGCGTATCTCCGCAATCATGGTTTGGAAAAAATTCACTGCTTAACCTCGCTCATGGATGTAGGTACAACAACTTCTTTTGGACGTTCCGGTTCGGCGGCGCGCCTTCCGGTACGGAATGCTTGCAACTGCAGCACATAGTTCAACACTTGCGACACCGCCTGGTATAGCTGCACCGGGATCTGCTGGTTGACCTGGCTGGTGTTGTAGATGGCGCGCGCCAGCGGCGGCAGCTCCATCACTTCAATCTTGAATTCGGCCGCCAGCTGCTTGATGTACAGCGCCATCTCGTCGACGCCCTTGGCGATCACGTACGGCGCCTCGGCCTTGGCCAGGTCGTACTTGAGCGCCACCGCGTAGTGCTCCGGGTTGACGATCACCACGTCGGCGCTGGGCACGCTCTTGCGCGCGCTGCGCCGCGCCAGCGCCCGCTGCAACTGGCGGATGCGGCTTTTCACCTCGGGCCGGCCCTCGGTCGACTTGTGTTCTTCCTTCAAATCCTGCTTGGACATGCGCTGGTTCTTGGCGAAGAACCAGGCCTGCGCCGGCACGTCGATCAGCGCGAAGATGACGAACACCGCCACCATCGACATCAGTCCGTCCAGCATCAGGCCCGAGCCTTTCAGCATGGCCTGGCCGATGGTCATCATCTGCAGCTGGGTGTAATCCGGCACACTGGAACGGGCGACATGGATCAGCACCGCAATCAGCACGCCGGCCTTGCCGATCGAGATGGCGGTCTCGAACGCGTGCTTGGCGCTGAACAGGCGGCCGATATTGGCCGCCGGGCTCATGCGCGACAGCTTGGGCTCCCAGTGCTTGGTCGACACCACCCAGCCGCCCGGCACCATCGCGCCCAGCATGATAAACAGCGGCACCACGAACAGCGGCAGCAGCATCTTGATCAACAACCACATCGAGCTGCTGAACACGGTCGACATGGCGTTGTCGATGGCGCCCTCGCTGTCCAGCGGCGCAAAGCTCTGGTGGAAGATCTCGTTGAATTCCATCAGGTAGCCGGGCAGCAGGTAGACGAACAGCTTCAGGCTCACCAGAATGCCGATCGCGGTCGACAGGTCGCGCGAACGGACCACCTGCCCTTCCTGGCGCGACTTCTTCAGCTTCTGCTGTGAAGCCTTTTCTGTTTTATCGCCTGTGCTCTCGTCAGCCATGCGCCACCTGCATTTGCTGACGGATCATCTCCAGCACCATATTCGTCATGCGGATATAGTGTTCGGGGATGAACTTCACCACCTGCGCCAGCATCAGCAGGCCGAAGATGGTGATCACGGAAAAGCCCAGCGCAAACAGGTTGAGGCTGGGCGCGACGCGGTTCAGGAAACCAAAGCCGAGCTGCACCACGATGGTGGAAAACACCACCGGGATCGCCAGCAGCATGGCGGCCGAGAAAATCCACGCCACGTTGTAGGCCACCGCTTCCAGCAAGTGGTTGCCGAAGCCGCTGCCGAGCGGCCAGGCCTTGAAGCTCTGGCCGATCACATTGGCGATCACCAGGTGGCCGTCGATGGCGAAGAACACGATGATGGCCAGGGTCGACAGCAGCGCCGAGGTCACGTCCGACGACTGGCCGTTGAGCGGGTCATTCATCACCGCCATCGACAAGCCCATCTGCGACGACACGATGAAGCCGAGCACGCCGATCACCGACATCGCAAAGTGGAAGGCCAGCCCCAGCACGAAGCCGATCAGGCCCTGCTCGATGGTGGCGACCACGCCATGCATGGAAAACGGGTTGATGGCGGCCGGGCCCCAGTCGACGCCGCTGGTCAGCGGCAGCATCAGGATGGACAGCACCAGCGCGATCAGGATGCGCACCGTCACCGGCGTTACCGCCTCGCCCAGCACCGGCGCGCCCATGAACATCGCCAGGATGCGGCAGAACGGCCACCAGATGGCGGTCAGCAGCGGCAGCAACTGGACGAGGACGGATTCCATGAGGCGCGGATGGGGCAGCTAGCCGACCAGGGTGGCGGCGCGGGTAAAGATGGACACGCAGAAGTCCATCAGGTAAGTCGCCATCCAGCGCCCGGCCAGGATGACGGCCAGCAGCGTGATCAGCAACCTCGGCAGGAAGCTCAGGGTCTGTTCGTTGATCTGGGTGGCGGCCTGGAACAGCGCCACCAGCAGGCCGGTGATCAGGCCCGGCACCACCAGCACCACCACCAGCAGCATCACGATGTGCAGCGACTCGACCACCAGATCGACGGCAATTTCAGGCGTCAGCATGGGATGCGCCTCCTCAGTAGGCCTGCACGCTGGTCACCAGCGTATTCACGGTCAGGGTCCAGCCGTCCACCAGCACGAACAGCAGCAGCTTGAACGGCAGCGAAATCACCAGCGGCGACAACATCATCATACCCATCGCCATCAGCACCGACGACACCACCAGGTCGATCACCAGGAACGGAATGAACAGCATGCAGCCGATCTGGAACGCGGTCTTCAGCTCGGACAGCACGAACGCCGCCAGCTTGACGGTGAAGGCGTGCTGCGACGGTTCGGTAATCTTGTCCTCGCCGGCCAGGTGGGCGATCTGCTGCAGCGCGGCCTTGCTGGTCTGGGCCAGCATGAAGCGCGACACCGGCTTCTCGGCGATTTGCAGCGCGGTTTCCAGGCCGATCTTGTCCTGGTCGTAGGGCACGAAGGCGTTGCTCCAGATCTCGTTGCCGATCGGCCGCATCACCAGCAGCGTCAGGATCAGGGCCACGCCGGTGATCACCCGGTTGGGCAAGCCCTGCTGCAGGCCCAGGGCCTGGCGCAGCAAGGACAGCACGATCACAAAGCGGGTAAAGCTGGTCATCATCATGACCATCACCGGGAGCAAGCCCAGCAAGGTCATGATGATCAGGATTTGCATCTTGACCGTCAGTTCGGTCTTCGCTCCCGGCACCACATTGGCCAGCAAGTCGACCGCGTGGGCCGCGCCCGGCAGGCAGGCCAGGCCCAGCAAGGCAGCAACGGGCGCGAGCGCCAGCAGGCGGCGCCGCCACTGCAAGTTCATACTCCAGGTCATGGAGCCATCATGTCGAGATTCAGGCCGTCGAGGTCGATCACTTTGAGGCCGTAGTTCTCGCCCGCCACCACCACTTCGGCGCGGCCGATGGCGGTGCCGTTGACCTTGATCACCAGCGGTTCGCCGGCCAGCACGTCGAGCTCGACCACGCTATCGGGACCGATGTTCATCAGGTCCTGCAGCGAGATGCGGGCCGAGCCCACCTCCAGCGTCAGCGTCACCGGGATCTTGCGCATCATGGCCGGCAAGTCGCGGCGCGCCGGCGCGGCCGGGAGATCGGTCAGCTCGTTGCCGGGCTGGTCGATAATCATCTCTTCGGACAAGTCTTCCAGCAGGGCGTCGCTAGGGTTGGCTACGTTCATGTTCATCATTATTCGGCGTCTTCAAAAGAGGTTAAACAGAGTTTGCCTTTGTGCTCGGTGACGGCAGCCGTAAACAGGCGGGAATCTTCGAGCAAGACGTCGGCTCTTGCCAGGCTGATCGGGATCACATCGCCGACCTGTAAATCGTACAGGCTGCCCAGCGTCACTTCCTTGCTGGCCAGGCGGCCAATCAGCCCGACCTGCAGGCGCTGCGCCAGCGGCGCCACGGCCTTGGGTTTCTTGCCGGCCTCGCGGTCGCGCAGCAGGCCGCGCAGCACGCTGGTCATCAACTGTTTGTCGAGCGCGAACCAGAACTGGCCGCTGGCGCCGCCGGCGATTTCGCTGACGGTGACGCTAATCACCCAGGTGCCCTTGGGCGGGTGCGAACCGGGGGCCGGCTTGAATTCGGCGTCGGCGGCAGCTTCCTCGGCCTCGCCCTCGGCCAGCGCCGGCTTGTCCATCACGGGTAAATTGAGTTCGATGCGGCCGGCCAGGGTGCCACACAATTGTTGCCCCAGCACCACAGCGAGGCGCTCTTCGGTGGCGGTCACGCGCACCGTGCTCTCGTCGACGGCCGGGGCGGCCTCGGTTTTGGCGTCGGCTTTGGCCTCCGCCTTGGCGCCGCTGCCGTAGCGGTAATTGAGCACGCTGAGCAGCACCTTGCGTTCCATCGAGAAGGCGATGTGCCCGGCCGGCGCGGCAAAACTGAG
This sequence comes from Duganella sp. CF402, assembly GCF_900109645.1. Lineage (GTDB taxonomy): Bacteria > Pseudomonadota > Gammaproteobacteria > Burkholderiales > Burkholderiaceae_D > Rugamonas. Next base: position 1,734,426 of record NZ_FOBG01000001.1, read on the forward strand.
CCAGCGGCTGCGGATCTCGTTGCCCTCCAGCCGGCTGAACGCGACATCCTGCACCTGGAAACCGCCCCAGTAGCGGCGGTTCATGTTCAGGCGCATGGACTGCGCCAGATCGTCACGCAACTGGGCCGCAAAGATATGCAGCAGGTGCACCGGACGGCCCAGCAGACTGGGGTCCAGGACTTGATGTTGCGTCTGTTTTGTCGTTGTCATGTATTGGCCATGAGGTTAATTCTGCCCTACTCCTCCATCATCGCACCATCCAGCTAAAAACTGGTTACTTCAGGCGCAATTTTTTGGCTTGGTTGCTAATCGTAACTTAAAGTAGGACGATCTCGGAAGCAGCATACAGCAAAATTCACATTATTGCTATTAAACAATATTTGACCAAATAATTTCTTCCGAGACAAATAGCGCTTTACAAGAATGTTGCTAGCCGGTAAGCTTAGTTCAAGTAACAGGCAGCGAAACACACTTCAACAATCGGCGCTTACTAGATGATTTGTAACGAAATTTTCCCGAAGAAAACTGTTTTAAACAAAGTGGAACAAAACAGCTGATTCGACACGGGCACCACCGGTAAGCACGCCAGCCCGATCCGCCAGCCAGGCCAGCGCCTGCCCCGGCATCCCAGCTTGAGCGACAGGCTTACCCTAACTTTCTTACAACACTGTGACATGCACAGCAGATGTGTAGCGCGATTGGTATAAGGCAGCAGAATATCTGCCATTGAGCTTGCTGCTTTTCGGCAATCTCGCTATGGTAGTCATCTGGATTCATTGCAGTAAAAAACGGGTAAAAACAGGGGGTAGCACCATGAGCAACGGATTCTCCAGCCTGATTCAGGCCGACCTGGCGTCGCTGACGAGCGCGGCGCAAAACATGGCAAACAGCAGCGCGCAAACCATCGCTGCCGCCAACCAGTACGGGGCGCAGGACACCCAGTCCGCCTTCTCCTTCGCCCAGTCGATGCAGGGCGCCATCGACAAGGTCAACGGCCAGGACGTGGAGGCGGGCCAGAAAATGGCCGACGTCGACTCCGGCAAGAGCGACGACCTGGTCGGCGCCATGCTGTCCAGCCAGGAAGCCAGCCTGTCCTTCTCGATGTTGATGCAAGTGCGCAACAAGGTGATGGGCGGCCTCGACGAACTCATCAAACTCCCGCTGTAAGCCTCTGCGAAAGCACTCAACGTGATCAACACCATCAAGTCCGCCTTTGAGCGCTGGCGCGCCAATCCGTCTGCGGCGGCGGCGCTGTCCCCCAACCTGCTGAAAACCCTGTACCCCCTGCTGATGCTGGCCATCGGCCTGACCGCGCTGGTGCTGATGTACATGTGGAACAGCCAGTCCAGCTACAAGCCGGTGTTCGGCGCGCGCGAGAAAGTCTCGGCGCCCGACATGATGACCGTGCTCGACGGCGACCACATCCCCTACCGCATCCACCCGGAAAGCGGCCAGGTGCTGGTGCCCGATTCCATGCTGGGCAAGGTGCGCATGCTGCTGGCCGCCAAGGGCGTGACCGCGCAACTGCCGGCCGGGCTGGAGCTGATGGACAAGAACGACCCGCTCGGCGTGTCGCAATTCGTGCAGGACGTGCGCTTCCGCCGCGGCCTCGAAGGCGAGCTGGCGCAATCGATCATGACGCTGGACGCGATCTCGCATGCGCGCGTGCACCTGTCGATCGCCAAGTCGACCTCGTTCGTGTCGTCGGATGGCGAGAAATCCTCGGCCTCGGTGGTGGTGCAGCTGAAACCGGGCGCCACCCTGCAGCCGGAGGCGATCGCCGCCGTGGTCAACATGGTGGCCGGCAGCGTCGCCAGCCTGGCGCCGTCGCGCGTCAGCCTGGTGGACCAGGCCGGCAACCTGCTGTCGGCCCACATCGACCTGGCCGACGGCTTTGACGCCGGCACCAGCGGCAACGACGCCAGCAAGCGCTTTGCCGACGAGGTGAAAACCAATATCAAAGGCCTGCTGGGCCCGGTCATCGGCGACGACAACTACCGCATGTCGGTGGCGGCCGCCGTCGACAACGACCGCGTCGAAGAGACCGTGGAAAAATACGGCGCCGATCCGAAAGTCACCAGCGAAGCCATGCGCGAAGAGCAGGACCGCAACCGCATGGTGATGGGCGTGCCGGGCACCCTGTCCAACCGTCCGCCGCCGGCCGCCGCCAATCCGGCCGCCGCCAACCAGCAGACCGCCGGCGGCGCCAACGATCCGAACGCCGCCCCGGCCGACGGCACCGCGCGCAAGAACGCCACCACCCGCCAGTACGCCTATGACCGCAGCATCACCCAGACCAAGCGCAGCCGTGGCCGCCTTGAAAAGCTGAGCGTGGCCGTGGTGCTGGCGCAAGCGGCCGCACCGTTCCCGAAAACCGGCTGGACCCCGGCCGAAATCGCCAACATCGACAAAATCCTGCGCAACGGCCTCGGCATCAACGCCGAGCGTGGCGACCAGCTGGTGGTGTCGGCCATGAACTTCCCGCGCAAGGCCGCCCCGGTCGAATGGTGGGAAGAGCGCGACAATATCGTCGACATCAGCAAGTACGCCGGCTACGCCATCGCCGCCCTGCTCGGCTACCTGCTGCTGGCCCGTCCGCTGCTGCGCCTGATCACCATGCGCTTCACCCCGGATCCACGCGAAGCGGCCCGCATCGCCGCCGAACGCCGCGCCGCCGAGCAGGCTGCCGTGGCCGCCGCCAAGGAAGCCAAGGAAGCCGCCGCCAAGGAACAGGCCGCGCTGGCTGGTACTGCCGCACCGGGCACGCCGGGCGCCGCGCCGGCACTGGGCGGCGTCGCCGGCGCCGTACCGGGCATGCCGGTGGTGCCGCTGCTGGAAAACTACGACCTGCCGCCTCCGGGCTCGGCGGTCGATGTGATGGTCGATCACCTGAAAGTACTGGCCGCGAAAGAACCAGAGCGCGTCGCCGAAGTCGTCAAACAATGGATGCAGAAAAATGGCCGAACTCAATAACATGGATGATGATGGCGGCGAATACGCCATGCCAACCAAGCTGACCCCGGTGGAACAGGCGGCCATCGTGCTGCTGAGCATCGGGGAAGAGCCGGCCGCAGCCGTGCTGCGCTGCCTGTCGCGCGAGGAATTGCTGGAAGTGACCCAGGTGATGTCGCGCATGAGCGGCATCAAGGTCGAATCGGTCAAGAACGCGATGCAAAAGTTCTTTGACGACTACCGCGAGCAGTCCGGCGTGCATGGCGCTTCGCGCAGCTACCTCAAGCGCTCGCTGGACCTGGCGCTGGGCGGCGACCTCGCCAACACTGTGCTCAACAACATCTACGGCGACGAGCTGCGGCCGAAAATGGCGCGCCTGCAGTGGGCTTCGCCGAAATGGCTGGCCGAGTACATCTCCAACGAACACGTGCAGATGCAGGCGGTGTTCCTGGCCTTCCTGCCGGCCGCGCTGGCCGGCCAGATCATCGACGCCCTGCCGCAGGACAGCCGCGACCTGGTGCTGCTCAACCTGGCCCGCATGGAGGAAGTCGACAGCGATCTGCTGCAGGAACTCGATGAACTGGTGGACCGCTGCCTGAGCTCCTTCGATTCGCAGGGCACCAGCGTGGAAGGCATCCGCCAGACCGCCGAGATCCTCAACCGCCTGCCGAGCAACCGCGCGCAGATGGTGGAATTGCTGCGCGCCCATGACCCGGAAGTGGTGTCCAAGATCGAGCTGTCGATGTACGACTTCTTCATCCTCGGCAACCAGACCGAACAGGCGATCACCCGCATCCTGGAAGACGTGCCGCTCGAGCAGTGGGCCATCGCGCTCAAGGGCGCCGATATCGCCGTGCGCGACGCCGTGCTGAAAACCATGCCGAAACGCCAGGCCCAGGCCTTCGAGGACATGATGCGGCGCGCCGGTCCGGTGCCGATGTCGCGTATCGAACAGACGCGCCAGGAAATCATGGCCACCGTGAAAGCGCTGGCCGACGCCGGCGAAGTCGAGATCCAGCTGTTTGCCGAACAGGTGGTTGAATGAAGCAATTCCGCCCTTACCGCTTCCCGCCGCTGGCGCAGTTCACCACCCAGCGCGCCGCCGCGGCGGCCGCGCACGGCCATGCGCATGGCCACGGCGGCGACGGCGGCGCCCAGTGGGCCGCCTCGGTCAGCGAGGGCTTCGAACAGGGCCAGCGCGACGGCTACGAAATCGGCCTCGCACGCGGCCAGGAAGACGGTTTTGAAGCCGGCCGCCAGGCCGGCCAGGAGCAAGGCCGCGAGGAAGGCCGCCACGAAACCCTGGTGGCCTACGACCAGATGGCGCGCCCGGTCGACGCCATGCTCAAGAGCCTGAAAAAACTGCGCTCCGACTACCGCGCCGCCCAGCGCAAGGAAGTGGTGGACCTGGTGGCGAAAGTCGCACGCCAGGTGATCCGCGCCGAACTGGCCTTGCAGCCGGTGCAATTGATGGCGCTGGTGGAAGAAACCCTGGCCTCGATGCCGCCAACCCGCGATGAAATCGATGTCTACCTGAATCCGGAAGAGCTGAAGCGCATCGCCGAGCTCGATCCGAAGCGCTCCAAGCGCTGGAACCTGATTCCCGACGCCCGCCTCGACGCCGGCGAGTGCCGCATCAAGGCTGGCGATAATGAAGTTGATGCTGGATGTCATCAACGTCTTGCGGCTGTCATGGAACAGGTCGATAATCAATTACAGATCGCCGACAGCGGCGATGAACCGGAGATCGAAGAGTGATCGCAGATGCCTTACGCAATCTGGAACTGGGTTCAGTACCTATGGCGACCCCGACGGGTCGTCTGGTAGGCGCATCCGGTTTATTGCTTGAGGCCGTAGGTTGCCCTTTGCACACGGGTCAACGTTGCCAGATTGAGACAGTCGGCGGCGAATGGCTGGACGCGCAAGTGGTCGGTTTCCGCGACAAATTGTCTTACCTGATGCCGTTCAAGAAAGCCGTGGGCCTGACCACCGGCGCCCGGGTGCTGCCCTCCCCGGAAAAAATCAGCCTGCAGATCGGCTCCGGCTGGCTGGGCCGCATGGTCAACGGCCTGGGCGAGCCGATCGACGGCCTCGGCAAGCTGACCGGCGACTTCCCGCTCGATTCGCAGCCGCCGCGCATCCACCCATTGAAGAAAAAACCGGTCACCGAACCGCTCGACGTCGGCGTGCGCGCCATCAATTCCATGCTGACCCTGGGCAAGGGTCAGCGCGTGGGCCTGATGGCCGGTTCCGGCGTCGGTAAATCGGTGTTGCTGGGCATCATGACGCGCCAGACCGTGGCCGACGTGGTGGTGGTGGGCCTGATTGGCGAACGTTCGCGCGAGGTGCGCGAGTTTGTCGACATGTCGCTGGGCAAGGAAGGCTTGCAGAAAGCCGTGCTGGTGATCGCCCCGGCCGACGAAAGCCCGCTGATGCGCGTCATGGCCACCGAACTATGCCACTCGATCGCCGCGCACTACCGCGACCAGGGCAAGAATGTGCTGCTGCTGGTCGACTCGCTGACCCGCTACGCAATGGCGCTGCGCGAAGTGGCGCTGTCGCTGGGCGAACCGCCGGCCACCAAGGGCTATCCGCCATCGGTGTTTTCGGCCCTGCCGCAGCTGGTGGAATCGGCCGGCAACGGTGAAAACCAGGCCGGCAGCATGAGCGCCATCTACACCGTGCTGGCCGAAGGCGACGACCACCAGGATCCGGTGGTCGACACCGCCCGCGCCATCCTGGACGGCCACATCGTGATGACGCGCGAGCTGGCCGAGCGCGGCCACTACCCGGCGATCGACGTCGCCGCCTCGATCAGCCGCTGCATGGCGCAAGTCATCAGCCACGAGCACGTCATGGCGTCGCGCGCGCTGAAAGCCAGCATGGCGCGCTACGACCGCGTGCGCGACCTGATTCCGCTGGGCGCCTATGTGCCCGGCGCCGACCCGATTACCGACAAGGCGGTGCAGCTGCACGCCAAAGTCGAGGACTTCCTGTGCCAGGGCACCAAGGAAGAAGCGCCGCTCGGCCAGTGCATTGCTCAACTTGAAAAGCTGATGACATCATGAGCCAACAAAAAATCCGTAACCTGACCACGCTGGTGGCCCTGCGCAACACGGAAGTCGAGCGCCTGCAGACGGAAATGGCGGAAAAGGCCAACACGCGCGAACGCTACCAGAAGAACCTGGAGCGCCTCACCAGCCTGTACACCAACAGCGGCGCCAGCGGCAACCTGCACCCCGCCCTGGCCGGCAACTGCGGCGACTACAAGCAGGCCGTGATGGCGATGGCCGACAGCCACCGGCTCGACCTGCACATGCACGAGGCCGACATGGCGGTGTCGCAGCAGGCGCTGAACAAGGCCTGGGCCAAGCGCGAGGTGATGGACATGGTGTTGACCAAGGAACAAAAGGTCTACAACCAGCAGCAAACCGTCAAGGAGCGCAAGCAACATGACGAACTGGCAACCCAAGTGTGGCTGCGCGGACAGAAATAAACTGGTTTAAACGCAGTTACAAAAAAACGTTAGAAATATTTTCATAGGGAAACGGTTAAGGTCGCCTTATATCAGGGTACACTTCACTTATCCTTTCCAGGAGCACGATCATGGCAGTCATCAGCAGCCCCACCTACGATCCGAAGACCACTGCGGAGAATCTGGCTAACGCCTACATCGCCGGCACCTCGGCCATTCTGACCAAGCAATCGAACAAGGCCAGCGCCACTGCGACCGGCCTGACCACGCTGAGCTCGGCGCTGAGCGCCTTCCAGACCTCGCTGTCGGCGCTGGCCAACAGCACCAGTTCGGTGAGCGCCAACACCGCCACCTTCAGCAACACGGCAATTGGCACCGCCACCGCCACCTCGAAAGCCGTGCCCGGCACCTACTCGTTCTACGTCGAGCAGTTGGCCACCGCCGGCCAGGTGTCGTACAACGTGGCCGACAGCGCCGCTGCCGGCGCCGGCGCTATGAATGTGGTGTTGGCCGACGGCTCGACCTTCCAGGTCGACCTGGCCAACGCCGACAGCAACGCCGACGGCACCCTGACTGCCAAGGAAATCGCCGCCGCCATCAACATCGCGGCCGCCAATAATTCGCGCGTGACCGCCTCCACCATGACGGTCAACGGCGTGACCAAGCTGGTGCTGAACTCGACCGAAACCGGGGCCGACAATGCTGTCGCCTCGATCGATGTCAGCGGCTTGGGCAGCGCTTCGCTGCAGTCCGACCTGTCCAGCCAGACCGTGCTGACCTCGGCCAAAAACGCCATCGTCTGGGTCGGCGGCCAGGCCGGCACCAAGGTCGAGCAAGCCTCCAACACCTTCAGCGTCATTGATGACGTCAAGTTCACCATCACTCAGGCCCAGGCCGCAGCGGCCACGCCGGTGACCCTGACCGTGGCGGCCGACAACAGCGCCACCGCCACCAATGTGCAGAATTTCGTCACAGCCTACAACACCTTGCTGGGCGTGTTCAACAACCTGACCGCCCCCGGCGATCACACCCCGGTCAGTTCGAGCGACTCGTCCAGCGTTTCGCCGACTGCGGAAGATGCCGCCTTCTACAACGACGCCGGCGTCACCAATCTGCGCGACCGCCTGGCCGGCGCGCTGCGCACAGCCACCAATGGCGTGTCGCTGATTAACTTCGGCATTTCGGCCGCCAAGGATGGCACGCTGACGCTGGACACCAAGCGCATGAACAAGGCCATCGCCGCCAATCCCGGCACGCTCGACACGCTGTTCGGGCGCGCCGGCCTCGGCGTCGACAGCGGTGTGCTGGGCGCCATGAACAAGCTGACGACGTCCTGGACCACCGCCAGCGGCGGCTACATTGTCGAGCGGCGCGCGCAGAACACCCGCACCCAGAGCGACATCGCCGACCGCCAGGCCACGCTGAAGACCCAGTTCGACAACGCTTACCAGCGCTATCTGGTCCAATTTACCGCACTGCAAACGCTGCAGTCGTCGATGACCAGCACCTCGAATATGTTCACGGCCATGTTCTCCAGCGACAGCAGCAACTAGGCATCAGCCCGCCCCCATTTCAGACCCGTACGGTGAATACCATGTTGAACCACGAAGCTTATAGCAGCTACCACTCCACCAACCTCGACGCCCAAGTCGCCCGGGCCTCGCCGATTGAGCTGGTATTGGTGCTCACCGACGGCTTGCTCGAAGAACTGGCGCGCGCACGCGGCCACATCGTCGGCAAGCGCTACGAGCTCAAGGCCAAGAGCCTGAACAAGTGCACCGATATCATCAACGGTCTGTCGAGCTCGCTCGACTTCGACAACGGCGGCGAGGTGGTGGAAAACCTGGGACGCTTATACGAGTATTGCGCCGGCCGCCTGTACACGGCCGGCGTGGCGCTCGACCCGGCCATCATCGACGAAGTGACCACCTTGCTGACCACGATTAAAAAAGGATGGCTGGGCGTGCAGGCAAAAACCAATGGATAGGCAACGCACACTGCTGCAAATGGCGCAGAAAATGAGCGCCGCCATCGCTTCCGAAGACTGGAAAACGCTGGCGGCGATTAACACGTTAATGGGTACTGTCTTGCCGCAGATGGCGGCACAGGGCAACTGGACCAGCGCCGAACGCGCCGCCCTGTCAGCGCTGCGCCAGATGCACAACGAAGCAGTCAAGCGCTGCGACCGCGCCACCAGCGAACTGGGCAAGCGGTTGCACGATATGCAGGTCAACAAAGAGGGCTGGCTGGCCTATGCCCTCGAAAGCGATATAGCAGAAAGCGGAATCCAAGCATGACCACGACAGTCTCCAGCGCAACGGCAGCGGCCAAGGCCGCGCAAGCCGAACTGACCGCCCCGGTGGCCGCCAACAACACGGCGTCCGGCAGCGGCAAGAGCACGGCTGCGGCCGGCAAGCAGAGCAGCAACACGGAGAGTCCCGCCGGCCAGGCCGCAGCCAAGCCGGCGCCAGCGGCCAACGCCAGCCAGGGCGCAGCCGCCAGCGGCAGCCGCCAGCCGGCCCAGGCCCAAGCCGCTAACCAGTCCGACAACCGCAGCCAGGCCGACGCCGCGCACAGCGCAGCCCAGGCCGCCGCACAGGCGGCTGCCGACGCCGCCCCGCTGGCCGCACCGCTGTTTTCCCAGCTGCTCAACCTGGCCGACGTGGCCGCCGACAGCGGCACCGACACCAGCGCCACCGCCGACAGCGATGACAGCACCGGCTCCGGCAGCGCCGCCGCCGGCAATGTGCTGCCGGCCATGATCACCTCGTTGCTGAACGCCGCTGCACCGGCGCCGGCGCCAGTGGCGCCCGCCGCCGGCCAGGCCGACAGCAGCGCGGTGGACGCCATCAGCGCCACCGCCACCCTGAACCCCAGCGCCACCCGCCTCAACCTGGCCGCCGCCAGCGTGGCGGTCAGCGCCCCGGCCCCGGCCCCGGTCGCCGACGACGTCGCCGCTGCCGCTGCCGCCGCCCAGACGAGTGCCCCGGCCGCCGTGGCGCCGCAAAGCGTCTACGGCCAGACCAACAACCCCACCCTGGCCGCCGTGGCCGCACGCCAGTCCGAGAGCGCAGCACCGGCCCCGGCCAGCAGCGACAGCGCCGCACCAGCGGTCGACGCCGACGCCGCCCTGCCGCTGGCCATCACCGGCGCGCCGCTGCGCGAAGCCTGGGTCAACGGTGTGCGCGTGGTCACCCGCGCCGCCGACACCAGCGCCACGCCAGCCGCCAACAGCGCCGCCCCTGCCGCCGCCAACACTGGCGCCGCCAGCGCCGGCGACGAGCGCAGCTTCGCGCTGGCCGGCACCGCCATCAACGCCAACCACGCCAGCGCCGCCGGCCAGGCCGCCGCGCCGGCCGCCGCCGGCAGCAGCACCGTGGTGCTGAACGGCACGCCGGAGCAGTGGCAGCAGCCGCTGCGCGAAGCGCTGGGCGACCGCCTGCAACTGCAGCTGCAACGCAATAACGAGCAGGCTGTCATCCGCCTGGAACCGCCGAACATGGGCAGCATTGAAATCTCGATCCGCCACAGCGCCGGCGCGCTGCAGGTGAACCTGTCGGCCAACAACAGCGAAGTGCTGCGCCAGCTCAACACCATCGGCGACAGCGTGCGCCAGGACCTGTCGAACCGCCAGTTCAGCGACGTCGCCGTGACCGTGTCCTCGTCGCGCGCCCAGGCGCAAGCCGACCAGGGCGGTGGCCGCAATGGTCAGCAGCGCAGCCAGGACGACGGCCGCGCACCAGGCCGCGCGCTGAATGAAGACGACAGCACCGCCACCTTTGCCATGACCGGGGAGTAAGCCACACAATGAATAAAAAAGTCATCATCATCTTCGCAGCGGTGGCCGTGCTGGCCGCCGGCGTTGCCGGCGGCGCGGTCTGGTTCATGTCCTCCAAGGGCGGCGAGGAACACGCTGCGGAAACCAAGGACGCCAAGAAAAAGCCGGCCAAGAAGGAAGAGAAAAAATCGGAGCTGCCGCCGAAGTACCTGACGGTCGACAAAGTGGTGGTGATGCTCAAGCATGAGGCCAACGAGACGGTCACCCACTATCTGTCGGCCGACCTGGTGGTCGCCACCGACGCCAAGCGCGAGAAGGAAACCAAGGAAAACCTGCCAATGCTGCGCAGCGTGGCGGTGAAGACCTTGTCCAACTTGCCAATGGCCAGCGCGCGGGTGATGACCATCGACCAGTTTGCCGCCGAATTGAACAAGGCCTTCGACCACGAATTCGAGGAAGAAGGCCGCGAGAAGCCGTTTGACGAAGTCATGATAGGCAAGCTCATTGTCGAGTAGGCCGTAGCAGCATGAACACAAGTGGAGCGGGCATGGGATATGTAGAGGAATTTGCAGACGCTTATGCCGAAAGCTACAGCGAGCACGGCGCCAGCGCGCCGGCGCACAGCGTGGCCGACGAGCAAAAGCATCTGCTGGCATATGCGCCGCTGGTCAAGCGCATCGTGCGCCAGCTCAATTCGCAGATCGCCGGCGCTATCGACCGCGACGATATGGAACAGATCGGCCTGATGGGGCTGCTCGAGGCGCTGCGCCGCTACGGCGAGCCCGATGGCGCCTTCGGCAGCTACGCCAGCCTGCGCATCCGCGGCGCCATCCTCGACGAGCTGCGGCGCCAGGACTGGCGTCCGCGCGCGGTGCGCCAGCACAGCCACAAGCTGCGCGACGGCGTGCGCGCCCTGACCCGCAGGCTGGGGCGCGAACCGAGCGAGCACGAGATCATGGAAGCGCTGGCGCTGACGCCGGACGCCTACCAGGCTTACCTGATGGATGAAAACGCCGAGCTGATCGCCAGCTTCGACGAGGTGCTGCAGGAAAGCGTCAGCAACGACAGCGCGCCGAGCCCGGAAGACCAGCTGGTGGTGCGGCGCAGCCTGGAACAGGCGCTGCGCGGGCTCGACGAGCGCGAGCAGCGGGTGGTGCAGATGTACTACGAATTTGAGCTCAGCTACAAGGAAATCGCCGCCGTGCTGGACCTGACCGACGCCCGCGTCTGTCAGCTGAACAAGGCGGCGCTCAACAAGATGAAGGCAGTACTGCAAGGCGCCTGAGCCAGGCTTGGCGCTTTGTGGCTAGGGATTAGAAAAATGACGCGGAAAGGCGAATCATCATGCAGCAAATAGTCGGTCTCCTCATAGTTTTAGGCAGCGTCTTCGGCGGCTTCTTCATGATGGGCGGTTCTTTCCATCAGATCTGGCAGCCGATCGAGCTGATCGTGATCGCCGGCGCCGGCCTGGGCGCGCTCGTCATCGGCAACCCCAGCCACGTGCTGAAGGAGATGATGACGCAGATTAAAAAGATCATCACCAAGAAAAAATACGACTCCGAATTCCAGCGCCAGTTGCTGCTGCTGATGTACGAGCTGCTGCAGCTGGCCGCCGGCGGCCTGAAGGCGCTCGACGCCCACGTCGAGGCGCCGAAAGACAGCCCGCTGTTCCAGCGCTACCCGCGCGTGCTGGAAGAGCCGAAGCTGCTGGCCTTCATCGTCGACAACTTCCGCCTGATGGCGATGGGCAAGATCAACGCGCACGAGCTTGAAGGCGTGCTGGAGCAGGAACTGGAGGCCATCCACACCGAACTGGAACAGCCGGCCAAGTCGCTGGGCAAGATCGGCGAGGCAATGCCGGGCTTCGGTATTCTGGCGGCGGTGCTCGGTATCGTGATCACCATGAACACCGTGAACGAAGGCGCCACCTCGGGCGAAATCGCCGAGCACGTCGGCGCGGCGATGGTCGGGACCTTCATCGGTATTTTCTTCTGCTACGGCCTGATCGACCCGCTGTGCAATATGATGAAGCAGCTGGTCAACTCCGAGGCGGCCAACAAGGAAACCGTCAAAGTGGTGCTGGTGACCCACGTCGCCGGCAAGCCGCCGCTGCTGGCAATTGACGCCGGCCGCCGCCTGGTGCAGCTCAACATCAAGCCGAGCTTCGCCCAGCTCGAGCGCTGGATCAACGATCTGGAAGGCCGCGACAGCGCGCCGGCCGATGATAGCTCTCGTCGTGGAGGCCGTGGTGCTAAAGCCGCATGACAAGGCGCATGACCAGACCATCGTCAAGCGCGGTGGCGGCAAGCACAAGCACGACGACCACGGCGGTGCCTGGAAGGTAGCGTTCGCCGACTTCTGTCTCGCGCTGATGTGTTTGTTCCTGGTGCTGTGGCTGATGGCGGCGCGTAACACCGAGGCGCTCGAGCAAGTGCTGACCGAGGCCGACGGCGCCAAGACCGACCAGGGCAAGGGCGTGATGCCGGAGCAGGTGGGCGGCCCGCGCGGCAGCCTGATCGACCGTTTCCCGATGCCGCACTTCGGCACCTCGGAAGCCGAGGGCAAGAAGAAAGCCACGGCCGAAGTGGCCGAGCAGCCCGATGAGCCCTCCTCCAAGGTCAAGTACGACACCCCGGACGACCTGACCCAGCTGGCCAAGGTGCTGACCAAGATGAGCGCCGAGGCCGGCCTGTCGAGCAACCTCGAGTCGGTGGTGACGCCGTACGGCCTGCGCGTGATGCTGCACGACACCGACCGCCAGGGCATGTTCGTGCGCGGCAGCGCGGTGCCGACCGACAAGTTCCGCGCCCTGCTGCGCAAGATGGGACCGCTGTTCCAGCAGATGGAAAACCAGATGCTGATCGTCGGCCACACCGACTCGCTGCAGTACGCCGACACCAGCTACGCGGCGTTCTCCAACTGGACGCTGTCGGCCAACCGCGCCATGTCGGCCCGCTCGCAACTGCTGGCCGGCGGCATGAACCGCGAATCGGTGCTGCAGGTGGTGGGCATGGCCGACCGCGCGCCGCTCGACACCAAGCGCGCCGACGCCGGCGTCAACCGCCGCATCGAATTGCTGATCCTGACCACGGCCCAGGCCCGCACCATCGCCACCATGTTTGGCATGCCGGAAAGCAGTGATCCGCTGATCCACGACGTCGATACCGCCCTGCCCGATGCCACGCTGCTGCAGCAACTGCGCAGCAAGCTCGGCGGCGATAGCCCGCTGCGTGATCCGCGCCGCAACAAGTAAGAGTAGAGTTAGTATGGAAACCAAGCCAACACGAGGCACACGTATGAGAATTACGACTTCGACCCCGGACGGGATGGCCGTCCAGCGCGTGGCCGACAGCGCCCCGGTGGAAGCGCCGGAAGCGGTCGCCGCGCCGGCCCCGGCGCCGCTGCAATCGAGCGTGCTGCAGCCGGCGCTGCAGGCGCTGCGCGAGATGCCGGAAATCGACCAGGAAAAAATCGACATGCTGCGCGACGCCCTGGCCAAGGGCGAGCTGCCGTTCGACCCGTCCAAGCTGGCCGGCCTGATCCAACGCTTCCACGGGAGCGAGCAGTGAGCGTAGTCAGTAACACGGTGGGCGCCCTGTCCCGCCAGGACGCCATGCGTCAGCTGCTGGCCGGGATCGCCGACGATTTGCTCGCCTATCCGGCCCTGCAAGATTTGCTGCAACAACAATTCCAGGCCGCGCTGCGCCACAAGGCGTCCGAACTGGGCGCCGTGGCCGAGGCCATTTCCACCCTGGTCGACACCATGCAGGCCCGGCGCGAGCTGCGCGTGGCGCTGGTACAACGCCTGGTAGGCCCCCAAGGCACCATGCTGCAGGCTTTTGCCTTGCTGAAAAATGCAGCGCGGGAGAGAATGGAAACAGACTGGAGTACGCTGGAACAGGCCGTCATCGCGTGCAAAGCGCTGAGCAAGCGCAATGGCGACCTGCTGGTGGAGCAATACAGCATCATGCAGCGTGTGCTGCATGGCGAGGAGCAAATTTATGCGCCAGCTTAGCGGGATGCAAGCCACGGCACCCACTGCTGCAACCGTGTCGAATGTCGCCGCCAGCCGCCCTACCGCGGCCACTGGCGGCTTTGCCACGTCCGGCGCCTTCAACGCCGCCTTCCAGCAGGTGCAGGCCGACGTCGCCGCCTACATCGCCAAGGGCGACCTCAGCGTTCCGAACAACGCCCAGCCCTCGTCGCAAGCCATGAGCCTGCAGGCGATGGCCTTGCGCAACCGCGCCGCCGGCGCGCTCGAGGACGAGGAACACGGGGTCGACAGCGCCACCCAGCAGCAATTCCTGGCCTCGATCAAGCCGTGGGCCGAGGAAACCGCCGGCAAGCTGGGCGTGGCGCCCGAGCTGGTGGCCGCGCATGCGGCGCTGGAATCGGGCTGGGGCAAGCAGCCGCTGAAAAACGGCACGGCCAGCGCCAACAACCTGTTCGGCATCAAGGCCGGCAGCGGCTGGCAAGGCGACATCGCCACCGCCAGCACCACCGAGTACGAACACGGCGCCATGCTGCGCAAGACCGAGCGCTTCCGCAGCTATCCCGACACCGCCAGCGCCTTCCGCGACTACGCCAGCCTGCTGAGCAGCAATCCGCGCTACGCGGCCGCGCTCAACACCGGCAGCGACGCCCACGCCTTCGCCGGCGCGCTGGCCAGGGCCGGCTACGCCACCGACCCGCAGTATGCGGACAAGCTGGGCAAGGTGGCCGCCCAGCTGCAGCGCAGCGGCGGCCTGGCCGGCGTCACTGCGACGGAGGACTAGCCGTGACCGGCGCAGACACCGGCTCCACCGTGGCAGCGCCCGTCACCCGGGCACGGATCACCGTGCCGCTGGCATTGCGCACCCGCACCGCGTCGCCGCGCCCACCGGCATCGAGCGCCTCGCCCGCCATGCTGACCTCGACTTCCTCGCGGCGCGCGACGATGCGCACCGGCTCGCCGCGCTTGACCAGCGTCGGCGCCGCCAGCAAACCCTTGCGTAAAATCTCGCCGCTGCGCAGCGCGCGCTTGGCGCTCATGCCCACCGCGTCCTGCGGATCGGCGATGCTGTCGCCGATCGAGGAGATGTCGTGGCGCTCCAGCAACACATCCGTATCGGACAGGACTTTCCCGGCCGCCAACTCGCTTGCCATCACAGCAATGCGCGCCGAGATCTGCGCGCGCACGATGAATTCATACCGCCAGCCATTCGCGCCGCTGCAAACGGCGATGAAACGCATGCGCGCCGGCAAGCGCGTATCGGCGCCCTGCACCGTCACCGGCCCGCTGCAAGGGGCTAGCGGCCGTGTTCCCGGCACCACCGTGATGCCGATCTGCGGTTCGCTCAAGCCGGCTGCCTCGGCCCAGCGCACCACTTGCTGGCGCGCCGCCGTTTCGACCATGCCGGGCAGCTGCTCCGCCGCCACCCCAACCGGGGCAGAAAAACCTGGCGAAATCCGAATGCAAAACAGCAACATTGCCGCCGAAACAGTTACAATACATTTGTTGTACATGAGCAATAACCTCTACTATGATGCGAGAGGTCATTCTACAGGGCGGCTTGCAGTTGCCGCCACTCATGTTGACACGTTTTACCGCAACGTCACCACAGGGGAAGAATATGGGCATTAACTTCAAAGATGCAGCCGGCGTCCACGCCGACGCGCTGGCCTTGCGCGCCGAGCGCACGCGCATCCTGGCGGCCAATATCGCCAATGAGAACACGCCCGGCTTCCAGGCGCAGGACATGGATTTCAGCGCCACCCTGGCCAATGTGCAGGCGGTCGGCAACGGCGACCTCGGCGACGGCGGCGACAGCGCGCTGATGTACCGCGTGCCCTACCACCCTACCCGCGACGGCAACACGGTGGAAATCGGCGTCGAGCAGGCGGCGTTCTCGCAGAACGCCACCGACTTCGCCACCAGCCTGACCTTCGTCAACATGAAACTCAAGGGCCTGGCGAAAGCCATCAGCGGCCAGTAAGGCAGGAACCAGCATGTCCTTCAAGAATATTTCAGAAATCGCCGGCTCGGCGATGGCGGCCCAGTCGGTCCGCCTGAATACCATCGCCTCCAACCTGGCCAACGCCGATTCGGTGGCCGGCACCGAGGCCGAGACCTACCGCGCGCGCAAGCCGGTGTTTGCGGCCGTCATGAGCGACGGCCCGGACGGCATGAGCAGCGCCGGCGGCAAGGTGCAGGTGCTGGACGTGGTGCAGTCGGACGAGCCGCTGCGCCAGGTCTACGAGCCCGGCAACCCGATGGCCAACGCCGAGGGCATGGTGTTCTACCCGAATGTCAACCAGGTGGCCGAGATGACCGACATGATGTCGGCCTCGCGCGCCTTTGAGACCAATGTTGAAGTCCTGGGCCGCATCCGTTCGATGCAGAGCTCCCTCCTTAAACTCGGCGAAGGCTAAGTCATGACCGTCAGTCTCCTCAATAACGGCAGCACCAGCTCGTCGACCACGTCCGGCACCAGCATCACCGGCAATGCGTCGAGCGAAGCGTCGAATATGTTCACCAAGCTGCTGGTGGCGCAAATCCAGAACCAGGATCCGCTGTCGCCCACCGATCCGGCGCAGTTCGTCCAGCAGCTGACCCAGCTGTCGCAGACCGAAACCCTGCAAAACCTGACCAATGTCACCAGCGCCAGTGCCAGCGTGCTGCAAAGCATGCAGGTGCTGGCGCTGGGCGCGCAAGTCGGTTCCAACGTGATGGCCGAAACCAAGTCGGTCACGCTGGACGGCGCCACCAAGGTCACCGGCCAGACCACGCTGGCGGCCTCCAGCACCAAGACCACGCTGGTGCTGACCGGCTCCGACGGCGTCAAGCACGAGGTCAACCTCGGCACCCAGGCCCCGGGCACGGTCGCGTTCACCATCGATCCGGCCAAGCTGGGCCTGAAGGCCGACACCTACAGCCTGGCGGTCCAGACCTCCAGCAAGGAAACCCCGGCGGTCGACATCCAGGGCCGCCTGAACAGCGTGCGCCTGTCGTCCACCGGCAGCGTGGTGCTCAACGTCGGCAACATCGGCGAAACCGCCACCAGCGCCATCACCGCCTTCAACGGTTCCACTTCTGCCACTCAAGCTAGTCTCTAAAGGAAGGTATCCATCATGAGTTTCGATATCGCATTGTCTGGCATCCAGGCCATCAACGATTCGCTGGACGTCACCAGCCACAACATCGCCAACGCCGGCACCTATGGCTACAAGGCCAGCCGCGCCAACTTCTCGACCCTGGTGGCGGGCAACCAGGTCACCGGCGTGCAGGTGGGCTCGACCACCCAGAACATCGGCCTGCAGGGCGGCATCCTCAACACCGGCCGCTCGCTGGACGCCTCGATCAACGGCAAGGGCTTCTTCATCGCCAAGGACGCCGCCACCGGCGAAATCCAGTACACCCGCGTCGGCATCTTCGACGCCTCCAAGGACGGCTACCTGATCGACGCCTCCGGCCGCAAGGTGCAGGGCTACCCGGTCGACGTGCAGACCGGCGTGATGGGCGCACAGGGCGATATCACCATCCCGACCGGTGCGATCCCGGCCGTGGCGTCGGAAAAAGTCAGCTACGTCGGCAACCTGTCGGCCGACTGGGTCGCCCCCAGCGCCGGCTGGACCGCGCCGGCCACCGCCGCCGACGCGCCCGACACCGCCACCTTCAATATGTCCAAGGCCTCGGTCATCTACGACACCCTGGGCGGCAAGCATACTTTGACCCAGTACTTCGCCCGTACCGGCGGCGGCAGCGGCGCCTCGACCGCCAACTCGGTCGACGTGCACTATGTGCTGGACGGCCTGGAAGTCGGCACCCCGACCACCATGACCTTCGACGGCACCACCGGCCAGATGCTGACCCCTGACCCGGCCGCCGACGCCGGCAGCATCACCATCGGCCTGGCCGGCACCACCACCGCCAACGGCGGCGTACTGAACGACATCGTCATCAACTACACCGGCACCACCGGCTTTGCCGGCGAAGCGACCACCTCGACCAACAACGCCGACGGCTACGCCTCGGGCACCTTCAGCGGCGTGACGCTGGGCGAAGACGGCTCGGTGATCGCCAGCTACACCAACGGCCAGAAGCAGACCATCGGCCGCCTGGCCGTGGCCACCTTCCCGGACGAAGGCGCGCTGACCGCCGTCAGCGACACCAGCTGGACCACCTCGATCGCCTCGGGCGAGCCGCTGGTGACCGCAGCCGGCGTCGGCATGGCCGGCACCATCAACGTCAGCACGCTGGAACAGTCCAACGTCGACATCACTTCGGAACTGGTGGGCCTGATGACCTCGCAGCGCAACTACCAGGCCAACTCCAAGGTGATCCAGACCGAGTCGACCATGCTGCAATCGCTGATGCAGGCGATCTGAGGACGGATACATGGACGCGCTGATCTACACCGCCATGAGCGGGGCCGAACGGGCCCTGCGCGGGCAACAGGTGCACGCCAACAACCTGGCCAACATCGACACCGGCGGCTTCCGCGCCAATATGGAGCTGTCGGCGGCGCAGGCCGTCAACGGCTACGGCTACGACGACCGCCACATGTCGCAGCTGCAGGCCAACAGCCTGTCGACCAAGCCGGGCACCATGAAAAGCACCGGCCGCGACCTCGACGTCGCGGTGGCCGGCAACGGCTTCCTGACGGTGCAGAGCGCCGGCGGCGAGGCCTACACCCGCGCCGGCGCGATGGTGCTCGATGAGAACGGCACCCTGCGCGTCAACGGCGACGTGGTGCTGGGCGAAGGCGGCCCGATCACCCTGCCCGAGTACACCGCGATCGCCATCGGCAATGACGGCACCATCTCGATCCAGGCGCCGGGCACCACCACCATGCAGGTGATCGACAAGCTGCGCCTGGTGAAGGCGGAAGCGTCCGAACTGACCAAGAACACCCAGGGCTTGCTGGTCGCGCGCGACGGCAACCCGCTGGCCACCGACCCGGGCGTGGTGCTGCGCCCCGGCCACCTGGAAGGCAGCAATGTCTCGGCGGTGGAAGAAATGGTGTCGGTGATGAGCCTGAACCGTACTTTTGAAATCCAGATGAAATTGTTCACGGCCACCGATTCGATGGCCGAAGCCGGCAACCGCCTGATTAGCGGCAGCTGATCCACACGCGACAAGACACGACAGGGAGAAAATCATGAATCCAGCAATGTGGATCAGCAAGACCGGCGTACAAGCCCAGGACCAGAAACTGCAAGCCATCGCCAACAACCTGGCCAATGCCAACACGGTCGGCTTCAAGCGCGACCGCGTGGTGTTCGAAGACCTGTTCTACTCGGTGGAACAGCAGCCGGGCGCGCAGCGCGCCGACAACAACACCCTGACCCCGTCCGGCGTCCAGCTCGGCAACGGCGTGCACATGGTCGGCACCCAGAAAGTCTTCACCCAGGGCGTGCTGCAAACCACCAGCCGCGAACTCGACATCTCGGTGATGGGCAACGGCTTCCTGTCGGTGCGCCAGCCCGACGGCACCACCGCCTACACCCGCGCCGGCCAGCTGCAGGTCGACGCCAACGGCATCGTGGTCAACGCCAGCGGCCTGCCGCTGATTCCGCAGATCACCGTGCCGGCCAACGCCACCGCGCTGAGCATCGGCGAAGACGGCACCGTGTCGGCCAAGATTGCCGACAACGTCACGCCGCAGCAGCTGGGCCAGCTGACCCTGACCTCCTTCATCAACCCGACCGGCCTGATGGCCCTCGGTGAAAACCTGTTTGCCGAAACGCCGTCGTCGGGCACCCCGACCGAAGGCACGCCGGGCACCGCCCAGTGGGGCAAGATCAAGCAGGGCACGCTGGAAGGCTCGAACGTGCAGGTGGTGGAGGAGATGGTCGACATGATCGCCGCCCAGCGCACCTATGAAATGAACACCAAGGTGCTGTCGGCCGCCGACAATATGCTGCAGTACCTGTCGCAGGCAGCCCGCTGATGAAAACCGCACTGCGGATGCAGCCGATCGTGCTGCTGCTGACGGCGCTTTCGCTGGCCGGCTGCGCCGCATTGCAGCCGCCGGCCGTGCGTCCCGGCCCGTCCGACGAACCGCCGCCGGTGGCGCGCAACAGCGCGCCGCGCGGCGTCTCGGGCGGCGTGTTCAGCACCGATGTCGGCCTGTCGCTGACCTCGGACAGCCGCGCCTTCCGCGTCGGCGATGTGGTCACCGTCAACCTGCTGGAAACCACCCAGGCCAGCAAAAAGGCCGGCACCAGCTTCTCCAAGGAATCGGCCGACAATATCAACGCCCCCAACCTGCTGGGCAAGACCTTCGGCAAGGCGGCGGTCGGCCTGGGCGCCTCCAACAGCTTCACCGGCGACGCCACCAGCACCCAGCAGAACGCCCTGACCGGCGCCATCACCGTGATCGTGCAGGAAGTGCTGCCGAACGGCCTGCTGCGCGTGTCCGGCGAAAAAACCCTGACCCTCAACAACGGCGAGGAATACGTGCGCCTGCGCGGCTACCTGCGCGCGGCCGACATCGACGCCGACAACCAGGTGTCGTCGCAGCGCATCGCCAACGCCCGCATCGCCTATTCGGCGCAAGGCACGCTGGCCGAGTCGCAACAGCCGGGCTGGCTGACGCGCTTCTTCAACGGCCCGCTGATGCCGTTCTAAGTTTTGATACACGGGTGATCCCATGAAATTCCGCAAGCTCCTGCCTGCTTTAACCTTCGCCCTGCCCCTCGCCCTGTCGTTGGCGCTGCCGGCCCACGCCGCGCAGGCGCTGCGCAACCTGGTCGCCATCGAAGGCGTGCGCGACAATCCGCTGGTCGGCTACGGCCTGGTGGTCGGCCTGAACGGCAGCGGCGACTCGACCCAGGTCAAGTTTTCCAGCCAGTCGGTGATCAATATGCTCAAGCAGTTCGGCGTCAAGGTGCCGGACGGCACCGACGCCAAGTCGAAGAACGTGGCCACCGTGATGGTGTCGGCGGTGTTCCCGCCCGGCTACCGCAAGGGCCAGTCGATCGACGTGGTGGTGTCCTCGATGGGCGACGCCAAGAGCCTGCGCGGCGGCGCCCTGCTGCTGACCCCGCTGCGCGCGGCCGACGGCGAGGTCTACGCGCTGGCCCAGGGCAATGTGGTGGTCGGCGGCTTCAGCGCCTCCGGCAAGAGCGGCTCCTCGATCACCGTCAACACCCCGACCTCAGGCCGCATCCCGAGCGGCGCCAACATCGAACGCGAGATCGGCACCGATTTCGCCACCAAGCCGACCGTGCGCCTGTCGCTGCGCCACCCGCACTTCCAGACCGCGATCAACATCGTCGACTCGATCAACAAGAAATTCGGCGACATCGCCAGCGCCAGCGACGCCACCAGCGTCGACGTGGTGGCGCCGGCCAACCCGACCCAGCGCGTGGCCTTCATGGCCAAGCTGGAAGCGATGAATATCGAGGTCGGCGAAGACGCGCCGAAAGTGGTGTTCAATTCGCGCACCGGCACCGTGGTGATCGCCGAAGGCTTGCGCGTGCGCGCCGCCGCCGTCACCCACGGCTCGCTCAAGGTGGTGATTTCCGAATCGACCAAGATCAGCCAGCCGAACGCGCTGGCCGGCGGCCAGACCACCACCGCGCCGCAGTCGCAGGTCACGGCCGACCAGGGCCCGGCGCAAATGTTCAAGTGGCCGGCCGGCGCCAAGCTGCAATCGATCATCGACGTGGTCAACAGCCTGGGCGCCACCCCGGACGACATCATGGCCATCCTGCAGGCGCTGGACCAGGCCGGCGCCATCGAAGGCGAACTCGTGGTTATCTAAGATTATCCAAGGACAACACATGGACTCCTCTTCCTTCGACCCGAGCCGCCTGCTGGCCAACGGCACCGCCGGCCAGCTGAGCGGCACCCACGTGGCGCCGCAACCGGCCCAGGCCGGCGACAGCGTCGACCCGGCCTACCGCGCCAAGGCCACCGAAGCCGCCATCAAGTTCGAGAGCTTCTTCATCGGCAAGATGCTGCACCAGATGCGCGACGGCACCCGCGCCTTCGCCGCCGAGGACAGCCCGAGCAAGAGCAGCATCAACAACGACATGCTCGACATGGCCGACAACCTGGTGGCCGACCAGCTGGCCGGCCAGCGCGCCTTCGGCGTGGCCGACGCCATCCTGCGCCAGCTGTTGCCGCAGCAGCAATCGGCGCCGGCATCGGCGGCCAGCGTCAATGTTGCCGATGCGCAAAAAGTTACGCCGCCGCTTAATCCGCAGCAATAAACGGTCGCCCGTTACTGATATCGGACCAGTGCGCCATCGCACGCACGGGCCCCCAGGACTTCACCAGGAAAGACCCGCTACATGACCATCTCGTACAACGCACTGTCGGGCGCCCTGGCCGCCCAGGCCGCACTGAACACCGTCAGTCAGAACATCGCCAACTCGCAGACCAAGGGCTATACCCGCCAGGGTGTGCTGCTGCAGGCGACCGCCTCTGACCCCGGCACCAAATCGGCCGGCAACGGTGTGCAGATCGGCTCGCTGTTGCGTTTCAGCGACTCCTACAAGTCGCAGCAACTGTGGCGCACCAATTCGGATCTCGGCGCACGCTCGCAAGTGCAGCCGTACCTGACCCAGATGGAAACCGTGATGAGCGACAAAAAGTCGAGCATCAGCTACGGCATCGACACCTTCTTCAAGGCCCTCAACGCGGCCGGCGTCGACCCGACCTCGAGCCCGCTGCGCCAGCAGGTGATCACCGCCGCCGACTCCATGTCGCAGCAGATCAACTCGATCTACAACGTGACCGCCAACCAGCTGGTATCGGTGCTGCAGCAGCAGCAAGCCATCCTGCCGTCGCTGAACCAGTCGATCAAGGATATCGCCGCGCTGAACCAGCAGATCGTCGCGGTCAGCTCGGCCGGCACCAACACCTCGGCGCTGCAGGACAAGCGCGAACAGCTGATCGACAGCGTGGCCTCGCAAGTGGCGGTCGAAGTGATCCACAATCCGGACGGCACCGCCAGCGTCTCGCTGAAGAGCGGCCAGCCGCTGGTGGTCAGCAATCTGTCGGCCTCGCTCAACTATGTCACCACCAGCGGCAGCTCGGTGCTGACCCTGACCTTTGCCGACACCAAGTTCAAGCTCGACGACACCAAGGTCGGCGGCCAGTTGGGCGGTCTCGGCGACTACAAGCAAAACACCCTGCTGCCGCTGCAAGGCTCGATCAAGGAAATCGCCGAGCAGATGTCGACGGCGGTCAACGCCCAGCTGAGTGCCGGCTTCAAGAGCGACGGCTCGGCCGGCGCCGCGCTGCTGGAATTCAACCCGGCCAGCGCCACCGGCCTGCTGCAAGTAACCGCCGGCTTCCAGACCACCGACCTGGCCTTCTCCAGCGACGGCACGCCGGGCGACAGCGGCAACCTGCAAAAAATCATCGACATCAAGGGCCAGCCGATCACCCTGACCACGCTGGGCAGCGTGCTGCTGGGCGACGCCGACACCCAGATCGTCGGCAAGCTGGGCATCGACAGCCAGCAAAACCAGTCGCAGCTGGCCACCGCCACCACCATCCGCACCCAGGCCGAGGACGACTGGAAGTCGACCAGCGCGGTCAACACCGACGAGGAAGCCATCAACCTGGTGGAATTCCAGAATATGTACCAAGCGAACATGAAGGTGATTGCCGTGGCCAACACCCTGTTCGAATCGACGCTGCAAATGTTCGGTTAAGGAGAGCCTGAATGCGTATCGCCACCAGCCAGTTCCAGGCCACCATGAACCGCGGCCTGCAAGACAACCAGAGCAAGCTGGCCTCGCTCACCGCGCGCATGGCCAGCGGCGACAAGATCCAGGTGCCGTCGGACGACCCGGTGACCTCGGTGCGCCTGTCGCGCCTGAGCCGCGAGGAAGCCATCGTCGGCCAGTACCGCGACAATATCTCGGCCATCAAGATCCGCCTGTCGACCAACGAGACCTACCTGACCAGCATGGTCAACGACATCACCCAGAGCCACGACCTGCTGGTGTGGGCCGCCGACGGCAGCAATTCCAGCGACGACCTGAAGTCGATGACGCAAACCATGACCTCGCTGCGCGACAGCCTGTTCTACAGCGCCAACCAGAAAGACCAGGAAGGCCGCTATGTGTTTTCCGGCACCCTGACCAACACCCAGGCCATCAGCTACGACCCGAATGCGCCGGCCGGCTCGCGCTACACCTTCACCGGCAATACCGGGCAGCAGAAATCGGTGGTGGGCAATGGCATCACCCAGACCGTCAACGTCGACGTGTCCGGGCTGGAAACCCTGCTCAACCAGATGGACAGCACCATCGACCAGCTGTCGCAGCCGGGCGTGACGTCCGGCACGCCGGCGCTGCAGGCCGCCATCAAAGCCAATATGGACGGCGCGCTGGACACGATGGAAGCCGTGGCCGGCAAGATCGCCTCGTTTGGCGGCGCGCAAAACGTGATGGAAACCCTGGACGGCAACCACGCCAACGTCAGCCTGTCGAACAAGACCGCGATCCTCGATCTCGGCTCGCTTGACATGACCGACGCCGCCACTGAACTGAACGGCTACAACCTGGCGCTGCAAGCTTCGTACAAGGCGTATTCGAAGATCACCAACCTGTCGCTGTTCAACGTCCTGTAATCCTTTTTAAGCCGACCCGCGTATGCAAATCACGTCCACCTCCACACCCCAAGTCATTGTTCCCGGCGCCCACGCCGGCAATGCCACTGCGGTGGACGGCACCTCGCTGGGACTGAACGGCGAGAACGCCGCCACCGCCACCCCGGTCACGCCGACGCCAAACTCGGCGGCGCCGCTGCGTCGTGGCATCAACAACTGGGACCAGCCGCTGCAGGGCGACATCTCGGGCGCCCAGCAGGCGCTCGACTTCCTCGAGCAGAGCGCGGCCCAGCTGCGCAACCTCAAGGCCGACCTCAGCAACCGCCTGGCCAACCGCCAGCGCTCGGACGGCGTGCTGGAAGCGCGCGTGCGCCAGTTCAGCAACAGCTGGCGCAACCGCAGCAGCGCCTCCGGCGGCACGCTCGATGCGCAGCTCAAATTCAGCAACAAGGGCACCACCACCAGCTTCACCGTGCGCGGCATGAGCCTGGCCAACCTGCGCAACGGCGGCCGCGAAGTGCTGGCGATTTCCATCGGCGGCGGCCAGAACGTACGCTCGGTGGTGCTGGAACCGGGCCTGAGCGACGCCCAGATCGCCGCCCGCTTCGACGAGGCGCTGGCGCCCAACGGCGTGCGCGCCGAGATCAACGACGACGGCCAGCTGGAATTCTCGACCACCGAATCGCAATGGGCCAATGTGCGCGACACCATCGCCGTGCAGGGCGGCGGCGTGCGCTTCCCGACCGGCCAGCTGAACCGTGTCAAAGCCGAGGCCCAGGCGCCGGACGTCGATCCGGACAGCTGGAACACCGCCGACGTCGACGGCATCCGCGCCACCCTGCAGCAAGTGGTGCAGGCGCTGGCCAAGGTGGAAGCGTCGATCGTCTCGGTGCAGCAGGCGCTGGCGCAGGTCAGCGCACGGGTGCAGAACGCCACGCCCGACGCCACCCGCAGCGGCATGGAACAGGTGGCGCAGAACTTCGTCGCCACCAGCAAGCAGCCCGGCTACCAGTCGCTGCTGTCGATCACCTCGGCGCTGGCCGGCATCAGCCGCGACCGCGTCAGCTCGCTGCTGCGCCTGCGCAGTTAATTCAGCAGGCTCAGGCCGCCGCTGGCCAGGGCCAACAATTCCGCAGCCGGCAGCACGCCGGCATACACAAAGCCCTGCGCATAATCGCAGCCGGCCATCGCCAGCAGGCCGCTCTGGGCCGGCGTTTCCACCCCTTCCGCCACCACCCGCAGGCCCAGCTTGTGGGCCATCACGATCAGCGCTTCGCACATGGCAAGGTCGCCGCTGTCGCTGGCCAGGTGCTGGATGAAGCTGTGGTCGAGCTTGAGCAGGTCGATGCCGAAGTGCTTGAGGTGGGACAGCGAGGAATAGCCGGTGCCGAAATTGTCCAGCGCCACCTGCAAGCCCATCTCGCGCAAGTCGCGCAGGCGCTCGCAGGCGCGGGCGGCGCCGTCCAGCAGCACGCCCTCGGTGATTTCCAGCACGATGCTGCGCGGCGGCAGCCCCAGCCGCGCGGCGTGCTGCAGCCAGTCGACGTACAGCGCCGTATCGCCGCGCAGCTGCGCCGCCGACTGGTTGATGCTGACCTGGAAGCCGCTGCCCAGCTCGTCCTGCCAGCGCCTGGCCTGCTGGGCGGCCTGGCGGAACACCCAGTCGCCGATTTCCAGCATCATGCCGCCGGCTTCGGCAAACGGCAGGAATTCGGCCGGCGCCAGCAGGCCGCGCTGCGGATGGCGCCAGCGCAGCAAGGCTTCGGCGCGCTCGATGCGGCCGGTTTGCAGGTTGACGATGGGCTGGTAGTGCAGCTCGAACTGCTCCAGCGCCAGCGCCGAGCGCAGGTCCAGCGTCACTTGCTGGCGCGCCTGCGCCGCCAGCTGCAGGTCGGGCGTGAAGTAGCTGTAGCGGTTGCGCCCGCCCTGCTTGGCGGCGTACATGGCCTGGTCGGCGCTGCGCAGCAGGTCTTCCGGCGAGGCGGCGTCGGCCGGGTACAGCGCGATGCCGACGCTGGCCGACACCGTCGCTTGCGCGCCCTCCAGCGGCACCGGCCGGCTCAGCATCGCCAGCATGCTTTCGGCGATGCGGTCGACGCCGTGGGCGTGCTCGAGGCCGGACAGGATCACGGTGAATTCATCGCCGCCCAGGCGCGCCACCGTGTCCGAGCTGCGCACGCACAGGCCGATACGGCGCGCCGCCTCCACCAGCACGGCGTCGCCCTGCTGGTGGCCCAGCGTGTCGTTGACTTCCTTGAAGCCGTCGAGATCGATGAACAGCAGCGCCAGCTGCAAGCCCTCGCGCCGCGCCTTCTTGATTTCCTGGCCCAGCCGGTCGTTGAACATGTGGCGGTTGGGCAGCGCGGTGAGCGCGTCGAAATTGGCCTGGTGCCAGATCAGCTCGGCCGAGGCGCGGCTGGCGGTGACGTCGGTGACCAGCGCCAGCGCGCCGCGATAGCTGCCGTCGGCGTCGAAAATCGGATTGGTGGCCAGCGTGGCCCACAGGTCGCTGCCATCCTTGCGCAGGAACTTGAACTCGTGGCGCTCCGACAAGCCCTGCTGGCGGCGCGCGATATTGCGCTCGAGGATGCTGCGGCCCTCCTCGTCCATGAAGGCCACCAGCGGCTGCTCCAGCATGTCCTCGATGCTGTAGCCCAGCATCTGCGCCATCTTCGGGTTGACGAAGCTGGTGCGGGCGGCGGCGTCGATCTCCCAGATGCCTTCCTCGGCGTTGTGGACGATGCGGCGGAAGCGTTCCTCGCTGCGCTCGAGCGCGGCCAGCTTGCCCTCGGCCAGCTCCAGCACCACGCGGATGGCCTGGCCGCTGGCGTCGACGCTGGCGCGCAGCGACACCGGGAAGCCTTGCTGGTTGCGCGTGCGCAGCATCTGCAGGTCGCACTGCTCGGGCTGGCCGCTGTTGATGGCGCGCCGCAGGAAGCCGTCGAAATCATCGTAGAAGCGCGGCGCAATGAACTGGCGCAAGCCGGCCCGCTCTGGATTGCTGCGCGCGATGCCGAGCAGGTCGGCGCCGACCACATTCATTTGCAGGATGGTGGTGTCGAACGACAGCACGAAATAGCCGACCGGCGCCAGCAGATAGATATCATTGAAATAAGCCTGGTCGGCGTCGTGACCGTAGTCAGACGCAGCGTAGGGCGCCATGCCGGCTTCCTCGGTGAGGACCGTCAATCCCGGCAGCTCAGCGTGCATAGTCTTATCCATACACCCCCTTATTTGATGTTTTCAGATTAACATTGTGGGGGCTGGATGTCGAGCATCAGGGCTATCGGGAGTGATGTGCGCGGTTCAAGCGTTGTTCCATGCGTCGTTGCAGCGCCTCAAACAACAGACTGAGCATCCAATAGATGGCGGCCGCCGCCAGATACAGCGGCAAGGGCTGGAAGGTGGTGGCGATCACTTCCTTGGTCGACAGCATCAGTTCGGTGAGCGTGATGACCGAGACCAGCGAGGTATCCTTGATCAGGCTGATCAGGGTATTGCTCATGGCCGGCACCGCCACCCGCAGCGCCTGCGGCAGCACCACGTAGTACAGCGTGGCCCAGTAGCCGAGACCGAGACTGAAGCTGGCCGCCCACTGGCCCTTGCTGATGGCGCCGATCGCGCCGCGCAGGCTCTCGGACAGGAAGGCGCCCGAATTCAGGCTGAGCGCGAGGATGCCGGCCGTGACCGGCGTAAATTCAATGCCGATGCTGGGCAGGCCGTAATAGATCACGAACATCTGCACCAGCAGCGGCGTGCCGCGCATCAGGCTCACATACACGCCGGCCGGCCACGACAGCCAACGGTAAGACAGCAGCCGCAGCACCGCCACCGGGAAGCCGCCCAGCATGGCCGCCAGCGCGAACAGCACCGTGTAGCCGGCGCCGCGCAGCATCACCGGCGCCGCTTCGCGCAGCAGCTCCAGCCACTCCATCGCTTACGGCGCCTTGCTGACGTCGACGCCGAACCATTTCAGCGAAATGGCTTTCAGGCTGCCGTCGGCGGCCGCAGCGGCCAGCGCCTGGTTGAGCGCCTGCTTGAATTCGGGATTGCCCTTCTTGAACGGAATGCCCATGCGTTCGACCGCGCCCACTTGCGCGCCGGCCTTGATCGGCAGCCTGGAAATTTTGAGCAGATATGCCGACATCAGGCTATCGTTGAGCGCGGCGTCGATGCGGCCCGAGGCCAGGTCCGACATGGTGTCCGGCGCGGCCGCGTAGCTGCGCACCTCCACGCCCGGCACCGCCTTGGCCTGCTGCTCGTAGACGCTGCCCTGCCCCACGCCGAGCTTCTTGCCCTTGAGGTCGGACAACGACTTGTAGGCCGCCGTCTCGTTGTTGCGCACAATCAGCTGCGGCATCGAGTAAATATACGGCTGCGAGAAATCAAACGCCTGCTCGCGCTTGGGATTGATGCCGACCTGCGAAATGATCACGTCATACTTGCCGGCCGCCAGCCCGGCCAGGATGCTGGCCCACTCGCTGCTGACGAATTCCACCTTCAGGCCCAGCTTGCCAGCCAGCAGGCGCGCGACATCAACGTCATAGCCGGCCAGCTCGCCGTTCTTTTCCTTGAAATTGAACGGCGGGTACGTGCCTTCCAGCGCCACCTTGAGCGTGCCGCGCGCCTTGACGGTGGCCAGCAAATCAGCGGCCGACGCCGGCAACGCCAGCGCGGCGGCCAGCAACAATACGAAATGACGTTTGAGCATGCGACTCCCTTACCAGGCGCCCATACGGCGGCGCAATCCGAAATTATGGCCGACCACCAGGATGGAGCTGGCAATCAGGCCGCTTAATCCTATCATCAACTGCACCAGCTTATCATCGGGCAGCACCCACAGGCGACCCGGCGGCGCTTCCTGCACGCGGGCGGCCGCCATGATCAGCGGCGCCACCCACGACGCCTCTTCCGTCACGTCCAGCACCAAATGGCCGTCCTGCGTGGTTTGCAGGTAGATCTCGCCGCCCTCGGCCAGCGTGAAGCACACGCCGTAGCCGGTTTCGTTGGGGCGGATGTGCTGCTGCAGCGCCTGATTATGTTCCTCGATCCACAGCTCGACGTCGGCCAGCGTTTCCAGCCCGCTCCACGGCACCGGCCGGAAGCGCGGCGGTTCTTGATTGTCCTGCATGGTATTCCTCGACTTGCCAAACCGCCAGTGTAGCCGATCCGGGCTCACCCCTTCCAGGTGCGTTGCAGGCCGGTGTCGGCGTGGATCCAGCCGCCGCTCGGACCGGCGCGGTAGTAGAAGCCGACGCCGCCCTGGCGGAAGCTCTTCACCAGCCCGCCCAGCACTTCGGCGTTCAGGTTGGGGATGCGGATGTCGGCCGCGCGGCCGACCATGTGTAGCGACTGGCGGGCGGCCGGAACGCCGGCCTCGCGCAGCTTGTTATTGGAGGCTGGGGTGCGGTAGCCGGACAGGATTTCCAGCGGGCTGTCGATGCCGTAGCGGCGCACAAAGGCTTGCGTGCCCCATAGCGTCTCAAACAGCTTGGGATCGATATTGCGGGTTTCGTTGCCGCCGTTGACGTCGCGCATCAGGTGGCACAGGTCCTGGTAGGCCGAATCGATGATTTCGCCGTCTTTCCAGTACAGCAGCTTGGCGCGCTCCTTGCTGGCCGGCCGGACTACTTCGATGGTGCGCGGACGCAGCCAGAATTCCAGGTCCAGCGCCTGGGCGTCGAAAATATCGGGAGGCGGTTCCATGCCGACGCCGGAGGGTGCGGGTGCGGGTCCGGGCGCCGCCGGTGTCGAGGAGGGCTTGGCGATGCTGCTGTGCCGCACCGGCACGCTGGAAGCGCAGCCGATCAGCGGCACCGACAAAAAACTCGCGGCGGTCAGCCCCAAAAACTCCCTGCGCGTCGCCATAACCCTCACCCTACCGTAAAAAGCAATATTGCCACTATAGCCTATGCGGAGGGAAAGAAAAACACTCCTAACTTTCGCTTAAGAAATGATACAGCTGCCGCTGCGATACATAAATTTCGTATCAGAAACAATTTTAGTACTTGAGTTATACACATTACTAATGGCCGGCATTCCAACAATAAAGTATTCATATATGCCGCAACGCAGTATAGTTCAGTCGTACCAGATGAGTTTTTCCATCGAACTAACTAATTGGAGCCTACTATGATTATCCGTTCTATCGCCGCCCTGTCCCTGATCGCCCTGTCGACCATCAACCCAGCCAGCGCCGCCGCCCCGGCAAGCCGCCTGAACAACGCCGAGTGCGACGTGCCTAACTACCGCACCTCGTGGCAAGACGACGAACTGGCTGGCAACGTCAAGCTGGCCGTGCTGGTGGACGCCAACGGCAACGTGAAAGACAGCAAAGTCATCTCGTCGAGCGGCTACGTCGCCCTGGACAAAGCTTCGCAACGCGCCAGCGCCGGCTGCAAGTTCAAGCCAGCCACCAATGGCAGCGAACCAGTCTGGGCACAAGTGCAGTACAACTGGGTTCTGAACTAAATCATGCTCATGCCGCCTGTCGCGCCGGCTCCTGCAACAAGGCCGCGCGCGGCTCGTCGAGCAAGTAACCCTGCACCAGTAACGACACACCTGCGGCCGCGCCGAGTTCGCGCAAGGTCGCCAGGTGCTGCGGCGTTTCCAGCCGCTTGAACACCACCTCCACCCGGGACGCAGCACAACGCTGCAGCAGTTCCGCCAATCCCGCCTTGTCCTGCAGCTCGCGCACGTCGAGCTTGAATACGTCAGGCCGCAAGCGCTCCAGCACGCCGAGCCCGTCACGCGGACTGTTGACGTTGACCGCGAAGCGGAAACCGTTGCGGCGATAGTTGTCCGACACATAATTCAACAGCCAGCCCTGCTGCGGCGTCGCCGCCGGCAGTTGCAGCACCACCCGCTCCAGCGGCAATTCCAGCGCATCAAGGATGCGGCGGAAGGCGTGGCCGTGGTTGCTGCTGACCGCGCTCAGCAGGCGATCATGCACGTTCAGGTAGAGCGCGGTGTCACCCTGCCCGGCCTGGCGGAAGAAGTTAATCGCGTGCAGCATGCGGCACAGCCGGTCCAGCTCGATCGACTCATCGTCGCTGGCGGCGTGGTCGAGCAGCTTCCACAGCGACAAGCCCTGGTCCTGCGCCGACACGCTGCGCGCCAGGCCTTCGTAGGCCAGCACCGCACCGCTGTCCAGTTGCCGGATAGGCTGGAACGCGCTGCTCATGGTGCAATTGAAAAACCGCCCTTGCGCCTTGCCCTCGTGATCGAGCCAGATGCTGGAAGCAGCGCCGGTGGCGTCGGATAGACGCGCCAGGTACTTTTGCAGGATGGGAAATGACATGGAACTCCTCGTGGGATGCTGACAATGTCGACAGCGTATGCCCGTGCGCGGCAAAGCAGAACGAATGCTTTCAGCTATGGATATGCCAAAACATTCGTTCCGCCGAGGCAGCGCCGCCGTTATCGTGGAACCATCGTTTAACTCCACGCCCGCCCTATGTGCCAACTCCTTGCGATGAGCAGCCACCACCCCGCCGCCCTGGACTTTTCCTTCACCGGCTTCATCGAGCGCGGCGGCCGCACGGGCGAACACAAGGATGGCTGGGGCATCGCCCTGCACACGCCCGGCGGCTGCCGTCTGTACACCGACTACCTGCCGTCGATCGACTCGCCGCTGGCGGCGCAGTTCAAACAGAGCCAGATCAAGGCGCGCGGCGTGGTGGCGCACATCCGCAAGGCCACGCAGGGCCGGGTGTCGCTGGAGAACAGCCACCCGTTCACGCGCGAGCTGTGGGGCCAGACCTGGTCGTTCGCCCATAACGGCGACCTCAAACTGTACGACCCGAAACCGACGCTGTACGCGCCGTGGGGCGACACCGACAGCGAGCGCGCCTTCTGCCACCTGCTGTCCGGCCTGGCGCAACGCTTCGAGCACCAGCCCGCGCGCCACGAACTGTACGCGGCGCTGGCCGAACTGACGTCCGCGATCGCCGAGCACGGGCCGTTCAATTTCATCCTCTCCAACGGCGATTTGCTGTTTGCGCACTGCAGCACCGAGCTGCATGTGGTGACGCGCGCCTATCCATTTTCGGTGGCGCACCTGATCGACTGCGCGCTGAGCATCGATTTCAGCCACCACAACCAGCGCGACGACCGCATCGCCGTAATCGCCACCCAGCCGCTGACCTCCAACGAACACTGGACACGCTTCGCCGAAGGCGAGCTGAAATTGTTTGAACGCGGGGTGGAGGTAGGCGCGGCGCCGGAACAGCGCGCAGACTTGCGGATGGTGGGCTAGGCGGTATTGCAGTTGCAGAACTTCTTGCGCTTGGGCGCATTCGGGCAGGTCGCCTCATCATCCAGCTGCTTCCAGAAGAACACCGTCTCCACACCGTAGGGCGAGCGCACCTTGCCGGCGTCGGTATAGCCATGCCGGGCGAAGAACTCTTTCCCGGTTGCGGTGCTGTGCAACTGCAGCGCCTTCACGCCCCAGCCGCAAGCCTGTTCTTCCATCCGTTGCAGCAACGCCTTGCCGACGCCCCGGCGGCGCGCCTCCGGCAGCAGATAGCACAGCGCCAGCTTGCCGGCGCCGGTCAGCAATGCGACGCCGACGACGACGCCTTCGCTGACAGCCACCAGCGAAAAATTGGTGGGCGAGCTGAACCAGTTCGCCACCATCTGCGGAGTTTTATTGCCCAGCCAGGCTTCAAGAACGGCGGGATCATTCTTATGATCCAGTTCGCAGCATTCCCTGATCGACCGGCGCAATACATTGCACGCTGCCTCCGCATCCGTCGAAGCAGCAATACGAATTTCAAGACTCATGTACGCTCACAAAAACATTACTTTAGTACTGGGAACGACTATACACTAAGGCGGCTTAAGCCGTCGGATGCTGCCAGACTAGAGCGTACTCCCGTGTTTGCCCACGAATGTTTTCTAAAATCCATATGCGTTTTCTGGTGAACTTCTAAGCATATTACGAAAAATTCGTATCTTTTCCGGTCGAAATTTTACACTATGGACATCTGTTATTACGAAAGCTCATTATGACCACTAAAAATACGACTCGCCGCGTTGTCATCGCTTCCTTCCTGGCCGCTTCGGCCACCCTGCTGGGCCTGCCACAAGCGCAAGCGGCCGACACCGTGCTGCTGAACGCCTCCTATGACGTCACGCGCGAATTGTTCAAGGAGATCAACCCGGTATTTGAAGCCGACTGGAAAAAACGCACCGGCGAGACGATCAATGTCAACCAATCGCACGGCGGCTCCTCCAAGCAGGCGCGCTCGGTGGCGGACGGCATGGAAGCCTCGGTGGTCACCATGAACCAGGCCAACGACATCGATATCCTGGTCGAGCGCGGCGTGGTGACGGCGGACTGGGCCAAGAAATTCCCGAACGGCGCAGCGCCGTTCTACTCGACCGTGGTCTATCTGGTGCGCAAGGGCAATCCAAAACAAATCAAGACCTGGGACGACCTGGCCAAGCCGGGCGTGCAAGTCATCATCCCGAATCCTAAAACCTCGGGCAACGGCCGCTACACCTTCCTGGCCGCGTGGGGCTCGGTGCTGAAAAAAGGCGGCAACGAAGCGCAGGCGCGCGAGCTGGTCGGCAAGATCTTCAAGAACGTACCGATCCTCGACGCCGGCGGCCGTGGCGCCACCACCACCTTCACCCAGCGTGAAATCGGCGACGTGCTGATCACCTTCGAGAACGAGGTCAACCTGGTGCGCACCGAATTCGGCGACAAGTTCGACGTGGTCTACCCTGCCACCTCCATCCTGGCCGAATCGCCGGTGGCCGTGGTGGACAAAGTGGTCGACCGCCGCAACCTGCGCAAGCAAGCCACCGGCTACCTGAATTTCCTGTACAGCGAAGAAGGCCAGGACATCATCGCCAAGCACTCGCTGCGTCCACGCTCGGAAAAAGCATTCAAGAAATACAACGCCAACTTCCGTCAGATCAGCCTGTTCTCGGTGGATGAGCTGTTTGGCGGCTGGAAAGCTGCCCAGAAGAAATTCTTCGACGACGGCGGCGAGTTCGACAAGATCTACAACAAATAATCCGCAGCTCCTGCTGTGACGAAGGCCTGGACACTGTCCGGGCTTTTTTTGTTTTGAATCCTAGACTTACATTCAATAGACGAGAACGGACTTTAATGTTATTGTCTATCCTTAGAGAATATTGCCGTATAGCCAGACTTTTTACGCGCGCCGCACCGCCCTGGTGCGTCCGATAGACTCCTGTTCCCCGAATACTCTTATGCTCAAGAAAATTATTGCTGCATTGCTGACCTCGTTTACTGCGGCCTCGTTCGCCGCAGTACCGCTGGGTTCGCAATCGGTGCTGGTGGTGGAAGACGCCACCGGCAAAGTGTTGCTCGAAAAAAACGCCAACGCCCAAGTGCCGATCGCCTCGCTGACCAAGCTGATGACCGCGATGGTGGTACTGGACGCCAAGCAAGACATGGACGAAAAGATCGCCATCGACCGCTCGGACGTGGATACGCTGAAACACAGCGCCTCGCGCGTGCCGGTCGGCGCAGAATTATCGCGCGGCGATGCCCTGCAGTTGGCGCTCATGTCATCAGACAACCGGGCCGCTGCGTCGCTGGGTCGCACCTATCCTGGCGGCATAGAAGCTTTCCGCGTAGCAGTTAAAAACAAGATCCGTGCGCTGGGTTTGACCCAGACCGTCATTGAAGAGCCGACTGGTTTGTCGCCCCATAACATGTCGACCGCGACGGAACTGGCGAAGATTGCCGCCGCCGCTTCGGCCTACCCGGACATTCGCCGCATCACTACCGACACCAAGGATGTGATCAATATCAAGGGCCGCAAGGTCGAGTATCACAACACCAATCGCCTGGTGGGCGCCAAGGGTTGGGATGTGGGTTTATCCAAGACCGGCTACACCGAGGAAGCCGGCCGCTGCCTGATCATGCGCTTCAAGTCGGCGGGTAAGAATGCCACCTTGGTGTTGCTGAATGCCAAGGCCAACTCGGCGCGTTTGATGGATGCTGTCAACATTCGCCGCTTCATTGCGGGGCCGGATGAGAAACCAAAAGTCATGAAAGCTTCGGTTAGCGGCAAGAAAAAAGCCGCCAAAACCAGCAAGCGCACGCGCCGCGCGATGTAAGCAGCGGCCCTGCCTTACCGAAAGCCGGACCTGCGAGTCCGGCTTTTTTTCGCCTGTTTTCGCAACCCCGCATGGCCGTGCGGGGCAAGTGCCAAGTTTTAGTTTCAATATGCTAATTACTGGCTTAACCCGCGCAAAAAAAAGCTGCGCTGGGGTTGGCGCAGCTCTTCAGCTGCCAAGCAGATGACGCAAGCCACTGGCCCGCTGGGTACGCTGGCCGATCGCATCCAACAGCACCTGGCCGTTCGGCGTCAGTAACGTAAAGTAGTCGCGCGCGCGCGTGATGCCAGTGTAAATCAACTCCCGCGCCAGCATCCCACCGCTGTCTTTCGGCAACACCATCGCCGTATGCGCGAACTCGGAACCTTGTGATTTATGCACCGTCATGGCAAACGCCGTTTCCACATTTCTTAGTCTTGTGGCAAGTACACTGCGCACAGCGTCGCCTTCCGAGAAGTACACCCGCAACGCTCCCGGCCGCGCCGGATCCGCCAAGGTCAGCCCAATATCGCCGTTGAACACACCGGTCGCATAATCGTTCCGCGTCACCATCACCGGCCGTCCGACATACCATTCGCCGGTTTTCTTGAGCAAGCCAGCTGTCTGCAATCTTTGCTCAATTGCATCATTCAAGCCAGCCACACCCCACTCGCCTTCGCGCACCGCGCATAACAAACGGAAGCTTTCAAAGCTTTTCAAAATACCAAGTCGTACGATGTCGTCGGCATTTTCGGGCATATTCTTAATCAATTGCAAATATGGTCGATAGCCCGACAACGCCAGCTGCAACAGGTCCGAAGCCTGCGCCATGTCGGTCCAGGTGACTCTTCCATCTTGCCCTGAACGCAACACTTCCACTGCCTTACCCGCATCGCCGGCATTCACCGCCAGCGCCAGCGCGCCAATCGGGCCGCCGAAACGGCGGCTTTCGCGCAGCATGACGGTCTGCTGGGCAATCGGCCCGCCCTGCCCGGCGTACTGCTCGGGAATCTCCTGGCCGGTGCTGGCATGCACGTAAGATAAAGTTTCCGGCAAATATTCCCCGGCCTCGGCGTTGTGACACAGGTCGCCCAGCACCGCCCCGGCCTCCACCGAGGCCAGCTGATCCTTGTCGCCAAGCAAGATCAACGTCGCATTGGGCGGCAGTGCCGCCAGCAGCGCCGACATCATTTCCAGGTGAATCATCGACGCCTCATCGACAATCAACACATCAACATCGAGCTGGTTGCCGGCGTGATGCTGGAAGGCGCGGGTATCCGGGCGCGCCCCGAGCAGACTGTGCAGCGTTCGCGCCGCGCCCATGCGGGCCGCCAGCTCGCGTAGCGGCAGCGCCGAACCGACCTTTTCAGCCAATTCGTCAAGCGCAATATCAATCGATTGCTTGAGCCGCGCCGCCGCCTTGCCGGTCGGCGCCGCCAGCGCCACCCGCAGTCCCGCCTGACGCGCACCGGCCGTAGCGAACAGCAACGCCAGCAAGCGCGCCACCGTATAAGTCTTGCCGGTGCCCGGACCGCCGGTGATGATGCCGAGCTTGCCGCGCATGGCGACCGCGCACGCCACTTTTTGCCAGTCCGTGCCGCCGCCGCGCGCGGCATGCGGGAACAAAATGTCAAGCCAGCGGCGGATTTCAGCGGTTTCCGCATCGGCATCGGCCGCCAGCACGCCGCCCAGCGCCCGTCCGCGCACGGCCCCGGCCACATGGGTTTCATCCTGCCAGTAGCGGCGCAGGTAGAGACGATCGCCATCCAGCACCAGCGGCTGATTGATATTGTCGCCGCCCACCGGCCAGACCTGTGTGCAAGCGGCCAGCAGATCGCGCCACTCAGCGACGTCTTCCGGCCAGTTACCGACTGATGCGCGAAGATCGCGCCACTCATCGCCGTTCCAGCCCAGCAGCGCGGCCGGATCGGCGTTGAGCTCGCTCAGCAACAGGCAGCTGTGGCCACGGCCCTCCAGTTCGGACAACAGCACGCACGCCGCCATCAGCTGCGGCGAGGCCTCGCCCACCGAGGCGATGAAACGGGCAAACGCCCCGCTCAGGCGGCGCAGCTGGCCAGCCTCGGTCAGGGCGTCGATTTGGTCGAGGAATTCTTTACTCATGAGATGCACCCAGCAGGCTGTCCAGCCCGTCCAGCAATTCGGGATCGGGCTCCATGCGGTAGCAGCCGCGCGTCTGCGCATTGCCTATGCCGCGCAGGAACATGAAGATCGCGCCACCCAGTTGTTCGGACGGATCGTAGGCCTCGCCCAGCCGGCTTTGCAGCAGACGGTGCAGCGCCAGCATATAAATAGCACCCTGGATGTCGTAGCGATGCTCGGCCATCGCCGCCACCAGCGCCGGCTCGTGATAGGCCGCATCGCTGCCGCCCAGCGCGTTCGATTTGTAATCCAGCACCCAGTAGCGGCCCTCGTGCGCAAACACCAGGTCGCAGAAGCCTTTCAGCATGCCGTGCAGCGCGCGCTCCGGCAGCGCCGGCCGAGAGACACCGCCCAGCAGGTGGTTGGCGCACAGCTGGTCCAACGCACCGGTGGCGAGGCGCTCGCTCGGGAACCAGAACTCCATTTCGGGCAGCGCGCCGGCGATGCGGCTCAACGGCGCATCCAGATGCGGCAGCGGCGTGACGGCCACTTCGCGCAGCCACGCCAGCGTATCCTCCAGGCGATTGCCCCAGCCTGCGCGCTCCACGCGGCGCGTCAAACGCGATTCGAACTGCTCGGATTCAGCGATGGCAAAGCCCTCCTGCCCCATCCACTCCAACTGCTCGTGCAGGAAGTTGCCGGGCACCGAGCCACGCGGGAAACGATGCCACGGCGCGTCTTCCACCCGCGTCGGCTGCACGAGGGCCGGCAGGTCGCCGCCTTCCAGCAGCTTTTCCTGCAAGGCGTCGCGCGGCACCAGGCCGTCCGCGCT
Source organism: Duganella sp. CF402 (assembly GCF_900109645.1). GTDB lineage: Bacteria > Pseudomonadota > Gammaproteobacteria > Burkholderiales > Burkholderiaceae_D > Rugamonas. The sequence goes on from NZ_FOBG01000001.1 coordinate 1,773,197, forward strand.
GATCGCGCCTGTCGGCCCGGTGCGGCGCGCCAGCGAGCTGAAACTGCCGACCGACCAATCGCGTTCGAAATGGCCGGCGTAATGCAAGGGATCCAGCAACGGCGGGCGTTCTTCGACGCGGCTCAGTCGTGTGGCAGGCTGCGCGCCCATCGCCAGCGTGGTGATGCTGATCGCGTTGCAGCCGTGGCAGGCGTGCTGCCAGCGCTCCATCATCAGGTCCGATGGCAGCGGCGAGCCGCCGGTCAGCAGATAGCCGAGCGCCGATTCGTGCAGCGTGTTGTCGCCCGCCTTGCGCGCCGACAGCGCGGTCACGCCCAGCCATAGGAAGTGGCGCGCGCGCGTCAGCGCCACATACATCAGGCGCAGATCCTCTTGCAGGCGCGCGCGTTCGACCAGTTCCAGCGCGGTATCGCTGAGCGCCATGTCGATCTGGCGCACGCCGTCGTCGTCGCTGAATTCGAAGAAGCTGCGGTTGCGCTTATCGACCTTGCGCGCGGTCACGGCAAACGGCAGGTACACCAGTGGGTATTCAAGGCCCTTGGATTTGTGGACCGTGACCACTTTCACCAGCTCCGCGTCGCTCTCCAGCCGCAGCACGCGCTCGTCGCCCGCGCCTTCGCCGCCGTCAATCTGCTCGGCGAGCCAGCGGATCAGGGCCTGTTCGCCATCGAGCTGGCGGCTGGCCGATTGCAGCAGTTCGGCCAGGTGCAGCAGGTTGGTCAGGCGACGCTCGCCGCCCACTTGCTGCAGCAGCGCGGCCGGCAGTTGCAGGTCGTGGATGAAGCGGCGCAGCATGGCCAGCACGCCTTGCCGCTGCCAGATGATGTGCAGCGCTTTCAGTTGTTCGACGCGCTCTTCCCACGCCAGTTCGTCCGAGGACAGGCGCGCCAGTTCGGCCAGTTCCAGCCCTGCGGTGCGGGTGGCGAAGGCGGCGCGCGCTAGTGCGCCGTCGAGCGGATTGGCGACCGCCGACAGCCAGCGCAGCACGTCGGCCGCTTCCTCGCTCTCGGTGACGGAGTCCTTGTCCGACAGGTAGACGCTCGGCACGCCGCGCCGCTGCAAGGCGCGGCGGATGGCGGCAGCCTCTTTGCGGTCGCGCACCAGCACTGCGATGTCGGCAGGCTGGAGGCGTTGAAAGCCTTGCCTGCCGCCGTCAAAGCCGGTGCGCTCGTCGTTCAGGCGCGCCACGATGTCCTCAGCACAGTGGAAGGCAAAGAATTCGCGGTAGCCATCAGCCTTCAGGTCTTGCGCCTCGCTGAGTGCGATCACCAACGCCGGCGCGTCGCCGTTCGCGTCGACCATGCGCTCATCGCGGCCCTTCGCGCCGACCGCTTCGAACGGCAGCGGATTCTCGCGCGAGTGGATATCGCGGAAGCGGAAAGCGCCGCGTGGGAAGCCTTCGCCGTCGGCGCGCCCTTCGGCGTGCAGGAACAGGTGGTTGACGGCTCTCACCACCGCCTCGGTCGAGCGGTAGTTGGTGCCCAGCTGGTAGTGGCGACCGGCGGTGGCGCGGCGCGCCGACAGGTAGCTGTGAATGTCGGCGCCACGGAAGCCATAGATCGACTGTTTCGGATCGCCGATCAGGAACAGGCCTGTCGCCGGGTCGTTGTCCGCCACGCGGTACAGCGCATTGAAGATCTGGTACTGGTTCGGCGCCGTGTCCTGGAATTCGTCGACCAGCGCCACAGGGTACTGGTCGGTGATGCGCTTGCGCAGCGCGGCGCCGTTCTCGCCTTGCAGCGCGGCGTTCAGGCGGTCCAGCATGTCGGCGAAGCCGAACTGGCGGCTGCGTTTTTTCAGTTCCGCCATGCGGTCCGCGACGGCGGCGGCCGCGTGGCGGTACAGCGCATGCGCCAGCGGTTCGATCTCGCGCAGCGCGTTTTTCAGCGGCTGCGTGGCGTCGAAGTCGTCGGGTACCACGGTACTGAAGTTCTTGGCGAAAGCGTCTTCCAATCCTTCCGGCGTGAGGCGGTTCCAGGCGGTGTCCGAGATGTCGGGCATGACGCGGGCCGGGTCCTGCGCCCATTCGCGCAGCCCGTTGAACCAGGCGGTCAGCGAATCGGGCCGCATCTTGTTCCCGTTGAAGCACTTCGGATCGACCGCGCGGTGCTGGGCGATCCACTGCTCCATACGCGTAGCGCGCTCGTACCAGCCGGCCTTCAGCTCCGCAAGCTGCGCCTGCTGCTTGCGCTGCACCTCGGCGATCAACACGCCCAGCGACATGCCGCGTGATGCGCTGTCGCCGATGATATCAGCGCGCTTCACCAGTTCGCGGATGGTGCTTTTCAGCGCGCCCACGTCGCCCCAGCAGGACAGCAGCGCTTCCAGCGAGTTGGCGTTCAACGGATAGACTTGCTGGCGCCAGTAATCGTGCGCCGCGTCCTCGAACAGCGACTGCTCGTCGCTGACCAGCTCTTCGTCGAACAGGCTGCCGCTGTCGAAGGCGTGCTCGCGCAGCATGCGCTGGCACCAGGCGTCGATGGTGAAGATGGCCGCTTCGTCCATCGTTTCCGCAGCCAGTTGCAGGCGGTGCGCGGCTTGCTGCTGGGCGCTGTGGTCGGGATAGGATTCCAGCAGCGCGTCCAGATAGTCGTCACGCTGGCTGCGAGGCTCCGCAGCGCGGAAATAAGCCGCCGCTTCCACCAGCCGTTCGCGCACGCGGTTGGACAGCTCGCGCGTGGCGGCGCGGGTGAAGGTCATCACCAGGATATCGGCCGGCAGCAGCGGACGCTGGTAGCCGTCCGCGCCGCCGTGGCCCAGCACCAGCCGCACGTACAGCGCGGCGATGGTCCACGTTTTGCCGGTGCCGGCGCTGGCCTCGATCAGGCGCGAGCCGTGCAGCGGGAAAGTCAGCGGCGCAAGTTGATTAGCGGTGCTCATGCTGCGCCCTCTGGGTCGATCTGCTCGATCGTCATGTAATGTTCCATCCAGTCCGCCAACGGGCCATACAGGGCGCGCGAGACGTCGTCAAAATCCGCTTGGGCGCTGAGCGCCGCAAAGTCCGGCCACAGGCGCGCCAGGCACAGGTCCGCATTCTCGCCGTCGATATCGAAGCTACCATCGTAGATGGTGCGGGGATCGCCCTCCTGCACCAGCGCCAGCGCGGTCTTGCAGGCGGTCGGCAACGGGCGGTTCATGCCGTCGCGCCACAGGCAGACCAGTTCGCGCAAGGCTTCCTGCGCGGCCTCCGGCGGCAGTGGATTCATGGTGACGATGGCGTCGCGCGCCACCAGCAGGCCCTTGACCTGCATGCCGGTCGCCGAAACCGCCAACTGGCGCAGCCACATCGCAATCAGCTTGTCGCCGCGCGGCTTGCCTTGTTTGTCGGCCACGCGCGATGACATTTGCGCCAGCCAGACGGTTTCGCTGCCGTTGCTGCGCAGTTGGTCGATCCAGTCGTCCAGCGGCACGCCGGCCAGCACCAGATTGAGCGCCACTTTCGGCGCCGGCAGTTCGTAATGCTGGCGCAAAGTCAGCCACGCGATCCGCACCGGCACCAGCGCCTGCACCAGCTGGTGCTGGTACTGCTGGCCAATCAATCCGATCGGCAGCACGCCTTCGCGCGCGAGGCGCTCGGCGCGCTGGGTCAGTTTGTCGTAGACCTGGTCCAGCTCTTCCGGCGTGTCGGCGTCATCGAGCAAGGTGTCTTCGAGCAGGTAGCGCTCCAGGGCGTTGAGCGAAAACGGCTCTTCGTCTTCGCCCACCAGCGCGGCCTCGCCGAACATGACACCCAAACGTTGACGGAAGAAGTAGCGCACCGGCTGGCGCAGGAAGTTGTGCAACTGGCCCAGCTTGAGACGGAATTTGTCGTCGATGTCGAACGGCGGCAGCTCGGCGCTGTCACTGGCCGCAGCGGCGTCGCCGTGCGCCTCACGCCACTCGCGCGCATAGGTCAGCAGGCCGCCGTCCTCGAAGTAGCGGCGGCTGAACGGCTGCAGCGCGTGCTCGGTGGTGCGGGCGTGCAGGTCGCGCGGCTCCATGTCCCAGCCATGCACCAGATAATCGCGCAGCTGCGACACCAGCACCGACGGCGGCTGCTCGCTGTTGTCGCGCACATTGCGTCCGACCCAGCTGATGTACAGCTTGTCGCGCGCGGCCAGCACGGCTTCCAGCATCAGGTAACGGTCATCGTCGCGGCGCGAGCGGTCGCCCGGACGCGCCATGCCCGGCTGCGCCAGCAGGTCGAAGTCGGCCTTCGGCGCGCGGCGCGGGAAGTCGCCGTCGTTCATGCCGAGCAGGCAGACCACGCGGAACGGCACCGCGCGCATCGGCATCAGCGTGCAGAAGGTGACGCCGCCGGAGACGAATTGGTGGTTCAGGGTCGGCTCGTCCATCAGGCCTAGCCAGGCTTCGCGCAGCACCGCCAGCGGCACGGCTTCCTCGTAGCCGGCGCCTTCGCAGGTGTCCAGCCATTTGTTCAGGGCGTCGTCCAGTTGCGCCAGCGTCAGGCGGTCGCCCTCCTCGCTCGCCTTGAAGAAGGCCGCCAGCAGCAAGCGCGCCTGCACGCCCCATTCGGCCGGCGAGCGCGATTCGGCCAGCACGGCGCGCCAGTGCAGCAGCGCTTCCACCAGCTGCGCCAGCGAACCGGCCAGCGCGGCATCCAGCCCGCCGACTTCCGCGTATGGCTCGATGCCGGCGAAGCTGCCGCCACTGTCGCCAAAGTTGCCACCGTTACCGCTGGCGTAACCGAGCAGCATGCGGCGCACGCCGAAGATCCAGGCATTCTGTTCGCCGGCCGGGCCCAGGCCCAAGCCGCTGCGGTGCTGCTGGTCCAGTCCCCAGCGCACGCCCGCGCCTTCGATCCAGCGGCCCAGCGTCGGCAGGTCGTCTTCGTGCAAGCCGAAGCGCGCGGACAGCGCCGGCACGTCGAGCAGGTCGCGCACCTCGCTCTGGCGGCAGCGTTGCTGCGGCAATCGCAGCAACCATTCAAGCGCCACCAGCAGCGGATTGACGCTGCGGTCGTTGACGTCGCCGATCTCGAACGGGATGTAGCGCACGTCGGTGCGGCGGTACTGGGCAAACACGGCGTGGATGGCGGCCGAGAAGGTGTCGATGTCCGGCACCATCACCACCACGTCGCGCGGGCGCAGCGGGCGGCCGCTGTGTTCCGCGTCGGCGAACATTTGCAGCAGCTGGTCGTGCAGCACTTCCACTTCACGCTGCACGCTGTGGGTGACGTGGAATTCGATCGAGCGGTCGTCGTCCGGCGGCGGCGCATGCGGATGCTCGGACAGCGGCAGCAGTTCGCGCACGGCGGCCTGCACTTGCGTCAGCAAGGTATCGCCTTCGCCTTCGCTGAACAGATCGACGCGCAGCGGCGCTACTTCGTCGCTGTCGGCCGCAGCGGCGGCGGCTTGCGCGGCCTCGTCGAATTCATCGAGCATGCGCACGAAGTCACGGCCCTGCCGCCCCCAGCTGGCCAGCAGCGGATGGCTGTGCGCGTGCAGTTCTTCCAGCGGGATCTGGCCCAGGTCCTGGCCGTTGCGCAGCTGCTGGCGGCGGTGCGCACTGCTCAGCAGGTCGCGGCCTTCGATGATGTCGCCCCAGTAGTACTGGCACGGATTCGGCACCGCCAGCAGCACCTGCGTGTGGCGCGCCAGCGAAGCCAATGCCTGCAAGGTCTGGAACGGCAGCGCCGAGACGCCAAAGATCACCACCCGGCGCGGCAGGCGGCCCAGCGGCTCCTCGCCGGCGGCGCTGGCGCGGACGAATTCGGTGTGCACGGTGGCACGTCCCAGGCCGCGTTCATGCGGCTCGACGTCGGCGATCACGGCGCGCCACAACTGGCCTTGCCAGCGCTGGTCTTCCGGCAGCGGCGACACTTCGCCGCGCGCATTGCGCAGCTGGTCGCGGCCGGCGGCCCAGTCGTCCAGCCAGTCTGCCCGATAGACCTGGTACTGGTCGAACAAGTCGGCCAGCCGTTCCGCCAGTTGCAAACGGCGTTCGGCCTCGCCGTCCGCCAGGAAGTGGCGCAGCGGCGTAAACACGGGATCGCCCAGCAGCGCCGGCAGGAGGCGCATCAGGCGCCAGGTCAGCGGGCCTTTGTCGAAGGCGGAGATGGGCGGCACACGATCGCGCCCCAGCATGCCGCGATACGCATCCCACAGAAAACGCGCCGGCAGCGCCACACGGGCGGCGGCACAGATGCCGTTTTCCTCGGCCAGCGCGATTTTTAGCCATTCGGCCACGCCGTTCGACTGCACCAAAAAGATTTCCGGTTCCAGCGCCCCGAGCGGGTGATTGCGCAGCCATTGGAACACGGCAGCGCGCAGCTGCTCCATCTGGTTACCGTGCAAAATCAGCAGGCCGGGGGTGATGCCAGGGTGCATAGGGCTCTTAAATAGGGTCGAAGCCGTATTATCGCTCTAGCCCGGATCGTATGCCAGCAGTTCCTGCTCGATATGCTGGTCCAGCACGGCCAGCATGGCGTGCAGCGCCTGCACCAGCCGCCGCGCGTTGGCGGCGTCGGCGTCGTTGCGCACCTGTTCCAGTTCGTAGCACAGGTTCCCGAACTGCATGGCGCCCACCGCGCGCGCGGCGGACTTGGTGCGATGGCCGAGTTCCGACAGGTGCGCCAGGTCTTCCATCGCCAGCGCCTCATCCATTTCCGCCAGCCCGTCGCGCGCGGAGGTCAGGAACAGCAGCGCGTACTTGCGCATTTTGTCTGGCTTGCCAGAGAAGGTTTCGGCCAGCGCCGCCACGTCGAACAACTCGGCCGGCGCGGCATCGGCGGGTGGCGCGGCAGGGACCAGCGCCGGCGCCGATGTGGCAGGTGCAGCGGCAGCGGCGGCGGCAGCGGCAGCAGCGCCCGCTGCGGCCGGTGCATTGGCGGCCACCGGCGCCTGCCGGGGTGGCGCGGCCGGCGCCATCTGGCGCGGCACGAACACCGGTGGCGTCGGCAGCACCGAGAAGTACGACGGCGGCGGCGGCGCCGGCTTGCGTGACGCATCGGCGGCCTGGCGCGCCCGTTGGCTCATCCACTTGGACAGCATATTGAACAGCAGCTTGGGCGCGATCGGCTTGGTCACGAATTCGTCCATGCCCGCGTCGAGGCAGCGCTGCTGGTCGTCGCGGCCGGCGTTGGCGGTCATCGCGATAATCAGCGTGGCCGACAGCTTGGGATGCGCGCGGATCAGGCGCGTGGCTTCGTAACCATCCATCACCGGCATCTGCACATCCATCAGCACACAATCAAAACGTTCCTTGAGCAGCAGGTCGATGGCTTCCTTGCCGTTGTTGGCCACGCACACCGTGGCGCCGGCGTCTTCCAGCAGCTCCTGCCCCACCTGCTGGCTGAAGATATTATCCTCGACCAGCAAAATGGACGCGCCGCGTATGCTGTCCAGCACATCCGGCTGCACCGACTCGTCGCTCGGCTGCAGGAAGCGCACGCCCTTGGCCAGCCGCGCCGTGAACCAGAAGGTGCTGCCCTCTCCCGGCGTGCTGTCGACGCCAACGCCGCCGCCCATCAGCTCCGCCAGCTGTTTGCTGATCACCAGTCCCAGGCCGGTGCCGCCGTAGCGGCGCGTGGTCGAGGTATCGGCCTGATGGAAGGACTGGAACAGCTGCGCCACCTGCTCCGGCGTCATGCCGATGCCGTGGTCCACCACCTCGAAGCGCACCATGATGTGGGTGTCGCGCTCCTCCAGCGGCCGCGCGCGGATCACCACCTTGCCGTTCTCGGAGAACTTGATGGCGTTGCTGGCGAAGTTGAGCAGCACCTGCTCCAGCCGCAGCGGGTCGCCGCGCAGCTGGTGCGACAGGCCGGGCCAGATTTCATACACCAGTTCCAGCCCCTTGGCATGCGCGCTCTCGCCCAGCTGCGACGAAATATTCGACAGCAGCGTATCGAGCGTGAAGTCCAGCACCTCGAGGTCCATCTTGCCCGCCTCGATCTTGGAAAAGTCGAGGATGTCGTTGATGATGCCCAGCAGATGCTGGCCCGAGTGATAAATTTTTTGCAGATAGTCGCGCTGCTTGGGATGCGTGACCGATTTCAGCGCCAGATGCGCCATGCCGATGATGGAGTTCATCGGCGTGCGGATCTCGTGGCTCATATTGGACAGGAAGTCGCTCTTGGCCTGGTTGGCCGCATCGGCTTCGTCCTTCAGCTGGTGCAGTTCCGTCACGTCGGTCGACATGCCGATCACCGCCGTGAACGAACGGCCCAGCTCCACCGGCACCTTGACTGTCCATTGGTGCTGCACCTCGCCGTCGCGGTCGACGAACTGGGTCTCGCACGAGCGCTTGTTCCCGTCGGCGAACACCGGCCGTTCCAGCGCCCATTGCGCGTCGGCGGCCTTGGTCGGCATCAGTTCGCGATCGAACTTGCCGATGATGTCCTCGGCCGGCAGGCCAAGGCTGTCGGCCATGCGCGCGTTCACGTACAGGAAGCGGCGCTCCTGGTCCTTCATGTACACATGCGCGTCGACGTTATTGAGCACTGTGTCGAGCAACAGCCCTTGCTTGATGGCGCGCCGGCGCGAGGCGTACAGCACGAACACATAGCTGTACAACAGCAGCGTGCCGGCAAAACCGGTCAGCGCGGCGATCCACGGAAAATACAGATCGAAACCGGTGAGCAGCGCCGCCTTGCGCACCTGGAACTGCGCCTTCCACAAGCTGCTATTGAAATCGATCGGCAGCACCGTCTCGAAATAATCGAGGCGCTCCGCCGCTGCCAGCGGCGTCGCCACCATCGCGCCGGTATCGTTGAACAGCAGGCGGTCGGTCGGCTCGATCACCAGCCGGCGCTGCTCGACGTCGGCGCTGCCGTCGGCGTACAAAGTGAGGTGCACCTGCCGCACCGTCATCTCGTCGATGGCGCCCTGCACCAGCTTGGGAATGCTGAAGCCCGCGCCGACCGAGCCCAGATAGGCGGCACGGCGTTCGGCCACGCTCCCCACCGGCATGCCGCGTTTATAGACCGGCAGCCGCACGCCCAGGCCGAAGTGCGGCGTCGGCAGCTTCACGACGATCGGCTGGCCGGACGCCGCCACCAGCCCACTGTCGCGCGACGACGCCAGCATTTTCGCCACCACGGGGTTGGCGGCGATATCGACGCCCAGACGCTCTTCCAGCATCGCCGCCGGTTCAAGATACGTGAGCACCGAATACTGCTCGCGGCGGCCCGGCGGCTTGATGTCGAAATCCGGATAGCCCTCGGCACGCACGCCGGCCACGTAGGCGCTGCGCTGCGCGTCGCTGACCTGCGGCGCCCAGGTCAGTGCTTCAATCGCCGGGAAATGGCGCGGCACATCGAGGCTGGCCACGTACTGGCTAAACTGCTTGCGCGTGACGTTATCGGTGGTCTGGAACAAGGCCGCCAGCGCGCGCGTCAGGTCGGAATAGGATTTGATGCGCGCCGAAATGCCGTACTGCGTGCTGCGCGCGAGATTCTCGAACCGCTGCGCCGCATCGTCATCGACCGTGCGCGCCGCCGCGCTGTACAGCACCGCGCCCACGCCGGCCGCCAACGCGCAGCCCACGCCCCAGAAAATCAGGCGTGAACCGGTGATAAGCTTTCTTCTGTGGGGTGATTTCAGCATGCAGAATCACGCAGATGGGGAAATGTTTTGCATCACTGCAGGATACTATCAATGCCGCCCGGGAACCAGTGGAAGAATTGGTGAGAATTGACGCAGATGGGCGCGGATGCGGGCGTCAATCGTGCGCGCAGGAAAATTTAGTTGCGCTAATATTTTTTATTTTGGAAATGCTGGAAGATAAGTTGGTAAATCGATAAAATAACCGCGTGGATGTTTAACTTTCCTTTCGCAAGCGCCAAACCGCCGTGCAGACTCCCAAAGTTCTCCTCGTCAACGACGACCAGGCCAGCCTGTACGCCCTGGAAAGCCTGCTGCTGGACGCAGCGGACCAGCATGTTTACGAGCTGATTTCCGCCGCCTCGGGCAAGGAAGCGCTGCGCCATGTGCTGCGCCATGAATTCGCGGTGATCCTGCTGGACGTCAGCATGCCCGGCATGGACGGTTTCGAGACCGCCGAGGCGATCCACTCCCACCCGCGTTCGGCCGGCACGCCGATCATCTTCATTACCGCGCACTACGCCGACGAACTGAATCGCCTGAAGGCCTATCAAAAAGGCGCGGCCGACTATTTGTTCACGCCGGTGATCCCGCAAATCCTGCAGGCCAAGGTGGCGGTGTTCGTCGAGATGGCCAAGAAGAATATGCTGCTGCGCATCCAGGCCGAAGAACTGGCGCGGCTCAACCAGGACTTGCGCGTGCAGCGCCTGCAAGACCTGGAACGCATCAACGCCGAGCTGGAACAGGAAGTCAAGGAACGCAAGGCGGCGGAACAGCGCGCGCACGAACTGTCGACCCGCGACGCACTGACCAATTTGCTGAACCGGCGCGCGCTGATCCAACAGCTGGAACACGCGGTGGCCACCTCCGACCGCAGCGGCATCGGCTTTGCGCTGCTGTTCCTCGATCTCGATAAATTCAAGCCGATCAACGACACCTACGGCCACGAGGCCGGCGACGAACTGCTGCGGCAAGTGGCGGCGCGCCTGACGGCGGCGGTGCGCGTGGCCGACATCGTGGCGCGGCTGGGCGGCGACGAATTCGTGGTGCTCATCGAAGGCAAATCCGCCTCGGCCAACGCCGCGCGCGTGGGCCGCAAGATCGAAACCGCCTGCGCCCTGCCCTTCGAGATTGGCGGCCAGCGCGTGAAGACGGCGGCCAGCATCGGCATCGCCCTGTACCCGCAGGACGGCGCCAACGCCCAGGCGCTGATGAAAAACGCCGACACCGCCATGTATCACGCCAAGCAGAATAGCGCCACGCCGGTGCAGTTCTTCCACGAAGAGCTGAATGTGCGCGAGCGTGAACGCGAGCGCTGGACGCTGGAACTGCGCAAGGCGCTGGCTTCCGGCCAACTGGAACTGCGCTATGAGCCGCAGATCGACCTCGATACCGGCCGCATGATCGCGGCCGAAGCGCTGCTGTACTGGCGCCATCCCGCCCACGGCGCGATGGAGGCGGCGCAGTTCCTGCCGCTGGTGCAGGAGCGTGCGCTGCTCGACCGCATCGATGCCTGGGTGGTGGCGCAGTGCTGTTCGCAGGCCGCACTGTGGCAAGGCCTGCATGGCAGCATGCGTAACGTGCCGGCGCCGGCAGCGGCGCGGCAGCTGTGCATCTGGCTTAATCTCGCCACGCCGCAGCTGCATTCCGACCTGCTGCAGGCGCTGCTGCCGGCCATGCGCAAGCACGGACTGGCACCGGGCAGCATCGGCGTCGAACTCAATGAGAAGCTGCTGATCGGCGCCAGCGAACCGCTGGCGCACCTGCTGGCCCAGATGCAGGAAGCCGGTGTGCACATCGCGCTGGACGATTTCGGCAGCGCGCGTTCGTCGCTGGCGGCCTGCAAGCGCTGGCAGCTCAACACCCTGAAGATAGACCGCAGTTTTGTGCACGGCATCGGCAACGACGAAGGCGGAACCGATATCGTGGCCGCCGTGATCCATCTGGCACGGGCCTTGTCCATGCAAGTGGTGGCGCTCGGTGTAGAAACCCGCCAGCAGCTGGAAGTGCTGCAGGCGCAGGGCTGCCACACCTGCCAAGGCGCCCTGTTCTACCCGCCGCTGCCGGCGGCAGGCCTGCTGGAACAAGCCAGCATCGATTTCAATACACATCACACCCTCCAAAGCAATGAGGATATCAGCCATGAATAATATGACCGACCTGGGCGAACAACTGGACGCGAAGGTGTTGCTATCCACCCTGATGGCGCTGAAAAAAGGCGATTTTTCAGTGCGCATGCCATCCGACTGGGTCGGCATGGCGGGCAAGATCGCCGATACGCTCAACGACATCATCGACACCAAGGCGCGCATGGTGCGCGAGGTGACGGAGGTGAGTCGCGTGGTGGGCCGCGAAGGCCGCCTGACGCAGCGCGCCGAGATGCCGAATACCGTCGGCGGCTGGGCCACCATCATCAGCTCCGTCAACACCCTGATCGACGATCTGGTGCGCCCGACTTCGGAAATGGCGCGCGTGATCGGCGCGGTGGCGAAAGGCGATCTGTCGCAGACCATGTCGCTGGAGGTGGACGGCCACCCGCTGAAAGGCCAGTACCTGCGGGCGGCCATGACCGCGAACACGATGGTGGAGCAGCTGTCCTCCTTCTCGTCCGAAGTGACGCGCGTGGCGCGCGAGGTAGGTACCGAGGGTAAGCTGGGCGGCCAGGCGCAGGTGAAAGGCGTGGCCGGTACCTGGAAGGACTTGACCGACTCGGTGAACTCGATGGCGGGTAACCTGACTTCGCAGGTGCGTAACATCGCCGAGGTGACCACCGCCGTGGCCAACGGCGACTTGTCGAAAAAGATTACGGTGGACGTGCGCGGCGAGATTCTGCAGCTGAAGGACACCATCAACGTCATGGTGGACCAGCTGCGCTCCTTCGCATCGGAAGTGACGCGGGTGGCGCGCGAGGTCGGCACCGAGGGTAAATTGGGCGGCCAGGCTTACGTGCCGGGCGTGGGCGGCACGTGGAAGGACTTGACCGACAACGTGAACTTCATGGCGTCCAACCTGACAGGCCAGGTGCGTAACATCGCAGCGGTAACGACGGCGGTGGCGAACGGCGACTTGTCCAAGAAAATCACGGTGGACGTGAAGGGCGAGATTCTGGAACTGAAAAACACCATTAACGTGATGGTGGACCAATTGTCGTCGTTTGCATCCGAGGTGACGCGGGTGGCGCGCGAGGTGGGCACGGAAGGTAAGCTGGGCGGCCAGGCACAGGTGAAAGGCGTGGGCGGCACCTGGAAAGACTTGACTGACTCGGTGAATTCGATGGCGGGTAACTTGACGGGCCAGGTGCGTAACATCGCCGAGGTGACCACCGCCGTGGCAAACGGCGACTTGTCGAAGAAAATCACGGTGGACGTGAAGGGCGAAATTCTTGAACTGAAAAACACCATCAACGTGATGGTGGACCAATTGAACTCGTTCGCATCGGAAGTGACCCGCGTGGCGCGCGAGGTCGGTACCGAGGGTAAGCTGGGCGGCCAGGCGAATGTGTCCGGCGTGGCCGGCACCTGGAAGGACTTGACCGATAACGTGAACTTCATGGCGTCCAACCTGACCGGCCAGGTGCGTAACATCGCGGACGTGACCACTGCCGTGGCGAACGGCGACCTGTCCAAGAAAATCACGGTGGACGTGAAGGGCGAGATTCTGGAACTGAAAAACACCATTAACGTGATGGTGGACCAATTGTCATCGTTTGCATCGGAGGTGACGCGGGTTGCGCGTGAGGTGGGTACGGAAGGTAAGCTGGGCGGTCAGGCCTACGTGCCGGGCGTGGGCGGCACATGGAAGGACTTGACCGACAACGTCAACTTCATGGCGTCCAACCTGACGGGCCAGGTGCGTAACATCGCGGCGGTGACGACGGCGGTGGCGCGCGGCGACTTGTCCAAGAAAATCACGGTGGACGTGAAGGGCGAGATTCTGGAACTGAAAGACACCATCAACGTGATGGTGGACCAATTGTCCTCGTTTGCATCCGAAGTGACGCGGGTGGCGCGCGAGGTGGGTACCGAAGGTAAGCTGGGCGGCCAGGCCAACGTGTCCGGGGTGGCCGGTACCTGGAAGGACTTGACCGAGAACGTCAACCAGCTGGCGGCAAACCTGACCAACCAGGTGCGCGCGATTGCGGAGGTGGCAACCGCCGTGACGCGTGGCGACTTGTCGCGTTCCATCCAGGTGGAAGCGCGCGGCGAGGTGTCCTACCTGAAGGACAACATCAATGAGATGATCCGTAACCTGAAGGACACAACGCTGAAGAACGCCCAGCAGGACTGGCTGAAAACCAATCTGGCGCGCTTCACCCGCCTGCTGCAAGGCCAGCGCGACCTGCAGGCGGTGACGAAACTGATCCTGTCCGAGCTGGCGCCGCTGGTGTCGGCGCACCACGGCGTGTTCTACATGATGGATTCCGGCGACAGTGACGCGCGCCTGCGCATGATCGCCAGCTACGGCTACCGTTCCAGCCGCAAGCTGCCGACATCCTTCCTGCCGGGCGAAGGCCTGGTCGGCCAGTGCGCACTGGAGAAGGTGCGCATCTGGCTGACCGACGTGCCGCGCGATTACATCGTGGTGTCGTCCGGCCTCGGCGCGGCGCCGCCGACCAATATCGTGGTGCTGCCGATTCTGTTCGAGCAGCAGGTGAAGGCGGTGATCGAGATCGCCTCGCTGGACCGCTTCACCGAAACCCACCTCTCCTTCCTCGACCAGCTGATGGAATCGATCGGCGTGGTGCTGAACACCATCGAGGCGAACAGCCGTACCGAGTCGCTGCTGACGCAATCGCAGTCGCTGGCGCAGGAACTGCAGCAGACCAACCAGGAGCTGGCGGAAAAAGCCCGCCTGCTGTCCGAGCAGAATATCGAGGTGGAGCGGAAAAACCGCGAGGTGGAGCAAGCCAAGCTGGCGCTGGAGGAAAAAGCCACCCAGCTGGCGCTGTCCTCGAAGTACAAATCCGAATTCCTGGCCAATATGTCGCACGAGCTGCGTACGCCATTGAATTCGCTGCTGATCCTGGCGCAGCAGCTGGGCGACAACCCGGACGGCAACCTGTCCGGCAAGCAGGTGGAATTCGCCAAGACCATCCACGGCTCCGGCTCCGACTTGCTGACGCTGATTAACGACATTCTCGACCTGTCGAAGATCGAGTCGGGCACGGTCACGCTGGACGTGTCGGAATACCGCTTCCAGAATCTGCGCAACTATGTGGACCGCACCTTCCGCCACATGGCGGAGGCCAAGCACCTTGGCTTCTATGTCGAGCTGAAGGAAAACCTGCCGACCGCGATGATGACCGACACCACGCGCTTGCAGCAGGTGTTGAAAAACCTGCTGTCGAACGCCTTCAAGTTCACCACGCACGGCCAGGTGTCCTTGTCGATCAGCCTGGTGACCAGCGGCTTCACCAGCGACCACGCCAACCTGCTGCATGCGGACGCGGTGCTGTCGTTCGCGGTCAGCGATACCGGCGTCGGCATCGCGGCCGACAAGCTGCAGCTGATCTTCGAAGCGTTCCAGCAGGCCGACGGCTCCACCGCGCGTAAGTACGGCGGCACCGGCCTTGGCCTGTCGATTTCGCGCGAACTGGCGCGCCTGCTGGGCGGCGAGATCCGGGTCGAGTCGGTGGTCGGCAGCGGTTCGACCTTCACCCTGTTCCTGCCTTACAACCGCGCTGGCTTCATCAACTACGACACGGTGCGCGCGCCGCAGGTGCGGCTGCCGGTGCCGACGCCGCAAGTGATCTACACGCCGCCGACGCACACCGAAAACCTGATCGACCTCGATTCCGAACTCGATGAATACACCGGCAGCGACGACCGCGGGCTGGTGGCGCCGGGCGATCCGTCGGTGCTGATCATCGAGGACGACGAGCGCTTCTCGCAGATTGTGCTGGGCTTTGCGCGCGAGAAGAACTTCAAGGGCATCGTCACCATGCAGGGCGATTCGGCACTGAGCCTGGCGCGCGACTACCTGCCGTCGGCCATCTTCCTCGACCTCGACCTGCCGGACATCGACGGCTTCACGGTGCTGGACCGCCTGAAGCGCGACCCGAGCACGCGCCACATTCCGGTGCATGTGATGTCGAGCCTGCGCGAGCGCGAACGCGCGCTGCGCCTCGGCGCCATCTCCTACCTGAATAAGCCGATCAGCAAGGAAACCTTGACCGAGGAATTCAGCCGCATCCAGAAATTCCTGTTGGGCGGGAAGCGCAGCCTGCTGGTGGTGGATGACGAACAAACGCAGCGCGATTCCATCATCGCCCTGATCGGCGATGTGGATATCCACATCGTGGCGGTGGACACCGGCCAGGCCGCGCTCGACGTGTTGCGCGAGCAGCGCTTCGACTGCATGGTGCTGGACCTGACGCTGCCCGACATCAGCGGCTTCGACCTGCTCGACATCATCGGCAAGGACGAATCGCTGCGCGACCTGCCGATCGTGATCAACACCGCCAAGGACTTGAACCGCAAGGAGGTGGCAAAGCTGAAGCGCTACGCCAAGACCATTGTGGTCAAGGATGCGCGCTCGCCCGAGCGCCTGCTGGACGAGACGGCGCTGTTCCTGCACCGTTCGCAGGCCAGCCTGCCGGAAGCCCAGCGCCGCATGCTGGAAGAGATCCACGCGGCCGAAGGCGGGCTGGCGGGGCGCAAAGTGCTGATCGTCGACGATGACTTGCGCAACATCTTCGCGCTGTCGTCGCTGCTGGAGCGGCAGCAGATGCACGTGCTGTTCGCCGAGAATGGCCGCGACGGCATTGAAGTGCTCGAGCGCGACCCGACCATCGAGATCGTCCTGATGGACATCATGATGCCGGAGATGGACGGCTACGATACGATGCGCGCGATCCGGCGCATCCCGAAATTCAAGTCGCTGCCGATCATCACGCTGACCGCGAAGGCGATGAAGGGCGACCGTGACAAGTGCATTGCCGCCGGCGCCTCGGACTACATCACCAAGCCGGTGGACGTCGCCCAACTACTGTCGCTGATGCGCGTATGGCTGCACTGATGGCAGCATTGATGCCGCCCATCAGCGCGGCGGTGCGCCGCCACTCGCCGTCGTCGGTCGAAGAGCTGGAACTGGAACTGCTGCTGGAAGCGCTGTTCCAGTGCTACGGCTACGACTTTCGCGGCTACGAGCGCGCCGTGGTCGCGCGCAAGGTACTGGCCTTGCGCGCGCAGCTCGGCCTGGCCACCACCTCGGCCCTGCAGTCGCGCGTCCTGCACGACTACGAAGCCTACAGCGCGCTGCAGCGCGCGCTCTACGTCGCCCCGGCGCTGATGTTCGACGATCCGCTGGAAGTGTCGATGCTGCGCCTGTCGCTGGGCGCCAGCCTGTACGGCGCCGCCCTGCCGCGCATCTGGCTGGCCGATTGCGCCGGCGCGCAGCAAGCGTGGACACTGGCCATTTTGCTGGAGCAGGAGCAGTTGGCGCCGCGCACCGAAATCTACGCCACCGTTGCCAGCGACACCATGCTGGCCGCCGTCCAGCAAGCCACCCTGCCGATGGCGCGCCTCGGCGAGCTGCAAGCCAACTATGTGCGCAGCGGCGGCATCGGCAAGTTGATCGATTACTTCGACGTCAGCGCCGACGGCCTGCACGCGGTGCTCAAGCCGCACCTGAACAGTCGCATCACCTGGGCCCAGTACAACCTGGTGACCGACGCCTCGTTCAACGAATTCCAGATGATCCTCGGCCACCGCGCCCTGCCCGACTTCGGCCCGGCGCTGCGCAAGCGCGTGCTGCACCTGTTCGACGACAGCCTGGTACCGTTCGGCATCCTGGCGCTGGACCGGCCACTGGACCAGCACGACCCACTCTCGCACCGCTACAAGCCGCTGCTGGCCCACCAGTTCTGGTACAAGCGCATAGCTTAAGGAATTTGACAGCGCCTGCGCTTCACCGTAGATTGTCTGCTTGCCCAAAAGGCCACACAATAAAAGGATAAGCATGCAACGTACTTTGATTTCGCTCGCCGTCGCGGCGGCGCTCGGACTGGCCTTACCGCTGGCCGCCAGCGCCGCAGAGAAAGCAGCCCAGGTCACCACCCAGCTGCCGCGCAACGCCGCCCCCACGCACTACGCCCTGTCGCTCACACCCGATGCCGCCAACAGCAGCTTCAGCGCCAGCGTGACGATCGCACTCAACGTCAAGCAAGCCACCAGCAGCCTGACGCTCAACGCCATCGACCTGAAATTCAGCGCCGCCGCCATCAGCGCCGGTCCGGGCAAGCCAGCGCAGGCGGCAAGCAAGATCGAAGTCAACGACAAGGCGCAAACCGCGACCTTCCACTTTGCCGAGGCGCTCAAACCGGGCAGCTACCAGCTCAAGCTCGATTACACCGGCAAGATCGGCGACCAGCCGGCCGGCCTGTTCTCGCTTGATTACGAAAACGACGGCGCCAGGAAGCGCGCGCTGTACACCCAGTTCGAGGCCACCGACGCGCGCCGCATGATTCCGTCGTGGGACGAGCCGTCGTACAAGGCCACCTTCGCGCTGGAAGCGACCATCCCGGCCGGCCAGATGGCGGTATCGAACATGCCGGTCGCCTCCACCACCAGGCTGGCCGACGGCCGCGAACTGGTGCGCTTCGCCACCTCGCCGAAAATGTCGACCTACCTGCTGTTCTTCGGCCTCGGTGAATTCGACCGCGCCACCGCCGTGGAAGCCGGCGTGGAGCTGGGCGTGGTGACGCAAAAAGGCCATGTGGCGCAGGCCCAGTTTGCGCTCGACAGCTCGCGCGCGGTGCTGAAGGAGTACAACGACTACTTCGGCGTCAAGTTCCCGCTGCCGAAACTGGACAACGTCGCCGCACCGGGCCGCAGCCAGTCGTTCGGCGCGATGGAAAACTGGGGCGCCATCTTCACCTTCGAATACGCGATGCTGCTCGATCCGCGCACCGCCACGCAGGCCGACAAGGAAACCTCCTTCCTGGTGGCCGCGCACGAAATCGCCCACCAATGGTTCGGCGACCTGGTCACCATGTCGTGGTGGGACGACCTGTGGCTGAACGAAGGCTTCGCCTCGTGGATGGAATCGCGCACCACCGACCTGCTGCATCCGGAATGGAACTGGAAGCTGCGCGGCGTCGGCTCGCGCGACTCGGCGATGGAGCGCGACGCGCTGGCCACCACCCACCCGGTGGTGCAGCGCATCCGCAGCGCCGACGAGATCAGCCAGGCCTTCGACGCCATCACCTACAACAAGGGCGCGGCGGTCATCAACATGCTGGAGAACTACGTGGGTGCGGATGCGTGGCGCGCCGGCGTGCGCAGCTACATGGCCAAGCATGCCTACGGCAACACCGTATCGAGCGACTTGTGGGGCGCGGTGGAAAAGGCCGCGCACAAGCCGGTGGTGGCGATCGCCCATGACTTCACGCTGCAGCCGGGCGTGCCGCTGGTGAGCGTGGCGGACGCGGTCTGCAAGAACGGCAAGACCACCGTCCAGCTGACGCAGGGAGAATTCAGCAAGGACCAGGAAAACAAGAAGCCGCTGAGCTGGCGCGTGCCGGTGATCGCCCAGACCGTGGGCAACGCCACCGTGCGCACCGTGATCAACGGCGGCAAGGCCACCCTGACGCTGCCTGGCTGCGGCGCGGTGCTGGTCAACGCCGGCCAGAGCGGCTACTACCGCACGCTGTACGCGCCGAAGGCGTTTGCCGCGCTGGCGGACAATTTTGCCAAACTGCCGGCCATCGACCAACTGGGCCTGCTGGGCGACAGCTGGTCGCTGGGACTGGCGGGCCGGATGCCGGCCTCCGGTTTCCTGGAACTGGCCGCCCGCACGCCGGTCGATGCAGCGCCCGAAGTATGGCAACGTATCGCCAACACGCTGGCCGGCCTGCGCGACAACTACGACGGCAAGCCGGAACAGCGCGCGGTGCTGGACCGCTTCACGCACGCCCGCCTGGCGCCGGTGCTGGCGCGCGTCGGCTGGAACGCCGCCAAGGATGAAGCGGCAACGGTGGCCAACCTGCGCGAGACCTTGATCGCGGCCCTCGGCAAGTCCGGCGACGAGGCCGTGCTGGCCGAAGCGCGCCGTCTGTACGCCGCGTCGCAGACCGACAAGAACGCCCTGCCGGCCGCGCTGCGCCGCCCGGTGCTGGCCGTCATCGCCGCCAATGCCGACCAAGCGACCTGGAACCAGCTGCGCGCCGCCGCCAAGGCCGAATCGTCGGCCAGCATCAAGGACGAGCTGTACGACCTGCTTGGCGCCGCCCGCGACCCGGCGCTGGCGCAGCGCGCGCTGGATCTGGCAATGACCGATGAACCGGGCGCCACCACCGGCGCGTCGATCATCAGCGAGGTCGCCGTGCGCCATCCGGACCTGGCGTTCGACTTTGCCATGACCAACCTGGCGCAGGTGGAGCAGAAGATGGAAGCCTGGTCGCGCAGCCGCTACTTCCCGCGTCTTGGCAGCTTCTCGGCCAATCCGGCCATGATCGGCAAGCTGCAAGCCTACGCCGGGCAGCACCTGGCGGCCGATGCCACCGGCGATACCAAGACCGCGATCGCCGCCGTCGAGTACCGCATCAAGGTGCGCAGCAAGCGCCTGCCGCAGATCGACGCCTGGCTGGCGCAGCACGCCGGCTAAGGTATAGCGGCAAAAAAAAACCAGCATCATCGTGAGATGGTGCTGGTCGCAAAACGCTCGAGAGCGTGGGGATGTTCCGCTGTTCGCCGGCTATGGTGCCGATTGAACGAAATTTGTGCCGGGCTTGATCGGTCCGGCAACCGGGCGCTGGCCTTAACCTCGCGCTATGGGTGCTACTTTGCCAGCTATCGGGAAAGACAGGCTTAGAACTTCATTAAGGAAGCTTAAAACAGCCAATGACGTATCAAAAAGCCATGATTAGGGCGCTCGCTGCGCTGTGTGTGTTGTTTGGGCTGAGCGCGTGCTCGCAGTTGCCGCCACCGGCCGCCCCGCCCGCCTCCGCCCCCGCGCCGGCGCCCATCGCGGCGCCGCTGCCGGCCGTCGCCGGTCCGCAGCTGCAGATCGACAGCACGCGCTCGCTGATCGTTGCCACCGTGCGGCGCGGCGGCGTGCTGGCCCGTCTCGGCCACGACCACGTGGTGGCCAGCCACGCCATCAGCGGCACTGTGGCGCCGCAAGCCAACCGCGCCGATTTCACGTTCCGTCTCGACGAGATGAAAATCGATGAAGCAGACCTGCGCCGCATCGCCGGCCTGGAAAAGCAGCCGTCGGCCGACGCCATCGAAGGCACGCGCCACAACATGCTGACCAAGGTGCTGGACGCCGACCGGTATCCGCTGGTGCAGGTGCAAGCCGAACGCGGTGCGCCGGGCCAGCCGCTGCAAGTGTTGATCACGCTGCACGGCGTCACCCGCACGCTGGCGATTCCGGTCGACCTGCGCGAAGAAAACGGCGTCATCACCGCACAGGGCACGGTCAAGCTGAAACAAACTGATTTCGGCCTGACGCCGTTCTCCGTCATGGCCGGCGCGCTGGCGGTGCAGGACGAGATGGAGCTGCGCTTCGACCTGCGCACAAGATAAAAAAACCCGCAGCACTGGATAAGTGCTGCGGGATCAAAGTTTCAAATCGGGAGAGACTTGAAAGAGCAAGCACAGTATCGCCACCGTGCATGACGCCCTGATGACATCGCGCCCTCCCGAACCAACTTTTTTAGCGCGCGATGATCAGGCGCAGACCGAGGCCGACGAAGATCACACCGGCCACCCGGTCCATCCACTTGCCGGCGCTCGGCGTGCGGTTGATCCACGCACCCACTGCGCCGGAGAAGTAGCCCAGCAACCCAAACAGCACAATCGCCTGCGCCGTGAACAGCAAGCCCAGTTGCGCGGTCTGCCAGCTGGCGTCGCCGCGCTCGGCGACCACGAACTGCGGCAGGAAGGACAGGAAGAACAGCACCACTTTCGGATTGATCGCATTCGCGAACAGGCCCTTGGTAAACAGCTTGCCCAGGCTTTCATCCGGCAAGCCTGCGCCTTCGACGCGCGCGCCGCCACGGCTACGCAAGGCGCCGAAACCGAGCCAGATCAGATACAGGCCACCCGCCACTTTCAACGCGGTGAAGGCAAGCGGCGACGCCTTGATCAACGCGCCCACGCCCAGCGCGGCCAGTACCGTGTGACTGAGGCAGCCCAGCGCGCAACCGAGGCCGAACATCATGCCCTGGCGCCGCCCGCGCGACATGCCGACACTCAGCACCATCAGGTTGTCCGGGCCGGGAGAGACGGTAATCAGCAGCGCGGCGCTGAGAAAGCCAATGAATTGTTCTGGAGAGATCAGCAAGGTATTTTCCTGATGTGCAAAAGCACCATCATACCAAATAGTTAAGTTCTCGTTTAAAATGGGAATAACCATCTTTCACTGACGCCGGCGCACGGAATACGAATGAGCATAGCGAGCATCATCCAACGCTTGACCGCGCCCTTGCTGCCCTTGCTGCTATTGCCGCTATTGCCGCTATTGCCGCTATTGCTGCTGGTACTGTGCGCAAGCGCCGCGCAGGCGCAAACCATCGGCTTGTCATCTGCTAGCGTCGATCTGGCCAAAAGCGGTCGCCTGTACGTCGACGACGGCGAGCCGTATCCAGTCAACGCCTCCGGCCTGCCGGCCATGCTGGCGCGGCTCAAGCCCGCGTCCAAGGTCGACCTGCTGGGCGGCAGCTACTGGCTGTATGCGGAGCTGCGCAACGACAGCCTGCAGCCGCACTGGGTGATCGATCCCAACGACACCTTGATCGACATGGTCGATATCCAGGTCTACGGCGAAGATGGCAGCATCCGCCAGATGCTGACCGGCTACCGTCAACCGCACTCCTACCTGCTCCACTACGGCAAGGATATCGACCTGCAACCGGGCCAGCGCTATCGTGTGCTGATACGCTTCTCCAGTCCCTACTACGCGCGCACGCCGGTGTTCTCGGTGCTGCAGCGGACCGCCTACCAGCAGTTGGTGGCGCAAGAGAATGTGCTGATCATCGGCTCTATCGGCGCGCTGCTGGCGCTCACCGTGTTCAACTTCTTCATCTACTCCATCACCCGCGACCGCTCCTCACTGTACTACTCGCTGTATGTGCTGTGCTACGCCATCGCATGGGGCATGACCTTCCACCTGTCGGCCGATTTGTTCGGCTGGCACAACCTGCACTGGCACTACGTGCCCTTCTTCCTGCTGCCGGTACTGAGCACGCTGTTCTACACCACCTTCCTGCGCCTGAAGGAAAACGCACCGCGCCTGTACTGGCTTAGCCGCGTGAACATTGTGCTGCCGCTGGTGACGCTGCCAAGCTGCTTCCTGGCGCTCAGCTACGCGCACACCATCGCCACCGTCGTCATCACTATCTGGATGACGATGGCGCTGGCCAGCGGCATCATCGTCTGGCGGCGCGGCTACTACCCGGCGCGCTTCTTCGTGCTGGGCTTCGTGGCGCTGATGATACCGGGGCTGGCGATCCTGCCGGCCAACGTCGGTCTGATTCCGGCGCTGGTCGCCAACGCGCAGCTGTTCACCTTATTGGGCGGCACGCTGGACGGCGTGCTGCTGGCGTTCGCGCTGGCCGACCAGATCCGCCTGCTGCGCAACAACCTTGAACAGCGCGTGAACGAACGCACGGCCGAACTGACCGAGGCCAAGGAGCACGCGGAAATCGTCAGCCGCCACCGTATCGACTTTTTGTCAGCCATGAGCCACGACATCCGCACCCCGCTGGCCGGCGTGATCGGCATGATCAAGTTCGCCATGCGCGACCAGTCGCTACGCGGCCGCACGGAGGAATACCTGCGTATCGGCCTGCAGAACAGCGAATCGCTGCTGGCCATCCTCAACGACATCCTCGACTTCTCCAAGATCGACGCCGGCCGGCTGGCGATAGAAACCGTGGACTTCGACCTGGTCACGCTGATCGACGACGCCATCGGCATCCTGCAACCGCAGGCCGACGCCAAGAGCCTGCTGCTGCGCTACGAACTGGCACTGGACCTGCCGCGCTACGTGCGCGGCGACCCGACGCGCCTGCGGCAAATCCTGCTTAACCTGCTGGGCAACGCCATCAAGTTCACCGATCGCGGCGAAGTGCGGC
This sequence comes from Duganella sp. CF402, assembly GCF_900109645.1. Taxonomy (GTDB): domain Bacteria; phylum Pseudomonadota; class Gammaproteobacteria; order Burkholderiales; family Burkholderiaceae_D; genus Rugamonas. The sequence goes on from NZ_FOBG01000001.1 coordinate 1,796,822, forward strand.
TGGATGCCTCGGCGCTGCAAAGTGCCGATGGCCACACCAGCATCAGCATCGACGTCACCGACACCGGCCCCGGCATCCCGCCCGATACGCTGCCACGCCTGTTCCGCAAGTTCGAGCAGGCCGACCATTCGACCACGCGCCGCTATGGCGGCACCGGCCTGGGGCTAGCCATCTGCAAGGAGCTGGTGGAGCTGATGGGTGGCTCGATCGCGGCCGAAAGCCGCGTCGGCGCCGGCTCCACTTTCAGCTTCACCGTGCCGCTGCAACTGGGCACGGTGCCGGCCGTCGATCCGGCCACGCTGCCGCGCAAGGAGCATCACGCCTACCGCCTGCGCGTGCTGTGCGCAGAAGACGTGCGCACCAACCAGATCATCGTCAGCACGCTATTGGAAAGCATGGGCCACGATATCCGCATCGTCGAAAACGGCCTGCAGGCGCTGCACGCGCTGAGCACCGCCGCCTATGACATGGTGCTGATGGACGGCCGCATGCCGATGATGGACGGCGAACAGGCCGCGCGCCTGATCCGCGCCGGCGGCAGCGAGGACTACCGCGTGCTCGATCCCGGCATCCCCATCATCGCGCTAACCGCCAACGCCAGCGACCATGACCGCGCGCGCTATCTGGCAGTGGGCATGGACGGTTTCCTCAGCAAGCCGGTGGATGAACGGCTGCTGTACGACCAGGTGGAGAAAGTAATCGCCCAGCACCTGAGCCGCGGCCGTCCACTGCGCCCTACCGATGCGGCGCGGCTGGCGGCCGAGCGCGCGGCGGCGCTGGACCAGCAGTTTGGGGTGGCGCCGGCCGAGGGTGCGCAGGCTGCTACGGTGGTCGATCCCGGCATGGTGCACATCATGCCGCTGGCCGGACTGTCGCATAAGCACATGCAGCGTATCACCCAGGCCTTCCTCGACGAAGCGCCGCGCCGGCTGGCCACGGCGCGCGCGGCGGTCGCCGCCGGCAACGCCAACGCGGCGGTGGCGGCCATCCACGCGCTCAAAGGCAGCGCCGGCTACCTCAACTCGTCCCACCTGCACTCGCTGTGCCACGCGATGGAAGCGGCTGCCAGCGACGGCAACCTGGGCGAAGTCACCGGCATGCTGCCCGGCGTGGAAGCGGCGCTCGACAAAGCCTGTACTGACCTGCGTAATGCCCATGCACACTCCTGACGCCACTCCTGACGCCCATCCTGACGCGACGCTGGCGCAACGCGACGGCTTGCCGCCGGGGGCGCGCCGGCTGGCCATGCTGTCAGTGTCCATCGGCGTCGGCATGGCGTCGCTCGACACCGCCATAGCCAACACCGCGCTGCCGGCGATTGCCGACCAGTTGCACACCACGCCCGCCGCCTCGGTCTGGATCGTCAACGTCTACCAGCTGGCGATGGTCGCCACCCTGCTGCCGTTCGCCGCGCTGGGCGAAGTGATCGGCTACCGGCGCGTGTGCATCTTCGGGCTGGCTGTGTTCACCGCCGCCTCGCTGGCCTGCGCTCTGGCGTGGTCGCTGCCGTCGCTGGTACTGGCGCGGCTGTTCCAGGGCATCGGCGGCGCCGCCATGATGGGCGTGAACACCGCAATGGTGCGCACCATCTTCCCGGCGCGGCTGCACGGCCAGGGCTTCGGCCTTAATTCGCTGGTGGTGGCGGTGGCGTTCGCGGTCGGCCCCACTGCGGCCTCGCTGATACTGGCGGTGGCGCCGTGGCCCTGGCTGTTTGCCATCAACGTGCCGCTGGGCGTGGTCGCCGTGCTGCTGGCGCGCCGCGCGCTGCCGCATTCGCCGCGTGCCAGCCACGCCATCGACGCGCCTACCGCCATCCTCAACGTGCTGGCCTTCGGGCTGCTGATCCTGGCCTTCGGCGACGCCGCACACCAGGAAGGCTGGCACAAGCTGCTGCCGGAACTGGCGGCCACGCTGCTGTTCTTCGTCCTGCTGCTGCGGCGCCAGGCCGGCCACGCGGCGCCCATGCTGCCGGTGGACCTGTTCAAGCGGCCGCTGTTCACGTTGTCCGCGCTGACGGCGGTGTGCACCTTCGCCGCGCAGGGACTGGCCTTTGTCTCGCTGCCGTTTTATTTCGAGCACACGCTGGGCCGCTCGCCGATTGAAACCGGCTTCCTGATGACGCCTTGGGCGGTGCTGGTGGCGGTGATGGCGCCCATCGCCGGCCGCCTGAGCGACCGCTATCCGCCCGGCGCGCTGGGCGGCATCGGCCTGGCCTTGCTGTCGTCCGGACTGGTGGCGATGCTGATGCTGCCGGCGCAGCCTTCGGCCTTCGATATCGGCTGGCGCATGGCGTGGTGCGGCATCGGCTTCGGCTTCTTCCAGGCGCCCAACCTGAAAGCCATCATGGGCAGCGCGCCGCCGCACCGCGCGGGCGGCGCCAGCGGCATCGTCGCCACCGCGCGCCTGATCGGGCAAGCCACCGGCGCGGCGCTGGTGGCCTACTGCTTCACCGTCTCGGCCACGCGCGGCACCGCCTACGCGCTGGTGCTGGCCGCCGCGTTTGCGGGCGTGGCCAGCGTCGCCAGCTTCGCGCGGCTGGCGGTCACTTCGGCCGCACCGGAGTAATGCTGGCGTCGGGCTTGCTCACCGTGCCGCTGCGCACCTGCGCGACGGCGGCAGCCACCGCCCGCGCCACATTGCGCACCTCTTGCTGCAGCGATTCGTCCTTGTCGAGCGCTTCGTGGCTGTCGGCATAGGGCTTGTAATAGCCCACATAGCGGTCCAATGCCGACAGCTGGCCGGCATCGATTAAGCCCATCCAGTCCAGCCAGTCCGCCAGGTTGCGGCGCAGGCTTTCCGTGCCTGCCACGTCCCCATGCACGACCAGCCCGTAGGCGCGGCCTGCCAGGTGCTTGGGATAGTCCCAGCCCTTCAGCTCCAGCGCCTTGGCCTCGGCGGCCTTTTTGCCGTGCGTGCTGGTGGGATCGGGATTGCCGCCGTCGGCGCACACCAGCCGGTCGATCATCAGCTTGAGCGGGGACGGAGCCTGATACCAATACACCGGCGTCAGGATGATGACGCCGTGCGCCGCCACCCATTTCTCGTAGATTTCCGCCATCCAGTCGCTAGTCTGGCGCGTGGCGTGATTCGGGTAGCAGCTGCACGGCCAGTGACACAGGGGCATGGCAGTCGATACGCAGCCTTTGCAGGGATGGATGTGCAGGTCGTAGCTGGAAGTCAGCAAACTCAGATCCAGCACGTCGGTATCGATCGCCAGCCCGGCCAGCACTTCCTGCGCCCATAGGCTCATGCGGTACGTCTTGGAGATCTCGCCCGGACAAGTGCCGTCGTTGCGCGCCGCGCCGATGATGAGCAGCACCCGTGAACGTGATTGCGCATCTTTCTGCCGCTGCTCCGCAGCCAGCAGACGGTCGCGCGTGGCCTTCCATTCCACCGACAGGTCGTACTCCGGATCGGCAAATTCGCTGCCCGCCTTTTGCGTGACGGGCGCCTTGCGCCCCGCGTCATAATTTTGCCATGCCACCTGCTCCACCTGCGCCAGCGCGTCCTTGACCGGCTCGAATGCCGGATCGGCAAATGAGCGCATGAACTGCAGTTTGAATTCATCGCGCGCCAGCGGCGATGGCGCCTGCCCTCTTCTTACCTCAGCCATAGTGACCTCCGTGAGCCGCCAGCTTGGCACGCCGACTGTGCCGCCACTGTGCGCTGACGCACTGTCCTACAAAGCCACGGCGCGCGCTCCTATGCCCGCTTCCGACGAGACGGCCTAGGATGAAATTTTCCACAAGGAGACGCATTATGAGCCAGCCAAACAAACCCAGTGAAAAAGGCTTCAAGCCGGGCGCCAACATGCCGCACGAAGGCTATGATCCCAATACCGAGGGCATGTCGCAGAGCGGCAATCACGCCAGCGGCAGCCGGGCCAACGACACGCCGACCAACCAGCAGAGCGCCGCCACCACGGCCAAAGCCGTTACCCACCGCGACCGCACCGCCGGCGCACGCGGCGACAAAGCCGACGGCAAACGCTGATTCCAGTTTACTGGACATGGATTTCCTGTAAAATGGAAATCCATGAACATCAATCTTCTCATCGCCCGCCGCGTTCGGGAACTGCGCGACGCCGCCGGCCTGTCGCTCGATGCGCTGGCGGCGCGCAGCGGCGTCAGTCGCTCCAATATCTCGCTGATTGAACGCGGCGAAAGCAGCCCCACCGCCGCAGTACTGGACAAGCTGGCCAGCGCGCTCGGCGTGGCGCTGGCCGCGCTGTTCGAAGACAAGGGCGCGCCGGAAGATGCGCCCTCGCCGCTGGCGCGCGTGGCCGAGCAGCCGGTATGGACCGATCCCGCTTCCGGCTACATGCGCCGCAGCCTGTCGCCCGCCGCGCCGTCGCCGCTGCAGCTGGTGGACGTGGTCTTCCCTGCCGGCCAACGCGTGGCCTACGACAGCGTGCCGCATAACGCCGACATCCATCAGCAAGTGTGGATGATTGAGGGCGCGATGGACATCAGCGTCGGTGAGCAGCACTGGCGGCTGGCGGCCGGCGATACGCTGGCCATGCATCTCGACCGCCATATCGTCTATCACAATCCCACCCGCAAGCAGGCACGCTATCTGGTCGCGCTGACTACACAACCAAGCAGCAGGAGAACCGCATGAGCATCACCATCCGCCGTATCAGCGCCAACGAAGCGCGCGAGCGTGACGCAGCGCTGGCCGAAGCCTTGTCCGATGTATTGATAGATTGTGTGGAAGGCGGCGCGTCGGTCAGCTTCATGCTGCCGCTGCCGCGCACGAAGGCGCTGGCGTTCTGGCGCGGCGTGCTGGAAGGCGCGGCGCGCCATGAGCGCGTGCTGCTGGTGGCGCAAACCGCCGAGAGCCGCATCATCGGCACCGTGCAGCTGATCACCGCCCTGCCCGACAACCAGCCGCACCGCGCCGACATCGCCAAGATGCTGGTGCACCGCGATGCCCGTCGCCAGGGCGTGGCGGCGCAGTTGATGGCGGCAGTCGACCAGGCTGCGCATGAGGAAGGCAAGACGGTGCTGGTGCTGGACACCGTCACCGGCGGCGACGCGGAGCGGCTGTACCTGCGGGCAGGCTGGCAAGTTGCGGGCGTGGTACCCAACTACGCGCTGATGCCGGACGGCGCCTACTGCGGCACCACCTTCATGCACAAGCAGCTTGCAGTGTAAAATCGGCGCATGGCCAGATCACAACACGAACACCGCGCCTGGGTGCGCATGCCATCCGGACGCCGGCTGGATTTGCTCGACCCCACGCCCTTCGATTGGGACGACAGCGATCTGGCGCTCGGCCTCGCGCGCACCTATCGCTGGGGTGGACATTCGGCGTGGCCCTTGCCGCTGTCAGTAGCGCAGCACTCGCTGACCGTGATGCACGTGCGCGCCACTGCGTGCCAGGCCGCCGGACTGACACTGCCACCGATCGCCGCGCTGCGCGAACTGCTGCATGATGCGGAAGAAGGCTTGCTGGGTTTCGATTGCGTCTCGCCGCTCAAGCCCTTTATGGGCGAGGCCTTCAAAGCGCTGACCGTGAAACTGGAAGCCGCCGTGTTCCTGCGCTACGGCCTGCCGCGCTGGACGCAGAAAGAACACGCCGCCCACAAGGTAGCCGACCGTCTGGCCGCCGCCAGCGAAGCCGTCCACGTCGCCGGCTGGTCGGCGCAGGAAGTAAAGCAAACGCTGAAAATCACCGTGCCGCCGCTGAGCGACGATCCGCTGCAAGCCATCTACGGCGGCACCGCCTGGGAACCCTGGCCCCCCGCCCTCGCCGCCGAACGCTTCCTCGCCGAACTCGCCAGGCTCAAACAACTGAGCGCCTGACTTCTAGTAGAAGCGTATTCCCGGTCGGAGCAAAACCTGGAATATCAGAAGCAAACTCAGGACCGCCGCCAGCGGCGGCGCCAGCGATCCCGCCACCGGGTTATCGCCTGCCGCCTTGCCGCCGGCGCGCCAGGCGCCAGCCTGAATCCACACCACGCCAACCACGCTGACCACTGCCGGAACCAGCAGCACTTCAATCCACTCACGCGGCAAGCGGAACAGGATGATTAACGGCAATGCCAACAGTGCGGGCAAAGTGGCAGCCCCGCAGACAAATTGTTGCCGCTCTCTCGTGCTGGCGGATAGCGCCGGTCCGCCCAGTCGGCCCAGCAACAGGCTACCGAGCCAGACAGCCGCCAGCGGAATGAGCGCCAGCGCGGCCAGAGCAGCGCATGTTTTGCTGGTTGTGCCGAGGCCGAAGTAACGCATCGCCATGCCGATATCACTTTGATCGCTGAGTGCGCCGATGACGACCTGGGGCAGCGCCATGAACACGCCGCTGTAAGCCATCCAGAATAGAAACAGGCGTTGCGCTAATGGCCAGCCCCTGCCGCAGCCGAGCAACATCGCGCAAACGCCGCCGCTCACCAGCGTCGCCAGCGCGCCTGTGCCCTGGAATAAGCTCGCCAGCGGGTTTGCGCCTTTCCAGATGTGATTGTTGTGAAACAGCGTGGGCTGCAGGCCCGGTGTCAGCGCCTTGGGCAGTACCAGGAACAGCTCCTGGATGAAGAAGGTAAGATTGAAAGCAAGCACATACATCAGCGTCGACATCACCGTCAGTTTCACGCTCCACGCCTCGCCCCGGCCCAAGGCTGGCAATGCGCGAGGTGTTCCAAACCAGCCTGCTAAAGCAAGCGATAAGGGGCCTGCAAAAACTGTCAATATCACGGCTAACATGATCACGCTTGCACTCGTCATGACGCTTCCTCTTGAATGATTATTGCAGCATTGTAGGCCGTTCACCGCCACGGGTGTCGATACAGCATGCAACCGTTTAACCTGCCTATACCTTCGTATAACTATACGGAACGGGCAAGGTTGAAGAAAATGGCTCCATCAACTTCCACTGGAGCCAGACCATGAATACCGCTTCCGTCGTCATCGCCGATGTCCACCCGCTGATCCGCGCCGGCATGGCTGCGCTGATTGAGTCCGATGGCAAGTTTACGCTGCTCGGCCAGGCCAGCAACGGCAGCCAGGCGCTCGAGATGTGCGAACGCCTACAGCCCGACTTGCTGCTGATGGATCTGAACCTGCCCGATTGCGACGGCATCCAGGCGCTCGGCCGTATCCGCGCCCAGCATCCGGGCGCCAAGGTGATTATCCTCAGCGGCCACGATGGCGAAGAGGACGCCGACCGCAGCATGCGCGCCGGCGCCCACGCCTACATGCCGAAAAACGCCCCGCTCGACGATCTGATGACCTGCATCCACACCGTCCTGCAAGGCCGCAAGTTCATGATGCCGGAACTGGCGCTGAAGCTGGCCAGCCGCATCCACGGCAATCAACTCACCCCGCGCGAACGCGATATCCTGGTGCATCTGGCCAGCGGCATGAGCAACAAGGTGATCGCGCGCGCAGCCGGCATCGGCGTCGGCACGGTCAAGTTCCACGTCAAGAGCATTATGTCCAAGCTGAATGTCTGCACCCGCACCGAGGCCGCGATGGTCGCCGCGCGCCGGGGCCTGGTGCATCTGAATTGAAACCTAAGGCAGAGGCGGCGCGCTGGCGTACCGGTTAGTATCAGCAGCATGAAAACTGCCCTGATCCGCACTGCCGCCGCCATCGCCATCTGCGCGCTGGTCGGCGCCTCCCATGCCGCCGCGCCGATGTCGCACACGCCCGCCGCCGGCTTTTATCGCACCACGCTTGGCCAATATGAAATCACCGCGCTGTCGGACGGCACCCACCCTTTCCCGGTCGATACGGTGATGACCAATATCAGCCAGCAGCAAGCCCTGCAAGACCTGGCCGAGGCCGATCTGGCGCTGCCGCTGCAAGGCTCGATCAACGCTTTCCTGATCAACACCGGCAGCAAGCTGATCCTGATCGACACTGGCGCCGGCGCACTGTATGGCGATTGCTGCGGCAAGCTGGTCGCGCACATGCGCGCCGCCGGCTACCAGCCGGAGCAGGTCGACGAAATCTACATCACCCATCTGCACAAGGATCACGCCGGCGGCGTAGCGGCCTTCCCCAACGCCGTGCTGCGCCTCTCGCAAGCCGAGGCCGATTATTGGCTGACGCCGGCCAACAGGGCCAAGGCGCCGGCCTTCCTGTCGACTTTCTTCGACGCCGCGCAAGCCGCAGTGGCGCCGTACCAGGCCGCCGGCCGCTTCCGTCCATTCAAGGACTTCGGCCCGCTGGAAGCCGGCATCGAGGCCGTGCCCGCGCCGGGCCACACGCCCGGCCACGCCAGCTACCTGATCCAGAGCGCTGGCCAGCAATTGCTGGTGTGGGGCGATATCGTGCACGTCGCGCCGGTCCAGCTGGCGCATCCAGTGGCGACCGTCAAGTACGACAGCAGCGAGGCCAATGCGCAAACCACGCGCGTTCAATTGCTGCGGCAGGCGGCGGAGCAGCACTGGATCATCGGCGCCGCCCACATTGCATTTCCGGGACTTGGTCACATCCGCCGCCGTCAGGGCGAATACCAATGGCTGCCGCTGAATTACGACGAAACGCCCTAAACGCAAAAAACCGCATCCAGGCCACCGCAATGGCGGCCTGGATGCGGCTAACTCAGCGTGCCCTGATTACTTGGCTGGCACTGGCGCCAGCACTTTGTGGGTGCTGTGGGTGCGTTCAGGCGCTTTGTGCACCATCGTGTAGGCATAGTCCACGCCCATGCCGTAGGCGCCCGAGTGTTCGCGCACGATGGCCATAACGGCGTCGTAGCTGTCGCGATGGGCCCAGTCGCGCTGCCATTCCAGCAGCACTTGCTGCCAGGTCACCGGCACCACGCCGGCCTGGATCATGCGCTGCATGGCGTAGTCGTGGGCCTCCTTCGAGGTGCCGCCCGATGCATCGGCCACCATGTAGATTTCGTAGTCGCCTTCCAGCATGGCGCACAGGGCGAAGGTGGTGTTGCAGACTTCAGTCCACAGGCCGGCCACGATGACTTTTTTCTTGCCGTTGGCTTTCAGCGCATCGCGCACTTTCTGGTCATCCCACGAGTTCATCGAGGAGCGTTCGAGGATGTCTTTTTCCGGGAACACGTCCAGCAGTTCTGGATAGGTGTGGCCCGAGAAGGCTTCGGTTTCAACAGTGGTGATGGTGGTCGGGATGCCGAACACTTTGGCGGCCTTGGCCAGCGCCACGGTGTTGTTCTTCAACACCTGACGGTCGATCGATTGCACGCCAAACGCCATCTGCGGCTGATGGTCGATGAAGATCAGCTGGCTGTTGTGAGGGGTCAATACTTCTAACTTGGGATTGCTCATGATGGCTTCCATGTGGTGTGAAAAGAAGCATCATCTTAGGACGGGCACGGCTGAAAAACTATCTGCCTAAATGCAGGCTTTGCACTCACCCTGCCTCTGCTAAGATGGCGTCATGAATACACAACTCCACCAATTGGCGCGCGCCCTGCGCGACCTGCACAAACAGCTGATCCATCTCGAGAGCCAGTACTTCGGCAATGTCGGCAGTCCGCTCGAACAGTTGCAGCTGATCACCAACCACCCGCATTTCGCCTGGCTGCAAAAGCTGTCCGGCCTGATGGCGCAGATCGACGAACGGCTCGACGACAAGGAGCCGGTGACGCCGGCCGAGGCCAAGGCCTTCCGCCAGTCGCTGGAAATGCTGATCGGCCCGTGCGAGGAAGGCGACCAGGAATTCCGCGCCAAGTACAACGCCCTGCTGCACGACGGCCCGGAACTGGTGATGGCGCACGGCGCGGTGCGCAAGCTGCTGGCCGCTATCTAACGCGGCTGAGCCAGCCAAGCCAACGCCGCCAGCCGGACGGCGCGGCGGCGGTATAGGCGCGCGCCGCCGGCACGCTCAGGCGCACGCTGGTGCCGCCGTGCTCGCGCGGCGCGATCTCCATCTGGCCGCCGATGCGGGCGGCGCGTTCGAATAATCCAGTCAATCCCCAATGGCCGGCGCGGCCGTGACGCACCACGTCCGCATCGATGCCCTTGCCATCATCCAGCACTTCCAGCGTGAATTGCGCGGCGCCGTAGTCCAGCACCACCTGTACGCTGGCCGCTTCCGCGTGACGGAAGGCGTTCATCATGGCCTCGCGGCCGATGGCGTAGCTTTCGCACGCCGCCTGCTCCTGCAAGGCGCGCGGCTTGCCGGCGCTACGCAGGCTGAACACGCTGCGGTGGCTCTCCTGCAGCACCTCGCCCACCAACAACAGACCTTGCGCCAGGTCACCATCGCGCATGGCGCCGGAGCGCAGCTCCAACACTTCGTTGCGCCCCTCATCCATCACCTTGTCGGCCATCAGCAGCACGCGCTCGATCTTGTGGCGCGCCGCCGATTCCTTGGGCAGGCCACCCAGCGCCGACTGGAAACTCAGGGTCAGGCCGTGCACGCTTTGGAGGTAACTGTCGTGCAGGGCGCGCGCGATGCGTTCGCGCTCGGCCATGCGGGTGCTGATGCGCAGCGTGGCGGCACGCAGCCACAGCCAATGCAGCAGGTACAGCAGACCGGCCACCGCCAACGCACACAGGGCGTAGAACAGCGGCGTCTGGGTGATGGTTGGCAGGATGCGCAGCGTTAACGCCGCCTCCTGCGCGCTCCACTGGCCGAACTGGTCCACCGCCGCTACGCGGAAGCGGTACTCGCCCGGCCCCAGGTTCGAGTAGGAGATCGCACGACGAGCGCCGGCATCCTGCCAGCCCGCATCCACGCCCTCCAGCTGGTAGCGGAAGCGCAAGCCTTCCGGCATGGTGTAGCTGAGCGCGGTGTATTCGATGCGCAGCGACGTGGTGCCGGCCGCCAGCGTCAGCGGCCGTTCCAAGTCGAGATGGCGCTGCCCCTCGGCCACCAGGGTTTCTATCTTCGGCAGCGGCGCGTGCGGCAGCGGGTAGCGGCCCACGCTGTCGAGCCGGGCGATGCCGCTGACGCCGGCAAACCAGAGCTGGCCATCGACATCGGCCATCGCGCTCGGCAGGCGGTTGGCGGTGGCGGCAAAGTCGGGATAACCGTCCAGCACGCCGTACACCGTGTAGCGCAGTGGCTGCTGCGGCGCCGACAGCGCCGCCTGCCAGTCGGCGGCGCGCACATGCACCACGCCCTTGCGACCGTTGAACCAGTGGTCGCCGTTGGCCGCGATCACCACGCCGGAGACCCGCGCCAGCACGTCCGGGTCGGCTGCCGTCAGACGCTGGAAGCGGCCGCCGCGCAGTACCGCCAGCCCGACGTTGCCGGCCGCGATGACCTCGCTGCCGCCATGCAGCAAGGTGATGGCGCCGATCTCGTCCGCGCCTTGGGCGGCATAGCGGGTAATGCGGCCCTGATCGAAGTGCAGCACCAGGCCGTCGTTGTAGCCAAGCCAGGCCGCGCCGACGGCGCCCGGCGCCACGAAGAAGATCCCCGGCGGCAAACCCAGTTCCTGCTCGTTCTGCCATGTGCCGTCATGCAGGCGGAAGGTGCCGCGCCCGCTGATGGTAATCCAGAGGTCGCGGCCATCGTCGAGGATGCGGGTCACGCGGACTTCGCCGCGCTGGCCGTCCGGCTCGGGCGGATAGGCGATGCGCTGCACCCGGCCGCCGTGGCGGCGCTCGATGTGGTCGGCGCCAGCCACCAGCAGCGCGCCATCGGCGCCGTTGGCCACCACGCCGAAGGTGCCGGGCGGCTGGCGCTCCACCACCGTGGCCGGCGCATCGGCGCGCAGCTGCCAGAGCTCGCCGGTCGGCCGGGCCCGCGCCAGCACGTGACCGCTGGCGTCCAGCGCCAGGCTGAACATGCGCTCGCCGCCATTCAGGCGCGCCACTTTCAGGCGGTTGTTGCGGAAGCGCTCGACACCGGCCTGGGTGCCGATCCAGATGTTGCCGTCGCGGTCTTCAAACAGCGCATTGCCGGTCAGGCTGCTGACTTGCCAGGGCTGGTCGAGCTTGCTGCTGGGCCTGGCGTTCGGCGTGTGGATCGCCGATGGCTGCAGGCCAAGGCCGTCGGTGCGGCACACGCCGGGACAGGCCAGCGTCCAGTAATTGCCGTCGCGGTCGAACAAACCGCTCTCCTGGCCCTGGGACTGCGCCAGCCAGCCGGGGCGCGGCAGCAGCGGCCCGTCGTGCTGCGGCGGCACCGGCACCAGTTGGGACTGAGTGTCCAGCCACAGGCGTCCGTCCGGCGAGGCGCTCAGGTTGACCGCGTCATAGCCGCTCAAGACCAGGCGGAAGCGCGCGCCGCCGCGCGGCATCGCCAGCAGTTGCTGGCCGACCGCCACCCACAGTTGCTCGTACTGGTCGAGGATCAGGTTTTCGGTGCGTCCCGGCGGCAGGCCCAGCGCTTCGCCAGCGCGCTCCCAGGCGCCGTTCTTCAGCCGCAGCAAGCCGTTGTTGGTGGAGGCCCACAACACGCCGTCGGCGTCGCGCACCGTGCTGATCACCGGCCCCATCAACAACGGCCCGAGGGTCGACGGCGTGTGGCTCAGATGCCCCTTGCTGAGCACGCTCACGCCGCCGTAGATGTAGCCGATCAGCAGGTCGCCGTTGCGCAGCGCGTTCAGCGCAGTGATCGGCCGGCGCGGCAGGCTCTCGCCGGCCAGCGCCTCGAAGCGGCGGAAGCGCACGCCGTCGAAGCGGTACAGGCCGTTGCTGCTGGCGATCCACAGCCAGCCATCGGTGGTCTGCGCGATGGCGGCAATCTCGCCGGGCGCGCCATCCTTGCTGGTCCAGATATCGTGGTGATAATCGGCTAGGCTGGCGCGGCTGTCCAGCGCCCATGCGCGCGGCGTCCCCGCCAGCATGGCCAGCAGGCACAGGAAGAGGTGAACTTTTTGCATCGCAGCATCATAGAGCAAAAGGCGGAAATGTAAAAACCTATCAAAACAATAGAAACAATAAACTTTACCTATATTTATCCCGGCGTTAATCTGGCAGCAATTCCAACGCATTACGAGAGCCCATCATGAAACGACTGCACCAGCTGCCCCTGCCCGCCAGCACCCTCGCCCTGCTGGCCGCCTTCGTGCTCGGCACCCTCGACTACCAGACCGCCGGCTGGGCCTGGTTTGGCATCGGCATCGTGGCCTGGCTCAAACTGGACGCCAGGCAACTGCTGAAATCCGACCGCTACGGCTTGTCGCCGGCGCTGGCAGTGCTGGCCTACCCGGCGCTGGCCGGCGCCCAGGCCAGCACGGCCGTGACCTTCGCGCTCGCGCTGCACGCGCTGGTGGTATTCCTGATCCTGCTGAGCCGCCATCTGTCGGAAGACATGGCACAAGCGTTTTCTCAGCAAAAACGCATAAGTCAGCGTATCTAAAGTGGTTTTTGCAGATATCCACATCAACTGTGGATAAGGGTGTGCATAAGCGCCTCTTGACAGCCGGGATCGCCTGTAACCACGGGCGAAACAATAAAATGCCTAATCCACAGGCAGATTTTTTCGCCAATTAAATCAATAACTTACAAAATGCCAAAAGTCGCCGCCCGGCGGCTTTTGGGCGTCTTGAAAAAAAATTTTATGTGCATAAGTACATAGCGCCACACCGTTGTTTCGCCGCATTGCGAATTCTTTGACAAAAGTGCTAGCAAGGAATAGTGTCACTCTGAGATCGGCCTGTTCGACTTAACTGGGATTGATGCATGAATCAGAACGACGACGATACCGATTGGATGATAGAGGACGAGGCGCCGCCCAGCGGCCAGCAGCGCGCGGACAAGGCCAATGCCGGCGGACCGCCGCCGTGGCGCGTGCTGATCGTGGACGATGATGTGGACGTGCACGTGGTCACCAAATTCTCGCTCAGCAATGCCTGTTTCCTCGGCCGCCGGCTCAGCTTCCTGCATGCCTACAGCGGCGAGGAAGCGCTCAACGTGCTGCGCAATACGCCCGACATCGCGCTGGTGCTGCTGGACGTCATCATGGAAACCAGCGACGCCGGCCTGCTGGTGGCGCGCCAGATCCGCGACCAGCTGCACAACCAGCTGGTGCGCATCGTGCTGCGCACCGGCCAGCCGGGCCAGGCACTGGAGCACAGCATCATCCTCGACTACGACATCAATGATTTCTGGTGCAAGACCGACCTGACCACGCGCAAGTTGTTCACCACGGTGATTTCCTCGCTGCGCGCGTATGCCGGGCTGGAAGAGGCGCACCGCCACACACTGGCGCTGCAAGCCGAACTGGACAAGGCGCGCCGGCTGCTGGGTGCGGTCGACCAGCACGCGGTGATCGCCACGCTCGACGAGCGCGGCCGCATCGCCACCGTCAACGATAAATTATGCGCGGTGTACCAGTTCAGCCGCGAAGAACTGGTCGGCGCCGATCCGCGCCTGCTGCATCCATCGCCCTACCCGCAGGACCAGCTGGCCGATGCGCTGCAAGCGCTGAAAGACGGCGAAACCTGGACCGACGTGATCAGCACCTGGCGGCGCGACGGCCAGGAAGTGCGCCTGCGCCTGACCGCCAGCAGCGACGACGGCGGCGCCGTCCTGGTGGGCAGTGTGCTGCAGGCGCTGAAAAAACCGCTTTAAGCTTCGCTTAAGTCCCGGATCCTAAAGCGTTTTTTCGGATATCCACAATAGCTGTGGATATCTATGTGGACAGCCCCCCATTGACAACGAATACCGCCTGTAACGGCGCGGTTTACTACAAACTGCCCATCCAACAGGCAAAAACATTTCCCTTAAAAATCAACGACTTAAATTTTCACGAATTGTAACAAGAAAACTTTTCAAAAAAATTCTTGTCATCATGATTTGTGCATAAGTAAACGCGCGGCGCGCATATCAATGCACGGCTTTTCGGCGCTGATCCGGGTGCAATAGCACCCGTTCGATGACTTTCGGGTGGACGTTGTGCGATTTCAGGTACTCGATCGCGCACATGGTGTTAAAGCTGGTCTGCACGGTAATGCCACGCTCGACCACCGCACTGCTGGCCTCGTCGTGGCGCTGCTGGACTAGGGTAACGTTCATCATGATCCTTGGTGAAAGTAGGGGCTGCCGCCCGATCGGTGATGCGCCCAAGGAGTATGGCCGACGATGGCACAAAGTCAATGGCAGGCTCCTATCATTCCGCAATTAAAGTTGCGCCGTTCTATAATGCGGTATGACTCCCGAGCCGACCCGTCCCCGCCCCGCCTCCCTGCTGGATTTATTTGTCTCGTTCACCATCCTGGCCTTGCAAGGCTTTGGCGGCGTGCTGGCGGTGGTCCAGCGCGAATTGGTCGAGCGCAAGCAATGGCTGACGCCGGAGGAATTCATTGAGGACTGGGCGGTGGCGCAAATCATGCCCGGCCCCAACGTGGTCAACCTGTCGCTGATGATCGGCGACCGCTACTTCGGCCTGCGCGGCGCGCTGGCGGCGCTGGCCGGGATGCTGTGCGTGCCGCTGCTGGTGGTGCTGGGCCTGGCGCTGCTGTATGCGCAGTACGGCAGCCATCCGGGCGTGGCCGGCGCGCTGCGCGGCATGGCGGCGGTGACCGCCGGGATGATCGCCGCCACCGGCCTCAAGCTGGCGTCGGCCTTGCGCTCGCATCCGTTGCCGCGCTGGCTGACCACGGTGATTGCCGCGCTGTGCGTGGTGTTCGTGCTGGTGCTGCAGCTGCCGCTGGCCTACACGCTGCTGGTGCTCGGCGGGCTGGGCTATGCCCTCACTTACCGCAAGCTGAAGGGAGCGGCGGCATGAACGAGGCGCCCTTGCACATCGTCCTGAGCTTCGGTGACTGGCTGAGTTTGTTCGGGCATTACATGCTGCTGTCGCTGATGTCGATCGGCGGCGCGATTTCCACCACCACCGAAATGCACCGCTATCTGGTGGTCGAGCATCACTGGCTGACGCAGGAGCAATTCAATAACTCGATCGCCATCGCGCAGGCGGCGCCGGGACCGAACGTGCTGTTCGTGGCGCTGATGGGCTGGAATATGGGTCTGAACGCGGGCAGCTACACGCTGGCGTTCGCTGGCGTGGGCGTGACCATGCTGGGCATCCTCGCGCCCGCTACTACCCTGACCTATATGGCGGCGCGCTGGGGCCATCAGAACCGCGAACTGCTCGGTGTGCGCGCCTTCAAACAGGGGCTGGCGCCGGTGGTGGTGGGCCTGATGGTGTCGGTGGGCGTGATCCTGGCCAAGGCCGGCGGCAACCCTGCCGCCGACTGGCCGCTGTGGCTGGTGTCCGGCCTGGCCGGCCTGCTGATCTGGCGCACCCGCATCCACCTGCTGTGGCTGCTGGCTGCGGGCGCGCTGGTCGGCTGGTTCCTGGGCTGATTACTTGTTCTGGTAGCCGCCGTAGTATTTAACGGGGCTCCAGTCCGGCGCGACGTCCAGTTTGGCCGGCGCGTATTGCTGGTACGCCGGCGCCGCGTACACCACTTTGCCGTTGACGATGGTCAGGCTGGCTTCGAGGTTTTTGATTTTCTCCACATCCATCGTGAAGTAATCCTGCGGCAGGATCACCAGGTCGGCGTACTGGCCCTTGGCCAGCGTGCCCTTGAGTTTTTCCTCGCCACTCATCCACGCGCTGCCTTGCGTCATCAGCTTGAGCGCCTGATAGCGGCTCAGCACATCCTTGTCCTGCCAGATCTTCAGGCCACCGGCGGTCTTGCCGCTCACCGCCCAGTAAATCGACGGCCACGGGCCATAGCTCGACACACGGGTGCCGTCAGTGCCGAGGCCGACCGGGATCTTCATCGCCAGCATCTTCTTAATCGGCGGCATCTGGCGGCTTTGTTCGCCGTAGCGCTTCCAGTACAGCTCGCCCTGGAAGTACATGCGGTCTTGCACCGCGATGCCGCCGCCCAGCGCTTTCACGCGCGCCAGCTGGCCGTCGGTGATGGTTTCGGCGTGGTCGAAGAACCAGCGCAGGCCGTTGAGCGGCGTATCCTTGTTGACTTTTTCGATCACCGCCAGATCGCGGTCGATACTTTCGCCGTAGGTGGCGTGGATGCGGAACGGCCAACGGTTCTTGACCAGCAGGCGCAGCACCGGCTCCAGTTCGCTTTCCATGTGGGCCGGCATGTCGGGACGCGGCTCGAGGAAGTTTTCAAAGTCGGCCGCGCTCCACACCAGGTTCTCGCCACCGCCCTCGGTGTTGTAGCCGTTGGCATAGAACAGGTGGTCGTTCTTGTCCGGATGGGTTTGCTCCAGCCAGCGCTGGTAGTCTTCCAGTTCCTTGCCCGGCTTCTGCGCGAACAGGTAATAGGAGGTGCGCACCGTCAGCTTGCCGTTTTTCGCCAGCTCAAGGCTGACGGCGTAATCGTCCGGATAGGCCTGGCCGCCGCCGCCGGCGTCGATGGCGCTGGTCAGGCCGAGGCGGTTGAGTTCGGTGTAGTACTGCTGGGTCGAGTTCAGCTGCTGCTCGCGCGGCAGCACGTTGGTCTTGGCCAGCGTGCCGTACAGGATGGCCGCATTGGGCTTGGCGATCAGCTTGCCGGTCGGCTTGCCGTCCGCGCCAAGCTCGACCACGCCATCCTTGAATTTGGTGTCGGCGCTGTAGCCGAGCGTGGCGATACCCTTCTGGTTCAGGAAGCCCAGGCCGTACAGGTAGAGGATGAAGACCGGCTTGTCCGGCACCGCTGCATTGATTTCTTCCAGCGTCGGCAGGCGTTTCTCTTCGAACTGGTATTCGTTCCAGCCGCCCACCACCTTCACCCAGGCGCCGTCCGGTGTGCGGGCGGCCTGCTCCTTCAGCATCTGCAAAGCTTGCTTGAGCGAGGTGACGCCGTCCCAGCGCAGTTCGGCGTTGTAGTTCAGGCCTTCGCGGATGATGTGCAGGTGCGAGTCGTTGAGGCCGGGGATCACGGTCTTGCCGGCGGCATCGATGACTTGCGTGGTGGCGGTCTTGCGCTTGAGGATTTGGGCGTTCGTGCCCACGGCTTCGATCTTGCCGTCCTTGATGGCGAGGGCTTGCGCGAACGCGCCCTCTTTGGTCATGGTGGCGACCTTGCCGTTGGTGATGATAAGGTCGGTCGCTTGCGCATAAGACGCGCAGGCGAAGGCCGCCGCGAACGCGAGCTGCTTCAATTTCATAACTACTCCCAAAAAATAAAAAGCCGGCGCCGTTGGGGAACAGCGCCGGCAGCGTGTCAGAGAATTGAGGCCAGCCCAGTTCTCGTGAATTAGTCTTTCAGCGCTTCGATGGCGAACGACAGGGTCACGTCATCGCCCACGTGCGGCGCGTATTTGCCGGCGTTGAACTCGGTGCGCTTGATGGTGGCGGTGGCGTTGGCGCCGCAAGCCAGTTTCTTCATCATTGGGTGGTCCATGCACTGGAAGTGGGTGATGGTCAGGGTCACTGGCTTGGTCACGCCTTTCAGAGTCAGGTTGCCTTCCACGGTCGACGGCACATCGCCCTTGAAGTTGACCTTGGTCGACTTGTAGGTGATGGTCGGGAACTTGGCGGTGTCGAGGAAATCTTCGCCCTGGATGTGGCCATCGAACAGCTTGGAGCCGGTGTCCACCGATTTGGCGTCAATCGTCGCTTCCACCGAGCCGGTCTTGGCGGCACGGTCGATCGTGAACTTGGCGCTGGTGTTGTTGAAGCGGCTTTGCTGGGTCGAGTAGCCGAAGTGGCTGTAGCTGAAGCTCGAGAAGGTGTGGTTAGCGTCCGACGAGAAGCTTTCCGGCGCGGCGAAAGCGGTCAGGGAAACACCAGCGGCGAGCAGCAGGGCAACGATTTTTTTCATTTAGTAACTCCAATGTGGTTGAACAGGATTGTTCTAGCGAGAATGATTATGCTCGCGACATTTAAAGTTGTAAAACGAAAAATTTACCGCTTTACTATCGATAAAATCGATCATTGCCGCATGCCGTTATGATAACCGTGCGATAGGAAAACGGCATCTGCCTTAAGGCGTGTGGCCGGCTTACCCAGCGGGGTGAGCCCGGCCAGCGGGCATGGCGGCTCAGGCCGGGCTGAGGACTTGCTTCAGTGTCTGCGCCTCCGGCAACGCATCGCCCCATGCTTCCAGCTGATCGAGGCTGGCTTTATCCAGCTTGCGCTGGGCAGCCTGCGATAGCGGCCCGAAGCGCCGGATCAGTTGGCGCCGCAACAGCGCGGCCGCGCCTTCCTTGCGGCCTTGTTCCAAACCTTGTTCCAAGCCTTGCTCAAGACCTTTCTTCAAGCCTGCTTCCTGCCCCTTCTTCCATCCTTTGTCGATGAATGATTGCTCTACTGGCCCGATCCACATCATCTTGCGCTCCTTCTCGAAACGATCGATAGCTCGCCAATAACGCTCTTGATGAGGTTGAGGCAAAGCCATCATCCAATTAATCACATTGAATAAAATTAGTATGCGCTTTTTGCGCCAGCCATGCTGATACAGTAGCTTGGTCAATTGCCACTTGGCTGCGTACAGCGCGTCAGGGCAGCTTTCCACGGCGAGTCATAACGGGCGTACGGGGCGGGATTGGGCATCCCGCCAGTCTACGGACTCACCGGCATACGCCTTTGCGATAATCCAAACTATGCCGCGATTGCGGTCTCGGTTTGGTTGAGGATGCGCGACAGCAGGCGTTGTTCCAAGGCGGCGAAGGCGGCGTTGCCACGTGCACTGGCGCGCGGGCGCGGCAGGTCGACTTGCAGGTCGAGCGTGATGCGGCCGTCTTCGATCAGCACCACGCGGTCGGCCAGGGCCAGCGCTTCCTGCACGTCGTGCGTGACCAGCACGGCGGTGAAGCCGCGCGCCAGCCACAGTGATTCGATCAGCTGCTGCATCTCGATGCGGGTCAGCGCATCGAGCGCACCGAGCGGCTCGTCGAGCAGCAGCAACTGCGGCTCATGCAGCAGCGCGCGCGCCAGGGCCACGCGCTGGCGCTGCCCGCCCGACAGCTCCGACGGCCAATCGTTGGCGCGTTCGGCCAGCCCCACCGTGGCCAGCGTGGCCGCCGCCGCGTTCAGCGAATGCGGCAAGCCGATCGCCACGTTCTCCAGCACCGACTTCCACGGCAGCAGGCGCGCTTCCTGGAACATGATGCGGATGCTGGCCGCGATACTGCCCTTGCCCACTGCGATGCTGCCCCGGTCCGCCGTCTCCAGTCCCGCAATCGCGCGCAACAGCGTGCTCTTGCCGCAGCCGCTGCGACCAACGATGGCGACAAACTCGCCGGCCTTCAGCTCCAGCTGCACGTCGTTCAGGACTTGCCGCGTGCCGAACGATTTGCTGACCTGGTCCAGTTCCAGCGACACGCCCTGGCGGCGCGGCGGCTGCGACGCGGTCCACGTGGCGTCCTCGCGCGGCAACGCGCCGGTATCGAATAAAGCGGTTGATACGAACATGCGATCTCCTTAACGGTATGCGGGATTCCAGCGCAGGAAATGCTTCTCCATCGCGCGCGACACCAAATCAGCCAGCTTGCCCAGTATTGCGTACAGCAGGATCCCGACCAGCACCACGTCGGTCTGCAAAAACTCGCGCGCATTCATGGTCATGTAGCCGATGCCCGCTTGTGCCGAAATCGTCTCGGCCACAATCAGCAGCACCCACACGAGGCCCAGCGAGAAGCGCACACCCACAAGGATCGACGGCAGCGCCGCCGGCAGGATCACGTCGCGGTACAGCGGCCAGCCGGACAAGCCATAGCTGCGCGCCATCTCGATCAGGCCCTGGTCGGCCGAGCGGATGCCGTGGAAGGTGTTCAGGTACACCGGGAAGAACACACCCACCGCCAGCAGGAACAGCTTGGCCGTTTCGTCGATGCCGAACCACAGGATCACCAGCGGAATCAGCGCCAGCGCCGGGATGTTGCGGATCATTTGCAGCGTGGTGTCGAGCAGCGTTTCGGCGCGGCGGAAACTGCCGGTCAGCAGTCCAAGCAGCAGGCCAAGGCCCGCACCGATAGCGAAACCGCTGGCCGCGCGCCACAAGCTGGTACGCAAATGCACCCACAGCTCGCCGGAGACAGCCAGCGCCCAGAAGGCTTTCGCCACCGCCCACGGTTCGGGCAAGATGCGGCTCGACAGCCAACCCAGTTGCGACGACGCTTGCCACACCACGATCAGCAGCACCGGCAGCACCCACGGCGTCCACGCGCTCTCGCGTGCTTTCGGTTTGCTCATCTTATGCCGCCTTCTTGCTCGGCACGATGTCGCTGGCCATGATCTCGCCGAATGGGCCGGTCAGCGACTGCTCGCCGTGGTCCTTGCCCTTGCCCAGCAGCGGGAACACCAGCTCCGCGAAGCGGTACGACTCTTCCAGATGCGGGTAGCCCGAGAAGATGAAGGTCTCGATGCCGAGATCCGCATACTCCTTGATGCGCGCCGCCACGGTTTCGGGGTCGCCCACCAGCGCGGTCCCGGCGCCACCACGCACCAGTCCCACGCCGGCCCAGAGGTTGGGCGATACTTCCAGCTTGTCGCGACGGCCACCGTGCAGGGCCGCCATGCGCTGCTGTCCAACGGAATCCATTTTGGCGAATGCCGCCTGCGCCTTGGAGATGGTTTCATCGTCCAGGTGCGAGATCAATTCATCGGCGGCGCGCCACGCTTCCTCATTCGTCTCGCGCACGATCACGTGCAGGCGGATGCCGAATTTCACCTTGCGGCCATGCTTGGCGGCGCGGGCGCGGATGTCGTCCAGCTTTGCCGCCACCGCCGCCGGCGGTTCGCCCCAGGTCAGGTACACGTCCATCTGCTCCGCAGCCAGTTCGTGCGCCGGTTCGGACGAACCGCCAAAGTACAAGGGCGGATATGGCTTCTGTACCGGCGGATACAGCGTCTTCGCACCCTTGACCTGAATATGTTTGCCCTCGAAATCGTAGCCCTTGTCGCCGCCCTCCCCGGCCAGCGAGGCGCGCCAGACGCGGATGAATTCATCCGAAATTTCGTAGCGCTTGGCGTGGTCGGCAAACAGGCCGTCCGCTTCCAGCTCGCCTTGATCGCCGCCTGTGACGACGTTGATCAGCAGGCGGCCGTTCGACAAACGGTCGAAGGTCGACGCCATGCGAACGGCCAGGCCCGGCGTGGTCAGGCCGGGACGGATCGCCACCAGGAACTTGAGCTTTTGCGTCACGTGGATCAGCGACGACGCCACCACCCACGCATCTTCGCAGGAGCGGCCGGTCGGCAGCAGCACGCCGTCGTAGCCCAGCGTATCGGCGGCCACCGCCACCTGTTTCAGATAGTTGGCGTCGATCGGGCGCGCGCCCTTCGAGGTGCCGAGATAGCGGCTGTCGCCGTGGGTCGGGATAAACCAGAACAGATTGAGAGACATGGTGATTCCTTATTGCGCCGCCAGCTTTTGCGCCGGCAACTGTGCATCCTTGACGACGATAGGCTTGGGTATCAGTTTCAGATTGGCGAAGGTGTCGGCCAGTTTCTGCTGCTGTTCCAGCACATCGGCGGTGATCGGCTTGACGCCGTAGCTGTAGCGCGAGGCGGCCAGCGCCACCACGTCCACATCGAGGCCGGTTTGCGCCGACAGGATCTGCGCCACGTCCTTCGGATTCTTCGCGCCCCAGTCGTCGACCTTGGCGATTTCTTCCAGCACGATGCGCACGATGTCGGCGTTCTTCTCCGCATACGGACGCGCGGCCAGATAGAACTGGTGGTTGGCCACCAGCCCTTTGCCATCGGCCAGCACGCGGGCGCTCAACTGCTTCTCGGCGGCGGCCAGGAATGGGTCCCAGATCACCCATGCATCCACCGCACCGCGTTCAAACGCCGCGCGCGCATCGGCCGGCGGCAGATAGATCACCTCGATATCCTTGTAGCCGAGGCCCGCTTTTTCCAGCGCCTTCACCAGCAGGTAGTGCACATTGGAGCCCTTGTTCAGCGCGACCTTCTTGCCCTTCAGGTCCGCCACGCCGCGCAGCTTGGAATCCTTGGGCACGACGATCGCCTCGCTGCCCGGCGACGGCGGCTCGTTGCCGACATAAACCAGATTGGCGCCGGCCGCCTGCGCAAAGACAGGCGGCGCTTCGCCCACGGTGCCGAAATCCACGCTGCCGACGTTCAAACCTTCCAGCAGCTGCGGGCCGGCCGGGAACTCGGTCCACTTGACCGTGACGTTGCGCTGCGCAAGGCGCTGCTCCAGCGTGCCTCGCCCTTTCAGCAGCGTCAGCGTGCCGTATTTCTGGTAGCCGATGCGGACTTCCTGCTTGGCCGGCGTCTGTGCGTTGGCTTGTCCGCCGCTGGCGGCCATCACGCCCGCCGCGAACAGCAAGCCCAAAGTGTGGCGGCGTGCCGCGCGTTTCTGATCGATGCTCATCTTGTTCTCCTTATCGTGCCAGTCGCACTGGCTGAGCGTTGGTGACAAATACTTGTTCCGGTTCGCGGCGCAGTGCGTTCAACGCCGCCGACAGCGCGTCGACGCCGGCCTGCACGCGCCAGGCGACGGCAGGGTCCACGGTCAGGCCGCTGACGTCACTCCACGACAGCTGCTGCGAGGTGGCGTAGATACTGGTGAATACCTGACGCGCGTCCAGCGCTTGCAGCACCGGGCGCAGCGCATAGTCCAGCGCCAGCATGTGCGACTGGCTGCCGCCGGTGGCCAGAGGCAGCACCAGCTTGTCCTTCAAGCCGTCTTGCGGCAGCAGGTCGAGGAAGGCTTTCAGGATGCCGGTGTAGGACGCCTTGTATATAGGCGTGGCGATCACGATGGCGTCCGCTGCGGCCACGGCATCGACCGCACGCTTGAGCGCCAGGTCGGCGAAGTCCGCATGCAGCAGCGCTTTCGCCGGCAGGTCGCGTACATTCAGCTTGCTCTGACGATGGCCCAGCGCGGCCAGTTTGTCGCCGACGTGGTCCAGCAACCGGCCGGTGCTGGAAGGTGCTGCGGGGCTTCCGCCGAGTAGAAGAATGCTCATGGTCTGTCCCCTGTTTCGTATGGTGGCGCCAGATTAAAGCCGTCCGTTTGAAATCAAAACGAATAGTTTTACGTTTTGATATGCGAAAAGCGAAGCATGATTTTTCCGCATATGAAAAGCCGGAATTCTTCGTGTACTGCGTTTGGGGCCGGATGCAATACTAAAAACACCGATACCAAGACCACGGACATACCATGTCTCAAGCACTACTCAAAGCGGCGCACGACCGTGCCCGCGAACCGCTGCAAGTCGCGGCCGAACTGGCGCAGCGGCTGGCCGCCACCGCCAACGTCCGCGACCAGGCCGGCGGCCACGCAGCGCAGGAACGCGAATGGATCCGCGAATCCGGCCTGCTCACCTTGTCCATCCCCACCGCATACGGCGGACAGGGCGCGGACTGGCCGACCGTCTATCAAGTGATCCGCATACTGGCCCGCGCCGACAGCGCGCTGGCGCACATCTTCGGCTTCCATCACCTGCAACTGGCGGGCATACAGCTGTACGGCAGCGCCCAGCAGCAGCGCCGCTTCCTGACGCAGACGGTGGAACAGAATCTTTTCTGGGGCAACGCCCTTAACCCGCTCGACAAGCGCACCATTGCCAGCGATGCGGACTACGGCTTCCAGCTCGATGGCGTGAAGAGTTTTTCTTCCGGCTCGGTGGGCTCGGACTGGCTCACCATCTCGGCCTGGCACGAGGCCACGCAGAGCGCCCTGATCGGCGTGGTGCCGACGCGCCAGCACGGCGTGGCGGTGCAGGCGGACTGGGATGCCTTCGGCCAGAAGCAGACCGACAGCGGCAATGTGCACTTCAATCAGGTGTCGTTGCCGTCGACGCAGGTGCTGCAAGCGCCGGGCGCCAAGCCGACCGCACAAGCGACGCTGCGCTCGCAGGTGGCGCAGCTGATCATGGCCAATCTCTATCTCGGCATCGGCGAAGGTGCGTTCGAGGCGGCGCGGCATTATCTGGCGCATGAGGCGCGGCCGTGGTTCGCGTCCGGCGCGGCGTCGGCCGGCGCCGATCCGCTGGTGCAGCATCGCTTCGGCCAGTTGTGGCTCAAGCTGCGCCCTGCCGCCGTGCTGGCCGACCAGGCGGCGCAAGAGCTGGAGCGCTTGTTCCGTCTCGGCGCCGCCGTCACCGCGCAGCAGCGCGGCGAGCTGGCGATATCCGTGGCCGAAGCCAAGGTGCTGGCGCATCAGGCAGGCGTGGATGTCAGTAACGAGATCTTCGAACTGACGGGCGCGCGCTCGACCTCTGCCAAATTCGGCTTCGACCGCTACTGGCGCAACGTGCGCGTGCATACCTTGCACGACCCGGTCGACTACAAAATCCGCGACCTCGGACGCTATGCGCTCGACGGCACGCTGCCTGAACCTACTGCTTATTCGTGATGACTACTCCCCTGATTCGCATCGAGCATGCGAGCAAAGCGTTTGGTGATTTCCATGCGGTGCGTGATGTGTCGCTGGACGTGGCCCAAGGCGATATCTTTGGCCTGATCGGCAAGAGCGGCGCCGGCAAATCCACACTGCTTCGTTTGATTAACCTGCTGGAGCGGCCGGATGACGGCGCGATTACGGTCGATGGCCGCGAGCTGACGTCGCTGTCCAAGCGCGATTTGCGCGATGCGCGCGCCAACATCGGCATGATCTTCCAGCAGTTTAATCTACTACAAAATGCCAGCGTGTTTGAGAATGTGGCGTTCCCGTTGCGCATCCACGGCGGTCGGTCGAAGCAGCAGATTGCTGCGCGCGTGGCGGATTGCCTTGAGCTGGTGGGCTTGAGCGACAAGAGCGCCAGCTATCCGGCGCAGCTGTCGGGCGGGCAGAAACAGCGTGTCGCCATCGCGCGGGCGCTGGCCAGCGGACCGGCGGTGCTGCTGTGCGACGAGCCGACATCGGCGCTGGACGCCGAAACCACGCGCGCGCTGCTGGCGACGCTGAAGGATATTAATCAGCGGCTGGACGTGACCATCGTCATCGTCAGCCATGAATTGGACGTGATCGGCGAAATCTGCAACCGCGTGGCGGTGATCGAGGATGGCGCCATCGCCGAACAATTCGCGCTTGACGACGCCACCAGCCTGTCCGCCCCGCGCCGCACCGCGCTGGGCCGCGAACTGGCCGCCGCCGTTGCGGCCCGCACACCGGCCGCCACGACCGCGACCGCGCCGCGCGTCGGACTAGCCCCTGCGGCGGACAACGCGCATCTCGTCGCCGCGAGCGCCGCCAACACACTCGCGGCCCGCGCCCCGCTTCCGGAGACCGCCCATGTCTGAACTCATCTCCTCGCTGGCCGTGTCGGCTGGCGCCATCTATGCCATGCTGCCTGAAATGTGGGAAGCGCTCGGACAGACGCTGCTCATGCTCGCCATCGGCCTGTCGGCCGCAGTGCTGATCGGCGGCCCGCTCGGCATCGTGCTGTTCCTGGTCGCCGACGGCCAGTCGCTGCAAAACCGCCCTGCCGCGCTGGTCCTCGGCTGGCTGGTGAACACCGTGCGCTCGTTCCCGTTCATCATCCTGCTGGTGGCGCTGGTGCCGCTGACGCGCGTGATTGCCGGCACCTCCATCGGTCCGCTGGCCGCCGCCGTGCCGCTGTCGTTCGCCGCCGTCCCCTACTTCGCGCGGCTGGTCGAGCAAAACCTGCGCGAAGTGCCGCGCGGCGTGATCGAAGCTGCCCACGCAATGGGTGCATCGGAACTGCAAATCATCCTGCGCGTGCTGCTGGTGGAAGCCCGTTCCGGCCTGGTGCTGGCGTTGACCGTGCTGTCGATCAGCTTCCTGTCCTACTCCGCCGTGGCCGGCGTGGTGGGCGGCGGCGGCATCGGCGACCTCGCCATCCGCTACGGCTACTACCGCTTCGAAACCGACATTATGGTCGCCACCGTGGCCGTGTTGATCCTGCTGGTGCAACTTATCCAGTTCACCGGCAACCGCATCGCAAAACGCATCGATAAACGATAAAAGGAATTACCATGAACACCCGCCGTCAACTCCTGCTGGCCGTCACGGCTGCCGCCATCAGCTTCGCCGCCCACGCCAAGGATCCAAAAGAACTGGTGATCGGCACCAGCGCCGGCCCTTACGCAGATCAGGTCAAACTGGGCATCAAGCCTATCCTGGAAAAGCAAGGCTACAAAGTCAAGCTGGTGGAGTTCAACGACTACATCCAGCCCAACTACGCGCTGGCTGAGGGCTCGCTGGACGCCAACATCTTCCAGCACATCATCTACCTGACCAAATTCTCGGCCGACCACAAACTGGCGCTGTCGGAACTGATCAAGATCCCGACCGCGCCGATCGCCATCTACAGCAAAAAGCACAAGACGCTCAACGATGTGAAGGAAGGCACCACCGTCGCCCTGCCGAACGATCCGACCAACCAGGCGCGTGCGCTGGTGCTGCTGGACCAACTGGGCTGGATCAAGCTGAAGCCGAACACGGACCCGCTCAAGGCGTCGGAAAAAGACGTCGCCACCAATATCAAGAAAATCAAACTGCTGCCGCTGGAAGCTGCGCAATTGCCGCGTTCCCTGCAGGACGCCGACTACGCCTTCGTCAACGGCAACTACGCGCTGGCCTCCGGCCTGAAACTCAAGGATGCGCTGATTACCGAGAAAATCTCGCCGTCGTATGCCAACCTGGTGGCCGTGCGTACCGCTGACAAAGACAAGCAGTTCGCCAAGGACATCGCCGCAGCCTATCGCTCGCGTGAATTCCTGGAGATCACCAACAAGCATTTCGCGGACTACGCCAAGACCGACTACCAGCTCGCGCTGGAAAAGTAATGCGCAAACTCATACGCTTCAACGCCTTCCAGATGAACACCGTGAGCCACCAGTCGCCCGGACTGTGGACTCACCCGCGCGCGGAGGCGCACCGCTACACCGATCCGGACTACTGGGCCGAACTGGCGCGGCTGCTGGAACGCGGCTTCTTTGACGCCATCTTCCTGGCCGACGTGCTGGGCGCCTACGACGTCTACCAAGGCAGCGCCGATGCGGCCTTGCGGCACGCGGTGCAGGCGCCGCTGAACGATCCGCTGGCGCTGGTGCCGATCATGTCGCAAGCCACCACGCACCTCGGCTTCGGCGTGACGTGCGCGCTGACGTATGAGCATCCGTACACCTTCGCGCGCCGCATGTCGACGCTGGACCACCTGACGCGCGGCCGCATCGGCTGGAACATCGTCACCGGTTACCTCGACAGCGCCGCGCGCAACCTCGGGCTGGACCAGCAACTGAGCCACGACGAGCGCTACGACCTCGCCGATGAATACATGGAGGTGGTCTACAAGCTGTGGCAGAAAAGCTGGGACGACGATGCGGTGGTCAATGACAAGCAGCGCGGGGTGTACGCCGAGCCGTCGCGCATTCACCCAATTGCGCATGAAGGCAAGTACTTCAAGGTGCCCGGCTTCCACCTGTGCGAACCGTCACCACAGCGCACGCCGCTGCTGTACCAGGCCGGCACCTCGCCGCGCGGCACGGCGTTCGCGGCCAAACATGCCGAATGCACCTTTGTCAGCGGGCCTAGCATCCGCGTGGTGAAAAAGTACGCCGACGACCTGCGCGCCGCCGTACGCGCGGCCGGCCGCAATGGCGACGACCTCAAAATCTACGCGCAAGCGTTGATCATCACCGCGCCGACCGAAGCCGAAGCGCGCGCCAGGCATGAGGATTACAAGCGCCACATCGACATCGAAGCGGCGCTGGCCTTGCTGTCCGGCTGGACCGGCGTGGACTTCAGCCGCTTCCCGCTGGACGCCACCATCGAATACATCGACTCCGACGCCGGCCGCTCGGCGCTGGCTTCGTTCAGCGCAGCGGACCCGAACCGCAAATGGAGCGTGCGCGAGGCGGCCGAATTCATCGGCCTTGGCGGACGCGGGCCTGTACTGGTGGGCGATCCGCATCAAGTGGCCGACCAGCTGGAAATGTGGCAGGACGAAACCGGCATCGACGGCTTCAACCTGGCCTACGCCATCGCCCATGAAAGCATGGCCGACGTGGTCGACCTGATCGTCCCCGAACTGCAGCGGCGCGGCCGCTATCGCACCGAATACACCGCCGGCACGCTGCGCGAAAAAATCTTCGCTTAGTCGTTGCGCATCTGCGCTTGGGAGACGTTGCTGGCTGGCGGCACGCTCTGGGTCAGCCACACGTTGCCGCCGATGGTGGAGCCGGCGCCAATGGTGATGCGGCCCAGTATCGTGGCGCCGGCGTAGATCACCACGTCGTCTTCCACGATCGGGTGGCGCGGCACGCCTTTGATCAAGGCGCCCTGCTCGTCGGCCGGGAAGCGTTTCGCGCCCAGCGTCACGTGCTGGTACAGGCGCACGCGCTGGCCGATGATGGCGGTCTCGCCGATCACCACGCCGGTGCCGTGGTCGATGAAGAAGCTGCCGCCGATTTGCGCCGCCGGGTGGATATCAATCCCGGTCAACGAATGCGCGATGTCGGAAATCAGCCGCGCCAGAAACGGCGAGCCGAGACGGTGCAGGCTGTGCGCCAGCCGGTAGTACAGGATCGCGATGGTGCCCGGATAGCACAGCATGATCTCGGCCACCGAGGTCGCCGCCGGGTCGCCGGAAAACGCAGCCTGCACGTCGGACACCAGCAAGGCGCGCACCTCCGGCAGCCCCGCCGCGAACTGGCGCGTGATGTCGTGCGCCTGGCGCGTCAACGCATCCTCGTCCGGCACCGCTTCCTCAGCCGAGAACTGCAAGCCGCGCCGCACTTGCTCGGCCAGCCGGTTCAGGGTGGTGTTCAGCGTATCGCCGACGAAGAAATCGATACTCTCGTCGGTCAGATTCGGACGGCCGTAATGGGTCGGGAACAGCACCGCCTGCAGGCCGTTGACGATGGTGGTCAGCGCATCGCGCGACGGCAGCTCGCGCACACGGCCATGATGGCGGATGTTGTGGGTCGC
This sequence comes from Duganella sp. CF402, assembly GCF_900109645.1. Taxonomy (GTDB): domain Bacteria; phylum Pseudomonadota; class Gammaproteobacteria; order Burkholderiales; family Burkholderiaceae_D; genus Rugamonas. The sequence goes on from NZ_FOBG01000001.1 coordinate 1,826,480, forward strand.
CTCGCGCGACACGCGCAGCTGTTCAATCACGCTGCCGAGGTTCCAGTGCGAGGGCTTGACGGCGGTGCCGTCAAAGGTGTCTATGGTCATGATCTGTCGATTATCGCGTAAAATGCCGGGTCTTACGAAGAATACGCGATTCATGAATATTTTGCTGACGCTGCTGCTGGCAGGCCTCTCGATGGTCGGTCCCCTGGCCATCGATACCTATCTGCCATCATTCCCGGCCATCACCCACGCCTTCGACGCCAGCCCGCTGCTGGTGCAGCAGACGCTGTCGATGTTCCTGTTCTGCTTCGCCTTCATGATGCTGTTCTACGGGACGCTGTCCGATTCCTTCGGCCGCCGCCCGGTAATCATGGTGTCGCTGGTGCTGTACATCGCGGCGTCGGTGGTAGCGGCGATGGCGCCGTCGATCGGCGTGCTGCTGGCTTGCCGCATCGTGCAGGGCCTGGCCGCCGGCGCCGGCTCGGTGGTCGGCCGCGCCATCGTGCAGGACCGCTTCTCCGGCGCCGCCGCGCAGAAGATCCTGTCGCATATCATGATGGTGTTCGGCCTGGCGCCGGCGATCGCGCCGGTGCTGGGTGGCTGGCTGCAGGTGAGCTTCGGCTGGCGTTCGATCTTCTGGTTCCTCAGCGCCTTCGGCATCCTGATGCTGGTGGCCGTGCAGCGCGCGCTGCCGGAAAGCCTGGCGGTGAAGGACCGCCACCCGTTCCACCTCGGCGTCATCGCGCGCAATTACTGGAAGGTGCTGTGCCACTACCACTTCCTGCTGCTGTCGGTGGCGGTCGGCATGTGCTTCGCGGGCGTGGCGCTGTACATCGGCTCCGCCGCCTACTTCGTGATGAACATCCTGCATCTGCCGGAGACCGCGTTCGCGTGGATGTTCGTGCCGCTGATTAGCGGCATGGTGATCGGCTCCGCGCTGTCGGGCAAATTCGCGCACAAGTTCTCGCGCAAGCAGCAGGTGTGGCTGGGCTTTGCCGTGATGATCAGCGCCGGCATCATCAACGTCGCCTACAACCTGGCCTTCGTGGCTGCCGTGCCGTGGGCGGTGATGCCACTGTTTATCTACTCCTTCGGCCTGGCGCTGGCCATGACGCCGCTGTCGCTGATCGCGCTGGAGTACTTCCCGAACAACAGCGGGCTGGCGGCGTCGATGCAGTCCTTCATCCAGATGCTGCTGTTTGCGCTGGTGTCGGGCCTGGTGGCGCCACTGCTGTTCGACAGCGCCTTGAACCTGGCGTGGGGCGTGCTCGCAAGTCTGGTCCTGAGCCTGATCGCGTGGCTGCTGGCGCAGGCCGGCAAGCCGGTGGTGCACGACTAATCACGGCCACGGCGCGGGATTCATATCGACATACTGCGCCCCGCCCTGTTCCGGCTCCGGTTCCTGGCGACGCAAAGCCAGTATCTCCTTGCGCGACGCGGTGAAGTCGGCGCTCGACAGCGGATGCTCTTTATCGGGCCAGTTTTCCTCGGCCCAAGCCTGCAACTGCTCGAAGCGCTGCCACAATTCGCTGGTGAAGCGGCGGCGCTGTTCTTCCATGTCCATACTGCCTCCCTTGGTATGACGCCAGTGTGGCCCGAAGCAGCGCCGGCGTCGGTACGCAAGATCACGCCGAGCATGTAAAATAGCCGGATGCGCCTCACATCCTTTACCGATTATTCCCTGCGAACGCTGCTCTACCTGGCAGCCAATCGGGATCGACTGGTTACCATCCAGGACATCGCCGACTTGCACGTCATATCAAAAAATCACTTAATGAAAGTAGTGTATCAGCTCGGCTTGTCCGGATTGGTGGAGACGATACGCGGCCGCAACGGCGGCCTGCGGCTGGCGAAAGAGCCGAAAGACATCAACATCGGCGCGCTGGTGCGCGCCACCGAGACCGATTTCTTCATGGCCGAATGCTTCGACCGCAGCGCAGACACCTGCCCGCTGACGCCAAACTGCAAACTCAAACACACCCTCAGCGACGCCACTAAAGCCTTCCTCGCGGTGCTCGACCAGCAAACGCTGGAAGACATGCTCCCCGCCTCCGAGCCGGAGTCCAAGCCAGTACGCATCATGCGTAAAGCATCAAATCACTAGACTTATTTTGCCGGCAGGGGCTTCCAGTCTGAGAGCGTTTGCCGGAATGCGACCTGGCCTGTTTTAAATAGCATGGAAATGCTGTATCTGAGCTGAAACTCCGACGGTAGGACAAGGCCACTTTCGCTGGTCGCGTACTGTAGGAGAAAGGTCGCATTTTTCACGCCGGGCAGCGGTAACTTTTCTATCGTCCCTTCGATTTTGACTGGGGCATCTGTTGTCTGTTCGATCCATATCTTGGCTAAAACCGGAATATTCCCCTTCCCGATACGCCCCTTCACTTCATACACCAATGCTGGCTTGCCATTAACGTTTTCGTCGCCAAGGAGAACTATCGATGATGGCGACGACACAAACCCTTCCGGCCGATTCGCGGCATATGCCGCCAGAGAAAGGCTCAGTGTATCCATTTTGTAGGCATCCGCTGATTCTTTGCCGCTACTATCAAGCTCTCTTAACGGAATACCGTTCTGATCCAATTGACGAACGCGGGTGGAATACTGGCCGATTTCCGGAGCGGAGTCTCCCAATAGCTCGAAATTTGAAGCAATCTCATATGCAATCAGCCCGTCATTTTTCTTAAGCTGCTGCTGCATGCGATCCCACGGAAGTTGGGAGGACTGCGCCATCGAAAGCATCGGACAAGCCAGGAGGATGGCCAATAAACCGCATCCATATGAAGTTCTATTTTGGGATTTCATCATTTTCTCCCTCATGACTTTGAGCCTATCCAGAACAGAAACTTGAAGATGGCGACGATCAAATTTGCAAGGTCAAGCCAGAAGCCAGACTCGATAGGGAGAGCAAAGTTCCCGCAGATATATTAGTGATGAGTTTTTAATAATTAAATCTGATAATCAACATTGCTTGACTTCAGTCAATTCCAGGAATGTCAAGCGGCGCCGAAATGAACGAATTACGGGCGTCTTTACACAGTTGTGGCAGGGAGGAGGTCGGAAAAGGGCCGGCCCTCGATCATGACGAGTTCGTGCAAAATCACGGTAAGCCTGCAAAGATGGAGTGATTACGCGGCGTCTTGCCTCAGCTGCGGCAGGGAGGCCATCAGGTCGGAGAAGCGCTGGCCCTGGATCATGACGTGTTCGCGCAGCAGTTGGGCGGCCAGGTCGCCGTCGCCGGCGAGGATGGCTTGCACTACGCCGTCGTGTTCGTGGTAGGAGGTGGCCAGGCGGTTGCGTACCCGCAGTTGCAGGCGGCGATACGGGCGCAGGCGGCGGTACAGGGCGCGCGTCTGCTCGATTAAAAACTGGTTGTGGCTGCCCGCGTAGATCGCTTCATGGAAGACTTCGTTGCGGTAGTAGTAGACGTCCGGTTCCTGAGCGTCCAGCGCTTCCTGGCAGGCCTGATGCGCCGCCAATAAAGCCTGCTGCTCTTCCGGCGTCATGCGGCGCGCGGCAAGGCGGCCGCAGGTCGATTCCAGTTCCGACATCACTTCGAACATTTCCACCAACTGCTGCGGCCCCAGCTCCGCCACGATGGCGCCCCGGCGCGGCCGGATCACCACCAGCCCCATCGAGGCCAGCTGGATCAGCGTCTCGCGGATCGGCGTGCGCGACACGCCAAAGCGCGTGGCCAGCTCGGTCTCGTCCAGATGTTGCCCCGGCTTCAGCTCGCCAACGGCGATCAGCTCTTCGATTTGCTCGCGCAGGGTGGTGGGATGGGTGGTCATGTCTGCATTATATCGCTTGACAATGTATTCGCAACCGCTATTCTTGTATACATAAGACCGAACGTTGCATAATTCACCCACCCTTGGAGGATGTATGAGCGCTATCACCCGCAGGTCCGTACTGGCCGCTTTGGCCGCCAGCCCTTTGTTGCTGCAACCTGTCTGGGCGCAGACCGGGCTGAAAATTTCCCACCAGTTCCCCGGCGGGACGCTCACGGAGGGTGATTTCCGTGACCGCCTGACCCGCATGTTCGCAGCCGAAGTGGAAAAGCGCTCCAAGGGCGCGCTCAAGTTTTCCATTTATCCCGGCTCCTCGCTGATGAAAACCAACGCCCAGTTCTCGGCCATGCGCAAGGGCGCGCTGGATTTGTCGCTGGTGCCGCTGTCCTACGCCGGCGGCGAGGTCCCGGAAGTGAACATCGGCCTGATGCCCGGCCTGGTCACCTCCTACGACCAAGCCTACGGCTGGAAGAATGCGGAAGTGGGCAAGGAGCTGGCGCGCATCCTGTATGACAAGGGCATCGTGATGTTGAGCTGGATCTGGCAAGGCGGCGGCATGGCTTCGCGCGGCAAGCCGGTGGTCGATCCGGACGACGCCAAGGGCATGAAGATACGCGGCGGCTCGCGCGAGATGGACTTGATGCTGAAGGCCGCCGGCGCCGCCGTGGTCACGCTGCCGTCCAACGAAATCTACGCCGCCATGCAGACCGGCGCGATGGAAGCGGCGCTCACCTCCTCCACTTCGCTGATCTCGTTCCGTCTTGAAGAAGTATCGAAATCCCTGACCACCGCGCGCGCCGGTTCCTACTGGTTCATGCTGGAACCACTGATGATGTCGCGCTCCGTGTTCGACCGCCTGCCGAAGGAACAACAGCAAATCCTGCTGACCGTCGGCGCCGAGCTGGAAGCGTTCGCGCTCAAGTCGTCCAAGGAGGATGACCAGCAAGTGGCCGCCGTCTACCAGAAGACCGGCGCCAAAGTAGTCGATATGAATCCGGGCGCGCTGAAGAAATGGCAGGACATCGCCAAGGCCACCGCGTGGAAGGACTACGGCGAGAAGAACCCTAGCTGCGCCAACCTGCTCAAACTCGCGGAGAAAACGCTGTGAGCCACGGCGTCGAACTGCAGCCGTCACGCGGCCCCGCACCGCCGGACAATCCCGTCATTGCGGCGCTGACAGCGTGGATGGACAAACTCAATCGCTTGCTGATGGCGCTGTCCATGATCGCGCTGGTGCTGACGGCGCTGGTGCTGACGTACTCGGTGGTATCGCGCTATTTCTTCCACGCGCCCACCGACTGGCAGGACGAGGCCTCGGTATTCATGCTGGTCGGCGTGACTTTTTTCTGCACCGCCTACGTCCAATATCATCGCGGCCATATCGGCATTGAAGCGGTGGCCGGCCTGCTGCCGCGCCGCGTGAATGCGGTGCGGCTGTTCTTTGTGGATCTGGTTTCGATGCTGTTCTGCGCGTTCTTCACGTGGAAATCGTGGCTGCTGTTCCATGAGGCGTGGGTCGATGGCCAGACCACCTCCTCCACTTTCGCGCCGCCACTGTGGATCCCCTACTCCATGATGGCTGCCGGCATGACCCTGCTGACGCTGCAGATTGTTCTGCAAACGCTGGCCCGCCTGACCAACAAACCGGAGCAAGCAGCATGAGTGACCTGACCCTGGGCGCGCTGTACGGCGCCGTCACGCTGGTGGTGATGTTCTCCGGGATGCCGATCGCATTCGCGCTGGGCGTCGTGGCCACTGGCTTTATGTACTTCTTCATGCCGGCATCGTCGCTGGACACCATCACGCAGAATGTGTACGAAGAGATGGCCTCCATCACGCTGTTGTCGATCCCGCTGTTTATCCTGAAGGGCGCGGCCATCGGCAAGTCACCGGCGGGTAAGGACTTGTACTCCGCCATCCACACCTGGATGCACAAAGTCCCCGGCGGCCTTGGCATCGCCAACGTGTTCGCCTGCGCGCTGTTCGCGGCGATGGCCGGCTCGTCGCCCGCCACCTGCTCGGCCATCGGCTCGGCCGGCATTCCGGAGATGCGCAAGCGCGGCTACTCGCCGGGCTTCGCGGCCGGCATCATCGCGGCCGGCGGCACGCTTGGTATTTTGCTGCCGCCGTCGATCACTATGATTCTGTATGCTGTGGCGGCCGAGCAGTCGCTGGGCCGCTTGTTCCTGGCCGGGATCGGCCCTGGCATCCTGCTGGTGATCCTGTTCGCAGGCTATGCCGTCTACCGCGCCCGCAAGGAATACCGCATGGCGCTGGACATTTACCAGAAAGGCGGCGAGAAGTCGGCCTATCTCGAAGATGAGCATTTCACGCTGCGCGAAAAAGTCGAAATGCTGCCGCGCGTGCTGCCCTTCATCGTGCTGCTGATCGGCGTGATGGTGGCGCTGTATGGCGGCTTCGCCACACCGTCCGAAACGGCAGGCCTCGGCGCGCTGCTCGCACTGGCGCTGCTGGCCGTGATCTACGGCGTGTGGCGGCCGAAGGATTTGTCGCCCATCCTCGGCTCGTCGATCAAGGAATCGACCATGCTGTTGCTGATCATCGGCATGTCGCTGCTGTACTCCTATGTGATGAGCTACCTGCACATCAGCCAGTCGGCAGCTGCATGGGTGGTCAGCCTGCACCTGTCGAAGTGGGTGCTGCTGGCGGTGATCCTGCTGATGGTGATCGTGTTCGGCTTCTTCCTGCCGCCGGTGTCGATCATCCTGATGACCGCGCCGATCATTCTGCCGCCACTGCGCGAAGCCGGCTTTGACCTGATCTGGTTCGGCATCGTGATGACGGTGGTGATGGAGATGGGCCTGATCCATCCGCCGGTGGGGCTGAATATCTTCGTTATCAAGAACATCGCGCCGGACATTCCGCTCAAGGATGTGGTCTGGGGCGTGTTCCCCTTCCTGTTGCTGATGGTGCTGGCGGTGCTGCTGCTGTGCGTCTTCCCGTCGATTGCAACCGGTCTGCCTGACATGATTATGGGAGCTAAATAAAATGTCCTGGAACACCTTGCAGCAAAACCGCGCGGCGCGATTGCAGCGTGCCGGCGCGGCGCTGGGCGCGGAACTGGACGGCAAAAGCCTGCCGGCCGCGCGCATCGCCGATCTGCTGCATGCGGTCATCGAATGCGGCGACCGCGTTTGCCTCGAAGGGAACAACCAGAAGCAGGCCGACTTCCTCGGCCATGCCCTGGCCAACCTGGATGCGGCGCGCGTCAACAACCTGCACATGCTGCAATCGGTGCTGGCGTTGCCGGAGCATCTCGATGTATTCGAGCGCGGCGTCGCTTCGCGGCTGGATTTTTCCTTCTCCGGCCCGCAGGCGGCGCGGGTGGCGCGGCTGGCTTCCGCCGGCAAGCTGAATATCGGCGCCATCCACACCTATCTTGAGCTGTTCAGCCGCTACTTCATCGACCTGCCGCCGCGCGTGTGCCTGATCGCGGCGGAAGCGGCGGACCGCCACGGCAACTTGTACACCGGCCCGAACACCGAGGACACGCCGGCCATCGTCGAGGCCACGGCGTTCAAGCAGGGCATCGTCATCGTGCAGGTGAATAAGCTGGTGGACAAAGTGCCGCGCGTCGACGTGCCGGGCGACTGGGTGGATTTCGTGGTGCAGTCGCCGCGCCCCTACTACATCGAACCGCTGTTCACGCGCGACCCGGCGCAGATTTCGGAGATCCAGGTGCTGATGGCGATGATGGCCATCAAAGGCATCTACGCCGAGTATGAGGTGCAGCGCCTGAACCACGGCATCGGCTTCGACACCGCAGCCATCGAACTGCTGCTGCCGACTTACGCCGAGTCGCTTGGCCTGCGCGGCAAGATCGGCAAGCACTGGGCGCTGAATCCGCATCCGGCGCTGATCCCGGCGATTGAAGCGGGCTTCGTCAGCTCGGTGCATTCGTTTGGTTCGGAGCTGGGCATGGAGGACTACATCCATGCGCGGCCGGACGTTTTCGCGATCGGCCCGGACGGCACCATGCGCAGCAACCGTGCGCTGTGCCAGGCCGCCGGCCACTATGCCTGCGACATGTTCATCGGTTCGACCTTGCAGATTGATTTGCAGGGCAACTCGTCCACCGCGACGGCGGGCCGCATCGCCGGCTTTGGCGGCGCATCCAATATGGGTGCGGATGCGCGCGGACGGCGTCACGCCAGCCCGGCGTGGCTCAAGGCCGGCCAGCAGGCGCGCGAGGGCCGCAATACCATCCCGCGCGGCCAGAAGCTGGTGGTGCAGATGGTGGAAACCTTCCGCGAGCATATGCAGCCTGCCTTCGTTGAAAAGCTCGATGCGTGGGTGCTGATGGAGCAAGCCAAGATGGCGATTCCGCCGGTGATGATTTACGGCGACGACGTTACCCACATCCTGACCGAGGAAGGCATCGCCAACCTGCTGCTGTGCCGCAGCGACGAGGAACGCGAGCAGGCGATACGCGGCGTGGCAGGCTACACGCCGGTCGGACTTGGCCGCGACCGGCGCATGGTGGAGAATTTGCGCGATCGCGGCGTGATTACCCGCGCCGAGGATCTCGGCATCGACAAGCGTCTCGCCACGCGCGACCTGCTGGCGGCCCGCAATATGAAGGACCTGGTGCGGGCATCGGGCGGCTTGTACAACCCGCCCAAGCGTTTCCGCAACTGGTAAGGAGCACGGACATGGAAACTCTCAACTATCGATTTGAACAAGGAACGCGCCGCCTCACCGCCGCACCGGAAGTGGTGGGCGTGGTCGGCTCGGGTAATCTTGAAGTGCTGATCGAGCCGGCCGCGCTGGATGGTGCGTGCACCATCGAGATCAGCACCGCCGCCGTCGGCTTCGGCCCGATCTGGGCAGCGGTGATGCGCGACTTCCACGCGCGCTGGCTGCTGGCCGATACGCGTATTTCGATCAACGACATGGGCGCGACGCCGGCCGTGGTCAGCCTGCGTCTGGACCAGGCCGTGCAGACCATGCTGGGAGACGCAGCATGAGCCGCGCAATCAGCTATCAGGAAGCGACTGCGCGCGAGCGCTTGCAGCTTCTATTCAATGCCGGCAGCTTCGAGGAATTCATTCCACCGTCGGCGCGCGTCACCAGCCCTCACCTCGCACAATTGAATGCGCCGGTGGCGTTTGACGATGGCGTGGCTATCGGCCGCGCATTGCTTGGCGGCGTGCCAGTGTACGTGGCGGCGCAGGAAGGCGCATTCATGGGTGGCGCGGTCGGCGAGGTGCATGGCGCCAAGCTGGTCGGCCTGCTGCGCAAGGCGGTTGCAGATGGCGTGGCAGCCGTGGTGCTGCTGGTGGAGTCGGGCGGCGTGCGCCTGCATGAAGCCAATGCGGGCCTGATCGCGGTGTCGGAAGTGATGCGCGCCCTGCTCGATGCGCGCGACGCCGGCGTTGCGGTGATTGCGCTGGTGGGCGGCGCCAATGGCGCGTTTGGCGGCATGGGCATCGTCACGCGCTGCGCGAATGTGGTCATCATGTCGGAGGAAGGACGGCTGGCGATGTCCGGGCCGGAGGTGATCGAGACCGCCAACGGCGTGGAGGAATTCGATTCACGCGACCGCGCGCTGGTGTGGCGCACCAGCGGCGGTAAGCACCGCTATCTGCTGGGCGATTGCCAGCGTATCGTGGCCGATGACGTGGCGGCCTTCCGCAGCGCCGCGCAGGAGGCGGTGGCGGCGCTGTCTGGCGGCGCCACCGGCCTGACGCTGGAAGCGCTGGAGGCCGAGCAGCAGATGCTGGAAGCGCGCTTGCAGAACTTCGGCGCCCTGCCCGATCCGGTCGATATCTGGAGCGCGATGCAGATGCCGGATGCGGCCAATATTCCCATGCTGGATGTGGATAGCTTTATCGCGGCGTCGGCAACGCGCCGCAAGGGAGCCTGAGATGGACTGGAAAAAACTGGCGGATGCGCTGTTCCCCGAGGGGCACGCCATCGTCGAGCAGAACGAATTCCTGAGTGGTAGCGCGCAAGTCGACGGCCGTGCGGTGGCGGTGATCGGCACCACTAATCACACGCCGATCGGTGTGGAGATCGCGCTGGCGCAAGCGCAGGCGATCCTGCGCACGGTGCGCGAGAATCCCGGCATGCCGATCCTGATGCTGATCGATACGCAAGGCCAGCGCCTGCGCCATCGCGACGAGATGTTGGGCATTAACAGCTACATGGCGCATCTGGGCAAGTGCGTGGATCTGGCGCGACGCAAGGGCCACAAGATTATCGGTCTGGTGTACGACCAGGCGTTGTCGGGCGGCTTTATCACCAGCGGCTTGATGGCGGATGCCTGTTACGCCCTGCCCGATGCGACCATTCGTGTCATGGGCTTGCCGGCGATGGCGCGCATTACCAAGGTGGCGGAGGAATTGTTGACCGAGCTGGCGCAGAGCAATCCGGTGTTTGCGCCGGGGCCGGAGAATTATCTGCGCATGGGCGGGCTGGAATCGATCTGGAATGGCGACCTGGCAGCGCATTTGCGTGCGGCGCTGGCGCAGCCGTCGGCCGGCGATCAGCGCAGCGCCTTGGGCTTGCAGCGCGGCGGCCGCAAGTTGGCGCAGCCGGTGATTGATGCTGTGGTATCGGGCGGCCATGTCCACGCTTGAACGTCATATGCTGGTGTGGCTCAGCGAGGCTGGCTGGGAAGCCGCGCGTGCTACCCAGTCGCAGCATGCGGCGGCGTTGACGCAGTGGCAGCGCCGCAACTGGCCTGCGGTAGTGAGGCGGCAGGATGTGGATGCTTCGCTGGATGAAGTTTGCCTTGGCCTGCCGGTGCCGCCAGATACTGCCGGCGTGAAGACGCGGATTGCCTTGCGCGTAAAGGCTGCCGATGTGGTGCGGTCGTCGGCGGCGATGGGGCTACGGGCGGCGTTGCCATTTTCCGGCGCCTGGCATGCGCGCTTGACGGCATTGTGCGATGAGGCTTCGGCGCTGCACCTGCGCGTCTTTGGCTCGCTGGCGATGCAGGCGTTGACTGGCTTGCAGTACGTGTCGCCGGCTTCGGACGTGGATCTGCTGTTTCATCCGGCCAGCCGGCAGGAATTGGATGATGGTTTGGTGCTGCTGGAGCGTCACACGAAGCATCTGCCGCTCGATGGCGAGATTGTATTCCCCGGCGGCGCGGCGGTGTCGTGGAAGGAGTGGCAGATGGCGGTGCGCCATCCGGCCAAGGTGATGGTCAAGGAGTTGCACACGGTGCGCTTGACGAATACTGCTTCGCTTCTGGCGACACTGGATGCGCAGGAGGTACAGCGATGCGCATGATCACAGTGCGCCAGCGCGGCGCGGCGGCTCAACCCGCATCGCAGCTTGCGGGGTCCGCGCGCGCAATCGGCCGCACCGCACGGCGAGCATTTGCGCGGCAGGTAACGCGGCTGGCGGTGCGCAGCCTGCACGCGGAGCTGTGCCTGTATCCGAAGCCGGGACTGGTGTCGCCGGTGGATAGCGGCAGCCACGATGACATGGATGCGGGCACCTTCATGCACAGCATGTTCGCGCTGCGCCACTACTTCCGCAAAATCTGTTTGGCAGGTTGGGATGACGCGCCGTTTGCGCAGTTGAAGCAGTTGGGCATCGCGGCGGAGGAAGCGATGCTGAAAGCGACACGCGGCATCAACACGCATCGCGGTGCGATCTTCAGTCTCGGTATGCTGTGCGCCGCCGCCGGCCGCGCGCGTGCGCAAGGCACGCCGCTTACCCCTGCCGCCCTGCGTGCCGCGATGCTGATCCGCTGGGGCGAGGAACTCGCGGGCCACGCGGCTCCTGCAGCAACTGCGCAAACGAATGGTTTGCGCGTGGCGGCGCGGTATGCGGTGAGCGGCGCGCGGGAGGAAGGCGCGCTGGGATTGCCGTCGGTGTTTGAGGTTGGCCTGCCGGCCCTGCTGGCGGCGCGCGCACGTGGCGCTTCGGTCACAGAGGAGCGCGTCGATACGCTTTACACGCTGATGGCGCACATCAGCGACAGCAACGTCTATCACCGCGCCGGTCCGCAAGGCGCGCAGATCGTGCGCGATCATGCGGAGCGTTTTCTGGCGTTGGGCGGGACGGCAAGCGCGGGCTGGCGCGTAAGGGCCATCGCCAGCCATCACGTCTTCATCGAGCACCGGCTGTCGCCGGGCGGCGCGGCGGATCTGCTGGCGGCGTGCTGCCTGGTGCAAGCCATCGCAGCGCTGGACCAGCAATGAGCCGCGCGCGCCTGCTGCTGCTCTGTCCCGGCCAGGGAGACCAGCATGCCGGGATGTTCAACCTCGCGCGCACCAACCCCGCCGCGAATGCACTGGCTGACCGTCTGACCGCGCTCGCTCCCATGCCCTCCACCGCAAACCGGGCCGGCAGCGTCGCCGACAGCGCGCCAGACGGCTTGGCGCGGCCAAGCGATGGTGACCTGTTCGCCAACCGCGTCGCGCAACCGTTGATCGTCGCGGCCACGCTGTGCATGTGGGAGGCCATCCGCGATTTCGCGCCGCAGCCGGCGCTGGTGGCTGGCTACAGCATTGGCGAGTTGTCTGCGCATAGTGTGGCCGGTGCCTTCATGCCTGAGCAGGCGGTCGTGCTGGCGGCGCAGCGTGCGCAATTGATGGACGATTGCCAGCGCGCCGCACCCGGCCAGGCGCTGCTGACCATCACCGGCCTGCCGCTTGCCAGCGCCAGCAGCCTGGCCGCGCATCATGGCTATCACGTCAGCATCGAAACCGGGGAAGATACCTGCATCGCCGGCGGGCCTGCCGCGCAGGCCGACCAACTGCAGCAGGCGATTGCGGCAGCCGGCGCGCGCAGCAAGCGCCTGCCGGTGGAGGTGGCGTCGCACACGCCTTACATGGCTGGCGCGGTGGCGCCGTTCGCGGCGGCGTTGAGCGCGGCTGCGTCCCTGCCGATGCAAGCGCCAGTGATGGCCGGGATAGACGCCGCTCCCGTCAGCGATCAAGCACGCGCGGTCGAAACGCTATCACGCCAGCTGGCAGAAAAGATCCGCTGGCTGGCGTGCATGGACGCCGCCGCCGAAGCCGGCATCACCGTCGCACTGGAACTCGGCCCCGGCGCGGCGTTGTCGCGCATGCTGCAGAACCGGCATCCGCACATCAACACCCGCTCGGTGGCGGACTTCCGCACGCTGGACGGCATCCGCAAATGGCTGGAGCGCGCCAGCGAGGGGTGACACAACGCTGATCAGCGGTTGTTCTGCATCGCCCACGCGACGATGTTTTGCGCATCCATCGCGCCGGGCTGGCGCGCCACTTCGCGGCCGCCTTTGAACAGCGCCAGCGTCGGGATGCTACGGATGGCGTAGCGCGCCGCCAGATCCTGCGCCTGTTCGGTGTCCACCTTCACCACGCGGAACTGCGGCTCCAGCCGCTGCGCCGCCTGCGCATAGAACGGCGCCATCGTGCGGCACGGGCCGCACCACGGAGCCCAAAAGTCCACCAGCACGGGAATGTCGCTACGCTCGATCTGCTTCAGAAACCGCGCGCTGCCCAAGTCCACCGGCGCCCCGGTGAACAGCGCCTTCTGGCACTTGCCACACACCGGCTCCGCCGCCAGCCTGGCCGCCGGCACCCGGTTCACCGCATCGCAATGCGGACACACAATATGCAGCGACTCCGGCTGCGCAGGACTGGTATTGCTCATCGTGATTCTCCCAACATCAAGCTGAGCATGATAATGCAGCGCTGAAAAAATAGCGATTCACGAGTCAACGGGGCGTACCAAAAAAACCTGCTTTAGCGATTGCGCAGCGCCCAGCGCATCGCTCCATGCCTCCACTTGCGCCAGGTTAGCTTTGGCCAGCTTGGCCTGGGCAGTTTTCGGCAACGGCCCGAAGCGCTTGGTTAGCTGACGTTCCAGCAGAGCGATAGCACCTTCGGCGCGCCCTTCTTCCCTCCCTTTCTTCAGTCCTTGTTGCAGTCCTTTTTCAAGCCCTTCTTGATGCCATCATCGATAAGCATTTGCTCCAATGGATTGTACAGTTCCATTTAGCGCTCCTTTTCCATCCGTTGCAAGGCCCTCCAGTAACGTCGCTCATAAAGCTCAGGCAAGACCATCATCAGTCTGCCGCCAGACGCCGCTGCACCATATGACAAACAGCAAAAAAAATGCCGCGCCGTGCGAGTGGTTCGCGCGGCGCGGCGGGTTACGGCGGGGAGCCGCGATCAGGTTTCTTTACGGGCGCCCGACTGCTTGCCGGTCTGGCTGGCGGCCTGGGCTGCGGTCTGGGCCTGGGTGGCCTGGCCGCCTTGCATATGACCGCTCTCACGGCCTTCCGCGCCGTTCTGGCCACTTTGCAGGGTCTGGCTGCCGCGCCCTTCATTGCCGCGCGACTGGTTGGCGCCATCCGAACGGAACGACGAGAACGGATCAGTGAAGCGCTCCACGGCCTCCTGCTGGCTGCGCAGGTTTTTTTCCGTTTCTTCCGAGGTCACGCGCGCCACTTCGTCGGCCAGCGCCTTGGCGGTGCGGCTGGTTTCCTGCACGTGCTCTTCTGCCACCTTGGACAGGTCGACGTGGGTATCGGCGGCAATGCGCGACAGGTGTTGCTGATACGCGCGCAGCTTTTCAGCGGTCGGCTGGGCGTGGGATGCAGCGGCGGCCAATACCTCGGTCGCGCGGTGCGCCGTGATGACCTGCTGGCCGGCCTGCGTGGATTCTTCCAGCAGGGTCTGCGCCAGTTGGATGTTCAGGTCGCTGTACTGCTGGACGGTGCGGAACAGGGATTTCGACATGTCGTTGAAGAACGACAGTTGCGCTTCCATGTGGTTCTTTGCAGCGGGGGTAACGATTTGGGAAAATGGGTACATAGATTGCCTCGAAGGTTAAGTGCCAGGGAAATGATCCGCGCTGCGGTTGCAGCGCGAACGTCAAGGCTACGTTAACCTCACCGGGCACGTTTGATAAATATCAAACGTGCCGGCATACCCGAATATTCCTACTTAAACAGGACAGCGGCTTTCTGCACGGTAATGGCAATGCCGATCGCCAGCGGAATGCCCACCGCCAGCCAGCCGAAGGCCACCGCCACCGGACTGGTGACGCCGTTCGAAGCCACCACCGTGCCGGTCGATGCCGCCGCATCGCGCTCGTGCGCCAGCTTCTTCTCGGCCGCCAGTTCGGCGTCGGTCATGAAGTGCTTGTCGGCCACCGGACGCACCAGCAGGTTGCAGATCAGGCCCACCACCAGCAGGCCGGCCAGCACATACATGGTGATGTCGTAGGCTTGCGCTTTCGGCACGCCGTTGGCGATCTGGTACTCGCGCACGTAGTTGACCAGGATAGGACCGAACACGCCAGCCGCCGCCCACGCTGTCAGCAGGCGGCCGTGGATGGCGCCCACCATCTGCGTGCCGAACAGGTCGGCCAGGTAGGCCGGCACGGTGGCAAAGCCGCCGCCATACATCGACAGGATGATGCAGAAGAAGCCGACGAACAGCGCCAGGTGGCCGCCATGCGCCATCGACGGAATCGAGGCATACAGGCCCAGGCCCAGCACGAAGAAGATGCCGTAGGTAACCTTGCGGCCCAGGAAGTCCGAGCACGACGCCCACACGAAACGGCCACCGATGTTGAACAGCGACAGCAGCCCGGTGAAGCCGGCCGCGATGGCGGCGATCTGCGCTTTTTGCGCGGTGTCCAGTTCATTGAAGGTCTTGGCCACGCCCAGCAGCTGGCCGCCGAAGATTTCCTGCAGCAGCGGCGAAGCCATACCCAGGATGCCGATACCGGCCGTCACGTTCAGGCACAGCACCCACCATACCAGCCAGAACTGCGGAATGCCCCACACCTTGCTGGCGTGGACGTGTTTGGTGGTGATCATGGCGTTGGCGTTGGTGGCCGGCGGGGTCCAGCCCGCTGGCTTCCAGCCGGTCGGCGGCACGCGGTAGGACAGCGCGCCGGCCATCATGAACACGAAGTAGATCGCGGCCATGACCAGGAAGGTTTGCCACACGCCCACCGAGTCAGCGGTGGCGAAGAATTTCATCAGCTTGTCGGCCAGCGGTGCGCCGATCATGGCGCCGCCGCCGAAGCCCATGATGGCCATGCCGGTCGCCATGCCGCGACGGTCCGGGAACCATTTGATCAGGGTCGACACCGGCGAGATGTAGCCCAGCCCCAGGCCGATACCGCCGATCACGCCGGAGCCCAGCCACATCAGCCAGATCTGGTGCTGGTACACGCCCAACGCCGAGATCACCAGGCCGCCGCACCAGCACACCGCCGATACGACACCGGCCTTGCGCGGACCAGCGTGCTCGAGCCAGCCGCCGAACAGCCAGGCCGACAGGCCGAGGAACACGAAGAACATGGTGTACATCCAGCCCAGCATCGAGATCTGCCAGTCGCAGCTCGACGACAGGATGCGTTCCAGCACGCCGATATCGGCCGGGCACGCCAGCGCTTCCTTGATGCCCAGCGCCTTCGACAGCGGCAGCCAGAACACCGAGAAGCCATAGGCCATGCCAATGCACAGGTGAATTGCCAGCGCCGCAGGCGGCACTAGCCAACGATTAAATCCGGCACCGGCGACGGTGCGTTCCTTTTCCAGAAAATCAAACAAAGCCATTCTTTTTTTCCCCAATGAGTGTTTCTCAAAAACAATATCGGGCGCAAGAATAGCACAAGTGCAATAACTATGGGATACGTTTAAGGTCGTCCAGGGTGAACCACAACTCCCTGCGGCTGAGCGGCGTTTGCGGCGGCAGCAAGGGGTTGGGCAGGTTGATCAGCACGCGCTTGTCGAGCCGGGCTTGGCGGATCTGCTTGCCGTAGTAGGCGTAGAACAGTTTTTCAAAGCTGCCGTCTGCCAGCGCCGCTTCCAGGCCGCGGCGGATGGCCTCGGCCAGCGCGCTGTTGTTGCGGTTGACGAAGAAGTAGTCGGCGGTCGGGTAGCGCAGCACCACGTAAGGATCAATCGCCAGCTCGGGATGGCGCGCCGCCTCGGCCCAGATTTCATTGGCCGAACGCGGCGCCCAGTCGTAGCGGTCGGCTTTCAGCAGGCCGAACAGGTTCTGGTAGATCGCCACCGGCTGCACCGGCAAGCCGCTATGGCGCAGGATCCCGGTGTCCGGCCAGTCCTGGCCCTGCCCGGCAGTGAATTGGCGCAGGTCATCCAGGCCGCGCACCGCCTTCAGCAGCTCGCGGCGGTCGGCGCGCAGCAGGCCGATGCGCCAGCCGATCAGGCCGCGCGTCATCGGGATGCGCACCGGCAGCATTTTCGCTTCGCGCTCGATCGAGGTCATGGTGGCGACCACGTCGACGCTGCCACGCGGCGATTGCAGCTCGGCCAGCGCGCGGTTTTGCTGCATGTGCGTCGGCGAGATGTCGACACGGTAGTGGCCGCCGGCCTTGGACAGCGCCAGTTGCAGCAATGCGACGCCATAGTCGCCCTGGGCGCCGTCACCGTTCGAGCGCGGGAAGCGGACGGCCGTCGGCTCGGCCGCCGCCAGACCGCACCACAGGCAGAGTATCCACAGCAGTCGCATGAGCAGTCACTTCCATGAAGGATCGCTTTCGATGCTACGCCTGCCCAGGGATATTATCAAGCTGCCAAGAGAAATTGCAACAGCTTAGTTTGCGGTGTACACTGTAGTCTTATTGCCGAAGGGAAATGTCATGGCCATTGCCGCACTGAGTTCTGGAGTTACCGGTCTCAACGCCGCCGAGCGCGCGTTGGGCAACAGCGCACATGCCATTGCCAACATCGGCACCCAAGGCTTCCAGCCGTCACAGGCGGTATTCAGCGAAAATGCCCCGGCCGGGACCGGCGTGTCGATTTCCACGCGCGGACAGGAATTGCTGCAAGTGGATGCGCCGAGCGCCACCAACCTCGCCACCGAAACCACCAACTCACTGGTGTACAAGGCCCAGTTCGACCTGTCGGCGAAGGTGATCCAGGCTGCCGACCAAAATCTGGGCACCCTGATCGATATCCAGGCTTGACACCACGCCGCGCGCCAGAATGCCGGCGGCGCACGGTTCATGATCGGTCGCCCTGCCGGTGAGGGCGTCTAAACGCTAGCGTCAGCGATCATTCTTGTTGCTTTGACGGCCCGCTTCCGCATGCTGCTCGGGCGTGCCGCCGCGCGTGCCACCACTGCCGCCGCCGCTGCCGCCGCTACGGCTGTTGTCGTCGCTTTGCTGGCTGCCGCCGCGGCTACCGCCAGTTTTGCTACCCGACCCGCCGCTGCCGCTTTGCTGGTTGCCGTCGTTCTTGTGGCTCTGGCTGCCGGCTTGGCGCGCTTCTTCGGAATCGAACTCGTGCGCGTTACCGGAAGCATGGGCGGCGCGGCCACCTTCGGCGGCGATTTCACGCTGGCGTTCCGGATCCATCGAAGCGAAACCGCGATTGCTGGTATCGCTCTGCTGGCTTTTGCCGCCCTGGCTACCTTGGTTGCCCTGGTTGCCCTGATTACCTTGCTTGCCTTGGTCGTCCTGTTTCGAGTTGGCCATGATAGGTCTCCTGTAGTGTGAATTGAACCTAGTGCCGATGCACTAGAGGACCACCATCCTAAGGCTGGCGCGGCAATGCGAGTAGAGCCGCTCGCCCCTTCGTCATGTAGGACATTCCTTGCTTGTTTAAACCAACGGTCGTCTCCTGTTCAGCCCAACGGTTTCACTGCGCGTAGCGGGCGACTGCTGACGTCGACGTATGGCACACTAAGCGCATCATCACCCGAGACAGGCAGGAACCAGCATGAGCGCCGGCCCCGACGACCAAGACCCGCCGCAAGCCAATCCGCAACGCCGCGCCTCCGACCACGGCGACCGCCGCCAGCACGAGCGCAAGACCCATCACGATCAAGCCACGCCGCGCTATCTCGATCCCGGCGACACCGTGTTCAGCCTGTGGGGCCGGGTCATCATGGCGCGCTACCGGCGCATCGCGGCGGCGGCCACGCGCCACATCATCCAGCGGCCACTGCACATCGGCGTGTCAGCACGCATCTTCCATCCCGAGCCCGGCGCCACCGGCCTGCGCAGCAAGAACCTGCAATACCTGGAAGAGTCAATCGCGCAGTGGGTGATGTCGCGCGACGTGCTGGTGTTCATGATCCCGACCGTCAACACCGAGGGCCTGCTGCATCCGTCCAACATCCGCCTGCGCGACTACGCCAAGCATCTCGACGGACTGGTGCTGCAAGGCGGCGCCGACGTCTCGCCGCAAAGCTATTCCGAAACGCCGACCCGGCCCGAATGGGGCGGCGACCGCGCGCGCGACATGTACGAACTGGAACTGCTGCATGAATTCGTCGAGGCGGGCAAGCCGGTGCTGGGCATCTGCCGCGGTTGCCAGCTGATCAACGTTGCCTTCGGCGGCACGCTGTACCAGGACATCGCTACCGAGATGCCCGAATCACTGGCCCACGTCAACGACGAGTACGACCGCAACCGCCACGAAATCAGCTTCCCGGCCGGTTCCTCGCTGGCGCGCCTGTTCAAGGGCCGCGCCACCGGGCTGGTCAACTCCATCCACCATCAGGCGGTGAAGACGCTGGGGCGCGACATGGCGGTGGAAGCGCTGTCGGTGCCGGACAATATGGTCGAGGCCATCCGCTACCGCAAGGCGCCGTTCGTGATGGGCCTGCAATGGCACCCGGAATTCCACCGCGCCGGCGGGGTCGAGCTGCTCGACTGCACCGCCATCCTCGACAATTTCCTGCGCGTGGCGCGGGAGACACGCTTCTAGGCATCAAAATGATGCCATTAAAAAATGTATTTTGATTTTGTGTCATCACCGGGTGTAGACTGACGGTCTTCGAAATGCAGGATAGATCTTCATGAAATGCTCCGCCGTCGTTGCCGCTAGCCTGCTGCTCGCACCGCTGACCTGCGCGGCGGAAGAGATCATCCAGGCCACCTATAGCGACCGCCCGCCCTACCTGCTGCCGCAAGCAGACGGCTCGCCGGCCGGCCTGACGGGCACGCCCGCCGCCGCCGCATTCAAGGGCTCCGGCGTCGCGGTGCGCTGGGCCCGCATGCCGACCAACCGCCAACTGGCGCTGATCAAGGATCCGCACAGCCTGAGCTGCGCGATCGGCTGGTTTGCCACGCCGGAGCGCATGGAATACGCCAAATTCACCAAGGCCATCTACCGCGACAAAAGCTGGATGCTGCTGGCCAATGCCGCCTTCGCGGCGCGCGGCATCAGCAGCATCAGCGAACTGGAGAGCCATCGCGATATCCGCGTGCTGGTCAAGGACAACTACTCCTACGGCGGCATCGACAAATTCATCCAGAAATGGAATCCGGTGGTGGCCGTGTCCACCGCCTCCACCATCAAGATGCTGCAATCGGTGGCCAAAGGCGCGGTGGACATGATGTTCGTCTCGGAAGACGAAGGCAATTACATCCTCAAACACGAGGCCGGCGAATATGCCGCCAACCTGCGCCTGCTGACGCTGAAAGACATGCCGCGCGGCGGCGAACGCCACATCATGTGCAGCAAAGGCGTGCCGGATGAAGTCATCAACCGGCTGAACAAGGCCATCACCTTCAAATAATCACGACCTGCGGAAGCGCTGGATGGCCGCATCCACCACGCCTTCCACGCTACCGCTGCTGTCGAACTGCTGGCGCAGATAGTGGGCGTCGCTGCCCTCGTGCGTGACCTGCACCAGATGCTGCAGGCCGGCAGTGCCGCCCAGCGCCGCCGCATGCGGCTCCATCTTGCGCAGCGTGGTCAGGATGTCTTCGCGCAGCGACAAATTCTCGTAGGTCTTCGGATGGACGATGGCGCCGTCGAGGCCAAAGCGGCAAGCCTGGAAGCGGTTGTAGTTGTAGACCAGGTAATCGTCTTCCGCCGGCGCTTCCTCACGCCGTTCCAGCAGGTAGCGGCAAAGCGCCTGCAGGTACACCGCCAGCGCCGCCGCCCGTTCCACCGTCAGCGGCGTGTCGCACACGCGCAGCTCGATGGTGCCGTATTCCGGCTTGGGGCGGATATCCCAGTAAAAATCCTTCATGCTCTTGATGACGCCCGTGTGCTCCATCTTGGCAAAGTATTCGTGCTCGAAGGTGGACCAGCTTTGCGTGAACGGCGCGCGGCCGCTCATCGGAAACGCGAACACGGAATTCAGGCGCGCGGAGTTGAACAGCGTGTCATTCCCCTGCACATACGGCGACGACGAGGACAGCGCGATAAAGTGCGGCACGTAGCGGCTCAGCGAATGCAGCAGGAACAGCGCATCGTCGCCCGAAGCGCAACCGATATGCACGTGCTGGCCGAAGATGGTGAACTGCTTGGCAAGATAGCCATACAGCTCCGACACTTCCTTGAAGCGCGGCTTGGAGAAGATGCGCCGCTCCGACCATTTCTGGAACGGGTGGGTGCCGCCGCCGCAAATGCCGATGTTGAGCTGCTCGCCGGCCTGCACCAGCGTGTCGCGGATCACCTGTAGCTGCTTCACCAGTTCCGTGTGATTGGTGTGCACGTCGCTGTTAATCTCGATCATGCTCTCGGTGATCTCCGGCGTGACGTTGCCGGGGAAAGGCTTGCGGCCCAGCAGATGCAGCAAGTCCGGGCTCGATGCGGTCAGGTCGAAGTCCGACAGGCTGACCAGTTGCAGCTCCAGCTCCACGCCCATCGTAAGCGGCTGCGATGATTTGAATGCTTCCAATGCCATTATTTTTCCTCCTGTGGCGTTTCGTTCGCCCAGTGCAGCGCGCGCTGCGTGATCACGGGGCCGACCACTTCCAGCAGCAGCGTCATCGCCGCCAGCGCGGCCAGTTCATCCACCAGCACGATGCCCATGTATTTGGTCTGTTCCAGCAGCAGCGTGACGAACACCGACATCGGCGACAGCGCGATGCCGGTCAACAGTCCCTTGCGCCAGGTGATGCCGCCGGCGCGCGAGAACGCGGCCACGCTCAGTGCCTTCACCACAAAGCGCGCCAACAGCAGAACCGCCGCCAGGCCGGCGCCATCGACCACGCGCTCCCATTCCAGCGTCGACACGGCGAACACGAACAGCAGCACCGTCAGCAACTCGCCGATGCCGCCGAAATTGCGCTCGGTGCGGCTGAAGGCCACGCGCTTATGGCGTGCCGTCAGGCCGAAGGTGAGCGTTGCCAGCACCGGCGACACGTCAAACGCGCGCGACGCCGCCACCAGCAGGATCACGCCGAGGGCAAACGCGATGGTGCCATCCTGTGCCAGCGCGCCAAGGCGACGCAGCACCAGCGGCACGATAAAGCCCATCAGCGCGCCCATCGCGGCCGACACCAGCAGCTCGATGCCGCTATGAGAAATCGCTTGCGTCAGACTGCCCGAGGTCTGGAACACCCAGAAGCCCACCACCACCTTGAACACGAACAGCGCGATCACGCTGTTGATGGCGACCAAATGCAGCACGCGCTCGGTGACCTGACCCGAGCTGTCTTCTTCATTAATCACGCGCAGCACACCGGCCGGCGAAGTGGACATGGCCAGCGAGGCCAGTAACAGAGAGGTCAAAGGCGGCATGCCGGTGAGATGCGAGATGAGGTAGACCACGCCGAAGGTGGCGGCCGATTCGGCCAGCCCGCTGACCGCGATCCAAGGATTAATCCGCAGCCAGTGCAGATTGATGCGGTAGCCAAACTCAAACAAGATCAGGCCAAAAGCCAAGTTCGCGAGGATGGTCACATTGCTGGAAGCGCCGCTGCTGAGCGCATCCGGAAAAGCCTGTGCCAGTAAAAAACCAACCAAACCGTAGACACTGATGCGCGGTAGGCGCGTCCAGCGATGCACGAATTCCCCCGTCAGCCACGCCACGGCAATCGCCAGCGGCCAGCCCAGATCGGCCAAAATGACCTGAATATCCGGCATGTACTTCTCCTTTTTAAAGATACTTGTACAATTCTGGGCTATTGCCAGCTTTTTCACTGTGCGCTGGGGAACATAAGGAAATAAATATGCTGGAACTTGTCAGCGAACACGCTTGCTACGGCGGCGTACAGCGCTTCTACCGTCATGAATCGCGCGAGATCGGCCTGCCGATGCGCTTCTCGGTTTTCATTCCGCCCCAAGCGGAGCAAGGCCCGGTGCCGGCGCTGTTCTACCTCGCGGGACTGACCTGCACCGAAGAGACCTTCATGATCAAGGCCGGCGCGCAGCGCGTGGCGGCGGAACTGGGCCTGATGCTGATCGCGCCGGACACGTCGCCGCGCGGCGCTGGCGTTGAAGGCGAAACGGCGAGCTGGGATTTCGGCGTCGGAGCCGGCTTCTATCTCGATGCGACGCAGCCGGCGTGGGCGAAGCACTATCGCATGTACAGCTACATTCACGAGCTGCGCGAGCTGGTGACGAAAGAGCTGCCCGCCGACGACGCGCGCATCGGCATCTTCGGCCACTCGATGGGCGGACATGGCGCACTGACGTTGGCGCTGAAACGGCCGGACGTATTCCGTTCGGTGTCGGCGTTTGCGCCGATTGCCGCACCGTCGAAATGCCCGTGGGGCGTGAAAGCCTTCAACGGCTATCTGGGCGAGGACAAGGCCGAGTGGGCGCAGTACGACGCCAGCATGCTGATGGCGCAGTCGAAGACGCCCTTCCCGGCCGGCATCCTGATCGACCAGGGCCTGGGCGACAAATTCCTGCAAGAGCAGCTGTATCCGCAAGCGTTTGAAGCCGCGTGCATGACCGCAGCGCAGCCGCTGACCTTACGTCGGCACGAGCGCTACGATCACGGCTACTACTTCATCTCGACGTTCGTGGAAGACCACCTGCGCTTCCACGCCAAGAACCTGGCTACAGCTTAATCTCCGTACCCAGCTTTTGCAGGAACTGCGCAATCCACGCCGGATGCGCAGGCCAGGCCGGCGCGGTGACGAAAATGCCATCGGTGACCGCCTGGTCGACCGGTATATCGGCATAGTTGGCGCCAGCCAGCTTGACCTCCGGCGAGCAGGCCGGGTACGCGGAGA
Organism: Duganella sp. CF402; assembly: GCF_900109645.1. Lineage (GTDB taxonomy): Bacteria > Pseudomonadota > Gammaproteobacteria > Burkholderiales > Burkholderiaceae_D > Rugamonas. The sequence continues at coordinate 1,850,143 of NZ_FOBG01000001.1, forward strand.
TGGTCTTGCCTTTGATGACTTCCGCAGCCGCCAGCAACTGCGCGCCGTGGCAAATCGCAGCGATCGGCTTGTTGGCGGCGGCGAACTGCTGCACCAACTCGATCACGCGCGGATTCAAACGCAAGTACTCCGGCGCACGGCCGCCGGCGATGGCCAGCGCATCGTACTTGCTCACATCGGCGTCGGCAAAATTGGCGTTGAGGGTGAAGCGGTGGCCGGGTTTTTCGGTGTAAGTCTGATCGCCTTCGAAATCATGGATGGCGGTCTTGATGGTGTCGCCGGCCTGCTTGTCCGGGCAGACGGCATGCACCGTGTGGCCAACCGCCTGCAGCGCCTGAAACGGCACCATCGTCTCGTAATCTTCCGCAAAATCACCCGTCAAAAACAGTATCTTTTTCGCTGCCACGGTAGATCCTTTCTTAGAAGTTAAAAGGGCCTCAATGTTCCCATTGTGACCACGCCATACTAACCTCTTTACCCGCCCTCTGCTCGCCCAGAGCCGAGACGCCCAAGCGCTTCTTACCTGAGTGAGAATTTGTTAACTTTGCCGATGCGCAAAATGCTATGCTCAAACTCAATCAGCCGAGTTGATCGCTAGCTGACGGCTGGAGAACTGTAGAACAATTAAAAGGAACTATGATGTTTCGCAAATTGATGCCCGTTGTATGCGTTCTTCTGTTTGCTGGATGCGCCCAAGTTCAGGGGGCATACAACGATTACCAAGATGGGCAAGAAATGGCATACGTAAATAAAGCTAAGACAGCCTGCACCCGTTTTGGGTTCACGCCAGGCACCGACGCATTTGCAAGCTGTATTGATAAGAACGTGAACGCTGAAAAAGACCGAGATGCCCTGAAAAATGCAGCATTTCATTCCGATTCAAAAAAATGACATTGCAAGTGGTCGTAGCCACCGTTCACGAAGTCCGCACGAGGTCGAGTTCCAAGTCGCAAGTCGGGGTCAGCCAGTCGGCACAGTCGAGGGGCAGCTCCGGCAATCTGACAAATGACGCTTTGCCGGAACTCCCCAAAGGTTTGAAATGATGAGTTGACGCCAAATTCGGCCAAAGCTGCCTTTAAAAAATTAGTTAAATAAAAAAACAGAGGGAAGAAATGATTAACTTTCGCCAACCAACTGTGCTTTTCGTTGTACTTTTCCTTGCAGGCTGTGCATCACCTAAGTACAACTACGCTGCAAAGGTAACTGCAATTAGTGAGCCACTGCTCAACACAACCCAAATAAGCAGTGTTGGCGATACCTTATTAAGGCAAGGGAAATACAAGGAACATGATGCGCTTTATCTCTCGACCAAAGGGGACGTAAGCTGGGCCTATAGTTTACTTGCAGGGTATTACTTAAAACATGGCGAGGATGAAAGTGCTGAATACTATCTCCCTGCCAAAGGTGACGATGCAGGCGGAGTGGATAAGGCCGCGCTGGCAGACCCTTGGAAGAGCGTCATGGCAAAGAAGGATGGCAAAACGATCTGCATAGTTACGGTGTTCAATGCCACGTCCTGTGATGACAAAGTGAACTTCGAGAGAACTAAGAAGCCAATTCTTACGATGGACTCCTTCCAACAAACTCTCATCTACAGCGGGAAGGTCGGTAATAAGATCAACATCGGATACAGGGAGTCATCGGGAAACCTTGCTCGGCCAGCATTCAGCAACAATGTTGAATATGACCTATCAGAATCGTCCACGATAGGCTATAAAGGTGCTCAGTTGGAAATTCTTGAGGCTACTAACCAGTACATCAAGTATCGCGTTATTCGGAACTTTAATTACGCACAACAATGAGGAACTGACCCCGAGGGTGCAAATATAATACGGAGCCCGCATGTCTCAACAGGAATTATTAGATTCGAACACACCTTTACTTTCCAAGCCTGCGACGGAACTGCTGTCGGCCTTTGGTTCCGGTAAAGCTTCCCCAGGATCTGGTAGTGCAGCCGCCTTAATGGGCCTGCTGTCAGCTAAACTGATATTGACTGTTTGTTCAATTAGTAAAAATAAGCCCGAGTGCAAGAAGGATGACGCGACTTTTGATATTATTATCGAGAAAATACGTGAGGACATTGAGCCGCGTCTCCGAGAACTTTTCGAAAGTGATGCAAGAGACTTCGATCGAGTAGTCGCTTTAAGAAAATTGCGTGATCAAGCGACCACGTCAAAAGAGAAAAGCGATTTTTCGCGAGAGTCGAATGAACTATTGGAAAAGGCTACCGATTACGCGTTCGAAATTGCTGAACTTTCCATGCGTCTCATAGATCATGGAATTATCATCTTTGACCACGGATGGCATGCAGTGAGAGGAGACTCAGGGGCTGCGATTAGCGCGGCTGTTTCTGGAGTTATGTCCGGAATATTTATTATTAGCCTTAACCTAAAAACACTTAAAGATAGAAAATATTCACGAGATAAAATCGCACGATGTCACGATCTATATTTATCTATGCAAGGTAAGCAGGCTGCGGCATTTAAATGCGTAACGTCTATTAATGCGGAAGCAATATCGGCTGTACAGCTGGAGCTTCCCGTTGGTATTTGAAAGCCCAAAAAAATTGAACAATATTAATTTTATGGCGGAATATCTCACGTGATGAGAGTTGATGAAAATTTTCGTCTATAGGGCAACAGGGGCAAGCCCTCCATTTCTACAAGTTCTCGGCCGTAGATGATGCTTATTGATAAGTTCGTACCTGCCTCCCGACGCCCTCCAGGCGTATCTTGCTGCGCGAGGTTTAGCGGCTGCGCCGGAAGGGGCGGTGCACTCCGCTGCCCTTTGGTGCGTCGATATGGCGGAAAGTAATCCGGCCCTTGTCCAAATCATAAGCGGACAACTCCAGGGTTACGCGATCACCAGCCAGAATGCGGATGAAATTCTTTTTCATGCGGCCCGCAGAATAGGCAATCAGGCGATGGCCGTTATCCAGCTCAACGCGGTATCGGCTGTCCGGCAAGATTTCCTGCACCACGCCCTGCATCTCAATAAGGTCTTCTTTCGCCATGATCAGAGCCGCCGCACCACATGAATCTGGGTCGCGCGCCCGCCAAGCGCCGACGTGTCCAACTGATAAGCAACGAGCTTATGGGCCAGCGCCCCTGGAGCTTGTGTCTCGACGAAATCATCGATATTTGCCATGACGTCGTGCCCCCCCCCTGCATCCGGCCTGATTTGACCAATGTCTTCCAATCGACTGAACCAATGAATAGTTCCTGTATGCGTAATCATGCTGCTCCTTGCTATAGACGAACGAACCCAACTCTCAAGTAGAGCCAGTGGTCGAGCATCAGACAGGAGTGGCGGGGCAGCCTAATCAGGAAGGAGACAGGACGGTGACAGAGTACCGAAATGGGAGTGGGACTCCACAGGAATTCAGAGCAATCACCTAATGATAGTTAAAATTTAAATGCCTATGCAGGCAAAATTATCCCGACAGTGGCTAGCTGGAATGCAGCATGACTAAAACCCGTTAATAAAAAAGGCCGTAACGTCACCGCTACGGCCTTTTCCCACAATGCTTGCGTTTAAGCGGCGGTTGCTGCCTTACCCAGCACGCTGCGGATAGTGCCGGCCAGATCTTCGGCAGAGAACTTCGCTACATACGCATCGGCGCCCACGCCTTTGACGTGGTCTTCGTTGGTCTTGCCCGACAGCGAAGAGTGAATCACCACCGGGATCTTGCCGAAGCGCGGATCCTGCTTGATCAGACGGGTCAGCGTGAAGCCGTCCATCTCCGGCATTTCCAGGTCGGTCAGCACCATCGCCACGCGGTCGGTGATCGGCAGGCCTTCGGCCTTGGCGCCTTCCGCGATCGATTGCAGGCGGTCCCACGCTTCCTTGCCGGACTTGGTCATGATGAAGTGCACACCCATCGCTTCCAGGCCTTTTTCGATCAGGTTGCGCGCCACCACCGAGTCGTCGGCAGCCAGCACCACCGAACCCGGCTTGAGCAGCACTTTCGGGCCGATGGTTTCCGGATCGATGTCGTCGCGTTCCGGCGGCACCAGTTCGCGCAAGATGGTTTCCACGTCCAGCACCTGCGCCAGGCGGGTGTTCTGGGTGTCGCCGTCGACGCGGGCGATACTGGTGACTTTGCCGCCAGCCGTGCCTTCGGCGGTCAGCACCTGGCTCCAGTCCAGGCGCACGATTTCATCCACTGACTCGACCGCGAACGCTTGCGTGGTGCGCGCGAATTCAGTGACCAACATGATATTCAGACCGGTTTTTGGGGTCACACCGACGATGCCGGGCAAATCCAGCACCGTGATGATTTGTCCGCGCAGGTTCACAACACCCAGCATGTGTGGCGGGGATCCGGCCACAGCGGTGACTTCGGGCATGGCCACGATCTCGCGGATTTTGAAGACGTTAATGCCGAACAGCTCGGAATGTTCGCCCTTGGCGTCGCCGCCCAGGCGGAACAGGAGGAGTTCGAATTTGTTGGAGTTGGTCAGGTTACTGCGCTCATCAACTTCCTGTTGAACAGATTTCATGGATTTCGTCTCCTTCGGTGGTCCTCACCCAGTATAACGTTTGCAATGCAAAGTTGTCGTATTGGATGTTGCGGATGTTGTATTGGAGAACGATAAACAACAAAAAAGGAAGCCCGTGGGCTTCCTTTTTCATGTACTTGAATTCTGGAGCGGGAGAAGAGTCTCGAACTCTCGACCTCAACCTTGGCAAGGTTGCGCTCTACCAACTGAGCTACTCCCGCAGAAGGCAATATTATGACAGAAAGATTTCCGTTCCGCCAGAGCCAGCTGCCAACTTTTTGTCGAACTTCCAATAGTGTAAGCTTAGTCCGTTTTTGCTATGTAGAAGGACGGGAATGGATTCGATCGAAGTTGTACTGATCATGCTGCTGGCGGTGGTGGCCAGCGCCTACATCCGGCGCTTGCTGCCGCGCACGATCCCGCTGCCGCTGGTGCAGATCGGGCTGGGCGCGCTGATCGCGGCCAAGTCCTCGCATGGCGTCGATCTGGAACCGGACCTGTTCTTCCTGGTGTTCCTGCCGCCGCTGCTGTTCCTCGACGGCTGGCGCATCCCCAAAAGCGGCCTGCTGCGCGACAAGGGCACTATTCTTGAACTGGCGTTCGGGCTGGTGGTGTTCACCGTGGTGGGCGCCGGCTTCCTGATCCACTGGATGATCCCGGCCATGCCGCTGCCAGTGGCGTTCGCGCTGGCGGCCATCGTCTCGCCGACCGATCCGATTGCGGTCAGCTCGATTGCATCGAGCTCGCCGATTCCCAAGCGCCTGATGCACATTCTGGAAGGCGAATCGCTGCTGAACGACGCCTCGGGACTGGTGTGCTTCCGCTTCGCCGTGGCGGCGGCCATGACCGGCGTGTTCTCGATCGAAACCGCCGCCCTCACCTTCGTCTGGCTGGTGGTGGCCGGCATCGCCGCCGGCGTCGGCCTGACGCTGGTGGTGACCTGGGTGCAGCGCTGGCTGGTACGCCATTTCGGCGAACCGCCGGGTTCCCCGATTCTTGTCAACCTGCTGATTCCTTTCGGCGCTTACCTTGTGGCTGAGCGCCTGCATGCTTCCGGCATTCTGGCAGCGGTGGCGGCCGGCATCACCATGAGCTACGTCGAGTTGAGCGGCCATGCGCACGCCAACACCCGCATCCAGCGTTCGGCCGTGTGGGACACGGTGCAGTTTGCGCTCAACGGCGTGATGTTCGTGCTGCTCGGCGAACAGCTGCCGGACATCTTCCGTCTCGCCGGCGCCTCGCTGGAGGAAAGCGGCCATGTGAACCGCTGGTGGCTGGTGGCGTATGCGTTTGCGATTACCGGCGGCCTGCTGGCGCTGCGAATGGCGTGGGTATGGGCTTCGCTGCGGCTGACCATCTTCAAACAAAAGATGCGGCACCAGCCGCGCCACAAGATCAAACTACGGCTGCTGCTGGCCACCACGCTGGCCGGCGCGCGCGGCACCATCACGCTGGCCGGTGTGCTGACGCTGCCGCTGGTGCTGCCGGACGGTTCGCCGTTCCCAGCGCGCGCGCTGACCATCTTCCTGGCCTGTTCGGTGATTCTGATTTCGCTGCTGGTGGCCAGCATTGCCTTGCCTCGCTTGCTGGCCGGCGTCACCTTCCCGGCCGAGCCGGAAGAACAGCAGGAAGAGGATCTGGCACGGCGCGCGGCGGCCAATGCGGCCATCAGCGCCATCGAGCAAACACAGATCGAATTGATGGAGGCCGATGGCTGCGTCGATCCGGAAGTGTATCCGCAAGCGGCGGCACGGGTGATCGCGTTCTATGAGCACAAGCTGAAGGAAGTGGATCCGGAAAGCGAGCAGGCATGGCGCAAGACCGACTCCGCCGAGAAAGAACTGCGACTGGCGGCGCTGGAAGCCGAGCGCCGCACGGTGTGGGACCTGGCCAGGCATGACCACATCTCCGACGAAATCTCGCGCAAGCTGGTGCGCGAAATCGATTTGATGGAAGCGCGCTATCGTTAATCCTATGCAGAGAACCCGCACCATCATCGCCATCGCGTGGACCCTGTTCTGGATCCTGATGGTTTCCACTTCGGTGCAGGAATACCTGCGCGACCACGATCACGGCATCTGGAAGCCGATGCTGTGGGAGACCTCGTCCGCGCTGACCGGCACGGTGCTGCTGATCCTGCAGCGCCGCTACACCCGTAAGTATGATGTGTTTATATCCAACGCGCCAGTACGCTGGTTCGCGCGGCAGCTGGCGTGGCTGCCTGTGTACTGGGTGATGTTCGTACCGGCCGCGTTCAGCATGCGGCACGCGGTGTATGGGCTGATGGGCGAAACGTATACACATGAAGGATGGGCCAAGGTCTATCTGTATGAAGACATCAAAATGACGGTGTTCTTCAGCATTTTCGTGGCGATTACTTTTGGCGTGCTGTCGTTCCACGCCATGCTGGACGAGAAGGTACGCGTGGAGCGGGCCAACGCTTCCTTGCGCGAGGCGCAGCTGCTGCGGCTTAGCCAGCAGATGCAGCCGCACTTCCTGTTCAATGCGCTGAACACGATATCGTCGCTGATGTACAGCGACGTGGCGCGGGCCGACGCCATGCTGGTGCAGCTGTCCGACGTGCTGCGCGCGACGCTGGATGTGGGCGAGCGCCATCTGGTGCCGCTGGAGACAGAACTGCGCATCCTGCGCGGCTATGCGGCGTTGATGAGCGAGCGCTTTGCGGATCGCGTCAGCATCGCGTGGGATATCGATGATTCGCTACTGGCATGCGAGGTGCCGGTGATGAGCATGCAACCGCTGTTGGAGAACATATTCAAGCATACCGTCGAAAAGCGCCGCCAGCCAACCGCGATCAGCATCAGCGTCCACCGCGCCGACGGTGCACTGGTGCTGCGTATCGAGGACGACAGCGGCACGCTTCCTGCGGCCGCCAGCCGGGCGGGAGACAGCTCGGTGCGCGGCGCGGACGAAGCCGGTGCGACGGGCGGCGGCATCGGCGTGCGCAATCTGCGCGAGCGGTTGGATGCGCTATACGCTGGCCGCGCCGCCTTCGACCTGATCGCGCTGTCGCCAGCCGGCGTGCGCGCAGAAGTGAGGCTGCCATGCGCATCCTGATCGTTGACGACGAACGCCCGGCGCGCGACAAGCTGCGCCGCATGCTGGCCTCCGAGCCCGGCATCACTGCCATCGAAGAAGCGCGCGACGGCGTGGAAGCGCTGGAACGCCTGCCCGCCTTCGCCCCCGACGTGCTGCTGCTCGATATCCAGATGCCCGAAATCACCGGCCTCGATGTCGCCGCCTCGCTGCCCTCGCCCGCGCCGCTGGTGGTGTTCGTGACCGCCTACGACGAATACGCCATCCGCGCCTTCGACGCCAACGCCATCGACTACCTGCTCAAGCCCTACGACCAGCCACGCCTGCAGCGCGCCTTGCAACGGGTGCGCGAACGCCTCGCACAGCAAAGCGCCGCAGCAGCGCAGGCCACGCCCGCTCCGGCCGCCGCCCCGCTGCCGGCCATCACCCAGCTACTGGTACCGGAACGCAGCGGCACGCGCGTGGTCAAGGTCGACCAAATCCAGTGGATCGAAACTGCCGACAACTACGTCATCCTGCACACCGCCGACGGCGCACCGCTGATGCGCCAAACGCTGGCCGGCCTGCTCGACAAACTCGGCCCGCGCTTCCTACGCTGCCACCGCCGCGCCGCCGTGCAAGTGAGCCATATCGCCAGTATTGCCAACCTCGATAAAGGCGACGGCGAAATCATCCTCCACACCGGCGCCCGCGTCCCGCTCAGCCGCCAATACCGCACCGACCTGGAAGCCCGACTTGTATCGGAATGTAAAAGGTGACAAACCGCGTATATCTTCGCAACTAAGTGTCCCTACAATTCCGTAATCTCATCAACGGAAAGGTTGCGACATGAAGACGATATGGCTTGCAGGGATGGCGGCGCTGGCAATGCTACAAGGCTGCGCCTCCGTCAGCGTCGACCAGATGACGCCGACCGGCGGGATGGTCACCAGCGCGCGCGGTGGCGGCGGCTGGGACGAAACGCCAATGAAGCAAATCAAGCAGCGCGACTCGGTGGTGGTGCTCACCCATTTGAAATGGGATCCGCAAGCCGGCAGCGCCGGCAACCACGCCGTGAAGTGGACCTGGTACAGCGAAGATAAAGTAGTCGCCATCCGTGAAAAAGAGGTCAAGTTCGACAAGACGCCAATGCGCCTGAACTGGCATCTCCCTGCCGGCAATTTCGATCCCGGCCACTACCGCGTCATCGTCACGGTCGATAACAAGATCATGGATACGCAGGAATACGACATCGTCCGATAGCGTCCATCCAACTCGCCCCACGGCGCGCCCATTTCGCCCCATCGCGGTGGACGCGCGTGGTGGGCGTCCGTAATCTGGCTCCATTCACAAGGAGCCAAGAATGAACAACAACCGCCTCTACTTCCTCGACTGGATCCGCATCTTCGCGTTCTGTTTGCTGATCTTCTACCACACCGGCATGTACTATGTGACATGGGACTGGCACGTGAAAAGCCCGTTCGCCAGCAACGCCATCGAGCCGCTGATGATCCTGTCGTCGCCGTGGCGCCTCGGCCTGCTGTTCATGATTTCCGGCGTGGCCACCGCCTTCATGTTGAAGAAATTTCGCGTTGGCGCGCTGCTCAAGCAGCGTAGCTGGCGGCTGCTGGTGCCGCTGGTGTTCGGCATGTTCGTCATCGTGCCGCCGCAGGCCTACTTTGAAATAGTCGAGAAAATTGCTTACCAGGGCGGCTACGCCGAATTCATGCGACTTTACGTGAGCGGATACGAAGGCTTCTGCCGTGGCAAGGATTGCCTCGACATGCCGACCTGGAACCACCTGTGGTTTGTGGCCTACCTGTGGGTCTACACCATGCTGGGCGGCTTGATCGTGTGGCTGCTGGGCGCGCGCTTCGATGCAGTCTCGGACGCGCTGGGCCGGCTACTCAGCGGCTGGCGCCTGATCGTGCTGCCAGTGGCGATACTGGCCCTGGCGCGCTTCACGCTGGCCGACCGCTTCGAATCGACACACGGTCTGGTCGACGATTGGTACAACCACGCGCAGTACTTCTTCCTGTTCGCACTGGGCGCGATGCTGGCGGCACAAAAGCAGCTGTGGGCCAGGATGGATGCGCTGCGCTGGACCAGCCTCGGACTGTGGCTCGCCAGCTGGGCGCTGATCGTCTGCTACTGGTCGATTCCGGAAGCGTTGGCCAACACGCCTGAAGTGCAGCAATGGAAGCCGGTATTCCGCACCATCTACTGCCTGTGCCAGTGGATGCCGATCCTGACCGTGTGCGGCTTCGGCCACCGCCACCTGAACTTCGACAGCGCCAAGCGCCGCTACCTGACCGAAGCCGTGTTCCCGGTCTACATCCTGCACCAGACGCTGATCGTGGCGATGGCGCACTGGATGAAACCGATCAAGCTCGCCCCCGGCATCGAAGGCGTGTTCCTGATCGTGCTGACCTTCGCCATCAGCTTCGGCGTGTTTGAGGTGGTGCGCCGCATCGCCGTGCTCCGCCCACTGTTTGGACTGGGGCCGCTTACTTCACAAACGTCAGCGTATGCTGCGCAGGCCCCGGCAGCAGCGGCGACGCCCGGCCGGTAAGCCAGTCGGTGCGGCCATCGAGGAAGTACGGCGACAGCGGATGGCCGCTCTGCCCTCCCGGCATGTTGAAGATACCTTGCTCCTCATGGCCCGGCGACACGGTCAGGCGCTCCGACTGGCCGAAGTTGGGACCGGACACGCGCGGCATGTGCTGGTCGCCCGGCAGCATATCCGGCGCCACTTTCAGGTATTTGCCGAGCAGCGGGATCGCCGACGCCATCGGATGCGCGCTGGTGGCGGTGTTGCGCTGGCCCCAGGTGGCAGCCGATAGCGGCTGGCCATCCTTGGTCAGGTCCTTGATCACGCGGTCCATCGCGGCGACCTGCAAGGCCTGCCAGTCCGCATACTGCGATGGCAGCCAGGCCGCAGGCTGCTGGTCCAGCAGGCGCGCCAGCACCACAGGCCAGCGTGAGCTGACCGAGGCCATGCTGGATTTTGGATCGATCTTCGCCAGTTCGGCGTTGGCGTTTTCGTAGACGATGTCGTACACCGCGTACATGAAGCCGCGCGTGATGCGGTAGCTGACCGAATCCACGCTGGCCTTGCCGCTCCATTCATCCTTCAGCAGCTTGAGCGCTTCGGTGCGCTGGGTGTTGCCGGCGACGGCTTTGGCGTCCAGCGCCGCGATGGCACGCTCGCGCCACGCTGTCAGGAACACGGCGCGGTCATCGAGGCCAATGGCGTAGACTTCCTTCACATCCGTCTTCGGACCGAGTGCGGCCAGATCGTCGCGCACCTGATGCGTGCGCGCGCCGAGATCGAAACCGCCGTCGCCGATCAGCGCCGCGTTGGCGCCAGCCAGCTGGCGGCTGTTGGCGGTGGCAAGGTGGCCGTCCGCAGGATTCACCACTTTCGGATATTCCGCAGGCGACAGCCAGCCTTGCCATACGCCGGCGGTGTCGTCGGCGCTCATCGGATAAGTCGAGGCCACACCAGCCGGCGCGCGGCGCGGCAGCGGGCCGGCGATGGTCCAGCCGATATTGCCCTTGTCGTCGCCGCCGACAAAATTCTGCGCAGGGACACCCAGCGTGGCGGCAACCTCCAGCGCCTGATCCAGCGTGTCGGCCGATTCCATGCGCGCCAGATTGAAGTTGACGGCGCCCGGCAGATGCGCGGTCCAGTGCAGCGCATAGCTGCGGCCCGACGCTTCGCGGATCGGGCCGAGCGAAGTTTCGCGCACGGCCAGCTTGGCGGCAGGCGCGCCTTTCACCAGGATGGTTTCTTCATGCACCACCGGCGTCTCCCAGCCCGCTTGCGTGCGCACCTGGCCCGGCTTGGCCGCATCGCTATCGAGCGCGATGAAGTCCATGTAATCGCCGTAGCTGTTGGTGAAGCCCCATGCCACCTTGCCGTTACTGCCGACCACCACCAGCGGTGCGCCCGGCAGCGTGACGCCGACCATGCGGCGCTGGCCGCCCTTCCCGTCCGGGAATTGCAGCGCGGCGCGATACCAGATGGTCGGCAGCGAGATCCCGAGGTGCATGTCGTCGGCGACGATGGCCGCGCCGGTGTCGCTGCGCGCGCCGGACACCGCCCAGTTGTTACTGCCCAAGGTGTTGAGGAATTCGGCAGCGGCCACCTTGGTGGGCGCCGGCGCGTCGGCCGCTTTCGGCTTGCCCCACCATGCAGGCGGCGCGGCAGGGATCACCACATCGGCGGCTGCGATGGTCTGCGCATCAAGCGGAGCGTCCCACGGCGAGGACTCCGGCGCGAGGAAGGCGCGCTGCTCGTCGGTCGCGTGGTCCTTGAACCAGCCGCGCGCCAGTTCGCGCGGTTCCTGACTGCCTTGCAGGTCGAAGTACATGGCCCAGATGACCAGCATAGTGTCAGCCGGCTGCCATGCGCGCGGCGGCAGGCCGACCAGCGCATATTCAAACGGCTTGGCGCTGAGCGCATTCAAGCCGTCGTTGACGCCGGCGACGTAACGGTCCAGCAGCGCGCGGTCGGCCGGCGACATGGTTTTCAACGCAACTTCGGCACGGGCGCGGAAACGGTGCAGGCGGTGCGATTTATCGAGCGGCAGCGCGCGTTCGCCAAACAGCTCGGACAATTCGCCGGCGGCCACACGGCGCAGCAAATCCATCTGGAAGAAGCGCTCCTGCGCGTGCACGAAACCGGTGGCGTAGGCCACGTCGGCCCGGCTGCCGCCGCTGATGAGCGGCACGCCCTGTGCATCGCGCGCCACGCTGGCGGTGGTTTCAAGACCCGCCGCCTGGCGCGAACCCTCCAGCTGCGCGAGGCTGCCGCGCAAATACAGCCACGCTGCGGCGATCGCCAACAACAGCAGCCCTACTGCGCCAATCAACACCCGCCTGGACCACACCATCACACGGTTTTTCTGCATACCATCCCCGTTATATGAAACATGAAGTTGGCAATACTGCCAGAGAGACGGGGTACGGGCAATCAGCTATTTATAGAGGAAGTTCCCAAGTTTCGTTGACCATGTCCTTGCCGAAGGCGTGCACCGGCTCCTCGGCCACCAGCACATAACCTTTGTTCTGGTAGATGTGGCGCGCTTCCTTTTGCTGATCCGTGGTCCACAGGCGCATCTTGCGGTAGCCGGCGGCGCGCGCGAAGCTGTGGCATTCATCCACCAGCCGCGAGCCAAGGCCATAGCCGCGCGCTTGTTCCTCCACCAGCAGCAGTCGCAGCTTGGCCACGCCCTCCTCACCGCTGCGCGCCAGTGCGATCGAGCCAACCGGCTGGCCGTTCATCTCGGCGATCCAGCAGTGTTCCAGCGCCGGATCGAAATCGCGTTCGAAATCGGCGCAGATCTGGCCGACGAGCGCTTCAAAGCTGCGGTCCCAGCCCTGATTAGCTTCATAGGTTTCGCCGTGGCGGCGCGTGATCCACGCCATGTCGCCGGGGCGGTGCGCACGCAGCACGAACGGCTGCGCGTATTTCATGCCGCTTTCGGCATCGAGCAGATCGCGGATGGTGCGCATGGCGTCGAGCATGCGCAGCTGGTCCGACTCGCCGAAGCGCGACAGCATGTCGCCTACTTCCTCGCGCGAGCGGCGGTCCAGCGGTTCATAGATGGCGCGGCCATGATCGGTCAGGTGCAACAGCTTGGCGCGGCCGTCGGTGGCCGAGGGCACCTTGCTGACCAGCCCCGCGCTTTCGAACTTGGCGATGATGCGGCTCAGGTAACCGCGATCCAGCCCGAGGTCGCGGCACAGCGCGGCGGACGGCTGGTCGCCATGATGCGCCAGCTCGTACAGCACGCGCATCTCTGTCAGCGTAAATTCGCTGTGCAGCAGGCCTTCGCGCAGCACGCCGATCTGGCGGGTGAAAAAGCGGTTGAACGAACGGACCGCCGCAACGCGGTCGTTAAACACAGGAACAGGCATGGGCACTCCGGCTATCGTATGCGGCAATTTTGCGACAGATTGCTGACTGAGTCAACATTATAGCTAAGCCGATGATGCTAGAGTAAGCACAACACGACTACGCGGCCATCGCGCCGTCTCTTGCCATGTTAGCTGCGCCTATCCCCGACAACGACCGCGAACGCCTCATCGCTCTGCGCGAGATGCTGATCCTCGACACGCCGCCGGAAGAACGCTTCGACAAGGTGGTGCAATTCGCGGCGCAGGAATTTGACGTGCCGGTCGCGCTGATCTCGCTGATCGATGAAAACCGCCAGTGGTTCAAAGCCCGGGTGGGGCTGGATGCTTGCGAGACCGGGCGCGATGTTTCGTTCTGCGGCCACGCCATCCTGCAGCCGGACATCTTCATCATCCCCAACGCGCGCGAGGACGAACGCTTCGCCGACAACCCGCTGGTGACCAGGCCGCCGCACGTGATCTTCTACGCCGGCGCGCCGCTGCGCATGCCGAACGGCTACGCGATCGGCACCCTGTGCCTGATCGACCACCATCCGCGCGCAACGCTGGACAGGACCGAGCTGGCCATCCTCGGTTCACTGCGCGACTTGCTGGTGGAAGAGCTGACCGGTGCTGCGGAGGTGCCCGATGCCTGAAGCACCGTCGCAAAACCTCAACATGCTGCTGGTGGAAGAGCAAAGCCTGCTACGCAAAACCGTCTCGCTGACGGCCCGCTCGCTGGGCCTGGGCACCGTGCACGAAGCGGCCACCATCCAGAGCGCCGAACGCATGCTGCGCGAGCGCGCCTTTAACGGCGCGGTGATCTCCATCGATTGCGGCGCGGACGGCGACTGCCTGTACAACCTGAGCCTGCTGGACAAAGTCCGCAACGGCATGTCCGCCAGCGCCGCCACCATTCCGATCGCCGTGATGGTGGACCACGCCACCGCAGAGCTGATGTACGAACTGCGAGAGCGCCAGGTCAGCCGCGTCATCCTCAAACCCTTCCGCGCCAAAATCCTGCTGGAAGCGTTCGAGGCCTTCGGCAAGTAGCCCGTTTCCTAAATTCAATTCAGGGTCAGCTCTGTCATTTGGACACGCACACACATTCTTTGAGAAATATCAAAGCGCACACCTCAGATATCGCAGCTTAAAAAGAAGTTGGCCGCGATTGGAAAACCATAAAAATACGGTTAAGGCATTGATCTAGCACAAACATGGTTCCCGCCTGTCCAAATGACAGAGCTGACCCTGAATTTAGTAGCCGGATTATTTTTTGCTGACTTGGCGCGCGGTGTCGTGGTACTGCCAGAGTACGTTGACGATCTTCCATGTGCCGCTCTGGTTTTTGTAGAGGTGCATATAGTCGATCCACTCGTCGGCAGTCAGCTTGACGGTCGCCACGCGCTGGTCGATATCGAGGATCTTGATGCCGACGCGCGGCTGCGCCGGGAATTTGGTGCCGTCCTTGTTGTAGTTGCGGGCGACCTTGACCATCGTATCGAAGTCGGTATTCATGACAAACTCCGAACCGTCGGCCTTCTGCCAGTAGGTGCGCTTGGCCAGTTGGGGATCAAGGCTACGCTCCATGCGGGCCGGGTCGACCTGGTGCTGCGACTCGATGTAGTCGCGCACCGCGTGCTCAATCAGCTGCTCATCGGTGGCGTCGGCAGCTTGCGCTGCCAGCGGCGACACCGCACACAGGAAAATCATCAAAGACTTTTTAAGCGCCACCTGCATCTGCCCCTCCGTCCGCCATCTGGTTTCAGTAGATTTCGCGTGCAACCTCGCGCACCGATTTTAGCAGCAGTTCGGCGCCTGGGGAGAGGATGTGGCCATCCACGGTGATGATGCCGAAGGCGTCCATCCGGCACGGCAGTTCGATCGGCAGGATGTTCAGCACGCCCTGCGATTCGTAGTACTTGGCCACCGCGATCGGCATGACGTTGAGCGCGTCGGTCTGCTGCAGCAGCGGTTTAATCAGCAGCACCGCCGTGGTGTCGACCACGTTGATCGGCACTTCCAGGCCAGCGCGGCGGAACATCAGTTCGCAGCGCGCGCGCAGGATGGAGCCTTGCGGCGGCAGGATCCACGGCTGGTTGGCGATGTCGCGCAGTTGCAGGTTTTTCGACGCCAGCAGCGGATGGCCGGCACGCACCACCGCGCACGCCGGCTCGTCGCCCAGTTCTTCGTAGCTCAGCCCTTCCGCGCTTTCACGCTCCGGAATGCGGCCGATCATGAAGTCGAGACGGCCGCGCTGCAGCTGCTCCAGCAGCACGTTGGACTGCTCCATCTCGACGCCGATGCGCAGCTTGGGAGCGGCCTGTTTGGTGCGCGTGATCGCCTGCGGCAGCAGCGCGATCCCCGGCGTCATGATGGTGCCGATGTCCACCTGCCCGGACAAGCCGGCCTTGATGGCGACGATGTCTTCATGCGCCAGCGAGAGACTGGTCAAGGCCATGCGCGCGTGGCGGATCATGGTCTCGCCGTAGATGGTCGGCTCCATGCCGCGCGGCAGGCGCTCGAACAGCTGCACGCCCAGCATTTCCTCGAGATCCTTGAGCTGCTTGGACGCGGCGGGCTGCGTCATGTGCAGCTCTTCCGACGCACGGTGGATGTTACGTTGTTCGTCCAGCGCGATCAGCAGCAGCAGCTGGCGCGTTTTCAGGCGCGCGCGCAGGAACCAATTCGGATTCGTATCCATAGTCACTTACAAGCAGCACTTGGGTTGGCCGCCGGGCCTTCCTTAGTCTGTTTGATGAACGGGATGGTGCCGTCAGCATTGTACGTGAATTCCTCCACCGCTACCGAACGGCGGAACTCCGCGCCGCCCGGCAGTTTGGCGTTGTGGTAGAAGATGTAGTTCTTGCCGTTGAACTCGACGATGGCCTGGTGGATGGTCTTGACCTTGGCGTTCTTCGACATGATCACGCCCTGGTATTTCCACGGCCCGGTGGCGCCCGGGCCGGTGTAGTACGCCGTCTCTTCCGGGAAGTCGCGCGAGTAGGACAGGTAGTAGGTGCCCTTATGCTTGTGCAGGTACGGCGCTTCGGTGAAACGGTCCATGCCGACGGTGTGGATCGGGCCATCCAGCTCGGTCATGTTGGCTTTCAGCTTGGCGTACTTCAGGATCGTGTTGCCCCAGTAGAGGTAGGCCTGGCCATCGTCGTCGATGAATACCCCCGGATCGATGTCGTCCCACGCAATCGGCGCTTCCAGCGTCATGTTGTTGGTGATGAGCGCCGAGCCGCGCGCGTCGACGAACGGGCCTTCCGGTTTGTCCGACACGGCGACGCCGATGGCGCGCCCCGGAATCGTCGCGTGATCGACGGTGGCGTAGAAGTAGTATTTTCCATCGCGCTTGGTGATGTCGGCCGCCCATGCGTCGACTTTGCCTATCGCCCATTTGAAGGCCGATGGCTGGATCGGCGAGCCACGGTCGGTCCAGTTCTTCATGTCGCAGCTGCTGTACAGGCGCCATTCCTTCATGACGTAGTCCTTGTCGGTCGGCGATGCCTGGTCGTGGCCGACGTACAGGTAGACGGTGCCGTTTTCGACAAAGGCCGCAGGGTCGGCGGTGAACAGTTCAGGCAGGATGGGATTGGCCGCATTTGCGGCGCAAGCCAGCAGGCTCGCCGCAGCGAACATCAGACTTTTTTTCAAGGTGCTCTCCAGTGTTTATCTAATTATTTTTTTGTGCCACGCAGCGACATCAGACGCTGTACCACGCAGAAGATGAACAGCAAGCCGCCGATGACGATCTTGGTCCACCATGAACTGAGCGTGCCGTCGAAGGCGATCAGGGTCTGGATCGAGCCCAGTACCAGCACACCGGTCAGCGCGCCGGCCACGTAGCCGTAGCCGCCGCTCAGCAGCGTGCCGCCGATGACTACCGCCGCAATCGCATCCAGTTCCGTGCCCTGCGCATGCAGGCCGTAACCGGACAGCATGTAGAACGAGAACAGCACGCCAGCCAGCGCGGCGCAAAAGCCGCTGAATGCATAGATCAGCACTTTGGTGCGCGCCACGCGCAGGCCCATCATCAGCGCCGATTGCTCGTTGCCGCCGATGGCGTAGATGGCGCGGCCGAAAGGCGTGCAGTGCGCGACGTAGATGGCTGCAGCCAGCGTGATCAGCGCGATCAAGGCGCCCGGCGAGATGAAGCAGTCGCCGATTGGCAGCTGCGTTTGCGACAGCGCGACGAAGAACGGATCTTCGATGGTGATCGAGTTGATGCTGATCAGGTAGCACAGGCCGCGCGCCAGAAACATGCCGGCCAACGTGACGATAAACGGCTGCAGTTTGAAGTAGTGGATCATCGCGCCCATCGCCGCGCCGAACAGCGTGCCGACGGCCAGGCCGATGGCGATCACCAGCAGCGGCGGCAGGTGCCAGGTTTGCAGCATCCACGCGCAGATCATCGTGGTCAGCGCCAGCACCGAACCGACCGACAGGTCGATGCCGCCGGACAGGATGACGAAGCTCATGCCGACCGCGATCACCAGCAGGAATGCGTTGTCGATCAGGAGGTTGAACAGCACTTGCAGGGACAGGAAGCCTGGATAGGCCGCGCCGCCCGCGCCCAGCAGGACTACCAGCAGGAAGACGGTAATCAGCGATGTGAAATACGGCGATGATGCGATCGACGGCTTCGGAAGACTCGCGGTGCTCATTGTGCTCATTGTGCTCATTTCCCGTTTCCTCCGCGTGCGCCTGGGAAGGCACGGCGCCACATGGTTTTGAATTCCGCCGATTGCGACACGCAGATTACAAACACCACGACCGATTTGACCACCATGTTGACTTCCGGCGGCAGGCCGAGGGAGTAGATGGTGTAGGTCAGGGTCTGGATAATCAGCGCGCCGATCACGCTGCCGGCCAGGCTGAATTTGCCGCCGGCCAGCGAGGTGCCGCCCAGCGTGACGGCCAGGATGGCGTCCAGTTCCAGCAGCAGGCCGGCGTTGTTGGCGTCCGCGCTCTTGATGTTGGAGGTGATCATCAGGCCTGCCAGTCCGGCGCAGGCGCTGCAGAAGACGTAGACGAAGAAGATCAGCACTGCGGTCTTCAAGCCAGCCAGCCGCGCGGCCACCGGGTTGATGCCAACCGACTGGATGAACAGGCCAAGCGCCGTTTTCCGCAGCAGCAGCGCGGTCACGATGAATACGGCGGCAACGATGAACAGCGAGAACGGCAAGCCAAGCAGGTAGCCGCTGCCGAGGAAGAAGAACGGCTGGTAGTAGACGGTGATGATCTGGCCGTCGGTGAACAGCTGCGCCAGGCCGCGCCCTGCCACCATCAGGATCAGGGTGGCGACGATGGGCTGCAGGCCGAGGCCGGCCACCAGTGCGCCGTTCCATGCGCCGCACAGCAAGGCGGTGCCCATTGCGACGGCCAGTGCGATCCACATCGGGGTGTTGGCGACGTATTCGGGCACGCCGTTATTCATCACCATTGTGCCGCCGACCAGCATGGCGGCGACGGTGCCGCTGATGGCGACGGTGGCGCCGACCGAGATGTCGATGCCGCGCGTGGCGATTACCAGTGTCATGCCGATGGCCGCCAGGATCAGCGGCGCGGCGCGGTTGGCGATGTCGATCAAGCTGCCGTACAGGTGGCCGTCCTTGATTTCAAGGTGGAAGAAGCCGGGGACCATGAACAGGTCGATCAGCAGCAAGATCGCCAGCGCGGCCAGTGGCCGGAATAAAGGATGGTGCAGCATGGGTAGATTCGATTGGATTGATTTGCCGCCGCGCGCAGCGGCCGCAGGCGCGGCGGTGAGCGTCGCGGAGCCGGCGTCGCCGACGGGCTTATGCATGCTGGTCTCCTGCGGCGATCACTTGCAGCACGGAGGTTTCGTCCAGCGCGCCGCGCGGGTATTCGCCGCCGGCTTTGCGGTCGCGCATGACGACGATGCGGTCGCTCACGCGCAGCACTTCGGGCAGTTCGGACGAGATGAACAGGATGGACATGCCTTTCTTGCACAGGGCCGAGACGTAGTCCATGATTTCCTGCTTGGCGCGCACGTCGATGCCGCGCGTTGGTTCGTCCAGGATCAGCAGTTTTGGATCGGTGACCAGCCAGCGCGCCAGCAGCACTTTTTGCTGGTTGCCGCCGGAGAGTGAGCCGATCGGCGTTTCGATGCTGGCGGTTTTGATGCCGAGCGCTTTGACGTATTCTTCGGCCAGCTGCTGCTGGCGTTTGAGCGGGATGGCGCGCATGATGCCACTGCGGGCTTGCAATGCGAGGATCAGGTTTTCGCGCACCGACAGGTCGAGGATGGCGCCTTCGTGTTTGCGGTCTTCGGAGCAGAAGCCGATGCCGGCGGCGATGGCGTCGCGCGGCGAAGACAGGCTGCGCTCCTTGCCGTCGATGGTAATAACACCGCTATCGGCTTTGTCGGCGCCGAACAGCAGGCGCGCGGCTTCGGTGCGGCCGGAACCCAGCAGGCCGGCAAGGCCCAGCATTTCACCTTCGCGGATTTCCAGATCCATCGGCGTGAGCGCACCCTTGCGGCCCAAACCGACGGCGCGCAGGAAGGACTTGAAGCGCGACGGCGTGGCGTCGACGGCGATGGGAGCGGCGGCGGGTGTCGCGGTCTCGCTGGCGGCTGGTGCGCCGACCATCTTGTTAACGAGCTCCACGCGCGACAGATCGGCGGCGAGGTACTCGCCTTCCCGCTCACCGTTGCGCATGACTGTGATGCGATCCGAAATCGCATAGGTCTGGTCGAGGAAGTGCGTCACAAACAGAATCGCCATTCCCTGCTCGCGCAGGCCGCGCAAGACGCTGAACAACAAATCAACTTCCTTCTCATCGAGCGAAGAAGTCGGTTCGTCCAGAATCAGCACCTTGGCCGACACCAGCAGCGAACGCGAAATCGCCACCATCTGCTGGATCGCCAGCGGATAGTGCGCCAGCGGCACCGTCACATCAATTTTGATCTGCATGCGCTCAAGCAGTTCAGCCGCCTGCTGCGCCATGCCGGCCCAGTCGATGCGGCCGAACTTGCGTGGATAGCGCCCAATGAAGATATTCTCCGCCACCGACAAATTCGGGCAAAGATTCACTTCCTGATAAACAGTGCTGATGCCGTGGTTCTGTGCATCCAGCGTGGACTGCGGCTGAATCGACTGGCCTGCCAGCACGATCTGGCCGTGATCCGGCGTATAAACGCCGGTCAGCACCTTGATCAGCGTAGATTTGCCGGCGCCGTTCTGGCCCATCAGCGTGTGCACCTCACCCGGATACAGGTTGAGCGACACGCCATTCAGCGCCTGCACGCCGGTGAACGCCTTGCTGATGCCGCGCAGCTCCAGCACCGGCGCGGTAGATATCGTCGTCATCGCAATCAGTATTTACGGTTCGGGAATTCCTTGGCCGCGACTTCTGCCGGGAACACGCCTTCTTGCGTCACAACGCGCTTAGGTACAGGCTTTCCGGCCGCGACGTCCTTGGCGATCTGCATCAGCTGAGGGCCGAGCAGCGGGTTGCATTCCACCGTCACATTCAGCTTACCGGCGATCATGGCTTCGAACGCGCCTTTTACGCCGTCGATCGAAATCACGATGATGTCCTTGCCCGGTTTCAGGCCGGCTTCTTCGATGGCCTGGATGGCGCCGATGGCCATGTCGTCGTTGTGCGCGTACAGTACGTTGATCTTCTTGCCCTCGGCCTTGAGGAAGGCTTCCATCACTTCCTTGCCTTTGGCGCGGGTGAAGTCGCCGGTCTGGGAGCGGATCACTTTCAGCTTGGCGTTACCGGCGATGACTTCCTCGAAGCCCTTCTTGCGGTCCAGCGCAGGCGCGGAGCCCACGGTGCCTTGCAGTTCAACGATATTCAAAGCAGCATCAGGGGTTTTCTTCTGACGCTCGACCAGCCAGCGGCCGGCGCGGCGGCCCTCTTCCACGAAGTCCGAACCGAGGAAGCTGACGTACAGCGACGGATCGCTGACATTGACCGCACGGTCGGTCAGGATCACTGGAATGTTGGCGCGCTTGGCTTCGCGCAGCACGGTGTCCCAGCCCGACTCCACCACCGGCGAGAACGCAATCACGTCCACGCGCTGGGCGATGAAGGAGCGGATGGCCTTGACCTGGTTTTCCTGTTTTTGCTGGGCGTCGGCGAATTTGAGGGTAACACCTTCCTTCTTGGCGGCGTCCTTGATCGAGACGGTGTTCGCGGTGCGCCATTCGCTTTCGGCGCCAACCTGCGAGAAGCCGATCACCAGCGGCTTGGCGGCGAAGGCCGGTGCGCTCAGGGCGACGGCGGCGGCCAATGCGGTGGTCAACAGGGTTCTACGCTTCATCATGGTCAAGTCTCCAATTAGGTTTTATGTTTTTCAGATAAATACTATGAGAATTACAAATATCTATCCAATGATATTTTCGTATTCTTCGATATCGATTTTGATATATCAGCGCAGCAGGCGCAGGCCGTACAAGCCGCCGGCGACCGAGTTTTCCCGCGCCACGAACTTGACGACCAGCTTGCCGGCCAGTGCGGCGCCGGCCGGAATAGCGTAGTCGCGGGTGTACAGGTCCGCAGGCGCGGTGGCGTCAAGGCGGACTTCCGCCAGCAGTTGTTCGTTGATTAAGATATCGAAGCGGCGGCCGGCGTCTGCTTTTGAGTATGTCAGCCGCAGGGTGCGGGCTTCGCCATGCTTGTCGGTCAGCTCGTAGCTAAACCAGCCGCGCGCATGGCGCCAGTGCTTGCCCTTGTTGACGCCCGCATCCGCGCCTTCGGCCTTGAAGAAGTGGTCGGACTCGGGCTGCTGCTCGCCGGGCGCCACCTGGTCGATGGTTTGGGCGTCCAGCGCGAGGCGTTCTTTTTCGTCGGCTGCGGCCTTGGCGCGGCGTTCTGCCAGGGCAGCGGGCGTGGCGTACGGCCAGTAGACCACGTAGCGCGCGTCGTGCACGCGGAAGAATGGGACGAAGGTGGTCGGGCCGCTGGCCGGCGATTGCACCAGACCCGGTGCGGTGAAGGTCAGCGGCCGACCGGGCACTGAGCGGAAGCGGCCGGCGAAGGATGCGCTCTCGCTGACCAGCACCGGCGCCTGCTCCAGCGGGCATACCGGGCCGCTGGCGATGTGCCCCATGCGGCTGTCGTCTGCCAGATAGTCAAGCTGCTCACCCGGGAATGGATTGGTTTTCGCGGCCAGCACCACGGGGCCGTGCAGTACGGCGTAGTAGTCGGATTTATCGGGCATCTGCTCGAGGCGCGTGGTCATCGGCAGGTGCAGTTCGAGCTGGTCGCCATCGCGCCATGCGCGGCGCACGTTGACGTAACGGTCGGCGCCGACGGCAGCGGCAACCGGCTTGCCGTTGACGGTGATGCGCAGCGCGCCTTGCCCCACCCATTCCGGGTAGCGGATCTTGAGCGTGAAGGTCTTGTTGCCCTTGATGGTGATGGTGCTGCGCTCTTCGTCCGGGAAGCGGTTGGACTGGCGGATTTGAACGCCCTGCTCGCGCCAGTCCAGCGTGGACGGGATGAACAGGTTGACATACAAGCTGTCGCCGCGATGAGCGTAGATGAATTCCCCGTACTTGGCGTGGTTCTCGATACCGGAGCCGACGCAGCACCACATGGCCTTCTGCGCTTGCGAGTAGACGCGGTAGTGGTTGGGCCGCATCGGCGTGAAGTAAACGAAGCCACCGCTGTCGGGACGCTGCGAGGACAGGATATGGTTGTACAGCGCGCGCTCGTAGTAATCGGCGTAGCTGGCTTTGGCGTCACCGAGGAACAGCAGTTCGGTGAGCTTCAGCATATTGTAGGTGTTGCAGGTCTCCGGGCCTTCCACTTCCTCGATCATGGAGGTGTAGTCTTTGTCGTCGTGGAAGTGCTCACGCACGCTGTTGCCGCCGATGGCGACGGTGCGATGGTCGTGGACGGTCTGCCAGAAGAAGGCTGCGGCCTTTTGCCAGTCCTTGCGCTGCGTGATGTCGCCGATGCGTTTGAAGCCGATGACTTTCGGGATTTGCGTGTTGGCGTGCAGGCCGGTGAGCTGGTCCTTGCCCTCTTCCAGCGGCCGCAGGATGGCCTGGTGCGAGAAGCGGATGGCCAGGTCCATGTATTTCTGCTGGCCGGTCATTTGCGCGACGTCGGCCAGGACTTCGTTCATGCCGCCATGTTCGCTGCGCAGCATGGATTGCATTTGCTCTTCGGTGAGGTGCGATGTCAGCTCAAGCGTCCAGTCGCACAGGGCGATCAGCATGGTGCGGGCGTCGGCGTTGTTGGCGTGGACGTAGGCGTCGCGCAGGCCGGCGTAGGTTTTGTGGAGGTTGTACCACGGGACCCATTTGCCATTCACCGAGAAGTTGTCGGCGTGGAGCTGGCCTTGGGCGATGTCCTTCCATGCCGCCGCGCCGCCAGGGACGCCGCCGATGTAGCCGTTGCCGTTGGCTTGCTGGCAGCGTTTGAGTTCTGCAATGGTGTAGTTCAGGCGCTCGAGGACTTGCTGGTTGCCAGTGGCGGCGTACATGAGGGCCAGCGCCGATAGGTAGTGGCCGCCCATGTGGCCATCGAGGCCGGAGGATTCCCAGTTGCCGTAGCTGGGCTGCTTGAACGGCAGGCCGGCTTCGCGCAGGAATGGCACCAGCAGGCGGTCCGCATCCAGCGAGAGGATGTAGCGCAGGTCGGTCTGTTGGGCTTCCAGGAAAGGACTCGGCCCGAGGCGCACTGCGTTCAGCGGGAATAGCGACAAGCCACCGCCCGCCGCATCCGTACGTGCGGCTGGCGTGGCGGCAAGTGCGCCGTGCGATGCAACGGTGGCGGCCGCGCCGGCAGCGAGCTTCAGCGCTCGACGGCGGGATAGCGTGCGCAAGGCGGCCACTATTTCGCTGGCAGCTGGATGCTGCGGTATTTGTTCAGGTCTGCCTGCTCGACCGACGGCCAACCGGCGGCGTCGAATTTCATTTCCATGATCTTCAGCTTTTGCAGGTAGTTGTCGGCCGTCTCGTAAGCGTGCAGCACCAGATAGTCTTTGCCGTCCATCGTGTAGGCGCTGTTGTGGCCCAGGCCTTTCCAGTCCTTGTCGCCGGCGATAAGCAGCGAGCCGCCGCCTTTCATCATGTCGACGCCGTTCTTATCGACATACGGCCCGGTGATGTCCTTCGAACGCCCGACCACCACATGATAGGTACTATCGCCCTTGCGGCAACACAGCCCAAATGACGCAAACAGGTAGTAATAATCACCCTTCTTGAAAATGTAAGGCGCTTCGATCTCGCCAACGCCGGCCTGCTCGCCCGCACCACTGGCGCCATTGGTGCGGCTGGCGATGGCGTGCCACTCCTGCGGCTCGGCCAGCGCCGTCCAATCCGCATTCAGCTTCACCAGTTTCAGTCCGCTCCAGAAGGAACCGAAAGACATCCACGCATTGCCCTTGCCATCCTCGATCACATTCGGGTCGATGGCGTTCCAGTCGTCGCGATACGGCACCGACTGCAGCACCATGCCCTTGTCCTCCCAACGATAATCGGGCGAACGCGGGTCCAGCGTTTTATTGACGGTGACGCCGATGCCGGAGGTGTTCTTGCCAAATCCCGAAACGGAATAATACAAATAGTATCGACCGTTATGGAACTGGACGTCCGGCGCCCAGATATGACCGTCGAACGTCGGTGCAGCCTTCTTGGCCCACACCGGCTGCTCCTTGAACACGCGGCCTTCCAGCTGCCAGTTCTTCATGTCCTTTGAACTGTAGAACGTAATACCCGGCCCCGTGCTGAACACGTAGTAGGTATCGCCCTGCTTGGCCATCACCGGATCGTGCACGCTGACTTCCTTGGCCGTGCAGCCAACTGCAGCCAGCGCAAACGCCGCCGTCAATAAAACATACTTCATCACCTACCTCGTTTAGTTGCCAGTCCGTGCGCCCCAGATGGACACACCGTCCACCGATTGCGCCGTCCACGTCACCACGAACGCGCTGGCGTTGGTATTCCACTGACGCGACAACACGCCAACGAAAGTCCCGGTCGCGCCGAGCGAAATGGTGATCTTGTTGCTGCCATCGTGCTTCCACGTGCCGCTGGCGGATCCGGACACCGTGCCATTCGCCGCCAGCACCACTTCCTGCGAAGCCTTGATGGTGGTCGAAATGTCTTTGCCGTGATTGATCATCTTGTACGTGCCCGCCGCATCGGCCGCAGTCACCTCGGCCGACAAGGTGGTCGCGTTCTTGCTCAGCGGCGCGTAACGGAACGGCGCCACCACTGGCCAACCGTCGGCATTGATGAACATCTCGTGCACGCGGATCTGGTGCAGCTCTCCCGTACCAGGGAAGCGGGTATGGAAGATCAGGAAGTACTGGCCAGTCGACGGCTCGTAGTAGGCCGAGTTGTGGCCCGGCGATACGTAGCCCAGCGGCGTGCCGGTCTCGCCAGCCGCCAGCGCGAACTGGTGGTTGCCCATGATCTTCTGGCCAAACGGCGCGATGGTCGCATCGTCGAACAGCGGCAGCGCGGGATTCGACTTGACGTTGGCCATGTCGTTGCCCTTCGCGTCCAGGTACGGACCGTCCGGATTCAGCGAACGCGATACACGCATGTTGTACGCGCCGTTGGCATCCAGCCCGCCAAAGGACGTGAACATGTAGTAGTACTTGGACTGCGGGCTATACAGCACATACGCGCCTTCGATGCGGCTGTGGTTCCCGCCGATCAGGTGCTTGCCGTAGCCCTGCCCCGGCTTTTGCAGGCCGGTGCTGGTGTCCATCTCGAGGATGAAGATGCCGCCCGAGTACGAGCCGTAGATCATCCACAGCTTGCCCTGCTGGTCGAAGAAGGTGTTCGGATCCACCACGTTCGGCATGGTCAGCGCGTCGTAGATGGTGACGCCGTCTTCGCCCGGCCCGCCCCAGTTGCCCGACTTGAGCAGGATTTGCTTGTTGACGTATGGGCCTTCTACCTTGTCCGCCACCGCGAGACCCAGCGCCGAGCGCGGGGAGTCGCCCTTGCAGGCGCAGTAGTAGTGATAGAACTTGCCGTCGGCGAGCTTCACCACATCCGGCGCCCACAGGTCCGTCACCTGTGCCCAGGCGAAGGTGTCGGCCAGTGAGGTCACCACGTTGTTGAACAACGGGTTGGCCGCGTTGACGCCGTCGGCGATCTTGGTCCAGTTCATCAGGTCCGTCGACTTGGCGGCGGCGAGGTGCGAACCAAACACGTAGAACGTGCCGTCCACCTTAATCACGGATGGATCGTGTACCGAAGCGTCCATGAATGTGATGCTGGTTGGCGTTGGCGTTGGCGTCGGCGTTGGCGTCGGCGTTGGTGTCGGAGTAGGCGTCGGCGTTGGAGTGGGCGTCGGCGTCGGGGTAGGCGTTGGCGTAGTGCCACCGCCACCGCCGCCGCAACCGGCCAGCACCAACGCCACGCCGCCGGCCGAAATGACCTTCCGGCGAGTGATGTTGATATCGTCCATGAGCTTACTCCACTGCCACCACGATCACGGCCTTGGCAGGCACTTTGACCGTCAGTTTGCCGTCGGCGCCGGCGGTGGCGCTGAACGCTGCAGGCTTGATCGCTTGCGGCGCGGCGAAGGTGTTGTGCGTATCCATCGCGGTGGAGGTCAGCACGCGGCCTTTCACAGCCTTCACGCTTTGGCCAGGAATATTCAGCGCGACATCCGAAGCCTTGTTCGGATTGGTGTTTACCAGCGCCACATACAGTTTGCCGTCGGTGCCGCGCGCGGCCGATGCGCTGATCTCAGGCACCTTCACGTTGCCGACGCTGTAGTCCGGATTGTCCTTCAGCGACACCGGCAGCGAGGTCGCGTTCTGGAACGGCACATACATCTGGTACGCGTAGTAGGTCGGGGTCAGGATCATCTTGTCCTTGTCGGTGATGATCATCGCCTGCAGCACGTTGACCATCTGCGCGATATTGGTCATGCGCACGCGGTCCGCGTGAGCGTGGAAGATGTTGAAGTTAAGCGCAGCGACAACCGCATCGCGCAGGGTGTTCTGCTGGAACAGGAAGCCAGGATTGGTGCCCTTTTCCACGTCGTACCAAGTGCCCCACTCGTCCACGAACAGGCCCAGTTTCTTCTCCGGATCGTGCTTGTCCATTACGGCGGTGTTCTTCTGGATGTGGTCTTCCATGCGCAGCGTGTTGGACATGGTGGAGATCCACTCGTTTTCCTGGAAGCCGGTCGAGGCGCCCTTCACTTCCCATTTACCGGTCGGCAGGGTGTAGTAGTGGAAGCTGATGCCGCTGGTCTGGTTCTTCAGCTGCTTGCTCAGCACATCGGTCCAGGTCACGTCATTGTCGTTGCCGCCGCTGGCGATGATCTGCGGGCGGTACTGCTTCGGTGCGCGCAGGAAGGTCTCGGCTTGCTTGTACAGGTCCGAGTAGTACTGCGGGCTCATATTGCCGCCGCAGCCCCACGCCTCGTTACCGACCGCGAAGTAGGCCACCTTGAACGGCTTGTCGCGGCCATTCTTGCGTCGCATATTGGCCAGCGTGGATTTGCTGTCGGAGGTCATGTACTCGACCCACTCCGACATTTCTTGCGAGCTGCCGGTGCCAAGGTTGCCGTTGACGTAGGCGTCCGCACCCAGCAGGTCGACCAGGTCAAAGAATTCATGCGTGCCGACAGCGTTGGATTCGTCCACGCCGCCCCAGTTGGTGTTGACCTTGACCGGTCGCTTCTCGCGCGGGCCTACGCCGTCGCGCCAGTGGTATTCGTCGGCAAAGCAGCCTCCCGGCCAGCGCACCAGCGGCACCTTGATGTCTTTCAGCGCGCCGACCACGTCGTTGCGCCAGCCCTTGGTGTTGGGGATCTTCGATTTAGGGCCGACCCAGATACCTTCGTAGATGCCGGTACCAAGGTGCTCGGCGAACTGGCCGTAAACGTCCTTGTTAATCACCGCGCCCGGCTTGGCCGCGTCGATGGTCAGTTCAACAGCGAATGCGCTGCCGGAAGCCAGCATGCACAGTGCGAGGACACCACGTTTGATTGGATTCACTCTCAGTCTCCTTGGGTTTTATAGTTGGATGACGAAGCCGCCGTGCGGCTTGACGATTACTGCTACTTTTTTGCCGGCAGCGATGCTGCGCTGGCTGAAGCTGCGGGGCTGGTCGCCATCGGTGAAGATGACGCCCTGCTTTTTGCCGACGAAGGACAGGTCCAGCATCAGCGTTTTTCCCTGGTCGGTGCCGTTGATGCCTGCGATGTACCAGGTGTCACCGGCGCGGCGCGCGATGACAGCGTACTTGCCGGGATAGCCGTCCACCAGCCGGCTGTCGTCCCAGCTGCGCGGCAGGTTTTGCAGGAATTGCTTGACGTAGGCCGGCGCGGTGGCCATGCCTTCCGGCGTGTCGGCGAAGTGCTGGATGCCGGACAGGTAGAGCACCGAGGTGGCCAGTTCAAAGCCGTTGCTGCTGGCGCGCTTGATGTTGGGGATGTCGCCGAACACCATCGGCGTGAAGTCCATCGGGTCGAACAGGTTGCGCGTGAACGGCAGCATGGCGGCGTGGCTTGGCATCAGGTCCTGGTCCTTCTGCTCGAAGGTGGTGAATTCGAAACCGCGAATCGCTTCCATCGTCATCAGGTTAGGCCAGGTGCGCGCCCAGCCGCGCGGCAGCGTGGAGCCGTGGAAGTTGACCAGCAGGCCGGCATCGGCGGCGTCGCGCAGGATGTCGTTGTAGTAGGCGATCATGGACTGGCCATCGCCGGCAAAGAAGTCGATCTTCAGGCCTTTGACGCCAAGCTCGCGCACGCGCTTGAATTCCTTGACGCGCTGTTCGCGAGTCAGCAGTTGGCCTTTCGGCGAGTATTCGGTTTTGTTCCAGGCGCCGGACGAGTTGTACCAGAGGATAAGGCCGACGTTTTTGGTGGCGGCGTAGTCGGCCAGCTCCTTGATTTTGTCGTAACCGATGTTGCGGTCCCAGTTCACGTCAATCAACGTGTAGTCCCAGTGCATGTCGGCGGCGTAGTCGATAAACTTTTTCTGGACGTCGTAGACGATGGAGTCGTCTTTCAGGATGGCCCAGCTCCACGAGGCGTGGCCGGGCTTGACGCGCGCTGCATCGAAGGCGACGGCCGGTGCGGCCAGGTCGGTGCCGAGCGTGGAGTTGGTGACGGTGGCCAGCGGGCCCAGTACGATCACGCGCCACGGCGAGGTCAGTGTGCCCTCCACTTCGGCCATCAGGCCGCCGTTGGTGTACACCTCGGCCGGCATTGGGTTGTCGATGCTGTATTTACCGCCGGTGGAATCGGCGGCCAAGCGCGAAGCTTGCCAGGTCCCGTCCATATTGGCTTCGGAGATGGCGAGCCAGTTGGCGCCGGTCTTGAACAGGGCCGGGAATACCCAGCCTGCGTCGGTCGGCGCCTTGGTCCCGGCCGGGATCTCCATCTGGTAGTGTTCTTCGTAGGATGGATTGGTGTTGCTCCAGCCGGTTTGCGCGACCGCCATCGGCTGCAGCCAGGCTTTCGCACCGGTTGGCAGGGCGAAGCTGGTGTATTCCTGCACCAGTTTTTTCAGCGGCAGCGATGGCTCGGCGACGACGTAGCGGAAGGCGACACCGTCGTTCGATACGCGGAATACGATGTCGATTTTCTGCTGTTTGGCGTTTTGCAGCGAGTACGTTTGCTCGTTGGCGCGGTAGGTGATGTCTCGCTTTTTGCCGACTGCCATCTGGTAGCGGTCTTCCACCACGCGCGGGGCGCTTGCGGCCAGTAGCGTAAGGTCGTTGCGCAGATCGGCGCCGGCGAGTTGCAGGCCAAGGTCGGAGGCCAGCAGGACTGGCTTGCCGTCGCGGGCGATGGCGTATGTCAGCTTGCCGTCTTCCGCGCGAACGGTGACGGCGACATGTTTGTCCGGGCTGCGCAACGCTGTTGACTGCGCGGCGTGGGCGGGTGCGATAATTGCCGCAGCGCTCAGCGCGGCGGCTATGGTTGTCTTCACCATGTTCCTACCATTTTCTATGGTTGCTATACCCCGCCGCGTCGATGCGCGGTGTCTCCGGGGGCGAACGGTGCTACTGCAGGCGGCTTACACCCAGCCTGCGTCGACGATGAATTCCTGAGCGGTACACATGGCGCCATCATCGGCAGCCAGGAACAGCACCATCGATGCCACGTGCTGCGGCATCAGTTTGTTTTGCAGGCACTGGTTACGCTTGATATCCTGCTCGCCGGCGTCGTCCAGCCACAGGTCGATCTGGCGCTGGGTCATCACCCAGCCCGGCGTGACGGTGTTGACGCGGATGCCGTGGGCGCCGTACTCGCGCGCCAGGCCACGGGTCAGGCCGTGCACTGCGGCCTTGGTGGTGGCGTAGGCCGGGTAGCCGGCGTTCTTCACGTGCCACGAGATCGAGCCGACGTTGATGATGGAGCCAGCTCCCTTCTTCTTCATGCCTTCCAGGACCGCCTGGCAAGTGAAGAACATCGGGCGCTGGTTGATGGCGATGCACTTGTCCCAGAATTCCTGCGTGACTTCGGCGGTGTCGTGGCGCTGGTCGTTGGCGGCGTTGTTGACGAGGATGTCGAAGTCGCCGATCAGGCCAGCCATTTCGGTCATGGTGGCTTGCAGTGCCGGGATGTCGGTGATGTCGCACTGGCGGAACAACGGCTCGGGATAGCCGGCTTCCTTCACACGGCGAATCAGCGCGAGGCTGGCGTCGCGCGCGATGTCGACGAAGGCCACTTGCGCGCCCTGCTCCGCAAAGGAAATCACCATCGCTTCACCGATGCCGGTGCCGCCGCCAGTAATGAATACGCGCTTGCCGCGCAGGCTGCCAAACTTGGCCAGTTGGGTCATACAGTCTCCTGTTATCCGTCGCACCGGCGAAGGCCGGTGCCCAATTAATGCTTGCGCAGCATTGGATTCCGGCCTTCGCCGGAATGACGACGGGTCTTTTAGTTGCGGGTCAATTCGCCTTCGCGGCGCAGCCATTTGGCGCTGCCGTTGTCACGCAGGACTTCCGGCAGCAAGGCTTGCGACAGGTTCTGGTAGCACACCGGACGCAAGAAGCGCGAGATCGCGCCAGTGCCGACCGAGGTACTGCGGCCATCCGATGTCGAAGGGAACGGGCCACCGTGCACCATCGAGCTGCAGACTTCCACGCCAGTCGGATAGCCGTTGGCCAGAATACGGCCAACCTTGCGTTCCAATACCGGCAGCAGCGCTTGCGCAGCTTCCAGATCACCTTCGTCCATCATCAGCGTGGCGGTCAGCTGGCCTTCCAGCTTATCCGCGACGGCGCGCAGCTCGGCCACGTCCTTGCAAGCCACCACCAGCGATGCTGGGCCAAAGATTTCCTCTTGCAGCGCATGCTGCGACAGGAAGGCCGACGCCGACGACACGAACAGCGCCGGAGCGCCCTTGCCTTCGGCTTGCGGCGCCAGGGCGAGCGTGGTCACATCCGCATGCTCCGCCAGCTGGCTCACACCGCGCGCGAAGTTCCCGGCAATACCCGGCGACAGCATAGAGCAAGCCGCGCCGCCCACCAGCGCCTGCGAAGCCGCAGCGTTGAAGCGGTCCAGCTCAGGGCCGGCGATCGCCAGCACCAGGCCAGGATTGGTGCACATCTGCCCCACGCCCAGCGTCAGCGAACCGGCGAAACCGGCGGCGATGTCTTCGGCGCGGTTCTTCAGCGCCTGCGGCAGCAGGAACACCGGATTGATCGAACTCATTTCGGCATACACCGGAATCGGCACCGGACGCGCAGCCGCAGCGGCCATCAACGCCAGGCCGCCGCCACGCGAGCCGGTAAAGCCGACCGCCTTGATGGCTGGATGGCGCACCAGTGCTATGCCCAATTCATTGCCCACGCCGGTCAGCAGCGAGAACACGCCGGCCGGCAGGCCGCAGATCTCAACCGCTTTCACGACCGCGCGGCCGACCAGCTCCGAGGTGCCCGGATGCGCAAAGTGCGCCTTCAGCACCACCGGGCAACCGGCGGCCAGCGCCGACGCGGTGTCGCCGCCTGCTACAGAAAAAGCCAACGGGAAGTTACTGGCAGCGAAAACGGCCACCGGGCCAAGGCCGATCATGCGCATGCGCAGGTCCGGACGCGGCGGCGTCCGATCCGGCAGGGCTTTGTCAAAACGCACGTCGTGCCACGATCCTTCGCGCAGCAAGTTGGCAAACAGTTTGAGCTGGCCGACAGTGCGGGCGCGCTCGCCTTCCACGCGCGGGCGCGGCAGGCTGGTTTCGGCCATCACACGTTCAACCAGCACATCGCCCAGTTCCATGATCTGGTCGGCGATGGTGTCGAGGAAGGCGGCACGCTTCTCGTCGCTCAGCGAGCGGAAGGTGTCGAAGGCTTCGTCGGCCAGGCGGCAAGCCTGATCGATTTGCGCCGCGTCCACGGTGCGGAATTCAGGCTCGATCACCTGCTGCGTAGCCGGGTTGTAGGCGCGGACGCCCGCGCCGGTGCCTTTGACGGATTGGCCGCCGATCAGCGCATCGCCGGTGATGATCATAATGCCTTCACCTTGGCCACTTCGGTTTTGTAGACGGCCAGCTTGTTGCGCAGGGCCGGGCCGAATTGCGGCGAATGGATCTCGAAGGTTTCACCCGGCTGCACCGAGATGTTGTCCGCCACACTCAGGGTCGCGGTGCCGAAGAAGTGCACATGCACGTCGCCCGGACGCTTGAACAGCGAGTACTTGAAGTGGTGGTGTTCCAGGTTGGCGATGGTGTGCGACATATTCTGTTCGCCGCTGAAGAATGGCTTCTCCCAGCGTACCTTGCCTTCCTTGTCGAGAATGCGCGAGATGCCTTCGATGCTGGCCGGCGCTTCGCCCACCAGCAGCGCAGGACCGAGACCGCATACGCGCAGCTTGGAGTGCGCGAGGTACAGGTAGTTCTGGCGTTCGGTCACGTGGTCCGAGAATTCGTTACCGATGGCGAAGCCGACGCGGTAAGGCTGGCCGTCGTCACCGATGACGTACAGGCCTGCCACTTCAGGCTCTTCGCCGCCGTCCAGCGCGAAGTCCGGCATGTTCAGGTCCTGGCCGCTGGCGGCGACGATCGAGCCGTCGCCTTTGTAGAACCATTCCGGCTGCACGCCTGCGGCGCCGGCGGCTGGCTTGCCGCCTTCCACGCCCATGCGGAACATCTTCATCGAATCGCTCAGCGATTCAACATCGCCGCCGATTTTCTTGTGCATGGCGTCGCGGGTGTCGGCGGAGCCCAGATGGGTCAGGCCGGTGCCGGTGACGTAAGTGTGGGCGTCGTCCGAGTGATCCAGCGGCGACAGCAGGCGGCCGGCTGCGGCCACTGCGTCGAACGAGGTGGTTTGCGCGCCGATGGCTTTTTCAGCCAGCGTGGCCAGCGATACCGATTTGCGGATCGCATCCTGCGCCAATGCGTAGGTGGTGCTGTAGCCGTCGATGATGCGGATGATTTCTTGTTCCAGCACGCCGATTTTACGCGCGCCTTGTTCGTTTTTAAATTGAACCAATAACATATGAATCTCCTTGCCGTCGCCCCGGCGAAGGCCGGGGTCCATGCTGAGCATGCGTTCTATGGGTCCCGGCCTGCGCCGGGACGACGTGGGTTTAGTGCGAGTGACGTGGAACGGCCGAACCGCGATTACCGACCAGGAAGTCGAAGTCGCAGCCTTCGTCCGCTTGCAGCACGTGCTCGATGTACAGCTGCTGGTAGCCGGTCTTCGGACCTGGCGCGCTGCCTGCCACGCGGGCGGCCTGGCGTGCGGCGATTTCTTCGTCCGACACTTCCAGATTCAACTGACCGCCTGCGCAATCGAGCGTGATGTAGTCGCCATCCTTGACGATGCCCAGCGGACCGCCGGCCATCGCTTCCGGCGCCACGTGCAGCACCACCGTGCCATACGCCGTACCGCTCATGCGCGCATCCGAAATACGCACCATGTCTTTCACGCCCGCTGCCAGCAACTTGGGCGGCAGGCCCATATTGCCTACTTCCGCCATGCCCGGATAACCTTTCGGGCCGCAGTTCTTCATCACCAGGATGGAGTCTTTATCGACGTCCAGGTTCGGATCCATGATGCGCGACTTGTAGTGTTCGAAGTCTTCAAACACCACGGCCTTGCCGCGATGCTGCATCAGTTCCGGCGTTGCGGCCGATGGCTTCAGCACCGCGCCGCGCGGCGCCAGGTTGCCGCGCAAGATGCAGATGCCGCCGTCCTTGCGGATCGGGTTGTCCAGCGTGCGGATCACTTCTTCGTCGTAGATCGGCGCATCCACGCAGTTTTCCCAGATGGTCTTGCCGTTGACGGTCAGCGCGTTCGGGTGCGGCAGGATGTTACCGTCGCCCATGCGGCGGATTACGCCCGGCAGGCCGCCGGCGTAGTAGAACTCTTCCATCAGGAAGCGGCCCGATGGCAGCAGGTCGACGATGGTCGGGGTGCCGCGGCCGACACGGGTCCAGTCTTCCAGTTCCAGATCCACGCCGATACGGCCGGCGATGGCTTTCAGGTGGATCACGGCGTTGGTCGAACCGCCGATGGCGGCGTTGACGCGGATCGCGTTTTCAAAATTCTCTTTGGTCAGGATCTTCGACAGCTTCAGGTCCTGCTTCACCATCTCGACGATGCGGATGCCCGACATGTGGGCCAGCACGTAGCGGCGCGCGTCGACAGCTGGGATGGCGGCATTGTGCGGCAGCGAGGTGCCCAGCGACTCGGCCATGCAGGCCATCGTCGAGGCAGTGCCCATCGTGTTGCAGGTGCCGGCGGAACGCGAGTGGCCCGCTTCGGCGCCAATGAACTCGTGCATCGAGATTTCACCGGCTTTGACTTGTTCGTGCAGCTGCCAGACGGCGGTGCCGGAACCGATATTTTTGCCGTTCAGTTTACCGTTCAGCATCGGGCCGCCGGTAACAACGATGGTCGGAATGTCGACCGAGGCAGCGCCCATCAGCAGCGCCGGAGTGGTCTTGTCGCAGCCGACCAGCAGCACCACGCCGTCCATCGGATTGCCGCGGATCGATTCTTCCACGTCCATCGAGGCGAGGTTACGGGTCAACATGGCGGTCGGACGCAGGTTCGATTCGCCGTTGGAGAATACTGGGAATTCAACCGGGAAGCCGCCGGCTTCGTAGATGCCGCGCTTGACGTGTTCCGCCAGTTTGCGGAAGTGGGCGTTGCATGGGGTCAGTTCGGACCAGGTATTGCAGATGCCGATAATCGGCTTGCCTTCGAATTCGTGATCAGGGATGCCCTGATTCTTCATCCAGCTCCGGTACATGAAGCCGTTTTTGTCTTGGGTACCAAACCACTCGGCGGAGCGCAGCTTCACCTTTTTGTCATTCTCAGACATGCATTTCTCCTCAGTATTTTCCTGTGCAGGGACGTGAATGTCATGTCCCCGCATCGATAAGGCATACTAAGGCGGACTGAGATAACTTTCCAATAAATTGTTTATCGATATCGATATCGAAATCGATATACCTAGACGGTGGTGAAGCGGTAAGCCATCACCGTGCTGTACTCCTCGCCCGGACGCAGGATCGTCGACGGGAAATCAGGACGATTCGGCGAATCCGGGAAGTGCTGCGGTTCGAGGCAAAAGCCGCTGCGATGACCGTAGATGCGCCCTTTTCCACTGACCGAGTCGTTCAGGAAGTTCCCGCTGTAGAACTGGATGCCCGGCTCCTGCGACAGCACTTCCAGCACACGGCCCGACGACGGATCGACCACCCGGGCCGCCAGTTCCAATGCGCCCGGAGCAGATTTATTCAGCACGAAGTTGTGGTCGTAGCCGGAACCGAGTGCCAGCTGCGCATCTTGCTGATCGATGCGCGCGCCGATGGCGGTCGCGCTGCGGAAGTCGAACGGCGTGCCGGCTACTGGCGCCGGCGCACCGACCGGAATCAGGCCGGGACCGACCGGGGTGATGGCGTCGGCCGGGATAGTCAGCTCGTGGCCCAGGATGTCGCCCTTGCCGGCGAGGTTGAAGTAGGCGTGGTTGGTCAGGTTCATCGGCGTGGCCTTGTCGGCCACGGCGTGGAAGGCGATGCGCAATTCGTTATTGTCGCGCAGCTCGTAGATGGCGGTGATTTCGGCGGTGCCGGGATAACCCTGGTCGCCGGCGATGCTCAAATAAGTCAGGATCACGCCCGCCGATTTCGGCGTGGTGAAGATTTCGGCCTCCCACAGCTGGCGGTGGAAGCCATCGGCGCCGCCGTGCAGGTGGTTGACGCCATCGTTGACGTCCAGCTGCCAGGTCTCGCCGTCCAGCGTGAAGCGGCCGTTGGCGATGCGGTTGCCATAGCGGCCGATCAGCGCGCCGAAGTACTCCGATTTACCGAGGTAGGCGTCGACGTTGTCGAAGCCGTGGCAGACGTCGGCCAGCACGCCGTCGCGGTCCGGCACGTGCAGTTCCGTGATCACGCCGCCAAGGTTGCTGATCTTGGCGATCATGCCGTTGGCGTTGGTCAGGGTGTAGAGGGTGGCTGCGCGGCCGTCCGGCAGCTGGCCAAATGGGGATTCGGTGATCGTTGCTTGCATGTTGACTCTCTAATGACAAGGCGGCCGAGAGGTTCCCCTGCTCGGCCGCCGGAATATGTGCGCTCGCTTATTTTAGGCGATCGACGGCTTTCCGAAAACGGGCATACCCTGCTCGTCCCACTTCAGCGGTTTAACGTAGGTGTGACGGTCCGGATTCCACAGCGGGTCGCCGATAATCTCGGTGTAGGTGCGTGCATGATAAACCAACATGACAGTTTCGCCATCATCGCCAACGGTGAAACTGTTGTGGCCGGGGCCATACACCTTGTGCTCGAAGCAGGTCTGCAGCACCGGCTCCTTGGCCTTGGTCCACGACTTCGGATCCATCACGTCGGCGTTTTCGTCCGCCCACAGCAGGCCCATTGCGTAGTTCTCGTCGGTGGCGCTGGCCGAATAGCTGAGGAAGATCTTGCCGTTCTTTTTGAGGATGGACGGACCTTCGTTGACCCAGAAGCCGCGAATCTCCCAGTCGAATTCCGGCTTGCTCAGCATGACCGGCGCACCGCCCAGCTGCCACGGCGTTTTCATCGGCGCGATGTAGATGTTGGAGTTGCCCTCGATGGCGTTGTCCTTCTGCGCCCACACGTAGTACAGCTGATCCTTGTGGGTGAAGGTGGTGGCGTCCAGGCAGAAGGTGTCGATGCCGGTGTCGATCTGGCCTTTGAACTCCCACTCGCCTTCCAGCGGATTGGCGGCGGCGGTGCTGATCGCGTACATGCGGTGCTGGAACAGCTTGTACTTGATCTCGCGGCTAGGCGCGGCGGCGAAGTAGACATACCACGCGCCCTGGTTGAAGTGCAGCTCGGGCGCCCAAACCAGTTCGCTGTACGGGCCAGTATCGGGCTTGCGCCAGACGGTGACCTTCTCGGCGTCGACAAGGCCGGCGATGGTCTTGGCGCGGCGCAGTTCAATGCGGTCGTACTCCGGCACCGAGGCGACGAAGTAGTAATAGCCGTCGGTGTGGCGATAAATATGAGGATCGGCGCGCTGCTCGATCAGCGGGGTGAGGATGTTTTCCATTTCAAGTTCCAAAAAATTAGACTGCCACATAGCCTTTCGCTCCCATCTCTTCCTTGACCTGCGCGTAGTAGCCGTCGTTGAGGCGGTACTTGAACATGAGCAGGCCCATGACGGTATGGAAGAAGCCAGGAATCAGCGTCATCATCAGCACGATGCCGTGCAATGCGAAATCGGTTTGCTCAACGTTGGGTACATAGGCGAAGTACGCCAGCAGCTTGCCGACCACGATGCCGGCGATGCCCATACCGGCCTTCTGGCAGACCGAGATGCCGCCGAAGGCGAAGCCGGAGACGCGCTTGCCGGTCTTGAGCACGCCGTAGTCGATGGTCTCGGCGATGGCCGACCAGAACACCGGCGCGTGCAGGTCCACCACGAAGGACAGCAGGAAGTACAGCACGAAGGCCAGCGCCACGTCGCCCGGCTTGACCAGGAAGTAGATGGCGGCGCTGATCAGGCCCACAGCGATCTGGGTCCAGCGGAACAATTTGATCTTGCAGTAAAACTTGGTGATCCAGGTCGATGCCACCATCGACAGAATGGCCGCCACCACGCCGGTCGACAGGAATGCCGAGATCAAGGCGGCATCGGCATGCAGGTAGTATTTGGCGTAGTAGATGGCCACCGAACCGCGCAGCACATAGCCCACAGTGCCGGTGATGCACACGCCGCACAGGATCAGCCACTGGTCGTTGCGCACCAGGACTTTGATTTGCTCCCACAGCGGCTGGCGCTTGATTTCGTGCTGCACGCGCTCCTTGGTGGTGAAGAAGCAGAACAGGAACAGCGCCACGCCCATCGCCGCCATCACCGCCATCGCCAGCTCATAGCCGGCAGCCGCGTTGCCGTGGCCCAGGCGTTCGGACAGCAGCGGCACGATCACGGTCACCATGAAGGCGCCGATCTTGGCGAAGAACAGGCGGTAGCCGTTGGCCGACAGGGTTTCCTGCGGATCCTTGGACAGCACGCTAGGCAGCGAGATATAGGGAATGCCCACGCCCGCCGTCATGACGGTCATGATGATGTAGGTGGAATAAGCCCACACCAGTTTGGCGCTGTAGTCCCAGTCCGGCGTGAGGAACACGAAGAACACGCTGACGCCGTAAGGCACGGCCAGCAACAGCAGCCACGGACGATAACGTCCCCAGCGCATGGTGACGCGGTCGGTGATCTGGCCCATCACCAGATCGGCCATCGCGCCGACAAATTTCACGACACCAAACATCAGCGCCAGGTCCGTGGTCTTCAAGCCGTAGATATCGGTGTAGAAGAAGGTAATGATCAACATCATCGACGAGATCACCACATTCAGCGCCATGTCGCCCGCGCCAAAACCGATTTTCTCCAGCACCGACATTTTTTGATTCGACATCGTGACTACCTCAAAGTGCGAGGCCGCGCCCTCGCTCAGGCGGGGACGCGGCCGATTTGCATCAACCAAGCTTCAACTTACTCAGATCTTCCAGTTCAGGAACAGGCCAACCGAACGATCGTATTTACGCGTATCGCGTGGATACAGGTTCTTGTCGTTCCAGTAGTCGGTGTACTTGAAGTTCAACAGGTTGGTGCCGGTCAGGGTGATCGAGGTGTTCTCGTTGATCTTGTAGCCCAGCGAACCATCCAGCGAAGACATCGGCGATGCGATCAGGTCCTTGCCGTCGCCGGTATCATTGTAGACCTGGGTGAACTTCGAGCGCCAGTTGTAGGCCAGGCGGCCCGAGACGCCATACTTCTCATACAGCGCCACCACGTTGTACGACCATTTCGACATGCCGGCGAACGGCTTGCCGTTGGCTGCATTGTCCACCACCGAGGAGGTGGTGGTCTTGCCTTCAGTGTAGGTCGCATTCGCCTCTACGCCAAAGCCGCTCATCCAGCCCGGCAGCTTGTCGAAGAAGCTGCGGTACGATACTTCTGCGCCTTGCAGGTAACCGTCGTCGGTGTTGAACGGACGATTGGTGTCATACACCACACCGTCGAAGGTCTCCTTGACCTTCTTGGTCATGATGTAGCCTTTGAACTCGTGGCGGAACAGCGCGACACTGGCCATGCCGGTCGACGAGAAATACCACTCCAGCGAGCCGTCGTAGTTACGCGCGGTGAACGGCTTCAGGTCCGGATTGCCGCCGCTTGCCGATGCCTCCACCGTATTGCCGTTGGGTTTAATATAGGCGGTGCCTGGATTCAGCTGCGCGAAATCCGGACGGGTCATCGTCTTGGTCACGGAGAAGCGGCCGATCACGTCGTCACGCAGTTGCAGCTTGAAGTTTGCGCTCGGCAGATACGCCGTGTCACTGCCGCTGCTACCGGTATCGACATACGTGGTGGGCTGACCTACAACGCTGATGCCAAGTTTGCCGAGCAGTTTGGAATCGGTCTTGGTGACGCGCATACCGAGCACGCCATCGACCGGAATGCCGGCCACTTCCCAGCCCAGATGGGCCTTGCCGTACAAGGCGTAGTTCTTTTCCTCGTCGGCGAAGTACGAGCCGGGATCGATCGCCTTGGCAGCGCTGCTGCCAGTGACGGCCTTGCGCACGGCGGCGGTGTTGGTAATCAGGTAGTCCGCGCATGGGGTGTACCACGAGGTGGTGCCCCAGTTGTTTTGCATCTGCGCGGTGCAGCTCATGCCTTGCAGCGAAGCGGCGCTGACGCCAGCCGTTGCCGGCACCGAGCCTTCGAGCGACTTGATCGACGCGGCGGTGCGCTTGGCGGCGCGCACGCCGAAACCGAAGTCCTTGAACAGACCCTCGTCCTGCAGGGTGTAGGTGCCGTCGGCGCGCCAGTCGGTCGATGCGCCCTGGTCGTGGCCATAGCGGTCGAACAGCTGCGACAGCGTGTACTTCGACGGATCGTTCAGATCCATGCCGCCGTAGGCGACGTAGGAGCTGCCGCCGACATTGGTGTTCACGTTCGCGTTCGGCACGTTGGTGATGGTGTCGAGGATAGGATTCTGCCAGTCGTAGTCCGACAGCGTGCGGGCAAGCTCGGTGCTCAGGCGCAGGCCCGGCGCAGCATTCCAGCGGCCGCCGATGGCGTGCTGCTGGGTCACGTTGCTGGCGCGGTTGGCCTGGGTCGACATGATGGTGTTGACGTTGTGCGAATTGAGCGTCTGCAGTTGGTCCGAACCCGGGATTTTGGTGGCGGTCATTTGATCGCCCGGGCCCCACCACGGCAGGCCGACGAAGAAGTCGGTCTCGAAATTGTTCAGGTAGTGCGAAGACAAGCCTTCCGCATACACTTCAACGTCGCTGTTCGGTTTCCACTGCAAGGCGTAGTTGGCGGCGCTGCGGCGGCGGTCGCCCTTGATGCTTTCCAGGCCCACCAGGTCAGGACCGGTCAGATTCGGCAGCAGCCAGTTCTTGTTGATCGGTTTGGTGTTGAAAACGCGTTCTTCGGTGTAGTGGTTGCGCAGATAAGACACGCCAACCAGGGCGCCGAATTCGCCGATGTCGGTTTTCCAGCGGTTCGAGATCATGCCGCTGACGTTGGGGTCGGTGCGCTCGGCCTGCGAGTTGTTGGTGGCGCCTCCATTGACCACGGCGGTGAAGCCCTTGAAGTCGAACGGACGGTTGGTGCGCACGTCGATCACGCCGGCGATGCCGCCCTCGGGCAGGTCCGCACTCTGCGATTTGTACACGTCCACGCGCTGCAGCATGGTCGACGGGATATCGGCCAGCTGGATGTAGCGGCCGACGGTGCTGAACATCTCACGGCCGTTCAGCAGCGTGGCGATGCCCGGCAAGCCGCGGATCAGCACGGTGTTGGCTTCGCCGCCGTCGCGGCGCACTTGCACGCCGGTGACGCGGGCGATGGTTTCGGCCACGTTGGTGTCCGGGAATTTACCAATATCGTCGGCGACGATGGAGTCGATAACGTTATCTGCATCCTTCTTGATCTTCTGGGCGCTTTGCGCGGCGCGGCGAACACCGGTCACGGTCACGGTCGATTGTTCGGCCACGGCGGCCACTGGGGTATCGCCAGCCTGCTGGGCCATTACCGGGAGGGCATTCAGCAGGCCTGCGGCTGCCAGCACGGCAACGCCGGATTTCAGGACGAGACGATGCTTGGCCTGGGACTCGCAAGTCCCGGATACGGTGTGTTTCATAGGTCTCCAGTAGTGTCTGTTTTTCTTAGGAGCGGCGAGGGGGAGCGCCGTCTGGAGCAAATCTTAGGTGCTGGGGGAAAAACAAACCAATCAATTTTTGGCGGTTTTCGATACCAAAAAAGATATCAGCCAACGGCCGCCGCGCGCGGCGGCCGTGGTAACGCTATCAATTTTGTAGTCAATGCACAACACACTGACGGGCAAGTGCCGCCTGCTCCTACTGGAAGGCCACTTCCGTGAAGCTGCGCAGCTTGCGGGAGTGAAGCTTGTCCACGCCCAGCGCGCGCAGCAGCTCCATCGCGCGGATGCCGATGCGCAGGTGCTGGTCGACACGGTCGCGGTAGAACTGGTTGGCCATGCCCGGCAGCTTGATCTCGCCGTGCATCGGCTTGTCGCTCACGCATAGCAGCGTGCCATACGGGACGCGGAAGCGGAAGCCGTTGGCCGCGATGGTGGCGCTTTCCATGTCCAGCGCGATCGCCCGGCTCTGGCTGAAACGGCGCTCGGGCGTCCGCTGCGGCATCAACTCCCAGTTGCGGTTGTCGGTGCTGGCCACGGTCCCGGTGCGCATCACGCGCTTGAGGTCATGGCCGGTCAGCTGCGTGACTTCGGCCACTGCCGCCTCGATCGCCACCTGCACCTCGGCCAGCGGCGGGATCGGCACCCACAGCGGCAGGTCTTCGTCGAGCACGTGGTCCTCGCGCACGTAGCCGTGCGCCAGCACGTAATCGCCCAGTTCCTGCGTGTTGCGCAAGCCGGCGCAGTGGCCCAGCATCAGCCAGGCGTGCGGGCGCAGCACCGCGATGTGGTCGGTGATGGTCTTGGCATTGGCCGGGCCGACGCCGATGTTCACCATCGAGATGCCGGTGCCGTCGGCGCGAATCAAGTGATAGCCCGGCATCTGCGGCATGCGCGGGGGCGCGGCGCCCAGCGCATCGCCCGGCTGTACCGACTGCCCTACCCTGCGCGTCACCAGGTTGCCCGGTTCGACAAAGGCGATGTAGTCGTCGCCCGGCGCGCCGGATGGATGGGACATCAACTCGTGCCCCAGCCGGATAAATTCGTCGATGTAGAACTGGTAGTTGGTGAACAGGACGAACTTCTGGAAATGCTCGCACGAGGTGCCGGTGTAGTGGCGCAGGCGCAGCAGCGAGTAGTCGACGCGCGGCGCGGTGAACAGCGACAGCGGCTGCGCCTCGCCCATCGGCGGCTCGTGGGTACCGTTGGCGATGCCGTCGTCCATTGCCGCCAGATTAGGCAGGTCGAACACGTCGCGCATCAGCAGGCGGCGTTCCGCCGTCAGGCTGCCTTCGATGTGTTCATGTTCGGCGAACGAGAAGTGGATCGGAATCGGCTGCGAACTGGTGCCGACTTCCAGCTTGACGTGGTGGCTGCCGTGGTTCTTCAGCAGCAGCTTGAATTGCTGGAGGTAGTAGCGCGCGAACAGGTCGGGCCGGGTGAGCGTGGTTTCGTAGGTGCCGGGGCCGGCGACGAAGCCGAACGCCAGCCGCGAATCGGCGCGCGCCACGGTGTCGGTATGGACCCGCACAAACGGATAGCAGGCCCGCACATGTTCACCCACGTCTTCGCCGGCGACGAAGCGCTTCATGGCGTCGCGCAGATAGGCGATGTTGGTGTCGTAGATGGCCAGAACCTGGTCGTAGGCGGCTTGAGCGTCGTCAAACTGCATGGGGGCGATGAATGGGCGGTGCGTAGACATGCGGCTCCTTAGTTTCGGCTCGTATGTCCTATTGTAAAGGCTGTAAGCAGAACTTGCATTCCCCCCCTATCGGATACAATGACGGGCTGAATTCGAATAAAGTATCAGCATGAATCAACCCGTAATACCGCTCAATCCAGACGTTCTATTTGGCCCATCGCAGGCGGACCTGCTGCGCGATGAGATTCTGGCCGATTTGCTGGAGGCCAGCGCCGCGCGCCATCCGGAGCGGATCGCGCTGGTTTTCGGCGAGCGCTCGCTGAGTTACGGGGAGTTGAACGCGCAGGCCGATCTGGTGGCGGCGCGCTTGATCGCGGCCGGCGTGCAGCCGGGCCAGATCGTCGGCCTTTGGCTGCCGCGCGGGATCGAGCTGCTGGTGCTGCAGGCGGGGATCGCCAAGGCCGGCGCCGCATGGCTGCCGGTCGATGAGGATACGCCGGTCGAGCGCTTGCAGGTTTGTCTTGATGATGCTTCTGGCGCCGGCGTGCTCACTTGCTCGGCGTTTGCGCCGCGTTTGGCCGATGTTGCCGATGCGGCCAATGGCGGGCGCGCGGTATGGACGGCGGAGGCGCTGCTTGCGCCGCCGGCGGCTGGCGAAGTGCTGACGCGGCGCGGCGCGGTGTCGCCGGACGTTCCGGCTTACGTCATCTACACTTCCGGTTCGACCGGCAAGCCGAAAGGCATCCTGATCACCCAGCGCAGCATCTGCCATTTCCTGCGCAGCGAGAACGCGGTGCTGGGCGTGACCGGCGAGGACAAGGTGTATCAGGGCTTTTCGGTGGCATTCGACATGTCGTTTGAAGAGATCTGGATCGCCTACCTGGTTGGCGCGACGCTGTGGATCGGCCCCAAGGAAATCAGCGGCGATCCGGAGACGCTGCCGCGCATGCTGGCAGAGAATGGCGTAACGGTGCTGCACGCGGTGCCGACGCTGCTGGCGCTCTTTAATCAGGAGGTGCCGAGCCTGCGCCTGATTAACCTCGGCGGCGAGGCCTGCCCGGAATCGCTGGTGCAGCGCTGGTGGCGCGAAGGCCGGCAAATGTTCAACACCTACGGCCCGACCGAGGCGACCGTCTCGGCCAGCCTCG
This sequence comes from Duganella sp. CF402, assembly GCF_900109645.1. Taxonomy (GTDB): domain Bacteria; phylum Pseudomonadota; class Gammaproteobacteria; order Burkholderiales; family Burkholderiaceae_D; genus Rugamonas. Next base: position 1,894,959 of record NZ_FOBG01000001.1, read on the forward strand.
CGCGCCTGCAACCGGGCCAGCCGGTCACCATCGGCACGCCGCTGCCCAACTACGGCCTGCTGGTCATCGATGCCAATACCGAACAGGGTCTGCGCCTGCTGGCGCGCGGTGAAATCGGTGAGCTGTGCATCACCGGTCCCGGCCTGGCCGCCGGCTACCTTGGCCGCCCTGACCTGACGGCCGAGAAGTTCCTGTCCAATCCGTGGTCTGCCGGCCCGCACGACGCGCGCCTATACCGCACCGGCGACCTCGCGCGCATTGGCGTTGACGGCGAAGTGGTCTGCCTCGGCCGCGCCGACGACCAAGTGAAAATCCGCGGCTTCCGCGTCGAACTGGGCGAAATCGAAGCGCTGCTGGCGCAACAGCCAGGCGTCGGCACCGTCGCCGTCCTGCTGCGCAAGGACGATGGCATCGACCAACTGGTCGCCTACATCGTGCCGGAAGGGACGTCCGCGATTGATGCACGCGCGCTGCGCGCCGCCCTCGCCGCCAAGCTGCCGCCCTACATGGTCCCCGGCCGCTACGAAATGCTGGACGCCATGCCGCGCCTGACCTCCGGCAAAATCGACCGCAAGACACTGAAAGCCGCGCCGCTGCAAGTCGCGCCAGCCGGCAGCGCCGAAGACTCCGACCTGCCCGAAACACCGGCCGAAGAAGCGCTGTTCGCCGCATTGGCCGCCCTGTTTCCCGGCCAGCCCATCCTGCGCAACGCCGACTTCTTCACCGACCTTGGCGGCCACTCCTTCTTCGCCGCCCGCCTGGCCTCCTCGCTGCGCGCCGACCCGCGCTACGCCCACGTCACCGTGCGCGACATCTACCAGCAGCGCCAGATCGGCAAAATCGCCCAGACGCTGGCCGACGCGCCCACCACCGGCGCGGAAGAACAGGACTGGACGCCGCCGCCCACGCTCAAGCGCTGGATCTGCGGCGCGGCGCAAGCGGCCGCCATGCCGCCGCTGGTCACGCTGCGCATGGCGCAGTGGCTGGCGCCGTTCTTCACCTACCACTTCTACACCGGCGATCCCGGCGACTCGGTGGCGCGCGCCATCGCCGCCTCGGTCGGCGTGTTCCTGCTGGCGACCATCGGTGAATTCGCCGTCGCCATCCTTGGCAAATGGTTGATCGCCGGCCGCCTGAAGGCCGGCGTCTACCCGTTGTGGGGCCTCACCTACTACCGCTGGTGGCTGGCCGACCGGCTGGTCGAAGCCGCGCCAGCCTACCTGCTGAGCGGCTCCTCGCTCAACACATGGTGGCTGCGCGCGCTCGGCGCGAAAATCGGCAAGGACGTCATCATCGGCTCGATGACGCTGCGTGCGCCGGACCTGCTGCACATCGGCGACCGGGTCAGCATCGGCAACGCCGCCAACTTCGAAAACGCACGCGTCGAACGCGGACAACTCTACCTCGGCCAGATCACGCTGGAACAAGATGCCTGCGTCAGCTCCTTCGCCATCATGGAAGGCAACACCCGCGTTGAAGCGCTGGGCCACCTCGAAGGCCAATCGGCATTGAGCGACGGCGGCGTAGTGCCGGCCGGCCGCGTATGGGCCGGTTCGCCGGCGCGCGACATGGGCGCGTTCGAGAACCAGCTGCCGCCGCGCCCAAGCGCCAGCGCCGCGCGCCGCGCCGGCGAGGCGCTGTTCTTCATCTTCGGCATCCTGCTGGTGGTGACGCTGTTCTTCATGCCGGTGTTCCCAAGCTTCGTCATGATCGACTGGTTCGACGAAGCAGGCTGGCTGCCGTGGATCCAGGGCGAGGACATGCGCATCCGCCTGCTGCGCTACTTCCTGCTGGCCTTCCCGGCCAGCACCGTGCTGATTATCCTGACCGCGCTGGTGTCGGCCGGCATCCGCTGGAGCGCCTTGCCGCGCCTGAAGCCGGGCCAGTTCCCGGTGCACGGCAACACCTACTGCGCCAAGTGGCTGGTGAGCCAGATCCAGGAATCGAGCCTCAACGTCTTGCACGGCATTTACGCCACCGTGTTCGCGCCGTACTGGTATCGCCTGCTGGGCGCCAAAGTCGGCAAGGATGCCGAGATCTCCACCGCGCTGGGCGTGGTGCCGGACATGCTGACCCTTGGCGACGAAACCTTCATCGCCGACGCGGTCATGCTGGGCGACGAGGAAATCGACGGCGGCTGGATGGTGATGAAACCGACCGTGGTCTCGCACCGCAGCTTCGTCGGCAACGGCGCCTACATCCCGGACGGTACCGTGCTGCCCGAGCATGTGCTGATCGGCGTGCATTCGCGCGCACCGGACAATGCGCAGATGAACAGCGGAGATACGTGGCTTGGCTCTCCGCCGATCAACCTGCCCGCGCGCGAGCAGACCAGCGGCTATCCGGAGTGGCTGACCTTCCATCCATCGCCGTTGCGCCGTTTGGGGCGGGGCTTGATCGAAGCGTTCCGCATCGTCGCGCCGCATGCGCTGGTGATCGCGGTCGGCTACACGCTGGTACTGGCGGTGATGCCGGCCGCCGGCGCGGGCCGCTGGGGTGAGGTGATCTGGGACTTGGCGCTGGCCGGCTTGGTCTACGGCGTCGGCAACTACGTGTTCGTGGTGCTGCTCAAGTGGCTGCTGATCGGACGCTATCGCAAACAATCGGAGCCGATGTGGACGCCGTTTGTGTGGCTGTCGGAAGGCGTGACCAATCTGTACGAAGGCATCGCCGTGCCGAACTTCATGCGCTACCTGCGCGGCACGCCGTGGCTGCCGATGGCCTTCAATCTGCTGGGCTGCCGGATCGGCAAGGGTGTCTACATGGACACCACCGATATCACGGAGTTCGATTGCGTGCATATCGGCGACCATAGCGAGCTGAATGCGTTGAGCTGCCCGCAGACGCACTTGTTCGAGGACCGCGTGATGAAGATCGATCACGTGATGATCGGCGAGCGTGTCTACATGGGCGCGCGGGCGTCGGTGCTGTACAGCGCCAGCGTCGGCAACAACGCGCGGCTCGGCGCGCTGACGCTGGTGATGAAGGGCGAGACCATTCCGGCCAACGGCAACTGGGCCGGCTGCCCGGCCGCCCCGGCGCGCAAATGACCGCGCTGGCCGTCCACCTCTGGCCCGGCCCCGCGCCGACGCCGCAGGACGGCCTGTTCGCAATCCTGATCCGCACCGCCGACGCAGCGCAACCGTCGCCGGCGGCCCAGCGCGACGCCGCCCGCCGCGCGATCCGGCTGGCCGCACGCGAGGCGCTGGCTGCGGTACTGGGCGTGCCCATCGCCGACATCACCATCGCCTCCTCGCCCGGCACGCCGCCGGCCATCCTGCTGGCTGAGCGAGCCAGCATCATCGGCTGCTCCTTCAGCCACGACACCAACTACACATTGGCCGCCTTCAACCTGCGAGGCCCGATCGGTGCGGACCTCATACAGGTGCAGGACATCCCCGACTGGCAAACCGTCGCCCGCGACTACCTCGGCCCGCACATCGCCGCCGCGCTGCAAACCGCCGCCGACAAACCACGCGCCTTCACACAAGCATGGACACAACGCGAAGCCGCGTTAAAATGCCATGCCCAACAAATCAGCGAATGGCAAGCCGACCTTCCCGGACGATCCATCCCGCTAGCCCTGCCGGTGACCGGCCTGCTGGGCCACATACATATCGGAGACAGAAGCGCATGAAAGTACTCGCATTGATACTGGCAGCACTTGCAGGAACCGCCACCGCCGCCGACTGCGGCCCGGATAAACTGAATACCTCCCGCACCCTCACCCTGAAACGCGAAGGCGCAGCCTACGGCGCCAACCAGCACGCCGCGCTGCCGCTGGCCAAAGGCGAAGTCGTCCTGACCTTCGACGACGGCCCATCGCTGGAAAACACCCCTGCCGTCCTCAAAGCCCTGTCCGACCAATGCGCGAAAGCGACCTTCTTCATGATCGGCCAGAACATCGTGCAGCAAACCGAACTCGCACGCCGCGTGGTGCGCGAGGGGCACTCCGCCGGCATCCACAGCGACACCCATCCGCACCTGGCTTCGATGACAGCCGAGCAGCAGCTGGAAGACCTGAAGCGCAGCCGCGCCGCCTACAAAACCGCCTTCGGCGTTGAAACGCCCGCTTACCGCTTCCCCTTCCTCGAAGAGACCCCGGCCCTGCTGGACGCGCTCAAGCAAGCCAACATCACCGTCGCCTCGATCGACCTCGGTATCGGTGACTGGGTTCCCGAAGACACCACCGCCATCCTGGCCCAGCGTCTAACAGAAAGCCTCGACAAAGCTGGCAGCGGTATCATCCTGATGCACGACGCGAACGGACCGACGGCCAAAGCCCTGCCGACACTGCTGCAAGTCCTGAAAGACAAAGGCTACAAAGTCGTCCACCTTGAATGGCAATGAGAGGAGACCTATGAGCAACGACAAAGTTGACGCCTTCCTGGAGCGGGCCAAAAGCTGGCAGGAAGAATTCGCCGCCCTGCGCGAAATCATCGCCGCCAGCGGCGACCTGACCGAAGACCTCAAATGGGGCCAGCCCTGCTACACGCTGGAAGGCCGCAACGTGGTGCTGATGCACGGCTTCAAAGAATACTGCGCGCTGCTGTTCTTCAAAGGCGCGCTGATGCAAGACCCGAAGAACCTGCTGATCCAGCAAACCGAAAACGTGCAGGCCGCGCGCCAGATCCGCTTCAAAAGCCTGGCCGAAATCACCAAGCACAAGACCGCCCTGAAGAGCTACATCAAGGACGCCATCGCCCTTGAAAAGTCCGGCGCAAAAGTCGAACTGAAAAAGACCGCCGAATTCTCCTTCCCCGAAGAACTGGAGCACGCGATGGACGACCAGCCCGCCCTGCGCACCGCCTTCGAAGAATTGACGCCGGGCCGCCAGCGCGCCTACCTGCTGCACTTCTCGTCCGCCAAACAAGCCAAGACCCGCATCGCCCGCATTGAAAAATCCACCCAGCGCATCCTCGACGGCAAAGGCTTGGATGACTAAAACCAATTCAGGGTCAGCTCTGTCATTTGGACAAGCGCACAAGCTTTTTGAGCAAGATCAATGCAACGTTTAATTCTGCGCGTACCAACCTCATCAGCAAAGAGCTAGATTACAAAGCCAGGACTGCCCACAAGAGCTTAGCTTGCCTCAAGAAACAAAACCTCATGCCTTGAGAAATATCAAATGTGCAGGTGGCGTGTCCAAATGACAGAGCTGACCCCGAACTAGAGATGCCTCACTTCATCCGGTGGGGTTTCCCAGTTATCGTTTTTCCCGTCGAGGTAGGTGATCGGTGCGTTCACCAGTTCTTCGGTACTGACGTCATCAAGACAGGTTACGTTGACGGAGTAGAATTCGCCCCAGCGCGGCGAGCGACCGGTGCCGAATGCGCGCACGCCGCAATGACGGCAGAACAGATGGCGGTCGGTCTTGGTAAGGAACTGATAGAGCGTCAGTTCCCCCTCGCCCGATTTGAGCCTGAATGCCTCCGGCTTGATGATGGCCGGCCAGTAGCGCGCCTTCACGCAGATCGAGCAGTTGCAGCGCAGCGTGCCTTGACTCAGATCGATGTCGGCTTCAAAAGTCACTGCGCCGCAGTGACAACTACCGTGATAGGTTTTCAGCATAGCTGCACAGCGGTGTTGTTGCGCGGGGTGGCGTCTTCATGGAACAGGTCGGACAGGTATTCGCACAGGCCTGCTTCCGCCACGTCGCCGGGTATGACAAAATCTGCCTCGCGGCGCTTGCCTTCGGCGCCGAAGTAGTAGGCGCGCCATGCGCCGGCCTGGCCGGTGACGGCGATGTGGCGGCCAAAGATCTTGAAGCGCAGCTCTTTCATCGGAATGCCTCGATCACGATTTTCGCCGCTTCGCCGTGGATTTCGGGCCGCGTCTTGTCGTCTTTGTTCGGCTGCGTGGTGTACACCGCCAGCACGATCGGCGCTTTGCCCGGCGGCCAGATCACGGCGATGTCGTTGACGGTGCCATAATCGCCCGAGCCGGTTTTATCGGCCACCGGCCAGCCGGCCGGCACGCCCGCCCGGATGCGCGTCGCGCCGGTGGTGTTCCCCAGCATCCAGTCCTTGAGCTGCTTGCGCGCCGCCGCCGGCAGCGCTTCGCCCAGCACCAGCTTTTGCAGCGACTTCGCCATCGCCAGCGGCGTGGTGGTGTCGCGCACGTCGCCCGGCAGCGCGGTGTTCAGCGCCGTCTCCCAGCGCTCCTGGCGGAATTCGGTATCGCCGATAGAACGCGCAAACGCCGTCACCGCCGCCGGTCCGCCGATCTGCTTCATCAGCAGGTTGGCGGCGGCGTTGTCGCTGATTTGCAGGGTCGCTTCGCACAACTCGGCCACCGTCATGCCATCGGCCACGTGCTTGCTGGTGACCGGCGAGTACGACACCAGATCGCTCTTGTGGTACTTGATGCGTTTTTTCAGCAGCGCCGGTTCGCGCGACAGGATCGCCGCCGACAGCATCATCTTGAAGGTGCTGCAAAACGGGAAGCGTTCATCGGCGCGATGCAGCACCTGCCGCCCGTCCGCCGTGTTCAGTGCCGCCACGCCCAGCCGGCCGCCATACTCCTTTTCCAGCCCCGCCAGCAACGCCGCCGGCGTCTGCGGCGCGGCGGCCGGTGCATGGTCCAGCAGGTCGGCGGCACGCGCCAAGGGAGTGGAGACCAGCGCCAGCATCAGCGCGCGACGGGTTGTGAAATGCTTCATGGGCGACGTATAACAGTTAAGTAAATATAAACACATCATAACAGCGCCCCGGCAAAAATGCTTCACTGTTGTGCGCACCGCATTTCGGCTTGGTTGTAGACTATTTTCATGGCTACCCAAGTGCTCATCGTCGGTGCCGGTCCTACCGGTTTGGTGCTCGCTATTGCGCTGGCGAGACGGGGCGTCGCTGTCCGCATCATCGATAAAAACAGCGGGCCGGGCCTGGCCTCCCGCGCGATGGCGGTCCACGCCCGCACGCTGGAATTCTATCGCCAGCTGGGGTTCGCCGAAGTGGTGGTCAATCAAGGCATCAAGATAGAAGCCATCCACCTGCGCGAACATGGCGCCGATATCGTCGAGCTGCCGCTCAAGGATATCGGCGCCGGCCTCAGTCCCTATCCTTTCGTGCTGGCCTACCCGCAGGACGACCACGAACGTTTCCTCGTCGCGCAACTCGCCGCCGAAGGCGTGCAGGTGGAATGGGACACCGAGCTCGAATCATTCACGCAGGATGAATGGGGCGTGCGCGCCGTGCTGCTGAAGGACGGCGAGCGCCACGCCTGCAGCAGCGCGTACCTGTGCGGCTGCGACGGCGCCCGCAGCCGGGTGCGCGAATCGCTGCGGCTCGATTTCAGCGGCGGCACCTACCAGCACCTGTACTACGTGGCCGACGTGCAGACCGCCGGCCCGCCCAACCACGATCTGGTCGCCCACCTGGCCGCCAACACTTTTGCGCTGATGCTGCCGGTGCGCTCGCGCGGCATGCAGCGTCTGATCGGCATCCTGCCGGACGACGCCCCGCCCGAGCCGGACTTCGAAGCGGTGCGCCCTATGCTTGAGCCGCTGTTCGGCATCCGCGTCGAGCAGGTCAACTGGTTCTCGACCTACCGCGTGCACCACCGCGTGGCCGCGCACTTCCGCGCCGGCCGCTGCTTCCTGTCCGGCGACGCCGCCCACATCCACAGCCCGGCCGGCGGCCAGGGCATGAATACCGGCATCGGCGACGCCGTCAACCTGGCCTGGAAGCTGGCCCACGTGCTGCAAGGCCGCGCCCACGCCGCGCTGCTCGACACCTACGAGGCCGAGCGCATCGTCTTCGCCCGCAAGCTGGTCGCCACCACCGACCGCGCATTCCAGCTGATCGTCTCGCAAGGCACCGGCGGACAGCTGTTGCGCCACTGGCTGCTGCCGCACATAGCGCCGGTACTGAGCGGCTTTGCGGCGGCGCGCCGCACGCTGTTCAAGACCGTGTCGCAAGTGCTGATCCATTATCCCGACAGCCCGCTCAGCGGCGGCCGCGCCGGCGAGGTTATCGGCGGCGACCGGCTGCCGTGGCTCCCGTCCGATAATTTCAGCGCCCTGCAATCGCTGGACTGGCAGTTGCATGTCTACGGCCGCACCGATCCCGTGCTGGCCGCCGCCGCCCAAGCCCTGCGCCTGCCCTTGCATGCCTGGCCGTGGAGCGAGGACGCCGCCCGCGCCGGCCTGCTGGAGGATGCCGCCTACCTGGTTCGCCCCGACATGCACGTGGCGCTGGCCCTGCCCCGGCAGGAAGCCGACGTGCTGCAGGAGCTGGCCGCGCGCTTCGCATTACGGTTCAGCAGGGATAGCTAAATGCCATTGACATCCCGGCGGCGGACGAGCTAAGGTCATCGTCCCGCTGTTTCCACTCGAAGGATGCCATGACTTATTCCCGCCGCGAGTTCCTGCTGGCCGCACTTTCCGCTTCCGCCGTTCCGAGCCTGTCCTGGGCCGGCACCGACGCCGGCTCCGCCGATGCCAATTTCAGCCAGCTGCTGGCCGACATCGCGGAAGAAGTCCTGCGCCTGTCACCAACCAGCGCCACCGGCCTTGGTCTCGACAAGGGCGCGCGTGCCGGACTGAAAGCGCAGCTGGAAGACCTGTCGCCGGCCGGCGACGCCGCCTGGGCTGCCGAAGTCAAAGCTATCGCCGCGCGCCTGCGCGCCATCGACCGCAAGGCCCTGAGCGCGGACGCGCAAACCCGCTACGACAGCGTCGCCTACGCGGCCGAATCGGGCCTCGCCGGCCTGCGCTTCCCGTTCGGCGGCGCGGCCAGCGGCTTCAATGGCGGCACCGCGCCCTTCCCTGTCACTCAGCAGGACGGCACGCTGACCCGCGTCCCGGAATTCCTCGATTCGCAGCACAGCATCGCCGACGCCGCCGACGCCGAGGCTTATCTCGAACGCCTGGCCGGCATGGCCAGAATGCTGGACCAGGAAACCGCGCGCATCGCCGAGCAAGCCGCCAAGGGCATCATGCCGCCGGACTTCATCTGCCGTACCGCGCTGGCCCAACTGCAGGACTTCCGCAAGACCGCCGCCGCCGGGCAAAAGCTGGTGACCTCGATCGCCGAGCGCACGCAAAAACAAAACATCGCCGGCGACTGGCAGGCGCGCGCCCTGAAACTGGTGGAAGGTTCGATCTACCCGGCGCTGGAACGCCAGATCGACACCTTCGCCAAGGCCTCGGCCAAGGCCACCAGCGTGGCCGGCGTACACCGCCTGCCGGACGGCGCGGCCTACTACGAGTGGGCGCTGCGGCTCGGCACCTCGACCACCCGCAGCGCCAAAGAGATTCACGCCATCGGACTGGAACAGAACAAGCAACTGCAAGCGCGCATCGACGCCATCCTGAAAAGGCAAGGCATCACCCAAGGCAGCGTGGGCCAGCGCCTGCTGGCGCTGTCGAAGGACCCGCAGCGCTTCTACGCCGACAATGACCAGGGCCGCGAACAGCTGATCGCCTACTGCAATGAGCGCGTACTGGCGGTACGCAAGCTGATGCCGCAGATTTCGCACCTCGACATGAAAGTGCCGCTGCAGATCAAGCGCGTGCCGCTCGATATCGAAGCCGGCGCGCCGCTCGGCTATATGAACTTCGCCTCGCTCGACGGCTCGCGCCCGGCGATCTACTACATCAACCTGAAATCGACCACGCTGTGGCCGAAATCGGAAATCGCCACCTTGACCGCGCACGAAGGCCTGCCGGGCCACGCCTGGCAAGGCGCCTATCTGGCCGAGCATCACGAGCAGCTGCCGCTGATCTCCTCGCTGATCGGCTTCAACGCCTTCATCGAAGGCTGGGCGCTGTATGCGGAACAGCTGTGCGATGAATTCGGCCTGTACGCCAACGATCCGTTCAGCCAGATCGGCTATCTGCAAGCGCAGCAATTCCGCGCCTGCCGTCTGGTGGTGGACACCGGCATGCACGCCATGAAATGGACGCGCGAGCAGGCGATCCGCTTCCTGGTCGAGAACACAGGCCGTGGCCAGCAAGCCATGACCAGCGAAATCGACCGCTACACCGTGTCGCCGGGCCAGGCCTGCGGCTACAAGATGGGCCACAACGAAATCCTGCGCCAGCGCGAACGCGCCAAGGCGGCGCTGGGCGCGAAGTTCGACCTGGCCGGCTTCAACGACGCGCTGGTGACCAGCACCGGCGTGCCGCTGACCGTACTGCCGAGTGTCATCGACCGCTATATTGCATCGCAGCGCGCGAAACAACAGAAAGCATAAAATCTGTTCCGGCGCCGATGGTTTTCTTGTAACATTGCTATGCAAATCATGAAAACCATCGCCATCATCGGCGGCGGCGTCACCGGAGTGACCACCGCCTACGCCCTCGCCAAGCGCGGCTTCGCCGTCACCCTGCTGGAACGCCACCGCTACGTGGCGATGGAGACCTCGTATGCCAACGGCGGCCAGCTGTCGGCCTCCCATGCGGAAGTGTGGAACCACCGCGCCACCATCGCCAAGGCCCTGCAGTGGATGCTGCGCAGCGACGCGCCGCTGCTGGTGCACCTGCACCCGACCTGGCACAAGCTGTCCTGGTTCGCCGAATTCATCGGCGCCATGCCGCACTATCACGACAACACCATCGCCCTCGCCCGCATGGCCGTCGCCGCGCGCGAGCACCTGTTCCAGTGGGCCGCCGATGAGGGCATCGCATTTGACCTGAAGCGGCAAGGCATCCTGCACCTGCACCGCGACCGCGCAGAGTTCGAGCATGCGGTGGCGGTCAGCAAGCTGCTGGAACGCGGCGGCGTGCCGCGCCGCGCCGTCACGCCGGAAGAGATGCGCGCGATTGAACCGGCGCTGCAAGGCCAGTACTACGCCGGCCACTACACCGAAAGCGACAGCAGCGGCGACATCCACAAATTCACCACCGCCCTGGCGCAGGCCGCGCAGCGACTGGGCGCGCAGCTGCGCTTCAACCAGCAGGTGGTGCAGCTGGGCGTGAGCGATGACGGCGTCGGCGTCACCGTGCTGCAAGGCGACAGCGCCGACACCACCGATTACGACGCAGTGGTGATCTGCGCCGGCGCCGCCAGCCGCGCACTGGCCGCGCAAGTAGGCGACGACGTCAACGTTTACCCGGTCAAAGGCTACTCGGTCACCGTGCAGTTGGACGATGCGGCCAGCCGTGCCGCAGCCCCGCAAATCAGCCTGGTCGACGATACCGCAAAGCTGGTCAGCAGCCGCCTGGGCGAAGACCGCCTGCGCGTGGCCGGCACCGCCGAGTTCCACGGCTTTAACCGCGACATCCGCGCCGACCGCATCGCGCCGCTGACCGACTGGGTGCAACACAACTTCCCCGGCGTCAGCACACGCAACATCACGCCGTGGGCCGGCCTGCGGCCGATGATGCCGGACCTGATGCCGCGCGTCGGTCCCGGCAAGGCGCCGGGCGTGTTTTACAACACCGGCCACGGCCATCTGGGCTGGACCCTGTGCGCGGCCACCGCCGACATGGTCGCCGCCAGCATCGCCGCAGCACGCGATTCTGTGTCGCAGCGCACGGCAGGCCCCTTGAAATTGGCATAAACTGGCTTCATCTTAGGCCTGTCTTCAACAGGAGGTAATCAAATGACGGCGAAATCTATTGCACGTATCACCATGCTGGCCGGCGCACTTGCGTTCGCGGCCCCTGTATTTGCCGCCGAGCCCACGATTCACGACGTGTATGTGGCCGCCGAAGCGGGCAAGTACGCCGAAGCGCAAGCGATGATGGATCAGGTGCTGAAAGCGCACCCCAACAGCGCCACCGCCTATTTTGTCGAAGCCGAACTGCAGGCCAAGCAAGGCCAGTTCGTTGCTGCGCAAGCCTCGCTGGCGAAAGCCGAGCAGCTCTCGCCCGGCCTGCCGAAGGTGAAGCCGGAAGCCCTCGCCAAGCTGAAAACCCTGCTGGCGGAAGGCCAGAAGACCAATTACGCGCAGCAGCCCGCGCGCCACGCCAATAACGGCGGCGGCAGCAATTACGGCAACGGCGGCAACGCCAACCCAGTGCCAAGCAGCGGCATTTCGTTCAGCGGCATCCTGATTATCGGTCTGGGCCTGGCCGGCTTTATCTGGTTGGCGACCCGCTTCATGCAGCGCCGCCAGCAGCAACAGGCCAACGATGGCTTCAGCCCGACCGGTTACAACCCGGGTGCGGCGCCGGGCTATCCTCCGGGCGGCGGCTATCCGCAGCAAGGCTATGGCCAACCGGGCTACGGTCAGCCGGGCTATCCGCAGCCTGCGCAACCGGGCATGGGCTCGCGCATCATGGGCGGCCTGGCGACCGGCGCGGCGGTGGGTGCGGGCATCGTCGCCGGTGAAGCGATTGCGCGCCAGTTCACCGGCAACCACGATTCCAACTCGGGCAATCACGACCAGCCGCGCAACGATATCGTCTACGACGATCCATCCTCGCGCGATGAGCTGCTGCGCCGCGACGACATGGGCGGCAACGACTTCGGCACCAGCGGCGGCTGGGACGATGGCGGCGGCAGTGGCGGCGGCGATAGCGGCGGCGGTGGCGGCGACTGGGACTGATCCGCGCCACGCGCTAGTTTCACCTCACGGGGCGCGGCGCTCGCCCGCCCCGGCAGCCTCCATCGCAAGGTCCCAATACGTGGGACTGCCGAAGTACTCCTTCAAATGACGTATCAACAGCTGCGCCTTGCCCTGATTCGAGCGGCCCGGCATATGCACCGCATGGATCGCCGGCTCGTTCGGATCGCGCCGCGTGGTTGGCGTATCGCGTTCCACCGGCAGCATCGGAAACACCGGCACCAGCTGGCCGGAGACAATGGCGTCGCTGGCCAGCCAGTTCGCCAGATGCACGATCCCCGCGCCGCTGATGGCCGCGTGCAGCAGCGAATCGGTATCGTCGCACCGCAAGCGGCCCTTGACCGGCAAGGGCTGGTAGCCGTTCACTCCCTCGAAGCGCCACCAGCCGCGCGGCGGCACGCGGCCGTTCACCGTCAGGCATTCATGATTGAGCAGGTCTTGCGGCGTGGCTGGCCAGCCGTAGCGCTCCAGATAGGCCGGGCTGGCGCTGACCACGCGGTTCATGCCGGCCAGCCGCGTCGCCACCAGATCGCTGGCCGGCAGCACGCCGGCGCGCACCGCCACATCGACGCGGCGCGCCGACAGGTCCACCACGTCGTCGCTCACATGCAGATCCACCTCGATCTTTGGATGGCGCTGCAAAAACGAGGCCACGGCCGGCGCCACGTGCAAGCGGCCGAAGGCGGCCGGCGCGGTCACCGTCAGCAGGCCGCGCGGTTCGCTGTCCAGCTCCTGCACCGCGCTGCGGCCATCCGCCAGCTCGGCCAGGATATTACGGGCGCGCGGCAAAAAACGCTCGCCCGCATCGGTCAGAATCACCTGCCGCGAACTGCGCAGCAGCAGGCGCGCGCCCAGTTCCTGTTCCAGCGCATCGATCTTGCGCGACACCGAGGACACCGCTATTTCCAATTGCACCGCCGCGCGCGACAAGCTGCTGAGTTCCACCACTGTAACGAAGCATTCCAAAGCATCAATCATCATTTCTCCATCGCCAGACAACTTTGCAGATTCCGCAAAGCGCTTTTCCTCGTTTGCGTATTGTGCCATTTATTGCAAAGCAGCATACTGCTGCTTATCGACAAATTGTTAAGGAAGATCGCAATGAAATTCACACCGCTGCTGGCCGCACTGGCCATCTCCGCTCCCGCCTTTGCCGCCGCGCCGCTGGCCGGCACCAACGCTCCCGGCTTCCATCGCATCATGCTGGGCGACTTTGAAATCACCGCCATCAGCGACGGCACCGTGGACCTGCCGGTCGACAAACTGCTGCACCAGCCGGCCGCCGCCACCACCAAGGCGCTGGCCCGCAACTTCCAGAGCGTGCCGACCGAGACCTCGGTCAACGGCTTCCTGGTCAACACCGGCAGCAAGCTGATTCTGATCGACACCGGCGCCGGCGGCCTGTTCGGCCCTACCCTCGGCAAGCTGGCGGCCAACCTGAAGGCCGCCGGTTATCAGCCGGAGCAGGTCGACGAAATCTACCTGACCCACTTGCACCCGGACCACGTGGGCGGCCTGGCTGCCAACAGCCAGTCGGTATTCCCCAACGCGGTGGTGCGCGCCGACCAGCGCGATACCGATTTCTGGCTGAGCCAAGCCAACCAGGATAAAGCGCCGGCCGACAGCAAGGGCTTCTTCCAGGGTGCGGTGGCCTCGCTGTCGCCGTACGCGGCGACCCAGCACCTGAAGCCATTCAGCGGCGACACCGAACTGGCGCCGGGCGTGCGCGCCACCTCGACCTACGGCCACACGCCGGGTCACACCATCTATACGGTGGAGAGCAAGGGCAAGAAGCTGGTGCTGCTGGGTGACCTGATCCACGTCGGCGCGGTGCAGTTCGACCATCCGGAAGTGACCATCGGCTTTGACAGCGACGCCAAGGCGGCGGCAGCGGCGCGCGCCAAGGTGTTCCAGGCAGTGGCCAAAGACGGCGCCCTGGTCGGCGTGTCGCACCTGTCCTTCCCTGGCCTGGGCCACTTGCGCAGCAACGGCAAGGGCTACCAGTGGGTGCCGGTGGCTTACACGCAGTTACGCTAAGTTGCGTTGATATGGACGACACCATCTCAGTCCTGGTCGTCGACGACCACCCGCTGCTGCGCGCTGGTCTCGGCGAAGCCATCTCCGCGCAGCCCGACATGCGCGTGGTCGGCGAAGCCTGCAACGGCCATGAAGCCGTGGAGGCCTGGCAGCGGCTGCGGCCCGACGTCACCATCATGGACATCGCCATGCCAGTGATGGACGGCGTCGCCGCGCTGCAGGAGATCCGGCGCGAGCATAACAACGCCCGCGTCGTGATGCTGACCACTTACAAGGGCGACGCGCAGATCCTGCGCGCCGTACAAGGCGGCGCCGCCGGCTTCCTGTTGAAGAGTACTTTGCGCAAGGACTTGCTGGATACGGTGCGCGGCGTGCACATGGGGCAGCGCCGCATTCCGCCGGAGATCGCGATGGAACTGGCCCAGCACATGGGCCAGGGTCCGTTAAGCTCGCGCGAAATGGAAGTGTTGCACTACGCGGCGAGCGGCAATTCGAATCGCCGCATCGCCGAGCGCCTGTCGATTTCCGAGGAAACCGTGAAGGCGCATATGAAGAACGTGCTGGCCAAACTGGCCGCGAACGATCGCACTCACGCGGTGACGATCGCCCTGAAACGCGGGATTATTACAATCTAATCCTTCGCTGCCGCCGCGAGCCACACCAGGATCGCGCAGGGCAGCAGCAGGCCGTGGAAACCGGCCAGCACAAACGCCACACCGCCGCTCATGCAGCCGGCGGTGAAAGCCAGCACCGGCCACGTCAGTTTCTTGCAGCGGCCGATCGCTTCCGCGTCGCCGCGCAGCGAGTCCACCAGCTCGATCACCAGCGTGGTCACATTCCCCGTCATCACCGTCGTCGCTGCGGCCTTGCCCAGCAATAGCTTGCCGTAGGCGTTTTGCACCGCCATCGCGCCGGCGCACAGGGCGCCGGTCAGCAGCGTCAGTGGCGCCGAGGCTTCGATCACGGGTGCGGCCTGCCACGCGCAGAGCACCGTCGCCAGCATCGTGAACAGCTGGAACAGGAAGCTGTTGCGCAGCGACTTCGCGCCGCTGCGATCCCAGTGCAGTATCGCCAGCCGCGCCAGCGCCACGAACAGGATAAACACCGGGAACACCATCAGCTTGATGGCGATGGTTTGCGAGGGTTCGATCAGCGCGCGGCCAATCAGCACGAAGTTGCCGGTCACGTGGGCCGTGAACAGGCCGAATAGCCCGACGAAGCCCAGCGTGTCGACGTAGCCGGCCAAAAAGCCCAGCGCCACGCCTAGTTTGATATCACTACGTTCCATTACTACCTTTCTGTAAATCCAGCCAGGCCACCAGCAGGAAGGCGCCGGTCAGGCCGAGGTGTTCGAAGAAGCTGTTGGCCGCCATGAAGCGATCATGGCCGCCCATCTCCCAGAAGCGGTTGGCCACAAAGGTCGCCATCAGCGTGAACACGCCGAGGAAGCCCGCGCCCAGCCAGCGATAGTAGCCGGTCAGGATGGCCAGCGAGGCGCCCAGTTCCAGCGCAATCACCAGCGCAGCCAAAGGCGCCGCCGGCGACAGGCCGAAATGCTGCATCTCGCCGACCGCCGCATCGAAGTCGAGCAGCTTGTTGATGCCGCCCTGCAGATACGCAGCGCACAGCAGCAACAGGCATACCCAGTGTATCCACGGCGCGCGTTCGGCCAGCGAACGCGCGGAGGTTGCAATCGACGGCGCCCGCATCACACCGCCCAGCAGGCGCAGCCCAGCGCGCCCCAGAAGCTCTTGAGGTCCGACACCGGCATCTTGCTGGCCCACGAGTTGGCGTGCTGGTGGCCGTGCACATTGCAGTTGTTGGCGCAGCCGCAGGCGGCGGCCTGCTGTTCACGCTCGCGCTTCTGCTTCAACTGGCGCTGTTCCAGTTCCTTGAGCGCGGCGCGGCTGGTGCCCTGCTTCTCGCCCCATCCCGCGTAGCCGCCGAAACGGCGCACCGGCGACCAATCCGGCATGGCCGGCGGTGGCAACGTGTCGTGGCTGGCGAAGGCGCCGGCCGCGTACACGATCTTGCCGCCAACGACCGTCAGGTTGGAGGTCAGGTCCCAGATCTCGCTTTCAGCGCAGGCAAAGAAGTCCTTGTCCGGCACGATCAAGTCGGCCAGCTGGCCAACCTGGATGCGGCCCTTCTTGCCTTCCTCATTGGAGAACCAGGTGGTGTTCTCGGTCCACATGCGCAGCGCGGTTTCGCGGTCCAGGCAATTGGCGCGCGGGTAGAGTTGGGCGCCGCTCACGGTTTTACCGGTGATCATCCACGCCAGCGACACCCACGGATTGTACGAAGCCACGCGAGTGGCGTCGGTGCCGGCCGACGTTTTCACGCCCGCTTCGATGATCTTCTTGATCGGCGGCGTGGCTTCGGCCGCGCCGTGGCCGTAGCGCTCGATGAAGTATTCGCCCTGATAGGCCATGCGGTGCTGCACCGCCACGCCGCCGCCCAGCGCCGCGATGCGGTCGATCGAACGGTCCGAAATGGTTTCGGCGTGGTCGAAGAACCAGTTCAGGCCTGCCAGCGGAATTTCCTGATTCACGCGCTCGAACACGTCCAGCGCGCGGCTGATGGTTTCGTCGTAGGTGGCGTGCATGCGCCACGGCCAGCGGTTCTGCGCCAGCACCCGCACCACGCCTTCCAGATCGTCCTCCATATTGTCCGGCATGTCGGGACGCGGCTGGCGGAAGTCTTCAAAGTCGGCCGCCGAGAAGGTCAGCATTTCGCCGGCGCCGTTGTGGCGGAAGTAGTCGTCGCCCTGCTGGTACTTTACGCTTTGCGTCCAGTTCAGGAAGTCTTCCTTCTCCTGCTTTGGCTTCTGCGTGAACAGGTTGTAGGCCATGCGGATGGTCAGCTGCTGGGCGTCGGCCAGTTGCTGCACCACTTCGTAATCGTCCGGGTAGTTCTGGAAACCGCCGCCGGCGTCAATCACGCCGGTCACGCCGAGGCGATTCAGCTCGCGCATGAAGTGGCGGGTCGAGTTGACCTGGTATTCAAGCGGCAGCTTCGGCCCCTTGGCCAGCGTCGAATACAGGATGGAGGCGTTCGGCTTGGCCAGCAGCAGGCCGTTCGGATTACCGGCGCCGTCGCGCAGGATCTGGCCGCCCGGCGGTTCCGGCGTGTCCTTGGTGTAGCCGACGGCGCGCAGCGCGGCGCCGTTCAGCAGCGCGCGGTCGTACAGGTGCAGGATGAACACCGGCGTGTCCGGCGCCACCGCGTTCAGTTCTTCGATGGTCGGCAGGCGCTTCTCGGCGAATTGATGTTCGGTGAAGCCGCCTACCACGCGCACCCACTGCGGCGCCGGCGTGATCGCCACTTGCGCCTTCAGCATCGCCATCGCGTCGGCCAGCGAGCGCACGCCGTCCCAGCGCAGTTCAAGGTTGAAATTCAGGCCGCCGCGAATGATGTGGCAGTGATTATCGATCAGGCCTGGCAGTACGCGCTTGCCTTGCAGGTCGATCACCTTGGTCTGCGGACCGGCCAGTGCCATGATCTCGTCGGCGCGGCCGACGTGGGTGAAGCGGCCATCCTTGATGGCGACCGCTTCGGCATGCGGGTTGCTGCGGTCCAGCGTGGTGAACAGGCCTCGATGGAGAATCAGATCCGGGGATTGCGACATTAAGAGCTCCTGGTTTCATCGGTCTTCTGCGCGGATGGCAGCTGGCCGAAGCAATGTGGTTTGACGTGGTCTTCGATCCACGATACTTGTTTGGCCTCGGTCTGGCGCAGCTGCCGCAGCAGCGGTGGTATCTGCTCGCCGAGCAGGATACCCAGCAGGCCAACCAGCGCGATCACCGGCGGCGCCGGCGAACGCACGTTGAGGAAGCCATAGATCAGCCCAACCAGCAGGCCAACCGCCAACGACACGATATACATTTTCATGATTTAGCGTAGCTCCAAAAGATAATAGTTAAATCGTGCCCACAGTGTAAAGACGCACGCGCTTTATGACATCACCGGTATTGATCGTGCGTGCCCCTCCCATTTGGGGGATCCCGGCTAGCGCATGGATAGGTGCTAAAATTATCAGATGACTACTGCGCGCGCATCCCTGCTCCTGCAAGCCGCAGCCTTGTGCGGCCTGCTGTGGTGCGCGTCGGCGCCGGCGCAGCAGCCGCCTTCCCAGCTGCAGGAACAATACACCCACACCGCATGGAGTGCGCTCGATAACGCGCCGGTCGACATCCTCAACATCGCCCAGACCAGCGACGGCTGGTTATGGCTGGCCGCCGGCACCGGTTTGTACCGCTTCGACGGCCGCCGCTACGAACGCATGGACAGCGTCGAAGGCCATGCTCTGCTCTCCTCCAACGTGCGCACCTTGTACGCACCGCCCGAAGGCGGCCTGTGGGTCGGCTACCGCATGGGCGGCGGCATCAGCTACTTCCACAACCATCAGGCGCGCCACTACGCGGCCGGGGATGGGCTGCCGGCCGGCGCCATCACCAGCATCGTGCGCGCGCCGGACGGCGTGCTGTGGGTGGCGGCGCGCGACGGCCTGGCGCGGCTGGACGGCGAACGCTTTGTCACGGTCGGCGCGGAAGCTGGCCTGCCGCAGCGGCGCGCGCGCCAGGTGCTGTTCGACCGCAGCGGACGGCAATGGGTGGCCATGCAAGGCGGCGCCTACAGCCGCGCCGACCAGCAAGCGCCGTTCCGCCCCGCCTGGCCGCAGGGTGACTTCAGCAGCCTGTCGCTGGCGCCGGACGGCACGGTGTGGGCCTCCGACGCCGACAACTACTACCGCATGCTGCCCAGCGCACCGGCGGGCGACGCCACCGCCCGGCCCGAGCTTGGCGGCAGCAATATGCATTACGACCGCGATGGCAACCTATGGCTGTTCCGCGCCGGCGGGCTGGAACGGCGCAGCGCCAGCGACGCCGAAAGCGGCGAGACGGCGCAGCAGCAAAACCTGAACGGCGGCCTGCCGCAAAGCTTTTTCCAGGACCGCGAAGGCAACGTATGGATCGGCACCTCGGCCGGCCTGAATCGCTTCCGCCGCAACCGCCTCCTGACGCTGCCGCTGCAAGCGATCTTCAATCATCCGGCCATCGCACCGGCGGCCGGCGGCGGCGTCTGGGCCGGAGACCGCAACGGCGCGCTGCATGCGCTGGGCGTCGGCGGCGAGCGGCGCAGCGTGCTGTCCGGGCGCATCTCGGCTTTGTACCGCGATCCCGACGGCGTGCTCTGGGCCGGCAACAGCGAAGAAGTGTGGAGCGTGAACGGCGCCCCGGGCGGCCGCGTCGAGCGCTATCCGCTGCCGCCGGAAGCGCGCAGCTACGAGGTGCAGGCCATGAGCCGCGCCGCGCAAGGCGGCTTGTGGGTCTCAGTGGTGCGCGAAGGCCTGTACCTGCTCAAGGGCGGCCAGTGGCGGCGCCAGGCTATCCCGCCGCTGGCCATGCCCGGCATGGCCGACCAGTTCCCCACCAGCCTGGCCGATGGCGGCGATGATGTGCTGTGGGCCGGCTACATCCGCAACCACATCGTGCGCCTGGCTGGCGGCATGGCCACGGTATACGGCATCGAGCGAGGCGTTGAACTGGGCAACGTGCTGACCATGCACCGCGCCGGCGGCCAGCTATGGGCCGGCGGCGAGCGCGGTGTGGCATGGTTCGACGGCGCGCGCTTCGTGCCGCTGCACGGCCGCAACGGTGAGATGTTCCGTGGCGTGTCCGGCATCGCCCGCACCGCGCAGGGCGACCTGTGGCTGTTCGGCACCGAAGGCCTGAGCCGCGTCAGCGCCGACCAACTGGCGCATGCGCTGAAGGAACCCGGCTACGAAGTGGACTACGAACGCTTCGACGCCCACGACGGGCTGCTCGGCGCGGCCTCGCAGCTGCGCCCCATGCCGTCGCTGGTGCTGGGCGACGACGGCCTGCTGTGGATGGCCACCGCCAACCGCATCAACTGGATCGACCCGTCGCGCATCGTGCGCAACCCGGTGCCGCCGGCGGTGCTGGTGCAGGGCCTGGCCATCGGCGAGCAGCGCTACAGCGCCCTGCCCGGCCTCAAGCTGCCGGAATCGACCACCAGCCTGCGGCTCGACTACACGGCCCTGAGCCTGAGCGTGCCGGAGCGGGTGCGCTTCCGCTATCGCCTCGATGGCGTCGACCGCGACTGGCAAGACCCCGGCACGCGCCGCCAGGCCTTCTACACCAACCTGGCGCCCGGCGACTACCGCTTCCGCGTGATGGCCGCCAACGAGGACGGCGTGTGGAATCCGCAGGAAGCCGAACTGGCGTTCAGCATCCCGCCCACCTTTATGGAAACCGCGTGGTTCAAGCTACTGTGCGCGCTGGCGGCCGGCCTGCTGCTGTGGGTCGCCTATCGCCTGCGCCTGCAGCACGTCACGCGCCAGCTGCGCCGCCGGCTGGAAGATCGCGCCGAGGAACGCGAACGCATCGCCCGCACGCTGCATGACACCTTCCTGCAAAGCGTGCAAGGCCTGATGCTGCGCGTGCAGACGCTGCTCAAGCGCCTGCCGCCGGACAGCGAAGCCTATCTGCTGGTGGAGAAAATCCTCAACCAGGCCGACGGCGTTCTCGCCGAAGGCCGCAACCAGGTCAACGGCCTGCGCGCCGTCACCGCGTGGCAGCATGACTTGCCGCGTTTGTTCAGCGAACTGGGACAACAGCTACGCGAAGAACACGCGGCCGATTTCGCGCTGATCGTCACCGGCCAGCTGACCGCCCTGAACGAACCGGCCGGGGAACATCTTTACCACATCGGCCGCGAAGCGCTGCTCAACGCCTTCCGCCACGCGGGCGCCTGCCGCATCGAGCTGGAACTGGGCTACGCGCAGGAGCACATCACGCTGCAGGTGCGCGACGACGGCGCCGGCATACCGGAAGATGTGCTGGCGGCCGGCGAGCTGCCCGGCCACTGGGGCCTGACCGGCATGCGCGAACGCGCGCTGCAAATCGACGCCACGCTGGAGTTCTGGTGCCGCCCCGGCCTGGGGACGGTGATGGAATTGCGGGCGCCGGCGGCAACGGTGTACCAGCGCCGGCGCGGCGCGCTGCGGCGCTGGCTGGCGCGCGAAGCCGCTTGAATTCTTACTGAATCACGCCGCAGGCATGCAGGTCGAGGATGCCGCGTTCGATCGCCATCGTCACCGCATGGGTGCGGTCGCTGGCATTGAGCTTGGCGAGGATGCTCTTCATGTGCACCTTGACCGTTTCTTCCGAAATCGCCAGATGCATGCCGATGCGCTTATTGCTCTGGCCTCCGGCCACCAGCTGCAGCACTTCCACTTCGCGCTTGCTCAGCGCTCCCTCGTGCCAATGCTCGGCGATGCCGCTAGCCACCGCCGCCGGAATGCTGCGCCGTCCCTCGTGCACGCAGCGGATGGTCGCCAGCAGCTCCTTGCGCAGCATGCTTTTCAACAGATAACCGGTGGCGCCGGCGGTAATGGCGCGCTGCGCCAGCACGTCGCCTTCGTAGGTGGTCAGCACCACGATGCGGGCGTTGGGGAATTCCTTGCGAATGGCGATGGTGGCGTCGATGCCGTTCATTTCAGGCATCTGGATGTCCATCAGTGTGACGTCTGGCTGCAAGCGACGGTAGGCCTCGACCGCCTGCACGCCGTTGGTGGCTTCTTCCACCAGCAGCATATCGGCTTCGTCGGCGATTACGCTGGCTATGCCCTCGCGGAACATGGGGTGATCATCCACACTCAGGATGGTTATAGGCGGCGCGTTCATATCTCAAGCATGACATAAACGCAAGCGTTTGCCTATACCTCCATCTAGGTAGGGGCTACCTCCCGGATCGGGGCGTGGCAAAGCGGATTGGAAACCTTATCCTTCTGTTCATGCGGGGATTCAGTTCCAGTTTTCCGCGCGGTGGCGCGGGTGCCGGCCTCTTGATACTGAGGGTAGCCGTGGGATTGCAGCTGATGATCGAAAGCGGCTGCGGCGGCGTCACGCCCTGGTGGCTGGCGTTGCTGGAACTGGTGCTGGCACTGGCCTTGGCAGTGGGCGTATTGACGCCGGTGGCGGCACTGGTCAGCGCCGTTTTTTATGCAGCCTGCCTGCTGCATGCCGACTGGCCGCATGCCGCCGCGCTGATGATCGCGACCATGACGCCGATCGCGCTGGTGCTGCTGGGCGCTGGCGCCTATTCCGTGGACGCGCGCCTGTTCGGGCGGCGCCGGCTGGTGCTGCCGCCCGACCCGATGGACAGCAATTGATTTGAGTTTTTATATTGAGGAGAGTGACATGCAAGACGAGCAAGTGAGCGTCAGGATCGCCCATGCGGACCCCATCGTCAGCGCCGGCCTGGCCGCGCTGCTGGGCGCACACAGCGACATGGAAATCACCGGCGCCGAGCAGGCCGACGTGATCATCTTCGATCATCGCGGCGGCCTGGAACACATGCGCCGCTGCGCCAACGCGCCGCACAACGACGCCCAGCCGCGCGTGCTGATCGTCACCCAGCTGGAACGCGAATGGGAAGTGCGCACCGCCATGATGGCCGGCGTGCACGGCTACCTGCTGCAAAACGCCGGGTCGGAACAGCTGCTGACCGCCGTGCGCTCGCTGAGCCGGGGCATGCGCTACCTGAGCGCGGAGTTGAGCCGCTGCGTGGCCGACAGCTTCACCCGCATCGGCCTGACCAGCCGCGAGACCGACGTGCTGCAACTGCTGGCGCAAGGCCAGTGCAACAAATCGATCGCGCGCGAGCTGGGCATCGGCGTCGGCACCGTCAAGACCCACGTCAAAGGCCTTTTTGACAAGCTTGGCGCAACGGCACGCACCCACGCCGTGGTGCTGGCCACGCGGCGCGGATTAGTCGGCGACTCGTATCTCAATCAGCCACATTGATTCAGCCGCATTGATGTAAAATCGCGGGATGCACGCAACAGCCATCAACCACAGCAAGCCACATCGCCAGACGCGTTATCAACGCGTCATGATGTTCTTCGTGCTGCTGTTCCTGGCCTTGCAACTGCTGGGCGCGAACTCGCACAGCCACGCCTACACCGACCACGAACCTGATTGCGCCGCCTGCTCGGTGGTGCACCTGCCGGCCGGCGGCGTGCCACCGGCGACGTTGTCGGTGGCTGCGCCGGCGCCGCAAGCCGGCCTCGCGCTGGTCGCACCGCAAGCCGTGGCGCCACTGCCGCAGACCCATTACCTCCTCCCACCATCTCAAGCGCCGCCCGGCGTTGCTGTTTCCTCCATCTGAATTTAGTTCGCTATCCGCCTGGGTAGCGTCGTACCTGCACATTCAAGGATTTAACATGCAACTCCGTACCATGCCGCTGCTGATCGCAGCCATTTTCTGCACTCACGCCCGCGCCGAAGACGATGCGGTGATCCCGCAAGTCGAAGTGACCGCCGCGCACATGAAAAATGCGCGCATCGATTTATCGCCCAACGTGGGCACCACCATCTACAGCATCGACAAGCACATGGTCGACCAGCTGGGCCAGGGCGACAACACGCCCTTCAATGAAGTGCTGCTGCGCCTTCCCGGCGTGAGCCAGGATTCGAAAGGCTCCGGCTCCATCCACGTGCGCGACGACCACGGCAACGTGCAGTACCGCGTCAACGGCGTGCAGCTGCCGGAATCGATCAGCGGCTTCGGCCAGTCGATCGACACCCGCTTCGTCGAATCGACCGATTTCATTACCGGCGCGCTGCCGGCGCAATTCGGCCTGCGCACCTCCGGCATCGTCGATATCCAGACCAAGGAAGGCCAGCCGAATAACGGCGGCCGCATCGGCGTACTGGTGGGCAGCCATGATCACGTCGAGCCGAGCGCGGAATTCTTCGGCACGCAAGGCGCGTTCAACTACTACCTGTCCGGCAGCTATGTGACCAACAAGCTCGGTGTCGAAAATCCGCTGCCGAGCACCAGCGCGCTGCACGACCACACGCAGCAAGCCAAATCGTTCGGCACCCTGTCCTACTTCCTCGACGACGACACCCGCCTCGGTCTGATGTTCGGCACCTACAACGGCCGCTTCCAGATTCCGAACAATCCGGACCAGCAGCCGGCCTACACCATCGCCAACACGCCGGATTCGGCGCAACTGGACCAGCGCCAGCGCGAACTGAATCGCTTCCTGGTGCTGTCGCTGCAAAAAAGCGTGGGCGACCTGAATTACCAGCTGTCCGGCTTCCACCAGTATTCGGAGCTGCACTACACGCCCGATCCGGTGGGCGACCTGGCTTACACCGGCGTGGCCTCCAATACGCTGCGCTCCAACTCGGCCAACGGCCTGCAGTTCGACGCCAGCTACAAGCTGAATGACACCCACACCCTCCGCGCCGGCCTGGCCTACACCCGCCAGACCACGCACAGCGACAACAGCGTCGGCGTGTTCGACCTGAATGACGACGGCACGCAAGCCAGCACCACGCCGCGCACCATCATCGACAACGGCAGCAAGACCGGCAAGCTGTCCAGCGTCTACCTGCAGGACGAATGGCATATCGGCGCGCCGCTGACCATCAACTACGGCGTGCGTTTCGATAAAGTGTCGGCCTACGTCGACGAGCAGCAATGGAGCCCGCGCGTCAACGTGGCCTACCAACTGGCCAAGGGTACGGCGCTGCACGCCGGCTATTCGCGCTACTTCACCCCGCCGCCGCAGGAACTTGCGGCACAGTCCAGCATCGATAAATACGCCGGCTCCTCGAACGCGCCGGAAGTGGCGGTATCGGATAACGTGAAATCCGAGCGCACACACTACTTCGACGTCGGCGCCAGCCACCAGATCAGCGACGCGCTGACCGTGACGGTGGACGCCTACTACAAAAAGATCCGCAACATGCTGGATGAAGGCCAGTTCGGCCAGGCGCTGATCCTGTCCCCGTTTAACTATGACCGTGGCTACGCCAAGGGACTTGAGCTGTCCGCCGTCTACAACCAGAAGAACTGGGGCGGCTTCCTGAATGTGACCACGCAAAAGGCCGAAGGCAGCAACATCATCTCCGGCCAGTCGCTGTTCGCACCCGACGAACTGGCCTACATCGCCAGCCACTACATCCACGTCGACCACGACCAGACCGTGACGCTATCGGGCGGCGCCCACTACCATTGGGGCGACTCGCAAGTCAGCGGCGACTTCCTGTATGGCAGCGGCTTGCGCATGACGCCGGACGACGCCGCACCGAACTCCGGCCACCTGCCGCACTACACCACCGTCAACCTGGCGCTGACGCACACGTGGAAAGCGACGCCGGTGGGCACGGTCGAGGGCCGCCTCGCCCTGATCAACGCCTTCGACAAGTCCTACCTGCTGCGCGACGGCTCCGGCGTGGGCGTGGGCGCGCCGCAGTACGGCGAGCGCCGCTCCCTGTACGCAGGGCTGTCGACCAGCTTCTAAATTTGATTAGGAGTCCTTGCTAATTCAAAATAGCTGTATATAATGCGAAGCATGGACACCAAATCTAAAAAGCCGTGGCACGATACGCCTGATGTTTCAGCGCGCATCGTCACCTCTATCGGACGCATCGCCAGTGTGATGCGCTCCGGTATGTGGGAGTTTGCCACGGCCGAAAATCTGAATCCTACCCAGGCCGAGATGCTGCAACTGCTGCAGGGTCGCAAGCAAGGGGTGCGCTTGTCGTGGTTGGCGTCGCAGTTGTCGATCAGTGCGGCCAGCGCCAGTGATTCGGTATCGGCCTTGGTGTCCAAGGGTTTGCTGTACAAGGCGCGCGCAGAAGATGACGGCCGCGCCACTGCACTCTTCCTCACCCCGGAAGGTGCGGTGATGGCGGCCCGTATCGGTAGCGCCCTGGATTTTGCCGACCAAGCTGCGGCCGCCCTGCCTGCGTCACAACAGGCGGAGCTGCTTACCGGCTTGTTCAAACTGATCGCGCAGTTGCAAAAGACGGATCGCTTCCCCGAGATGCGTGCCTGCCTGTCGTGCCGGTTCTTCGAACCGAATCGCCATCCAGGCAAGCCAGCCCCGCACCACTGTGGTTTGGTGAATGCGCCGCTGTCGGTGCCGCTGTTGCGCATGGATTGCCTTGAACACGAGCCGGCCGATCCGGCAGCCAAGGCGCGTAACTGGAAAGTTTTTGCTTAGTTTTTTAACCGCGTTTTTTTTGCTTAATTTACTTAGGAGTCCTATCATGTCGCGTATAAATCTTATCACTGAAGCCACCGGCGAACGTCAACAACTGCTGGCCCAGATCCACAGCGCGTTCGGCGCCACGCCCAATATGTTCAAAGCCGTAGCCAACTCCACCGCCGCGCTGAAAAGCATGTGGGGCTCGTTCGGCGCGCTGGGTAGTGGAGTCATCAACGCCAAACTCGGCGAACAAATCGCCGTCGCCATCGCCGACCGCAACGATTGCGAATACTGCCTCGCCGCGCACACCGTGCTGGGTCGCAAGGCCGGCGCCACCGCCGAAGAAATGAGCGCCGCGCAAGCCGGCCAATCGGCCGATCCAAAAACCGCCGCCGCCCTGCGCTTCGCCGTCGCCGTGGTCAACAACCGCGCGCAAATCTCGGACGAAGAAGTGAGCAACCTGCGCGAAGTCGGCTACACCGACGAAGAAATCGTCGAGATCCTGGCCCACGTGGCGCTCAACCTGTTCACCAACTACGTCAACGTGGCGTTCAAGGTGCCGGTCGACTTCCCGTCGGTTAAACTGCGCGCCAAATAAGGAGCCGCCATGTTCCCTATCGCCACCGAACTGCGGGTCGCGGAATGGCTGAACACCGCCAAGCCGCTGTCCTTGCGGCAGTTGCGCGGCAAAGTCGTCGCCATCTACGCCTTCCAGATGCTGTGCCCCGGCTGCGTTTCGCACGGCATCCCGCAGGCCAAAAGCATCCGCGCCGTGTTTGATGAGCAGGACGTGGCGGTGCTCGGGCTGCACTCGGTGTTCGAGCACCACGCGGTGATGAACCGCGCCGCGCTGGACGCCTTCGTGCACGAGTACCGCATCGGCTTTCCGGTGGCGATAGACCAGCCGTCCACCGACGGCACGATTCCGCTGACGATGGAGCAGTACCAGCTGCGCGGCACGCCGACGCTGATCCTGATCGATCGCCAGGGACGGCTGCGGCTCAGCCACTTCGGCCGCGCCGAAGACATGCAGGTCGGCGCGCTGATCAGCCAGCTGGTGGCAGAACCCGCGCCGCAGCAGGCCCGGTGCGACGACGACGTCTGCAGCATCCGCTAGCGCTTCCGGATTGCTTATTTTGTAACGTATAATCGGCCATCCTTTATCACGATGGCCGACATATGATCGAACTGGCGCTGGCGTTCTACCTGGTCTTCATCCTGCCCGGCAGGCATCTGTGGCGCAGCATTCGTCCGAATGATGCGCCAAAACGTGAACTCACCGCGCGCTATCTCGAATCGATGCGCGACATCGGCCTGACGCTGCTGGTGCTGTTGGCGATCTGCTGGTGGAACGGCTACAGCGCCGCCGACATGGGCCTCTCCGCCCCCACCGCCGGCGCGCCGCTGTGGTGCCTGGTCGTTGCCGCCGTCGCCATGACCGCGCTGCTCGTCGGCGGCGCCATCCAGACCGCGCGCATGTCGCCCGCCAAAGCCAAGGAAGCACTGGACAAGGGCGCCGATGCCGGCATGCCCGCCAGCGCCGCCGAACTGCGGCTGTTCCTGCCCCTGGCCGTGATGATCGGCGGCGGCTGGGAACTGCTGTATCGCGGCTTCCTGCTGCTGGTGCTCACGCCCTACGTCGGCGGCTGGGGCGCGGTGGCGGTGTCCGGCCTGGCCTACGGCGCGGCGCACGGCTACAAGAACCCCAAACAGTTTGCCCTCAGCGTGGCCTCCGCGCTGCTGTTCGCCACTGGCTATCTCCTTAGCGGCAGCTTGTGGTGGCTGATGGTGATCCACATCGTGCTGCCGCTGAGCGGAGCGGTCAGCATGGTCCAGCTGCGCCAACGCGACTTCAACTAGCTTCATTTGATACGCCAAACCGGCCCGATTGTGTTCGTTCCGCGTCACATGGGCCGGTACTTCTTGAGTATTTGGCATTGTTATAGGCATAATCGATGCGACTTTAATGATCGCGCCGACCTGTGAATCCTATTGTCTTTGCCATTCCTGTCTTCATGGCTTCCATCCTGCTGGAAGTCTGGATCGCCCGCCGCCGGGGCCTGCAAGCCTACGACGCGGCGGACGCTCTCACCAGCCTGCACCTCGGTGTCCTGAGCCAGCTCACCGGCCTATTCGTTAAACTGGCGGCGCTCGGCATCTACGCCGCCGTCTACGAAGAATGGCGCTTCACTAGCTTGCCGATGACTAGCCTGTGGGTCTGGCTCGGCGCACTGCTGGCCTACGATTTCTTCTACTACTGGGCGCACCGCATGGGCCACGAGGTGGCGGTGCTGTGGGCCGCGCACGTGGTGCATCACTCGTCCGAGTTCTACAACCT
Source organism: Duganella sp. CF402 (assembly GCF_900109645.1). GTDB lineage: Bacteria > Pseudomonadota > Gammaproteobacteria > Burkholderiales > Burkholderiaceae_D > Rugamonas. The sequence goes on from NZ_FOBG01000001.1 coordinate 1,923,881, forward strand.
GTCGACCGCGCTGCGCCAGACTTCCAGCGGCTGGATCTTCGGCTGGATCTTCTACCTGCCGATGGCGCTGGCCGGCGTGCCGCCTATCGTGATGGGCGCGGTGGCGCTGATCGACCTGCTGTACCAGTATTGGGTGCACACAGAAATGGTAGGCCGCCTCGGATGGCTGGACCGCGTATTCGTCACGCCGTCCAACCACCGCGTGCACCACGGCCAGAACGACTACTGCATCGACCGCAATTACGGCGGCATCCTGATCCTGTGGGACCGCCTGTTCGGCACCTTCGCCGATGAACGCGACGACGAGAAAATCATCTACGGCGTGCGCTCGCCGCTGCGCAGCCTCAATCCGCTGTGGGCCAACCTGCATTACTACGCCGACCTGTGGCGCTCCACTGGCGAAGCCAAAGGGCTGCGCAAGAAGCTGCAAGTCTGGCTGGCTCCTCCCGGCGCCTGGACCGGCGAACCGCTGGCCCATTTCGACGGCGCCAAATTCGAACGCTACCGCCCGGCCACGCCGGCGCCGGCCGCCGCTTATGGTGTGCTGCATTTCGCGCTGCTGGCGCCGTGCGTGATGCACCTGATCGCGACCGCCACCTCGCAACCGGCGCCGTCGCTGGTGCTGTACGCGCTGGTGATCGCCGCCAGCACGCTGTCGCTGGGCGGCTTGCTGGAAGGCCGCCGCCTCGGCGCGCGCATCGAGCAGGCGCGCGGCGCGGCGCTGGGCCTGGCCTTCGCGCTGCTGCCGGACTGGTTTGGATACGAAGCACCGTTGTTGTTGCGTGCAACGGTGTTGGTGCTGACGCTGGGCGCCGCTGTATGGTTGGACAAAAACATAAAAACACATCAATGGGAGATATCATGAAAACGCATCGCACCGTCATCGCGGCCAGCCTGGCTGCAGCCTTCTTCATTCCACCGGCGTGGGCCGCCGACGACATCCAGTCGGTGGTGGTGACCGCGCAAGCCCGTAAGCAGCTGGTGCAGGACGTGCCAATGACCATGCAGGTGGTGACGGCCAAGGACATCGCCGCCGTCGGCGCCAAGGATCTGTCGGACCTGAACGGCTACATCCCAGGCCTGGTGGTGGATGCGATTGAGCCTACCCAGCCATCGTTCGGCATCCGTGGCGTGCATGCGGGCGACTTCGGTATCGCCACCGATTCGCCGGTCGGCATCTATGTTGATGGCGTCTACACCGGCAAGACCGGCGGCGCGCTGATGAACTTCATCGACGTGCAGCGCATCGAAGTGGTCAAGGGCCCGCAAGGCACGCTGTTCGGCCGTAACAGCGCGGCCGGTGCGATTTCCATCACCGCCAATGAGCCGGGCAAAGACGTCGACGCCAGCGCCCACGTCAAGCTGGGCCGCTTCGGCCGCGCCGATGCAGATGTGATGCTCAACTTCCCGATCACCGACACTTTCGCCACCCGCCTGGTGGTGGTGCGTTCGGGTAGCGAGGGCTGGGCCGACAACACTGCCACCGGCAAGAAGTCCGGCGGCGACAAGGACTGGGCCACCCGCCTGTCGTTCCGCAAGGACTTCGACGCGGCCAAGCTGGTGTTCTCGTGGGAGCATGAGAACATGGAGCAGTATGGCCGTCCGGCCTTCGGCGTGATCAAGAATCCGGCGCTGCCGCTGGGCGGCTATCGCGGCGTGTACGACGCGGCCTACACCGCCAACTTCGTCAACCCGTTCGATGTCCCGCTGGCCAACGACCAGCAAGGCAGCGAGGGCCGCATGTTCGACGGCGCCACCCTGCGCTTCGAAACGCCGCTGGCCGGCATGACCTTCAACTCGATCACCGCCTACCGTCGCTTCAACACCCACAACCTGACCGACAACGACGGCGGCGACCGCGCCAGCCTGCACCTGACCACCCAGGATGCCAAGAGCGCGCGCAGCTTCCAGCAGGAGTTCAAACTGTCCGGCAAGACCGACCAGCTGGACTGGATCGCAGGCCTGAGCTTCTACCATAACAATGAGCACCAGGATGCCGGCGCCTACATCACCACCGGCACGCTGGACACCCTGAGCCAGTTCCAGGGCGGCGATCCGAATTTCGCCATGCTGTTCGGCGGCCTGGCCGCAGCCGGCCTGCCGGGCATCAGCCCCAACACGCAGTTCAGCTGGGACGAAACCCACTATAGCGACGTGCGCACCAAGTCGGCCTCGATCTACGGCGACACCATCTGGCACCTGACGCCGCAAACCAACGCCACCGTCGGCCTGCGCTACACCAAAGACACCAAGAGCATGCGCTGGCATGTGCCGGGCCGCGTATCGCCGCAGCTGGACGATTTCCTCAACAGCTTCGGCCCACTGGCCGGGCTGGATGCCTCGTCGTTCCCGTCCAACGTGGTGTTTGCCACCGCCGCGCAACTGGCCGCCACGCCGGTCTCGCGCGAGAAGGACTGGACCGACTGGAGCCCGCGCCTGGTGCTCGATCATAAGCTGGACAAGAACACCCTGCTGTTCACGTCCCTGTCGCGCGGCTACCAGGCCGGCGGCTTCAATATCTTCACGCCGCCGAATCCTGCCTCCACCACCAATGCCGGCAAGGATCCGAGCTTCGAGCCGGAGAAGATGACCAACTTCGAAGTCGGCGCCAAGCTGGTGCTGCCGGAGCTGAACGCCACCGTCAATGCCTCGCTGTTCGCCTACAAGTTCAAGAACCTGCAGGATATCCAGCTGTACAGCGTGGGCACCTTCCCGACCTACAACGTGATCTCCAGCGACCAGAAGGCGCACGGCCTTGATGTCGATGGCCGCATTCGCCTGTCGCCGCGCGTGACGCTGTTCGGCGGCTTCGAATACATCAACCAGACCTACACGCGCTACCAGCGCCTGGACGCAGCCGGCAACGTCACGCTGGACTTGGGCGGCCAGCCGGTCGGCACGCCGCGCCTGACCGCGATGGGCGGTGTGAATGCCAACTGGGAGATGGCCGACGGCCGCGCCAGCATCAACTTCCAGGGCACCCACGCCAGCGCCTACCGCTGCAACAGCGACAACGCGGACCTGAGCTGCCTGACTACCGCCAAGCTGAAAACCGGCACCGCCAAGACCAAGTTCGACCTGCGTCTGGGCTGGGACAGCCCAAGCTCGCGCTACGGCGTGGCGCTGATCGTCAACAACGTGTTTGACAAGCGCTACATCGAATCGCTGGGCGGTCAAACGGAACAATACGGTGCGCCGTACGCTTACATCACGCCGCCGCGCGCCATCGGCGTGGAATTCCGGGCTAGCATGTAATGACATCAAAAATCGTACGAACTGCTGCGGCAGTAGTGGTGGTTGCAGCGGTAAGTGCGGCGGCTCTGGCGGTGGTGTTGGCAACCAAGCCGCCGGAGTTGTTGAAGGTCGGCGCCAATTACGGCGCCAAGATCGTGTGCTCCAATGTATTTATCGCCGGGCGCGACGCGCAGGCCGTGCTGGCCGACGATGTGCAGGCGCCCGGCCATCCTGTCCTCAAGCACCTGAGCGTGAAGGTCGACACCGAACGCAAGACGGTGCGCGCGCAGTTCCTTGGCTTTATCGGCGACGGCATGGCGGTCTATCGTCCCGGCACTGGCTGCGCTGCGGTGCCCGACGGCGATGTGGCGCAGGCCGCGCAGCATCAATTCAAACCGATTCCGATCTGGGCGCCCTCGCCCAACGTCGCCTGGCCTACCGGCTCGCAGGCCGAGGCCAATCCGGCGGTGCAAGCCTTGTTGGAACAGGATGCACTGGCGGGACCGGGCGTGCGCGGCATGGCGGTGATTCATCGAGGCCGTCTGATCGCGCAGCGCTACGCCGAAGGCTTCAACGCCGCCACGCCGCTGCTCGGCTGGTCGATGACCAAGACCGTCACCGCAGCACTGGTCGGCATGCAGATCGCGGACGGCAAGCTGTCCCTGGCGCAGAGCGGTTTCTGGCCCGACAAGGCCGACCAGCGTGCGCAAATCACGCTGGCGCAGCTGATGGCCATGAGCAGCGGCTTGCGCTACAACGAAGGCTACGGCGACGTGTCCGATGTCACGCGCATGCTCTACCTCGAACAGGACATGGCGTCGTTCACGGCGGCGCAGCCGCTGGAAGCAACACCGGGCAGCAAGTGGAATTATTCAAGCGGCACCACGGTGCTGCTGTCGCGCATCTGGCAGCGCGCGGCGGGCGGCGGCGTGGATGCGCTGGCGCTGCCGCACAACCGCCTGTTTGCGCCGCTGGGCATGAACAGCGCGGTAATGGAGGCCGACGCGCGCGGCAATCTGGTCGGGTCGAGCTATATGTACGCCAACACGCTGGACTGGGCGCGCTTCGGCCAGTTCCTGCTGCAGGACGGCGTCTGGCAGGGCAAGCGCATTTTGCCGGAAGGTTTTGTGCAAGGCATGCAGCAAGTGGCGCCGGCCTCCGGCGGCCAGTATGGACAAGGACAGGTGTGGCGCTGGGGACCGGGCGGCGACACGCCGGAAGGCCAGGATCCGGACGCGCGTTTCAAGCTCCCCGCCGATACCTATTGGATGGAAGGCCACGACGGCCAAAGCATCGCCATCGTGCCGTCGCAGCAGTTGGTGGTGGTGCGGCTCGGATTGACGCCGCACCGGCTGCTGTACCAGCCGCAAGGCTTGCTGGCTGCGGTGCTGAAGGCGGTGCAACCATGATGGCTGACGTGCCTTACAGCCTGCTGCGCCATCAAGGCCCGATGCTGCTGACCGGCGCACGCGTAGTGGGCCATACGATCTTGAATACGCTGTCGCCGGCATCCAAGCCATCGGCTGATACGCGCATCGCCCCAGTAACGCGCGTGATCGCCGCGCCGCCGCACGACCTGGTGGAACAATACATCGCATGGGCCGGCGCCACGCGCTGCTACGACGGCCTGCTGCCGCCGCACATGGTGTCGCAATGGAGCTTGCCGCTGGTAGGCGAACTGCTGCTGCGCATGCCCTACCGCCTGACCAGCGTCATCAACCAAGGCGTCAGCCTGCGCGTGTGCGGACCGCTGCCACGCGACGTGCCGCTGCACCTGAGCGCCGCCGTCGAGAAAATAGAAGAGACGCCCGGCCGCATCAAGGTGGTGGTGGCAGTGGCCACCGGCACCGCCGAACAGCCCTCGCTGGTGGAAGCCCGGCTGCATATGAGCTTTCTGCTGCCCGGCCCGCGCGCGCCGAAACCGAAACAGGATCGCGGTCCGGAGCCGGACTGGATCACGGCAGGCCTGTGGCACGCCGACGCGCGCGATGGCCTGCGCTTCGCGCTGTTGACCGGCGACTTCAATCCGATACACTGGTGCGCTCCGCTGGCGCGGCGTTCGGTATTTCGCGGCATGGTGCTGCATGGTTTCGGCAGCTTCGTGCGCAGCTACGAAGTGCTGGCGCAGCAAGGCGTGCGCTTCGACGAAATCGACGTCCGCTTCGTCAAGCCGGTGGCCCTGCCCTGCACTGCACTGTCGGTGCAGGTGGCGCCGGAAGCGGCGGCCGACGCGGAAGGCTGGCGCGCGCTGCGCCTGGCCGGCAGCGGCGAAGCCGTACACCTTGCGGGCAGGCTACGATAAAACGCTCCGTTGCGTCACGAACGACGCGCTGCCTTCATCGCCCCTGTGAATTCATATACAATCCATTTTTTTAAAAGCAAATGTGGGCAGGGAGAAGTTATGGCAGATTGGACCGGCGGTTATGTTGCAGATCTCGGCTATACCTTCGGCTACTATCCCGACCTGAACCCGCTCCGCAGCCAGCTCTTGCTCTTGCATGCGCGCCAGGCCATGCCCAAGCTGAGCACCGCCTGCGAGCTGGGTTTCGGACAGGGCGTCAGTGTCAACGTCCATGCTGCTGCCTCCACCACCCGTTGGTACGGTACAGACTTCCACCCCTCGCAGGCCGGATATGCGCAACAGCTGGCATCCAGCTATGCCGACGGCGCCCAGCTTTACGACCAGTCGTTTGCCGAATTCTGCGCGCGCGATGACCTGCCCGATTTCGATTTCATCGCCCTGCATGGCATCTGGAGCTGGATCTCCAACGAGAACCGCGCCATCATCGTCGACTTCGTCCGCCGCAAACTCAAGGTCGGTGGCGTGCTATATATCAGCTACAACACGCTGCCCGGCTGGACGCCGATGGTCCCGGTGCGCAATCTGCTGGTGCAGCATGCGGAAATCATGACGCCATCTGGCGCCGGCGTGGCCAGCAAGGTGGAAAACGCGGTGGCCTTCGCGCGCAAGCTGTGGGCCACCAATCCAGCCTACGCGCGCGCCCATCCGGCGTTAGGCGACAAGCTCAAAACCATCGCCGCGCAGGACCCGCACTACGTCGCGCACGAGTACTTCAACCGCGACTGGATGCCCATGTCGTTTGCCGAGATGGCCGACTGGTTGGACGACGCCAAGCTCGATTTCGCGACCTACGGCAGCGCCATCGAAAATATCACCGAGACGCAATTGACGCCGGAGCAGATTGCACTGCTCAATGAATTACCCGATACCACCTTCCGCCAGACCGTGCGCGATTTCATGGTCAACCAGCAGTTCCGTCGCGACTACTGGATCAAGGGTCCGCGCGAACTGACGCCGCTGGACTGCATGGAGCTGATGCGAGCGCAGCGCGTCGTCCTGTGCATGCAACACGATGAGGTATCGCTTACGCTCGACAGCCCGGTAGGCAAAAGCGCCCTGAATCCTTCCATCTACCGGCCTCTGCTAGAACTGCTGGCGGACTTTCGTCCGCGCACGCTGGGTGAAATCGAGCAGGAACTGGCGCGCCCCGATATCAAGCTTGGACAAATCCACCAGGCGACGACGGTGCTGCTGCATAAAGGCGCGCTGGGACTGGCACAGGACCACGAGACCATCTTCCGCTGCCGCCCACGCACCGATAGCCTGAACCGCCTACTGCTCGAACAGGCGCGCAGCCGTGCGGAGGTCACCTGCCTGGCCAGTCCTGTGTTGGGAGGCGGTTTCCTAATCTCGCAGCTCAACCAACTGCTACTGTTGGCGCGTAACAGCGGCTTGCGCGAGCCGCACGAGTGGGCTGCCTATGTAGATCAACTGCTTAAATCACAGGGCCAGTGCGTGCTGAAAGATGGTGTTGCGCTCAACGATCCAGTCGCCATGCTGCAGTATCTGAACGAGCTGGCCGACGTCTTCAACCGTCGGCAGCTGCCCCTACTGCTCGCGCTCGGCATCGCCTGAACACAAACTGACTGGCCCGCTGATCGGCGTGCGCCGGTTCTAGCGGCATTTGCCGCGCACGACGTACGCAGCACGACAGCATGCAGCAGTCCGGCAAGGCGGCGATGGCCCTCATGTTGCAGCCTCGGTCGCAGTCTGCGCTACCCGCACCGCGTTGCGGCCGCCCTGCTTGGCGGCATACAGCATCTTGTCGGCCTGCTCCAGCCACTCGGCCGGTTCGGATGCCTGGTCCATATAGGCTACGCCGATGGAGATGGTGATCGGATGCCCTTCCAGCAGCGTGGCTGCTGCCACCGCCGTGCGCAAGCCTTCGGCCAGCCGCGCCGCCGCGCTCAGTCCCGCGCCACTGGCAAGAATCGCAAACTCTTCACCGCCGTAGCGGAAGATGCGGTCCGAGGAACGCGTGTGTCGGCGCATCAGCTCCGCCAGCCGGATCAGCACCTTGTCGCCCGCCGCATGGCCGTATTGGTCGTTGACCTGCTTGAAATGGTCGAGGTCCAGCAGCAGCAAGCTCGCTTCCAGTTGCGGCCTGCGCTCCTGCGCATGCTCCGCCAGCTTGCGCTCCAGCGCGCGGCGGTTGCCGACGCCGGTCAGGAAATCCAGCTCCACCGCCGTGTGCAACTCCTTGTTCTGCAAGCCGGTGCGGTAAGCGAAGATGTAGGCGAACAGGTTCACCAGCCCGATGGTGACCACGATGGTCAACAGGTTCACCACTTCCAGCCGACTCACGAGTATCGTCACCAGCACCGCCAGTCCGACGCTGTTGATGGCCAGCGCCAGCGTCGGCCGCAACACGAAATAGGCGGCGATCATGGTCGGGTACACCCAGTAGACCAGCGCCACGCCGCGCAGATAGACGGTGACCAGCATGCCGGCTGAATAAAAAATCGTCACGCCAATGCTGGCGACCTGATAACGGCCGGTGCGCCACACGTGCACAATCACCGCCAACATGCCGATCACCAGCGCCATATCCACCGCCGCCGAGGCCCAGCTGCCCTGCAGCAGCCGGTACACGCCGAACGGCAGGATGCTCGGGATACTCAAGGCGCACAGCAGCATCAGGATGACTTCCTCCTGGCGCCGCTGGCGGCCTCCCGACAGCCAGCGCCAGCGCCCTCCCCCTGCCTGCGCCGGCTGGTTCATGGCGGTGCTCAGTGGGCACCTTGCGGCGCAGGCGTCTCGGCCGCCGTGGCCTCCGCCTTATGCTCGCCCGCGAGGAACATATACATGGCCGGCACCACGAACAGCGTGAACAAGGTGCCGATCGACAGGCCGGTGAAGATCACCAGCCCCATTGCGTGACGGCCCGCCGCGCCGGCGCCCGACGCGATCACCAGCGGCACCACGCCAAACACCATCGCCGCAGTGGTCATCAGGATAGGACGCAGGCGCGTGGCCGATGCTTCCTCGATCGCCTCGCGCTTGGACTTGCCGGCCGCACGCAGGTGGTTGGCCACCTCCACGATCAGAATACCGTGCTTGGAGATGAGGCCCATCAGCGTCACCAGCCCCACCTGCGTGTAGATGTTGATCGAGGCGAAGCCGAGGAAGATGAAGGTCATCGCGCCGAACAGCGCCATCGGCACCGAGAACAGGATCACGATCGGATCGCGGAAGCTCTCGAACTGCGCCGCCAGCGCCAGGAACACGATAATCACCGCGAACAGCATGGTCACCAGGAAGCCGCCCGACTCTTTCGAGTACTGGCGCGATTCGCCCGAGAAGTCCGCCGTGTAGCCGGACGGCGCCACTTCCTTCAGCGCGTCGCGCAGGTACTGCTGGATCTCGCCCTGGGTGGAACCGGTCACGCCGGAGATGGTGGCGGCGTTCAGCTGCTGGAAGCGGTTGATCGATTCCGGCTGCACGCTGTACTTGATGCTGGCCACGGTGCTGGCCGGGATCATGTCGCCGGCCGGCGTCTTGATATGGAAGTCCAGCACGTCGTTTGGATTCAGGCGATCCACCTGCTGCACTTGCGGGATCACCTTGTACGAGCGGCCCGAGATCGAGAAGTAGTTGACGTAGCCGCCGCCCAGCGCCGCCGCCATCGCGTTACCGAAGTCCTGCTGCGTCAGGCCCAGCGTGGCCAGCTTGTCGCGGTCCACTTCGACCCGCGCTTGCGGCGTGTCGATCTTCAGGTCGACGTCGGCGAAGTAGAACTTGTTGTCCTTCTGCGCTTTTTCCAGCACCGCATGCGCCACCGTGTTGAGGTTTTCAAACGGCTCGGTGGTGGTGATCACGAACTGCACCGGCAGGCCCGAGCTGCCCGGCAGCGCCGGGAACTGGAACGCCGCCACGCGGCCGCCGGCGATGTTGTTCCACTTGGCCTGCAGCTCCTGCTGGATCTCGTGCGCCGAGCGGGTGCGCTTATCCCACGATTTGAACAGCACACCGCCGATGCCGGAATTCGTGGTCGGCACACCGGTGATCTGGAACATCTGCTCGTACTCGGGCAGTTCCTTGGCCACTTCGAAAATCTGCTTGGCGTAAGCCTGCATCTGGTCCGAGGTGGCGGTCGGCGCGCCGACCACCTGCGACAGCACGATACCCTGGTCCTCTTCCGGCGCCAGTTCGGACTGCGACATTTTGAACTGCACGATCAGCAAACCGAACACGATCACGCCGAACACGATCAGCACCGGCCAGGTGTTGAGCAGCGAATGCAGCAGGCGTAGATAGCCGTTGTGGACCTTCTCGAACACCTTGTCAATGGCCTTGACGAACTTGCCCTCGTCCTGCGTGTGGTCGAAGAAATGGCCGCACATCATGGGCGACAGCGTCAACGCCACGATGCCGGACACCGCCACTGCGCCGGCCAGCGTGAACGCGAACTCGGTAAACAGCGCGCCGGTCAGGCCGCCCTGGAAGCCGATCGGTACGTACACCGCGATCAGCACCACCGTCATCGCCAGGATCGGGCTGCCCAGCTCGCGCGCGGCGACGATGGCGGAATCGAACGGCGTCATGCCGGCCTTCATGTGGCGGTCGACGTTTTCCACCACGATGATGGCGTCGTCCACCACCAGCCCGATGGCGAGCACGATCGCCAGAAGCGTCAGCAGATTAATCGAGTAGCCCAGCATCAGCATCACGAAGAAGGTGCCGATCAGCGATAGCGGCATCGCCACCACCGGCACGATCACCGCGCGGAAGCTGCCGAGGAACAGGTAGATCACCACCGTCACGATCAGCAGCGCTTCCACCAGCGTCTTCACCACTTCCTCGATCGAGGTGTTGATGAACTCCGTGGAGTCGTAGACGATTTCGCCGGTCAAGCCGGCCGGCAGCTGGTCGCGGATCGGCGGGAAGGCCTCGCGCACGCGCTTGGCGACGTCGAGGATGTTGGCGTCCGGCGCCACCTTGATACCGATGAACACCGAGCGCACGCCGCTGAAGGCCACGTTGAAGTCATAGTTTTCCGATCCCAGCGTGACGGTGGCGATGTCCTCCAGCCGCACGATGGCGCCGCCAGCCTGCTTGACGGCCAGCTGCTTGAATTCGTCCACCGTGTGCAGGTCGGTGCCGGCGGTCAGCGGCACGGTCACCATCTGGCCCTTGGTCGAACCGAGGCCGGCGAGGTAGTTATTGGCCGCCAGCGCGGCGCTCACTTCGGCCGCAGTGACGCCGTGCGCCGCCATCTTGCCCGCATCCAGCCAGGCGCGCAGCGCGAACTGGCGTGCGCCCAGCAGCTCGGCGGTCTGCACGCCCTGGATCGAATCGAGCTTGGGCTTAACCACGCGCGACAGGAAGTCGGTCACGTTATTGGTCGGCAGCGTGTCGCTGTAGAAGCCCATGTACATGGCGTCCGTGGTCTGGCCGGTCTGCACCGTCAGCACCGGTTGCTGCGCCTGTTGCGGCAGCTGGTTCTTGACCGAGTTGACCTGGGTGGTGATCTCGGTCAGCGCGCGGTTGGAGTCATAGTTCAGGCGCAGCGTGGCGGTGATGGTCGACACGCCGCTGTTCGACGACGATGACAGATAGTCGATACCCTGCGCCTGCGCGATGGCCGATTCCAGCGGCTGCGTGATGAAGCCCGCCACCGTGGCAGCATCCGCGCCGTAGTAGGTGGTGGAGATGGTCACCACCGCGTTCTGCGTCTTCGGATACTGGTTGATCGGAAGGCTGAACAGCGAGCGCAGACCCAGCACCACGATCAGCAGGCTGATAACGCTGGCGAGGACCGGCCGCTTGATGAAGATGTCGGTAAAGTTCATGGCGCTGGTCCTCAGTGTTCCTGCGGCGTCGGATTCGGGCTGTTGGCCGGTATGACCTTGTTGTCGATCCGCGCCGGCGTGCCATTCTTCAGTTTCAGCTGGCCGGTGGTGACCACGGTCTGGCCTTCCTTCACACCGGTGAGAATGGCCACCTGATCGCCACGGGTCGCCCCCGTGGTGACAAACACCTGTTGCGCCACCAGGTAAGGCTGGCCCTTGTCATCCTTGAGCGCATCCTTGGCGTCGGCCGCCGGCTGCGCCAGCACGAACACGGTGGAGCCATACGGGTTGTAGGTGATGGCGGTCTGCGGCAAGGTCAGGTACTTCTTCATGTCGCCCTGGTCCAGCGCCACGCTGGCGAACATGCCCGGCAACAGCTGGCGCTTGGCGTTCGGCACGGTGGCCTGCACTTGCACATTGCGGGTGGCGGCATCGACTTTCGGGCTGATGGAAGTGACCTTGGCCGGGAAAGCCACGCCGGGATAGGCGTCGCTGGTCAGGTTCAGCTTCTGGCCAATGGACAGGCCGGCCAGCTGCTTTTGCGGCACGAAGAAATCGACGTACACGGTATCGATGGTTTGCAGCGTCACCAGCTTGTCGCCGGGATTGAGGTACTGGCCCGGATTGACGGCGGTGATCCCCAGCTTGCCAGCGAACGGCGCACGGATGGTCTTCTTGTCGACCGTTGCTTTCTGCTGCGCGACCAGCGCCTGCTTGCTCTTCAGGTCCGCCTCGTCGGCGTCGACCTGCGCCTGGCTGATGGCTTGCGCCGCCAGCTGCAGCTTGTCGCGCTTGAGGGTGGTGGCCGACAGGTCGGCGGACGCCTGCAGCGCGCGCAGTTGCGCCACGTCGGAATCGGCATTCAGCTCGAACAGCACCTGCCCTGCCTTCACCTCGTCGCCCGACTTGAAGCGCACCTCGCGCACCAGGCCCGCGATCTCGGTGGTCACGTCAACGCCGCGCACCGGCGCCAGCGTGCCGACGGCGCTGAGTTGCGGCTGCCATTCGGCCGCCTGCACCTTGACGGCAGTGACCACCTGGGCGCTCGGCTTGGGCGAGCTGGCAATCAGTTTTTTGATCTGCATATACTTCCCGAACGCCAGCACCGCGATCAGTAAAAGCACGCCTCCAACCATGATGAGCATACGCTTGGTCATGAAGTTTTCTCCTGCCGTTTTGATTATTGATTTTGACGATTCCACCAGCCGCCACCGAGCGCCTGGAACAGCGCCGCCGTGTCGGCATAGCGGGTTGCCTGCGCCTGTACCAGGCTGATATGGGTCTGCTGATAACTGCGCTGCGCATCAAGCAGGGCCAGATAGCTGATGCCACCCAGCTTGTACTGCTGCTCGGACAGCGTGAGCGTTTCGCGCGCCAGCGCTTCGGCCTCCGCCTGCGCCTTCAGCGCCGCCGCGTCGGCATCGAGCGCGCGCAGCGTGTCGGCCACGTTCTGGAATGCGGTCAGCACGGTGGCGCGGTACTGCGCGGCAGCGACATCGTAGGCCGCTTCCGCCGCGCGCCGCCGGGCGCTCAGGGCGCCGCCGTTAAAGATAGGCTGCGCGATGCCGGCCGCCAGGTTCCACACGCTGGTATCGGATTCAAACAGCTTGCCGAAGGTGGACGCCGACGAGCCGTAGCTGCCGCTCAGCGTGAACTGCGGATACTGGGCCGCCGTCGCCACGCCGATGGCGGCGCTGGCCTGGTGCAGCGCTTCCTCGCTGGCGCGGATGTCGGGCCGCTGGCGCACCAGCGCCGACGGCAGCGATACCGGCAGCTGCTCCGGCAAGGTCAGCGAATCCAGCACGAACTGCGGCATGCCCGCCTCGCCCGGCAGCTTGCCCGCCAGGACCGACAACTGGTGCTGCGCCGCCGCCAGCGCCTTTTCCAGCGGCGCCACCGTAGCCGCCACCTGCGCCACCTGGTTGCGCTGGCTGAGCACCGTCGCGCGCGGCACGGCGCCGTATTCGAACTGCTTTTCGATCACGCCGAGCTGGCGGTTCAGCGCATCCAGCACTTCGCGCGTGGCCTTCAGTTGCGCGCGCAGCGAGGCTTCCTGGATGGCGCCGGTGACCACGTTGGCGCTCAGCGCCAGATAGGTTGCCTCCAGCTGGAAGCGCTGGTAGTCGACCGCCGCCTGCGCGCCTTCCAGCGTGCGGCGCGTGGCGCCAAACACGTCCGGGGTGTAGGACACGTTGACCGAGGCGTTATACAGATTGAATACGCCAGCCGCGCCGCCGGCGGTGGCGGTGCTGGTCTTCTGGCGCGCCACGCCCAGCTGCGCATTCACCGATGGATAAACCAGGTTGCCCGCCTGGGCGTTGTAGTTCTCCTGCGCCTGCCGCAGCGCCGCTTCGGCCGCCGCCATGTTCGGATTTTGCGCCAGCGCGGCGCGGATCAGCTGGTCCAGCGCTTCTGATCGAAACAGCGCCCACCATTGCGCCGGGATCTCCTGCCCGAACGCGAACTGCTGGGCAGCGCCGCCGGTGCCGGGCGCGGAAACTGTCTTGGAAGGAAGCGGCGTCGGAGTATAACTATCGTTGGCGGCCGCCGGCGCCGCCGGTTGTTTAAAGTCGGGCCCGAGCGCACATCCGCTTAAGCCTGCTGCCAGTAAAGTTGCTGCGAAGATCCGTTTGTCCACTACAGTCTCCCCCACCGTGTTACTGATTAATATACATTATTTAACATGTTCGCATTTTTTCTGGCTCAAGTGTGGCTTTATTGCCGTGCGGCGACAAAAAAAAACGGGCTTTGCCATCGCTGGCAAAGCCCGTTTTCAGGATCAGGGTGTAGTCAGGCTGGTTCCGCAGTGGCCGCCGCGCCGACCGCACCGTAAGCGCGGTTGACTTCGGTCAGCGAGAAGGCGTTAGGACCATTGGTTTGCGCATCGGCGACTTCATCATGCGCCAGGCTGCGGTAGGTCAGCGGCGCTTCGTAGCGGATACGCTCGTCTTCGCTGATCTTGCCGTCGTGGTTAATGTCGGCCGACATTTCACCGTTAGGCGGCGGCACGCCCAGCAGGCCATCCTTGCCCACGCCCGGCAGCGGCTCAGGCGACGGCAGCGAGTCGTTCAGCGGGCTCGCGGCAGCGGCGGTATTGGCCGCCTCGGCATCGGCGCCGAAACGGGCCTGGAAGATTTGGGTCTCCGGACGCTGAGCCAGTTTTTTCAGGCCTTCGTCGAACTGTTGCAGCGCGGTTTTCAGCGACTCGTCTTCCGAGACGGCCTTGACCAGAGCGTTGGCCTGATCGCCAGTGTCGGTGGTAGAGCTGGTATCGATTTGCAGCGCGGTGGTGAAGCCGGGCAACGACAGATAAGCCGCCACCGAAGCACTCAGGTCCGCGTTGGTACTTTTATCCGTTTCTGCAACTTTTACAGGCGCGAGCGCCTTATCTGCAACCAAGGCTGCGGAAAGGGTAGCACCACCAATGTTGTTCACCATAATCATAATCGACTCCTGCAAGAAGATTCCTCACCCCTGCATTCTATCAGCGTTTTAGCAAGAGTTTTCATGTCGTGCGTTCTTCTCCTGCAAAAAAGTGCTCTTTTCCTTAAAAAATGCCTGATTGCAACACCGTCTTCATTATCGAAATTAATTGTCTTTATGTTTTGATAGTTTTACATGCATTTTATTGCCTGAAAGATCATACCGGTCATCGCCACGTCACAAGTATGGGCTACTATCACGTGTTATTTTCCTCACACTGGCGACGACCTATGACGAAAACCATGTCCTTGCGCGCCCTCGTTCTGGCCGCATCCTGCCTCGCCCTGTCCAGCTGCTACGCCGCGCCGGCGGCGAGCACCGCCTCCACCCTGCCCAAGCTCGTCGTCGTGCTGGTGGTGGACGGCCTGCCGAACGAGCAAGTGCAGCGCTACCGCGACCAGTTCGGCGAAGGCGGCTTGCGCCGCATGCTGGACCAGGGAGCGTCCTTCAGCAACGCCCACCAGGCGCACGGCGTGACCGTGACCGCCATCGGCCACAGCGCCGTGCTGACCGGCGCCTATCCTTATGTGCACGGCATCATCGGCAATAACTGGATCGATCCGCTGACCAAAAAATCCGTGTACTGCACCGAGGATAGCAACCACACCTACATCGGCGAAGAGACCAAGCCGTCCGACGGCACCTCGCCGGCCAAGCTGAAAGTCAACACGCTGGGCGATGAACTGCGCTACGCCACCGGCAGCCGCAGCAAAGTGATCACCGTGTCGGGCAAAGACCGGGGCGCCATCCTGCTGGCAGGTAAAACCGGCACGGCCTACATGTACATGGAAAAAACCGGCAACTTCGCCAGCAGCACCTACTACATGAAGCAGCATCCGGCATGGGCCACCAAGTACCTGGCGACCAAGCCGCAGGACCGCTACTACGGCAAGAGCTGGTCGGCGCTGCTGCCGGAAGCCGCCTACTCTGGCGATGCGCCAGAAGAGCTGAACGCGGTGAAAGCCGGCGCCCACAACCGCCTCCCGTACAGCTACTACAGTGAGAGCGGCGAAATCGATGCGGGCTACTACGCCAGCCTGCGCGTCGGCCCGTATCTGGATCAACTGACGCTGGACTTCGCGCGCGCGGCGGTCGAAGGCGAAAACCTCGGCCGCAATCCTGCTGGCGTGCCGGACCTGCTGGGCGTCAGCCTGTCTGCGCACGATTATGTGAACCATGCGTTTGGCCCGGAGAGCAAGCTGTCGCACGACCACCTGCAGCGCGTGGACCGTATGCTGGCGGACTTCTTCAACTATCTCGACAAGCGCATCGGCATGGACAATGTGCTGGTGGTGCTGACCGCCGACCACGGCTTCCCGAACACGCCGGAATTCGCGCAAACCCAGCACTACGACGCGCAGCGGATTGATGGCGACAAGCTGATGGGCGCGCTGGACAAGCACCTCGAAGCGAAGTTCGGCGTTGCGAAGCTGGTGCAGGCATGGTCGCTGCCGAACATCCATCTGGACTACGCGCTGGTGGAGCAGAACAAACTGAAACGCGAAGAAGTGGAAACCGCCGCCGCGCGCTACCTGCTGGCGCAGAACGGTATCGTCGACGCCTTCACGCGCACGCAGTTTGAAAGCGGCGCGGTGCAAGGCACGCACATCAACACCCTGATGCGTCGTGCATGGAACCGCGAATCGTCGGGCGACCTGATGGTCATCACCAAGCCGTTCTGGTACTTCGGCACCACCACCAGCGGCACCTCGCACGGCTCGCCGTACGCCTACGACACCAACGTGCCGCTGATGATCATGGGCAAACGCTGGATCAAGCCCGGTGCTTACGGCCAATACGCCGAAGTAGTCGACATCGCGCCGACCCTGGCCAACCTGCTGCACGTACGTCCACCAGCCGGCTCGGAAGGCCGCGTACTGACGGAAACACTGCGCTAAGGCTGAATGATGATAACCACGGGCGCAACCTGCGCCTGGGTTGTCTCGCCCTGAAGCAAAGCCGCCACGATCAAAGTATTGAGCACGACGCCTGCCAGCGCAGTGTTCACCAGCCACTTGATCAGGCGGCTTTCGAGTCGTGAAAACTTAGCATCAACTTCCTCGCTGAACGACTTAAAGCCAAGCTCCAAATTCTGGCGATGCGCATCCAGCAGGCCAACCACGATACATTCGTGCGCCTTCAACTCGCCAGCCAATCGCGCAAACGTCCCCTCAATTCTGGCGTCAACATAATCTTTGTCGATAGCGGAGTTCATGCCTTATCTTCTGCCTCGCTACAACCTCTGTCAACGCAGTTTTCAATCGAAAAATCTCATGCCCTTATAGGGCTTAGTTCTACACTCGGCCAGCCGCGAAGCGAGCGAGCCGACGTGGGCTTCCAACTGATGTCCGTCCGGATCGAGAAAATAAAACGAATCCCCTTCGCTACGATTTTCCTGCCAAGCGACCACCCTGCCCTCGATAAGCTTCTTCGTGAACCGATTGAAATCGGACTGCGAGATAGAAAACGCGTAGTGGGTGTAGGCCGGCGCCGGCTTGACGCCCGCCTCGCTACCCAAAGACAAACACAGCCACAGATCACCGAGCGCAAGGTACGCGCCGCGCTCCCAGATAGCCACCGGCTGAAACCCAAGAAGACGCGCGTAAAAATCAAAGCTACGCGACAAATCAGAAACGGCCAGCGTCAAGTGATTTAAACCAGTAAGCACAGAATACCTTGAGAAAAAAGGCCAGAAAATGCTATCTTATCAAATCCACAGCACTCTCCATCGGGGACTGCTTTCGGCCACTAGCAGACACTGGTGTTATCGACCTGATTTGAATATGCCGACTTACGTTAAAAGACACTGGAACGAGCTTCGAGATGATGAACATGACGCTTGGGGAACCTCTTGGTGGTACTTCGAAGTTGATAATGAAGGCGGGGTACTTCGTCAGATTGAGCAGTACGATTCCGGCGTTCGTTTATGTTATGGTGAACAGCATATAGAGGATGAGTTCGGCGGGCTTAGCCAAGTCCCACTGGATTTATCTGAGTCGGGGTACACCGCAATCTCATGACAAGATTTCGAGGCAGCCTGGAACTCCCCATAAATATGCGGCAACCGGCCAGCAGCGGACCTAGGCAACAGTACACCATTGGCAGTCTGAACACGGAAGTCTGAAAATGCTGAGATTCTTGAAGGCGGTTATTGTAGTGCTAATGTGTCTTTGGACGAGTGCTGAATCGAGTGAACTCAAAGATGTCTCGATGATCCAGCTCATTGCGAATCCGCAGCAGTATGACGGAAAGCCAATTCGCGTAATGGCCTTCCTGCACTTGGAGTTTGAAGGACACGCGCTTTACTTACACCGCGAAGACTTCGATAAATCCCTATTGTCTAACGCAGTTTGGATATCACTAGACGATCAGCAGATTCGTACGTCTAAAAAATTTAGCGGCGGATATGTACTGGTCGAAGGGGTTTTTAGTGCTAAGGATCGAGGACATTTAGGTATCTTTTCGGGATCGATTCAGCGGGTTACTCGATTGCAGAGTTGGGAACGCAAGAAGAAATGAGGCCGGGTTTGTAGTCATTCCGAGGCGGCCGTAGCCGGCCAAGAACAGACATAGAGATAGGAGCATCCTAGTGCAAGTAGCCGAATCTCCAATTGCTGCGTTACGCTTCCGCGTTAGCTACCAGCCTGGGGAATACCTGAGAATAGTTACAGCCCATGCTCTTGCTGAACTGGCACGCCGAAAAATTGAACAAGGAAAGAAGATAAGCCGACTAGATGTCGTCATTCTGCGGACCTGTTTGTTGCTATTTGTTCCGCCGATATTCCTATTTAAGGTATTGAAAGTTGGCACTTGTGACTTTCATTTTGATGATACAGGGATCGTCCGGCGTTCGAAGGGCGGAGAGTTGGTCGTCCCTTGGACCGAGATCGTCGCCATTCATACGTACCCAGCAGGTTATCTATTTGCGCAGATCGGCGGCGCAATGCCGGTTCCTTTTAGGGTACTGAGTGATGAGCAGCATGTTCTATTGAAGGGTTACATTGCTCGACATCAACCCGCCGTACGCTGACGGCCATTAGCAGTCAGTGATAACTTTTAAAGAATAGCTTTTATGAATTTTGACGGAGCATCCCCAGTAGTAATTTCATTGGCGAAGGAGTTCATCGCGGCGATGCGACGAATAAATCCTTTGTGGGAACGCGCCTATTGGCGATTCGTATGCGCAGATGCCCAATATGGCTCCAATGCCTCCTACAGCACTTCATCAGGCGTCACGTTGATTTCCACTCTCAATGAGGGCCAGCTATTCGACAATCTAAACGACTTAGGACGGCAACTTTGGAATTTTGAAAGCGACCTAAGCCGGAAATTTTGCGTTTGCCTTTTAGTCGTGAGCTCTGACTTCGATTACGAAATAAAATTTGAACAGCATGACCAGAATAAATGGCGTATCACAAAGCTCGATGGTAAGAGCGGAATACCAGAAGGCCTGTAAATTTCAATGACGACTGACGGCTTCGGGGCGATAGTTGCCGGTCGCCCTCGCTTGCTAAAAGGGCCTTAGCTGATCACAGTTAACACTAGCAAGATACTTGAATCACGCCCTCTGGCGGGGCGTCCGGCGATATGGCGGAACGCCTAGGCGATTCAGGCCCTGGAACGAATCTTTAATTGGCAGCTTGGGGTGGAAGTACCCAAGGATGCAATCGGCGTTGCGTACTGCGATTTGGATGTGCGATAAGCGCCTTATGGCAGAGGTTGGAAAGACCGGCTGGCCTTGTGCGAAGAGGCCGCGAACTGTGTCATAGGGCGGCTGTCCAAACTTTATCCGCTGACCATGTACGTGATTGATTACTGCGCGATCAAGATGATGCAGTATTCCTTCCAGATCATCAGGGCCAGCGGAGCGATTCCTGGGCAATTCGAAACCTGCAGGAAGGTCCTCTTCCAAGGCGGCATAAGCCAATTTAATCTCTTCAATGCCAGCTTGGGTCGTCAGATCGAGGCAGTTGCCAAGCTGGATCACCGCACCAATAGCGTAAGAACGCAAAATCGGACAAGCCGTCAGATTCAGATGCGGCGCCTCCGCGGCGGCTTCGGCAAACATCTTGGCACGCAAGCCATCTCCCTCGAAGAAGTAAATTCCTTCTCCGAGCCAGTCGTATGGATTTTTACTTGGCCTGAGGTGAGAGTAGTCATCACCTGTAAGCTGGATAGCCGTATCAAAATCGCAGCCGTGGTAGGCAACAACAATGTCACCGCTCATTTTTTATAGGAGGCGGTGAGCTTGCCGCTCTTTGTCCAGAGTCCAAAAGACCGGCCTATCTCGACAATTTCTTCCGGTGTCAGCCGTCGCCGCCCTTCGGCAGGAGCCTCTCTCAGCTTCTTGAAGTACTCGTTTTGCCGCTCCCACATCTTTTGATGTTCTGGCGACAAAGGGCTTGGCTGGGCTTTGGCTTTTTTGGCCCTCTTCGGTGCTGAGGCGGGCTTGGCTTTGGCGGGCATGGCTGGCTGAACAAACGCATATCGGGAGTGATCCAGTCTACTCCTCAAACACGCGTGCCGGCACACGCCACCTGTTGATCCATGTCTAAACGCGTGCGGCGCTCAAATCAAGCTACTCAGATAACGGTTCAGATGATCGAAATTGAGCGGCTTGGAAAAATGCTGGGTGAAGCCCGCCGCGACCGCCTTCTTGGCCGAATCGCGGTCGGCCGAGCCGGTCAGCGCGATAATCGGCACCGTCTGCGCGCCCGGCATGCGGCGGATCGCGCGCACCGCGCCGAAGCCGTCCATCCAAGGCATGCCAAGGTCCATGATGATGGCCTTCGGCATGCTATCGCGCACCCAGTCGCAAGCCTCGTAGCCGTTGTGCGCGGACGCAGTCTCATAGCCCTGACACTGCAACAGTGCCGACAACGATTCGACCATATCGGTGTTATCGTCCACCACCAGAACCTGTTTCGCGCTTGCCATGATATGCCTCACATTGAAAGAGTTTGTGAGGCTATCGTAGCAACGGCTGAGTTAGCCGTATGTTCGCCAGCGTACCTTAAGCCTCACCGCGCACGGCGGCTTCGATTTTGGCGACGTCGATTTTGCCCATCTCCATCATCGCGGCGAAGGCGCGCTGGGCCACTTCGCCGCCCTGGGCCATCGCGTCGGTCAGCACGCGCGGGGTGATTTGCCACGACAGGCCCCACTTGTCCTTGCACCAGCCGCACGCGCTTTCGGTGCCGCCGTTGCCGACGATGGCGTTCCAGTAGCGGTCGGTCTCGGCCTGGTCGTCGGTGGCGATCTGGAAGGAGAAGGCTTCGCTTTGCTTGAAGGTGGGGCCGCCGTTGAGGCCCATGCAGGGAATGCCGCAGACCGTGAAGTCCACCGTCAGCACCTGCCCGGCTTTGCCGCCGGGGAAGTCGGCCGGTGCACGATACACCGCGCCGACCGAACTGTCGGGGAAGGTGCGGGCGTAAAAGTTCGCGGCTTCTTCCGCGTCCTGGTCGTACCACAGGCAGATCGTATTCTTATTCGTCATCATCTCTCTCCTCTGTTGAGCTCCGGCGGGCAACGCCACCGAAGAGCAGTATAATCAATTGGGGCAAACGACGGCCCCATTTTCATTTCAGGAGTGCCATGCTCGAATTACGCAATGTAGTGAAAACCTATGGGAAGAACGTCCGCGCGGTCGATGACATCAGCCTGGAGCTGCCGGCTGGCGTGGTTGGCCTGATCGGCCACAATGGCGCCGGCAAGACCACGCTGATGCAGATGATCGCCACCATTTCCCGGCCCACCAGCGGGCAAATCATGTTCGATGGCGTGGACATCGTGAAGCAGCCGGACGCCATGCGAAAGCGGCTCGGCTTCCTGCCACAGGACTTCGGCGTCTATCCCAATCTGAGCGCACTGGAATTCATGCAGTACTTCGCCGCGCTGAAGGGCGTGCGCGATCCGGCGCGCATCAAGCACCTGCTGGAACTGGTCAATCTGCACGATCACGCGCACAAGCAGGCTGCCGGCTTCTCAGGCGGTATGCGCCGCCGGCTGGGGATCGCGCAGGCGCTGCTCAATGATCCGGACGTCCTGATCGTCGACGAGCCGACCGCCGGCCTCGATCCGGAAGAACGGCTGCGTTTCCGCCATCTGCTGTCCGAAATCGGCTTCCGCAAGCTGGTCATCATCTCGACGCACATCGTGTCCGACATCGAAAACATGGCGGGGCGGCTGGTGATCATGAACCAGGGCCGGCTTGTAGGCAGCGACACGCCCGACAACTTTGTCCAGCGCGCCCGCCCGCAAGTATGGTCGGCAACCGTGACGCCGCAAGAATATGAAACGCTGCGCGCGCAAGTCCAGGTCCTGCAGGCCCAGCGAAACGAGCATGGCATCACGCTGCGCATCGCCCACCCATCCTCACCGCACGCCGACGCGCGCCCGGCGGAACCTAGCCTGGAAGAGGCCTTGATGGCGCAACGCTATGCGGTGCGCGACCACGCCGGACTGGCGCCATGAACGCCGCCATCACAGCCCTGCTGCTGACCGAAGTCCGGCTGCGCATGCGCCGCCCCGGCACGCTGGTCGCGGTGCTGGCGCTGATCGTGCTGACCTGGCTGATGGTGGGCGATCCGGCCAAGGGCCACGCCATGATCGTCAGCGACAATGCCCGTGTCACCTACAACAGCAGTTGCCTGGCGATAGGCAGCGCGGCGCTGACCGGCCTGTTTTTCGGCCTGATCGGCTTCTACCTCACGCGCGGCCGCATGAACGAAGATATCCGCACCGGTGTGGGCGCCGTGCTGGCCGCCACGCCATCCGGATCCGGCGTGTTCGTTTTCGGACGTTGGCTGGGAAACGTGGCCTACCTATGCGGGCTGCTGCTCATTTTTTTAGTGACCATGCTGGTGCTGCATCTGCTACGCGGCGAAGGGCCGATGCAACTGGCGGTCTATCTGCAAACCTATGCGCTGGTGCTGCTGCCGCTGGTGTTCTTCACCGCCAGCATCGTGCTGTTGTTCGAGTCCTGGCCGCCGCTCATGGGAAAAGGCGGCGATGTGCTCTACTTCGTGCTATGGACCATGCAGCTGAGCGCCGGCGCGATTGCGACAGCGAATCACAAAAGCTGGTCTCCCGCGTTATTGCTGGATTTCTCCGGCATAGGCATCGTCATTGCGCAGGTATCGGCGGTTCTGCCGTCTAGCGGACTGGTGATAGGCGGTGGTGACTTCGACGCGTCCCTTGCGCCGAGGACGCTGCCGAACTTGCTGTGGACCGCGCCCATCGTCTGGACACGCATCGCTTCCGCCCTGATCGCCCTGCTGCCGTTACTGCCAGCCCTGCTCCTGTTCCACCGCTTCTCGCCAGACCGCGTCAAGGTCCGCGCCGGGCAAGGCGGCTGGTCGCCGCTGGCTTTGCTCAACCGCGTCCTGCGCCCCTGCGCGCGTATCGCCCGGCCGCTGCTGCCGCTGGCGGCGCGCTTGCCAGGTGTTGGGGGCCATGTGCTGGCGCTATTGGCGCTGGTGCTGCTGACCAATCCGGCCGCGATTGTGGCCGCACTGGCACTGCTGGTACTTGGCTGCGCGATCGACGGCCCGCAGCTTGGCGCGGTAGTCATCGGCGCCATTGTGGTATGGGGTATTCTGATCAGCGAAATCAGCGTGCGCGATGCACAATATGATGTTGACGCCATGACCGCCGCCCTGCCCGGCGGGCGACTTCGCAGCTACGCCGCGCAATGGCTGGCTTCCTGTCTGCTGGCCTTGTTGCTGACCGCTCCGGTCCTGCTGCGCTGGCTGGCCCACGCGCCGCTGCGCGCAGCGGCCTTGCTGTGCGGCGTGGCAGCCTTGTCGGCCGCCGCTGGCGTGCTGGGAGGATTGAGCCGGACAGCGCGAACCTTCCTCGCGCTGTTCTTGTTCGGTATGTATGTGGCGACGCAGGCCGTCACCATCCCGGCGCTGGACGTCGCCGGATTCAATGGCGCCGCCACCATTGCTTCGGTCACTGGGTACCTGGTGGCGGCCGGCCTGTTGCTGCTACTCGGGCGGCTTCTGGCGCTGCGCCAGAGCCGCTAGCTGGTAATCGTCAACCAACCATCAGCTTGACCGACTTGAGGTTCACGCTATCCGGGCCGGCGTGGATGGTGAAGCTGCCCGGCTCCACCACGCGCTTCATCTCGGTGTTGTAGAACCACAGGTCCGACGGCTTGATGTCAAAGCTCAGCGTGCGCTTCTCGCCCGGCTGCAGCGTGACGCGCTTGAACGCCTTCAGCTCCAGCACCGGCCGCGTCACCGAACTAACATCGTCGCGAATGTAGATCTGCACCACTTCGTCGCCCGCGCGCTTGCCGGTATTGGTCACATCCACTTCGACCTTGGTCGACTCACCGACCCCGATAGTAGCTTTGGTCAGTCGCGGCGCCGAAATCGCAAACGTGGTGTAGCTCAAGCCGAAGCCGAATGGATACAGCGGCTTGGTCGAGCCATCGATGTAGCCACGGCGCGCCGACGGTTTGTGGTTGTAGAAGATCGGCAGCTGGCCCACGCCGCGCGCGATCGACACCGGCAGCTTGCCGCCTGGGTTGGCGCGGCCGAACAGCAGGTCGGCCGCCGCGTTGCCGGTCTCCTGGCCCATGTACCAGCCTTCGATAATCGCATCGGCCTTCTCGGCCAGGTAATTGATCGACAGCGGACGGCCGTTCAACAAGAACACCACGGTCGGTTTGCCCAGCGCGAAGATGGCGCGCGCAAGGTCATTCTGCTGGCCCATCAGGTCCAGCGATTCGCGGTCGCCGAGGTGAGTATCGGCCCACGCTTCGCGGCTGGTCTGCTCGTTATCGCCCAACACCATGATGATGGTGTCGGCCGACCTGGCCGCTTCCACTGCATCGGCGATCAGCTTCGCGTTGACCGCCGGATCGGTGAACTTGATTTCGTCCTTGCCCCAGATACGGCTTTCGGTGATGCGTACACCTTCGGAATACGCCAGCGCGAAGCCCTGCGCCTTGGCCTCGGCTTCCAGGCCTTCATGGATCGACACCACGTGGCGCGGAATATCCGAGTAGCCGCCGATCGGCGTGTCCTTGGCATGGGTACCGATCAGCAGCACCTTGCCAACCTTCTTGCCGTCCAGTGGCAGCAGGCCCTTGTCGTTCTTCAGCAGAACCGGAGTGCGCGTCGCTGCCACGCGTGCCAGTGCGACGGCGTCCTTGGTGGCGGTCAGGCTCTCTGCTGCCTTGGCGTCCACGTAAGGATTTTCAAACAGGCCGGCTTCGAACTTCATGGTCAGCACACGGCGCACCACGGCGTCGATTTCGCTCACGCTGATGCGCCCTTCCTTCACCAGCTGGCCCAGCTCCTTGAAGCCGGCGCCGTCCGGCGTCTCGATATCGACGCCGGCCTTGAAGGCGCGATAACCGGCCTCCTTGGCCGAATCCACCAACTTGTGGCGCGACACCAGTTCGATCACGGCCATGTAGTCCGACACGGTCAGGCCCTTGAAGCCCCACTCCTCGCGCAGCACCTTGGTCAGCAGCCAGTGATTGGCGTGCGACGGCACGCCGCCGATCTCGTTATACGACGGCATCACGGCGCCAACGTTGGACTCCTTGATCGCGCGCTCGAACGGCGGGAAGAACTCCTCGCGCAAGGTACGTTCGGTGACTTCGGCCGGTCCGGTGTTGGTGCCGTTTTCCGGCTGGCCGTGGCCCGTCATATGCTTGAGCGTAACGAACACCTTGTCCTTGGCCAACTTGGGATCAGTACCCGCAAAGCCGAGAATGGCCGCCTTGCCGATCTCGCCGCAGACGTAAGGATCTTCGCCGAAGGTTTCCTCGATGCGTCCCCAGCGCGGTTCGCGTGCCACGTCCACCACCGGCGCCAGCGCCAGGTTGGCGCCGCGTACACGCATTTCGCGCGCCGCCACGCTGAAAATCTTCGTGGTCAGATCGGTGTCGAAGGAAGATGCGATGCCAATCGCCTGCGGGAAGCAGGTTGCGTGGCGCGCCACATAGCCGTGCAGCGCTTCTTCGTGCATGAACATCGGGATGCCGAGGCGAGTCTGCTCCATCGCCCACTTCTGCGCCGCGTTGACGTAGTTGGCGGTTTCCAGCGCGGTGCGGTTCAGCACCTGGCCGTCATCGCCGGCGGCGCCAGCGCCCTGCCCCAGGCGGCGGTCCGACGGACGCGCCAGCATGCCCATACCATGCGGGAATTCCTGCTGTGCCTTGGCGGCGACGAACTCACCCTTCTCGTCCTGGATTTTGACCTTGGTCAGCCAGGTGCAATGCAGCTGCATGATTTTTTCTTCCAGCGTCATGCGGCCGATCAGATCATCGACGCGCTTTTCAACCGGCAGCGAGACGTCCTTGTAAGGCGCCTTGGCTGGCGCGGCGATCGCCGGCAGCACGGTGAGACCGGCCAGCCCGGTCATGGAGGTAAGGAACTGCCTGCGGTTATTGGTCATGCGTTGTCTCCGTTATTGGATATATTTTTTATCGCTTGCCGGCGCGAGTGCTGACGTCCACCCAAACTGCCAGCGTCAGGATCGCGCCTTTGACGATCATCTGCCAGTAGGTGTCCACGTCCAGCATCGACATGCCGTTGTCCAGCGAGGCCATGACCAGCGCACCAATCAGCGCGCCGTGCACGGTACCGGAGCCGCCGCGCATCGAGGTGCCGCCGATGAAGCAGGCCGCAATGGCATCCAGCTCGCCCGAGGTACCGGCCGACGGCGAGCCCGCAGCCAGGCGCGCGGTGTTCACCAGGCCAGCCAGTGCGCACATCAGGCCCATGATCCCGAAGATCCACAGCTTGATCGATTTGACGTTGATGCCCGACAGGCGGGTCGCTTCCATGTTCGAGCCGACCGAGTACACGCGGCGGCCAAACACGGTCTGCGTGGTGACGTAGCTGAAGATGCCCAGCAACGCCAGCAACAGCAGCACCGGCAGCGGAATGCCTTCATACGAATTGAAGGTGATGACAAAGGCCGCCAGCACCACACCCAGGCCAGCCAGCTTGGCGGCATCGCGCCACACCGGCGCCACGTCCAGCGCGTGCGCGGCGCGGCTGCGGCGCTGCGCGAAGATCAGGTAGATGGCCACCGCAAACAGCAGGAAGCCCAGCGCGATGCCCAGCGTCGGCGACAGGTAGGCCTGGCCGATGTAGACCATGTCGTCAGACACCGGCGCAATGGTGGTGCCGCCGGTGACGCCCAGCACGATGCCGCGATACGCCAGCATGCCGCCCAAACCAACGATGAACGAAGGGATGCCCAGATAAGCCGTCAGGTAGCCGTTGAACAGGCCAATCACCAGGCCCACCACCAGCACCACGACCAGCGTGAGCGGCAGCGGCAGGTGGTGCGTCACATCCAGCACCGCCGCCACGCCGCCCAGCAGGCCAAGCAGCGAACCGACCGACAGATCGATCTCACCGGCGATAATCACCAGCGACATGCCGCAAGCGACGATGCCGGTAATCGCCATCTGGCGCATCAGGTTGGAGAGATTACGCGGGGTGACGAAACCGCCCTCGGTGTGATAGCTGAAGAATGCCCAGATCAATGCCACCGCAATCAACAGGGCCAGCATTTTGTACTGCGTGAACAGCTGTTTCAAATTGAATTTCATTGGTAGTCCTAATGTCAGTGCGCCTGATCCAGCGCTGCTGCCAGCACGGTTTCCTGGCTCAGGTTATCGTTGACGAAATCGCCGCGCAGCTTGCCCTCGCCGATCACCAGCACGCGGTCCGAGATGCCCAGCACTTCGGCCAGTTCCGACGACACCATGATGATGGACATGCCCTCTTTCGCCAGATTGAAGATCAACTGATAGATCTCGAACTTGGCGCCGACGTCGACGCCGCGCGTCGGTTCATCGAGGATGAGGATTTTCGGTTTGGTCAGCAGCATCTTGGACAGCACCGCTTTTTGCTGGTTGCCGCCCGAGAGGCCGGTAATCGGCAGGAACGGGCTGGAAGTCTTCAGCTTGACGCTCTTGATCTCCTGGCGGATGGTCGCCAGTTCAGCTTCCTGGTCAATGCGGCTGGCGCGTGCAAAATCCTTCAGCACCGCAAGCGTCATGTT
Organism: Duganella sp. CF402; assembly: GCF_900109645.1. Taxonomy (GTDB): domain Bacteria; phylum Pseudomonadota; class Gammaproteobacteria; order Burkholderiales; family Burkholderiaceae_D; genus Rugamonas. Next base: position 1,951,793 of record NZ_FOBG01000001.1, read on the forward strand.
GTGGCCAACACCGAGGTCCGGCACGATGCCGTGATGCTTGCGGTCTTCCGGCACCATCGCCAGGCCGTTGCGGATGGCTTTCACCGGCGTGCTGGTATCGAGCTTGACACCATTGAGATACACCTCGGCCTCGCTCGGTCCCGGATAGGCGCCAAAGATGGCCGACACCAGCTCGGTGCGGCCCGCGCCCACCAGGCCGGCGATGCCCAGCACTTCGCCCTTGCGCAGCTTGAACGAGATATCGTCCACGCGCTTGCGTTCGGGGTTGTCGGCGTCGTAGCAGGTGACGTTGCGGGCTTCGAAAATCACTTCTCCCGGCGTGTGTTCACGCTGCGGATAGAGCTGCGTCATTTCGCGGCCCACCATCTGCGCAATGATGCGGTCGATATTCATCTCCGACATCGGCGTGGTGGCGATATGCTGGCCGTCGCGGATGGTGACGATGGTGTCGCAAATGTCCGCCACTTCATCCAGCTTGTGCGAGATGTAGACGCAGGTGACGCCCTTGGCTTTGAGCGAATGGATAATATTCAGCAGCACCTTGATCTCGGACGCCGTCAGCGAGGACGACGGCTCGTCGAGAATCAACAGGCGCGCGTTCTTGTTGAGCGCCTTGGCGATTTCGATCAGCTGCTGGTGGCCACCGCCGTACTGCTTCACCGGCAGCACCACGTTCACGTCATTGATGTTCAGTTCTTTGAGCAGTTCCTCGGCGCGGCGGTTCATGGCCGCATAGTCCATGCGACCGCCCGGCAGTGTGATCTCATTGCCGAGGAAGATATTCTCCGCCACCGACAGCTCGGGCACCAGCATCAGCTCCTGGTGGATGATGACAATACCGGCCGCCTCGGTCTCGCGGATCGATTGCGCCTGCAGCGGTTTGCCATCCCAGATAATCTCGCCGTCCCAGGTGCCGTGCGGGTACACGGCGGACAGCACTTTCATTAACGTCGATTTGCCGGCGCCGTTCTCGCCACACAAGCCCGCGCATTCGCCGGCCTTGAGCTTGATGTCGATGCCGTTCAGGGCGCGCACACCGCCAAATTCCTTGACGATGTTGCGCATTTCCAGAAGATATTCGGCCATGCTGCTCCTTAGTTGGTCAGCTGGGCCTTGGTGTAAAAGCCGTCGTCGGTCAGCACGTTGACGTTAGCCTTGGTCAGCGCGGTCGGCGCCAGCAGCAGCGTGCTCACGTTCTTCATGCCGTTGTTGTAGCTGGCATTGAAGGCCGGCGCTTCATTGCGCACCAGCTTGACCGACAGGCGCGCCGCTTCGGTGGCGATCACTTTCAGCGGTTTGTAGACGGTCATGGCCTGGGTGCCGGCGATCACGCGCTTGACGGCGGCGAGATCGGCATCCTGGCCGGAGACTGGGACTTTGCCGGACAGCTTTTGCGCGGCCAGTGCCTGGATCGCGCCGCCAGCGGTGGCGTCGTTGGAGGCCACCACGGCGTCGATCTTGTTGCCGTTGGCGGTCAGCGCGTTTTCCACGATGGACAGCGCTTCGGACGCGCTCCAGTCCTTGACCCACTGCTTGCCGACCACTTTGATGTCGCCCTTGTCGATCAGCGGCTGCAGGACTTTCAGCTGGCCTTCGCGCAGCACCTTGGCATTGTTGTCGGTCGGCGCGCCGCCCAGCAGGTAGTAGTTACCCTTTGGTTTGATGGCCACCAGGCTGCTGGCTTGCAGCTCGCCGACCTTGGCGTTGTCGAAGGAGATGTAGGCGTCGATATCGGCGTTGAGGATCAGGCGGTCGTAGGAGACCACCTTGATCTTGGCCTTCTTCGCTTCACGCACGGCGTTGTTCAGCACCGTGGCGTTGTACGGAACGATGACCAGCACGTCCACGCCGCGCGAGATCAGGTTTTCGATCTGCGAAATCTGGCGCTGCTCGCTGGCGTCGGCCGATTGCACGTAGACCTTGGCGCCCAGCTTTTCAGCTTCGGCGGTGAAGTATTCACGGTCGCGCGCCCAACGCTCGAGGCGCAGGTCGTCGATCGAGAAACCGATCTTCGGGTTCTTGGCGTCGGCCATTGCGCTGCCGGCGCCCAGTGCCATCATCGCGCCGAGTACGGCGCTCGCTACAATCTTCTTCATCTAATCGTCTCCGTTAGTTATTCTTGCCACCGTCGTCCCGGCGCAGGCCGGGACCCAATGAAAGCGCGCTGCGACGCACACTCAGCTTGGATTCCGGCCTTCGCCGGAATGACGGGCTAGTGGTTATGGCGGGCCAGATTGTCGCCCACGCCTTGGTACTTGAGCGCCAGTTCCATGCAGGCGCCGGTATCCATCTGACCCACGGTGGAGCGGTACAGTTCCTGCCAAGGCGTCTGGCTCGGCGGCACCGGCGGGATCCCTTCCGTCTTGCGCTTGGCCAGTTCCTCGTCGCTGATCAGCATATTGCAACTGCCTTCGTTCAGATCCACGCGCACGGTGTCGCCGGTACGGATGTAAGCCAGGCCACCGCCCACCGCGCTTTCCGGCGCCGCGTTCAGGATCGACGGGCTGTCCGAGGTACCGGACTGGCGGCCGTCACCCAGCGTTGGCAACCAGTTGATACCGCGCTTGATCAGGGCATCAGGCGGTTGCATGTTCACGACTTCCGCCGAACCTGGCCAGCCGATCGGGCCTGCGCCGCGAATCACCAGGATGCAGTTCTCATCGATGTTCAGCGACGGATCGTTGATACGGTTGTGGTAATCGCCAGAACCATCGAACACGATGGCGCGCGATTCGAACACATTCTCCTGGCCTGGAATGCTCAGGTAGCGCTGACGGAATTCCGGCGAAATCACGCTGGTCTTCATGATGGCGAAGTCGAACAGATTGCCCTTCAGGACGAAGAAGCCTGCGTCTTCCTTCAGCGGCGCGTTGAACGGGTAGATCACTTCGCGGTCGTTGGTTTCGCGGCCGACCAGGTTTTCCTTCATGGTCTTGCCGGTGACGGTGAGTCGGTCGGAGCGCAGCTTGCCCTGCTGTTCCAGTTCCCACATCACGGCCGGCACGCCACCCGCGCGGTGGAAACGCTCGCCGAGGAATTTACCGGACGGCTGCATGTTCAGCAGCAGCGGCACTTTGTGGCCGTATTCCATCCAGTCGGTGGACTTCAGTTCCACGCCGGCGTGGCGCGCCATCGCAACGATGTGCTGCTGGGCGTTGGTGGAACCGCCGATGGCGGCATTGACCACAATCGCGTCGAGGAAGGCTTCGCGGTTCAGGATCTGCGACGGACGCAGGTCCTGCTTGGCCATTTCAACGATGCGCTTACCGGTTTCGTAGGCCATCTGGCCACGTTCGCGGTATGGCGCAGGAATCGCCGAGCAGCCGGTCAGCGACATGCCCAGCGCTTCGGCGATGGCGTTCATGGTCGACGCGGTGCCCATCGTGTTGCAGTGGCCCGCCGACGGCGCCGAGGCGGCGGCGATTTCCAGGAACTTCTCGTTGTCGATCTTGCCGGCTGCCAGCTGCTTGCGGCCCTTCCAGATCGCCGAGCCGGAACCTACCAGTTCACCATCGAGCCAGCCGTCCAGCATCGGACCGCCGGACAGCACGATGGCAGGAATGTCGATGGTGGCCGCAGCCATCAGCTGCGACGGCGTGGTCTTGTCGCAGCCGGTGGTCAGCACCACAGCGTCGATCGGATAGCCGTGCAGGATTTCGACCAGGCCCATATACGCCAGGTTGCGGTCGATAGCGGCGGTCGGGCGGCGGCAGTTCTCGAAGATCGGATGCAGCGGGAATTCCATCGCAATGCCGCCAGCATCGCGGATGCCGTCGCGCACGCGCTTGGCCAGCTCCAGGTGGATGCGGTTGCACGGGCTGATATCGCTGCCCGATTGGGCGATGCCGATGATCGGGCGGCCGGAACGCAGCTCTTCAGGCGTGATGCCGTAGTTCATAAAGCGCTCGAGATACAGCGCGGTCATATCGATGTGGTCCGGATTATCGAACCAGTCCTGCGAACGGTAGCGACGCGATTGGGTGCTCATAAAGTGCCTATTCTGGTAAGTACAGGTGTTGCAGTTGTCCTGGGGTAGCCACGCGGAAGCTGAATACGCCTCCTGCCAGCGGCTCGCGGCTCAATTGTTCGTCGGTCAGTCCCTTGCGGGCGGTGGTCACAAACACGGTGCGCAAATCCTCGCCACCGAATGCCACCTTGGTGATATTCGAACACGGCATGGCGATGCTGTCCAGTAGTTCGCCCGATGCGGCGTAGCGCTCGATGCGGGCGCCCGCGAACAGACCTACCCACAGCGCGCCGTCGGCGTCCACCGCCGTGCCGTCCGGGTAACCGCTGCCCTCGATGCGCACGAACACGCGCTTGTTGGACAGGTTGCCCTTCTCATCGAGATCGAACGCGTAGATGATTTTTTCCAGCGTGTCGGTGTGATAGAAGGTGCGGCCGTCCGGGCTGACGCACGGACCATTGGTGATGACGTAGCCGCCGTCCATGCGCAGCATGCGCTGGGCGCCGCCCACCTGGCTCAGGCGATACAGCGCGCCGCTGGGCGCCGTTTCAGCGTTGTCCATCGAACCAAACCACAGCGCGCCGTGGCGGTCGATATAGCCGTCGTTGAGGCGATTGCCCGGCAGGTCCGACTCCAGCTCGAGGAGCGTGGTCAGCGCGCCGGTCTCGAACGAGAAGCGCTCGATGCGGCCCGGCAGTCCGCACACGAAATCGCCGCCGTGCATCGGCAAGGCGAAGCCCACTTCGGCCGGCACCGTCCAGCTTTGACGGCGGCTGCCGTCTTCGGCGCAACGGTGGATGGCGCGCTGTTTGATGTCGACGAAGTACAGCGCCTTGTCCTCCGGGTGCCATACCGGGCCTTCACCCAGGGTCGCGCCCAGCGACCAGATGCACTCAGGCTGATAGAGGTTCATGCTCCATACCATCCGGCGTCTACGAAGTAATCGCGGCCCGAGCAGCGGCGCGCATTGTCGGAGGACAGGAACAGCACCATCGCGGCGATGTCTTCGGTTTCCACGGTCTGCGGCAGCACCTGCGACGCGAGGATAGCCTGGCTGCCTTCTTCGTCATGCCACAGCGCCTTCTGTTTCGGGGTCAGCACCGAGCCTGGGACCACGCAGTTGACGCGGATGCCGTCTTTGCCGAGATCACGCGCCAGGCCACGGGTCAGGCCTTCGATGGCCGCCTTGGCGGTCATGTACAGGGTCAGGTCCGGCAAGGCCAGGTGCCACGAGATCGAACCAAAGTTCAGGATCACGCCGCCGCCGGCCTTCTTCATGCCAGGCGCCACGGCCTGCGCGCAGAAGAACTGGTGACGCAGGTTGACGGCCAGGCTGTCATCCCAATATTTCTCGGTGACGTCCTGCACCTGATGGCGATGGTCGTTGGCCGCGTTGTTGATCAGGACTTCAATCGCACCGTAGTCCTTTTCAATTTGCGCGATCACGCTGGACAGCGCTTTCAGGTCGGTCAAGTCGCAGTGGTAGAACACCGGTGCGTGCTTGCCGCCTTTCAGGCTTTCGGCCAGTTCTTTCGATGCTTCGGCCGCGATGTCGATGAAGAACACTTGCGCACCCTGCTTGACGAAGGCATCCACGATGCCTGCACCGATGCCGGTGCCGCCGCCGGTGATCAGGACTCGCTTGTCGGCGAGGTCCGGGTAGCTTGCGTAGACCAATGGTTGGCCCATATATTCTCTCCTGGGATTTATTATGGTTTTAGTTAAGCAGGCCGCGTTGGGCCAGATTGCGATACAGCGCGCGCACGCCAAAGGTCCACGGAGTGACTTCGTCGCTGCGATAAACGTGGTTCACCAGCATGCCCAACGAAGCGCTGCTGATGCTGACGCGGTCGCCCAGCTTGTGGGTGAAGCCGGCGCCCTGCGCGCCACGGTCTTTGATCGGCGAGAACATGGTGCCGAGGAAGAGCATGAAGCCGTCCGGATACTGGTGGTGCGCGCCGGAGGTCTGCGACACCAGATCCAGCGGATCACGGCTGATCTGGCGCATGTGGCTCTCGCCGTCCAGGTGGAAGCCGTCTTCCGCGCCTTCGATCGCCAGGCGCAGTTCCGCATTGCGCACGGTGTCGATGGTGAAGCGCTCGTCGAACAGGCGGATGAACGGCCCAATGCCGCAGGAAGCGTTGTTGTCCTTGGCTTTACCCAGCAGCAGCGCGCTACGGCCTTCGATATCACGCAGGTTGACGTCGTTGCCCAGCGTGGCGCCGACAACTTGCGCGCGGCTGTTCACTGCCAGCACGATTTCCGGCTCAGGATTGTTCCATTTCGATTCAGGGTGCAGGCCGACATCCGCGCCGAAGCCCACCGCCGACATAGGCTGCGACTTGGAGAACACTTCGGCGTAAGGGCCGATGCCCACTTCCATGTACTGCGACCAGGCGCCGCGCGCGATGAATTGCTGCTTCAGCTTTTCCGCTTCCGGCGAGCCCGGTTTGATGGCCGACAGGTCGGCGCCGATATCCTTCAGCAGCGAAGCGCGCAGCTCGTCGGCCTTGGCCGGATTGCCGCCGGCCTGCTCTTCAATCACGCGCTCCAGCAGGCTGACCGCGAAGGTCACGCCGCAAGCCTTGATGGCTTGCAGGTCGTTTGGCGCCAGCAGGCGCACCGGCGCATCCTGCGCACCGCTCAAGGCGGTTTCGATCAGCGCTTCCACGCGGCCCAGCGACTGGCCTTGCGCCGAGTGGACAAAGGCCACCAGGTCGTCGCGTTCCAGCAGGTCCGACACGGTCGGCGCCAGCGCGGTGATATCGAATACTTCGCCATTGCGCACGACCACGACGCTCGGGCCGTTGACATCGTTACGCCATACGCGGCCAACCAGCAATGCATCCGGCAGGTCCACCGGCAGGTGCGCCGCAACCGGCGCGTGTTTCAGTGTGTTTTTCACAGGGTCTCCTTTTAACGTCCCAAGCTTGGTTTTTTAGGTGAGTAGGTCCAGCCAGGCACCAGGTAGCGCATCGCCATCGCGTCGTCGCGCGCCGTGGTGGCGACTTTGTTGTACAGCGCATGCGCCGCCTCGATGCGGTCCATGTCCGGTTCAATACCGAGCCCCGGCGCTTGTGGCACCTTGACTTCTCCGCCGATGATTTGCAGCGGTTCGCGCGTCAGGCGCTCCTGGCCTTCCTGCCAGATCCAGTGGGTATCGATGGCGGTGATCTTGCCCGGCGCCGCTGCGGCGGCGTGGGTGAACATGGCCAGCGATACATCGAAATGGTTGTTTGAGTGCGAGCCCCAGGTCAGGCCCCAGTCATCGCACAGCTGGGCGAGGCGCACGGAACCCTGCATGGTCCAGAAGTGCGGATCGGCCAGCGGGATATCGACTGCGCCCAGCAGGTGCGAGTGCGCCATCTGGCGCCAGTCGGTGGCGATCATGTTGGTGGCGGTCGGGATGCCGGTGGCGCGACGGAATTCCGCCATGATCTCGCGTCCCGAGTAGCCGTCTTCCGGACCGCACGGGTCTTCGGCGTAGGCCATGATGTGGCCTTGGCCACGGCAAATGTCGATCGCTTCGCGCAGCGACCATGCGCCGTTCGGGTCCAGCGTCACGCGCGACTCGGGGAAGCGGGCCTTGATGGCGGCGATGGCTTCCATTTCTTCTGCGCCGCGCATCACGCCGCCCTTCAACTTGAAGTCGCGGAAACCGTATTTCTCCACCGTGGCTTCGGCCAGTTCAACGATGGCGGCCGGCGTCATCGCGGCCTGGTTGCGGCGGTGGTACCAATCGGCGGCACCCTCGCCGCTCAGGTAAGGCAGATCGGTACGATTGCGGTCGCCGATGTAAAACAGGTAGGCCAGCATCGGCACGCTGTCGCGCTGCTGGCCGGCGCCCAGCAATTCGCACACCGGCACATTCAGGTGCTGGCCGAGCAGGTCGAGCAGCGCCGCTTCAACGGCGGTGACCACGTTCTCGAGACGCAGGTTGATTTCGTGCGGCTGTTTCAATACTTCGGCTTCGGCGGCATCGGTCACCTGATGCTGCCCGTTGATGGAAGCGCGAATGCTATTCAGCGTGCGGTTGTAGCGGGCGATTTGCGTACCCACAACCAGCGGCACGGCGTTTTGCAGCGCGCGCAGGATGCCTGCGCCGCCCGGCACCTCGCCCATGCCGGTGCGACCGGCGCTATCCTTCAGCAGTACCAGGTTACGGGTGAAATACGGCGCATGCGCACCGCAAAGATTAAGCAGCATGCAGTCGCGACCTGCCACGGGAATGACGCGCATCTCCGTGATAACCGGACCACCTGCTTCCGGCGTCTTTGTTGCATGTACCATCTCTTTACCCTAAAATGAATAGCGCTAACATTTTATGAGTGTGAAGGATTTATGCGACCAAGTCAACTTGCTTTACGCAGCTGTTTAGGCGCCGTGGTCACGGCTTTCATGGTGTCCGGCCCTGCCTTCGCTGCGCAGCCGTCCTCGCATTGGGTGGCAAGTTGGGGTGCAGCGCAGCAAATCCCAGAGCCGGCCAACGAACTGGCGGCCGAAAACTGGCGCGACGCGAGTATCCGGCAAGTGCTCCATCTCACTCTGGGCGGCAAGCAGTTCCGGATCCGCATCAGCAATGCATACGGCACTGCACCATTAATGGTGGAAGCGGCCAGCGTGGCACTGGCAGGAAGCGACAAAATCCGCGCCCTCACCTTCGACGGGCGCACCGCCGTCATGATCCCGGCCGGCGCGGAATACTACAGCGACGCGGTCGACATGGCGCTGAAACCAGCCGCCGACCTGGCGGTTTCGCTGTATTTCAAGGAGGCGCCGGCTCGCCAGACCGGCCATCCGGGCGCGCGCGCCACCACGTTCCTCGCCAAGGGCAACCGCGTGAATGACTTGGCATGGGACGACGCCACCAAGGTCACGCGCTGGTATGCCCTCAGCGATGTTGAAGTACAAGCGCCGCGCAATGTGGGCGCGCTGGTGGCCATCGGCGACTCCATCACCGACGGCTATGGCGTCCCTCCGGACACCAACACCCGTTGGCCGGACGTGCTGGCGGCGCGTCTGCGCGATAACAATATGACACTGGGCGTGGTCAATGCCGGCATCGGCGGCGGCCGCATGCTGCGCGACGGCCTTGGCCCCAATCTGGTGGCGCGCTTCGAGCGCGATGTGCTGGGCCGCGCGGGCGTCACCCACGCGCTGGTGCTGATCGGCGTGAATGATCTGGGCGGGCAGCATCGCAATACGCCGGACACACCGGCCGACCGCCAGCAACTGCTGGCCGACCTGAAACTGGCCCACCGCCAGCTGGCAGAACGTGCACGCGCACATGGCATTTGCCTGATCGGCGCCACCATGACGCCGTATGTCGGCAGCGACTACTATCATCCGGAAGCTGAAAACGAGGCGGATCGCCAAGAACTGAACCAGTGGATCCGCAGCTCCGGCGTGTTTGACGCCGTGGCCGATTTCGACGCGGCGCTGCGCGACCCGGCCAAGCCGGACCGCCTGAAACCGGTGTACGACTCCGGCGACCACCTGCATCCGTCGCTGGCCGGCTATCGCGCGCTGGCGGAAACCGTGCCGCTGGCGGCGCTGCGCAAACAATGCGGAGGTGCGAAATGATGTCCCTGCAGACTGCGCTGCGCGCCCCCGACCTGCCGGCACGTAAAACGCTGTCAGCACTACTGGCGGCTATCTCGCTGGCCGCTCCCGCCATCACCATCGCTGCGCCGGCGGCCACCTACACCAATCCAATATTGAGCGGCTTCCACGCCGATCCCAGCGTGTGCCGAGTCGGCAGCGACTACTACCTGGCCACCAGCAGCTTCGAATACTTCCCCGGTGTACCGATCTACCATAGCAAGGACCTGGTCCACTGGCGCCAGATCGGCCACGCGCTCACCCGTTCCAGCCAGCTGAATCTGGCCAAGACCCGCAGCTCGCAAGGCATCTACGCGCCGACGCTACGCTGCCACGAGGGCGTGTTCTACATGGTCACCACCAATATGGAGGGCGGCGGCGCCTTCTACGTCCATACCAAAGACCCGGCCGGCGAATGGTCGGAACCGGTGTGGCTGAACGACCCAAGCTTCGCGATGGATCCATCGCTGTTCTTCGACGACGACGGCAAGGTCTATTACACGCGCCACGGCGGCGGCGAGCATGGCGGCGTCTATCAGGCCGAGATCGACCTCAAGGCGGGCAAACTGCTGGAGCCACCGCGCCTGATCTGGTCAGGCACCGGCGGCGTATGGCCGGAAGGTCCGCACCTGTATAAACATGACGGTCAGTACTACCTGATGATCTCCGAAGGCGGCACCTCGTATAACCACAGCCTGACGATGGCGCGTTCGCCGTCGCCGTGGGGCCCCTTCACCGCCAACCCGGCCAATCCGATTCTCACGCATCGCGGCCACCCGGAGCTGCCGCTGCAAGCCACCGGCCACGGCGACCTGGTACAAACGCCTGAAGGCAAATGGTGGGTGCCGATGCTTGGCATCCGCCCGATCGCCGAACAGCACCACCTTGGCCGCGAGACCTTGCTCGCACCGGCCGCATGGAACGACCAGGGCTGGCTGACCGTGAACAACGGCCGTCCGCTGTCGATGGAGATGCCAGCCGACGGCTTGCCGCCATCCGCGCCTTGGCCTGCCGAACCGGTACGTGATGATTTCAACCTACCCAAACTCGGGCTGCAGTGGTCGCAACTGCGCGGCCCCGGCGACGGCAGGTGGTCGCTGGCCGAACGTCCCGGCTACCTGCGCCTGAAAGGCAGCAGCGTCACCATGAACGACATCGCGCAGCCGGCCTTCATCGCCCGCCGCCAGGAGCATATGCGCATGCGCGCCGCCACGCAGCTGGAATTCGAGCCGGCCGCCGCCACTCACGCGGCGGGACTGGTGCTGCGCCAGAACGAGAACAACTACGACGAGCTGCGCATCACCGGCGCACCGCAGCGCAAGCTGGAACTGCTGGCGCGCACCAAGGGCGTCACCTCGCTGAAGTCCACCACCCCGCTGCCGCCCGGCCCCGTCGTGCTGCAAGTGGAGTCGTGGGCCGACCGCTATGAATTCAGCTACAGCGCGGGCGGCATGCCGCTCAAGCAGGTCGGCTCGCTGCCGACCGGTGCGCTGTCGTCGGAAGCGGCAGGCGGATTTACCGGTGTCTTTATCGGCATGTATGCCGAAGGCGCCCGGCAGCAGACCATGCCTGCCGCAGATTTTGCATGGTTCGACTACCACCCACTGGAAAAATAAAACGATATGAGACAACGTGTTATTGCCGCCGGGGCCATGTTATTGGCCCTGCTTGCGCACGCCCTGCCCGCGCATGCGCTGGGCCAGAAAAAACTGGCGTGGTTTGACGCGCCGCCCGCCGATGCGGTGGCGCTGGCCCGCAACGGCCAGGCCGCCAGGCTGTTTGTGGATGCATCCGACTATCCGGGCGTGGTGCGCGCGGCAGGCGACCTGCAGGCGGACATCGCCCGCGTCAGCGCGGCGCGCCCTGCGCTCAACACCAACGGCAAGCCGGCCGGCGCCGACGTAGTCATCATCGGCACCGTCGGCAAGAGCGCCTTGATTGACCAGCTGGTGGCCGAGGGCAAGCTGGATGTATCGGCCATCAAGGGCAAGTGGGAAGGCTGGCAGGTACAAACCCTACGCAAGCCGCTGCCCGGTGTGGAACGTGCGCTGGTGATCGCTGGCAGCGACAAACGCGGCACCATTTACGGCATCTACGAGATGTCGGAGCAGATCGGCGTCTCGCCCTGGAACTGGTGGGCCGACGTGCCGGCGGCGAAGCACGCGAACGTCTACGCCTCGGCCGAAGCGGCGGTCAGCGACGCCCCGGTGGTGCAATATCGCGGCATTTTCCTGAATGACGAAGCTCCGGCGTTGACTGGCTGGGTCAAGCAGCATTACGGCGACTTCAATCACAAGTTCTATTCGAAGGTGTTTGAACTGATCCTGCGCCTGCGCGGCAACTACCTGTGGCCGGCCATGTGGGGCGAAGCTTTCTACGATGACGATAAGCTGAACGGCAAGACCGCCGACGATTACGGCGTGGTTATCGGCACCTCGCACCACGAGCCGATGATGCGCGCGCATGATGAATGGCGGCGCTACGGCGGCGGCCAGCACTGGGATTACAACCGCAGCGGCGACAAGCTGCGCGAATTCTGGACGCAGGGCCTGCGCGTAACGCAAGGCCAGGAAAAGCTGATCACGCTGGGCATGCGCGGCGACGGCGATGAACCGATGTCGCGCGACGCCAACGTGTCGCTGCTGGAGAACATCGTCAGCGACCAGCGCAGCATCATCGCGAAAGAGATCAACCCGGACGTGACCAAGGTGCCGCAGGTATGGGCGCTGTACAAGGAAGTACAGGATTACTACGAAAAAGGCATGCGCGTGCCGGACGACGTGATGCTGCTGTGGTGCGATGATAACTGGGGCAACATCCGACGCCTGCCGACGCAGGAAGAGCGCAAACGTGCCGGCGGCGCGGGCGTCTACTACCACTTCGATTACGTCGGTGGCCCGCGCTCGTACAAGTGGATCAACGTGACGCCGCTGCCGAAGGTGTGGGAGCAGATGCACCTGGCCTGGCAATACCAGGCCAACCGCATGTGGATCGTCAACGTCGGCGATCTGAAACCGATGGAGGTGCCGATTGAGTTCTTCCTGACCTACGCGTGGAATCCCGCCGCATGGCCGGCGGAGCGCTTGCCGGATTACCTGAAGCTGTGGGCCACGCGCGAGTTCGGACCGGAATATGCGGACGACATCGCGGACATCGTCGCCAAGTACGCCAAGTACAACGGCCGCCGCAAGCCGGAGCAGCTGGAGCCAAACACCTACAGTCTGGTGAACTACAACGAAGCGGCCCGTATCGTCGACGAGTACAAGACGATTGCGGCGCGTGCAGAGAAGATTTCGGCGGCGCTGTCGGCGACCAAGCGGGATGCCTTCTACCAGCTGGTGCTGTATCCGGTGAAGGCCAGCGCGGTGGTGAATGAGCTGTACGTAACGGCTGGCATGAATCGCCTGTATGGCTTGCAGGGACGCGCTGCCACCAATGACCTAGCGACCAAGACCCGCGCGCTGTTCGCGCAGGATGCGGAGTTGGTGCGCAAGTATCACGAGGATATCAGCGGCGGCAAGTGGAATCACATGATGTCGCAGACGCACCTGGGCTACACCTACTGGAACCAGCCGCCGCGCAACGTGATGCCGCCGGTGACCGAGATGCAGGTACCGAAAGCAGCTGACATGGGCGTGGCGGTGGAAGGCAGCGAGCAGGTTTGGCCGGGACCGGGTGGAGACGCCCTCGCCGTGCCGGCGCTGGATGTGTTTGAGCAGCGCGCGCGCTTCATCGACATTTTCAATCGCGGCCAGCAGCCGTTTGATTACAAGGTCACGGCGAGCGAGCCGTGGATTACGCTGGACAAGCCGTCCGGCAAGGTCGCGCGTGAGCAGCGCGTGGCGGTGAATGTGCGCTGGGCCGAAGTACCGGACGGTGTGCGCACGGCGACACTTGTCATCAGTGGCGCAGGCGGCAAGACTACGGTGAAAGTCCCGGTACGCAAGCCGGAAGGCGCGGCGGCGATGACGGGCTTTATCGAAACCGGCGGCGTGGTGGCGATGGAGGCGGAGCATTACACGCGTGCTGTGGCGGCTGGCCAGCGTACGTGGCTGAAGGTGCCGGATCATGGCCGCACCCTGTCCGGCATGACGGTGCTGCCGGTGGATGCGCCGGCGGATGCCGCACCGGCGATGCGGCTGGAGTATGACATGCAGCTGTTCGGCGCAGGCACGTTCGAAGTGCAAGCCACGCTGGCGCCGACGCAGAAATTCCAGCCGGGCCAGGGCCTGCGCTATGCGGTGTCGTTTGACGACGAAGCGCCGCAGATCGTCAACGTGCATGCGGACAGCAGCGAAAAAGCTTGGGAAAAGACCGTGTCCGATGGCGCGACGGTACTGGTGTCACGCCATCAGGTGGCCCAACCCGGCAAGCACACCCTCAAATTCTGGGCGCTGGATTCGGGGCTGGTGCTGCAAAAGCTGGTGGTGAACACCGGCGGCCAGAAACCGAGCTACCTCGGACCGCCGGAAAGCCCTCGCAAATAATCAGGTTCGATTCGGCGCGGCGATGATTGCGGCTGCAATCGCGTCGCGCAGCGGCTTGGCGCGAAGCTGATCGTCGAACGGAGTCGGGCGCGTCTTCTGCCCATCCGTGCGCGGCGCCTCGTGCCAGGTCTGCAACCAGCTGGTGTGATCCGCCATGCCCCACATCAGGAAATCGCGGCACTGGCGATAACTGAGCGTCACATCCAGATAATCCTTGGCCATTGCCGCCACACCCGCATCACGCACCTTCACATCGGCCGGCAGCTTGCGGTCGTTCACATCGAACTCCGTAATCAGCAGATCCAGTCCCATGCCGGTCACCTCATCGAGGAACTTGCGCCATTCCTGCTGGCCGTTCGCATTGCTGCTCTCATCCCACGAGCCGATATGGCTCTGCAAACCCAGCGCATGCACCGGCGTACCGCGCGATTTCAACTCATGCAGCAGCTTCAGCACACCGGCGCGATGCTTGGCGCTACCGGCGTCTTCGCGCATGTAATCGTTGTAGACCAGCTGCGCTTTCGGCGCGCGCTCAGAGGCCAGCCGGAACGACAGATCGATCTGCTCCACCGCTCCCATACGCTCGGTGAATACATTCGAACGCAGGCCTCCGGTCTTCGGGTCCACCGCCTCATTCACCACGTCATAGCTGTGAATCGCATCACCGAAATGGTCGCACACGGCGATGATATGCTTGCGCAGCAGCGCTTCCGCCGCCTTGGCCGGCTGCGCACCGAAGTCATACCCATTGACCCACTTCGGCAGCCACTTGGCCTCCTGCCAGACCAGATTATGGCCGCGCACCAGCATGCCCTGCTCCTTCGCCCATGCATACATCGCATCAGCCGGGCCGAAGTTGTACTGCCCCTGGCGCGGCTCCAATCCCTGCCACTTCCCTTCATTCTCCGCCACCAGCATATTGCACTCGCGCGCCATCAACGCCTTGTACGCAGGGTCACGGAAGTAGCGGCCGCCGATAGCGTTGCCAATATTGATACCTTTACGTTTGCCCAGTACCTTCAAGGGTTCCGGCATTTCTGCGGCGTGCAGCGGCGCTGCGCCGGTGGCGGCCATCATGGCGATAAAACTGCGGCGGGATATTTTCATATTGTCTGTCTCCTTATTTGGAATTGTTCACTAACATCGTGGCATAATGAAATGGTTACGCTAACATAATCTGGAGACACCATGCGTTTTTTCTTGCCAGCGGCCCTGACGGCGCTGCTGCTGTCGCTCACCGCGACAGCTTTTGGAGCTGACGAAGACGGCTACGATTTGTGGCTGCGCTATCGCCCGCTGGAACGCGCCGCACAGCAGCGCGTGCAGGCGCAGGCCCGCAGCATCGTGCTGCCCGGCGCGCCCTCGCCAACCACTGACGCCGCGCTGGCGGAACTGAACAAAGGCTTGTCCGGCATGCTGGGACGAGCTCCATCCAATGCTACCGACGCGGCACGCATCGCCGACGGCGCCCTGCTGCTCGCCACGCCAACTCGCCTGCCATCATTGACCGCCAACGACGCCGCGCTGCGCGCCGACCTGACTGCGCTGGGCAACGAAGGCTACCTGCTGCGCGCCACCCGCGTGCAAGGCCATCCGGTCACGCTGATCGCCGCCAACACCGACATCGGCCTGCTGTACGGCGCCTTCGCCTGGCTGCGCGAAGCAGCCATCGGCAGCACGCTTAACGCATCCTCCGCACCCAAGCTGCAACTGCGCCTGCTTAACCACTGGGACAATCTGGATCGCACCGTGGAACGCGGCTACTCCGGCCAGTCGATCTGGGACTGGTGGGCGCTGCCTGACATCAAAGACCAGCGCTACACCGACTATGCCCGCGCCAACGCCTCGCTGGGCATCAACGGCACGGTGCTCAACAACGTCAACTCCAAGCCGGAAATCCTGACCGCGCCATTCATCGCCAAAGCCGCCGCCGTGGCCGACGTGCTGCGCCCCTACGGCATCAAGGTCTACCTGTCGGCCCGCTGGTCCACGCCGCTGGAACTGCACGAAACCAGCACCGCCGATCCGCTGGCGCCAGAAGTACAGCAATGGTGGAACAAAAAGGCCGATGAGATCTACAAAGCCATCCCCGACTTCGGCGGCTTCCTCGTCAAAGCCAACTCCGAAGGCCAGCCAGGCCCGCAGGACTACCACCGCAACCACGCCGACGGCGCCAACATGCTGGCCGCAGCCGTCGCGCCGCACAAAGGCATCGTCATGTGGCGCGCCTTCGTATACGCGCCAAAAGGCGCGCATCTCGCCGACGACCGCGCCAAGCAGGCTTACGAAGAATTCAAGCCGCTGGACGGCGCCTTCGCCGCCAACGTGCTGGTGCAAGTGAAGAACGGCGCCATCGACTTCCAGCCGCGCGAGCCCTTCCATCCGCTGTTCGGCGCCATGCCGAAAACCCCGTTGATGATGGAATTCCAGATCACCAAAGAGTATCTCGGCTACGCCACCGACATGGCCTATCTCGGCACCATGTTTGAAGAAACGCTGGAAGCCGACACCCGCACTGGCAAGACCGTGGCGCAAACCCTGAGCGGCATGGCCGGCGTAGCCAACATCGGCAGCGATCGTAACTGGGCCGGCTCGCACTTCGACCAGGCCAACTGGTACGCCTACGGCAAACTGGCCTGGAATCCGAGCGCCAAGGCGCGCGACATCGCCGCCGAATGGGCAGCCCTCACATTCAGCCCGGATCAGCGCGTGGCCGCGGCAATCACCGACATGCTGATGATGTCGCGCGAAACCGTGGTCAATTACATGACCCCACTCGGCCTGCATCACATCATGGGCACCAGCCACCATCACGGCCCGGCGCCGTGGGTCGACGACCTCGAACGTCCGGACTGGAACCCGGTCTACTACCACCGCGCGGACCGCAACGGCATCGGCTTTAACCGCACCGCCAGCGGCAGCAACGCGCTCGAACAATATGCGCCGGAGGTCGCGCGCCAGTATGCAGACCCGCGCACCACGCCTGAACAACTGCTATTGTGGTTCCACCATCTGCCGTGGGATTACGCCATGCCATCCGGCCGTACCTTATGGGCCGAACTGCTGGCCCGCTACGACAAAGGCGTAGCTGACACAAAACAGCTGCACGCGCGCTGGCAGGCACTCAAGCCGCTGATCGACGCGCGCCGCTACACCGAGACCGAACAACGCCTCAAGCGCCAGATCGACAACGCCATCCTGTGGCGCGACGCCTGCATCGCCTACTTCCAGTCGGTCTCCGGCCTGCCGCTGCCTCCGGGCGTGGCAGCACCCGCCCATCCGCTTTCGTACTACAAGGCGCTGCGTTACCCGTACTCGCCGGGGCGCGGATAAGGCAATCTGGTTGCGCTACCACGGTGGCCGCAATCCCTGCCCCGGCAGGCGGTCGCTTGTGGTAAAGTCTGAAGCTGAACATAGCTTCATTTAAAAACTAGATTACCAAGGCAGATGACAAAGAATAAGGTTAAACCGGCGCCAGTACCGGCCGCGCAGAACCGCTCGCAGGCGCCCACGATGGCCGATGTGGCCAAACTGGCGGGCGTGTCCCCGATGACGGTGTCTCGCGTGATGAACGGCGATACCAACGTTCGCGAAAAAACCCGCAACCGCGTCGATGCGGCCGTTGCTGCCCTCAATTACGTTCCCAATCAGGCCGCGCGCCGCCTCGCCGGATCACGCCCGATCCGCGTCGGCTTCCTGTACTCCAATCCGAGCGCGGGCTACCTGAGCGAATTCCTGGTCGGCTTGCTGAATCAGGCCAGCCCTAACAACGTGCAGCTGGTGGTGGAAAAGTGCGAGGCCGATGAACACGGCGTCGAACAGGCGCGCCGTCTGATCGCCAATGGCGTGGACGGCATCATCCTGCCGCCGCCACTGTGCGACACGCGCAAGCTGATCGACCTGATCGCCGCTTCCGGCACCCCGGCCATCACGGTGGCCTGCGGCCAGCCGGATCAGCGCATGGCCGGCGTCAGCATCGACGACTATCAAGCTGCATACGCCATGACCTGTCACCTGATCGCGCTGGGCCACCAGCGTATCGGCTTCGTCATCGGCCATCCGAACCAAAGCGCCAGTGCGCGCCGCCTGGCCGGCTTCAAGGCCGCCATCGCGGAGAAGAATGCGCAAAGCGCCAAAGAGCTGATCGTGCAAGGCCTGTTCACCTACCGCTCCGGCCTCGATGCGGCCGAGCAGTTGCTGGGACTTGAGCAGCGTCCGACCGCCATCTTCGCCAGCAATGACGACATGGCCGCCGCCGTGGTGGCGATCGCGCACCGCCTCGGCCTCGACGTGCCGGGCGACCTGACCGTGGCCGGCTTCGATGACACCGCACTTGCAACCACCATCTGGCCCGAGCTGACCACCGTGCGCCAGCCGATTACCGACATGGCGGAAGCCGCCGTGCAGTCGCTGGTGCGCCTGATCCGCGCCCAGCGCAACGGCACGCCGGAAGCGCCGGAACATGTCGTCATGGAGCACGCACTGATACGCCGCCAGTCCGATGCTGCCCCTCGTTTGCGGCCCAAACATTAAAACCATATCGAGACAATGAACAAACTCCGTGTGTTGTTGATCGCCGCTAGTGTAATTTCCTCTTCCACCTACGCCGCAGACAGCAGCACACCGCGCGCAACCACCGCCGCAGGCGCGGTGAGCGGCGTGCAGGAGGCGTCCGGCGTCAAGTCGTTCAAGGGCATTCCTTACGCGGCGGCACCGGTCGGCAAGCTGCGCTGGGCTGCGCCGCAAGCGGCGGCCAAGTGGAAAGGCGTACGCAAGGCCGATCACTTCGCGGCGCGCTGCATGCAGCTGCCGCTGTTCAGCGACATGGTGTTCCGTTCCGACGGCGTGAGCGAGGACTGCCTGTACCTCAACGTCTGGACTCCGGCCAAATCCGCGAAAGAAAAGCTGCCAGTGCTGGTGTACTTCTACGGCGGCGGCTTCGCGGCGGGCGACGGCTCCGAGCCGCGCTACGACGGCGAGAGCATGGCCGCCAAGGGCATCGTCACGCTGACGGTCAACTACCGCCTGAACGTGTTCGGCTTCATGGCACATCCTGAACTGACCAGGGAATCGCCGCACCACGCTTCCGGCAATTACGGCCTGATGGACCAGGCAGCGGCGCTGCAGTGGGTCCGCAAGAATATCGCGGCCTTCGGCGGCGATCCGGCGCGTGTGACCATTGCCGGCGAATCAGCCGGTTCGTTCTCGGTCAGCGCGCAGATGATCAATCCGCAGGCCAAAGGCCTGATCGCCGGCGCCATCGGCGAAAGCGGCTCGCTGCTTGGCCTGATGGCTCCTGCCCCTCTGGCGGCCGCCGAGCAGATGGGCGCCGCCTTCGCACAAGGAGCAGGCGCGCCAACGCTGAAAGAACTGCGCGCCCTGCCGGCCCAGCAGCTGCTGGATGCGACAAAAAAGCCGGGCGCATGGTTCTTTGCCATCCAGGACGGGTATGTGATTCCTCGCTCGCCGGTCGCCATCTATGCGGCAGGCGAACAAGCCAAAGTGCCTTTGCTGGCTGGCTGGAATTCGTATGAAGGCCATTATAAGCAAATCCTCGCCGATGCAGAGCCGACGCCTGAGAACTTCGCGGCTGCGCTGCAAAAGCTGTACGGCGACCAGGCCGCAGCAGCGCAGCAAGCCTATAGCGGCGACGTGAAGCAGGCCGCTACCGAACTGGCGAGTGACCGCTTCATCGGCTACGGCACCTGGAAGTGGATCGACTCCCACGCGCGCACCAGCGGCAAGCCGACCTACCGTTATTACTACACCCGTCCGCGTCCCGGTCAGGAAGGCGCAGGCCACTCGGTGGAGATCGAGTACGCGATGGGCAACCTGGCAGGGAATAAAGTCTATGCATGGACCGACGACGACCGCGCGCTGTCGGCGCAGATGCAGGACTACTTCGCCAACTTCA
The DNA here is from genome assembly GCF_900109645.1 of Duganella sp. CF402. Classification (GTDB taxonomy): domain Bacteria; phylum Pseudomonadota; class Gammaproteobacteria; order Burkholderiales; family Burkholderiaceae_D; genus Rugamonas. The sequence goes on from NZ_FOBG01000001.1 coordinate 1,971,762, forward strand.
TCAAGACCGGCAATCCTAACGGCGCCGGCTTGCCGGAATGGCCGCAAGCCAGCGCCGGCAAGGGCTCGCGTCTGATGAAGCTCGACGTGCCATCGGCCGCCATCACCGCCACCGACGACGCGCACCAGCAGTTCCAGGAGACGCAAGTTAAGAAAGTTGAATAAGTGGTTTGTATATTTTTGTATCAGCAGGTAATCGACTGAAAACCTGCTATACAATTTATCCTCTTATCCAGAGGAACAAACCCACATGCGCAAGAAAATTGGCTTCCTGGCCCTTTGCCTGACGGTGTCCGCCTACGCGGCGGAACCGTACGACGACAAGTTCCGTCAACTCGACGAAATCCTGCCGACTCCTAACGTCTACCGCACCGCTTCCGGTGCGCCGGGCCATGCCTACTGGCAGCAGCGCGCCGACTACACCATCAGCGCCACGCTGGACGAAGCCAAGCGCGCCCTCACCGGCAGCGAACAAATCACCTACCACAACAACTCGCCCGACACGCTGAGCTACCTCTGGGTGCAGCTGGACCAGAACATCTACAAAAAGGATTCCGACGCCCGCATGATGCTCACCCAGCCTTCGCGCGAGGCGTGGGCCAAGTCGTCCTCGCCGGACGACGGCTACAAGTTCGAAGGCATGCGCGGCATCCTGGCCGGAGGTGAATTCGACGGCGGCTTCAAGATCAAGAACGTGGGCGCGGACGGCAAGCCGCTCAAATACGTCATCAATCGCACCATGATGCGCATCGACCTGCCGACGCCTTTGAAGCCGGGCCAGAAGTTCGCCTTCAATATCGACTGGTCCTACAACATCAACGAACAGCTGGTACTGGGCGGCCGTTCGGGCTTCGAGCACTTCGAGGAAGATAAGAACGACCTGTTCGAAATCGCCCAGTGGTTCCCGCGCATGGCGGCCTACTACGACGTGTATGGCTGGCAGCACAAGCAGTTCCTTGGCACCGGCGAGTTCACGCTGGAATTCGGCGACTACGATGTGCAGCTGACCGTGCCGGCCGACCACGTGGTGGCCTCCACCGGCGAACTGCAAAACCCGAACGATGTGCTGAGCGCCGTACAGCGCGAGCGTCTGGCCAAGGCGAAAACCGCAACCGCACCTGTCGTCATCGTCACGCAAGAAGAAGCCGCCAAGGCCGAGAAGTCGCACAGCAGCGCGACCAAGACCTGGCATTTCAAGGCGGCCAACGTGCGCGATTTCGCGTGGGCCTCGAGCCGCAAGTTCATCTGGGATGCGCAAGGCTACAAGAAGGATTCCACCGACGTGATGGCGATGTCCTACTATCCGAAGGAAGGCAATCCACTGTGGGGCAAGTACAGCACCCAGGCCATCATCCACACCATCGACAAGTACAACAAGTACAGCTTCGACTACCCGTATCCAACCGCGATTTCGGTGAACGGCCCGGTGGGCGGCATGGAGTACCCGATGATCTCCTTTAACGGCCCGCGTCCAACCAAGGACAAGAAGACCGGTGAGCTGACCTGGTCGCAGCAGACCAAGTATGGTCTGATCGGCGTCATCATCCACGAGGTAGGCCACAACTACTACCCGATGATCATCAACTCGGACGAGCGCCAGTGGACCTGGATGGATGAAGGCCTGAACACCTTCGTGCAATACCTCGCCGAGCAGGAATGGGAAGACAAGTACCCGTCGCGCCGTGGCGAGCCGCGCAACATCGTCGACTACATGCGCAGCCAGAACCAGGTGCCGATCATGACCAACTCGGAGTCGCTGGTGCAGGTAGGCCCTAACGCCTACGCCAAGCCGGCCACCGGTTTGAACATCCTGCGCGAGACGATTCTCGGCCGCGAACTGTTCGATTACGCCTTCCGCGAATACGCGCAGCGCTGGAAGTTCAAGCGCCCTACCCCGGCCGATTTCTTCCGCACGATGGAAGACGCTTCCGGCACGGACCTCGACTGGTTCTGGCGCGGCTGGTTCTACACCACCGAGCCGGTGGACATCAGCATCGACGGCATCAGCGAATACGGTGTGAACACCAAGGATCCGGTCAAGGAAAAGGCCTGGAAGAAAGCGCAGAAAGACGCGCAGCCGATCTCCGTTTCCGAGCAGCGCAACAAGGCCCTGCCGAAGCGCCTGGACGACCATCCGGAGCTGAAGGACTTCTACAACGACCATGACGAGTTCACCGTCACCAACAAGGACCGCAACACCTACGCCGAAGCGATCGAAAAGCTGGAGCCGTGGGAGAAGAAGCTGCTGGATCAGGGCAAGCACCTGTACCTGGTGGACTTCTCCAACCTGGGCGGCATGGTGATGCCGCTGATCCTGGAGATTGAACTCAAGAGCGGTAAGAAGTACATCGAGCGCATTCCGGCCGAAGTATGGCGCTACAACTCGAAGAAGATCACCAAGTTGATCGTCACCGACGAACCGATGGTAGGCCTGACCCAGGACCCGTACTGGGAGACCGCCGATATCGACACGTCCAACAACGCGTGGCCGCGCAAGGTAACGCAGTCGCGTCTTGAACTGTTCAAGACCGAGCGTGACAAGAATAACCTGATGCGCGACTTCAATACGCCGTTGAAGAAGGACGAGAAGAAGTGATTGCACGCCGCTTGCGCCTCGTTGTCGCTACCTTGCTGACTTTGGTCGGCATAGCCTCCCATGCCCACAACTTCCACACGGGCATAGCGGACATCAGCTACAACGAGCGCACCGGCAGCACCGAGATCGTGCACACCTACACCGCGCACGATCTCGCCACGCTGCTGACCAATCTATACGGCCGCCAGTTCGACCTTGGCCGCGCCGACAGCGAAGCGCCGCTGCGGCGCTACGTCGAGAAGCAATTCACCATCGCCGACAAGGATGGCAAGCGCCTGCCGCTGCAATGGGTGGGCGTGACGGTGGATGCCGACAGCGTCGTCATCTTCCAGGAACTGCCAGGTGTAAAACTGACAAAAGGAAGCCGTATCCACAACGCTTTGCTGATAGACTTTCTGCCGTCGCAAAAAAATACCGTGAACCTGCAAACCGATGGCGCCACCAAAACCTTCTTCTTCGATCAAAGCAGCATCGATCAAATCGCCCCTTAAATACCTGCTGTTGCTGGCCTTCGGCGCCGCCCACGCCGACGACCAGATCCTGCAAAAAATCCTGATCGACGGTTCGCGCACCAACCAGCTGGGCGTGGCCGATGCGGCCAGCGCCGGCACCGTCACGCAGGAAGAGCTGGCGGCGCGCACCGTGTATCGTCCCGGCGAGATGCTGGAAGCGGTGCCGGGGCTGGTGGTCAGCCAGCATAGCGGCGAGGGCAAGGCCAACCAGTTCTACCTGCGCGGCTTCAATCTCGATCACGGCACCGACTTGCGCACCACCGTGGACGGCATGCCGGTCAACCAGCGCAGCCATGCACATGGACAGGGTTGGACCGATCTGAATTTCCTGATTCCTGAATTGGCGGTGCGGCTCGACTACAAGAAAGGCCCCTACTCTGCCGAAGAAGGCGACTTTGCTTCGGCGGGCGCTGCGTCCGTGGTGTATGCGAACCGCTTGACGCAAGGTGTGGCCAGCGTGTCGGCAGGCCAGAACGGCTACGGCCGGGCGCTGGTCGCCAACTCGGTGGACGCCGGCAACGGCAGCCTGCTGTACGCCATCGAAGCGATGCACAACGACGGCCCGTTCACGCGCGGCGACGATTACCAGAAACTGAACGCAGTGCTGCGCTACAGCGAAGGTTACGCCAACAACGGTTTCAATGTCAGCCTGATGGCGTACAAGGGCGACTGGAATTCCACCGACCAGATTCCGCTGCGCGCGGTGCTGGACGGACAGCTCGGCCGCTACGACGCCATCGACAACACGGATGGCGGCAAGGCGCATCGTTACAGCCTGTCCGGTGGATGGCGCCGCACGGCCGAGGACAGCTCGTCCAAGGTCAACGCCTACATCATCGCCAACCAGCTGGACCTGTGGTCCAACTTCACCTACTTCATGGAAGATCCGGTGCATGGCGACCAGTTCGCCCAGCCGGACAAACGTGTAACCAGCGGGCTGAATGCGGCGCACAGCTGGCACCATCATACCGACACTGGCAACAGCGAAACCACGGTCGGCGTGCAGCTCCAGAACGACAACATCTTCAACGGCTTGTACAACACGCAGGCGCGCAAGACGTTGTCGGTGACGCGGCAGGATCACATCGTCGAATCGAGCGCAGGTTTGTACGTCGAGAACAACACGCGCTGGAATGCAGCCTTCCGCACCGTGGTTGGCGCGCGCGTGGACAGCTACCGCTTCGACGTGCAGAGCGACCTCGCGGCCAATGCCGGCAAGGCCAAAGACCATCTGGTGAGCCCGAGCTTAAGCCTGATCTACGGGCCTTGGCAGACAGCCGAGGTGTACGCCAACATCGGCAGCGGCTTCCACAGCAACGACGCGCGCGGCACGACCATCACCATCGATCCCAAGACCGGACTGGCGGCGGACAAAGTGACGCCGCTGGTGCGTTCGCGCGGCATGGAGCTGGGCGCGCGCACCGCGTGGCTGCCTGGATTGCAAACCTCGCTGTCGGTGTACCGTCTGGATTTCGATTCGGAGCTGGTCTACATCGGCGACGCCGGCGCGACCGAGGCAGGTCCGCCGAGCCGCCGTTACGGCGTGGAGTTCTCCAACTACTACAAGCCTTTGAAGTGGCTGTCGGTCGACCTTGACCTGGCCTACGCGCGCGCACGTTCGCGCGGCTATGTGGAAGAAGGCAGCTACATTCCCGGCGCGATTGAAGGCACCGGCCAGCTCGCGGTGACGGTGGACGATGGTGGCCCGTATTCGGCCTCGCTCAAGCTGCGCTACTTCGGCCCGCGTCCGCTCATTGAAGACAACAGCGTGCGCTCGAAAGCCAGCATGACCTTGAACGGCCGCTTCGGCTGGAAGATCCGCAACGACCTGGCGCTGGAACTGGAAGCCTTCAACATCACCAACCGCCGCGACTCGGCCATCGACTACTACTATGAATCGCAGCTGAAGGGCGAAGCGGCGGCCGTCGCCGACATCCACTTCCACCCAATCGAATCCCGCTCCCTGCGCGCCACGCTGATCAAGAACTTCTAGCAGGCAAAGGAAAAACGCACCAGTCATGGTCGTGATACGATGCTTGCAGCTGGAGGATCTATCATGAACACCAAGCGCAAACCACCAACAGTCGAGCTGGTTATCAAGGAAGACGGACCGTCGCTCAGGACCGTCAAGTTCGGTTCGGTCACCGTCACCGCCCCTGCGCCAAGCGAGGCGGAAGTGGAGCGTAATGTCCTCGAGGGCCAGAAAGCGCTTGGCCGCGCACTCCGCAGGATGCTCAAGCCCGGCGTGGACATCCCGCAACCTCCGGATATCCCCTTCTTTCACGCGGACCCAGACATTCCCGGCAGGATCATCCGCAAGCTCAACGGCGTAACCGAATCGGGCACCATCGTGCGCGGAAAATTCCGCCCCGCAAAATGACTACACTGAAGACAGCGCTTGCAGCGGTGCACGGTGCCCAGCGCACATCCGGCGGGCCGCTGGCTGTCATCATGGCCGGTCACAACGGCTCAGGCAAATCGACCATGTGGAACACCTACGTCGCGCCTCAGTTCAAAATCCCCCTCATTAATGCAGACCGCATGATGATGTCCATCCTGCCCGAGACAGATCAGGCTGGAATGATTCCACGGTGGGCCACAAAGCTGCGGGACTTCGATGAGAACTGGATGAAGGTCGCGCAAAAAGGCGTGCAGTCCTTTGTCGGCCAAGCGCTGATCCGCAAGGCGTCATTTGGCGTGGAGACTGTCTTTTCGCACTGGCGCGATCTGGGTGGCGGCATGGTCGAATCAAAGATCGACCTTATCGAAGAAATGCAGGCGGCCGGATATTTTGTGCTGCTGGTCTTCGTCGGTTTGAGCAATGCGCCGCTTTCGATTGCGCGCGTGGCCACACGTGCGGCGCGGGGCGGGCATTCGGTCAGCACATCCAAGCTGCTTAGCCGCACGTTATGCCGTGTGCAGATTAAAGAGGATGAGGTGTATGACCGCCGCGACCAGCGCGGGACTATGCCCGCGCCGATTGCCGAATGGATGAATCGCGTTAGTCCACGTGAGGCGGCTTAGAACTCTTCCCACTCGTCGCCGGAGGATGCAGCTTTCACTTTCGGTGCTGCTGGTTTGGCGGCAGGTTGGACGGCCGGCTTGGCGCGTGCAGTCTTCGGCAGAGCCGTAACGGTTGCGCGGCGTGGCGCTGCCGGTGCTGCAGGCGCGTAGGCGGCACGCGAAGCGTTGATTTTGAAGGCGCTCACTACTTGATCCAGCTTGTCCGCCTGATCGCGCAGCGTGGTCGCGGCGGCGGCGGTCTGCTCCACCAGCGAGGAGTTCTGCTGCGTGGTTTGGTCCATCTCGGTGACCGCGCGGTGCACTTGGGCGATGCCGTCGTTCTGTTCCTGCGTCGCCGCGCTGATTTCGCCCACGATGTCGGTCACCTGCTTGATGCTCGACACCACTTCGTGCATGGTGCTGCCAGCCTGCTCCACCAGCTTGGTGCCCGAACCGACCTTCTCCACCGAGTCGTCGATCAGTGCCTTGATTTCCTTGGCCGCCGCCGCCGAACGCTGCGCGAGGTTGCGCACTTCGGTCGCCACTACCGCAAAACCGCGTCCCTGCTCGCCGGCGCGTGCCGCTTCAACCGCCGCATTCAACGCCAGGATGTTGGTCTGGAAGGCGATGCCGTCGATGACCGAAATGATGTCCACGATCTTGCGCGACGATTCGTTGATGGAGCCCATCGTCACCACCACCTGCTCGACCACCGAACCACCCTGCGTCGCCACTTCGGAAGCCGAACGCGCCAGCTGGTTGGCCTGGCGCGCGTTGTCGGCGTTCTGGCCGACGGTGGAAGTCAGCTGCTCCATGCTGGCCGCAGTCTGCTCCAGCGCCGCCGCTTGCGACGACGTGCGCTGCGACAGGTCTCCAGTACCGGCCGCGATCTGCTGTGAAGCCGCACCGACTGCGCTGGTCGAAGCGCGCACGGTTTCGATCACGCCCGCGATCTGTTCCAGCAGCTTGTTGAACGCCACCGCCGTGTGGCCGATTTCGTCCATGCGCTCCACCTTGATCTGGTGCGTGAGATCCAGCGACTGACTCACGTCTTCCAGCGTGCCACGGATCGATGCCAGGCTGCTCTTGATAGTGGTGTACAGCTGCCATGCCAGCACACCGGTCACCAGCACCGCCAGCACGATCACCGTCACCAGCAAGCGGAAGGCAAAGTTGTACGCTGCAAGGCTCTCGGTGCGGATGTCGTCGCTCAGCTTATTGTTGTAGGCGATATGATCGTCAAAGGCTTTTTTAACGCCAGCCGCCGACGTGGCCAGCGGCGTACCGGCTTGCAGCGTGGCGCGTACCGCGTCCATGTCGCCGGCATGTGCGCCGGCCAGGAACGGCACCAGCGCCTGGCGATATGCAGCCATCGCCGCCTTGTCGGCTTCCAGCATCTTGCGATCGGTGTCGTCGAAGATGCTTTCCTTCTCGTAGCGTGCGACCACTTCATCGAACTTGGCATGCGCGTCGTTGTAGGCTTTATCCAACGCGGTCTTGTCAGCCAGATTGGAGAACACCGACAGGCGATAGCCAGCAAGGCGACTATCAGCCAGATAGCCCTTCGCCATATTCAGGCCGGCGATACTCGGCACCAGATTGTTCTGCACCAGGTCCAGTCGCTGCTGCGCGCGAGAGAGCTGGGTGAGGCCGGCCGCGCCGACAAAGATCAGCGCCAGCAGCGCTAACGACAACGTTAAAATCAGTCGCTTCGTAATAGTCATTGGTGACTTTTCTCAAGTAAGTAGAAGGATTCCGGCCGTCTGCGCAGCCTGAAACCAGTATAACGCATGAGAGCAGTCAACGATATGCTAAGCCAGCGCCGCGTAGCCCAAAGCGACAGCTTCGGCTTCAAGCCGCTGGATGCGATTGTAGTCGGCGTCCGGCCGATGCTCGAATGCCTTGATATGCAGCGCCGCCATGTGCGCGCGGAGTTGCGCGCCCGGTGACAGCAAGGCCGCACGCAAGCGCCCTTGCAACGCTGCGGGGACGCTGTGTGCTGTCACCAGCGGCAGGCCCGGTGAGGATACGGAGTATTGCAGCACGTTGATTCCTTGCACGCTGTCCGGCGACTCCTGCTTCAGGTAGCCGAAAGTCACGCAATCGATGGCGGCAATGTCCGCCTCCCCTTCGCGCACCGCGCGCAGGCTGGCCACGTGCGCGCCAGTCCATTTCACCTTGCCGAAGAACCGGCCATCGCGCGCCAACGGAGCGACGGCATGACGCAGCACGTTCATGCCGCTGTTGGAGTCCAGCGAGTTGGCGGCGGCGGTGAGCCCGCGCGCTTCGGCCAGCGAATTGACGCCATCGATGGAACGGGTGACGATCACGCTGGAATAGTCGCTACCTTCGCAGCCGGCGAAATCGAAGCACGGCGTCGCTAGCAAAGAAGCCACGCCGCGCAAGGCCGTCACGTAGGGATAGCCGCAGGTCTGGCCAATCAGAAGATCGGGGCGATGCCACACGGCCGGAAGCTGCGGCTCCTGCAGCAGCTGCACCTGTTCGCTGACACCAGCATCGGCCAGCACACAGGCCAGCAATGCATCATACTCGCGCTGCAAGCGCGGCGAGACGTTATACATCGGCAGGGAGACGGTCCAGTTCATGGCATGCGCGGGTGGACGGGTGCATCGATAGGACGGAAACCAAAGCGGCGCATCAGCTCTCCATAGCCGTTGATATGAAAACCGCCGCTGCGCTCATTATAGGCTTCGCGCCGCGCCGCATACACGCGCGGCAGCAAGTACCACGGCAGCGAAGGCAGGTCATGGTGCACCAGGTGCAGATTATTGTTCAGGAAAAGGATGCGAAACACCAGCCCCGCATCATTCAGCACGATACGCTGCTTGTGGTCTTCCGCCGGGCGATGTTCGTAGTACGAGCGGATCATCGTCAGCGACTGCGCCGGATACGAAATCGCCAGCACATACCAGACGGCCGATACGCCAAACGTCGCGTCGATCCACCACAGCAGCACGGCCAGCAGCAGGAAGTGGCGCAGCCAAACACCGGCGTCGCGCAAGTCCCCGCTCAGCATGCGGCGTGCAGCGCCGCCCCAGGTGGACGCAATCGACAGCGCCGGGCCGACCGCAAGCCGTCCCCAGAAAGTCTTGTTCAGCCAAAGCAGCGCGCGCAGCGGACGGCTCATGGCTTCCCACTCGGCCGGCGACACATAAGTGCTCTCGGCGTCGAGCTCCGGCAGCGTGAGATCGAAATCATTGTGATGGCGCAGATGGCTCTCGCGGTAAATCTCGTACGGATACCACACCGCCAGCGGCAGGTAGCCGAACACACGGTTCAACCACGGCCAGCGCGTGGGATGACCGTGTATCAGCTCGTGCTGCAGGGACATGTACCATGCGCACCACCAGATCATCAGCAAGGTCGCTGGCGCCGTGCCCAGCACCGGCCAATACGCCAGCGTGGCCAGCCAGCCGCCGTAAATCACCACGATCAGCAGCCAGGTCGGCCACTCGCCGCGCCATGCGGCGCGCTTGCGTTCTTTCGTTACTTCGTCCCGTTGTGCGCTATCGATCCAAGCTTGCATATACAAATCTCCTGCGGCTGAGTATATGAAGGGCCAACGCAGGCGGGAACGAATTAAAACGAGCATTCTTATGCGGATTCTGTGGAATTAACTAAATAGTTAGTGTATTCTGTTTTGAAAACCCATAGAGGAGACAAGCGATGAACTATCTGGCGATCGCCGGCACGGCGACGATATTGGCAACCGCAGGCATGGCGTCCGCGCAAACCATGATCAGCATCGACAGCGGCAAGATCGACGGCATTGCCCTGCCTTCCGGCGTGCGCGCGTGGCTGGGTGTGCCCTTTGCCGCGCCGCCGGTGCGCGAACTGCGCTGGCGTGCGCCGCAAGCCGTGGCGCCGTGGCGCGGCGTGTATCACGCGGACCGCAAGGGACCGGAATGCATTCAGCTGTTGCGCCGCAAAGACATCAATCACTACTTCGGCGAGGAGGCCACCAGCGAGGATTGCCTGTACCTGAACGTCTGGTCGCCCGCCAAGGCTGGTCCCAAGGCGCGGCTGCCGGTGATTGTGTTCATCCACGGCGGCGGCTTCACGGTCGGCTCCAGCGGCATGGCGCTGTACGGCGGCGAGAACGTGGCCGCGCGCGGCGACGCTGTCTTCGTCAACATGAACTACCGGCTCGGCATCCTCGGCTACATGGCGCATCCCGAGTTGACCGCCGAATCGGCGCAGCACGCATCGGGCAATTACGGCTTTCTCGACCAGATCGCGGCGCTGCAGTGGGTTCAAAAGAACATCGCCCGTTTCGGCGGTGATCCGTCACGCGTCACCATCTCCGGCCAGTCCGCCGGCGCGGCGTCGGTCGGCACCCTGCTCGCGAGTCCGCTGGCGAAAGGCTTGTTCCAGCGCGCAGTGCTGATGAGCGGCGCTGGCGTCAGTAATAACGCGCCATCGCTGGCGGAGTCGGAGCAGACCGGCCTTGAGGTACAAAAAGCCGTAGGCGCGACCTCGCTCGACGAGATGCGCAAGCTGCCGGCTGATAAGGTCTTCGCCGCGCAGCGGGACTTCCAGTTCGGTGTATCCGGCTCGGTTACGGTCAAGCCGAATATCGACGGCTACGTCCTGCCGGACACCATCCCCAACATCTACGCCGCCGGCAAGCAGAATGACGTGCCGGTGATGGCCGGCTTTACCGCCGACGATATCAGTTTTAGCCCGCTGCGCGGCGTCGCCACGCTGGCGCAGTTCCGCACTATCGCCGCCAGCATGTACGGCGACCGCGCGCAGCAATTCCTCGACCTCTATCCTGCTGCCAGCGATGCCGATGCGGCGCGTATGAGTCGCGTGTACAGCCGCCAGGCGATGATCGAGAAAGGCACGCGAGCACTGGCGCTGGCGCAGCAATCGACCGGCAAGGCACCCTTCTACATGTTCCTGTTCTCGCATGTGCAGCCGTTTAATCCGGTGGTACAGATCAAGGACAATCCGCAAGGCGCTTATCACACCTCGGACGTACCCTACTGGTTCCAGACGCAGGATGCGTTGAACATGTTCCGCGCCACCCGCAACTGGCAGCCCTATGACCGCGCACTGTCCAAGCGCATGATGGACAGCTTGCTGGCCTTTGCCCGAAGCGGCAATCCAGCAACACCGGCCACACCGTGGCCACAATGGAGGCCGGACAGTGCACAATACCTGGAATTCGGAGATGACGTGACCGTGCAATCAGAAGACGCGGCACAAATGGAATTCCAGAACCAGCCGGTCAACATCGCGCCGGGCGCTTCGCCGCTGCCGCGCGGGACGCGCGATTAAATAAAAGAACTACGGAGATAGCAGCATGAATCACACCACGGCGACCTACGCGGGCAATCCTGCCGCTCGCACCCGCACGCGCTTCACCATGCTCGCCCTGCTGGCGGTAGGCACCATCATCAACTACATGGACCGCACGGTACTCGGCATCGCCGCACCGCTGATGACGCAAGACCTGCAAATCAACGCCGCCTTAATGGGACTGGTGTTCTCGGCCTTTTCATGGACCTATGCGCTGGCGCAGATACCGGGGGGGATCTTCCTCGACCGCTTCGGCAGCAAGCTGACTTACTTTTTGGCGCTGACCTTCTGGTCCATTTTCACCGGCCTGCAAGGCGCAGCGGTGGGCCTGAAGTCACTGCTGCTGGTGCGCTTCGGCCTTGGCGTCAGCGAAGCGCCCTGCTTCCCCGTCAACAGCCGCGTGGTGGCGACCTGGTTCCCGCAGCATGAACGAGCGCGCGCCACCGGCATCTACACCGTGGGCGAGTATCTCGGCCTGGCGTGCTTTGCGCCCAGCCTGTTCTGGCTGATGCATAACTTTGGCTGGCGCGCGCTGTTCGTGGTGGTGGGCGCGGTGGGCGTGCTGTTTGCGCTGGTATGGTGGCGCGTGTACCGTGAACCGAAGGACTCCACTACCGTCAACCAGGCCGAACTCGATTACATCGCAGCAGGCGGTGGGCTGGAAGACGCCAAAACTGAAAAGACCAAGTTCGCGTGGGGCGACGTGGTAAAGCTGCTGCGCGTGCGCCAGATCTGGGGGGCCAGCCTTGGCCAGTTCGCAGGCAATACCACGCTGGTGTTCTTCCTGACGTGGTTCCCGACGTATCTTGCGACCGAGCGGCAGATGGGATGGATCAAGGTCGGCTTTTTTGCGGTTATGCCGTTCCTTGCCGCTGCCGTCGGCGTGATGTTCGGCGGCTGGGTATCGGACTGGCTGCTCAAACGCACCGGCTCGGCCAACGTGGCGCGCAAGCTTCCCATCATCTGCGGCTTGATCGGCGCGGCCAGCATCATCGGCGCGAATTATGTCGACAGCGACGTCGCCGTGATCGCCATCCTGTCGTTCGCCTTCTTTGGCCAGGGCATGGTGGGCCTGGGCTGGACGCTGATTTCGGACGTAGCGCCGAAGCACCTGATGGGACTCACCGGCGGCATCTTCAACACCTGCTCCAACCTGGCCGGTATCGTGACGCCGCTGGTGATCGGCTTCATCATCAGCGCCACCGGCTCATTCTTCTATGCACTGGTGTATGTGTGCGCCGCCGCCATTGCAGGCTTGCTGGCTTACGTATTCGTTGTCGGCGACGTTCGCCGCGTTCAAATCGAGGAATAAGATGAAAATACTGGTGCTACACGGGATCAACCTGAATATGTTCGGCAAGCGCGATCCCGCGCAGTACGGCACTGTCACGCTGGCCGAAATCGACCAGCGCGTGCAGGCGCTGGGAAAGGAACTGGGCGCGGAAGTAGAATGCTTCCAAACCAATTTTGAAGGCGAGATGTGCGAGCGCATCCACCGCGCCCATGAAGAAGGCTTTGACGCCGTGATGATCAACGCCGGCGCCTGGACCCACTACAGCTACGGCATCCGCGACGCGCTGGCAATCCTGAAAGCGCCGATCGTGGAACTCCACATGTCCAACGTCCACGCGCGCGAGCCATTCCGCCACGTTTCAGTATTCGCGGATATCGTCAAAGGCCAGATCTGCGGCTTCGGCGCGGACAGCTACCTGCTGGCGTTGCGTGCAGCGGTATCGGTAGCTGGATAATTCGTCGCGGGGGCGTTATATTATGAGAACCTTAACCTCAGAATTTTCTCATGATCGAGCACGTCACCTTCGGCTCAACGCAGCTTAATTTCGGCACTTCGCAAGTACATTATTTCTCCAGAATCTTCAACGTCGAATCATTTAACCTTTTGATCGGGTCGAACGGTTCCGGCAAGACCAGCGGACTATTGAAAGCTGCCTCACTGGTGGCTGGCACTTGGTCGGAAGGCGAGTCAGGCAGTGTTCGCACAACGCGCAACTCTCGCGTCGCATCGACCTCAGGTCCCGATGCTTCGTATGGCGTAATTTACTATACAGCTTTACCGTACCGAAAAAAATTTAAACAAACCGCACAGCTGGTCGATGCGTCCCCAAAATGGAGCGAGAAACGCGAGATCCAGTCAATAGAACGCTTCCGCGAGATTGCGGAAAACCTCAACAGTCCAACACGTCTCCAGGCGACTATCGGCTACGATTACGAAGAAGTTGCAGAGTTATTTATTCCTTTTTTGTTCGCGCTCCCCATTGAATTGAATGACAAGAGCCTGCGCGATGATCTCGCGCTTCTACGAGAAAACTATGATGGTCCTTTTCGCAGCGAGCCAATTCGCCAACTGGGTGAGATCCCCGCATTAGACAAGTTTTACGATCGCTTTTTTAGAACGCTATCGGACGCCCTGGATAAGAAATCCCTATTCGGCCAACAAATAGCACTGGCAACGCTATTAAAATTGGTGGATGAAGAGTACTTCGTCGACGATCTACTGTACGGCATCCTCGACGATTTGCACATGATCCGGGACGAGCATTCAGAGCATAGAGAAATGGGGGAGTATGCGCGGATGACTAAAGCAACCCTGCACTACCTGGTACACCAAAATGCTGACATGGAGGGTTCCATTGAGCAGAGTGGTACGCGTCTTCGCTTTGAAATTACCTCTCATCGCACATATCAGGACATCGTAGGGTCAGATTTGCCCATCGAGCTCCGATGGGAAAACCTAAGTTCCGGCATGCTGTCGCTGGTCGACCAGTTCACTCATATCGATAGCGCGGCTCAGCAGCTGTGGGATCGGCGGATATTCAATCTTGTCATCCTTATAGACGAAGGTGACGCGTTCCTGCATCTGGAGTGGCAGCGACGGTACATCGCCCTGCTCACCGACTTTCTTGCCAGTCTGCGCGAAAAGTTCCCGTTCCATTGCATGCAAATCATGCTAGCCTCGCACTCTCCCATTCTTGCTGGCGACGTTCCGTCCTGCCTGGTTCAGAATCTGGACATTATGAAAATCAGCGCAAAGACCTTCGGCGCAGAATTGGACGATATTATTCTGCGCTCTTTCAAGTCCAGCTCAATTGGCGAGCATGCGGCAAAGCACATCCGCCGCCTACATGCGCTAGCAAAAGAAGGGGTTCTCTCGCCGTTTGACAGGGCTCTCATCGGAGAGATTGGCGACCAATCGATCCGTAAGGCCATTCTCGCAGCAGACGCAAGCAAGTCATGATTATTAATATCTCAGGCATGTGGAACGATGCGGTCTGCGCGCATGTAAGCTATATCAATGACTGTATGGATAGCTTTATCGCGGAGTACCAAAATGAGCCAAAATTATCGCACAGCACTCACGGGAAGAAAGTATGGAACTTCATTACGCAACATCGAAACTCGATCGCAGATCCATTTCAAACTGACTTTTCGCCCCTTATCACTATCTTTGAAAACGAATTTCCGAAAAACTCGAACTTACGCAAGAAAGCCCTGACGCTATTCCAGTCGATCTTCAAATATGCGAAATTTGCTGATCGCGATACGAAGGGTTGGAGCGCATATAGTTTGTGTAAAAAAATGAAGTGGAAAGTCTGTCCCTACTGCCATGTCCACAGTACAAGAACCGCTATCCCGGACAAAAAGGAAAAACGCGGCTTCAGGCCTCAGCTCGATCACTACTACTCGCAGGCGGACTATCCATTCCTTGCACTATCGTTAGGCAATCTGATTCCTTGCTGCGCCCAATGCAACGGGCCCGGATTCAAGCACACCAAGAATTTTTATGTTACGCCCCATCCTCACCCCAATACCGACGCCGAAAATATACGCTTCTCATTGACCGCCAAGGATCCTAAATCGAAAAACGACTTGGTACTAGAGATGCTACGTGAGCCCGAAGATGAGTATGAAATTTCCTTGGAAAGCTACTCCGAATGTGAAAAGACCGAAAACGCAATCAGTACTTTTCAGCTATTCGAAAGATATCAGGCGCATGTCGCCGAAGCTCACCGGATAGCGCGTGCGGTGAAAGAAAAATCGAACGAGGGTGCCAGTAGCCGCGATCAGATGTGCAAACAGGAAGACCTTCCAAGGAAGAGCTCCACCATTCTCAATTTCGATCCCTACGACGATGACCATTACAAGTGCCGTACACTCGGAAAAATGTCTCGTGATATCTACTTTGCTTCGCTGGCCAAGTGGCCCTAGTCACAAAGCAGCACCACGGATTTGCAGGCTGCGGCGCAGCACCTGGTCAGTCACCCACTTAGCGGAGCGGCGGGCACGTTGGGCGACCAGTTCAGGCGCCATTTGCAGGTAATCGTCGTTGAAGACTTCAAAGCTGTAGTCGCCGCGATAGCCGGCGCGGTCCAGCCGGCGCACCAGGTCCGAGAGTTCCGCCGAGTGCTCACCTTCGCCGGGGAAGACGCGCAGGTGGCGTGCGGTTTCAAGCCGCTCTTCCGAGGAACGGATCTCGCGCCACATGAAGTCCGACAGCTGCACCATCGCGATTTTGCTCCACGGGATAAGGTCGACCGTGTCGTAGACCGCGCCGTTGGCCAGCATGTGGAAGGAGTCGATCACCACGCCCAGGTTTGCGTGGTCGGCACGCTCCACCGCTTCCCACGCCACCTCATATTCGCTCACATTACGGCCCCACGACAAGGCCTCGAAGCCGACCCGCACGCCCAGCGGTACTGCCAGCGTGGCCAGCTTGGCGAGGTCGCGCGCGATCTTATCCAGATCACCGCTGGCGTGCTTGGAAGTCGACGAGCACACCATCAGCAACGGCGAGCCGACCGCCTGGCAAATCCTCAGCATGCTCTTGGCGATATCGACTTTGTATTCGTGCAGCGTGCCGCTCAGTCCCTCGTAGTCGCGCATCACCTGGATGCCGGTAACGCGAATGCCGCTGTCGCGCACCAGTTTTACCGCCGCATCCAGCCCGCCCGGATAATTGACCAGGTCCTTCGCCCACAGCATCAACTGCGAAAAGCCGGCGCTGCGCGAAGCTTCCAGCTTCATCTCCAGCGTGCCGGCCAGCGTGATGGTGTCCATGCCAAAGTTACCCAGGTTCATACGACCTCGCTGTGGACCAGTTCAAAACTGACGCTGCCTTTGAACAGCTGCGTCAACGCGCCCTTCTCGCACGGCTGCACCGGCGGCCGGTCGACAAAGGTCACGCCGCGCTCCTGCAGCACCCGCACCGCGCCCATCACGTCGCGCGTGCCGAAGCCGACGCGGATCAATTCCTCGTCCCAGTGGCCGTCATCGCTACAAGCCGGTGGTTCGATCAGCTGCAGGTAGAAGCGCTTGCACGGGCTTTCCAGCAGCGTCCCGGTAGGCAGCACGCCCTGCACCACGCCCTGCGGCACCACGCGGAAGTTCATCAGGTGTTGATAGAAATCGATCCACTCCGCCGTACGGTCGCGGCGTATCGACTGCACCACGCCGAAGAAGGCCATGTCCTCCACCACAGGCTTGGGCAGCGGCGCGTCGCTGATCTTGAAGTCGACGTCGTAGATCGAGAAGTCCTGGTAGCGGTCGACGAAGTACAGCACCGAATCGCCCGCGCCATGCACACCGGGGATGTTCAGTTCCATCGCGCCGGCGCGGGTCGGAATTGCCCACGCGCCGCGTTCCAGCGCATGCTGGTAGGCGGCGCCGGCGTCGCGCACGCGGAAGGCGATGGCGGACAAGGTGGTGCTGCCGCGCTCCGCATCGGCCACCGCCCACGCCACAGGATCGGCATTGACCACCACATTCATGCCGCCCTGCCGGTACAGCACCACTTCGCGCGAACGGTGGCGGCCTACCTGCACGAAGCCCATCTTGTTCAGCACCGCGCCCAACGCCAATGGCTCGGAGGTCGCGTACTCGACAAACTCTATGCCGTCCAGCCCAAGTGGATTGGTCGGCAGCGGATTATTTTCTTGCGTCTTCATTTGCTTGCAGCTCCTTGAAGTGCTGTTGCATGCGTGAGGCGTCAGGCTGCACGCCGGTGAACAGTTCAAATGCTTTCACGGCCTGGAACACGGCCATGCCGCCGCCCGTCATGGTGCGGCAGCCCTTGGCCTGCGCCGCTTCCAGCAACGCGGTTTGCAACGGGAAGTAGACGATTTCCGACACCCACTGGCCGGGCCGCAGCAGTTCGGCCGGCAGCGGCAGGCCGGGATGCTTGGCCATGCCGGTCGGCGTGGCGTGGATCAGGCCATCGGCCACGCGCATGGCCGCTTCCAGTTCGGTGCAGGCGACCGCGCGGCCTTCGCCGAAGCGGGCGTTGAGCGATTGCGCCAGTTGTTCGGCGCGACTCTTGTCTGCGTCGACCAGGCGCAGCGTGCGGGTTCCCATCATCAGCGCGGCGTGTGCGGTGGCGGCGCCGGCACCTCCGGCGCCCAGTTGCACCACTTCGCCCATCGTCACATCCGGCAGGCTGGCCTTGAAGCTTTCAGCGAAGCCCCACCAGTCGGTGTTGTAGCCGATCCGCTTGCCGTCCTTGAAGACGACGGTGTTGACCGCGCCGATGGCGCGCGCGTCGTCGCACAGTTCGTCCAGCAGCGGGATGATGTGCTGCTTGGCGGGATAGGTCACGTTCACGCCGGAGAAGCCAAGCAGTTCGGCGGCATCCAGCAATTCCGGCAATTGTTCGACGGTGAGGCCAAGGCGATCGATGTCCAGCAACTGGTACAGGCAGTTCATGCCGTTGGCGGCGGCCTCGCGTTCGTGCATGGCCGGCGTCAGCGAGCGGCCGATACCGGCTCCGATCAGGCCTAGCAGAATGCGGCGTGGTGCAGTAAGGGACATAGTGTGATTCCGGTCAGGTCAGGTTTAAATCGATACTACACTAACCAGTTAGTTAATATCAAGCGAAAAACAGCCTTGTTTCGGCTGTTTTGCGACATCTTTTCAGGAGGCGCGCACGTAGCGCAGGATCATGTCGACCACCGCCTCGCGGCGCTTGGTGTGGACATCGGCCGCCTTGAGGTCGCGGCCGAAAATGAAACTGAAGGTATGCTGGTTGGAGACGTTGTAGAACGACAGGGCGCTGATCGACATGTGCAGGTCGACCGGGTCCACGTCCGGCCGGAACACGCCTTCCGCAACACCGCGTGCGCACAAGCCTTCCAGCAGGCCGATGGCCGGCTTGTTGATGGCTTTCAGCGTCGGGATCTTGCGGATGTATTCGCCGTTATGGATATTCTCGGTCATCACCATGCGGATGAATTCCGGGTGCGCGGCGTGATAGTCGAAGGTCGAGCCGACCAGCGCGCGCAGCGCCGGTATCGGCGGCAGGTCGTCCAGATGGAAGCCATGCTCGATCTGGCGGAACCGCGTGTAGCTCTCTTCCAGCGCCGCCACGTACAACCCTTCCTTGTTGCCGAAGTAGTAGTAGATCATGCCCTTGTTGGAGCCCGTCTCCGCCGCGATCTCGTCGATCCGCGCGCCGCTCAGGCCCAGGCGCGAAAACTCCTGGATGGCGACATTGAGGATGCGGCTGCGCGTGCCGTCTTCTTCCGCCGGCACAGGCGCCGCCTTCTTGCGCGGCGCCTTGGCTGCAGGTTTGGTTATTTTTGCTGTCATGGCATTATTCTAACCGAACCTAAAGCCCATGCCACACCAGCTGCACCTCATCGGCCGAGATACCTGTCATAGAACCTGGCGGTGATTTCGTACAGGTCGCGCGCCTCCGGATAGTCCGGATTGGTCATGAAGCCGTGGCCCAAGCCGTCGTAGATCAGCAGCTCGGACGCCACACCCGCCTTGAGCAGGCGCCGGTGCCCGTAGGCGGCGGAGCTCATGGCGAAATCGCGCGTGCCGGTGGCGAAGATCGTCGGCGGAAATTTGGCCAGCACTGTCAGGTCGTTGGCCGGCGTAACCGCAGGATCGTCGACACTGACGTTGTCCAGGTAGGAAGGCCCCGGCGGCATGGCGATCTTCGCACCGGTCGCCAATCCCGCGAACACCGCCGAATCGCCCTCCATGAATCGCGCGCCCAGACCGGCGCAATAGACGCCGATCACGCCCGGCGCCGGTAGGCCGGCTTTCTGGAACGAGGCCACGCTCTGCGCCACCAGCGCGCCGCCGGCCGAGCAGCCCACCAGCCCGATGTTGGCCGGCTTGTAGTCCTTCAGCACGGCCTGATAGACCTTGGTGAAGTCCTCGGTGGCCGCCGGGAAGCGGTACTCGGGGCCTTGCCGGTACAGCAGCGAGATCACCTTGAAGCGCCCTACCGCCGATACCGGAATGCTGATCAGCAGACCGTTGGCGCGGATGCCGGTACGGAAGCCGCCACCGGGCGCATTGATCATGATGCGGTTGCGGTTCGCTTCCGGCACACCGCCCTTGGGCGTGATGATAGCGACCGAAATGCCGTTCAGCGTGGTCTCTTCCACGTCGACCGGATACAGGTCGCGCATATGCTGCACGTTGGGCTGCAAAGCCGCGTTCATGGCCTTGCGCAGTTCGGCCATGTCGGTGGTCTCGCGCGGCTTGGCGGCGCCCGGACCCTCGGTCGGTCGGCTACGACGGATGATCTCCTGCGAAGCCGGGCTAAGAACGTTGGACAGCTCGATGGTGGCCTCGCGCAAATGTGCCGTGCCCAAGGCGTCCACCGTGACCTGCTGCTGCGCCAGCGCAGGCAGCAGAGTGCAGGCGGCCAGCAGCGCCGCCAGTTTGTGTAATTTCATCGTCGCTCCCATGATCAGAACTTGGTCCGCACGCCGAGGTAGTAGGAACGGCCGATGATGTCGTAGGTCGATGCCAGCGTCAGATTCTGGTTACCCGGCACATACGCAGGATCGCGGTTGAACAGGTTGTTGATACCTGCGCGCAGCGTCACGCTCTTGGTCAGCGAGTAGCGCACGCCAAGGTCGAAGATATCGTACTTGGCCACGCCGGCGGTCGGACTGGCGGGACGGGTCACGGTGGTGACGTCGTCCATCGCCGGGATGTGACGCCAGCGCAGGTTGCCGGAGAAGGCGCCCAGGTCATAACGGAAGGTGACGGTGGACTGCCACGCCGGACGAATCACCGTATCCACCGTGCCCTTGAATTCCTTGATGGCGTCGCCCGGCAGCGCTTGCGATTGATAGCTGTTGGTGAAGCTGACCGCCGTGTTGATGTTGAAGGTGCCGGCATCCTTGGACAATCCGACCGCCGACAACGGGAAGCGCCAGTCCAGCTGCACGTCCACGCCGGAAGTCTTCAACAGGCCGAGGTTCAGGTACGGCGCCGAAACTTGCGTCAGCAAGCCGTTGGCGTCGCGCGAGATCAGCTGGCAGAAGGCATTCGATGCCGAGTAAGTCGGATTGGAGCCATCGAGGTTGTAGCACTTGTTGAGCGCCGATGCCGCCGGCACCGCCGAAATGGTGTCCTTGATCTTGATGGTGTAGTAGTCGACCGAACCGCTCAGCTGTGAGAACAGCGGCCAAGGCAGCTGCGGCGTGAACACCAGCCCCAGGGTGCGGGTATCCGCCACTTCCGGCTTCAGGTTCGGATTGCCCGAGGAGACAGTGGACGTGGCGACAGTCGGGAAGGTGTAGCTGTCAACCACATTGGACGGCACGCCGGTTGCGACGCACAGTGCGCGCAGCTGCGCCGCGTTGGCGCCGGTGCGGGCAGCGGTGCGCACGTCGCAAGGCTCGCCGCCGTTTGGCGGGCTGCCGAACTGCACCTGATTGCCGCTGGCGGCGCTGTACAACTCACCGATATTCGGCGCGCGGATCGCGTGCTGCACGCCGCCGCGCACCAGCCAGTTCTTCACCGGCGTCCATTCCACTTCCACCTTGTAGGTGCCGGCATTGACGCCGGTATCGTAGTTGGAGCGGCGGTAGCCCGGTGTGACGCCAAGCGATTTGGCGAACGGCGCATCGGCCAGCAGCGGGATGCGCAGTTCCAGCGCAATCTCTTTCACAGAGGTCTTGCCCGACGAGCGCTGCGAGGCAATCACCGCCTCGATGTTCTGCGCCGCCAGCTGCGAATCCGGCACGTAGTCGTAAGTGTTCTTGCGGTAGTTGGCCGATGCCGAGAACTGCATGTCGCCTGCCGGCAGCGTGGCCAGTGTGCCTTGCAGGCTGGCTTCAGCGATACGTTGGGTGAGACTCTCGCGGCTCAGGGCATTCGTCGAAATGTAGTTGCGGCAGGCGTCCGACAGCGACTGCGAATTTGCATCGCCGAACGGATTGAAGCCGCCGGCGCAGATCGAGGCGCCGCCGTCCTTGGCGTTCAGCAGTTCCTGCACGCGCGAAGTCAGGACCGCGTTGTACTGGGTCTGGTCGTGCACCGTGCGGTCGGCCGACACGTAGGCGTCCCAGCTCCAGTCGCGGAATGGCAGCTCGCCGCGCGCGCCGACGATCAACTGGTCAACCGTGTAAGCCTCGTCCCACTGTTTGTTCGGCACGCCGACAAAGCGGGTATTCCACAGGAACGGCGCGCTGGCGTCGGGGCGTGAGGACAGGATGGTCTTCAGGTCGGCCGGGACGAAGGGATTGGTCAGCGGCACCAGCGTATTGGCGCCCTGCCCGAACTGGGTCAGCGTGCGGCCGGAGTTGGTGTGCGCCACCGAGTGCGTATGCAGGAACTGGGCGTAGCCAGTCAGCTCCGGCATGAAGCGGTAATCGAGTTTTTCAAACAGGCTTTCCCGGCGCAGGCCATTCAGCAAGTCATTCTGGATCAGCACCGGCATGCGCACATTGCCGCCGACGAGAGCGTAGTTGCCGCTGGTGGCGCCAAGATAGTTGACCGCGCCGCTTTGGCTGAACAGCGTGCCGTTGTCGTTGAAGCCGAGGTTATTGGTGCGCGGGACCGTCGCGGTTACGCCGTACTTGGCGAACACGCTGTTGACGGCGGCCTGCGTCGGCAGGTTGTTGGCGGACGGCAGATAGGTGCTGGTGCCCAGATAGCTCGACGGCACGCCGAGCGCGAAGAACGGACGCGCGCGGCCCGGCAGGCTTTCACGGTCGTCATAGCTGACCGAGAACAACGAGAAGCCTTTGCCTTCATCGAACTCGGTGCCCGCCGTCAGCGAGGGGCTGACCTTGCGCAGGTCGTTCTTCTGCGAGTTACCGTATTGGACGTCGAACACGATGCCCTTCATCTTGCGCAGCGATTTGAAGTTGATCACGCCCGACATCGCATCCGAGCCATACACGGCGGAGGCGCCGCCGCTGATGGTTTCGATGCCGTCGATGACGGCCTGCGGCACGGTGTTGATGTCGACCTGGCCGAAGGCGCTGGCCAGCGGCAGGCGGCGGCCGTCCAGCAGCACCAGGTTACGGTTGTCGCCAAGGCCGCGCAAGTCCAGCGTGGCGCGCGCGCCGGTGCCCTGCCCGCCGGTGGCGGCGGTGCCGGACGGTGTGAACTGCGGCAGCTGGTTCAGCGTCGCTTCCAGCGTGACGTTGCCGCTTTCCTGCAGCACGTCCTTGGTGGTGGCGACGATGGGGCTGGGCGAGGTGTAGTTGCGGGTGGCGATACGGGAACCGGTAATCACCACCGACTCCACCTTCGGCATATCTTCGGCTGCTGGCACCGCCGGCGCTTCCGCCACGGTCTGCGCCTGCGCGCTGATTACTGCACTAAAACCAAGCACACTGCTCTTCAGGGCGAAGCCTTGCCACGCACCGATGCGAATCTTGTTCATCTGCTGTCTCCGTCGTTGTGGTTGTTTTTTTGATCCTGAGCAGACATTACACTAACTAGATAGTTAACTTCAAACAGAATCTTTGCAGCGCGCTAAAAAAAATCGCGCCACACAGGTGCGGCGCGATTCTCGCGTAGCTATTCCGCCACAGGTTTTACACGCCGGGATCGCGCACTTTATCGACCTGGTCGAACTCCACGTTGAACCACGCCCCGCCATTAGCTTCAGCTTTGCGGATGTAGACCGTCTGCACGATATCGCGCGTGGCCGGGTCGATGCTGACCGGGCCACGCACGCTGGTCCATGCCATGCCCTTCATTGCCGCCAGCAGCTTGTCGCCGTTGCTGTCGCCGCCGGTTTGCTTGAGCGCCTGGTACAGCAGGTGCATGCCGTCGTACGCGCCGACCGAGTGGAAGTTCGGTCGCATGCCCTTATTGGCCTTGCCGAATGCCTCGACGTAGGCCTTGTTCTCCGCCGACGGATGCGCGGCAGAGTAGTGATGGCTGCTGACCACTCCCGCAGCGGCGGGACCGATGCTGGCCATCAGGTCATCGTCCAGCACATCGCCGGTGCAGATCAGGCGAATACCTGCGGCGGCCAGTCCACGGTCGGTGAACTGCTTGAGCACCGCAGCGCCCTCGCCCGACGGCACGAACACGAACAGCGCATCCGGCTTGAGGTCCTTCACTTTGGCGAGGAACGGCGCGTAATCCGGATTGCGCAGCGGAGCACGGAGGCTGTCGATTACTTTGCCGCCCGTTTCGGTGAAGCCCTTGACGAACACCTTCTCGGCATCCAGCCCCGGCCCGTAGTCGCTGACGAAGGTCACGACCGACTTGATCTTGTTCTTGCCAGCCCATTGCGCCATTGGCGCGGTCACCTGCGCCAGCGTGAAGCCGGTGCGGACGATGTACGGCGAACGCTGAGGAATCACCGAGGTGGCGGCGGCCATCACGATCATCGGCACCTTGGCTTGCGTGGCCACAGGCGCGGCAGCGAAAGCCAGCGGCGTCAGGCCGAAGCCGGCCAGCACCTGCACCTTGTCGCGCGCGACCAGCTCCTGCGCCAGGCGCTTGGTCACGTCCGGCGACACGCCGCCGTCGTCTTTCAGGATGATTTCGACTGGGCGGCCGCCGGCCACCGCACCGTTCTGCTGCATGTACAGCTTGACCGCCGCCTCGATCTGGCGCCCGGTGGAAGCGAACGGGCCGGACATCGGCACGATCAAGCCGACCTTCAAAGGCTCGGCGGCGCTGGCGATGGACGGCAGCACACCCGCCGACAACGCGGCGGCGCCCAGCAGGATATGGCGACGTTGCTGATTGAATTCTTGTGTCATGTTGTCTCCTCTACTTTTTTATAAATCCAGCAGCAAGCTGGCGGTTTTGGAACGGGAACAGCAAGGTGCAAAAATATCGTTGGCCGCCTGTTCGGCTTCGGTCAGATACAGGTCGCGGTGATCGGGAACGCCGTCCAGCACGCGCGTCAGGCAGGTTCCGCAAACGCCCTGCTCGCACGACGCCGGTACGAACACGCCCGCGTCGTTCAGCACGCGCAGCACGGTGACGCCGGGAGGAATGGTATAGCACTTGCCGCTGGACTTCAGCTTGACTTCGAACGGCTGGTCGCCATCGATCGGCACGGCGGCGGCCGCGCCAAAGTATTCGAGGTGCAGTTGCTCCGGTGGCCAGCCTGCGGCGGCGGCGCTGGCTTTCACGTGGTCGATAAAGCCCGCCGGGCCGCAGAAGTAGATGTGCGTGTCGCGTTCCAGCCCAGCCAGCAGCGCCGGCAGGTCCAGCGGCTGCACGCTGTCGTGATGGAAGCGCACTTGCGCCGCATAGGGTGCGCTCAGGAGGCGGTCACGGAAGGCGGTGCGCTCGGGCGAGCGGGTACAGTAGTGCAGCGCGAACTGCGCACCTTGCGACGAAAGCGTTTCCGCCATCGCCAGCAGCGGCGTGATGCCGATGCCGCCGGCCAGCAGTACGCTGCGCGGCGCATTCACCAGCGGGAAGTGGTTTCGCGGCGCGCTGATAGTGAGCGCGGCGCCGGCGCGAATCTGTTCATGCATGGCTTGCGAACCGCCACGCGAGGCCGGATCGCGCAGCACGCCGATCACGTAGCGGTGCCGCTCGTGCGGCGGATTGCACAGCGAGTACTGGCGCACCAGTCCAGGTGCGACATGCACGTCGATGTGCGCACCGGCGGTGAAAGCTGGCAGCGGCGTACCGTCCGCGCTGACCAGCTCATAGCTGCAAATGCCTTCGGCTTCGTTGTCGCGCCGCTCGACCCGCACGGTCAGCAAGTCGGCGTTCATGATGCCTGCTCCTGCGCCAGCCATTGATCGAGGATGCGGCGCGACTGCACGCCGCCGGCGTCGATATTCAGCATCAGCAGCTTGCGGTCAGGATGGCGCAGGATGTTCTGCTGCTGCAGTTCCAGCATTTCGCGGTCTTCGGAGAAGATCTTGCCCTGCCCTTCGCGGATGGTGGCGGTGAGCTCCTTGTCCTCCGGCCTGAAATTACGCGCCATGCCCCAGAAGTACCAGTGCGAGGTTTCCGTCTCCGGCGTGATGAAGTCCACCACGATACTGGACGCCTTGTGCTCCGGCGCGGCGTCGTAGCCGCCCTTGCCCGCATGCGCCACGCCGACCTCGATCATTACATGGCTCGGCGGCGAGAAGCGGCAGATCTGCCAGCGGTCGACCGGCACATCATCGGCCAGGCCGTTGCCGCGCAAGGCCGCGCGCCAGAAAGGCGGCGCCATGATGTTCTCCATGTAACGGCTGGTGATGACCTGCTCGCCCTCGACGCGCGTGTTGACCGGCGCCTCGTCGATTTCCTTCTGGCCGATGCTGTTCGCATGCACATAGGTCTCGTGCGTGAGGTCCATCAGGTTGTCGATCATCAGGCGGTATTCACAGTTGATATGATACAGGCCGCCGCCATAAGCCCACTCAGGATTGTCGGCCCATTCGAGATGATGGATCAGCGCCGGATCGGCCTTCTCCTTGTCGCCGGTCCAGACCCAGATAAAGCCATAGCGCTCTTCCACCGGATAGCTGCGGATGCACGGGAAGCCGCGCACGCGCTGGCCCGGCATGCTGACCACCTTACCGTCGCAGCCCATCTCCAGGCCGTGGTAGCCGCACACCAGCTGTCCCTCGCGCACAAAGCCCAGTGACAGCGGCGCGCCACGATGCGGGCAGAAGTCCTCCACCGCAGCGACCTTCCCTTCCGCGCCGCGATAGAACACGATCTTCTCGCCGCAGATAGTGCGGCCCAGTGGTTTGCCGTCGATTTCGTCGGGCGTGCAAGCCACGTACCAGGTGTTTTTTGGGTACATCTTCGTCTCCTTGCGTTTTATATTCAGTACACTGAATATAGTAGACTACGAAGTCACGCAGCACAAGCAGAGAATTCCATGCCTGAAACCGAAAGCAAATTAATCAACCTGTACGAGCATCCGGGCCACTTGCTGCGTCGCGCGCAGCAAATCTCGGTGTCGATTTTTTACGACGAAATGGGAAGCGAGCTGACGCCGGTGCAGTATGCGATGCTGCGCAACCTCGCGGCCCAACCGGGCATCGACCAGGTCTCGCTGTCGGCCGCTTGCGGCATCGATACCTCAACCGGCGCCACCGTGTGTGCGCGGCTGGAAGAGAAAGGCCTGTTGGAGCGCAAGGTGATACCAACCAATCGCCGCCAGCGCGCGCTGACCATCACGGCGGCGGGCGAACAGCTGCTGGAAGACCTGATTCCGGGAGCGCAGCGCCTGCGCCGGCGCATCCTCGCTCCCCTCACCGGTGCGGAGCAATTGCAGTTCATGGAGCTGCTGACCAAACTCGTACAAGAAAACAACGAACAAAGCCGCGCGCCGCTCGCGCCGCGCGACACAGTGCGCTAGCATAGTCCCTGCAGTACCTTGAAAAAAACTAGACAGGAGACAGCATGAAACTCAAACACCTGGCGGCAGCGATTGCGATGCTGGCGGCGCTGCCCGCGTTTGCACAGGACAGCAAGCAGGACGCCATTGCGCTGGTCGATAAGGCCGTCGCGAACATCCAGAAAAAAAGTATCGAAGACGCGTGCAAGGATTTCGCCGATCCGAAAGGCGGCTATATCCAGGGCGAGCTGTATGTGTTCGTGTACGAGGCGAACGGCTTCATGAAATGCCACGCCACGAATCCCAAGCTGAACAACAAGGACATGAACCAGCTGCGCGACGCCAACGGAAAATACTTCTCGAAAGAGATGCGCGATCTGGCCATGTCGGGCAAGACCGGCTGGGTGGATTATGTGTGGGTCAATCCAGTGAACAAACAGCTGGAGCCAAAGTCCTCCTACGTGAAGAAGGTGAACGACAGCTACTTCGTCGGCGTAGGCATCTACACTAAGAAATAAGATATGTCGCCCCGGCGAAGGCCGGGGGCCATAGAACGTATGCGATAACACAGCTCATATGTTCTATGGGTCCCGGCCTTCGCCGGGACGACGCGCGGCTACGCTACTGCGACCAGCTTATCCAGCTTGTCGCCGTCGGCCAGCAGGCTGGCGCTGTCCGAGTCGTGCACGATGCGGCCACGATCGAGCACGATGGCGCGCTGCGTCAGCGACAGCGCCAGGCGCGCATGCTGCTCCACCACGATCACCGACATACCCTCCTCCTGTACCAGCTTGCGGATCACGCGCACCAGCTCCTGCACGATGATCGGCGCCAGGCCTTCCATCGGTTCATCCAGCAGCAGGATGCGTGGATTGGTCATCAGCGCGCGCGCAATCGCCACCATCTGCTGCTCGCCTCCCGACAACTGGTTGCCCATGTTGTTGCGGCGCTCGAACAGACGCGGGAAGATCTGGTAGATCTTCTGCAAATTCCACGGCCCCGGACGCGCCACCACCGTCAAGTGCTCCTCCACCGTCAGCGACGGGAACATATGACGCTCCTGCGGCACCCAGCCCAAGCCAGCGCGCGAGCGCTTGTGGGTCGACACGCGCGAGATATCGCCGCCGGCCCAGCGGATGCTGCCCTTGTGCAGGCGCGTGAGGCCCATCAGCGTCACCAGCAAGCTGGTTTTGCCGACGCCGTTACGGCCCAGCAGCGCCAGCGAATCGCCTTCCTTCAAGGTGAACGACACATCTTCCAGCACGATCGATTCGCCATATCCGGCGGTGACCTTATCCAACACCAGCAACTCAGTCATGTTCCGACTCCCCCAGATAAACTTCCTTGACGCGTGGATCCGCCGCGATTTCCGCCGGCGTGCCCTCGGTCAGCACCTTGCCGCCCACCAGCACCGTGATGCGGTCGGCGAAGCGGAACACCAGGCTCATATCATGTTCGATGAACAGCACCGTCACATCGCGCGGCAACTGCGCCAGCACTTCGAACAGCTCCTTGCTCTCCGCTTGAGGAATGCCGGCCGCCGGTTCATCCAGCAGCAGGATGCGCGGCTTGGTGGCCAGCGCCAGCGCAATCTCCACCAGCCGCTGCTTACCGTAAGCCATGCTGCGCGTGATGCTGTTGGCCTGGTCGCTCAGTTTCAGGGTCGCCAGCAGTTCCATCGCTTCGGCGATGACTTCAGGATGATTCTCGACCGTCTTCCACCACACATTCTGCAAACCGCGACGCTCGTTAATCGCCAACACCACCGATTCCAGCACCGTCATGCCTGCGAACAGGGTGTTGAGCTGGAAGGTGCGCGTCATACCGCTGTGGACGCGTGCGTGCTGCGGCAGATGCGTGATGTCCTCGCCGCCCAGATACACCTTGCCGCTGCTTGGGCTGAAGGCGCCGGTCAGCAGGTTGATGAAGGTGGTCTTGCCGGCGCCGTTAGGGCCGATCAGCGCGTGGCGCGCGCCCGGTTCAAACGTCAGCGACACGTCGCTGTTGGCGACGAACGCGCCCCACTTCTTGCTCAGGCCTTCGGTACGTAAAGTGATATCGCGGCTCATGGCTTCTCCTTGCGCAAGCGTTCCAGTCCACCCAAGATGCCGCCGCGTGCGAACAGCACAATCAGCACCAGCAACAAGCCGATATAGAACTGCCAGTAGGTTGGATTCAAACCGGCGATGTAATCCTGCAGCAGCATGAACACCGCCGCGCCTACCAGTCCGCCGTACAGGCGACCGGTCCCGCCCAGCACCAGGATGATGACCAGTTCAGCGGAGCGCGGGAAGCCCAGCGCATCGAGGCCGACGAACTGCGTGGTCTGCGCCAGCAACGCACCGGCGACACCAGCCACCGCAGCACCCACCGTAAAGATGACAACAAGGCGGCGATTGACGTTCACGCCCAGCGACGGCATGCGGCGCACGCCTTCACGGATACCGATCAGGGTCAAACCAAACGGCGACTTGACCACCCGGCGCAGCACCGCGAACAGCACGAACAGCACAGCGAAGCTGTACCAGAAGGCGACGTTGCCGTTCAGGTCAAACTCGAAAGTGCCGAACAGCTTACCGACCATCATGCCAGACAGTCCATCGACGCCGCCAGTGATGGACGACGCCTTGTTGGCCGCTTCAAACAGCATCAGGCCGATGCCCAGCGTGACCATCAGGCGCGTAAGATCCTGGCCGCGCACCACCAGGAAGGAAGTCAGCAGGCCGGCAACGCCGGCCACCACCGCAGCAGCCAGCAAGCCGCTCAACGGCTCGCCCCAGCCGTGCACCGCCAGCAGGCCGGCGGTGTAGGCGCCAAGCCCGAAGAAAGCGGCGTGGCCCAGCGAAACGATACCCGCATAGCCGAGGATCAAATCCAGCGACACCGCAAACAGGCCGACGATCATGATCTGGCTGATCAGCACCAGATAACCGGGGAAGGCAAAGTACGCCGCAATCGGCAGCAGCCAGAAGACGATTTCCAGCGGCTGCCAGCGGTCGTTAGGCAATTTAGGCGCAGGCAGCATGGCGGCAACCTTGGCGACAGGTTTGGTTTCAGTATCAGCAAAAGCGTTCATGCTTTCCTCCGCATCAGGCCAGCAGGGAACAGGATCAGCAGCACCACCATCAGCGCGTAGATCACGAAGGCGCCGACTTCAGGCACGTAGTATTTACCGGCGACGTCGAACACGCCAAGAATCGCAGCTGCCAGCAGCGGCCCTTTGATGGTGCCGGCGCCGCCCACTGCCACCACGAGCAGGAAGTAGACCATGTATTTAACCGGGAAGGTCGGATCGAGGCCCAGCACGTCGATACCCAGGCCGCCGCCCAGACCGGCCAGGCCGGAGCCCAGCGCGAAGGTCAGGCTGAACACGAGGCTGACGTTGATGCCCAGGCCCGCAGCGGCGGTCTGGTTGTCCACCGAGGCGCGGATCTGCGCGCCGAAGCGGGTGCGTTCGATCAGCAGGCCAAGCGCCACAGTCACCAGCACCACCACGCCAATCAGGAACAGGCGATACGCGCCGACGTCGAGGCCCAGCAGCGATACCTGGCCGCGCAGCCAATCCGGCAGCACCACCGGCTGCTGGGTCGGACCGTAGATGTAGGTCGCGCCCGCGACGGCCATGAAGGTCAGGCCGATCGAGAACAGCACTTGATCCAGATGACTGGCTTTGTACAGACGGCGATACAGCACCCGCTCCAGCACCAGCCCTACCACCGCCGAAGCGATGAAGGCCAGCGGCAGCGACGCCAGGAAGGGCACGCCGAAACGCGACAGCAACGTCACGCTCACATACCCGCCCAGCATCGCGAACGCGCCGTGGGCCAGGTTAATAAAGTTCATCATGCCCATCGTGACCGACAGGCCGACACTGATCAGGAACAGCAGGCTGCCATAGGCAATGCCGTCGAACAGCACGCCGGCGAAGTTAGCTAACATGGCTGCCTCCTGTGATTGTTATGCTTTTCATTGTTGTCTCCACTACTTCCTGCAAACCAAATTACACTCTTTCGATAATCATCGCAATTCCCTGCCCCACGCCGATGCACATAGTGCACAGCGCGTAGCGGCCGCCGGTGCGGTGCAGCTGGTAAGTCGCGGTGGTGACGAGGCGTGCGCCGCTCATGCCCAGCGGGTGGCCCAGTGCGATAGCGCCGCCGTTCGGGTTGACACGCTTGTCGTCATCCTTCAGGCCCAGTTCACGCAGCACGGCCAAGCCTTGCGCGGCAAACGCTTCGTTCAATTCGATCACGTCCATCTGATCCAGCGTCAGGCCGGTCTGGCGCAGCAGCTTTTGCACTGCCGGCACCGGGCCGATGCCCATCACGCGCGGCGCGACACCGGCGGTGGCCATGCCGACGATGCGGGCCAGCGGTTTCAGACCGTGCTGCTTGGCCGCCTCGCCGCTGGCGACCAGCACTGCGCAGGCGCCGTCGTTGATGCCCGAGGCGTTACCGGCGGTGACCGAGCCATCCGCACGGACTACGCCTTTCAGCTTGGCCAGCGCTTCGGTGGTGGTGGCGCGTGGATGCTCGTCCTGGGCGAACACGATCGGATCGCCTTTTTTCTGAGCGATCGATACCGGCACGATCTCCTGCTTGAACACACCGGCCTCAATGGCGGCAGCGGTCTTCTGCTGGCTGGCCAGCGCAAACGCATCCTGGTCGGCGCGGCTGACGCCATAATCGGCGGCGACGTTTTCCGCCGTCTCCGGCATAGTCTCGGTACCGTAGACTTCCTTCAGCGCCTTGTTGACGAAACGCCAGCCCATCGTAGTGTCTTCGATCTTGGCGCTGCGCGAAAATGCGCTGTCGGCCTTGCCCATGACGTAAGGCGCGCGCGTCATCGACTCCACGCCGCCAGCGATAATCAGGCTGGCATCGCCGGCCTGGATGGCGCGTGCGGCGGTGCCGATGGCGTCCATGCCCGAGCCGCACAGGCGGTTGATGGTGGTGCCCGGAACTTCCTGCGGCAGGCCGGCCAGCAGCGCCGACATGCGCGCCACGTTGCGGTTGTCCTCACCGGATTGATTGGCGCAGCCGTAGAACACATCGTCCACCTGGTCCCACTGCACGCCGGGATTGCGTTCCTTCAGCGCGCGCATCGGAATCGCACCCAGGTCGTCGGCACGCACGTCCTTCAGTGCGCCGCCGTAGCGGCCGATGGGAGTGCGGATGGCATCGCAGATAAATGCTTCAGTCATTTCATTGTCCTTTCAAAAGCTGGGCGCCAGTGGCGGCCTGCAGTTCTTCAAACGTCAGGCCCGGGGCCATTTCGCGCACGGCCAGGCCGTTCGGCGTCACGTCCAGCACGGCCATATCGGTGTAGATGCGGTTGACGCAAGCCACGCCGGTCAGCGGATAAGTGCACTCGGCGACGATCTTACTCTCGCCGGTCTTGGTCTGGTGTTCCATCATCACGAACACCTGCTTGGCGCCCAGCGCCAGGTCCATCGCGCCGCCCACCGCCGGAATCGCATCCGGCGCGCCGGTGTGCCAGTTCGCCAGGTCGCCCTTGCCCGACACCTGGAAGGCGCCCAGCACGCACACGTCGAGGTGGCCGCCGCGCATCATCGCGAACGAGTCGGCGTGGTGGAAGTAAGCACCGCCGGTCAGCAGCGTCACCGGCTGCTTGCCGGCGTTGATCAGGTCATCGTCTTCCTCGCCTTCGGCTGGCGCAGGACCCATGCCCAGCAGGCCGTTCTCGGAATGCAGGAACACTTCGCGGTCGGTCGGCAGGTAGTTCGCCACCTTGGTCGGCAAGCCAATGCCGAGATTGACGTAGGCGCCTTCCTGAATGTCTTGCGCGACGCGGGCGGCCATCTGGTCGCGGGTATAACGATTTGCGCTCATGCCGATTCCTTCACCACGCGTTGTACAAAGATGCCCGGAGTGACGATGTTTTCCGGATCCAGCTCGCCCAGCGCCACCACGTCCTGCACCTGCGCGATGGCGACCTTGGCGGCCATCGCCATGATCGGGCCGAAGTTACGCGCGGTCTTGCGGTACACCAGATTACCCCAGCGGTCGCCCTTCAGCGCCTTGATCAGCGCGAAGTCGGCGTGGATCGGCGATTCCAGCACGTACTGGCGGCCGTTGATCAGGCGCGTTTCCTTGCCCTCGGCCAGCAGCGTGCCGTAGCCGGTCGGTGTGAAGAAGCCGCCGATGCCGGCGCCGGCGGCGCGGATGCGCTCCGCCAGATTACCCTGCGGCGTCAGTTCCAGCTCGATTTCGCCGGCGCGGTACAGCGCGTCGAAATGATGGGAGTCGGACTGGCGCGGGAACGAGCAAATAATCTTGCGCACGCGCTTGGCCTTGAGCAGCGCGGCCAGGCCGGTCTCGCCGTTGCCGGCGTTGTTGTTGACGATGGTGAGCTCTTTCGCGCCCTGCGCGATCAGCGCGTCGATCAGCGCCGATGGCATGCCGGCGTTGCCGAAACCGCCGATCATGACGGTGGCGCCGTCATGGATGTCGGCGACCGCGCGCTCCAGTGATTCAAAAGTTTTATCGATCATATCTTCTTTCCAGTGCATGTTGTGCGATAATCGAACTAATGATTGATTATCGCACACCCAGTGTAGAACTTGCGCTGGCCGGGGTCAAGAAAAAAACGCCTATCGCATCCAACGCCTGCATTAAAATCACGCCATGTCCAAAGCTACCCAACCTCTCGACGCGGAAGACGACCGCGAACCAACCATCGCCGAGCAGATCGACGCGATGACCGATCCCAGTTTCATGACCTCGCTGGCGCGCGGCCTGGCGGTGCTGCGCGCCTTCAGCGACGCGCGCAAACCGCAGACCATCGCCAGCATCAGCCAGAAGACCGGCATCCCGCGCGCCGCCGTGCGCCGCTGTCTGCACACGCTGCGCGAACTGGGCTACGTCGACGCGGAGCTGAACAACTTCTCGCTGCGCCCCAAGGTGCTGACGCTGGGTTATTCCTACCTGTCATCGACGCCGCTGACGGTGTCGGCCCAGCCCTACCTGAACAACATCAGCCGCGCGCTCAATGAATCGAGTTCGCTGGCGGTGCTGGAAGACGGCGAAGTGCTGTACGTCGCGCGTGCGGCGACCTCGCGCGTGATGTCGGTGGCGCTGAACACCGGCAGCCGCCTGCCTGCTTACTGCACCTCGCTGGGCCGGGTGATGCTGGCGCATTTGCCGCCGGAGCAGCTGGACGCTTATCTTGAGCACACGCGCCTGCGGCCGATGACGGTCAACACCATCGTCAACCAGAAGCGCCTGCGTGAAGTGCTGACCCAAGTGCGGCGCGACGGTTATGCCATCAACGATGAAGAATTGGAACTGGGACTGCGGTCGATCGCGGTGCCGGTGCGCGGCGCGTCCGGCACGGTGCTGGCGGCGCTGAACGTGGGCGCGCAAGCGGCCCGCGTCAGCGTGGAGCAGCTGCAGCATGAGTTCCTGCCGGTGCTGCAACGGGGCGCGCAGGAACTGGCGGTACTGCTGCCGTAATCCGCACGTCGCCCCGGCGGAGGCCGGGGTCCAATTAAATTGGGTCCCGGCCTCCGCCGGGACGACATCGATTAGAACGAGTGGCGGATGCCGGTCATGACGCCATTCTGCGTTTTGCCGGCGCCGACGGTGCCGCCGGCATCCAGCGCCACCGCCGACAGACCCGAGTTTTTCATGCGCCCCACGCCGCCATATACAGCGGTGCGTTTGGAGAAGTAGTAGGTCAGGCGCGCGACCAGCATGGTGGCGTCGTCACCGCTGTTCTTCACATCCTTGCGGGCCCACTGCGCATCCAGCGTGGTCAACGGCGTGACCGGATAGCTCACACCAAAGAAGTACAAGTCCGACTCGGTCAGGCCGGTGGCCGCACGCGTGGTGCGATCAACCACGCCGCCGGCCAGCTTGCCCTCGCCGACCTTGACGTAGGCATTGGCGGTCACGCGCTTGTCGCTGTTGTTGCTGGAGGTCAGGCCGCCAGCCGCGCCGGTGTTGCCGTACAAGATATCGTACGAAGCATTCAGGCCGAACGCCGGAGTCTCGTAGCCGAACAGGCCGGTCACCTGACGGCAAGCCTTGGAATTACCCGCCACTTCACCACCGCAACCAGTAGCAGCCGGGCCGCCGGCAGCCGAACTATCGCGACCAGTACTGTAGGTGGCGCCGACGATGAAGTTATTGAAGCTGCCCAGGTAGCTGATCGAATTGTCGCTGCGCGCATTCGGCAGATAGGCGTCGATGCTGCCGATGGCGAACAGGTTAGGCCCCATCACGTCCGACTTCAGCATGGCGATGTAGGTCATGTTGATCTGGCGGCCGATGCTGACGGTGCCGAAGTCGCCCTTCAGGCCGATGGTGGCCTGGCGGCCGAACAGGCGGTTACCCTGCCCCATCGTGCCGGTGTCCACGGCCAGGCCGCTTTCCAGGGTGAAGATGGCCGACAGGCCGCCGCCCAGGTCCTCGGTGCCGCGGAAGCCGATACGCGACGGGAAGCTACCGGTCAGCGACGGTACGCGGGTGACGGCGTCGCCGGCCGCGTTCACATTGGTCACGTGCTCGACGCCGCTATCCAGCAGGCCGTAGATGGTGACGTTACTCTGGGCCATAGCGGCCGATGCGCCAATCCCGCACAGCAGCGCAACCGCGCCGCGAATGGTGTTTTTCATTGCTAGTCTCCTCGTTTTATTAATGTTGTGCGATTATCGAACAAGTGGTTGTTAATCGCACGTGTATTGGATACTATGATTCTCACGGTATATTGTCAATCGCCGTCATCAGAACAACACAGGAACCAGACAGGAGACAACGATGAGCATGAAAAATGTAGTGAAAATGGCGACACTTGCAGCATTTACCCTGGCCGCCGTGCCGGCCGCATGGGCGCAAGACACCATCAAGGTCGGCGTGATTGCCGCGTTCTCCGGTCCGTTCGCCGACTACGGCAAGCAGATGGAAGGCGGCATCAAGGCCTATATGGCGCAATACGGCGATACCGTGGCGGGCAAGAAGATCCAGATCATCATCAAGGACACCACCGGCCCGGCGCCGGAAGTGGCCAAGCGTCTGGCGCAGGAATTGGTGGTGCGCGACAAGGTCGACTTCCTGGCCGGCTTCGGCCTGACGCCGGAGGCGATGGCCGTGGCGCCGATCGCCCAGCAGGCCAAGAAACCGATGATCGTGATGAACGCGGCCACCTCGGCCGTCACCACCAAGTCCGACTACATCGCGCGCTTCTCGATGACGCTGCCGCAAATCTCCGCCCCAATGGCCACCTGGGCGGTGAAGAACAAGATCAAGAAAGTGGTCACGCTGGTGGCCGACTACGGTCCGGGCATCGATGCCGAAGCGGCTTTCAAGGCGGAACTGGTCAAGGGCGGCGGCACGGTGACGGAAGCGATTCGCGTACCGCTGCGCAATCCGGAGTTCGCGCCGTTCATCCAGCGCATCAAGGATGCCAAGCCGGACGCGGTATTCGTGTTCGTGCCGGCCGGCGAGCAAAGCATCGCCTTCATGAAAGGCTACCGCGAGCGCGGCCTGGCCGAAGCGGGCATCAAGGTCATCGCCACTGGCGACCTGACTGACGACCACGTGCTGCCGGCGATGGGCGACGCCACGCTGGGCGTGATCACCACCTTCCACTACTCGGCGGCGCACAAGTCGCCGGAGAACGCCGCCTTCCTGAAGAGCTTTGCGGCGGCCAATCCGAACGGCGGCCGTCCGAACTTCATGGCCGTGGGCGCATATGACGGCATGGCCGCCATCTATGAAGTGGCACGCAAACTGAACGGCAAGATCGATGGCGACCAGGCGATGGCCATCCTCAAGAACATCAAGCTGAACAGCCCACGCGGCCCGATCGCCATTGACCCGGCCACCCGCGACGTGGTGCAGACCGTGTATGTGCGCAAAGTGGAAAAAGTCGGCAACGAGGTCTACAACATCGAGTTCGACCAGTTCGCCGACCAGAAAGATCCGGGCAAGTAAATCCGGGGCAAGCCGTGTCCGTGTAGGTGAGCCAGCGTACAGCCGCAGCATCGTGCGCTGGGCAGAATATGCTGCATGGACACGCACATGACAATTCGCCCGCGCCGCAAGGCCCCGCCCGCCGTGTATGCGCTACAGCGCCAGATGGCGGCGGTGCGCCGGACTGTGACGGCGCTCACCGTCGACGAATCGCAGCGCGCGGCGCGCTGGGCGCAAGCCTGGTACCAGGTGGTGCAGCGCAAGCTGGACCAGCTGCAGCACCGGACTCACTTGCATTAAGCGTGGGAGTAGCAGCCGCCGGCGCGCTGCTCCATGCCGCTGCGGTCGATGACGGTGACGCAGCCGCGCCGGTACTCAATCAAGCCCTCTTCCTGCAGCTTGCCGGCGCAGCAGGTAATCGACTCGCGCCGCACGCCCAGCATATTGGCGATCAGCTCCTGCGTCACTTTCAATTCATTGGACAGAGAACGGTCCAGCCGTTCCAGCAGCCAGCGGCACAGGCGCTGTTCGATGCTGCCGTGGCGCACACCGGCCACCGTCTGCGCCAGCTGGGCGAACAGCGCGCTGGTGTGACGCATCAACTGCTGCGCCAGCGCGCCGCCACTGAAGAAGGCTTCGCGCAGCACCGCGGACTTGATGCGGTAGCCGTAGCCGGCGGTTTGCACCACCGCGCAGCAATGGGAGCGTTCCTGCTCATACATCGACACCCCGACCACACCTTCGCGGCCAACCACCGCCACCTCCGCCACGCCGCCGTCTTCGGTCACATGCTGCAGCGAGACGATGGCGTTGGTGGGGAAGTAAGCGTATTCCATCAGGTCGCCGGCGTCGAACAGGCGCTTGCCTGCTTCCAGCGGCACCAGGTCGAGGTGGGTGAACAATTCGAGCAATTCTTCGCGCGACAGGGCGCGCAGCAATTCATTCTGTTGAGCGCCAGCCAGACTGATCGTGGGCGCAGCATTGCTTGCGTACATAGCGTGCCTCATCCATAAAGTTTTGAGATGAGTTGCACTATATCGCTGCTATGTGCGCTGGCTTATAGGAGCACGGACCAGCCCTGTGTAGGCTGGGAACATAGTCGTATGTCAGCGTGTTCCTACAGGAATTTGTTGGCGCGCGAGCTTTCTTCGATCATGCGTTCGTCGCGCGAGCGGCGGCGGCCGGGGTTGCGCCGATGTTCCGGTTCGGAAATAACGCGTTTGATGACGTCCTCGGCCACGCCACGGTGGCTCAGGTATTCGGCCGCGCTCTCGGGGCCAAGCCGGTCGGCCCGCTCGATGCCGGCCTCCACCAGCTCGGCCGATTGATGGTCGGGGCGGAAAGTTTGCGTGGTAGACATCGCTGCCTCCTGAATTGGGAGAGGGAAATCCAATTCTCGGATTCTACCGCAGCGGCCGCCGTGCGGAAACGCACGTAGTGGCGGCCGCGCAACTCTACTGCGGCGACGGCACGCCGAGCGGCGCACGGCCGTTGCGCGGGATCAACCAACCGCCGTCGCTGAGCCAGTCGGCCAGCCGGTCCGGCCAGTGCACGTCGGAAAGCCGCTCCGAGCGCTGGCCCATGTTGAAGGCGTGGTCGGTGTCGGCGTACAGGTGCAGTTCGGCCGATACGCCGGCGCCTATAAGTTGCTGGTACAGAGTCAGCGCCGGCGGCATGCAGCACTTGTCGGCCGAGCCGGCCACGATGAAGGCCGGCGGCGCGTCCTGCGGCGCCCTGGCTGGCGAGCCCAGCGGGCCGGGATAGACCAGGATCTGGAAGTCCGGCCGCGCGCTTTGCTTGTCGATAGCGTCCTGACGTACCGGTGGAGATGGCTCGGGATTGTCCGCCACCAGCGACACCAGCTCGCCGCCGGCCGAGAAGCCCATCACACCCACGCGCTGCGGATCGACGCCATACTCGGCCGCATGGGCGCGCACCCAGCGCACGGCGCGCCGCAGGTCGGCGGCGGCGTCGTTCTCGATCGAGTAGCTGGAGCCAGAATCGCGCGCCAGCCGGTACTTCAACACGAAGGCCGTCACGCCGACGCGGTTGAGCGACTTTGCCGCCACCATGCCCTCGTTCTGGAATACCAGCATACGGTGGCCGCCGCCCGGCGCGATGATGACCGCCGCGCCGTTGGCATGGCGCGGATTGGCCCGCGCCACCGTCAGCGACGGATCGTGGATGTTGCTGACGTAGGTGTTGTCGACTTTCTCCGCTTCGTTGTGGCGTTTCTCGGCGCCCGGCGCGCCTTCCGGCCACAGCCTGGCCGCCTGCGGCGCCTGCTGCGCGCTGGCTTGCGCGCAAAGCACCATCAGCAAACATGCGAGTTTATTGCGCATGGAATTCTCCTGTCGCGTACAGCGAGTGATGGGTGAGGATGAACAGCGTACGGCCATCGGCGCCGCCGAAGATCAGTTGCAGCGGACGTTCCGGCACGTCGATGCGGCCGATCTCCTTGCCGTCCGCCGCGTACACGAACACCTGGCCGTTGGCGACGTAGACATTGCCGTTGCGGTCCACCGCCGCGCTCTCGCCACCGCGATTGGCCGCCAGCTTGAGGTCCGTGATGCCGCCGCCCGCGCCGATCACGCCGCTGAAGGTGCGGTTCTCGGAGCCGTTGGTGAACACCACGCGGCCGTTGGCGCCGGCCGACACCAGGCCGTGCGTGTCCAGCGTGTCGGAGAAGCGGTAGCCGAGATGGTCGTTCGGGCCTTGCTTGAACACGCGGTAGGCAGGCAGCACCAGGCTGCCGTCCGGCGAGACGTATTCACGCGCCTTCGGCTTGGCGACGTCGCGTGCGAACATCTCGGCCAGCGTGGTGAATTCGTAGGTGTCGAAATTGAGCTGGTCGCGGAACTCGCCGTTCTGCCAGAAGTTCACCGGCACCACCGTACGTGCGCCGGCGTTGGCCTTCACCGGCGTCGGCTTGATGATGGTGACCGGGCCGGCCGGCTGCCCGGGATTGAAAGAGTACACCTTGCCTTCCGGCCCGGCCGACGACAGCACCATGATCGCGCCGCTCTTGTCGATGGCGAGGTTGACCGGATCCAGCGGCGCATCGCGCACCACCGCCAGCCCGCCCTCTTTCGACCAGCTGTAGATGCGGTTGAAACGGCGGTCTACAAAATACAGTTTGCCCTGAGCGTCCACCGCTGCGCCGGCGATGGAGTAGAAGTCGCCTTCCAGCTTGTCGACCTTGGCCGCCGCGAGCGGGCCGGTGGCGGCGCGCGCCGGAGCGGCTGCATTGGCCGCCGTGGCAGGGCCGATATCCAGCACCGCGAATTCATGCTCGCGCACTTCCTGCTTGCGCGTCAGATCCTGCAGCGTGTTTTCGAACGGGTATTTGCTGGCGCGCAGATAGGTATCGCAGCCGTTTTCATCGCAAGTGGCAAAGCCGCTTTCGGCATTCACGTGCACATTGCGGAAGCGGATGTCGCCCGAGTTGGTCATCTTCACCGCCGACACGGCCGGCTTGATCGAGCGCGTCACGCGATACGCATGATAGTTAGCGAAGGTGATGTTGCGCGAGTTGCGGATCTCAAGCGACACCGCATCCATGCCGTCTCGCACCTCCTGCTCCGTTTGCGGCGCGAGGAATTCCCAGTTCTCGACATTATCGAGCACGATCTCGGCGCGGATGTGGTGCTCGGCCGACAGCTCATACACCTTGCCCGGCGTCTTGGTGTTGGAGACGTAGAAGCCTGCTTGCGCAAAAGTGCTCGGCGTCCAGCACGCGACAAACGTCCCGCCACCGCCATCGGTCACCCAGATGCTTGGATACTGACGGTCCCAGTGCAGCGTCGGATCGAAGTTGGCGGATTTCTGATACGGGTCGCGGCGCTTGCCGTCATACAGCCGCGTGCCGTGGCCGCCCTGGATGCGGATATCGTCCACCAGCGAATCGGCGCCCGCCCTCCACAGCAGTGCCGTGGCGCGCGGATTGACTTCGCCGGTGGCGAGACCAAAGCCCGTCACGATGGCGTCGCCGCCCTTGGCGCTTTCCAGCAGCGCCTTCGGACCATCGGCGCCGGCGTAGGCGGCCGAACCATTCGGCAGCACCAGTTGCGTCACGCCCGGATGCAGGCCAATCAGCACCGTGTCCGGTTTCAGCCGGATGGTGTCCTGCACCATGTAGAAGCCCTGCGGCAGGTATACCACGCGCTTGCTGTCGATGGCCTTCTGCACCGCCGCCGTGTCGTCGGTCACGCCGTCGCCCACCGCGCCGAAATCACGCACGCTGGCCCACTGTTTGGTCGCAGGCAGCGTGCGCATCACCGGTGCGCGCTGCGCCGGCAAGGCTTTCAGTGCTTCGCCCTTGACGTTGGTGGCGAACTTGCCGGTGCTGCCAAGGCCCGGCAACATCAAGCCGTAATTGAATTCGCTGATGCGGTAAGCCGCACCGTAGCCTGGCACGGTCTTGCCGCTGTCGCGGAAGCGCGCGAACACTGGCGTGTTTTTGGCGACCGCGTTATCAAACCCGACCTGCGTGTAGACGTTGTCCTCGTTGCTGATGATGACCGCCGCCTTCGACACGTTCTCGAAGCGCACGTCCTTCCCCCACAGCCAGTCGCCGTAGCCACGGCTGACCTCAATGCCCACCGGCGTGTTGCGGATCGAGGTGTTGATCAGCGTGAGGCCGGCCTCGTGGCCGCGTATCGCCGCCTCGCGCTGGCCCTCGAAGGAGGAATCCATCAGCGTGTACTGCCAAGCGGGCGAGGTCTTCTCGGTCAGGATGCCGTAACGGCCGCCGTAGAATTTCAGGTCGAAGCTCTCGTTGCCGACCATGTACACCCCCGCCAGACCAGAGCCGATGTGGAAGTCCATGTGGCTCAGGTAGGAGTGCTGCGCCGTGCGCAAGCGCACCGCCGCTGCCGCCGGATTGCCGTCGCCGATTTCGATATCCACATTGCTCATGGCCGAATAGAAGGTCGCCGAATTCGCATCGCGCACGTTCTCGCTGTACGGCACCGCGCTCTTCACCGGCACCGGCACCTTGCCAACCGTGTACTGGTCGCCGCCGGTGAACACCACCATGTTGGCCACGCCTTTCTGGAAGCCCGGCGTGTTCGCACCCAGCACCAGCACCGGCCGCGTCGGACCGACGCCGTACAGGCGCACCGCCAGCGGCACCAGCAGCGAGCGCGTGATGCGGTAGCGGCCGGACGGCAGGAACACCACCCCGCCCTCGCCCTTGTTGGCGGCGGCGTTCAGCGCCTCCTGGATCGCCGCCGTATCATCGGCACGGCCGTCAGCCACCGCTTTCACCTTAACGGCGCGCGGATCGTCCGGCATGGTCTGGTAGGCCGAAATCGACGCGGCCTGCACCAGCATGGGCGCGGCAAGGGCTGCCGCGGCCAGCATATTCAACATTGGTTTCATCTGTTTATCCTATGAAGGCAGAAAGAATCAATACGAAAACAAGTCCGAACACGCCAACCAGCGTTTCCATCAGCGTCCACGAACGGAAGGTATCCTTCAGCGACAGCCCGAAATACTCCTTGAACATCCAGAAGCCGGAGTCGTTCACATGGCTGCACATCAAACTGCCGGCGCCGATCGCCAGCACCATCAGCGACGGATCGATACCGGAGGCTTGCACCACCGGCGCCACGATGCCGGCCGCCGTCAACCCGGCCACCGTCGCGGAGCCGAGGCAAATGCGGATCAGCGTCGCCACCAGCCAGCCCAGTACCAACGGCGGCACCGGCAAAGCGCCCAGCTGCGAACCCAGTTGCGCGCTGACGCCGGAATCGACCAGCACCTGTTTCAGCGCGCCAGCGCCGGCGATCACCAGCAGGATAGGCGCGATATCACGCAGAGCATCCTGCGCACCGGCCATCAGCACCGGCAGCTTCTGGCCGCGCGCCACGCCCAGCGTGAACACCGCCACCACCAAAGCTGCCAGCATCACGATCATCGGATTGGCGACGAACGCCACCAGCGATTTCAGCGCCGGATCGGCAATCGGCAGCATGCTGGCGCCTGTGGCGGCGGCCAGCAGCCACACCGGCAGCAGCGCGGTTGCAAAGCTATTGAACACGCCGGGCAGCTCGGCCTCGTCGCGCAAGCCGCTGCGGAACATCGGCGCCGGTTCGGCCTTGATGCGCTTGAGCGTCATGGCGAACAGCGGGCCAGCGATAATCAGCGTCGGCACCGCGACCATCATCCCGTAGAACAGCGTGCGGCCCATATCGGCATGGAACTGCGCCACCAGCGCGGTCGGCGATGGATGCGGCGGCAGGAAGCCGTGCGCAATCGACAACCCGGCCAGCAGCGGTATCGCCAGCGCCACCGCCGGCCGTCCGCTCTGGTACACCAGCGAGAACACCAGCGGCACCAGCAGCACGAAGCCGACGTTGTAGTAGAGCGGGATGCCGGCCACGAAGCCGGTCAGGGTCAGCGCCACCGGCATGCGCGCGGAACCGAACACGCCGATCAGATAACTGGCGATGCGTTGCGCCGCCCCGCTATCGGCAATCAGCTTGCCGAACACCGCGCCAAGGCAGACGATCACGATCAGCGATCCAAGCAGATCGCCGATGCCTTTGTCGATGGACTTGGGGATGCTTGCCAGCGGCATTCCCAGCAACAGGGCCGCCAGCAAAGCCGCCGCCACGAACGCCAGCAGCGGCTGCACCTTGGCCCACGCGATCAGCAGCGTGAGCGTACCGACTGCCAATGCCACGGCAATCAGCGCCCATGCTGCCGGCGTCACCCCGAAGAGCGCGGCCATCGCTTAGAAGCTGTAGCGCATGCCGACGCGGTACACGCGGCCGATCACATCGTACAGCGCCGGGTTGATACCGAAGCTCAGGTTAGTCTGAGGCGCGGCGGCCGGATCAACGTTGCCGATGTTATCGATCTTGAAGAAGGCCGTGCCCTTGTCCGAGAACTTCCAGCTGCCGCCCAGGTCCACGTAGAAGGCGCCCTTCATGTGGTTGTTGTAGATGGTCGGATGGATCACGGTCGATACCGGGCAGTTGGTCTGGCACTCGATAAACTCGTTGCTGTACTTGCCGCTGCTGATCCAGCGCTCGCTCAGGGTCAGGCTGTATTTATCGGTATCCCACGACTGCGACAGCAGGCCTTTCCAGCGCGGCGTGCTCCCCAGATTATTGCCCGCGCCTTCCGATGGAATGGTGCCGACTACGCCCGGATCGGTCAGGAAGCTGATGTTACGGGTCAGCAGGCCACGCACGGTGAAGCGGCCCGGCAGGTTCCAGTCCTTCAGGTTCATGCGGTACGAGGCTTCCAGGTCGTAGCCCTTGCTATGCAGCGAAGCCAGGTTGAAGGCTTGCACCGTCACGTAGTTATTGGTCGACACCGCGTTATTGAGCGACATGGCGCCGCAGATTTCCTTGTTACCGGCCACGCACAGATCCACTTCCTGCTGCGCGCTCAGCGACGAGATCACGCCATTGACCTTGATGTCGAAGTAGTCGACCGACGCGCTGAAGCCCGGCGCCCAGCTTGGACGATCCAGCACAATGCCGAAGATGTTGTTGCGGGCGATTTCAGGACGCAGCTTGGTGTTGCCCACGGTGCGCTGCTGGATGGTGACGGTGTTGCCCTGATACTGGACGATGTTGTTGACCACCACCGCCGCCGCATACAGCTCGCTCAAGTTAGGCGCGCGCACGTCTTTCGAGGTGACTGCACGCAAGCGCAGGCCGTCGATGCCGGTCTTCCAGTTGGCGCCCAGCTTCCAGCTTTCCACGTGGCCGGAGGTGCTGTACTTGGTGTGGCGGTCGGCGACGTTGATGTTCGCCTCGCCCCACGTTGCCGATTTCAGCACCGGCACGTTCAGCTCCAGATAGGCTTCCTTGACGTTGTAGGTGCCGGAAGCGTTGTGGTAGTTACCGGCGTACCAGTTGTTGCCGACCGTGGAATT
Source organism: Duganella sp. CF402 (assembly GCF_900109645.1). Taxonomy (GTDB): domain Bacteria; phylum Pseudomonadota; class Gammaproteobacteria; order Burkholderiales; family Burkholderiaceae_D; genus Rugamonas. Next base: position 2,016,561 of record NZ_FOBG01000001.1, read on the forward strand.
CAGGATAGGGTCGGCCGGATACTGCGCGGTGTTAGGCGAATCGGCGAAGATGCCATTGCCATATGGGTCGCCGTTGACGCGGTACGACTCGCGGCGCCACTCGGCACCAGTCGCCACGGCAATCGGGCCGGCCCACGATTCAAACGCTTCGCCGTTGATATTGAAGCTACCCACGTCCTGCTGCTGACGGGTGTGCTGCTGCGGGCCGTTTTGCGGTGCCACGTAGTTCCAGGTCGCCGCGCTGACCGGCACATTGCCGATGATGTTAAGCGGGACGCAACCGGAAGCGCGTGCCACCTCGTTGCGGCACACGATGCTGCCGTCGGCCAGCTTCACCGCGTCGATGGCAGCGTTGTAGCGCGCGTTCAGCGTCATGTCGTGCACGATGATGTCGGTGAAGTTGATGCCGCGTTCTACGTAAGCGTCATAAGTCCATTCCTTGCCGAAGGCCGGGAAGCGGCCATTCGCCCCGACGGTCAGGCGGCGCATTTCGCGGGTCGGATGGACGTTGATATTTTCAGGGAAGATGGCGTTGGCCGTACCGTACTGGAAGCTGGTGATGTTATTCGCCGCGCATGCCGCCGCGATGGAAGCCGGCAGGTACGGGTTCGAGCACTGGATGGTCAGGTTGGCGTTCTTGGCCGCGCCGGGATTCGGCGAGAACTCCGACTTCACTTTGCCGAAGTTGGCGGTGAAGTAGATCTCGTGGTCCGGATTCACATCAAAGCCCACGCGGGTGTATGCCACCTGGCGGGTCAGGTCCATCGCCAGGTTGGTGCCGGCGCCCACGCTGCCGCTCAAGTCACCGCCGATGCAGAATGGATTGACGCAGCCGGTGACCGCGCCGGTGCCGGTCGGTACGCCGTTGGAGCCATACTGGAACTGGTACGGCTGGCCGTTGGCGCCGAACGCCGTGCCTTGCAGCGGGCCGTTGGTAATCAGGCCGTACTTGGCGTACTGGTACTGCTGCGCGTGTTCGATGACGGTGTACTGCGGCTTGCCATCGTTGGTCTGTGACAGTGGGCGTACTTGATACGCCGGATTCTTGTACCACGTACGGCCGTTAGGCCCCACTTCGCCGAAGCCCGGCGACTCGATGCCCTTCTCGCGGCCATATTCCACGCTGCCCGTTACGTGCAGGCGGTCGTCCATGAAAGCCTTGCCGAAGGCGGCTTGCAGGGTGCCGTTTTTGTCGTCGCTGTAGGTGGTCTGACCGCCTTCGACGTTGAACTTGAAGCCTTCGTATTTTTTATCGGTGACAAAGTTGACCACGCCGCCGATGGCATCCGAACCATACGATGCGGACGCACCGCCGGTCACCACATCCACGCGCTTGACCAGCAGCTGCGGGAACTGGCTTACGTCAGTCACGCCGGTGACGTTGGCGCCGACCACGCGCTGGCCGTCCAGCAGCGTCAGGGTGCGGATCGGGCCGAGGCCGCGCAGGCTCAGGGAGCTCAGGCCCTGGATGCCGCTGGAGGTGCTGTTGGTGCTGGTGGTGCGGCCGGTGCTGCCCTGCAGTGCAGGCAGTTCGGCGATGGCGTTGAACAGGTTAGGCTTGGCGGTCTTGGCCAGGTCGTCGGAACTCAGTACGGTGGTCGGCGTCGGCTGGGTGAAGCCGCGCGCCGAGATGCGCGAGCCCGATACGGTCACCACGTTGTCAACCTTGGCTTCCGGTTCGGTGGCGGCAGCGGCAGGTGCGTCGGCTTGCTGGGCCTCCGCGACTTGCTGTGCGTGGGCCGCCGTGATGGCGATCCAGCTGCAAGCGCTGGCCACGGCCAGGCGCATGATGGTGTTACGGGTAGTCAGTGTAGTCATGGTCAGTCTCCAGTCTAATTATTTTGATTTTTTTACTACTTACTTCTGCTCCCGGATCTGCGTCACCAGTTCCGTGGGCGGTGTTTCGATATCGAGCGTGATGCCTGCTTCATCGGGTTGCAGCGGTTCCAGATCGCGGAACTGGCTGTCCAGAAGAGAGGTCGGCATGTAGTGGCCGACGCGCGCCTGCATGCGCGCGGCGATCAATTCTTTGGGACCGTTCAGGTGCGCGAAGCGCAGCGCCGGATCGCCCAGGCGCAGCAGGTCGCGGTAGCGGCGTTTGAGCGAGGAGCAGGAAATCACCAGGCCTTCGCCGCGCAGCCGCGCCGCGCTGACCTGCGCCTGCAGCGCCAGCAGCCAGTCGGCGCGGTCGTCGTCGTTCAGCGCCTGGCCGGCCGACATCTTGGCCACGTTGGCGGGCGGATGGTACTGGTCGCCCTCGACGAAAGGCACGCCATTCGCCGTCGCCAGCGCTTGTCCGACCGTGCTCTTGCCGCAGCCGCTCACGCCCATTACCACCCAACGGATACTCTGCTGCATCCACATCTCCAAGGTTAGATAGCGCTAACATATCGTTTTAAAAAAATAGATGCGAAACAATTGCATCTACCTAGTGATTTTTTTGTCAGCGCTAAGATAGCGTTATCATTTTTTAAGGACTTTAGCTTACCGTCGGAATTTGTAAAGCCAAATCCATGCTGCGGCGCAGCACACGAAGCCCGTGTAATGCTGATTACCGCTGCTGCTGCGGCGCACCACAAACTGCGGCACAAAAGCCACACTGTGGGTGCTATGCTACGTTTGCCCTATTTTCATCAACCGACAAAAACAAAACATGCACAACACCGAGACCGCACGTCCGCTCACGCGCCAGGACTACAAAACCCTGTCCCTCGCCGCGCTGGGCGGCGCACTGGAGTTCTACGATTTCATCATCTTCGTCTTCTTTGCCAACGCCATCGGCCAGTTGTTCTTCCCGCCCGAAATGCCGGACTGGCTGCGCACCTTGCAGACCTTCGGCATCTTCGCGGCCGGCTATGTTGTGCGTCCGCTGGGCGGCATCGTGATGGCGCACTTCGGCGACCTGCTGGGCCGCAAGCGCATGTTCACGCTGTCGATCCTGATGATGGCGGTGCCGACGCTGGCCATCGGCCTGCTGCCGACCTACGCCAGCATCGGCCTTGCGGCGCCGATGCTGCTGTTGCTGATGCGTGTATTCCAGGGGGCGGCGGTAGGCGGCGAAGTGCCGGGTGCGTGGGTATTCGTGTCCGAGCACGTGCCGTCCCGTTACACCGGCTATGCCTGCGGCGTGCTGACGGCCGGCCTCACCTTCGGCATCCTGCTTGGATCGCTGGTGGCGACCGCGCTCAACACCGCCTACCAGCCGGCCGAAGTGCAGGCTGGCGCATGGCGCGTGCCGTTCCTGCTGGGCGGCGTGTTCGGCCTCGGTGCGATGTACCTGCGCCGCTGGCTGCATGAGACGCCGGTGTTTGCCGAGATGGCGCAGCGCAAAGCGCTGGCGGCCGAGATGCCGTTGAAGTCCGTGCTGCGCAGCCATCGCGGCGCGGTGGTCGTCTCCATGCTGCTGACGTGGATGCTGTCGGCAGGCATCGTGGTGGTGATCCTGATGACGCCTGCGCTGCTGCAAAAGGTCTACCACATCGACCCGCGCACCTCGCTGGGGGCGAACACGGTGGCGACCCTGGGACTGGCGATAGGCTGCGTGGTGTATGGCGTGCTGGCCGACCGGCTGGGCGCCAAGCCGGTGCTGTTCGTCGGTGCGCTGCTGCTGGCGATCTGCACCTACGTGTTCTACACCACCCTGCGCGTGCAGCCGGAACTGCTGCTGCCGCTGTACGGCCTGACCGGCTTCTGCGTCGGCGTGGTGGGCGCGGTGCCGTGCGTGCTGGTGCAAGCCTTCCCGGCGCAGGTGCGCTTCTCGGGCCTGTCGTTCTCGTACAACCTGTCCTACGCCATCTTCGGCGGCCTGACGCCGGTGGTGGTGACGCTGATGCTGAAGAACGATCCGCTCGGCCCGGCGTGGTATGTGATCGCCGTCTGCGCCATCGGCATGCTGACCGCGCTATTTATCCGTAAAGCTGAACTTCACTAATCCGGCGCTGCGTCATCAACAGCAGCGCCAGTGTCAGCATGACGCTGGCGGCGGGTTTGGGAACAACAGGCCGACGCAGTGGCTGCTTGACGCGTTCATGGAACCAGTTATCCTATACAACATCGTCAGTCTCAAGAAAACAATAATAAAATGATTAACCTGGAACTCACAGGCAAATTAAACCGCTTGGAAGCCAATTGAAGCCGCGTATCCTGCTGGCCGACGACCACGCGATAATCCGCTACGGCTTGCGCATCTTGTTGGAAATGGCCGAGATGGAGGTGGTCGGCGAAGCCAGCGAAGGCCGGCAAGCGGTGGACATGGTGCAGGCACTGCAGCCGGATGCCGCCATTTTTGACCTCAGCATGCCTGGCTTGAATGGCATCGACGCCGTGGCTATCCTGCGCGATCGCTGCCCCGGCACCCGCATCCTGATCCTGTCGATGCACTCGAACTCCGAACATGTGCACCGTGCCTTGGCGGCAGGCGCCTCGGGCTACCTGCTGAAGGGTTCGGTGAGCGAGGAAATCGTGGCGGCGGTGCGCGCCGCGCTGGTAGGACGCCGCTACCTAAGCGGCGAGTTGGCGCACATGGAAGACAATCCGTCTATCGGCGCGGGCGATACCGGGCCGCTCGGGCGCTTGAGCGCACGCGAACGCCAGGTGTTGCAGTTGGTCGTGGAGGGCCACTCGAGCAGCCGCATCGCAGCGCTGGTACACCTGTCGCCCAAAAGCGTGGATACCTACCGCAGCCGTATCATGCAAAAGCTCGGCGTGCGGGACGTGACGGGACTGGTCAAGCTCGCCGTTGAGCACGGGCTTACGCCCGGAAGCTGAACCCAGGGTCGCCCCAGCCATGCCTAACACGCAAAGCCCGACATGATCAACGATCCCGTACTGCAGACTTGCATCGTAGGCGCGTTTATCACGCTGATCGCCAGCGCCATTAGCTCATATCTATGGCGCCAGGACCGCAGCGAGCGATACCTGCTGTTTTGGTCAGTGGCGTTCGCTGGCAGCAGTTTACGTTGGATGTTGCACTACCCTGCACGCGTCGACGAGCTGGCACGCAACCTGGAGGGTGCCGCATTCCCATTGCTGCTCTGGCTCCAGGTGTTGGGCTGCTATGCAATCCTGCCTGTCAGGAAGACGCCCCGCAAGGTGGCAACCTGGGCCACCAGCATCCTGTTCGCCATATACGAGGTGCAGACCATTGCGCACGGCCCGTCGCTCAATGTGGCATATATAATTTTCATCAGCGTCCTCGCATTCAGTGCCTACTGCATGTGGCGCGCCTGGCAGATTGAGCGCTTGAGCGGCTACGTGTTCGCCATCGGCTGCTTCATCTGGCAGGCTGTCATGGTGAGTGTGATGCTGAATTGGCTGGGACGCGCGACCTTCGACCATATCATCCTGCCCCTGGTCTACAACACGGCGCTGATGCTCAGCATTGTGGTCATCGCGTTCCAGCGCCACCGGCGCAAACTGGAGGAGAGCGAGTCCACGCTGCAGAAGATCTTTGACACGGCGCCCGCACCTATCATCATTACGCGCCCGCCCAACGGCGTCATCGAACGGGCCAATGCCGTTGCCTTCGACATGCTCGGGCTCACTGCGGGCTCGGCAATCGGCAGCAACGGTGTCGAGCAAGGACTGTGGCGAGACCTGGACGAGCGTCGGCAACTGTATGGCGAGCTGGCGGCTGGACGCCCTGTGCGCGGCCGCGAAATCGTGATCACCCGAGGCGATGTCATGCGCATTCTGAGCGTGAACGCCGATCGGCTGGAACTGGCCAGCGGAACGCGCTACATCTTTTCAACGTTCGACCTTACCCATTTGCGCCAGGCGGAAGACGCGCTGCGCTTCACCGCCAAAGAAATGCAGCAATTGTACGCGCGCCTGGCCAATGCCGTGGACCAGGAGCGGCGCGTCCTGCACGCCGAACTGCACGACCAGGTCGGCGCCAACCTGGCGGCACTGAACCTTGAGCTGGATATTTCCATTAGCTTGCTGGCGCGCGGAAAAATGGAGGAGCTGCGGTGCCACCTGCAGAGCGCGCGCGAAGTCGGCGCCGAAACCATCGTGATGGCACGCGACCTGATGGCTGAATTACGCCCGCCCGCGCTGGACGACTTCGGCCTGCTGGCCGGACTGCGCATCTTTGCCGAAGTGCTGTCCACCCGCTTCAGCCTGCGCATCGACGCCGACGGCTCGCCCCCGGAGCCACGCCCTGGCCCCGGGGTGGAAAACACATTGTTCCGCATCGCGCACGAGGCGGTCATGAATGCCGTGCGCCATGCCGCGGCAACGCGCATCACCATCAACATCGGGCAGCAGGCGGGACTGCTGACATTGCAGGTCAGTGACGACGGCTGCGGCTTCGATCCCGCTGCGCCCTGCGACAGTCCCGACCACTGGGGCCTGAAGACCATGCGGGAGCGGGCCAGGTCCATCGGCGCAACCTTGCATATCGATTCCGCGCCCGATACCGGCACCCGGGTAGGCGTCACGCTGGATACCGGCCAGCCCGCACCACCGCGTTAGACGGATATTTGTTTCTGTACAGAACTCCCGACAGCTAGCGGCGCCATTCCGGCGCATAGTGAGGGCTGTGAAGATCCTGATCATCGAAGATAACCGGCATATGCGGCGCATGCTCAGTGAGATGCTGGGCAGTGCGCTGGAGCCCCATACGGTGCACGAGGCCGCCGATGCGCACAGCGCTCTCATTCTATGCCGCGACCTGGCGCCGGAACTGGTGCTGATGGACGTCGACCTGCCCGACGCCAATGGGATGGCCCTGACGACGACGATCAAGACGCTGCATCCCGGCGCCCGCGTGGTCATTTTATCGAGTCATCGCAACCAGGTTTATCAGGATGCAGCGCGCGCGGTGGGCGCCACCGCCTACGTCTTCAAGGATGAGATCCACGCCCGGCTGCTGCCGCTCCTGGCCGCCCTGCTGGCGGATCGTCCAGACCATATTTAACCGGAGAGAAAAATGCAAAGCTCTAGCATCAAAACAATGTTTGCCGCCACGCTGGCTGTCGTGCTGGGGATGGTTGCCATCCTGGGATTTGGCATACGCCAGCTCGGCACGGCCAACGAAGCGGTGTCCAGGGCCAATCAATCACGTTACGCCTCCTACTTGCTGGCAGACGAAATGCGGCAAAGCTCCGACGATCTGACGCGCCTGGCGCGTACCTATGTGGTGTCGGGCGACCCGAAATGGGAACAGCAATATCTGGAGATACTGGCCATCCGAAACGGCAGCAAGCCCCGTCCCAAGGAGTATGAAAAGATCTATTGGGACTTCCGGGCCGCCGATATCGATCCGGGCAAGGGCTACGAGGCGACAATTTCGCTGAACGATCTGATGAAACAAGCCGGCTTCACGGATGCCGAATTCGCCAAGCTGAAGGAAGCAGGCGACAACTCGAACGACCTGGTCAAGACGGAAACCATCGCCATGAACCTGGTCAAGGGACACCAGGCCGATGGCCAGCAAGGGTCGCCCGATCTGGAGAAAGCGCGCAGCATGATGCACGATGCCGCCTATCACCGCAACAAAGCCAAGATCATGAAACCGGTCGATGAATTTCTGAGCATGCTGGACCATCGCACCCATGCTCAGATTCTGGTGGCGGAGACAGCCAAACAGCGCTGGTTCACCATCCTGATCGCGCTCGCGCTGCTGCTACTGGTCAGTGTGAGCGCCGCACTGCACTATGTCTACCGCCAGATCGCACGCTCGTTGCAGCATGCCGTCCAGCTGTCCGACACGATGGCCGCAGGCGACCTGTCGCTTGAAATCGAGGCCGAGGGCCCTGCCGAGGTGGCCAAACTGCTGCACGCGCTTAAAATCATGCACGCCAATTTCGTCAATGTGGTGAGCAAGGTCCGCAGCGGCTCCGAAGGCGTGTCGACCGCATCGAGCGAGATCGCGCAAGGCAATATGGACCTGAGCGCCCGCACCGAGGCCCAGGCCAGCGCCCTGGAGCAGACCGCCGCTTCGATGGAAGAACTCAATTCGACGGTCAAACAGAATGCGGACAACGCCCGCCAGGCCAATCAGTTGGCGCAGAGCGCTTCCAACATCGCCAGCACTGGGGGCGACGTGGTGTCGCAGGTGGTGCTCACCATGCAGGAAATCAGCCAGTCCAGCAACAAGATCGCCGACATCATTAGCGTCATCGACGGCATCGCGTTCCAGACCAATATCCTGGCGTTGAATGCCGCCGTGGAAGCGGCCCGCGCCGGTGAGCAGGGCCGCGGCTTCGCCGTGGTCGCCACCGAAGTGCGCAGCCTGGCCGGGCGCAGCGCCGAGGCGGCCAAGGAAATCAAGCAACTGATCAGCGATAGCGTCCAGCGGGTCGAACAAGGCAGTGCCTTGGCCGACACCGCCGGCAGCACCATGACCGACATCGTCGCCAGCATCAAGCGCGTGGCCGACATCATGGGCGAGATCAGTTCCGCCAGCATCGAGCAGAGTCAGGGCGTGGCCCAGGTGGGTGATGCCGTCACCGATATGGATACGGTGACCCAGCAAAATGCCGCACTGGTCGAGCAAATGGCCGCCGCTGCCGCTGGGCTCAAAATCCAGGCCAAGGAACTGGTCGATACCGTGGCGGTATTCAAGCTGGCGGCCAGCATCGGCGGCCAGCCTGCGCCGCGACTCGCCGCCAAGACAAGCGCGGCGCCGCGCAAGCAGCTGGCCACCGCGCGCCAGCCGGCCAAAACGCCGCAGCCGGCCACCGCCGACTGGGAGGAATTTTGATGCCGGACGCAGCTATGTCGTCACCGGCAATCAGCGCTACCAGCGCGCCTTCCAGGATGTGCTGACCAGCACCTCGCTGGGCGACAGTTTGAACAGCTTCTCAGATTTGGCTTATTTGTAGAAACCCGAACCGACGATCAGGTCGCCCTGGCGTTCGATGTAGGATTTTTTATCCTGCATTTTTTGCGTGGCCGGGTTGGTCCATTTGTATTCGACCCAGCCGCTACCCTTGGTGGTGGCCAGGCTGACCATCTCTTTGTTGAAGTATTTACCGTCCATGTCCTTCACTTCGATCATGTCCTTGCCGACGGTGCGCGGGCTGCCGGGATTGCACAGCATTTTGGCGTGGATGTCGTGCACGTAGACGTAGCTGCCGTTCGGACGGAAGCCCTTGGCCGGATCGGCAAAGTCGACACAGGCTTTGTCGATGCCGTTGGCCTTGATGTAGGCCGAGGCTTTCTTGACCAGCGCCTGCGTGTCGTCTTCCGGCGTGGCGCTGGCCACGGCCATCATCCCGGCCAGCATGGCGAACGCTGCGATTTTTTTATACGTCATTTCTGTCTCCTTTGAGGGTTGTAAGAATACGGTCTGCTTCGATGCGCCAGTCGGCGCTGCGGGCAAAGGAACCGTCGCCTTTGCTGCCAAATCGTCCTGCTTCCGACAGGTCGGCCACCCACGCCTGACGCTCGGCGGTGCCGCGCGCCGACAATGGCGTCAAGCCCACATCGGCCACGGTGCGGGCGGATTCGCGCATTTCCTCGGCACGGCGGCGGCCATGCTCGATCACCATCGCCTCCAGTCCCTTGATCATCGCGCTGCGGCACGGCGGGATTGAGGTCATTATCGCACCTTCCACAAAGCGCGCGCCGGCGGCCTCGAGCGTCGCCCACAGGCTCGCCCAGCTTCAAGTCGACAACGCAAACAGCCACAGTCTGGCGGCGCAAGTCCTCCGCCAGAATGCGGCCCACTTCACCGTAGCCCACCAGGCCTACGGTCCACTCCTTGGAGCGATAGTGCATCAGTCGATGTATTTGAGACCCGCCTGCTCCAGCGGACCGCGCATGTTGTACATGTCCAGACCCAGCACGCCCGCCGCCAGCTTGGCGCGCTTCTCGGCTTCCAGGTCTTCGCGCTTCTGCGCCACGGCAGCCACGCGCGCCACGTCGGCGGCCGGCACGATCACCACGCCGTCGTCATCTGCGATTACGGCGTCGCCGGGATTGACCAGCGCACCGGCGCATAGCACCGGAATGTTCACGGAGCCCAGCGTCGATTTGATGGTGCCTTTGGCGCTGATGTTCTTGCTCCACACCGGGAAGCCCATCTCGGTCAGGAAGCGCACATCGCGCACGCCGGCGTCGATGATCAGTGCTTTCGCGCCGCGCGCCTTGAAGCTGGTGGCCAGCAGGTCGCCGAAGTAGCCGTCGGTGCATTCGGCGGTGATGGCTGCCACCACCACGTCGCCAGGCTGGATCTGTTCCGCTACCACGTGCATCATCCAGTTATCGCCAGGGTGCAGCAGCACGGTGACGGCGGTGCCGGCTACCTGTGCGCCTGCGTAGACAGGACGCATATAAGGCTTCAGCAAGCCCACCCGGCCCATCGCTTCGTGCACGGTGGCGCTGCCGAACTGGCCGAGGTGCTCCACGTGTTCGCGCTCGGCGCGCACGATGTTGCGCTTTACGATGCCGAGTTGGTTAATCAATGGCGTAGTCACAGGCCCTTCTCCTTCAGTGCGCGGTCCAGGCGTGGGAATACGCGGCGCGCGTTGCGTTCAAAAATATCGGTGCGATCGTCGGCAGTCAGGTTGGCCGCTTCGATGTAGCGCTTGGTGTCGTCGTAGTAGTTGCCGGTCTCCGGATCGATGCCGCGCACGGCGCCGATCATCTCCGAGGCGAACAGCACGTTCTTGACCGGCATGACCTTGGTCAGCAGGTCGATGCCCGGCTGGTGGTAGACGCAGGTGTCGAAGAAGATGTTGTTCAGCAGGTGCTCGGTCAGCAGCGGCTTTTTCATTTCCTGCGCCAGGCCGCGGAATCGGCCCCAGTGGTATGGCACGGCGCCGCCGCCGTGCGGGATCAGGAATTTCAAGGTCGGGAAGTCCTTGAACAAATCGCTGGTCAGGCATTGCATGAAGGCGGTGGTGTCGGCGTTCAGGTAGTGCGCACCGGTGGTGTGGAAGCACGCGTTGCAGCTGGTGCTGACGTGGATCATGGCGGGAATTTCGTACTCCACCATTTTCTCGTAGATCGGATACCACGAGCGGTCCGACAGCGGCGGCGCGGTCCAATGGCCGCCCGACGGATCGGGATTGAGGTTGATGCCGACCATGCCGTACTCTTTGACGCACTTTTCCAGTTCCGGAATGCTGGTCGCAGGATCGACGCCCGGCGATTGCGGCAGCATGGCCGCGCCGATGAAGTGGTCCGGGAACAGCTGCGCCACCCGCGCGCACAGCTCATTGCAGATAGCGGCCCACGTCGCGCTGGTGTTGAAGTCACCGATGTGATGCGCCATGAAGCTGGCGCGCGGCGAGAAGATGGTCAGGTCCGAGCCGCGCTCTTTCATCAGGCGAAGCTGGTTGGTTTCGATGGAGTCGCGCAGTTCGTCGTCGCTGATTTTCAGGTCAGCGACTTTCGGCCCGAGCTCCGGCGTGTTCAGGTTGGCGATCTGCTTGTTGCGCCATTCTTCCAGCGCTTTCGGCGCGGTGGTGTAGTGGCCGTGGCAGTCAATAATCATGGATGGATCCTTTTAGAGGTGCGCGGGGACCAGCACTTCGCCCCGCATGATTGGACGGGCGGTACGCAGCAACGCGGCGCGTACGACCTGCCCTGATTGGTCGGTTTCCAGTTCGACGCTGAATTCGCCGGTGGGATGTTCGATCGAAAGCGCCTGGCACGCCGCGCTGCCCACGGCGGCGATGCCGTCGGCCACGGTGCCCGGCAGGACGCAGGCTGTGGCCACGGTCACAGCGGCCAGCACGCCGATGGAGTCGTGGCAGACGTGCGGAATGAAGCAGCGGGTGCTGACTGCGCCGCCCTCGCGCGGCGGCGCGATGAGGCACATCTTCGGGTAGTTTTTGGCGGCGACGTCGCCAAGGCCCATCAGCGGGCCGGCGGCGAGACGCAGTGCTTCGAGGCGGGCCCGTAGTGCGTCGTTGGCGGTCAGCTCGGCGGCCGGCTCGTATCCGGTGATGCCAAAGGCGGAGGCACGCACCAGCACCATCGGCATGCCATTGTCGATCAGCGTGGCGTCGACTTCGAACGGCGAGGCGGCGGGTACGGTGATGCGGTCCAGCGTGCGGCCGGTGGGCAGCAGCGATGGGCATACAGAACCGGCGGTGTCGAGGAAATTGATGCTGATCGGCGCGGCCGAACCGGGCACGCCGTCGATGCGGGCGTCACCATCGTATTGCAGCTTGCCGCCCGGCGTTTGCACGGTGACGTCGCACTGCATATCGGTGTTCAGGGTAAGGATGCGCGCAGTGGTGGTGCCCTGCGCGATCGGCAGCAGCCCGCGTTCCAGCGCAAACGGCAGCACCGCCGCCAGCATATTGCCGCAGTTGGGCGTGACATCGACCGTGTCGTTATTCGGCTGTAGCTGGGCGAACAAAAAGTCCAGGTCCACGCCCGGCGTATGGCTGCGGCGTACGATGCCAACCTTGCTGGTCAGCGGGTGCGCGCCGCCCAGACCATCGATCTGGCGCGGATCGGGCGAGCCCATAGCCGCCAGCAGGAAGCGGTCGCGCGCGGCGCGGTCGGCCGGCAGGTCGGACTCGAGAAAAAACGGACCACGCGAGGTACCGCCGCGCATCAGCATGCAAGGCACGGCGCGCTGGTCGGAAACGGGATGTAGGCTCATGGTGGCGGATGTCTGTGCAGTGTGAATGCCACCAGTATCCGCGTCAGCCTCATTTGCGTGGTTGCGTTGTAGGCTGTGATTTGTTCTAATCTGCTTATTGCAGCCTTAAAACCCTCACCATGTTCCTGGTCAGCCTGCGTCACCTTCATGCCTTCAATGCGGTCGCCGCCAGCGGCGGCATCCGCCGTTCGTCCGAGAGCTTGTACCGCGCCTCGTCCGCAGTGGCGCGCTCGGTGGCAGCGCTGGAAGAGAGCCTCGATGCGCAGCTGTTCGAGCGCAAGGGACGCGGCATGCTGCTCACCGCCGCCGGCGATGTAGTGCGCAAGCGCGCCGACCGCATCGAGGCCGAACTGCACGCGGTGCGCGACGAAGCCATGCGCCTGCGCGACCGCAACGGCGCCAAAGTCGGCGGCATCGAAGCGCTGCTCAACGAACGCCGGCTGCAGGCCGCGTCGCTGCTGGCCGAGATGCACCATATGCCCAGTGTGGCGCACGTGATGGGGGTATCGCAGTCGGCCGTCAGCCAGGCCATCGCCCGGCTGGAAGACATGCTGGGACAGGCGCTGTTCCTGCGCACCGCGCACGGCATGGTGCCTACCGATGCCGGCCGGCGCTGGACCGAATCGTTTGAGCGCGTGCTGTCGGAGCTGCGCCACATCCCGGAAGACATCGCCGCGCTGGCCGGCGTGGTGCTGGGCGTGGTGACGATCGGCGCGCTGCCGCTGGCGCGTTCGCAGCTGCTGCCTGTGGCCATTTCGTCAGTGTTGAAACGCCATCCACAATTGCAAATCCGTTCTCTGGAAAGCCCGTATGAAGAACTCACCGCCAGCCTGCTGAGCGGCCGTATCGACTTTATCGTTGGCGCGCAGCGCGCCGGCGCCGGCGATGCGTTCGAATCGCGCTCGCTATTCGAGGACAAGGCGGCGCTGGTGGCGCGCACCGGCCATCCGCTGGTCAAGCGCAGCAAGCTGACGCTGGAAGATCTGGCCGGCTACCCGTGGGGCCTGTCGCGCAGCGGCACGCCGTTGCGCGAATCGCTGGTGCAGTTTTTTGAACGCCACGGCAAGCAGCCACCCTCGCCCGCCGTGGAAACCGGCGACCTGGCGCTGCTGCGCGGCCTGTTGGTTTCCAGCGACATGCTGACCGTGTTATCGGCGCATCAACTACATCACGAAGTTCGCACGGGCCAGCTGGTAGTACTGCCGTTCGAAATGCCCGGAATGGAACGCAGCATCGGCGTCACAACCCGCAAGAATGCGCATTTGTCGCCCGGCGCCTACGCGCTGCTGGCCGAAATCGAGGCGATCAGCCGAAACTGGCGATAAGCAGATTGAAACGGTTCAGCAAGCAATAGCAATACACCCCCTTCTGTCCAAACGTACACTGGTGAAGCGGTGGCGGTATCAGCCGCCTTTACACCACTTTACAAAAAACCTAGCTGTACACAGGAGACTTAATGAATATAGGACAAACGCTCGACGTCCGGGCACACATCAACGGCCGGAGCATGAGCCGCTATCAATGGCTGCTGCTCGCCCTCTGCTTCCTGATCGTCGCCACCGACGGCATGGATGTGGCCATCATGGGCTTCCTCGCCCCGGCCATCACCAAGGAATGGGGCATCTCGCGTGCCGCCTTCGGCGTGGTGATGAGCGCCGCCCCGATCGGCCTGGCCATCGGCGCCATTCTGGTCGGCCCGATGTCGGACCGCTTCGGCCGCAAAAAACTGCTGATGACTTCCGTCGCCTGGTTCGGCGCCTTCAGTGTATTGAGCGCCTTTGCGCAAGACGTCACCACCTTGTCGCTGCTGCGCTTCCTGACCGGCCTCGGTCTGGGCGCGGCGATGCCGAACACCACCACCCTGCTGTCGGAGTACGTGCCTGAACGTTCGCGTTCGACGCTGATCGCCATCATGTTCACCGGCTTTAACCTCGGCTCCGCACTGGTCGGTTTCGGTGCGGCGGCGCTGCTGCCGGACTACGGCTGGCGCGCAGTGCTGATCGCCGGCGGCGCGATTCCGCTGGCCTGCCTGCCGATCTACCTGCTGCTGGTGCCTGAATCGGTGCGCTTCCTGGTGGTGCGCAAATTCCCGGCCGAGCGTATCGGCCGCACGCTGCGCCGCGTGGTCGGCGGCGAAGTGCCGGCCAATGCGCAATTCACCATCAGCGAACCGCAAGTGACCGGTTCGCAACCGGGCAAGGTACTGTTGTCCGCTGCTTATCGCGGCACCACGCTGTCGCTGTGGGGCACCTACTTTATGGGTTTGCTGGTGATCTACCTGCTGAGCGGCTGGCTGCCGACCATGATCAAGGATGCCGGCCTGCCGATCGAACGCGCCGCCAACATCACCGCGCTGTTCCAGTTGGGCGGCACCGTGGGCGCGCTGCTGGTGGGCTACTTCATGGACCGCATCTCGCCAAACAAAGTCATCTCGCTGGCCTACATCGGCGGCGCCGCCTTTATCCTGTGCCTGTCCTCGGGCAGCGTGGAATCGTCGCTGTTCTCGCTGTTCGTGCTGCTGGCAGGCTTCTGCATGAGCGGCGCGCAAACCGGCCTGAATGCCTACGCCCCGTCGTGCTACCCGACCGTGGTGCGCGCCACTGGCGTCAGCTGGATGCAGGGCATGGGCCGCTTCGGCAGCATCTTCGGCTCCTTTGCCGGCGGCGTGCTGCTGTCGATGGGCTGGGGCTTCAGCGCGGTGATCGCCATCCTGGCGGGACCGGCCACGCTGGCGGCCATCTTCATCATCATGAACAAATTCGGTCAACGTACCGTCGCAGCAAAAGCATAAATAGGAACTATCATGGCTAACATCATCGGCGCCATCGCCTCTTCCCACACCCCGACCATCGGCTTCGCCCTGGACGCCAACAAGCAGCAGGACGCTGCGTGGGCGCCCATCTTCAAGGCCTACGAGCCGGTGCAGCAATGGCTGGCGGAGAAAAAGCCCGACGTCCTGCTGGTCGTCTACAACGACCACGTGACCTCGTTCTTCTTCGACCACTACTCGGCCTTCGCGCTGGGGATCGGGAACAGCTACAAGGCGGCCGATGAAGGCGGCGGACCGCGCAACCTGCCGCCGGTGGCCGGCCACGCGGCGCTGGCGCGCCACATCGGCCAGTCGCTGATGGCGGACGAATTCGACATGTCCTTCTTCCAGGAGAAGGCGCTCGATCACGGCTGCTTCTCGCCGCTATCGATTTTGTGGGATCACAAGGACGGCTGGCCGGGCGCCATCGTGCCGCTGCAAGTGGGCGTGCTGCAGTTCCCGGTGCCGTCCGCGCGCCGCTGCTACAAGCTCGGTCAGGGCCTGCGCCGCGCCATCGAAAGCTATCCGGAAGACCTGAACGTGGTGCTGGTCGCCACCGGCGGCCTGTCGCACCAGGTGCACGGCGAGCGCGCGGGCTTCAACAACACGCCGTGGGACCACCAGTTCCTCGACCTGTTCGAGAATGATCCGGAAACGCTGCTCAATATGACCCACGCCGATTTCGCCCGCCTCGGCGGCTGGGAAAGCGCGGAAGTGGTGATGTGGATGGCGATGCGCGGCGCCATGTCCGATAAGCTGAACTGCATTCACCGCGAGTACTACCTGCCGTCGATGACCGGTATCGCCGTGGCGCTGTACGAGAACGCGGCATCGACCGACAAGTCGCTCAACGCCACCGCCATCGAAGCGCACCGCGCCCACATCGCGCACCAGACCAAGGGTGTGGAAGAACTGCCGGGCACCTATCCGTTCACGCTGGAGACCAGCGTGCGCGCGCACCGCATCAACAAGTACCTGCACCAGCTGGTCAAGCCGGAGTTCCGCGTGCAGTTCAAGGAATCGCCGGAAGCGACCTACGACGCCGCCGAATTGACGGCCGAAGAGCGCGACCTGATCACCCGCCGCGACTGGCGCGGCATGATCCAGTACGGCGTGATCTTCTTCCTGCTCGAGAAGCTGGGCGCCGTGGTTGGCGTGTCCAACCTGCACATCTACGCCGCTATGCGCGGGCAGTCGCTGGAAGACTTCCAGAAAACCCGCAACGCGCCGGGCGCTTTGTATTCCGTAGGCTCGTCCGCTACCTGGGACAAAAAATAAACACAACTAGGAGACTTAAAACATGAAAAAAACCATCGCCATTGCAGCAGCTATTACCACCACCATCATCGCATCGGGCGCCGCCCAGGCGCAGAGCAACGTCACCATGTACGGCATCATCGACGCCGCCGTGGAGACCTACACCAACGCCGATGCAGCCGGCAACAGCGTGACCCGTATGCCTTCGCTGGGCGGCGGCATGTTCCCATCGCGCCTCGGCTTCCGTGGCACGGAAGACCTGGGCGACGGCCTGAAAGCCATCTTCCAGCTGGAGAACGGCTTCGCGCCGGACACCGGCACCCAAGGCCAGAACCGCCTGTTCGGCCGCCAGGCCTGGGTCGGCCTGCAAGGCAAGTGGGGCCAGGTAACGCTGGGCCGCAACTACAATATGCTGAATATCTCGACCTACGATGTGGACATCCTCGGTCCGTCGCAGTACGGACTCGGTTCGCTCGATTCGGCCATCCCGAACGGCCGCGTCGACAACTCGATCGCCTATCGCGGCACCTTCAGCGGCGTGACCGTCGGCGGCACCTATAGCCTGGGCCGCGACACCTCGACCGCCGGCGGCCCAGCCGGCACCAGCTGCGCCGGCGAAAGCGCCACCGACGCCGTGGCTTGCCGAGAGTGGTCGGCGCTGCTGCGCTACGACGGCAACGGCTATTCACTGATCAGCGCCTATGACCGCATCTACGGCGGCGCCGGCGCTGCCAATGGCCTGACCAGCAGCAGCAAGACCGACAGCCGCGCCCACGTGGCCGCGTTCATCAAGCAGGACGACTGGAAGCTGGGCCTGGGCATCATCACCCGCAACAACGAGGGCTCGACCACTCAGCCGCGCAGCAATCTGCTGTACATCGGCGCCGCCTACAATGTGACGCCGCTGTTCACCGTCGACGGCCAGATCGCCAGGCTTGACTACCGCGCCACCAATAACGACAGCAAGCAGGTGCTGATTCGCGGTATCTACAACCTGTCCAAGCGCAGCGCGTGGTACATCGCCGCAGGCCATATCTCGAACGACGGCACGGCGGCATTGGCACTGAGCGCCGGCGGCTCGGTCGGCGCCGGCATGGGCCAGACCGGCATCATCACCGGCATCAAGCACTCGTTCTGATCAGCTGAGATCTTCGTGGTGGCCGGAAGCGCCCTGCTTCCAGTACGCCGAGATACGGGCCGCCTCGCGCGGGTGGCCCTTGTCGACCAACACGGCGTCGCGCACTTGCGCGGCCACCAGCGCCTCTCCCGCAAACCAGAAGAAACCTTCGCCGTCCGGCAGCTGCAAGGCACGGATGGCGTCCAGCAGCGCCTTGTCGTCGGCAAAGCGCTGCAGCGTTACCTGCGCCGCGCTGTCGAACGATAGCGCGGCCGCTTCCTCGCCCGCCACCAGTACCTGCACTTTCGCGCTCGCTGGCAGTTCTTCGAGGCGGCGGCGGATGGCCGGCAGCGCGGTCGCATCGCCGGCCAGCACATGCCACGCATAATCCATCGGGATAATCATCGAGCCGCGCGGGCCGGCGATCACCGCCACCTGCCCCGGCGCCGCCTGACGCGCCCAGTCGGAGGCCGCGCCGGTGGCGTGCAGCGCAAATTCCACCGTCAGTTCGCGCGCCGCGTGGTCGTAATGACGCGGCGTGAAATCGCGCCGCACCTCGTCGCTCAGCATGAATTTGACATGGTCGTCGTAGGAGGCCGAGACGAAATCGTGTAAGGTCTCGCCTTTGAATGTTACGCTGACGTAGTTCGGAGCCAGATGCCGCACCTTGACCACTTCCAGTTCGCGCCGTTTGATTTCATGCCGTACGCGTTGAATTCGATTGCTCATCTTCGGCTCCTTAGTTGATAATGTCACCTATTATGACCAAACAAGTTAATAAAGTCAACCAATCCGAACAAGTGTTCGACGCCATCCATTCGGTGATGCACCTGTACCGGGCGCGCCAGCTGCGTGGTTTGCGCGATACGCCGCACGAGCTGACCCATATGGAATACAAGGCGCTGGGCTTCTTCTCACGCCATCCCGGCGCCACGCAGGGCGATCTGGTGGCGCACTCCGGGCGCGACAAGGCGCAGCTGGCGCGCCTGCTGAAAGGCTTGCGCGACAAGGAATTGCTGGACGCTGCGCCCGACGACAACGACCGCCGCATCACGCGCCTGACATTGAGCGCCGAAGGCCGGCGCGTGTTCGACGGCTTGCACAACCTGGGCGTGCAAGCCTCCAACGCGGCGGTGGCCGGCATGAGCGCCGAGCAGCTGGCGCAGTTGCAAACCCTGCTGCAACAGATACGCAACAACCTCGCAGACGAGTAAACACAGCTGAGCCGTTGCGATGCCGTGCCAGCGCTGTCTTACAGCGCGCAGGCACGGGCGCTGATATCCGGCGTGCCACAGGTTGCCTAACATGGACTTCCAACTTACCGCAGGAGGTTCGCCAAGTTCGCCCACAACAAACGTCTGCAATACACTGTACGGGTCAGTGAAACCAATCCCGGCCTCGCCAACCTGATGCTGGAACAATTCGGCGGCCCGCAGGGTGAACTGGCGGCGGCATGCCGCTATTTCACCCTGCGGGCCGAGGATGACCCAGGCCGCAAGGACATGCTGTTCGATATCGCCACCGAAGAATTAAGCCATCTGGAAGTGATCGGCAATATCGTGGTCATGCTGAACAAAGGCGCGAAGGGCCGGCTGGCGGAAGGCGCCGATGAGGAAGCCGAAATGTATCGCGCCATCTCCGGCGCCGGCAACTCCAGCCATGTGACGCAGCTGCTGTATGGCGCCGACGCGCCGCTGATCAACTCGGCCGGCGTGCCGTGGAGCGCGGCCTATATCGACACCATCGGCGAGCCGACCGCCGACCTGCGCTCCAATATCGCGGCCCCTGAAGCCGACCCGCTGACCGGTGCGGAACTGGGCGAGGCGCTGAATGGCGTCGCCGCCAGCGACGGCCAGACCGGCAACGCCAGCCTGCCGCGGTAAGCACATGCACAGCCCCCCCCGTGCGTCATCGCCTACGGTGGCGCATGCTGGCCGGCGCAGCGATCGCGCTCGCCGGGCTGCTGCTGTTGCTGCACGACGGCGCGCTGCTGATAGCCGCCCTGCCCCCGAGGGCGCACAGTGCACTGATCGGCGGCTGCTGGGCGGCCGCGTGGCCATCGGCGTCGGCTACGGCGGCGTGGATACGCTCAAGGCCCACACGCTGGCCACCGGCATCGCGCACGGCCATTGCAATACCGCCGCTTGTGCGCTGGTGATCGGCTTCATTGTCATGATGGTGCTGGATACGGCGCTGACCTGACTACAGCACCTTCAGGGTGCGAATCAGATCACTGAGGCGGTAAGGCTTGGCAATCAGCTCAAACTCGCCGACGTCCGGCATCTGGTCGCGCAAGGTGCTCTTGACGTAGCCGGAGGCCAGCACGATTTTCAAATCGGGGAAGTCGCGCCGCGCGGTCGTGCCCAGTTCCGCGCCGCTCATGCCGGGCATGACCACGTCGCTGAACAGGATGGCGATGTCGGGCTGGCGGCGCAGCATATCCAGCGCCTGTGCGCCGTTGTCGGCCGACACGGCTTTGTAGCCAAGGTGGGTAAACAGGCTGATGGCCGCTTCCAGCACGTCGGGCTGGTCATCCACCACCAGCACCTTGACCGCGCCGGCGCCGGCGTCGGCGTCGGCATCGGCCTCCACCCGCTCGCGCGCCACCGCGCCCTCCCCGCTCACCGCCGGGAAGTACAGCGACACCGTGGTGCCCTCGCCCACGCGCGAATCCAGTGCCAGCGCCCCCTGGCACTGCTGCATCATGCCGTACACCTGGCTCAGGCCCAGTCCCGTGCCCTTGCCGATTTCCTTGGTGGTGAAGAACGGCTCGACGGCGCGCGTGATGGTCTCGGGCGTCATGCCGGTGCCGCTGTCGCGCACCGTCACGCGCACATAGCGGCCGGCGGGCAGGCGGTCCACCTGGTTGTCGGCCAATGCCACCGCGTCCGCCGCCACATCGACCTGCCCGGCCTCGCTCATCGCGTCGCGGGCGTTGACCACGAGGTTGAGCAGCGCCGATTCAAACTGGGTGGGATCGATCATCGCCTGTGGCAGCTCGCCGTTCAGCTGCAGGGACAAGTGCATATGGTCCGGCAACGCGCGCCGCAGCACGGCCTCGAACGAACGGATCACCGGCGCCAGATCGTGCGCCTCTTGCCGCAACGGCTGCTGCCGCGCAAAGGCCAGCAGCTGCTGCGTCAGCGCCGCACCGCGCTGGGCGGCGCGCGTCATGGTATCCACCGAGCGCGCCGTGACGGCCGGATCGCGCGATAGCCGCAGCAGTTCCAGCCCGTTCATGATGACGCTCAGGAGATTGTTGAAGTCATGCGCGATACCGCCGGTCAGCTTACCGATGGCTTCCAGCTTCTGCGACTGGAACAGCGCCTCGCGTGCCCGTTCCAGCTGCTCGGCCGCCTCGTGGCGCTCGGTGATGTCGCGCGTGATCTTGGCAAAGCCCAGCAGTTCGCCCTGCGGATCGACGATAGGGTCGATCACCACGCTGGCCCAGAAGCGGCTGCCGTCCTTGCGCACGCGCCAGCCCTCGTCCTCGAACTTGCCGGTGGTGCGCGCCACCTCCAGCGCAAAGGCAGGCCGGCCGTTCGCGCGGTCCTCGTCGGTGTAGAACATGGAAAAGTGACGGCCGATGATTTCGTCCGGATGGTAGCCCTTGAAGCGCTGCGCGCCGGCGTTCCACGTCACCACCACGCCATCCGGCGACAGCATGTAGATGGCGTAATCGGTCACGCCCATGATGAATTGGCGGAACCGCTCGGCTTCAATCGCGTGTACGCTGGACAAGGCACTCTGCTGCATGGGCATCTCCGGGGGCTGATTTCGCCATTCTACTTGAGCCGGGGCGAAAACCGGGCACAGTTGGGATATCGTCCGTCATGGACAAATGAAGGAGGTTTGATCGAGCGCATATCCGGTAAGGCGACGATGACTACACTGGTCTGATTGCCGTCGGGGGGCTGTCATGCGCGTCTGCTTTACCATCGATACGGAGTTCAGCATCGCCGGGGCGTTTGCCGATCCGGCGTTGCGCCCGGTCGGCGTGCCGATGGTGCTGTGCGAGGCCGGAGGCCATTCGCAGGGGCTGGATTTTTTGCTGGGCTGTTTCCGGCGGCGTGGCATGCACGCCACGTTTTTTGTCGAGACGGTGCAGCGGCATTACTTCCGTGATGATCCGATGCGCGCGCTGGCGGCGCGCATCGCTCAGGACGGGCATGAGCTGCAGCTGCATGTGCATCCTTGCTGGGCGGTGTTCCAGCATGAGGACTGGCCGCAGCGGGTGCGCTTGCAACCGCGCCAGGACGATCTGGCCGGGCGCGAGCTGGCGTCGACGGTGGCGCTGCTGCGGCAGGGACAGGCGACGTTTGCGGAGTGGGGATTGCCCTCGCCGCAGGTGTTTCGCGCGGGGAGCTTGCAGCATGACGAGAATCTGTATCGCGCGCTGGCTGCGGTGGGGATTCCGTACAGCTCCAACATTGGCCTGGGCGTCTACAACTGCGGACTGGCAGATTATCAGTTGCGCGCGGGGCGGCATGTGCGGCATGGGGTGCAGGAATGCCCGGTGATGACCTTTGCGGACTGGCCGGGGCATGCGAAGACAGTGTCGGTGTCCGGGACCAGTTTTGCGGAGATGCGCGCGCTGCTGGATAGCGCGCATGCGGCGGGGCTGGAGCTGGTGGTGATCCTCAGTCATCCGTTTGAGTATGTGCAGAGTTATGGCGACGGCTTCCGAGTGCTGCGGCGGCATGCGGTGAATCAGTCGCGGCTGGAGCGCTTGTGCGACTACATCGCCGCCAATCCGGACCGGTTCCAGGCCAGCGGCCTGGCCGCTGCGGCCAGCCAGCCGATGACCGCCGCGTCGTCCGCCAATCCCCTGCTGCGCGGCCGTCCGTGGCACACCGCCGCCCGCCTCGCCACGCAAGTGCTCTACGACCGTTACGGCCAACTCGTGCTGGCCGCGCGGCAGTTGCTGCTTGGGTGGCTGGAGCGGCGGCATGGGACCTGGCGGGGCGTGGTGCGGGCGCTATTGGCCCGGGGCGCGCTGCGCGGTGGTCTGTTGAAGGCTTATCGCCTGCGCCATCCCGAGCGCGTGCGGCGGCTGGTGTTTGTCTGTCTCGGGAATATTTGCCGCAGCGCGTATGCGCAGCACGTCGCCATACAGCTTGGCTTGCCGGCGGTATCGATCGGTCTCTCGACCTGCACCGGCACGGCCTCGCCCGATGCCGCGTTGCGCGCTGCGCAGCGCTGTGGCGCAGACCTGAGCGTCCATCGTGCTACCGATTTCCGCGATTTTGAAGTCCTGCCGGGCGACCTGTTTCTGGCGATGGAAGTCCGCCACGCCCACGAGCTGCAACACCGCCTGATCGCCCGCACTGACGTGCAGATCGAGCTCCTCGGGCTGTGGTGCGAGCCGCCGATGCCGCACCTGCACGATCCCTACACGCTATCCGACACCTATTTCGACCGCTGCTTCGCGCGCGTACGGCAAGCCGTTCATGGTTTGCACCGCGCGCTCTCGGGGAGCGCGGCATGAACCGCTCGTTCTCCATCTACCTCGATCTGGTGCGCGTGCTTAGCGCGCTGGCGGTGGTGCTGTACCACTCCAATCTGCGCCTGCTCAGTACAGACAAGCTCCCCTTCAGCAACCACGGACACGCCGCCGTCATCGTGTTCTTCGTACTGTCCGGCTACGTCATTTCCCACATCACCGCCACGCGCGAGAACACGCCGCTGGAATACTGGTCGAGCCGTCTGGCGCGTTTTTACTCGCTCGCGCTGCCGGTGGTCCTGCTTACGCCTTTACTGGACCAGCTGGGCGAAGCGATGGCGCCACAGTTCTACGACGGCCGCACCACGCACGATCTGGCCTGGCTGCGCATCATCACCAGTCTTGCCTTCCTCAACGAAGCGTGGACGCTGTCGATCATGTCATTCTCCAACGTGCCGTATTGGTCGCTGTGCTACGAGTTCTGGTACTACGTGCTGTTTGCGATTCTCACCTTCACGCGCGGGCGTAAGCGCGTGTTGTGGTGTGGCGCGGTGATGCTGCTGATCGGGCCCAACATCCTGCTGCTGGCGCCGGTGTGGGCAACGGGTGTGGTGCTGCATCGCTGGGCCGCCTTGCAGCGCATGGGCCGCACCGGCGGCCTTGCACTGCTGCTGGCGTCGTGCGCAGCGTATGGCGCGTTCCATCATGCCGGCCTGACCGAAGCAGGCAGCGCGTGGCTACGCCAGTTAATCGGTACGCACTGGCACCAGCAGTTGGCGTTCTCGCGCTACTTGGTCACGGACTATCTGCTCGCGCTGATCGTGGCAGCGCATTTCGTCGGAGTGCGAGCGCTGGCCGGCGCGCTGCCGCTGGAACGCATCGCATCGCCGGTGCGGGCGACGGCTGCCTACACCTTCAGCATCTACCTGCTGCACCAGCCGTTGATCCAGTTCTATGCAGCGCTGTTCAACGGTGACCCGTCCGGGCCGGGCTACTATCTCGTCACCATGCTGGCGGTTTTTTCCAGCATCTTCGTGATCGGCGCCGTGACCGAGCAGCAGCGCCACCACTGGCGGCGAGCGATCCACGGCTGGCTGGCATCGCCCGCGCCGCAGCCGCTGCCCGCCGTGGTGCTGGGCATCGATACGCCGATCGGGCTTGCCATCATCCGTGATCTTGGCCGGCATGGTGTGACGGTTTATGGCATTGCCCGCAGCGAGGGTGCGCTGGGCCTCAGCTCGCGCTATCTGCATCGCGGCATGCAGCGCGCAGACGACGTGGTGGCGCAGCTGCGCAGGTTGGGCGATGAGATCGGACCGGCGGCGCTGTTTGCCATCGCGGAAACCGACATCCTCGCGCTCAACAAGGCTCGCGTCCAGTTGCCCGGCTATCGCTTCATGTTTGCTGACCGTGAGCGCATGGAGCGCGTGCTGCGCAAGGATCTGACCTACGCTGCGGCGGCACAGGCCGGCGTGTTCGTGCCGCGCACCTGGCATCCGGCCAGCATCGATGACGGTGCCACAGCCGCTGCTCAGGCGCGCTTCCCGGTGGTGCTGAAATGGGCGGATCCCAACGCGATGATCCCCCTGCTGCGGCAGGCGGGCATGCGGCTGGAGAAAGCGCAGTACTGCGATGATGCGGATACGCTGATGGCGGCGCTGCGCCGTTATCAAGTGCTGGCGCGGTTTCCGATGGTGCAGGAATACTGCGCCGGCTATGGCCTCGGGCAGTTTGTGCTGATGAAGGATGGTCAGGCGTTGTACCGCTTCCAGCACCAGCGACTGCACGAGTGGCCGCCAGAGGGCGGAACGTCGACGTTGTGCGTGTCGCTGCCCGCCTCCCGTCATGTGGAGTTGATGCGGCAGTCGGTGGCGCTGCTGCGGGCGTTGGAGTGGGAAGGCGTGGCGATGGTGGAGTATCGCTACGATTCGTCCACCGGGCGCGCGGCATTGATGGAGGTGAATGGGCGATTCTGGGGCAGTTTGCCGTTGGCCTGCCAGGCCGGCGCGAATTTTCCGTGGTACTGCTATCAGGCGCTAGCCTTGCAGGAACAAGTCGCCGGCACGGCGTACGAGGAAGGTGTGCGATGCCGCTACATGACGGCAGAGACGCGCCGCCTGCTGCACGTGAGAACGTGGCGCGAGCTGGCAGGCTATCTCACCGAATTCCTGCGCCCGCGCTCCGGCTACTTCGTGCATGACTGGCGGGATCCGCTGCCGCTGTGGCGCGACTTGCGCCACAGCGTGCTACAACGCTTGCCGCAGCGGGTGCGCCAAAAGCGCTATCCCGCCAAAGCCAAGTGACTTACTTGCCGATCACCTTGACCGGCGCCGAACCGCCGCCACTCAGCTTGCCGGCCGCATCGTCCCATTTCAGGACGGTGGTGGTTGACTTGCCTTTCTCGTAGTCGTAGCTCACGCCATCGTCTTCGTACAGGCGGAACTCGCCGCTCTTGCCCGGATAGACGTTGATGCTGGCGATGCCTTGCTTGGTCGCAGTCGACTGCACATCCGCACCAATCGGCACGATCGAACCGGCCTTCACGAACACCGGAATCTGATCGATAGGCGCGGCCACTTTCACCCAGCGTCCGCCGGCCAGTTTCTCGTTGGTCCAGAAGTTATACCAGTCCGCGCCAGCCGGCAGGTAGACGTCCTTCTCGGTCTGTCCCTGCTCCGTCACCGGCGCCACCAGGAAGGCCGGGCCGAACATGTACTGCGTGCCGATGTTGGCCACGTTTGGATCGTTGGCGAAGTCCATCCACAGAGGACGCATGAACGGCGCGCCGGTGTCGTGCGTGAACTTGGCCTGCGAGTAGATGTACGGGATCAGCTGATAGCGCAGCGTGTCGAAGCGCGCCATCACCGCCTCCGCCTGTTTGCCGAAGGCCCAGATCTCGGCCGCCTTGCGTTCCCCGTGCAGGCGCAGCGTCGGCATGAAGGTGCCGTACTGGAACCAGCGCGTCAGCAGTTCAGGATAGTCGTGATACTGGCCCACCACATCGCGCGCATCGGACGGGTCGAGCAGCGGCGGCTTCACCGCCGACGACTCGCGCGGCAGGTTCTGCCAGCCGCCGATATCGTTGCCCCAGTATGCGATGCCGGACGCCGTCATATTCAAGCCAGTCGGCACCTGGCGCGCCAGCGCTTCCCAGGTCGGATGAATGTCCGAAGACCAGAACAAGGCGCCGGTGCGCTGCGAACCCAGATACGCGGCACGCGACAGAATCAACACGCGCTTGTTCGGCTTCCAGCCGCGCATATTCTCGGCCACGCCTTCCACGTGCATCAGCGGGAACAGGTTGTGATAGCGGTCGCCCGAGCCGATCGAGTAGAAGAAGCCACTCGGCACCAGATCCGGCTCGGTCTCGTCCAGCCACGGATAATCGAAGCCCTGCGACAGGATATTGTCGCGCGCCTTCTCCCAGAACCACTTGCGGGCCGCAGGATTGGTCGGGTCGATCAAGCCGCCGGTGCGGTCGGAGCGGAACGGCAGGCCGTCCACCGTCTTGCCGTCCTTGTCCTTCAGCAGATAGCCCTTGCTATCCAACTCATTGAAATAGCGGCCCGAGGTCTCGTAGCGCGGCCAGATCGAGATGATGGACTCCATGCCCATGTCGTGCAGCTGCTTGTTCATCGCCTTCGGATCAGGGAACTGCGCCGGATCGATATCCATCTGGCCCATGCGGGTCCAGTAGAACCAGTCCAGCACCATCACGTCCAGCGGGTACTTCTTCTCGCGATAGGTCTTCGCCACGCGCAGCAGTTCCTGCTGGCTGTCGTAGCGGGCCTTCGACTGAATCAGGCCAAACGCGGACTTCGGCGGAATCGGCGTCTTGCCGGTCACGCGCGCATAGCCCGAGTAGATTTCCTCCGGCGTCGAACCGGTGATGACGAAGAAGCTCACGCGCTCGCCCACATTCGACTGGAACGCCGTGCGGCCATTCACGCCGGCCACGAAACGCGTGGCGGACGGGTTGTCCCACACGATGCCGTAGCCCTTGGACGACACCATGAACGGCACGCACACGCTCTCGCCGGCCGGCGCGTCGTACCAGTGCTTGCAATCGAGCGTGCGGCCGCGCAGGTCCAGTGGGCCGAGCGATTCCTGGTTCTGGCCCATGCCGTAGTAATGCTCATCGCGCGCCACCGAGAACGAGGCGCCGACCTGGAAAGTCTTCTCCGTGTTGACGGTCTGCGGCGACATCTCCCAGCCGTTCATGCTCACCACCTGTTCGCCCTTGGCGTTCAGCACCTGCAGGCCGACCGGCGCCAGCGACGGCGCGAAATACTTCTGGCCCTGCGTTGGCACGGAAGGCGGCGGCGCCGGATTCACGCGCACCGTCATGGCGGAGGAAGTGAATACGTCAGCTTCGCGGTTGCCGCCGCTGTGGCGGAAGGCGCTGTTGTCGCTGTTCTTCGGCAGGATGCCGTAGCCGGGACCTTTCAGGACCTCGGCCTTGTCGACCGCGATGGTGACGTGCACCACGTTCGGGCCGTAGGCCTCGATCGAGACGAAGGCGCCGTCGCGGTCCAGCGTGGCGATGGGGGCGGCAAAAGCGGTGGCGGAAAATGCAAAGATCGATGCGAGCGCGGTGAACACCGGCGTGTGGGCGAGCAGTCTCATAGGCCTCTCTATGGTTGAGATGTGTCCAGCATTTTGCTTGGTCATTTTCAGAATATCAATTGCGAAAATCACCAAGTCGACCAACGTTTCTGCCTGAGCGAAATTGCACGAAATTTCACGAATGTTGCATATAAAACACGTTTTTCCCGGCGACCACAAGGCATAATCACTGCATATTGCGAGGTGCCCGATGTCCTACGAGATAGTGCATACCTTTGGTTTCACGGTGTATTTTGTGTTCCTGCTGTTCTTCCTGTGGATCAGCAGGTTCGCCAGGACCAGTTCCGGCGCCGGCTGGTGGGCGCTATCGCTGGCGCTCGCGCTGTGCGGACGGCTGGCGTTGTTCCTGATGCTCCCGTCCAGCAATGTGCACCCGGCCACCTTCATCTACGCCATCTTCATCGTGCTGGAAAAGCCCTTCCTGCTGACCGGCCTGACGCGCTTCCTCAACCTCGACCTGCGCGAGCGCTGGTTCTGGCTGGCCGCCGCCATCGCCGAACTGTGGATCATGCTGACCTGGATGGCCGACGCGCCGAACCTGATGCGCAGCGGTGGCTACACGCTGGTCAACGCTGCCTTCCTGGCCTACGTGGCGTGGCTGGCGTTCCGCCATCGGCACGATGTTCCCGGCTGGGCGCTGACCATGACGGCCGCCTCCTCTGCCGCCCTGGCAGTGCATTGGCTGGTGGCGCCCTACATCATCGCCGTGCAGCCGTTGTGGTTCCGCAACGGCTTCGTGCTGGGGACCATGCTGGTGCTGTTGCAGTATTCCTCGCTGCTGTCGGCCATCCTGCTGCGCTTCCAGAAGCGGCTGGTGGATGCCGAGGCCAGGGCGCTCGGCATGGCCTTCCTCGATCCGCTGACCGGCCTGAAAAACAAGCGCTACATGGAGACCCTGTTCGACCATGCGCTGCTGCTGGCCACGCGGCCGCACCAAGTGGTGGCCGTGTTCTACATCGACCTCGATAACTTCAAGCCGATCAACGACAGCGCCGGCCACGCGGTCGGCGACCAGGTGTTAAAGGAAGTGGCGGCACGGCTGCAAAAACACACCCGCAGTACCGACATCTGCGCGCGCGTGGGCGGCGACGAATTCATCGTCATCGGCACCCAGCTGGAAAATCCGGACCAGGCCTACGAAATCGCCAAGAAGCTGCTCGACCAGCTGACCGCAGAGATCCCCGCCGGCGGCGCCAGCTACGCGCTGGGCGCCAGCATCGGCATCAGCCTGTACCCCATCCACGGCACCCAGCTAGCCGACCTGATCGAACGCGCCGACAAGGCCATGTACCAGGTCAAACGCAACGGCAAGAGCGGCTACGAGATCTACGACGCACGGTGAACCTCAATGCGGCTTGTCGGTAGCAGCAGTCACTCGCTTTCAAAATAGAAAATAAATCTATGAAGACTGACAATACTTCCCCATTGAGGAAAATTAGCTTCAAGTACCGAGCAGGACCC
Source organism: Duganella sp. CF402 (assembly GCF_900109645.1). Classification (GTDB taxonomy): domain Bacteria; phylum Pseudomonadota; class Gammaproteobacteria; order Burkholderiales; family Burkholderiaceae_D; genus Rugamonas. The sequence goes on from NZ_FOBG01000001.1 coordinate 2,045,842, forward strand.
GCAGCATTGCGTTGCCTATCAGAAGGAGCTGCCTACTTTGCGCGCCCCTCAGAATTCAACGACTGTCTTGAAGCACAATTCGATCACTCTAGTGTGGCTGACTATATCGCGCAAATGGATCAAACCATTAAAGAGATTGCGCAGCAACGCGGGGGAGTTGGCGGCTACTCCCTACCCGAGCACGCATTAGCTTCATTTGAGACCAAGTACGCATGCGACAACGCGAGCTTTTTGGATGCCGCTCAAAAAGTGGGCATCTATTCCACGGCAAGCCGACCTGACAACCAGCCCATGTGGGCCTATTACTGTGATAATTCCAAGGGATTTTGTTTTGAACTAGAGTGGCCCGATCCGCTGCTGGCAAAGTATCAAATAGTGCCAATCGGCGTGGACTACTCTTCAACAGCCCGAATATATAACCGAGCTGACGTTTTTGAGAAATTAATCCGTGAAGAGGCCAACTTGCATCCAAAATGGTCGATGGCACAAATTCTAGAAGAGACCCGAACTGATTTTTTTAATTTCCGCTTTCAGATGCTAAATACCTGCAGAGCAGCATCAATCAAGCACAGTGACTGGGCTCATGAGAACGAAGTAAGATTCATCACTCCTCGTGCTGGTCCCGTGCCGATAATAAAGGACATACTTAAGCGTGTTTATTTCGTACGTACAGGTGCCAGCTACGCAATGAATGGTCGGCAAAGAAATGTGCGTAGCGACGCGAACCGATATGGGGCTCATCACAAAGATCCTGCAAGGCAGCCTCAAGCTCATCCACAAAACTGTCTGCCAACTGATCCGACACCTCTGCGTAATAGTCGGCAATTTCTTGCACGTCCAGCTCGGCGGTAGGCGAAAGTTTAAAATTCACATCATCCACGCCGAGAACGAATGCGCGCCTTGAGTGACGTGCTTAAGGCCGAGATAGTAGTTGGCTTCGACGGACCACTGTTCACGCCCTCCATGACCAGGTCGTAGACGCGCTTCTCCGCATTATTTTGCGGACCTGTTGCCTCGGCAGCGCGAGGCAGCGGGAGCTTCCGTTTTTTGGGTGACGTGGTCATGAACCAATTATAGGCTCCTGCGGACTGTGTTGAAAGGTGCAAGTGATTCTCCTTTTCGTCCAAAGCCACGCGGTTGATCTTTCTATACGCTCCTAGTCAATGCGGCATCCGCCGCAGACAGAGAGTGAAAAAAATCACCACGTAGGAGACATGATGAAGACACCACAGCACATTTTGATGTGCGGCGCAGGCATGCTTGCGCTCTGCGCCCCCGCCGTCGCGCAAACCGAAGACGCTGCGCCGGCGGATGCCCAACTGACCTCGGTCACCGTCACCGGTTCGCGCGTTATTAAAAACGGCGACAGCAATCCATCCCCCACCACGGTCATGAACGCCGACGATCTGCTGACCGGGAAACCAGGAGCAACGCTGGCCGATGCACTGAATTCGCTGCCAGTGTTCGCCGGTTCGCGCGGCTCGGCCAGCAACCCCACCACCGCCGGCAGCGCCGCCGGCGGCAGCGGTTCCGCTAACCAGCTTAACCTGCGCAACATCGGCGCCCTGCGCACGCTGGTGCTGATGGACGGTAAACGCATTCCGCCTACCCTGTACAACGGCGCGGTCGACGTCGACCTGATCCCGCAGCTGTTTGTCGAACGAGTAGATGTGGTCACCGGCGGCGTCTCCGCCGTCTACGGTTCGGACGCCATGACCGGCGTGGTGAACTATGTGCTCGATCACAAATTCAACGGCGTCAAGGCCGACGCCAGCTATGGCGCATCGCAACTCGGCGACGCCAAAAAATCCAACGCCGCCCTGGCCTGGGGCGCAAACCTCGGGCGCGGCCTGCACGTCGAAGCCGGCATCGAATACCGCAAGGAAGACGGCATTGACCGCCGCTCGGACCGCGACTGGCTCAATCAGGTCGGCGTCACCGGCACCGGCACCGCCGCCAATCCCTACGTGCTGCAATCGAACCTGCGCCAGAAGGGCTTTCCTTTCGGTGGCCTGATTACCAGCGGTGCGCTGGCCGGAAAAACCTTCAAGAGCAATGGCGTATTGAGCCCGTTCGTGGCCGGCACCGCGACCGGCACTGCAGCGATTGAAGTAGGCGGCGATGGTGGTTACTGGGACTCCGGCCTGCTGTCGCAGCTGGAAGCCAAGCAGCTGTTCGGCCGCGTCGATTACGACCTTTCGGGCGACACCCACGTCTACGCCCAAGTCGCCGGCAACCTGAAGACCAATACCAACTTCGCCGAGACCAACCAGTTGAACGGCGTACTCCTGCGCCGCACCAACGCCTTCCTGCCGACCGAATACCAGGCGCTGATCCCGAGCACGCAGGCCACTTTCGGCTTCAGCAAATTCATGGGCGACATTCCGCGCCTGACCGCTGAATCGGACTCGAAGCAATGGGTCTTCAACACCGGCATCGAGGGCAAGACCAAAGAGCTGAAGTGGAATGTCGACTATACCTACGGCCGCGCCAAGCTGAATACCGCGATGTCCAATGTGCTGAATCGCCAGAAGCTGTCGGCCGCGCTGGACGCCGTCAGCAGCGGCGGCAAGACCGTCTGCAACGTCACCGTCACCAATCCGGGCGTGGCCGATGACTGCGTGCCCCTCGACGTATTCGGCCCGAACGCGGCTTCGGCGCAAGCCATCGACTACGTGACCGATACCGTGTTCTTCGACTCCACCACCGTAATGAACGATATCTCGGCCAATGTCGCCGGCAGTCCGTTCAGCACCTGGGCCGGTCCGGTCAACGCCGCCGTGTCGGCCGAGTGGCGCGACATGTCGTTCAACTCGCACAGCAACTCGCGCCCTTCGGACCTGGTCAACTGCACCGGCCTGACGCTGAACTGCGCCAGCACCGCCACCCGTACCGAATACGTGTTCGGCGAAAGCCCGCAAGGCGTGAGCCAGCGCGTATGGGAAGTGGCCGGCGAGATGGATGTGCCGCTGTCGAAAACCGTGAGCACCAACGCCGCCGCACGCTACACCTCCTACAACACCAGCGGCAACTACACCACGTGGAAGGTCGGTATGGACTGGGCGGTGCTGGACACGCTGCGCTTCCGCGCCACCCGCTCGCGCGACATCCGCGCCCCGACGCTGTACGACTTGTTCGCACCGGTGTCGCAAGTGCAGGTGCGCCCGACCGACCTGTTGACCGGCGCCAGCCCCACCGTGCCGCAGATCGACGAGTCGAATCCGAACCTGAAGGCGGAAATCGGCAACACCATGACGCTGGGCCTGATCTGGAAGCCGCTGCCGAAAATGAGCTTCGCGGTGGACGCCTACCGCATCAAGATCTCGGACGCCATCACCACCGTATCCGGCTCCACCGCCGCGTTCCAGCAGGCCTGCTACCAGAGCGGCGGCACCTCGCCATACTGCGCGCTGCAAAAGCGGCCCAATGGCTACAAGGACACCTCGGCCGCCAACGCCGTCACCTCGTGGGTCAATCGCAGCGTGAATATCGCGGAAGTGGAAACCTTCGGCGTCGATTTGGAAGGCAACTACGCGACCAAGCTGTTTGACCGCCCTGCTTCGCTGCGCGTGCTGACCGCATGGCAGCCACACGTCTACTACCGTCAGCCCGGCCTGGCGACGGTGGACCAGGGCGGCGCAGCGTTCGGCGCAGGCGGAATGGCCTCCACGCCGGCAGTGCGCGTGTCCGGCTTCTTCCGCTTCCGCCCGATGAACGACTTCACGGTCGACATTTCGGAACGCTGGCGTAGCGCCATGAAGCTGAGCAAGGATCCGGCCGAGGTGTGGGTCAACAACCATATGCGTTCGTTTGCCACCACCGGCATCAACCTCGCGTACAAGGTTGACCTGGGATTCGGCGATGCGCAGGTCTACTTCAACGTCGAGAACCTGTTTGACGCCGAACCGCCGATCGGAGCATTCTCCGGCAACGGCACCCGCGCCGGCCTGCGTGACGGCTTCGCGCAAGCCGACGATCCGCGCGGCCGCTACTTCACGCTGGGCGTGCGTTCACTGTTCTAAACAACAAATATTGTTTAGTGAACGGCAGCGGTCACGCTGCCGTTTCTTATGATGCTTGCAATCTTGTATTGACATGCACGGAGGCCGCCAACACACTACAAGCATGCTTACGTCATTTTTTCGCGCCGGATTAGCGACAACCCTGTTGTATGCGGCCCTCGCATTGCCGGGTGTCTGCATCGCCGAAGACCTGACGATCGACTATGTCATATCCAACAGCCCCCAGCGCAGTGCATGGATAAGCATCATCAACCAGTTTGCCGCCGCCAACCCGGACCTCAAGGTAACGCACTGCGGCTACCCGCAGGAGCAGTACAAGCGGGAGTTCTTAACGCGGCTGCAAAGCGGCAGCGCCGACCTGGCCTTCTGGTATGCGGGTGAGCGCCTGCGCGACGCCGCCAAAAATAAACTACTCTCCCCGCTCGATGCCGAGATGTTGGCGCTGTTGAAAAAGCAGAAATTCGTCACCACCGCGATCGAAAGCACGCGCATCGATGGCGACCTGTATGGCTTTCCGCTGTATTACTACGCATGGGGCTTCATCTATCGCAAATCGCTGTTCGAGCGTGTCGGCGTGCGCCCGCCGGCCACATGGAGCGAATTCCTGCAAGTGTGCGAACAGTTGAAGGCGGCCGGCGTCACGCCGCTGGGGCTGGGCGCAAAGAGCGTGTGGCCGGCCGCCGGCTGGTTCGACTATCTCAACCTGCGCATCAATGGACTGGATTTCCACCACAAGCTGCTAAATGGCGACGTGCGCTTTACCGACGCGCGCTTCACCACGGCGATGGCCCAGGACTTCGGCTTCTTCGCCTTCCCTGCGCTGTCGCCCACTATGCCAGCCTACGAAGAAGCGCCGCTCGATGTTCTGGTCTTGCCCGCAAACGGCCCCAATCCCAAGGCGCGCAAGCGATTCCTGACCTTCCTCGCGGAGAGTGGCGCGCTGCGCCAGATGGCCGATGCCGATCAAACCCTGCCGGCCAAGGCGGGGACCACATCCGCGAATGTACTGCTGGCGGAAGTCACTGGCGCCACCGTGGCCAATGCCGCCGGACTGACTCACTTCTTCGACCGCGACGCCAGGGCGGAGCTGGTGGCGCCGGTGTATGAAGGCTTGCGCCAGTTCCTGAAAGCGCCGCATGACACCGAGCAGGCGGTCCGCTACATCGAGCAGGCGCGCCGCAAAGACCTGCCCTGACCTGGGCCGGGGTCCTGATGACGCCCGCCATACTTTAGTGGGGTCATTAATTCGACCAGCAAACGTAGAATTCCTGCGGCTCAAACCTCGTGGAAAAACGCATGCTGAAGAATACCTCCATCAAATCCAGGCTGATCTTCGTGATCGGCCTGCTCTCCTTGCTGATGACGGCGATAGGCGCGATTAGCCTGTTTCGCCTGGACGCGGCCAACGCTACGCTCAAGACGGTGTATGACGACCGGCTGATACCAGTCGGACAGCTGGACCGCGTGGTGCGCGGCCTGCAGAATGTGCAGCTGAATCTCCAGGGCGGCCTGCAGGAAGCCGATCCGGCCGAGGCGCGCCGCCAGCTGGCCGCAGCGGACAAAGCGTGGCAGGAATACATGGCCACCTATCTGACGCCCGAAGAAACCGTGCTGGCACAGCGCTTTGTAGTCGTGCGCGATGCCTTCCTGGGCCGCCATGTGCTGCCGCTGCTGGAAGGCCGCCAGAGCGAGGACACGCCGCACCTGCGGCGCGACTACGAGGCGGTGTCGGAAGCCGTCAATCGCCTGATCGCCTTGCAGCAGACGGTGGCGGCGGACGACTACGCCCAGTCGCAGCAAGCTTTTTCTCAATTCCGCATTGTGGCGCTGGTGCTGCTGGCAAGCGGGCTAGCGGCTGGTGCGTTGGTCGGGGTGTGGCTGATACGCAGCATCACCATGCCGCTCGATTATGCGATCGAGCTGGCGCAGGCGGTGGCCGATGGCGATTTAACCCGCGAGATCACCGTCGATACGCACAATGAAATGGGAAAGCTGCTGCTGGCGCTGCGCGAGATGAACCACAGCCTGCGCCAGATCGTCAGCCAGGTTCGCGGCGGCACTGACACCATCGCTGCCGCTTCAAGCCAGATCGCCGGCGGCAATCTCGATCTGTCGGCGCGCACGGAGCAGCAAGCCAGCTCGCTGGAAGAAACCGCGTCGGCGATGGAGCAGTTGACCGCGACCGTCCGCCATAACGCCAGCCACGCGCAGCATGCGACTGAGCTGGCGCAGTCGGCGTCCGAGGTGGCAGGCCGTGGCGGCGCCGTGGTGGCGGAGGTGGTCAGTACGATGAATGCGATCAATGAGGCTTCGCGCCGTATTGCCGATATCACGACGGTGATCGACGGACTGGCGTTCCAGACCAATATCCTGGCCTTGAACGCGGCGGTGGAGGCGGCGCGCGCTGGCGAGCAAGGACGTGGTTTTGCGGTGGTGGCGTCGGAGGTGCGCACGCTGGCGCAGCGTTCCGGCGATGCGGCGCGCGAGATCAAACTGCTGATCGAAGATTCGGTCGGCAAGGTGGATGCGGGCAGCCAGCTGGTGGCGCAGGCCGGCGACACCATGCAGGATGTGGTGCGCAGCGTGCAGAAAGTGGGCGGGATCATCAGCGAGATTAGCCTCGCCAGCCGTGAGCAGAGCGAGGGCATTGAGCAGGTCAACCTCGCCATCATGCAGATGGATACGGTGACGCAGCAAAATGCGGCGCTGGTGGAAGAAGCCGCAGCGGCTGCGGCGGCGCTGAGCGAGCAGGCGGCGGCGCTCAGTCAGGCGGTCGGCGTGTTCCGCACGCCAGCCATGCCACGCGCAGGCGGCACAGCCGCGTATCACGCTACGCCGCGCCAGCGGCTGAGGATTGTGGCTTAGCCGGGGTGCACGATCCACATCCACGCGCTGAGCGTGAAGAAGGACGTCACCATGCAGATCAGCAGCGCTGCGGCGCTGCGGTCTGCTTCGCCGTAGGCTTGCGCCAGGATCGGATAGATACTCAGCATCGGCATGGCTGCCATCAACAACGCGGCGGCGTGCAGCTGCGGCTCCATCGCCGCCACGCCGATCAGCGGCAGCAGCGACGCCACCAGCAGCACCGCCAGCGGATGGCCGATCAGCTTCGCCAGCACCAGCGGAATCACGCGCTGCCAGCCGCTGGTCAGCGACAAGCCAAACAGCGTACCGCCGATAGCGAACAAGGACACGCTGCCGCTGGCCTGCGCAAACAGGTTCACGGTGCGCACCACAGGCTGCGGCAGCTTCACCTCCGCGAGACTGATAATCAAGCCAGCCATCACCGCCAGCACCAGCGGATTGCGCATCAGGCGCTGCGCCGACTGCCGCACCACCTGATGCCACGCTCCCCCGCCGCCATCGCGCGCGCTTTCGGCCATCGCCAGCAATAGCGGCAGCATCACCAGATTCTCGACGATCACATTGAGGCCCAGCGCCACGCCGGCCACCGGCGCCACCATCAGCAGCAAAATCGGGAAGCCGATAAAACTGCTGTTGGAGCAGGACACGCCCATCGCCAGGAAGGTACTGCGGGTGCGGCTTAAACCGCCGAGACGCCGGGCCAGCAGGTAGGCCAGCACCAGCATCGTCAGCGAACCGAAAAGATAGGACAGCAGATACGCGGGATGCAGGATCTCGCCGATGCGGCGCTGCGCCAGCGCGTTGAAGATCAGCGCGGGCAGCGCCAGATTAAGTACGAACTTGCCGAACACCTGCATGTCCGTGCGAGCAAAGAGGCCCATGCGGGTGGCGAGATAGCCCGCAAGGACCACAAGGTAAATCGGGCCGGTAATGGCGAGAATGTCCAACATGTGGTGCCTGAAAACGCAAAAACCGACAGTGTGACAGATTTATCTGCCCGCCGGCATCTTCGTGATTTAAACGGCGCGGTCCACAATCACATAGTGCTTGCGGACCGGCTCGACCACTTCGAACACGCCCTTGAAGCCGGCGGGGATCACCATCGCGTCGCCGGGGCCGGCCTCGGCGGCGTAGCCATCTTCGTCGATCACGCGGCAGCGGCCTTCGAGCACGCAGAAATACTCATCCTTGTGCGGCCCGAACGCAATGCGCCAACTACCGCGCTCGCAAGCCCAGATGCCGGCGCTGACTTCGCCGCTGGCGTTGGTGAAATGGTTCCAGGTGGTGCGGCGCGGATTCCCCACCAGCCGCCGCTCCTCGCGCGGATGGTCATACTCAGGCGTCGGCGATTGCAGGCGGAATTCGGTAATGGCGGGTTTCATTGAGTGCGATGGACGGAGGCAGAAAGCCGGAATTGTACTACCCCGCTTTCAGGGCAGTGGACTGCGGCGCGGCGAGCACCTCGCGCAAAGCGGTCTGCCAATCTTCCCACATCGCCGGGTCAGCAGGACGGCCATCGGCAAACAGCTCCAGATTCATACCTCCTAGCAAATCACCGAGATCGTCGGACTGAGTCAGCTCGTAGTACTTTTCGAGAAACCTGAACATCGCCTTATAGGCTTGTTCTTCGCTAATCATTTCCATGATTCTTCCTCCACTGTTTTTTCACTGGCACCGACAAGCCCGTATGCGGGCTCAACGCTCGGGGAACGTTATTTATTCCGCCGCTAACAATCCGATCACCACGAACTTCCACCCATATCTGACGGCCTTGGGCATCAATGCGCGCGTACCATGACTTCCCATACCGGTCATAGGCAACCCACGCTTGAGGATCATTTGCCACATCTTCAAGCAGCCTGCGGTTATCCGGCGTATCCGGCATATGCCCGGGCTTACCGCTAAAAATATGCTTTGCGCGAGTGTCGTCAATGAGATTCATTATAGGCCTCCGTTCCGAAACTATCCTGCGGAACCCAATATGGAACCTTGCGACAAAACAAATGCTATGGCCGACTTTCCCACGCTGGCGCTCCGCGACGGCTCGCTGCAGCTGGCCGTGCTGGAGCAAAAGGTGGATCGCTGGATCGCCGAGTCACAGTAAGGCTTACTGAACGTCCAGCAGTTCGACGTCGAAGATCAGGGTGGCGTTGGGTGGGATCGGGCCGACGCCATTGTCGCCGTAGCCCATGTTGGCCGGGACGATCAGGGTGCGCTTGCCGCCCACTTTCATGCCTTTGACGCCTTCATCCCAGCCGGGAATCACCTGCCCCGCGCCGAGCGGGAAGCTGAACGGGCCACGGCCGACCGAGGTATCGAACTGCGCGCCGTGCTGCGATGGCGCGTCGGCCACGTACAGCCAGCCGGTGTAGTTGACCACGGCGGTCATGCCGGTGGCGGCCTCCTTGCCGGTGCCGACGGTGGTGTCGATTTTCTGGAATGGCACGGCGGCGGCAAGCGATGCCGATGCCGACTCCGGCGCCTTGGCGCGTTCGCAGCCGGTGATAGCCAGCGTGAGGCCCAGTGCGCAAGTGAACAACAGTCGTTTCAAAATAATCCTTCGCGTGAGATGAAAAAAAGGGCAGCCCTTTCGGACTGCCCTCATTCTAAGCCTTAAAGCTTAGACCTTGACGGTATCCGCTACTTCGCGGAACTCTTCGATCTGGTCGAAGTTCATGTAGCGGTAGATATCAGCAGCGTTCTTGTCGATCACGCCGATGTGCGACATGTACTCTTCCTTGGTCGGGATGCGGCCCAGCGCCGAGCACACCGCCGCCAGTTCGGCCGAACCCAGATACACATTGGTGTCGATACCCAGACGGTTCGGGAAGTTACGGGTCGAGGTCGACATCACGGTGGCACCCTTGCGGATCTGCGCCTGGTTACCCATGCACAGCGAGCAGCCCGGCATTTCCATGCGGGCGCCGGTGCGGCCCAGCGTGCCGTAGTGGCCTTCCGAGGTCAGCACTTGCGCGTCCATCTTGGTTGGCGGAGCGATCCACAGGCGAACCGGGATATCCGCCTTGCCTTCCAAAATTTTCGACGCGGCGCGGAAGTGACCGATGTTGGTCATGCACGAACCCACGAACACGTCGTCGATCTTGTCGCCGGCCACTTCGGCCAGGGTCTTCACATCGTCCGGATCGTTCGGGCAGGCCACGATAGGCTCGTGGATGTCGGCCAGGTCGATCTCGATCACGGCAGCGTATTCAGCATCAGCGTCCGGCGCCAGCAGCTGCGGGTTGGCCAGCCAGGCTTCCATTGCTGCGATACGGCGTTCCAGCGTGCGCTTGTCCTGGTAGTTATTGGCGATCATCCACTTCATCAGGGTGACGTTCGAGTTCATGTACTCGATGATCGGTGCTTTATCCAGGTGCACGGTGCAACCAGCGGCCGAACGTTCTGCCGATGCGTCCGACAGTTCGAATGCTTGCTCAACCTTCAGATCCGGCAGGCCTTCGATTTCCAGGATACGGCCGGAGAAGATGTTCTTCTTGCCTTTCTTGTCCACGGTCAGCAGGCCGGCGCGGATCGCGTACAGCGGAATCGCGTTGACCAGGTCGCGCAGGGTCACGCCAGGCTGCATCTTGCCTTTGAAGCGCACCAGCACCGATTCAGGCATATCCAGCGGCATCACGCCGGTGGCTGCGGCAAACGCCACCAGGCCGGAACCGGCCGGGAACGAGATACCGATCGGGAAGCGGGTGTGCGAGTCGCCACCGGTGCCGACGGTGTCCGGCATCAGCAGGCGGTTCAGCCACGAGTGGATCACGCCGTCGCCTGGACGCAGGGCGATACCGCCACGGTTCTCGATGAAGGCCGGCAGTTCGCGGTGGGTCTTGACGTCGACGATTTTCGGATACGCTGCGGTGTGGCAGAACGACTGCATCACCAGGTCAGCCGAGAAGCCCAGGCAAGCCAGGTCTTTCAGCTCGTCGCGGGTCATCGGGCCGGTGGTGTCTTGCGAACCGACGGTGGTCATCTTTGGTTCGCAGTAGGTGCCTGGGCGGATGCCCTGGCCTTCTGGCATGCCGCATGCGCGGCCAACCATTTTCTGCGCCAGCGAGTAGCCCTTGCCGGTGTCGGCCGGGTTCTGCGGCAGGCGGAACAGGGTCGATGCTGGCAGGCCCAGCGCTTCACGCGCCTTGGTGGTCAGGCCACGGCCGATGATCAGCGGAATACGGCCACCGGCGCGCACTTCGTCGAACAGCACGTCGGACTTGACGGTGAATTCGGCGATCACGGCGCCGTTTTTCAGGGCCTTGCCTTCGTATGGACGCAGTTCGATGACGTCGCCCATTTCCATCTGGGTCACATCCAGCTCGATCGGCAGTGCGCCGGCGTCTTCCATCGTGTTGTAGAAGATCGGAGCGATCTTGGTGCCCAGGCAGACACCGCCGAAACGCTTGTTCGGGATGAATGGAATGTCTTCGCCGGTGAACCACAGTACCGAGTTGGTTGCCGATTTACGCGAAGAGCCGGTGCCGACCACGTCGCCGACGTAGGCCACCAGGTTGCCCTTGGCTTTCAGCGCTTCGATCTGCTTCAGCGGGCCGATTTTGCCCGGTTCTTCAGGGTTGATGCCTGGGCGCGGGTTTTTCAGCATCGCCAGCGCGTGCAGCGGGATGTCCGGACGGGTGGTCGCATCTGGTGCTGGCGACAGGTCGTCGGTGTTGGTTTCGCCGGAGACCTTGAACACGGTCAGGGTCAGGCTTTGTGGTACTTCAGGACGCGAGGTGAACCACTCGGCGTCGGCCCACGATTGCAGCACGCCCTTGGCGCGGACGCTGCCCTTGTCGGCCAGTTCCTTGACGTCATGGAAGTAGTCGAACATCAGCAGGGTTTTCTTCAGGCCTTCGGCGGCCACTTCGCCCACGACGTCGTCGTCCAGCAGGTCGATCATCGGCTTGATGTTGAAACCGCCCAGCATGGTGCCCAGCAGCTTGGTTGCCAGTTCGCGCGAAATCAGCGGCGAGGTTTCCGAGCCTTTGGCAACGGCGGTCAGGAATGCTGCCTTGACCTTGGCCGCGTCATCCACACCGGCAGGAACGCGGTTGGTGATCAGGTCGACCAGGAATTGTTCTTCACCGGCTGGCGGGGCCTTCAGGAGTTCCACCAGGTCGGTGGTCTGGGCTGCGGACAGTGGCAGCGGAGGGATACCAAGGGTTGCACGTTCGGCAACATGGGCGCGGTAGGCAGCTAGCATGAAAGACTCTCAGTTAAGGTTGACTGCAGGACGGCAGGCCGAAGCCCGCCGAGACTGAACGCTATTGTACATCAACAAGTCTTATATAAGACATATAACAGGAGACAGCAGCCGCCTTTTTGCCACGATTTACGCCTTGGCGCGGGCGGCGTGCAGCTTTTTGTAGCTATCCAACAGGCGCTGGTGACGGTCCAGGCCTTCGAGTTTCATGCTGGTCGGCGTCAGGCCGTGGAAACGCACGCTGCCGTCAACCGAGCCCAGGACGGCGTCCATGCGGGCGTCGCCGAACATGCGGCGGAAATTGACCACGTAGTCGTCCAGTTCCAAGTCCTCGTCCAGCGTCACTTCCAGCACCACGTTCATGGCCTGGTAGAACAGGCCGCGATCGACGGTGTTGTCGTTGTACTGCAGGAAGGCGCCGACCTGCTCCTGCGCCTCTTCCAGCTGGCCGAGGGCGAGGTTGATCAGCAGCTTCAGCTCCAGCACGGTCAGCTGGCCCCACTCCGTATTTTCGTCGAACTCGATGCCGATCAGGGTGGCGATGTCGCCGTATTCGTCCAGTTCGTTGTTTTCCAGTCGGTCCAGCAGCGCTTCCAGCTGCTCGTCGTCCAGTTGGTGCAGGTTAAGCACATCCTTGCGGAATAACAGCGACTTGTTGGTGTTGTCCCAGATCAGGTCTTCCACCGGATAGACTTCCGAATAGCCAGGCACCAGGATGCGGCAGGCGGTCGCGCCCAGCTGGTCGTAGACCGCCGTATAGGCCTCCTTGCCCATCTCTTCAAGGATGCCGAACAGGGTCGCGGCTTCTTCGGCGTTGGAGTTTTCGCCGTGGCCCGAGAAGTCCCACTCGACGAATTCGTAGTCGGCCTTGGCGCTGAAGAAGCGCCACGACACCACGCCGCTGGAATCGATGAAGTGCTCGACGAAGTTGTACGGCTCGGTCACGGCTTCGCTGGCGAAGGTCGGGCGCGGCAGGTCGTTCAGGCCTTCGAAGCTGCGGCCTTGCATCAACTCGGTCAGGCTGCGCTCCAGCGCCACTTCCAGGCTGGGGTGCGCGCCGAACGAGGCGAACACGCCGCCGGTGCGCGGGTTCATCAGGGTCACGCACATCACCGGGTACTGGCCGCCCAGCGAGGCGTCCTTCACCAGCACCGGGAAGCCCTGCTCTTCCAGGCCCTTGATGCCGGCCACGATGCCCGGATACTTGGCCAGCACCTCTTGCGGCACGTCCGGCAGTGCGATCTCGCCTTCGAGGATTTCGCGCTTGACGGCGCGTTCGAAAATCTCGGACAGGCACTGCACTTGCGCTTCGACCAGCGTGTTACCGGCGCTCATGCCATTACTGGCGTACAGGTTTTCGATCAGGTTGGACGGGAAGTACACCGTCTCGCCATCCGACTGGCGGGTGAACGGCAGCGCGACGATGCCGCGCTCGACGTTGCCGGAGTTGGTGTCGATCAGGTGCTTGCCGCGCAGTTCGCCGTCGGCGTTGTAGATGGCCAGCGTGTAGTCATCCAGCAGGCCGGCCGGCAGCTTGCCTTTTGCGGCTGGCTTGAACCATTTCTCGTTCGGGTAGTGCACGAACTCGGCGTTGGCGATGTCCTCGCCCCAGTAGGCGCCGGCGTAGAAGTGGTTGTTGCTGATGCGTTCGATGTACTCGCCCAGCGCCGAGGCCAGCGCGCTTTCCTTGGTCGCACCCTTGCCGTTGGTGAAGCACATCGGCGAGTGCGCGTCGCGGATGTGCAGCGACCACACGTTCGGCACGATATTGCGCCACGAGGCGATTTCAATCTTGATGCCGATATCGGCCAGCAGGCCGGACATATTGGCGATGGTCTGCTCCAGCGGCAAGTCCTTGCCCTGGATGTAGGTGGTGGTCTCCTGGCCGGCCGGCGCCAGCGTCAGCAGCGCCTGCGCGTCGGCGTCGAGGTTTTCCACCTCTTCGATGATGAAGTCCGGGCCTTCCTGCACCACCTTCTTCACCGTGCAGCGGTCGATCGAGCGCAGGATGCCCTGGCGGTCTTTTTCGGAGATATCTTCCGGCAGCTCGACCTGGATCTTGAAAATCTGCTTGTAGCGGTTTTCCGGATCGACAAGGTTGTTCTGCGACAGACGGATATTTTCGGTCGGAATATTGCGCGTATTGCAATACAACTTCACGAAATAAGCCGCGCACAGGGCCGACGAGGCGAGGAAGTAGTCGAACGGGCCGGGCGCCGAGCCGTCGCCTTTATAGCGAATCGGCTGGTCGGCGATTACCGTGAAGTCGTCGAACTTCGCTTCCAGGCGTAGCTTATCGAGAAAGTTGACCTTAATTTCCATGAGGGGATCCAATAGTGCTCAAAACAATGTGGCCGCTATTATCCCTCTTTTCCTCGCATCCGCCGAGCGCTAGTCAAAGATCAAGCACCAGCACCGGCGTCAGCGCCCGCGATACGCAGGGCATGAAGCAATTATTGGCTTGCCGCTCGCCGTCGCTGAGGACCGCGTCGCAGTGGAGCGGCGTACCTTCCAGCACCGTCGTGCGGCAAGTTCCGCACACGCCTACCTCGCAGGAACAGTCCAGCTCAACGCCAGCCTCTTGCAGGCATGCCAGCGCCGTGCGGCCTGCCGCCACTTGCACCTGCCGCCCGGAGCGATGCAGGGTCAGCGTGAACGCCGTTTCGGCATCGGCATTGGCGGGCGGCGCGCCAAACGATTCCTGGTGCACGGCAAACTGCCCTGCCTCGGTTGCCACCGTCTGCATGAACGGCGCCGGTCCGCATACGTAGACGTGGGTTCCCGCCACCGGATGCGTCGACAGATCCGTGCGGATCCGCGCCGCCGTCTGCTCGGGCGTCAGGCCCGCCAGCACCTGCACCCGTCCGGCCAGCGGGCCGCTTTGCAGCTCCGCAGCGAAGGCCGCACCGGCCACATCGCGCACAAAGTAGTACAGCTGGAACGGCTGCCGGCGCCGCTGCAAGGCATACGCCATCGACAAGATGGGCGTGATGCCGATACCGCCCGCAAACAGCAGGTGCATGTCGGCCTCGGGAACGAGAGCGAAGGCATTGCGCGGCTGGCCGATCTGCAGCGTCATGCCCACTGTCGCCTCGTCATGCAGCCACGCCGAGCCGCCGCGCGATTGCGGCTCGCGTTTCACGGCGATGCGATACGCGTCACCGCCCGGCTGGCGGCAGCACAGGGAATACTGTCGCACCAGTCCATTACCCAGCGTGACGTCGATGTGTGCACCGGCTTCATATGAGGGCAGCTGCGCGTCTCCCTCCGCGCGCAGCTCCAATACGCGCACGCCGGCGCTATCGGCAATCGCATGAATTCGAACTTGCATACGCTTACCCCGCCTGCCTTGCAACGTGGGCCGCCACGATACGGCGCGCACGGTTTGGACCACTGTCCACATGGATGTCCACCATCGGACCGGCGCCGTACTCGCACATATTGCGGTACTGCGCTTCGATCAGCACACGGTCTTCCTCAAACGTTTGCGCTGTCTGCTGGTACACCACTTCCGCATTATCAGGTTGATCCGGATGGGCGGAACTGGCCATCGTCCAGAAATAGTGCGAGGTGGTGCCGGTTTCCGGCGTAATGCCGTGGAAGCCGCGCATGTGGAAACCCTCGCGCTCCGGATTGTCCAGCGTATCGGCTCCCGCATCGACAGCGCCGGTGAAGATCTGCAAGTGGGTCAGGCGGAAATCAATTTCCTGCCAGCGGTCGATCTTGCCCTTGAACGGCCATGCGGCGCTGTAGGTTGCTGGCGGCAGCGAACCGGGCATGTGGCGCACCACGCGCACATGGTCGCCCTCTCCGGACACCGTGGTCGGCGCTTCCATGTGCACCTTGGCGTTGCCGCCGATGGTGCGCCCATGCAGATAGCCGACATGGCTCAAGTCCAGCAGGTTGTCATGAATAAGCTGGTAAGGCGCATCGTAGTGGAATACGCCGCCCTTCCAGGTGTAGCGCGGATTCTCGTGCGCCGCGACTTCCGGCGGCGGGCCGGATGGCTGCTCCTCCGGCTCGGCGCCAAACCAGATCCAGATCACTTCGTTGCGGATCTCGGCCGGGAACGCGCGCACCCTGGCCTTGCCCGGAATTTTGACTTGGCCCGGAATTTCCAGGCACTGCCCTGCCGCGCCAAACAGCAAGCCGTGATAACCGCAGCGGATGCCTTCGCCCTCCAGCGTGCCGCAGGACAGCGGAACGGCGCGGTGACAGCAACGATCTTCCAGCGCGGCCACGCCGCCCTCGGTGCGGAACATAACGATCGGGTAGTTCAACAGTTTGCGCGCGAGGGGCTGGTCCTTCAACTCCCACGCAAAGCCTGCGACGTACCACTGATTCAATGGGAACATAACTATCTCCTTTACTTGGCTGGATCTTTTACCGCGTCGTAGCGGTCAATCTCGACGGCTCCGTAACTACCGTTGGGCAGCTTGTCGATGCGGCGGATGTAGATGGTCTGGACGACGTCGCTGGTCTTGGCGTCGATAGTGACGATGCCGCGCGGGCTGGCAGCGCTGTAGCCCTTGGCCGCAGCGATGAACGACGGCCCATCGACCTTGCCGCCATTCTTGGTCAGAGTGGCGGCGATCAACGCCATGCCGTCATACGCGGAAGCAGCCTGGAAATTGGGCTTGAAGCGGTTGTCCACCGTCTTGGCGAAAGCCTCGGTAAAGGCAGCGTTCTCACGACCGGACTGGAAGTACGAGTAGAAGCCCGCCGTGTAGATGCCGGACATAGTCTCGCCAGCGGCCTTCAATACATCTTCATCAGCCCAGCCTTCGCCACCGAGGAAGCGGATGCCCGCCTTGTCCAACCCTTTCTCACGATAGCCTTTCATGAAGGCGACCATCGGCTGGCCATTTGGCAGGAACACATGGATGGCATCCGGCTTGGCGTCCTTGATGCGCTGCAGGTAGGCGCTAAAATCCAGCGTGGACAAAGGCACTTTGACCGAATCGATCACTGTGCCACCTGCGGCTTTGAAGCTGCTGGTGAACCACTGGTCGGCGTCATGGCCCGGCGCATAATCAGCGACCACCGAGAACACCCGGCGCGATCCGGTCTTGTAGGCCCATTGCGCCAGCGGCTGCACGGATTGCGCAATGGTGTAGGAAGTGCGCGTCAAAAAGGGAGAGCGCGTCGTGATGGCGGAAGCGGCGGCGCCAGTGACGATCATCGGCTTTTTGGCGCGCTCGCTGACGCCTGCAGCGGCAATCGCATTCGGCGTGAAAACGAAGCCGGCCAGGATGTCGACCTTGTCGCGGCCGACAAGTTCCGTGGCCAGCCGCTTGGCGACTTCCGGCTGCGGGCCGGTGTCGTCCTTGTAAATCAATTCCAGCTTGCGGCCGGCAGCCTTGCCGCCGTTCATGCGCATCCAGGTGTCGATGCCGGCCTTCATTTGCTCGCCGCTTTGCGCGGCCGGGCCGCTGAGGGATGTGATCACGCCAATGCGGATCGGCTCTTCCGCCGCCTGCGCGGAACACACGGTAAAGCACAGCGCCAGTAAGGTGCGTTGCATGTTGTCTCCTTGGTTTTATGAGTGTTGTGCAGTCATAATCAAGGACAACTGAGTATTTTCAAATAGAATAAACAGAATAACGTTTATATGAATTTCGAATTTAGCTAAGAGGCAGCCATGAAGGGATTTGACTTGAACCTGTTGCCGGTGGCGCTGGCCATCTACGAAGAGCGCAGTGTCAGTGGGGCCGCGCGGCGGCTCGACATGAGCCAGCCGGCGGTCAGCGTGGCCTTGAACAAACTGCGCAAATCGCTGGGCGACCCCTTGTTTGTCCGTACCGCCCAAGGCATGGCGCCGACGCCACGCACGCTGACGCTGGTCGATCCAACCCGCGATATCCTGCAGCGCCTGCGCAACGACGTACTGGCCAGCACCGCCTTCGATCCAGCCAGCAGCGACCGCTGTTTCACCATCGCCCTGTCGGATGTGGGAGAAATGACATTCCTGCCTCGCCTGCTGGAACACCTGCGGCGCGAAGCGCCGGGCGCCAGCATCGCCTCAGCCACCCTGCCGCCGGCGGAACTGGCGGTGGCGCTGGAGGAAGGCCGGGTCGACCTGGCGGTCGGCTATTTCCCCGATCTGAAACACCGCAACTTCTTCCAGCAACGGCTGTTCTCACACGACTTCATTTGCATCCTGAGTGCAGACCATCCGTTCCGGGGGAAACGGCTGACGATGGATCGGTTCCTGAGCATGGGACATGCGGTGGTGAAGGCGGAAGGCCGCAGCCAGGAGGTGTTCGAACAACTTCTGAGCCGTAAGCGCATCTCGCGCCGCGTGGTGCTGTCGACACCGCACTTCATGTCGATTCCGTTTGTGATCGCGGCCAGCGACCTGATTGCGACCGTGCCGCGTGCTGTGGGAGAGAGTTTTGCGCGGTTCGCACCAGTGAGGCTGGTGGAACCGCCTATCGAAGTACCGGGCTTCGATCTGAAACAGCACTGGCACCGCAAGTACGCCAAGGATGGCGGTAATGCATGGTTGCGGGCAGCGCTGGTCCAGTTGTTTGGTCAGTGATCCGTGTGCAGGTACGACGGCGTCTTCGGCAGGCGCAGGCTGACCAGGAAGGCGACCGCCATCATCACGGTGACGTAGACGTAGAACCAGCTTTCGTGGCCGAGGTTCTTGAACGACAGGCCGACGAATTCCGCCGAGCCACCGAAGATGGCGTTGGAAATCGCATACGACAGGCCCACACCCAGCGCACGCACTTCAGGCGGGAACATCTCCGCTTTCACCAGGCCGCTGATGGAGGTGTACAGGCTGACGATGGCCAGCGCCACGGTAATCAGGACGAAGGCCAGCACCGGGCTGGTGTTCCCATGCAGGATGGCCAGGATCGGATAGGTCGCCAGCGCGCCCAGTGCGCCGAACAGCATCATCGAATGGCGGCGGCCGATGCGGTCCGCCAGCATGCCGAACACCGGCTGCATGCACATGTACAGGAACAGGCAACCAGTCATGACGATACTGGCCGTCTTGGCCGGCATGCCGGCCGTGTTGACCAGGTATTTCTGCATGTAGGTAGTGAAGGTGTAGAAGATCAGCGAGCCGCCGGCGGTATAGCCCAGCACCGTGATGAAGGCGGCGCGATGGTGCTTGAACAGGTTAGCCAGCGTGCCGGCTTCCTTGCTGTTGCGGTCTTCGGCCTTGATGGTTTCATGCAGCGTGCGGCGCAGCATCAGCGACACCAGCGCAGCCACGGCGCCCACCACGAACGGCACGCGCCAGCCCCAGGCCTTCAATTCAGCCGAGGTCAGGAACTGCTCCAGGATCACCACCGTCAGCACCGCCAGCAACTGGCCGCCGATCAGGGTCACGTACTGGAACGACGAGAAGAAGCCGCGCTGGCCGCGCAGCGCCACTTCGCTCATGTAGGTGGCGGTGGTGCCGTATTCGCCACCCACCGACAAGCCTTGGAACATCCGGATGATCAGCAGCAGGATAGGCGCGGCGACGCCGATGCTGGCGTAGGTCGGCAGCACCGCGATGGCCAGCGAACCGCCGCACATCATCAGCACCGAGACCAGCATCGATTTCTTGCGGCCGACGCGATCGGCGATGCGGCCGAACATCCAGCCACCGATAGGACGCATCAGGAAGCCGACTGCAAACACTGCAGCCGATTTCAGGAACTCCGCCGTCGCATTCCCGCTCGGGAAGAACTGACTGGCAAAGTAGATCGAGGCGAATGAATAAACGTAGAAGTCAAACCATTCCACCAGGTTGCCGGACGAGGCGCTGATGATGGCGAACACGCGCTTGCGGCGTTCCTCGGCGCTGTATTGTGGTTGTGGGGGTTCATGCATGTTCATGCTGTGCTCCTGAAATATTATTATTGGGTGGGTATGGAACCAGCATCGCACATCGGCGGCCCGGCCACATCCGCAACTTTGGCGCACCGTCCTCCGTAAAATTACGGAGGACGCCCACACCGGCGTGCACAACTGTTATTGTTCCCCTATTTGGTCGCGGAGCATCCATGTCCCTCCTGTTCAAGCCGCATTACTGGCGCAGAGCCTTGGCCGTTGCCGGGGCGCTGGTGCTGATCGTGCTGTCGGGGAACTGGGCCGAACAGCGCGAACGCCAGGCCAAGATGCAAGCCTTGCGCCAGGCCAGCGCGGCCCACGTGCTGGGATTGCGCGGGCTGGTGGAAAAACACGATTTCCTGCCCTACGCCGCCGCGCGCCATCCGGAAGTCCAGCAACTGCTGCGCGCGCCGCGCGATGCGGCTTTACTGGCGCGCGTGAACCATTACTTTAAGGATTTGCAAACCACCACCGGCGCCGCCGCGCTCTACCTGGTGGACCGCAACGGTATGACGCTGGCGTCCAGCAACTGGGATACGCCGTCCAGCTTCGTCGGCGAGTCCTACCGCCAGCGCCCGTATTTCGAAGATGCGCTGAAAGGCGGCCGGGGCCTGTTCTACGGCCTTGGCCTGACCACCGGCCAGGCCGGTCTGTTCATCGCCGAGCCGGTACGGGTAGGCGCCGACGTGCTGGGCGTCGCCGTGGTCAAGATCAGCCTCGATCCGCTCGAACAGGTCTGGCAGCGCAGCGGCTACCCGGTGGTGCTGCGCGACAGTCGCGGCATCGTATTCCTGAGCGCGGTGCCGGAATGGCTGTTTCATAGCATCGCGCCGGTCCCGGCCGCCGACAGCCAGTGGATCAGCGCACACGCGCAATACGGCACGCGCAGCAGCTTCGATGTGCTGCCGTGGAAAATCAATACCGACCAGGACACGCCCGGCTTCGTCCTGCAAACCTCTATGCAAGGACACAAGGCCAAACTGCTGGCGCTCGATACGGCGCTGCCGGAACTGGGCTGGACCCTCACCGTCACCGAGGACATGCGCGATGTCCAGCAAGCCAAACAGGCGGCACTGACGCTCGCCACCCTGGCCGCCGCCTTGCTGCTGCTGGCCGTGCTGTACTGGCGTCTGCGCGAGCGCCGCTACGCCGAGCAGCAAGCGGCGCGATTGGAACTGGAACAGCGGGTCCAGGAACGCACGCGCGACCTGCAGGAAGCCCACTCCCTGCGCAAGGCGATGGAAGACTCGCTGCTGGTTGGTATCCGCGCGCGTGACCCGGAGGGAAAAATCATGTACGTCAATCCGGCCCTGTGCAACATCGTCGGCTACAGCGCGGACGAACTGCTGGGGCGCTACCCGCCCTACCCTTACTGGCATCCCGAGGATCTGGAAAAGCAGACGCGCGAAAGCGACGAGGCCTTGCAGGGCCGCGCCGCGCCCAGCGGTTTCGAATCGCGCATCCGCCACAAGGACGGCCACGATGTCATCACGATGGTCTACACGGCGCCGCTGATCGATGCCGAGGGCGTGAACCGTGGCTGGCTCAGCTCCGTGGTCGACATCACCGCCCAGAAGCAGGCCGAGGCCCGCCAGCGCGACCAGGAAGTCCGCTTGCAGCGCAGCGCACGGCTGGCCAGCGTCGGCGAGATGGCGTCGACGCTGGCGCATGAACTCAACCAGCCGTTGATGGCGCTGTCCAACTTCGCGGTGGCGGCGCGCGCGCTGGCCGGCCGCGCCTCGCCGGAGATGCTGGCCGGCGCACTGGACGACATCATCGAGCAAGCCAAGCGCGCCAGCGAAATCGTGCGGCGCGTGCGCTCGCTGATCAATCCGCAGCGCGGCCACTTTGAGAGCTTTGCCGTTGGCGACATCATCCTGCACGCGGAGGCGCTGCTCAAGCCCGAACTGCAGCGCAGCGGCGTCACGCTCAAACTGTCGATGGAAGACCCGGCGGCACAGGTACGCGGCGACAAGGTGCTGCTGGAACAGGTGCTGGTCAACCTGATCCACAACGCCGTGCAAGCCATGCAGGAGCAGCCGCGCAACCGCCGCTGCATTTCCCTGACCAGCCACTGCGCCGGCGCCAGCCTGCGGATCGCCGTCAGCGACCAAGGGCCAGGTATCCCGGACGACCAGCTGGAACAAGTGTTCGCGCCCTTCTTCACCACCAAACCGGACGGTCTCGGGCTGGGACTCAATATCTGCCGCACCATTATTGAAGCCCACAGCGGTATCATGACGGTCGAAAGCCCCGCCGGCGGCGGCGCCACGTTCTCGTTTACTCTCCCTATCGTGCCATGAAAGACGCTCCCCTCACCCTCTACGTTGTCGACGATGACGAAGCCCTGCGCCGCTCGCTGCTGCTCCTGCTGTTTTCGCAGGGGCTGGCAGTGCAGGCGTTTGCATCCGGCGAGGCGTTTCTGGAAGCGGTCGACCTGCGCCAGCCGGGCTGCGTGATCCTCGATCTGCGCATGGGCGCCATGAGCGGGCTGACCGTGTTTGAGCAGATACGCAGCACGCACAGCCCGCTGGTGACCTTGTTCCTGTCCGGCCACGGCGACATTCCGACCGCGCTGGAAGCGGTGCGGCGCGGCGCCTACGACTGGGTGCAGAAGCCGGACACCCAGCAACTGCTGGACAAGCTGCCCGCCGCCATCGTCGAAGCGCGCGCACGCGGCCAGGCCCAGCGCATGTGGGAAGACCTCACCGCGCGCGAACGCGAAGTCGCGCGGCTAGTCGGGCTGGGACAGCCGAACAAGGAAATCGCGCGGGTGCTGGTGCCGCCCTGCGGCCCGCGCTCGGTGGAAACCCATCGGGCCAACATCTTCAACAAACTGCAGTGCGCCAACGACAACGAGCTGGGCCGCTGGCTGGCGGCCCATTCTTGGCTGGAGTGAGTTCCACTATAGTGGTATGATGCACAACAAAGGTTAATATTTTAACTATTAAACTGCTATCGAGAAGCCATGACGCCACCATCCAGTCCCCTCCCCTCGTCCTATAAAGGCAGCGCCGCCGCATTGCTGGCGTTAAGTGCCGCGCATGCCAGTGCGAATGTCGTCGTCGTTCCTGCGCAAACGTTCATCGACGTGCCGACGCCGGTCGCTGGGCAAGATTCAAGCTACAGCCTCACCTTCGATGTCGATCACAACGGCACGGTTGATCTTACCTATTCCCGCGAGATTTTTTACGTTGGCATGACCCAGCCTCCGTCCTCCGGCATCGCGCCGCAACCGATGTACAACACCTTCAGCTACCTCAGCGCCGGCCTGGGCGTGGCCGATCCGCTCGCTCCCGGGACCCTGATCGGGCCGTCGCTGGCATGGACGCCAACCTCGCAGCTGGGGCATACGGTGGACGATCAGCACTACTCCAGCGTCCTGTCCAACGCTCCCGGCTGCAAGAACGCTTGCACCACGATGGTAGGCGGCCGCATCACACTCAGTTATCAGGATTCGGTGACGAAGAACCCGCTTTATGAGGGGATCAGCCAGTACAACTATATCCCGTTCTCGTTTTTTGATGGGGAGCATACCGACTATGGATGGGTGAAGGTGACTGGCTACCTGGGCAACCAGGTAATTCTGATCGATACCATCGCCTACGATGACAGCGGCGCATTCATCCACGCCGGCGAATTCACCAGCACGGTACCCGAGCCTTCCTCGCTGGCCATGTTGGCCACCGGCCTGGCCGGCCTGGCAGTGTATCGCCGCGCCGCGCCGGCTGCACGCCGCCGCAAACCGAAGACCCCGGATTGACGCTGCAAGCCGCTGTGCAAGTACGCATCGCGCGCGGCGCCGAGGTCGACCTTGCCTTCGGGCTGATGCCCCACGTCGCCAACCAGGGCGTCCCGCCCGCAGGCATCCTGATCGCCGCAGACGCTGAAGACCAGGTCGCCGGGGTGGCGGCGTTTTCGCTGCTGGGCCGCGATCACCAGCTGCCCGGCCTGCGCGCCCATCTGTTTGTCCTGCCCTCGCAACGCCGGCGTGGCGTGGGCCGCACCCTGCTGCGCGGCCTTGCCGCCGAGGCGGCGCAATGGGATGTGGACTACCTGCAAAGCTGGCAGGAATGGAGCGATGACGAGCCGCCCGCTTTCCTGCTGCACCTGGGCGCGCAACGGCTGCGCACGCTCCACTATTTCGAGGCCGACGCCGCCGCCGGCCACCACCATTGCAGCGCATTTCTGGCCCGCCTTCGCGACACCGGCCGCATTCCGCCCGGCGTGCGGACCGAAAACCTGCAGCCGCATCACTGGCCGGCCGCCGCGCAACTGTATGCGCTGCACAGCCGCACCGCCGCCACGGCGCTGCAAGATCACCTGGCAGCGACTTGCGCCGATACGCAGAACGCCGCCCTGTCGTTCGTCCTGATGCTGGGGGAAGAGCTGATCGGCTTGCTGCTCAGCCAGCGCGACCAGGGCTTGCCCGGCGTCGACTTGTGGATCACCCATCCCCGCTACCGTCACGGCTGGCCGGCGCTGATGCTGCTGCAGGCGGCCAGCGTCGTCATGCTGGAACGCGGCCTGCCGCGCTGCCGCTTTCACTGCAACGACGAGTCGCGCGCCACGCTGGGCATGGCGCGCCGCGCCGGCGCCGAATTGCTCCATTCCCGTTCCAGCTATGCCCTTGCCATCTAAACGCTTCGTCATGCTGGCCATCGACGGCATGGACTGGCACCGCTTGCAGCAACTGGCGGACCGTGGCCTGCTGCCGATGATCTCGTCGCTGATAGAGGCCGGCGCGTGCGGCTGGCTGGACTTTCCACCGTCGCCCTGTGCCGACAGCGGCTGGGCCAGCGTCGCCAGCGGCGTGCTGCCCGACCGGCACGGATTGCTGCATGCGCTGGCGCCATTGCCGCAATCGCTATTCCTGCGTCCGGCAGGCGATCTGCCCTTGCGCACCCCGGCCGTGTGGCATTGGGCCGATGACGCGGGCCTGCCCACTGCCGTGGTGGGCTGGCCCGCCACCCACGGCTTACAGCTGCGTCATGGCTATGTGCTGGCGGCCGGACTGGAAGCGGGCCTGAACGGAGATGGCTGGGCCTGGCCGCTGGCGCCGCAGGCCGTCCATCCCCCGGCATTGCGCGACCTGGTGCACGAGGCGCGCGTGGCGCCCGATGAAATCAGGCCCGGCGATACCGACTTCCTGTTGGCCGGCTTCCCGCCGGCGACCAGGGCCTTGCTGGCGGCCCCGATGGCGGCCGCGCTGGCGCAGTGCGCCACCCTGCACGCACTCGGCACTGCCATGATCGAACAGCACCGTGCCGGCGGCCTCGTGCTGCGGCTGAAATTGCCGGCGGCCGTGCAAGCGCTGCTGGCCGGTCAGGCCGATACCGCTGCGGTAGAACTGAGCATCGCGCGCAGCTATCAATTTCTCGACCTGATTTGTGGCCGCTACTTCCAGCTATTGGGTCCCGCTACGGCCTGGGCCCTGATGTCGAACGGCGCCGGCCTGAATGACGGCTTCGTCGTCATGGCCGGCCCCGGCATCGCGCGCGACCGCAACATCGGCTCGCTCGGCGCGTGCGATGTGCTGCCGACACTGGCGGCCGGCATTGGCCTGCCCGTGCCCGCCAACCTGGACGGCGATCCGATCGACGAGGTGTTTGCCTCCCCGCGCCGCGCCGTGATTGCGGCCAGTGCGGTATTGCCGCCGCCGCTGCGGCCCGAGGACATTCCTGTCACACCGGAGGCGCCATTGTTTGATACCCAGCTATTCGAGCGGGAGGGGCTGCCCATGCCGGACTATGCCGTGCAGCAGGCTTTCGCGGCCGAGGCCGAATGCGCCACCCTGTTTGCGCTGGCCACCACCACCATCCATCGGGGCCTGCGTGCGCAGGCCATCGCACAGTTGCGCCGCCTGGCGACACGCTTTCCGCACGCCTTGAACGTGCGGGTGTCGCTGGCGGAACAACTGCTGCTGGCCGGCGAGCTCGCCGCTTGCGAAGCGCTGGTCAGCGCCTTTCCCCTGCTACAGCTGGAGCAGCAATGGGCCGACGCCGTGTACGGCATCCTGGCCCTGCTCAAAGGCGATCACCATCAAGCGCAGCAGCGGCTGACCGCGTTGACCGGGCTCGAGCGCCCGCCGGTCAATCCGCATCTGTGGCTGGGTCGCATGCACCAGCAGCAGTCCGCCTGGCCGCAGGCGCTGGCCAGTTTTGAAGCTGCCGTCATTCAGTGTCCGCAGGATGCCGAAACATGGCTGGGTCTGGGGCGTGCCGCCATGAAGTGCGGCACGGCGCAGAAAGCCGTCGAAGCGTTTGGCCACGCGGTCAGCCTGCAGCCGCGTTCAGCCGAGGCCCTGAGCGGCCTGGCGGCAGCGTGCGAAGCCAGCGGCGATCACGCCCGCGCCGCCAGCGCCCGCACACGTGCCATGCGTTGCAACCCTGCGACCCTGGCCCGCAGCCTGGGCGCATGACACGTTGCGAACGATTCGGCACTGTCAGCAGTAACTGATCAACGCAGCGGTGCCAGCAGCAAGGCGGCCGACTGGAACAGCTGCGGCCGCATCCTGCTTTACTCCGACTGAGCAGGCTATCGGGATTACAGCGCGATATCCGGCACTTTTTTCACCAGTCCCGGCTTCTCGGACGGGGCGGCAGCCGGCGCGTAACCCGCCAGGCTTGGCGAGGCGATCGCCAGTTGCAAAGTGTCAGCGGTAGCAGCCCATTCGCTCACCAGCAGTTCCGGATTCTCGTTGAGCTTCTGGCCGTAGGTCGGCACGATTTCGCGTATCTTGCCGCGCCAGGCGGCGGTCTTCATCCGGTCGGGGAACACTTTCTCCAGCAGCGACAGCATGATTGCCGGCGAAGTCGAGCCGCCCGGCGAAGCACCCAGCAAGGCCGACACCGAGCGGTCGGCGGACACCACCACCTCGGTGCCCAGCTTGAGCACGCCGCCCTGCCCCGGCACGTTCTTGATGATTTGCACGCGCTGGCCGGCCTGCCACAAGCGCCAGTCCTCGTCCTTCGCCTCAGGCATGTAGCGGCGCAGGGCGGCCATCTTTTCCTCTTTGGACAGTTCCAGCTGCTGCGCCAGGTATTTGACCAGTGCAAATTCATGCATGCCTACCTGCAGCTGCGGAACGATATTCGACGGCGACGTCGCCTTGGCCATATCGAAGTAGGAACCGTTCTTGAGGAACTTGCTGGACCACGTCGCAAACGGGCCGAACAGCAGCACCGTTTTACCATCCAGCACGCGGGTGTCCAGATGCGGCACCGACATTGGCGGCGAGCCGGTGTCGGCCAGGCCGTACACCTTGGCCAGGTGGCGCGAGGTGATCTGCGGATTTTCCGTGACCAGGAATTCCCCGCCCACCGGGAAGCCGCCATATTGCTTGGCCTCGGGTATGCCCGACAGCTGCAGCAGCGGCAGCGCCGCACCACCCGCGCCGATG
Source organism: Duganella sp. CF402 (assembly GCF_900109645.1). Lineage (GTDB taxonomy): Bacteria > Pseudomonadota > Gammaproteobacteria > Burkholderiales > Burkholderiaceae_D > Rugamonas. The sequence continues at coordinate 2,073,170 of NZ_FOBG01000001.1, forward strand.
AAGATGTGGCGCGCATCCACCGTCTGCACCTTCGACTTGTCCTTGATGTCGAAGGCGGACACCCGCCACGAGCCATCATCGTTGCGCGTGATCGAGCGCACTTCAAAGGCGGTCGAAATCTTCACGCCGTGTTGGTTGAGGTGCTGGTAGAACTGGCGGGTGATCGCACCCAGGTTGACGTCAGTGCCCAGCGGCGAACGGGTGGCGGTCACGACCTCTTCCGGCTTGCGGCCTTCCATCATGATGGGAATCCACTGCTTGATCTGGACCGGGTCGGTGCTCATTTCCATGCCGGCGAACAGCGGCGACGCCTTCAGCGCCTCGACCCGCTTGCGGATGAACGCGCGATTTTCCTCGCCAAAGACCAGATTCATATGCGGCGTCGAATTGATGAATTCACGCGGATTGCCCAGCACGCCCTTGCGCACCTGGTGCGACCAGAACTGGCGGGAGATCTGGAAATTCTCATTGATCTCCACCGCCTTGGCAATCTGCACCTTGCCCTTGTCGTCCATCGGGGTGTAGTTCAGTTCGCACAACGCCGAGTGGCCGGTGCCGGCGTTGTTCCAGCCGTTGGAGCTTTCCTCCGCCACCTTGTCGAGCCGCTCGAACACCTCAAATGTCCAGCCCGGCTCCAGCTCGGCCAGGTACACGCCAAGCGTTGCGCTCATGATGCCGCCGCCAATCAGCAGCACATCCACTTTGCGATCCGCCTTGTCGGCGCGGAACTGGCCGCCGAACAGGACCGAGTAACCGCCCCATACGGCTGCGGCGCCAACCGCCGCCCCGATAAACTGGCGGCGCGAGAAGCGACGGCCTTTGGCGGCCACGTCCGCATTATTGTTACTGGATGGGCTCATGGATTTATCCTCTTGAAAAATTTTGAAACGACGGGCGACCGCAAGCGCCAGCGGTGGACGCTATTCGGCGCTGCTGCCTTGATGGCGGGCGCGGTACTAATCGTCCATCTTGTGGACGATGTCTCCGGATGACAGGAATGTTTTGGCGCGTGCGTCTGGCGTTAGCCCGCACACGATTGTCTTGGCCGGCATCTTAAATGACGCCAGACGGTTGAGCCATTGTGGTTAACCGACATGTTACAAAAGCAGGCAATAACGGGGCGCGCGACTGCTTTGTTCACGCGAGCGTGATTATTCATTTGCGAACACGCCGTGCTGTCAAGAAGTGGACGCCGGCTGCTTGCGAAGCATGGTGGCAGGATCTGGATCAATCGGGGAACTTCGGCATTGCAGCGATGGGCATCACCAGCGTATTGGGATCATCAATCAGCGGCTTGAAACCGAAGTGTTCGTAAAATGACGCCAAGCCATCCTTGGCATCGACAAATAAGGCGTATCCGCCCACGCTCATGGATGCCCTGTAGGCACGCTCCATTGCTTCCAGCAGAAGAAATGCCCCGAATTTCCGTCCCTGAGCCAGGACAGATACCCCTAATCGAGCCAACGTGAAACCGGGAACTTGGCGTGGTAACTTACGTTGCAAGTCCTGCGGCAAGACCTCACTCGGCGTCAAGGTTCTGATCGCCATCGTAAAGAAACCGAGAACGATGCATGGCTCTCCATCATCAATCAGTACAAACGTCTTGGATGTGCCGTTCCTCTGATGCTGCATCGCGATCGTTTGCAGCCAAGTGTTCAGCTTGCCCTCGCCGCAATCGAAATGCGTCACATCATGCGCTTTTTCCAGGGGTACTATTTTCTGCACCATATTTCACCTGTATAAAGCGCTCAAACGCCTTACTCATTGCCGCATTCGGCGACGGTGGGTTGTCGAGCAGGTCAAGTAAAACGGCAGCATCTTGGTTCGATATGAAGATGGTCTTCTCACGATCTATCACACGCTGCGCCTCCTTCAACGCGGCTTGGACCACGAAGCTCGACAAGGTGATGCCACTCAAGTCCGCAGCCTCATTCAATGTTTCCGCTACAGCAGCAGAAACGCGAGCAGAAATCCGCCCTCTATCGCCCATCGTGTTCATATGAATATCCTTCCTTGCGGCAGAGCCGTCAGCGACAGGCTAGCACTGGTGGAGGCAAATTGCCACCACATCTTGGAAGATTTGAATCGCTGAAAGCAAAAAGGGCAGCCCACTGGGCTGCCCTTCTACATTTTGGAGCGGGAGAAGAGTCTCGAACTCTCGACCTCAACCTTGGCAAGGTTGCGCTCTACCAACTGAGCTACTCCCGCTTAGGAGCTTTGGAGGCGAGGATCGGAGTCGAACCGACCTAGACGGCTTTGCAGGCCGCTGCATAACCGCTTTGCTACCTCGCCAGAGGAAACTTTTACTGCAAGACCACAGCGGGGTTACGCGCTGTAATCCAGAATTCTGGAGCGGGAGAAGAGTCTCGAACTCTCGACCTCAACCTTGGCAAGGTTGCGCTCTACCAACTGAGCTACTCCCGCAT
>NZ_FOBG01000001.1:2075765-2151956 GCF_900109645.1 Duganella sp. CF402
TGGAGCGGGAGAAGAGTCTCGAACTCTCGACCTCAACCTTGGCAAGGTTGCGCTCTACCAACTGAGCTACTCCCGCTTTGCTTCGTCGTCATCAACAACAGGCCAGCATTATAGAGGTTCTACGCCGCCTGTCAATGCCAAATGAAAATATTGTTTATTCGATTAACGTTTTACAGCTGGCCGGACTTCTCTTTGATCAGCGGCCACGCCAGGCGCAGGTAGTAGAACATCGACCACACGGTCAGCACCGCCGCCACTTCCAGCAGGCGCGCGCCCCAGAACTGGCTATCGACCGCGCCCCACAGCACGTCATGGAACAGCAGCAGCGGGATGGCGGTCATTTGCGCCGTGGTCTTGATCTTGCCCAACGAGCTTACCGCCACCGATTTGGAGGCGCCGATCTGTGCCATCCACTCGCGCAGCGCCGAAATGGCGATCTCGCGGCCGATGATGATGAAGGACAGGACGGCATTGGCGCGATCCAGCTGCACCAGCACCAGCAAGGCGCCAGCCACCATCAGCTTGTCCGCCACTGGGTCGAGGAAGGCGCCGAAGGCCGAGGTCTGGTTCCAGCGCCGCGCCAGGAAGCCATCGAACCAGTCGGTCACGGCGGCGACAATGAACACCAGCGTGGCCGCCAGATTCTGGTCCGCCACCGGCAGCATCGTGGTGGGTAGATAGTAGACGCCCACCACCAGCGGAATCAGCGCAACGCGCAACCAGGTCAACAGAATCGGAATATTGAAAGGCATAAGCTCAAAATAAAGTGCGGCCATGAAAATGTGTAATGCGCCGCTAGTCTACCTTGAGCACGCGCATTAAACCAGCACCCTTGCCTGTCAATGTAGCTGCTTGTAGATTTCCTCGGCCAGGGCGCTGGAAATCCCCTCCACGGTCTTGAGGTCTTCGACGCTGGCGTCCATCACGCCGCGCAGGCCGCCGAAACGGGCCAGCAGGCGCTGGCGGCGCTTGGCGCCGATGCCTTCGATCTCCTCCAGGCGCGAGGTCTGGCGCGTTTTGGCGCGCTTGGCGCGCATGCCGGTGATGGCGAAACGGTGGGCTTCGTCGCGGATCTGCGCCACCAGCATCAACGCCGCCGATTCCTTGCCCAGTTCCTGCGATGGGCGGCCGTCGACGAACATCAGGGTTTCGAGGCCGACGCGCCTGCCCTCCCCTTTGGCCACGCCGACGATCAGGCTGATATCCAGCCCCAGCTCGGCGAACACTTGCCGCGCCATTTCGATCTGGCCTTTGCCGCCGTCGATCAGCACCACGTCCGGCATCACGCCGTCGCCATTGGCGACTTTTTCGTAGCGGCGGTACAGCACCTGGCGCATGGCGGCGTAATCGTCGCCCGGCGTGATGTCGTTGATGTTGTAGCGGCGGTACTCGCCGTTCTGCATCTGGTGGTGATGGAACACCACGCACGAGGCCTGCGTGGCCTCGCCCTGCGTGTGCGAGATGTCGAAGCATTCCACGCGCAGGGTGTCGATGTCTTCCGGCTCCAGCTGCAAGGCCTCAACCAGCGCGCGCGTGCGCGATTGCTGCGAGCCTTGCTCGGACAGCAGCCGCGCCAGCGAGATCTCGGCGCCCTTCTGCGCCAGTTCCAGCCATTTGCGGCGCTGGTCCTGCGGCTGGAACACGAGGTTGATGCGGTGACCGCACTGCTCCTGCAAGGCTTGTATCAGCGCCGGATGATCGAATTCGATATTCAGGATCAGCGTGCCGGGAATGAATTTGTCGGCGTAGTGCTGGGCGAGGAAGGCCGCCAGTACTTCAACCTCGATGGCTTGCTCCGCAATCGCTTCAGCATCGCCAACGTGGGTCGGGAAGTAGGCGCGGTCGCCCAAGTGACGGCCGCCGCGCACCATCGCCAGATTGACGCAGGCACGTCCCCCCTGGACCAGCACGGCGATGATGTCGACGTCGGCATCGCCGGTGGTCTCCATGCTTTGCTGATGCAACACGCGCGACAGCGACTGGATCTGGTTGCGCACCGCCGCCGCCTGCTCGAATTTGAGGTCGGCCGCGTAAGCGTGCATTTTCTTTTCGAGGTCTTCCAGCACCTCGGTCTGGCGGCCGCGCAGGAAACGCGCGGCGTTCTCCACGTCCAGCTTGTAGTCTTCCTTGCTGATCAGGTCCACGCACGGACCGCTGCAGCGGCCGATCTGGTTCAGCAGGCATGGGCGGGTGCGGTTGGCGAAGACGCTTTCCTCACAGGTGCGGATCTGGAACACCTTCTGCAAGATCTGCATCGACTCCTTGACCGCCCACGAGTTGGGGAAAGGCCCGAAGTACTGATTCTTCTTGTCCACCGCACCGCGATAGTAGACCATGCGCGGCGCATCGCCACCGGTGATCTTCAGGTACGGGTACGATTTATCATCGCGGAACAGGATGTTGAAGCGCGGGCTCAGTGCCTTGATCAGGTTATTCTCAAGGATCAGCGCTTCGGCTTCGCTGTGGGTGACGGTGGTTTCGAGCCGCGCGATACGCTCGACCATCATGGCGATGCGCGGGCTGCTCAGGTTTTTCTGGAAGTAGTTCGACACGCGCTTTTTCAAGTCGCGCGCCTTGCCGACGTAGAGGACTTTGTCGTCGGCGTCGAAATAGCGGTACACGCCCGGCAGGTTGGGCAGCTTGGCGACGGTGGCCAGCACTTGTTCACGCGGATCGCTTACTTCTTCAGTCACTTTTCCTGCTCCACGATGACGAAGGCGACCGCGTAGTCTTCTTCGTCGCTGACGGTTACTTGTGCCGACAGCTTATTCTTTTCCATGAACTCTTGCAGCACGCCGCTGCACACAATCATCGGCTTGCCGCTCGGATGATTCAGCATCTGCGCGGCTGGCCAGGTCATCGGCATGCGCATGCCCAGGCCGATGGCTTTCGAGAAGGCTTCCTTGGCCGCGAAGCGCGTCGCCACGAAGCGGATGCCGCGCACCGGATGCCTGGCCTTGCGCGCAAGGTACTTTTCGAATTCCTGCGGGCCGAGGATCTTCCTGGCAAAGCGGTCGCCATGCCGCGCCAGCGCCGCTTCAATGCGCGGGATTTTGCAGATATCGGTGCCGATCCCGTAGATCATTACGCGCCCCGGCCGAGGCGCGTTGCCACCATGATGGCCTTCATTTCGCGCACTGCGTTTTCCCAGCCGACGAACACCGAGTGCGCCACGATGGCATGGCCGATGTTCAGTTCCGCGATTTCCGGAATGGCGGCAATCGCTTGCACGTTGGTGTAGTGCAGGCCGTGGCCGGCGTTGACCTTCAGGCCTTTGCTCACGCCGTACAGCGTGCCGCGATGGATGCGTTCCAGTTCGGCGGCTTGCTCGGCGCCTTCGGTGTCGGCATAGCGGCCGGTGTGCAGTTCGATCACTGGCGCGCCGATAGCGGCGGTGGCGTCCATCTGCGCTTCTTCGGCGTCGATGAACAGCGATACGCGAATGCCTTCGGCCTGCAGCTGCTTCACCGCGCGCTCGACGGCGTTGTAGTTGCCCACCACATCAAGGCCGCCCTCGGTGGTGACTTCGGTGCGCTTCTCAGGCACCAGGCACACGTCGGCCGGCTTGATCTTGCAGGCGAAGTCGATCATCTCTTGGGTGACGGCGGCTTCGAGGTTCATGCGGGTCAGCAGCTGCGGCGCCAATGCGATGACGTCGGCGTCCTTGATGTGGCGGCGGTCTTCGCGCAGGTGCAGCGTGATGCAATCGGCACCGGCCTGCTCGGCCAGCAGCGCGGCGCGGATCGGGTCCGGGTACTTGGTGCCGCGCGCGTTGCGCAAGGTGGCGACGTGGTCGATGTTCACGCCAAGGTCGATGATGGTGCCGGATGGTTGCAGGAAGCTCATATTCTTATCTCGTCATAATTGGGACAGATCGATCAGGATCTGCCGGGTATTCAACGGCGCGCCGTTCAGGTGGTGCGCGACCAGGAAACGCATCAGCTGCTTGCTTTGTACTTGCGTGGCGACGTCCTCGTAATTTTCGCACGCCATGTCGAGCAGCGTTTTGCCGGTCACACGCGGCCAGAGGTCGGAGGCGCGCTCTGGGCGCGGGCCGCGCTCGGGATCGACCACGTAAACCACGTCGGCTTGCACCGCGCGGCGCGTCTCGGCGCAGCGCGTCAGATCAGCGGCGACGCCTGTCTCTTTAAGTAAGGCCCGTTCGAATTTTCGCAAGACGATGGGCGCAGGTTCATTATGCGCCAGTTGGTTCAGCGTGGAGACGTAGTGGTCGAACAGCGCCGGGTGCGCGTCATCGCGCGCCAGCAGCTTGACCAGCAGTTCGTTCAGGTAGAAGCCGCACAGCAGCGCGGTTTTCTCAAGCGGCAGCATGCCGCCCACCCATTCGGCGTCGGTCAGGGTGCGCAGTTCGGACTTGCCGACCCAGCTCGAAGACAAGGGCTGGAAGGTTTGCAGCACGCCGCGCAGTTGCGAGTGCGGCCGCTTGGCGCCCTTGGCGATCAAGGCCACGCGGCCGAAGTCGCGCGTGAACAGGTCGATAATCAGGCTGGTTTCTTTGTAGGGATAGCTGTGCAGGACGAAGGCCGGCTGGCCGGCGACCTTGGTGCCGATGGTGCGCTCGCGGCTCGGCGCGCGCGGGCGCTTGGGCGCGGCTGGCGGCGCAGGCGCGGCCGGATGCGGCGCGCCCCCCTGCCCTGCGCCAAGCGGCGACGCGGCGGCTTGTGCCCCGGCAGGTGCGCCAGTCTCCACCGGCGCCGCTGCTGGCGGCGCGTCCAAGGTGGCGTCTGGCGTGGTGGACATGCTGGTGTGGGCGGCCCGCTTACTCGTAACCGTAAGCGCGCAGGCCCGCTTCGTTGTCAGCCCAGCCGGATTTCACTTTGACCCAGATCTCGAGGTAGACCGGACCGCCGAACAGTTTTTCCATGTCCTGGCGCGCCTGGGTCGAGATTTCCTTCAGGCGCGCGCCCTTGTTCCCGATGATCATGGACTTATGGGTGTCGCGCTCCACCAGGATGGCGGCGAATACGCGGCGCAGATCGCCCTCCTGCTCGAACTTCTCGATCAGCACCGTGCTGGTGTAAGGCAGCTCATCGCCGACGAAGCGGAACAGCTTCTCACGCACGATTTCCGATGCCATGAATTTCTCGGAACGGTCGGTGATATCGTCGGCGTCGAAGATCGCTTCGTTCTCCGGCAGGATGTTTTTCAGTTCTTTTTCCAGGCCGTCCAGCTGGAAGCGCAGCTTGGCCGATACCGGCACGATGGCGGCGAAGTTGAACTTGGACGCCACCTGCTGCGCGAACGGCATCAGCGCGGCCTTGTCCTTCACGCGGTCGGCCTTGTTGATCGCCAGGATCACCGGCACTTCGGTCGGCAGCAGGTCCAGCACTTGCTGGTCGGCCGGGCCGAAGGTGCCCGCCTCGATCACGAACACGATCACGTCCGACGAGATCAGGGTGTTGGTGACGGTCTTGTTCAGGTTGTTGTTCAGCGCATTCGCATGGCGGGTCTGGAAGCCCGGCGTGTCGACGTAGATGAACTGGGCATCGTCATAAGTCTGGATGCCGGTGATGCGGTGGCGCGTGGTCTGCGCTTTGCGCGAAGTGATGCTGACCTTGGCGCCGATCAGCGTGTTCATCAGCGTGGACTTGCCGACGTTCGGGCGGCCCACAATAGCGATGTAGCCGCAACGGAAGTTGCTGGCGGAGGTCGTTTCGGTCGTCATGGTGTTCTCGTGTTATTTGTTTGCGGCCTTGGCCGGCGATGCCGGTTGCTCTTGCACGGTGGCGATGCCGGCCAGCTTGAGCTGGGCCGCGCGCGGCTTGGACTTGCGGGCGGCGGCCGGGGCTTTCTGCACGGCCTGTTCAGCAGCGGCCAGGGCCAGCTTGGCGGCCGCCTGTTCGCCGGCGCGGCGGCTGCCGCCACGGCCAAACACCTGGATGCCCAGCTTGGGCACCAGGCATTCGATTTCGAATTCCTGGCTGTGCGCGGCGCCGTGGGTGGCAATCACGTTGTAGGTCGGCAGCGAGATTTTTTTCGCTTGGAGGAATTCCTGCAGCAGGGTCTTGGCGTCCTTGCCCAGCGTCTGCGGGTCAACCGAATCCAGGATCGGAATGTAGAACGAGCGGATCACGTCGCGCGCGTGGTTGAAGCCACCGTCGAGATAAATCGCGCCCAGCAGCGCTTCCAGCGTATCGGCCAGGATCGATGGACGGCGGAAGCCGCCCGATTTCAGTTCGCCCTCGCCCAGGCGCAGGAACTGCGACAGTTCCAGCTTCTGCGCGATTTCAAACAGCGACTGCTGCTTGACCAGGTTGGCGCGCAGGCGCGACAGGTCGCCCTCATCGATTTCCAGGTAGCGGTCGTACAGGATGGAGGCGACCACGCAGTTCAGGATCGAATCACCAAGGAATTCCAGCCGTTCGTTATGCACACTGCTATGGCTACGATGCGTCAGGGCCTGCTGTAGAAGACCAGCATCCTGGAACGTGTAGCCTAAACGAGTTTGCAATAACTGGAGATTCATTGTGATTCTTTATTCTTTCGCAGGTTTGGCGCCGCCCTTGGCGGTGGTGCCTTCATATTCAAGCAGCAGGCTGGCCGGTCCGACCAGCGGGATTTTCTTTTCGTAGGCGAAGCTGATCTCGGTCTGGCCATCGATCTTCTCGATGATCAGGTCGCGGCTGTTGATCGAACTGATGTAACCGGTCGTGGCACTGGCGTCGAACGACTTCTGGATCTCGATCACCGAGCCGCCGGTCGACTTGGCCGTGGCGATGGCATTCTGGATCGCCCGGTATTCCGCGTAGGTGGGGACGATTTTCAGTCCCAGCACCAGCACGCCACCGAGCAGCGCCAGAATCACGATCAGTCCGACCAGCGAAATACCCTCTTGCCGTTGTTGCATCTTAGTCCCTTTCGAGCCAGCGCAGATTAATGGATGCTGCCAATGCGGCGCAGGTTACCCAGGTTCATCCAAACGAAAAATGCTTTACCAACAATGTTCTTGTCCGGGACGAAGCCCCAGTAGCGGCTGTCCAGGCTGTTGTCGCGGTTGTCGCCCATCATGAAGTAGTTGCCTGCTGGAACCACGCAGGTAAAGCCTTCATACCGGTACTGGCAGTTCTCGCTCTGCGGGAACGGGAACACGCTCTCGCGGCTGTAGGTCGGCTTGGCTTCGTCATTCAGGATGCGATGGCTGACGCCAGTCAGGTTTTCCTCGAACTGCTTGTTGTACGCCATGCGCTCGTCGCTCAGGTAATCGTCCAGCGGAGTGTACTTCACTTCCACGCCGTTCACCGTTAAGCGCTTGTTTTCATACGTAATTTTATCACCAGGCACGCCAATCACGCGTTTGATGTAATCCTGGCTCATGTCCATCGGATATTTGAACACCATCACGTCGCCGCGCTGCGGGTCGTTGATCTGGATGACCTTCTTGTTCAGCACCGGCAGGCGAATGCCGTAGGTGAACTTGTTCACCAGGATCAGGTCGCCCACCAGCAGGGTCGGCACCATCGACGACGATGGGATCTTGAACGGCTCGTACAGGAACGAGCGCAGGAAGAACACCAGCGCGATCACCGGGAAGAAGCTGCCCGAGTACTCGATCCAGGTCGGCTGGCGCAGGATGCCGGCTTCGAGCTGGGCACGGTTGCCGCTGTTGTCGGCCTTGATGCCGTCGGCCGTCAGGCGGGCGTTGCGGGCGTCGTACTCGGCCAGCGCGCGGTCGGCCGCAGCGCGGCGCTGCCGGGCCAGGTAGAACACATCCAGAAACCAGATCACGCCCGTGATCACCATCAACACGAACAGGATTAATGCAAAGTTACCTAAGATGACTTGCAGGTTCATTTCTCGTCCACTTGTAAGATAGCCAGGAACGCTTCTTGTGGAATCTCGACCGAGCCCACTTGCTTCATGCGTTTTTTACCGGCTTTTTGTTTCTCCAGCAGTTTCTTCTTACGGCTGACGTCACCGCCGTAGCACTTGGCCAGCACGTTCTTGCGCAGCGCTTTGACGTTTTCACGCGAAATCACGTTGACGCCGATGGCGGCCTGAATCGCCACGTCGAACATCTGGCGCGGGATCAGTTCGCGCATCTTGGCTGCCACCTGGCGGCCACGGTAGGCCGAGTTGGAGCGGTGCACGATGATGGCCAGCGCGTCGACCTTGTCGCCGTTGATCAGCATGTCGACCTTGACCACGTCCGACGGACGGTATTCCTTGAACTCGTAGTCCATCGAGGCGTAGCCGCGCGAGGTCGATTTCAGCTTGTCGAAGAAGTCCAGCACGATCTCGCCCATCGGCATCTCGTACACCAGCTTGACCTGGCGGCCGTGGTAGCTCATGTCCATCTGCACGCCGCGCTTGCTGATGCACAAGGTGATCACCGAGCCCACGTACTCTTGCGGCATGTACAGGTTGACCGTGACGATCGGTTCGCGGATCTCGTTGTACTTGGTGGTTTCCGGCATGCGCGACGGGTTGTCCACCTTGATGACGGAACCATCGCGCATCTCGACCTCGTACACCACGGTCGGCGCGGTGGTGATCAGGTCCTGGTCGAACTCGCGTTCCAGGCGTTCCTGCACGATTTCCATGTGCAGCAGGCCGAGGAAGCCGCAGCGGAAGCCGAAGCCCAGCGCCTGCGACACTTCCGGCTCGTACATCAGGGCGGCGTCGTTCAGTTTCAGTTTTTCCAGCGCGTCGCGCAGCGCGTCGTACTGGTTGGCCTCGACCGGGAACAGGCCGGCGAACACCTGCGGCTGCACTTCCTTGAAGCCTGGCAGCGGCGCCGGCGCCGAATTGACGGCGTGGGTGATGGTGTCGCCCACTTTGGCGACCTTCAGTTCCTTGATGCCGGCAATGACGAAGCCTACCTGGCCGGCCGTCAGCTGCGGCAGCGACACCGAGCGCGGCGAGAAGATACCGATATCTTCCACCAGCTGCACCGAGTCGGTTGCCATCAGCTTGATTTTTTCTTTTGGTTTCAGCGTGCCGTTGACCACGCGCACCAGCATCACCACGCCCACATAGGCGTCGTACCACGAGTCGATGATCAGCGCCTGCAGCGGCGCGGTCGGGTCGCCCTTCGGCGGCGGCACTTTGGCGATGATCGATTCCAGCACGTCTTCCACGCCCAGGCCGGTCTTGGCCGAGCAGTGCACCGCGTCGCCGGCTTCAATGCCGATCACGTCTTCGATTTCCTTGATGGCGTTCGGCGGATCGGCGTTCGGCAGGTCGATCTTGTTCAGCACCGGCACCACTTCCACGCCGAGATCGAGCGCGGTGTAGCAGTTGGCCACGGTCTGGGCTTCCACGCCTTGCGAGGCGTCCACCACCAGCAGCGCACCTTCGCAGGCCGACAGCGAGCGCGACACTTCGTACGAGAAGTCGACGTGGCCCGGCGTATCGATCAGGTTCAGGTTGTAGACCACGCCATCGCGGGCCTTGTATTGCAGGGCGGCGGTTTGCGCTTTGATCGTAATGCCGCGTTCGCGCTCCAGATCCATCGAATCGAGCACTTGCGCCTCCATCTCGCGGTCGGACAGGCCGCCGCACAGCTGGATGATGCGGTCTGCCAGCGTCGATTTGCCGTGGTCGATGTGGGCGATGATGGAGAAGTTACGTATGTTATTCATTAACAAAAATTCAAAAACGGGTTTGATACGACGGACGCACAATACAAAAAAGCGCTCCGAACGGGGGCAATGCCCTGGCGAGCGCCTTGTGGAAATATGCTTTGCCCCGGCATTTTACCGGATTTCAGAGTGGAAAGCCCGATTTATAGCACTTGAAGCAATTGGAGCACTTTGGCTTCGTCGAGGAAGTAGTGGCATAGCTCCGGCTGGGCCAGGTCGGCAAACAGGACCGGGACCAGCTCGTCATACTTGGCCAGCAACACGGGGTCGCCGGCCTCGTCGATGTCGATGACGTTGACGCTGAACGGCCGCTGCGGCGTTTGCAACCGCAGCAGCGCGTCCAGCATGTCATGACACAAATGACAATAACTGCGCGAATAAAGTGTAAATTGCACTACAGTTTATTTTGCAGTTGGGCGCAGCGAGATGAAGCGCGTGGCGCCCTCGCGCAGCACCAGCACCACCGAAGCCTGCTTCGGATCCAGCTTGGCCACCAGCGCGTTGAACTGCTTGGCGTCCTTGATGCTGACGTTATTCAGCTGCAGCAGCACGTCACCCTCGTCCAGCCCGGCACGCTCGGCCACGCCCTCGACATCGGTCACCACCACGCCGCCGTCCACCCGCAGCTCGGCCTTCTGCGCCGCCGACAGGTCTTCAACCTTCAAGCCCAGCGCGTTGGCCTTGGCCGGTTCGGCCGGCTCGGCCTTGCCGCCCTTGCCTTTGCCGCCCTTGGCCGGCTTGTCGCCGTCGAGGTCCGCCACATTCACGGTCAGCACCAGCTCGGCGCCCTTGCGCCACACGGTCACGGCAGCCTTGCTGTCGAGCGCCGTCTCGCCCACCAGACGCGGCAGGTCGGACGAGCGATTCACGGTCTTGCCATTGAACTTGAGGATGATGTCGCCCGCCTTGATGCCGGCCTTGTCGGCAGGACCGCCCGGCTCCACCAGCGACACTTCCGCGCCCTGCGCCGATTTCAGGCCCAGCGATTCCGCCACTTCCTTGTTGACTTCACCGATCTGCACGCCAATGCGGCCGCGCGTGACCTTGCCCGATTTCTTCAGCTGGTCCGACACGCGGATCGCCTCGTTGATCGGCACCGCGAACGAAATGCCATTGGAACCGCCCGACAGCGTGGCGATCTGCGAGTTAATCCCGATCACCTCGCCGCGCATATTGATCAGCGGACCGCCCGAGTTGCCGGGATTGACCGCCACGTCCGACTGGATCAGCGGCAGGTACTCGCCGGTATCGCGCGCCTTGGCCGAGATGATGCCGGCGGTGACGGTGTTTTCCAGGTTGAACGGCGAGCCGATCGCAATCACCCACTCGCCGGCGCGGATCTTGTCCGAATCGCCCATCAGCAGGAACGGCAGCTTGTCGCCCTCGATTTTCAGCACGGCGACGTCGGTGCGGGTGTCTGCGCCCAGCACCTTGGCCTTGAATTCGCGCTTGTCGGTCAGGGTGACGAACACTTCATCGGCGCCGTCGACCACATGGGCATTGGTCAGCACATAGCCGTCGGCCGACAGGATGAAGCCGGAACCGACGCCGCGATTGACCGGCTCATCGGACGGCGCCTGGCGGCGCGGCGTGCGGCCTTGCGGGTTCGGCACATTGCCGCCGAAGAAGCGGCGCAACAGCTCCTGCATTTCGTCGTCGCCCGGCAGGCCGTTGGCGCGATTGGTTTGTTTGGGGCGTTCCGTGGTGCGGATATTCACCACCGCCGGGCCGACGCGGTCGACCAGGTCGGCAAAGTCCGGCAAGCCGATCACGGCGCCGGTGACGGCCGTGGCCGCCGTAGCGGGCGACATGCCCAGGGACATCCATAAGCTCGCGCCCAGCACCAGCGCGGACAGCGTTTTACTACCAGCAGAGAATTTATTTTTCATGGAAAGTAGTGATCTCTAAAAGTTCGGGATGCAAGCGCCTCGTCCGTGGCAAACATGCGACGTGAGGCTAGCACATGGTAAGCGAAAAATCGTCTTACAGGCAGAGCAAAATGATGATAAAGATATGCCTTTAAGGCAGAATGAAGGCGGCGGCCGCCTCTTCGGGCACCACGCCATAGGCCGGCTCGGCGGCTAGCGCGGCGGCCAGGCGTGCGCTGAAGGCGTCACTGGGCGCGCCGTCGGCCGTGCTGCGCAGCACGTCGCCGGTCAGGTGGTAGGCGCGCCAGGCGGCCTGCCCCTCCGGCGTGTCGAGCGCGGCAAAGGCCAGCTCGCGCTCGCTGTCCGACAATTCACCATCGGCCAGCGCCGAGATGTGTTCGTGCAGTTTTTTGTGGGTATCCATCGCATATCCCGCCATCTCAAAACAGTCCGTCCTTTTTGCCGGACGCCAACAGCTCTTGCCATCATTCCCGCCTTACCAGCGCTTGTCAACCGGCATATCGAGCAAGGGCCGCAATTTGTCGGCGATGACTTCGCGCGCGCGGAAGATGCGGCTGCGGACGGTGCCGATGGGACAGGCCATGATGTCGGAAATTTCCTCATAGCTCAGCCCTTCGATCTCGCGCAGGGCAATGGCCGTGCGCAAGTCCACCGGCAAGGCATCCATCGCCGCGTTCACAGTCTGGGCAATCTGCTTGCTGGCCAACATGGACTCCGGCGTATTGATGTCGCGCAAATGCTCGCCATCGTTGAAAGCTTCGGCGCGTTCGGTATCGGCGTCGGTGGACGTGGGCATGCGCCGCCCCTGCGTCGCCAAAAAGTTTTTGGCGGTATTGATGCCGATGCGGTACAGCCAGGTGTAGAAAGCCGAATCGCCGCGGAAATGCCGCAACGCCCGGTATGCCTTGATGAAGGTCTCCTGCACCACGTCCTCCGCTTCAGCCGGGTCATGCACGATGCGCGACAGCAGGCGCATGAGCCGGCGCTGATACTTCGCCACCAGCAAATCAAACGCCTGCTTGTCACCATCGCGGACCCGCTCGACCAGCAACTGGTCGCACTCGCGTTCTGTCGTCACTCCTGCATTCCTTGGTGGCTTGCAGCGCTTCGTCTGGCCATATGCTATAGAGTTAGCCCGCTGCAAGAAGTTCACACTGCCGGCATGTTTATTTGGGCGCGCGCCGCAGCACGGCAGGCCACAGCCAGCGCACGCCACTGCGGCGGCGCCACACTGTCCGGCAGCAGCGCCAGCGCCTGCTCGCCGCCGGCCGCATCGCCCAGGCGCAGCACCAGCAGGCGCGGCCAGAAGGTCGAACCAGCCAGCACGCGTTGCGGAACGCCGTTGTGTTGGTATACCGTCAGCCGCACGAGGCCGACACCGGATATATCAAGCTGACGTGCGATAGCCGATGAACGCCCGACCAGCCAACCCAGCGCGCCCATCAGCAAGCACAGCAACGGCGCCACGAGGCCAGGACAGAACGCGGCGGACGCCAGCACGCAACAACACAAGCCGGCATGCGCAAATCGCAAGCCGCGCGAGGGGCGAACGCTGACGGACACCGCAATCGACATGGCGGCAGCACCAAAACAAACACGCAAAAAGGGGATTACATCGTGGAAGCGCCGGCGCGAAGGCCGGGCAATTCAGGCGCCAGCGAATGCCGGCGCCGAATTCTCGCTCACCTTGGTTTGGACAAGGTGAGCAGAGAATTGGTTCAAACTTTTTAAGGTTGCGCAAAAATGAGCGCAGCTAGGCGCGGTGGCGAAGACAGTGCGTTAGCACGGCGAGCCGCCGCAACGACGCTGCGGTCTTTTTTGCGCGACCTTAGATCTTACCGAAGACTAAGCTGCCGTTAGTGCCACCAAAGCCGAACGAGTTTTTCACTGCATACTCGATCTTCATATCGCGGGCCACATTGGCGCAGAAGTCCAGGTCGCAGTTCGGATCCTGGTTGAAGATGTTGATGGTCGGCGGCGATTTCTGATGATGCACCGCCAGTACCGTAAACACCGACTCCAGGCCACCTGCGCCGCCCAGCAAGTGGCCGGTCATCGACTTGGTCGAGTTGACCACCAGCTTCTTGGCGTGATCGCCGAAAGTGCGCTTGATGCCCTGCACTTCAGCCACGTCGCCTTGCGGCGTCGAGGTGCCGTGCGCATTCACATACTGCACCTGGTCCGGATTGATACCGGCGTTGGCCAGCGCGGCTTGCGCCGACTTGCTGCCACCGCTGCCATCTTCCAGAGGCGAGGTCATGTGATACGCATCCGCGCTCATGCCGAAGCCAACCACTTCAGCGTAGATCTTGGCGCCGCGCGCCTTGGCGTGTTCGTACTCTTCGAGCACCATCACACCGGCGCCTTCGCCCAGCACGAAACCATCGCGGTCCTGATCCCACGGACGGGATGCAGCAGCCGGATCGTCGTTGCGCGACGACAGCGCCTTGGCCGAGGCGAAACCGCCCAGGCCCAGCGGCGACACGGTCGATTCCGCGCCACCCGCCACCATCACATC
Organism: Duganella sp. CF402; assembly: GCF_900109645.1. Classification (GTDB taxonomy): domain Bacteria; phylum Pseudomonadota; class Gammaproteobacteria; order Burkholderiales; family Burkholderiaceae_D; genus Rugamonas. The sequence continues at coordinate 2,089,775 of NZ_FOBG01000001.1, forward strand.
CGCATCGCCGTACTCGATCAAGCGAGCGGCGGCGCCGATGCAGTGCAGGCCGGTGGTGCAAGCCGTGACGATCGACAGGTTAGGACCACGCATGCCGTACTTGATCGACAGGTTGCCCGAGATCATATTGATGATCGAGGCTGGCACGAAGAACGGCGAGATACGGCGCGGACCGCGCTTGTCGTAGTCTTCCTTCTGTTCTTCGATCATCGGCAGGCCGCCGATACCGGAACCGACGATCACGCCGATACGGTCGGCGTTGGCTTCGGTGACGGTCAGGCCGGAGTCTTCCACGGCCTGGATGCTGGCCGCCATGCCGTAGTGGATGAAGGTATCCATGTGGCGGGCTTCTTTAGCCGAGATGTAATTCTCGATATTGAAGCCTTTGACTTCGCCGGCAAAGCGGGTGCTGAAAGCTGTTGCGTCAAACTTGGTGATGTTGGCGATACCGGATTTGCCTTCCAGCGCTGCAGCCCAGGTATCGGCAATGTTATTGCCAATCGGGGATACGGCGCCCAGGCCGGTAACGACAACACGACGGTTTTTAGAACCTCTCAAGCGATTCTCCTAAAGTCGATCGGGCAGAAATTACGCCTTGACGTGCGCGGTAGCGTAGTCGATCGCTTGCTGCACGGTGGTGATTTTTTCTGCTTGTTCGTCAGGGATTTCCATTTCGAACTCGTCTTCCAGTGCCATCACCAGCTCAACGGTGTCCAGCGAGTCAGCGCCCAGATCGTCAACGAACGACGATTCGGTTTTGATGTCTGCTTCGGCGACGCCCAGTTGTTCAGCGACGATTTTCTTTACGCGTTGTTCGATATCCGACATGTTATGGCTCCATTTTGTTTGTTACGGAAAGCGCGCATTTTATCAGGTTTGCGCGCTGAAAAACTAATTTCAGCGTCTGCTGCTAAATATGCTGAAATTACTACTAAAAGATTTGAATGGGCTTTATTTTAAGCCCATTCTCATCAGTTCATATACATACCGCCATTCACGTGGAGGGTGGTGCCGGTAATATAAGCGGCTTGCGGCGACGCCAGGAAGGCGACCGCTGCGGCGATATCCTCTGGCTTGCCGAGGCGTGCCAGTGGAATCTGAGTCAGCAAGGCGGCGTGCTGTTCTTCGCCCAGCGCCTTGGTCATGTCGGTGTCGATGAAGCCCGGCGCCACCGAGTTGACCGTGATGTTGCGGCTGCCGATTTCACGCGCCAGCGCGCGGGTCATGCCTTCCACGCCGGCTTTCGCGGCAGCGTAGTTCATCTGGCCCGGGTTGCCCGACGAGGCCACCACCGAAGTGATGTTGATGATACGGCCGGTCTTGGCCTTCATCATGCCGCGCAGGACAGCGCGCGACAGGCGGCCGACCGAGCTCAGGTTGGTAGCGATGACGCTATCCCATTCTTCATCCTTCATGCGCATCGCCAGGTTGTCCTGGGTAATGCCGGCGTTATTGACCAGGATGCCAACAGCGCCAAAGGTCTTGCCGATCTCGTCGATGGTGGCGGCGCACGCTTCGGCGTTGGTCACGTTCAGGACCATGCCCTTGCCCGCTTCGGCGCCGATCTCGGCCAGGTAAGCCGAAATCGCTTCCGCGCCGGCTTCGGTGGTGGCGGTGCCGATCACCTTCGCGCCCTGGCGCGCCAGTTCCTGGGCAATGGCCTTGCCGATGCCGCGCGATGCGCCCGTTACCAGGGCGACTTGATTTGCTAAAGTCATGTAAGTCCTTCTACAGTAAATTCCGAGTGTGCCTGAATGCGCGGGCGATTATTTGAGTTCGCTCAATACGCGTTCCAGCGTGGCTTGATCGTAGATCGCGTCGCCGATCAGGTTGCCGTCGATACGCTTGGTCAGGCCCATCAGGACCTTGCCCGGACCGCACTCGACCAGCTTGGTCACGCCTTCGGCGCCCATCTTCTGCACGGTTTCCACCCAGCGTACCGGCGCGGCGGCCTGGCGCACCAGCGCATCCTTGATCGAGGCCGGGTCGTTCAGCACGGCCACGTCGACGTTGTTGATCAGCTGGATTTGCGGCGCCGAGAAGGTGATGTTTTCCAGGTAGTCGCGCAGGCGGTCCGAGGCTGGCTTCAGCAGCGACGAGTGGAACGGCGCCGATACCGGCAGGCGCATGGCGCGCTTGGCGCCCTTGCCTTTGGCGATTTCGCAGGCGCGTTCAACGGCGGCGGTTTCACCGGCGATCACCACTTGCGCAGGCGCGTTGAAGTTGACGGCCTCGACCACGCCACCAGCGGCGGCGGCTTCGGCACAGGCGGCGCGCACGTCGTCATCCGACAGCCCCAGCACCACGGCCATCGTGCCCTGACCGACCGGCACGGCTTCCTGCATGGCTTGCGCGCGGAAACGCACCAGCGGCACCGCGTCCTTGAAGGCGATCACGCCGGCGGCGACCAGCGCCGAGTATTCACCCAGGCTGTGGCCGGCCACTACCGATGGCACGGCGCCGCCAGCGGCGATCCATGCGCGGTAAGCCGCCACGCCGGCGGTCAGCATCACCGGCTGGGTGTTGGTGGTCAGGTCCAGTTCTTCTTTCGGGCCTTCGGCCATCAGCTTGCCGAGGTCGAACTGCAGCGCGTCCGACGCTTCGGCGATGGTCTGGGCCACTACCGGGTTGCCGGCAAAGCCGTCCATCATCGCAATCGCTTGCGAACCTTGGCCTGGGAATACAAAAGCAAATTTAGTCATGACTTCTTCCATCTCTCTTATTATTGGCTGCAAAGCTAACATCCAAACATGACAGCCTTGCTACCGTTGAGCCCGTTAGAACTCTAATTCTAATTTACTTAAAACTTGGCGAGCACAGCGCCCCAGGTGAAACCACCACCGACGCCTTCCATCATGATGTTCTGGCCCGGCTTGACGCGGCCATCGCGCACAGCGGCGTCCAGCGCCAGCGGGATCGATGCGGCCGAGGTGTTGCCATGCTGGTCGACAGTGACCACCATCTTTTCCATAGGCAGGCCCAGTTTTTTGGCGGTGCCGCTCATGATGCGCAGGTTGGCCTGGTGCGGGATCAGCCAGTCGATCTGTTCGGCTTTCATGCCGGCTTTTTCCAGCGCCTCGTCAGCGACTTTCGCCAGCACCGATACGGCCAGCTTGAATACCGCAGGACCGTCCATGTACAGATAAGCTTCGCCGGCGGTTGCACCTGCGAAGGTATTCGGCATGCACAGGATGTCCGATTGGCTGCCGTCCGCGTGCAATGCGGTCGACAGGATGCCCGGTTCTTGCGATGCAGTCAGCACCACGGCGCCAGCGCCGTCGCCGAACAGCACGCAGGTGGTGCGGTCACTGAAATCGAGAATGCGGGAGAACACTTCCGAACCGATCACCAGCACGTTCTTGTGCACGCCGGCGCGGATGAAGGCATCGGCGGTCGACAGCGCGTACACGAAGCCGCTGCACACGGCCTGCACGTCGACGGCGGCGCCGTTGTTGGTAATGCCCAGCTTTTTCTGCACGATGCAGGCGGTGCTTGGGAAGCTGCCGAAGAAATCCGGCGTCGAGCTGGCAACGATGATCAGGTCGATATCGTTAGGTTGCAGGCCGGCCATTGCCAGCGCATTGTTGGCGGCATTTACCGCCAGGTCCGACGATTTCTGCTCAGGCGCGGCGAAGTGGCGCGCCGCGATGCCGCTGCGGCTGACGATCCATTCGTCCGAGGTCTCAATGCCTTTGGCGGCGAGTTGATCAGCCAGTGCCTGGTTGGTCACCCGCTTTTCCGGCAGGTAGCTGCCGGTGCCGATAATTTTGCTATACAAAGTCATGCCGTTCTACCGTCCACTAAATAGTTGAGCTGGGTACTTCCGGGGTCTCGGTGCTGCGCGGCATCAGTTCGGTGATCAGGGTCGAGATGTGCGGCAACACGTCATTTTTTGCAGCATCATACGCTCGCTTGATCGCCCATTCAAAGGAATATGCGTCGGCGCCGCCGTGGCTCTTGAACACCAGGCCGCGCAAACCCAGCAGGCTGGCACCGTTATAGCGCGATGGCGACAGGCGTTTTTTGATGTTATTCAGGGCGCCGCGACCGATCAGGGCACTCAGGATGGTCAGCGGATTGCGGGTGAATTCGGACTTGACGGTGTCGGCGAAGAAGCGCGCAACGCCCTCCACTGCCTTCAGCGTCACGTTGCCGGTAAAGCCATCGCACACCACCAGGTCGGTAGTGCCCTTGAAGATATCATTGCCTTCGACGTTGCCGTAGAAATTGAGCGCGCCGCGCTCATGGTCGGCCTGCAGCAGCTTGCTGGTGGCCTTGACCACGTCGTTGCCCTTGATGTCCTCGGTGCCCACGTTGAGCAGGCCGATGGTCGGGCGTTCGATGTTTTCCATCGCCGACACCAGCACCGAGCCCATGATGGCGAACTGGTGCAAGTGGTGCGGTTCGCAGTCGACGTTGGCGCCCAGGTCCAGCATATAGGTCGGGCCGCCTTTTTGATTCGGCATGATGGAGCAGATCGCCGGACGGTCGACGCCGCTCATGGTTTTCAGCACGTAGCGGGCCACGGCCATCAGCGCGCCGGTATTGCCGGCCGAGACCGAAGCCTGGGCGACGCCGCCCTTGACCTGCTCGATGGCGACGCGCATGGACGAGTCCTTCTTGCGGCGCAGCGCCACTTCCAGAGGATCGTCCATCGTAACTTGTTCGGAGGCATGCACGACAGAGAGGCGCGGATGCGCGTCGGCATGGTGCTTCTTCAGTTCAGCGCGGATGACGTCTTCGAGACCGACCAGGATCAGTTCGGCATCAGGTTCGCGTTGGACGAAGGAGACAGCTGCGGGAATAGTGACCGACGGGCCGTGATCGCCACCCATGCAGTCGATAGAAATTTTGATTGTCATTGTTATGGCAAGCGGCGGGACCTTGGCTACCGGACTCCGCATGGGAACATGACGGTATGCAAAACTAAATTGCAGCCGATGAAAAAAGAAAAAGCGATGCTACGCAAGTCAGCACCGCCTGTTTCCGGGTCCAGCAAAAGCGATCGATTACTCGTCGTTTTTGGTTTTCAGGACTTTACGACCACGGTAGAAGCCGTTAGGGCTGATGTGGTGACGCAGGTGGGTTTCACCGGTGGTTGGCTCGATGCCCAGTTGTGGAGCAACCAGGAAATCGTGCGAACGGTGCATACCGCGCTTCGATGGGGATTTTTTGTTCTGCTGAACTGCCATGTTAATGACTCCTAATACTTAAGTTCTAAAATTCTAACACAATCGACCGGCATAAAACATGCGAATCGAGCCCTACTACATTGCACTGCTAACTTGCCAAGACTCGATAAACACGCGTTTTGACACGTCTGTTACACACTACTTATTCGGATTTGAGGCTCTTCAGAGCATCGAATGGCGAGATTTTCGCACTTTTCGCCTTGTCCAGCAGGCTGGCATCCGGGCAGACATCGTGACGCGGCGATTGCGGCAAGGCCAGCAATGCTTCGTCTTCCACCAGATACATCAGTTCCATACTGCGACTGCCGACGATCACATCGATCGATTCGTCGTCAATTCGCTCTTCAATTTCGTCTGCGTCCGCATCATCCTTACCCAGCATCAGCACGGTCGACGAATCGAGGTGGTGAGCGTAAGGCTGCAGGCAGCGCTGGCAGACCAGGTGCACATCACCGGAAACCGACAGCGTGATCTGCGGAATATCCAGTTTGTGGGTCGTGCCTACTGCGTTCCAGGTGATTTCGCCGGACTTGTCCGCGCATTCCTTGGCCAGGCGGACCATTTCGGCCACAGGCGTCACGCCTTGCTGGCTGCTGTTGGTCCGACAGAACTCAAAGGTGTCGATCACAAGAGCATTCATTACAGAGTTTCCCCGGAAAACCTGCGATAATAGCAGGGTTTTCGCATTCAAGTCAAAGCCTTAGCGAATTTTTCGCTTTTTCTGCCGCCAGCATTACCGGCGACAGAGCATATAACAGTTCCCTCATGACATCAAGTTTACTCGTACTGGCTTCCAGCTCCGCCTACCGCAAAGAATTACTGTCGCGCCTGCAATTGCCGTTTGAAGTGGCCGTGCCCGACATCGACGAGACCCCGCAGCCGGGCGAGACGCCGAGCGCCACCGCCCTGCGGCTGGCGCGCGAAAAGGCCGCTGCCGTGGCGGCCAAGCTGCCCGGCGCCATCGTGATCGGCTCGGACCAGGTGGCCACGCTCGATGATGAGCAAATCGGCAAGCCTGGCAATCACGCCAATGCGCTGGCGCAATTGCAGAAAATGCGCGGCCGCGAGGTGATCTTCCACACTGCGCTGTGCGTGTGGGATGGGCGCAACACGAATGCAGCCGATGCGGCGCAGGTAGAAAACATCCAGACCGTGGTGAAGTTCCGCGACCTGCCGGACGAGGAACTGGACGCCTACCTGCGCATCGAGCAGCCCTACGATTGCGCCGGCAGCGCCAAGAACGAAGCGCTGGGCATCGCGATCCTGGAGCGCATCGACAGCAGCGACCCGACCGCCCTCACCGGCTTGCCATTAATCGCCCTGACAGGCATGCTGCGCAACCTTGGCGTCACCTTCTTCAAAAAATAATATGACCGGCACTCTCTTTTTAATCCCGAACACCCTGGGCGAGACCGAAGCGCTCGCCAACGTGCTGCCTGAACAGGTACAGCACATCACCTCGCAGCTTGATTACTTCGTGGCGGAAAACGCCAAGACCGCGCGCGCCTTCCTGAAACTGGTGGGCGCGCAGCATCCGCTGTGCAAGCCGATGCAGGAAATCAAAATCGCCGAACTGAACGTGAACACGCCGGCCGCCGCGCTGAACGACCTGCTGGCGCCGCTGCTGGCGGGACAAGATGGCGGACTGGTGTCGGAAGCCGGCGTGCCGGCGGTAGCAGATCCGGGGGCCGACCTGGTGCGGCTGGCGCACCAGCACAACATCCCGGTACGGCCGCTGGTGGGGCCGTCGTCGCTGCTGCTGGCGGTGATGGCGAGCGGCCTGAACGGCCAGAGCTTCGCCTTCAACGGCTACCTGCCGACCGACGCCGCACAGCGCACGGCACGCATTAAAGAGCTGGAGCAGCGCTCGCGCAAGGAAAAGCAGACGCAGCTATTTATCGAAACACCGTACCGCAACGCGGCCATGCTGGAAGCCTTGGTGGCCTCGTGCGCGCCGGGTACGCTGGTGTGCGTGGCGACCGACCTCAGCCTGCCATCCGAAACCATCCGCACCATGACCGCGGCCCAATGGAAGAGCGCGCCCGCGCCGGACTTCCACAAAAAACCGACCGTGTTCCTGCTGCTGGGCCAGTAGCGTCATTCCCGCCACTGGCGGAAATGACTCCCGGCGGAGGCCGGGATCCAAGCTGAGCACGCGTTCCTTGGGCCGCAGCGGCGGACCGCCCGCCTTCGCCGGTGCGACGATCAGATGCCGCGGGTGTACTCGGTCACCCACTCGATAGCGGCCAGCTGGATGCTGTAGAGCTCGGCCGGCTTGAGGTCCAGCTGCTGCAGCATCTGCGCCAGCACCCGCCCGTCACGCCCGCGCTCGATGTGCTCGATCAGGCTCAACATCGCGCCATAGTCGCCGGCACGGTGCAGCAGTGCCGCCCTCACCTCGTCCAGCACGTTCACGCTTTCCAGCACTTCGCGCATGTGGATCGAGAACAGCGTGTCCATCAGCGACATCACGCCCACCGTAAAGCCGATATCGGCACCCACGCGCTGCCCCGGCTTACGGTGCTCGACCATCAATTCCATCGTCTTGCCGCGCGTGGTCGCCAGTTGCAGCAGCGGCGAGGTGAATTCCTGCGAGCCGCCATTCTTCACGTACAGCAGGATCTGCAGCCAGCGCCGCAACTGCCGGCGGCCCAGCACCATCAAGGCATGCCCTACCGAGTTGATGCGCTGGCGCGCGCCCACCGCCGGCGTATTCACCAGCCGCAGCAGGTTCAGCGTGATCAGCGCGTCATGCTTGACGCTGCGCTCGATCTCGGCGCTGCTGGCGTCGCGGTCTAGCAGTTCCAGCACATGCAGCACGCTCATTTGCGAGGGCGAGATCTTCTTGCCGCTCAGGATCACCGGCCGCGCGAAGTAGTAGCCCTGGAAGTATTCAAAGCCCAGCTCCATGCACTCCTGGAACTCCTCGGCGGTTTCCACCTTCTCCGCCAGCAGCTTTTGCTTGGGGTTCTTCAGCACCTTGGCCAGCGCCGGCAAGGTGCCGGGCTGCATGTCCTTGATGTCGACCTTGATCACATCGCACAGCGGCGTGAATTTCTGCACGTCTTCCGACTGCCCGATCACGTCGTCCAGCGCGAACTTAAAGCCCGCCTGCTTGAGCTCGCCGATGCGCGCCAACACTTCCGGCGTGGCTTTTACGGTTTCCAGGATTTCAAGGATGACTTTGTCGTTCGGCAGGAAGCGGATGAAGTCGCTCATCAGCCCCACCGCGTCGACGTTGACGAAGGCCATCTGGTCGCCCACCACCTGCCCCAGTCCCAGCTCGGCGGCATTGGCGATCACGGTGGCGGTGGCTTCGGCGTTGTCGGTGACATGGACGCCAGCCTGGGCGCCGGTGTCGCGGAAGAGAAGTTCATAGGCCACCAGCCGCTGTCCCCGATTGAGGATGGGCTGGCGCGCCAGGAAAAAATTGTCTGCTAACTTAGATGATGCCGGAGGCGAGGCTAACATCATGGGACACTCCCATTGCCAATCTGCTTACCCCCAGCCTATACCCTATTATGCACTCTTGACAATATTTTTCTGCCGAACTGGTGGGCGACGCTCGCCACTGTTGCGTCCAGCCGTCGCTTGGGTGCCGGTTTCCAGCGTAAAGCGGGCGCCGCTGTCCTCGCCCAGCGCTTTCACCAGCCACGGCATGACCTCTTTCAGCATCGGTTCCAGCGTGTATGGCGGGTTCAGGATGAACATGCCGCTGCTGTGCAGGCCGCCGATCCCGTCCGGCATCGGCTTCTTGATGGTCAGCACCACGTTCAGCCAGGTGGCGGCCGGCAGCTGCTTGAGCTTGTCGGCGAACTGGCGCGACTCCATGCGCTGCAGCAGCGGATACCAGACCGCGTAGGTGCCGGTCGGGAAGCGGCCCAGCGCTTCGGCCAGCACGTCCTTGGTCTTTTTGTAGTCCTGCTTGTCCTCGTACGGCGGGTCGATCAGCACCAGCGCGCGGCGCGACGGCGGCGGCAGCAGCGCTTTCAACGCGGCGAAACCGTCGCCACGGGTGACCAGCACGCGCTTGCCGCGCACGGTGGAGCGGATGCCCTGCTGCGCCGCGTGCTCGTCGAGCTTGCGGAAGTTATCGGTGAGCAGCTTGGAATCGGCCGGATGCAGCTCGAACAGGCGCAGACGGTCCTGCTCGCGCGCCACCTTGTCGGCGATGAACGGCGAGCCCGGGTAGTAGCGCATCTTGCCGCTCGGGTTCATGCCGCGGATCAGGTCGACGTATTCCTTGACCGGAGCCGGCATGTCCGTCAGCGCCCACAGCCGCCCGATGCCGGTGTCGTACTCGGCGTTCTTGGACGCGAATGCGCCGTCCAGTTCGTAGACCCCGGCGCCCGAATGGGTGTCGATGTAGCTGTAGGCCACATCTTTCTGGTTGAGGTACTGCAGCAACTGGATGGTCACGAAGTGCTTGAGCACGTCGGCATGGTTACCCGCGTGGAAGGCGTGGCGGTAAGAGAACATAAGCTGGTGATCCTGAATGATTCAATCCGACATTATCCCCCAGAACGCGCGCGCCATCAAAAAAGCCTCGATATCGTTTGCATCAAAGCGTGCTCATTTAGCGTGACTAAGATGGAACTGCCGCGTACGCATCCGCATGCGCGGCTTTCTTTCACGGAGGAGATCATGGCTTTCAACAACGTAGGGCCGCTGACATTCCTGGCCCCTGGTCAAACCGCGTTCTGGAGCTACACCTACGGCGCCGATCACGGCACGCAGTTCGCTTCGGCCGATGTGAAAGCGCCCAACCAGGGTGCGGTCCACATGGCCGACCAGCAGCGCAAGCGCAAGGACAACAACGGCAACGCAACGTACTTCGTCAACATCCATAACCAGGGTGTCGGCGGCTGCTTCCACAATCTGCAAGGCGGAGGTATGTCATGAAGATGACCATCGTAACCGACGTGCACGGCAACGTGCTGGGCGCCGTCCAGGGGCATAGCCTGACGGAGAACAAGAATGGCGTGGAGGCGACCGTGTCGTTCTCGCCCGGCCACGCCACGCACATGATCGAAGTCGACGACGACCTGGCCACGGTCGACGACATCGATGAGTTCCAGCAGCGCCTGCGCCGTCATCTGCAGCAGCATAATCAGCAGCAGCAACTGCAGCCGTAAACGGCAAAGCGGCAGCGATTGTGTCGCTGCCGCTTCTAGTTGAGGCAGTTGTCTCCCGCCCCCGCTATCTCACTCCCTTTTACCGTTACGCCACGCTGAAACCTCGTTCAGCGGCGGCAAATTCTGCTTCCTGCAATTCGACAAAGGCCGGCATCTGGCGGCGCGCATAGCCGTAGGCCAGATTGAACATGCCGTAGTTCAGCGCGTGGTAGCCAGCCAGCGTGATGAACTGGAATTTATAGCCCATCGCGCCCAGTTCGGTCTGGAAGCGGGCGATGGTGGCATCGTCCAGGTTCTGCTTCCAGTTGAACGACGGCGAGCAGTTGTAGGCCAACAGCTTGCCCGGGAAACTGGCGTGCACCGCCTCGGCGAAGCGCTGCGCGAAGGCCAGGTCGGGCTTGGCGGTTTCGCACCAGACCAGATCGGCATGCGGCGCGTAGGCCAGCGCGCGGGCGATGGCTTGTTCCAGGCCGTTGCGTACCTTGTAATAGCCTTCCACCGTGCGTTCGCCGGTGCAGAATGGCTGGTCGTTCTCGTCCACGTCCGAACTCAGCAGGTCGGCCGCCGCCGCGTCGGTGCGCGCGATGAGCAAAGTCGGCACGCCCATCACGTCGGCCGCCATGCGCGCTGCGGTCAGGCGCTCCACCGCTTCGCGGGTCGGCACCAGTACGCTCTTTTTTGACGCCGCCAGCTGGTCGCCGCAGTGCACGCCCGCCACGCCGGCGGCGATCATCTGCTGCATTTGCTCGGCCGGGGCATCGGCCACGATGGGCGCGAAGTAATCGACATTCTGCTTGCACTGTGCCCACTGAGTCTGGTCGGCGCGCTGCAAGGCGCTGTTGATGCGCTGCACCGCCAGCGGCGCCGGTACCGTCTCGCCCGCCACCTGCCAGCCCGGCAGATAAATCGCTTTGAGACCAGCCTTGATTTGCTGCACGGCCTGGACGCCGGTCAGCGCGCCCAGCGCATTGACGAACGGCTCTTCGTTCAGCAAGCGCCACAGCTTGTCGGCGCCGCGCAGCGCCAGCGTGTGTTCAATCCTGAGCGAGCCGCGCAAGCCCACCACCTCGGCCGCAGTGTAAGCACGGGTGACGCCCATCCAGCGCGGATTGGTGTCCCAGTCTTCCTGCAGTTCAGCGATTTGTTGCTCACGCGTTGCCAATGAATTTCTCCTGTTCGATGGAGAAATCATAGAGGGTCTTCTATAAGACAAACAAGCGGAGAAATCCGCCATTAAATCAAACGCTTAAAAACGGATTTCCATGATACGAAACAATGTTTCTCAAAATGAAAGTGCTTTTAAGCGGTGATTTTCACATTACGAAACGAGTTTTTGCTGTGCGATTAAGATGCCGTCGGCATCGGCATACAGCCAGTCGCCGGGATTGACCGCCACGCCGGCGATATGGACCCGCACATTGCGTTCGCCCACGCCCTTCTTGCTGCTTTTTTGCGGATGAGCGGCCAACGCGCGCACGCCGATATCGCAGGCGTTGATTTCATCGGTATCGCGGATGCAGCCATCCACCACGATGCCCGCCCAGCCATTGTCCTGCGCCAGCAGGCCCAGCTGGCCACCAACCAGCGCCCGGCGCAGGCTGCCGCCGCCGTCCACCACCAGTACATTGCCGTCGCCCGGTGTTTCCAGCGTCGAGCGCACCAGCGCGTTGTCCTCGTGCACTTTCAGCGTGACCACGCGGCCGGCAAAGCGCACGCGCTGGCCGTAGTGCTTGAAAACCGGCGGCAGCACGGCCAGGCGGCCGTCATCCAGCAGGTTGGCGTGGTCGTCGCATAAATCGGTGGTGGCAAAGCTCATCGCGGTCCTCTTGCATAGTTAAAATAATTTCAATTCTATGCGGTTTTCGGGATGGCGGCCATGCGGCTGTTATTGCCCACGCCCAGCGCGGTCAGGATCACCAAGGCCTGGAACAGGCCGATGACGACGAACACCCCCGCTGGATGATGCGCGTCCATCACCAGGCCGAACAGCATGGCGCCCACGGCCAGCCCGCTGTCCAGTCCCGAGTACACCACGCCAAACACGCGGCCGGTGGCGTTGGCCGGGGCGGCGCTGCGGATCATCAAATCGCGCGACGGGCCGGAAACGCCGGTCACCAGGCCGATCAGGCCCATCAGCACAACTGCCATCCAGGCCGGCACCGCCGCCGCTGCGAGCACCAGCGCCAGCACCGCCGCCGTGCCGAACGCGATCATGATGATGCGGTCGTGGTTGCGGCTGCCCGCACCGAGGAAGCCGCCGTACACCATGCCGGCCGCCGAGGCGAACATGAAGCAGGTGTAGGCCGAGGTGGCGGTCGCCAGCGACATGCCGTACAGGCTCACCAGACTGGTCGCGGCGAAGGTCTGGATACCGGCCAGCGCCACGGCGGAAATGAAGAAGAAAGCAAAGCACATCCACACCACCTTCAGCTTGAGGAAGCTGAAGGCGCTGGCGTCACCGGCCACGCTCGCCGCAGCAGCGCTGCCCACCGGAATCGCCGCCGGTTCAGGCCGCAGCGCATGGCGGTTCCAGACCAGCAGCGCCAGCACCACCAGCGGCAGCGCGGCGGCGCTCAGCAGCGCGGTGCGCCAGTCGGTGCGGCCGGCCACGAAAGTCAGGAACAGCGGCGACAGCGCCCAGCCGATATTGCCGCTGATGCCATGCACCGAGAAACCATGCGCCAGCCGCGCCTTGGACACGCGCTGGTTGAGCAAGGTGTAGTCGGCCGGGTGGAATACGCAGTTGCCGCAACCGGCGATGAATGCCCCCAGCATCAACTGCGCGTAGCTATGCGCGCTCGACAGCATCATCGCCGACACGCCCAGCAGCGCAATCCCGCTGCACAGCACGGCGCGCGCGCCCAGCCGGTCGACCACGAAACCAGCCATCGCCTGTCCCACGCCGGAGACCACGAAAAAGATCGTCATCAGCAAGCCCAGCTGCGAGTAGCTGAGGCCGAATTCCGGCTTCAGCCACGGAATCAGCGCCGCCAGGATCACGTGATAAAAATGCGAAGTACCATGCGCCAGCCCGACCAGCGTAATCACGCGGGCATCCTGGCGCAGCAAAGTGTTGTCGTTCATGCTGCTCTCTCCTGTTATTTCCACAAGTTTAAGCAATTTGCCGCCGTCTGATTTAAGATAGCAAGACAACTTCTATCGCGTTTCCGCCATGACCATTCCCATCGTCAACCATACCCGCTTCGACCGGGAGTGGGAGGCCCCCACCGCCGCACAGCCGATCATGATGGCCGGCCGCGACCTGCGCGCCAGCGCCGTGATGCAGCCGCACCACCACGCCTGGGGCCAGCTCACCTACGCCGTGCACGGCGTGATGCGGGTGGAAGCCAACAACAGCAGCTGGATCGTGCCGCCGCAGCGCGCGGTATGGATTCCACCGGGCGTGGTCCACGGCACCACCGTACTGGAAGACACCCACCTGCGGCCGATGCGCGTGTATGCCGGCCGCGCGCCTTTCCCCGGCAACAGCTGCAAGGTGCTGGAACTATCCAGCCTGCTGCGCGAATTGCTGGCGGCGCTGGAAGCGCTCGACCGCCAGGGCGAGCCGCCCTCCTCGCCACGCGAACACCTGCTGATGGAAATGATCCTCGATGAAATCCCGCGCTGCGCCGAACATGCGCTGCGCGTGCCCCTGCCGAGCGACAAGCGCCTGAAAACCCTGTGCGACGCCCTGATCGCCGATCCCGGCGCCGAGGTCACGCTGGCCGGCTGGGCCAGCCAGGTCGGCGCTTCCGAGCGCACCCTGGCGCGCCTGTTCGAGCGCGAGCTGGACATGAGTTTCAGCCACTGGCGCCAGCAGGTGCGGCTGGCGCACGCGGCGCCGCTGATCGCCGGCGGCATGCCGCTGTCACAGGTAGCGGCGCAGCTCGGCTACGCCAGCCAGTCGGCCTTTTCCGCCATGTTCCGCAAGACCTTCGGCTGCTCGCCGTCCAGCTTCTTTAAATAATAACAACCATGCTGGAAGGTCAAGTTTTCAATTTTTGTGCCGATAACGTTTGCTTGGAGAAAAGTACGGTACATTAGTGGAAACTCATCAATTAGAAACTCGATATCGAATGGCGGACCTGTCCCTCTTCTCGAACGAACAAATCGCAGCGCTGTTGTCTGCGCTGCCGGACCCCGCATTCATCCTGACGCGCAGCGGCCGCTACGCCGCCATCTTCGGCGGCACCGACAGCCGCTACTACCACGACGGCAGCAGCCTGGTCGGCAAGTACATCGCCGATGTGCTGAACGACGAAAAAACCGCCTGGTTCCTGGCCCAGATCAATATCGCGCTGGCCTCGCGCGGCTTGCACGTGGCCGAGTACCCGCTGGGCGCGGAAGACGTCAAGGGCGTGGGCGGCGCCGGACCGATCGAGCCGATCTGGTTTGAAGGCCGGGTGCAGCCACTGGGCTACCAGGTACTGGGCGAAGACGCAGTGCTGTGGGTGGCGAGCAATATCACCGCCAGCAAGAAACTGGAAGCGCTGCTGCGCATGCAGAGCGAGACCGACGCCCTGACCGGCCTCGCCAACCGCCGCAAGCTGATGAACGGGCTGACCGAGCATTTTGAACTGTTTGCGCGCTACAAGACGCCGACCTCGGTGCTGATTTTCGATATCGACCACTTCAAGGGCATCAACGACCAGTACGGCCATCTGGCTGGCGACAAGGCCATCAGCACCACCGCCGAGGTGTGCCGGCACGAGCTGCGCGCAGCCGACTTCCCGGCCCGCCTGGGCGGCGATGAATTCGTGGTGCTGATGCCGCACACCGCCAGCGCGCATGCGATGACGATTTCAGAACGACTGCGGATCAAGATTGCGGAAGGCTTGCAGGCGCTGGGCGCGCTCGGCAGCGGCGCCACCATCAGCGGCGGCCTGAGCGAGATGACGGCGGGCGACACCTCGTATGAAGATGTGCTGAAACGGGCGGATGACGCGTTGTACCGCGCAAAGCGCGACGGTCGCAACCGCATCATCCGCCACGAGGCGAGTTAAGGCCTGGCGCTTAGCGGAAGGCCAGCTCGCCGCTGGCCACGTCCACGTGGATGGTGTCCTTCGGCCCGAACTTCCCTTGCAGGATCAGCTTGGACAGCGGATTTTCGATCTGCTGCTGGATCGCGCGCTTCAACGGCCGCGCGCCATACACCGGATCGTAGCCCGCTTCGGCGATCTTGTGCAGGGCATCCTCGCTCACCTCGAGGCCGATTTCCAGCTTGGCCAGGCGCTGCTGCAAGGTCACCAGCTGGATGCGGGCAATCGCGCCGATGTTCTTCTCATCCAGCCCGTGGAATACCACGATCTCGTCGATCCGGTTGATGAACTCCGGACGGAAGTGCGAGCGCACCTCGGCCATCACTGCCAGCTTGACCACGCCCGGATCCGAGTCCTCCATCGACTGGATCTTATGCGACCCGAGGTTCGAGGTCATGATGATGACGGTGTTCTTGAAGTCCACCGTGCGGCCCTGCCCGTCCGTCATGCGGCCGTCGTCCAGCGCCTGCAGCAGCACGTTGAACACGTCCGGGTGCGCCTTCTCCACCTCATCGAGCAGGATCACGCTGTACGGCTTGCGGCGCACGGCTTCGGTCAGGTAGCCGCCCTCGTCGTAGCCGACGTAGCCGGGCGGCGCGCCGATCAGGCGGGCCACCGAGTGCTTCTCCATGAACTCGCTCATGTCGATGCGGATCAGCGATTCTTCCGTATCGAACAGGAAGCCGGCCAGCGCCTTGGTCAGCTCGGTCTTGCCGACGCCGGTCGGTCCCAGGAACAGGAACGAGCCGTACGGACGGTTCGGATCGGCCAGACCGGCGCGCGAACGGCGGATAGCGTCGGCCACGGCGCTGATCGCCTCGTCCTGACCCACCACGCGCTCGTGCAGCTTGTCCTCGATGTGCAGCAGCTTCTCACGCTCACCCTGCATCATGCGCGACACAGGAATACCGGTCGCGCGCGACACCACCTCGGCGATTTCCTCGGAGCCGACTTCGGTACGCAGCAGGCGCTGCTTCGGCGGCGTATCCTTTTCCAGCGACACGCCCTTGGCCGACGCGGCTTCCGCCAGCTTGAGTTCGGCCTCCAGCTGCGGCAGGCGGCCGTACTGCAGTTCCGACACGCGCTGCCAGTTGCTCTCGCGCGTGGCCTGCTCCATCTGCTGCTTGATCTGCTCGATCTCTTCCTTGATGTGGGTACTGCCCTGCACCACGGCCTTCTCGGCCTTGAGGATTTCCTCGAAGTCGTTCAGCTCGCGCGTCAGGCGCTCGATTTCCTCGTCGATCAGCTCCAGGCGCTTGCGCGAACCCTCGTCCTTTTCCTTCTTGACGGCTTCCTTCTCGATCTTCAGCTGGATCAGGCGGCGTTCCAGCTTATCCATCACCTCCGGCTTGGAGTCGATTTCGATCTTGATCTTGGCCGCCGCCTCATCGATCAGGTCGATAGCCTTGTCGGGCAGGAAGCGGTCGGTGATATAGCGGTGCGACAGCTCGGCCGCAGCGATAATCGCGGCGTCCGAAATGGCCACCTTGTGGTGCAGCTCGTACTTGTCCTGCAAGCCGCGCAGGATGGCGATGGTGGCTTCCACGGTCGGCTCGTCGACCAAGATTTTCTGGAAGCGGCGCTCCAACGCGGCATCCTTTTCGATGTACTTGCGGTACTCGTCCAGCGTGGTCGCGCCGACGCAATGCAGCTCGCCACGCGCCAAGGCCGGCTTCAGCATATTGCCCGCGTCCATCGCACCATCGGCCTTGCCGGCGCCGACCATCGTGTGCATCTCGTCGATGAAGACGATGGTCTGGCCTTCGTCCATCGCCAGCTCTTTCAGCACGGATTTCAGACGCTCTTCAAATTCGCCACGATATTTGGCGCCGGCGATCAGGGCGGCCATGTCCAGCGCCAGCACGCGCTTGCCTTTGAGCGAATCCGGCACCTCGTTGTTGACGATGCGCTGCGCCAGCCCTTCGACGATGGCGGTCTTGCCGACGCCCGGTTCGCCGATCAGCACCGGATTGTTCTTGGAGCGGCGCTGCAGCACCTGGATGGCGCGACGGATTTCATCGTCGCGGCCGATCACCGGGTCCAGCTTGCCCAGGCGGGCGCGCTCGGTCAGGTCGAGGGTGTATTTTTTCAGGGCTTCGCGCTGGCCTTCAGCCTCTTGCGAGTCCACTTTGGCGCCGCCGCGTACGGTGTCGATGGCGGCTTCCAGCGATTTGCGGGTCAGCCCGGCTTCGCGCGCCAGCTTGCCGGCCTCCGACTTGTCGTCGGTCAGGGCCAGCAGCACCATTTCGCTGGAAATGAACTGGTCGACGCGCTTTTGCGCTTCCTTGTCGGCCATGTTGAGCACGCCCACCAGCTCGCGGCTGGCTTGCACATTGCCATCGGTGCCGGAGACTTTCGGCAGGCGTTCCAGCGCGGCGGTCAGCGCCTTGGTCAGGCCGCCGACATTGACGCCGGCGCGCTGCAACAGCGAGCGCGCGCTGCCGTCGTCCTGATTCAGCAGCGCCGTCAGCAGGTGCACCGGCTCGATGTACTGGTTGTCATTGCCCACGGCCAGACTCTGCGAGTCCGACAGGGCTTCCTGGAGTTTGGTGGTGAGTTTGTCCTGACGCATGGTGTTGCTCCGATAGATTTAACTTATCACTTACATAGGAGCTACTTCCATTTATTCAAGGCCGCGTCGTCGCTAACGCGGGCGTCGACCCAGCGCGCGCCCTCGGGCGTCTGCTCCTTCTTCCAGAACGGCGCTTCGGTCTTGAGATAATCGATAATAAATTCACAAGCCGCGAATGCCTCGCCCCGGTGTGCCGCAGTCACGGCCACCAGCACGATCTGGTCGAGCGGCTTGAGCGGGCCGACGCGGTGGATTACCAGCGCACCCATGATGGGCCAGCGCTGCCTGGCCTGATCGATAATGTCGCTGATCGATTGCTCGGTCATGCCGGGGTAATGCTCGAGCTCCATTGCCGATACCGTGGCGCCTTCGTTGAGGTCGCGTACCGTGCCGACGAAAGTCACCACGCCGCCAACCTTGGGATGGCCTGCGCGCAGCTGGGCTACTTCCGCAGACAGGTCGAAGTCTTCGGCCTGGATCCGGACTTCATTCAAGCTCATGCACGCTCCGAGGCGCCAATCCGGCGGAACAACTGCTCGATGCGGCTGGCCGTACGGGCATCGGCCAATGCCGGCATGGCGCACAGCTGCAGGTAGGCCGCCGACGCCGATTGCGGCTTCTGGCCCGACTTCAGCGACGATTGCAGCACTTCCACCTGCATCTTCAGGCGGTCGCGCGCGAACTCGGCGCCGCTGTCGACGCCGGCCACGATTTCAAGGCGCAGCACTTCATCCAGCAGCCTGGCGCGGTTGCGTTCCAGCTCGGCAGCGTAGGCGCTGCGCTTGCCATCGGTGGCGGCCAGCGCGGCCTGGAAGCGGCTGTGCAGCGCGCGTTCGTAGTCGTTGCCCAGCGATGGCAGCGCCGACCACTTGGCCTGCCAGCCGGCGGTATCGATCGCATCGCCGCTGCCGATCGCGCTTTCCAGCGACTGGCACAGGCGCAGCTTGTCGCGCAGCGCATTGGCTTGGGCCGCGCCGGCGCGCTTCTTGATGGCGTCGGCCTGGGCCTGCACCTTGCCGACGGCGTTGTGATAGCGCTGGTTGATGCGTGGCTCGGCGGCGCGCGGCACGGTGCCGGTGGCGTTCCAGGCCGCAGCGGCGTCCTTCAGCGCCTTGGCGATGGCGGCCAGCTGGACCTTGTCCTCGCCGCTGAAGGTCGCTTCCTCCAGTTCCTTGCAGATCGCTTCGCGCGCGTGCAGATGGGCTTTGCGTTCGTGATCGGCGGCGTGGGCGCTTTCCTTGCGCTTGCTGAAGATGGCGTCGCAGGCGGCGCGGAAACGCTGCCACAACGCTTGCTCGATCTTGCGTTCCAGCGGCAGCGCCTTGGCTTGCTCCTGCCAGCGCTCCTGCAGGCGGCGCAGCTTGTCCAGCGTGTGACGGTCGGACGGGTCCAGCGCTTCAGCTTCCACAATCAGCTGCTCACGCTTGGCGGCTTCGACCTTGCGCTGTTCCGACAGCGGGGCCAGCATGTGGGCCAGCACCTTGTCGAAGGTTTGGTCGAGCTTGCGTTTTTCCTTGCGGTCGATGGTGCCGAGGCGGGTCCACATCTGGCGCAGGCGCTGGCCGGCGGCGGCCACGTTTTTCAGGTCGGCGCCACCGGCGGCGACCGATTCGGCCAACGCCTGGGTTTCGGCGATCAGGGCCTGGGCCTTGGCGGCGTTGGCGTGGCGTTCGTCGGCCAGGTGCTTGAAGTGGGCCGCGGCCGGCGCGTAGGCGGCGGTGCAGGCGGCGTCAAAACGTTCCCACAGCGATTTTGGCGCGTGGCCGGAGACGGCGTCCAGCTGCTTCCAGCGGTCGCGCATGCTGCCGACTTTTTTGGCCAGTTCGCTCATCGCCAGTTTCTGCGCCGGCAGTTCTTCCACCGCCTTGACCAGTTCCTCGCGCGAGACGTTGCCGCCCCAGCGCGCCCAGTCGCCCAGACGTTTGAGTTCGGCACGGACGTGGTTCAGGTGTTCGGTTTGCGCGTGGCTGAGGCGGGTTTTGTGGTCGCGCAGCCATTTGTCATGCTCGGCGGCTTCATGCAGCTGACCGTGCTCCAAAGCGGCTTCCAGCGCTTCCATCGTTTCGAGGAACTTCTTGTCGACCTCTTTCGGCTGCGGCTTCGGTTGTTTGCGTGACGCTTCCTGGCGCGGCGCGGCTTCTGGCGCGGCGGCGGGAGTTTCCGCGACCGGCTCAGGCACAGGCGCGGCTTTCGGCGGCGTCGCCAACGCGGCGCGTGTTTGTTCGATGGCTTGCGCGAAATCGCTCAGCAGGTGGCGCGGCAGCGCATTGTGCTCAGGCGCTTCCTGGAAGACGCTTTGCTGCGCAGCGTGGCGCTCCAGCGCCTGCTGCGCCTCTTCCACCAGCAGACCGGCCTGCGGCAGCTTGCGCACCGCAGCCATCGCGTCAATGATGGTGCGCTGCAAATTCACCTGCGCTTCCAGCCGCGCCGCCAGCGTCGCGCGCGCCGAAACGTACGCGTCCTTCAGAGATGGCACCTCAGCCACCACCAGCCACTGGCGATCCAGTTCCGCCACCTGGTTCGGCGTCAGCTTTTCATCCTGCAACAGACGTTGCGCCAGATCCAGACACGCCTGTGCTTTTTGTTGCTCGGCCTGCTGGTAGCGGATCGCATCCAGGCGGCCCTGCATCAGCTTGGCGACGCGGCGGTCGGTGTTGCGCACCGCTTGCAGCACCTGTTCCAGCGCCGCCGGCGTGTGCACGTGCTCGGCCGCCGCCTGGCGCACGCCGGCAAATTCACTTTCCAGAATCAGGGCGACGGCCGCCGCCTCGTTGCCATTCAGAGCGGCGGCGCGCTGCGCCTGCTCGTCGCGGCGGCCGGCGGCCGCGTCCTGTTCCGGCGCCGCCGCCGGGGAGGACGGAATGGCCGAAGTTTCAGTGGCACGCTTAAAGAGGAATTCAAACATGGTGCGCTATGGTGATGGCTAAAACCACCATCATAGCAAAGCAGAAGGCTTTTGCCCTGCAAGTGCGCTACTGGGTGGTTATTTCATAATGACATCGTCGCGCGGCGACTGTCGCGCGGACCGGGGTACGGGCGGCACCGGCGTCTCATCCAGCTTGACGATGGGCAGCACTTGCAGGCCAGGAATCGAAATCTGGCCGTCATCCACTTCTCCGCCCGGCAGCGCGCGGCGGCGCGCCGTGACCTGCGCCGCTTCGGCCGGCGGCAGGCCCGAGCGTTTCATTTCATCCAGATGCTTGTCGTGCATCATCAGCTGGTTGGCGATCGAGAACCAGGTTTCGCCGGCAATCGAATTGCGCGCCAGCGCAAACAATTCGTGCTCCTCTTTTTCCAGCCGCTTGAGCAAGGACGCGCAGAAGGTATCAATGCTGTCGCACACTTCGCTCACTTGCTCGTCGCGCACATCGGCCAGCGCGCCCAGCTTGTCTTGCAGCAGGCGGATCGAAGTCAGCGCTGCCTGATTCAAACGGTTGAGTTCGTCCAGCAGTTGGTCGGCGCGCTCGTTGGCGTCGCGCAATGCCGGGATCAGGTACATCTCGGTCTTGCGCCAATGGCAGGCCTGATACAGGGTGTTGAGGTTTTCGCACGCGTACTCCAGCTGCGACAGGGTCATGCGGTTCTGCTGCATGAGCGTGCTGCGCATATACTTCTGGAACGATAGCAAACTCATGCGAACGCTGGCCTGTTCGACAGACAGTGCTACCAGAGTATATGTGGCGGTTAACATTCTTCTGACTCCCAAGGCTTGTATGGTGGAAGTAAAAGTGTAAATTTTCCCGACAGTGTGCGCTTTGACGTAGCACAAACCCGCCCACGCGTCGTTATCCCCAAATATATATCAAGCTTTGTTCGAATGCTATCGCAAAGGCAGTTGTAGACGCACCATTCCTGCCTCCGGATGCGGCAATACCACGCCGCCGAAATGGCGTATCAGTTTTTGCACGCCGCCGTTCTCCGACAAGGCGTCGCCGACGATCTCGCGCGTGCCTTGCGCGCGGAAATAATCCACCAGTTTCTGGAACAAAATATAGCCGAGTCCGCGCCCTTTCAAATCGGAACGCACGATGATGGCAAATTCAGCGGACTGATTATCGGGATCGGTCACCGCACGTACCACGCCCAGCGTCTCCGGCTCGCCGGCGGCGTTGGGGCGGGTGGCGATGAAGGCCATCGCGCGGTCGTAATCGATTTGCGTCAGGCGCGCCAGCTGGGCCGGTGGCAACTCGCGCATGGCGGTGAAGAAGCGCAAGCGCACATCGTCCGGGTTCAGCGCACTGAAGAAAGCTTGATGCTGCGCGCCGTCTTCCGGGCGGATGGGCCGCAGCAGGATTTGTCCGCCGCCCCAGTCCAGCCGCTCTTCCAGTTCCTGCGGATACGGGCGGATCGCCAGCGCGGCGCGGCGCGCCCTCGCCTTCGCCAACTGCATGCGCGCCCCCAGCGCCACCACGCTGCCGCCGATCGCCAGCAAGGGATTGAGATCGAGTTCGGTCAGCTCCGGCAAATCGGCCACCATGTCGGCCACTTGCACCAGCGTGCGTGTCAACGCTTCGGCATCGGCGGCGGTCTGGCTTTGCGCCAGCAGGCGCGAGACGCGGGTGCGGCTCACCATGTCGCGCGCCAACGGCATGTTCAGCGGCGGCAGGCCAGCCGCGCGGTCGGCCGCGACATCGGCCGCGATGCCGCCCTGACCGAAAAACACCACCGGCCCGAACACCGGGTCGTGGCTAATTTGAATGCGCGCCGCTGCCAGCGTGGCGCCGGTCAGCGCGGCTTGCTGAGGTGTAGCCAGTGCCAGGCCGTAAGCCGCCATCAGCGCGCGTGCATCGGTGTCGGACAATTCACTGCGACCGGCCGCCAGTGCGGCTTGCACCAGCCCGCGCGCGGCCGAACGCTCGACGGCGCTGGTGGCCGGCACGCCGGCCGGCACTTCCATCAGCAGTTCCTGATTGCGCCGGTACTGGGCGATTTGCAGGAAGCCGTTGACGGCTTTTTCCGGCGTGTCGTAAGTCGGTAGGCCCGCGTCGGAGAACACTTTACGCGCCTGCGCCACCGAGCTGCCGCCCAGCCAGCAGGACAGCACGTTCTTGTTCGCCGCCTGCATGATGGGGGCAACGGCGGCCGCAATCAGATCGCTCGCCACCATCGCAGTCGGCGCGTGCAGGAACAGCAGCGCATCGGCCTGCGGCTCGCGCAGCAGCGCCTCAACGGCGCCGGTGTAATGCTCGACCGGCGCATCGGCCAGGAAGTCGAGCGGATTGGTTTGCGGGGCGCCGGCCTGCATCAGGCGCTTGACGGTGTCGGTCGACAGCGGCGCCAGTTGCGCGCCGCTGCACGCCAGCGCGTCGGCCGCGATCAGGCCCAGGCCACCGCCGTTGGTCAGCACCGCCAGCCGCTCGCCGCGCTGCGGGCGCTGGCGCGCCAGCGTTTCCACGGCGTCGAACAAATCCTCGGTGGAGTAGACGCGCAGCATGCCGGCGCGGCGGATCGCCGCATCGAACACCAGGTCCGCACCGGGCGCCGGGTCGCGCCCGACTTTCAAAACGATGACCGGTTTGCCGCGCGCCGCCAGCCGCCCGGCCGACATGAATTTGCGCGCGCTGCTGACCTTTTCGATGCACAGCAGGATGGCTTCCGTATCGGGATCGGCGGCCAGGTAGTCGAGCAAGTCGCCGAAATCCACGTCCACGCCGTCGCCCATCGCGACGAAGCGCGAAAAGCCGATGCCGCGCTGGCCGGCCCAATCCAGCACCGCCGTCGCCAGCGCGCCCGATTGCGAGACGAAAGCCAGCCGCCCGCTGCCCGCCGCCATTTGCGTGAAGCTGGCGTTCAATCCCAGCGCCGGCGATTGCAGCCCCACGCTGCCGGCGCCGAGGATGCGCAGCAGGTGCGGCTTGGCCGCTTCCAGCATCGGTTCGCGCAACGCGCGTCCGCCGCTCTGGCCCGGATCGGCCGTCATCACGATGGCGGCCTTGGTGCCGGCCTGCCCCAGCTCCGTAATCAGGCCCGGCACCGTGGCAGGCGGCGTGCAGATGATGGCCAGGTCGGCCGCCGCCGGCAGCGCATTCACGCGCGGATAGCACGGCATGCCGCGCAGCTTGTCGTGCTTGGGATTGAGCGGCCACACCTTGCCGCCGCCGTTGGTGAAGGCGCCGTCCAGCAGGTTGGCCAGCACCCGCGTGCCGATGCGCTGCGGATTGTCCGACGCGCCGATCACGGCCACCGAACGTGGTTGGAACAGGCGGTCGAGATTGCGGATGCTCATGGCGTTTTCACCAGCGGGATGAATGGTCTTCGGTCACGCCCATCAGCTGCGAGACCATGCGTTTGGGCTGGTCCGGCGCGCTGCGCACCCAGCCACTGAAAGTACCGATCGGTTGCAGGTAGCGGCTGGCCGCCACCACCATTTTCTTGTCGTCGCGGCGCGCGCCTTCCGGCGTGAAGGTCAGGTCCAGCATATCGTCTTCGGTGAAAATATGCCACTGCGACAGCGCATCCTTTTTATCGTACAGGAAGTGGGCCGGAGCCAGCGCAATCAAGTCGCCGTCCAGCCACAGCGCATTTTCGTGATCGCCGAAATAGCCGGCCTGCAGGTTGAAGCCAAGCTCCATATTGTGCGCCGAGGCCCAGCGCCAGTCGGTATTCCGCGCCAGCAGGCCGTTGGAATAATCGAAGCTGGCCACGCCGCCATCGAGCTTGTACTCTTCACGGAAGGTGCGCACCTCTCCGCTGAGCGGCATGGCCGACGATTTCTGCGTCGCGTGCACAGAACCCTTGGCGATCGGCCCGGTGGCCAGCAGCAGCGGCGACGGGCCAGGGCCGAAGCGGGCGTCGATTTCGAGATAGTCGCAGCGCAGCGTCAATTGATAGCTGCCGTCGCCATTGGCATCCACCGCGATGTGGCAGCCCTTGGCCTTGAAGCTGCTCGATTCGCCCGCGTGGTTGGCCAGCTTGGCCGACACCAGCGGCAGACCGTCCTGCGAGAAGTTGGCCAGCATGTCGCCGTCGCTGCGGTCGAAGGCGTAGGCGAAGGCGGTGCTGATCCAGCCCAGGTCCACGATCGCCACCGCGCAGAACACCTGTTCCGTGCAAAGCGCCACGTAATGCCAGCGCTTGTGATGGAAGCGCCGCCACAGCGGGCTGCGGGCAAAGGGCTTGGCCAGCTGGCTCCAGTCGATGTTGCCGACCTGGCCGGCGTAGCGTCCAAACAGCGGTTGACCGTCTGCGGCCAGCAGGCTGGCGGGGGCGGCGGGCAATGTCATGCAGCTTCCTTCTGTGTTATTTTGATTTGCGGGCACTCATGCCAGTCGGCCAGCCGCTGCAAGGCGCCGTTCACGTCGCGCGTGAGGCGCTCGCTGATACGGACACCGGGTTCCAATATTAATGACTTCACTTCGAATATGCCCTCGCGCCGGTGCGCCTTGGCGTCGATGCGGCCGACCAGCGCGCCGCGCCGCAGGATGGGCAGCGTGAAGTAGCCGTATTTGCGTTTCTCGGCCGGCGTGTAGCATTCCAGCCGGTAGTCGAAGTTGAACAATTCCTGCGCGCGGCGGCGGTCCCATACCACCGGGTCGAACGGCGACAGGATGGTGGTCAGGGTCGGCGTCAATGCGCCGGCGGCAGCTTGTTCCAGCAAGTCAGCATGGTCGGGATGAACGTAGATCGGATCATCCCAATCCTCCACCCACGCGCGCAGCAAGGCCCCCTCTTCGACCAGCGTTTCGGGATCGAGGCGCGGCGGCTTGGTGCGGAAGTAGTCGCTGATCCAGGCGGCGCGCGCGCAGCCCAGCGCCTTCACGGCTTTCAGCACCAGCTCGCGCTGCACCTCTTCCTTTGAGCGCAGCTGGCTGTCGTCCCAATCCGGCAGCACGCGCTCCGCCAGGTCGTAGATACGCTGGAAGTTGTGGCGCGCGGCGATCATCAGGGCGCCGGTGGTGAACAGCACTTCCAGCGAGCGCTTCTCCGGCTTCCAGCTCCACCAGCCGCCGCCCTGGCCATCGGTGCGTTCAAAATCCGACGAGCGCGTGGGACCGTTGACGCGGATGTGTTCCAGTACCGCCTCCACATCGGCACGCCGTTCCGTCATCCACGTGGCCGAATATTTCCAGCCCATCGCCTCCGGATCGAGCATGCGGTGGCGATACAGGCCGTAGTCCTCGACCGGCACGAAGCAGGCCTCGTGTGCCCAGTACTCGAACAACTCGCCGGCGGCCAGCGCCTGCTCCAGCCACGCTTGCGGATAGTCGCCCAGGCGGCTCCACAGCACCAGGTAGGGGCTGCGCGCCACCACGTGGATGGTGTCGATCTGCAGCACGCCCATTTGGCGGATCGCCTCCAGCACGTCGGCTTGGCGCGCCTTGCGGCGGCGCGGCTGCAACAGCCCTTGCGCCGCCAAGTGCAGCGCCCGCGCGGCGGACAGGCTCAATATCGGTTCAGTCATGCACGCTATTCTAATAAAGAAATCAACATTGCCTGTGATCGGAATGCGACTTTTTTCACGCCAATCACGCCAAACGCAGTATTTCCGTGCAGAATAACCGCAGAGTGAACCGCCCCGTGAAGAGGACGTAATCCAATGCGTGAATTCCTGCTCCGTTTGTACCGCGCCATCCTGCTGCCCGCCTTTGGCGCTGCGCTGCTGGTCTTTATGTGGGGCGCGGTGACCTACCAGGTGAAGCAGGAAAAAATAACCGCTCGTCACGAAGCGGTCGTACAGAGTCAGTCGCTGGCGCGCACCCTCGCCGAGCACACCAACCACCTGCTGCGCCAGACCGACCACGCCACCCAGCTGTTCAAGCTCAAATACGAGGAGACCGGCGGCGGCCTGCGGCTGGCCGAATTCACCCGCAAGAACGGCCTGCTCGATTCGCTGCTGCCGACCAAGCTCGATCTGCCGCTGGCCATCCTCGACAACAAGGGCCAGATCGTCGACAGCATGAACGGCTACTTCGCGCCGGAGCTGATGCAGGCGCCCTTCTTCCAGAACCACGCCAACAACCCGGCCGACGTCTCGCTGGTCTCGACGCCGGTGGTCGACAGCCGCACCAAGAAATGGCAAATCCAGATTTCGCGCCGCCTGAACCACGCCGACGGCAGCTTCGCCGGCGTGATCGTGGTGATGATGGACCCGACCTACTTCGTCGAAGACTACGACCGCCTCGACGTCGCCCCCGGTGGCGCGGTGATGCTGATCAGCCGCGAGAACGGCATGTCGGCTGCACGCATCGACGACCAGGTCATCATCAGCGACAGCATCGACTTCAGCGTCACGCAACTGAGTGTGGCGCCGCCGCAGGAGGAGCTGGTGCTCAAGCGGCCGTTCGACGCCACCGAACGCATTTACGGCTATACCGACATGCCGCGCTTCCTGCTGATGGCGGTGGTCGGCAACCCGATGGATATCGCGCTGGAACGCTTTGAACGCCGCCGCACCATGTACTACGGCGCCAACCTGGTGGCGTCGGCGGTGGTGCTGCTGTTCTTCTACCTGCTGGTACTGCAGGCACGCCGCCTGCGCAGCAGCGCCAGCATGGTGATCGAGGCGCAGCTGATGTTGCGCGCCGCCGCCGACGCCAGCCTCGATGCGGTGTTCCTGCTCAAGGCCTGCCGCATGCGCGGCGCCCAGCGCGAAATCCTCGACTTCACCATCGCCGACCTGAATGAACGCGGCGCCCAGTTGCTGGGCCGCCGCAGCGCAGACCTGAAAGGCAAGCGCCTGCTGGAAGTGATGCCCGAGCTGCATTCGCAGGGCTTCGTCGAGAAATTCCGCCACGTGCTGGAATCGCGCCAGCCGCTGCAAGAGGAGATCGAGGCCAACTTCCTGCCCCATCGCGACATGCACTGGCTGCACCACCAGATCGTGCCGATCACCGACGGCGTGGCGATCACCGTGCGCGACATCACCTCGCGCAAGGAAACCGAACTGGCGATGCGCAAGAACCAGGCCGAACTCGCGGCCGTCAACGACGCCTCGCCGCTCGGCCTGTTGCGCGCTGACGCCACCGGCCACTGCACCTACGTCAACCGCACTTTTGAACTGATCACCGGCATCACCCGCGACGAAGCGCTGGGCGATGCCTGGATGCGCGCGGTCCACCCGCACGACCGCCCGGTGCTCAAGACGGCGCTCAAGCACATGGCGCAAACCCGCGCGCCGTACCAGGATACGCTGCGCTGCGTGCACCCGGACGGCATGATCGTGTGGGTCTCGTTCAAGGTCGCCGCAATGGTGGTGGACGGCAAAGTCTACGGCTACGTCGGCACGGTGGACGACATTACCCATGTCCGCAAATCCGTGATGGCGCTGCGCGAAAGCGAGGCGCGCCTGCGCACCATCGCCGACACGCTGCCGGCAATGGTGGCCTACATCGATGCGGAGCAGGTGTACCGCTTCCACAACCTGGCCTACGAGCGTGAATTCAACCGCACCGGCACCACGGTGCTGGGCCGCACCATCCTCGAAACGATGGGCGCGGAACGCCACGCCTTCCTCGAACCCTATGTGCTGCGCGCACTGGCCGGCGAAACGCTGACCTTCGAGGAGGACGATAACAGCGACACCAGCGACCGCACTTTCGAGGTGGTCTACATCCCGCAGATGGACGAGGAAGGCGTGAAGGTAATCGGCTTCCACGTCATGCGGCAGGACATCACTTCGCAGAAACGCGAGAAGCAGCGGCTATTGCGGCTGTCGCAAGTGGACGCCCTCACCGGCCTGACCAACCGCGCCGGCTTCCTGCAAAAACTGCACGACGCCATGATCGGCGCGCGCGCCAACGGCAACCAGATGGCGGTGATGTACATGGATATCGACCGCTTCAAGCCGGTCAACGACACCTACGGCCACGGCGTCGGCGACGCCCTGCTGAAAGCCTTCTCGGCGCGCCTGACCCACACCATGCGCGCCAGCGACACCATCGCGCGGCTGGGGGGCGACGAATTCACGATTGTCATGGACCGCATCCACCGCATCGACGACGCCACCGCGCTGGCAGCCAAGATCGTGTCGGCCATGCAGACCGAGTTTGACCTCGACGGCACGGTGGTGTCGATCTCCACCAGCATCGGCCTGACCTTCTACCGCGACGAGGATTTGAGCCCGGCCGAACTGCTGAACCGCGCCGACGTGCTGCTGTACGAGGCCAAACAGGCGGGCCGCAACACCTTCCGCGCCGGTCCGGCCATCCCCCCACTGACAAGTAACGCGGCATAAATCAAACCGGGGACGGCCAGCTTGCGCTATATTGAGCGCTTTCCGGCTGTTTGTTGATTTTTTCTCATGCGTTTGCTGCACACCTCCGACTGGCATCTCGGCCAATCCCTGCATAATTTTGAGCGTCATTACGAGCACCAGCGCTTTCTCGACTGGCTGCTGGACGCGATCGTCGCCGAACAGGCCGACGTGCTGCTGATCGCCGGGGATGTCTACGATAACGCCAATCCGTCGTCGGCCTCGCAAAAGCAGTTGTACACGTTCCTGCGCCGGGCGCGCGAGCGCGCACCGCACCTGAACCTGGTCGTCATCGCCGGCAACCACGATTCGCCAGGCCGGCTGGATGCGCCCGGACCTTTGCTTGAAGCGCACGGCACGCGCGTGATCGGCGCGGTGCAGCGCCTGGCCGACGGCCAGATCGACGTGGAATCGCTGGTGCTGCCGCTGACCGCGCGCGATGGCTCGGTGGCCGCATGGTGCCTGGCCGTGCCCTTCCTGCGTCCCGGCGACGTGCCGCGCGTGGCGAACGAGGACGGCGCCGATCCTTACCTGGCCGGCATCGCTCAGCTCTACAAACAAGCGTTTGAACTGGCCGTCAGCAAGCGGCAAGACGGCCAGGCCATCATCGCGATGGGCCATTGCCACATGGTGGATGGCCAGATGTCCAGCGATTCCGAGCGCCGCATCGTCATCGGCGGCACCGAGATGCTGCCGGCAGGGATCTTCGATCCAGACATCGCCTACGCGGCGCTGGGCCATTTGCATCTGGCGCAGAACGTCGGCAAGCAGGAACATATCCGCTATTGCGGCAGCCCGCTGCCGCTGTCGTTCGCGGAGGTGAATTACAAGCACCAGATCCTGCGTATCGACCTTGATGGCGCCGCGCTGCGCGAAATCGTGCCGGTGCCGGTGCCGCGTGCGGTGGAGTTGTTACGTGTTCCGTCCAAGCCCGCGCCGCTGGCGCAGGTGCTGGAAGAACTGGATGCGCTGTCACCGCCGGAAGCGCCGCCCGAGCAGCAGCCGTATCTGGAAGTCCGTGTGCTGCTGGAGCAGCCGGAGCCCGGCCTGCGCGCGCGCATCGAAGCGGCGCTGGATGGCAAGGCCGTGCGCCTCGCGAAGATCGAAACCTCGACCGCTGCCCGCGCCTCGTCCATCGATCAGGAGGTGATGACGCTGGACCAACTGGAAAAGCTCAAGCCCGATGACATATTCAGGCAGCTTTACCAGCAGCGCTTCGGCAACGATGCGCCGGCCGATCAACTGAGCGCCTTCGCGGAGTTGATGCAGCCATGAGAATCCTGAAAATCAGCGGTAAAAACCTGGCGTCGCTGGCCGAGGAATTCTGCGTCAATTTTGAATCTGAGCCTTTGGCATCGACCGGCCTGTTCGCCATCAGCGGCCCGACCGGCGCCGGCAAAAGCACCCTGCTGGACGCCCTCTGCCTGGCCTTGTACGACGCCACCCCGCGCCTGCTGCGCGTGGCAGGCCGTAATTACCTCGCCGACGTCGGCAACGAAACCGTCTCCACGCAGGACCCGCGCACGCTGCTGCGCCGGGGCACGGCAGAAGGTTACGCCGAAGTGGAATTCGTCGGCAGCGACAACGCCACCTACCGCGCGCGCTGGAGCGTGCGCCGCTCGCGCAACAAGGCCGAAGGCGCTTTGCAGCCGACCAGCATGTCGCTTCTTCTGCTGCCGACCGAGCAGCCTGTCGGCGGCACCAAGACCGAGGTGAAAGCGGAAATCGAGAAGCGTATCGGGCTGTCCTTCGAGCAGTTCACGCGCGCGGTGCTGCTGGCGCAGAATGAGTTCTCCGCCTTCCTCAAGGCCGAGGACAACGAGCGCGGCGAGCTGCTGGAAACGCTGACCGGCAGCACGGTCTACTCCGAAATTTCCATGCGCGCTTTTGAGCGCAACAAGCTGGAACAGGCGGCGCTGCAAAAACTGAACCTGCGGCTGGCGGACCAGAAGCCGCTAACCGCCGAGCAGCGCGCCGAGATCGAAGCGAAACAGGCCGACGCCGGCGTGGCGCTGCAAGCGCTGGACCAGCAAAAGGCGGAGCTTGAGCAGGAACTGCGCTGGCATCAGCAAGCCGAAAAACTGGCGCAGGATGAACAGGCGGCGCAGCAGGCCGTCGCCGCCGCGCAGGCCGAGGTGGCAGCCGCCGCGCCGCGTCATGCGGCACTGGCGCTGGTCGATGCGGTGCAGCCTGCGCGTCCGCTCGCGGACGAGATACGTCGCATCGATGGCGAAATCGAGGGCACGCAAGCCGCCATCGCCACCAGTACGCACAACATGCAGCAGGCCGCGCAGGCGTTGGAAGCGGCCAACGTCGCCCTCGCGCAATCGGCCGCCAGCCAGCAGGATGCCGAAGCCGCGCAACGCGCCGCAGCGCCGCAACTGGATCAGGCCAAGGCCCTGGACGCACGCATCGAAGCGATGCTGCCGGCCTATCGCCAGGCCGCCGCCGCGCACGACAAGGCACAGCAAGCCGACGCCGCCGCCAAGGCCGCGCTGCAATCGAAGCAAAGCGAGCAAACCCGCGTGGCAGCGCAACAGCAGGCCGGCGTGGCATGGCTGCAGCAGCACAAGCATTGGAAGGCTCTGGCGCTGCAATGGGAACGCTGGGACGTGCTGTTCGTGCAGGCCGGCCAGGCGGCTGCGACGGCGGAACGGCTGGCGTCCGGCCTGTCGCGCGTGCAGCGCAACGCGCAGGCGCACCGAGACGAGGAAGCTGACGCCAGCGCCAGGCTGGCCGCCGCCGTAGCGGCGCTGCAATCGCTGGACGCGCAGCGCCAGCAGGCGACGCAGGCGATGGCCGCGTACTCGGTTGAGCAGCTACAGGCGTCCCGTCGCAGCCATGAACAGCGGCGCGACGTGCTGGCCGGCGCCGAGAAAATCTGGCTGGAGCTGGCCTCGCACCAAGCACGCCACGGCCAGATCGAGGCGCAATCGGCGCAGCTGCGGCAGGCCATGACGGCGGCCGAGGCGCAGGTCGCGGCGTCGCAACAGGAAGGCATCGCCATCATGGCGGCGTTCTCGCAGGCCGAGCGCGCGCTGCGGCTGGCGGAAGCGGCTTGCGCCAAGAGCGTGGAGTCGCTGCGGCAATCGCTGGAAGACGACACGCCCTGCCCGGTGTGCGGCGCGCTCGATCATCCGTATCGCCACAACGACGACAGCCTGCAAAACATGCTGCGCGAGTTCCAGGCCGATGTGAACAAGTGCCGCCAGCAGATGGAAGCCAATGTCAACCAGCAAGCCGCGCAACGCGCCACCGCACAAGCCAGCGCCGAACAGCTAAACGTCCTCGCCATCGAACAACGCTCGGTGCAGCAAGCACTGGAGCGCGTCACCGCCGCCTGGTCAGCCCATGCGCTGCACGCGCAGTACGCACAGCAAGCAGCGCTGCCGCCGGACGTCGAGCGCGCAGCATGGTTCGTGGCGCAACTGGCCGAGACGCATCAAGCCTTGCAAGCCATCGAGCAGCAAGAACGCGCCTTGCACGCCGCCCGCACCGCTCGCGACCAGGCGCAAGCCGCCTATGACAGCGCCGCCGCCGAGCACACGCGCCTGCAAACTGTCGCCGCCGCCGCGCGCACCGCGCTGGCGCAATCGAGCACCGAATACAAGGCACTGGAAGACCAGCGCATCGAAGTCGCCCTCACACTGAGTGGCCTGCTGTCCGATCTGGATCCCGCCTTCAGCGGCGGCGAAATGCCAAGCGAAGAATGGAAAGAAGACTGGCGCTCCGGCCCGGCGCGATTCTACGAAGCGCGTCAGGCCGAGAGCAAGCAATGGCTGGCCTACCGCACCGCCTACGACGAACGCTTGGCCCTGCTGGCTGGCTTTGAAGTCGAACTAAACGCACTGGCCGACGCCCTCGCCAAAACTGGCCACGACGCGCAGGCAGCCGGCGAAGCCTTCGCCGCCGCCGACGCCGCGTTGAAAGCCAGCCAGGACCAACGCATGTCCATGTGGGGCGGCAAAGAAGTCCGCGA
Organism: Duganella sp. CF402; assembly: GCF_900109645.1. Taxonomy (GTDB): domain Bacteria; phylum Pseudomonadota; class Gammaproteobacteria; order Burkholderiales; family Burkholderiaceae_D; genus Rugamonas. The sequence goes on from NZ_FOBG01000001.1 coordinate 2,122,883, forward strand.
CGTCGAAGCCGCGCTGCAAGCCGCCATCGACAACGCGAAAGCCCGCCACGCCGCCGCGCAAACCGCAGCCCAGCAAGCCGCGCAAGCCAAGGTCCGCAACGACGAAGCACTGGCGCAAGCAGGCAAACAGCTCGCAGCGCTGCAAGCCGCAAGCACCGTCGCCGCCGCGCGCCTGCAAGACTGGCTGGCCGCATTCCAGCAGCGCCAGCCCGACGCCGGCCTGCAAGACCTGCAGCAACTGCACGCGCTACTGGCCCGCTCCGCCGACGACATCAACGCCGAACGCCAGGCGCTGCAAGCCCTGTCCCGCGCCGCCGACCACGCCGCGACCGTCCTGCAAGAACGCCAGCGCCAACGCGAGCAACACCAACTCACCGCGCCGCCACCACGCAACGCCGACGGCACGCAAGCCGCCGCCGCGAGCGATCCCGCAAACGCCGACAGCGCCGCCGCCGACCTGTGGGCCGCCGATGCGCAGACCGAGGCCGAGCAGTCCACCGATGACGCCGAACCTGTCGCATCGCCAACCGCCATCATCGCCTCCCTGCTAAACGCCCTGCTAACCGAACGCAAAGCCGCCAGCGACCACGCCACCGCGCTGCAGCTCGCACTGGCGCAGGACGACGAAAAGCGCCACCGCTCCTCCGCCATGCTGGCCGAAATCGAGCAGCAAGAAACCATCGCCCAACGCTGGGCGCGCATGGATGACCTGATCGGCTCCGCCGACGGCAAGCGCTTCCGCAACTACGCCCAGCAATTCACGCTGGACGTCCTGCTGGGCTACGCCAACGCCCACCTCAACCACCTGTCGCGCCGCTACCAGCTGGAACGCATTCCCAACAACAGCGGCCCATCCCTGGCCCTGCTGGTACGCGACCAGGACATGGGCGGCGAAATGCGCTCCGTGCACTCGCTGTCCGGCGGCGAATCCTTCCTGGTCTCGCTGGCGCTGGCACTGGGACTGGCCTCCCTGTCCTCCAACCGCGTGCGGGTCGAATCGCTATTCATCGACGAAGGCTTCGGCAGCCTCGATGCCGACACCCTGCGCGTCGCAATGGACGCATTGGACGGCCTGCAAGCGATGGGCCGCAAAGTCGGCGTCATCTCCCACGTGCAGGAAATGACCGAGCGGATCTCGGCCAAAATCCTGGTCCAGCCCTCCGCCGGCGGCCGCAGCACGATTAGCGTCATGTAAAAAGCGCCGGTGCTATCATGTAGCCTCCGCGAGGCACACCCATGAGCATCGGCGCCCTATCACCGAGTTCCAACACCGCCACGCCGGCGCGCAGCGAGCCGCCGGTGCAGGTGCCGTCGTCCCCTGCGGCCGACAAGCCCACCACCGCCGCGCCCTCCAGCACCACCCAGCTCTCGTCCGAAGCCCTGGCCCTGATCGACCAGCTCAAAGCGCGCGACCTCGAAGTGCGCCAACACGAACTGGCCCACATCGCCGCATCCGGCGGACTGGCCACCTCCGGCGCCACCTACACCTACCAGCGCGGCCCGAACGGCGTCAGTTACGCCATCGGCGGCGAAGTCAATATCGACACCTCGCCCGGCGCCACGCCCGAAGAAACCATCGAGCGCGCCCGCACCATCCGGGCCGCCGCGCTGGCGCCGGCCGATCCCTCCGGCCCGGACCGCGCCGTCGCCGCCCAGGCGCAGCAGATGGAAGTTCAGGCCCGCGCCGAACTGGCGCAGCGCGCCTACCAGGACGAGCCGGCAGCCAGCCCCACGCTCGATCTCTACGCGTGAGTGATAAAATCCCGCCTTTGCCACATCCAGCGGTCATCGAAACATGTTAAAAGCACCACGCACCCTCACCTTCAAATGCGCCAAGTGCGCTAAAGCCGTCCAGGTCCGCCTGCAGAAAGTCTCGGCCTGCTCGCACATCCAACCTTACCTCGGCGTGTGCGCCTGCGGCGAAGTGCGCCACCACGCCATCGGCCAGAAAGACGCAGTCGCATCCTACCTGGCAGCTCCGGAAGGCTGGACCCACCACCACTAATTTGCGCGCCGCCCTCAAGTAATCGGATACGATACCGTTAAACAGTTGTAGAAGTAATATCAAACGGAATCCATCATGTCTACCATCTCGAACCTGGGCGGCCGCTGGCCTGCTCTTTACACCGGCCAGCAAAACGGCAACAGGCCGGGCGCCGTGCAGAAAACGCAGGACGCGTCGCCGGCCATCAAATCCGGTGGGGCGCTGGACCTGGACAAGCGCGTGGCCGCAGTCGGCAACGCGACGGTGGACTTCGCGCAGGATTTCGTCAGCAGCTTCACGCAAGCGCTGTTCGGCGATGACGCCAAGGGCGCGGTGATCGATTTCGACTCGGCCAGCCTGGAAACCTCGTCCAGCTACGCCGTCGGCTACCAGCACACCGAAGGCGCCAACGGCGTCACCGATGCCGCCGCCTTCAGCCTGTCCGACAGCTCGCACTTCATCGGTAAAGGCACCATCACCACCGCCGACGGCCGCAAGTTCGACTTCGAAGTGGAAGTCCAGTACAACTACGAACTGAATGCCGCCGCCAGCCAGACCAGCAGCCTGCCTGCGCCCGAGCAGGACAGCGACAAGCCATCGACCAAGGACCTGCCAAGCGTGCAGCTGCCGAACATCGACTTCCCAGGTACACTGGCGGACCTGTTCAAATTGATCGGCCGCGACCTGCACACCGCGCTGTCCAGCAACGACGACAACAGCAAAACTGCCGAAGGCATCGACCGCAACACCCTGCGCAGCCTGTCGCTGCGCCTGCTCAACCTGGTCGACAGCAAGGACGCCAACACCTACGCGCCGCCGTCGAGCGCCGACAAGGCCAAAGCTGCGGCCAGCGCCGGCGAAACGCAAGCGGACAGCGATGCCCCAGTGGCCAGCGATACGCCAGCCGCAACCGAAACGCCGGCCGCCGCCGATGCCGCCGCAGCACCGGCAGCCGACGACGCCGCATCACCCGACAACACCGCCGCGTAATCACGATCCGGGCCCTCCTCTGGCGCCCGGTATAATAGCGACACTCTCCGCTACGCGGCCCGCGCGTAGCGCGTCACTATTTTCTGTCGATTGCCCACATGTCCGTACAAACTTCCGCCTCGCCTGATCCACTGCACATCCACTGGGAGGAGAACGGCGAACAGCATTCCGCGCGCTGGCGTTCGGAAGCCGGCATGCCGCCACCGAAGCGCGTGGTCATCGCAGACGACACGACCAATGCCGATGTGGCCTACCGCCTGGCCTGCGAAGGCACGGCCCTGCTGTGGCGCGGTGACTTCCAGAATGCACGCCAGCTGCTGCAAGCGCTGGCGCGCCGTGCCGACCACAAAGGCGGCAAAGGCAAAAAGGCCAAGCCGGCCAAAGTCCCTTCCTCGCCGACCGAAGCGTTCCACCTGCATCGCCAGGCGCAATCGCAGCGCGCCCGCACGCTGGCCATGCTGCTGATTCCTTTCGACGAGGGCTACACCATTCCGCTGCGCCGCGCGCCGGACGTCAAGCTGGCGTGCAACGAGGCGTATGGCCGGTACGAAGAACCGTTCATCGCCTCCATGCGCGAGCTGCTTGGCCTGATCGGCGCGCACGAATGGCGCCGCACCGGCGTCGAGATCCCGGCGCTGGGCGCGCGCATCCATCCGCACTACGGCGTGTTCTCGCCGGTGCGCGGCGAATACGTGCAGATGGTGGCCGATGCGCCGCTGCCGAAAAATGCGGCGCTGGCGTTCGATATCGGCGTCGGCACTGGCGTGCTGTCGGCGGTGCTGGCCAAGCGCGGCGTGGCGCGCGTGATCGCCACCGACCAGGACCAGCGCGCCCTGAGCTGCGCACGCGAAAACCTGGCCCTGCTGGGCGTCGACCAGCAGGTCGAGCTGCAAGTGGCCGACCTGTTCCCCGAAGGCCGCGCGCCGCTGGTGGTGTGTAATCCGCCGTGGGTGCCGGCGCGTCCGAGCTCGCCGATCGAATACGCCGTCTACGATCCGGACAGCCGCATGCTGCGCGGCTTCCTCAGCGGCCTGTCGGCCCACCTGACGCCGGGCGGCGAAGGTTGGCTGATCCTGTCCGACCTGGCCGAGCACCTCGGCCTGCGTCCACGCGCACAGTTGCTGGAATGGATCGCCGCCGCCGGCCTGAAAGTAATCGACCGCATCGACGTCCGCCCAATCCACCCACGCGCCTCGGACGCCACCGATCCCCTCCACGCCGCCCGCGCCGCCGAGGTCACTTCCTTGTGGAAATTAGGGGCGGCATAAATCGGCCCTTGCGCATCGCCGCGCACTTGTATATAATTATGGCCTCAGACGCGGGGTGGAGCAGTCTGGCAGCTCGTCGGGCTCATAACCCGAAGGTCACAGGTTCAAATCCTGTCCCCGCAACCAAATTCGATAAGCCGTTGATTTTCATAAGAAAATCAACGGCTTTTTCCGTTTCTGGCCTAAGAACCCATGAACTTGCGGAAATTCTCACACTAAGCAAGCCTGCATGGCTTGCATGATCTGAATAGAATCAGCCATCATGCAAAGATAGATTTTGAGGGAATCACATTGACGATGCGGCTCAAGGGTGTGAAGCTTGGTGAAATGTGCCCAGTGATGGAGATGTGTGTCTCAAAGCGTCCAGTTCTCCACCTTTATCCCTGCAAGGCGGAAAAAATCTCCTGTATTGTTCGTGACGACAGTCAGACCACGCTTTTTTGCCTGAGCTGCGATCATCACATCGCGGTAAATCGCCTCAACCAACTGCGGGTGTCCGCGCAGGTAGTCTATGACAGCATTGGCATCTAGTAGAAACCTCATTTGGCGCTGGCTTTCTTCATTACCTTGACGGCGGCCGCGCGGCTTTTCTTAGTGTCTCGATTGAGCTGATCCATAAGGGAAAAGAACTCAGTTGAAAGACTGGACTTTGCCACATCTTTTTCAGATGTACTTCTTGCAATAGCCTTCTTCATCTTTAGCTGCATGATGACCTCCTGCGCGAGCATCCACGCTAATTCAGATTTCTCGCGCAAGCAAGCAGCATTATCAATCTAGTGCCATACACAACCAGTCACAAAGCTGTCACAATTGATCTTTTAGTCTAGCCAGGGAGGCGTGCGTGAAGGATCAAGTACCAGCAGCAGAACAACAAGAGCAAGACGCTCCGGCCAATCCTTCCCGTCGCCGCATTTTCCAGGCCGCTGGTGCTGCCGGGCTGGCGACTTCCTTGCCTGCGCTGACCGAAGCCGCGCCGGCCAAGCCTGCCACAGCATCCAAAGGCTCGCTCGACGATAAGCTCAAGACCAACATCAAGAACGTGGTGGTGATCTATCTCGAGAACCGCAGCTTCAACAATCTGTTCGCCAATTTCCCAGGCACCGCGCAGCCATTGTCCGCGGTGCCAGCCGCCGCTTGCGTGCAGCGCGACCGCGATGGTTCGGTGCTGCCTTCGCTGCCGAAAGTCTGGGGCGGCATGGTGCCGAACACGCAGGATATCGGCGGTAAGAAATACGCGATCAAGGAAGACGATGTCAAAGGCCTGCCGAACGGCCCGTTCAAGCTGGTCGACACTGAAGGCAAGCCGCTGCCGGAAGCCGTCATCACGCGCGACCTGTGGCACCTGTTCTACCAGAACCAGATGCAGATCAACGACGGCAAGAACGACGGCTTCGCCGCCTGGGGTAACACCGGCGGCATGGTGATGGGCTACTACGGCGAGACCAATAAAAACCTCGGCCTGTGGAAGATCGCCGAACAGTACACGCTGTGCGATAACTTCTTCATGGCGGCTTTCGGCGGCTCCTACCTGAACCACCAGTTCCTGATTACCGGCCGCGTGCCGGAATACTTCAACGCCAAGGACACCGCGGCCAAGAAGAAGATCGCGGTGCTGGACGACGGCCCGACCGGCTTCCGCCTGTCTACCACCCCGGACTCACCGAAATCGGCGATGGACGGCCATCCGCACTTCGTCAACAACGGCGCCATCACGCCGGACGGCTACGCGGTCAACACGATGGCCCCGCCCTACCAGCCAAGCTACATCCGCCCGGCCTTCGACGGCGACCCGCTGCACGCCGATCCAGCCGACGCAGGCACCCTGCCGCCGCAAACCTACGACACCATCGGCGACCTGCTGTCGCGCAAAGGCGTGAGCTGGGCGTGGTACGGCGGCGCGTGGCAAGCGGCCCTTGACGCGCGCGGCGGCGGCGAGAAGCCAAACTTCCAGTACCACCACCAGCCGTTCAACTACTTCAAGCAGTTCGCACCGGGCACCAAGGCGCGCGAAGAACACCTGCGCGACGGTGGCCTGGGCGACAGCCCGATTTCGAACAAGTTCATCGCCGACGCGATAGCGGGCAAGCTGCCAGCCGTGACCTTCTACAAGCCGCAAGGTAACCTCAACCTGCACGCCGGCTACTCGGATATCGAGTCCGGCGACGCCCACATCACCAACGTCATCGAGCACCTGAAAAAATCTCCCCAGTTCAGGAACATGCTGGTGGTGATTACCTTCGACGAAAACGGCGGCTGGTGGGACCACGTCGCGCCGCCGAAGGGTGATCGCTGGGGTCCGGGCTCGCGCATCCCGGCCATCATCATTTCGCCGCACGCGAAAAAAGGCCACGTCGACCACAGCTTCTACGACACCACCTCGATCATGCGCTTCATCACCCGCCTGCACGGCCTGCCGCTGCTGGAAGGCCTGAAGACGCGTAACGAAGCCTTCGCCGCGCGCCACGCCACGCCGCCGGGCGACCTGACGGGAGCCCTGAGCTTCCGCTGATATTGCGCTTGTGTTAAACTGCGCGCAATTCTGTAAGTTCACGAAGCCCGACTCACCCAGCCGGGCTTTTGTTTTTTCCCGATGAGAGATAAAAAAGATAACGCTACGTTCGACCTGCCGGGCTTTGCCCCTGCCGCGCCGCTCGAACCGGAAGCAAAGCGTCCACCGCCGCCGCGCGTGCGTCGTGCCTCGCTCAAGCAGGAACAACTGGAACTGCTGGAGCCGACCGATACCACCGGTCTGCCAATCTGGGTGCGCGATGAAAACCTTGACCTTACCGGTTTGCCGGTATGGAAGCGGGACTGAACCGGTACAGCTGCGCTACAGCACCGGTACAACATCCGTACACCTCTCATACACTTCCTGCACAGCTAAGGCGACGCGCCTGTTAGACTGTGCTGACATCCTTTTTGAACAGGGACCGCCACCATGACTTCCACCGCCTTCGCCAGCCTGCCGCTGAATCCAGCTTTCCTCGACAACCTCGACTCGCTCGGCTACAAGGAGATGACCACGATCCAGGCGCAAAGCCTGCCGTCGGTACTGGAAGGACGCGACCTGATCGCCCAGGCCAAGACCGGCAGCGGCAAGACCGCCGCCTTCGGCATCGGCATCCTGCACAAGCTGAATCCTGCATGGTTCGCGGTGCAGGCACTGGTGCTGTGCCCGACCCGCGAACTGGCCGACCAGGTGGCCGGTGAGCTGCGCCGCCTGGCCCGCTCCACCGGCAACGTGAAGGTGCTGGTGCTGACCGGCGGTTCGCCGATGCGCCCGCAAATCGCCTCGCTGGAACACGGCGCCCACATCATCGTCGGCACGCCGGGCCGCGTGCGCGACCACCTGGGCCGCAACACGCTGGACCTGTCGAAAGTCAGCACGCTGGTGCTGGATGAAGCCGACCGCATGACCGACATGGGCTTCTACGACGAAATCGCCGGCATCGTCAGCGCCTGCCCGAAACGCCGTCAGACCCTGCTGTTCTCGGCCACCTACCCGGACGACATCCGCCGCGCCACCGACGACTTCCTGGTCGATCCGATCGAAGTGACGGTGGAAGCGCAGCACGACAACAGCCAGATCGAACAGCTGTTCTTCGAGATCGGTTTCGACAACCGCAACGAAGCCGTGGCGCGCCTGCTGGGCCACTACAAGCCGGTATCGGCCATTGCCTTCTGCAACACCAAGGTGCAATGCCGCGAGCTGGTGGAATCGCTACAGCAGAAAGGCTTCTCGGCCCTGGCCCTGTACGGAGAGCTGGAACAGCGCGAGCGCGACGAGATCCTGATCCTGTTCGCCAACCGCAGCTGCTCGGTGCTGGTGGCCACCGACGTCGCCGCGCGCGGCCTCGATATCCCGAATCTGGAAGCGGTGATCAACGTCGACGTGTCGAAGGACACCGAGGTCCACATCCACCGCGTCGGCCGCACCGGCCGTGGCGGCGAGCAAGGCATGGCGTTGTCGCTGTGCGCGCCGAACGAGAAAAAGTGGGTCAAGCTGATCGAGGAATATCAGGGCCAGCCGGTTGAATGGTTCGATCTCGATAGCCTCGACGAAAACGACTACGGCGTTGATCCTGCACCGATGATGACGCTGGTGATCTCGGGCGGCAAAAAGGACAAGCTGCGTCCGGGCGACGTGCTGGGCGCACTGACCGGCGACGCCGGCCTGGCCAAGGAACAGGTCGGCAAGATCAATGTGACCGAGTTCCAGACCTACGTGGCGATCGACCGCCGCGTCGCCTACGACGCCTACGCGCGTCTTAACAAAGGCAATCCACTGGGCGGCGACTTCGGCGCCATCAAGGGCCGCAACTTCAAGATGCGCTTTATCGGCGAGTAAGCAACTAACTCTTTCGTGGCAGGCGCGCCGCGCGCCACCCTCCTATGATGTATCAACCATAGGAGGAAGCCATGAAATACCTGCATTTCGGCCGGCGTACCGGCTTGCGCGTTTCGGAGCTGGCGCTCGGCACCGGCAACTTCGGCACCGGCTGGGGCTATGGCTCCGAGCGCGGTGAAGCCAAGGACGTCTTCGACGGCTACGTCGCCGCCGGCGGCAATTTCATCGACACCGCCAACGGTTATCAGGCCGGCCAGTCGGAACAGCTGGTCGGCGACTTCATCGCCGCCGACCGCGATTACTTCGTCCTCGCCACCAAGTACACACTGGGCCTCTCGCCCGCCGACGGCGTCACCCGCACCGGCAACAACCGCAAGAATCTCATCCGCTCGGTGGAGGAAAGCCTCAAGCGCCTCAAGACCGACCGCATCGACCTGCTGTGGGCTCACATGGCCGACGGCGCCACGCCGCTCGACGAAATCCTGCGCGGCTTCGATGATCTGGTCCGCGCCGGGAAAATCCACTACGCCGGCCTGTCCAACTTCCCCGCTTGGATGGTGGCGCGCGCCGACCTGATGGCGGAGCTGCGCGGCTGGTCGCCGGTGGCCGGCATCCAGGTTGAATACAGCCTCGCCGAGCGCAGCGCCGACCGCGAATTCCTGCCGATGGCGGAAGCACTGGGACTGGGTGCGGCACTATGGTCGCCGCTGGGCGGTGGTCTCCTGACCGGGAAATACCGCGACGGCAGCAAGGAAGGCCGCATGACCGGCTTGGGCGGCGTCCTACTGCGCACCGAAAAAGGCGAGCGCGAAACCGCCACGCTGGATGCGGTGCTGGCCATCGCGCAGGAACTGGATGCGACGCCCAGCCACGTCGCCATTGCCTGGCTGCTGGACAAGGCGCGCAAATCCAGCACCGCGCTGGTGCCCATCCTCGGCTCGCGCACGCGCGCGCAACTCGATGCCACGCTGGGCGCAGTCGCACTGCATTTGAGCGCGGAGCAGATGCAGCGGCTGGATCAGGCCAGCGCCATCGCGATGGGTAATCCTTACGACATCGTGGCACAAAGTGCGGCCAGCATTGCAGGCGGCAGCGCCGAAGCGCTGCGCAAGCCGCTGATCCCGCCGCGCTGATTAATGCTCGATGCGCGGCAGCAGCACGGTCAGGATGCCCAGCAGCGGCAGGTAGGAGCACAGCCGGTACACATAGGCGATGCCGTTGACGTCCGCGATATGGCCCATCGCTGCCGCACCAATGCCACTGACGCCGAACATCAGGCCGAAGAAGATCCCGGCGATCATGCCCACCTTGCCCGGCACCAGCTCCTGCGCAAACACCACGATGGCGGAGAAGGCGGACGAAATCACAAAGCCAATCAGCACCGTCAGCAGCGCGGTCCAGAACAGGTTCACGTAGGGCAGCGCCAGCGTGAACGGCGCTGCGCCGAGGATGGAAATCCAGATCACGCGCTTGCGGCCGATGCGGTCGCCGATCGGGCCGCCCATGAAGGTGCCAGCTGCAACGGCCGCGAGGAACAGGAACAAATACATCTGCGCCGACGACACCGACACGCCGAATTTTTCGATCAGGTAGAAGGTGTAGTAGCTGGTCAGGCTGGACATGTAGATGTACTTGGAGAAGACCAGCAGCGCCAGCACCGTCAACGCGCCGATAACGCGGCCTTTAGGTAAAGGCGATACGGCCGGCGCAGCAGCCTTGCGCGGCTGCGCGAGGTGGTGGCTGTGCCAACGGCTCACATACACCAATACCGCGATCGCCACAGCCACCAGCAGCGCGAACCACGCGATCTTGCCTTGCCCACGGCCGATGATGACGGCCGCCGCCAGCACGGGGCCGAGCGCCGAACCTGCATTGCCGCCAACCTGGAACAGCGATTGCGCAAAACCGAAACGTCCGCCGGATGCGGCACGCGCCACGCGCGAGGCTTCGGGGTGGAAGGTCGAGGAACCGACGCCAATCAACGCCGACGACAACAGCAGCGCGTGGAACGAGGAGGCAAAGGACATCATCAACACGCCGACCAGCGTGGCCACCATCCCGATCGGCAGCAGGAACGGAATCGGACGGCGGTCGGTGTACAGGCCGATCCAAGGCTGCAGCAGCGAGGCGGTGCACTGGAAGGTCAGCGTGATCAGGCCGACCTGCGTGAAGCTCAGTCCAAACTCCGCCTTCAGCATCGGGTAGATCGAAGGCAGCATGGCCTGCGTAAGGTCGTTCAGCAGATGGACCAGCGCGACGGCGCCCAAAATCTGCATGACGGTTTCGCCGTGAGGACGGCTTACGGTAGTAGCGGAAGTGGCAGTAGTATTCATGCGACCCAGTGTAATATAGCGTGCAAAGCTTGATATTCCAACTATCGTCGAATAAATGACAAATTCAGCCCGCAGCAGCGATCACCGCGACTACCAGCGCGTGCCGCGCGTCGTCACCGCAATGGCGCGCGACGAGGTGCATGGCGTGTCGGTCGCGCCGCACAGCCACGAACGCGCGCAGCTGCTGTATGCCACCGAAGGCCTGATGCGGGTGCAGACCGAGGCCGGCGTATGGATACTACCGCCACGCCGCGCGCTGTGGATTCCGCCCGGCGTGGTGCATCACTGGCATTCGCTCAGCAAAGTCACCATGCGCACCATTTACGTCGAGGCCAATGCGGCCAAGTCCTTTGGCGCTGGCTGCCGCGTGATCGAAGTCAGTCCCCTGCTGCGCGAGCTGATACTGGCGCTGCTGGTGGAACCGATTGAATACCCAATCCCCGGACGCGGCGAGCATCTGGCGATGCTGATCCTGTCCGAGCTGGCGGCGGCGGAGACGGTGCCGATTGCCATTCCGTGGCCACGCGACCGGCGACTGGTGGCGGTGTGCACGGCCATCATGGCCGATCCGGGCAGCAGCCGGAATATCGAACAGTGGGCGGATGAAGTGGGCGCCAGCGCGCGCACGCTGATCCGCCTGTTCCCCAAGGAGACCGGCCTGCATTACCGCCAGTGGGTGCAGCAGGTGCATCTGGCCGAAGCGTTCGGGCGGCTGGCGCAGGGCCACGCCGTGGGTGAGATTGCGGCGGCGCTGGGCTACGCCAGTCCGAGCGCGTTCAGCGCCATGTTCCGCCGTATCCTCGGCAAAACGCCGCAGCACTACCTGTCCGAGTGGCGAACGCCGCTTACGCTGCTTCCAGCGTAAAGCGGAACACTGCGCCCTGCCCCGGTTCGCTCGCCAGTTCGATCTTGCTGCGGTGGAGTTGCAGGATGCGGTTGACCGTCAACAGTCCCAGGCCGCCGACGCGGTATTCGCCTTGCAGCGCGACCGGGCGGCGGAACAGGTTCTCACGAAGCGCGGCCGGCACGCCAGGGCCTGTATCGGCGACTGTCACTGCGACGGCGCCTGCAACCGCCGCCTGGACCGTGATTTCCACCTCGCCGCCGGACGGCGTATGGCGAATCGCGTTGTCGAACAAATTGGTCAGCACGCGCTCGATCATGCCCAGGTCCGCGCGCACCATCGGTGCGGGATGCGGCAGGGTCGCCATCAGCCGGATATTGCGTTCCTGCGCTTGCAGCTCGAATTTCTGGAACACGTCTTGTATCAGGTCGGACAGCGAGAACGGCTCCAGCTCCGGCGTCACCGAGCCATGCTCAAGCCGCGCCAGTTCAAACAGGGCTTGCGCCAGCTGGCCTACTTTCCGGCTCTGCGACAGCGCGATACCGAGGTAACGCTGGCGTTCGGCCGGGTCCAGCGTTTCGTCTTTCAGCGACAGCGTTTCAAGGTAGCCGTGGATGGAGCCGAGCGGTGTGCGCAGGTCGTGCGAAATATTCGCCACCACTTCCCGGCGGTCGTGATCGAGCTGGCGCATGGTCTTCCACTGTTCGTTGATGCGCGCGCCCATGTCGGCGAAGGACTGTTCGAGAATCGCGATCTCGTCGCGCGGGCCGCCGCGCTGCGGTGCGGGCAGCACCAGCTGGTCGGCCTGCGTGTCCAGCTGCTGCATGGTCGCGGTGAGGCGATGCAGCGGCCGCGTGATGAGGCGGAAGGCGATCAAGCCGGCAGCCAGCACCAGCGCGGCCACCACCGCCATCGACCACAAGGTGGTGCGCAGCACCGAGCTGGCTGTCGCGCGCGCCGCCAGCCGGTCGTGTTCCTCGCTTTGCAGGATCACGTAGATGTAGCCGATTTTCTGTTCGCCCGAACGCAGGACGGCGGCGCTGAACACCTTGCGTCCGCGCTCGCTGCGCGGGTCGTCGCCCTGAATCGGCAGCGGTTCATCATTCAGCAGGCGGCGGATCGGTTCAAGGTTCACATGGTCGCGCTTCAGGTGCCCGGCCGGCGCGGCGTGGCCGACCACGCGGCCGTCATTGTCCAGCAAATACACTTCCACGCTGGGGTTCACGCTCATCAGCTTATTGAACAGGCGGCGCACCGCCGCCGGACCGAGACCATCGCTGGCCGGAGCTTGCGCGTTGCTCTCTTCGTCGGCCTGCATCAGTTGGGCATCGAGCGCAATGCTGCGCGCCAGTCCGCGCGACAGGCCTTGCACCACCTCTTTCTCGTGCATGATGTTGGCGCGAATCTGCAGCCAGGCCGACGCGCCGCAGCACACCAGCAGCAGCAGGCAAAATGCCAGCGACAGTCGCTGCGACAGTGTCAGGTTCATGATGTGGCGCCGCCGGCGTAGCGGTAGCCCTTGCCCCACACGGTGAGGATGCGCGTCGGGTCGGCCGGATCGGTTTCGATCTTGGCGCGCAGGCGGTTGATATGGGTGTTGACGGTGTGCTCGTAGCCGTCGTGCTGGTAGCCCCACACCTGGTTCAGCAGGTCCAGCCGCGAGAACACTTTTTCAGGATGCTTGATGAAGTGGTACAGCAGGTCGAATTCGCGCGGCGTCAGGTCGAGCGCGGCGCCGTTCAGATGGGCCAGGCGCGTGATCGGATCGACGCGAACGCCTTTCAGTTCCAGCATGCCGCCTTCGGCGCGCTGGCTGCGCGACATGGCGTCTGCACGGCGCAGCAGCGCTTTCACGCGCGCCACCAGTTCCAGCACCGAGAACGGCTTGGGCAGGTAGTCGTCCGCGCCCAGTTCGAGGCCGAGGATGCGGTGCACTTCGCTCGAACGCGCGCTGGTGATGATGATGGGCGTGTAGCTGGTCATGGCGCGCGCCTGGCGGCAGATCTCCAGGCCGTCCACGCCGGGCAGCATGATGTCGAGGATCAGCGCATCCCAGCCGCCGGTGCGCACTTGCGCAAGGCCTTGCGCGCCATCGGCGCAATGGGTGACTTGATACCCCTCATCCTGGAGGTGTATGCGCAGCAGGTCTGCGATATGAATGTCGTCTTCGACGATGAGTACGCGTTTGCTAGGTTCCATGAGCGTCATTGTGCAGGATTCTTGCGCTGAAAAGTATCACAAATCGTTTAAGTTTACGTGAGGATTTCGTCAACACTCCCGGCGCAGAATGGCTCCATCGTTATTCCACCTACGGAGAACTCCATGATGACCAGCAGACGTTCCTTCATCCTGACCAGCGGCGCCGCCCTGCTGGCGGGTCTTGCCTACCGCAGCACGACGGCCGCGCCGGCCGCCGCCTGGGAGGTTACCCACACCGACGCCGAATGGCGCGCCCTGCTCTCGCCGGCCCAGTATGAAGTGCTGCGCAAACATGGCACCGAGCGCCCGTTCAGCAGCCCGCTGTACAAGGAGCATCGCGCCGGGAAGTTCTTCTGTGCCGGCTGCCAGAATCCTCTGTTCACGTCGAAGAATAAATTCGACAGCGGCACCGGCTGGCCAAGTTTCTGGAAGCCGCTGGATCGCGGCGTGAATACCAGCCGCACCACGTCGCTCGGCATGTATGGCGTAGAAGTGGTGTGCCGCCGCTGCGGCAGCCATCTGGGCGATGTGTTCGACGACGGCCCGGAACCGACCGGCCTGCGCTACTGCATCGACGGTGTAGCGCTCAACTTTGTTCCTGGCGAAGCCTGATCGGAGGTCATCATGTTATTGATTCTGCTTTCTTATCTCGGCGGGGCGCTGACAATCCTCAGCCCTTGCATCCTGCCGGTACTGCCGTTTGTGTTTGCCCGCACCGGGCAGCCGTTCGTGCGTAGCGGCTTGCCGCTGTTGCTCGGCATGGCCTTGACCTTTGCGCTGGTGGCGACGCTGGCTGCGGTAGGCGGCGGCTGGGTGGTGCAGGCTAACCAGTACGGGCGCTGGATTGCGCTGGTGCTGATGGCGTTCTTTGGTGTGACGCTGCTGCTGCCGCATCTGGCGGATCGTTTGACCAAGCCACTGGTGGCGCTCGGTGATAAGCTGTCCAACAAGGCACATGCGGATGGAGAGAGTTCCGGCGCACGCTCGGCGCTGCTGCTCGGCGTGGCGACTGGTTTGCTGTGGGCGCCTTGCGCGGGGCCGGTGCTGGGCCTTGTGCTGACTGGCGCGGCGCTGAATGGCGCGAGTGTAGGCACCACGTTGCTGCTGCTGGCGTATGCGGCCGGCGCGGCGACTTCACTGGCCCTGGCGCTGCTCGTCGGCGGCAAGGTCTTCAGCGCGATGAAGCGCTCGCTGGGCGCAGGTGAATGGGTGCGTCGCGGCTTGGGCGCAGCCATGCTGGCCGGCGTGGCAGCGATTGCGACCGGACTGGATACCGGCTTGCTGAAGCAAGTGTCGACCGTCGCCACCGCAGGCATCGAACAAAAGCTGATCGACACGCTGACGCCACGCCAGCAGCCCGAAGCCCCGGCAGGCGGCGCGATGATGTCGCGTACCGCGATGGCTGCCGGCCCTGCGATGATGGCGCGCCGTGCGATGGCGCAAGCAGCGGACACGCTGCCGGTGGAAGGCAAGCTGCCGTCGCTGGACGGCGCCGTACAGTGGCTGAACTCCGCGCCGCTGACGGCCGAGCAGTTGAAAGGCAAAGTGGTGCTGGTCGACTTCTGGACCTACTCCTGCATCAACTGCCTGCGCAGCCTGCCCTACACCAAAGCCTGGGCCGAAAAATACCGCGACCAGGGCCTGGTAGTGATCGGCGTGCACGCCCCGGAATTCGCCTTCGAACGTGACCTTAACAACGTCCGCAAGGCGGTGAAAGACCAGGGCATCACCTTCCCGGTCGCCGTCGATAACAACTACGCCATCTGGCGCGCTTTCAACAACCAATACTGGCCAGCGCACTACTTCATCGACGCCAAAGGCCAGATCCGCCACCACCACTTCGGCGAAGGCGAATACGCCCGCTCTGAACAAGTGATCCAGCAACTGCTGGAAGAAGCCGGCCGCAAAGACGTAGCCAACACCGTGGTCAGCGCCGAAGACGCGCAAGGCATCCAGCAGCAGTCGGACATGGGACAGGTCGGCTCGCCGGAAACCTACCTTGGCTACGAGCGCGCCGAAAACTTCGCCTCGCCGGAACGGCAAGCCGCCAACGCCGCCCGCCAGTACACGGCTCCCGCCAAACCGGCACTGAACCAGTGGGGCCTGGCCGGCAACTGGCTGTCGCAAGCGGACCAGATCACGCTGAACCAGGGCACCGGCAGCATCGTCTACCGCTTCCATGCACGTGACCTGCACCTGGTGCTGGGCCCCGGCAAGGACGGCAAGCCAGTGCGCTTCCGCGTCACCATCGACGGCACCGCGCCGGGCCAGAACCACGGCAGCGACGTCGCCGCCGACGGCACCGGCAAGATCGACAGCCAGCGCCTGTACCAGCTGGTGCGCCAATCGGGTAGCGGCGCGGTGGGCGACCACACCTTCAGCATTGAATTCCTCGATCCCGGCGTACAAGCCTACGCCTTCACCTTCGGTTAAAAGGAGCATCAACATGAAAAACTTCGCATTCAAACTTGCCGCACCGCTTGCCCTGATGGGCGCCCTCACCGCCTGCGCGGCAGAACCACCTGTCGTCATCTCGGCCCCGGCCGTCGACGAACCGGCGGGCACGGAGCACACCGCCACCGCCATCTTTGCCGGCGGCTGCTTCTGGGGCGTGCAAGGCGTGTTCCAGCACGTTAAAGGCGTGACCAGCGCCGTCTCCGGCTACACCGGCGGCGAGGCCCGCACCGCCAATTACGAGTCGGTTGAACAAGGCGATACCGGCCACGCGGAATCCGTGAAGATCACCTACGATCCGACCCAAATCAGCTACGGCAAACTGCTGCAGGTGTTCTTCTCTGTGGCGCACGATCCGACCACGCTGAACCGCCAAGGCCCGGATCGCGGCACGCAATACCGCTCGGCGATCTTCCCGCAAACGGCCTCGCAGCGCGCCGTGGCGGAAAAATACATCGCCCAGCTGGATGCCTCGCATGCCTTCAAGAAGCCGCTGGTCACCCGGATCGAGACTGACAAGAAGTTCTACACCGCAGAGTCGTACCACCAGAACTACCTGACCCTGCACCCGAACGATCCGTATATCGTGTACAACGATTTGCCCAAGGTCGCCAACCTGAAGCGCATATCACCGGACCTGTACAGGGCCGATGCTGTACTGTTACGTAATACCCTGTAGTACAATTACAGTAACAATACAGTAACAATACAGTAAGATCACGGTGGAAGAGACACGCCATGCACAATCCAGAAGTTGATTCGCCCCTGCGCCGCCAACTGCTTGGCGGTATGCTGTCTGCCGCCGTCCCGGCGCTGCCGCTGCTGACTTCCGCCAGCGCCAGCGCCGCCGAATCCCCGATCCAGGTGGGCGGTTTGCCCGTCACCTGCAACCTCACCCTGCCGGTGGCCTGCATGGCCAAGGCGGCGGCAGCCGGCAAGCCCGGCGCCCTGCCGCGCGGCTTTGAATACAGCAAATACAACGGCTGGCCCGAGGTCAAGGAATCGCTGATGACAGGCCGCATCCAGGCCGCCTACATGCTGGCGCCACTGGTGATGGACCTGGCCGATAAGCGCATTCCGGTCAAGATTGTCTCGCTGGGTCACCGCTCGGGCGCCGTCATCATGGTGCGCACCGATTCCACCTACAAGAAATTCGCCGACCTCAAAGGCAAACGCATCGCCATCCCGAGCCGCTTCGCAGTCGACTTCCTGTTCCTGCGCAAAATGCTGGCGCGCGAAAAAATGTCGCCGAAGGATATCGAGATCGTCGAGATGGCGCCGCCCGACATGCCGGCCGCGCTGTACGCCAAAGCGGTCGATGGCTACTGCACCGGTGAACCGTTCGGCGCCGCCGCACAGCGCGCCGGTTACGCCCGCCCGCTGGCCATGACGCGCGACGAGTGGCGCAACTACATCTGCTGCGTACTCACCGTGCGCGAAGAACTGATCAAGGAAAACCGCCCGCTGGTGCAGGAACTGGTCAATTACGTGCAGGCTGCGGGAAACTGGCTGGACTCCACGCCGGCCAGCCGCGAGAAAGCCGTCACCATCGCCGCCGGCCGCAAATACTTCAACCAGGACCCGAACGTGCTGCGTTTCGTGATGCAGAACCCGGCCGACCGCGTCACCTACGGCGACCTGCGCATGATCCGCGCGGAGTTCGACGAATTGATGCAGCTGTCGATTGAAGCCGGCACCATCAAGCGCCCCATCGCCTACGAGAACTACGTGGACGACAGCTTCGTCAAAGCCATCAAACCTGTGACCATCAGCCTGTGAAGACGCTCTTCGCCACATTGCTACTAACGCTCGCCACCGCCGCCGGCGCCGCTGAAAACCTTGGGCTCAAGGCCGGCACCTTCGACCCGCCGCGCATGGCGCCCGACTTCACCGTCAAGGGGTCGGACGGCAAGCCGCTGAAACTGAGCCAGTACCGGGGCAAGCTGGTGCTGCTGGAATTCGGCTACACCTCCTGCGTGGACGTGTGCCCGGTGTCGCTGGCGATGCTGGCGCAGGCGCGCAAGCAGCTGGGCGCGCAGGCCGGCGAACTGCAAGTCATCTACGTCACCGTCGATCCCGAGCGGGACACCGAAGAACGCATGCGCACCTACCTGCGCAACTTCGATCCAACGTTCATCGGCGCCACCGGCACGCCGGAGCAAATGGCCAAGGTGCGGCAGGACTATGGCATCACCGCCACCAGGAAGCCGATTGAGGGCGGCAGCTACCTGGTCGGCCACTCGTCCTACCTGTACTTTGTCGACCGCGCCGGCAAGCTGCGCGCCCTGCTGCCCTACGGCCGCACCGCCGACGATGTGGTGCATGACGTCAAACTGCTGCTGAAAAATTGAAGATGCCGCGCACCCGCTTCCTGCCGGTCGTCGTCGGCGCGCTGTCGCTGTGTGTCGCCGTGCTGGCCACCGCATGGTCTGCCTATGCGCCAATCAACCTCGCCTCGCGCGACGAACTGTTTGAAATCCCGGCAGGCACCTACGCGCGCCGCGCGGCCGGCGACAAAGTCGACATCCTGCCCGCCGAAATCCACCTGACGCATGGCGCCAACGACGTGCTCCTGCTGCGCAATCTCGACAACGTGCCGCAGATTTTCGGACCGGTGCTCATCATGCCGGGACAGAGTTTCCGGCTGCCGTTTGAAACCGTCTCGGTCAACGACTTCGCCTGCACCGCGCACGCCAGCGGGCAAATGCGGGTGATCGTGGACGAGACCCCTGCCGCAGGCTGGCCGCGCCTGCAGTGGCGCGCCGCACGCGCGTGGAAACAGATGCATCGTTAAAGGACCAGCATGGAAAAACTCAAGACCATCCTGCCGCCGCTGGCGGTATTGATCGCACTGATCGCCCTTTGGTGGGTGATCGTGGTGCAAACCGAGAGCGTAATCTTCCCCACGCCGGGCCAGGTCGTCACCGGCACGCTGGAGCTGATGGAAGACGGCACGCTGTGGGAACACATCGGCGCGTCGCTGTTCCGGGTCGGCTGCGGCTTCGGCCTCGCCGCGCTGGTGGCGATTCCGCTCGGGCTGTGGATGGGCCGTGTGGACGGCGCCTACATCACGCTCAACCCTATCTTCCAGATCCTGCGCCCGATCTCGCCGATCGCGTGGATTCCGATTGCGATCCTGTGGTTCGGCGTCGGCAACCTGTCGCCGGTGTTCCTGATCTTCATCGCCTCGGTGTTCCCGATGATCGTGCAGACTGCCGCCGGCGTCCACACCATCGAACGCCGCTACCTGCGCGCGGCTGAAAACTTCGGCGTGTCGCGCTATGTGCTGTTCCGGCAGGTGATCGTTCCCGCTGTGCTGCCCGAGATTATCGTCGGCATGCGCATCGCGCTGGGCGTGGCCTGGCTGGTGGTGGTGGCGGCGGAGATGATCGCGCTGCGCTCCGGCCTTGGTTATCTCATCATGGACTCGCGCAACGCCGGCAACCGCTACGACCTGGTGGTGGCGGGCATGATCATCATTGGCGTCATCGGCCTGATACTGGACGTGGTGATGCGCAAGCTCGAAGGACTCAAATCGGTAAGGTGGCGCTATGGACGCTAAGATCGTCGTCAACAACATCAAGAAGAATTTCAAAGGCCTGCCGGTGGTGGATGGCGTGAGCCTGTCCGTCAAGGATGGCGAATTCGTCGCCATCGTCGGCCCGTCGGGCTGCGGCAAGTCGACGCTGATGAAGATCATCGCTGGCTTCGAGCCGGCCAGCGAAGGCGATGTGCGCATCGACGGCGCGGTGCGGCACGGCCCCAGCCCGAAAGGCATCGCCATCTCGCAGCACGGCTCCGTGTTCCCTTGGCTGACCGTCCAGCAGAACCTGATGTTCGGCCTGACCGGCGACGGCCACGGCGACAAGGCCGCGCTGGCCGACCACTATGCCGAGATGGTCGGCCTTAAAGGATTTGAAAACAGCTATCCGCACGAACTCTCGGGCGGCATGCTGAAACGGGTGGAGATCGCGCGGGCGCTGGTGGTCAAGCCGGAGATCCTGTACATGGACGAACCCTTCTCCGCGCTGGACGCGCTGATGAACCTCAAGATGCGCAACGAACTGCTGCGCATCCTCGGCGAAGAGCGCCACACCGTGCTGCTCATCACGCACGATGTGGAAGAAGCCTTGTTCATGGCCGACCGCGTGCTGGTGCTGTCGCCGCGCCCGACCCGCATCCAGGCCGTGTTTGAAGTACCGCACCCGCATCCGCGCAAGCTCTCCAACCCCGAGCTGCAGCAGATGAAGGAGCAGATCCTGCATGAGCTGGGCGTTACAGTGTGACCTGCTTCAGCACTTCCAGCACGGCGTCGACCACCGCTTCCGGCTTCTCGGCCTGAATCACGTGGCCGGCGCCGGCCACCACGCGTTGCGTGCTGCGGGTGGACAGCTTGGTGAACTCCTTCTGTACCGCGAAGTTCTCGTCTTCAAACGCCTTGTTCATCGGGCTTTGTGGCTGCCCCGGTACGGCATACGGGCTCACCCCGCGCGTAAGCACCACCAGCGGAATGTCGCCGAACGGGCGGCGCAGCTTGCGCAGCTGTTCATCGCTGGTGGCAATCGCCGCGTATTCCGCCACGTTGGCCTGCCAGTAGGACGGCCTGGACTCGGAAGCCAGCAAGGCTGCGCCCAACGACGGCCCGAAAGTCTTCAACGGCTCGCCGATGCAATTCTTCTTCGCCTCGGCATCCTTGCCAAATCCTTTTTTGGCAGCAGCCAGGCAGTATTGGCCCTGTCCCTCGACCATCGTATAAATATCCTTGATCTTGCCGCCTGTGACCTTGTCGAGGCGCGCCGTTTCATCTTCATGCTGCGCCTCCACCAGCACCAGCCCTTTCACCTCGGCCGGATAGCGGTAGGTGAACACCTGCACGTTAGCGCCGCCCAGCGAATTGCCGACCATGACGTACGGTCCCTTCTCGCCGGCGGCGGCCAGCAGTTTGTGCAGGTCGGCCGTCACGCTTTCCGAAGTATTCGGCGTTTTAACCGGATCGCTGAAACCAAGACCGGCGCGGTCGAACACGCAGGCGCGCGCGTGCTTCGCCACTTCCGGCTGCACCCGATACCACGACCAGCCGGCGTCACCGGACGGCGCGTCAAACACCACGGTAAGCGGGCCTTTGCCGCTACAGTACATATGCATTTTGCGGCCGCCACCAACATCGTAGCGATGCGGTACCGCAAACTCGCTCGCCATCGTCCAACCTGCACTCAACGCCAATACTGCAAAAGCAATGCTACGCATGAATACTCCTCGGGTGATGCAGCGCCACGGCTGCGACAAACCGCATAGTACAATGGAAGTATGCAAAAATTAACATCCGAACTACAAAGACTTTACCTGTTCGCAGGCCAGCAGCACGACGCGCCGTCGATCGACCTGGTCAAGGACGGCATGGTGCGCACGCTGGTGATCGACTTCCATAAGGCCGCCGATGAGCAGCACTGGGCGCGCCTGTGCGACGTCGCCAATGCGCTGCAGACCGAGCTTGGCTTGCCTGCGCCGGCGGTCAGTGTGTCCGGCGGCGAATGCTATCGTTTGTGGCTGTCGCTGGCGCAGCCGTTGCCGGAAGCGCAGGCGAAACAATTCCTCGCCTTGCTGCATAAGGCTTACTTTGAAGATGAGGAAATTGACTTCGGCCGCAGCCAGGTGGATTTGCCGCCGGTGCAGAATCGCGCCACCGGCTTGTGGGCCGCGTTCATCAACCCGAGCATGGGCGGCGCACTGGCCGAGGATTTGGGATTGGAGATGATGCCGCCGGAAGCTGCGCAAGCGGCGTTCCTCGAACGCCTGGGCAGCATCAGCACAGAAGAGTATCAGCAGGCACTGGCCACGCTGCAGCGCAAGCACGGCGCCGCGCCGGTATCCGCACCATCGTCGCCAGCCGTGGCCACGTCCAACGACGGCCTGCTATTGAAGGACGCTACGCTGGAAGATATCGTCCGGCACCTGCATGCGATGGGCATCGAGCCCACTTTCCGCCACGTGCTGAAACACTAGCGCGCTCACCGCCTTGTCGATCATCTGCACGCCGCGCGATTTCAGATCCAGCAGCGCCGCCTGAATCGCGGCGTCGGGCTCGCGCATGATCGGGTCGCTCATCTCCACGCCCAGGATGGCCGACAGCGTCAACGCTGACAGCTGATCCTGGCGGATCTTGCCGATGATGACCATGCCGGCCGCCTGCAGCTGCACCGCCAACAGATCGGCCCCCTCCTTGAGCAGCACCGGAATGCCGTGCAGCGGGCCGCGCGCCCGCTTCAGGTTGCGCTCGCGGTCCATGTCCAGCGCGTTTTTCAGCGCATGCGGATGGATCTCGATCCCTGACTTGCTGGCCAGCTTGATCCGGGTCAGGTACTGCGACGTCAGCCAGTGCGACGTCAGTTTGCCCGCCTCCATCAAACGCCGCTGCTCTCCCACACCGGCGTCGAGGATGCCGCCGGTGCCCAGCTGTTTGACCGGCGGAGTGCCGAGTTTTACCAAATCCCTGCGGTTCATGCCATCCTCGTGAGTGGTTTGTTGCGCTGCATAAATAAATATAGCAGCAGCTTATAACTTTTGCCACAAAAATGGTAAAAAAAAAGCACGCCGGCTTGCGCGGGCGTGCCTCTTATTAAAAAGTTATCGCTTAGCCGCGAACAACTTTCTTGAATTCGTTGGTACGGCTGTCGATTTCGATCACGTCGTCTTGCGACACGAACAGTGGCACCTGGATGGTGAACTGCTTGGCTTCGATGGCGTTTTCCAGTTTGGCTTCCTTGGTCACGTTACCCGAGGTGTTGCCTTTAACTGCTGGCTCCGAGTAGATGATCTTGCGCTGGATGGTGGTTGGCAGTTCAACCGAGATCGCTTTGCCGTCGTAGAACACGGCTTCGCATTCCATGCCGTCTTTCAGGTAGTTCAGGGCGTCGCCCAGGTTTTCTTCTTCGATTTCGTACTGTTCGTAGTCAGCATCCATGAACACGTACAGTGGGTCGGCGAAGTACGAGTAGGTCACTGGCTTCTTGTCCAGAACCACTACGTCGAACTTGTCGTCACCGCGGAACACGCTTTCGAATGGAGCGTTGGTCAGCAGGTTCTTCATTTTCCACTTGTAGGTGAAGCCGGTGCGGCTCGAACCGTTGACGTCGGAACGCAGGACGATGAATGGCTTAGCGTCAACCATGATGATGTTGCCGACGCGAATTTCTTTTGCTGGTTTCATAGCGATTTTACTTAATAAGGTGGTTGCGTAAAGATCATCGTCGCCTGACGTTTGATCGAAAAAAAGCCGTACAGAGCTAAACCCGGCATTGTACCTGTTTTTTAGCCAAGCGCCTATCTCAGCGTGGCGGCAAATGCCAGCAGATTGGTGGCCAGGTCGCCGTGCGCCAGCATTTGCTGCTGCCATGCAGCGGCGCGGGCCGTGGCGGCGCCGGTTTCGGCCGCCAGCGCAGCCCAGGAGGCCGCCCAGTTGTCAGGTTCACCATGCACCGGGGCGCCGTTCCAGCGCAGCGCGAACCCGGCCAGCCCGGGAAGTTCGTCGGCGTAGCGCTGCAGGAAGGCGCGCAGTTTCTTGTGATGCAGGTTTTCGTCCTGCGGGTAGATGTGCCAGATAAAGGGCTTGCCGGCCCACTGCGCGCGCACGAAGGAATCCTCGCCGCGCACGAAGTTGAGGTCGCAGGCCCACAGCAGCTTGTCGTAGTCCGGCTGCGGCACGAACGGCAGCACCCGCACCGTCAGCGCGCCGTGCGTGGCAACGCTGCCCGCCCCGCCTTCGCCGCCGGTGAAGGCCCGCACCGCGTCGGCCGCCACGCCCTCCGGCACCAGACAGGTGATGGGCTGAGCGTTGCTTTGCCACACCTCGAACATGGCCGACACCGGCGCATGCGGGTAGCAGAACAGCGAGATCTTGGTGGCTGCGATTTCGGTCTCGCTCAGGCCCAGCTGATGCAGGAATGGCGCCGGCTGGAACTGCAAGCGCTGCTGTTCCAGTTCGGCCTCGCGCAGCAGGCCGCCGGTCTTGTCGGTGAAGCCGGGGAAGAAGAAATACTTCATCATCGAGCGCGGCTGCATCGACGGCATCCGGTGGCAGCCCTCCACCCACTCCTCGGCCGTCAGGCCTTCCAGGTTGAACCACACCGGGCGCGGCTCGCCCTGGGCCATCGCATCGATGTAGCCGGGCGGGAGATCGACCGCGAAGAACTCGATCACAATATCGGCCACCTCTTCCTTGCCGTAGACGCCGTCCTGGCCGCGCCAATGGCGTACGGTCACGCCATCCACTGCCTGGCGTTCGGCCGCCGTGTCGACCGGTGGGCAGATGCGCTGGAAGCTGGCCAGATCGTCCACGAACAAAGTTACCGCCAGCCCATGTTCGCGCACCAGCTGCTTGGCCAGGCGCCAGCAAATACCGATATCGCCGTAGTTGTCGACAACACGGCAGAACAGATCGAGGCGGCGGAATGGGGTCATGACGGGCAAGCAGAAAAATCGAGGCTGGATGATACCTGAGAAATGCAAAAAGCCGCACAAGGCGGCTTTTTGCATGATTTGGCGTCCCCACGGGGATTCGAACCCCGGTACTCACCGTGAAAGGGTGATGTCCTAGGCCTCTAGACGATGGGGACAGAAACTGTCCGTACTGGCCTTGTGCTGCTTGATTTGGAAATGTATTTGGCGTCCCCACGGGGATTCGAACCCCGGTACTCACCGTGAAAGGGTGATGTCCTAGGCCTCTAGACGATGGGGACAGAAACTGTCCGTACTGGCCTTGTGCTGCTTGATTTGGAAATGTCTTTTGGCGTCCCCACGGGGATTCGAACCCCGGTACTCACCGTGAAAGGGTGATGTCCTAGGCCTCTAGACGATGGGGACATTTCCAAGGCGCGTATTATGGCAGCGCTCTTCCCCGAACGCAATAGCAAACCCTTGTTTTTGCTGAAAAATCACAGCAAGATTGGCAGGCCTGCAACGTATTCGCGCCATCCTCAGTAACGCGCGCGCTTCAGCTCGAAAACATCGACCACTTTCGCCAGGCCAGCCGCCTGTTCGCGCATCGCGCCTGCCGCTGCGGCGGACTGCTGCACCAATGCCGCATTCTGCTGCGTCACCTGGTCCATATCGCCGATGGCATGATTGACCTGCTCGATACCGGCACGCTGCTCCTGGCTGGCGTGGCTGATCTCCGCAATGATGTCGCTGACACGGCTGACACTGCCCACCAGCTCAGTCATGGTCGCGCCTGCGCGGTCAACCAGTACGCCACCCTGCTCGATCTGTTCGCTGGACGCCTCGATCAGGCCCTTGATCTGGCGCGCCGCCTCGGCGCTGCGCTGTGCCAAAGTACGCACCTCGCCCGCCACCACAGCGAAGCCTCGCCCCTGCTCGCCGGCGCGCGCCGCTTCAACTGCCGCATTCAAGGCCAGGATATTGGTTTGGAAAGCGATGCCATCAATCGTGGCGATGATGGTGCCCATCTCCTGCCCCGCCTTCTGGATGCCGGACATGGTGGCCACCACCTGCGCCACCGCCTCGCCGCCGCGCTGCGCCACGGCGGCCGCCCCTGCCGCCAGTTCGCGCGCCTGATCGGCGTTGTCGGCATTCTGGCGCACGGTGGCCGTGAGTTCTTCGATCGACGCGGCGGTCTCTTCGAGCACGCCCGCCTGCTGCTCGGTGCGCGCCGACAGGTCGGCATTGCCGGCCTCGATCTCCGCCGACGCCGCCACAATCGCCTCGGTACCGCCGCGCACCTGGGTGACGATGCGGTGCAAGCTAGCGGTCATCTCGCCGAGCGCGGTCAGTATCTGGCCCAGTTCGTCTGGACGTGGAGGCGGCTTGCGGCCGCTGAGATCGCCACGCGTAATCGCTTGCGCCACTGCCAGCGCACGCTGTAGCGGGTTAATGATGGCGCGGCTCAGCGCCAGGCTGGCCGCCACCACCACCGCAGCCAGCACCAGCATCAGCACCGTCGTCACCGTGACCGTGTGCGAACCGCTCGCCGCTGCTTCTTCGGTGATCGCGGCGCTGGACTTGGTCAGCAGGCCGATGCTTTCCGCCAGCAGGTTGGCTGGCTCGACATCGATGCCGCGCACGCTGGCATCCGCTGCCGCTGGGCCGCCATCGGCCAGCATGGCGCGCGCTGCGGTGTAGCGTGCGCGCTGCTGCGCGTGCAGCTCGACAAAGCGCGTCATGGTGCGGCGCGCATCGCCATCCAGTTGCGCCAACACGGCGCGCGCCTTGCTATCGACCTCCGCCTCGGCCGCCAGATAAGCACTCCACTCCTGTTGTTGAGAAGCCGCATCGGCGGACCGCAGCAGCATATTTTTCCAATGCAGCACTTCTGCCTTGTAAGCGACGGCGATATAGCCGACCGCGCGTTCGCGGGCAAAGTTGTCCTGCACCGTGTTGCCGGAGTCGACAACGACGCGATTCAGACTGTAAATACCGGTGAGTCCGGCCACTATCGCCACCAGCAGGACGGCAATAAACGCGAGGGGGAGTTTGAGGCTGAGTTTCATAGCAAGCGCGACGATGGGAAAACAACAAGTATGACGGCGGGCTGAACAAGAAGGAAGAGGGAATCGAAAAATTCCAATACCATCAGAGCACGCACGTATTTCCGTGCTCGCTGGGAGTTCGTCATGAAAAAAATACTGTTTTCAGCCGTACTTGCTTTGTCTTGCTGCTTCTCTGCCCATGCCCAAACGCCGCCTGCCAAGGCGGACACCGTTACCGCCACCTGCAAAGATGGCACGCCATACAGCGGCGCGACCTTGAAAGGCGCCTGCCGCGGACATGGCGGCGTCGACAAGAAAGCCGGCGCTGCCGCGCCAGCAGCCGCGCCCGCCCCTGCCGCAGCACCGGCGCCCGCAATGAAACCAGCGAAAGCCGCAGCACAGGCAACGGCCGGTGGCGGCTCAGGCAAAGTCTGGGTCAATACGGATTCGAAGGTATATCACTGCCCGGGCGGCCGCTGGTACGGCAAGACCAAGGCCGGCGAATACATGAGCGAATCGGAAGCAGTCGCCAAAGGCAACCGCGCCGATCACGGCAAAGCCTGCGCTTAAGACATAAAAAAAAGCCGCTTCATCGCGGCTTTTAATTCTTCAGGTGCGCTGCGCTCCAGTCACCAGAACTTCCACCACGCTTTCGCAACAGGCGGCGGCTTGCCATAGTGATTAAAGCTGGTCTTGTAATTCCAGTCATCCCAAGGAGCGAAGCCAAAGCTGGCGTTCGTCACCTCTGCCAGCAAATACGCCGTGACGTAAGACTCCGATGCCACCTCGCAGGTTTTCAGATTGCGGTAGACCGGGGGCTCGCCCTCTTCCTCAACAAACGGCTCCGCCTGCAGCCACGGCAACTCATATGCATCCGGCACGCCGTGATCCGTTGTCTTGTCCTGCGTATGGACTCGCGAGCGAACCGTGACGCCATCTTTGATGATGGCGTAGCCGAACGAGTCGCCTGATTCGTAATGGCAGAAAACAAGCACCAGCTCCGGCGCCCCGAGTGCCGCAAACACGGCAGGCTCCAGCGCCTGACCCTCAAACAGAATTTTCCCGGCTATCTCGCCGTTATAAAGAAAGGTCACACCATTCTTCGATTCGACTGCGACATTGCCAGGCAAGCGGATATCAAGAGACTTTTGTGTTTCGGATGATTGGATAGGACTACTTCCAAACACCACCTGCACCAGCTCTTGCTCGTGCAAGGTTGAAGCGCCCGGCCGAAATGCCATTCCCGCTGTAGATAAACCCAAACTCGACTCCCAAATCAGGTTGCGCTAGCGCCGCGCAGCCAGATGTATTTGTTTTTCCAAAGCGTGATGTAGAACAAGGCCAGGAATGGCGAGGCATTCGGCCCGCATTCCAGTGTCACCGCTTGCTCAGCACCGACGTCGACATCGAATTCCTGCGAGTTGCACCAGTCGATTTTCATCTGCACCACATGCCTTCCGGGCTCGACCTCGATCTCAACTGCGGCGCCATTCGACACACTGGCAACTTCCTTGCCGTCGACGAGAATGCTGTATCTACGCGCCCTGTCCTGCCACAGCGCTTTCTTGCGCTTGATAATAATTTTTGCCATTCAAAATTCTTTCAATTTGCGATACCGTGCAGGATAGCATGTTGCAAGAATGACAGCAAAGGCGGAGCTCAGGGTGCGGCGATGTTGCGCTGATCCAGCTCCAATGCCACCGTATTGGCCAGCTTCACTTCATGCAAGCTGGCATAGAGTTCGCAGTAATCCGGTGAACGTTTTGGTCAGCGACGCGATGGGATAAATAGTCCGGTCATCCGGCTTGCTTGCCTTACCGAAATGGTAGCCATAAGATTTACCGGCATGGATAACTCCGACCGACAGCCCAACCACCTGCGGCGCCGCCATGTACTCGGCGGAAGCCTGCGCTACGACGCCATCGACACTCGCCCAGACCAGATTGCCCGCAAACAGGCACGACATCTGAATGGAAAAAAGCGAGTGTAGAAAAAAGGCGGGGACAGGTACGATTTTTGAGATAAACCGTCGAAAACGATGACCAAAATGCAAAAAAGCCGCTTCATGGCGGCTTGATCAATTATTTACGCTGTTTTGGCGTCCCCACGGGGATTCGAACCCCGGTACTCACCGTGAAAGGGTGATGTCCTAGGCCTCTAGACGATGGGGACC
>NZ_FOBG01000001.1:2152261-3400374 GCF_900109645.1 Duganella sp. CF402
TGGTGGAGGTAAGCGGGATCGAACCGCTGACCTCTTGCATGCCATGCAAGCGCTCTCCCAGCTGAGCTATACCCCCGTTTGCTCGAGAGACAAGAGTATAGCAGAGGCTCCGTATTATGCAAATACCCTTTTGCAACTTTGCCCCTGCTTCAATGAAAAACTTAGAGGAACTTTGCCATGCGCGCCACAACGGTGTCGCGGCCGAAGATTTCCAGCACGGCGTCAATCGCAGGCGTTTGCAGCTGGCCAGTAATAAACAGACGCAGTGGCATGGCGATTTGCGGCATCTTCAGGCCGTGCGCAGCCAGCACTTCTTTGATCATGGCGGCCAACGCGGCCTTGTTCCACTCCACGGTCTTGCAACGCTCGGCGAAATCGGCCAGCGCCGGTTTGACGGCGTCGGTGACGTGTTGGGTCAGCAGCGCGGCATCCGGCTGCGGTTCGCGGTAGAACAGCATGGCGGCATCGGCAAGTTCGTTGACGGTGTTGGTACGCTCTTTCAGCAGACCCAGCACCACCGGCAGCGCCGGGGCACCGGCGAACACGGCGCCGCTGGCTTCCATGCGCGCCTTGGCCAGGCCGGCCAGACGTTCGTTGTCAGCCTGCTTGATATAGTGGTTGTTCAGCCAGTTCAGTTTTTCGATGTTGAACTGCGCGGCCGAGTTCGACAGGTGCGAGCCGTCGAACCACGCGCACACCTGCTCCATCGAGAACACTTCGTCGTCGCCGTGGCTCCAGCCCAGGCGCGCCAGGTAGTTCAGGATGGCTTCCGGCAGATAGCCTTCGGCCGGGTATTGCATGACGTTGACCGCATCCTTGCGCTTGGACATCTTGGCGCCGTCCGAGCCGAGGATCATCGGCAGGTGGCCGTACTCCGGCAGCGGCGCGCCGATGGCGCGCAGGATGTTGATCTGGCGCGGGGTGTTGTTCACGTGGTCGTCGCCGCGCAGGACGTGGCTGATTTCCATGTCCAGGTCGTCGATGGCGACGCAGAAGTTATAGGTCGGCGTGCCGTCCGGGCGCGCGATCACCAGGTCGTCCAGCTCTTTATTGCCGATGGTAATGGTGCCTTTGACGAAATCGTTCCAGGTCACTTCGCCGTCCAGCGGGTTCTTGAAGCGGACTACCGGCTTGCGGCCTTCCGGAATCGCCGGCAGGGTCTTGCCCGGCTCAGGACGCCAGGTGCCGTCGTAGCGCGGCTTTTCGCCGGCGGCGGTGGCGCGGTCGCGCATGGCCTGTACTTCTTCCGGCGACGAGTAGCAGTGGTAGGCGGTGCCGGCTTCCAGCATCTGGGCCACCACCTCGCGGTAGCGGTCCATGCGCTTCATCTGGTAGAACGGGCCTTCGTCGTGGCTCAGGCCCAGCCATGCCATGCCTTCGATAATCGCTTGCACGGCTTCCGGGGTCGAGCGTTCCAGGTCGGTGTCTTCAATGCGCAGCACGAAGGTGCCGCCGAAGTGACGGGCGAAGGCCCACGAATACAGCGCCGTGCGGGCGCCGCCGAGGTGGAGGTAGCCGGTCGGGCTTGGAGCAAAACGGGTGCGGACTGGCTTGGCTGGTACGTTAGTCATCGGAGTGAAAGCTGAGATGTAAAAGCAGCTATTTTACCGCGTCGGCGAGGGCATGGCTCAATGCCGATGCCGTGTTGCCCGTATTACCAGCCGTTAAAGCGCGGCCAGACCGGCCATTCGCCGCCGTTTTGCGGGATCACGTGGTACCGGCCGTGCTGCGCGGCGGTGGCGCAAGCATGGTTGGGCAGGATGCGCAGGCTGCTGCCGACCGGGAAGCGCTCGGTGATATCCACGCTGGCATCGCCCATCCATTGCAGCACGCCGTGCTCCTGGTTGGCCTTGCCGAAGCTGAGGCCGGCGATGGCGCGCCCCTCGCCGTCGCAGACTTCGCCGTAGCCGTGGCTGTCATGGCCGAGGTCGCGGCTCATGGCCATCCAGCCTCCATCGGTGATGACCCAGCCTTGCTCGGCTTGGTGCCCAATCACCGTGCACAGCACGCTGATCGCAATGTCATCGGTGGTGCAGACGCCCACATCGGCCATCACCATATCGAAGAACACGTAGACACCGGCGCGCACCTCGGTCACGCCCTCCAGATGTTGCGCGCTCAGCGCGGTCGGCGTGGAGCCGAC
The DNA here is from genome assembly GCF_900109645.1 of Duganella sp. CF402. Lineage (GTDB taxonomy): Bacteria > Pseudomonadota > Gammaproteobacteria > Burkholderiales > Burkholderiaceae_D > Rugamonas. The sequence goes on from NZ_FOBG01000001.1 coordinate 2,154,405, forward strand.
ACTGACCACCGGGCACGCATGGCCGCCGTTGCGCAGCAGCGTGGCGGCGGCGACGCAGCGCGAGCGCTCCTGCTCGGCCATCGCAGCCAGTGCTGCCGGCGTGGTGCAATCATAGGAGGCGCCGGCATGCGTCATCACGCCCTTCAGGCGCGCCCCGCCTTGCAGCGCGGCGGCGATTCGCAGCAGCACCGGATCATCAGGCTTGACGCCGGAGCGATGGCCATCGGTATCGATCTCGATCATCACGTCGTAGCAGACGCCGTGCTCGGCGCCATGCCGGGCCACCTGCCCGGCCATCGCCACCGATTCCAGCAGCAGCGTGAGACGGCAGCCCTCGCGCAGCAGACGCAGCGCGTGATCCAGCTTGTTGGGCACGATGCCGACCGCGTACAGAATGTCGTCAATGCCGGCGCGAAAAAATTCCTCGGCTTCTTTCAGCGTCGAGACCGTGATGCCGCGCGCGCCTGCGGCCAGTTGGCGCTGTACCACGTTCAGGCACTTGCTGGTCTTCACATGCGGCCGGAACGCCACGCCCAGCTGATCCATGCGCGCCTGCATGCGCTCCACATTGCGCTGCATGCGCGCCTCGTCCAGCAACAGCGCCGGCGTTTCCAGAATTCCCAGCATATGCACTCCTTATATGACAAGCCGGATTGTAGAACAGGTCGCGCACAAATAAAAAAACCGCTGCACCTTGCGACGCAGCGGCGAAACGCCCCCACGAGGACGGGGCGGGAGGCCTTCAACTACTCAAATACGCGTGGAATACAGCGCGTGATGGGTCAGGATAAACAGCGTGCGGCGATCCGGGCCGCCAAAGATCAGTTGCAACGGGCGCGCCGGCACGTTGATCCGGCCAGTCTGCTTGCCGTCGGCGCCATAGATGAAGACCTGGCCGTTGGCCACGTACACCTTGCCGTCCGGCCCGACCGCCGCGCTTTCGCCGCCGCGATCAGCCACTTGCTTCAGATCAGTGATGGCGCCACCCTCGCCCACCAGCCCGCTGTAGGTGATGTTGCGCGAGCTGTTGGCGAACACCACGCGCTGGCCACGCTTCGCGTAGACGAAGCCGTGAGTGTCGAGCGTGTCGGACCAGCGGTAGCCGAGGTGATCCAGCGAGCCGTGGCGTGTAACGCGGAACGCCGGCAGCACCAGGCTGCCATCCGGCGACACGTATTCGCGTGCCTTCGGCGTAGCGGCCTGGCTAGCGAAGATTTCGTCCAGCGTGGTGAACTCGTAGGTGTCGAGGTTCAGTTGGTCTTTGAATTCGCCGTTGGCCCAGTAGTTGACCGGCAGCGCCAGCCGGGCATTGGCGCGCGCTCCCGCCGGCGTCGGTGCGATCAGCGACACCTGCGCACCCGGCACGCCCGGCTTGAGCGCATACACCGTGCCCTCCTTGCCGCTGGACGACAGCACCATCAGGTTATCGCTGTCGTCGACCGCCAGATTGACCGGGTCGAGCGGATAGTCGCTGATCGTTTTCAGCCCTTCGCCCTGCAGATAGCTGAAGATGCGCTGGAAGTGGCGATCGATAAAGTAGAGCCGCCCTTTCGAATCGACGGCGGCGCCGGCGATCGAATAGAAGCCGTCTTCCAGCTTGTCCACCGCCGACGGGGCCGGTGCTGCGCCCGGCTTGCCGGTGTAGTCAAGCACCGAAAACATGCGCTCGCGCCCTTCCACGCGGTTGGTCACGTCGGTAATCGCGTTCTCGTATGGATACTTGGAGGCGCGCACGTCGGCCACGCAGCCGTTTTCGTCGCAGGTAGGGAAGCCGCTCTCGCCGTTGACCGCCACGTTGCGGAAGCGGATAGCGCTGGAATTGCTGATCCGTACCGCCGTCGGCGCCGGTTTCATCGAGCGCGTCACGCGGTAGGCGTGGTAGTTGGCCAGCAGAATGTTCTTCGAGTTGCGGATATCGAGCGACACCGAATCCGCACCGTCGCGCACCTCCTCCTCGCTCTGCGGCGCGTAGAACGACCAGTTCTCGACGCCGTCCAGCACGATCTCGTTGCGGATGTGGTGCTCGGCCGACAGCTCATAGACGCGGCTCGGCGTCTTGGTATTGGTCACGTAGAAGCCAGCCTGCGCGTGGCCGGCCGGCGTCCACACGCCGGTGAAGGTGCCGCCACCGCCATCGGTCACCCAGACGCTTGGATACTGGCGATCCCACCATGCCGACGTATCGAAGCGCTCGTTCTTCTTGTACGGATCGGTCGAAGAACCATAACCCCACTGGATGCGGATATCGTCCACCAGCGACTGCTCGCCTGCCCGCCACAGCAACGCCACCGCGCGTGGGTTGACCTCGCCGGTAGCCAGGCCAATGCCGGTCACCAGTGCATCGCCGCCGCGCGCGCTCTCCAGCAGGGCCTTGGGCGTGCCCGTGCCCTGATACAACGGCGAGCCGTTCGGCAGCACGAGCCGGGTCTGGCCGGGATGCAGGCCGATCAGCACGGTATCCGGCTTCAGGTGGATGGTATCGTTGACGACATAAAAGCCCAGCGGCAGATAGACCACACGGCGGCTGTCGATCGCCTTCTGGATAGCGGCGGTGTCGTCGCTCACGCCATCACCCTTGGCGCCAAAGCTGCGCACGCTGGCCCATTCGCCGGTCGGCGGCAGCGCGCGCATGACGCGGGCGACATCGGCCTTGGCCGGCTGCGCGGCGATGCGGTAATTGGTGTCGAACTGGCCCGGCTCGCTCAGGCCCGACAATTTCAGGCCGTGGTTGAATTCCGCCACCTGATAATTGCGGCCCTGCCCTGCCAGTTGCTTGCCGCTGTCGCGAAAGCGCGCAAACACCGGCACGTTGCGCGCGCTGATGCGCTCGAAGCCGACTTGCGTGTAGGCGTTGTTTTCATTGCTGATGATGACGCCGGCCCTGGACACATTCTCCATCCGCACATCATGCCCCCACAGCCAGTCGCCATAGCCACGGTTGATCTCGATGCCGACCGGCGTGTTGCGGATCTCGGTATTGGCCAGCGTGAGGCCGGCCTCGTGCTCGCGGATGGCGGCGTCACGCTGGCCGTCGAACAGCGAATCGACCAGCGTGAACTGCCAGGCCGGCGAGGTCTTCTCGGCCAGAATACCGTAGCGGCCGCCGAAGAAGCGCAGGTTGTAGGCGATATTCCCGACCTGATAAACGCCGGCCAGGCCCGAGCCCATGCGAAAGTCGATGTGCGACAGGTTGGAGTGCTGGGCGGTATGCATGCGCACGCCACTGGCGCCCGGGTTGCCTTCGCCGACTTCAAAGTCGACATTCGACAGCGCCGAGTAGAAGGTCGACGAGTTGGCGTCGCGCACGGCCTTGCCCGGCTCGGTGCTGAACGGAACAGCACTCGGCACCGGCATCGCCACCTTGCCGATGTTGTAGGTATCGGTGCCGGTGAAGATCAGCATATTGCCGACGCCTTTCTGGAAGCCGGGCGTATTCGGCCCCAACAGCAGCACCGGCCGCGTCTTGCCGACGCCGTACACGCGCACGGCGATCGGCACCAGAATGCTGCGGCTGATGCGATAGCGGCCGGACGGCAGGAACACAACGCCACCCGCGCCCTGATGGGCGGCGCTGTCGATGGCTTGCTGGATGGCGTCGCTATCGTCGGTAACGCCGTCGCCCTTGGCGCGCACGGTGATGGCGCGCGGATCGTCCGGCACGGACTGGTAGGCAGAAACGGACGCTGGCGCGGCACTCGCCGCTTGCGCCGCACCGCCGTGTGCTGCCAGCGCTGCAAGCAGCACCGGCAGTTGGATTAATCGGTGTTTCAACTATGTCTCCTTGTTTTTTCAGACGAACAGTGACAGCAGCAAGACGAACAAAATGCCGACGCTGCCGACCAGTGTTTCCATCATCGTCCATGAGCGGAAGGTGTCGCGCAGCGACAGGCCGAAGTATTCCTTGAACATCCAGAACGCCGAATCGTTGACGTGGCTGAACATCAGGCTGCCTGCTCCCACTGCCAGCACCATCAGGTTGGGATCGACGCCCGTGGTTTGCGCCAACGGCCCGACCACGCCGGCCGCCGTTACACCGGCCACCGTGGCAGAACCGAGGCAAACGCGGATCAAGGTCGCCACGGCCCAGCCCAGCAGCAAAGGCGGCACCGGCAGGCTAGCCAACTGCGCACCAAGCTGGGCGCTGACGCCGGACTCGGTCAGCACCTGTTTCAGGCCGCCAGCGCCAGCAATGATCAGCAGGATGGGCGCGATTTCGCGCAGCGCTTCCTGCGCTGAACCCATCACCTTGGGCAGCGACAGGCCACGGCCAATGCCCAGCGTGAAGATGGCCACCAGATACGAAGCCAGCATCACCACCGTCGGATTGGAAAAGAACGCCAGCGGCTGCGCCAGTTCCGGCCGCAGCAAGGTCACCAGGGTCAGCGCGCCCAGCAAAGCCACCGGCAGCAGCGCGGTGAAGAAGCTGGCAAACGCGCCCGGCAACTCGTGATCCGGCTTGGGATCGCCACGGAAAATCGCGGCCGGTTCGGCACGGATATTCTTGAGCGTCATGGCAAACACCGGGCCGGCGATGATCAGCGTCGGGATCGCCACCAGCATGCCGTACAACAGCGTCTTGCCCATGTCCGCATGCACCGCCGCCACCAGCGCGGTGGGCGACGGATGCGGCGGCAGGAAGCCGTGCGCGATCGACAGGCCGGCCAGCAAAGGCATGCCCAGCGCTACCGCTGGCCGGCCCGACTGGTACACCAGCGAAAAGATCAGCGGAATCATCAGCACGAAGCCGACGTTGTAGTACAGTGGCAGGCCCACCACGAAACCGGTGACGGTCATGGCCACCGGCATGCGGTTCGGCCCCATCGCATCGATCAGGCTGATGGCAATGCGGCGGGCCGCGCCGCTGTCGGCGATCAGCTTGCCAAACACGGCGCCGACGCAAATCACCACCACCAGCGAACCGAGCAAATCACCGATGCCCTTCTCGATCGCGCCGGGAATTTTTGCCAGCGGCATGCCCAGCGCCAGGGCGGCGACCAGCGCGGCCACCACGAACGCCAGCAGCGGCTGTACCTTGCCCCAGGCGATCATGATGGTCAGCAGGACGACCGCCAGCAGTACGGAAAGTAAACTCCACACGGCTGGCTTCCCCTTAGAAGTTCATGCGGGCGCCGATGCGGTAGGTACGGCCTACCGAATCATAGACAGCAGGATTCAGGGCCAGGCTCAGGTTGGTTTGCGGGACCAGTACCGGCGCGCGGTCGGCCAGGTTGTCGACCTTGAAGTACAGCGAGACCTGTTTCGAGTAGTTATACGTGCCGCCGAGGTCGAAGTAGACCGCGCCTGGCATGTGGTTATCGTAAATGGTCGGGTGTGCTGCGGTCGGCAGCGGGCAGTTGGTCTGGCACTCGATGTATTCATTGTTGAATTTACCGGCGCCAATCCAGCGCTCGCTCAGGGTCAGGCCCAGCTTGCCGCCGGCCAGGCCGTCCCAGGTCTGCGACACCAGCGCTTTCCACTTCGGCGTGGCGCCGGTCATGGCGCCTGCGCCTTCGATCGGCGTAGTGCCCGGCACGCCCGGATCGGAGATCGAGTGGATCATGCGCGAGGCCAGGCCGCGCAAGGTCACGCTGCCAGGCAGGCCGAAGTCGGCCATGTTCTTGCGGTACGCCATCTCGAAATCCACACCGCGCGTATGCAGCGACGCGAAGTTAAAGCTCTGCGCCAGCACGTAGTTGGTGCCTGCAGGCCCGTTGATCGACACCGCCGAGCACACTTGCTGGTTGCCGCCGTAGCACAGGTCGACTTCCTGCTGCGGGTTCAGCGAGCTGATCACGTTCTTCACCTTAATGTCGTAGTAATCGACCGAGAAGTTGAAGTTACGTGCCCACGACGGCTGGCTCAGTACCAGGCCGAAAGAGTTGTTACGCGCCTCTTCCGGCTTCAGCGCCGGGTTGCCGACGTTGCGCTGCTGGATCTGGATCGACTGGCCCTGATTGTTGTTGACGGCCTGGTTAGTGACCGTCATGGCGGCGAACAGTTCGGACAAGTTCGGTGCGCGCACGTCCTTCGAACTGACCGCACGCAGGCGCAGGCCGTCGACCGGGGTCTGCCAGGTCGCGCCCAGCTTCCAGGCGCGGGCCTTGCCGGCGGTGCTGTACTTCTCTTCGCGGTCGGCGATGTTCAGGTTGGCTTCGCCGAAAGTGGCCGACTTCAGGAATGGAATGTTGAGCTCAACATACGCTTCCTTGACGTTGAACGCGCCCTGGCCGTTGTGGTAGTTGCCCGCGAACCAGCTGTCGCCGGTGGTGGACAGGGTCGGATCGGCCGGATAGTCGGCGCTGTACGGCGAATCCACCGACAGGCCGGCGCCGTATGGATCGCCGAATACCTTGTACTCCTCGCGGCGCCATTCGGCACCAAACGCGATCGAAATCGGGCCCGCCCAACCTTGCGCCAATTCACCATTTATGTTAGCGCTAACAACGTTTTGCGTTGAATCAGTGTGTTGCATCGGCCCGCTGCTCGGCGCGATGTAGTTCCATCCGGCCATGTTGATTGGCACGTTGCCGAAGATATTGATCGGCTGGCAGCCGGCGGCGCGGGCGGAGGCGCTGCGGCAAACGATCTGGCCGGTGGCCGGATCCTTGATCGCATCGATCGCGAAGTTGTAGCGCGGATTGAGCGTGATGTCTTTCACGTGGATCACGGTGGTGTTCTCGCCGTGTTCTGCGTAGGCGTCATACGACCAGTCCTTGCCGAACATGCCGAACTTGCCGTTGGCGCCGATCACCAGACGGCGCTGGGTACGGGTCGGATGCACGTTGATGTTGGCAGGGAACTCGCCGTTGGAGGTACCGACCGACATCACGCCGGTTGGGTAGCCGGAAACGCAACCCGCTGCCACCGATGCCGGCAGATAAGCGTTGTCGCAACGGATAGACAGATTGCCCTGCTTGGCAGCGCCGGGATTCGGAGAGAAGGCGGACGTGACTTGCGCCCAGTTGCCGGTGACGTAGATTTCGTTGTCGGCATCGATGTCCCACGACACGCGGCTGTACGCCACCTTGCGCTTGAAGTTCATGGCCAGGTTGGTACCCGCGCCCACACTGCCCTCGCGGTCGCCGCCGATACAGAAGTTGCCGACGCAATCGGTGCCGTACTGGAATGGGTAAGGCGTGCCGCCGGGACCGAAGGCCGTGCCTTTCAGCGGGCCGTTGGTGATCAGGCCGTATTTGGCGTACTGGATATGCTGGGCGTTGACGATGCTGCGGTAGCGCGGCAAGCCAGCGGCCTGCATATCCTTGGTGGACTCCTGCAGAGCCGGATTGTTGTACCAGGTGCGGCCGTTCGGTCCGACCTGGCCAAAGCCCGGCGAATCGATGCCGTTCTGCTTGGTGAATTCACCGCTGAGGGTAACGTGCAGACGGTCATCGGCAAAGCCCTTGCCCCACGCGGCTTGCAGGGTTCCACTCTTGTCGTCGTGGTACTTGGTCATGCCGCCCGAGATGTTGGACTTGAAGCCGGTGAATTTCTTGTCGGTGATGAAGTTGACCACACCGCCGATCGCATCGGAGCCGTAGGAGGCCGAGGCGCCGCCGGTCACCACGTCCACGCGCTTGACCAGCAATTGCGGGAACTGGCTGACGTCGGTGACGCCGGTGACGTTGGCGCCGACTACGCGCTGGCCGTCCAGCAGGGTCAGCGTACGCAGCGTGCCGAGGCCGCGCAACGACAGCGATGACAAGCCCTGGATGCCGCTGGAAGTACTGAAGGTATTGGTGGTGCGGCCGGTGCTGCCCTGCAGCGCTGGCAGTTCGATCAGCGATTCGAAGATATTCGGCTTGGCAGCGCGATCGAGGTCGGCCGACGTCAGGGTGGTGGTCGGGGTCGGTTGGCTGAAGCCGCGCGCTGCAATGCGCGAGCCCGAAACCACCACGGTGTTGTCCGAGGCTGCGGCTTGCGGCGCGGCCGCTGGCGCCTCAGCTTCGGCTTGCTGCGCATAGGCGGGCAGCGCCAGCACGGCGCATGCGCTGGCGACAGCGAGGTTCATCAGGTTCTTCTGAAATGGTGTCTGCATCATAGTCTCCGTTGTTGTAGTCAATGACGCCGTCCTTCGGTAAGACGGTCATCTGCTGTTGCAAACTGCTTTCTATACGGTGTTCGCCTCCAATTGTCGTGATAGCGCTACCAATACCATTTGATGAATCCGCGTGTTAGCGCAATGTTACAGGCATCATGAAATGTTTGCGGTAACATCATATGCCAATAGTGGAAAATTAACATATGCGAACAGAGGATCCAATAACTTCTCCCGATTGTTACAACTGAGTGTTGCAACTAAGAGACTTACAGGAAGACTTACAGGAGGCAAGCCGTGACGCACGCCTCCAGCACCGGGCTTACTTGACGGTGATCTTGATTTCCTTGTTCATGGCAGGACCGTAGGCCTGGTGCAGGCCGTTGGCGAATTGCATGGTCAAGGTGTAGTTACCCGGCGGCAGAGTCAATTCGGTTTCGGTCTGGCCTTTGCCAAAGTGGATGTGTTTTTCATCGGCCGGGATCACTTCGCCAGCCTTGACCGGCGCGGCGTTGACCAGCAAATGATGGTGACCGGTATTGGCCGTCATGTCGCCGGCCGGCTTGACGTCCATGCCACTGACAGCAAACTTGACCTTGAACGGGCTGCTCACGGTCGCGCCATTGGCCGGCTCGACGAAGGAGACCGATTGCTGGGCGAACGCCGCAGCGCTCAGGGTCATCAGGGTTGCAGCCAATACCGATTTCATCATGGTGATTCTCCTGTTTAGTCGTTTTTGACGACGATGGTAGGGAACTTGCTGGTCATGTCCTTGGCCTTTTCAGCCACTTGTACTGCCACTTTGCGGGCGATTTGCTTGTAGATCGCCGCTTCTTTGCCATCCGGGTCGGCGACCACGGTCGGCTTGCCGGAATCGGCTTGCTGGCGGATGGCCATCGTCAGCGGCAGCGCGCCGAGGAAGTCCACGCCGAAGTCCTTGCACATTTTTTCACCGCCGCCGTGGCCGAAGATCTCTTCCGCATGGCCGCAGTTGGTGCAGATGTGCACGCTCATGTTTTCCACCACGCCCAGGATCGGGATGCCGACTTTCTCGAACATCTTCAGGCCCTTGCGTGCGTCCAGCAGCGCGATGTCCTGCGGCGTGGTCACAATCACCGCGCCGGTGACCGGCACTTTTTGCGACAGCGTCAGCTGGATGTCGCCGGTGCCTGGCGGCATGTCGACGATCAGGTAGTCGAGGTCGCGCCAGTTGGTTTGTTCGAGCAGCTGTTGCAGCGCTTGCGTGACCATCGGGCCGCGCCACACCATCGGCTCGTCCGGATCAATGAGGAAGCCGATCGACGACACTTGCACACCGTAATTCTCCAGCGGCTCCATCGACTTGCCGTCCTTGGTTTCCGGACGGCCGGACACGCCCAGCATCATCGGCTGCGACGGACCATAGATATCGGCGTCCAGCAGGCCGACCGAGGCGCCCTCGGAAGCCAGCGCCAGCGCCAGGTTGACGGCGGTGGTCGACTTGCCGACGCCACCCTTGCCCGAGGCCACGGCAATGATGTTTTTCACATTGACCATCGGCTTCAGGCCGCGCTGCACGGTGTGCGCGATGATCTTGCTGTACACGCTGACGCTGATATTGCCGATGCCCGGCAGGGCTTTCAGGCCGGCGATCACGCTGCTGCGGATGCCATCGATCTGGCTGTTGGCTGGATAGCCCAGTTCGATGTCCAGCGACACATCGCTGCCATCGACCTTCAAATTCTTCACGGACTTACCACTGACGTAGTCTTTCGTTGTATTTGGGTCAACGATTTTCGACAGGGCGGCCTTGACGTCTTCTACTGCGATGCTCATGTAACTCTCCGTTAATTAGGTGCTCATTCTAGCGCAACATGCGCAATCGCCGCATCCGCTGTTAAAATGCTCCTTTTCCACCCACAAAGTGCAACAACCATGACTCGCAAGCTGTTCGTCACCACTGCCCTGCCCTACGCAAACGCCGCTTTCCATATTGGCCACATGATGGAGTACATCCAGGCCGACATCTGGGTACGGTTCCAGCGAATGCAGCGCGATAACGGTGCCGCCCGCGAAGTCCACTTTGTGGGCGCCGATGACACCCACGGCACCCCGATCATGATCGCCGCCGAGAAGGAAGGCATCACGCCACAGGAATTCGTGGCCAAGATCGCCGCCGGCCGCGCCCAGTACCTGGACGGCTTCCACATCGCCTTCGATAACTGGTACTCGACCGATTCGCCGGAAAACGTCGAACTGTCGCAGGGCATCTACCGTAAACTGCGCGATGCCGGCCTGATTCAGACCAAGACCGTGGACCGTTTCTTCGACCCGGTCAAAGGCATGTTCCTGGCCGACCGCAACATCAAGGGCGAATGCCCGAAATGCGGCGCCAAGGACCAGTACGGCGACAACTGCGAAGTGTGCGGCGCGGCTTACCAGCCGACCGACCTGGTCAACCCGTTCTCGGTGTTCACCAACGCCACGCCGGTGCTCAAGCCGTCGGAGCAGTACTTCTTCAAGCTGTCGGACCAGCGCTGCTACGAATTCCTGCGCGACTGGCTGAACACCCCTGGCCGCCTCCAGCCCGAGATGGTCAACAAGGTCTCCGAATGGCTGGGCGAAGCCGGTGAAAAACTGGCCGACTGGGACATCTCGCGCGATGCGCCGTACTTCGGCATCCCGATTCCTGACGCACCGGGCAAATACTTCTACGTCTGGCTGGACGCGCCGGTCGGCTACCTGGCCTCGCTGAAAAACTACTTCGGCAAGAAAGGCCTGGACTACGACGCCTTCCTGAAAGATCCCGAAGCCGAGCAGATTCACTTCATCGGCAAGGACATCGTGTCGTTCCACCTGCTGTTCTGGCCAGCGATGCTGAAGTTCGCCGATCATCCGACCATCGAGCGCATGCGCGTGGCGGTGCACGGCCACCTGACCGTCAACAACGAGAAAATGTCCAAGTCGCGCGGCACGGGCATCTCGCCGCTGCGCTACCTGAACCTGGGCATGAATCCGGAATGGCTGCGCTACTACATCGCCTTCAAGCTGAACTCCAAGGTGGAAGACCTGGACTTCACCGGCGAAGACTTCGTTGCGCGTGTGAATTCCGACCTGATCGGCAAGTACGTCAACATCGCTTCGCGCTGCGCCGGCTTCATCGCCAAGAAGTTCGACGGCAAGCTGGCCACCAGCCTGTCCGACAACGCACAGTCGTGGATCAAGCGTGCACTGGTAACTGAAGACGGCGTGGAACGCCAGGCCAACATCGCCGCCAGCTTCGAATCGCGCGAATTCGGCAAGGCGCTGCGCGAGATCATGGAGATCGCCGACTTCGCCAACCAGTACGTGGACGAGAACAAGCCGTGGACGCTGGCCAAGGACGATACCAAGGTCGCCGAACTGCACGACGTCTGCACCACCGCGCTGATCCTGTTCCGCCAGCTGTCTATCCTGCTGTCGCCGGTGCTGCCGGGCGTGGCCGCCAACGTGGCCAAGTTCCTCAACGACGAGCAGTTCGACTGGGCGCAAACCGATGTCGCCAGTGGCGTCGCCGCCAACGCCCTGCTGGGCCGCACCATCGGCGCGTACTCGCACCTGATGACCCGCGTTGATCCGAAGATGATCGAAGAGCTGTTCGATGCGCCTGCTGCCGGTGCCGCTGCTGCTGCCGCACCTGCCGTGAAAGCCGAGAAGCCAGCCAAGGCCAAGGCCGCGCCAGCCGTGGCCGTGACCGACACCGGCATCGAAGTGATCGCACCAGAAATCTCGGTGGACGACTTCTTCAAGGTCGACCTGCGCATCGCCAAGATCGTCAACTGCGAACACGTGGAAGGCTCGGACAAGCTGCTGCGCCTGACGCTGGACGCCGGCGAAGGCCGTCTGCGCAACGTGTTCTCTGGCATCAAGTCGATGTACCAGCCGGAAGACCTGATCGGCAAGCTGACCGTGCTGGTCGCCAACCTGGCGCCGCGCAAGATGAAGTTTGGCGTATCGGAAGGCATGGTCATGGCGGCTTCGGCGGTCGATGAGAAAAAGAACCCAGGCATCTACATCCTGAATCCGTGGCCAGGCGCCGAGCCAGGCATGCGCATCAGCTAAGGACTGCCGGCATGAACCTTGTGGTGCGCGAAGCAACGAAGGAAGATGCCAGTCTGATCGCCGGTCTCACGCGCGCTGCGTGGGCCGGCAAGGTCAGCGTTACCTCCAGCGGCCACCGCGAAACCGCCGTCATCGTTGCAGAACATCTGCGCGATGGCGGCGGTTTTGTTTTGATGGTCGACGAACAAGCGGTCGGCTCGGTGCGCTGGCTGCCGCTGGACGCGGAACCGGACGTCTGGGAAATCTGCCGCATGGGCGTGCTGCCCGGCTACCGCGGCAGCAATCTGTCGCAGCATCTGCTGGAAGCGGTGATCCACCACGGGCTGGAGACCGGCGTGCAGGAAGTGCGCCTCGCCGTGCGCGCCGACCAGCCCAAGCTGATCGATTTCTATACCGCCTACGAGTTCGAGCTGGCCGAAGAACTCGAATACTCTCACGCCAATCCGCTCGAGCCCGCCCCGCTCGTCATGCGCAGATCTCTGCGGCACTGACATCCGCACAAGAGATCGTCCTACACGGGCGCATGTGCCCGCATGAAATAATGATTGCATTCTATGGAGGCAATCATGAATTCTACTTGGGCGATATTCATGCTGGCAGGCGCTCTTGGCACAACCGCCTTTGCCCAGCAAACCGAGACTGACCCATCGGTCAAGACCAGCCAGGACAAGGCTGCCAAAGCCAAGAAACCCGGCAAGCAGAATTGCGCCGGCATGCAGGGCGGCGTCGATGCCAGCGGCGGCGAGAATGTGGAGGCGCACGCCAAGGGCAACAAGGCGACCGCCGCCAACAGCGCTAACTGCGGCAAGCACAATGGCAAAGCCGCCACGCCGGAAGCGGCGCCCACCACGCCGCATCCGGAAATCAAGGACCCCGTCCTGCGCAAGCCTATGCCGCCTGCGTAACGGATGGCACGCTGCGCGGCAGGCTGGAAGGACCGAACGATTCCAGGCGGATGCGCTGGTCCGGCACGCCCAGTTCGCGCAGGTCCTGGTATATGTCCTGCATAAATCCGGATGGGCCGCACAGGTAGTAATCGTAGTCGCCCTGCGGCAGTTCACGCAGCAGGTTGATGTCGATGCGTTTTTTCTGCACATGCAGCGCCAGATTATTGTGGCCTGCCGCCAGTTCCTGCAAATGCACGGCAAACGGATGCGCCACTTCGCGCGCGCCGTGGATGAAGTAGATCGGATAGCGGTGGCGTGTGCGGCTGCCGTTCACCAGCACGCTGTTCAGCATGGCGATCATCGGTGTGATGCCGATGCCGGCCGACAGCATCACCACCGGACGTTGCGTACCTTCTTCAAACACGAAGTCGCCGGCGGGCCCCATCAACTCGATCTGCCCGCCGGGCGCGAGGTGGTCATGCAGCCATGACGACACCACGCCCGCGCGCTTGACGCTGATGCGGTAGCTGCGGCCATTGGCGGCATCGGAAATGGTGTAGCTGCGCTCCTGCAAGGCCACGCCACTCTCGGCCCATTCCGGCACGCGCAGCGACAGGTATTGCCCCGCCGCGTGCGCCGCTACGCCTTGGCCATCGGCCGGTTCGAGGTAGAACGAGCGCACGTCGCTGCTTTCCTGCTCCACTTTCACGACGTTAAACGGGCGCCAGCTGTTCGCCAAAACGGCGGCCGATTGCGCGCTATCTGCCTCGCCCCAGCTGCCGGTGCGGGCCACTTGCATGGCAGGCTTCGCATCGGTCCAGCGGAACGGCAGCACGGCGACGTTGCGCACCACTTCGCGCACACGGAAGCGCAGCAGGCGCTCGGCGCCGGCGAAGGCTGCCAGTTGCGGGCCGTCCCAGATGATCTCCGCATCCACCGCAATATGCAGCATGTCGCCGCGCTCGAAGTCGATGAACAGCAGGCCGGCACGCGGATACTCGTTCACGTTGCCCAGCGTGTTGAAGAAGAAGTTGCCGACGAATTCGGGCGACGTCAGCGTGCGCTCGTCGTCGATGCGCACGAAGCCCGGACGGCCGCCGCGATGCGACACGTCGACGCCACGGCCACGGCCCGCCTCCTCGTTCATGTTGGCGGTGGCGATGAAGAAGGTATCGGCGCGCGCGATCAGCTCGCGGTCCGCCGCCGTCAGCACCACGCCGCGCAGCACCTGCACTTTGTGGCCGTCATCCGGCGCTGCGCTGTGCTGGCGATGCTGGATGTACTGCGGGCAGTTGCCGAAGCTTTGCGTGACGGCGATGCGCAGGCCGCCCTCGTCGGCGGCGACGATCTGGCCGTTGACGCGGTTGCGACGGCGCGTGGTCGGCTCCAGCCCGAGGCCGCCCACGTGATCGCCAACGCGCAGTTGCCCTTCCAATGGATCCCCCGCCAGCATGCCGCCGTTGATGTGCAGCGTGCGTTCATCGGGCGAGCTGACGAAGCCCGGCTCGGCCGCCAGCATGGTCGCCCACGGCTGCCCCGCCGCGTCCAGCGCGCCGAGGAAGAAGAACGGCAGCTGGCCGTAGAACTGCCGATGCTGCTCCGGCATGTACTCGCGGATGAAGGCGGCGGCGCCGGCCATGTGGTCGCGCACGCCTACACGTTCCTGGATCGCCAGTTCGCCGGCATGGAAGGGCGTCATGATTTATTCCTCCTCGGGAGCGAGGCCGGCTTTGGTGGCAGGCATGGCTATAAAGCCTGGCAGCGCGCGCACATTGCCCAGCCAGGCGCGGATGTTCGGGTACGGTTTCAGCGACACGCCGCCTTCGGGTGCGTGGGCGATGTAGCTGAAGCCCGCGATATCGGCAATGCTGGCGTGCTCGCCGACCAGCCAGCGGCGGCCTTGCAGCTCACGCTCCATCACGTCGAACAGGCGCACCGCCATTGCTTGCGCGCGCTCATGATCGAGCGGCACACCGAACACCGTCACCAGCCGCGCCGCCGCCGGACCGAAGGCGATCTTGCCGGCCGCGACCGACAGCCAGCGCTGCACGTTGGCGGCGGCGACCGGATCGCGCGGCAGCCAGCGGCCGCTGTCGTCGTATTTGGAAGCCAGGTAGACCAGGATGGCGTTCGAATCAGCCAACGTGACGTCGCCATCTTGCAGCACCGGGATTTCGCCAAAGGCATTCATGCCCAGGAACGGCTCTTTTTTATGCTCGCCATTTTTCAGATCGACGGCGATGACCTCGTGCGGCAAGTTCAACAGGCTCAGGAACAAGTGCGCGCGGTGGGTGTGGCCGGAAAGCGGAATGCCGTACAGTTTCATGATGACTCCTTGGTTGGTAATGAAGCCAGTATAAGGAGGCAGGATCGTGCTGATAAGACGGACAAAACCAGAATCACAGTCCACTTAAAGTGTACAATTGGCAGATGATCGATCTCAGCGCCATCAACCTGAACCGCCTGACCACCTTCGTTGCCGTGGTGGAGGCCGGCTCGCTGACAGCCGCCGCCGAACGGCTGGGGCTGGCCAAATCGATGGTCAGCAAGCACATGCAGTTGCTGGAGCAGGAAATCGGCGTCGGCCTGCTGCTGCGCTCGACCCGCAAGCTGAGCCTGACCGAGGCTGGGCGCGATTTCTACGACGCCTCCCGCCAGTTGTTGCAAGCAGCCGAACAGGCTATCGAACAGGCGCGCACTGGCCGCCACAGCCCGCAAGGCACCTTGCGCGTGGCCTCGCCCATCGACTATGGCGTGCTGGTGGTGGCACCGCTGCTGTCGGCGCTGCGGGCACAACATCCGGCATTGAAGGTGGATCTGGTGTGCGCCGACCACCGCATCGACCTGATCGCGGAAGGCATCGATGTGGCCGTCCGCCTCGGCAAGCTGGGCGACTCGGGCCATCAGGCCAGCCGGGTCGGCACCATGCGGCGCTGGCTGGTGGCCAGCCCGGACTTTATCGCGCAGCACGGCATGCCCAACAGCCCGCAGGATCTGGCGCAGCTGCCGGCGATTACGCTGACGGTGGTGGCGCAGCCGAATTTCTTCACACTGGAAAATGCGGCCGGCGTAACGCACGAGGTACGCCTGCAAAACATCGTATTTTCCACCAACACGGCCTACGCCAGCCGCGCCGCCGCACTGGCCGGCGATGGTGTGCTGCGCGCCACCACCTTCTCGGTACAGGACGATGTGGCGGCCGGCCGCCTGGTGCGCGTGCTGCCCGAGTGGTCGCTGTCCGAGAGCGATATTCATGCGCTCTACCCTGCCACTTCGCACCTGCCGCAAAAAGTCCGCGTCTTCATCGACGCATTAAAAGCCGCTGCCGGCGATTAGCTGCGACGCGCGGACACCACGATGCCGCCAACGATCAGCGCAAACGCGGCAGCATGGTAGCCATGCGGCGTTTCGCCCAGGAAGGCGGACGACAGCACCGCCGTGAACAGCGGCGTCAGGTTGACGAAGAAGGCGCCGACCGACGGCCCCGCCTCGCGCACGCCCGCGCCCCAGCAGCCGAAGGCGATGATGGCCGGACAGGTCGAGACATACAGCAAGGCCGCCGCCAGCGTCCAGCTCCACTGCACCGGGATCGCGCCCAGCGCCTGCTCGCCCAGCGCGAAGCCGCCCGACCACACGGCGCCAAACGCCACCTGCGCCAGCAGGAAGCTGGCCCAGTCGGCGCGGATGGCGGCCGGCTCTTTGGCGCGCAGCAGCAGCCAGCTGTACAGCGACCACGCGATGGTCGCCAGGATCATGAACAGGTCGCCCGCCACCAGCCGCAGTTCCAGCACGTGGCGCCATTCGCCGCGCGCCAGCACCAGCAGCACGCCGGCGATCGACAATACCGCGCCGGCCACTTGCTTGCGGCTGACCGGCACGCCGAAGAACAGCCAGCCGGTCAGCATCATCCACACCGGCATGCCGGACGCCACCAAGGTAACGTTGATCGGCGTCGAGCTTTGCAGCGCCATGTATTGCAGCGCGTTGTACATGCCGATGCCGAGCAGGCCGAGGATGGCGTAGGTTTTCCAGTGCGCCCACAGCCCAGCCTCGCGCCGGAATACCGGCCCGGCCAGCGGCAGCAGGATGAAAAAGGCGATGCCCCAGCGCAGGAAATTCAGCAGCACCGGCGGCAGCATATCGTGCAGCAGGCGGCCGACGATGGCGTTGCCGGCCCACAGCAGCGGCGGCAGGGTCAGCAGGAAAACGGTTTTTGGCGATAGGCGAGCGGTCATCTTTATTATTCGTGCAACATTATCCACTAGAGCATACCCCATCGTGAGCGATAGAAATAGCGCGGGAGCGCCGGGGCGCGGTAAAATAGCCGTTGCTGATCCACCCACTTAGATAATATGAAACTTTCTAAACAACATTCGATGTACGAATCCGAGCACACCCTGTTCATCAAGGCGTTGAAGGAAAAGAACCCAGGCATTGAAGCCGGCCAGCAACAAGGCCGTGCGCTGCTGTGGGATCGTCCTCCGATCTCGCTGGATGAGCAGGAGCGTCAGCTGGCTTCGGCCGTCAAGCAACAAGCTTACGTCTACCAGAACAAGGTCTAAGCACCTCGCGCGGGGCGGCAAGCATGTTGCCAGACGATACGGCTGACTTGGAGCCGCCAGTACCGGAAGCCGATCTCGGCACGCCGGACGCCGGCCCCAACCCGCTCGCCGAGGCTGCCAACGACGAAGTCTCCGCCCTCGCCCGCCTGTACGGCGAGCCGCTGCTCAAGCTGCCCACCGACCTGTATATCCCGCCCGACGCGCTGGAAATCTTCCTCGATGCGTTCGAAGGTCCGCTGGACCTGCTGCTGTACCTGATCCGCAAGCAAAACTTCAACATCCTCGACATCCCGATGGCGCAGCTGACGCTGCAATACCTGAAGTACGTCGACCAGATCCGCCTGTCCAACCTCGAGCTGGCGGCGGAATACCTGTTGATGGCGGCCATGCTGATCGAGATCAAGTCGCGCATGCTGCTGCCGCAGCGCCAGGCCGATCTCGATATCGAGGCCGACGACCCGCGCGCCGAACTGGTGCGCCGCCTGCTGGAATACGAGCAGATCAAGCTGGCCGCCTACGACCTGAACACCATCCCGCAGGTGGACCGCGATTTCGTCCGCACCCAGATCTTCATCGAGCAAAGCCTGATTCCGACCTGGCCCGACGTGACCGCCGTCGATTTGCAGCAGGCGTGGCTGGATGTGATGAAGCGCGCCAAGCTGACCCAGCATCACAAAATCAGCCGCGAGGAATTGTCGGTGCGCGAGCACATGACCGGCATCCTGCGCCGCCTGCAATCGACTCGCTTCGTCGAGTTCGCCGACCTGTTCGACATCGCCGGCGGCGTGCCGGTGGTGGTGGTGAATTTTGTGGCGCTGCTGGAACTGGCCAAAGAAACCCTGATTGAAATCACCCAGGCCGAACCGTTCGCACCGATTTATGTGCGGCTGGCCTACTCGCCGGCGTGAGCCGGCCCAAGAACGAGCTAACAACATGAAAATCATCACCTCGATTGAAGAATTGCGCGACCAACTGAGCGGCCAGCTGCGCACCGCGTTTGTGCCAACGATGGGCAATCTGCACGAAGGCCACCTGTCGCTGATGCGCCTGGCGCGCAAGCACGGCGACCCGGTGGTGGCGTCGATCTTCGTCAACCGCCTGCAGTTCGGCCCGAACGAGGACTTCGACAAATACCCGCGCACTTTCCAGGCTGACGTCGAGAAGCTGGAAAAGGAAGGCGTGTACGTGCTGTTCGCGCCGACCGAAAAGGATCTGTATCCGGAGCCGCAGGAATACCGCGTGCAGCCGCCGGATGGCCTCGGCAATACGCTGGAAGGCGAGTTCCGTCCGGGCTTCTTCAACGGCGTGTGCACGGTGGTGACCAAGCTGTTCTCGTGCGTGCAGCCGCGCGTGGCGGTGTTCGGCAAGAAGGATTACCAACAGCTGATGATCGTGCGCAACATGACGCGCCAGTTCGCCATGCCGACCGAGATCATCGCGGCCGACACCTACCGCGCCGATGACGGCCTGGCACTGTCGTCGCGCAATATGTATTTGTCGGAAACGGAGCGCGCTGAAGCGCCAGCGCTGTACCAGACGCTGAACGCGGTGGCCGATGAAGTGCGCGCCGGCCATCTGGACGTGTTCCAGCTGGAGCACAAGGCAATGGACGACCTGGCCAAGCGCGGCTGGAAGCCGGACTACATCTCGATCCGCAAGCGCAACGACCTGCAACCGCCTAACGCCGGCGACCTGGCGCAAGGCGCGCCGCTGGTGGTGCTGGCCGCCGCCAAGCTCGGCTCGACCCGCCTGATCGACAACCTCGAGATCTAAGGCTTGCCACCCGCAGGCGCCGCCGGCAACACCGCCGCGCCCTGCGGCGATAGCTGGATGATGACCGATGGCGTGTAGATGGGCTGAACCGTCGCCGCCGCAGGCGACGGTGCGGGTGGCGGCGGCGGTTCCCGCAACGCCACATGCAGCACCACGCTGGCCAGCGCGACGTTCAGCGCGATGGTCGTCACAAACAGCCCGACGACCCATTTGATCACCTCGGCTGTGCCCTTCGCCACCGCACTATCGATCTTGGCGTCAGTAGCCTTGAAGCGTGCATCCATCGTCATGCGTAGCGCATCGAAACGCTCATTCATCGTTACGCGCAGGTCGTCAACGGCGGTGCGGACGTCGCCCACTTTGTTATCGATGTACTCTCTGTCGGAATTAGCGTTCATGATGAAGCCATCATGCGCCGCGCAAGCCTGAGCGTCAATCGCCGTGCGTACGGGGCTTGAGGCAGATCAAGCGGCGACGTTCTGGGCCCAGGACAGGGCTGAGAGGTGGGCTTTGTTGACGTCCAGCGGCGTCAGTTTCAGGGCGGCGGCCAGCGAGGCCACCAGGTTGGAATTCAGCTCGCAGGCTTCGGCCAGGGCCAAATAAGGCCCGTATTTGCCGCTGCGCGTCAGCAGCGCCGCCACCACGTCGTCGGACAGCTGGATGTTGTCCAGCACTTCCTTCATCGGGATGCCCAGCAGCCGGTCCAGCAGCGAGAACATGCCCGCCACGAACACATTCTCCGCCTCGCTCTTGCCCAGCGCCGCCTGCGCCAGCAGTTCGGCCAACCGGCCGCGCACCACCGCCGTTTCCAGCAGCACCGGCGAATAGCCCGAGGTACTGGCGGTAGCCAGCAGCAAGGTCAGCCAGCGGTACAG
This sequence comes from Duganella sp. CF402, assembly GCF_900109645.1. GTDB lineage: Bacteria > Pseudomonadota > Gammaproteobacteria > Burkholderiales > Burkholderiaceae_D > Rugamonas. The sequence continues at coordinate 2,174,620 of NZ_FOBG01000001.1, forward strand.
CGGCGTGTAGCCCAGCAAGGTCAGCGCCTGACGCAAGGACTGCACTTCCCTGCCCGCACCAAATCCGGCCGAGTTGATGAAGCGCAGCAGCTTGTAGGACAGCGTGGCGTCGCGCTTGAGCACCGACTCCAGCTGGGCGATGTCGGCGTTCTGCCGCACCATCTGCATCAGTTGCATGATGATGGTCTGGGCCGGATTCAGGCCCTTGGTATCGGTCGAAGGACGCGGGGTCAGGTGCAGCTTGCCGACGAAGGCATTCAGCCCCAGCGCCGCGCAGGCGTCGAAGTCGGCCCAGTTGGTGACCGGACGCGCCACCATGCCCACCGATGACTGCTTCAAGGCCGCGTAAGTGCGCGCCTGTGTGCCGACGTCGGCGCCCGAGAAGCGCATTTCCACGTAGGACGCCATCGTCGGCAAGCGGCTGCTGACGCGGGTCAGGTCGGCTTCGCGCAACAGCACGCCCACGCCGCCCGCGCGCAAGCCTTGCACGGCAGACATCGTATCGGGACTGGCGAGTTCCGCCGCCTTGATCGACAGCACGGTGTGCTGCGGCGGCAATTCGTGCAGCGCGTCGGTCGAGAGCATCGCCGGCACTGCTTCAAGGAAAAGGGTTTTGTCACGCAGCAGCCAGCCGCCATCCTCGTCGAGGACTTGGCTGGCTACAAAGCCTACCAGCGACTCCAGCGCATCAAGCGTAGAGTCGCCAGTCGAGGCTTGTTGCCACGAAAGCTCGTAGCCTACAACCCGTTGTTTCGGGTCGAGCAAGGGCTCACGGACGAGAAAGTTAGTTTCGTGCATGGCACCTTGTTACTTAACGATATCAAGCTCCGAGTTTTTCGAAGATCTTGTTCAGTTTTTCGTCCAGCGTAGCGGCGGTGAATGGCTTCACCACGTAGCCGTTGGCGCCGGCTTGCGCCGCCGCGATGATGTTTTCCTTCTTGGCTTCGGCAGTCACCATCAACACCGGCAGTTTGGCCAGGGCTGGATCGGCACGGATGTTTTGCAACATGGTCAGGCCGTCCATATTCGGCATGTTCCAGTCGGACACGACGAAGTCGAACTGCTCTGCACGCAGTTTAGCCAGCGCCATCACGCCGTCTTCTGCCTCGTCGACATTGGCATAACCCAGTTCTTTCAACAGATTCCGGACGATGCGGCGCATCGTCGAAAAATCGTCTACTACTAAAAATTTCATCTTTGGATCAGCCATGAATTGCTCCGTTGATTCTCTACGCGGTTGTTAATAGTGCCTACTAGTGCCTGCAAATGGCAACAAGTTGTAGGATAGCATTTTCGTTGCTTGAAGGCGAACAAAGTAGCAGTAAAACGTCACAGTTGGTGATTTAAACACGCAGTGCCCGCATACCGTGCTGTGCAAGGTAACCTAGTACCATGCCCGGCAAGGCTTGCAAGGCGCCTATTTCGTGCGCCGCCCCGACCGCAATCGCCTCGCGCGGCATGCCAAACACCACGCAACTGGCTTCATCCTGCGCAAAATTATACGCCCCGGCGTTCTTCATCTCCAACATGCCGGCCGCGCCATCCTTGCCCATGCCAGTCAGGATAACCCCAACCGCATTTTTACCGGCGCACTGCGCGGCGGAACGGAACAGCACATCCACCGACGGCCGGTGGCGGTTGACCGGCTCGGCCTGGTCGATGCGGGTCATGTAGTTGGCGCCGCTGCGGGTCAGGTACAGGTGCGAGTGGCCAGGCGCGATGTAGGCGTGGCCCGGCAGCACACGCTCATTGCCCTGTGCTTCCTGCACCGAGATTTTGCACAGCGAGTCCAGCCGCTTGGCGAACGAGCGGGTGAAGCCTTCCGGCATGTGCTGGGTGATCAGGATGCCGGGGCAGTCGGACGGCATTTGCATCAGGAATTCACGGATCGCTTCGGTGCCGCCGGTGGAGGCGCCGATGATGATCAGTTTTTCCGACGACAGCAGCGGGTTGCGCAAGGCCGACAGCGGCACCGCGCCCTGCCCTTCGGCGCCCGGCTGCGGCAGGCGGCGCGCCTGCACCCGGGCCTTGGAGGCGGCGCGGATCTTGTCGGTGATCAGGTCGGTGTACTCGCGCATGCCGGCCTGGATCGAGATCTTCGGCTTGGTCACGAAGTCGACCGCGCCCAGCTCCAGCGCGCGCATGGTGATCTCGGAACCGCGCTCGGTCAGCGAGGACACCATCACCACCGGCATCGGCCGCAGGCGCATCAGTTTTTCGAGGAAGTCGAGGCCGTCCATCTTCGGCATCTCGACGTCGAGGGTCAGCACATCGGGATTGGTTTGCTTGATCAGTTCGCGCGCCACCAGCGGATCGGGGGCGACGCCCACCACTTCCATATCGGGCTGGGAATTGATGATCTCGGTCATCACGCTACGGATCAGTGCGGAGTCATCGCACACCAGGACTTTGGTCTTCATGGCAGTACTACCTTATTCTTCATTTAAAACAGATCGATCTCGCCACCCACCGGCGCCACTTTAAGGCGGCTGGCATATTCGATTTCGCGTTTAACGAGGGTGTCGTTATGGCTTTGCATCAGCTTCTTGACCAGCACCTTGCCGGTGCGCGGGAAGAAATAGACCTTGCGCGGGTAGATATCGTTCAAGTCCTCCGCCACCACCCGGATCTTCTCGACCTTGAGGAAATTCAGCACGAAGGCCGCGTTGCGCTCGCCGACGTTGATGGCGGTGAAGCCCTTGAGCACCGCGCCGCCGCCGAACACCTTGGCTTCCAGGTTCTCGCGCTTGGCGCCGGCCTTGAGCAGGTCGTTGATCAGGATCTCCATCGCGTAGGTGCCGTAGCGCGCCGAGGCCGACACCGGGCTGCCGGTATCGCCGCCGCCGTCCGGCAGCATGAAGTGGTTCATGCCGCCCAGGCCGGTGGTGCGGTCGCGGATGCAGGCCGACACGCAGGAGCCGAGCACGGTCACGATCAACATGTCCTTGTTGGTGTGGTAGTACTCGCCCGGCAAGATCTTGGCGGCCTGGCAGTCGAACGTCCTATCGTAATAAACGTTCGTGGCAAATTGTTCGAGGTCCATGTTTTATTCTCATGTGCGTTGCGGTGCTTTGCGGGCCGCAGCGTTATCGTCCAGTTCGTAGACGGTTTTGCCGCGCAGTTTCAACGACTCCGAGACATACAGGAAATTCTCCGAGTGCCCGGCAAACAGCAGGGCATCCGGTTTCATCAGCGGCACGAAGCGCGACAGGATCTTGCGCTGGGTGGCCTTGTCAAAGTAAATCATCACGTTGCGGCAGAAGATGACGTCGAACTGGCCGCTGATCGGCCAGCTGTCGGCGAGCAGGTTCAGCTGCTTGAAGGTAATCATATTCCGCAATTCCTGCCGCACGCGCGCCTGGCCTTCGCGGTCGCCCTTGCCTTTCAGGAAGAAGCGGCGCTGGCGCTCGGGCAGCATCTTGTCCAGCCGGTCCATCGTGTAGACGCCGTTGGCGGCGTGCGCCAGCACGTTGGTGTCGATGTCGGTGGCGATGATCTGGCAGTTGGGCGTGAGCGTGTTGAACGCTTCGCACACTGTCATGGCGATCGAGTACGGTTCCTCGCCGGTGGAGCTGGCGGAGCACCAGATGGTGAGCGGCTCGCGCTTGTTCTTGATGTGCTCGGCAAGCAGCGGGAAGTGGTGCGCTTCGCGGAAGAACGAGGTCAGGTTGGTGGTGAGGGCGTTGGTGAACGACTCCCACTCTTCGCCCAGGCGTCCGGCTTCGAGGTCGTCCAGGTACTTGGCGAAGGAGTCGATGCCGGTGGCGCGCAGGCGGCGCGCCAGGCGGCTGTAGACCATTTCCTGCTTGCTGTCGGCCAGCGAGATGCCGGCACGCTTGTAGATCAAACCGCGAACGCGTTCGAAATCCCTGGCGTTGAAGTCAAATTCCTTGACTGTGTCTTTTGATGGCGGCATACGTCAAATCCTTTTTTGCTGCCGTCATTCCCGCGCAGGCGGGAATCCATGCTGAGTATGGACTCCCGCCTGCGCGGGAGTGACGGTAACGCTTAAAACTCTTCCCACTCATCGCCGCCCGAAGCGGCGGGAGCGGGAGCTTTTTTCGGTGCGGCTGGTTTCGGACGCGGTGCCGCAATCGCCGGCGCCGGCGCTGGCGCCGGCGCAGCGGCCACCACTGGCGCGCGGCGCGGCGCGGCAGCCGCCGCAGGACGACGCACTTCGTCATGCGACAGCTTGAAGATGCTGACCGCCTGCGACAGCAGTTCGGCCTGCTCCTGCATGCTCTCGGCCGCAGCCGCAGCCTCTTCCACCAACGCGGCATTCTGCTGCGTCATTTCATCCATCTGCGAGATCGCCTGGTTGACTTCCTCGATGCCGTTGCTTTGTTCCTGGGTGGCGGCGGTGATCTCGCCCATGATGTCGGCCACCTGGCGGATCGAGGTCACGACCAGGTCCATCGTCTGGCCGGCTTCGTCCACCAGCTTGCTGCCGGCGTCGACCTTCTCGACCGAATCGCTGATCAGCTCTTTAATCTCTTTCGCCGCGCCGGCCGAACGTTGCGCCAGGTTGCGCACCTCGGACGCCACCACCGCGAAGCCACGGCCCTGCTCGCCCGCACGGGCCGCTTCCACCGCCGCGTTCAGCGCCAGGATGTTGGTCTGGAAAGCGATGCCGTCGATGACCGAAATAATGTCGGCAATCTTGCGCGACGAGGCGGTGATCGAGCCCATCGTCTCCACCACTTGCGACACCACGCTGCCGCCCTTCTCCGCCACCGACGACGCGGTGACCGCCAACTGGTTGGCCTGGCGCGCATTGTCGGCATTCTGTTTCACGGTCGAGGTTAGCTCTTCCATCGACGACGCGGTTTCTTCCAGCGAGCTGGCTTGCGATTCGGTACGCGCCGACAGGTCGGCATTGCCCGAGGCGATTTCCTGCGAGGCGGTCGAGATCAGTTCGGTACCGTTGCGCACATCGCCCACGGTCTTGGCCAGGCTGTCGTTCATGTCTTTCAGCGCCTGCAGCAGTTCGCTGGTTTCATCCTTGCCTTCGACGAACACTTGCGAGGTCAGCTCGCCGCCCGCGACTTTCTGCGCCACGCTCACCGCGCCCGACAGCGGACCGGTGATCGAGCGGGTGATCACGGCGGCGCACACCACGCCCAGCGCCACGGCCACGCCGCCCAGCACAAACAGCACCACCATCAGGCTGCGGTCGGCGGTCACGGAACCGTCCATCACATCCTTGGCCGCCGCCTGCTGCATGTCGACCAGCTTGTTGATCAGCACCAGCGTCTGCGAGTTCAGCGGATCGATGCGGCCGGAAATCACCTTGGCGCCGCCTTCGCTGTTGAAGGCCAGGATCTGCCCGATCGCTTCCTTGAAGGCGGCGTCGGTATCGGTTTCCAGCGCGGCCAGCTCGGACAGCACTTTCTTCTCGGCGTCGTTCAGGCCCTGCGCCTTCAGCTCGCTCAGCGCCTTGTCGTAGCGGGCGCGCTGGTCCTTCACCTTCTGCTCTTCCTTCTGCATCAGGCTGACGTCCGATTGCAGGCCGATATTACGCATCGCGATACCGGTCTCCAGCATGGCGCTCTTCATGGCGCCCGCTTGCAGATTCTTGGCGGTGGCAGTGGCCAGGCCCTGGGTCAACTTGCTCTTATTGCTGTAGTTCAGGTAGTTGGTCAGCAGGACGATGGCGACCAGGATCAGCAAGATGATGCCGAAACCGATACGCAGCCGTGCACCGATTTTGAAGTCGCGTAAATTCATTGTGAATCTCCCCTCTTTTCTGTCTATGTCGTGATGTGGCGGCGCGGCCTTCTTTTTGGGACGCGTCCGTGGTGTTGCGAGGCCGGCGCGGGGTTACGGCGCCGGCGGGGCGAGCCATCAGGCTGCCAGTTGTTCGATCAGGCCCATTTCCGGGCTGGACATCAGTTTGTCGATGTTCACCAGGATCAGCATGCGCTCATCGATGGTGCCCAGGCCGATCATGTAGTCGCTGCTGAAGGCGGTGCCCATTTCCGGCGCCGGCTTGACCTGGTCCGGCGTCAGGGTGGTGACGTCGGACACCGAATCGACCACCATGCCGACGATGCGGCCGGCGATGTTCAGAATGATGACCACGGTGAACTGATCATACACCGGCGAGCCCAGGTTGAACTTGATGCGCATGTCGACCACGGGAATGATAATGCCGCGCAGATTGATCACGCCCTTGATGAATTCCGGCGCGTTGGCAATGCGGGTCACCGCCTCGTAGCCACGGATTTCCTGCACCTTCAGGATGTCGATGCCGTACTCTTCCGAACCGAGCTTGAAGGCCAGGTATTCGTGCCCGGCGATGTCGCTTGCTGCTGCCGCAGTTTGTATCTCTGCCATGATGGCCCCCTATGAAGAAAAAATCGATTCGTCCGCCAGCTGGCGCGACGAGCGGATCAACGCGGCGACATCCAGAATCAGCGACACGCCGCCGTCGCCCAAAATCGTTGCGCCGGAAATGCCGGCCACCTTGCGGTAGTTGGATTCCAGGTTCTTGACCACCACCTGCTGCTGGCCGACCAGCTCGTCGACGAACAGGCCGGCCTTGCGGCCGTCGGTCTCGATGATGATGACGATGCCCTGGCACGGGTCGTCAAAGCGCGGCGTGATGTCGAACATCTGGTACAGCGGCACCAGCGGCAGGTATTCCCCGCGCACCTTGATGACGCGGCCCTTGCCGCTGATTTCCTTGACGTCTTCCGGCGCCGGCTGCAGCGATTCGATCACGAAGCCGAGCGGCAGGATATAGACCTCGTCGCCGACGCGGATCGACATGCCGTCCAAAATCGCCAGCGTCAGCGGCAGCGAAATCGAGATGGTGGTGCCGAAGCCCTTGGCCGAGCGGATATCGACCACCCCGCCCATCGCCTCGATATTACGCTTGACCACGTCCATGCCGACGCCACGGCCGGACACGTCGGTGACCACCTCGGCGGTCGAGAAGCCGGGGGCGAAGATCAGTTGCCAGACTTCGGCGTCGCTCATGGTGTCGCTGACGGCCAGGCCATTTTGCCCGGCCTTGGCCAGGATGCGCTCGCGATTGAGACCACCGCCATCGTCCGACACCTCGATGATGATGTTGCCGCCCTGGTGCGAGGCTGACAGGAACAAACGGCCGGCCTCGCTCTTGCCGGCGGCGCGGCGCACGTCCGGCATTTCGATGCCGTGGTCGATCGAGTTGCGTACCAGGTGGGTCAGCGGATCGACGATGCGCTCGATCAGGCCTTTATCGAGTTCGGTGGCGGCGCCGTTGGTGATGAAGTCGACCTTCTTGCCCAGCTTGGTGGCAAGGTCGCGCACCATGCGCGGGAAGCGCGAGAACACGAAGTCCATCGGCATCATGCGGATCGACATCACCGCTTCCTGCAGGTCGCGGGTGTTGCGGGTCAGCTGGCTGACGCTGTTGAGCAGGCGCTGGTGTACCATCGGGTCCAGCGTATCGACGCGCTGCTCGATCATCGCTTGCGTGATCACCAGCTCGCCGACCAGGTTGATCAGCTGGTCGACTTTCTCGATCGAGACGCGGATCGAGGACGACTCGGCGCCGGCGGCCGGGGCCTTCTCTTTTTCCTTCTCTTCCTTCTTGACGACTTTCTTTTCTTCTTCCGGCGGCGTTTCAATCACGATGCCGGCGGCGGCACGGATCTGCTCCACCGGCTGGAAGAAGCCATAGCCTTGCGCATCCTCGGACGCGGCCGAGGCGTTGGCGCGGATTTCATCGAGTGGCTGGAAGAAGCCATAGCCTTCGCCGCCAGGACCAGCATTGGCCGGCTTCAGTTCGGCGACGTCGAAGAAGCCGTAGCCCAGCTCATCCTCGACCTTGGCGCGCGCGGCGTTTTCGAGCTTGGCCTGGTCGTCGTTCAGGGCCGGCAGCTCGCTGATCTTCATCTCTTCCGGATTCAGCACGAACGAGCAGATGGCGATGATGTCATCCAGGCTTTCATGCGTGGTGACCACCATCGCATTGCGGTCCTTGTCCAGCGGCGTGATCGAGACGTGGCCCATCAGGCCCAGCTCCTCGCCCAGCGCCGTCACTTCGCGGTGCTGCATGGCCGGCAATTCGAGCCGGTAGCGGCGGCCGCCGCTGTGGTCCACGTGTTTGGTTTCGGCGGCGTTGTAAGCCGGCGCCACCGGCGCCAGCGCGCCCACCGGCACGTCCTGCGCCAGCGATTGCAGCATCATGCGCACATTGGCGACGGCGTCCTGGTCGACTTCGCTGCCGAGGCGGTGGCCGTCCAGCTGCATCTTGAGGATGTCCTTGGCGGCCAGGAAGGCGTCGACGTGCTCGCCGGTGAGCGCCATCTCGCCCTTGCGGATGCGGTCCAGCAGGGTTTCCAGCACGTGGGTGACCTCGGTCATATCGGTCACGCCGAACGTGGAGGCGCCGCCCTTGACCGAGTGGGCCGTGCGGAAAATCGCGTTCAGGTCCTCGGCATCGGGCGAGTCGACGTTAACCGCCAACAGCAGCCGTTCCATTTCAGCCAGCAGCTCCTCGGCCTCATCGAAAAAGACCTGGTAAAACTGGCTTATGTCGATGGTCATGGTGATACTCCAATAAGTACGCTATGTACGGTCAGCATCATTGCGCGCTCTCTAGATCAACCAATGACCTTCTTCACTACCTCGATCAGCCGCTGTGGGTCGAACGGTTTGACCAGCCAGCCATTGGCGCCGGCGGCGCGGCCCTTGGCTTTCATCTCGTCGGACGATTCGGTGGTCAGCATCAGGATGGGGGTCTTGGCGTAGCTGGGCAGTTCGCGCAGGAGCTTGATCAGTTCCAGGCCATCCATGCGTGGCATGTTCTGGTCGGTCAGCACCATGTCGACGTTCTGCAGCTTGGCTTTTTCCAGGCCGTCCTGGCCATCCACGGCTTCCACCACCTGGTAACCGGCAGCCTTCAGGCTGAAGGCCACCATCTGGCGCAGGGAACTGGAATCATCAACCGCAAGTATAGTCTTAGCCATCTTATTCTCACTCTGTAAATCAAATAGTTATCTGGGTTTAAAACAGCTCGATGTCGCCGCTCTCAAGGTGTTGCTGGCTAACCGCCTTGCGCAATACGCTGCGCAATTCCAGGCTCTGGATCGCCAGCGCCATACTGACTTTGTTCAGCAGCTCGACGATTTGCTCGTTGTCGCTGTCGGGCAGCATTTCCGATCCGTGCGCGCCCAGGGTGCCGAGGAACTCGCGCAAGCCGGTCACGCGCTTGAGGGTGCGGTCCAGCAGCTGGCTGGTCATGTCCTGGAACTGCAGGCTGGTCACCGCGCCGTTGACATAGGTGCCGATCTCGGCGGGCAGCGCTTCCAGCCGGGCGCGCTGCTCGGGCGTGGCGCTGCCGCCGTCCAGCAACAGCTGGATGGTGGGCTGCACCGCTTCCACCACCTGGTGGATGGCCATGAAGTTGAAGGACAGCTTTTCAATCGCCTCCTCCAGCAGCAAGCCGGTCTGGATCACATCGGTCTCGACTTCGGTCAGATGCCGGCGACCGTGGTCAGACACGCCGGACAACAGGCGCTTGACGTGGGAACCCAGAATTTTTTTTCTCGTCATAACAGTCTCGTTCTACTTCATTTTCGTACTGGCGGACCGGAGCGCGCGGCCGGGGCCGGCGCTTCAGCCGCTGCAGCTGGCTCGTCTTCGGCGCCGACTTCCATCTTGCGGCCGTCGCGCAGCACGCTCTCTTCGGCGCGCTTGTTCATCACCACAATGCTGATGCGGCGGTTGATCGGATTGAACGGGTCGGCCTTGTCGAGGTTGATGGCCGAGCCCAGCCCGACCACCCGCAGCACCTTGGAATCCTGCATGCCGCCGGCGATCAGCTCGCGGCGCGAAGCGTTGGCGCGGTCGGCCGAGAGTTCCCAGTTGCTGTAGCCGGTCTCGCTCATGTAGGGCGTGGAATCGGTGTGGCCGGACAGGCCGATGCGGTTCGGCACGTCGTTCAGCACGAAGCCGATCTCGTGCAGGATTTCCTTGGTATAGGGCTGCAGCTCGGCCTTGGCCAGCGCGAACATCGGGCGGTTCTGCTCGTCGACGATCTGGATCCGCAGGCCGTCATTGGTGATGTCGAGCAGCAGCTGCTCCTTGTATTTCTTGAGCAGCGGATTGGCGTCGATCTTGTTCTCGATCTTTTCCTTGAGCGCTTTCAGGCGCTGGTTTTCCTCGGCTTCCATCGCCGCCTTGGCGGCGGTCAGGTTGAAAGTCTTCTTGACCGCCGGGTCGTCGCTGGCCTTGACCTGGCCGTCGGTGCGGGTCAGGTCCTTGCCGCCGCCCTTGATGATGGACGAGCTGTCACCGCTGCCGGAGCCGCCTTCCATCGCCACCTTGAGCGGGGTCTTGAAGTATTCGGAAATGCCGTTGAGGTCGCCCTTGGTGGTGGAGCCGAGCAGCCACATCAGCAGGAAGAAGGCCATCATCGCTGTCACGAAGTCGGCATACGCGATCTTCCAGGCGCCGCCGTGGTGACCGCCGCCGCCCTTCTTGATGCGCTTGACGATAATAGGCCGCAAGCCCTCTTCAGCCATGATGAATCCTTAAACGATGAGTAGTGCGCTGCATGGCTTACTTCGACTTCGATTTCTTGATATGGTCTTCCAGTTCGGCAAAGGTCGGACGCTCGGTCGAGTACAGCACTTTGCGGCCGAATTCTACCGCCAGCGCCGGTGCATAGCCGTTCAGGCTGGCCAGCAGCGTGACCTTCACGCATTGATACATCTTGGTCGACTCTTCCAGCTTTTGCTCCAGCAGGCTGGACAGCGGGCCGACGAAACCATAAGCCAGCAGAATACCGAGGAAGGTACCGACCAGCGCGTGCGCGATCAGGATGCCCAGCTCGGCCGGCGGCAAGCCCACCGATTCCATGGTGTGCACCACGCCCATCACCGCCGCCACGATACCGAAGGCCGGCATGCCGTCGCCCAGCTTGGCGATGGCGTGGGCCGGCGCGGCGCCCTCGTGGTGGTGGGTCTCGATCTCGATATCCATCAGGTTCTCGATCTGGAATGCGTCCATATTGCCCGACACCATGAGGCGCAGGTAGTCGGTCATGAATTCGACGATGTGGTGGTCTTCCAGCACACTCGGGTACTTGCTGAACAGCGGGCTTTGCTCCGGGCTGTCGATATCGCCTTCGATCGACATCAGGCCTTCCTTGCGCACCTTGGACAGCACGTCGAACAGCAAGGACATCATCTCCATATAGAGGTCCTTGGTGTAGCGCGACCCCTTGAACAGGGTCGGAATCGCGGCCAGGGTGGATTTCAGGGTCTTGGCGTTGTTACCGACCAGGAAAGCGCCCGCAGCGCCGCCGCCGATCATGACCAGCTCCAGCGGCTGCAACAGCGCGGCCAGGTGCCCGCCGTTCATGGCAAAACCGCCGAACACGCCGACGCAGACAATTACATATCCGATGATGACTAACAAGTGTGCTGACTCCCCAGTTTGGTAACCGGTCAAAAAATTTACATTGTAGAACTACAATAGCCTGAGTAGGGGGCGACGGGCAAGAGAATAACGTCAAATGATGCTTAAAAGTACCATATATAGAGGGGAACGTCTTCCTCTGTGGCGTGTACCGTGCGATCCGGAGATCTTTCCGGAACGATAAATTCGTAGCTCGCAAGCATGGCTCCGGGCCGCATTTCGGCAGCCGCCTTGCGCCACAGGCCAGGCATGGCCGCGGGGGACAAGTAGGCGAACACCAGGTCGTAGCGGCTGAAGTCGAGTTTTTCGTAGTCGCCGAGGCGGAATCTCGCGCGGCCGCCGGCCAGCTTGGCGCGCAGCCAGCTATATAAGAATGGCAGCGGCGCCAGCTCGATGCCCTCCACTGCCGCATCCGGGCGCACCCGCGACAGATACAGGACAAAACCGCCGAGGCCGCTGCCGATGTCGATCACGCGCGGCGCGCGATCCGCAGGCAGCAGCTGGCGCACCGCATCCCACACCGCCGGGCCGGATGGGTAATAAGGCACCTGGGTGCGGAAGGTCGACCAGTACCAGCCGAGCAGCAGCAAGAAGGCCGCGCCGAACAGCCAGGACGGCAGCTGCAGCGCCAGCGCCGCCAGCACCGCCAGCGGGAACAGCAGCTGAATGGCGCGCCACCAGCCGGCCAGCGCCAGCTTCCACGTGACGAGCGCGGCCAGCAAGCCCTGCACCACGGCCACAGTCAGGTAATCGACGGGGAAACGAAAACTGGCCATCACATAAATGACGGCCAGCGTGAGCGGCATGGCGCCGCACTGGATCAGCATGGCCCGCACGGCGGGCGTGCGGACGATACGTTGGATATAAGGTTGGGGGCGAGGTGCAGTCACGCCGCGTATTTTACGCAGCCAGCGCCTCGGCGTCGCGCAATTTTTTGGTCTTGCCGGCACGCGAAGGCATGTGGCACAGGCCGCAAACATAGCTGCCGTTCAGGTCCATCGTGTTGACCACGTATTTGCCCTGGCACTTGGTGCACGGCGCGGTGTCCAGCATTTTGCTGCTGAAGAAGCGCACCAGGGTCCAGGCGCGGGTCAGCGACAGCAGCGGTTCTTCGCCCGGTTCCGGCGGCATTTGTTCGAGGTAGAGCTTGTAGGCCTTCATCACCGCTTCGATACCGGTGGCGCCGGCGTGGGTCACCAGGAAGCTGTGGATGTTGATGAACAGCGAGGAATGGATGTTCGGCTGCCAGGTCAGGAACCAGTCGGTCGAGAACGGCAACATGCCCTTCGGCGGCGACACGCCCTTCAGCTCCTTGTACAGCTTGAGCAGGCGTTCGCGCGACAGCGACACTTCCGACTCCAGCAACTGCAGGCGGGCGCCAAGCTGGATCAGTTCAATGGCCAGCTGGATTTCCTGGGCTTCCGATACGACGCTTTTCTTGGTGGCCATGATCTGTGCTCCGGGGCTGACGCGATTAAACGATCTCTTCGACCGGCTGGCCGGCCATCAGGATGGCGGCGTGCGACTGGGCCAGCACGCGATCCTTGTTGTAGTTGGTCAGCATGGAGAGGATGGCGCTGTCATCGAAGCGGAAGCGGGCCAGCATCATGTTGCCGCCTGCCAGTTTCAGGATTTGCGCGTTGCTCATGCCCTCGATCAGGTCGGCGATCTCGGCGGCGATGCCGAGGCGGAAGATCGCGGTGACTTTATCGGCGCGGATCATTTGCTGGGCCAGCATCAGGTAGCTCAGGTTTGCGTCGCGAATTTCAGCCATCATGTCGTTTGCGGTCATTTTCCCACTCCTCACAGTTTTCTCTCTGTCGGAACACATTTGCGTTTCCGTTGAGATACATTCTGCTTGAGCAACATGAGCGCGAGAAGAGGTGACTCTCCGTATTTTACGTCGGGAAATAGCGAACGCGACCTGTCGGTGTTTGTCTGACAAACACTCGCAGATCACTCATCCACGCCCTTGCGGCGCGGGTTTCAAGCGGTTTGATAGTTTCAAAAAAACCCTGTTTCGATCGAAAAAATAAAGCGGTAAAGCGACTCTTTTTTGCGACATCTAACTCGGTAACGGCAGCTCTTTTGAGAACTTTAGGGTTTCTCGAAAATATTTTTAAAATTTTTTCGACGATTTTAAAACCCCGTTGATGCACGGTTTCCTGCGCATCTAAGAACGGTAACGGCAGCGCTTTAGGGAACTTTAGGGATTTTTTGAAGAAAACTGAAAAATTTTTAGAAAATCGCTAAAGTCCAGTGATCGTGCGGCCTATTCAGCAAATTTGCCACTGAAAAAACGGCGCAATCGCCTATTTTTCAGGTTACACTCATCACTTTAGATCTCAACTATCAGCCCAAATGACCACTCGCAACGACTGCCTGGAGCGCGACGCACAGGATCCGCTCGCCCCGCTCCGCGATCAATTCGACCTGCCGGACGGCGTTATTTATCTGGATGGCAACTCTTTAGGCGCGCGGCCCAAAGCCGCCCTCGCCCGCGCCCAGCAAGTCATCGCGCAGGAATGGGGTCATGACCTGATCCGCAGCTGGAACACGGCCGGCTGGTTCGAACTGCCGAAGCGTCTGGGCAACCTGCTGGCCCCGCTGATCGGCGGCGTTGACGGCGAAGTGGTGGTTACCGACACCACCTCGGTCAACCTGTTCAAGGCCCTGGCCGCCGCCCTGACCATGCAAGCCGGCGACCCGGCCCGCGCCAGCCGCCGCGTGATCGTCACCGAACGCTCCAACTTCCCGACCGACATTTATATGGCCCAGGGCCTGACCGCCTGGCTGGACCGTGGCTACAGCATCAAGCTGATCGACAGCCCGGAGGAACTGCCAGCCGCCATCGACGCCGATAGCGCCGTGGTGATGCTGACCCACGTGAACTACCGCACCGGCCACCAGTACGACATGAAGGCCAGCAGCGCCCTCGCCCACGCGGCCGGCGCGTTGATTGTCTGGGACTTGGCGCACTCGGCCGGCGCAGTGCCGGTCGACCTGCACGCCGACGGCGCCGACCTGGCGGTGGGCTGCACTTATAAATACCTGAACGGCGGCCCCGGCGCTCCGGCCTTCATCTGGGTGCCGAAAAAGCATCAAGCCAACTTCCAGCAGCCGCTGTCAGGCTGGTGGGGCCACGCCAATCCGTTCGCGATGGCGCCCGACTTCAAGCCGGCCGATGGCATCGCCCGCGCCCTGTGCGGCACCCAGCCGGTGGTCTCGCTGGCTCTGGCCGAATGCGGCCTGGACGTGCACCGCCAGAGCTCGATGGCGGCCATCCGCGCCAAGTCGCTGGCCCTGACCGACTTGTTCATCGCACTGGTGGAAGCGCGCTGCGCCGCCCACCCGCTGGGACTGGTGACGCCGCGCGAGCACGCGCAGCGCGGCAGCCACGTCAGCTTCACCCATCCGCACGGCTACGCGGTGATGCAAGCGTTGATCGCGCGCGGCGTGATCGGCGACTACCGCGAACCGGCCATCATGCGTTTCGGCTTCACGCCGCTGTACACCAGCTATGCTGATGTATGGGACGCGGTGGAAATCCTGCGCGATATCCTGGACCGCCAGGACTACAACGTCGACGCCAAGCGCGATGCAGTGACCTAAACGAGATAAACAGTATGAGCGAAAATAAATGCCCGATGCACGGTGGCGCCAAGGATGCTGAGTGGCACGACGCCAAAATGGACTTCAGCAACGACATGAGCTACGGCGACTATCTGGGCCTGAACCAGATCCTGCACGCCCAGCACCCGCTGTCGCCCAACCACAATGAAATGCTGTTCATCATCCAGCACCAGACCAGCGAACTGTGGATGAAGCTGATGCTGCACGAAATGCGCGCGGTCCGCACCCACCTGCAAGCCGACGACCTGCCGCCGGCCTTCAAGATGCTGGCGCGCGTGGCCCGCATCATGGACCAGCTGGTGCACGCCTGGGACGTGCTGGCCACCATGACGCCGCCGGAATACACCGCCATCCGCCCCTACCTGGGCGCGTCGTCGGGCTTCCAGTCCTACCAGTACCGCGAGATCGAGTTCATCCTCGGTAACAAGAACGCGGCCCTGCTCAACGTCCACGCCACCACGCCGGAATTCCCGCTGCTGCAGGAAGCGCTGAACACGCCATCGATCTACGACGAAGCGATCAAGCTGCTGGCCCGCAACGGCCTGCCGATTTCCGCTGAACGCCTGAACGCCGACCCGACCCAGCCGACCGTGGCCGACGACTCGGTGCAGCAGGCGTGGCTGGAAGTCTACCGCGACCCGACCCGCTACTGGGCGCTGTACGAGCTGGCCGAAAAGCTGGTGGATATGGAAACCGCGTTCCGCTTCTGGCGCTTCCGCCACGTGACCACGGTCGAGCGCATCATCGGCTTCAAGACCGGCACCGGCGGCACGGCCGGCGTCAGCTACCTGCGCAAGATGCTGGACGTGGTGCTGTTCCCGGAACTATTTGCGCTCCGAACCGCGCTCTGATCCGGGAACTTGTTTGCGACCTCCCTCTCTAAGTTAAACACCAACAAAGGGAGGGAATATGAAACCAAACATCTGCAACTGGGCAGCCGCTGGCTTGCTGCTGGCCGCCACGGCCAGTGCCAGCGCCACTACCTACACCACCATCCTCACCGGGGCCAAGGAAGCCACGCCCAACACCTCGGACGCCATCGGTGCAGCCGCCGTCACCTTCGACGCCGGCACCCACGTGCTGGAAATCAGCACCGCCTTTGCCGGCCTGTTAGGCAACAGCACGGCTGCACACATCCATTGCTGCACCACTGCGCCAGGTACCGGCACCGCCGGCCCGGTCACGGAAATACCTGCGTTCACCGGCTTCCCGCTGGGCGTACAGACCGGTGCATACAGCCACAGTTACGACACCTCGCTGGCCAGCAGCTGGAATGCAGCCTTCCTGAGCGCCTATGGCGGCAGCACCAGCGGCGCCGAAGCCGCCCTGCTGGCCGGGCTGAACGCGGGCAGCGCCTACCTCAACATCCACAGCAGCGCATATCCGGATGGAGAAATCCGCGGCTTCCTCACGTCGCCCACTGCGGTGCCGGAACCGGCCAGCTTCGCCATGCTCGGCCTGGGCCTGCCGGCGGTGCTGATGATGGCGCGTCGCCGCCGCAAATCTACTTGACGGTGGCGCCGACCAGCGGCAGTTCGATGTAGCTGTCGTGGTAGATGCGCTGGGTCGCTTTCTTGTAATCCGCAGGCTGGGCGTTGAAGATATTCGGCACGAAGGTCTGCGGATTGCGGTCGTACAGCGGGAACCAGCTGGACTGGATCTGCACCATGATGCGGTGGCCCGGCAGGAACACGTGGTTGGCGGTCGGCAGCGAGAAGCGGTAGGCCAGCGGCGTGTTGGCGGTGATCGGCTTGGCTGTGGCCCAGCTCTCGCGGTAACGGCCACGGAAGATGTCGGCTGAAATCATCAACTGGTAGCCGCCCATCTCCGGCTGCGCCGCCACCTGGTCTGGATAAACGTCGATCAGCTTAACCACCCAGTCGGCATCGGTGCCGCTGGTGGCGGCCAGCAGGTTGGCGACCGGCTCGCCGCTGATCTTGACCGGCGCGGTCAGCACGCCGGTGGTGTAGGTCAGCACGTCGGTGCGGCCCGAGGCCTCGCGCTGGTCGTCGACCAGCCAGCGCGGCCAGGTCTGGCCCTTGGCTTCGTCGTAGCCGAACTGCGGGATCGGGCGCTGGCGGAACGGCACCGGCTTGGCCGGGTCCGAGATGTACTCATCATAGGCGTGCTTTTGCGCTGGAGCGCTTAACGGCGCGGACGCGGCATTGGTCAGGTTGAGCTTCGCATTGGCAGCGAGGCGCAGCGTGGCCGGCACAATCGTGCAGCCACTGGTGCAGCCGGCCGGCCAGCGGTCCAGCGCGCGCCACTTGTTGGTGCCGGTTTCAAACGCCGTCACCGGTGCGATCTTCGCGGGCGGCGCGTCATCTTTCAGATAGCTGTCGAGGAACGGCAGCAGGATCTCTTCGCGGAAGTGCAAGCCGGTGTCGCTGTTGAATTTGATGGCGCCCAGCTTGCTGCCATCGCCATCCTGGCCGCCGTGATTCCACGGCCCCATCACCAGGAACACATTGTTGTCCTGGTCGTTCGGCTTGATGGCCTTGTAGACCGCGATGGCGCCATAAATATCCTCGGCGTCCCACAGGCCGTGCACCAGCAGGGTCGGCACCGTGACCGGCTGTTTCGCCAGGATTTTATCGACGGCCTGGTTCTGCCAGAACGCATCGTAGGCGGGATGCGCCACCACCTTGCGCCAGAAGCCGCTCTGCTCGACGCCGCGCTGGCGTGCCAGCTCGCCGGCCGAACCAGCACGCAAATACATATCGTAGTCGTCGTAATGGCTGGCGAACCAGCGCGCATCGTTGCGGCGCGTGACCACCTGCTCCATGATGTAGGCCAGGTTGATCTGCCGGAACGCGCCGTGGTGGAACCAGTCGTCGCCGCGCCAGCCGTCCACCATCGGGTTCATGGGCACCGCCACCTTCAGCGCCGGGTGCGGATTCACCAACGCCATCAGCGGCAGGAAGCCATCGTACGAGCCGCCGATGATGCCGGCCTTGCCATTCGACTCCGGCACGTTCTTGCTGAGCCAATCGATGGTGTCCCAAGCGTCGGTGGAATGATCGACCTCGGTGGGATTGAAGGCACTGCCGGCGAGCGGGCGGTTCATCACATAGCCACCCTCCGAGCCGTGCTTGCCGCGCACGTCCTGCACCACGCGGATGTAGCCGCCCTTGGTGATCACGTCCGGCAGATTATCGTAGCCCTGCAACATCACGTCCATTTGCGAGCTATCGGCGTGACTGGTCATGTCGGTCGCGTTGTACGGCGTGCGCGTGAGCAGCATGGGCGCATTGCGGGCCTTGCGCGGGATGACGATGACAGTATTGAGCTTGACGCCGTCGCGCATCGGAATCATGACGGTGCGCTTGATGTAATCGAAACTATCGACCGGCGCCTTGAATTCGTCCGGCGTTTCGCTGGGAAGCTGGTTTTGCGCGTGTGCGGTGAGGAGTGCGCCAGCCAGAACGGCCAGCGCGAGTGCGGATTTCTTCATGGACGCCCCGGTGTGGTGTGATACGTGAAATTATCACAACACTCAGGGGCGTTGTACAGCTTATTTCGCCAGCAGCAGTTCGTTCAGGCGCTTCACGAACGAGGCTGGATCGCTCAGCGAGCCGCCTTCGGCCAGCAGGGCCTGGTCGAACAGCAGGTTGGACCAGTCGCTGAAGGAGCTGGCCACGTCTTCATTCTTCAGGCGCTGCACCAGCGGGTGGTCCGGATTGATTTCCAGGATAGGCTTGGATTCCGGCGCCGCCTGGCCTGCGGCTTTCAGCATGCGCAGCAGGTTGCCCGACAGCTCGTGCTCGTCCGCCACCAGGCAGGCCGGCGAATCGGTCAGGCGGAAGGTCACGCGCACGTCCTTGGCTTTATCGGCCAGCACTTCCTTCATCTTGGCGACCAGATCCTTGTACGAGGATTCGGTTTCTTCGTGCTCCTTCTTCTCGGCTTCATCTTCCAGCGCGCCCAGATCCAGGCCGCCTTTGGCCACCGACACCAGTTCCTTGCCTTCGAACTCGGTCAGGAAGGACAGCATCCACTCGTCCACGCGGTCGGTCAGCAGAAGCACTTCGACGCCCTTCTTGCGGAAGATCTCAAGGTGCGGACTGTTTTTCGCGGCCACGTAGTTATCGGCCGTGACGTAGTAAATCTTGTCCTGGCCTTCCTTGGCGCGGGCGACATACTGCTCCAGCGAGGTGATTTGCTGGTCGTTGTCGTTGGCGGTCGAAGCGAAGCGCAGCAGCTTGGCCAGACGGTCCTTGTTGGCCGCGTCTTCGCCGATGCCCTCTTTCAGCACCTGGCCGAATTCGGTCCAGAAGGTCTGGTACTTGTCCTTCTTCTCTTGCTCGTCGGCGTTGGCCAGTTCTTCCAGCATGCCGATCACGCGCTTGGTCGAGCCGTCGCGAATCACTTTCACGTCGCGCGACTCTTGCAGGATTTCGCGCGAGACGTTCAGCGGCAGGTCGGCCGAGTCAATCACGCCTTTGACGAAGCGCAGATAGGTCGGCATCAGTTGTTCGGCATCGTCCATGATGAACACGCGCTTGACGTACAGCTTGATGCCGCCACGCTTGTTGCGGTCCCACAGGTCGAACGGCGCCTTGGCCGGGATATACAGCAGCTGGGTGTATTCGCTGCGGCCTTCCACGCGGTTGTGGGTGTGGGTCAGCGGCGGCTGGAAGTCGTGCGAGACGTGTTTGTAGAATTCGTCGTACTGCTCGGCGGTGATGTCGGACTTGTTGCGGGCCCACAGTGCGCTGGCCTGGTTGACGGTTTCCAGTTCGTCCTTGAGGACGGTTTCCTTCTTCTCTTCGTCCCACTCTTCTTTCTGCATCACGATAGGCAGCGAGATGTGGTCCGAGTATTTGCGGATGATGGATTTGATCTTCCACGACGACAGCAGCTCGTCCTCGCCTTCGCGCAGGTGCAGGATGATGTCGGTGCCACGATTAGGCTTCTCGATCTGCTCGACCGAGTAGTCGCCTTCGCCGGCGGATTCCCAGCGCACGCCTTCCGAGGCGGCGGCGCCGGCGCGGCGCGATTCCACGGTGATCTTGTCGGCCACGATGAAGCCCGAATAGAAGCCCACGCCGAACTGGCCGATCAGGGCGGCGTCCTGCTGCTGGTCGCCCGACAGCTTGCCGAAGAATTCCTTGGTGCCCGACTTGGCGATGGTGCCGAGGTGCGAAATCGCCTCGTCACGGCTCATGCCGATGCCGTTGTCGGAGATGGTAACGGTGCGTGCCGCCTTGTCGAAGCTGACTTTGATTTTCAGTTCGTGGTCGTTGCCGTACAGGGCGTCGTTGTTGATAGCTTCAAAACGCAGCTTGTCCGATGCGTCGGAGGCATTGGAAATCAGCTCGCGCAGGAAGATCTCCTTGTTCGAATACAGGGAGTGGATCATCAGCTGCAGCAGCTGTTTTACTTCGGCCTGGAAGCCAAGGGTTTGTTTTTCAGTATCAGCCATTTTTAAATAGTCTTTTGGTTAAGGTTTCGGGAAAATGGGGATGGCAAGGCTTATTTCAAGAGCTCTTTTTCGAGGAAGCGCCAGATGGCCGGTTCCTGCATCGCGGCCACGTTGAGCCGCATGCGGGTCGACGGCAGCTGCTTGGGCGAAAACAGGCTGCCCGGCGCCAGCAGCAGGTTGTGCGCCATCGCGCGCTCGGTCAGGGCGTTGGTGTCGCAGCCGGCATCGACCCACACGAACATGCCGGCCGGCGGCGAGGCGTCCACCTTCAGGCCAACGCGCTCCATCTGGCGCAAGGTCTTGGCGCGGATGGCGTCCAGCCGCCCGCGCATGCGGTCTGCGTGCTTGCGGTACGAACCTTCGGACAGCACTTTGTAGACCACGCGCTCGCCAATGTCGCTGGTGGTCAGGGTCGACAGCATCTTGCGGTCGGCCAGCCGTTCGGCGCGCTCCACCGAGGTGGCGATGTAGCCGACGCGCAGGTTGGCGGCCATCGTCTTGGAGAAGCCGCCGAGGTAAATCACGCGCTGCAGCTGGTCCAGCGCCGCCAGCCGGGTGGCCGGCTGCACCGCGCTGCCCGGATGCAGGTCGCAGTAGATATCGTCTTCCACGATCAGGAAGTCGTGTTCTTCCGACAGGCGCAGCACCTGGAAGGCCTTGGCTGCCGACAGCGAGGTGGAACTCGGGTTGTGCAGCACCGAGTTGATGATGTACAGCTTGGGCTTGTGCAGCGCCGCCAGTTCAGCAAGACGGGCGATGTCCGGGCCGTCGGCCAGACGCGGGATACCGACCACTTTCGCGCCCAGCGCGGCGAAGGAGCCGAACATCAGGAACCAGGCCGGATCGTCGACGAAGATGGTGTCGCCGGGACGGGTGAATTCGCGCGCCACCAGGTCCAACGCCTGCGTCACACCGGCGGTGGTGACGATTTGTTCCGGCGCGGCGGCGATTTCCAGTTCCGCCAGTTTGTGCTGCAACTGCTGGCGCAGCGGCAGGAAGCCTTGCGGCACGCCGTAACTGAGCAGCAGATTGGGATTCTGGCGGCTGACGGCGCGCAGCGCGTTGGCGATGGCCGGGCCGTCCAGCCATTCGGGCGGCAGCACGCCGGAGCCGGGCATCTGCTGATGCGGCATCTGGCGGAACATATTCCGCACCAGCCAGACCACGTCGATCGGCTTGGAGTCGAAGCCGGATTGCGCGCGCAGCGGAGCGACCGCCGCGCCGCTATCGGCAGCATTGAGCGCCATCGCCGGCCGTTCGCGCACAAAGAACCCGGCGCCACGGCGCGACTCCAGGTAGCCGGTGGCCACCAGCTTGTCGTAGGCCGCCACCACAGTGAACGCCGACACACTGTGCGAGGCTGCGAACGAGCGGATCGACGGCATGCGCGCGCCGCCGCGCAGCAGGCGGTCGTCAATACGCGCCGCCACCGAGCGCACGATCTGGTCGATCAGCGTTTCGCCCGATTCGCGCAGCAGCAAGCCAATCATCGGCCCGGCCGTCGGCTTGGGCAGCGCCTGCACCGGCACGGATGCCACCGCCGGGCCGGGCACCTGCGCGGCAAGTGTACGGGCGTGTGCGGCGGCCAGCGCTTCATTGACTGCCTCCGCCGCTGCCGCTGCTGCGGCCCCCAACAGGGAAGTGCGTGGTCGTGTATTGGTCATTTTACCGTCACAGTATGATGAATTATGTTGCTAAGTGTACTGGCACTGTACTGGTTTTGTCACGTAGGATAAAGCCATGACCCCTATCGTCTCCACTATCAGCACCCAGCGCCGCCTGAGCGACGAAACCACCGGCATGCTGCTTGGCCTGATCGGTGTCGCCATCTTCAGCCTGACGCTGCCGTTCACCCGGCTGGCGGTCGGCGGCGCCGAGGCCAGCGCAGGCGCCGGCCTTTCGCCCATGTTCGTCGCCCTCGGCCGCGCACTGGCGGCCGCTGTACTGGCCGGCGGCTGGCTGTACAGGAAGCGCGCCCCGCTGCCGCCGCGCAGCGCCCTGCCCGCGCTGGCGATGGTGGCCATCGGCTGCGTGATCGGCTTCCCGTGGCTGA
Source organism: Duganella sp. CF402 (assembly GCF_900109645.1). Classification (GTDB taxonomy): domain Bacteria; phylum Pseudomonadota; class Gammaproteobacteria; order Burkholderiales; family Burkholderiaceae_D; genus Rugamonas. The sequence continues at coordinate 2,197,146 of NZ_FOBG01000001.1, forward strand.
CCTCCGTCGCCATGCGCAGCCTGCCGGCCGCCCACGGCGCGGTACTGGTCGGCGTGCTGCCACTGGCCACCGCCCTGTTCGCGGCCCTGCTGGCCGGTGAAAAACCGTCCAAAGGCTTCTGGGTGATGGCCATCTTAGGCTCTGTACTGGTGGCCGGCTTTGCGCTGCGCCAGAGCGGCGGCAGTTTGCACGCGGCCGACCTCGCCATCTTCCTGGCTGTACTGGCCGCAGCGATGGGCTATGCCGCCGGCGGCCGCCTGTCGCAGACGCTGGGCGGCCAGCAAACCATCTGCTGGGCGCTGGTGCTGGCGGCACCGCCGTTGCTGCCGGTGGTGGGCTGGCTGGCGTGGCAGGAAGCGCCGCAAATCGCCCACGCCGGCGCCGCCGCATGGACCGGTTTCGCTTACGTTTCGGTGTTCTCGATGTTTATCGGGTTCTTCTTCTGGTATCGCGGCATGGCGCTGGGCGGGGTGGCGCGGGTGGGACAAGTACAGTTGGTACAGCCCTTTTTATCTGTACTGGGCGCCACCGTGGTGCTGGGGGAAACGCTGGAATGGCCTACCCTCATCTTCGCAATCGCCGTCATCGCGGTGGTGGGCGCGGGGCGCAAAATGCAGGTAAAACGGGGCTGACACCATACAGTATCTTGATTTTGCCTCTATTGTGAGCATCCCCTGCGGCAAGAGTACAATATCGGTCTCAACACATAATTAACATCAATAACAACGCAACTGGAAACCACATGTCTGTTTACGAAAAACTGAAAGCGCTTGATATCACTTTGGCAGCACCGGCAACCCCTGCCGCCGCCTACGTCATGTACGCCCAAACCGGCAATCTGGTATTCCTATCGGGCCACATCGCCAAACGCGCCGACGGCAGCGTGTGGGTCGGCCAACTGGGCAAGAACATCGACACCGCAGAAGGCAAGGCCGCCGCGCGCGCCATCGCCATCGACTTGATCGGCACCTTGCAAGCGGCCGTCGGCGGCGACCTGACCCGCGTCAAGCGCATCGTCAAGGTCATGAGCCTGGTGAACTCCACCCCAGACTACACCGAACAGCATCTGGTCACCAACGGCGCCTCCGAGCTGCTGGGCGAAGTCTTCGGCGACGCCGGCAAACACGCCCGCTCCGCCTTCGGCGTGGCGCAGATCCCGCTGGGCGCTTGCGTTGAAATCGAATTGATCGCGGAAGTCGCGTAAAAATAGCATCCCATAGTGAGACAAGTATGAAAATCGAAAACCAAAACCCGATCCAGTGGCGCTTCGCTGAACGCGCCGAGCAGCTGCAAGCTTCCTTCATCCGCGAAATCCTGAAGATCACGCAGCAGCCAGAGATCATCTCCTTCGCCGGCGGCCTGCCATCGCCGCTGACCTTCCCGGTCGACGAAATGAAAGCGGCCTACGACAAGGTGCTGACCACAAACGGCAAAGTGGCCCTGCAATACGGCCCGACCGACGGCTACACCCCGCTGCGCCAGTGGATCGCCGACTCGCTGTCGACCGGCGGCGCGAAAATCGTGCCGGAACAAATCCTGATGACCTCCGGTTCGCAGCAAGCGCTGGACCTGCTGGGCAAAGTGCTGATCGACGAAGGCAGCCGCGTACTGGTGGAAACCCCATCGTACCTGGGCGCGCTGCAAGCGTTCTCGGTCTACCTTCCTGAATTCAAATCGGTCGACACCGACGAACATGGCCTGGTGCCGTCGTCGATCGACGCCGTGGCAGAAGGCGCGCGCCTGCTGTACTCCCTGCCGAACTTCCAGAACCCGACCGGCCGTTCGCTGTCCGTCGAGCGCCGCCTGGAACTGGTGGAAACCTGCGCCCGCCTCGGCCTGCCGCTGATCGAAGATGATCCTTACGGCTCGCTGAGCTACAAGGGCGAGCCATCGCCGAAGATGGTGGCGATGAACCCGGACGGCGTGATCTACATGGGCTCCTTCTCCAAGGTGCTGACCCCTGGCATCCGCCTGGGCTACGTGGTTGCCCCGCTGCCGCTGGCGCGCCGCCTGGAACTGGCCAAGCAAGCGGCCGACCTGCACACTTCGCAGCTGACCCAGATGGTGGTGCACGAAGTGGTGAAGGATGGCTTCCTGGACCAGCACATTCCGAAAATCCGCGCCCTGTACGGCGATCAGTGCCAGGTCATGCTGGACGCGATGGCGCAGCACTTCCCGGCCGGCGTCGAGTGGACCAAGCCGGAAGGCGGCATGTTCATCTGGGTCACCCTGCCGAAGCACATCAACGCGATGCAATTGCTGGATGAGGCGATCGCGCAGAAAGTGGCCTTCGTACCAGGTTCGCCGTTCTACGCCAACGAGCCGGCCACCAACACCTTGCGCCTGTCGTTCGTGACGGTGCCGCCGGAACGCATCCGCCACGGCATTGAAATACTGGGCAAACTGATCGCCGCCAAGATCTGATCAAGCATCACCGCAGCTTCCGTGGGCGGCGCTCGCCGCCCACAAAAATACAACAACCCCGGCTGTGACTTTATCACCAATAGTCACAAAAATAGCCCGATCCTTTAACATCCCGCCAACATTACTTATACCAACAAGCGCAAGTCTGGCTGCGCCCGATGTCACCGAGACAATCCTCGAAATTCCCCAGATTATTTTTCCCCGGCAACCCTTGCAAAGCGGTATGATTTGGACAGATAGTCACTTTCATATCAGGCCTGCCTTTGTTGAAACGCGCACCAATCACCCTCGTTAGCCGCCGCCGTTGCCCACCCGCGCAACTGCCGGCACACGCCAATACGACCCATCAGGTTAAAGGCGAATCGCAATGATTTCTGGAAGTCTAAGCTACGCTACGCGGCGTGATGCCGCGATTTTGATTGTTGATGATGCGCCCGAAAATTTGGGGGCGCTGCGCAAGATGCTGGTCCAGCAGGGGTACCAGACTTTTGTCGCCACCTCCGGCGAGCGCGCCCTGAAAATCGCGCAGCGCGTGCATCCCGATCTGATCCTGCTCGATATCATGATGCCGGGGATGGACGGCTACGAAACCTGCCGCCAGCTGAAAAGCCAGGCGGCGACGCAGCGCATTCCGATCATCTTCATGAGCGCGCGCACCGGCACCGAGGACGTGGTGGCCGGTTTCGACATCGGCGCGGTCGACTACATCAGCAAGCCGCTGCGCATGCCGGAAGTGTGCGCGCGCGTGCGCACGCAACTGGCCATCCGCAGCAAGAGCGAGACGCATGAAGAACAGGCGGAACGCCTGCGCACCATCGTCAACAACATGGCCGAGGGCTTGCTCATCATCGAGGCCGATGGGCACATCCAGATGACCAACCCGGCCTGCGACAAATACCTGGGCTACCAGCTGGAACCGCTGGCAGGCCGCAACATCACCGACCTGCTGAATCCTTTGGTGGCGCAGGAATACCTCGACTACTTCTCCCGCTACGCCGCCGCGCCGCACACGGCGCACAACCACGGCACGCGCGAAGTCATCATCCGCCACCGCAACGGCAGTTCGGTGTGCATGGACCTGACGCTGACGCCGATGTATTTGCGCCAGCCGCTGTTTATCGGCCTGCTGCACGACATCACGCATCACAAGCAATCGGAAGACGCCTTGCAGCGCGCGGCGATGGTCGACCCGTTGACCAAGATCGCCAACCGCCGCCACTTCGACAGCTTCCTCGAGAAGGAATGGCAGCGCGCCATGCGCAGCGGCCAGCCGCTGTCGCTGGTGGTGCTGGACGTCGACCACTTCAAGCTATACAACGACACGCTGGGCCACCCGGCCGGCGACGCCTGCCTGCAGCAGGTTGCGCAAGCCATCGCCTCGCACGCGCTGCGGCCGACCGACCTGGCGGCGCGCTACGGCGGCGAGGAGTTCGTGCTGCTGTTCGCCGAGACCGACGCCGACTCGGCCAACCTGCTGGCGGAGTCGATCCGCGCGCACATCGAGTCGCTGCAGATCCCGCATCCGCGTTCAACCACCTCGGCGTGGCTGACGGTCAGTATCGGCGTGGCCACCATTCACCCGCACCAGCTGGACAACACGGAATCGCTGTTCGTGGCCGCCGACCGCGCCATGTACGCGGCCAAGGAAGGCGGCCGCAATCAGGTGCAAGCCACCAAGACCAACGGCGCCTCGCTGGCTGCCATCAAAAGCCTGGTCAGAGCTGTTCCGGGTAGCCGGTGATATCGGCAATTTGCCGGTACATCGGCTGCAGCTGCTTGTACATGTTGAGGTAGACGCGCCGGTATAGCTGGTCGTAGATTTTCTGGTTGGCGGCGATGGGATGGAACACGCGGCCCGGCCGCGTCATGGCGCGGGTGGCGCTGTCGAAGTCCTTGTGCAGGCCGAGGCCCGCCGCAATCGCAATCGCCGCGCCCAGTCCCGAGGTTTCGTAAACGTGCGCGCGGGCGGCGGGCAGGCCGAAGATATCGGCCGTCAGCTGCATGGCGGCGTCGCTTTGCGAGCCGCCGCCGGCGATGCGCAGTTCCGTCACCGCCACGCCGCTGCGCTTCTCGATGCGCTCCTTCCCTTCCCTTAGCGCGTAGGCCAGGCCTTCCAGGATCGCCCGGTACATATGGGCGCGCGTGTGGACATCGCCAAAGCCGATCATGGCGCCCTTGGCTTCAGGTCCGGGGATACGGATGCCGGGACTCCAGTACGGTTGCAGCATCAGGCCCATTGAACCGGGCGGCACTTCGTTCACCAGCTGGTCGAACATGGCTTCCGGCGCCATGCCCTGCTCCGCACCAGCCATCTGTTCGAGGTGGCCGAACTGCTCCTTGAACCAGTTAACCATCCAGTAACCGCGGAAGATCTGCACTTCGGTGCTGTACGCACCCGGCACCGCCGCCGGGTAAGGCGGGATGAAGGGCGTGACTTCGACGTACTTTTTGCTGGTGGTGTTGATGGTGGCGGTGGTGCCGTAGCTCAGGCAGGCGATGTGCGGCTCCAGGCTGCCGGCGCCGATCACTTCGCAGGCCTTGTCGGCGGCGGCGGCCACCAGCGGCGTCCCTTGCGGGATGCCGGTCGCTTCGGCGGCGGCCGCGCTGATGGCGCCGATGATGGTGCCCGGTTCCACCAGTTCCGGCAGCATGTCGGCGCGTACTTTCAGCGCTTCCCATTTCCAGTCGCGCGGCCCGGCCCACTTGTGGCGCTTGTAGTCGAACGGCAGGTAGGCGACTTGCGAACCGGTCGAGTCGACGTGGCGTCCGCACAGGCGATAGTTGAGGAAGCCAGAGAGCAGCAGGTATTTGTGCGTCTGGTTCCAGATCTCCGGCTGGTGCTCGGCGATCCAGTTGATTTCCGCTTCGCGGCGGAAGTATTCGATGGTGCTGTCAACGCGCGCCAGCTTGAAGGCGGTGCGCCACAGCAGGCTCAGTGGCTTTTGCTTGCCGACGCGGCGCTGATCCAGCCAGGTGATGGCGGGCCGCAGCACCTTGCCATCGCGATCGAGGTTCACCACCGTGCCGCGCTGGGTGGTTACGGCCACGCCTTTCACTAAGCTCCGCGAGATATCGGTGGAGCGCCATAGCTGCTGGCAGGCGGCGCAGACGGCGTCCCAGTAGCCATCTGCGTCATGCTCGGCCCAGCCGGGATGGTCGGAGAAGTAGGCTTGCAGGTGGATTTGCGATTTGGCGGCGAGGTTGCCGTCCAAATCGAATAGCAAGGCGCGCACGCTTTGCGTACCGTTGTCGATGGAGAGAAGGTATTCGTGTCTCATTATTATTTTGGCAGATTGTAATGTGCGGCCCACAGGGCCAGGTAGGCGTGGTGCTCTTCGGCCCATCGCTCGTCGCTCCAGCCGAGTTCCGGCTGGCAGATGCTGCGGATGCGCGGCAGGATATCGATGCCGCCGCCGCGCAGCTGGATGCCGATGCGGGTGCGGCGCAGCAGCAGGTCTTCCAGCTTGCACACGTCTTCCTTGCGCGCGGCCCAGCGCAGTTGGGCCCAGATGGTTTCGGTGCCCGGGATGCATGCGAGCTCGCCGTTTTGGGCGGCATCGACCAGCGCTTGCGCCGCCGCGCCGTAGCGGCCTTGCAAGCGCGATGCCTGGCCGGCTGGCAGCGCGGGCGTGTAGCGCAGTGGCTGCGATGCAGCGAACACCGGCTGCGACGTCAGTTGGCCTTGCAGCGCCGGCACGTCCTGCAGGCGCGTTGCGGCCAGCTTGAGCGCGTCCAGCGCGATTACGCGGAAGGTAGTCAGTTTGCCGCCGGTGACTGTGAGCAGGCCGTGTTCCAGCCACAAGGCGTGGTCGCGCGTTTCCTTGGACGGATCGGCTTTGCCGCTATCGATGACGGGACGCACGCCGGCGTAGGTGGCGATAATATCGTTGTCGCTCAGGTTCAGTTGCGGGAACTGGGCGCGCAAGGCGGCCATCAGGTAATCGCATTCCGCGCGCGTGATGGCGGCTTCGCGCGACAGGTCGTCGGCGTGATCGACGTCCGTGGTGCCGACCAGCGTGATGCCTTCCCACGGATAGGCGAACACCGGGCGGCCATCGGCCGGATGCATCAAACTGATCGCCTGCGCCAGCGGCAACCGCCACGCCGGCAGCACCAGATGGCTGCCGCGCAAGGGCCGCAAGCGAGGCGCATTTGCCGCGCCAGCGCCGTCGCCGCACGGAGCGCGCGGTTCGCCGGCTGCGGGCACGCGCAGCCGATCAGCCCATGCGCCGGTGGCACTGATGACCAGTCGCGCACGCACCTCGTGCGAGTCGCCACTCAAGCCATCGCGCAGCCGCACGCCACAAACCTCGCCATCCTCGCGCAGCAGAGATTCGACGGCCATATAGTTGATCGCCACACCACCATGCTGACGCGCTTCTTGCAGCACGCGCAGCACGAGGCGCGCATCGTCAGTCTTGGCATCGGTGTAGACCATCCCGCCCTGCAAGCCATCGGTCGCCACATTCGGCGCCATCGCCACAAACTCGTCGCGGCCGAAATAGTGGCGTCCACGCTGCCCCGCCATGCGATCATAAATCGCCAGCCCGACGAGAAACGCCCGTTTCCCCGGCTTGCGCCCCACATAATCGCCGAACGCAAAACTCTGCGGCTCCACCAATCCCGCCGCCTGCTGCAGCAAATGCTCGCGCTCATGCACCGACTCGCGCGTCAAGCCAAACTGGCCTTCCTTCAGATACCGCAAGCCTCCATGCACCAGCTTTGAAGACCTGCTCGACGTCCCCCACGCAAAATCCCGCTGCTCCACCAGCAGCGCGCGCACGCCGCGCCGCGCCGCCTCCAGCAAAATCCCCGCGCCGGTAATCCCGCCACCAATCACGACCATATCCCACGGCCCGACCAACAAAGCCTGCCTGCTCATGGCAACAGCTTCCCGGGATTCATGATCCGCTGCGGATCCACATGCTCAAACAAAGCCCGCAGCGAAGACATGCCCAGCCGCCCCTTCTCCGCCGCCAGATACGGTGCGTGATCCGAACCCACGCCATGCTGATGACTGATGGTCCCGCCATTCTCCACAATCGCCATCGACGCCGCCCTCTTCAGCGACTTCCAGCGCGCCAGGTCCGACTCATAATCGCCCGCCAGCCGATACACAAACGTCGTATAAACACTGGCTCCCTGCGCATACAGATGCGACAAGTGCGTGTATGTATGCACCTGCTCCCCATACTGCCCCAGCGCCACCGTGGCCGCCTTCTCCACCGCCCGCATCATGATCTCCACGCGCGGCCAGTCAACCGCAGTCTCCACCGTATCGATGGCATAACCATGCGACCACGCCGCATTGCGCAGATAGACATTGCGGAAACGGTTCTGCTTCCACTTCTCCCCCATGTAGCGTCCCACATGCACGCCGCCGTGTGGCGCCCCCAGCGCCAAAGCCTCGCGCAAGGCCACCCGCGCCAGCGACTTGCGACCGCTCACGCCGATCATCAGCATGCACTTGCCTTCGCCGCAACCGCGCAGCGACAGATACCCTTCCAGCAGCGAGATCAGCTTCTTGTGGCCAGCCAGCGCCAGCATGGTGGTGGTTTCCAGAGGATTCGACAAGCGCAGCATCGACAGCGACAACCCCGCCTGCACAATCTGCCGCACCGCCGTCTCGGCCGACGCCCAGTCCGGGAAGAACACCGCATGAAACGCCTCATAGCACGGCGCCGGCGTCACCCGCACCGTGGCCTCGGTCAGGATGCCGAGACGGCCCTCGGAGCCCAACACCATCTCACGCAAGTCCGGCCCCGCTGCCGACGCCGGGAAGGTCGGCAAATGCAGCGTGCCAGCCGGGGTCTCCAGCGAACCGCCACGGAACATCTGCTCAATGCGCCCGTAGCGCAAGGACTGCTGCCCCGACGAGCGCGTGGCGACCCAGCCGCCCAAGGTGGAATATTCAAACGATTGAGGAAAGTGCCCCAGCGTGTAGCCGCGCGCCCGCAGCTGCGCCTCAAGATCCGGTCCCAGCACGCCCGCACCAAACGTCGCCAGCTGCGACTCCGTATCCAGATACATCAGTTGCCGCATGCGCGTCATGTTCACCGCCAGCGACGGCAAGCCGCCCGGCGCCGTCAGATGCCCGGCCACGCTGGTGCCGCCGCCCTGCGGAATCAGCGCCACGCCGAACTGCTGTGCGTAGTCGAGCAAATCGCGCACATCCTGCGCGCTCTCCGGATACGCCACGCCATCCGGCGCCGCGCCGATCACGCCGTAGCGCAGGCGCAGCCAGTCCGGCAAGCTCTGTCCCAGCGCATTGCGCAGCCGGACTTCGGGCGAGGTGTCGACCAGCCGATGCGGCGGCAGGCGCGATTCCTCAATCTGCCCGCACGCCTGCGCAAATCCGGCATCCGCCACCGGCGTGCCCGCGCCAACGCGCTGCGCGAGAAAAGCCAGCGCCTCATCGTTCAGCGCAAACTCCACCGACTCGTCTCCCCAACCATTCCAGCGTCTCATAGTTCTGCCATCTCCGTTATACTGAGTATCCAGACCTTGAGATTAAAACAATGCCGCCCGGCGGTATTGCGCATTCATGACACCAGCCTTGTTCGATCATGCCAGCCGCGTGGCGGGCTCCTACCTGCAGCCCTTGCTGGAAGCCGCCGCCCAGCGCGGCGTGACGGCGCAGGCACTGGAACAAGCGGCCAGCCTGCCGGCTGGCACGCTCGAACCACTGCCCGATTCCCTGCCAGCTGACGACTACGTGCGCCTGCTCGACATCGCCGCCCAGCTGGCGAAAGATCCGCACTTCGGCCTGCACGTGGGCCAGTGCGTCAAGCTGGGCACCTACACCGTGTACGGCCTGATTCTGTTGAGCTGCCGCGACTTCGGCCAGGTGTTCGAACAAACCATGCGCTACGAACAGCTGGCGCATGACCTGGGGCGATCGGGCATCACCATCGACGACGACATCGCGCACTACACGTGGCACAGCAACTACGGCAGCGCGCAGCGCCATCTGGTGGACAGCGTGTTCTCCGGCATCCGCGTGTTCAGCAACTGGCTGGCCGGGATCACCCTGCCCGCCAATGAACTGCGCCTGATGCATGATGGCGGCCCACCCGAACTGCGCGAGGAATATGTGCGCGTGCTGGGCGACATGCCGCTGTTCGGCGCCGAGGCCAATGTGGCCAGCTTCAACGCCGCCATGCTGACATGGCCGGTGCCGAACGCTGACGTCAGCCTGTACCCGGTGCTGCAGCAGCACGCGGAACAGCTACTGCTGCAGCGCACTGCCCATCAAGCGACGATCACACAACAGGTGCATGCGGCCATCGTCTCCCGCCTCGCACACGGACAGGTACGGCTCGCAACGATTGCAGATGAACTCAAGCTCTCGCCGCGCACCTTGCAGCGCAAACTGAACGACGCCGGAGCCACTTTCCAGCAGGTGCTGGATCAGGCGCGCTTCGCGCTGGCCAAGGATTACCTGCGACGGCCTGAGCTAAGCCTGATCGATATCACCTTCCTGCTCGGCTACCAGGAGCAGAGCGCCTTCAATCACGCTTTCAAGGAGTGGGCGGGCGTCAATCCCGGCGCTTACCGAAACAACTAGATCGCGTTGCCGCGCACGCGGATGAAAGGACCGATACAGCGGTCAAAGCTGCGCTCCACACACATCACGAACATATTGCCGCTCGGGTGGAACTGCAAATAACTGGTGACCGGCTTGCCCGGCTTGGTGACTTTGCCGCTGCAATCGAGCTTGCCGTTGTCCTTGATGATGGTGTCCGTCTCTTCGTAAAAACCATCCTTGTCCGGCTGGTCGCTGATGGTGAAGGTGGACTCGGCGATCTCCTCGTGGCTGAACACCAGCGTGGTGCCATCGGCGCGGATGCGGTAAGTCTCGCTACACAAGCCGTCCGGCAGCGTGATGCGCCAGGTGCCGATCAGCGGATGGTCGGGCCGCAGCGGTGCAGCCGGCGCAGCGGCAGCAGCAATCTCCAGCAGCATCAATGCACAGCCTCCCGCCGCCCGCATCCACATGGCACACCTCCGTTTATTTTTCCGCCACCGCCTTCATCTGCGACAGGCCGCTTTCGAAGTCCGGTCCGATCATGCGGTCCATGCTGAAGAAGACACCCATCAACTTGGTCATGAAGTCGCTATTGCCGGACATGGTCCAGGTCACCGTGGTCATTTCACCCTTGGTATCCAACACAAAGTCCGTCATCGCGCTGGACGCCATCGGCGTGTAGAAATCCAGCTTGATGCCGACCTTGGTCGGTGGCGTCAGACCGATGATCTCCATGCGGCCGCTGCCCACGTCCTTGTTGCCGTCCCAAGCATAGATCGCGCCCAGATCCTTGGGCGCGCCGCTGAAGGTGCGCTTCATGGCCGGGTCCAGCTTTTCCCACGGCGACCAGAGCTGCCAGTTGTGGAAGTCGCTGATCAGCGGCTGGATCCGTTCCGGCGGCGCCTTGATGGCGACGGAGCGCGTTACGCTGTAGGTGGCCGGCTGCATGAAAGCCAGCGCCAGCACGATCACAATCACAACCGCCAGACCGATGATGATTTTCTTGAACATGGTTCCCCCTTGCTTAATTATGCGCCAAACGGACCGGCAAAGCATCCGGCGTCATGGTGAAAGTGAAGCACTCTTTTGCCGCCGGCGCGCCAGGCACACGCTCCAGCGTGAAGTTCCGGACCAGCATGGACATGGCCATTTTGATCTCGGCCATCGCCAGATAACGCCCAGGGCAGAAGCGCGGGCCGCCGCCGAACGGAAACAGCTTGCGGCCCGGATCGTCGCCCTGCCCGTTCGCGCCCCCCAGCCAGCGCTCCGGCATGAAGCGTTCCGGCTGCGCCAGTTCGCAATCGCGCTCGGAGGCGTGCCGCAGCAGCAGGAAAATCACCGTCCCCGCCGGCACCGCCAGATCGCCCAGCACCACATCCTGATTGGTTTCCGCCGCCATGAACGGCGCTACCGGCTTGAGGCGCATGGCCTCGCGCGTGGCCGCATCCAAATATTTGAGCTGGTCCAGCAGGTGATAATCATCGAGTACGGTGCGCTCGCCCAGCACCTGCCTGGCCTCCTCGCCCATGCGCGCGGCAGCCTGCGGATGGTCGCCGAGGAATTCGAGCAGCCACGCCATCGTGTTGGAGGTGGTGTCCTCGCCCGCAAACACCATCGTGATGGCGTTGCCCACCACTTCCTCGTCGCTAAAACCGGAATTGGGCTCATCGCGCGCCACGATCAGCGCTTCCAGCATGTTCGATGGCTTCTGGCGCAAGGCCGGATTGTCGGCGATGCGCTTGCGTGCCTCCGCGATAAAACCAAAGATGGCCTGCTGGATGCGCGCCGACGCAGCATCGGCCTCGCGGTCCTGCGCGCGCTTCAGCACCGGCACGCGCCAGTAGGTAAACGGCGTAGTCAGGCGGCGCGCCACCAGCTTGAACAAAAACTCAATATCGCGCTGCAGCGGGTGCGCCTCCAGTTCCAGCGTGTTGATATCCTGCCCCATCGCCAGGCCGATGGTCACATCCAGCGTGTAGGCTTTCAGGTCGCGCAGCAGGTCTACAGGGCGGCCGGCCGCGATGGCTGCCTCCCAGCGCAGGCGCAGGCGCTCCGTCATCGCCGCCAGCGTGGGGAAGAAATTATGAATCACCTCCGGCGTCAGCGCGCGCATCACCAGCTTGCGCTGGCGGCGCCAATCCTCGCCCTCGGCGGTGAACAAGCCGCGCGTCCCCACTTCATTCAGCATATCGGCCGAACGGGTGGACCGACGGATCAGGTCCGGCCGGTCGCGCAGCAGCGTGGCGATCAGATCTCGGTCAGCCGTGGCCAGCATCTGGCGGCGCATGATATTGAAGCGGTACAGCGGACCGTGCTCGCGCGCCCAGCCCTCCATCACCTGGTGAAAAGGCCGCGCGCGGATATCGCGCACATTGCCGAACAGCGGACGGCCTTTCGGCCCCGGCAGGTCGGCGATGCGGCGCGGCGGCGGCGCCATGTCCGGTGTAAGTTGCATGATGTTTTTTTCCATATTGTGCCCGTCTCCGCGTACACTATATCTCCCAAATGTTGACGATATACTCACTCGCCGGAGGAAGCAAATGCTGTCGCACGTTTATGTGGGAATTAACAACTTTGACGAGACGCTGCCGTTCTACAGCGCCCTGATGGCGGTGCTGGGCGCACGCCAGCGCTTCGTCGATACGCACCGGCCGTGGGCCGCGTGGCAGCCGACCGAAGGGGCACGGCCGCTGTTCATCATCGGCGCGCCCTACGACAACCAGCCGGCGGCATGCGGCAACGGCCAGATGCTGGCGCTGCTGGCGACTTCACGGGAGATGGTGGACCGCGCCTACGAAACGGCACGGGAACATGGCGGCGTCTGCGAAGGCGCGCCGGGACTGAGGCCGCAGTATCACGCCAACTACTATGGCGCTTACTTCCGCGACCCGGAGGGGAATAAGCTGTGCGTCGTCTGCCATGATGCACATCACGACGCACAGCCGGGGTGAGATTTAAGCCAGGGCCTCTTTCGCCGCTTCTTCCGGCGTCAGGCCTTCGTAGAACTGGTCGGTGAACCACTCGACCTGTTCTTCAATGTGCTCCTGCGCCTGCTCCTGCGTGGCGCCGCCCTTCACCAAGAATCCTTCCACTTCAATACACCAGTTAATCAGCTCCAGGGTTTCCGGATCCAGTTCTTCCTTTTTCTTTGCCATGATGACTCCTTACTTCTCAGGGTACAGCACTACCTGCAGGTAGTTACTCGTGTCGAAGTAGCGCTGGGCGGCCAGTTTCAGGTCCGCCACCGTCATGCTGTTGACGCGCGACTCGTAGCTCAGTATATCCTCTGGATTGGTATTGTTAAAGAACGCGTTCTGCAGGGAGGCCATCCAGTAGCCATTCTCGCGCAAGCCCTTGCGGTAATTCTTGATCCATGCCGCCTTGACCTTGTTCAGGTCCACCTCTTCCGCGCCGTTCTGCTTGATCTTCTCGATTTCGGCAAAAGTGGCGGCCAGCACCTTGTCCACGTTCTCCGGCGCACATGGCAGGCTGGCGTTGATGGCGTAGTTCCCGTACGGGATGCGGTTCATGGCGCCGCTCATGCCGCCGCTGTACATCGCGCCCATTTTTTCGCGCAGCGTTTCAATCAGCTTGATATTCATGACCTCGACCAGCGCCTGCAAACGCATGCGCTCTGCGCGCGAGTATTCCACTTCGCCGGTGAAGGACAGAGAGATGGTGCTCTTCGGTTCGGAACCGGCGTGCACCTCTTTCTTGACCACGCCCTTGATCGGCCGCACGCCCTCGTCCTTGAAGGCCACCGGAATCTCGCCCACCGGCAGGCTGGCCAGGTAAGTCGCAATCAGCGGCTTGAGCTTCTCCACATCGAAACTGCCGACTACGAAGAAGGTGAAGTCGCGCGCGCTCGACATGCGGCTGTTGTAGATATCGAGCACGCGGTCCAGCGCCAGCTGGTCGAAGTCAGCCGGCTTGGCGGCGCGCAGCACGCGCGGGCTGTTGTTGTACAGGGTGGCGGTGACGGTATCGGCAAATACCGACTCGGGCCGCGCCAGATTGTTCTGCGCCAGTTCGCGCTGGCGGTCGACGTAGGCGCTGTAGATGGCGGCGTCCTTGCGCGGCTGCGTCATCTGCAAGTAGACCAATTGCAGCAGGGCTTCCACGTCCGAGCTGCCGGAACTGCCGCCCACCGATTCATTGAGCGAGCTGACACTGGCGGCGGAGCTGACGCTCTTCCCGGCCAACACCTTCACCAGATCGTTGGGCGTGTAATTCAATACGCCCATCTGGCCGACGATGCTGCTGGCGTAGTGCGCGGCGAAGACGTCGCTGTCCGGCAGCAGCGACCAGCCGCCGTAACGCAAGCCGCCGAGAATCACCTGGTCGTTATTGAAGTCGGTCGGCTTGAGAACCACCTTCACGCCGTTGCTCAGCGTGAGTTCCGTGATGCCGATTTTGGCATTGACGGTTTCGCTGACGATGCGGCCGGCCTTGGGCAAGCTAGGCATCAACTGGGTGGCATAGACTTTTTCTTCCTGCGGCTTGACGGCGATCTTCTCGGCCGCGCCGGCGATGGCCACAAGTTCATTGGCCTTCGGCTGCACCACGCCCGGCTTCTCGACGCCGGAGTAGATAACCAGCTTGCTCTGGTTTTCCGGAATGGCGGCGCGCGCGGCGGCATTCACTTCCTGCAGCGTAATGCCCGGTATCAGCTCAGTGGCATAGCGGTATTCCGCAGCGGTGCCGGGAATCGATTCCTGCTCGAGGAAGTTGCGGATGTATTCCGACGCAAAGCCGGACGAATCGGATTTATCGCGTTCGTTGTACATACGTTCGTAATTGCGCAGCATGCCCTTCTTGGCGCGCTCCACTTCCGACGCGGTGAAGCCGTACTGGCGCGCGCGCTGGTCTTCCTGCACCAGCGCGTTGATGGCAGGCGTGGCGCCGCCCTTGCCCAGCACTGCACCCGCGCCGAACGAACGGTAGCCGCGCACGATCTTGTTCATGCCGCTGCCGCCTTGCAGGAACGGCGGATTGGCCTGCTGCGTCAATTCGTACATGCGCTGGCTGAGGATAAAGCTGTACATGCCCTCGATCAGCTTCTGGCGATAGTCGGCGATGGTGTCGCCGGCCGGCCACGATTGAATCGGATAGCGGATGTAGACGGTGTTGGCGCTGACTTCCTTGTCGGTGAAGACGATGCCTTCTGAGTCCTGGCGCTCCGGAATTTGGGCGTAGTCGCGCGGGCGCGGCTTGGCCGGATTCTTGAGCTTATTGAAATGCTGCTCGATCAGGCGTTGCGCCTCGGCCGGTTCGATATCGCCGACCGCCACCACCGCCATCAGGTCCGGGCGATACCAGTCGCGGTAGAAGCGCTTGATGGCGTCATACTTGAAGGTTTTGAGGATGTCCTCTTTACCGATCGGCATGCGCTCGGCGTAGCGCGAGCCGTTCAGCACCTTGGGCAGCACGATCTTGTTCATGCGGTCGTCCACGCCCTTACCGAGGCGCAGCTCTTCCAGCACGATACCGCGTTCGCTGTCGATATCCTCGTCGTTGAAGGACAGGCCGTGGGCCCAGTCTTCCAGCACCTGGAAGCCCTGCTCCACGATTTCCTTTTTATCGGTCGGCAGCGGCAGGATGTAGACGGTTTCGTCGAAGCTCGTGTAAGCGTTGAGGTCCGCGCCGAATTTCACGCCGATCGATTGCAGATAGGAGACCAGCTCATTGCGCTTGAAATGGGTGGAACCGTTGAAAGCCATATGCTCGGTGAAGTGGGCCAGGCCTTGCTGGTCCTCGTCTTCCAGGATGGAGCCTGCCTTGACCACCAGCCGCAGTTCCAGCTTTTTCTCCGGGCGGCCGTTTTTCTGAATGTAGTAAGTCAGTCCATTGGCCAATTTGCCAACTTTAACCTGCGGCCCTACGGGGATTTTGTCACTGAGCTTCAACTCGTCGGCTAGCGCCGGGAAAGTGCAGGCCAGAAGCACAGCGCCGCACAGGGTACGCAGGTTAATCAACTTCGTCTCCGGATGCTTGGATTTTTTAGAGAATAGCTACCATACACCGAAAACCTTAAATTGGGCTAAAATCCTCGCTGCCTGCCACCCGGCAGATATTAATAACGTCTTCGGGGCGGGGTGTAATTCCCCACCGGCGGTAAAGCCCGCGAGCGCAGTAAAATGCGCAGATCTGGTGTAACTCCAGGGCCGACGGTTAAAGTCCGGATGAAAGAAGATGTGCGCTGTACGCATCCTGCTCGCCATTTATGGCGCGGCTGGCTGCGCGTATTCGCTTGCCCTGTCGCGTTCCTGACTTTTACAAGGAGCGTTTCACTATGCTGGACCAAACCGCAGTATCCCCCTACTCCCTCGTATCCGACGACCTGGAAGGCCGCATCCACGCCGCATTGGAGGCCATGCGCACCGGCGTACCGGTCATCCTGCTCGATGATTTCGACCGTGAAAACGAAGCGGACCTGATTGTTGCCGCTGAAAAGATGACCGTGCAGACGATGGCCATGATGATCCGTGAATGCAGCGGCATCGTGTGCCTGTGCCTGAGCGCGGATAAGGTGCGTGAACTGGAACTGCCGATGATGGCGGCGAATAACGGCAGCCGCTATGGCACGCCGTTCACGGTGTCGATCGAAGCGCGCGAGGGTGTGACCACCGGCGTGTCGGCGGCGGATCGCGTGACCACCATTCGTGCAGCGACGGCGGCCGATGCCAAGCCGTCGGACCTGGTGCATCCGGGCCATGTGTTCCCGTTGCGCGCCACGCCGGGCGGTGTGCTGGCCCGCAAAGGCCACACCGAAGGTTCGGTGGATCTGGCGACAATGGCCGGCCTAAACCCCTCGGCCGTGCTATGCGAACTAATGAACCCGGACGGCACCATGATGCGAGGCGCCGATATCGAGCGCTTCGCGGAACTGCACCAGATGCCTATCCTGACGATCGCAGAGATGATTGAATGGCGCCAGCAGCACCGGATCTGACGTAGTGATACACCAGCAGTAAAGCGCCTGCGTATGCCGCTGCGATCAAAGTGAACGCCATCGGCAGCCGCAGCGCCCATTCCGGTGCGATATGCATCACAGTGCCCATCATCGCCACGCCAACCAAGGCGCCGATCTGCCGATTGGCGTTCAGCGCGGCGGCGGCGCTGTTGGCATTTGCCTTGCCCGCCACCAGCATCACCGTCGCCGTCATGCCCGGAATCGCGATCCCAATCGCCACATTCATCACCACCGCCGCCAGCACCAGCAGCCAGTAAGGCGTATCGGGACGCAGGCCAAGCAGCATCAGCACCGCCATTGCCAGCCCGGCCATCAAGCCATACATCATCGGCGGCCGCGTGCCCACGCGCGCCGTGATCCTCCCCGAGGTCAGATTACCAACCGCGAAAGCCGCCATCATCGGAATCAGCTTGAGGCCAGTCTGCAGCGCATCCGCCCCGCCCTGCTGGATAAATAAACTCAGCAAGAACAACTGCCCGAACACCGCGAAGTTAATCAAAAATCCCACGCCATTGGCCGCCGCAAATGCCGGCGTCTCAAACAGCGCCTTGGGCAGCAAGGGATGCGCGCCGCCCCGTTCACGGCGCACCAGCATCGCAGCCGCAGTCACCGCCGCCGCGCCGGCCATCAGCACACCCGCCGAGGTCCAGCCCAGCGCCGGCCCCTCGATCAGCACGAAACTCAAGGCCGCCAGCGCCGCCACGCCCAGCACATGGCTCCACATCGACAAATCACGTTCATGCCGTGCCGTGGCCGGCGCCAGCACCTGCGTCAGCACGATGCCCAGCAAGCCAATCGGCACATTCACCCAGAACACGCTGCGCCAGCCGAATGCGTGCACCAGCACCCCGCCCACCAGCGGCCCCGCCGCCGACGCGCAACCGACAATCGCCGACCACGTACCGAGCATGCGCGCCCGCGTCGCCTGGTCTTCATAAGCATGCGTCAACAAACTTAAAGAACTCGGCATGAACAGCGCCGCTCCCGCGCCCTGCAGCAGGCGCGCCGCAATCAGCGCATGGCCGCTGGGCGCCAACGCGCACAGCACCGAGCCGAGGATAAACACACTCAAGCCGCCCTGATACACAGCCTTCGGACCGAAACGGTCAGCCAGCGCGCCCCCCGCCATCAGCAGCGCGGCAAAGGTCAGCGTGTAGCCGTCCACCACCCACACCAAACCGGTGAGCGGCACCGACAGGCTGGCGGAAATGTCGGACAGCGCAGTATTCACGGCGGTGACATCGATCATCGCCATCACAAAGCCGATGGCCAGCGTCATCAGCATCAATAAAGGAGGGGTTTTCATGCACACATGGTAGGCCGCTTGCCTGATGCAGTAAATACGCATAACATCAGCACTCTGATGCAAAAACGCATCACGCCGGAGACCTTCATGGACTGGGACAACGCCCGCATCTTCCTCGCCATCTACCGCAAAGGCACGCTGCGCTCGGCCGCCGCGCTGCTCGACATCGACCAGGCCACCGTCGGCCGCCGCCTCAACGCGCTGGAATCCTCGCTCGGCGCACGCCTGTTCCTGCGCACCCCGTCCGGCTACATGGCCACACCAGCCGGCGAGCAGGCCATCCATGCCGCTGAAAAAATGGAACAGGCGGCACTGCAGTTCCAGCGCGAGATGCAGGGCATCGACAACCGGTTGTCCGGCGTGGTGCGCGTCACCACCTCCGATACGATGGCCGCGCACTTCGTCATTGGCGCCATGCAGCGGCTGCACAAGCAGCATCCGGATATCCGCATCGTGCTCACCACCGGCACTGAAATCACCAGCCTGACGCGGCGCGAGGCCGACCTCGCGGTGCGCACGCTCAAGCCCACCAGCCCGGACCTGATCTCGCGCCATCTGGCCAAGCGCAGCATGGGGCTGTACGCCACGCCAGCCTACTTGAAGGCACGCGGCATGCCAGAACCAGGCGACGGACTGGCGGGGCACGACATCATCATCTACCAGCCGACGGTCGCGCCGCGCCATCAGGAAAAGATCTGCCTCGAACCGGTGCACAACGCGCGCGTGGCGCTGGAAGTGAACAGCGGGCTGGCGATGCTGGAAGCGGCACGCCAGGGCATCGGCATGGCCGAACTACCCTGCCACATGGCCGACGGCGACAAGCGGCTGGTGCGTATCTGGCCGGAGCGGGTCGACCATTACGACGTCTGGCTGGTGATGCACAGCGATTTAAGCCGCAGCGCCCGCGTGCGCGCGGCGGCCGACGCCATCATCGCCAGCTTCCCTGAACAGTAGCGTGCACCCGCGTGGCGGCGGCGGTGCTAATATGCCAACATGAACGCATATGCATCCACGTCCGGCATTCTGCAACGGCTGCACCAAGGCGCTGTCGCCTGGCTGCACGGCTGGTGGCGGCTGCTGCATTTTGCGGTGATGATGTTTTCACTGGCGCTGACGCCGGCCAGCTACGGACGCGCGAACCGGCCGGCGCTAGCCCACCGCCTCGTGGCCGACACGGTGCCCAACCTCGCGTGGTATGGCGTGCTGTCCGCGCTGGTCAGCCTGGTGCTGATCCGCATCGTGGTGGTCACGTCGCAGAGTTATGGCCTGTCGCGCTTTGCGCTGGAAATGGTGGTGCGCGTGCTGGTGCTGGAATTGATCCCGCTGACCGCCGCCGCTTTCGTCGCCCTGCGCACCACGCTGCCGGCCGGACTGGAACTGGCGCAGCGCCGCCATGCCGCCGCCAGCGCTTCCGGCGGCGAGCTGCATCGCGAGTTCTTCCCGCGCGTGGCGGCAGGCATCTTCGCGGTATGGATGCTGGCTGCGGTCAGCTGCGTGCTGACGCTGACCCTCACTTATCTTTCGCTGTACGGTTTTACGCCGTGGGCGCTGGCCGGCTACACACGCGTGGTCGGGCAGGTCTTCAATCCTGCGGTGACGCTGATACTGGTGCTGAAGATCGTGTTCTTCAGTTTTGCGGTCGCGCTGATACCGATGGCCACCTCGGACCGCATCTCGCACGGCTTGTCGGACATGGTCCGCGTGTTTGGCGTGATGCTGCTGGTCGAAGTGGCTTCGCTCATGGGTAACTACTACTGATATGACGGAACAGGACAACGAAGCCGCGCCGGTGCGCAATGCTGAACTCAAGGCCGGCGTGCTGCTGGTGCTGATGCTCGCGCTGGTGCTTGGGGCGGCGCTTTATTTGCTGTATGCGCGCGGCGCGTTCGAATCGACGCAAACGCTGGTTTTGCAGGCCGACGATTCGGAGGGCGTGGTGGTTGGCATGGATGTGACCTTTGCCGGCTTCCCCATCGGCCGCGTGCGGCGCATCGAATTGAGCCCGGAGGGCAAGGCGCGCGTGGTAGTCGATGTGCCGCGCAAGGATGCGCACTGGCTGCGTAGTTCCAGCATCTTTACGCTGGAGCGTGGGCTGGTGGGCGGCGCCAAGCTGCGTGCATTCAGCGGCATTCCAACCGACCCGCCGCTGGAGGATGGTGCGGCGCGCACGCTGCTGGTGGGCGATCCGGGCGCCGAGATTCCGCGCCTGCTGGCGGCGGCCAGGGACCTGCTGCAAAACCTGAACGATCTGACGGCGGAGAATTCCGCGCTGGCCGCATCGCTGGCCAATGTTGCCGGTGTCACCGGCAAGCTGAATGGGCCGCATGGCGCGATGGGGCTGATCGCCGGCGATGAGAAAGGCGCGCAGCAGCTGGCCGAGCGCGCCAACAAGCTGCTCGTCACGGTCAATGCGTTGGCGACCAAGGCGGATAGCCTGATCGGCCACGCCGACGAGCGGGTATTCGGCCCGTCCGGCGTGGCGACGGATGCGCAGGCCACCATCCAGCAGCTCAACGGCCTGCTGGCCGATGCGCGCAACTCGCTCAAGAAGATGGATGCGGTGCTGGTGGAGGCGCAGGCGGTGGCGTCCAACACCAAGGAGGCCACGGCGGACCTGGGCGCGCTGCGCGGCGAAGTGGAAAGCAGTTTGCGGCGGGTGGAGCAGCTGGTGAATGAAATCAATCGCAAGTGGCCATTCAAGCGCGATACGGAGATCAAGCTGCCATGAAGAAGACCATCGTTATTGCGGCCTTGCTGCTGTCCGGTTGCGGCAATAATCCGCCGGTGCCGGACTGGCAGATGACGGCACACGGGAGCATCGAGCGCGCCACCGCCGCCTACATGTCCGGCAACGCGCGCGTGGAAGCCGCCGAATCGGCGCGTGCCCGCGAAGCGCTGTCCAGCACCGGGAAAGTGGAACTGCTGATCCGCGCAGAATTGATCCGCTGCGCCGCGCGCGTGGCATCGCTGGTGTTCGAAGACTGCGCCGGCTACGACAAACTGGCGCAGGACGCCGGCACCGCCGACCGCATCTACGCCGCCTACCTCGCCGGCCACCTGCCCAGCCTCACGGATATCGTGCTGCTGCCGGAACAGCATCGGGCGGTGGCTGCGGCGAACGGGGATGCGGCAGTGGTGAGCGCGGTTCAAGCTATCGCCGATCCGCTTTCCCGCCTGGT
This sequence comes from Duganella sp. CF402, assembly GCF_900109645.1. GTDB lineage: Bacteria > Pseudomonadota > Gammaproteobacteria > Burkholderiales > Burkholderiaceae_D > Rugamonas. The sequence continues at coordinate 2,218,556 of NZ_FOBG01000001.1, forward strand.
CGCCAGCGGTGTGCTTCTGCGCACAGGCCGCGCCAATCCACAAATCCTGGCAGACGCCGTAGAAACCGCCTCCGCCCAAGGCTGGCGCCGTCCCCTGCTCGCCTGGCTCGGCGTGCAAGCCCTGCGCGCCGAACAAGCCGGCGACAGCGCCGAAGCCCAACGCATCAAACGCCGCATCGCGCTCGTCGGAGGCTGACTGGCGGCTGACGGCAACCGCGCGCGCCGCATCCTGTAAAATCCTCCCTTCAACGCATCGAGGATTTACATGGCTTACTCCCTCGCCCGCCCACTGCGCGGGCTGTTTTCCGTCCTGGCGCTGTCGTGCGCCGTACTGGCGCAAGCCGCGCCGCAAAAAGTCATCGTCGACATGGACATCGGCGACGATATCGACGACGCCTTCGCCCTCGGCCTGCTGCTGCAAAGCCCCGAGATCGAGATCGTTGGCATCACCACCGACTGGGGCGACACCGCACTGCGCGCGCAACTGCTGGAACGCATGCTGCGCGAGACCGGCCATCGCCACATCCCGGTGGCACAAGGCGTTCGCACTACCGGCAATCCACAGCCGTTCACGCAGGCGCGCTACGCGCAGCGCGGCCAGCTGCCAGCCAAAATCGATGCGGTCGATTTCATGCTCGACCAGATCAAGCGCCAGCCCGGCGAAATCACGCTGCTGGCCCTCGGCCCGCTGACCAATGTCGGCGCGGCGATCACGCGCGACGCCACCACCTTCGGCAAGCTGAAACAAGTCGCCATGATGGGCGGTTCGGTACGCAGCGGCTACCGCAAATCGCAGTACGTTCCGTCGCGGCCGGCCGACAAGGAATACAACATCGTGTCCGATATCGGCGGCGCGCAAAAACTGTTCACCTCCGGCGTACCGATCGTGATGATGCCGGTCGATTCCACCCAGATCCGTCTCGATGAAGTGGAGCGCAACGCCCTGCTCGGCCACGGCTCGCCCGTCACCGACCAACTGGCGCTGCTCTACCACCAGTGGATCAACGCCTACCAGCCTTGGTCCAGCAATATGCCGTCGCTGTTCGACGTGGTGCCGGTGGCATGGATGATCGATCCGTCGGTATGTCCAACAACGCCGCTACGCATCGTGGTCGACAGCGAAGGCTACACCCGCGAGCAGCCGGGCAAGCCAAACGCGCAAGTGTGCCTGGCCTCAGACCAGAAGCGCTTCTTCGACATCTTCATGCCGCGTTTATTGAAGGATTAAATCATGGCCCTCGTCTATTCCACCGAAACGGGCCGCATGTGTCCGGACTGCCGCAAGCCGCTCAGCGAGTGCGCCTGCAAAACTGCCGCCAAGGCCAAGCCAATCGGCGATGGCAATGTGAAGGTATCACGCGAATCCAAGGGGCGCGGCGGCAAGACCGTCACCCTGGTGCGCGGCCTGCCGCTGGGCGCCGAAGAGCTGGCGGCGCTGGGCAAGCAGTTGCGCAGCGCCTGCGGTTCCGGCGGCACGGCCAAGGACGGCGTGCTCGAAATCCAGGGCGACCATTGCGAACGCGTGATGGCCGAACTCACAAAGCTCGGCCACAAACCGAAGCGCGTCGGAGGTTAAGCTTTTAACGTGCGCTGGACCGACAGATAGATATTGTCGCGTTCCAGCGCCTTGCCTTCGCGTGCAGCGGCAATCCATGCTTCCGTAGTAGCCACGGCCGCAAAGCCGGTATGGAACACGGTGCTGAACACGCGGTGTATCTCTTCCGCGCTGGCCTTGCCGGCCGCGTTCTCGTAGGACGGCGAACCGCTGGCGTCCGACAAAAACTCCACCGACAATCCCTTGTGCGCCGCTTCGTAGATGGTGGCCGCATCGCAGTTGTGCGTCATGTAGCCAACGATGGTCAGCGTGTCGATGCCGTTATCGGCCACCCACTGGGCCAGGCCGGTGCCGGTGAACACGCTGGCATAGGTCTTGTTGATGTGGAGATTGGCCGAACGCTGCGCCACCTCCTCATGCAGCTGCCACGCCGGCGAGCCCTTGGCGAAGATGGGCGACTGTTCCGGCGCATCGTGCTGCACCACCACTACCGGGATATCGGCGGCACGGGCCGCGTCCATCGCACGGGTGATATTCGGCAGCGACACCGCCACCGGCGGATATTCAATCTTCATATTGCCAGTGAAGTATTCGTTTTGCACATCAACGACGATCAGGGCACGGCGCATGGTGGTTCTCCTGTGTTGGGTTACGATGAGAAGCATTGTGCGCTTCCACGTCACCAGCCGACAGCGGCCCGAAGGCATACAAACGATATAATCGGGCCATGAATACTTCCCGCTTCAGAATTGCCGTCATCGCCTTCGATGGCATCACGCCCTTCCACCTGTCCGTGCCGGGTATGGTGTTCCGCGATGCTACGTTCGACCTGAAAATCTGCTCGCCCGATCCGTCGCCGCTGCGCACCACCGGCGGCTTCGATATCGCCGTGCCGCACGGCCTGCAAACGCTGAGCCGCGCCGATATCGTCATTCTGCCGACCTGGCACGACGACTGCCGCCCCGCACCGGTAGCCCTGCTGCACGCGCTGCAACGTGCGCACAAGCGCGGCGCGCGCATCGTCGGCCTGTGCCTCGGCGCCTTTCCGCTGGCGGAAGCAGGCCTGCTGGATGGCCGCCGCGCCACCACGCACTGGCAGTTTGCGGATGCGCTGGCCGAACGTCATCCAACGGTCTCGGTGGACCGCGAAGTGCTGTATGTGGATGATGATGTGCTGACTTCCGCCGGCGTGGCGGCGGGTTTGGATTGCTGCCTGCACCTGCTGCGCCAGCTGTGCGGCGCGGAGGCGGCCAACCATGTGGCGCGGCAGCTGGTGGTGGCGCCGCACCGGCAAGGCGGGCAGGCACAGTTCATCGAGCGCCCGGTGCCGGTCAGCGGCAGCGATGACCGCTTTGCGCAAGTGCTCAACTGGGTCAACCGGCATCTGGCCGACAACCACAGCATCGATGCGCTGGCCGCGCGCGCGGCCATGAGCCGCCGCAATTTCACGCGCCACTTCCGCGACGCCACCGGCACCTCGTTCAAGCAATGGCTGCTCAACCAGCGCGTAGCGCACGCGCAGCGGCTGCTGGAAACCAGCGATGTGTCGATTGAAGTAGTGGCTCAGGAAGCGGGCTTCGGCTCGGCGCTGTCGCTGCGCCAGCACTTCCGCACCGCGCTGCGCACCTCCCCGTCAGTCTACCGCCGCCAGTTCCGCGCCAGCGGCGAGTGAGCGCACAGCAGGCTTACTTGCCGGCGGCTGCGGCGGCAGCTTCGCGCAGCTTGTCCTTCTTGCTCTTGCGCTTGCCCTTGATGCCGCCGTTGACCGTGTCGGTAAAGGCGCTGACCACAGGCGCGGCCTCGGTCGGCTCGAAGCCGGCGATCACCTCACGCTCCACGCGCTGGTTCTGGCGTTTTTCGATCAGGCGGAAATGCTGCTCCGCCTCGGCGGTGATGAAGCTGATCGCCACACCACTCTCTCCTGCCCGGCCAGTACGCCCGATACGGTGGGTATAGTCGACAGCGGAACGCGGCAAGTCATAGTTCACCACCGCCGGCAAGCGCGCGATATCGATGCCGCGCGCCGCCACGTCGGTCGCCACCAGCACTTGCAGATAGCCGGTGCGGAAATCGGTCAAGGTCTGGGTACGCGCGCCCTGGCTCAACTCCCCGTGGAAGGATGCGGCGTGAATACCGTTGCGGTTCAATTTATCCGCCACATGGTCCGACGCATACTTGGTAGCGACAAACACCATCACACCACGCCACTTGTGCTCAAGGATCAGATGCTTGAGCAGCATGGTACGTCGCGGCACATCCACTTTGATGGCGCGCTGTTCAATATCCGGCTTGCTGGACGGCTCGGACCGCACCTCAATGCGCGTCGGATTGTTCAGCAGGCCATCGGCCAGCTTTTGCACCGCCGGCGGGAAGGTCGCCGAGAAGAACAGGTTCTGGCGCTGCTTCGGCAGCAGTTCAAGGATGCGATTCAGCTCTTCGCTGAAACCCATATCCAGCAGGCGGTCTGCCTCGTCGAGCACCAGCATGGCCGTTTGCGACAGCTTCACCGCGTTATGGGCGACCAGGTCCAGCAGGCGGCCTGGCGTAGCGACCAGAATATCCGTGCCGCCGCGCAGCGCCAGCATCTGCGGGTTGATCGACACACCGCCGAACACCACCTGCACCTTCAGCGTGGTCGGCAAGTGCGACACCAGCTGACGTATCGAATCCGCCACCTGCGACGCCAGCTCGCGCGTCGGCACCAGGATCAGGCCATGCAGCTGGCGATGGCTGCCACGCTTGTCCAGCAGCGATTGCAGCAGCGGCAGCGCGAAGGCGGCAGTCTTGCCTGAGCCGGTTTGCGCGGCGCCCAGCACGTCCTCGCCGCGCAGGATGGCGGGAATCGCGGCACTCTGGATGGCCGTGGGTTCCTGATAGCCGATTTCAGTAATGGCGTTAAGCAGCGAGGGTGCGAGGCCCAGTGTAGAGAAAGACATGTCGGCCTTCGGATACGGGTAAAAGCGCCAGTATAAAGCATGCCGCGAATTTGACCCTGCGCGGCCATTCGTGGGACTATACCCTTTTTCACCACGCCGACAATCATGATTAACTGGGACGCCCACGCTTGCCTGCCACAACACCCGCTGGCCGATTTCACGCCGGTGCGCCGGCTGCACGCCGCCGGCGTAAATTACGTGTCGCTCAACGTCGGTGCGGACATGAATCCGGTGTCACAAGTGATGTCGGTGATTGCGGGCTACCGCGCCACTATCGCTGCCAATCCCGAGCGCTATGTGCTGGTGTCCAGCGTGGACGACATCATCCAGGCCGCAGCCGACGGCCGCATCGCCATCACCTTCGATCTTGAGGGTTCGATGCCGCTGCTGGACCAGCCGGACATGGTGGCGCTGTACGCGCAGCTAGGCGTGCGCCAGATCCACTTCGCCTACAACCGCAACAACAGCGTGGCGGGCGGCTGCCACGACGTGGCGCGCGGCCTGACGCCGCTCGGCCATCGCATGGTGCAGGCGGTGAACGACAACGGCATCCTGATGGACTGCTCGCACACGGGCCGCCTGTGCAGCCTGGAGATCATGAACGCCTCGTCGCAGCCGGTGATCTTCAGCCACGCCAATCCCTACACGCTGGTACCGCACGGCCGCAACGTCACCGATGAGCAGATCCGCGCTTGCGCCGCAGCCGGCGGCGTGGTGTGCATCTCCGGCCTGTCCTTCTTCCTCGGCAGCGAGCAGCCGAATGCGCAAGACGTGGCGCGGCATGCTGCCTACGTCGCCGATCTGGTGGGCGTGAAGCACGTCGGCATCGGACTGGATATCTGCTTCCAGCAGCCTGGCCTCGACGACACGCCGCCGGGCGCTTTCGATCCTTCGCACTGGTGGCCGGCATCGGCAGGCTACGACATGAACCATCCGCCGAGCTTCACGCCGCCGGAAGTGTGGCGCGAACTGCCGGCCGCGCTGCGCAAGGCCGGCATGAGCGACAGCGAAGTGGAGCTGGTCCTCGGCCGCAACATGATGCGCGTGGCGCAGCAAGTGTGGAGCGCGCCGGAAGCGACACTGGCCAAGGCAGCCTGATTACGCGCTGAGGGCCGCCATCTCGCTGTAGAGATTCGACTTGCCCTCGAAGCCGATGCCCACCAGCTCCGGCATGGTGATGTAGCCATTGTCGACCCGCACGCCGTCGGGGAAGCCGCCGAACGGCTGGAACAGGTCCGGGTAGGATTCGTTACCGCCCAGCCCAAGGCCGGCCGCAATGTTAAGCGACATCTGGTGGCCGCCGTGCGGAATGCAGCGAGTGCGCGACCAGCCGTGTTGGTGCAGCATGTCCAGCGTGCGCAGGTACTCCACCAGACCGTAGCTCAACGCGCAGTCGAACTGCAGCCAGTCGCGGTCCGCACGCATGCCGCCGTAGCGGATCAGATTACGCGCATCCTGCATCGAGAACAGATTTTCGCCGGTGGCCATCGGCTTGTCGTAGTAATTGCGCAGCGTGGCTTGCAGTTCGAAGTCCAGCGGATCGCCTGCTTCCTCGTACCAGAACAAGTCGTACTTCGACAACGCCTTGGCGTATTTGACGGCGGTGTCGAGGTCGAAGCGGCCGTTGGCATCCACCGCCAGCTTCTGGCCATCGCCCAACACGCTCAGGATCGAATCGATGCGGCGCAGGTCTTCGTCCAGCGAGGCGCCGCCGATCTTCTTCTTAACCACCGTGTAGCCGCGATCGATATAGCTGCGCATTTCATCTTTCAGCGCATCGTGGCTCTGGCCCGGATAGTAGTAGCCGCCGGCGGCGTAGACGAACACCTTACGGTCCGGCGTGCCGCTGCCGTAGCGTTCCGCCAGCAACTGGAACAGCGGCTTGCGCTCGATCTTCGCCACCGCATCCCAGATCGCCATGTCGATGGTGCCGATGGCCACCGAACGCTCGCCGTGGCCGCCCGGTTTCTCGTTGGTGAACATGCAGTCCCACACCTTGTGCGGATCGAGGTTGGTTCCGGCGTCGTTCAGCAGTGAGAACGGATCGGCTTCGAGGATGCGCGGGATGAAGCGCTCGCGCATCAACTTGCCCTGGCCGTAGCGGCCATTCGAATTGAAACCGTAGCCGACCACCGGCTTGCCGTCGCGGATCACGTCCGTGATGACGGCCACGAGGCTCAGCGTCATCTTGCTGAAATCGATGTAGGCGTTGCGGATCAGGGAGCTGATAGGGATGGTTTTTTCGCGTATCTCGACGATTTTCATGATGCGGTCTCCGTGGAAGAATGGTGACAGCTTACTCTTGAAAGATAGTCGTATAATTTACTGACATTAATTCCTTTATTAACTTCAAGTGAATAACGATATCGTCTCGGAATTGTCGTTCTTTGTGCTGCTGGCGAAGCTGGGCAGCTTGGCCGCCACCGCACGCGAGCTGGGACTGACGCCGCCGGCCGTCACCAAGCGCCTGATGCTGATGGAGCAGCGCCTTGGCGTGCGCCTGCTGAACCGCACCACGCGCCGCGTGAGCCTGACCAGCGAGGGCGAAACCTATCTCACGCAGGCCACGCGCATCCTGGCCGACATCCGCGACATGGAGGAATCGGTATCGAGCAGCCGCGCGGCGCCGAAAGGACTGCTGCGCGTGAACGCCACGCTGGGCTTCGGCCGCACCACCATCGCGCCGCTGGTGTCGGCGTTTGCGCGGCGCTATCCGGAGGTGGAAGTGCAACTGCAGCTGACCGACCGCGCCATCAACCTGGTGGAAGACGCCTATGACCTCGGCATCCGCTTCGGCGAACTGCCGGACACGCGGCTGGGCGCACGCAAGATCCTGTCCAACCACCGCTACCTGTGCGCCTCGGCGGCCTATTTGAAGCGCAACGGCGTGCCGCGCACGCCGCAGGAACTGGCGCAGCACCGCTGCATCCTGCACCGCCAGAACGACGACAGCTACAGCACCTGGAAACTGCAAAAAGGCCGCAAGCACGAAACGGTGAAAGTACACGGCAGCCTGTCCAGCAACGACGGCGACGTGGTGCTGGGCTGGGCGCTGGATGGCCACGGCATCCTGCTGCGTTCCGAGTGGGACGCGGCCAAGTACCTCGACAGCGGCCGCCTGCAGGTCGTCCTGCCCGACTACACCCTGCCCTCGGCCGACCTGTACGCCTACTACCCGAGCCGCCAACAACAGCCCGCCCGCGTCCGCGCCTTCATTGATTTTCTGGTGGAGAGCGTACCGGCAGCCACTGCGCCACGCCCCAGGCGAATTCCGGCAGGATGAAGAGCCAGAGCAGCGGCGCGCCGGTCGCGGTAAACGTCCAGACCATCCACGTGGTGAACAGCAGGCGCGCAACGCCGTCGTAGCGGCCGAAGCGCGGTTGCGGGTCGCGCAGGCGCAGCACCGACCACACCAGCACCACGCTGCCCAGCAGGCAGGCGAACAGGATGTGGAATGGAGTGAAGTCCGGCAGCGGTGCGCCGCCCAGCTTTTGGTTGACGGCGCCTAGTTGCGCGTGTGCGAAGGCGAAGCTCCACGGGGTTGCGAAAGGCGCGGTGACGATCAGGTCATACAGCGCGCTGCCGAATACGATTTTGCGGAAAGTAGTAGTTTTCATGCAGCCATGCTAAAGGCTGGAGTAGACTCCAGGGTCAAGCATTTTTTGGGAGACCACGCATGCAAATCGGGGAAATCGCCGAGGCCACAGGCCTCAGCCGCGACACGCTGCGCTTTTACGAGAAGCGCGGCCTGCTGCGCGCGCGCCGCAGCGCCAACGGCTATCGCGACTATCCGCAGGAAGCGGTCGACTTGCTGCGCTATATCCGCCTGGCGCAAACGCTGGGCTTTACGCTGGCCGAAATAGAAGCCGACCTGCCGCTGCTGGCCGAACCCGGCGCCACCGCCACTGCGCCGCAGTTGCGCTCAGCGCTGGAACGCAAGCTGGCCGATATCGACCAGCGCATCAACGGCCTGCACCTGCTGCGCGGCGAGCTGGCACGCCGTCTCGGCGAGGACAAGCAGGCGTGCCCGCTGCAAGGCGCCGCTACTTAGCCCTGCTGCACTCCGCCTTGGGCGAGCGCATGTCTTCCAACCGGACCCGCCGTCCGCCAACCTCCAACTCCTTGAAGCGCGGCGCCACCAAACTGAACTCGCCCTTGCGCAGCTTCTCCATCAGCGGCGCACAAGAAGTGTCGAGATAGCTCAGGGTTGCAGCGACGGCCCATTTTCCCGCGCTCCGCTCCGCGTACAGATAGCCGGCAAGGGCACGGTCTTTCTCCAGCAGCAGCACTTCCTGCTTGTCGTCGCCATCCGCATCGAGCAGGATGGCGTCGCATTTGCCTTCCTTCCGGGTCAGGCACGCTGGCTTTTCATCGTCTTGCGTGAGTTCCCATTCCTGCGCAAGGAAGCTGGCTGGCAGCTGCGCATCGGCAGGCCAGACACTCAGATTTGCCGCAACCGACGCCGGCGCGGTGAACTTCTTGGGCAGCATCCAGCGGTCCTTCAGCGCCATCGCCAGCGCGGCCGTAGCTTCACGCTGCAGCAGCGCGGCATCCGGTCCGGTAGTGCGCTGCTTCAGTTCTTCCAGCGCTTCCTGCCCATAACGCCCGCCCTCGAAGCGCAAATAGCGAAAGTCGAAATCGGCGGCAGCCGTCTTGCCCTTGTCCAGCCGCGCCATCTGGCTGTTCACGCCGATACCCGCCGGATCGGCGATGGGCGTGAATAAGGCCAGCAGCACCGCCAGCACCAGGAACGCGGCCCAGACATTGACCGTGCTGACGGGCTTGAGCCACGTGTCGTACTGATACGCGGCCCACACGTAGCCGATCGCGTAGAACAAGGCCACCAGCAGGCAGGCGGCGGCGATGACCCGGTCCGAAGTCCAGCCATATTGCGCCACCCGCAGTCCCAGCGCGTAAATGCCGACCGCCGTCACCGGCAGTATCAATATCGCCGCCGTGCGCGCGGCCACGCGCAGCGGCAGCGCCACCAGCGCCTCGCCGTTCTGGAACGCGGCGTTGATCAGCACCAGCAGCACGGCCGCAGCGCCCAGCAGTACCGAGGTGGCATGGCGCGTCTCCCACAGCGCCGCCAGCCCAGTGAACGGCAGCGTGCACAGGAAGCCCGTCACCAGCACCACGGCCACCGGCAGAATCCACGACATCAGCACCAGCAGCAAGGTGCGGATGCCGCGCACGATGGAGGGCCGCACATCCGTGATGTGCATGGCGCAGGAGAAGGCGGTGCAGATCACCGGCACGTTGAACCAGGATTCGCGCAGCAGATCGCGCAGGAAGTTCAGCTTGACCAGCATGAACAACTGCGATCCGAGCAGCAGCACGAAGAACAGCGCGCCGACGAAGAATGCAGAAAACAACAGTTGTATAGCCAGCTTCCACGCGGTTTCGAAATACGCGTTGTAGCCGGCGATGCGCCGCTTCTCCTGCACGCCGGCCAATACCAGCGCCTGAGCGATGAAGAAGAACACCACGCTAAATACCACCAGCAACACCGACGGCGCATAGTTGGGCCGATTATCCCAGTTGCTCAACAACGGCTGGGCATTCATGCCACGCCACGCGTCGTGCAGCGACAACGCCAGCAGCACGGCCAGCGCCGTCGCCAGCCACGCCGCCGCCTGTCGCGGCGCCATGTGGCCCAGGCTGGAGATCAGCAATACCGGCAAGATCAATAGCAGCGCGACCAGTGGCCCCATCACCATCGGCACAGTAGCAGGCCAGGCCCCGTCGCGCGCGGCGGACCACAGCCAATACAGCAGCAGTCCCTGTACCAGGCCCACCGCCAATCGGCCTGCCATGACCTTGCGGCTGACCTCCGCCTCCAGTGCAATCTCGTTTTGATCCATCGTCCCGCCCACGGTTGTCTATTCAATTATTTTAATAATTTAGCATGGATGACCGGGTAGGCGTGGAGGCGCTATAATCAAAGACTATGAATCCACTTCTCGACAAGCTTCACCCCTACCCGTTCGAAAAACTGCGCCTGCTGTTTGAGCAAGTCACTGCCAGCCCTCAGCACAAGGCCATCAGTCTGGGCATGGGGGAACCCAAGCATCCTACGCCAAAATTCATCGAGCAGGCGCTGATCGACAATGTCGACGGCCTGGCCATCTATCCGACCACCATCGGCTCGCCCGAGATGCGCGGCGCCATCGCCGGCTGGCTGGAACGCCGCTACAACCTGCCCAAGCTGAATCCGGCCACGCAGGTGCTGCCGGTGAACGGCTCGCGCGAAGCGCTGTTTGCGCTGGCGCAGGCGGTCATCGACAAGGATGCCAAGTCGATCGTAGTCAGCCCGAATCCGTTCTACCAGATCTACGAAGGCGCGGCCTACCTGGCCGGCGCCGAGCCGTACTTCGTCAACTCCGACCCGGCCCGCAATTTCGGCTGCGACTACGACAGCATTCCGGAAGAAGTCTGGAAGCGCGTGGCCCTGCTGTTCGTCTGCTCGCCGGGCAACCCGACCGGCGCCGTGTTGTCGCTGACCGACTGGGAACACCTGTTCGCGCTGTCGGAGCGCTACAACTTCGTCATCGCCGCCGACGAGTGCTACTCCGAGATCTATCACGGCGAACAGCCGCCGCTGGGTGCGATGGAAGCGGCCCACCAGCTGGGCCTCGCCACCATCGAGCGTCCGTACGCGCGTCTGGTGGTGTTCAGCAGCCTGTCCAAGCGCTCCAATGTGCCGGGCATGCGTTCGGGCTTTGTGGCCGGCGACGCCGAAGTGCTGAAAAAATTCCTGTTGTACCGCACCTATCACGGCGGCGCCATGAGCCTCTCCGTGCAAGCTGCGTCGATCGCGGCGTGGAACGACGAAACCCATGTCGAAAACAACCGCGAACAATACCGCGCCAAGTTCAACGCCATCACGCCTTTGCTGAAGGAAGTGCTGGACGTGGAACTGCCTGACGCCGGTTTCTACCTATGGGCCGACGTCAGCCGCACCGGCCTGTCGGACACCGAATTCGCCCAGCGCCTGTACGCCGAATATAATGTCACCGTACTGCCGGGTAGTTATCTGGCGCGCGAAGCGCACGGCATCAACCCTGGCCGCAACCGCATCCGCATGGCGCTGGTCGCCGAGACGGCGGAAGGCCTGGAAGCCGCGCAGCGCATCGTCCAATTCTGCAAGTCCCTTAACAAATAAGATTGAATCCATCATGAGCCAACAACTCCAGAACATCATCGAAACCGCCTGGGAAGACCGCGCAAACATCAACCCAGCCAACGGTTCCGCCGAACTGCGCGACGCCGTCAACCACGTACTGGCCGGCCTCGATAACGGCAGCATCCGCGTGGCCGACAAAGCCACCGGCACCTGGGTGGTGAACCAGTGGGTCAAGAAAGCCGTGCTGCTGTCGTTCCGACTGGAGAACAACGTGGTCCTGCCTTCGGACGGCACCATGCAGTTCTACGACAAAGTGCCAACCAAGTTCGCCAACTACACCGCCGACGATTTCGCCAAAGGCGGCTTCCGCGTGGTGCCGCCAGCTGTGGCGCGCCGTGGTTCCTTCATCGCCAAGAACGTGGTGCTGATGCCTTCCTACGTCAACATCGGCGCCTACGTCGATGAAGGCGCGATGGTCGACACCTGGGCCACCGTCGGTTCGTGCGCGCAGATCGGCAAGAACGTCCACCTGTCGGGCGGCGTGGGCATCGGCGGCGTGCTGGAACCTATGCAAGCCAATCCGACCATCATCGAAGACAACTGCTTCATCGGCGCGCGTTCGGAAATCGTTGAAGGCGTGATCGTGGAAGAAAACTCGGTGATCTCGATGGGCGTGTACATCGGCCAGTCGACCAAGATCTACGACCGCACCACCGGCGAAGTGACCTACGGCCGCGTGCCTTCGGGCTCGGTGGTGGTATCGGGCTCGCTGCCATCGGACGACGGCAAGTACTCGCTGTACTGCGCGGTCATCGTCAAGCGCGTCGACGCAAAGACCCGCGCGAAAACCGGCATCAACGAACTGCTGCGCGGTATTTAATGCACTAGAACCGGAGACTCATCATGGCTATGGACCGCTTGTTCCAACTCATGAAGGAAAAGAACGCGTCGGACATGTTTTTCGCGGTGAACTCTCCGGTTCACATCAAGATCAACGGGAATCTCATCCCGATCAACCAGCAAAAGCTGGAGCCGGAGAACATCCATGCCCTGCTGGCGGAAATCGCCACGCCGGAGCAGATGGACGAACTGGCAGCCACCAATGAACTGAACATGGGCGTTTCGGTGCCGAACCTGGGCCGCTTCCGCCTGTCCGCGTTCAAGCAGCGCGGCACCATCTCCGCCGTGTTCCGCTTTGTGCCCGCCACTATCCCGCTGCTGGCCGACCTGCAGCTGCCGCCGGTGCTGGCGGACCTGATCATGGAAAAGCGCGGCTTGCTGCTGCTGGTGGGCTCCACCGGTTCCGGCAAATCGACCACCATCGCCTCGATGCTGGATCACCGCAACGAACTGCGCTCCGGCCATATCCTGACGCTGGAAGATCCGATCGAGTACCTGTTCCGGAATAAGAAATCCATCGTCAACCAGCGCGAAATCGGCAGCGACGCCAAGGACTTCTACACCGCGCTGCGCAACTCCATGCGCCAGGCGCCGGACTGCATCCTGATCGGCGAAATCCGCGACAAGGAAACGATGGCGGCGGCGCTGGCCTATGCGCAGTCGGGCCACCTGGTGCTGGCCACGCTGCACGCGAATAACAGCTACAACGCTTTAAACCGCATCATCAGCTTCTACCCGATCGAGAACCGCGCGGCGCTGCTGCAGGATTTGTCGAGCACCGTGAAAGCCATCGTGTCGCAGCGGCTGGTGCGCTCGATCAACGGCGGCACCCGTTCGGCGGCGGTGGAAGTGATGGTCAACACGCGCTACATCGCGGACCTGATCGAAAAAGGCGAAATCGGCCAGATCAAGGAAGCGATGGAAAAGAGCATGTCGCCCGGCTCGCAATCGTTCGAGCAAGCCTTGCTCAAGCTGGTGCAGGATGGACTGGTCAGCCAGGACGAAGCACTGGCCAACGCCGATTCCGCCACCAACCTGCTGTGGCTCTTGAATAATGGCCCGGACAGCAAACTCGCCAAAGCCGACGAGCCGGAAGCCAAGGCCGCGCCGAGCAGCGAGGCTTCCTTTACCGAATTTACGCTGAATACCTAGTCGATCGTAAACCTGAACTCTCCGCTCAATACCAGCGCGGGGTCGATGCCTTCCGGCCGCGTATAGCGCGCCAGCGCAAAGTCGCTTTTCGCCTTCACATAATTCAGCAATTCCTTCTCAATCTTGCGCTCGTCATGGAACTGCGCCTTCGACATATCGCGATTGCCTGGCGAGCTGTCGGCCGTCTGCTCGAAAATCCAGGTGATGACGCCGCTCGATGGAACAAACTTCATCGCCAGATTTCCCTGCATGCGGTACGCAAGGGATGCCGGCGGATACTGGGTACGGCCAAACACCTCGCTCATCACGCCCGCCATGTAGACGCAAGCGCGGAACACCTCCGGCGGCATGCGTTCCAGCTCGTCATTGAAAGCGTCGGGCTGCTTCAGCGGATCGGCCTTGGGAGTGCAGCTGCCCGGCAAGCCATATGAACGCTGGGCCGCGAACCATAAGGCGCGGCCGTTATCGCGCCCAGGCGCAGCCAGCGCCGCCACCATTGCATGCCATGCGGTCGGGCTTCCCGCCTGATAGGCCATCTCGTACAGGCTAACCGCCTTCTCCCAGTTAGCCTTCATGCAGACGCCATCCTCCATCATGGCGGCGGCCATCATCAACACGTCGGGCTGGCGCGCCTTGATGCCATCCTTGACCTCCTGCACGGCGGCCGGGCAATCCTGATTATCCAGGAGTGCGGCAAGCCTACGGGTTTCGCGCGGGTCCGGCCGCTTCACGACAGGGTCGGCCCACACACTAAATGCAAACGACGCGGTACACAGCGCCAAGACGATGCGGAGGTTCAGGGCAACAGGCATGTTGGCAAGAGTAGTTATAAATAAAGCATTATACCCTCCTCCAGGATCGAAATACGTCAGGCGATCACGCCGCCGCCATCCACCAGCACCGTGGAGCCGGTGGCGAACGGCGTCGTCACCAGATAGACGATGGCATTGGCCAGGTCTTCCGGCTGGCCGACGCGCTGCGCCGGCAAGCGCGCCGCAACCGCTTCAAACTTGGCCGCCCGCACCTCATCGCTCATGCCGGACCACATCGGCGTGGCCACCATCCCCGGCGACACCGTATTCACACGCACCGGCGACAGCTCGAGCGCGAGGCCGCGCCCCAGCGATTCCAGCGCCGCGTTGATGGCGCCCTGCAGCACCGACGTCTTGCTCGGGCGTGCAGCGAGAAAACCCGACACCAGCGTCAGCGAACCGCCGGCAGCGATTTTAACGGCACGCGCCACGCGATACGCGCCCCAGAACTTGCTGTTCATGGCCGCATAGGCGTCCACCAGCGGCAGCTCCCGCACCGGGCCGGACGAGGTCTGCGCCGCCGACACCACGACGTGATCGTATTCTTCCTGCGCCGCGAAAAACGCTTCGACGGCGGCATCGTTGGACGTATCGAGAACGGCGGTGCGCACCGAGCCGCCGATCCGCGCCGCCGCAGCCTGCAGCTTGGCCGGGTCACGCGAGGCGATGGTCACTTGCGCGCCCAATGCCGCCAGCTCGCGGGCCGCAGCCTCGCCGATGCCGGAACTACCGCCAACGACCAGTACTTTTTTTCCTTCGAGTTTGCTCATGATGGCTCCTTAAATGGTTTCGGTTTCGCGCAGCGTGTCGGCGCGGCCCGCCGCAAAACGCGCTATTTCATCCTTGCGCATGAAGGCCACGCCCGGATGCGACTTTGCATAACGCAGGAATTCGTCCAGCACCCGCACCATCTGCGGAGAACCGCTGATACGGTCATGGGTGCTGACCGACATCATGCGGCGGCGCGTCGCGCCTTCCTCGTACAGCTGATCGAATTCCAGCTTGATCTGCTCAAGGAACTGGCTGGGTGAGTAATTGCGCCCTTCGATCAGCAGGATGTCGTTGTTACGCAGCGTGTATGGCACCACCACGAAGTCCTTGCCGTTGACCTGCTCGATGAACGGTTCGTCGCGACTCAGGTCATCGATGTGATAGGTGTAGCCCAGCTCCTGCAGCAGCGGCAGGGTGTTCGGCCCGCGACGCAGCCAGTTGGCGTTGTAGCCGGTGGGGCGCTGGCCAGTCACCTCTTCCACCATGCGGGTGGCATCGATCAGGAACTTGCGCTCTTCCGCACGGTTCATCGCATACTGCGAACTCCAGCGCGGACCGTGCGCAGCCGCCTCGTGGCCGCGACGCACGATCTCGCGCGCCAACTCCGGATGGCGGCGCGCCGCCTCGCCAATCATGTGCGAGGTCACCTTGACGCCATGCTTATCCCACAGGTCCAGCAGGCGCGGGATGCCTTCGCGGTAGCCGTAGGCGAACCAGGTGTTGGCGGTCAGGTCGGCCGGCACGCTGGCCGGAAAGTCCACTTTCGGGAACGGGCTGTCCGTGCCTTTGGCTGGCTGGCCGCCGGCTTCGAACTGCATGGAGAGAGAAATGACCAGCCGCGCATCGCCCGGCCAGAAGCCGCCTTTGCCTGCGGTGGCTGCGCTGGTTGCGGGCGCGGTTTGCGCCTCCACGGCCGGCGCCAGCAAGCTGGCGGCAGCAAGCGCGCCGGCCTGCCCGAGGAAACTGCGGCGCGAAGTAGGCGCGGTGTCGTTCGAAAGCTTCATCATCTCTCCTTCAGCAATAGTTGGGTGGTTGATGTAGCTATAATATGACCTAGAAAGCGCCTGAAATAGCCCCGAACGGGTGAATCATATTTTCCATTTCGCGAAGAATAGACCGTTATGCTCGACGACTTGCCTGCCCTCTCCGCCTTTGCCCGCATCGTCAGCGCGGGCAGCATGTCCGCCGCCGCGCGGGAACTGGACCTGCCGCTGTCGGTCATCAGCAAGCGCATGGCGCAGCTGGAAAAGCGCATCGGCGTGCGGCTGCTGCAACGGACCACGCGCCGCCAGGCACTGACAGAAGAAGGCGCCCTGCTCCACGCGCGCGTGCTGCGCATCCTCGACGAAATCGAACAGGCGGAATCGCTGCTGTCGCACAGCCGGCGCGAAGTGAGCGGCTTATTGCGCGTGACAGCGCCTGGTGAATTCGGCCGGCAGCACATCGTGCCCATCGTGGCCGACTTCCAGCGCCAACACCCGCAATTGACGGTGCAACTGGACCTGGGCGACGCCGTAGTGAACCTGCTGGAAAGCGGCCATGACCTGGCGATCCGCTTCGGCAGCCTGGAAGATTCGAGTCTGGTGGCGCGGCAGCTGGCGCCCAACTACCGCGTGGCCTGCGCCGCACCGGCCTATCTGGCGCAACACGGCATGCCCAGCCAGCCGTCGGAACTGGCGCAGCACCGCTGCATCCTGATCGGAGACCAGCGCCGCGCCGAATGGCGTTTTCAAGGTGAAGAAGAAGTGGCCGTCCGCGTGACCGGCGCCCTGATCACCAACGACGGCCAGGCGGCCCATGCCCTGGCCTTGCAGG
Organism: Duganella sp. CF402; assembly: GCF_900109645.1. Classification (GTDB taxonomy): domain Bacteria; phylum Pseudomonadota; class Gammaproteobacteria; order Burkholderiales; family Burkholderiaceae_D; genus Rugamonas. The sequence goes on from NZ_FOBG01000001.1 coordinate 2,235,623, forward strand.
CCGCCGGCATCGTGGTCAAATCGATCTGGGATGTGGGAGACGATATCCTGGCCGGACGGCTGCAGCGCGTACTACCCAGCCATGCGATGCCAGCGGCTCCCCTGAACGCGATTTTCCCGCACGGCCAGCACCTTGCGCCGCGCGTGCGCGCCTTCATCGACTACCTTCAGGCGCGCTTGCGGCAGGCATGGCGCTGGGATGCTCCAAACCAGGCCTAAACCTTGCGGCGGCGCGCCAGCAGGCCAAGCACCGCCAGCCCTGCGCCCAGCATGGCGTAGGTTGCCGGCTCCGGCACCGCATGCGTCATCCCGTAGGCGACGTTGTCGATGCCGACGTTGTAGGCGCTATCTTCCCATTCGATCCGGATGCCATCCGCGCCTATCCACATGCCGTTAAAGCTGGTCGGCATATTCGGGCTGGACATGCCCACACTGCCCTTGAACGCATACAGTACATTGCCGCTCAGGTCCGAGATGGTGATGTGCGTATCCCTCGAGGTGTTGGCGTAGGCGCCCATATCGAAGTGCGTCAGCATTACCGCCATGCCGTTGAGCGACTTGATATCAATACGGCCTTGCGAGTTCCCGTCGCTGCCGTTAGCAAAGGCCACGCCGCGCAGCGTGTTGTAGTCGGCATCCCACCAGTTGAGCGAGGTGCCGGGGATGCGCGGCGCAGAGTACTGCACGTCGATCATGCCGGGCATGTCCCCATACGACTGGGACAGGTAGGCCCAGTTGGCGCACGCCATAAGGGCGCCATTGCCATCGGCGGCGGCGTTGCAGACACCAGGTCCGTCAAAGTCGATGATCGCCGCATGGGCAGCAGGAATGGCAAATGCCAGGCTGGCCAGCCCGGCGACGATGGTTGATTTTGTTTTCATTTTTCTCTCCAGTGATCCCCGGTACAGCCTTTCCAGTATGGTCACTGTCAAGAAAATAGCCATTTGATAATTACTGCGCCCTGTTTTTGCCGAATAGGCCGAAGCTATCAGCTATCAGCCGTGCCACGCGGCGTGGTATCCTACCGGGTCTAACTTTCCCGACTTATCATGACCATTACCGTCTACGGCATCCCGAACTGCGATACCGTTAAAAAAGCACGCACCTGGCTGGCCGACCAGCAGCAGGATTTTGTCTTTCACGATTTTAAAAAGCAGGGCCTGACGCGCGAGATCGTCGCCGGCTGGCTGAAACACCTGTCGCGCGACGTGCTGGTGAACCGCAAAGGCACCACCTGGCGCGCCCTGTCCGATGAGCGCAAGGCGTCCATCGTCGATGACGAAGCGGCCATCGCGCTGATGCTGGAAAATCCTTCCGTCATCAAGCGCCCGGTGCTGGACAAGAACGGCGCCTTCTCCGTCGGCTTCTCCGACGCGCAGTACCAACAAATTTTCAACGGCTGATATGACTCCTTCCAAGACCCTGGCGCTGACCGAAAAACTGATCTCCCTGTCCTCCGTCACCCCGGACGATAAGGGCTGCCAGCAGCACCTGATCGACTTGCTCACCCCTCTGGGCTTCAAGTGCGAAACCATAGCATCGAACGGCGTGACCAACCTGTGGGCGCGCCGTGGCACGACTTCTCCTGTGATGGTGTTCGCCGGCCACACCGACGTGGTGCCGACCGGCCCTGTCGAACAATGGCGCTCGCAGCCCTTCACCCCGACCCACCGCGACGGCAAGCTGTATGGCCGTGGCGCAGCCGACATGAAAACCTCGATCGCCGCCTTCGTGGTGGCCTGCGAAGAATTCATCGCCAAGCACGACGACCACAAGGGCTCTATCGCCTTCCTGATCACCAGCGATGAAGAAGGCCCGGCCACCGACGGCACCGTCATCGTCTGCAATATGCTCAAAGAGCGCGGCGAAACGCTGGACTACTGCATCGTCGGCGAGCCAACCTCGGACGAAACCCTGGGCGACATGATCAAGAACGGCCGTCGCGGCTCGCTGTCCGGCAAGTTGACGATCAAGGGCGTGCAAGGCCACATCGCCTACCCGCAGTTGGCCAAGAACCCGATCCACCTCGGCGCGCCTGCGTTGGCCGAACTGGCGGCCGAAGTCTGGGACCACGGTAACGAGTACTACCTGCCCACCTCGTGGCAGATGTCGAACATCCACGCCGGCACTGGCGCGAACAACGTCATCCCGGGCGAGATGGTCATCGACTTCAACTTCCGCTTCTCCACCGCCAGCACGCACGAAGACCTGAAGCGCCGCGTGCACGCCATCCTGGACAAGCACAATCTGCACTACGACCTGAAATGGGCGCTGAGCGGCCTGCCGTTCCTGACCCCGCGCGGTACGCTGAGCGACGCGCTGTCGGCCGCCATCAAGTCGGAAACCGGCGTGGAGACCGAACTGTCGACCACCGGCGGCACCTCGGACGGCCGCTTTATCGCGCAGATCTGCCCGCAAGTGATAGAATTCGGCCCCCCGAATGCCAGCATTCACAAGATCGATGAGCATATCGAACTGCGTTTCGTCGATCCGCTGAAGAATATTTATCGCCGTACGCTGGAAAACCTGTTGACCTAAACTGCCATGACCACCACGCCATTCACCACGCCGCGCGACCTGTTGCGCTACGCCGTCACCCGCTTCAACACCGCCCAGCTGTTCTTCGGCCACGGCAGCGCGGAAGCCTATGACGAAGCAGCCTATCTGATCCTGCACACGCTCAAGCTGCCGCTGGACCTGCTCGACCCGTTCCTCGACGCGAAGCTGCTGCCGGAAGAAATCGCGGCGGTGATGGCGGTGATCGAACGCCGCGTCAATGACCGCGTGCCGGCGGCCTACATCACCAACGAAGCCTTCCTGGGCAGCTACAAGTTCTACGTCGACGAGCGCACCATCGTGCCGCGCTCCTTCATCGCCGAGCTGATTCCCGAATACTTCGCGCCGTGGGTCAACGAGCCTGAGAATGTGACCAACATCCTGGAACTGTGCACCGGCTCCGGCTGCCTCGCCATCATGATGGCGGACGCCTTCCCCGATGCGCTCGTCGATGCTGTCGACATTTCGGCCGACGCGCTGGAAGTCGCCAAGCGCAACGTGGCGACCTACGAACTGGAAGACCGCCTGACGCTGATCCAGTCCGACCTGTACGCCAATGTGCCGAACAAGAAGTATGACCTGATCATCACCAATCCGCCGTACGTGAACTCGTCCTCGATGAGCAAGCTGCCGATGGAGTACCGCGCCGAGCCTGAACTGGCGCTGGACGGCGGCAAGGACGGCATGGACATCGTGCGCCGCATCGTGGCCGGCGCCGCTGAGCGCCTGACCGACGACGGCCTGCTGATCGTCGAAATCGGCAATGAAAAAGAATTCGCTGAAGCCGCATTCGGTGAAATGGGCCTGACCTGGCTCACCACCAGCAACGGCGACGACATGGTCTTCCTGCTGACGGCTGACCAACTGAAACTCTAAGAAGAACACGAATGATCCGCTTCAACCAAGTAAGCCTGATGCGCGGCGTAAAGCCGCTGCTGGAACAAGTCGACGTCACCCTCAATCCCGGCGATAAAATCGGTTTGATCGGCGCCAATGGCGCCGGCAAATCCAGCCTGTTCGCGATGATGCGCAACGAGCTGCACCCGGACCAGGGCGATATCGACTTCCCGGCCAAATGGCGCGTCGCTTACGTGGCGCAGGAAACCCCGCCGCTGGAACGCGCCGCCCTCGATTACGCCATCGACGGCGACGTCGGCCTGCGCAAGCTGCAAGCGGAGTTGGAACGACTGGAGTCCGAGCCGGAATCCACCGAGAACGGCATCGCCATCGGTGAAGTCTATAGCGCGCTGGCCGACGCCGACGCCTACACCGTGCAGTCGCGCGGCGAACAGCTGCTGCTGGGCCTCGGTTTCTCGCTCGACCAGATGCAGCAGCCGGTAGCCAGCTTCTCGGGCGGCTGGCGTATGCGCCTGAATCTGGCGCAAGCGCTGATGTGCCCTTCCGACCTGCTGCTGCTCGATGAACCGACCAACCACCTGGACCTGGACGCCATCATCTGGCTGGAAGACTGGCTGAAACGCTACACCGGCACGCTGCTCATCATCTCCCACGATCGCGACTTCCTCGACGAAATCGTCAACGTCATCGTGCACATCGACGAGCGCAAACTGAAACGCTACTCGGGCAACTACTCGGCGTTTGAACGCCAACGTGCAGCGCAACTGGCGCTGGCCGCCGGCGCTCTGGAAAAGCAGCAGCGCAAGCGCGCTCACCTCGAATCGTTCATCGAACGCTTCAAGGCCAAGGCTTCCAAGGCACGCCAGGCGCAGAGCCGCATGAAGGCGCTGGCCAAGATGGAAGAACTGGCGCCGCTGCGCGCCGCCGCCGAGTTCTCGTTCGAATTCCGCGAACCTGCGAACGCGCCCAACCCGCTGCTGGTGATGGAAGACGTCAACGCCGGCTACCGCAACGAAAACGAGAAAACCGGCGAAGTGACCGAGAAGACCATCGTCAGCGATATCAACTTCTCGCTGCAGATCGGCCAGCGTATCGGCCTGCTGGGTATTAACGGCGCTGGTAAGTCGACGCTGATCAAGACCATCGCCGGCGAGCTGATGCCGCTGACCGGCGAATCCACCACCGGCAAGGGCCTGAACATCGGCTACTTCGCCCAGCATCAGGTGGAGATGCTGCGTCACGACGAATCGCCGCTGTGGCATCTGGCGAAGATTGCGCCGACCACGCGCGAGCAGGAACTGCGCAACTTCCTCGGCGGCTTCAACTTCCCAGGCACGATGGTGACCAGCCCGATCGCACCGTTCTCCGGCGGCGAGAAGGCACGCCTGGCATTGGCCCTGATCGTGTGGCAGCGCCCTAACCTGCTGCTGCTTGACGAACCAACCAATCACCTGGATCTGGAAACCCGCGAAGCGCTGACCGAAGCGCTGGCGCAGTTTGAAGGCACGCTGGTGGTGGTATCGCACGATCGCCATCTGCTGCGCGCCACCACCGACCAGTTCATCATCGTCGCCGACGGCAAGCTGCAGCCGTTCGACGGCGACCTGGATGACTACAAGGACTGGCTGTTCCAGACCAAGCTGGGTAAAGGCACCGACGTGCTGCCGGCGGCGGGTAAGGAAAACAAGACCGCGTTCCCGGTGCAGTCGCCGGTCGCGCCGGCGAAAGTGGAAGCCGCTGCGCCGGTGGTCAACAGCAAGGAGCAAAAGCGCAAGGAAGCGGAAGATCGCCAGCGCATCTCCGCGCTGCGCAAGCCGATCGAGCAAAAGATCAAGCGCCTGGACGAGCAAATCGCCAAGCGCACGGCGCAGAAGGCTGATGTGGATGCCCAGTTGGGCGAGGAGTCGATCTACGACGCCGCCAACAAGGCCAAGCTGAAACAACTGCTGGCCGACCAGGCTTTCTTCACCAAGGACCTGGGCGAGCTGGAAGGCCAGTGGCTGGAGCTGCAAGAGCAGCTGGAAGCCATCGTTTAAAGCTAGGCCGCTTGGCGGGCGCCGAACTGTACTTTGCGGATCGACATCAGCTTATCGATGTCGACCACAATCAGGCGGCGCCCGTCCAGATCTCCCAAGCCCACCAGGTAATCAACACCGCCGGCGCCGGCAATCGGCTCGATCTGCTCGGGCTTGAGCGCGACGATGTCCGTCACGCCGTCCACCACCATTCCCATCACACAGCTGGACAGCTTGAGGATGATCACATCCGTCAGCGGATCGTGTTCCGGCGGGCGCGGCCCGAAGGCGATGCGCATGTCGACGATCGGCATGATCACCCCGCGCGACACCACCACGCCGGTGACGATTTCCCCATCCGACGAAAAGCGTTCCAGCGCCTGCAAGGGCCGCAGCTCCTGCACCTTGTTAAAGTCCAGCGCGTAATCGAGTCCGCCGAGCCGGAAAACCAGATACTGGCATGCCTCGCCGGCGGCGGCTTGCGTTATCGAAGAAGACATGATGATCCTTTCGTTCGGAGAACAGCAAGTCTCATCCTAACCGCGCGCCAGCCCGCAGGCGTTGAGGCGCATCAAGCTAACCGGGCGCAGGCCGCAGGTTTGCTACAATCGCCACATGAACATTATCAATCCAGACGAGGTGGAATTCACCGCCATCCGCGCCCAGGGGCCGGGCGGACAGAACGTGAACAAGGTATCGAACGCCGTACACGTGCGATTCGACATCACCGCTTCTTCGCTACCCGACCACATCAAGGAACGCCTGCTGGCTGTGCGCGACGGCCGCATCACGCGTGAAGGCGTGGTGGTGCTGAAGGCGCAGCAATCGCGCAGCCTCGGCGCCAACAAGGCGGATGCCTTGCGCCGCCTGCAGGAACTGGTCGACAGCGTGGCCGTGCTGCCCACCGTGCGCCGCGCCACCAAGCCGACAATGGGTTCACAACGCCGCCGCCTCGAAGGCAAGGCCAAGGACGGCGAACGCAAACAGCTGCGCGGCAAAATCACATTCTGATCAACTGGTGCGCGCCCAGCGCCAGCAGCGCGATGAAGAAGCAGCGGCGGAACAACAGCGGCGACATGCGCTCGCGCAGCCACTGCCCCAATTGCATGCCGATCACGGCCGGGACCAGCGCCAGCAAGGATCCGCCCGCCGCTGCCGCGTGCCATTCGCCACGCACCGCCAGCAAGACCGCCAGCGCCAGCGTGGCGACAGTGAAGGCCATGCCCATCGCCGGTATCAAGTCGTCCTTGTCCAGATTGAGCGCTTGCAGATATGGAGCGACCGGCATCACGAACACGCCGGTCACGCCGGCCATGAAGCCGGTGGCGGCCCCCGCCAACGGCCCGGCCCAGTGCTCGGCGGACGGCGGCACATGCATGCGCCAGCCGGTCAATCCCAGCAGGCCATAGCCCGCCAGTGCCAGCCCAAGCAGCAGCGCGCCGCCGGCCAGCCCATCGCCCAGCAGTGCCACGCAGGCCGTGCCGACGCAGATGGCCAGCAGCAGCCAGCGAAAACGCAGCCATAGCGGATACAGCGCCGGCCCAGTCGCCAGCTGCCATACATTCGTTACAGACGAAGGCACAATCAGCAACGCGGCGGCTTCCAGCGGCGGCATGCGCAAGGTGAGCAAGGCCACCGCCACAGTCGGCAATCCCATGCCGGTAACGCCTTTGACAACACCGGCCAGCACAAAAACGAAAGCAATAAACAAGGTATCCATGCCCGCCATTGTGCCGCGCCGGGCCGCTGGGCGGAATCTGGCATATACTGAGGCAGACTTCGGATAAAACATAGGCTATGCGCTTCGACCTGACCGACCTTAAGCTGTTCGTCCATATTGCCGACAGCGGCAGCATCACCGCCGGCGCGGCGCTGGCGCACCTGGCGCTGCCGTCGGCCAGCGCGCGCGTGCGCGGCATGGAAGAAGCGCTCAACGTGCCACTACTGCAGCGCGGCCGGCGCGGCGCCGAGCCGACCGAAGCCGGACGCACGCTGTTGCAGCACGCCCGCACCATCCTGCGCCAAGTGGACGACATGCACGCCGACCTGGCGCAATTCGCCACCGGCCTCAAGGGACAAGTGCGCCTGCTCTGCAATACCTCGGCCATGACCGAATTCCTGCCGGACGCGCTGGCCGCCTTCCTGGCCGCGCATCCGCAGCTGAGCATTAATCTGGAAGAACGCCTGAGCCGCGACATCGTGCAGGCGGTGGCGGACGGCGCCGCCGATATCGGCATCATCACCGATGCGGTGGACCGCGCCGCGCTGCAAACCTTCCCCTTTCGCGACGATCCGCTGGTGCTGGCGATGGCGCGCAGCCATCCGCTGGCGCACGCGCTGGGCCACAAGCGCCACGTGGCGTTCGAGGCGGCGCTGGAATATGACTTCATCGGCCTGGCCGGCGACAGCGCCTTGCAGCAGTACGCGGCGGGACAGGCGGAACGGCTGGGCCGCCGCATGCACTGCAAAATCCGCCTGCGCAGCTTTGAAGCCATCTGCCGCATGGCCGCCAGCGGCGCGGGACTGGCGCTACTGCCCGAAACAGCCGCACGCCGCAGCCCGGACGATCTGCGCATCGTGAAGTTGAGCGATGCGTGGGCAGACCGCAAGCTGCTGATCTGCGTGCGCGATGAAGCCGCCCTGCCCGGCTATGCGCGAGAACTGGTGGCGGCGCTGCGCCGAACTTAATCCGCCGGACTTAATCCGCCAAATATGGCGCCCAGTTGATCGGGCCCACAGGCCCGCTGTGCAGCACCGTCATGCCCGGCACGGCGGTGCGCACCTTGGCCTTGACTTCCTTGGCCGGCCGGTCGTAGGGCGGCGCCTCGCCAGGCACGAAGCTCATGGTCCGCAGCAGCACGTCGCCGGTCAACAGCTCCACCACGCAGCGCGAGCCGCGCTGCACGGCGCTCTTCTGCCGCTGCACCTGATTGACCTCTTCCTGCGCCTGTTCCATCTGCACCTGCGCCGCCTTCACCTTCAGCGAAATCTTGGCCACCTGCCGCAGCAAGGGGCCGACCGCTTCCGCCATCTTGTGGAACAAGGGTTCCTGCTCCGGCGTCAGCATCACCTCACGCTTGCGCACGCGGGTGGCCAGCGTCAGGTAGTTGCGGACTTCGGTCTGGCTGGTGATGGCGTCCATCTCCGCCTTGCGCACATCGGCTTCGCGCGCGGCCTGCTGCACCTTGGGCTGCAGCTCGGCGATCTTCTTGTCGAACTTCGAGGTATCCGGCACCAGCGCGTAGAGCAGCATTTCGTTTTGCTTGCGCGGCCCGGCGTGCACGATCTCGATCTTGCGCGCTGCGATGGCGCAGCCCTCGGCCACCTTGATCACCACCTCTTCCGCGATGATCTCGCAATTGCTGGCTTCCCCGATCACCACGCGGGTGCCGGTAATGATGCAGCTTTCCGCGCGCGCCAGTGCGATCTCGCCGCGCCTGGTCTGCAACACCGCGCCGGACGCCACGCCCTGCACGCGAATCGCGCCGTCGGCATTGGTGGCGGTGCCGCCCATCAGGTTTTTGCTCAGCACAATATCGCCGCCGCGCGAGACGATGTTGCCGAACACGTCGCCGTGAATGGTGATGTTCCCGCCCTCCACCGAGCGCTGTTCCTGCACATCGCCGAATTCCTCGTACTCGCCGGTGAGTTGCAGGTTGCCGGTGGTGCGCGCGCTCACGCCCTCGCGGCTGATGATCTTCGGCCCGATCGACAAACGCTTGGTGCCTGGGTCGAGGCTCAGAAAGCCCTCCACCGCCGACACCAGGTATTCGCCATCCTTCAGGCTCTCAATCACCGTGCCTTCGCCGGCCACCGTGGTCAGCTCGATGTCCTTGGGCACCGGCGGCTCCAGCACCAGTCCTGACAACTCATAGCCGCGCACACCCGGCGTACGCGGCACCTTGCGCAGCAGCTTGACGTTGGGCTTCACTTGCGGGAAGCGGTTCTGGAAGGTCTGCCAATCGAGCTTGCCATCAGCCTTCTGCAGCGGCGCGTTGCTGCGATGGAGATCCTGCGATACTTCAGCGATGGAAGCGTCCTTGCCCGGTGTGGCATTGAGGCGCCGGGCCACCACGATGCGCGCCAGCCGTCCGGTGCCGATCACGTCACGCACCGCCGGCGCATCGATACCGAAGCGGATCCCCTTGATCCACATATCGGCCACGAATTCGTCGAAGTTCAGGCGCGCCGGTTGCGGCGGCATGTCCGGCACCTCGAAGAACACCGGCTCGAAATAGTACTCGGCCTCGCCGTTGATGATCTTGACGTTCTTGTACAGCGAACGGCGCGGCGCGTGGAAAGGCTCGATGCTGTCGGCAAAGCGCAGCAGCGGCTTGTTGCGTAAGTTCTCCGGCAAATCGGGGCCGACGTTGTACAGCACTTTGCTGAACACCGCGTAATCGAGGCCGGCAAAATAGGCGCTGCTCATGAAGACCTGGCTGACCGCCGCAAGGCAGCCTACGGCGGCGGCATCGGTTGAAAAATAGATGCCGTCACCTCGCCTGACGATCGCTGCAGGCAGATCGCCTTCTGCGTTTTGTTCCAGCGCCGTAGCGTCGTCTGACACGGTCTAATCCCCAGGAAGTTGTAAGCCCAAGATTAGCATTTACGCCGGGCTTGCGCCAGCCGCTTCAAGGCCGCGCAAACCGCTGGCGCGGATTCAAATGCCAGTCCAGCGTCCCGGTGCTGTCGGAGAACAGCAACTCGCCGCCGCTCGGCGTGCCGCGCAAGCGCGCCTTGAGATCCTTGGGCGGCAAGGCGCGCATGGCGGTGGTGTCGCCCGCAAACGGCATGGTGCGCACCATCGTCTCGCCGTTGACCAGGTGCAGGCCGCAGCGCGCAATGCCGGCCGCCTCCATCTTCTGTTCGATCACGCGGTCCAGGCGGTCGCTGAGCAGCTTGTGCTGCGTCTGGCCGGCTTGCAAATCCTGCTGCAGTTTGTGGACGGCCTTGATCTCCTCCGCCACCGCACTGGCGATCTTGCGCAGGTGCTGCCCCTGCTCCGGCGTCAGCACCAGTTCCTGCGTGCGCAGCTTGGCGGCCAGCGCCAGGTAGCGGCGCACATCCGGCTGCGCCGAGATGCGGTCAAGCTCCTCCTTGCTGGCCTCATTGGCCTGCGCGAAGGCGGCCACGCGCTGTTCCAGTTCGGCGATCTCCGCGTCGAACTGCGTCACGTCCTTCACCAGCACATAAATCAGCATTTCGGTGCGGCGGCGCGGGCCGGCGCTTTCCAGTTCCACGTTGCGGCCGGCGATGGCGCAGCCTTCCGCTACTTCGATGAACACTTCATCGGCGATGATCTCGCAGTTGGAGGCCTCCACCAGCTTGACGCTGGTGCCGGAGATGACGCAGTTCTCGGCACGGTTGATGGAGATGCTGCCATTGGTCGCGACGATCACCGAGTTGGAAGCAACGCCGGCGATGTTGATGCTGCCGGCCGCGTTATGCACGCTGCCGCTGACCAGGTTCTTGTCCAGCACCACAGTGCCGCCGCGCGAATTGATATTGCCGTAGACGTTGCCGTGCACCGTGATATCGCTGCCGGTGACGTCGCGCTGCTCCTGCACATCGCCGAATTCCTCGTAGGCGCCGGCCAGCTCCAGGTTGCCTGTGGTGCGGCCGCTGACGCCTTCGAGGCTGACGATTTTATCGTTGATGGAAATGCGGTTGGACTTCGCGTCCACACTCAGGAAGCCTTCGCGCGTGGAGACCAGGTACTCGCCATCTTCGAACATCTTGGCTTCCGTGCCGTCGCCGGCCAGGAAGCGCAGCGTCAAGTCCTTGGGCGGTTCGGGATCGGTCTTGCGCCCGGCCAGGTCGAAGCCCGGCAGGCCCGGCACCGGCGGCAGCTTTTTCAGCAGCCGCATGCCGGCCTTAATCTGCGGGAAGCGGTTCTGGAAGCTTTGCAGATCGACCCGGCCATCGGCGCGCTCTTTGGGCGCATCGCTGCGATGCAGGTCGGACGAGACTTCCACCACGGTCGCATCCTGTCCCTTCTCGGGTTCGAGGTCGGTGGCGAAGGTGATGCGGTCAGGTTTGGTCGAGGTCATGGCCGCCTTCACGGCCGCCACGTCGATGCCGAAATGGATCCCCTTGTTCCACATGTCGGCGATGAATTCGTCGATATCGAGGTACACCGGGCGCTCCGGGATCACGGTGCCGTCGGGCAGCGTCATCTCTTCCTGATATAGCTGCTGGAAGTAGTACTCGGCGTAGGAGACGCTCATCTTCGGCGCCTTGTACAGCGCCAGCCGCTGACCGTCGAACACGCGCACGTCGTCGGCCAGGCGCAGCGACTCCTGGCCGGGATTGAGCGCCGGCCCCACATCGTACAAAGCCTTGAGCAGCGCTGGATAATTGAGGCCGACGAAAAACCAACCCGATTGAAACACGTGCGTCACTGCGGCCACCAGCGCCGGCTTGCTCATGCTCAGATCAATGTAAATTCCGTCCGCTAGTCTTCCCAGCCCTATAGGCAAGCCTGGACCTGGGGCTTCTGGCTCCCGGTCGGCGGCTAGCGCTGCGGATGCAACGTCTTGAACCACGGTCTTCCTCCAAACGGCACGCTCGGGCCGAAAGGCGTTGCGTGTGATTAATTTATCTTACACGCAGACCATGCGGAATATATGAAAAAAGGTGGCGAAAACGGCACAACTGTGAAGTTATTGATACACATCAATACCAATAAATTAATAAACGTGCCGTTCTTGCATCTTTAATTAAAAGATAATCAACGCCGTGGGGGATTGGCGTACAGGTCCTGCCCGACCTCGTTGATCTGGCGGCGCAGATCGCGGCGTTCGTCCGGCGTCATGCGGCCAACGCGGCGATTGAGTTCCGCATTGCGGCTGGCTTCCTGCATCGCGCGGCGCTGTTCTTCGGCGCGCGCTTCGTAGCTGCGCGGATCGATCTGGCGATTGTCGCTGGCGCGTTGATCGTTGCGTTGGCCGCCCTGCTGGTGTTGCGGCTGCTCGCGGCGCGGACCGTCACCGCCATCGGCGTGCGCCAGTGCGGCGCTGCAAGCCAGCACGGAAGCCGTAATGACTCGAACGCAAAAAGATGCGCTAGCTACCGCGGATATTTTTTTGTGATCGATGAACATGGCGTTCCTAAGAGCTGAATCTATGCCCGCAGTGTATGATGCTTTGACCGAGGGGGTAAGGCTAATTGGGTAAAGTTTGTAATAATTTGTAATGACTTATCCTGTGTGCGTTTTCGCAGGACGATTATGACGTTACCATAGCAACATGAATAAGACAAATCTGGCTGCCAAATGACTAGCACAACGACTGAATCCGGCAACAACAACGCCAACTCGAACGGCCACGCCGCCAAGATCATGGTGGTGGACGACGACGTTCGCCTGCGCGACCTGCTGCGCCGCTACCTCACCGAACAAGGCTTCAACGTCTTCACCGCCGAAAGCGCGACCGCCATGAACAAGCTGTGGCTGCGCGAGCGCTATGACCTGCTGGTGCTGGACCTGATGCTGCCCGGCGAAGACGGCCTGTCGATCTGCCGCCGCCTGCGCGGCGCCGGCGACCAGACTCCGATCATCATGCTGACCGCCAAAGGCGAGGACGTGGACCGCATCGTCGGCCTGGAAATGGGCGCGGACGACTACCTGCCGAAGCCATTCAACCCGCGCGAGCTGGTGGCCCGCATCGGCGCCGTGCTGCGCCGCCGTGGCCCGGACGAGATTCCGGGCGCGCCGTCGGAAACGCCGCAGACCTTTGAATTCGGCCAGTTCGTGCTGGACCTGGGCACCCGCACGCTGAAGAAAAACGGCGAGACCGTGCCGCTGACCACCGGCGAATTCTCGGTGCTGAAAGTATTTGCACGCCATGCGCGCCAGCCGCTGTCGCGCGAAAAGCTGATGGAACTGGCGCGCGGCCGCGAATACGAAGTGTTCGACCGCAGCCTCGATGTGCAGATCTCGCGCCTGCGCAAGCTGATCGAACCGGATCCATCGAGCCCACTGTACATCCAGACCGTTTGGGGCCTGGGCTATGTGTTCATCCCGGAGGGACAGCCGCGCTAATATGAAGTTGCCGCTGAAGTTACCTTTCCCGCTCCGTGTCGCCAGCCTGAAAAGCGGCTTATTCTGGCGCACCTTCTTCCTGCTTGGCGCGCTGACCACCACCAGCATGACGGCGTGGGTCGGCATGATCAGTCTGGTGCAGCACGAGCCGCAGGTGCAGCAGATCTCCTCACAGGTGATCTCGGTGGTCACCATCACCCACGCCGCCCTCACCCACTCCGCGCCCGAGCTGCGGCGCGAGCTGCTGTTCGAGCTTGTGTCGAATGAGGGCATCCGCGTGTTCCCGCTGGAGGAGGACGACAAGGTCGAGCCGCCGGCCAGCAACGCGCTGATGCCGGACATCGAAAAGCTGGTGAAGGCCAAGCTGGGTGCCGATACGCGCTTTTCGTCCAAGGTGAACGGCGTGGCGGGCTTCTGGGTCAGCTTCAACATCGACGATGACCAGTACTGGCTGATGCTGGAACGCGAACGCATACGCGGCCTGACCGGCATCCAGTGGCTGGGCTGGGCCAGCGTGGTGTCGGTGGTGTCGCTGTTGGGCGCAGCTTTCATTTCCAGCCTGATCAACCTGCCGCTGCGCCGCCTGACGCAAGCCACGCGCGATTTCGCGCAGGGCAAGCGCCCGGCGCCGCTGCCGGAAAAAGGCCCGATCGAGATCATGGAAGCCAACCGCAGCTTCAACCAGATGGTCGAAGATCTTCAACAAGTTGAATCCGACCGCGCCGTGATCCTGGCCGGCATCTCACACGACCTGCGTACGCCGCTGGCGCGCATGCAGCTGGAAGTGGAGATGGCCAACCTGCCGGACGAGGCGCGCGAAGGCATGCAGTCCGATATCGGCCAGATGGACGCCATCATCGGCCAGTTCCTCGATTACGCCAAACCGACCGAAGCGTCCAGCTTTATCAACGTCGACATCAGCGAACTGCTGACCGACACCGCGCACGAGGCTTCGCGCCTGCATGATGTACGCATCAATACCGATATCGCACCCGGCGCGCATGCGATGGGCAACGCCACCGATATCAAGCGCGTCATCAATAACCTGATCGAGAACGCCCGCCGTTACGGCAAGACCCCGGGCGAGGAGTTCACCGAGATCGATATCAAGTGCAGCGTCAAGGGCATGCATACCTCAAAGCGCGTCACCATCGAGGTGCAGGACCACGGCAGCGGCGTGCCGCCGGAGCAGATCGAACAGCTGCTCAAGCCTTTCACCCGGCTGGACACGGCGCGCGGCCAGGCCAATGGCGCCGGCCTCGGACTGGCGATTGTCGACCGTGTGATGACGCGCCACAACGCCGAACTGAATGTCCGCAACCGCGACGGCGGCGGCCTGCAGATCCAGATCGTGATGAAGGGACTGTGATGCGGCGCGGTTCCCTGCGCCTTGCGCGGCAGATCGCTGCCTGCGTTGTCGCGGCGGCCGGCTTCGGCGCGGGCGCCGATGCAACATACGCTGCGCCTCCTGCGCCTGCCGTGCAAACGCGCGAACCGACGGCGGAGGAGCGCACCTCGTTCGACGAATACTACCGCGAGCAGGTGCCGGCCCGCTTGAGCGGCGGCCCGTCGCTGTTTGCGCCAGCCTTCGATATCCAGCGCCGTCGCGGCGAACCGTGGCAAGTGATCGCGCGCGTCGACTCCTCGCCGCGCCACTACACGCCGGAACTGTGCCGGCAAGTCCGCACCAGCTACATCTACGACGCCAGGGCGCCCAAAGGCCAGCGCTGGACGACCACCGCCGCAGAGCCGGAATGGTACGTCTGGCTGGCGACGCCGAAAGTAATCTGCACCGCCGCCAAGTACACGGTGCGCATGGAACCAGCCGTCGCCAACGCCGACGCCACCGCGCTGCTGCGCCAGCACCGCGACCTGCTGCTGCGGGCGCGCCTTCTGTTTGCCGGTAACTCAGGCTGCGCGCGTCAACGCGCCCTGACCTTCCGCCTGAGCGCCATCGAACCGGCGCCGCCGGCCAACGGCGCACCGCAAATGGTAGGCATGGTATTCGAGAGCGACCGCGATACTCGTGTGCGCGTCGCCGTGCGTAAGCATCGCGGCGAGTACGCGGCCTGGAACGTCAACTGCGAGTAGCAGCGGAACGATTGATCGGATGGTCAGGCCCTTCCAGCAGCTTGGTCAGCAATAGCTCCACCGAACCGTAGCCATACAGCGAATCAGGATCCAGTCCCGCCGTTTCATACGGCACCGATTCCTCGCGCTCCGAGCGGCTCGGATCAGCATCCGCATAGGTCACGCGCCATGCACGCTTGAGCGCATCGGCGCGGCGCAGGAATTGCGGCACCGGCCACATAGCGGGATCCCACACAGCGCTATCGCCCAGCACGCGCCAATGGCCGCTGACCAGCGCCATGTCGCCGCAGCGCAGCACCTTGACCGCGTCCTGCGGGCGCAAGGTATCCAACTCCTCCACCGACGGTACACGCGCCAGCTTCGGGCCGAACAGATACGCGAGCATGATCTTGCTACCCGGTGACAGGCGCGCCACCATACCCCAACCGTAGCCACCGTCCAGCAATGGCACGGCAAACCAGCTCCCCTCTTGATACGACTGCTTCATTCAAACCCTTTCATCAGCAAGACCGCAGTGTAGCCACGCCGCGCAAAACGCGGCGCACGGGTGTCTGCGGAGTTGGATGACACTTGTGTTACACTGGCGCCTCGCTAGGGGTCCTGGAACGTCGTTTCCGGGTGAGAGATACCCTTCGTACCTGATCTGGATAATGCCAGCGAAGGAAAGCGCAAATGTGGTTCCCCCCTCCTTTGATGGCTCTCTTCGCGGCTCCCAGCCGAACAAGTAGAGAGCAGATATGTCCACACCAAACTTTGCAGTGTCCGCCATCGCATTGGCGGTTTTACAGATGACTTCCGCCGCCGCGCGCGCCGAAGAGGCAGCAGCGCCTGAGCAAACCATGCAGGAAGTCGTCGTCAGCGGCGTCAAGGTCCGCGCCAACTCCGCCAGCGTGGCCGGCTTCTCCAGCGCGCCGCTGCTGGAAACCCCAGCCTCGGTCAGCGTGCTGACTTCGCGGCAGATGCTGGACCTGCAAATCCGCTCCACCACCGACGCCGCCAAATTCGACGCCAGCCTGAGCGACGCCTACAACGCTGTCGGCTACGCCGAGCAGTTCTCGATTCGCGGCTTCAAGCTCGATAACGCCTCCAGCTACCGCAAGGACGGTACCGCCATCTCCGGCGACACCCAGATCCCGCTCGAGAACAAGGAGCGCATCGAAATCCTGAAAGGCCTGTCCGGCCTGCAGTCCGGCGTGTCGGCACCGGGTGGCGTCATCAACTTCGTCACCAAGCGCCCGACCGATACGCCGCTGCGCACCGTGGTGCTGGAAACCCGCGAGCGCGGCACGTTGTACGGCGCCGTGGACCTGGGCGGCCGCTTCGACAACAGCGATTTCGGCTACCGCATCAACGCCGCCGCCGAACGCCTGCGTTCCTACATCAAGGGCGCCGACGGCAACCGCAAATTCGTGTCGGCAGCTTTCGACTGGCGCATCTCGCCGCAAGCCTTGCTGCAGATCGACGGCGACTACCAGCGCAAGTCGCAGCTCACCGCGCCGGGCTACCAGCTGCTGAACGGCACCACCCTGCCGGTGGTCGATGCGGACGTGCTGCTGAACGACCAGCCGTGGGCGCGTCCGGTGGAGACCACCAGCACCAATATCGGCGTACGCTTCGCCTACCAGTTCTCGCCGGAGTGGAACGCCACCATCAGCGCCAACCAGCACAACTTCAAGCGCGATGACTTCACCGCCTTCCCTTACGGCTGCAGCAACCAGGATCTGTATCCGGGCTACTGCGGCAATGGCGACTACGACGTCTACAACTACATCAGCAAGGGCGAAAAGAAATCGCCGCTGACCGCGCAGGCGCTGCTGCAAGGCCGCTTCGCCACCGGTTCGGTCAAACACGAACTGACCGTCGGCGCATCGTTCTTCAAGAACAGCGAAAAATGGGGCGACTACCTGTACGACTGGTCGGGCGTCAGCAACATCTACCATCCGGTGGTGGTGGCGCCTGCGCCGGGCGACAGCGGCCCTGTGTCGGAACGCCGCCGCGACAACGAGCGCGCCCTGTTCGCTCAGGATATCGTCAGCCTGAACGAACAACTGAAACTGCACGCCGGCGCGCGCTATGTCAAAGTCAAACGCGATGAGCTGACCGATGGCGGCGACTTCGCCCATACCGATATCGGCTTCTGGCTGCCAAACGTTGCGCTGGTGTACAACGTGCGTCCTAACGTGGCGACCTACGTCTCCTACGCCCAAGGCCTGGAGCACGGTGGCGTGGCGCCGATGGGCACCGCGAACGAGCACCGCGCGCTGGAACCAGGCAAGTCGAAGCAGGTGGAAGTGGGCGTGAAAGCCGATCTGCGCCAGGATCTGAGCGCCAGCGTGTCGCTGTTCCAGATCCGCAAAGGCCTGGAATACATCGACGCCAGCAACGTCTATGTGCGTAACGGCGAAGCGCAGAATCGCGGCCTGGAAATGGCGCTGGCGGGACGCGCCACGCGCGAGCTGACGGTCGGCGTATCGGCCACCGCGCTGAACACCCAGCAGCGCGACACCGGTTCGGCGGAACTGGACGGCAAGCGCGTAACCGACGTGGCGGCGTTCAAGTCGTCGGTGTACGCCAGCTACGCGGTGCCGCAAGTGACAGGCCTGGAAGTGGGCGCCAACTGGCAGTACTCGGGCAAGAAAGCCTTCGACACCGCCAACAAGGTGTTCGTGCCGGCCTACCACGTGGTGAACCTGAGCGCGTCCTACGCCACCCGCATCGGCAACGTCGGCACCACCCTGCGTGCCGGCATCGACAATGCGTTCGACAAGTTCTACTGGCGCGATGTGACGCCGGATCTGGGCGGCTACCTGATGCCGGGTGCGTCGCGCACCTTCCGCATCTCGGCGCAGTTCGACCTTTAAAGCCTGTCCAGCGCGTCCGCCACAGCGGCGACGCGCTGTTCAACGCTGCCGCTGACCGGCACGTAGGAAATTCCGCGCGCCGTCAGTTCTTCCATCAGCATGCGGTTGATCGTGATGCTGGCTTCCTCATTTTCCCGCATCAAACCATCGGCTTCCCACGGAATGTCGGCGGCCGTCACCAGCGTGAGGTCGTAGCGCTGCGGATGTGCATCCGCCAGCGGCGCAAGCTGCGCATCGATACCGCCGAAGTAATGGCGGCTGTAGACCGCCGTCATCAACGGCGTGGTATCGCAAAAGAGAAAATGCCGGGCTCGCCGCTCGGCTTCAGCCTCGCGCTCCAGCTGCGTGCGGGCGATGTGGATCTGGTCCGCCTCCACCGGCACGCGGTTCACGCTGTCGACAAACTCGCGCAAATACTCCGGCACCCACACGGTGCCGAAGCGCTGCGCCAGCGCGGCGGCCAGCGTGGTCTTGCCGGAGGACGCCGTGCCGAGGATGGCGATGCGTTTCATCAGAGTGCGAGGCGGCGGTTGCCGGTATCGGCGTCACCACTCCATGCGCGCAGTCCGAT
This sequence comes from Duganella sp. CF402, assembly GCF_900109645.1. Taxonomy (GTDB): domain Bacteria; phylum Pseudomonadota; class Gammaproteobacteria; order Burkholderiales; family Burkholderiaceae_D; genus Rugamonas. Next base: position 2,254,615 of record NZ_FOBG01000001.1, read on the forward strand.
GATCGCCATGCCGACGAATACCAGGTACAGCAGCGCGGTCAGGATCAAGTTCTTGTGCAGGTACAGGCCCACATACAGGATGTCGACGATGATCCACACATGCCAGTTCTCGATCTTCTTCCGCGACAGCAGCAATTGGCCTACCAGCGAACCGGCGGTGAGGAAGCCGTCCGAGTTCGGCACGTCGGTGTCGGTGTAGGTCTTGAGGAACCACGCCAGCACCGCAAAGCCGCCCAGCCACGCGGCGGCGGCGGTCCAGCGGCCACGCGCATCGAGCGAAGTGACCGGCAGCTTGTCGTGGCTGTCGTCGCCATGCAGCCATTGATACCAGCCGAAGATCGAGACAGCGATGAACACCAGCTGCAAGCCCATGTCGCCATACAGGCGCGAACCGAAGAACACCAAACCGTAGGTGGCCGACGAGATGATGGCAAACAGCCAGCCCCAATGGCTCTGGCGAATGTTGAACCACACCGTCGCCACCGACAGCAGGAACGACAACAGCTCCAGCGGGGTCGTGGCAAATACTGCCAGATGTAGTGGCATGTTTGCGTAACTTAGCAGGAGCGTCAGCGTGTTCATTTTTTAGGGTACTTGATGGTCATTTCTTTGAGCAGGTTGCCGGCATGATCGACTTCCGCCATCACCCACAGCATATACCGGATATCCATGTGGATGGCGCGGGTGATATCGCGGTCGAAGTACCAGTCCTTGGTGATGGACTCGTAGGTCGAATCGAAATTCAGGCCAATCAGCTCGCCGTGCTTGTTCATCACCGCCGAACCGGAGTTGCCGCCGGTGGTGTCGGCGCTGGTCAGGAAATCGACCGGTACCGTGCCCAGCACCGGATCCTTGAACTGGCCATAGCGCTTGGCCTTGATGGCTTCCAGCAGATTGGCCGGCGCGTTGAACGGCTCCTTGCCGGTGTTCTTTTCAACGATGCCTTCGATGGTGGTGAACGGACCCTTGGTGATGCCGTCCTTCGGCGAGTAAGGCGACACGGTGCCATAGGTCACGCGCAGCGTCGAATTCGCATCAGGATACACCGGTTTGCCCTGCGACTTCTTCCACGCGATCACGGCCGCCATGTACTGCGGGATGACGCGTTCCAGATTGCCGTCCAACTCCTTGCGGCGCTCTTTCAGCGATTGCGCAACGTCGTCGATCTTCACCGCCAGCTTGAGGAAGGCGTCGTCCGAAGCCTTGATGGCGGCGGTATCCTTGCCCAGCCACGCCAGGCGCTGCGCGGTGTCGCCCAACTGCGACTGCGCGAACAACGCAGGCACAGCGTCCACCGATGGCAGCAGCGCATCGAGGCCGTTCACGTGCATAGCCTTCGGCAGCCTGGCGTAGCGCTGCAGGGCCGCCGTAAAGCGGGCCTGGTCCACGCTGCCCACGTACGATTGCTCAAGGCGGTTCAGGCGCGCCTTGATGAAGGCCAGGTCGCGCTGCTGGTAACCGGTTTCACGCTCCGCATCCGGACGCGCGCTTTCAACCGCCAGGCGATACAGCGTGCTGCCGGATTTCAGCAGGTCGCCGGTGGTGGCAACGCTATAGCCGAACTCCTCGTCGCTCAGCGCGATATCGGCGGCGATCAGTGCATCCAGTTCCGGCAGCAAGGCCTTGTCGGCGTTAGGCTGCTTGCCATACCACGCGCGGAATTCGGCATCCTGCACGTCCTTGATGGCGGCGATGTCCTTGCGCGCAAAGCCGTCCATCAGGCCGCGCGTTTTCTTCATCACGTTATTGAGGCTCTTGACCACGCTGGCGTAGCGCACCGCGTTGGCTTCGCTGTCCTTGCTGGCGGCGGCGATCACGTCCAGGTCGGACTGGATCTCGGCAGCCTTGGCCGGATAGGCGGCGTCGCGTGCGTAGCGGATTTCAGCCGGCAGCTTGTAGCGGCTGGTGCGGCCCGGATAACCGGCCAGCAGTACCGGGTCGCCGTTCTTCAAACCTTCGGCCGACACCACCAGGAAGTCCTTTGAGTGATAAGGCACGTTGTCCGGCGACGGGTCGGCCGGACGGCCATCCTTGCCGACGTAGGCGCGCAGGAACGAATAGTCGCCCACATGGCGCGGCCATTCGTAGTTGTCGATATCGCCGCCGAAATCGCCCAGCGAATTGGCCGGCGCGTACACCAGGCGCACGTCGCGGATCATCATCTGGCGGATGCGGTAGTACTCAAGGCCGCGATGGAAAGCCGGCACCGAGCAGCGATAGAACTTGTCGCTCTCGCATTCGGCGATCAGTGCCTTGATGGCCTTCTCCACCGCTTCGCTGCGCTGCTTGCCGCTCATGGACGGCGTCACCCCCTTCAGCACGCGGCTGGTGACGTTTTCCACCTTGTCGGTCACGTACACCAGCGTGTTCGGACCGCCCGGCAGCTCCTCGGCGCGGGCCTTGGCGAGGAAGCCGTTGGCGATGTAATTGTGTTCCGGGGTCGAATTGCGCTGAATGGCGCCGTATGCGCAGTGATGGTTAGTGACCACCAGGCCGGCGTCCGACACGAACGAGGCCGAGCAGCCGCCCAGCGACACGATGGCGCTCATCGGGTGTTTGGACAAATCGGCAAGCTTTTCCGCCGGGATGGCGATGCCCACGCGTTTCAGTTCGGATTTCAATTGCGGCAGCTGGTACGGCTGCCATTGGCCCTCGTCCGCATACACGCTTGTGGCGCACAGCAGCGCGGCTGGAATGACTAATTTTTTTAACAAGATAAGACCCCGGTTATATTACGGCGCCGATATTATAAATCGAAGCTCAGGGTCAGCCTACAGCCGCCGTCTGCCGGACTGGTAATTTCGAGCCGGCCGCCCTGCGCCACCACCCGCTGGCGCATGCCGATCAGGCCAAACGAATCGTCGCCGCCGCGCGCGCCGCGCGGGCGCATGCCGACGCCATCGTCGGCCACGCTCAGGACCAGCCCTTGCGCGTCGGCCAGCAGCGTGATGTCGACCCGGCGCGCGGCCGCATGGCGGCGCACATTGCTCAGCGCTTCCTGCACGGCGCGGAACAGCACCGTCGCCAGCTCCACCGACACGCCGGCCAGCGCATCCTCGCCAGGCAGCGCCAGCTCGCATGCCAGGCCGGTGCGCTTGCGGAACTCGGCGGCCTGCCATTCCAGCGCCGCCTGCAGGCCCAGGTCCAGCACCGGCGGCCGCAGCTCGTTCATGATGCCGCGCACGCTGCGGATGGTGGCGTCGACATTCTCCATCGCGGCGTTGACGCGCTGGTGCAGCAGTCCATGCTGCACGCTGGTGCGTGCGCTCAGCATCGACAAGTCGATGCGCAGCGCCAGCAGGTTCTGCCCCAGCTCATCATGGATGTCGCGCGCGATGCGCTTGCGCTCTTCTTCCTTGACGGTTTCCAGGTGCTCGGCCAGCTGGCGCAACTGCTCGCGCGATTCGGTCAGCTCGGCCGTGCGTGCTGCCACCCGCGCATCCAGCTCTTCCGACCAGCGCCGCTGCGCGGCCTCGGCCTCGCGCTGCGCCGTCACGTCCGAGAACACGCCGATGAAATAAATGGTGGCGCTATCGTCGTCGCGCATCACGCTCAGCGACATATGGGCCACGTACGGCGTGCCGTCGCGGCGGCGGTTGAATACATCGCCCTGCCAGGCGCCCGCGCTGCACAACTGCAGCATCGCGGCTGCGTGATAGCCCGGCGGATGCGCTTCCTGGCGGCCGAGGAAGCGCGGATTGCGGCCCAGGGCTTCTTCCACCGGGTAGCCGGTCATGACGGTGAAGGCATGGTTGACCGCGACGATGTTGTGGCCCGCATCGCACACCAGCACCGCCTCATTGATACTGTCCAGCACCCGCATGGCGCGCAGCCGCGCGGCGTCGCGCAGGTCGGGCGTGCCCATGTCGGTCAGGATCATGCGGCAGGCGGACATCTCGACATCCAGGTTGGCCTCGATGCGCAGCCGGCGCTGCGCGGCGCTGCCGTCCGGCGCGGCCGGGTCGAACAGCGGCGCTTCCAGTACGGCGCGCTGGCCGCTTTCAAACAACTCCGCCAGGAAGCGCCGCAAGCCCGCTTGCGTCTGCGGCGCCAGGAACTGCTCGAAGCCCAGGCCGATCAGCTCATCGCGCGCGCGCTGCAGCAGTTCGGCCGCCGCCAGGTTGGCGCGGGTGATCCGGCCCTGCTGGTCCAGCGAGACATAGCCGGCCGGCGCCTGGTCGTACAGCTCCGCATAGCGCAGGCGCATGGTCTCGGCTTCATCGCGCTCGCTTTGCAGCTCGGCCAGCGCCTGCTGCTGCATATCGAGCTCGATCTGGCTGACTTGCAGCTCATGCCATTGCTTGAGGCGATCGCTGTCGGCGTCCGGAGGCGGTTGCAACGGCAGCGACGCCGCCGCCCGCTCTGCGATCTCGCGCAGCTGGCTGGGGTCCAGCTCCGGGCGCGAGCGCGTGATCATGAGCGGTCGGCGTCCCGGGATTGCACTAGCAGGCGTGCTTCCATCTGTTTGAGTTCCGTGATGTTGATGAAGGTGACGACCACGCCATCGATGACATTATCGACCGTGCGGTAGGGGCGGATGCGCATGGTGTACCAGCCACCACTGCGCGTTTCGATCTGTTTCTCGCAGAATACCAGCGTGCGCAACACGTGCTGCGCATCCTGTTCCAGGTCAGTGTACAGCAGGTCGTTGACAATGTCGCTCAGTGGACGATTAACGTCGCTTGCAATCAGCTTGTAAATCTGGGTGGTCTGGTCGGTAAAGCGGCGGATGCGCAACTCGCTGTCGAGGAAAATGGTCGCCACGTCGGTGCTGTTGAGCAGGTTCTTCATGTCGCCGTTGACCAGCGACAGGTCGTCCACCTTGGATTGCAGCTCGGCGTTGACGGTGTAGAGCTCCTCGTTCAGCGACTGCATCTCTTCCTTGGAGGTGGTCAGCTCTTCGTTGGTCGACTGTAGCTCTTCATTGGTCGATTGCAGCTCTTCGTTGGCCGACTTGAGCTCCTCGCGCGAAGCCTGCATCTCGTCGCGCACGGTCTGGATCTCCAGCCGCGCCTGCGCCAGCTGCTGCTCCAGTTCCAGCAGATACGGATTGGTCGAGCGCGTGCGGCGCTTCTTCGGCGGCAGCGGCACGCTGGCAAAGGTCAGCAGCACGGTGCCGGGCAAGGGGCCGCTTTCCGGCATGGCTTCCGCCGTCAGGTCGATCGCCTGCGAGGCCTTGCCGGCTTCGTCGCGCTGGATCAAGCCGCGCATGGCGATCAGGCCCGGCTCCTGGGTGGCGCGCTTGAGCAGCTCCGCCATTTCGTGGCGCAGGCCGTCGCGCGCCATTGCATGGATATTCCAGTTGGCCTTGCCGGCCGCCGGTTCAAGGTAAGCGCCGGTACGGCCGTGAATGTACAGGATGTCGCCGTGGGGGTTCAGCAGCACCGCTGCCGGCGCATGCTTCTTGAGCAGTTGCTGCTCGACCTGGATCTGGAGATTACCGTTCATGGATGGGTGGGCAGGTTGAATAACAGTCGGAGCCGACGCGCTACTGACACGGGTCGGGAAGTAGTTTGCCACGCGGTGGATGGATGCGTCCAGTCGCCGGTAAATGCGCCCGGCGCCGGCCATCGGCGCGAACAACTCGCTGAAGTGGCCGGGTGTGTCGGCGCTGCCCAGCATCAGCAGGCCGCCGGTGCGCAAGGCGTAGTGGAACAGCGGAATCAACTGCTCCTGCAGCTTGGCCGTGAAGTAGATCAGCAGGTTGCGGCAGCACAGGAGATCGAGCTTGGTGAACGGCGGATCGGAGATCACGTTCTGGCGCGCGAAGATGATCATGTTGCGCACATCCTTGCGGATGCGGTAGCCGCCCTTCTCGGCCGGCATGAAGTAGCGCTGCAGCTGATCGGGCGTGACGTCGGCTTCGATATCGGCGCCGAACACGCCCTGGCGCGCCTGATCGACCGCATCGTCATCGAGGTCGGTGGCGAAGATCTGCAGCGTGTAGCGCGCCGACGGGCGCAGGCGCTCCAGCACTTCGTTAAAGGCGACGGCCAGCGAATAGGCTTCCTCGCCGGTCGAGCAGGCCGCCACCCAGGCCTTGAAGGCCGCGCCCTCCGGGTGCTCGGCGATCAGCTGCGGCAGCGCGGTGTTCATCAGGTATTCCCACACCTTGGAGTCGCGGAAGAAATTGGTCACGCCGATCAGCAATTCCTTGAACAGCAGTTCCACCTCGGCCGGATTGGCGCCCATGAACTGCACGTACTCGGCCAGCGAACCGCACTGGCGCAGCTTCATGCGGCGGTCGATGCGGCGCAGCACCGTGCTCAGTTTATAGTCGGAGAAGTTGGCGCCGGTCTGCTTGAGCAGCAGCTGAAACAGCTGCTGCAAGCCCTGGCGCTGGAGCAGCGCCTGTTCCGGCAGGCCGGCTTCCTGGGTGCTCCACCACTCGGCGATGCGGGTCGCCATCTGGCCCGGCAGCTCGACCATGTCCACCGCGCGCGCGGCAATGGCGCTGGACGGCATGGGATCGAAACGCGCCGACGAGGGCAACTGCGCCAGCGTCAGGCCGCCGCTGTCGCGGATCGCTTTCAGGCCCAGCGAGCCGTCCGCGCCCATGCCGGAGAACAGGATGCCGACCGCCACGTCGCGGCTATGCACGGCCAGCGACTTGAAGAAGGTATCGATCGGCAGGCTGTGGCCGCGCCGGCCGCTGGGCGGGTGCAGCGCAAAGTGATGGTGCTCGATGGTCAGTTCATGATTGGGCGGGATCACATAGACACGATTGGCCAGGACCGCCATACCGTCCTCGATCTCGCACACGATCATGGTGGTCATGCGCTGCAGCAGTTCCGGCAGCATGCATTTGTGGAGCGGGTCGAGGTGCTGCACCACCACGAAAGCGAAGCCGCTCTGCGGCGGCACGCTGACCAGGAATTCGCAGATCGGATCGAGACCGCCGGCGGACGCACCGATGCCCACGATGGGCATCAGCGTAGCAGCGGCAGGAGAAGCGCTTTTCTTGGTCATCGTGGCGTGTTGATTTGTACATCTTTGCCAGATGATTATAACAGCCTGCCCCCTGCGCCAAGTCTTGGACTTAGTCTTAGTCTTTCTGCGCGTGCCAGCCGCCGCCCAGCGACTGGATCAGCGCAATCGCGGTGGTCTGGCGGTCGGCCTGCGACTGCACCAGCGAACGGCGCGCGCTCAGCGCGGTCTGCTGGGCCGTCACCACATCGCTATAGCTGACCTGCCCCGCGCGATAGCGGTTCAGCATCTGCACCTCGACCTGGTCGGCCGCTTCCGATGCGGCCTTGCGCAAGTCCTGCTGCTGCGCCAGCGTGCGGGTCGCGGTCAGCTGGTTCTCGACGTCGGCAAACGCCGTCAGCACGGTCTGGCGGTAGCTGGCGATGGCCTGGTCGCGCTGCGCCTCGGCGCCGCTGACGCGGGCCTTGGTGGCGCCGGCGTCGAACAAGCTCTGCGCCGCCGACAGGCCGAGCGACCACAGATTGTTGGAGGCGTTGAACAAGCCGCCGGTGGACGCCGCGCCATAGCCAAAGGAGCCGGTCAGGTTCAGGCTCGGGAAGTAGGCGCTGCGGGCGATGCCGATTTGTTCGTTGGCGGCCGCCACGCGGCGCTCGGCGGCGGCGATGTCGGGCCGGCGCTGCAGCAGCGTCGATGGCACGCCGGTCGGCACATCCGGCACCACGATGTTCCATGCGGCCGGCGCCAGCGCGAAATCGCCGGCGGCTTTGCCCAGCAAGACCGCGATCGCATGTTCCAGCGTGGCGCGCTGGCGCACCAGCGTGATCTGGTCAATGCGCGCGCTGGCCAGCTGGGTTTGCGCCTGCAGCAGGTCGGACTTGGCGGCGATGCCGGCGTCGAAACGGTTCTGCGTGATTTGCAGCACCCGCGCGTAGCCGTCCACGGTGGCGTCGAGCAGCGCCTTCTCGGCGTCGGTCTGGCGCAGCGAGAAGTAGTTGGTGGCCAGTTCGCCCTGCGCCGACAAGCGCGCGGCGGCCAGGTCGGCGGCACTGGCCTGCAGGCTGGCGTTGGCGTTGCCGACGCCGGCGCGCAGCTTGCCCCACACATCCGGCTCCCAGCTGGCGCCGATGTTGGCGCGGTACTGGTTGGCGGTCCTGGTGTCGCCGCCACCACCGCTGCGGGTGGCGCTGCCATTCAGGTCCACGCTCGGGAACAGCGTGGCGCGCTGCTCAGTCACCAGCGCCCTCGCCTGCGCATACGAGGCCACGGCGGCGGCCACGTTCTGGTTATTGACCTCGATGCTGTCGGCCAGCTGGTTCAGGACCGGATCGCCGAACAGCTGCCACCACGGGCCGCGTTCCAGCGTGTCGGCCGGCGCGGCGGCGGTCCAGCCGGCGGCGGCGCGGTCGGCGTCACCCGGCGTTTCCTTGTAAGCGGCAGGCTGCGGCGCGGCCGGCGTCTGATAGGTGGGCGTGACCGAGCATGCGCCCAGCAGCGCGGTGGCTACGGCCAGCGCGATCAAATGGTAGCGGGGAGTTGGGACGTATTTACTCATGGTGTGATCATGCGGCTCAGTTGTTGTTCGGACGGGCTGCGGCGGCGCAGCTTGTCCATCAAAATGTAGACGACGGGAGTGGTCAGCAATGTCAGGCACTGGCTGGCAATCAGGCCGCCGATAATGGCGACGCCCAGCGGCTGGCGCAGTTCCGAGCCCTCGCCGAAACCAATCGCCAGCGGCAGCGCGCCCAATGCGGCGGCCACGGTGGTCATCAGGATGGGGCGGAATCGCAACAGGCAGGCTTCGCGCACGGCTTCCAGCGGCGGCAGGCCGCGTGAACGCTCGGTCTCCAGCGCAAAGTCGATAATCAGGATGGCGTTCTTCTTGACGATACCAATCAGCAGGAAGATGCCGATCAGCGCAATGGTCGAGAACTCCATCTTGAACACCAGCAGCGCCAGCACCGCGCCCACGCCGGCCGACGGCAGCGTGGTCAACACCGTCACCGGATGCACCAGGCTTTCATACAGGATGCCCAGCACGATGTAGATCACCACGATGGCCGCGAGGATCAGCAGCGGCAAGGACTTGTTGCTGTCCTGCGCCTGCTTGGCCGAACCGGCAAAGCTGCCGCGCACATTGTTCGGCATGGCGATTTCCGCTTCCGCCTGCGCGATCTGCGCGGCGGCGTCGGACAGGCTGGCGCCTTCGGCCAGGTTGAAGGCGATGGTGGTCGCCAGCTCGCCGTCCTGGTGGTTGATCGAGGTGGCGGCCGAGCTTTCGGCGAACGACGCCAGCGTGGACAATGGCACCATCGTGGTGGCCGCAGTGCTCAGCGCGGAGCCGGACGACGCATCCTTCACCGCCGGTGCAGCCACGTTAGCCGCCGTGCCGCTGCTGGACGTCGGCGCGCCGGTCGGATTGGCGGCCGTCGGCGACGGCAGGCCCTTGGCCGGCACGTAGACATCGTTGAGCGCTTCGGGGCTCTTGGCGTACCAGCGCGGCACTTCCATGATGACGTGGTACTGGTTCAGCTCATCGTAGATGGTTGCCACCTGACGCTGGCCGAAGCTGTTGTACAGCGCATTGTCGATATCCTTGGTCGACACGCCGAGGCGCGAGGCGCTCTGCTTGTCGATGGTGACGAAGGTCTCGACGCCGTTGTCGGCCTGGTCGGAGTCGACATCGATCAGCGACTTCTGGCCCTTCATCGCTTCCGCGAGGCGGGTGGCCCATTTTTTCAGGTCGGCCTGGTTGTCGGACTTCAGCGTGTACTGGAAGTTGGCGTTGGCCGAGCGGCCGCCCGAGCGCAGATCCTGCACGGGACTGAGGAACAGGCTCACGCCGGTGACCTTGGCCAGCTTGGGCCGCAGGCGCGCAATCACCGCCTGCCCCGCCACCTTGCGCTCGCTGGCCGGCTTCAGGTTGATGAACATGAAGCCGCCGCCGGCGCGACGGCCGCCGGTAAAGCCCACCACAGTGGCCACGTCCGGATCTTCCTTGATGATGTTGACCAGCTGGCGCAGCTTGCCCTGCATGGCCTGGAACGAGATGCTCTGGTCGGCGCGGATGCCGCCGCTGATCTGGCCTGTGTCCTGCTGCGGGAAGCCGCCTTTCGGAATCGCGGCAAACAGGTAGAAATTCAGGCCGATCACAAACACAAGGCTCAGCATCACCAGCCACACGCTATGCAGCGCCCAGTCCAGCGCATGCTCGTAGCCTTTGAGGACCATGTCGAAACCGCGCTCGAAGAAGCGCGCGATGCGGCCAGGCGGCTTGGCGTGGTGCGCGTCCGGCGACAGCAGCCAGGCGCACATCATCGGCGTGGTGGTCAGCGAGATCACCAGCGAAATCATCACGGCGGCCGACAGCGTGATCGCGAATTCCTTGAACAGCGCGCCGAACTGGCCGCCCATGAACAGCAGCGGAATGAACACGGCGATCAGCGAAAGGCTGATCGACAGCACGGTGAAGCCCACCTCGCGCGCGCCCAGCAGCGCCGCCTTGAAGCGGTCCATGCCGGCCTCGATGTGGCGGGTGGTATTTTCCAGCACCACGATGGCGTCGTCGACCACGAAGCCGGTGGCCACGGTCAGCGCCATCAGCGACAAGTTATTCAGGCTGAAGCCGAGCAGGTACATCACCCCGAAAGTGCCGAGCAGCGAAACGATGGTCGCCACGGTCGGCACAATCGTCGCGCGCACATTGCGCAGGAACACGCTCACCACCAGCACCACCAGCAGGATGGAGATAATCAGCGTGACTTCGATTTCGTGCAGCGAGGAGCGAATCGAGTTGGTGCTGTCGCTGGCGACTTGAATCGTCACGTCGGGCGGCAACTGCGCCTGCAGCAGCGGCAGTTGCGCGCGCACGCTGTCCACCGTTTCGATGACGTTGGCGCCGGCTTGCGAGCGCAGGATCACGATGATGGCCGGCTCGCCGTTGAACAGGCCGAGGTTATTCTGGTCCTCCACGCCATCCACCACTTCCGCCACGTCCTGCAGGCGAATCGGCGTGCCGTTGCGGAAACCGACGATCAGGTTGCGGTAGTCAGCCGCGCTGCGGCCGCCGATGGCGTTGGCCGATTCCGAATAAATCTGCAAGCGCCGGCCGTCGCCCTGCAAGGCGCCGCGCGGACGGTTTGCATTGGTGGCCTGGATGGCGGCGCGCACATCCTCCATCGCCAGCCCTTGCTTGTTCAGTGCATACGGATTCAGTTCCACGCGCACGGCGGGCAGCGAGCTGCCGCCCAGTTCCACGTCGCCCACGCCGGTCACTTGCGACAGGCGTTGCAGCACGATGTTGGAGACCGAGTCGTAGATCTGTCCAGGCGTGCGGGTCTTGGAGGTCAGCGCCAGGATCATGGCCGGCGAGCCCGAGGTGTTGGCCTTGCGGTAGGTCGGATTGCTGCGCAGCGAGGCCGGCAGGTCGACCCGGCTGGCGTTGATCGCCGCCTGCACTTCGCGCGCCACCGAGTCCACATTGCGGTTCAAGTCGAACTGCAAAATGACGTTGGAAGTGCTGGTGCTGGACTGCGAGGTCATTTCGTTGACCCCGGCGATGGTGCCGAGGTGGCGCTCCAGCGGCGTTGACACGCTGGTCGCCATCGTGGACGGGCTGGCGCCCGGCAGCGTGGCGTTCACCGAAATGATCGGGAAGTCCACCTGCGGCAGCGGCGCCACCGGCAGCACGAAGAACGCGCCGATGCCGGCCAGCGCCACGCCGATCGTCAACAGGACGGTCGCGATCGGGCGCTTGACGAATGGAGACGACAGGTTCACAGCGCACCGCCTTCAACTTGGGCCTCAGGTTTGCCGCGCAGGCGGCGCGCCAGGCTATCGAAGCCGAGGTAAATCACGGGCGTGGTGTACAGCGTCAGCATCTGGCTGACAATCAGGCCGCCGAAGATGGCCAGGCCCAACGGGCGGCGTAATTCCGCGCCCTCGCCAAAGCCCAGCATCAGCGGCACGGCGGCAAACAGCGCGGCCAACGTCGTCATCAGGATAGGACGGAAACGCAGCAGCGCGGCCTGATGGATCGCCTCGCGCGGCGGCTTGCCCTCATCGCGCTCCGCCTCGATGGCGAAGTCGATCATCATGATGGCGTTCTTCTTGACGATACCGATCAACAGGATGATGCCGATAATCCCGATCACGCCCAGCCCCTGCCCCGTGACCAGCAGCGCCAGCAAGGCGCCCACGCCGGCCGACGGCAGCGTCGACAAGATGGTCAGCGGGTGGATATAGCTTTCATACAGCACGCCCAGCACGATGTAGACGCAGATCACGGCGGCCAGGATCAGCCACAGTTGGTTCGACAGCGAGTTCTGGTACGCACCGGCGGCGCCGAGGAAGGTCATGGTCACCGAGGCCGGCATCTTGATCTCGGCAGCGGCGGTACGGATGCTGTCCACGGCGGTGCCCAGCGAAACGCCCGGCGCGGTGTCGAAGCCCAGCGTGGTGGCCGGGTACTGCGCCACGTGCGTGATTTGCAGCGGCGCCGGACGCTCGGTCACAGTGGCCACGGCCGACAATGGCGTGGCCTTGCCGGAGCCGGTCTTCAGCTGCAGGTTGCCCAGATCAGCAGGCGTGCTGACATCGTCGCGGCGCGCTTCGAGGATCACGCGATACTGGTTGGTCTCGGTGAAGATGGTCGAAACAATGCGCTGGCCAAACGCACTATAAAGTGCGTCGTCAATGGCGGCGGCGGTCACAGACAGGCGCGAAGCCGTGTCGCGGTCCACGCTGACATACGCCGCATTGGCGCTGGCGCCAACGTCCGACACCACGTTGCGCACCTGCGACTTGGTGCGCATTTGCGCCGCCAGCTTGGTGGCCCACTCGTTGACGGTGGCGTTGTCCGCGCCTTCGATCGATACGCGGAACTGGGTCGGGCCGGTTTCGGCGTCGATGGTCAAGTCCTGCGTCGGTTGCAGGTATAGCGTCAGGCCCGGAATCTCGGCCACGCGGGCGCGCAGGCGGTCCATCGTCTCCTGCTGGCTGCTGGTGCGCTGGTGTTTCAGGTTGATCAGCATGCTGCCGGTATGGAGCATGGTGTTATTGGCCGCGTCCACGCCGACCACGGAACTCAGGTTGTTCACGTCCGGATCTTCCAGGATCACCTTTGCCGCTTGCTGCTGCAGGTCCGCCATCTTCACATACGAGACAGCCTTGCCGGTTTCCAGGCGCGCTTGCAACTGGCCGGTGTCCTGCGTCGGGAACAGGCCTTTCGGGATCACGATGTACAGCACCGCCGTCAACACCAGCGTGCCCAGTGCCACCAGCAGGGTCAGGCCGCTATGCTTGATGACCCAGGTCAGCGAGGTGTCGTAGTGATGGATCACCCAGTCGAAGAATTGCTGGAAGCGTTGCGCGAAGCGGGTTGGTTTCTCATCGGCGTGATTCTTCAGCCAGCGCGCCGACATCATCGGCACCAGCGTCAAGGACACCACGGCGGAAATCAGGATGGTGATGGCCAGCGAGATCGCGAATTCGCGGAACAGGCGCCCCACCACGTCGCCCATGAACAGCAGTGGGATCAGCACCGCGATCAGCGACACAGTCAGCGAGATAATGGTGAAGCCAATCTGCTTGGCGCCCTTGAGCGCGGCGGCCATCGGCGTTTCGCCCTCTTCGATATAGCGGGCGATGTTCTCGATCATGACGATGGCGTCATCGACCACGAAACCGGTGGCGATGGTCAGCGCCATCAGCGACAGGTTGTTCAGCGAGTAGCCGAGCAAGTACATCACGCCGCAAGTGCCGATCAGCGAAATCGGCACCGACAGCGAGGCGATGATGGTGGCGCGCAGGCTATGCAGGAAGGCGAAGATCACCAGCACCACCAGCACCACGGCCAGCAGCAGTTCAAACTCCACGTGTTCCACCGAAGCGCGAATGCCGGTGGTGCGGTCGCTCAGCACTTCGACGTGCATGGCGCCCGGCAGGCCGGCTTGCAGTTCCGGCAGGCGGGCCTTGATGCCGTCCACGGTGGCGATCACGTTGGCGCCGGGCTGGCGCTGCACGTTGAGGATGATGGCTTGCCTGGTGCCGGCCGAAGTGCCAGCCCATGCGCCCAGTTCCACGTTTTCTGCGCTGTCCACCACTTGGGCGACGTCGGTCAGGCGCACCGGGGCGCCGTTCTTGTAGGTCAGGATCAGCTCTTTGTAATCCTTGGCCGTCACCAGCTGGTCGTTGGCGTTGATGCTGTAGGCGCGGGTCGGGCCGTCGAAGCTGCCCTTGGCGCCATTGGCGTTGGCAGCGGTGATGGCGGTGCGCAGCGTGTCGAGGCCAAGGCCGTAGGATGCCAGCGCGTTGGTATCGGCCTGAATTCGCACCGCAGGACGTTGGCCGCCGCTCAGGGTCACCAGGCCGACGCCCGAGACCTGGCTGATCTTCAGCGCCAGGCGGGTGTTGACGATGTTCTGCACTTCCGTCAGCGGCATCGTGTCGGAGGTGATGGCCAGCGTCAGCACCGGCGCGTCGGCCGGGTTGACCTTGGCGTAGACCGGCGGCGCCGGCAGATCGGTCGGCAGCAGCGAGTTGCCGGCGTTGATCGCGGCCTGCACTTCTTGCTCAGCCACGTCCAGCGACTGGCCCAAGCCGAATTGCAGAGTGATGATGGAGACGCCGGCCGCGCTGGTGGAGCTCATGCGCGACAAGCCCGCCATCGCGCCGAACTGGCGTTCCAGCGGCGCGGTCACGGTCTGCGCCATCACTTCAGGGCTGCCGCCGGGGTACAGCGTCTGGACCTGAATCGTCGGGAAGTCCACCTGCGGCAGCGCCGACAAGGGCAGGAACTTGAAGCCGACAATGCCCGCCAGGACGATGGCCAGCATCAGCAGCGATGTCGCTACCGGGCGCTGGATGAATGGTGCGGATGGACTCATTGTTTTGCTGCGCCTTCCTTGTTGCGGCGATGGTGTTCACCGGATGGCGACGACGCATCACCCTTGCCGTCCTTGCCGCCTTTAGCGCCGCCCTGCCCTGGCAGCGTGACTTTCGCGCCTTCCTTCAGGCGGTCGGCGCCTTCGGTAATCACTTGCTCGCCCAGTTTCAGGCCTTCGGCGATCTGCACCTTGTCGGTGGTGGACGCGCCGCGCTTGACCGGACGCACGGTGACGGTCTTGTCTTCCTTCAGCACGTAGACAAAATCACCGCTGTTACCGTGACGCAGAGCCGTCACCGGCACCATCACCGCATCCTTGATGGTGCGCAGTTCCAACCTCACGTTGACAAACTGGCTTGGGAACAGCGCCGACTTGGCGTTGGCGAAGCGCGCCTTGGCCTTGACGGTGCCGGTCTGCGTATCGATCTGGTTATCCAGAGCATAGAACTTGCCACTATCGAGCGTATTGGTGCGGGTGCGGTCAAGCGCCAGCGCCGGCAGATTCGCGCCTTCGTTCACGCGTTGCGCCACATCCGGCACGCTGTCCTGTGGGATCGAGAACTCTACATCGATCGGCGACAGCTGGGTAATCGTGGCGATGCCGGTGGTGTCGCTGGCGCCCACCAGATTGCCGATATCGACCGCGCGCAAGCCCACGCGCCCCGAGATCGGCGCCACCACCTTGGTGTAGCCGAGGTTCAGGCGCGCCGTGCCTTCAGCCGCCTTGTCAGTCATGACCGTGCCTTCCAGCTGCTTGACCAGCGCCGCCTGCGTATCCACGTCCTGGCGCGCGATCGAGTCCTGGCTGAGCAGCGTGCGATAGCGGTTCAGGGTCAGCCTGGCGTTTTCCAGCTGCGCTTCGTCGCGCTGACGGTTACCGGTTGCCTGCATCAGCGACATCTCGAACTGGCGCGGATCGATCTGCGCCAGCACCTGGCCGGCCTTTACCATCTGGCCTTCTTTAAACAACACAGTTTGCAGGATGCCCGATACCTGCGGGCGCACCGTGGTGGTGGCCGCCGCCGTGACAGTGCCCAGCGCTTCCAGCGTCACCGGAATATCAGCCTTCTCCGCCGTCGCCACGCCGACCGTGGTGGCCGGCGCGCGTCGGCCGCCACCGCCACCTGGGCCGCCCGGACCACCAGGACCGCCGGGGCCGGGACCGCCCGGGCCTTGGGCGCTGGCCGCGCCGCCGGCGCCTGCCGGCTGGTGCGTCAGGTACCAGGCCAGACCGCCCAAAGCAGCCATGACGGCGACGGCGATCACACTGCCCAAGATCTTGCGGCTGCGTTTAGGTGGGTTGGTATTCAAAGTCGGCTTGGCTTGCGAATCCATCGTTATCCTTTTTGTAGGCGTGCGTAGTCATGGCAAACACGCCATGACGATCAATGCGTGGACTCTAGCATAAGGTTTTACCGGTGTCTGTCTGCGCCGGCGCGCCGATACAAACTCGCTACAAATCAAGGACTTTGCGCACGGTTCGTTAATCTGGCTTTACATATCTTTACCGGAGCGACATCGCTGCTCAACGTGCGGCTTGCATACTGATTCCACTGTCAATTCATCCACAACGCACCAAGGACGACATCATGAGCATCTTCAACCGCCAGACCATCGCCGCCTTCCTGCTCGGCTCCACGCTGGCCGTGGGCATCGGCGCCTACGCCGTTGAGCGCCACTCCGACCATCACGGCGGCGGCCCCGGTTCGCACATCGGCCGACTGTACGCCGAAGTGCAAGCCACCGACGCGCAGAAAGCCAAGATCGATCCGCTGGTCAAAGCCGCGATGGCCGACCTCAAGCCGCTGCATGAACAACTGTACGAGTTGCATAAAAAGCTACTGGAACAGGCCAGCGCGCCGACCATTGACCGCGCCGCACTGGAAGCGACGCGCCAGCAAGGCCTGGCGCTGGCCGACAAGGCCTCGAAACGCATCATCCAATTGGTGGCCGACGTCGGCGACACGCTGACGCCTGAGCAGCGCAAGAAACTGGCCGACCACATAGGCCGCCTCCACGGACGCCGCATGCACGGCATGTAATAAAATAAACGCATGAATCCTGTAGACCGCATACTGTTAGTTGAAGACGATCCCCGCCTGGCCGAGATGCTCACCGAGTACCTCAGCCAGGCGAGCTTCCGCGTTACCCACGCCCCGACCGGCGCCGCCGCGATGGAACACATCGCCGCCGCCGAGATCGACGCCGTGATCCTGGACCTGATGCTGCCCGATATGGACGGCCTCGATGTCTGCCGCAAACTGCGCGCCAATTCCGACGTGCCGGTGCTGATGCTGACCGCGCGCGGCGACGCCATCGACCGCATCGTTGGTCTGGAAATCGGCGCCGATGACTACCTGCCCAAGCCGTTCGAGCCGCGCGAACTGCTGGCGCGCCTGCGCGCCATCCTGCGCCGCCGCGTCGATGTGCGCCATCTCGATGCGCCGCGCAACGCCGGCGCAGCAGCCGGTGCGGACTTCCTGCGCTTCGGCCGCCTCGAAATCGATCCCGCCGCCCACGCCGCGCGGCTGGACGGCGTACCGTGCGAGCTGACCGCCTACCAGTTTGACCTGCTGCTGGTATTGGCCAAACACGCGGGCCGCGTGCTGTCGCGCGACGCGCTGATGGACCTGCTCAAAGGCGAACCGCTGGAAGCGTTCGACCGCTCCATCGACGTTCACATGTCGCGCATCCGCGCCGCCGTGGAGGACGATCCCAAGAAACCGCGCCGCATCATCACCGTGCGCGGCGCCGGCTACCTGTTCGCCAAGGTGCAAGACTGATGGCGCGCTTTTCTATCGGCCTGCCGCGCCTCTACTTCCGCTTTTATGTGGCGCTGCTGTTCATCCTGGTGCTGTTCGCATTTGCGGTGGTGATGATCTGGAACCGCACCGGCAGCCCGCTGGAACGCTCCAACAACACACTGGCGCAAGTGATGCAGAACGTGCTGGCGCCGATCGACGCGCCGCCCGAAGTGCAGCAGGCGGCGCTGGCCCGCGTGGCCGCGAACCTCAACGCCCACATGACCCTTTACACGCGCGACTGGCGTCCGCTGGCCGTGGTCGGCGAACAGATCCCGGCGCGCCACTGGCGCCGGCAAGGCGTGACCGGCCCGCCGCCGGAGTCCTTCGTGCGCCTGCCCGACGGCCGCAAGCTGCTGTCGAGCGAACCACTGGGCTTCACGCGGCCCAAAGCCATGCTGCACAACGCCTTGCTGCTGCTGGCGATCGGCCTTGGCGTGGCGGCCTTCCCGCTGGTGCGCCACCTGACCAAGCGGCTGGAACGCTTGCAGATGGGCGTGGAAAAACTCGGCGCTGGCGATTTCACGGCGCGCGTGCCGGTGGAAGGCAAGGATGAAGTAGCACGGCTGGCGCAAAGCTTCAACCGCGCAGCCGACCAGATCGAACAGCTGGTAGGTGCGCACAAGACGCTGCTGGCCAATGCCTCGCACGAACTGCGCACGCCGCTGGCGCGCATCCGCCTGGCGCTGGAGCTGATCCCGGAAGGTATCGACCCGAAACGCCGCAAGGGGCTGGAGCAGGATATCGCCGAACTCAATCACCTGCTGGATGAAATCCTGCTAGCCAGCCGCCTCGGCGCTATCCAGGAGAACACCGACACCGAAGAACTGGACCTGCTGGCACTGGCAGCGGAAGAATGCGCGCACTACGACGACGTTGAACTGGACGGCGAATCGGCCGTGATGCAGGGCGATCCGCGCCTGCTGCGCCGCCTGCTGCGCAATCTGCTGGAGAACGCGCACCGCCACGGCGTGGCGCCGGCCAGCGTGCAGATCACCTGCGCCGATGGCGTGGCAACGTTGAGGGTGTGGGATAAGGGACCGGGCGTACCGGATCCGGAATTCGAGCGCGTGTTCGAGCCCTTCTTCCGTCGTCGCGGCACACTGGATAACACCGGCGCCGGACTTGGTTTGGCGCTGGTACGCCAGATCGCCCGCCGCCACGGTGGCGAAGCACGCTGCGCCCTGATGAAAGATGGGCGCAGCTGCTTTGAAGTGACGCTACCGCTGCAGGTTTAAGGTGATTCGCACAAGCAGTGCGTGATCGCGGTGAACGGTTTTTTCTGCGTCGTGATATCGGACAGCCAGCCAAAGTCGTTCGCGATACCGGCAGCCGCACTTGGCGGCAAACCGGTGGTGGCGGTAGCGCCCAGCTTCAACTGCGCCGCCACGGCTTGAGCCACAGCTTGTGCGGTGCCGCCGCCCACCATCTCGATAATGCGGTCAAACTTGCTGATCTCGCGCTCGACATACACCACGCGATAATCGGCCGGCAGTTTGGCGCGCGCCGCTGCAGATTTCAACGCGTCGCCATAGCTGCCCAGGCGGTCCACCAGGCCGCGATCCTTGGCCTGCGCGCCAGTCCACACCCGGCCCTGCGCCACTTCGTCAATCTTCTCCGGCGTGGTCTTGCGCGCCGCCGCCGCCTTGGCGGTAAACTCCGCATAAATGTGATTGATGCTGCCCTGGATGACCTGGCCGAAGCGCGGATCCAGCGGACGAAGCGGATTGCCCGCATCGCCCAGCCAGGTGGTCGGCTGGCCGGCGGTATGGATGCCCAGCTTGTCGATCACCTTGTCGGCGGTCGGCAGGATGGCGAACACGCCAATCGAACCGGTAATGGTGGTCGGCTCCGCAATCACCTCATCCGACGACATCGAAATCCAATAGCCACCCGATGCGGCCACGTTACCCATCGAGACCACCACCGGCTTGCCGGCGGCGCGCGTCAGTTCCAGTTCGCGGCGGATCAGCTCCGAAGCGAACGCACTGCCGCCAGGCGAATCGACGCGCAGCACCACCGCCTTGATGTTGTCATCCTCGCGCGCCATGCGAATCAGCTTGGAAGTCGAATCGCCGCCGATCGAGCCGGGACCGGCCGAACCGTCGC
Source organism: Duganella sp. CF402 (assembly GCF_900109645.1). Classification (GTDB taxonomy): domain Bacteria; phylum Pseudomonadota; class Gammaproteobacteria; order Burkholderiales; family Burkholderiaceae_D; genus Rugamonas. The sequence continues at coordinate 2,274,334 of NZ_FOBG01000001.1, forward strand.
TGATTTCACCCTGCGCCACGATCACGCCGACGGCGTCGCCGGTCAGCTTGCGCGGCACGCGGTTCAGGTAATCATCAAAGCTGACCTGACGGAAGCTCTTGTTTTCCGCATCGGCCACGCCGCGCTTGATCATCATCTGGCGCAGTTCATCCTTGGTCTTCAGGCCATCCACGAACTTGGTCGACAGCGACAGCTTGGCCAGGTCGCCATTCACCGCCGCCACTTGCGCAGGCAGATCGTTGATGGTCTTCATAATCTGTCCTTGCGGCAGCTTGCGCGCCTTCTCCACGTTGTCCGTGTAGGCAGCCCACAGCGCGCCATTCAGATAGGACTCGGCCTCGCTGGCCGCCGGCGACGGGCCGTTGGCGATGAACGGCTCGGCGAAGCTCTTGTAGGTGCCGACGCGCAGCAGGTTCACCGTCACGCCCAGCTTGTCCAGCGCATCGCGGTAGTAATTGCGATAGCGGCCGAAGCCCTCGATCAGCACCATACCCATCGGATGCAGATACACCTCGTTGGCATGCGCCGCCAGCAGGTACTGGCGCTGGTCGTAGCTCGAACCCCAAGCCACCACCGGCTTGCCGGAAGCCTTGAAGCGGTCGATGGCGCTGGCCACCTCGCGCAGCGAAGCCTGGCCCGCGCCTTGCAGCTCGTCGGTCAGCAGCACGGCGGCGCCGATATCGGGATCCTTGGCCGCTTGCTCCAGCACTGCCAGCACGTCGCGCAGCTGGATCATCTTGTGCACTTCGCCGCCGCGCAGGTTGGTCACCAGCGCATCGCGCGCGTTGACGCTCGATTGTTCAACCAGTTGCCCCTTCAGTTCCAGTACCAGCGTGGTCTTGGGCTGCAGCGGCTTTGCGCCGCCGCCGAAGATAGCGTACAGCAGCACCAGCACGATGATCAGGAAGATCAGATTGAGGACCGTACGGCGGCTGGTGTCCAGCGCGCGCCAGAAAAAGGCGAAGCCGTTACGGATGTAGGAAATCGGTGATTGGCTCATCAACACTCCAGTGGTTGCGTTATTTGCAAGGATAATACTGCTTTTTCGAGATGAATAGCAGACCAACGAACACCAGCAATCCATTCAGGATAAGCAATTCGAGGCCGATGCGGTAGCTGCCAAACAGCAATTGTTGATTCGAATCAATGACATAGCACACAATCGGGCCGGCCAATGCCACCAGCGGCACCCAGCGGTCGCGCACCGCACGGCGGGTCAGAATGCCGAAGGCGAACAGGCCAAGCAGCGGGCCGTAGGTGTAGCCGGTCAGCTTCAGCACCAGGCCGACCATGCTGGCGTTGTCCACCCATTTGAACACCAGCACCAGCGCCAGGAAGATGGCGCAGAACACCAGGTGCACGCGGTGGCGCAAGCGTATCTGTGCCTGCTCCGTCAGGTCGGTGCGGCGCTGCACGCCGAGGATGTCGATGCTGAACGAGGACGTCAGCGCGGTCATGGCGCCGTCCGCGCTGGGGAACAGCGCCGAAATCAGGCCGATGAAGAAAATCAGTTGCAGTACAGCGGGCATGTGCGCCATCACTACAGTTGGGAAGATCTTGTCACCCACCGCCGATACACCTGCCGTGGGAGCGTACAGGTACAGCAACCCGCCAAGGTACATGAACAGTACCAGTACAGCTGTCAGTACAGCCGTCAACAGCAGCATATTCTTTTGCGAATCGCGCAGGGTTTTGACCGAGATATTCTTCTGCATGGTTTCCTGGTCCATGCCGGTCATGGCCAGCACGATGAAGAAGCCGGCCAGCACCTGTTTCCAGAAATAGGCCGGGCTGTCGACTGTGCTGGTGACCACCCGCGTCAGGCCGTGGGCCTGCATTTGCGCGATACTGTCCAGCGGCGACAAGTTCATCGCGTGCAGCAGCCAGCCGGCGCAGCTCACCAGGCCCAGCACCATGCCGGCGGTTTGCAGCGTGTCGGTCCAGACGATGGTTTTGACGCCGCCCTCGTAGGTGTACAGCAGGATCATGGCGAGGATGACGGCGGTGGTCAGCCAGAACGGCACGCCCATGCTGTCGAGGATCGTCAGCTGCAGGATATTCACCACCAGGTACAGCCGCGCCGACGCGCTCAGCGTGCGCGAGAGGATGAAGAAAGCCGCACCGCTTTGATACGAGCGCGGACCGAGGCGCTGCTCCAGATAGGTGTAGATCGAGGTGAGCTTGAGGCGGTAGTACAGCGGCAGCAGGATGTAGGCGACGGCGATGTAGCCGAGCACATAGCCAAGGATTACCTGCAGGTAGCCGAAACCATCGCGGCCCACCGCGCCCGGCACGCTGATGAAGGTGACGCCGCTCAGCGTCGTGCCCACCATCCCGAACGCGACCAGCATCCAGTTGCTGTTCTTGTTGCCGATGAAGAAGCTGTCGTTATTGGCGTTGCGGGAGGTGCGCCATGCCACCAGCAGCAGCACGGCGAAATAAGCGGAGACGAGGCAAAACAGGGAGACTGCGGACATGGGATATTGGCGGCGAGTGATTCAAATCGCCGCCAATATACCTCAATCAGTGCGCCACGGCGTGGATGGACCTGGCGCCGCCAACGCTGGCCGGACAAGGATTCAGGCGATCCAGGCGACCGCTCAGCGCAGTCAGGCCGAAGGCGCCCAACACCACCAGTGCGCCGATCCAGCCGGTGTGCACCAGTCCCAGATGCTCGACGATCAAGCCACCGCCCCACGCGCCACCTGCGATGCCAAGGTTGAACGCAGCGATATTCAGGCCCGACGCCACATCCACGGCGCGCGGCGTGAAGTGCTCCGCCTGCTGCACCACGTACACCTGCAAGCCAGCCACGTTACCAAACGCCACCGCGCCCCATGCCAGTACAGTTGCCAACACCAGCCATTTGTACGGCGCAGTGAAAGTCAGCACCAGCAGTACAGCGGCCAGACCGAGGAAGATGATCTTCAGCGCGCCCACCGGGCCGCGCCGGTCGGCCAGCTTGCCACCCCAGATATTTCCTACCGCGACCGATACACCGTACACCAGCATCACCAGGCCCACCGCATTCACGCTGAAACCGGTGATATCGGTCAGGATCGGCGCCAGGAACGTGAAAGCAGTGAACGAACCGCCGTAGCCCAGCGCCGTGATGGCATACACCAGCAGCAGGCGCGGCTCGCCCAGCACCTTCACCTGCTGCAGCAGCGAGGCAGGCTTGTTGTGGGCGATGGTCGACGGCACAAAGATCGCGCTGCCAACCACGGCCAGCACACCCAGTGCGGACACGGCGAGGAAGGTCTCGCGCCAGCCGAAGTGCTGGCCGATGAACGTCCCGAGCGGTACGCCGGTGACGAGGGCCACGGTCAAGCCCGTGAACATGATGGCGATCGCGCTGGCCGCCTTCTCCTTCGGCACCAGCGAAGTGGCGATCGTCGAGCCGATCGAGAAGAACACGCCGTGTGCCAGACCGGTGAGGATGCGGGCGATCACCAGCGATTCATAGCTGGGCGCCTTCCAGGCCAGCAGGTTGCCGAGCGTGAACAGCACCATCAGCGACACCAGCAGCAGCTTGCGCGGCAGTTTGCCGGTCAGCGCCGTCAGCACCGGCGCACCGACGGCCACACCCATCGCATACAGGCTGACCAGCAGCCCGGCCGAGGGCAAATTCACGCCCAGATCGGCGGCGATAGTCGGCAGCAGGCCGACAATAACAAACTCGGTAGTCCCGATGGCAAACGCGCTGATGGTCAGCGCAAGCAGTGCAATAGGCATGACATAACTCCTGAAAAGTTGATGTCATGCAGTATCGGGCTTCCCGTTAGTGAGAAAAAGACACGAAAATCCAAAACACTCTTGCTTTGAGATCAAATATCAGAGGAAATAATCGCCAGTCGGCCGTTGCCCGACTTGGTGGCCAGCAGGCTGGCGGCAATTTGCTTGATATCCGCTTCGTATTGCTCGAACGCCTTTAGTCCGGACATCTTGGCCGAGCCTCCCAGCATCGCCAGCGCCGTGCCGGAAATGCGGCACTGGCGCCAGGAATCGACGACCCGCAGGTCAAAGTCGATAAAATCGCCGAATGTGCTTTTATTCACATTTCGCACACCATGATCTTGTTCCATGTTAGCTCCACTCAGGTGACTAATTTCTAGAAACAAAGGTTATCATTAAGCATTCTATAGTGGTTTTCAAGCAAAATACTATCAAAATTTCACCTTCATCAATACAAGTGAATTCAGAAAAACTCGCCCAACTGCTCATCCGGGAGATGCCTTACGGGAAGTACAAGGGGCGCAAGATTGCGGATTTGCCAGGGCACTATCTCGGCTGGTTCGCGCGCGCGGGTTTCCCGTCCGGCGAACTTGGCACGCTGCTCGCACTCATGTACGAAATCGACCACAACAACCTGCGCATGCTGCTCGATCCACTCAGGCAGGCGAGCGCGGCAGCTTAGCGCTCAGATAGGAAAGCTTAATTCATCGTCAAATGCAATCGTCTCCGCCCATAAGGGTGCTATATTCAATCTGGTCATAAAAGTGTTGGTCGCCGCTTGCAGCGCGATGGCCAGCCAACCTCTACCGCAGCCTCTTCCATTTGTGATGGCCCACCGGCAGCAGTACCGATCGGAGATGCCATGCTCGATCTCAATACCGCAGAACGCATTCAGCTCAAGTCGAACGGCTCGCTTTGCCACGATGCTGAAGGCAACGAAGCCCTGATCGGACTCACCGCGCGCGAATCGATTTTTGTACTGCGCTATCAAAAGATTTTTGACGACCGACGCTCGTCTGCACACCAGCACGCCTACTTGCAGTTGCGCCAGCGACATGCCCACGCCTGCAACGCAGTCCAGAACCTGCGCGATCAACAGCGATTAATGGATGTCGAGTCGGCACTCGACCTGGCGCTGGCAGACAGCTTTCCGGCCAGCGACCCCACCGCAATATCGATCACCAAAAAGGCCTTCCCATGATGCACGAATTCCTAGCCAATAATCGAGCCGAGCTGGAGCGGCGCTGCCGCGAGAAGGTCGCGCAGCGGCCAGGCAGGTCGGCCTCCTCCGTACAATTGGAAAACGGCGTGCCGATTTTCCTCGACCAGCTGATACGAACGCTGAGGATAGAGCAAACTCCCGATCCGTCCGCCAGCCACGCCATTTCCGGCTCCGCCGGGGGCACATCGGCATTGTCCGAAGTCGGCGCATCCGCCACCCAGCACGGCAAGGACTTACTGGACATGGGCTTCGCCGTCGACGAGGTGGTGCACGATTACGGCGACCTGTGCCAGGCCATCACCGACCTGGCGGTCGAGCGCGATGCGCCGTTCCAGATCCACGAGTTCAGGACCCTGAACCGCTGCCTGGACAATGCAATTGCCGATGCCGTCAACGAATTCAGCTACCAGAAAGAGCTGGTGACGGCCGAAAAACTGGCGCGCGAAAGCAAAGAGCGCGTGGGCATGTTTGCTCACGAACTGAGAAATATTCTGGGTACGGCCGCCCTCGCCTTTTCGGCCGCCAAGGCCGGTAGTCTGAGCCTGTCGGGGGCAACCGGTTCCATCCTTGAACGCAGCCTCGCCGGGCTGGCCCGGATGATAGACGACTCCTTGCTGGATGTCCGCGCCGGCGACCAGCATGCCATCGTGCTGCACTCCTTTTCCCTGTCGCTGTTCGTGGCGGAACTGGCCGCTGCGGCGCATCTGGCGGCAGCGGCGAAAGGCTGCACCCTGGTGGTGGCGCCGGTGGATCCCTTGCTGGCCTTGAGCGGCAACCGCGAACTGCTGCTCTCGGCCGTGGCGAATCTGCTGCAAAACGCCATCAAGTTCACCCAGCCGGGCACCGAGGTCCGGCTGAGCGCCTACGGCGCCGCCAATCGCATCCAGATCGACGTTGCCGATCACTGCGGCGGCCTGCCGCCCAACGCCGAGGCAACGATGTTCTTGCCGTTCGCGCAAAACGGCGCCGACCGCAGCGGGCTCGGCTTGGGGTTGACCATTGCCAAGCAATCGGTCCACGCCTGTCACGGCACGCTGCAGGTGCGCGACGTACCTGGCGTGGGCTGTGTTTTCACCATCAGCCTGCCCAGGCAGCTGGTACCGGACTGAATCCTTAACGTGACATCCCGGCCATGCAATTCCGTGTATAAATACGTTATTGCATTGTTTAGGAGAACGTCATGAATCAGCATGCGCATGGCTGCACGTGTTTTATCATCCCGTCGAAGATGCTGCGCAAGCTGGCCGATGACGCCACCGACGCCCACGAACGCCACTGCCTGCTCGACCAAGCCGAACTCTCCGCCCACCTGCGCGGCCAGCGCTCGGTTGCGCCGATGATGATGGGGCTGGTTGCCGCCACCGGCGAAAAACGCCGCACGGTGTACGACGCCCAGAACAAATCCGCCCTGCCCGGCAAGCTGGTGCGCGGCGAGGACAGCAAGCCGTCCAGCGACAAGACCGTCAATCAAGCCTACGACGGCGCCGGCGCCACCTACGATTTCTTCCGCGAAGTCCTGAAGCGCAATTCCATCGATGGCAAGGGCCTGCGGCTGGACTCCACCGTTCATTACCAGCAAAAGTTCAACAACGCTTTCTGGAACGGCCAGCAAATGGTCTACGGCGATGGCGACGGCAAGCTGTTCCTCAGCTTCACCGGCGCCATCGATGTGATCGCCCACGAGCTGACCCACGGCGTCACCCAATACGCCGTGCCAGGCGGTCTGGTCTACGCCGACCAGAGCGGCGCGCTCAACGAATCGATCTCGGACGTGTTCGGCAGCCTGGTCAAGCAGTGGACGCTCAAGCAAACCGTCGAGCAGGCCGACTGGCTGATCGGCGCCGGCATCATGGCGCCGACGGTTGGCAAGGCGCTGCGCTCGATGGCCGATCCTGGCAACACGAAAATCACCTGGTCGGGCGACGACCAACCGAAAACAATGGCAGGATATGTGGAAGGCGGCGATGTGCACACCAATTCCGGCATCCCCAACCACGCCTTCTACGCAGCCGCCATCGCGCTCAAGGGCAACGCCTGGGACAAGGCCGGGCCGATCTGGTACAAGGCACTGTCGCTGCTGACGCCGAACGCCACCTTTGCCGACATGGCCAAAGCCACCTCGGAATCGGCGGCGCTGCTGTACGGGACTAACTCAGCCGAACAGCACGCCGTGCAAGCGGCGTGGAAAGTGGTCGGCGTGGCATAAAGGAAGCATCATGCGTTTGACGTTGCGATGTAAAGGCGGTTTCACCGGGCCGGCCGGGGCGCAAACGCGCACGGTCGATCTGGCACAGCTGCCGGCCAACCAGGCCAACGAAGTGCAGAAGCTGCTGCAGGCCAGCGATTTCTTCGCGCTACACCCCAAACTGCTCAGCCCAGCGCCCAAGTCGTGGGACTTTCAGTACGATCTGGAAGTGGACGACGGCCAGCAGACGCACTGCGTCCAATACCATCTGAACGAGGCGCCCCCGGCCCTCAAAGCGCTGACCGAAAAACTCAGCGACGAGGTGGCGCCGGATTAAGCCAGCAGACGTTTCAATTCGCCGCTGGCGATCAGCTTCTGCAAATCGGTGGCGCCGCCGATCAGCGTGCCGTTCACAAACACCATCGGGAAGGTCGCCCAGCCGCTCCACAGCTTGAGCGCCAGGCGCGGCCGCCAGCTTGAGAAGTAGTTGCCGTAGCTGAGGTATTGGTAGGCAATGCCTTGCGCGTCCAGCAGCTTGCGCGCCTTGGCGGGGAATGGATTCAAGCCCATGCCGACCACCACCACCTTGTTGGCGGCAATGGCGGCTTCCACTTCGGCGATCAGATCGCGGTGATAATTGCTGATCTGTGCCAACGCGGCAGGATGGATACGGGCTAGCTCCAGGGTTTGACGAGTCATTGTTGCCTTATAAATTGAGTTTGTTTATCTTGGTGCCTTCAAGATTCAGGTTCGCCATCAGGCCGGCATTGGTTAAGACGAATGCCTGTACCGGATTATTGGCTGTGGCGGTGTCGATTTCACCATTGGCGCCAATTTTAATCAAGGCCACCGAACCATCCACCCCGGCGGTCCAGCCTTTGCCATTGCGGAATTTGTCCAGCGCTTCGCGGCTCATGAACAGCAGCACCACCGCCTTCGACTGCGCGCCCGCCTGGAAGCCGACCGACAACGAGGCCACGCTGTAGTAATCGGCCACCACGCCGCCGGTGCGCAGCACGCCCTTGCCGTACTCGCCGCCGACCACCAACCCGGCCGCCACCACGTTCGGGAACACCAGCACGCCGTTGGCCTTGTGTACCAGCTCGCGCGAACCCTTCACTTCCTTGTACAGGCGTTCCAGCGTGTTGTAGGCGCCCTGCTCGATCTCGGTCTTGACGGCGGCGCTGCTCGGCTCGGCCGCGCCGGTGGTGGTGGTGCAGCCGCTCAGCGCGACGCCGCTACAGGCCAGTGCCAGCGTCACCGCCGCCCGCACCAGGAAAGTCCGTTGTTTCATGGCAGTCTCCAAAAGAAAAGGCCGCAGCAGCGGCTGACGTTAAAAGGAAAGCAATGCTCAATCAATTATAAACGCGAGCTGTCCCTCATCCTCGCACTGCTGTGCGCTGCTTCCTCAAATGCCGAACAGCCCAAAGGCGGTGTGACCTAACACCTCAGCGGGTATTGAATGCGAGGCGTTTGCCTTCGCGCAGCATGGCCGCGAACTCGACCGCCGGCACCGGCTGGCTGAACAGATAGCCTTGCAGCTGGTCGCAGCCCAGCTCGCGCAGGAAGGCCATCTGCTCGGCCGTCTCCACGCCCTCCGCCACGATCTCCTGGCGCAGTTGCTGCGCCATCGTGACGATGGCGCGGGCGATCGCACAATCGTTTTCTTCGTAGGGCAAGCCGATCACGAAGGAACGGTCGATCTTCAGGGTGCTGATCGGGAATTTCTTCAGGTAGGCCAGGCTGGAATAGCCGGTGCCGAAGTCGTCCAGCGCCAGCGCCATGCCCATTGCCACCAGCTGGTTCATGATGGCGATCACCTTGTCGGTGCCGCGCACCAGCAGGCTCTCGGTGATTTCCAGGTTGATCTGGTCCGGCTGCACGCGGTGCTTTTCCAGCACCGCCGCTATCCGCTTCGGCAGTTCGTTGTCGAACTGGCGCGCCGACAGGTTGACCGCGATCGGCGGCATCAGCAGGTTGGCGTCGCGCCACTCGCGCACCTGGCGGCAGGCTTCCTCCAGCACCCAGGTGCCGAGGTCGAGGATCAGCCCGGTCTCTTCGGCCACCGGGATGAACACGCCCGGCGACACCAGCCCGCGTACCGGATGGCGCCAGCGCAGCAGCGCTTCGGCGCCGACGATGCGGCCGCTGCGCAAGCTGACCTTGGGCTGGTAGTACAGCTGCAGCTCATTGTTCAGCAAGGCTTGCCGCAGCTCGCTCTCGATGCGCAAATGCTCCTTGGCGCGCTGGTTCATCTCTTCGCTGTAGAACAGGAAGTTCGATTCGATGCTTTGCGCGGCCTTGGCCACGGCGACGTCGGCGCAGCGGATCAGGGTCGGCACGTCGAGCCCGTCCTCGCTGTACGAGGTGATGCCGACGTGCGCGCCCACCTGCAAGCTGTGCGAGGCGATCTCGATCGGCGCGGCCAGCGCCGACAGCAGTTTCTTGGCGACGATGCCGGCGTGCTCGCGCTTTTCCAGGTGCAGCAGCGCGATGGCGAAGCGATGGCCGTCCAGCCGCGCCAGCACGTCGCCCTCGCGCAGCGCGTTGCGGAAGATGCGGCCGATTTCGCACAGCAGTTCATTGCCGATCTCGTGGCCCAGCGTGTCGCTGATCGCGCCGAGGCGGGTAATTTCAACCACCAGCAGCGCGCCCTGCTCGCCGGAGCGCTTGCTTTCAGTCAGCGCCTGCTCCACCAGCTGCGACAACAGGCACAGGTTGGGCAAGCCGGTCAGCGGATCGTAGTTGGCCATGCGCTGCATGCGCGCCTCGGCATCCTTGTGCACGCTGATGTCGGAGAACAGCGAGAATGTGTGGCTGATCTTGCCGTTATGGTCGCGCACCGCGCTGATGGTCACCGATTGCGGGAACATCTCGCCGTTCTTGCGCTTGCCGACGATCTCGCCGCGCCACGGCCCGCCGCCCTGCATGGCCTCGCGCACCTTGGCGCGGAAGTCGGCGTCGTGCACGCCGGAGCGCAGCAGATCGGGCGTCTTGCCGATCGACTCGGCCGGCGTATAGCCGGTGATGCGCGTGAACGAGGAATTGATGGAGACGATGCGTTCGTGCGCATCGGTAATCAGCACGCCCTGCTCGCTGTCCTCGATGATGCGCGCGTGCAGGTTGACCTTGTCCAGGTCCGACAAGACCTGGTTGGCCTCCGACAGCCGCACCAGCATGCCGGCCGGCTCGCCGTCCTCGTGGCGCAGTTCGATATCGAGGTGGACCCAGATGATCTCGCCGTTCTTCTTGCGGCGCCGCACCTCGGTGCGCGCGGCCGCTTCGCCGGGATTGTGGTCGAAGAACAGCTCGGCGATATTGCCGTCATCATCGTCCTCGGCGTACAGGAACAGCACGTGCTGGCCGATCACCTCCTCGGTGGCGTAGCCGAACATCAGCTGGGCGCCGGCGCTCCACGCGGTCACATAGCCAGTCAGGTCAAGTTCCAGCGTGGCGTCCAGCGACGGCGGAATGGCCGGGCGCAGCCCCAGCTGGGCTTCCTTGAGAATGGTATCGAGTTCGGACAGCGTCTGCGCCAGCGCGTCGCCTTGTTCGCTCCGGGCTCGGCGGCTCAGGACAAGACAACGCTCGATGGCATTACGCATGGGGGCTTCCCGCTTTGCCGGCCGCCACGCTTTGCATCCAGACCGTCGCGTCGACGGTGATGCGGTTAAAGGCGGCGACCTCGATTTGCAGCGCCGCCAGGCAGCCGGTCAGCGCATCGAAATCCTCGCGCTCGGCCGATTCGACGACACACAGCAGCTGGCCCAGTTCGCCGTCATGCGACAGCAAGGCTTGCTGCACCGATTCGCTGATGGTCAGCGGCTTCAACACCTCTTCCAGCGGCATGCCGAACAACACGCCCAGCAGCGAGAACATGCCGACCATGAAGGCTTGCTCCTGGTGGTGCTTGTCCTCGCCCAGCGCCTTGGACAGCAGCTCCATCGAACGCGCCCGCACCGCCACGCGCGACAGCAGCATGGCTGAACGCGGATCGCCTTCGCGCGACGAGAACAGCATCAGGTTCAGCCAGCGCCGCAGCTGCGAGCGGCCGAGGATCAGGATGGCTTGCGAAAAACTGGTGACGCGGCGGCCGGTGCCCATGCCCAGCGAATTCACCAGCTTCAGCAAGTGATACGACAGCGTCGGATCCTGCCGCAGCAGCGCTTCGATTTCGTGGGTGTCGGCGTCGGCGGTGACCAGCTGCACCAGTTGCAGCGCCAGCGCGCGCGAGGCCGCTTGCGCCCCCACCGCCTTGGCCGGCGGCGCCAGGAACCAGTCGCCTTCTATCCATTGCACCGCCGGGTCGAGATCCTTGGGCAGCGCGGCGTCGGCGCGCGCCATCTTCTCGGGCAGCAGCGGCTTCCAGCCGGCCTGGCCCAGCGCCTGGTTCAGCTCCTGTGAGGCGCCGGCGCGGTAGTAGCAGGTCATGCTGCCGTTGGCCAGTTCTTCCAGCAGGGGCAGCGGGACGTTAGTCACAGCAGCCACGCCGGCCGGCAAGCGCGCTGCGTCGAACAGCAATGCCGCCGGAATGCCGTTACGGTCGGCAAGCGGATGCAAGAACACAGGCGGCGCGGTGGTCGATACGGTCATGGAATAATTCCAGCGAGAGACAGACGATTATCCTGCTATGGTACTCCGAAACTATTGGCGTTAGTCAATATTATGATGGAAGGTGGCTGATCAAACGCTCGAACAGACCCGGTTGTCGCATGCGGTTCAACCACCAGTTGAGCGCCGCGCCGTTTTCGCCGCTGCGCCAGGCCAGGTAGAAAGTCTCGGCCGGCTTGGGCTCTTCCACCTGCTTCTCCACCAGCAGACCGGCCGCAATGGCGGCGCGTGCGCACGGCTCGGGCAGGAAACCGAAGCCCATGCCGGCCAGCTGGTACTGGTATTTGGTCTTCATGTCGGGCACGGTCAGCGTGTCTTGGCCAAGCAACAAACCCACCGTGCGCGGCGCCATCTGGCGTGCCGAATCCGCCACGCTGATGGCGCGATGGTGTTGCAAATGCGTGCGTCCCAGTTTGTCCTGAACATCCGCCAGTGGATGCGACGGCGCCACCGCAAACACGAAGTTGATCTTGCCGATCGGCTCGGACACATAGCCGCCGCCGGCCGGGCCATCGCCGGCCGCGCCCACCAGCAGGTCGGCGCGGCGGTCAAGCAAGGCCTCCCAGGTACCGGACAGCGCTTCCTGCACGATGCGCAGGCGGGTCTGCCTGGCCACCTCATAGAAGGCCGGCACATCGTCATGGAACAGGCAGGCCGAGAACATCGAATCCATCGCCACCGCCAGCTCGGTCTCCCAGCCGGAAGCCACGCGGCGCACCCGGTGTTCCAGGTCTTGCGCCGCCTTCAACAGATAGCGGCCCTCTTTCAGCAATTCGGCGCCGGCCTTGGTCAGCTCGACACGCGGGCCGTTGCGTTCGAAAACTTGCACGCCAAGGTCGTCCTCCAGCTTGCTGACGGTGTAGGAAATGGTCGAGGGCACGCGGTGCAATTCCTTGCCGGCGGCGGAGAATGAGCCGCGCCGGTCGATGGCGTCCACGATTTGCAGGGCTTCCAGGCTGAGTCTGAGCATTCGAATTTTTCGATAGTAGAGGGGTAATTTTTCCGTTTTTTTATTTCGAAACGGGGGTCTACAATGTGTTCATCGCTTTCAAAATTATCGCACATTAAAGGAGCCCCACCATGTTACAAGTACGTCATTCCGATTCCCGCGGCAAAGCCAACCACGGCTGGCTGGATTCCAAACATAGCTTCTCGTTCGGCCACTACCATGACCCTGAGCACGTCGGCTTCGGCCCGCTGCTGGTCATCAACGAAGATAAGGTCATGGGCGGCCAGGGCTTCGGCACCCACGGTCACCGCGACATGGAAATCATTTCCTACGTGCTCAGCGGCGCGCTGGAACACAAGGACAGCATGGGCACCGGCTCGGTGCTGCACTACGGCGACGTCCAGCGCATGAGCGCCGGCACTGGTGTGCGCCACAGCGAGTTCAACGGCGACCGCACGGAGCAAGTGCACTTCCTGCAAATCTGGATCCAGCCTGACCAGGTCGGCATCCCGCCTAGCTACGAAGAGAAACACTTCACGCCGGAGAGCAAAAAAGGCAAGCTGGCGCTGATCGCGTCGAATGATGGCCGCAACGGCTCGGTGCTGATCCATCAAAACGCCGAGATCTACGCCTCCATCATGGACGAAGGCGACCGCCTGACCCATACGCTGAAAGAGGGCCGCATCTCCTACGTGCACCTGATTCGCGGCGCGGTGACGGTCAACGGCGTGCACCTGAAGCACGGCGATGCGCTGAAAATCACCGACGAAGCACTGGTGACGCTGGAACAAGCCGAAGACGCGGAACTGCTGGTATTTGACTTGCCGAAATAAGTTTCTTCCGTTTTTGGTATCATGAGGGGCGCGCCGGGTCTGTTGGAACAGCCCGGCGCGCCTTTTTTACATTATGACGAACCGAATAAAGAGCAAAACATGTCGCAGTCCCAAGACGAAGTGAATTACGTCACCTCCTGCGCCCTGCCAACCCCGTGGGCCCAGTTCACCCTGCACGCCTTCGTGGAACCGGCCACGGGCAAGGAACACCTGGCGATGGTGCTGGGTGATATCGGCAACGGCGCGCCGGTGCTGGCGCGCGTGCACTCGGAATGCCTGACCGGCGACGTGCTGTTCTCGCAGCGTTGCGACTGCGGCGCCCAGCTCGAAGGCGCGCTGAAGAAGATCGCCGACGAAGGCCGTGGCGTGCTGCTGTACCTGCGCCAGGAAGGCCGCGGCATCGGCCTGGTCAACAAGATCCGCGCCTACCGCCTGCAGGAAGCCGGTGCCGACACGGTGCAAGCCAACGAACAGCTGGGCTTCAAGCCCGACCAGCGCACCTACGGCCTGGTGAAACCGATGCTGGCGCAATTCGGCGTGAAAAGCTTACGCCTGATGACCAATAATCCGCGTAAGATCGATGCCATGACCAAACTGGGCGTTGAGGTAGCCGAGCGGGTACCCCTGCTGGTGAACCGCAATGCTTTTAACCAGTATTACCTGGATACCAAAGCCGCCAAGCTGGGCCACATGATGACGCCGCTGACCCCGGCGCCGGTGGAGGATGGCGCGCTGTAACGTTTTAAGGACTGCATGAAAGTCATCAAGCTTGCCGCACTACTTGCATTGACCTGGGGCTGCGCCGGCATCGCGCCGGCCGCGCCCGAAACAAGCGCCGCAGCGCAGCCCGCCCAGCCGGCGGCACGCGGCGGCGCCCCCGCAGCCGGCCACGGCGCCAAGACGCCTGCCGCGCCAGCCGCGCCCGTCACCACCGCAACCACGCCGGCCGGCGCGCCCGCCGCAACCGCCGACGCCAACCCCGACTCGGCCCCGCTGCCGCCGCCCTCGAGCGCGGCCCAGCATCTGTATGCCTCCGCCAAGAACGACATCCTGCAAGTGCGCTCGCTGCTGAAAAGCGGCCGCACCCAATCCTCGGTCGGCTCCGGCTTCCTGATCGGCACCAGCAACCTGGTGCTCACCAACTACCACGTGGTCTCGCAGTTCGCGCTGGATCCCGACACCTACGTCGGCGAATGGGTCGACACCGGCGGCCAGCGCGGCAACGTCGAACTGCTGGCGGTTGACGTGCTGCATGACCTGGCCGTACTGCGCGTCAACCGCAGCGGCACCGGCTTCTTCAAGATGCCCGAACAGCTGGCGCGCCTGACGCAGGGCCAGTACCTGTACTCGATGGGCAATCCGCTCGACCTCGGCTTTGCGATTTCCGAAGGCGCCTACAACGGCGTGATCGCGCGCAGCTTCTACGACCAGCTGATGTTTACCGGCCCGATCAACTCCGGCATGAGCGGCGGACCAAGCGTGACGGTCGATGGCTCGGTAGCCGGCGTCAACGTCTCCAAGCGCCTCGACGGCGAGCTGGTCAGCTTTCTGGTGCCGGCCCGCTACGCCCAGGACTTGCTGAAGAAAGTCGAAGCCCAGCAGAAAGCCCCGACCGACTTCACCGCCGTGGTGGCGGGCCAGCTGTTGACCCACCAGACCGCGATGGTCAACCAGCTGCTATCGAGTCCGCTGAGCCTGAAGCCGATGGGGCCATATCAAGTGCCGGTGCGCGAGTCCGAGCAGATGCGCTGCTGGGGCCGTTCCAACGTCAAGGCCGACAAACCGTTCACGGTGGACGACGCCAGCTGCGCGATGGAATCGGCGATCTTCGTCAGCGGCTCGCTGCAAACCGGGCAGATCAGCATCCGCCATCAGTTCCTGCGCAGCACCAACCTCGACAAGCTGCGCTTTGCCCAGCTGGCCAGCGCCTCCTTCAAGAACGAGCATTTCGGCAGCAACAAGGACGCACGCCTGACCGGCCCCAACTGCACCGAAGATTTTGTGAAGAACAAAGACTTGCCGCTGCGCGCCGTGCTGTGCGTGCGCGCCTACCGCAAGTTCGCCGGCCTGTACGACTTCGCGCTGCTGACCGCCAGCACCGACCAAGGCTTGATGAGCTTGCAGAGCCGCATCGATGCGCGCGGCGTGTCGTATGAAAACGGCCTGCGCCTGACGCGCGTGTTCCTCGAATCGCTGTCGCTGAACCAGAAGCCGAAGAAAGGAGGCGCGAAATGAAAGCCCCCTACTTCGTCGAAATCCTGGCCCGCAACGGCGACGTGCTGCACCGGCACAAAGTAGCGCAGCTGCCGATCCGCATCGGTCGCAGCTACGACAACGAAATCATCCTCGACGACGCCCACAGCGCGGCCAGCCACGCCGTGGTGGAAATGGACGAGCACAACCAGATCGTGCTGCGCGACCTCGGCAGCAAGAACGGCACCGTCTTCAAAGGCCGGCGCCACGCCAGCGTCACGCTCGATGGCGACACCGTGGTGCGGCTCGGCCACACCCGGCTGCGCGTGCGACCGTACGACTTCCCGGTCGCGCCGGAAATCGCCGACACCACCATGCACGGCTGGGAAGGCGCAACGCCCGCCACCATTGGGCTGGTGCTGATCGCCGTGTTCAGCTGCCTGGAAACCTGGCTGTCCGATGTGGAGCCGTTCGCGCTGATCCGCTATCTGCTGGTGCTGGCGTCCAGCCTGGCGGCGGGCTTGCTGTGGAGCGGCGTGTGGGCGCTGGCCAACCGCCTGTTCGGCAGCCATGCGCGACTGGGACGGCACCTGTTCATTCTGGGCAGCGCGCTGGCGACGGTGGGCTTGTGGCGTGCGGCCAGCTCGGTGCTGGCCTATGCCTGGTCGATCGAATCGCTGACGCGCTACGGCAATCTGGTCACACTGGCGATCGCCTGCGGCATGGTGTTCTTCCACCTGCTCACCATCAAGCCGCACCATCCGCGCCGCTTCCTGATCACGGCGACTGTGATGCTGCTGGCGGGATCGGGATTGATGGTGATGGCCAACCTGCAAAGCACCGGCCGCGCGGCGGATGAGCTCTACATGTCGGTATTGTTGCCGCCGGAAGTGCGGCACAGTGAGGAGCGCAGCGTCGACCAGTTCATGACCAACGCCGGCAAACTAAAGACGGCGCTGGACGCCGCCCGTACTGAATCGGTGAAAAACGGCGTCCCCGAAACCGATGATGATGACGAGGACGGCACCACCGATTAAGCCGGATTAAGCCTGCCTCTTGCGGCTGGCCGCCGGGTCAGGCGGGCCAGCCGCGTAGCACCTGATCGACCACTTCCTGTAATTGCTGGCGCGTGGCGCCGGCGGCGGCCTGCACCGCCATGCCGTTCGAGACCGTCATCACATAGCGCGCCATCTGGCTGGCGCAGAAATCGGGCGGCAGATCGCCCTCCACCTTGGCACGCTCGAAACGTTCACGCAGGCGCACCTCGGCGGCGGCGCGGCGTTCGATCAGCGACTGGCGGATCGGCAGCGCATCGTCGCTGCAAGCCAGCGCACCGTTGATCACCAGGCAGCCGTGCGGCGCTTCTTCCTCGGTTTGGGCGTTGGCGTTACCGCGCAGGAAATGCTCGACCACGGCGCGAGCGGTCTTCAATTCCAGCGCGGCATCGAACAGCGGATCGTGGGTGGCGCCATAGCGCTCCAGCGCCAGACGGAACAAGTTTTCCTTGTTGCCGAAGACTGCATACAGGCTGGGACGGTTCATGCCCATCGCCTCGGTCAGCTCCGGCAGCGAACTGCCCTCGTAGCCCTTCTCCCAGAACACTTTCATGGCCTTTTCCAGCGCGCTGTCTGCATCAAAGGTGCGCGGACGGCCGATTTTTCGCTCTTTCATACCATTCGGTTAAAAATTCATTGACAAAGCATCTCGCAGACGACATTATGAACCGACCAGTAAAAAACTCAAGCATTTTTACCGATCATAGGAATTCGTCATGCAAAATCAAACCACTGCGCTCCGCGAGGACGCCCCTCCCTCATCACCCGCCCCCTCGCCTGCGCCGCACGGCTCGCCGTGGCTGGGCGTACTATCGATCGCCATCGGCGCCTTTGCGCTGGTGACCACCGAGTTCCTGCCGGTCGGCCTGCTGCCTGCGATCGCCGCCGAACTGGGCGTGACCGAGGGCGTGGCCGGCATGCTGGTCACCGTGCCCGGCCTGGTGGCAGCGCTGGCGGCGATATTGGTCACGGTCGGCGTCGGCAAGACCGACCGCCGCTACGTGATCTGGGGACTGACCGCCACGCTGGTGTTATCGAACGCGATTGTCGCGCTGTCGCACTCCTTCCCGCTGATCCTGGTTGGCCGCGCGCTGCTGGGTATCGGCGTCGGTGGCTTCTGGGCCATCGGGCCGGCGCTGAGCACGCGGCTGGTTTCGCCCGAAGCGGCGACGCGCGCCACAGCTGTCGTGTTTGCTGGTGTCTCGGTCGGCACCGTGGCCGGCGTGCCGGCCGGCGCCTTCCTCGGCGAACTGTTCGGCTGGCGCACCGCGTTCGCGGCGGCCGGCGCGGTTGGCCTGCTGGTGCTGCTGACCCAAATGTATCTGCTGCCCAAGCTGCCGCCGGACAAAGCCATCACCTTCCGCCAGCTGCCAGAACTGCTGCGCGTGTCGAAAGCGCGGTTGGGCATTTTGGCGACCGTGCTGGTATTCCTTGGGCAGTTCGCGGCTTACACCTACATCACACCCTTCCTGGTCCAGGTCACGCACCTGAGTGCGACCACCATCAGCAGCCTGCTGCTGGCGTATGGCGCAGCCGGCTTCTTCGGCAACCTGGTTGGCGGTGCGCTGGTTGCGCGCAGCGTGCGCACCTCGCTGATCGTCACCGGCATCACGCTGGGCGTGGCGATCGGCGCGTTGCCGCTGCTGGGTGCGAACGCGTGGACGGCAACCGCGCTGGTGGTGCTATGGGGCGTGGGCTTCGGCATGATGCCGATCTCGGTACAGACCTGGATCTTCCAGGCGGCGCCGCACGCGATGGAAAGCGGTGGCGCGGTGTTCGTCTCCGTCGTGCAGATCGCCCTGGCCAGCGGCGCGCTGGTGGGCGGCATGACGGTCGATCACACCGGTGTGTGGGGTGCGATGGCGCTGGGCGGCGCGTTGGCGCTGGCGATGGCGGCGGTGGTTGCAGCGTTCGCCAAAGATGATGGCCAGCCGCCGGTCAAACTACAGGCCGTGCATTAAAGGCGTACGCGGCGGTAAGCGCCGAGGAACACCTCGGCCTCGCTGTCGGACAGGACCTTGACCTCATCGCCGTGCCAGACATACAGATACTGCGGACCGCCCATGCGGTCCGTTAGTTTGGCGTTGACGAGAAAAATCGTACCGAGCGGATAAACGCTGGTATCGCTCATGCGGCGCGAGCACTGCACCGGCAAGTCCGTCGCATAAGCCTGGCCGGACACCGGATGAATCTCCACCCGGCCATTCCACTCCACCGACTCCACCGCCATTTGCCGGTAAGCATACGCATCACGCACCATCATTACTCCTTAGAAATTCAGGGTCAGCTCTGTCATTTGGACAGCTGCAGACCACAATTGAGGCATATCAAAGCGCTCGCGAATACTCCTGTGCTAAATCGCGTTGAGATATGCACCATAGATTTTGAAAGTACGCATTGATACTTCTCAAACCTTGCACGTGCGTGTCCAAATGACAGAGCTGACCCCGAATTAGGCGGCGATCAGCAACGCGATCGATTCGGCGGCGATGCCTTCTTCGCGGCCGAGGTAGCCCAGCTTTTCGTTGGTCTTGGCTTTGACGTTGACCTGGCTGATGTCCACGCCCAGATCTTCCGCGATGTTGGCACGCATGGCCATGATGTGCGGCGCCATCTTTGGACGCTGGGCGATGATGGTGCAGTCCACGTTGCCGATGCTGTAGCCGGTAGCGACTACGCGCCTGGCCGCCTCCTGCAGCAGCTTGCGCGAATCCGCGCCTTTGAATTCGGGATCGGTGTCCGGGAAGTGTTTGCCGATGTCGCCCAGCGCGGCCGCGCCAAGGATCGAGTCGGTGATGGCGTGCAGCAGCACGTCGGCATCCGAGTGGCCCAGCAGCCCGAGGTGGTGCGGGATGTCGACGCCGCCGATGATCAGTTTGCGGCCCTCCACCAGCGCGTGGCAATCATAGCCCTGGCCGATGCGGAATGGGAGTTTGTTCATGGTTAGTCTTCCTTGTTAGCCAGGTACATCTCGGCGATGCGGATGTCCGCCGGCAGCGTTACTTTTAAATTCCGTGGATGGCCTTCGATCAGGCGCGGTGCGTAGCCCAGCATTTCGACGGCGCTGGCGTCGTCGGTGATGGCGTTGGCGTCCGGCGCGCTGCCCAGCGCGCGCAGCAGCAGCGCGTAGCTGAACATCTGCGGCGTCTGCGCCGACCACAGGCCGTTGCGCGGCACGGTCGCCGCGCTGACGCTGGCGCCTTCCGTTCCCGGCGCGCTGCGCTTCATGGTGTCGACCACGGGCAAGGCCAGCAGGCCACCGGCAGTATCGTCGCCCACGCCGTCAATCAGGCGCGCGATCAGCGACGGCGTCAGACCGGGACGTGCTGCATCGTGCACCATCACCATATCGCCATCCGCCAGTTGGCCGTCCAACGCGCGCAGGCCGTTCAGCACGGAGTCCATGCGGGTGGCGCCGCCGCAGCGCAGGACGGTCACACCATCCAGATCCGGAGGCAGAACGGAGTCGATCACGCCATCTTCCGGACTGACTACAACGTAGGTGTGCGCCACCAGCGGCGAGGCGCGGAATGCATCCACTGCGTGACGCAGCATCGGCTTGCCGCCCACGGTCAAATACTGTTTCGGTCCATTCGCCGCCATGCGCGCGCCGACTCCGGCGGCTGGCAGCAGTGCAAAATATTTCTTCATCGTTCTCTTTATCTGCGGCGTTTCGCGATGATGTCCGCGATCTCGCCATTACATGCCTTGCCCAAACGTGCATATTCTTCCGGCGTGTCGATCTTGGCCTGTTCGGCCCTGCCCTTATCGAATTCGCCCTGGATGAACGGGAACCACGTGCCGTTGATCTCATGCTCCAGCGCAGACATGGCGGTGCCGGACGGCGCATACATCGGCTGCCCGGCGAAGCGCTTGTTCAAGGCATCGGTCACCACTTTCTCCACGCGCGCCAGATTGTCCATGTAGGCTTTCAGGTGACGCTGCTCGTGCTCGAGGATCTCTTTATACGCGCAAGTGCCCGGTGCGAATTCATTGCCAACGTAGATCAGCACCGGCGAGTAATTCAGCGACACGTCCACCTTCGGCGCGATGCATTCGTAGCCGCTGGCCGCATCCTGCAGCACCGCCCCACCCAGCTTGACCTTGTACATGCCCTTGGTCACGGTCAGACCCAAGGTCTCCATGCGGTTGTCCATGCTGCCCGCTTTGACGGTCAGCGCGCGATACGGCAACTGGTTGTTGATGGTGAAGCCGTTCTGCTGCGACGACAATACCGATACGGTCTTGCTGATCGAATCTTCGCAGCGTATCTGGAACGGCGTGCGCTCCGCCGCCTGCGCGCCACCAACGGCGAGCAGGCCAACGAGCGTCAAAGCGAGTTTCATAGCTTCCAGTCGCCCGCGCGCAGTTTGTCGAGCCAGAACACGCCGATAATGGTTTTCACGTCGGTGATTTTGCCGACGCGGACCCATTCCAGCAGTTCGTCGATGGTGGCGGTGAAGGTCTCCAGGAATTCGCCTTCGTCCAGCTTCGAAGGACCAGCTTTCAAGCCGCGCGCCAGGTACAGGTCGAGGTGCTCGTCCGAATACGCAATCGCGTTGTGGATCTTGGTGACGAACTGCCACTCGCCGCCGATGTAGCCGGTTTCTTCTTCCAGCTCGCGCTTGGCCGCGACCAGCGGATCTTCACCCTTGTCGATTTTCCCGGCCGGGAATTCGATGAATACATCGCGCAGCGGATAGCGATACTGGCGCTCCATCAATACCGTGCCGTCATCGAGCAGCGGCAAAATCACCACCGCACCAGGGTGCAGGATGTATTCGCGCGCGGTGCGCTTGCCGTCCGGGAGTTGGATTGTGTCGCGCTGGACTTTGAGGAAATGGCCTTCATAGACCAATTCACCGTCGATATGCGTTTCTTTGAGATTGTCCATCACTGCTCCACATCGTTGAAGAACGATAGTGTATCAGCCGTGCGCCTTGCGCAGGTAGCGGACGATGAAACCGGGGAAACCGAGTACGAGGAAGGTGCAGGCGGAAATCGCGTAGAACTCCCACGTCTGCGGGAAGCGAGCGCCGATGTTGGCTTCAAGGGCGAAACCAACCGCGCCAACGACAAGGTACAGCGCCGTCATTTCCAGCAGCCGGATGGCCAGCGGCTTGCGCTGCCATTTGGCGCCGACCACGGCGAATACCTTGTCGTTGAAGAACGGCAGGTTGGCGGCCGCGATAGCAATCGCGATCACCAGCCAGCCGGCGGTGGAGGTATCCATCAAGTAGCGAGGGTTACCTTGATAGCGTTCAGGCAAGCTGCCAACAGCGGACCAGGCAGCACGCCCAGTGCGACGATGGCCAGGCCGTTCAGGCTCAGGACCAGCTTGACGTCGCCGTAGGCGGCCAGTGGCGCGTTGTCTTCAGGCTCGTCGAACCAGATGTGCTTGATAACGCGCAGGTAGTAGAACGCGCCGATCAGCGAGAACATCACTGCGAACACGGTCAGCCAGATCTGGCCGGTGCCCAGCACCGAGTTCAGCACGGCGAACTTGGCGGCAAAGCCCATCATCGGTGGCACGCCGGCCAGCGAGAACAGCAGGATGGTCATCACAACCGCGAACCAGCCGCTACGCTTGCTCAGGCCCTTGAAGTCGCTGATGTTGTCGGCGTCGAAACCGGCGCGCGACAGCAGCATCAGGGTGCCGAAGGTGCCAACGGTGGTCAGCACGTAGGTGATCACGTAGTACATCGCGCCACTGTAGGCAGCGGCGATACCGGTGCGGTCGGTGGTGCCGGCTACGCCCGACAGCAGGCCCAGCAGCACGAAGCCGATTTGGGCGATGGTCGAGTAAGCCAGCATACGCTTGATGTTGGTCTGCGCGATTGCGGTGATGTTACCGATCGCCAGCGACAGCACTGCCAGCACCAGCAGCATTTGCTGCCAGTCGAATGCCATTGGCAGCAGGCCTTCCACCAGCAGGCGGATGCAGATGGCGAAGGTAGCGATCTTCGGTGCGCCGCCCAGCAGCAGGGTCACGGCGGTTGGCGAACCGTCGTAGACGTCCGGTACCCACATGTGGAATGGCACGGCGCCCAGTTTGAAGGCCAGGCCAGCCACCAGGAACACGATACCGAATACCAGGATGGTCGGTTTGATGGTGCCGGCGGCAACAGCAGCCGAAACGCCACGGATGTCCAGCGTGCCGGTCGCGCCGTACAGCATCGACATGCCATACAGCAGGAAGCCCGACGCCAGCGCGCCCAGGATGAAGTACTTCATCGCCGCTTCGGTCGCACGCACGTTATCGCGGCGCATGGCCACCAGTGCGTACAGCGACAGCGACATCAGTTCCACGCCCAGGTAGATGGACAGGAAGTTCGAGCCCGAGATCATGATCAGCTGGCCCAGCATGGCGAACAGCGCCAGCACGTAGAACTCGCCGCCCAGGTTACCGGACAGCATGCCACGGTCATCGGCGTACTGGCGCGAATACACCAGGGTCATGCCTACGGTCAGGTAGGTGAACAGTTTCAGCAGGTTGGCCATCGGGTCGGCAACGAACATACCGTGGAAGGTGTAGGTCGTCGCGCCCGAAGCGAAGTCGGCGTAGCTGATGCCGGCGCAAACCAGCAAGGTCAGCAGGGACAGCACGTAGGTGATCGACCGCTGCGCCTTGGACAGGAACATGTCGATCAACAGGATGGCGGAAGCGCCGATCAACACCGCGACCTCGGCATACGCCGGGACCAGGTTGATCGCCTCTTGTGGAATAGGTGTAGTCATTTATGTGTTTCCGTTCTACTTAAGGCAGCTTGCTGTGTGCAACGTGCGCCAGCAGGTCAGCGACTGCGGTTTGCATCGTGTCGGTGAATGGCGCTGGATACAGACCCATGTACAGCGTAGCGACCGCCAGGATGCCCAGCATGAAGAACTCGCGACCGTTCAGGTCGACCAGCTCAGCCACGTGGTGGTTGGCCACTTTGCCGAAGATGACGCGCTTGGCCATCCACAGCGAGTACGCTGCACCGAAGATCAGTGCCGTTGCTGCCAGCAGGCCGATCCAGAAGTTGTACTGGGTGGCGCCCAGGATCACCATGAACTCGCCAACGAAACCGGAGGTCGCTGGCAGGCCGCAGTTGGCCATCGAGAACAGGATGAAGAAGGCGGCAAACTTAGGCATCTTGTTGACCACACCACCGTAGTCGGCGATCTGGCGCGAGTGCGCCTGGTCGTACAGCACGCCGATGCACAGGAACATCGCGCCCGACACGAAGCCGTGCGAAATCATTTGCATGATGGCGCCCTGCACTGCCATGTTGTTGAACACGAAGAAGCCGAGGGTCACGAAGCCCATGTGCGCGATCGACGAATAGGCGACCAGCTTTTTCATGTCTTTCTGTACCAGTGCCACCAGGCCGACGTAGATCACGGCGATCAGCGACAGGGTAATCACGAAGCCCGACAGGTAGTGCGAAGCGTCCGGGGTGATCGGCAGCGAGAAACGGATGAACCCGTACGCGCCCAGTTTCAGCATGATCGCGGCCAGCACGGCGGAACCGCCGGTCGGCGCTTCCACGTGGACGTCCGGCAGCCAGGTGTGGACCGGGAACATCGGCACTTTCACGGCAAACGCCATGAAGAAGGCCAGGAAGATGAAGATCTGCTCTTTCATCGTCAGCGGCGTTTTGTGCCAGTGCAGGATGTCCCAGCTACCGGTCACGTTGTACAGGTAGACGATGGCAACCAGCGTCAGCAGCGAGCCGAAGAAGGTGTACAGGAAGAACTTGAACGACGCATACACGCGGTTCTCGCCGCCCCAGATACCGATGATGATGTACATCGGGATCAGGGTCGCTTCGAAGAAGAAGTAGAACAGCAGGCCGTCGGTCGCGGTGAACACGCCGATCATGATGCCCGACAGGATCAGGAACGCGCCCATGTACTGGGCGACGCGCTTCTGGATCACTTCCCAGGCCGAGATCACCACGATGATGGTGATGAAGGCGGTCAGCGGCACGAACCACAGCGACAGGCCGTCGATACCCAGCGAGTACCAGATATTGAAGCGCTCGATCCACGGCGCTTTCTCGACGAACTGCATGCCGTGGGCGGCATTGTCAAAGTTGGTGATCAGCGGGATCGTCGCGCCGAAGCTGACGATCGAGCCGATCAGGGTCAGCACGCGGGTGAAGCCCGCGTTGCTGTCACGACCTACTGCAAGGACGATCAGGCCGAAGATAATCGGGAGCCAGATCGCCAGGCTCAGGTACGGAGGTAGAGTAGATATGGTGGACTGCATCATGGTTATCGTTATCTCTTTGCGTATCAGCTAATTAAGCGTGCCAAAACGGCAGGAAGTAGACCAGGAACCCCAGAATGCCGAGGATCATGACGAACGCATAGTGGTAGATGTAACCAGTCTGCGCCAGGCGGGTCAGCGTCGAGAACCAGCCAACCAGTTTGGCGCTGCCGTTGACCAGCAGGCCGTCGATCAGGGTCTTGTCGCCAACGTTCCACAAGCCATTGCCCAGCACGCGTGCACCGCCTGCGAACACCGCTTCGTTGAACTTGTCCATGTAGTACTTGTTGTCCAGCAGGGTGTGCAGGAACTTGAACTTGTCGTAGAACCAGGCAGGTACGCGCGGGTTGATCATGTAGCAGTAGTACGACGACGCCACGCCCAGGATCGCCAGCCACAGCGGCAGCGAAGTCAGCGAGTGGATGGCCATTGCTACCGGACCGTGGAACTCGTGTGCCAGTTCTTCCATTGCATGGTGGTTTTCACCAACAAAGATCACGCCTTTGAAGAAGTCGCCGAACAGCATAGGACCGATCGCCAGGGCACCGATGATGACCGACGGGATCGCCAGCGCAACCAGCGGGAACCAGACCACGAATGGCGATTCGTGCGGTTTCTGGCCAGGCTCCAGGCCGTGGTGGGCGTGGTCGTCGTGGTCTTCGTCGTGGCCGTGGTCATCGTGACCGTGGTCGTCGTGCGCAGCGGCAGCATGGTGGTCATCGTGTGCGTGAGCCTTGCCGAAGCGCTCTTCACCGTGGAAGACCAGGAAGTACATACGGAACGAGTAGAACGCGGTAACAAACACACCAGCCAGCACAGCAAAGTGTGCAAAGCCCGCACCAGCGATATGCGTCTCAGCGACAGCCTCAATAATCGAATCTTTCGAGTAGAAGCCCGAGAAGAACGGGGTACCGATCAGAGCCAGCGAGCCCAGCAGCGAGGTGATCCAGGTGATAGGCATGTACTTGCGCAGGCCACCCATGTTGCGGATGTCCTGATCGTGGTGCATACCGATGATGACCGAACCGGCGCCCAGGAACAGCAGTGCCTTGAAGAACGCGTGGGTCATCAGGTGGAACACGGCCACCGAGTAAGCCGAGCAACCCAGCGCCACGGTCATGTAGCCCAGCTGCGACAGGGTCGAGTAAGCCACAACGCGTTTGATGTCGTTCTGGATGATGCCCAGGAAGCCCATGAACAGCGCGGTAATCGAGCCGATCACGATGATGAACGACAGCGCGGTGTCCGACAGTTCGAACAGCGGCGACATGCGCGACACCATGAAGATGCCGGCGGTAACCATCGTCGCGGCGTGGATCAGCGCCGAAATCGGGGTTGGGCCTTCCATCGAGTCAGGCAGCCATACGTGCAGCGGGAACTGTGCCGACTTACCCATCGCGCCGATGAACAGGCAGATACAGGCAACGCTCAGCAGCATCCAGTCGGTGCCCGGCAGGGTCAGCAGAGCCAGCGCTTCGCGCTTGGCAAACACTTCCTGGTAGTTCATCGAACCGGCGTAAGCCAGCAGCAGGCCGATACCCAGGATGAAGCCGAAGTCACCCACACGGTTGACCAGGAAGGCCTTCATGTTGGCGAAGATGGCGGTCGGACGGGTGTACCAGAAGCCGATCAGCAGGTAGGACACCAGGCCCACGGCTTCCCAGCCGAAGAACAGTTGCAGGAAGTTGTTCGACATCACCAGCATCAGCATGGAGAAGGTGAACAGCGAGATGTACGAGAAGAAGCGGTTGTAGCCTTCGTCTTCCGCCATGTAGCCGATGGTGTAGATGTGCACCATCAGCGACACGAAGGTCACCACGCACATCATCATCGCCGACAGCGAATCGATCTGGAAGCCGACTTCCATTTTCATGCCGGCCACGGTCATCCAGTTGTAGATGGTGCCGTTGAAGCCTGCGCCGTTGATGACATCATTCAGCGTGAACGCCGAGATGATGAATGCTACCAGCACGCCCAGGATGGTCGCCGCAGTCGCGGTCTTGCGACCGACCACGTTGCCGAAGAATTTAGTTCCCAGCAGGCCGGCCACTGCTGCGCCCGCGAGGGGCGCCAGTGGAACGGCTAGCAAGAGATTAGCGTTAAGTGTACCCGCCATGATGAACCTTAATCGTTATTTTTCGGAGGTTAAAACTTAGCCCTTCAGGCTATCCAGGTCTTCTACGTTGATGGTGTCCAGATTACGGAACAGCACCACCAGGATCGCGAGGCCGATTGCCGATTCGGCAGCAGCGACGGTCAGGATAAAGAAGACAAAGATTTGGCCTGCCGCATCACCGAGGTAATGCGAGAACGCGATGAAGTTCATGTTCACTGCCAGCAGCATCAGTTCGATGGCCATCAGCAGGATGATGATGTTCTTGCGGTTCAGGAAAATACCGACGATCGAGATCGCGAACAGGATCGCGCCCAGGACGAGGTAGTGAGCCAGGGATAAAGTCATGGTGCCTCCTTAACTTCAGTTTCGGCCTGGCCACGGGTGGTGACCGGATCGATTTTCACGATCTTCAGACGGTCATTCCGTTTGACGCGCACGGCGTCGGCTGGGTCGAAGTGTTTGGTGTCCTTGCGCTTGCGCAGGGTCAGCGCTACAGCAGCAATAATCGCGACCAGCAGGATGGCGGCGGCGATTTCAAAGCCGTAGATGTATTTGGTGTAGATCAGCAGGCCCAGTTCCTTGGTGCCGCCGATATTGGCGGTGGCCGCAGGACGCGGATCGAACGACAGGAACGAGCGCCACAGCACGGCGGCCATTTCCAGCACGATCACCACGCCAACCAGCGAGGCGACCGGCAGGTAGCCCCAGAAGTTTTCGCGCAGCTTGTCGGTGTCGATGTCGAGCATCATCACCACGAACAGGAACAGCACCATCACGGCGCCAACGTAGACCAGCACCAGCACGATGGCCAGGAACTCGGCCTCGAGCAGCATCCAGATGCCGGCGGCGTTGAAGAACGCCAGCACCAGGAACAGTGCTGCGTGCACCGGATTACGGGCCGTAATTACGCGCGTCGAGGCCAATACCATGATGGCCGCGAAGACGTAGAACAAAATAGTTTTAAATTCCATAACTAACCCAAGAGACGTACAGTTTGTTGATCAGATCGCTATAAGGGCGGCCGGTACGGCGCCGCCCTCCTCCATCAGCGATATGGAGCGTCCGCTTCGCGCGCTGCGGCGATATCGTTCTCGTAACGATCGCCAACGGCCAGCAGCATCTCTTTCGTGTAGTACAGATCGCCGCGTTTCTCGCCGTGGTATTCCAGCACGTGCGTTTCAACGATCGAATCAACCGGGCACGACTCTTCGCAGAAACCGCAGAAGATGCACTTGGTCAGGTCGATGTCGTAACGGGTGGTGCGGCGCGAGCCGTCATCACGCTGTTCCGATTCGATGGTGATGGCCATCGCCGGGCACACCGCTTCGCACAGTTTG
Source organism: Duganella sp. CF402 (assembly GCF_900109645.1). Taxonomy (GTDB): domain Bacteria; phylum Pseudomonadota; class Gammaproteobacteria; order Burkholderiales; family Burkholderiaceae_D; genus Rugamonas. The sequence continues at coordinate 2,302,824 of NZ_FOBG01000001.1, forward strand.
CAGGCGATGCAACGCTCTTCGCCATTCGGGTAGCGGCGCAGCGCGTGCAGGCCGCGGAAGCGAGGCGACATCGGGGTCTTCTCTTCCGGGTACTGCACGGTGATCTTGCGCGAGAACATGTACTTGCCCGTCAGCGCCATCCCTTTGATCAGCTCGGTCAGCATGAAGCTGCCGACGAAATCTTTTAATCGTTCCATAATCTCTATTCCTTACTTCCAGATATTCCAGGAGGTCTGCATCCAGCCTGCGACGATCACCAGATACACCAGCGTCAGCGGGATAAAGACTTTCCAGCCCAGACGCATAATCTGGTCGTAACGGTAGCGAGGGAAAGTACCACGCACCCAGATAAACACGGACACCAGGAAGAACGCTTTCGCGAACAACCAGAAGAAGCCGCCGAAACCACCCCAGAATTCCAGGAAGGCAAATGGAGCCGACCAGCCGCCCAGGAACATGATGGCGCCCAGGACTGCGATCAGGATCATGTTGGCGTATTCGGCCAGCATGAACATGGCGTAGGCCATGCCCGAGTATTCAACCATGTGACCGGCAACGATCTCGGATTCACCCTCGACCACGTCGAACGGGTGACGGTTGCACTCTGCCAGGCCGGAGGTCAGGTAGACCACGAACAGCGGCAGCAGCGGGATGAAGTTCCACGACAGGAAGTTCAGGCCGTGGTCTGCGCCCATGCCCTTCTGCTGGCCTTGCACGATGTCGATGAAGTTCAGCGAACCGGACACCATCAGCACCACGACCAGCACGAAGCCCATCGCGATTTCGTAGGAAATCATCTGTGCCGAAGCGCGCATCGCGCCCATGAACGAGTACTTCGAGTTCGACGCCCAGCCGGCGATGATGATGCCGTAGACTTCCATCGAGGTGATGGCCATCAGCAGCAGCAGGCCGGCGTTCACGTTGGCCAGCACGGCTTCCGGACCGAACGGCACCACCGACCAGCACGCCAGTGCCGGCATGATGGTCATGATCGGACCGATCACGAACAGGCCGGGATTCGACTTGGCCGGGGTGATGATCTCTTTGAACAGCAGTTTCAGCGCGTCGGCGATCGGCTGCAGCAGGCCCATCGGGCCCACACGGTTAGGACCCACGCGGATCTGGATCCAGCCGATGAACTTACGTTCCCACAGGGTCAGGTAAGCAACCAGACCCATCAGCGGCAGCAGCACCACGACGATGCGGATCAGGGCCCAGGCCAGCGGCCAGTACTGCCCCAGCGCTTCCGCGCCGGTGGCATTGATAGTAGTGACGAATTCAGGCAGAGCCATTATTTCACCTCTCCTGCTTTTTCAACGGTGATGGAACCGAACATGCCGCCCAGTACTGCGGTCGATGCGTGAGCAGCGGCCACGCGCACGGCGTTGGCTGGCAGCTTGGCGTCCACAGCGGCGACCAGGATCGCGCTGCCGGAACCTTGCGTTACTTTGACCTTGTCGCCAGCGGCAACACCCAGCTGCTGCGCCAGTGCGCTCGACAGGTGCGCTTGGGGCGCAGCCGCATCGGCCATCTTTTGCAGCGACTCGGCGCGGCGCACCACGGCGTCGGCGAAGTAGATCGGTACATCAGCGATACGCTCAGGACCGGTAGAAGCCGCAGTAGCGGCTACCAGCGCTACTTTGCTGACGTTGTTCAGCTTGGCCGACACGTCGGTCACGCCGGCGCCCAGCACTTCGTCGCGGATCGCTTCCGAGGTGTCGTAGTCGAAGCCCGACAGGCCCAGTACGTTGCCCAGTACGCGCAGCACTTTCCACGCAGGACGGGTTTCCAGCAGCGGCTTGACGGTGCCGTTGAAGCTTTGCGCGCGGCCTTCGCAGTTGACGAAGGTGCCCGAGGTTTCGCTGAATGGCGATACCGGCAGCAGCACGTCGGCGTAGTCCAGACCGTGTTTGTAAGCGGACATCACAACTACCATCTCGGCTTTTTTCAGCGCGGCGACGGCAGCTTGCGGGTTGTACGCGTCCAGTTCCGGTTCGGCGTTCAGCAGCAGGTAGGCTTGCTTCGGCTCGGTGAAGGCAGCTGCCTTGCCGGCGTTGGCGTTGACGATGTAGGAACCAACGGTGTTGGCTGCTTCGGTCAGGTAGCCCAGCTTGGCGCCGGTCTGTTCAGCGATCCACTGTGCGGCTGCGTGCAGCGCGGCAGCTTGTGGGTGCTGGGTGGCAGCGTTGCCCAGGAAGACGGCTTTGTTTTCGCCCGACAGCAGCGAAGCGGCGATCGCGGTAGCCGCGTCCGAAGCTTGTACGCCTTCGAAGCCGGCTGGTGCTGCGATCTCTTTGGCTTTCGCCACAGCGGCCACAACTTGCGACAGCGCCGACAGCCACTCCGACGGAGCAACGATCATCTTGTTGGCGACGTTCATCAGCAGGTCGTCGTCGGCTGCGTGCAGGATCGACAGCTTGGCGCCGCCCTTCACTGCGGTACGCAGACGGGTGGCCAGCAGCGGGTGATCCTTGCGCAGGAACGAGCCGATCACGAAGGCGCGGTTCAGCGCGCCGAATTCGGTGATCGACATGCCCAGCCAAGGGGTCACGTCCAGCGAGAAATCGCTTTGACGCAGGCGGGTGTCCACGCTGTCCGAACCCATAGCACGGGTCAGCTTTTGCAGCAGGTGCAGCTCTTCCAGCGTCGAGTGCTGGGTAGCGACCGATGCCAGCGCGTTGGCGCCGTGTTCGTGCTTGATGTTCTTCAGGCCGTGCGCCACGTATTCCAGCGCGGTCTGCCAATCGACTTCTTTCCACTCGCCGCCCTGCTTCAGCATCGGCTGGGTCAGACGGTCAGCGGTGTCCAGGCCTTCGTACGAGAAGCGGTCCTTGTCGGAAATCCAGCATTCGTTGACGGCGTCGTTTTCCAGCGGCAGCACGCGCTTGACCTTGCCGCCCTTGACCTGAACGATCAGGTTGGCGCCCAGGCCGTCGTGCGGCGAGACCGATTTACGACGCGACAGTTCCCACGAACGGGCGCTGTAACGGAATGGCTTCGACGTCAGTGCGCCAACCGGGCACAGGTCGATCATGTTGCCGGACATTTCCGAGTTCACGGTCTGGCCGACGAACGCGGTGATTTCCGAGTGTTCGCCACGGCCGATCATGCCCAGCTCCATCACGCCGGCCACTTCCTGGCCGAAACGTACGCAACGGGTGCACTGGATGCAGCGGGCCATCTCCTGCATCGAGACCAGCGGGCCGGCGTCCTTAGGAGCCACCACGCGCTTGTCTTCTTCGTAGCGCGAATCGCCCTTGCCGTAGCCGACTGCCAAATCCTGCAGCTGGCACTCGCCGCCCTGATCGCAGATCGGGCAGTCCAGCGGGTGGTTAATCAGCAGGAATTCCATCACCGACTTCTGTGCCTGCACTGCCTTGTCGGAAGCGGAGCGCACAATCATGCCTGCCGATACCGGCGTGGCGCATGCTGGCAAAGGCTTAGGCGCCTTTTCCACTTCGACGAGGCACATACGGCAGTTAGCTGCGATCGACAATTTCTTGTGATAGCAGAAGTGCGGAATGTAGGTTCCCAATTTGTTGGCGGCGTCCATCACCATGCTACCAGCAGGGACTTCGACTTTTTTGCCGTCTATTTCGATTTCAACCATGATGATCGTTACCTGACGCAGCTTAGATATATGCGGGCACGCAGCATTGCTTGTGCTCGATATGGTGTTCAAATTCTTCGCGGAATTGCTTGATGAACGCACGCATAGGCATTGCTGCCGCGTCGCCCAGCGCGCAAATCGTGCGGCCCTGGATGTTGTCGCAGATCGAGTTCAGCACGTCCAGGTCCGACTTGCGGCCTTGACCGTTTTCGATGCGGTGGATCATGCGGTACATCCAACCGGTGCCTTCGCGGCATGGGGTGCACTGGCCGCACGACTCTTCAAAGTAGAAGTACGCCAGGCGTTCCATCGCCTTGACCATGCAGCGGGTCTCGTCCATGACGATGACCGCGCCCGAACCCAGCATCGAACCGGCTTTCGCGATCGAATCGTAGTCGAGGTCGGTTTGCATCATGATCTCGCCGCGCACCACTGGAGCGGACGAACCGCCAGGGATGACTGCCTTGATCTTTTTACCGCCACGCATGCCGCCTGCCAGTTCCAGCAGTTTGGCAAACGGGGTGCCCAGCGGGACTTCGTAGTTGCCCGGACGTTCAACGTCGCCCGAGATCGAGAAGATCTTCGAGCCGCCGTTGTTCGGACGGCCAATCGCCAGGTACTTCTCCGGGCCCATGTTCAGGATGAACGGGACCGCGGCGAAGGTCTCGGTGTTGTTGATGGTGGTCGGCTTGCCGTACAGGCCGAACGACGCAGGGAACGGCGGCTTGAAGCGTGGCTGGCCTTTTTTGCCTTCCAGCGATTCCAGCAGCGCAGTTTCTTCGCCGCAGATGTAGGCGCCATAGCCGTGGTGCGCGTGCAGCTGGAAGCTGAACTCGCTGCCCATGATCTTGTCGCCCAGGAAGCCGGCAGCACGTGCCTCTTCCAGCGCTTCTTCAAAGCGGGTGTACACCTCGAAGATCTCGCCGTGGATGTAGTTGTAGCCGACGGTGATGCCCATCGCGTAAGCGCCAATGGCCATGCCTTCGATCAGCGCGTGCGGGTTGTAGCGCAGGATGTCGCGGTCCTTGAAAGTGCCCGGTTCGCCCTCATCTGAGTTACATACCAGATATTTCTGGCCCGGGAACTGGCGTGGCATGAAGCTCCACTTCAGGCCGGTAGGGAAACCTGCGCCACCACGGCCGCGCAGCGACGACGCTTTCAGGTCGGCGATGATTTGTTCCGGGGTGATTTTTTCTTCGATGATACGGCGCAGCGCGCTGTAGCCACCGCGCTTGACGTAGTCTTCCAGGTGCCAGTTATCGCCATTCAGGCCGGCCAGGATGACTGGATCAATGTGTCGGTCGTGGAGTGACGTCATTTCTTCAGTTCCTCCACCAGGGAGTCAATTTTATCGTTGGTCATGAAGCTGCACATGCGGTGGTTATTCACCAGCAGCACCGGTGCGTCGCCGCAGGCGCCCATGCACTCGCCTTCCATCAGCGTGAACTCGCCGTCTTCCGTGGTGTCACGGTAGTCGATGCCCAGCTTCTGTTTCAGGTGGTGCGCCGCGCGCTCGCCGCCCGACAGGGCGCAAGGCAGGTTGGTGCACACGGTGATCTTGTGCTTACCAACTGGCTTCAGGTTGTACATATTGTAGAAAGTGGCGACTTCCTGCACGGCGATAGCCGGCATGCGGATGTAGTCAGCCAGTTCCTGCATGGTTTCAGGCGAGACCCAGCCCAGTTCAACCTGGGCGTGCGCCAGCGCAGCCATCACGGCCGATTGGCGCTGATCGTCTGGATATTTCGCCAGCTCGCGATCGATTTTTTTGTAGCACTGCTCAGATAACAACATTCTTTTTGCCTCTCGGACTTAGCGGTCAATACTGCCGAACACGATGTCTTGCGTGCCAATGATGGTCACAGCGTCGGCAATCATGTGGCCACGCGCCATTTCATCCAGCGACTGCAAGTGTGCGTAGTCTGGAGCGCGCAGTTTCACGCGGTATGGCTTGTTGGCGCCGTCGGACATCAGGTAGACGCCGAATTCGCCCTTCGGATGCTCAACCGCCGCATAAGCTTCGCCCGGCGGGACGTGGAAGCCCTCGGTGAACAGCTTGAAGTGGTGGATCAGCGATTCCATGTTGGTCTTCATGTCCACGCGCGATGGCGGCGCCACCTTGCGGTTGCTGGTCATGACCGGACCTGGGTTGTTACGCAGCCATTCAACGCACTGCTTGATGATCTTGTTCGACTGGCGCAGCTCTTCCACGCGGACCAGATAGCGGTCGTAGCAGTCGCCGTTGGTGCCGATCGGGATGTCGAAGTCCATCAGGTCGTACACTTCGTACGGCTGGTGCTTGCGCAGATCCCACTGGATGCCCGAACCGCGCAGCATGGCGCCGGTGAAGCCCATTGCCAGCGCATCTTCAGGCGCCACCACGCCGATGCCGACGGTACGCTGTTTCCAGATACGGTTGTCGGTCAGCAGGGTTTCGTATTCGTCGACGTAGGTCGGGAAGCGGTTGGTGAAGGCTTCGATGAAGTCCAGCATCGAACCCTGACGATCCTTGTTCAGGTTGTCGATGGCCTTGGCCGAACGGATGATCGATGGCTTGTGCTGCGGCATGGCATCCGGCAGGTCGCGGTACACGCCGCCCGGACGGAAGTACGCTGCGTGCATACGCGCGCCCGACACCGCTTCGTAGCAGTCGAACAGGTCTTCGCGGTCGCGGAAGCAGTACAGGAACGGGCCCATTGCGCCGACGTCCAGCGCGTGCGCGCCCAGCCACATCAGGTGGTTCAGGATACGGGTGATTTCATCGAACATCACGCGGATGTATTGCGCGCGCAGCGGCACGTCGATACCCAGCATTTTTTCGATGGCCATGACGTAGGCGTGCTCGTTGCACATCATCGACACGTAGTCCAGGCGGTCCATGTACGGAACCGATTGCAGGTAGGTCTTCTGTTCCGCCAGCTTCTCGGTGCCGCGGTGCAGCAGGCCGATGTGCGGGTCAGCACGCTGGATCACCTCGCCGTCCAGCTCCAGCACCAGGCGCAGCACGCCGTGCGCGGCCGGGTGTTGCGGACCGAAGTTCAGGGTGTAGTTCTTAATTTCTGCCATGTTCTTACTTCCCGTAGTTTTCTTCGCGGATCACGCGAGGCACGTTTTCACGCGGCTCGATGGTGACCGGCTGGTAGATCACGCGCTTCTGCTCGGGGTCGTAACGCATTTCGACATAGCCCGACACCGGGAAGTCTTTGCGGAACGGGTGGCCGATGAAACCGTAGTCGGTCAGGATGCGGCGCAGGTCGTTGTGGTTCTCGAACAGGATGCCGTACATGTCGAATGCTTCGCGCTCGTACCAGTTGACCGCGCGCCACAGCGGGGTCAGGGATGGCAGCAGCGGCATGTCGTCGTCAGCGCAGAAAGCGCGTACACGCACGCGCCAGTTGTTCTTCACGGACAGCAAATGGACGACTGCGGCAAAACGCTGGCCGTCCCATGCACCGTCACCGTAGCTCAGGTAGTCCACGCCGCACAGGTCGATCAGCTGATCGAAGCCCAGCGATTTATCGTCGCGCAGCGTCTGCATGACGCTGTAGTAGTCGGCGGCTTTCACGGTCAAGGTGATTTCGCCCAGCGCAACGACCGTAGTAACGCGATCGCCCAGGGCAGTGCCGAGGGCGGTTTGGAGTTTTTCCAGATGAGTAGTCATTTCTTGTAGCGCCCCCGTTAGCGTGCGATGGTGTTGGTGCGCTTGATCTTGTTCTGCAGCTGCATGATGCCGTACAACAGGGCTTCAGCAGTTGGAGGACAGCCTGGCACGTACACGTCGACCGGTACGATGCGGTCGCAGCCGCGAACCACGGAGTAGGAATAGTGATAGTAGCCGCCGCCGTTGGCGCAGGAACCCATCGAGATGACCCAGCGTGGCTCAGGCATCTGGTCATAGACCTTGCGCAGTGCCGGGGCCATCTTGTTGCACAGCGTGCCGGCCACGATCATCACGTCGGACTGACGCGGCGATGGACGGAACACCACGCCGAAGCGGTCCATGTCGTAACGGGCTGCGCCCACGTGCATCATTTCGACCGCACAGCAAGCCAGACCGAACGTCATCGGGAACATCGAACCCGTACGCGCCCAGTTGATCAGCTTGTCGGCCGAGGTGGTGATGAAACCTTCGTTTAATACGCCTTCAATAGCCATGACTTATTCCCAATCAAGGGCACCTTTCTTCCAGATATACCAAAAACCGACCACGAATTCGGCGATGAAGACCATCATCGTCACGAAACCCTGCCAGCCCAGTTCGCGCATGGATACGCCCCACGGGAAGAAGAATGCCGTTTCCAGATCGAACAAAATAAAGAGGATTGCGACGAGGTAGTAACGCACGTCGAATTTCATGCGCGCGTCTTCGAAGGCTTCGAAGCCGCATTCATATGGGGAGAGTTTTGCTGCGTCAGGCTTTTTTGGACCAAGGATATGGCCCAGCACTTGGGGAGCGATACCTACGCCGAGGCCGACGAGGATAAACAAGAGAACGGGGAGATAATTTTCGAGGTTCACGATTGATGAGCTTAAGTTGACGGTCAGTTGAAAGGACACATCGCGGTGCTTTGCGGTGCGCTTAACGTTCGCCCCAATCGTATTACTACTAAGACCAGGATCGAACGACACATCCTCGTAAAAAAGCCAGCTTGGTACCACCCTTGCTGGCCTATGTTCTGGTGCCGACGACGAGACTCGAACTCGTACAGCTTGCGCCACTACCCCCTCAAGATAGCGTGTCTACCAATTTCACCACGTCGGCATAAGGCCGTTATTTTACTTCCTTTTCACGCGGTTGTTAATCCCGTATTGCGTCAAAACAAGAAGAAAAACGATAAATCTTTAACTATTTTCGCCATCGCTAAGATACTGCTAAAACAATGAGCAAACAACTTAATTATTTATCAACAACGACTGATTTACTACAGCGATTATATTACTTCGGGATCGAGTTTGCAGGAGCCGGGGCAGAAGCTGCTGGCGCGGCCGGTGCGGCCGGTGCGGTTGCAGGCGCTGCGGCTGGTGCTGCAGGTGCGGCCGGAACCGCTTTATCCATCACGCCGCCGCTGACATTATTGGTCTGGTGAGTAGTGATGTACGACAGGGCCAGAGTGGCGCTGAAGAAGATCGCCGCTGCCACGCCAGTCGACTTGGACATGAAGTTCGAGGAGCCGGTGGCGCCGAACAGGCTGCCGGAAGCGCCGGAGCCGAAGGCCGCGCCCATGTCGGCGCCCTTGCCGTGCTGCAGCAGCACCAGACCAATAATGGCGATTGCGGAAACCACCTGCACTACGATAACCAGATTGAACAAGCTGCCCATGTTATTCCATTCCAAAATAAAAGTTTTGTATCGTTTTGTTTCTACTGCTTAAATCAGTGCTTTAAACGGCCTGGATAATCCCGAGGAAATCAGTCGCCTTTAATGCCGCACCGCCAATCAGGCCGCCGTCGATATCCGGCTGCGCCATCAATTCTTTTGCATTCTCCGGCTTCATGCTGCCGCCGTACAGAATCTGCATACCCTGCGCCACTGCCGCATCCTTCTGCGCCAGCCGGGCCCGCAGGAAACTGTGCGCCGCTTGTGCGATCTCCGGCGTGGCGGTCTTGCCGGTGCCGATCGCCCAGACTGGCTCGTAAGCCAGCACGATCTTGGCCGCCTGCTCCACCGTCAACACATCCAGCACCGCTTGCAGCTGGCCGCAGATGACTGCTTCGGTCTCGCCCGCTTCGCGTTGCGCCAGCGTTTCGCCGACACACACCACCGGGGTCAGACCAACCGACAGTGCCGCCACGGTCTTCTGCGCCACCAGCTCGCTGCTCTCAGCGTGGTAGGCGCGGCGCTCCGAGTGGCCGCACAGCACATAGGTCGAACCGAAGTCCGCCAGCATTGCCGCCGATACCTCGCCGGTGTAGGCGCCCGAAGCGTGCACCGACACGTCTTGCCCGCCCCACTTCACCGCCGTGCCTTCCAGCTCGGCCTGGCACTGGGCCAGGTAAGGAGCCGGCACGCATACGGCGCAGTCAGCACCAAAGTCGTTCAGACCGGCAACGATGCCGGACAACAATGCCTTGTTACCGGCGCTGCTGCCGTTCATTTTCCAGTTTCCGATGACGAGTTTGTGACGCATGGCTAGCCTAATAATTAATCAACCCGCCATTTTACCGCGCCGCAAAAGGCAGGGTCAAACAGGCAAAGCGAATCCCCGGCTAGCGAAAACCGTAAATTTACTACGCATTTTACAACGGATTGCCTATCAAATCACCTGCAACATGATTTTTCCGACGTGCGAGCTGCTTTCCATGAGCGCATGCGCGGCGGCGGCCTGCTCCAGCGGGAAGACGGTATGGATCACCGGCTTGAGTTTGCGCTCGGCCATCAGCGGCCAGACTTTTTCTTTCAGGTTGCGCGCGATCTCGCCCTTGAATTCGGCCGAGCGCGGGCGCAGCGTGGAGCCGGTCACGGTCAGTCGGCGGCGCAGCACCTGCCCCATGTCGAGCGTGGCCTTGCCGCCGCCGAGGGTGGCGATAATGACCAGCCGGCCATCGTCCGCAAGGCAGGAAACCTCGCGTGGCAGGTAGTCTCCGGCCACCATGTCGAGAATCACGTCGACGCCGCGGTCGTTGGTGAGCTCTTTCACCACGGTGCCGAAGTCCTCGGTTTTGTAGTTGATGCCGCGCTCGGCGCCGAGCGCCACGCAGGCCGTGACCTTGTCATCGGAACCGGCGGTGGCGAACACGCGGTGCCCCAGCGCGGTGGCCAATTGGATAGCGGTCACGCCGATGCCGGAGCTGCCGCCCTGCACCAATAAAGTCTCGCCGACGGCCAGTTTGGCGCGGTCAAAAACGTTGCTCCAGACTGTGAAGTAATTTTCCGGAATTGTGGCCGCTTCGAGCATGGACCAGCCTTTTGGGACCGGTAAAACTTGCTGTATGGGCGCAACAACGTACTCGGCATAGCCGCCGCCCTGCACCAAAGCGCAGACTTTGTCGCCGATATCGAGGGTGGTGTAGTCGAGATCGCCGTCGACGATTTCGCCGGCAACTTCGAGGCCGGGGATGTCGGACGCGCCCGGCGGCGGGGCGTAATTGCCCATGCGCTGGAACACATCCGGGCGGTTGACGCCGGCGGCATGCACTTTAATCAACACTTCGCCGGATTTGAACACCGGCAGCGGGCGTTCGCAGAGTTTCAGGACATCGGCCGGGCCGGGTTGGATGATTTCAATCGCGCGCATGGTCTCGCCCTCTATTAAAAGGGCAATTTTACGCCAGCCGCCGTTTAGCCGCCGCCCGTGCGTGACTTTTGCGGCAGCGGCGTGTTGAGCTTCCATCCGGCCGACAGCGCCTGCCCTTCCTCGATCTGCTCCTGGGTCATGGTCTTGACCACCGCCGAGCGCTGCTCGGCCGCATTCATCGAGCCGTTGGCCGCCGCCAGGTTCCACAACATATAAGCAATCACATTATCCTGCGGCATACCGCCAATGTGATACCGATACATCAGCCCCAGGACCTGCTGCGCATCCGGGTGCCCCTGCTCGGCCGCCTTGCGGAACCACGACACCGCCTGCTTGTGATCCTGAATCACCGCATTGCCGGTGTAATACATGGCACCGACCACATACTGCGCATCGGCCTTGCCCTTGAGCGCAGCCTTGCGGTGCCATTCCAGCGCCGTCTTGTAATCCTGCGGCACGCCACGGCCCATGTAATACATCAGGCCCATCAAATGCTCGGCGTCGGCATTGCCCGCTTGCGCCAGCGGCCGGATCTCTTTTAACGCCACCGCGTAGTTCTTGTTGTTGTACGCCGTGGCCCCTTCGGTGAAGCCGGCCATCGCAGCTTGTTGCCAGCCGAGCGCAAGGGCCATCACTAACAGGATCTTCTTCATTATTATTTCCAGCTGACTTTACCAAGGCCGTCAACGCTGACGTTGCGGTTCAGCGGCTTGCCGTACACAATGACCGAACCCAGGCCGCTCAGGTTCAGGGTCGCGTTGGTCTTGGCGGTCACGGTGGCGTTGCCCAGCCCGCTCAGATCGACATTCACCGACTCGGCCTGGAACTGCTGCGCATTCAGGCCGCCCACACCGCCCAGATTGGCCTTGAGCAGTTTGCTGCGCCCGCCCAGCGTGATGTAGCCGGCGCCGCGCAAGTCGAGTTCCACGCGCTCGTTCTCGCTCACCCACAAATTCATGCTGCCCACGCCGCCGAGGTTGGCTTTAAGCGACTTGTAGTCGCACACCACCTTCATGCTGCCGGCGCCATCCATCGTCAATTCCAGCTCATCGCCGCTGAAGCCGTTGATTTCAGTCGAGCCCACGCCCTCGGACACCACCTCGCGCAGCATCGGCAGCACCAGCTCGGCGCGGGTGCTATTGCGCCCGATCTTGACGCCACGGCCTTCGGTTTCCAGATGCAGGGTGTCGCCGCTTTGAGAGGCGGTCAGCTTTTCGAGGTATTTCTTTTCGCCGATCAGGCGCAGCGAGGGCACATCGCCCTGGCGCAGCTTGAGGTCGATCACGCCATCCAGTTTGACGCGCACCACCCGCGCATCGATGGGAATCGAGCGGGTTTCGGTGTCATCGGCGGCGTCAGCACGGCCGAACAGGGCGCAGAAGGCGGCAAACAGCAAGCCAAACTGGAAAAGCTTCTTCATAGGGGAATCCTCGGATATTAGTCCGATTATCATACTCCCGGCCCGCCGCCCGCCTCCGGGAGATTGCGACAAACTGCAAAAATCGAGGAATAAACCGCCGTCATTCCGGCGCAGGCCGGAATCCAATAGAACGCTCGCGGTGACTCTACTCGCGCGTTCTCTTAGGTTCCGGCCTTCACCGGAACGACGGCCTTATCGGTTCACGACGCGCGCCACTAGACCGGCGCGGCCGGTGCGGTCGAAGGCGGCGGCCTGGATCACGCCCTTGGCGGTGATCGGCCCGGTGACCGGCTTGCTGCGTGCAGTGGGCGGCGTGCCGTCGGTGGTGTAGCGCAGCGTCAGGCCCGGCAGCGCGTGGTTGACCAGCACCTTGCCGCCCTCCACCACCATGCCCGGCGGCGCGATGCGGTAACGCACGTCACCGCGCTCCAGATCGAGGCGCGGCAGCACGCGCTGCCCCAGCACATTGACAAAGCCGGACCACGCAGCGCGGTGCAGCGCGGCCGCGCGCTTGGCGTCCGGCTCTTGCGCCCAAGCCGGATCGACGGCCCAGGCGCGCTCCGCCACCGCCAGCAGACGCGGCATCAGCAGGTAATCGAGGCGGCCGGCATCGCGGATGGTTTCCGAGAACAGCGTGGCTTCGATGCCGCGAATGCGGCGACGGCCGGCGTCGGTCAGGCTTGCGCCTGGCATGTTAAGTGGCTTGAAGTCGTACACCGTATCCAGCTCCACATAAGCGCCCCAGTTGACGCCCGGTTCCTCCGGATTCGGATTGGCCGCCATGTCGAGGTACATATTGGTGACCGGCGCCAGCACGATGTCGTAGCCGGCGTTGGCCAGCCGGTAGGCGAAGTCCTCGTTGCCCGGCGTGTTATTCCACACGTAGAGACTGAAACCGCGCTGCGTGAAGCGCGGATTGGGCAATTGCTGTCCGCCCTCCTTCTCCGAGCGGCGCGCGCCCAGCTCTTCCCAGCCGGAGGCAAACATGCCGTGCTTGCGCAGGATGCCGTCGACGCGGTTGTAGAAGTAGTCCCACAGGTCGGCGGTGCTGGACAGCTTTTCCTTCTGCATCAGCGCGCGGGCGACCGGCGACTGCTCCCATGCGCCATGCGGCAACTCGTCGCCGCCCATGTGCATGGTCTTCAGCGGCACACCCGCCTCGCGGTGCAGCGCCGCCACTTGCGACACCACCTGTTCGATGAAGGCGTAGCTCGATTCAAGACCAGGATTGATCACATGGTCGGTGTACTCCTGCGGCGACTTGTACACCGAGCGGTCGTCGAAGTCGTTCAGCAGATACTTGGCGGCGCCCTGCTCGCCCGCCGCCTGCATGCGGCGATAACGCGCTTCCATCGCCTTGACGGCGGCGCGGGCGTGGCCCGGCATTTCGATTTCGGGAATCACGTCGATGTGGCGCGCGGCGGCGTAGCGCAGGATTTCGATGTAATCGGCGCGGGTGTAATAGCCGCTGCCATGCGGATCGTCGGCGCGCGGGCCGGAGCCATAAGTCGGCGGCAGGCGCACACCCTCTTTGGTGCTGTGGCCACGCACCGCGCCGATGGTGGTCAGCTCCGGCAGGCCGGCGATTTCAAGCCGCCAGCCCTCATCGTCGGTAATGTGGAAGTGCAGCTTATTGAGCTTGTACTCGGCCATCAGGTCCAGCGTCTTGAACACCACTTCCTTGGGCTGGAAGTTGCGCGCCACGTCGAGCTGGAAGCCGCGATAGGCAAAGCGCGGCGCGTCGGTGATGTCCAGTTCCGGCAGTTCGATCTGGGCAGCGTTAGACGGCAGCGGCAGCAAGTCATGCAGTGATTGCAAGCCGCGCGCCACACCAGCCGCCGTGTTACCGGTGATGTTGATGCCGTTGTCGGCATCGATATTCAGTTCATAGGCTTCCGGCGACGACTGCCCGTCCACCGCGCCGATGCGCAGGCGCAGCGGCACCGCCGGACGGCTGGTGTCCCCCTGCAGCAGATAGCGCGCAAACAGCGCACGGGCAGTCATGGTTTCGTATTGCAGGCCGGGGCCGGAAATGACCTGCGGCGCGCGCGCCAGTTGCACACGGCCAGCGCCGGCCTTCAGTTCCAGCGGCGTCGGGAACACCAGCGGCAGCGCGGTCGCCGGCAGCACATCGGCGCGCGCATTGCGACGGTAGACATCCTGCGGGGTGACCAGCGCGTGCTGGCCGGCGGGACGCTTGAGCTGTTCCGGGCGCGTCGGCAGCTGCAGCTGGAAATCGTTGATCGCGTAAGCCACGTCCGGCGCAGCGTCAAACACCAGATAAGGGCCAACGGGCGCGCGCGCCATCTTGATGGTCAGGCCGGGATAGTCATAGTCGATGTTGAGCGTGCGGCCGGCAGGCAGGCCCTTGAAGCCGGCAGTGGGACGCACGCGGAACAAGCTGCCGCCCACCACCTTTTCCAGCACCAGGTGGCCGGGCAGCGGCCCGGTGATCACACCTTCCATGCAGTTGAAGTACAAGGACCAGCCCTGCGCCGGCAACGACTGTCCGCGCAGCGCGGTCACGCTCAGGCGCGCCTTGGAGCGCTCGCCCTGCGCCGTGGCTTCATTGCGCAGCACTTCCCAGCGCATCTTGATGGGTTCCGGCGCGGCCGCTGCGTTCAGCGCGCCGCAGGCCAGCAGCAGCGCTGCGATGGATTTGATGCTCATCGATTTCATTGTCTCTCTCATGCCGGAAGCCGAATGGTGGCCTGCAGGCCTCCCTCCGGATGGTTCTCCAATATCAGTTGGCCGCCGTGCGCCTCGATCACGCCGCGCGCGATGCCGAGGCCCAGCCCCATGCCATTATCATTCTGTTCGCGGCCATGCTCAAGCCGGATATAGGGATCGAACAAACTGGCCAGCGCATCCTCCGGCACACCCGGTCCGTGATCGCGCACCGCAATCGCCACCGCGTCCGGTTCCGCGCGCGTGCTGATTTCGGCGCGCTTGCCATAGTACAGCGCATTGTCCAGCAAGTTGCCAATCGCGCGTTTCAGCGCCAGCGGCTTGCCGCGCACCGTCAGGCCGGATTCTTCAAACCCCACCTCGTGCCCGGCCAGCCGCGCGCTGCGCACCATACGTGCCAGCAGCGCATCCAGCTTGATCTCGGCCGGGTTCTCGTGGATGTCGCTGTCCTTCACGCATTGCAGCGCGCCCTTGACCATCATATCCAGTTCGTCGAGGTCTTCTTCGAATTCATTGCGCAGGTCTTCATCGTCCAGCAGTTCGGAGCGCAGCTTGAGGCGCGTGATCGGCGTACGCAAATCGTGCGAGATGGAGACGAACAGCCGTTCGCGGTCTTCAATGTAGCGCTGGATGCGTTCACGCATGGCGCTGAAGGCACGCGCCGTATTGATGAATTCCCGGCTGCCTGTTTCCGGCAGCGGCGGCGCATGCTCGCCCTGCCCGAACGCGCCTGCCGCGTCGGACAGCGCCGCCAGCGGCCGCGTGATCCAGCGCACCACCAATAAGCACAGCAACAGCACCGCCGCCAGCGACAGGCCTTGCAGCGCCAGCCGGTCCCACGCCCACGGATCGTTCCCGCTCAGGAAATACGGATTGGGCATCAGCGCCGCCATGTACAGCCAGTTGCCCGGCTCAAGCTCGGCCTGGATCACCAGTATCGGCGCAGGCTCCGGCTGCACCAGCAGGATGTGCTGGACCCAGGCGTCGGGCAGGTCGCTCAGGTGCGCATCCTCCGACACCGCCAGTTGGTCCGGCCAGGCGAAAGCCAGGCGGGCAGCGGGCAAATGCGGCAGGTCGCTTTTCAGCGTCGCGCCCAGTGTGGCCTTCACGCTTTCCGCCAGCGGGTGCGGTGCGATCTCCTGGACCGGAACGTAGGCGTGATTGAGGTGGGCAAAAAAGCGCGTGCCGCCCATCTCGCGCATCTGCTGGATCACCAGCACGCGATAACTGAGCGGAAGGCTGCGATAAAAGCGGATCGCGGCGGCCGCGCTGTGCGCCACATACTGCGCCGCCGATTGCGCCTCCACCCGCGCCTTGGCGCGCAACTGCGCGGACCAGATGGCGTTGGCCGCCAGCTGCGTCACCAGCAGGCCGGCCACCATCACCAGCGTCAGGCGGCCCAGCAGCGAGGCTGGCCACAGGCTACTTAACCTTTCACGCATGCGAGACGTTGACTTCCGCCGAGAACACGTAACCTGCGCCGCGCACCGTCTTGATCAGCGCCGGCTGCTTGCCGTCGTCGTTGAGGCGCAGCCGCAGGCGGCTGATCTGCACATCCAGCGAACGGTCCAGCGGACCGGCGTCGCGGCCGCGCGTCTCTTCGCACAGCAGGCTGCGGTCCAGGATCACGCCCGGATGTTCGACGAAGTATTTCAGCAGCTGGAAGTCCAGCCCTGTCAGCGCCAGCGGCGCGCCGGCGCTGTCGACCACCTTGCGCTCCTTGAGGTCCAGTGTGAATCCAACGAAGCGGTAGTAGCGCACCGACGGCGTCTCCACCGCCGCGCGCCGCAGGATGGCTTTGATACGGGCCAGCAGTTCGCGCGGGCTGTAAGGCTTGGCGATGTAGTCGTCCGCGCCCAGTTCCAGCCCGACGATGCGGTCGGTTTCGTCCGAGCTGGCGGTGAGCATGATGATCGGCACATTGGAGCGCTGGCGCACCTGCTTGCACAGCGCGAAGCCGTCGGTATCCGGCAGCATCACGTCCAGTATCACCATCGACAGCTGGTCGGCGTGCGTGTGCAGCTCGGCCAGGAAGCTTTCGCCGTCATGCGACAGCACCACCTCGTATTGGTTCTTCTCAAGATAAGTCTTGAGCAGCACGCGGGTCTTTTGGTCATCGTCTACGATCAGTATCTTGCGCACCGAATGCTCCTTGGCTTCTGAGGTTAAACAGCCGGAATAACACGCCGAGGCGACGCTGCGCCTCGGCCGGTGTAGTCCGGTCGTCCAGAAAATAACGATGTATCTCGGCGATGATGGCGTCGCGGCTGGCCTCATCGGTGGCCATGCGGTGCACCAGGCTGGGCGCCTGCACCGCCGCGCCTTGCGCAAAGGTGGTCCACGAAGCGCGCGCGCAGCTATCCATGCGCGCTGGATCTGCGTCGCGCCGCACCGGCACCGAGCCTTTGAGGAAGTTGTACTCCACCTGCACCGGCGGCGACACCAGCAGGCGCGCCATCTTTTCCTGCGCCGGCATATGGCGATATTCGCCGGCAAACATGGTGAAGGTGTCCACGCTGTAGAGATGGTATTTAGAGGTACCGGGCGCCGCGCCGCAGGCGAAGTCCTCGTCCAGCACCATGCCCATGTCGCGCAGCTCGGGTTTGGCCCAGTCGCCCATGATCATCATTGCGGCTTCGCGCCGGGCAAACTGGCGCGCCACATCCGGCCACGAACGCTCGTCGAGCGCACCATTGCTCCATCCCTTGACGGTGCGCAGGCGCTGCAGCGCTTGCGCCGTGCGCTTGTCGGCTGCGGCGGCCGGATCGCGCCTGACGAACAGCTGGCGATAAAATTCCGGCCCGCTTTCGGCCAGCACCAGGTTTTCAAACAGCGCAGCCACTTGCCACGCCTCGCTGCTCTGCGCCAGCGGTGCAATGCCTGCCGCCTTCAGCTTTTGCGCGGCCGCTTCGAAATCGGCCCAGCTTTGCGGCGGCGCGATCTTCAGCTGCGCCAGCAAGGCGCGGTTGTAAAACAAAGTATTGACGCGATGGATGCCGACCGGCGCCGCCACCACATGCTTGCGGTGCGTGATCAGTGTTTGGATGGTCGGGAACAGCGCGCCGTTCCAGTTGCCGCTGGCGGCGACGTTGTCGATTTCGAGCAGCAGCCCGAGGTCGGCCCACTCGGCGATCGACACGCCGATCATCTGCGCCACTTCCGGCGCATCGCCGGCCAGCACGCGGCTCTTCAGCACCTTGCCGGCGCCGAGGCCGGCGCCGCCGGGAATGGCGGCGTCCTTCCATTCGATGCCCTCTTCCGCCGCGCGCGCCGCCAGCGCATTGGCGGCTTTGCGTTCGGTCGGCGACGTCCACCAGTGCAGGACTTGCAGGGTCGCCGCCGCCTGCGCACTTTGCGCAAGCAAGCAGGCCGCCAACAGGCCGCAGATGGAACGAACTCGTAACCGGATCACTCGGCATCCCAAATGGAAATAATGACACGATTGTAATGGAAAAAAGCCCGACGCCATACAGGCAATCGGGCTTGGGAGGCTATGAAATCGCTATCAGAACTTGGCTTTCAGGCCGAGGCTATAGCGCGCGCCATTTTCATACACGCCGACCGGCAAACCGTCGGTGGTATTGGTGCGGATGACTTCATTCCCGATGTTCACCGCCGTCAGGTACAGCGAGATTTTCGGCGTGACGTCCCAGCTGGCCGACGCATCCCACTGGCCGTAGGCGCTGGTCACATCCTGGCCGCCTTCATCCAGCGCGCCATACGACTTGGAGCGGTAGTTGTACGACAGCCGCGCGCTGTAGCCGTTCTTCTCCCAGAAGCCGGTGATATTGGCCTGGTTGCGCGAATTGCCGATCACATTCAGCTTGCGGCCGGCCGCGTTGGCGCCGGTCTTGGCATCGGTGAAGGTGTAGTTGACGATGGCGCCGAAGCCGCTGCTGAACGCCTGCTGCCATTGCAGTTCCAGCCCGTTGACCGTGGCGCCATTGTTGGCGTTGTACGGACGGGTGACGGAGCGCGTGACAC
Source organism: Duganella sp. CF402 (assembly GCF_900109645.1). Classification (GTDB taxonomy): domain Bacteria; phylum Pseudomonadota; class Gammaproteobacteria; order Burkholderiales; family Burkholderiaceae_D; genus Rugamonas. Next base: position 2,321,761 of record NZ_FOBG01000001.1, read on the forward strand.
CGGCCACGTTCTCGCTGGCGGTCTGGGTATAGATGAAGGTATCGAGTTTTTTGGCGAACACCGTGGCTGACAGCAGCGAGGCATCAGCGTAATACCACTCGGCGCCGATTTCACCCTGATTGGCGTGGAATGGCTTGAGCAGTGGATTACCTGCGGTGGCGGCGTTGGTAGTACCACTTACCTCGGTGCTGGCGCTCAAATCGCTGTAGGTGTTACGCGCCATCACGCGTGCTATCGCGCCGCGCACCAGCAAGTCCTTGCTGACGTTGTAGACCACGTTCAGGTTGGGCAGCACGTCGGTGTAGCTGCGTTTGACGTCGCCCAGCACGTAGTTGCCCTTACCGCTCAGGTCTTGATACGCCTCGGAGGTCTGGTCGGTCTTGACCACGCGGGCGCCGAAGTCGCCGCGCCACTGGCCGGTGGCGAAGTCGGCGCGCAGATAGGTGGCGTAGATTTTTTCCTTGATCTTGTAGTATTCACCCTTGGCTTCGGCGTAGGTCATGGCCTTGTCGTACATTGGGAAACCCTTGGAGTACGCTAGTCCATCATCCACCCATGCATACTGCGTCAGCGAGCCGGCGGTGGCCGCCTCCTGGCTCAGCTTCGGCGAGGCGCCGGTCGACAGATCGGCCAGCGAGTACGAGATCCAGCCAGGGCTGCCCGGACCTGCGGTGCCGATGATGCGGCGGTTCTGCACCGTGGTGTCGCGGAATTTGGCGCCGACCTTGATCGATTTGAAGAAGTCACCGTTCAGGTCCAGCGTCAGGTCGCCCTGTGCGTAGTTCTCCTTGGTCTCCATGCGGCGGATCCAGTCACGCGCGCTTTGCAGCGTGAGCTTGGACGCGTCGAGCGGGCTGATATCGAGGTATTTGACCTCGTAGGTATCCGGTGCGATGTTGAAGCTGGTGCGGGTATTCCCGACGAACCAGAAGTTGCGGTCATGGTCGCTGCCGCCCGAGCCCTTGGTGGTGCCGGCCTGGCCGTGGAACTTCCAGTTGTCCGCATCGTAGGTGCCTTCCAGATCCAGCACTTCCGACTTCACATAGGACTGGCGGAAGATAGGCTCGAACGATACGCCGCCGGTCGGGCCGACGGTGCCGCCGACCAGCGCCTTGGTGCCGTCCGAGGTGGTGATGAACTTCGGATTGGTGACCTGGATATTGCCCTTGGCATCCGCCAGCCCACCAGCTTCCCACAGGTAGTTCTGGTTGCTGTTGTCCATGCTCATATCGGAGTTCATGTAGTTCAGCGAGATATCGGTGTTGGCGTTCGGGCGCGCCTGCAAGGTCAGGTTGCCGGTGGTGCGTTCGCGGTCCTGGCGGAAGATGGCCGAGCCGCCGCCCCACGACGCGTAGGCGCCCGGCGTTACCGCGCCGTTCTGGTCGACGATGTTGTACTTGGTCGAATCGGTGAAGTTTTCCAGGCCGTCGCGGCGCATGGTGCGTTTCTGTTTGCTGATCGCCAGCAGCGCGCCGAAGGTTTTCTGGTCGTTGGTCCAGCTGATCAGGCCAGACAGCTGCGGATCGGTTTTCTTCGGCAGCTCGCTGTAGGTCGCCTCCACCGAAGCCTGCGCCACGAAGGATTTCAACTGGAATGGCTTGCGGGTCTTCACGTTGACCAAGCCGCCGATCGAACCTTCATCCAGATCGGCCGATGGGCTCTTGTAGACGTCGATGCTGCCCACCAGTTCCGAAGCGAGGATGTCGTAGTTGAAGCCACGGCTTTGCGAGTCGTTCTTCCACCAGTAGCCAGAGGCCACGGCCTGGCCGTTCAGCTGCGTGAGGTTGAGGTTCTTGTCGGTGCCGCGCACGAAAATGTCGCGGCCCTCGCCCCAGGTGCGGTCAACTGAAATGCCTGGCACGCGCTGCAGCGAGTCGGCCACGTTCTTGTCTGGGAACTTGCCCACTTCTTCGGCGGTGACTGTGTCGATCACATTACCCGCATCGCGCTTCTCGGCGAGGTTGCGCTTGAGGCGTTCGCGGATGCCGCGCACTTCCACGGTATTGGCGTCCGCTGCCGGTGCGGCATCGCTGGTTTGAGCGTAGGCATGCGGGCCGAATGCTCCGCCCAGCGCCAGCGCAATCACGTGAGGTAGTATTTTTTTCTTCAGTACCGGCTTGTTCATCCAACTCTCCCTGTTTTTAAATTTAAAGGACTCGTGGCGTGTCAGGCGCTGCGCAGGCTGCGCGACGCCGACACCATATTGCCGGGCCGTAGGCGCCGCCGCGCCAGGCCCGTTTCATCAAACACGTGGAAAGCAGTACTCTCGGCCGAGAAGGTGATGGACTGTCCCGGCGCGACATGGCGTTCGCCATCCCCGCGTATTACTACGTCTTCCCTGCCTTCATGGCTGACGTAGATGTAATTGGCTTCGCCCAGGTGTTCGACCACACTGACCTCGCCGCTGAAAACTTCCGAACCGCTGCGCGATTCGCTGATGTGTTCCGCCCGCAGGCCGAGCGTGACCTTGTCGCCGGCCTGCATACCGCTGCCGTCGACCGCTGCGCGCACCGTCTCGCCGCTGTCCAGCAGCACCGAGACGCCACCGGCATGCGCATCGATTACGCTGCCAGCCATGAAATTCATTTTCGGCGAGCCGATAAAACCCGCTACGAACAGGTTGCACGGCTGCTGGTACAAGTCCAGCGGCGAACCGGCCTGCTGGATATGCCCCTCGTGCATGACCACGATCTTGTCGCCCAGCGTCATCGCCTCCACCTGGTCGTGGGTGACGTAGACGATAGTGGCGTCCAGCTGGCGGTGCAGCTTGGCGATTTCCAGCCGCGTTTGCACGCGCAGCGCCGCGTCAAGATTGGACAGCGGCTCATCGAACAGGAACAGCTGCGGTTCGCGCACGATGGCGCGGCCGATGGCCACGCGCTGCCGCTGACCGCCGGACAGCTCGCGCGGCAGCCGCTCCAGCAAGTGATCGATCTTCAGGATGGTGGCGGCTTCGCCGATGCGCTGCTTGATCGCGGCCTTGTCCTTGCCCGCCACCTTGAGGCCGAACGCCATGTTCTGGTACACCGTCATGTGCGGATACAGCGCGTAGCTCTGGAACACCATCGCAATACCGCGTTCCGCCGGCGGCAGCTGATTGACTGTGCGCTCGCCGATCTGCATCACGCCATCGGTAATGCTCTCCAGACCGCATAGCATGCGCAGCAGCGTCGACTTGCCGCAGCCCGACGGCCCGACCAGCACCACGAATTCGCCATGCGCGATGTCCAGGTCGATGCCGGCCAGGACGTCGTTCTTGCCGTCATACGATTTGCGCAGCTGTTTTAAACTTACACTTGCCATTGCGAGACTTCTCCTTATTTCACAGCGCCTGCCGTCAGGCCGCGTATCAGTTGGCGCGAGAACAGCGCATACAGGACCAGCATCGGAATCACCGCCAGCGACAACGCGGCCAGCACCGAATTCCAGTCCGTGACGTACTGCCCGATAAACTGCTGCACGCCCAGCGTGACAGTCTTGGTGCGGTCAGACGGCGCGAGGATCAGCGGGAACCACAGATCGTTCCACGCCGGGATCATGGTGAACACCGCCACCGTCGCAATCGCCGGCCGTATCAGCGGCAGCACCACCTGGAAGAAGATGCGCACTTCGCCGACACCATCGCAGCGCGCGGCGTCCTTCAATTCCGCCGGTACCTGCCGCATGAATTCGGACAGGATCATCACCGCCAGCGGCAGTCCCTGCGCCGTGTACACCAGCACCAGCGCCGTCAGCGTGTTGACCAGATCCAGCTTGACCATCAATTCCAGTATCGACACCGTGCCAAGCCGGATCGGGATCATGATGCCGAAGGCGAGGAACAGCATCAGCACGCGATTCCCCTTGAAGCTGTACTCCGACAGCGCCCACGCGGCCATTGCGCCGAACAGCAGGATGCAGAACAACGCCGCCAGCGTCACCACCAGGCTATTGCCGAAGTAAAGCAGGAAGTTGGTGCTGGCGAGGACCTTCTGGAAACCGACAAAGGTCAGCGATTCCATCGTCGGCAGTGCCAGCGGATCGTCAAAAATCGCCTCGCGGGTCTTGACCGAATTAATCAGGATCAGCGCGATCGGGAACAGCGCCAGCACCGTGTACGCCATCAGGGAGGCGTGTACCATCAAGCGGTTCTTCATAGCGCGAACCTCGTCAGGCGGCGCTGCACGCCAATAAAGTAAACTCCCACGCCGGCCAGAATCACCAGGAACATCAAGGTCGCCACCGCCGACCCGAGGTAGGCGTTGCCAACCTGCGCCTGATAGCCGAAGAAGGTCCGGTAGAACAAGGTGCCCAGAATATCGGTCGAATAATTTGGTCCCGCCAGCGCGCCCTTGATCGAATAGATCAGATCAAACGCATTAAAGTTGGCCACAAAGGTGAGTATCGTCACAAGGCCCAGAGTCGGATAAATCAGCGGCAGCTTGATCTGCCAGAAGATGCGCATGGCGCTGGCGCCTTCCACGTGCGCCGCTTCGACGATTTCGTCCGGCACCGCCAGCAGCGCTGCGTAGATCAGCATCATCGGCATGCCGATGTACTGCCACACCGAGACCATCGAAATCGCCGCCAGTGCGCTCTCTTCCTCGCCCAGCCACGGCGCAAAGAAATCAGCCAGGCCGGCAAAACCCATCAGCTTTTCGCCTACGCCCCACAGCGGCGACAGGATCAACTGCCAGATAAAGCCGATGATCACTACCGACAGCAGCGTCGGCAAAAAGATCAGCGTACGGTAGGTGCGTGCGCCGCGCAGCCCTTTCAGGCTGAATAAAGTCGCCAGCAGCAGACCAATCGGATTTTGCAGCAGCATATGCAGGCAAAAGAACTTGGCGTTGTTGAGCATCGCATTCCAGAAACCGGCCGACCAGTCAGGGTCCAGCAGCACCGTGCGGAAGTTATCGAGGCCGGCGAAGGCCGCATGGCCGCTGTCGTCGGCGCTGAAAAAGCCCTGCCCCAGCGTCTGCACCAGCGGCAGCGCGCTAAACACGCCGTAGACCAGCAACGCCGGCGCCAGGAAAAGCAGCAACTGCCAAGGCCGCACCGTATTCACTTCTTGCTTCAAAACTGCCTCCGGAAAACTGAAAAAAAGCCAGCACCGCGCCCGGCGCTGGCAAACTGGATCACACAAAAATCGAAGGGAGGGACTTAGTGTGACGCTACTTTTGCTGTGGTTTGTACCACTTGGCAAAACCGTTTTGCAGCCGTGCCGCCGCATCCTTCGGCGCCAGCTTGCCGTTCAAGACCTGCGAGTTGATATTCCAAAGTTCACTCTCCATGCTGGGCTGCCCGCGATTGAGCACTTGCGCGTTGAAGCGGATGGTGGAGGCGCAACTGTTGCGCCACTCCGCCATCTGCTTGGCCACCGGATCACGCACTGAAATCAGGTGATGCGAGAGCGAGAAGAAGCCCGTCACCCGGTTGGTGTAGATGTCCGCAAACTCCTGCGATCCCACCCAGGCCAGGAACTTGAAAGCGTCGTCCTTGTTGCGGGATTTCTTGTTAATGCCGATGCCGATGTCCATGTGATCCGAAATGAAGCAGGCATCGCCCGCCTTGCGTACCGGCGGCGCAAACGCGCCCAGCTCCAGCCCCGGCGTCTGGCTGAAGTAGGAGATATCCCAGGAGCCGGTCGGATAGATAGCGGCGCGGCCCAGCGAGAACTGGTTCTGGCTGTCGCCGTAGGTTTGCGCACTGGCGCCGCGACCGAGGTAAGTACCCATGCGCTGCTCGAATTGCAGGGCCTCGACAAACGGCGCGTCGGTCAACTTGGCCTTGCCGGCAATGAGCGCCTTGCGCCCTTCCTCGCCGCGCCAGAAATTGGGGCCGATATTGGTATAAACCATTTGGCTCGATTCCCACTGGTCGGCGGTGCCTAGCGCGAGCGGCGTCACGCCGGCCTTCTTCAGCGTTTCGAGCAAGGTGAAAAACTCGTCCACTGTTTTAGGCGGCTGTACATTGAGCTTCTTGAAGATCTTCTTGTTGTACAAAAAACCGTGGATCACCGACGCCACCGGCATGCAGAAAGTGTCCTTGCCGTCGTCGGTTTGCCAGGCGACGGTGGCCGTCGGCGCGAAGTTCTGCATACCCGCCTTGCCGTCCAGCTTTTCGAGATGGCCTTTTTTGTACAGCGACAGCGACACATCGAACGGACGGCAGGCGATCAAATCGCCGGCGGTGCCGCCGGCCAGTCGCGCGGCCAGGCTGGAGTCGTACTCGGTCGGCGCGGTCGGTGCGAACTTGACGTCGACGCCCGGATGGTTTTTTTCGAACGCCGGGATCAGCACTTTTTCCCACAGCGTCTTGTCGTCCACGCGCCAGCTTTCGATCACCAGCGTACCGGCGCGAGCGGCTGTTGCGGAGCACAGGGCGAGCATCAAAGCATGTCGGAGCAAGCGGCGGAGCGGCATTCGTTAGTCCCTTTCATCACAGCGATGGGACCATCTTAGCTTGCCTTTTACGTAACAGCACCCACGCCACCGCGACAGCTAAGTCATTGAATTTATTGGAATCGCCTTCTGCCGCGATTACATTTCCTAACGCCGCCGGGTGCAGCCGCGCCGCGCGCTGCAACGCTACGCAAGAAAAGCTTACAAAACTTAACAAAAAGGTTGGCGGGAGCGTTGTAAAGCAGCGAGTTTAGTAAAGACGAAGAAACTGAGCGTCGTTTTATGGATTCGTTTGACCCTTCAAACATGGCCGGGAAATACTGAATTAGCAATAAAACCATAAGGAGACGAAACGATGTATTCCACAAAACGGACTCTCATGAGTCTTGCAGTAACCAGCGCATGTGCCCTGATCAGCATGGCCTCCCACGCCGAAGATGACGTCGCGGCACAGGACCAGATCCCGGAAGTCAAGGTCACTGCGACCCGCTATTCCACTTCGCTGCTGAAAACCCCGCTGGCGGTAACGGCGCTGAGCCAGGACCAGCTGACCCGCAAAGGCGCCACCAGCCTGCGCGACTTGAGCGGCGAGATGCCCAACGTGGTGATCGAAAATACCGGCCTCGATTCGGCGGTGCAGATCACCATACGCGGCATCACTTCGACCAATTTCACCGAGACCGGCGACCCGGCGGTCGGCTTCCACGTGGACGGCATGTACTCGCCACGTCCACAAGGCGCGCAGGCGCTGATGTTCGACCTTGAACAGGTCGAAGTGCTGCGCGGCCCGCAAGGCACGCTGTTCGGCCGTAACTCCACCGGCGGCAGCGTCAACGTGATTCCCGCGAAGCCCGATTGGACCGGCAACTACGGCAAGGCCGATCTGGACCTCGGCAACTACGACAAGAAGCAAATCAACCTGGTGCAAAACGTGACGGTCAACGACGCGCTGGCACTGCGCGCCACCTTCATGAAAGTGAAGCGCGACGGCTACGCACACCAGACGCGCGACGTCAGCGAAGCCAATGCGCCGGCGCTGGGCTGGATCCCTAACGGCAAGCCGGACGTGGACCAGCGCTTCAACCGCTATATCGGCGCCAGTGAGTACTACACCAACCAGAACGAATGGGCAGGCCGCCTTGGCGCCCTGCTGAAGATCAACCGCGACGTCACCGCCAAGGCGTCGTATGAAGAGTTCCAGGACTCCAGCGCCGGCGGCGCGGCCTTCCGCGATTGCGAGGCCGGCGCGGGCACGCGCTACGCTTGCACCGATCAGGGCAAGTGGGATATCAATGTCAACGTGCCGGGTCACATCGACATGAAGATCCGCACGCTGCGCACCGGCGTGAACTGGAACATCAACGATCACACCAATTTCGACTACACCTTCCAGGTTGCCGACCAGCGCCGAAATGAAATCACCGACGACGACAAGGGCCTGCAGAACGCCGCGCCGTTCCAGATCAACGGCGCATATCCAAACACCGCCGACGGTAACTGGGGCACGTGGCCGCTGACCGATTCCTTCCACCGCACGCTCGATTCGCGCTACCTGTCGACCGTGCATGAGGCGCAGCTCAAGCAGCAGCTGGGTAGCCTGAAGTACGTGGCGGGCCTGTTCTGGATGCATGAGCGGAACAACATCGACTACGAAATCACCAATACCATCCAGAAGCCGTACGGCGATGTGGGCAGCGTGCTGTATCACCAGCCGAACCGGCAGGTCGATGCGAAGGCCGCCTTCGCGCAGGCCGACTGGCAGTTCATGCCGACATGGACCGCCACCGCCGGCGCGCGCTACAGCGTCGATAGCAAGGAGGACAAAGGCGGCGAAGTGTATGGCGCCAACTGGATCGGCAACGCAGCCTACTACAACGGCTGGTACTCGCAAGGGACACCGGGCACGCCGGGCTTCCACGTCCATGACGGCACCGACCTCGCGCCCGGCATGGGCGGCAGCGTGGCGGCGTATCACCTGTATGGTTCGCCAACCTCGAATGACCACAAGCAGACGTGGAACAAGGTCACGTGGCGCCTTGGCCTGCAAAAGCAGATCGACAATAACAAGATGGTGTACGGCTCCATCTCCACCGGCTACAAGGCCGGCGGCTTCGCCGACAAGACCGACAGCTGCAACTATCACAAGTGCGCGGACGGCAAGCCGGGCGTGGTCACCTTCCTGCCTTACGATCCGGAGACGGTCACCAACTATGAGCTGGGTTTCAAGGGCAAGTTCCTCGACAATACCCTGAGTCTTTCGGCCACCGCCTTCTTCATGAAGTACAAGGGCATGCAGCTGACAGGCACCTACTTCGTCAACCAGATCATCCCGGACAACGGCCTGCCCTGCCCGGCCGACCAGCCGAAGTGCGATGTGTATGAAACCTGGCGCACCATCAACGTCGGCAAGGTGAATATCCCGGGCCTCGAGCTGGAGTGGGACTGGAAGCCGTGGCGCGGCGGCCGCGTCGGCGGCGGCTTCGCCTACATCAACACCAGTGTGCACGACTTCAATTCCTACAGCGACGACTACCAGTGCGACGTGCGCACGGAGCTGGGCCTGCCGGCCTGCCCTGCGGTGTACAACGGTACTGACAAGACGCTGCTGGGCCGCCGCCTCGCCAACATCGAAGGCAACCATTTGCCGAATACGCCGAAGTACCAGTTCAACCTCAACTTCTCGCAGGAATTCGGGCTGGAAAACGGCTACAAGCTGATTCCCTACGTGAAGGTGAACTGGCGCGACAAGGCTTACTTCGATTTGCTGAATTCGGACTTCGCGCACATCGGCCGTTACCAGAAGGCCTATGCGATGGCCGATGCGTCGGTACGGTTTGAAGCGCCAGAAGACAAATGGCACGCGGAGCTGTATGTGCGCAACCTGACGGACGAACATGCGAAGACCAGCACCGATTCGGCCTTCGGCGGCTTTATGCGGGCCTACTACGTGGAGCCGCGCATGTTCGGCCTGCGCGTAGGCGCCAACTTCTAAGCCTTGCTCTTCACCTGCTGCCGCTTACCAGTGCATGATGGCGCGCACTTGCGGCAGCAGGTCGTTGACGATGCTGAGGTTTTGCTCCTTGGTGGGATGGCCGTCGATATCATCGCCGGGATAGCCGGTGGAGGCGATAGCGTGCACGCGCAGGTCGCCAACGCGGCGCACAGTGTCGGCGATGTAGCCACGCAGCGCTGCCTGTTTTTCATCGCGCAGAATGCCGCCTTCGGTCAACATGATCTGCGCTTGCGGATGATCTTGCAGCAGCGTGCGGACCAGCTTAACGTAGGCTTGCACATACTGCTCGCGCTCAGGTATGCCAGTGGTCATGTCGTTGGTGCCGATGGCAACCAGGATGGCGTCGGGACGGTAGTCGCGCTGGTTCCACGGCACGGCGACAGGCTGGGTGGGCAGCGCCATGCCGTAGTAGTCGGCCAGGTTCATGTCGTCGGTCTTGCCTTCCCAGGTGCGGATCAGGCCACGGCCGCCGTAGCATACCAGTTGCACTTGCGCGTTAAGCCGCTGCGCCATCAGCATGCCGTAGCTGGCGCGCGGATTGGCCCATGCGGCGCCGGCCTTCTCACCAGCCACGCGGTCCAGCGATGCGCCGCAGGTGACGGAATCGCCCAGCAACAGCAGCTTGCGCGAGGGCAGCGCGGGTGCGGCGCGCCATGTGCCGTCGGTGTCGAAGCCAAGCAGCGCGGCGCTGCCTTGCCAGGTTTCGGAGCGGTTGACGATTTCCACCGAGTGCTGGCCGGCCGGCAGCCCGTCGGCTAGCGACAGTGTCTGGCGGCCCGCGCTCAGGCGGATCCTGCGTTCGGCGCCGTCCACAATCACGTCCAGATAACTCTGGTCGCCGCTGGCCTGTGCGACGGCGCCGAGGCGCGTGCCTTCGAAGTTCAGGAAGAAGCTGACACCGGGATAGCTAAATCGCACGCCGCCATCCGCCGCCACCTCCGTCCGCCCCATGCGGGCAACGTAGGGATCGGCGGCGGTAATCGAGGCTGCAAGAACGACGGCGGCGAACAGCATGTTTTTACTCCATCAGCTTGCGGATATCCGGCAGCATGGCGTCGGACCAGATTTGATATCCCTTGGCGGTCGGATGGAGGAAGTCGCCCATTACTTCGGCCGACATCTCGCCGTTCGCCTGCAGGAAGCGGTTGCCGTAGTCGTGGAAAATCACCTGCTTGCCATCGCCCAGCGAGGCGACCAGGCGATTGATCTCGACCACTTGCAGGCGCGTCGGGCTGTTGGCGAACTGACCGTAAGGCAGCAACGCGTTAAGCAGGATGCGGCTATCCGGGTACAGCTTACGCAACTGCGCCACCACCGCCTTCACCCCGTCGAATGCTTGCTGCGGCGTGGCGTTGCAGAAGCCGAGGTTATTCACACCCACCGTCAGCACCACCAGCTTGGGATGGAGCTTTTCCGCGTGGCCGTTCTGCAAGCGCCACAACACATTGCCGGTATGGTCGCCGCCGATGCCGAAGTTGGCCGTACGCCAGCTGCCGAACGAACGCTCCCAGACCTCGCGGTTCCAGCCCTCCGTAATCGAATCGCCGACAAACAGCAAATCCACATTGCCCTTGTCGGCCACCGCCACGTCTTCCGCAAACATTTGCTGCCAGCGCTCGCGCGACATCCAGTGATAACTGAGCTTGCGCGGCGCCGGCGTAGTGCTGCATGCGGCGCCGTCCACCGGCTGCGGCTTGAGGCGCAACAGCAGCGCGCTGTGCGGCGCCACCTTGGTTTCCAGCTTCTTGCTGGTGTCGCCCATCTTGCCGCCCCAGATGTCACGCCAGTCGTAGACCGTCTGCTTGAAGTCCGCCTCGTGCTTGCTCAGGTCATCGCTCAGCTGATGCTTCTTCCAGTCGTAGCTGATATTGGCCGCCTGCTCGCCGCGATTGAGCACCATTACCGCCCACTCATTGTTCGCCAGCGGCTTGGCCCAGTATTCAAGCTGGCCCGCGTCCATGAACTTCCATGCCTGGATGCCTGCCTTGTCCTGGTTGATCGCGATCACGTCCTTGTTGGACAGGATACGGCGCGTGGATTCCGGCATGCTGCGCAAGTCGTTGCCGAGAATGAGCGGCGACGCCATCATGGCCCAAATCGCAAAGTGCGCGCGGTCCTCGTCCTCGGTCATGCCCATGCCGACTTCCAGCATGTCCATGTCGTTCCAGTGGCCCGGCCCTGCGTACTTGCGCAAGCCCGCCTGCTTGTCGAGGATCCGCATCACGCCATAGCGGGAGAAACTACTGTGACTAAGCTCGCAATCCCAGCAAGGATAGATATCGCCGGTAGTCCGCCACGAATGGCTCACGTCCGCCGCCCACTCCCACGGCTTGTTATCGCCCCACTCGCACATGCTGAACAACATTGGCCGGCCGGCACTGCGGATGGCGTCGCGCATGGTCGTGTAGGCACCGACCGGACTTAGGCCTTTGCTGTCACACCAGTCATACTTGACGTAGTCCACGCCCCAGGCGGCGTATGTGATCGCATCCTGATACTCATGCCCACGGCTGCCTGGATGGCCGCCGCAAGTGGTGGCGCCGACGTCCGAATAGATGCCCAGCTTGAGACCTCTGCTATGCACATAATCGGCCAGCGCCTTCATACCGGATGGGAAGCGCTTCGCGTCGGGATGGATCACACCATCCTTGTCACGCTTGCCGTGCCAGCAATCGTCGATGTTGACATACTCGTAGCCGGCGTCCTTGAGCCCCTGCTTCACCATCGCATCCGCCGTGTCGCGAATCAGCTGTTCGTTGATATCGCAGGCGAAGGAGTTCCAGCTGTTCCAGCCCATTTGCGGGGTGGCAGCCAGGCCGTCGAACTTCTGCGCTTGCACGTTAAAGCTGGCGACCAGCGCCAGCAAGGTCAGGACGCGCTTCATCGCTTGATCGCGTGCAGGCGGTCGGCGTACTCCTTGATCAGCAACAGCGAGCTGACGTCGGAATCGAATACGGAGTACAGGCCCTGCTCTTCCTGCGGAGGATCACCGACGAAGTCGTTACCCGGCTTCCACCAGTAATCCGCATTGGCCGCGCGGCCGGCGCCGCCCCATGCCCAGAAATTGAAGCCGGCAATCGGATCGCCTTTCGCCGCGCGGGTGGCAACCACGTCGAACACTTCGCGATAGAAGCGGTCGCGGATCTTGGTGGTGGCCTTGATGCTGAACGACGGGCCATCGCGGTCGAGGCCAAATTCTTCCAGCACGATAGGCTTGCCCAGTTTCTTGGCCAGCTCGATGTGCGAATTCAGGTAGTCGCGGCTCTTGCCGATGGCGTTATCCCAAGTGCCGCTTGGGTTGTTGGAGTCGAACCAGCCCCAGTTTTTCGGCCACAGGTGATAGGTCAAGTAGTTGATGTTCTTGGTGCGGTGCGCGTCCAGATACAGCTGCGCGTCCTGCGCCGAACCGGCCAGGCCTTCGCTGCCGCTGCTGACCAAGTGGTTTTTGTCGAGGCTATGGATGTAGCCGGCCACGTCGTCCACCCACTTCACGTAGACGGCCTTTTCTTCCGGCGTCGACTTGCTGTTGCCTGGACGCGGCTCGTTGGCCAGCTGCCACGACAGGATATGGGTGTCTTCAGTGTATGGCTTGCCGGTGATGGTGTTGACGCGCTTGACGATCTTGGCGATGACGTTGCGGTACTCGGCCTGCGCGGCGGCGTTGCGGTAGAAGCCTGCGGTCTTCTGCATATAGGTTTCATAGTCCTTGGTCACATTCGGGTCCAGCGCCGGCGTGCCTTCGAACCAGTTCAGGTACTGCGTCATGCCGCCCGACCATTGCCAGAAGTTGTTCAGGTAGAGCACCACGGTCATGTCGCGCTTGGCCACTTCCGCCATCAGGAAGTCCAGGCCGGCCAGCAGGTTTTCGTCGTACTGGCCCGGCGCGGCGGTGGTGGCCGGGCTGACGGCGCTTTTCATCTCGGTCTTCTCGGACACTGCGAGTACGCGCAGGTTGTTGATGCCGATGGCCTTCATGTTGTCCAGTTCTTTCAGCAGGCGGGCGCGCTCGCCCACGCCGCTGGCCGCACCGAGGTAGCCGCCGTACCAGAAGTTGGCGCCGACGATGTAGTAGGCCTGTCCCTTGCGGGCGAAGTGGGTGTTCTTGACGGTGACGAAGTCGCTGCCGCTTGCCGGTGCTGCTTCAACCATGCCGGCCATGCCGAGCATCAGCGCCGCAGCGCAAAATTTATACAGTTGTTTCAAGTCTCGCTCCTTGGTTTTTTATTTGCCTGCCACGTTCAGCGTGCGCTGAGGCAGTTGAATGGTAATGCTGGCGGCCTTCGCATCTGCCGCGTCTTGTGCCAGCAGGACTTTGTAGCCGCCCTTGGCGATGCGCCAGGTCTTGCTGCGGCTGTCGTACACGCCCAGCAGGCGCGGGTCGACACTCACACTGACTTCCTTGCTTTCGCCCGGCGCCAGTTCAAGCTTGTCCCAGCCGGCCAGGCGTTTCGGCGCTTCCCACTTGGCGTTCAGCGGCGCGACGTACAGCTGCGGCACGTCCTTGCCTTTCACCGCGCCGGTGTTGGTGACCTTGAAGCTCACCGACAGCTTGCCATCTTTCTGGCTGGCCGCGAGGCCAGAATACGCGAACTGCGTGTACGACAAGCCGTGGCCGAACGGGAACAGCGGCTTCAGGCCTTTCAGGTCGAACCACTTGTAGCCGACCGCCGCGCCTTCGTGATAGTTGACGGTAAAGCGCACCGCTTCGTTCTTGGGATCGCCATCCAGTTTAGGACGCGGCAGCTGGCTTTCCGATGCCGGGAAGGTCGCCGGCAAGTGCCCCGATGGATTCACTTCGCCGAACAGCACGCGCGCAATCGCCTCGCCGCCGGCGGTGCCCGGATACCAAGCCTGCACAATGCCGGCTGCCTGGTCGACCCACGGCATCAGCACCGGGCCGGAAGTTTCCAGCACCACCACGGTTTTCGGATTGGCCTTGGCCACGCTGGCGATCAGCGCATCCTGATTGTCCGGCAGCGACAGCGATACAGCGTCCAGCGCCTCGCCCACCCACTGTTGGGCGAACACCAGCACCACATCCGCATCGGCGGCGGCGCGCGCTGCTGCTGCAGGATCCTTGCCATCGTTGTAGGTCACGGAAGCGCCGGGCGCGCGCGCCTGTATCGCTTTCAGTGGCGAAGATGGGTGGTAAACCACGGGGCCCGGCCACACGGTCGGCTCGATGCCCGGCACGGCGTTGCCGCCGATCGGGTACACCAGCGACGAACCGCCACCCGCCAATACACCGACATCGGCATGCGCACCGATGATGACGATCTTCTTCGCGCCGGCTTTCAGCGGCAGCACATTACCCGCGTTCTTCAGCAGTACCATGCCCTCTTCCGCGTCGGCGCGGCTGACCAGGTTGTGTGCGTTGAAATCGATTGCACCGCCTTCCGCAACAGGGTTGTCGACCACGCCCTTGGCGAACATCGAACGCAGCACGCGGAACACCATGTTATCGAGACGCGCTTGCGGCACGTGGCCGTTGGTCACCGCTTCTTCCAACGCGCCGCCGAAGTACTGCGACTTGTCGAACTCCCAGCCCGACTGCTGGTCCAGGCCGGCGTTGGCCGATTCCACCGTGCTGTGGGTCGCGCCCCAGTCGGTCATCACGTAACCTTTATAGCCCCAGTCCTTCTTCAGCACCTGATTGAGCAGATAGTCGCTCTCGCAGGCATACACGCCGTTCAGGCGGTTGTAGGAACACATGACCGAACCGGGATCGGCCTGCTCCATCAGCAGCTGGAAGGCCAGCAGGTCGGACATGCGGTTGCTGGCGTCGTCGAGACGCGCGTCGAGCACGAAGCGGCCGGTCTCCTGATCGTTGACGGCGTAGTGCTTCATGGTGGCGATGATCTTGTTCGACTCAATGCCTTTCACCTGCTGCGCCACCATCGTACCGGCCAGCAGCGGATCCTCGCCCGCGTATTCGAAGTTACGGCCGTTGCGCGGTTCGCGCAGCAGGTTGACGCCGCCCGCCAGCATGACGTTGAAGCCGGAAGCGCGCGCCTCGGCGCCGATCATGGCGCCGCCCTGGTAGGCCAGCTCGCGGTTCCACGTGGCGGTGGTGGCAAGGCCAGACGGCAGCGAGGTGCGTTCGCGCGGCGTCTTGGTCGCCTGCGTGGCGACGCCCAGGCCTGCATCCGTTTCGAACAGCGCCGGCAGGCCAAGACGCGGCACGCCTTCGATGTAGCCGGCCGAGGAAGGCAGCGCCGCCGGGTGCTTCTTGGTCTTGTTCGCGAAGTCGGAGCCGAAGTGGCCCAGCACGTACTTGAGTTTCTCCTGCTGCGTCATCGCTTTCAGCGCGAGTTCGGCACGCTGGTCGGCGCTCAACGATTTGTCCATCCACGGTTCCGCAGCTTGCGCCGACATCGCAGCCAATGCGAGTGTGATTGCCATCGCCAGTTTCAACTTCATACAGTCTCCTTGTTGTTATACATGCCGGCGTATTTAACGCCGAAGTACAGAATAAAGATATAGCAGGCGGCGGGCACGAAGAACGACCATTGCAGGCCGATGGTGTCCGCCAGCAGGCCTTGCGCGAACGGCACCAGCGCGCCGCCGACAATCGCCATGCACAGAATGCCCGAGCCCTGGCCGGTCTGCTTGCCCAGCTTGTGCAGCGCCATGCTGAAGATGGTCGGGAACATGATGGAATTGAACAGCCCCACCGCGATGATGGACCACATGGCCAGCTGGCCGCTGCCGAAGATCGCCACCAAAATCAGGAGGATGGAGGCGGCCGAGTTGAACGCCAGCGCTTTGCCGGGACTAACGTAGCGCATCACGCCGAAGCCGATGAAGCGGCCGGTCATGGCGCCGCCCCAGTAGTAGCTGACGTAGTGCGCGGCCGCGCCGGCCGGCAGGCCGGCCACGTTGGCGTCGCCGAGGAAGTTAATCAGGAAGCTGCCGATGCTGACTTCACCGCCCACGTACAGGAAGATGCCGATAGCGCCCAGCAGCAGGTGGCGATGCGCCAGCACGCCGGTTTCGACGCTGGTGGCGACTTCGTCATCGGCGGCGTGGCTGATCTTCGGCAGGCGCACCACGGCGAACAGCATGGCCAGCGCCAGCAGCGCGGCGGCCAGCGCCAGATACGGCCCCTGCACCGCCGCAGCTTCCTCGGCCTTGGTACGCACCAGATTAGTCACACCTTCCGACAGGATCAACATCCCGCCCAGCGCCGGGGCGATGGTGGTGCCGAGCGAGTTGAAAGCCTGCGTCAGCGTCAGGCGGCTGGACGCGGTAGCCGGCGCACCGAGCACCGTCACGTAAGGATTGGCCGCCACCTGCAGGATGGTGATGCCGCTGGCCAGTACGAAGAACGCCAGCAGGAACAAGGCGTAGCCGCTGACCGAGGCCGGAAAGAACAACGCGCAACCGGCTGCGGCCAGCACCAGTCCACTGACCGCGCCGCGCTGGTAGCCGATCTTCTTGATCAGCATCCCGGCCGGCAGCGACACGATGAAGTAGGCGCCGAAGAAGCAGAACTGCACCAGCATGGCCTGCACGTAGTTCAGCGTGTAGATCGATTTCAGGTGGGGAATCAGCACGTCGTTTAGTGAGGTCAGCAAGCCCCACATGAAGAACAGCAGCGTGATGATGACCAGCGGGATGGTGTTTCCGCTTTCCGTATGGCCGTGCGGGCGCACGGCTGCGGATGCAACGTGTTCCATGAACTGTCTCCGTTTTTGTAATGTTGAAAAGATTCTGCATAGTTGCCGCAGGCCGGTCAAACAACATACGAAATTTGGTCGCAGTTTAGCCCCATTCACTAAACGCAGCGCGTTTAGTAAATTGCGCTAAACTCAAAGGCCAAGTCGACAAGCTGTTTGACCGTCAATAGACGCCTATGCAAGACTTCAATCACACGAGGAGACACAAGAAAAATGGCCACCAACGTAACGATCAGGGATATCGCCCGCGTTGCAGGCGTGTCGGCGGGGACGATTTCACGTGCATTGAAAAATGAACCCGGCCTGACCGAAGCCACGCGACAAATGGTACTGGAGACGGCGCGCGGCCTGGGTTACGACTTTTGCAAGCTGCGCCCGAAACGCCTGCGCCGCCTGACTTTCCTGCTGCACCGCCAGCACAACACCGCGTCCAGCAGCCCGTTCTACTCGCCGGTGCTGCACGGCGCGGAGGAAGCCTGCCGCAAGCAAGGCATTGTGCTGTCCTTCATGGCGGTCGGGCCGGCCGATGGCCTGATCGACCAGATTCGCATGCACGCGCCGGACGGCATTGTCTGCGCCGGTTTCTTCGAGCCGGAAACGCTGAGCGCCCTGCGCTCGACCGGCAAGCAGTTGGTGCTGATCGATATGAAGCTGCGCGGCTATAGCTCGGTCAATCCGGACAATATGATGGGCGGCTACCTCGCCACCCGGCACCTGATCGACACCGGCCGCACGCGCGTTGGCTTCATCTCCGGCCCGCTGGCGCACTACTCGATCCGCGAACGCGCGCGCGGCTACCGGCAAGCGCTGTTCGAGGAAGGCATCCTGGCCGATCCACGGCTGGAAGCGCACCTGCCGGATGGCGTCGACCTCGAAACCGGTGCATGGGAAGCGATGGAGCAGTTGCTGGACCTGCCGCATCCGCCGGACGCGGTGTTCTGCTACAACGACAGCGCCGCGCTGGTGGCCATGCGCTGCTGTATCGCGCGCGGCCTGAAGGTGCCGCACGATATCGCCATCGTCGGTTTCGACGATATTTCGACCGCCGTGCTGGGGCATCGTCCCCTGACCACGCTGCGCATCGATAAAAAGACTTTGGGTGCGTTGGGCGTGGAACTGCTGCTCAACGGCCCGCATGAGGAGCCGGTCGAGAAAGTCTCGCCGGTGGAATTAATCGTACGCGCCAGCACTGTCATGGACGGCTGGCGGCCCAAGAACCTGGTAACTTTCAAACGGACCTGAAGATGGCCCCTGATTTCCGATCCCGCACCACCCTGCTGAACCACATTCGCCACACCAAGCAATTCTATGATGCGCGCTGCACCGACCCTAGCGGCGGCCTGTATCACTTCTACAAAGACGACGGCACGGTCTACGATGCGCACACGCGCCATCTGGTCAGCAGCACACGCTTCGTCTTTAACTATGCGATGGCGTGGCGTCAGTTCGGTGATGAAGCAGATCGGCAGCGCCTGCGCCACGCGCTGGCCTTCCTGCGCGACGCGCACCGCAATCCGGCCACCGGCGGCTACGCATGGCAGCTGGAATGGAACAAGGGCGAAGGCCGCGTCACCGACGGCACCAACCACTGCTACGGCCTGGCCTTCGTGCTGCTGGCCTACAGCCACGCGCTGATGGCCGGCGAAACGCAAGCCGCGCCGTGGATCGCCGAAACCTTTGAACTGATGGAGCAGCGCTTCTGGGACGCCAGGTACGGCCTGTACGCCGACGAAGCCAGCGCCGACTGGTCGCACCTCGACGGCTATCGCGGCCAGAACGCCAACATGCACGCCTGCGAAGCGCTGATCGCCGCGTTTGAAGCGACCAAGGACCGCGCCTACCTGCTGCGCGCCGAAACGCTGGCGCACAACATCGCGGTACGCCAGGCTGCGCTGGCCGACAACATGGTGTGGGAACACTATCACGCCGATTGGACCGTGGACACCGAATACAACCGCCACGACAAGAGCAATATCTTCCGTCCGTGGGGCTACCAGCCGGGCCACCTGACCGAGTGGGCCAAACTGTTGCTGCTGCTGGAGCGCCACGGCGCCCATCTCGCCAACAAACCGGACTGGCTGGCGCCGCGCGCGGTGGAGCTGTTCGATGCGGCGCTGGCCAAGGCATGGGACCACCAGCACGGCGGCATCTACTACGGCTTCGCGCCGGACGGCAGCATCTGCGACGATCTCAAATATTTCTGGGTGCAGGCAGAAAGCCTGGCCACCGCAGCCCTGCTGGCGGCGCGCACCGGCGAGGCGCGCTACTGGACCTGGTACGACAAGATCTGGGCTTACAGCTGGGAGCATTTCGTCGACCACCAGCACGGCGCGTGGTATCGCATCCTTGGCGCGGACAACAGCAAGCTGACCGACGAGAAAAGCCCGGCCGGCAAGGTGGACTATCACACGATGGGCGCCTGCTACGAAGTGCTGAACGTTTTGACGAAGGATTGAAATGACCTTCCCTACTTTCGTCGCGGCGGGCGAAGCGCTGACCGATATGGTGGTGCAGGACGCGGCACAGCAGAACTGGGCCAGCCTCACCGGCGGTTCGACGTGGAATGTGGCGCGCACGATGGCCAGGCTGGATGTGCCGACCGCCTTTGCGGGCGCCATCAGCAAGGATGTTTTCGGCGACGCGCTGTGGCAGGCCAGCGAGGCGGCGCGGCTTGACATGCGCTTCCTGCAGCGCTACGACCGCGCGCCGCTGCTGGCCATCGTGCACCGCACCGATCCACCGGCCTACTTCTTCATCGGCGACGACAGCGCCGACCTGCACTTCGACGCGGCGCAGCTGCCGGAAGGCTGGCGCGCGCACTGCAAGTGGGTGCACTTCGGCGGCATCAGTCTGGCACGTGAACCGCTGGCGGGCAAGCTGGTGGCGCTGGCCGAGCAGCTCAAGCGCGACGGCATCCGCATCAGCTACGACCCGAACTACCGCCTGCTGATGGATGAGCGTTACGACGCCACGCTGCGCCGCATGACCGAACTGGCGGATGTGGTGAAGGTATCGGAAGAGGATCTGGAAGGCCTGTTCCGCACCCAGGATATCGGCGGCGCATTCGCCACGCTGCGCAGCTGGAATCCGGCGGCGACTTATTTGTACACCAAGGGCGGCGACGGCGCCGAGCTGCATCTCGGCGCTCACTCCTGGTCACTGCCGGCGCCGCGCATCACCGTGGTGGACACGGTGGGCGCCGGCGACGCCAGCATCGCGGCACTGGCGTGGAGCATGATGCATCGCAGCGAGGCCACACCGCCGCAGCACCTGCAGTTCGCCGTGGCGGCCGGCGCGGCAGCCTGCCTGGGAGCGGGCGCGTCGCCGCCATCGCTGAAACAGATTGAAAACTTGTTATAAATAAAACCAAGATTATCAAATGCTCTATACCAAAAGGCGCTTATGGCCGAATAGCAACAATTAATACAATTCGATACTCGCGAATCGCCAGTTGCCGGTGCTAAACTCATGAGGTCACCAGACCTAAAAGAGAGGACGACACCATGAACCAGATGTCGAGACGCCAGTTCCTTCGGGTGACTGGCGCGACCATCGCGGGTTCGAGTATCGCGCTCCTCGGCTTTGCACCGGCAACGGCTTTGGCCGAAGTCCGGCAGTACAAGCTGGCGCGCAGCACCGAAACCCGCAACACCTGCCCATACTGCTCCGTCGGTTGCGGCATCCTGATGTACGGCCTGGGCGATGGCGCCAAAAACGCCTCGGCCAGCATCATCCACATCGAAGGCGACGCCGACCACCCGGTCAATCGCGGCACCCTGTGCCCGAAAGGCGCCAGCCTGATTGACTTCATCCACTCGCCGAACCGCCTGCTCGCGCCGAAGTACCGCGCGCCGGGTGCGACCGACTGGTCGCCGATGTCGTGGGATGAAGCGCTCAACCGCATCGCCAAATTGATGAAGGCGGACCGTGACGCCAACTTCGTCGAAAAAACCGAAGACGGCAAAACCGTCAACCGCTGGACCACTACCGGGATGCTGTGCGCGTCGGCCAGCACCAATGAAGTAGGCTACTTAACCCATAAAACGATGCGTGCCACCGGCATGCTCCCATTCGACAATCAAGCACGTGTATGACACGGTCCAACGGTGGCAGGTCTTGCCTCGACATTTGGACGTGGTGCGATGACGAATCACTGGGTCGACATCAAGAATGCTGATGTCATCCTGGTCATGGGCGGCAACGCAGCAGAAGCACACCCTTGCGGGTTTAAATGGGTCACGGAAGCGAAGGCGCATCGCGGCGCCAAGTTGATCGTGGTCGATCCGCGCTTTACCCGGACTGCCTCGGTGGCGGACTATTACGTCCCTACCCGCACCGGCGCGGACATCGTTTTCCTCGGCGGGATCATCAACTACCTGCTTACTAACGACAAAATCCAGCACGACTACGTCCGCAATTACACGGACATGCCGTTCATCGTGCGCGAGGATTTCGCCTTTAACGACGGGCTATATTCCGGCTGGGACAACGAGAAGAACAAGTACACCGACAAGAGCAGCTGGAACTACGAGATCGGCGACGATGGCTTTGCCAAGATCGATCCGACGCTCGAGCATCCGCGTTGCGTGTACCAGCTGATGAAGAAACACTACGCGCGCTACACGCCAGAGATGGTGGAGAAAGCCTGCGGCGTGCCGCCCGAGAAATTCAAGCACGTAGCGGAGCTGCTGGCATCGACCGCAGTGCCGGGCCGCGCCGCGACCATCCTGTATGCACTGGGCTGGACCCAGCACTCGACCGGCGCGGAAACCCTGCGCACCGGCGCGATGGTGCAGCTCCTGCTCGGGAATATGGGTATCGCCGGCGGCGGCATGAATGCGCTGCGCGGCCACTCCAACATCCAGGGCCTGACCGACCTTGGCCTGCTGACCAATATGCTGCCGGGTTATCTCTCGCTTCCGGGCGAGGCGGAACAGGAATGGGATGCGTATGTGGCCAAGCGCGCGTTGAAGCCATTGCGGCCGAATCAGCTCAGCTACTACAGCAACGCCAAGAAATTCCTGGTCTCCTTCATGAAGGCCTGGTGGGGCGACGCTGCCACCGAGGAAAACAACTACGCCTTCAACTACCTGCCGAAGCTCGATAAGCCGTACGACATGATGCAGGCGTTCGAGCTGATGATCCAGGGGAAAATGACCGGCTATATCTGCCAGGGCTTTAACATCCTGGCCTCGGCGCCGGACAAGCAGAAGACCACCGAGGCGCTGTCCAAGCTGAAATGGCTGGCCATCATGGATCCGCTGCAGACCGAAACCGCCGAATTCTGGAAACCGCACGGCGACTTCCATAAAGTCGATCCGACGCAGATTCAGACCGAGGTATTCAGCCTGCCGACCACCTGCTTCGCGGAAGAACGCGGCTCGCTGGTCAGCTCCTCGCGCGTGCTGCAATGGCACTGGCAAGGCGCTGAAGGACCGGGCCAGACGAAGAGCGATCTGGACATCATGTCGGGCATTTTCCTGCGCATGAAGAAAGCGTACCAGACCGACGGCGGCAAATTCCCTGATCCGATTCTGAACCTGACGTGGAACTACGCCAACCCGGCCTCCCCTACGCCGGAGGAACTGGCGATGGAGTACAACGGCAAGGCGCTGAAAGAGATCACCGATCCGAAAGATCCGACCAAGGTTATCCTGAAGAAGAACGAGCAGTTGGCGGGCTTCGCGCAGTTGAAGGATGACGGCAGTACGGCTTGCGGTTGCTGGATCTTCGCCGGTTGCTGGACCGCTGCAGGCAACCAGATGGGCCGCCGCGACAACAGCGATCCGAGCGGCATCGGCAACACGCTGAACTGGGCATGGGCATGGCCGGCGAATCGCCGCGTGCTGTACAACCGCGCCTCGTGCGACCCGAAAGGCAAGCCGTGGGATCCGACCCGCAAGCTGATTGCGTGGAACGGCACCAACTGGGGTGGCGCCGACGTGCCGGACTTCAAGGCGGATGAGCCGCCGGAAAACGGCATGGGCCCATTCATCATGCTGGCCGAAGGCGTGGCGCGCTTCTTCTCGCGCGACTCGATGGCGGAGGGACCATTCCCCGAGCACTACGAGCCGTTCGAGTCGCCGGTCGGGCATAACCCGCTGCATCCGAACAATCCGAAAGCCTTCAACAATCCGGCCGCGCGCATGTTCCCGAACGACCGCAAAAAGTTGGGCAAGAAGGACCAGTTCCCGCACGCGGCAACCAGCTATCGCCTGACGGAGCACTTCCACTTCTGGACCAAGCATGCGCGCCTGAACTCGATTATCCAGCCGGAGCAATTCGTCGAAATCGGCGATGCGCTGGCCAAGGAAATCGGCGTGGTGCACGGCGACCGCGTGAAGGTGACGTCGGGACGCGGCTACATCATCGCGAAAGCGGTGGTGACCAAGCGTATCAAGCAGTTGACCATCGATGGCAAACCGATGCACCACGTCGGCCTGCCGATCAACTTCGGCTTCAAGGGGCTCACTAAACCGGGCTACTTGGTTAACACGCTGACGCCTGTTGTGGGCGACGGCAATTCACAGACACCGGAATCGAAGTCGTTCCTGGTGAAAGTGGAAAAAGCCTAACGCCGGAGGAGAACAACTATGTCATTACAATCACTTGATATCAAGCGCATGTCGGCCACCACGGTGACGCCGCCGCAAGCGCGCACACCGGTGACCGGCACCGTCGCAAAACTGATCGACGTCTCCAAATGCATCGGCTGCAAGGCTTGCCAAACGGCCTGCATGGAGTGGAACGATTTGCGCGACGAGGTGGGTGAAACCACCGGCGTGTACGACAATCCTTTGGACCTGACGCCACAATCGTGGACCGTCATGCGCTTCTCGGAATACGAGAATCCCAAGGGCGATCTTGAATGGCTGATCCGCAAGGACGGCTGCATGCACTGCGAAGATCCGGGCTGTCTGAAAGCCTGCCCTTCGCCGGGCGCCATCGTGCAGTACACCAACGGCATTGTGGATTTCCATCAGGAGAACTGCATCGGCTGCGGCTACTGCGTGGCCGGCTGCCCGTTCGACGTGCCGCGCATTTCCAAGCAGGACAGCCGCGCCTACAAGTGCACCTTGTGCTCGGACCGCGTGGCCGTCGGCCAGGAACCTGCCTGCGTCAAGACCTGCCCTACCGGCGCTATCATGTTCGGCACCAAGGAGGACATGAAGGAGCATGCGGAAGAGCGCATCACGGACCTGAAGTCGCGCGGCTTTGAGCAGGCGGGCTTGTACGATCCGGCCGGCGTCGGGGGCACGCACGTGATGTATGTGCTGCACCATGCGGACCAGCCAACGCTGTATCACGGTCTGAAAAAGGATCCGAGCATCAGCGCCACGGTCGGCCTGTGGAAGGGCCTCACCAAGCCGCTGGCACTGGCGGGCATCGCCATGACGGCGCTGGCGGGCTGGTTCCACTACTCGCGCGTGGGTCCGAACGAGGTGTCGAAGGAAGAAGAAGCCGAGGCAGTGGCGGAAGCTAAACGCATCAGGGAGGAAGCACCATGAGCTCACCCAACCGCGATAAAGACGGCAATCCACTGATCCAGCGCTACAGCAAGAACGAGCGCAGTAACCACTGGATCACCGCCATCTGCTTCATTCTGCTGGCCGTTTCCGGGCTGGCCATGTTCCACCCGGCGACGGCGTGGATGGCGGTGTTCCTTGGCGGCGGCCAGTGGACCCGCATCCTGCATCCGTTCATCGGGCTGGTGATGTTTGTGTCGTTTGCGATTCTGGTGCTGCGCTTCTGGCACCATAACCGCATGGACGCCGCCGACAAGCAGTGGCTCAACCAGATCGGCGATGTGCTCAACAACCGCGAAGACAAGCTGCCCAAGATCGGCATGTATAACGCCGGCCAGAAGATTCTGTTCTTCGTGCTGATCGCCTCGATGTGCGGGCTGCTGTTGTCCGGCATCGTGATCTGGCGCGCTTACTTCGCGTTCTACTTCCCGATCGAGATCGTGCGGCTGGCGGCGTTGCTGCATGCCTTTAGCGCATTTGTGCTGATCTGTTCCATCATCGTGCACATTTACGCGGCGTTCTGGGTCAAGGGATCGATTGGGGCGATGGTGCGCGGCACCGTCACCTACGGGTGGGCGCGCAAGCACCATCCGCGCTGGTTCGAGGAAGTGGTACGCAAGAGCCGCGACTAGGATAGAATGCTCCTTGCGCCAGGAGCATTCACCATCCGTTAATGGGAGAATTTTTTGGTACAACGTTTGTTAGAACCAGGTGAGATCGAGGCGCTCGATCACACCGCCATACCTCGCCTGCTGCTGCCGGAAGCGCGCAGCCTGTTCCCTGCGCGCGCCGCGCGTTTGCGCCAGTTGGCGAATAATCAAATCAAAGGCATACCGGTCGGCGAAACGCTGTCCGGTTATCTCAACATGATGGCCGTGCTGGTGGATGCGCAAGCCGCCGTGCTGCACACCCTGCCCGCCGACACCTTCGCACTGCCGGATGCCGCCGGCATCCAGCAGTCCATCGATCATCACATGCCGCCGCTGCCGGTCAGCGGCCAGCGCCCTGCTACGTGGCGGCGTGTGTTCGACGCCATTCTCGATCAGTTGGATGCCCACGCAGCCGCGCAGCCGCAGCTGGCCGCCGTGCTGGCGGAGTTGCGCGCGCTCGACGCGTCGGATCTGGAAGGCTGCGCCGATGCGGTGCTGGCCGAGCTGACCGAGGGCGTCAATCCACTGCATGCACCATTCGTGGCAGCAGCCTTGCAAGTGATGTGGACTGCGCGCGCCAGCCAGCTGGACGGACGCAGCGTGCAGCCGCTGGTGACCAATACTTTGTGCCCGGTGTGCGGCGCGCATCCGGTGGCGTCGGCAATCCGGATCGGCGGCCAATCGCAGGGCTACCGCTATCTGCAATGCAGCTGCTGCAGCAGCGAATGGCATATGGTACGCGTGAAGTGCTCTTGCTGCGAGGGCACCTCCAAAGTAGCTTACCAGAGCATCGACCAGGAGCTGGAGGCAGACAACAAGGCCAACGATCCAAGCAAGGTGGCGCGCGCGGAGACCTGCGACGAATGCCACACCTACCGCAAGATCTTCAACCAGGAGCACGATTTCTACGTCGAGCCCTTGGCCGACGACCTGGCCAGCCTGGCGCTCGACCTGCTGGTCGGCGAAGCCGGCTATGCCCGCGCCAGCGGCAATCCCCTGTTGTGGTTCAACGCCGAATGAGCACGCCGTCCGACAAAGCCCCCTACGCCGCGCATAACCGCGCCCCGGCCGGCGGCGCCGCAGCGGATTCGCCCGCCGCCGGAGGCGCAGGGGGCGCAATCCGCCTGCCGGCGGTCCACCTGATCCTGTCGGACGCCGGCTGCGAAACGCTCATCGCCGAATATGGCCGCGTGCAAACGCTGGAAACCGCCCGCGCCCTGCTGGCCGAGCTGCGCGCCATGCTGCTGGCCACCCGCGATGGCGGCGCCGCCGCAACGGCAACCGGCGCACCGGACACCAGCATCCCATCCTTGCTAGCCATGCTGTCTGCACGGCTAAAAGAACAAAACACCTCACCGCTGCGCCCCGTCTTCAACCTCACCGGCACCGTCCTGCACACCAACCTTGGCCGCGCCCTGCTGCCCGACAGCGCAGTGCAAGCCGTGGTGGAAGCATTGCGCTGGCCGATGAACCTCGAATGGGACATCGACACCGGCAAACGCGGCGACCGCGATAACCTGATCGAAGACCTGCTGCTGGAACTGACCGGCGCCGAAGCCGCCACCATCGTCAACAACAACGCCGCCGCCGTGCTGCTGATGCTGAACACCGTCGCCTTGGGTAAAGAGGTGATCGTCTCGCGCGGCGAACTGGTGGAAATCGGCGGCGCCTTCCGCATTCCGGACGTGATGACGCGAGCCGGCGCGGTGCTGCGCGAAGTCGGCGCCACCAACCGCACCCACCTCAAGGACTACGACGAAGCAGCGGGTCCGCAAACCGCGCTGATGATGAAGGTCCACACCAGCAATTACGCCATCACCGGCTTCACCAAGAGCATAGAGCTGGACGAATTGGCGCCGCTGGCCAGGAAGCACAACATCCCGCTGGCCGTTGACTTGGGCAGCGGCACGCTGGTCGACCTTGAGCAATACGGCCTGCCGCACGAAACCACCGTGCGCGAAACCATCGCCGGCGGCGCCGACCTGGTCACCTTCAGCGGCGACAAGCTGCTGGGCGGCCCGCAGTGCGGCATCATCGTCGGCCGCAAAGACCTGATCGCGCAGATCAAAAAGAATCCACTGAAGCGCGCCCTGCGCGTCGGCAAACTCACGCTGGCCGCGCTGGAGCCGGTACTCGCGCTGTACCGCGCGCCCGACCTGCTGCCGGAACGCCTGACCACCCTCAAACTGCTGACCCGTCCTGCCGCCGCCATGCGCGCGCAAGCGCAAGCCATCCTGCCATCACTACAGGCGGCTTTGGGCAGCGGCTACGTGGTCAGCGACGAAGCGATGATGAGCCAGATCGGCAGCGGCGCACTGCCGGTCGACCAGCTGCACAGCCACGGGCTGGTGGTGCGCGCAGCGGCGACAACTGCCGAGGGCCGCATCAGCAACGCGCTCGGCGTGCTGGAACAGCGCCTGCGCGCCCTGCCCTTACCGGTCATCGGCCGCGTGGCGCAGGACGCGCTGTGGCTGGATCTGCGGTGCCTGCAGGAGCACCAGCAGCAACGCTTCATCGAACAACTGCCCCTGCTCACAGCATGATCGTCGGTACCGCAGGCCATATTGACCACGGCAAGACCACGCTCACGCGCGCGCTCACCGGCGTCGATACCGATCGCCTGAAAGAAGAAAAGGCGCGCGGCATCTCCATCGAACTCGGTTACGCCTACACACCGCTCGGCAACGATATCCTCGGCGTGATCGATGTGCCGGGCCATGAGAAATTCATCCGCACGATGGCGGCCGGTGTGACCGGCATCGACGCCGCGCTGCTGGTGATCGCGGCCGACGACGGCATAATGCCGCAGACGCTCGAACATCTCGCCATCCTGCGGCTGCTGGGCGTGAAGCGCGGCGTGGTAGCCGTGACCAAGATCGACCGCGTCGATGCGGTGCAGCTCGAGCAGCTCGAACAGGAAATCCGCGCGCTGCTGAAGCCTACCGATTTCGCCGGCGCGCACATCTTCCGCACCAACGCCACACAGCCGGGCGACGTCGGCGTGCAGGCCCTGCTGCATCATCTCGGGCAGATGGCGACCACGTTGCCGGCCAATGACGAGCGGCGCTTGTTCCGGCTCGGCGTGGACCGCGTGTTCACGCTGGCGGGGCAAGGCACCATCGTCACTGGCACGGCGTTGGCGGGCAGCGTGCGCGTGGGCGATGCGTTGCAACTGGCGCCCGGCGGGCAGCAGGTACGCGTGCGCAGTATTCATGCGCAAAACCGTTCGGCGGAGGTGGGACGCGCGGGGCAGCGGCTGGCGTTGAACCTGAGCGGCGCCGGCAAGGACGATATCGCACGCGGCACGTGGGTGGTGGCGCCGGCGCTGGCCGAGTGTTCGCCGCGCGTGGACGTGGAGCTGACGTTGACGCCGGACTGCGGCCTCACGCTGAAACCGTGGTCGCCAGTGCATGTGCACCTCGGCGCGGCGCATCACACCGCCAACGTTGTGCCGCTTGGTGATGAAGTGCTGGCGCCGGGCCATACCGGCCGCGTGCAGCTGGTGCTGGATGCGCCCGTACACGCGGTGCCGGGCGACCGCTTCGTGCTCCGCAACGCGCAAGCCACCACCACCATCGGCGGCGGCGTGGTGCTCGATCCGTTCGGGCCAGCCCGCAAACGCCGCAGCGAAGCCCGCACCGCCTGGCTGCAAGCGCTCGCCGATTTCATCGAAGGCGGCACCGGCGATGGCCGCACTAGCGACAGCCACGCCGCTGGCCGCATCGGCAACGCCTCCGGCGATATCGCCGCGCTGCTGGCGCGTGGCCCGCTCGGCTTGCGCACTTCGATGCTGGTGCGCCTGTCGCAACTGCCCGCATCGCAAATCGTCGCGCCGCCCGGCACTATCGAAGTGCCGCTGCAAGGCGACGACAAGCTGCTGATCGCCCCTGCCGAAATCCAGTCGCTGCAAGCCCGCACCCTCTCCGCGCTGGCCGACTTCCACGCCCGCGCGCCCGACGATGCCGGCCCCGAACTCTGGCGCCTGAAACGCATCGTCTCGCCCGACATGGAAGACCGCCTGTGGCGCCGCCTGATCGACACCCTGCTGGCCGACGGCGCCATCCACCAGCGCGGCCGCAGCCTGCACCTGCCCAGCCACAGCGTCGAACTCAGCGCCGAAGAACAGGCAATGGCCGCACCGCTGCTAGCCTCCCTGCTCGCAGGCGGCTTCGACCCGCCGTGGGTGCGCGACCTGATGCGCGAACACGCCATGCCGGAAGCCGAAGTGCGCCGCCTGCTGCTCAAGCTATCCAAAACGGGAGAACTGAACCAAGTAGTGAAAGACCTGTTCTATCATCCGCAGCAGCTGGACGAACTGGCACGCATCGTCGCCACGCTGCCTGAAGTGCAGGCCGCCTCGTTCCGCGACGCCACCGGCCTCGGTCGCAAGCGGGCCATACAGATTTTGGAATTCTTCGACCGCGTCGGCTATACTCGGCGGGTCGGCAACATCCACCTGATACGACCTAACGCTGCATGGTCGTACAGCGCCAGCTAAACCAAGGAAGGCATACTCATCCGGTGATGGGGCCGGGCTTCAAACCCGGTGGGGGGCGTCAGCCGCTCCCTCGTAAGTTCGACTCCTACTGCCTTCCGCCATTCACTACTCCCACTACCAGGTCGATGGCCGCATCGAACTCGGCCGGTGTTTCTTCCAGCAGCGACCACAGGCGGTTGTGTTCCGCGCCGCGCACGATGTGCAGTTGACGTGATTCGGCGCGCGTAGCGGCGGCCACCAGGCGTTCCGAAATCTCCAGCGGGATCACGGCGTCGTGCTCGGCGTGGATCACCAGCAGCCGCCCTTCAAAGCGCGACAGGATGTCCCACGCATCGCTGTCGGACCAGCTGCGCTCACGGCGAATCACTGCCGAAAACTCCGGACCGAACGGCACCTCGTAGGCCTCCGGCGTGTACACGCCCGGAACCATCAAGATCAGCGCATCGACACGGTGCTGCTGCGTCAGGCGGATGGCGTTGTAGGCGCCCATGCTGGAACCGAGCACCACCAGCGGTTCCGGCAGCGCTTGCGCCGCCATCACCGCCTGCGCCTGCCGCGTGCGGCTGGCGACCGACGATTGCGCCAGCGTGCCGCCGGTGTCGCCGTGGCCGATGGCATCAAAGCCCACACTGCCCACGCCACGCTGCTGCAAGGCGTTGCGCAGCAAATGGTGGCCGCGCCGCGTGCTGCCGCCGGCGCCGTGCAAGTACAGAATCGGATTGCCGCCGGCCCCCACATAATGGTCGGCCTTCAGCACAGTGCCGTCGAACGGCACGTCAAAATCAAGAATAGTCGTCATGGCCAGCAGCCTACCCAAGCTTGTCAGCTTTGTAAGTCTAGGTAATCGCCTCTATCTTTCCGACCGGAATTATCATTCAGTGATAAAATATTTTTTCAGAAACTTTAATTTCTTTTGGATAACATGAAACTCTCGAACATGAAGGTTGGCAAGCGCCTTGCCATCGGCTTTGGTGCGACGCTATTGCTGCTGCTCGCCGTCGCTATCGCCAGCTGGATAAGCATCCGCCAGACTGCCGACGACACCAACGCCCTGCTCTCCCACCACCTCAAGACCGAACGCCTGGTCAGCGGCTGGAAAGCCATTGTCGAGACCAATGTACAGCGCGCCGTGGCCGCCGCCAAGACCTCCGATCCGGCCGCCCAGAAGATGTTCGAGGACGGCATCGCCGCCAATAGCAAGATCGCAGAGGCCAATCAACGCGCTCTGGCCGAGCTGCTCGACGACCCGCAAGCCAAGGCCTTGCTGGACGCCGCGCTGGCACAGCGCACGGTCTACCAGGACGCCCGCAAGCGCGCCCTCGCCGCCAAGGCGGCCGGCGATATGGAGCAGGCCGAGCGCATCATCGCGCAGGAATTCGTTCCGGCCGGCGCCAGCTATGTGGCCAGGATGCAGGCGCTGGTCGAGCGCCAGCAGGCCGCCATCGACGAGATCGGCGTCGCCATCAACCAGCGCAGCACCGGCTCGGCCTGGATGATCGCCATCCTGAGCGCGGCCTCGGTGGCGCTGGCATTGCTGCTGGGCTGGCTCATCAGCGGTTCGCTGCTCAAGCAGCTGGGCGGCGAACCGGACTACGCGGCCGGCATCACCGACCGCATCGCCGGCGGCGACCTGACCGTGCACGTGCAGCTGGCGCCGGGCGACCAGAGCAGCCTGTTGTACAGCATCGCCGCCATGCGCGACCGCCTGGCCGCCATCGTCAGCGAAGTGCGCCATAGTACCGAGGCCGTGGCCACCGCCTCCGATGAAATCGCCAGCGGCAACCATGACCTGTCGGTGCGCACCGAGCAGCAAGCCGGGGCGCTGGAAGAAACCGCATCGTCGATGGAAGAACTGACCGCCACCGTCAAACAAAATACCGAGTTCTCGCGCCAGGCCGATCAGCTGGCGGCCAGCGCATCCGGCGTGGCCGCGCGCGGCGGCGAGGTGGTGGGCGGCGTGGTCAGCACGATGGAGGCGATCAGCGCTTCCTCGCGCCAGATCGTCGACATCATCGGCGTGATCGACGGCATCGCCTTCCAGACCAACATCCTGGCGCTGAACGCGGCAGTGGAAGCCGCACGCGCCGGTGAGCAGGGCCGCGGCTTTGCGGTGGTGGCGCAGGAAGTGCGCACGCTGGCGCAACGCTCGGCCAGCGCGGCCAAGGACATCAAGCAGCTGATCAGCGAATCGGTGGAGAAAATCTCGAACGGCAGCATGCTGGTCGATGAAGCCGGCAAGACGATGGACGAGGTGGTGCGCAGCATCCGCAACGTCAGCGAGATCATGGCGCAGATCACCGCCGCCAGTGGCGAGCAGGAAGCCGGTATCGAGCAGATCAACCGCGCCATCATCGAGATGGACGGCGTGACGCAACAGAACGCCGCGCTGGTGGAAGAAGCTTCGGCGGCGGCCGGCGCCATGCAGGAGCAGGCCTCCCATCTGGCGGAGCTGGTCAGCGTGTTCAGGGTCGATGCCGCGAACCGCACAGCCAGCGTGACGCCGATCGGCAGGCCGCACGGCCACGCCGCACATCCGGCTCCGGCGCGGCTGCCGGCGCCGGTTCAGCAACGCAGCGCCACCGGACGCTGATCCCGCAAGATGATGTGATGTTGGCGGCGCTGATTGTACAATGGCGGCATCACTCATCAGGGGACACAAGAAATGCAAAAGATCGCTCTGCAAGCCGCCGCCATCGGCATGGCGCTCGCTTCCTTCGCCGCCCACGCGGCGCCGGCCCAAACCGCCGAACAACTGTATCAAACCAACTGCGCCGCCTGCCACGGCACCAAGCTGGAAGGCGCGGTCGGCCCGACTCTGGGCGAGCACGCCTGGATCCACGGCGCGCCGACCAAGGCCAACCTCATCAAGATCATCAGCAAAGGCGTGCCGGAAAAGAATATGCCGGCCTGGTCGCCTGCGCTGAACGCGCAGCAGATCGCGCTGCTGGCCGACTACATCGGCGCCAACGCCAACAAGAAGCTGGCGACGCCGGCTGCTACCGCTACTGCCGCAGCCGCCAAGCCAGCCGCCACCGGCCTGCTGGACGGCTTCAAGCTGCCGAAGGGATTCCACATCAGCGTCTATGCTGAAGGCGCGACGACCGCACGCAGCATGGTGGTGTCGGACAGCGGCATTGTGTACGTCGGTTCGCGCAAGGCCGGCAAGGTGTATGCACTGGTGCCGCGTGCGGACAAGCAATCGGCCGAGGTGGTGACCATCGCCGAAGGGCTGGAAAACCCGATCGGCGTCACCCTGCTGAACGGCGCGCTGTACGTGGGCGAAATCGGCCGCGTGATCCGCTTCGACAATATCGACAAGCGCTACGCGCAAAAGCCGTCGTATGAAGTGGTGAAGGTCAGCCTGCCGAACGACAAATGGCACGGCGAGAAAGTCATCAAGGCCAGCCCGGACGGCAAGCTCTACATCCCGGTCGGCGCGCCATGCAATATCTGCGATACCGACGACACCAAGAGCGCCAAGATCTACCGCATGAACGCCGACGGCAGCCAGCTGGAAGAAGTGGCGCGCGGCGTGCGCAACACCGTGGGCTTCGCCTTCCATCCGACCACCAAGCAGCTGTGGTTCACCGATAACGGCCGCGATGAACTGGGCGACAACACGCCGTCGTGCGAGCTGAACGTGTTGACCAAGTTCGGCCAGCACTTCGGCTTCCCGTACTGCCACGGCGGCGTGGTGCCGGATCCGGAATTCGGCAAGGGCCGCACCTGCGAAGAGTTCGTTGAGCCGGTCGCCAAGCTGGGGCCGCACGTGGCGCCGCTGGGCCTGGGCTTCTACAGCGGCAAGCAGTTCCCGGAGGCGTACCGCAACAACATCTTCGTGGCCGAACACGGCTCGTGGAATCGCTCGACCAAGATCGGCTACACGGTGCGCTTCATTACCCTGTACGGCAACAAGCTGGTCAGTGACACCGCCTTCATCGACGGCTTCCTGCGTGGTGATGAAGTGGTGGGCCGTCCGGTGGACGTGGTCACGCAAGCCGACGGCTCGCTGCTCATCTCCGACGACTACGCCGGCCGCATCTTCCGCGTGACTTACGACGGCAAATAACCGTCTTTCAAAACCAGCCCGAAGTCCCATTCACGGACTTCGGGCAAATCGACCAGATTGGCCTCCCGGCCGGCGATGTCCAGCGCATCCTTCCATACCTGGTCATCCCACTCATCCTCTTCCAATAACTTGCGCAGGCTTGGCATTTTTCGGAACAGCTTTGCGATAGCCTCGCGCTGGGGCCGCATCGTATTGATCCCGCTTTTGCCGCGCCGATCGGGCTGATACTTCCACTTGAGCATATGCGCCATCAGGATCGCCATCCGGTGTGCCAGCTGATGGCGAGGGCTGATGTTCATATCGTCAATTTCTTCGACGATATGATCGATGTCCAGCAAAGCCCACTGGCCGGCGCGCAACAGCGCCACCTGCTCTTTCGCCCAGGCGGCGACATCCTCATCGTAGGCAGTGTTCATGGCAACCTCCTCAGTGATTGGACCGGGTGGCTGGCTAAAAGTTCAGTTCAAGTGGGAGAAACCGCCGCCGCTTGTGCGCGTTGCTCCATCACGGCAATGAGCTGGTACAAGCGCCTCTTGTTGTACTGCTGAAGCAAACACGGATAGAGATTGCCGACCGTATTGAAAAAGACAAAGCTGACACCTGTCTTCGGTCCATAGGCACTCCATGCGTAGATCGTCGCGACCATCATCACAGCAAAGCCCACCCAATGCGACACCTCCGCCGTCGCAATGTGTTTTCGAATCTCCTTGAGCAATTGCAGGTCGCGATTCTTCGGCAGTTTGATGTTGGTATTAAACATCCGCAGCGGCGTCGCCAGGAGGATTTTCCGAAACCACCCGACGCCAAGAATTTCATACGTCTTTGAATCAGCAAACACATAGCGTGCGCTGATCCAGCTATAAAACGGCATCCGGCGCAGCACCAGATCAGCGATGACTCCGATGATGAAGGACAGGAACATCACGGCGATCGGATTGCCTAGAAATTGCATTCTTGCTTCCTCAAATAATTGACTGCAGATTCAACGGGCGCCGAAGGCAATCCTCTGACCAGGAATTATCATAGCTGCCTGGCAAATTCACCGCCATATGGTTTTCTCGCGAGCCTCAAGAAAGCGGAGTCCGTTCTCGTGCGCCGCATTGCGCTTGGCTGTCTGCATGTAGTCAAAGGCCTGCTGCTCGTTGATAACAACGAAGGACCTTCGCTTGGGCCTCGATACGGGCGCCGCGTTTGTTGTGCTTTTGATCGTCATCCGAGACACCTCCCAATGCCGCTTAACGTGATTGAATTAACCGGCGCGCGTTAGCGCGTCAGCTGGAACTGAAGGTTAGACATATAGCTACGCAAATAGAGCTGTGTACTCGGATGCTCGATGCGCATCGATCCCCCTTGCCTGCTCAACATAAAGCTGGTGAGCACTCGGCTTCAGAAAAACATCCGGCCGAGTCGTCGGCCCCGTCAACCGAAGTTCTGCTTCTAGACCAAGAGAGCCATTCGAGGCTGGAATTTCATTGGCAATTCGGTCATCGAATGGCGGCTCGCCCTTCGGTCGAAAGCTTCGCGGCATCGTCGGGGCGACGAAAAGTCAGCTCCATTTCTTCCAGCGGATGTTCCTCACCGCATTTTGAGCAAATCAAAGGAAGTACCTTTCTGTCTAGTGTGCACAATAGTCGGCGCGCGTTGCGCGTCCGCGTTGATTAACGGGTTAGGCATTATTACCGCTCCCGATGGAATAACTCACTTGACGAGCACTCATTGAATTCGGAATAGAGTGCGCAAATCAGGTGGTCATCAACCTCAAGGGCGTTCAAAACAAGCTTCTTGGAACTGGACTCTCGGAAGAGATGTATTTCCGTCCACGAGTCGCCGGTCCTCGGGAGAACTCTGCCGGTAAGGCGCGAAAAAGAACTCGGTTTTGGCCCAGCAGGCTCCTGCTCAAAAATGACTTCTCCGTTGTCGCTGATGGTCAAGGTATCTCGATACGTTTCCCACAGAAGGCTTCCTCCGTGGACTTCTGCAAATACCTTTAGATCGGTAACAAACCTCTTCATGGTCCCCCTAACGTGTGCGATAACCGGCAGCTGGAGCGCACAGCGCGGAAGTCGTCCGGTTGCTTAAGTTGTTAGGCATTACGTGGCCGTAAAAAATATGCAGCCGCAGCCACTGCGACGCCTGCAGCAACAGCCCCCAGGGTCGTTCTGAAAGGGGCATCTCCGAAAAACATGAGAAACGGTATAGCAAAGCCAGCTCCACAGGTAGCCAGCAGCAACGCGTATCTGTAAGGCCGCAAAATCAAGAAAATCGGAACCCCGACAAGCAGCATACCCACAAAAGAAGCTGGCACCGCCAGCAGGAGCCCGAAGAAAATTCCCCAACCAAAATCGGATGCCGCGCCCGCATCGGAACTTCCCAAGCCTGCGAGCGTCAAGGCAGGAACGCTAGCGAACGGTGCCAAGAGAAGCGGCTTCCAAGGAAAAGGTCGAATTTGCATATGGACTAGCGTGTTAAGTCAGCGGTGCTGGAGGCGTCCGCTGGAATTGGAAATTAGCCGAATTAGACACGCAATTAAACGTTTCAAACGGACTCTATGGGCAATCATCATAGAGTCCGTTAATGCGCGCCTCGTCGGCGCCTCGCCGAATTTTTACGGCAACCTTATGTGGCCCAGCAATGAGCGATGATCTCATTTCAGCCAACGATAAACCATCGCACCTCCCCACTCGCCTACTAGTTACCGAAATGACGACTTTCACGCCTTCCCCCTCAAAGCGGCCGACAAACCAAACGCCGCTCTCAGGTTGCGCGCCAATACGGCGAAGAGTGTAAGTGACGCCATCAAGTGCAATAAAAAAATCTGATTCAGAACAACGGCTGGTAAAGAACGCAATCTTTGTCTTTTCCGCTGTGATGCGCGTCGCGACACAGTCGTTAGTTGATACCAGTGTTGGCTGAAGATTTGGGGCAGCCTGAGCAGAAGTTGCCAAAATTGCTGCGACCAATACCAAAGGCTTTGTCTTCATAGGCTAACGTTGGACGTAACCGGACACTACAGCGCGAAGCGATGTAGTGTCCGGTTGACGGAATTGTTGGGCAATGTCATTTGCTCGCCACCAGCTTGCGCAGTGCTTCGAATCGGGGCTTCACGTCAGTGCCTTCAGCATTAAGGTAACCAAAAGAGCCGCTGAAAGTTAGGACCAAGTTGTTTGCGTCGGGATAGAAGACGTATTCCATCCCGGCAAGCAAACCAAGACTGCAGTTACCTGGTCCGAATGGTAGGTCGCGCACGACGCCGGCCGCAGCAGGCGCACCTTTGAAAATTTCCCGAATCTCGTATTTCGCTTCCACTACCTCGACCACCTCAGAGGGATTGGAAGGATTAACAAGCTTGCCCAATCTCGTTTCGACGACTCGGGCACGAAACACAGACTTCGCATTGGCAAAGAGTTCCTCGTCAGTCGGTTGCTTGAGCGAGGAGCACGCTAAAGCCGGCAAGGAAAGTATTGCAAGTGCAAATAATAGGTAGTTTCTCATTTGGCCCAACGTTGCTGATAACCGGCGCGCTTTAGCGCGTTCGCGTTGATTGGATGGTTAGGACAGCCAGCATTCATCGTGATACGAATACTTTGTGCAGCAAAAGCAGTAGCCCCAGAACTACTCCGACTGGTACCAAAGCCTTTCGAGCGGCCACCAGGGAGCGCATCGTTGCCCACAAGTTCGTCCAGAACTTCCCCGGTAGTTTTAAGCGCTTAGTGACCGTGTAACCTTCGCCATCCAAGTGGCCAAGAAGTACTTCGAAAACCGGAGTAAGGTACCCGTTGGCCCACATGTGAATGCCGTAAGCCTCTCTCCGTGCTTGATCGACCACGACTAGCCACTGCCACGTTCCTCTGTTTCTAGCACGGTCGTCAATAAAGCTCTCCAGTTGACTTGGTGGCGGCGCCTCAGATGAGAAGTGAAGTACCACGCCGAAGGCGAAAGGCACGAAGAAACCGGGATCGTACTCTTCTTCGACAATCCTTATTACTTGTTCAAAAATCTCGCTCGGAGAGCGTCCTGTGCAGTCGAGTTCGAATACCCCTCGAAAGATGTTCTTAGTCTTATGCCGCCAAATGGACTGAGCGGCGGACCTGCCGGTGAGCGAGACGGGATCGAGCAGATCTATCGGGATAGGAAGCGACATAGGTGGCCTAACGTTCAAAGTAACTGGCTGCCGGAACGCGCAGCGTGGAGGCAGTCCAGTTGACTGCAGTGTTGGGCAGAACAATCACTTTACTCTGGCCTTTGCTATGAGTGAGGGAACAACACCAAAGATAAGTAAGACTCCCCCTGCGGTCAGGGTAAACCAAAGCACCGCCTGCAATGCAGCATAGAGCCATGAGGGGTGAAGCTTTGGATGGACGATTGCGCTGTACTCTGAGTCGAAGGCGAAAGAACAGAACCCTACAAAGAGCCCGAGCAAAACCCCAACAACAGCGGGGCCTAACAAAGTCTGCTTCGCCAGAGGTGTCATTTTAAGAATGCCCAACGTAAAAAGTCACTGGCGGCCGGAACGCGCAGCGTGGAGGCCGTCCAGTGGACTGCCGGGCTGGGCAATTTAGAGCGCATATGACAGGCTCGCACAAATTTGCTTTGCCACGACCGATTGTTTTTCGGCGTCGAAATAAATGGCCATTTGAACATAGCTCACCTTTCCGCGCGCAAAGCAATAGAGTGCTGAGGCCTTTTTGTCTGGCTCGGCAAGCCGATAACTATAGTAGAGCACGCCATTTTTCCGCACCACCTCCGCCGAAGTCGCTTCGGGTGATTTCCTTCCAGCGACTCCGTTCAACCACACGTCTTCGGACTCCTTGTCTTTATTGCCCCAGACAGAAATCCAGGCAGTCATTCCAGGCTGCAAAAAAACAAGACTACCCTCCTCCACGCGTCGATTGAATTTAGATGGAAGTTGCACTATCCATTCTTGGGTCATTTGGACCCGACCGTCGACGACCGGAAAATCTGGATGAAGTGGCATATTTATTGGGCCCAACAAAAAATAGGCCCCCTATTTGTCGCAATTCTTTCCGCCCAAAGCTTGAACTTTCGCAGAATGCAGGACTAGGAAACCAATATTATCAATACGTTATGCTAATTTAGCACACCCTAATGACTTAGGGCAAACCCACCTGCGGAGTAGCCATGAACCTACCTAAGCCTAAATTACTCGAAGAGGTTCGCAACCACATTCGGTTAAAGCATTACAGCATCCGCACCGAGCAAAGTTACATCGGCTGGATTCGACGCTTTATTCTCTTCCACGGCAAACACCATCCCTCCACAATGGGGGCCAACGAGGTAACACAATTTCTGACCCATCTGGCAGTAGCCGCCGGCGTTGCGCCATCAACCCAGAACCAGGCGAAAGCAGCCTTGCTGTTTCTATACAAGGAAGTGCTGGAAGCCGAGCTGCCCTGGCTGGATGAAATCGTCACAGCCAAGTCATCACATCGCCTGCCCGTAGTGCTCACCAACGACGAAGTACAGCGTCTACTAAGCAGCACCAACGGCACCAACGGCCTGATACTGCGCCTCCTGTACGGCACAGGGATGCGAATCATGGAGTGCCTGCGTTTGCGCGTAAAGGATGTTGAATTCACTCGCAACGAAATCATCATCCGTGAAGGGAAAGGCGCCAAAGACAGAGTAACGATGCTGCCACAAACTCTGGTGGCGCCATTGCGCGAACATCTCCACCGCGTTCAACTGCTGCACCAACAAGACCTGGCGGAAGGTTTTGGCGAAACGTGGCTGCCTTACGCACTGGAGCGGAAATATCCAAATGCGAACAAGGATTGGGGCTGGCAGTATGTATTCCCATCCAGACAGCGCTCGACAGATCCGCGCTCTGGCGTCACTCGCCGCCATCACGCTGACGAGAAGGCCATCCAGCGCGCTATGAAACAGGCCACGCGCGACACGCACATCAACAAGCCGGCGACGCCTCACACGCTGCGACATTCCTTTGCCACTCACCTGCTGCAAGCGGGTTACGATATTCGCACGGTTCAGCAACTGCTTGGCCACAAGGATGTCAGCACAACGATGATTTACACCCACGTCCTGAATCGCGGCGGCCAAGGCGTGGTGAGTCCACTGGATCAACCGCTGCGCCCAGCGCGGACATAAAAAAACCGCCGGAGTGGCGATCACTAAATCAGAGGAATAAAGTCATTACAGAGTCTATCAGGATCATTCGTCAGACCGCATGACGTCGAGGTTGCCCTCCCAGTGCAGTGTCCCCCGAAGCTGGCGTATTTTCTCTTGTTGCTTGAGGCGAACCACGGTGCGCAGCCCCAGCTCCACTGCAGCGCTTTCTGGTGTCAATCCAGTCAGCAGCAGCGCTTCTTGCATGAGCTTCTCGTCGATGAAAATATTCGTTTGCATGGCGTCCTCCTCTGTGAGTTAGACCAAGGCACGCCTAAACGGTTCGGGAATAAAAAAACCGCCAGTGTGGCGGTGCGATGGCCTTGGCCATTGCACGCACACACCAGCGGTTCTAGACTGAGCTAGCTCAGATTACTGCGCGTTGGCAGCAGCAGCGGCGGCTTCTTCAGCGGCAGCTTTCATCGACAGCTTCAGGCGGCCGCGGTCGTCGGTTTCCAGAACCTTGACGCGCACTTGCTGGCCTTCTTTCAGGTAGTCGGCCACGGCGTTCACACGCTCGTTGGCGATCTGCGAGATGTGCAGCAGGCCGTCTTTGCCTGGCATGACTTGCACGATGGCGCCGAAGTCCAGCAGCTTCAGCACTACGCCGTCGTAGGTCTTGCCCACTTCGACCGATGCGGTCAGCTCTTCGATGCGGCGCTTGGCTTCCTGGCCGGCAGCAGCGTCCACGGAGGCGATGGTGACCACGCCTTCGTCGCTGATGTCGATCTGGGTGCCGGTCTCTTCGGTCAGCGCGCGGATCACGGCGCCGCCTTTACCGATCACGTCACGGATCTTCTCTGGGTTGATCTTGATGGTGATCAGGCGTGGTGCGAAGTCCGACAGTTCGGTCTTCACGCTCGGCACGGCCTTTTGCATTTCGCCCAGGATGTGCTCGCGGCCTTCTTTGGCTTGCGCCAGCGCCACTTGCATGATTTCCTTGGTGATGCCCTGGATCTTGATGTCCATCTGCAGCGCGGTGATACCGTTGCGGGTACCGGCTACTTTGAAGTCCATGTCGCCCAGGTGGTCTTCGTCACCCAGAATGTCGGACAGCACGGCGAACTTGCCGCCTTCCTTGATCAGGCCCATCGCGATACCGGCCACGTGCTCTTTCATCGGCACGCCGGCATCCATCAGCGCCAGGCAGCCGCCGCAGACCGAAGCCATCGACGACGAACCGTTCGATTCGGTGATTTCCGATACCAGACGCACCGAGTAGCTGAACTCTTCCGGCGACGGCAGCGCGGCAACCAGTGCGCGCTTGGCCAGACGGCCGTGGCCGATTTCGCGGCGCTTAGGCGTGCCTACGCGGCCGGTTTCGCCGGTGGCGAACGGTGGCATATTGTAGTGCAGCATGAAGTCATCGGTGTACTCGCCCATCAGCGCGTCGATCTTCTGCGAATCGCGGGCGGTGCCCAGCGTTGCAATGACCAGTGCCTGGGTTTCGCCACGGGTGAACAGCGCCGAACCGTGGGTACGCGGCAGTACCGAGGTGCGGATCGAGATCGGACGCACGGTGCGGGTGTCGCGGCCGTCGATACGTGGCTCGCCGTCCAGGATCTGCGAACGGACGATCTTCGATTCCATTTCGAACAGGATGTTGCCGACTTCAACCGAGTCAGGCGCAGCAGTACCGGCAGCGGCCGCTTCAGCAGCCAGGTCGGCGACGATCTCAGCCGACGCAGCGCGCAGCTTGTCGGTACGGGCTTGCTTGTCGCGGGTCTGGTAGGCGTCGCGCAGCTTGGCTTCGCCGAAGTGGGCCACGCGGGCGATCAGCGCTTCGTTCTTGGCAGGCGCGGTCCAGACTTGCTCTGGCTTGCCGCCGTCGCGCACCAGGTCGTGGATCGCGTCGATCACGGCCTTCATCTGGGTGTGGCCGAATACCACGGCGCCCAGCATGATTTCTTCGGACAGCTGCTGGGCTTCCGATTCCACCATCAGCACGGCGGTTTCGGTACCGGCAACCACCAGATCCATCTGCGAGGTCTTCAGTTGTTCAACGGTCGGATTCAGGATGTACTGGCCGTTGGCGTAACCCACGCGGGCGGCGCCGATCGGACCATTGAACGGCACGCCCGACACGCACAGCGCGGCCGAAGCACCGATCATCGAGGCGATGTCTGGATCGATTTCTGGGTTGACCGACAGCACGTGGATCACCACTTGCACTTCGTTCAGGTAGCCCTCTGGGAACAGAGGACGGATTGGACGGTCGATCAGGCGGGAAGTCAGGGTTTCTTTTTCCGAAGGGCGACCTTCACGCTTGAAGAAACCGCCCGGGATTTTACCGGCTGCGTAGGTTTTCTCCAGGTAGTCGACGGTCAGCGGGAAGAAGTCCTGGCCTGGTTTCGCGTCTTTACGCGCTACCACAGTAGCCAGCACCACGGTGTCTTCAATCGACACCAGCACCGCGCCGGAGGCCTGGCGAGCGATTTCGCCAGTTTCCAGCGTGACGGTGTGTTGACCGTACTGGAAGGTTTTCGTAACTTTATTAAACATGGGTAATCCCTTTCTATTTGCCGACAGATTTTCAGGAGCTGTCGTTCACCTCACCACAGGCAGCCAGATGGCCGCCTTTACTACATTACTAAAACTTACTTAGCAATTTTTTAATGCTCAGAAAGACAAAATGCCCGCGACAGCAAACTGGCGCAGGCATTCTGTTTTAAGCCGGACGACGCAAAAATTACTTACGCAGGCCCAGTTTAGCGATCAGGTCGCGGTAACGGGTTGCATCTTTGTTCTTCAGGTAAGCCAGCAGGGATTTACGACGGTTAACCATCATGATCAGACCACGACGCGAGTGGTGATCTTTGCTGTGGGCTTTGAAGTGGCCGTTCAGTTCGTTGATGCGGGCGGTCAGCAGTGCAACTTGCACTTCTGGGGAGCCGGTGTCTTTGTCGCCACGGGCGTTGTCAGCGATGATCGCTGCTTTGTTGATGTTTTCTACGGTCATGATATTTACCTTTAACATGCGGTGCGCGGAGTCGGAACCCTGCTCACCGTGATTACAATAAAACCCGGTCAGAAAGACCAGACCCGGAAGTATAGCGGAAATCGCTGCCCGTGTATCTTTTTTTGATGCCTGCCGCTCGACATGTAGCGCAAATACAAAGAATTGATAGTTTTTTCTGTAGTCAAACTACTTTTTGAGTGGATAATACGCTAACAAAACAGCAGGAGACCGCAGATGCACGCCAAAGTCCACGCCGCCGACGCCCCGGCGCCCGTCAGCAAACCCCGTCTTTCGTTCTGGGCCATCTGGAACATGAGTTTCGGTTTCCTCGGCATCCAGGCCGGCTTCGCCCTCCAGCAAAGCAATGTGCCGCGCATCTTTGAAACGATGGGCGCCGAGCTGGACAAGATCGGCTACCTGATGACCGCTGCCCCGCTGGCCGGCCTGCTGGTACAACCCATCCTCGGCTACATGAGCGACCGCACCTGGGGCCGCCTGGGCCGGCGCCGCCCCTACTTCCTGCTGGGCGCCATCCTCGCCACGCTGGGCATGTTGGGCATGCCCAACGCGAGCGTGCTGCTGGCGGCGGCGGCCATGCTGCTGGTGCTGGACGTGGCCATCAACATCTCGATGGAACCGTTCCGCGCGTTCGTCGGCGACATGCTGCCGAAAGAGCAGCTGACTACCGGCTATGCGGTGCAGACCTTCTTCATCGGCGTTGGCGCGGTGGCGGCGTCCGCCCTGCCCTATGTGTTGCAGCACTGGTTCGACATCTCCAACACCGCCGCGCCGGGTCGCGTGCCGGATTCGGTGGTGTATTCGTTCTACATTGGCGGCGCGGTGTACCTCGGCGCGGTGCTGTGGACCGTAGTGCGCACGCGCGAGTATCCACCGGAACAGCTGCAGCAATACCATCCCGAAGTCGCGCACGCGCCGTCCTCCCCGTCCG
Organism: Duganella sp. CF402; assembly: GCF_900109645.1. Classification (GTDB taxonomy): domain Bacteria; phylum Pseudomonadota; class Gammaproteobacteria; order Burkholderiales; family Burkholderiaceae_D; genus Rugamonas. Next base: position 2,365,631 of record NZ_FOBG01000001.1, read on the forward strand.
GCCTGCGCGGCTTCGTACATGACTATCTGCACATGCCGCGTATCATGGTGCAGCTGTCGCTGGTGCAATTCTTTACGTGGTTCACGTGGTTTTCGATGTGGACCTATGGCACCGCCACCGTCACCCAGCATATCTATCACGCCACCGATACCCATTCGGCGCTGTACAACGACGGCGCTAGCTGGTGGGGCGTGTGCGGCGCGGTCTACAACGCTGCCTCGATCGCCTTTGCCTTCCTGCTGCCGCTGATCGCGCGCCGCACCAGCCGCAAGACTGCGCATGCGCTGGCGCTGCTGGTGGGCGGCCTGAGCTTCCTGTCGATCTACTTCGTCAGCACGCCGGGCGGCTTGCTGCTGCCGTTCGTTGGCATCGGGCTGGCATGGGCCAGCACTTTGTCGATGCCGTATGCGATCCTGGCTGGCCGCATCCCAGCGCACAAGATGGGCATGTACATGGGCATGTTCAATATGGCGATCGTGATCCCGCAAGTGATTTCGGGCGCGACGCTGGGCTACTTCCTGACCCACTTCTTCAACGGCAGCGCGGTGCTGATGATGATGCTGGGCGGCGCCTCGATGCTGCTGGCAGCGGCGCTGTCGCTGCGCATCAAGGAAACCCGGTAGGAGCAGTCCCACGTACACGTCGGGCGTGCGCCGACGCAATTGCTGACCTGTGGTTGCTATGATTTTTTCATCGTAACCACAGGAGGCTTCATGTCACGCTACCTCATCGCAGCACTCGCACTGGGCGCCACAGGCGCACTCGCCCACGCCGCACCCGCCGAACCACTGGACCGCGCCAGCCTGTCGCTGGGCGGTTTCTACACCGAACCGCGCATCGACTATCAGGGCGACACCAACTACGGCCGCATCGACACCGGCAGCTACAAAACCGACCATGTCACCCTGCCGCGTGTGAAGGCGCAACTGCTGCTCGGCGATACGCAAGGCCTGGACTTCGATTACTACCGCTACGACAAAACCTACAGCCCCACGCTAAGCGGCAGCACCAATATGAACGGCCTGCCGCTGACCGGCAACGGCCAGCTCAACGCCAAGCTCAGACTCGACCTGGCCAACCTCGCCTACAAATGGTGGATTGGCAGCGGCAAGGATGTCTTTGGCGTCGGCGTCGGCGCGGCCTGGTATCGCGCGCGGCTGGACGGCACCGCCAGCGGCGTGCTGAACGGCGTGGCCGGCAACGCAGCGTACAACGAAAGCGAGCATGCTTATGCGCCATTGCTGGAACTGGGCTGGCGCCACGCCGTGTCGGACACGGTGCGCGTGTACGCGGACGCCTCGGGTATCAAGAAAAACGGCGGCAACATTCGCGGCCATATCTACAGCGGCGCACTCGGCGTCGAGTGGTATCCGACGCCGATGGTGGGTGTGGTGGCCGAATACACCGCGAGCAAAATCAGCCTGAATCGCCACCGCGACAACAGCGACCTCAATGTGCGCCTGAACGGCCCGGCCGCCTACGTCAAGTTCCGTTTCTAAGCATGTAGAATCGGCATATTCCTTTTGAATATGCCGATATGAACCAATACCTGCTTGCTACCGCCCTCTTTATCGCCACGCCGGCAATCGCCGCATCCACCGAGCCGCCTCCCTCCGCAGTCATCACGTCGCCGTCTTGCGATCCGGTCTGGCCTGCTTCGTCGGTGGCGAACCAGGAATCCGGTACGACTGAGATGACAGTACTGGTAAAGCCTGATGGCCGTGCGTCCGACATCAAAGTCACGCAAAGCAGCGGCTACCGCGAATTGGACATCGCCTCCGTGAGGGCCGCAGCAAAATGCACCTACGCGCCAAAAACCGTGGACGGTGTCCGGAGCGAAGAGTGGAAACAGCTGAAGTTCAAATGGGAACCGGGCAAGGAAAAGGCCAGGGCAGAATACTATGTATGCGCGAAACCGGAATGGCCGAAGGAAGCGCTGCGCAATGAATATCAAGGCACCGTCCAACTGGGATTCCTGATCGGCACCGATGGCAAAGTGCGTGACTCGCGCATTGAGAAAAGCAGCGGCCATGCGATTCTCGACGTCACCGCGCAAGATGCGCTGTCGCGCTGCCAATTCAAGCCGCCAACGAAAGATGGCCAGCCGGTCGAAAGCTGGTTCAGCATGCAGTACCGCTGGCAGTTGAATTAACGCTGCCCCAGCCAGGAGGTAAGCGAGGCCGTGCCGCTGGCCGTGGCGGTCAGCACGCGCGAGTCATCGCTGCGACGTCGCCAGCCGCGCTGAGCTTCGGTCATGACACGGCCTCCGTAAAAGTGCGCTATTCACGCAAGATGAACACCAGAATAGCTATTCATCACCGCACATGCTTCGGCGTGGGGCGAAGTATCAGCCCAACGCCGCACGCACTTGCGCCGCTGTTGGGATTGGGGCGACTGCGCCGTGGCCCAGCGTTGACAGGCCGGCGCTGGCGTTGGCGTAGCGAACCGCATCGGCCAGCGTGTCGCCAGCGGCGAGGCGGGCCAGTAGCGAACCGTCGAAGCAATCGCCGGCGCCGGTGGCGTCTACCGCCTGCACTGCGCGTGCTGCGGCCAGTTGTGGCTCGGCGCCCTGCTCCGCATACCATGCGCCGGATGGACCGGCTTTCAGCACCACGGTGCGCGCGCCATGCGAGCGTGCCCACGCGAAGATCGCTGGCACGTCGTCGGTGCCGGCCAGCGTGACCGCTTCATCAAGGCTGGGCAGGAACAGGTCTGTCATGCCGATGGTGGCACAGATGGTGGCGCGGGCGCGGGCGAAAGGCCACAGCGAGAGGCGCAGGTTCGGATCGAAGCTCACCTTGCCGCCTGCTGCACGCGCTGCTTCGATGGCAGCGAACACGGTATCGCAAGCGCCAGCCGAAATGGCCTGCGAGATGCCCGACACGTGGAACCAGCGCGTGCGTGACGCCGCGCTCAGGTCCATCGTCTGCGGCAGCATGCGGCTGGCCGCCGAACCGGCGCGCAGGTAACTGAAGCTGTGCCCCTGCGGTCCGTGGTTCACGAAATACAAGCCGGTCGGCGCCTGCGTATCGCGCGCCACTGCGCTTACGTTCACACCTTCGGCCTGCCACAGGTCGAGCAGCATGCGGCCGAAATGATCTTCGCCGACGCGGCTCAGGTAAGCCGTGCGCGCGCCTTGCCGGCTGGCCGCGATCACCGCGTTGGAGGTGTCGCCGCCGAAGCCCTGGCGGTATAACGGTTCGCTGGCCTTGGCCTGGTTGAACTCCACCATCGCCTCGCCCAGCGCTACTACATCAAACTCTTTACTCATGGTTGGGGATTCACTCGCTCAATCTTGGAATGCAGTTTATTCAGTGCCGACAAATACGCCTTGGCCGAGGCCACGATGATGTCCGGGTCCGAGCCTACGCCGTTGACGATGCGGCCTTCTTTCGACAAGCGCATGGTCACCTCGCCCTGCGACTGGGTGCCGGTGCTGATCGCGTTCACCGAGAACAGCACCAGCTCCGCGCCGCTGCCTACTTCGCCCTCGATGGCGTTGACGGTCGCATCGACAGGGCCGTCGCCACGGCCTTCGCTGACATGCTCTTCGCCGTCGACGAGGAAGGCTACTTTGGCGGTCGGCGTTTCGCCGGTGGACGAGCGCTGCTCGAGCGAGACGAAGCGATAGAACTCGCTCTCCTGCGATTGCTGCTCGTCCGATACCAGCGCCAGGATGTCTTCATCAAAAATGTCGGACTTGCGGTCGGCCAGCTCCTTGAAGCGGGCAAACGCCGCATTCACCTCGGCCTCGGACTCCAGATCGATGCCCAACTCCTGCAAGCGCTGCTTGAAGGCGTTACGGCCGGACAGCTTGCCCAGCACGATCTTGGTGGCAGTCCAGCCCACGTCCTCGGCGCGCATGATCTCGTAAGTCTCGCGCGACTTCAGCATGCCGTCCTGATGGATGCCCGACGCGTGCGCAAACGCGTTCGCGCCCACCACCGCCTTATTCGGCTGCACCGCAAAGCCGGTAATCTGCGACACCATCTTGGAGGCCGCCACGATCTGCGTGGTGTCGATGCCGCATTCGAGATTGTAGTAACCGCCGCGCGTGCGCAGCGCCATCACCACCTCCTCCAGCGCCGTGTTGCCGGCGCGCTCGCCGAGACCATTGATGGTGCACTCGATCTGGCGCGCGCCGCCAATCACCACGCCGGCCAGCGAGTTGGCGACCGCCAGCCCAAGGTCGTTATGGCAGTGCACCGACCACACCGCCTTGTCGGAATTCGGAATGCGCTCGCGCAGGCGGCGAATGGTTTCGCCGAACATCTCCGGCACCGCGTAGCCCACCGTATCGGGGAAATTGATGGTGGTCGCGCCCTCGGCGATCACGCCTTCCAACACGCGACACAGGAAATCCTCGTCCGAGCGGCTGCCGTCTTCCGGGCTGAATTCGATATCGTCGGTATGCTGGCGCGCGAAGCGCACCGCGTTGCGTGCCTGCTCCAGCACCTGCTCTGGCAGCATGCGCAGCTTGGCCTCCATGTGCAGCTTGGAAGTGGCGATGAAAGTGTGAATGCGTTTGCGCTCGGCCGGCAGCAGCGCTTCGGCGGCGCGGGCGATGTCGCGGTCATTGGCGCGCGACAGCGAGCAGATGGTCGACTCGCGCACCGCCGTGGCAATCGCCTTGATCGATTCAAAATCGCCGGGCGAGGCGGCGGCGAAGCCGGCTTCGATGACATCCACGCGCAGCCGTTCGAGCTGCTTGGCGATGCGGACCTTTTCGTCCTTGGTCATTGAGGCGCCCGGCGATTGCTCGCCATCGCGCAGCGTGGTATCGAAGATGATAAGGCGGTTGGATGAGTTGCTCATGATTGCTCCTTGAATCTGCTGCTCAGGGCCTACCGCCCTCTATTTAATGACGTTCGCTCGGATCGTCACTGTCCATATCAGTTTGAATCAGGCTGACCTTCTTGCCCTTGGCCGCGCGCCATGCGGCGACCACGTAACCCGACAGACCGTACACCGCAAACAGAGGCCACAACGTGGCGGCCGGCTTGATCGCGATCAGCGCCAGGCCGAGCGCGATCAGGAACACGCCGATGAACGGCACCGGCTTGCGGAAGTTCACATCCTTGAAACTGTAGAACGGCACGTTGCTGACCATCGTCAGGCCGGCAAACACCGCGATGCCCCACGATACCCAGGCCATCTCCAGCCCGGATACGTCAACATCGAGATCAAGGATCATCAGGATAAAACCAGCCACCAGCGCGGCGGCCGACGGCGACGGCATGCCCTGGAAGTAGCGCTTGTCCACCACTTCGATATTGGTATTGAAGCGCGCCAGGCGCAGCGCGGCGCCGGCGCAGTACACGAAGGCGGCGATCCAACCCAGCTTGCCGAGGCCGCGCAGCGACCATTCATACATCACCAGCGCCGGCGCGGCGCCGAACGACACCATATCCGACAGCGAATCGTACTGCGCGCCGAATTCGCTCTGCGTGTTGGTCAGACGCGCGACGCGGCCGTCCAGGCCATCCAGCACCATCGCGATGAAGATGGCCCACGCTGCGTGCTCGAACTTCTGGTTCATCGCCATGACGATGGCGTAGAAACCGCAGAACAGCGCGGCGGTGGTGAAAGCGTTCGGCAGCAAGTAAATGCCGCGATGGCGCGGCCGGTCCAGATCCTCTCCGCGAGCGCGACGCGCAAAACGGCTGAAGCGTGACGTTTTGGGCAGCTTGGCTTGGGCCGCACTGTTCTTGGCACGGCGGCGGGGGAAGTTGGGCATAGTGGTCCGTTTCTGGTTATCGGGGTTGCGCCACCATTATAGTGGAGGCGAACGCTTACTTGAAGCGCACCTTACCCACCAGCCGCATGGTCAGCGTGGTCTCGCCGGGCTCGAAACTGGGTTCGGCCACCTGCGGCGCAGGGGGTGGCGGCGCGGCCATCGCCATCATGCGCGAGCCGGCCACCGACACGCGCTCGGTGTAATTGCCCGAGCCTTCGAAGTCCACCGTGTCGAGCACCGCGTCGCCGACCTTGCGGCCCATCGCCTTGGCGATCGACGCCATGCGCTCATTCAGGTTCTGGTAAGTGGCGGCGATGCGCTGGTCTTCCAGTTGGCGCGTGGCATCCGGCGACAGGCCGAAGTGCAGGCTGTTCAGGCTGAGGACAGCCTGGGCGGCGGCCACGGTTTTCGGCAGACCGTCGAGATTGGTGGTCACCACCTGCAGCGACTGGCCGACGCGCCACGCGGTCGGCACGCGCGCCTTGCGCGGCTGGCCCTGGATCTGGGCCGGCTCATCAGGATAGACCGGGTAAGTGTAGTAATTGAGGGTTTTCAGGCTGGCTTGCGGATCGGCCTTCTTGACGATATCAAGCCCCTGCTTCATCTTGGTGTTGACGCGCGAGGCGGCGGCGGCCTTGTCCTTGTCCACATCTTCCACCGACAGCGTGGCGGTGGCCTGGTCGTTGGTGCGCTTGACCTCGCCGTAAGCCGGCACCACCACCAGCGTGCCAGCGGTGGACAGCGATTGTGCGTGGGCGGAGAAAACACAGGCCGCGAGCGCGGCCATTGCCAGGTATTTCATTGCAAGCTCCCGTGTTGAGGTAAAGATAATACTTTACCTCAAACACCGGGGAGGCTTACTTGAATCGGACCTTGCCCACCAGTTGCATCTGCAGCGTGGTTTCGCCCGGCTCGAAGCTTGGCTCGGCGACTTCCATGCTGTCGGCGGATTTGGACATGCGCATCATCATCGGCGCGGCGGCTGACGAGCGCTCGGCGTAATTGCCCGAGCCTTCGAAGTCGACGGTCTCCAACACCGCATCTCCGACCTTGCGCCCCATCGCGGTGGCGATCGAGGACATGCGTTCATTCAGGTTCTTGTAGGTCGCGGCAATGCGTTCATCGTCGAGCTTCCTGGTGGTCTCCGGGGCCAGGCCGAACTGGATGCCGTTCAGCGTCAGGATCTTCTGCGCCGAGGCCACGGTTTTTGGCAGCTTGTCGAGGCTGGTGGTAGTCACCTGCAGATACTGGCCGACGCGCCACGCGGTCGGCACGCGCGGCTGCTTGACCGGCTGGCCATTTGGCAGCATGCGCTCTTCCGGATAAACCGGATAGGTGTAATAGCCCTGGGTTTTCAGGCTGGCTTGCGGATCTTCCTTCTTGACGATCTCCAGCCCCTGCTTCATCTTGGTATTGACGCGCGAGGCGGCGGCGGCCTTGTCCTTGTCCTGCTCCTCGATCGCCAGCGTCACGACCGCCTGGTCGTTGGCGTGTTTGACTTCGCCGTAAGCGGGCACCACCACCAGCGTGCCGGCGGTCGGCAGCGATTCCATCGGAGCGGCGTGCGCAGCCAGCGCAATCGAGGTGATGGCAGCAACGGCAGCGAAGTTTTTCAAGATAGTCATACGGGCTCCAAAGTTAAAGTTACAGCAAGCCGCACTGTACCCGAATTTCCTGCCAGCACTTGTAAGACATGGTGAGCGTTTGTAACATAAACACATCTTAAGCATCTGCTAATGGTCGGCCACATGAAGCTTGTTATCATGCGGTTTCGACCTTGGGAGATGTGATCATGGGCGCTGTCCTGGAATTCTTCATGCCGCTGGTATTCAACGTCCTGTTCTATGCGATAGGACGTTTCATCATCCCCATCGTCTCATTCGGCCATGCGCGCGCTGAAAATGCCGGCGAAGTCTTCCAGTTCCGCACCTTCATCTGCACGCGCCGCGAAGGCAAGCTCACCTTCTCCGAATTCGCCACCTCCATCATCGGCCTCATCGCTGCGATCCTGCTCGTCATCGCCTACAACTTGATCGTGTGAAATTCAGGGTCAGCTCTGTCATTTGGACACGCGCGCCAGTTCTTTGATTTTTCTCAATGCACGAATTCCGGGCTTTTTGCGTATTGATATAGATCAAAGATCTGCACTGCGTGTCCAAATGACAGAGCTGACCCTGAATTGCCATAAAAAAAGCCGGCGGGAGCCGGCTTTTTGCTTGCTGAAGAGACTACTTAGTTCTTCGACTGGTCGACCATTTTGTTTTTGGCGATCCAAGGCATCATGGCGCGCAGTTTGGCGCCGACTTCTTCGATCGGGTGCTCGGCGGTCAGGCGACGGCGCGAGATCAGGGTCGGTGCACCGGCTTTGTTTTCCAAGATGAACGATTTGGCGTATTCACCGGTCTGGATGTCTTTCAGGCACTGACGCATGGCGTTTTTGGTGTCTTCGGTCACAACACGTGGGCCGGTCACGTACTCACCGTATTCGGCGTTGTTCGAGATCGAGTAGTTCATGTTGGCGATGCCGCCTTCGTAGATCAGGTCAACGATCAGTTTCAGTTCGTGCAGGCACTCGAAGTACGCCATTTCCGGAGCATAGCCAGCTTCGGTCAGGGTTTCGAAACCAGCTTTGATCAGCTCAACCGCGCCACCGCACAGAACCGCTTGTTCGCCGAACAGGTCGGTCTCGGTTTCTTCGCGGAAGTTGGTTTCGATGATGCCGGCTTTGCCGCCACCGTTGGCCGATGCGTACGACAGGGCGATGTCACGGGCGATGCCCGATTTGTCCTGGTACACGGCGATCAGGTGCGGCACGCCGCCACCCTGGGTGTAGGTGGCGCGCACGGTGTGGCCTGGGGCCTTCGGTGCAACCATGATCACGTCCAGATCGGCGCGTGGCACGACTTGGCCGTAGTGCACGTTGAAGCCGTGGGCGAAGGCCAGTACCGCGCCTTGCTTGGCGTTCGGTGCGACGTTTTCGTTGTAGACCTGGGCGATGTTCTCGTCCGGCAGCAGGATCATGATGACGTCGGCGGCTTTGACCGCGTCGTTCACTTCCGCCACTTTCAGGCCAGCTTTTTCCACTTTGTTCCACGAAGCGCCGCCTTTGCGCAGGCCGACGGTGACGTTGACGCCCGAGTCGGTCAGGTTTTGCGCGTGGGCGTGGCCTTGCGAACCGTAACCGATGATGGCAACGTTTTTGCCTTTGATCAGGGAGAGGTCAGCGTCTTTGTCGTAGAAAACTTTCATGATAATTCCTATGTATTTTGAGTGTGAGGTACTAACTGCACGAAGCTGGATAAGCCGTGCTTAAACTTTAAGGATGCGTTCGCCGCGTCCGATGCCGGAACCGCCGGTACGGACCGTCTCCAGAATGGAGGCGCGGTCGATCGAATCGATGAACGCGTCGAGCTTGCTCTTGGCGCCGGTCAGTTCAATCGTGTAGCTTTTTTCGGTGACGTCGATGATGCGGCCACGGAAGATGTCGGCAGTGCGCTTCATCTCTTCACGTTCCTTGCCCACCGCGCGCACTTTGATCAGCATCAGTTCGCGTTCGATGTGCTGGCCTTCGGTCAGGTCCACCACTTTCACCACCTCGATCAGGCGGTTCAGGTGCTTGGTGATCTGCTCGATGATGTCATCCGAACCGGTGGTGACGATGGTCATCCGCGACAGGGTCGCGTCTTCGGTCGGCGCCACGGTCAGCGTTTCGATGTTGTAGCCGCGTGCCGAGAACAGGCCCACCACACGGGACAAGGCGCCGGCTTCGTTTTCCAGCAATACAGAGATAATGTGTCGCATATTAAAGATCCTCCGAACCCAGCAGCATTTCGGACAGACCCTTGCCTGCTTTCACCATCGGCCAGACGTTTTCCGATTGATCGGTAATGAAGTTCATGAAGACCAGCTTGTCTTTCATGGCGAAGGCGTCGCGCAGCGCGCCATCCACGTCACCCGGTTTTTCGATGCGCATGCCAACGTGGCCATAGGCCTCGGCCAGCTTCTCGAAGTTCGGCAGCGAATCCATGTAGGACTCGGAGTAGCGCGAACCGTAGTCGATCTGCTGCCACTGGCGCACCATGCCCAGGAAGCGGTTGTTCAACATGATGATCTTCGGCGTCAGGTGGTACTGTTTGCAGGTCGCCAGCTCCTGGATGCACATCTGGATCGAACCTTCGCCGGTGATGCAGGCCACCGTTGCGTCAGGATTCGCCATCTGCACGCCCATCGCGTACGGCAGGCCCACGCCCATCGTGCCCAGACCGCCCGAGTTGACCCAGCGCTTAGGCTTGTCGAACGGGTAGTACTGCGCGGCCCACATCTGGTGCTGGCCAACGTCGGAGGTGATGAAGGCGTCGCCTTTGGTCACTTCCCACAGTTTCTGCACCACCGATTGCGGCTTGATCACCAGGTCCGACGTGGCGAAGCCGAGGCAATCCTTGCCGCGCCATTCGTTGATCTGCTTCCACCAGTCCTTGAGCGCAGGCGCGTTCGGCTTGGCATCGGCCGCATCCAGCTGGGCCAGGAATTCGATCAGCACGTCCTTGACGTTGCCGACGATAGGAATATCAACCTTCACGCGCTTGGAGATCGACGATGGATCGATGTCCACGTGGATGATCTTGCGCGGGTTGGAGGCGAAGTGTTTCGGGTTGCCGATCACGCGGTCGTCGAACCGCGCGCCGATGGCGATCAGCACGTCGCAGTTCTGCATCGCCATATTGGCTTCATAGGTCCCGTGCATGCCTGGCATGCCGACGAATTTCTCGTCGCTGGCGCGATACGCGCCCAGGCCCATCAGCGTGTTGGTGACCGGGAAGCCGAGCTTGTCGACCAGCTTGTTCAGTTCCGGCGCCGCATTGGCCAGGATCACGCCGCCGCCGGTGTAAATCATCGGGCGTTCGGCTTGCAGCAGCAGTTGGACTGCCTTGCGGATCTGGCCGGAGTGGCCTTTGTCTACCGGTTTGTACGAGCGCATCTCGACCTCTTTCGGGTACGAGAACGTCGTTTTGTGCATCGAGATATCCTTCGGAATATCGACCAGCACTGGGCCTGGCCGGCCGGTACGGGCGATGAAGAAGGCTTTCTTGATGGTCTCGGCCAAGTCCTTGACGTCCTTGACGAGGAAATTGTGCTTGACCACCGGACGGGTAATACCGACCGTGTCGCATTCCTGGAACGCATCCTGGCCGATCGCGTGGCTCGGCACCTGGCCGGAGATCACCACCATCGGGATGGAATCCATGTACGCAGTGGACAGGCCCGTCACTGCATTGGTAACACCCGGACCGGACGTAACCAGTGCAACACCGACCTTGTTCGACGAGCGCGAGTATGCATCGGCGGCGTGAATCGCAGCCTGCTCGTGGCGTACCAGAACGTGTTGGAATTTGTCTTGCTTGAAGATGGCGTCGTAAATGTACAGAACCGCACCGCCTGGATAGCCAAAGACGTGTTCAACGCCCTCTTCTGCCAGACAACGGACGACGATTTCTGCGCCAGTCAATTGATTACTACTTTGTGAAGATGCTTCGGTATTCATGAAACATTCCTTTCAAGGTCCATAGGAGATTGATCGGATGCTCTGTCCTTGCGAAGTATGAATACCGCTACAGCTCTGCCCTGCGTCCCTTTATTTATGCGGTCGCACTGCCTCTTCCGCCAACCGTAGTGGCGTGCAAAGCGATGCTAGCGCAAACTCTCGTTTGGCCGGGTTTTCCGTAGTGGTGTTGCATACCTCTCACGCTTGTGGCGTGGGCGAGAGCAAACTGCCTACTAAATGAAAGCGCGTCGTGTCGTTTGCGGCGTTGTGTGCCTGCGGCGACCAGACCATAGAGCTTCGGGGTTGTTCAAAGCGTCCCATACGGTAACACCGCGATACGGCTTTCAGCAAGCGCTAATTTGGTAAATGGTCGTTTTTCATGTAAAACCATGCAAAACATGACGTTTTTTGCTAGCATGCGCCACAGTTCAAAACATCCCGACGCATGGCCACAGACAAAGAATTATCCGACTTCCTAGAGAACGTCGAACGCCGGGCCTTCAAGCAGGCAGTCTACGCGGTTCGCAAAGACGAATCCGCCCTCGATATCGTGCAGGACGCGATGATCAAGCTCGCCGAAAAATATGGCGACAAACCGGCCGCCGAGCTGCCGATGCTGTTCCAGCGCATCCTGCAAACCACCATCCTCGACTACTTCCGCCGCGAAAAGGTGCGCAATACCTGGGTCAGCCTGTTTTCCAGCATGGGCCCCTCCGGCGACGAGCATGAGGACTTTGATATACTCGAATCGTATGCCGGCAGCGACGGCGAGGCCGGCGAATCGAGCGCCGACCAGGTCGAACGGCAGCAAACGCTGGCAATAATCGATGCCGAAGTACAAAAGCTTCCGGCACGTCAACGAGAAGCCTTCCTTATGCGTTATTGGCAGGATATGGACGTGGCCGAAACGGCCGAAGCGATGGGCTGCTCAGAAGGCAGCGTCAAAACGCATTGCTCACGAGCAACACATGCGCTGGCCGAGGCGCTGGCAGCCAAGGGAATAAAATTATGAACACCGACGATCTGAATTTCGCTTACAAAGTGCGCCATGCGCTCAATGAAAAGCTGGACGACCTGCCAGCGTCGACCACAGACCGCCTGGCCAAGGCGCGCCAGATGGCGCTTGCGCGCAAGAAAGCCCACGTGGAGCAGCCGCTGTCCGTGCGCGTTACCAAGGCCGAGCTGGCCGTCGCCGGTGGCGGCATCAGCGGCTTCTTCTCGCAGTTTGCCTGGCTGGGCCGCGTCAGCATGGCGGTGCCGGCATTGGCGCTGGTAATCGGCATGGTCGGCATCTATCAGTACGAGCAGCAGGAACGCATCGCCGACCTGGCCGAGATCGACGCCGCCGTGCTGTCGGACGAATTGCCGCTGGACGCCTATCTGGACCACGGCTTCAACGCCTATCTGTCGCAAAGCGAGTAAGCGTATGGCATGGAGCGGTCGCGCCAAACTGGGCGCAGGAGCAGCGGTGATAGCGGTAGCAGCAGCGGGCGCGGCCTGGGTCGCCAGTCGGCCTGACGCGCCGGAACTGGTGAAGGCGCCGGTGGCTGCCGTCACCGGCAAAGGTGGCGCCGCCGCTCCGGAAAAAGTCTTGTGGAAAAACTTGTCCCCGGCGCAGCAGCAGGCGCTGGAGCCGCTGGCCGGCGAGTGGGACGAGATCGAACCGGTGCGCAAGCAAAAATGGCTGGGCATCGTCAACCGCTACAGCAAGATGACTCCGGATGAACAGGCGCGCGTGCAGGAACGCATGCGTGAATGGGTGCGCATGACACCGGAAGAACGCCGCCAGGTGCGCCAGAACTATGCCCGCGCGCAAAAGCTGAATCCCGCCCAGAAGTCGATGTCGTGGGAATCCTATCAGCTGCTGTCGGACGAGCAGAAGCAGGAACTTGCTGCCAAGCCGGTTACCAAGAAACAGGTGGCCAACCTGCCAACGCCGGCGCAAGCCAAGATGGCGACGGTGGCGCCGATCAAGCCGGCCAAGCCGACCAGCTCACCGGGCGTGGCCACGCCGGTGGTGCCGCCAGTGCTGCCCGCCCCTGCCGATCCGAATGCGCCGCTGCCGAATGCATCCAATGTGACGCCAGTGCCGGCGGCGCCATCCACCACGCCGGCCCAGCCAGCGCCACCAGTTCCTGCCGATGTCAAATAATCCGACGATCAAGCGCCGCCTGATTTCGATGGTGTATGAATCGCTGCTCGGCTTTGCCGTGCTATTCCTGCCGTTTTTGATTTTCGAAGTGGTGACGCGCGCCAGCCACACACCGCTGGTCGAGCATATGCGGCAGGCGCTGGCCTTCGTGGTGCTGGGCTGTTACTTCATCCACCAATGGCGCACCGACGGTCAGACGTTGGCCATGAAAACCTGGCGCATGAAGCTGCAGGGCGTGCATGGTGGCGCGATCTCCACGCGCACCGCAGCCGTGCGTTACCTGTTGAGCTGGATGTGGGTGCTGCCGGCGCTGATCGTCGCACTGGCGCTGGACCTGCACCGCTGGCAGGCGCTGGGCGCCGTCTTCACTGGCATCTTGCTATGGTCCCTGACCGCCTTCTTCGACAAAGATCGCCAGTTCCTGCACGATAAACTGGCCGGCACGCGCATGGTGCAGCTGCCGCCACCGGAAAAGAAAAAGAAAGTGTAAATTTCGCAACTTCTCATGGCAGAATAGCCCTTTCTGCCTTGAAGGGACCGAAATGAAACCAGCCATCTACGGAGCGCTGTTTGCGCTCGTTTCCTGCGCGGCCTCCGCCGCCGACATTCCACCCGCTCCCGTCGCCCGCGTCGACAACGTCACCGATACCTACTTCGGCGAGACCATTACCGACCGCTACCGCTGGATGGAGAACGACCAGGATGCGGACTGGCTGCCCTTCCTCAAACAGCAAAGCGCCCACGCCCGCGCCACCCTCGACCAGTTGCCAAAGCGCGATGAAATCCTGAAGCGCATCCAACAGTTGTCCGGTGATATCGCCAATCCGGCCGAGGTGCAAAAGGCCGGCAAGCGCCTGTTCTATCTTCAGCGTCCGGTCGGCTCCAATAACTTCAAGCTGTTCGTGCGCACTGGCGTCCGGGACCGCGTACTGGTCGATCCAACCACGCTCGACACCAAGACCAGCCATGTCTCGCTGGACTGGTGGCGCGCCTCGCCCGATGGCAGCAAACTGGTGTACGGCCTGTCAAAAGACGGCAGCGAAGACTCGGTGCTGCACATCATGGACGTGCGCACCGGCGCAGTGCTGAAAGAGCGCATCGCGGACACGCAAGGCGCCGCTCCAAGCTGGCTGGCCGACAATTCCGGCTTCTTCTACAACCAGCTGACCGGCAAAGTGAACACGCCGGAGCGCTACCTTGATTCGCAAGCACGCTTCCACAAACTGGGCACCGACCCGGCCAAGGATCCAATCGTGATGAAGCGCGGCCTCGACGCCGCCATCCAGTACGACAAAATCCAGTCGCCGCTGGTCATCGCGTCCGCCCACTCGAACGTCGCGGTACTGCTGCTGACCGATGTACGCAAAGAGAAGCGCATCTACACCGCGCCGCTGGCGGAAGTCTTGCGCGGCATCGCCAAATGGAAACAGGTCGCCGACTTTAGCGACGAAGTGACCGACTACAGCCTGCGTGGCTTCGACCTGTACCTGCTATCCAATCACAAGCACCCGCGCGGGCGACTGCTGAAAACCTCCGCGTTGGCACCATCGCTGGCAAGCGCGCAGGAAGTGATTCCGGAATCTTCGCTGGTACTGCAAAGCCTCACGCCCGCCAAGGACGGCTTCTACATCCGCGCGATGGACGGCGGCATCAGCAAGCTGCAACGCCTTAGCCTGGACGGCAAGGTAAGCGATATCGCCCTGCCCTTCGAAGGCACGCTGCGCACGCTCGACACCGACGGCGACGCACCGGGCGCGCTCATCATCTTCACCGGCTGGCTGCAGCCGCTCGGCATCTGGTCGGTGAGCGCGGACGGCAAAGTAACCGACACTGGCATCACACCCAAGCCGGGGATCGACGTCAGCGCCTACACCGCCGAGCGCCGCTTCGCCAGTGCCAAGGATGGCACGCAGATTCCCTACACGCTGATCTACAAAAAAGGCCTGAAACTCGATGGCAAGAACCCCGCCTTCATCCAGGCCTACGGCAGCTACGGCGCCGCCGCCTACACGCCATCGTTCGCCGGGCGCACGCTGGCCCTGGTCGATCAGGGCGCCGTCATCGGCTACGCCAATGTGCGCGGCGGCGGCGAGTTTGGCCGCGAATGGCATCGCGCCGGTCAGCTGGAGAATAAACCGAACACGTGGCGTGACCTGATCGCCGTGTGCGAAGACATGCAGGCCAAGGGCTACACGTCGCCGGCATACCAGGCCATCGGCGGACGTTCGGCCGGCGGCATCACAATGGGCCGCGCGATGGAGGAACGCCCGGACCTGTTTGCGGCCGTGGTGTCCGGCGTCGGCTGGCACAATCCGCTGCGCTACGTGGCGGAGCAAAACGGCTATGGCGAAGAACCTGAATGGGGCGCGATCGCCGATCCGTCCGGCTTCAAAGCGCTGAAGAGCATCGACAGCTACCAGCAGGTGGTGGACGGAGCAAAGTATCCGGCGGTGCTGCTGACCACCGGCGTGACCGATCCGCGCGTGGCACCCTTCCATCCAGCGAAGATGGCCGCGCGCCTGCAAGCGGCGACGGCCAGCGGCAAGCCGGTGTTGTTGCGGGTGGATTTTGACGCTGGCCACGGCATGGGCTCGACGCGCGCGCAACAGGATGTAGAGGCGGCGGATACCTATGCCTTCATCTTGTCACAGACGAAAGGAGCACAATAATGCTAAAGCGCGCCGCACAATTGCTGGTCATCCTGCTGCTGTCTACCGCATCCGCATGGGCAGATCCGTTGCACGCCTGGGTTGCGGGCGACGATCCGGCCGCGCTGGAGAAATGGGTCGATGAACGTCTGGCCTCGCAACAGGCCAGCGTGAGCAAGCTGCTTGCCGCCAAAGGCAAACGCACCATCGCCAACACGCTGCAGCCTTACGACGAGGCGCAGAATCAATTGGCGCTGGCAGCAAACCAAAGCTACATTCTATTTGCGGTCGGCGCCACGCCAGCGCTGCGCGACAAGGCACAAACGCTGGTTCAGAAAGTCACCACCGAACAAACCAGGCTGAATCTGAATCATGGCGTCTATCAGGCGCTGGCCGCCGTGCCATTGCCAGCCAACGACGCCGCCAGCAAACAATACCTGCAACGCACGCTGCTGCTCTATCGCCTGGCCGGCGTCGACAAGGATGAAGCTACGCGCAAGCAAGTACAGGCGCTACAGGACAAGATCATGGAACTGGGCCTGGTGTTTGCCCGTCACGTTCAGGATGGGGAGCAAACCATTACCGCCACCCGCGCGGAACTGGATGGTATGCCGGACGACTTCATCGCCAAACACAAACCGAGCGCTGACGGCACCTACGCCTTGAGCACTGATGAAACGGATAGCACGCCGGTGACCACGTTCGCCAACAGCGCCGATCTGCGCAAGCGCATGTACCTGGCCTACAACACGCGCGCCTACCCGGCCAACAAGCAGGTGTTGCTGGATCTGCTGGGCGCACGCCAGCAGCTGGCAAAACTGCTTGGTTTCCCCTCCTTCGCCGATCTGGCGACGGCGGACCAGTTGATCGGCAGCGCAGACAACGTGCGCAAATTGCTGGAAGAGGTGGAGACGGTGTCGCGCGCGGTCGCAAACCGGGAGTACGCGCAGTTGCTGGCATTTGTGCAGTCGCGCGATCCCTCGGCGACTTCCATCTCGGCAGCTGACACCCGCTACTGGCTGGACCAGTACCGCCGCAGCAAATATTCGTTCGACGCGCAATCAGTTCGTCCTTATTTCGCCTATGACGCAGTGGAACGCGGCATCCTGGATGCTGCGGCCAGGATCTTCCACGTACAGTTCCGCCAGGTGAAAGACGCCAAGACGTGGCATCCATCGGTGACCGTGTTTGACGTGATCGACAACGGCAAAATCGCAGGCCGCATCTACCTCGATATGCACCCGCGCGAGGGCAAGGATAAATGGTTCTCCTCCGCGCCCATAGTGCCGGGCATACGGGGACGCCAGCAGCCTGAAGGTATGTTGATCTGTAATTTCCCGGGCGGTGAAGCAGGCGATCCGGGCCTGATGGTGTACGGCGATGTCATTACCTACTTCCACGAATTCGGCCACCTGATGCACCATATCCTCGGCAGCCAGCAGCGCTGGTCGGCCCAGGGCGGCTTTAACGTGGAAGGCGATTTCGTCGAAGCGCCATCGCAGATGCTGGAGGAATTCTTTGCCAGCTATAAGGTGCTGTCGTCATTCGCCAAGCATTACCAGACCGGCGAAGTGCTGCCTGAAGCGACCATGCGGCGCATGATTGCAGCAGATGCCTATGGGCGCGGCCGCATCATGCGGGGAGACCTCTTCTACAGCTATATGTCGATGAATGTGCATGACCGGCCGGTGGCGGAGGTGGATCTGGACGCCATGCAGCGCCAGATCGCTGAGCGCTACAGCCCAATGAAGTATGTGGACGGCAACCGCATGTACGCCAGCTTCACCCATCTGGTGGGCTACTCGTCCAACTACTACACCTACACGCTGGACAAGGTGATCGCACTGGATTTCTATTCGCGCTTCAATAGCCAGCAGCCGCTGGATGGTTCGATGACAATGGAGTACCGCAAAAGGGTCATCGATCCCGGCGCCAGCAAGCCGGCAGCCCAGTTGGTGAAAGACTTCCTGGGCCGTCCGCAAAGCATGGGCGCCTTAAAGAACTGGCTTGCGCAGGAAGTGAAGGACTAGAAGCGTTCGTAGTCCTGCAGGTAGCGCCATTCGCCTGCAGGAAGGCTGGACATGGAGATGCGGCCGACGCGGATGCGCTTCATGGACACCACTTTCAGGCCCACTTCCTTGCACAGCTTTTCGATCAATCCCAGCTTGGCGTTCTTCATGGCGAAGCGCAGGCGCGTTTCGTTTTGCCAGCTTACTTTGCCGTTGATCTGGTTCAGCTGCTGCAAGCCGCCTTCGATGATCTGGCCGGAGACTTCAACGATGATCTCCTGTTCCAGCGATTCCTCGCTCAGCTTGCGGTTGACGCGGAAGTCTTGCGTGAAGATGACCAGGCCGCTGGCCTTGGCGTCCAGCGGCGCCACTTGCTCCTGCCCCGTGATGTGACGCTTGAGGAAGCGCTTGCCCGGCACCGTGCGCGTGAGCGTGTCAGCGTTCAGCAAGTGCAGCGGTTGCGCAGCGCCCGCAGGCTTGTGCAGCAGGATCGTCACCGGTGTGATTTCCAGCAGCGTGGCGTCTTCAGCGATGGTGATTTTCTGTTCCGGTGCCACACGCGCGCCGACTTCTTCCACGATCTCGCCATCGACGCTGACGAAGCCGCCCTCGATGTACATTTCGGCCTCGCGGCGCGAGCAGCCGCGTTCTTCGGCCACGCGCTTGTTCAGGCGTACGGTATCGTCATTATCCAAAGAAGTCTCCAAACACGGTGATGGCGCGATCGATATCTTCTCGCTTGGCGTCCATATGCGTGACGATGCGCAGGCGCTGCGACATGGAGACGCGGATATGCGTCAACTCCAGCACATCGCCCAAACCCTGCATGACGAACTGCGGAATGTCGACGTAGAAGATGTTGGTCTGCGGCGTACTGACTTTGAGGCCCTTCATCTTCGCCAGTTCGCCGGCGAAGTAAGTGGCGTTGTCGTGGTCTTCCTGCAGGCGTGGAATGTTGTGCTCCAGCGCGTATAAGCCGCCCGCAGCGATCATGCCGGCCTGGCGCATGCCGCCGCCCAGCATCTTGCGCCAACGCTTGGCCTCTTTGATGAATGGCTTGGAGCCCAGCAGGACCGAACCTACCGGCGCGCCGAGGCCTTTCGACAGGCAGACGGAAACCGAGTCAAAGCCTTTAGCGATCTCGCGCGGGCTCACACCCAGCTTGACCATCGCATTGCAAACGCGCGCGCCGTCGAGGTGGGTGGACAGACCGCGATCGTGCGCCAGCGTGGTCGCCTGCTGCACGTACTCCATCGGCAGCACGCGGCCATTGATGGTGTTTTCCAACGCCAGCAGCTTGGTGCGCGCGAAGTGGAAATCGTCCGGCTTGATGTAGGATTCGATGTCGGCCAGCGCGATGCTGCCATCGGCCTGATTGATGATAGGCTGCGGCTGGATACTGCCCAGCACCGCAGCACCACCGCCTTCGTAGCGATAGGTATGCGCTTCCTGGCCGACCAGGTATTCGTCGCCACGGCCGCAGTGCGCCAGCAGCGCGAGCAGATTGCTCTGGGTGCCGGATGGCGCGAACACTGCGTCTTCAAAGCCGAACAAATCGGCGGCATATTCCTGCAGGCGATTGACGGTCGGATCATCGCCGTAGACGTCATCGCCCACTTCAGCGGAGTTCATGGCCGCGCGCATGGCGGCGCTTGGGCGCGTAACGGTGTCGCTACGCAGGTCGAGCCATTCCATCACGCCACCTCTTCTTCAGCGAAGAAACGGGTGTTCATCTCCTGCAGGCCCACGGTCTCCAGCACTTCTTTCAAGCGCTCGGCCGGACGCTTGCGCGGCAGGTTCTTGTAGGTTGCGATGATGAGTTCATTCTTCATCGAGTGCTCCCAACCTACCAGCTCGGTCACTGTGACGTTGTAGCCGTGCGCTTCCAGTTGCAGGCAACGCAGCACGTTGGTGATCTGACTACCGAATTCACGCGTGTGAATCGGGTGACGCCAGATTTCGGTCAGCGCGGATTTGCCCAGCGACTGGCCTTTGTTCTTCTTCAGGACCGAAGCCACTTCGGCCTGGCAGCACGGCACCAGCACGATGTGCTTGGCCTTTTTCTTCAGCGCGAACTGGATGGCGTCATCGGTCGCCGTGTTGCAGGCATGGAGCGCGGTGACGACATCGATCTGCTCCGGCAGCAGCTTCGATTCGGTGGACTCGGCCACCGACAACGGCAGGAAGGACATGCCGGGGAAGTTGAACTTCTGCGCCAGTTCCTGCGAGCGCGCCACCAGCTCTTCGCGCGTCTCGATGCCGTAGATGTGCGAATCCTGCAACGCCTTGAAGAACAAGTCGTAGATGATGAAGCCGAGGTAGGACTTGCCCGCGCCGTGGTCCACCAGCGTGACGCTCTCTTTCGACGCCAGCACTTCCTTCAGCAGCGGCTCAATGAACTGATACAGGTGGTAGACCTGTTTCAGCTTGCGGCGGCTGTCCTGGTTCATCTTGCCGTCACGCGTGAGGATGTGCAGTTCCTGCAGCAGCGCCACGGTCTGGCCTTCACGGATTTCCGGCATGTTGTCGGCGCTGGTGACGGTGGCGCCGATCTTCGCGGCTTGCTTACTTGGCTTCATCGATCCACGCCTGCTGAACT
This sequence comes from Duganella sp. CF402, assembly GCF_900109645.1. Lineage (GTDB taxonomy): Bacteria > Pseudomonadota > Gammaproteobacteria > Burkholderiales > Burkholderiaceae_D > Rugamonas. The sequence continues at coordinate 2,386,318 of NZ_FOBG01000001.1, forward strand.
GCTTCGAGGACTTTCTCACCGCCGCGCGTATGGTCGTCGTCGAACTCTTCGAGGTCGACGATCCAGTTATGCAGATCGGTGAAGCGGATGGTAAGCGGATCGATGTCCGGATACTTGTCGTACAGCGCTTCCGCAATCGCGGTGATGTCAGTCCATTTCATATCAGTGGCCGCCTTCGCTAGCGTGATTGATGGTGTACTTTGGAATTTCGATCACGAGGTCTTCTTCCGCCACCACGGCCTGGCACGACAGGCGCGACACGGCTTCCAGGCCCCAGGCTTTGTCCAGCAGGTCTTCTTCGGTTTCGCTGGCTTCGTTCAGCGAATTGAAGCCCTCGCGCACCAGCACGTGGCAGGTGGTGCAAGCGCAGGATTTTTCGCAAGCGTGCTCGATGTGAATGTCATTGTCCAGCATGACGTCGCACAGGGTTTTGCCGGCTGGGGCTTCAACAACAGCGCCGTCCGGGCACAGTTTTGCGTGAGGGAGGAATACGATTTGTGGCATGTGGGCTCTTTTCTAAATATCAGACTACCTGGTCCAGCGATTTGCCGGCCAGTGCGCTGCGCACGCTGCGGTCCATGCGGCGCGATGCAAATTCTTCGGTGCCGTGGGCCAGCGCTTCAACTGCCGCCTTCACAGCCAGATGATCGGCCGCGCCGGTCTGCGATTGCGCGACGATCTCGCGCGTCTTGGCGATCAGCGCATCGACGGCGACACGCTCTTCGTCCGACAGCAGCGCCGCATCTTCGTCCAGCGCCGCTTGAGTCGCCAGCAGGATGCGTTCCGCTTCCACCTGCTCTTCACGCAGTGCACGCGCTTTCATGTCGTCCGCAGCCGAAGCGTGCGAATCCATCAGCATGCGCGCCACGTCGTCGTCACCCAGGCCGTACGATGGCTTGACGGTGATGGAGGCTTCCACGCCCGAACGCAGCTCGCGCGCCGACACGGACAGCAGGCCGTCGGCGTCAACTTGGTAGGTGATGCGGATACGCGCCGCGCCGGCCGCCATCGGCGGAATGCCGCGCAGCTCAAAGCGCGCCAGCGAACGGCAATCGGCCACCAGTTCACGCTCGCCTTGCAGCACGTGCACCGCCAGCGCGGTCTGGCCATCCTTGAAGGTGGTGAACTCCTGCGCACGGGCGCAAGGAATGGTCGAATTGCGCGGGATGATTTTCTCTACCAAACCGCCCATCGTCTCGATGCCCAGCGACAGCGGGATCACGTCCAGCAGCAGCCAGTCATCGCCCGGTGCTCGGTTGCCGGCCAGCAGATTCGCCTGAATCGCAGCGCCCAGCGCCACCACTTTGTCCGGATCGATATTCGCGTGCGGCGTGGTGTGGAAGTATTCGCTCACCGCGCGATGCACGTGCGGCATGCGCGTGGCGCCGCCGACCATGACCACGCCATCGACGTCGTCCGCATCGACATCGGCGTCGCGCAGCGCTTTCTTGATGGCCTTCATGGTCTTTTCGATCAGGTGCCTGGTGATCTCCTGGAACTTCTCGGCGGTGATCGTGATGTGCACTTGCTCGCCCGACTTCAGCGCCGCATCCACGGTCACTTCGGACTTGGTGGACAGCAGTTCCTTGGCTTCGCGCGATTTCACCATCAGCAGCGCGGTGTCTTCGTCCGACAGCGGCGCAAGTTTTTCTTCCTGATGGATGTAGCAGAACAGGCGGTGGTCGAAGTCGTCGCCGCCCAGCGCGGAATCGCCGCCGGTGGACAGTACTTCGAACACGCCCTTGCTCAGACGCAGAATCGAAATATCGAAGGTGCCGCCGCCCAGATCGTAGACTGCGTACACGCCTTCCGAACCGTTATCGAGGCCGTAGGCGATGGCCGCAGCAGTCGGCTCGCTCAGCAGGCGCAGGACATTCAGCCCGGCCAGCTGCGCGGCGTCCTTGGTGGCCTGGCGCTGCGCGTCGTCGAAGTAAGCTGGCACGGTGATGACTGCACCAACCAGATCGTCGCCCAGCGAATCTTCCGCGCGCTGGCGCAGCGTCGCCAAAATTTGCGCCGACACCTCGACCGGGCTTTTCACACCGGCGACGGTTTTCAGCTGGACCATGCCCGGCGTATCGAGGAACTGGTACGGCAGGTTCTCCGCGTAGGCGATATCGGCCAGGCCGCGACCCATGAAGCGCTTCACGGAGACGATGGTGTTTTTCGGATCGGTGGTCTGCGCAGCCTGCGCCTTGTAGCCGATGTTGGCGTGACCGTTGGGCAGGTAGCGCACCACGGACGGCAGCAGCGCGCGGCCGTCTTCGTCGTTCAGCACTTCTGGAATGCTGTTGCGCACAGTCGCCACCAGCGAATTGGTGGTGCCCAGATCGATACCGACCGCCAGACGATGCTGGTGCGGTGCGGTGGACATGCCGGGTTCGGAGATTTGCAGAAGTGCCATGAGACGGGACCTGTATTTTTTGTAGTTCTTAAAGCGCGCGCAGTCTGCGCGCAGGCTTCAAGCTTCGATTGCTTCAAAGGCGAAGCGGACTTCTTCGCCGAATTTTTCGAGGAACATCAGCGCGCGCACGCCTTGGGCGGCGGCGTGGAAATCGCTTGCATCGATCTGCTGTTCGATCTGCGCCAGTTGCTGCTTGCGCGCCTTGCGCAGCTGGTCGTCCAGCGCTTCCAGCGCATCGCTATCCTTGGCCGCGCGGGCGTCGCCCAGCTCTTCACGCCATTCCATCTGCTGCATCAGGAAGGCCATCGGCATGGCCGTATTCGACTCGGTCTGCAAATCGACGCCATTCAGCTCGCACAGGTATTGCGCGCGCTTCTGCGGATTTTTCAGGGTCTGGTAGGCTTCGTTGGCGCGGGTGGCCCACTGCATGGCGACGCGCTTTTCGGCGTCGGTGGCGCTGACGAATTTGTCGGGATGGACGCGGCTTTGCACGTCGCGGTAGGCGCTGTCGAGCGCCGCCGCGTCTACGGCAAACTGCTTGGGCAGGTTGAAGAGTTCAAAGTGATTCTGCATGACGTGTCAGACGCGGAAGCTTTCACCGCAACCGCAAGCGTCTTTCTCGTTCGGGTTGTTGAACTTGAAGCCCTCGTTCAGGCCTTCGCGTGCGAAGTCCAGTTCCGTGCCGTCGATGTACGGCAGGCTTTTCGGATCGACGAACACTTTCACGCCGTGCGATTCGAACACGCTGTCTTCGTCGGTCACTTCGTCGACGTATTCCAGCTTGTAGGCCATGCCCGAGCAGCCGGTGGTGCGCACGCCAAAACGCAAACCGATGCCCTTGCCGCGGCGCTCGATGTAGCGGTTGATGTGTTTAGCTGCTTTTTCGGTCAGGGTGATTGCCATGTGATTCTCCGTTGTCGTTCCGGCGTAAGCCGGAACCCAATTGGATTCCGGCCTGCGCCGGAATGACGGTTTTACGCTGCGTGCTTGGTCTGGTAGTCCAGAACAGCTGCCTTGATGGCGTCTTCCGCCAGGATCGAGCAGTGAATTTTCACTGGCGGCAGCGCCAGTTCTTCAGCGATCTGGGTGTTCTTGATGGCCAGCGCCTGGTCCAGGGTTTTGCCCTTGACCCATTCGGTCACCAGCGAGCTGGAAGCGATCGCCGAGCCGCAGCCGTAGGTTTTGAATTTAGCGTCTTCGATCACGCCATCCGCGCCCACTTTGATTTGCAGCTTCATCACGTCGCCGCAAGCTGGTGCGCCGACCATGCCGGTACCTACGCTGTCGTCGCCTTTTTCAAACGCGCCGACGTTACGTGGGTTTTCGTAGTGGTCCAGTACTTTTTCCGAGTAAGCCATTTTGATGCTCCTGTATCTTTAAGAATTTAGTGGGCTGCCCATTGGATCGAGCTGATGTCGATACCTTCTTTGAACATATCCCACAGTGGCGACAGTTCGCGCAGTTTGCCGACCTTGGACTTCATCAGTTCAATCGCGAAATCGATATCGGCTTCGGTGGTGAAGCGGCCGATGGTGAAACGGATAGAGCTGTGCGCCAGTTCGTCGCTGCGGCCCAGGGCGCGCAGTACGTAAGATGGTTCCAGCGAAGCCGAAGTGCAAGCGGAGCCCGACGATACCGCCAAGTCTTTCACCGCCATGATCAGCGATTCGCCCTCAACGTAGTTGAAGCTCACGTTCAGGTTGTGCGGCACACGGTGTTCCATGTCGCCGTTGATGTAGGTCTCTTCGATTTCCTGCAGGCCTTTGGCCAGACGGTCGCGCAGCGCTTTGATGCGGGCGATTTCGGTGTCCATTTCGACCTTGGCCAGGCGGAATGCTTCGCCCATGCCGACGATCTGGTGGGTTGGCAGCGTGCCCGAACGCAGGCCGCGCTCGTGGCCACCGCCATGCATTTGTGCTTCGATACGCACGCGCGGCTTGCGGCAGACGTACAGCGCGCCCACGCCTTTCGGGCCGTAGGTTTTGTGCGCGGTGAAGGTCATCAGGTCGACCTTGGTCTTTTGCAGGTCGATCACCACTTTGCCGGTCGCTTGGGCGGCGTCGCAGTGGAAGATGATGCCTTTCGAGCGGCACAGCGCGCCGATTTCGTCGATCGGCTGGATCACGCCGATCTCGTTATTCACCAGCATGACCGAGATCAGGATGGTGTCCGGACGGATGGCGGCGGTCAGCTGTTCGATGGTGATCAGGCCATTGTCCTGCGGTTCCAGGTAGGTCGCTTCAAAGCCCTGGCGTTCCAGTTCACGCACGGTATCCAGCACGGCTTTGTGCTCGGTCTTGACCGTGATGATGTGCTTACCCTTGGTTTTGTAAAACTGCGCCGCGCCCTTGATGGCGAGGTTGTTCGATTCGGTGGCGCCCGAGGTCCAGATGATTTCGCGCGGGTCGGCATTGACCAGCGCCGCCACGTTGGCGCGCGCCTCTTCCACCGCTTTCTCTGCGGTCCAGCCGTACATGTGGCTGCGCGAGGCCGGATTGCCGAACTGCTCGCGCAGGTATGGAATCATCGCATCGGCGACGCGCGGATCGATCGGCGTGGTGGCCGAGTAGTCCATATAGATCGGGAAATGCGGCGCGGTCTGGAATTTCACGTCAGCGATGTTTTTTTCTGGGGCGTTCATCTGGTTACTCCGTTAGGGCTTACAGCGCTGCGTGGTTGCCGTTGCGAGGCAGGGCCACCACGTTTTGCTCAGCGTTCTTCTGCTTTTGTTGATCGACCAGATCCTGCAGCGATACGGAATCCAGATAATCAACCATCTTTTCATTCAGCGTGGCCCACAGTTCATGGGTCATGCAGCGCGCGCCACTGGCCGCATCGGCGCCGTGGCAGTTTTCCTTGCCGCCGCACTGGGTCGCATCAAGCGGCTCATCCACGGCGATGATGATGTCAGCCACGGTGACCTTGTCGGCGCGGCGCGCCAGACTGTAGCCACCGCCCGGGCCACGGATCGATTCGACGATCTCGTGACGGCGCAGCTTGCCAAACAGCTGCTCCAGGTAGGACAGCGAAATCGCCTGACGCTGGCTGATGCCGGACAGCGTGACTGGACCTTTGCCTTGGCGCAAAGCCAGATCGATCATCGCAGTCACAGCAAAACGGCCTTTGGTGGTCAGACGCATCACTACCTCGGTTGGGTTAAAATATCGACCTTCTCGCTCATCACTAAGCCTGATTAGTTGATCGAATTAGTCAAGTATACCAAACTTTAACAAAGCTTGCTGGCTAGCCCCTCAGCAACTGCATGGGCTGGAACAGTGTGTGCATATCCTTATTACCAATGAAGCTAAGGTTGTAAGGGTGCTCGGCCTTGACTTGAGGGAAATCTTTCATCACTGGCAACTTGGCCAGCAGTTCCGCGATTTTTCCCCACAGCACCATCGTCGGCACGGTCGTCGCTTGCGCAGCCAGGCCTGCCATTACGGTTTCGAAGAACGGCAGCCATGCTTTGGCATCTTTCACCGGGGCCACGTGGCTGCGGAACACCAGCGAGGCGTTCAGCAGCAGGAAGCCCTGCTCGGTCAGCTTGCGCTGCATGTCGGCCAGCGTCAGGATGTGGCTGCCGGCGCCGCTACGGGCCTGCGCTGACACGGCCGCCATCGCTTCGCCGGCGGTGTTTTCCAGCTGCAGTTGGCCATCGGCCACCAGCAGCATCTTCATGAAGTTGCGCAGCGAGGTGGCTTTGTTGACCGGCTTGGACAAGCCACCGCCCGCCTCCTCCGACCACAGGCTGCCGACGGCCCCATCCATAAAGCAGACACCGGTTGCGCTTTCTGCTCGCGGATATGGTCCTTCGCCCATTAGTACATACTTCACCTTATTGAGCGGCAGTGCGAACGCGGCAAACAGGCGCTGTTCGGTCGGCAGGTATTGGTCTTGCGCCAGTTGCGGCAGATAGTCCGGCGTGGCCGCCATAATGGCTTCCAGCCCCTTGACCAGCAGCGGGCGCCAGGATGCGTCGGCGCGGTCCAGCGCCTCCAGGATCGTGCTCGGGATCGTCATTGAAGAAAAAGCTTTCGGGGAAAGGTAAGATTGTAACTTATGGGGAAAGATTTGAAACGCTGGATCGCTGCTGCCGCCCTCGCCGCGCTTGGCGCCTCTACGGCGAGCGCGCAGGCGCAGATGCTGGACGAGCCGCTCGATGCGCCGGCCCGCGCGCATGTGGTCAATGAGTATGCGCGCCGGCTGACCGCGCTGCACGTCGATCCGGCACGTGCCAAGGCCGCCGCCGACGATCTGCGCCAGCGGCTGGCGCGTGGCGAGTACGACCGCGATACCACGGCACGTGCGCTGGCGACCCGCGTGTCGCGCGACGTTGCCGCCGTCATGGGCGACAAGCATACCTACCTCGAATACGTGCCCTACGACCTGGGCGACGATCGCCAGCGTCCGCAGCCGCCATCGCAGGCGGCCGATAACTACGGCCTCGGCAAATTTGAAACGCGCGGCGACAACATCGGCTATCTGCAGATCACCCGCTTCGCGCCACTGGACCGGGGCGCCGGCGAGGCCGCTGCCCGCTTCATGGCGCAAGCGGCGGACTGCGCCGCACTCATCGTCGACCTGCGCGACGCCAACGGCGACGGCCAGGCGATGGCGGCGCTGCTATCCAGCTATCTGCTGGAAGACAAGCGCAGTTACTTCTTCAAAGACAAGCAGTTGCACTTGCACGACCAGCTCGACCGCGACGGCAAGGTGGTGGCGGAGTTCTGGACCAGCACCGACGCGCCCGGCAAGCGCTTCGGCGGCAAGAAACCGCTATACCTGCTGGTCAACGAGCGCACCCGTGGCGCGGCCGAAGCCTTCGCCTACGATTTGCAGCAGTATGTGAAGCGTGCCGTGGTGGTGGGCGCGCCGACCTTGGGCGATGCGCGGAGCGGCGCCAAGCAGCGCGTGTCGCGCCAGTTGCAAACCTCGATCGCGGTCACGCGCGCCAGCAACGTCATCACGCGAGCCAACTGGGAAGGTGCCGGCGTCCAGCCGGACAAGATGGTGATGCCGGAGGATGCGCTGGAGGCGGCGCAGGCACTGGCCCAGGCCGCGCTCAAGCCAAAAAAATAGTTATTCGGCGTCAGGCTGCTGCGACGGGTGCGCCTGCTGGAAGGCCGGCAGCTCGCTACACGCGGCGTGGATGCGCATCACGGTCGGATAGGCCGAGGTGTCGACATTAAAGCGCTGCGCGTTGAACACTTGCGGCACCAGGCAGCAATCGGCCAGCGTCGGCGTATCGCCGTGGCAGTAGCGGCCGGTGCGCGGGTCGTTGGCCAGCAAGGACTCCAGCGTTTGCAGCCCGCTGCGCAGCCAGTGCTGCTGCCAGCCCAGCTTCACCTCTTCCGCCACGCCAATCTGGCCGGTCAGATACTTCAGCACGCGCAGATTGCCCAGCGGGTGGGCATCGGCCGCGATGCTCAACGCCATCGCACGCACGCGGGCGCGGCCCGCCGGGTCTTGCGGCAGCAGCGGCGCTTGCGTGTGCGTCTCTTCCAGATATTCGATGATGGCCAGCGACTGGCCGATCACGTTGCCGTCATCTTCCAGCGCCGGCAGCAGCGCGGCTGGATTGACGGCGCGGTAGGCATCGGCCAGCTGCTCGCCGCCATTGCGCAGCAGGTGCACCGGCACGGCATCGTAGGCGATGCCTTTCAGGTTGAGCGCAATCCGCACGCGATACGCGGCGGAGCTGCGGAAGTAGGTGTAGAGCTTCATCAGCCGCGCTCCTTGTAGTGCGTGACGGTTTGCTCGATGGCGCCGAAGATGCTGGCGCCGTTTTGGTCGTTCATCTCGATGCGCACGCTGTCGCCGAACTTGAGGAACGGCGTTTGCGGCTTGCCGCTCTCGATGGTCTCGTACATGCGCACTTCGGCCAGGCAGCAGTAGCCCACGCCGCCATTGGCGATGCTCGATCCATGCAGGCTGCCCTGCTTGTTCGACACAGTGCCGGAGCCGATGATCGCACCCGCACCCAGCTCGCGCGTGGCGGCGGCATGCGCCACCAGTTGCGCGAAGTTGAAGGTCATGTCTTCACCGGCGTTCGGCTTGCCGAACGGTTGCTGGTTCAACTGCACCAGCAGCGGCAGGTGCACCTTGCTGTCGGCCCATTGCGCGCCCAGTTCATCCGGCGTCACTGCCACCGGCGAGAAAGCGCTGGCAGGCTTGGACTGGAAGAAGCCGAAGCCCTTCGCCAGTTCATTCGGAATCAGGTTGCGCAGCGAGACATCGTTGACCAGCATGACCAGGCGGATGGCTTTCGCCGCTTCTTCCGGCGTGGCGCCCATGCGCACGTCGCCGGTAATGACCGCCACTTCGGCTTCGAGGTCGATGCCCCAGTCTTCGGTCAGCACGAAAATCGGATCGCGCGGGCCAACGAAACTATCGGAGCCGCCTTGGTACATCAGCGGATCGGTGTAGAACGAGGCCGGCACGTCGGCGTTACGCGCCTTGCGCACCAGCTCCACGTGGTTGATGTAGGCCGAACCGTCGGCCCACTGGTAGGCGCGCGGCAGCGGCGAGTGGCAGTACTGCTGGTCGAACGGCTTGGCGTCGACCGCGTCGCCGGCGTTCAGCGCGGCGTAGACGGCTTCCAGGCGCGGAGCGACCAATTCCCAGTTGTCCAATGCGTGCTGCAGGGTGGCCGAGATTTTCGGCACATGCTGGTAGTGCGACAGGTCGCGGCTGACCACCACCAGGCGGCCATCGCGGCTGCCGTCTTTCAGGGTCGCGAGCTTCATGCTTCACCTCCGTGCATCCACGCTGCGTGCTTGGGTGCTTTCTTCGTTTGCGCCCATTCTTCCAGCATCTCCCATTTGACGTCGTCCAGCTTCTGCATCATTTCCGGCGTACCGGTGTTGCAGGCCAGTTCGAGGCGGTGGCCGTTCGGGTCGAAGAAGTAGATCGACTTGAAGATGGTGTGATTGACCGGGCCGATGACGTCGATGCCGCCGGCGACCAGGCGCTCCTTGGCGGCCAGCAGTTCGTCCATGCTGGCCACTTCCATCGCCAGATGCTGCACCCATGCCGGGGTGTTGTGGTCGCGATCCATCGGCGCTTGCGTCGGCAGTTCGAAGAAGGCCAGCACGTTACCGTTGCCGGCGTCCAGGAACACGTGCATGTACGGGTCCGGCGCCTTGGTGGACGGCACTTCGTTTTCGGCGATGGCCAGCACGAAGTTCATGTTCAGGTGTTTCACGTACCACTCGACGGTTTCTTTCGCGTCTTTGCAGCGGTAGGCGACGTGGTGAATTTGCTTGATTTTCATAGGTGTCTCCAACTCGATTCCATCATTAGATGACAGTTTCAGATATCATACAAATCGTATTTATCTTCTTATTTATCAGAATTTCCAATGAATCCCAGCCTGCGGCAAATGCGCGCCCTGGTGGCGCTGGCCAAGACCGGCAGCTTTACGCTGGCCGCCGACCATCTGAACGTGACCCAATCGGCCCTCAGCGGCCAGATCAAAGAGCTGGAACAGCTATTGGGCATGCGTGTGGTCGAGCGTACCACGCGCAAGACCCAGCTATCCGAGCTGGGACGCGAACTGTATCCGCTGTTCGACAAGATGCTGCACGACCTCGACCGCGCAATGGCCGATATCGCCAGCCGCAAGGCGCTCAAGCAAGGCTCGGTGCGGGTGGCGGCGCCGCAAATGCTCTCCTGCACCATGCTGCCGGAAGTGATCGCCGCCTACCGGGCGCGCCACCCCGAGGTGCAGGTGCGGCTGACCGACTGCCCGCTGGAGCAGGTGTCGGCGCGCGTGTTCAGCGGCGAGGTCGACTTCGGCATCGGCCCTGAGCGCGACGCCACCGCCGAAATCGAAGCCCAGCCGCTGTTTGAAATGCCGTTCGTGGTGGTCTACCCGGACGGCCACGAACTCGACAAGCGCAAGCGCATCAGCTGGAGCGACGTCAACCGCTACCCGTTCATCTCGCTCCAAGGCCAGTTCACCGAACGCCTGCTGCGCGACGTGCACGTGTCGTTCCGCGAACTGTCGCGCAGCCCGCACAACGAAGTCACCTTCATGACCACCGCGCTGGCGATGGTGCATGCAGGCCAGGGCATTACGGTGTGCCTGCCCTACGCCGAGAAAATGGTGCAGCTGTACGGCCTGAAAATGCGGCCGCTGGAAGCGCCGGCCGTGACGCGTCGCTTCTTCGTCTACACCCGCAGCGTGCGTGCGCTGTCCCCGGCAGCTGACAGTTTCGTGACTTTTTTGCACGAGTTTGTGGCAGCGCATGAGTGGAACATGCCGCTGTCGTAGTTACACTTTATTTCAAATAGGAAAACATAATTGCCATAAATCCATTGTGGTGAATGTATCGCATTGTGTATCCTTCATTGATGAACATTCTGCACATCGATTCCTGCGCCCTCGGCGACCACTCCGCTTCGCGCCAGACCACCGCCGCCACGGTAGCCGCCCTGACAGCTGCCAACGAGCACGCCACCGTCCTCTACCGCGACCTTGCGGCCTCCCCGCTGTCGCACGCCAGCGGCCCGCTGCTGCAAGTCATCAGCCAATGCTGGGATAACGATATCCCCATGAACGCCGAACTGCGCGCCGAAGCACTGCAAGCGGCCTCCCTGCTGCAGGAGTTCCACGACGCCGACGTGGTGGTGCTGGGCGCTCCCATGTACAACTTCTCCGCGCCGTCGACGCTGAAGGCCTGGATGGACCGCCTGCTGCAATTGCAGCACGCCACCCCGGCCGAGGCCAGCCGCGCCCCCCGCCTGCTGCTGGTCACGTCCAGCTGCGGCGTGATGGGCGTCGCGCCAGCAGAAGAGCTGATGCGCAACCACGAAAGCCAGCTCACCGCCGCCTTCCAGTTCATGGGCGTACGCCACGTCGACGTGGTGCGCGACCTCGCCGGCCTGCAGCAAGCGCTGGCCTTCAAGCAAGCTGCTTGATAGCGCTATCGCCGTTTATAATGCAGCATCATGACTGCGAACACCATCGCCATCAACCAACAGATGGACAAGTTTGATGGCCATCACAGCGTCTGGCTGTTTGGCTACGGCTCCTTGATCTACAAGGCGGACTTCCCCTACCTGCAACGCCGCCCGGCCAGCATTGCCGGCTGGACCCGGCGTTTCTGGCAAGGCTCGCACGACCATCGCGGCACGCCGGAAGCGCCGGGCCGCGTGGTCACGCTGATCGAAGAGGCAGGCGCCGTCTGCCACGGCATGGCTTACCTGATCACGCCGGAGGTGTTCGCCCATCTCGACCACCGCGAAAAAAACGGCTACCTGCGCCTGCCCATCGCCATCGCGTTTGAAGACGACGACGAGGTCGAAGGCCTGGTCTACATCGCCACGCCGGACAACACCGCCTTCCTCGGCGCCGCCTCCGAACTGGAAATCGCCGCCCACATCGCCCGCTCCGCCGGACCGAGCGGACCGAACAGCGACTACCTCAACCACCTCGCCCATGCCCTGCGCGAACTGGGCCGCCACGACCAGCACGTGTTCGAGATCGAGCGCCACCTGGCCGCGCTAAAATAAATCCAGCTGTCCCGCGTCGGCCGCAGCCTTGGCGCGCGCACCCAGTGGCGGCACCACCAGCGGCCGCGTGAACTGAGAGCAGTCCATGCGGTGGAAGCGGCTGCCGTGGCCCGTCAGCCCCAATCGCTCGCTGGCGATTTTCACGCGCTGGCGGATCAGCTCGGCCCACACGCCCTCGCCTTTCATGCGAGTGGCGAAATCGCTGTCGTAGTCTTTACCACCGCGCATTTCACGCACACGGTTCATCACGCGCTGGGCGCGCTCCGGAAAATGCGCCTGCAGCCATTCCTTGAACAGCGGGGCCACTTCCCACGGCAGGCGCAACACGGTGTAGTGGGCGCTGACTGCACCGGCCTCATGCACCGCTTCCAATATCCGCTCGATCTCCGGCTCGGTCACGAACGGGATGATGGGCGCGATGCTCACCGCCACCGGGATGCCGGCCTCGGTCAGCGTGCGGATGGTGCGCAGGCGGCGCGCGGGCGATGTGGCGCGCGGCTCCAGCGTGCGGGCGATGGCAGGGTCCAGCGTGGTCAGCGTGATGGCCACGCCGGCTTGCTGCCTGGCCGCCATCGGCGCCAGGATGTCGATGTCGCGCTCGATCAGCGAAGACTTGGTGATCAGGCCCACCGGGTGCTGGCATTCCTGCAGCACTTCCAGCACCCGGCGCGTGAGCTTGAGTTCGCGCTCGCAGGGCTGATAGGCGTCCGTGTTGACGCCCAGCGCGATCGACACTGGCTCGTAGCCGGGCTTGGCCAGTTCGCGTCGCAGCATCTCCGGCGCGTTGACCTTGGCGAAGATTTTGCTCTCGAAGTCCATGCCCGGCGATAGTCCGAGATAGCTGTGCGTAGGCCGCGCAAAACAGTAGATACAGCCATGCTCGCAGCCGCGATACGGATTGAGCGAGACGCTGAACGGCAAATCCGGCGAGGCGTTGCGGCTCAAAATGGAGCGGCAGATTTCCTCGGTCACTTGCGTTTTCCACGGCTTGGCCTCCTCTTCCTCGCGCTCCCAGCCGTCGTCGTAGGCCTCGCGCGCGTTCAATTCGTAACGACCCTGTATATTGGAGACCGCGCCACGCCCTTTTTGCGCCTTGAGCGAGGGCGGCGGCAACATCACCTGCTCTTGATTGTTTTCATCGTGGGACATGGCACACCCAAATACTGTATAAACATACAGTATTCTAGGCGCTCCAAACTGCCATATCAAGGGAAATATCAAGTATCATGCCGGGCTTCGCCAGAAACGCGCGCCCGCGCTGCGTTCGGCAACCTTACACAGTGAGTAAATACATGACGAATTCCAATCAACCTCTGCCGTCTTTCTTCAGCCGGATTTCCATCGCCATCGGCGCTTTCTTCCGCGCGCTGTCGGACGCTGAGTACGCTGCGCGTCTGAGCCGCATCGACGAAGCGCCGCAGCCAAGCGCCACGCCTGTCGCTGCACCGGCGCCGGCGCCGGCTCCTGCTCCTGCTCCGGTCACGTTGCGCGTCGCCACCCCGGACGCCGCCCTGCAACTACTGTCGCTGTTCCAGCGCGAGGCACGCCTGATCGACTTCACCCAGGAAAACCTGTCCGCCTACTCCGACGCCGACATCGGCGCGGCCGCGCGCGTGGTGCACGAAGGCTGCGCCAAGGTGTTGAAAGAACACTTCACCATCCAGCCGATCCGCAGCGAAGCGGAAGGCAGCCGCATCGAACTGCCGGAAGGCTTTGACGCCGCCGCCGTGCGCCTGACCGGCAACGTGGTCGGCAAGGCGCCGTTCAAAGGCTCGCTGAGCCATCGCGGCTGGCGTTCGGCCGAGGTGCGCCTGCCGAAACTGGCGGAAGCGCATGACGCCTCCATCCTGGCGCCGGCGGAGGTGGAACTGTGAGCGATCCACGTTACGCCATCGGCATCGACCTTGGCACCACGCACAGCGCGCTGTCGTATGTGAACCTGCAAGCCAGCGATGGCGAGAAAACCCAGCACGGCGTGCTGGCCATCCCGCAGCTGACCGCACCGGGCACGATTGAAGAACTGCCGCTGCTGCCTTCGTTCCTGTACTTGCCGCACGCCGATGAACTGGCGCCGGGCGAGAACAATCTGCCGTGGCAGCAAACGGCTGAAGAACAAACCGGCGTGGCCGGCGAGATGGCGCGTAGCCGTGGCGCCACCACGCCGATCCGCCTGGTCTCCAGCGCCAAGAGCTGGTTGAGCCATCCGGGCGTGGACCGCCGCAGCGCCCTGCTGCCGAACGACGCGCCGGAAGAAGTGGCGCGCGTATCGCCGCTGGAAGCTTCCACGCGCTACCTGTCGCACCTGCGCAAGGCGTGGGAGCAGGCGCACCCTGACGCGCCGTTCGGCGAACAGGCCGTGACGGTGACGATCCCCGCCTCCTTCGATCCGGGCGCGCGCGAACTGACCGCCGATGCGGCGCGCGCCGCCGGCTACACCAACCTCACGCTGCTGGAAGAACCGCAAGCAGCCTTGTACAGCTGGATTCAGGGCAGCGAAGGCCGCTGGCGCAAGGAAGTCAAACCGGGCGACATCATTCTGGTGGTCGACGTCGGCGGCGGCACCAGCGACTTTTCGCTGATCGCCGTGCTGGAACGCGACGGCGTGCTGGAACCGCACCGTATCGCGGTGGGCGACCACATTCTGCTCGGCGGCGACAATATGGATCTGGCGCTGGCGCACCTCGTCGCACGCAAGCTGGCCGCCAATGGCACGCAGCTCGACGCGTGGCAGATGCGCGCACTGACCTACGGCTGCCGCACCGCCAAGGAAAAACTGCTGGCCGATGAAACCGTGGCGACCTGGCCGATCGTGGTGCCGAGCCGTGGCTCGAAACTGATCGGCGGTTCGATCCGCACCGAACTCACGCGCGAGGAAGTGTCGACCTTCATCCTCGACGGCTTCTTCCCGAAAGTGGAAGCGTCGGCGCGTCCGGCCGTGCGCACCCGCGCGGGCCTGACGCAGCTTGGCTTGCCGTATGCGCAGGACGCGGGCATCACCCGCCATCTGGCGGCATTCCTCGCGCGCCAGCTTGGCGCGACGACGGAACTGGAAGGCTACGCCGGCAAGCAAAACGCCGAAGCGACGTTCCTGCATCCGACCGCAGTGCTGTTCAACGGCGGCGTGTTCAAGTCGGACCTGCTGGCGCAGCGCATCATGGGCACCATTAACGACTGGCTGTACATGGAAGGCGCAGAGCCTGCGCGCATGCTGGGCGGCGCGGACCTCGACCTGGCGGTGGCGCGCGGCGCGGCTTACTACAGCTACGTGCGTCGCGGCAGCGGCGTGCGCATTCGCGGCGGCACGGCGCGTTCGTACTACGTGGCGATCGAGTCGGCGATGCCGGCGATTCCGGGCATGGAGCCGCCGATTCAGGCGCTGTGCGTGGCGCCGTTCGGTATGGAGGAAGGCAGCGAGATCGAATTACCGAATCAGGAATTTGGCCTGGTGGTCGGTGAGCCGGTGCAGTTCCGCTTCTTCGGTTCCTCGGTGCGCCGTCAGGACCAGATCGGCGATCTGCTGGACTTCTGGGGCCCGGATGAGCTGATCGAGATGAACGAGATTCAGGCTAACCTGTCGCCGGAAGGCCGTCAGGCTGGTGATGTGGTGCAGGTACGCCTGCATGCGATGGCGACGGAATCGGGCACGCTGGAACTGGCCGCCGTGGCCAACGATGGCCAGCGCTGGAAGGTGGAGTTCGACGTCCGCAACGCATGATGAGCCAATACGTCGTCAGCATCGATCTGGGCACCACCAATACGGTGATGGCCTATGCGGAAGCCGGCAGCGCCGAGATTCGGTTGTTCGATATCGATCAGCTGACGGCGCCCGGCGAGATTGGTGCGGCGGCGTTGCTGCCATCCTTGCGTTATCACCCGGCTGACGGCGAGATGGCGGATGGCGATCTTCAATTGCCTTGGCAGGCGGAGGATGTCGCCGGCGTGCGGCAGGTGGTCGTTGGCCGCCTCGCGCGCAAACTGGGAGGGCAGGTGCCGGGCCGTTTGGTGGTCAGCGCCAAGAGCTGGCTTTCGCATCCGCAGGTTGATCGCATGGCGGCGATTTTGCCGTGGGGTGCAGAGGCGGATGTGGCCAAGGTGTCGCCGGTGGCGGCCAGCGCGTCGTACCTTGCGCATTTGCGGTCTGCCTGGAATACGCGCTTTCCTGCGCAGCCTTTGGAACGGCAGCAGATTGTTTTAACTATTCCCGCATCGTTTGACGAAGGCGCGCGTGCGTTGACGCTGGAAGCGGCGCGCATGGCGGGCTTGCCGTCGTTGCGATTGCTGGAAGAACCGCAGGCCGCGTTCTACGACTGGCTGTTCCGCCAGCGTGCGTCGTTGGACGAGCAGTTGGCCGATACGCGGCTGGTGCTGGTGTGCGACGTCGGCGGCGGCACCACGGACTTCAGTTTGATGAAGGTCGACGGTGCTGCCATCAGCCGCATCGGCGTCGGCAACCACCTGATCCTCGGTGGCGACAATATGGACCTCGCGCTCGCCCACCTCGTCGAGTCGCGCATGAGCGGTAACGAACCTGCGCGGCTGTCGGCCGCACGCTTGTCGCAACTGGCGGAACGCTGCCGGGCGGCTAAGGAGTTGCTGCTGGCCGCCGATGCGCCGGAGCGCACCACCGTGACGCTGCTGGGCGCCGGCTCGAAGCTGATTGGCGGCTCGCGCTCGGCCGAGCTGACGCGCGATGAAGTCACCGCGCTGGTGGTGGACGGCTTCTTCCCGCTAAACGCGGAACAGGCTTCCGCGAAGCGCGGTCGCGGGGCCATCGTCGAATTCGGCCTGCCCTACGCCGCCGATGCCGCCATCACACGCCACCTTGCAGACTTCCTGCGCCAGCACGCCGCCGCCGCGCGCGAAGCCCTCGGCCTGCCCGCCGACAGCACCACCATCCCGATCCCGGACACGCTGCTGCTCAACGGCGGCGTATTCCGCGCCGACGCACTGGCACGCCGACTGGAAGCGACGCTGGCAGGCTGGCGCCAACAACCAATGCGCGTGCTGCACAACGAAAACCCCGACGTCGCCGTAGCACGTGGCGGCGTCGCCTACGCGCTAGGCCAATCCGGCCAGGCGCCGGTGATCGGCGGCGGCTCCGCGCGCAGCTACTTCCTGCTGCTGGACACCGCCGGCCCGGCCGACAAGCCACGACGTGCCATTTGCATCCTGCCGCGCGGCGCGGCCGAGAACAAAGAAATCCTGCTGGCCGACCGCACCTTCGCACTGCGCCTCGGCCGGCCGGTGCGCTTCCACCTCGCCTCCTCCACCGCCGAAGCGCCGCAAGCCGGCGACGTGATCGAACTGCAGCCGGACGACTGCATCGAACTGCCACCCATCGCCACCGTCCTGCGCGACAGCAGCGCCGCCGACGCACGTAAAGAAATCCCAGTGCAGCTGGCCGCCACGCTGAGCGAAGTCGGCACGCTGGACGTCCACTGCGTCGCCAAGGAAAACGCGCAACGCTGGCTGCTTGAATTCCAGCTGCGCGGCGAGGCAGCGCCCGAAGCAGCAGCCGATGAAACACCGATGCCAGCAGGCCTGCCGGCCGCCCTCGAAAAAATCGAGCGCATCTTCGGCAGCCGCGCGCAGCAAGTCGACATCAAGGAAGTGAAGCAACTGCGCACCCAGCTCGAGCACCTGCTGGGCAGCCGCGAAAACTGGCCGACCGCCGTGCTGCGCCGCCTGTTCGACGCGCTGATGGAACGCGCCAAAGGCCGCCGCCGCTCCGCCGAACACGAACGTGCGTGGCTCAACCTGAGCGGCTACTGCTTGCGTCCCGGCTTCGGCTACGCGCTGGACGAATGGCGCATCGAAAAGCTGTGGGCCATGTTCGGCGCCGGCGTGCAGCATCACAAGGACAGCCAGGCCTGCGCCGAATGGTGGACTATGTGGCGCCGCGTTGCGGGCGGCTTGAGCGTGGAAGCGCAATTGCGCGTGCTGGACGATTTCGCTTTCAACGTGCAGGCCGATGCTGCAGAACGCGGCCGCCGACCTGTCACGCTGGTCAACGGCAGCGAGGAAGACATGCTGCGACTGGGCGCATCGCTGGAACGCATCCCCGGCAACTACAAGGCCGAAATCGGCGCGTGGATGCTGGAGCAGCTACAGAAAGAGAAGAAATCCGAAGCCGCGCGCGGCCGCCTGCTGTGGGGCTTGAGCCGCGTCGGCGCGCGCCAGCCCTTCCACGGCAGCGCGCACGACGTGGTGGACACCGCCACCGTCGAACAATGGCTGGACGCCGTGCTGGCACTGGACTGGAAAAAGGTCGAACCGGCCGGCTACACCGCAGCCCACCTGGCCCGCATGACCGGCGACCGTTCGCGCGACATCAACGACACGCTGCGCGCCGAAGTGCTGCGCCGTCTGCAGGCGTCAACCGCGCCCGCCAACTGGAGCGCGATGGTGCGCGAAGTGGTGCAGCTCGACCAGGCCGACGAAAAGCGCATGCTGGGCGACGCCCTGCCGCCGGGCCTCAAATTGATTTCTTGATGTAGCCTGCCTGCTGGGCCACGAAACCGTCGAAGGCGGCGATCAGCGGATCGAATTTGTTGATATCGTTTTCCAGCTGCGCCAGCGCGTACACCGTGGCCTCCAGCGTGGACAGCTGGTCCGGCAGATGCGCCTTGCGTATCAGGTAGTGCGACGGCGGCGTGTCGCGCAGCGGCATGCGCGGCAAGGTTTGCAGCAGCGGATTCAGATACAGCATCTTGCGGCTCTTGCGCCAGGTCCCGTCCAGCACCACGAGGCGCAGCGGCTCTGCAAGCCATGCCTCGTCAAACGGCTGCGGCGCGGCCAGTCCCAGCGACGCATCTTCCGTATCGGGATACAGCAGCACGTTGCGGCGATCCGGCGAGAGCAGCGCTTGCAGCTGCTGCGGTTCGAACGTCTCGCCCACTTCCAGCCGGCTGTTGGACAAACTCAAATGCAGCAGACGCGCACTGCCCTTGGCATTGCTGACTTCCATCGGATGTTGAAGTATCAGGACTTCGACCTGATTAGGCTGCGCTGTCGCCCAGCGGCAGATGCAGGTCTGCTGTGGGCGCAGGCACGCGGCGCACATGGCGCGCCGCGCGGGAAGGGCTGGACTCGCGGGACTGGCAGTATTCATAGGCCGCGATTGTACAGCCTACAGCGGCTTAGAACTCTTCCCAGTCGCCCGACTCGTTGGCAGCAACGGTGGCCTTGCGTGGTGCGGTTGATGCGGCCGGTGCGGATGCCGGCGCAGCAGCCGGGGCCTTGGCGGCAACAGCCCTCTTTGGTGCCGCCACCGCTGCGGCACGACGCGGCAGCGCGGCGCGCGCCGGTGCGGCCGGACGCGCCAGCGCGGGCGCCGCGCTCGATCCATCCAGCTTGAACACACTGACCACATCGGCCAGCTTGGCCGACTGCTCCTGCATCGATTCCGCCGCAGCTGCAGCCTGCTCCACCAGCGCCGCATTCTGCTGCGTCACCTGATCCATCTGCGTAATCGCGTCGTTGACCTGCGCGATGCCGATGCTTTGCTCTTCGCTGGCATTGCTAATCTGCGTCATGATCTGCGTGACGCGGCTGATGCTCTGGACGATTTCCTCCATCGTCTGCCCGGCCTTGTCCACCAGCTCGGAGCCCATCTGTACCTTCTGCACTGAGTCGTCGATCAAGCCCTTGATATCCTTGGCGGCCGAGGCGGAGCGCTGCGCCAGATTACGCACTTCCGACGCCACCACCGCGAAGCCGCGTCCCTGCTCACCAGCGCGCGCCGCTTCCACGGCCGCATTCAACGCCAGGATATTGGTCTGGAACGCGATGCCGTCGATGACCGAGATAATATCCACGATCTTGCGCGACGAGTCGTTGATCGAGCCCATCGTGTTCACCACCTCGCCCACCACCGAACCACCACGGCTGGCGATTTCCGATGCGCTGATCGCCAGCTCATTGGCCTGCCGCGCATTCTCCGCATTGAAGCGCACGGTGGACGTCAACTGCTCCATCGAGGATGCGGTTTCCTCCAGCGAGCTAGCCTGCTCCTCGGTGCGCGAAGACAGGTCCTGATTGCCGGCTGCGATTTCCGTGGACGCCGTCGCAATCAGATCGGTGCCATTGCGCACCTGGCCGACGATGTTCACCAGATTGGTGTTCATGGTCTTCAATGCGTTCATCAACTGGCCGGTTTCGTCATTGCTGCTGACCTGGATATCGCTGGTCAAATCGCCCGAGGATACGGTCTCCGCAACCTTTACCGCTTCATTGATCGGCTGCGTGATGGTGCGCGTGATCCACCATGCGGCGAACACGCCCATCACAATCGCGGCAAGGCCTAGCAGCACCAGCAAGGTGCGGCCGCTCTGGTACTGTTTCTGGATCTCGACGGCGGTGGCGTCCAGCGATGCTGCCTGCTTGTCGGCGAAAGCCTTCAGCGCCGCGAGGTAGCGGATGCGGCTCTGGGTCATCTCGCCTTCGTAGATTTTGGTCGCACCTTCCAGGTCGCCGGCGTTCTTGGCGGCGAATACGGCCTTGCGGAAATCGGTGTAAGCCTTGCGCGTATCCAGCACTTGCTTGAACACTGGCTTGAGATCATCGTCATCGAGGTTGGCGCCGATCTGGTCCTGGATCTGGGTGGCGCGGCCGGAGGATTCGGCCATCAGCGCTTCGAGTTTTTTCTGGTCGGCCGCATCGCGCACCATGTAGGCGCCGGTGGTACGGGCGGCGTTCACCTCGATGATCTTGCCCCACTCCGCGATCAGCCGCTCGTCGCGGATTTTCACGTTAATCATCTCGTCGGTTTTGGCGCTCGCGCTGCTCAGGCGAAGTATGCCTATGGTGGTCATCGCAACCAGCAGTAACAAAATCAGCGAAAAACCAAAGCCAAGTCGGGTTCCGATCTTGAGATTGTTCATGGCAAACTCCCTAGCAAAAGTCTGGAATGTCCAGTTCATGCTAGCACTATTTGTCCACAATCTATAGTTCGAAAAGAAATATTCTGCGCTGCAACGCAGCAATCAATCGCTTGCGGGCGCTGCGCCGAGCAGTTCCTCAACGCCCGCAATCGCCGACGGATCCTTGATCACGGCACGCAGCCACACATGCAGCGGCATTTCACCCCAGCTGGCCGCCCGTTCAGCCAGATAGGCGACCGGGCTGTGCGGCTCGGTGCGACGGAAGAATTCCGCCACCAGCCGCAGTTGCTGCAGGGCTTGCACGCGATTTTGCAGTGCGCCGCCCAGCGTGGCGCTTGTGTGACCAGAAGTGGCCTGACCACCGTCAGCGAGGGCCATCAGTTGGCTGTGCGGGGCGAGATGGCGGATCACCGCCTGCAAGGCGTCCTTGGCAGGCGAGAAGCCGGGACCGTCCGCACCCAGTTGCGTATCTACCACGCGCTCCAGTTGAATCAGCGCGGTGAGGCAGAATTCGGCGTCGTCCAGCGATGGCGATGCGCAGGCTTGCACCAGCGCCGGCGTGCGCGCCAGCAGCCAAAACAGATTGCCGATGCGCTGGTCGTAGTCGCCGTCATCGACCAATGGATACAAATCGGTCCAGTATTTTTCGCACAGGCCGGCCAGCAGCGCGTAGCCTTCGCCGAGGCCACGAAGACCTTGCGTGCGCGCCTGGGCCTCAGCCAGCCAGACAGCCAGCCGCAGGTCCTTGCTGCGGGTGAGGATCAGTTGCGCGCAGCGGCTGGCGACGAACGGCCAGTCGGCTTCCTTCAACGCGGTCTCCCACTCGCCTTGATCCAGCGTCGGATCGTCATGCTGGCGCGCTTGCGCCACTTCGTCCACTTCTCGGCTGAATGACATATCTTCGCCGCAGGGCTGTTCCGCGCTGACCGGCTGCAGTAATTGATCGATGGTGGCCATGTGCGCCTCCTATTTGACGGTGTATTTGAACTGGCCTTTGCTGCCCGTGCCGACCTTGATGCGGCTGATGGGCTGTGCCTGCGCCATCTTTTCCAGCACTGCCTGCGCAATCTCTGGCAGCAGCGTGCCGTTAAGGATATGGTCGACGTTGCGCGCGCCGGAATCGACTTCGGTGCAGCGAGCCAGCACCGCGTCCACCAGCGACGGCTCGTAGGTGAATTCGGCGTGGTGATGTTCGCGGATGCGTTGCGCGATGCGCGCCAGTTTCAGTTCGATGATCTGCGCCAGCACCGCGTCCGGTATCGGGTAGTACGGCGTTACTTTCACGCGACCGAGGAACGCTGGCTTGAAGTGCTTGAACAATTGAGGGCGCAGCAGCTGTTCCAGTTCATCCGGCGGTGGCGGCTCCTTGTTCACACAAGTTTGCATGATGGTGGCCGAGCCGGCATTGGCGGTGGCGATGATGATGGTGTTGCGGAAGTCGATCTCACGGCCTTCGGCATCGTCCATCACGCCCTTGTCGAACACCTGAAAGAATAGTTCGACCACGTCCGGGTGGGCTTTTTCGATTTCATCCAGTAGCACCACGCTGTAGGGATTACGCCGTACGGCTTCGGTCAGCACGCCGCCTTGGCCGTAGCCGACGTAGCCCGGCGGCGAACCTTTGAGGCCGGACACGCTGTGCGCTTCCTGATATTCGCTCATGTTGATGGTGATGAGTTTGCGCTCGCCGCCATACAGCAGGTCGGCCAGAGCCAATGCGGTTTCGGTCTTGCCGACGCCGGAGGGGCCGACGAACAGGAATACGCCTTTCGGTTTGTTCGGGTCATCGAGGTTGGCACGCGCGGTACGCACGCGCTGCGCCACGGCGGCAATCGCGTGCGGCTGGCCAAGGATGCGTTCTTGCAGCGCGCCTTGCAACGACAGCACGGTGCGGATCTCGTCCTTGACCATGCGGCCCAGCGGAATCCCAGTCCAGCCGGAGACGATGGCAGCCACGCTGGCGCCGTCCACTTCCAGCGGTACGAGCGGCGATTCGCCTTGCAGCTCCGCGAGTTCTGCCTTCAACGCACGAAGTTCTGCGTCGCCGCCACCGTGCCCCTCGCCGCTCCGTGCGCGTACGATGGCCGCCACGATGGCTTGCTCGCGCTGCCAGCGCTCCGTGTGCTGCGCGCATTCTTCCTTGCAGGCTGCGAAGCTGGCTTGCAGGTGCTGCACGCGCTGGTGCAGCGCCGCGCCGCCCTCTTCCCGCTGCAAGGCCGCGATTTCAGCGCTGATGCGTTCCATCTGCTTCGCCGCATCTTCCAGCAAAGCCGGCGCTCCGCTCTGCGCCAGCGCCACCCGTGCGCAAGCCGTATCGAGCACACTGACCGCCTTGTCAGGCAACTGCCGTCCGCTGACGTAGCGATGCGACAGCCGCACCGCTTCCGTCACCGCTTCGTCGCGGATACGCACACTGAAGTGTTTCTCCATTAGCGGCGCCATCGCACGCAACATGGCGCTGGCGATATCCTCGCTGGGTTCTTCCACTTTGACGACCTGGAAGCGGCGCGCCAGCGCTGCATCCTTCTCGAAATACTTCTTGTACTCTCCCCAAGTGGTGGCGGCGATGGTGCGCAGCTCACCGCGCGCCAACGCAGGTTTGAGCAGATTAGCCGCATCATTCTGTCCCGCAGCGCCACCCGCACCGATCATGGTGTGCGCCTCGTCGATGAACAAGATGATGGCACGCGGACTTTGCTTGACCTCATCGATCACATTCTTCAGGCGGTTTTCGAACTCGCCCTTCACACTGGCGCCGGCTTGCAGCAAGCCCATGTCCAGTGTGCGGATCTCCACCTCCTTCAGCGCCGACGGCACATCGCCAGCCCCCACGCGCAATGCGAGTCCTTCCACCACTGCCGTCTTGCCGACGCCCGCCTCGCCGGTCAATATCGGATTGTTCTGCCGCCGGCGCAGCAGGATATCCACCATCTGCCGTATCTCCGCCTCGCGCCCGATGACAGGATCGAGCTTGCCCTCGCGCGCCATGCGCGTCAGGCTGGTGGTGTATTGGTCCAGCGCCGGCGTGCGTACGGTGCCGGCAAACGCAGCGGCGGAGGCTGCGGGGGCTGCGGTCGTCTCTTCCTGCGAGCCATGTGCGTACTTCTCCAACTGATGTTTGACTTCGTCGATGGGAATCTTCGCGAACTGGCGCGACGCCCGCAGTGCCAGTTGTTCCAGCTCCGGATCCGCGAGCAGCGCAACCAGCAGATGCGCGCTGCGAATGGCGTCCGGCGGCGTCGCCAGGGAGGCAATCAGCCAGGCATGTTCCAGCAGCACCGGCAGGTCTCGTGCAAACACCGGCGTGCGAGTGCTGCCATTCTTAAACTGGCTCACCTCCTGATGCAGGTCGGCTTCCAGCGCTTCCACATTCACGCCGCACTTGCGCGCGATCAGTACCAGGTCGCAGCGTTCCTGCTCCAGCAAGGCCAGAAGCAAGTGCTCAATCTCCACTTCGTGCTGGCCCAGCGCCACGCAAATGCTGGCGGCGCGGGTAACGGCCAGCCGCGTGGTGTCATTCAGCTTTCCGATCAAGGACTTCAGGTTCATTTGCGACCTCCACGTGCGCTGCGATTGATCGAGTAATGCAGCGATGACGGTTGCAGCACCGCGTCAAAGCTGACAGCTTCGGTATGGGGTAGTCCGGCCAGCGTGCCGTAGATGGCAAAGCGCACGCGGTTGATCGAGCCGGGTTCGTGTTCCAGGCGGGCCTGCACATTGCGCAGGCGCGGTTCATGCCGTTCGATGGCGGCTTTCAGTGCGGCGCAAATGCGCATGCGGTCGTCATCGCTGCCAAAGCACATGCCGGCGAAATCTACCAGTCCGTAATTGGCGATCGAGCGCGCGCACTCGGGATAGGCGCGCATCGTCTCGACGGCGATGGCGCAGCGGGTGTTCAGCAAGTCTTCCAGATCGCGCGCCACGCTGTCTTTGTACTGTTCCAGCGACATGCGGGGTGCTGCTTCGCCAAGCAAGCGATCGAGCAGGCCGGGAGTAAAGCCGTTCATGCCAGACTTTCGAAAAAGAGCCAGGCCGGGAAGGCCTGGCTAAAGGCGCGCGGCGCCGGCTCGCCACGAGGACCGGCGCGGGCGCAGGGGAAGCTTCAGACGATGCGGTTGGTGGACAGATCCCAACCGCCGGACGTGTTACCGCCAGCGCCGCCGCTGATTTTCTGCTGCGTGTACTTCCACTTGATCTTGGAGAATTTGAGCGCGACTTCCTCGCTCAGGATGTCGCCCTCCTCCACCGCCGGCGACACGGCGCCGATCAGCACATTCTCGATTTCGATTTCGTAGTATTTCACGCGCTCACCCTGGGCGTCGGCACGCATGAACTCAAACTTGGCCTTGGGGATGGTGCGGCCGGCCGAACAGGTTTGCAGCAGGATCGGGGACGCCAGGTCGGCCAGTTTGGACAGCACGATGTCGCGATGCTCGCAACGCTCCGCCGTATGGCCGCCGCCAGTGGAAGCGGTGGCGGACTTGGGCTGTTCCACGCCGAAGCTCACGGACCGGCACTCGATCCAGTCCTTGTGGCGGTCGTCATTCGATTCGCCCTTGATGCCGTCAATGTACAGATATACGTCGATTGCCATTGGAATGCTCCTCTCAATTTATCGGGGTTCAGTAGTTGGTCGGTTGTGGCAGCTCCGCGACCAGACGGAGTGAAACGGACAGCTCATCGAGCTGGAAATGCGGACGCAGGAAGGACACCGCGCGGAACACGCCCGGCCGCCCTGCGACTTCGTGCACTTGCACCGAGGCCTCGCGCAGCGGGAACTGCGCCTTCTGTTCCTGGCTGGCGTTGTCGTCCAGCAGAACGTATTTCATGAGCCAGCGGTTAAGGAAATCTTCGACGTTGGAGGCGGACGCAAAGCTGCCGACCTTATCGCGCATCATGGCCTTCATGTAGTGCGCGATGCGCGATACGGCGAAGATGTACTGCAACTGCGAGGACAGCACGGCGTTGGCATTGGCCGCTTCCGAGTTGTACTTGCGGGCCTTTTGCGCAGACTGCGCGCCGAAAAAGGCGGCGTACGCGGTGTTCTTGCAGTGGACAAGCGAGATGAAGCCAAGGTCGCTCAGCTCTTTCTCACGGCGGTCGGTGATGGCGACTTCGGTCGGGCACTTGAGCGCCACTTCGCCTTCGTCGGTTTTGAAGGTGTGGGTCGGCAGGTCGTCCACCAGGCCGCCGCCTTCCACACCGCGGATCGCCGCGCACCAGCCGAAATCATCGAAGGCCTTGGTCAGCTTGGCGCCGAAGGCATAGGCGGCGTTACACCACAGGTACTTCTGGTGATCGGTGCCGTCGACTTCCTCGACGAAGTTGAAGCCTTCCACCGTGGTGCCGTCGACAGGATTGAACGGCAGGCGGCCGAGGAAGCGCGGCAGCGCAAGGCCGACGTAGCGGGAGTCATCGGATTCGCGGAAGGCCTTCCACTTGGCGTATTCCACCGTATCGAAAACCTTGGACAGGTCGCGCGGCTTGGACAGGTCGCCGTAGCTTTCGAGCCCAAACAGTTCCGGCGACGCCGAGGCAATGAATGGCGCATGCGAGGCCGCCGCCACGTGCGACATCTGCTCGATGAAGTACATGTCTTCCGGCTGGCGCGAGATTTCGAAATCCCCCAACAGCGCGGCATACGGCGCACCGCCGAAGGTGCCGAATTCTTCCTCGTAGATCTTCTTGAACATCGCGCTCTGATCGAATTCCAGCGCGGACTGGAAGTCCCGCACCAGTTCGCGCTTGGTGGCGTTGAGCACGCGGATCTTCAATCCCTGCCCGGTAGCGGAGTTCTTCACCAGGTAATGCAGGCCGGTCCAGCTTTGCTCCAGCTTCTGGAACGCCGGCGCGTGCATGATGGCGCTCAACTGGCTCGATATCAGCTTGTCCAGCTCCGCCACGCGCGCGTCCAGCGTGGCGGACAGGTTGTTGGAGACCGCCACGGTACCGTCCAGCACCTGATTCACCAGCTCCGCGATGATGTCCTTGGCGCGTTTATGCTCCACGCTGGATTTGGCGACCTTGCTCTCTTCCACGATCCGGTCCAGCAGGCTGTCGCCTTCCTGCAGCGGCGCGGCTTCCTGCGCTTGATTCAGTTGTGCGGACATGTCAGTTCCCCTTGGCGGCCCTCAGGCTCGCCAGCTTGTCGGTGTTATTCAGGACGTCGCTCAGGATGTCTTCCAGCTTGTCGTTCCCGGCCAGCTTGTTGCGCAGGTCGGCCAGCTTGCTGCGTGCTTCCAGCAGCTTGGCCAGCGGCTCCACCTGCTGCACGATCGACTCGGGCCGGAAGTCGTCCATCGCCTTGAAGCGCAGCTCCACATTGAAGCTGCTGTCGTCGCCGGCCAGTTGGTTCGGCACCTGGAAACGCGCCACCGGCTCCACGCCGCTCAACACTTCATCGAAGTTGCCGCTGTCGATGCTGACGAACTTGCGGTCCTTCAGGCGCTTCTTCTCCACATCCGAATTGCCGCCGAAGTCTCCCACCACGCCGACCACGAAGGGCAACTCCTTGTTTTCCATCGCATCGCCGATCTCCACGTCGTAGGTCATCTGCACGCGCGGAGGACGCACCTTGGTGAGACGCTTTTGAATGCTGTCGCCGTTAGCCATACATGCTCCTTATTTCAATCCGCCGAACGGATCGCTGTTGTTGGTCTGGTTGTTGTTCTTCGCCGGGCCGGTGGCAGTGTTCGAACCCTTCTTCGCCGGCGGAGCGACAGGTGCCGGCACCGGCTTGCGCGCAGTGGGCACCAGCACATCTTCGCCAAGGCTAGTGCGCAGCAGCTTGGCCAGGTCCTGCGCCTCGGAACGCAGCGAGCCATTCAGATTGTTTTGCTGGCTCAGGTCCGCCAGCGCCTTGGTTGACAGGCGCAAGCCACTGACGGCGACGATGCTGTTTCCCAGTTTGTCATTGGGATCGCGCTGCAGCGCTTCCTGCGCATTCATGATCGCCTCGCCGTAGCTGGCACGATCGAACTTCATTTGCGCCATATGGAGCCACGGCGTCTTCTCCGCCGGGTAGTTGGCGGCGGCCGATTTGAGGATGCCTTGCGCCTTGTCGGCCTGCCCCGCAACCAGCGCCGCGTCAGCGTCGGCCAGTGCGCGATCGAGCGTTACGGCTTGCGGCTTTTCAGCACGCACGCTGGCGCCGTCTGTCGCGCAGGCCGACAGCAACAGCATGCTGGCGACACAAGGCAGCCATGTTCTTGAAGTGCTCATTGGTTTCTCCTTTTGCGTAACCGTTCGGAAGAAGGCCATTATTCATGAACGCTTTTTTCGCCGATTGCGCTTGCTCAAGCAGCGTGCTGTTTTCTCTTTGCTTGAGGCGACGCAAGGAGAAACAGCGCTGCTTTCGTTCTAATGCATGGATATCCAACAGGGAGACCGTATGAGCATTCCATCCAAGGTGCTGTGGGGCGAAGGCCTGTTCCTGCGGCCGCAGCACTTCCAGCAGCAGGACCACTATCACGAAGCGCGCCTGCGCCGCACTGCGCAAGCACTCCATCCTTACTTGTGGGGCGTGCGCGAAATCGCATGGGACCTCGACGCGCTCAAGGCCGGCAAGCTGCGGCTGGAAGCGCTGTCGATCATCTTCCGCGATGGCGAAATCGTCGACGCGCCGGTCAACGCCCCGCTACCGCCGGCGATCGACTTGTCGCGCATTCCCGCCAGCGTGCTGGAAGTGACGTGGCATGCCGCCCTGCCGTCGCTGGCGCCGGGCGGGGGCAACGCGGCGTCGGCTGGCGAGCATCACACCGGCGCGCGCTACGGCCAGTCCAGCCGTGAAGTGGCGGACCTGTACACGCAAGCTGTCACCACGGACGTCAGCTTCCTCAACAGCGCTGTGCGGCTGCTGTCCGATCTTGAACCGCTCGGCGCTTTTGAATGTGTGCCGGTGATACGGCTGCGGCGCGTGGTGACCGGCGGCTTCGAGCCGGATCCGACATTCATCCCGCCCGGCCTGGCCATCGCCAGCGCGCCTGCGCTCAAGGCCATGCTGGATCGCCTGCTGGACGCCCTGCAGGCCAAAGTGCAATCGCTGCAAGGCCATATGCGCGAACCTAGCCGCAACGTGATTGAATTCCGCTCCGGCGACGTTTCATCGTTTTGGCTGCTGCACACCGTAAGCACCTCGGCCGCCACGTTGATGCACTACCTGCGCAATCCGGAACTGCATCCGGAACGCCTGTTTGAAACACTGCTGGCATTGGCCGGCGCGATGATGACCTACTCCAAGCAATACACGCTGATCGACCTGCCGGGCTACCAGCACGACGATCCGGCGCAATGCTTCTCGGCGATCGACGCAATCATCCGCGACCTGCTGGACACCGTCATCTCCACCAAATACTTCTCCATCGCGCTGACCGAGGACAAGCCGAGCTACCACCTCGGCAAGCTCGATTCCGGCAAGATCGACCAGCGCACCACGCTCTACCTGGCCGTCAGCGCCGCACTGCCGGCGCTGGAACTGGTGGAGGTAGTGCCGCTACGCGTCAAGGTCGGCGCGCCAGACGACGTCGAGAAATGCGTGCTATCGGCCATGCCCGGCGTGAAGCTAACGCACGCACCGCAAGTGCCGGCAGCCATCCCGGTGCAGCCGGATACCTACTACTTCGCATTGGAGGGCAAAGGCATGTTGTATGAACAGATGCTGAAATCGCAGTCGATCTCAATCTACGTACCGGCCGGCATACGCGACCTGCGCCTCAACCTGATCGCGGTGACAGCATGACGCGCCCGGTCGAACGCCGCGCAGTTCCCACGCTGATGGGCGGCCAGCGCAAGCAGATCCAACCCGGCTACGGCCACGTGCAAACCCTGCTCGACCTGCTGCAGGAAGGCTTCTATCTGCTGTTCATGCTGAAGAACGGCAGCACGCCGCCGGGCGAAGCTGAATTCCTCGACACCGTCACCGCCTATCTCGCGGAGTTCGACCGCGAAGCGCGCAAGCTGCGTGCACAGGGCGAGGATATCGACGCCTCCAAATACGCCTTCTGCGCGGCGCTCGATGAGATCATCCTGTCCTCGCAGTTTGCGATGCGCTTCGCGTGGGAACGCAGGCCACTGCAACTGGTGATCTTCGGCGACCAGCTGGCGGGCGAACACTTCTTCGACCGCCTGGAAGCGCTGCGCAGCGCCGGCGGTGCGCGGCTGCCGGCGCTGCAGGTGTTTCATATGTGCCTGCTGATCGGCTTTCGCGGCAAGTACGCGCTGGATGCCAGCGACAAGCTGGCCTACCTGACCGCCCGCCTGGGCGACGAAATCGCCCACATGCAGGGCAAGAGCAAGGGCTTCGCACCGCAGGCGGAACGGCCCGACCAGATCGTGCACAAACTGCGCTCCAACGCGCCGCTATGGGTGGTATCAGCGGTGTTCGGGGTGATTGCGATGGCGGCCTACATCGGCCTGGAATCGTCACTGTCCAGCTCTACGCAGGACACGCTGGCGGCCTACTCGGACCTGGTGAAGCTGGCGCCGCGCCCGGCCTACGTGACCATCACATTGCCATAGCTACTGCGCGACGCGGAACTCGATGCGGCGGTTGCGCGCGCGCCCTTCCGCACTGGTGTTCTCGGCCACGGGGCGATCCGGTCCCTGGCCGGACACCATCACCATGTCGGGATTGATGCCCTTCCCGGTCAGATAAATCCGCACCGCCTCGGCGCGCGCCTGGCTGAGCGCCAGGTTGCTCTCGCGCAGACCAGTGTTGTCGGTATGGCCGATCACCTCCACCTTCTTGCCTTTTACCTTGTGCAGCGCGGCCGCCATCTCATCGAGAATGGCCTGGCCGGATGCGGTCAGCGTGGCCTTGCCGCTATCGAATTCGATGATGCGCTTGTCCAGCGTGGCGTCCAGCAGATTCTGCTCCGCAGCGCTGACGCGCAGGCCGTTGTTGACGGTGTAGCTGGGATTGAGGCTGGTGGCGATATCGCTGGCGATCTGCTGCCGCTGCGCTTCGTTTGCCACCTCGCCGCGTACGGTGACATTGGTTCCGTCGATTTTGAGCTCGCCCTTGCTGATCAATTTTAGATTGGGCGCGATCAGCTTCTGCACGTAGCCGTTCCAGTTCGGCGGCAGCGAGACCTGCGCGATCGTCACCTGGTCGACCACGCGCTCGGCACCGTACAGCGCACGTACCTGCGCCAGCATGGCGGCCTTGCTGGCCTCATCCGGCACAGCGCCGGTGACCACGATCTGGCCCGGTGTCTGGGCGGCGGCCCCCGCTGCCGCCAACAATGCCATCATCATCGCACTTTTACGCATGGCTGAACTCCTTCACTCAAAGGTTTCATGGAATAGCGCTTGCACGGAGCGCAGCGACAACTGGCCTTGTTCAAGATATGCCGACAGCTTTTGCACGCGGGCGTCACCGGCAATCAGCTCATCGACCCAGCCGGTGTAATCGAAGTGGATCTGCTGCTCGGCGGCGCTGTGCGGATCGATGATGGCGGCCAGCGTTTCCGGCGCGGCGCCATTGAAGCCGATGACCAGCGACGGCTGTCCGCGCACCTCAGCAAAGAACAGGCTCAGTTCAAAGTCGGCCTGCTGCAGGAATTGCGCGATCAGGTCCAGCCAGAATGCGGCCACCAGGTTGCGCTGGCGTTCCGATAGCGGCAACGGCAGCACCAGGCTTTTGTCGAGACGTTCCGCCCCGCTCCGGCGCACCGGCTGCAGCAGCAGGCCGACCGCCAGTATCGTGCGACGCACGCAGCCGCTGCCCAGCAAGGCTTCCAGCGCCGTCACCGTGTGCCGTTCGAGGAAGTCGGCAAATGACAGCGCGTGCTGCTCGCTGGCGGCATCGACGTCAACGCGGGTACTCGCCAGCGCTTGCAGCGCCGCGTCGGGATCGATGGCATCCAGCACCTGTTCCGCCAGCAGGTCCAGTTCGCACCAAAGCGGCGACAGGATCAGAGGACTGCGCGGCACAAAGGAGGCCGGCGCATCGACTTCGATGGCACTCATGCTGAGGAAAGGATAGCGTCGCCGCGAACTATCGCTGCTTGCAGCGAGATGGCCGGCGATGGCGCGCCGGCTGCGCGTACCGACGAAGGCGAAGTGCAGCGGGCGCATCGCATCGTAGTTCAGCTTCCAGCGCGGCTCGGCGCTGACGAGATTCATCACTTCGGCCAGCCAGCCGTCCAGCAGTGTGGCCAGCGCGGGATTGTCGGCGGCCTTGATGAAGTCACTGCGGCTGGGCAGCTTGCCGAAATAGCCGATCCGCGCCGCCTGCGCCCCGCGCCTCATCGCACCGCCCCCACCAGCGCCCCAGCCGGCGCCGCACCCGGTGCCGATGCCGGTGCAGGCGCCGCGTCGGACTGCCGCCCGCCGCTGGCCCCTGTACCTGCCGAAGACTGGCCGCCGGGGCCAGCGGCGGCTACAGCGCTCGTGGGCGGTCCGCCGCCGGTCGGCATCAGCGGCGGCGCAGTGGGCGTCGGCGATGCTCCCGGCGCCAATCCGGCGAGCGGTGCGCCGACGACGGTTTCTGGCAGCCGCAAGCCACGGAAGCCCTGATCTTGCGGCGCGCTTGCCGCAGCGCCGTTTTCCGGACTGCTGACGATTTTCAATCCCATCGCCACCGTAATGCCGCCGCTGGTCCAGCGCAGTTCAAACACGCCGCCATCGCGCTTCTGCTTGGCCGCCGTATCGATCATGCGCTTGAGGCCAAACTGCCCTGGCTCATTGAACACCTCCACGCTACGCCCGTCGGCCGCCACCGCCGTGATGCGCGCGCCAGGCGCGCCCTCCGGACTCGGATGCACCATGCTCGCCCACTGCGCCGGCGTATTCCGATAGCGCAGCTGCTGGCCGTCGATCTCCACCGTGTATTCCAGCGCACCGGGCGCCGGCATCGGCTGGATCTGGAATACCGTCTGCGCGCTGGCCGGCGAGACCACACCGCCTGCAGAAATCGGCGCAACCCAGCCAGGAAAACGCGCCGCCATCTGCGGCGCCAGCGTAATGCCCATGTCGGCCCAGGTGCGCGGCGCCAGCACATCGCCACGCCGCAGCACCAGCGGCCCCATTGCCGACGTGGCGAATTTGGCGATCACGCCATCCGGCCCAAAGAACTGAGCGATCTCGGTGCTGGCCGCCTCCACCCGTCCGTTCGGCGCGAACGGATACTTGTTCGCCAGCGACTGCTGGAACGGCTCATACACCTGCGCCAGCCAGGTCTTGTTGATCTCCGCTTCGGCGGCGGGAATCAGCACGGCGAAGGTCTGCATCAGCGGCCGCACGAGGATAGGACGTATGGCCTGCTTCTGCGTATCGCTCATCCCGACCAGCATTTGCTCGTCGACCCAGCGCAGCGCGTCGGCCAGTTCCGAACCGCTGCCGTCCAGCGTCTGCTGCATGAGTTGCCGTGCACCGGGACCGGGATCGCCCTGGTTCTTCAGTTGATTCATGCGGCCGCGCAGCTTGGACAGCACATCCATGTAGGCGCGCATCAGCGATGCATCCTTGTCACCGGACGCCACCAGCTTGCCGATGCCGGAGAACTCGCGCCCCACCGCGCCCATCGCCATCGCGCGTTCCGCCGGCAGGTTGATGTTGACCTGCGCCGGCGACCGCCGCAGCAGACTATATTTGATCCAGTTGATGAAGCCCGTACGCGCCTCCTTCACCTCCGCGCTCATCGCCGAAGGATTGTCCCACGAGGTTTGCTGGTGTATCGCCGCCAGCAGCTTGGTCAAAGGCGACGCTTGCGGATCGCCGAGCCGGTTCATCGCCGCCACCGCCGCATCGAAGCCATTCAGGTTGGAGATGTTCACGCCCTGCACAAACCTCTGCCACTCGCGCGCGTAGTCCGCCTTGTACAACTCCGTCAGGCCTTTCTGGATTTGTTCGGGACTGCCTTCCAGCGTCAGGTCGTCGCGGGCGGCAGTCTTCAACACCCAGTCGCTGCTTTGCAGCTCGCGGCTGGCGGCGTTGCGGAAAGCCTCCTGCACAAACTTCTCCCACGCCTCGCGTGTGTACGCGCCCGGCACCGCGTAACTGCCGTTGACCAGCGCCTGATCCTGCTCGCCCACTACGCGCGCCACCGTGGCCGATGGAAAGCGCGTATTGGCGCGGGCACGGATATCGGCATATACGCGCTCCCGCGCTGGCAGACCACGCACCACGCGGCGCAGGTTTTCACGCGACTGTTCCACCAGCGCCAGCTTCAGATCAATGCGCGGCCAGGCCGGATCGGGAATCTGCGCGAGATAGAAGGTCATCAACCGTTCGGCGCTGTGGATCATCTGCTCGCGCGGCATGGCGCCGCGATTATTGTCCAGCCAAGCGCGCCAGTGACGCGGCAACTGATCGTTGAGGTGACTGGCTTCCGCGTGCGATTTATCAGCCAGCATCAGGTAGCTTTTCAACGCGTTGTAACCATCGTCCACGTTGGCGGCGCCCGGCTGCAGTTCGGCGGCATGCACATTCATCTCCGACAGCTGCGTTTCCAGATTCGCCACCACCGGCATCAGCATCACATTCCTCACGCCGGCGAAGTACTCCTCACGCAGCTTGCGCTCCAACAGCTCGCCCTGATAAAGACCCATACGCAGCGACCACGGACGCGCATCGTGATACTTCTCCAACTGCACGATACGATCCTGAATGATCTCCAGCGCTTCAAGGCGCGATTGCAGGTCCAGCCGCTTGGCCTGCAGCTTGATCACCTTGTCGAGATCCGCCTGCACATTGCTGACCAGCTGGCGGTTGCCCATGTAAGCCCAGCTCCATCCGCCCAGCGATGCGCCCAGCAGCAGCACCGCACCGAAGAAGGCGGCATACTTCAAACGCACCTTGGTCTTGCTGGCGTACTGCGACACCAGATCCTTATCCTCGAAGATCACCTTGCGGAATAAGTTCAACAGGAAGAAGCCCGAATTGCCCGCGCCGGCGACAGCGGCGGTATCGGACGCCGCCAAAGCAAAGCGCTTGGCTACGCGCTGCGATTGCTCGCTGAGCGGCATTCCCTCCTGCAGCGCGCTGGTGAAGTAGAAACCACGGAACACCGGCTTGAACTGGAACGGGTTCTCTTCAAACAGCGTCACCAAAAACGCACGCAGTGGCGCGCGGATGGTCGAGAACTCCAACGGGAACGTGAACACGCCCGGCTCCATGCGCTCGCGCCGCTGCTGGCCCATGATGGCGAGACTCATCGCCTTCAAGCCGTCGCACAGCTCATCGAAAGCGTGATCGAAGAACGCCATCACCTGCTGGCTGCTGGTCTTGCGCTGATACGGCATGGTCGCGCCCCATGCGCGCTCACGCTCCGTGCGCTCCGCCTGCGCGAAAAATTCGCCGAAGCCCGCAATCAAATCAGCCTTCGTGAACACCACATACACCGGCGCGAAAATCTCCAGGCGTTCGATCAAATCCTGCACGCGCTTGCGCAGGCTGCGCGCCAGCTGGATGCCCGCCTCCGGATCCTCGCCGCGCAGTTCCGCGATGCTGACCGCAATCACAATCCCGTTGACCGGCGCACGGCGGCGATACTTCTTCAGCAAATCGAGAAAGCCGAACCACTCTGCGCGATGTTCATCAAGCACCGAGTAGCGGCCCGCCGTATCGAGCAGGATGCCTTCGGTGGTGAAGAACCAGTCGCAGTTGCGCGTGCCGCCCACGCCTTGCAGTACCTTCCCGTCCGCGAACGGAAACTGCAAGCCGGAGTTGGTAACGGCCGTGCTCTTGCCCGCCGCCGGATTCCCGATGATCATGTACCACGGCAGCTCGTACAAGGCACGCGTGCCGGAGACCATGCCCAGCTTCGAGCCCTTGATGGTATCGATCGCCTTGAGCATGCTGTCGCGGATGGCTTTTACCTCGGCGACCGACGGATCGACGATGGCCCCGCCCAGCAATTCAGACTCGCGCCGCGCGCGCCAGCGTCGCCAGCCCCACACCGCGCCGGCCAGCGCCAGCATCACGGCGATGGCGGCCAAGGCCCACACCAGCGCCAGTTCCAGCATTTGCGCGCCAAGGTAAAACAGCGCCGCCATCGCCGTCAGGCCAATGATGGTGAGATTGCGGCTATCAGTCAGGAAGGTCCAGATTTTGCGCATCATAGATGGTGTCCGGCGAAGACGGCGGCGCCCATGCAACAGGCGGACCGATCAATGTTGCCACCAACAAAGCCGGGATTTTTTGCGCCAGAACAAGTCCGCTCACTTCTTTACCGTGCCCGGCACACGCAATTCGGTGTGGCCGAAGTCCATCATGGTCCAGCGGCCGCCCCAGGTCAGGCCGGCGGCTTCGGCAGCGGCGCCGTAGAACTGGTAGCCGCGCATGGCCCACGGATCTTTTTCAGAAATCACCAGCTTGCCGTCGCGCAGGAAGGCGCAATCGGCCGCCAGCCCAAACTGGTGATAGCTCTGGAACGCCTTGGCATTGGTCACACCGGGACCGGCGGCGGCCAGCGCGTTCTGCCGCTCGGGACTGCGGTAGCCCTCGAGGATGGCCATGTCGTAGCCGTGCCGCTCCTTCATGATCTTGAACACCAGCAGCAGCCGCTGCGCAAACGCCGGATCCAGCAACTGCCAGTTGCGGTTGGCGCTGTCGAGCATGGGCAGCAGCAGCGTCACCTCGGCGGTGGTGAAAGCCAGCAGCGGCAGCGGCGCGGGCGCGGCCAGCTGTTCGCCTTGCAGCACGCCGGCGATCTGGTCGTTGATGGCTTGCGTGTCGCTGTCGTAGCCGGACAACATGCCGCGTCCGCTGAGCATCAGCGCCAGCAAAGGCGGCACCGTCACCAGCACGGAGGCGGCCAACAGCAGCAGATAGCGCCGCCGCACGAACAGCAGCACGCGCCGCAGCGAGCCGCCGGCGTCCCGTCCCAGCCCCGCCGCCTGCCGCGCGCCCTGCCGGTAACCGCCGCGCAAATGCTGTTCGATGCGGCGGCCGGCCGCGCTCAAGGACTGCACCACCACATCGCGGCCGGCGGGAAACAGCAACAACCAGGCGCAAAAACAGGCCGCCACGAAGAACAACAGCACAGAAAAGAGAAACATGGTGCGCTCCATCAAAACGGGCCGATGCGACAGACCGGACACTGCATCGTAGGCCGTTCGCAGCGACGCGACCTCGGCCAGATCAAATGGAGGGGGAATACCGTGGAAAAAACCAAACCTGATTTGCTGGCCGCCAGCGGCGCGCGGCGCCCTGTCGGCGGCAAGCGCATCCTGGCGCAACTGGAACATGGCACAAGGCCGGCAGCGCAGGCGGCGCGCGCCGCCGGCTGGACCATCGATGGCTGGACCATCGGCCTGTTCGCGTTGCTGCTGCTGATGTGCAGCGTGGCCTGGCTGATGCACGACAAGACCATCACGCCGAAGACCTTCCGGCGCGACTACAGCAGCGGCACCTCGCCAAGCATGCCTCGACACGTGACAGCGCGTGCATCGGCGCAGGAGCAGCCCGCAGCCATCGTGAACGAGGCCGCGCCGATGTCCAGCCCGGATGAGGAGCAAGCAGCCGTCCCGGCACCCAGCGCGGCGGGCGCGACAAGCGCCGCTGCCCGCTTCGATCACACGGCAGCGGCGATGCCAAGAACTGCCGCATCGCCGGCCAAAGCCACCGCATCGGCAACGCCGGCCGCACGGTCGGCAGCGACTGCGGCACCGGCCGCAGCCACAGCCGCCTCAGTGCAAGCCGGCGACACCGACGTCACCCTGCTGACCGCCCTGATGGCGCACGCCGGCAAGCCAGCCGCCGTCACACCCGAGCGTCCACGCGACGTGGTCGAACGTCAGGATGGCGACAGTACCGCCCAGCTGCTGGCCCGCTGCAAGCAACTGGGCCTGATCGAAGGCATGCTATGCCGCTCGCGCATCTGCTCCGGGCGCTGGGAGGCCGAAGCGGCCTGCCGCGCGCCCAGCCGCTGATCAGCCGCGCTTGGGAATCTCCAGACCCCGAACCACCGCCGGACGGTCGAGGAAAGCCGCCAGCACGCGCTGCACATTGCTGAACTGGTGGAACTCGACCAGCTCGCCTGCGCCGTAGTAATTCACCAGATTGCGCACCCACGGGAAGATGGCGATATCGGCGATGGTGTACTCGTCGCCCATGATCCACTTGCGGCCTTGCAGGCGCTGGTCCAGCACGCCCAGCAAACGCTTGGATTCGTTGATGTAGCGGTCACGCGGGCGCTTGTCCTCGTACTCCTTGCCGGCGAACTTGTGGAAGAAGCCGACCTGGCCGAACATCGGGCCAATGCCGCCCATCTGGAACATCAGCCACTGGATAGTTTCATAGCGGCCGGCGGCGTCATTCGGGATCAGCTGGCCGCTCTTGTCGGCCAGGTACAGCAGGATGGCGCCGGACTCGAACAACGGCAACGGCTTGCCATCCGGACCGTTCGGGTCGATGATGGCCGGGATCTTGTTGTTCGGGTTCAGCGACAGGAATTCCGGCGACATCTGGTCGTTATGGTCGAAGCTGACCAGATGCGGCTCGTAGGCCAGCCCGGTCTCTTCCAGCGCAATCGACACCTTCACGCCATTCGGCGTCGGCAGCGAATACAGCTGGATGCGCTCCGGATGCTGGGCCGGCCACTTGCCGGTGATAGGAAAGGTAGACAAATCGCTCATGGGACACTTTCAAAAGAAAATATCCGTCGATTATCTACGAACCACGCGAAACGTGCTGGCGAGGCCGCAAAGCGGGAAACAGGCGATTGGTGCGCGCTTTGTAGGCAGCATACTGCTCGCCAAAATGATCGAGCATCATCTGCTCCTCCCGCTCAATGCGGGCGAAATACAGGATCGAGAACGCCAGCAAAAACGCCGGGCCGACCACGAAATTAGCCAGCAACAGCAGCTGCGCGGTCGAGGTGAGGAACACGGCCGTGTACATCGGATGGCGCACCCGCTGGTAGACGCCCGTGCACACAAGAGCATGCGCATCCTGCACCTCCAGCTTGGGTGAAAACTGCCGCCCCAGATCGTGGTGCGAGCGCCAGAACAGGTACACGCCCAGCACTGCGGCCAGCGTGCCCAGCACGCCCTGCAAGGTGCTCGCCGCGTAATTCGCATAATCGAACCACGGCGTGCACAGGTACAGCACCGGCATGGTCACCGAGCCGGTGAACACCAGCAGCAGGTTGAAACGCTCCTTGCCGCTGTCGCGCGACTCGACCGGCTTACTCTTCTTGTTCCGATACTCCCACGGCCCGCGAATCAGCAGGCACAGGAGAATCATGGCGATAAAGATGTAGTCGAACATTCCCAAGTGATGCATGAACCGCGCTCCTATGGCTAGTCATAAACATCCTTGAAGGCGAGCATCTCCCTCAAGCGCTCTTCATTCTGCCGGGGGAAGCCGCAGCGGTCAATGAATCCATCGGTGTCCTTGAAGGTGCCAAACATCCGGTCCCAAATGGTCAAGTCACCGAAGTTGTACTTGTGAACGCCAAGTTGATGATGAATCGAATGCTGCTCCGGTCGCTGCAGGATCAACCCTACCCACTTCGGCGTGCGGATATTCGCATGATAAAAATACTCGCCGGCGGCCCCGAAGAACGAAGTCCAGGAGAGCATGCTCCCGAAAGTAGCGGTTCCAGATAAGCCCACCGACACCGATGAGCGTCAGCTGCATCACATTCATCAGCGTGGCCCGCAGATACCATCCACGCACGTGCGGCAACTCCCGGCCCGGCCGGATGCGTTCAAACCAGAAGAACGCCAGTGTCACGATGACGATCAACGATGCCGGCAACAGCTGTTCAACAAACTGTGCCGGCCAGAGTGCAAGGCTATAG
Organism: Duganella sp. CF402; assembly: GCF_900109645.1. Taxonomy (GTDB): domain Bacteria; phylum Pseudomonadota; class Gammaproteobacteria; order Burkholderiales; family Burkholderiaceae_D; genus Rugamonas. The sequence continues at coordinate 2,425,868 of NZ_FOBG01000001.1, forward strand.
TTCATTTGCCTCGAACCTCACGAATAGACATTTTAAAAACACCAACATGCCAGATATCGACTGCTTGAGCAAGCAACAAAATAAACGTTCAGTCATCCGACTTTCCCGCTACGGCTACATGCACTTTAAGCAAACGCACCGCCTCATCTGGTTATAATTTGTAAAAATAAATTCAAATGATGGAGGCGTGCATGTGGGGAACCGCCGTTGTCTTGACTGCTGCAGTTGTGGCCACGGCAAGCCCCGCCGCCGCTCCCGTCAAGATCGGCCTGCAAAGCGTGATCGCGCCGTTCGTGCTGTCAGATCATTCGTCGGGCCTGCTGGTAGATGTGTTGCGCGCGGCGTTCGAGTCGCAGCATATGGCGGTTGAATTTCGCTATCTCCCCAATGCACGCTTCGAAGACCAGTTCCGCCAGGGCCTGCTCGACGTCACCACCTCGTCTTCACCGCAACACTCTCAAGAAGGTTACCTGGGCCACTGGCCGGTCTCGCATTTTCAAAACATGGCCATCACCTTGCGCAGCAAGATCCCGGCCATGTCCACCGTCGCCGATCTGAAAAAATACCGTGTGACGGCGTTCCGCAATGCGCACAAGGTGCTGGGACCCGCCTACATTGCAGCAACGGCGGATAACCCGAACTATCGCGAAACCATCACCATGCCGTCGGGCGCCCTGTTCCTGGACCGCACCGATGTGATCATCTCGCAGCCGGATATTTTCCTGTACTACCTCAAGCAGCAATTGCCGCAGCGGAGGAACGCCGCCACCGAGTTGGCCTTCCACGACGTGCTGGGCCCCGGCCGGTATTATTGGATGCGCTTCCGCACCACGGAGCAGCGCGATGCGTTCGAGCGCGGCATCGAGCAGTTGTACACCAGCGGCGAGATCGACCGCATCCTGACCCGCTACCAGCGCGACTACGGCGTGACGCGCGACTTCTTCATCGCACTGGACTGCCGCTTCCGGCCACAGCTGGCCCCGCAGAAGTGCAAGAAGCTCAGCCAGGAATGGAGCAGTACGCCACAATGACTTTGCGCACGCGCAAAGCGGCAAACGCCAACTTCGGAACAATGAATGGATGCCCTTGAAGGAGCCACTCATGGAACCCGTGCCAAATGAATCGCGCCCTATTCCAGCGTATGATCACACCGAGCCCCGTCTTACGAAACTGGAGAAAGCTGTGACGGATCTACAGTGTGACAACGCGCTACTCAGGCAGCGAATGGATAGCGGCTTTGAGGCAGCTCAAATACAGCTTGCGCTGACTGAAGAAAAGTTGCGACGCGAATTCCACGAGGGTCTGCACGCCCTGGAGCAGCGCATGAACGCAAAAATCGAGGCGGAGTGTCAGCACCTGGAAAGCAAGTTCAGTAGCGAAATTCAAATCCTGGTCGCAAGGATGGATCGGCAGGATGCCAAGCTTGACCAACTCGCTAAATGGATGATTGGAGCGCAAGTGACTACGATGGCTTTTGTGGCCGGCATCGCCATCCAACTTTTCCTGCGCTGAAAGCGAAAAAGCCCAACCGCTAACGACAGCGGCTGGGCTTTTCTATGTTCTGGCTCCCCGACCTGGACTCGAACCAGGGACCTGCGGATTAACAGTCCGTCGCTCTACCGACTGAGCTATCAGGGAAAAGAGGCCGCATTATATACGGCCATTTTTCAGCTGTCTAGGCTGAACGGCAATTTCTTAGAAACCGCCGCGGAACTGCACGCCAAACTGGCGCGGCTCGTTGACGAAGCCGGTCAGGTTGTTGAAGTCAATGCCGCCAATGATGCGACGGGTGTTGGTGATGTTGCGGCCGAACGCTGCCACTTCATACTTGCCGCCATCCCAGTTGTAACCCACGCGCAGGCCGCCTTCCAGCATTTCTTTGCCGGTGAACTCCTTCGACTCGTACAGGAAGAAGTTGATCTTGCTGCGATACGACCAGTCGGTCAGCACGAACAGGTTGCCATCGGCCAGCGGGAAGTTGTAACGCGCGGTGGCGTTGACGATGTACTTCGCCGCTTGCGGCAGCGGATTGCCGTTGATCGCGGCCAGCTTGTTGACGATCGGGTCGGTCACGGTGCAGGTGCCGCAAGGCTGTGCGTACAAGCTCGGATCCTTGATCTCGGTGAAGTTGTACGAGCCGCTCAGGCTGACCTTGAAGTCCGGGGTCACGAAGCCTTCGATCTCGGCTTCCACGCCGCGGCCGGCGGTCTTGGCAGCATTGATCAGCTTGGTCACGTTGGCGTTGCCGCCGACCACGGTCAGCTGCTGGTTCTTGACGTCGTAGTTATACACGCTCAGCGACGCGCGGGCGCGGCGGTTGAACAGGTCAGCCTTGATGCCGGCTTCGACCGAGGTGATGGTCTCGGCATCGGCCACGGTGATCGGCACCGAGGACGAGGCAGCGGCGATCGACGGCGCGCGGAAACCGGTCGCTACGCGGCCGTAGGCGCTGATGTCCTTGTCGATCTTGTAGGTGCCGCTCAGGTCCCAGTTCGCTTTGTTCTTGCTCACGTCCACCGACTTCGGACCGATCTGGGTCACGTTCCAGGCGTTCACCGTGCGGAAGTCTTTTTGGTCGTGGGTGTAGCGCAGGCCGCCGCGCAGGGTGAAGTCGCTCGACACATCATAGGTCACCGAACCGAAGGCCGCGTAGGCGGTGTTGTTCTGGTGGCTGGTCAGGTCCGAGGTTTGCGCCTGGGTGGTGCTGTCGAAGTTGTCGCTGAAGCCGGTACCGCTTTCCTTGAAGTAGTACACGCCGGTCTGCCAGTTCAGCGGACCTGCGTTTTTCGACTCAACACGGAATTCCTGGCTGTACTGTTTCAGGTCGGTGATGCCGCCGGCGGTCTGCACCGGGAAGCGCGGCGGGTTGGCCGGCGAGCCGCCGTCGATGTCGCCACGGGTGTAGTAGTTGTCCACGCCTTCGTAGCCGGTGATCGAGAACAGCTTGACCGCGCCCAGGTCCCAGGTCAGGCGGGCGTTGGCGCCGTTGGTGCGCAGGTTCTGGAAGTTCAGGCCGTCGGTCGAGATCTTGGTGAAGTCGTAGCCGTCAGCGAAGTCGTTGGTGCCCTTCTTGATCAGGTTGGCGCGGAACAGGCGCGCGCTGCCGTCGGTGGTACGCGAGTGCACGTTGAACAGCGCGTTGAAGGTGGTGCTTGGCTTGTACAGGAACTGCACGCGCTCGGCGTGTTCGTTGTAGCCTTCCAGCGCATCGTTCTGCTTGGTATAGGTGTTGTCGACGAAGTCGTCGCGGTGCTGGCGCAGGGTCGATACGCGCATGGCCCACTCGCTCGACAGCGGGATGTTGGCGGCCGCTTCCACCGAGCTGGTTTTGTGGGTGGCGATCGAGGCGCTGTAGTAGCCTTCGATCTTGTCCAGGTTCGGCTTGGCCGATTCAAACTTCACCACGCCGGCCGGGGTGTTGCGGCCGAACAGGGTGCCTTGCGGGCCGCGCAGCACTTCCACGCCGGCCACGTCGAACACCGGGAAGCCTTTCAGGATGCCGTTCTCTTGCACCACGTCGTCGTACACCAGCGATACCGGCTGCGAAGCGAAGGTCGAGAAGTCGGTGTTGCCGTAGCCGCGGATGTAGAAGCGCGGGAAGGTACGGCCGTTCGACGATTCCACGTTCAGCGATGGCACTTTGCCGGCCAGGAAACGGATGTCCTGGCCGCCGGACAGCAGCACGTCCAGCTTTTCGTCTTTCAGCATGGTGACGGAAACTGGCACGTCCTTGATGTTTTCCGCGCGACGCTGGGCGGTCACGGTCACGGTTTCCAGTTGTGGCTCGGTGGTTTGCGCAATGGCAGCACCGATAGGCAATACGGCGCTCAGCGCCAGTACGCGCTTGTGCATCTTCGACAGTTTGATCATTCCAATTTCCCGATTAGGTAGTGTGCAAAGAGTTAAAAACAGTTGTCTCCTGCTCTCTCTTTTTTGTGCGTCCAGCGCTGGTAGCAGCTATCAATAATGCACTGACTTTTTTGAAAGGCGATATTGTCTTAGATTGATAGTGGGTATTGCAAGCTGAATATATCTTCACGCCGATTTACGGTTAGAAATTTGGTTTTACATATGTAAAAACTGAATATTCAGTGGTTTAGGCGCGCCGCACCAGCCTCACCATGATGATATCGGCAAGCTTGGCGGGATGGCAGGAGGCGGAAGGGAGAGGTGGCAATTGTAGGAAAATTGCCACAAAAACAGCGCGGCCAGCGCGAGGCTGGCCGTGGAATGGCGGGCTTACATGCCCAGGGATCTTAGCAATTCATCGGCATCGTGGTCGGCCGACGCTGCGGCCGACGACGCGCCGCCCGCCAGGTGCGCGGCGCGCTCCTGGTCCATCAGTGCGTCGGGATCGACGATCTCGCTGGAATCGAAGTCGCGCAGGCGGATGAACTCGGTGCGGTCGATCGCCAGCTCCAGGTAGAACACATTGCCGGTCTCGGTGTAGAAACTGACGCGGCGCATTTCCGGGCGGTCCAGCGGGGTGTCGACGCTGAGCACGATCTGCTTGTTCAGCACCAGCATCTTCGGCTGGTTCTGGGTAATGTTGGTTTGCAGCTCGCGCCGCACCTTGCCGGTGAAGTCGCCGACTATCTGGTTCATCAGCTCGCCCATGATGTTGGCCACCTCGTCCGAGGTGTGCGAGCTGGCCAGCTCCGATTTCGGCATGCCCATGTGCAGCATGTAGCGCTCGTAGATTTCCATCGCCGTGCCGGCGGCGAAATTCAGCACCACCAAGCCGGTAAAGCCGCCGTCAAACAACACGAAGCAGCCGATGTCGGGTTTGAGGCCGATCTTGGTAATGCGTTGCACCATGCCGGCGTAGTTCACCTGGCTCTGGGTGGCGGCGTTCAACACCTTGGTCACCGAATTGCACAGACTTTCCAGCAAGTCCTCGGTACCGTAGACCACCGCTTTGTTTTCGCTGCTCATAATCAACCTCTACTTATTTTTTTAAAGATGAAACGTGGTTTCCCATGATTCAGAATACCGAGTGGCAAGATTCTCGTCCATAGGAATCGCGTGTTTGTGTGAGATTTCGCCGCAAACTGCGCACAGGCAAGGCCCTAGCTTGCGCATCAATAAATCAACAATGGTGAAAATTGGAGAGATTAGCGAGCAATAATAAAGGCAAAATTGCTGTAAAACCCAAAGCAAGGAGCCGGCATGTCAGCACAAACCGCACTTCCCGCAAACAACCAGTACGTGGTCTCTTACATGCTGCTACGCCAGATGATAGGGGCTCTGGGGCTCGGCATGCCAATCTTCGTGCATGGCTGGGCCAAGATATTTTACGGAATCCCGCTGGCCAACTCCATCAGCGCCTACTATTACACCGTCATGCGCGACGAGTTCGTATCAACGCTCGTGTTGGTGGGCGTACTCCTGCTCTGCTATCGCGGCCCGTCGCGGATCGACAATGCAATTGCCAGTATTGCCGGAATTGCTGGTATCGGCATCGCCTTAAGCCCGATGTCGCAGGCTAGCGCTTGCGAAATACTAGGCAAGTTTTCGAATGTTTGCCAACTGCCGCCGAGCACGCATCCCAGTTATCACTTTATTTTCGTGGCGATCTTTTTCGCGCTGGTGTTTGTGCTGGTGTTTTTCCGCTTTCGCCTTCCAACGCCGGGAGCGCCGGCCGCCCGGAAAAACGCACGCAACAAGGTCTATTTCGCCTGCGGCATCGCCATGCTGGTGTCCTTCCTGATCATCGGCTTGATGAATCTGACGCACAACGAAGGATCAATTTTCTGGCCCGAGACCGTCGCCGTCATGGCCTTCGCCATAGCCTGGCTGACCAAGGGGCAAGCCATACTTAAAGGGTAAACAAACAAAGGAAACGTCATGGCAACGTGGACGCGCTGGACGCAGTCATCGCCCGGCAGTTCCACGCAATGTCATTGCATGCTGCCTTGCAGCATTTCCCCACTCATTTTTTCACCGTCCAAATGCAAAAAACCCAGCCTGTTAGGGCTGGGTTTTTAGTATTCTGGCTCCCCGACCTGGACTCGAACCAGGGACCTGCGGATTAACAGTCCGTCGCTCTACCGACTGAGCTATCAGGGAAGTGAGGCCAGAATTATAGCCGCTCAAATTGGATTTGGCTAATCTTTTTACGCCCCCGACGAAAATATGGCGCTTGACGCCCTTCGCTGGAAAAGTGACAATCGAATGGTTGCGCTATTCATTTAATAAAAATTCTGATGGTAATACCATCACGGGACGCCGCGGAGACATGATGACCCAAACCCCTACCAGCCCTTCGTCGGGCAAGCTTTCCCCGCTGGAGAAGATTGGCTACAGCCTCGGCGACCTGGCCGCCAATCTGATCTTCCAGACCCTGCTGACCTTCATCGCGTTCTTCTATACGGACGTCTACAAGATCCCGGCCACCGCCGCCGCCACCATCATCTTCATCGGCGGCCTGGCGGGCGCCTGCTTCAATCCCATCATGGGCCTGATCGCCGACCGCACCGCCACCCGCTGGGGCAAGTTCCGCCCGTGGCTGCTGTGGACCTCCGTGCCGTTCGGCCTGATCGCCATCCTTGCCTTCAGCACCCCGGACCTCGGCGACAACGGCAAGATCATCTACGCCACCCTGACCTACCTGGCGCTGCTGCTGATCTACTCGGCCAACAACCTGCCCTACTCGGCCCTGAGCGGCGTGCTGACCGGCAGCATGCAGGAGCGTAACAGCCTGTCGTCCTACCGCTTCGTGGCGGTGATGGTGGCCCAGCTGATCATCCAGGTGCTGCTGCTGCCGCTGGTGCTGATTCTCGGCGGCGGCGACAAGGTGATCGGCTTCCGCAACACCATGATGCTGTTCGCCGTCGCCGGCACCATCTGCTTCCTGATCGCCTTTGCCACCACCCGCGAGCGCATCGTGCCGACCGCCGAGCAGCGCTCCAGCATCGGCCAGGACGTGCTGGACCTGCTGCGCAACAAGCCGTGGGTAGTGATGCTGCTGCTGACCATCATGGTATTCATCACGCTGGCCCTGAAAGGCGGCCTGTACATCTACTACTTCAAGAACTACCTGAGCGAAGCGGCGCTGTCCGCCTTCCTCAAGGACATCGGCTTCATCAGCTTTATCGAGCACTTGAACGCTGCGCTCAACAGCATCGGCCTGACCAAGTTCCAGTGGCCGGAAGATCCCGCCACCTCGGCCTTCAGCCTGTTCAACGGCGCCGGCATCATCTGCATGATCATCGGCATCGGCTTCTCCAAGCCGCTGGCCGACCGCTTCGGCAAGCGCGATGTGTACGGCGCAGCGCTGCTGGTGTCCACCCTGTTCATGCTGGTCTTCTATGTGTTCCCGCCATCGTCGATCGGCCTGGTGTTCGGCGCGCAAATCCTGCACGGCTTCTTCTACGGCATCACCATCCCACTGCTGTGGGCCATGATTGCCGACGTCGCCGACTACTCGGAATGGAAAAACAACCGCCGCGCCACCGCGCTGCTGTTCTCGGCCATGATCTTCGGCCTCAAGGCCGGCCTCAGCATCGGCGGCGCGCTGGTTGCCGCGCTGTTGGCAGGCTATGGCTACGATGGCGCCCAGACCGTGCAGCCGCAGACGGTGGCAGACGGTATCCGCGTGTCGATCAGCCTGTACGCCTCGCTGCCGTTCCTGGTCGGCGTCGGCCTGCTGTACTTCTACGAAATCAACAAGGCGGCCGAGCGCACGATCGAACTGGATCTGCAAACCCGCCGCGCTCAACTTACTGCATAAGGCAAAACCATGTCCGAACAACTGACTCCAGCTGAAGAACAAGCACTGCTGCGCGCGATCTCGCAGCCGCTGGTCTCGCATATCTACACCGCCGACCCGTCGGCCCACGTGTTCAACGGCAAGCTCTACGTCTATCCATCGCACGACATCGAAGCGGGCATTCCGTTCAACGACAACGGCGACCACTTCGGTATGGAGGATTACCATGTGCTGTCGATGGATACGCCGGATGGCGAAGTCACCGACCACGGCGTGGCACTGCACATCAAAGATGTGGCATGGGCCGAGCGCCAGATGTGGGCGCCGGACGCGGCCACCAAAGATGGCAGATACTACCTGTACTTCCCGGCCAAGCGCGCCGACGGCATCTTCCAGATCGGCGTAGCGGTCGGCGACCAGCCGCAAGGCCCGTTCACGCCGGAGCCGGCCGCCATCGAGGGCAGCTATTCGATCGACCCGGCAGTGTTTGAAGACCAAGGCGAGCACTACATGTACTTCGGCGGCATCTGGGGCGGCCAGTTGCAGAAGTACCGCAACAACGAGTATGCAGCATCGAACGAAGAGCCTGCGGACGACCAGCCGGCCCTGACCGCCCGTGTGGCACGCCTGACGACCGACATGAAGCAGTTCGCCGAAGCGCCGCGCGCGGTGGTGATCCTGGACGAAAACGGCGAGCCGCTGCTGGCCGGCGACCACGACCGCCGCTACTTCGAAGGCCCGTGGATGCACAAGTACCAGGGCAAGTACTACTTCTCCTACTCGACCGGCGACACCCACTTCCTGTGCTACGCGGTGGGCGACAATCCATACGGCCCGTTCACCTACCAGGGCCAGATCCTGACGCCGGTGATCGGCTGGACCACGCACCACTCGATCGTGGAATTCGAAGGCCGCTGGTTCCTGTACTACCACGACAGCAGCCTGTCGAAGGGCATCACCCACCTGCGCTCGGTGAAGGTGACGGAATTGTTCTACGACGATAACGGCCGCATCAAGACCATCGACCCGTACGGCAAATAAGCGGCCGCAGCGCAGAAAGCCCACTCCGCCGAGTGGGCTTTTTTGTTATGTGACAAAATATCGTCTTTCAAACCACACGAGCAATAGCAATGCAATTACCAAGCTTCAGCGACAAATTCTCCGACAACCTGGCCCAGATCCCCGCAATGGAGTCGGTAGCCGCCATCGAACTAATCGACCAGTCCGGCGCAACCGTGGCAAAGATTGAAAACAAACCAGGCCAGGCGGGCTCGCTCCGTGTTTATAGCTGGCTGGCAGACAAGCTCGGCGCGATCACGCCAGAAGCCGCCGAACTGGGCCTGAAGATCTATGCAGAACACACGCAAGACGCCATCGCCAACCCTGGCAAGCATCCAAACATTGACCGTTTGTTCAACATTAAAACCGCAGAACAAACCCTGCAGGTAAAAGGCCTGTAAGCCCGGCCACGGCAGCCGGCGCCCGGCTGCCGCCACCTCCCGCCACAACACCTTTGCGCCAACGCAAAGCGGCCAGCGCCAACTTCGAAACAATGAGAGGATGCCCCAACAGGAGTCCAATCATGGCATCCGCACCAAACGAATCACCCGCCCAATCGGCGTATGATGAACACGAAGCCCGTCTGACGAACGTGGAGAAAGCCGTGACGGATTTACAATGTAACAACTCGCTACTCAGGCAGCAGATGGCGAGTGGCTTTGCAGCGGTTCAAGCGCAATTTGCGCTAACCGAAGAAAAGCTGCGAAGTGAGTTCCGCGATGGCCTGCACGCCCTGGAACAGCGCATGACCGCGAAAATCGAGACAGAGTCCCAGCGCCTGGAAAGCAAGTTCAGCAACGAGATTCAAATGCTCGTTTCAAGGATGGATCGACAGGATTCCAGGATGGATCGGCTGGATGCCAAGATAGACCGGCTCGACGCAAAAATCGACCAGCTGGCAAAATGGCTGATCGGCGCACAAGTCACCACGATGGCTTTCGTGATCGGCATCGCCGTCCAGCTTTTTCTGCGCTGAAATGCAAAAAGCCCAACCTGTAAGGATTGGGCTTTTTATGTTCTGGCTCCCCGACCTGGACTCGAACCAGGGACCTGCGGATTAACAGTCCGTCGCTCTACCGACTGAGCTATCAGGGATTAGAGGCAACATTTTATACTGTTTCTTTCGCACCGACAAGGTGCGATTTACTGCGGTATTTCATGCTGCTTTTCGCGCTTTGCCATGCAGCTCAGCGCGAAGAACCAAGATTTTAGAGGACTTCGGCGATGGCGTCAATAACGATATCGATATTGCGCGAGTTCAACGCGGCGACGCAGATGCGGCCGGTGTCCACGGCGTAGATCGACTTGGCGCGCAGCTGTTCCACTTGTGCCTTGCTCAGGCCCGAGTACGAGAACATGCCGATCTGGTCGCGCACGAAGGCGAAGTCATGGCCCTTGGCTTGCAGCTTGACCACAAACGCTTCACGCATTTCCTTGATGCGCACGCGCATCGCAGCCAGCTCGTCTTCCCACATCTGGCGCAGCTCAGGGGTGGTCAGCACGGTCGCTACGACCTTGCCGCCGTGGACCGGTGGGTTGGAGTAGTTGGTGCGCACCACGCGTTTCAGTTGCGACATCAGGCGAGCCGCTTCTTCCGAGGTGGCAGCCACCACGCTCAGCGCGCCCACGCGCTCGCCGTACAGCGAGAACGATTTGGAGAACGAGTTCGATACCAGAAGCGGACCGCCGGCGGCAGCGAAGCGGCGCACCACGGCGCCGTCTTCGGCGATACCAGCGCCGAAGCCCTGGTAAGCCATGTCCAGGAACGGTACCAGGCCGCCATTGGTCACAGCAGCGATCACTTCATCCCACTGGGCCGAGGTCAGGTCGGCGCCGGTCGGGTTGTGGCAGCAGGCGTGCAGCAGCACGATGGAGCCGGCTGGCATGGCTTTGATGTCGGCGATCATGCCGGCGAAGTTCACGCCGTGGGTGGCCGCGTCGAAGTAGGCGTAGTTGTTGACTTTGAAACCGGCGCTTTCAAACAGCGCGCGGTGGTTTTCCCAGCTTGGGTCGCTGATGTAGACTTCCGCGTCCGGGGCGAAGCGCTTCAGGAAGTCGGCGCCGATTTTCAGGGCGCCGGTGCCGCCGATGGCTTGCACGGTGACGGCGCGTTTTTCTTGCAGCACGGCACTGTCGGCGCCGAATACCAGCTCTTGCACCGCCTTGTCGTAGGCAGCCAGACCTTCGATTGGCAGGTAGGTGCGCGGCGCAGGCGTCGCGATCAGGATTTCCTCCGCTTTCTGCACGCACGATAGCAGCGGCACTTTACCGTTGTCGTCATAATAAACACCAACGCCCAGATTGATTTTCTGTGGGTTTTGGTCGGCGTTAAAGGCTTCGGTAATACCCAGGATAGGGTCGCGTGGTGCCATGTCGATGGCGCTGAACAAGCTAGGATTCGTCATGATAAGATTGGATTCAATTGGAAGCGGTTCGCAGCAGAGATGTATAGACAGCGCCCTTAAAATAAACACTTCAGGCCGCTGGCAGGCCGTTATTCTAACAAAGGTCTGAGCAAGATGGCTGATTTACCTGTAGCAGATACCCCTCAAGCGACCGTGGTCACGTTCCCGGATTCGCCGTTCAAACTGCACCAGCCCTTCCCGCCCGCCGGCGACCAGCCGACGGCGATCGACCAGCTGTGCGAAGGCATCGACGACGGTCTGTTCTTCCAGACGCTGCTCGGCGTGACCGGTTCCGGCAAGACCTACACGATGGCGAACGTCATTGCGCGCAAGGGCCGCCCTGCCATCGTGTTCGCACCGAACAAGACGCTGGCCGCGCAGCTGTATTCGGAGTTCCGCGAGTTCTTCCCGGAGAATGCGGTCGAGTACTTCGTGTCCTACTACGATTACTACCAGCCGGAAGCCTACGTGCCGCAGCGCGACCTGTTCATTGAAAAGGATTCGTCCATCAATGAGCACATCGAGCAGATGCGCCTGTCGTGCACCAAGTCGCTGATGGAGCGGCGCGATGTGGTGATCGTGGCGACGGTGTCGGCCATCTACGGTATCGGTAATCCGAACGAGTACCACCAGATGATTCTGACCTTGCGCCAGAAGGACCGCGTGTCGCAGCGCGACATCATCGCGCGCTTGATCCAGATGCAGTACACGCGCAATGAAGTGGACTTCGGCCGTGGCACCTTCCGCGTGCGCGGCGATACGCTCGATATTTTCCCGGCCGAGAATGCGGACCTCGCGGTGCGCCTTGAGCTGTGGGACGATGAGCTGGAATCGATCCAGCTGTTCGATCCGCTGACCGGCCGCGTCAAGCAAAAGATCCCGCGCTTCACCGTGTATCCAGGCTCGCACTACGTGACGCCGCGTTCGACCGTGCTGCGCGCCATCGAGACCATCAAGCTGGAGCTGCGCGAGCGGCTGGAGTTCTTCCGCAAGGAGAACAAGCTGATTGAAGAGCAGCGCCTTGAGCAGCGCACCCGTTTCGATCTGGAGATGATGGCGGAAATCGGCTTCACCAAGGGCATCGAGAACTACTCGCGCCACCTGAGCGGCGCAGCACCGGGCGAGCCGCCGCCAACGCTGGTCGACTATCTGCCGAAAGACGCGCTGATGTTCCTCGACGAATCACACGTGCTGATTGGCCAGCTAAGCGCCATGTACAACGGCGACCGTTCGCGCAAAACGAATCTGGTCGATTACGGCTTCCGCCTGCCGTCGGCGCTGGATAACCGGCCATTGAAATTCGAAGAATTCGAGCAGAAGATGCGGCAAACGGTATTCGTCTCAGCCACGCCGGCGGACTACGAGAAGAAGCGCGCGGACCAAGTGGTGGAACAGGTGGTGCGCCCGACCGGCCTGGTCGACCCGCTGGTCATCGTGCGCCCTGCCCTGTCGCAGGTGGACGACCTGATGTCCGAGATCACCGACCGTGTGGCCAAGAACGAGCGCGTGCTGGTCACCACGCTGACCAAGCGCATGTCCGAACAGCTGACCGAGTACCTGAGCGATCACGGCATCAAGGTGCGCTACCTGCACAGCGATATCGAAACCGTGGAGCGTGTGGAACTGCTGCGCGACCTGCGCATCGGCACCTTCGATGTGCTGGTCGGGATTAACTTGCTGCGCGAAGGCCTGGACTTGCCGGAGGTATCGCTGGTGGCCATCCTCGACGCCGACAAGGAAGGCTTCCTGCGCTCCGAGCGCTCACTGATCCAGACCATCGGCCGCGCCGCGCGTAACCTGAACGGCGTGGCGCTGCTGTACGCCGACCGCATGACCGATTCGATGGAACGCGCCATCGGCGAGACCGAGCGTCGCCGCGCCAAGCAGATCGCCTTCAACGAAGCCAACGGCATCGTGCCGCGCGGCGTGAAGAAGATCATCAAGGACATGATCGACGGCGTCTACAGCGAGAAGGAAGCGAAGGAAGAGCTGCAGGTGGCGCAGGAGACGGCCAAGTACGAATCCATGAGCGAGAAGCAGATCAGCAAAGAGATCAAGCGCCTCGAAAAAGCCATGCTCGATCACGCCAAGAATCTGGAATTCGAAAAGGCCGCTCAAGTGCGCGACCAGCTGCACCACCTCAAGCAGCAGCTGTTCGGCGCGCCGGGCGCCGACACCATCAGCTGATTATTTGACGAAGCCGGCCAGCGCGTCGATCAATTGCGGGGCAACCGGCAGGTCCGGGCTGGCGTAGGATTTTTGCTGGAGGGCCTGGTCGTCGCCGACGATTTTCAGCAGGTGGTTCATGCCTTGCACGATGACCAGCCTGGCTTGCGGCGCGGCGGCGGACAGCAGCTTCGCTTCGTCTTGCGGCACCTGGATGTCCGAGGTGCCCTGCAGGATCAGCACCGGCATCTTCAGCGCCGCAATCGCCTTGCGCGGATCGTGCTGGAAGGCGGAGATCAGGTACGGTTGCACGTCCGGACGATACAGGGCCATTAATGGCGGCGGCACCCTATCGACGGTCTTGCCAGCCTTGAGCGACGTGAGGATCTCATCGCTCTCCCCCATCAACGCCGGCGGCAGCTTGTCTTTCAATTGCTCGCGCAGGATTTCGTCCATCGTACGGCCGGTGCCGGCGATCAGCACGCAGGCGTCGCTTGCCGCTTGTGCGCACGCTTCGGAGGCAATCTGCGCACCTTCGCTATGCCCAGCCATCACCACGCGCGAGAAGCGCGGATCGGCGCGCAGCTTGCGCAGCCAGGCGGCAGCATCGCCGACGTAATCGTCGAGGCGCAGGTTCTCTTCCTTCCACACCGGCAGCGCGCTGGAGCCGATGGCGCGCTTGTCGTAGCGGACCGACGCAATCCCCTGCCGCGCCAGCCCTTCCGCCAGCAACTTCAATGAATCGTTTGGTCCCGGCAGCAGGTTGCTGTTGCCATCGCGGTCGGTGGGGCCGGAGCCCGAGTGCAGCAACACCACCGGCACCTTGCCGCTCACGCCATCCGGTGTCAGCTCGGTGCCATACACTGTGCCGCCGCCCACATCGAGCGATACCGGCCGCGACGCGGCCAACACGGAGGACGACAACATCATCAAGGACAGCAACAGCTTCATACTTTTCTCCATTCATTGAGGAAGATTCTTGTAGCGTACCAGCGAGTAGCCGGCCGCGAGCGGGCCCCATGCCATCATCAGCACCAGCAGCAGCCAGTGCGGCGCTCCCAGCCAGGCAGCGAGCAGACCCAGTACGCCGCTGCCCACCATCAGCTTGCCGGCCAGACGGTGCGTGGTATGCCAGACCTGCTCGCTGGCCAGCGTCCACGGCGTGCGGATGCCGATGAAGAAATTGCGCCGCACCTTGCCCATCGGGTTGCCCATCAGGATCAGCACCACGAACACAATCACCGGCATGACGCGCGGCACATCGAGCTTCACACCAAGCGCGCTGCACAGCATGAATAGCTCGATGGCGCCAAACAGCGCGACCGGAATCGCCATCAGGTAGCCGTAGGTGGCGCCGGAATTCTGCACCTCGAACTGCTTGGGCGACAGCCACGGCAGCGCCATCGCCAGCAGCAGGAAGGCGCTCATGGCGACCGGCCCGACCAGCCACAATTGCCAGCGCGCGCCGTAGCCATCAACCTGTCCCGCATAGTTCCAGTGCGTGGGCATGACCTCCGGCAGCGTCGGGTAGTAGTAAGCGGTGATGGCCGTCATGGCCAGGATCATCAGGATGCACAGCCATAAGGCGCGAGGCTTCATTTCTTTCTCCCTTGAGGTTGTTCGCCGGCCAGGTCCATCATCCAGGCCAGCACGTCTTGCAGCACGGTGGTGTTGAGTCCGTACCAGATGGTCTGCCCTTCGCGCCGGCGTGTGATCAGGTCGGCCTCGGCCAGTACGGCGAAATGGTGCGACATCGACGGCTTGCTCATATCGAAGCGTTCGGCCAGATCGCCGGCCGTCATCTCGCCGCTGCGCAGCAGACGCAGGATTTCGCGCCGAGCTGGGTCGGCGATGGCTTTGAAGGCGCTGTTGGTGGCATTCATTAGACAATCATTTAATTAGACGGTTATCTAAATATAGACCGATAAAAAGCGGGCGTCAAGCGCCCGCCGCCCTGCTTACAAGGTTTGGACGAACTCGCGGATGCCGCCCAGTAGCATCTCGACCGACATCGCCGTCAGGATCAGCCCCATCAGGCGCTCGAACGCCGTCATCACCTGCGGGCCGAGGACCTTCTGCAGCTTTTCGGCGCTGAGGAACACCGCCAGCCACACCACGCCCACCGCCGCCAGCGCCGCCACGTGCACCAGCACTTCACCGGTGCTCTCGCGCGAGAACAGCAGCACCGTGGCCAGCGCCGAGGGGCCGGCCAGCGCCGGGATCGCCAGCGGCACGATGAAGGGCTCGGCGCCGTCCGTGCGGCCCAGCACGCCGTCGGGGTGCGGGAAGATCATGCGGATCGAGATCAGCAGCAGGATCACCGCACCGCCGATGCGCAGCGACACTTCCGACAGGTGCAGCGCGGTCAGGAAGTGGCGACCGAAGAACATGAAGATCAGCAGCAGCACGAACGCAATCGCGCACTCGCGCACCACAATGCGCGGGCGGCGCGACGGCGGCACCGGATTGAGGACGCTGGCAAACAGCGGCACGTTGCCGAACGGGTCGGTCACCAGCAGCAAGAGAATAAAGGTCTGGAAAAAATCCTGGGTCATGGAATCCCTAAGTGGAAAAGAAAAACGGGAGCCGAAGCTCCCGTTTGAGTGTACCACCAGATTCGGCTTATGCCGACTTCCGGCGGCGGGCGATTGCGCCAACCAGGCCCAGGCCTGCCAGCAGCATCGCATAAGTTTCCGGTTCCGGCACCGGCAAGGCGTAGGTGTAAGTGACCTTGCCGTAAGCGCTGTACGACGACGACGCGATGGTGTCGATATTGCCGGACGCGGTGACCTTGGTGGTGCCCACGCCGGCGACCGTGGTGTGCACCACGCTGTTGCCGGTGAACGCAGCCAGCGCACCCGCGTCGGTCAGCAGCACCGTGGTCGGCGCGCCGTGCTGATCGGTGACGGTGATGGTGGCCCCGGAGCTGCCGCCATGATCGAGCACGTGGTCATACGCCGTGGCCAACACCGAATTGCTGTAATTGTTTTCCACCGCGTCGATGGTGAACAGGCCGCCGGAGGTCATCGTCACTTTGCTCTTCGAGCTCAGGGTGAAGGTGGTGCCGCGCGTGCCCTTGTTTTCAACGGCGAAAGTGCTGTTCAGGTCACTATACAGCTCGACTTCCACCGACAACAGCGTGCCCAGGCTGCTGTCGAACTGGGCAAAGTCCAGCGCACCGGAAGTACCCTTGATGTTGTTGATGACGTTGCTGCTCACTTCCAAGGTCGTCGTGACAGGCGCGGCTTGCGCGACCGAGACGAAGCCGAGAGCGGCGCCTGCCGCCAGCGTGCTGAGTAATTTTTTCATGTTGTTATCCATTCAGATAGCGTTGTTCAAGCCTGCGCCGAGCGCGATTTGCGCTTGGCCACCACACCAATCGCACCCAGACCCAGCAGCATCATGCCGTAGGTTTCCGGCTCCGGTACCGGAGCGGTGGTGAAGTTGTAGGTCACGCTGGCGCTGCCGGCAGCGTAAGTGGTGAAATTCACCTGGCCGTCATCGCCTTCCCACGACGAGGTGGTCATCACGTACAGTGGCGCGTAGACGTAGCCAGTGCCCGGGCCAGCGTGGGTGAACATCGCGAAATCGGATGCCGAGATGGTCAGGCCGGAGGCGCCAAACGCGGCCGAACCGGTAGCGGAGGTCGTGCCGCTGAGTTCGAGCTGGTCGAACAGCTGAGCGCTTTGATAGTGCAGCGGATTGACGTTATCCGGATGGGTCAGGAACAGTTCGGCCAACAGGCTGACTTTAACCGTATTGCCAGCCAACGCGATCACGTCCACGGTGCTGGAAATATTGGTGTTGAAGCTCAGCGTGATCGAGTCCAGCGTGCCCAGGGAGCTGTCGAACTGCTGGAAGCTCAGCGACTGGTCTTGATCGGTCAGCGCGCTGGCCAGCGTGCTGTTGTAGGTGACTTGGCCCGCAAACGCCGAGGCGGAAGCGAAACTTGCTGCTGCCAGCAGCACTTGAGAAAACTTGCGTAATTTCATGGGAACTCCCACTTGTTGGATTTGTTGGTCAGAAGATTTTTTGGTGGCAGCAATTATTGTCCCGCAGACACCGTTAATGCATGAATGGATATTAACATAAAATATCGCAAAGTAATTTTCTTTTTTGCATCTAAGAGGAAAAATTTGCAATAAAAATTTCCCAACAAAAATATTATGTTGTGCAAGACAAACAGACGTAAAAAAAGCGGCCCGCAGGCCGCTTTCATAGGAGAAAAAGCTAGGGAAACCCTTACGCGACCTTCTCACCTTTTTTGATCCAGGCCGCCAGTTGATGCGGGCGCAGACCGTCGTAATCTTCGAACGGCTGGTGGATCCACGGGTTGTGCGGCAGTTCTTCCATCTGGTAGTCCGGCTTGAAGGCCGAGCTGCCCTTGGTCCAGATCACGGCCGATTTCACCTCGGTCACGCCGTCGAAGTTGTCCTTCAGGTGCTGCATGACTTTGATCAGGGTGACGCCCGAATCGGCCAGGTCGTCGACCAGCAGGATCTTGCCGCTCAGCGGGCCCTTGGTCATGGTCATGTACTTGGCGATGTCGAGGTCGCCCTGCACGGTGCCCTTGTCTTCACGGTACGAGCTGGTCGACAGGATCGCCAGCGGCACGTCGAAGATACGCGAGAACACGTCGCCCGGACGCACGCCGCCGCGCGCCAGGCACAGTACCATGTCAAACTTCCAGCCCGACTCGTGCACTTTGAGCGCCAGGCGCTCGATCAGGCGGTGGTACTCGTCCCAGGAGACCCAGAGGTGTTTTTCGTTCGATTGTGGGGTGTTCATGCTTGCGGGTTCCTAAATTATGCAAATGGATGACGCAGCACGATCGTTTCTTCACGATCCGG
Organism: Duganella sp. CF402; assembly: GCF_900109645.1. GTDB lineage: Bacteria > Pseudomonadota > Gammaproteobacteria > Burkholderiales > Burkholderiaceae_D > Rugamonas. The sequence goes on from NZ_FOBG01000001.1 coordinate 2,444,059, forward strand.
ACCGGTCGATACCATGTCGATCGGCACGCCGACCAATTCTTCAATACGCTTGATGTAGTTGCGGGCGGCAACCGGCAGCGCGTCCATCGACTTGGCGCCAACGGTGCTGTCTTTCCAGCCCGGCATTTCTTCGTACACCGGCACGCAACGCGCGGCTTCTTCGGCGCCCGACGGGAAGATGTCGACTGGCTCGCCGTCGATGGTGTAGCCGGTGCACAGTTTCAGCGATTCCAGGCCGTCCAGCACGTCCAGCTTGGTCAGGCACATGCCGGTCACGCCGTTGATCTGGACCGAGCGGCGCAGCAGCGCGGCGTCGAACCAGCCGCAGCGGCGGGCACGGCCGGTCACGGTACCGAACTCGTGGCCGACTTGCGCCAGGTGGTGGCCCACGCCGGCGTCGGTCGGCAGTTCCGAAGGGAACGGCCCCGAACCCACGCGGGTGGTGTAGGCCTTGGTGATGCCCATGACGTAGTGCAGCATGCTCGGGCCAACGCCGGCGCCGGCGGCGGCATTGCCGGCCACGCAGTTCGACGAGGTCACGAATGGATAGGTGCCGTGGTCAACGTCCAGCAGCGAGCCTTGCGCGCCTTCGAACAGCAGGTTGGCGCCGGCCTTGTGGGCTTTGTACAGGGCGCTCGAGACGTCGGTCACCATTGGGCGCAGGCGCGGCACGTAGGCCAGCGCGTCGTCCAGGGTTTTCTGGTAATCGACCTTCGGTGCCTTCAGGTAGTTTTCCAGCACGAAGTTGTGGTAGTCCAGGTTTTCCGCCAGCTTTTCGGCCAGGCGCTTTTCGTTCAGCAGGTCGGCGATACGGATGGCGCGACGGGCGACCTTATCTTCGTACGCAGGGCCGATGCCCTTGCCGGTGGTGCCGATCTTGGCATCGCCGCGTGCGGCTTCGCGCGCGTGGTCCAGCGCCGCGTGGTAAGGCAGGATCACAGGGGCGGCATCCGACACTTTCAGGCGCGAGGCGACTTCCACGCCCACCGCTTCCAGCTTGTCGATTTCGCGCAGCACGTCCGGCACCGACACCACCACACCGTTACCGATGTAGCAGGCCACGCCTGGACGCATGATGCCCGAAGGGATCAGCTGCAGTGCAGTTTTGACGCCGCCGATGACCAGCGTGTGGCCGGCGTTGTGGCCGCCCTGGAAGCGCACCACGCCTTGAGCGTGGTCGGTCAGCCAGTCGACGATTTTGCCTTTACCTTCATCGCCCCATTGGGTACCGATGACGACGACGTTTTTTGCGTTTTTGTTTGACATCACATTAACCTAAGTTTTTAAGAATCCAGTTACTACCATTCTCGTCGAGGACCAGCGCGCGGTCGCACTCGAACTCGTCCAGTTCGTGGCTATGACCCGGCATACTCTGGATCACCACTTCGCCGGACTTGCGCAGTTCGGCGATTTTTTCCTTCAACTCTGGCGCATTGCCCCACGGCGCGCGGATCGAATGCTTGCGCTCCGCGGTCGGCAGCAAACGCGCCAGTTCGCGCAAATCGAGCGAGAAGCCGGTGGCGGGACGTGCCCGGCCAAAGGCCTCGCCGACGTGATCGTAACGGCCGCCGCGCGCCACGGCGTTCGGCAAGCCAGGTACATACAGCGCGAACATCGCGCCGCTTTCATATTGATAACCGCGCAGGTCGGCCAGGTCGATCGCCACTTGCGCGCGGCCGATGGCCGATGCCGCCAGCGCCGCCAGTTCGGCCAGCGCCTTGGCGATGCCCGGCAGCTCCGGCAGCACTTCGCGCGCTTTCGCCAGCACGTCGATATCGCCGTACAGCGACGGCAGCGCCAGCAAGGCGTCGCGCACCACCGGTGCGTAATCTTTCGTCAATGCCTGCAGATCCGGCACGTCCTTGGCACGCAGCGCAGCATGGATTTTAGCCTGATCGCGCTGGGCGGCCGGGCATTGCTCCAGCAGCGCGCGCAGCACGCCGACATGGGTCAGGTCCAGCCGCACTTCGGTGAAACCGGCCAGCGCCAACGACGCCAGCGCCAGTTCCTGGATTTCGGCGTCGGCTTCGAGGCCGGCGTGGCCGTACATCTCGCAACCGATCTGCAGCGGCTCGCGGGTGGCGTGCAGGCCCGACGGACGTGTATGCAGCACGCTGCCGGCGTAGCACAGGCGCGTGACCGAAGCGCGGTTCAGCAGGTGGGCGTCGATGCGCGCCACTTGGGTGGTCATGTCCGGACGCAGGCCCAGCATGCGGCCCGACAGCTGGTCCACCAGCTTGAAGGTGCGCAGGTCGGTGTCTTCCCCGGCGCCGGTCAACAGCGATTCCAGGTACTCCAGCAACGGCGGCATCACCAGCTCGTAGCCATACAAGCGGAAATTATCCAGCATCAGACGACGCAACTCTTCAATCTTGCGTGCTTCCGACGGCAAAACGTCGGCGATATTCTCGGGCAGCAGCCAATTCGGCATGGGTCTATTAATTAAGAAATGAACAATGCGGCGCGCACGCCACGGCCACCTGACTGGAAGGCCGAACCTGATATTTTACGCGAAAACGCGTCTTTAGAGGGGAAAAAGATGCGATCGGGATGCCTTGTGGGCATCCCGATGCGAGGTCCCTGCTGTTACTTCCGGGCTGCAGCTGGTGCGGCGCCGGCGGCGCCCGAGCCTTTGAAGTATTTGAAGAAGTCCGAGCTGGAGTCCATCACCATCACGTCGCCGTGGTTCTTGAAGGTGGCGCGATAGGCTTCCAGGCTGCGGTAGAACTTGTAGAACTCCGGATTCTTGCCGAAGGCTTCCGCGTAGATGGCCGATGCTTTGGCATCGCCCTCGCCGCGAATCTGCTCGGCATCGCGATAGGCTTCCGCCAGGATCACGGAGCGCTGGCGATCAGCATCGGCACGGATTTTCTCCGACTCCGCCGAACCGGTCGAACGCAGTTCGTTGGCCACGCGGGTACGCTCGGCCTTCATGCGCTCGTACACCGAATTGTTGATCTGCTCTACATATTCAACACGCTTGAGGCGGACATCGATGATCTCGACACCGATCTGCGCGGCTTCCTGCACCACCTTGGCGCGGATGCCCTCCATGACCTTGCCGCGCTGGCCGGAGATCACTTCAGCCACGGTGCGCTTGGTGATTTCCTCGTTCAGCGCCGCCTTGATGATCTGCGACATACGGTCACGCGCGCGGCTTTCATCGCCGCCGAAGGTGACGTAGTAGAGCTTCGGCTGGTTCTCGCCACGGCCGATGCGCCACTTCACGAAGCTGTCCACCAGGATGTTCATCTTCTCGGCCGTGATGAAGCGCTCGGCGTCCGGCGATTCAATCGTCATGATGCGGTTATCGAGCAGCAGCACGTTCTGGAACGGCGGCGGCAACTTGAAGTGCAGGCCCGGCTCGCGGATGACTTCCTTGATCTGGCCCAGCGCGAACACGATGGCGTATTTGCGCTGGTCGACCACAAACACGGTCGACGACAGCAGCATCAGGGCGATAAAGCCCAGGACGACGGTACTAGCGATGCGATTCATTAACGGCTCTCCCGGTCACGTAAGGATTCGCGCGAGCGCGGATCGCGCGTGCGGTTCACTTCCACCGACGGCATCAGCTCCGACGGCAGCGTGGTAGTGGCGGCCGGCGCGGAGCCGGCTGCCTGCGCGGCGCGCGCGGCGGCGGCTTGCGCATCGGTGGCTGCCGCCTGGGCGATCAGCTTGTCGAGCGGCAGGTACAGCAGGTTGCTGCCGGTCTTGGCGTCCACCATCACTTTGGAAGCGCTGGAGAAAATTTGCTGCATGGTCTCAAGGTACAGGCGGTCGCGGGTCACGCCCGGCGCCTTCTGGTACTCGACCAGCACCTGCTTGAAGCGCGATGCATTACCGGTGGCGTTCTCCACCACCATCGAGCGATAGCCCTCGGCTTCCTGCAGCAGGCGCGAAGCGGTACCGCGTGCTTTTGGAATCACGTCGTTGGCGTAAGCCTGGCCTTCGTTCTTCTGGCGTTCGCGGTCCTGCCCTGCTTTCACCGCGTCGTCAAACGCGATCTGCACTTGTTCCGGCGGTTGCACCGCTTGCAGGGTGACGCTGGAAATCAGCACGCCGGAAGCGTAGCGGTCCAGGATCTGCTGCATCAGCTGCTGGGTTTCGAAGGCGACCTTGTCGCGGCCCTCGTACAGCACGAAGTCCATCTTGTTCTTGCCGACGATTTCGCGGATCGAGGTCTCGGCCACCTGGCGTACGGTGTCTTCCTCGTCGCGGTTATTCATCAGCCACGCGACCGGATCTTTCAGCTTGAACTGCACCGCGAACTGGATGTCGATGATGTTCTCGTCATCGGTCAGCATCAGCGATTCACGCGTCTGCTTGTTCTTGATATTGCCGCGATAGCCGATTTCCACCATGCGCATCTGCGAGACCTTGACCGTCTCGTCGCTCTGGAACGGATACGGCCAGCGCCAGTTGAAACCGGAGCCGGTGGTGTGGCTGACTTTGCCGAAGGTGTAGACCACGCCGGTCTGGCCTTCCTGCACGATGAAGGAGCCGCTGGCGAGCCAGATCAGCGCGACCACCGCGCCGATGGCACCGGCCGTGGCACGCACGCCGCCGCTCATGTCGGGGCGATTGCTGCCGCCGCCGCTGCCATCGCCGCCATTGTTATCGCCGCTCGGACGCTTTTGCCCGAACAAGCCGTTCAGGCGCTGGTTGAAGTCGCGCCACAGCTGTTCCATGTCGGGCGGGCCTTCGCCGGGCTTCTTGCCTTCATTGGCTTGCGGCTTGTTGTCCTTCCCCCAGCGAGGGTCGTTCAGCGACAGCTTCAAGCCGAGTCGTTTCATAAGTGAGGAGACACGCATTAGTGTGATCCAACGTGAGTGAGGGTGGGACTGCTCTCTACTTCTTCTACTTCTTCTTTCGTGGCCCATTCAGTGATGGCGGCGCGCAGCAGATCCAGTCCTTGCCCGGTGCGCGCACTGAGGAAGACTCTGGAAATCTTATCATATTCATCTCGCTCAACCGAAGGTTCCAGCTCGGCGGCGTCGATCTTATTCCACACCAGAATCTGCGGGATGTGATCGGCGCCGATTTCCTGCAGCACCAGGTTGACCTGCTCGATCTGCTCCATGCGCGCCGGCGACGCGGCGTCGACCACGTGCAGCAGCAGATCGGCATGAATGGTTTCCTCCAGCGTGGCGCGGAACGCCGCCACCAGCTGGTGCGGCAGCTCGCGCACGAAACCGACCGTGTCGGACAGCACCACGTGCCCTACTTCCTCGTTCATGTAGACACGGCGCGAGGTCGTATCCAGCGTGGCGAACAACTGGTCGGCCGCATACACGCCCGCCTTGGTCACCGCGTTGAACAGGGTCGACTTGCCGGCATTGGTATAGCCGACCAGCGAAATGGAGAAAGTCTGGGTACGGTTACGCGAACGGCGCTGGGTCTCATGCTGCTTGCGCAGCTTGGCCAGGCGGGCACGCAGCGCTTTCACCCGCTCGCCGATCAATCGGCGGTCGGTTTCCAGCTGGGTTTCACCGGGACCGCGCAGACCGATACCGCCCTTCTGGCGCTCAAGGTGAGTCCAGCCGCGGATCAGGCGCGTGGCCAGGTGCTGCAACTGCGCCAGCTCGACCTGCAGCTTGCCCTCGTGGCTCTTGGCACGCTGGGCGAAGATATCAAGAATCAGGCTGGTCCGGTCCAGCACCCGAATGTTCAGGCGTTTTTCCAGATTGCGTTGCTGCGCCGGCGACAGGGCGTGATTGAAGATGACGATTTCGCAGCGATCGGCCAGCACGGCTTGGCCGATCTCGTCGGCCTTGCCGCTGCCGACGAAATAAGCCGCATCCGGGGCGGAGCGCTTGGCCGTGATGGTCGTCACCGGTTCAGCACCGGCGGAACGCGCCAACAGCTGCAATTCCTCGATGCTGGCGGCAAAGTCGCCCTTGCCGAAATCGATACCGACTAGAACTGCACGCATACGACGGTCAGGCCAGTTAAAAAGAAGCGGTGTGGCAAATGCTTATTCCGCGTCGTTTTCAATGCTGAGATTGACGGCGCGCGCCGGCACCACGGTGGAGATGGCGTGCTTGTAGACCATCTGCGTCACAGTGTTACGCAGCAGTACGACGTATTGGTCGAAAGATTCGATGTGGCCCTGCAGCTTGATGCCGTTCACCAGGTAGATCGACACCGGGACGTGCTCTTTGCGCAGTGCATTGAGGAATGGGTCTTGTAACAGTTGCCCTTTGTTGCTCATAACAGCTCCATTTTATGTTGTTGTGTTGGAAGTGGAGGCGAAACGCTTGATTTCAAGTACTTTCAAGGTCGTGGCTCAGCGAAAAGTCATAAAAAAGTCAAACATTTTTCGCTGAAACACCGCTCGCCACGCTAAAAGTGGTGCTTCTAAGCCACTGTACCTTGTTTTTGCTTTTTTTGCAGGCTGTTCCTGCAAAAAAATCGCTTATTTTTCCGAACCCTTGGCGAATGGGTTTTTACCAGTGCGCAGTTCAATGCGCAGCGGCGTGCCGACCAGGTTGAAGGTCTCGCGGAAATGCTTCTCCAGATAGCGCTTGTATGGCTCGCTGATGGCGTCCAGGGCATTGCCGTGGATGACGATCACCGGCGGATTCATGCCGCCCTGGTGGGCGTAACGCATCTTCGGACGGATCGAACCTTTGCGCTTCGGCTCCTGCTTCTCCACCGCCTCGATCAGGGCGCGGGTCAGCTTCGGCGTCGAGAGGTCGGCGAAGGCGGCGGCGTAAGCCTGGTCCAGGGATTTCATCAGCGGACCGATGCCCTGCGCCTTCAGCGCCGAGATGAAGTGCATCTTGGCGAAGCCGAGGAAGTCCAGCTTGCGGTCGATGTCGATCTTGATTTCGTCGCGCTGCCACGATTCCAGACCGTCCCACTTGTTGACGGCGATGACCAGCGCGCGGCCGGTTTCCAGCACGAAGCCGGCGATGTGGGCGTCCTGCTCGGAGATGTCCTGCTGCGCATCGAGCATCAGCACGACCACGTTGGCTTCCGAGATCGATTGCAGCGTCTTCACCACCGAGAATTTCTCGATCGCTTCGAACACCTTGCCGCGACGGCGGATACCGGCGGTGTCGATCAGGGTGTACTGCTTGCCATCGCGTTCGAACGGGATCTCGATCGAGTCGCGGGTGGTGCCCGGCATGTCGAAGGCGATCACGCGCTCTTCGCCCACCAGGGTATTGATCAGGGTCGACTTGCCGACGTTCGGACGACCGACCAGTGCGATCTTGACGCCGCGGTCCGACTTCTCCAGCTCCGCCGGATCTTCCGGACGCTGCTCGAACGCGGTGTCCAGCGCCAGGTCGACCAGATCGTGCACGCCGTCGCCGTGTGCCGACGAAATGACAGCCGGTTCGCCCAGTCCCAGTTCATAGAAGTCCGCCACCACCGAGGTGTAGCGCATGCCTTCCGCCTTGTTCACGACCAGGATCACCGGACGGCCGCTCTTGCGCAGGAAGTCGGTGATGGTCTTGTCATGTGGCGTCAAACCCTGGCGGCCGTCGACCAGGAAGATGACAACGTCAGCTTCGGCCACGGCTTGCTTGGTTTGCTTTGCCATTTGGTGGAGGATGCCTTCCTTGGCAACCGGCTCAAAGCCGCCGGTGTCAATAACGAGGAAGGGACGTTCGCCGACACGGCCCTCGCCATAGTGACGATCTCGCGTCAACCCAGGCAAGTCCGCCACCAGCGCATCGCGCGAGCGGGTCAGACGATTGAACAAGGTCGATTTCCCTACATTGGGTCGACCCACTAGTGCGATTACCGGCTTCATTTTTTACTCGACCGCGAGTGCGGTCACTGTCCCTGATTGGGTTTGGAAAATCAAATTCGTGCCGGCGATGATCGGATCAGCATTGATTGCGCTGCCGTCGGTCGCCACACGACCTATAAATGCGCCATCTTCCCGCGACAGGAAGTGGATGTAACCCTGGTAGTCGCCAACTGCCACCGCGCGGCCGTACGACACAGGGGTCGACAGCACACGGTACGACAGCTTGTCGTTCTTCCAGGCGTTGGCGCCGTTTTCACGGCTATAGGCGCCAACTTCGCCTTTGTCGTCGGAGACGAATACAAAACGCTGGTCCACCGCCACGCCCTTGTCGGACGAAGTGGCTTTGCTCCAGTGCGGCGCGCCGGTGGTGGCGTCGAAGCAGGCCACGCGGCCTTGATACGACACGGCGCAAACATCTTTTTCGTAGATCACCGGGGCGCCGGCGATGTCGGTCACGCGTTCCAGTTCGGTGGCGCCGCGCGGCTCGCCGACGACCACTTCAAAACGCTGCAGGCCACCGGCCAGGTTCAGCGCGAGCAGCTTGCCGCCCGGCTGGGCGATGTAGGCGTTCTGGCCGTTGATGACCATGCCCGGCGCATTGCGCAGGGTCAGGGCCGGCGTGGTGCGAGCCACGTTCCACTTGCGCGCGCCGGTCTTGGCATCAAAGCCGGTGATCATGTTGTCGACACTGCGTACCACCACCATGCCGCTGCCGGCTTCCGGCGACGACAGCACTTCGCTCGAGGCTTGCGCTTTCCACAGCTGCTTGCCGTTGCTGTCGTAGGCCAGGATCTGGCCTTTGACGCCGCCGACTACCACCACGTCGCCATCGGCGCCCACACCGGCGGTCAGGTCGACGCCGGTCTTGATGCGCCAGATTTCCTTGCCGGTGGCGGCGTTCAGGCGCACCAGGGTGCCATCGGCATCAGCCACGTAGATGCTCTCGCCCGACAGCGCAGGCGTGAACACCGCGTTGCCCGATTTACCTACCGAATACTTCCACACCACCTTTGGATTCAGCGATGGATTTTTCAGTTCCACCAGCGGCGCCGGCTGGTTCTTGGTTTCCTTGGACGAGAACAAGGAGCAACCGGCCAACATCGCAAACACACTTGCTGCCACTACTTTTTCGGTAATACGCATAGTCATGAACCTTGCTACTTGGTGAATTAGGCGGTGCCGCCGATGGCTTCCAATTTCATCTGAATCAGCTGACGGCCAGGATTTTTCTTGTCGGTGGCGTCCAGCGCGGCCTTGTAGGCGGTGCGGGCTTCGGCCAGCTTGTTCTGCGCGGCCAGCACGTCGCCCTTGCGGTCGGCAACGGCGCCGGCGAATTGCGCAGGCACGTCGCCGGCCAGCACTTTCAGCGCTTCGTCGTAGGCTTTTTCATCCAGCAGCACGCCGGCCAGGCGAACCTTGGCCACGGCCTTGAATTCATCGCCGCCGTGTTCCGCCGCCCATTGCAGCTGGGCTTTGGCCGATTTCAAATCGTTGGCGTCGAACGCGCTCTTGGCGGCGACCAGCGCGGCCATCGGCGCGTAGGCGGTGCTGCCGAATTGCGATTCCATGTCGCCGGCGGCGCGCAGCACCTTGGCGTTGTCCTTGGCTTCCACGGCGGCTTGCAGCTGGTCGTACAGCGCCGAGGCTTTGCCGGCCTGGTCGCGCTGGTAGTAGTTCCAACCGTTCCAGCCAGAGTACGCAGCGAGGGCCGCGATCAGCACCCAGGTCGTCGCATTGCCGTACTTGTCCCACCACGCTTTGAGGGTCGCTATCTGTTCTTGTTCTTCAAGATCGTATGCCATGTTTCGTCTGCCGTTATCGTAGGTTTGGTTAATGGTTGCAGTGTTCGTCGTGCACGTGGTGGTGATGATCGCCGCTGTCGGTGATCTGGTCCACCACGAAGTCTACTACCTGGTCGAACGGCACCGAGGTTTGCTGCTGTTCGCCTTCCGCCGCGCGCATCGCTTTGACGCTGGCGGTGTTGTTGGTGACTTCATCTTCGCCAATGATGACGGCGAATGCGGCGCCTGCGCCGTCGGCCTTCTTCATCTGCGATTTGAAGCTGCCGGCGCCGGCCAGCGTGGAGCCGTGCATGATCACGTCCAGGCCAGCGTCGCGCAGGCGCTCGCCCAGCACGAAGGCTTGCAGCTGCGCTGCTTCGCCTTGATGCACGAGGTAGACGTCGCACTGGTTAGGCATTTCCGGCTCGCCGGCTTCCTTCATCAGTTCCAGCAGGCGTTCGATGCCCATCGCGAAACCGACGGCAGGCGTTGGCTTGCCGCCGAACGAGGCGATCAGCGGATCGTAACGGCCGCCGGCGCACACGGTGCCCTGCGAACCCAGCGAGTCCGTCACCCATTCGAACACGGTGCGGTTGTAGTAATCCAGACCGCGCACCAGGCGGGTGTTGATCACGTACGGAACGTTGTTGTGGTCGAGGATCTTGCGCACGCCGTTGAAGTGCGCCAGCGACTCTTCGCCCAGGTAGTCCATCAGCTTCGGCGCGGCGTTGACCATGTCCTGCATCGCAGGGTTCTTGGTGTCCAGGATGCGCAGCGGGTTGCTGTGCAGGCGGCGCTTGGCTTCGGCGTCAAGGATGTCTTCGTGCTTTTCCAGATACGCGATCAGGTCGACGCGGTGGCGCGCGCGCTCTTCGGCGTCGCCGATCGAGTTCAGTTCGAGGCGGATTTCCGGCAGGCCCAGGTCATCCCACAGGCGGCGGCACATCATGATCAGTTCGGCGTCGACGTCCGGGCCGGTGAAGCCCACGGCTTCGCAGCCGAACTGGTAGAACTGACGATAGCGGCCGCGCTGCGGACGCTCGTGGCGGAACATCGGGCCGGTGTACCACAGGCGCTTAGGACCTTCGTAGACCAGATTGTGCTCGATCACCGCGCGCACCGCGCCGGCCGTGCCTTCAGGGCGCAGGGTCAGCTGGTCGCCGTTCATCGAATCTTCGAACGAATACATCTCTTTTTCGACGATGTCGGTGACCGCGCCGATCGCGCGTTTGAACAGCGCGGTGTCTTCCACGATCGGCGTGCGGATCTGCTGGAAGCCATAGCTCTGCACCACCGACTGCGCGGTGTTCTCGAACAGCTGCCACAGGTGCGAGTCCTGCGGCAGGATGTCGTTCATGCCTTTGACGGCGACGATTTTTTCTTGTTTAGACATGTTTGCTGTAATTCTTCTTCACGTAATTCAGTACGATTTCCTGGAATTCTTCCACGATGCGCTCACCGCGCAGCGTCGCCACCTTGGCGCCGTCGACAAATACCGGTGCGGCCGGCGATTCGCCGGTGCCCGGCAAGCTGATGCCGATATTGGCGTGCTTCGATTCGCCCGGACCGTTGACGATGCAGCCCATCACGGCCACGTTCATCGCCTCCACGCCCGGATAGAGCTTTTTCCATTCAGGCATCTGGTCGCGCAGGAAGGTCTGGATGTTGTCAGCCAGTTCCTGGAACGTGGTCGAGGTGGTGCGGCCGCAGCCTGGGCAGGCAATCACCATCGGGGTGAATTTGCGCAGGCCCATCGTCTGCAGGATCTCCTGCCCCACCACCACTTCCTTGGTGCGGTCGCCGCCCGGTTCCGGGGTCAGCGAAATGCGGATGGTATCGCCAATGCCTTCTTGCAGCAGCACCGACAGCGCGGCGGTCGACGCCACGATGCCCTTGCTGCCCATGCCCGCTTCGGTCAGGCCGAGGTGCAACGGGTAGTCGCAGCGCTTGCCCAGTTCGCGGTACACGGCGATCAGGTCCTGCACGCCCGAGACTTTGCACGACAGGATGATCTTGTCGCGCGCCAGACCCAGTTCTTCAGCGCGCACGGCGTTCTCGATGGCCGAGGTAATCAGCGCTTCATACATCACCTGCTGCGCGGTCCACGGATTCGCACGGCCGGCATTTTCGTCCATGATGCGCGCCAGCAGCGCCTGATCCAGGCTGCCCCAGTTGACGCCGATGCGCACCGGTTTGTCGTAGCGCGCCGCCACTTCGATCATTTGCGCAAACTGCGTATCGCGCTTGGCGCCCTTGCCCACATTGCCCGGATTGATGCGGTACTTGGACAGCGCTTTGGCGCACTCCGGGTAGTCGTTCAGCAGCGTGTGGCCGTTGTAGTGGAAGTCGCCGACCAGCGGCACGTCGACGTCCATCTTGTCCAGCTGTTCGCGGATGTACGGCACCGCTTCGGCGGCTTCAGGACGGTCCACGGTCAGGCGCACCAGCTCCGAGCCGGCACGCGCCAGGTCGCGGATCTGGATCGCCGTTTCGATGGCGTTGGCGGTGTCGGTGTTGGTCATCGACTGCACCACCACCGGAGCGTCGCCGCCCACCCAGATCTTGCGCTCGCCGTGCGAGATCAACACGCGGCGGCTGGCGCGGCGGTCGGTTGGTCCCGATGGAATAGCAGTTTGCGTCATGGTTCTAACTCTGTTTTTACTTGATGCTTACTTGATATTTACGCGCGAAATCGTACCGCCCGGGATCAGCGGCAACGGCAGCGGCGCGCCGCCCAGCGAGGCTTCCACGCCGCCCGGCTTACCAACGATCAGCAACGCCGGATCCTTGATATCGAAGGTCTCGGTGCTGCCTGCTTTCACCACGCGCGAAATCAGCGAAGTGGTGCCCGGACGGCGAATCTCTACCCACGAATCTTCCGTCACCTTCAATACCAGCTGGTGGCCGGCGCCGCTCACTGCCGGCGCAGCAGGTGCAGGCGTCGGTGCTGGCGCAGCGGCCACTGGGGCTGGTGCTGGCGCTGGTGCTGCGGCTAACGGAGCCGGGGCTGGCGTCGGTGCAGGCACCGCTGCCGGCGGTGCAACGGCGGCAGTTGCCGGCGCGGTCGCAGCAGTAGCAGGAGCTGCGGCTTGCTCGCCTTGCGGCGGCACCGAAATCAGCGGCACGCTCGGCGATTGCAGGGGCGCCGATGCAGCGCTTTCCTGGCCCGGCTTGAGCAGCGTGGTGTCAATCGCCGGCGTTTCAACCGGCTTCACTTCCTCTTCCTTGCGCTCGAACAGCGAGGCAGGAATCAAACCGCTCTGGTACGCATACGCGCCAGCCGCACCAATCACGACCACCGCCGCCACGCCAACCAGCCAGCCGGCCGGCGCCGACGAACGTCCCGTCATCGACGGGAAGCGCGACTCGGAGAACGACTGCGCCAAATCCTTGCGCGGCGCAACGACGACCTCGGGGCTGATCGGCTGCGCTGCGTCTATCATCGCGACCAGCGGGGCCGCATCCATCTTCAATACCTTGGCGTAGGCACGCACGAAGCCGCGCGTGACCGCCATGTTAGGCAGGGCGGCGTAATCGCCGGCCTCCAATGCCTTCACCTGGCGCACCGCCAGTTTCAGTTGGTCTGCAATTTGTTCAACCGTCCAACCCATCGCTTCGCGCTGGGCGGCCAGCAATGCTCCGGGCGTAGCCTTGCCAGTGTTGCCCTGCTCTTGCGGCGGTTCTGCCCACTCAGAATTCATTGGTACCCCTGTTTCACTCATCAAACGCCCCACGTTGATAAGCAGCATATTCGGCCGAACCGGCGTGGTGACGACGCAATTGCGTCGCCCAACCAGCTTCCGCGTCCTTATCGCCCAGCTTATGCTGCACCTTAATCGCGAGCCACAGCACATCGGCCGTCAGGCTCTCCATCTTTGCCACCTTGTTCAAACGGGTCACGAAGAAATTGGCGCGCACATAATCGCCCTTCTCAACATACACCCGTGCCAGATTGGCGTTAGTGGCCGGCAGGTCAGGCGTCAACTGCAAGGCTTGCAGCAGATAACGCTCCGCGCTGGCGTAATCCTTGATCTTCAATGCGCACGAACCGGCGTTGTTCGCGGCACTGGCCGGCGAACGGTAACTCCGGTTGGTCAGGGCCGCATCAAACAGCGGCAGGGCTTCCTTCACGCGGCCAAGCTGGCACAGGAAGGAACCATAGTTGTTGGCCAAGTCCGGGCTGTTCGGCGCCAGCTTGCGGGCGCGGACGAAGTTATCCTCGGCCAGGCCGTTCTCGCCCATCTGCTGGTAAATCAGGCCGCGCATGCCATAGCCGTCGGCGTAGTTCGGGTCGGCGGCCAGCGCCAGCTTGACTTCATCCAGCGCCACCGCGTACTGGCCACGCTCGAAATAGCCGATCGCCAGCTGCATGCGGATATCGACCTTGCGCTGCACGGCGGTGGCGTCGGAGGTGGTGGTCAGCTCGGCCTTGCCGCTGTTACCCGGTTGCGATCCCGACGAGGCACAGCCGGCCAGCGCCCCTGCCACGCAAAGCGCGACGAGACTGAGCCGGCTACGCTGCGCCAGGAAGATCATCAGGAACGGATCTCCACGATCTTGCCGAAGTTGGCGCCGAACTTGTTCTGGTATTCGGCCATTTTTTCCATCCGCTCCTGGACCTTGGTGCGGTCCTGCACCTCGCCGGCCAGCTGGCCGCAAGCAGCGTCGATGTCGTCGCCACGGGTTTTGCGGATGGTGGTGACGATGCCGGCGTCCAGCAGGATTTGCGCGAAGGCCGAAATGCGCGGGTTCTTCGAACGCAGCAGACCCGATTCCGGGAAGGGGTTGAACGGAATCAGGTTGAATTTGCAGTTCACGCCGAACTCCGGGTGCTGGACCAGCGCCACCAGTTCGCGCGCGTGCTGGTCGGTGTCGTTGACGCCATCCAGCATGCAGTACTCGAAGGTGATGAAGTCGCGCGGCGCAAACTCGATGTAGCGCTTGCAGGCGGCCATCAGCTCCTTGAGCGGGTATTTTTTGTTCAGCGGGATCAGGCCGTTGCGCAGCTCGTCGTTCGAGGCGTGCAGCGAGACCGCCAAGGCCACCGGCACATCCTGCGACAGCTTGTCGATCATCGGCACCACGCCCGAGGTGGACAGGGTCACGCGGCGGCGCGACAGGCCGTAGGCGTTATCGTCCAGCATCAGCTTGAGCGCAGTGGCGGTCGGCTCATAGTTGAGCAGCGGCTCGCCCATGCCCATCATCACCACGTTGGTGATCTGGCGCTCGCCTTTCGGGCCCGGTTCGATGCCCTTGGTGCGGCGCAGTTCGAATTCGGCCATCCACAGCTGGCCGATGATTTCGCCCACGCTCAGGTTGCGGCTGAAGCCTTGCTTGCCGGTCGAGCAGAAGCGGCAGTTGACGGCGCAACCGGCTTGCGTGGAGATGCACAGCGTGCCACGGTTCTCTTCCGGGATGTACACGGTTTCGACCGCGTTGCCATTGCCGACGTCGACCAGCCATTTGCGGGTGCCGTCGGTGGAGGTGTGGTCGCTGATGATGGCCGGCGCCACGATCTGGGCGCGGGTCTTCAGTTTGTCGCGCAGCGACTTGGCCAGATCCGTCATGCTGTCGAAGTCCGACGCACCGAATTGGTGGATCCAGCGTTGCAGTTGCTTGGCGCGGAACGGTTTCTCTCCCAACTCGGCGCAATAAGCGATGAGCTGCGCGGGATCGAAATCCAGCAAGTTGGTCAGAGGTGCGTTCATATCTTGGCTCAAAACAGTACTAATCATTTAAATTCCGTTTCCGCACCGCAGTGCGGGAACGGAATCCTTACATCAATTACTTACCGAAGAAGTAAGCGATTTCAACAGCAGCGGCTTCAACAGCGTCCGAACCGTGAACGGCGTTAGCGTCGATCGAATCAGCGAAATCGGCGCGGATGGTGCCTTTGTCTGCTTTCTTAGGATCGGTAGCGCCCATCAGTTCGCGGTTTTTCAGAACGGCGTTTTCGCCTTCCAGGGCTTGGATCATGACTGGACCCGAAACCATGAAGTCCACCAGATCTTTGAAGAAGCCGCGCTCTTTGTGAGCAGCGTAGAAGCCTTCAGCTTCTTCGCGCGACAGTTGCTTCATTTGAGCGGCAACGATCTTCAGGCCAGCTTCTTCGAAGCGGGTGTAGATCTTGCCGATCACGTTTTTTGCAACTGCGTCTGGTTTGATGATCGACAGGGTGCGTTCGATTGCCATTTGAAAAACTCCAATAAAAAGAAAGGTTTAAAACAAGAATTGATAATCCAATCAACCTTTGATTTTACCATAGAACACCCCATATTCCGAAAAGCACGGCAATGAAGCCGGTTTAAGTCCGGATTAAGTGCATTTTTGGCATGATTTTGCTCATTCTCGGCCCGCCATGCTATGCTTTTAGCAAGCGGTAACCTTTACCCCGCATTTGGAGGTATTACGATGATTAACATGCAAAAAACTTACGACCTGGCGGGTAGCCGTCAGGCGGTGCAGCATAAAGTGCTGCGCAATACGTACTGGCTGCTGGCCCTGTCGATGGTGCCGACCGTGTTCGGCGCGGCGCTGGGCGTGGCGCTGCACCTGCCGCTGGGCGGCGGCCTGATGGCGCTGCTATTCCTGGCGGTGGCCTTCGGCTTCATCTGGGGCATCGAGAAGAACAAGGATTCCGGCGTGGGCGTGGCCCTGCTGCTGGGCTTCACCTTCTTCATGGGCCTGATGCTGACGCCGCTGCTGTCGCGCGTACTGGGTTTCTCGAACGGCGGCTTCCTGATCATGGCGGCGTTCGGCGGCACGGCCAGCGTGTTCGCGGTGCTGGCGTCGGTGGCGACTGTGTCCAAGCGCGATTTCTCGGGCATGGGCACCTGGCTGTTCGCAGGCGTGGTGATTCTGATGCTGGCGTCGATTGCCAACATCTTCCTGCACATCCCGGCGCTGTCGATCGTGATCTCGGTGGTGGCGATTGGTATTTTCTCGGCGTACATCCTGTATGACGTCCAGCAGATCATCAACGGCGGCGAGACCAACTACATCCGCGCCACCCTGTCGCTGTACCTGGACGTGTACAACATCTTCACCAGCCTGCTGCAACTGCTGGGCATCTTCGGCGGTGATCGCGACTAAGCGTCATCTGCCCTCCTCAAAAAGCCGGCCTTCGCGCCGGCTTTTTTATTGCGTGCTTATTGCTGGCTTACACCGCGCACCTGGAAGCGAGTGGTAGCGATGGGGGTGGCGTTGGCGTCGATCAGGGCTAGCTGGTGTTGGCCCGGCGTTGGACGCCAGGCGTAATCGGTGCTAGCTTGGGCCAGCGGCTCGCCGTCCAGCTGCCAGCGTAGCCCCTGGCCGCCCTGGGCGAGGAAGAAGACGCGCTGGGTGGCGTCCGGAATATCGGGATCGAGAGCCAGGATGCTGGCGTCGCCCGGATACAGGATCTTCGGCGCGCGATGCTCGTCGTGCACCAGTGTGACCAGCGGGCTTTCGGTGCCGGCGATGAACCACTCTCCGCGTGCCGATTCCAGCTCCGGCTGATACGCGATCTGCTGCCGCACCACGCCGGCCGGCGGCTTGGGCGCGCGGCTGGCGGTGCTGCGGTGCAGGTAATCCATCACGTCGCGCCACACCGGCGCCGCGCCGCTGACGCCCGACACGTCCCACATCGACTGGCCATTGAAATTCCCCACCCAGACACCAACCGTGTACTTTTCCGAATAGCCCACGCACCAGTTATCGCGCATGTCTTTGCTGGTGCCGGTTTTGACCGCTGCCCAGAAAGTAGTCGCCAGCTCGTTCTTCAAGCCGAAGGTCAGGCTGCGCGCCGCGCGGTCAGCCAGGATATCGCTGACGATGAAGGCGGCCCGCGCATCGAGCACGCGGCGCGGCTGCGGCGCCTTAGCTGCCTGCGGCGCCAGCATGGCCGCGCTGTACATGCCGCCATTCGCCAGCACGCGATACGCATTCGCCAGCTCCAACAGCGATACCTCGGCCGAACCCAGCGCCAGCGAGTAGCCGTAGTATTCGGCCGGCTGCGTCAAGCTGCTCAAGCCCACATCGCGCAGACGCTCATGAAAACGCTCCATCCCCGTCATCATCAGCGTGCGCACGGCGGGCACGTTGAGCGAACTGGCAAGGCTGGTGCGCGCGCTGACGTAGCCCTTGTAGCCCTTGTCGTAATTCTGCGGCGCGTACATGCCCGAGCCGGTCGAGATATCGATCGCCGTATCATCCATCAGCGAGGCCGCCGTGATCTGCTTGCGTTCCAGCGCCAGCTCATACAGGAAAGGCTTGAGGGTGGATCCGGCCTGGCGCAGCGCCGCCACGCCATCGACGTCGGAGCCGCCCGCGTTGCCAACATAGGCGAGGATTTCGCCGCTAGCGTTTTCCAGCACGACCACCGCGCCGTCGTTCACATTGCGGCCATTCAGCGCCGCCAGCTGCTGGCGCAACACAGCCTGCGCGTGACGCTGCAAGCCTCCATCCAGCGTGCTGCGCACCGCCTGCCCGCTGCGCGTCAGCAGTTGCTGCGCCACTTGCGGCGCAGGCGCCAGCTTGCCCGCCAACTGCGGACGGCTCCACGCCACGATAATGCGCAACTGGATTTCGCTGCAGGTCGAGGGCAGCTGCAACTCGTGCGCCAGCGAACACGCGCGCTGCGCCACCATTTTCTGTCCGGCCGCCGGAGCGCGCAGCAAGCTGGCGAGAATCACTGACTCGCTTGAATCCAATCCCGATGGCGCCTTGCCGAACATGCTGCGCGCCGCCGCCCCCACACCTTGCAGCTCGCCGCGATACGACACCATGTTCAAGTACGCCTCCATGATCTGCTGCTTGCTCCACTGCGCATCGAGCTCGCGCGCGGCCGTCACCTGATCCCATTTCTGGCCCCAGTTGCGTCCCTTGGCGACAGGCTGCAAGGCAGGATCGAGCAAGGCCGCCAGCTGCATGGTAATGGTCGATGCACCGCGCGGGCGGGTGCGGAACAGGTTATCCCATGCCGCCTTGGCCGCCGCGCTCCAATCCACGCCATTGTGTTCGTAGAAGCGCTGGTCCTCCGCCTGCAGCACCGCCGCCGGCAGCGCGGGCGAGATGTCGCCCAGCGCCACCCACGGCAAGCGCCGCACCGCCATGTCGATACGCAGCGACTGGATCGCTACACCGTGGCGGTCCAGCAGCTCCGCGTCCGACGAGCGGTACGCAGCGCGCACCTCGTCAAACGCCGGCACGGCATGGACATTGGCGCCGGCCAGCGCCAGCACAATGGCGGAGGAGATCAGTTTCATTTCACGTTCATCACTGCGTTCGGGGATGCGCCGAACATTTCAGGGCTGTACATTGCTTCCACCCGCGTCGGCGGCAGGTTGAACTGGCCCGGATTATTCAAACGCACGGTGTACTCCACGCTCCATTTGCCTTTCGGGACGAAGCTGTAGAACGCGCGGTAGCCTTCAAAAGTGCGTTCCTGGAAGGCCGGATACACCCAACCAGTACTGCGTTCACCGCCGGTAGCGATCTTCGAATCGCCGCCCAGTCCCGAGCCCAGCACCGTGGCGCTGGCCGGAATCGGATCATCCACCACCACCCACGTCATGTCTGACTGCGCTTCCAGATCCAGGTGCACGCGGTAGGTGTCGCCTCGCGACCATGCGCCCTTCACTTTCTGCTCCAGCGGCGTGATGGTCTTGGCGATCTTGTAGCCGCTTGCCAGCGATGTCTTGAGCGGCACGGCGGACAAGGTTTGCACCGTCACCCACGGCTTGCCCGCGCCGGCATGCTCCAGTTCCAGCGGACCGGCGCCGCCGCGCGGCCACGGCAGCATCGTCGTGCCGCCAGCCGGATCGCCGCCAAAGGCGATGCTCTTGCTGGCATTGCCCAGCGTGGCGCCAGCCGTGCCGCTTACTTTATCGCGCTCAAACAGCTGCGAGAATTTGTCGATCGCCAGCACGCCCCATGCGTTGGCGACGGTGGTGCCCCAGCGGCCCTTCTTCTGCCGCCCCAGCGCACCGCGCGCGAGGCGGCCGATGTCGTCCTTCCACGCCGGGTTGTCGGCCATGACCAGCAACAGGCGGTTGGCGTTGCTGTCGGCCGAGGACATCAGCCACCACCAGTCATCGGTGCGCTCGGTCGAGAAGGTCATGGTGGTGCCCTGCAGGTTGAGGCGCGAACGCAGGATCTGGTCCACCTCCTTCAAGCGCTGCGCGTGCTGCGGCAGCTTGGGCGAGCGTTGCAGGATCTGGTACCAGTCGATGACGGCGGACGTCGGCCACAGGTTCGGCTGCACCGTGAAGGATTCCAGCTCACTGGCGCTGACGGCGCGCGAACGCGACAAGGCTTCCAGCGCCGCGATCTTGCGCACGGCTAGGTCGGCGGTCGGCAGCGACGAGTAGCGCACCACCTTGCCCTGCACGAAAGCCAGCAGCGCGGATTCCATGCGGCCTTTGAGCGCGTCGGGAATCGCGTAGCCGGCTTCGCCGGCGGCGGACAGCACGTAGGCTGTCAGCGTATCGCTGCCCTGCTCCATCAGCGAGAAGTATTTGACCAGGCCATCGGCGTCCAGGTAGTTGGGCAGTTTTTCCACCGCCGCGTTCCACATGGCCTCATCATGCAGCGCGATCGAGCGTGAAGTCACCTGTTCGAAGCAGCGATACGGATATTGCAGCATGTAGTCGCGCACCCCCGGCAACTCGCCACCCAGCTTGGGGCTGAACTGCACTTGCACGCCGCCGCGTCCTGCCACTGAATCTTCCGGCGCTTTGACAGCGATGCTCTGTTTGCGATCCAGTTGCAGCAAGGTCGCCTGCATTACCGTCACCGGCACGGCAGGCACCACCTGCTGCTTGATCTTGATGCGGTCCGACGAGGCAGCGCCGCCCCCCTCCACTGCGGCGCTGACGTCCCATGCCAGCGTGTTGGAGGACAACGGCACTTGCACGTCCCAGCCCACTTCGCGCGCCTGCCCGGGATCCAGCGCCACCGTCTGTGGCGACAGGGCTTTGCCTCCCGCGTTGGCGTTGAGGGTGGCTCTCACTGCGGCGTCGGTGGTATTCCGCAGCGTGAAAGTGGCGCGGAAGCGATCGCCCTCGCGCACCAGCGACGGCAGGCCGGAAAGCAGGATCAGGTCCTGCGAACTGCGCACCTCGGTGCGGCCGGTGCCGAACAAATCGGCGTCGGCGCTGGCCACCGCGACGATCCGGAACGCCGTCAGCGAATCATTGATCGGCACCTGCACCGTGGCTTCGCCGTTGGCATCCAGCGTGACGCGCGCTTTCCAGAACAGCAGCGTATCGAACAACTCACGCCCCGCCCCCTTGCCGCCGCCACCGCCGGCCGGCACCGCCTTCCGGCCAAAGTGGCGCTTGCCGACCACCTGCATCTGCGCGGTGGCCGTGGTCACTTGCAGGTTACGCTGCTCCATCATGGCTTCCAGCAGATCCCAACTGGTATTCGGCATCAGCTCCAGCAGACCAACGTCCACCGCTGCCAGCGCCACCTCCGCACCAGCCGGCGGCGCGGAGCCGTCGGAGCGCGTCACCTTGACTTTCACCGCGGCCTTGTCGCGCACCTTGTAGACTTCCTTATCCGCCTTGACCTGCACCTTGAGTTCATTGGCCGACCAGCCCACGCGCAGCGGTGCGATACCCAGTTTGTAAGCCGGCTTGCCCAGGTCGACCAGCGCCGTTGGCTGCACGCCGCTCACACGGCCACGCACCACCATCGCGGAGACGTAGACATTCGGCGCATACTGCTTCTTCACAGGAATCGAGAACACCGGCTCGCTGCCGCTGAGCGGACGAACATACGCATCGATCACGCCCTCGCGCTCCACTGTAATCAGCGCGGTCGCTTCGCGGAACGGCATGCGCACCTGGAAGGTGGCAGTATCGCCCGACTCATAGCGCTTCTTCTCCGGCAGCAGATCGATGCGGTCGTTGTCGGTGGCGGCGAACCACCAGTCGGCGCCGTCGGCCACCCACACCTCGCGATGCGCGACGGCGGCATGCTGTTGCGCGTCCTGCGTCTTCGCGCGCAAAATCAGATTGCCCGATGCGGGCGCCTTGGTCTGGCAGATCAGCAAGCCCTTGCTGTCAGTCTTGCCCTCGCAGGCCGCGCCGAGCAGCTTCACTTCGCTGCTGTTCTCGTAAGCGTAGAAGCCGCCGATCAAGCGGCGTCGATGCGAGTAAGACTGACGCTGGAAGAAGTCCACCGCCACCGGCGCATCGGCCACCGGCTTGCCTTGCAAGTCCAGCACCGCCACCGTGAACTTGAGCGCGTCCTTGCTGGCCACCCATCCATCCGGCTGGATGCCGATCACGTAATTCGATGGCCACAACGGAATGCGCGTAGCGGCGGACAGCGTTTCGCCGTTGGCGTCCTGCCAGGTCATCTCGGCCATCACCTCGCGCGGCGTTTGCACCTGCGGCAACTGGTCCAGCGAGACGCGCGCGCCACCGGCCTTGTCCAGCGTCAGGCTGCGCGTGCGGACCGCGCCGGGACTGGCGGCAGCGTCTTCCTCGCCCTCGAACATGCCCTCGTCATCATCGAAACTGCCGCCGCGCTGTTCGACGCCCACCTTGACGTCGCCATTGCTGAAGC
Source organism: Duganella sp. CF402 (assembly GCF_900109645.1). GTDB lineage: Bacteria > Pseudomonadota > Gammaproteobacteria > Burkholderiales > Burkholderiaceae_D > Rugamonas. The sequence goes on from NZ_FOBG01000001.1 coordinate 2,466,160, forward strand.
TGAAGTCCGCATAATCCTCAAAGCTCACGCTCTTGTCCTGCACCACGGTGCGCAACTGCACCGGTGCGTCGCCCGCGCCGCCGCCGGACAGGTAACTCAGTTGCACGTCCAGATCCACCGCCGACGCCTGCACTGCCGGCGTCTTCGGTCCTTGCAGCAGCGCCTTCATGGTCGGCACCCGGAACTGCTCGACACGGAAACGGCCCGACCCGCGACCGCCTATCATCAACTGATACCAGCCCTGCTTGGCGTCGGCCGGAATCGACCATGTGTTGTCGGCCGAGCCGTTGGCGCTCCACTTCAGCGGCAGCTCGTACTGCTGGCCGCTGCCTTCGTGGATGATGAACATGCTGCTGGCCTGTTCCTTGGCCGCGCGCACCAGCCCCTGCTCCACATGGCGGCGCAGGAAGTGCTTCATGTGCACCGTTTCACCGGCGCGCAGCAGCGTACGGTCAAACACCGTGGATGCAATCAGATTATCAGCGCCGAAATAACCGGTCGGCAGATTAAAGCGCCACGTCTCGATGCCGCGATCCCAGTCGGACAGCGTGAACGTCATGTCGCCGCCCAGCCGCGCGCTGATGAAGAAGCGCTGCTCGTCCTTCTGCACCAGCTCCTGCCGGATGTGCGCCAGGCCGCCGCTGTCGGTCATGCCTTGCCACAGCAGCTTGCCGTGGTAGTCGCGCACTGTCACCTGCGCCTGCGGCACCGGCTTGCCCTTGTCGAGCGACGTCACCCACACCAGCGACGATTCCGCGCCGTGCTTGAAGTGCGCCACCATATTGGTCACCAGCGCGGCCGAACTCACATACGCCGGCCCTTTGCCCAGCGCCAGCCCTGCCCCGAGCTTGGGGCTCGCCAGCTCCACCACATAAAAGCCCGGCTTGCGCAGCGGGATGCCCACCACTTCAAACGCCTTGCCGCCGCCCGGCTTGGGCATGGTGAAGCGTTCGACCTTGCCGGCCTTGGCGTCCAGCAGCGGCTTGATCATCTTGTCGGCGTAAAGTTCCTGCGGCTCCCAGCTGTAGCTGCTGCCCATGCGCTTGAGCCATGCGATGACTTGCTGGTCCTGCTGCTCGGTGGACGCCGCACCGTCGTTGACGCGCAAGGCCGCACCATCGACTTTGGCGCCGGCCACTTGCGCCTCGACGTTGCGCACCGTGACCGGCAGCAGCTTGTCGCTCTTGGCTTCGATAATACCGAAGCGCGCCGGGAATTTGACCAGCGGCGGCTGCGCATCGGTACGTATCGCCATCGGGAAGCGCGATTGATTGACCAGCGCGCGGCCCGCATCGTCCCTCAGCGCGGCCGGCAGCGAAACGCTCAGCTTCGCGCTTTCCGGGAACGGCCCCTTGAAAGTCAGCCATTCAAGGTACTCGCTTTTTTCCTCTTCCTTGTCGAGCACCGGCTTGAAGACTTTGCCGCCCGGCCCCGTGATCTTGACGGCCAGCCCGTCGGCGCGTTTCACCGGCGCGGAGAACTGCACGCGCATCGGCAGAAACGGCACGCAGCCGGCATCGGCCGACAGCCTGTCGCAACTGAAGCGCGCCGTGAAGTCGGGCCGCGTCTTGTACGACAGCGTTTGATCCTGCGTGGTGACGATGCCGCTACCGGCCTTGATCCCCGCGCCCCACACCAGCGACACCTCGGTCGCCGCCGGCAGATTGCGCTTGCACTGCAGGACCGCCAGCGGCAGGCGCTCCAGCTTCTTGTTGTTGACCGCCGTGGTAGCGCGCCACACCAGGCCGCGCGCCTTGAAGTACAGCGACAGATAGCGCTCGGTGAAGGCCTTGCGCATATCCAGCACCTGCTGGCGTTCCGCGCCCTGTAGCACGCGCACACCGATTTTTTCGTTGATGCCATCGGCGCGGCACCATGCATGCGCAGCCACCGTGTCATCGCTGGCCGGTGCGTCGAGGCCCAGCACGAAAATCTGCTGCTCGTCAATGTAGCTAGATCCTTCGCGCGGCGCTGCCTCCACCACGGCCGGGCCGCCGGTATCAAAACTGAATTGGCGCGCCCCGCCCAGCGGCTTGCCGCTCAAATCCTTCAGCTCATCGCGCAGCGTGAAGCGGCAAGCCACGCCGGCCGGCAGGTCGCGGACAAAATCGTAGCTCCAGTTACGGCCATCGATCCAGCGGCCCTTGCCTTCTTCGGGACAGTCGACGGTGAACGGATCGCCGAGCCGCATGTCGCCCAAGGGGACCATCTGCCCGCTGAAGCGCGCCGCCACCTGGCGCACGCCTTTGACGGTGCCGGAGGGCGAAAACGAAGTGACGGAAGTATCGGCCAGAACGGCCAGCGGGCTGCAGAACGCAGCCAACGCGATGAGGCGGGACAGGAGGCGCATGCCAACTCCAGGCGCTGATAAAGGATCAGCTCAGTGTTGCGCACGCCTCCTGCAAAGTCAATAACATTAGAAGAAAAACACTTACACCAGATCGAACACCGCCATCGACTCGACGTGCGAGGTGTGCGGGAACATGTTGACCACGCCGGCTTTATCGAGTTTGTAGCCGGCCAGGTTGACCAGTACGTTGGCGTCGCGCGCCAGCGTCGATGGACTGCACGAGACGTACACAATCCGCTTCGGCAGGAATTCCGGATTGGTCTTGCGCAGTTCACTCAGCGCCAGCGACAGTTCCATCGCGCCGTCGCGCGGCGGGTCGATCAGCATGCGGTCGAACTTGCCCAGCTCAATCAGATCCTGCGGCGTCACTTCGAACAGGTTGCGGTTGTAGAAGGTGGTCTTGCTATCGAGGCCGTTGGCCTTGGCGTTGCTCAGCGAACGGTCGGTCAGCGCCTGGCTGCCTTCGATGCCCACCACTTCGCGCGCCAGCGTCGCCAGCGGCAGGGTGAAGTTGCCCAGGCCGCAGAACAGATCGGCCACGCGGTCTTCCGGCTGCACCTCCAGCAGGCGCAGCGCCTTGTGCACCAGCACGCGGTTGATGTGGTGATTCACCTGGGTGAAGTCGACCGGCTTGAACGGCATGCGCACGCCGTATTCCGGCAGCAGGTAGTGCAGCTGCGGCTCCAGCGGGTAGAACGGCTCGGCAGTTTCCGGGCCCTTGGTCTGCAGCCAGAACTGTATCTTGTATTGGTCGGCGAAGGCCTTGAGCTTGGTTTCGTCGTCGGCCGTCATCGGCGCCATGATGCGCAGCACCAGCACGGTGACGTCTTCACCGATGGCCAGCTCGATCTGCGGGATCTGGTTGAACAGGGTCAGCGAGCCGATCAGCGCGCGCAGCGGCAGGAACATGTCGGACACGTGCTTCGGCAGGATCTGGCAGCTCTTGATGTCGGCCACGAAGACCGATTTCTTTTCCTTGAAGCCGACCAGCACCGTGCCTTTTTTCTCGACCCAGCGCACCGACAGGCGCGCGCGGTAGCGGTAGCCCCAGGTCGGGCCGTACATCGGGCGCATGATGTTGTCGGCCGTGACTTTGCCGATGTGCCACAGGTTATCTTCCAGCACGCGCTGCTTGATGGCGACCTGCGCGCCCGGCTCGATGTGCTGCATGGAGCAGCCGCCGCAGTAATCGAAGTGTTCGCACTTCGGCTTCACGCGCATCGACGATTCGCGGTGCAGCGCGGTCATGCGCGCCGCTTCCCAGTTCTTTTTCTTCTTGAAGGTTTCGAAGCTGACGCGCTCGCCCGGCAAGGCGCCTTCCACGAACACCACTTTGCCCGGCGTGCCGTCTTCATTGTCTTGCAGGTGGCCGACGCCACGGGCGTCCATGTCGAGCGATTTGATGTCGATGGTATTTTCTTGCATAGCGTTCAATATTGAATGGCAAAAGGAAGGCGCCGGCAGCGATGCCGGGGCCGATATGATAGCAGAATGGGAAGGAACTACAGCAGGGAATCGCGGACCACGCCGCGCGCGGCCATCGCCCGCTTGAGCTTGACCAGCGCTTCCTGCTGGATCTGGCGCACGCGCTCGCGGGTGACGCCCATTTCCTCGGCCAGGGTCTCCAGCGTGGCCGGGTCGTCGTTGTCGAGGCCGAAGCGGCGCATGATGACGATGCGCTGCTTGTCGGGCAGTTTGGTGAGCCAGTCGCGCACCAGCACGGTCATCTCGTGGTGCTCGGCGCGGGCGTCCGGGCTGTCGTCGGCGTCGCCGGGCAGCATGTCCATCAGCGACGATTGCGGGTCGTTGTCAAGCGGCGCATCGAGCGAGGTGGCGTGCTCGGACAGGGCCAGGATATCCTGCACCTCCTCCACCGGCCGGCCGACCAGCTCGGCGATGTCCTCGGCGGTGGCGTCCTTGCCGTTGTGGTGCTGGGCTTCGAGATGGTATTTGCCGCGCAGGATCTGGTTCAGCTCGCGCACCATGTGCACCGGCAGGCGCACCGTACGGGCCTGGTTCATGATGGCGCGCTCGATGCTCTGGCGGATCCACCAGGTGGCATAAGTGGAAAACCGGAAGCCGCGCTCGGGCTCGAACTTGTCGATGGCGCGCATCAGGCCGATGTTGCCCTCTTCGATCATATCGAGCAGCACCACGCCGCGATTGATGTAGTGCTTGGCGATCGACACCACCAGCCGCAGGTTGTGCTCGATCATGGTCTGGCGCGCGCTGAAGTCGCCGGCCTTGGCCAGCGTGGCGTAGTGGACTTCCTGCGGCGCGGTCAGCAGCGGGCGGGTCCCAATTTGATTCAGATAGTGCTGGGTGGTGTCGGTGGACAGCTCGGCGGCCAGCACTTTTTTCAGTTCATCGACGCTTTCGAGGACCGCGCCCGATTCGGGCGCATCCGCGTCGTCCGCTCCATCGATGACCACATCATCGCCGGCATCGTCCCGGAAATCGTCCGGGAGTGCATCGTCATCCATCTGATCGTGCGGCGTAGAGGTCATCTCATCGGCTCAGCTAGCGGTTAGGCAGGAAACGGGAGGGGTCGACCGGTTTGCCCTGCTGCCGTATCTCAAAGTGCAGCTTGACGGCATCGGTATCGGAATCGCCCATTTCCGCAATCATTTGTCCCTTGGTCACGCTCTGCCCTTCCTTGACCAGGATGGCCCGGTTGTGCGCGTAGGCCGACAACAAATTATTACTGTGCTTCACAATGACGAGATTACCATATCCACGGATGCCGCTACCGGCGTACATCACTTTTCCTGCGCCGGCCGCCACGACTTGCTGGCCGGCCTTGCCGGAGATATCCACGCCCTTGTTCTTGCCCTCGTCGAAAGTGGCAATCACTTTACCGTCGGCCGGCCAGACCCAGCTCAGGCTGGCGTCGTCGCCGCTCAGCGCCGGGGCGGCTGGCGCGGCCGGGGCCGGCGTCGGCACATTGGCGCGCGCCACCGTAGTGGCTGGGGCCGGGCTGGCCGCATCCTTGCCATTATCGGCGCGCTGCATTTCAACCAGATTGGCCTCGGAATACGGCTTCTTCTCGCCTTTCGGCGCGGTTTTCTTCACCACCGGCGGCGCGGCCGGGGTCTTGTCGGACGGCGGCATCACCACGGCGGCGGTTTCCACGCCGTTGCTCTCCGGCGGCAGCACGCGCAGCACCTGGTCGACCTTGATGTCGTTCGGGTTGGACAGATTATTCCAGGCCACCAGGTCGCGGTAATTCTGGCCGAATTCCAGCGCGATGCGGATCAGGGTGTCGCCCTTTTTCACGGTGTACAGGCCGCGCTCGTCGCGGGCGACCGGCGCCGGCTCAGGGGTGCTTGGCTTGGCGGCCGGCGGCGTGGTACGGTCGACCACCGGGGCCTGATTGGGAGTGGTGGTGCAAGCGCTCAATAAAGCGAGCGCAAAGCTCATCGCGAGCAGATTGCTTTTCTTCGTCATTCTCATCTTATGTCTGTGTGGTTCGGGCATTACACTACGCCCGGACGCAGCGGCACGAAATGGCAATCTTCCAGCGTGTGGCTGGTCCATTCCGTCTTGCCGAGGCGTGTAATCAGTTCCAAATGCTGCGTGCGCACGCCCACCGGCGCGACCAGGCGGCCGCCGATGGCCAGCTGTTCCAGCAACGCTTGCGGCACTTCCATTCCGGCGGCGGCCAGAATGATACCGTCAAACGGGGCCGCTTGCGGCAGGCCAAGCATACCATCTCCGTAGTGCAAGCGCAGATTCGGCACGCGCAGCGGCCGCAGATTGGCCTTGGCCAGCTCGTGCAGCGGCTTGATACGCTCGATCGAATACACCTCCTGCGCCACGCAGGACAGCACCGCCGCCTGGTAGCCGCAGCCGGTGCCGATCTCCAGCACGCGCTTGAGCTGGCCGCCGTTGCGCATCACCTCGATCATGCGCGCCACGATGTAGGGCTGCGAAATGGTCTGGTGATGACCGATCGGCAGCGAGGCGTCGACATAGGCTTGCGGCGCCAGCCCTTCGTCCATGAACATGTGGCGCGGCACCGTGTCCATCGCGTTCAGCACCACCTGGTCCTTGACGCCCTGGTTGGCGATGCGCTGCACCATCGCGCGGCGCACGGCGTCCGACACCAGCGGATTGGAGCGCGGCGCGGTGGACGGCGCCGGCTGGGCGCGCTCCATCGCGTAGCTGTGCGACTTGGACGGCGCCGCCACCGCGCGCGGGGCGGGATACTGCGGCGGCGTATGGCGCGCGGCGTTCTGGGTGGCGGTTTGCGGCGTCGCCACCGGCGCAAAGACCGTTGCCTTTTTGGCCCCCTTGTCTACTACCGAGGACAGCGGCAAAGGAAAGGTACGGTTTTTTTCGGTCATGCCAAGGCCTTTGCCAATGCACTGAGTTGGGAAGTGTGGGTCAGATCGATTTGCAGCGGGGTGATCGAGGTCTGGCCGGCGGCCACTGCGTGGAAATCGGTGCCCTCGCCTGCGTCCTTGCAGGCGCCGGGCGGGCCGATCCAGTAGATATCCTTGCCGCGCGGGTCCTTGGCCTTGATCACTGGCTCGGACTGATGACGCCGGCCAAGCCGGGTCGCCACCACGGCGTTAAGTTGCTCATAAGGACGGTTGGGTATATTCACGTTCCACAGGCAGGGACGCGGCAGCGCTTCGTAATAACGCTGGATCAGGTCGCGCGCATGGCGGGCGGCGGCGTCGATATGCTCCCAGCCATACGTGCCCTGCGAAAAGGCGATGGCCGGGATGCCGAACAGGAATCCCTCGGTGGCAGCCGCCACAGTGCCGGAATACAGGGTGTCGTCCCCCATGTTCGGGCCGTTGTTGATGCCAGACACCACCAGGTCGGGCTTGGTGTCCAGAATGGCGGTCAGGGCCACGTGCACGCAGTCGCTGGGCGTGCCGTTGACAAAATAAAAACCATTGGCCGCCCGCTGCACCGACAGCGGCCGGTCCAGCGACAGGGAGTTCGATGCGCCCGAGCGGTTGCTGTCCGGCGCCACCACCACGATCTCCGCGATGGGTGCGAGCGCCTCGGCCAGCGCATTGATACCGGGCGCCAGGTAGCCGTCGTCATTGCTTATCAGGATTCTCATACGGGAGATTTTACCCGAAGCAATGGCCGGACTGCGCATGGCGGCAGCCCGGAAAACATATTAATTTCTGTCAACGCTGCGGCGGCCACGGCGCGGACAGATAACCGTCCAGCGCCAGCAGTTCATCGGCGCTGCGCGCCCACAGGCTGGCGGCCAGATTTTGGCCCCGCCTGGCCCCTGGCGGCCGCACCAGCGCGTCGCCGTAATCGTCCATCGCAGCGTTCTGGTGCAGCTCATGGGCCACCGGCGGCTCGCCGGCTGGCATGCCCAATTGCAGATGCACATCCATCAGCTGCTCGCGCGCCTTGCCGGTTTCCGGATGATCCGGCCCCAGCCGCCGCAAATGCGCGTGCAGCACCGCTTCCAGCAGGCTGCGCGCCGCCTCCAGCTCCTGCATGTGCAACAAGGTATGGGCCAGCGCGGTCTTGCTGCGCAGAGTATCGCTATGTTCGGCGCCCAGCAGGCGCTTGCGCGCGGCCAGCACCTGCTCCTGCACGCTGCGGGCATGCTCGACGTCGCCGCGCAACAGCAGCAGATCGGCGCGCGCCGCCTTGGCGGACAGGGTCAGCAAATGCTCGGCGCCGAGCAGGCGCATATCGGTATCGATCACCGCATCCTGAATCGCCAGCGCCTCGGCCAGCCGGCCCTGCTGACCCAGCGTCACCGCCAGGCTGCTGCGTGCGGCCAGGGTGTCGAAGTGTTCGGGGCCCAGCATGCGCTCGCGCGCCTCGATCACGCACTCCTCCAGGAATTGCGCCTCATCGAGCTTGCCCTGCTGGCGCAGCGCAGCGGCAAGGTTGAGCTTGCTGACCAGCGTGTCCGGGTGATCCTCGCCGACGCCGCGCTGGCGCAACGCCAGCGCCTCCTCCAGCAGGGCCAGCGCCGGCCGCAGCTTGCCCTCGCGCCGGTACAGCTCGCCCAGCAGGTTGAGCTCGCGCGCCAGCGACAGCGGCATCGCGCGCGCGGCGCCGCCGCCCTCCTCCAGCGCCCGGCGCGACTCGCTGATCGACGCCAGCAGGTGGATCTCGCGATGCGATTGCCACGGGAAATAGCCCGGCGCCAGCCAGGCGAGAAAGGCTTCGAAAGTGCGTGTCAGCGAAAAGCGGTCGCCGCCCTGATCGAGCCGCACCGCCACCTGCTCGCCATAGGCAAAGGTGCGGGTCTGCTGCAGCTGCACCTCGTCGAAATAGCTTTCCAGCGACACTTGCGGCATGGCGTAGCAATCGCGGATCAACTCTTCAAAGCTGGGCTGGTAGCCGAGGATGCGCTGGCGCTGGTCACCGCGCCGCCATTGCAGGCGCTGGACACTGTCGCCCATCTCGATGCGCGAAGGCAGCGGATACACCAGCAGCGGCCGCTGCTCATCTTCGTGGCTGCGCCGGTAGGTGGTGGCGCGCGCGACCAGCGCCTGCACACCCTCCAGGCTTTGCCGGTTGGGCGTGAACACCACCACCAGCTTACGCGGAAGCAAGGTGGTGCAAATGCCGGCGCTGTCGGTGCGGCCGGTGCGCGAATCGACCAGCACGAAGCGGAAGTGGCGCGACAGGCGGTCGGCAAAGCAGCGGAACAAGGCCGGGCAACTATAGAACAGCTCCTCCCAGTGCATATTGGCCAGCCGGTCGCCATAGCTGTCGTCAAAGCGGCCGGCACGCATCAGGTAGAGCTGGCTGCTCTGGTCGACCCGGCTCACGTATTGCTCCCAGCCAACAGCCGCCAGCACCTCGTTGGCCAGTTCCTCGTCGTCTCGGGCGGCGGCGCCATTGCGGCGGCGCTGGAGCTGTTCGCGGCAAGCCTCGAACAATTCCAGCACCCCGGGCTTGGCATCATAGTGCTGGTCAGCAAAATAATGATGCAAGCCCGGCGCCTCGAGATCCCAGTCGATCATCAGCACCGGCGTGGTGGCATTCTGCTGCCGCGCCAGCAGCACAGCTATATTAGAGAGCGCCATCGTGCGCCCTGTGCCGCCCTTGTAAGAATAGAAAGTAATGACTTCACCGCTGGTGCCGAGCGGTGGCAGGGTTACCGGAGTGGGTTCCATGACAAACCTTTATCGAGGGAAATGTGGAGGAGGAATGACGCGCCATTCCGGCGGAATATCCGGCATGACAAAACGGCTACAGTCATGCCCCGGTGGCGCGCTTCGTTTTAGACAGTGGTAGTGCTCCGCGATGCGGTGGACGATTTTTTCTATGTCCGGAAGAAACTCTGGATTGGCCTTCAGGTCTCCGCTGGCCAGGGTGTAGCGGGAAAAATCGACATACATGCCGGGCCCGGCGATTTGCGGCGGCAGGCCGTCCGGGTGGCGGGTCATGATGACGGGAATAATCAAATGGCTGGGCAGCGTGTACCACTGCTTGCGCTCCCGCTCGATAAGTTGCATGGCAGCAAACTCACGGCGGGTGTAGCCGTGGGCCTCGTACTTCGGTGTATAAATGGCAATCATGCACACGCTCTCGCACAAGGCGCGCGCGATCTTCTCGTCGAGGTCATCCCCGCCGCCGAGTTGCTCACTATCAACAAAGAGCTCGTCCTCGTTGTCGAAGTGGGGTTCGAGATAGCACTTCAAGGCATCGACCAGGTCGTCCTTGAACTTGCTCATGTAAGCATGCTGGCCATGTGCATAACTGAAAAAGCAGCCGTGACGGATAGTCATGACATCCTCCCTGCGTTTAACCAACTCTAACAAGCCTTTTTGCAGAGACTTTGAGGCAGCACAAACGTGCGCCAGACAGAAGATTGATCAAACGGCTGGCAATTTCAGGTAAGATAAAATATAACGACCGTTCTTTTTTATAAGCGAGGAAACCACAATGAAAGCTGTCGTATGTGAAGCGTGGGGATTGCCGGACACGCTCAAAGTAAAAGAATTGCCAGACCTGCAGCCGGGGCCGGGACAGGTGGTGATCGACGTGCAAGCGGCCGGCGTCAACTTTCCGGACGTATTAATTGTGCAAGGAAAATATCAATTCAAGCCGGAGTTGCCATTTGTGCCAGGCAGCGAAGTCGCCGGCGTGATCCGCTCGGTTGCTGACGATGTGACAACTTTCAAGGCTGGCGACAAGGTCATCGCCTTCGTCCCGACCGGTGGCTTCGGACAACAATTATTAGCGCCGGCACAAGCCCTGATCCCCATGCCGCCCGACATGGATTTCGAGACCGCCGCAGCCATCACCCTCACCTACGGCACCTCATATCACGCGATTGTGGACCGGGCCATGCTAAGAAATAGTGAGAACATGCTAATTCTTGGCGCGGCCGGCGGTGTGGGCCTGGCGGCCATCGAGATCGGCAAAGCCCTTGGAGCCCGCATTATTGCTTGCGCCTCGAGCGACGAGAAGCTGGAAGTATGCCGCCAGCATGGTGCGGACGTCCTGATCAACTACAGCAAGGAAGATTTGCGCGAGGCGGTGAAGGCGGCGACCGGCGGCAAGGGTGCGGACGTGATTTACGACCCGGTCGGCGGCGAGTACAGCGAGCCGGCATTCCGTTCGATCGCGTGGGGCGGGCGCCATCTGGTGGTGGGATTTGCCAACGGCGAGATCCCGAAACTGCCGCTCAATTTGACCTTGCTCAAAGGTGCGTCGTTGATGGGCGTCTTCTGGGGCGAGTTCACCAAGCGTGATCCAAAAGGCAACATGGCCAATATGCGCCAGCTGCTGCAATGGTTACACGAAGGAAAAATCAAACCCCACATTTCGGGGCGCTACAAACTGGAAGAAGCGGCGCAAGCGCTGCACGACATGGCCGCCCGCAAAGTCACCGGCAAAGTAATCGTACTGCCGCAATAACAATTCAGGGTCAGCTCTGTCATTTGGACACGCGCGCACGATATTTGAGAAATATCAATACGCGATTTATTTGTCCGAATGACAGAGCTGACCCTGAATTTCGATACTAAAAGTTACTGTTCGGAATTCTTGTTTTGAAGAATTCAAGCACGACTTCTTGTTCCCGGGTACGTTTGAACGATGGCAGGCTTTGCCAGATTCGCTTGCCGTAGGGCTTGGAAATCACGCGCGGATCGCACAGCATCAGCACGCCACGGTCTTTTTCGTCGCGAATTAAACGCCCGGCGCCCTGCTTCAGGTTGATGATGGCTTCCGGCAGGGTGTGGCTCATGAAGCCGTTTTTACCCTGTTTTTCCATCACTTCGATGCGCGCCGCCAGCACCGGATCGTCCGGCGGGGCAAACGGAAGTTTGTCGATAATGACTAATGACAGCGCATCGCCGCGCACGTCCACGCCTTCCCAGAAACTTTGGGAGCCGATCAGCACGCCATTTCCTGCTTTACGGAACTGGTCCAGCAACTCGGTCCGGCCTTTGTCGCCCTGCACGAACAGCGGGAATGGCAGGTTGCGTTTCTCGAATTCATCGCGCAGGCGCTCGGCTGCCCGCTTGACGGCGCGTAATGTCGTGCATAAAAGGAAAGTTTTCCCGCCCGCCGCCTCGATCACCGGCAGTGCCAGGTCCAGCACGGCGTCGGTGTAGCCGAAGGAATTCGGATCCGGCAGGCCGGTCGGCACGTACAAAATGCCTTGCTCTTCGTAGTTGAACGGGCTCGGCCACGAAATCGATGGCTCGCTCCCCAAGCCCATTTGCTCGGAGAAATGGCTGAAGTCGTTCTTCACCGCCAGCGTTGCCGAGGTGAAAATCCAACTGCGCGGCACGCCTTCGCGCTGGCCGTTGAAGATCGGCGCAATCGACAGCGGTGTCTTGTGCAGCTGCAGGGAGGACGCATACGCTTCCACCCAGAACACGGCTTCCTCGCCCTTGGCCACCTTGGCTTTCGGATCGAATTTCCATGCCGCCAACCGGCCTACCAGCTCTACACCGCGCTGGCGGCACTGTTCCAGCGTTTCCGCCCGCTCGGCTTGCTTTTCCAGCACTTCCATCATGCCGTCCAGCTCGTCCTTCAGGTTTTCCAGCGCCGGGAAGAAGTCGCTCGATGGCGCGATTTGCGGCAGGGACAGGCGCACGATGTCTTGCGGGAAAGTCAGGCGCAGGTCGCGCGCCGCCTTTTCCACCACGGTCACGACCTTGCCCCAATCGGCGCCGTCGCGCGCGTTCGACAGGCCTTCGGCCAGCACGTCGCGGCACAGCTCCAGCACTTGCGAGGTGGAGAACGTGTCGCCGAAGAACAAGGTGGCGGTGTCCGGCAACTGGTGCGCCTCGTCGAAGATAATCGTGTTAGCCGACGGCAACAACTCGGCAACGCCGGAATCCTTCAGCGCCACGTCGGCAAAGAACAGGTGGTGATTGACCACCACCACGTCCGCCTGCTGCGCTTCCTTGCGCGCCTTCATGACGAAGCAATCCTGGTAGTACTGGCATTCCGTGCCCATGCAGTTGTCGCGGGTCGAGGTCACCAGGTTCCAGATCAGCGCGTTTTCCGGCACGCGCGCCAGCTCGGCCTTGTCGCCGGTCTTGGTCATTTTCAGGAAACGCGAGATTTCGCGCAGGTGGCCGACGTCGTCGCGCGAGGTCATGCGCCCGTTCTGCAGCGTGCGCTCCAGGTGGTAATGGCACAGATAGTTCGAGCGCCCTTTCAGCAGCGCCACCGAGACCGGCGCCTGCAAGGCCGCGCGCACGGTCGGGATGTCGCGCAGGAACAGCTGGTCCTGCAAGTTCTTGGTCCCGGTCGAGACGATGGTTTTGCCGCCCCACATCAGCGCCGGCACCAGGTACGCAAAGGTTTTACCCGTGCCAGTCCCCGCCTCGGCAATCAGCGTAGTCTGGGTGGCGATGGCCGACGCAATCGCCTTGGCCATCTCGGTCTGCGAGCGGCGCGGACGGAAATCGCCCACGGCCGGCCCCAGCGGACCGCCGGCGCCAAACAGGCGCTCGATCTCGGAATCGTACTTGCCGGGAGGCTGGTCTGGCGTGGCGCCGATGACGGCAGGGATGGCGTCGGATGCGGGTGGAAGCTGTTCGGTCAAAATAAGTGGTCGTGCTTTACGCCGGAACGTCGGGCACTAATTGCATTTTCAGCAGAGTGATATGGTCTTTCAATTGCAGCTTGCGCTTCTTGAGGCGGCGCAATTGCAGTTGATCGTGGTGTCCGTCCAGCGTGAGCATGTCGATAACCGCGTCCAGGTCACGGTGTTCTACGTCGAGTTCGATCAGTCGACGTTGGATATCTTGTACATCAGCCATTTTTCTCAATCAAATAGTTTCACTGGAACAACACCGACGTCGCGTAACCGTTGCGCACAAACTGCGACACGGTGCATAGTTTAATCTACGGCGCGCCAGCCGCCAACAGAATGATCGCTCACCCGCCCTTCAGGATACAGTGTCGCTTATGAGCGCTTACAAAATCGAGGCCGGTACCGCCCAGCATATCGGCAGCCGTCCGCAACAAAACGACCGGGTCGCCCTGTACACGGCCGCGCAAGCGCCGGGGTATGTCATGGCCGTGCTGGCCGATGGCAACCACAGCCCCATCGCCGCCGACCAGGTGCTGCTGACCAGCAAGCACTTGTTCGACGAATTCCGCGTCGGCGACACCGCCAACCTGCCCCGCTTGCAGGAACTGCTGCGCAATATCGCCCACGAAGTGCACCAGGTCATCACCATGAATCCACTGGCGGCCACCGCCGAGCCGCAAAGCGCGGTTGCCTTGCTGATCCTGACGCCGCAGGCGCAGGCGGTCTGGGCCCATGTTGGTGATGCCCGCATTTACCGCTTCAGCGGCGAGACCTGCGCAATGCGCACCAATGATGCGGCCTACGTCGCCCATCTGGTCGAGCATGACAAGCTGCCGCTGGATGCGGCCAAGCGCCATCGCGGTTCGCGGCTGCTGAATAATGCGCTCGGCAACAGCCTGAAGGAACCGTTCGTCACGGTCGGCTACCACGAGGGCTTGCAGGCCGGCGATGCAATGATGCTGTGTTCGGACGGTTTGTGGCAGCTGTTCCGCCCCGAGGAACTGGCGGCGGCGGTGGCGCGCAACACGCCGCGCCAGGCCGCAGAACGCCTGATCGGCAAGGCCGGCGAACGGGCGCAGGGCAAGGGCGATAACTGCTCGATGGCGATCATCAAGCTGGTGGCGCCGCCGCAGGAAGCGCCAGGCTACACGGTGGAGAAGATGCGCCGCGCCGTCTGATTACTTTGCTGGCTGCTGGGCGGCTTCGGCCTCGGCCTTGCGCTTGGCCTTGGCTTCGTTCTCGGCTTTCTTGCGCGCGACTTCGGCCTGGCGACGCTCGGACTCGGCCTTTTTCTTTTCAAACGCTTCGACGTTGGCCGCGCGCTTGGCCGCTTCCGCCGCTTCTTGCTGCTCGATGCGCTTCAATTTGGCTTCATGCGCCGCTTCGCGGTCGGCCACGCGCGGGCCGGTCGGCGCCGGCGGCGCAGCTTTTTCCTCATGCGGCGGCTTCGGTGGCTGGGCGGCGCGGAGCGCGGCTTCTTCCGCATCCTTGCGCGCGCGCTCGGCCAGGTCGGCGTCGCGCTTGGCGACCGAGTCGGCACGCTTGAAGTGCTGGGCGTCGACTTCGCGCACGCGAATGGCGGCCAGGTCGACGCGGCGTTTTTCCTTGGCCTTGTCCAGGCAGTTGTTGACGAAGAACTTGGTCGAGCATTCGCGCTCGCTGGCGGCGAATTCCGCATGCACGGCGGCGCGGTCGCGCGCCACCAGCTCCAGCGCCGCGTTGGCCTGCTCTACCGAGCTCACGTTCTGGGCTTGCGCCGTGATGGCCAGTGCGCCCAGCAATGCAATCAATGCTTTCATAGTTCGATCCAGTTACGCCAGCGAGGCCGCAGCGCCACGCTGCTGGCGGTTCATGTATTCCTGCGATTGCATCTCGACGATGCGCGACACGGTGCGATGGAATTCGTTGGCCATCGCGCCGTTGGTGTACAGCTCTTCCGGCTCGACCTCGGCCGACATCAGCAGCTTCACGCCCTGGTCGTAGAACACGTCGATCAGCCAGGTGAAGCGGCGCGCCTCCGACGACATGGCGGCCGACATCATCGGCACACCGGACAATATCACGGTATGGAAACGGCTGGCGATTTCCAGATAATCGTTCTGCGAGCGCGGGCCGCCGCACAGGGTGTTGAAGTCGAACCAGATGATGGTGCCGGCGCGGCGCAGCGCACGGATCTCGCGCGCCTCGATGCGGATCACCGGATCTTCGTCGGCGGTTTCGGCCACGCTGGCGTAGGCGTCTCGCAGCGCCTTGTCGGTGGCGGCGCCCAGCGGCGTGTAGTAGGCCTCGACCTGCTCCAGCGCGCGGCCGCGATAGTCGATGCCGGCGTCGATGTTCATCACGTCCAGCTTCTCGTACAGCAGCGCAATGGTCGGCAGGATGCGGTCGCGGTGCAGGCCGTCCGGGTACAGCAGGTTCGGATCGTAGTTGGACGTCATGATGAAGGACACGCCGTTGTCAAACAGCGCCTTCAGCAGGTTGTACATGATCATGGCGTCGGCCACGTCCGAGATGTGGAACTCGTCGAAGCAGATCAGACGGTATTTCTTGGCGACGCGCTTGGCCACCTCGTCCAGCGGGTCGGCCACGCCGCGCAGTTCGTCGAGCTGGCGGTGCACGTCGCGCATGAATTCGTGGAAGTGCAGGCGCGTCTTGCGCACCAGCGGCACCACCGAGAAGAAGCTGTCCATCAGGAAGGACTTGCCGCGCCCCACGCCGCCCCACATGTACACGCCCTTTGGCACCGCCGGGCGGTTGATCAGGCGTTTGAAGGTGCTGGAGCGCTGGCCCTTGTACTCCACCCACTCGTCAAAGCATTGCTGCAAACGGGTGATCGCGCGCTGCTGCGCTTCGTCGGGCTTGTAGCCGCGCTGCGACAGCGCGTTGTGGTAGTACTCTTGGACGTTCATAGTATTCAATCTGCACAAACAAAAACGGCGGACCATGACGGTCCGCCTTGTGACAAGCTACAGCATCAACTTAGAAGTTGAGGGTGCGCTTGTCGATAGCCAGAGCGGCTTCTTTAGTTGCTTCCGACAGCGAAGGGTGCGCGTGGCAGATACGTGCGATGTCTTCCGCCGATGCCTTGAACTCCATCGCCACCACGGCTTCCGAAATCAGTTCCGAAGCCATAGGGCCGATGATGTGCACGCCCAGGATTTCGTCGGTGGTCGCATCAGCCAGGAACTTGACCATGCCCGAGGTATCGCCCAGCGCGCGTGCGCGGCCGTTGGCCAGGAATGGGAAGGTGCCGGCTTTGTAAGCGACGCCGTCGGCCTTCAGTTGCTGCTCGGTGCGGCCTACCCACGCGATTTCCGGCGAGGTGTAGATGACCCAAGGGATGGTGTTGAAGTTGGTGTGACCGTGCTGGCCAGCGATACGCTCGGCCACGGCAACGCCTTCTTCTTCCGCTTTGTGCGCCAGCATCGGGCCGCGCACCACGTCACCGATTGCCCACACGCCTGGCAGGTTGGTTTTGCAGTCGTCGTCGACGGCCACGAAGCCGCGCTCGTCCAGCGCCAGGCCGACTTTGTCAGCGGCCAGGCCGTTGGTGTTCGGGGTACGGCCGATCGACACGATCAGCTTGTCGAACACGGCGGTGTTGGCTTCGCCTTTGGCGTTGTCGTATTCCACGGTAACGTTGTTGGCGCCCTTGCTGACCTTGTTGATCTTGCAGCCCAGGTTGATGCTCAGGCCTTGTTTGGTGAACAGCTTGTTGGCTTCCTTGGCGATCTGCTCGTCAACGGCGCCCAGGAAGGTCGGCAGACCTTCCAGCACGGTCACTTCCGAACCCAGACGACGCCATACCGAACCCATTTCCAGGCCGATCACGCCGGCGCCGATCACGCCCAGCTTCTTCGGCACTTCGCCGATGGCCAGCGCGCCGGTGTTCGACAGGATCAGTTGTTCATCGAACTCCGCGCCTGGCAAGGCACGTGCGTTCGAGCCGGTGGCGATGATGACTTGCTTGCCGACGATGGTTTCGTTGGCAGGGGCCGACACGGTCAGTGGGTAGCCTTCAGCGGTAGCGGCGCCAGCGAAGGCGGCACGGCCGTGGAAGAAGGTCACTTTGTTTTTCTTGAACAGGAACAGGATGCCGTCGTTGTTTTGCTTCACAACGGTGTCCTTGCGCTTGATCATTTGCGGCAGGTTCAGCGACAGGCCCGATACGTCGATGCCGTGGTCCTTGAACGCGTGGCCGGCGTGCTCGTAGTGCTCCGACGATTGCAGCAGCGCTTTCGATGGGATGCAGCCGACGTTGGTGCAAGTGCCGCCCGGTGCTGGGCCGCCCTTTTCGTTTTCCCATGCGTCTACGCAAGCAACCGAGAAGCCCAGTTGTGCAGCGCGGATGGCGGCGATGTAACCGCCAGGACCGGCGCCGATAACTACTACGTCAAATTGTTTACTCATTTTTTAATTTCCAATCAGTTCGTCTTCTGGAACGAAGATCCAAAGCAGGATGTAGATGGCGAGGCCGAAGCCAAACGTGATCACGAACAGCACAAACAGCAAGCGCCAGATCCAGGAATCGACACCGGTGATGCGGCCAAGCCCGCCGCACACGCCGCCTAGCCAGCGGTCGTTGCGCGAGCGGCGCAAACGGGAGATGTCGCCGGAACCGGCGGGCGCTTCGTTGTTCAGCAAACGGGCTTTGGCAGCCGCGAACTCTTCGTCCGACAGCGCACCGGCCTGATGCAGTTCGTGCAAACGCTTGATTTCTTCAGCAACGCTCATGCAAGACCCTCTGAGAAATCTCCGGGCCGGCGGCAATGCCGGCCCGGAGCCATGCGATGAATTACAGGTCCAGCAGCAGACGTGCAGGATCTTCCAGCGCTTCCTTCATGGCCACCAGGCCCAGCACGGCTTCGCGGCCGTCGATGATACGGTGGTCGTAGGACATCGCCAGGTAGTTCATAGGACGAACAACGATCTGGCCGTTTTCAACCACAGCGCGGTCTTTGGTCGCGTGCACGCCCAGGATCGCCGATTGCGGTGGGTTGATGATCGGGGTCGACAGCATCGAACCGAAGGTGCCGCCGTTCGAGATCGAGAAGGTGCCGCCGGTCAGGTCGTCCAGGGTCAGCTTGCCTTCCTTGGCTTTGGCGCCGAATTCGCCGATTTTCTTCTCGATTTCAGCGATCGACATTTGGTCGGCGTTGCGCAGGATAGGCACCACCAGGCCGCGTGGCGAACCAACCGCGATACCGATGTCGAAGTAGCCGTGGTAGACGATGTCGTTGCCATCAACCGAAGCGTTCAGGATTGGGTATTTCTTCAGCGCGGCAACAGCGGCTTTAACGAAGAACGACATGAAGCCCAGCTTGACGCCGTGCTCTTTCTCGAACTTGTCTTTGTACTTGTTACGCAGGTCCATGACCGGAGCCATGTTCACTTCGTTGAAGGTGGTCAGAATGGCGTTGGTCGATTGCGACTGGATCAGGCGCTCGGCGATACGGGCACGCAGACGGCTCATTGGCACGCGCTCTTCCGGACGGTCGCCCAGGTTGGCGGCGGCAGGAGCGGCAACTTGTGCCAGTGCTGGCTTGGCAGCAGGAGCAGCCAGTGGCGCAATCGCTGGCGTCGACGATGCCGAAGCGGCCAGGGCGTCGCCCTTGGTCACGCGGCCGTCTTTGCCCGAACCGGCGACGTCGGAAGCCGACAGGCCTTTTTCCGACAGGATCTTGGCGGCGGCTGGCATGGCCACGTCGCCTTTGTTACCGCCGGCGGCTGGAGCAGCGGCAGCGGCAGGTGCAGCGGCGGCTGGAGCAGCGGCAGCAGCTGGGGCGGCAGCAACAGCAGCACCACCTTCGGTATCGATGATAGCGATCACTTCGTCAGCAACAACGGTGCTGCCGTCGCCCTTGATGATTTGCACCAGGGTGCCGGCGGCAGGCGCTGGCAGTTCCAGAACCACTTTGTCGGTTTCGATATCGATCAGGTTTTCGTCGCGGGCGATGGTGTCGCCGATTTTTTTATGCCAGGTCAGCATGGTTGCTTCTGCGACCGATTCCGACAGCTGAGGAACTTTGACTTCGATTTGTGCCATGAAAAAACTCCGTATATTTTGTTTTTGCGGCGCCCCGCCGCGTAGCAGCAGGGCGCTCCGTTCAATGTGGTGCGACGATTACTTCGTCAGGATGAAACCCTTCAGTTTCGAGAAGGCGGTTTCCAGCAGCTCTTTCTGTTGAGCGTAGTGCTTGTCGTAGTAACCGACAGCTGGCGACGCCGATGCTGGGCGACCGGCGTAGGCCAGGCGTTGGCCGGCGTCCATGCTCTCGAACAGGTTGTGCTGAATCTGGAACCAAGGGCCCTGATTCTGCGGCTCGTCCTGCGCCCACACCACTTCGGCCAGCGATGGGAACTTTTTCAGTTCGGCAGCGAAGGCTTTGTGCGGGAACGGATACAGCTGCTCGACACGCACGATGGCGGTGTCGGTCTGGCCACGGGTCTTGCGTGCGTTGACCAGGTCGTAGTAGACCTTGCCCGAGCAAGCGATAACGCGTTTAACTTTCTTGGCGTCGATCTTCTCGTCCACTTCACCGATCACGGTCTGGAACGCGCCTTTGGCCAGTTCGCTCAGCGGCGAACCTGCATCCTTGTTACGCAGCAGCGATTTCGGGGTCATGATGACCAGCGGCTTGCGGAACTGACGCACCATCTGGCGACGCAGCACGTGGAAGATCTGCGAAGCGGTGGTCGGCTGAACCACTTGCATGTTGTTGTCTGCGCACAGCTGCAGGAAGCGCTCTGGGCGAGCCGACGAGTGCTCCGGACCCTGGCCTTCGTAGCCGTGTGGCAGCATCATGACCAGGCCGGAAGCACGGCCCCACTTCACTTCGCCGGAGCTGATGAACTGGTCGATCACAACCTGGGCGCCGTTGACGAAGTCGCCGAACTGGGCTTCCCAGATGGTCAGGGTGTTAGGTTCTGCGGTCGAGTAACCGTATTCGAAGCCCAGCACTGCCTCTTCCGACAGCACCGAGTCGATCACGGTGAACGGCGCCTGGCCTTCAGCGATGTTCTGCAGTGGCACGTAGGTGCCGGCATCCCAGCGCTCGCGGTTCTGGTCGTGCAGCACAGCGTGACGGTGGGTGAAGGTGCCGCGGCCTGCATCCTGGCCGGTCAGGCGGATGGCGTAGCCCGACGATACCAGCGACGCGAAGCCCAGGTGTTCGCCCATGCCCCAGTCCAGGTTCATCTCGCCACGGCCCATCGCTGCGCGGTCAGCCAGTACTTTCTCGACCAGCGAGTGCACTTTGAAGTTTTCCGGCACGGTGGTGATGCGGGTGGCCAGGCGCTTCAGTTCGGTCAGCGGCACAGCGGTGTCGGCGGCGTCGGTCCACTTCTTGTTCAGGAACGGCAGCCAATCAACGGCGTACTTGTTCTTGAAGTTGGTGATGACTGGGTCAACGGTGTGCTTGCCGGCGTCCATTGCGTCGCGGAAGGCCGCTTGCAGTTGCTCGCCGCCGTCGGCCGGGATCACGTTTTGGGCGACCAGCTTGTCCGCGTACAGCTTGCGGGTGCCTGGGTGCTTGCCGATTTTCTTGTACATCAGCGGCTGGGTCAGCGCCGGGGTATCTTGCTCGTTGTGGCCCAGTTTGCGGAAGCAGATGATGTCAACCACGATGTCCTTGCCGAACTGCGCGCGGTAGTCCATCGCGATTTGCGATGCCAGCACGGTGGCTTCAGGATCGTCGGCGTTCACGTGCAGCACTGGTGCTTCGATCATCTTGACGACGTCCGAGCAGTAGATGGTGGAACGTGCATCGCGCGGATCGGAGGTGGTGAAACCGATCTGGTTGTTGATGACGATGTGCACGGTACCGCCGGTGCCGTAGCCACGGGTCTGCGCCAGATTCAGGGTTTCCATCACAACGCCCTGGCCTGCGAAGGCGGCGTCGCCGTGCACCAGGATCGGCAGCACTTGCTTGCCGGCCGGGTCGCCACGGCGATCCATACGGGCTTTGACCGAACCTTCAACCACTGGGTTGACGATTTCCAGGTGCGACGGGTTGAACGCCAGCGACAGGTGGACTGGACCGCCAGCGGTCGAGATGTCCGACGAGAAGCCTTGGTGGTATTTCACGTCGCCGGCCGGCAGGTCGTCGCCGTGCTTGCCTTCGAATTCTTCGAACAGGTCTTTTGGTGCTTTGCCCAGGGTGTTGACCAGCACGTTCAGACGGCCGCGGTGGGCCATGCCGATCACGATCTCTTGCACGCCTTTTTCACCGGCGCGCTGGATGATCTCGTCGATCGACGCGATGAAGGTCTCGCCGCCTTCCAGCGAGAAACGCTTCTGGCCGACGTACTTGGTGTGGAGGTAGCGCTCCAGGCCTTCTGCAGCGGTCAGACGCTCCAGGATGTGTTTTTTCTTCTCGGCGGTGAAGCTTGGGGTCGAGCGGATCGACTCCAGGCGTTCTTGCAGCCAGCGCTTTTCAGCTGGGTCCGAGATGTACATGTATTCCGCGCCGATCGAACGGGTGTAGGTGTCGCGCAGGAAGTTCAGCAGGTCGCGCAGGGTCGCGGTCTCTGGGCCGAAGTAGGTATTGCTGACGTTGAACACGGTGTCCATGTCGGCATCGGTGAAGCCGTAGAAGCTCGGCTCCAGCTCAGGAATGCTTGGACGCTCTTGACGCTGCAGCGGATCCAGGTTGGCCCAGCGCGAGCCCAGGTAGCGGTAGGCGGCGATCAGTTGGGTAACGGCGACGCGTTTGCGGCCCATTTCGGCATCAGCCGAGGCGCTTACGGTGCGGATAGGACCTGCTTTGGCGCGCTCTGCGAAAGAGGCGATGACGGAGGCGTGTGCGACGTCCGGTTTGTTGGAGCCATCGACTGCCGGTACGTGCTGCATGGCGTCGAAGTAGGCGCGCCAGTTGTCTGGTACCGAGCCTGGGTTGTTCAGATACGCTTCGTACAGTTCTTCAACGTACGGTGCGTTCCCACCAAACAGGTAGGAGTTGGACGTGTGTTGTTGCATCATTCTTGCTCACCTTTCTTCGCGCTTCGCGAGGAATTAGCGGGTTAGTCTAACCTTCCGCGACACGGCCTGACCGGTTAGCGGATTGCACATCAAGTTGTGGGGGAAGGGCTATTTGTTCAGTGTTACCTAAAACGGGCCATTCAGCATAGCACCGGTATTGTATCTCAACAATGATTTACGCGACAAAATCCTGCTAAATCTTTCGGCGTTAATTTTAACTTAAGCCGCATGAATGCTGGTTTTCCCTAACCGCGTTAGCAATAAATCCAGCATTGCGCGCAGTGCAGGTGACATATGTTGGCGGGAAGTGTAGATACCGTAAATCCCCATTCGGGAGGGAGTGTAGCCGGGAAGCAACGCCACCAGCTTGCCGGCGGCAATCAGCGGGGCGGCGCTATACAGCGGCTGCATAGCGATGCCGCTGCCCTGCTCCGCCGCTTTCAGCAGGATCAGGTCCTCATTGGCCGACAGGTTGCCGCTGACCGGCACCGACACCGCCGCGCCGTCATCTGCAGTGAACTGCCACAGGCTTTTGCCGAAATAAGTATAGGTCAGGCAGTTGTGGCCGGCCAGGTCCTGCGGCCGCTGCGGCGTGCCGCGCTCCTCGAGATAGGACGGCGCGGCACACACCACCGAGTCGCAGTGCCCCAGTTGGCGGGCGATCAGGTTCGGCTCCAGCGCGTTGGTGATGCGCAGCGCGAGGTCGATGCGCTCCTCGATCAGGTTGACGGCGCGGTTGTTCACTTGCAGATCGACCGAAGTGCGCGGGTAGCGTGTCAGGTACTCGCCCACGGCGGCCGCCAGCTCGGCCTGCGCCAGCGATTGCGAGCAGGTGATGCGCAGCAGGCCTTGCGGCGTGTCGGCGTCGCCGCCGGCGGCGACCGCCATGTCGTCGGCCACTTCGAGCATGCGGCGGCAGCGCGCCAGCGTGATGTCGCCGGCATCGGTCAGGCTCAGGCGGCGGGTGCTCCGGTGCAGCAGGCGGGCGCCGGCCCACTCCTCCATCTCGGCCAGATAGCGCGTGACCATCGCCCGCGACATGTCCAGCGCGTCGGCGGCGGCGATCATGCTGCCGCGCTCGGCAATGCTGACAAAAACCCGTGCGGCAGTAATGCGATCCATGATTCGTCCGATTTGTGCAATTAATAAAGCCAGATTACCGTATTTTTCTATCGGTTTGAGAAATTTAAGATGGCGTCATTCTTACTTTTCTTTGGAGTGCATATGTTCAAACCTGCCCTGCTGTCCGCCGCCCTCGCCGCTTCCGTCGCCGCCCAGGCCGCGCCGCTCAAGCTGGACGTGTTCAATCCGGGCGAAGCCGCCATCTTCCCGGTGGCCTCGGTCATCGTCAGCGGCGCCAAGGACGCGGTGCTGATCGACGCCCAGTTCTCGCGCGGCGAGGCGATCAAGCTGGTCGACAAGATCAAAGCCACCGGCAAGCACCTGACCACCATCTACATCAGCCACGACGACCCTGACTTCTACTTCGGCCTGGACGTGATCCACGCCGCCTTCCCGGACGCGAAGATCGTCGCCACGCCAGCCGTGATCGCCGGCATCGAGCGCAAGAAGGCCGCCAAGGTCGCTTACTGGGGCCCGATCCTGAAGGACAACGCGCCGCGCGAGGTGATCGTGCCGCAGCCGCTGCAAGGCGACAACATCACGCTGGAAGGCCAGACGCTGCAAATCAAGGATGCGCCGCGCGGCTACGTGTGGATCCCATCGATCAAGGCCGTGGTCGGCGGCGTGGTGCTGTTCAACGACCTGCACGTGTGGACCGCCGACACCCAAACGCCGGAGTCGCGCCGCCAATGGCTGGCGACGCTGGATGGCATCGCCGCCTTGAAGCCGACCACCGTGGTGCCGGGTCACTTCGCACCGGGCGCACCGCTGACGGCCGCCGCCATCGGCTACACCCGCAACTATCTGGTCAGCTTCGAGAACGAAACCGCCAAGGCCGCCGATTCGGCCGCGCTGAGCGCCCGCATGAAAGCACTGTACCCAAGCGCCGGCCTGCCAGCGGCGCTGGACACCAGCGCCAAGGTCGCGAAAGGCGAAATGAAGTGGTAAGCAGCAGTGCGGTGGAGTGATACACTGCGGCCTCCGACTTCACCGCCACATCTGCATGCACACCCTTGAGCAGTTACGCAGCGGCGCGCTGGCAGGCATTACCCGCCTGACCTTGCGCTGCGGCCTCACCGAATTCCCGCGCGAGATCTACGCGCTGGCCGACAGCCTGGAAATCCTCGACCTGTCCGGCAATGCGCTGTCGTCGCTGCCGGACGACCTGCCGCGCCTGCACAAGCTGCGCATCATCTTCTGCTCGGACAACCAGTTCACCGAACTGCCGCCGGTGCTGGGCGCCTGCCCGGCGCTGACGATGGTCGGTTTCAAGGCCAACCAGATCCGCCACGTGCCGGCTGCGGCCCTGCCCGCCCAGCTGCGCTGGCTGGTGCTGACCGATAACGATCTGGAACAGCTGCCAGCCGCACTGGGCGAACGCCCCTTGCTGCAGAAGCTGATGCTGGCCGGGAACCGCCTGCGCGCCCTACCCGAGTCAATGGCGCAGCTGCACAAGCTGGAACTGCTGCGCATCGCCTCCAACCGGCTGGACGCGCTGCCGTCATGGCTACTGTCGCTGCCGCGCCTGACGTGGCTGGCCTACGCCGGCAATCCACTGTGCGACCAGCTGGAAGATACGCTGGTGCACACGCCCTCCACCGCCATCAGCTGGCCGACCTTGGCGCTGCGCGACAAGCTGGGTGAAGGCGCGTCCGGCGTCATCTACAAAGCCGACTGGCCGCACGACGACACCGCCGAGCCGGTGGCGGTCAAACTATTCAAAGGCGCCATGACCAGCGACGGTTCGCCGCTGAGCGAAATGGCGGCCTGCCTCGGCGCCGGCGCCCATCCCAACCTGATCCCGGTGCTGGGCCACATCGAAGACCATCCCGACGGCGTACACGGCCTGGCCATGTCGCTGATCTCGCCGGATTTCCACAACCTCGCCGGTCCGCCGAGCCTGAACAGCTGCACGCGCGACATCTACCGCGACGGCAAGCGCTTCCCGCTGGAGACCATGCTGTCGATCGCACGCGGCATCGCCTCGGCGGCGGCGCAGCTGCACAGCCACGGCATCATGCACGGCGACCTGTACGGCCACAACGTGCTGCACGACGAGCACGGCCACACCCTGCTGGGCGACTTCGGCGCCGCCTCCTTCTACGACCCGGCCGGCCCGCACGCGGCGGCGCTGCAAACGCTGGAAGTGCGCGCCTTCGGCAATCTGCTGGAAGAACTGCTGGACCGCTGTGACACCGACCTCCCACGCCTGCGCCAGCTGCGCGACGCCTGCCAGCAAGGCGGCCCGCGCTTCAACGACATCAAAGAACAGCTAGACAATCCGTTCTAGATATTTTATTCTACATCCATGAGCACCTTACCGAAACCAACTGCCGCCGAACTGGAAATGCTGCGCCTGCTGTACGCGCTGGGCCCGGCCACGGCGCGGCAAGTACACGAAGCGGCGCTGGAAACCCGTCCGGACACCAGCTACGCCAACGTCCTGCGCGTGCTGCAAGTGATGCACACCAAAGGCCTGCTGAAACGCGACGAAAGCCAGCGCGCCCACATCTACGCGCCGGTGCAGGAACAAGACTCGGTGCAAACCAACCTGCTGAAAGACTTGATCCAGAAAGCCTTCGCCGGCTCCGGCAAAGCCCTGGTCCTGGCCGCCCTGCGCGGCGGCCACGTCAGCAAAAAAGAACGCGAAGAAATCCAGGCCCTGCTGGATCAGGAAAAATAAGCGAGCCACCATTCGACTCAAGGCTCAACATTAAGTTCAGTAGGCGCTCACAACCCCAAGCTACAATGGCAGCCTTTCACTAGGCGCCAGAAGATGAACAACCGTATCCATGCTTGGCCCACACGGGCTCACCCAGTTATTGCCGTGATGCTGGCGGTGGCGATTTGCGCCGTGCCGATAGTCCTGCCGCACTTTAATCTGGCCAACCTGCCGGCCAACCTGTTTGCCTATGTCTTCTGCTGCGTGCTGGTCTATCCATTCGCGGCGCTGCTGCGCCATCGCGTGACCAGCGTGCCCTCGATCTGGGGCATCGCTGCGCTGTTCCTGCTGGCGGCCTGCTTCTACCACACCAATATCATTGCCGAAACCGCCGACAGCGCCTGGCCGCAGCGGCGCGATATCACGCTGGATAAATTTCTCTACAACCTGCCCCAGTTGACGCTGGGCGTGTTGTGCTGGTGGCTGCTGGTGCTGCGGCCCGATCGCCGCCAGCGGGCAGAATGAATCCCGGTATTAAGCGGCTGTATTAATTACCGTGCCAATGGCGGCGCTCTTGTCGCCGCTGTCCGGTTTGGGCGCTGCTTCAGTTGCCGCAGGATCCTTGGCCGGACTGTCATCCGACTTGGAGATTGTTACCTTGCGATCTGCATCCTCCTGCAGCAGGGCTATTTGCAAGGCTTTGATCTGCTGCTCGATACCGTCGATCTGCTGCTGCAATGCGATCCTTTGCTGAATCCCGCCGGAGCTGTAATCTCCCGTGAGCGCGGCTAATTGCTCACCGAGCTCCGCCTCCACCTTTTGCAGTTTGCGGATTTGCTTCAGGATCGCGGTCCGCACCGTGGTGCTTTCCGTGGCGCCCGAAACGCTGGCGGTACTGGACAGTTGCGCAAGGTAAGCAGGTACGATATTTGATGCATTCATGATCAATGCCCTCCCATTCTCCTATCAAGGGCTAACGACAGATTTGAGAAGAACCTTAGCAAGTAGCCTATTGCCCGATCTCAAAAATTCCGCTATATTGAACACTTGTTCGCTATAGCGGATATTATTCATGCATCAAGAGTCGGTTGATCCGACGCCAACCTGCCTCCCCGGGCAAGGTGGAAGCCTCTACGGCGATGCGGCCTTTTAACGGCAACGAAGCGGGTGCACATGGTTTTTTGCTCCGAATCGGGCCAGGATTTTTGGAGCAACCATGACCAATCAGACCACCTCCCCTCAAGACGCCAGCGCGCTCGACCACGAGTTCCGCATGACGCACACTTTCCATCTGCAAGTCGGCGCCAACCAGCCCGCCGCCGGCCAACTGGAATCAGCCCTGAAAAGCGCTAACGCGCGCGTCGACAAATGGCTTATCCTACGCCGTGGCGGCTGTTACGAGCACAACATCACCGTCGGCGGCATCGGCGAAGCATCAGCGCGCACCCTGCGCAAAGCCCTGGCCAGCCTGAATAGCGAAATCAAGGTACACGTCGAACATATGCTCCACTTCGATAACGCAAGGACTGCTGCATAGAAAACATGGGCTATTTCCCCGTCTTTATCGCATTCGGCCTCGCCGCGTCAGGAGCCTTCCTGATCGCCGAACTGCGCGCCATGAAGAAGATGGGCGACAAAAAAGCCTCTTACGCAAGCAGGTATGCCATCCCGTGGAAGGCGGTACTGTATGCGCCGCTGGCCAACATCCCTGTCATTGCCTTGCTGGCATACGATGGCTATCGAGGCGTATTCCACGGAATAACGATGGTGCTTCTGGCCACCGTAATCTGCACACCGGTGTTTTACGCAGGCATGCTGTTCTGGGGCATCCCCGTGTACTTGCTGCTGGTGCGATTTAACTTTCTCAACATCATATCGATCTGCCTTGCGGGCGCTGCCATCCCCGCCTTTCTGCTGCGGAATGATCCTCCGCACCTGATGTTCCTTGGTGTGAGCGCCTGCATTGCCGTCAGCGCCGCCGCTTACTTCCTGCGCAAAGCATAGGCGAAAAAAAACGGGCCGAAGCCCGTTTTTGTTTGCTGCGTAAAACCGTGGATTAACGCTTGTCCAGCGGTGGTACGTCGCGGGTGGTCGCGCCAACGAACAGCTGGCGTGGACGGCCGATTTTCTGTTCCGGGTCGGCGATCATTTCGTTCCACTGGGCGATCCAGCCGATGGTACGCGCCATCGCGAAGATACCGGTGAACAGCGACACTGGAATGCCCAGCGCCGATTGCACGATGCCCGAGTAGAAGTCGACGTTCGGGTACAGTTTGCGCGATACGAAGTATTCGTCGTTCAGTGCAATCTTTTCCAGCTCCATCGCCAGCTTGAACAGCGGGTCGTCTTGCAGGCCCAGTTCGTTCAGCACTTCGTAGCAGGTTTCGCGCATCAGCTTGGCACGCGGGTCGAAGTTTTTGTACACGCGGTGACCGAAGCCCATCAGCTTCACGCCCGAGTTCTTGTCTTTCACCTGAGCGATGAAGGCGGGAATGTTCTCGACCGAGCCGATTTCTTTCAGCATGGTCAGTGCCGCTTCGTTGGCGCCGCCGTGGGCAGGGCCCCACAGGCAGGCGATACCGGCAGCGATACAGGCGAACGGGTTGGCGCCCGACGAACCGGCCAGACGGACGGTCGAGGTCGATGCATTCTGCTCGTGGTCTGCGTGCAGGATCAGGATGCGGTCCAGCGCGCGCACCAGCACGTCGTTGACTTTGTACTCTTCGCACGGATTGCCGAACATCATGCGCATGAAGTTGGCCGAGTACGACAGGTCGTTGCGTGGGTACATGAACGGCTGGCCGATCGAGTACTTGTACGCCATCGCCACCAGGGTCGGCATCTTGGCGATCAGGCGGATGGCCGAGATTTCACGCTGCTTGGCATCGTTGATGTCCAGCGAGTCGTGGTAGAACGAGGCCAGCGCGCCGACGGTGCCAACCAGGACCGACATCGGGTGCGCGTCGCGGCGGAAGCCGCGGAAGAAGAATTGCATCTGCTCGTGCA
Organism: Duganella sp. CF402; assembly: GCF_900109645.1. GTDB lineage: Bacteria > Pseudomonadota > Gammaproteobacteria > Burkholderiales > Burkholderiaceae_D > Rugamonas. Next base: position 2,495,288 of record NZ_FOBG01000001.1, read on the forward strand.
CCATCGTGTGCTTGCTGACGGTGTCGACGAATTCTTTTTTCTGCGCGGCGTTCGGCAGTTCGCCGTTCAGCAGCAGGTAGCACGATTCCATGAAATCGGCGTTCACGGCCAGTTGTTCGATTGGGTAGCCGCGGTATTGCAGTTCGCCCTTGTCGCCGTCGATGTAGGTGATCGACGAGTTACATGCCGCAGTCGACATGAAACCTGGGTCGTAGGTGAACTTGCCGGTGCCGGCGTACAGCTTGCGGATATCGATGACGTCAGGACCAACGGTGCCTTTGTAGATCGGGAATTCGATCGGTTGGCTGCCATCGGAGAACGAGAGAGTGGCTTTGTTATCAGAGATGTTCATGGACTCTTCCTTCTTGGAGAGATGATGCGAATAAAAAAAGCAAAAATTCTGGGTGTGGTTTACTACGCACTACGTAACCGCTGCAGCATCGCATGCACGTGCGGCAAATCGATTTCGCCTTCCGGCTCTTTACGGGCCAGTACCAGATCCATCAGGGCATTGTCCGACAAGTCGAGGAGCCGCGTGAATGCGTCCACTTCGTCGTCGGTCAATTCGGTTTCATGCGCATCCAGAAAACGCGTCAGGATGATGTCGTTTTCCAGCAGACCCCGGCGGGAGCGCCAGCGCAGGCGGGCGCGGTTGGCTGGGTCGGACTGATGCGCAGGAGGGTTCGTTGCAGTCATAGTCTTACTACTTTACACAAAAACGGGCGGCACTAAAGCCGCCCGTGTGCGCGTTAGATTGCGCGGCGTACCATCAGCTCTTTGATCTTGCCGATGGCCTTGTTCGGGTTCAGACCCTTAGGGCAGACATCAACGCAGTTCATGATCGAGTGGCAGCGGAACAGGCGGTACGGATCTTCCAGGTTGTCCAGACGCTGGCCGGTGGCTTCGTCGCGCGAGTCGGCGATGAAGCGGTAGGCTTGCAGCAGGCCGGCTGGGCCGACGAACTTGTCCGGATTCCACCAGAACGACGGGCACGAGGTCGAGCAGCACGCGCACAGGATGCACTCGTACAGGCCGTCGAGTTCTTCGCGTTCCGCAGGGGTCTGCAGGCGCTCTTTCTCTGGGCGGATCGAATCGTTGATCAGGTATGGCTTGATCGAATCGTACTGCTTGAAGAACTGGGTCATGTCGACGATCAGGTCGCGGATCACCGGCAGGCCTGGCAGCGGACGCAGCACGATAGGCTCGGTCAGCTCGTTCAGGTTGGTGGTGCAGGCCAGGCCGTTCTTGCCGTTGATGTTCATCGCGTCCGAACCGCACACGCCTTCGCGGCACGAGCGGCGCAGGGCCAGCGAGTCATCCACGTCCGACTTGATACGCTGCAGGGCATCCAGCAGCATCTTGTCGGTGTCTTTCAGCTCGACGGTAACGTCTTGCATGTACGGCTTGGCGTCCTGGTCAGGATCGTAACGGTAAATCTTGAGTTTGAGAGTGCGTGCCATTTTGTATAGCCTTAGAAAGTACGTGGTTTCGGTTTGAAGGTATCAACCGTCAGCGGCTTGGTTACGACTGCCTTGTAATCCAGGCGGTTGCCTTCCGAGTACCACAGCGTGTGCTTCATCCAGTTGTCGTCGTCGCGGTGCGGGTAGTCATCGTGGGCGTGGGCGCCGCGCGATTCCTTACGCGCTGCTGCCGACACGATGGTGGCTTTCGCGGTTTCGATCAGGTTGTCCAGTTCCAGCGCTTCCACGCGGGCGGTGTTGAATACCTTCGACTTGTCCTTGAACGAGACGTGCTTGCGGCGCTCGTCCAGCTTCATGATCTCTTCGACGCCTTTGTTCAGCATGTCGTCGGTACGGAACACGCCGCAGTATTTCTGCATGGTCGAACGGATGTCGTTGGCGACGCCCTGCACTTTTTCGCCGCCGGTCGAGGTTTCCAGCGCGTTCAAGCGGTTCAGTGCGAAGTCGGCTGCGTCTTTCGGCAGCGGCTTGTTTTCTTTTTGCTTGAGGTTCGAGGCCACCACGTGGTTGCCGGCCGCGCGGCCGAAGACCACCAGGTCCAGCAGCGAGTTGGTGCCCAGGCGGTTGGCGCCGTGCACCGAGACGCAGGCGCATTCGCCAATCGCGTACAGGCCGTTGACCACTTTCTGGGTGCCGTCGCCGTTTGGCGTAACAACTTGACCGTGGATATTGGTCGGGATACCGCCCATCTGATAGTGGATGGTTGGTACGACCGGGATTGGCTCCTTGGTCGCATCGACGTTGGCGAACTTGTGGCCGATTTCCAGAATCGACGGCAGACGCTTCTCGATGGTGTCCTTGCCGATGTGGCGCAGGTCCAGCATGACGTGGTCTTTGTTCGGACCGCAGCCACGGCCTTCCTTGATTTCCTGGTCCATCGAACGGGACACGAAGTCGCGCGGCGCCAGGTCTTTCAGGGTTGGAGCATAACGCTCCATGAAGCGCTCGCCTTCCGAGTTGATCAGGATACCGCCTTCACCGCGTACACCCTCGGTGATCAGCACGCCCGCGCCGGCCACGCCGGTCGGGTGGAACTGCCAGAATTCCATGTCTTGCAGCGGCAGGCCGGCGCGTGCCGCCATGCCCATGCCGTCGCCGGTGTTGATGAAGGCGTTGGTCGATGCAGCAAAGATACGGCCGGCGCCACCGGTCGCGAAGATGGTGGTCTTGGCTTCCAGGATCATGACGTCGCCGGTTTCCATTTCCAGGGCCACGACACCAACCACGTCGCCTTCGGCGTCGCGGACCAGGTCCAGCGCCATCCACTCAACGAAGAAGTGGGTACGGGCCTTGACGTTGCGCTGGTACAGGGTGTGCAGCAGGGCGTGGCCGGTACGGTCAGCTGCGGCGCAAGCGCGCTGCACAGCTTTTTCGCCGAAGTTGGCGGTGTGGCCGCCGAACGGACGCTGGTAAATGGTGCCGTCCGGGTTACGGTCGAAAGGCATGCCGAAGTGTTCCAGCTCGTACACCACCTTCGGTGCTTCGCGGCACATGAATTCGATCGCATCCTGGTCGCCCAGGTAGTCGCCACCTTTGACGGTGTCGAACATGTGCCAGAACCAGTTGTCTTCGGCCATATTGCCCAGCGAGGCGCCGATGCCGCCCTGCGCTGCCACGGTGTGGGAACGGGTTGGGAACACTTTCGACAGCACGGCCACGTTCAGGCCGGCTTCGGCCAGTTGCAGCGATGCGCGCATGCCGGAGCCGCCGGCGCCGACGATGACCGCGTCAAAGCGGCGGGTAGGGATTGCAGATTTGATAGCTGCCACGATTACACACTCCAGATAATTTGAATCGACCACACGGCGCAGCCGATCAGCCATGCCATAGTGGCGATTTGCAGGAACAGGCGCGGACCAACGGCGCGCACATAGTCCATCCAGACGTCACGCATGCCTACCCACGCGTGGTAGAACAGGCCGATCAGGGTTACAGCGGTAACCAGTTTGAACCACTGCTGGGCGAACAAGCCGGCCCAGCCTTCGTAGGTGAAGTTCTGGCCGGTCAGGAAGGCCAGCACCAGGGTGGCGGTGTACAGCACCATGATGACTGCGGTGACGCGTTGCGCCAGCCAGTCGCGCATGCCGTACGATGCGCCAACTACTCGGCGCTTAGGGCCGATACCGTTATCGTTGATGGACATTTCAGAATACTCCAAACAGTTTCAGGGCGATCAGGGCGGTCAGCACCAGGCTGATGACCAGCACGGTGGCCGACGACTTGCGCGCCGAGTGCTTGTCCAGGCCGATGTGCAGGTCCATCACCAGGTGACGGATACCGGCGATCATGTGGTGCAGGAAGCTCCACGACAGGCCGAGGATGATCACTTTCACCAGCGGGTAGGTCACGAAACCTTCGTAGTATGCGAAAGAGATCTCGGAGCGCAGCGAATTCTGCAAGAGATACAGCACGAATGGCAGCAGCACGAACATGCCGACGCCCGAAATACGGTGCAGGATCGACACGATGGCAGCCAATGGCATGCGGTAGTTGGACAGTTCGGTAACGTGAATGTTACGGAACTCCGGCCGTTCTTTTTTAGGGGCTTCCCTTACGGCTTCTGACATAACAAGACCTCCTCAGGCTTATACAAAAATTTGGTGAGACTGCGATTTTCGCCGATTTCCACTCTCATAACCAATATCTATTGTTACATATAATAAAAATAGTGGTTGGCGACAGTCCGGGAACCTCGGCCAAGGCTACTTTCCGTAGCTCAACGTATTATCAGCGCAACAACGCGCCGGTCTCCTTCAATTCAACTCGTTGTGATAGTGATGGCGCTCGGTCAGATACAGGCCGCGCCGCAGCTCGACCGCCTTGTCGCCATACGTAAACGAGACCCGCTCGGACGCCAGCAGCGGCGTGTTGGCAGGAATTTTCAGCAGCGCGGCATCGCCTTCCGAGGCCGTCACGGCGCGGATTTTTTCGGTCGCGCGGATCATGCGGGTGCCGAACTCGGATTCGAACAGACCGTACATCGGGCCCTTGTATTCTTCCAGCCGCTCGGCGGTCAGGCCCTTGAAGGTCAGGCCCGGCAGCCACAATTCTTCCACGATGGTCGGCACGCCGTCGAACGATTGCACGCGTTTCACGAAGATCACGGCGTCGCCGGATTTGAGGTCGAGCAGGCGCGCCACGTCGGCCGGCGCGCGCATGCGCTTGACTTCTATGAACTTACTTTCAGGGTAGTGCGGCACGCCCTCGTCCGGCATCAGGCGCAGGAACCGGAAATGGGCGCGCGCCTCATGGTGGGTGGACACGAAGGTGCCCTTCCCTTGCTTGCGCATCACCAGGTTTTCCGCCGCCAGCTCGTCGATCGCCTTGCGCACGGTGCCCTGGCTGACCTTGAAACGGTTAGCCAGTTCCACTTCGCTGGGAATCAATTCGCCCGGCTTCCACTCGCCGGACTGCAGGCTCTGCGTGATGAGGGCCTTGATTTGCTGGTACAAAGGAGAGAAAGTAGGAGACGAGCCACCCGCGCCGCCAGCGTTAGCGGCAGCAGGATTATTGTTCGGATTGGTCGGGGTGGAACTCATAGGCCAAGATTTCACCACAAAAGACAGGTGCCGTCCAGAAAAAATGCCAATAACTGATCTGTCTTATATAAGACATAAGATAGAATTGACAGATAGTGGCGGCAGGCCTACACTCCCGAGGCGCCGCTTAGAGATACATGATTATAAGCGCTGCATTTTGCAGTATCATTACGCTTTCCCGGACCGGCCGCCGGTCCTGCTTCACGAACGATTCACTTCCCACTTTGGAGATTCATCATGGCTAAAACCCCACTGCGTGTTGCTGTCACCGGCGCCGCCGGCCAAATCGGCTACGCTCTGCTGTTCCGTATCGCCAACGGCGACATGCTCGGCAAAGACCAACCAGTTATCCTGCAACTGCTGGAAATCGCCGACGAAAAAGCACAGAAAGCGCTGAAGGGCGTGATGATGGAAATCGACGATTGCGCGTTCCCGCTGCTGACCGAGATGACCGCCCACTCCGACCCGCTGACCGCATTCAAGGACGTCGACTACGCCGTTCTGGTTGGCGCCCGTCCACGCGGCCCAGGCATGGAACGTAAAGACCTGCTGGAAGCCAATGCCCAGATCTTCACCGCCCAAGGCAAAGCACTGGACGCCGTCGCTTCGCGCAATGTGAAAGTTCTGGTGGTCGGCAACCCAGCCAACACCAACGCCTACATCGCCATGAAATCGGCTCCTTCGCTGCCAGCGAAGAACTTCACCGCCATGCTGCGCCTGGACCACAACCGCGCCCTGTCGCAAGTGGCTGCCAAGACCGGCACCCAGGTGAAAGACATCGAGAAGCTGACCGTGTGGGGCAACCACTCGCCAACCATGTACGCCGACTACCGCTTCGCTACCGTGAACGGCAAAAACGTCAAGGACCTGATCAACGACCAGGAATGGAACGCTAACGTGTTCCTGCCAACCGTTGGCAAGCGCGGCGCAGCGATCATCGAAGCGCGCGGCCTGTCGTCGGCTGCTTCGGCCGCCAACGCAGCGATCGACCACGTGCATGACTGGCACGTCGGCACCAACGGCAAGTGGACCACGATGGGCGTGCCATCGGATGGTTCGTACGGCATCCCTGAAGGCATTGTGTTCGGCTTCCCGGTGACCACCGAAAACGGCGAATACAAAATCGTTCAAGGCCTGGAAATCGACGCCTTCTCGCAAGAGCGCATCAACCTGACCCTGAAAGAACTGACCGAAGAGCGCGAAGGCGTCAAGCACCTGCTGCCATAATTCTTCCGTCCGCAAGTGGAACCGGTTAAACCACCGATCCGCCGCACCCGCCGCGCTGCCGAGAGCAGCGCGGTATCTGCTTCACCTGATCCTACCTGCATGCATCCATCCGAGGTTTTATTCCAGGGTAACCGCCAGCCCTTGCTGCTGCCCGCCTGTGATCACTACGCCGGCTCCGAAAAGCTGATGCGCAAGTCGATCGCCCTGCAACAAGAACTTGGCCCCCTGTTCGACATCACCCTCGATTGCGAAGACGGCGCCAGCGCCGGCAACGAGGAGGCCCACGCCAAGCTCATCGTCGAGCTGCTCAATTCCGAAGACAATAAGTTCAACCGCATCGGCGCCCGTGTGCACGATGTGGAAAGCCCGTTCTTTGCGCGCGACGTTGAAATCATCTGCACCGCCGCCCAGCGCCTGGCCTACATCATGGTGCCGAAGGCCCACAGCGTGGCCGAAGTCGAGAAGGCCATCAAACTGATCAACACCCACGCCGCCAAGGCCGGCCGCAAGGACTTGCCGGTGCACGTGCTGATAGAAACCCACGGCGCGCTGCGCGAAGCCTACGCGATTGCCGCCCTGCCCCAGGTGCAGAGCCTGTCGTTCGGCATCATGGATTTCGTCTCCTCGCACTACGGCGCGATTCCCGGCGCCGCCATGCGCACGCCGGGCCAGTTCACCCATCCGCTGGTGACGCGCGCCAAGCTGGAAATCGCCGCCGCCTGCCACGCGCACGGCAAGGTGCCGTCGCATAATGTGACCACCGAAATCAAGGACACCGCCGTGGCAGCGAATGATGCCCAGCGCGCCGCCGCCGAATTCGGCTTCACGCGCATGTGGAGCATCCACCCGAACCAGATCAAGCCGATCATCAAGACCTTCACGCCGCGTTTGTCCGAGGTCAGCGAGGCGGCCGCCATCTTGCACGAAGCCGCAGCCGTGCAATGGGGCCCAATTGCCCAAAATGGCCGATTGCACGATCGCGCCAGCTACAGATACTATTGGACCGTTTTGCAGCGCGCCAAACTGGCCGGGCTGACTCTGCCCGAGTCGGTCGCCCCGCTGTTCAACGGCAGCACCACCGATCACCCATAGGAAGCACAAAGATGTCCATCTCCAAATTGTTCATGGCCTGCAGCCTCGCGCTGGCCTCGCTGACGCTGGCCGCCGGCGCTCACGCTGAAACTGACACCACCAAGAAAGTGGTGAAGAAAGCCGCAGCAAAAACCACCAAGAAAGCCGCCAAGCCGGTAGAGCCGAAAGCACCGGATGAAGAAGCCGACGAGCCGTCCATCACCGATTCCGCCGTCACCGAGTTCGACTGCGAACTGGGCAACAAGATCACCATCTACGCCAACACCAACGACGAAGCGCACATCGCGCTGCGCTGGAAGAAGCGCCTGCACCGCCTGACCCGCGTCGGCACCACCACCGGCGCCAACCGTTTCGAGAACAAGCTGTACGGCCTGATCTGGATCGGCATTCCGGCCAAGGGCATGCTGCTCGATTCCAAGCAAAACCGCCAGCTGGCCAACGAGTGCCGCAATGCCGAACAATTGAAACCGGTATCGACCGCTGCGACCGAACCATCCAGCACCAAGATCACGATCCAGTAAGCACGCTTCACTTTAACAATAGACGATACCCACCCGAAGGAGAGGTCATGTCCCATAACACGCTTAACACGCTTCAGGAATTTACCATTTCGGGTAAGAAGGCGAAGTTCTACTCGCTGCCGGCCCTGGAAAAAAGCCTGGGCACCAAAATCTCGCGCCTGCCGATCTCGATGCGCGTCGTGCTCGAATCCGTGCTGCGCAACGTCGACGGCAAGAAGGTCACCGAAGAGCACGTGAAGCAGGTTGCCAACTGGGGCGCCACCGCTGAGCGCACCGACGAGATCCCGTTCATCGTCGCCCGCGTGGTGCTGCAGGACTTCACCGGCGTGCCGCTGCTGGCCGACCTGGCCGCGATGCGCAACGTCGCCTACAAGATGGGCAAGAACGCCAAGAAGATCGAGCCGCTGGTGCCGGTCGACCTGGTGGTCGACCACTCGGTCACAATCGACCACTTCCGCGAGCCGCAGGCGCTGGACCTGAACATGAAGCTGGAATTCTCGCGCAATAACGAGCGCTACCAGTTCATGAAGTGGGGCATGCAAGCCTTCGACACCTTCGGCGTGGTGCCGCCGGGCTTCGGCATCGTCCACCAGGTCAACCTGGAATACCTGGCGCGCGGCGTCCACAAGGACAACAACGGCGTCTACTACCCTGACTCGCTGGTCGGCACCGACTCGCACACCACCATGATCAACGGCATCGGCGTAGTCGGCTGGGGCGTGGGCGGCATCGAGGCGGAAGCCGGCATGCTGGGCCAGCCAGTCTACTTCCTGACCCCGGACGTGATCGGCGTTAACCTGACCGGCGTGCTGCGCGAAGGCTGCACCGCGACCGACCTGGTGCTGACCATCACCGAAATGCTGCGCAAGGCCAAAGTGGTCGGCAAGTTCGTTGAATTCTTCGGCGAAGGCACCGAGACTCTGTCCGTGACCGACCGCGCCACCATCGCCAACATGGCGCCGGAATACGGCGCGACGATGGGCTTCTTCCCGGTCGACGACGCCACCATCGAATACTTCGAAGGCACCGGCCGCACCAAGGACGAAATCGCCGCCTTCCAGGCTTACTTCAAGGCGCAAGGCATGTACGGCGTGCCGAAAGCCGGCGACATCGACTACACCCGCGTGCTGGAACTGAACCTGACCGACGTCACCCCGTCGCTGGCCGGTCCTAAGCGTCCGCAAGACCGTATCGAAATCGGCAACGTGAAGAACAACTTCATCGAACTGTTCTCGAAACCGACCTCGGAAAACGGCTTCAACAAAAAGCCGGAAGACCTGACCACCAGCTACACCACCGCCAACGGCGTACACGTGAAGAACGGCGACGTGCTGATCGCTGCCATCACCTCGTGCACCAACACCTCGAACCCGAGCGTGCTGCTGGCCGCCGGCCTGCTGGCCAAGAAAGCCGTGGAAGCCGGCCTGGAAGTCGCGCCGCACATCAAGACCTCGCTGGCACCTGGCTCGCGCGTGGTAACCGAGTACCTGACAGCCGCCGGCCTGCTGCCTTACCTTGAAAAACTGGGCTTCGGCGTGACCGCCTACGGCTGCACCACCTGCATCGGCAACGCCGGCGACCTGACGCCTGAGCTGAACGCCACCATCACCTCGAACGACATCGTCGCTTCGGCCGTGCTGTCGGGTAACCGTAACTTTGAAGCGCGTATTCACCCGAACATCCGCTCCAACTTCCTGGCCTCGCCACCGCTGGTGGTGGCCTACGCCATCGCCGGCAACATGACCGTCGACCTGATGACCCAGCCAGTCGGCAAGGGCAAAGATGGTAAAGACGTCTACCTGGGCGACATCTGGCCGACCTCGAAAGAGATCGCCAAGCTGATGAAGTTCGCGATGAACTCGAAAGTGTTCAAGACCAACTACGCCGACGTCAAGGGCAACCCGGGCAAGCTGTGGGAAAACGTCTCGTCGACCGAAGGCCAGGTCTACAACTGGCCAGCATCGACCTACATCGCCGAGCCACCGTTCTTCGACGGTTTCGAGATGACGCCGAAAGCGACCAACCCGAACATCACCGGCGCGCGCGCGCTGGGCGTGTTTGGCGACTCGATCACCACCGACCACATCTCGCCTGCCGGCTCGATCAAGGAAGATGGCCCGGCCGGTAAGTGGCTGAAGGAAAACGGCGTACTGAAGTCGGACTTCAACTCCTACGGCTCGCGCCGCGGCAACCACGAGATCATGATGCGCGGTACGTTCGCTAACGTACGCATCAAGAACAAGATGATCCCGCCGAAGGCCGACGGTTCCGCAGTCGAAGGCGGCATCACGATTCACCAGCCATCGGGCGAACAGCTGTCGATCTACGACGCGGCCATGAAGTACGTGGCAGCCGGCACCCCGACGATGGTGTTCGGCGGCGAAGAGTACGGCACCGGCTCGTCGCGCGACTGGGCCGCCAAGGGCACCCAGCTGCTGGGCGTGAAAGCCGTGATCGTGCGTTCGTTCGAGCGTATCCACCGCTCCAACCTGGTCGGCATGGGCGTGCTGCCGCTGCAATTCATCGGCAACGACTCGGTGGAATCGCTGGGCATCACCGGCAAGGAAACCTATGACCTGAAAGGCCTGGACGGCGAGATCAAACCGCAGCAACTGGCGACCCTGGTGATCCACCGCGCCGACGGTTCCAGCCAGGAAGTGAAAGTGCTGCTGCGCATCGATACCCCGATCGAAGTGGACTACTACAAGCATGGCGGCATCCTGCCGTTCGTGCTGCGCCAGCTGCTTGCTGCCTAAGCTTTAAGCTCTTCGCTCTATGAAAGCCGGGTTCGCCCGGCTTTTTTTATGCACGTTTGCCGAATCATCTACAATAGGGCCATAATCCGTTTTATTCACCTTTATAGAGACTCTCCGCGCGATGCGTCGTTCAAAACAAGCCTCATCCAATAAGTTGTCCGCCGAGAGCCAGCGCCTCGCCACCTATGCCCAGGCAGTCGGGCAGGCGGCCAGTCGTATCGAAGAACGTGCATGGGAACACACTCTCGATGCACAGCTCCAGAAACTCCTGAAAACCGGTCACCAGGACTCCATCGACGCCACCCTCAACGCGCTGTTCAAGGAAGACCTGAACGCGTACGACGTGCTGATGGACAGCGTGGAAGCGGTCAGCGAATCGGGCAGCTTCAACGTCGACACCGCCGATGGCGTCAGCAAGCCGTATGACGTGCTGCTGGTGGCTGCGCCTATCCTGGCGTGGACCCGCTTTGCGATTGCTTCGGGCGCGATTCCGTCCGATATCCTGCAAACCCTGTCGGCGCATTTCTCCGCCCACCTGCTGGCCGATGGCACGCAGCTGGCCATGTCCCCTACCCTGTTCTCGATCGACCAGCTGCCGCGCAGCCACGTCGAGACTTACGGCAAGGTGCACAAGCTGGCGCAAGCCGCCATCAAGGGCAGCACGCTGAAGGCCGACACCAAGGTGCCTGAAACCGCGCCCTTCCTGGCCGACACTCGCTACCTGCTGGTGGCCGTGGTGGCGCCGGCCGGGGCGCCCCTGTTCCGCTGGCAAATGGCCGAGCATCAAGCCAACTTCGCCGCCGAGCGCGCATCCGCGCTGGAACAATGGCGCACGCAAGCCACGCCAACCGTCAACCGCCTGCTGCCGGGTTGCGGCGTCGAACTGCTGCTGCCGGAGGCCTACTACATGGCCTGCCGCGAAGCCGACAAGCAGATTCGCCCGGTCTCGATCCGCGCAGCAGTGCACTACCTGACGCATACGCTGATGGTGGAACCGTCCGAACTGCGCGCCGTGATTGCCGGCTTTGGCGAAGAGAATGCCGATGGCCAGATCGACGAATACCGCGTGGCCTTCACACAGCGTTCGTCGCCGGATGTGATCTATGGCGTGGTGTGGCCGCTGTACGGCCAGGAAGATGAGGACGGCACGCCGCCTGAAGGTCCGGGCGCGCTCAATGCGCTGCAAAAGCCGATGACGCCGGTAGAAGACATCACCGCGCACCTGAACGCGGCAGGCATCACGCAGATCAAGAAGCACAGTGAGCGCTACGTGATGGAGTTCTGCGACGACTGCGGCGCCCCGCTGTTCGCCGACCCGCAAGGCGAACTGGCCCACGCCGAAATGCCGGAAGACACCCCGGCCGGCACGGAGCACTTCCACTAACGATAAAGCCCCTTACGGGGCTTTATTTTTGCAGCGGCGGAATGTTGATGATGATCGTCGCCGGCAGTTGCGGCTGCGGAAGCGCTTGTGCCGGTTGCGACGCTGGCTGCGCCTGCACCACCACCGGAGCGGCCGGCTGAGGCGGCTTGATCAACTGCGCCAGCGCCGCAGCCAAGCCGCCAAAGCCGATGAACAGACCAATCATGCTGCCGACCATCCACTTGTGTATGTCAGCGCGCAACGCTTCCACGTCCGCCTTGGTTGCCAGGGTGGGCACTATCGCATCGAAGCGCGCTTCAAGCGCTATCTGCCGGTCGCTGTCCATTCATACAGCTTAGGACAATCAGGCTGCTTTACCAAGTGGCGTACGGACGCTTAATCAGGTTGGAATTGAGGTAGCGCAAATCGCTGGTGACTTCCTCGCCGATCCAGTCCGGCTTGTCGAACTGCTGGTCTTCCGACTGCAATTCAATCTCAGCCACAACGAGGCCGGCGTTCACGCCGAGGAACTCATCCACTTCCCACACATTGCCCGCAAACGTGATGCGGCGGCGATACTTCTCGATCAAAGGCTGCTCGCACAAACCGTCGAGCAGCTCGGCCGCCTCGGCGACGGGGATCTCGTATTCCCACTCGCCGCGCGTGGCACCCTTGTTGGCGCCCTTGATCGTCATCACCGCCCGCTCACCCTCGATGCGCACGCGCACCACGCGCTCCTTGTGCGACGACAGGTAGCCCTGCTTGAAGAACACCGGCTCTCCAAGCCTCATCCAGCCATCGCCGCGCAACAGGAACTTGCGTTCGATTTCAACGCCCATGATCAGTAGTCGTTCAGCGACAGCAGGATAGGCTGCAGGATCGCAGCGCCCAGCGCCGCACTACGCGCGCCGTTCCAGCCGACGTGTGGATCCGGCAGATCAGCGTTGTCCTTGAACGGCATCTCCAGCGTCAGCGCCAGGCAGCCGAAGTGGTGGCCGACGTACTTGGAGGCCAGCGTCAGCATGTCTTCCTTGTACTTGCTGGCCGCGTAGCCCACCTTGTCCTGGAAGTCCGGCGAAGCGTTCTTGTAGCGATCAATGAAAGCCTGCTGCTTGGCGCGGCGCTCGTCGCTGAAGTTTTCCAGCATCTCGTTACCGGCCACGAAGTTGTAAGGCAGCGCTTCATCGCCGTGAATGTCGAAGAACATGTCGATGCCGGTTTCGTGCATCTTCTGCTTCACGTACAGCACTTCCGGGCTGCGCTCGACCGATGGCGTCATCCACTCGCGATTCAGATTGGCGCCGGCCGCGTTGGTGCGCAGGTTGCCGCGCACCGAGCCGTCCGGATTCATGTTCGGCACGATGTAGAACACGCAGCGCTGCAGCAGCTTGCGCGCGATCGGATTGGCGTCGTCCAGCAGCGAATCGATCAGGCCTTCGATGAACCATTCGGCCATCGATTCGCCCGGGTGCTGGCGTGCGATGAACCAGATTTTCTTTTCCGCTTCCGGCTTGCCGATGACGACCACGTTCATGTCGCGGCCATCGATGGTGCTGCCCAGGTCCTGCACGCTGGCCAGCGGATGCTCGCCCACTTCGCCCAGCAGGCGCAGATGGCGCTCGAACGAATACGGCTCGAAGTAGGCGTAGTAAATGCTGTCGGTATCAGGGGTATGCTTGATCGTCATGACCTCGCCATCAAAGGTGGTCGGCACGCGGAACCAGTTCTCGGTGTCGTAGCTGGCGACTGCCTGGTAGTCCTCGTAACCCTTGGCGTAGGTGGCCGAGCCGGCGTTCAGGAAGCGCATGTTCAGCTTCTGGCCGCGCGCGCCCTGCACGCGGAAGTGGAACCACTGATGAATATCAGCGTGCGAATCCTTGCGCAGGTTCAGTTCAATGGTGGCTGCACTATCGGCGCGCAGCACTTCGATAGCGCCTGAGTCGAAGTTTTGGCTGATTTTGATGGTCATGTTAATCCAATATTAAGTGAATTCTTATGACCGTTATTTTACCAGCATGCTCCCTTCGCGTTTGTAGCGGGCGTGCCATGACAAGGCCTTCTCCAGCACGTGCGGCGTCTGGCCGCCGCCCTGCTTCGCCTCTTCGAAATAGGCGCGCAGCTGCGGACGATAATCCGGGTGGGCGCAATTCTCGATGATGAGCGGGGCGCGCTCGCGTGGCGCCAGCCCGCGCAGGTCGGCCAGGCCCCACTCGGACACCACCACATCCACGTCATGCTCGGTATGGTCGACGTGGGCCACGAACGGCACCACGCTGGAAATCGCGCCATCCTTGGCCACCGATTTGCTGACGAAGATCGACAACTGGCCGTTGCGCGCAAAGTCGCCCGAGCCGCCGATGCCGTTCATCATGTGGGTGCCGCCGACGTGGGTTGAATTCACGTTGCCGTAGATGTCGAATTCCAGCGCCGTATTCAGCGCGATGATGCCGAGACGGCGCACCACTTCCGGATGATTGCTGATCTCCTGCGGCCGCAGCACGATGCGCTCGCGGTACTGCTCAAGGTTGTTGATGAACTTCTCATGCATGGCCGCCGACAGCGTGATCGACGACGCCGACGCCATCGACAGCTGGCCCGAATCCAGCAGCTCGATCGCGCTATCCTGCAACACTTCCGAATACATGGTCATGTTGCGGAACGGCGAATCGATCAGGCCATGCAGCACCGCGTTGGCGATGGTGCCGATGCCCGCCTGCAGTGGCCGCAGCGACGCATCCATGCGCCCTGCTTTTACCTCGCCTTCGAGGAACTTGATGACGTGGTGCGCAATCGCGTCGGTCTCGTCGTCCGGCGGCAGCGCGTTGGACGGGCTGTCTGGGCTATCGGTAATTACGATGGCGGCGATACGGTCCGGGTGCACGGGGATCGACGTCCAGCCCATGCGTTGCCACGGCGTGAGCAGTGGAATCGCGCCGCGATGCGGGCGCTTGCCAGGAATGTAGATATCGTGGAATCCTTCCAGCGCCAGCGGCGCGCTCAGGTTGATCTCGACGATCACCTTGTCGGCCTGCTGCGCGAAGTTGGCCGTATTCCCGACCGACATGGTGGGAATGATGCCGCCATCAGGCGTAATCGCCACCGCCTCGATCACCGCGATATCGATGGCTTTCAGATCGCCGGAGCGCAGCTGTTCGGCAGTCTCCGACAAATGCTGGTCGATGAACATCACCTCACCCGAATTGATCTTGCGGCGCAACGCGGCATCGGCCTGGAACGGCATGCGGCGCGCGACCACGCCGGCGTTGGCCATCAAGCCATCGCTGTCGTTTCCGAGCGAAGCGCCGGTCAGCAAAGTGAGATGCAAAGGCGACTGGCGCGAACGTTCAACCAGCGCTAACGGCAACGCCTTGGCGTCTCCGGCTCTGGTAAAGCCGCTCATACCCACGGTCATGCCGTCCTTGAATAAAAGCGCGGCTTGTTCGGCGCTCATCACCTTGTCCATAAGCGCCGGGCGGCGGATGCGATCTTCGTACATGATTGTTCTCCTCATTCTTTGATCCAGTATAGAATCTGAGGGAAGTCGATTTATGACTTAAATTCCCAACTTCCAGTCGTATTTTTCATGGACCTGAGATCGCTGCGCTACTTCGTCGAGACCGTCCGCCTGAACAGTTTTACGCAGGCGGCGGAGTCGCTGCACGTGACGCAATCAACCATCAGCAAGATGGTGCGGCAGCTGGAAGAGGAAGTCGGCGCGCAGCTGCTGATCCGCGAAGGCCGCAAGCTGACGCTGACCGACACCGGCAATGTGGTCTACGCACGCGGCGTGGAAATGCTGGCCACCATGCGCCAGCTGGCGACCGAAGTGCGCGACACGCAGGCGCTGGAACGCGGCCACCTCACGGTCGGCATCCCGCCGATGATTAACCTGCTGTTCACGCCCGTGTTGAAAGCCTTCCGCCAGCGCCATCCCAACATCACGCTCACGCTGCAGGAAGACGCGGGCCAGGCGATAGAACGCCAGGTGGCGCAAGGCGATCTGGAAATCGGCCTGACGGTGCTGCCGGCCGATCCGGCATTGGGACTGCAATCGTCGCCGATTGCCAGCTACCCAATCTGGGCGCTGGCCGCGCGCAACACCTTCCAGAAAAACCGCACCACGCTGAAATTAAAGTCGCTGGCCAACACCCCGCTGGTGCTGCTGAAAGACGATTTCGCCATGACCCGCGCCCTGCGCACGGCCTTCGCCGAAGCAGGCTTCGAACCGCAGATCGCCGCGCAGAGCGGCCAATGGGATTGGCTGGTAGCGATGGCCTCCGCCGGCATGGGCGTAGCGCTGCTGCCGGAACCGTTCATCTACCGCCTGGCAATCGGCCACCTGGACGCCGTGAAACTGGTCGGCCCCGAACTGCCGTGGCAACCAGCCCACGTATGGCGCGGCAGCTACCTCTCCCACGCCGCCCGCGCATGGCTGGAAGTCTGCGACGACGTGCTCAGTGCTCCGGCAATTCGTGGATCGCGATCCCCTCAATAGGATCGATGGGCTGTTCCCACGGCTTGAGTTTGATGAAGCGCAGGGTGTCGTCGTAGCCGGCCTGCCAGCGGGCGCGGATGCCGGATGCGCTGAAGTCGATGTCTTTGGTGTGGTCCTCGTTGCCGATGCGCGGCGCACGCAGCGACACCACGTGCATGTCGGTGCCGCAGCCCCATGATGCCAGCTCGCGCACTTCCTGCGATGCCAATTCCTCAGCCGGCAGGTGCTTGGTCAGTTCGCGGATGACGTGACGCAGGCGGTGCAGCTTGCGCTGTTGCTCGATGTTGCTGGCGCGGCTGGCGTACTGGATTTCCTTGTGCTTATCCAGCACATCGAGCACGCTTTCCGGCTCGCTGCCGTCCGGGTTCCACACTTGCACCGAGAAGATCACCGAGCTGCGGCGTGGCTCATCGTCCAGCACCGCCTCGATCGGCGTGTTGGAGTAGATGCCGCCGTCCCAATACGGCTCGCCTTCGATGCGCACCGCCGGGAAGGCCGGCGGCAGCGCGCCGGATGCCATCACATGCTCCACGCACAGCGGCTCGCGGCGCGTGTCGAAGTAGCGCATGGCGCCGGAGCGCGCGTTGACCGCGCCCACTGTCATGCGCATGTGCTTCGCGTTGAGGTAATCGAAATCGACCAGGTCCAGCAATGTGTTTCGCAAAGGCGTGGTCTGGTAGAAGGACGCATGTTCGACGCCGACGCGCGCTTCTGGATTCCACCACGACGCCAGGTTCGGCTCAAAGAAAGCCGGTATGCCCTGCCCCACCGTGATCGCGTTGGCCACCGCGCGCGGCATGGCATCAAAGCCGAACGAGTTGCGCTCCATGCGATGCCAGAATTCGCGCAGACGGTCCAGCCGTCGCTCCGGAGGATTGCCGGCGATGAGCGCGCCGTTAATCGCGCCGATGGAAGTGCCGATCACCCAATCGGGTTCTATGCCCGCTTCATGCAAGGCCTGATACACGCCCAGTTGATAGGCGCCTAAAGCGCCGCCGCCCTGCAGGACCAGAACGATCTGGCCCGGCAAGGCGTCGGATGGTGAACAAGCAGGTTGGGACTTCAAGTCTGGCCTCCACGGTGCACTGCAACATCAAGATTGTAGTGCACTTCGCCGAGGCCCGCCGTGGTCTTTAGGCCACGTTGACGCCGCGCGCTTTCAGTGCTTGGCGCACGCCGGCGCCGTAGGCGGCATCGGCCTGGTCGAAGTGGGCCAGCTGGCGCGCGATGATCTCGGCGCTGACCTGGCTCAGGGGGCCGGCGATGTTGTTGAACAGTTTCTGCTGCTCGTCTGCCGGCATCAGGCGGAACAGGTCACCTGCCTGGGTGTAATCGTCTTCCTTGCCGCGGCCATCGTAGCGGCCGGCCGCACCCTCCAGCGCCAGCGGGGGTTCACCGTGACCCATGCCGTGCGGGTTGCTGCCTTGCGACTGCACCGGATCGTAGTTGACCGCCGCGCCGCCGTTGGCGCCTGCCATTGCACCGTCACGCTGGTGATTGTGGAACGGACAGCGTGGCGCGTTCACCGGCAGGTGCTGGTGGTTGGTGCCGACGCGGTACAGCTGCGCGTCGTGGTAGGCGAACAGGCGCGCTTGCAGCATCTTGTCCGGCGAGTAGCCCATGCCCGGCACCACGTTCGATGGCGACAATGCGGCCTGCTCCACTTCCGCGTGGTAGTTGACCGGGTTGCGGTTCAGTTCCAGCACGCCGACCGTCACCAGCGGGAAGTCCGCGTGCGGCCACACCTTGGTCAGGTCGAACGGATTCCAGCCGGTGCGCGCTTCCCATGCGGCCAGTTCGGCCTCGGTAGCCACTTGCACCTTGACGTCCCAGCGCGGGAAGTCGCCGCCCGCAATCGCGTTGAACAGGTCGCGCTGCGAATAATCAGGGTCGGTACCGGCGATGCGCGTTGCTTCGTCGACGCTCAGGTTCTTGATGCCTTGCTGCGTCAGGAAGTGCCACTTCACGTAGACACGCTCACCGGCTTCGTTAATCAGGCTGTAGGTGTGGCTGCCGAAACCGTGCATGTGGCGGTAGCCGTCCGGCGTGCCACGGCTGGAGAACAGCGTGGTCACCTGGTGCAGGCTTTCCGGCGTGCGGCTCCAGAAATCGAACATCGCGGTCGGCGACTTCAGATTGGTTTGCGAATCGCGTTTTTGGGTGTGGATGAAGTCCGGGAACTTGATACCGTCCTTGAGGAAGAATACCGGCGTGTTGTTGCCGACCAGGTCCCAGTTGCCTTCCTCGGTGTAGAAGCGCACCGCGAAGCCACGTGGATCGCGCTCGGTGTCGGCGCTGCCCTTCTCGCCGCCCACGGTCGAGAAGCGCAGGAAGGTTTCGGTCTGCTTGCCCACTTCGGCGAACAGCTTGGCCTTGGTGTATTTGGTGATGTCGTTGGTGACGGTGAAGGTGCCATAAGCACCCGACCCCTTGGCGTGCACCACGCGCTCAGGAATGCGCTCGCGGTTGAAGTGCTGGAGTTTCTCGATCAGGTGGAAGTCTTGCAGCAGGACTGGGCCACGTGGGCCGGCGGTCAGGGAATTCTGGTTGTCGGCGACGGGAATGCCGGAGGCGGTGGTGATTTTCATGGCTATGACTCCTCGTTATTTGATAGCGTGGAGCTATTCTAAACAACGAGAGTCATAAATAAAAACTATAAATATCTATTAATTCGATAGATATTATCTAAATCATGCTTCCTTGATACGCTTGGCGATGTGGGCCAGCGCGTCTTCCACCTGGTCGATCAGGATCAGGCACAAGTCCCCGTCCTGCAGGCGCGCCAGTGCCGTATCGATGGCTTTGAACTCGCCGTAGATTTCCTCGATGTGGGTGGTGCGCGGTGCGCCGTTCAAGCCGGAGCGCAGCAGGCCAACCACTTCGCCGTCTACACGGCCACGCTGGCAGGCGTCTTCGTACAGCAGCACGTCGTCGAACGCGCGGCCGAGGATTTCGGTCTGCTGCGTGATGTCCTGGTCACGACGGTCGCCGGCGCCCGAGATCACCACCACGCGGCGCTTGGCCGGCATGGTTTCCACCGCCTTCACCAGTGCGAGAATCGCATCCGGATTGTGGCCGTAGTCGGCGATCAGCGTCGCGCCTTTGTAATCGAACACGTTGAAACGGCCCGGCGCATTGTCGGAATCGTTGGCGAAGGTTTTCAAGCCGAGACGGATCGCGTCCCAGCTGATGCCCACGCCCCATGCCGCCGCCACCGACGCCATCACGTTCTCCACCTGGAAGCCAATGGCGCCATTGCGGGTGATCGGCACGGCCGACAACGGAATGGTGTGCTGCTCGCGGCCTTCTGCTGCCACGATGTGGCCATTTTCCACGTACACGGTGCGGCTGCCTTGCGCCAGATGCGTGGCGATGACAGGGTGCGTGCGATCCGCGCCGAAGAAGATCACTTTGCCACGGCAATTCGCCGCCATGCCGGCCACGATAGGATCGACAGCGTTCAGCACCGCAAAGCCGCTCTCCGATACGTTCTGCACGATCACGCGCTTCAGTACCGCCAGGTCTTCCACCGTGGTGATGTAGTTCAGGCCCAGGTGGTCGCCCATGCCGATGTTGGTCACCACGGCGACCTGGCAGCGGTCGAAGGCCAGGCCTTCGCGCAGGATGCCGCCGCGCGCGGTTTCAAACACCGCCGCGTCGACGTCCGGGTGCAACAGCACGTTGCGCGCGCTGCGTGGACCGCTGCAGTCGCCGCTGTCGGTCTGGCGGCCTTCGATGTAGACGCCGTCCGTATTGGTCATGCCGGTACGCAGGCCGCTGGCGGTCAGCAGGTGCGCGATCAGGCGCACGGTGGTGGTCTTGCCATTGGTGCCGGTCACCGCCACCACCGGAATGCGACCGTTTTCGCCAGCCGGGAACATGGTGTTGACGATGGCCTCGCCCACTGCACGGCCTTTGCCGAACGATGGCGCGATGTGCATGCGCAGGCCCGGCGCGGCGTTCACTTCCACCACGCCGCCGCGTTGATTTTCAATCGGTTCCAGCACGTTGTCGCACACCACGTCCACGCCGCACAGATCGAGGCCGATCATTTGCGCCGCTTCCACCGCGCGCGCCGCCACTTCAGGATGCACGTCGTCAGTGACGTCGGTGGCCGAGCCGCCGGTCGACAGGTTGGCGTTGTTACGCAGGATGACGCGCTGGCCGTGGGCCGGCACCGAGTCGGCTTGCAGGCCTTGCAGCGCCAGGCGCGCCAGCGCGATATCGTCGAAACGGATCTTGGTCAGCGAAGTCGAATGGCCGGAGCCGCGACGCGGATCGGCGTTCACGATGTCGACCAGTTCACGCACGGTGTGCTTGCCGTCGCCCACCACTTGCGGCGGGTCGCGGCGCGCCGCCGCCACCAGCTTGTTGCCGATGACGAGCAGACGGTAATCGTGGCCCGGCAGGTAGCGCTCGACCATCACGTCGTCGCGGAATTCTTTCGCGGTGCGGAACGCGGCTTCGAGGTGTTCCTTGGTCATGATGTTGACCGTCACGCCCTTGCCCTGGTTGCCGTCCTTCGGTTTAACGACGACCGGCAGGCCGATGTCCTGCGCGGCTTTCCAGGCGTCGGCCTCATCTTCCACCGAGCGGCCGATAGGCACCGGCACGCCAGCTGCGTGCAGCAGCTTCTTGGTCAGTTCCTTGTCCTGCGCGATGGTCTCGCCGATGGCGCCGGTGGTGTCCATTTCAGCGGCCTGGATGCGGCGCTGTTTCGAGCCCCAGCCGAACATCACCATCGAGCCTTCGGTCAGGCGGCGGAACGGAATATCGCGCACCACGGCAGCGTTGACGATGGCGCCGGTGGACGGGCCAAGGCGCACGTCTTCATCGAGGTCGCTCAACTCGGCCAACGCGGCGGCGAGGTCGAACGGCGCATCGGTCAGCGCGGCGTTGATCAGCGCTTCCGCCAATTCCACGGCGCGGCGGCCGACCGCTTCTTCGGTGTACTCAACCACGGTCTGGTAAATGCCATCTTCCAGCGTGGCGGTGGTGCGGCTGAAGGTGACCGGGCAACCGGCTCGCGCTTGCAGGCTCAGTGCCGCCACTTCCAGCACGCGCGCCAGCGACACGGCGTCCGAGTTGCCGCTTGGTTGCAGTGCGCCGATGGTCGGGAAGCGCGAGCGCAGGCGCTGCTCAAAGCCGGCCAGCGTCGCGATGTTTTGTTCTTCCGGCGGGCACGAGACGATGACTTCCACCGCAGTGTGGTGGCTCCACAAGTTCGGGCCGCGAAGGGCGCGGGTGCGTATGACTTCCATAAATCTTCTTGTTCTTTCAATGATTACGATCAGTGATGCGTTTTCTTCGGCGACGCTTCCCAGGTGCGCAAGCCAGCGCCGATCAGGTCCGGCGTCAGGCCCAGCGCCCAGCCGGCGGCAATCGCGGCCAGCACGGCTTCCGGCGGCACCAGCGGCGACAGCGGCAGGGTCGCGACTTCCGCGTCGCCATTCGCCATCACAATGCCGTGGGCGCGCTGGAACACCACGCGCTTGCCATCCTTGCGGTGCGCGGCGATAGCGTCCAGGTGCTCATCGGCGCCGTAGAAAATCACTTCGCCGTCGCACAGGTCGGCCATGTCCACCACTTGCGGATCGGCGGCATTCAGCACGGCGGCGCCGCTCGGCAGCACCACGTCCACTTGCGTGCGCAGCACGTTGTACAGTTTATCCAGGCTCTCGATGTGGAAGTCGCTGACGTCTTCGAAGTCGCTGACATCGGTCACCACGCCAACCGCGCATTTGTCGTAGGCCAGGCCTTCGGCCAGGATCATGCGCGCGCTCGACTCGAACACGCCGGCTTCGACGTTTTTATTCAACAGCAGGCGCTCGCCGGTTTCCCACTCGCTCAGGCCATCCAGCGGCAGCTCGCGGCCGTTGACGAACAAGCCGTCAGCGCAGGTCAGGCCGGTTTTCTTGCCGCTGATTTGCAGCAGCCACGCGATCAGGCGCGCGGTCATGGTGGTGCCATGCTTGCCGCTGACGCCGACGATCGGCATGCGGCCGGTGGCGTCGCCGAACAGGTGTTCGACAATCGCTTCGCCGACGTTGCGCGGTTCGCCCACGGCCGGCTTCAGGTGGGCCAGCAAGCCAGGGCTGGCGTTGACTTCGATGATGGCGCCGCCGGTTTCGTCCAGCGGACGCGAAATGTCGGAGGTCACCAGGTCGATGCCGGCGATGTCCAGGCCGACCACGCGCGCCGCCAGCGCGGCCGCTGCGGCCACTTGCGGGTGCACCTTGTCGGTGACGTCGACCGCCACGTTGCCGTTCGGCTGGATCAGCACTTTCACGCCGTCGCCCGGCACGGAATCGTGCGTCAGGCCCTGGCGCTGCAGTTCCAGCACGATCTCGCCCGATTCATTCGGCTTGACGCGGCCCAGCGGGAATTCCTCGGTCTCGCCGCGACGCGGGTCGGTGTTGATTTGCGAGTCGCACAGTTCCAGCACGGTGGACTTGCCGTCGCCGGTCACCCACAGCGATTCGCCGGCGGCGGCGGCCACCACGCGGCGGCCCACCACCAGCAGGCGGTGCTCGTCGCCGACGATGAAGCGCTCGACGATCACGCTGCTGCTGTCGCCCTCTTCGGCGGCCAGCGCGTAGGCGGCGGCGATGTCGGCTTCGGTGCTCAGGTTCAGCGAAACGCCGCGACCGTGGTTGCCGTCATAAGGCTTCAGCACGACTGGCAGGCCGATATCTTGCGCGGCTTCCCATGCCTCTGCGGCGCTCTTGACCAGTTCACCTTCCGGCACCGGCACGCCGCAGGACGAGATCAGGGTCTTGGTCAGGTCTTTGTCGCTGGCGATGCCTTCGGCGATGGCCGAGGTGTGTTCGGTTTCAGCGGTCCAGATGCGGCGCTGCGCGGCGCCGTGGCCCAGCTGCACCAGGTTGCCATCGGTCAGGCGGATATGCGGGATCTTGCGCACGCCGGCGGCATCGACGATATTGCCGGTGCTCGGGCCCAGGCACAGGCTTTCGACCATGTCAGTCAGGTTAGCAACGGTGGCGGCCAGGTCGTACGGCTTGTCTTCGATCATGGCCATCAGCAGGTCGCGGCCGGCGGCCAGCGCGGCGCGGCCGACTTCTTCCTGGCGGGTGCGGAACGCCATCTTGTACAGGCCGGTGTCTTCGCCGATCTGGCGGGTCTTGCCGAAGCCGGTCTTCATGCCGGCCAGGTTTTGCAGTTCCAGCACCACGTGTTCGAGAATGTGGCCGGCGTAGGTGCCGTCGCGCAGGCGTTCGAGGAAGCCGCCGTGCTCGCCCACGCCGCAGCGGTGGACGATCAGCCCCGGCAGGATCGCCGTCAGGCGCTCATACAAACCGGGCAGCAAATTCGAGGGAAAGTTCTCCAGCTCGCCGATATCCAGCCACGCCTCGATCACCGGGCGATAGGTCCAGATGTTAGGGCCGCGCAAGTGGGTCACGCGGAGAACTTCAATGTCTTTCTTCTTAGTCATGTATTGATTCTTGTAACTTTGTTATCGGCCTAAGCCAGCCCGCGCCGTATTGTAATCGCTGTACCCTTGGCTTGCTGCTGTGCGGTATACTTGCCGCCACAGCAAAACATCCGGTTTTATTGTTCTCTGTCAAATGTTTGATTACTGACAGAATACCGTAAATAATCCGTTATAACAGCCCTTTTCCCCTCCGGAGTACGCCACACGATGACAACCGAACAACTTTCCACCGTATCAAGCGCGGGCGATGTTCCAGAACGCTGGCGTTCCGAGATACAGGCACAACTTTCCCAAGGGGAAAACGCAGTAAGTGCCCTGGAGGTTGACTTGGATCAGCAACTTCGTTTTTCCAAGGGTATTGTGGTGGTCACGCCAAGCCGCGTGCTGGCGCGCGCACCGGGCGCCGAGCGCTGGGAAGCATGGCCGTTCGCGCCGGACCTGACACTCAAACACCACGACCACGCCGGTGTCGGCCATCTGGAACTGGTGAATGCGCACGGCCGCCTCGGCGCGTGGCGCTTCACGCTGGGACAGAACCTGGCGGCGATCCGTCTGGTAGAACAATTCAACGCGCACCTCGACAGCCATTCGACCGGCCAACCGGTGGTGCAGGAAGAGAAAAACGTCTGCCCAAGCTGCAAGGCGCCGTTGGAGCCGGAGCAGGAGGAATGCCCGGTTTGCACCAAGGTGGTCTACACGCCGCCGTCGACCTGGACCCTGTTCCGCCTGTGGCGCTTCGCCAAGCCGTACAAATGGCAGCTGGCGCTCGGCTTCTCGCTGATGCTGCTGTCCACCGGCGCGCACATGATCCCGCCCTACCTGACCATCCCGCTGATGGACAATGTGCTGATCCCGTACCAGAACGGCAAGGAAGTCGATCCGTCGCTGGTGGCGCTGTACATGTCCGGCCTGGTCGGCGCGGCGGTGATGGCGTGGCTGTTCGGCTGGGGCAAGACCTATGTGCTGGCGCTGGCCTCGGAGCGCATCGGCGCCGACCTGCGCACCACCACTTATGAGCACTTGCTGCAGCTGTCGCTGGAATACTTCAGCGGCAAGCGCACCGGCGATTTGATGTCGCGTATCGGTTCCGAGAGTGACCGTATCTGCGTATTCCTGTCGCTACACTTGCTGGACTTCCTGTCCGACTGCCTGATGATCATCATGACCGGCGTGATCCTGCTGAACCTCGATCCGTGGCTGGCCATCTGCACGCTGGCGCCGCTGCCGTTCATCGCGTGGATGATTCATCTGGTGCGCGACCGTCTGCGTACCGGCTTCGAGAAGATCGACCGCGTGTGGGGCGAAGTTACCAACGTGCTGGCCGATACCATTCCCGGCATCCGCGTGGTGAAGGCCTTTGCGCAGGAAGCGCGCGAGGCGAACCGCTTCCGCACCGCCAACAAGCACAATCTGGCCGTCAACGACAAGCTGAACAAGGTGTGGTCGCTGTTCTCGCCGACCGTGTCGTTCCTGACTGAGTTGGGCTTGCTGGTGATCTGGGTGTTCGGCATCTATCAGGTTTCGAAGGGCAATATCACCGTCGGTGTGCTGACCTCCTTCATCGCTTACGCCAGCCGCTTCTACGGCCGTCTGGACTCGATGAGCCGTATCGTCTCGGTGACACAGAAATCGGCGTCGGCCGCCAAGCGTATCTTCGACATTCTGGATCACGTGTCGTCGGTGCCGGAGCCGGTGAATCCGGTCAAGCTGGGCAAGATCGAAGGCAATATCAGCCTGCGTGAAGTGGGCTTCCGCTACGGGAACCGTGCGGTCAATCGCGGCATCAACCTCGATATCAAGGCCGGCCAGATGGTCGGTCTGGTGGGCCACTCGGGCTCCGGCAAATCCACACTGGTCAATCTGATTTGCCGCTTCTACGATGTAGCTGAAGGGGCGATCCTGCTGGATGGCACGGATATTCGCCAGTTCGCTGTGTCGGACTACCGCCGCAATATTGGCTTGGTGCTGCAGGAGCCGTTCCTGTTCTTCGGCACCATCGCCGAGAATCTCGCTTACGGCAAGCCGGATGCGACGCGTGAAGAGATCATCGCCGCCGCGCGCGCCGCGCATGCGCACGAATTCATCCTGCGCCTGCCGCAGGGTTACGACTCGATGGTCGGTGAACGCGGCCAGGGCCTGTCGGGCGGCGAGCGCCAACGCATCTCGATCGCGCGTGCGCTGCTGATCGATCCGAAGATCCTGATCCTCGACGAAGCCACCGCCTCGGTGGACTCGGAAACCGAAAAAGAAATCCAGCGCGCGCTGGACAACCTGGTGCAAGGCCGCACCACCATCGCGATTGCGCACCGTCTCTCCACGCTGCAGAAGGCAGACCGCCTGGTGGTGCTGGATCGCGGCGTGGTGGTGGAAGATGGTCCGCACGATGAACTGATGGCGCTCGAAGGCGCGTACTACCGCCTGTATCAGGCGCAAGCGCGCAACGCGGAACTGGCCAAGGAAGAATAAGATGACGACGCAATTTGAACTGACCCGCAACCCCTTCGGCAAGCTGGTGCTGACCACCACCGAAGGCGTGGTGCACGAAGGCGTGTCGCCGGTGCGCGCCTTCCCGGTGCAGGCGCCGGAAGACGGCATCTCGCTGCTCAACAGCGACGGCAAGGAAGTGGCATGGATCGACCGCATCGGCGACCTGCCGGCTGCGGTGGGCGCGTTGGTGAGCGAAGAACTGAGCGGCCGCGAATTCATGCCGGAGATCGCGCGTATCAACAGCGTGACCAGCTACGCCACGCCGTGCACGTGGTCCGTGAAGACCGATCGCGGCGACACCGAATTCGTCCTGCGCGGCGAAGAAGACATCCGCCGTTTAACCATCGACACCCTGCTGATCACCGACATCCACGGCATCCACTACCTGATCCGTGACCTGCGCGAACTGGACAAGCACAGCAAGAAAATCATCGACCGCTTCCTGTAAAAGCGGGGGACATCGCCAAACCCTGAGTCGGCGCCCAACAGGTTTACTGCTGTTAGCCCCCCAAACAAAAGGGTCTGACCCCGTAAGGGGTCAGACCCTGAGAGCAGCGGTCTGCGGGTTGGGCTGGTGCCGCGCGCTTTTAAAGCGAACAGCAACGTCAACCCCGAATTATTTTTCGCTGTACATATTCGCGTATTTCAGTCCGAACCACAGGATGAAGGTGTAGCATACAGCCGGCACCAGGAAGGACAGTTGCAGGCTGACGTTGTCGGCCAGCAGGCCTTGCGCGAACGGCACCAGCGCGCCGCCCACAATCGCCATGCACAGCAAGCCCGACCCCTGGCCGGTCAACGGACCCAGTTTGTTCAGCGCCATCGAGAAGATGGTCGGGAACATGATGGAGTTGAACAGGCCCACAGCCAGGATCGCCCACATCGCCAGCGTACCGCCGCTGAAGATGGCCAGCAGCACCAGCACGATCACCGCCGCCGCATTGAAGGCCAGCGCCTTGCCCGGGCTGACGGTGCGCATCACGGCGAAGCCGATGAAGCGGCCGATCATCGCGCCGCCCCAGTAGAAGCTGACGTAGTGCGCCGCATCGGCCGCCGTCAGGCTGGCCACTTTCGGATCACCGAGGAAGTTGATCAGGAAGCTGCCGATCGACACTTCACCACCCACGTACAGGAAGATCGCCACCACGCCCAGCGCCAGGTGACGGTGCTTCAGCACTTCGCCGTAGCCGCCCTTCACGCTGCCGTCTTCCGTGTCAGCGATCTTCGGCAGGCGCG
This sequence comes from Duganella sp. CF402, assembly GCF_900109645.1. Classification (GTDB taxonomy): domain Bacteria; phylum Pseudomonadota; class Gammaproteobacteria; order Burkholderiales; family Burkholderiaceae_D; genus Rugamonas. Next base: position 2,522,938 of record NZ_FOBG01000001.1, read on the forward strand.
CCATTGCGAACAGGATGGCCAACACCAGCAAGGCCGCAGCCAGTGCCAGGTAAGGACCTTGCACGCTGGCCGCTTCCTTGGCGTGATACGCCGCCACTTCGGCCGCCGGCAGCTTGGCCAGTTCGTCCGCGCTCAGTACCACGCCGCTCAGGATCAGCATGCCGCCCAGCGCAGGCGCCACGGTGGTGCCCAGCGAGTTGAAGGCCTGGGTCAGGGTCAGGCGGCTCGACGCGGTGCGCGGGTCACCCAGCACGGCCACGTAAGGATTGGCCGCCACCTGCAGGATGGTGATGCCAGCCGCCAGCACGAAGAAGGCAATCAGGAACAGCGTATAGCCGCTGGTCGCCGCTGGATAGAACAGCGCGCAACCGGCCGCCGCGATGGTCAGGCCGGCCACGGCGCCATGCTGGTAGCCGAGCTTTTTAATCAGCATGCCGGCCGGCAGCGACACGATGAAGTAGGCGCCGAAGAAGCAGAACTGCACCAGCATCGCCTGCACATAGGTCAGCGTGTACACCGCCTTCAGGTGCGGGATCAGCACGTCGTTCAGGGAGGTCAGCAGACCCCACATGAAGAACAGGATGGTGACGATGATCAGCGGCCCGGTATTGCTTCCCGTGTGCGCCGGGCTGCCCGCCACCGGCGCAGCTTGCGAATAGTGTTCCATACTTTTACCTTCTCCTCGTTTTTTATCGTGTTTTACTTACCTAAGTCCCCACACGCCAACGCATCCTTGTCCTTGGCGGCGCCGCCAACAATTTGAATGTTGGCGAACGTCGCGGCGAACGGCGCGTCGGCGCTCACGCTGAACGGCGTGCTCAAAGCAGCCAGCGACAAACCTTTGGCGCTAAAGCACGACAGAGGGATTTTGACCGTCTGCTTGCCCTTGCCCGCCAGCTGCTGGAATACAGCGCTGGCGTCCAGCTCCACCGTCTCGATGCCGACGGCGACCTTGCCCTGCGGCGCAGCCGACACAATCGCGTCAAACTGCAGCGCGCCGTCCGTGCTGGCGTAGGCCGGCAGCTTGATCGCCTTGCCGGCTTGCGCTTCCAGTTTCGCCGCGCCGGTCCAGCTCAGGCGCTTGGCGTCCTGCTGGGTGTTGATCTGGGCGGTTTCCACTTTCACGGTCGGCAGGTTGAACACGGCATTCAGGTCCGCCCCCAGCGCCACGCGCTGGCCGCCGCTGCTTACATACAGGCTGTAAGTCGAGCGGTCCGTAGGATTGTACACCGGGATAGCAGTAGTTTTGCTACAACCACCGTCAGGATAGCTGGTGTCCAGCTGAGGCAAGGTGGTTTTGCTGCTGTAGTTCAGACCAAAACCAAATTTGAACAAGGGATCGTAATTGGCCTCGCCGACGTTCAGCGGCGTCTGGCAGGCCGACTTCGGCCACGAGAACGACAGCTTGCCGCGGAAGTCCTTGTTCACTTTGCCCTTGGCATTGCGGAACAGGACATCGGTCACGCCCTTGCCTTCGGTGCCCGGCAGCCATGCGGCCACGAAGCTGTCCGACAGGTTGAGCAGATCATTGGTGTACAGCGGACGGCCGGTGATCGCCACCGTCACCACCGGCTTGCCCTTGCCCGACACGGCTTGCAGCACCGCCAGGTCTTCAGGATGGCGGCCGCTCAGGCGCAGCGTGCCGGCCGGGCCGATGTCGCCATCGCCTTCCGCATACGGTGTTTCGCCGATCACCGCGATCACGGCGTCGAACTTGCTGACATCCACGCCGGCAGCGTTCTCGCTGAAGGTGACGTTGTCCTTGCCGGCGGCATCCTGGATCGCGGCGAGGATGGTGTCGCTGTACGGATAGTCGCTGTTCTTGTTGTCGGTGCCCTGCCAGGTCAGCGACCAGCCGCCCGACTGGTTGGCCATGTTGTCAGCCGACTTACCAACCACCAGGATCTTTTTGCCGCGTGCCAGCGGCAGCACATTGCCGTTATTCTTCAGCAGCACCAGCGATTCCTGCACCGCCTTGCGCGCCAGCGCGCGGTCTTGCAGCGCTTCCTGTTTGCCGGCATAGATGTTCTGCGAAGGCTTCTTGCCGTCGAACAGGCCGGAACGCAGTTTCACGCGCAGGATGCGGGTCACCGCATCATCAATGCGCGACATCGGGATCTCGCCCTTCTCTACTTGGGCGATGGTGTTGGCGATGAAGGTCTTCCACTTTTCCGGCACCATCACCAGATCGACGCCGGCGTTGATGGACGCGGCGCAGCTGTCTTCGGCGCAGCCCGGAACTTCGGTGATGGCGTTCCAGTCGCTGACGATCAGGCCATCGAAGCCCATCTTCTCTTTCAGCGCCACGGTCAGCAGCTCGCGGCTGCCGTGCATCTTGCCGTGGTCCGTCACGCCCTTGACGTCGTTCCAGCTGTTGAAGGACGCCATCACGGTCTGCACGCCTGCTTGCAGCGCCGGGTAGTAGCCTTGCGCGTGGATGTTGATCATCTCCGACATGGTGGACTGGTTCACGCCACGGTCCTTGCCCTCGTGCGTGCCGCCGTCGCCGATGAAGTGCTTGGCGGTGGCCACCACGGTGTTATCGGATTTCAGATCGCCCTGCAGGCCTTTGACGTAACCGGCGGCGTACGATTTGACGATGGACGGATCTTCCGAGAAGCTTTCGTAGGTGCGGCCCCAGCGATCATCGCGCACCACCGCCAGCGTTGGCGCGAACACCCAGTCGATACCGGTGGCGCGCACTGCCTTCGCTACCGATTTGGCCATGTCTTCCACCAGCTTCGGATCGCGTGCGGCGCCCAGGCCGATGTTATGCGGGAACAGCGTGGCGCCGTACATATTCGAGTTGCCGTGCATGGCGTCGATGCCCCAGATGACCGGGATCTGCACCTTCATGTCGGTGCTCATGGAAGCATCGTAGTAGGCGTCGGCCAGCTTGACCCAGTCGGCGGCGCTGGCGTGCTTGTTATTCTGCGGCCAGCTGCCGCCGCCATTCAGCACGGAGCCGATGTAGTATTTGCGGATGTCTTCCGGCGTGCTGAATTTGATTTCCGGCTGCGTCATCTGGCCGATCTTCTGCGCCAGCGTCATGCCGGCGACGATTTGCTTGATGCGCGCTTCCATCGCCTTATCCTGCTTGACGGCGCTGGTGATGTGCGGCCAGTCGGTCAGCGGTTTTTCGGCTGGCGCGGCAAAGGCTTGCGCGCCGATTGCCAGGGTGGCTGCCAGGACGGCGCGGCGCAGGATGTGGTTATGCGAATTCATTCAATCAGTCTCCGTTGTAGTAATCAGTTCTTGCCGCGCACGAAGGCGCTGTACCACTCGCCGCTTTGCTTGACGATGCGGCGTTGCGTTGCGTAGTCGATGTAGGTCAGGCCGAAGCGGCGCAGATAGCCCTCCGCCCATTCGAAGTTGTCCAGCAGGCTCCAGGCGAAGTAGCCTTTGATCTTGCCGCCGGCCGCAATCGCGTCGCGCATCGCGGCCAGGTGGCGGATCAGGTAGTCGCGGCGTGCGGTGTCGGTGACGGCACCGTCGGCGCCGAGATGGTCGTCGTAGGACGAACCGTTTTCGGTGACGTACAAATCACCGGTCGGGTAATCGCGCGCCACGCGTTCCAGCAGCGAGATCAAGCCCTCCGGCGAGACCTCCCAACCGAAGTCGGTACGCTGGCGATCCTGCGGATACACGATGCGGGTACGCAGTGGATACTCGTCCGGCGCATCCACCACCACTTCCGGGAAGTAGTAATTCACGCCGAGGAAATCGCACGGCACGGCGATCGCTTCCATGTCGCCCGCCTCCACCACCGGCGCGTCCTTGCCGACCAGCGCCAGCGCTTCCGCCGGATAGCCACGGCCATACAGCGAATCGAGGAACCAGCGGTTGCGAAGCGCATCGTGGCGCGATACGGCGGCGATATCGGCGGCGCTGTCGCTGGCCGCTTTCACCGGATGCAAACTCAGTGCGATGCCGACCTTCGCGCCCGGCACATTGGCGCGGACCAGCGGCACCGCGCGGCCATGCGACACCAGCACGTTGTGGCACACCTGCAGCGCCAGCGGCAGCGACTTGTTGCCCGGCGCATGCATGCCGTCCCAGTTGCCGTGCATCGAGGTGCACCACGGTTCGTTATGCGTGATCCAGTGCTTGACGCGGTCGCCCAGATGCCTGGTGATGACGTCCACGTATTGCAGGTAAGCGTCGATGGTGGCGCGATTGTTCCAGCCGCCTTGATCTTCCAGATACTGCGGCAGATCCCAGTGATACAGCGTGCACCACGGTTGCAGGCCGCGCGCCAGCATGCCGTCCACCAGCTTCGAATAGAACTCGAGGCCCTTCGCATTCGGCTCCGCATCCACGCCGTTGAAGATGCGCGTCCAGGCGATCGAGAAGCGGTAGGAATTCAATCCCATCGATTGCGCGAGATCGAGGTCTTCCTCCCAGCGGTGATAGTGGTCGCAGGCGACTGCGCCGGTGGAGCCGTCGCGGATCTTGCCCGGCGTGGCGGCGAAGGTATCCCAGATCGACGGCACGCGGCCGTCTTCGGCGGCGGCGCCTTCGATTTGATAGGCCGAGGTGGAGACACCCCACAGAAAGTCGCTGGCAAAGTCGGAGCGCTTGATCGCCGTAGGCAGGTCGGTAAGAATCATGGTCATGGTTTTTATTTGGCGAATGGTGTAGGCGGTACGGTGGCGTTCATCCACTTGATGGCGGTTTGCTGCGGTTGATAAGGCACACTGCCGAACAATCGGAACAAGTTCTCGATGTCGGCCAGCGGGGCCTTGGTGAAATCCAGTTTCGGTATGGCGGCGCCGGGCGCATTGGTGACCAGGCCCCAGGTGCCCTTGCCCTGCCCGCCCTTGTTGGTCACCACTTTCCACGCCCATGCGGTCGAAGCCCAGCCGTTGGCGACGTAGGTGTCGTACGTGACGCGCATGACTTGTCCGCCATGCTCCGCGCCCATGAAGGCCCACGGCTGGAACTCGCCGACGAAGAAAGCGGTATCCAGTCCTTTCAGCCTGGCGCTCCATCTGCAAACGTTGTCACCGTCGCCCGTGCATTGCAGCCAGCCTTTATGCACGGCCAGCCCCGGCTTGCCCCAGCCGAAGTGGCCGGGATATGGATGCATTTCGAAGGCGACATTGGTCATGCCGTGCTCCGACGGTTTGCCGTAAGCGTCGATGCCCTTGTTATGGCCCGGCAGGATGATGACGTGGTTCTGGTCCACTTCACGGATCGCCTTGTACAGCGTGGCCATGACGACGGCCAGGTTTTCCGGCGTGGTGCCCCACGGTTCATTCAGGATGCTGTAGCCGGCCACCGCGCCGCGATCCTTGTAGCGCGCGGCGATCTGCTGCCACAGCCAGATGGTGCGCTCCTGGTACTCGGCGCTGTCCCAGTATTTGTTCTGGCCCGCGCAGCCGCTGTGATGCTCCCAGCCCTGGCTGCCGACCGCGCCGTGCAGGTCGAGGATCACATAGATGCCGCGCCGCTCGGCTTCATCGATCACGCGGTCGAGGTACTTCCATGCGTCCGCGCGCAAGTGGCGCGGATTTTTTTCGTCTTCCACCACGCTGTAAATGAACGGCAGGCGTACCAGATTGAGGTTCATCTTCGGCAGCATGTCCCAGTCGCGCGCCGTGATCCAGTTATCGCGAAAGAGGCCATATAAACGCTGGCGTTCTTCGTAGCCGAAGCGCTGATCGAGCACCGCTTCCAGCTTGCACTGGTCGTCCACCGCCTTGGTCTCCTGCCCCATCATCCAGAACTCCTGGATCAGATAGTTGCCGAGATTGACGCCGCGCAGCGCCGGCTGCTGGCCGTCGGCCGTGCGCCATTGCGTACCCTCGGTGTGCAGCATGGGCAACGCAGCCTGCGCGTGGGCAGCGGCGGCCAGCAGCAAGGCGGTACCGAACCATCGTTTGATATGCATGCCATCTCCATCATGGAATCGTTTCCACGTCAATCTAAAAAAAGAGCAAGCGACTACCGCGTGCTCTTTTCAATCTTTACTTCGTTTTACCTGCCACCGACGCCACCGAGGCCCGTTGTGCCACATGGAGCTGGTATTCCCGCTCCACAGGACGCTTCAGGTCGTAGCATTGATTGAGCAGATAATTCAGCCCATTCATGGTCATCTCGCTCCACGGGATATGCACGCTGGTCAGCTGCGGCGCGGTAAACTCCGCGCTGTGCGTATCGTCGTAGCCGAGCACCGACACCTGCCCCGGCACCTGCACTCCGGCCTTCTGGAACATCGACAACGCCCCTACCGCCATCTCGTCATTGGCGCAAAATACTGCCGTGAACTGCTCGCCCGACTGCAGCAATTTCTCCGCGCAAGCCAGGCCGCCTTCCGGCGTGAACTCGCCGTCCTCCATCCACATCTTGCGGGTATCGACGCCCGCCGCTTCCAGCTCCGCCTTGAACCCGGCGATACGCTGCTGGTTGTCGGGCGCCGCCGCGCGGCCGGCAATCACCGCGATCTGCCGGTGGCCCAGTTGCAGCAGGGTGCGCGCCGCCAGCCGTCCGCCGGCTTCGTGGTCCACCGTGAAGCACTGCTTGCTGATGCTGGGGAAGTCCTGGTTGATCACTACCACCTTGGACTGGAACGGACCCAGCGCCGCAAAATCCTCATCCTCCATCGCATTGCTCATCACGATCAAGCCGTCGCTGCCGCGCTCGATCAGGAAGTTCAAGCCATCGATGGCCTGGTTGCGCGCATCGCCGTCGCCGACGCCGAACGCCACCACCATGTTCAAACCGGCCTCGCGCAGCGCCGTGTAAATCGACTGCAGGATCGGCGTGTAGAACGTCCCGCTCAGGTACGGGATGTACACGCCTATCATCTGCGAGCTCCCCGACAGCAGCGAGCGCGCTGCGTGCGATGGCCGGAATTCCAGCTCCTCGATCGCCTTGCGCACCTTGTCCACCGTGGACTGCGATACCGACCCCTTGCCGCTGATAACGCGCGACGCGGTACCCAATCCCACGCCCGCCAGCCGGGCTACGTCTTTGATGGTTGCCACGAGTTCCCTTATCCGTTCAGTCTATGCGGCGGCAAGGATAACGCGCCCCCGTCAATCTTGCAACGCTGCGACGATCCCCTTCTGCACCCGTTCCACCGGCATTTTGGTGTTCCAGAAGGTGGTCAGCACGTCCTGCAGCGCGCCGTTCTGGTCGGGCGTCAAAAACACTTCGATCATGCCGACCGCGCGCGACTTGTCCTTCAGGATCGCCATGCCGGCCTGGGCGCAAATATCCATCGTCGAGGCGTCGACATTGCTCAGGATGGGCAGCGAACCCTTGATCTTGTTGAATTCCAGCTGCGCGCCCGGCGTCAGCATGGTGGTAGCCAACAGCTTCTGCGCACGCACCGCGTCCGGCTGGCTGGTTTTCGGGAATACGAAGGCGTCACCCTGGATCAGGTAAGGCACGTTGGGGCCAAGGCCGGGAATGCAGCCGAAGTCCTTGCCGGCGGTCTGCTTGGCGGCGGCGAATTCGCCCTTGGCCCAGTCCCCCATGATCTGCACCCCGGCCTTGCCGCTGATCAGCATGGCAGTGGCGTCGTTCCAGTAGCGGTTGGGCGAGCCCTGGTCCACATAGCTTTGCAGGCGCTTGAAGGCCAGCAGCACTTTCTTGAATTGCTCCGACTGGATGGCCTTGGGATTGCGGTCGCGCAGCACTTGCAGGTACAGCTCCTTGCCGCCGACATTGGCCAGCATGGCCTGGAACAGGATGTTCTCCTGCCACGGCTGACCGCCGTGCGCCAGGCCAACCAGGCCGGCCGCTTTCAGCTTGTCCAGCGCGGCGAACAGTTCGTCGGGCGTGGCCGGCTCTTTCGCAATGCCGGCCTTTTTGAAGGCGGCCTTGGAGTACCAGATCCAGGTCGACATGTGGATGTCCACCGGCACCGCATAGAAATGGCCCTTGACCTTGATCACATCCAGCACCGGCTGCGGCATCAGCTGGTCCCAGCGGTCGCGCACGGCGATATCGTCGACGTTGTTGAGCGAGCCCTGATCGATCAGGTCGCGGAATTGCTTGGTGGTGTTGAACTGGGCGGCGGTGGGCGGGTTGCCGCCGACGATGCGGTTGATGGCCACGGCCTTGGCCTGGTCGGCGCCGGCGATCGCGGTGTCGCCCCACAGGCCGCCGGCGGCGCGGTAGGCCTCAGCGAACTTGCGCACGGCCGCCGATTCGCTGCTGGAGGTCCACCAGTGCATCACTTCCGCCTTGGGGGCGGCAGCGGCGGCGGCCTGAGCCACTCCGGCGCCGGCCCCGCCCTGCGCCAGCGCCAGCACGGCCAGCAAGATCCCTGCGCGGCGCAGCGCGCCCGTGGTGTGCTTGTCCATCCAGTCTCCGTCTATTTTTGTGGTTCACCCAATACTAACGTCTTCTCGCGGATAAAAAAACCGGCGCCGCCCAAGGCGCCGGTAACTTCGCGGGGCGAAGAGACGAGGGTGAGATTGGAAACGTTACCAATCCTAGGCGAAAATATAGCACCCATTGTTTTTGAGTGTCAACGGAAACTACATTTCGAGCGCCAGCACGCGCAGGCGGTGGCCGTCGCGGTCCAGGGCGACGAAAGTGTAGCCGAAGTCCATCGCGGCCGGCGGCTGGGCGATGGCCAGCCCCCGCCCGGCCCAGTCGGCATACAGGTCGTTGACCACGCTGCGGTCCGGCACCGAGAACGCCAGCTCGCTGCTGCCGCCATAGGCCAGCACCTTGGGCTCGGCCGTGTGGCGCGACCACAGGCCCAGCTTGAGGCCGGACGCCAGCACGAACAGCACAAAGGTCGGCGACGACTCCACCGGCTGCAGGTCCAGCAGGTCGGCATAAAACGCGCCGCTGGCGGCAGGATTATCAACAAACAACAGCACGTAATCGGGGCTCATGTGGTTCTCCGTTCAAGATTGGCAATGAAGCCAGTTTAAGAGCCGGTTGCGACAGTTTCTGTCAGGAGCATGCTTGCGCCGCGTCAAAGGCCGATATTTCCTGCTGGATAGAATCAAATGCATGAACATTCCCCGCCCGCCATCGCCATCATTGCCAGCGCGCCAGCGCGGCGCCATCGCGGTCATGTTTGCCGTGGCGGCGCTGACCTTGCTCAGCATGGCCGGGCTGGTGCTGGACCTGGCCCAGGCCTACAACCGCAAGCTGGAATTGCAGACGCTGGCGGACGCCGTGGCACTGGCCGCCGCGCGCGAACTGAACGGCACGGCCAGCGGCGTCGCCAATGCGGTCAGCACGGCCGCCACCACCGCCGCCGGCTTCCGCTACCAGTACAACCGCACGCCGGTGCCGTGGTCGGCCGCCGCGCTGCGTTTCGCCGCCGCGCCCGGCACCACGGACAGCGGCTGGAGCGACGCCGCCGGCGCGGCCGCCGCGCCGGCCGCAATGCTGTACGCCAAGGTCGATACCGGCGCGCTCGACAGCGCCCTCGGCAGCATCGCCACGCTGTTCTGGCGCGCCGCCGGCAATGTGCCGGCCACCCTGCGCGTAGCCGGGCGCGCAGTGGCGGGCCGCCTGACCATCCCGGTGACGCCGCTGGCCATTTGCGCCCAGTCCGCCACGCCGGCGGCCGCGCGCGCCAACAGCGCCAACCCGGCCTACAACGAACTGGTGGAATTCGGCTTCCGGCGCGGCGTCGGCTACAACCTGATGAACCTCAATCCCAACGGCGCCACGCCGGAAAATTTCCTGATCGATCCGCTGTCGGCGCCCGGCGTGGCCGGCGCGCCCGGCAATTTCGCTATCAGCGTGGTGGCGCCCTTCGTCTGCGCCGGCACCATGCTGATGCCCGGCGTCACCGGCGGCACGCTCAATGTGCAGCGCAACTTCCCGCTGGCGTCGCTGTACCAGCAACTGAACTCGCGCTTCGACCTCTACACTACCGGCAGCGGCTGCCTGCCCGAGCCGGCGCCGCCCGACCGCAACATCAAGCAATACCTCTTTTCAAGCATCACGTGGATGTCGCCCGCCGCCGCTGCCCAGAGCGCCGCCAGCTGGACCAGCGGCGGCGTCAAGCTGTGGACCCGCGCCGATCCCCTGCCCGGCGACGCCAGCAACACCGCCGCCCAGTACGGCCCGCTGTGGGCCTACGCCAAGGCGGTGCCGTATTCGGCCTACACCGCCTCCCCCGTCGAACCGGCAGCCGGGTACAGCGCCTTCGGCACCAGCGCCTGGTCCAGTCTTTACACGCCGGGGCCGCCGGCCGCGAGCGGCTACCCGGCCGCCACCGGCAGCGCCACGCCCTACAGCAGCGGTGCGGGCAGCAACTTCCTGGCCCCGGCAGCCGCGCGTCAACCGGGCCTCGCCGGACGCCGCGTGCTCAACGTGGCGCTGCTGGCCTGCCCGGTGCCGGCCGGCGCCAGCGCCACCGCGACCGTGCTTGGCGTCGGCCGCTTCTTCATGACGGTGCAAGCCAGCACCACCAGCATCCACGCCGAGTTTGCCGGCGTGGCGCCGCCGGCATCGCTGAGCGGCACCGTGGGGCTGCTGCCATGAGGCGCCAGCGCGGCATGGTGGCGCTGGAACTGGCGCTGGTCCTGCCCATCCTGCTGGCCTTGCTGACGGCGGTGGTGTACTACGGCCGCCTGACCTACACCTATGCCGTCACCCAAAAGGCGGCGGCGGCCGGCACGCGCTACCTGTCCAGCGTGGCGCCGGTCAACCTGAAGAGTCCCGTCCTGGCCAGCCAGGAAAGCCTGCTGGCGCAGGCGCTGGTGCAGAGCGAGCTCAGTGCGCTGGGATTGACGGCGGCGGTGGAGGTGGACTGCGACGGCATCTCGTGCAACATGCTGGGCAACGTGCCGGCCGAGGTCTCGACCACCATCGTGGTATGGGTGCCGAATATCCTGCCCGGCTACCTGCCCGAACTGACGGAGCAGCGGCTGGTGATCCGCCGCAGCACGCGCTATGTGGGCAATTAAACAGCGGGCCCGGCGCGGCGCCACCACCATCGAATTCGCGCTGAGCGCGCTGTGCTTTTTTACGGTGCTGTTTTTCGTGATGGAGGTGACGCGCGCCCTGTACGTATGGAACACGCTGCAGGAAGCCACCCGCCGCGCCGCCGCAGCGGCAGCGGTCAGCGATTTCAGCAATGCCGCCACGATGGACGCGATCCGCCAGGCGGCCGTGCTGCGCGACAGCGCCGGCCCCCTGCCGCTGGGCATGCCGGTGACCGACGCCCACATCCGCATCGACTACCTGTCGCTGACGCGCAATGCCGACAACAGCCTGAGCCTGACGCCGATTCCGGCCGCCAGCCTGCCAGCCTGTCCGGCGCGCGCGCTGCTCAACTGCATCGCCAATCCGAATGCTCCCAGCTGCATCCGCTTCGTGCGCGCACGGCTATGCGCGCCGGGGGCGGATGAGTGCGGCGAGGTGCAATATCAGCCGCTGTTCCCTTTGACCGGCATCAATCACGCGCTGCCGCAGGCGACCACGATAGCCAAGGCGGAATCGCTTGGCTACCAGCCCGGGAGTGCTTTATGCCCGTGATTCATCGCTACTGCCTGCGCTGCTGAAGCACTTCCTTCCCCAGCCACTGCACAAAGTGTTGGTTCCAGTTGTCCGCGCTGGTACCGACCTTGCGCATGCCGAAGCCATGTTCACCGGCGGCGTAGACGTGCAACTCGGCAGACCGCCCGGCAGAGCGCCACGCCTCGAAGATCGGCACGCTGGCGTAAGCCATGATGCCGTCATCGGCGGCCAGCGCCACAAACACCGGCGGCGCATCTTTCGGCACCGGCCGATTCGGCCCGGCGCCATAGATCGCACCGACAAAGTCCGGCCGGCTGCCGGCATCATAGCCAGTCGCCACATTCATCGCCGTGACGGCGCCTGCGGAAAAGCCGATGATGCCAACTTTGGCCGGATCGATGCCGTACTCGCCAGCATGCGCACGCACCCACTGTATCGCCGCCAGGCCATCTTCCTGCGCCAGCGGAATATCCTTGCTTTCAGTCGGGTCGATGTGCGTGCGGCGCGGATTGCCGCCGCCCATGCGCTCCCCCACCACCCGCAGGAACGCCGACGATTCCTTCGGCGTTGGATCGAGCCGGTATTTCAGCACAAATCCGGTAATGCCTTGCTCAGCCAGATACTGCGCCACCATCATGCCTTCCGTATCGAAGGCCAGGCTGAGGAACGCACCACCCGGCGCAATGATGACCGCCGTGCCGTTCGCCTTGCCGGGCGCCGGCCGCACCGGGTACAACGCGGCCTGCGTCACATTGCGCACCACGCGGTGGCCGAACATATTCACCCAGTCCTCGGTGGCCGAAGAACCGCCGGCCGCAATCGGCACCGATGCTTCCGTCGCGGGGCTGATCGGTGTTGGCGGATGCGCGGCGAGGAACGCAGTCATCTCCTGCATAGTGCGCGGCTGGTCCTGCGCGCCGGCCGTGCCGGCAAGCACCAGGCCGGCCAGCAGCACTGCTATCGTATGCTTTTGCACGCTGGCCTCCCTCTTAGAAGCGATAATCAACCATCATACCGACACGGCGGAACGAATTCTCGCCAAGGCTGTAGGCAAAGCCCGAACCAGCGCCCTTGCCCGGCAGCGGGTAGAGGATGCCATTCGGTACGCGCGTATCGTTCAGGTTGCGCGCGTACAGCTGCACGCCCCACTTGTTGTCGGGAGAATTGAGCGACAGGCGCAGCGACGAGATGGTATGGCCACGGAAGCTGCATTCGATATCGGCCAGATTGCAATACCGCACGCGGCTCTTGTAGACCAGATCTCCGCCCAGCTTCAGCTCATAATCGCCCGGCAGTTCCCAGCTGTAGTCAGCCGACAGCGTGGCCTTCTGCTTCGGCGAATACAGCAGGCGCTCGCCGCCGACATTGCTGTTATCGAAAATGAAGCCGGTCGGATAAGCCGTATCGAGAATCACCGCGATGCTCATGCCCAGTTGCAGCTGCGGCAGCGGACGCGCACGCACGTCGGCCTCAAAGCCCTTGCTGGTCACCTCCGGCACATTGATCGGCGTGCAGCTCAGCGCCCCCACGGAGGTCAGCGTGCAGTTCTGCTCCTGGAAATTCTTGATCTTCGTGTGGAATACCGCGAGATCCAGATCCAGCCGGCGATTCAGGAACGACAGCTTGGTGCCCAACTCCACGCTGGTCGGCAGTTCAGGCTTCACCAGATTGCCCTGGTATGCGCCCGAACCTGCGGCCGCGCTGACCGGCGATTCATTGTCAATCTGCGGTCCCTTGTAGCCACGGCTCAGCGTCGCATACAGATTGGCGTCCTTCGACAGCGTGTGCTGCAAGCCAAGCTTGCCCGAGAAATTAGTCTCATGCGCGCTGCCCGCCGCCGTCTTCACCGTCGCCGGCAGCGAGAAACCGTCGAAAGCCACTACGCTGGACTGGCTGTAATCACTGCTGACGTTATCACTGGTGTAGCGCAGGCCCGTAATCACGCTGGTGGCGTCGGTAACGCGGAAGGTGGCTTGGCCGAACAGCGCCTTGGTGGTCATCTTCGCATGCTCCACCGAGTCCGTCGCGATCGAACGCGGGACCGGCGGCGAAGGCAGCACAGGATTGGGCAAAATGGTCGTGAGCGTATCGCGGTCGACATCAGAATCCGCATAGAACGCGCCGATCACATACTCGATCGGCTGCTTGACCGGCGAGGCAATGCGCAGCTCCTGCGAGAACTGCTTGGTATCCTGGTACGGCGTGTAGTTGCGCACCTTGTCATAGCCCTGCGACATGTCGATGGAGACGGTGTTCGGTCCCACCTCGCGCTTGCGATACGCGGTGATCGACGTCAGCGTATGGCCGTTAGCCAGATTCCAGTCCAGCTGACCGGAGAAACCGCGCACCTGCGAACGCATCAGTTCCTGGCCATCCGAGCAAACCTGGTTGTTGGTCTTCGACACCGTCACGCCGCAAGCCGCGAACTCCGCCAGCGGCTTATGATTGCCGGCCGTGTTGGTCACCGAGGCCACCGCCGGCGCAAAGAACACCGCGTTCTCGCTGCGGCTGTTGGATGCTTCGGCGATCAGGTTGAACGTTACGTCGCTATTCGGTTTGAGCAGGTAGCGGATGCGCGCACCGCTGTTCTTGGTCAGGCTATCCTCGCCGGTGTAGACGTTATGCAGCACGCCTTCGTTACGCTCGGTCAGGCCGGAGATGCGCAGTGCCGAAATGTCATTGATCGGAATATTGGTGGTGGCGCGCAGCGCGGCGCCGTGGCTGCCCTTGTACTCGAACTGCACATTGCCGCTCGAATCGCCGATGATCGGCGCCTGGGTCGACATATTCAGCACGCCGGCCGACGCGTTCTTGCCGAACAGCGTACCTTGCGGGCCGCGCAGCACTTCCACGCGCGCCAGATCCAGCATCAAGCCGCTGGCGGTCGAACCTTGCGGCACGCCGTCCACCACCACGCCCACCGAACTCTCGGCGGAAATCGTCATCACGGCGGTGCCGATGCCGCGTATCGAAGCGCTGCCGCCCGGACCGGCGTTCGATTGCGGGTCGCCGAATTCCAGCGCCGCAGCGGTCTTGGCCAGGTCGCTGATGTCCTTGACGCCGGCGCGTTCCAGCTGGGCGGCGTTCACCACCGTCATCGCCACCGGCACCTCCTTGATGCTTTGGGCGCGCTTCTGCGCGGTCACGACCACGGTTTCGATTTCGGACTTGCTGTCTGCGGTTTGCGCAATGGCCGGTTGCCAGATCGCGGCCAGGCTCATACTGAGTACGGTGAGATGGGTTTTCATTGTGAGTCTCCTATTGTTTTAGTGTTGTGCTGCTGTCGTAGTGGACTTAATTAAACGGTAGCGGTAGCGGCCTCCCATTCATCGAGCAAGGCGGCCAGCGCCTCGCCGGTGGCGGCAACGCCGTAGACGTAATGATCGGGACGCACGATCGCGGCGCAGCATTGGTGGCGGTCAAACCACGCGGCCAGCACGCCATCGCACTCGGTGCCGGGCGCCACGCTGACCAGCGTGCCGAACGCTTCGGCGCGCGCGGCCAGTGCCGGCGGCAGCGACCACGTAGGCAGGCTGGTGACGACACGCCAGCCGCAGCCTGCCAGCTGATCCATCAGCTGCGCGCCATCCGCATGCTGCAAGCGCGGTTGCGGGAACAGCGTTCCCACGCCGCTGCCTGCATCCGAACGGGCCAGCAGGCCGTGCTCCAGCGGCGGGATAATGTCCTGGCGCGCCTGTGTGCGAATCTCGCCGCCGGCGGCGGCAATCAAGGCTGCGTCGCGCTCGCGCGCCTTGTCCGGATCGCGCTCGCAAATCACGCGGCCTATCTCCTTGATCCGTGCAGTCAGACGGCGCACATGCGCGCCGCGTTCAGCGCCGTAACTGTCCAGCAGCGCGTTTCCGCCCTTGCCTTCCAGCGCGGCGCGCAGCTTCCACACCAGATTGGCGACATCGCGCACACCCTGGCACATGCCCTGTCCAAGGAACGGCGGCTGCTGGTGCGCCGCATCGCCGGCGATGAACACGCGACCCTTGCGCCATTCGCGCGCCACCAGTGCGTGAAAGCGATAGCTGGCCTGGCGCCACAGCGCGCCGTCTTCCGGCGTGATCCAGCGTTGCAGCACGCTCCATGCGCCCTCCTCGCTCGCCATGTAGGCCGGGTCCTCGCCCGGCAGCAGCGAAATCTCCCAGCGCCGATGCATGCCGGGGCCAATCACGTAAGTGCAGGGACGCGCCGGTTCGCAATACTGCACGCTGGTCTTTGGCAGCTTGGCGAGGCCGCGCTCATTAATCTGTACGTCCACCACCAGCCACGGCTCGTCGAACTGCAAATCTTCCAGCGTGATGCCGACCGCCTCGCGCACCGTGCTCGATGCGCCGTCGCAGCCGATCACGTAACTAGCGTGCACGGTGCGCTGCAAGCCCTCGTCATCCATCAGCAGCAGCGTGGCCTGGTCGGCGTCCTGCCGCAGCGTCGTCATACGCTGGCCCAGCGCCACCGTCACCGATGGCAGCGCCGCCACGTGGGCGCGCAGCACGCGCTCCACTTCCGGCTGGGTGAACACCATCGATGGCGTGTGCCCGAGCGGATATGGCGGCGGCACCGTCGCCAGCCGCTTGATCAGCTGCCCGTCCGCACCGTAGTATTCGGACGGCGTGAACGGCTCGCAGTAGCGCGAGATTTCTTCATCCAGCCCCAGTTGCTGGAACACGCGCATGATCTCGTGATCAAGCGCGATGGCGCGCGGCCGGTCGTACACCGTGCGGCTACGGTCCACCACCAGCGTGCGCACGCCGGCCTGCCCCAACAAGGCCGCCGCCACCGCGCCCGAAGGCCCGAAGCCGACGATGGCGACGTCGTAGTGCGCGTCGTTTGCCAAGCCGCTCATCTTACACTTCCTGCTCGATGGTGTTGACCAGCAGGCCGACGTTTTCGATTTCGATCTCGATCTTGTCGCCATGCTTCATCCAAACCGGTGGGGTGCGCGACTGGCCGACGCCGGCCGGCGTGCCCATGACGATCACGTCACCCGGTTCCAGCGTCACGCATTCACTCAGCAGCGCGATGGTTTCGGCGACGTTCCAGATCATGTCGGTGGTATTCGCGTCCTGCATTACCTGGCCGTTCAGGCGCGCCTGGATACGCAGGCCTTCGGCGCCCGGCGCCAGTTCATCGGCCGTCACCAGTTGCGGGCCGAAGCCGCCGGTGCGGTCGAAGTTTTTACCGATGGTCCATTGCGGCGTGCGTTTCTGGTAATCGCGCACCGACATGTCGTTGAAGCAGGTGTAGCCGAAGACGTGCTGCAAGGCCTGCTCCTGCGTGACATGGCGCGCGCGGGTGCCGATCACCACCGCCAGTTCAGCCTCGTAATCGAAGCGCTCCGACACCTTCGGCAGCAATGCTGCTTCGCCATGCGCCAGCAGCGAGGTATCGCAGCGCAGGAAGAACCACGGATAGACCGGCTTTTCACGGCCGCTTTCGGCGGCGTGATCGTAGTAGTTCAGGCCCAGGCAGATGGTCTTGCCCGGCGACGGCACCAGTGGCGCCACCACCACGTCGGACAGCTGCGTGCGGTCCGCAGCAGTGGCCTGCGCCACGGCGACACGCGCCGCTGCGGTCAGGTCGATCCCTGCCAGCAGCGCGGCGCGCAGGTCCGGCGGCACTTGCGGCAGCACGCGGTTGATGTCGATAACGCTGCCTTGATCGAGCACGCCGAGACGGGTAGTTGCGCCGGAGCGGAAGGTAGTGAATTTCAAGGTCGTACTCCTTTATTGATTGGTGAAACGGATTTTTTTCTGTGCTTGCTTGATGCGGTCCGACGGCGGCTTCGATACGCCCCACTGGTCGAAACGGCCCGGCGGCCAGGTCCAGTCTTCCGGCTTGCCGACGCGGTAGCTGTCGTCCACCTGCAGCACTTCCGCCGTGTACTCGATGACGAAATCGTCGGGACCGACGAAATAGGAAAAGACGTTATTGCCCGGACCGTGACGGCCCACGCCCCATTCGATCGGGTAGCCGGCATCGCTCATGCGGCCGGCGCCGCGCATCACCGCGTCCAGATCTGGCATGACGAAGGCAATGTGATTCAGGGTGTTGCTATCGGCATCGGCCAGCGCGATGCTGTGATGGTCGCTGCCGCAGCGCATGAAAGCCATAATGCGAGTACGGTCGGACAGCGAGAAGCCCAGCGCCTGCTCGTAGAAGGCCTGCGCCAGCGGTACATCGGCGCTGTTGAAAACCACGTGGGTGATGCGTACCGGCGCATCGGCGCCGCCGCTTTCGACGTGTGCTGCTGGCGCGTGCACAAAGCGCAGGTGGCGGCCCTGCGGGTCCTGCACATCCAGCGCGCTGCCGCCATCCGGCTCGGCGTTGTCATGCACGTCGTTCAGCACATGGCCGCCATGAGCGCGCACGCCGGCCGCGATCAGCGCCAGGTTGGCATGTGCAGCGACCACGAAATCGACACGGCGCACGTCCGGCTGTGCGCTGCGGTGCAGCGCCAGGATGTGATGATCGGCGCCGCTGCCGCGCAAATAAACGGCATCGGCGCTGCGTGCCGCCACCGACAGGCGCCAGGTCGAGACATAGAATTCTTCAGCCGCCGCCAGGTCGGTGACACCGATGGCGATGCTGCGCAGCTTACCGGCAAGGGATGCAGGCATGGTCAGTCCTTATTGCAAAGAGGTTGAAAGGCCGAGGAAACGCTCGGCGTTGTGCGTAGTGAGCTTCGCGCGCAGCGCGGGATCAGCCACTGCGGCCTCGATCGCCGCCAACGGCCAGCGTTCATGGAAAGCAAACGGGTAGTCGGTGCCGATCATCAGTTGGTCTTCGCCGAAGCGCGCCAACAGGTGCTGCAAGGTCGGTGTATCGAACACCAGCGCGTCGTAGAACAGGCGACGCGCCTGCTCGGACGGGCCGGATGGCATCGCATCCTGCAGCGCCGGGAACACACGGCGCGCCTGCTCAAGGCGCGGCAGCAGCGCCGCCAGCGTGCCGCCGCCGTGGCTGAAGGCGATGCGCAGTTTCGGATGGCGCTCGATCAGGTTAGTCGTCAACACCGAAGCGGCGGCCAGGCCCACATCGGTCGGATAGCCAAGCGCCTGCTGCAACTGCGCAGGTCCGACCAGACGCTCTTTGCCGGCCGGGCGCAGGGCGTGCACGAACACCGCAGCGCCCTTGGCCTCAGCGGCCGCGAAGAACGGTGCAAACTCCGGCGCCCCAGGTGGCTTGCCGTTGATATTGCTGCCGATTTCCACGCCGGCGAAACCCAGCGTATCAATCACGTAATCAAGTTCCGCCAGCGCCAGGTCCATGTCCTGCAACGGCACCGCGCCCAGCGCGCACAAACGGCCGCCGGACAAGGCCACCATCTGCGCCATCTGCTCATTGATGTAGCGCAGCAGCTGCGCTGCGGCGGCAGGCGCCATCCAGTACGACAGCAGCTCCGGCATCGGCGAGATGACCTGCAGCGACAGGCCCATATTGTCCATGTCCTCAATCCGGCGCGTGGTGCTCCAGCAGCGTTCATTCACCGTGCGGTACACCTTGTCCGCAATGACCACGTGGCGATGGCACTCATGCGCCGGCGCCATCGACGGCCAGTCGGACGGCGCAGCGCTGCCCAGGTAAGCCGGAAAATGTTCCGGCACCACGTGGCTGTGGATATCGATGCCGCAGGAGCAGGAGGCGTGGCGCATATCACTCAGCCTTCAGACCGGCCGTGACGATGCCGTGGATGCAGATCGCCTCATCCTCTTCACCGGTGCCGCCGCTGGCACCGACCGAGCCGAGGATCTTGCCTTCGGCGTCTTTAATCAGCACGCCGCCAATCTGCGGAATGAACTTGCCCTGCCCCGTGCTGGCCAGCGCGCCGAAGAAGTTGGGATTGTCGGCGGCACGTTTCATCAGCGCGCGGCTCGACACGCCCATCGCTACCGCCGCCCAGGCCTTGCCGGTGGCGATTTCAACGCGGAACATGCTGGCGCCGTCCTGCCGCTGCATGGCGACCAGGTGGCCGCTGGCGTCCAGCACTACCGCCGACATGGGGCGATATCCCTGGCTGCTGGCCTCCTGCAAGGCGGCGTTCAGAATAGTGTTGCTGATAGCGAGAGTCAGTTCAGTCATGATGATTCAAGTGAGTGGTTGAAGAGTGATGCGCTGGCGGCTGACGTAGAAGAAGGCGCAAGTGGCTGCAACGCCGACTACCACCGCCAGCACGGCCAGTCCGCCAAAGCCTGCCCGCATGGCGACCGAGCCGGCCAGCGCGGGACCGATGGCGGCGCCGGTCATCATCATGGCCGGCGTGGAAGCGACAGCACGGCCGCTCGGATCGAGCCTGGCGATCAGGCCAAACAGGAAGGTGTGGGTAAAGATCATCACAGCGGCGAACACGCTGCAAGCCAGCGCATACGGCTCGAATACCGGCGAACTGGCGATAATCACCGCCAGCGTGGCCTGCACCAGCGGTGCGATAAGCGCCACGCGGGTGGCAGACAAGCGCTGTTGCAGCAATCCCGCCAGCACCGCCGGCAGCAGGTTGACGAAGCCGCACACCAGCAGCACTTGGTTGACGCGCTCTTGGCCGAAGCCGCGCATCACGCCAATACGGTCCAGCATCGCAAACGTGATCGACTGGTTAAGCGCCATGCAGGTCACGCCCAGCACCGCCAGCCACGCCACACGCGACAGCGGTGCGCGCTCTGCCTCGTGCTGCACATCGCCGACGCTGCGCGGAAAAGCGCTGCACGCGGCGGAGGTCAACGCCATCAGGCCGGCGAACACCATGAACAGGACCTGCCCGCCGCCCGCTGCAATCGCCGGTGGCACCGCACCATAAAACACCACCGCGCCCACGCCGAGCGCAGCGCCGGCCATAGCGAACAGCCGGTGCGGATTGGCGCTGCGGCCGATGGCGCCGTGCACCATCGACAGTCCGGTTCCGAGGCACAGGCCAGCCAGCGCATGCAGCGATAGCAGCGTAGGGAAATCAGTGACTTGCGATGCGCAGGCAAACGCCAATGCTGCACCGCCATATCCGCCGATGGCGCACAGGCGCTGCGGCAAGCGGTTGAAGCGCGGCGCGGCAAACAGGCTGGCGATGAC
This sequence comes from Duganella sp. CF402, assembly GCF_900109645.1. GTDB lineage: Bacteria > Pseudomonadota > Gammaproteobacteria > Burkholderiales > Burkholderiaceae_D > Rugamonas. The sequence continues at coordinate 2,543,449 of NZ_FOBG01000001.1, forward strand.
AGCACCCAGCAGGAAGGCCGTGACCACCATGCCGCCATGCTCAAGATCGAAGTGATAGTGCTGCACCAGCGCGCCGACCCACACCGGCAAAGCCACGAGGTCGATCATGCCGGCGAAGTGCGCCAGCATCAATACAGGGTTCATGGGATGTCTCCGTCGTTTTGTTATGTCGACGAAGATAGCAGCGGAACCCGGCAATCTCATAAGCCAGTGTTTCGATACGAGCTATCGCGGTTTGTGATTCCTTTGGGCGATAGCTGGTATCACCAAATTAGGCTTTGGTCGCCTACGGGGCATGGCTAGACTTTCCCTCCATTCGATCACTACAAATAATGGAGACTCCATGAACGGCATCATTTTCAACAACGTGCGCATTTTCGACGGCGCACGCACGCTCGACGCTTCGGGCAAAAGCGGCGTCCGTGTCGAGGGCCAGCGCATCACCCACGTCAGCGCCGGTGAGGCAATTACGCCACAAGAAGGCGACCGCGTGATCGACGGCGCCGGCGCCACCCTGATGCCCGGCCTGATCGAAGCCCACGCCCACCTGTCGTGGCCGAGCTCCGTGGAGCGCTTCGTGCCCGGCATGTCGCTGCCGACCGAAGACCTGGTGCTGACCACCGCCCGCAACGCCCGCATCCTGCTGGACCACGGCTTCACCGGCGCCTATTCGGCGGGCTCGCTGAGCAAGACGGTGGAAACCACGCTCAAGACCTTCATCGACAGCAACGGCATGCCCGGCCCGCGCCTGATCGCCTCGTCCATTGAGCGCTCGCCGCCAAGCGCCGATGAACTGAGCCCCGGCGAAGTGGAAGAACACGGCACCGGTCCGGAAGCGGTGCGCGGCTTCGTGCGCGACTGCGCTGCGCTTGGCGCCAAGTCGGTCAAATTCCTGCTCTCCGGCGAAGATGCGCTGATGCCCGGCGCGTCGCAGCAACTGCTCTACTCGCAAGAGGAAGCCAACGCCGCCGGAGCGCAAGCGCGCGAATCGGACGTGTGGCTGGCAGCCCACGCCCAGGCCTCGGAAGCGGTGAAGATGGCCTTGCGCGCCGGCTTCCGCGTGCTGTATCACTGCACCTACGCCGACGCCGAAGCGCTGGACATGCTGGAAGCGCAGCGCGACAACATCTTCGTGGCACCAGCCATCGGCATTATCCAGGCCACGCTGGACGCCTCGCCGCCGCCGCACTTCGACATGAGCCACATGAAGCGCAGCGCCGCCGAAGTGCTGGAGCTGCAGCGCAAGCTGATACCGGAACTGAAGCGTCGAGGCGTACGCGTGCTGCCGGGTGGCGACTACGGCTTCCCGTTCAACCCAAATGGGCGCAACGCGCGCGACCTCGAATTGTTCGTGCGCCTGTTCGACTACACGCATGAGGAAGCGCTGTCTGCCGCCACCCTGCTGGGCGGCCAGCTGATGGGCATGGGCGATGAACTGGGCCAGATCAAACCGGGCTACCTGGCCGACCTGCTGCTGGTCGACGGCGAACCGGATAAGGACGTCACCGTGCTGCAAGACCGCAAGCGCCTGCGCGCCATCATGAAGGACGGCGCCTTCCACAAAGCACCGCGCTGAGGAACCGCCTATGTCCAATCCATTCGAAGAGGTCATCCGCAAGGCCGGTACTGCCATCGATCCGCCGTTCGCGAAAACGCTCTATGCGCCGTCGCTGGAAAAAATGCCGCCAGGCGGCAGCGTGGAACGCGACCTGGCCTATGGCCCGCATGCGCGCCACAAGCTGGACGTGTACCGACCATTAGGCGCTGCACCGGCGGGCGGCTATCCGGTTCTGATCTTCCTGCATGGCGGCGGCTTCCTGCGTGGCGACAAGGCCGATCGCGAAAACTTCGGCCGCTACTTCTCGCGCCACGGCGTGCTGACCATCGTGCCCAACTACCGCCTGGCGCCGGAGAGCCGCTGGCCGTCCGGCGCGGAGGACGCAGCCGGGGTATTCGCATGGGCGCGCGAGCACGCAACGCGCCGCGGCGGCAACCCACAACACATCGTCATCGCCGGCGAATCGGCCGGCGCGGCGCATGTGGCGGCGGCCACACTGGTCAAGCGCTTCCATCCGGCCAGCGGTTTGCGGCCAGCCGGTATCGCGCTGATTTCCGGCGTCTACAACGCCGGCCTTGAACTGCGTGCACGCGAGCAGTTCGGCATCCTCACGCCGGACCCGCGCAATGAAGCCTACTTTGGCGACGACCTGTCGCGCCACGCCAGCATGTCCACCGTGGACCTGATCGACGCCGACCCAGTACCGATGTTAATCAGCTACGCCGAACTCGATCCACCGCAGATGCAGGTGCAGTCCGGCGAGCTGTTTGCAAGGCTGGTCACGCGCCACGGCTTCAACCCGCAGATCAACGTGGTGGCGGGCCACAACCACCTGACCCAGGTCTATTCGGTCAACACGGGCGATGAAAGCCTCAGCGCCAGATTGCTCAAATTCGTGCGCGATCTGGAATCGTGATACGTGCTATCGCAACTCATCGCTTTCCCGATGAGCGCCACACTGTTATGGTGTGACCAATAAAAAAGCAGTGCAACGGAGACAAAAATGCATCGAAACCGCAACGGGCGCGCACCGCGCCTGCTCGCACTCGCCGCAGCCGTCGGCATGTCCTGTGCCGTGCAGGCCGCCGATCAGGCCTTGTTCCAGCAACCACCGCAAGAAGCGCGCCCGCGCGTCTGGTGGCATTGGATGAATGGCAATGTAGACAACAAGGGCATCAAACTCGATCTGGAATGGATGCACCGCGTCGGCATCGGCGGTGTGCATATCTTCGACGTGGACCTGGGCACCGCGCAGTATGTCGCGCAGCCGGTGGAATTCATGTCGCCACGCTGGCTGGACAGCGTGCGCTATACCACCGCAGAAGCGCGCAAGCTGGACATGGAAGTCGCCGTCGCGGGCGGCAGCGGATGGAGCGAGTCCGGCGGGCCGTGGGTGACGCCGCAGCAAGGCATGAAGAAGTACGTATGGAGCGAGACCAAGGTCGATGGCCCACGCCGTTTCAGCGGCACACTGGCAGCGCCGCCGTCGGTCAGCGGACCTTTTCAGAACATCCCGATTCACCGCCAGTCCGATTTCGCACCGATGCCCGACGGTTCGCCCGGCGGCCAGCCGTACAGCCGCCAGAAGTTCACCGTACCGCAGTGGTACGCCGATGCCGCCGTCATCGCCTATCGCCTGCCGGATGCAGAAGCGGCGGCGCCAGCGCGCACCATCACCGCCAGTGGCGGCAGCTTCAACGCCGCGCTGTTCGATGACGGCGATTTCGAACACGCGCAGAAACTTCCGCTGTCGCCGGATGCAAGCAAGCCGGCATGGGTGCAGATCGAGTACGCACAGCCGGTGCGCGCGCAGGCGGTAACGCTGTCGATCGGTCAGGTGCAGATTCCGGATGGCGCCATCAAGGTCAGCGCCGACGGCGTGAACTGGGACACGGTGGCCCCCCTGCCCGGCTCCGTGCATTCGGGCCTGAGCACCACCACCGGCGTACGCACTTACGCTTTCACCGAACGCGCGGTACGCTTCGTGCGGCTGGAACTGGGCAATCCGGCCCGCAACTTCCTCGACGACGTAATGGGCAAGCCGCGCCAGACCGCGCACGATATCGCCGAATTCTCGGTCGCCACCACGGGCCGCGTGCACCGCTACGAAGACAAGGCGGGCTTCTCGATTGCGGAAGAACTGGAAAGCCTGGCCACGCCGGCCGTCGCCGCCGACATGGCGGTCCGCAGCCAGTCCGTGATCGACCTGACCGGCAAACTGCGCGCCGACGGCAGTCTTGATTGGGACGTTCCGGCCGGCCGCTGGGCCATACTGCGCCTGGGCTACTCGCTCACCGGCCAGACCAATGATCCAGCCACGCAGCAAGGTGTGGGGCTGGAAGTGGACAAGCTGGATCGCGCCGCCGTCACCTCGCATTTCGAAACTTATCTGGGCAAGATGGCCGACGCCAAGGGCCTGAGCCATCTGATGCTCGACAGCTGGGAAGCCAACCAGCAGAACTGGACCGCCAACATGTTGGCCGAGTTCCGCCAGCGGCGCGGCTACGATGCGCTGCCTTGGCTGCCGGTGCTGAGCGGCCGCGTGGTCGACAGCGCCGGGGCCAGCGACCGCTTCCTGTGGGACTTCCGCCGCACCATCGCCGACCTGATCTCCGACAACCATTACGGCGCCGCAGCCGAGGTCGCGCACAAGCACGGTATGCAGCTGTACGCGGAAGCGATGGGCGTCAACCTGCCGACCGTCGGCGATGGCCTGCAAGCCAAGGGCCGCGCCGATATTCCGATGGGCGAGTTCTGGGACCGCAATCCGGGCGACAAGCCGATTGCGAATCAGGTGTCCGATATCCGCGAGGCGGCATCGGCGGCGCACATCTACGGCAAGCAGCTGGTGGCGGCGGAGGCATTCACGGCCACGCCAATGATTCCTTCGTTCAGCCGCAGCCCGCGCGATCTGAAATGGATCGCCGACCAGTACATGGCGCTCGGCGTGAACCGCTTTGTCATTCACGCTTCGCCGCACCAGCCGTTCGAAGATCGCAAGCCGGGCGTGAGCCTGTGGCGCTTCGGCCAGCACTTCACCCGCAACGAGACATGGGCGGAACAAGCGCGCCCCTGGATGGATTACCTGAGCCGCGCTTCCTACATGCTGCAGCAAGGCCGTTCCGTCAACGATATCGCCTATTTCTACGGCGAAGGTGCGCCGGTGGCGGCGCCGTTCGCGGAGCCGGACCGCCCTGGCGTGCCGGCCGGTTTCGGCTACGACTACGTCAACGCCGAGGTCTTGCAACAGCGAGCCAGCGTGCGCGATGGACGCCTTGAACTGGAAGGCGGCGCGTCGTATCGATTGCTGGTGCTGCCGTCCACCACCACGTCCATCAGCCTGCCGCTCCTGCGCAAGCTGCGCGATCTGGTGCAAGCAGGCGCGGTGCTGCTCGGTCCAAAGCCGCGCACCACGCCGGGCATGGGCGATCAGGCCGAGTTGACGCAGATCGCGGAAGCGATGTGGGGCGACGCAGATGGCCGCACCGTCGCCGAGCATCGCTACGGCAAAGGCAAGGTGGTGTCGGGACGCGAGATCGGCACGGTGCTGGAAGGCTTGAATGTGACGCCGGATTATGCGTTCAGCAAGCAGCATGCGGATTCGGAGATCGTCGCCACGCACCGCAGCGACAACGGCACCGAGATCTACTTCGTCGCCAACCAGAAGGCGCGTCCGGAGAAGTTCGAGGCCAGCTTCCGCGTCAGCGGCCTGCGCCCGGAACTGTGGCACGCAGACAGCGGCAAGACCACGCCAGCCACTTGGCGCGAAGAAGGCGGCCGCACCATCGTGTCGCTGGACATGGAGCAGCACGGCTCCGTGTTCGTGGTCTTCCGCAACGCCACCGCGCCCGCAGCGGCGCCGGGGACGGTCGCTGTCGCGCCGGCCGCGCCGATCACGCGTCAACTGGCCACGCTGGCCGGACCGTGGAAGCTTGACTTCGCGCCTGGCGGCGGCGCGCCTGCCAGTATCACGCTGCCGGCCCTCACGTCGTGGAGCGCATCGCAGATCGACGGCATCAAGTACTACTCCGGCAGCGCCACCTACCGCCGCGAGCTGAAAGCCGATGCGGCATGGCTGCGCAAGAACGCCCGCATCCTGCTGGACCTCGGCCAGGTCGAGGTGATGGCGCAAGTCACACTGAATGGCAAGCCACTGCCGCTGCTCTGGAAGCCACCCTACGTGGCCGACGTCACTGGCCTGCTCAAACCGGGCAGCAACGCGCTGGAGATCACCGTCACCAACCTGTGGCCTAACCGCCTGATTGGCGACGCCCAGCCAGGTGTAACGCAACCGATCACCTTCAGCACCTTCAAGCCCTACCAAGCTGACGGCAAACTCATGCCAAGCGGCCTGCTGGGACCTGTGCGCCTGCTGTCGCGCACCGCCGAATAAAAAACCAAAGGAGACACCATGCAAGACAAGAAAATCATCGCATCCCGCCGCAGCACCCTGAAGGCCGTCGCCGCGCTGGCCGGCGGCACGCTGCTCTCACCACTGTCGTTCGCTGCCGACAAGGGCTACCGCTTCCCGCAAGGCTTCCTGTGGGGCGCGGCGGTCGCCGGCCACCAGGTCGAAGGCGACAACGTCCATAGCGACGCCTGGCTGCTGGAAAACGTCAAGCCATCCATCTTCGTCGAACCATCCGGCGCGGGCGTGGACCACTACCGCCTGTTCGCCGAAGACATCGCCATGCTGGCCTCACTGGGCCTGAACACCTTCCGCTTCTCGATCGAGTGGGCGCGCGTGGAACCGGAAGAAGGCATGTTCTCGGTCGCCGCCATCGAGCACTATCGCGATGTACTGAAGGCCTGCCACAAGCACAAAATTAAAGCGGTGGTCTCGTTCAACCACTTCATTACGCCTTACTGGTTCGGCGGCCGCGGCGGCTGGGAAGCGGAAGGCGCAGCGCAACTGTTCGCACGCTATTGCAGCAAAGTGGCGCAGGAGCTGGGCTCCATGATGACGCTGGCCACCACCTTCAACGAGCCGAATCTGGCGCGCCTGCTGTTCGGCATTCCAGGCCCGCTGTCCGGCCTGACCGGCATCCCGCCGGAAAAAGCCATGCTGGCGGAAGCGGGCAAGCGCGCCGGCACCGGCAAGTTCTCCTCGTGGATCTTCGGCGACTTCGACAAAATCGAGACCGGCTTGCTGGAAGGCCATCGCCTCGGCTACCAGGCCATCAAGGCTGCTTGTCCGAAGCTGCCGGTTGGCCTGTCGCTGGCCATCGCCGACGACCAGGCGGTGGGCGATCCCGCCATGCGCGACCGCAAGCGCGCCATCGCCTACCTGCCGTGGTTCAAGGCCGTCAGCGAGCATGGCGATTTCGTCGGCGTGCAGACCTACACCCGAGCGCTGGTCTCGCCGGAGGGCGAGCTGCCGACACCTGCCGGCGCGCGCCTGACCAGCAACGGCATGGAATTCTGGCCGGAAGCGCTGGGCGCCACCATCCGCTACACCGCCGAACACGTGAAGCTGCCGATCTACGTTACCGAAAACGGCATCTCGACCGACGACGACAAGCAGCGTGAGGAATACATCCAGCGCGCGCTGAAGGGTGTTGCCGGCTGCCTGCGCGACGGCATCGACGTGCGCGGCTACCTGCACTGGTCGCTGCTGGATAACTTCGAGTGGATCTTCGGCTACAAGCCGCATTTCGGCCTGATCGCCGTGGACCGCGCCACCATGCGCCGCACCATCAAGCCGAGCGCGCGCCTGCTCGGGTCCATCGCTCGCAAGAACAGCATCTGATGCAGCGGGAACGGCCTGCTTGCGCCCCGGCGCAAGCATCGCGTACCATGTATCCGTCGGATCATGGAGGGTAGCGCATGCGATTCAACCGTTTAGACCTGAACCTGCTGTTGGCGCTCGACGCGCTGCTGAAGGAACAGAACATCACGCGGGCCGCTGCGCGCGTGAATGTCAGCCAGTCCGCCATGAGCGGCATGCTGGCGCGCCTGCGCGAATTCTTCGAGGATGAACTGCTGGCAGCCGTCGGCCGCAACATGGAGCCGACGGTGCTGGGCCGCCAGCTGGAAGCGCCGGTGCGCGACTTGATCCTGCACATCCAGGCCACGGTCGGCATGCGGGTCAACTTCGATCCGGCCAAGGAAACGCGCATCGTCAAGATCATGGTATCCGACTACGCCACCGAGGTTTTCCTCAACCGCGTGGTGGCGCGCGTGCTGCGCGATGCGCCCAACATGACGCTCGACCTGGTGCCCTTGTCGGACGACGCCAGCGAGCAGCTGCGGCGCGGCGAGAACGACTTCCTCATCATTCCACGCCACTTCCTGGCGGAAGAGCATCCGCAACGGCTGCTGTTCGAAGACAGCTACTGCGCCGTGATCTGGGAAGGCAACACCCAAGTGGGCGACGTGCTCGATGCCGAAACCTATCTGCGCCTGCCGCACGTGGCGCCGATGCTGGGGCGCCCACGCTCGGCCACCTTCGAAGAGCTGATGCTGCAGGGCCAGGGTGTGCAGCGGCGCATCAGGGTCACCACGTCCGATTTCGTCAGCATGGCATCGGTGTTGATCGGCACCGACCTGGTGGCGACCATGCACACGCGGCTGGCGCAATCGTGCGCACGGCGTTTGCCGGTTCGCCTGCTGCCCCTGCCCTACACGCTGCCGTTGATGGCGGAGTGCGTGCAGTGGCATCGCTTTCAGGAAAACGACCCTTGCCACATCTGGCTGCGCGGCGTGATGCTGGAAGTCGCCAAGGCTATGCCGCCGCACGAAGTGCTGGCAACGCAGGTGCGGTGATAGCAGGTATCGCCAAATCCGGCTTCAGGATGGCGGAACGCGGCGGTATGCTGTATTTCGGGGCTATCAATCGGAAGGAATGCCATGCCCGGCATAGTTTTTCATAACGTGAATATTTTTGACGGCAGCGGTCCGCTGCCGGGCATCAGCGCCGTGCGCGTCGAAGGTTCGAACATCGTCGAACTGGGCGCGGACGTGGCGGCGCTGAGTGGCGTGGCCGATCGCCTGATCGACGGCGGCGGCCGCACCTTGATGCCGGGGTTGGTGGAGGCGCACGCCCATCTGTCGTGGCCCAGCTCCATCGAGCGGCTGGTGCCCAGCCTTTCGCTGCCGCCGGAAGACCTGATCCTGACGACCGCGCGCAACGCGCGCATCCTGCTCGATCACGGCTACACCAGTGCCTACTCGGCGGGCTCGCTGAGCAAGACCATCGAAGTCACGCTGAATTCATTCATCCAGAGCGGCGGCATGCCGGGGCCGCGCCTGATCGCATCGTCGATCGAACGCGAGCCGCCGACTTCCGGCGCCTTCGATGGCGGTAAGGTCGATCCGCATGGCAGCGGGCCGGAAGCGGTGCGCGCCTTCGTGCGCGAATGCGCGACGCTGGGGGCGAAGTCGGTGAAGTTCTTGTTGTCCGGCGAGGACGCGCTCAAGCCGGGCAGCTCGCAGGAGCTGTTGTACACGCAGGAGGAGGCCAATGCGGCGGGCGAACAGGCGCGCATCTCGGGTGTGTGGCTGGCGGCGCATGCGCAGGCCGCAGCGGCGGTGAAGATGGCGTTGCGCGCCAACTTCCGCGTGCTGTATCACTGTACCTGGGCCGACGTCGAAGCGCTGGACATGATGGAAGATAAGCGCGACGAGATCTTCGTCGGTCCGGCAGTGGGCATCATCCAGGCCACGCTGGATGCCGAACCGCCGCCGGGCGTCGACATGACCGACATGAAGCGCAGCGCGGCGCAAGTGCTGGCGCGCCAGCGCGAGCTGGTACCGGAACTGCGCCGGCGCGGCATCCGCGTGCTGCCAGGCGGCGACTACGGCTTCCCCTTCAACCCAACGGGCCGCAACGCGCGCGACCTCGAACTGTTCGTGCGCCACTTCGGCTACACGCCGCGCGAAACGCTGGAAGCAGCGACGCGGCTGGGCGGAGAACTGATGGGCATGGAGCACCTGCTGGGCCGCATCAAACCCGGCTACCTGGCCGACCTGCTGATGGTCGACGGCGATCCGCTGCAAGACATCACTATCCTGCAAAACCGCCACAACCTCCACGCCATCATGAAAGACGGCCGCTTCCACAAAGAGCCCGTTTGATCTAGATCAAACCTCCATTCGGGGATCGGCGCAGCATCAAGAAGTGCCGGTATCTCATGAATGGAGCACGTTATGTCTGCGCAATTTGACCAACGCGAACCTCAAGCCTATGATCGGTCTATGGAAACGCACATCCACAAATTGGAAAGTGAACTAATAGCCCTCAAGACTGACGTGGCTATCATCAAGTCCAACTACGCCACCAAAGCGGACGTTGCCGATGCAAAAAATTCCGTGATTATCTGGGTAGTCAGCGCCGTTCTGCTCGCACAACTGCTGCCGGCACTGCTGAAAGCATTCAGCTAATCACTGCTTTCAGACCATAGAGAGCACAAAAAAAGACCTACGCGCATAAGCAACGTAAGTCTTTGATTTTATTGTGTTGGTCGGGGCGAGAGGATTCGAACCTCCGACCCCATGCACCCCATGCATGTACGCTACCGGACTGCGCTACGCCCCGACGAACCAAATTATTATAGCAGCGGGTTTAAGTATTTGTCATGTTTGCTTTGCGCCGTTATGATGACCGCATGAATCCCGCCGACCTTGAACATGCCGCCGCCCTCGTCGCCCAAGCCGATCTGCTGATCGTGGCCGCTGGTGCGGGCATGGGCGTGGACTCCGGCTTACCGGATTTTCGCGGCAATCAGGGCTTCTGGAAGGCTTATCCTGCCCTCGCCCGCGCGCGCATGGAGTTCACCAGTGTGGCGTCGCCGTCTACTTTTCATGAGGATCCGGCGCTGGCCTGGGGCTTTTATGGGCACCGGCTTAACTTGTATCGCGCCACCGTGCCGCACGAAGGCTTCTGGCTGCTGAAGAAATGGGGCGAGCGGATGGAACATGGCTACGCGGTCTTCACCAGCAATGTGGATGGCCATTTTCAGGCTGCCGGCTTTGATCCGCAGCGCATCTATGAGTGTCACGGGTCGATTCATCACTTGCAGTGCCTTGCGCCGTGCGGCGAGCAGATATGGCCGGCGGACGGCTACACGCCGCAGGTCGACAACGAAGCGTGCAGGCTGTTGAACGAACCGCCAACTTGCCCGCACTGCGGCGCTTTGGCGCGGCCGAATATTTTGATGTTTGGCGACTGGGGATGGAACGAGCAGCGCGCCGCCGCGCAGGAAGCGCACTTGCAACGCCTGCTGCACAAGGCGGCACGTCCGCTGGTGGTGGAGCTGGGCGCAGGAACGGCGATTCCTTCGGTGCGGTATTTCGGTCAGAGCGTGATCAGCCATCACAACGGCCGGATGGTCCGCATTAATCCGCGCGAGCCGCAAGTCGCCAGCCCGAGTGATGTCGGACTGGCGGAAGCAGCCCTTGCCGGGCTGCGCGCCATCGATGCACTGCTATAAACGGTTTATACCAATTTCACGGTAATCGGCGACAGGCCTTCGACCTTGCCTTCCAATACCTGGCCGCGCACCACCGCGCCCACACCTTCCGGCGTGCCGCTGAAAATCAGGTCGCCCGGCGCCAGCGTGAACAGCGTCGACAAGTTGGCGATGGTTTCGTTGATCGACCAGATCAGATGCGAGATGGTCGATGACTGCTTGGTCACGCCATCCACATCCAGCTGGATCGCCGCGTTGTTGATATCGCCCGCATCAGCCGCAGGATGAATCAAGCCGATCGGCGCCGAGAAATCGAACGCCTTGCCGATTTCCCACGGACGGCCCGCATCACGCATCTTGAATTGCAGGTCGCGGCGCGTCATGTCGAAGCCGACCGCGTAGCCGTAGATGTGCGACGCCGCATCCTCCACGGCGATATTTGCGCCGCCCTTGCCGATGGCGACCACCAGCTCGCACTCGTAGTGCAGGTTATTGGTCACCGGTGGATAAGGCAGTTCCAGCACGCGGTTCGGCGCGGCCGGCACCACGGCTTGCGCATCACCCGGTTTGCAGAAGAAGAATGGCGGTTCGCGGTCCGGATCGGAACCCATCTCGCGCGCGTGGCCGGCGTAGTTGCGGCCGACGCAGTAGACGCGGCGCACCGGGAACAGATCAGCAGTGCCGGCGACCGGCAGGCCGACGATGTCGTGGGCGGGAATAACGTAGGAAGTCATGATGCTCCTGTAAGCTGGAAGAAGACATCAGACATGGTACAACAGCATCCGCCCACCTGCAGCGGGCGGATACATTAAGAGACAAATCAGGTCAGCAACAGCGCCTTCAAGGCGACGCGGTAGCCTTCAACCAGTGCGGTGCGGTTGAGCTGCGGGCGATGCAGCGAACGTATCGGCAGCCCGTGGAACAACGACACCACGGTATCGATGCGCCCATCCAGCAGTTCGTCGTCCACCGGCAGGCCGCGCCGCTCGCGCTCGCGCTTGATGATGGGACGGAAGCGGTCCATCGCCGTCTGGTCGCCGGCACGCAGCGCTTCGGCGATCTTCGGATTGCGTGCCGCTTCGGCGAACATTTCCAGCGGCAGCTGGAAAAACTGCGGATCGAGATTCTCATCCACGTGTTTTGGGGCGTCGTCGATCATCGCTTGCAGCGGATCGTCCTTGCCTTCGAGTTCGCGCAACTGCCCGGTCACGTGCTCCACTTCGAGATCGACGAAGGCCATGACGATGGCTTCCTTGTTCTCAAAGTAGTTGTAGATGTGGCCCGCGCTCATGCCCGCTTCCTTGGAGATTTCGGACATGCTGGCGCCGTGGAAGCCGCTGCGCGCGAAGCACACCGCTGCCGCCTGCAAGACCTGGTTGCGGCGGTTTTGCGCGCGTTCCGGGTCTGTGCGCCGTTTGACGTCGAATTTCATGGAGCGATCCTGCATGGATGATATTAGGTTCATTATACCGGCGGGAGCCCTCGCCCCCGCCGTTTTGAATCAACCGCGCGGTTGCGGCAATTCCGGCTGCCAGCCGCCGCCGAGCACCTTGTACAGGGTGACGGCATTGCTGCTCTTGGCCAGGCGCGTGCTGATCAGGCCTTGTTGGGCCGCATACAGCGCGCGTTGCGACACCAGCGCGTTCAGGTACGAATCCGCACCTTTCTGATAGCGCGCTTCGTTGATGGTGTAGCTCTTCTGCGCCGCATCGACCAGCGCCTGCTGCGAAGCCAGACGCTCATCCACCGTGCCGCGCGTAGCCAGTGCATCGGCCACTTCGCGGAACGCGGTCTGCACCGCCTTCTCGTACTGCGCCACCGAGATGTCGCGGTCGGCCTTGGCGATATTCAGATTGGCGCGGTTGACGCCACCATCGAAGATCGGCAGGTTGATCGCCGGCGCAAACGTCCACGCCGACGAACCGGCCTTGAACAAACCGGACAAGGTCGAACTCGCGCTGCCGCCCGACGCCGTCAGCGAAATGCTCGGGAAGAAGGCGGCACGCGCCACGCCGATGTTGGCGTTGGCGGCGCGCAGCGCGCGTTCCGCTTCCTGCACGTCCGGACGCGATTGCAGCAGGTCCGACGGCAGGCCGGCCGGAATCGCCGCCAGCTGGGTCACCTCGCCGAGGTCACCGGTCGGCAGCAGCTCTTCCGGCACGGCGCTGCCGACCAGCAGCGTCAATGCATTCTGGTCCAGCGCCACTTGCGCGGTGTAGACGGCGGCGTCGTTGCGCGCCGATTCCAGCGTGGTCTGGGCATCGTACATATCGGTGCCGGCCACCACGCCCGAAGCGAAGCGCTTCTTGCTCAGGTCATAGCTGGTCTGCTGCGACTTCAGCGTTTCCTGCGCCAGCTTCAAACGCTGTTGGTCAGCGATCAGCGTCAGGTAGGCATTGGCCACTTCCGACACCAGCGTAATCTGCTGCGTGCGGCGTGCCTCTTCGGTGCCGAGGTAACTCTGCAAGCCGGCTTCCGACTGGTTGCGCACCTTGCCGAAGAAATCCAGCTCGTACGAAGACATCACCAGGCCGCCGTTGTACTGGCGGTTGATAGCCGCTTCGCCGGTGCCGGTCATGTTGGACGGCGTGCGCGAGACGCTCTGGTTCACATTCGCCGACAGCTTCGGCAGCAGCGCCGCCGTGTCGATGTTGTACTGGGCCTTGGCCTTCTCGATGTTCAGCACCGACACGCGCAGGTCGCGGTTGTTGGCCAGCGCCAGCTCGATCACCTTGCGCAGCTTCTCGTCGGAGAAGTATTCGCGCCACTGGATCTGCGACACCGGCTTGGCGTCGGCAGCGGCGGCAGGCACGCCCTGGTAGGCGTCGCCGGTCGGCCATGCCTGGGTTACCGGTTGCGCCGGGCGTTCATACACCGGCGCCAGGCTGCAGCCGGCCAACATCACCAGCGCCGCCATCGTAATTAAAGACTTTTTCATATCAATGCACCTCTACAGTTGCAGGAGCAGCCTTCTTCGGCGCGAAGTAGCCGCGCACCAGCACAAAGAACAGTGGCACGAAGAAGATGCCCAGGAAGGTCGCGCTCAGCATCCCGCCCAGCACGCCCACGCCAATCGCATTCTGGCTGCCGGAACCGGCGCCGCTGCTGATCGCCAGCGGCAGCACGCCGAGGCCGAAGGCGATGGACGTCATCAGAATCGGACGCAGACGCAGTTTCACCGCTTGCAGCGTGGCCTGTTTCAGTTCGACGCCCTGCTCTTGCAGCTCCTTGGCGAATTCCACGATCAGAATCGCGTTCTTCGCCGCCAGGCCGATCACGGTCAGCAGGCCGACCTGGAAGTAGACGTCGTTCGACAGCTTGAACACAAAGGTCGCCAGCACCGTACCAACAACACCCAGCGGCACCACCAGCAGCACCGAGAACGGCACCGACCAGCTTTCATACAGCGCGGCCAGGCACAGGAACACGATCAGGATCGAGATCGCATACAGCTGCGTGGTTTGCGAACCGGAGTCGCGTTCTTCGGTCGACAGGCCGGTCCACTCGTAGCCGATACCCGGCGGCAGTTGTTCCGCCAGCTTTTCGATTTCCTTCATGGCGGTACCCGACGACTGGCCCGGCGCAGGCGCACCAAGAATCTCGGTCGATGGCAGGCCGTTGTAGCGTTCCAGACGCGGCGAAGCGTAGATCCATTGGCCGGTCGAGAAGGCCGAGAAAGGCACCATCTGGCCGTCGGCGTTACGCACGAACCACTTGTTCAGGTCTTCCGGCGTCATGCGCGATTCGGCCGAGCCTTGCAGGTACACCTTCTTCACACGGCCGCGATCCACGAAGTCGTTCACATACGAGCTACCCCATGCAGTCGACAGCACCTTGTTCACATCCGCCACCGACAGGCCGAGGGCAATCGCCTTCTGCTGGTCGACGGTGATCTTGTACTGCGGCGTATCTTCCTGACCGTTCGGGCGCACGCCCACCAGCACAGGGCTCTTGGACGCCATGCCCAGCATCTGGTTGCGCGCCGCCATCAGCGCATCGTGACCGACGCCGCCGATATCCTGCAGCTGCAAGTCGAAGCCGCTGGCGTTACCCAGTTCCAGCACGGCTGGCGGGGCAAACGCAAACACCATCGCATCCTTGATCTGCGAGAACTTGCCCATCGCGCGGCCGACAATCGCATTCACGCGATTCGCTGCGCCCGGACGCTCGGACCAATCCTTCATCCGCACGAAGGCGATACCGCTGTTCTGGCCATTGCCGCTGAAGCTGAAACCAGCCACCGCGAACACGGAAGCGACAGCATCCTTCTCGTCGTTGATGAAGTGGTTCTCGACCTTTTCAATCACCTTCAGGGTACGCTCTTGCGTGGCGCCGGTTGGCAGCTGGATCTGCGAGAACAGCACGCCCTGATCTTCTTCCGGCAGGAAGGACGTCGGCAGGCGCATGAACACGAAGGCCAGCACCACCAGGATGATGCCGTACACCGCCAGCGAACGGCCGCCACGATTCAGGATCGAACCGACGATGCCCTGATACTTGTTGGTGCTGCGTTCAAAGGTACGGTTGAACCAACCGAAGAAGCCTTTGTTGGTCAGGTGATGACCTTTTTCCACCGGCTTCAGAATAGTCGCGCACAGCGCCGGGGTGAACACCATCGCCACCAGCACCGACAGCACCATCGCCGAAACAATCGTGATCGAGAACTGGCGATAAATCACACCGGTCGAACCGCTGAAGAAGGCCATCGGCACGAACACCGCCGACAGCACCATCGCGATACCCACCAGCGCGCCGCTGATCTGGCTCATGGACTTGCGGGTCGCTTCCAGCGGCGACAAGCCCTCTTCCGTCATCACGCGCTCGACGTTTTCCACCACCACGATCGCATCGTCCACCAGCAGGCCGATTGCCAGCACCACCGCAAACATGGTCAGCGTGTTGATCGAGTAGCCCAGCGCCGACAGGATGGCGAAGGTACCCAGCAGAACGACAGGCACCGCCATCGTTGGAATCAGCGTGGCGCGGAAATTTTGCAAGAACAGGTACATCACCAGGAACACCAGGATGACCGCTTCCACCAGCGTCTTCACCACTTCTTCAATCGACAGCTTGACGAATGGCGTAGTGTCGAAAGCGATGACCGCCTTCAGGCCGTGCGGGAATTGCTTCTCCAGCTGGGCCACTTTGGCTTTCACCGCGTTGGCGGTATCGAGCGCGTTGGCGCCGGTGGCCAGCTTGATCGCCATGCCGGATGCCGCCTTGCCATTGTAGCGCGCCAGGATGTTGTAGGTCTCGCTGCCCAGCTCCATGCGGGCGACGTCGCGCAGGTGCACGGTGGCGCCGTTGGCGGAGGTCTTCAGCAGGATAGCGCCGAATTGTTCGGCGGTTTGCAGACGGCTTTGCGCGGTCACCGTGGCGTTCAGCTGCTGCCCAGCCACTGCTGGCAAGCCGCCCAGTTCACCGGCCGAGACTTCGGTATTCTGCGCCGTAATGGCGGCCGATACGTCGGCTGGCGTCAGCTGGTAGCTTTGCAGCTTGGCCGCGTCCAGCCAGATGCGCATGGCGTACTGCGAACCGAAGTTGGTCACGTCGCCCACGCCTTCCACGCGCGAGATCGGATCGATCACGCTGGCGGCCACGTAGTCGCCGATGTCGGCCTGCTTCATCGAGCCATCTTCGGACACAAAGCCCAGCACCATCAGGAAGTTCTTGGTTGCCTTCGCCACCACCAGGCCTTGCTGCTGAACGGCGGCAGGCAGCAGCGGAGTCGCCAGCTGCAGCTTGTTCTGCACCTGCACCTGCGCGATGTCAGGATTGGTGCCGCTCTTGAAGGTCAGGGTGATGTTGACGCCGCCGGTCGAATCGGATGACGAGGACATATAGCGCAGGCCGTCGATACCCTTCATCTTTTGTTCGATGATCTGGGTCACGGCGTCTTCCACCGTCTTGGCCGAAGCGCCTGGATACGAGCCGCTGATCGAAATCGACGGCGGCGCAATGCTTGGATACTGCGAGATCGGCAGGCCGAGAATCGCAATCACGCCCGCAAGCATGATGACGATCGCGACCACCCACGCAAAAATCGGGCGATCAATAAAGAAACGGGACATGGGTCAGCTCCTTATTGCGCGCTCGTAGGGGCGGAACCGACGGCCACGGCGGCAGGCTTGGCGGGAGCAGCGGCATTCGCCGGTGCGCCCGGCTTCACTTTCTGCACGCCTTCCACGATCAGCAGGTCGCCTTCGTTCAGGCCCGATTTGACCAGCCACTTGGCGCCCAGGGTGCCGGTGGTGACCAGCGTGCGCTGCTCGACTTTGCCTTCCTTGTTCAACACCAGCGCGGTGGCTTCGCCTTTGGGATTGCGGGTGACGCCTTGCTGCGGCACAGCGATGGCGTGTTCGTTCACGCCCGACTCGATCACGGCGCGCACAAACATGCCAGGCAGCAGATCGTGCTTGGGATTCGGGAACAGCGCGCGCAGCGTTACATTGCCGGTGCCCGGATCAACCGTCACGTCGGAGAATTGCAGCTTGCCTTCCAGCGCGTACTTGGTGCCGTCCGACAGCAACAGGCTTACCTTGGCCTGACCGCCGTTTTTCTTCAAGCCGCCGCTCTCGATTTCACGCTTCAGGCGCAGCATGTCTTCGCTGCTCTGGGTGACGTCGACATAGATCGGGTCCAGCTGCTGCACGGTGGTCAGCGCGGTGGTTTGGTTGGCGGTCACCAGCGCGCCCGGCGTCACGGCCGAACGGCTGATGCGGCCGCTGATCGGCGCGTCGACGTGGGTGTAATCGAGATTGATCTTGGTTTGTTCCAGCGCGGCGACGGCGGCTTCCACGTCGGCCTTGGCCTGCTCGTGGGCGGCGACGGCATCGTCGTAGTCCTGGCGGCTTACGCCTTCGATGGCCACCAGGTCCTTGTAGCGCGCCACTTTCGGTGCGGCGGCCACCAGGTTGGCCTTGGCCTTGGCCAGTGCGGCCTTGGCCGAGTTGTACGCGGCTTGATAAGTGGCCGCGTCGATCTGGTACAGCGGGACACCGGCTTTGACGTCGGCGCCTTCAACAAACAGGCGTTTCTGAATCAGGCCACTGACCTGCGGGCGCACTTCGGCCACTTGATAAGCGGCGGTGCGGCCCGGCAGTTCGGTGGTGATTTGCAGCGCTTCGGGCGCCACCTTGAATACGCCCACTTCCGCCACCTGCTGCTTGTGAGGTGCTTCGGTCGTGGATTTGGAGCAGCCGGCCAGTACGGCCAGCGCAGAGATCATGGCTGCGGCGCCAGCGGTCCGCAGCAGAGGTTTTTTGCAGAAAAAGGCTTCCATATGATTGGGCTTTCTGTATAAAAATTAAGCACAGACTATAGAATGAACGATCATTCTAATTAAGTCAAGCAACTTTTTGCTGCGACGCCGCATGTTTAAGCCGGGCTTAAGCGTGGTTTAAGGCGGCAAAATTGCGGTCAAACAGCCGTCAAAACAGCGGCGTGCCGGGCGTGCAGTGCTACAATCAATTACTTTCTTTTTGACATCATTTCGGCCCGCCAGTGCAGCCCATGCCCCCGCCGTCCCCGACCACCCGCCCCCGGCTCACCACGCTGGTGACGGTCGGCGTCAGTGCGACGGTGCTGTTGACCGTGTTGGCATTGTTGATACTGGTCGACCATTTCGCCATCGATTACGCCCGGCGCGAGGCCGAGCAGCGCCTGCAGCAGCTATCCTGGCAAATGCGCGACGCCCTGAACGGCGTGGTGCGCAAAGCTGCCGGCGACGTCCAGCTGCTGAGCGAGCTGCCGCGCATCCGCGAAGGACGCAGCCCGGCCGAAGTGCGGCAGGTGCTGGAAAGCCTGCAAAAAACCTTCCCCGACTATGCCTGGATCGGCCTCGCCACCGTGGACGGCAAGGTGTTCGCCGCCACCCAGGGCGTGCAGGAAGGCGTGGACATCAGCGCGCGCGACTGGTTCAAGGCCGGGCGCCAGAAGATCAACGCCGCCGACTACCCGCCCACCACACTGCCCGGCACCAAGCTGCCTTACAACGCCGATCCGTGGCGCTTCGTCGATGCTTCCGGCCCGGTGCTGGGAGCGGACGGCCAACTGCGCGGCGTGCTGTGCGTGCGCATGAGCTGGGGCTGGGCGCGACGCATGGTGCAAACCGTGTTCGCGCCGGCCAGCCAGCAATATTCCGCCGATATTTTCGTGGTGCGCAGCGACGGCGTCGCCATCCTCGGCCCGCAAGGCATGGAGGACAAGACCATCCGCAGCGACAGCATGGAACTGGCCGCCAATGGCGCCAACGGCGCGCTCAAGGAAACCTGGGCCGACGGCCGCGACTACCTCACCGGCTACGCGCGCACCGGCACGCCCGGCGATCCGGCCACGCTGAGCTGGACCATCCTGGTGCGCCAGCCGGAATCGCTGGCCCTGTCCGGCGCGCGCGCGCTGGAACACCAGATCCTGCTGCTGGGGGCCATCCTCGGCGCGGTGATGGCGCTGGGCGCAGCGGCGCTGGCGGGCCGCCTCACGCGGCCGCTGAATGCCCTCAGCCGCGCCATCGAAGACCGGCTGGCGGCGCCGCCCGATGCGGCCACGCTGCCGGACGTGCGCCAGACCGACAGCTATCATGAAGTACAGGTGCTGTCGCGCGCCCTCAACGACATGCTGCGCACCGAGCAGCAGCACCTCGATGCGCTGCGCGGCATGAACGAACGGCTGGAATCCACGGTGGCCGAACGCACCCGCGAAATCGCCCGCAAGGCGCTGCAGCTGGAACGTGCGCTGGCGCAGGAACACACCACCCAGCAGCTGCTGCAGGAACGCGCGGCCGAGCTGCGGGCGATTCTCGACAACGCGCACGACGCCTTCATCGCCCTCGATCCGGGCGGCGTGGTGCGCGAGTGGAACCTGCAGGCGGAATGCCTGCTGGGCTGGAAGCGCACCGAAGTCATCGGCCAGCCGCTGGCGGCGATGCTGCTGCCGCCGCTGCTGCGCCGCGCCTACGAACGCGACATGCGCCAGCTGGCCGACAGCAGCGACGGCGCCGCGCCGGTGCTGAGCCGCCGGGTGGAACTGATGCTGCACAACCGCAGCGGCCAGGAACTGCCGGTGGAAGTGTCGCTGGCATATGTGCCGCGCAGCAGCGGTCATTTGTTCATCGCCTTCCTGCACGACATCAGCGAGCGCAAATCGCTGTTCGCTTCGATGGAAGCGATGGCGCTGAACGACACCCTGACCGGCCTGCCGAACCGCCGCGCCCTGATGCAGGCGCTGCCCGAAGCGCTGCAGCGCGCCAACCGCCTGCGCCAGAGCTGCGCCGTGTTCTTCCTCGACCTCGACCGCTTCAAGCAAGTCAACGACCGCTACGGCCACGAGGAAGGCGACGAGCTGCTGCGCCAGTTCGCCCAGCGCGTGCGCGGCGCGGTGCGCAAGACCGACACCGTGGGCCGCCTGGCCGGCGACGAATTCGTGGTCATCCTCGAAATGCTGCACAGCGACGCCGACGCCCAGGAAGCGGCCGACAAGCTGCTGCCGGCCTTGCAGCAACCGTTCGTGCTGAAGACCACCACCGTCTCGCTCAGCGCCAGCATCGGCATCGCCATCCACCACCCGGACGATCCGCAGGACATCGAAGTGCTGCTGGGCCGCGCCGACCGCGCCATGTACCGCCACAAGCAGCACGGCATGCAGCAGCGCGCGCGCCGCTAGGTGCGCTACCGAACGCCAGACTTTCAGTGCTTCAGCTAATATTTATCCGTCAAAAAACTAACGTTTTCGGATCTTATCAATGCAAGCACAAAACGGCGTTACTAGCGATTTTCTATCCACTGGCATACCCGGCCTGGACCAAATCCTCGCCGGCGGGCTGACCAGCGACCGGCTGTATTTAGTCGAGGGCGAACCGGGCACTGGCAAGACCACCCTGGCGCTGCAGTTCCTCAACGAGGGGGTGCGGCGCGGCGAGTCCACCCTGTACATCACGCTGGCCGAGACGTCGGTCGAGCTGCGCGCCGTGGCGCAATCGCACGGCTGGGACATGGCCGGCATCCACGTCGAGGAAATCATCCCCGATGAAGCGGCGCTCAACCCGGACCAGCAGTACACCATTTTCCATCCCTCGGAAATTGAGCTGGGCGCCACCACCCAGCGCATCCTGGCGGCGATCGAAAAATACCATCCGCGCCGGGTGGTGCTCGATTCGCTGTCCGAGCTGCAGCTGCTGGCGGAAAGCCCGCTGCGCTACCGGCGCCAGGTGCTGGCGCTCAAGCAGTACCTGAGCGTCCGTCACTGCACCACCATCCTCCTCGACGATCGCACCGCCCTCAGCACCGACCTGCAAGTGCGTAGCGTGGCGCACGCTGTGCTGACGCTGGAACTGGCCGACCAGGCTTACGGCACGGAACGCCGCCGCCTGCGCGTGGTGAAGTATCGCGGCGTGGCCTTCCGCGGCGGCGCGCACGACTACCGGATCATCCAGGGCGGGCTGCAAATCTATCCGCGCCTGGTGGCCGCCGACTCGCGCGCTGCGGCCCAGCGGCGCCAGCTCTCCAGCGGCCTGCCGGCGCTCGATGCGCTGGTCGGCGGCGGACTGGAAGAAGGCATGAGCACCTTGATTACCGGGCCTTCCGGCACCGGCAAGTCCTCGCTGGCGGCGCAGTTCGTGCACGCCGCCACGCAGCGCGGCGAGCCTTGCGCCATGTTCCTGTTCGAGGAGGGACGCCACAACATGTTGAACCGCTGCCGGGGCATTGGCATCGACCTGGACGGCGCCATCGAGCGCCAGCTGCTGACCGTGCAGCAGATCGATCCGGCCGAGCTGTCGCCGGGCGAATTCTCCACAGCGGTAACGCAGGCGGTGGAAAGCGGCACGCGCATCGTCGTCATCGACAGCCTGAACGGCTACCTCAACGCGGTGCCGGACGAGCGCTTCCTCATCATCTACCTGCACGAACTGCTGACCTATCTGGGCCAGCGCGGTGTACTGACCCTCCTGGTCGGCGTGCAGCAAGGCATGCTGGGCAGCGTCATGACCAACGCGGTGGACGCCAGCTACCTGGCCGACAACGTCATTCTGCTGCGCTACTTCGAGGTCAACGGCGAAGTGCAGCAAGCCATCTCGGTATTCAAGAAGCGCGGCAGCGCGCACGAACGCACGCTGCGCCGGTTTGAAGTTGGCGCCAACGGCCTGCGCGTGGGGCCGGTGCTGAAAGACTTGCACGGCGTGCTGACCGGCGTGCCGACCTATGACGGCAGCGGCGCGGAGTGAGCAGCATGGAAACGCGCATCCTGATCTACGCTCCCATCGGACAGGATGCGCCGCTCGCCGCCAGGGTGCTGGGACTGGCCGCCATCGACAGCCACGTCTGCGCCACGCTGGGTGAGCTGGAGCAGGAACTGGCGCGCGGCGTAGGCGCGGTGCTGACGGTGGAGGAAGCGCTGGCGCCGGGCGGCTTCAAGCTGCTGCGCGACTGCGTGGCGCGCCAGCCCGATTGGTCCGACCTGCCGATCATCCTGCTGACCGGCATCGGCGCCGATTCGCCCATTGTGCGGCAGGCGGTGGTAGCCCTGGGCAACCTCGCCCTGCTGGAACGCCCGGTGCGCACGCTAACGCTGATCACCGCCTTGCATGCCACGCTGCGCGCGCGCAGCAAGCAGTATCAGGTGCGCGAAGCGGCGCGGCGCAAGGATGAATTCCTCGCCAGCCTCGGACATGAACTGCGCAATCCGCTGGCGCCGATCCGCACCTCGGTGCAGCTGCTCACCCACCTGTATCCGGGCGCCGCGCCGGTGGCCCGCATCCGCGACATGGTGGAACGCCAGGTGCGCCTGCTGACCCGCCTGGTCGACGACCTGCTGGACGTGGCGCGCATCACCAGCGGCAAGATCACGCTGCAGCGCCAGCTGGTGTCGCTGGCGTCGGTGATGAACCATGTGAGCGAATTGTGCCAGCAGGCGTCCGACGCCAAACGCATCCACATCACCTGGCGGCTGCCGCAGCACGAGGTGATGCTGAATGTAGACTACGCGCGCGTGGTGCAAATCTATGCCAACATCCTGTCCAACGCGATCAAGTTCACGCCGCAGGGCGGGCATGTGACGGTATCCGCCACCACCGATGATGACACGCTGCTGGTCAGCATCCGCGACGACGGCATCGGCCTCGATGCCGCCACCATTCCGCGCATCTTCCGCATGTTCGAGCAAAGCCAGACCGTCAACGGCCAGTTCTCCAGTGGCCTCGGCATCGGCTTGAGCCTGTCGCGCCAGTTCGCCGAAATGCATGGCGGCACCGTTAGTGCGCGCAGCGAAGGCATGGGCAAAGGCAGCGAATTCCTGATCCGCCTACCGGTGCTGGACCACCACGGCGCGCGCGACGCCGTGCCGCTGGCGCAGCAGGCCGGCGCCGATGGCCGCAAGATGCAGGTGTTGGTGGTGGACGACAACCACGACGCCGCCGATTCGCTCACCGCCCTGCTGGAAATCGACGGCTTCGATGCACGCACCGTGTACGACGGCGCCTCGGCGGTGGCGTCGGTGCAGGAGCAGACGCCGGACATGATCATCATGGACCTCGGCATGCCCGGCATGGACGGCTACGCCACCGCACGCGCGATCCGCCAGATCGCCGGCGCGGAGCGCATCCTGCTGCTGGCCCTTACCGGCTGGGGCCAGCACGATGCGCGCCGGCGCACCGAGGAAGCGGGCTTCGACCATCACCTGGTCAAGCCGGTGGAAATGGGACAGATCATCCGCCTGGCCGGCGCGTGGCAAAACCACGAGCAGGTCCAGGCGGCGCGCTAGCTTACTGCTTACTGCTTACTACTTACTGCGGCTTGACGTTGGCCACTGCGCCCAGCAGATACAGGTCGTTGGTGCCTTCGAACGCCGAATCGGTGCCCAGCACGATCCAGAACTTGCCGTCCTTGTCGGCGGTGAAGGCGATCGCCTCGTCCGACTTGCGGGTGGCCTTGGCAAACTCGGTGCCGCCGCAATCGAGGCCATCGATGCCTTGCGTGCCCAGCACCTTGCCCTGCTTGCCGGAGTTGGCCTGGTCGCCGTGATCGAAGTTCAGGCGATAGCGGTTATCGCTGGCCTGCTTGACCACTTTCGGTTCGTCGGTGGTGGCGGCGGCTACCATGTAGATGCTGTCGCCGCGTGCACCGCCGACGCCGAAGCAGCCGGTGGCGGCGTTGGTGGCGTAGGTCATCTCAAAGGTCACGGTGTATTTCGCGTTCGGCACCAGGCCACTGAACTGGCGCTTGGTAAAGGTGAACAAGTCGTCGCTGTTGTTGTGCGAAATCAGGTAGTAGCCCATGCCGCCCACCGGCGGCGCCAGCTTGGACCAGCCAGCGCCGGTCTCGGTCGGCTCGTTATCGTCCTTGTAATCGGCCACGCCGGCAACCCAGCCGTCGATGCCCTTGCTGAAGTCGATGGTGATGGTGGACGCCACCGGCTTGGGCGGCGCCACCGGCGCCGCTTGCGGCGGTGGCTGCTGGAGGTTATCGCCGCCGCAGGCGGTCAGGGCCAGCAGCGCTGCCGCCGCCAAAGTGGAGTACAAAGTTTTTTGCATTATCAGTTTTCCCCTAGTGATGTGCGACGCTCTCGTGAAGCGCCGCAGGGCAGTCTACGGAAAACTTGTAAAGACAAAAAAGTAATTTGTAACGTGTGGTAAGTTACATTTTTTAACCACTATGACATGGACATTGGTTGCAAAAACCTTTATTTCCAGTCGCCGCGCAGGGCCGCCACGCGCTGCTTCAAATCGTCCGGCGACACGTCCTGCGGCGCCACCGGCGTGCCCACCGCCAGCGCCAGGCGCGAACGCAGGCCCTTGCGGAATACGCGCTCGAACACATTCTCCTGGTTGCGGCTCAACAGATGGCCCCATAGACCGCGCAGCGCCATCGGGATCACCGGCACCTTGGTGCGCTCGATGATCTTGGCGACGCCGCCCTTGAAGTCATTGATATCGCCGGTGCGCGTAAGCTGCCCTTCCGGGAAGATGCACACCAGTTCACCTTCGTGCAGCGCCTGTGCGATATCAACGTAGGCCTTCTCCATCAGCCACGGGTCTTCCTTGGCCGGCGCGATCGGGATGGCGCGCGCGGTGCGGAAGATCCAGCCCAGCAGCGGCAGCTTGAAGATGCGGTGGTCCATCACGAAGCGAATCGGGCGCGGCGCGGCGGCGCCGATCACGATGGCGTCGACATACGACACGTGGTTACACACCAGCACCGCCGCGCCTTCGGCCGGAATGCGCTCGGCGTCCACCACGTGCACGCGGTGGATGGTGTGGATCAGCAGCCAGGCCAGGAAGCGCATCAGGAATTCCGGCACCAGCGAGAAGATGTAGATCGCCACCACGGCGTTCAACAGCGCGGTCACGAGGAACAGCTGCGGGATGCTCAGGCCCTGCCCCAGCAGCACGATGGCCAGGCCGGCCGCCGCCACCATGAACAGCGCGTTCAGGATGTTCATGCCGGCGATGGTGCGCGAAATGTGGGCCGGGTCGCAGCGCAGCTGGATCAGCGCGAACAGCGGCACGATGAAGAAACCGCCGAACATGCCGATCATCAGCACATCGAACAGGATGCGCCACATGCCGTGCTGCGCCAGCAGCGCGAATGCATCGAGGTGCACGCCTGCCGATGCTGCCACCGCCGTGCTACTGAAGGCCAGGCTGGCAAAGTACAAATCCACGCCAAACACCGTCAGGCCAATGGAGCCGAACGGTACCAGGCCGATCTCCACCTTGCGGCCCGACAAGCGCTCACACAGCAGCGAACCGCTGCCCACGCCGAGCGAGAAAATCGTCAACAGCAGAACGAAGGCGCCGTGGTCGCCGTGCAGGTAATCCTTGGCGTAGACCGGGAACTGCGCCAGCACCAGCGCGCCGTAGAACCAGAACCACGAGTTACCCAGCATGGACAGGAACACAGAACGGTTCTTGCGCGAGAAATTGATATTGCGGATCGACTCGCCGATAAAGTTCCAGCTCACCTTGAGTTCCGGCGCCGGCGCCGGCGACAGCGGAATGCGGTAGGCGGCGGCCAGCCCCATCGCCGCAACGCAAACGGTGGCGGCGGCTTCCAGCAGCAGGCCGTGCGGCTGCTGCACCACCAGCACCGCGCCCAGCACCTCGCCCATCAGGATGCCGACGAAGGTGCCCATCTCGGTGACGCCGTTGCCGCCGATGAGTTCCTCCGGCTTCAACTGCTGCGGCAGGTAGGCATATTTGACGGGGCCGAACAGCGTCGAATGCACGCCCATGCCCACCACGGCGGCGATCAGCAGCCAGAGATGATGCGTGACCCAGCCGATGCCGGCCACGCACATGATGGCCACTTCCAGCCACTTGACGAAGCGCGTCAGGCTGGACTTCTCGAACTTGTCGGCCAGCTGGCCGGCGGTGGCCGAGAACAGCACATATGGCAGGATGAACAGGCCGGGAATCAGGTTCGTGACCAGCGACGGCGACATCGTGGTCCAGCTCATGGCATCGAAAGTGATGATGACCACCAGCGCGGTCTTGAACAAATTATCGTTAAACGCGCCGAGGAACTGGGTCCAGAAAAACGGCGCGAAGCGGCGCTGCTTCAACAGGGAAAACTGGTTGGGCTGGCTCATGTGCGGCGGTTCCGTTCAATATGAAGTTTCCGGAAAGATTGAACGGATTATAACCGCACGCTGGCGGCTCTTGGCATGCTTAAAAGCAAGGTGACTGCGGCCGATCAATCGGCCCAAGTCCCCAGTCATCCGTTTATGCGGCTCTGATTGGCATTGCAATGCTGATACGAGTCCCAGCGGCCAGTCCGGCGTCGATGCTGATCCGGCCGCCTGCCGCGTACACCCGTTCACGCATGCCGATCAGCCCGATGCCGGCCGAAGCCTGGGCCGTGTCGAAGCCCACGCCGTTGTCGGCGATCTGCATGCCCAACTCGCCCGCCTCAAGCGACAAGCTCACCGTCGCCTGCGTTGCACGTGCATGTTTCACGATGTTGGACAAGGCTTCCTGCACAATGCGATACGCCGAGATAGCAATACCGCTCTCCATGCCCGAGAAGTCGCCATGCGCGTGCAAATCGAAGCGGCAGCCGCTGCGCGCGCTGTCATAGTGGCGCACCATCTCCTCCAAAGCCCCGTCGAGGCCCAGCATATCCAGCACCTCCGGCCGCAAACGGCGCACCAGTGCCCGTCCGCTGTTGTACAGGCCCAGCGTCAGCTTGATGATGGATTGCGCCTTCTCGCGCACCTCGCCCTCCGGGCTGAGATCGGCAATCCGCTGCGCCTCCAGCCGGGCCGCGATCAGGGTCGCGTTCAACTCGTCGTGAATCTCCAGCGCGATGCTCTGGCGTTCGTCCTCCACCGCTGTATTGACTTTGCCGATCAGGCGCCGCTTCTCGGCATCGGCCTCTCGCAGCGCCTGCATCGACGCATGCAGCGACGCATTGAGTCCCTTGGCCAGCTGCCACGCCAACAGCACGCACGCCAGCAAGCCGAGGCTGGCGACCAGCAGTTCGACATAAAACCGGCGCGTCTGCTTGAGCAGCAGCGCCGACGGCGACATGGTCACCCGCACATAGCCCATCGTCTCCACCGTTGCGCCGCTGGCGCCGGCCGGCCGGTCCTTCTGATACGGCTTGCCATCCGGCCCCAGCATGGCGACCCACATCAGGCGCTTGAGCACGGGAGCCTCGTAGTAGCGCGCCTCCGGTTCGCCGGCGACGCGGGCAGCCGCATGCACCAGCTCGCGCCGCTGCGCGTCCAGTACATCGATGCGATAAATGCTCGGATCGGCGCGCAGCAGGCCGTTGATGGTCAGCTTCAAATCATCGTAGCGGTGCGACACCAGGCTGAACTCGCTGCTGTCGGCCAGCACCTTGGCCACCAGCGGACCGCGCTCGGCCATCTCCTCGTGCACTTCCGACAGGCGCGACTGATAGGCGTACCAGACAAAGCTGGCAAACAGATAGGCCAGTGGAATGGCGGTCATCGCCATCAGCCGCGTGCGCACGCTCCAGCCGCGCCAGACTTGCCAGCGCATCAGGGCTCAATCAGGCCATGCTTGACGGCCAGCTTGGTGATGTAGGCCGGACGGTGGACGCCCAGCTTTTCCTTCACCGCCTGGCTGATATTGCTGATGGTCTTGGTGGAGACATCGAGCTTCTCGGCGATTTCGGCGTTGGTCAGCCCTTCCGCCATCAGCGTAAAGATTTCCAGCGCGCGCTCGTCCAGTTGCGACTGCGGCGAGACGTCGCCGCGCACCGACAAATTGGCCAGCCGTTCGGCGATATGCGGCAGGAAGTACAGCTCGCCGCCATGCGCCCGCCGCACGGCGGCGGCCAGGTCTGAAGGATCGCAGTCCTTGGTCATGAAGGCGCGACCGCCGAGACGGTAGGTTTCCTTGATGAGGCTGTCCTGGTCGAACTGGCTGAGGAAGACGATGGCGGCCGATGGTGTGTCGGCGAGAATCTGCTTGGCCACATCCAGTCCGGTCAATTGCTCGCCAAAGCGAATGTCGAGCACGAGCACATCCGGCTGCAACTGACGGTACTGCGCCAGCGCCTCGTCCGGCGTACGCGCCTGCGCCACCACTTCCAGCCCCTGCCCCTCCAGCGACATGGCAAAGCCGGTCATCACAATCGGATGGTCGTCCGCCAGCATTACGCGTATTTTCTTCATTTTACTACCTCTAAGTGCATTCCATTGCTTGATGGTGGAAGCATAACACACCATGACAGCGCAAAAAGCGCTTTGTTTTTACTATTCAATGGAATAGTATACTTCCAATACATAGCAATATTTACCACCACAGAGGAGTAGTCATGAATCAAAAGAAGAACCTGACGGGCATGACCACGGTGGTCCTGCTGCATGTACTGCTGCTGGCCGCCTTCTTGCACGGATCGAAGTTGACCGTGTTCCATTCAGCGCCGCCGGTGATCGATCTGGTGCCCAATCTGGATCCGCCGCCACCCAAGGTGCGCGACGTGCAAGTGGATGAACCGGTACTATCGCCGCCGAAGACGATCTTCGTGCCGGAACCGGTGGTGGACGTCTTCACCGATGCGCCGCCGCTCAGCAGGACCACCGAGCGGCCGCCTGAACAGCCGCCCGTGGCGAGGCCGGCCGACACCGGCGACGTCAAGGCGGCGCCAGTCAAGGCCGCACCCGCCGTGGTCGCCGCTGTGGTGGACGCCAACGCCTGCACCAAACCGGACTACCCCAAGTCCTCCCTGCGCAACGGCGACACCGGCACCGTCATGCTGGCCCTGCTGATCGGCACCGATGGCAAGGTGGCCGACTCGCGTATTGAGCGTTCCAGCGGCTTCCGCGAACTCGACCGCGCCGCCCAGGCGGGCCTGAGTTTATGCAAGTTCAAGCCTGGTACGGTGGACGGCGTAGCCCAGCAATCCTGGACCCGCATGCAGTACGTCTGGAGCCTGAACGATTAAGCCCAGCCGCCGCAGATTTGCATTATTTGCTACGCTTCTATATAATGTTGCCCCTGCGAAACGTGACGTGTAGTCCCGTTTCGCTTTTTCGCCCCACTATAAGAGAGAGCAACATGAAAAAAACTATCTTCGCAGCACTGATCGCAGCCCTGGCGGCCCCACTGGCAGCCCAAGCTGAAGGCGCCTACATCGGCGGCAACGTCGGCCGTGCCGAGCAAAAAATCGAAGTTGATGGCTACAGCTTCAAGGAAAGCACCACCGCGTACAAACTGTACGGCGGCTACACCTACAACCAGAACTTCGGTTTCGAAGTCGGTTTTGCTGACCTGCGCGAAGCAGAAAAATCGGGCAACGGCGCGCGCATCGCTTCCGAGCCTAAATCGATTTACCTGGCCGCTACCGGCACCCTGCCGCTGAACGAGCAGTTCTCGGTGTTCGGTAAAGTTGGCGTGGCTTCGACCCACGTGAAAGTATCGGCATCGGCTGCTGGTTTCTCGGACAGCGCGTCGGACAACCGCACCTCGCCATATATCAGCGTCGGCGCATCGTTCGCGCTGAACAAAAACGTGAGCTTCGTGGCTGAGTACGAAAACTTCGGCAAGATCGCCAAAGACGGCGGCGACCACATCAAGGCAGACTTCGTGTCGGCCGGCGTGCGTTACTCGTTCTAAGCACCACCACCGTCGTTCCGGCGCAGGCCGGAACCTATAGAACGCTTGAAGTAAAGCACACTCAGTATGGATTCCGGCCTGCGCCGGAATGACGGCGATTCACGAAGCTGAGAGAGTTACTACTTCAATGAGCGGTGGCTTTTCCAGCGGTTTGTCAGTGCACAGCACCATCGACAATTCCGCATGCGGCAGCACCAGGCAATGGCCGCCGCCGGTGATGCCCAGCTTGAAGCGGGCTTCCTTCTCGCTCCACAACCGGTAGAAACCTTCCACACGCTCATCGCCGGACAGGCCTTGCAGGCGCTCCCACTGCGACATCTCGACACTATCGAACGCCTGCGCCGCCAGCGCATTGAGGTCGCGCGTCCCGTCCTTCATTTCAATGTCCAGCCCCAGCGCAGTGTGCGCGCTGACCGCGCACGCCACCCAGCGGCCGCTGTGGGCGATGCTGAAACCGGGCTGCACGCCCTTGATCACCGGCGCGGCCAGGCGCGGCGCCTTGCCCACCTGCTCTTCCAGCTTGATCTCCTGCGGCGTCACGCCGAGCAAGCGGCCCAGCGCCATGCGCAGCAGCACCCGGCCGACCACGAACTGGCGCTGCCGCTGCGCGCGCACGAAGCGCTGGTGGCGCGCCATCTCGCCCGGCGAGAGCCAGCCGCGCAAGCGCTGCAGCTCGGCGTCGGTCACCGCGTCCGCATCCACCATCCAGAAAGAAGCCTTCGTCATCGTGAGAACTATTGCCCTGAACCAAAAGGGCATTATAGTACGACGACCGGCTTAGAACACCCAGAGTTTGTCCGTAGGCAGCTGCAGCCAGTAACGGCTGCCCGGTTCCAGCCGGTAGCGCGAGTAGGCCCGCAGATTGGTCTGGCCGTCGTCGCTCTTGAACAGGCATTCGAAGCGGTCGCCCAGGTACATGCAGGTCAGCAGCGGCAGTTCGATGGCGTTGTCGACTTGCGTGGCGCTGATCTTCACCTCTTCCACGCGGATGATGGTGGTGCCCTCGGCCGCCGCGCCGCGCGCCGTCGCTTGCAGGCGAGTGCCGTTGACGTCGAGCTGCACCTGCTGGCCGTCGCGCTGCACCACGCGCGCCGGCAGCTTGTTGTTACTGCCCATGAACTCCGCCGTGAACAAGGTCTCCGGCGTTTCGTACATGCTTTGCGGCGTGCCTTGCTGCTCGATCTTGCCGTTATTGAGCAGCAGGATGCGGTCCGAAATTGCCATCGCCTCGGCCTGGTCGTGGGTGACCATCAGCGCCGACAAGCCGAGTCGCACAATCAGCTCACGCAGGAAGGCGCGTGCTTCCTCGCGCAGCTTGGCGTCGAGGTTGGACAGCGGTTCGTCCAGCAGAATCACCGGTGGGTTGTACACCAGCGCGCGCGCAATCGCCACGCGCTGCTGCTGGCCGCCGGACAGCTGGTGCGGGAAGCGCTCGGCCAGATGGCCGAGGCCAAGGTTCTTCAGCACGTCGCTGACCTTGTCCTTGATTTCAGCGGTACCCAGCTTGCGCAGCTTGAGACCGTAGGCCACGTTGTCGAACACCGTCTTGTGCGGCCACAGCGCGTAGGACTGGAACACCAGCCCGAGGTTGCGCTGCTCGGCCGGCATTTCGAAACCGCGCGCGCCGTCGAACACAGTGCGGTCGCCGATGGCGATGGTGCCGGCCTTCGGGCTTTCCAGCCCGGCCACGGCGCGCAGCAGCGTGGTCTTGCCGCTGCCCGAAGGCCCCAGCAGCGCCACCACTTCGCCTTTTTGCAGGTGCATCGATACGCCCTTGAGAATCGGGTTGGCGCTGGCGCCGCTGCCGTAGTCCAGGTGCAGATCATTGACGGTCAGTTCGTTAGTCATGATGTCTCGTTTCATAATGTTCTCTTAGCTTACTTACCTAGTTATGCAGCTTGATGCCGAAGCGCAGCGCGATCCCGAGGCCGACTGCCACCAGCGCGATATTGATCAGCGAAAGCGCCGCCACCAGATCGGTGGAGCCGGTCGCCCACAGCGACACCAGCAGCGCGCCGATCACCTCCGTGCCCGGCGACAGCAGGTACACGCCGGTCGAATACTCGCGTTCAAAGATCAGGAACACCATCAGCCACGCGCCGAACAAACCGTATTTGATCAGCGGGACGGTGACATCGCGCGTCACCCGGCCGCGCGTCGCGCCGACCGCACGCGCCGCTTCTTCCAGCTCTGGCCCCACTTGCAGCAGCGCGGTCGAAATCAAACGCATGCCGTAGGCCAGCCACACCACCGAATACGCCAGCCACAATGCGAAGATGGTGGAGCGCAGGGAGCGCAGCATCGGGATCGCATGCTCGCTAAGCCAGATCGCCGCGCCGTTGTCCATGCCCTTCAAGGCGCCATCCAGCCAGCTAGGCACGAACAGGAACACCCACAGGAAGGACAGGCCGGCCAGCAGGCCAGGCACGGCACGCGGCACCAGCACGCTGTAGTCGAGGAAGCGGGTGATCATGTCCGGCTTGCGGTGCATGGCCAGCGCGATGGCGCAATAGCAGATCACCGCGCAGCCGCCGCCGACCACGCCGATCAGCACCGTGTTGAAGATGCCGCGCACCAGCGCCGGCTGCTCCAGGATTTCACGGAAGTGCTGCAAGGTCAGCACGTCGGCCAGCTTCACGCCCTCGCCCCAATACTGGACGAAAGAGCGCAGCACGATGCCCGACATCGGCATGATGATGGTGAACATCAGCCAGCCGAAGATCAGCGCGAACGCCAGCCACTTCCAGCGGCCCAGCGGCATCGCCTTGCTGCGCGCGCCCTTGCCCTTGATCGATACGAATTTATTGGATGACTTGAGCAGCCAGCGCTGCACCATCACCAGCGGCAGCGTCACCATCACCAGGCAGACGGCGACAGCAGCCATCAGGTGATACGACGGTGTACCGAGCTTGTTGGTCAGCTTGTACAGATAAGTGGCCAGCACCATGTGGCCTTCCGGATCGCCCAGCACCAGCACCAGCCCGAAGACTTCAAAGCCGAGGAAGAACACCAGCACGCCGGCGTAGGCCAGCGCCGGCGTAATCATCGGCAGCGAGACGTTGAACATCACCTGCAGCGGCGAGGCGCCGGTGACGCGCGCCGCTTCTTCCACATCCGAACCGAGGCTCTTCAGCGCCGACGAGGCGTACAGGTACACGTGCGGCACGTGGGTCAGGCCGGCGATCACCACGATGCTGGTGAATGAATAGATATTCCACGGGATGAAGCCGAGAATATCCTTGGCCCACAGCGAGTAGAAGCCCACCGGCCCCATCGCCACCACATAGCCGAAGCCCATCACCATCGGCGACACGAAGATCGGCACCAGCAGGCATGGCGCAATGAAGCCCTTGCCCGGCAGGTCGGTGCGGATCATCAGGAACGCCAGCATGCCGCCCAGCGGCACGGCAATCAACGCCAGGCCGCTCGCCAGCCAGAAGGCGTTTTTGAAGGCCACCGCAAAGTCGGGATCTTCAAAGATGAAGCGATAGGCATCCAGGCCCAGCTCCTTGGCCGGCATGAAGAACGGCGCATTCAAAAAGCTTTGATAGAAAATCAGGAACAGCGGCAGGAAGATGGCGCAGGAAGCCAGCGCCACGACCACGCCGCGCGGCCAGTTGAAGCTTGGCCGGCCGGAGTGAGCGAGTGTTTGCATGATGAGGACCTCTTACTTTTTGCCTGCGGTTTCTTTCCACTGCTTGAGGAAGGCCATGCGCTTGGCCGGTCCCAGGAATTGCAGCAGGATCGGGTGCACCGGCACCGGCTTGATCTTGTCGTTGCCGATTTGCTTGATCAGTTCCGCCGACGTGGTTTCGCCGGTGACGTCGGCACGGATCGCAAACAGCTTGGAGTCGTTGGCGATGATGGTCTGGCCGCGATGCGACAGCATGTAGTCGAGCCACAGCTTGGCGGCGTTGACGTTCTTCGCTGCCTTGTTGATGAAGAACACGCGCGACATCACCAGCGTGTAATCTTTCGGCAGCACCACGCCGATCGAAGGATCGGTCTTGGCGCGCACCAGCGCGTAGGAGCCCAGCACGTTGTAGCCGATCAGGTTTTCGCCCGACGAGATACGCTCCATCATGGTGCCGGTCGACGATTGCACGCGCACCTTGGCCACGCCGAAGGCGTTTTCCAGGTCGATGAACTTCGCATACTCGCGCGCATCCTGCGTCATGAACATAAAGCCGACGCCGGATTTTTCGATGTCGTAGGTGGTGACCTTGTCCTTGAACTTTGGCTGCTGGATCAGCGCCATGAAATCGGCGTGCGTCTGCGGCACTTCCTTGGCGTCGACCAGACGCTTGTTGTAGACGATGGCGGCCGGTTCGAAGGTGGTGCCGTAAGCCTTGTCGTCCCACACCGCCCAGCCGGGAATCTTCGACGCTTCCACCGACTTGTATTGCAGCGCGTAGCCGTCCGAGGCCAGGCGCATTTGCAGGTCCATCGCCGACGACCACATGGCGTCGGCGGTATTGCCGCCGGCCGCTACTTCGGAGATGAAGCGGTTGTACACCTCGGTCGAATTCATGTCGTTGTATTCGACCGTGATGCCAGGGTACATGGCGCTGAAATCCTTGATCAGCGGCTGCGTGGCCTTGCTGTCGGTGGCGCCGTAGATCACCAGCTTGCCCTCTTTTTTAGCGCCGTCGATGATCTTCTGGTAATCGGCCGGATAGCCCGCCGGCACCTGCGCCAGCGCCGATCCGGCAAAAAACGCGCATGCGGCGGCCACAGTGGTCTTCACTATCATCATAAATCTCCAAAAGTTTTTGTTTAGCGTACGAGGCCTAGTTCAGCGGCTCGCTTGCCGTAGTCGTCCACGGCTTTCTTGACATAGGCCGCCAGCGCATCGCCGGTCAGCCCGAAGGGATATAAACCAGATGCGGCACGCATCTGCGCAAACTGCGGGCTGGCCAGCACGCGGTCGAAGTGAGACACCCAGTGCCGGTAATCCTCATCCGGTACGTTAGGCCCCATCCACACGCCGCGAATGATCGGCCACACCACATCGAAGCCCTGCTCGCGCGCGGTCGGCACGTTGGCCAGCACGCCCGGCAACCGCTGTTCGGACAGCACCGCCAGCACCCGCGTGTTGCCGCTGCCGGCGTACAGCGAGGCCTCGCTGGCGTCGCCCGACACCACATGCACAAAGTTGGCGTGCATGGCGGTGAAAGCTTCGCCGCCCCCCTCCAGCGCCACGAAGCGCAGCGCTTTCGGATCGATGCCGGCGCTCTTCGACAGCAGCGCCATCTTCAGCCAGTCCTGGCTGCCGATGGTGCCGGACACGCCGATCAGCACCTTCTGCGGATTGGCCTTCAGCGCCGCGACCAGATCGTGCAAGGTCTTGTAGGGCGAATCGGCGCGTACCGCGATCATGCCGTAGTCCGCACCCAGCGCCGCCACCCAGCGCACGTCCGACGATTTCACCTTGCCGAACTTGCCCTGGGCGAGATTCAGCAGCGAGCCGCCGGAAAACGCCACCAGCGTATTCGGCTCGGTGCGGCGGCGCGACACCAGCGAGTGCCACGCCACCGCGCCGATCCCGCCCGGCAGGTAGGTGATGTGCATGTCCGACGGCGGCGGATTGGGCGTCTCGCGCAGGCCGGCCAAGCCTTTCTGCGCCAGCTTGCAGGTCAGGTCCATCGCGCCGCCCGGTTTGGACGGCACGATGCACTCCAGCCCCGCCGCCTGGGCCGCCGCGCCGAACATCAGCGCGCAGATGAGTGCCAGCAGGGTTTTCATATCAGTAGCGGTGCTGCATGCCGATGGTCAGGCCGTGCTGGCTGGTGCCGTAGCCGGCGTCGTCGCGCGACAGGCCGGTGAACTGGCCATTGCGGGCTTTCGCGTAGGCCGCCGTCACGTGCAGGTCGGTGCGCTTCGACAGCGCGTAGCGGTAGCGCGCCACGTACATGGTCGGATCGGCGTCCTTGCCGGCGGCGACGTTCTTGACGTTGACGTGGTAGACCGCCCCGGTCAGCGTGGTGGCGCCGGTTTTGTAAGCCACGCCGCCCCAGGTGGTAGTGGCGTCGACATCGGCGGTGAGCGCCTTGCCGGCCACCAGCTTGTAGTCGCGCAGCACGGCCCACAGTTTCCACGGACCGGTTTCGTAATTGGCGCCGATGTGCCACACGGTGTTCTTGTCGCGATTGCCGGTGGCGACCACGGTGTTGCCGTTGTTGCGCTCCCAGGTCGCCATCAGGTTGGCGTCGCCGATTTTGTAGACGGTGCTGAAACCGGTCTTGGCACTGTCCTGGGTGCCGGTAGTTTGCTCGCCGGCCGCGTAGTTGGCGCCGATCTTCCAGTCGCCGAAGCTGCCGGCGTATTTGATGATGTTGTCGTACTGGGTGGTGAAGCCGTATTTGCTTGGACCGGTGGCCGGGCCGGAGGTGGCCCACGAGTAGAACGGTGCGAAGCCCATCGGGTCGAAGCCGATCACGGTGTCATACACGGTGGTGAAGGAGCGGCCCACCACCACGCGCCCGTAGGCGCCTTCCAGGCCGACGTTGGCCTGGCGCTTGAACAGCGCGCCGTCCTGCGCGCCGGTGTCCATCAGGATGCCGCCTTCGAGGTTGAACACGGCTTTCAGGCCGCCGCCCAGGTCTTCGCTGCCGCGCAGGCCCCAGCGCGAGGTGTTCATGCCGCCCGAGATCACGCGGGTCATGCTGCCGCCGGTCGGGGTCTGGTTGTTGGCGGTTTCCATGCCCACGTCCAGCAGACCGTAGACCTGTACATTCGATTGGGCGTGTGCGCTACCGGCGGCGGCGATCATCGCCACGGCCGCGATGGCCAAGGGGGATTTCTTCATGCGTGTCTCCATATGTAGTTTTTTTGTACCTGATTTCGCAATCAGTGCTGCCACTATAGGAGCGTCAATCTTTCAATTGCCTTTCAATGTCTCTTGCAGGCCACAAGCACGGCGGGGACTTCCCTTTTCGACGCGCCGGGGCCATGATGCTGGCCTTACCCTGCACTTATTTGAATGAACTGGCAAGTCCCCATGCGCATACTGTTAGTTGAAGACCACACTGAATTGCAGCATTGGCTGGCAAAGGCCCTGCGCGACGCCAATCTGGCGGTGGAATGCGCCGACAACGGCGCCGATGCGGACGCGCTGCTGCACACGCAGGATTACGCGCTGGTGATCCTCGACCTGACCTTGCCTCGCATGGACGGGCTGGATGTGCTCAAGCGCCTGCGATCGCGCGGTGGGCCGCGTGGCAAGACGCCGGTGCTGATCCTGACCGCGCGCGGCGGGCTGGACGATCGCGTGCAGGGATTGAATCTCGGCGCCGATGATTACCTGGCAAAGCCGTTCGAACTGGCGGAACTGGAAGCCCGCGTGAAGGCGCTGCTGCGGCGCAGCGTCGGCAGCGCGGTGGTGCACAGCTGCGGTGCGCTGAGTTTCGACACGGTGACACGCATGTTCAGCTACGCCGGCAATCCAATGGCGCTGACGCCGCGCGAGCACGCGGTGCTGGAAACCCTGATCACCCGCAGCGGCCGCGCCGTGGCGAAGGAAAAGCTGTTCGATGAAGTGTTCTCGCTGGGTGATGACGCCGGCATCGACGCCATCGACCTGTACATCCACCGCGTGCGCAAGAAGCTCGACATCCCCGGCCCCGATGCCGCCGTCATCACCACCCTGCGCGGCATCGGCTACGTGCTGCAGCCGCGTTCCGCCGTCGGCACGCCCGCCGCGCCGCGCTAAGCACCATGCCGCTGCTGCCCGCCCTCGCCCACCGTCTAGGCCTCGGCCCGGGCGCTGCGCCGGGTAGCTTGCGCGGGCAGCTGCTACGCTGGCTGCTCGGCCCCTTGCTGGTGCTGGTCGCGCTGAACACCTACTCGGTCTACCGCAACGCGCTGGACGCCGCCGATACCGCCTACGACCGTTCCCTGCTGGCCTCCACCCGCGCGCTGGCCGAACGCGTCTCCGTGGTCGACGGCAAAGTGGTGGCCGATGTTCCCTACGTCGCGCTGGACAGCTTCGAAACCGATACGCTGGGCCGCATCTACTACAAAGTCACCGGCATCGCCGGCGAAACCGTGTCCGGCTACGGCGACCTGCCGCCGGTGCCGACCAACGTGCCGCGCTCGGAGGCCTATCCGGCGCTGGTGCGTTTCTACCACGCCAACTACAACGGCCAGCCGGTGCGCATCGCCGCACTGCTGCAACCGGTGTACGACGACTCCATGCGCGGCATCGCGCTGATTCAAGTCGGCGAAACGCTGGAAGCGCGGCGCGTGCTGTCCAACCAGATCCTGTTCGACACGCTCGTGTGGCAGGCCCTGTTGCTGGCCGCCGTCGCGCTGCTGGTGTGGTTTGCCGTGCGGCTCGTGCTGCAACCGCTGATGCGCCTGAAAATCGCCGTCGAAACGCGCGGCCCGAACGACGCCTCCGACGTCGACCCGACGCTGGTGCACAAGGAAGTACGCCCATTGGTGGCTGCGCTGAACAGCTCGCGCCTGCGCATGCACATGCTGATCAACAGCCAGCGCCGTTTTATCGCCGACGCCTCGCACCAACTGCGCACTCCACTGACCGTGCTGAAAACCCAGGCCGAACTGGCGCTGCGCGAATGCGACCGCCCGGACACGGATCCGGTGGCGAGCAACGCGGCGCTGCGTGAAATCGTGGCCGGCATGGCCGCCACCACCGACTCCACCGTCAACCTCGCCAACCGCCTGCTGACATTGGCGCGCATCGAGCATCGCGTGGAAGACAGCACCGCGCCGGTCTCGCTGCGTGAGATCGCGCGGCAGGTCGGACTGGAACTGGCCATCGCCGCCGTGAGCGGCAACATCGACCTCTCGCTGGAAGCGGAACATGAAGGCATGGTACAGGGCCAGGCCTTGCTGCTGCACGAAATGCTGGCCAACCTGGTCGACAACGCGCTGCGCTACACGCCGTCCGGTGGCGCCGTCATCCTGCGCGTGCTGGAAGGCACCGATGGCGTCGCGCTCGAAGTCGAAGACAGCGGCCCCGGCATCGCCGCCGCCGAGCGCGAACGCGTGTTCGCCCCGTTCTACCGCGCCGCCGCCACACTGGAAATCAACCCCGCCGGCCACGGCCTGGGCCTCGCCATCGTGCGCGACATCGCCACCCTGCACCAAGCCACCATCACCCTCGACGACGCCAGCACCGGCCAAGGCCTGAAAGTACGCATCAGCTTCAACGCGGTAAAATAGCGTCCTGACCGTCAAGGATTAAGCCAATGATTACCAAAGAAGAAATGGTCGCGCTGTTCGCCGACATGAAGCAAAACGCCCCGTGGGATATCACCAAGCCGCTGCTGTGGGGGTATTTCTTTGCCGATGCCGACAAGGCCAAGCTGGAAACCGCGTCGACCGCGCTGCAAGCCAAGGGCTACCAACTGGTCGGCATTTACGACTCCAAGCCGGAAGCCGGCAACCCGGCCCTGTGGTGGCTGCACATTGAAAAAGTCGAGAAGCACACGGTCGACACCCTGCACGCACGCAACCAGGAGTTCTACAAGTTCGCCGAAGAACACCAGCTCGAATCCTACGACGGCATGGACGTCGGCCCGGCCGCATAAAGCGCGCCAGCTCCTTCAAAAACCGCAAGATCGGTCGAGTATGTCATTCCTGCGCATGTGACACTGGCGCTGCTACGGAGAACATGACAATGACGACGGCGGTTGAACACCATCAAGCACGGATGCAGCGGGTACTCGAGTACATCGATCAGCACCTCCATGACGATCTGAACCTGGAAACGCTGAGCAGTATCGCTGCCTACTCGAAATACCACTTTCACAGGCAATTCACGGCGACCTTCGGGTTGTCCGTGCATCGCTACATCCTGCTTGCCCGCATGAAGCGCGCTTCTTACCGTCTCGTGTATCGGGATACGCAAAGCGTCACGGCCATCGCGATGGATGCCGGCTACGCTGCGCCGGACGCCTTTGCCCGCTCATTTCGGCAACAATTTGGACAGTCGCCCTCGTCGTTTCGGAAGTCTCCCGACTGGGAGCCGTGGCATTCCGCCTTTACACCTCTCAACGACGCCAGGAGCAAACTCATGCAAAAGACCTTTACCAAGGATGATGTAACGATACGCGAGGTGCCGTCCACGCCTGTCGCGATCATGGAGCACCGGGGCGACCCGGCGGCGCTGGCGGCCACCATCCAGCGCTTCATCGCGTGGCGTCAATTGTTTAGCCTGCATCCGAGGACCCATCCAACCTTCAATGTCTGGCGCTCCGAAAGACGCCCTGAATCGCCGGCCGACTATAGCGTTGACCTTTGCGTCGGTGTGCCGTCATCGTTCGAGGTGAAGAGCGAACAGGTGACAGCCGGCGAGATTCCAGGCGGACGTTGTGCGGTGCTGCGTGTTGTTGGTAATACCGACAATCTGGAACCCGCCGCCCTTTTCCTTTATCGCGACTGGCTCCCCGCCAGCGGAGAAGAGGCGCGCGACTTCCCGCTTTACTGCCAGCGCCTGAGCTTATTCCCCGAGGTGCCGGAACATGAAGCGGTTGCGGAGCTGTTCCTGCCGTTGAAATAGCATCAGCCTTCCAGCTTGAACACGCTCACCACTTGCTGAAGGTTGGCCGCCTGCTCTTGCAATGAACCGGCAGCGGCGGCGGCCTGCTCCACCAACGCGGCGTTCTGCTGCGTGGTGCTGTCGATATCCGCCACCGCCAGGTTGACTTGCGCTATGCCGGAACTTTGCTCGCGGCTGGCCGACACGATCTCGCCCATGATGCCGGTCACCTGCTGCACCGAGGTCACCACCTTGTTCATGGTCGCGCCGGCTTCGTCCACCAGCTTGCTGCCGGCGTCCACCTTCTCCACCGAATCGCTGATCAGTTCCTTGATCTCCTTGGCCGCACCGGCCGAGCGCTGCGCCAGCGTCCGCACTTCCGACGCCACCACCGCAAAGCCGCGCCCCTGCTCGCCCGCGCGCGCCGCTTCCACCGCCGCGTTCAAGGCCAGGATATTGGTCTGGAACGCGATGCCGTCGATCACGCCGATGATGTCGACAATCTTGCGCGAGCTGTCCTTGATCGATTCCATCGTCTGCACCACGCGCCCCACCACCGCGCCGCCCTCGGAGGCGATGTTGGCCGCCGACTGCACCAGCTGGTTGGCCTGCTGTGCGTTCTCGGCGTTCTGTGTCACGGTCGCGGTCAGCTGTTCCATCGCCGATGCGGTCTCTTCCAGGCTGGACGCCTGCGCCTCGGTGCGCGCCGACAAATCGAGGTTGCCGCTGGCGATTTCGCTCGATGCGGTGGCGATCGTCTCGGTACTGTCGCGCACCTTGCGGATGGTGGTGTTAAGCGAGGCCACAAACCGGTTGAAGCCGTCGGCCAGCGC
Organism: Duganella sp. CF402; assembly: GCF_900109645.1. GTDB lineage: Bacteria > Pseudomonadota > Gammaproteobacteria > Burkholderiales > Burkholderiaceae_D > Rugamonas. The sequence continues at coordinate 2,584,835 of NZ_FOBG01000001.1, forward strand.
GCCCACCTCGTCCTGGCTCTCCACCGTCATGCGGCGGCTCAGGTCGCCATTGCCGTCGGCGATCTCGCCCAGCATCTGCGCCGCGCGCGCCACCGGCGCCGCAATCGCCGCGCTCACCAGAAACACCACGAACATGCCGATGCCGCCGCCCACCAGCCCGCCCACCAAGGCCGAGATGGTCAGCGAGCGCGTGACGTCGCCCAGCACCTCGGCCTCCGGCACTTCCGCAATCACGTACATATTCAGTTCCGGCACGAACGAGGCGGCCACCAGCCGCTTGCCGTCCGGCGCCTGGTAGCTGTCGCTGGTGTAGCGCTCGCTGCCAAGCAGCTTGCCGGTCAGCTCGGCGTTGAAGCCGGGCAGATCCTTCATATTGTGCTTGCCGTCGGCCAGCGCCGTCTCGCGATGAATAATCAGCGTGCCGTTCGGCCGCACCAGGTACACAAAGCCCGACTTGCCGACCTTGTAGCTGCGGATGGTCTCGGCCAGCTTGTCGACCGCCAGCCCGACGCTGGTGGTGCCGATCTTGCCGTCGCCCGCATCGAAGCGCACGTTGACGAACACGCTGTAGGTGTCGTAGCCCTTTTCCTTGTCGAGGTTGAGCGTGTAGGGCTTGCCGGTGGCGAGAAAGCCGTAGAACCACTGGTCGCCCGAGGCGCCCTTCTCCAGCGTGCGCTTGTAGCCGCTGTGATCGTAATACTTGCCGGTGGCGGCCGACACCCACGACACCGTGGCCGCGCCGGTCAGCTTGCGCACATTGTCGGCAAACGAACGCCACACCGGCAGGCCGTCGTCGGGCAGGCCGGCTTTTTCCCAGTTCAGCAAGAAGGTATTGGCAGCGATGGAACGCGCGGTGGCCAGCGGCACGCTGATCTGGCGCTGGATGTCGTTGCGGATTTCGCCCACCTCGGCCGGCAGCTCCTGCGTGATGACCCGCTGGCGGATGGTGTTGCCTGTCATGACCACGCTCAGCGTGGCGGAGATCGCCAGAAACAGCAGCAGGCAGAACGCCATGCTCAGCATCAGCTTGTTGCGTATGGACAGCCGGTTCAACCAGTTCGACATAAGCCCCTCCTTGCTTGCAAGGAATCCAGCGTAATCGAAAGACATGGCGAGATGCAACAAATTCATGCCAATCGAACAGGCTATCGCGGCTGTTTCGCCATATGATGCGGTCAACATAGTTCTTTTTTTAACTGCGATGCTCTCCAAACTGTCGTTTCGCCAGTTGCTGCTGGGCGTCTTTTTGCTGATTGCCGTGCTGCTGAGCGCCGCCTCGCTGCATGCCCTGTGGACGCTGGACCGCCTGGCCGCCCACAGTCGCGACAGCGGACGCCATGCGCTGGCCCTCACCGAACACACCCAGCAACTTGCCGAGCGCAGCGTGGCCATGAGCCGCAGCGCACGCCAGTACCTGGTGCTGGACGATCCTGCCTTCCTCAAACGCTACGCCGAGACCTGGCGCGAGGCCCAGGTCTCGCTCGACGCCGTGGCTGCCGCCCTGCCCAGCACGCCGGACGCGCTGTTCGAGCGCTGGCGCAACGCCGGCGCCCAAGCCTGGGACATCCTGCAAGCCCCGCCGCGCCCGCGCAGCGCGGCGCGCCAGCAGGCGCTGGAAAACGTGCTGGCGCCACTGCCGGCCGTGAACCAGCAGCTGGAAGAAGAGGTTAAACAAGAAGTCGAACGGCGCAACGGCGACCTGCTGGCCGAACTGGACCAGCGGCGCGGCGTGCTCAAGGCGCAGGTGATCGCCTCCATCTTGCTGGCGGCGCTGCTGGCGAGCGGCTTCGGCCTGTGGCTGTCGCGCCCGCTGGAACAGATCGAGCAAGCCATCGACACGCTGGGCGAAAGCCGCTACGACCAGCCGATCGCCGTGCCCGGTCCGAGCGACCTGCAGCGCGTCGGTCAGCAGCTGAACTGGCTGCGCCAGCGCCTGGCCGAGCTGGAAGCGGACAAGGCGCGCTTCCTGCGCCACATCTCGCACGAGCTGAAGACGCCGCTGGCGGCGCTGCGCGAAGGCGTGGCCTTGCTGGAAGACGGCGTGGCCGGCGCGCTGTCGCCCGACCAGCGCGAGATCGCCGCCATCCTCAACCAGAACACGGCGGCGCTGCAGTCGCAGATCGAAGCGCTGCTGCGCTACAACGCCGCCGCCTTCGACGCCCAGCACCTGCAACTGCAGCCGGTGGACGTCAACCACCTGCTGGCGCGCGCCATCGACAGCCAGCGCCTGCAATGGCAGGCCACCCGCCTGACCGTAGTGGCCGAAGGCGCGGCGCGCCCAATCAACGCCGACGCCGACAAGCTGGCCACCGCCATCGGCAACCTGCTGTCCAACGCCGTGCGCTTCAGCCCGGAGAACGGCCTGGTCAGCTTCCGCCTCGGCGAGCTGGACGGCAAGCTGCTGCTGGAGTGCCGCGACCAGGGACCGGGCGTGGCGGCCGAGGACGCGGCCCGCATCTTCGAACCGTTCTACCAGGGACAGCGCCAGCCGCCCGGCGCGCGGCGCGGCAACGGCATCGGCCTGTCCATTGTGCAAGAGTACGTGGCCGCGCATGGCGGTATCCTGAAACTGCTGCCCGCCGCGCAGGGCGCACACTTCCGCATCGAGCTGCCTTATGAACGCTAAGTCCTGCCTCCCTGTGCTGACCTGCCTGCTGCTGGCGGCCTGCACCCTGAACTCGCCGCTGCCGGATGATCCGGCGCCGCCGCCGGCACCGCCGCCGGTGGTGGAGAAACTGCCGGCGCCGCCGCCGCCGCCCGATGAAATCGGCCCGCTGCTCAGCTACCACCAGTCGCTACGGCGCATGAGCCAGGGCGAGCTGCTCAAGGAATTGAGCGGCCTCGGCCTGCAACAGCGCAGCCCACGCGTGGCGATCCAGATGGGCATGGCCCTGATGCTCACGCGCGGCGGCGGCGACCTGGCGCGCGCGCAATCGCTGCTCGACAGCGTGGCGACCTCGGCCGAGCCGGAGGCCGCGCCGTTCCGCCCGCTGGCCCAGCTGCTGTCCAGCAATTGCGCCGAAACGCGCCGCCTGGCCGAGCATGCCGACAAGCTGGCCGCGCAGCAAAAAGACAGCCAGCGCCGCATCGACCAGCTCAACGAGACACTGGAAGCGCTGAAAGCCATCGAGCGCACCCTGCCGGTCCGCCCGGCGCCAGCGCCGCAGGGGACGAGATGAGCCCGTCACAAGGACAAGGCGCCCACCTGCTGCTGGTCGATGACGACGACGACCTGCTGCGCCTGCTCTCGATGCGCCTGAGCGCCAACGGCTACCGCGTCACCGCCGTCGGCAGCGCCGAGGCCGCGCTGGCGCGGCTGTCGATCGAATTGCCGCGCCTGGTCATCAGCGACATCCGCCTGCCGGACCGCGACGGCATGGCGCTGTTCCAGGAAATCCGCCGCAGCCACCCGGCCCTGCCGGTGATCCTGCTGACCGCGCACGGCACCATTCCGGATGCGGTGGAAGCCACCACGCTGGGCGCCTACGCCTACCTGACCAAGCCGTTCGACGCCAAACTGCTGCTGGAGCGCATCGCCCAGGCGCTGAGCCTGGCAGCGCCAGCCGCACGCGCCATCGACGGCGACGAGCAGTGGCGTGCCGCCATCATCAGCCGCAGCCAGTGCATGGACGAGTTGCTGGCCGAAGCGCGGCTGGTGGCCGCCTCCGACGCCAGCATTTTGATCCGGGGCGAAAGCGGCACCGGCAAGGAACTGCTGGCGCAGGCCATCCACCGTGCCAGCCGGCGCGCGCAAGCGCCCTTCATCGCCGTCAACTGCGGCGCGATCCCGGAAGCGCTGCTGGAGTCCGAACTGTTCGGCCACGTCAAAGGCGCCTACACCGGCGCCCTGTCCAGCCGCGAAGGCCTGGTGCAGGCGGCCGACGGCGGCACCCTGTTCCTCGATGAAATCGGCGACATGCCCTTGCTACTGCAAGTGAAGCTGCTGCGGGTGCTGCAGGAGCGCGTGGTGCGCCAGCTGGGCTCGGACGTGGGACGGCCGGTCGATGTGCGCATCCTGTCCGCCACCCACCGCGACCTCGACCTCGCCATGCGCGAAGGCCAGTTCCGCGAAGACTTGTACTACCGCCTCAACGTCATCACCCTGACCTTGCCGCCGCTGGCGCAGCGGCGCGAGGACGTGGCGCCGATGGCCACCCAATTCCTGCAGTCGCTGGCCGCAAAATACGGCAAGACCGTGCACGGCTTCGCCCCCGATGCGCTGGAACTGCTGACCACCTCGGCCTGGCCCGGCAATGTGCGCCAGCTGTACAACGTGGTCGAGCACGTGTGCGCGCTGGCGACCGCGCCGCTGGTGCCCTTGTCGCTGGTGCAGCGGGCCTTGCGCGTGCCGTCGCTGGAAGTGTTGAGCTACACCGAGGCGCGCCGCCGCTTCGAGCGCAACTACCTGGTCCAGCTGCTGAAACTCACCGATGGCAGCGTCGCCGACGCCGCCCGGCTGGCCGAGCGCAACCGCACGGAGTTTTACCGCCTGCTGCAAAAGCACGAGCTGGACGCCAGCCTGTTCCGAGGCGATGTCGCCAGTGAGCGACAAGATGAAACGCCGAAAAATCAATGACTTAGCTCATGGCGGCACGAGCGTGTCGCCAAATCACGACAAAAATCAGGCAGTACAGCCAGAACAAAAACATAAGCCTTTGAATTTAAAGGTTAAATTGTTCTGGCACGCGGTTTGCATAGAGGTAGCTACCCTCAACTGAAATAAGGAAGCAAACCATGAAAACCAACCAACTGATCGCCCGCCTGATGATTGCCGCCGCACTGGGCACGACTGGCTTCGCCTATGCCCAGCAGGACGGCGCGCTGGCCGGCGCGGCCAAGGCCAGCACCACCGCTGACGACGCGATCACCAGCAAGATCAAGGCGTCGTTGGCCGATCAAAAGCAAATTGGCGTGACCACCGCCGATGGCGTAGTAACCCTGACGGGCACCGTGGCCAGCACCGATGCAGGCAGCAAAGCGATCCAGCTGGCGTCGGCCGTGCCGGGTGTGAAGGAAGTGAAGAGCGAACTGACCGTCGCTGCGAAGTAAATAGTTTCGTAGGACCCCGGGGCGTGCGTATGGGAGTACTGCGCCCTAACCCTTTCCGGACAGTGTGCGTAGACACTGTCCGGCTTTTTTTTGCCTGATCAGCTCAGGTTTTCCAGGCGGATCTTGGTGACGCTGCCGCACACGGTCGACAGGCCTTCCATCTTGGCGATGGCGGCGCTGACGTTCTTTTCCTGCGTCTGGTGGGTCAGGAAGATGATGTCGGTGCGGGTCTCGCCGTCGGCCGGCTCTTTCTGCAGCATGGCGTCGATCGAGATGCCGGCATCGGCCAGGATGCGGGTCAGGTCGGCCAGCACGCCCGGCTGGTCGCTCACGTTCATGCGCAGGTAGTAGCTGGTGGTGACTTCCGACATCGGCAGGATCTCGATGTTGGTCATCGCGTTCGGCTGGAACGCCAGATGCGGCACGCGGTGTTCAGGATCGGCGGTGGCCAGGCGGGTGATATCGACCAGGTCGGCGATCACGGCCGAAGCGGTCGGCTCCGAGCCGGCGCCCTTGCCGTAGTACAGCGTGGCGCCGACGGCGTCGCCCTGCACCAGCACCGCGTTCATCGCGCCTTCCACGTTGGCGATCAGGCGCTTCGACGGAATCAGGGTCGGGTGCACGCGCAGCTCCACGCCTTCCTTGCCGTTGACCTTGGCGCGCTTGGCGATGCCCAGCAGCTTGATGCGGTAGCCCAGCTGTTCGGCGTACTTGATGTCCACCGCGTTCAGCTTGGAGATGCCTTCCACGTGCGCCTTGTCGAACTGCACCGGGATGCCGAAGGCAATCGCGGCCAGGATGGTGGCCTTGTGCGCCGCGTCCACGCCTTCGATGTCGAAGGTCGGGTCGGCTTCGGCGTAGCCCAGCTCCTGCGCCTGCTTCAGCACGGTGGCGAAGTCCAGGCCCTTGTCGCGCATCTCGGACAGGATGAAGTTGGTGGTGCCGTTGATGATGCCGGCCAGCCAGTCGATGCGGTTGGCGGTCAGGCCTTCGCGCAGCGCCTTGATGATCGGGATGCCGCCGGCCACGGCCGCTTCAAACGCCACCATCACGCCCTTGGCTTGCGCCGCGGCGAAGATCTCGTTGCCGTGCACGGCCAGCAGCGCCTTGTTGGCGGTGACCACGTGCTTGCCGTTTTCGATCGCCTTCAGCACCAGCTCGCGCGCCTGCTCATAGCCGCCGATCAGTTCGACGACGATATCGATTTCAGGGTTGTTGACGATGTCCATCGGATTGGCTACCACGGCCACCTTGCCGCCGGTGCGGGTCTTGGCGCGCTCGAGGTTGCGGGCCGACACGGCCACCACTTCGATGCTGCGGCCGGCGCGGCGGCGGATTTCTTCCTGGTTGCGTTCCAGTACATCAAACGTACCACCGCCGACATTGCCGACGCCTAACAAGCCTACTTTGATTGGTTTCATAATAAATTCCAAAGATCTCTTTCGTCATTCCGGCGCAGGCCGGAATCCAAGCTGAGGCACCGAATTCGACGGCGTTCCTTGGATTCCGGCCTCCGCCGGAATGACGGGTTAAAAGCTGGCGCCGTGGCGCTTGCGGTAGCTTTCCATGAATTTGGCCATGCGGCCGAAGGCTTCCACCATATCGTCCGAGTTCGGCAGGAACACCACGCGGAAGTGATCCGGCGCGATCCAGTTAAAGCCGCTGCCCTGGACGATCAGCACTTTCGTTTCGGCCAACAGCTCATATGCGAACTGCTGGTCATCCGCGATCGGATAGATCTTCGGATCAAGACGCGGGAACATGTACAGCGCCGCTTTCGGCTTGACCACGCTGACGCCCGGTATCTCGGACAGCAACTGGTAAGCCAGGTCGCGTTGCTTCAACAGGCGCCCGCCCGGGCCGACCAAGTCGTCAATCGACTGGTAGCCGCCGAGCGCAGTCTGGATCGCAAACTGCCCCGGAGCGTTGGCGCACAAGCGCATCGAGGCCAGCATGTTGAGGCCTTCGATATAGTCTTTTGCGTGCGATTTTTCACCCGACACCACCATCCAGCCGGCACGGTAGCCGCAGGCGCGGTAATTCTTCGACAGGCCGTTGAAGGTCACGCACAGGATGTCGTCGCACAGCGAGGCGATCGACACGTGCTGGGCGCCGTCGTACAGCACCTTGTCGTAGATTTCATCGGCGTAGATGATGAGCTGGTGCTGGCGCGCCAGTTCAATGATCTGCAGCAGCAGCTCGACCGGGTACAGCGCGCCGGTCGGATTGTTCGGGTTGATGACCACGATCGCGCGCGTGTTCGGCGTGATCTTGCGGCGCATGTCCTCGATGTCGGGATACCAGTCCTGCTGCTCGTCGCAGATGTAGTGCACCGGCTTGCCGCCGGACAGCGACACCGCCGCCGTCCACAGTGGATAGTCGGGCGCCGGCACCAGCACTTCGTCGCCGTTGTTGAGCAGCGCGTTCATCGACATCACGATCAACTCGGACGCGCCGTTGCCCAGGTAGATATCCTCGATCGACACGCCACGGATATTCTTGCCCTGCGTGTAGTGCATCACCGCCTTGCGCGGCGCGAACATGCCCTTGGAATCGGTGTAGCCGGCCGCGTTGGACAGGTTGATCTTCATGTCCTGCACGATCTCGTCCGGCGGATCAAAGCCGAACACGGCCAAGTTGCCAATATTCAACTTGGTGATCTTGTGGCCTTCTTCCTCCATTTGCCGGGCTTTTTCCGGCACCGGGCCGCGGATCTCGTAGCAGACTTCCGCCAGTTTGTTCGATTTTTGAATCGGTCGCAAAATAAAATCCTGTTTATGTGAGGCAAACTTCTCTGACCTGCCAAAACACCCGGCGCCGGCCCGTGCTGCAATGCGAAAAGAACCATTCTGCCGAAAGGCCCTGATTTAATCAACCTTTCATCTTTAAAACGCTACAATGATGCTTCTTTTGCTGTTTAAACACCGTTTCCTGCCATGAAGCTCCATCAAAGCGATACCCAAAAATACCAGACCGTCACCGGCTACGACGAAACCGGCGTGGAAATCAACGCCGAGCGCTATAACTACAGCCTGGTTGTGCTGCCGGAAACCCCGCCGCGCGCCTGGAATGCGCCCTCGTTTGAAGCGCTGACCGCCGAACATTTCGATCTCATCGGCCAGGACAACCCGGACGTGGTCATCCTCGGCACCGGCGCGCGCCAGCGCTTCATCCACCCGAAGCTGACCGCCGCGCTGACCATGCGCCGCATCGGCGTCGAATGCATGGACAGCCAGGCCGCCTGCCGCACCTACAACATCCTGATGGGCGAAGGCCGCAAGGCGGCCCTGGCTTTGGTAATCGACGCTGACGAGGGCAAAAGCGCCTGATGAACGACCTGTACAATTCTAAAAAATTTACCTGGGGACTGTTGGCGGCATTCGCCATGATCTGGCTGTACGTGCTCGGCATCCGCACGCTGGTGCCGCCCGACGAGGGCCGCTACGCCGAAATGGCGCGTGAAATGTGGTCCAGCGGCGACTGGATCACCACCCGCCTGAACGGCATCAAATACTTCGAGAAGCCGCCACTGCAAACCTGGATGAACGCGCTGTCGTTCGGCCTGTTCGGCTACGGCGAGTGGCAGGCGCGCCTGTGGACCGGCTTGTGCGGCCTGGGCGGCGTGCTGTTTACCGGTTATGCGGCCAAGCGCGTGTTCGGCGCCCGCGCCGGCTTCTACGCCGCGCTGGTGCTCGGCTCCAGCCTGTTCTGGGTGGCTTCCGGCCAGATCGATTCGCTCGACATGGGCCTGTCCGGCATGATGACCATCGCCCTGTGCGCCATGCTGGTGGCCCAGCGCGACGGCGCCACGCCGGCCGAGCAACGCAACTGGATGCTGCTCTGCTGGGCCGGCATGGCGCTGGCGGTGCTGGCCAAAGGCTTGATCGGGCTGGTGCTGCCGGGCGCGGTGCTGGTGCTGTACACCGCTCTGTCGCGCGACTTCGCCATCTGGAAGCGCCTGCACCTCGGCAAGGGCTTGTTGCTGTTCTTCGCCATCGCCGCGCCGTGGTTCGTGCTGGTGGGGCTGAAGAACCCGGAGCAGCCGCACTTCTTCTTCATCCACGAACACTGGGAGCGCTTCTTCCTCAAGACCCACCACCGCGAAGGCCCGTGGTGGTACTTCCTGATGATGCTGGTGCCGGGCCTGATGCCGTGGCTGGGCGTAGCGCTGCAAGCGCTGGTCAACGGCGTCAAGCGCGACCAGCAGGCGGTGTTCCAGCCCAAGCTGATGCTGGTGATCTGGACCGTGTTCATCACCTTCTTCTTCAGCTATTCCAGCTCCAAGCTGCCGGGCTACATCCTGCCGGTGTTCCCGGCGATGGCCATGCTGGCCGCCGTCTACCTGGAAAACGCCTCGCGCCTGAACCGCAGCCTGGCCGCCGGCCTGCTGATCCTGGTCGGCCTGGGCGGCCTGGCCGCCGTGCCGCAGATGGTCGAGATGGCGGTGCGCCATCCGGACGAACGCGCGCTGCTGGAAGCCTACCAGCCGTGGGTGCTGACCGCCGCCATCGTCGCCACCGCCGGCGGCGCGCTGGCGCTGCTGCATGCGCGTCACCTGCGCCGCGACCTGGCCGTGCTGACGATGGCCATCGCCGGCTTCGTGTCGGTGCAGCTGATCCTGACCGGCTTCGAGCCGTACGGAAAAATGCGCGCCGGCAAGACGCTGGCGCTGAAAATGCTGCCCGAACTGAAGGCCGATACGCCGATCTATTCGGTCAGCACCTACGAGCAGTCGATGACCTTCTACCTGAAGCGCACCGTGGTGCTGGTCGATTACTGGGACGAGTTCACCTTCGGCCTGCGCCAGCAGCCGGAGCTGTCGATCCCGACCATCGACGGCTTTGTCGAGAAATGGAAGCAGCACAGTGCCGACAACGTCAAGGCAATGGCCATCATCAGCAACGAGGCCCACGAAGTGCTGAAGAGCAAGGGCGTGACCATGCGCGTGGTGGCGGAAGACACCCGCCGGCTGGTCATTACCAATCTGTAATGAACAAAACCATAAAATGAATATCGCAACTTTTGGCTTCATTGTTTTCGGCGTGCTGCTCAACGCGGTGGCGCAATTGCTGCTCAAGGCCGGCGCCCGCAACGTCGGCGAAATCCACCTGACTTTGAGCAATCTGGTCAGCGTCGGCTTGCGGGTCGCAACCCAGTTGCCCATTATTGGCGGGCTTACTTGCTACGTGCTGTCGGTGGTGCTGTGGATTATTGCGTTGTCGCGCGTCGATGTTTCCGTGGCTTATCCAATGCTGTCGCTGGGCTACGTGGTGACCGCCATCGGCGCCTGGTATCTGTTCGGCGAAGCGCTGTCGGTACAGCGCTTGCTTGCCATTTTCGTCATCCTGATTGGAGTGGCGTGGCTGGCGCGCACCTGACGAACACTTTAGAATTGCGGCCAACCGTTTTATATAAAACTACCATAACAAAGCAAACCACCTCATGAGTGCTGATCTGCCTTTCCTGCCATTTTCCAAGCCTACGATAGACGAGGCCACCATCACCGCCGTGGGCGACGTCCTGCGTTCGGGCTGGATCACCAGCGGCCCGAAAGTGGCCGCCTTCGAAGCCCAGATGTCGGAATACTTCGGCGGCCGCCCGGTGCGGACCTTCAACTCCGGCACCTGCACGATGGAAATCGCATTGCGCATCGCCGGCATCGGTCCCGGCGATGAAGTCATCACCACGCCGATTTCGTGGGTGGCCACGGCCAACGTCATCATCGAGGTGGGCGCAACGCCGGTGTTTGCCGATATCGATCCGGCCACCCGCAACATCGACCTCGACAAGCTGGAAGCGGCCATCACCCCGCGCACCAAGGCCATCATCCCGGTCTACCTGTCCGGCCTGCCGGTCGACATGGACCGCCTGTACGCGATCGCCAACAAGCATAATCTGCGCGTGGTGGAAGACGCGGCGCAAGCCTTCGGCTCGGAATGGAAAGGCCAGCGCATCGGCGCGTTCGGCGACTTCGTCTCGTTCAGCTTCCAGGCCAACAAGAACATCACCACCGGCGAAGGCGGCGCGCTGGTGCTGAACAACCTGGAAGAGGCCAGGCTGGCCGAGAAGTATCGCCTGCAAGGCGTGACCCGCAGCGGCGTGGACGGCATCGACGTCGACGTATTGGGCGGCAAGTACAACATGAGCGACATCATGGCCGCCATCGGTCTGGGCCAGTTCGCCAATATTGAAAAGATCACCGCGCACCGCCGCACGCTGGCGCGCCGCTACTACGAGCAGTTCGGCGCCGACTTTGAAGCACGGTCCGGCGCGCAGCTGCCGCTGCAGGCTTTTGACTCGAGCAACTACCACCTGTTCCAGATCATCCTGCCGGACAACGGCCCGACCACGCGCGCCGACTTCATGAACGCGCTGAAGGACCGCTTCAACATCGGCACCGGCTACCACTACGCGCCGATTCACTTGTTCACCATGTACCGCGAGCGCGGCTTCAAGGAAGGCATGTTCCCGGTCGCTGAAAAGATCGGCCGCCTGACCGTCACCCTGCCGATGTTCTACGCCATGACCACTGCCGACGTCGACCGCGCGGTCGCCGCCGTGAAAGCGATCCTGATCAAATGACCGCAATGCTGATGAAACCTGAAATCTCCGTCGTCATCCCGATCTACAACGAACAGGCCGGCCTGGCCGCCCTGTTCGCACGCCTGTACCCCGCGCTCGACAAGCTGGGCGCCAGCTACGAAATCGTGTTCGTCAACGACGGCAGCCGCGACAACTCGGTGTCCATCCTGGCCGAGCAATTCCGCCAGCGCCCGGACGTCACGCGCGTGGTGCTATTCAATGGCAACTACGGCCAGCACATGGCCATCCTGGCCGGCTTTGAAGCGTCGCGCGGCGAGATCATGATCACGCTTGACGCCGACCTGCAAAACCCGCCGGAAGAAATCGGCAATCTGGTGGCCAAGATGCGCGAAGGCTACGACTACGTCGGTTCGATCCGCCGCAAGCGCCAGGATTCGGCATGGCGCACCTATGCCTCCAAGGCCATGAACAGCCTGCGCGAGCGCATCACCAACATCAAGATCACCGACCAGGGCAATATGCTGCGCGCCTACGGCCGCAACGTGGTGGACCTGATGAACCAGTGCGCCGAGGTCAACACCTTCGTGCCGGCGCTGGCCTACCGCTTCGCCCGCAAGCCGACCGAGATCACGGTCGAGCACGAGGAGCGCTCGGCCGGCGAATCGAAATACTCGCTGTACAGCCTGATCCGCCTGAACTTTGACCTGGTGACCGGCTTCTCGCTGGTGCCGCTGCAGTTCTACTCCATGATGGGCATGCTGATGTCGCTGTTGTCCGGCCTGCTGGTACTGGTGCTGCTGGTGCGCCGCCTGTTCCTCGGCGCCGAGGCGGAAGGCGTGTTCACGCTGTTTGCCATCACCTTCTTCTTCATGGGCGTGATCTTGTTCGGCATCGGTTTGCTGGGCGAGTACGTGGGCCGCATCTTCCAGCAGGTGCGCGCGCGTCCGCGCTACGTGGTGCAGACCATCCTGCAGCAAAAGCCGGGCGAATCGGTCGACATGCCGCCGCCGGGCGTGGAAAAACGTACCGTGGGCCGTGGCCATGACTGATCTGGAGCCGCGCAAGCGCGCCGTCGTCTTTGGCTACCACAATGTCGGCGTGCGTTGCCTCAAGGTCTTGCTGGCCGGCGGCGTCGACGTGGCGCTGGTGGTCACCCATGAGGACAGCGCCAGCGAAAACATCTGGTTCGAATCGGTGATCTCGCTGTGCGAGGCCGAGGGCATTCCCTACATCACGCCGGCCGACGCCAGGTCGCCTGAACTGCTGGCGCAGGTGCAGGCCGCCCGGCCGGACCTGATGTTCAGCTTCTACTACCGCCACATGCTGCCGGCCGAACTGCTGGCGGTGGCGCCGGCTTTCAATATGCACGGCTCGCTGCTGCCGGAATTCCGCGGCCGCGCGCCGGTCAACTGGGCGGTGCTGCATGGCGCCACCGTGACCGGCGCCACCCTGCACGAGATGACCGTCAAGCCGGACGCCGGCGCCATCGTGTCGCAGATGGAAGTGCCGATCCTGCCGGACGATACCGCGCACGAAGTGTTCGGCAAGGTGCAGGTGGCGGCCGAGCAGGCGCTGTGGCGCGTGCTGCCTTCGCTGCTGGACGGCACGGCGGTACGCCTTCATAACGACCTCAGCAAAGGCGGCTATTTCGGCGGCCGCAAGCCGGAAGACGGCCGCATCGACTGGAGCCAGCCGGCCCAGCAGGTCTACAACCTGCACCGCGCCGTGGCGCCGCCGTATCCGGGCGCCTTTACCGACCTGAACGGCGTACGCTATGTGATCCAGCGTGCCCGCCTGAGTAGCCATTTAAGCAACGTAATTTATCTCAGTTTGCCACTGGGCTTGGCGGTGGTAGATAATTGCATCTTTGGCGTCTGCGGCGATGGCCGCGTGCTGACGATTTCCTCCCTGACGGCTGACGGCGAACCGATCACTGCAGAACAATTACAAGCCCGCCTGGCGGCATAAGAACATCGATTTGGAAACCAAAACATGAAAAAAGTACTCATTCTCGGCGTGAACGGCTTTATCGGCCACCACCTGTCGAAGCGCATCCTGGAGACCACCGACTGGCACGTGTACGGCATGGACATGAATACCGACCGTATCACCGACCTGCTGGAGAATGAGTCCTATAAACCGCGCATGCACTTCTTCGAAGGCGACATCACCATCAACAAGGAATGGGTCGAGTACCACGTCAAGAAGTGCGACGTGATCCTGCCTTTGGTCGCGATTGCGACCCCGTCGACCTACGTGAAAGCGCCGCTGCGCGTGTTCGAGCTGGACTTCGAAGCCAACCTGCCGATCGTGCGTTCGGCCGCCAAGTACGGCAAGCACCTGGTGTTCCCGTCGACCTCGGAAGTGTACGGCATGTGCCACGACGAAGAGTTCGATCCTGAAAACTCGGAGCTGATCTGCGGCCCGATCAACAAGCCGCGCTGGATCTACTCCAACGCCAAGCAGTTGATGGACCGTGTGATCTGGGGCTACGGCATGGAAGGCCTGAACTTCACCCTGTTCCGTCCATTCAACTGGATCGGCGCCGGCCTCGATTCGATCCACACGCCGAAGGAAGGTTCGTCGCGCGTGGTGACCCAGTTCTTCGGCCACATCGTCCGTGGCGAGAACATCTCGCTGGTCGACGGCGGCCACCAGAAGCGCGCCTTCACCGACATCGACGACGGCATCGACGCCCTGATGAAAATCATCGAGAACAAGAACGGCGCCGCCACCGGCAAGATCTACAACATCGGCAACCCGGTCAACAACTACTCGATCCGCGAACTGGCCAACATGATGCTGGAACTGGCGCCGAAGTACCCTGAGTACGCCGACGGCGCGGCCAAGGTCAAGATCGTCGAGACCACCTCGGGCGCCTACTACGGCGCTGGCTACCAGGACGTGCAGAACCGCGTGCCGAAGATCACCAACACCTGCGACGAACTGGGCTGGAAACCGACCACCACGATGGCCGACGCCCTGAAGAAAATCTTCGACGCCTACCGCAGCCAGGTCGCCGAAGCCAAAGCACTGGTGGACTAAGCATTGAATCAAAAACCATTGATGGTGTTGAAGATCGACGTCGACACCTATCGCGGCACCCGTGAAGGCGTACCCAACCTGGTACGCATGCTGAAGGCGCACCAGGCCGGTGCGACCTTCCTGTTCTCGCTCGGCAAAGACCACACCGGCTGGGCCATGCGGCGCGCGCTGCGTCCGGGCTTCTTCAGCAAAGTGTCGCGCACCTCGGTGGTGGAACACTACGGCTTCAAGACATTGATGTACGGCGTGCTGCTGCCCGGCCCTGACATCGGCAAGGACTGCGCGGCCGAAATGCGCGCGGTGCAGGACGCCGGCTTCGAATGCGGCATCCACACCTGGGACCACGTGCTGTGGCAAGACAACGTCGCCAAGCGCGACGCTGCCTGGTCGCAAGCCATGATGCGCAAGGCCGCCGCCCGTTTCACGCAAGTGTTCGGCGTGGCCCCGCGCACCCACGGCGCGGCCGGCTGGCAGATGAACAACGGCGCCTTCGTCGAGCATGACAATGCAGGCTACGGCTACGCCTCGGACGGCCGCTGCGTGCTCAACCCGGACGGCAGCCTGGCTAACCCGGCCGACGGCCCGCATCGCCTGGCCGATGGAAACAAAGTGCTTGCGCACATCCAGATGCCGACCACCCTGCCGACCCTGGACGAAATCCTCGGCTGCGAGATCGACGGCGTCACCATCACCACCGGCAACATCGCCGCCTTCCTGCTCAAGCTGACCGAGGGCGCCGGCCGCGACCACGTATATACTTTGCACGCAGAGCTTGAAGGACAGAAACTTGCCCCCATATTCGAGCAGTTGTTGGCAGGGTGGCAAGCCCAGGGATACCAACTGGCGTCGATGGCCGACTACTACCAGAAAATCCAGCACCTGCCGCTGCCGGTTTGCCCCATCACCTGGGGCGAACTACCGGGACGCTCGGGCAGCCTGATTATTCAAGGCCCGGCCCAAGCCCATTGAACCGCTTCAGGAGACGCCTGTGACAGATGTAGTAACCGATTTTTCCGCGCCGATGACCAGCGGCCAGACCTTCCAACTGTCCGGCCGCCCGGCGCGCTACACCGTGCTGTTCTTTTACCCGAAGGACAACACCCCCGGCTGCACCACCGAAAACATGGCTTTCCGCGACTTGCACGAGCAATTCGCAGCGGCCGGCGCCGAAATCTACGGCATCAGCCGCGATTCGCTGCGCTCGCACGAAAGCTTCAAAACCAAGCTGGGACTGCCGTTTGAACTGATTTCCGACCCTGAAGAAGCGGTCTGCCAGCAATTTGGCGTCATGAAGATGAAGCAAATGTACGGTAAGACCGTACGCGGCATCGAACGCAGTACGTTTGTGATTGACGCTAATGGTCAATTGGTGAAAGAATGGAGAGGCGTGAAGGTGGCGGGTCACGTCGACGAAGTGCTGGAATTTGTAGCGCGTCAGGCTTGAACGGTGCGTTGCAGTTCCGGTTTGCTCAACCAGCAGGAACTTAAGCACATTTTGAGTCAACACTGTACCTCTTACCCTCCTCGGTGGCCAGCCGGCCACCTTGCGGTACTCAACGGGCTGAAACTATGCCCATCGGCAGTCTTTCACCTGTTTTCCCCTCAAGCATCCATCCCATGCGGCCGCGCGCCCCAGGGCGGATTCCTCCTTTATTTTTCCAATTGAGATCCTGATGCCACTGCCAAAAATTCCAAGTAAGCCAGCGACTATACTGCTGGCAAAAGATTACCCCAAGGCCAGCGGCCGTGTGACGCCTGCCCTCGCGGCAGTTGCCGATATTGCGCCAGAGCCTGCCCCAGCGCCGAAGAAAGCGGCGACCGTGAAAGCCGTCCCTGCAGCAAAGAAACCGGCCGTTGCCAAAACACCGGCCAAATCCAAAGCCGTGGCCGCCGTACTGAAAGCCGCGCCGGCCGTGCTGAAAGCCGCCGCCGACACCGTTGAAGCCAAGGGCAAGTCCTCGCCGCGTGGCAAGGTCACTCCGATCACGGCCGAAGCGCCGCATCCAGCCAAGCACAAGGCGAACGAGGTGACCATCAAGTCCTCGACCAGCCGCCACGCCGACCAGACCGGCGCCACCAAGATGTTCGTGCTGGATACCAACGTGCTGATGCACGATCCATCGTCGCTGTTCCGCTTCGAGGAGCACGACGTCTACCTGCCGATGATGACGCTGGAAGAACTGGACAACCACAAGAAAGGCATGACCGAGGTGGCACGCAATGCGCGCCAGGTCTCGCGCACGCTGGACGCGCTGGTCTCCAACACCGACGACGACGCCATCGAGAACGGCATCCCGCTGTCCAAGCTGGGCAACAAGGACGCCAAGGGCCGCCTGTACTTCCAGACCCGTCTGCAAACGGCGGAACTGCCGGTCGGCCTGCCATCGGGCAAGGCCGACAACCAGATCCTGTCGGTAGTGCGATCGCTGGAAGCGGAGCAGGAAGGCCGCGCCATCGTGCTGGTGTCGAAAGACATCAACATGCGCATCAAGGCGCGCGCGCTGGGCCTGCCGGCCGAAGACTACTTCAACGACCACGTGCTGGAAGACACCGACCTGCTGTACTCGGGCATCGTCCAGCTGCCGGACGATTTCTGGAACAAGCACGGCAAGGACCTCGAATCGTGGCAGGAAAATAAAAACGGCCAGAGCGCGACGTTCTACCGCGTCACCGGTCCGTTCGTGCCGTCGATGCTGGTCAACCAGTTCGTGTTCCTGGAGCCGAAGAATGGCGAAGCGCCGTTCTATGGCCAGGTCAAGCAGATCAACGGCAAGACCGCCGTGCTGCAAACCCTGCGCGACTTCAGCCACAACAAGAACAATGTGTGGGGCGTCACTGCCCGCAACCGCGAGCAGAACTTCGCGTTGAACCTGCTGATGAATCCGGAATGCGACTTCGTCACCCTGCTGGGCCAAGCCGGTACCGGCAAGACCCTGCTGGCCCTGGCGGCCGGCCTGGCGCAAGTGCTGGAGACCAAGCTCTACAACGAAATCATCGTCACCCGCGTGACGGTGCCGGTCGGTGAAGACATCGGTTTCCTGCCGGGCACCGAGGAAGAGAAAATGTCGCCGTGGATGGGCGCGTTTGACGACAACCTCGAAGTGCTCAACAAGTCCGATTCGGACGGCGGCGAGTGGGGCCGTGCGGCCACGCAAGACCTGATCCGTTCGCGCATCAAGATCAAGTCGCTGAACTTCATGCGCGGCCGTACCTTCGTCAACAAGTTCCTGATCATCGACGAGGCGCAGAACTTGACGCCGAAGCAGGTCAAGACCCTGGTGACGCGCGCCGGTCCGGGCACCAAGATCATCTGCCTCGGTAACATCGCGCAGATCGACACGCCTTACCTGACCGAAGGTTCGAGCGGCCTGACCTATGTGGTCGACCGCTTCAAAGGCTGGTCGCACAGCGGCCACGTCACCCTGGCGCGCGGCGAACGCTCGCGCCTGGCCGACCACGCCAGCGAAGTCCTGTAATGAAATAAACGATTTACCTCGTTTCTTCAGCCCCGCCCGCAGCGATGCCGGCGGGGCTGATTTTTTTATGGTTGTCGGAAGACGGCAACAGCGGCCGGCACCGGCTTACAAGCTAATCCTCATAGGGTGAGGCGATTTCCTGCGGCAACAATCGATAGCAATCACGCAAATTGACGTGTGCGGCAGCCAAAAAAAGTGCTTGAAACCGGCGGCGACCTGTATGACACTAAACTCCCAACTCATTGATTTTGCCCGTCTTTCCCGCCTGTTGAGGTAAGCATCATGGACATCCCTATCCTGATCCAGAAGTCGGTGGGCGCCAAAAAGCAGTACGGCGTCACCGTGCCGGACATTCCCGGCTGCGTCACGACTGGCGAGACCGTGGACAAAGCGATGAGCAACGCCACCAAGGCCATCTACGGCCACGTCGGGCACTTGCTGGAGCAAGGCAAGCCCTTCGAACTGCGCGCCTCGGAAGTGGAAACCCTGTCGCAGGAGCCGGATTACGCCGGCGGCATCTGGGCCCTGGTCAGCCTCGACTTCGCCAAGCTCGACGATCCGCCCGACGATTAAACTTGACCTTCCCACCGCTGGAAGGATTACAGTGTACTCATCCAAACTGTTATGGGAGTACGCGATGTACCAACTTCAAGTAGAAAACATGAGTTGCGGCCACTGCGTGGGCGCGGTCACCAAGGCCGTGCAAGCGGTGGACGCGGCAGCCAAGGTCGAGATCGACCTCGCCACCAAATCCGTCAAAATCGACAGCGCCACGCCGCTGGCCGCACTGAAATCCGCCATCGCCGACGCCGGCTACCCGGTCACCAGCGCCGCCTGACTATTTGTCCAGCTCGGGATAGTGGCGGAAGATGCCGGTTTCGTTGAAGGGGATGCGGCGCCTGGAGTTGAGGTAGGCGGCGATGTTGGGACGGGCGGCTACCTTGTCGTGCAGCGCGACCAGATTGGAATAGGACGGTTCCAGCCTCGCCATCGTTTTCGGGAAGGCGTAGCGCAGGCCTTCGATGAGCTGGAACAGCGATAAGTCCACGTACGACAGCCGCGAGCCCACAGCCCAGCCGCCGCTCACCACTCCTTCAAAATAATCGAGGAACTTCGGTATCCGCTGCTCGCGGAAATCCTTGGCGCGCTTCCTGGCTTCCTTCTTTTGATCCTCGTAATAGAGATTGGTCGAAATCGGATGATGCGTGTCGTGCGCCTCATTCACGATGTCCGCTATCGTCAACTGTAGCTGGTTGGCCCACAAGCGTCCTGCTTCCGTACGCGGCGCCAGCTTGTGTTTGGCACCGAGGTACATCAGTATATTGGCCGTCTGCCCTATCAACAGATCGCCCACTTGCAGCACCGGCGGCGCAAACGATGGATGATCGACCTGGCCGCCATCCAGGCTCGCCAGCATCTTCGGCATGCCACCCTTCTGCCGCGCCACGTCCACATAGGGCACGCCCGCTTCCTCCAGCGCCAGCCGGACGAATTCCCCGCGCCCCTGCAAACCGGGCCAGTACAGTAGCTGGTAAGGTGTCGTCATGCCAAACATGGTAACACCTTACCAAACCGGCCTAAAACACTGCTTTGACCGTCATCCGGAAGCTGCGGCGCTCGGCCGGGTGGTAATGGATATCGTCCACGCCTTCCGCCGGTTCACCCGGCAGGCGCGAGGCGTAGTAGTAGTCCACATCGCTGACCTTGCGGTCGAACAGGTTGAAGGCGTCGAGTTGCATGCTCCAGCGGCGATTGAACTTGTAGCCCACGCGCGCATAGGCGATGGCGGTGGTGGCTGAACGCACGCTGTTATCCTCGATCAGCGGGCGCGGACCAAAGTAACGCATCTGGAAAGCCGCCGACCACGGACCAAGATCGGTGATGGTCGCACCGAACGAGGCCACCTTGCCGATCGCGCCCGGAATGTAATCACCCGCCTCGTCATGCTCGGTGTAGTGCGCGCGCGAGTAGGCCAGGTCCAGGTCGAACAGCAGCCACGAATTGGCGATGTAGTGGTTGTTCCACTCGATGCCGGAACGGTAACTACCACGGCTGGCCGAGGTATCACCCGCGTCGCCCGAGAACACCAGTTCCGAATCCGAACGCAGCTTCCACACCGCCACCGAGCTTTGCAGGCCGGGCAAGAATTCGGTGCGCGCGCCGATTTCCGCGCCGCGCGTTTTCACCAGCGGCGTGACCGGATCGATAGGCTCGCGCTCCTTCGGCGTCAGGTGCACCGTGGTGCCGCGTGCATCGTTGCTGTGGAAGCCTTCGCCGTAGTTGACGAAGAATTCGGTCTTGGCCCAAGGCCCCAGCACCACGGACACTTTCGGCGACGTGGTGCCGGCACTGACCTTGCCCGAGTTTTCGGCGATATTACTGTCCACATCGAAGCGATAACGGTCGTAGCGCAAGCCAGCCGTTGTGCGCAGCCAATCGCGCCATTGCACCGTATTTTCCAGATACGCGCCAACGCTGCCCTCTTGCACGCGCGATTCCGAAATCGTGCGGAGGGTCTGCTGGTTGCGGGTGGCGTGCAAAGCCAGTGGCGACAGGTAGTCGTAGCGTCCCTGCACACCAACCTTGTTGCTGACATCCAGCCCACCCCAGTGGCTGAACCACGTCTGCGCCACATCGAAGCCACCCAGGCGTCGCTTCTCGGTCTGGCGCGACTGGTCGCCGTTGACCGGGTCGTCGAGGAAGTAGGTGAAGTCGTTGTACAGCATCAGGCTCGATTGCACCAGATAGGCATTCGCCTGCAGCAGCGTGTCGCTGGTGCGCTTGCGCAGGGTGGCGGACAAACTGTAACGCGACGTCGCGCCGCCATCGCTGGTATCAATCGCGCCATACGGATCCAGCTCGCCGCTTTGTACCGCGCGCAGCGGGATCTGGTTGCTCGCATACCAGGCGCCCTTGTAGAACATGCCAGTGACGCTGAACTGATCGTCGCTGGCGCCTTGCGAATAGCGCAGCACACCGAGGCTCTTGTGGAAGGCTTCCGGTTCCACCCACGGGCCGTTGTTGTGGCCCAGCTCCGCGCCGTACACCAGATTGCCCGCACCCAGCGGCGTCGATCCGGTCACCACCGAACGTATGTATTGGTTCTCGCCGACGGTCACACTGGCGGTGTTTTCTTTCAGCTTGTTCGCCAGCGTCATGTGCGCCGCGCCGGCCGATGCGAAGTCGCCTTCGTCCGCGTAGTACGGGCCTTTCTTGTAGTTGATGCGGTCCACCAGCTCAGGGATCAGGAAATTCAGATCCGTGTAGCCCTGGCCGTGCGCATGCGTGCGCATGTTGACTGGCATGCCGTCGACAAAGGTGGCGAAGTCGGTGCCGTGATCGAGATTGAAGCCGCGCAGGAAGTACTGATTGGCCTTGCCGTCGCCGCTGTGCTGCGTGACGATCACGCCCGGCACAAACTCCAGCAGCTCGCCCGCACGCAACGCCGGACGATTCGCAATCAGCTCCGCAGTGACCGCGCCCTGGCTGGCCGCGCCGGAGGTGCCGACGCCATTGTCGTAGTGACCGCGCACCTCCACCGTCGTATCCACGGTTTCCGAAAAAGCAGCCAGCGGCACCATTGCAACCAGCGCGACGAGGGACTTACCGATCATACAAAGCCTTTCAATTGCCGAAGTTTGTTACGACGCGCGAGATAACCGATGCCCACCAGTGCAGCGGCCAGCGCCAGCAGCACGAGCGTGCCCACTGTCTTCTGGACCGTGGTCAGATTGGACAAGGATTGCATTTCAAAGCCGCTGACTTTAGTGTCGGCAGCTTCCGGTTTGGCCTGCGGAGCAGGTTTCGCCCTGGCCTGTGGTGGCGGCGGTGGCGGGTGCTGAGTCTCGGCCTTTGCCTGCAAGGCCTGCAACTCGGCGGCGGCATTTTGCATCGCCGCCTGCGGTGACGGCGCTGCGCCGCCAACTCGCGCGGCTTGCACAGCACCTTTCACGATACTAGCATTGGATCCCACGTTTGGCGCGAACTCCGCATTGAATTGCGGCGCTATTTTTAACGTCGCCTTGCTGCACGAGTCGGCACTGCACGCCACGCCGGCATCTTTGATGGCGATAGCATTCATTTGGCTCAGTTTCCTGAACACTGCGTCGCTCGGCTTCCAGTAGCCACGTTCAACGGCGCTCAGCATGCGATCCGTCATCGCCTGGTATGCGCGCAGGTTTCCGGCGGCGGCAAAACGCTCGCGCACCTTGAGGCCGTGGCGATCCTCGACATAGGTGTCGTACATGCGCTGCCACTTGCCGTTGTCCACCACCTCCGGCACCGTGACCTGCCACGCCCACAGATAGTCCACCACGCGGTTGATGTAGCGCGCACCGGAATAACCTTCCTTCAGCATGCTGTCGGCCCAGCGCGGATTCAGATAGCGCGCCTGCATCTCCTGCCCCATGTACTGCTCCAGCGTCTTGTGGCTGGCGCGGCGCGGGTTGGCAAGGTCGCTGACCATCACCTCCGGCGTCTTGCCGTCCACGCTGCGGATCGCCATCGCGGTGCCGCCAAGGTACTGGAAGAAGTCATCGTTATCGAGCGTCGCAAACAGATTGCTGGAACGGCTGTGCAGCGCGATCTGGCTGCCGGACAGCGCCTGCTTGAACAACTCGCGGCGCTGCTCGGGATTGGCCTTGTCGTCGCCCCAGTAGCCAGCGCCGAACGGATGGCTCATGCGGTTGATGAACACGTCCGCCACTTCCTTCTCGTTCTTCCATGCGTTGGTGAGCGGGATCAGCTTTTCAATCTGCGTGCCATATGCGCCGCTCGGTACGCCGAAGATGCGCACCGACGCCATGCGCTGCGCCTCTTCCGCAGTGATGCCACGCGCGGTCAATGCGGCGGCCACTTTGCGGCTGTGCGCGGCCATCACGTTGCCGCCTTCATCGTCCTGCTTCTGCGCCAGCTGCGCGGCTTGATCCATCAGCGTGAGCAGATTCGGGAACAGGTCGCGGAACAGGCCGGAGGACACCAGCGTCACGTCCACGCGCGGGCGGCCCAGTTGCTTGCGGCTCAGGGCTTCCACGCCGGTGACGCGGCCACGCTCATCCCACGTTGGACGGATGCCCATCAGCGACATGGCCTGCGCTTCCATCACGCCTTCGTGGCGCGAAGTCTCCACGCCCCACAAATTCATGCTGAGTTTTTCCGGATACGCGCCGTGACGCTTGCGGTAGTCGTCCACCAGTTGTTGCGCCAGTTTTGCGCCGGCTTCGTAGGTGGTCTTGCTCGGAATGCGCGAGGGATCGAGGCCGAAGAAGTTACGCCCGGTCGGCAGCGCGTTCGGATTGCGCACCAGGTCCGCGCTGGCGCCAGTCGGAATGTAGCGGCCCGACAGCGCCTGCATCAGGCGATCCAGTTCCAGCTGCGCGCTTTGCTCGATGTCCGCTTCCAGCTGCGCGATGCGCCTGGCCTTCTGCTCCGATGTGGAAGTGTTATCGAGGCTGACCACGGCACGCGCGGTGGCGTTGCGCTGCTCCGCCGCCGGCGCCACACCGAAGGTATGCAGGCCGAATGGCGTCAGCTTGTTGCCGGTGTCGTCGAGATATTCCTCGAGGCCTTCCATGTCGGCTTCCGATTTCAGCTCGCTCTTCTTCATGTCCTTCAACACGCCGCTCTTTGCTGCAAGGCGGTTGATAGCTTTCAGGTGGCTGGCTGCCAGCAGCGGGCTTTTCTGCTCGGCGACGCGATAGTCGTTCAGCAGCGCGCCCAGTTCGCGCAGGTCGGGGTTCAGTCCCGCCACATCAAACGGCGGTGTCATATGGTCGATGATGGTCGCCATGCCGCGACGCTTGGCCTGGATGCCCTCGCCCACATCATCCATCACGTACGGATAGATATTGGGCATGGCGCCGATCAGCGCTTCGGTCGGATCGCTGTCGGACAGGCCGGCTTCTTTACCGGTCAGCCATTCCTGCGTGCCGTGGGTACCGATGTGCATGACCGCGTGCGCGTTGAAGTCCTTCTGCAGCCAAAGGTAGAACGCGATGTACTCGTGCGATGGCGGCATGCTGACTTCATTGTGCAGCTTCTCCAGGTTCTGCTCCCACGCGCGGCCCGGCTGCG
Organism: Duganella sp. CF402; assembly: GCF_900109645.1. Taxonomy (GTDB): domain Bacteria; phylum Pseudomonadota; class Gammaproteobacteria; order Burkholderiales; family Burkholderiaceae_D; genus Rugamonas. Next base: position 2,609,020 of record NZ_FOBG01000001.1, read on the forward strand.
GCGCCATCAGCACATTGCCGAAGCGGCGCGCCGGATACACGAAGAACGCTTCGCCTTTCGCGTTGCGCCACAGGACCGGCGCCTTCTCCGGCTTGCCCCACGACTGTTCGATCGACGCGCGCAGCGGCTGCGGCAACCGCGCGAACCACTGCTGGTAGTCGGACAGCGGCACCAGCAAGGCCTGGCCACTCTCGGCCAGATGCTTCAGGCCCGCCATGTAGTCGCCCTTGGACTTGCCGGGATAGTTGCCCCACTTCTGGATCTCGCCTTGCAGCTCGCCTTCGCTGGCGGGCAGCGCGTCGCCGGTGCGGTAGCCTTCCCGCTTCAGCCGCTGGACGATTTGCCACAAGCTCTCCGGCAGCACGTTCAGATAGGCCGCGCCGATGGTCTCGGAACCGTGCGGATAATTAAAGTAGATCATGGCGACGCGCTTGTCGCCGTTGGTCTGCTTGCGCAGCGCCAGCCACGCGGCCACGCGTTCGTTGAGGCGCTCGATGCGTTCCGCAATCGGCGTCTCTTCAACGTAGGCCAGGCCGGTCTGCGCATCGCTGATGCGTTCACGGCTGGCAACCACGGTCGGCTGGATCAGGCCTGCCGCTTCCGCGCCGGCCAGCTGCCATGTGCGTTCGATGATATCGAGGCCTACCTTGGAGTCCTGCCACTGCGCGTAAGTCTGCTGGCTAAGGGTGATGGCGTTGATCGCCGGGACGCCCAGCTGGTCAAGCAGCGCGCCCACGCTGGCGGTGCCGCCCACCTTCATGCCCAGTGCCACGATCAGGTCCACGCGGCTCTTGCCGTTTTCGTCCAGCAGCAGCTTGAGCGGCGTTTCATACGGATAGCCGAACACCGGCACCACGTTGTAGCCGCTGGCCTCCAGCCGCGCGACGATGGCCGCCAGCGGCAGCGTTTGCCCCGCCACCAGGCTGGCGCGGTAGAACGGCACGGCGATCCACGGCGCGCCCGGCTTGTGATGCGCGTAGCCGCGCACATAATCATCCCAGCCGCCGACGGTGCGGTTGGCCTGCACGTCGTACAGCCCTGCATCCGGCATCGCATGCACCGGCGCCACGCCCACCTGCGAGCCGAAGCTGTTGCGCAGAATGTAGCGCAGCAGGTTGCCGATGTTCTCAACGCCGCCTTCAGCGTGATATGCCTGTATTGATTTGTCGTCGCGCACACCGAGTTCGCGCAGGCTGTCATCGATCGCACCGACAGCGAACACCGGCTTGCGCGCTTTTTGCAGCGCCTGCAGTTCGGCGGTGAGGCCAGCCATCGCCTGCCGTCCCTTGACGCTGATGACTGCCACGTCGGCAGTGGCGAGCGCAGCGCGGTCGGCCGGTGTCAGGCCGTTCACCGGGATGATGCGGATGGAGAGATTCAGCGCCTTCAGTTCGTCCTGCAGGCCGCGTACCGCCAGCACCGTGGGGCGCGATTCCACATCGCCCAGCATCAGCGCCAGCGTGCGCGGGGCCTGCGCGGAATGCACCGGCACCACGTAGCCGGCCACGCAGAGCAGCAGCAAGGCCAACGCCCATAACTTATTCCGGAACATAGACCACCTTCCCGTCCGGCAGCTGGTAGGCCGTGCCCAAACGTTTGCCGGAGCCGGACAGCGGCTTGTCGCTAACCTTGCTCACTTTGATTTCAGCGCCCTTCTTGGTCAGCACTTCCACGCGGCCGTCAGCCGACTTCTTGGCGATGGTAACTTCGGAATTCGGATCCAGCAGGTCCATCATGTTCCAGGCCGAGAACAGCGCCAGCATCATCGCCACGATGAACACGATGCTGGCGTCGAACAGGTTAGCGACGCCCGATAGAGGATCTTCGCCATGCTCGCCGAGACGCGCATAGCGGTGTTTGTTCAGGTAGCGCATGTCAGGCCTCCGCGCGAACCAGGTGCGGCTTGGCGCCGTGCGACGCCAGCAGCGCTTCGGCGGCGAACGCGATCTCGGTCAGATCGCTGCGCAGCCAATGCTCGCGCACCAGCGTCAGCACGTAGGCGCTGACGCTGCACGCCAGCCCGACCACGGTGGCGGTGAAAGCGGTGGTCATCGACTCAGCCATCTTCGGCAGATTGCCCTGCGCGAGGCCGGCCAGCGAGATCCCCATCGGGATCAAGGTGCCCATCAGGCCCAGTGCGGGGCCGACGCGCACCACGAAGCGCACGCCGTCGAGGCGGCGCACGCCGCTGGCGTCGGCACGCTGCACCACGCGTTCAAGGCGGGCATCGAGTGCCGGTTCGCCTTCCTGCGCGGTGAGGGTTTCGGACATCTCCTTGCGCGCGGTGGCGACCAGCATACGCACGCCCCGGCGGCGTTCCAGCCATTCTGCGGCGAAGGTGCCGAAGCACACCAGCATGTGCAGCACCAGCGCGGCGATGCCCAGCAATACCGGCAGGTAGAGCACATTGGAAATGGAGTACAACAGCGTTTCAATAGAATGAATCGCTGCGTCAACAGGCAGATTTTGCATAAACGGATTGTGAAAACAGAGCGCAAACCACTCACTTCCCCGTGAGTGGATTGAACAGAAACGCTTACGCGCTTCCACCTGTTTGGCCGGTATCCGGGCTCGCAAGCAGATCCGCCTGACCTTCCCATGCATGAAGCACAGTGGTTTAGCGTAGCGGATTGTCGTCGCGTGGACGACGCTTGTTTACCGTTGCGGGGGCAGCACAGGTTGGCCGGCGACGGCTCCTGTTTCCCGTTTAACTGCGCATCTGGACAGACGCGCGGGCACCAAAACGTGACGGGATTATACGTTAGTCGGCAAGGCTTTGGAGAATTGGGCAGTCAGGGCGATCATCGCCGTGGCAGCAGCCGGCCAGTGTTTGCAGGGTGTCGCGCATTTCGGTCAGCTCGGCGATGCGCTGGTTGAGCTGCGCCACGTGGCCCAGCGCGATGCTCTTCACGTCGGCGCTGGCGCGTTCCTTGTTCTGCCACAGCGACAGCAGGTCGCGGATCTGGTCGAGCGAGAAGCCCAGCTGGCGCCCGCGCTTGACGAAGCGCAGCGTGTGCAGGTCGTTCTCGCCGTAGACGCGGTAGCCGGCGTCGCTGCGCTTGCCGGCCGGGATCAGGGCGATGCTTTCGTAGTAGCGGATCATTTTGGCGGATACGCCGGTCGCCGTCGCTGCCTGGCCGATGTTCATGTTTGCTCCGGTTTCCAGCGCCGCAGCAGCAGCGCGTTGCTGATCACGCTGACCGAGCTCAATGCCATCGCGCCGCCCGCCACCATTGGGTTGAGCAGGCCGAAGGCCGCCAGCGGGATGCCGATCAGGTTGTAGATGAAGGCCCAGAACAGGTTCTGGCGGATTTTGTTGTAGCTGCGGCGCGAGATCTGGATGGCGGCGGCCACCAGCGCCGGGTCGCCGCGCATCAGGGTGATGCCGGCGGCGTGCATGGCAACGTCGGTGCCGTTGGACATGGCGATGCCGACGTCCGCTGCGGCCAGCGCGGGAGCGTCGTTGATACCGTCGCCGATCATGGCGATGGTGGCGCCGTCTTGCTTCATGCCGGCGACGGTGCTGGCTTTGTCGGCGGGCAGCATGTTGGCGACGATACGCTGGATGCCGAGTTGCTGGCCAATGGCGTCGGCGCTGCCCTGGTTGTCGCCGGTGAGCATGACGGTTTGGATCTTCATGGCGTGCAGCGCTTGCACGGCGGCGCGGGCTTGCGGTTTGATGCGGTCGCCGAAGGCGAGCAGGCCGATGAGTTGGCGTGCATTGGCGTCGGCCAGCCAGGAGATGGTGTGGCCTGCGCGTTCGAGCGCGTCGGCGCGCGTGGCAAGCGTTTGCAATGGGATGCCGTGTTCCTGCATCAGGCGCGTGCTGCCGAGGATGAGCCTCGCGCCTTCCACCGTCGCCGCCACGCCCCGCCCCGGCAGCGCTGCGACCTCAGACGCGAGCACAGGAGCGCCGGCGGCCGGCGACGGCGCGGCGAGCGAAGACTGGGAGGCCAGCGGCACGGCAGGCTGCGCCGATGCGGTGCGCGCTTCGGCCGCTTGCAGGACGGCGCGGGCCAGCGCGTGTTCGCTGCCGCGTTGGACGGCGGCGGCCAGCTGCAGCAGGCGCGTTTCGTCGCTGCCCGGCGCGGCAACCAGTTCTGCCAGCGATGGCTGACCTTCCGTCAGCGTGCCGGTTTTATCGAAGGCCACGGCGGTGATGCGGTGCGCCAGTTCCAGCGCCTCGGCATCCTTGATCAAGATGCCGTAGCGCGCCGCCACGCCGGTGCCGGCCATGATGGCAGCCGGCGTCGCCAATCCCAGCGCGCACGGGCAGGCAATCACCAGCACCGCGACCGCATTGATGATGGCCTGCTCCGCATCGCCGCCATAAAGCCACCAGCCCACAAAGGTCAGCAGCGCCAGCATCAGCACCACCGGCACGAATACCGCGCTCACGCGGTCCACCAGATGCTGGACCGGCGCCTTGGCCGCCTGCGCATCCTCCACCAGCCGGATGATGCGCGACAGTGTGCTTTCAGCGCCAACCGCGCTCACGCGCACCAGCAGCAGGCCTTCGCCGTTGATCGCACCACCAGTCACGCGCTCGCCCGCATGGCGTGCGACCGGCAAGCTCTCGCCGGTGATCAGCGCTTCATCGACATGGCTTGCACCTTCGGTCACGCTGCCGTCAGCGGCAATGCGTTCGCCAGGGCGGATGACGATGATGTCGCCAACGCGCACTTGATTGATGGCGATGTCCACATCCTGCCCATCACGGCGTACGCGGGCGGATTCGGGACGCAGCACTTGCAGCGCGCGGATGGCGGCGGCGGTCTGGCGCTTGGCGCGCGCTTCCAGCCATTTGCCCAGCAGGACCAGCGTGATCACCACCGACGAGGCTTCAAAGTACAGGTGCGGCATGGCGCCGCCGGCCATTAGCTGGTAGACGCTCAAGCCATAAGCGGCGCTGGTGCCCAGTGCCACCAGCAGGTCCATATTGCCGCTGCGCGCACGCACGGCCAGCCAGCCGGCGCGATAGAAACGAGCACCCAGCCAGAACTGCACCGGCGTGGCCAGCAGCCATTGAACGCGCCCATCCAACATCCAATGGACACCGGCGAGATCGAGCAGCATGGGAAGCAGCAACGGCAGGGAGAGCAGCGCCGCCAGCGCGACAGCGTGGCCGCCCTGCGGCACGACTTGCCGACGCGGCGCAGCGGCGAGTGGCGAAGCGGGGGTGGAGGTGCTTGGCGCGGCGGCGGGAGCATCGGCCAGTGAGGCCTGGTAACCGGCTTTGTCGATCGCTTGCGCCAGCACGGCGAAGTCCAGCGGCTGGGCCGACTCCACGCGCGCCAATTCGGTGGCGAGGTTGACGCTGACGTTGTCCACGCCCGGCACGGCCGCTAATACCCGCTCCACCCTGCCGACGCAGGACGCGCAGCTCATGCCTTCAATTTTGATCGCTTGCTGATTCATGGGACACCCAATGCTGTTTCACCACCTACAGCATCAAGTATCCCACGATAGGAAGGTCAAGGTCTTTTTAACGGACTTCGCAATCCACCTGGTTGGACTTGGTGGGGCCAGTGCTGGTGCCCGATTGCCCCGGGGAATTGTTGAACAGCGGTGGCGGGTTAAATTTCAGGCCCGGGTTAGGCGGCACAATAGTCGGCGGCGTCCTGAAGCTTGGCGTAAAGCCAAACTGGCCGGCGCTGAATTGCTGCGTGCCTACCGGATTGCTCAGCAGGACCAAGCCGTCAACCACGTACAGATGCAGCCCCGGCAACAAGCTGGGCGGCGCCGGTACTGGCCCCTGCGCCAGCATCAGCGGCTGGATCGGCATGGTGTCGCCCAGCGCGGCGGTGCTGGCCATCAGCCAGGCCTGGCGCGCGGCAGCCGCTTGCGCCACCGCTTCCGGCGATGGCTCAACCCATTCCGCAATGAAGGTGGTGCCGCGAATACCGATGGTGGCGCTTGGCGTCTTCATCGCGAACTTTTCCTTGTTGCGCTTGCCCAGCAGCCCGGTCACCGAGCGCAAGCCGCCCTTGACCAGGTTGAACGAGGCATTGTCGCCATCCGGTTTGCCGGCGTCATAGCTGAAGTTCTCGACCTTGAAGGTGGTCGACGGCTTGAGCGTGATTTCGCTGTTGTCGATGAATTTCACCATTGCGTAGGTGTTCTTCTCCGTCACCAGCGTGTCGCCGCTCTCCACCTCGGACTTCATGGACAGGATACGCACCGCGCCGTCGGCCTTCTTGGCCAGCAGCGGACCGCTCAGCTGCACCACCGTGCCCGCCACCTGGGCGGCCCAGCTTGCGCCGGCCATCCAGAACAGCATCAGCACCCACAGGGCTTTAATTGCAGTACAGTTTTTTAACTTGGTCATTTTTAGTTCCGCTCTTCTCTTTGGATGCGTCATCTGTCGCCTTCTCGGCCGACTTTTCGTCCTTCTTGTCGTCCGGCGTGGACGAAGTCGTAGTGCCGCCCGAAGTCGAACCACCGCTGGACGAACTGCTCGACGACGATGATGAAGTGTCTTCAGTCTTCGTCTTGGTCGATACCAGCGTATTAATCACTTCGATCGACGCCTGCTGTACCGGCTTGGTCGGCTCGGCCGCCGTCGGCGGCGACAGCACCTGGCACAGCGCCGAGTTCGGCGCGATGGTGCAGATGTCGGCCGATGGTGGCGGCGTTGGCGTTGGCGTTGGCGTTGGCGTTGGCGTTGGGGTCGGCGTTGGCGTCGGCGTCGGCGTCGGCGTCGGCGTCGGCGTTGGCGTTGGCGTTGGCGTTGGCGTCGGCGTTGGCGTTGGCGTTGGCGTCGGCGTTGGTGTCGGCGTCGGCGTTGGTGTCGGCGTTGGTGTCGGCGTTGGTGTCGGCGTTGGCGTCGGTGTCGGCGTTGGCGTCGGTGTCGGCGTCGGCGCTGAAATCAGCGTCGGCGTCACCGGGCCATCCGAGTCCTCCACCGTGCCGCCAAGGTTGGAGTAGCTGCTCGCCGTCATGCTCACGCTACCGCTGGTCGAGCTCACGCTCGCCGAACTGCCGATGGTCAGCAAGTTGTCGCTACCATAGCCGGTACCGGCCGCCAGCGTGATACTGCCGGAATCGGTGGACACCGTGCCATCGATGGTCAACGGGCTGTGCGTCTGCAGCTTGATGGCGCCGGTGCTGGTGTGCACCAGGCCGTCCACCACCATGCCGCCGGTGTTGTCGATGGTGATGCCGCCGCCATTGCCCGAGCCGCTCTGCTCCGCCCCATGCACCGTCATGACTGTATGGCTTGGATTGTTGACGTTGGCGATATTGATCGGCGCCGTGCCGCTGGTCGCGGTATTGGTCACGTTCAGGTAAGACACCTTGGTGGCCAGCGCCAGGCTGGAGGTACCGATGCCGGCGGTGGTGTCCGCCGTCAGCGCATTGGCCGTCAGCGTGCCGCCCGGCACCGTGCCGCTGCCCTTGATCAGCGCACCGATGATATCGAAGGTGGCGTTGCCGGCCGTGTTTACGCCATCGATGTTGTACAGCACCGAGGTGGCGGTGGTGCCGCCGGTCAGCTTGGCGATGGCCAGGGTGCCGGTATTGGCGAAACTCAGGTTGCCGGAGCCGGTCTGCGACACGGCCAGGTTGCTGACCTGGTTGGCGGCGTTGGTCAGCACGATGTTGCCCGAAGTCTCCAGGCCGAGGTCGCGCACATTGATGATCGCGCCCTGGGTGATGGTGCCGCCGCTGCTCAGCAGGCCGATACGCGTGGTGGCCGCATTGCGGCTGGACGACGTGGTGCCGACGCCGGTAATGCCCTCCACCGTGATATTGCCCACGCTGAGCTCACTGCTGGTCGAGCCCAGGCCGATGGTCGCCGCGTTCACGCGCCACAGGTCTTCCACCGCCAGGCACGAGGACGAGCAGCCGGTCGCGCCGCCCACCACCATACTGTAGCCGCTGCTGTACGGCTGGATACTGGCTACGGTGGCCGTGATATCCGCATCCAGCGACAAGGTGTTAGCGGAAAGATCGACCAGGCCGCCGGTGACGGCGGCATTGATATTCACCGTGTTACCGTTGAGCGATACCGCCTGGGTCTTGCCATTGATGGCGCCCGCCACCGTGAGGGCACTTGCGTCCAACTCGATAAAGCCGCCGCTCAGGGAGCCGGTCAGGGTGGCGCCGTTCACGGTCAGCTCGTCCATACTGGCAAGGCGGAGCGAGCCGACGCTGCTGGCGGTCAGCGCGCTGATCTGGTTGGTTTCGCCGGTCAGCACCACCGAGCCCGGGGTGGTGACGTTCAGCGTGGTGGCCGTCAGCGAGCCGGACTGGGTGATGTTGCCGGTGCCAGCGCCGGTCAGCGTCAGGGCGCCGCCGGAGCTGATGCTGTTCAGGTTCACATTGCCGGTGAAGTTGTAGCTGAAGCTGCTATTGGCCGCCGAGCCGCCCACGTTGCTGGCCTTGTTGGCGCCACTCAGGTTGACGGTGTCGCCTGCCGACACGTTCAGGCTGCCGGCCGTGATCACGCCGGCGCCGGTGATGCTGGCGCCGCTCAGGGTGATACTCTGGGTCTTGGCGTTGAGCGCGCCGGCCACGGCGATCTGGCCAGACGCCTCCACGCTGATGGTGCCGTCGCCATAGCTGCCGGTCAGGGTCGAGGCGTTCAGGGTAATGTCGCCGACATTTTTCACCACCAGCGAGCCGACGCTGGTGGCGGTCAGCGCATCGATGTGATTGGTAATCCCGCCCAGGCTCACCGAGCCCGGTGCGCTGGTGATGGTCAGCAACGGCGTGTCGATCACCACGCTCATGTTCTGATGGATGCTGCCGCCCGACTTCAGCGTCACGCCAGTGTAGCCGCTGATGTCACCGGCGATTTCCATATTGCCGGCGGTGGCGAACGAGAACACGCCGCTGCTGGCGTGGCCGTGGATGCCGGTCACCGTGTTGGCGCCGGTCAGCGTCACCGCGCCGCCGTAGGCCAGCAGGTCATTGGTGGTGATGGCGGCGGTACCGCTAACCGTGCCGTTGATGCCGTTCAGGGTGAGGTCGCCCTGGGTCTTGAGCGCGCTCGACACCGTGATGCCGTTGCCGCGCAGGTTCAACTGGCCGACGGCGGTGCTGCCGCTGCTCAGGTCCACTGCCCCGCCGACGGTGATGGCGCCGTTGTAGTCCTCGCCCGTGCCGATGTCAAGCGAGCCCGATTGCAGGGTCTTGAGCTCCGCCTGCGTCAGGCTCAGCTTGCCGCTGACTTCCGAACCGAGGTTGATGCCGGTGGTGGAAGTGTAGGTATCGACCGTAATGCCTTCCGCATTCATGTTGCTGGCCAGCGCCATCTTGTTGCCGATCAGCTTCAGTTCGGTCACGCCATCAAGACCGGCGCCGCTGACCGTGCTCAGGGTGCCGCTGCCGTCGACGCTGACGATGACGTGGTTGGCGCCGCCCAGCACCTTGCTCAGCGTGATGTCCTTGCCGCTTTCCAGCACCAGGCTGTCGACGCCGCTCAGGGTGACGTCGGCGCCGGTGGTGATATTGCCGGCGCTGGCGTGGCCAATGTTCAGGCCGCCAGCCGAGACCGACTGCAGGCCGGCGACGCTCAGGCCCAGCTTGGTGCCGCCGCCACTGCCGCCGTAGACGATGTCGCGGTTGGCGGTGTAGGTGGTGAACGAGACCGAATCGGAGCCGTCGGAGGCGCCGCCGCCGATGGTGGAGGCGGCGCCGTTCAGGTTCATATTGTCGGCGGTGAAGGACAGGAGCGAGCTGCTGCCGCTGCTGGTGCGGACCTGGCTGTTGGCGCCCAGCGTGATGTAGCCGTTGGCCACGTTGGCGGTGGCGTCCAGATCACCGCCGTCCGTGCTCACCCAGCCGTTGATGGTGACGTAGCTGCCCTTCAGGGTCAGCTTGCTGCCGTTGGTGCGGATGGTGTCCTCGTCCGAATACTTGGCGATGGTGACGCCGCCGACGCTGGACACGCTGCCGCTGGCGCTGTCGTTGGCGGTCAGCGTCACGGCGCCGTTCATGTAGATCGGCGCACTCACAACGATGTCATTGCCGGCTTGCACGGTCAAGCTGGCGCTGCCGCTGTTGACGATGCTGCTGTTAAAGTTCACGTCATGCTTGGCCTGCAGCAGCACATTGGTCGACGATTCGGAAATCAGGTCGGCACCGATCGAGGTGGTGCCCGAGGTGGCGGAGCCGAATGGGCTGCCGTCGTCGAGCGAGCCGCCGCGCCCGGACACGATTTCAATGTCCCACGGGTCCAGCAGCCAGGTGCCGGCAGTTCCCTTGGCGGCATAGGCGCGCACACGCGCGCCGGCCACGTCCAGGTAATAACCCGAGGTTTCCACCAGGCCGCCGTTGCCGCCGCTGGCGCCGCCCAGCGCCGACAGCGTGCCGTGCACGCGCGCCGTATCCTGGCCCCAGACGATGATCTTGCCGCCGTTGCCCGACTGGATGGCGTCGGCGCTGATGACCGCATCCTTGGCCACGTAGCTGGCCTGGGCGTTCATCACCGCCGCATTCTTGCCCTGGTAGTCGCCGCCGACCAGCACCGTGCCGCCGCCGGCGGCGCCGCTGGCGTCCACTTTCGCATCGCCCATCACGCCCACTTGCGCGCCCAGCAGCAGGATGTCGCCGCCGGTATTGAGGTTAGTACCGGTGGCGGTGGTGACACTGCCCGCCTCCACCAGCGTGGCGCCGCTGGCCTTGAGTACGATCTTGCCGTTCTCGCCGCGCTGCGCGCTGTTGGCGTTGATCACGCCGCGCTGGTTGACCAGCGCGCCGTACACGCCGATGCGACCGCCTTGCGCCACGATCTGGCCGAGGTTGATGGCCTGGTCGGACGGCGAGGACACCACCACCTGCACATTCGGATCGGCCGAGTCGAACAGCTGCACGCTCTTGCCGGCCGCCAGCATCACGTCGCCGTTCGGCGCCGAGATCACGCCGCTGTTTTCCACCGCCGGCGCGATCAGGAAGATCTGGCCGCCGGACGGCGTGGTGATCGTGCCCTGGTTGCTGACCTTGCCCGCATTGGCGGCGCCGTCGAAGTTGTTCTTGCCCGCCAGGAAATCGGCGTTGGAAATGTTCAGGCTGGAGGCGACCAGGCCGTTGACGTCCACGCGCGAGCCGGCGCCGAACAGCACCCCGTTCGGATTAATCAGGAACACCTTGCCGTTCGATTGCAGCGAACCGAGGATCTGGCTCGGGTCCTGGCCGGTGATGCGGTTGAGCACCTTGCTGTCGGCGCTTTGCTGGATGAAGCGGGTGATCTCGCCCGGCGCGATCGAGAAGCTGCGCCAGTCGATGATGGTGTTGGGGGTGTTGGTGATCGAGTACAGGCTGCCTTGCTGGTTGAAGGTAGCCATGCCATGCACCACGGTCGGCGCGACCGGGTTGGCCTGGGCGCCAGCGAAAGCGGCGGCCACCACCAAGGCCAGCGCCTTGCGACGCAGTTTAAACGGGGTATGCGGTTTCATTGTCTCTACTCTTCAATCAATAGGCCAGGCCGAGGCGGACATGCAGGCGGTTGGCGCCGCTGCGGGTGGTGGCGCCAGCCTTGGTCACATGGCCGTAGTCCAGTTGCAGGTTCACATAAGTCGACAGCACGAAACGGGCGCCGAGGCCGGCGCTGGCGATGGTGGTGCTGGTCAGCTCGCTCGGCAGCGCCTTGTTGCGGTGCACGTAGGCGCTGTCGTAGAAGCCCAGCAGGCGGCAGTTCCAGCCGGCGCGTGCGCACAGGTTGGGCGTGTAGGCCTCGAGGTTGACGCCGAGGCCGGAATCGTTGGCGATTTCGCGCTCGCTGAAGCCGCGCACCGAGGTGGCGCCGCCGGCGCCGAACTGCTCGCCCGGGATCAGCGCGTCGCTGGTCAACTGGCCGTTGACGATGGCGCGCAGCTGCCACTCGTTGGCCAGCGCGCGGGTGACGCTGCCGCCAAAGCGCAGCACGGTGTAGCCGGCCTTGGCGCCGGTGCGCGTGGCGAAGGCGTCCGAGCCGCCGTTGGAGCCGCCCGGGATATTGCGCAGCAGCGTGACCTGGCCGCCCACCTCGCCCAGCTTGATCGGCATGCTGGCCTGGTAGCTGATGCTGACCGGGTGCACGGTGACGTTGTTGCCCAGCTCGGTGTTCTCAAGCAGCACGCTGTTCTTGAAAGCCTTGATGTCCAAGCCGTACGACAGCTTGGCGTCCAGTTCGCCGCGCTTGGCCAGCGCCTGGTTGTAGCGTGCGCCGTACACCGCGCCCTTGCCGCTGACGGCCAGGTTGAAGGCGCCGGCCGTGATGGTGCCGGAGTCGACGTTGGAATAGCTGGCGTAGAAGTCCAGCGAGTCGCCGCTGCCGTACAGCGGGATGTGGTAGCCGGCGCCGTACACCTTGACGCGGCCCGGCTCTTCGGCCGAGGTGGTGTATTGCAGCGAGGCCAGGTGGTCGCGCCCGAACAGATTGGCGTTTTGCAGCACCACGCCGACGTGGGTCTTGCCGGTGGACTCGGTGCCGGTGTTGTCGGCATTGGCCATCAGCTTCCACGGCGACTCGTCCTTGACGTCCAGCACGGCGTCGACCTCGTCGTCCTTCTCGCCGCTTTGCAGCTTCATGGTCACTTGCTTGGCCGGATTGTCGTTGCCCTGCTTGAGGTTGGCCGACACCGCCTTCAGGTTGGGCGAGCGGCCTTCCTGCAGCGCCGGCAGGCTGCGGCGGATATTGGCTTCGTCGAAGTACTGGTTGTTCTTGACCGAGACCCGGCCGACTTTGGTTTCCACCACGCGCAGCTGCACCACGCCGCCGTTCAGCTCCTGCTCCGGCAACTCGACCGTCACCACGTTATAGCCGCGCTCGCGGTAGGCCGCTTCCAGCGCTTCCAGCGCCCGTTGCACGTCGCCGAAATCGCGCTGCTTGCCGCTGAACGGCGTCAGCAAGGCCTCCACCTGCGCCGGCGGCAACAGGGTGTTGCCCTTGACCTCGAAGCGTGCAATTTCAAAACGGATGGCGCCGTCGTCGGGCGCTGATTGCTGACCCCATGCCGAAGCGACGGCAGCGGCAAGAACGGAACCTGCAAGCAGGCGCGTTAGGCTATATCTCATGTTGTGGACTCTTATCTGGCGATGACTTTTGTCAATCTTGGTATCTTGTTATTTTACATTAACAATCTTTCCCTGATGCTAGCATAGCCACGGGGCGCTGAGTCCTTCCCTGCCGCCGCAAGCGCCGGATCTGTTGGTTTTCTGCCTGAACTTAGTTGCAATACATTTTCTTCACCTGCTCCTTGGCGGCGGTGGTGGTGGTCTTGGCGCTGCCGTCGGCGTTTTTCTCGTCCGCCACCTTGTCCTCCAGCGCGCTGCCGCCCGAGCTGCTGCCGGTGGTGGCGCTGCTGGCCACGTGCTGCTCCGGCACCGTGGCCGGCGTACTGGCCTTGTTCTGGCTGGCGTTGACCGAGCTGTTGATGATGTTGACGGTGGAATTGATCGCCGCCGTGACCGGCTGGTTCTGCTGGCTCTGCGCGGCAGCATCGGCAGCGGCCTTGGCGGCCGCATCGGCAGCCGCCTTGGCAGCGGCATCGGCGGCGGCTTTGGCGGCCGCATCGGCAGCGGCCTTGGCGGCGGCGTCGGCGGCAGCCTTGGCCGCTGCTTCGGCCGCAGCCTGCGCGGCGGCGGCATCGGCGGCGGCCTTGGCGGCGGCGTCGGCGGCGGCGGCGTCGGCGGCGGCCTTGGCAGCCGCATCGGCGGCGGCTTTCGCCGCAGCGTCGGCCGCAGCCTTGGCGGCGGCATCGGCCGCCGCAGCAGCCGCTGCCGCCGCCGCCGCATCGGCAGCGGCTTTGGCGGCCGCTTCGGCGGCGGCTTTGGCGGCCGCTTCGGCAGCGGCGGCAGCCGCTGCCGCCGCCGCGCCGTCGCTGATGACCGGCACGGTGCCGGCGCCAAACGAGGTGCCGCTGGTGCTCACCGAGCCCATCGGTGCTGACAAGGTCACCGGCGAACCGCCGCTGCTGATGTGGGTGCCGGCGCTGGCGCTGATGCTGCCAGTCTTGGCCACCGCCGAAATACTGCCGCCGGCCGGCACCGACAGCGAGCCGCCCAGCGTGATACCGGTGCCGGCCGTCATGTCGATGCTGTGGCTGGAGCTGAGCGCGGAGCCGCTGCCGAGCACGATGTCGGTGCTGGCCGACAAGCCGATATCGGCGCCGGCCAGGGTGCTGTCGATCATGACCGGGCTGTGCGCGGTGATCGAAATCACGCCGGTGCCGGCGCCGCCGGTATGGGCCGTGATCGCGCCCACGGTGTGCACTGCGCCAGTGTTGTCGATCACAATATTGCCAGTGGTGGTGAGCGGCCCGAGCGCCAGTTCGCCGCTGGTCACCACATTGGTCAGCACGATATTGCCGCTGCCGTAGATGGTGGCGTCGAACGCGCCCACATGGTTGTTGGCGTTGGCCAGCGTGATGTTGCCGGAACTGGTAACGCTCAGCGTGTCGGCGACCAGCTGGCTGCCGCTGGTCTGCGTCACCACCCCGCCCTCGCCGGCGTTCAGGGTCAGGCTGTGGGCGCGGATATTGCCGGTGGTGATATTGCCGCCACTGCCAAGGTAGACCGTGCCGGTGCTGTCGATGATGCCGCCGGTCTGGCTCAGGTTGTTGACGTAGATGTAGCTGCCGCTGCCAACGCCGCTGAGGGTGCCGCTGGCCAGCACCAGGTTGCTGGCCGACAGTTTGCCCAGCACTTCCAGCGTGCCGCCGCTGTTGGTCACAACGCCGCTGAGGTAGGAGGCATCGTACTCGCTGCCCGTCAGGCTGAGCTTGCCGCCGGTCAGGGTCAGCGACGTGCCGCTGGAACTGAGCGTGACCAGCGAGGTGGTGCCGGCCGAGCTGTCGTAGGTGACCAGGCCGGCGCTGCTGCCGAGCGAGGCGGCCAGCACGTTGGACGCCGACGGCGCCACGCCGTCGGCCCAGTTGGCGGCATCGCTCCACAAGCCGGCGCTGGTGGCGGTCCAGGTGGCCAGCGCGCGCGCCGTGATATCGCCGGTCACGGTCGGCGACAGCACGTAGTTGCCGGCGTCGGCGCCGCTCAGGCCCAGCGCGCCGCCGCTCACCGTCACCAGCTTGGCGCTGCCGACGTTCTTGTCGGCGTAGGCGCCGCTGGTGGTTTCGCCGACCGACAGCGACACCACATCGCTCTCGGCCCCGGACAGCACGCCATGCAGGGTGGCGCCGCTGAAGGAGGCGGCGGTGCTGTTGTTGTAGGCGCGGCTGGCCAGCGAGACCGAAATCGTGGCCGGCGTGATGTTGGCCGTCATGTCCAGCGGCGGCGGGCCCATCTCGTAGTTGCCGGCATCGGCGCCGCCCAGCACCAGGCTGGCGAGCGCCACCGGCTTGGCGGTGCCGACATTCTTGTCGCTGAACAGGCCCTTGGCGCTGGCGATCACCACGTTGTCGCCGCTGACCACGCCCACCAGCGTGCCGCCGCTGACCGTGGCCAGCTGGCCGTAGGTGCCGCTGGCGCTGTCATAGTCCAGGTTGTAGACGCGGCTGGCGGCGGTCATGCCGCTCAGGCCGAGGAGCGCCGGCGTGATCTCGCCGGTCAGGCCGGTGGGCGCCAGCGCCACGTAGTTGCCGCCGTCGGCGCCGCCCAGCGTGAAGCTGGAAGCGCTGACCGTGACCGCCTTGCCGCTGCCGACGTTCTTGTCGGCGAAGCTGGCCGTGCCGCTGCCGACCAGGCTGACCGTCACCGTGTCGCCCGACAGCGGCGTGGCGCCCGGCGTGCCGGCCAGCGTGGCGGCCAGGCTGCCGTCGTAGGTGCGGCTGTTGACCGTCAGGCCGCTGACGGCCAGCGGCGCCGGGCTGATGGTGCCGGTGCCGCTGACGCCGCCAGAGGACAGGACGTAGTTGCCGAGCGGGTTGTCGGTCAGTCCCACGTCGCCAAAGCTGAGCACCTTGCCGCTGCCGGCGTTCTTGTTGTCGAAGTGGATCACGCCCGCCAGGCCCAGCGTATCGGAGCCGACCAGGTTGGTGAACGCCACGCTGGGCGTGCCGCTGAAGCTGGTGCTGCCGTCATAGGTCTTGCTGGCGCTGACCACCGCCGTGACCGGACGCGGGTCGATGGTCAGGGTGGCGCTGCTGCCGGTGTAGCTGATGTCGTAGCTGGTCGACCACAGGCCGCCCACCGTGTAGCTGCCGGCGTTGACCGCGCCGTCGAAGCCCAGCGCGCCGTGGATGGCGGCCGGCAGCGTGCCGGTGCTGCCGGTGAAGGTGGCCGATTCGCCGTCGTACACCTTGCTGATGCTGCCGCCGCCGGTCACGCCCACTTCGTACGGGATCAGGAAGGTCTTCAGCATCGGCGCCGTGTGGCCGTCGTAGATGCGCCATTCCGGCCCGTCGTCGAAGTTAAAGCCGGCGAAGCTGCTTTGCCTGAGCATCTGCGCCGCCGTCAGGCCGACGCCGCCGGCGCCGTCGGTGCTGGTGCCGGCGCTGTCCTGGTTGAAGTAGCCGGACGACAGCGAACCGCCCATCAGCTTGCCGACCAGCCCGCCGGTATAGGCGACGCCGCTGTCGTCGACATGGCCGGTGCTGTACACGCTGCTGACGTAGCCACTGAACAGCTCGCCGACCAGGCCGCCGATATTGGCGTGGCTCAGGTAAGGGTTGTCGGTGTTGACGCTGACCTCGCCGCTGGCAAAGACGTTGTAGATGGTGCCGCCGTTGGTATTGCGCCCGGCCAGCCCGCCAACATTCCGCCCGCCGCTGACGCTGCCGCTGGCATACGACAGCGACAGCGCACCGCCATTGTTGTCGCCAACCAGTCCGCCGACGATCTCGCCCGAGCTGTACACCGTGCCGAGGGCGTAGGAGCGGACGATGGCGCCGGTGCTGTCGGCGCCGACATAGTTGCTGCCGACCAGGCCGCCGGCATAGCCGAAGCCGCTGGTGCTGACGGTGGCGTCGGACCAGGCGTCGCTGATCTGGCCGGAATTGGCGCCCACCAGCCCGCCGATGTTGGAGGCGTCGGTGCCGCTGTCGCCGTACACCGTGCCGCTGCTGTGGACATTGCCGACCAGACCGCCGTTGCGGCCGATCAGCAGGCCCGCGTTGCCGATCCCGGCCACGGTGCCGCTGACGCTGACGTTGTTGATGTAGCCGATGCCTTCGCTGACGAGGCCGGCCAGCCCGCCGACGTTGTAGCGGCCGTTGACGTACACATCGCTCAGGGTCAGGTCGCGCACGGTGCCGGTGTCGATGCGGGCAAACAGGCCGACGTTGCTCTCGCTGGCGCGGTCGATGCTGAGGCCGGAGATGGTGTGGCCGGCGCCGTCGAACACGCCGGTGTAGCCGCTGCTGGCCAGCGGCACGAAGGAGCCGCTCCAGCTGCCGGTGGCGCTGGCGTCGATATTGTTGCTCAGCACATAGGAAGTGGCGCCGCCCAGCGTGGCCGCGCCCTGCAGGCCGTAGATATCGGCCAGCTGGTACGGCGTCGACAGGCTGCCGTCGCCGCCCTGCACGCGCACGAAGGTGCCGCCGCTCAGCTTGAAGTCGCCGGCGCTGAAGGCCGGCAGCGAGGCGCTGTTCTGCGTCCAGTCGCCGCTCACCAATTCAAAGCTGCCGCCCACCGCCACCGCGCCGTCGGCGCTGATGGCGCCGGGTGCGCTCAGGCCCAGGCTGCCGCTGGTGGTCAGCGCCGCGTCCAGCGCGATATTGCGCTGCGCCGTCAAGCTCAGGCTCGGCACGCTCAGCGACAGCGGCGCACTAACCGTGATATCGCCGGTGCCGCCGTGGCTGCTGTTGACCGAGACGTGCAGCTGCGTGGCGTTGGCGCTGTTAAGGTCGCCGCTGGTCAGCGCCAGCGTGTCGCTGCCGGCGCTGGTGGCGCCAAGCGCGATGTCGTTGCCGCTTTCCAGCCCGACCGAACTGGCGTTGAGCGTGCCGGCGGCCAGCGTCATCTTGCCGGCATAGACGTTGATGCCCGAGGACGAGGTGACGGTGCCGGCATTGGTCACGCGGTGATTACCGGTCGGCAGGGTCTGCAGGCTGATCACGCCCGGCACCGTCAGCGCGGCGCCGCTGCTGATGCTGAGGTCGCCCGCCTGCGATTGCAGCAGCAGGCCGCCGCCCATGCTCGACAGGTCGAGCGCGCCGTTCACGGTCAGCGTGCCGCTGGCGCCGCTGTCGCTGAACGAAGTGCCGATGGCCAGCAAGGCATTGCTCGCCACGCTCATCCGCTGCAGCTCGGCCTGGCTCAGGCCCAGCGTGCCGGTGGCGTCGGCCGCGCTGCCGCCGATCAGCACATTGACCGAATCCTGGTACGGCCGCAGCCACAGCGCGTGGCCGGTGTTCACGCTGGCCGAGCCCAGCAGGCTCATCTTGTCGGCCACCAGCTTGATGTCGCCCGCCGTGGCGTTCACGGCCTGGCCGCTGGCGATGGTCAGCGTGCCGCTGGCCTTGCTCGACTGCAGCGTGATACCGGTGCCGGCGGACAGGTCGCCATTCACGCTGAGGTCGCCATTGTAGGCGGTCACCGTCAGCGCCCCGGCCGCGCTGCTGGCCGCCAGGTTGACGTTGACCGCCGTCAGCGTGGCGCTGCCGCCGCTGGAGGCCAGCGCGGCGCTGGCGCCGATGGTGTTGGCGTTGTTGTCGAGCGTGATGCTGCCGGCCGCGATGGCGCCCAGGCTGGACACCGCCAGCGCATCGATCGGGCTGGTGGTCTGGACGATGGCGCCGCCGGCCGTCAGGTTGAGCGCGCCGTTGATGCCGGTGATGGACGACTTGATCTGGATATTGCTGTCGGCCTGCAGGCTGAGGTTGCGCGAGGTGACCCACAGCAAGGGGCTGAGCACGCTGATCACGCCGGTGCCGCTGCCGCTGCTGTTGGCGGTGCTGACCGTCACATCGCTGGTCAGCAGCGCCGTTTGCAGCACGCCGGTCAGCAGCAGCGAATCCTTGACCGCCGTGGTTTCCAGGAACACGCCGCCGCTGAGCGGTATCGTGGCGCCGATCTCCATGCCGGCGCTGAGCGCGGTGCTGGGGTCCAGCGCGATGTAGACGTCGCTCGGATCGAGCAGCAGCGAACCGTTGGCGCCCTTGGGCGCGCGCGTGTCGACCGTGCCCTGCATGTCGAGATAATGGCCCGAGGTTTCCACCATGCCGCCGTGGCCGCCGGCCGTGCCGCCGCGCGCCGAGATGGCGCCGAACACCTGGGTGGCGGCATCGCTCCACACCACCACCTTGCCGCCGTTGCCGCTGTCGACGGCGTCGGCGCGGATCACCGCCTCCTTGCCGACATAGGCTTGCTGCGCATTCGTCACCGCCGCGTTCTTGCCCTGATAGTCGCCGCCGACCAGCACCGTGCCGCCGCCGGCCGCGCCGCTGGCGTCCACCAGCGCGTTGCCGCTCAGGCCGACCTTCTCGCCGAGCAGCAGGATCTCGCCGCCGGTATTGAGGTTGCTGCCGGTGGCGGTGGTCTGGCTGCCGGCCTCGGCCAGCATGGTGCCGCTGGCCTTGAGCACGATCTTGCCGTTGGCGCCGCGTACCGCGCTGTTGGCGTTGATGCTGCCGCGCTGGTTGACCAGCGCGCCGTAGACGCCGATGCGCCCGCCCTGCGCCACCACCTGCCCCAGATTGAGCGCCTGGTCGGCCGGCGACGACACCACCACCTGCACATTCGGATCGGCCGAGTCGAACAGCTGCACCGTATGCCCGGCCGCCAGCACCACCTCGCCGTTAGGCGAGGAAATGATGCCGCTGTTTTCCACCGCCGGCGCGATCAGGAAGATCTGGCCGCCGGACGGCGTGGTGATCGCGCCCTGGTTGCTGACCTTGCCCGCGTTGGCGGCGCCGTTGAAGTTGTTTTTACCGGCCAGGAAGTCGGCGTTGGAGATATTCAGGCTGGACGCCACCAGCCCGTTCACATCGACGCGCGAACCGGCGCCGAACATCACGCCGTTGGGATTGATCAGGAACACCTTGCCGTTCGATTGCAGCGAGCCGAGGATCAGGCTCGGGTCCTGCCCGGTGACGCGGTTGAGCACCTTGCTGTCGCTGCTCTGCTGGACGAAGCGGGTCAGTTCGTCCGCCGCGATCGAGAAGCCCTGCCAGTTAATAATGGCGTTGGGCGTATTGGTGATGGTGTAGGTCTTGCCCTGCAGGTTGAAACTGGCCTGTCCCGCCACCACCGTGGGACTGACCGGCGCCGCATACACGCTGCTGTAGCAGGCGGCAATCAAGACGGCGATGGCCTTGCGGCGCAGCTTGCGGGAGCGGGCGGAAGCATTCATGGCGAGATCCTACAAAGGTAGCCAATGGGAAACTAACTTCTTAAAAGTTTAATCCCCTTTGCCCAGCTCGCCACCATTTTTTTGGGAAACTGTGGCTGCCTTATTCCCGCATCATGATTGCCAAATCCGCTACTACTTGGTTTCAAAAGTGGTCACACCGTCCCAGCCTTCGCCCGGCGGATGCGCGCGGTAGTAGGCGATGCGCTCGACGTATAACTGGTACAGGCCGCGCTGCGGCGACAGCGCCTGCAGCTCGGCCAGGATGGACGAGGCCTCGTCCCAGCGCTGCGCGCGCACGGCGGCCAGCGCTTCATGCCAGCGCGCCACTTCGGCCTTGGTGGCCTCGTCGGTGTCCTGCGCCAGCGCGATCGGTTCGAAGATCGCCACCGGTTCGTTCTTGCCCTTCACCCGCACCAGGTCCAGCTCGCGATAGGTGAATTCCGGCGCGGCCGCGCGCGTGCTCTCGCCCACTGCGATGCCGACGCCGTACACCTTGGTGATGCCCTCCAGCCGCGAGCCAAGGTTGACCGCGTCGCCCATCACCGTGTAGGCGCGGCGGATGTTGGAGCCCATGTCGCCCACGTGCATCATGCCGGTGTTGAGGCCGATGCCGATCTTCAGTTCCGGCCAGCCGCGCGCCAGGAAGTCCTGGTTCAGGCGCTTGGCGGAAGCCTGCATCAGCAGCGAGGTGGCGACGCCCCGGCTGGCGTGATCGTCGAAGGCCACCGGCGCGCCCCAGAACGCCATCACGGCGTCGCCGATGTACTTGTCGAGCGTGCCCTGGTGGGCGCTGCGGATGTCTTCCGACATGGCCGTCAGGTAAAGGTTGATGTATTCGCGCAGCGCCTTCGGCGTCAGCCCTTCCGAGATGGTGGTAAAGCCGCGCACGTCGACGAACATCACGGTCAGCTCGCGGCTTTCGCCGTCCATATTGTATTTCTCGGGATCCTCGGCCATCTCGGCCACCAGCTCCGGCGCCACGTATTCGCCAAAGCGCGACACCAGCGCCACTCCCTTGCGCACCTCGAAGAAGTAGCCCCACGCCACGTTGATGACGAACACGCTGACGATCACGATCACCAGCATGGCGAGGTTGAAGATCAGGTCCATCTCGCGGTACAGGTAATAGTTCATGCCGACCGCCGCCGCCAGCACCGCCACGCCCGACAAAATCGCGCGCAGCGGCGACAGCGCCGCCAGGCCAAAGCTCAGCGCCAGCCCGACCACCAGCACCGAGGCCGCCTCCAGGATGAAGGCATAGTAGGGTTTTTGCTTGAAGCGGTTGTCCAGCATCGAGCGGATCAGGTTGGCGTGGATTTCCACCCCCGGGTATTCCGGGTTGACCGGCGTGGCCCGCAAGTCGACCAGGCCCGGCGCCGTGGTGCCGATCAGCACCGCCGTGCCCTTGAGGATGTCCGCCGGCGCGCGCCCGGTCAGCACGTCGGCTGCCGAGACATAGCGGAATGAGCCGCCGTGCGGGCCGCCACGGCCGCGATACTGCACCACCGTGCTCATGGCCTCGCCGACCGGAATCAGGCGCTGCTTGCGGCCGGGCAGCAGCATGGTCAGGGCATCGTAGCCGCCGCTGTCGAGCTGGGCTTGCGACAGCTGGTCGGCGGTCTCGCTCAGCAGCGGCTTGACCGCCAGCGCGTCCAGGTACAGCGAGGCGGTGGCCAGCGACAGCGACGGGTAGTAATGGTCCTCGACCTGCTGGATCAGGTAAGCGCTGCGGACGATGCCATCGGGATCGGTCACCACCGAAAAGCTGCCGGCGCCGGCGGCGGCCTGGGTCAGCACCGGCACGTTGGCCTCGTAGCCGGGCGCGTTGTAGGCCAGCAGCTCACGGCCGTTGAGGTCGGACTCGGAAAACAGCGGCTTGGGCAGCGCGCCCTTGATCTGGTCGGGCGACAGGTTGAAGCCGAGGATCACCGGTTTGCCCTTGAGCGCCGTGGCGAACACGCCGTCGTAGTCCATCATCGGCTTCAGCTCTTCCAGCCGCTGGCGCAGCACCGGCACGTCTTTCAGCTCGGTCCTGGAGAGCTTTTCCAGCACGTTGTAGCCGGACGAGGTGTCCGGCTCGGGAAACGAAATATCGTAGCCGACCGCCTTGACCTGGTAGTGATCGACCAGCTGCGAGATCAGCGCCCCCTGCACATTGCGGCTCCACGGGAAGCGGCCGAACTCGGTCAGCGATTTGCCGTCGATGTCGACGATGACGATGCGCTTGTCGAGCACCGGCGGTTCCAGCTTCATGCGCTCGCCGGCCCACAGGTTATCGAGCCGCGCCACGGTGTCGTTGCTGTACCAGTCCAGCGAATAAAACACCCCGGCCAGCGTGATCAGGATACCCAGCAGCCAACGCCAGCCGTATTTGGCGAGGGTCTTGCCGAGTTTGGCGGGAAGCAGGCGCATCAGGGCGTGTAGCCTGGGATCTTGGCTTCGTCGATGACGTCGATCTGTTTTTCGTCCATGTTCTTATGGGCGAATTCCATGTAGATCTTCTTGCGGATGAAGATGTCGAACAGGTCCGGATCGATGTGGCCGTTGAGCGCGAAGTTGCCGAGGATGCGCAGCGACTCGGACAGCATCTTGCCCTTCTTGTACGGGCGGTCCTTGGCGGTCAGCGCCTCGAAGATGTCGGCAATCGCCATCACCCGCGCCTGCACCGACATCTGCTCTTTGGTCAGGCCGCGCGGATAGCCCTTGCCGTCCATGCGCTCGTGGTGGCCGCCGGCAAATTCCGGCACGTTCTTCAGGTGCTTCGGCCACGGCAGCGCCTCCAGCATCTTGATCGACATGACGATGTGGTTGTTGATTTCCTTGCGCTCGGCGTCGGTCAGGGTGCCGAACTTGATGGTCAGGTTCATCAGCTCGTCGTCGTCGAGGAAGGCGCGCTCGACGCCGTCCGGGCCGGTCCAGCGGCGCTGGGCGATGCTGCGCACACGGTCCTGGTCTTCCGGCTTCATGCCCTCGCCGCCGACGTTGGCGACGCGGATGAACTCGCGCTCGGCGCGCAGCGCGGCCTGCTGCGCCGCCAGTTCTTCATCGATGGCGGCCGCGTTGGCACCGGGTTCAAGCTTGCGCTTGAGGGCGGCAATCTCGGCGTCGCGCAGCAGCACCTCGAAACGGGTGTCGATCACGGCGATGCGGTCGAAGATGGTTTCCAGCTTGGTGGCCTTGTCCACCACGTGCACCGGGGTGGTGATCTTGCCGCAGTCGTGCAGCAGGCCAGCCAGCCACAGCTCCTTGCGGTCGGCGTCGCTCATGCGGAAATCGGCCAGCGGGCCGCTGGCCGTTTCGTGCACGGCCTCGGCCAGCATCATGGTCAGCTCCGGCACGAACTGGCAGTGGCGCCCGGTGTAAGGCGACTTCTCGTCGATGCCGATGTTGATCAGGTTGACCAGCGACTCCAGCAGTTCTTCCAGCTGGAAGATCAGGCGCTGGTGGGTCAGGGCCACCGCCGCCTGCGCCGCCAGCGCTTCGATGAAGCGCTGGTCGGTCTGGCTGAAGGCGCGGATGGCGCCGGTGTCGGGATCCTTGGCATTGATCAACTGCAGCACGCCCACCAGCTCGCCTTCGTGGTCGCTCATCGGCACCGTCAGGAACGATTGCGAATGGTAGCCGCGCATCTTGTCGAACTTGACCATGCCGGAGAAGTTGAACACGTCCGCCTTGTACACATCCTCGATGTTGACCGACAGGCCGAAGTGGGCGGCGTAGGCCGCCACCGCCGACAGATTCTTCTCGCCCTGCTCGTCGTACAGCGGCACGCCGCCGGTCACCGGCACGCCGCTGGAGCCGCCCTGGTGGATGTTGAGGGTGTCGTTGAGCAGGATGTGGAAATTCAGCTGCTGCATGTCCTCGCTCGGACGGTACAGCGTGCCGCCGTCGGCGTGGGTCATGCCCTTGGCAACCATGAGTATGCGCTCAAGCAACGAGTCGGTATCGTGATTGCTGCCGAGCTGGACGCTGAGCTCGGTCAGTTGGTCCAGGCGGGCGGCGATTTGGATTTGATTCAACTCTTGCATGGTTGTTTTTCTTGACAACGTTTTGGACGTGGCACAATAGTGCGCAATTTGCAAGCGCAGTTTGAGAGTGTAGCCCTAGTGCAAGCTGTTGTACATCGGGAAATTGACGATGCGACGAATTTGCATCGGCTTTTCCCTGTAAAACAAAAAAAAAGCTATTATCGAAGGCAACAAACAACAAAAAGAGCGATTACCAGGGAATTGCGTATGAAATTTAAATTTTGGGGAGTCCGTGGTTCGATACCCTCCCCCGGTCCGCGTACGGCGCGTTACGGCGGCAACACCACCTGCATCGAAGTACGCACCGACAACGATACCCTGATCGTCATCGATGGCGGGACCGGCCTGTTCGCGCTGGCGCAGGCGCTGATTCAAAACAAGGCCCGGCCGATCCACGCCAACATCTTCATCACGCACAGCCACTGGGACCACATCCACGGCCTGCCCTTCTTCACACCGCTGTTCATCCGCGACAGCCGCGTGCGCCTGCACGGCGTGACCGACCCGGTGACCGGCAACGGCATCGAACACGTGATGGGGGTGCAGCTGCAGAACAGCTACTTCCCGGTCAGCGAAACCCAGATGGACGCCACCATCGAATACCAGACGCTGCAAGTCGGCCAGCCAGTCGCTGTGGGCGACGCCACCGTCAGCAACGTGGTGATGAACCACCCGGTGACCGACCTCGGCTACCGCATCGACTGCAACGGCCGCTCGCTGTTCTTCACCGGCGACCATGAGCCGCACTACAACATCCACCCGGCCGGTCATCCCGAACATGCCGCCTACGCGCAATGGATGGCCGAGCGCAACACCGCCATCGACGCCCTGGTGCACGGCGTCGATGCACTGATCGTCGACTGCTCCTACACGCGCGAAGAGTATCCGGCCAAGCAGGGCTGGGGCCACGGCACCTTCGATTCGGCGTTCGCACTGGCGCTGCGCACCGGCGCCAAAGCGCTATACTGCACCCATCACGAACCGACCCGCAGCGACGACGAACTGGAAGCCGTGTTTGCCGAAGTCATGGCGCGCCACGCGGCGGTGCTGGGTGACCTCAAGGTCTTCCTCGCTTACGAAGGCATGGAAGTCACACTGATGTAGCTAACCCTGGTGGAGCGATCATGAATGACGCCGGCGTACGACCTAGTGATGTCGATCTGCGGCTGGCGTTTTTCCAGAAGCTGCAAGCGGTCACCACCAAGATCCACGCCACCAGCAACCTCGATGAAATCATGCTCGACCTGGGCATGGAATTCTGCGACCTGTTCAACTGCGACCGCTTCACCCTGTACGCGCTGGACCAGCAGAAGGACCACATCGTCTCCAAGGTCAAAACCGGGCTGACCTCGTTCCGCGACCTCAAGCTGGCGATCACGCCGGCCAGCATCGCCGGCTACGTGGCGCTGACGCGCAAGACCGTCAACCTGGCCGACGTCTACGACCAGAACGAACTGAACCGCTATTCGCCGGAGCTGCGCTTCCAGCAAGGCGTGGACCAGCGCACCGGCTACCGCACCAAGCAGATGCTGGTGGCGCCGCTGATCTCGGTGCAATCGCGCGAACTGCTGGGCGTGGTCCAGTTCATCAACAACCGCGACCGCGTGCCCTTCTCCGCCATCGCCGAGGAAGGCGTGAAGGAATTGTGCGAGACCTTGTCGGTGGCGTTCTCGCAACGCATGAAACCACCGCAAATGGTACGCACCAAGTATGACGGGCTGGTGACAGAGGCGGTGATCTCGGCGCAGGAACTGGAAGCCGCCACGCGCAGCGCGCGCGCCAAGGAGCTCGATATCGAGGACGTGCTGATCGACGAGTACGAAATCAAGCCTGCCGCCATTGGCGTGTCGCTGGAAAAGCACTTCGGCGTGCCGTACGAGCACTTCCGCGCGGACCGTTTGAAGCCGGTCGACCTGCTGAAGAACCTCAAGCGCCAGTACGTGGAAGAATCGGGCTGGATTCCGCTTGAGGACAACAAGGAAGGCTTGCTGGTGGCGGCGCTCGATCCGGAACGGGTGGCGCATACGCACATCGTCGAGCAGATCTTCCCGCGCGCCAAGCCGGTGTACCGGGTCACCTCGCACCGCGAGTTCCGGCAGATGGTGGAGCTGTTCTATGGCCACGGCGATAGCGGCAGCGTCGGCGACCTGCTGTCCGGCATGGACGACGTCTACGACGAAGATGGCGAAGGCGCGGGCGAAGTGTCGGAGGCGGTCGAGAACGAGCTGGTCAAGCTGCTCAACAAAATCATCATGGATGCCTACCGGCAGGGCGTGTCGGACATCCATATCGAACCGCTGCCGGGCAAGGGCAAGACCGGCATCCGCTTCCGCAAGGATGGCACGCTGGTGCCCTACATCGAGATTCCGGCCAGCTATCGCTCGGCCTTGGTGGCACGCGTGAAAATCATGTGCGACCTTGATATCTCCGAGCGCCGCAAGCCACAGGACGGCAAGATCAAGTTTAAAAAATACGGGCCTTTGGATATCGAACTGCGGGTGGCGACGATTCCCTCCTCGGGCGGCGTGGAAGACATCGTCATGCGGATCCTGGCGGCCGGCGAGCCGATCCCGCTGGACAAGCTGGGCGTGCTGCCGTTCAATCTGGAGCGCCTGCGGGCGACGGTGAGCAAGCCCTACGGCCTGTTCTTCGTGTGCGGCCCAACCGGTTCCGGCAAGACCACCACCCTGCACTCGGTGCTCAATTATCTGAACACGCCGGACACCAAAATCTGGACCGCCGAAGACCCGGTTGAGATCACGCAGAAAGGCTTGCGACAGGTGCAGGTCAACCGCAAGGCCGGGCTGGATTTTGCGACCGTGATGCGGGCCTTCCTGCGCGCCGATCCGGACATCATCATGGTAGGCGAGATGCGCGACAAGGAAACCGTCAGCATGGGCATCGAAGCCTCGTTGACCGGGCACCTGGTGTTCTCGACGCTGCACACCAACAGCGCGCCGGAATCGATCGTGCGGCTGCTGGACATGGGCATGGACCCGTTCAACTTCTCCGATGCGCTGCTGGGCATATTGGCGCAACGCCTGGCCAAGCGGCTGTGCGGCAAGTGCAAGCAGGCCTACGAACCATCGCCGGCTGAGCTCGATGCCCTGCTGGCCGAATACTGCGAAGACCTGCTCGACAAATCCGTGATCCTGGCGCGCTGGAAGCAGCAATACACCAAGGATGACAAGTTCACGCTGTACCGCGCAGTCGGCTGCGACGAGTGCACCAAAGGCTACAAAGGCCGCGTCGGCCTGCACGAACTGATGATCGGCACCGATAAAGTCAAGAAGCTGCTACAAGAACACGCCCGCGTCGCTCAACTGCTGGCCGCCGCGCTGGAAGACGGTATGCTGACCCTGAAAATGGACGGCATCGAAAAAATCCTCTTGGGGATTACCGATATCAAGATGGTGCGGGCGGTGTGTATCAAGTAAATGGCATCGCTGTACAATGGACAGCATTCGCTGTACTATCAACAGCACCATGAATACTTCTCTATTTGCGGAGTTGTTCGGCGGCGCCGCCCGCTTCCATGCCCTGCGTTGCTTATTCGAGCAGCCAGCGCGCTTGTTTGGCTTGCGCGAGCTTGCCAAGGAGGCCGACGTCGACTCAGGCAACCTAAGTCGCTGGCTCCAACGCTGGTGCGCAGTGGGTTTGGTACAGCAGCCGGAAAAAATGCGCTATCGCGCCTCAAGCGATCCTGCGCTACAGCCGCTGATCCTCTTATTTCAGCAATCCAGCAGCATGTTGAACACGCTCAAGGCGCTGCTAGCCGAGCTAGCTGGTGTGGAAGCTGCCGCCATATTTGGCTCAGTGGCCCGCAACGAGGAAAGCGCGAGTAGCGACGTAGATATCCTGATCATCGGCGACATCTCGGAGATACGCGTCAACGCCTTACTTCAGCCTATTGAAAGGCAATTTGACCGCGCTTTTAACGCCTCCGTTTTCTCTAGATCAATGATCAGTCAATTACAGGATCAGGGAGATCCCTTGATTGCTACACTGCTCGACGGCCCCACACTCCTCTTGAAAGGAGATCCCCATGTCTTTGCAGACCTTGGCCGTTCTGAGCAAAAAACCGGACACCCCGCTGATTCCGCAAGCGATTAACAAGATCCAAATCCAAAGCTGGCTCCGCACCAGCGTCGAACAACTCGCCGATGCCAACCGTGCAGAAAATTCCTTCAGCACGCGCATGGAGGCGGCATATGAGGTTGCCTTCCTCACTGCTCTTGCCGTGCTTGCAGCATCAGGTTATCGCGTCAGCGCCAAGCCCGGACATCACGAAGTTACGCTTGAAGCCGCGTCAAGCACGATCGGGCTCTCAACCCACCGCCATGATGAAATCGAAGCCATGCGCAAATGGCGCAATCGGAAATATGGCGGTCTGTTAGCCACAAAAGCCGACGTTGATGATGCTCTTTCTATCGCGGAAAAATTTCAACACGACGTCGTAGACTGGTTTGCCAAACACCACCCTACTCTGCTGCAGCCGTGATGGTGCACGTGGTTTGCACCGGCGGTCGGCCAATGCACGCAAGCGGGCGAGGCCGGCTTTCAAATTGTAGGACCGCCCAGCCAGCATGGCATTGACGAGTTGCGTGGCCATCGCCAGCGCCGGCGCGGCGGCGATGGATGGCAGGACAAGTCGGTAGCGCCCCTGCATGCGCGGCACCACGCCGACAAAACCGACCGTGACTTCGTTCAGCGCGAGGCGGCGCAACTCAATTGCCGTCTGTTGAACCAACTCCACAATCGGCGGCACAGCGTCGGCGCGCTTGCCGACCAGTCCCCGCAAGCGGTGCAGGCCGGGCAAGGTGTTATACAGGCGCTGCTGCAATTTCTCGGTGGCCTCGGGCGTGACCGGATCCAGTTCGAGAATGCTTAACAAGCACGGTTGAGTGGAATAGCGGTTATCGCTTTCCAGATAGCGTTGATCGATGATTTTCATGGACCATATTGTGCACCCGGCTGCCTGCGCACAAAAGCAGCGTCCGCCGCGACAACGTGTAAGACCACGCTGACACCGGCTTATGCCGGTTCCAGTACGGATGGCAGTTGCTTTTCGAAGCAGACCGCGAGCGGGTTGCCGATGTATTTGCCGTAGTTGGAAATGCGGCTGTAGCCGCGCGCCTCGTAGAAATCGACCGCGCGGCGGTTGACCAGGCGGGTTTCCAGCCACACGGCCTGATAGCCCATCGCCGCCGCCTCTTCCTCAAGATAGCGCAGCACCGCGCTGCCGACGCCGCTGGTGCCGTGGCGCGCATACATGCGCTTGATCTCGGCCACGCCCGGTTCCAGCGGGCGCAGCGCACCGCAGCCGACCGCCATGCCATTGACGTCGCGCGCGATCACGAAACACGCCATCGGGCCGAGTACATCCTCGACATCAAACGAGGCCATGCCGCCATCGCCGGTAATCGCCTCCAGCGCCGTCGACAACTCCGCCATCAGCGCCACCGAATCAGCCGCCCTGGGATCTTCCGTCGCCACCTGAATCTCGTTCGCCATAGCCCCGCCCTCACGAATAGCAGAGATCATTGTAGACCAAGCGCTGAAACTAGACAGCTAGCGCCATATCAATAGCTCAGCACCTATTGATCGCCACCACAGCGATGCGCCTGGTTTGACGCGAGACCTCGCTTGCCAACACAAATCATTGCACCGTGCAGATCACCAGTTCGGGGTCGGCGTTGATGCGGACGGGGATCATGCCACAGCCGACGCCGCGGCTGACGATCAGGTCGCCGTTGGCACGGACCGGGAAGCGGCCGTAATAGTACGGGCGTGACAAAGGGCCTTGCGGCATCACGATCGGTGTACCGTCCGATAGCGCGATCTGGCCGCCGTGGGTGTGGCCGGCGAAGGCGATGTCGTAGCGCTGGCGATGCAGCATCAGCAGGCCGTCCGGCGCGTGCATCAGCAGGATGCGCACCGGGGCGGCGCCGGCAAAGGTAGCGGCGGCGTCGGGCTCGCCTGCCCACGGATCGTCCATGCCGCACACCGAGACGTTGCCGAACGGCGCGGGCAACGCTTGCGCGCGGTTGACCAGCATCTGCACGCCGGCGGCCGCGAACAACCGGCCGATCTGGCCGTCGTCGGTGGACAGGTCATGGTTGCCGAAGACACCAAACTTGCCCAGCGGCGGCCGACACTGCGCCAGCCGCGTTGCCAGCACTTCAGCATGCGCGGCCGGGCCGGTGACGTAATCGCCGCCCAACAGCAGCACGTCCGGCTGCTCGATGGCGATGCGCACGAACAGGTCGTCAAAGATGGCCGGATAGGTGGACACGCCGGCGTGGAAGTCGGAGGCGAACGCGATCTTAAGTGGCTTGGGCAGGCGCCGCTCCGGCGGCAACGCCACTGTGTGGTGCGTCACGCCCAGCTTGCCGTGCAGGCCGATGCGGTAGCTCAGTGCCGCCACCCGCCCGCGCAGCAAGGCCGCGCCTACGCACGCCTCGATCAGGTGCTGGCGGCGGGAGTAGTGCTTATGACGTGGAGCGGACATGGACGACGTGCCTGGCAGAGCGAAACCCGGCATGATACCTGAACCGGCCGGCGCCGGATATGTGCTTCAGCGGTTACAGCGGGGCATCGACCAGCAATTGGGGGCGCAGGGCACGGATGCGCAGTTCGGTGAAGTAGCCGCCGCCTTCGGTGTAGCGCAGGTAGTGGCGCCCGCATTTCACGCAGCGCAGGACGTGGCTGAGATTGGCGGGATAGTAGCGCGGCGCGATGGGCGCATCGTCGCTCTGCAAGCGTGTGCCGGCCGGATGGTATTCGGCAAAGATTGGCTCGGCGAACGGATCTTCCACCAGCGAGGCCACCTCCTCGAACTGATCCAGCTCCAGGGTCGGCGGCATCGCCTGCCAGGCCAGCATCGCCGCTTGGTGGCAGTTGCACGGCATGCTCACTGCGGCCGAATGCTGCGCCAACTGGTTCAAACCCGCAAAATCAATCGCCATCGTACTTCCATCATCAACAAGATTTTCCGATTCTACTGCAATCCTGATCAACATCTGATGCGGTGGCGTTCGTTGGCCCAACGGTAGGCGGGGCGGCTTTGGGCATGATATTGCCATTTACCGCATCCGATAAACGAAGCGACAGCAACTGGGCGCAATGGGTCAATGTGCTTCAATGGATCGGATTCACAGCATGGGCTTGCAGCCTCTACCTCGGAATCAACCACGGCAGCCCATATTTCCCGAGTCTGAGATCGCTTATGACCAGCCCGACATCATGCTCGAAGTGGAGCGCGTCGGCGACGAACTCCGCATCCGCCCGCGCCAGCCGGCGCAATAAAAAAGGGAGCCGAAGCTCCCTTTTGTTTTACATGATGTGATGCCCGATCCACCAGGCGATCGCGGCGACAAACGCCGAGGCCGGGATGGTGAAGATCCACGCCCACACGATGTTGCCCGCCACGCCCCAACGCACCGCCGACATTTTCTGCGACGAGCCAACGCCGACGATGGCGCCGGTGATGGTGTGGGTGGTCGACACCGGCACGCCCAGGGCGGTCGCGGTGAACAGGGTGATGGCGCCGCCGGTCTCGGCGCAGAAGCCGCCCACCGGTTTCAGCTTGGTGATCTTCTGGCCCATCGTTTTCACGATACGCCAGCCGCCAAACAGGGTGCCGAACGAGATCGCGGTGTAGCACGACACGATCACCCACAGCGGCGGCTCTTTGGCGCCGGCGGTCGAGTAGCCGGCCGCGATCAGCAGCATCCAGATGATGCCGATGGTTTTCTGCGCATCGTTGCCGCCGTGGCCCAGGCTGTACGAGGCGGCCGAGAACAGCTGCAGGCGGCGGAACCATTTGTCGACCCGGCGCGGGGTCGAGCGCACGAAGATCCACGACACCAGCAACATCATCAGCGAACCGAAGATGAAGCCCAGCAGCGGCGACAGCACGATGAACACCACGGTCTTGATCAGGCCGGCCGAAATCAGGGCGCCGGTGCCGCTCTTGGCCACCGCCGCGCCCACCAGGCCGCCGATCAGCGCGTGCGACGACGACGACGGAATGCCGTAGTACCAGGTGAAGATATTCCACACGATGGCGCCCACCAGCGCGCCAAAGATCACGTACTGGTCGACCACGCCGGGGTCGATGGTGCCCTTGCCCACCGTGGCGGCCACGGTCAGCTGGTGGAACACGAAGATGGCGACAAAGTTGAACAGGGCCGCCATCGCAACAGCGGTCTGCGGCTTGAGCACGCCGGTCGAGACCACGGTAGCGATCGCGTTGGCGGCGTCATGGAAGCCGTTCATGAAGTCAAATATCAGCGCCAGGGCAATCAGCATGCCCAGCACGTAGATACTGATTTGTAGGGTTTGCATGGGAACTCGTCTTTGTAATTAGGCGTTTTCGACGATGATGCCTTCGATGATGTTGGCCACATCTTCGCAACGGTCGGTCACGGTTTCCAGGATTTCGTAGATGGCCTTCATCTTGATCAGGTTGCGCACGTCCGGTTCGTCGCGGAACAGCTTGGACATGGCGGCGCGCATCACGTGGTCGGCGTCCGATTCCAGGCGGTCGATCTCTTCGCAGATCGAGACGATCTGGCGCGAATTGTCCATATTGTGCAGCATCGACACCGCTTCCTTCAGCTTCTCGGTGCAGGCCAGCACCAGCTCGGCCAGGCGCTTGGCTTCCGGCGTCACCGAGTGCAGGTCGTACAGCGACACGG
This sequence comes from Duganella sp. CF402, assembly GCF_900109645.1. Lineage (GTDB taxonomy): Bacteria > Pseudomonadota > Gammaproteobacteria > Burkholderiales > Burkholderiaceae_D > Rugamonas. Next base: position 2,641,920 of record NZ_FOBG01000001.1, read on the forward strand.
TCTGGGCCGCGTCTTCCAGCAGGTCGAGGATGTCGTCCTGGCGGGTGATCAGCTTGTGGATGTCGTCGCGGTCGATCGGCGTGATGAAGGTCTTGTGCAGCATGTCGACCGTCTGGTAGGTGATCTTGTCGGCTTGCTTCTCGATGCTTTCGATCGCATGCACGCGATTTTCCAGGTCATCGAAATTGGACATCAGGCCCACCATCTCTTTTGCGCCTTTGACGCACAGTTCGGCGTGCTGATTGAACAGGTCAAAGAATTTGCCCTCGGTGGGCATCAAGCGTCCAAACATATTTTTCTCCGTTGTGTTACTACTGCAGATCGCCGGCCCGGCGGGTAGCCAGCCGGCGTAAGGGTTAGTCGCCCTGGTAAATACCCAAACTACCAGAGTAATTGCCAAACTTGGTGTACTGGCCGATCCAGGTCAGGCGTACCGCGCCGATCGGGCCGTTACGCTGCTTACCGATGATGATCTCGGCCGTTCCCTTATCGGGCGAGTCGGCGTTGTAGACCTCGTCGCGATACAGGAAGATGATGACGTCCGCATCCTGCTCGATAGCGCCGGATTCGCGCAGGTCGGACATGACGGGACGTTTGTTGGGACGTTGTTCCAGCGAGCGGTTCAGCTGCGACAGCGCGATCACCGGGCAGCCCAGCTCCTTGGCCAGGCCTTTCAGCGAACGCGAGATCTCGGAGATCTCGGAGGCGCGGTTGTCGCCCGCCTTGGAACCCTGCATCAGCTGCAGGTAGTCGACAATGATCAGGCCGAGCTTGCCGCACTGGCGCGCCAGGCGGCGCGCGCGGGCGCGCATCTCGATCGGGTTCAGTGCCGGGGTTTCGTCGATGAAGACCTGGGCGTCGTTCATCTTTTGAATCGCATGGGTCAGGCGCGGCCAGTCCTCGTCGTTGAGGCGGCCGGTCCGCAGGCGGTGCTGGTCGAGCTGGCCGACCGAGCCCAGCATACGCATCGCCAGCTGGGCGCCGCCCATCTCCATCGAGAAGATCGCCACCGGCAAGCCGGCTTCGATCGCGACGTTTTCGCCGATGTTGACCGAGAATGCGGTCTTGCCCATCGACGGACGGCCGGCCACGATCACCAGGTCGCCGCCCTGCAGACCCGAGGTCATGCGGTCGAGGTCGATGAAGCCGGTCGGCACGCCGGTGATTTCGGACTGGTTTTCGCGCGAGTACAGCTCGTCGATGCGCTCGACCACCTGGGTCAGCAGCGGCTGCACCGCCAGCCAGCCGGCCGCGCCACGCGCGCCCTGCTCGGCAATGGCGAAGATGCGCGATTCGGCCTCGTCGAGGATTTCCTTGGTTTCCTTGCCCTGCGGGCTGAACGCCTGGCCGGAAATATCGTCGGCCACGGTGATCAGCTGGCGCAGCACCGAACGGTCGCGCACGATCTCGGCGTAGCGGCGGATATTGGCCGCCGACGGCGTGTTCTGCGCCATCGCGTTCAGGTAGGCCAGGCCGCCGACGTCGTCGGCCTTGCCCAGCTGGGTCAGGTTTTCGAACACGGTGATGACGTCGGCCGGCTTGGAACCGTTAATCATGCGCACGATCTGTTCAAAGATGATGCGGTGGTCGTAACGGTAGAAGTCTTCCGGCTGCATCATGTCGGCAATGCGGTCGAACGCCGAGTTATCGCGCAGCAGGCCGCCGATGACGGACTGTTCTGCTTCGATAGAGTGCGGCGGGACGCGGAGCGAATCGACTTGCGGATCGGAGGGGGCGTTCATGGCGCGAATTATACCTGCTTGCTTGTGCCAGATTACAATTTTATGACGAGAAAAAAGCCGGGCAAGCCCGGCTTTTTTCATGGGTGTTGCAAAACCAGACAGGCGTTGCCGCCCGGTCCAGTCTTAGGCGGCTTCGCCTACAACGGCAACGGTCACTTCTACCACCACGTCGGTGTGCAGAGCAACGCTCACTGGGAACTCGCCAGTGGTCTTCAGCGGACCGGTTGGCATGCGCACAGCGGCTTTTTCAACAGCGAAACCTGCTTTGGTCAGGGCTTCAGCGATGTCGAAGTTGGTTACCGAGCCGAACAGACGGCCGTCAACGCCGGCTTTCTGGCCGATGGTCACGGTCATGCCGTTCAGTTTTTCGCCTTGGGCTTGGGCAGCGGCCAGTTTAGCGGCAGCAGCTTTTTCCAGTTCGGCGCGCTTGGCTTCGAATTCCGCGATAGCCGACGTGGTTGCACGACGGGCCATTTTTTGCGGGATCAGGAAGTTACGTGCGTAGCCGTCTTTAACTTTAACGACTTCACCCAGGTTGCCCAGATTGACAACTTTTTCCAACAGAATGATTTGCATAGTTCTTCTCCAGTTACTCTGCCGCGATTACGCGTTGTGCAGATCGGTGTACGGCAGCAGGGCCAGATAGCGAGCGCGCTTGATCGCGGTGTCAACTTGACGCTGGTAGTGCGCCTTGGTGCCGGTCAGACGTGCTGGCATGATTTTGCCGTTTTCCTGGACGAAGTCTTTCAGGGTGTCTACGTCTTTGTAGTCTACTTGCTCAACGCCAGCGGCGGTGAAGCGGCAGAACTTCTTGCGCTTGAACAGTGGGTTTTGTTGCTTGCGCTTTTCTTTCAGCTTGAGCTTGTTTTTGTCGAACTTTTTACCGAATGCCATTTTAGGCTCCTGTATTTAAATTGAGCTGTCTGGGACAGCACGAAAATCAATGATGTGAAACACCAGGCTTTTGCTATTGCGGCTTTTCTTGTTGAGAAAACCGGTGAACTCATACAGCCCGCCTAATGGCGTCGCATTGAACCGGCCTGAAATCTCGCCCGCAGCAACTGCGGACACTTCAAACTCGGACAATCGGGCAATGCCCGCCTCCATCTGCTGCGATCGGTGCTGGAGTACAGCATTCACGATCGGCATGCCGGCCGGGGTGTAACGTATTGCATCCCGTTCGGCGATGAGGGCGATGAACTGTAGCTGGTTCAGCGCGGTTCCTTCTCAGGGCAATTAAGCGGCTGGAGCAGCAGCGGCGGCTTCAGCGCGGTGCGATTTAGCTGCGTCTTCGCGTTGTACCGACTTCATCATCGGCGAAGGAGCGGTTTCCGCTTTCTTCATCTTGACGGTCAGGTGACGCAGAACGGCATCATTGAATTTGAATGCGGTTTCCAGCTCAACCAGGGTCTCGTTGTCTGCTTCGATGTTCAGGCAGATGTAGTGAGCTTTGGCCAGTTTCTGGATCGAGTAAGCCATCTGACGACGGCCCCAGTCTTCAACGCGGTGAACATTGCCGCCGCGCGAGGTTACGGTGGTTTTGTAACGCTCGATCATGGCGGGCACTTGCTCGCTCTGGTCCGGGTGGACGATAAATACGATTTCGTAGTGACGCATGTATAACTCCCTTAAGGACTTGATAATGGCCCACCCTGGCGTCAAGACAGGTGTGGGAAGAGGTAAGCCCGCGACTATAGCAGCTTTCCCGGCAAAACGCCAGCACGGCGTTTCGCAAAATTATTTCGCCGGAAGCAACAAATTCCCTTGCATTTCGGCTCACACTGTACAAAAATACAGACTGTTCATATACACAGGCTCACTGTACTCATGCTCAAGCTCACTGCACGCCAGGAACAAATCCTGAACCTGATCAAGGACGCCATCGAAAACACCGGCTTCCCGCCGACCCGCGCCGAGATCGCCAACGAACTGGGCTTCAAATCCGCCAATGCCGCCGAGGAACATTTGCAGGCACTGGCGCGCAAGGGCGCGATCGAGATCGCCGCCGGCACCTCGCGCGGCATCCGCCTGCTGGGCGCGCACGCCGAACCGGCCACGCCGAAAGTGCCGGCCGCGCTGATGATGTCGCTGCCGCTGATCGGCCGCGTGGCCGCCGGCTCGCCCATCCTGGCGCAGGAAAACCTGGAAACCAGCTACAGCGTCGACCCGGCCATGTTCGCTTCCAAGCCGGACTACCTGCTGAAGGTGCGCGGCGAATCGATGCGCGACGCCGGCATCATGGATGGCGACCTGCTGGCGGTGAAAAAGGTGGACAGCGCCAAGAACGGTCAGATCGTGGTGGCCCGCATCGGCAGCGAAGTGACGGTCAAGCGCTACCGCAAGACCGGCAACACGGTCGAGCTGTTGCCGGAGAACCCGGACTTCAAAATCATCAAGGTAGATCCTGAAGCTGATGAATTTGCGCTGGAAGGCCTGGCAGTGGGCCTGATGCGGACCTGGCACTAAGCCCTTCCCCACCCTGCGCCAGCAAGACCAGATCGGCTTGCTGGCGTGCCTCCTGCGCGACCTGCGCAAATACCTGATTCATCAATTGCTGGGCCGCCGACAGTTCGGCGTCGCTCATGGCGTCCGCCACGGCGGAGGGGATGGTGCGCCCGATCGGCAGCGCGGCGTGGAAGTTGGCACGGAAGCGGCCATAGCAGGCCAGCCAGGCGCCGCGCTCGGCCGGCGTGCGCACGGCGTCCGGTGCGCCGCAGTGGAAACGCGACAGCGCGATATCGGCGCCGTCGTAGTGGTGGGTGTAGTAATCGATGTCGACGCGCAGATCGCCTGCGCCGGCCTGGGCAGCGGTGGCTGCCAGCATCAGGCCGGTGGCGATCAGCGCGCGCATCGTCAGCAGCCTTCCAGCGCGCAGCAGAAATCGTCCAGCAGGTCGTCGATGTCTTCGATGCCGACCGAGACGCGGATCAGCGATTCGGCAATGCCCATCGAAGCACGGCGCTCTGCGCCCATCTCGAAGAAGATGGTGTGCGCGACTGGAATGATCAGCGTGCGGTTGTCGCCGAGGTTCGAGGCTGGAATCGCCAGCTTCAGGCGGTTCAGGAAGTCGAAGCAATCGAGGCCATCCTTGAGCTCAAAGCTCAGCAGCGAGCCGTGCGCGCGGAACAGCTCCGAGCTGATGCCGTGCTGCGGGTGCGACTTCAGGCCCGGATAGTAGACCGCTGCGACGCGCTCATCCTTCTCCAGCATTTCGGCCAGCGCCAGCGCGTTGGCGGTGGTGCGCTGCATGCGCAGCGCCAGCGTTTCGGCGCCAACAGCGATGTGGTGTGCTGCGTCCGGCGCCAGCGAGGAACCGAAGTCGCGCAGCGCCTTGGCGCGGATCTGCGCCAAGCCCCACTGCAGCGGCGCAGCTTTCTTGTAGTTCTCGTAGATATTCGGGAAGCGGGTCCAGTCGTAGGCGCCGGTGTCGGTGATGCTGCCGCCAAGCGCGTTGCCGTGGCCGCCGATCGATTTGGTCAGCGCGTTGACCACCAGGCCCGCGCCCACCGCTTTCGGCTGGAACAGGTAAGGCGTGGTCATGGTGTTGTCGACCACGTACAGGATGCCCAGCTTCTGGCACAGTTCGCCGATGCGCTTGAGGTCGGCGATCTGCGTGCGCGGGTTGGCGATGGTTTCGACGAACACCACGCGGGTGCTGTCGGTGATCGCCGCCTCGACGTTGGCCACATCGGTGGCGTCCACGAAGGACACGCCAATGCCCTGGCTCATGGCGGTCTGCCACAGGCTGTTGGTGTTACCGAACAAGAAGGACGAGGACACCACGTGGTCGCCGGCGCGCAGCAGCGCCTGCATCACTGCGCCGATGGCGCCCATGCCGGTCGCGAAGCAAATCGTGCCCACGCCCTGCTCCATCTTGTTGACCTTTTCTTCCAGCGCCGAGATGGTCGGATTGCCCTGGCGGCCATAGCGGAAGCCCGGCTCCTTGCCCTGGAATACCGACGCCAGCTGGCGCGCGTCGGCATAGCCGAACGCCACCGAAGTGTGGATAGGCTTGTGCAGCGAACCGTGCTCGATGCCCTTCTGGCGGTCGCCGTGCAGGATGGTGGTGGTGAAACCGTAGTTTTTTTTATCGTTCATGTGTCAGCTTTCGCGCCGTCATTCCGGCGTAGGCCGGAATCCAATTGGGCCCCGGCCTGCGCCGGGGCGACGATTAGGCCTCGCTGGCGGCCAGGTTCAGGTTCAGCTGCGAGCGGCCTGCATCTTCCGGCGCCTTGGCCTTGGTCGGATGGTGACGCTCGTATTCCAGTTTATCCAGATACTCCTTGGTCACGTCGCCGGTCACATACACGCCGTCGAAGCACGAGGCTTCGAAGCTGGTCAGCGCCGGGTTCACGTCCGCGATGGCGCGTTTCAGCGCGTCGATGTCCTGGTACACCAGCGCATCGGCGGTGATTTCCTTGCACACCTCTTCGACCGTGCGGCCGTGGGCGATCAGCTCGTCGCGGGTCGGCATGTCGATGCCGTACACGTTCGGGTAGATCACCGGCGGCGCGGCCGACGCGAAGATCACCTTGGTGGCGCCGGAGTCGCGCGCCATCTGCACGATCTCGCGGCTGGTGGTGCCGCGCACGATGGAGTCGTCCACCAGCAGCACTACCTTGCCCTTGAATTCGTCCGGAATCGCGTTCAGCTTCTGGCGCACGGATTTTTTACGCGCAGCCTGGCCCGGCATGATGAAGGTACGGCCGATGTAGCGGTTCTTGATGAAGCCTTCGCGGTATTCCACGTTCAGCGCCAACGCCAGCTGGATCGCCGCAGGACGCGACGAGTCCGGGATCGGCATCACCACGTCGATCTTCATGCCGTTCAGTTCGCGCTTGATTTTCTCGGCCAGGTACTCGCCCATTTTCAGGCGGGTGGCGTACACCGAGGCGCCGTCGATCACCGAGTCAGGACGCGCCAGGTAGACGAACTCGAACACGCATGGATTCAGCGATGGATTGTCGGCGCACTGGCGCGAGTGCAGCTGCTTGTCGTTGTCGATGAACACGGCCTCGCCCGGTGCGATGTCGCGCACGAAGCGGAAGCCCATGCCTTCCAGCGCCACCGATTCCGACGCGATCAGGTATTCCACGCCGTCCGGGCTTTCATTGATGCCCAGGCACAGCGGACGAATACCGAACGGATCGCGGAAGGCCAGCAGGCCGACGCCGGCGATCTGCGCCACGGCAGCGTAGCCGCCGCGTACACGACGGTGCAGCACGGTCACGGCATTGAAGATGGTGTTGGCGTCGATCGAGATGCCGACGGTGGCTTTCTCAATTTCGTGGGCCAGCACGTTCAACAGCACTTCCGAATCGGAGTCGGTGTTGATGTGGCGGCGGTCGTTCTCAAACATTTCCTTCTTCAACTGTTCCCAGTTGGTCAGGTTGCCGTTGTGGGCCAGCGTGATGCCGAACGGCGCGTTGACGTAGAACGGCTGCGCCTCTTCTTCGCTCGACGAGCCGGCGGTCGGGTAGCGGCAGTGGCCGATACCGGAGTTGCCTTGCAGCGTACGCATATTACGGGTACGGAACACGTCGCGCACCAGGCCGTTGGCCTTGTGCATGGCGAACATGCTGCTGTGATTGGTCGCGATACCCGCCGCATCCTGACCGCGATGTTGCAACAGCAACAAGGCGTCATACAGCATTTGGTTGACAGGTTGATGGGATACGACGCCGACAATGCCACACATGATGGTGCTCCTGGACAGGTACTACAGATTTAACGAATTCAAAAATTCACATGCTGCGCCATCGCAGCGGGAAGATACTGCTTGACCATGCGGGCACCCTGCTCCGCGTATGGACTCAAGACCGCATGCTTCCAAAAATCCTGCTTGGGCAGCGACGTCATCCCGCTCAAGATGACGGCTGCCAACACAATTACAAGCCCGCGCGCGACGCCGAACACGGCGCCCAGCGCGCGGTCGATGAAGCTCAGGCCGCCCGCGTCGAGCAAGGCGTCCAGCGCCAGCGACAACAGGCCCATTAAAATCCGCGCACCGATGAACAGTGCGATAAAGGCAACGATCAGGCGCAGCACTTCGCCCGGGATCACCGCCGGCAGCATCTGCGCCAGCGCCGCCGCGTAGGCGTTGGCGACCACGAAGGCGATCACCCAGCCCAGCACCGACAGCACTTCCTTCACCAACCCGCGCACCACGCCGATGATGACCGACGTGACCAGCACGAAAATGACCAGATAATCGAAGATCGTCACTTTAGTTCAAGTCTCGCGGCGGCTCAGACGGTTTCGATGCGGCCTTCAAGGCCCATGCTGCTCAGCTTGGCCTTCACCTTTTCGGCCTCTTCCTTGCTGCTGAACGGCCCCACGCGCACGCGCGTCACGCCCGACGGCGTTTTCTGCGTGTAGGCATTGATGCCGGCATTTTTCAGTTTGGTGCGCAATTCATCGGCCTTGGCCTGGTCGCTCAGGGCCGCCACTTGCAGCACGAACTTCTCGGCCGACGCGGCTGGTTTGCCTTCCAGGATGGCCAGTGCGCGCGCGTCTTCATTCTTGGCCGCAGGCTTGGTCTCGGCCGGCTTGGCGCTCTCGGCCGCCTTGGCCTTGGCCTCCTTAGCCTCGGCCAGCTTGCGTTCGGTTTCCTGTTTTTCAGCTTTGAGCTTGGCTTCGGCCTTGGCCTCGGCTTGCTTGCGTTCCAGTTCAGCCTTGTAGTCGGCTTCCTGGCGCGCTTTGATCTCGCGCTCGGCCTGGGCCTTGGCCTGCTGTTCGGCGCGGGCTTCGGCTTTCGCCTTGGTGTCGGCATCCGGCTTGGCCGCAGGCTTCACGTCTTCGACGATTTCTTCCCGGCTGTCCAGCGCGGCGGCGGCAGCTACCGGCGCAGCAGGCGCAGGCGCAGGCACGGTCTCGGACGGCTTGTCCTTGGATGGGATTTTGATTTCAATGTCGGACGACAGCGGCTTGGGCTCGGAATCGAGCACCATCGGCAGGCCCACGGCCACGGCCAGCGCCAGCGCAATGGCGCCGACCAGACGGCGGCGTGCACGTTTCTTTTCCGGCAACACGGCATCGTCTTCATCACGCTCGCGCGTGCGGCGCTTGGTGGCGCCGCCGTCAGCCGACGAGGCGCGCTTGGAGCGGGCGCGTTCGGTCGCCGCCCGGTCATCTGCGCTGGTATAAAAACCGCTGTCTTGACCTGCGGTGTCTTGCTTGTTTTTACCGAGTTTCGAGAACAAGCCCATGCGTGATTTCAGTCCTGTGCGTTCAATGGAGTGAGGATTTTCGCGCCGCCATGACACCGGCAACGGTCAGGAAAGATCCAAAGACCACAATTCTATCATCCTCACCGGCCCGGCTGACGGCATTTGCATATGCAGCACCCGGATCGTCGAACACATTGATGGTGCGCTCGTCGCGTTCCGGCTGCACCAATTGCACCTTGGCGGCCAGTTCCGAGGCGCTCGCCGAGCGCGGCGACGGCAGCGTGGCCAGGCACCAGTGGTCGATATGCTCGGACATGGCGGCGATCACGCCGTCGATATCCTTGTCGTGCATGGAACCGAACACGGCGTAGGTGTAGCGGTGGAAGCCCATGTTGCCGAGGTTCTGGTTCAGGGCGGCGGCGGCGTGCGGATTGTGCGCCACGTCGAAGATGGTGGTCGGACGGCCCGGCAGCACCTGGAAGCGGCCCGGCAGCTCGACGGTGACGAGGCCGGTGCGCACTTCCTGCGCGCCCACCGGCAGCACCAGCTTCAGGGCCTCCAGCGCGGCCAGGGCGGCGCAGGCGTTCAGGATCTGATTGGCGCCGCGCAGGCTTGGGTAGGCCAGCGAATTACGGCGCTGGCCGCGGCCGCCGTAGCTCCACTGCTGCTTGTCGCCCGAGTAGTTGAAATCGCGGCCCATCAGCCACAGGTCGGCGCCGATGGCTTCGGCGTGGTCGATCAGGGCTTGCGGCGGCACCGGGTCGGAGCAGATCGCGGTCCTGCCGGCGCGGAAGATGCCGGCCTTCTCGAAGCCGATCTTCTCGCGCGTGTCGCCGAGGTAGTCGGTGTGGTCGATATCGACGCTGGTGACGATGGAAACGTCGGCGTCGATGATATTGACCGCATCCAGGCGGCCGCCGAGGCCCACTTCCAGGATGACCACGTCCATGCCGGCTTCCGACAGCAGCTTCATGATGGCCAGCGTGGTGAATTCAAAGTAGGTCAGCGAGGTATCGCCACGGGCGGCTTCCACCGCGTTGAAGGCGGCCACCAGCGTTTCGTCGCTGGCCATGTCGCCGTTGATGCGGGCGCGCTCGTTGAAATCGAGGAAGTGCGGCTTGATGTACAGGCCGACCTTGTAGCCGGCGCGCATCAGCACAGATTCCAGCATGGCGCAGGTCGAACCCTTGCCGTTGGTGCCGGCCACCATGATGGTCGGGCAGCTAAAGCTCAGCTGCAGGCGTTCCTTGACGGCCAGAACGCGGTCCAGGCCCATGTTGATGACGGTTTCGGCATGGCGCGATTCAAGCAGCGCAAGCCAGGCGGGCAAAGTAGTTGGGAGGTTCGACATGATGGTGACTCAGAAATGAAAACGGCGCGCAGGCCGGATGATATCCGATTGCGCGCCGTAGCGTGAGAGCGTCGCCCGTTTTTAGGCGAGCACTTCCACTGGTTGATTCTGCAACAGTGCCAGCAGGCGGGCGATTTCTTCGCGCATCTTGCGGCGGTCGACGATCATGTCGACGGCGCCCTTCTGCACCAGGAACTCGGCGCGCTGGAAGCCTTCCGGCAGCTTTTCGCGCACGGTGTTCTCGATCACGCGCGGGCCGGCGAAGCCGATCAGGGCCTTCGGCTCAGCGATCACCACGTCGCCCATGAAGGCGAACGAAGCGGACACGCCGCCCATCGTCGGGTCGGTCAGCACGCTGATGAATGGCAGCTTTTTGTCCGACAGCTTGGTCAGCATGGCGGTGGTCTTGGCCATCTGCATCAGCGACAGCAGGCCCTCTTGCATACGGGCGCCGCCGGTGGCGGTGATGCAAATGAACGGCACCTTCTGCTCCAGCGCCACTTGCGCGCCGCGCACGAAGCGCTCGCCGACCACGGAGCCCATCGAGCCGCCCATGAATTCGAATTCGAAGCACGCCACCACGGCCGGCAGGCTCATGATGGAGCCGCCCATCACGATCAGCGCATCGGTTTCACCGGTGGCTTCCATCGCTTGCTTCAGGCGGTCTGGGTATTTCTTGCTGTCTTTGAACTTCAGCGTGTCGACCGGCAGGGTGTCCATGCCGATTTCATAACGGCCGCCGGCGTCGAACAGGCTGTCGAGGCGCTCACGGGCGCGGATGCGCATATGGTGATCGCACTTCGGGCAAACGTGCAGGTTCGACTCCAGGTCGGTGCGGTACAGCACGGCTTCGCACGATGGGCATTTGACCCACAGGCCTTCCGGCATGGTCTTGCGGGCGCCCGCGTCCGAACGCTGGATACGTGGGGGCAGCAGTTTTTCCAACCAACTCATAAATTCTCCTTGCAGCTAATTCTTGGGCCGAAGTGTAGCCGTTTCTGGCCCCCCTGTCGAACTTTAGAGGAAATCCACTACTTAACGGACAATATTTCAAGAAAACCAAGCTTGGAGATTTTACCAGAGGCGCCTGCCGACGCCCCTGGGCAGAACCATCAGGCGTCGAGGGCGGCGCGGATCGAGGTGGTGAAGGCCTGGACGGCGGCGACCGCCTTATCTTTGCCGGCGGTTTCGATTTCCTGGATGATGCGGCTGCCGATCACCACCGCATCGGCCACTTCAGCCACGGCGCGCGCGGTGGCGCCGTCGCGGATGCCGAAGCCCACGCCGACCGGCAGTTTCACGTGCTTGCGGATCGCTTGCAGACGGTTCGCCACATCTGCCACATCGATATTGCCGGCGCCGGTCACGCCTTTCAGCGAGACGTAGTAGCTGAAGCCGCCGCCGACCTTGGCCACCTGCTCGATACGTTTTTCGGTCGAGGTCGGGGCCAGCAGGAAGATCAGGTCCAGCTCGGCCGCGCGCATGGCAGCGGCGAACTCTTCACACTCTTCCGGCGGGTAATCCACCACGATGGCGCCGTCCGCCCCCACCGCCACCGACTGCTCGATAAAGGCTTTCGGGCCGATGCGCTCGATCGGATTGGCGTAGCCCATCAGCACCACTGGCGTGGTCTGGTTGGTCTTGCGGAACTCGGCGACGTAGTTAAACACGTCCTGGATACCGACGCCATTGGCCAGCGCGCGTTCGCAGGCGCGCTGGATGACCGGGCCTTCAGCCATTGGGTCCGAGAACGGCACGCCCAGTTCAAGGATATCGGCGCCGCCCGCCACGAGGGCGTGCATCAGCGGCACAGTCAGTTCCGGGGCCGGATCGCCGGCGGTAATGAAAGTAACGAGCGCGGTTTTGTTTTGCGCTTTCAAAGCGCTGAAGGTTGCTGCAATTTTGGACATGTCGGTTTCCTTAGTTGAAGTTCAGACCCATACGCTCTGCGACCGTATGCATGTCCTTGTCACCCCGGCCCGACAGGTTGGCCAATACAATTTTGTCCTTCGGCAGCGTAGCCGCCAGCTTGGCCGCGTAGGCCAGCGCGTGCGACGACTCCAGCGCAGGAATGATGCCTTCGATGTGGCAGGAGTCGTGGAAGGCCTTCAGCGCTTCCTCGTCCGTGATCGAGACGTACTCGGCACGGCCGCTATCCTTCAGGTAGGCGTGTTCTGGACCGACGCCCGGATAATCGAGGCCTGCCGACACCGAATGGGTCTCGATGATCTGGCCGTTCTGATCTTGCAGCAGATAGGTGCGATTGCCGTGCAGGACGCCCGGATAGCCCTTGGTCAGCGAGGCCGCGTGCTTGTCGCCGTCCAGGCCCTCGCCCGCCGCTTCCACGCCAATCAGCTTGACGCCTTTCTGGTCGATGTACGGGTAGAAGATCCCCATCGCATTCGAACCGCCGCCGATGCACGCCACCACGTAGTCGGGCTGGCGGCCGGTCATTTCCGGCATCTGCACCAGGCATTCCTCGCCGATCACCGACTGGAAGTCGCGCACCAGCATCGGGTACGGGTGCGGACCGGCCACGGTGCCGATGATGTAGAAGGTGTTTTCAATGTTGGTGACCCAGTCGCGCATGGCTTCGTTGAGCGCATCCTTCAGCGTCTTGGAGCCTGACTCCACCGGCACCACGGTCGCGCCCAGCAGCTTCATGCGATACACGTTCTGCGCCTGGCGCTTGACGTCCTCGCTGCCCATGTACACCACGCATTCGAGGCCGAAGCGGGCGCAGATGGTGGCCGTGGCCACGCCGTGCTGGCCAGCGCCGGTCTCGGCGATGATGCGCGGCTTGCCCATGCGCTTGGCCAGCAAAGCCTGGCCGATCACGTTGTTGATCTTGTGGGCGCCGGTGTGATTCAGGTCTTCGCGCTTGAAGTAAATCTGCGCGCCGCCGGCGATTTCAGACCAGCGCTTGGCATGGTAGATCGGCGACGGACGGCCGACGAAATGCTTGAGTTCGTAGCGGAATTCCTCGAGGAACTCGGGGTCCTTGCTGTACCTGGCGTAGGCTTCGTTGAGCTCGGCCAGGGCGTAGGTCAGGGTTTCGGCGACGAAGCTGCCGCCGTAAGGGCCAAAGTGACCTTTGGCATCAGGGAATTCGTAGTCTTTAGCGTGGAACAGCGCTTTCATGATGGGTTTCGCTTTCGATAAGAGTATCTCCCGCGCGCACCGCAGCGACAAAGTCGGCGATCTTGCGCGCGTCCTTGATCCCCTTGGACGCTTCGACACCAGAGCTGATATCGACCGCGTAGGGGCGTACACCGGCCACCGCGTCAGTCGCGTTGTGTACGCTCAAGCCACCACTTAAAACGACCCGAGGCGCGAGATCTTTTGGAATGAGAGACCAATCAAAACCCTTTCCTGCGCCACCGTAGGCGTCCACGTAAGTATCCAGCAACAGGCTGGTGAACAATGGACTGGCGGCGCGGTTTGCCTGCTCGTATTCTAGCAGTTCATCCGGGCGCGTGTCAGGTTTGACGCGGAACACTTTCATGTACTGGCGTCCGGCGGCGGCGGCAATGGCCGCGCCCTGCTCGACCGTTTCATCGCCATGCAGTTGCAATAATGACAGCGGCGCGATCTTCACGGCCGCCGCCACTTCTTCCGGCGAGGCGTTGACGAACAGGCCGACGGTGGCGATAAACGGCGGCACGCTGCGGATCAATTCAGCGGCGCGCTCGGGCGTGACGTAGCGCGGGCTCTTCGGATAGAACACGAACCCGATCGCATCCGCGCCAGAGGCCACCACGGCTTGCACGTCTTCCTCGCGGGTCAGGCCGCAAATCTTGATACGGGTACGCATGCTCATCCTTTAAAACCACGGCAGCTGGCTGGAGGTTTCCTGCGGCAGCGCCCACTTTTCATCGTAATCGATTTTGGCCAGGTACAACCCGTCCGGCATGAAGGTCGGCGCGGCGATCTGGCGGTTTTTCGCCGCCAGCAGTTCGCCCATCCACGTGACATCCTCGCGCCCCTGGCCGATGTAGACCAGCGACCCCACCAGATTGCGCACCATGTGGTGCAGGAAGGCGCTGGCCTTCAACGTGAAGATGATCAGGTCGCCCTGGCGGCGGATCTGGATGTCGTGCATCAGCTTGACCGGCGACTTGGCCTGGCAATGCGCCGCGCGGAAGGTGGTGAAGTCGTGCTCGCCGATCAGCGCCCTGGCCGCTTCCTGCATGCGCTCGACATCCAGCGCGTGATGGTAGAAACCGGCACGGCCATTCAGCAGCGGCGAGCGCACCTGATGGTTGTACAGCACGTAGTGATAGGTGCGTGCGCGGGCGCTGAAGCGGGCGTGGAAGAAGTTCTCTTCGGCCGGATCGCCGTCCAGCTCCTTGGCCCAGCGCACGCCGATCGACGGCGGCAGGAAGGCATTCACGCCGCGCACCCAGGCATGCGGCAGGCGATTCAAGTCGGTGTCGAAATGGACGATCTGCTCGGAGGCGTGCACGCCGGCGTCGGTGCGGCCGGCGCAGGTGGTGGCCAGCGGCACGGTGGCGAATTCCAGCAGCGCCTGTTCCAGCTTGTCCTGCACGGTCAAGCCGTGGTCCTGCTTCTGGTAACCGTGCCAGGCCTGGCCGTCGTACTGCAGCCCGATTGCGATCCGTTTCACTACTGCCCAATCCAAAAGTCTGAATCAGCCATTATATAACGGCGCGCTTTTATCCCAGCTCGGCCTTCATGCCGGTGGCCTTGGCCACCTGCTCCGGATTACCGCCACGCAGCACTTCATCCAGCAGTTCGCGCGCGCCTTCCTTGTCGCCGATTTCCTGATAGGCGACGGCGAGGTCCAGCTTGGTGTCCATTTCCATGTGGTGGGCCGACAGCGGCTCGCTGCTGGCCGGCGCGGACGCGGCCGGCGCTTCGGTGGCGGTGGCGGCGCCGCCGTCCAGGCTACCCAGGTCCAGGTCGATGCCCGACAGGTCGAACTCCTGCGCCGCTGGCGGCGGCGCGGCGGTGATGGTTTCCGCTGGCAGGTCGAGGCTGGTGTCGAAGTCCAGCGATGGCGCTGCAGCTTTCGGCGGCTCGGTCAACGCTGGCACTTCCGGAATGTCGAAGCCGGCCAGGTCGAGGTCCAGCGGATCGCTGGCGGCCGACGGCTTGGCGTCTTCCGCTGCCGCCGATGCCGGCAGGTCGAGGCCGAAGTCCATGCCCAGGTCATCGGCTGGCGCCGGGGCTTCGGCCGCCGGGGCTGGCGCCGGCGCCGGGGCGGCGACTGGCTCGAAGCTCAGGCCATCCAGGTCGAAGTCCATCAGGTTGCTGTTTTCGGCGGCCACCGACGCTGGCGAGACCGAGGCGTCCGCCGCCGCCGGCAAGGCGGTGTCGAAGCTGGCGCCGAAGTCGAGATCGTTGAAGTCGCCACCAGCGGCCGGAATGGCTGGCGCGGCCGGTGGAACCTCCTGGTTCAGGTCCTGACTGAGGTCCTGACCGAGATCCTGGCTCAGGTCCAGATCCAGCGCAGGTGCGGCGGCCATTGGCGCTGCTTCGGCCGGGGCCGGCGCAGCTGGCGTGTAGGTGGCGCCGAAGTCGCTGCCGAAGTCCGGCTCGGCCGCAGCGGCTGCCGCAGCGGCGCCGACCATCGCGGCAGCCGCGACCGGCGCGGCCGACGACGCATCGCCGGCACCCATCGTGTACAGCGGATTGACCGGGTCGAGGCTCTTGCCCATTGCCGCCGCCTGCTCCCACTCGCCGCCCTGGCCGCGGGTCAGCGCGTACAGTTCGGAAGCCTGGGTTTCAAACGCACGCGCATCCTTGCGGGTGACGTAGATTTCCAGCAGCTTCAGGCGCACGGCGTGGCGTTCCGGATGGGTGCGCAACGCTTCCTTGAGGATTTCTTCCGCCTGGGCGTCGCGGCCGTAGGCGATGTAGACGTCGGCTTCCGCCACCGGATCGACCTCGTTGGTGTCCAGCTGGCTGGCCGATGGCGCGAAGTTCGAGTTGAACACGCTGTTGTTGGTGTCGATGCTCTGGCCGCCCGCATCGGCGATCAGCGGCTGCTGCGGCGGGATGGCGGTGTCGCCGAGGATGGACGGCTCGTCGGCCGGCACCACGAATTTCTTGCGGCGGCGCGAGGCCATGATGCCCACCGCACCCAGCAACACGGCGGCTGCGGCCGCGCCGACGTAGGTGATGTTGTCCATCAGGATTTCGAAGAAGCTTGGATCGGCCAGTTTCTTCGGCGGCAGCACCAGCGTGCGCTTCGGCTTATGCTCGGCCGGGGTAGCGTCGATGGTCGGCACGCCCGATGCAGCCGATGCTGCGGCTGCGGCCGACGCCGAAGCGGAGGCCGACGGCTTCTTGGCCTCGGCCGCCGCCTTGCTCTTCAAGGCCATCAGCTTTTCGAGGTCGTTGACGTTCTTTTCCAGTTCCTTGACGCGCTCTGCGGCTTCGTCCACCGCTTTCTGCTTGGCGATCTTGTCTTCTTCCGCCGCCTGGCCGGTCTTGCCTTGCTGTGGCGCGCTGGCGGTGGCCTTGGACAGGGTCAGCTTGTCCTTGGCGGTGTTGGTGGCGGTCGGCTTTTCCTCGACCTTGGCGGTGATCTTGCCCGACACGTTTTGCGAGGCGTCCGGCTCCTTGGCCGGCGCGCTGGCGGCAACCTGCCCCGCCAGCTTGGCGCGGTAGGCGTTGAAGTCAGCCGCATGCGCCACCACCACGCCGCGCGCTTCGCTGTCGCTGCCAGCGGCGCGAATGGCGTCGGAGTCCGGCACGGCCAGGATCTGGCCCGACTTCAGGCGGTTCATATTGTTGCCGGCGAAGGCTTCCGGATTGGCACGGTATAGCGCGACCAGCATCAGGTCCAGCGACACGTCGACCGGCTTGACCTGGTTGGCGATACGGGTCAGGTTGTCGCCGGCCTTGACGGTGTATTCGCCAGCGGCGGTCTTGGCTGGCGCCGGCACGGCCAGAGGACGGGTTGCCGGTGCAGGCTGCGCTGCGCCGGCGGCGGCGGACGGTGCGGTCGCCGCCGGGGCTGGCGCTTGGACCGGCGATTGGGCCGGTGCAGCGGCAGGCGCCACGCGGTTGCCGAGGTCGACTGGCGCCGTCACTTGCGGCGCTTGCGTGGCGCGCAGGTCTGGCGGATCGAGCAGGAAGGTGTATTCGCGGACCATGCGGCCGCCGGTCCAGTTCAGTTCCAGCAGCATGTCGACGAACGGTTCGTTGATCGGCTGGCTGGAGCTGACTTTGATGACTTGCTTGCCGTTGCGCGGCTCGACTTCAAAGCGCAGCGACATCAGCGCCGGGTTGAAGTCGATATTGGCGGATCGGAAGGCCTCGGCCGGGGCCAGCTTGGCGACCAGCGCGCTGGCCTCGTCGGCGCTGACGGCCGTGAGTTCGATTTCCGCCCGCAGCGGCTGCCCCAGCGACGACAGGACAGTCAGCTTACCCAGTCCCGCCGCATTTGCAGACGCGGCCAACAAAACAGCGCTGGCAACGGCGCTGGTGAGTGACTTCAACGCGAACGAGACAAAGGGGCGATTGTGTACTGGCATAGTGGGGCGTTTTTATGATTGTCAGAGGGAAAATGTTACTTTCCCGGATATACCAACATAACATCATGCTTGGGAGCATGCAAGCTTTGCACCACTGTAAACCAACAAAAGGGCTTTCCCCTATGAGAACACATAGGAAAAAGCCCTTCTCTTGTGCAGATTAAGACTTACTGGTCGAGCACGATGCGCAGCATGCGGCGCAGTGGTTCGGCAGCGCCCCACAGCAGCTGGTCGCCGACGGTGAAGGCCGACAGGTAGTCCGGACCCATGCTCATCTTGCGCAGACGGCCGACCGGGATCGTCAGGCTGCCGGTCACGGCCGCTGGCGACAGGTCATGCACCGAAGCTTCGCGGGTGTTCGGCACCACTTTCGACCACTGGTTGGCCGAGGCGATGATGTCGGTGATTTCGTCCAGCGGCACGTCCTTGGTCAGCTTGATGGTCAGTGCCTGCGAGTGGCAACGCATGGCGCCGATACGCACGCACAGGCCGTCCACTGGAATCGACTTGGAACCGAAGTCCGCGCCCAGGCCCAGGATCTTGTTGGTCTCGGCGCCGGCTTTCCACTCTTCCTTCGATTGGCCGTTGCCCAGGTCCTTGTCGATCCAGGGGATCAGGTTGCCGGCCAGCGGCGCGCCGAACTGCTTGATCTCGTCAGCCGACAGGCCGTGCTGGGTGGCCAGCACCTGGCGGTCGATTTCAAGGATGGCCGATGCAGGATCGTCCAGCAGCGGCTTGACGGCGCCGTTGATGGTGCCGAACTGGGTCAGCAGTTCGCGCATGTGCTGCGCGCCGCCGCCCGAGGCTGCCTGGTAGGTCATCGACGTCATCCACTCGACCAGGCCGTGCTGGAACAGGCCGCCCAGGCCGATCAGCATGCACGACACGGTGCAGTTACCGCCGATGAAGTTCTTCACGCCCTTGCCCAGCGCGTCCTTGATGACGTGCATGTTGACCGGGTCCAGCACGATGACCGCGTCTTTTTCCATGCGCAGGGTCGATGCGGCATCGATCCAGTAGCCGTTCCAGCCGGCTGCGCGCAGTTTCGGGAACACTTCGGTGGTGTAGTCGCCGCCCTGGCACGAGATGATGATCTCGCACTTTTTCAGTTCGTCGATGTCGGTGGCGCTTTTCAGCTTGGTTTCGTTCTTGGCCATCGCCGGTGCGTTGCCGCCCGGATTCGACGTGGTGAAGAACACAGGCTCGATGTGAGCGAAATCGCCCTCTTCCTGCATGCGTTGCATCAGGACCGAACCCACCATACCGCGCCAACCTACCAGACCTACGAGTTTCATTTTGCTCTTCCTTTTAAGTTATCTATCCCGACGTCATTCCGGCGCAGGCCGGAATCCAATTGGGTCCCGGCCTGCGCCGGGACGACGTGCATCAGCCGAGGGCTTTAACGACCGCGTTGCCCATCTCTTCGGTACCCACCTTGGTGGTGCCAGCCTCGTAAATGTCGGCGGTGCGCAGGCCTTGGGCCAGCACTTTCTTGACGGCGTTTTCGATGCGGTCCGCTTGCTCAACCTTGTTCAGCGAGAAGCGCAGCATCATGGCGGCCGACAGGATGGTTGCCAGTGGATTCGCAATGCCCTTGCCGGCGATGTCGGGCGCCGAACCGTGCGACGGCTCGTACAGGCCCTTGTTGTTGGCGTCCAGCGAAGCCGATGGCAGCATGCCGATCGAACCGGTCAGCATGGCGGCCGCGTCCGACAGGATGTCGCCGAACATATTGCCGGTGACGATAACGTCGAATTTCTTCGGTGCGCGCACCAGCTGCATGGCGGCGTTGTCGACGTACATGTGGTCGAGCGCGACGTCTGGATACTCTTTGTGCACGTCGGTGACGATGTCTTTCCAGAACTGGAAGGTTTCCAGCACGTTGGCCTTGTCGACCGAGGTCAGGCGCTTGTCGCGCTTTTGCGCAGCCTGGAACGCCACGTGGGCGATGCGGCGGATTTCGCCTTCCGCATAGCGCATGGTGTCGAAGCCTTCGCGCTGGCCCTTGAACGGACCGTCCGGGCACTCGCGCACGCCGCGCGGCTGGCCGAAGTAAATGTCGCCGGTCAGTTCGCGCACGATCAGGATGTCCAGGCCCGACACCACTTCCGGCTTCAGCGTCGAGGCGCCGGCCAGTTCCGGATACAGGATGGCCGGACGCAGGTTGCCGAACAGGCCGAGGTTCTTGCGCAGGCCGAGGATGGCTTGCTCAGGACGCAGCGGGCGGTCCAGCGTGTCGTACTTCCAGTCGCCGACGGCGCCGAACAGCACGGCGTCCGCCTCCTTGGCCAGCTTCAGCGTGGCTTCCGGCAGCGGATGGCCGCTGGCTTCATAGCCTGCGCCGCCGACCGGCGCGGTTTCCATCTCAAATTTTTCGCCCAGCGCGTTCAGTACCTTGACTGCCTGCGTGACGATTTCCGGGCCGATGCCATCGCCCGGGAGGATTGCGATTTTCATGTTGTCGTTCTTTAGATGACGTTAGCCAACCAGGGTTGGTTTGCCAGATGGCGCTCTTCGAAGCCACGGATAGTGTCGGCGTGACGCAGGGTCAGGCCGATATCGTCGAGCCCGTTCATCAGGCAGTATTTGCGGAAGGCGTCGATCTCGAATGGGTAGGAGAGACTGCCGTTGCTGGTGGAAATGCGCTGCTGCTCAAGATCCACCACCAGTTTGTATCCGGGGAAGGCCTTGACTTCATTGAACAGATGATCGATCTGTGTTTCGCTCAATACGATGGGCAGCAAGCCGCTCTTGAAACAGTTGTTGAAGAAGATGTCGGCAAACGACGGCGCCACGATGGCGCGGAAGCCGTACTGGTCCAGCGCCCACGGCGCGTGTTCGCGCGAGGAGCCGCAGCCGAAGTTCTTGCGGGTCAGCAGGATCGAGGCGCCTTGATAACGCGCTTCGTTCAGCACGAAGTCCGGATTCAGCGGACGCTTGCTGTTGTCCATGCCCGGCTCGCCGTGGTCGAGGTAACGCCACTCGTCGAACAGGTTAGGGCCAAAGCCGGTGCGGTGGATGGACTTCAGGAATTGCTTCGGGATGATGGCGTCGGTGTCGACATTGGCGCGATCGAGCGGCGCAACCAAACCTTCATAAATCGTAAATTTTTCCATAATCTTCGTTCATGCGACGTCGCCCGCAGCGCGGGCGCGTCAAGTCAGTTAATGGCCTGAGGCGCCTTGGACCGCCTGCCCCGCTTTTTGCACGTCTTTACCGATGCCGGCAACGGTGTTGCAGCCGGTCAGTGCGAAGGTAGCGATAATGGTCAGAGCGATGATCTTTTTCATGATATTTCCTATCTAGTTTGATGCGGCGCCTCAGCCGCGTTTTAATAAATCAGTGCAGTGCGCGCACGTCGACGAAGTGGCCGGCGATACCGGCTGCCGCCGCCATCGCGGGCGACACCAGATGGGTGCGGCCGCCCTGGCCTTGGCGTCCTTCGAAGTTGCGGTTCGAGGTCGATGCGCAGCGCTCGCCTGGTTCCAGGCGGTCGGCGTTCATCGCCAGGCACATCGAGCAACCCGGCTCGCGCCATTCAAAGCCGGCGGCCTTGAAGATCTGGTCCAGCCCTTCGCGCTCGGCTTGTTCTTTCACCAGGCCCGAGCCCGGCACCACCAGCGCCAGCTTGACGTTGGACGCGCGCTGCTTGCCGCGCACCACCGCCGCTGCCGCGCGCAAATCTTCAATGCGCGAGTTGGTGCAGGAACCGATGAACACTTTGTCGATGCGGATGTCTTCGATCGCGGTATTCGGTTTCAGGTCCATGTAGACCAGCGCCTTCTCGATGGCGCTGCGCTTGACGCTGTCTTTTTCGTGGTCCGGATCCGGCACCCGGCCGTCGACCGGCAGCACCATTTCGGGCGAGGTGCCCCAGGTGACTTGCGGCTTGATCTCGGCGGCGTTCAGGGTGACCACCAGATCGAACTTGGCGCCCGGGTCGGTGTGCAGGGTGCGCCAGTAAGCCACTGCCTGATCCCACTGCGGACCGGCTGGCGAGAACGGACGGCCTTTGACGTAGTTGATGGTGGTGTCGTCGACGCCGATGATGCCGGCGCGGGCGCCCGCTTCGATTGCCATGTTGCAGACGGTCATGCGGCCTTCCATCGACAATGCGCGGATGGTGGAACCGCCGAACTCGATACAGTAGCCATTGCCGCCGGCGGTGCCGATCTTGCCGATAATCGCCAGCACGATGTCCTTGGACGTAACGCCGTCCGGCAGCACGCCGTCCACCTGCACCAGCATGGCCTTCGATTTCTTTTGCAGCAGGGTCTGGGTGGCCAGCACGTGCTCCACTTCCGAGGTGCCGATGCCGTGCGCCAGCGCGCCGAAGGCGCCGTGGGTGGAGGTGTGCGAGTCGCCGCAGACCACGGTCATGCCCGGCAGGGTGGCACCCTGCTCAGGACCGATCACGTGCACGATGCCCTGGCGCTTGTCGTTCATGTTGAAGTAGGTCAGGCCGTAGGACTTGGCGTTCTTGTCCAGCGTTTCGACCTGCAGGCGCGAAACCGGGTCGGCGATGCCTTCGGCGCGCGAGGTGGTTGGCACGTTGTGGTCGGCCACGGCCAGGTTGGCCGACAGGCGCCACGGCTGGCGATTGGCCGCGCGCAGGCCGTCGAACGCCTGCGGGCTGGTCACTTCGTGCACGAGGTGGCGGTCGATGTACAGGATGGTGGTGCCGTCATCTTCGGTGCGGACCACGTGCGATTCCCAGAGTTTGTCGTAAAGCGTCTTCATGATGTCATTTCTGTACTGCTACGATTATCCAACTTGATTATGCCATATTGTGCAATGCAATAGCAGCCACCGCTGTCCAGCCTCTTGAGCCCGACGCCTTCTGCATACCGATCGACTTGGTATGACCCCTAAATAAAAAAAAGCCTGCGTGTGAACGCAGGCTTTTTGGTCCTTCTGGCCTGATCCGCTTGATCAAGCCGCCATGCGTACACTACCTCGACAACCGTCCATTAGGAACGATAGGCCTACCACCAGCACCAGCTCGCCCTCTGCGGAACGCGCCGTGCCGGTAATGCCCTCGACGGTAATCGCGGTCATCGGTTTAATCACCAGGTCGGCAGTGCCGTCCACCGCTTCCACGGCCAGGATGTATGGCTGTGGTGCCGAGACAACAATACCCACCTTCTCGCGGCAGCTTTCGTAGCCCAGCGAGTCGGCCAGCGAGCGCACCGGCAGCGGACGGCCCTGATCCTTGAGGACCGGGGCGCCGCCCACTTCCATGAACACTTCCGGCAGCTCGACCACGCGCTGCACCACGGCCATCGGCAGCGCCAGCGCGGCGCCCGAGGTCGAGACCAGCATGGTCGGCACGATCGACAGTTCGATCGGCAGGCGGATCGAGAACTTGGTGCCCTGGCCCAGCACGGACTCGATCTGGATCGCGCCGCGGTTTTTCTCCACGGCGGTCTTCACCACGTCCATGCCGACGCCGCGGCCGGACACGCTCGAAGCCACTTCCTTGGTCGAGAAACCCGGTAAGAATACCAGTTGCAGGCAATCGTCGGTAGATAACTGCGCCGATTCCGAGATCAGGCCCTTCTGCAGCGCCTTGGCGCGCAGCTTGACCGGGTCCATGCCCTTGCCGTCATCCTGCAGCACGATCATGACACTGTTAGCTTCCTGCCATGCCTTGAGCTGGATGAAGGATTTGATCGGCTTGCCGGCAATCGCGCGCTCTTCCGGCGTTTCGACGCCGTGGTCGAGCGAGTTGCGCAGCATGTGGACCAGCGGATCGTACAGCGAATCAACCACCACGCGGTCGACTTCGGTCTCCGCGCCCTCGATGTTCAGATCGACTTCCTTGCCCAGGTCCTTGGCCAGCTCACGCACCAGGCGCGGGAACTTCTGGAACAGGCGGCCGACTGGCTGCATGCGGGTCGCCAGGGTGGCGCGCTGCAGTTCGGTCGAGTAGCGCGAGGCGCGTTCCAGCGTTTCGGCCAGCGTCGACATCAGCGTCTGCGCCTGGCCTTCGAACTTGAACTGCATCAGGCGTTCCAGCAGCACGGCGGCCTGGTTGGCGGCCTGCACCGATTCGCCGGCCACTTCCAGCAGCGCATCGAGCTTGACGGCGTCGATACGGATCGATTCTTCCTTGGCTGGCGCCGATTGCGGACGCTCGTCCTTCTTCTCGGCGGCTTCGCGGCGCGGCGCGGCCTTGACTTCGGCGGCCACGGCGGCGATTTCAGCCGAGCTTGGCGCGGCCGGCGCCGGGGCGGCGACCGGGGCGGCTGCGGCAGCGGCTGGCGCTGGCGCCGAACGGGTATAGGAACCAGCCGGCATCACGGTTTCGTACATGCCTTCCCAGTCGAGGCCATCGGCCGACGGGACGGCAGCTGCTGCCGCAACCGGCGCAGGTGCAGGCGCCGCAGCCGCAGGGGCTGGCGCAGCAGCAGCCGCAGCCGCAGCCGCCGGCTTGGCCGGGGCGCTGGACTTGCCTGCAATGGCGTCATTCAACAGCGATTCCAGGTCGCCCGGCAGGGCCGGCAAGCTGCTCGGCTCGGCGCCGTCGTTCAGCTCCGCCAACTGGTCGGCGACGAAGCCCGACGCTTGCAGCGCGGCCTCGATCGACAGCGGCGTCACCGGCGCGGCGCCGGTGCGCAGCGCGTCGAACAGGTTTTCGGTCAGGTGGCAAGCCGCCACCAGCGCCGGCAGCCCCATGAAACCGGCGCCGCCCTTGATGGTGTGGAACGAGCGGAACACTGCGTTCAGCGTCTCTTTATTCTCCGGGTCGCGTTCGAGGCGCAGCAGGTGCTCCTCCACGTTGACCGCCAGATCCATCGCCTCAACGACGAAATCCTTCAGCATATCGTCCATTAGAACCCCAGGTCGGCAAGAAGGTCGTCAACATTATCCTGATTCAGGGCCACGGTCGGAGCCGACGGGCCGGACATCAGGGACACTTCCTTCTGTGCGATTTTTTCCTTGACGCTAGGCGGCGCATTGTCTTTCAGCAGCTGCGCCAGCTCCGCTTCCACGGTCTTGGTGATGTGCACCACCTTCTTGATCAGCTGGCCGGTGATGTCCTGGAAGTCCTGGGCCATCATGATGTCGAGCAGGCGGGCCTTCTCGGCCTCGGTGGCGGCCGACACGGCCACGGCGAATTTCTGCGAGTCGCCGGCCAGTTGCTTGAACTGTTCCAGGCTCAGCTTGCCGGCGAACAGGTCGGCCCAGCGGGTTTCCATGTCTTTCGACTGCTTCGACAGCACGTCCTGTTCCGGCATGCCCTCGTCCAGCGTGTTGAGCACCTTGTTGGCGGCTTGTTCGGTCAGCGAGGCCACGTATTCCAGGCGGTCCTGGGCGTCGCTGATCTGGGTGGCGGCTTCGGTCAGCGCCTTGTCGTAGCCGAGTTCGCGCAGCGAATCGTGCAGCAGGCGCACGATGCCGCCCAGGCGCTCGAACATCACATCCTTGCCGCCCTCTTCGCCGTCGGCGCCGGCGGCCGCTGCGGCAGCAGGCGCGGCAGCGGGCTCGGCTGAGGCGACCACATCGGGCGGTCGGGCGGCTGCGACTTCTTCGAACAGGCTTTCCAGATCATCTTCCGCAGCAGCGGCCGGCGCGGGTGCTGGGGCTGGAGCTGGCGCTGCGGATTTGCTCTGAGCGGACACTTCTTCAAATAGTGCGTCGAAATCGTCAGCGGCGTTAGTCATAATCCCTGCTTCTCCATATTTGGTAAATTTGCTGCCCTAAACTAGCTGTATTTGGAGATACTAACATTGGATAGAACAACGGAGTATGCCGCGTGACACAAAAGTAGTGCTTTAGTGCAAAAAAAACCTGTAAAAAGCATAAAAGCCCACACCGGGCTGTACGGGAAAAAGTAGTTTTCTTTGATAAATATCAAGTCTTTCCATAGTATCAATAATGTAAATCGCGACTACAATGAAGCTGTGAGCTGATTAGAAAGGGAGGTCCATCATGTACCGCAAAATCCTGATCACCACCGACGGCTCGGCCGTCTCCAGCAAAACCGCCTGCGCCGGGGTGCAGTTCGCCGAGCAGCTCGGGGCCGAGGTACTGGTGCTGTTCGTGGCGCCCGAGTACCAGTACCCGATTTACGTGGAAATCATCCCGCCCAGCTACCCCAGCGAGGACGAGTACCGCGCGGCCATGCAGCGCGCCGGCAACGAGCACACCCAGGACGTGGTCGCTTCCTGTGCCAGGCGCAACGTCCGCTGCGAGGCCATGACCGCCTTCCACGAGAGCGCGGCGCTGAAAATCGTCGACGTGGCGCAACAAAACGGCTGCGACCTGATTTTCATCGGTTCGCACGGGCGCAGCGGCTGGGGCCAGCTGCTGCTGGGCAGTGTAACCAACAAGGTATTGCACAACAGCAAAATTCCGGTCCTGGTCCACCGCCTGATCAAAGAACCGGGTAGCAAATAACAAGCGTGCGGCGGCCTTTTTGTAGTAAGATCATAAGGTTAATGCTATCGCAATAACAATTACCATTAATCACTTTTCTTGGGCCGCCCTCTATGATTCGTATTGTCATTGCAGATGACCACACCATCATGCGGGAAGGCCTCAAACGCATCCTCGACGGCGCTCCCGACATCGACATTGTGGGCGAAGCCATCGACGGCTTCGAGGTGCTGGGTCATGTGCGCCAGGGCGGTTTCGACCTGCTGCTGCTGGACTTGTCCATGCCTGGCCGCAGCGGGGTCGACCTGATCCGCCAGATCAAGGCCGAGGCGCCCAAGCTGGCCATCCTCATCCTCACCATGCACGAGGAAGAGCAATACGCGGTGCGCGCCATCCGTGCCGGCGCCCAGGGCTACCTGACCAAGGAAAGCGCCGGCACCCAGCTGGTGGGCGCGATCCGCAAGGTCGCTTCCGGCCGGCCGTATATTTCCACCGAGGTGGCCGAGCAACTGGCGCTCAACATCATGATGCCGCACGAATCGCTGCTGCATAAACAATTGTCGGACCGCGAGTTCGAAGTGTTCTCTTTATTGGTGGCCGGACGCTCGATCACCGAAATCGCCAACAGCCTGCACCTGAGCGTGAAAACCGTCAGCACCCACAAGACCCGCATCATGCAGAAGATGGGCATGAGCTCGCTATCGGAAATGGTGCAGTATGCGGTGGCGCACCGGCTGCTGTCGCCCTTCAAGACCTGACGAGCGAGCTCAGGAGTAGGACTACTCCTACATTCACTGGTGCGACTCCTACGTCCACATTCAGCCGTTGCTGATATCTATCCTCCTGTTGTGTTGGCATACTGAAACCATACCGCACAGCACCTACAACAGGAGAGATCACCATGCTGTCTACGCAAACGACTGAAATTCGCCCGGCCACGACGACGCTGCAATCGTCGTCGATGGAAGCCGGCCGCCAGCGTCAGGGGCGGCTCTGGTCGAACCTCAAGGAAGTCTGCGATTTGCTGCACATCCCGGCGGCCAACTCGGTCGCCAACGAAGAAGTGCTGTTCCAGCACGTGCAATTCAAGACCGGCCAGCGCATCCACACCATCGGCCAGCCGTTCGACACCCTGTACATCGTCAATTCCGGCTTCCTCAAAACCGTGCTCATCGACGAATACGGCAACGAGCAAGTGCTGAGCTTTCCCATGAAGAGCGACATGCTGGGCGTGGACGGCATCCATACCCGCCACTACTCGTCGGAAGCGGTGGCGCTGTCCGATTGCGACCTGATCCTGCTGCCGTTCAAGAAGCTGACCACGCTGGGCCGCATCCATCCCGAGCTGGAAAACATGATGTACGGCGTGATGAGCCGCGAATTGGTGCGCGAGCAAGCCATGATCGGCATGCTGGGCGCGCTCAGCGCCGAGGCCAGGGTGGCACGCTTCCTGGTGGCGCTGTCCGAGCGCTTTGCGCAAATGGGCTACTCAAGCAAGCTGTTCAACCTGCGCATGACCCGTCACGAAATCGGCAGCTACCTGGGCCTGACGCTGGAAACCGTGAGCCGCACGCTGTCGGCCTTCAACGAAATCGGCATGATCAGCGTCGACCAGCGCACCATCGGCATCAAGGATCCGGAAGCGCTGAAAACCTTGCGCCGCCTTCCTCCCTCGCGCACGCGCAGCCGTCCGGCCTCGCGCAGCAAAGGCGGCAATACCGTACCGTCCGGCCAGTTGCTGGCGGCCTTGTAGCACCTCGCAGCACTTAGTAGCTTTAGCAGCAGTACTTCAGTACGACCTCCCGTTTTACCCAGCCTTGGGCCCGGTCTCGCACCGGGCCGTTTTTTATCGTCTTTACAACGGAAAAACACTTGCATTCCGTCGCGCCTTCCACAATAATGAATGCAAATACGAATCATTCTTATTTAAGGAGAGCCGAAGATGATTACCACTACCCCTGCCATGCCACCCGCCATCGCTGCCCACCCAGTCGCCACGGCTGCCGCCGTGCAAGCCATCAAGCCGGTCAAGCGCGTCAGCAGCGCCAGCCTGATGGACGGCGGCCGCGAGATGGAAATCGAACACGGCGGCCGCGTCTACCGCCTGCGCATTACCCAACTCAATAAATTGATTCTCACCGCTTAATTACCTCGATTAACTGTGCGTTAAAGGGCGCGCCGCCGCGTGCCCACTCTCCCCTTTGAGTAGCCAGCCATACCGCCAGCCAAACTCTCTTTCCACACCAGGAGCGTCTGATGGCCATCGAACATAGCAACCCGATTTTCCTCGCCCCATCGCATGGCGGCCATAATCCCGAACTGATGCTGTCCGCCGTGCTGCATCTGATGTCGCACTACACGGCCGGCAGCGAAGCGGCCGGCGGCTGCGTCAAGCTGGCCTCGGTGATCGAGCGCCATCTGAAGGCGCTGGCCGGCCTGCCGGAACTGTCGCCGGTGCTGAGCGCGACCTGCCTGCAGTTGTCGGAACAATGGGCGAGCGAAGTCGAGCGCAATATCCAGGAACAGGAAAAAACCAACTTCCTCAGCCGCATCATGGCGCGTGCGCGCACCGCGCCGTCGGTGGCCTGAGCGGGGAGCAGACTCACATGTGCGAGAAACACGATCCGCTGGCGGCCATCGTTGCCGCCGCCATGCCGCAGGTGGCAGGGCCACTGGCAATGCCGCGCCCGCCTGAGCAGACGACCAGGCAGCAAGTCATCAAGCCCATCATCAACAACGTGATGAATGTGCTGGCGAAAGAGCCGGAAGCGCAGGCCTCGCGCCGCCGCCGGCTGTGGGAACTGGGCCATGCCTGCCACTGCCCGCTGGTGGGCGTGGGCTTCCCGCTGGGCGTGCTGCGCAAGCTGGTCGACAAAGTCACCAACGGTAAAGTGGTGGCCGACGATTATGAAGTGCACGTCGGCGCGGTGACCGAATGCGGCACGCGCAACCGCCTGTCGGAAGCGCTGCAAAAGGAGCTGGAGCGCCGCTACGCCGGCGTGCTGCTGCGCTTCCGCAACGCCAAGACCACCGAACAGGTCGCCGAGCTGTGGCGCACCGCCGTGGCCAACGGCGACGTGGCGGGCGCGTTCTGGGCCGGCCTCACGCATCCGCGCTGCACCTCCGAACTGGAAGAACAAATGTGCCGCGACCTGCACATGGTGCAGCACCAGGCCGGCGCATGCGTGCGGGCCGACATCAACAAATTCAACGCCACGCTGGAAGAGAACAAGCGCCTGGCGCACGACCTCAACAAAGCGCAGCAGCGCGCCGCCGTGCTGATGGCGGAGAAAAGCGCCGACACCGAGAAACACGCGGCACAGCTGATGCAGCTGCGCGCGCAGTTGGTCGGCAAGGACAGCATGATCGATTCGCTGAAGATCGAGCTCGAGCAGTTGCGCGAGTCGATCCCGGGACTGGAGTCGCGCGCCAAGCTGGCCGAGCGTTTGGGCCAGATGGAAGACCGCGAACGCGCCATGCGCAACCAGATCAACGAGCTGAAGCTGGAGCTGGCGCGCGCGGTGGAGGCGCCAGCGGCGCCGGTGCAGGAAGCGGCGCGGCAAGTGGTGGAACATGTGATGAAAATGCCGCTGCGCCTGAACGACCGCGCGGTACTGTGCGTGGGCGGGCGCAACGGCAACGTCGCCAGCTACCGCGAGCTGATCGAGCGTGAAGGCGCGCAGTTCGCGCACCACGATGGCGGGCTGGAAGATAACGCCAACCGGTTAGAGGCGAGCCTGGCGGCGGCGGACCTGGTGATCTGCCAGACCGGCTGCATCAGCCACAGCGCCTACTGGCGCGTGAAAGACTACTGCAAGCGCAACGGCAAGCGTTGCGTGTTCATCGACAACCCATCCATCTCCAGCCTCGCGCGCGGCCTGGAACAAGCCGGCGCCGACTAGCCGTCATCCCCGACTGCGCGGGGACGACGCGCTAGTAGACATCCCGGCGGTAGCGCCCTGCTGCCGCCAGCGCGTCCAGACCGTCGCGGCCGAGCGTTGCTTCGAGCGCCGCGTCCACACCCGCCGCCATGCCTTCCAGGCTGCCACAAATATAGATGGCCGCGCCCTGATCCACCCACGCGCGCACCTCGGCCGCCTGCTCGGCCAGGCGATCCTGCACGTAGCGCCGCTCGGCCTGGTCACGCGAAAACACCATGTCCAGCTTTTCCAGCACGCCATCGCGCTGCCAGCCATCAAGCTCGGCGCGATAGTGGTAGTCGTGGGCGGCGTTGCGCTCGCCGAACAGCAGCCAGTTGCGGCCCTGCCCCGCCAGCGCACGTGCTTTCAGGTGACCGCGCAAGCCGGCGATGCCGCTGCCGTTGCCGATCAGGATCAGCGGACGCTCGGCGTTGCCATTCAAACGGAAGCGCTGATGCTGGCGCAGACGCAACTGCACGCTGGCACCGAGCGCCGCCGATTGCGTCAGCCAGCCCGACGCCACGCCGTGGCTGCCATCGTCATGGGTATGCAGGCGCACCAGCAGATGCACGCGGCCGTCGGCCGGAATCGAGGCAATCGAGTACTCGCGCGCGCGCGATGGATCGGCCGGCGCCGCCACCTGTACCAGATCGCCCGACTGCCACGCAGGCAGCACGCCGCTCGCCGGCTCCAGCTCGAGGTGATAAATCGGCTCACCGGCGCTGCCCGCGTTCAGCTGCACGCGCTCGCTCAAGCACCATGCTTCAAACGCCGGCGCGCTCCAGTCCGGCGCATCGCTGGTGCCGGCCAGATGGCTCAGTTGCTGGCGCCACTGGCCGATCGCCGCGTCCGAACTGCGGTTCACTTCAACCCGCGGAAACAAGCTCTGCGCACCTTGCGCCTGCAGCCACTGGTCCAGCGCGCGGCCGAAGCCGCAGAACTGCGCATAGGCCGTGTCGCCCAGCGCCAGCACCGCGTAGTGCAGCTGCGCCAGCGGCAGCGAGGTGGTCATCAAGCGGCCCGCGAAGGCGGCGGCGGCATCGGGCGCATCGCCCTCGCCATAAGTGCTGACCAGGAACAGCGCACGCTCTGCGCCCTGCAAATCTTCCGCGCCAAGCTCGGACAATTCCGCCAGCCGCACCGGGATCCCGGCCAGCTTCAAGGTGGCGGCGGTTTGCTGCGCCAGTTCTTCGGCATTGCCGGTCTGGCTCGCATAGGCCACGATCCAGCCGGCATCTGCCGCTTCAGCCTTGGCGCGCGCGGCGGCCAGGCGCTTGCGGCGCGTGCGCAAATACGGCGCCAGGCACACCAGCGCGTATGCCGCGCCCATGCCGGCCACCAGCATCAATCGGGTGGGGTCGTTGGTCCAGATCATTCGTCAAGCATGCTGCGTAAGTGGGAACTCAGGTGTTCGGTAAAACCGCCGTCCGGCTGGCGGACCACGAAACGCGCGGCCAGGCCTTGCTGCTCGGCCAGTTGCAGGCCGTCGCGGCTGCCCAGCACGGTCAGCGCGGTCGACCACGCATCGGCCGCCATGCACTGCGGGTGCACCACGGTCACGGAAGCAAGGTCGTTGGCGATCGGCATGCCGCTGCGCGGATCGATGGTGTGGGAATAGCGTTGGCCATGCATTTCAAAGTAGCGACGGTAGTCGCCCGAGGTGGCGACCGACAAGCCGTGCAGCGCCAGCACCAGTTCGTCCATCTCGGCGCCGGTGACCTGTTCCAGCATCACCCACCACGGCTGCCCGTCCGGCTTGACGCCAGCGCCGCGCAGCTCGCCGCCCACCTCTACCAGATGGTGTTCAAAGCCCTGCGTTTTCAAATAGTAGGACAGGCGGTCGACGCTGTAGCCCTTGGCCACGGCCGACAAATCCAGCTGCACGCCGCCCGGCTGCAAGGCGCGGCGGCCTTCGCGCTGCAATTGCACCGGCCGCGCCGCCAGTTGCGCGCGGGCGATGGCGATTTCATCGGCGGATGGCGGTACAAAATCCGGCTGATCGAAACGTCCGTACGGGCCGAAGCCCCACAGATTGACCAGCGAACCGGCGCACGGATCGTAAGCGCCGCCGGACGCGCGCGCCACCTCCATCGCGTAGGACAGCACGTCGAAGAACGCCGGCGGCAACACCTGCCAGTTGCCGGCGTAAGCGCGGTTGAAGCGGCCGAGGTCCGACTCGGCCTCCCAGTGGCTCATCTCGGCCACGATGGTATCGAGTTGCTGCTGCAGCCCGTCTTGCAGGTGGTCGCATACGGCATCGGCTGCGGCCACCAGCCGCACCGACCAGCTGGTGCCCATGCTGCGGCCAGCGTAGTCGCGGATCACGCCGCCTGCTGGCGCCGGGTCGTCCGAAATGACGTGCGGCAGAAGTACCCGGCGCATCGCTGCCTTATTCCGGCAGGATTTCCACCACCGCCGCGTAGGTCGCGCGGCGTGGCGGCATTTGCGGCGGCTGGCCCGGCGCCTGCGGCGCCGCTGCCGGCCAGCTGCTGCTGACCATGTAGGCGCCGGCAGCCGGCAGCACAAAGGTCAGCTCGCCGTTGGCGTCGGTGGTCTTGCGGATTTCGCCCAGCGTGCCACGGAACTTCACGCCGCCCGGAATCAGGCTCACGCCTTGATTCGCGGCTGGCTTGCCGTCCAGCAGGAAGCGGAAGGTGGCCTTCTCACCCGCGCGCAGTTCGGTCGGATGGGTGAGCGGCACCAGCTCCAGGCCTTTGCCGGTCGACTTGAACACTTCCTTGCTCGCATCGCCATTCGAGACGAAAGTCTCCAGGCGGCTGTCGGTGCGCGACAGTTTCACCTCGGTGGCATCGGCCGGCACATCCTTGGCCAGCGATTCCTCGGTGCCACGGAAGCGCTTGACGTTGCCTTCCTTGTCCTTGTAGCTGCCGAACACGCTTTGCGAGGCCAGCACGATCTTGTAGGTGCCGGTCTTCACCAGCTTCAGGTCGAAGGTGTTGCGCAATTTGCCGTTGCCGACATTTTCCGGCGTCAGCTTGGCGCCGTCCGGGCCGGTGATCTCGAGGCCGTCCAGCTTCAGCGGCTGGTGGTCGATATCGAACAGGCCTTCGGAGATGGCCGCATCCACCGTCACCCAGGCGGTGCCGTCGCGGCCGGCTTCCACCTGGCTCGACGATGGCAGCAGCCACGGCTTGTGGGCGTGCGCGTTCAGCGACACCAGCGAGATACCGGCCAGCGCCAGCGCGATCAGCGTTTTTTGTACTTTCATGTCCCCGTCCCTCAGCTTATGGTTTGACTTGCACAACGACCGCGCCCAGCTCTTCCTTGCCTTGGCCGGTGACGCTGGCGGCAGTCTTCGGCGGCCATGCCAGCGGCACTTTGACCACTTCGCGGCCGCCCGCTTCGCGCGAGGCTTCCACCAGCACGGTGTACTGGCCGGCCGGCAGCTTGTCCAGCGCGCCTTTCGGAACATTCAGGGTCAGTTCGCCCGGCGCCTTGGTCGCGCCCGACACGCCGTCCATCGGCATGGTCAGCTCGCGGCCGGTCTTGCGCCACCATTGACGCATGTCCTTCAGCCACTTGGTGCCGGCGTTGTCCTTTTTCTTGGTGTCGTACAGCACGGCGATGTTGGCGACCACTTTCTGGTCGGCGTTTTCCACCCATGCGGCGATGTAAGGACGATGGTATTCCGCCACGTTCAGTTGCGGCACGTCGAGTTTAAGGGCCAGATCGGCAGCCATAGCCGAAGCACTGGCAAGTGGCAGGCTCAGCGCGATGGAGTAGCGTAATTTCATGGGGGTCCTGTCGTGAGATTAATGGATAAACAGCAGTGCAATTACTACGGGAATCAGCACACCCAGGCCCACCATCGGCCAGGTGAACGGCCGGTTGGCCGCGTGGAATTTCAGGATCAGCAAGCCGGTGATGCAAAACACCAGGCAAGCGACCGCGAAGATGTCGATGAACCAGTTCCACGCCGCGCCGGTGTTGCGGCCCTTGTGGACATCGTTCAGCCAGGAGATCCAGCCACGGTCGGTATTTTCGAACTCGGTGGCGCCGTCCTCCAGCCCGATGCGCACCCAGGCGTCGCCGCCGGCCTTGGGCAGCGGCAGGTAGACCTCGTCCACCGACCACTCGGCCGCGCGGCCGCCGGGCTGGATCTTGAAGGTGTCGGCCAGCCATTGCTCGGCCCTGGCCGGCAGCGGCTCCTTGGCGCCGTCGTGCTGCTCGGCGTAAGCGCGCAGTTCGGTGGCCAGCGCTGCCGGCAGTTGCGCCTGTTTGCGCACGATCTGCGGCTTGGCCTCGATCTGCGAGGCGTGGTTGAGCGTAATCCCGGTGATGGCGAACAGGAACATCCCCAGCAGGCACATGGCCGAGCTGATCCAATGCCACTGGTGCAGCTGCTTCAGCCAGACGGCGCGGCTGGCATTGCGGGCGGAACTGGCGCTTTGTACGCTCACAGGATTTCCTTCGATGAAAAACATAAATGATAATGATTATCATTTGATGGGTCAACCCACCTAACCCACCTTTATGTTTCTGTTATGTAAAGCACAGGCGGCCAGGGCGAAAAAAAACCGCAGGCACACAGCCTGCGGTTAGTAACGGTGCCCAAGCACGGTTATGGCTTGGAGCTGCGGCTGCCCGAACTGCGGCTGCCTGAGCTGCGGCCGCCGCTGTCATCGTCGTTTTCGTCTTCGTCCTGGGCCTCGTTCGCGCCGCCCTTGTTGCCGCCCTTGGTGCCGCCCTTGCCGCCGCCGGAGCTGCTGCCAGAGCTACTGCCTGACGAGGCGCTCTGGCTGCTGCGGCCCGGATCGTTCTTATGGCTCATGCTGCCGGCGCGGCGCGCCTCTTCCGAGGTGAATTCATGCGCAGTGCCTTTTTCATGTGCTGCCCGGCCGCCTTCGGCAGCGATTTCGCGCTGCTGTTGCGGGTCCATCGAAGCGAAACCGCGTTTGCTGGTGTCGCCGCCTTGCTTGTTGCCTTTGTCACTGGTTGCCATGATGACCTCCTGTAGTAGTGATGGCTCCTGCATGCATCACAGGAGCAGTCATCCTAGTTCAGTGACCATGCACACCATGTAGGACGCGCCGAGTAACTGATGTAGGAAGATCCCGCAGACTTTATAGGGGTACCTCCCATACCGCCTCGCCGCTGCTCACGAACACCCGCTCACCCGGCTGTGGCAGCACCGGATGGCCGCCAGTGAAGGCGCCAAACGATGGCAGCACCATCCGCTGCGGCGATGCCAGGAAGCTCGGCAGCAGCAGCGATTCCCAGCCCGCGCGCAGCCGGTACACGGGATGCACGTGGCCGGCCATGACATACGCCGCCGACAGCACATCAGGGTGATGGCAAAACGCGAACGGTCCCACCAGATAGGGCTCATCGACCATGTCGATCTCCAGCTGCGGCGGCGGATCGCCGGCATGGGCGTCGTGATTGCCGCGCACCAACGTCAGCAGCAGTTGCGGATGGCGCTGGCGCCAGGCCAGCAGCGCCGCCAGCGTGGCTGGCGCGTGCGCTGCCTTGGCGTGCAGGAAGTCGCCGAGGAAAAGAATGTGCCGCACCGGGTGCAGCGCCAGCAGCTCGTCCAGCGCCAGCAGATTGGCACGGGTAGTGCCGGCCGGCACCGGCACGCCCAGCGCGCGGAACGAGGCCGCCTTGCCGAAGTGGATATCGGCCACGATCAGCATCTGCGCACGCGGCCAGTATGCGGCTTTCTGCGGCAGCAGCAACAGTTCTTCGCCGGCGAGGTGCAGCTTCATGGTCCGGCCGCCTTTTCCAGTTCGCGCACCAGCCGGGCCACGCGGTCCGACAATTTTTCCGTGCTGAGTTTTTCGCGGAAGCGCTCCACCATCAGCGCAAAACCAAATGGCGTGGCGCGCTTGATGTCATGGAAGCGCACCTGGCGCGCCTGCAATGCCAGCAGCGTGGCGCGCAGGCGGCCGAGTTCCAGTTCCTGTTCCAGCACCTCGCGCTGGGCCTGTGTCAGCAGCAGGTTGCCGGCGTCGTGCTTGCTGAACACGGCAAAGAACAGCGACGACGAGGCCTGCAACTGGCGCGCGCTCTTGCCCTGCCCCGGATAGCCCTGGAACACCAGCCCGGCAATGCGGGCAATTTCGCGGAAGCGGCGCTGCGACATCTCGCTAGCGTTCAGGCTGGCCAGCACATCTTCCAGCAAGTGGTCGGTGCTGAACAAGCCGGCTTCGGCGCCATGCCCGACATCGAGCAGCCTGGCCCAGTCCAGTTCCTGTGCACACAACAGCTCCAGGCCATAGTCATTGATGGCGATGGAAAACGTCACCGGCATCATGCGGCCTACCCGGTAGGCCAGCAGCGCCCCCAGACCCACGTGCACCGAGCGGCCGGCGAACGGGAACATGAACAGGTGGCGTCCTTCACGGCTGTGCATGGTTTCGATGACGGTGACGGCGTTGGTCGGCAGCGACGACCAGCGCTGCTGTATTTCCAGCAGCGGCTTGAGCGCCTGCATTTCCGGTCCCTCGTAGTGGCCGCCGCCGGCCAGCTGCAACTGCGCCAGCGCCGCATGCGCCAGTTCCGACGACATCGGCATGCGCCCGCCCTGCCAGCGCGGCACGGCGCCGCGCGCGCCGGTGGCGCGGCGCACGTAGGCCGTCATCTCGTGCAGCCGCACGAACTCCAGGATGCGGCCGGCAAACAGGAAATGATCGCCCTTGCGCAGCCGCGCGATGAACGCTTCCTCCACGCTGCCCAGCCGCCCGCCGCTCACATACTTCACCTGCAGCGAGGAATCGGACACGATGGTGCCGATGCCCATGCGGTGGCGCCGCCCCAGCGCCGCATCCGGCACGCGGTAGACGCCGTCCTCGTCCGGCAGCACGCGCCGGTATTCCGGGTAAGCCACCAGCGTCTGCCCGCCGCGCGCGACAAAGTCCAGCGCCCATTGCCATTCCCCGTCGCTCAGATGCCGATAGGACCAGGCGCTGCGCACCTCGGCCAGCAGGTCCTCCGGGCAGAAGCCGCCGCCCAGCGCTATCGTCACCAGATGCTGCACCAGCACGTCCAATGGCTTGTCCGGCACCGGCCGCGCTTCGATGTCGCGCGCGGCGACGGCCTGGATGGCGCCGGCCGCTTCCAGCAGTTCCAGGCTCTGCGTCGGCACCAGCGTCAGGCGCGAGACGCGCCCCGGTGCGTGGCCGCTGCGGCCGGCGCGCTGCAGCAGGCGCGCAATGCCCTTGGCGCTGCCAATCTGCAGCACGCGCTCCACCGGCAGGAAGTCCACGCCCAGATCAAGGCTGGAGGTGCACACCACCGCTTTCAGCAATCCCTGCTTGAGGCCCTGCTCCACCCACTCGCGCACTTCCTTGTCCAGCGAGCCGTGATGCAGCGCGATCAGCCCGGCCCAGTCCGGGCGCGCATCGAGCACATGCTGATACCACAGCTCCGCCTGCGAACGCGTGTTGGTGAACACCAGCGTGGTGGCATGCCGTTCAATTTCCGCGATCACCGGCAGCAGCATCTGCACGCCCAGGTGGCCGCCCCACGGGAAGCGCGAAGGATTTTCGGGAATCAGCGTATCGACCATGATCTGCTTGGCGACGTGCCCTTCGACGATCACGCCGTCCGGCGCCAGCACATCGCGTGCCTGTTCCAGGTTACCCAGCGTGGCCGACAAGCCCCACACCAGCAGCGCCGGATTCCAGCGCCGCAAGCGCGCCAGCGCCAGCTGGGTCTGCACGCCGCGCTTGTTGCCCATCAGCTCGTGCCATTCATCGATGATGATCATCACCAGATGCTTGAAGCGTTCGGCCGCGTCGGGATGACTGAGCAGCAGGGTCAGGCTTTCCGGCGTGGTGATCAGCGCATCCGGCAGGCGCTTGTTCTGGCGCGCGCGCTGGGCCGAGCTGGTGTCGCCGGTGCGCGCTTCGACCTGCCAGTCGGGCGCGGCTTCCTGCAAGGCGCGCAGGGTGTCGGCGGCCAGTGCGCGCATCGGCGTGATCCACAGCACGCGCAGGCCGGCCGGGGCGCGGCCGCCGGCGGCAAGCACAGCGGCGGCACGCTGCATGGCGGCGAACCAGACGGCGTAAGTCTTGCCGGCGCCCGTGGTGGCATGCAGCAAACCCGAGCGGCCGGCGGCGGCCGCGTCCCACACGGCGCGCTGGAACGGAAAGACAGTCCAGCCGCGCCCGGCAAACCAGTCTTCCGCGTTCATGGCGCGGCCAGCAGGTGCTTCAGCGAAGCCAGGGTGTCGGCTTCCTCGATCGATTTATCCTCGCGCCGGCGCAGGATGCGCGGGAAGCGCACCGCCACGCCGGACTTGTGGCGCGGCGAGCTGGCAATGCCTTCAAACCCGATCTCGAACACCATGCTCGGCGTGACGCTGCGCACCGGGCCGAATTTCTCGATGGTGGTCTTGCGGATGGCCTGGTCGACTTGCGCGATCTCGGCGTCGGTCAGGCCGGAGTAGGCCTTGGCGAACGGCACCAGCTTGCGTTCCTCGTCCCACACGGCAAAGGTGTAGTCGGTGTACAGCGAGGCGCGGCGTCCGTGGCCGGCTTGCGCGTAGATCAGGACGGCGTCCACGCTGTAGGGATCGATTTTCCACTTCCACCACGTGCCCACACTCTTGGTGCGGCCGACACCGTAGCGGGCATCGACCGCTTTCAGCATCATGCCTTCCACGCCGCGCTCGCGCGACTGCTTGCGGATCTGCGCCAGCTGCTCCCAGCTGTCCGCTTCGATCAACGGCGACAGGCGCAGCTGCGGCGCGCCTTGCAGGCTGCCGATCAACTGCTCAAGCAGCATGCGGCGCTCCGCCTGCGGCAGGTCGCGCAAGTCGCGGCCGTCCAGTTCGAGCAAGTCGTAAGCCACCATCACGGCCGGCAATTCGCCCAACAGGCGGGCCGACACCTGCTTGCGGCCCATGCGTTTCTGCAGGTCGGCAAACGGCGCCGGCGCCGGGCCGCCGTGCCAGATCAGGATTTCACCATCGAGCACCACGCCGTCGGGCAGGCGCAGCGCGGCCAGTTCCGGGAAGCGCTCGGTGATCAATTCCTCGCCGCGCGACCACAGCCAGTTCTTGCCTTCGCGCCGCACCAGCTGGGCGCGCATGCCATCGTATTTCCACTCGGCGTGCCACTGCGCGAGGTCGCCCAGCGCGGCGGGATCGCGTTCCAGCTGGTGCGCCAGGAAGAACGGATACGGCTGGCCGCCGCGCTGCGCCTGCTCTTGCGGCGTGTGGGCGGCGATCAGTTGCTGGAAGCCGGCGGCAGTGGGACTGATGCTGCCGTCGGTCCAGCCCATCAGGCGCTGCGCGATCAGCTTGCCATCGAGGCCGGCACTGGCGCTGAGCGCGCGCGTGACCAGAAGGCGCGAGACGCCGACCCGGAAGCCGCCGCCGATCAGCTTGGTGAGGAGGAAGCGTTCGCGGGTGTCGAGCTGGTCCCAGTAAGTGAACAGCGCGGCACGGACGGCCTCCGGCGCGGCGCCGCGCAGGGGCGCGATACCGAGCTCGATCCAGTCGGCCAGGCCGATTTCACTGGGATGCTTGGGCGGCGCCAGGATGTGGGCGATGGTTTCGGCCAGGTCGCCGACGGCGTGGTAGCACTCGTCGAACAGCCATTCGTCCAGGCCGGCATACTCCATCGCGTACTGGCGCAGCAGCTTGGTCGGCACCGCCTGGCGCGGCTTGCCGCCGGCGAGGAAATAGACGGCCCAGGCGGCGTCCTGCGGCGCGGCGGTGGTGAAATAGGTTTGCAGCGCGGCCAGCTTGCGGCTGGTGGAGGTGGTCTCGTCGAGCTCGGCGTACAGGCGGGCGAAGTCACGCATGGCCGTCCTCCCGGTCGCCGCCGATGGCCGGCGTATCCTCTGCCTCGTCGTCGCCGTATTCGGTATCGAAGCCGCTGGCCTGCAGGCCCTGCTGCTGGAGCCAGCGCACCAGCACCGCAATCGAACCGTGCGTGACGATCACGCGCTGGGCGCCGGTGGCGGCAATCGCTTGCAGCAGCCCGGGCCAGTCGGCGTGGTCGGACAGCACAAAGCCGCGATCGACGCCGCGCCGCCGGCGCGCGCCGCGCAACTGCATCCAGCCGCTGGCAAAACCATCGCTGAAATCGCCAAAGCGCTTGATCCACGGCGAACCGGCCGCCGACGGCGGCGCCAGCACCAGCGACCGACTCAGCTCGCCCTTGGCGACATCGCCCACCATCACGGTCGGCGGCAGCCACACGCCACTGTCGCGGTACACCTGGTTCAGGCCCTGCACCGCGCCGTGGCACACAATCGGCCCAATGCCGGGATCCAGTCCACTCAGGATCCGCTGCGCCTTGCCGAAGCTATAGCCAAGCAGCACGCTGGTGCGCTCCTGCGCCGCGTTGGCGGCCCACCAGGCATTGATCTCGTCGTAGATGTCCTGTTGCGGCTGCCAGCGGTAAATCGGCAGCCCGAAGGTGGATTCGGTAATGAAGGTATCGCAGCGCACCGGCTCGAACGGCGCGCAGGTGCTGTCCGCCTCGACCTTGTAGTCGCCCGAGGCGACCCACACCTCGCCGCGATACTCCATGCGCACCTGCGCCGAGCCCAGCACATGGCCGGCTGGATGCAGCGACACCGTCACGCCGTTGTGCACCACCTGCTCGCCATACGCCAGCCCGGTGATATTGACCGGACCCAGGCGCGACTTCAGCACATTCATACCGGCCGCCGCCGCGAGGTAGTGCTGGTGCCCGCCCCGCGCGTGATCGCCATGCGCGTGCGTGATGACGGCGCGCTCCACCGGACGCCACGGGTCGATGTAAAATTGGCCAGGCACGCAGTACAAGCCTTCCCGGCGCACGATCACCATATCTGCGGACATAAACGGCTTTCGAACAAAGATAGCCGATTATGCCGCACAAGGAAGTTGTCGGTCTGTCAGGCAACGCACCGAGCTACATGGCGTCGATGACCTCTGCCATAAAATTAACATTGTCATTTTCATCGTGATCGATGATCACCCGCTCTTCGCCGATCATGAGCAGGGCTTCAATGTCGATGCCGCCGGGCGGCAGCGGGACGGTCACCTTGATTTTCTTCTGACGCGTCTCGTTTGCTTGCTTTTTTCTGGTTGCCATAGTCGCACCCCTTGCGTTTTCAAACCAGCGTAGCGCGCCAAAAGCGGACGCGCTATCAGATACTGCTTACAAATGGGGTAGGATATAGCCCTATTTTTTTAAACCGTACTCCGATCATGACTTTCACCCTCAGCGAAACCTCCTACGGCACCGACAGCGCCGATGCCAAAAATGCCATGTACAACGACCTGCGCCCCCAGCTGCAAGGCCTGGTCCACGGCGAAACCGACCTGATCGCCAACACCGCGAACTTCAGCTCGCTGGTGTTCAACAGCATGCCGGGTCTGAACTGGGCCGGTTTCTACTTCCTCAAGGGCGACGAGCTGGTACTGGGACCGTTCCAGGGCAAGCCGGCCTGCATCCGTATCAAGAAAGGCCGTGGCGTGTGCGGCACCACCGTGGTGGAAGGCAAATCCATCGTCGTGCCGGACGTGCACGCCTTCCCTGGCCACATCGCCTGCGACGTCAATTCGCGTTCGGAACTGGTGGTGCCGGTTCGCGGCCCGGACGGCGCCATCGTCGGCGTGTTCGATCTGGACAGCCCGCTGCCGAACCGCTTCGACCAAACCGACGCCGACGGCATCGAATCGCTGGTGAAAGTGCTGGAAGCGACGCTGGCCTAATGGCCTAATGCGATGACGCACGCGCCAGCAGCAGCTGGCGTTCGCGTTCATTCTGCGTCAGCGACGCGGCGCGCTCGAATTCGACGCGCGCCTCCTGATTGCGTCCCAGTTTGGCGAGCAAGTCGCCACGCACGCTGGGCAGCAAATGGTAGTTCTGCAGGGCCGGCGCATCGAGCAGGCTATCCACCACCTCCAATCCCGCTTGCGGGCCATAGGCCATCGCCAGCGCAACCGCGCGATTCAACTCTACGATAGGCGATGGCGACAGCTGCGCCAACGCGTCATACAGCGCGGCGATGCGCTGCCAGTCGGTGTCCTCGGCGCGGCGCGCACGGGCATGGCAGGCAGCGATGGCGGCCTGCAGCGCATACGGCCCAAAGCCGCGCGCGGTCCGCTCGGCGCGTTCCAATGCCGCCAAGCCGCGCCGGATCAGCAACTGGTCCCAGCGCGTGCGGTCCTGTTCCAGCAGCAGTATCGGTTCACCCTTCGGCCCCACGCGGGCGCGGGCGCGCGACGACTGGATTTCCATCAGCGCCACCAGCCCGTGCACCTCCGGCTCCTGCGGCTGCAATCCGGCCAGGATGCGCCCAAGGCGCAGCGCTTCCTCGCACAAAGCCGGCCTCATCCAGTCCGCACCGGCGCTGGCGGAATAACCTTCGTTGTAAATCAGGTAGATCACTTGCAGCACCGAGGCCAGGCGTTCGCCCAGCTCGTGCGCGCGCGGCGCCTCGAACGGCACCTTGGCTTCGGCCAGCGTGCGCTTGGCGCGCACGATGCGCTGCGCCACCGTCTTCTCCGGCACCAGGAAGGCGCGGGCGATTTCCTCGGTACTGAGGCCGCCCAGCATGCGCAGGGTCAGCGCCACGCGGCCGTCGGTCGGCAGCACCGGGTGGCAGGCCACGAACACCAGCCGCAGCAGATCGTCGCCAATATCGTTTTCCAACGCATCGGCCACAACGGCTTCCAGATCCGGCGCGGCGTCGTGCAACTGATGGTCCAACTCGTAGCTGATCGCCGCTTCTTTTTCCGCATGCATCTGGCGATGCCGCAGCACATCGAGCGCGCGATTTTTGGCGACGGTGGTGAGCCACGCAGCCGGCTGCTCCGGCACGCCGGTTTCCGGCCAGCGTTCCAGCGCCTGCACCAGCGCGTCCTGCGCCAGTTCTTCGGCTTGGCCTACATCGCGCAGCATGCGGGCCAGCACGGCGATGATCCTGGCGGACTCCATCCGCCACACCGCCTCGACGATCTTGTGGGCGTCAGCCGCCACGGGCCGCTTTGCTGAAGGCGTTGCGCAAGCCCGCTTCCAGCAGTTCGGCGCGCATGCGTGCTTCGGCGGCCACCATCTCCGGCGTGAACTCCACGTGCGAGACCCGCTCGCACGCCTCGCGCACTTCCAGCGTGATGTCGCCCGGTTGCGGATACGGATAGGACTTGGCCCAGGCGATCGCCTCTTCCATCGACGCCGCCTGCAGCATCCAGTAGCCGGCGATCAGTTCCTTCACCTCGGTGAACGGGCCATCCACCACCGAAGTTTTGGAATTCGCATAATGCACGCGCGCCGCGCTGGCCGTGCCCTTCAAGCCTTCGCCGGCAAGCAGCACACCTTGCTGCACGCCGCTTTCATTGGTTTGATTCATGACCTCGATAACTTCCTCCGGCGGCACCGCATCGGATTCGCTATCGGCATCCGACCGCAGGAACACCACATAGCGCGTCAGTTCTTCCTTGCGCTGCGGGATGGTGCCGGCCGCCGTGCCGCGCTCATCGAAGCCGACGCAGTTGCCGGGACACCCGGCATCACGGATTTCATAGACTGCGCCGCTGTCGAACAAGGGCCACCAGCGCACCTGCTCAATAATGTCTTCGCGCGACTCGGCTTCGAGCAGCACAAAGCCGGCGATCAGCTCGCGCGGCGGGAACGGGCCACGCACCTCGCTCCATTCGCCCTCGCGGCGCAACAGCCGCACCGCCTGCGCGCTGGGGCGCAGGAAGGTGCCCGGCTCCAGCGCCGGCGGCTGGATTCCTCGTTCCGTGCTCTGATTGGCGCGGCGCAGTACCATGAATTCCATTACATCGTGCTCCAAGCTAAACCAGCCATAAAGGTATCACAAGCGCGCCCGCAAAGCCTCTTCCTGCGCCACCACTTCCGGTGTGGCTGCCTCGCCGAAGTCGCTCATTTCATACACCTGGCGGATTTCGATTTCCGACGGCCC
Source organism: Duganella sp. CF402 (assembly GCF_900109645.1). GTDB lineage: Bacteria > Pseudomonadota > Gammaproteobacteria > Burkholderiales > Burkholderiaceae_D > Rugamonas. The sequence continues at coordinate 2,685,885 of NZ_FOBG01000001.1, forward strand.
GTCGAACGGATTCGGGCAGCGCTTCATCCACTCGATGGCCTCCTCCTTCGATTTCACCTGAATCAGCCAGAAACCGGCAATCAGTTCCTTGGTCTCGGCGAACGGACCGTCGATCACGGTGCGGCTGGCGCCGTCGTAGCGGATGCGCGCGCCCTTCGAGCTCGGATGCAAGCCCTCGCCCGCCAGCAGCACGCCGGCGTTGACCAGTTCCTCGTTGAACTTGCCCATCGCGGTGAGCAGCTCGGTGCTGGGCATCTTGCCGGCTTCCGAATCGGCGGTGGCTTTAACGATAATCATGAATCGCACGGTGCTCTCCTTACTGGCATTGCTGCTGCATGGCCGCGTGCATCTCTTCCGGCGTCATGTCCTTGATGTGGGTGGCGATCGACCAGTGATGGCCGAACGGATCGGTCACCTGGCAATAGCGGTCGCCCCAGAACATGTCGGCCGGCGGCATGCGCACGCTGGCGCCGGCGTCCACCGCCTGCTTGAACGCCGCATCCACGTCCGGCGAGGTGATGTGCAGGGTAACCGGGCTGCCCTTGAGCGCCTTCGGCCCGAGGCCGCCGTGCTCGGGGAAGTCGTCCGCCAGCATGAGGGTGGATTCGCCGATGGTGATGGCGGCATGCATCAGGCGGCCGTTGCCGGCCGGGATGCGCATGGTTTCAACGGCGTTGAAGGCTTTTTTGTAGAACGCGAGGGCGTCAGCCGCGCCTTCGCATACCAGATGGGGGATGACGATTTGCTGTTTGTTGTCCATGATGGTCTCCTTGGTGATCTTGCTGGTTGAACGGGTAACTCTATACCTACGACGAAGCAGCTCCCGTGAAATCGACACGGTTTTTCAACTATTTTTGGATGCCGATACACATCGATACACGCCAGAATCATTAAACCGTTAGAATTATTCACTAATGTAGCAATTCTCTGCGCCGCGATTCCGCCGCAGCCTGTCTTTCCCTGGGGGTAACCTTGTGTTAATCGATATCGTCCGCGTGGCGCTCCGGCGTCCCTATACATTTGTGGTCATGGCCTTGCTGCTGCTGATCGCCGGTCCGCTGGCGGCGCTGCGCACGCCGACCGACATCTTCCCCGACATCAAGATCCCGGTGATCGCGGTGGCGTGGCAGTTCACCGGCCAGCCGCCCGACCAGATGGCCGGCCGCATCTCGACCCTGTTCCAGCGCGCGCTGACCACCACGGTCAACGACATTGAACACATCGAGGCCAACAACTACACCGGCGTCAGCATTGTGAAGATCTTCTTCCAGCCGGGCGTGAACGTGGCGGTGGCCAATGCGCAGGTGACGGCGATCTCGCAGGCGCTGCTCAAGCAGATGCCGGCCGGGATCACGCCGCCGCTGATCATCAACTACAACGCCGCCACCGTGCCTATCCTGCAGGTGGCGCTGTCGGGCAAGGGCTTGTCGGAACAGCAGTTGTCCGACCTCGGCACCAATACCGTGCGTACCCCGCTGGTCAGCGTGCCTGGCGCGGCGATTCCGCTGCCGTACGGCGGCAAGCAGCGCCAGGTGCAGATCGACGTTGATCCTGCCCTGCTGCAAGCACGCGGGCTGTCGGCGCAGGACATCGCCAACGCGCTGGCCGCACAGAACGTGCTGACTCCGGTCGGCACGCAAAAAATCGACTCGCTCGAATACACCATTCAGTTGAACAGCGCGCCATCGGCCATCGCCGACCTGGCACGCCTGCCGGTCAAGGTAGTGAATGGCGCCACCATCTACCTCGGCGATATCGCCAACGTCCACGACGGCAACGCGCCGCAGACCAACGTGGTGCACGTGGATGGCAGCCGCTCGGTGCTGATGTCGGTGCTGAAAAACGGCTCGGCCTCCACCCTGTCCATCGTCGACGGCGTACGCGCCAAGATTGAAACGCTGAAGGCCGGCTGGCCGGATGCGCTGAAAGTCACGCCGATCAACGACCAGTCGGTGTTCGTGCGCGCCGCGATCAAGGGCGTGGCCTCGGAAGGCGTGATCGCCGCCGCGCTGACCAGCCTGATGATCCTGCTGTTCCTCGGCAGCTGGCGCTCGACCATCATCATCGCGGTATCGATCCCTCTGTCCATCCTCGGTTCCATCATGGCGCTGTCGGCCATCGGCGAGACGCTCAACCTGATGACGCTGGGCGGCCTCGCGCTGGCGGTCGGCATCCTGGTGGACGATGCCACCGTCACCATCGAAAACATCAACTGGCACCTGGAACAAGGCAAGCCGGTGGAAGCCTCCATCCTCGACGGCGCGGCGCAGATCACCACCCCGGCCTTCGTTTCGCTGCTGTGCATCTGCATCGTGTTCGTGCCGATGTTCTTCCTCGACGGCGTGTCGCGCTTCCTGTTCGTGCCGATGGCAGAAGCAGTGATCTTCGCGATGATCTGCTCGTTCATCCTGTCGCGCACGCTGGTGCCGACAATGGCCAACTACCTGCTGCTGCCGCACGACACCGGCGAAGGCCACGCCCACGGCCACGGCGGCCACGGCAAGCCGGCGCCGTCGCGCAATCCGCTGGTGCGTTTCCAGCGCGCCTTCGAAGCCCGCTTCGAGCGCGTGCGCGCCAGTTATTCGGGCCTGCTGGAAACGGCCGTCGCCAACCGCAAGAAGTTCATCATCGGCTTTATGGCGGTGGTGGTCGCCTCGTTCGCGATGGTGCCTTTCCTGGGCAGTAACTTCTTCCCCTCGGTCGATTCCGGCCAGGTGCTGATCCACGTGCGCGTGCCGGTCGGCACCCGCATCGAGGAAACCGCCGCCCGCTTCGCACGCGTCGAGCAAGCCATCCGCCGCGTGATCCCGGCTGAACAAATCGTCACCATGACCGACAACATCGGCATGCCGGCCAGCTCGATCAATACCGTCTACAACAACACCGGCATGATGGGCACGCAGGACGGCGACTTCCAGATCGCCCTCAGCGAGGAACACGCGCCGACCGCCGAGTACGTACGCAAGCTGCGCAAGGTGCTGCCAGAGGAATTCCCGGACACCACCTTCTCGTTCCCGCCGGCCGACATCGTCAGCCAGATCCTGAACTTCGGTTCGCCGGCGCCGATTGACGTGCAGATTCGCGGCGCGAAAATCACCGAGAACTACGCCTATGCCGAGAAGCTGCTGAAGCGCATCAAGGCAATTCCGGGCGTGGCCGATGCGCGCATCCAGCAATCGAACAAGGCGCCGGTGTTCAACGTCGACGTCGACCGCACGCAGGCGCAGCAGCTGGGCCTGACCACGCGCGACATCACCAACAGCATGGTGGTCAATCTGGCCGGCTCCTCGCAAGTGGCGCCGACCTTCTGGCTGAATCCGGCCAACGGCGTCAGCTACCCGATCGTGATGCAGACGCCGCAGCCCCAGCTCGATTCGCTGTCGGCACTGGCCAACCTGCCGGTCGGTAACGGCGCCACCACCGGTACCGCGACCCTGGGCGGCGTGGCGCGCTTCGAGCGCAGCACCGCTTCGGCGCTGGTCAGCCAGTACGACATCCAGCCGATGGTGCAGATCTACGCCACCACGCAGGACCGCGACCTCGGCGCCGTGGCCCGTGACATCAACCAGGCGCTGGAAGAAACCAAGGCCGAGCTGCCGAAAGGTTCGACGGCGCAGATGCTGGGCCAGGTCAAGACGATGGACCGCGCCTTCGCCGGCCTGCTGTTCGGCCTGCTCGGCGCGGTGGTGCTGATCTACTTCCTGATCGTGGTCAACTTCCAGTCGTGGCTGGATCCCGCGGTGATCGTGTCGGCGCTGCCGGCCGCGCTGGCGGGCATCGTCTGGATGCTGTTTGCCACCAACACCACGCTGTCGGTGCCGGCACTGACGGGCGCCATCATGTGCATGGGCGTGGCCACCGCCAACTCGGTGCTGGTGATTTCCTTCGCCCGCGAACGCCTCGACGAACTGGGCGACGCCACTGCCGCCGCGCTGGAAGCGGGCTCGGTGCGCTTCCGTCCGGTGCTGATGACGGCGCTGTCCATGATCATCGGCATGCTGCCGATGGCGCTGGGCCTGGGCGACGGCGGCGAGCAGAACGCGCCGCTGGGCCGCGCCGTGATCGGCGGCCTGATTTTCGCCACCACCGCTACCCTGCTGTTCGTGCCGGTGGTGTTCAGCCTGGTGCACAAGAAGCACGCGCCCACAACCCAATCTAACGACCAACCACTTTCCGGAGCACCTGTCCATGTCTAATACTTCTCGTACGGGTCACAAGCCGCTGGCCCTGGGTCTGATCGCGATTGCCGTCGCGCTGGTCGCGGCCGGCGTTGTGAGCCGCCGCTCGCAGGCTTCGCAAGTCAAGGAAGCCAGCACGCCGGTGGTGCCGTTGGTCAGCGTGCTGAGTGTCGGCCAGGCCGGCAACGCGGCGCTGGAACTGCCGGCCCGCATCGAACCGTGGGCGCGCGCGCCCATCTACGCCCGCGTCAGCGGCTACCTGAAAAGCTGGAATGTCGATATCGGCGCCACCGTCAAATCGGGCCAGACGCTGGCCGATATTGAAACGCCGGACCTCGACCAGCAACTGCTGCAAGCCAAAGCCGAACTGGCCACCGCGCGCAGCAACCTGACGCTGGCCAGCAGCACCGCCAAGCGCTGGCAAGGCCTGCTGGCGGCGGACGCTGTCTCGCATCAGGAAGCCGACGAGAAAGCCGGCGACCTCGCCGCCAAGCAATCGGCAGTCAACGCCATGCAGGCCAATGTCGACCGCGTACAGGCGCTGCAGCACTACACCCGCCTGGTGGCGCCGTTCGACGGCGTCATCACCGCCCGCAATACCGATGTGGGCGCGCTGATCAACGTTGGCGGCGCAGCCGGCAGCGAGTTGTTCGTGGTGTCCGACATCAGCCGTTTGCGCGTCTACGTCAACGTGCCGCAGCGCCAGGTGGCCGCCATCAAGGTCGGCGACAAGGCCGAGCTGAGCGTGCCGGAACGTCCGGGCAAGACCTACACCGCCACCGTGCAGGCGCTGGCGCAAGCCATCAACGCCAATTCCGGCGCCATGCAGGTGCAGCTGACCGTGCAGAACGACAGCCGCGAACTGCTGCCGGGCGGCTACGCCTCGATCCACTTCGACGCGCCGCTGGCCAGCAGCGCCCTGAGCATCCCGCCGAGCGCGCTGATCTTCAACAAGGCCGGCACCCAAGTGGCCACCCTGGGCAAGGATGACCGCGTGGTGCTGAAGCCGATCACGGTCGGCCGCGATCTGGGCAACGTGCTGGAAATCGCTTCCGGTATCGACCGCAACGACCGCGTGATCGCCAACCCGCCGGACGGCGTGGCCACCGGCGACGCCGTGCGCGTGGCCGCCGCCAACAACGCAAAGGGCAAGCTGTGAAGATTCTTTACGCTACCACGCTCGCACTGGCGCTGGCCGCGTGCGCGCAAGCGCCGGTGCAGCAGCCGCCGGCGGTGCCGCTGGCCGACAGCTTCCGCGACATTCCGGCCGGCTGGACCGACGCCAACGCCAAGGCACCGCTGCTGCCGGCCGACTGGTGGACCGTGTACCGCGATCCGCAGCTGGACCAGCTGGAACAGCAGCTGATCGCCAACAGCCCGGACCTGGCCAGCGCGCTGGCGCGCTACAAGCAGGCGCAGGCCGCGACCGGCGTGCTGCGTTCGGCGGAATCGCCGACGCTGGGCGCGTCGCTGAACGGCCAACGCATCCGCCAGTCAGACCTCAAGCCGCTGCGCGGCGCCACCTCACCGGCCGAGTACAACAGCGGCACGCTGCAATTCGACCTTGGCTACGAAGTGGATTTGTGGGGCCGCATCAGCCAGCAAGTCAGCGCTGGCGTGGCGCAGGAACGCGCCGCCCATGCCGATCTGGCGGCGGCACGCCTGTCGCTGCAGATCCAGCTGGCCGATACACTGCTGGCCCTGCGCGGTGCTGATGCCGATATCAAGCTGCTGCGCGATACCGAAGCAGCCTACCAGCGCCAGGCCGAACTGGTGACGCAGCGTCATGACGGCGGCACCGCGTCCGGCCTCGACCTGGCACGCGCCCAGACGCAGGTGGAATCGACACGCTCGCTGCTGCGCCAGCGCCAGGCGCAGCGCAGCGTGCAGGAACATGCGATTGCGGCGCTGGTCGGCGCCAGCGCCGCCAGCTTCAAACTGGAAGCCAGCGATGCCAATGCCAGCTTTGTGACGCCGGCGGTGCCAGTCGGCGTGCCGTCGATGCTGCTGCAACGCCGCCCTGATATCGCCGCTGCGGCGCTGCGGGTGGCGGCCGCCAGCGACCAGCTGGGCGTGACGCGCAGCGCACTGTTCCCGTCGCTGACGCTGGGCGTCAGCAGCGGCATCCAGAGCAGCGACTTCGGCCGCTTCGCGCAAGCCTCCAACCTGTTCTGGGCGGTGGGTCCGACGCTGGCGGTGAACCTGCTGGATGGTGGCCGCCGCAAGGCGCAGATCGCCGGTGCGGAAGCGGCGCTGGATGAAGCGGGCCAGCGCTACCGTTCGACGGTGCTGACCGCCTTCCAGCAAGTGGAAGACCAGCTGACGCTGCTGAACAACTACAACGAAGCAGCCCAGTCCGACCATCGCGCCGCCGAGGCCGCAGGCCGCGCGCTGGACCTGGCCAAGAAGCGCTACGACCAGGGCGCCGCCAGCTATCTGGAAGTGGTGACCGCGCAAACCGCCTACCTGCAATCGCGCCGCAGCGAGCTGGACCTGACTACGCGCTACCGCCAGGCCGGCGTGCAGCTGGTGAAAGCCATCGGCGGCGGCTGGTCAGCGGAACCAGCAGGGCCGGCCACATAACGCTACAATGGAAAGGTCCACGTTGATGAAAAAGGAGTTTGAGATGGGTAACAACGCAATCAAAATCGACATCGGCCTTTCCGACGAAAGCCGCGCAACGATCGCAGCGGGCCTGTCCGGCCTGCTCGCCGACAGCTACACGCTGTACCTGATGACCCACAACTTCCACTGGAACGTGAAGGGTCCGATGTTCAATTCCCTGCACCAGATGTTCATGACCCAGTACACCGAGCAGTGGGCTGCGCTGGACCAGATCGCGGAACGCATCCGCGCGCTGGGCTACCCGGCGCCGGGCACCTACGCCCAGTTCGTCAAGCTGGCGACCATCAAGGAAATCGAGGGCGTGCCGGCCGCGCTGGACATGGTGCGCCACCTCGTCGCGGCGCAAGAAGCCACGGCCCGCACCGCGCGCAAGCTGCTGCCGGTGGTCAGCGAGGCCGACGACCAGCCGACCGCCGACCTGCTGACCCAGCGCCTCGATGTCCACGAGAAAACCGCCTGGATGCTGCGCAGCCTGCTGGAAGAGTAATCATGCGGCGGCCAAACCGCCGTCCGATGCGGTAAAGGTCAGAACTCTTCCCACTCGTTGCTGCTGTCGCTCGGTGTTTTCGGCGCCGGCCGCGCGGCGGGCTTGGCGGCTGTCGCCGGCTTGGACGTCGTCCGGGCAGCCGTCCGGGTAGCCGGCTTGGCGGCCAATTTCAGCGCCGGCTGTGCCGCCGAAGTGGCCGGCGCCGGCGCAACAGCCGCCGCCGGTGCACGGACCGGTGCACGCGGTGCGGCGCTGCCGCCCGACACCTGGAACACCGCCACCATCTCCGCCAGCTTCACGGCCTGCTCCTGCATCGCCTGCGACGCGGCGGCCGCCTGCTCCACCAGCGCCGCATTCTGCTGCGTCACATTGTCCATCTCGGCCACCGCCGTGTTGATCTGCTCAATGCCGATTTCCTGCTCGCGGCCGGCGGAACTGATCTCGCTGATGATATCGGTCACCCGCCGCACGCTGGTGACGATCTCGCCCATCGTCGCCCCGGCCTCGTTGACCAGCGCACTGCCGCTGCCGACCTTCTCCACCGAATCCGTAATCAGCGCCTTGATATCCTTGGCCGCCGCCGCCGAGCGCTGCGCCAGATTGCGCACCTCGGTCGCCACCACCGCAAAGCCCCGGCCCTGCTCGCCCGCGCGCGCCGCCTCCACCGCCGCGTTCAAGGCCAGGATATTGGTCTGGAACGCGATGCCATCAATCACGCCGATAATGTCGGCAATCTTGTCCGACGATTCGGTGATCGAACCCATCGTATCGATCACGCGCGTCACCAGTTCGCCACCTTTGACGGCGATATCGGAAGCCGACATGGCCAGCGCATTGGCTTGCCGCGCATTGTCCGAATTCTGCTTCACGGTCGATGTGAGCTGTTCCAGCGACGACGCCGTTTCTTCCAGATTGGCCGCCTGCTGCTCGGTACGGCGCGACAAATCCAGATTGCCGGCCGCGATCTCGCTGCTGGCGGTGGCGATAGCGTCGCTGCCCTCGCGCACGCTGCGCACGGTGCCGGCCAGGCGCTCCTGCATTTGCTGCAAACCTTCCATCATCTCGCCCATCTCATCCTTGCGCACCACCTCGATGGGGTTGGACAGGTTACCGTCCGCCATCGCATGGAAGTGCGATCGGGCCTGGTCCAGCGGCTGCATCACCGCGCGCAGCAGGAACAGGCCGGACACGCCCGCCAGCAGGATGCCGGCCACGATGGTCACAATTGCCAGCGTCATGCTGCGCTGATAGGCGGACTGGCTTTCGGCATATTGCTCCTCCGTGCTCTTCAGCTGGTAGGTGGAGAGCTTTTCCGAAGCGTCAACATACAGCCGGAACAAGCGCGTCACCTCGGTCAGCATCAGCCGGTCGATCTCCGCCTTGTCCTTGCTGTTGAGGGCCTTGATGGCCGCCTGCAAGCCATCCTTGACCAACGCCTGACGGGTGCTCTCCACCTGATCGGCCAGCGCCTTCTCGCCATCGCCGAACGGCAGCGCCAGATAGCTCTTCCAATACTTCTCATTGCCGTCGATGAAATCCTGGGCGCGCTTCAGGGTGTCCTGCGCATTGGCCGCGTCCGGACTCAAGGCGACGCGATCCAGCGACAGGCGGGCGCGGTCGATCTGGATCTGGGCCTCGTAAATCGCCTTCATGGACACCATCGAATTGGAGTACACGTCCTTGAGCACATTGTTGGAGGTATGCAGCGCCAGCACCCCGCGCGCGCCGATGAAGATGATGAGTACGCCCAGCAGCGCCATCGTGGCAATCAGCCGGGTACGAATGGTCAGGTTAGCAAACATGGTGTCTCCCTGTGTCATTTTGATATCGAGCTTGCTCAGCTTAACGCAGTAATTTCTAAAATCCCAGCAAAAATGCTTTTTGTCTAAAGACTGGAATGCCACATTCGCCTATCCTACCGGGGCAAACATATAGAAAGAAAAGCAATGGAGACTAAGCAGCCGGGGGCAGAACGCCCGTGGTTCATCGTGGTATTGCTGGCGCTGGGCCTGATGATTTCCTTCATCGACCGCACCAGTTTGTCATCGGCGCTGGCGGACCAGGGCTTTGTGCGCGAGTTCGGCCTGAGCAGCGTGGAGCGCGGCTGGCTGAATTCGGCCTTCTTCTGGTCCTACGGGCTGGTGCAGATGCCGATGGGCTGGCTGGTCGACCGCTACGGCGTGAAATGGCCATACACCATCTGCTTCACCGTGTGGTGCTGCGCGGCGGCAGCCACCGGGCTGGTCGGCACGCTGGGGGCCTTGATCTTCATGCGGCTGCTGATCGGCGTGGCCGAAGGCATTGTGGTGCCGGCCACCTACCGCTACCTCGCCAACAATTTCGCCGAGAGCCAGAAAGGCACGGCGCTCGGCATCTTCTCCATCGGCGGCAAAATGGGGCCGGCATTGGGCGCGCCGATTGGCGCATGGATCATCGTCAACCATTCGTGGCAGGCGATGTTCATCAGTACCGGGCTGGTGGGCTTGCTGTGGCTGTGGCCCTGGCTGCGCAAGGTGCGCAATGATTTTCCAACGCAGGCGGAATTGGCGGAGCGGGTGCAGCGCGCAGCCTCCGTACCGCTGCGCAACCTGCTGGCCAGTCCGGTGGTCTGGGGCGGGCTGCTGAATAATTTTTGCTACGCCTACTTCAACTTCTACTGCATGACGTGGATGCCGGCCTACCTGGTCGAGCAGCGCGGGCTGTCGCTGGAAAAATCGGGCCTGTACACCTTCTTCAGCTTCGTGGGCATCGCCGTGGTGGCGGCGCTGGCAGGCTGGGCGGCAGACCGGCTGATCGCGCGCGGACGCGACGCCGTCATCGTGCGCAAATCCTTCATCGTCGCCGGCTTCATCGGCGCCACCACGGTGCTGCTGGGCGCGTATGCCGAGAGCTTGCCGATGGCCCTGTTCTGGAACGTGGTCTCGCTCTCGCTGCTGGGGCTGGTCACCGCCAACAACCTCGCGCTGTGCAAGCTGACCCTGATACCGAAACAGGCGGTGGGCCTGAACACCGGCCTGCAGCAAGTAGCGACCAGCCTGGCGGGCGGCGTCTCGGCGAGCCTGTCCGGCTGGCTGCTGCACACCAGCGGCAGCTACGCCCTGCCGATGCAAGCCATCTTCATCTTCCTGCTGGTGGGCGCCGCCAGCACCATCATCCTGTTCCGCCGCAAATGGGCGCCGAAGGTGCTGGCGGCTACACAAGCTTAAGCGCCGGGGTCGCGGACTTTGTCGATTTTGTCGAATTCGACGTTGTACATGCCGCCGTTCACCTGCTCGGCCTTGCGGATGTAGACCGTCTGCACCATGTCGCGCGTGGCGGCGTCCAGTTCGACCGGGCCGCGCACGCTGGTCCACGACAGGCCCTTCATCGCCGCCAGCAATTTCTCGCCGTCGCTGTCGCCCTTGGTCCTGGCCAGCGCCAGGTACAGCAAGTGCATGCCGTCGTACGCACCCACCGAATGGAAGTTGGGACGCATGCCGTTGTTGGCTTTCTGGAAGGCCTCGACATACGCCTTGTTTTCCGGCGACGCATGCGCGGCCGAGTAATGATGGCTGCTCACCACGCCAGCCGATGCCGTGCCGATGCTGGCCATCAGGTCGTCATCGAGCACATCGCCGGTGCAGATCAACTGGATGCCGGCCGCCGCCAGTCCGCGATCGGTGAACTGCTTGAGCACCGCCGCGCCCTCGCCCGACGGCACGAACACAAACACCGCATCCGGCCTGGCATCCTTCACCCGCGCCAGAAACGGCGCATAGTCCGGATTACGCAGCGGCACGCGCAGCGATTCGACGATCTTGCCGCCGCCCTTGGTAAAGCCGGCCACGAAAGTCTTTTCCGCATCCATGCCGGGACCGTAGTCGCTGACCAGCGTGACCACGTTGCGGATCTTGTTCTTTGGCGCCCACTCGGCGATCGGCTGGGTGATCTGCGGCACGGTGAAGCCGCTGCGCACGATGAACGGCGATTTCTGCGGGATGATGGAAGTAGCCGCCGCCATCACGATCATCGGCACCTTGGCTTGCGTGGCCACCGGCGCGGTGGCCAGCGCCAGCGGCGTCAGGCCGAAGCCGGCCAGCACCTCGACCTTGTCGCGCGACACCAGTTCCTGCGCCAGCCGCTTGGTCACGTCCGGCGCCACGCCGCCATCGTCCTTGAGGATGATTTCGATCTTGCGGCCGGCCACCGTGTCGCCGCGCTGTTGCAAGTACAGCTTGACCGCCGCCTCGACCTGCCGGCCGGTGGATGCAAACGGGCCGGACATGGGGATAATCAGTCCCACCTTGAGCGGCGTGCCGCCCGCCGCACTGGCCATGCCCGGCAACAAGGTGGCACCCGCAGCTGCCGCCGCGCCCAGCATCAGTTGGCGGCGTTGTTGGTTGATCGTCATTTTTGTCTCCTTTGTTGTTGTGATAAAAACTCAAGCCACCGCGACCAGACGGTCCAGTGTATCCCCATCGGCCAGCAGGCTGGCGCTGTCCGATTCATGCACAATGCGACCGCGATCGAGTACGATGGCGCGCTTGGTCAGCGACAAGGCCAGCCGCGCATGCTGTTCCACCACGATCACCGACAGCCCGCTGTCCTGCACCAGCCCGCGCACCACCTTCACCAGTTCTTGCACGATGATGGGCGCCAGGCCTTCCATCGGCTCATCCAGCAACAGCAGGCGCGGATTGGTCATCAAGGCGCGCGCGATGGCCAGCATCTGCTGCTCACCGCCGGACAGCTCGTTGCCCATGTTGCGGCGACGCTCTTCCAATCGCGGGAATACCCCATATACGCGCCGCAAGTCCCACGCGCCCGGCCGCGCCACCACCGTCAAGTGTTCTTCCACCGTCAGCGAGGGGAACATATGGCGCTCCTGCGGCACCCAGCCCAGCCCGATGCGCGAACGCTTGTACGTGGGAACGCGCGCCAGGTCGGCGCCATCCCAGCGGATACTGCCGCGATGCAGGCGCGTCAAGCCCATCAGCGTGACCAGCAAGCTGGTCTTGCCGACGCCGTTGCGGCCCAGTAGTGCCAGGCTATCGCCCTCCTGCATCGACAGCGACACCTGTTCCAGCACCATAGCCTCGCCATACCCGGCGCTCACAGCGTCCAATGTCAGCAACTCATGCATGTTCGCCCTCCCCCAGGTAGACTTCCTTCACGCGCGGATCGGCCGCGATTTCCGCCGGTGTGCCTTCGGTCAGCACGCGCCCGCCGACCAGCACCGTGATACGGTCGGCAAAGCGGAACACCAGCCCCATGTCGTGCTCGATGAACAGCACCGTGACGTCGCGCGGCAGCTGCGCGATCACCTCGAACAATTCGCGGCTTTCGGCCGCCGGGATGCCGGCCGCCGGTTCATCCAGCAGCAGGATGGCCGGCCTGGTCGCCAGCGCCAGCGCGATCTCCACCAGCCGCTGCTTGCCGTAGGCGAGGCTGCGCGTGATGTGATTGGCTTCCGCCGTCAGCTTCAGGCTGGCCAGCAGCAGCATCGCTTCATCGACGGCATCCTTCTGGCTGGCCACGGTCTGGTACCAGCGCCGCTGCAAGCCGCGCCGCTCGCTGACCGCCAGCACCACCGACTCCAGCACCGTCAAACCGGCAAACAGGGTGTTGATCTGGAAGGTGCGCGTCATGCCGAGCTGTACCCGGGTGTGCTGCGGCAGCGCGGTGATATCGGTATCGCCGAGCCACACCTTGCCGCCGCTCGGCAGCAAGGCGCCTGTCAGCAGGTTGACGAAAGTGGTCTTGCCCGCGCCGTTGGGACCGATCAGCGCGTGGCGCGTGCCCGGCTGGAAATTCAGACTGACGTCGCTGTTGGCGGCAAAGCTGCCCCAACGCTTGGACAGCGCTTCCGTGCGCAATGTGCGCAGCGCGATGGCGCTCATGGCTGCTCCTTTCGCAATCGTTCCAGTCCGCCCAGCACACCGCCGCGCGCAAACAGCACAATCAGCACCAGCAACAAGCCCATGTAGAACTGCCAGTAGGCCGGATCGAGGCCCGAGATGTAATCCTGCGCCACCATGAACACGGTAGCGCCGACCAGTGCGCCGTACAGGCGGCCAGTCCCGCCCAGCACCAGGATAATCATCAACTCGGCGGAGCGCGGGAAGCTCAGCACATCCAGCGCCACGAACTGCGTGGTTTGCGCCAGCAGCGCGCCAGCCACGCCGGCCACCGCCGCGCTGATGGTGTAGGCCGCGCGCAAGCGGCGGTTGACGTCCACGCCCAGCGCCGGCATGCGCCGTCCGCCTTCGCGTATGCCCATCAAGCTCAGACCGAACGGCGACTGCACCAAGCGGCGCAGCAGCACGAACAACAGGAACAGCACGGACAGGCTGTAGAAGAAGGCCGTCCTGCCATCCAGCCCGAACTCGAACCGGCCGAACACTTTGCCGACCATCATGCCGGACAAGCCGTCCACGCCGCCGGTGATGAAGGCCGCCTTGTTGGCCGCCTCGTACAGCATCAGGCCGATGCCGAGCGTGACCATCAGCCGCGCCAGGTCCTGCCCGCGCACCACCAGAAAGCTGGTGATGAAGCCGAACAGCGCCGCCGCAGCAGCCGCCAGCAGCAGCCCGCTCAGCGGTTCGCCCCAGCCATGCACCGACAGCAGCCCTGCGGTGTAAGCACCCAGCCCGAAATACGCCGCATGGCCGAGCGAGACGATGCCCGCATAACCGAGTATCACATCGAGCGACAACGCAAACAGGCCGACGATCATGATCTGGCTCAGCAGCACCAGATAATTATTGAAGGCGAAATACGCCGCCAGCGGCAGCAGCCAGAACACGATTTCGGCCGGTCGCCAGCGGCCATCGGCAAGGCGCGGCTTCACGGTGGCCATCGCCACCGGCTCATGCATTGCGCTCATGCTTTCCTCCGTACCAGGCCGAATGGGAAGGCGATCAGCAGCACCACCATCAGCGCGTAGATCACGAATGCGCCAACCTGCGGCACGTAGTATTTGCCGGCCACATCGCACACGCCGAGGATCAGCGCGGCAATCAGCGGCCCCTTGATGGTGCCCGCACCGCCGACCGCCACCACGAGCAGGAAGTACACCATGTACTTGACCGGGAAGCTCGGATCGAGCCCCAGCACATCGACACCCAGCGCGCCGCCCAGCCCGGCCAGGCCGGAGCCCAGCGCAAACGTCAGGCTGAATACGCGGCCGACGTTGATGCCAAGACCGGCTGCCGCCGTCTGGTTATCGACCGAGGCGCGGATCTGCGCGCCAAAGCGGGTGCGCTCGATCAGCAGCCACAGCGCGACCGTCACCAGCACCACCGCGCCGATCAGGAACATCCGATAGGCGCCCACCTCGATGCCCGGCAGCGCCACCTGCCCGCGCAAGGCTTCCGGCAAGCTCACCGGCTGCGGGCTGGGCCCGAACAGGAAAGTCGCGCCGGCCACCGACATGAACGTCAGGCCGATCGAGAACAGCACCTGATCCAGATGGGTGGCGCGATACAGGCGGCGGTACAGCGTGCGTTCCAGCAGCCAGCCCACCGCTGCCGCCGCCGCGAAGGCCAGCGGCAGCGTCGCCAGAAACGGCAGCCCGCCGCGCGTCAGCAGCACCACGCACACGTAGCCGCCCAGCATGGCAAACGCGCCATGCGCAAGGTTCACGAAATTCATCAGGCCCATCGTCACGGAGAGCCCGACCCCGATTAAAAACAGCAGGCTGCCATACGCCACGCCATCAAACAACACGCCCAGCATATTTGCCAGCATTGCTCGCCCTCCCCGTCAGAACTGGGCGCTCAAGCGCACGCCATAGAAGCGCGGCGCGCTGACCGAGTAGTCGTTGTTGCCGCCGACCGCCGTGATCTGCACCTTGTCCTCCAGATTGTTGACGTAGGCCTGGACCGTGTAGCGGCCGTCCGCCGTGGTGTAGCTGGCGCTCAGGTCGGTGCGGCTGAAGGCTTTCTGCTTGTATTGCACCGCGCCGACGAAATCGCTGACCAGATAGCTGGCGCTGTAGCGGGTGCCCACCGTGGTCCTGATGCGGCCGCCGTCAGCCAGCGGCCAGTTGTGGTTCCACGACAGCGTCACCACCGAGGACGGCGTCTTGTCCAGCGACTTGCCGGCCCAGTCCACGTTCTGCATCAGGCCGGCCTTGAAGCGCTTGTACTCGGAGTGCGCAAACACCAGCGAGGCGCGTACCGTGTCTTGCGCGCCCGGCTTGTAGGTCAGCTCGTTTTCCCAGCCGTAGATGGTGGCTGGCACCGAGCGCGTGTAGATCACGAAGTTGCCGGCGATGTTGGCCAGGCTGCTGATCTGGTCCTTGGCGTAGTCGTAGTAGTACAGGTCGGAATTGAATTGCAGGTTGGGCGCCAGGCGGCCCTTGTAGCCCAGCTCGTAGGCGGTCAGCTTTTCCGGCTCATACGGCGCGGTGCCGTGCGCCACCGGGTCGAAGTCGTTGAAGCCGCCCGGCTTGTAGCCGGTGGCGATGGCGCCAAACAGCAGCTGCTCCGGCGTCATCTGGAAATTCAAACCGGCGCGGTAAGTATTGACGCTGGCGCTCTGGTGACCGTTGTTGGCGCCGCCGATGCAATCTTCCAGCGCGTTGGTGCAAGTTGGCACCGGGCCGGCGGCAAAGGTGCCGACGCGGTCGGTGGTGTCCTTGGAACGGCGCGCGCCCAGCAGCACCGACCAGCGGCTATTCAACGCATACGTCGCCTGCCCGAACACGCCGCTCGACTTGTGCTCGGTGGTGTTGACCGGATCGATGCCGTTGACGCTGGCCGCTACAGTCGGCGTGGCCACCGGTGCATTGAGATAGTGATCGCTTTCGTTCACCGTCTCATCGCTGTAATTGAGGCCCGCCACCCAGCTCAGCGCCTGCGGGTTGGTGACGGCAAAGCGCAACTCGTGCGAGTTCTCCTTGACGTTGCCGCGATACAGGCGCCACGCATACTGGTTGCCGTTGGTGGCCGGATCATAGGTGGACGAGCTGCGGTCGTTGGAGGTGAACTTGCTGAACGACGCCACGTAGGTCATCGCCACGCCATTCAGCTCCGTGTTGAACTCGCCGTTGTAGCGGTGGTAGTCCTCGTCGATCTTGCCGCCGAACGGATTGGCGAACACCCGCAACTGGTCCTTGCCGGACTTGTTGTCCGCATCCGCGATCCCGGGCACGGTGCTGAAGCCGATGCCCGACACCGTGGCCGCCGTGGTCGACAACAGCAGGTTGGTGGCCGGCGCCAGCTTGAACAAAGCGCTCAGGCGCACGGCGCGGTCCTTCTGGTCATTGCGGGCCTCGCCGCCGCCGGCCGGTTGCAAATAGCCGTCGCGGTCATTGCTGTTGGCGGCCACGCGGATCGCCACGCTGTCCGACAATTCCTTGTTGACCATGCCCTCGAGACGGCGCGTGTTGTAGTTGCCCAGCTCCAGCTGCGCCGAAGCCGCATCGTCGAACTGCGGCCTGGCGGTGATGACATTGACCGCGCCGCCGGTGGTGCTCTTGCCGTACAGCGTGCCTTGCGGGCCGCGCAGCACTTCCACGTGGTCGATATCGAAGAAGCTCAGACCCTGCGCCACCGGGCGGCTGATCGCCACGTCGTCGACGTTGAAGGACACGCCCGGCAAGCCCTTGGAGGTGGTGTCGGTGGTGGTCACGCCACGGATATTGATGTTGACGCCGAATCCGTCGCGGCCCATCACCACGCCGGGTGCGACATTGCCGATATCGGCCACACTGACCACGCCGCGCGTTTTCAGTTCATCATTGGAAATGGCGGTCACCGCCAGCGGCACGGTCGACGAGGACTCGGCCACGCGGCGTGCCTTGATGATGACGGTTTCAAGCTGGTCGTCGGTCTGTGCCGCCGCGTTCAGGCAATAGCCCACCAGTAAGAGTTGGATGGCCCGTGCAATCGGGCGTTGTTGCAGGCAGTTCGTGTTCACGCTTATCGTCTCCGTTATATTTATTTGTCAACAGCGAGGTCGATTCTGGCGAAGTGGCGAAAGCGATGGTGCGAAAAGCGCCGCTGTTGCGCGCTAATCTGCTTATCGGTGTCGCCCTGTTCGATAAGCAAACTGGAACGGCGGAGCGGTGCCAAAGCAACCCTGCCGAACACCCTCAGGACCATACTGCAAGAGTGAAAAATCGATAAACTGGAGACCTGAATGATCAAGACGCGCACGTATTTTGTTCTGCTGCTGGTACTTATTTTCGGCCCCGCGCTGAAGCTCGCCCAAGCGGCGGAACTGGGGGTGGTGCGACCGACGCAAAACTGCAACAAGCTGTTGCAACTGGACCTCACCGAGATCGGCGGTGCCGGCAGCCGCATCACCACGGCGCAGGAAACCAGCAAGGACGGCGTGACGGTATGCGCAGTCGAAGGCACGCTGGCGCCCAGCATCGGCTTCGTGGTGCAACTGCCGGTGCAAACCTGGACCCAGCGCTACCTGCAACTGGGTTGCGGCGGCCTGTGCGGGCGCGCCTCGCTGGATGTGGCCGCCGCCGATGGCTGCGTCCCGCTCACGGCCGGTGGCTTCGTCACCGCCGCCAGCGACATGGGCCATCGCGGCATGGGCGGCGACTTTGGCCAGGATCCGCAAAAGCGCGCCGACTTTGCCTATCGCGGCGTGCACCTGACCGCCGTGGCGGCCAAGAAGCTGATCCGCGCCTATTACGGCCAGGCGCCGCGCTACAGCTATTTCAACGGCTGCTCGGACGGCGGCCGCGAGGCATTGGTGGAAGCGCAGCGCTACCCTGACGATTTCAACGGCATCATCGCCGGCGCCCCGGCCATGAATTTCCAGGTGCAGAACAGCCTGTACCACGGCTGGCAAGCGCGCTCGAACAGCGACGGGCAAGGCAAGGCCATCCTCACCGCCGCGCGCCTGCCGTTGCTGCATGCGGCCGTGCTGAAACAGTGCGATGCACTGGACGGCCAGTCCGACGGCCTGATCGCCGACCCGCGCGCCTGCCGCTTCGACCCGGCGCCGCTGCAATGCGCCGACGGCCAGCCCGGCGCCGACTGCCTCGGCGCGGCCGAAGTGGACGCTGCACGCAAGCTGTACGACGGTCCGCGCGACGCCGCCACCGGCCAGCGACTGACCGCCGGCGGCCCGCAACCGGGTTCCGAACTGTCGTGGGCCGGCGTGTTCGTGCCACGCTCGGCCAATGAGCCCATCTTCAGCGAGCGCATCGCCCTGGACGCGCTGCGCAACCTCGTGTTCGAGACCAACCCGGCCGCGTCCTACAGTTTGAAAGACCTGGCGTTCGACCTGGCCACCTTCCAGCGCCTGACGCCACTGCATGCCTTGTACGATGCAACCAATCCCGACTTGTCGGCCTTTGCCAAGGCTGGCGGCAAACTGATCCTGTGGCATGGCTGGTCCGACCCACACATCTCGCCGCTCAACACCATCGCCTATCACGAGGCGGTGCAAGCCTATATGGGCAAGGAGCAGGCGGCGGCGTTTGAGCGCCTGTACCTGCTGCCGGGCGTCTACCATTGCGGCGGCGGCGAAGGCCCGAGCGCCATCGACCTGCTGACGCCGGCGATGCGCTGGGTTGAAGGCCAGCAAGCGCCACAGGGCGTGGTGGCCAGCCAGTCCAACCGTTCGCGCCCGGTGTTCCCGTACCCGCTGCAGGCGCGCTACGACGGCGCTGGCCATCCGGATGCGGCGGCCAGCTACCAGCCGGCCGCGCCGGCCGCCAGCTATGCCTCTCCGGCCTGGGCGGGTTCCGGTTTCTACGCGCCCTACGCGCCGTACAACAAGTAAGAAAACCACAGCCCCGGCCTGCGGAGCGCGGCCGGCCGGGCGACTGAGCTATACTGGTGCCTCCCACGCATGGCGGGTGAGGAACCAAGATGCGGCCTCTCTTCAGCGGCTTTTTCAGCTTCAAGTCCAAAATCACCGCACTGGTGATTGCACTGGTGTTGTTTGCCGGCATAGGCGCCGGCGGCATTTCGCTGCTGATCGCAGAATCGGAACTACGGCAAGTCATCGCCCGCCAGGAGTTATCCCTCCTGACCGGCGCCACCGTCTTCATCGACAACGACTTGCAAAATAAACGCCAGTTGCTCAAGTCGCTGACCGAGGAAGTCGCCGCGCGCGAGCTGCCGCTGGAGCAGGTGCAAGCGCTGCTGGAATCGCACGAAACCCTGCGCGACGAATTCTTCAACGTCACCGCCTTCGACCTGTCGGGCAACCTGGTGGCCAGCCTGCGCGACCGCCGCGCCAAGCGCATCAACATCACCGAGCGCAAATATTTCCAGGACACGCTGCGCCTGCAGGAAGGCGTGATCTCGGCGCCGTTCAAAAGCACTTTGTCCGGCCAGCCGGTGGTGGTGGTGACGCAACCGCTGCGCGACAGCGACGGCAAGACCATCGGCATCGTGCTGGGCGCGATCGACCTGCTGCGGCCCTCCTTTTCAGCCCAGCTCGACGCCTTGCGGTCCGGCGCCGACGGCTACCTGTTCATCGTGACCGACCAGGGCGTGATCGTGCATCACCGGGACAAGAGCCGCATCCTGGAAAAAGGCGACGATACGCCCGGCACGCCGGTGGAAGCGGCGCTGCGCAGCGCCGAGGGCTGGGAAGACGATATTCTCGACGACGGCGTGCCGGTGCTGCTGGTGCACAAGCAGTTGCGCGAGGCCGACTGGACCATCGGCCTGTCCTACCCGGTGCGCAGCGCGTTTTCCTCCATGCTGGCGGTGCGGCTGCGCGCGCTGCTGGGCGCGGCCATCCTGACCGGCGTGGCCGGCCTGTTCGGCTGGCTGATCACCAAGAACCTGCTGCGGCCCTTGCGGCGGCTGCACCGCCACGTGGAAGACATCATCGCCGGGCGCGCCGACATCAGCGTGTTCGACGTGGCGCGCAAGGACGAATTCGGCCACCTGAGCCGCGCCTTCCACGGCCTGTCGCAGCGGCGCGAGCAGGCCGAGCTGGAACTGCACCGGCTGGCCACCACCGACGTCCTGACCGGGCTGAATAACCGCCGCATGTTCGACGCCTTCCTGCCGCAGGCGCTGGCGCGGGCGGCGCGCTCGGGACAGCCGCTGGGACTGGCCATCCTCGACATCGACCACTTCAAGACCATCAACGACACGCTGGGCCATTCGGCCGGCGATCAGGTACTGGTGGAATTTGCGCGCCGGCTGACGGGCGCGGTCCGCACCACCGATACCGTGGCGCGGCTGGCGGGGGACGAGTTTGTGATCGTGTTCGAGCAGCTCTCCTCGAGCACCGAAATGGATGTACTGGGCAAGAAGATCATCGCCGCCATGCAGCCGCCGTTCGACCTTGGCGGCGTGCAGCGCGAGGTCCACACCAGCATCGGCATCGCCGTCACCGGCCAGACTGTCGGCACGGCGGAAGAAGTGATGCGCGCCGCCGACCAGGCCCTGTACGGCGTGAAGGCGGCCGGGCGCAACGGCTACGCCGTCAACCCCGTCGGCGCCGAGCGCGTGGTGCGCGTGCGCTGACGGGGCTTTACTACCTTACAGGCCTTTGGCTGCTGCGGCCTTCAGGGTCGCATCGATCCAGGCCATCGCTTCCGGCACGTCATAGTTGCCAGCGTGCGGCTGGTTCCATGCGAGACGGTAGTTCAGGTCCTTGACGTTGCTGTCGGCCGCCAGCGCACGGCTCAAGTTGATCGAGACGGTGAACGCGGTGTCGCGGTCGCGCGTACCGTGACGCACGTACCAGTAAGGCGCGGTGCTGGCGCCGCTGCCGATATAGGCCATCGGGTTGATCAGCTTGACCTGCGTCAGCTGCGGCGAAGTGGATAGCGCAGAGTACTGGGTCCACGAGTAGCCGGTGTCCAGGTAGCCAATGCCGTCGCCCGCCACGTCGTTGTTGTCCCAGCTGTAGGCGGTGAAGTTGGAGTACACCTGCTTGTCGGTGCCGAACATATTCGACTCGCCGCTCGATGCGGTGATGGTCAGGCCGGTCTGGTCGAATGCCGGCGTGTTCTTCAGCGTGTTCTGGGTGGCGACGAATTTCAGGTACTTCTCCATGTCCAGCGAGACCACTTTCTTGGTGGTGTTGTCGATGCTGATCCAGTCATTGACATAGGTCTTGGTGGTTGCCGCCGCGCCCATGCCGCTGCTATAGCTGATGGTCTCGCCCAGGTTGGGAATCGTGCCGCCAGAGGCCAGATAGGTTTCGGCCGAACGGATCACTTCCGCCTTGATGGTTTCCAGCATATTGGTGGCGGTCAGCGCCGCGCCACTGGACGTCTTCAGCCCGAGGCCGGATTGATAAGCCACGAACTTGGCCATCAGCTCGGCGCTGCCCTTGGCGTTCGGCAGACTGCCCACGGTCTGGCGCGTATTGAGGATGTTGTAGACCCACTCATAGGCCAGATCGGCGTTGCCGAGATCAGTGATCGGGCAGTAGGCGTTAATCGCCAGTACGTCGTCGCGCAGCGTGCTGCTGCCATCCGCCGCCACGCCGGCCGCGCCGATGGCGGCGAGGTAGCTCAGGTAGTCCTTGCTGTTGCCCGATGCGCCCAGCGCCGACGACAAACCGCCGCCGCCACTGGTGCCGTTGACCACGATGTGGTTGGCGTTGCCCGGCATGACGCTGTCGTTCAGGCGCAGGTAGCGCACCGCCGCCTTGGCGTCAACGATAGCCGCCGGCGCCTTGCCGGCGTAGCTGCCATCGGCGGCGACAATGCCGCGGCCGCGAGTGGCGACGTCGATGTAGACATAACCCGCCTTGAGTGCCGCGCCGACATTGCTGGTCGCGCTGGCGAAGGTGGCGCCGTCGGTCACGCTGGCCTTGATGTAGCTGGCCATCCAGCCGGCGTTGTTGACGGCGAAGTAGATCGCCGCGTCCTGGCTGGCGGCCACGCTTTCCGGCACGAAGATATTCAAGCTCTGGTAGCCGCATGCCGTGTTGCTGATGGTGGTGGTAGCGCCACCGAGGCCAGTCTGGCTGGACGCCATCGCAACCGGCTTGCCGACGTAGCAGACTTCCTTGTACCAGCGCACCGGCGTCTTCACGCCGTCGATGGTGACGTTGATGGTGGTGTACTTGGTCTTGTCGAAGGCCAGCGCGCTGTCGTAGGCGCCGACCGGGGTCGTGGCGGCTGGCGCTGTCGTGGAAGAGGTAGTGGTGGCGTTGTTGTCCGAGCCGCAGGCGGCCAGCGACAGCAACAGGCAAGTGCCTATCGCAGTGCGTTTCATAGAGTCTCCGAGTAATGAGATATATTTTTGTCGTGACGCTGGCCAGCGTTGATTCGGAGTATATGCGCGCACTGCTGGCAAACCATTGCCATTCACTTCTTGCGGTTTGCTTTTTACTTATCGCAGCGTGAGACCGGCTTGCGCTTCGATGCGATGGATGTTGGCTTCGTCCTGAATGATGGCGACAACGGCTTCGATGTCGGGTGCAAGGATGCGGTCTTCGCTGACCACGTCGACATGTTCGCGCAGCAGCGACAGCGCGGCCTGCGTGCCAAGTGCCAGCGATTGCACTTTTTGGAATGACAGCGCCTGCCCTGCCGCCAGATATTCCAGCGCGAGGATGCGCTCACTGTTTTCGATGACTTGCAGCGCTTTCAGTGCGGCCGGCGTAGCGAGGCTCAGGTGATCCTCCTGCAGCGCGGAGGTGACGTAGTTGTCGACCACCATAGGCTGCGACAGCACTTTGTTTTCCGCCACCAGCGATGCGGCCACGTACTGCACGATCATCAGGCCGGAGTTCACGCCGCTGTCCTCCACCAGGAATGGCGGCAGTCCACTGACCAGTGGATTCACCAGCCGGTCGATGCGGCGCTCGGCGATGCCGCCCAGTTCCGCCAGTGCGACCGCCAGCAGGTCGGCGGCGAAGGCCAGCGATTGGCCGTGCGGATTCGCTTGCGACACGACGCGGTAGTTGTCCGGCGTGCCAAGGACCAGCGGGTTGTCGGTGGCAGAGGCCAGCTCGGTGTTGACCTGCTCTGCAACGTGGCGCAGTTGGTCGCGTGTGGCGCCGTGTACTTGCGGGATGGCGCGCAGGCTCAAGGCGTCTTGCAGGCGCAGGCCTTGCGATGCCTGCAGCAGCGGGCTGTCTTGCAGCAGCGTGCGCAGATTGTAGCCGACGGTCTGCGCGCCGGCGTGCGGCTTGAGTGCAAGCGCTTCCTCGTCGAAGGCGGCGAGCTGGCCGCGCAGCGCTTCAAAGCTCATGGCAGCGATGATGTCGGCCCACTTCTGCAAGCGCTCGGCGCGTGCTAGGGCGATGCACAACAGGCCGGTCATGCAGGGCGTGCCGTTGACAAGGCTGAGGCCATCCTTGGCGGCTGGCGTGACCGGCGCGAGGCCGGCGTCGGCCAGCGCTTGCTTCGCCGGGCGCGTCACGCCGCCGGTGCGCAACTGCCACAAGCCGGTCAGCGTCAAGCCGATGTGTGCCATATGCGTCAGATAGCCCACCGAGCCGCGCGCGGGCACCACCGGTATCAGGTTCCGGTTCAGCAGTGCGACCAATCCATCCACCAGCGCCGGACTGATGCCCGACTTGCCGTGGCTGTAGTTGACCACTTGCGCACACATGATGGCACGGACCAGCTCATCGTCCAGCGGCGCGCCGACGCCGCAGGCGTGACTCTTCAGAGTGTTCAGCGAGAGCCTGGCCAGCGCGTCGGGATCGAGCACGCGGTCGCACAAGGCGCCAAGGCCGGTGTTGATGCCGTAGGCTTGCACGCCGTCTTCCACCACGCGATCAACGATGCGGCGCGCGGCCTGCACGCGCTCCTGCGCTGCGTCGGCCAGCACCAGCGGTGCGCCACGCGCCACCGCCGCCACCGCGCGCCAATCCGGCGTGCGCTGGTCAAGCGTTACCAAGTGCGCCACGGAGTCAGTTTGCGTTGGAGGACGCGCATGCTGTAGTCGCTGCACAGCGCCAGCAAGGCAACGGCCAACGCACCTTCCATCACTTGTGCTGCGTTGTCGACCGCCAGACCGGAGACGATCGGCGTGCCGAGGCTAACGCCACCGGTGATGGGCGCCAGCGAGGCGGTGGCAACCGACAGAATCAAACTGGTACGCACACCGGCCAGCATGCCGGGCAGTGCTAGTGGCAGTTCAACGGTGAACAGCTGCCGCCACGGCCCCATGCCGATGCCTTCGGCTGCACGCCGCACATCGGCGTCGATTTCGCGCCAGCCGGTCAGCGTCGCTTGCACGGTCGGCATCAGGCCATAAGTGAACAGCGCCATCATCATCGCCTGTGGACCAAAGCCGACGATCGGCGTGGCGAGAAACAGCACCGCCACCGGCGGCAAGGTCTGGCCGATGGTCGCGGTGTTGGCGATCAGCGGCAGCAAAGGCTTGCCTGCCGCGCGCGTGGCGAGAATCGCCAGCGGGATGCCGAGCGCGATCACGCCCGCCATCGCAGCCAGCACGATCAGCACATGGCTCTGCGCCGCTTCCAGCAAGGAGATGCGCTCATACAGAACCGGCTGGTCTGGTCCGGGCAGCGGCGCAAGCAGCGCGCGCCACCAGTCCTCGCGGCTGTAGACCAGCCAAAGGGCCGGCCAGCAAAGCAGCGCCACCGCCGCCTCAATCCGCGCCCGCTTCATGCCGCCAACGCCTTGTCGGTCGACGAAGATGCCAGCGTGAGGTCGCCGAGCGCCACCTGGCCGATGACTGTGCCGGCATCGTCAAGGACTGGCAGCAGCGCGAGGCCGCCCAGCAGCTTGCTCAATGCCGTGCGAGCACCGGCTTGCAGCGACACACCGGCGACACCCGCCGCATGCGCCGCGACGGCTGCGGCGATGCTGGCCGCATCGGTGCGCACAAAATCCGCAACGCTATAACGCGCCAGGCGCCGCAGGGCCGGCTCCTGACCGAAGAACTGCGCCACAAACGCGTTCGCCGGCTGCCGCAGCAAGGTATCCGGATCCGCATACTGCACCACCGCACCGTCGCGCAGCAGGCATATCTTGTCTGCCAGGCGGATCGCCTCATCGATATCATGCGTGACAAACAAAATCGTCTTGCGCACGTCGCGCTGGATACGTAACAACTCCTCCTGCAACTGCTCGCGCGTGATCGGATCCACCGCGCTGAATGGCTCATCCATCAACAGCAACGCCGGATCCGCAGCCAGCGCACGTGCAATCCCCACGCGCTGCTGCTGGCCGCCAGACAGCTGCGCCGGATAGCGGCCGCCGAACTTGTGCGGGTCCAGCCGCACCAGCTCCAGCATCTCATCCGCGCGACGCAGCCGCTTCGCCTTGTCCCATCCCAGCAACTGCAGCACCACCGCCACATTCTCGCGCACCGTCATGTGCGGGAACAGGCCGACATTCTGGATCACATAACCTATCGACCGGCGCAGCAGCACCGGATCACTCTCCAGCGCATTGCGGCCATCGATCACAATCTGCCCTGCATCCGGCTCCGTCATACGATTCACTGTGCGCAGCAAGGTCGACTTGCCGCAGCCCGACGGACCAATCAGCACCACCAGTTCGCCGCGCGCGATATCGAGGCTCACCTGGTTCAACGCAGTCACGCCGCTGTAATGCTTTTCGATGTTACGCAAGTTAATCATGCTGCCCCCTCTTCAAACTCCACGCCAGCAAGCGCATCACCGCATCCGCGCCGAATGCCAGCGCCA
Organism: Duganella sp. CF402; assembly: GCF_900109645.1. GTDB lineage: Bacteria > Pseudomonadota > Gammaproteobacteria > Burkholderiales > Burkholderiaceae_D > Rugamonas. The sequence goes on from NZ_FOBG01000001.1 coordinate 2,711,739, forward strand.
CCACCGGCAAAGATCCCAGCAGCACCAGATCCGGCACCGCCTGCTCCGTGCCGCGCAACAGGAAATAGCCAAGGCCGCCGGCATTCACCAGCACCGCAACCGTCGCCAGCCCAATCAGCATCAGCATCGCGCCGCGCACGCCTTCAACAAAGAACGGCGCCGCCAGCGGCAACTCCACGCGCCAGAACTGCTGCCACGCACTCATGCCCATGCCTCGCGCCGCATCCAGCATGGCCGGCGATACCGAGGTCAGGCCGGTATGCGTGTGCACCACCACCGGCCATAAGCCATACAACACCATCGCCAGAATGGCCGGCTTCGCACCCAATCCCAGCACCGGCAGCAGCAATCCAAACAAGGCAATCGACGGAATGGTTTGCAGCAGGCCGACTGCGCCCAGCAGCACACTCTCAAAGACGCGCTTGCGCGCCGCCAGCAAGCCGATGGCGGCTCCCAGCAGCATGGCCGGCGGCAGCGCCACCGCGACCAGCAGCAGGTGATGCAGCAATTCCTCATGAAAGACTTCGGACGCCATGCGGTACTCCATCACCACGCCCAGATGCTGATACGGCGCGACCCACGCCAGCGCGGCCAATGCCAGCACCGGCAGCGCCAGCCAGCGCGGCGCCTCGGCATACAACGCAAACGCGCCGATGTACACCGCCGCCAGCGTGCCCCAGGCACCGCCGGCAATCGCAAACCGCGCCCACTCCTGCACGCCAGGATGCGCGCTGAGCTGCCCTGCTGCGCCCCAGGTCACGGCTCCAAAACCGGCAGCCGCCGCCACGGTCAGCGACAACGCCAGTGCCGGCGCACGCGCCCGGCCACGCGCCAGCCACACGGCCAGCGCCAGCAAAGCCCAGCCGCCCGCCACCAGCGCAGTCCAATGCCCGCCCAGCGCGAATGCGGTGAAGTCCTCCCCATCCGGTGCCACGCGATTCGCATGCAGCGACACCAAAGGCCATTGCAAGGACAACAGCCCAAGCAGCACTGCAAACAAGGCAATCGCATTCGGACGCCCGGCCGCCAGCCGCCAGCGCAAGCCGGCCTTGCCGCCCTGCCCTGCAACGGGTAATGGAAGTACTGCGCTCATTTCAGGAATCCTTTCTCACGCAGGTATTTTTCCGCCACCCGTGCACCGGGTTCGCCGCCCACCACGATGCGAGCGTTCAGGCGCGACAGCGTGCCCGTATCGAGCGTGGCAAAGATAGGTTCGACGATGGCTGGCACGGCGGGATATTTTTTCAAGGCCTCGCTGCGTATCGTCAGCAAGGGCTGGTAGATGTCGGCGGCGGCGCCGGTGTCGTTCAGACCCACAAGGCCCATCGCCGCCAGTTGGCCATCGGTGCTGTACGACATGGCCGCATTCGCGCCGCTGGTGCCGCGCGCGGCGGCCGATTCGGTCTGTGCGGTGTTACCGCCGGGGAGAATAATCAGCTGCGATGGCGTCAGCTTGAAACCATACGCATGCTCGAACGCCTTCAGGCCATCGGCGCGGTCGACAAATTCCTGGCTGACCACCACCTTGAAGTGCTTGCCGGCGTTGATGTAGGCGGCCAGCTGCGGCAGCGAGGTAATGCCCTCCGCCGCCGACAGCCTGGCCGGAATCGCAAAGCCATACGTGACATTGGCCGGCGCGGGCTTGAGCCACACGATGCGGTTCTGCGCCAGATCCGCCGCCGCTCCAGCCTCGTAGCCACGCACCGGATCGCGGAACGTGCCCGGCGCAAAGCGCACGCTCTTGATCAGGTAAGGCGCATTGCCGGTGTATTCGGGATAGACATCGATTTCCCCTGCCAGCAGCGCCTTGCGCACCACCTGCGTGGCGCCGGTGCCGCACTTCTCCACCACCTTGATGCCATGCGCCTTCAACGCGATCGACACCAGAGGGCATAGCAACGCCCCCTCAGTGTCGATCTTGGAACCGACGGTGATGGCGCCGTCGCTGGCCGCCATCACCGTCGCCGGCAACAGCAGCCATGCAGCTGCCGTCCAGGCTTTCATCAGAAGCGCGCCTTGACGCGCACACCCACCGTGCGAGGACGAATCATGTACAGATTGTCGCCCGGCTGGATCGCGATGGTGTTGGTGGTCACGTCGCTGATCTTGGCGCCATTGGTCAGGTTGGTGCCGAACAGGCCGAATTCATACGGACCGGTTTTGTAGACCGCCGTCGCATTCACCGTGTTCGACGATGGAATGCGCGAGTAGCTACCCTGCGACGCTGCGAAGTTGGTGAATGACTCGCCACGATACGCATAGGTGGCCGACAGCGTAATCTCCTCTGCGCCCGCCAGCGGAATCACGTAATTGGCGACAGCGTTGGCTGCAAACTTAGGCGAGTACGGCACACGTGCATCTTCAGGAATATTCTGCGCAGCGATACCGGTAACCACTTTCTCGGCAGCGTAAGCGTGATTGAACGTAGCGCTCACGCCCACCGACGCCTGGCGCGAAATCTTGAAGAAGCTCTCCAGCTCCACGCCTTCGCTGCGGATCTTGCCGGCGTTCTGCGTGAAGTAGTAGGTGCACGGCAGCTTGTTGAAGACCTGCACATCCTTCCACTTGATCAGGTAGGCGCTGGCGTTGAAGGTCACGCGGCGATCGAACAGCGTGTTCTTGGAGCCGGCTTCGAAGTTCCACAGGCTATCCGGCTCAAAGGTCGACGGCGCATTCTGGCCGCAGAAGTCGAACGGCACCGGCTGATTATTACCGCCGTAGCGGAAGCCCTTGCCCGCCGATGCGTACACGGTGTGATCCTCATCCAGACGGTATGCCGCTGCAAAGCGTGGATTGGCGCCCTTCGAAGTCTCGCTGCTGTTGCTGGTCTCAGGGATGCTGCTCTGCGGCTTGGCCGGCGTCGAGTTAAACAGGTTGCCGAACAGGCCACTGAACTTCAGGTCGAAGTCCTGCGTGCCGCGGAACAGGCGCAGGCCGGCGGTCAGGTCCAGCTTATCCCACACGGTGTAAGTGGCTTCGGCGAACAGCGCGGCTTCCTTCGAGTCGATATTCTGCGTGCCCGAGAAGTAATCGTCCGGCGTGAAGGCGTTGTCGTTCAGCTGCGAGTTATAGCCGGGGAAGTTCTTGGCAGCCGCGAAGCGCGCGTCGAAGCCCGGCGTCGGCTGGTCCTGGCGCAGATCGCGCTTGCCTTGCGTGTAGAAGGCGCCGGCAGTCCACTTCAGCGGACCGCCCGCTTTCGATTGCAAACGGAACTCCTGCGCGAAGTTGGTGATCTTGTTGCCGATCACGTAGGACGAAGCGATCAGCGGCGGCTGGCCGCCGAAGATGAAGGCGGTCGCCTTGTACTGGCCGGAGTTGATGTACAGCGTGTCGCGATGCAGGTAGGAGCTGGACGACACCAGATTCGCTACGCCGGCATCGTAGTTCAGCGTCAGGTTATACAGCTGCAGGCTGTCCTTGCTGGCTTGCTGGATCAGCGAGTTGGTGGTGTACGGCGCCAGCTTGGAGTAGGCATCGTTGATACCGCCCTTGACGTTGGAGGCGGTGATGCTGGCATCGACCAGCAGGTCCGGCGTGGCGCGCAGGCGCGCGGCGATGCGGCCCTGGTTGGTCGATACATCGTTGTCGGTCTTGCCGTTCACCTCATTGCGAACGTAGCCGGAATCGTTACCAGTGTAGCCCGTCAAACGCAGCGCCAGCACATTATCCTTGACCGGCACGTTGACGGTGCCGCGCACGTTGTGATTGGTGCTACCGAACTTGGAGGTCTGCGAGCCGACCGCTTCCACCGAACCGTAGAAGTCATTGAACTCGGGCTTCTTGGTAATCTGGCGCACGGTGCCGGCCATTGCGCCCGCGCCGTACAGCGTGCCTTGCGGGCCTTGCAGCACTTCGATGCGCTCAAGGTCCAGCACTTTCAGATCGGGATTGCCGGACTTCAGGGTCACTGGCAATTCGTCGATATAGACCGCCACCAGCGACGCATCCTGCACCTCGGACGGCACAATGCCGCGCACCACCAGGCCGCGTATCGTGATGTTGTTCACGCCCGCGCCCTGCTCCTGCAGCGAGATGGCCGGCACCAGGTTGGCGATATCGCTCAGGGTGCCCTGGCCGTACTTGGTCAGGCTATCCGGCTTGATGACCGTGATCGCGGCCGGCACTTGCTGGACGTCGACCGCGCCGGTGCGGGTCGCGGTGACTTCCACTTTTTCGATTTTGTCGGAGGCGCTGTCCTGCGCCAGTGCCGGAACCGCTGCGAATGCCCCAGCGACTGCCAGCGCCATCAAATGCTTATTCATCCCGCTCCTTCAGTGTTTTAATAGTCGATTGCAAAAAGTATATACAACCGGGCAAACACTGAAAACGAAGATTAATGCACTTCCTTATAACTAATCCAAGAATGCGTCCATCGCCTTGGTCGGCCGGCCGTCCTCGCCCCATGCGCTCAGTTCGTAGTGGCTCCAGCTGCGAGCGCCTTGCGGCTCCCAGTAGATGATGCCCAGGCCCTTGTGGTCCGGCACCGCCTTGACCTTGCGTTTCACGGCTTGCAGCATGTCGTAAGTATTTTGCGGCTTGCTGTCTTCGCCGCCGACTTCCACCACCATCACCTCCTTGCCATAGCGCGCGGCCATGTCGTTGAGGTTGTTGCCGAGATCGTCGATCGACAGCGTGTAATCGGGGCGGCCATCGAGCCAGTACGGATAGTAGGATACGCCGATCACATCGTACTTGGCGCCATTGGCCTTGGCGTTATCGAACCAGGTGCGGAACCACTGATTGTCCTGGCCTCGGTCCAGATGCAGCACCACCTTGGACGATGGGCTGACGGCCTTGACCGCGTCGTAGCCCTGATTAATCAGCTTGGCCAACTGCGGCCAGTTGTCGGTGTGGCCTTCCGGGTAAATCATGCCGGTGCGGGTTTCATTGCCGACCTGTACCCACTCTGGCGAGACGCCGGCCTGCTTCAGCGCGGCCATCACCTCATAGGTGTGGGCGTAGACATCCTTTTGCAGTTGCGCGAAATCGTGGCCGACCCAAGCGGCGGGCTTGCGCTGCTGTTGTGGATCGGCCCAGCTGTCGCTGTAGTGGAAATTGATCATCACACGCATGCCCATCTTCTGCGCGCGCACCGCCATCGCGACGGTCTCGTCCTTGCTGTTGTGGCCGCTGGCCTTGTCGCTGGACGGATTCACCCACGTCCGCAGGCGCACGGTATTAATGCCGAGATCCTTGAGGATCTGCAAGCCATCCTGCTGCTCTCCCTGCTTGTTATAAAATTTGTAGCCGGTGGCTTCCATTTGCGGCAGCCAGCCGACATCCGCGCCTTTGACAAACGTCTCCGCGCCGGCGGGCAAGGCGAGTGCCGCCATCAGCGCTATCAATAATTTTTTCATGCCGCCATGCTAGCCGAAAGCCGCCGCGCGCAGGCATGAGGAAATTGCCACCAGCCATGCCCTTTCGATATGCCCAAACGAAATTCAGGGTCAGCTCTGTCATTTGGACAAATAAAAACAGTATTGAGAAATATCAAACATGGTTCGCTGATGTCCAAATGACAGAGCTGACCCCGAACTTGTTAGGCATTGCCCCGGTGCGCCCAGGCGGTGGTGCGTTTTTCAACGATGGCGAACAGTTCGTACATGGCCATCGCCATCGCGCCGATCACCATCAGGCCGGCAAAGGCCAGCGGCATTTTCATCGATGATCCGGCCGACACCAGCAGGTAGCCGATGCCTTCGTTGGCGGCGCTCATTTCCGAGACGGTCGAGCCGACGAAGGCCAGCGTGATCGCCACTTTCAGCGAGGCAAAAAAATACGGCATGGAGCGCGGCAGGCCGATTTTCAGCAGCACGTCCATGCGGCGCGCGCCCAGCACCCGCAGCACGTCTTCCAGTTCCGGCTCCAGCGTCGCCAGCCCGGTGGCGATGTTGACCATGATCGGAAAAAAGGAAATCAGGAACGCGGTCAGGATCGCCGGTCCCACGCCGATGCCGAACCACACCACCAGCACCGGCACAAACGCCGCCTTGGGCAGCGCGTTGAACGCAGTCATCAACGGATACACGGCGGAGTAGATCAGCGGCGACGAGCCGATCAGGAAGCCCAAGGCGACGCCCACCACCACGGCAATGCCGAAGCCCACCATCGTGACCCAGTAAGTACGCCACGCATGCTCGGCAATCGGCCCGGCGTACTCCACCAGCGACTGGAAGATCGCATGCGGACTGGGGAAGATGAATTCGGAAATGCCGAACACGCTACAAATCAGCTGCCACAAAGTCAGGATGGCAATCAGCAGCGCCCACGGCGCAAAGTTCTTGACGGCTTGTTGGTTCATGCTCATTCCTCGGTCAGCTGCTGCGCACGCGGCCAATATGCCCGCGCAGTTCGTGCACGAGTTCGTTGAAGGGTTCGGTGTAGGTCACTTCCAGCTCGCGCGGCTGCGCCAGCGGGTTTTCCTTGCGCGCGACGATGCGCCCCGGCCGCTTGCTCATCACGTAGATGGTGTCGGCCAGGAAGGCCGCCTCGCGCAGATCGTGCGTCACCAGGATGACGTTGAACTGGCGCTCGGTCCACAGGTCGCGCAACACGCACCACAGCTCTTCGCGCGTGAACGCGTCCAGTGCGCCGAACGGCTCGTCCAGCAGCAGCATCTTCGGCTCATGGATCAGCGCGCGGCAGATCGAGGCGCGCTGCTGCATGCCGCCCGACAGCTGCCACGGGTATTTGTCGGCATAGCCATCCAGCCCCACGGTCTTGAGCAGCTTCAGCGCGCGCTGCACGTACTGCTCGCGCTCGCGCTTGAAGTTGCTGCGGTACGGTTCGACGATCTCCAGCGGCAGCAGCACATTGTCGAGCGTGGTGCGCCACGGCAGCAAGGTCGGCGCCTGGAACGCCATGCCGACAAACTTCAACGGACCGGTCACCGGCTGGCCGCCGATGTTGACCTTGCCGCTGGTCGGCATCTTGAGGCCGGTCGCCAGCTTCATGAAGGTGGACTTGCCGCAGCCGGACGGGCCAACGATGGCGATGAATTCGCCCGGCCGGGTCTGCAGGTTGATGTCTTCCACCGCGAACTCGCTATCGTTGTAAGCGAGGAAGACCTTTTGAAAATCGACGAATAATTCAGACATGGGTCACTTAGGGAAGACGGTCAACTCGGCTTTGGATGGCAGGTAGGACGCATCCCACACGGTTTTAGGATCGACGCGGTTCTTGGTGGCGTAGGCGTCAGACACTTGCGATGCCATCAGCGACAGACGCGACGGCGACACCTGGCCAAAGCCCTCGGCGCGCGCGTTCGGCGTGGCGACGGCGTCGGCAATTGCCATCTTCAGGCGGCGCAACTCCAGCTTTTCATCGATCAGGCCGTCGCGCTCCTTGATCGCCTTGACCGCCGCTTCCGGGTTGGCCATCACATCCTTGGCGGCCTTGGCGAAGGCGCGCAGGAAGGCTTTCACCACTTCCGGCTTCTGCTTGGCGAAGGTGTCGGAGACGATGATGGCGTTGCCGTACAGTTTGACGCCGTAGTTCGGGTACTGCAGCATCACCACGTCCTCATCCTTGACGCCGCGCGCGTTCAGGTTCAGCAGCGAGGTAAAGGTGAAGCCGGTGATCGCATCCACATCGCCGCGCAGCAGCATGGTTTCGCGCAGCGGCGGGTCCATGCTGGTGAACGGCGACTTGGCCGGGTCCAGCTTGTTGGCCTTGGCGAAGATAGGATAGGCGCGGCGGCCGGCATCAAACACCGGCGAGCCGAGCTTCTTGCCGGTCAGGTCGGCCGGAGTCTTGATGCCGGATTTTTTCAGCGCGATGATGGCTGCCGGCGTGTCGTTGTAGACCATCATCACGGCCAGCGGCTTGCTCGGGGCGGTCGGGTTGTTGGCGTTGAACTCCATCAGCGCCGCCATGTCGGCAAAGCCCATTTCATAGGTGCCGGAAGCGACGCGGTTGACCGCGTTGGCCGAACCGCTGCCGGCGTCGATGGTCACGTCCAGCTTTTCCTCGGCGAAGTAGCCCTTGCTCTTGGCCACCAGGAAGAAGGCCGACGGCCCTTCGAAGCGCCAGTCCAGTTGGAACTTGATTTTCTCCTGCGCCAGCGCAGGCAAGGCCAGCATGCACAGGGCCAGACTGATCGTTGCTTTCATTTTCTTCATTTGCTATCCCTTAAAGTGTTGGTTAGGTTTTTCCGAGGGCGCTGCGTAAGTCAAAACGTTGCGATGGCCGGTCCAGCAGGCGGCAAGCGCACTGGCCGAGGTGATGCATCATTTCCTCGTGGGCCTTGGTGTGGTCTTTCTTTTCGAGCGCGTCGAGCACGGCCGCGTGTTCGTCGAAGGAGCACGGCTGCTGCCCGGTAGGACTGCTGGCTGAAATCAGCAAAGTGGTGCGCGAGACCAGACGGCGCAGGGCTTCCACCACCAGCGAATTACCGGCCAGCTTGGCCAGTTCGATGTGGAATTCGGCGGACAGGCGGATCCATTGCGGGCGGTCGCCGCGCATATAGGCATCGCGTTCGCGCTTGACCAGCGCGCGCAGGGCGGCGTAGTCGGACTTGCGGGTTTTGTCGATCAGCTTGTGCATCACCAGCGCTTCCAGCGTCTGGCGCAGCTCGAACATTTCGTAGGCTTCCTCGTCGGTGGGGCTGGCGATGTAGGCGCCGCGATTGCGCTCGATATCGACCAGGCCATCGGCGGCCAGCTTGGCCAGCACGCGGCGCACCGTGTGGCGGGCGATGCCGTAGATCTCGCCCAGGCCCTCCTCGGTCAGCTTGGTGCCGGCCGGCAGCCGGTGCTCCATGATCGCGTCATAGATTTCGAGGTACATCCGGTCTTCGTTAGAGGTAGGCATACCTCCGGTTGAGCAACATCTGTGCCAACCGGTTTTGCGATTGTCGACAATCTAAAAGGCAGGTTGTCGCCAAACTGGCGCACGGAATAGCCCCAATTTAAGGCGGACGTGCACCAAGAATGGACTTCATGACGTCTTCTTTGGAAAAGCGGCCGTCCAGCCAGGCCGCTGAATCTGCGGCCGCATCGGCGATGACGATCGCAGCCAGGCTCGCCCGGCCATCCAGCACAAGACACCTCGCACGAGCGATCCGGGCAGCGTCCAGATAGAAATTGTCACGCGCCATTTCGGACCGTTCCACACAGCGGCCGAATGCGCTTTCGGCGTGGGCGTAGTTCTGCAGCCGATAAGCGATATAACCCTGCTCGAACAAATAAGGAAGATAGTCAGGTGAAATGTTGAGCGCTTGGGCGACCGCATTGCTCGCCTGCACAAAATCCTCGCTCATTTCGTGAACATGGGCCAACTTACTCCAGGCCTCAGCCTCGCCGGGTGCATCAGCAACCCACTGGCCAGCGAGATCCCGGGCACCCACCAGGTCATCCCCATCGATGGCGCGATCGATTTCAAGCGCATAATTCACGTTGCCCTCCTCGCGACAGCATTTCCGCCACATCTTTCGCTGACCTGTCCCCGCATGCATTGGTCCATTGTAGTCCCCTGCAGCCCTCTTTGCCGATCGGGGGACGCGAACCAGGCCGCGCATCGCCTGCGGGCAATTTCCCACTCTCGCTCACATTTGGACATGATAGCGTCTCCTTTTCGAGGAATTCGTCAGCGATCTGCCGAAATTGGTAGAATGACGGGTTACGCGCGGGGGCTGTTTGAGCCGCCGCAAAACCAGACTGATCGCATCGCCTAAAGAACCAATGACCACCGTCCCGAACGAAATCAACGCCGCCGCCGTCAAGAACAGCCCCACCGAAAAGCTCACCCCGATGATGCAGCAGTACATGAGCATCAAGAGCCAGCACCCGGACATGCTGGTCTTCTACCGCATGGGCGATTTCTACGAGTTGTTCCATGAGGACGCGGAAAAGGCGGCGCGCATTCTCGGCATTACGCTGACGGCGCGCGGCTCGTCGGGCGGTCAGCCGATCAAGATGTGCGGCGTGCCGTTCCACTCGCTGGAAGGCTATCTGGCCAAGCTGGTGAAGATCGGCGAGTCCTGCGCGATCTGCGAACAAATCGGCGATCCAGCCACCAGCAAAGGCCCGGTCGAACGCAAGGTGATGCGTGTGGTCACGCCGGGTACGCTGACCGATGCCGATCTGCTGCCGGAAAAATCGGAACGTCCGCTGCTCGCGCTGTGCATCATCAGCCAGCGCAAGGTCGCCACCGCCGGCCTGGCGTGGCTGTCGCTGGCCAGCGGCGCGCTGCGTTTGATGGAGTTCTCGGGCGATGCCCACACCGTCAACTCGCGCATCCAGCAGGAACTGGAACGCATCTCGCCAGCCGAGATCCTGCGCGGCGATACCGGCGATCTGTTTGAGGAATACACGGCCTGCCACGTCAACAACGTCCCTGAATGGCACTTCGATGTGGTCAGCGGCCACAAGGCGTTGCTGGATCAATTGGCCGTCTCCACGCTGACCGGCTTTGGCGCCGATGGCTTGGGCGCTGCGTTCGGCGCGGCCGGCGCGCTGCTGCGTTACGCGCAATCGACGCAAGGCCGTGGCCTGCAGCACGTGCGCACGCTGACTACCGAAACGGAAAATGAATTCATCGGCCTCGATGCCGCCACGCGCCGCAATCTGGAACTGACCGAGACCATACGCGGCCAGGAATCGCCGACGCTGTTCTCGCTGCTGGACCACTGCCGCACGGCGATGGGTTCGCGCCTGCTGCGCCACTGGCTGCACCATGCACGCCGCGACCAGAACGTGGCACGTTCGCGTCATCAAGCCATCGCCGCACTGGCGCAGGCCGACGCCACCGGCTCGCTGTCACACACGCTGGCGCAAGTGCCGGACATTGAACGCATCACCACCCGTATCGCCCTGCTGTCGGCACGTCCGCGCGACCTCGCCAGCCTGCGCGATGGCTTGCAGCAGCTGCCTGCGCTGCGTCACGGCATGCAGCGCGTGCTGACCGATGCCAACGGCCTGCTGGCCGGCATCCACGCCGATCTCGCGACGCCGGAATCCTGCCTCGATCTGCTGCAACGCGCAGTGATGCCGGAGCCGGCCGTGATGGTGCGCGACGGCGGTGTGATCGCACGCGGCTTCGACGCGGAGCTGGACGAACTGCGCGGCCTGTCGGAAAACGCCGGCCAGTATCTAGTCGACCTCGAGACGCGCGAACGCGCCCGCACCGGCATCGCCAATCTGCGCGTGGAGTACAACAAGGTGCACGGCTTCTACATCGAAGTCACCAACGGCCAGGCCGACAAGGTGCCGGACGATTACCGCCGCCGCCAGACACTGAAAAACTGCGAGCGTTACATCACGCCGGAACTGAAGGCGTTTGAAGACAAGGCGCTGTCGGCGCAAGACCGCGCACTGGCCCGCGAGAAGATGCTGTACGACCAGCTGCTGGGCGATCTCGCGCCGTTCATCGGCACGCTGCAATCGATCGCCCGCGCGCTGGCGCAGCTGGACACGCTGACCGCGCTCACCGACCACGCGCTGCGTCACAACTGGTGCGCGCCGGAGCTGGTGGACACGCCGTGCATCAACATCAAGGAAGGCCGCCACCCGGTGGTGGAGAACCAGATCGAGCGCTTCATCGCCAACGATTGCCGCTTCGTCGACGAACGCCGCCTGCTGCTGATTACCGGTCCTAACATGGGCGGTAAATCGACCTTCATGCGCCAGGTGGCCTTGATTACCCTGCTGGCTTACATGGGCAGCTACGTGCCGGCGCAAAGTGCCGTCATTGGCCCGATCGACCGCATCTTCACCCGCATCGGCGCCACCGACGACCTGGCCGGCGGCCGCTCGACCTTCATGGTGGAGATGACCGAAGCCGCAGCCATCCTGAACGGCGCCACCGAACACTCGCTGGTGCTGATGGACGAAATCGGCCGTGGCACATCGACTTTCGACGGCCTGGCGCTGGCGTGGGCGATTGCGCGCCACCTGATTGAAACCAGCCGCAGCTTCTCGCTGTTCGCGACGCACTACTTCGAACTGACGCAACTGCCGGACAATCACCCTACCGCCAGCAATGTGCACCTGTCGGCGGTGGAGCATAAAGACACCATCGTGTTCCTGCACGCGGTGCAGGATGGCCCTGCGTCGCAGAGCTACGGTCTGCAGGTGGCGCAACTGGCTGGTGTGCCGCAGCCGGTCATCAAGGCCGCGCGCAAGCACCTTGCGCGCCTGGAAGCGCAGGCACTGGACGCCACGCCGCAGCTGGACTTGTTCGCCGCGCCGTCAGTCGACGCCAACGATGAAGAGATCGAAGCGCCGGCAGCGGCCACCAGCCCGGCGATGCGCGAGCTGCTCGATGCGCTCGACGAGCTGGATCCTGATGCGCTGACGCCGCGCGAGGCGCTGGACCGCCTGTATCAACTGAAGCGCCTGACCGAGTCGGCGCAGGCATGATCTGCGCCACGCGCCATCGCCGTCCGCTGCTGGCCGCCGCTGCGGCGCTTGCGGCCGCGATGGCCGTGGCAGCCGCAATGCCAGCGGCGCGCGCGGCGCAAGCCACCCCGCCGCGCAGCAACGGCAGCAGCACCGCGCAGGCTGCGCGCGAATTCCAGTTCTCCGTCATCGGCCACCCGCTCCAGCATGGCCGTGATGAAGCAGCGCTCAAGCGCGCCATTGCGGAGGCGTCGCAAAGCGATTCCGCCTTCGTGGTCGCCACCGGCATCAAGGCTGTCAGCGAGCCTTGCAGCGACAAGCTCTATACCCAGCGCCATGCGCTGCTCAATGAATCCGCGCAGCCGATGATCGTCTCGCTGGCTGGCAGCGACTGGAGCGCTTGCCTCAATTCCAGCGGCCGCTCCAACGCCATCGAACGCCTGAACCGCTTGCGCGAACTGTTTTACGTCGACGGCGAATCGCTCGGCGCGCGCCGCCTGCCCGTCACCCGCCTCTCATCCAACGCCAAGTTCCGCAGCTACGCCGAGAACGCGCACTGGGAATACGGCAAGGTGCTGTTCGCCACCATCAACCTCCCCGCCAACAACAACCACTTCCGCCCCGAGGCAGGCCGCAACAGCGAGTTTGAAGATCGCCTGGTCGCCAACCGCGCGTGGCTGCATCGCCTGTTCACGCTGGCGGAGCGGCAAAAAATGCAGGGCATTGTGCTATTCTCGGACGGCGATCCCGGCGTCACGGCGGAAGAAGGCTTCTCGCTGCTGCCAAGCTTCCGCACCAGGCAGGATGGCTTTGCCGAAGTGCGCAAGCAAATCCGCACGCTGGCTGAAAAGTACAAAGGGAAGGTGCTGCTGATTGATGCGCAGCGCGGCGCAGCGGCCGGAGGAGATGCGGCGGCCATTCAATGGCGCGGCAATGTGGGACATCTGCACATGGCCGCAGATTGGGCCGAAGTGCGCGTCGCTCCGGGCGCCGCCGCCCTCTTCTCAATCAAGGGCGGCAGCGCCGAAGCGCCGCAGTAAAACTCTTAGTGAATCGGGTGGATGGCGACGTGATCGCCGTCTTCGCCTTCATCATCTTCGTCATCGTGGTGATGACCGTGGGCGCCGTGCACGTGGCCGTGGGCGATTTCTTCGTCGCTCGCTTCGCGCACATCCACCACTTCCAGCGAGAAGCGCAGGGCCATGCCGGCCAGCGGGTGATTGCCGTCCAGGACCACTTTGTCGTCAGCGATATCGGTCACGGTGAAGATCATGGCTTCTTCTTCGCCAGCGTCGCCGTCCGGCATGCCTTCGAACTGCATGCCCACTTCCAGCGGTTCCGGCAGGCGCTTGCGCTCTTCCACCTTCACCAGCGATGCGTCGTAGTCACCGAAAGCGTCTTCCGGTTCGATCTGGATGATCGACGAATAGCCGACGTCCTTGCCGTCCAGTTCTTCTTCGATTTTCGGCAGGGTGTTCTCGTAGCCACCGTGCAGGTAGACCATAGGTTGACGGCCGTCTTCGATCAGATTGTCCTGTGCATCGGACAGTTTGTAATTCACAGTCACGACCGTGTTCTTGGCAATCTTCATGTTGTGCATCCTTTCATAATTAACCCCGGATTATACCTTGGATCGCCGCCAGACCCCGGCGGCGACTGGTTATAATGGCGTATGAAAAAATTACCTCTCCTCGGCGATATCACGCCCGCGCAGTTCATGCGCGACTACTGGCACAAAAAGCCACTTCTGATCCGCAACGCCATCCCCGGCTTCAAGCCGCTGCTGACGCTGGACGCGCTGGCCAAGCTGGCCGCCACCAACCACACCGAATCGCGCCTGGTCACCGGCTTCGACGGCGAATGGGCAATGGAACACGGTCCGCTGGAAAGCCTGCCGGCGCGCGACAAGAAGGAATGGACCCTGCTGGTGCAAGGCGTGAACCTGTTCGACGCCAAGGCGGACGCCCTGCTGCGCCAGTTCCGCTTCATCCCCGATGCCCGCCTCGACGACCTGATGGTCAGCTTTGCCACCGATGGCGGCGGCGTCGGCCCGCACTTCGATTCCTACGACGTGTTCCTGCTGCAGGCGCAGGGCCAGCGCCGCTGGAAAATCAGCGCGCAGAAGGACCTGTCGCTGGTGGACGGCCTGCCGCTGAAGATCCTGGCCAACTTCGAGCCGGAAGAAGAATTCGTACTCAATCCGGGCGACATGCTGTACCTGCCGCCGCACTACGCGCACGACGGCGTCGCCATCGGCGATTGCCAGACCTACTCGATCGGCTTCCGCTCGCCGTCGTACCAGGAACTGGGCGAGAATTTCCTGCAATTCATGGCCGATTCGATCGACCTGCAAGGCCGCTACGCCGATCCGGACCTGGAGCCGACCAGCAAGCCGGCCGAGATCCCGCGCCAGATGCTGGCCGCGCTGACCGACGAGCTGAACAAGGTACGCTTCACCGAGGAAGACATCACCATCTTCTTCGGTGAGTACATGTCCACGCCGAAGCACAATGTGTTCTTCACCGGCCCGACCAAGCCGCTCACGGTGGGCAAGTTCGGCGATGCCGTGATGAAGAAGGGCCTGTCGCTGTCGGCCAAGACGCAGATGCTGTACCGTGGCAAGAACGTGTTCATCAACGGCGAATCGTTCGGCGTCGGCAAGGCCGACAAGGCCACGCTGGAGCTGCTGGCCAACAACCGCCGCCTTGAGGGCGATGAGTTCGCCAGCGCCTCGGACGACGTGCTGGAAGCGCTGTACACGTGGTACCAGGACGGCTGGGTCGAGCTGGGCTAACAAACTGAATTAACTGAGCTGGGAGGCAATATGGACAGACTGGTTATTCCCTTCACCACGCGGGCGGAATTTCAGCAGCACCTGGCCAGTTGCCTGTCGCGCGCCGAGCAGACGCTGCAGATGTTCGATCCCGATTACGCCATCTGGGAGCTGGGCAGCACCACCACCGACGCCCAGCTGCGGCGCTTCCTGCAAGGCGGCGGCCGGCTGCAGCTGGCGGCGCACGATGGTCGCCACGTCGAGCGCGCTGCGCCGCGTTTCCTGCGCTTGCTGAAGGATTACGGCCACTTGATCGAAGTTCGCCGCACCAACCCGCAATTGCGCCAGTTGACCGACTCCTTCTGCATCGCCGACCAGCGCGACATCGTGCGCCGTTTCCATGCCGATCACTTCCGGGGCGAGGCCGTATTCAACGGTCCGGCCGACCTGCAAACCAGTCTGGAACGTTTTCTTACAATTTGGATAGAATCCGGCCCCGGATTGTATGCAAACTCAACTGGATTATGAGCCGGTTTTGGGTAAAATGCGGAGGTTCGATGCGATCACTGGTAATTAGCCGCAAGAAGCCGCAAGTCGAGTCGTAAACGAAATGTTGCGATATCGCAAAATAGTTATGCGTTAGGCTTGTTGAACTATTGCGATGCACTAAAAATCGCTATAATATTCGGCTAGGAAGTTTCCGTTGTCTAGTAGGCACCTTTAATGGGTACGAAAGGCCTTCGAAGACGACCTAATGAGCGATAATTACCGGTAATTATTAATCGCAACACGTGTTTAATTTTTGAATTAACTAAGGAAAACCCATGAAAAAATCCCTGCTGATCGCCTCCCTGCTGGCTGTTGCTCTGGCTGCTTGCTCGAAAAAAGAAGAAGCTCCTGCTGCTCCAGCTCCAGTAGCTGCTCCAGAAGCTGCTGCTCCAGCTGCTGCTCCAGCACCAGCTCCAGCTGCTGACGCTGCTGCTCCAGCCGCTGCTGCTCCTGCAGCTTCGGACGCTGCTGCTGCTCCAGCCGCTTCGGCTGCTGCTGCTCCAGCTGCTTCGAAGTAATATCAGCTGATAAAAAAACCGGCCTTCGGGCCGGTTTTTTTTTCGTCCCGAGATTTGTAAATACATTATTTTCGAGACATAAAAAAAGCCGGCTTATGCCGGCTTTCTAGTCTTACTTCATTTACTTTAACTGCTCATGCAGCAGGGTAATGATTTTCTCACCCACCGCACCAGTTTCCGGCTGGCCGGCATTGGTCTGTACTTTGACCACGCTGGTATTGCCTTCGCTGGCTTTCACCGAAATACGGTAACGCTGCGCTTCCTTCTCTTCTTCCGACGACGAGCCCCAGCTGAACAGCTTGCTGAAGAAGCCCTTGGTCTCGGTTGCATCGTTGATGTAACGCACGAAGTAAATACCTTGGGTACGGTCGCGGTCTTCCACCGTGAAGCCGGCGCGGTCCAGCGCCAGGCCTACGCGGCGCCAGGCGCGGTCGAAGCCCTCGTCCACCTGCACGGCGCGGTCGGCGCCTGCGCCCACCAGCGAGGCGTGCTGAGGCTGCACAATCGCGCCTTCCACGGCGGTCTTGGCCTGCGCCAGCTGCTCGCCGCCATTGCCCAGCTTGTTCAGCAGGCGCGACAGGAATTCCGCTTCCAGGCCCGGGTCGTTAGGACGCGGCGTCCACTTGGTGCTTTCCTTTTCCGCGCCAACAGCAACTTCCTGCACGCCACGGTGGCTGATGTAGACCTCGCTCGAACCGTCGGCACGGCGCTCGATACGGGTGCGGAACTTGTCGCGCTCGCCGCTCGAATACACCGAGTCAAATACCTTGCCGATGGTGTTGCGGATGAAGTCCTGCGGAATCTTGGCGCGGTTCTCGTTCCACTCAGTTTCCATGATGCCCGAGGCCGGCAGTTCCTGCGCCAGGGTGAAGCCCGAATCTTCCCAGAACTGCTTCAGCTGCGGCCACAGTTGCTCCGGCGTCTGCTTGATTACCAGCCAGCGCTGGTTGCCGTCGCGCTCGACCTTGATATCGCTCAGCGAGGTCAGCGCCACGGTGCCGGCGCTCGGCTGGCCAGGGACCACCACCGCGTTCGGGGTCAGGGCGCCCGACTGCGCTGCCTTGGCCGCGCTGTAGCCGGATGCGGTCGCCACGCCGTTGTTCGAATCCGGCAGCGAATAGCGGTTATCTTTCTGCAATTGGGTCAGATCCGGCGGCACGTCCAGCGTGCTGGCCTTTTTGGCCGACTTGTAGTCCACCTTGTCGTTGCCAACCACCGAACTGATCATGCCGCAGCCGCTCAGGCTGGTCACGGTCGCCACCATTGCGCCAACTACCAGCGCGCGCTGCGAGGAATTAAAAGCTGTCTTGCGAATAGTCATGTCGTTACTGTTTAAGAAGCTGGGGTGCAGCAAAATATGAGCCGACGCGAGTCGGGGCCAGTTGCTTGTTGCTACGGTTTTTTACAGGACGCCGGCTTCTTGCAGTGCCGCGCGGACAGCTGCGTGGCAATCTGCGGCCAGCGGCACCAGCGGCAGGCGGATGCCGGCTGGCATCTTACCCATTTCCGCCAAGGCCCACTTGACTGGCACCGGATTCGGTTCAATGAACAGTTTCTGGTGCAGCGGGAAGACTTTGTTGTTCAGCGCCAGCGCAGTGGCGACATCGCCGGCGATGGCGGCACGGCACATGTCAGCCATTGCGCGCGGCGCCACGTTGGCGGTCACAGAGATGTTGCCGGCGCCGCCGGCCAGCATCAGGGCCATTGCGGTCGGATCGTCGCCCGAGTACACGGCGAACGACTTCGGCGCCAGGCGCAGCAGGTCGTAGCCACGGCCGATGTTGCCGGTCGCGTCTTTCACGCCAACGATGTTCGGGATTTGCGCCAGACGCAGGATGGTGTCGTTGCTCATGTCGGCCACGGTGCGGCCCGGCACGTTGTACAGGATCACCGGCAGATCCACCGCTTCGGCGATGGCCTTGAAGTGCTGGTACATGCCTTCCTGGGTAGGACGGTTGTAGTACGGCACCACTTGCAGGGTGGCGTCCGCACCGGCTTCCTTGGCGTAGCGGGTCAGCTTGATCGCTTCGGCGGTCGAATTGGCGCCGGCGCCGGCGATGATCGGGATGCGGCCATTGGCATGCGCAACGGTCGCCTTGATCAGCGCGCAGTGCTCTTCCACGCTCACGGTGGCCGATTCGCCGGTGGTGCCGGCGATCACGATGCTGTCCGTACCTTCGGCGATGTGCCAGTCGATCAGCTGATTCAAACCCTCAAAGTCCAGACTACCGTCTGCGTGCATCGGGGTGACGATTGCTACGATGCTGCCCTTAATCATAGGAAACCACTGCGTAAAGTATTAAAACGTTGATTGTAGTCGATAGGTTGCGCCCGTGGTGCATCCGGCGGCACAAATCGACGCTCAAAATGGCGGTAATAGAGCCGCCTCTCGGGGAAAATCAGGCTTGACGGCACACAATCGCTGCACCATCGCAGCTTTTGGCGTATCAATGACGCCGTCTTCGAACGCGACCACGCGCAAACCATGCTCGCGCGCCAGTTCCAGCAACTCGCCCGGCTGCAATAAAAACGCCGGATTGGATGGTTTGCCGAACTGCGCATTGCCATCCGCGAAAGTTTCATAAATCAGCACGCCGTGCGGCGCCAGACTATCCAGCATGCTGGCAATTAGCGGACGATGCAGGTAGTTTGTCACCACAATGCCAGCAAAACGGTGCGGACCAAACGGCCAGGCCGCGCCCTCTTCTTCCAGGTCGATGGCACTGGTGGTGATGCCGGGGCCGCAGGCTGCCGCCAAGGCAGCGGCATCGCGATCCACTGCAACCACTTCGTGGCCCAGTGCCGCCATATGGCGCGAGTGGCGGCCGCTGCCGCAGGCCAGGTCCAGCACCGCGCCGCCGGGCACCAATGGTGCGTAGCGCTGCACCCAGGGAGAGATTTGGTCACTCATGGTTTTTACCCGAATTTACGAGTAGCCGAGGCCCATCGCCTCGCGCACATCGCGCATGGCTTCCTGCGCCAGCCTGCGGGCCGCTTCGTTGCCGTCGGCGACGATGGCACGCACCAGTGACGGATCGTCGAGATACGGCTGGGCACGCTCATGCATCGGCTCTTGTTCGCGGATGATGGCGTCAATAACCGGCTGTTTGCACTCAATACAGCCGATGCCGGCCGATTTGCAGCCTTTCACCACCCATTCCTGGGTCGGCAGGCCGGAATACACCTGGTGGAATTGCCAGACCGGGCAGCGGGACGGGTCGCCGGCGTCGGTGCGGCGCACGCGCGCCGGGTCGGTTGGCATGGTCTTGATCTTCTTGGTGACCGAGTCCTTGTCCTCGCGCAGGGCGATGGCGTTGCCGTAGCTCTTGGACATTTTGCGGCCATCCAGGCCTGGCAGGCGGGAAGCCTCGGTCAGGCGCGCCTGTGGCTCGACCAGGATCAGCTTGCGGCTGCCTTCAAGGTAGCCGAACAGGCGTTCGCGGTCGCCCATCGACAGGCTCTGGGCATCGTCCAGCATGGCCTTGGCTTGTGCCAGCGCTTCTTCCTTGCCGTCCTGCTGGTATTCGGTGCGCAGTTCGTTGTACAGCTTGGCACGCTTGCTGCCGAGCTTTTTCACGGCTTCCTGCGCCTTCTCCTCAAAACCTTTTTCTTTGCCGTACAAGTGGTTAAAACGGCGCGCAATTTCACGCATCATTTCGATGTGCGGCACCTGGTCTTCGCCCACCGGTACCTGGCTGGCGCGGTAGATCAGCACGTCTGCA
This sequence comes from Duganella sp. CF402, assembly GCF_900109645.1. Taxonomy (GTDB): domain Bacteria; phylum Pseudomonadota; class Gammaproteobacteria; order Burkholderiales; family Burkholderiaceae_D; genus Rugamonas. The sequence continues at coordinate 2,731,639 of NZ_FOBG01000001.1, forward strand.
GCCTGCAGCAACGGATAGCCGAGGAAGCCGTAGGTTGCGAGGTCTTTATTGGCCAGGTTTTCGATCTGGTCCTTATAGGTCGGCACGCGTTCGAGCCAGCCGAGCGGCGTGGCCATCGACAGCAGCAGGTGCAGTTCGGCGTGCTCGGGCACGCGCGACTGGATGAAGATCGTTGATTGCGTCGGGTCGATGCCGGCTGCCAGCCAGTCGACCACCATGTCCCAGGTGCTGCGTTCGATGACGGCGGGGTCGTCGTAGTGCGTGGTCAGCGCGTGCCAGTCGGCCACGAAGAACAGGCACGGCAGCTCGGTCTGCATCTTGATCCAGTTTTTCAGCGCGCCGTGGTAATGGCCCAAATGCATGGAACCAGTCGGACGCATGCCGGAGACTACGCGATCGGGATACATGGTTGGCCTCAGCTAAAAAGAATTTGCAGCGGGAGCACCAGCAAGTTCCAAATCGATTGCAGGAAATGCATGCCATTTACCAGGACCCCAGTCAGCAAACCCAACTGCAACATAACGATCAAGCCAACGAATACAAACATGCCGTAGCGTTCGATTCGAGCGTAAGGCCGCGCCAACGACATGGGCAGCATGCCCGTAACAATGCGACCACCATCCAGCGGTGGTATTGGAATCAGATTGAATACACACATAATGGAGTTCACGCCTCTGCCAGCGTCCGCCATTTGTACGAAAAAGTCATCGCCAGCTAACTGAAACACTTGAGTCAGTACTACCCACAAAATGGTCCAAGCCAGTCCCATGATGAAGTTGGCAGCTGGGCCGGCTGCGGCTACGAAGGCCATATGTTTCTTTGGATTTCGAAGGCGACCATAGTCCACAGGTACAGGTTTGGCAAAGCCAAACGGCTGATGGAGGACCCAGCCAAGTATCAATGGCAGCAAGATCGTTCCAAACGGATCGATGTGTTTGAGCGGGTTAATGGTCAGGCGACCAGACTCAGCGGCTGTGGGATCCCCAAAATAGCGGGCGACATATCCATGTGCGGCTTCATGCAAGGAAATTGCAAAAAGAACAGGGATGACGAAGACCGTAGCGGTCTGAACAAAACTATCTATATCCATAGGGCGGGATTTTACCAGAGGGTCAGAGTCCGAACGCGGCAGCGTCGCCACGGCCCTGGCGCACCAGCACGGCGTCGTCGCCGGTCAGGTCGATCACGGTGGTCGGCTCCATGCTGCAGGCGCCGCCATCGACGATCAGCTCCAGCTGCTTGCCGAGCCGCGAGCAGATCTCGTCCGCATCGTTCAGCGGATCGACTTCGTCCGGCATGATCAGCGTGGTGCCCAGCAGCGGCTGGTCCAGCTCGGCCAGCAAGGCGTTGATGATGGCGTCTTCCGGCACCCGCAGCCCGATGGTCTTGCGTGATGGATGGCTGAGGCGGCGCGGCACGCACTTGGTCGCTTCGAGAATAAAAGTGAACGGCCCCGGCGTGGCAGACTTCAGCAGGCGGAACTGGCGGTTGTCGACCCGCGCATACACGCCCAGCTCGCTCAGATCGCGGCACAGCAGAGTCAGATGGTGTTTCTCGTCGATGCCGCGTATGCGACGCAAGCGCTCGACAGCGCCCTTGTCGTCCAGATGGCAAACCAGCGCATAGCAGGAATCGGTCGGCACGGCGACAATGCCGCCGCCGTGGATGATCTGCGCCGCCTGCTTGATCAGGCGCGCCTGCGGATTGACCGGATGGATCTGGAAGAATTGGCTCATGCTTAAGATTGTACGCTACGCAAGGCAGCGATACGCTCTTCAAATGGCGGGTGGGTCGAGAACAGCGCGCCCCAGCCGCCACGGCCGGCGCTGATGCCCGACGCGGCAAACGACTGCGGCAGCTGGCCCGGCTCGACGCCGTTCAGACGTGCCAGCGCGTGCTGCATCGGCACGGTGCTGCCCAGCAGCTTGGCCGAGCCGGCGTCGGCGCGGAATTCGCGCTGGCGCGAGAACCAGGCCACGATCAGCGAAGCCAGCAGGCCAAACACGATCTCGCACACGAACACGGTAATCATGTAGCCGATGCCAGGACCACGGCGCTCTTCATTCTTGTTGAGCATGCTGTCGACAAAGAAGCCGACGATACGCGCCAGGAACACCACGAAGGTATTGGTCACGCCCTGGATCAGGGTCATGGTCACCATGTCGCCGTTGGCGATGTGGGCGACCTCGTGGCCCAGCACGGCTTCCACCTCATCGCGGTTCATGCTTTGCAGCAGACCGGTGGAGACGGCGACCAGCGCCGAATTCTTGAACGCGCCGGTGGCAAACGCATTCGGCTCCCCCTCGTACACCGCCACTTCCGGCATGCCGATGCCGGCGCGCTCGGACAGCGCCTTGACGGTATTCACCAGCCACAGCTCGGTGGAATTGGAAGGATTGTCGATCACGCGCGCGCCGGTCGACCATTTGGCCATCGGCTTGGAAATCAGCAGCGAGAAGATAGCGCCGGTAAAGCCGACCACCAGCGAAAACGCCAGCAGGCTGCCCAGTTGCAGCGTGCCGCCCGCGCCCGGACGACCGATGCCCAGCAGCGACAGGACGATGGACAGCACCAACATCACAGCGAGGTTGGTGGCGATAAACAGGATAATGCGTTTCATATGGGTCTCCGGTACGGACAGTTTGCCGAAATCATAAGGTAAGACCGCGCTTGCGCAAAATCAAGATACAGCTACTTACATGGGATCGGTAATCGGCAGGCGAAATTACCACCAGTCGTGCCAAACTGGTTTCACGTTGGCCGGCAGCGGCGGCAGCGCGGCGAAATCGATGCGGGATTCGCCCGGCGCGTGGAAATCGGTGCCGCGCGAGGCCAGGAAGCCGTAGTGATTCGCCAGTTGCGCGTACTCTGGATATTGATCGGGCGTGTGGCTGCCGGTCACCACCTCGATGGCGGTGCCGCCTAGCTGCTTGAATTCGCTGAACAACTCGCCCTGCGCCAGCTGCGTGAAGCGGTAGCGGCCGGGATGCGCGATCACGGCGATGCCGCCGGCGTCGCGGATCCATTTCACCGACTGCTCCAGCGTGGCCCAGCAATGCGGCACATAGCCCGGCTTGCCCTCGGACAGGTATTTCTTGAACACTTCCGCCGTGTTGGCGCAGGCGCCGATCTCGACCAGATAGCGCGCAAAGTGGGTGCGCGACATCAGGTCCGGATTGCCGACGTATTTGAGCGCGCCTTCGTAGGCGCCCTCGATGCCGGCCAGCGCCAGCTGCTTGTCGATCTCGCGGCCACGGTTGTCGCGGCCGGAGCGGGTGCAGGCCAGACCTTCCACCAGCGCAGCGTTGTTCTCATCGATCTGCAGGCCGACGATGTGGACCGTCTCCTTGGCCCAGGTGATGGAAATCTCGACGCCGGTGACAAAGCGCATGCCCTGCGCTTCGGCGGCGGCGCGCGCAGCGGGAATGCCGCGCACCTCGTCGTGGTCGGTGAGCGCCCAGACGTCGACGCCGGCCTTGCGGGCCGTTTCGGCCACAGCGGCCGGCGCCAGCACGCCGTCGGAGACGTTGGAATGACAATGCAGGTCTACTTTTAACATACTGGCATTGTATCGCGGATGCGCGCGCCCCGCGCCAGCAACTCGGCAAAGCGCACCGGATCGATATTCGAGCCGCACACCACCAGGCCGACGCGCTTGCCGGCCAGCCGTTCGCGCAGCGGGCCAAGCAGCGCGGCCGTTGCGACGGCCGCTGCCGGCTCGGCCACCAGCTTGGCGTCGCGGAACAGGTGCAGCATGGCGAGGCAGATTTCATCGTCGGTCACGCGCACCACCTCGCTGACGAAGCGGCGGCAGACGTTGAAACTATAGTCCATCGCGTATGGCGCGCCGAGGCTGTCTGCCACCGTGTCGATGCGTTCCAGCGTGACCGGCGCGCCGGCCTGCATGCTGCGATACAGCGCATCGGCGCCGAACGGCTCTACGCCATACACCGCGCACTGCGGGTTCAGTTGGCGCACGGCGGCGCTGATGCCGGCCAACAGCCCGCCGCCACCGACCGGCACCACCACTGCATCCAGTCCCGGCACCTGCTGCATCAACTCCAGCCCGACCGTGGCCGTGCCTTGCGCCGTCAACGGGCCATTGAACGGATGCAGCAAAGTACGGCCCTCCTCGCGCACCAGTTGATCGCAATGCGCAAACGCCGCGTGCATGTCGGGCTGCAGCACTACCTCGGCGCCGTAATCGCGGCAAGCGGCGATGCGTGCCGGATTCGCATGCTGCGGCATCACCACCTTGGCGCTACAGCCAGCGAGGCGGGACGTGTACGCCACAGCGATGGCGTGATTGCCGGCGCTGACTGCCACCACGCCGCGTTCGCGTGCCGCCGCATCCATCGCGGCGATGTTGTTGAGCGCGCCGCGCAGCTTGAAGGTGCCGGTCTTCTGGAACAGTTCCAGTTTGAGCCAGACTTCGGTTGTGGGGAATTGTTCTTCGATGATGCCGGTCTGCCAGCGCCATACGGGCGTGTGCAGGACCTTGCCGCTCAGGCGTTCGGCGGTGGCGTGGATGTCGGACAGCGATGGGTAAGGCGTCATGAGTTGCTCCAAACGGATTATTCAAAGGGACTACGCGTGTCTCCGGGGCGCCAAGCACCGGCGTAACGCCGCAGCTCAGCGACCCTGAATAATTCGAATAATGTTGGAGCGTGCGCCACCAGCCGCAGCATGGCTGCGTTGATTATCGATGGCGTGAAATGATTTCATGCGTTCAATCATGCCGAAAAAGCAAACGCATGGCAAGCGATTCTTAGACGGCGAGGAATTCCTCGATCATCTGCGCCAGTTCGGCGGGCTGGTCGTGGTGCAGCATGTGGCCGGCGTCGTGCACCATTTTCTTGGTGACGTCGCGCAGGTGGCCGAGGCGGCGTTCCAGTTCCACGCGGCCGGCCGGCTTGGCGCCCATCCAGTCCCACATATTGGTCTGATCGGCTTCCACCCACAGCACCGGCGCGGTGGTCGCGCTCCAGCAGGCCATCACGTCGTCGACGTGGTACGGCAGCGGGCCGGCTTGCTTGTGCACCGGGTCGCCGAGGATTTCCCATTCGCCGGCATCGTTCTGCGCCGACCAGTGCTGGGCCAGGAAGGCGGCTTTGTCATCGCTGAGGCGCGGATTGGTTTTTTGCAGGCGCGCCGCAACAGCAGCCTGACTCGGGTAGGTGCGCATCTCGTGCTTTTCCAGCAGGCTGTCCATCCACTTGGCGTAGCGGCCCGGCGCCTGCTCCGGCTTGGAGGAACGAAGGCCGGCGCCTTCCAGATTGATCAGCTTGCGGATGCGCTCCGGCCGCGCGCCCGCATACAGGCCGACGATATTACCGCCCATGCTGTGCCCCAGCAGGTCGACCGCCTGGTCCGGCGAGTAGTGGCGCAGGATGGCGTCGAGATCGGCCAGGTAATCGGGGAACCAGTAGGTATCGAGACCGTTGCGCTGCGACAGGCCGAAGCCGCGCCAGTCCGGTGCAATCACGTGGTAATCGCCCTTGAGCTCATCAACCACGAACTGGAACGAGGCGCCCACGTCCATCCAGCCATGCATCATGAACAGCTTGGGCGCGTCTTCCCTGCCCCAGTGGCGAACGTGGCAGCGCAGGCCACGAATGGTCAGGAATTCGGAACGGGAAGGTTTATGCGTGCTCATATCTGTCCTTGAAAATCCGGGGCCGGCGCCCATATCGGAAGCTTGCTGGCGGCAAAGCAAAATAATAGCACGACCGTTCGATAGATGCGCAAACGCAAAGCCAGCGTAAAATAGCGCCATCCCACCGCACACAATCAGGTTTCCAATGTCTATTTACCAATTAGGCGATCACACGCCCGAGATCGCTGCATCGTCATTTGTTGCCGATAATGCCACTGTGATTGGCAAAGTCAGCCTGCATGAACACAGCTCGGTGTGGTTCGGCGCCACGCTGCGCGGCGATAACGAGCGTATCACCATCGGCGAAAATAGCAATGTGCAGGAAGGCACGGTCATGCACACGGACATGGGCTACCCGCTCACCGTGGGCCGCAATGTGACCATCGGCCACCAGGCCATGCTGCACGGCTGCACCATCGGCGACGGTTCGCTGGTCGGCATCCAGGCCGTGATCCTGAATGGCGCCAAGATCGGCAACGGCTGCCTGGTCGGCGCCGGCGCGCTGGTCACCGAAGGCAAGGAATTCCCCGACCACTCGCTGATCATCGGCGCCCCGGCCAAGGCCGTGCGCCAATTGACGGCGGAAGAAATCGCCGCCCTGCAAGGCAGCGCCGACAATTACGTCAAACGCGGTCAACTGTTCAAGACGCAACTCAACAAGATCGGATAACAAGTATGAGCATCACCATCACCGGCCAGGACACCCTGCAAAAATTCATCTTCGATAACGCCGCCGTGCGCGGCGAGCTGATCGACATTTCCGCCACCTGGCGCGAAGTGCTGGCCCGTCACAGCTACCCGGCGCCGGTCAAGAAAGTGCTGGGCCAGATGACGGCGGCGGCGGCGCTGCTGTCGGCCAACCTGAAATTCAACGGCTCCATCATCATGCAGATCCACGGCGATGGCCCGGTCAGCCTGCTGGTGGTCGAGTGCGACGCCGACCTGCGCCTGCGCGCCACCGCCAAGCTGGTGACTGGCGAGGTGGTGGCCGACGACGCCACCCTGGCCTCGCTGGTCAACGCGCACGGCAAGGGCCGTTTCGTGATTACCCTGGATCCGCTGGAAAAAGTGCCGGGCCAGCAGCCGTATCAAGGCATCGTGCCGCTGGACGGCGGCGATGTGGCGACCGTGATTGAAAACTACATGCTGCGTTCGGAACAGCTGGACACCAAGCTGTGGCTGGCGGCGGACGATAATGTCTCGCGCGGCCTGCTGCTGCAAAAGCTGCCGCACCACGGCGGCAAGGCCGACGCCACGCCGCTGAGCGAAGAAGACGCGCTGGAAACCTGGAACCGCGCGGTCATCCTCGGCTCGACGCTGAAGGAAGAGGAACTGCTGAGTACCGGCATCGACGTGCTGATCCAGCGCCTGTTCTGGGAAGAGACCATCCGCGTGTTCGATCCGCTGCATCCGCAGTTCCACTGCAGCTGCACGCGCGAGAAAGTCGGCAACATGTTGAAGATGCTGGGCCGCGATGAAGTGGAAAGTGTGATTGCCGAGCACGGCAAGGTGGCGGTCAACTGCGACTTCTGCGGCCAGCACTACGAGTACGACCCGGTCGACTGTGCGCAGCTCTTTCTCAGCGACGCACCGGTCGAGACCTTGATCCCGGCCAGCGACGCCAAGCACTAAAATTGGGTTCCGGCCTTCGCCGGAACGACGGCGCACGTGGCGCGTCGTTCCGGCGAAGGCCGGAACCTAATTTACGGGGCTTCTTTCGCGTAACGCTGCGCCAGCACGGCGCAGACCATCAGCTGCAGCTGGTGGAACAGCATCAGCGGCAGCACCACGGCGCCCAGCGCGCCGCCTGCGAACAGGACCTTGGCCATCGGCACGCCGCTGGCCAGACTCTTCTTGGAGCCGCAAAACACAATCGCAATCCGGTCCTCGCGGTTGAAACCTAAACGGCGCGCAGCCTGCGCGCTGATGCCCATCACTAATCCCAACAGCAGCACGTTAATCAGCATCAGCCCGGCCAGCGTGCCCCACGATACCTGATGCCACAATCCCTGTCCCACCGCCTCGCTGAACGCGGTGTACACCACCAGCAGGATCGAGCCTTGATCAACCATGCGCGTCAACGGCTTGTGCTTCTCGACCCACGCGCCGATCCAGCGCCGCGCCACCTGGCCCGCAATGAACGGCAGCAGCAACTGCAAGGCGATCTGCCCGGCCGACTCCAACGGCGACCCGCCCGACATCTGCGCCGAGGTCAGCAAGCCCACCAGCAGCGGCGTGATAAAAATGCCGAACAGGTTGGAGGCCGACGCCGAACAAATCGCCGCCGGCACATTGCCGCGCGCCGCCGCCGTGAAGGCAATCGATGATTGCACGGTCGACGGCAGCATGCACAGGAACAGGATGCCGAGGTACAGATCCGGCGTCACCAGCGGCGTCAGCACCGGCTTGAGCAGCAGGCCCAGCAACGGGAACAGAGCGAAAGTGCACAGCAGCACCAGCAAGTGCAAGCGCCAGTGCGTGACGCCGGCAATCACCGCCTCGCGCGACAGCTTGGCGCCGTGCAGGAAGAACAGCAGCGAGACGCCGACGTGGGTGATGCCATTGAAAATCACGGCGCCCTGGCCGTGGCATGGGAACAGGCTGGCCGCGACTACGGTCGCGATCATCGCCAGCGTAAAGTTATCTGGCAAAAAACGGGGACGATTCATTATTTAGGACACTTCACTTCCAGCACATCAATGGCGCCGACGGTTTTCGCATTGGTGGCGCTGCGCACCAGGTCGACGCGCTCCACGCAGTTCTTGCGCACCAGCCGTTCGTAGGTACGGGTGCAGTTGATCACCGCCTCGCCGCCATTGCCGGCATTGCAGTAAAAGCCCTCGGCCTGCATGCGCACCAGCGCCTGATCCAGCGGCATGCCGGGCTGCACGGTCTGGTTGACGAAATGGCCCAGTTTGGACTGGTCGATCGAGCAGGCTGCCAGTACCAGTGGCAAGGCTGCCAAGAAAATTCTCCGCATCGTAGCGCTCTCCTTATTTCCAGACAGCAGTGTAACGCATGTGCGCAGGTCATGATCCGGTCACACTCGGCCCCTATGATGCGCAGCGTTATTCATTCCTTAAGCTGAGCAAAACATGAACATGAAATTCTTCGCGGCCCTGAGCCTCCCTATGCTGGCAATGGCTGCCAATGTCGCCGCTGCCGTGGCCGAGATGAACGATGCGCCGGAAGTCGAAGTCGCCGCAGCCGCCGCGCCGATCGCCACGGTGGAAGTGGCCACACGCAAAACCCGCTCCTCCGTTGAACTCAGCAAGAACGATATGCAGAAAATCCTGCCGGGCGTGAATCCGCTCAAGGCGCTGCAAACCCTGCCGGGCGTGAGCTTCCAGACCGCCGACCCGTGGGGCAACAACGAGCAAAACCTGTCGCTGTTCATCCACGGCTTCAGCGGCCAGCAACTGGGCTACACGATGGACGGCGTGCCGCTGGGCGACCAGCAATACGGCAACTACAACGGCCTGTCGCCGCAGCGCGCCATCACCAGCGAGAACGTCGGCCGCGTGATCCTGTCGTCGGGCGCCGGCGACCTGGCCACCGCCTCGACCAGCAACCTGGGCGGCACCATCGAGACCTTCTCCAGCAACCCGCTGGCCAACCGCAACCTGGCCGTGCAGCAGACCGTCGGCAGCTACAACACCTCGCGCACCTATGCGCGCTTCGACACCGGCAACTTCGGCGATGGCAACAGCGCCTACATCTCTGCCGTGCACCATGAGCAGAAAGCGTGGGACTTCAACGGCCGCCAGGGCGGCGACCAGATCAACGCCAAGTTCATCAACAACAGCAGCCTGGGCCGCCTGACCATCTACGCCGCCTACTCAGACAAGATCGAGCCGAACGAAGACAGCACCGTGCACTCGGCCACCGAGAAATACCAGCCGTACACCCGTCCGTTCATGTACCCGAACTTCCAGCAGGCGCTGGCCTACCTGTCGGCCACCGGCGCCACGCCGGCGGCGGAAGGCAACAACTACCGCAACTACTACAGCGATGCGCAGCGTACCGACTACCTGACCTACGCCAAGTTCGAAACCAACCTCACCGACACAACCTCGTGGACCAACCAGATCTACTACCACAACGATGATGGCGTCGGCGTGGTGGCCGGTCCGATCGGCGTGGCCGGCTTGCCGGCCCTGTTCGCGGTCTATTTCCCTGGCCAGAATCTGAAGCAGGTGTTCGGCAATTCCGGCTTCGCCACCCGCACCACCGAGTACGCGATCAACCGCAACGGCTGGCTGTCGACCCTGAACACCGAACTCGGCGACCACAAGCTGCAAGCCGGCTTCTGGCTCGAACACAACCGCTCGTCGGCGTACCGCCGCTGGTACGCGCTGGATGTGAACAACCCGAGCTCGCCATACGACCGCCCAAGCAACCCGCTGATCACGCAGTACGGCAGCGAGATCGACAACAAGGTCGCCCAGCTGCACCTGCAGGACGAATGGCGCCTGTCGCCGGACCTGGCGCTGCAAGCCGGCTTCAAATCCAGCCTGCAATTTGCCGAAGGCCAGTTCCCGGTCCAGCCGAAGAACGGCGCCATCGCCAACTCGACCGCGCTGCCGGTCGGCGAGATCATCACCAAGAAATGGTTCCTGCCGCAGATCGGCGGCCGTTGGGATATCACCGCGCAAGACCAAGCCTTCTTCAACGTGCAGAAAAACATGCGCCAGTTCGTGACCTACGGTGGCGGTGGCGCTTCGCCGTGGAGCTTGTCGAGCCAGGGCGCGTTCGACCTGTTCAAATCGACGGCCAAGCCGGAAACCTCGATCACCTACGAAGCCGGCCTGCGCAGCAGCCACCAGCTGGACCTCGGCGCGGTGACCGCGTTTGACGGCCAGATCAACGTCTACCATGTCGACTTCAAGGACCGCCTGCTGCAGATCAGCCCGACCTCGGTGATCTCGTCGATCATTGGCGGCAACCTGGCGGTGCTGACCAACGTCGGCAGCGTGAAGACCAACGGCATCGACTTCTCCGGCACCCTGCACTTCGGCCGCAACTTCTCGCTGTACAACGCGCTGTCGTACAACCAGTCGAAATACGACGACAACTACGTGAGCGGCAAAGACACCGTGTTCACCGCCGGCAAGAAAGTGCCGGGCAGCCCGGAGTGGATGGATAAATTCGTCGCCAGCCTGACCGTGGCCGACACCGAAATCCAGCTGAGCGGCGACTACGTCGGCAAGCGCTACGCCACCTACACCAACGACCTGTCGGTGAAGAGCTACTTCCTGACCAACCTCGGCGTATCGGGCAAGCTGCCGTTCCTGAACGGCGGCTGGGTGAAGAACGCGCGCTACCGTTTGAACGTGACCAACCTGACCAACAAAGAAGGCGATCTCAACGTGGTAGTCGGCGCGGCCACCGGCACGTACAATACCTTCCCAATCGCCCCACGCCAGGGCTTCCTGACCTTGATGGCAGACTTCTGATGAACAAACTTTATTTACCGAAGCGCCTGTCGCGTCGCGGCTTCATCCAGACGGCAGCGATGGCTGGCGGTTCGCTGCTGCTGACCTCCTCCGCGTTGGCGCGCGGCGTGACCGCGCTGACGGCCGGCACGGCGGCAGCGGCTGGCAACGTCGACTTGTCCGGCTTGCCGGGCGTGTCGCCGGTGGGCGCCGGCGGCGGTCGGCCGCTGGTGTTCGGCCATCGCGGCGCCAGCGCGCTGCGACCCGAGCACACGCTGGCCTCGTACGCCAAAGCCATCGCCGATGGTGCCGATTATGTCGAGCCGGATCTGGTCAGCACCAAGGACGGCGTCCTGGTCGCACGCCACGAAGCCTTCCTGAGCGAGACCACCGACGTCGCCAGCCATCCCGAATTCGCCAGCCGCAAGGCGCGCAAAACCATCGATGGCGAAACGCACGAAGGCTGGTTCGTGGACGACTTCACGCTGGCCGAACTGAAAACGCTGCGCGCGGTCGAGCGCATCCCGCAATTCCGTCCGGGCAGCGCCGAGTACAACGGTATGTTCCAGGTGGTGACGTTTGAAGAAATCATCGACTTCGTGGCGGCCGAATCGGCGTCGCGCGGGCGCATCGTCGGCATTGTGCCGGAGCTGAAGCATTCGACGTATTTTGCGAGCGTTGGCCTGCCGCTGGAAGAGCGCTTCCTGTCGATCTTGAGCGCACACGACTACACGCGCCGCAACCCGGTGGAAATCCAGTCGTTTGAAATCGCCAATCTGAAATACCTGCGGAGCAAGCTGGGCCGGCGCGCCAACCTGCGCCTGATGCAATTGGTAATCGGCGAAAACGTGCGACCGATGGACGTGGCGGCGGCAGGCGGCACACTGACCTTCGCACAGATGCTGACACCGGCAGGGCTGAAAGACATCGCGCAATACGCCGACGTGGTCGCCCCGCCAACGCGCGCCATCATCCCGCTGAAAAAAGACGGCACGCTGGCCGAGCCTTCATCGCTGGTAGAAAACGCCCACAAAGCCGGCCTGCGCGTGGAACCGTGGACCTTCCGTCCCGAAAACAAATTCCTCGCCGCCGACTTCCGCAGCAGCGCCGGCGACTTCGCCCGCCACGAAGCCGGCTCGATCGCCGAAATGAAACGCTACATCGCCACCGGCATCGACGGCTTCTTCACCGACGACCCCGCCCTAGGCCGCGCCGCCCTCGCTTGATCGCAATCACACAGGCGGGGCATTGCCCCGACTGGTATGCCACAGCGCGAGAACATCTACCGCGTCCGCCCGGACGCGGTAGTACAAATGATGGTGGATTTTTGCGAGATGAATCCGGCGCACGCCTGCTAACTTCGCGTTGCGCGCAAACGTGCCCAAGTTCGGACTGATGGCAAGCAGCGCAAAGGCACGCTCAAGTTCGATGGAAACTGCGTCTGATGCGGCCGGCCGATTCAATTGCCACCAAGCGGCCAATCGCTGTATCTGCGCGGCAGCGCGATGAGTAACGTTTATGGAATATGGCTTGGTCAAGATTGCGAGCGCAAACTCTTGAGTAAATCAGCAGCTGGCACCAAATCGCCACGATCCGCTTCCTCCAGCGAAAGCTGCATTTCCGCCTCTTGCTCCGGCGTCAATTCAAATGACTCACTGCCGTCACGAGAAAATACGGTCACAGTCGCCCCTTCGTCAAAAGGCATATCCTCGACGACCACCTGCCCCGCTACGATTTTTCCAGTGACGATTTTCATGGAAAAATAGTAGTCTCTTCTTCGCCAGAAGTCAAAACGGGGCCGAGGCCCCTTTTGCTGTTTAACGGCTGGCCTGGTTGGCGGCGCCCAGTGTCGGCAGGGCGGAGGTCAGGTCGATCCAGGCTTGGGGCACAGGATTTTCGCGGCTGCGCACACCGAAGAAGCTCACTACTTCGTTGCCTTCCTTGTCGTAGAACTCGACGTTCACCACGCCAGCGCGCTTGACGATGTAGCCGCTCACCAGCGCGCTGTCACGCAGGTGCAGGTTGAATTCGGGATCCAGCACGTTGAAGTAGCCGCCCGCTTCCTGCACTTTGTTGATCTTGCCGCTGTAGATCTGGATCGCCGAATCATTGCCCAGGAAGGCCATGATTTCCACCTGCTGCTTGGCCGCCGATTCCAGCAACTGGCGCACGGCTTGCGGTGCGATGCGCGTTACTTTGTCCACAGGGCCCAGACGCAGGCCCTGCTCGCGCGTTACGCCGAATTCGCTCAGCAGGCGGTTGAACTGGTGCACGTCGTTGATTTCATTCCAGGCCAGCTGGAATTCTTTCACGTCCACTGCGCTATCCGGCTTCAGCGCTTTCTTGGCCGGCGCGGCGGCCACGTTCAGCTCGGCGCTTTGCGATGGATTGCGGAAGTCGGCCACTATTTTGTCGAATACGGCCACGCCGGCGTCACTCTTCACGTACACCTTGTGCGCCGCGTTGCCCTGGGCGTCGAAGAATTGCAGGCTGCGCGACACCACCCCGTCCTTGCCCGGCTGGACCACCGCAAACGCGTACTTCCAGTTTTTGAAGGTGAAGCGCAGGTCGATCTCACCGCCCAGGTAGCCGCCGGCAATGTTGCGCATGCGCGCTTCGCGCTCTTTCTCTTTGTCCGCATCAAGGCCGGTGATCGGCTCTTGCGGCTTCATGCGCGTGGCCACACCGGTACGCTCGAGGATGGCGTTTTCGTTGCGCGTCATGGCCATGACTTTGCCGAGGTCCAGCGCGCGGCGCATGATTTCACGCGGCACGTTCTCGCCTTCCTGCAAACGGGTCACGGTCTTGCCGATGCCGTTGGCGGCCAACAGTTCCGCTTCCGATACGTTCAGTTTGGCGAAGGCGTCGCGCAGCGCCAGCTTCGGTTGTTCGGCGCGCAGCGCTTCGTAGCGCTCGGTCAGACTGGCTGCGCCTGCCGGCAACGACGAGAGCAGCAAGGCGCCGGTCAGCGCCAGGGCAAATCGATGGTGGGGTTTCATAGTCTAGTTCCTTAGTAGATCACTTTGAGGTTGAAGGCATAGTTGCGGCCCGGACGCGACTGGCGTTCGATATCGGCCAGGGTCGCTGCCGTGGTGGCGGCAGGCAGGCTGCGCGACGAGGCGTAGTCCCAGTACTTCTTGTCGCCCAGGTTGTACACGCCGCCGCTCAGCACGACGTGCTTGTTGATGTGCCAGTACGCAGTCAGGTCGAACACGGAATAGCCCGGCACGTCGAACATGGTGGTGGTGCTGCCGGTCAGCACGTCGCCGACGGCACGCTTGCCGCGCGCGGTGCTCGCGGTAAAGGCCGCGCCAGCGATGTCGCTGTCGTAGGCGAAGGTGGCGTTGGCCTTGTACGGCTGCACCGATGCCAGGTCTGCCTGCTTGCCGGTGGCGGTGTTTTCCGAAGTACCTTTGGAGGCGCCGGCCGCCAGGTTGACGCTGTAGCCTTTCATGCTTGGCAGCCATTGGCCCAGCGTGAAGTGGGCGTTGAACTCGGCGCCGTAGATCTTGGCCTTGCCGATATTTTCAGGACGGTACAGGCCAAAGGTGATGGTCGGGTAGTTGACCGGATCGGCCGGCTGCGTGGCGTACTCGATGAAGTTGCTGTACTGGGTGTTGAACACCGAGGCGCTGAATTCCACGCCCGGTGTGGGTGCGCCTTTCAGGCCCAGTTCGAAGGCGTTGCTGGTTTCCTTCTTCAGGTCCGGATTGCCCAGCACGGCGTAGCCATTGCCGGCGCCGGTGTAGCTGAAGGAATCGTAGGTGCCGGTACGCTCGGCTGCCGATGGCAGGCGCGTGCCGCGCGAGTACTGTGCGAAGGCGTTGAAGTTCGGTACCAGTTCCACCGACAGGTTCAACGACGGCGTCAGGAAGGAATCGGTTTCTTCCTTGATTTCCTTGGCCGCGTTTGGCACTGCCACCGCGTACTTGGACAGGTTCTGCGGCGTCAACTTGCGCTGTTCGGCGCGCAGGCCCGGCGTCAGCGTGGCTTGATGGCCGGCTAGCGCGAAGCCGAATTCGCTGCGCACGTAGGCGGCGAATTTGTCGGTGTCCATGTCGGCCATGCGGTACTTGCTGGTGTACTGGTGCGCGCCGGTGGCCACCACCAGACGGTCCTCGGTCCACGGACGGCGGCTTTCCAGTTGTTCGTACAGCAGGCCGTAGCTCAGCAGATTGCCGACGCCCAGTTGCTTGGTGGCGTCCAGCGACAGGCCCTTGCTGTCGTTGTAGTAGCCGGTGTTGATGTCGCGCACGTACTTCTGGCCGGTCGACACGTAGTCGGCGTGGGTCAGGTCAACCACTTCGGCTTTTTGCGAGTAGAGCTTGGTGTCCAGCGTATCGAACAGGGCGAAGCCGGTCGGGGTCCACTGGTGGTCGACGCTGAAGCGGGTGCGCTTGGTGTTCGACTCTTGCGAGACGCCGGTCGGGTACAGGGTGCTGGTCTTGTTGTCGTAGGCGCGGGTGTGCTCGGCCTTGAAGCTGTCGATGGCGAAGTTCAGTTTCTGGCCTGGGGCGATAGTCCAGTTCAGCTTGGCCAGCACGGCGTCCGAATTCCAGTCGTCCGGATTCAGCGGCGTGTTGCTCTTGCTGTCGGCCTGCTCGCCGTCGCGGTGCACGGCCACGATCAGTGCTTTCAGCGCTGGATTGATTTCGGTGGCGGCAGTCACCGCGTGCATGCGGGCCGCGTGGTCCGAGGTGTAGCCGAATTTGTAGTCGGCGTAGAGCTTGCGCTTGCCGTCCAGGTAGTCTTCCGGCGACTTGGTCACGAACGATACCGAACCGCCCAGGCCCGGCGTGCCGGCGCCGGCTGGCGATGAGCCGGAACCGATGCGCACGTCGCGGAAGGTTTCTGGATCGAAGTAGTCGCGGCCGATACCGAAGCCGTTCAGCGTGGTGCCGTCCGGTTTCGGTGCCGCGTCCGGCAGCGAGATGCCGTCCAGCTCCAGGCTGACCCGGTTGCCTTCGACGCCACGGATGTTGATGCCGGTGTTGCCTGGACTATCCCACACGCTGCCGCCGCCACTGGCCGCCGCCGGCACGCTGATCAGCGGCGAATAGCGCGCGATGTTGCCCATGTCGACGGCATTGTTCTGCTCCAGCTGGCGCGCGCTGATGCTGGTGGTAGTGCCGTTACGGGTGGAGTTGGCGTCGTCGCGCTTGGCCTGGACCAGGATTTCGGACAGTTCGCCGGCCGGCTTGGCTTCCTGCGCAAACGCCGGCAAGGCGACCGCGCCCAACATCACCAGCAGGGCGGATCGGACGTGAAGGGACAAAGGCGCGGCCGTGTGCCGGGCGCCCGTAGGGGTAGCGACCATAAATATCCAAGAGAGAGTAGTGTTGAACGGCTGGCTCTCGGACTACCGATGATCGCTGGCAAAAGCGCATCTTAACAATAATGATTCTCATTTACAAGACAAAAATGAGATCATCCCTTCAAGTAATTGTTCTTCACGCGCACATAGTGCTCGGCGGAGTATTTGAGGTAGGCGATTTCTTCCGGCGTCAGCGCCCTCACCTTGGCGGCCGGACGGCCCACATACAGGTGGCCGCTTTCCAGCACTTTGCCCGGCGAAACCAGGCTGCCGGCGCCGACCATCACCTGGTCCTGCACCACCACGTCGTCCATGATGATGGCGCCCATGCCGATCAGCACTTCATTGCCGATGGTGCATCCATGCAGCATGGCCTGGTGGCCGATGGTCACGTAGTCGCCGATGATCAGCGGCGAGCCGTCCGACTTGGCCGCGTTCTTGTGCGACACGTGGCACATGGCGAAGTCCTGCACGTTGGTGCAGTTGCCGATAACGATGCGGTTCACATCGCCGCGCAGCACGGTGTTGCACCAGATCGAGCAATCCTTGCCGACCGTGACATCGCCGATCACGGTGGCGGTTTCGTGCAAGTAGAGGCCCTCGCCAAATTGCGGTGAGGTGTTCAGGTAAGAAGAAACGGGCATTGCGGGATTCCTTAATCGCGAGATAAATCAGCCTTGGTACGTGGCGTCGCCGTGCGGTGCGGCCTTGAATTCAGGCAGTTGCTCGGCCTGCTGCGAATAGGCAGCCAGCGCCGGATAGCGGGCGGCAGGCGCCACTTCCGGCAGCATCTGCTGGATGAAGTGCCAGGTAATGGCCATCATCACGCCAGGCGGCGGGATATCGGCGCTGCTCACCGGCAGCGGCTGCTTCACCTGCTCGGCTTCCAGCACATCGAGCGCGGACAGCAGTTGCTGGGTGACGCGCTCCAGCCACGGCTGGTGCAGCTTTTCGGCCGGGCGCACATTGTGCTCGTAGACGATCTGCACCGCCTTGTCGCAGGCGGCCAGCGCAAAGCCCAGCAGCGACTGCGAGCGCATCAACTCGGTCGGCATGGACGGCGTGCGGCGCGCGGCCGGGCGGGCGATGGCTTCGGCGTATTGCAGGATCAGGGTGGAATCCATCAGCACGTTGCCGTCCTCGTCCACCAGTGTCGGCGCCTTCACCACCGGGTTGATCTGGCGGAACTGGTCGTAGGTGCGGAACACCGACAGCGACTGGTGCTCGAAGCGGATGCCCAGCAGTTGCAAGGACACCGCCACACGGCGGACGTAAGGTGAATCCAGCATGCCGATCAATTTCATATCTGCTCCTCGTTAATGGCCCAAAGGGCGGCACTTTGCGCGTGAATGGACGTGGTGTCAAATAGTGGCACGCTGGCGTCCGCCTGCGCTACCAGCAGCGAGATTTCGGTGCAGCCGAGGATGACGGCCTGTGCGCCCTGCTCCACCAGGCCGGCGATGATGCGGCGGTACTCGTCGCGCGAGGAATCCAGCACTTTGCCGAGGCACAGTTCTTCGTAGATGATGCGGTGAACGATGTCGCGGTCGGTCGGCGCCGGCACTACCACGTCGAGGCCATGCAGTTCGCGCAGGCGGTCTTTGTAGAACGGCTGCTCCATCGTGAATCGCGTGCCCAGCAGGCCGATCTTGCGCATGCCGGCAAGCTTGATCGCCTGCGCGGTCGGGTCGGCGATGTGGAACAGCGGAATGCTGACCGCGCCTTCAATGGCGGGCGCCACCTTGTGCATGGTGTTCGTGCACAGCACGATGAAGTCCGCGCCGGCGGCCTGCAAGGCGCGCGCCGCATCGGCCATCATCACGCCAGCAGCATCCCAGTCGCCCGCATGCTGCAGGCGCTCGACTTCGTGGAAGTCCACGCTGTACAACACCAGCTTGGCGGAATGCAGCCCGCCCAATTGCTGCTTGATGGTTTCGTTGATCTGGCGGTAGTACGGCACGGTCGATTCCCAACTCATGCCGCCAATTAGTCCTAGGGTTTTCATCGTGCGTAGCTGACTGTGAGGATTTCCCACTGGTGGCCGTCCGGCTCGTTCCAGTAGACGATGCTGCCGTCGTTCCATTTGCCGACCGCGTTGTCGGCCGGCCCGAATACGGAGCTGCGGTAAGGGATGCCCTTGGCGGCGATGCGGCCGAGGATGGCGTCGAACTCCGGCTGGGTAACGCGGAAGCAGTAATGCGTGAGCGGGATCGGCGCCGGCCAGGTGTCGAAGTCGATGGTCAGACCGTCACTGACGAACACCGGCGCGAACGGGCCGGTGCCGGTTGGGGACCAGCGTACGTCCAGCAGTTCCGCCAGCAACCGCGCCGACGCGATCTTGTCGTGCGCGGGAATGATCAGGTGATCCAGTTCGATAGCCATAGGCACCTCCTTGAATCTCCCATTCTAGCTGCTTTTTTATCAAGACTGCATCAGTACCGTGGCGCCGCGCGCCAGCGAACGCACCACTTGCATCACGTCCCAGTTGGTCAGGCGCACGCAGCCGTGCGACTGGGTCTTGCCGATCTTGCCCGGCTCCGGCGTGCCGTGGATGCCGTAGTGCTCGATGGTCAGGTCGATCCACGCCAGCCCGACCGGATTGTTGGGACCGGCCGCGATACGGGCCTTGGTGTCGCCGGCCTTGGCGTCCCAGAACAGTTTCGGGTTGTAGCGGTACTCCGGATTGGTGGCTACGCCGCGCACCTGCCAGCGCCCCTCGGGCAGCGGATCGTGCTTGCTGCCGGTGCTGGCCGGGAATTGCGCGAACGGCGTGCCGCCCTCGTCGAGCAGGGTCAGCGTGCCCTCCTTCGCATCGACCAGCACCGAGGCCGCCTTCGGCAGCGGCTTGATGATGGCCACATTCGGCACCAGCAATTGCTCGCCGGCGCGCGTCATCTTCTTGCCGGGATTCAGGCGGCGCAGCAGATCGGGACTGCAATGGAAGCGCTCGCCCAGTGCCTCAGCCAGGCTGGCGTAGCCGAGCGCGGGCAGCTTGGCCTTGCCCGCCATGTCGGCCGGCACCCTGGCGTACGGGCCGGCCACGTCCTGCGCGGTCAAGATGTAGACTTCCAGCACCGGCGCCTGGTCGCGCTCCAGTTCCTTCCACGTGGCGGCATCGAGCTTGCCGGTGACGCGCAGCTGGCGCAGCTTCTGGAAGCCGCGCACGGCCTGCCGCATATTGCTGCCTTCGGCCGCATCCATCTCGCCGGGAGAAAAGTGCGCGCGGTCCAGCAGCACTTGCGCGCGCAATATGTTGGTAGCGGATGGCGACAGCGCCGGCTCGGCGGCGGCAAGGCCGGCGGCCAACATTAGGACAGGAAATAAAGCTTTCAAACCAGACTCGAATTCAATCAGGGAGCCGCATTCTATCCTTAACCATTGATTTGCTGCGCGACTTCCCAACTGTGTCCGGCAGGATCGACAAAGTTCGCGGTGCGCATGCCCCACGGGCGGTCCAGCGGTCCTTGCAGCAGCGTCACGCCGCGCTGCCTGAGCTGGGCGCAGATCGCATCCACATCCGGCACCCAGATGCTGATCTGGAAGCGCGAACCAGCCTCGCGCGGCGCCACCACGCCGGGCGCGATAATCTCCGGCGCATTGGCGACTTTCAGCAAGTTGATGAGCACGCTATCGAACTTGAACACGGTGCAGTTGGCGTCCTCATACACGACGGGCGCCTCGAACACTTCCACATAAAACGCCTTCGCTGCCGGCAGGTCTTCCACGAACAAACTGATGGCGCTGATGTGCTTCATGGTTTAATCCTTGCGGTAGCGTTGCATGACGTAGCCGAGGCGGCTGCGGTTCTTGTCGAGCCAGGTCCACAGGGCTTCGCTTTGCGGCGTGTGGGCGCGGTAGAAGTTGTCGTTGAAGGCCAGCCAGACGCGGATGTTCATCAAGGGCTGCGGCAACTGCACCACCTCGCCCTTGTATTTGTCCAGCGTCTGCTTGAGGTGGGCCGGCGCCACCGCCGCCACCACCACGCCGTCCACCCGGCCCAGCCGCAGCTTTTCGATATTGCGTTCAAGGTCGCGGCCGCCCTCATCCAGCGTCAGGCCGGCGTCGCGCAGGCGCGCGGCGTAGGCATTGCCTTGCGCGATGCCCAGCGTCTTGCCCTTGAAGTAGTTGATGGGATTGGTATTCAGCGGCAGCTTGTCCCTGGCGCGCACCAGCACCAGCACTTTGTTGTGCAGCGCGCGTTCAAGATCGATATTGCCGGCCTTGTCTTTCGGCAGCGCGATCTCGGCCGGATAGAAACTCTGCTCGCCGAGCGGCGCCAGGTCGATGTCGCCGTTGGCCAGCGCCACCCGCAGGCGCGCTACCGGCAGCCGCACCCAGATCGGCGCGCAACCAAAGCCGGAACCGAGCACGGCGTCGCGGATCAGGTCGACCGCCGCGCCGGGCGGATCGGGCACCTTGTCGCCTTCGCCCAGCCAGTACGGTGGACGGTTCTGGTCCATATAACCGACCCGGACCGGGATGCAAGGCCCGGCCGGCGCCGGGACGACGGGCGCAGACACAGGCGACGCGCTTGCGATCACAGGCACGACGGCGGCAACGGCCAACAGGAATATGCCAGCGCGCAGCGTCATGTCAGGCCTCACTGCTTGGGAGGTTCAGCCGGCTTGGACGCCAGCGGGGCAAGCGCGGCCGATTGGCCCTTGCCGACGATTTGCACGAAAATCTCGTTTTGCTTGATCATATTGAGCTCGTAGCGAGCCCGTTCCTCGACCGCGCCGGTGCCGTCCTTGAGGTCGCGCACTTCGGAGTCGAGCTTGGCGTTGCGGGCGATCAGTTCCGCGTTCTTCTGGTGCGCCGCCGCCACCTGCCCCTCGAAATCCTTGACGCGCAGCCAGCCGCCCTTCCCCAGCCACAGCGGGTATTGGATCAATAGCAGCAGGAAGGCCAGGCCCAGAGTAATCAAACGCATAGAAAAATGGCAGCGCCAGGGAGTCCCGGCCATGTATTGCAAAATTACCTTCCATTATATAACGACACCGCGCTGGTAACGCTGCTGCACGCATCCGGACACTTTTCCTTGCTTTGCATTTTGTCAGAAGGCGGAGTCAGGCTTGGAGCGAGGTCTGGAGCGAGGACGCAGGGAAGGTGCAGTCGCGCTGCTGGAGCGGCAGCTTGCGCAGCGTTTCGGCCCGTTGCCGCAAACCGCCCGTAAGAAACTCGCCAAGGCCAGCCTGGAACAGCTGGAAGCATGGAGCGACGCGCTGGCGGCGGCGCCATCGCTCAAGCAAGTGTTCAACTAAAAAAGGCCGGATCGCTCCGGCCTTTCTGGCTGCATTACTGCATTACTTCAGGTTGTAGAACGCGTCGCGGCCTGGGTAGGAAGCGATTTCGCCCAGATCCTCTTCGATGCGCAGCAGCTGGTTGTACTTGGCCATGCGGTCCGAACGCGACATCGAGCCGGTCTTGATTTGCAGGGCGTTCAGGCCAACTGCGATATCGGCGATGGTCGAATCTTCGGTTTCGCCCGAACGGTGCGAGATCACGGCGGTGTAGCCGGCGCGCTTGGCCATTTCGATGGCGGCGAAGGTTTCGGTCAGGGTGCCGATCTGGTTGATCTTGATCAGGATCGAGTTGGCGATGCCTTTCTGGATGCCTTCTTTCAGGATCTTGGTGTTGGTGACGTACAGGTCGTCGCCCACCAGCTGGACTTTCTGGCCCAGTTCCTTGGTCAGGATGGCCCAGCCGTCCCAGTCGCCTTCGTGCATCGCGTCTTCGATCGAGATGATCGGGTACTTGTCGCACCAGGTCGCCAGCAGGTTGGTGAACTCGGTCGCGGTCAGCGACAGACCTTCGCCTTCCAGTTCGTATTTGCCGTCTTTGTAGAACTCCGACGCAGCGCAGTCCAGGCCGATGGCGATCTGGGTGCCTGGCTCGTAGCCGGCTTCTTCGATCGCCTGGATAATCAGCTTGATGGCTTCTTCGTGGTTAGCCAGCGAAGGAGCAAAGCCGCCTTCGTCGCCCACGGCGGTGTTCAGGCCCTTCTTGTGCAGGATCTTTTTCAGGGTGTGGAACACTTCCGCGCCGTAACGCACGGCTTCCTTGAACGACGGTGCGCCCACTGGAATGATCATGAATTCCTGGATGTCCAGGTTGTTGTCGGCGTGCGCGCCGCCGTTGATCACGTTCATCATCGGCACTGGCAGCTGCATCGCGCCCGAGCCGCCGAAGTAGCGGTACAGCGGCAGGCCGGCTTCTTCCGCAGCGGCTTTGGCCACGGCCATCGACACCGCCAGCATGGCGTTGGCGCCCAGGCGGGCTTTGTTTTCGGTGCCGTCCAGGTCGATCAGAGTGCGGTCCAGGAAAGCTTGCTCATTGGCGTCCAGGCCCATGATGGCTTCCGAGATTTCGGTGTTGATGTTTTCGCAGGCTTTCAGTACGCCCTTGCCGAAGTAACGCTTCGGATCGCCGTCGCGCAGTTCGATCGCTTCGCGCGAACCGGTCGAGGCGCCCGACGGTACGGCGGCGCGGCCCATCACGCCCGATTCCAGCAGCACGTCGCATTCGACGGTTGGATTGCCGCGCGAATCGATTACTTCACGGCCGATAATATCAACGATAGCACTCATGTCATTCTCCAAAGTTAGGCGATACAGTGTCGCGCCGCGTCTTTACGCGCGTTGCGAACAAGGATAACGGGAATTGTACCCGGCGTTGGCAAAATTACTAAATTCACCACACCGGGTAGGCTGCTTTAGTTGAAGCTGCTCTCCAGGAAGCCAGCTTTTTTCGTGACGCGGTCCAGTTCGATCAGAACGGACAGCAAGTCCTTCATTTTGCCCAGCGGTACGGCGTTCGGGCCGTCCGACAGTGCCTCTGCAGGATTAGGATGGGTTTCCATGAACAGGCCGTCGACGCCGACCGCCACTGCCGCACGCGACAGCACCGGCACCATTTCGCGCATGCCGCCCGACGAGGTGCCATTGCCGCCTGGCAGCTGCACCGAGTGGGTCGCATCGAACACCACCGGCGAACCGGTTTCGCGCATGATGGCCAGCGAGCGCATGTCGGACACCAGGTTGTTGTAGCCGAACGAGGCGCCGCGTTCGCAAGCCATGAAGTTATCTTCAGGCAGGCCGGCTTCCTTGGCGGCAGCGCGGGCCTTGTCGATCACGTTCTTCATGTCGTGCGGAGCCAGGAACTGGCCCTTCTTGATGTTGACCGGCAGGCCGGACTGCGCGCAGGCGACGATGAAGTCGGTCTGGCGGCACAGGAAGGCCGGGGTCTGCAGCACGTCGACGACTTTCGAAGCGACTTCGATATCTTCGATGGTGTGCACGTCGGTCAGCACCGGCACTTGCAGCTCGCGCTTGACGGCGGCCAGGATCTCCAGGCCCTGCTCGCGGCCGGGACCGCGATAGGATTTGCCCGAAGAACGGTTGGCCTTGTCAAACGATGCCTTGAAGATGAACGGGATGCCCAGTTCGGTGGTCATCTCTTTCAGCGCGCCGGCGGTGTCGAACGCCATCTGGCGCGATTCGACGACACAGTTACCGGAAATCAGGAAGAACGGTTTATCCAGGCCTACGTCGAATCCGCACAGTTTCATGCTGCCTCTCCTTGCAGTTCAGTCGCGCCGCCTGCAGCCTTGTGGGCCAGCGCCGCCTTGATGTAAGACGTGAACAGCGGGTGGCCGTCACGCGGGGTCGATTTGAATTCAGGGTGGTACTGCACGCCCATGTACCACGGGTGCGAGTTGTCGCCGCTACGTGGCAGCTCCATGATTTCGCACAGGTCTTCGGTCGGGGTGCGCGCCGCCACCACCAGGCCGGCCGCTTCCACGCGCGGCAGGTAGTGGTTGTTGGCTTCGTAACGGTGACGGTGACGCTCGGTCACCACCGCGCCGTAGATTTCCGAGGCCAGCGTGCCCGGCTTGATGGCGCAGGTTTGCGCGCCCAGGCGCATGGTGCCGCCCAGATCGGAGTTCTCGTCGCGTTTTTCGACCTTGCCGTCCTGGCCTTGCCATTCGTCGATCAGGGCGACGACTGGCTGCGGGGTGCCGAGGTCGAACTCGGTCGAGTTCGCTTCAGTCAGGCCGGCCTTGTGGCGCGCGTATTCGATCAGCGCCACTTGCATGCCGAGGCAGATGCCGAGGTAAGGAATCTTGTTTTCACGGGCGAAGCGCGCGGCCATGATCTTGCCTTCCACGCCGCGCTTGCCGAAGCCGCCCGGCACCAGGATGGCGTCGTACTTGGCCAGCGAGGCGCAGCCGGTGGTTTCGATTTCTTCCGAATCGATGTACTCGATGTTGACTTTCGATTCGGTGTGGATGCCGGCGTGGCGCAGCGCTTCGGTCAGCGACTTGTACGACTCGGTCAGTTCCACATACTTGCCGACCATGCCGATCGACACTTCGGTCTTCGGATGCTCTTGCGCGTAGATCAGCTTGGTCCAGACCGACAGGTCGGCCGGTGCCGGGGTCAGGTCCAGCGCTTCGCAGATGATGGCGTCCAGGCCCTGGTCGTGCAGCATTTGCGGCACTTTGTAGATGGTGTCGACGTCCCACACCGAAATCACGCCCGCTTCTTCGATGTTCGAGAACAGCGAGATCTTGGCGCGCTCGTCGTCCGGGATCGGACGGTCGGCGCGGCACAGCAGCGCGTTTGGCGAGATGCCGATTTCGCGCAGTTTCTGTACCGAGTGCTGGGTCGGTTTGGTTTTCAGTTCGCCGGCCGAGGCGATGAACGGCACCAGGGTCAGGTGCACGAAGGCGGTGTTTTTGCGGCCGGCGCGCAGGCTCAGCTGGCGAGCGGCTTCCAGGAACGGCAGCGATTCGATATCGCCCACGGTGCCGCCGATTTCGCACAGGGCCACGTCGTAGCCTTCGGCACCGCGACGGATGTAGTCCTGGATTTCATTGGTGATGTGCGGGATCACCTGCACGGTCTTGCCCAGGTACTCGCCACGGCGTTCCTTGCGGATCACGGAGTCGTAGATCTGGCCGGTGGTGAAGTTGTTCACCTTCTTCATGCGGGTGGTGATGAAGCGCTCGTAGTGGCCCAGGTCGAGGTCGGTCTCAGCGCCGTCATCGGTGACGAACACTTCGCCGTGTTGCATAGGAGACATGGTGCCCGGATCGACGTTGATGTACGGATCCAGCTTGAGCATGGTGACTTTGAGGCCGCGCGATTCGAGGATCGCAGCGAGGGAAGCAGCGGCGATCCCTTTACCCAGGGAAGACACGACGCCGCCAGTGACGAAGACAAATTTGGTCATTGCGGAAGGTGCCGAACGGCACATGCGGGAAATTGAAATTATACCCTAAAACGGCCAATTCATCACCTCCCGCGTGCATCAGCGTACAGATCCGGCTTGTAAAAAAGAACAGAATGACAACTCATCAATCAGAGGAGATGCATCATGAGCTACGAAGATCGTGATCAATATGGCATGTATGTGGACAACGGCCATAAAGGTCCGGGACCAGAGCTGCTGGGAGCCGACACCGTGATTGGCGACCATATCCACAACCTGAAAAACGAGCACCTCGGCGAAATCAAGGAAATCATGCTGGACATGCGCACCGGCAAAATCGCCTACGCGGTGATGGCGTCGGGCGGCGTGCTGACCATCGGCGAGAAGCTGTTTGCGGTGCCGTGGGAGGCGTTGACGCTGGACGCCGTCAACAAGCGCTTCACCCTGGACATCGACAAGGAGCGCATCGAGGCCGCCCCCGGCTTCGACAAGGACCACTGGCCGGACATGGCCAACCAGACCTGGGCCAGCCAGGTGCACAGCTACTACGGCGCCGGCCTGCGCCGCGACCTCGACGCACGCTAGCAGAAATCGCGGCTGGCGGTGGGCAGGCGGCCCAGCAGGTGGCTCATGTCGACCAGCCGCTTGGCCACCAGGTGGCGCACCATGCCCTCCTGCTGCCAGACGCCATACACGCCCAGCAGCGGCGCACTCAGCACCTCGCGCCGCTGCTGTTCCAGCAAGGCTGGCCAGATGATGACGTTGACGTTGCCGGTCTCGTCTTCCAGGGTCATGAAGATCACGCCCTTGGCGGTGCCGGGACGCTGCCGTACCGTGACCATGCCGCAGGCGCGCGCCACCATGTTGTTGGTGTAGGTGTTCAGCACCTCGGCCGGCATGAAGCGGTGCTTCAACAGCGTGGCGCGCAGCAGCGCCAGCGGATGGCGGCCCAGCGTCAGGCCGTGCGAGCGGTAGTCGCCGAGGATGTCTTCGCCTTCGGTGGGCGCGCGCAGGGCGGGCACGGCTTCGTCCGGCATGGTCGGGCGCAGCAAGTCCTTGTCCGGCACGGCGCCGACGGCCTGCCACAGCGCTTGCCGGCGGTGTCCGGCCAGCTGGTGCAGCGCGTTGCCGCCGGCCAGCACGTGCAGCGCGTGGCGGTCGAGGTCGGCACGGCGCGCGAGGTCGGCCACGCTGGCGAACGGGCCGGCGGCGCGCGCCTGCTCGATGCGGGCGCCGGCCTGGGCCCCCATCCCCTTCAGCATATTGAGCCCGAGCCGGACCGCCGGCTGGCCGCGCTGGCCGGCCGGCTCTTCCAGCGAGCTCTCCCAACCGCTGATGGCGACATCGATCTCGCGCACCACCACGCCGTGGCGTTTGGCGTCCTGCACCAGTTGCGACGGGCTGTAGAAACCCATCGGCTGGCTGTTGAGCAGCGCGCACAGGAAGGCGGCCGGTTCGTGGCACTTGATCCATGAGCTGGCGTAGCTCAGCAACGCGAAGCTGGCGGAATGCGATTCAGGAAAACCATATTCGCCGAAGCCCTGGATTTGCTTGCAAATGGCGTCGGCGAAATCATCGTCATAGCCACGCTCGCGCATGCCGTCCTTAATCTGTTTTTCGTATTTGTCGACGCCACCCTTGCGCTTCCATGCCGCCATCGCGCGGCGCAGTTGGTCGGCCTCGCCCTCGGTGAAGCCGGCGGCGATCTGGGCGATCTGCATCACTTGCTCCTGGAAGATGGGCACGCCCAGCGTGCGGCCCAGCGCTTCTTCCAACCGGGGCGGATACTTGACCAGTTTATGATCCATGCGCCGCTTGAGGTAAGGATGGACCATCCCGCCCTGTATTGGCCCCGGCCGCACGATGGCCACTTCGATCACCAGATCGTAGAACCTCCTGGGCCGCAGGCGCGGCAGCATGCTCATCTGCGCGCGCGACTCGATCTGGAACACGCCTATGGTGTCAGCCTCGCAAATCATGTCGTAGGTATCACGGTCCTCGGCGGGAATGTCCTGCATGCGGAACGGCTGGCCGCGCTGCGCGCTCAACAGATCCAGCGTGCGGCGCAGGGCCGACAGCATGCCCAGCGCCAGCACATCCACCTTCATCAGGCCCAGCTCTTCGAGGTCGTCCTTGTCCCACTGGATGACGTAGCGGTCTTCCATCGTGGCCTTCTCGACCGGCACCAGCCGCGTCAATTTTTCATGCGAGATGACAAAACCGCCCGGATGCTGCGACAGGTGACGCGGGAAGCCCAGCAGCGCCACCGCCAGCGCCGCCCATTGCTGCGCTAGTTGCGACTCGGGATCGAGGCCGCACTCGGCCAGCCGCGCGATCAGGTCATGCTTGCTGTCGAACCAGCGCTGCGACTGGCAGACTTTTTCCACGATCGCCAGATCCACGCCCAGCGCCTTGCCGCTGTCGCGCAGCGCGCTCTTGGGGCGATAGCTGATCACCACGGCCGCCAGCGCGGCACGGTCCTGGCCGTATTTCTGGTAGATGTACTGAATCACTTCCTCACGTCGCTGGTGTTCGAAATCGACGTCGATATCGGGCGGCTCGTTGCGCTCTTTGGAAATGAAGCGGCCAGTCAGCATGTTGCTGCGTTCGGGATCGACCTCGGTCACGCCGAGGCAGTAGCACGCCACCGAGTTGGCTGCCGATCCCCTGCCCTGGCACAGGATGCCCTGCGAGCGGGCGTAGCGCACAATGTCGTACACGGTCAGGAAGTACGGTTCGTATTTGAGCTCGGCAATCAGCGCCAGTTCCTTCTCGATCTGCTCGCGCACCTTGTCGGACACGCCCTGCGGCCAGCGCCGCTGCGTGCCGGTGTACACCTCCTGTCGAAGGTAGCTGGCCGGCGTGTGGCCGGGCGGGATCAGCTCGTGCGGATATTCGTAGCGTAGCTGTTCGAGGTTGAAGGTGCACTCTGCGGCGATGCGCAGCGTTTCGGCCAGCGCCGCCGGCGGATACAGGTTGGCCAACTGCATGCGCGGCCGCAGGTGCTGCTCGGCGTTCTGCGCCAGTTCGTAGCCGCACTCGGCCACCGGCTTGCCGATGCGGATCGCCGTCATCGTGTCCTGCAGCGGCTTGCGCGAGCGCACGTGCATGCAGACGTGGCCGACCGCCACCACCGCCATCTGATGCTGCGCGGCCACCTCGGCAATGCTGAGGCGATGCGCTTCATCGAAGGGGCGCAGCAGCAGGTTCAGTCCCATCCACGCGCGGCCGGGGAAAGTCGCCTCCATCCATGCCGCTTGCGCGTGCAGCTGGTCCACATCCTGCGGACGATGGGCCGGATAGTGCGGCAGCAGGATCAGCGAGCAATCCGGCAAGCCCTTCAGGTGCGCGAAAGCCGGCGGCGGCGCGGCCAGATCGGCCGGCGTCAGCAGATAACTGCCCTTGGCCACGCGGTTGCGGGCAATGGTGATGATTTCGCAAAGATTGCCATAGCCATCACGATTGCGCGCCAGCGCCACCAGCGACGGTCCCGGCGAGCCATCCGGATTGGTGAGCCGGAAGTAGCTGCCAATGATGAGCGGGAGCTTGCCCTTGGCCTCGGCGTGAGCGCGCACTACGCCGGCCAGCGAGCATTCATCGGTGATGGCCAGCGCCGCATAATCGAGCTGCACCGCGCGCGCCACCAGCTCCTCGGCGCGCGAAGCACCGTGGAGAAAGGAAAAATTCGATAAGCAGAACAGCTCGGCGTAGGCCGGCAGTCCGATGGGGGGCAGCGCGCTCATGATGAATACTGTGTTTTTATACAGTATTCTACCCCAACTTCGAAGCCTACTTGCGTTGGGCGGCGATGACGTCGTTGATGGCTTGGATGATGACTTCGGGCGAGGCGGTCTGCATCTGGTGGTCGGAGTCGACAACGACGGTTTTGGCTTGCGGATACAGGGCGCGGACGAAGGCGATGGTTTGCGGGTCGCTGTTGACGACGCCAAAATCGACCGGCACGGCGGTCGCACCTTTGGGCTGGTTGACCAGCCGGATCATGGGCTTGCTGTCGATATCGCCCTGCGCCAGCACTTGCTCGCCGGTTTCATAGATGCTGCCGATTTCCTTGCGCACCGTGCTGGAGAAGAACAGCCAGGCGCCGGCGCGGGTCAACAGCGGAAAGTCGTCCTGTTTTTTAATCACGCGCGGGTACAGGGCATCGACCAGCACGATGCCTGCCACTTCCTCCGGATGGCGCTTGGCAAACAGCTGCACATACAGTCCGCCCAGCGAATGCCCTACCAGAATGTACGGCGGCGCCAGCCCTTCGGCTTTGAGGTTGCGGCGCAATTCCTCAACGATGGTCAGGCCGTCGCGCGGCGCGGCCGTGTCTTCGCTCTTGCCGTAGCCGGGACGGTTGTAGGCAAACACATTGGCCTTCGGCGCGATGCCGTCGATCACCTTGTCCCATTTGTCGACCGTAGCGCGCGAGCCGTTTTCAAATACCACCGTGACCGGGGCGGAAGGATTTTTCAAGGCAACGCATTCGACCTTGCGGCCATCGACCAGTGTGGTAACGACCAGCGCCGCCATTGCCGGCGCCGCCGCCAGCAAGCCCAGCACGAAAACGACGTTACGCATTATGATGCTCCCCTTTGTTTAATGAGCTGCCATTCTGGCACCGGCGATCAGCAGCCTGCGCAGGGATGCGATGAAACGCAGATTCAGGGGATCAGGATGCAAAATAGACATGTACAGGAATTGCTGTGCTTTGGTATCACGCTACCCTGCACGCGCTCACGCCCGACCTGCCAGCCATTGCCGACTGGGGCAAGCAGCACGGCGTCAGCGGCTGCTACGTCTGGTGCCGCCGCCCGGATGGCGCGCTTGAAGGGCGTAGCCTCAACCACCTTGATCCGGCCGCCGAAGACGGCGCCACCGGCGTGGCGGCCGGCGCGCTCACTGCGCACCTGCAAACCGGCATCACCCTGTATCAGGGCGCCAACCTCGGCACGCCCTGCCTGTTGCGCACGCAACTGCTCGGTGAAAGTATTTTAATCGGCGGGAAAACCGGGCTTGCGTAGCACTACGTAAGGGAAACACGGAGGTGAAGCATGCATACAACACAAAATAATGTTTGCACGTCAATTTGCTACAAAATCACCTGTCTATATGACCAATTTGCATAAAATCAAATTTTTCATGGGAGACGACACGTGTTCACCAATACCACCTTACGTAAAGCCGTCTTACTCAGCCTGTACGGCACCAGCACCCTGGCCCTCACCGCTGAGACCTACGCACAAGATAATGCAGTGCAATCGGTCAGCATCGTCGGTTCGCGCCGCGCCGCCAGCTCGGCCACCGACACCGCCGTGCCCGTCGATATCATTCCACTGAGCAAGACCGCCGAGAGCGGCGGCCAGTTCGACCTGGCCCAGACCCTGACCTACATTTCCCCATCGTTCAACTCGACCCGCCAGACTGGCTCCGACGGCGCCGACCTGGTCGACTCCGCCGCCCTGCGCGGCCTCGGCTCGGACCAGACCCTGGTGCTGGTGAACGGCAAGCGCCGCCACACCACCGCGCTGGTCAACCTGTTCGGCGCGCGCAACCGCGGCAACACCGGCACCGACATGAACGCCATCCCGATGCTGGCCATCAAGGACGTGCAAGTGCTGCGCGACGGCGCCGCCGCCCAGTACGGCTCGGACGCGATTGCCGGCGTGATGGACATCGGCCTGAAAAAATCCAAGGGCTGCGAAGCGGTCGCCGGTTTCAGCGAATACAGCAAGCGCGACGGCAAGAACTGGCTGGCCTCGGCCTACTGCGGCTTTGAGATCGGCAACAACGGCGTGCTCGGCATCACCGGCGAATACCTCGACCGTGGCCGCTCCAACCGCGCCGAAGCCGACAATCCGCGCACCATCGGCGACAGCAAGACCAAGAACCAGACCATCTACCTGAACGGCGAACTGCCGACCACCGGCACTGGCCGCCTGTACTTCACCGCCGGCGCGCAAAGCCGCGATGCTTCGTCGGGCGCATGGGCGCGCGGCGGCATCGGCAGCGACGACATCCCGTCGCGCAACTCGGCCGCCATGTACCCGAACGGCTTCGTGCCGTTCATCAACGCGCAGATCGACGACCAGTACGCCATCCTCGGCCACCGCAACCAGGTTGGCGAATGGAATATGGACCTGTCGCAGACCTACGGCAAGAACAAAATGATCTACGACATCAGCAACACGCTGAACGCGTCGATCGCCAACAAGGACCTGCTGGCCGGCGGCAAGGGCATCAGCCCGACCAGCTTCAACGCCGGCGGCTTCCAGTTTGAACAGCTGACCACCAACCTCGACTTCAACCGCTACTTCGAGGGCCTGGTCGGTCGCGGCCTGAACGTGGCGTTCGGCGGCGAGTACCGTCACGAAAACTACAAGATCTACGCCGGTGAACTGGGCTCGTACAGCGACGCCGACGGCGTGGGCATCGGCGGCAACGCCGGCAGCCAGGGCTTCCCGGGCTTCCAGCCAGCCGACGAAGTGGACGCCAACCGTCACAGCGTGGCAGCCTACCTCGACCTCGAAGCTGACCTGACCGACACCGTGAAAGCGCAAGGCGCGGTGCGCTACGAGAAATACAGCGACTTCGGCTCGACCACCACCGGCAAGCTGGCCGGCAGCTGGCGCGTGGCGCCAACCACGCTGCTGCGTGGTTCGGCCTCGACCGGCTTCCGCGCGCCGTCGCTGCAGCAGATGTACTTCTCGTCGACCTTCACCGACTTCATCGGCGGCGTGCCGACCGACGTGGTGCTGGCGCCGAACAACAGCGCGGTCACCAACCTGGCCGGCATTCCGAAGCTGACCAAGGAAAAATCGACGAGCTTCACGCTCGGTTCGACCTGGACCCCGACCCAGGCTGTCTCGGTCACCGCCGACCTGTATCAGATCAAGATCAAGGACCGCATCGTGCTGTCCGGCCGCTTTGACGACAGCAACTACCCGGCACTGGCCGCCAAGCTGGCCACGCTGGGCGTGGGCCAGGCGCAGTTCTTCGTCAACTCGGTCGACACCAAGACCCAGGGCCTGGACCTGACCGCCTCGCACAAGACCACCTTCGGCGCCGACAAGCTGGCCACCTTCCTGGCCTTGAACGTCAGCAAGACCGAAGTGACCGGCATCCACGCGCCGGCCTCGCTGCGCGGCTATGAGGACGTGCTGCTGTCGGAGAAGGAACGCCTGTACATCGAGCAAGGCGCGCCGCGCTCGAAAGCAACGCTGGGCTTCAACTATACCCACAGCGCCTGGGAAAGCGACCTGAAGATCATCCACTTCGGCCCGCAGACCCTGGGCACCTACAGCGGCACCGCTGGCGGCGTAGAGAACCAGCACTACAAGTCCAAGACTTCGGCTGACCTGGCGTTCACCTACACCATCAACAAAAACATGAAGTTCTCGTTTGGCGGCAATAACATCTTCAACGTTCATCCAAGCACGCAGAATCCGGATGAAACCGACAACGGCTTCAAGTACGAGTCGGTGCAATTCGGCCTGAACGGCGCGTCCTACTTCGGCCGCCTGTACGTGAAGTTCTGATGATGTAGATCAGAGTGACGTCCGGTTCCGCTGGACGTCACCTCCCTCGCTGGCTAACATGGATAGATGGAAGCCAGAATCGTCAAACTTGAAGACTCCTCTACAGCCATCCGTGAACGGTTGGCTAATATCGAGGCACGCTTGGACCAAACCGCGACCAAGGCCGATCTTGCCGCACTGGAGGCCCGGATGCAGAAGGGCTTCGCCGACGTCATCAAGTGGATCATCGGCATCACCATCGTGCTGACCGCTACCTCAGTGACGGTAATGACTTTCGTACTCAACAACGCCACGCCCAAGGCCCCGCCTCCCGCCCTGCAGCCCATCGTGATCTACGCCCAACCATCGCCATCCAAGTAACGTTTGCTTACATCTCGCTAACTTAACCCAACGCAGCGCCGTTCTACACTTGCCTTGTCTTATTTTTCGGCAATGGAGCGTTCTATGCGCCGCGCATTTACCCTGATGTTGTTCCTGTCCCTGCTGCAAGGCGCACTCGCCTGGGCGGCGCTGGGCAGCGCGCCATCCAATTTCGGCACCGCCACCACGCAAACCCGGCAAGCCAGCCGCCTCGCCGCCACAGCAGCCGCAGCCGCCAGCGAAGCGATCTACACCGTCACCCAGTCCACGTTGGACAGCGGCACCGTGGTGCGCGAATACAGCGACAGCAATGGCGCGGTGTTTGCCGTCAGCTGGAAAGGTCCCACCCTGCCCGACTTGCGCACGCTGCTGGGCGACAAATTCACCGTCATGACCAGCAACGCCGCCAAGCGGCCCAAGGCCGGCCACTCGCAACTGGCGGTCGAGCAGTCCGATGTGGTGATCATCTCCAACGGCCACATGCGCGCGTTCGCCGGCCAGGCCTGGATTCCTGGCGCGCTGCCCGCCGGCTTTGACACCAGCACCATCGAATAAGGCGTCCCATATGAAATACCCTCAACTGGCCAGCGCACTGCTGTGCCTGGCGCTGGCGGCGTGCGGCGGCGGCAGCGGCTCGTCCACGACGACCAGCACCACCACCTCGACCGAAGCGATGGCCATGCCCACGCCGGTGGTCAGCATCAGCGCCTCGCCGACCGCCACCACCAGCGGCCAGGTCATCACCTTGACGTGGAGCGTCAGCAATGCGCCATCCAGCGGCTGCACCGCTTCCGGCGCCTGGAGCGGCACGGTGGCCAGCAGCGGCACGCAAGCGGTCACCGCCGGCGAGGCCGGCACCGCCAACTACACCCTGACTTGCGGCAGCGCCAGCAGCACCGCCGTGGTGACGGTCGCCACGCCGCCGCCTTCGCCCAGCGTCAGCCTGACGCTGGCGCCGGCCAACATCACCACCGCCCAAAGCACGGCGCTGAGCTGGTCCTCGGCCAACGCCACCAGCTGCAGCGCCAGCGGCGCGTGGAGCGGCACCAAGGCCACTTCCGGCGCGGTGACCATCACGCCGGCCGCAACCGGCAGCTACACCTACAGCCTGGCGTGCACCGGCGATGGCGGAACAGCCAATGGCAGCGCCGCGCTCAGCGTGACGGCGGCGCTCAGCAACAGCACCGCCATCCTGGTCGACAGCGGCCCGAGCGGCGTCAGCGGCGTGATCAACGTGCCGTATGTGAGCGTGACCGTGTGCCGGCCCGGCACCAGCACCTGCCAGACCATCGACCACGTGCTGCTCGACACCGGCTCCTACGGCCTGCGCCTGCTGGCGAGCCAGCTCAGCAGCACGCTGGCGCTGCCGGCCGTCGCCACCGCCTCCGGCGACGACGCCGGCGAATGCGGCAAGTTCATCAGCGGTTATACCTGGGGTGCGGTGCGCCAGGCCGACGTCAAGATCGCCGACGAAGTGGCGTCCGGCATTTCGGTGCAAGTGATCGGCGACAGCGGCGCCAGCTACAGCAGCACGCCGTCCAGCTGCAGCAGCGCCGGCAGCAACCTCGGCACGCTGTCGGCGATCGGCGCCAAGGGCATCCTCGGAGTCGGCATGTTCAAGCAGGACTGCGGCACCGCCTGCGCCAACGCGGCCATCAGCGGCGTGTACTACGCCTGCGCCAGCGGCAGCTGCAGCGCCAGCGCCATGCCGCTGGCCAGGCAGATCAGCAATCCGGTGGCCTCGTTCGCGGTCAACAACAATGGCTTGCTGATTACCATGCCGAGCGTGGGCACGGCCGGCCTGACCTCGGTGAGCGGCACGCTGGTGTTCGGCGTCAACACGCAGAGCAACAACACCATCGCCGGCGAGACCATCTTCAAGGCCAACAGCAGCGGCGACTTCAGCACCACCTACAAGGGCAAGACCTACAGCGCCAGCTTCATCGACAGCGGCTCCAACGGCTATTTCTTCACCGACAGCACCATCCGCCAGTGCTCGGGCGGCGACTTCTACTGCCCGGCCTCGACGCTGTCGCTGACGGCCACCAACAGCGCGGCCGACGGCAGCGCCAGCGGCACGGTCGACTTCAACGTGGTGAACCTGGTGAGCCTGGCCTCGACCATCACGGCGGCGCAGGTGGGCGGCACGGTGGCCAGCAGCAGCGCGTCCGGCAACTACGTCGACTGGGGCATGCCCTTCTTCTACGGCCGCCGCGTGTTCGTGGTGATGGAAGACGCCACCGTGGCCGGCAAGGCCGGGCCGTACTGGGCGTATTGATTGCGCCATGTCACGGCGCTGTCACCAAACCTCGTTAAAGTCGCAACCTTGAATTTTTCTCTTCTTCGAGGTTGCGATGAACAAAAATCTGGTGATACTGGCCGCCATGAGCGCCGCCGGTCTGGTAGGCTGCGGCGCCGACAACGCGCAAGGTCCGGCGATCCCGGAGGGCACTACCGTCACGCTGGCACTGCTGGAAACCACCGACATCCACGCCAACGTGATGAGCTACAACTACTACTCGCTGGCGGAGGACACCAGTCTCGGCCTCGAACGCACGGCCGCGCTGGTCAAGGCCGCGCGCGCCGAGAATCCGAACAATGTGCTGCTGGACGACGGCGACACCATCCAGGGCACGCTGCTGGGCGACCTGCAAGCTGTCACCAAACCGATTCCGTGCAGTGAGACAATGGCCGTGCACAAGGTCATGAACGCCATGAAGTTCGACGGCGGCGGCTTCGGCAACCACGAATTCAACTACGGCTTGCCACTGTTGAGCCAGATCACCAATACCGACTTCGGCATCCCCGGCGTGAGCAAGCCGAGCGGCACATGCGGCGCGCCCGCCTTCCCGCTGGTGCTGACCAATGTCACCGGCGTGGCCAGCGGCAAGCCCATCGTGCAGCCCTACACCCTGCTGCCGCGCACCTTCAGCGCGGCGCTGCCGGATGGGAACAAGCTGGACGTCAAGCTCAACATCGGCATCATGAGCTTCGTGCCGCCGCAAATCCTGGAATGGGATCAGAAGAACCTGGCTGGCAAGGTCGCCATTACCGGCGTGCAGGAAGCGGCCAAGCAGTACGTGCCGGAGATGCGCAGCAAAGGTGCGGACCTGGTGGTGGCGCTGTCGCACGGCGGCCTTGACCCGAGCAGCTACAGCCCGAAAATGGAAAACGGTTCCTACCACCTGACCAGCACCGGCATCGATGCGCTGCTGATCGGCCACTCGCACCTGATCTTCCCGAAGGGTAAAGAGACCGGCGCGGCGGCGCTCGATCCATCGTTCGCCGCCTTCCCGGCCAGCGCCAGGATCGACGCTGTCAACGGCTTCGTCAACGGCGTGCCGACCGTGATGGCGCAGAGCTGGGGCCGCCGTCTCGGCATCATCAAGCTGACGCTGGCCTACACCGGCGGCAAGTGGGTGGTGCAGCCGGCCAAGACGACGGTGGAATCGCGCGGCTTCAAATACACCGACGGCGCCACCAACATCGCCGCCGACAGCAGCGTGGCGCCGCTGGTCGCCAGCGAGCATGCGGCCACCATCGCCTACGCCAGGCAGCCGCTGGGCGTGAGCACCGACTTTGAAATGTCGTCCTACTTCGCGCTGGCCGGCGACGTCAGCGCGATCCAGCTGGTGAACCAGGCGCAGCTGGCCTACGTGAAGAATTTCATCGCCACCAGTACCGACGCCACCATCGCCAGCTACAAGAACATCCCGGTGATTTCGTGCAGCGCGCCGTTCAAGGCCGGCCGCAACGGCGCCAGCGACTTCACCGACGTGGCGCCGGGCGCCAGCACGGCAGCGCCGGTGGGCCTGCAAGTGCGCAATCCGGGCGACCTGTACCTGTACTCGAACAACAATCTGCAAGCGGTGAAGATCAAGGGTTCCGACCTGAAGGCGTGGCTGGAAACGGCCGCCAAACAGTTCGGCCAGATCGATCCGGCCAAGACCAGCGAGCAGGATCTGGTGCCGTCCTATGGCACCATCTACAACTACGACGTGTTCTATGCGGAAGACAACGCGCTGACCTACCAGATTGACGTGACCAAGCCGGCCGGCAGCCGCATAGTCAACCTCAGCTACAAAGGCAAGGCGGTGGCCGACGGCGACGACTTCATCGTCGCCACCAACGACTACCGCGCCGGCGGCGGCGGTGCGGTGCCGGGCATCGACGGCAGCAAGACCATCATCAAGTCGCCGGACGCCAACCAGACCGTGGTCAGCAACTACCTGTCGGCGCAAGGCGCGGCCAGCGGCAAGGTCACGCTGGCCAGCAACGGCAGCGCGCGCAGCTGGAGCTTCGTCAAGGTGGCGACGGCCGGCCCGGTGATCCTGCGTTCGGCGCCGGGCCATCTGGCGCTGGCCAGGAGCAGCGGCATCACGGCGGTGACGGCCGAAGGCGGCCTGGACGCCAGCGGCTTTGCCAAGTACACCATCGACCTGAGCAAATAACATGCGCGCCTTGATTCCGCTGCTGGCCTCGGCCCTGCTGTTCGGCTGCCAGCTCCAGCACGAAAAGCCGACCTCGGCGCAGATCGAGGTCATCGGCATGAAGGCCAGGCAGGAAGCCGATCCCCATGCCGAGCGCAAGCTGATGGCCTGGGCGGAACAGCACCTGCCGGTGGCGCAGCGCGAGCTGGCCATCCTCTACCAGTCGAGGCCGAAGCAGCGCGACGATGCGCTCAAATGGTTCGGGCAGGCGGCGCGCGGCGGCGATACCGAAGCCGCGTTCCAGCTCGCTGAAATGCTGCGCGTCGGCGTGCCGGGCGTGCCGCCGGCGCCGGCGGCCGCAGCACCGTGGTACGCCAGCGCCGCCCAGCATCGGCATGCGAAAGCGGCGCTGGCGCTGGGCCTGCTCTACAAGAACGGCAACGGCGTGCCGCACGACGACGCACAGGCGGCAAACTGGCTGGCGCAAGCCGCCGGGCTGGGCAATGCGCACGCCATGTTCCTGCTTTCCAACATCTACGATCAAGGACTGGGCGTGGCGCAAGACCGCGTCCAAGGCCGACGGATGCTGGAGGAAGCCGCCGAGCACGAATACCCGCCGGCATTGCAAGAGTTGGCTATGACGGTCCAACAAAACGATCCCCTGCGCGCCGGCCACCTGATGAAGGAAGCGAGCGAACACCGGCGCAACAACTGGAATCGCTTTTAGCTGGCATGCGCAAGCGTGGGACGCCGCACAGACCACGCCATGCACGGCTCCTAGACTGGCCTGGCAGTCCCCGTCAGTCCATTAGCCACGCAAGGAGCCAATATGAGTACCACGTCCCAAACATCGGGCAAGATGCCCAAGCCTATTCCCACCGCCACCGGACCGCAAGACGCGATCACCCTGCTGACCGAGGACCACGAACACGTCAAGTCGCTGTTCGAGCAATACGAAGAACTGGGTGACCGCGCCCACGTCAGCAAGCACAAGCTGGCGCTGCAAATTTGCGAAGAGCTGACCAAGCACGCCACCGCCGAGGAAGAGATTTTCTACCCGGCCGTGCGCGCGGCCACCAAGGACGACGATATGCTTGATGAAGCCGTGGTCGAACACGCCTCGGCCAAGGATTTGATCGCGCAAATCATCAGCGCCGATCCCGGCGAAGAGCTGTTCGACGCCAAGGTCAAAGTGCTGGGCGAGCTGATCGACCATCACGTCAAGGAAGAAGAAGGCGAGATGTTCCCGAAAGCGCGCAAGGCCAAGCTGGACCTGCTGGCGCTGGGCCAGGCCATCGCCGCCCGCAAGGAGGAAATCGAGCTGCCGCCGACCGCTATTTAACGGCCAGCCGCGCCATTTCGCGCTGCATATTGTCGATGGCGCGCTCGTTGTACTGGTCGGCAAAGTAGGTATCGCCGAACAGCTGCCCGGCCTGCGCCTTGCGGCACAAGTGCGCCAGCGCACCACCGCGTTGCTCGCAGTATTTGGCGTCGGCCAGGTGGATGTATTCCTGCCGGATGGCGCGCGCATAGTTCTGGTACACCTCGTCATCCTGTCCCAGAATGGCCAGGTCCACGCACAGCAGGATATCTTTCAGGCGGTGCGTGATCGAGGCTTCCTGGAAGTGGTCGGTGGCGCGGATCAGCTCTGCCGCATCGGCCATGTCCTGCCCCAGGTGGCTACCAAGCCACAGTTGCGCGCTGGCTTCCTCATTGGTTAGCGCATCCGGGTCGGCATTGTAGCCGTAATCGGCGTCGTGGAACCAGAATGCCTGCTTGACGATGTCCACATCGGCCGGGTCCGGCCGCGTATTGGCGGCCCACACGCGGATTTCGCACAGGCCGTGCACCAGATGGTCGAGGTTGTGATAGTGGCGCGCCGGGCCGCCGTAGGCGGTCGGCCCGGTCAGCTGCACGAACCACTGGTCGGCGTGGGCGATGGCGGTGGCGTCGCGGTGCTCGTAGTCCCACAGGGCTTCCCACTCGCGGCGCAGCCAGCCCAGCACCCACGCATGGTAGGCCGGACCCGGCACGAATTTCTTCATGATCCAGTTCCAGCCGATCGGCCCTTCCAGCGCCTTGACGAACGAGGAGCTCACCGAGCCGAGGTCGCGCGGCGGCATCACGAACACTGTCTTGGCGCCCTGCAGCACGTCGACGTTGGTTTGCTGGATCAGGTTTTCGTAGTCGAAATCGGCGGTGGTGCGGATGCCGCGGATCAGGCATTCCACGCCCTGCTTCTTGGCCGCGCGCGCGGTGTAGTCGCCGCGCACGATCACCACCGAGACATTGTCCCAGCCCTGCTCGGCGCAGCTGAGGGCGATGATGCTCTTGCGCTCCTCGGCCGTGAAACGCGGCTTCTTGGCCGGATTCTCGGACAGGAACACCACCACCTCGTCCGCCAGCGAACGGGCTTCGTTGATCACCCACATATGACCGTTGGTGATCGGGTCCAGGGTTCCCGAAAAGCCGATTTTCTTCATGCACCGCTCCAGCACCGTGTTAAAACGGCATTTTAAGCTGGAGTGGCCTTGCTAGTCTCGGGAAAATCGACGTTGACCTGCAAACCGCCCAGCCGTTCGGACTGGGCCAGCGTCAGCACGCCGCCGTGGCGCTCGGCAATCGACTGCACGATGGCCATGCCCAGGCCGCTGCCGCCGGCCGGGCTGCCGGGCACGCGGTAGAAGCGGCTGAACACGCGCTCGCGCTCTTCCGGCGGGATGCCGGGGCCGGAATCCTCCACGCTCAGCAGCACGCGCGGCTTGGCGTTTTTTGTGGCGGCGACGCTACGCCGCAGCGTCACATCGACCGTGCCGCCGGCCGGCGTGTACTTGATGGCGTTGTCGACCAGGTTGCGCAGCAGGATGATCAGGGCGTCCTGCTGGCCGGCCACCACCACCTCGTCCGCGTGGTGCAGGCCGAGGTCGATCTGGCGCGCCTGCGCCAGGCCGTTCATATCGCCCAGCACGCGCTTGACCAGCTCGCCCAACTGCACCGGCTCCAGCTTGATCTCTTCGATGCCGCCCTCCTGCCGCGCCAGCACCAGCAACTGCTCGACCAGCCGGGTGGCGCGCTCGATGCCGGCCGTCACGCGCGACACCGCCACCTTGCGCGCCGCCTCGTCCGGCGCGCGCTCCAGGCTGAGGACCTGCAATTTCAACGCCGCCAGCGGCGTGCGCAACTCGTGCGCCGCGTCGGCCACGAAATGCTGCTGGGCCTCGAACGCGGTGCGCACCCGCACGAACAGCAGGTTCAGCTCCTGCACCAGCGGCAGCACTTCATCGGGCAAATCGTTTTCCGACACCGGCGACAGGTCGTCGGCCTGGCGCGCCGCCACCTGGCGCTTGACGCGCGACACCGGCGCCAGCGAGCCGGACACCACCCACCACACCACCAGCATCAGCACCGGCGCCATCACGGCGATCGGGCCGACGGTGCGCAGCGCCAGCGTGCCGGCCATGCGCTGGCGCACCGCCATGTCCTGCGCCACCTGCACGGTCTGGTTGGAGGTCTGCACCGAGAACACCCGGTAGGTGGTCTTGTTGACCTTGACGTTGGAAAAGCCCAGCACCGCCCGCTGCGGCAAGGCCGCGCGCGACAGCGAACGGAACACCTGGGCACCGTCCGGGGTCCAGACCTGCACCACCAGGTCGTCGTTTTCGGGGTCGGCCGCCGTGTCGGCGGCCTTGTTGGTCAGCGTGGCGCTGGAACGCAGCGACATCGCCATTTGCTGCATGTGATAGTCGAAGATCTGGTCGGCGTCGTTGAGCGCGCTGCGGTAGGCGATCATGGCCTGCGCCATCGCCGCCATCGTGATGGCGGCCAGCAGGAACCACAGCAGGCGGCCGCGCAGCGAGTGCGTCACCACCGGCACCCGGGGCAACGACGGCAGCGACGGCATCTTCACCTTCATAGTTTGGGAACCATGTAGCCCAGGCCGCGCACGTTCTGGATCAGCTCCGCGCCCAGCTTTTTACGCAAGCCGTGGATGTACACCTCCACCGCGTTGCTGTTGACTTCATCCTTCCAGCTGTACAGTTTTTCTTCCAGCTGATGGCGCGACAGGACGATGCCGGGGCGCGCGATCAGCGCTTCCAGCACCGCCCATTCGCGCGCCGACAGGCTGACCGGCTTGCCGTCGGCGATTACTTCGCGCGTCTGCGGATTG
Source organism: Duganella sp. CF402 (assembly GCF_900109645.1). GTDB lineage: Bacteria > Pseudomonadota > Gammaproteobacteria > Burkholderiales > Burkholderiaceae_D > Rugamonas. The sequence continues at coordinate 2,773,756 of NZ_FOBG01000001.1, forward strand.
ACGGTGACGTTGCCGTGCTCGAACACCGGCTCGGCGCGGCCGGCCGCGCGGCGCAGCAAGGCGCGGATGCGGGCCAGCAGTTCGTCGAGGTCGTAGGGCTTGAGCACGTAATCGTCGGCGCCGGCGTCGAGGCCGGCGACGCGCTGCTCCTTGGCGTCGCGCGCGGTGGCGATCAGCACCGGCGTGAGTTCCTTGCGCAGGCGCATCGAACGCAGCACCTCCAGGCCGTCCTTGCGCGGCAGGCCCAGATCCAGCAAGACCAGGTCGTAGGTCTGGGTTTGCAGCGCGGTGTCGGCCATGTCGCCGTCTTTGACCCAGTCGACGGCGTAGTGCTCGGCCCGCAGGAGGTCCAGCACGACTTCGCCGATCATGGTGTCGTCTTCTACCAGCAGAAGTCGCATATTATTGTTTTCCTTGTTGTGTTGCCTCAGCCCAAACGGACCGGTATGAAGATTTTATCGTCGCCGCGCTGGATCAGCAATGCCACCGACTTGCCGGCCTTGCCCACCACCTCGCGCACCTGGTCGACGCTGTTGACCGGACGGCCATTCACCGACAGTAACACATCGCCCGGCTGCACCCCGGCGCTGGCGGCGGCGCCGCCGGCGTCCTGGATCAGCAGGCCGCTGCCGATGCCGGCTTCACGCCGTTCGGCCGCGTCCAGCTGGCGCAGCGACAGGCCGAGACGCAGCTTGGCGCTGGCCTGGTCGACCGGGCCGTCGTCATCCTGCGCGGCCACCTTGTCCTTGGCGTTGCCCAGGGTGGCGGTCAGCTGCACCGGCTTGCCCTGGCGCCAGACGTCCAGCGTGACTTTCTCGCCCGGCGTCGACAGACCGACCATCGACGGCAGGTCGACCGAGCTGACGATCTTCTGGCCGTTCAGGGCGCGGATCACGTCGCCGGCTTTCAGGCCGGCCTTGTCGGCCGGGCCGCCGCGCTCGACGTTGGAGATCAGCGCGCCTTCCGGCGTTTCCAGGTTGAAGGAATCGGCAAAGCTCTGGTTCACTTCCTGCGCCGTCACGCCCAGCTTGGCGTGCACCACCTTGCCGGTGGCGACGATCTGGTTCTTGATCTTGTTGGCCACATCGATCGGGATGGCAAACGACAAGCCCTGGTAGCCGCCGGTCTGGCTGTAGATCTGCGAGTTAATGCCGACCACCTCGCCGCGCGTGTTGAACAGCGGGCCGCCCGAGTTGCCGGGATTGACCGCGACGTCGGTCTGGATGAAGGGCACGTTGCCATCCGGCAGCGAACGGCCCTTGGCGCTGACCACGCCGGCGGTGACGGTGTTATCGAGGCCGTACGGCGAGCCGATCGCCAGCACCCATTCGCCCACTTTCAAATCGTTGGCCTTGGCCAGCGGCACCACCGGCAGGTTCTTGGCGTCGATCTTCAGCACGGCGACGTCGCTTTGCGGGTCGGAACCCAGCACCTTGGCGCGGAATTCGCGGCGGTCGGTCAGCTTGACCACCACCTCGCTGGCGTCGCGCACCACGTGCGCATTGGTCAGGATGATGCCGTCCGGGCTGATGATGAAGCCGGAGCCGAGGCCATGCGTCGGCTGGGCGCGCTGGCCGCGCTGGCCCTGCGGGCCTTGCTGGAAGCGGCGGAAGAATTCATAGAAAGGATCGTCGGCAAACGGATCGTCGCGGCCCTGCGGACCGTTGTAAGCGGTCTTGGTGCTGCCGGTGACGCTGATGTTAACCACGGCCGGACCGTTGTGCGAGACGATCACGCTGAAGTCGGGCAGCGAGATGGCAGGTGCGGCGACCGGAACCGGCGACGCAGCCGGCGCCACTGCGGCAGCGACCGGCGGGGCGGCCACTGCGGCATTTTGTTTGACAGCGACGGCACCGCCCAGGCCGACCACGCCCATGACGGCGACGGCAACAGCGGCACGCTTGAGAGTAGAGTTGGACATAACGGTTCTCCTATGCAAATGAGGACTTTAGATGTATCCAATATGAGGCTAAAAACTTAGGCCCTACTTAATCAAAAAAGCTGCTTACAAACCTCTATACAAACGTAAAACTGGCCGGATAAACCGGCCAGTTGTCGTTACTACATCAGAGCAGGATCAGGCTGCGCGCTGCTCCAGTGCGGTCACGTTGTCGCCACCGTCGATGACGATTTTGCGCGGCTTCAGCGCTTCCGGAATTTCACGCACCAGTTCGATGGTGAGCATGCCGTTGTCGAAGCTGGCGCCGGTCACTTTGACGTGGTTGGCCAGCTGGAAGCGCTGCTCGAAATCGCGCGCCGCGATGCCGCGGTGCAGGTAGGTGCGCTCGCTGACGTCCTTCTGCTTGCGGCCCACCACGGTCAGCGCATCGCGCTCGAAGGTGATGTCGATTTCCGAGCGGTTGAAGCCGGCCAGCGCCATCACGATGCGGTACTGGTCATCGGAGACCAGCTCGATGTTGTATGGGGGATAGCTTGGGGTGTCGTTGCGCTGGGCGTCGTTGAGCAGTTGTGCCAGACGATCGAAGCCGATGGCGGAACGGTACAGAGGGGCGAGGTCGAAAGTACGCATGATAAATATCCTTTTCAAGTTAAGCGATATGGAAGTTGGCGGCCCCCACAATCAGGCAACCGCTGATCCCCATATAGGTCGCGCCAAAATGCTTTCAAGAGGTTTTTTTAAAAAAATTTTTCGTTTCCTGCGTGCTACACTCTTCCTCTTGTCTTCCTCTTTTTTGTCAAATAATTATGTCCCTCACCCGCGCCGTACTTGCCGCCCTGCTGGCTACCGCCTTCAGCGCCCAGGCCGCTTCAGACCTGCCTTACCCGGGCACCATCGTCCTGAAAGTGGATGCTTCCAACACCGCCCAAAACATCTTCCGTATCCGCGAAAGCATCCCGGCCAAGCCGGGCAAGTTGACGCTGCTGTATCCGCAATGGATCCCCGGCAACCACGGTCCTAGCGGCGCGATCAACCAGTTCGCCGGCCTCAAGGTCAGCGCCAACGGCCAGCCGCTGGCATGGCAGCGCGACCCGGTCAATGTGTACGCCTTCCACATCAACGTGCCGAAGGGCGCGAAAGGCGTGGAGGTGGAGTTCCAGTACCTGTCGCCGGTGGAAGCGAATCAAGGCCGCACCACCATGACCAACGATATCCTCGGCGTGCAATGGCAATCGGTGACGCTGTACCCGGCCGGCTACAACAGCCGCGATATCAAGGTGCAGCCGAACCTGACGGTGCCGGCCGGCTGGCAATACGGCAGCGCGCTGGAACAGCAGGCGCGCAATGGCGACGAGGTCGCCTTCAAGCCGCTCGACCTGGAAACCCTGATCGACTCGCCGCTGTTTGCCGGCCGCTACTTCCGCCAGATCGACCTTGATCCGGGCGCGAAAATCCCGGTGCGCCTGAACGTGGTGGCCGACTCGCCGGAGCAGCTGGAGGCCACGCCGGAACAGATCGCGCCGCACCGCGCGATGGTGCAGCAAGCCTACAAGCTGTTCAACTCGCAGCACTACCAGCACTACGATTTCCTGTTCGCCATCAGCGATGAATTTGGCGGCATTGGCCGCGAGCATCACCAGTCGAGCGAGAACGGCGTCAAGCTCGGCTACTTCACCGAGTGGAATAAATACGAGGCGCGGCGCGAGCTGCTGTCGCACGAATTCACCCACTCGTGGAATGGCAAGTTCCGCCGCCCGGCCGGCCAGAACGTGCCGGACTTCAATACCCCGCTGCAAAACGAACTGCTGTGGGTGTACGAGGGCCAGACCCAGTACTGGGGCGCGGTGCTGGCCGCGCGCTCGGGCCTGATCAAGGCCGAGCACACGCGCGACCTGCTCGCCGCCACCGCCGCCCGCTACGACAACGTCAAAGGCCGCGAATGGCGCGCGGTGCAGGACACCGTCAACGATCCTATCGTCAACGCGCGCCGTCCGCAGGGCTGGAACAACTGGCAGCGCGCCGAGGATTACTACTCGGAAGGCGAACTGATCTGGCTGGATGCCGACACCAAAATCCGCGAGCTGTCGGGCGAGAAAAAATCGCTCAACGATTTCGCGCGCCTGTTCTTCGGCGTCGATGACGGCGTCTACGTCGCCAGGCACTACACCTTTGAGGACGTGGTGAAAGCCCTCAACGCGGTCCAGCCTTACGACTGGGCGCCGTTCCTGCGCAGCCGCCTCGACGGCCACGGTCCGGGCGCGCCGCTGGACGGCCTGGCCCGCGCCGGCTGGAAGCTGGTCTACACCGAGAAACCGACCGACTTCCTGAAGGCACAGGAAGACCAGAGCAAGTCGGCCAACTTCCAGTACTCGCTGGGCTTCTCGGTGGCAGCGGATGGCAAGCTGGAAGCCTTGCAATGGGAAGGCGTGGGCTTCAAGGCCGGCCTGGCGGGCGGCAATGTGGTGGTGGCGGTGAACGGCCGCGCCTACAAGCCGGAACTGCTGCGCGCGGCGGTGACCGCCGCCAAGGGTACCAAGGAGCCGATCAAGCTGCTGATCAAGAAAGGCAGCCTGTACCAGGAAGTGGCGCTGGACTACCACGACGGCCTGAAGTACCCGCGCCTGGAGCGCATCGACGGCACGCCGGACCGCCTTGAGGCCATTTTGCAACCGTTGAAATAATTCTTCGGCAACAAGGAAAAGGGGGCGCTATACTGGCTTCATGCCCGACCGGAACGACGCCCCCACCCTCTCAAGCGCAGAGCTGGACCAGCTGCGCGAATCGGACCGCATTTTCCGTGCGCTGCTGGACAATGCGCCGGTGCTGATCTCGACCAAGAATCTGCAAGGCACGGTCACGATGGCCAACCGCCATTTCGAGATCCTCGATGGCTACGATGCTGCAACTTTCGTCGGCTCGAACGTGTTCCAGCTGTTCCCCCACGATATCGCCGAACAGCTGTGGCGCAACGACCGCCGCGCCGCGCTGGAAAAACGCGCCATCCACGAGGAAGAACAGGTCTACCACCGCGACAAGACCCTGCACACCTACGCCACCGTCAAATTCCCGCTGATGGATGCGGACGGCGTGGTGTACGCCACCTGCGCCGTCTCGGCCGACATCACCGATGCCCGCAGCGCCCGCCTCGACAGCGTCACCGACGAGCTGACCGGCTTGCATAACCGCCGCTATTACAACTTCCGCTTCAGGGAGGAACAGCAGCGCGCACGGCGCGACCAGCGCACCCTGACCTTGCTGCTGGCCGACGTCGACCGCTTCAAGGAATACAACGACACCTATGGCCATCCGCAGGGCGACACGGTGCTGCAAGCGGTGGCCGAATGCATGCGGCAAACCTTCCACCGCGCGGGCGACCTGTGCTTCCGCATCGGCGGCGACGAGTTCGCCTGCCTGTTTGCCAGCAGCGGCGAGGAAGAGAGCCTGGCGCTGGCCGAGCAGCTGCGCGCCTGCATGGCGGGACGGCAGATTGCGCATGCGGACAATCCACCGATGCAGCATGTGAGCTTGTCGCTGGGGCTGGCGTTCATCACGCCCGAGGTGGCGCTGACGCAGGAAGAAATCTACCGGCTGGCCGACCAGGCGCTGTACCGCGCCAAGCACCACGGCCGCAATACGGTCTCGCGCTGACGGCGCCGATTGGTGTATGCTGCGGCCATGAACAATGACACCGACATCCAACTGAGCGGCCCCTTCAAGGCCACCGACGGTTCCGGCCGTGCCCACGACGCCAAGGCGATCCGCATCTTCGACGAAGGTTATGGCGCGATCGATGTGTACGTCGACTTCAAGGCGCCCATCAGCGGCCTGCACAAGGACAAGGCGCTGATCGCCGCCGTGGTGGCGCAGCTGCGCACGGTCGGCTACAAAGGCCCGGAGCTGACCGCCGGCGACCCGGTACTGCAGGAAGCGCGCCTGCTGGTGCTGGAAGCGCCGGACGAATTCACCAGCTTTGCTGTCAGCAAGGGCTGGAAAGATTTGTCGGAAGACTTCTAAAACAAGTAGCGGTCGGCCCACATCGCGATCAGATTGGCGACGTAGATCGCGTCCTCGCGGCCGGTCAGCAGGTGGTCGGCGTCGTCGAGCGAGATGAAGCTCTTCGGATGTTTGGCGGCCGTGAAAATCTCCATCGCGTTGCCGAGGGCGACCGTGTCGTCGCCCGGCGCGTGCATCACCAGCAAGGCGCGGCGCAGGCCGGCGATCTTCAACTTCAAATTGTGCCCTTCCGCGTCCTCCACGAATTGCTGCTGGATGCGGAACGGCCGTCCCGCCAGTTGCACCTCCGCTTCGCCTGCGCGCGCAATTTCGTCCAGATGTTGGCTGAACATGCCGGTGACGTAGGTCGGATGGCTGGGCGCGGCGATGGTGACCACCGCCTTCACTTCCGGCATCTGGTCGGCGGCGGCCAGCGCGGCCGCGCCGCCGAGGCTGTGGCCGATCAGCAGGCGCGGGGCTTGATAGTTCTCGCGCAGGAAGTCGGCGGCGGCCACCAGGTCGTCCACGTTGGACGAGAAGTTGGTGTCGGCGAACTCGCCGCCGCTGGCGCCAAGGCCGGTAAAATCGAAGCGCAGCACGGCGATGCCGTGGTCGGTCAGCGCTTCGGCCACGCGGCGGGCGGCAAACACGTCCTTGCCGCAGGTGAAGCAATGGGCGAACAGCGCGTAGGCCTTGACTTCGCCGTCGGGGCCGTCGAGGCGCGCCGCCAGTTGGTGGCCGTGCGCGCCGATAAATTCTAATCGTAGGGATTTCATAAAGGGATAGTCAATGCGTTACCAACACTACAAAGGCGGAATCTACGAACTGGTGTGCGAAGCCACGCTGGAGTCCGACCTGTCGACCATGATTGTATATCGCGCCGCCAACGGCAGCATCTGGTGCCGTCCGCGCGAGGTGTTCTTCGAGATGATCGAAGTCGATGGCCAGCAGGTGCAGCGCTTCAAGCCGATCGACGCGGTTAATTAAATTAAGCGAACAGTCCTTGCAGATACCAGCGCGGTTCCTTGTCCCCTCGCTCCTTGAACAGCCAGTAGTGGGCGTGGTCTTCGCCTTGCGCCATGAAGTAGTCGCGGGTTTGCATCTCGCCCCACCAGCCGGCCTCGATGCGCTCGCCAGTGGAGCGGATCCGCAGCGGCGAGCCGTAGTACGGACGGTGGTCGCGCATCAGCAGCGGGATCGGCTTGGCCAGCAGCCAGGCCGGACGCGGCAGGCTGCCCATGTCCGGCGGCAGCTGGGCGCGCGCTTCGGCCGGGCGGACTTTGGTCTGGATGCTGATCCAGCTGTTGGCATGCTCGGGCCGGTAGTCGGCGCGCGGCACGGCTTGCAGCACGTTGTCCGCGCCGAGCCGTGCGGCCAGCAGTTCGAGCAGGCGTTGCCAGTCTTCCTTGCTGCCGCCCGGCTCGGGAAATAATGAATCGCTGAGCGGCGCCATCGGCTGCACTTGCGGCGCCTCGAGGCGCAGGCCGATCACCGGCGCGTCCAGCGTTTGCTTGGCGAGGCGCTCCTTCAGCAGCCGCACCAGGTGGCTGTCTTGCCAGGTGGGCTCGGCCAGCACGACTTCAATCACGGTGGGCGGCCCGGCGGTGCGGCCGCGCTCATGTTCCAACAGCAGGCGGATGCGCTCGACCGCCAGCTGGTGCGCGCTCAGCCATCCAGTCAGTTGCAGCAGCAGGCGATGGGCGCCGAACAGCAGCGCTTCGGCATTTTCCACGCGGTCGAACAATTCCATTTTGGCGTGGAAGCTGGCGGGGGCGGCCAGCCATTCATGCAGCTCGGGACGGGTGCCGTGGGCGTCGTCCAGCATGTCCAGCAAGGCGCGGCCGCAGCGGCGCTGCAAGCCGGGGCGCGGCAGGCGATACAAGTCGCCCAGGGTCATGCAGCCGACGCCTTCCAGCCAGCTCAGGTAGGGCCGCGCCGGCGGCAGCAGGTCGACCGGCAGCGCCTCGAGGCGGCGTTCCAGCGAGGCCATCTTCAAGGCGCGGCCGCTGTTGCTGCGCGCCAGCAGCCAGGCGCCGCGTGCCGTGGGGGCACAACTGAGCCAGCCGGTGAAGCCCAGCGCGCGCACGCTGTCGGCCACCTTGCGGCACAAGGCGCGGATACCGCCGAACAGGCGCAGGCTGGCGCCCACGTCCAGCAGCAGCGTGGCCTCCTCCGCTTGCGCCAGTTGCGGCGTGAACTGCAACAGCGCCATTGCCACCGCTTGCAATGCTTCCTGCTCGAGCGGCAAGGCGCGCTGCTGGAACTGCGACTGCGGCGCCAGCATGATGGCGCCGCCGCGCCGCAAGCCCAAATGCACGCCGGCGCCGTGGGCCGCATCGGACATGGCGATCACCCGCTCCTGCTCCAGCACTACCGTGCAGTTATCCTCCGACCAGCGCGGGCAGAATACTTCGAGCGGGAGCCGTGGCAGGTGTAGTGCTATCCAGAGGCGCATGACGTTGCAACAAAGAAGGCGTTAAGGGTAAAAACAAGGGCGTGTCGCGCTGCGGTCCTCGTCGCTTCACAAAGCCGATATCGATGCCGCCGGCCGCCGGCTTCAGCGACAGCCGCAACGGCGCGGGCGAGGCCTCCTGCGCCGCCGCCAGCGGCCGCAGCATGCAGAACAAGGTCTCGCCGCTTTGCGCCGCCAGATGCAGGCGGCGCAGCGTTTCGCCGCGCGCATGCTGTTGCCACAGCAGCAGCGCACCGCAACAGCCGCTGCGCAGGATTTGCTCGGCGGCCCACAGCGCATCGCTGGCCCTGGCGCCGCTGCGCACCCACAGCAGCTGCGACGGTTCGATGCCCAGGGCCGCCAGCGCCAGCGCTTGCGGCGCGTGCGGCGGTTGCAGCAGCACGATGGGCCGCTGGTCCAGCGCGGCCAGCACCGGCTGCAACAGGCGCAACTCGCCGATGCCGTGCTGCTGCACCAGCAGATCAATCAGCGTGCCGACCGGCCAGCCGCCGCCGGGCAGCTGCGCGGACAAGGCGGCGAAGCCTGTGTCCAGGCAGCGCGTGGCGCTTTGCGCGAGCTGGTCTGCCCGCCACAGGGACGGGTGCACGGTTTCCGGGAGAGTCATGGCATTGTATCGCAAATACTGTATAAATACACAGTACTCTTTGCACCGTTATTTGGCAAGGCTTATTCGTGTTTGCTGTACCATGCCATCAGAGCAATTATCAAAGGACATACTTTGCAAACCATACAACTGGTCGGCGCCATCCTGTTCGGACTGGCGCTGCTGCACACTTTCGCCGCCAAATCGTTCGAGGTGCTGTCGCACCGCCATCCGCGTCATGCCGGGCTGTTCCACCTGCTGGGTGAGGTCGAGGTGGTGTTCGGCTTCTGGGCCTTTGTGCTGATAATTGCGATGGCCCTGCTCAACGGCGGCCAGGCCGCGATTGCCTATGCCGAATCGCGCCAGTACACCGAACCCTTGTTCGTGTTCGTGGTGATGGTGGTGGCAGCGTCGCGGCCGGTGCTGGATATCATGCAGCGCGTGCTGCTGGCACTGGCGAAGCTGATGCCGGTGTCGAGCGAACTGGCGCTGGTGTGGTTCGGCATGGCGCTGGTGCCACTGGCCGGCTCGCTGATTACCGAGCCAGCCGCCATGACGCTCGCCGCGCTGATGCTTGCGCCGCTGATTTTCCGCGACGGCATGCCGGAATGGCTGAAGTATGCGGCGCTGGGCGTGCTGTTCGTGAACATCTCGATCGGCGGCCTGCTGACCGCCTACGCCGCGCCGCCGGTGCTGATGGTGGCCGCCACCTGGAATTGGGACAGCGCCTTCATGGCGTCGCAGTTCGGCTGGAAGGCCACGCTGGCGGTGCTGGTCAACGCGACGGCGATCAGTTTCGTGCTGCGCAAGCACCTGCGTGCGGCGGCCGATGCGGGCGTTGGCGCGAACAATGCGCCGGCGGCGGCGCCTGTGCCACTGATGGTCACGCTGATCCATCTTGGCTTCCTGGCGGCAGTGGTGGTGCTGGGCCATCACCCGGTGCTGTTCCTCGGCGTGTTCATGCTGTTCCTCGGATTCACCACGGCCTACCAGCGCTACCAGAATCCGCTGATCATCAAGGAAGGCCTGCTGGTGGGCTTCTTCCTGGCCGGGCTGGTGGTGCTGGGCGGGATGCAGCAATGGTGGCTGCAGCCGATCGTGGAAAGCCTGTCGCCGCTGGCGCTGTTCTTCGGCGCGATGAGCCTGACCGCGATCACCGACAACGCCGCCCTCACCTATCTCGGCTCGCTGATCGACGGCATGTCGGCCCATGCGCAATACATGCTGATGGCCGGCGCGGTAACCGGCGGCGGCCTGACCGTCATCGCCAACGCGCCCAACCCGGCGGGGGTCGCGCTACTGCGGCGCGGCTTCCACGACCAATCCATCGGCACCGTAGGCCTGCTGGCCGGCGCCCTGGCCCCTACCGCCTTAGCAGCGCTGGCGTTCCTGCTGCTCTGAAATTACGCTTGCGGCGCTTCGTTGGCCTCAAACAGGCGCGTTATCACGGCTTTCTGCTGCGCGCGGCAGGTGTCGGCCAGTATCCATTGCTCGCTGCCCGGAAAACGCAGCCATACGGCTTTCCAGGCGTTGCGGTTGCCGCTGCGGATTTCGCTGCCCTGAACCACGGCGAAATACGACGTGCGGCCGAAGCTGGCGCGCAGCCGAGTGCCTTCCGGCAGGAAGACTTGCTTCCATTGATAGCCGGCGTCGATCACGGCGTCCCGCTGCGCCTGCGCCGCAGGCTGCGGATTCATGTAGGCACGGATGGCGTCGCAAATCGGGGCTTCCATCTCCAGGCCGCACCAGTGCACCCCGATAAAGGCGCCAAATTCCTCCATCAACTCATTCGGCAAACGGTAGGGAAAGCTGAAAGTACCCATCATGGGGTCTCCGAAAAAAGGCATTTTACTAAGCGCTACTAATTCCGACTAAGCGTTACTAAAGCGCGCTATTTTTTACTAAAATATTAGAGTAGCCATATGCGCTTTTAGTTCGGAATATCGGCGATTAGTAATGCTTAGTACGGAATAGGAAATTTTAGTAAAACGCCGAAAAAAAAGACCCCACCCTATATATCCTTGCGCGTCACGTCGCCGTATCATCAGGTACGCAGGTGGCGGGCAAAAAACTCCAGCATCATTTTGCTGGCGTTCGGTCCTGCCTTGGCGTTGAAGGCCAGTGCCGGATCGCCGCCGCTCCAGGCGTGTTCCAGTTGGTCGACCAGGATGGCGCGCAGCATGAGTTTTCGGCCGACGTAGAAGTCGTGCATGCGGCTGCGTGGTTTGTCGGTGATCTTGGGCGGGCCTGCGAGGCGGTTGAGCAGCAGGCTTTGGCGCATCAACTGCGCCTGGTTGATGGGGCGGACTACGGTGTCGCTCTGGCCTTGTATCAGGATGGCAGGCATGCCGGGGAACTGTGTTGGCTGTTGCAGGATGTCGTGGGCGATGCTGTCGGTGCGCAGGCCAGCGCCGTGTTGCATGATGCCGATGCCGCTCAGGGTGCTATGGGCGGCGCCGAACACGGGACCGGAGTGGAGGCCCATTGCGGCGAACAGATCTGGATGGTTCAGCGCCAGGATGTTGGCCATACCGGCGCCAGCGGAGATGCCGGCGACGTAGATGCGGCGGCGGTCGATGGGATATTGCGTCAGCACTTTGTGGATCATGCTGATGATGGTGGGGACATCGCCGCCGCCGGCTTGGGTGGCGCGGTCGAACCATTTCCAGCAGCGTTGGGCGTGGTGGCTGGTGAGTTGCTGCGGGTAGAGGACTGCGTAGCCGGCTTTTTCGGCGTGCAGGTTCATGCGCGTACCTTGGGCGAATTGCGTGGCGCTTTGGTGACAGCCGTGCAGCATGACGATCAGGCCTTCGGGCGGTGTAAGGCGGTCCGGCAGGTAGAGCCAGTAGCGCATCTGCTGCCCGGCTGCGGTAGGGACGTGGGCGGATAGCCATTTACCCGGCGCGATGGCGGATGACGCGGACGACAACGTGCGCGGCTTGGCGGCGCGGATAAGCGGCATGGCGCCCGGGCGCGCAGCGGAGGCGCGCGTGGCCGGCGCAGCACCGGCGCCTGTGGCGCGGGGCTTGGCGGCGGCGCGTTTGCGCTTTGGCTTGGCTGGCGCGGTGGCGACGGCGATGAGTTTCGCTGTGCTCTTGCCGGCGCGGATCAGGCTTCGCAGCAGCTTGCCGGTGTTGACTTTCATTGCAACGTCCTCCTGTTGCAAATTAGTCTACCGAAAAGCTGCTGCGTGCAGCGTACGGCAGCGCGCTTAGCGCTGCATCGACTCCCATACTTTGAGCAAGCGCTTGGCCGATACCGGCATCGGCGTGCGCAGCTCCTGTGCGAACAGGGACACGCGCAGTTCTTCCAGCATCCAGCGGAATTCCACCATTTTCGGATCGGTGTTTTTGCCGGCCGATTTATCGCGGTTCGCGCGCTGCCACGCCGCTGCGGCTTGCTGCCACTCGGACATCAGTTTGGTGTCGCGCGCCGGATCGCCACGCAGTTTTTCGATGCGGACGTTCATCGCCTTCAGGTAGCGCGGGAAGTGTGCCAGCTGGCTGTACTCGTTCTCTTGCAGGAAGCGTTTGTGGACCAGGCCTTGCAACTGCTGTTGCATGTCTTGCGCCGCTTGCTGCGACAGGCCTTGCAGGCGTTTCGGCAAGCCGTGGAATTCGGTCAGCACTTGCGACAGCAGGCGCGCGATCTCGTTCACCAGCAGCACCAGGCGCGATTTGCCTTCGTCCTTGCGCTTGGCGAAGCTGGCGGCGTCGATCGGCAGCGGGTCCTGCAGGCAGGCGATATCCAGCGCTTTGTTGATGATCTGCTCGCGCAGTTCTTCCTGCGTGCCCATGCTCATGAACTGCATGCCCATTTGCTGCAGGTTGGGGATGCTCTTTTCGATGAACTTGATCTGGTCTTTCATCTGCAGGGCAAACAGGCGGCGCAGGCCCACCCGGTGCGTGCGCGCGGCAACCGTTGGATCGTCGAAGACTTCGAGGTCGCAGTGCGTGCCTTTGTCAACCAGTGCCGGGAAGCCGATCAGCGTGAGTTTGCCTTGGGCGATTTCCAGCAGTTCGGGCAGTTCGCCGAAGGTCCAGGAGGTCAGGTTGGTCAGGGTGATGTTGTTGGTCGCAGGCGGCGCCACTTCAGCATGGGCACCGGCCTTCGCCGGTGCGACGGTGCTCTTCGTCGGAGCGACGTTGCTCTTGGCCGGAACGACGGCGCGGGCGGCGACGGTCGATTGCGGGCCGGAGGCTTCGGCCATCTTCTGGAAGCTCTCGCGCGCTTGCGTGCCGTATTCGGCTTGCAGCGTCGCCAGGTTACGGCCCATGTCCAACTGGCGGCCATGCTCGTCGATCACTTTGAAGTTCATGAAGTGGTGCGCGGGCAACGTTTCCGGCTTGAAGTCGGTGGTCAGCGGCGTAATCGTAATCTGCTTGCGGATGTCGGCGATGATGGCGTCAATCAGCTCGCCACGGCCGAAGGCGTGCGCCTCCTCCACGCGCTCGCAGAACTTGGCCGCGTACTCCGGCAGCGGCACGCAGTGGCGGCGCAGTTTCTGCGGCAGGGACTTCAGCAGCAGGTGCACCTTCTCCTTCAACATGCCCGGCACCAGCCATTCGCAGCGTTCACGCGACAGCTGGTTCAGCGCATACAGCGGCACCGCCAGCGTCACGCCATCGCGCACGCTGCCCGGCTCGAAGTGGTAAGTCAGCGCCAGCTCAAGGCCGGCCGCGTTCATCTTCTTCGGGAACAGGTCGGTGGTGACGCCGGCCGCCTCGTGGCGCATCAGTTCATCGCGGTTCAGGAACAGCAGCTTCGGTTCCTTGGCCGTGACGTCCTTGTGCCACTTCTCGAAGCCAGCGCCATTGACCACGTCCGCCGGAATCAGCTTGTCGTAGAAGGCCGCGATCAATTCATCGTCCACCAGCACGTCCTGACGGCGCGACTTGTGCTCGAGGTTCTCAATCTCTTTTACCAGCTTGTGGTTGTGCGCGAAGAACGGTGCACGCGTCTCATAATCGCCGCCAACCAGCGCATCGCGAATGAAAATCTCGCGCGCTTCGGCAGGATTGAACAAGCCGTAGTTGATGCGGCGCTGGCTGTACACCACCAGCCCGTACAAGGTCGCACGTTCCGAGGCCGTCACCTGCGCCGAGCGTTTTTCCCAGCGCGGCTCGCCCCACGATTTCTTCAGCAGGTGGCCGCCGACCTTTTCCAACCACTCCGGCTGGATCTGCGCGATGCAGCGCGCGTAGAGGCGCGTGGTGTCGACCAGCTCCGCCGCCATCACCCACTTGCCCGGCTTTTTGCTCAGGTAGGAACCCGGCCAGATATTGAACTTGATGCCGCGCGCGCCGAGGAAGCCCGGATCGTCTTCCTGCTTGAAGCCGACGTTGCCCAACAATCCAGTCAACAGCGCCATGTGCAGGTTTTCATAGGTGGCCGGCGTTTCGTTCAGGCGCCAGCCCTGCTCCTTGACGATGGTGAGCAGTTGCGAGTGCACGTCGCGCCATTCGCGCAGGCGCAGTTGCGACAGGAAGTTAGTGCGGCAGTTGTCCTGCAGCTGGCGATTGGTCTTCTTGTGCTCAATCGCGTTTTCGAACCACTTCCAGATCTTGATGTAGCTGAGGAATTCGGACTTCTCGTCGGCGAACTTCTTGTGCGCCTCGTCGGCCGCCTGCTGGTGTTCCAGCGGACGGTCGCGCGGATCCTGCACCGACAGCGCCGAGGCGATGATCAGCACCTCGTTCAGGCAGACGTTGTCCAGCGCCGCCAGGATCATGCGGCCGACGCGCGGATCGAGCGGCAACTTGGCCAGCTTCTTGCCCAGTGGCGTGATCTGGTTGTACTCATCGACCGCGCCCAGTTCCTGCAGCAGCTGGTAGCCGTCCGCGATCGCGCGCGCCAGCGGCGGCTCGATGAAGGGGAAGGTCTCCACATCGGCCAGATGCAGGGTCTTCATGCGCAGGATGACGGAGGCCAGCGAGGAACGCAGGATTTCCGGCTCGGTGAATTTCGGACGCAGGTTGAAATCCTGCTCGTCGTACAGGCGGATGCACACGCCGTCGGCGACGCGGCCGCAGCGGCCGGCGCGCTGGTTGGCGGCCGATTGCGCGATCGGTTCGATCTGCAGCTGCTCTACCTTGTTGCGGTAGCTGTAGCGCTTGACGCGCGCCAGGCCGGCGTCCACCACGTAGCGGATGCCGGGCACGGTCAGCGAAGTCTCGGCCACGTTGGTGGACAGGACGATGCGGCGCGCATTGGTCAGCTTGAACACGCGCTCCTGCTCCTCGGCCGACAGGCGGGCGAACAGCGGCAGGATTTCCACATGCGGCGGATGGTGCTTGCGCAGCGCCTCGGCGGCGTCGCGGATCTCGCGCTCGCCCGGCAGGAACACCAGGATGTCGCCGGAGCCGATGCGCGCCAGTTCGTCGACGCTGTCGACCACCGCGTCCATCAGGTCACGCTTGTCGCGGGCGGCGGCGGTGCGGGCGCCCTTGCCTTCGGCGTTGGCGATGGCGGCGGCGTTGGCGCCGGCCGGCACGTCGCTCTCGATCGGGCGGTAGCGCACTTCCACCTTGTACAGGCGGCCCGAGACCTCGATCACCGGCGCCGGCTTCTCCGGCGTGCCAAAGTGGCGCGCGAAGCGGTCGGCGTCGATGGTGGCCGAGGTGATGATGATCTTCAGGTCCGGGCGGCGCGGCAGCAGCTGCTTCAGGTAGCCGAGCAGGAAGTCGATGTTCAGGCTGCGCTCGTGCGCCTCGTCGATGATGATGGTGTCGTAGGCCTTGAGCAGCGGGTCGCTCTGGGTTTCGGTCAGCAGGATACCGTCGGTCATCAGCTTGACCGAGGCGCCTTTTTGCAGCGTGTCGGCAAAGCGCACCTTGAAGCCCACGTGCTCGCCCAGCGGCGAGCCCAGTTCCACGGCGATGCGCTTGGCGGTCGAGGAAGCGGCGATGCGGCGCGGCTGGGTGTGGCCGATCAGGCCTTTCTGGCCGCGTCCCAGTTCCAGGCAAATCTTCGGCAACTGGGTGGTCTTGCCGGAACCGGTTTCACCCGAGACGATGATGACCTGATTATTTCGCAACGCTTCGGCGATCTCGTGGCGACGGCCGGAGACCGGCAGGTCTTCCGGGAAGGTAATCGGCGGCAGCGGATTACGGAAATTGCGCTCGGCCTCGCGCGCAGCTTGTTCCTCCGGCGTCAGGCGCGGCTTGGGCTCACGGCGCGGCCCGCGCCCTTGCGGAGGGCGATTGGCAGCGGTTTGAGGGCTGGAAGACGGTTTTTGTGGCTTGTTGCTGGCTTCTGACATTGTTTTTTACAAAGGTATTTGGCGCGGACGTCGCGCCCCGAATTATAATGCGGCTAATGGAAAACCCTACCCAATTCGTCCAATGGCTGCGCTCCGTCGCGCCCTACATCCACGCTTTCCGCGGCAAGACCTTCGTGGTCGCCTTCCCCGGCGAACTGGTGGCCGCCGGCGCCTTGCCGGTGCTGGCCCACGATTTGTCGCTGCTGCACGCGCTCGATATCAACGTCACCGTGATCTACGGCTCGCGCCCGCAGGTGGCCGAACAACTGGCCCTGCGTAACGTCGAAGGCCGCTTCCACAACGGCCTGCGCATCACCGACACCGCCGCGATGGAATGCGCCAAGGAAGCGGCCGGCGAACTGCGGCTCGACATCGAGGCCGCGTTCAGCCAGGGCTTGCCGAACACGCCGATGTCGAACGCGGCAATCCGTATCATTTCCGGCAACTTCATCACCGCCAAGCCGCTCGGCGTGATCGACGGCGTCGACCTCGAGCTGACCGGCGTCACCCGCAAGGTCGACGCCGAGACCATCCACTCGATCCTCGGCTCGGACGGCCTGGTGCTGCTGTCGCCGCTGGGCTTCTCGCCGACCGGCGAGGCGTTCAACCTGACGATGGAAGACGTGGCCTGCTCGACCGCCATCGCGCTGCACGCCGACAAGCTGATCTTCATCACCGAAACGCCGTTGATGACCGACGCTGCCGGCGCCGAAATCCGCGAACTGTCCTCGCACCAGGCCGAAGCCGTGCTGCAGGCCGGCTTCCTGCCCGACGCCACCGCGTTCTATCTCAAGCACTGCATCAAGGCCTGCGACAACGGCGTCGAGCGCTCGCACATCGTCTCGTTCGACATGGACGGCTCGGCGCTGCTGGAACTGTTCACCCACGACGGCGTGGGCACCATGATCTCGCACGAGAACCTCGAATCGCTGCGCACCGCCACCATTGAAGACGTGGGCGGCATCATCAAGCTGATCGAACCGCTGGAGGCGGACGGCACGCTGGTCAAGCGCGGGCGCGAGCTGATCGAGCGTGAAATCGAGATGTTCTCGGTGATCGAGCACGATGGCGTGATCTTCGGCTGCGCCGCGCTGTACCCGTTCCCGGAGCAGAAAATGGCCGAAATGGCGTGCCTGACCGTCAACCCGGAAGTGCAAGGCCAGGGCGACGGCGACCGCATCCTCAAGCACATGGAAAACCGGGCGCGCGCGCTGGGCGTGCAAAAGCTGTTCGTGCTGACCACCCGCACCGCGCACTGGTTCATCAAGCGCGGCTTCGCGCCGGCCACCGTGGACGCCCTGCCGAAGGACCGTCAGCGCATGTACAACTGGCAGCGCAAATCCCAGGTTCTGATTAAGACCTTATAATCTCGTTTTTAGATTCGCTTTAGGAGCAACCCACATGGCCCGCACCGTTCAATGCATTAAACTCAACAAGGAAGCCGAGGGCTTGGACTTCCCGCCGTATCCGGGTGAACTGGGTAAGAAGATTTACGAGCAGGTATCGAAGGAAGCGTGGGCGGCATGGCTCAAGCACCAGACCATGCTGGTCAACGAAAACCGCCTGAACCTGGCCGACCAGCGTGCCCGCAAATACCTGGCCACGCAGATGGAAAAACACTTCTTCGGCGACGGCGCCGATGCGGCGCAGGGTTACGTGCCGCCAGCGGAGTAACGTCGTCATTCCGGCGCAGGCCGGAATCCAATTGGGTCCCGGCCTGCGCCGGGACGACATATCAGAACTTCAGCGTCTTCACGCCTTCCGCAGTCCCCAGCAGGCAGACATTGGCGCCGCGCGCGGCAAACAAGCCCACCGCAATCACACCGACGATCTGGTTGATCTTCTCTTCCAACGCCTTCGGCTCGGTAATCGACAGCCCCGCCACATCCAGCAGATAGCCGCCGTTATCGGTCACAAACGCCTCGTCCGTACCCGGCTTCAAACGCAGCTTCGGCGTGCCGCCCAGCTTGACCAGCTCACGCGCCACCGAGGCGCGCGCCATCGGAATCACTTCCACCGGCAGCGGGAACTTGCCCATCACGTCCACCAGCTTCGAACCATCGGCGATGCAGACGAACTGCTTGGCCACCGAGGCCACGATCTTCTCGCGCGTCAGCGCCGCGCCGCCGCCCTTGATCATGGCGCCGGAGTTATCGATTTCGTCGGCGCCGTCGATGTACACCGCCATTTCCGCCACGTCGTTCAAGTCGAACACTTCGATGCCGTGACCGCGCAGGCGGGCCGCAGTCGCTTCCGACGACGCCACGGTGCCCTTGATCTTGTGCTTGATCTTGGCCAGTTCGTCGATGAAGAAATTGGCGGTGGAGCCGGTGCCGACGCCGATGATCTGGTTTTCCACCACATAGGCAATGGCTTCACGGGCTACGGCTTGTTTCAGTTCGTCTTGGGTCATGATAAATCTATAAGAGATGGGAAAATCGGGAATGGCGCTATTTTACCACCGCGCTTTTTGCTCAAAAATTGCGCTGAGACAACACGGGCAACATTGCGGTGTAGCAGACTTGCACAAGCTGGTCTCCAAGCGGGCCGGATATGCGAGAATGACCACAAGACCATCGCCGGGGATAAGACATGACAACTACCAAAACAGTCTTGATTGTCGATGACAGCCGCGTCTCGCGCATGATGGCGCGGCAGTACATCGCCGGCCTGCGCGCCGACTGGATCGTCGAGGAGGCCGGCACCGGCGAGGAATCGCTGGTCAAGGCGCGCCACGTGGCGCCGGACCTGATCCTGATGGACGTCAACATGCCCGGCATGGGCGGCATCGCCGCCGCCGAACAGCTGCGCCAGGAATTCCCCAGCGTGCCGATCTCGCTGCTGACGGCCAACGTGCAAACGGCCACCCGCGAACGCGCCAGCGCGATGGGCATCGGCTTTGTCGAGAAGCCGATCACCGAGGCGCGCATCGCCCAGCTGCTGGCCACGCTGGAAGCGGCGTAACCATGTTCAACCTGAGCGAACTGGAAAACGACGCCCTGATCGAGATCTTCAACATCGGCGTGGGCCAGGCGGCGGCCTCGATGAGCGCCATCGTCAATGAGGCGGTGCGCATGTCGGTGCCCTCGATCAGCTTCATCCCGCGCGCCGAGGCGGCGCGCCTGCTGGGCCAGAGCGACGGCGCGCCCGAGCGCATCTGCGGCGTCAGCCAGCACTTCGACGGCGCCTTCGAGACCGAGGCCATCCTCATGTTCCCGGAAGACAAAAGCCTGGAAATCGTGCGCCTGATGGTGGGCGAAGCGGTGCCGCTCAAGGAGCTGACCGACATGGAGCAGGAGGCCATGTGCGAGATCGGCAACATCATGCTCAACTCCTGCGTCGGCACGCTGGCCAATATCTTCCAGCGCGAGCTGCAAGGCTCGCTGCCGCAGTACCACGTCGGCACCAGCGACGAAATCCTCACCGCCACCGGCAGCGCGGCCGGCAGCGTGGTGCTGATGCTGCACATCGACTTCCTGCTCGAGAAGCACCAGATCCACGGCTACGTCGCCTTCGTGCTGGACCTGTCGGCGCTGCACGACTTGAAAGAGCAGATCAACCTCTACATCGCGCGCGCGATGGGCCAGGGGTGAGGCAGCCATGACGCCGCAGCGCCTGCCCCTGCTGGAGAGCGTGTTCTGCGCGGTGAGCCTGGGCGCCATTGTGCTCGATCAAGAGCGCCGCATCGTGCTGTGGAATGCCTGGATGGTGCGCCATTCGGGGCTGGCGCACGAGCAGGTGCTGGGGCACGACTTGTTCGAGATCTGCCACGGCCTGCGCGGCGGGCGGGTGGACGCGGCGATCCAGCATGCGCTGCACAACAACTTCCCGTCGCTGCTGTCGCAGACCCTGAACAAGGCGCCGTTCGCGCTGTACGCGCGCGGCGAACGCATCCAGCAGGCGCTGGAAGTGACGCCGATCGCGGTGGACGGCGCGGCGCGCCACTGCCTGATCCAGATCAGCGATGTCAGCATCGCGGTGGGCCGCGAAAAGCTGCTGCGCGAGCAGGCGATGGTGCTGCGCTCGCAGACCTTCTCGGACGGCCTGACCGGCATCGCCAACCGCCGCCACTTCGACGTGGCGATGGAAAAGGAACACCGGCGCGCCAAGCGCAGCAGCACGCCGCTGACGCTGCTGATGATCGACATCGACCACTTCAAGGCCTACAACGACCATTACGGCCACCAGAAAGGCGACCAGTGCCTGATCCAGGTGGCGGCCGCGCTGGCGGGCATGCTGAAGCGGCCGTGCGACCTGATGGCGCGCTACGGCGGCGAGGAATTCGCCATGATCCTGCCCGAGACCGACGTCGAGCAGGCGATGCTGATGGCCGATGCGATCCGCGCGCGGGCGCAGGAGCTGGCGATCCCGCATGAGCGCAGCAGCGACGCCTCGCAGCTGGTGACGGTCAGCATCGGCATCGCCACCCAGAAGGCCGACGCGCCGGTGGAGATCGAAGCGCTGATCGGCAGCGCCGACCGCGCGCTGTACCAGGCCAAGCGCGGCGGCCGCAATCGCATCGCCACCGTGTAACGTCCCGCCTCAATTCCAGATCCGGTAAATCCAGTAGCGCTCATCGGTGGAGGCCAGCACGCGCGCCAGTTCGCCGGGCGTGTGGCCGGTGATTTCGCGCGCCTCGCGGCACAGGTGCGCCTGATCCGCGTAGCCGCCGCGCGCCGCGATATCGGACCACACCGGCTTGCCGTTCATGAATTCCTCGCGCGCCTCGAAGAAGGACAACTCGGCGCGCTGCAAGCGCAATAGCTTGCGCAGCGGCTGCCCTGCCCTGGCCTTGATGCGGCGCTCGATATTGCGCACGCCGCGTCCCAGCGCGGTATCGGCCGCCTGCGCCGCCATGTGGCGCACCCAGTCGCCGGCCACCGCGGTGGCGCTGGCGCCGCCGGGACGGGCGGCCTGCCAGCGCGGTTCGAGGAAGGCTTCAACCAGCGCCACGCCCTCGCGCGGCGCGGCCAGCACCGCATCGCTCAGGGCCAGCCACTCCGGCCCCAGCGCCTGCTCGACCGGCGCCCAGCGGTCCACCCACTGCGACACATCAAGGCCGAACATGGCGTGCAGCACCTGCGGATAGAACATCACCATCAGCACCCGCACCGGTCCCGGATTGTAGGTCACGATGGGCCGCGTTTGCGGGCCGCAGAACACCACGCGGATGCGCTCCTGCGGCGCGTTGGCCGGCTCCACCACTTCGGCCTCGCCGTCGATGTAGTAGGTAATCGAACAGTGCGGCGTGGCGGGGAAATGGTTGTAGCGGTCCTGCGCCTCGGCCAGCGGCGCTTCGAGCGTGCTGCGCTCGATGTAGGCGCGCACGCAGGACGCCAGCGACTTGCGCGGGAAGATCAGGCGGGTGCTCAGTTGGGCGGGATTCATGTCAAATAGTTTATACCATGTCGGAATCGTTCAATACGCGCACCGCTGGACGGGCGCACACTAAGGCATCGTCAACAGAGGAAGCCCGACATGCAGACCGCACTGACCGCTGAACTTCGCCACATGAACGACCTGCCCGGACCGCGTCCGTGGCCGCTGGCCGGCAACTTGCCGCAGATGCGGCCATTGCGCATTCATCAGGATGTGGAGGCGTGGAGCAAGCAATACGGCCCGCTGTTTACGATCCGCTTCGGCCGCGCGCCGATCCTGGTGGTGTCCAGCCATGAACTGGTGAGCGCGGTGCTGCGCGACCGGCCCGACGGCTTCCGCCGGCCCTCGATTACCGCCCATATCTCCGATGAGATGGGCGGCCTGCCCGGCGTGTTCCTGGCCGAAGGCGCGGCGTGGCGCGACCAGCGGCGCATGGTGATGGCGGCGCTGGCGCCGCATGCGGTGAAAGCTTACTTTCCGTCGCTGGTGTCGGTGGCGCAGCGCCTGCAACGGCGCTGGCGGCAGGCCGCGCGCGACGGCGCCGTCATCGACCTGGCCGAGGATTTGAAGCGCTACAGCGTAGACGTCATCGCCGGGCTGGCGTTTGGCACCGAGGTCAATACCATCGACGGCGGCGAGGATGTGATCCAGCGCCATATGGACGTGGTGCTGCCGGCGGTGGCGCGGCGCTCGATCGCGCTGTTCCCGTACTGGCGCTATCTGAAGCTGCCGCAGGACCGGCAGCTGGACGCCAGCCTGCTGGCGTTGCGCAAGGCGGTGGATGACCTGATCGCTGCGGCGCGCGCGCGGCTGGCGGCGCAACCGCAGCGGCGCCAGCGTCCGGCCAACCTGCTCGAAGCGATGATCTGCGCGGCCGAGGAAGGCGGCAGCGGCGTCGATGACGTGGCGGTGGCGGGCAACGTCACCACCATGCTGCTGGCAGGCGAGGACACCACCAGCAATTCACTGGCATGGATGCTGTATCTGCTGCAGCGGAATCCCTCGGCGATGCAAAAGGCGCGCGAGGAGGTGCTGCGCGTGGCGCCGGACCCGGATGCGTTCAGCATCGAGCAGATGGATGCGCTGGACTATCTCGACGCCTGCGCGCAGGAAGCCATGCGCCTCAAGCCGGTGGCGCCGTTCATTCCGCTGGAAGCCCTGCGCGACAGTGTGGTGGGCGACGTGCAGGTGCCGAAAGGCGGCTTGCTGTGGTGCGTGATGCGCAACGACAGCGTGTCGGACGCGCACGTTCCCAACGCCGCCGACTTCCGCCCGGAACGCTGGCTGCAACAAGGCGAGCAAAGCATCAACAAGCACGTCTCCATGCCGTTCGGCGCCGGCGTGCGCACCTGTCCCGGCAGATATCTGGCCTTGCTGGAAATCAAACTGGCCAGCGCCATGCTGCTCTCCAGCTTCGGCATTCAGTCCATCGACACCGCCACCGGCGCCGCTCCGGAAGAACTCATGGGCTTCACCATGTCACCGATAGGATTGCAGATGCGCCTTGAAGCCGACCACGCCGGGCTCCAGATCTGACTTCAGCGTCATCGCCGGAATGTCGTAGTCGCCGTGGTTCTGGCGGCGGTACGGAATCGGCGGCGTGGCCGCCAGCGTGTCGAGCCGGTGTTCCAACGCTTTGCTCAAAGCCGCAAAACGATCCTGGTCCATGCTGCCGGCGCGGTAGACCAGGAACGGCGGCAACACGTCCATGCCCGGATAGAACAGCATCCCGTGATGGATAGGGAACAGCAGATCCTCCACCGCGCCGTTGATGCCGCGCGGGGCGTAGTGTGACTCCCAGCCGCCGGTGGTCACCATCAGCATGGCGCGCTTGCCAGCCAGCGAGCCTTCGCCATAGCGGTCGCCCCAGCGCTTGTCGGAGTGCTCGCCGATGCCGTAGCCGAAGCCCAGCGTGTACACGCGGTCGAACCAGCCCTTCATGATGGCGGGCATGGAGAACCACCACAACGGGAACTGGAAAATCACCGTATCGGCCCAGCGCAGCTTTTCCTGCTCGCGCAGGACATCGGCGCGGTGATGTTCGCGTTCCGGGATTTCGCTGGCGGCCAGCGTGGCGTTCCACTCCATCGCATACAGGTCGGACACTTGCACCGAGTGGCCGGCGGCCTCCAGATGCTGCACGGCGTGGTTTTTCAGCGCGGCGTTCAGCGAGTTGCGATCGGGGTGGGCATAGACAATCAAGACGTTCATGTGAGACTCCATAAAAACCTCAGCATAGGCCCGCATCAGGTATAGTAGAAATGAATTCCCAGTATTCCAGCTATAGACATGAATAATCTCAGGCGCCTCGACCTCAACCTGCTGGTGACGCTGGACGTGCTGCTGTCCGAGCATAACGTCACGCGCGCGGCGGAACGGCTGAACTTTTCGCAGCCGTCGATCAGCGTGCACCTGGCCAAACTGCGCGACATTTTTGGCGATCCGCTGTTGCTGCCAGGCCCGCGCGGCATGCGCCCGACCGCCCGCGCCGAAGAGCTGCGCGAGCCATTGCGACTGGCGCTGGAAGCGCTGAGCGCCGCCGTCTCCCCGGCTGCCGCCTTCGATCCGGCGCAAGCGCAAAACACCTGGCGGGTGGCGGCCACCGACTATGCAGAATCGACCATCCTGCTACCGGCAATGGCCGGGCTGCGCAGCGCGGCGCCCGGCACGCGGCTGGCCGTGCTGGAACTGGCGCCGCCGCACATCGTCCGGCAGGCGGAACAAGGCATCATCGACCTCGCCTTCCACACCAGCGAAGATGCGCCGCAAGGCATGCGCCACCGCCGGCTGTTCAAGGAGCACTACGTCCTCGCGGGCCGCACCGGCCATCCGCGCCTGAAGCGCAAGCCGACGCTCAAACAATTCTGCGAACTGGAACACGTGATCGTCTCGCCGGACGGCGGCGGCTTCAGCGGCGCCACCGACAAAGCGCTGGCGCAAGCGGGCATGACGCGGCGCGTGGCGCTATCTGTGCCGCACTTCCTGTTCGTGATCTCGGCACTGGCCAGCACCGACCTGGTGGCGATGCTGCCGGAGCGGCTGGTGCGCGACAACCCGGCCCTGCGCGTAGTGCCGCCGCCGGTCGACATCCCCGGCTACGAAATGGCCATGCTCTGGCACGAACGCTCGCACCGCGACCCAGCCCACCAATGGCTGCGCGAGCACATCGCCCGCAGCGTTAGCACATAAAAAAACGACGCCGTAGCGTCGTTTGGGGAGTTAGCCGCGCAGGGCGCTGGCTGCTTTTGCCAGTTCGGTGATTTTGTCCCATTCACCGTTGGCCATCAGGTCTTTTGGCGTCAGCCAGGAGCCGCCGACGCAGGCCACGTTCTTCAGTTTCAGGAACTGTGGCGCGGTCTCGATCGAGATGCCGCCGGTCGGGCAGAAGGTGATGTCCGGCAGCGGGCCGCCGATGCCGTTCAACATGCCCACGCCGCCCGCCGGCACCGCCGGGAACAGCTTGAGCTGCTTGAAGCCCTGTTCGCGCGCCACCATCACTTCCGACGGCGTCATCACGCCCGGCAGCAGCGGCAGGCCGCTGCTCTTGGCGGCGGCGATCAGCGCCGGGGTCAGGCCCGGCGACACGCCAAACACCGCGCCCGCATCGCGCGAGGCGGCGAATTCTTCCGGCTGGGTCAGGGTGCCGACGCCGACGATGGCGCCTTCCACTTCCGACATCGCCTTGATCGCACCCAGGCCGTGCTTGGTGCGCAGGGTCACTTCCAGCACGCGGATGCCACCGGCCACCAGCGCTTTCGCCAGCGGTACGGCGTGGTCAGGATCATCGATCGCGATCACAGGGATCACGGCCGAAGTACGCATAATATCGAGCAGGGACAGAGTCATATCAGGCTTCTTTCTTGGTCGAGAAATCTTCATCGGAACCCGGCACGGTATTACCGACCGGTTCTTTTTCATGCAGGTTCACCGTGGTGGCGATCGGCGACGGCAGCGGGAAGGTGGTGGCGCCCTTCTCCGCTTCGCACACGCTGTTGCGGAACATCGAGAACAGTTCGCGGCCCATGCCCACGTGGTTCACCGACATGTCGGCGCTGGCCATCGAGCGTGCGTGCCACGCGGCGGAATCCACCAGCGCTTCCAGCGTGCCGGTTTCAGCGCAGACCTTGATGATGTCGCCATCGCGCACCAGGCCCAGCGGGCCGCCCGCCAGGATCTCAGGCGACACGTGGATCGCCGCCGGCACCTTGCCCGAGGCACCCGACATGCGGCCATCGGTCACCAGCGCTACCTTGCGGCCGGCGTCCTGCAGATTGGCCAGCGCCGGGGTCAGCGCGTGCAGTTCCGGCATGCCGTTGGCGCGCGGGCCCTGGAAGCGCAGCACGGCCACGAAGTCGCGGTCCAGCTGACCGGCCTTGTACGCATCCATGAAATCTTCCTGCGAATTGAACACCAGCGCCGGCGCCTGCACCGTGCGGTGCTCCGGCTTCACGGCCGACACCTTCATCACGGCGCGGCCCAGGTTACCCTGCACCAGCACCATGCCGCCGTCTGGCGAGAATGGGTTGGTATGCTTGCGCAGCACTTTCTCGTCGCCCGATTCAGCTGGCGAATCCTTGAACACCACGCCTTTGTCGCCCTCGCCCAGGAACGGCTCGGCGCAGTGCTTGCGCAAGCCCTTGCCCAGGATGGTGGTGACGTCGTCGTGCAGCAGGCCCGCGTCCAGCAGTTCGCGGATCACGAAACCGGTGCTGCCGGCGGCGTGGAAGTGGTTCACGTCCGCTTCGCCGTTCGGGTAGATGCGGCACAGCAGCGGCACCACTTTCGACAGCTCGTCGAAGTCGTTCCAGTCGATCACCACGCCGGCCGCCTTGGCAATCGCCGGCAGGTGCAGCGTATGGTTGGTCGAGCCGCCGGTGGCCAGCAGCGCGACGATGGCGTTGACGATGGCCTTCTCGTCGACCACGTGGCCGACCGGGATGTATTCGTTGCCCTGGTCGGTGATGACGGCGGCGCGCTGCGCGGCAGCCTTGGTCAGTTCATCGCGCAGCGGCGTGTTCGGGGTGATGAAGGCGGCGCCCGGCAGGTGCAGGCCCATGACTTCCATCAGCATCTGGTTGGAGTTGGCGGTGCCGTAGAAGGTACAGGTGCCGGCGCCGTGGTAGGACTTCGACTCGCCTTCCAGCAGCTCGGCGCGGCCGGCCTTGCCCTGCGCGTACAGCTGGCGGATCTTGGCTTTTTCGGAATTCGACAGGCCAGTGGTCATCGGGCCGGCCGGCACGAATACCGCCGGCAGGTGGCCGAAGTGCAGCGCGCCGATCAGCAGGCCCGGCACGATCTTGTCGCACACGCCGAGGTACAGCGCGGCGTCGAACATATTGTGCGACAGCGCCACGGCGGCCGACATCGCAATCGCGTCGCGCGAGAACAGGGACAGCTCCATGCCCGGCTGGCCCTGGGTCACGCCGTCGCACATGGCAGGCGT
This sequence comes from Duganella sp. CF402, assembly GCF_900109645.1. Lineage (GTDB taxonomy): Bacteria > Pseudomonadota > Gammaproteobacteria > Burkholderiales > Burkholderiaceae_D > Rugamonas. The sequence continues at coordinate 2,800,788 of NZ_FOBG01000001.1, forward strand.
GCCGCCGGCGTATTGCGCCACCGCGCCCACTTCGCGCACGGCTTGCTTGATGATTTCAGGATAACGCTCGAACGGCTGGTGCGCCGACAGCATGTCGTTGTAAGCCGAGACAATCGCCACCGACGGCTTCTTCACTTCCTTCAGCACCAGCTTGTCGTTGGCCGGGAAGGCCGCGAAGCCGTGCGCCAGGTTGGTACAGGCCAGCGTGCCGCGTTGCGGGCCTTTGACACGGGCCGCCTCGAGGTGGGCCAGGTACGCGCCGCGCGATGGTTTGCTGCGTTGGATGATGCGATTGGTGACTTTTTCCAGGACTGGATGCAACGCCATGATCGTTCCTTATGAATGGTTTCCGTGAAATTTTACTACAAAATCGCAAATTTCAATGGCTTTTCTTAGGCCGATCCACCCTTTGCAACATCCCGCTGGGGCAGAAATATTCGGGTGCGCACTAGCAAACCGTAGTGAATTTACCTGATTTTCCTGTATCATTCGGCCATCCCCCTCCCTACCTACGACATTATGCGCCAGCCTGCACTGACCACTACTGCGAGCTTCAAAGCCCTGGAATCCCACGCCGCCGATGCCAAACACTGGCAACTGCGCCAATTGTTCGCCGCCGACGCCGAGCGTTTCCCGAAACTGACGGTCGACGCGGCCGGCCTGTTCCTCGATTATTCGAAGAACCGCCTCGACGCCACCACCATCGGCCTGCTGCTGGACCTGGCCCGTGAGCGCGGCGTGGAACGCCAGCGCGACGCCATGCTGAGCGGCGAGAAAATCAATCTTACCGAACAACGCGCCGTCCTGCACACCGCGCTGCGTATGCCGCGCGGCAAAGCGCTGGTGGTGGACGGCCAGGACGTCAACGCCGACGTGCACGCGGTGCTGGACCACGTCAAGGAATTCACCGACCGCGTACGCAACGGCCAGTGGCTGGGCTACAGCGGCAAGCCGATTACCGACATCGTCAACGTCGGCATCGGCGGCTCGGACCTGGGCCCGAAGATGGCGGTGCTGGCACTGCGCTCGTATGCGCATCCGCGCCTGAAAATGCACTTCGTGTCCAACGTCGACGGCCATGACATGGACGCCGCGCTGGCGCAGGTCAATCCTGAGACCACGCTGTTCATCATCGCGTCGAAAACCTTCACCACCGCCGAGACCATGCTGAACGCGAACACCGCGCGCACCTGGTTCCTGCAAAACGGCGGTGCGCAGGACAATCTGACCAAGCACTTCGTGGCCGTGTCGACCAACGCCAAATCGGTGGCGGAATTCGGCATCGATACCGCCAATATGTTCCCGTTCTGGGACTGGGTCGGCGGCCGTTACTCGGTGTGGTCGGCGATTGGCCTGTCGGTGGCGCTGGCGGTGGGCTTCGGCTACTTCAGCGACTTCCTGGCCGGCGCGCACGCGATGGACGAACACTTCCGCGAGGCGCCGCTGGAACAGAACATGCCGGTGCTGCTGGCGATGGTCGGCTTCTGGAACCGCCAGTTCCTGAATGCAGGCTCGCTGTCGATCGCGCCTTACCATCAGGATTTGAACCGCTTCCCGGCCTACCTGCAACAGCTGGACATGGAATCGAACGGCAAGCGCATCACCCGCAGCGGCGGCGAAGTCGATACCGTTACCTGCCCGGTGGTGTGGGGCGAGTGCGGCACCAACGCGCAACACGCTTACTTCCAGCTGCTGCACCAGGGTACTGACGTGACGCCGATGGACTTCATCGCCGCACTGCGCGCCACGCACGACCTGGCAGGCCATCACGATGCGCTGCTGGCGAACTGCTTCGCGCAATCGGAAGCCTTCATGACCGGCAAGACCGCCGATGAAGTGCGCGCCGACCTGGCAGGCTCGAACCTGAGCGCCGAGGAAATCGAAGCGCTGGTGCCGCACAAGACCTTCCCGGGCAACCGTCCGTCCAACACCATTTTGATGGACCAACTGACGCCGGCCGCACTGGGCGCGCTGATCGCGCTGTACGAGCACAAGACCTTTGTGCAAGGCGTGATCTGGGACGTGAACAGCTTCGACCAGTGGGGCGTGGAGCTGGGCAAGGTGCTGGCCAAGAACATCCAGTCGGAGCTGACCGGCGAAGTAAAACCGGAACGTCACGACAGCTCGACCAATGGCCTGATCTTCATGGCGAAAGCGGCGCAACACATTTAACCGACCACCCCGTCGCCCCGGCTCAGGCCGGGGCCCAATTGGCTTCCGGCCTGCGCCGGAATGACGGCTTAACAGCCAACACATATGAACATCAAAGTAGCTTACGACGCAGTAATGCAAACCGGCGAATGCCCGCTGTGGCATCCGCAGGAGCAGGTGCTGTACTGGGTGGATATTCCGGCGTTCACCGTCCACCGTCTCGATCCCGCCAGCGGCGCGCACCGCGCGTGGAAGCTCGACAGCGAGCCGGCCACGCTTGGCATCAGCGACCAAGGCGGCTTGATCGTCGCCATGCGCAGCGGCTTTGCGCACCTCGACACCAGCAGCGATGAGGTCAAGCTGACCGCGATTGTGGCGGCGCCTTACGACCAGTCGATCACGCGCTTTAACGATGGCCACGTGGACCCTGCGGGCCGCTTCTGGGTCGGCACCATCTACGAGCCGCGCGACAAGCCGGCGGCGGAGATGTATGTGCTGGAACAGGGCAAGCTGCGCAAGGCCTGGTCGGGCGGCATGACCAACTCGAACGGTTCGGGATTTAGCCCTGACCAGAAGAGCATGTATCACGCCGACACGGCGGCGCATCGCGTCACCAAGCTGGACTTCGATGCGGCCACCGGCACGGTCGACAACCAGCGCTTGCTGCACCAGTTCTCGATGGACAAGGAGAACAACTACGGCGGCCGCCCGGATGGCGCTGCGGTGGATAGCGAGGGCAACTACTGGGTGGCGATGTTTGAAGGCGCGCGCATCGCGAAGCTGTCGCCGGAGGGAGTGCTGCTGGGCGAGATCAAGCTGCCGGTGCGCTGCCCGACCATGCCGGCGTTTGGCGGGCCGGATCTGAAGACCCTGTACGTCACCAGCGCCGGCGCGCGTCCGGCGCCGGAACTGGAGCAGTATCCGCTGAGCGGCAAACTGCTGGCGATCGAGATGGATGTCGCCGGCCGCGCAGAGCCGGCGTACCGCTCGCGCTAGCCCGCACTACGGCAAGAGGGGTCTGCCCCCGCGACGGATCGCCGTGCGGGTTATAGCGCGCCCGCCAGTCGGAGGCGCGACTGCTGCGGGGCGAGGCCTTGGGTTTCACCCCGCACCACATCCAGCTTGAAGGCCGACACCAGCGTGGTCAGATGCTGGGCTTCCTGCGCCAGCGCATCGGCCGCCGCCGCATCCTCCTGCACCAGCGCAGTATTCTGCTGCGTCGATTCATCAAACTCCACAATCGCCTGGTTGATGCGCTCGATGCCCTCGTTCTGCTCCTGATTGGCATTGCTCATCTCGCCCATGATGGCGGTCACGCGCTGCACGCTCTCCACCACCTCCAGCATCGTGGCCCCAGCCTCATCCACCAAGCGGCTGCCGCTTTCCACCGTCTGCACGGTATTGCCGATCAACTCCTTGATCTCCTTGGCCGCGCCGGCAGAGCGATGCGCCAGCGTGCGCACTTCCGACGCCACCACCGCAAAGCCCCTGCCCTGCTCACCGGCGCGCGCCGCTTCCACCGCCGCATTCAAGGCCAGGATATTGGTCTGGAACGCAATCCCGTCAATCACGCTGATGATGTCCACAATCTGGCGCGAAGACGCATTGATCTCGCCCATCGTATCCACCACCTGCCGCACCGCCTCGCCGCCCTTGACCGCGATCTGCGATGCGCTCTGCGCCAGCTCATTGGCCTGGCGCGCGCTCTCGTTATTCTGCCGCACCGTCGCCGCCAAACGCGACATCGACGACGCCGTCTGCTCAATGCTACCGGCCTGGCGCTCGGTACGGCGCGACAAATCCGCATTGCCATGCGCGATTTCACCTGACGCGCCAGCGATGTTATGCGCGCCGTCGCGCACACCGGCGATGGTGTCGCGCATGGTCACCAGCATGTCGACCAGCGAGCGCGCCAGACGGCTGCGCGGCCTGGCCTCGCACGCCGACAAATCGATCCGCCCCTCAATCGCCGCCAGCGCCGACACGATGCCCTCCAGCTCCGCCGCTTGGCAAGCCGCGCGGCGCAGGATGGTGGCCAGGAAGATCAGCACCGCCGACTCCACCACCACATACGCCGCGTGGATGAACACCGTCGACAGCTGGGGACGGGTAAAGCACATCACGCCATAGCCCCACTCCTGCAGGTAGTGAAAGCTCAGGTGGTGCACCGCCGCCACGCCGGCCGCCACCACGATCGGCTTCCAGTCGCGATAAGCCAGCAAGAAAGCCAGATACACAAAAATCCCGAAATGCAGCTCGGTCAGGCCGGCCGCCTGGTGAATGTTCAGGGCCGCAAACACCATCACGCTGGCTGCCGCCACGCAGCGCGTCAACACCGAGCCCGGCGCGCTGAAGTGCAGCGCCGTCGGAATGCCAGCCGCCAGCAGGCCGACCAGCAAAGCCAGCCCCCAGGTGTCATTAAGCCCGGCCAGCGCCAGCGAGAACAGCTGCAAGGCCCACAGCACGCACAGCATCAGCTTGTCCGCCTGCACCGCAATCGCCTGCAAAGGATCGTATTTATTTGTCATGAAAGACTCCATAGCCGGACCAATGACCATGCATGAGATGACGGGCCAGCTTATAATTTGATGATGAGTTCGGCGGGGTGCGGGCCGGTGACCGGAGAATGCCGCAGAGGGGCGGCGCATGCAGGGTGTGATCCGCTGGAGACCGCGCAGTCTGGCGCGGAGCGGCGAACGGGATCGCATGCAGGAAAGCCGTCATTATACCGCGCTTTTCCGACAAGCAACTGTTTGCGCAATCGTGCGCGGGGCTGCAACAACACCGGCCGCCTCATAGGAGAATGTAGTAAATTTTCTTGCAAACCCCTCCGATAAGTAGTAAATTTACAGTAGCGGCTGCGCGCTGCGCGCGGCAATTCCTTCGGCACTTTTTTTGCGACGAAATTCATACTATGGCTCTTTCCGATTTTGATCTGGTTCTGTTTGGCGGCAGCGGCGATCTGGCGATGCGCAAATTGCTGCCCGCGATGTATGCCCGCGATGTCGCCAACGACCTGCCGCCGACCGCCCGCATCATTTGCGTCGGCCGCGCGGACGCCAGCCAGGAAGACTTCCTGCAAACCGTCGAAACCACGTCCAAACCGCTGATCAAATCGCCGGCCGTGACCCCGGCCGCCTGGGCCCGCTTCACCGCCCGCATCGTGTACGTGTCGCTCAACGCCACCGACGCCAGCAGCTACGGCGCGCTGGTCGAAGCGCTGCGCAAGGACGACGCCATCACCAAGGTCTACTACCTGGCCACGCCGCCGGCGATCTTCGCGCAGATTTGCGAGAACCTGAAATCGAACGGCCTGGTCACCGCCAACTCGCGCGTGGTGCTGGAAAAACCGCTGGGCCGCGACCTGGCCTCGGCCAAGCAGATCAACGCCGAAGTGGGCAAGGTGTTCGAGGAATCGCAGATCTACCGGATCGACCACTACCTGGGCAAAGAGACCGTGCAGAACTTGCTGGCCCTGCGCTTCGGTAACATCCTGTTCGAACCGCTGTGGCGCCGCGAGTGGATCTCCGACGTGCAGATCACCATCGCCGAAAAACTCGGCGTCGGCAACCGCCTCGGCTACTACGACACCTCGGGCGCGCTGCGCGACATGCTGCAGAACCACCTGCTGCAGCTGCTGTGTATCGTGGCGATGGAACCGCCGACCTCGATTTCGCCGGACGCCGTGCGCGATTCGAAGCTGCAAGTGCTGCGCTCGCTGAAGAAATTCACCCCGACCACGCTGGCGCAAAACATCGTGCGCGGCCAGTACCGCGCCGGCCACGTCGATGGCAAGGCCGTGCCGAGCTACCGCGACGAACCGGACGCACCAGCCCATTCGCGCACCGAAACCTTTGTCGCGATGAAAGCGGAAATCGACACCTGGCGCTGGGCCGGCGTGCCGTTCTACCTGCGCACCGGCAAGCGCATGGCCGACGGCCTGGCCGAAATCGTGGTGCGCTTCAAGCAGATCCCGCACTCGATCTTCAACCAGCCGACCAACAGCTTCCAGCCCAATTCGCTGGTGATCCGCCTGCAGCCGGACGAAGGCCTGCGCATGAACCTGATGGCGAAAACGCCGGGCGACGGCATGCGTCTGAAGCAAGCCGAGCTGGAACTGGACTTCCGCGAGCAGTTCAAATCGCCGCGCATGGAAGCCTACGAGCGCCTGCTGCTGGACGTGCTGCGCGGCCAACTGACCCTGTTCATGCGCGGCGACGAGCTGGAAGCGGCGTGGGAATGGGTCGAGCCTATCCTCAACAACTGGGAATCGGACGAAAGCTACCCGCTGCCGTACGCATCGGGCACCTGGGGACCGGCCGCCGCGTCGGCGCTGATCGGCCGCGACGGTCTGCAATGGCGTGAAGAAGTGTTGCCGGAAGACTGATGCTGCTCGATTCCATCCGTACCCAACTGGACTCGCTCTCCAAATCGGAGCGCAAGGTGGCGTTGGCCGTGCTCGAACATCCGACGCAGACGGTCAACCAGAACATCACTGCGCTGGCCAAAAGCGCGCAAGTGTCCGAACCGACCGTGGTGCGTTTCTGCCGTACGCTGGGCTATGACGGCTGGCATGAGTTCAAGCTCAAGCTGGCGCAGGGCCTGGCGCTGGCCCTGCCCGGCCTGAACGAACAGCCGACCCAGGACGACCTGGCGGCCGACCTGGTCAACAAAATTTGCAGCCGCTCGATCAACACCCTGCTGGACCTGCGCAACAACCTCGATCCGGAGGCGATCCAGAAGGCGCTGGACATCCTGTCCAAGGCCAACAAGATCGAATTCTATGGCCAGGGCACGTCCGGCATCGTGGCGGCCGATGCGCAGCACAAATTCTTCCGTTCGGGCGTACCGACCGTGGCGTACGCCGACCCGCACATCCACAGCATCGCGGCAGCCCTGCTGCGCACTGGCGATGCGCTGGTGGCAATCTCCCAGCGCGGCAACAGCCCGACGCTGGTGCGCTCGGTGAAACTGGCGCGCCGTGGCGGCGCCGAAGTCATCGTACTGGCCCCATCCGGCACCCCGCTGGCGGAACTGGCGACGGTGCTGATCCCGATCGACCTGATCTTCAACATCGACCCCTACACGCCAATCTCGGCGCGCCTGGCCTACCTGGTAGTGATCGACGTGCTGGCCGTCGGCCTGGCGCTGCAACGCGGCCCGGAATTCCGCAAAAAAATGCAGAACGCCCAAAAAGCCCTGCAGGAATTCGACCTGCAATTCGATTCCTTCATCGGCTAAATTCAGGGTCAGCTCTGTCATCTGGACACAGAGCGCATTTCTTTGATATTTCTCAAAGCATTCCTCTGAGATCGAGTTTAAAAAGATTTTATTTTTGAACTTGAAAATCAACAGATTCGTATTGATATGCATCAAACGGATTCAGCGCGTGTCCAAATGACAGAGCTGACCCTGATTTTCGCAACTCGGCTATGATGGGACAATCTATTCCGTCGATTGAGAGCGATTATGGCTGTCACCTTTGGCTACTCTGGCACGCCGTTGGCGAAGAAGCTGGGTATTGTGGCGGACTGCAAGGTCTGGGTGCGCAATGCGCCGGAGCAGTATCAGGACTGGCTGGCGCCGCTGCCTGAGGGCGTGCAGTTTCAATCGCGCCTCAGCGCCACCACCGATGTGGTCCATCTGTTCTGCGACCGCAAGGCCGATCTGACCAAACAGCTGGCCGCCGCACGCGCCGCGCTCAAGCCAGATGGCACGGTGTGGGTGTCGTGGCCGAAGAAGGCTTCCAAGGTGCCTACCGATATTACCGAGGATACGATCCGCGAACTGTGCCTGCCCTTCGGCTTCGTCGATGTGAAGGTATGCGCCGTCAGCGAGGTCTGGTCCGGCCTCAAGCTGGTGATTCGCAAGGAGCTGCGCTAACCGATGGACGGTTCAGTCGTCACTATCGTGCTGCTGGCCGCGCTGCTGCACGCGAGCTGGAATGCGCTGGTCAAGGCCGGTCCCGATAAGTACCTGACCACGGTGCTGGTAGCCTGCGGCGCCGGCCTGGTCTCGCTGCCGCTGCTGCCCTTCGCCGCCATGCCGCATGCCGACAGTTGGCCGTGGCTGATCGCTTCCGCCTGCTGCCAGGTGATCTATTACCGCCTGCTGGCCGCCGCCTATCATCACGGCGACATGAGCCAGGCCTACCCGCTGATGCGCGGCGCGGCGCCGCTGCTGGTGGCGCTGGCCAGCGTGCCGCTGCTCGGCGAACACCTGCACTGGCGGCAGGACGTGGCCATCATGCTGATCTGCGGCGGCGTGCTCACCCTCACTATCCTGCGCGGCGCCAGCGTCGGCGCCGACACCGGCAGCAACCGCAATGCGCGCCGCAGCGCCACCTTCTACGCGCTGCTCAACGCCGCCGTCATCGCCACCTACACCATGATCGACGGCGTCGGCGTGCGCAAGTCCGGCGCGCCTGCCGCCTACGCCATGTGGCTGTTCGTGCTGACCGCCGCATTGCTGCTGCTGTGCTCCACCAGCCGCTGGCGCGAGCTGCCGGCCTACGCGCGCCGCCACGCCGGCGTGATGCTGCTGGGCGGCGTCGGCACGCTGGCCTCCTACGGCCTGGCGCTGTGGGCCATGACGCACGCGCCGGTGGCCGCCGTCGCCGCGCTGCGCGAAACCTCGATCATGTTTGCCGCCGCCATCGCCGCCCTGTTCCTGCGCGAACGACTGGCGCCGGGACGCATCCTCGCCGTCAGCCTGATCGCCTGCGGTGCAATTCTCATGCGACTGGGCTAAGTCGGAGTAAAATAAGCTCGATTACAATTTTTCTTATCAGATTGGCAGCACTTATGAACCAACTCGAACAGCTCAAGCAATACACCACCGTGGTTGCCGACACCGGCGACTTCCAGGCCATCCAGCAATACACCCCGCGCGACGCCACCACCAATCCATCGCTGATCCTGAAGGCGGTGCAGAAGGATGAGTACAAGCCGCTGCTGGAAAAAGCCGTGCGCGACAACCTGGACGCCTCCACCGGTGAAGTGATCGACCACCTGCTGGTCGCCTTCGGCAAGCAAATCCTGCGTGTGATCCCGGGCCGCGTGTCGACCGAAATCGACGCCGCCCTGTCGTTCAACACCGCCGCCTCGGTGGCCAAGGGCCGCGACCTGATCAAGCTGTACGAGCAAAACGGCATCGACCGCGAGCGCGTGCTGATCAAGATGGCTTCGACCTGGGAAGGCATCCGCGCCTCCGAGATCCTGGAAAAAGAAGGCATCCACACCAACATGACGCTGCTGTTCTCGCTGCCGCAAGCAATCGCCTGCGCCGAAGCGGGCGCCAAGCTGATTTCGCCGTTCGTGGGCCGCATCTACGACTGGTACAAGAAATCGACCGGCATCGACTACCAGGGCGCGGAAGATCCAGGCGTGCAGTCGGTCAAGCGCATCTACAACTACTACCGCAAGTTCGGCTACAACACCGAAGTGATGGGCGCCAGCTTCCGCAACACCGGCCAGATCCTGGAACTGGCCGGCTGCGACCTGCTGACCATCAGCCCGGACCTGCTGCAAAAGCTGGCCGACACCAACGCCCCGGTCGAGCGCAAACTGAGCCAGGACAGCGGCTCCAGCGCCGCCATCGGCAAGATCGCCATCGACGAGCCGACCTTCCGCTTCATGTTCAACGAAGACGCAATGGCGACCGAGAAGACCGCCGAAGGCATCCGCGCCTTCGTGGCCGACACGGCCAAGCTGAAACAAATCATCTCCGGCATGCGTTAATCTTCTGACGTTCCCGTAGATCGAAAGGCAGGAGCGCGGCACTCGCCGCCCTCCTGCCTTTTTGCATTACAATCTTGCATCAACTATAAAATTTGCCGCGAGACCATCCATGAGATTCGTCCCTCGTTGTACCGCTGTCGCCATCATCACCCTGTTGAGCGCCTGCGGCGACAAAGCCGCCACCAACAGCGCACCGCCGCCCGCCACCGTCTCCGTCATCACCGTCGCTCCCGCCGCCGTCACGCTCAAAACCGAACTGCCCGGCCGCACCGAGGCCTCGCGCATTGCGCAGGTGCGCGCGCGTACCGCCGGCATCGTGCTGCAACGGGTCTACAAGGAAGGCGGCGAAGTAAAGGCCGGCGAGGTCTTGTTCCGCATCGACCCGGCCCAGTTCCAGGCCTCGTTCGACAGCGCGCAAGCCGCCGTGGCCAAGGCCGAGGCCAATCTGGCGCAGGCGGATTTAAAGGTAAAACGGTATAAACCATTAATCGCGGCGCAGGCGGTCAGCCAGCAGGAATACGACGACGCGCTCACCGCGCAGAAGCAGGCGGCGGCCGACCTGGCCACCACCAAGGCCACCCGCACCACCGCCGGCCTGACGCTGGGCTACGCCACCGTCACCTCGCCCATTTCCGGCCGCGTGAGCCGCGCGCTGGTGACCGAAGGCGCGCTGGTGGGACAAGGCGAAGCCACGCCGATGGCGACCGTGCAGCAGCTGGATCCGATTTACGTCACCATCACCCAATCCTCTACAGAAGTGCTGAAGCTGCAGCGCGCGCTGGCCGACGGCAAATTGAAACGCGCCGGCAAGGATCAGGTGCGCGTGACGCTGGTGACTGAGGATGGCCAGCCCTACCAGCAAGCCGGCAAGCTGCTGTTCTCCGATGTGTCGGTGGACGAGAGCACCGGCTCGGTCTCGATGCGCGCGGAGTTCCCGAATCCGGACCGCGTCCTGCTGCCCGGCATGTACGTGCGCGCCCGCCTTGAACAGGGCGTAAGCGAGGCCGCCATCACGGTGCCACAGCAAGCCATCGTGCGCACCAACGAAGGTGCCACGGTGCTGATCGTCGGCGCGGATAATAAAGTGCTTTCGCAGCCGGTGACGGCCAACGCCAACGACGGCAATAACTGGATCGTCAGCGCCGGCCTCAAAGGCGGCGAGCGCATCGTGGTTGAAGGCTTCCAGAAGGCCAAGCCCGGCGCCGTAGTCAATCCGCAGCCGTGGAAAGGCCCGGTCGGCGCTGCTCCGGCCGGTGCAGCCGGTGCAGCCGTCGCGCCAGCCGCTTCAGCCAAATAAGCGGGAGCGCACATGGCCAAGTTCTTCATCGACCGCCCGGTATTCGCATGGGTGATCGCGCTGTTCATCCTGCTGGGCGGGATGCTGGCGATTACCGTGCTGCCAGTGTCGCAGTACCCGACCATCGCACCGCCATCCATCGTGGTGTCGGCCAACTACCCCGGCGCTACCGCGCAGGTGCTGGACGATGCGGTCACCAGCGTCATCGAACAGGAAATGAACGGCGCCGACGGCCTGCAATACGTGGAGTCGCAAAGCGAAGCCAATGGCGCGGTGACCATTACCGTCACCTTCGTCCCCGGCACCAATCCGGACCTGGCGGCGGTCGATGTGCAGAACCGCATCAAGCGCGTGGAATCGCGCCTGCCGGCCGCTGTCACGCAGCAGGGTGTGCAGGTCAACAAGGCGCGCTCCAACATCCTGATGTTCGTCGGCCTGACCTCTTCCGACGGACGCCTCGACCGCATCGCGCTGGGCGACTACATGGCGCGCAACGTGGTCAATGAAATCAAGCGCATCCCCGGCGTGGGACAGGCGCAGTTGTTCGGCTCCGAGCGCGCCATGCGCATCTGGGTCGACCCGCAAAAGCTGGTCGGCCTGAAAATGAACATGGCCGACGTGACGGCGGCGATTCGCGCGCAAAACACGCAAGTCACCTCCGGCACGCTGGGCGACCTGCCCAGCCCTGCGGACCAGACCTTCTCCGCGCCGATCGTGGTGACCGGCCAGCTGTCCTCCACCACCGAGTTTGGACAGGTCGTGCTGCGCGCGAATCCCAACGGCTCGCTGGTGCGCCTGAAGGACGTGGCGCGGATCGAGCTGAATGGCGCAAGCCTGAACATCGGCGCGCGCCTGAACGGCCAGCCATTCGCCGCCATCGGCGTCCAGCTGTCGCTGACCGGTAATGCGCTGCAAACCGCCACCGCGGTGCGCGAGAAGATGGAACAGTTGTCCAAATACTTCCCGCCGGGTGTGCAGTACACCGTGCCTTACGATACCTCGCTGTTCGTCAAGATCTCGATCGAGGAAGTGGTGAAGACGCTGCTGGAAGCGGTGGTGCTGGTGTTCCTGGTGATGTACCTGTTCCTGCAGAATATCCGCTACACCCTGATCCCGACCATCGTGGTACCGGTGGCGCTGATGGGTACCTTCGCCATGATGCAGCTGTGCGGCTTCTCCATCAACGTGCTGACCATGTTCGGCATGGTGCTGGCGATCGGTATCCTGGTCGACGACGCCATCGTGGTGGTGGAGAACGTCGAGCGCATCATGAGCGAGGAAGGCTTGTCGCCGCGCGAAGCCACGCGCAAGGCGATGGGCCAGATCACCGGCGCCATCATCGGCATCACGCTGGTGCTGGTGGCGGTGTTCATCCCGATGGCGTTCTTCGGCGGTGCGGTGGGCGCGATCTACCGCCAGTTCTCGCTGGCGATGGTATCGGCGATGGGCTTCTCCGCGCTGATGGCGCTGACCCTGACGCCTGCCTTGTGCGCCACCATGCTCAAGCCGGTGGAAGCCGGTCATCATCACGAGAAGAAAGGCTTCTTCGGCTGGTTCAATCGCGGCTTTGCGGTGACGGCGACGAGCTACCAGGGCACCATCGCCAAGATCCTCAAGCGCACCGGCCGCTACCTGATCATTTTTGCGGCGCTGTGCGGCGTGGTGGGCTGGCTGTACGCGCGCCTGCCGTCGTCCTTCCTGCCGAACGAAGACCAGGGCTACCTGCTGGCCAACGTGCAGCTGCCGCCGGGCGCCTCGAGCAGCCGCACGCAAGCCGTGCTGGCACAGGCAGACGCCTACTTCCGCAAGCAGCCGGGCGTGGCGCGCACGCTGTCGATATCGGGCTTCTCCTTCGCCGGCAATGCCCAGAACGCGGGCCTGATCTTCATTCCGCTGAAAGACTGGAACGAACGCGGGTCCGAGCACACGGCGCAGGCGATTGCGCAGCGCGCGATGAAGGATTTGTCCGGCATTCCGGATGCGGTGATCTTCCCGCTCAGCCCTCCGCCGATCCGCGAACTGGGTAACGCCACCGGCATCACCGCGCGTTTGCAGGACCGCAGCGCGCAGGGCCATGATGCGCTGATTGCGGCGCGCAATCAGTTGCTGGGACTTGCGGCCAAGAGCGACGTCCTGAAAGGCGTGCGGCCGGAAGGATTGGAAGATGCGCCGCAGCTGCAAGTCGATATCGACCGCGAGAAGGCCAATGCGCTGGGCGTGAGTTTCGCCGATATCAATGCCATGATCTCGACCTCGCTGGGCTCCACCTACGTCAACGACTTCGCCAGCAGCGGGCGACAGCAGCGCGTGATCGTACAGGCCGACGCGCCGCGCCGCTTGCAGCCGCAGGACATCATGCAGCTCAATGTGCGCAGCAGCAGCGGCGCGATGGTGCCGTTCTCCTCGTTCTCCTCGTCGCGCTGGATACAGGGGCCGGTGCAGCTGGTGCGCTACAACGGCTACCCCGCCATCCGCCTGACCGGCGACGCCGCACCGGGCCGTTCGTCCGGCGAGGCGATGGCGGAACTGGAACGGCTGGCGCAAGAGCTGCCGCCGGGCTTCGGCATCGAATGGACCGGACAATCGCTGGAGGAGAAAACTTCCGGCTCCCAGGCGCCGATGCTGTTTGCCTTGTCGCTGCTGGCGGCCTTCCTGGTGCTGGCGGCGCTGTACGAGAGCGAATCCATTCCGGTGGCGGTGCTGCTGGTGGTGCCGCTCGGTGTGCTGGGCGCGCTGCTGGGCGCGACCTTGCGCGGGCTGCCGAACGACGTGTACTTCAAGGTCGGCCTGATTGCCATCATCGGCTTGTCGGCCAAGAACGCGATCCTGATCATCGAGTTTGCGAAGGACCTGCAGGCACAGGGCAAGGGCCTGATCGAGGCGACGCTGGAAGCGGTGCACCTGCGCTTCCGCCCCATCATCATGACATCGCTGGCGTTTATCCTGGGCGTGCTGCCGTTGGTGATTGCAACCGGCGCTGGATCGGCCAGCCAGCGCGCCATCGGCACCGGCGTGATGGGCGGGATGATTACCGCGACCGTGCTGGCGGTGTTTTTGGTGCCGGTGTTCTTCGTCGTGGTGCGCCGCATCTTCAAAGGCAGCGAGCGCCAACGCAAACTGGCGGCACATGAACTGAATGACAAAAAACATGAAACCTACGATTAAACCGGCAGCGCTGCTGGCCGCGTCGCTGCTCTCTGCCTGTTCGCTGGCGCCGACCTACGAGCGCCCTGCCGCGCCGGTGGCGAATGCTTACGCCTTCAACCCGTCCGGCACCGCCGCCAAGACCGGCTTTGAGACACACCTGCCCGGCCCCGGCCAGAAAACCGCCGTCGATACCGGCTGGCGCGAATATTTCACCGATCCGCATCTGCAGCAGCTGATCGCCGCCGCGCTGGAAAACAACCGCGACCTGCGCACCGCCGTGCTGCGCATCGAAGAAGCCCGCGCGCAGTACAACATCCAGTCCGCCGACCGCCTGCCCAACCTGAACGCCAGCGTCGGCGGCACGCGCGCCAAGACCCCGGCCTTCCTGTCGTCGAGCGGGCAGTCGACCATTGGCCAGCGTTACGACGTCGGCGTCTCGGTGTCCGCATTTGAGCTGGACTTCTTCGGCCGCGTCAAAAGCCTGAACGACGCCGCACTGTCCACCTACCTCGCCACCGAAGAAGCCCGCAGCGCGGCGCAAATCGCGCTGGTGTCGCAAGTGGCGCAGGCCTACTACACCGAACGCGCCTACGCCGAGCAGTACGCGCTGGCGCAGCAAACCTACGAAGCGCGGGCCCGCACCTACAAGCTCACGCAGCAGCGCGCCGAAGTGGGCGCCTCCTCGCGCCTCGACCTGCGCTCCAACGAAACGCTGATGGAAACCGCGCGCGCCGCCGCGCTGGCACTGGCACGCCAGCGCGCGCAAGCCGAGAACGCGCTGACGCTGCTGATCGGCCAGGCACCGGCAACTGCGGCATCGGGCGCCATGCCGAGCGACCTGCAAATCAACCTGATGACCGCAATCCCGACCGGCCTGCCGTCCGATTTGCTGATCCGCCGTCCCGACATCCGCGCCGCCGAGCAGCGCCTGAAAGCGGCCAACGCCAACATCGGCGCCGCGCGCGCCGCCTTCTTCCCGCGTATCAGCCTGACCGCCGCCTTGGGCAGCAGCAGCCCTGCGCTGCATGGCCTGTTCGACAGCGGTTCCGGCAGCTGGTCGTTCGCGCCGCAACTGACGCTGCCGATCTTCGACGCCGGCCGCAACAGCGCCAACCTGACGCTGGCCGAAGTCCGCAAAAACATCGCCGTGGCGGACTACGAAAAAACCATCCAGACCGCCTTCCGCGAAGTGGCCGACGCCTTGGCCGCACGCGACTATCTGGGCGAACAGGAAGCCGCCCAGCGCGCCGTGCAGAAAGCCCAGGCCGATCGCCTCAAACTGCTGCAACTACGCTTCGACAACGGCGTCGCCAGCTCGCTGGACGTGCTGGATGCACAACGTGAACTGTTCAGCGCCCAGCAGTCGCTGGTCCAGGCCCGCCTGCTACGCACCACCAGCGCCATCGACCTGTATCGCACGCTTGGCGGAGGCCTCAAGTAAAATAGCGGGATGACTTCCCCGATCACTATCCGCCTCGGGCAGCGGGCGCGCCAGCGGATTGCCGCTGAAGGCGTGCAGGCTGCCGATATCGCCATTGTCCCTGCCGCCGCCGGCGGCCCGAAAGGCCTCATCCTGCACGGCCTGGATTGCTGGATGTTTGGCGATTTTTTCAAGGCCGCACCGCGTCAGCGCAAACTGGTTGGCGCGTCCATCGGCGCCTGGCGCATGGCGGCTTCCGCGTTCCAGGATCCGGTCGCGGCCCACAAGCGGCTGGCGCGCCTGTACGCCGGCCAGCGCTATCCGGACAAGGTGACGCCCGCCTACGTCTCGCAAACCTGCCGCGCCCTGCTAGATGAACTGCTGGACGGCCGTGGCCACGAGGCCATCAACCATCCCGAGCATCACGTTTCCATCATCACCATTCGTGGCGTCGGTGCGCTGGGCGGCACCAACGGCGCGCGCTGGCGCGAGATGGCCGGCTTCCTGCTGGCCGCCGCCGGCAACGCGGTCTCGCGCAAGCGCCTCGCAGCGTCGATGGAGCGCGTCATTTTCCACAACCAGCGCGACGACGCCCGCTGGCTGCGCGACGATTTCGACGCCTTCGCCGCCCATTTCGTCGGTCTCCAAGCCGACAACCTGCGCGACGCCCTGTTGGCCTCCGGCTCGATCCCGCTGGTGCTGGAAGCGGTCACCGGCATCGCCGGCGCGCCGGACGGCGCCTACTGGGACGGCGGCTTGATCGACTATCACCTGCACCTGCCCTACCAGCGCGACCCCGGCCTGGTGCTGTACCCGCACTTCAACGACTACATCGTGCCCGGCTGGCTCGATAAGTCGATGCCGTGGCGCCGCGCCAAGGACCACGCGCTGGAAAACATGATCCTGGTTTCGCCATCGGCCGAATTTGTGCGCCAGCTCCCCAACGCCAAGCTCCCGGACCGCAAGGACTTCAAGGTCTACGGCCAGAATCACGAGCACCGCACGCGCGACTGGCTGCAGGCCATCGGCGAGAGCGAACGCATGGCCGAAGCCTTCTCCCGGTGGTGCGAAAAGCCGGACCTGAAGCAGGCAGCCAGCTTCTAAGACGTTGTTTTAAAGCACCAGCCCATACACAGCGACGCCAGACAGGCGCATACTTAACTCCCACTATCCTGCTGGGAGTGATGATGATGAATGCCCTATCGCAGATGCGCATCGGCACCCGCCTCGCCATCGGTTTCGCCGTGGTGCTGTTGCTGGCGATCCTGGCCACCTCGGTCGCACTGGTCAACGCCCGCGCCAACGCGCAGGCCACGCGCGCCATGATGGAGCAGCCGCTGGCCAAGGAGCGCCTCGTCTCCGACTGGTATGTGCTGATTTACTCGGCCATCGCCCGCACCGCGCTGATCGCCCGCAGCTCCGACGAAAAACTCTCCGACACCTTTGCCGATGTCATTTCCGCCAGCACCAAGCGTGGCGGCGAATTGATCGACCAGATCAAGAATCTGCTCTCCACCGACGAAGAGCGCAAGGTGATGGAAGAGATCACGGACCTGCGCGGCAAATACCAGAAGGCCAAGTCCGATGTGATGAACGCCCGCAAAGCCGGCGACTCGGCCAAGGCCGAGCAGCTTTTCAAGGAGGCCTTCACCACCTCCGCCGACGCCTACCAGAATAAGGTGAAGAGCTTCCTCGGCATGCAGCGCAAGGCCATCGACGATACCGCCCACGCCATCGACGCCGCCAATGACCGTGCCAACACCTTGCTGCTGTTGCTGGCGGTGCTGATGGTGAGCATAGGCTCGGTGGCCGCGTGGATTATTTCACGCTCCATCACCGTGCCGCTCAAATCCGCCGTGGACATTGCCGCCACCGTGGCCAACGGCGATCTCACCACGCAATTCACCGCACAAACCAACAAGGACGAAATCGGCGATTTGATGAAGGCCCTGCGCGGCATGAACGACTCGCTGCGCGAAGTGGTCAGCCAGGTGCAGATCGGCACCAACACCATCGCCACCGCTTCCAACGAAATCGCATCCGGAAATATGGACCTGTCGCAGCGCACCGAGGAGCAAGCCAGTTCGCTGGAAGAAACCGCGTCCTCGATGGAAGAGTTGACATCCACCGTGCGTCAGAACGCGGAGAACGCCAAGCAGGCCAACCAGTTGGCGCACGCCGCCTCCGAAGTGGCGGAAAAAGGCGGCGCCATCGTCGATCAGGTGGTGAACACGATGGGCTCCATCAACGATTCGTCACGCAAGATTTTCGACATCATCAGCGTCATCGACGGTATCGCGTTCCAGACCAATATTCTGGCGCTGAATGCGGCGGTGGAAGCGGCGCGCGCCGGCGAACAAGGACGTGGCTTCGCGGTCGTAGCGTCCGAGGTGCGCAACCTGGCGCAGCGCTCGGCCGGCGCGGCCAAGGAGATCAAGGAGTTGATCGGCAATTCGGTCGAACAAGTGGACATTGGCCAGAAGCTGGTGCAGCAGGCCGGCAGCACCATGAACGATGTGGTGGCCAGTGTGCGCCGCGTAACCGATATCATGGGCGAGATTACCTCGGCCAGCAGCGAGCAGAGTATCGGCATCGATCAGGTCAACATCGCGATCGGTCAGATGGATAGCGTGACGCAGCAGAACGCCGCGCTGGTGGAGCAAGCCGCTGCGGCGGCGGCCAGCATGCAGGAGCAAGCCTCGCGGCTGGCCGACGTGGCCTCGTCGTTCAAACTGGGACACGACGGCTTGCACACCTCCCTGCCGGCACCGGCAAGGCGCGCTAGCCCTTCAAGAATAGCTCTTGCAAATCATTGAGGAAGCGCTGGCCTAACTCGGTCGGCTTGATGATCTTGTAGTCGCGGTAGAGCAGCCCTTTGGCCTCTGCCGCGTTGAGCTGCTTCTCGATCGCGTTGATGCTCAAGCCGGTGCGTTCGCTGAACAGGTTCGGATCGAAACCGCCATGCAGGCGCAGGGTGTTGAGCATGAACTCGAAGCCCATGTCTTCGCGCTGGATCTCGTATTCTTCCTGCACCGGCGCACCCAGCCTGGTCTGCTCCATATAGGCCTTGGGCTGCTTGTAGCGCGCCTGGCGCAGGATGCGATGCGGGAACGACAGCTTGGAATGCGCACCCGCGCCGATGCCAAGGTAATCGCCGAACTCCCAGTAATTCAGGTTGTGGCGCGCACGGTGGCCTTCTTTTGCGTAGGCCGAAATCTCGTACTGGTTGTAGCCATTGGCCTTGGTCAGTTCGGCGATCATGTCCTGCATGTCGGCGCTGGCGTCGTCGTCCGGCAGCGTCGGCGGATATTTCGCGAACAGCGTGTTCGGCTCCATCGTCAGGTGATACAGCGATAGATGCGGCGGCTTGAACGCGATCGCCGTCTCAACATCGTGACGCGCTTCCTCCAGCGTTTGCGACGGCAGCGCGTACATCAGGTCCAGATTGAAGTTATCGAAGTTGGCGAGCGCGATTTCTACCGCGCGCCTGGCTTCGTTGTCATCGTGGATGCGGCCCAACGCCTTCAGGTGCCGCTCGTTGAAACTCTGAATACCGATCGACAGGCGATTTACGCCGCTGGCGCGATAGGACTTGAACTTCTCGGCCTCGAAGGTGCCGGGATTGGCTTCCATCGTGATCTCGCAGTCGCTGTCCAGCGGCAGCAAGGTGCGGACGTCGGACAGCAGGCGATCCAGCCCGGCGGCCGACATCAAACTCGGCGTGCCGCCGCCGATGAAGATGGTGTAGATCTTGCGGCCCCAGATCAGCGGCAGCGCCATTTCCAGATCGGTGCGCACCGCGTCCAGGTATTCCTGTTCCGGGAACGCGCCGCCATCCTTGGCTTCGTGCGAGTTGAAGTCGCAGTACGGGCACTTGCGCACGCACCACGGGAAGTGGATGTACAGCGACAGCGGCGGCAGCGCCGTCAGATTCAGCGCGCCGCCTTGCAGGTACTTGGCCGCGACGCCGGCAGCCTCGCTGATGTCGGCCGCTGGCTTGGAGGCTTGCGTATTAACGCCGACGATTTTAATCGGGATCATTTCAGTTTCTCTACCAGTGCGCGCAGGGCCTGGCCGCGATGCGACAAGGCGTTCTTTTCATCGGCACTCAGCTCGGCAGCGCACTTGCCCAGCGATGGAATGTAGAAGTACGGGTCGTAGCCGAAGCCGCCGTCACCGCGCGGGGTATCGACCATCACGCCGTTCCAGCGGCCGTCGGCAATGATCGGCTGCGGATCGTCAGGATGGCGCACGAACACCAGCACGCAGTAGTAGTACGCGGACTTGTCCTGGTGCCTGGCCAGCTCCGCGATCATCTTCTCGTTGTTGCGGGCGTCCGATTTCGGCTCGCCGGCAAAGCGCGCCGAGTACACGCCGGGCGCGCCGCCCAGCGCATTGACGCACACGCCGGAATCGTCCGCCAGCGCCGGAAGCCCGGTCAGGCGCGAAGCGTGACGGGCTTTTTGCAATGCATTTTCGACAAACGTGTGAAAAGGTTCATCCGCTTCAGGAACGTCAAATTCGCCCTGCGCGCGGACGTCAAAGCCCACGGTCGACAGCAGTTCGTTGAATTCCTTGAGTTTGCCCTTGTTGTTGGAGGCGAGGATCAGGCGTTGGGTCATGATGTTCGGCTACGTAAATGAAGCCGACATTGTAAACTGTTTGCGCCTGCCGCTGCCGCTAGGGCACCAGAAGCGCCTTGATTTCAGGCTGCTGGCAGTTTTCCAGGGTGACCATCACGGCATCCGTGAGGATCATAGGGTTCTTGTTGGACGCCCCCTTGGCCGCCGCCACGGCAGCCTTCATCGACAGGTAACCCATCTGGCGCGGGTCCTGCACCACCAGCCCGTGGATCTCTTCCTTGCGCAAGCCTGCCAGCAGGAATTCGGTGGTGTCGAAGCTGACGAATTTCTTCCGCCCTGCCAGGCCGGCTTGCCGCAACGCCCGCAGCACGCCGTCCCCGGTTGATTCGTTGACGGCAAACAGGGCGTCCACTTGCGGGAATTTGGCAAGCAAGGCGGCCGCGCTGCGCGCCACCTTGCCGCGCGTGCCGCCGGCATACTCGTCGGCGACGATGGTGATCTGCGGTGCGTTCTTCCTGATGTAATCGACAAATCCATTGGCGCGATCGTCAGTGGAGCCGCTGCCGGGAAGCGTGCGCACCACGGCGACACTGCCCTGCCGCTTCAACAGATTGACGATACGTTCCGCCGCCAGTTTTCCGGCGGCGTAATTGTCGGTGGTGACAAAGTTGACGTGGGCATTGCCGTCCAGCCCGGAGTCCACCGCCACCACCTTGATGCCTTGAGCTGCGGCCTGCTTGATGGGCTCAGCCAGGCGGGCACGATCGGTCGAGGCGATGATGATGGCGTCGACTTCCGGCTTGGCGTAAATCCGCACGATCTGGATTTGCGAGTCGATGTCGTCGTTGTAGGCGGGGCCGCGCCAGGTCAGATTGATATGCCCTTCTTCCTGTATGGCGCGGTCGACGCCTTGCCGCATGAAGAGCCAGAAGTCCTGGTCATGGGACTTCGGAATGAAGACTATGTTCAAGTCCCGGGCATAGGCTGGGCACATCCAAAATACGATGCACACCAGCAGGAGCGACATCCATTTTTTCATAGTCTTCCAATTGTATGCCCTTTTCCGGGCAAGGCAATCAGGCAATTATGCGGGCAAGCCGAGCGTCTGTTTCTGCAGCTTGATCAGGTCCGCGATGCCGGCCTGCGCCAGGTCCAGCAGGCGATTCATGCCGGCGCGGTCGAAGGCGGCGCCTTCCGCCGTGCCCTGCACTTCGATGAAGTGGCCGGCATCGGTCATCACCACGTTCATGTCGGTGTCGCAGCCCGAGTCCTCAATGTAGTCGAGGTCCAGCACTGGCGTGCCTTGGTACACACCGACCGAAATCGCCGCCACGAAGTGCTTCAACGGGATCGCCGGAATCGCACCGCGTGCCGCCAGCTTGGAGAACGCATCGTAAGCCGCCACCATCGCGCCGGTGATCGATGCGGTGCGGGTGCCGCCGTCAGCTTGAATGACGTCGCAATCCAGATGCAGCGTGCGCTCGCCGAAGGCTTCCAAATCAAACGCCGCGCGCAGCGAACGGCCAATCAGACGCTGGATCTCTTGCGTGCGGCCGGACTGCTTGCCCTTGGCCGCCTCGCGGTCCATGCGGCTGTGGGTGGAGCGCGGCAGCATGCCGTATTCGGCGGTCAGCCAGCCCTGACCCTTGCCCTTCAGGAAGCCCGGCACTTTCTCTTCGATGCTGGCGGTGCAAATCACCTTGGTGTCGCCGCATTCGATCAGCACCGAACCTTCGGCGTGCTTGGTGTAGTCGCGGGTCAGGCGCAGGGTGCGCAGCGCGTCGACAGGACGGCCGCTAGGGCGGGTTACTTCGGTCATCAGGTTTTCCTTATTTGAGAATTTGGGAGGATTTTTCGATAGCGCCGCGTATCTCCGCGATGGCTTTTTCAATTTCGTCGTCATCGAAGGCATCGGCTTCAGCCGGCGCGGCTGCCGCTTCCGGCGGCGCCGTGTCGCGGATGGTCGTGCTGTGCAGGTCTTCCGGCAGCGCCTCGGTCGAGATCATGGTCTCCGTCACCGGGTCCATATTGTCCAGCACCGAACTGCCCTGCCACATGATGGCCAGCGCCGTGACGTTGTCGCTGGCGTCGCCCGCTGCCCGCAACGCGGCTTGCAGCATGTCCGGCACCGCACGCACCACGGTTTGCGCCTGCAGGCGCCGCACGATTTCATCGTCCGGCAGCATAGACCACAAACCGTCGGAACACAACAGCACCAGGTCGCCCGGCAGCATGCCGGCGCCGGCGCCCACTTCCACGCGCGGCAGCGAGTCGGCGCCGAGGCAGTTCCACAACTTGTTGCGGTCCGGGTGGGTGGCGCGTTCGGACGGCAGCGCCATGCCCTTGGCGATCAGGTTTTCGACATGCGAGTGGTCGCGCGTGCGGCCGAGGATTTGGCCGTTGCGCAACCAGTACAGGCGCGAGTCGCCGCAATGCGCCCAGGTCGCGGTGTTGTGCTGGATCAGGCAGGCGACGATGGTGGTGCGCGGCGTTTCAGGCATCTGGTTGGCGTGGCGGTACTGGTGAATGTCGCGGTGCGCGGCCTGCAAGGCTTCTTCCAGAAAACGCTGCGGCTTTTTCACATAGGGCTGCGCCTGTTGCTGGAACATGGTGGAGATGGTTTGCAGCGCCACGCTGGCGGCGATCTCGCCGCGCAGATGCCCGCCCATGCCGTCGGCCAGCACCAGCAACAGCGCGTCGCGCGTAAAGCTGTAGCCCATGCGGTCCTGATTGACCTTGCGGCCGCCGATATGACTTTCCTGGTACACGGAGAATTGCATGATTCGGTCCTTGTAATGTCGCGCCGCGTTCAGACCAGCGTATCCGGGCCGGCCTTGGCGCGCGCGGCATTGCTACCGCCGCCGCCCAGGCGCCCTACCAGTCCGCGCAGCTTGTCCATCATGGTGGGCGCCGGCGGCTCCGCTGGCGCGGCGGCCGGCGGCTTCGCCTGCAGCACCTTCTGCAAGGCGAACAGGCTTTGCGGGCGTTCCAGTGGATCGATCTGCAAGCACCAGCGCACCAGCTGCACCAGCTCCGGCGAATACTGGCCTTCCAGTTTTTCAAAGTGGCCGGCCATCTTGTCTTCCAGCTTGCGCTGGTCGGCCGGCTGCGGCGGCGAGCCGACCATGCAGGCGAACATCGACGCGCCGATGCTATAGATATCGGTCCACGGCCCCATGCCGGTCTTGGCGTACAGTTCGGGCGGCGCGAAGCCGGGGGTGTACATCGGCGTCAGCGTCGGCATGTCGGTATTGATGGTCTGGCGCGCCGCGCCGAAGTCCAGCAGCATCGGCGTGCCGTCGGTACGCAGGTAGATATTGGCCGGTTTCAGGTCAAGGTGCAGCAGCTTGTTGGCGTGGACTTCGCGCAGCCCCTTCACCGCTTGCGTGAAGATAGTGCGGATGAAAAGTTCACCTACTTTAACGCCCTTGCTGCGCTGGCGCTGGATATGCTCCTGCAGCGAGTGGCCGGACTCGTAGGCCATCACCATGTACACGGTTTCGTGCGCACGGAAGAAGTTGAGCACGCTTACAACATTCGGGTGGGAGATGCGGGCCAGCGCCCGGCCCTCTTCGAAAAAGCATTTGAGGCCGATGCGGAACACCGGCAGATGGGCCTTGGACACGGCCGGCACCAGCTCGCCTTCCTGCCGCAGTGCCAAAGAACTAGGCAAATATTCCTTGATGGCGACCGCCACGCCCTCGGTATCGTAGGCAAGGTAAACAATACTGAACCCACCGGACGCAATTTTCTTTACAATGCGATATCCAGCAATTTCCAGACCATCCGGTAGGGGGGCGTTGTTTTGTGCAGCCATAAGGTTCCTCGCCTCGACACCTCGGATTGTGTGGATAAATCACTGTTTTGTAAAGATTAAATCGGGGATATCCATTGAGCATTTCCAGCATGACGGGCTACGCGGTCGCCACCAGTGAAAGTGCGGCGGGAACACTGACCATTGAGATCAAGAGTGTGAACTCGCGGTTTCTGGACTTGCAGTTCCGAATAAACGACGATTTGCGTGCGCTTGAACCCGATTTACGCTCCGCGATCATGGGCGCCATCACGCGCGGCAAGGTGGAGCTGCGGCTGAGTTTTGGCCGCAAGGCAGCCACCGCAGGCACCCAGGCGCTGAACCTCCCGCTATTGACTGAATTGCAACGCCTGCAGGGCGAAGTCAGCGGCTTGTTCCCCGGCGTGCAAACGATGTCAGTCGCTGAACTACTGCGCTGGCCGGGCGTGATCGAAGAAGCGCAGATCGGCCAGGAGTCGTTGCAGGCCGACGTCGCCGCCCTCACCGCGCGCACTGTGGAAGCATTCGTGCAAAGCCGTCAACGCGAAGGCGCGGCGCTGGAAGCCATGCTGATCTCGCGCATCGAGGCGATGGAAGGCATCGTCAAGCGCATCACGCCGCTGATTCCGCAGGTGGTGGCGGCATTCCAGCAGAAGGCCGTGGAGCGCATGCAGGATGCGCTGGGCCTGGCGTGCCAGGGCTCGAATTCGGCGCTGTCGCGCCAGGATGCATTGGAGCGGATTCGCCAGGAAGTGATCCTGTACGGTATCCGTATCGACGTGGCCGAAGAACTGGGCCGCCTGTCGGCGCACCTGACCGAGACCCGCCACATCCTGAAAAAAGGCGGCCAGGTCGGCAAACGCCTGGACTTCATGATGCAAGAGCTGAACCGCGAAGCCAATACGCTGGGCGCCAAAGCCTCGGTCAAGGAACTGGCCGATGCCTCGATGGAGCTGAAACTGCTGATCGAGCAAATGCGCGAGCAGGTTCAGAACCTCGAATAAAACAAGGGAGCTGCGGCTCCCTTTTTTAACGCCCGGATTATTCACCCACGTGCATAAAGCTTTCGTCTTTAACGGATTTATCTAACAATGATGCGGCGCTAAAGTAGAGCCATTCCAACTTCTACTAAAAGCGAAACATCATGAAAAACGCCACTCAACTGCTGAACGCCTACCTGGACAACATTCAGGATCCCGCCGCCGCTGCGGCCTTGTTTGCCGACGACGGCGTGCTGGAACTGCCGACGCTGGGCGCCAACGTCCGCGCAGTCGGCCCGGTCGCGATCGAAGCCTTCATCGGCGGCCTGCTGAAGAAAGTACCGGACTTCCGCTTCAAAGACGTCCAGCTGTTCATCGAAACCGAAGACAAAGTATTCGGCGAATACAGCGTCGAAGCCCTGGTGCCATCGACCGGCAAAATCTACAAACAAACCTACGCCGGCATGCTGGCGGCCGAGAACGGCAAAATCAAACACCTGCGCGAAGCCCTCGACACCCTGGCCGCCACCAAAGCCTTCACCCCCGACTGACCCGCTTGCTTGCGCCCTCCTGCTGAAAGGAGTACCGTGACTTTACTTTCAGAGGGAGGGCCGGTCACGAATACCGCGAGCTTACCGAGCAAAACATCTGAGCCGACCTTGGACGAGCTCAGGCATGAGGCCAATGACTTCCCCGTCTTTCTGTCAGATGAAAATGGTCTATCGCATGTCCTGATGAATATCAGCGCTATGTATTAAAGGCTTTTGATGGACGCATCTTCCCGTTGATGTCACCATCGCCCGCTTGGCGTTACGGTGCTCAATCCGTGGTTACACTAGCTGGTTCAGCTTGAGGATCTGGACGTCGGCTCTGCCGCCGACGGATTTGAGGAGTTCCTGGAAGTGCGGGGTGGCTTCGTGTTCGGCCAGTGCGGCTTCGTCGCGCCAGGCTTCGAGCATGATGAAGCTGGCGTGGTTGCCGAGGTCGATGTGCAGGTCGTAGCGAATGCAGCCGGCTTCGGCGCGGCTTGGCGGTACGATGCGTTCCAGCGCTTCGCGCACCAGCGTTTCGCTGCCTTCCTTGGCGGTGATGGTGGCAACGATGATCAGGTCTTTCATGGCATATCCTGTGTGGACTTAAACCCCGATACTATCAGGACACAGGATATGCCGCAGGAGCGGTCAGAAAACGATCAGTTGACCGCGACCAGTTCCACTTCGAAGATCAAGGTCGAATTGGCTGGAATGGCGCCGTTGGCCGATGCGCCGTAACCCAGCGACGGCGGGATGGTGATAACGCGCTTGCCACCTACTTTCATGCCGGCCACACCGTTGTTGAAGCCAGTGATCACTTGCAACGGATTGGCGTTCACCACAAAGCTAAATGGACTGGCAGAGCCAACATTGCTGTCGAACTTGGTGCCGCGCAGATCGGTACGGGTGCCGTCAAACAGGTAGCCGGTGTAACGCACGGAAGCCGTTTTGCCGGTAGCGGCCTCGGCGCCGGTGCCAATCACCTGATCTTCAATCTTCAGCGCGGTCGGCGGCTGCACACCTGCCGACGGGGTGGAAGTCGCGCTATCACCACCGCCACCGCAAGCCACCAGCACTATCGCGCAAACTGCGGCGGCAATCATTTGAAACGTAGATTTCATAATCCCCTTGTTGGATGTTTTGTTAATAAAGCGGTCGCAGTGTAGCAGAACAAAACCGTATAAACTGTAACAAAGACAGGATCAGGAGACGGGCTATGGCGCAGATCAGGGTTGGCATCGGCGGTTGGGACTTTGCGCCGTGGCGCGAGACGTTTTATCCAAAGGACGTGCCGGTCAAGAAGCAGCTTGAATACGCCAGCTCGCAGGTCACCAGCATCGAGATCAACGGCACCTTCTACCGCACCGCCAAGCCCGAACACTTCGCCAGCTGGGCCGCCAAAACACCCGATAATTTTGTGTTCTCGGTCAAAGCCACGCGCTACGCCACCAACCGCAAGGTGCTGGCCGAGGCCGGGGAATCGATCGAGCGCTTCATGCACAGCGGGCTCACCGAACTGGGCGACAAACTCGGCCCCATCCTGTGGCAATTGGCCGCCACCAAGCAGTTCGATCCCGACGACCTGGAAGGCTTCTTCAAGCTGCTGCCGGCCAAGCTCGGCACGCGCAAATTGCTGCATGTGCTGGACGCCCGCCATGACAGCTTCCTGTGCGACGATTACTACCAGCTGGCGCGCAAATACAAGGTCGCCACCGTCATCACCGACTCGCCGAAATATCCCAACATTGAAGAGCTCACCGGCGAGTTCGCCTACGCCCGCTTGATGAACGCGCAAAGCGAGATCGACACCGGCTACAGCAAGCCGGCATTGAAGAAGTGGGCCAGGCAGGCACAGGAGTGGCAGCAGCAGGCGAAGTCGGGAAAAGCCTACGTCTACTTCATCAACGGCGCCAAGGAACGCGCGCCCGCTGCGGCGCAGCATTTCCTCTCCCTGCTGTAAATTGAACTCCCGCCATTGCTCTTGGTAAAATACGTCTTTGGGCGACGCAAAACGCCGCCCGCTGACGTTTTAGAAAGATCAACCATGAGCTCAACCAACGCATTCTCGGGCAGCCTGTTCGTCGTTGCCGCGCCGTCCGGCGCCGGCAAGTCCACGCTGGTCAACGCGCTGCTGGCCCAGGAGCCGACCATCAAGCTGTCGATCTCCACCACCACCCGCCCACCGCGTCCGGGCGAAACCCACGGCAAGGAATACTACTTCACCACGGCGGAAGATTTCGTCGCGCGCACCAAGCAGGGCGAGTTCCTGGAGTGGGCCGAAGTGCACGGCAACTACTACGGCACCTCGCGCCTGATGGTGGAAGAGCAGATGAAAAGCGGCACCGACGTGCTGCTGGAAATCGACTGGCAAGGCGCACGCCAGGTCAAGAAACTGTTCCCGCAAGCGGCCGGCATTTTCATCCTGCCGCCATCGATCGCCGCGCTGGAAGAACGCCTGAACAAACGCGCCACCGACGAGCCGCACGTGATCACCAAACGCCTGCTGGCGGCGGGCGGCGAAATCGCCCACGCCCCTGAGTTCGAGTATGCTATTATCAACGAAGAATTCGACGTAGCGCTGTCTGAATTGACGGCGATAGTCCGAGCGGCCCGTTGCCGGTTTGCGCAACAAGCGGCACGCAACGCCTCGCTCTTTGCCCAACTGGGCATCCACGCTGAATAAGTAAATACACAAGATTTTAGGAGTTATAGATGGCCCGCATTACGATTGAAGATTGTCTGAAAAACGTACCTAACCGTTTCCAGCTGACCCTGGCCGCGACCTACCGCGCACGCCAACTGCTGCAAGGCCACACCCCTAAGGTGGAAGCCAAGGACAAACCTACCGTGGTCGCCCTGCGTGAAATCGCTGCCGGCAAAGTCGGTCTGGAAATGTTGAAAAAAGTCCCAATGTAAGTTGGGACCGCGTTCCCGAACAATGTGAATGATGCGGTATAGTAGTAACGAGCCATTCTCATCGAGACGGAACGCGAGCGTATGAATCTGATCCCTGCAGATCCTGTACTGAATGACAAGCCCGCACGGGCCAAGAAGCCGGCCAGCAAGCCGGCTAAAGTCATGTCCGGACCTGCGGCCAGCGATAGCACTGAAGCCCTTTCCGCACCACCCGCCTCTCCCCCTGCACCACCTGTGATTTCCTCGTCGCCTTTGGCCACGCCTCCTGCCCTGACGGCCGGTGTTGCGTCGGTGTCTCACCTGTCTGAAAAACTCGGCGAATACATGAACGCCGCCGACCTGAAAAAGGTCAAGGAAGCGTATCGCTTTTCGGACGAAATGCACCTTGGGCAGTTGCGCAAATCCGGCGAGCCTTACATCTCGCATCCGATCGCGGTGGCCGAAATCTGCGCCGACTGGAAGCTCGACGCGCAGGCTATCATGGCCGCGCTGCTGCATGATGTGATGGAAGACCAGGACGTCAAGAAGGAAGAGCTGATCGAGCGCTTCGGCGCGCCGGTGGCGAATCTGGTGGATGGCTTGTCCAAGCTGGAAAAAATCGAGTTCCAGAGCCAGATCGAAGCGCAGGCGGAAAACTTCCGCAAGATGCTGCTGGCGATGGCCTCGGACGTGCGCGTGATCCTGATCAAGCTGGCCGACCGCCTGCACAATATGCGCACGATGGAGGTGATGAAGCCGGCCGCCAAGGCCCGCATCTCCAAGGAGACGATGGAAGTGTACGTGCCGATCGCGCACCGTCTCGGCCTCAACAACATCTACCGCGAATTGCAGGACCTGTCGTTCTCGCACCTGTATCCGCTGCGCTACCGCACGCTGGGCAAGGCGGTCAAGGCGGCGCGCGGCAACCGCCGCGAGGTGGTCAAGAAAATCCTCGAATCGGTCAAGAACACGCTGGCGATGGCCAATATCGAAGCCGAGGTGTATGGCCGCGAGAAGACCCTGTACGGCATCTACAAGAAGATGCGCAGCAAGCACCTGTCGTTCTCGCAGGTGCTGGACGTGTACGGCTTCCGCGTGGTGGTGGACAGCTTCCCGAATTGCTACGTGGCGCTGGGCACCCTGCATTCGCTGTACAAGCCGATGCCGGGCAAGTTCAAGGACTACATTGCGATCCGCAAGCTGAACGGCTACCAGTCGCTGCACACCACGCTGATCGGCCCGTACGGCACGCCGGTCGAGTTCCAGATCCGCACCCAGGAAATGCATCGCACCGCCGAATCGGGCGTGGCGGCGCACTGGCTGTACAAGAACGGCGAAGCCAATATGTCGGACCTGCAGCAGCGCACCCACGCCTGGCTGCAATCGCTGCTCGATATCCAGCAGCAGACCGGCGACTCGGCCGAGTTCCTTGAACACGTCAAGGTCGACCTGTTCCCGGATTCGGTGTACGTGTTCACGCCGAAATCGAAAATCATCGCGCTGCCGCGCGGGGCCACGCCGATCGACTTTGCGTATGCCATCCACACCGGCATTGGCGATCATACGGTGTCGGTCACCATCAACAATGAACCGGCTTCGCTGCGCACTGAGTTGCGTAATGGCGATATCGTCGAAATCGTGACGGATTCGGCTTCGCGGCCTAGCCCGAGCTGGCTGTCGTTTGTGCGGACGGGGAAAGCGCGTTCGGCGATTCGCCATCATCTGCGCACGATTAACCTGCCGGAATCGATCACGCTGGGCGAGCAGCTGCTGTCGCAGGCGCTGTCGTCGCTGGGCGTGAGCCCGGACCTGGAAGAACATCTGGTCGAACGCCTGCTGAAGGAATCGAGCGCCAAGTCGCTGGACGAACTGTATGCCGATATCGGCGTGGGCAAACGCATGGCGGCGCTGGTGGCGCGGCATATCTTCGGCTTGCGCGGCGGCGAATCGGCCAGCGCGCCGATCGACCACAACAGCGCAGCCGAGCTGGACCCGGTGACCATTTGCGGCAGCGAGGGCGTGTCGGTGCAACTGGCGCCGTGCTGTTTGCCGATTCCCGGCGATTCGATTATCGGCCAGCTGCGCCGCGACCAAGGGCTGCTGGTGCACACCGGCGACTGCCTGCAAGCCAAGCGCCAGAAGGCCAAGGAGCCGGACCGCTGGATCGCGGTCAAGTGGGGCACGGAACTGAACCGCCGTTTCGACAGCCGCATCAAGCTGCTGATCAACAACGAGAAAGGCATTCTGGCGCGGGTGGCGGCAGAGATCGGCGAATCGGACGCCAACATCACCTTCGTCGGCATGGACGAGGACAAAGAACACGTGCTGCACCAGCTGCGCTTCACCGTGCAGGTCAAGGACCGCGTGCACCTGGCCGGCCTGCTGCGCAACGTGCGCCGCGTGGCCGGGGTCAACCGCATCCTGCGCGAGCGCAGCTGATTAGCGGCAGACCCGCACTGCCAAGCGGGGTCTGCCCCCTAAGTGGTAACGCATGCGTATCGCTTAAGGTTGCGGGTTGGGCGGAAGCCACCCCTTATCCCCTAAAACCCCTCTGCATTCGATCGGTAACTCGACCACCTGTAATTCCCCGGAAACCGCACCATCCCCGCCCTCACCGGGTTCATTTCAATATATCGCTGACAGGTCAGCAAATACCCTTCCATCGGCACCAGACAACTCTTGTACCGCCCATCCCAAGGCGATCCCGTCATCTGATGCCGGTGGTTGAAATACTGCGCATACTTCTGCGTCACGCCTTTCATCATCGCCGCCAGCTGTTCAGCGCAATCACCGCCTCTTCATGCAACCACTGTCGAAACACAACAAAATCATCATCAACAAAAAAGCACTGCTGCCGGTCGTACCCGCGCTGAATCACATGCAACGGGACCGCCGGCAAAACCAACCGTGAATGACGAGGCATGGCATTTCTCCCAAAGTGTCTCGCCAAACTAGCAAGACTGTGGGCGCCTCGTTCTGACGTAACTCAATAGGGGTTGTACCAGTACGCCTTGTTGGACAGCGGCGTCTGCGGCGACAACAGCGGGTTGTCGATGTGGAAGATGCGGCGCTTGCGCAGGCCGGATTTCTCGATCAGGCCGTCGTAGGATTCATGGAACAGGTGATCGAAGCGGCCGTCGGCGATCAACTGCTGCAGGCCGTATTCCAGCCGCTGCGCCAGGCGCTTTTGCCCGCCGCCCAAAAAGAAGTAGCGCGGCGATGGCACGTACAGCGCAAAACTGCGCTCCACACTCAGGGTCGAAAAGCTCGGCACGTACGCGGCCTGCTCATAGATGGCTTCATCAATCGCACGCGGGAAGTGCTGGAAGCGTCCCGCCGCCAGCATGCTGTGCAGCCCGGCCGACGTCGTGCCCTCCACCACGTGGAAGCCAGCCTGCTTGTAGGTGCCGGTCAAACTCCATTGCCGCCCCGATCCCAGGCTCAGGTTTTTCAGCTGGTCCAGCGTGCGCGCGGCGCTGAACAGGTCCTGGTTGCGGCTGTCGATCAGCGAGATGCGGTAGCACGATATCCCCTTGTCGATCGGGATCCGGATCGGGATCAGCTTTTGCTCCCACTCCTGCGACGTCACCTGCCCGCTCAGGTTGACCAGCTCGCCCTTGAGCATTTCCTGCAGCAGCCGGTCGCGCTCCATGCGCAGCGCCGCCACCCGGAATTCATACGGACCGTATTTGGGACTGGACGCTTCCAGCGCCGCCGTCACCAGCTTCAGGGTGTGGCTGTCGCTGAAACTCGATTTGCTCGAGTTCATGTCGATCACATACACATCCAGCGCGCACGCCGCGCCCTGCCAGCCCAGCAGCGCCAGCAGACATACAGCCCGTTTAATCGGCAGCCGGTGCAGGATAACGAACCTCCAGGATGTCCAACTCTTCCACGCCATGCGGCGCCTGGAAGGTGATGGTGTCGCCTTCGCGCGCCTTGGTCAGGGCCCGCGCCACCGGCGCCACCCAGCTGATCTTGCCGTTCAGCGGATCGAGCTCGTCGATGCCGACGATGGTGATGGTGCGCTCTTCGCCATGCTGGTTGCTGTAGGTGACGGTGGCGCCGAAAAATATCTGGTCGCTGCCGTAGTGCACGCTCGGGTCGACAATCGCGGCCGAGTCCATGCGCTTGGTCAGGAAGCGGATGCGGCGGTCGATTTCGCGCAGGCGGCGCTTGCCGTAGATATAGTCGCCGTTTTCCGAGCGGTCGCCGTTGGAGGCGGCCCAGTGCACGATCTTCACCACTTCCGGCCGCTCGACGTCGATCAGCTGCAGCAGCTCATCCTTGATGCGCTGGTAGCCTTCCGGGCGGATGTAGTTCTTGGAGCCGGCAGGAATCGCCAACGCCAGCGCGGCGGCTTCCTCGTCCTCGTCCCCGTCCTGTTCTTTGACAAATGCTTTATTCATGCCGCTTATTGTAATGGCTTTCACGTATCATACATGCCATGAGTTCAGCCGTCCCCATCCCGAATGATAGCCAGGCCCTGGCCACCGAACTGGAACAGGTGCGTGCGCACTTTGCCGCCATCGTCTCCAACATGCCGGGACTGGTGTACCAGCTGGTGCGCCAGGCCGACGGCAGCGTCAGCTTCCCCTACCTCAGCGATGGCTGCCTGGCCCTGCTCGGCCTGACCGCCGCCGAGCTGCACGCCCAGCCGCAACGCTTCCTGTCGCTGATCCTGGAAGACGACCGCCCGTCCTACCTCGAGGCCATGCACGCCTCGGCCAGCGCGCTGTGGAGCTGGAACTGGGAAGGCCGCATCTGGGTCGACGCCTGGAAGGACGTCAAGTGGATCAATCTGCGCGGCACCCCGCACGCGCTGGCCGACGGCGCGGTGCGCTGGGACGGCATCATGACCAACATCACCGACAGCAAGCTGGAGCAGGAGGAAGTGCGCCACTCGCGCGCCCGCCTGGCCGAGCTGACCGCCCATACCGACCGCGTCAAGGAACAGGAGCGCACCCGCATCGCGCGCGAGATCCACGACGAGCTGGGCGGCAACCTGACCGCCATCAAGATGGCGGTGGCGATGCTGGCGGCGCGGCTGGACAGCAGCGGGGCCGCCGCCGATCCGGCGCTGCGCGACAAGACCGACTATGTCGATGCGCTGGTCGACCGCACCATCGAGGCCATCCACCGTATCGCGCTCGACCTGCGCCCGGCCCTGCTCGACCTCGGGCTGGTGGCGGCGCTGGAGTGGCAGGTGGGCGAGTTCGCCAAGCAGACCGGCATCCACGGCAGCTTCAGCACCAACCACCGCGACATCGGCCTCGACGACGACCAGGCCACCGCCCTGTTCCGCATCGCCCAGGAGGCGCTGACCAACATCGCCAAGCACGCCCACGCCAGCAAGGTCACCGTCAAGCTGGCGCGGCTGCGTTACCACGTCAGCCTGAAAATCACCGACAACGGCAGCGGCATCCGCCAGGCCGACCGCGCCAAGCCCGACTCCTTCGGCCTGCGCGGCATGGCCGAACGCGCGCGCGCGCTGGGCGGCACGTTGACGCTGAGCCACGCCAATGGCGGCGGCACCGTGGTCGCCATCAAAATAAAGCGCGATACGCTACGCGACAGCCTCATCGCAGCTGCCGCTGGCGCTACAATAGCGGAAGAAAACATTTCCACGACGAAATAACGTACAGAGATACATGACAGAGAAAGCCATCATCAAGGTCTTCATCGCGGATGACCACGCCATTGTGCGGGAGGGCTTGAAGCAAATCCTGGCCGAGACGCGCGACATCGTGGTCGCCGGCGAGGCCGAAAACGGGCTGGACGCCATCAAGCTGTTCCGCAAGTCCGGATGTCAGGTGATGTTGCTCGACATCTCGCTGCCGGACCGCAACGGCATCGAGGTGCTCAAGCAGATCAAGAAGGAAAAGCCGGAGCTGGCGGTGCTGATGCTGTCCATGCACCGCGAGGACCAGTACGCGATCCGCGCCCTGAAAGCCGGCGCGGGCGGCTACCTGACCAAGCAGAGCGCGCCCAAGGAGCTGGTGACGGCGATCCGCCAGGTGGCCGGCGGCCTCAAATACATCAGCGCGGCGCTGGCGCAGGAGCTGGCCAACCACGTCAACGACGACCACGAGGCGCCGCTGCACGAAACCCTGTCCGACCGCGAATACCAGACCCTGACCATGATCGCCTCCGGCAAGACGGTGGGCACCATCGCCAAGGAATTATCGCTGTCGGTGAAGACGGTCAGCGAGTACCGCGCCCGCCTTTTGGTTAAAATGAAGCTGAAAAACAGCGCGGAGCTGACGCATTACGCAATTAAAAACCAGCTGATTGAATGAGCAAGGGTTAAGATAGTCATACTCAGATGAAAGCCACCTTCCCGCCGCTTATCGCAGTATTGCTCGGCAGACAGCAGGCTTATCATTGCCATAATCATTGGTAATTCCTGAAGAGGCCCGCGCGTCACCATGTCCAGCAAACCATCCATCCCCGAGCAAAACCCGGCCGATATCGCACGCGAGGCGTTCAAGCGCCTGGCGGTGCGCCGCATCGCGCCGACGCCGGAAGCCTACCGCGACATCTACAACGAAATTGCCGGCATTGCGCCCGAGCCTGCCGCCGCCGCGCAGGTAGCGTCCGCTGCGCCGCTGGGCAGCGCCGATCCCGGCCCGGAATCGGTGCTGAGCCAGTTTGCCACCCGCCTGACCGACAACACCGGCGACCTGGCCGAATTCGGCCGCCGCTTCAACCGCGCGGTCAAGTCGCGCGACTGGGACGGCTACGCGCGCGCGCTGTCGCAGCTGGTGGAAAAGCATTTCGTCGCGCCCAAGAAAGGCATCGAAGTGGCCGGCCTGCCCGGCGAGGAAAGCGAGCAGGAGCGCAGCCTGCGCGACCTGCTGAGCCGCACCCTGACCTTTGCCGTGGCCTCGCTGCTGGCCGGGGCGCCGGTGCTGGCG
The DNA here is from genome assembly GCF_900109645.1 of Duganella sp. CF402. Taxonomy (GTDB): domain Bacteria; phylum Pseudomonadota; class Gammaproteobacteria; order Burkholderiales; family Burkholderiaceae_D; genus Rugamonas. The sequence goes on from NZ_FOBG01000001.1 coordinate 2,836,243, forward strand.
GCCGAGGCCGAATCGCTGGGCGCGGCCACCAAGGTGGCGCACAGCGAGGAAGCGCTGGCCGAGATCGCCGTGCGCCTGAAACAGCTGTGCTACCAGATCGAGTTGCGCGGCGGCGACAGCGGCGAGCAGCAGGAACTGCTGCTGCGCCTGTTCAAGCTGCTGCTGGAAAACGTCGGCGAACTGCTCGACGACGACAGCTGGCTGCGCGGCCAGATCGAGGCGGTGCAAAACCTGATCGCCGGCCCGCTCGACGTGCGCGCGCTGGAGGAAGCCACGCGCAGCCTGAAGGAAGTCATTTATAAACAGGGCCAGCTCAAGCACAGCCTGTCGGACGTCAAGCTCACCGTCAAGAACATGATGATGACCTTTATCGACCGCCTCGGCCAAGTGGCGGCTTCGACCGGCGACTTCCACGAGAAGATCGGCGGCTACTCGGACAAGATCAGCAAGGCCGACAATATCGCCGAACTCAACAGCATCCTCGACGAAGTGCTCAAGGAAACCCGGCTGGTGCAGAACGAAGCGCTCAAGGCGCGCGACAAGATGATGCTGGCCAAGCAGGAAGTGCAGGATGCCGAGGCGCGCATCCACACGCTGGAAGCCAAGCTGCAGCACTTGAGCGAGCTGGTGCGCGAAGACCAGCTCACCGGCAGCCTCAACCGCCGTGGCCTGGACGACGTGTTCGAGCGTGAAACCGCGCGCTCCGACCGCCGTGGCACGCCGCTGTGCATCGCGGTGCTGGACCTGGACGACTTCAAAAAGCTCAACGACACCTACGGCCACATCGCCGGCGACGCCGCGCTCAAGCACTTGGTGAAAATCGTCAAGGACACGCTGCGCTCGATGGACGTGATCGCCCGCTTCGGCGGCGAGGAGTTCCTGATCCTGATGCCGGAAACCACGGTCGAAGCGGCCGCCTCGACCATGACCCGGCTGCAGCGCGAGCTGACCAAGCATTTCTTCCTGCACGATAACGAGAAAGTGCTGATCACCTTCTCGGCCGGGGTCGCCCTGCGCCGTCCGAACGAGGAGCAGACCGAACTGGTCAAGCGCGCCGACAAGGCCATGTACACCGCCAAGCAGACCGGCAAGAACCGCGTGGTGGTCGCCGACTGAGGCGGTTTTCCCCCGCACGCCCCGAGCCCGGCCCCAGCGCCGGGCTTTTTTTTCGCAAAATTGCCGGTGAAATAAATTTTTTTTCGCCCTAAAGTTTCGTTTTTTAACGTCGTTTAGACGCTCATGCACAGCGAACTTTAGCCCCGCCGGCAAAAATTTTCCACCCTGCGCGCCCTAAACTTTCCATGTGGGAACCCGTTACAGGGAATAACTGCGGTTTGATTGCTTCGGAAACAGAGAAGCAGACCAAGGCTAATTGAGGCAGACCGCCCACAATGAAATACCGTTCGGAGAATTATCATGGCACAAGTCATCAACAGTAATATTGCATCGCTGAATTCGCAACGTAACCTGACCGCATCGCAAACCAGCCTGTCGACTTCGCTGCAACGCCTGTCGTCGGGTCTGCGCATCAACAGCGCCAAGGACGACGCTGCTGGTCTGGCGATTTCGGAGCGTTTCACGTCGCAGATTCGCGGCAATACCACGGCTGCACGTAACGCCAACGACGGCATCTCGCTGGCGCAAACGGCCGAGGGTGGCTTGAGCACCGCCGGCGACCTGCTGCAGCGTATCCGCGAACTGGCCGTGCAGTCGGCCAACGGCACCAACTCGGACTCCGACCGCAAGTCGATCCAGAACGAGGTATCGGCCCTGTCGCAAGAGCTGGACCGCGTTGCCAACACCACCCAGTTCAACGGCCAGAACGTGCTGGACGGCTCGCTGACCTCGGCCCAGTTCCAGGTCGGCGCCAACTCCGGCCAGACCATCAACATCGGCGTGTCCTCGGCCAAAGCAACCGACCTCGGCAACAACACCGCCACCTCGGCCTACGGCGTCGCCACCGTGATCTCGGAAGCCATCACCGGTAACAAAAACAACGTTGCCGCTGCAGAAACCCTGACCCTGAGCTCGGGTGCCGGTGTCACCACCAACGTTGCCGTCAACGTCAGCGACAGCGCCAAAGCCATCGCGGCCGCCGTCAACACCCAGAGCGCCAGCAGCGGCGTGAAAGCCTCGGCCGCCACCACTGCGACCCTGTCGGGCAGCGATCCGCTGACCCCAGCGACCCAGACCGCGATGAAAGATGGTTCCTACCAGTTCACGCTGCGCGGTAGCAACTCGGTCGCCAACGACAAAGAGTCGAGCGCAGTGACCATCTCAGCCCAGGTCAAGGGCGGTGATGTCTCCTCGCTGGCCCAGGCCATCAACGCCCAGAGCGGCACCACCGGCATCAGCGCTTCGGTCAAGATGAACTCGGCAGGCACCGCCAAGGAAATCGTGCTGTCCAATAACACCGGCGACGACATCCAGATCCAGAACACCAACACCGCAGCCGACGACGGCCTGAGCGGCGCGTTCCTGCGCGGCGCCGACAAGCCAGCGTCGGGTTCGACCGCCGCCAAAAACGCCCTGGGCGTGGCCATCGGCGCCGGCGGCACCGCCGACACCGTGGACAACTCGGGTGCCACCCCGGTCATCACCGCCGGCGTCGGCTCCAGCGTGACCGTGGGCGGCCACCTCGACTTCTCGGCCGACAGCGGCTTCTCGATCAGCAGCACCGGCGCATCGATCGTGACCGCGACCCAGGCCAGCGCCCTGCAATCGGTGTCCAAGCTGGACGTCAGCACCGTGACCGGCTCGAATGCGGCGCTGAAGACCATTGACGCGGCACTGAACCAGATCAACAGCAACCGTGCTGCACTGGGTGCGATCCAGAACCGTTTCGCCTCGACCATCTCGAACCTGAACACCGCTACCGAGAACTTGTCGGCCTCGCGTAGCCGTATCCAGGATACCGACTTCGCTGCAGAAACCGCGACCCTGACCCGCGGCCAGATCCTGCAACAAGCCGGTACCGCGATGTTGGCGCAAGCGAACTCGCTGCCGAACGGTGTACTGTCGCTGCTGCGTGGCTAAAATCCGGGGATAAGACGGCGCCGCAAGCGCCGCTTTAACCAGGTTCCCCGGCTGATTCCATCAGTCGGGGATTTTTCGTAAAGGGAAGCATCATGACTATCGATACCATAGGCTCGGCCAGCACGGCCCGCACCGCCGACCGCGCACCGGTCAGCTCGGATGCCGCCGCCGCCCAAGGTGCGGCACGCGCGCCGGCCACCGCCGTCGAGACTGCCGCCGCCGTGAAAGCGCCGTCGGCCGCCCCGTCGCTGGACCAGGTCAACCAAGCCGTGTCGCAGCTGAATAAATCGGTGCAGGCCAAATCGCAAGGCCTGGAGTTCTCCATCGACAGCGACAGCAAGCGCACCGTGGTCAAGGTGGTCGACCAGACCACCAAGGAAGTGTTGCGCCAGATTCCAACGCCTGAAGCCTTGGAAATCGCCAAATCGCTGGAATCGGGTTCCGGCACCGGTCTGCTGATCCAGCAAACCGCCTGAAGCGGCCGCGCCTGGAGCGCGCCGCTTTTTCTTCCCCTATGGCATCCTGAGCCCAGGAGCGCCGCCGCTACCATTGCTGCCGACCAATAATCGCGCCAGCCATCATCTTGTCAGCCATTGTGGCTGCCGCTTTTTTCAGCTTAGTGCGAACTGGCGGGTAATCGCCCCTCTCAAGTACGGTTTGATTCTGCCGATATTGTCTTATATTATTGTTTTACACAGGAGCACCAAGTGGGCATCTCTACTCCCGGCATCGGCTCAGGCTTGCAGGTCAACGACATCGTCAGCAAACTGATGGCGGTCGAGTCTGCGCCTCTGGCGGACTTTGACAAAAAGTCGGCCAGCTACCTGGCGCAGGTGTCAGCGTTTGGCAACCTGTCCGGAGCGCTGAGCTCCTTCCAGTCCTCGCTCGCCAGCCTGACCTCGCTGTCGAGCTTCCAGACCCGTACCGCCACCCCCAGCGACACCGGCGTGATGACCGCCACCGCCACCGGCGAGGCGCTGCCGGGCAGCTACCGCGTCAACATCACCCAGGTGGCGCAGGCGCAGACGCTGGCCTCGGGCGGCTACAAGAGCACCACCGCCGCCATCGGCCTGGGCGCGAAAACCACGATCAACTTCGCGCTGGGTACGGTCAGCGGCGGCACCTTCGGCATCACCGGCACCCAGCTTGGCGCCAGCCTCAACACGAGCGGCCTGACGCCGGGCTCGCTCACCATCAACAACACCGCGATTGCCACCGACGGCAGCACGCGCAGCGCGCGCCTGCTGGCCGACGCCATCAACGCCAAGAGCAGCACCACCGGCGTGTCGGCCAAGGCCGCCACCACCGCCACCAGCGCCACGCTGTTTGGCAGCGGCGGCGCCAGCACCTATGGCGACATCGACACCAGCGGCGGCGGCACCTACACGCTGTCGGTCGGCGGCGTGGAAATCGCCGTGCAGCAAACCGGCGTGGCGGGCGGCAGCGGCATCACCGGCGCCTCGCTGGACGCGGCGCTGACCGGCGACACCGCCGTCACCCGCGCCCTGGCCGAGGCCAACATCACTGTCAGCGGCAGCGTGGCCGGCGGCGACCTGCAGTTCAAGAATGCGGACGGCAACAATATTGCCGTGACCGAAACCGTGAGCGGCGCCGTTACCGGCGGCATCGGCAATAGCGGCAGCGCCAACAATGGCTCCAACACCACCGCAGTCGGCTCGATCTCGCTGATTTCCGCCGACGGCAGCCCGATTACCGTGGCCGGCACCAACCCGGCCGGCGCCGGCCTGACCGCCGGCACCGGCGGCGCCTACCTGGGCACCAGCTTTACGGCCGACGCCAGCCGTACCAGCGGCAATATCGTCATCGACAGCTCGAACAATACCTTGCAGGGCATCATGGCCGCCATCAACAAGGGCGGCTTCGGCGTCACGGCCAGCATCGTGTCGGACGGCAGCACCGGCACCGGCGCCACGCCCAACCACCTGATCCTGACCTCGACCGCGACCGGCGTCGCATCGACCATGAAGATCACCCTGTCCGGCTCCGGCGGCAACCCGCCCGATCCCGACCTGGTGGCCCTGATGGGCTACGACCCGGCCGGCACCCAGAGCCTGTCGCAAACGGCCGCCGCCGCCGACACCAAGGCCACGGTCAACGGCATCGCCGTCACCAGCGCCGGTACCAGCATCACGGGCGCCATCCAGGGCGTGACCATCAGCGCGCTCAAGGTCGGCACCAGCACCCTGTCGGTGGCCACCGACAGCAGCTCGCTGACCAGTTCGGTGAGCGGCTTTGTCACCGCCTACAACGCCCTGAGCAAGCAAATCAGCACGCTCGGCGCCTACGATCCCGACACCAAGACCGGCGGCCCGCTGCTGGGCGACTCGACCCTGCGCGGCCTGCAATCGGCGCTGCGGCGCCAGCTCTCGACCACGATTACCGGGCTGCAGGGCACCTCGCTGACCAGCCTGTCGCAGATCGGCATCTCGTTCCAGAAAGACGGCACCCTGGCGCTCGATAACAGCAAGCTGAGCACAGCAATCAGCAACAACTTTGCCGATATCCCGGGCCTGTTCGCGGCAGTCGGGCGCGGCACCGACCCCGATATCAAGTTCGCCAGCTCGTCCAGCAAGACCCTGGCCGGCGACTACCGTATCAACATCACCCAGCTGGCCACCAAGGGCACGCTGGCCGGCAACCTGGTCCTGCCGGCCGAGACCACCATCGACGCCGACACCACCTGGACCGTGACGCTGAACGACACCAAGCCGGCCACGCTGGCCAATACCGCCACCATCTCGCTGCCAGCGGGCAATTACAATCCGAGCCAGCTGGCCACCCTGCTGCAGTCGGCGATCAATGGCGTCAGCGCGTTTTCCACCGCCGGCGCCACCGTCAGCGCCACGGTGGGCGATGACGGCAAGTTGTCGCTGACCTCGACCCGCTACGGTTCCAAGTCCAATATCCACGTCAGCAGCGCCACCGGCACCGATGTCTCGGCCGCGTTTGGCACCGGCGCCTCGGTCGACGGCCTGGACGTGGCTGGCACCATCGGCGGCTACACCGCCACCGGCGACGGCCAGTCGCTGACCGGCGCGGCCGGCGCACCGATCGAAGGCCTGAAGCTGACCGTGACCGGCGACACCATCGGCTCGCGCGGCACCTTCGGCTTCTCGCAGGGCTATGCCTACCAGCTCAATACCCTGGCGTCCGGCTACCTGGGCAGCACCGGCGCGATCGCCAGCCGCACCACCGGGTTGAACAACACCGTCAAGGACATCACCAAGCAGCGCGATACCTTCAGCGCGCGCCTGGTGGATGTTGAAGCGCGCTACCGCGCGCAGTACACTGCACTCGACACGTCGATTGCCAGCATGAATTCCACCGCGTCATTCTTGACGCAGCAGTTCGCGGCGATGGCCAAGGCCTGACCGCGTACGCATTAACAGGAGATAAAGTATGTTCGGATCTCGACAAACTGGTGTCAGCGCCTATGCCAAGGTTGGCATGGAAACCGGCGTGGTTGCCGCCAGTCCCCACAAGCTGATCGTGATGCTGTTCGACGGCGCCCTGGTGGCGCTGAGCACGGCCCTGAGCGGCATGCGCACTGGCAATATCGGCGAGAAGGGCAAATCGATCTCCAAGGCCATCATGATCATCGACAGCGGCCTGCGCGCCGCGCTCGACAAGAAAGCCGGCGGCGAGATCGCCGAAGGCCTGGACGCGCTGTACGAGTACATGAGCGCGCGCCTGCTGACGGCCAACCTCAACAACGACGCCACCATCATCGAAGAAGTGCAGCGTTTGCTGACCGAGTTGCGCGACGCCTGGAACGCGATCGCCGACACCCCTGCCGCCACCGGCATCCACCCCGCCAACAACCTCGCGAGCGCCTGATTTATGATGACGATTCAAGATGTTTTATCCGTGTACGCCGCGATGGCCGACCTGACCGAACAGATGGTGCAGGCCGCCAAACGCAGCGACTGGGATGCCCTGGTCTTGCTGGAACAACGCTGCGCCGCCCACGTGCAGACGCTGCGCGAACACGAGCCGCCACAGCCGATGAGCGGCGCCGAGCGCGAACGCAAAATCGAACTGATCCGCCAGATGCTCAACGCCGACCGCCAGATCCGCGACCTCACCATGCCGTGGATGGCCCAGCTGTCCAAACTGATCAACGCCACCGGTACTGAACGGCGCATCGTCACCGCCTACGGTAGCGTCTAAAGCAGGCGCGCGCCATGTTGCCGCGCCTGGACGCCGCCATCGTCACGCCGGTCAAGCCGGCTGACGGCGCCGGTGCGGGCGTTGCCATCGGCGATGGCCGCCAGGCGGCTTTCCAGCGCGCGGTGCAAAGCCTGGTCGGCCAGACCGTGCCGGCCGAGGTGCTCTCCAAGCTCAAGGACGGCAGCTACCTGGTCAAGGTGGCGGAAAATTCCGTGCGCCTGATGCTGCCGGGCGACACCCAGGTCGGCACCAGCGTGCCACTGACCGTGCTCACGGCCCAGCCGCGCCCCACCTTCCAGCTCGGCACCAGCACGCCGGGCGCCGCCCCCACCCTGTTGTACACCGATGCCGGCGCGGCCGAGGGCGGCGAGGCCGCCACCCTGCCATCGCAAGGCGCCGTGGTGCTGCCCGGCAGCGGCAAACCGGCCAGCGGCGCGGCGCAAGGCGCGCCCGGCCAGCCCGGTGCGCCCACCACTGGCGCTGGCGCCGGTGCCGGCGCACCAGCCGATGCCGACGCCGCTCCCGGCCAGCTCCAGCCCGGCCTGCCCGGCACGCCAGCCAGCGGTGCCGGCGCCACTGCCGGCAACCCGGCCGCCAACAGCGGCAACAGCGCCGCCACCGGCCGTCCCGGCTTGCCGGCCGGAGCCGCCCCCGACACCCCCGATGCCCCTGCCGGCAACGCCGCGCAAGCTGGCCGCCCGGCCATCGCTGCCGGCAATGCCGCCCTGCCGAATCCCGCCGCCGCCCTGGCCACGCCAGCCGGCGCGGCACAAGCGCAAGCGGCCGCCACGCTGGCGGCAGGCAGCGCCGGCTCCGCCGTCCCGGCCGACGCCGTCAAGCCGCAAAGCCTGGCCGCCACCCTGCTTGGCAAGGCGCCGCTGACGCCGGCCAGCGAGCTGCCCGAACTCAGCGCCAACACCCCGCAAGCGACGCTGAGCAGCGCCGCGCGCGTGCTGACCACTGTGCTGAGCACCGCGCAAGCGGGTCAGGCGGCGCAAGCGGCGCTGATCGGCAAGACCGCGTTGTTCGGCAACGCCGCGCCCGACACCGACGCGCTGGCGCAACAGCTGCACGAGACCATTTCCAAGAGCGGCCTGTTCTATGAATCGCACGTGGCCGAATGGGTCAAGGGCGAGCGCCCGCTGGCCGAGCTGATGCGCGAGCCGCAGATGCAGCGCCTGCTGCAACAGCAAGGCGGCGAAACTGCCGCGCGCGCCGCCGCCGGCGGCCCCGACCTGAGCGCCGCGCAAATGATCAACCAGCAGCTGCACACGCAGGAGCAAAACCGCGTGCTGTGGCACGGCCAGGCCTGGCCCGGGCAAGAAATGCAATGGGATGTGCGGCGTGAGCAGCGCGAAGGCGGCCAGGGCGGCAACGGCGATGCCGACGGCGAGCCGGAACAGATCTGGCGCAGCGGCGTGCGCTTCCGCCTGCCGCTGCTGGGCGCAGTGTCGGCGGCGGTGACGCTGGTCGGCGAGCAAGTCCACATCCAGGTGCAGACCGACAGCGACGGCAGCGCCGTCACGCTGCGCGCCTATGCCAGCCAGCTGGAAAGCGCGATGGCGGCGGCCGGCGCGCAATTGTCCTCGCTGACCATCAGCCAGGAGGACGATCATGGCTGACGAAGCCGCGCGCAAGCCGCTGCAGCAGGCGGTGGCGCTGGCCTACGACAGCGGCAAGCCCGCCCCCAAAGTGGTGGCCAAGGGCCGCGGACTGGTGGCCGAGCAGATCATCCACGTGGCGCAGGAAGCCGGCGTGGCCATCCATGAGTCGAAAGAACTTGTGTCCCTGCTCATGGAAGTTGATCTGGACCAACAGATCCCGCCTATTCTTTATCGTACAATTGCGGAACTATTAGCGTGGCTATATCATATTGAAGCAGCGCAAAAGTCTGGTATGCCCCTGCCTCCGGCGCCGGACACCAGCATCCCCTTGACCGAAATTTGACCGAACTGGCTTTAGATGTACCCACACTTTCAGGATGCGGAATTGGAAAACTGGCACGATTTTGAAGTCGAATCACGACGGGAAATCTTCTCCCTGCTGCGCGGTATCGGCGAAAAAAACCAGTTGATCCGCATGCTGATCCAGGGCGAGTCGGACGTCTGCGTGACCTCCATCCTCGACGTCGACGAAGCGGCCAACATCGTCTACCTTGACTGTTCGATCGACCAGGAGCAGAACAAGCGCATCCTGGCCTCGCGCCGGCTGTCGTTTGAAACCACGCTGGACAAGGTGCGCATCCTGTTTGCGGCCGACCAGATCGAGCAGACCCAGTTCGAAGGCAACCCGGCCTTCAAGATTCCGTTCCCGGACACCCTGATCCGCTTGCAGCGGCGCGAGTACTACCGCATCGCCACGCCGGTGACCAACCCGGTGCGGGTGCAGATCGCCCTGCCGGCCGAGCTGGGCGGCCCGACCACCTTCCCGCTGGCCGACATCAGCTGCGGCGGCATCGCCATCCTTGACAACAAAATGGTGCTGGGCGACGCCATCGGCAAGAGCTACCTGGACTGCAAGATCGACCTGCCGGAAATCGGCCCGATCACCACCGCGCTGCAGGTGCGCAACTCGCTGGACCTGACCCTGCTGAACAACAAGACCAACCGCCGCCTGGGCTGCGAGTTCGTCAACATCCCACGCGGCGCGCTGGCCAGCGTCCAGCGCTACATCACCAAACTCGAACGCGAACGCAACGCCCGCATCGCCGGCCTGACTTAAGCGCCCCCCCCCCCGCGCCGCCAACAGGCAGTAGCTCAGACTAGACCCTGAAAAATAAAAAAGCCCTGAAGTTGGACCGTAACTTCAGGGCTTCAGTTCAGTTTGTCCGAGCTTAAACCTGCATGTTCATGATGTCGTGGTAGGCCGACACCAGCTTGTTGCGCACCTGGATCGTGCCCTGGAAGTTGATGCTGGCTTTTTGTTGCGCAATCATCACATCCGACAGGCTGACGCTGTCATCCCCCATCGCAAACTGTTTGCTCAAGCCATCGGCCTCGACCTGGCTGGCGTTGACGGCGTCCAGCGACTTTTTCAGGGCGTCGGAGAAATTCGCCTTGGGTACGGCGGCCGGCTCGGTCGCGATCACCGGCGGCTGCAGGTCCGGCTTGGTCGCGTGCGCGCGCAGCTGCGCTATCATGGCTTGGATTCGACTACTGTCAATTCCACCTGTAATCATTGCTAACTCCTTTTTAAACGTGGTGCCAGAATAACAAGGACCACGCCAGCCCCCTGCATTGAGCAGGACCGTAAACGGCGCTCTGTTCCCCCTATTGAATTTCCAAAATACAAGCAATAATGGCGGTATTCCTTAAAGAACCCTCAATCGGGACCCAACCATCATGGCCGTAGCGGAAGAGATCGACAACGACACAGCAGCCGGCGCGCAAGACGACGGCGTCGAGAAGCTGCCCTTCATCCAGACGCCGATGGGGCGCAACTTCCTGCGCGCCGCCGGCGCGGCCGCCATCGCCGCCATCCTGGTCGGCCTGTGGCTATGGAACAAGCCGCCCGACTACGCGGTGCTGTTCTCCAACTTCACCGACCGCGACGGCGGCGCCATCACGGCCGAACTGGACAAGCTCAACATCAAGCACAAGTTCGCCGACAACGGCACCGCCATCCTGGTGCCGGCCGACCAGGTGCACGACATCCGCCTCAAGCTGGCGGCCCAAGGCTTGCCGAAAGGCGGCACGGTCGGCTTCGAGCTGATGGAAAACCAGAAGCTGGGCGTGTCCCAGTTCGCCGAGCAGGTCAATTACCAGCGCGCGCTCGAAGGCGAGCTGGCCCGTTCCATCATGTCGCTGGCGCCGGTGGAAAACGCCCGCGTCCACCTGGCGCTGCCGAAGCCGTCCGTGTTCGTGCGCGACCAGCAAAAACCGACCGCCTCGGTGATCGTTACCCTGCGCACCAACCGCATGCTGGATGCGCAGCAGACCGGCTCCATCATCCACCTGGTGGCGTCCAGCGTGGCCGAACTGACCCCGGCCAACGTCACCGTGGTCGACCAGGCCGGCAACCTGATTTCCGAGCAAAACAAGCCGGGCGCGATCGCCAACGCCAAGCTCGACGAGCTGCAGCTGAAATACGTCAAGGACCTGCAGGCGCAGGTGATCAAGCAAGTCGAATCGATCGTCGCGCCGATCGTCGGCGAAGACAATGTGCGCGCCGAGGCAGTGGCCGATGTCGACTTTGCCAAGATCGAGCAGGCCTCCGAGAACTACAAGCCGAACTCGCCCCCGGCCGCCTCGGCCATCCGCAGCCAGCAAACCAGCGAGACCAACGGCAACAACAGCACCAACAATCCGGGCGGCATCCCGGGCGCGCTGTCGAACCAGCCGCCGGGCACCGCCACCGCCCCGCTCAACCAGACCGCCCAGGCCAACGGCCCCAACGCGCCGCCGCCGGGCACCGTGCCCGGCACCGTCAACCCCAACGCCGCCGGCGGCACCAGCCACAAGGAATCGACTACCAACTACGAAGTCGATAAAACCGTGCGCTACGAGCAACGCGGCATGGGCGGCCTGCGCCGCCTGACCGTGGCGGTGGTGGTCAACTACAAGCGCATTGTCGATAAGAACGGCAAAGTCACGGTAAAAGCCTATACTCCTGAAGAGATGGCCAAGATCAACGACCTGGTCAAGCAGGCGATGGGCTACAACCAGGATCGCGGCGACGCCGTCAGCGTGGCCAACTCGCCGTTCGATGGCGTCGACAAGCCGTACGAGCCGCCGCCGGAATGGTGGAAGGACCCGGCCAACTTGCCGATGGCCAAGGATCTGGCGAAGTTCCTGATCACCGCCCTGATCTTGCTGTACATCGTGCTGCGCATCGTGCGTCCGATGATGCGTCCGGTGTTCAAGAAGATCGACGAGATCAACGCGCCGGAGCCGGAACCGGAAGTGCCGGAGGAAGTGGTCGAGGAAGGTCCGGACGAAGCGCTCATCGCCGAAGAAGAACTGCGCAAAATGGAAGAAAACACCGCGCGCAGCTACCGCGACAACCTCGCGATGGCCAAGAAACTGGCGGTGGAGGACCCACGCATTGTGGCCAACGTGATCAAGGAATGGATAGGCGCAAATGACTGAGAATACCGGACTGCAAAAGGCCGCCATCCTGATGCTGGCGATGGGCGAGACCGAGGCCGCCGAGGTGATGAAGTTCCTCGGCCCGCGCGAAGTGCTCAAGCTGGGCGCGGCGATGGCCACCATGAAGAACGTGCCGCACGAGGAAGTGGTCGGCACGCTGGACAATTTCCGCGACATGGTGGCGGCCGCCTCCACCGTGGGCCTCGATTCGGACGAGTATATCCGCCAGGTGCTGACCAAGGCGCTGGGCGACGACAAGGCCTCGGTGCTGCTGTCGCGCATTCTGGGCGGCAAGGACGCCTCGGGCATCGAATCGCTGAAGTGGATGGATTCGCAATCGGTCGCCGAGCTGATCCGCAACGAACACCCGCAGATCATCGCCACCATCCTGGTCCACCTCGAGCGCGACCAGGCCTGCGAAATCCTCGGCCACTTCACCGACCGCCTGCGCAACGACGTGGTGCTGCGGATCGCCACGCTGGACGGCGTGCAGCCGGCCGCGCTGCGCGAGCTGAACGACGTGCTCACCAAGCTGCTGTCGGGTAACGAGAACATCAAGAAATCGACGCTGGGCGGCGTGCGCGCGGCGGCCGAGATCCTCAACTTCATGTCCGGCGAGCAGGAAAGCTCGGTCATGGACAATATCAAGAACTACGACAACGACATGGCGCAGAAGATCATGGACGAGATGTTCGTGTTCGACAACCTGATCGATATCGACGACCGCGGCATCCAGCTGCTGCTGCGCGAGGTGCAGTCCGAGATGCTGATCATCGCCCTGAAGGGCGCGTCGCAGGAACTGCGCGACAAGATCTTCAAGAACATGTCGGCGCGCGCCTCGGAAATGATGCGCGAAGACCTGGAGTCGAAAGGTCCGGTGCGCCTGTCGGAAGTGGAAACGCAACAAAAGCAAATCCTGCAAATCGTGCGCCGCCTGGCCGACGAAGGCCAGATCGTGCTAGGTGGTAAAGGCGAGGATTCCTTCGTTTAAACATGGTCATACATACGAAAGAACAGCAGACGGCGTTCCAGCGCTGGGAGATGACGTCGTTCGGCGACGAACGGCCGAGTTCGATCGCCCAGCGCGAAGCCGAGCAGCGCGAACGCGACGCCGAGAACGCGCGCCTCGAAGCCGAGCAGCGCGTGCAGGACGCCTTGCAGGCGCAGCAGGAACAAATGGAAATGGGCCCGCCGCTGCCGCCGCCCACCGCCTACCCGACGGTCGAAGAGCTGGAGCAAATCCGCGAAGACGCGCGCAAGGAAGGCTATGAGGAAGGCCATGCGGCCGGCCACGCCGACGGCCATGCCGAAGCCACCGAAGCCGGCCTGGCAGCCACCAGGGAAGAATTGCAGCACGTACGCGCGCTGGCCGACAGCTTCAGCGAAGCGCTGCACGGCGCCGACCAGCTGATCGCCAACGAGGTGCTGGACCTGGCGCTGCAACTGGCCAAGGGCATGCTGAAGAACGCGCTGCAAGTGAAGCCGGAACTGATCCTGCCGATCGTGCGCGACGCCATCGAATACCTGCCGGTGCTGCAGCAGCCGGCGCTGCTGGTGCTGCATCCGGACGACGCCGCCACCGTGCGCGCCGGCATCGGCGAAGAGCTCGACAAGGGCGGCTGGCGCGTGGTGGAAGATCCTTCGGTCGGCCGTGGCGGCTGCAAGGTCGACACCGCCAGCAACCAGATCGACGCCACCGCCGCCGCGCGCTGGCAGCGCCTGAGCCACGCGCTCGGCAAAGAAGTGGACTGGCTGGCCTGATCATGGACGCCGCAACTGCTCCCGCCCCTGCCGCCAACGTCCACGCCGGGCGCTGGAAATCCTACCTCAACGATTGCGCCGAACTGGTCGGTTTTGTCGAGCCGATGCAGGTCTCGGGCCGCGTCACGCGCGTGGCCGGGCTGGTGATGGAAGCGGTCGGCCTGCGGCTGGCCGTGGGCGCCGCCTGCACCGTGCCGCTGCCGGCCGGCGGCAAGATCGAGGCCGAAGTGGTCGGCTTCGAAGGCGACAAGCTGTTCCTGATGCCGCAGTCCGACGTCGAAGGCGTGGTGCCCGGCACCCGCGTGTTCCCGGTCGAACCGGCCATCCCCAAGCCGGGCAGCGTGACCCATCCGCGCCGCCGCCCGAGCGACCGCGCGCGCCACCTGCCGGTCGGCCCGGAACTGCTGGGCCGCGTGCTGGACGGCGCCGGCCGCCCGCTGGACGGCCTCGGCCCGCTCAACACCACCGACAGCGCGCCGATCAACACCCGCCCCGCCAACCCGCTGGGCCGCGCGCCGATCGCCGAAACGCTGGACGTGGGCGTGCGCTCGATCAACGCCATGCTGACCGTCGGACGCGGCCAGCGCATGGGCTTGTTCGCCGGTTCCGGCGTCGGCAAGTCGGTGCTGCTGGGTATGATGGCGCGCTACACCGAGGCCGACATCATCGTGGTCGGCCTGATCGGCGAACGCGGACGCGAAGTCAAAGAATTCATCGAGCAAATCCTCGGCGAGGAAGGCCTGGCGCGCTCGGTGGTGGTGGCGGCCCCGGCCGACACGCCGCCGCTGATGCGCCTGCAAGGCGCGGCCTACGCCACCGCAATTGCCGAGCACTTCCGCGACAAAGGCCAGAACGTGCTGCTGATCATGGACTCGCTGACCCGCTACGCGATGGCGCAGCGTGAAATCGCGCTGGCCATCGGCGAGCCGCCGGCCACCAAGGGCTATCCGCCGTCGGTGTTTGCCAAGCTGCCGATCCTGGTCGAACGCGCCGGCAACGGCGAAATGGGCGGCGGCTCGATCACCGCCTTCTACACCGTGCTGACCGAGGGCGACGACCAGCAAGACCCGATCGCCGACTCGGCGCGCGCCATCCTGGACGGCCACATCGTCCTGAACCGCCGCCTGGCCGAGGCCGGCCACTACCCGGCCATCGACATCGAGCAATCGATCAGCCGCGCGATGCACTCGATCACCTCGCCCGAGCACCAGAGCAAGGCGCGCCAGCTCAAGCAATTGTTCTCGCGCTTCGAGCGCAGCCGCGACCTGATCAGCGTCGGCGCCTACGCCGCCGGCACCGATCCGGTACTCGACCAGGCGATCCAGCTGCACGACCGCATCGAGCATTTTTTGCAACAACAAATCACCGAACGGGTGACCATGAGCGAGAGCTTGGGCCAACTTACCTCTCTATTCGACTGATTGACGCAGTACCCCGCCACCTATAATTAAGCTAAGAATATGGCTTCCAAAGCGCAATTAGAAACCTTGATGGACCTGGCGCGGCGCGAAACGGACGATGCCGCCAAGCGGCTGGGCATTGCCCTGAAAGCCGTGGATGACGCCAGGCAAAAGCACCAGATGCTGGTCGGCTACCAGAACGAGTACATCAAGCGTTTCGAGGCGGCGCAGGCGGCGGGCATTACACCGATGGCTTACCGGAATTTCGTGGCGTTCATCGAAAAGCTGGACACTGCGGTCAAGGGCCAGCTCGACATGATCAAGCACGCCGAGCACCGCAGTGAACAGGAAAAGGCCGCGTGGCAAGCCAGCGAGCGCAAGCGCATGTCCTACTCCACCCTGAACGACCGGGCGGATGCCGCCGCGCTCAAGCTGGAAAACAAGCGCGACCAGAAGCAAATGGACGAGCACGCAGCAAGGCAGGCGTACTACAAACGATGACATTCAGAGAGCGCGAAACATGCAAACCCCTAATCTCCAGATTCCTACCCTGAACGCCAATGCAGTGGCCGCGCAAAAAACCAATGTCAGCTTCGGCGCCGGCGGCGACAACGACGCCTTCAAGCAAGCGCTGTCGCGCGAGATCGACCAGCGCAGCAACAACGAAAGCAGCAGCGCCAGCAGCAAGCAGCCGACCCGCGCCGCCGAGCGCCCTGCTTCGCGCGCTTCGGCGCCGAAACAGCAGCAGGCCGCGCCGGCCAGGCAAGCCGAATCCAACAACGACGCCGATGCGCCGCAGCCAGCCGCTGCCGCCGCCAGCACCGAAGTCGCCGCCGCGCCGGCCAAGAGCGCCTCGAGCGACACCGAAAGCAGCAGCGCCGATAGCAACAGCGCCAGCAGCGACGCCCAGGACGCACAAGCCGCCGATCCGGTGGCCGACATGCTGGCCCTGGTTGCCGCCTTCAACCAGCCCGCCGCACCGGCCGCCGCGCCGGCCACCGACGCAGCAGCAGCGGGCGCAACCGGCGCAAGCAGCGCCACGCTGGGCGCCACCGCCAGCGGCGCTGCCGATGCAGCAGCTGCTGGCGCAGCGGCCGCCGCCGCACAAGCCGCCATCGCAGCCGCCGCCGACAAAGCTGGCGCGATCGCAAACGCGCCGGCCGCCGTGGCAACTGATGCCGCTGACGCCGCAGCAGCCGACGCTGCAGCCGCGCTGGCCGCCACCGCCGGCGCCGATGCCGCCGCCCTGCAAGCCGCACAAGACCAGGCCGCAGCCGCCACCGACTTCAAGACCGCGCTGGGCAAGGCCGGCTCCGCTGCACAAGCGGCTGCCGACGCGGCAGCGGCGGCCGCCGCTGCGGCCGCACTGAGCGCCGCCAGCGGCAAGACTGACGCCAGCCTGACGCCGGAACTGGCCAACGCCGCCGCCAGCAGCGCCAAGGCCGACGCCCAGCCAGCTGCCGAGGTGGCCGACGCCAGCACCGCGACCGTGGCCGACACCGCGCCGAAAGCTGGCGCCGACGTCATCAACAAGATCGAAACCAAGGCTGCGCCGGCCGGCGAGGCCCAGCCGCAAGTGTCGCAGACCCAGCAGCAACAGCAGGCCGCCGATCCGGCCCAGCTGGCCGCCGCGTCCAACACCACCACCGCCAGCGCCGAGACCACCGCCGTGCTGAAGGAAGCCACGATCACCGTCGCGCCGACCGCCAGCCACGCCGCGCAGGAACTGGCCAAGGCCGCCAGCGCCGTCCCGACCGACAAGCTGAGCAGCCGCGTCGGCACCCAGCAGTGGGACCAGCAGCTCGGCCAGAAAATCATCTTCATGGCCGCCGGCGGCGAGCAGAGCGCCACGATGGAACTGAATCCGCCGGACCTCGGCCCGCTGCAAGTGGTGCTGAGCGTGAACAAGGACCAGGCCACCGCCGCCTTCAGCTCGGCCGCGCCGGAAGTGCGCCAGGCGCTGGAATCGGCGCTGCCGAAACTGAAAGAGATGATGAGCGAAGCCGGCATCCAGCTCGGCAGCGCCACGGTCTCGGCCGGGATGTCGGATCAGAACAACAGCGCCTACAGCCAGCAAGCCAGCTCGGCGCAAAGCGGCAGCGGTAACGGCAGCAGCCGGGGCGGCGCCGGCTACGGCCGCGACACCGGCAGCGACGCCGAGGCAGCGCGCACCACGCAAGCCGCGCGCCGCTTGCCGGCCGGCGCGGTCGATACTTTCGCCTGAGCGCACGCCGCCATCGCACACAACCGGGAGCGGCAACCCTGCCCTCCCGGTTTTGTTGTCTGTTACACTACGGAAACGCCAAGCAGCAGCGGGAACGCCCCTCTTTTCAGCGGATCCAACTGCGCAGGCCTGACCGATAATGACATAATGGCGGCGTGATCCACTCCCGCTGCAAGAAGGGCTACTTTGAAAGCGAACCCAAAAATGAAAGCCGATCAGAAAGTTGAAGCGCCTTCCGGTGGCGGCAGCAAGAAACTGATCATCATCATCCTGGCTGTTGTGCTCATCCTCGGCGCGGCGGGCGGCGGTGCGGCCTGGTTCTTCTTGCACGGCAAGGCCGATGCGGAAGAGCATGACGACACGCCGGTCAAGAAGAAAAAATCGAAGAAGCCGGTCGGCCCGCCGGAATACGTGCCGGTCGAACCGTTCACGGTCAACCTGCAGCCGGGCGAAGCCGGCACCGACCAGTACCTGCAAATCGCCTTCACGCTGGAGGTGGGCGGGCTGGAAGAGAAGGAAAACGTCAAGGCCAATATGGCCAAGGTGCGCAGCCGCATGCTGTTGCTGTTGTCGAGCAAGCGCGCCACCGATATCAATACGCCGGAGGGCAAGGTCCAGCTGGCCAAGGAAATCATTGCGCAACTGCGCGAACCGTTTGAAGACCGCGGCTCGCAGCAGGAAATCGAGGACGTCCTGTTCACGTCCTTCATCATTCAGTAACACAGAGAATCACCGAGAATCATGGCTGATAATTTTCTCTCCCAGGAAGAAGTCGATGCCCTTCTGAAGGGCGTCAACGGCGACCAGGACGACGTCGCGGCGCAAGAAGACGTCGCGGGAGTACGAACGTACAACCTGGCCACCCAGGAACGGATCGTGCGCGGCCGTATGCCGACGCTGGAAATTATCAACGAACGCTTTGCCCGCCTGTTGCGCGTCGGCCTGTTCAACTTCCTGCGCCGCAGCGCCGAGGTCTCGGTCGGCTCGGTGCGGGTGTCCAAGTATTCCGAGTTCATCCGCAACCTGGTGGTGCCGACCAACCTGAACCTGGTGCACATGAAGCCGCTGCGCGGCACGGCGCTGATGGTGTTCGATCCGGGCCTGGTGTTCCTGCTGGTCGACAACCTGTTCGGCGGCGACGGCCGCTTCCACACCCGCGTCGAGGGCCGCGACTTTACCCAGACCGAGCAGCGCATCATCCTGCGCATCCTCGACATTGTGTTCGAGGCTTACACCAAGTCGTGGGAGCCGGTGTATCCGGTCGAGTTCGAGTACATCCGCTCGGAAATGAATACCCAGTTTGCCAACATCGCCACGCCCAACGAGGTGGTGGTGGCGTCGACCTTTACCGTGGAGCTGGGCTCGGTGTCGGGCCAGATCCACTTCTGCATGCCGTACTCGATGATCGAGCCGATCCGCGATTCGCTGACGTCCAGCCTGCAGGGCGAGGCGCTCGAGGTGGACAAGCGCTGGATCCGTTTGATGACGCAGCAGATCCAGATCGCGGAAGTCGAAGTGGTGGCCTCGCTGGGCACGGCCAAGGTCAATTTCGACGAGATCCTCAATATGCGGGTGGGCGACATCATCCCGCTGACGATCCCGGAACTGATTTCGGCCACCGTGGACGGGGTGCCGGTGATGGATTGCAGCTACGGCGTCATGAATGGCCAGTACGCGCTCAAGGTCGAGAAACTGCTGGCCAATACCGATAATCTTAAAAATTAACACCGGAGAGAATCATGTCGGACAATCAAGACGATCAACCGCTGGACGATGACGATCCGTGGGGTGCGGCGATCGCCGAGCAGGCCCAGGCCGAAGCGGCCGCGCTGGAAAAGCAGCAGGCTGCGCAAGCGGCCAGCGCCGCCGTGTTCAAGGACTTTTCCGGCACGCCCAGCAAGACCGAGACCCACAACGATATCGACTTCATCCTTGATATCCCGGTCCAGCTGACGGTGGAACTGGGCCGCACCAAGATCGCCATCAAGAACCTGCTGCAATTGGCGCAGGGCTCGGTGGTCGAGCTGGACGGCCTGGCCGGCGAGCCGATGGACGTGCTGGTCAATGGCTGCCTGATCGCCCAGGGCGAGGTGGTGGTGGTGAACGACAAGTTTGGTATCCGCCTGACTGACATCATCACGCCGTCCGAACGTATTCGAAAACTCAATAAATGAAGCACGGACTGATTTCTACCCTCATCCTCGCGGCGGCCCTGGCCGCCGCGCCTGCAATGGCCCAGCGCAGCGTGTCGGGCACCATCGGCGCGGCCCATGCGGCCACCGAAGCGCCGGCGGCGACGGAAACCGCCGCCAGCGTCGAGGCCGCCCCCGCTCCTGCAACTCCCGCACCTGCTCCGGCAGCTGCCGCACCGGCCCCGGCGCCGGTCCAGCCGAGCGCGCTGGCGATGACCATCCCGACGCCGCAAGCAAGCGCGCCGTCGACCGGCGGCGGCCTGTTGCAAACCTCGCTGGCCCTGCTGTTCGTGATTGGCCTGATGCTGGGCCTGGCCTGGCTGACCAAGCGCTTCGGCCCGAAAAACTTCGGCGGCGGCAACAGCAACGTCAAGCTGGTCGGCTCGCTCAGCGTCGGCACCCGCGAGCGCATCCTGGTGGTGGAAGTGGGCGAACAATGGATCGTGGTGGGCGCCTCGCCCGGCCGCATGAACGCGCTGGCCACCATGCCGCGCCAGGAAAGCAGCGAGCCGGCCCAGCCGGCCACCGTCCCCGGCGCCAACTTCGCCGACTGGATCAAACAAACGATAGACAAACGCAATGGCAAATAAGCTGTCCAGCTACGCAACACCACTGCTGATGCTGGCCGCGCTCGCCCTGCCATTGGCGGCCGGCGCGGAATCGAACATCGGCATCCCCGCATTAACTTCAACGCCAGCACCTGGCGGCGGCACCAACTACACGCTGCCGATCCAGACCATGCTGCTGATGACGGCGCTGACCTTCATCCCGGCCGCGCTGTTGCTGATGACCAGCTTCACCCGCATCATCATCGTGCTGTCGCTGCTGCGCCAGGCGCTGGGCACGCAGTCGGCGCCACCGAATCAGGTGATGGTCGGGCTGGCACTGTTCCTGACCCTGTTCGTGATGGGCCCGACCTTCGACAAGATCTACAACGAAGCTTACCTGCCCTTGCAGGAAAACAAGCTCAACATGATGCAGGCGCTCGACAAGGGCGCCGCGCCATTAAAAACTTTCATGCTCAAGCAAACCCGCCAGGCCGACCTGGCGCTGTTCGTCAAACTGTCGCGCAGCCCCGCCCTGCAGGGGCCGGAAGACGTGCCGCTGCGGATCCTGGTGCCGGCGTTTGTCACCAGCGAGCTGAAAACCGCGTTCCAGATCGGCTTTGCCATCTTCATTCCATTTCTGATTATCGACATGGTGGTCGCCTCTGTACTTATGTCGATGGGCATGATGATGATGTCGCCGGCAGTGATTTCGCTGCCGTTCAAGCTGATGCTGTTTGTGCTGGTGGATGGCTGGCAACTGCTGTTGGGCTCGCTGGCCCAGAGCTTTTACTAGGAGGCCGCGATGACGCCCGAAAGCGTGATGACGATGGGCCGCCATGCGATGGAAATTACCCTGATGATCGCCGCCCCCATGCTGCTGGTGGCGCTGATCATCGGCCTGGTGGTGTCCATTTTCCAGGCCGCCACCCAGATCAATGAGCAGACGCTGTCCTTCATCCCCAAGCTGGTCGGCATTTTCGTGGCGCTGGTGGTGGCCGGGCCGTGGATGCTGTCGGTCATGCTCGACTACATGCGCGAAGTGTTCAACGGCATTCCCCTGCTGGTAGGCTAGAGCACTGTCGTTTTATCAATTTGTAACAGTTTCCGATTTACTAAAAAGTTCGTCTACAATGCAGAAAGATGCCGGACGGAAATGTAACAGACCCTTATGCTGACCGTCTCTTCCGCCGATATCAATATGTGGGTAGCCGGATTGCTGTGGCCGCTGGCCCGCATCCTGGCCCTGATCGCCGCCTCGCCGCTGCTCGGCAACAGCGCGGTGCCGGCCAGCGTCAAGGTCAGCCTGGGCGTGGGCATCGCCATGATCGTGGCGCCGGCGGTGCCGGCTTGGCCCGCCACCGACCCGCTGTCGATGGCCGGCATCCTGATCGTGCTGCAGGAAATGCTGATCGGGCTGGCGATGGGGTTCAGCATCCGCATCATTTTTGCGGCGGTGGAAATGGCCGGGGAGATTTCCAGCCTGACGATGGGCCTGGGGTTCGCGACGTTTTTCGATCCGACCACCCAGGGCCGCTCGTCGGCCATCAGCCAGTTTCTGTCGCTGGTGGCGACGATGGCGTTTTTGGCGGTGAATGCGCATTTGGTGTTGCTGTCGGCGCTGGTGGAGAGCTTTTCCACGCTGCCGGTGTCGAGCATCCCCATCTACGGCGGCGGCTTCAAGCAGCTGGCCGACTGGGGCGGGCGGATTTTCAGCACCGGGGTGCAGCTGTCGCTGCCGATCGTGGCGGCCTTATTGATTACCAACGTGGCGCTGGGGATTTTGACCCGCGCCGCGCCGCAGTTGAACTTATTTGGGATCGGCTTTCCGATTACCCTCGGCATGGGCTTGCTGGTGATCGCGATGACCCTGCCGTACTTCGGAGCGCCGATCCAGAACCTGTTTTTGGACGGGATTGAACGCGCCAGGCTGATGCCGCGCACCTGGTCGCAGCGACCGCCCGTAGTTAAACCGGCAAGCTTGCCGATTCGACCTCCGGGCCTGCAGCCATAGGGAAATTCAATAGCCGTCGTGTGTATTTTGGTTTCCATGAGGCAATGAGCCGCGTATCATGGGAGCTTGCCTGGAGAAACCTGTAATGAGCACGCAAATACCGAGCTTTACCACTGACCAAATCGCCTTGTGGACCACCGCGCAGATCAAAGCGCTGGGCACCGAGGACATGCAGGCGTTCTCCTCCGATCAGATAGGCGCACTTACCACGGCCAATGTACGCTTCCTGCGCACCGATCAAATCGCAGCGCTGGGACTAGCCGGCATCGCCGGCCTGACCACAGACGCGATCCAGGCCTTCAAGCCAGCCAATATTACCGCGCTGACCAGCGACCAGGTGCTGACGCTCAGCACCGACCAGCTGGTGGCCCTGACCACCCAGGAAATCGTCGCCCTGACCTCCCGCCAGCTCAACATCCTGGCGCCGGCCCAGCTGGCCGCGCTGGAGACCCAGGACGTGCGCGCGCTGCAGCTGGCCCAGGTCAGCAGCATCAGCTCCGACCAGATCATCAACCTGACCACCGACCAGCTCACCAGCATGAGCTCGGCGCAACTGCGCGCCATCAGCACCCGCGCCATCACCGCGATGAGCAGCGACCAGATCGCGTCGCTGGTGTCGAACCAGTTGCAGCAAATCGCCACCCAGCAACTGAACGCCCTGAGCGCCTCCCAGCTGTACTCGGTCACGACCGACCAGATCGCCCAACTGAGCACCTTGCAAGTGAGCGCGCTGTCGAGCGACTTCCTGCAAGCCCTGAGCAGCGACCAGTTTGGCGCGATGGAAACGCGCGACCTGATCTGGTTGAGCAGCCGCCAGATCCGCGCCCTGACCGATGTCCAGCTGGCCGGCCTCAGCACCGACCAGGCGCATGCCCTGCGCAGCAATGAAGTGGCGGCGCTGCGCGCCGACCAGTTGGCCGTGCTCAGCACCGACCAGCTGGTCGCCATCGCCTCGCTGGCGCCGCTCAGTTCGGCCCAGATCAGCGGCCTGACCACCGACCAGGTCACCTCGCTGGCGACCAAGACCATTGCCGCCCTGAGCAGCGCCCAGCTGGCGGCGCTGAACGCCGACCAGGTGGTGGCGCTCAATAGCGACCAGTTGATCGCCCTCGGTACCGCGCAAGTGGCGGCGCTGACCACCAGCCTGCTGACCCAGTTGACCACCACCCAGGTGCAGGCCATCGAAACGCGCGACATCCTGGCCCTGGACAGCAACCAGCTGCGCGCCCTGAGCTTCGACCAGGTCCAGGCCCTGACCACCGCCCAGCTGGCGAGCCTGGCCAGCGACATGCTGCCGGCCCTGCTGCCGGACCAGGTTGCCGCCCTCAGCAGCGACCAGCTGGCGGCCTTGAAAAACCTGGTGAAACTGACCACCGCGCAGTTTGCCGCGCTCACCACCGACCAGCTGGTCACGCTGGAAAGCAAGGACCTGGTGGCCCTGAGCAGCAGCCAGCTGGCGGCGCTGACCTATGACCAGATCCAGTCCCTGACCACCGACCAGGTGGTGCTGCTGAACACCACCCAGTTCAACACCCTGAGCACCAGCGTGTTCGCCCAGCTCACCACCGACCAGATCAAGGCGATCGAAACGCGCGATATCCGCGTCCTCAATACGGCCCAGATCCAGGCCCTGAGCTATGACCAGCTGCAGGCGCTGACCACCGACCAGATCTATGCCCTGACCACGGCCGATGCGCAAGCGCTGCGCCCGGACCAGCTGGCGGTGCTGACCACCGACCAGATCATCGCCATCAAGACCCTGCTGCCGCTGACCACCAACCAGGTGGTGTGGCTGACGACCGACCAGATCGCCGCGCTGGAAACCAAGGACATCGCCCTGCTCACCAGCGCCCAGCTGGCCGCGCTGAATATCGACCAGGTGCAGGCGCTGACCAGCGACCAGCTGGCAGCGCTGGGCACGGCCCAGGTAGCCACCTTGACCACCACCATCCTGAGCGCGCTGACCACGCTGCAAATGCAGGCGCTGGAGACGCGCGATGTGGCGGTGCTGACCGCCAATCAGGTGCGCTCCCTGCTCACCGAACAAGTGGCGGCCCTGAGCACCGACCAGGTCAGCGCGCTCAGCACCAGCGCCGAGCAAGCGTTGACGGCCGACCAGATCGCCACCCTGAGCACCGACCAGATCGTCGCGCTGAAAACCCTGGTGCCGCTGACCACCACGCAAATCCAGGCCCTGACCACTGACCAGCTGGTATCGATCGAAAGCCGCGATGTGATCGCCCTGACCAGCGCCCAGCTGGCGGCGCTGACCTATGACCAGGTCCAGGCCCTGACCAGCGACCAGCTGGTCGGCCTGACCGCGTCGCAGTTTGCCGACATGAGCACCAATATGCTCAACACGCTGACCACCGACCAGGTCCGCGCGATTGAAACGCGCGACATCGGTGCGCTGCGCGCGGCCCAGGTGGCGCTGCTGTCGACCAACCAGCTGACGTCGCTGCTGACCGACCAGTTCAACGCCCTCAGCAGCGCGGCGGTGGGCGCCCTGAGCACCGACCAGATCAGCGTGCTGACCACCGACCAGCTCAACGCCATGAACACCCTGGCCGGCATGTCGAGCCGCCAGCTGGCGGCGTTCACCACCGACCAGATCAGCTCGCTGAGCACGCGCAACCTGGCCACGCTGGCCAGCAACCAGCTCGGCGTGCTGAACGCCGACCAGGTGCTGTCGCTGACCACCGACCAGATCGTCGCGCTCAGTGGCGGCCAGTTCCGCGGCCTGAGCTCGAGCGGCATCGCCGCCCTCAGCACCGACCAGGTGCAAGCGATCGAAACGCGCGACGTCGCGGTGCTGAATACCCAGCAACTCAACAAGCTCACCACCGACCAGATCGTGGCCTTGCTGACCGCGCAGATCTACGCGCTCGACACGGCGCAGGAGACCGCGCTCACCACCGACCAGATCGCCGCACTGAGCAGCGACCAGATCGACGCCCTGCGCTCGCTGGCGGCGCTGACCACGCGCCAGATCCGCGCCCTTACCAGCGACCAGGTCGGCGCCCTCAACTCCAGCGACCTGGTCAGCCTGAGCACGCGCCAGCTGGCCGCCTTCAGCAGCGACCAGCTGCAGTCGCTGAACACCGACCAGATCATCGCCCTCAGCAGCGATCAGATCGCCGCCTTCAGCACCGCCGCGATTGCCGTCCTCAGCACCGATGCGATTGCCGCGATTGAAACGCGCGACATCCGCGCCATGCGCACCGCGCAAATCGCCCGCCTCAGCCTCGACCAGGTGATGGCGCTGCGCACCGACCAGCTGGCCGCCTTCACCACCGCCGAAGTGCGCGCCCTGACCGTCGACCAGCTGGCCGTGATGAGCAGCGACCAGCTGGCCGCGCTGCAGCTGGCGCCGCTGTCAACCAAACAAATCATCGCCCTCACCAGCGACCAGGTCGGCGCCCTCAGCACGGCCGACTTCGCCGCCCTGCTGACGGCGCAGATTGCCGCCCTGACCTCGGACCAGGCCGCCGCCATCAGCAGCGACCAGATGGTGGCGCTCAACACCACCCAGCTGCGCGCCCTGAGCACCAGCACGCTGTCGGCGCTGGCCACCGACCGCATTGCCGCACTCAGCAACAACGACCTGGCCTCGCTCAGCACGCGCCAGGTAGCGGTGCTGACCAGCGACCAACTGCTGGCCCTGAACACCGGCCAGCTGCGCGCCCTGACCACCCAGGAAATCGCCGCCCTGACCGCCGCGCAGCTGGGCAGCCTGAACGATACCCAGCTGGACGCGCTGCTGACCCTGGCAGCGCTCAGCACGCGCCAGCTGCAGGCGCTCAACACCGACCAGCTGTCGCACCTGAACCTGGCCGACCTGCGCTCGCTGACCTCGCGCCAGGTGCAGTCGCTGTCGGCCGACCAGGTCGCGTCGCTGGCCACCAGCCAGATTGCCGGCCTGCTCAACGCCCAGCTGGTGGCGCTCGGCACCACCGCGATCCAGGCCCTGACCACCGACCAGATCGGCGCCCTGACGGCGTCCGGCCTGGTGGCCATGAGCACGCGCCAGATCGCCGCCCTCACCACCGACCAGGTGCAGGCGCTGCGCACCGACCAGATCATGGTGCTGACCACGCAGGAAATCGCCGCCCTGACGCCGGACCAGAAAGCCGTGCTGAGCAGCGACCAGCTGGCCGCGCTGTCGTCGCTGGCCAGCTTCTCGACCGTCGCCATCGCCGCCCTCACCACCGACCAGATCGCGTCGTTGTCGCTGACCCTGCTGGCCAGCCTGACCACGCGCCAGATCGCCGCCCTGACCACCGACCAGGCCGGCGCGCTGACCACCAATGAAATCGTGGCCCTGACCACCCAGCAGGTGCGCGCCCTCAGCAGCAGCCAGCTGGGCGCGCTCAACACCGACCAGTTGCAAGCGATGGAGCTGGCGGACGTGCAGGCGCTGGCCACCCGGCAAATCGTCGGCCTGACCACCGACCAGATCACCAACCTGCTCGACACCCAGATTGCCGTCCTGGGCACGCAAGTCATCGCTGCCCTGACCACCCAGCAAGTGCATGCCCTCAGTACCAGCCAGCTGGCCGCGCTGTCGACGCTGGCGCCGCTGACCAGCAAGCAGATCGGCGCGCTCACCACCGACCAGATCGCCAGCCTGGGCAATATCGCCACGCTGAAAACCAACCAGATCGCCGGCCTCACCAGCGCCCAGATCGGCGCCCTCACCACCGACCAGATCGTCGCGCTGACCACCCAGCAGGTGCGCAGCCTGAGCCCGGCCACGCTGGCCGCGCTCAACACCGACCAGGTGCAGGCGATCGAGGCAGTAGACATTGCCGCCCTTGGCAGCAACCAGATCGTCAGTCTCAATAGCGACCAGCTGACGGCGCTCAGCGCCACCCAGTTTGGCGCCATCGGCACCAAGGTGCTGGTGGCCCTGACCAGCAAGCAGATTGCCGCCCTCAGCACCAACCAGCTCGACAGTCTGGCCTCGCTGGCGCCGCTGACCACGGCCCAGGTGCGGGCCCTGACCACCGACCAGCTCAGCAACCTGCTGCTGGCGCAGATCGCCACCCTGAAAACCGCGCAGCTGGCCGCGCTCAACAGCGCGCAGCTGCAGTCGCTGACCACCGACCAGATCGTCGCGCTGACCACCCAGCAAGTGCGCGGCATGGGCACGGCCGCCCTGACCCGCCTCAGCACCGACCAGACCGCTTCCATCGAACTGGCCGACCTGGCCGCGCTCTCCACCGCGCAAGTGGCGGCGCTGCTGACCGACCAGATCGTGGCGCTGACGTTGACCCAGCTGTCGGCCCTGACCTCGCAGGAGATCGCGGCCCTGACCGCCATCCAGCTCGGTGTGATGAGCACCGCGCAGTTTGCCGCCCTCGGCAGCCTGGCCGGCTTGGGCACCAAGCAAATCGCCGGCATGTCGTCCGACCAGATCATGGCGCTGACGCCGGCCCAGGTGGCGGTCCTGAAAACCGCGCAGATCGCCGCCCTGAACAGCGTACAGATCCAGTTCCTCAGTACCGACCAGATCCCGGCCCTGACCAGCGCGCAAGTCCGCTCGCTGGCGACCGCCGCCGTGGCGGCCCTGACCACCGACCAGCTGAATGCGCTGGAAGACGTCGACCTGCGCGCGCTGACCTCGCGCCAGATCGTCGCCCTCACCAGCGACCAGCTGGGTGGCCTGTCGCTGCCCCAGTACGCCACCCTGAGCACCCTGGAAATCGCCGCCCTGAGCACGCGCCAGATCGGCTACCTGAACAACACCCAGCTCGAAGCCCTGAGCAGCATCACCGCCCTCACCAGCAACCAGGTGCGCGCCCTCAGCAGCGACCAGCTGCAGCAGCTGGCGGTCGGCACCCTGACCGCCATGAAGACCAGCCAGCTGGCGGCGCTGGGCAGCGCCCATGCCGAGGCCCTGACCGATCCGCAACTGATTGCGCTGTCGACCGCGCAAGTGCGGGCCCTGTCCACCGCCCTGCTGTCGCACCTGACCGTGCTGCAAGTGCCGGTCATCGAAGTCGAGGACTTTGCCGCCCTGAGCTCGACGCAGCTGCGCGCGCTGACCACCGACCAGATGATGGTGCTGAGCACCGACCAGCTGCACGCCCTGAACCGGGCGCAGGTGGCGAGCCTGACTGCGGCCCAGCGCGCCGTGCTGAACCCGGACCAGGAAGCGGCCATCCAGCCGGACCTGACCGACGCCACCACCGCCGAGATCGCCGCCCTGTCGACCAACCGCATTGCGGCGCTGACGCAAAGCGAGATCGATACCCTGACGACGCGCCAGGTCGCGGCCCTGACCTCGACCCAGGTGGCGGTGCTGGACCAGAAC
Source organism: Duganella sp. CF402 (assembly GCF_900109645.1). Classification (GTDB taxonomy): domain Bacteria; phylum Pseudomonadota; class Gammaproteobacteria; order Burkholderiales; family Burkholderiaceae_D; genus Rugamonas. The sequence goes on from NZ_FOBG01000001.1 coordinate 2,865,009, forward strand.
CAGCTGGCCTACCTGAGCGGCGAGCAGGTGGGCGCCCTCAGCACCAAGGCCCTGACCGGACTGGACTTCAACAACATCCCGTTCATCGATGCCGTCGACTTCGCTTTCCTGAAATCGTCGCAATTGCAGGCGCTGAATTCCGACCAGCTGCAAATCCTCAGCAGCGACCAGGTCGCCGCGCTGAGCAGCCAGAGCCTGGCCGGCCTGAAGGCGACCCAGGTCGCCTTGCTGAGCACCGACCAGCTGAATGCGCTGAGCTACTTTAACGCCTTCAGCACGGCGCAAATCCGCGCCCTCACCACCGACCAGCTGCCGGGCCTGACGCCGGGCCAGATCGCGGCCATGAACACGCGCCAGATCGCCGCCCTGACCAATCTGCAGACGCCGTTGCTGACCACCGACCAGATCGTCGCGCTCGACACCGGCGACCTGCTGGCCATGAACACGCGCGCGCTGCAGGCGCTCACCACCGACCAGATCGCCGCGATCGAAGGGGCCGACATCGCCGCGCTGCGCTCGGCGCAAGTGTCGGTGCTGACCACCGACCAGGTGCTGGCGCTGACGCTGGGCCAGATCGGCCTGCTCGGTACCGGCGCCATCGCCGGCCTCAGTGTCAACCAGATCGGCGTGCTGACCACCGACCAGATCGTCTACCTGAGCGGCGGCCAGTTGCGCGCCCTCAGCACCCGCGCCATCGCCGCGCTCAACACCGACCAGTTCGCTGCCATCGAGGCCGGCGACCTGGCGGCGCTGAACACGGCGCAGATTGTTGCGCTGGGCACCAAGGACATGCTGTCGATTACCGACGCCCAGCTGCTGGCGCTGAGCTCGCAGCAAGTGCGCGCGCTGACCACCGCCCAGACCAACGCCCTGACCAGCACCCAGCTGGCGCTGTTCCCGGCCGGCTGGCTGGCCACGCGCCAGGTGGCCGGCCTGAGCAGCGATAGCCTGAGTGCCTTCGACGACACCCAGCTGGCGGCCCTGACCACGCTGCAGGTGGCGGCGCTGTCGACCAGGCAGGTGACCTCGCTGACCACCCACCAGATCCAGGCCCTGAGCGTGAATCAATGGCGCGCCATCAGCACCAACGCCATGCGCGCGCTGAACTCCGACCAGCTGGCGGCGCTCGAGCCGGAAGACCTGAACGGCCTGAAGTCGAGCCAGTTCGCCGCACTCACCACCGAGCAGATCCAGCAGTTGAGCGCGGACCAGATGGGCCAACTCAGCACCGCCGAGATCGCCGCCATGACGCAGCCGCAGATCAAGGCGCTCAGTACCACGCAGCTGGCCGGCCTGACCAAGCTGCAGCCGCTGACCACGCTGCAAATCGCGGCGCTGACCAGCGACCAGTTGCAATCGCTGGACGCTGACCACATCGGCATGCTGCAGACCAAGCAGGTCGCCGCGCTGACCAAGCTCCAGCTGTCGATCCTCACCACCGACCAGATGGTGGCGCTGAGTACCGCGCAAACCCGCGCGCTGTCGCTCGATGCGCTGGCCGGCCTGAATTCGGACCAGGTCGCGGCCATGGAAGTGGTCGACGTGCAGGCGTTCACCAGCGCCCAGCTGGGCAAGCTGAACACGGCGCAATTCAGCGGCCTGACCCTCGACCAGCTGGCCGGCCTGAAGACCAGCCAGATCCCCGGCATCACCGCCGGTGACATCAAGGCCCTCAGCACCGACCAGCTCAACGCCCTGAGCACGCTGGGCACGCTCACTGCGGACCAGGTGGCGGCGCTGACCTCGGACCAGCTCAATGCGCTCGACGCCGACAGCTTCACCTCGCTGCGCTCGTCGCAAATGGCGGCGCTGAAGTCGGCCCAGGTGGCGCAGTTGTCGACCGCCCAGGTGGGCAGCCTGACCACCCAGCAAATCAACGGCCTGGCCATCGCCTACCTGACCACCGACCAGCTGCAGCTGCTCAGTGTGACCGCGATTGCCGGCCTCAGCTCGGTGCAGCTGCCGAAGCTGACCACCGCGCAGATCTCGGCGCTGACGCCGGAGCAGCTCAACGCCCTGTCGACGCGCGCCCTGCCGGCGCTGACGGCCGGGCAGGTCAAGGCGCTCACCACCGGCCAGCTGAATAGCCTCAACAGCATGAGCGGGCTGGGCACGGCGCAGATTTCCTACCTGACCTCGGACCAGATCACCGCGCTGGACGAGACCCTGTTCGACAGCCTGAGCACGCGCCAGCTGGGCGCGCTGGTGTCGGCCCAGATCGTCGGGCTGAAAGTGTCGCAGATCGACACCTTCAGCACCGCCGACATCCGCGCCTTGAGCGCCAACGCCCTGAACGCGTTCAACACCGACCAGGTCGGCGCGCTCGATGCGACCGACATCGGCGCCCTGAGGACCGACCAGATCAATAACTTCAAGGCGCCGCTGATGTCCAGCCTGAGCGTTGAGCAGGTGGCCACCTTCAGCACCCAGCAGCTGCACAATATGACCAATGCGGTGCTGCGCTTCCTCAGCGTCGAGCAACTGGCGGCGCTGACCATGACCCAGGTGACGGCGCTGACGGCGCTGCAGATCTCGGCGCTGTCCACCGACCAGCGCGCCGCGCTGACGGCCAGCCCGCTGATCCTCGACCTCGACGGCAACGGCGTCAGCACGCTCGGCATCGGCGCCGGGGTGCAGTTCGACATCCGCGCCGACGGCAGCAAGGTCAACACCGGCTGGGTTGCACCGGGCGACGGCTTGCTGGCACTGGACCGCAATGGCGATGGCGTGATCAACGACGGTAGCGAACTGTTCGGCACCGCCACCGCCAGCGCCGGCGGCGGCAACAGCCGCGACGGCTTTGCCGCGCTGGCCGAGCTCGACAGCAACCACGACGGCGTGGTCGACCGCAAGGACGCGCAATACGCCGCCCTGCGCGTGTGGGTGGACGCCAACGCGGACGGCGTTAGCCAGAGCGACGAACTGAAGACGCTGGCCTCGCTCAACGTGGCCAGCCTGACGGTGGCGGCGCAAGCCAGCGACGTGATCGACCAGGGCAACTGGATCGGGCTGCAATCGAGCTACACCAGCAGCGACGGCAGCACCCACGCGCTGGCCGACGTCTGGTTCCTGGCCACCCACACCGCCGCGCTGACGCAGGCCATCAACAGCTACGGCCAGCAGGCGGACAGCGGCAGCAACGGCGCCGGCCAGCTGTCCCAGCCGGGCGCCGGCAGCGGCCTGGCCGGCAACGCCGCCGCGCTGGGCCAGCAATTGCAGCAATACCTGTCCAGCACGCCGCTCGCCGGCAGCGCAACGTCCCAGCACGATGACTGGCTGCGCAAGCAAGCCAGCACCAGCCAGGGCATCCTGGCGGCGAAATAAAGCAAAACGGCCAGCTGAAATGAACTGACCCCGATAAGTTGGACGACAACTTATCGGGGTCAGTTCAGAAAAGCTGGCCGTTTTTTTAACGCTGCGAAAAAAGAATTTAGCTGATGTAATTGAACAGCGACAAGCCGGACATGGTGGTGAACGATTTCTGCGCCGCCGTCAGCGTGGTCTGCTGCTGGGTGAACAGCGAGATCGCCGCCGTGTAGTCGAGGTCCTGCAGGCTGGACAGCGTGGTCGCATATTGCAGGCCGAGATCGTCACCCGAGCTATCGAGATAATCCACCTCCTTCAGGCGCGCGCCCACCGCCGCCTGCACCGACAGCACATTGTCGGTGGCCGCATCGATATTCACTTGCAGCTGGTTGAGACTGTTGTTCAGGCTGGCCTGGCCGGCCGCGCCGCTGCCCGGCGCCCGCAGCGCATCGATGAAGCCCTGCACCGTGGTGAAGATCGATTGCTTGGTCGATGGATTCACGGCGAAATTGTCGCCATCGGCCGGATCGCCCTTGATGTCGAACTGCACGCCGTCGAAGGTGATGTTCTGCCCGCTCACATAGGCTTGCGGCACGGCCGGCACCGGCGCCGGCGGCACCGGGTTGCCGGTGGTCAGGTCGGTCACGGTGTAGGTCGTCACCTTGGGCACGCCCGGCGTTTCCGGTACCACCTGGAAATCGATCTGGTACTGGTGGCCGGTCAGCAGGGTCGCATCCTTGACCGAGCCGGCGCTGATGATGCCGCTGCCGCCGCGCGTGTAGTTGGCCGGGTCCGGCGTGGTCACGAAGGTGCCGTTGCCGGTCTGGTTGCTTTCGAACACGGAGGCGCCGGAATCGGTGATCGGGATGGTGCGGGTCGAGCCGACCTGCAGCGAACGCTGGCCCTGGTCGCCCTGGTAATCGGCGCCGGTGGCGGTCTTGGTGAACGGCAGCGTGGTCGACTTGTAGCCCGAGAACACATAGCCGCCCACGCCGTCGGCGGTGTTGGCAATGCCCAGCAGGTCGGCCAGCCGGCTTTCCAGCTCGATCGCCACCGACTCGCGGTCCGATGGCGTGTACGAACCGTTGCCGGCTTTCACCGCCAGGTCCTTGATGTCCTGCAGGATGGAGGTGGCGCTGGCCAGCGCCGTGGTCTCGGTCGACAGCACGCCCTTGGCGTTGGCGCGGTTGGTGGCCAGCTGGGTGTTCAGCGATTGCGACTGCGTCACTTCCAGCGCGCGCGCGGTGGCGATCGGGTCGTCGGCCGCCGTCAGGTTCTTGCGGCCGGTCGACAGCTGCTGCTGCGTGCGCGACATGGCCGTCTGCAGCGAAGTGATCTGCGCCGAGCCGACGTCGTAAATGGTCCTGGTGCTGATGCGCATTACCATGATGCTACCCTATCTGTTTAATTGCCAAGACTGAGCAAGGTGTCGAATAACTGGCTGGCCACTTGCATGACCTTGCCGCTGGCCTGGTACGCTTGCTGGTAGCGCAGCAGGTTGGCCGCCTCTTCATCGAGGTTGACGCCCGACACGCCCTGCTGCGCGTTGGTCGCTTGCTTGACGGCGGCGTCGGCCGCCGTGCCGCTGATCTGCGCTTCGCGCGCCTTGGTGCCCACGTAGTTGACCATCTGGGCGTAGGTGGTCTGGAACGTGGCCTTGCCGTTGTCCAGGATGTTCTTGGTCTGCAGCCCGGCCAGCAAGGCGCCGTTGCGGCTGTCGCCCACGCCGCTGGTGTTGGGGCCGACGGTGAAGCTGTCCTGGTCGGCCGGCGCGCCGCTGATGGTGAAGCTGACGCCGCCAAAGCTGATGGTGGCGCCGTCAGTATAGTCCACCGGCGTGCCGGCCGTGAACACGGTAGCGGTGCCGTTGACTGTAACCGTCACGTCCTGCCCGGCCGGGAAGCCGGAGAAGGTATTGCTGGCCTTGTCATAGGTCAGCGTGCTGGCGGAGGTCACTTGATTGCCCGGCAGCAGGTAGTTGCTGTCCACCGTGCCGGCCGTGATCTTGCCGTTGCCGGCGTTGGTGGTCGGCGCGGCGGTGGCGATCGGCGCCGCCAGCGCGATCTTGTCGCGGTCCTTGATGGCTACCGAAAAGTCCTTGGCCGCGTTGTAGGTCGGGCGCACCAGGAAGTTGTCGTTCTGCGCCCCGGTGCCGGTGATGCTGTAGGCCACGCCGTCGATCACTTGCGGCGTGGTCTGCGGGTAGGGATTGATCTGCGTAATCTTGCCGTCGCTCAGGCGCGTGACGTTGAAATTGGTGCCGTCGAAATCGACGCTGTAATCGCTGGCGGTCAGCGCGCTGGCGTCGGTCACCGTCGCCGTGACGTCGGCGGTGCTGGCTGGCGAATTGCGGCTGTTGGTGCCGACATAGGCCTGGATCGGATTGAAGAAGTTGGTGCCAAGGTTGCCGTTCTCATCCTGCCCCAGCACGTGCTGGGCGTTGAACGCGGTGGCCAGGCCGGCGGCAACCTGGCCCAGCGAGTTTTGCGCGCGGTCCATCGGGCCGTCGCGGAATTCCATCAGGCCGCCCAGCTGGCCGCCGGTGAACACCTTGTCCGGCAGTTCGGTGAAGGCGCCGCCGTCGGTGACGTAGCCCAGCGTGACGCGGCTGACGTCGGTCGGCGAGGTCGAGGTGCCCAGCTGGAAGGCTTTATTGGCCACCACCAGCGGCTGGCCGGTGCCGAACGAAACGTTGAGCATATTGTTGTCGCCAGGCAGGACGCTGATCTTGACCAGCTTGTTCAGCTCGGTCAGCATCTGGTCGCGCTTGTCGAGCAGGTCGTTCGGCTCGGCCTGGCTGGTGGTGAGGCCGGCGATGGTCAGGTTGATGTCGGCGATCTGCTTGGCGTAGGCGTTGATCTCGCCGACGTTGGAGCTGATCTGGTTGTTGACGCCGGAGGCGATCTCGGTCAGGCGCGCGGCCATGCCCTGAAAGCGCGAGGCCAGCGATTCCGCGTTCGACAGCAGCGACTGGCGCGCGGCGGCCGAGGCCGGGCTGGCGGTGGCGTCCTGCACGCCGTTGAAGAAGTCCTGCAGCGCCGGCGACAGGCCGGCGGTGGGGTCGGCCAGCAGATTGTCGATCTGGCCGATCTGCGCGCTATAGGCGTCCAGCGAAGCCTGGTTGGACTCGGCGTTGCGCAGCGAGGTGGCCAGGAAATTGTCGTAGTAGCGGCGCACGGCCTCAACCTCGGTGCCGGAGCCGACATAGCCGAAGCCCTGGTACTGGGTGCCGGTGTCACCCTGGATGGCGACCTGCCGGTTGTAGCCGACCGAGTTGGCATTGGTGATGTTGTTGCCGGTGGTCGAAAGACCAACCTGGGCTGCCAACAAACCGCTTTTACCGATGCTGAGGAGACTGGACATAATATTTTTACTCTATCTGTGAAGGGTAACGGCAAGCCGTGCCAAAACTTTATTACCCGGCCAGCGAACGCTTGATGATGCTGGCCAGCTTGGTGGCGTAGTTCGGGTCGGTGGCGTAGCCGGCCTTCTGCAGGCCCTTGGCGAAGCTGGTGGCGTCGCCGGCGCTGGCCAGTACTTTTTCGTAACGCGGATTGCTGGCCAGCAGCTTGGCGTAATCCTTGAAGCTGTCGGCATAGCTGTCGTAGGCGCGGAAGCGCTCGACCCGGGTCTGGGCCTTGCCGTTGACGTATTCGGTGGTGGTGGCCTCGACCACCTTGCCTTTCCAGTCGCCGCTGGCCTTGATGCCGAACAGGTTGTGGCTGTTGGTGCCGTCGCGGCCCTTGATCTCGCGCTTGCCCCAGCCGGACTCGAGCGCGGCCTGGCCCAGCATGAATTTGGCCGGAATGCCGGTGGCCTTGCTGGCCTCTTCCGCGTGCGCCGCCAGTTTTTCCTGGAAGCTGCGTACGTGCGGCGCTTGCGAGCCCTTGTTGGCGCTGTCGGTGGCGCTGGTGGCGGTGGCGGCATTGCCGCCGGCCGCCGCGATCGCGCGCTGCAGCTTGGCGTCCATCAGGCTGGCGGCGCCGTTGAAGTTGCCGCCGCCGGCATCGGCCGCCGTGCCATCGTTGCCAATGCCGAGCGCGGCGGCGTCGGTCTTGGCCGACAACTGGCGCACCAGCATGTCAGCCAGGCCGATGCCTTTCTTGGCGATGTTCTGGCTGGTCTGCTGGTCCAGCATGGTCTGGAAGGTCTTGGTCTGCGAACTGTCGAGCATGCCGTCCTGCGGCGTGGCGTCGCGCATGCTCTTCAACATCATGTTGACGAACATGGCTTCAAACTGGGTGGCGGCCGTCTTCAGCGCCTCCGGGCTGCCGGCGCGGGCCGACTGCTTGAGGCTGCCCATGTCGCGCACATCGAGCGCGAACTTGCCGCTCAAATCGTTGGAAGTGGAAGTCTGGCTGGCCATGATCGCCCCGCTTAGATGATTTCCAGTTCGGCGCGCAGCGAACCGGCGGCCTTCATGGCCTGCAAGATGGACAGCAAGTCCTGCGGCGTGGCGCCAATGGCGTTGAGCGCCTTGACCACCTCGGCCAGCGAGGCGCCGCCCTTGACCATCATCACCTTGCCGCCATCGGCCTTGATGCCGACCTGCGGATTTTGCGTGACCACGGTGCGGCCGCCCGACAGCGGATTCGGCTGGCTGACCTGGGTATCGGCATTGACCGATACTGACAGGTTGCCGTGCGAAATGGCGCACGTATCGAGCGTGACCGCGCGGTTCATCACCACCGAGCCGGTGCGCGCGTTCATGATGACCTTGGCAGGCTGCTCGGCCGGATTCACATTCATGTCCTGCAGCGTGCCGATGAAGCTCACGCGCTGGTCGCTGCTGCTCGGCGCCTGCACGCGGATCACGCGGCTGTCGAGCGCGTAGGCGATGCCGGCGCCGTACTTGTCGTTGATGGCTTCCACCACACGGCTGGCAGTGGCGAAGTCGGCGTTGTTGAGTTCGAGCTTGATCATATTGCCCTCGCCCAGATTGGTGGCCACCGCGCGCTCCACCGTGGCGCCGCCCGAGATCTTGCCGACGCTCAGGTGGTTGACGGTCAGCGAGCTGCCACCGCCGCCAGCGCCGCCGCCGGCTTGCACGCCGACGCCGCCCACCAGCACGTTACCCTGCGCCATGCCGTACACCTGGCCGTCGGCGCCTTTCAGCGGCGTCATCAGCAGCGTGCCGCCGCGCAGGCTCTTGGCGTTGCCCATCGACGATACCGTGATGTCGAGCTGCTGGCCCGGCTGCGCGAACGGCGGCAGGGTCGCCGTCACCATCACCGCCGCAACGTTTTTCAGCTGCAGCTGCGAGCCGCCCTGCGGCAGGTTGACGCCCAGCTGTTGCAGCATCGAGATCACGCTTTGCACGGTGAACGGGGTTTGCGTGGTCTGGTCGCCGGAGCCGTCGAGGCCGACCACCAGGCCGTAGCCCAGCAATTGGTTGTTACGCACGCCGGCAATGCTGGCCAGGTCCTTGATGCGCTCGGCCTGGCTGAACGGCGCCAGCAAGGACAGGCTCAGCAACAGTGCGGCTTTGATCGAAGTTTTCATGATAGTCAGAACGGCAGCAAGCTTTGGAAGAAGCGCGACGCCATCGACGACAGCTCGGCGCGGTCGACCTTGTTGGCGGTGCGGTACTCGACGCGCGCATCGGCCACGGCGGTCGACTGCACGGTGTTGCCGGTGGCGATGCTGTCCGGGTTGATCATGCCGGAGAAGCGGATGTACTCGGTGCCCTTGTTCATGCCGATCTGCTTCTCGCCCGCCACGATCAGGTTGCCGTTGCCCAGCACTTCCACCACGGTCACGCCCATCGTGCCGGTGAAGGCATTGCTGGCGGCCTGGGTGTCGCCGTCGGCATAGGTGTTCTCGCTGCTGACCGAGAGCGGATTGCCGAAAGTGCCGGCCAGTTTCTTCGGCATGGTGGCGCTGACGCTGCCCGACTTGTTGCCAGTCGCCGTGCCGCTCTTGTTGGCCGAGGTGCGCTCGGTGATGACCAGGGTCAGCACGTCGCCCACGTGGCGCGCGCGGCGGTCTTCGAACACCGGACGGAACGCGGCGGGCTGGTAGATGGCGCCGTTGTTGGGCACTTGCTGCATTTGCTCGGTGGTCAGCGGGCGTGCGCTCATCGGGCCGCTGACGATGGAGGTCGGCGTGCTCTGGCAAGCGCTCAGGGCCAGTGCGGCAACGAGAATGGTGGCGTGTTTCATGATGGCTTCCTTACATCTGCGACAGCTTTTGCAGCATCTGGTCGGAGGTGGTGATGGCCTTGGAATTGATCTCGTAGGCACGCTGGGTCTGGATCATGTTCACCATCTCCTCCACCACGTTGACGTTGGAGGTTTCGACGTAGCCCTGCAGGATGGTGCCGGTGCCGTTCGAGCCCGGCGTGTTCTGCTGCGGCGCGCCCGAGGCGGTGGTTTCCACGTACAGGTTTTCGCCCTTGGATTCCAGCCCGGTCGGGTTGATGAAGGTGGCCAGCTGCAGATTGCCCAGCTGCTGGGTGGTGGTGGCGCCGTTGGTGCCGGCGATATTCACCGACACGGTGCCGTCGCGCGCCACGGTGATCGCTTGCGCGGTGATCGGGATGGTGATGGCCGGTTGCAGCACAAAGCCTTCCGAGGTCACCATCTGGCCGTTGCTGTCGCGCTGGAACGAGCCGTCGCGGGTGTAGGCGGTGGTGCCGTCCGGCAGCAACACGGTGAAGAAACCGCTGCCGTTGACCATGATGTCTTTATCATTGCCGGTCGACTGCGGATTGCCCTGGGTGTGGATGCGCTCGACAGCGACGGTGCGCACACCGGTGCCGAGCTGCATGCCGGATGGCAGGTTGGTCTGTTGCGACGACTGCGCGCCCGGCTGGCGGATATTCTGGTACAGCAGATCTTCGAACACGGCGCGCGACTTCTTGAAACCGTTGGTGCTGACGTTGGCCAGATTGTGGGACGTGACGTCCATCTGCGTCTGCTGCGCTTCCATGCCAGTCTTGGCGATCCATAACGAACGTATCATGATGCTTCTCCCAATGCCGGATGAACTATGACCGTTCATCCCATGCAAGCATTATGCGGGAGAGGCCGTCAACTCAAAGCGAGGATCTGGGTGGCTTTTGCGGCGTTATTCTCGGCGTTCTTCATCAGGCTCATTTGCATTTCGAACTGCCTTGCCAGACTGATCATGTTGACCATCGAGTCCACCGGGTTGACATTGCTGCCCTCCACCGCGCCATCGACCACGCGCACGGTGGCGTCGGCTTGCGCCGGCGTGCCGTCGGCCTGGCGGAACAGGCCGTCGTCGCCGCGCAGCAGGGTCTTGGTGTCCGGATTGACCAGCTTGATGCGCCCCAGCGTGTTGGCCGGGCCCGGCTGGAAATCGTTGGCGATCACGCTCACCGTGCCGTCGCTGGCGATGCTGACGTTGGTATCGGGCGGCACCGTGATCGGGCCGCCGTCGCCGATCACGGTCTGCCCTGCGGCGGTTTGCAGGATGCCGTTTTCGGTCACCTTCAGGCTGCCGTTGCGGGTGTAGGCTTCCGAACCGTCGGCCGACTGCACCGCGATCCAGCCCTGGTCGCGGATGGCGATGTCGAGCGCGCGGCCGGTGGTCTGGATCGGCCCGGTACGGAAGTCCGAACCGACCGTCGAGTCGACCACGAAGGCGCGCGTCGGCAAGCCTTCCGACACCACCGGCACGGCACGGAAGGTGTCGAGCTGGGCGCGGAAGCCGGTGGTGGTGGCATTGGCCAGGTTGTTCGACACGGTGGCTTGCTGCTCCATCACGTGCCGGGCCCCGGTCATCGCGGTATAGACGAGACGGTCCATGATTTACCTCACATTAACGCAGGTTCACCAGCGTCTGCAGGATCGAGTCCTCGGTCTTGATGGTCTGCGCATTGGCCTGGTAGACGCGCTGCGCGGTGATCATGTTGACCAGCTCGGCCGTCAGATCGGTGTTCGAGGTTTCCACCGCGCTCGAACGCAGCTGCCCCATCGAACCGGCATTCGGCACGCCCACGGTTGGCGGACCGGAGGCCGAGCTTTCCGCCCACGTGTTGTTGCCCAGTGGCGTCAGGCCGTCGACGCTGGCGAAGTTCGCCATTGCGATCTGGCCCATCGCGCGCGACTTGCCGTTGCTGTACTGGCCCAGGATGATGCCGTTCTCGTCGATCGAGTAGCGCTGCCACGAACCGGCCGAGTAGCCGTTCTGGGTCGAGCCCAGGTCGTTGGTGACGCTGCCGTACTGGGTCATCTTGTCGAACGAGGTGGCCACCGTCATCGGCACTTGCGCGCCGGTGTCCGGGAAGATCGGCAAGGTGATACTGATCGGCAAGGTGGTCGGGCTGGTGGTCGAGGTGGCCATCGCCTGCGGATCCAGCACGCCGTTCTTGGTGAAGATCAGCGTGCCGGCCTTGACCGCAGGCACGGTGATGGCCGCGCCCAGCAAGGCGTTGATCTGGTCCGGGCTCTTGCCGGTGATCGAGCTGGTATTGCCCGGATCGAGCGCAGCAAAGGCCGCGTCCAGCGCCGCCAGCTGCTCAGGCGTGGCGGCAGCCGGTGGCGTGCTGGCGGCCGCAAACATCGCGTCATGGGCCGCCTGGGCATAAACGAAGGCGGCTGCGGCGATGTCGGCCGGCACCGGCGGCGTGGCGCGCACGGCGTCGTTGTAGGCGGTGCGGGCATCGATGGTCGGCTGGTCGGTGGCCACCACGGCGGCCACGCTGGCCGAGACGATTTCCTTGTTGTCGGCGGCGGCGTACACGTCCCAGGTGTTGGCGTCGGTCTTGACGTAGTAGGTCGTCATGATGTGCGAGGTGCCCAGCGAGTCGTACACGTTCAGCACGGTCTGCTTGTTGTAGCTGGTCGGATCGTTGGCGTCGAACGGGATGGTTTCCGGCACCTTTTCAGCCGAGCTCAGGTTCAACTGGAAGTTGGCTTCGGTGGTTTGCACCGGCGTCAGGTCGGACTTGTCCAGCGTCAGCGGCACCGGCGCCCCCAGCTGGATCACACCGGCCGTGTTGGACAGGTAGCCGGTCAGCACCGCGCCCTGGGCGTTGACCAGGGTGTGGCTGGCGTCCTCATGGAACTGGCCGTTGCGCGAATACTCCACCGCGCCATTCACCACCAGCCGGAAGAAACCGCCGCCATTGATGGCCACGTCCAGCGGATTGCTGCTGCTTTCGATATTCCCCTGGGTGAACTGCTGCGCCAGCTTGGACACGGACACACCAATACCCGCGTTATTGCCCGAGACGCCGTTCAGCGAGTTGGCGTACAGATCGGCAAACTGCGCTTGCGACGCCTTGAAGCCTACCGTGCTGGCGTTGGCAATGTTATTGCCGATGACGTCCAGCGATTTGGATGCAGCATTCAAGCCGCTCAGTCCTTGTTGGAACATGGTATTCCCCTATGATAGGTGTGGTACTGCTTACAGAACTTCTTTCACGTCGCTCATGGCGAAATGGCCGAGCGAGGTATTCAATTTGACGCCGCCGCTGCCGGTCGACACGCTGGCCACCGCCGCCAGTTGCAGCGGCGTGGCGGTGACTTTGTTGCCGGCGTTGCTGGCGGTGACGGTAAAGGTGTAGCTGCCGGCTGCCGCCGCGCTCTTGTCGTCCTTGGTGCCGTCCCAGGTGATTGGATAGGTGCCGGCCTCGGCGTCGCTCATGGTCATGGTGCGGACCGTCTTGCCGGTGCTGTCCTGGATCGCGATGCTGACGCTTTGCGCGTCCGACGGCAGGTCGATGCCGAACACGCTGGAGCTGGTGGTCTTGCCATCGGCGTCGGTGCTGCTGTTGAGCTCGAGGCCCTTGCCTTCCACCAGGATCCCTTTGCCGATCAGGCTGATGGCGGTGGAGGACTGGGTGGTGGCGATATCGGTGCGCAGCGATTCCAGCGTGGCGTTGACCTTGTTGATGCCGGTCACCGTCGACAGCTGGGCCAGCTGGCTGGTCATGGCCGCGTTGTCCATCGGATTCAGCGGGTCCTGGTTCTGCAGCTGGGTCACCAGCAGCTTCATGAACTTGTCCTGGTCCGCCTGCACGCTGTCGGTGCTGGTGGTCGTGGTGGTGGCCACGCTGTTGGTGGTCGCTGCCTTGGGCGTATCGATAATGCCGCTAATAGCCATGATGTTCTCTTAATCAGGATTGACCGATGGTCAGGGTTTTCAACAGCAGCGTCTTGGCCGCGTTCATGGTCTCGACGTTGGTTTGGTAGGAGCGCGAGGCCGACAGCATGTTGACCATCTCATCCACCACATTCACGTTAGGCATGGTCACGTAGCCGTTCTCGTCGGCGGCCGGGTGTTTGGGGTCGTACATCAGCTTCATTGGCGACTGGTCTTCCACCACCTGCTTGACGCGCACCCCGGTCGAGCTGCCGCCGTTGGTCGGCGTGGTCGCTTCGAACACCACCTGGCGCGCGCGGTAGGCTTCGCCGCTGGCGCTGGTGGCGCTGTCGGCATTGGCCAGGTTGGAGGCCACCACGTTCAGGCGCTGCGCTTGCGCGCTCATGGCCGAACCGGAAACATTGAAAATATTAAACAGCGACATGATTAGCTCCCTGACTGGATCGCCGCCATCATCGACTTGATCTGGGCGTTGATGGCGGTAATGCCGGCTTCATAACGGATGGCGTTGTCGGCAAACTGGTTGCGTTCGACATCCATGTCGACCGTGTTGCCGTCCACTGCGCCCTGCACCACGCCGCGGTACAGAAGCGGCGTGCCATCGGCCAGCGTACCGGCGTCTTGCAGGGGGTTGGGGTAATGCTTGGCGGCGGTGGTGGCCAGGGTTTGCGGCACGTTGCCATTGGCCTTGTCCAGCGCCGACTGCAGCGCGCTGCCGAAGTCGAAATCGCGCGCCTTGTAATTGGGCGTGTCACCGTTGGCAATATTCGAGGCGAGCACGGTCTGGCGCTGCGAGCGCAGGCTCAGTGCGGTTTCATTGAACCGCAAATAATCGTCTAACTTGCTGCCGAGCATGATCCGCTCCCCTTCCACATTGATGACAGGATCGATGATACGGAGTTGCTCTTGATAACGATCGGGCGATAAGCACCCCATTTCCGGTCCTATTCCAAGCTTCAAGTCCAGCCCGGCGGACTATGATGGCAACATTGAAGGGGAAACCGACACCATGAAATCACGCTACCTTATTGCCGCCGTGCTGGCCGCCGCGTTCAGCGCCGGCCCGGCCGCCGCCCAGGCGGGACGCCAGGACATCGCCGCGCTCAAGCGCACGGTGGAGCAATTCCTGCAGGTGCAGGCCGGCGGCTTGCCGGGCCAGGTCACGGTGACCGTGGGCGCGGTCGATCCGCGCATCAGCCTGGCTGCCTGCCCCGATCCACAAGCGTTCTTCATGCCCGGCGCGCGCGCCTGGGGCAAGACCTCGGTTGGCGTGCGCTGCGCGGCGCCCTCCGCATGGACTATTTATATTCAAGCCAGCGTCACGGTGGTCGGCGAGTACGTCGCCAGCGCCGCGCCGCTGGTGCAGGGCCAGCCCATCGACGCCGGCCAGTTGACCGTGCTCAAGGGCGACCTCACCACCTTGCCGGCAGGCATCGCCACCGATGTGAGCCAGGTGATCGGCCGCAGCGCCAATGTTTCGTTGCCGCCGGGCACTCCCCTGCGCCTCGACACCCTGCGCAGCAAGCCGGTGGTGCAGTCGGGCCAGTTGGTGCGATTGGTGTCGAGCGGCAATGGATTCAGCGTATCGTCGGAGGCGCGTGCCATGAGCACGGCCGGCGACGGCCAGGTGGTACAGGTCAAAACCGCCAATGGACAACAGATTACCGGCATCGCCAAGAGTGGCGGCACGGTGGAGGTAGCATTTTGAGCAACATGCAGCACTGGGTAGCTAAAGTTTACCGCCACGCCGCCGTTACCGACTCAGATCCCGGAGTTTCGTACTCCTAGCTGAGAAGGAAAAAGCTGTGAAAATCAATGACACCTTAAAGAGCACGCCCGGCCTGCCGTCGACGCCTGCTGCCGGCTCCTCTACCGCGCGCGGCGCGGAAAAGGCGGCCGAAGCAGCGCCAACGAATGTCGCCTCGGACAACGTGCGCCTGTCGCCGCAAGGCCAGGCTATGGCGGCCAGTTCGGCCGGCGGCGCCAACGCCGTGTTTGACACCAAAAAAGTCGAACGCATCAAGCTGGCGATTGCCGACGGCCAGTTCCAGGTCAACTCGGAAAAAGTAGCGGATGGCTTGCTGGACACGGTCAAGGATCTGCTGCACTCACGCAAACGATAGGATTATCATGACCACCGTCACCCCGCTGAACAGCCTGCGCGAAGAAGAGCACATCATGTCCACCCTGCTGGACGTGCTCCGCGAGGAACAGCAACTGCTGGTGACGGCGGAAATTGAAGGCCTGCCGGCCGTCACCACCCGCAAGACCGCGCTGGTCACGCAAATGACCCTGTTGTCGGCGCAACGTCACCGTGCTTTGGGCAAATCCGGTTTCCCGGCTGAGGAAGCAGGCATGGACGCATGGATCGCCGCCAGCGGCGCGGCGCGCGAGGAATCGGCCAGCCTGTGGCAGTCGCTGCTGCAGCACACGCGCGAGGCCAAGGAGCTGAACCGCGTGAATGGCATGTTGATTAACAAGCAAATGGGCCACACCCAGGGCGCGCTGCAAGCGCTGAGCCCGAAAGGCGCCAATTTCTACAGCCCGGGCGGCATCTCCACTTCCCTGCCGCGCAGCCGCGGCTTCCTGGCCGGCTAATTAGTCGCGACTTCGGTACTCGGATCCGGAATTCCCGAAAGAATCGTCACCGCCACCCGGCGGTTGCGCGCACGGCCTTGCGCCGAGTCATTGTCCGCCACCGGCACGTTGGAGCTGTAGCCCACCGCCGTCAGGCGCTGCGGCGCCACGCCGGCGTCGATGAACAGGCGCACCACGCTGCTGGCGCGCACCGACGACAGCTCCCAGTTGGACGGGAAACGGGTATTGCCGATTGGCTGGTTGTCGGTATGCCCTTCCACCTGCACATCGTGGCTGTCAGCCTTGAGCAGGCTGGCCACGGCGCGCAAGGCTTCCACCGATTCCGGCATCAGGCGCGCATCGCCCGGATCGAACAGCACCGAGGCGTTGATCTCGACGCTGACGCCGCGACTGTTCTGCGTCACCCGCACCTTGCCTTCCTTGACCAGCGGCGCCATCGTTGACAGCAGATCCTGCGCCAGCTTGGTCATCTGCTCTTTTTCCTTGCGCAGCAATTCCACCCGGCGCTTGAGCGCGGGATTCGGCACTGGCAGGTTGGGCACTTCGGTATTCACCGGCTGGGCCGCGCCCTTGCCGCCGAAGGCATCGCCCAGGGCGTCGGAAAAGATCTTGTATTTGCCGATATTGACCGCCGAAATCGCGTACATCACCACGAAGAAGGCGAACAGCAAGGTGATGAAATCGGCGTAGGAAATCAGCCAGCGCTCGTGGTTCTCGGGCTCGTCGTCGAACCGCCTGCGGGCGCGCCGGTACTGCATCTCAATGCTCCCGCATCAGCGTGGCGATGCGCTCGTCGATCACCCGCGTGTGGTCGCCGGTGGCGATATCGTAGAACACCGCCGCCGCAATCTCCTGCTGGTGCACGGCCTGGGTGACGATGGCTTTGAGCTTGTTGGCGATCGGGTAGAAGAACAGATTGGCCAGGCCAACGCCGTAGATGGTCGACACGAACGCCACCGCAATGCCGGCGCCCAGCTTGCTCGGATCGGTCAGGTTTTCCATCACGTGGATCAGGCCCAGCACCGCGCCCAGGATGCCGATGGTGGGCGAATAGCCGGCCGCCGATTCCCAGATGCGCACGGCTTGCCGCTCCTCGGTTTCGTAGGCGGTGATTTCGGTGTCCAGCAACTGGCGCAGTTTGTCGGGTGCGATGCCGTCGACGATCAGGCGCAGGCCCTTGGTGTTGAACTTGTCCTTGGAGGCCAGCATGTAGCGCTCCAGGGACAGCAGGCCGTCGCGGCGCGCCGCCAGGTTCCAGGCGTTGATGTCGCGCGCCAGCGCGGCGCGGCTGTCGGGCGGCGGCGCGAACACCAGCCGCAGCATGCGCAGGCCGCGCAGCAGGGTTTTCGGGCGCGTCTGCAGCAGCACGGCGCCGAAGGTGCCGACCACCACGATGGCAAACGCCGCCGGCTGGAACAGCGAGCTGACCTTGCCGCCCTCGAGCCCCTGGCCGATGACGATGCCGGCCAGCGCCACCAGCACGCCGGCTACGCTGGCCCAGTCCAAGACCGCTCCCGGAGTGAGGCACGCAGCCGCGCCACAGCTTGCGTATGCAGCTGCGATACGCGCGATTCGGATACGCCCATCACGGCGCCGATTTCTTTCAAGTTGAGCTCCTCTTCGTAGTACAAGCCCATCAGCATTTTCTCCCGCTCCGGCAAGGCATCGATGGCGTCGATCACGGCCTGGCGGAAGTCGCCGTCCAGCAGCGAGCGCAGCGGATCGGCTTCGTCGTCCGAGGCATAGCGGTCGAGGAAACTGTCGTTGCCGTCGTCGTCATGGAAATCCTCGTAGTACACCAGCTGGTGGCCGCCGCCGTCGGACAGCAATTCCTGGTAGTCGGCCAGCGACAGCTTGAGCGACTTGGCCACTTCCGATTCGCTCGGCGGCCGGCCCAGGCGCTGCTGCAAGGTGGACATCGCGGCCTCGACCTTGCGCATGTTCTGGCGCAGCGAGCGCGGCAGCCAGTCGCTGTTGCGCAGTTCATCCAGCATGGCGCCGCGGATTCGCAGCACCGCGTAGGTTTCAAATTGCGCGCCGTGGGTTTCTTCGTAACGGCTGATGGCGTCGAGCAGGCCGATCATCCCGGCTTGCACCAGATCGTCGACTTCGACGCTGGGCGGCAGTTTCGCCTTCATGTGGTGGGCCAAGCGCTTGACCAACGGCATGTGCTCCGTCAGTAAGGTGTCCTTGTCCGCTTTCCCTTTTACCGTATACATTCGAATAATTATTATCTTGATTAAGCGCTGAGTTGGCTATTCCCTCCCAGCGCGAAGCGGCCCGCCAGCTCGCGGAACGCAACCGAGGCACCGGCCAGCGGGAAGGCATCGACCACTGCGCGCCCCAAGCGCGCAGCTCGCTGCAGGTATTCATCCGCCGGCACCGAACCCATCGACACCAGGTTCACGGCCAGATATCGGCTGGCTGCCTGTGCCATATTATCGTATACCACCTTTGCTTCCGATTCGGAAGCCCCGGTGACCAGAATTCCAAACGGCCGGCGGCCCAGCTCCTGGTTCAGGCGCTTAATCATACTGTAGGCGGCCTTGATCGAGGTAGCGCTATTGGACACTTGCACCACGATCTCCGAGCTGGCCATCACCGGCACCGGAAACGCTTCCCCGTCGAACTCGCCGTCGACCAGCACCATGCCGGTCTGCTTGGCCAGCACGTCGAAGGCCTTGGCCAGGCGGCGCGTTTCGTCCGGCCCGGAGCGCGCTGCGCCGCGTGTCATGGACGCCACAGCGAAGCCTTGCGGCACCGGATGGATCACTTGATTGAGCGCGCATTCCTGGCGCGCCACGTTCAGCAGGCTATGGCCGCCGTCGACGCCGAGGCGCGAGGCCACGCCGTGGGCGCTGGCGCAGGCGTCGACGATCAGCACGTCGTTGCCGGCGCGGGACAGCGAGGCGCCGAGGTTGACCAGCATGGAACCCTTGTCGTCCTGCGGCGCCGCCGACAGGAAGGTGACGATGCGGGGCTGCGGCCCCGCCAGCATGCGGCGCAGGCCTTCGGCTTGATCGAAATTGAAGTTAGCCAAGGTGCACCTCGCGCATAGTCGTATCGTTGCTCATCAGCAGAGGCAGCTCCGCATCCAGGTACTGGGTGTTGACGATATCGCGTTTCAACTTGAAAGCGCGGTCGATCAGGTAGGCTGGATCGGCCAGGTGCAGGTCTTCCGGCACGCGCTGGCCGTTGGAGACGTAGAACAGGTTCAATTTTTGACGGATCACCACGTCCAGCACGTTGCCGATCGCGGCCGCTTCATCCAGCTTGGTCATGATGCAGCCGGCCAGGCCGCTGCCCTGGTAGGCCCGCACCACTTCGCTCAGGGTTTCCTGGGTGGCGGTGGCGTTCAGGCACAGCAGGCGTTTGACGTTGGCGGCAGCGCCTTGCAGCATGGAGACTTGCTCGGTCACCATCTGGTCGCGCTGGCTGACGCCAACCGTGTCGATCAGCACGGTATGTTTGTTCTTCAGTTCCTTCAGAGCGATGCGCAGGTCGGCTTCGTCTTTCACCGAGTGCACCATCACGCCGAGGATCTTGCCGTAGATGCGCAGCTGTTCGTGGGCGCCGATACGGTAGGCATCGGTGGTGATCAGGGCCAGCTTGTCCGGGCCGTGGCGCATCACGCAGCGCGCGGCCAGCTTGGCGGTGCTGGTGGTCTTGCCGACGCCGGTCGGGCCGACCAGCGCGAACACGCCGCCCTGGTCGATCAGCGCGTCTTCATTCGACATGGTCTGCAGGTTGCGCGCGAGGACGGTCTTGATCCAGCGCAGGCTGTCGGCGGCGTCGGTGTGGCTGGCCGGCAGTTTTTCAATCAGGTAGCGCGCCAGGCTGGCCGAGAAGCCGGCCGCCAGCATCGAGCGCAGCACGGCGGTCTTGTGTGGCGCGCGCGCTTGCGTCGCACCCCACGACAGTTCGGACAGCTGGGTTTCCATCATGCCGCGCATGGCGCGGATTTCATTCATCATGCCGCTCATCTCGGCGGCGGCGCTTTCCTTGGCGCTGGCGACGGCGGCGCTGACCATTGCGGCGATCTGGTTGGCGTCGATGGCTGGCGCGGCTTTCGCTTGCGGCGCAGGCGCCGGGACTGGAGCAGGCGCTGCTGCGGCCACCTTGGTTGCCAGCGACGAGTGCGAGGCGACCACGCGGCGTTGCGGCTGCTGCGGCAGGCTGGCCGGTTTGGCGGCCACCGGCGGCGACATGTGCGGCAACTCGTCTTCGAAACGCGGCTCGATGCGGCCGGTTGCCACGGCCGGGATGGCGGTGCTGCCGAGGTCCAGCGACGGCGCTGGTTCGGCCATCGGCGAGTGCGGTGCCGGCATGGCCAGCGAAGCGGCATCGTCATTGGCCAGGGCGAGGATTTCAACCACGCCATCGGACTGGCGGTTGGACAGGATCACGGCGTCGGGGCCGAGCGATTCGCGGACTTTGCGCAGGGCATCACGGGAAGTCGACGCGGTAAATTTTTTAACGTTCATGACCGTCTCTCAAGGAAAGCAAATGGAGTAGCTTCACTCCCATGCTTGCATTATTGACGATGCACCTTGGAAACGATCTGATGAACAAGAGCAGAAATGGGCCGCAATTCAGTCGCGGAAAACCTCGTCCAATGTTCGGGCGTCCAGCAGCTTCAGTCCCCACCCGGACAGCCGCTCCGCATCGGCCGTCGCCAGCCGCGCCAGCGTGCCC
This sequence comes from Duganella sp. CF402, assembly GCF_900109645.1. Taxonomy (GTDB): domain Bacteria; phylum Pseudomonadota; class Gammaproteobacteria; order Burkholderiales; family Burkholderiaceae_D; genus Rugamonas. The sequence continues at coordinate 2,885,682 of NZ_FOBG01000001.1, forward strand.
GGATCCAGCGCGCCAAAGCGCTTGACCAGCAACTCGGCCAACATGGTCGAACGCCCTTCTTGCCGCCCTTCTTGCAATCCTTCCTGCCGGCCGATCTTGCGGCCGGCGCGTTCAAAGTTATTTATGTAAGGCATGCTTTCTCTCCTTTCCAATTCCAGGACATCCTCCCTGAATTGCAGGTCCAACGCTTCCGGCAGACGCATCATCCAGTCGATCGCGTGATAGAAATCGATGATACGCTGCCTGTCCCAACGACGCTGGTACAAAAGCTTGGTCAGGCACCACTTGGCCGCGTGGCGATGCCCGGCATGGCGCTTGGTTTGCTGCGTCAGCAAATGCGCCGCAGTGACCAGCGCAAAGGGGTTCTGATGCGCCAGCAATTCTGGCAAGCGGTCCGCATGATCCTGCAACTTCACAATCGGAAAAGCCAGGCGCATCTCGCAGCCTAGCAAGCGATAGACAAAGCTCGCTGGCCGCCAATCCCTGCCGCTATCCGCCAGCACCGCCAGACTTGCCACCGGCCTGCGGTAACGGTCGTACACACGATAGTGATACGTGAAAATGCGCTCGGCAAACGCTCCGTCCCGCCAGCCCTGCACCTCCAGGTGCACCAGCACCCACTGCTCGCCGCCATCGCGCAAATGCACCCGCACCAGCTTGTCGAGGATGCGTTTTCCTACCGCTGCGTCGCGCGACAAGGCAGCCAACTCCTGGTCGAGGAAGTCGTACGGCCGCGACCAGTCAATGAGCGCATGCGCATCGGGAAAATAGAAGGCCATGAATTCGGGGAAGTAGCGTGTCACCACTTCCTTCCACGGCGCGTCGTAGTCGTCGTCCATCCATGCAGTCTAGGCTGACTGCACAGATGGACTTGACGCCAGATCAAACTCAGGCCGGTTGCTGGCCCACCAGGGCGGTGACGCGGATGGTTTTGCTTTCCGGGATTTCGGCGTGCGACAGCACTTTCAGTTGCGGCAGGGAGCGGCGCAGGAAGCGCGACAGCAAGGCGCGCAACGGCCCCGGCACCAACAGCACCGGCGTCAGGCCCAGCGCTTCCTGCTGCTGCGCCGCCGATGCCGCCTGCTGCGCGATGGTGTCGGCCAGGCCCGGTTCGATGCCGGCGCCATCCGGGCCGCTGGCCGCCAGCGCCTGCATCAGCAAACGTTCGAGGCGATTATCCAGCGTCATCACCGACAATTCAGCGGCGCCCGGGAACAGCTGCTGCACGATGGCGCGGCCCAGTGCGATACGTACCAGAATGGTCAGGTCGCCAGCATCCTGCGTATGCGTCGCATGCTCGGACAAGGTCTCGATAATGCTGCGCATGTCGCGAATGTGCACGCCTTCCGCCAGCAGGTTCTGCAGCACCTTCTGCAAGGTCGACAGCGGAATCAGTTTTGGCACCAGGTCTTCCACCAGCTTCGGCGCATCTTTGCTCAAGTGATCCAGCAGCTGCTGCACCTCGGCGCGCCCCAGCAGTTCGGAAGCGTGGGTGGTGATCAGGTGATTCAGGTGCGTCGCCACCACCGTGCCCGCGTCGACCACGGTGTAGCCCATGCCCTGCGCCTGGTCGCGCAGGCTGGCGTCGATCCACACGGCCGGCAGGCCGAAGGCGGGATCGGTGGTCGCCATCCCTTGCAGGGTGCCAGTCGCCATGCCCGGATTGATGGCCAGGAACTGGCCGTTGTAGGCCTCGCCGGTGCCCACTTCCACGCCCTTGAGCGCGATGCGGTAGGCCGACGGTTTCAATTCGAGGTTGTCGCGGATGTGCACCGGCGGCGCCAGGAAACCAACCTCCTGCGCGAACTTCTTGCGAATGCCCTTGATGCGCTTGAGCAGCTCGCCGCCCTGCGTCTTATCCACCAGCGGAATCAGGCGATAGCCCACTTCCAGCCCCAGCGTATCGACCGGCATCACGTCCTGCCAGCTGGCCTCTTCCTGCTCGGCCGCTGCTGCTGCGGCCGGCGCCGCCGCTTCCGCCGCCGCCACCTCGGCGGTCTGCTTCTCCACCGCGCGCTTGCTCATCAGGTAGCCGGAGCCTGCGAGAACTGCGCCCAGCAACAGGAACACCAGGTTCGGCATGCCTGGAATCAGGCCCATGCCGCCGATGATGGCAGCCGTGATGTACAGCACCTGCGGCTTGGCGAACAACTGGCCCATCAGCTGGGAGCCGATGTCCTGATCGCTGGCCACGCGCGACACCACGATACCGGCCGCGATCGAAATCACCAGCGATGGAATCTGCGCCACCAGGCCGTCACCGATGGCCAGCAATGTGTAGTTCTTGATCGCATCGGCAAACAGCATGTCGTGCTGGATCAGGCCGACCAGCAGGCCGCCCACCACGTTAATCACCGTCACCAGAATACCGGCGACGGCGTCGCCGCGCACGTATTTCGAAGCACCGTCCATCGCGCCGTAAAATTCGGCTTCCATCGACACTTCGCTGCGGCGTTTTTTCGCCTCGGCCTCGCCGATCAGGCCGGCGTTGAGGTCGGCGTCGATCGCCATCTGCTTGCCCGGCATTGCATCCAGCGCAAAGCGTGCGCCCACCTCGGCGATACGGCCCGCACCTTTGGTCACCACCACGAAGTTGATGATGGTCAGGATCACGAACACCACGATACCGACGGTGTAGTTACCGCCGATCAGGAAGTGGCCGAACGCCTCGATCACTTTACCGGCCGCATCGGCGCCGGTGTGGCCCTCGGTCAGTACCACGCGGGTCGAGCCCACGTTCAGCGCCAGGCGCAGCATGGTCGACAGCAGCAGGATGGTCGGGAAGGCCATGAAGTCCAGCGGCTTCACCGTGTACAGCGCGGTCAACAGCACAATGATCGACAACGCGATATTGAAACTGAAGAACAAGTCCAGCACGAACGCCGGCAACGGCAGGATCATCATTGCCAGCAGCATGATGATCAGGATAGGCGCGGCCAGGCTGGCCTTGTTTTGCGCCGTCGCCAGGCCTTGCAGCCAAGGCGGCAGTTTTACGTTGCTGAGGGCGTTCATGCGGATGCTCCGTTATTCAAATCTGGTGATGGGCCATGCTTGGGGATGAAAGCTGGATCCAGCGGGTCCATCGTTGGCGGCACGTCGAGTTTCTGCGGCTTGTCCGGATACTTGCCCTTGCCTTTGCTGAACAGGCGCAGCTGGAACACATAGGCCAGCACTTCAGCCACGGCCGCGTACAGCTGCTCCGGAATCTCGTCGCCGATATCGGTGTGCTTGTGCAGCGCACGCGCCAGCGCCGGCGCCTCCAGCATGGCCACCTTGTGCTCCTTGGCGATTTCGCGGATCTTGGCCGCCACCTCGTCGGTACCCTTGGCCACCACCTTCGGCGCGCCGCGCATGCCGTCGCTGTATTTGAGCGCCACCGCGTAGTGGGTCGGGTTGGTCACCACCACGTCGGCGGTCGGCACGTCGGCCATCATGCGGCGCTTGGCCATCTCGCGCTGCAGCTGGCGGATCTTGCCCTTGATTTGCGGGTTACCGTCGGACTCTTTCGATTCCTGGATCAGCTCCTGGCGCGTCATCTTCAGCTTGTTCGCGTAGTGCCACATCTGGTACGGGCCGTCGATGGCGGCGATCAGACCCAGCGCGCCGACGATGAACATGAAGCTGGACGCCAGCATATTGAGCGTGTGGCCGATGCCCAGCTTGAGCGGCTCGAGCGACAGGCCGATCACCGCATCTTTGTACTTAAGCACCACCATCCAGGTGACAAAGCCAACCACGATGGTCTTGAGGATGGCCTTCAGCAGCTCGACCAGCGCGTTGGTCGAGAACATATTGCTGATGCCGTTGATAGGATTGAGCTTGCCAAAGTTCGGCAGGAAAACCTTGTCGCTGAACAGCCAGCCGCCGACCAGCATCGGCGAGGCCAGCGCCACGACCATCACCGCCACGCCCAGCGGCAGGCAGGCGATCATCACCTGCACCACATCGACTGCAATCCGGTGGAACAGGACGTCGGCATCAAAGATTTGTTCCTGGGTCAGCGTCAGGCCGGACACCAGCGCATGCTGCAACTGGCGCACCAGGCTGTCGCCGGTCACCCACAGGCCGGCGCCCGCCGCCATCAGCACGGTAAACGTCGCCACTTCCCGCGATCGGGGAACGTCGCCCTCTTCACGCGCCTGCTCGAGGCGCTTCGCTGACGCGGGTTCGGTCTTTTCGGCGTCGCTGTCTTCTGCCATGTGGTCTGCCTGCTGCTTAGGTTAATCTCGACCGTGCCATTATCGATTGCGGCACGGCAAGATCATCGGTCGAATACGGCAGGAAACTCAGGCTTGCTTGACGGTTTGCGAGATTGCGCCAAAGACGGACTTGCCGTCCTCCAGCATTTCAATGCGGATGGTGTCGCCAAAGGCCATGAACGGCGTGACCGGCTCGCCGCCGGCGATCATCTCGAGGCAGCGCTGCTCGGCGATGCAGGAATAGCCCTTCTTGCTATCCTTGTTGGACACCGTGCCGGAACCGATGATGGAGCCGGCCCGCACATTGCGCGACTTGGCCAGGTGGGCGATCAGCTGCGGGAAGTTGAACACCATGTCGACGCCGGCCTGCGGCTTGCCGACCAGCTTGCCGTTCCAGGTCGACAGCAGCGGCAGATGGACCTTGCCGCCCTTCCAGGCATCGCCCAGCTCGTCCGGCGTGACCGCCACCGGCGAAAAACTGGTGGCCGGTTTCGATTGCAGGAAGCCGAAACCCTTGGCCAGCTCGTCCGGAATCAGGTTGCGCAGCGACACATCGTTGGCCAGCATCAGCAGGCGGATGCGCTGGTGGGCCTGGTCAGGCGTGGCGCCCATAGTCACATCGTCGGTGATCACGCACACTTCTGCTTCGAAATCGATGCCCCACTCCTCGCGGGCCAGCACGATATCGTCTTGCGGGCCGAGGAAATCGTCGCTGCCGCCCTGGTACATCAGCGGCTCTTCCCAGAACGAGGCCGGCATCTCGGCGCCGCGCGCCTTGCGCACCAGCTCGACGTGGTTGACGTAGGCCGAACCGTCGGCCCACTGGAAGGCGCGCGGCAGCGGCGCCATGCAGTTGGCGGGGTCGAAGTCGAAGCTGCGGCGGCCACCGCCCCGGTTCAGTTCCTGATAGATCGCATCCAGTTGCGGGGAGATGAAGGTCCAATCGTCGAGGGCGCGCTGCAGGGTGCGGCACACGCCATCGGCCAGTTGCGCGGTTTTCAGGTCGCGCGAGACCACCATCAGCTGGCCGTCGCGGGTGCCGTCATTCAGGGTAGCGAGTTTCATGTTGGCGTGAGCAGAGCGAGTTGTTCAGGCGTCAGGTAGCACCATTCGCCTTCGTTGAGGTCCAGCGAAGCCAGTTCCAGCTGGCCGATGGCCGAGCGGTGCAGGGCCGCGCAGTGGTTGCCGGCGGCAGCCAGCATGCGCTTGACCTGATGGTACTTGCCCTGCTCCAGCACGATCTCCAGCTGGTGCTCGCCGCGCTTGATGCAGGTCTGCGCCGCCAGCGGCGCCGGTTCGTCGTGCAGCTGCACGCCGGCCAGCATCTGGGCGATCAGCTCGTCGGTGACCGGCTCGGCCGTGGTGGCCTGGTAAATCTTCGGAACATGACGCTTCGGCGACGATTGTGCATGGATAAAAGCGCCATCGTCCGACATCAGCAGCATACCGGTGGTGTCGTGATCGAGCCGGCCGACCGGCTGCACGTCGCGCCAGGTCAGCTCTTCCGCCAGCAAGGTCAGCACGCCCGGATGGTGGCTGGGCTTGCGCGAACATTCGAAGTTGGCAGGTTTATGCAGCGCGATGTAGACGTGTTCGCGGTACACCACGTCCTCGTCGAACAGCCGGAAGACCAGGCCATCGGTCTCGATGGTTTCTTTGTAATTGTCGTGCACCACGCCGTTGATGGTGACTTCGCCGTCCTCGATCAGGGTGCGGCAGAATTTGCGGGTGCCATAGCCCTGCGATTGCAGGATGCGGTCCAAGGATAATTTGCTCATGGCCGAGATTTTACAGGATGCGCGGCCCCTTGATGTAGATCAAACCATGCCGGGATTCCATTGTTAGACTGAAACCACGCTAGGAATTCGCCTACTCCCCATAGGAATACTCAGCAGGACAGTCCATGAACGATCTCGCACTAACAAATGCCGCCGCCCACCGCGCCGCACTGCTGCTGGAACGTTGCCGCCACGGCGACGGTGAGCCGGCGACGGACGCGCAAGCCGCCTGGCATGCCGCCCGGCAGGCGCACTTCCTGGCCTGGCTGGAAGCCGGTGGCCTCACAAAAGAAAACAGCGGCACGCAGCCGCTGTTTTCAGCTCCACAAAGGAACTTATATGAGGAATCGAAATTCTCTCTACTCCGCATCAATGATGCAGCTGAGTAGTTCTCTACGTTGTACTGCACAATCGGAAAGTTTTGATATTGGCCCCCCTATGCAAGAACTACAAACCCAATATAGTTCATCGATAAGGATCTGCAAGTGAAAAAAAGGCTGGATTGATAATATTAATCGCCCAGCCAGTCGTCCTACCAGTTAGCCTAATGCAAGCTCGGCTTGACCGTTTCCACCGCCGACTTCATGGCGCCCGCGCCCATCGCCGCGCCGAATTTCTTCAGCACGCGCTCCGGCAGACCTTCATGCTGGGTGTAGTCGACGATATCTTCAGCCTTGATGACATCGCGGGCCACGCTGTCCACCGTGCCGTAGGCATCGGCCAGGCCCATGTCGATGGCCTTGGCACCGGTCCAGAACAGGCCCGAGAACATGTCCGGCGTTTCCTTCAGGCGCTTGCCGCGACCAGTGCGCACCACCTGAATGAATTGCTGGTGGATTTCGTTGAGCATGGTTTGGGCGTGCTGCTTGTGTTTTTCCGTTAGCGGGCTGAACGGGTCCATGAAGCCCTTGTTCTCGCCGGCAGTCAACAGACGTCGCTCAACTCCCACCTTATCCATGATGCCGGTAAAGCCGAAACCGTCCATCAGCACGCCGATCGAGCCGATGATGCTGGCCTTGTTGACGTAGATGCGGTCGGCGCCGGCGGCGATGTAATAGCAACCGGAGGCGCAAATTTCGTCGACGACAACGTACAGCGGCTTGCCTGGATAGCCCTTGCGCAGGCGAACCATCTCGTCGACGATCATGCCGGCCTGCACCGGGCTGCCGCCGGGGCTATTAATGTGCAGCACCACCGCTACCGAACCGCTGTCGGAGAACGCCTTGTTCAGCGCCGGGATCACCACGGCGGCCGAACCGCTGCCCTCGGACTCGATCGAACCCTCGACCTCGATCAGCGCGGTGTGGCGGCCCAGCGCTTCGCCGTCCGTACCGGTCCAGCTGTAGTCGAAGTAGGCGCTCAGCGCGAACACCACCACCAGCAAGGTCAGCGCCTTGAAGAAAATGCCCCAGCGGCGTGCCGCTTTTTGCTCTTTGAGGGTGGCAAACACCAGTTTTTCCAGCACCTCGCGCTCCCAGCTGGAAGCGTTCACCGCCGCCGGCTTGGCCGGTTGCGGCGCAGGCGCTGGTGCAGGTTCTGGGGTGCTGCCGGATTCGAGATCGTCGCTCATGGATTGCTTTATTAGTTAGTCAGGCGCGCGCGGGGCGCACGTAATCGTCCGGTTGCCAGTAAATTTGCTGGTCGCGTTCGACCACCGCGATCGGCCGCAGCCGGCCGCCACGGCACGGGCCGCCGGCGCACTGCCCGTTTTCCGGGATGTAGATGGCGCCGTGGGTCGAGCACATCAGGTACAGCTTGCTGGATTCAAAGAAGTCGCCTTCGTTCCAGTCGAGTTCGATCGGCACATGGGCGCAGCGGTTCAGGTAGGCATAGGCCGTGCCGCGATGGCGCACCACGAAACCGGTGGCGTCCTCGCCGCCGGCTGTCAGCGCAAAGCGCACGCCTTTGCCACCATCAACGATGGCGTCCGAGGCGCAGATCAGAATCTCATCCATCAGGCATGCTCACTGAGCCACTGGTGCAGCTCGGCCACGGTTTTGGCCGAGTACAGCGGGTTGCAGGCGTGCAGTTGGTCGGCCGGATGGGCGCCGTACTCGACTGCGACACCAGCCGCGCCGGCATTGTTGGCCATCAGCAGGTCGTGGGTGGTATCGCCGATCATCACCGTACGTCGCATATCCTGGCCCAACTCCCGCGTCAGCTCTTGCAGCATCGCCGGGTGAGGCTTGGAGAAGGTCTCATCCGCGCAGCGGGTAGCGTCAAACAAGGACAGTACTTTGACATCATTCATGGCGCGGTTCAAGCCGACCCGGCTCTTGCCGGTGGCCACGGCCAGGAAATAGCCGGCCTGCGACAGCTCGTCCAGCATGGCGTGCACGCCCGGGAACAGGCTGACCTCGTGATCGCGCGACAGGAAATGGTAGCGATAGCGCTCCACCATGCGTGGATAGAACGCCGGATCGACGTCCGGCAGCACCGCCTGCATGGCTTCATGCAGGCCAAGACCGATGACATGGGCGGCGCGGTCGTCGCTCGGCACCGGCAATTTCAAATCGCGCGCCGCTGCCTGGATGCATTTCACGATCGTTGAGGTTGAATCCATCAACGTTCCATCCCAATCGAAGACGATCAGATCAAATTGCTTTCTTGGCATGTGTTTGCGATTAGTTAAGAGGTTTGCCCAAGCTTACCAAGAATCGCTCGCATTCGGCGGCCAAAGGCGCGTTCAGCGTCATGTTTTTGCCGGATTCAGGATGAGTAAAGGTAATTTGGTGCGCATGCAGGAACATGCGTTTGAGCGCGCCGCGCGTGTCGGTGGCTTTCTGCAGCGCCTTGTTAAGCGCGAAATCGCCGTATTTGTCGTCACCTACGATGGGGAAGCCAGACGATGACAGGTGAACGCGGATCTGGTGCGTGCGCCCGGTCTTCAGTTCGGCTTCCAGCAAGGCATAGCCCTCGAATTTCTTCAGCAGGCTAAAGATGGTGTGCGAGGGCTGGCCGCCCTCTTCCGATACCGTGACCCGGCGCTCGCCGTCGGCGGTGGTGTATTTGTGCAAGGCCAACTTGATGTGCTGGCGCGCGTTTTTCCAGTCGCCTGCCACCATCGTCAGGTAGCGCTTGTCGGTCAGGCCGTCGCGCATCTGCTCGTGCAGGCTGGTCAGGGCCGAACGTTTCTTGGCCAACAACAACAGGCCCGAGGTTTCGCGGTCGAGGCGATGCACCAGCTCCAGGAACTTGGCGTCCGGACGCGAGGCGCGCAATTGCTCGATCACGCCAAACGACACGCCGGAACCGCCGTGCACGGCTACGCCGGCCGGCTTGTCGATCACCAGCAGGTGGCTGTCTTCGAAAATAATCTTGAATTCGGCGGCTGGAACGTGATTGTCCGGCTTTTCCGCCAGGCGGATCGGCGGAATCCGTACCACATCGCCTTGTACCAGACGGTACAGTTGGTCGATACGACCTTTGTTAACGCGCACTTCACCCGAGCGCAGGATGCGGTAGACGTGGCTTTTGGGCACGCCTTTGCAAACGCGCAACAGGTAGTTATCGATCCGTTGACCGGCTTCTTCTTCAGTGATGGTGACGAATTGGGCTTGCAGCGGGGCGGACGTTGAAGCGGGAACAACATCTTTTTGCATCTTCATTTGCTCTGTCTTCCCAGAAATCTCTCTAAGTCCTTCATTTTGAATATATAATCGTTTCGCTGCGGTTCAAACTGCGGCACGTGTAAGAATAAAAGCACATTTTACACAGGGGCGTCTCCACTGGCCTCGCCTAATTGCAAATTCAGAGGAAAAAATGTATGCGCACATCCCTGCCGGAATCAAGGTTGCACCGTAGTTGTAATCGGAGGGCGACAGGGGTGCTGAAGAAGAATGATTGGATAGTAAGGATAAAGTCCGGTCAGCCAGATCATAAGTTCGGCTGGCCGGTTGATGAGTAGTTGATAACGCTTGCCGTTTTCGTCAGACCCCATGCTCGCTGCAAGCTCGACCGTCGGCTGATACCGGCCCGGTCACAGAAGTTGCAATACTTGTAGTATGAAAGCTGGTCGAGTCTGGCCATTAAGACGCTGCTCTCCGTCTGTTTCTTTTCTGCCGTCCGTTGGGGCCGCATGGAGAAGGACTGATGAAGCGAGCACTCGGCATGTCGATCAACCTCATGCGCCCAGTTGTGGCCGCCCCGTGCGGCCGCACAGGATGGGCATACCCACCGCAATCACTCCGATTCTCGCGCATATCCCTGTAGCTTGCTGTACCGGACCTAGAAAAACCGGGCAGCACACATGGCCCAAGGGTCGCGGAGTTTATAAAAATGAAACGCATGTTGTTTAACGCTACGCAGCAAGAAGAGCTGCGCGTAGCGATTGTCGATGGTCAGAAACTGATCGATATCGACATCGAAACCGCCGGACGCGAACAGCGCAAGTCCAACATCTACAAAGGCGTGATCACCCGCATCGAACCATCGCTCGAAGCTTGCTTCGTCAGCTATGGCGAAGATCGCCACGGTTTCCTGCCATTCAAAGAGGTAGCGCGCACTTACTTCAAGGAAGGCGTCGATGTCCGTAACGCTTCCGTCAAAGAAGCGCTGCGCGAAGGCCAGGAAATCATGGTGCAGGTGGAGAAGGAAGAGCGCGGCAACAAAGGCGCCGCCCTGACCTCCTTCGTCTCGCTGGCCGGCCGTTATCTGGTGCTGATGCCGAACAATCCTCGCGGTGGTGGCGTTTCCCGTCGCGTCGAAGGCGAAGAACGCCAGGAACTGCGTGAAACGATGGACAAGCTGGACCTGCCGCCAGGCATGTCGGTGATTGCCCGCACCGCCGGCATCGGCCGCAACGTCGATGAACTGCAGTGGGACTTGAACTACCTGATGCAGCTGTGGCGCGCGATCGAAGGCGCCGGCAAGTCGGCCTCGGGCGCGTTCCTGATCTACCAGGAATCGTCGCTGGTGATCCGCGCGATCCGCGACTACTTCCAGCCGGACATCGGCGAGATCCTGATCGATACCGACGAGATCTACGAGCAAGCGCACCAGTTCATGAGCCACGTGATGCCCGACATGGTGCACCGTGTAAAACGCTACAGCGACGACGTGCCGCTGTTCTCGCGTTTCCAGATTGAACACCAGATCGAAACCGCGTACTCGCGCACCGTGCCGCTGCCATCGGGCGGCGCCATCGTGATCGACCACACCGAAGCACTGGTGTCGGTTGACGTCAACTCGGCCCGCGCCACCCGCGGTTCCGACATCGAAACCACTGCTTTCCACACCAACTGCGAAGCCGCCGAAGAGGTCGCCCGCCAGCTGCGCCTGCGCGACTTGGGCGGCCTGATCGTGATCGACTTCATCGACATGGAAGTGGCCAAGAACCAGCGCGAAGTGGAACAGCGCCTGAAAGACGCCCTGCACCACGACCGTGCCCGCGTTCAGATGGGCAAGATCTCCCGCTTCGGCCTGATGGAACTGTCGCGCCAGCGCCTGCGTCCGTCGCTGTCGGAAGGTTCGCACGTGACCTGCCCGCGCTGCTCGGGCACCGGCCACATCCGCGATACCGAATCGTCGGCGCTGCAAGTCCTGCGCATCATCCAGGAAGAGGCGATGAAGGAAAACTCGGCCACCATCCACGTGCAAGTGCCGGTGGACGTGGCAGCCTTCCTGCTGAACGAAAAGCGCGGCGAAGTGCTGAAGATCGAGACCCGCCACCGCATTACCATCATCCTGGTGCCGAACAAGCACCTGGAAACCCCGCACTACAAGCTGGAACGCATCAAGCACGACGATCCACGCCTGGAAGACAGCCAGGCCAGCTACTCGCTGGTGGAACAAGCCGAAACCGACATGGCCTACAGCAAGCGCCAGAAGGAAGAAGCCAAGCCGCGCCAGGAGGCTATGGTCAAGACCATCACCCCTGACCAGCCAGCCCCGCTGGTCGAGCGCAAGCCTAGCGAGACCGTCATCAAGCCGGCCCCGGCCCCAGTGCCTGCGCCAGCCGAGCAAGGTTTCTTTGCCAAGCTGATCGGTTTCTTCACCGGCAAGCCAGCCGCTCCGGCCCTGCCGCAGCAACCGACCATCGTGGTCAAGGCGCCAGCCGGCGGCGATCGCGGCGACCGCAACGCCCGTGGTCCACGCGGCCGCAACCGTAACGCCAAAGGTGGCCGTGGCGAGCGCGAAGAGAAAGAACCGGGCGCTGCCAAGGAAGAAAGCAAGGCAGCGGACGCCAACGGCCGTCCACCACGCCAGCCGCGTCCACCACGTGAAGCGCGTGAGCCACGCGAGCCGCGTGAACAGGCAGCGGAAGGCCAGGCACGCGAGCGCGCCGAACGTCCGGAACGTGCCGAGCGTCCGGAACGTGCTGAGCGCGGCGAACGTGGTGAGCGCGGTGAGCGTCCACCACGCCAGCCACGCGAACCGCGCGCCGACAAAGCGCCAGTCGAAGCCAAGGTTGACGAGTTGGCGCTGAACGCCGCCGCTGTCGCACCAGCGACCGGCCCGGCAACCGACGCCGCCAGCATCCTGAAATCGGCGCCGGGCGCCGGTCCGGAAGGCGAAGAAAACGAAGTGGCAGTGGACGGCGAAGAGCCGCGCCGCCGTCGCCGTCGTGGCGGCCGCAACCGCAATCGCCGTGAACGCGAAGGCGTGGAAGGCCAGGAATCGGCAGACGCAGAAGGCGAACAGGCCGAACTGAGCTTCTCGCCAGTCGCCGACGTCGCTGAAGCCGCCGCCGCTGCCGCAGCAGTTGCGCCAGCAGCCGAAGCCGCACCAGCAGCACCAGCAGCACCAGCAGCGCCGGTGGCTGAAGTAGCCGCCGCGCCGGAAGCCATTGCCGTTGCCGCGCCGGTCGAAGCCGCCGCACCAGTGGCAGCGCCAGCCGCGCCGGTCGCCGAACAAGCCGCACCAGTGGCCGAAGCCGCCGCACCAGCGCCGGTTGAAGCCGCACCGGTCGCCGCCCCGGCGCCAGCCGCCGTGGTGGAAGCCGCCCCTGTCGTGGAAGCCGCCGCCATCGCCGTTCCAGTGGCAGCGGAAGCACCGCTGGCTGCGGAGCCTGTAGTTGCCGCCGTGGTGGAAACCCCGGCCGCCCCTGCCGCGCCAACCGTGGTCGCTGAAGTGGCCGCCTCGGTAGCCGCCGAACCGGCACCAGCCGCACCGCTGGCCGCCGAGCCGGTCGCTCCGGTTGCCGCTGCTGCACCTGCACCGGCTCCGGTCGCTGCACCGGCCCCAGCGCCAGTAGCAGCACCGGCCCCATCGGCCCCGATCGACCTGCAATCCGTGCTGAACTCGGCCGGCCTGACGCTGGCCGCAACCGACCCAGCCAAGCTGCGCGCAGCTCAGGAAGCCGCAGCGCAGATCGCGCAACCAGTGCGCGTGCCACGCGAGCGCAAGCCGCTGCCGCCGCAGGTTGAAGAGCCGTTGGTTCAGGTCGACACCCGCCGTTAATCCGCAAGGATCAGCTGTAAAAAAGGGAAGCCTCGTGCTTCCCTTTTTTTATCATGCTATCGTAGCTGTCTGAGTCATTAGCAAGTGCATTTCATAAACAGCAATATGGCAGAAAAAATTATCATGATGACCGAGCAGCGCGGCGATGCACCAGTCATCCCGGCAGCGCTCGAAACGCCAACCGGCCTGCTGGCAGACCGCCTGGCGCGGCCGCTGCACGACCTGCGCATATCAGTCACCGACCGCTGCAACTTCCGCTGCGTGTACTGCATGCCGAAGGCGGTGTTCAACAACGACTACCAATACCTGCCGCACACCTCCCTGCTGTCGTTCGAGGAAATCACCCGCATCGCCAAATTGTTCATCGCGCACGGCGTGGAAAAAATCCGCCTCACCGGCGGCGAGCCGTTGCTGCGCAAGAACATCGAACGGCTGATCGCCATGCTGGCCGAGCTGAAAACCGTGAGCGGCAAACCGCTGGACCTGACGCTGACCACCAACGCCTCGCTGCTGGCGCGCAAAGCGCAGCCGCTGAAAGACGCCGGCCTGCAGCGCGTGACGGTGTCGCTGGATGCGCTCGACAACGCCACCTTCCAGCGCATGAACGACGTCGACTTCGCGGTCGACGATGTGCTGCAAGGGATAGAAGCCGCCCACCGCGTCGGCCTCGGCCCGATCAAGATCAACATGGTGGTCAAGGGCGGTATGAACGACCACGAGATCTTGCCGATGGCGCGCCACTTCCGTGGCTCGCCGTACATCCTGCGCTTCATCGAGTACATGGACGTGGGCGCTTCCAACGGCTGGAAGATGGACGAAGTGGTGCCATCATCCGAAGTGGTGCGCCGTATCAGCGCCGAGATGCCGCTGGAACCGGTGGCCCCCAATTACAGCGGCGAGACCGCAGCACGCTGGCGCTACGCCGACGGCAGCGGCGAGATCGGCCTGATCTCCAGTGTATCCCACGCATTCTGTGCCGACTGTACTCGCGCGCGCCTGTCGACTGAAGGTAAACTGTACACTTGTCTGTTCGCCACCAGCGGCCATGACCTGCGCGCGCTGCTGCGCGAAGGCCGCAGCGATGCAGAAATCAGCACCGCGCTGGCGCACCTGTGGCGCGCACGCGAAGACCGCTATTCGGAACTGCGCACCAGCCAGACCGAGGTCCTGAAGCTGAAGCGCAGCGCCAATAAAGTGGAAATGTCTTACATCGGGGGTTAGTTTTGTCTTTGAAGAGCAAGGTCACCGGGTTGATCCTGGCGGGTGGACGCGGCACGCGCATGGGCCGCGTGGATAAAGGCTTGCAGCCGTTTCGCGGCGCGACGCTGGCCGCGCACGTGCTGGCGCGCCTGTCGCCGCAAGTGGCCACGGTGGCGATCAACGCCAACCGCAACCTGCCGCAATACCAGGCGCTGGCCGCCGGCTCGCCGGTGCTGCCGGATTATCTCGATGGCTTTGCCGGTCCGCTGGCCGGCTTGCAAATTGGCTTGCAGTTCTGCCCTACCGAATTGCTGCTGACGGCGCCGTGCGACTCGCCGTTCTTCCCGGCGGATCTGGCCGAGCGCCTTTACGCCGCAATGCAGGAACAAGGCGCCGACATGGCGATGGCGGTGACGATGGAGCGCGATCCCGAGCAGCCGGACGCCGCGCCGTACCGCCAGCCGCACCCTGTGTTCGCACTGCTCAAAGCAAGCGTGCTGCCGCAGTTGGACGCCTATCTCGACACCGGCGCGCGCCGCATGGAAGGCTTCTTCAATACGCTGAAAGTGGCCGAGGTGCTGTTCGACGATAGCGCGGCGTTCAGCAACATCAATACGCTGGAAGAGCTGCAGCATCACGAACGCAGCACGCCTGTCCCCGCGCCGCCTGCCGCGCCACGCGACGGCGATCCACCAGCGTTGCCAGTCGAGGAAGCGCAGCGCCTGATCTGCGAGCGCATTGCCCCCGTCGATGCCACCGAAACGCTGCCGCTGTTGTCCGCGCTCGACCGCGTGCTGGCCGCCGACATCATCTCGCCGATCAACGTTCCGGCCTGCGACAACTCGGCAATGGACGGCTACGCCCTGCGCGGCGCCGACCTGCCTGCAGACGGCACGGCTACCTTCAAGACCATCGGCATCGCCTACGCCGGCCATCCGTTCACGCAAGCGCCGCAAGCCGGTGAATGCGTGCGCATCATGACCGGCGCCACCATCCCGCCGGGCTGCGACACCGTGCTGCCGCAAGAACTGGCCGCCGCGATTGACGGCGACCAGGTCACCATCGCCGCCAACGCCATCCGCGCCGGCGCCAACCTGCGCCGCGCCGGTGAAGACTTGAAAGCCGGCGGCACCGCCATCGCCGCCGGCAAACTGCTGCGCCCCGCCGACCTTGGCCTGATCGCCTCGCTGGGCATCGGCCAGGTGAGCGTCAAACGCAAACTCACAGTCGCCTTCTTCTCCACCGGCGACGAACTGCGCTCGCTGGGCGACCAGCTCGATGAAGGCTGCGTCTACGACAGCAACCGCTACACCCTGTTCGGCATGCTCACGCGGCTCGGCTGCGACGTGATCGACATGGGTGTGGTGAAGGACGATCCGCACGCACTGGAAGCAGCGCTGCGTGTAGCAGCCAGCAAGGCCGACGCCATCATCACCTCCGGCGGCGTGTCCGAAGGTGCGGCCGACTACACGCGCGACATCATGGCGCTGATCGGCGACGTCGCCTTCTGGAAGCTGGCCATGCGCCCCGGCCGGCCGCTGGCCTTCGGCAAAGTCCAGACGGAGCAAGACAGCGCCTGGCTCTTCGGCCTGCCCGGCAATCCGGTGGCGGTGATGGTGTCGTTCTACATGTTCGCCCGACCCGCCCTGCTGCGCATGATGGGCACCGACAGCAAACTGCAAACCCTGCAAGCGCGCGCCGCCGAAGCAATCCGCAAACGTCCCGGCCGCACCGAGTACCAGCGCGGCATCGTCAGCACCGGCGCAGACGGCGCGCCGCAAGTACGCCTGACCGGCGCGCAGGGTTCGGGCATCCTCAGCTCCATGAGCGAAGCCAATTGCATCGTGGTGCTGCACCACGACCAGGCCAGCGTCGCCGCCGGCCAGCTGGTCGACGTGCTGCTGTTCGACGGGCTGCTCTAGCATCATGCGCCTGCGGATCAGCAAGCTGCAATCGTCGCTGGCTGGTCCCTATTCCTTTGATTTGGCGGCGGGCCACTGCCTTACCATCTCCGGGCCGTCCGGCGCGGGCAAAAGCCTGTTGCTGCGCATGCTGTGCGATCTCGATCCGAACACCGGCGAGATCCTGCTGGACAACGTACCGCGCTCCGGCATGAGCGCGCCGGCGTGGCGCGCGCAAGTGGTCTACCAGCCGGCCGAACCGGCATGGTGGCTGCCCACGGCGAGCGCGCATTTCAAACCGCATCAGGCGCAGCGCGTGCAGGAACTGCTGCCGCTGCTGAAGCTCGCACCGTCGCTGCTCGACCATGAAGTCAGCCGCCTGTCCACCGGCGAACGCCAGCGCATGGCGCTGATCCGCTCACTGGCCTGCCATCCCAAGGTGCTGCTGCTCGACGAGCCCACCGCCGCGCTGGATCCCGAAGCCGTCAGCGCCACGGAAGCGCTGCTGCGCCGCGAAGTCGCCGCCGGCATGTCGCTCATCCTGGTCACGCATTCCACCGCACAGGCGCAGGCGCTGGGCCATCGCCACATGACCATGCGCGACCGCGTCCTGCACGAGGACACACAATGAACACCGCCATCCAGCCCAGTGCATTCGAGCTGGCGCTGACCTCATCGCTGGTAGTGCTGAATGCCGGCATCTCGGCCTATCTGGGTTTGCGCATGCAGCGCCTGATGCTGTGGTCTGCGGTGCGCATGGTGGTGCAGCTGCTGCTGGTGGGATTGGTGCTGCGCTGGGTGTTTGCGCTGGCCTCGCCCGCCGCCACGCTGGCGGTGGCGCTGTTGATGATTGTCGCCGCCGCGCGCGAGGTGGCCATGCGGCCCGCTCACGGATTGCGCGGCTGGCCGGGAGTGTGGCTGGCCACCGCCAGCGTCGGTCTGTCGAGCATCGCCACCGTGGTGCTGGCGCTGCTGACGGTGCTGCATCCCACGCCGTGGTACGAGCCGCAATACGCAGTGCCGCTGATCGGCATCGTGCTGGGGAATGTGCTGAACGCCGCCAGCCTCGGACTGGACACCTTCTACGGCGGCGTGGTGAGCGCCCGTGCCGCGATCGAAGCGCAACTGGTGTTGGGCGCCACGCGCCACGAAGCACTGGCGCCGCTGATCCGCGACTCGGTGCGCAAGGGCCTGATCCCCATCATCAACCAGATGTCAGCCGCCGGCATCATCACCCTGCCCGGCATCATGACTGGCCAGATCCTGGCCGGGATGGACCCGATGGACGCGGTGCGCTACCAGATCCTGCTGATGTTCCTGCTAGCCGGCGGCAGCGGCATCTCGGTCACACTGGCGGTGTACCTGGCTGCGCGCAGTGTCACGGACGAGCGCCACCGCCTGCGCCTGGAGCGTTTGTCAACCCGCTGAACGCCACTAGCAGCATGCCGCACGCCAGCGCGGCAAAGGCCCACTGCAAGCCCACCGCATGCGCCACGAAACCGATCAAACCCGGACCGGCAAGAATGCCAGCGTAGCCAATGGTGGAAATCGCGCTCACCGCCAGGCTGGCCGGCATATCCTTCTGACTACCGGCCGCCGTGAACAGCACTGGCACGATGTTCGATGCGCCGCAGCCGATCAGCACAAAGCCCGCCAGCGCCAGCCACGCCGACGGCGCCAGCACCACAATCAGGAAGCCGGCCGCTGCCGCCAGTCCGCCCAACAGCAGGATGCGGCGGCCGCCCCAGCGCTGCACGATCTTGTCGCCATTCAGGCGCCCGGCCGTCATCGCCACCGCAAACGCGGCGTAGCCCAAGCCGCCCTGTGCGCTGCTCATGCCGCTGTTGGTCAGCATCACCGCGCTCCAGTCGAGTACCGCGCCTTCGGCCAGGAACACGAACATGCACAGGAGGCCAATCAGCACCACCGCGCCGCGCGGCACCACCAGCAAGGGCGCATCGCGCTCCGCCGCCGGCGCTTCGCGCAGCAGGTGCGGACCTGCGGCCAGCAGCACCAGCGCCACCGCAACCGTCATCACCACCGAGGCGCTGGCGATGTCCATGCCCAGCCACAGCATCAAACTCATGGCACCCGCGCCAACGATGCCGCCTACGCTGAACATGCCGTGGAAACCGGACATCAGCGCGCCATCATAATCCTTCTCCACGATCACCGCCTGCACATTCATCGACACATCCAGCGTGCCGATGGTGGCGCCGAACAGGAACAAGGTCAACGCCAGCAACGGCGCGCTCGGTGCAATTGCCAAAAACGGGAACACTGCGGCACAGCCAAGGCCGGACCACAAGATCACGCGGCGGCAGCCGAAGCGCGCCGCCAGCACGCCGGTCACCGGCATCGCCAGCAACGAGCCGATACCAAGGCACAGCAGCAGCAAGCCCAGTTGCGCCGCTTCGACGCCGGTGCGCGCTTGCGCGTAAGGCACCAGCGGCGCCCATGCCGACATGGCCATGCCGGCCGCGAGAAAAGCCAGACGCGTTGAGACGCGCTGTTTCAATCCGTAGTTGTTCATCAGGTTCATGCGCCGGCCAGCAGCACGCGGGCGCCAGCGGCGGCATAAGCCTCCACGACTTCCGCGCTGGCGCCGGCTTCGACGATCAAGTGGGTTAATTGGGAAATCGGCAGTACGCCGTAGGCCGCTACCGCGCCGATCTTGCTGGCGGTAGCGACAACGGCGGTGGCCTTGCTTTGCGCGGCAAGGCGGCGTTTGAATTCCGCCTCTTCGTAATCGACCGCCGTTACGCCGCCCTGCACATCAACGCCGCAAGCGCCGATGAAGTACAGGTCGGGACGCATCAGTTCCAGCTCGCGCAGCGCGGTCGCGCCCACGCTGCCGCCAAGGCTTTGCTTGATGCGGCCGCCGATCATGATCAGGTCCACATGTGGCTGGTCCAGCAGCCGCGCGGCGATCGACGGCGCGTTGGTCAGCACCGTCACCGGCTTTGCGGGCAGCGCTTCGGCGATAGCGAGGTTGCTCGATCCGGCGTCGAGGAAGATGGTGGCGCCGGGCGGGATCAGGGTGACGGCAGCGGCGGCTAGGCGCGACTTGTCGTCCTGCTGGCGCGCCATGCGCTGCACCAGCGTGCCGCTCTCCGGCGCGGCTGGCATGCGCACCGCGCCGCCGTAGACCTTCTGGCACAAGCCGGCGGCGGCCAGATCGCGCAGGTCGCGGCGGATGGTGTCCTCGGTGACGTTCAGTTCGCGCGCCAGCTCGGCGGCCAGCACGCGCCCTTCGTCATTGAGTTGCTTAAGAATTAATGCATGCCGCTCGGGCAGCAGGAGGTTTTCTCGTTTCATGGACGAGATTGTACACAAATACGCAAAAACGCGCAGAAACGTGGATCAATCGGATTCCGGCTCGGTCCCGATCAGCAATTGCGCCTGCTCGCTCGGCAGCGCTTCCACGGTTTTCAGCTTGCGCGCCATCTGGCGGCTGCGGGTTTCGGCCGATTCGATATTCTTGGCGGCGCGTTCCAATGTGAGTTTGGTCGCGGCCAGCACGTCGCCGAACTTGGCAAACTCGGTCTTCACCGCGCCCAGCACCTGCCACACTTCCGATGAACGCTTTTCCAGCGCCAGCGTGCGGAAGCCCATTTGCAGGCTGTTGAGCAGCGCCGTCAGCGTCGACGGCCCGGCGATACTGATGCGGTTCACGCGTTGCAGCTCATCGGCCAGGCCGGGGCGGCGCATCACTTCCGCATACAAGCCTTCGGTCGGCAGGAACAGGATGGCGAAGTCGGTGGTGTGCGGCGGCGAGACATACTTCTCGGAGATGGTCTTGGCCTCGGTGCGCACCGCGCGTTCCAGTTCACGGCCGGCCGCTGCGACGCCTTCGGCGTCAGCGTTGTCGGCCGCTTCCAGCAGGCGTTCGTACTGCTCTTTCGGGAACTTGGCGTCGATCGGCATCCACACCGGCGCGCCGCCGTCGGTCTGGCCCGGCAGCTTGAGCGCGAACTCCACCCGCGCGCCGGTGCCGGCGATGGTCTCGACGTTCTTGGCATACTGGTCCGGCGTCAGGACCTGCTCGAGCAGCATTTCCAGCTGCACCTCGCCCCAGGTGCCGCGCGTTTTCACGTTGGTCAGCACGCGCTTCAGATCACCGACGCCCAGCGCCAGCTGCTGCATCTCGCCCAGCCCCTGGTGCACGCGTTCCAGCCGTTCCGACACCTGCTGGAACGAGGCGGTCAAGCGCGTCTCCAGCGTGGCGTGCAGTTTTTCGTCGACCGTCTTGCGCATCTCCTCAAGGCGCGCGCCGTTATCGGCTTGCAGGTCCTTGATCTTGGTCTCCAACATCACGCGCACTTCCAGCATGCGCTGGTTCATGGTGTCGGCGAACAGCTTGAGATTGCGGGTCTGCTCATGACGGCTGCTCACGCCCTGCTCTTCCAGCTGGCGGCGCATGGCCTCGAACTGCTGTACATTAGCGGCGTTGCTGGTCTGCGCCGTGGTTTGCAGCTGCATGCGTACCTCGCGCTCGACACGCTCGATGCGCTCGGCAAGATCGCCGGCCGCGCCGCCGCTGTTGCCACGGCCTCGCAGCAGCACCAGCACCTGCAACACAATGACGGCGGCAAATGCAGCCAAGAGGACGAAAAACTCGATGGAGGTCATGGAATCAATCCGGCTTGTTACGCATCCAGTCTGCGGTCTGGAAGAAAGAGTTCATCAGGCGCACGCGCAGTTCGGTCTCGATGCCCACCTCCTCCATCGCCCAAGCCATGCAGCGCAGCCACTGGTCGCGCTCCTGCGTGCCGATGGCGAACGGCATGTGCCGCATGCGCAAGCGCGGATGGCCATGCGCTTCCTGATACAAATCAGGACCGCCCATCCAACCGCTGAGGAACATGAACAGGCGCTGGTTAGCGTTTTCCAGCGAGGGGCCGTGCACGGAGCGCAGCAATTGGAACTCCGGTTCGAGTTCCATCAGATCATAAAAGCGGTCGACCATCGCGCGGATGGTCGCTTCGCCGCCGATTACTTCATAGAGGGTGCGGGATTCTTCAGTCATACCCGCAATGATAGCTTATACGAGGGCCAGCTTGCGCAAGCGCCGCGTCGACGACCAGCTATCCAGATCGGCCTCCGAACGGATCTCATCACAGGCATGGACGATACGCGCCAGCTCGGCGCGGCCCAAGCCGGAATTGAGCGTCAGCCGCACCAGCGAGCGGTTCTTGGGCGTAGCCGGCGCGCAGAACATCGCGCCGTACACCCCCTGCCGTTCCAGCAGCTTGCGCAGGGCCAGCGTCTTGGGCTCCGGCCCTGGTTCCAGCGCGATGATTTGCTCGCTGCCGTCGCTGACGTTGTAGCCCAGCGCACTCAGTTCATCACGCAGTTCGCGCGCGCCGGCATGCAGCGCTGCGCGGCGGTCATCGGCGGCGGCGATGAAATCGATGGCCGCGTCGAACCACGCCAGCTCGTGCCCCAGCAGGCAGGAACTGAAAATCGCCGGCCGCGACTCGGACAGGAAGTAGCCCTTGAAATGACTGGAACAGGTGATGAAGCCAGCCCGCCCGGCAAACGCCTTGGCCAGCGACGCCGTTCGGAAATGCACCCGCTCACTCAGGCCGGCGGCCGCCACCAGCCCGGCGCCGCGCGGTCCGTGGGTGCCCAGCGAGTGCGACTCGTCGACCAGCAGCATGCAGCCGCTGCGCTCCGCGATCTCCACCAGCTGCGCCAGCGGCGCCAGGCTGCCGTTGGTGCTGTACAGCGCATCGACTACGATCAGGCCACGGCCGTGGCGCTGCAGCTGTTTCTGCAAATGCTCCATGTCGTTGTGCAGGAACGAGACCGGGATAGCGCCGGCCGACTGCACCCCCTCCCACAGCGAGGCGTGGGCCTGCATGTCGAGATAGACCGGGATGCCCGGCCCGGTCAGCGTCTGCACCAGCCCGACGTTGGCGGCCCAGCCGGATTGCGCCAGGATGCCGTCCTCCGCCCCCATGAACTGTGCCAGCTTGCGTTCCAGCCGATGCTGCGGGCTGCCTTCCTGCAGGTAGACTGCCGACATCAGCAGTTCGCCGGCGCTGTGCTGCAAGGCGGCGATCTGCGCGCCCACCAGCACCGGCTCGCCGGCCAGACACAGGTAGTCATTGCCGGCCAGGAACACCGCGCCGGCCGGCGTCGGTTGCCAGGCGTGCGGATGCTCGCCGCCCAGCAGTTGTTGAATGCGGGTGATATGGTGCAGGTCCATGCGGCGGGTCACAAAATCCGGCAGCGCAGTGGGAACGTGGTGGTGGGCGATCGCATAGCTCATGGCGTTACTCCTGTTGAGTTTTGGATAAAAAAGATTGTTTTTTATGTACCGCAGGCGTCACCATGCGGCGAAAAAAACTCACAGAGATTGATGCGGATCAATGTCCGTTTTGATAATGCAGAATGCGTTGCAAATAAAGGCGATGATGGCGACTTGATAAAAATCAAAACTCACCATGAGGCCTCCCCTGCTCGACCGCTGGAAACGCCGGCAGCACGGACTGTTGCAGTCCCTGCTGCTGTATCACGGCCGCGAAGACCATGCGACCGTGCGCGTCCTGCTGCTGGCCTGCATCGGCACGGTGGGCATGCCGCTGTATTACGTGATCTGGCAGCACTTTTTCCCGCAGGAGTACGAATCGCTGCCGCTGCGCATGCTCGGCATCCTGCTGTGCGCCATCGGCCTGTTCGCGCGCCAGTTCAGCCGGCAGATGCTGAACCTGTACCTGCTGGTGACGCTCAGCTATATCTTTCCGTTCTTCTTCACCTTCATGTTCCTGATGAACCACGCGTCCGGCGTGTGGGGCGAATCGCTGCTGATCGGGCTGGTGGTGCTGTTCCATTTCGATACCGGACTGGCGCTGCGCGCCTACGCCATCGGCACCGTGCTGGCTTGCGCCGGGGCGGTAGCGCTGGGCGCCGGCGCGGCGCTGTCCAGCCGAGAAGTGCTGCAGCAGGTGCCGATCCACTGGTTCACCATCGCCGTGCTGTCGGCCGCCAAGATCAGCCGCGAAGTACTGGCGCAGGAAAAGCTGGCCGGCATGGGCGCCGGACTGGCTACGGTCGCGCACGAGCTGCGCACGCCGCTCACCAGCGTGGACGCCAATGTGCGCGGCCTGCTGCGCCGCATATCCGGCGCCCATATCCAGGACAAGGACGACCGCCTCACCATCATCGACGCGCTGGCGCGCATCCAGTTCGAGGTGCGCCATATGAACCACATGATCGACCTGTTCCTGCTCAGCGCCACGGCGGTGCGGCAAAACCTGCACCCGGTGGAGACCGTGTCGATGGAGGCGGTGACCGAGGCGGTGCTGCGGCGCTATCCGTTCGCCAGCCAGAAGCAGCAAAAGTCGGTGCAGCTGGAACTACGGCGCGACTTCCAGTTCGCCGGCCAGAGCGAGCTGGCGGTGGTGGTGCTGCTTAACCTGATGCGCAACGCCCTGCGCGCCGTGCAGCGTGCCGGCAAGGGCCGCGTGCGCATCGTCATCGACGGCGGCCACACGCCGCCACGGCTGCTGTTCATCGACACCGGCTGCGGCGTCGCGCCGCAACAGATGTCGCTGATCTTCCGCCGCTTTTACTCGCACCCGCCGCACAACGGCGCCGGCATCGGCCTGGCGCTGTGCCAGGAAATCATGCAGGCCTGGGGCGCGAGCATCCGTTGCGTGTCGCGCGAGAGCGCCTACGCTATCTTTGTCCTGGAATTCCCTGCGAGGTAAATCATGTACCTGCCCGTTTATGCCCATCCCACCACCACCGTGCTGGTCGACGACAGCGATTCCTTCCTGCGCAGCCTGTCGTTCCAGCTCGATCCCATGATGGCCAACAAGACCTTCCACGACACCAGCGAGGCCCTGCACTGGCTGCGCAACAGCGCCCCCGAAAGTGGCGTGCCATTGCACGTCAACTTCGACATGCAGAACCTGCCGGCCGACCAGTGCAATGTGGCGCTGGACCTGGAGCGCATTTACCGCATCGCCGAGCAAAAGCAGCGCTTTGCCACGCCGTCGGTGCTGGTAGTGGATTATTCGATGCCGCAGATGAACGGGCTGGAATTCTGCGCCGCCGTGGCGCACCTTCCGTGCAAGAAGATCCTGTTCACCGGCGCGGCCGATGAGAAGATCGCGGTGAGCGCCTTCAATCGCGGCCTGATCGACCGCTACATCAAGAAAAGCGACGACCACGCGCTGGACGTGCTGGAGATGGAAGTGGCGGCGCTGCAGGAGAGCTATTTCGACAGCCATTCCGACATCCTGCGCGAGATGGTGGCGCTGCACGATTATCACTTCCTGCGCGATCCGGCGCTGGCCGAGGTGGTGCGGGAACTCAAGCGCACGCTGGGTTTCGTCGAACACTACATCTTCCCGAATCCGACCGGCATCCTGTTCCTCGACCAGCACGGCAAGGCCACGCTGATGGTGATCGAGACCGAGCAAGGCATGTACTCGCAATATGAAATCGCGCGCGACAGCGAAGCGCCGCGTTCACTGCTGCATGCGCTGCTGGAACGGCGTGTGCTGGCCTTCTTCAGCGATCCTTACGGCGACGGCATGTACAACAGCAGCATGGCCGA
The DNA here is from genome assembly GCF_900109645.1 of Duganella sp. CF402. GTDB lineage: Bacteria > Pseudomonadota > Gammaproteobacteria > Burkholderiales > Burkholderiaceae_D > Rugamonas. Next base: position 2,910,733 of record NZ_FOBG01000001.1, read on the forward strand.
GAACTGGCACCGCTACTGCGCCGCGCCGCGCATCTGCGAGGGCAAGGAGACGTACTACTGGGCGCTGTTCGACCTGCCGGCCCACTACTTCGACCAGCGGCCACACACCTACTCGCAGTTCCTGCAAGAGCTGCACCCGCAGAGCATTGCTGCTTAAGCTGCGGCTTAAGCTTCTCTCAGGGTTTGCAGCGGCGGCTGGCGCAACACATTGCGCAAGCCCAGCCAGCCGCCGGCAATGGCGCACAGCGCACCGGCCAGCAGGCCGACCAGCCACACCATCGGGCTGAAACTCCATGCGAACTTGAACTGGTAAGTGGCCAGCGCCCAGCCCATCGCCGCCGCGCCGCTGGCCGCCAGTACGCCCGACAGCGCGCCCACCAGCGAGAACTCGATCAACTGCGCCTGCGACAGCTGCTTGCGGGTGGCGCCCAAGGCGCGCAGCAAGCCGGCTTCGCGAGTGCGTTCGTCCTGTGATCCCATCAAGGCCGCATACAGCACCAGCACGCCCGAGGCCAGCGTGAACACGAACAGGAATTCCACCGCCGTAATCACCTGGTCCAGCACCGCCTGCACCTGGCGCAGGATACCGCCGACGTCAACGATGGTCAGGTTGGGGAAATCGCGCGTCAGGGCATTCATCACCGCGCCCTGCCCTTGCGGCAGATGGAAGGCGGTGATCCAGCTTTGCGAGATTTCCGTCATCGCCGCCGGGTTGATGATGGCGAAGAAGTTGACCCGCATCGAACCCCAGTCAAGCTTGCGGATGCTGGTGATGGTCACGTCCACCGGCGAGCCGGCGATATCGAAGCGCAGCTTGTCGCCCAGCTTCCAGCGCAGCGTCTTGGCGATGCCCTCCTCCACCGACACTTCCGGGAAGCCCGGCTTGTCCTCGAACCATTTGCCGTCGACGATCTTGTTCTCGGCCTGCATCTGCGCCATCGTCGACAGGTTGAATTCGCGGTCGGCCAGGCCCTTGGCGCGGTCTTCGGTGTAGGTCTCGGCGGTGACTGGCTGGCCGTTCACTGCGGTCAGGCGGCCGCGTATCATCGGGTACTGCGGCGCGTAGCTCACGCCGGCCGCCGTCAGGCGCTGTGCGATTTCATCACGCTGCTCCGGCTGGATGTTGATGATGAAACGGTTCGGCGCATCGGCCGGCGTGGCGTTGCGCCAGGCGGTCATCAAGTCGCCGCGCACCACGGTCAACACCAGCAGCGCCATCATGCCCAGCGCCAGCGAGACGATTTGCACGATGGTGGCGCCGGGGCGGCGCTGCAGCGAGGTAACCGCGAAGCGCCAGCTCTGGTGATCGATGACGCCTCGCAGGGAACGCAGCGACTTCAACCCCAGCCAGCCTACCAGGCCAAACACCGCGAATGCGCCGAGGAAGCCGAGCGCCGTGTACAGCGCCATTTTCCAGTCGCCCGCTTGCCACAGCAGCAGCGCGACGAAGCCCGCCATGCCGAAACCGTAGGTGGCCAGCGCGCCCACTTGCGGCGCATCCTGCTCGCGGCGAATAACGCGGTTGTGCGGCACTTTGCGCAGTTGCAGGATCGGCGGCAGCGCGAATGCGGCCAGCAGCAGGATGCCGATGGCCAGCCCTTGCAGCGCCGGGTAGATGGTCGGCGCGGGTAGTTCGCTGGAGACCAGTGCGCCCAGCACTTCCAACAACACGTAATGGCCGCCAAAGCCGACCGCCACGCCCAGCGCGCTGCCGAGCAGGCCAACCAGCAGGAATTCGATCAGGTACATCAGCGTGACTTGGTTCTGCGTCAGGCCAAGGCAGCGCAGCATGGCGCAGGCGTCGAGATGGCGCTGCATGAAGCGGCGCGCGGCCATCGCCACGGCCACCGCCGCCAGCATGGCAGACAGCAGGCCGACCAGCGACAGGAAGCGGTCCGCGCGCTCCAGCGTGGTTTGCATTTCCGGCCGGCCGTCCAGCGATTCCACGCGTACGCCCTTGATGTTGTTGTTCTTGATTTCGGCATCCAGCCATTGCTGGTACGCCTTGGCGACGGCCGCACCGTTCTTCAGCGACGGCGGTGCGCCGACCAGCAAGCGGTAGTTCACGCGCGAGCCGGGTTGAATCAGGTTGGTCGCTTCAAGGTCCTTCAGCGCGAACATCACGCGCGGCGCGAAAGCGAGGAAGTTGGCGCCGCGATCCGGTTCTGCGGCGATCAGTTGGGCGATGGTGAAGCGACGGTCGCCCAGTTGCAGCTGGTCGCCGACTTTGGCTTTCAGGCTGCCCAGCAGGCCCGGTTCCACCCACACCGTGCCGGCGGCGGGGGTTTCGGCGGCTGGCTTGCCGATGCTTTGCTCGGCTTGTGCCGCGTCAGTGGTAATCTTTACCTTGCCGCGCAGCGGGTAGCCGGGACCGACCGCCTTCAGAGCCGCCAGCACGGAAGCGGATTGCTCGCCCTCACCCGCTTGCGCCATGCTGGGGAAGGTGATGGCATCGGTCACCACCAGTCCGCGCTGGATGGCTTGCGCGCGCCATTCGGCGCGCACCGGCAAGTCAGCGCTGACGGCGACGTCGGCGCCCAGCAGTTGGTGCGCATCGCGATCCAACCCACTGCGCAGGCGGTCGATGAAGAAGCCGGTGGCCGACAGCGCAGCCACCGCCACCGTCAGCGCAATCAGCAGAAAACGCAGCTGACCGGCGCGCCAATCGCGCGCGGTCATTTTCAGGGCGAGTTTGAACATTTAGATTTTCGCGAAGAAGGCGTCGACTTCGGCCAGGAACTTGTGCTTCTGCTCTTCCGGCAGGAAGGCCGCAACGAAGCCATTGCGCGACAGGCGGTGCGCGTGCGACAGCCCCAAAGGCAGCGCCTCAAACGTGGCGATGAAGTTGTCGTTCATGTAGCCGCCGAAGTAAGCCGGGTCGTCCGAATTCACCGTCGCCAGAATGCCGGCATCCAGCAGCTGCAGCAGGTTGTGCTGCTCCATCTGGTCGAACACGCACAGCTTGATATTGGACAGCGGGCACACCGTCAGCGCCATCTGCTCTTTCGCCAGACGCTCGGTCAGCGCAGCATCTTCCAGGCAGCGCACACCATGATCGATGCGCTCGACTTTCAGCGTATCCAAAGCGGTATAGATGTATGCTGGAGGGCCTTCCTCGCCGGCGTGCGCCACCAGGTGCAAACCGAGATCGCGGCAGCGTGCAAACACCCGCGCAAACTTCTCCGGCGGATTGCCGACTTCCGACGAATCCAGACCGACGCCGATGAACTTATCGCGATACGGCAGCGCCGCCTCCAGCGTCGCAATCGCATCCTCTTCCGACAGATGGCGCAGGAAACACAGGATCAGCGTGGCGCTGACCGGGCTGTCCTGGCAGGCGCGATAGATGCCGTTGATGATGACATCCATCGCCACGCCGCGCGCGGTGTGGGTCTGCGGGTCGAAGAAGATCTCCGCGTGGCGCACATTGTCCGCCTCCGCGCGCTTGAGATACGCCATCGTCATGTCGTAGAAATCCTGCTCCTTCAGCAGCACGCTGGCGCCAGCGTAGTAAATATCGAGGAAGGACTGCAGGTCGGTAAAAGCATACGCCGCGCGCAGTTCTTCCACCGAGCCGTAGGCCAGCTTGATGCCGTTCCGTTCGGCCAGCGCGAAGATCAGCTCCGGCTCCAGCGAGCCTTCGATGTGGATGTGCAGCTCCGCTTTCGGCATCTGCTGCAAAACACGGCGCAATTGATCGTTCAACATGTGATTTATTCCTATTACTGGGTTGCTTAATCAAGCCATCTTATCGCATGCAGCCACAGTACGTCAGCACATCTTTCGAAGGCATGATACTGTGGTGAAAACGCGCGAAAAAACGCTACGAAAACTGCGTAGTTAATTCGATATTTCTTTTTTAAATCAGGATCTTACAAAAGAGTATTAACGATATTACGACATACCTTTTGACTTCCTGCACCAATAGCGCAATAATCAATTTCATAGACGTAAGAAGCGTTACGACCAACACATAAAAGCCGCCATCCGGCCATAAAGCCAGCTCATAGATCCGGGCAATCCGGGTCACACAAAGGAAGCTGACCAGAAGAAAAATAAGATAAAAGGATTATACGAACCAGAGCCAAGGCAAAGCGAACTGCCGGTGACTCGTGACAAGCAGGTTTCCATCATTAAAGGACATTCAAATGACCATTTTTGACAACTACGCCGCACGATACGAACGAACCAAAGAAGAAGAGATGTCCATGAAGGAGTATCTCGAACTTTGCAAGAAAGACCGGCTAACCTACGCCAGCGCCGCCGAGCGCATGCTGGCCGCCATTGGCGAACCGACCCTGGTCGATACCCGCAATGACACCCGGTTGTCGCGTATCTTTGCGAACAAGGTGATCAAGATTTATCCGGCATTCCGCGAGTTTTACGGCACTGAAGAAGTGATCGAGCAAGTGGTGTCCTACTTCCGTCACGCCGCGCAGGGCCTGGAAGAACGCAAGCAAATACTTTATTTGCTGGGCCCCGTCGGCGGCGGTAAATCGTCGATTGCGGAAAAGCTGAAATCGCTGATGGAACATGTGCCCTTCTATTGCCTGAAGGGTTCGCCGGTGAACGAGTCGCCGCTCGGCCTGTTCAACGAGGACGAGGATGGCACCATCCTCGAAGAAGACTACGGCATCCCGCGCCGCTACCTGCGCAATATTCCATCGCCGTGGGCGGTCAAGCGCCTGCACGAATTCAATGGCGACATCAACCAGTTCCGCGTGGTCAAGCGCTATCCGTCGGTGCTCAAGCAGGTCGCCATCTCCAAGACCGAACCGGGCGACGAGAACAATCAGGATATCTCTTCGCTGGTCGGCAAGGTCGATATCCGCAAGCTCGAAGATTATTCGCAGGACGATCCGGACGCCTACAGCTACTCGGGCGGTTTGTGCCTGGCCAATCAGGGCTTGATGGAATTCGTCGAGATGTTCAAGGCGCCTATTAAAGTGCTGCACCCACTGCTGACCGCAACCCAGGAAGGCAACTACAAGGGCACGGAAGGCTTTGGCGCGATTCCGTTCGATGGCATCGTGCTGGCGCACTCGAATGAGTCGGAGTGGAAGTCGTTCAAGAACAATCGTAACAACGAGGCTTTCCTCGACCGGATCTACATCGTCAAAGTGCCGTACTGCCTGCGCGTGACGGATGAGATCAAGATCTACGACAAGCTGCTGTTCAACTCCTCGCTGTCGCAGGCGCCATGCGCGCCGGGCACCCTGCGCATGATGGCGCAGTTTGCGATCCTGTCGCGGCTGAAGGATCCTGAAAACTCCAGTGTCTTCAGCAAGATGCTGGTGTACGACGGCGAGAACCTCAAGGACACCGATCCGAAAGCAAAGTCAATCCACGAGTATGTCGATTACGCCGGCGTGGACGAAGGCATGAACGGGCTGTCGACGCGCTTTGCGTTCAAGATCCTGTCCAAGGTCTTCAACTTCGATAACACCGAGGTGGCGGCCAATCCGGTGCACTTGCTGTATGTGCTTGAGCAGCAGGTTGAACGCGAGCAGTTCCCGCCGGAGCTCGAGCAGAAGTACTTCTCGTATATCAAGGAGCACCTGGCGCAGCGCTACGTCGAGTTTATCGGCAAGGAGATCCAGACCGCCTACCTCGAATCGTATTCCGAGTACGGCCAGAATATCTTCGACCGCTACGTGACCTTTGCCGACTTCTGGATCCAGGACCAGGAATACCGCGATCCCGATACCGGCGAAAGCTTCGACCGCGAATCGCTGAACAACGAGCTGGAAAAAATCGAGAAGCCGGCCGGCATCTCGAATCCGAAGGACTTCCGTAACGAGATCGTCAACTTCGGGCTGCGGGCACGCGCTAATAATGGCGGCAAGAATCCGGCGTGGACCAGTTATGAGAAGTTCCGCACGGTGATCGAGAAGAAGATGTTCTCGAATACGGAGGAACTGCTGCCGGTGATTTCGTTCAACGCCAAAGCCAGCGCGGAAGACGCCAACAAGCACGCCGACTTTGTCGCGCGCATGGTGGAGAAAGGCTACACGGCCAAGCAAGTACGCTTGCTGTGCGAATGGTATCTGCGCGTGAGGAAGTCGTCGTAAGCCGCCGGCGTTCCCGCGCAAGCGGGAATTCGTGCCGAGTGTAGCTGCCGCGTTCGCGGGAGCTACGAGGCATAAATTTGTAGGAGGCATCTTTTGACTTACCTCATCGACCGTCGTTTGCAGGGCAAGAACAAGTCCGCAGTCAACCGCGAGCGCTTCTTGCGGCGATACAAGGCCCAGATCAAGGACGCGGTGGGACGCGCCATCAAGGGACGTTCCATCACCGACGTTGAGAACGGCGAAAAGGTCTCCATCCCGGTCAAGGATGTGAGCGAGCCGTCGTTTGGCCATGCGCATGGCGGTATCTGGGAAGTGGTCAATCCCGGCAACCAGGAATACCTCAAGGGCGACCAGATCAACCGCCCCAAAGGCGGCGGCGGTTCCGGCCGCGGCAAGGCCGGCAATAGCGACCAGACCACCGAAGATGATTTCATCTTCGAACTGTCGCGCGAAGAATTCATGAACTACTTCTTCGAAGACCTGGAATTACCCAACCTGGTCAAGACCCAGCTGACCGCCACCACCGATTTCAAGAACCAGCGCGCCGGCTACAACATGTCCGGCACCCCCTCCAATATCCACGTGCTGCGCTCGCTGCGCGGGGCGCTGGGCCGGCGCATCGCCGTCGGCGGCAACTCGCGCAAGCGCGTAATCGAGGCCGAGCGCGAACTGGAACAGCTGCTGCTGGACGGCGTGCCGCTGCAGGACCAGCGCGTGGTCGACCTGAAAAAGCTGATCCACCACCTGCACACGCGGCTGCTGGCCATCCCCTTCATCGACCCATTCGACCTGCGCTACACCAACCGCGTCAAGGTGCCCAAGCCGATGACGCAGGCGGTGATGTTCTGCATCATGGACGTTTCCGGCTCGATGGACGAAACCCGCAAGGACACCGCCAAGCGCTTCTTCATCCTGCTCTACCTGTTCCTCAAGCGGGTCTACGACAAGATCGAGGTGGTGTTCATCCGCCACCACACGGCGGCGGCCGAGGTGGACGAGGAAGAATTCTTCCACTCGCGCGAATCGGGCGGGACGGTGGTGTCGTCGGCGCTGCACCTGCTGGACAAGATCATCGACGAGCGCTTCGGCGCCGGCAGCTGGAACAGCTACGTGGCGCAAGCCTCGGACGGCGACAACTGGGACAACGACTCGGTGCTGTGCCGCCAGCTGCTGATCAACACCATCATGCCCAAGGTGCAGTACTACACCTACGTCGAAATCACCGACGGCCCGCCGCAAAACCTGTGGGAGCAGTATTCGCAAGTGCCGGACCACCATCCGCACTTCGCCATGCAAAAAATTGTGACGCCGGCTGATATCTACCCGGTATTCCGTGAACTGTTCAAGAAGCAGCCGAAATAATATGAACGACAGGATCGAACCCAAGCCGAAGCATCCGAACGCGCTGCCGGAGCAATCCGAATGGACGTTCGAGCTGATCGAGCAGATACACCAGGAAATCCGCCGCGTGGCCGAGGGCTTCGGGCTGGATACCTACCCCAACCAGCTGGAGATCATCACCGCCGAGCAGATGATGGACGCCTACACCTCGGTCGGCATGCCGGTGTCGTACAACCACTGGTCGTTCGGCAAGCACTTCCTGAGCACCGAGAAGGGCTACAAGCGCGGGCAAATGGGGCTGGCCTACGAGATCGTCATCAACTCCAATCCGTGCATCGCCTATCTGATGGAGGAGAACAGCCTGACCATGCAGTCGCTGGTGATCGCGCACGCGGCGTACGGCCACAACTCCTTCTTCAAGGGGAACTACCTGTTCCGCACCTGGACCGACGCCGACGCCATCGTCGACTACATGGTGTTCGCCAAGAATTACATCGCCGAGTGCGAGCAGCGCCACGGCATCGACGCGGTCGAGCTGCTGCTCGATTCCTGCCACGCCATCCAGAACTACGGCGTGGACCGCTACAAGCGCCCGGCCAAGCTGTCGATGGCGCAGGAGCGCGCGCGCCAGAAGGAACGCGAAGCCTACGTGCAATCGCAGATCAACGAACTGTGGCGTACCCTGCCCCGGCGCGAGGAAGAGGAAACCGAGCGTGCCGCCAAGCGCTTCCCGGTCGAGCCGGAAGAAAACCTGCTGTACTTTATCGAGAAGTATGCGCCGCTGCTGGAACCGTGGCAGCGCGAGATGGTGCGCATCGTGCGCAAGATTTCGCAGTACTTCTACCCGCAGCGTCAGACCCAGGTGATGAACGAGGGCTGGGCCACCTTCTGGCACTACACCATTCTCAACCAGTTGTACGACGAGGGCGTGGTCGGCGACGGCTTCATGATGGAATTCCTGAAGAGCCATACCAACGTGGTCTACCAGCCGCCGGTCAACAGCCCTTACTACAGCGGCATCAATCCCTACGCGCTGGGCTTCGCCATGATGACCGACATCCGCCGCATCTGCGAGCACCCGACCGACGAGGACCGCGAATGGTTCCCCGACATCGCCGGCAGCGACTGGCGCAAGACGCTGGACTTCGCGATGCGCAATTTCAAGGACGAAAGCTTCATCGCCCAGTATCTTTCGCCCAAGCTGATCCGCGAGTTCCACTTCTTCGCCGTCCTGGACGACGACAACAACGAGAAGCTCAGCGTGTCCGCCATCCACGACGACCTCGGCTACCGCTACGTGCGCCAGCAGCTGGCCGAGCAGTACAACCTCGGCAACCGCGAGCCGAATATCCAGGTCTGGGCGGTCAATACCCAGGACGACCGCGCGCTGACCCTGCGCCATACCCAGTTCCAGCGCCGCCCGCTCAACCAGCAGGCCGGCGAAGTGCTCAAGCACGTGGCCCGGCTATGGGGCTTCGACGTGCACCTGGAAACCGTCAGCCCCAGCGGCGAAGTGGTCAGCACATTGGAGGTCAAGCGGGAGAAACGCGGCCGCACTTTCTGACCCAACATATATATAAGGCTTTTTTTGGCGTCGTCCAGCGTTAGGCACGGCTCTTGCAAGGCATAAACCGGGGATGGCGACGGCGCGCCAAACCCGGTTTTTTTCTTAAGTGCATGCTGCGGGCTGGCTGTCAACGTTTTTCTGAATCTACTTGTATAGCGTTCGACGCAAGGATTTCATCAAAGAAACATTTGCAGCCAAATTATCAATTGCGCGTAGTAAAATTACGCGCATAAAATTCCGTTTTTGGCCTTAAGGGAAAACTAAGTAACGTCATGGTGCGCCAGCGCCCGAAAATGCGCCAAACGGTGTTGCCGATTGAGCCAGAACGGTGCAAAGTGAGCGCTACCATATAGGAAAACCCTATGAAATTTAACCGGTTTTAGGGATGAAAATTCTATGTAAAATCAAGAATTCGTATGTATAATTCGCCGACGTCCCGGATGCGGCTGTTGTTTTGTGTCGCCATTTTGGGGTTTAAGTAGCACCAAAGAGAGTTGGTATTGGAGAAAGCAGGCATGAATTTCACGCACAACGAAAAAAGCACCGGGAAGAACTTTACAGGCATTACGATTGTCGTTTTGTTGCACGTCCTGGTTGCTTATGGGATCGTGACGGGCCTTGGGAAACGCCTGGTGGCCAAGATGGTCGCACCAGTGGAGACCAAGATCATCGAGGAGGTGAAACCTCCTCCACCGAAAGAGCTCCCACCACCGCCACCTCCGCCAGAGATGAAGGCACCACCACCGCCATTCATCCCGCCAGTTGAGGTGAACGTGCAGCAGCCGCCGCCGCCGAACAACACGATCGCTAACGCGACCAACGTGAAGCCGGCGACCACGGAACTCCAGAAAGCACCGCCAGCACCACCGGCAGCGCCACCTGGCCCAGCCAAGACTGGTGTCCGTACTGCTGCAGTAGTTGACTTTGGCACTTGCGCCAAGCCGGAATGGCCGAAGTCGTCGCTGCGTAACGAGGAAACCGGTACGGTTCAGCTGTCGTTCTTGATTTCGGCCGATGGCCGCGTCACCGAGAGCAAGGTAGTGAAATCGAGCGGCTTTAGGGATCTGGATAAAGCTGCGGTCGCTGGTATCACGAAGTGCCGTTTCAAACCGGCAACCGTGGACGGCGTTCCACAAGAAGGCTGGCAGCAGATGCAATACGTCTGGACGCTGGAGTAAAACCGAGACAGAACACCGTCTCAATTAGTAATTTTCGTTGTCATTACGCCAGCGATCTGATTATTTTATCAATTTGGAGGAAGCATGTTTAAGAATACCCGTTTGTCCGCTGTACTGGCCGCTGTGCTGTTCTCGGTGACCGCAGCCACCGCCCTGGTGAGCGCCCCTGCCTTCGCGCAAGAGCAAGCCTCGGCTGCCGCTTCGGCCCCAGCAGCTGCGCCAGCAGCGGATGCGGCAGCAGCGCCAGCAGCTGAAGCTCCAGCAGCTGCACCAGCAGCTCACGGTGGTAAAGAAGAAGTGGAAAACCCATACGGCTTCGCTGCTGTCTGGGAAGCTGGCTTCGTATCGCGCGGCACCCTGATCATCCTGTCGCTGATGTCGATGGGTTCGTGGTACATCATCATCACCAAACTGATCGACCAGACCAAGATCTTCAAGCAGTCGAAAGAAACCACTGCTAAGTTCTGGAAAGCATCGTCGATCGCTGCTGGTTCGGCTACCCTGACCGACGGCTCGCCATTCCGCTTCATCGCTGAAACCGGCACCAAGGCCACCGCTCACCACGACGGCGCCCTGCTGGAACAAATCGACCTGTCGACCTGGGTGACCATGTCGATCCAACGCGCTGTTGACAAAGTTCAATCGCGTCTGCAAGACGGCCTGTCGTTCCTGGCAACCGTGGGTTCGACCGCACCGTTCATCGGTCTGTTCGGTACCGTTTGGGGTATTTACAATGCACTGATCGCCATCGGCATGTCGGGTAACGCATCGATCGACAAAGTGGCAGGTCCAGTGGGTGAAGCACTGATCATGACCGCGTTTGGTCTGTTCGTGGCAGTTCCAGCCGTTCTGGGTTACAACTGGCTGGTGCGTCGTAACAAGTCGGCAATGGAAGACGTACGTGCTTTCTCGGCTGACGTGCACTCGGTTCTGATCTCGGGCGCCATGTCGACCGCAACCGGCACCAAAAAAGTAGGCTAATTAATCATGTCCATGTCCGTAGGCTCCGATAGCGGAGACGAAGATCAAGTCATGTCAGAAATCAACACGACGCCCCTGGTGGACATCATGTTGGTTCTGCTGATTATCTTCCTGATCACGAGCCCGGTCGTTCTGAAGCTGATCAAGATCCAGCTGCCAGAGGAAACGAACCAGGTTATTCAGACCAAGCCGGAAGACGTGAACATTGTCGTGAGCAAAGATGGCGACATCTACTGGAATCAACGGAAGATGCGCGATGCGAACGAACTGTTCGACAATCTGAAGCTGGAAGCAGTGAAACTGCCTCAACCGGAAGTGCACGTACGTGGTGACCAAGAAACCAAGTACGAAGCAATCGGCAAGGTGATTTACACGACCCAGCGTGCTGGTATTCAGAAGGTCGGTTTCATCACCGAACCGCCTGATAAGGGTTAATACCCGACAGTGCATCGCAGGCCTGCAGTCCAGGCCTGCCCTTCTACAAAGGAAATATTCATGAGTATGAGTGTCGGCTCTCCATCCGCAGGCGCGGATCCGGAACCAATGATGGAAATGAATATGACGCCCCTCATCGACGTGATGCTGGTGCTGATTATCATGATGATCATTACGATTCCTAAGGCCAACCACTCGGTCAACCTGAACATGCCGGTCGGCACCCCGCCGCCGCCAACCAAGGAACCAGTGGTCATTACGATTGACGTCGACTTCGACGGTACGATTCTGTGGGATAACGCAGTGGTTCCTGACCGCGGCACCCTGGAAGCGAAACTGACCGATGTCGCAGCGCAAGCTGATCAGCCGGAAGTGCATCTGCGTCCGAACAAGCTGGTGTCGTACAAGGTCGTAGCAGGCGTGATGGCTTCGGCCCAACGTCTGGGCGTGACCAAGATTGGTCTGGTCGGTAACGAACAGTTCCAATAATTAGTCCATGTACAATAATAGGCAGGACCATCCTGCCTATTTTCGTTTTTTGATGAAAGAAAACCCACCCATGTCCAAGTTTCGTCTCGCTCATCTCGGCCTGGTAATGGCCGCTATTGGTTTTACTGCAGCAGCCCCTATCGCAGGTTTCTCGTCGGTCGCCTACGCAGCAGAAACGGTGCGCGCAGAAATCGGCAAACCATTGCAAGAAGCACAGAAACTGGCCGCGGCCGGCAAGAACAAGGAAGCGCTTGCCAAACTGAAAGAAACCGATGCAGTCGGCGGCAAAACCGCCAATGAAACCTACCTGATCGAACGCACCCGCGCCTCGGCAGCGGTCGCCGCCGGCGATAACGACGCCGCCGCGAAAGCCTTCGAAACGGTCATCAATTCGGGCAAGCTGTCGCCTGCCGAATCGTCCAAATTCTCGGAAGCCCTGGCTGGTATCTACTACCGCGCCAAGGACTACAACAAAGCCGTGACCTGGTTCCAGCGCGTGCTGAAAGACAACCCAGGCAACACCTCGGCCCACGAATACATCGTGCAGATCCTGTACACCTCGGGCAAATACGCCGAAGCCGCCAAGGAACTGCAAGCGACCAAAAACCTGAGCGAAAACCAGCTCGGCATGCTGGCCAACATCCAGCTCAAGCAGAACGACAAAGCCGGCTACGTGCAGACCCTGGAAAAGATGGCGGCCAGCTATCCGAAAGCCCAGACCTGGGCCGACCTGCTGCAACGCGTGCAGACCAAGCCAGGCTTCTCGTCGTCGCTGTCGCTGGACCTGCTGCGCCTGCGCCTGCAACTGGGCCTGCTGACCAAGCCGAACGACTACATGGAAATGGCCCAGCTGGCCCTGCAAGCCGGTAACCCGGCCGAAGCCATCAAGATCATCGACCAAGGCTACAAGAAAGGCGCGCTGGGCACCGGTTCCGACGCCGCCCGTCACCAGCGCCTGAAAGACCTGGCCACCAAGACCCAAGCCGAATTCGGCGCCAAGCTGCCTGCTGCGCAAGCCGAAGCTGAGAAAGCCAAGGATGCTGACGCACTGGCCAACCTGGGCTTCGCGCTGGTTTCGGACGGCAAGGCTGACAAAGGCCTGCCACTGCTGGAACAAGCTGTGAAACTGGGCACCGGCAAAAATCCTGAAGCCATCAAGCTGCACCAAGGCCTGGCTCAGAACATCGCCGGCAAGAAAGCTGCTGCCCTGTCGACCCTGAAATCGGTCAAAGGCACCGACGGCACCGCCGACCTGGCCCGTTACTGGACCATGAACATTAACCGCCCACTGTAATCCGGGCTGCTAATGCACAAAGCGCTGTCCGGTCCGCCGGCAGCGCTTTTTTTTCGCTTTGAGGGTTTGCCCGTATAATCCCTATTTGCGATAGTTTTCCCCAGATTCCCATGAAGGTATTTCGAGGTCTTCCCAATGCAGCGGCGCGTGCGCCCTGCGCGCTCACGATCGGCAATTTCGACGGTGTCCACCTCGGCCATCAGGCTTTGCTGGCCCGCGTGCGCGCTGCCGCCGACCGTCTGGGTCTGGAAGCGGCCGTGATGACCTTCGAACCGCATCCGCGCGAATTCTTCGCCCACAAAATGGGCGACCTGTCGAAAGCCCCGGCCCGTATCGCCAACCTGCGCGACAAGCTGCAATCGCTGTCCGACAACGGCATCGACCGCGTCATCGTCGAACACTTCTCGTCTTCCTTTGCCGCCCTGACGCCGCAGGAATTCACCGAGAACGTCCTGGTCGAGGGCCTGCACGTGAAATGGCTGATGGTCGGCGACGATTTCTGCTACGGCGCGCGCCGCGCCGGCAATGTGCAAATGCTGCTGGAAGCGGGCCAGAAATACGGCTTCCACGTCGAGACCCTGCCGACCGTGATGAATGGCAGCACCCGCATCTCCTCCTCCGCCGTGCGCGAAGCGCTGCACGCGGGCGATTTCCCGCACGCCGAAGCACTGCTCGGCCATCCTTACGCCATCTCCGGCCATGTGATCCACGGCCAGAAGCTGGGCCGCACGCTGGGCTTCCCGACGCTGAACCTGCGCGTGCCGCACCGTCCGGCGCTGTCGGGCATCTTCATCGTGCAGGTGCACGGTTTGAGCGAGCAGCCGTTGCCCGCCGTCGCCAGCCTGGGCGTGCGCCCGACCGTGGAGGACAGCGGCCGCGTGCTGCTGGAAGTGCACATCTTCGACTTCGCCCAGAACTGCTACGGCAAGCAGGTGCGCGTGGAGTTCCTGCAGAAGATCCGCGACGAAGAAAAATACATCGACCTGCCGACGCTGACGGCCGCCATCGACAACGATGCGTCCATCGCCCGCGCCTTCTTCGCCAAGCGCGCCACCGACCGAATTTGACCGCGCGATTGAGCTACGCGCGCCGGCTACACAAGACACCCTGAATAAATCACTGATCAAATACCATGTCCGATAACAAATCCGTAAAGAAGCCAGAGAGTAAATACCCGGTCAACATGACCGAAACCCCGTTCCCGATGCGCGGCGATATGGCCAAGCGCGAGCCGAACTGGGTGCAGCAATGGCAGACCAAGAAAATCTATGAGCGCGTGCGCAAGGCCGCCGCCGGCCGTCCACAATTCATCCTGCACGACGGTCCTCCGTACGCCAACGGCGACATCCACATCGGCCACGCGGTCAACAAGATCCTGAAAGACATGGTGGTCAAGGCCCGCACTCTGGCAGGCTACGACGCGCCTTACGTGCCTGGCTGGGACTGCCACGGCATGCCGATCGAGATCCAGATCGAAAAACAATACGGCAAGAACCTGCCGACCGCCGACGTGCTGACCAAGGCCCGCGCCTACGCGCTGGAGCAGGTCGACCGCCAGCGCAAGGACTTCATCCGCCTGGGCGTGCTGGGCGAATGGCAGAACCCTTACCTGACCATGAACTACTCCAACGAGGCCGACGAACTGCGCGCCCTCGGCAAGATGCTGGAAAAAGGCTACGTCTATCGCGGCCTGAAGCCGGTCAACTGGTGCTTCGACTGCCAGTCCGCACTGGCCGAAGCGGAAGTGGAGTACAAGGACAAACGCGATCCGGCCATCGACGTCGGCTTCAAGTTTGCCGAATTCGACAAGCTGGCCAGTGCCTTCGGCCTGGACAAGCTGCCGACCGAGAACGGCTTCATCGTCATCTGGACCACCACCCCGTGGACCATCCCGTCCAACCAGGCCTTGAACGTGCACCCGGAGCTGAAATACGCGCTGGTCGAAACCTCGCGCGACGGCCAGCCTTTGCTGCTGATCCTGGCACAAGAGCTGGTGGAATCGTGCCTGGCGCGCTACAAGCTGGAAGGCGTCACCATCGCCACCTGCGAAGGCGCGGCGCTGGGCGGCATCAGCTTCCGCCATCCGCTGCACGCCTCCGATGCTTTCTTCGACCGCCTGTCGCCGATGTACCTGGCTGATTACGTGACCGCCGAAAGCGGTACCGGCGTGGTGCACTCGGCGCCTGCCTATGGTCTGGACGACTTCATTTCGTGCAAGGCGCACGGCATGAAGGACGAGCAGATCCTGACCCCGGTGCTGGGCGACGGCAAATATGCCGAGACGCTGCCGCTGTTCGGCGGCATGACCATCTGGGAAGCCTCCAAGCCGATCTGCGCGGCGCTGAAAGAAGCCGGCGCGCTGTTCGAAGTGAAGATGTTCGATCACAGCTACATGCACTGCTGGCGCCACAAGTCGCCGATCATCTACCGCGCCACCTCGCAGTGGTTCGCCGGCATGGACGTACATCCGAAAGATGGCGGCGCCACGCTGCGCCAGGCCGCGTTGGCCGGCATCGAGCAGACCGAATTCTTCCCTGACTGGGGCAAAGCACGCCTGCACGGCATGATCGCCAACCGTCCTGACTGGACCCTGTCGCGTCAGCGCCAGTGGGGCGTGCCGATGGCCTTCGTGGTCCACAAGGAAACCGGTGCGCTGCATCCGCGCACGCCGGAACTGCTGGAACAAGTGGCGAAGCTGATCGAAAAAGGCGGTATCGACGCATGGCAGGCGCTGGACCTGAAAGACCTGATCGGCGACGAAGCCGACGCCTACATCAAGAACAAGGACACGCTGGACGTGTGGTTCGACTCCGGCTCGACCCACCAGACCGTGCTGCGCGGCTCGCACAAGGAGCAATCGGCCTTCCCTGCCGACCTTTACCTGGAAGGTTCGGACCAGCACCGTGGCTGGTTCCACTCCTCGCTGCTGACCTCCTCGATGCTGAACGGCGCCCCGCCGTACAAGGCGCTGCTGACCCACGGCTTCGTGGTCGACGGCGAAGGCAAGAAGATGTCGAAGTCCATCGGTAACACGGTCGCGCCGCAGGACGTGTGGAACAAGCTGGGCGCCGACATGCTGCGCCTGTGGGTGGCCTCGACCGACTACACCGGCGAACTGTCGATCTCCGACGAGATCCTCAAGCGCGTGACCGAATCGTATCGCCGCATCCGCAACACCCTGCGCTTCCTGCTGGCCAACCTGTCGGACTTCGACTATGCCAAGGACGCCGTGCCGGTGGCCGAGCTGCTGGAGATCGACCGCTACGCCATCGCCAACATGGCGGCGCTGCAGAAGGAAATCGAAACGCACTACATGCAGTACGAATTCCAGCCGGTGACCTCCAAGCTGCAGAACTACTGCTCGGAAGACCTGGGCGGCTTCTACCTCGACATCCTGAAGGACCGCCTGTACACCAGCGGCGTGACGTCGCAGGCGCGCCGTTCGGCACAGACCGCGCTGTATCACATCACGCAAAGCCTGCTGCGTTTGATGGCGCCGGCGCTGTCCTTCACCGCCGAAGAAGCGTGGGAAATCTTCGCCGGTCCGGAAGGCTGGAAAGCCAGCGACGAAACCATCTTCACCCAGACCTGGTGGCAGCTGCCGGAACTGGCCGATGCGGAGGCCCTGCTGGCCAAGTACAACGCCATTCGCACCGTACGTACCGACGTGACCAAGCAGCTGGAAGACCTGCGCACCTCGGGCGCGATCGGCTCGTCGCTGCAGGCGGAACTGAGCATCAAGGCCGCCGGCGACAAGTTCAAGGTACTGGCAAGCCTGGAAGATGACCTGAAGTTCATCTTCATCACCTCGCTGGCATCGGTGAGCGAAGTGGCGAGCGAAGCGGAGGAAGCGGTGGCCGTGGCGGCATCGAAGGCAGAGAAGTGCGAGCGCTGCTGGCACTACCGCGCCGACGTCGGCGCCCACGCAGACCACCCTACCCTGTGCGGCCGCTGCCACAGCAACCTGTTTGGTGCGGGCGAAAAACGCAAGTTCGCTTAACATATTGCCGGCGCTCCCAGGTGGGAGCGCCTACGCTGACGTATTGAACGACTAATTCATGGCCACCAAAAAAATCTTCCCAACCAAATCCTCGGCCAGCCTGACGCCGTGGCTGTGCATCGCTGCCCTCGTGATCCTGATCGACCAGCTGACCAAGATCACCATCACCAAGACCTTCCAGCTGCACGAAGAAAAATTCATCACCTCCTTCTTCAACCTGGTGCTGGCCTATAACAAGGGCGCGGCCTTCAGCTTCCTCAGTAATAGCGGCGGTTGGCAGCGCTACTTCTTCACCGCCATCGGCATCGGCGCGGCCATCTTCATCATCTACCTGCTGAAGAAGCATGCCGGCCAGCGCATGTTCTCGTGGGCGCTGTCGCTGATCCTCGGCGGCGCAGTGGGTAATGTGATCGACCGCCTGCTGTACGGCCACGTGGTCGACTTCCTCGACTTCCACTGGGCCGGCATCGGCCACTTCCCGGCGTTTAACGTCGCCGATTCGGCAATCTGCATCGGCGCCGGCCTGTTCATCCTCGACGAACTGCGCCGCGTGAACAAATAACGGAGCTGCACCATGATGGAATTGACTGGTAAAAAAATCGTCCTCGGCCTGTCCGGCGGCGTGGCCTGCTACAAGGCGGCGGAACTGTGCCGCGCCTTCACCAAGTCCGGCGCCACGGTGCAGGTGGTGATGACCGAAGCGGCCACCCACTTCATCACCGCCGTCACCATGCAGGCGCTGTCGGGCCGCCCGGTGTTCACCGACCAGTGGGATCCGCGCGTCAACAACAACATGGCCCACATCGACGTCACCCGCGACGCCGACGCCATCATCATCGCCCCATGCTCGGCGGACTTCATCCGCAAGCTGGCGCACGGCGCCTGCGACGACCTGCTGTCGACCATGTGCGTGGCCCGTCCGCGCCACGTGCCGCTGCTGATCGCGCCGGCCATGAACGTGGAAATGTGGCAGAACCCGGCCACCCAGCGCAACGTGCAAACGCTGCGCGACGACGGCGTGGTGCTGTTCGGCCCAGCGGCCGGCGACCAGGCCTGCGGCGAAGTCGGTTTCGGCCGCATGCTGGAACCGGAGCAGCTGCTGGAAGAAGTGATCGCGGCGTTCCAGCCGAAAGTATTGGCGGGCAAGCGCATCATGATTACCGCCGGCCCGACCTTCGAGCCGATCGACCCGGTGCGCGGCATCACCAATCTGTCCTCGGGCAAGATGGGTTACGCCGTGGCGCGCGCCGCGCGCGAAGCCGGCGCCGAGGTGGTGCTGGTGTCCGGCCCTGTCACGCTGCCGGTGCCGTTCGGCGTGCAACGCATCAGCGTGCAGAGCGCACAGCAGATGTTCGACGCGGTGATGGCCGACGTCGAGCAGCAGCACATCTTCATCGCCGTGGCGGCGGTAGCCGACTGGCGCATCGCCAACGCCAGCGATCAGAAACTGAAGAAAAACCCGAACGGCACCGCGCCGGACCTGAAGTTCGAACAGAATCCGGACATTCTCGCCACCGTGGCGGCGCGCACCAACCTGTCCGGCCATCCGTACTGCGTGGGCTTTGCCGCCGAATCGGAAAACCTGGTCAAGTTCGGCGCCGACAAGCGCGAGAAAAAAGGCATCCCGCTGCTGGTCGGGAATATCGGCCACCACACCTTCGGCCAGGACGACAACACCATCATCCTGTTCGACGAAAACGGCCATACCATCCTGCCGCGCGCCGACAAACTGACGCTGGCGCGCCAACTGATTTCGGAGATTTCCAAGCGAATCTCCCAACATTCTCTATTCGCAAAATAAGCGCTAAATAAATGAAAAACGTAGACGTTAAAATCTTAGACCCGCGCATGAAGGACCAGCTGCCGGCGTATGCAACGCCGGGTTCCGCAGGCCTGGACCTGCGCGCCTGCATCGATGCGCCGATCGTGATCGAAGCCGGCCAGACCGTGCTGATTCCAACCGGCCTGGCGATCCACGTGGGTGATCCTGGCTACGCCGCCATGATCCTGCCTCGCAGCGGCATGGGCCACAAAAACGGTATCGTGCTGGGAAATCTGGTAGGCTTGATCGACTCCGACTACCAGGGCCAGTTGATGGTCTCGACCTGGAATCGCGGCCACAGCGCCTTCACGCTGCAGCCAATGGAACGCCTGGCGCAGCTGATTATCGTGCCGGTACTGCAGGTCGGCTTCAACGTGGTCGAGGAATTCGACACCAGCGAACGCGGTGTCGGCGGTTTCGGCAGCACGGGCAAACACTAATAAGAATGGAGACGGAGCGCAGGGATGAACAAAACAAATAAATTTGGCGCACTCTCCCTGGCGATGGCCGCCCTGGCCTCGCTCACCGCTTGCTCCACCTTCCAGTCCAGACCGGCGGCGCCGGAACCGGCGCCTGCTGTCGTCAGCAGCGTGACCGAAGCGCCGCCGGAAATCACCGCCAAGATGGCCGCCGCGCGCGCGCAACTGAGCCAGATGGTGGCGCTGCAGGATCGCTTGTACCGGATTGCCGGTCCCCTGCTGATCAACAACGCGGACCTGTGCCGCACGCAGGCGCGCAACCTGCTCGGCTTCACCGCCAAGAACAAATACTCCTACACCGGCGAATTCGTCGACGCCGCCCACGCGGTGCTGAACTACGGCGACCGCCTCGAAGTGGCCAGCGTGCTGCCGGGCAGCGGCGCCGCGCGCGCCGGCCTGCGCAAAGGCGACGCGCTGATCGCAGCCAACGGCAAGGTGCTGCCGGTGGGCGCCAACGCCGAAACGCTGGCCGCCGGCATTCTCGGCCCGCTGGCCAGCAGCAGCCAGTCGCTCGATCTGACGGTGGCGCGCGGCGGCAGCAACCAACAGATCAAAGTGCCGGTCACGCGCGCTTGCGCGTTCAAGATCGATATCGGCAATTCGGACAATATCAACGCCTATTCCGACGGCCAGCGCGTGCTGATCACGCGCGGCATGGTCAACTTCGCGCAGAGCGACGAAGCCATCGCCTACGTTCTGGCCAAGGACATCGCCCACAATGTGCTGGGCCACGCGGCCACCACCAAGCAGGCTTACACGGTGGGCAGCATCATCGACAACCTGGTGGCGGTGCGCCCCGACCTGTCGATGCTGATCGGGACTGCCGGCGTGAAGCCGATGCCGCAGGACCTCGACAGCGCCGCCGACTACCTGTCGCTGTACATGGTGGCGCGCGCCGGCTACAGCGTGGAAGGCGCGCACGCCTTCTGGCAGCGCCTTGCTACCCAGTATCCGGCCACGGTGCTGAATGGCTATACCGCCAACCACCCGTCGGTCGCCTACCGCATGCAGGTGATCGACAAGACCGTCGCCGACATCCGCAGCAAGCAGGCGGCCAAGCGTCCGCTGGTTCCTTAAACAACGGGAGAGCGCCATGAACAAGTCCGGCCTGATCGCAATCACCTTGATGCTGGCGGCCGGACTGGCGCAAGCGGCGCAGTGGAAGAAGGTTGGCGGCAGCAGCGGCAACGTTTTCTACATCGACAAAGCCAGCATCATCAAGACCGAGAAGACGCGCAAGGTGTGGTCCATGCAAAGCTACGGACGCGCGCAGAAGACGCCGGAGGGCAAGCTGTATCGCTCGGTGAAAATGCTGCACGTGTATGCGTGCGAGGAGCACACCACCACCCTGCTGGCGCAAGTCTATTACCCGGAAGCGATGGGCAAGGGCGAGCCGGTGGAGAACTACAAGTTCGAAAAATTCAACCCGGAAGATATTGTGCCGGACAGCGCGTTCGACAGCGCGCTGGAAGCAGCTTGTAAAACCTAGTTCGGGAAATTAGGGAAGTAAGTCGCCATCACCCACGTCAGGCCGACGCACACCAGCACAGCGAAAATCAGCACAATCAGCAAGCGGCCGAATTTGGGCGAACCGTCATCTTCCTTGATGTCTTCCTGATGAGGCATTTCACTCCCCTGCAAAATTAGCATCGCCGTAGTATATTCCATTCATGGACTCTATCGACCTCGAAGTTTTAAAAACCAGCGCCGCGTGGATTGCGTCCGGGCGCCGCTGTGAACTGATCACCGTCATCAAGACGTGGGGCTCCAGCCCGCGCCCGATCGGCGCCACGCTGGCCATCTGCGAAGACGGCACGGTGATCGGCTCCGTCTCGGGCGGCTGCATCGAGGACGACCTGATTGCGCGCGTGCGCGACGAGGGCATCAGCCGCACTACGCCGGAAATCGTCAGCTACGGCATCACCGCCGACGAGGCGCACCGTTTCGGCCTGCCGTGCGGCGGCACCATCGAGCTGTCGATCGAACCGCTGTCGGAACGCAGCCGCATCGCCGAACTGCTGGAACGGCTGGAACGCCATGAACTGGTGCAGCGCCGCGTGGACCTGCGCAGCGGCGAGGTGGAACTGAGCAAGGCCGCGCCGGGCGCGCAGCTGCAAGTCAGCGAGCAGGCGATGGTCACGATTCACGGGCCGCGCTGGCGGCTGCTGATCATCGGCGCGGGGCAGCTGTCACGCTTCCTGGCGCAAATCGCCACGGCGATGGACTACCATGTGATCGTCTGCGATCCGCGCGAAGAATACCGCGCCGGCTGGCATGTCGACGGCGTGCAGCTGGTGCACGACATGCCCGACGATACCGTGCTGACCATGCAGCTGGACCGCCGCAGCGCGGTGGTCGCGCTGACGCACGATCCCAAGCTGGACGACCTGGCGCTGATGGAAGCGCTGAAGTCGGACGCCTTCTACGTCGGCGCCATCGGCTCGCGCAAGAACAACAGCAAGCGCCGCGAGCGGCTGCTGGAGTTCGACCTGACGCCGGAACAGCTGGCGCGACTTCACGGGCCGATAGGTCTGTACATCGGCAGCAAGACGCCGTCCGAAATCGCCATCTCCATCCTCGCCGAAATGACGGCGATTAAAAACGGCGTGCCGACCGAGATGATCGTGCCGCACGCCGCCGCGCCGACCAAGCCGGGCGACGCCGCCTGCATCGTCGAAATTGGCGCGATCTGACACCGATCGCGGACCGATTCAATAGCAAGAATCGGCTGGCGCGCTACCCGTGCACCGGCTGACAATAGCGACTTCACACCACTGGAATCAGCATGAGCACCGCCAACCTACTCCGCCTTATCCTGCTGGCCGCCATCTGGGGCGGCTCCTTCCTGTTCATGCGCATTGCCGCGCCGGTGCTGGGCGCTGCGGTGCTGATCGAATACCGCGTGCTGTTTGCCGCCCTGTTCCTGGCCGCCATCGGCGTGTTCCTGAAAAAGACGCTGGACCTCAAGCAGCACTGGAAACACTACTTCATCCTCGGCCTGTTCAATTCCGCGCTGCCGTTCCTGATGTTCGCGTTTGCGGCGCGCACGCTGTCGGCCTCGGTGCTGGCGGTGCTGAACGCCACCACGCCGCTGTGGGGCACGCTGATCGGCGCCGTGTGGTCGCGCACGATGGTGAGCGGTAAAGTGCTGCTCGGCCTCGCGCTGGGCACCATCGGCGTGGCGCTGCTGGTGGGCTTCGATCATGTCAGCTCCAAGCCGGGTGCGGGGATCGCGATTGCGGCGGTGCTGTTCGCGTCCTTCAACTACGGCATCGCCAGCAATTACGCCAAGCAGGCCAAGGCGGTGGAGCCGTTCGCCAACGCGCATGGCTCGATGTGGGCCTCGGCGCTGCTGGTGCTGCCGGTGGTGCCGTTCTTCCCGGCGCCGGGCGAGCCGACCGTCGGCATCATGGGCGCGGTGATTGCGCTGGGCGTGTTGTGCAGCGGCGTGGCTTATTTGATCTACTTCCGTTTGATCCAGGACGTGGGGCCGTCGTCGGCATTGACCGTGACTTTCCTTAGCCCGCTGTTCGGCATCCTTTGGGGCGTCATGTTCCTGGGCGAGACCGTGGGTTGGTACACCTTTGCCGGCGCGGCCATTGTCATTACCGGCACCGCGCTGGTGACCGGCTTTCGTCCGAGCTTCGGCTTCCTGAGCAAGGCCCGCTCCACATGAAGCCTTTCACGCTGGCGCTGCCGGATGACTTCCGGCTGGGCGACGTACTGGCCTTCCATCGCCGCGACACCGAGAGTATCGCGGAAGAAGTCAGCGCCGAACGCCTGCGCAAAGGCGTGCTGCTGGATGGCGTGCCGGTGGTGCTCGATATCGCGCTGGCCCCCACCAGCGCCAGCATCACCGTGCATGCCGACGGCAAGCTGACCAGGGCGGCACAGGAACAGGCACGAGAGGCGGCCGTCAACATCCTCGGACTGCGCATCGATCCGGCGCCATTCAGCGCCTTCGTCAAGAAGGACAAGCTGTTCGCGGCGCTGGCGAAGAAGCAGCCCGGCCTGCGCATCGTGCAATCGGCCACCGTGTTCGAAGCGCTGACCTGGGCCATCATCGGCCAGCAGATCAACCTGTCGTTCGCGATTGCGCTGCGCCGCACCTTCATCCTGCAAGCGGGCCGCCAGCACAGCAGCGGCTTGTGGTGCTACCCTGATGCGCGCAGCGCCGCCGCGCTGACCGTCGAAGACCTCACCAGCCGCAAATTCTCGCGCGCGAAAGCGGAAACCGTGCTGCGGCTGGCGCAGCTGGTGGCGAATGGCGACCTGGCGCTGGACGTCACGCCATCCAATACCATCGAACAGATCTCGGCGGCGCTGCTGGCCGTCAAAGGCATCGGCCCGTGGACCGTCAACTACGGCCTGCTGCGCGGCTACGGCTATGCCGACTGCTCGCTGCATGGCGACGTCGCCGTGCGCGCCGCGCTGCAAACGCTGCTCGGTGAAGACGCCAAGCCGGATATCAAACGCACCGAACAAATCCTCGCTGCCTATAGTCCGCACCGCACGATGGCCGCCGCCCACCTGTGGGCCAGCCTGCATCCACGCTCCGATCAGTAAATTCCGCTTGAACCTGACGTAGCGTCAGGGTTTAGGATCCGCTGCATCAAACGGAGGATCTATGAGCTGGATTGAAAAACTTCTGCCGCCGCGTATCAAAAGCGGCGCCGCGCGGCAAGCCATACCCGCAGGCCTGTGGATCAAGTGCCCGTCGTGCGAGGCGGTGCTGTACCGCGCCGACCTGGAGGCCAACCTGCACGTCTGCCCGAAATGCAGCCACCACATGCGCATCTCGGCACGCGCAAGGCTGGACGCGTTACTCGACACCGGTGGCCGCCACGAAATCGGCCAGGAAGTACTGCCGGTCGATACACTCAAATTCAAAGGCACCAAGAGCTACACCGAGCGCCTCAAATCCGCGATGGAAGCGACCGGCGAAACCGATGCAATGATCGTGATCGGCGGCGCCATCATGTCGGTGCCGGTGGTGGTGGCCTGCTTTGAATTCAACTTCATGGGCGGCTCGATGGGTTCCGTGGTGGGCGAGCGTTTCGTGCGCGGCGTGCAGGCGGCCATCGACCAGCATGTGCCATTTATCTGCATCACCGCCAGCGGCGGCGCGCGCATGCAGGAAGGCTTGCTGTCGCTGATGCAGATGGCGAAGACCACCGCCATGCTGGCCAGGCTGGCCGAGAAAAAACTGCCGTTCGTCTCCGTGCTGACCGATCCAACTTCCGGCGGCATCTCAGCCTCGTTCTGTTTTCTCGGCGACCTGGTGATAGCGGAGCCGAAGGCGCTGATCGCGTTCACCGGCGCGCGCGTCATCAAAAGCACCTTGGGCGTGACGCTGCCGGAAGGCTACCAGCGGCCAGAGTTCTTGCTCGAGCGTGGCGCCATCGACATGATCGTCGACCGCCGCGAAATGCGCACCGAACTGGCGGCCTTGCTGGCATTGCTGCTCGACCTGCCACGCGATGCGGTGGCGTGAAGTACACTAAAGCGCATGAAAGCACTGAAAATCGGCGAACTGGCAGCGCGCTCCGGTCTTACCGTCCGCGCGCTGCATCACTACGACAGCATCGGCTTATTGACGCCATCGGCGCGCGCCGATTCCGGCTATCGCTTGTACAGCCGCGACGACGTGGCGCGCCTGCACCAGATACAGGCGCTGCGCAAATTCGGCATGTCGCTGGCCGACATCGGCACCTTCCTCGCCAGTCCCGATGCACCGTTTGCCGACATCGTCGCGCAGCAGATCGATGCGCTGGACCGCCAGATCGCGCAAGCGACCGCGCTGCGCGAGCAGCTCTCGCAACTACAGCTCCAGATGAGCGGCGGCGATACGCCAGCGATGGAAGACTGGCTCTCCACGCTGGAGCACATGCACTTGTACGAGCAGTACTTCTCGCAAGAGGAATTGCGCCGCCTGCCGTTCTGGCAGCAGGATGCGCGCCGCAACCAGGCGTGGGGCGCACTGGTGAGCGCGGTGCGTGAACTGATGGCGCGCGGCGTGGCTGCCAACGATCCGCAAGCGGGCGCATTGGCGCAGCGTTGGATGCAGATGCTGGAACAAGACACCGGCGGCAATCCCGAATTCGCGTGGCGCATGACGGCGATGCTGGAGCAGGAAGCCTCCGCCCAGCGACTCACACGCATCACGCCGGAACTCAAGCAGTATGTGGGCGAGGCCTTCGGCACTCACCGGCTGGCGCTGTACGCCAATTACCTGAGCGCCGCCGAAGTGCAGCACATGCGCGAACACGGCAGCAAGCACTTCCGCGAATGGATGGAACTGATCGTCACCGTGCACAAGCACATGGCAAGCGGCGTAGCGGCCAGCCATCCCTCCTCACACGCGCTGGCGTGCGAATGGATGCGCCTGTTCCGCCTGCGCGTGGGCGACGATCCGGCCACAGTGGAAAGAATCCGCGTCGCCCACGAACGCGAGCCGGCGCTGCTGCAAGGCACTTGGGTCAGCGCCGCCATGCTCAACTACATCCGCACCGCCGCCGCTGCTTGACACCCGTTTGATCCAGCATAAAGTGAAAGTCCCTTCACCGTTCTACGATGGTGCCTCATGGACGATCATCTCAACAACCTCTACGACGCAGACTTTTACCGCTGGGTGCACCGCCAAGCGGAATTGCTGCAGGCACGCGACTTTGCGCGACTTGATCTGCCCAACCTCATCGAGGAAATTGAATCAATGGGCCAGAGCAAAAGAAATGCGCTTGAACACCGGATGCTGGTGTTGCTTACGCACCTGTTGAAATACCAGATGCAACCGGAACACATCTCCGGCAGTTGGACTGGCACGATAGTCGAGCAGCGTAAACGCATCCATAGACTATTGAAGAAAACGCCGAGCCTGCGCCGCACGCTCGATGACTGCATCGCCGAAGCTTACGCCGACATCGCCAATCGCCTGACCACCAAGGCCAAGCTGCCGCGCTCCTGCTTCCCAGAAAAGCTTGCCTGCACCAAGGAGCAATTACTCACACAGGACTTTATGCCGTGGACAACCGCCTCAACAAACGCTGCGAAGCCGATGCCCTGATCTGGAGCGAGCAGCAGATCGCCCTGCCGCGCGCCGGCCAATTTGATCAGCTGGATCCGGAAAGCGTTATCGCCGTACTGGAGTACCAAGTGCAATCCGACAAAGAAGAGGTGGCACGCCGGTTGCGCAGTTTAATCACGTCATTGCTGAAGTACCAATTCCAGCCGCAACGCCGCTCGCGCAGCTGGGTAATGACGATCAATAGTCATCGCAATAAAATCCAGCACCTGCTCCAACGGATGCCCAGCCTGCGATCACAATTGGACGAGTACGTAGCCGACGAGTACCCACGGGCGATACGCGATGCAGCGTGGGAAACCTGCTTACCGCCATCAACCTTTCCGCAAAAAAGTCCCTACACCACGGATCAAATCCTCGACGCCAATTTTTTTCCGGACCAAAACGAAAAAGCCGTTGATCCTTAACGGTATCAACGGCTTTAGAATTTGGTTGCGGGGACAGGATTTGAACCTGTGACCTTCGGGTTATGAGCCCGACGAGCTGCCAGACTGCTCCACCCCGCGTCTGATGCCGTTATTATAGGGCAGATCTGGAATTTAGGCAATATCAATCCCGAAAAGAAACGCGATAGATCGGATAAATGCCGAGCTATCACTATTGCCGGCACGCCGCGCGGACGGCAATCGGTGTAAAGTAAGCATAAAACCGACTTGCTCAATTAGTTTATGAAATTCTGTCCCGAATGCGCTTCCCCCGTCAGCCTGTCCATCCCGGCTGGCGACAACCGTCCCCGCTATGTGTGCACCAGCAGCAGCTGCGCCACCATCCATTACCAGAATCCGAAAATGGTGCTGGGATCGATCCCGGTCTGGGAGCGCGACGGCCAATTGCAGGTCCTGTTGTGCAAGCGCGCCATCGAGCCGCGCTACGGCTACTGGACGCTGCCAGCCGGCTTCATGGAAAACAATGAAACCACCGGCGAAGCCGCCCTGCGCGAAACCCAGGAAGAAGCTGGCGCCAATATCAAGCTTGGCAAGCTGTTCACCTTGCTGAACGTGGCACGCGTGCACCAGGTCCATATGTTCTACCTGGCCGAACTGCTCGACCTCGATTTCGCGCCCGGCGAGGAAAGCCTGGAAGTCAAAATGTTCACGGAGCAGGAAATCCCGTGGGATGACTTGGCCTTCCCGACCATCCGCACCACGCTGGAACTGTTCTTCGCCGACCGCGTCAACATCCGCGAAGGGGGCAGCTACGGCTTCCACACGCAAGACATTATCCGCAACATGCGCTCGGACCTCGACCCCACGTGATCCCCTGGCTCGACACCAACACGCCCTTCCCCGACGTCGCCGAGGCGCTGACCAAGGACGCGCCGGGCTTGCTGGCGGCCGGCGCCGACTTGTCGCCGCAACGGCTGCTGATGGCGTACAAAAATGGCATCTTCCCGTGGTTCTCGGAAGGCCAGCCCATCCTGTGGTGGAGCACCGACCCGCGCATGGTGCTGCAAACGGAAAACTTCCGCATCTCCGATTCGCTGAAAAAGACCTTGCGCAAGATTGAGCGCAGCCGCGAGGAAGGCGGCCGCTGGCAAGTACGCTTCGACTCCGCCTTTGAAGATGTGATGCGCGCCTGCGCCGCCCCACGCCGCGACGGCCCCGGCACCTGGATCTCGGAAGAGATCATCGCTGGCTACACCAGCCTGCACCGCATGGGCTACGCGCACTCGGCCGAAGTCTGGCTCGATGGCGAGCTGGTCGGGGGCGCCTATGGCGTCAGCATCGGCCGCATGTTCTATGGCGAGTCGATGTTCGCGCGCGTCACCGACGCTTCGAAGATCGCCTTATCCTATCTGGTGCGCTTCCTGCGTGACAAAGGCGTAAGCATGATCGATTGCCAACAGGAGACCGGCCACCTGGCCTCGCTGGGCGCATCGCCGATCCCGCGCGCGCAATTCATGGCGCATCTGCGCAACAGTATTGAATTGCCTCAGATCACCGGATGGGAACCAATTGCACCACTCGCGCCAGCCAGTTAAGCTAGCATAAAGACCTGAACCCAACGCCAGATAGGACGTGCATGACGCACCTGAACGACCTGCCTTTCGCGACGCTACAGTTTTATACCACGGCGCCCTACCCTTGCAGCTACCTTGACGCTCGTCAGGCCCGCTCGCAGGTGGCTACGCCTTCGCATTTGATTAACGCCGACGTGTATTCGGAGCTGGTCAAGAACGGCTTCCGCCGCAGCGGCATCTTTACCTACCGGCCCTATTGCGATGGCTGCCAGGCCTGCATTCCGGTGCGCGTGGTGGCCGACCAGTTCCAGCCCAACCGCACCCAGCGCCGCGCCTGGCAAAAGCATGGCGACCTGATCGCGGGCGTGGCCACGCTGTCCTTCTCCGATGAGCATTACGAGCTGTACCTGCGCTATCAAAGCCGCCGTCACGCCGGCGGCGGCATGGACCAGGACAGCCGCGACCAGTACGCCCAGTTCCTGCTGCAAAGCCGGGTCAACACGCGGCTGGTGGAGTTCCGCGAGCCGGGCGGCACGCTGCGCATGGTCAGCATCATCGACGTGCTGTCGGACGGCCTGTCTTCGGTCTACACCTTCTTCGATCCCGATATGGAAGGCGCCTCCTACGGCACCTTCAACGTGCTGTGGCAAATCGAACAAGCACGTGAACTGAAACTGCCTTACATTTATCTGGGCTACTGGATCAAGGAAAGTCCGAAAATGTCCTACAAAACCAACTTCAAACCGCTGGAAGCCCGCATCAAAGGCGTATGGAGCGTGCTGGACGCCTGATAAAATACGGGCGAACAATAACCAGAGCGCCCCATGTCCAACAAATTCCTGTATTCCCTGGCCCGTCCGATGCTGTTCTCGATGGACGCCGAAGCCGCCCACCACTTCACCCTGCCGGCGCTGAAACGCGCCGCGTCGCTGGGCCTGACCAAGCTGATCCAGCAACCGAAGGCCGATCCGCGCACCGTGATGGGCATTACCTTTAAAAACCCGGTCGGCCTCGCCGCCGGCCTGGACAAGGATGGCGCCTACATCGACGCGCTGGCCGATCTTGGCTTCGGTTCGATCGAAGTCGGCACCGTGACGCCGCGCGCCCAGCCGGGCAATCCGAAGCCGCGCATGTTCCGCCTGCCGGAAGCGCACGCCATCATCAACCGCATGGGCTTCAACAACGGCGGCGTCGATGCGTTTGTCGCCAATGTGCAATCGTCGCGCTTCTACCAGGACAAGGCCGGCGTGCTGGGCCTGAACATCGGCAAGAACGCCGATACGCCGATCGAGCGCGCCACCGACGATTACCTGCACTGCCTGGAGAAGGTCTACCCTTACGCCAGCTACGTCACCGTCAACATCTCGTCGCCGAACACCAAGAACCTGCGCCAGCTGCAAGGCGGCTCGGAGCTGGACGGCCTGCTGGCCACGCTCAAGGACGCCCAGCTGCGCCTGGCCGACCAGCACAAGCGCTACGTACCGCTGGCGCTGAAGATTGCGCCGGACATGGATGGCGACCAGGTCAAGAACATCGCCGACGCGCTGATCCGCCACAAGATCGACGGCGTGATCGCCACCAACACCACGCTCAACCGCGACGCCGTCACCGGCATGCTGCACGGCGCCGAAGCGGGCGGCCTGTCGGGTGCGCCGGTGTTCCAGTTCTCGAACACGGTGATCCGTTTGCTGAAGGCCGAGCTGGGCGATGCGCTGCCGATCATCGGCGTTGGCGGTATCATGCAAGGCTCGGACGCCAAAGTAAAAATGGACTGCGGCGCGCAACTGGTGCAGCTGTACAGCGGCTTGATTTACGCCGGCCCGGCTCTCATCAAGGATTGCGCGGACGCCTTACGCTAAAGGAGCGGATATGCAGAAGGTACAACTGGGTAACAGCCACCTGAACGTCACCAAGGTCTGCCTCGGCACCATGACCTGGGGCGAGCAGAACACCGAAGCGGAAGCACACAGCCAGCTCGACTACGCAATCGAGCGCGGCATCAACTTCATCGACACGGCGGAAATGTACCCAGTGATGGTGCGCGCGGAAACCTCCGGGCTCACCGAGCGCTATATCGGCAGCTGGCTGAAGAAAAGCGGCATGCGCGACAAGGTGGTGATCGCCACCAAGGCCGCCGGTCCCAACGCCGGCATCACCTGGGTGCGCGGCGGCCGTGCGCGCGACTTCGACGCCGCCAACCTCAAGGCGGCGGTGGAGACCAGCCTGCAGCGCCTGCAAATCGAGCATATCGATTTATACCAATTGCATTGGCCGAGCCGCAACGCGCCCATCTTCGGCAACAATGTGTTCAATCCCAAGCAGGAGCGGCCGTGCATCGCCATCGAGGAAACGCTGGCCGCGCTGGGCGATCTGGTCAAGGAAGGCAAGATCGGCGCGATTGGCGTATCGAACGAATCGAACTGGGGCGTGAGCGAATTCATCAAGCAGTCGGAGATGAAAGGCCTGCCGCGCATTGCCTCCGTCCAGAACCTGTACAACCTGACGGCGCGCCATTATGAAACCAGCCTGCTGGACGAGACTTGCTTCCGCGAGAATGTCGGCCTGCTGGCATATAGCCCGCTGGCGTTCGGCCAGCTGACGGCCAAGTATCTGGACGACCCGAAGGCGCATGGCCGCCTGACTATCTTCCCGCCGACCTGGAGTCCGCGCTACCTGCGGCCAGCGGTGGTGGAGGCGACCAGGCGCTACGCCAAGCTGGCGCGCGACAACGGCCTGACGCCGACGCAACTGGCGCTGGCGTGGTGCTACTCGCGCTGGTTCGTGGCCTCGACCATCATCGGCGCCACCAACCTTGATCAGCTCAAGCACAACATCGATGCGTATGACGTCGAGCTGCCGCTGGACGTCATCAAACAAGTGGACCAGATCCACGCCGAGATCACCAATCCGGGTCAATAGCTCGAAACTTGAATATCAATAGTCAGAACCATTCGTGGGCAGCGCGGCTGCCCGCTGATAAGCTTTTGGCATTGATACTTCAAAGAGTTGACCCATGCGCATACGTCCCCTGCTGCTCGCCAGCCTGATTTCCTCCATCGTCATCCCCGCGTTTGCGCAGCAAGCTGCCGATGGCGAACTGCAATCGGTCGTGGTCACCGGCACCTACGCCAAGAACCGCCGCACGGTCGATTCCGAATCGCCGGTGGACATCATCGGCGCGCGTGAGCTGCAAGCCAGCGGCTCCACCGAACTGGCCACCGTGCTGGGCCGGGTGCTGCCGTCGCTGAACTTCCCGCGCCCATCCGGTGCCGATGCCAGCGACGCGGTCCGTCCAGCCCAGCTGCGCGGCCTGTCGCCGGACCAGGTGCTGGTACTGGTGAACGGCAAGCGCCGCCATGCGTCGGCCGTGGTCAACGTCAACGGCACCCAGGGCCGTGGTTCCGCGCCGGTGGACTTGAACGCGATTCCGCTGTCGGCCATCGACCACATCGAGGTGCTGCGCGATGGCGCGGCGGCGCAATACGGCTCCGACGCGATTGCCGGCGTCATCAACATCATCCTGAAGAAAGGCGCGGCCGGCGGCGATGCCGAGATCGGCTTCGGCGAATACCAGGAGCGCGACGGCAAGCAAGTGTCGCTGCGCGGCTCGGCCGGCTTCAACCTCGGCGATAACGGCTGGGTGCGCATCGCCGTGGACGCGGCCGACCGCGATCCGACCAACCGCGCCGGCGCCGACTACCGCTACCCGACCGACCCGCGCTACGGCCAGGTCAACCAACGCTTCGGCGATCCGGAAACCAAGCCGCGCGTGCTGTTCCTGAACAGCCAGTACCGCGTCAGCGACGACATCGACTGGTACGCCTTCGCCAACTACGGCCAGCGCGACACCTCGGCCGCCGCCACCTGGCGCAGCTTCGGCCGCTCGACGATTTATCCGGAAGGCTTCCTGCCGCTGGAAAACAGCAAGTCGACCGATACCTCGCTGGTAACCGGCCTGCGCGGCGAAGCCTCGGGCTGGCGTTGGGACGTGAGCCTGAACTACGGCCAGAATGAATTCAAGCTGGACCTCGACAACACCGTCAACCTCGACCTGAAGGAAGCCAGCCCGACCCACTTCTACGCGGGCAAGCTGAAAAGCTCGCAATCATTGCTGAACATAGATGTGGCGCGCGATTATCCGGTGGAAGCCTTCACCGGCCCGCTGACGGTGGCGCTGGGCGCCGAATACCGCCGCGAGGAATATGAAATCGGCGCCGGCGATGTGGCCTCATACAGCGGCTCTGGCGCGCAAGGCTTCTCCGGCTTCCGCGCGGTGAACGCCGGCAGCAACAGCCGCCATAACGAATCGGTCTACGCCAACTTCGAGGCGGAAGTGACCAAGCAATTCTCCGCCTCGGCTGCACTGCGCCACGAACGCTACAGCGACTTCGGCAACACTACCTCGGTCAAGGGCTCGACGCGCTACGCCTTCAACGACGCAGTCTCGCTGCGCGCGACCGCGTCGTCCGGCTTCCGCGCGCCGTCGCTGGCGCAGCAGTTCTACACCATCACCACCACCAATTTTTCGGTGGTCAACGGTGTGAACACGCCGATTGAAACCGGTACCTTCGCGGTCGGCAGCGCCGCCGCCGCTGCGCTCGGCGCGACGCCGCTCAAGGCCGAGAAAGCCCGCAACTACAGCCTCGGCTTGTTGGTGCAGCCGGCCCGCAACTGGACCGCCAGCATCGACGCTTACCGGATCGACATCGACGACCGCATTGCGCTGTCCGCCAATATGACGCTGAACCAGGCGCTGAAAGATACCCTGGCCAAGCAAGGCTTGCTGGTAGGCGCCGGCCGCTACTTCACCAACGCCATCGACACCCGCACCACCGGCGTCGACGTGCTGAGCACCTATCGCTGGGAAACCAGCGGGGCCGGGCGTTTTGACTTTACCGCCGCGTACAACCACAACAAGAACAGCGTGGAGCACGTCAACGCCAATCCAGCGATCCTGAGCGCCAACGGCTTGACGCTGATCGATCGCCAGACCGTCAATCGCCTGACGGCCGGCTCGCCCAAGGACAAGTTCAGCCTGGCGACGGATTGGGCGCTCGGCGACTGGGGCACGCGCGCCGTGCTCACCCGCTATGGCAAATTCACCGTGCCGCAGAATAACGCCACGCTGGACCAGACCTACGATCCGCAATGGGTGCTCGATCTGTCAGCCAGCGTCAAACTGGGCAAGCAATGGCGCCTGAGCGTGGGCGTGGACAACGCGACCGACCGCTATCCGGACCAGGTCACGTCGGCGGGCAACCTCAACAACAACGGCATCAACCCGTACAGCGGCTGGGCGCCGAACGGGTTCAACGGCCGCTACTACTACGCCAAGGCAGGCTTTACCTGGTAAGCGCCATGCGGCGCGGCGGCGCTGCGATGGCGGCTGGCTGTCCGGCCAGCTTGAACACGCTGACCGCCTGCTGCAGCAAGTCCGCCTGGTCGCGCATGCTTTGCGCGGCGGCGGCGGCTTCTTCCACCAGCGCCGCATTCTGCTGCGTCACATCGTCAATCGAAACAATGGCCTGATTGACCTGCTCGATGCCGGTGCTCTGCTCGCTGCTGGCGGCGCTGATCTGCTGCATGATATCGGCCACCTGCTGCACCGACTGCACAATATTCTGCATGGTTGCCCCAGCCTGATCCACCAGCGAAGCGCCGGCATCCACCGTCTCCACCGAGCGCCCGATCAGTTCCTTGATTTCCTTGGCCGCCGCAGCCGAGCGCTGCGCCAGCGTGCGCACTTCCGACGCCACCACCGCAAAGCCGCGTCCCTGCTCGCCAGCACGCGCTGCTTCCACCGCCGCATTCAACGCCAGGATATTGGTCTGGAACGCGATCCCATCGATCACGCTGATGATGTCGACAATCTTGCTCGAGCTTTCCTTGATCGCTCCCATCGTGCTGACCACCTCGCCCACCACTCGCCCGCCCTTGGTGGCGTAGTCGGAAGCGGCCACCACCAGCTTGGTCGCTTCACGCGCATTGGCGGCGTTTTGCGACACGGTCGAAGTCAGCTCCTCCATCGAAGACGCCGTCTCTTCCAGGCTGGAGGCCTGCTGCTCGGTGCGCGACGACAGGTCGAGGTTGCCGTTGGCGATTTCGTTGGAGGCGTTGGTAATGGTGTCCGTGCCCGAACGCACCTGCCCCACTGTGCGCGCCAGCGAATCGTTCATGTCGATCAGCGCACGCAGCAGCTGGCCGGTTTCATCGGTGGTGCTGCACTCCATGCGCATGGTCAGGTCGCCGCCCGCCACCGCCTGCGCCATGCCGACCGCGCGGTTCAGCGGCTGGGTGATGCTGCGCGTGATCACGTACAGCACCCACGCCGCCAGCGCGGTCGCCAGCACCGTCAACAGGATCATCATATTGCGCGAGCTGCCGTAGGACTGCTCGGCCACCGAGGCCGCATCTTCCACTGCCGCATTCTGGAACTTGACCAGGTCGCCCAGTGCGTTCAGGTACGCGGTCTGTTCCTTGCGCACCGTGGTCAACAGGTATTTGACGGATTCGTCATGCTTGCTGTCGTCGCCGGACATGGCGACGAAGGCGGTCTGCACCACCGTGTATTTTTCGCGCGCATCGAGCACCGCTTGCAGCTTGGCCTTGCTTTGCGGGTCCTCGTCATCGGCGATCAGCACGCCCAGCTTGTCGAGCTTCTCGTTGATTTCCACCTTGCGCTTGCCGACCCGCTCCAGCTCGGCCTTGACCACCGCCGGCTCATTGGACAGCATGGCGTTGCGCATGGCGCGCGCAATGTCATTCAAGCCGCCTATCGTTTCGTAAGCCAGTATGACCTTGGGCACTTTGTCGGTGGCGAGATCCTTGGTGTTGTTATTCAACTTGCCAAGATTGCCGATGCCGACCACAGCGATGCCGATCATGAAGATGATGGCCACGCCCAGACCGGCCGCCAGCCGGTAGCCGATTTTCCAATTGCCGAATCCCATTGCGAGCTCCCCGGAGTTGGTTGCAGGAGTTCAGTATATGGTCATTCGGACATGCCGATAGGAAAAATTTAAGAACTGTTCTGCCGCCGCCACAGTCATGTGGCGGCGGCAACAGCATCAGGCGACTTCCCCGCCGTTGAGGGCGGCGTCGATGTCGGCACGGGTCAGGTCCGGCGCGAACTGCTGGATGAAGTGGTAGGCGTACGAGCGCAGGTAGGCGCCCTTGCGCACCGCCAGCCGGGTGGTGTTTTGCGCGAACAGGTGCGACGCTTCCACCGCACGCATGCCCTTGTCGCGGCCGTGGTCGAACGCCATCGAGGCGACGATGCCCACGCCCAGGCCCAGCGACACGTACTGTTTGATCACGTCCGAATCCATCGCGGTCAGCACGATGTCCGGGCGCACGCCGGCTTGCTCGAAGGCCGCGTCGATGTGGCCACGGCCGGTGAAGCCGACGTCGTAGGTAATCAGCGGGAACTCGGCCAGGTCCTCCAGCTTGATCGGCGAGCGCGTCAACAGCGGGTGGCCGTCCGGCACCACGATCAAATGGCTCCAGCGGTAGCAAGGGAAGGACACCAGGTCCGGGAATTGCGACAGGCCTTCGGTGGCGATGCCGATATCGGTCTTGCCCGACAAGATCCACTCGGCGATGTGCTCGGGCGCGCTCTGCTGCAGGGCGATGCGCACGTCCGGATAGGCGCTGCGGAAGCTCTGCACCACCTTCGGCAGCGCGTAGCGCGCCTGCGTGTGGGTGGCCGCCACGCTCAGCGTGCCGCTTTGCTGGCCGGTGTATTCCAGGCTGGCTTGCTGCAGGTTCTCGGCCTCGATCAGCAGGCGGTCGATGATCTTCAGGATGCCTTTGCCCGGCTCGGTCATGCCGGTCAGGCGCTTGCCGTTGCGTTCAAAAATCACGACGCCGAGTTCGTCTTCGAGTTCGCGGATCTGGCGCGACACGCCAGGCTGCGAGGTGAACAGGGCATTCGCCACTTCCGTCAGGTTGTAGCCGCGACGGGCGGCTTCGCGGATGGACCGCAGCTGTTGAAAATTCATATGGACGCTCCTTCGTCGACGAACACGCGCAGACGTTTTGGTCGCACTACCAGCGTCTCGCCTTCTTTCAGGCCGAGGCTGCTGAAGCGCTCGTTAGGGATGACTGCTTCGATCAGTTCGGCGTTGTCGCCGCGCTCGAGGTCGAGCTGGGCCAGCGGGCCGATCGCGTGCGCACGGCGCAGCTTGACCACGATGCCTTCCGCACCCGGCGTGTAGCGGTCGACGTCGAGTTCGTGCGGGCGCACATACGCGGTGCCCTTGCCTGCCGCTGACGGCTGGCCCGGCACATCGAAGCTGGCTTCGCCGCTGGCCAGCACGCCGTCTTGCACGCGGCCGTGGAATACGTTGACGTTGCCAAGGAAGCCGTACACGAACGGCGAGGCCGGGTGGTTGTACACCTCGTCCGGCGCGCCGATTTGTTCGACGTTACCCTTGTTCATCAGCACCACCTGGTCCGCTACTTCCAGCGCTTCTTCCTGATCGTGGGTAACGAAGATGGAGGTCACATGCAGCTCGTCGTGCAGGCGGCGCAGCCAGCGGCGCAGTTCCTTGCGCACCTTGGCATCCAGCGCGCCGAACGGTTCGTCGAGCAGCAATACACGCGGTTCCACTGCCAAAGCGCGCGCCAGGGCGATACGCTGGCGTTGGCCGCCCGACAGTTGCGGTGGATAGCGATCCGCCAGCCAGTCCAGCTGCACCAGTTCCAGCAGGTCTTTGACCTTGCGGCGGATCTGGTCTTCCGATGGGCGTTCGCCGCGCGGTTTGACGCGCAAGCCGAAGGCGACGTTTTCAAACACGGTCATATGCTTGAACAGCGCATAGTGCTGGAACACGAAGCCGACCTGGCGCTCGCGCACGTGGCGGTCGGACGCGTCCTGGCCATCCAGCAGCACCTGGCCCGAGTCCGGATGTTCGAGGCCGGCGATGCAGCGCAGCAGCGTGGTCTTGCCGCAGCCCGACGGGCCCAGCAGCGCGGTCAGCTCGCCCTGCGGGAAGTCCAGCGAGATGTTGTTGAGGGCGACGAAATCGCCGAAACGCTTGTTGATGTTTTTAACTTGGATCGTCATGGTATTACTCCGTAGTGCGCACGTCGTCGGCGATGGATTCGTTCAGGCGCCAGGCGATAAAGGTTTTCACGACCAGCGTCACCAGCGCCAGCAAGGCCAGCAGGGACGCCACGGCAAAGGCGGCGGCAAAGTTGTATTCGTTGTAGAGGATCTCGACCTGCAGCGGCATGGTGTTGGTCTCGCCACGGATGTGGCCGGACACCACCGACACCGCGCCGAACTCGCCCATCGCGCGGGCATTACACAGGATCACGCCGTACAGCAGGCCCCATTTGATATTCGGCAGCGTGACGCGGCGGAAGGTATCCCAGCCGGATGCGCCCAGCACGATGGCAGCCTCTTCTTCTTCGCTGCCCTGCGCCTGCATCAGCGGGATCAGCTCGCGCGCCACGAACGGGAAGGTCACGAAGATGGTGGCCAGCACAATGCCTGGCACCGCGAACAGGATCTTGATGTCGTGCGCTTGCAGCCACGGACCGAACCAGCCCTGCGCGCCGAACAGCAGCACGTAGATCAGGCCCGAGATCACCGGCGACACCGAGAACGGCAGGTCGATCAAGGTCAGCAGCACGCTCTTGCCGCGGAATTCGAACTTGGCGATGCACCACGAGGCGGCCACGCCGAACACCAGGTTCAGCGGCACGGCAATCGCGGCGGTGATCAGGGTCAGCTTGATGGCAGAGATGGCGTCGTCTTCGATGATGGCGGCCAGGTAGGCATCCCAGCCTTTTTTCAGCGCCTCGAAGAACACCGCGACCAGCGGCACAAACAGGAACAAGGTCAGGAACAGCAGCGCGATGACGATCAGCGTCACGCGCACCGAGCGCGGTTCCAGGATTTGCGGCGCGGACGGCAGTTCGCCACGGCGCACATTGGCAGCAGGAGCTCCGCTCATATTATTTCCCCGACTTTCCGCGAGCCCAGGCTTGCAACAGATTGATGGTCAACAGCAGGATGAACGACACCACCAGCATCACCACCGCGATCGAGGTGGCGCCCGCATAGTCGTACTGCTCCAGCTTGGTGATGATGAACAGCGGCGTGATCTCGGACACCATCGGCATATTGCCGGCGATGAAAATCACCGAGCCGTATTCGCCGGTGGCGCGCGCGAAGGCCAGCGCGAAACCGGTCATCAGCGACGGCAGGATGGTCGGGAACACCACGCGCGAGAAGGTCTGCCAGGCATTGGCGCCGAGGCTGGCGGCGGCCTCTTCCAGTTCGCGCTCGGCATCTTCCAGCACCGGCTGCACGGTCCGCACCACGAACGGCAGGCCGATGAAGGTCAGCGCGATCACCACGCCGAGCGGCGTGAACGCCACCTTGATGCCGAGGCTGCCTTCGATGAAGCGGCCCAGCCAGCCGTTGGCCGAATACAGCGCGGTCAGGGTGATGCCGGCCACGGCGGTCGGCAGCGCGAACGGCAGGTCGACCAGCGCGTCGACGATGCGCTTGCCGGGGAATTCATAGCGCACCAGCACCCACGCCACGATGCCGCCGAAGATGACGTTGATGAAGGCGCCAATCAGCGAGGCGCCAAACGTCAGCTTGTAGGAAGCCATCACCCGCGCCGAAGTCACGGTGTGCCAGAACTGCTCCCAGCTGACGGTGGCGGTCTTCAGGAAAACCGCCGACAGCGGGATCAGGACGATCAGCGTCAGGTAGAAAATGGTGAATCCCAGCGACAGCCGGAAGCCCGGCATCACCCGGAACGGTGCGCCCCGCTTGACCACCGGAGGGGTGGCGCCGGACGCTGCAAGAACTGCTGACATGGTTGCTCCCTTATTACAAATCCTTCTATAAGGGCTGCATGTTCTCATCTATGCTTCATAATACAAACGAAGCATTTGTCATGTCGTTATGAGATTCAGCTATATACGAGTTTCACTGCCACGGCCACGAGGGTGACCGCGAGTATGCCGCGCAGCAAGCGCTCAGGCACGGCGCGGGCGGCATAAGCGCCGAGGGTGATGCCGGGCACGGAGCCGACCAGCAGGGTCAGCAGCAGGGTCCAGTTGATCGAACCCAGCCACCAATGGCCGACGGCGGCGATGGCGGTCAGGGGCACGGCGTAGGCGATGTCGGTGCCGGCCACTTCGGCGGCGGTCAGGCGTGGGTAGAGCATCACCAGCACGGTGGCGCCAATCGCGCCGGCGCCGATGGAGGAGACCGTCACCAGCACGCCCAGCACGGCGCCGGTGAGGATGGTGGCGTTG
Organism: Duganella sp. CF402; assembly: GCF_900109645.1. Lineage (GTDB taxonomy): Bacteria > Pseudomonadota > Gammaproteobacteria > Burkholderiales > Burkholderiaceae_D > Rugamonas. Next base: position 2,950,714 of record NZ_FOBG01000001.1, read on the forward strand.
TGCAGCGCCCTGCCCTGCAGCTGGCGCTCGGGATGGGCGGTGATCCAGGCCAGCATCTTGCGCTTGAACAGCAAGGCGGTCACGGTCAGCAGGACCGAGCCGGCGATGGTGTAGCGGATGATCTGGCCCATCTCTTTGCTGAGGGTGCCGAAGTATTTGAGGCCGATGCTGGCGACCAGGGCGGCAGGCAGCGCGCCGATGCACAGGCGGCGCACGATGTCCCAGTGGACGGTACCGCGCAAACGATGGGTGAAGGTGCCGACGCCCTTGGTCAGGGAGGCAAATGCGAGATCGGTGCCGACGGCCACGGCGGGCGTGACGCCAAACAGCAGGGTCAGTAGCGGCGTCATCAACGAGCCACCGCCCACGCCGGTCATCCCGACCAGCAAGCCAACTGCAAATCCCGATGCAACAAACTGCAAATCCATAGAATTTCCCCAAAGTAGGCCCGAAGGGTACCTACTCAGGGGAAAATCCCAAACAACGGAAAACTTATAAGCTTATTTGTTTGCTTATTTGTTTGGCTGTGGCGTAACGCGCAGGTATGGACGTGGTGCGCTGTAGCCTTTTGGATACTTTTGCTTCAGCACTTCCGGGTCTTGCACGGTCAGCGGAATGATGACGTCATCGCCATCCTTCCAGTTGCCTGGCGTAGCCACGGTATAGCCATCGGTCAGTTGCAGCGCATCGATCACGCGCAGCACTTCGTCGAAGTTGCGGCCGGTGCTCATCGGATAGGTGATGCTCAGGCGTACTTTCTTGTTCGGATCAATCACGAACAGCGTACGCACGGTAGCGGTGGCCGAGGCTTCCGGGTGGATCATGTCATACAGGGTTGCAACCTTGCGATCCGCATCGGCGATGATCGGGAAGCCGACCACGGTGTTCTGCGTTTCTTCAATATCCTTGATCCACGCGGTGTGCGATTCAGCCGGGTCCACCGACAGCGCGATCGCTTTCACATTGCGCTTGTCGAATTCCGGCTTCAGCTTGGCAGTCAGGCCCAGCTCGGTGGTGCACACTGGCGTGAAGTCCGCCGGGTGCGAGAACAGCACCACCCACGAATTACCTGCCCACTCGTGGAATTTCAGCTTGCCGATGGACGAGTCTTGTTCGAAATCAGGCGCGGTATCGCCAAGGCGAATGGTCATAATGGTCTCCAGGGGTAAATATAATGGTCAAGCGGACAATACGCTATTGTGCGCCTGCCCTGCTAAAAAGTACAAGGTTTCCAGCCCTTCCGGCCAGTCCCCAAGACCGGACTCCGCATTGATGTGGCCGAGCGCGCCGCCGTTGAGGAAGCGGCTATGCCAGCGCCGGGCCCACAGCTCGGCGCGCGGCGCCGCCATCCACGGGTCGTTGGTGCTGCCAACCATGATGGACGGCACCGGCAAGGCTTGCTGCGGCAACAGCGGCGCCACGTGGAACTTGTCGGGATCGGCCGGCGCCACCAGCAGCACGCCCAGCACGCCGTCCGGATCGCGCGCCACGCTGTGCACCGTGGCCAGCGCGCCGAAGCTGTGCGCCACGATCAGGGTGGGACGCAGGTCGCGGCGGCGCACCGCGTCGACACGGGCCGACCAGCGCGGCAGGTCCGGCGTTTCCCAATCATCCTGCTGCACCCGCTCGAAAGCGGGGAACAGGCGTTGCCAGCGGCTTTGCCAGTGGTCCGGTCCGCTATTGTGCAGACCGGGCGCGATCAGCACGCGCAACTGTTCAAGGACGCCGGCCATGTGCTTACTTGCCCTTACTTGCCGGTAGGCTGGTAGATCTGGTCGAACAGGCCACCGTCGGCGAAGTGGGTCTTCTGCGCCTTGGTCCAGTCGCCAGCGACATCAGCGATGGTGAACAGTTTCACTTTCGGGAATTGCGCGGCGTATTTCTTGCCGGCTTTCTCGGTGCCTGGACGGTAGTAGTTCTGGGCGATGATGTCTTGCGCTTCGTCGGTGTACAGGAAGTTCAGGTAGGCTTCCGACACTTTGCGGGTGCCGCGCTTGTCGACCACTTTATCAACCACGGCCACTGGCGGTTCGGCCAGGATCGAGACCGAAGGAGCGATGATGTCGAACTTGGTCGGGCCCAGTTCCTTGATCGCCAGCAGGGCTTCGTTTTCCCAGGCGATCAGCACGTCGCCGATGCCGCGCTCCACGAAGGTGGTGGTGGCGCCGCGTGCGCCGGAATCCAGCACCGGCACGTTTTTGTACAGCTTGCTCAGGAATTCCTTGGCGCTGGCTTCGCTGCCGCCTGGCTGGCGCAGGGCGTAGCCGTAGGCGGCCAGGTGGTTCCAGCGGGCGCCGCCCGAGGTTTTCGGATTCGGGGTGATGACGGCCACGCCCGGTTTCACCAGGTCGTTCCAGTCCTTGATGCCTTTAGGATTGCCCTTGCGGACCAGGAACACGATGGTCGAGGTGTACGGGGTGCTGTTGTGCGGCAGCTTTTTCTGCCAGTCCGAGGTCAGCAGCTTGTGATCGGCGATGGCGTCGATGTCGTAGGCCAGGGCCAGCGAGACGACGTCGGCTTCCAGGCCGTCGATCACGGCGCGGCCTTGCTTGCCGGAACCGCCGTGCGATTGTTTGATCTTGACGGTGTCGCCCGTCTTGGCTTTCCACTCTTTGGCGAACGCAGTGTTGACGTCCTGGTACAGCTCGCGGGTTGGATCGTACGACACGTTCAGCAGCGAGATGTCCGCAGCCAAGGCTGGGGCAACGGCGGAAATAGCGAGAACGGCGGCAGCAATGATTTTCTTGGACAGCATTGGATTCCCCTAGTAGTGAAGGTCTCCAGATTACTGCCATCCCTTATGAATTAGAACGAAGACTTTATCAGTTCGTTATACAAGAAAATCATAAGAAGCGGTTGTATAGCACTACCGCCCAGGTCGCGACTGCCAGCAAGCAAGTCAGCAATACGGCGGCGCTGCCGAAATCCTTGGCGTTCTTGGACAAAGGGTGGCGTTCCAGCGACACCCGGTCCACCACTGCTTCAATAGAGGAATTAATCAGTTCTACGATCAGGATCAGCAACAGCACGCCGATCAGCACCAGTTTTTCGAACGCCGACACCCGCAGCAGCAGCGCAATGACGGTACCCACCACAAACACGCTGACCTCCTGGCGGAAGGCGTGCTCGCCCTTCCACGCGGCCTTGAAGCCATCGATCGAATAGAAAAATGCCGTGAAGATGCGTTTCAGGCCGCTCTTGCTTTTGAACTCGCTGACAGGATCCATGATGATACAAAAAGAAATAATGTCACATTATGCAGCATTTTCGTTTTTTTCCACATTATGGTATAAACTTTAGTATCGAATACTGCATCGCACCAACCACATCATGAAAATCGAAAACGTTCCAGAGCAGAAGACCACCATCCAGGTGATCGAGCGCATGGTAGCGCTGCTCGATGCGCTCGCCAAATATCCCGATCCCGTCAGCCTCAAGGAATTGTCCAAGGTCTCGGGGCTACACCCTTCGACCGCGCACCGGATCCTGAACGACATGGTGGTCACCCGCTTTGTCGACCGGGTTGAACCGGGCACCTACCGGCTTGGCATGCGGCTGCTGGAACTGGGCAATGTGGTCAAGAGCCGGCTGTCGGTACGCGAGGCGGCGCTGGATTTCATGCGTGCACTGCACAAAAAAACCCAGCAGACCATCAACCTGTCCGTGCGCCAGGGCGACGAGATCGTTTACATCGACCGCGCCTTCTCGGAACGTTCGGGCATGCAGGTGGTGCGCGCCATCGGCGGCCGCGGCCCGCTGCACCTGACCTCGACCGGCAAGCTGTTCCTGTCGGTGGACGAGCCGAAGGCCATCCGCGCCTACGCCACCCGCACCGGCCTGGCTGGACACAACAAGAATTCGATCACGGATCTGGGCAAGCTCGAGCGCGAGCTGAGCCTGGTGAAATCGCGCGGCTATTCGCGCGACAACGAAGAATTGGAACTGGGTGTGCGCTGCATGGCCGCCGGCATTTACGACGATAGCGGCAAGCTGATTGCCGGGCTGTCGATCTCGGCGCCGGCCGACCGTTTGCAGGAAGAATGGCTGGAAGATCTGGTCATGACTGCCAGCCAGATCTCCCGTACCCTCGGTTACATGCCGGTCGAGTAAGAGGTGGAACCGCTGAGGCCAGCCGGTTTCAGCGCTTCCAGCCACTTGCGCATGCGGCCTGCATCGGCCGTACGCGACTGTTTGCCCTTGGAGTCGAGGAATACCATGATCACCGAGCGGCCTTCGATCACCGCCTGCATCAGCAGGCAGCGCCCGGCTTCGTTGATGAAGCCGGTTTTCTGCAGGCCGATCGCCCAGTCCGGGCTGGCCACCAGATGGTTGGTGGTGCCAAATGCCATCGGCCGGCCATTGCTGGTTTCCACCACGGCTTTCGGATCGGTCGAGAACTGGCGCAGCACCGGCTGCTGGTAAGCCGCCATCGCCAGCTTGGCGAGATCGCGCGCGCTGGCCACATTCATTTTCGACAGGCCGCTGGAGTCAACGTAATGCGTGTCGGTCATGCCCAGCTCGCGTGCCTTGGCGTTCATCGCTTCCACGAAGGCCGGTTTGCCGCCCGGATAGTTGCGGCCCAGCGCAGAAGCGGCGCGGTTTTCCGAACTCATCAGGGCAATGTGCAGCATGTTGGCGCGCGTCATCTGCGTGCCGACCTTCAGGCGCGAGCTGCTGAATTTTTCGCGGTCGACGTCTTCCTCGGTCACGGTCAGGACTTCATCCATGTCCAGCTTGGCTTCCACCACCACCAGGCCGGTCATCATCTTGGTGATCGAGGCGATCGGCAAGGCGATGTTGGAATTCTTTTCAAACAGTACTTCCGAATTGGCCTGGTCCAGCACCAGCGCCACATTCGACTTCAGGTCCAGCGGATCGCTGGTCCGGTTCAGGCCGGCGAGGTCGCCCATCGTCGGCGTCGCCGGAGCGGCAGCCAGCACGCGCTGGTACACCACCTTGCGCTTGCCATTGACCTTGATCACACGCTTGACAATGCGCTCGCCGGCATCGGCGGCGGCCACGCGCACCGGCTGGCGTTTATTTTTCACCTGTTGCTTTTTGGGCGCAGCGCCGCTGGCATCGGTTGCCGGTGCCGCGATGGCAGCAGATGCAAACATCAGCGAGATGAGCGCGCTTAGTGCGAGTTTAATCATGCGACTTCCCCAAAAAATAGATTCCAATACTCGTTGCAGTGTAGCAAAACACTGAGCGAGCGCAAGCAAATTTAACCTTCCCGGCACCGATGGTTGTATCAGCGCAATATAGGAAAAAACAAGCTAGTCTTATTCGACAAATTTAACAAATTCACTGAGCGCCATGCGCTCAGTGACCAAAGAATTTTCGATCTTGCTCAAATCCGCCACACCAAGCGCCATGCCGCACACCACAGTCTCGCTTTCCGGCAACGCCAACTGCTCGCTGATGATGCGGTGGTACTGGGTAAAGGCGGCTTGCGGGCAGGTATCCAGCCCACGCGCGCGCGCTGCCACCATGAGGTTTTGCAGGAACATGCCGTAGTCCAGCCACGAGCCCTGCTCCATGATGCGGTCGATGGTGAAGATCAGGCCGACCGGCGCATCGAAGAATTCGTAGTTGCGGCCGTGCTGGGCAGCCATGCCGGCCTTGTTGTCGCGTCCCAGGCCCAGCAGCGCGTACAAATCCCAACCCACCTTGCGACGGCGGTCGATGTAGGGCGAAACCCACTCGCGCGGGTAGTAGGCATACTCTTCCTTGTGCTGGGCGGCCTGCTCCGGGTCGTTGTGCGCGGCCAGGATGGCGCCAGACAGCTGGTTCTTGCGCTCGCCCTGCAGCACGTAAACTTTCCACGGCTGGGTGTTGGTGCCGGACGGCGCCCGCGCCGCTACCTGCAGGATGGCGGCGATATCCTCGTGCGCCACCGGCGTCGGCAGGAAAGCGCGGATCGAGCGGCGCGAGGTGATGGCGGCATCGACTGCTTGCTGGGCTGGGCTGGAAATCATGCTTATTTGCTCACTTCGCTCACTTAGGTTTCTTCACAACAAAAATCACGCCTGTCACCGCCAGCGCCATGCCAGCCATGCCGAGGGCGTTAAACGCTTCGCCAAACATCAGCCAGGCCATGATAGCGGTGGTTGGCGGCGTCAGGTACATCAAGCTGGTGACCTGGGTGGCGTCATTTCTGCGGATCAAGGCAAACAACAGGAAAATCGCGCCGATCGACAAGCCCAGCACCGACCACAGCAATGCACCAATAAAGCGTGGCGTCCAATGCACCGCAGCAAAATCCGGGCCCAGTCCTTCGAAAATGATAGCCAGCGGCAATATAAGCACTGCGGAAGCCGTGAACTGGATCACCGTGCCGACGCGCAAATCGAACTGTGGGCAATGGTGCTTTTGATATAAGGTGCCGGCCGTGATACTCAATAGTGCAAACACGCACAACAAGATAGCAGCCAGCGACAGCCCGACCAGCTGGACCTTGGCCGCCACTACCAACCCTACCCCGGCGATGCCGAACAGCAATCCCAGCCACTGGCGCGGCCGCACCTTCTCGCCGATCAGCGGCGCGGCAAAGGCGGTCAGGATGGGCTGCATGCCGACGATCAGGGCCGACAAGCCAGCTGGCATCCCCTGCCTGATGGCGCACCAGACACCGATCAGGTAGCCGGCCTGTACCAGCAGCCCGGCCACAGCGATGTGGCCGATCTTTCCACGCGGCCACGGTGCCTTCAGCAACAGGACGGCCGGGACCAGAAACAGCAGCACACCCAGGAAGCGCAGCAGCAGGAAGGTCAGCGGCGGTGCATATGGCAGGCCGAACTTGGCGACGATGAAGCCACTGCTCCACAACAGCACAAAAAACAACGGCAACGGCGACAAAAAACTGGCGTGCCGGGGGCTGGACGCGGCGCTGGCGGAATCGGGCATCAGGCTGACTTGTGATCTAAAAGGCAATCTGCGCCTTGGCGCGGCGCTGACTGGGGATGACTGCAAGTCTACCACGGCCACGTTTTCCTCATTGGGAGACCGCGATTTACCTCATTCTTAAGGAATAGTTCCCATAATGAACGTTTTAAATTTGCCAATATTCCGTTCTTTGATGCAACGCACAAAAAATCGCTTGACTTAATTTTTGAAGGCCGTAAAATCGGGTTTGTTGCGTTGCACAATTCGTAGCTCGGTCTGAAACGTAGTTTTGCTTGTTTCTCAACCGACGGTAGAAACACCAGCAGTATTCATCAACGACTATTTTTCCTGGAGAACCACATGTTTTCGATTCCTGAGCAATTCTCGAATGCGACCAAAGCTAACTTCGAAGCCCAATTCGCTATTTTCTCGACCCTGACCAATAAAGCCTTTGAAGGCGTGGAGAAATTTGTCGACCTGAACCTGACCGCCGCCAAAGCATCGCTGGAAGAATCGTCGAGCGCCACCAAGCAATTGCTGGCCGCTAAAGATCCACAAGAATTCTTCTCGCTGGCTGCAGCTCAAGCTCAACCAAGCGCTGAAAAAACCATCGCTTATGGCCGTCACCTGGCGACCATCGCATCGAGCACCGGTGCTGAATTCAGCAAAGCCGCTGAAACCCAAATCGCCGAAACCAACCGCAAAGTTATTTCGCTGGTTGAAGAAGTGAGCAAAAACGCACCAGCCGGTTCGGAAAATGCAGTCGCCCTGTTTAAATCGGCTATCGGCAATGCCAGCGCCGGTTACGAGCAATTCACCAAAACCGCTAAGCAAGCTGTTGAATCGCTGGAAACCAATCTGAATGCCGCAGTTGGCCAATTCACCGCCGCCGCTGCTAAAGCTGCTCCAGCAAAGAAATAAATAAAATGCCGGCGCGGTAGGGCGCCAGTATTAAAAGCCCCGGTGAATACCGGGGCTTTTTTATTGTCCCTTGCAAGCTAATAAACAGTGTGTTCATGCCAATTTTTGGCATGACTGGGAAAATAAATAAGCCGCACCAGGCGGCTTTTTACAGGAGCGGCGGGGTTACTCGCCGAGGTAGGCGGCTTTGACGCGCGGATCGTCCAGCATGTCCCTGGCATTGCCGGTCATGGTGATATTGCCGGAGTCCATGACATAACCACGGTGTGCGGCTTGCAGTGCGAGTTTCGCATTCTGCTCTACCAGCAAAATGGTAATGCCCTCTTTCGAGACATTGCGAATGACCTCGAAAATCTTTTCCACCATAATCGGCGACAAACCCATCGACGGCTCATCCAGCAATAATAACTTTGGATGCGACATTAATGCGCGCGCCATTGCCAGCATTTGCTGCTCACCACCAGATAAAGTACCAGCCAATTGCTGCGCACGTTCTTTTAAACGTGGGAATACATCAAACCATTTGGCAATATCGGCTTCAATACCGGCTTTATCGTTGCGAGTATATGCACCCATCATCAGATTCTCATGAATCGTCATACGGGTAAATACACCACGGCCTTCCGGAACCATTGCCAGTTTCTTTTCCACTAAATGGAAAGATTTGGTCCCTTTTAAAGCTTCGCCCTGATAACTGATCGTTCCTTCGACTTTGCACGGCGGCAAAGTACCGGTAATGGCTTTCAGCGTAGTGGTTTTACCAGCGCCATTGGCGCCAATCAGGGCGATTAATTCGCCTTTATTCACTTCGAGATCGATACCCTTGACGGCTTTAATACCGCCATACGCGACTTTCAGTCCCGATACTTTTAGAACGTTGTCGCTCATTAGTGCGATCCTCCGAGGTAGGCGTCAATCACCGCCTGATTACTTTGTATTTCCGCCGGCAGACCTTCCGCGATCGGTTTGCCGTATTCCAGCACCATCAGGCGGTCGCACAAGCTCATCATCATCTTGACATCGTGTTCAATTAACAACACCGTCTTGCCCTGTTCTTTGATCTTGATCAATAGTTCGCGCAGTGCCAGTTTTTCGGTGGCGTTCATGCCGGCCGCCGGTTCATCGAGCGCCAGCAGTTGCGGATCGGTCGCCAGCGCGCGGGCGATTTCCAGGCGGCGCTGGTCGCCGTAGGACAGGAATTTGGCGGTGCGCTTGGCAAACTGGCCGATGCCGACGAAATCCAGCAGCTCCTGCGCGCGGCGGTGGATGTCCGCCTCCTCCTGGCGCGCGGCCTTATGGCGGAAAATCGCGCCGAGCACACCCTGCTTCGAGCGCACGTGGCGGCCCACCATGACGTTTTCCAGCGCCGTCATCTCGCCAAACAGGCGGATGTTCTGGAAGGTGCGGGCAATACCGGCCTTGGCCACCTCATGCGGGGCGGACGGCGAATACGGCTTGCCGGCCAGCTCGAAGGTGCCGGTGTCCGGCTGGTAGAGGCCGGTAATCACGTTGAAGAACGTCGTCTTACCGGCGCCATTGGGGCCGATCAGGCCATAAATCTGGCCTTGCATGATCTTGATGCCAACATCGGTCAGCGCCTGCAAGCCGCCGAAACGCTTGTTGACGCCGGCGATCTGGAGAATTACCTGTTCAGTCATTGTTGTCTCTTCCTCAAGCCGCCATCACGCCGGACGATTGATTCTTGGTGTCGGAATCGCCATCCGGGCGATCTTCATGCTTGGGCGATGGCCACAGGCCGGCCGGACGGTTCAGCATGATCAGCACCAGCGCCAGGCCGTACAGCAGCTGGCGCAGCACTTCCGCCTCGATCAGCACGTGGCCGAACAACTTCTCCTGCAGCGGCTCCACCACGTGGCGCAGCAACTCTGGCAAGGCCGCCAGCAGCGCGCCGCCAAGGATCACGCCCGGGACGTGGCCGATGCCGCCCAGTACCACCATCGCCAGCACAACAATCGATTCAGTCAGCGAGAACGATTCCGGCGACACAAATCCCTGGAACGACGCGAACATGGCGCCGGCGATGCCGCCGAACGACGCGCCCATCGAAAACGCCAGCAGCTTGACGTTGCGGGTGTTGATGCCCATTGCCTTGGCGGCGATTTCGTCTTCGCGGATCGCCACCCAGGCACGGCCCAGGCGCGAGTGCTGCAGGCGCGAGGTAATGAATACCACTGCCACGCACAGGAACAGGAACAGGAAGTAGTAGGCATTCACCGACGGCATGCCGTAGCCGCCAATAAACACCGTCGCGCGCGAGCCGGCCTCGCCAGAGAGGTTGACGCCAAATACCCGGATCGGGTCAATCATATTGATGCCCTGCGAGCCGTTGGTGAAGTTGATCGGCGCATTCAGGTTCAACATGAAAATACGGATGATTTCACCAAAGCCCAGCGTGACGATGGCCAGGTAATCGCCGCGCAGCTTCAGCGTCGGAGCTCCCAGCAGAGCGCCGAAGAAACCGGCCAGCGCCGCCGCCAGCGGCACGATGAACCACACCGACAAGTGGATGCCGTTCTGCTGAATCTCTGGCCCCAGCAGCGTAATCAGCGATTGGCCCAGCGCCGGATATTCGTTGATAACAGACTCCAGCAAGGCCGCGAACTGTGGCGAAGCCAGCAGGCCAGCCAGATAAGCGCCCACTGCATAGAAGGCGATGTAACCCAAATCCAGCAGACCGGCAAAGCCGACCACGATGTTCAGGCCCAGCGCCAGCATGATGTACAGCAGCGCCATATCGGCGATGCGCACCCACGAGTTGCCGTAGTGCTGCGCAAAGAACGGGAACGCCACCAGCAGCACGGCCAGCGCCGCCATGCTGGTATAGGCCTGGCGCGGATTACGCTTGAAGTCGAAACTTACAATTGCCATCTTCATTTCTCCTTAAGCGCGGTCTGCGACACGCTCGCCCATGATGCCGGACGGACGCACCGTCAGCACCAGGATCAGCACCACAAAGGCGAAGATGTCCTGGTACTGGCTACCAAGGAAACCACCGGTTACCTCAGCCAGATAGCCGGCGCCCAGGCTTTCAATAATGCCCAGCACGATACCGCCCAGCATGGCGCCGTAGATATTGCCGATGCCGCCCAGCACCGCCGCACAGAAGGCTTTCAAGCCCGGCAGGAAGCCCATCGAGAACTGGATCGAGGCGTAGTTCGCGCCCCACATCACGCCGGCCACCGCCGCCAGCGCCGCGCCGAGCGCGAAGGTGGCGATGATGACCTTGTTCGAATCCACGCCCATCAGGCCGGCCACGCGCGGGTTTTCCGCCGTGGCGCGCATGGCGCGGCCCATGCGGGTTTTCTCGACCAGCAGCACCAGGCCGGCCATCGAAATCAGCGCCAGCGCCAGCAGCAGAATTTGAGTAGGCGAAATCAGCGCGCCGCCGATGGCGATCGGGTCGGCCGGCAGCAGCTGCGGGAACGGCAGCGGGTTGCGGCCCCAGATCATCATGGCAAAGGTGTTGAGCAGGGTCGACACGCCAATCGCCGTGATCAGCGGCGCCAGCCGTGGCGCATTGCGCAGGCTGCGGTAAGCCACGCGCTCGATGATGACGTTGACGATCATGCAGACCGGAATCGCACCGCCGATGGCAATGGCCAACTTGATGTAGCCGGGCAAGTCCGGGAAATGCGTGTTGAGAATGTTGAGGATGGTGAGGCCGGTCATGGCGCCGATCATCAGTACGTCGCCGTGGGCGAAGTTGATCAGGTTCAGCACGCCGTACACCATTGTGTAGCCCAGCGCGACCAGTGCGTACATGCTGCCCAGCACTAGCCCGTTAATGATTTGTTGGATAAAGGTATCCATTTCTGCCTTTACTATTGTTATTGCGACCATGTAACAAAAACGGCACCCGGGTGTCCCCGTAGTGCCGCCGTTGACTACACGCTCACGATGCAAGTTTCATGCCCGCTTGGTGTCTCACCGCCCTTTTAGAGCGATCCAAATCATAGCGAACATTCCGAAAAACTAATCGTGGAATAATATCAACGGCGCTGAATTATATTCCGCGCCGTCCAAACAATAGTTAGACGCTGCCCTCGACTGGTGCGATTTTTGAGACACCGTCCAGCCCTTTCGGCAGCGGGAAGGTGACGTTTTCTTCCACGCCTTCCAGCGGACGCACGCTGCGCACGCCCAGTTCCTTCAGGCGGTCGATGACAGCTTGCACCAGTACTTCCGGGGCCGAGGCGCCGGCCGTAACGCCCACCCGCAGTTTGCCGTCCAGCCAGGCTGGATGGATCTGGCTGGCGTTGTCGACCATGTAGGCCGGCGTGCCCTTCTTTTCCGCCACTTCGCGCAAACGGTTCGAGTTGGAGCTGTTCGGGCTGCCGACCACGATCACCACTTCCACTTGCGGCGCCATGAACTTCACGGCTTCCTGGCGGTTGGTGGTGGCGTAGCAGATATCGCCCTTCTTCGGCTCGATAATGGCCGGGAACTTGCGTTTCAGCGCCTCGATGATGTCGGCAGTGTCGTCCACCGACAGCGTGGTCTGCGAAACGTAGGCCAGTTGTTCCGGCTTGTTCACCACCAGCTTTTCCACGTCTTCCACGGTTTCCACCAGATACATGCCTTCGTCGGTCTGGCCCATCGTGCCTTCGACTTCCGGGTGGCCGTCGTGCCCGATCATGACGATCTCGCAGCCCTGCTTGCGCATCTTGGCCACTTCCACGTGCACCTTGGTGACCAGCGGGCAGGTGGCGTCGAAGATGCTGAAGCCGCGCGCAGTGGCTTCCGCGCGCACCGCCTGGGATACGCCGTGGGCCGAGAACACCAGCGTGTTGCCCGGCGGGACTTCGCTCAATTCCTCGATAAAGATGGCGCCCTTGGCGCGCAGGTCGGCCACCACGTAGGCGTTGTGGACGATTTCGTGGCGCACGTAAATCGGCGCGCCAAACTGCTGCAGGGCGCGCTCGACGATTTCAATCGCGCGGTCAACGCCGGCGCAGAAGCCGCGCGGCTGGGCCAACAGGAGTTCTTTATCGCTCATCACAGCACCGAGATCAGTTGCACTTCAAATTTCAAGGGCTGGCCGGCCAGCGGGTGGTTGAAGTCGAACACGCAGGTTTCGTCGCCCAGCTCACGCAGGATGCCGGCAAAGCGGCCGCCGCCCGGCGCGGCGAAGTCGACCAGATCGCCGATCTTGTAGTCGGCGTCGGGCGCCGAATTGGCGTCCAGCGTGGCGCGGCTGACTTCGCGGATCAGCTCAGGGTTGCGCGGACCGAAGCCGACGCCCGGTTCCAGCTCGAAAGTCTTGTGCGTGCCTTCCGGCAGGCCGATCAACAATTCTTCCAACACTGGCGCCAGCTGGCCCTGCCCCATCAGCAGCGTGGCCGGGGTGGTGGCGAAGGTGGTGACGATATCGGCGCCGTCCAGCGAGGCCAGGCGGTAATTCAGGGTGAGATACGACGACGCGGTGACGACAGGTTGCTCGTTAGACATGACTTAAACTAAGTTGGACTTGGAAAGGCCATATTGTAAGCCACCCAGCGATTTGCGCTCGCCGGCATCAAAGAAAGGTTGACTGAAAACGTTTTCAAGCGGAAGATGGAAACGATCCCAAGAAAATTAACGGAGACATTGCTCATGCAGAATGCCCAGCCAGCCGGCGCACCAGCGCCTACCTTCGCGGCGGCGCGCCAACCGGGGCGCGCATCGGCCAACCGTGTCATCGCCATCGACCTGCTGCGCGGGCTGGCGGTCATCGGCATGATATTAGTGGCCTACGCCGGCGACTGGGAACATCGCTTTAACGTCCTCAACCACGCCAGCTGGCGAGGCTTTGCACTGGCCGACATGATCTTCCCCAGCTTCCTGTTCTGCGCCGGCGCCGCCATGCCGTACGCCCTGCTCCCGCGCGTCCAGGCTCAGCCGGCCCGTGCGGTGCTGGCCTACCTGGCCCGCCGCAGCGCCGCCCTGTTCCTGTTGGGCCTGTTGCTCAACCTGCTGCCCTACTTCGACTTCGCCCACGTGCGCGTGATGGGCATCTTGCAGCGCATCGGCATCTGTTACTTTGCCGCCGGCCTGCTGGTGCTGGCACTCAGCCAGCGCAGCGCGACAGCATTCCAGCTGCGCCCGCCCCGCGTGATCGGCGCCATCGCCGTGCTGTCCTTCGGCTACGGCGGGCTGCTGTTGGCATGGGATGCCCCCGACTGCGGCCGCGCCTGCTTTGATTCGCTGCATTCCCTGCCCGCCTTGATCGACCGCGCAGTGATCGGCGTCCACCACATGTGGCCCTACGGCCTGACTGACGGTGCAGTGACCTACGAGCCGGAAGGCCTGCTCTCCACCTTGGGCGCACTCATCAACATGCTGGTCGGTCTGGCTGCCGGACTCGTGCTGCGCGCCGGCACTTCGCGCACCACGCTGCTGACACTGGCCGCCATCGGCGCGGCGCTGCTGCTCGCTGGCTTCGCCCTCGATCCTGTGCTGCCGCTGGTGAAGAAAATCTGGACGCCGAGCTTTGCCCTGATGTCCTCCGGCTTTTCGCTGCTGGCCGTGATAGCGCTGTGGCCGCTGCGCGGCGGCGCGCCGGTGCTGGCTTTCGGCGCCAATGCCACACTGGCCTTCATCGGCATCAGCCTGATGGACTGCGTACTGCAACTGCCGCTGCGTCCCGCCGCTCCGGCCAGCTACCACGACTACTTTGCCCGCCTGCTGGGCGGCATCCTGAGCGACGCGCGCGCGGCTTCCGCAACTTACTCTGCCGCGCTGGTCATCCTGCTGGGCGCAGCATTGTGCCTGCTGTACAGGAAAAAGATCTTCCTGCGACTTTAATCAAGTAGCGACGCACGGACATGCCGACAATGGATGGTTTCAGGGAGGCCCGCATGACCATCCAAAATTGGCCGCAAGAAAAACGCCCGCGCGAACGCCTGATTCGCGAAGGCGCGCACGCTTTATCGGACGCCGAACTGCTGGCGATCTTCCTGCGCACCGGCGTCATGGGCAAGGATGCGGTCCAGCTGGGGCGCGACATGGTGCACCATTTTGGCTCGCTGCAAAAACTGTTTGCCGCCACCCTGCCGGAATTCACCGCCGTGAAAGGACTGGGTCCCGCCAAGTTCACCCAGCTGCAGGCGGTGATGGAGCTGGCCCGGCGCGCCATCCTGGAGGAATTGCAGGCCGGCTCCATGCTCAGCTCGCCCCGCGCGGTGAAGGAATACCTGGGCGCGGCCTTTGCCGGCAAGTCCTTCGAATCGTTCCACGTATTGTTCCTCGACGTGAAAAACCGCCTGATCGACGCCAAGGAACTGTTTCGCGGCACCCTCACCCACACCTCGGTCTACCCGCGCGAAGTGGTGAGAGAAGCGCTGGCGCGCAACGCCGCCAGCGTGATGCTGGCCCACAACCACCCGTCCGGCACGCCCGAGCCCAGCGAGTCGGATCTGGTGCTGACCAGGGCGCTGATGCAGGCGCTGGCACTGGTCGATATCCGCATCCTCGACCATTTTGTGGTGGCCGGGCACCAAATCCACTCCTTTGCCGAGCATGGGCAACTCTAGGTTTACCCCTATGCGCTCAAGGGTTTACGAGCGAATTCACAATTGTTAAATTTTTCCACACTATCGAGACACAATTGTTTTTCGTAAGTGATTGAAAAAGCTGATTTTTTTCGATATACTCTTGTTTTTCCAATTTTGGAATGTCTTTTAAGGAGTGCGTTATGGCACGTGTTTGCCAAGTAACTGGGAAGAAGCCGATGGTCGGCAACAACGTTTCCCACGCAAACAACAAAACCAAACGTCGTTTCCTGCCTAACCTGCAGAACCGTCGTATTTTTGTTGAATCTGAAAACCGCTGGGTCTCCCTGCGTCTGTCCAACGCTGGTCTGCGTGTAATCGACAAGGTCGGCATCGATGCCGTTCTGGCCGATATGCGCGCCCGTGGCGAAAAAGTCTAAATAGGGAGCTATCATGGCAAAAACTGGCCGCGACAAAATCAAGCTGGAATCGACCGCTGGTACTGGTCACTTCTACACCACGACCAAAAACAAGCGCACCATGCCTGCGAAAATGGAGATCACCAAGTTTGATCCTAAAGCTCGCAAGCACGTGATCTACAAAGAAACCAAGATCAAGTAATTCGATCTTCGCTTCTCTGAAAAAAAGCCACTCATCGAGTGGCTTTTTTTTATGGTGCTGCGGTTTGCGCGTCGGCGTCGGTCAGGGTGCGCAGGAAAGCGACGATGTCCTGCACGTCCGCCTCGTCCAGCGCCGCCTTGTCGCCGGGCTTGCGGTCCATCGGCGCGGTCAGGCGGTCGACGTTGTTGCGCCAGGCTGGCGGCAGGTCGTCGTAGCGGCCGCGTGGATACCAGCGTCCCGGCTTGAGGTCGCGCTCGGCATAGAAGCGCACCGCGTCGGCCAGGTTGTCGAACACGCCGTTGTGCATGAACACGCGGCGGGTCGCCACGTTGCGCAGGCTCGGCGTCTTGAAACCGCCGCAGTATTTCTCATCCACAGCAGCGGGCGTCTTGCGCTGCGGGCCGCACAGGCCAACGTCGAAGAACGCCGGGTCGGCATTCACGGCCAGCTTGCGGTTGCGCGGCACGCCAAGGACGGCAAACGAGTAATCGGTGAACAGCGGCGCCGCACCATTCGCTCCAGGCGAGGCGATGTGGCACGAGGCGCAATTGCCTTTGGCCGGATCGGCAAACAGCTGCAAGCCGCGTTGCTCCTGCTGGCTCAGCTGCGCCTGCCCTTTCAGCACCTGGTCGAACTTGCTGCTGTAAGGCGCGAAGCTGGGGTCGTCCAGCTGGAAGCGTTCCAGCGCCAGCGTCAGTGCGTCCACCGCCCGGCCGTCATCCGCCAGCGCAGCGGCGCCGAACAAGCGCGTGAATTCAGGTGCGTAGGCGGCCTTGCGCAGCCTGGCGGCCAGCGAGGCATCGTCGCGGTTGGCCATTTCCGCCGGATCGAACAACGGTCCGCGCGCCTGTTCGTGCAAGGTGTCGAAACGGCCGTCACGGGTGAAGCCGCCGGTCGGCACGGAGTCGACTTCGATTTCACGCTCGATCGGATCGCGCTGGTGTTCCTTGAACCAGCGCGGCGTGCGCGGCAGCACGTAGCGCAGCGACGGCACGGCGCGCAGTCCCTGCCGGTCCATGCCCGCGCCGCCCGGCTGCACCGCCAGCCCATCCGGCGGGCCGTAGGCATGCGCCGGGCTGTGACAAGTAGCGCACGACTGGCGGCCCGACGCGGACAGCGATGCGTCGAAAAACATCTGGCGGCCCAAGGCCGCCAGCGCCTGCTTCGGCGCCGGCGCAGGCGCGCGGTCGCAGCCAACCATAAAAAATGCCGCGCACAGCGCGGCAACTACATTAGTTCGTGAAAATGTCATCGCCAAAAGATGCCAGGCCAGATTGGTTCGCGTAGCCGAGGTATTCCTTGATCTTGAAGATCTGCTCAATGCTCTTCAGCAGCGAGTAATGGTTGTAGCCGGTGTTGCTGACCGTGCCAGGCTTGATGAACGGCGACAGCAGCACTGCGCCGGTACGGCCGCCGCCCGGCGCCGGGAAGCTCAGGTCGTACTGCATGGTGGCCGAGACCGGGAAGGTCAGCGTCAGCGGGTATTTGACGTTCGGGCCGGCCTGCTGGTTGCAGCAAGCTTCTGCCGAGTTGTAGCTGACCACGATGTGCTGCTTGCCGGTCGAGTCCACGGTCACGCTTTGGCCAGCGGTTGCGCCACCTTCGTCGAAGTTGATGATCAGCAGACCATCCTTTTTGTAGGCTTCCGATGCCAGAATCTTCGGCACCCACACTTTCAGGAATTCATCCGCCGTTTTCAGGCCACCAGGCAGGCCGTTGATGCAGCCCTTGCCGGCTGCGCCGGTACCGTCGCCATCGTGGCCGTCGTTGCAGACGTTAGGGGTGATGAACACGAAGTTCGGCGTGCTTTCCACCTTGGCCAGATCGCCTTCCAGTTTGTCCAGCGATACCACGTTGGTCTGGCACTCCGGCGAATCGATAATCGAGTGGAAGTACACGAACGGATTATGACGGGCGGCGTACTGGTCGCCCTTCGGCACGGCGGCGCTAGGTGCCAGCTGGTGATTGGTCTGGTCGGTGGCGCCGATGGCTGGATGGCCGCAGGTCGCGCTTTCGCGGGTTGGGTCGTTGCCCATGTCTTCCATATAGCCACGCCAGGTCAGGCCGGCGGTTTTCAGCTGGTCCGGCAGGGTTTTGACGCTGGCCGGATAGACGCAGCCATCGCCGATCGGCAAGCCTTCGGCGCTGGTGCCGGTCTGCACGAAATCGGTGTAGGTGGTGCAGTCAGCCGCGCTCGACGGCGTGACCGGCTGGCCGCTGATCATGGCGATGTAGTTGGTCAGGCTGGCGTGGCCGGTGCCGTAGTACTGGGTCAGCAGCGCGCCCATCGTTGGCAGCGTCTTTTGCAAGTAAGGATTTTGGGTGCTGTTGACGAAGGTGTCGTTGTAGTCCTTGTTTTCCAGCGTGATGACAAACACGTGCTTGACACGCTGCGCGCCGGTATCAACCTTGTCGCTGCTACCACAGGCAGCCAGCACGGTCGACAGCGCCGCAAGGCTGGCGACGGCTGCCCATTTGAAGTTCAATCCCAATTTCATTTTTGTCCCGTTACAGGTAAAGAGGAGCCGACAGTCTAGGGATCCTTTATTACCTGTACATGACAGAAACAAAATCGATATTACTCAAAGTTATTATAGTTGAAGTTTGCGCGCTTGTAGGGCGAAAAAAAATCCCGCCGCAGCGGGATTTCATTTTTATGCGCTTTTTAAGCGTAGCTACGCAGTCGCAGCGAGAACTCTTGCAGGGACTGGATGCCCGACGCTTCCGCGCGGTTGCACCAGTCTTGCAGCTTATGCAGCAGCTGGTCGCGAGTGAAGTGCGAACGCTCCCAGATCACGCCCAGTTCCACGCGCATATTGTGCATGGTTTCCAGCGCTTTGCTGTGCTGGAACAGTTCCGACAGCTGCTGCTGTTGCGGCGCTTCCAGCTTGCCCGGCTCGCGCTGCAGCAGCTTACGCGACGACTTCAGGAAGCGCGATTCCAGCTCGGCCTTGTGCTTCAGGTGCTCCAGCTCTTCTTTCCACGCCTGCTTGACCGACTTGGCGTACTTGGCCATCACGTCGTAACGATTGGCGATCACCGATTGCAGGGTGTCGAAGTCGGCTTCCAGCTTGTCCTTGGCGAACTTCGGCTCCGGCGCCAGTTTCTTCACCTTGGCCAGGCCCAGCACTTCCAGCGTGCGGATGTAGCCCCAGCCGATGTCGAACTCATACCATTTCGACGACAGCTTGGCCGAGGTCGCAAAGGTGTGGTGATTGTTGTGCAGCTCTTCGCCGCCGATCAGCAGGCCCAGCGGGATGATGTTGGTGGCCGCGTCCGAGCAATCGTAGTTGCGGTAGCCCCAGTAGTGGCCGATGCCGTTGATGATGCCGGCCGCCGTCACCGGGATCCACATCATTTGCACTGCCCACACGGTGATGCCGATCACGCCGAACAGCGCGAAGTTGATGACCAGCAGCGACGCCACGCCCATCGCGCTATGGCGGGTGTAGACGTTACGCTCCATCCAGTCATCGGGCGTGCCGTGACCGTACTTTTCCATCGTTTCCTTGTTCTTGGACTCGGCGCGATACAGTTCGGCGCCTTCCCAGAACACTTTCTTGATGCCGCGGGTGACCGGGCTATGCGGATCTTCCTCGGTGTCGCACTTGGCGTGGTGCTTGCGGTGGATCGAGGCCCACTCCTTGGTCACCTGGCCGGTGGTCAGCCACAGCCAGAAGCGGAAGAAATGGCTGACGATAGGATGCAGGTCCAGCGCGCGGTGCGCCTGGCAACGATGCAGGTAAATCGTCACACTGGCGATGGTGATGTGGGTCACGGCCATCGTATAGAAGAAAACTTCCCAGGCGCTGAAACGGGTAATGCCGTTCGACAGGAAATCCAATACTGCGTATAAACTCATTACTACTCCAACCAAGATTGTGTTTTTAACAGGCGTAACACGCCCGCCTTGTCCGTCTTTTGGACGATATTGTACGACGATTTTCTTCGGATCACTGACTATTCCTTAGGCACGATCGTACTTTCTTGTCCGGCCAAGGGCGCGGGCACCGGACCGAGGATGCGCATTTCCCGTTGCGGGAATGGCACAGAGATGTTGTTCTCCTTGAGCGCACGCCAGATCGCACGGTTGACGTCGGAGGTGACGCCGCCGCGTCCATTCTCCGGATCGTTGATCCAGAAGTTGACGGTCAGATCGAGCCCATCGGCGCCAAAGGTGGTCAGGTTGACCGATGGCGCCGGGTCTTTCAGCACCCGCTCCACCGTCTGCGCGGCGTCGGCCAGCAGCTGGATCACGACATCGACATCGGTATCGTAAGCCACCGACACCTTGGTCGACAGATTCACCCGGCTGTTGGTCAACGAGGAATTCTGCACTGCGCCCGACACCAGCATTTCATTCGGCACGATGGACTCCATGCCATCCAGCCCTTGCAGCACGGTGTAGCGGGTGTTGATCTGCGTGACCTTGCCGCTGTACTTGTCGACCGTGATCATGTCGCCGATGGTTAGCGAGCGGTCCAGCAGGATCACGAAGCCGGACACATAGTTGCTGGCGATCTTCTGCAAGCCAAGCCCCAGGCCCACGCCCAGCGCACCGCCGAACACCGACAGCACGGTGAGGTCGATCCCCACCAGCGACAGGCTCATCAGCACAGCCACCAGGATCAGCACCGCGCGCGCCGTGCGCGACACCACCACCCGCAGGTTGGTGTGCATGCCCTGCACTTTCATCAGCCATTCTTCCAGCGCGGCGCCGGCCCACAGCGCCAGCATCAGCAGCACGATCACCGAGGCGGTCGCTTGCAGGATGTCGGCGATCGATACCTTGTACTTACCGATCGGCAGCACGGTGTCTTCCATGAAGGCGAACACGTCCACCCACAGGCCGGTGATGTACAGCACGAAGGCCAGCCACACCAGCAGCTGGAATACTTTCTCGAACGCCAGCATGGTGGCGCTGATGGTGCGGCCATTGCGCGCGAACACGCGGCGCAGCAGGTAGAAGGTGAAGCGGATCACCGCCAGCGAACCGAAGATCGGCATCGCGATCTTGATCCAGTTGACGTGATAAAAGTGGTAGCGCGCCAGGATCACGCGCGACAAGGCCAGCAGGCAGATCACCGCCAGCGGCGCCATTACGCGGCCGAAACTCTCGACGCCGAAGCCCAGCACGCCCGTATGCCCATCCTGCCGGCCGAAGCGCTTCTTCAGCAGCCGCGCCAGCCCGAAGCCGATCACCACGGAAACGACGATGGCGGCCAGCTGCCACAGCAGGCTGGGGTCGTGCAGGTCGCCGGTCAGGTCTTCGATCAGGTTGAGCAGGGGCTGTTGTTGCGGCATCGTGTACGGAGTTGAGTGATTGAGGTGTGTAGCTTAACGTAAAACAGGCCGGGATCGCCGGCCTGTTGGATTACTCTTCTTCTGCTTCTTCCTTGGCCTTCTTGGCCATCGGTTTGCGCTCGAACACGGCGGCGAAGAAACCGTCGGTCTGGTGCACGTGCGGCAACAGCTTCAGGTAGTCGCCCATTTCCAGATCGATCTTTTGCTCGGCCAGCGCCTTGCTCATCGGGACCAGCTCGAAGTCCGGATGGGTTTCCAGGAATTGCTTGGCGATGAAGTCGTTCTCGTCATCGAGCACCGAGCAAGTGGCGTAGACCAGGCGGCCGCCGCCCTTGACCAGGCGCGCCGCGCCGGCCAGGATGGCGGCCTGCTTGACCTGCAGTTCGCCGATGGCGTCCGGCTTCTGGCGCCATTTCACGTCCGGATTGCGGCGCAGGGTGCCCAGGCCCGAGCACGGCGCATCGACCAGCACGCGGTCGATCTTGCCGGCCAGACGCTTGATCTTGGCGTCGCGCTCGTGCGCGATCACCACTGGATGCACATTCGACAGGCCGGAACGCGCCAGGCGCGGCTTCAGCTTGGTCAGGCGCTTCTCGGAAACATCGAACGCATACAGGCGGCCGGTGTTGCGCATGGTTGCGCCCAGCGACAGCGTCTTGCCACCGGCGCCGGCGCAGAAGTCCACCACCATCTCGCCGCGCTTGGCGGCCACCAGGGCCGACAGGATCTGGCTGCCCTCGTCCTGCACCTCGATGTGGCCGTCCTTGAACAGCGGCAGGTTTTGCAGCTGCGGCTTGGTCAGGATGCGCAGGCCTTGCGGCGCGAACGGAGTCGGCTCGGCCTTGATCGGCGCTTCGGCCAGCTTGGCGATGACTTCCTCGCGGTTGGCTTTCAGCGTGTTGACGCGCAGGTCCAGCGGCGCCGGGCGGTTCATGCCGTCGGCCAGCGCCAGCGTCTGTTCCTCGCCCATTTGCTCGACCAGCTTGTCGAACAGCCATTTCGGCATGTTCGAGCGGCTCGACTTGTGCATCAGCGCGCGGTCGATGCCCATGATGCGGGTCACCCACTCGGCTTCCTCTTCCGTCACGCCGCCCAGCGCTTCCAGGCCCACCGCGTCGGCCATGCCCAGCAGCGTCAAACGACGCATGGTGGCGCCGCCGCCGGCTTCCGAGAAGTCGGTGTAGAAGTTCTTATTGCGCAGCACGTTGTACACGGACTCGGCAATGGCGCCGCGCTCGCGGCCGCCCAAACGCGGGTGATCTTTGAAATAGCGCGACAGGGTGGTGTCGGCTGGCGCGGCAAAGCGCAAAATCTCGCGCAACACTTCTTCGGCGTTGGCGAGTATCGCTGGAGGCAATCTCATGGAATTCCTTGGTTAGTTTTTACTGACTGTGGTCCACCTGGACCGCGCCCTGCGCTAGTGACAACCTGCCCTCTACAAACCAGCGCACCGCGCGTGGGTAAATGACATGTTCCTGTTCCAGCACGCGGGCCGACAGGGTTTCGACCGTATCGTCCGGCAGCACAGGCACGGACGCCTGCAGCACCATCGGCCCGTGATCGAGTTCGGCCGTTACGAAATGCACCGTGGCGCCATGTTCCTGCACGCCGGCGGCCAGCGCCTGCGCATGCGTCGCCAGGCCCGGGAACAGCGGCAGCAGCGACGGGTGAATATTGAGCATGCGTCCGGCGTAGTGCGTGACGAACGGCTCGGTCAGGATGCGCATGAAACCGGCCAGCACCACCAGATCCGGCTCAAAGCCATCGATCACGGTTTGCAGGGCGGCGTCGAATTCGGCGCGGCTGGCGTAATCCTTATTGGCCACCACCGCAGTGGCGATCCCGTGCTCGGCGGCAAACGCCAGGCCAAGCGCATCCGCGCGGTTGCTGATGACGGCCGCAATGCGTGCCGGCCAGCCCTCGGACTGGTGCGCACGCACGATGGCTTCCATGTTGCTGCCGCGACCGGAAATAAGGATGACGATGTTTTTCATAACCCGGCATTGTACCCCGTCCACAGGCACAGGGCCACTCTTAAGGCAAGAAATGTTGCGATGCAGCAGGCGTTGAGCGGCCCGCTCCAACGCGGGCGCACGGCGGCGCGGGCTTACTCGAAGGAGTAAAACACCCGGAATGGCACTTTTCTGTCGGCCCAGTAATCGGCAGCGTCGCGGAAGACGTCCAGCAGGGTTTCCCTTGCTTCCTTGTCAAATTTTTGGGCATTCGGCAATTGTTCCAGCACGATCAGGAACCCGGTTTGCGTGCCAGCCTTGGACATGGTTTCGGTCAGCGTTTCACGCAGCCCGTCGAAATTCTTGCCCACACCTTTGGGGAACTGGAACGCTTCCGAGATCAGGCTCAGTACTTGCTGCTTGGTCACCCCGGTATTCGGGTGCGCATACAGGAAGTGCTGGCCCAGCCGGGCCGCCTCCTCCTGCAGCTCGGTCACGCGGAAAGCACGGATCGATTGCACGAGGTTGGGCGGCACGCTCATCAGCAAGCTCGTGTTCCCCTCAATTTGACCTGGTATGTACGGAGTGTCCACTTTATTACTGTCGGGAGTGCCTAACTTGTGTATTAAAGAGTAAATAATTTGAGCACCTGTCCACTAAACATGGCCAGCAGGTCGGCGCCAGCCATCAATCCCATACGCATGTTAGGGTAACGTGTTGTTCCTTCCAGATCAACACGTATGTGATGTCTAACGCAATATTTGTTAAAAACAGAAGATTTTTGAAGGTTTTAAGGGTGAAATCGGCACAATTCGCCCTCAAGCTCCGCTTGCCCCGCTGTTACAATTTGTTGCCACAGATACCTGCCGGCCACTAGCCGGGGTGCTGCTGCGGGATTACCATACGAAGCATGCACTATCAGCATTGGACTGATAGCCACCCTGAACCAAATCGAGGTAACCCATGAACTTGCAAGCCAAACTGATCGCCTCGGCCCTGTGCCTGAGCGCCCTGCCTTTCGCCCAAGCTGCTGATTTCGAAGACTACGGCCGCGTCGTGCGCGTGACGCCGCAAGTGGAACAGATCAACCGTCCGCGCCAGGAATGCCGTACCGAATACGTGCAAGTCCAGCAGCCGGCGCCGGAGCGCGGCGTGGGCGGCGCCATCCTGGGCGGCATCGTCGGCGGTCTGGCCGGTAACCAGGTCGGCGGCGGCAGCGGCCGTTCGGTTGCCACCGCAGCAGGCGCCATCGCCGGCGCGCTGGTAGGCGACCGCGTCGACAACGCCAACACCCCGAACCAGGGCGGCGTGCAGGAACAAGCCGTGAAACAGTGCCGCACCGTCGACCACTGGGAATCGCGCACCTCGGGCTACGAAGTGACCTACGACTACCGTGGCCGCAACTACACCAGCGTGATGTCCTACGATCCGGGCGAGCGCGTGCGCCTGCGCGTGGTGGTCGAACCGATGCAGCGTTGATCTGCATCAGCCCCCTTGCAATGCCGGCCTTGCGCCGGCATTGTTGTTTTCAGATAATGCCGTTTCATCCCCAGCCGCCCTTCCCAATGTTAATCAAACGTAAATCCATCGAAAAAGTCGAATCTTCGCGCCCGGCCGCCCAAGCAAAAGCGCCGGCACCGGCCAAGGTGCGCAAGCCCAAGTATGCGCCGGTGACCTTGTCGGAATTCGATGGCGTGCGTTACCTGCATTTCGGCACCGAGTGGGTACAGGGCGCGATGCGCATCCGCAAGCCGAACTGGCCAGAGCTCGAATACGCGCAGCAAATGATGGCGTGGATGCTGTGGCAGGCCGAGCCGCGCCGCATCGCCCAGCTGGGCCTCGGCACGGCGGCGCTGACCAAGTTCTGCTACGCCACCTTCCCGCAGGCGCAAGTCACCGCCATCGAGCTCAATCCATCGGTGATCACCATCTGCGAAACCATGTTCAAGCTGCCGCCCAACGACGAGCGCCTGCAAGTGCTGGAGCAAGATGCGCTGGACTTCGTCAACGACAAGGCCAACTTCAACACGCTCGATGCGCTGCAGGTCGACCTGTACGACGCCACCGCGCGCGGCCCGGTGCTGGACACGCCGGAGTTCTACCAGTCCTGCAACGCCTGCCTCAGCGACGACGGCATCATGACGGTCAACCTGTTCGGCGACCACCCGAGCTATGCGCGCAACCTCAAGGCCATCAAGTTCGCCTTTGCGCAGGTGATTTGCCTGCCGCAGGTACATGATGGTAACGTGGTCGCGATCGCCTTCAAGCGCAAGCGCGAGATCGACCTGCCGGCGCTGACGGCGCGGGCGACGCAGATCGTCGCCGAGACCAAGCTGCCGGCCAAGAGCTGGGTCAAAGGCATCACGGCGAAATAAGTTTTCCTGAAAGGTTGGCCGCACAATGACACAGCTTGACCTGCAACAGATTTACACATGGCTGCTGGCCGACGGCATGGTGCGCAAGGCCCAGGTCAAGGAGCTGTACGCGCAAAGCCAGGGCATCCTCAAGAACACCAGCGGCTATATGCATCCCTTGTGCGCGGTGGCGCACGCCAAGCTGCTGTCGGCCAAGCCGCCGCACAAGCTGCTCACGCTCGATGCGCTGTGCGAATGGCTGGCGCAGCGCGCCGAACTGCCCTTCATCCGCATCGACCCGCTGAAGATCGATTTCACCAAGGTGGCGGACGTGATGTCGGCCGCCTACGCGGCACGCTTCAACATCCTGCCGGTGGAACTGACCGCCGATACGCTGGTGGTGGCGGTGGCCGATCCCTACGCCAACGAATGGGAAGCCGAGATCGCGAAGATCTCGCGCCGTGTGGTGCGCCGCGTGATCGCCAATCCGCTCGATATCGCGCAGTACATCTCGCAATTCTTCAGCCTGGCCAAGTCGATCAAGAAGGCCAACAAGTCCAACGGCAACGACCTCACGCTGCGCAACAACTTCGAGCAGCTGGTGGAGCTGGGCAAGAACAACAAGCAGGTCGACGCCAACGACCAGCACATCATCAACATCGTCGACTGGCTGTGGCAGTACGCGTTCGAGCAGCGCGCTTCCGACATCCACCTCGAGCCCAAGCGCGACATGGCGGCGATCCGCTTCCGCATCGACGGCGTGCTGCACCAGGTCTACCAGGTACCGGCGGTGGTGATGATCGCCATGACCGCGCGCATCAAGCTGCTGGGCCGCATGGACGTGATCGAGAAGCGCCGCCCGCAGGACGGCCGCATCAAGACCCGCACCGCCGGCGGCCAGGAAGTCGAGCTGCGCCTGTCCACCCTGCCGACCGCCTTCGGCGAAAAGCTGGTGATGCGCATCTTCGATCCCGACGTGGTGGTGAAGACCCTGCCGGAACTGGGCTTCCCGCCCGAGGACGCGCAGCGCTGGGATGCCCTGACCCAGCGCCCGCACGGCATCATCCTGGTCACCGGGCCGACCGGCTCGGGCAAGACCACCACGCTGTACACCACGCTGAAAGCGCTGGCCACCTCCGAGGTCAACGTCTGCACCGTGGAAGATCCGATCGAGATGGTGGAGCCGGCCTTCAACCAGATGCAGGTCCAGCCCGGCATCGAGCTGTCGTTTGCCGACGGCGTGCGCGCGCTGATGCGGCAAGACCCGGACATCATCATGGTCGGCGAGATCCGCGACCTGGCCACCGCCGAGATGGCGATCCAGGCCGCGCTGACCGGCCACCTGGTGCTGTCCACGCTGCACACCAACGACGCGCCGTCGGCCGTGATGCGCCTGCTGGAACTGGGCGTGCCCTACTACCTGCTGGAAGCGACGCTGATCGGCATCATGGCGCAGCGCCTGGTGCGCACGCTGTGCGAAGACTGCAAGGCCGCAGGCGGCGAACTGAGCGACGAAATCTGGCACAGCCTGGCGGGCGAATGGAAGCTGCCCAAGCCGGCAACGATCTACAAGCCGGTCGGCTGTCCCGAATGCCGCCAGACCGGCTATCGCGGCCGC
The DNA here is from genome assembly GCF_900109645.1 of Duganella sp. CF402. Classification (GTDB taxonomy): domain Bacteria; phylum Pseudomonadota; class Gammaproteobacteria; order Burkholderiales; family Burkholderiaceae_D; genus Rugamonas. Next base: position 2,977,859 of record NZ_FOBG01000001.1, read on the forward strand.
ACCGGCCTTTACGAACTGCTGACCGTGAGCGAAGCCTTCAGTTCGCAGGTGCGCGAGGAAACCGACATCCAGGCCCTGCGCCGGCAGAGCGTGGCCGACGGCATGAAACCGCTGCGCATCGCCGGCGCGCTCAAAATCGAAGAAGGCGTGACCACCGCCGACGAAGTGCTGAAAGTAACGGCCGCATTGGGAATCAAATAAAAAGCCCTTTGCATTTTCCGGCAACCAGTCTATAATACGGCCTCTTTCGGGGGTCGTTAGCTCAGCTGGTAGAGCAGCGGACTTTTAATCCGTTGGTCGCAGGTTCGAATCCCGCACGGCCTACCACCGAATTCCTAAAAAAGCTTCCAACCGGAAGCTTTTTTTTCGCCCATCATCCGTGTAAGCTAGGTGCAAAGAGCGCGAGGCGCCGGATTCTTTGGGGATGATATGACGGCTGGGCATGGCAAATGGAAACGGCTGCTGCTGGCAGCCTGCTGGATTCCTTTGCTGGCCGCCGCCGGGCCATCATCATCGCCAACGCTGCTGCGTACCGCCGCACAGGAAGGCACCGAACCCAAATTCATGGCCGCAGGAAAGAACCACATTGTCGGCCTGTGCATCGATATCATGCGCGCCATCGAGCAACTCGATCCCGGCCTGCGCTTCGTCGGCGACCAGAAATGGAAGCCGCTGATCCGCGCCTATTCCGAGCTCGAAACTGGCATCGAGGATGTGCAGTGCGCAGTCCAGCGCACTGCCGAACGCGAAAAGCGCTTCAACTTCATCGGCCCGGCGCTGTTCAGCATCGAATACCATTTCCTCGTGCGCAGCAACGACCCCATTGAAATCCACTCGTGGGACGACGTGCGCAAGCTGGCGCCCAATGGCGTGGTGCTGGTCAACCGTGGCTTCGCCGCCGGCGACATCCTGGCGGCGATGGGCGGCATCGAAGTCGACGCCAGCTCTACCCATCAGGAGCTGAATCTGCAAAAATTGATAGCCGGACGTGGCCGCCTGTATTTCCATCGCGGCCCCGGCCTGCAAAAGCTGCTCGAGCGGACCGACACCACCAGCAAGGTGAAGATCCTGCCGCAGGTGATGTACAGCGCCAAGCTGTATTTCGCCACCAACAAGCAGCTGGATGGCAAGATTGCCGATCGCGTCGCCGGCGCGCTGTTCACACTGGAGAAAAAAGGGGACTTGGAAAGGCTGATGCGCAAATGGGACTAAACCTGCCACCTCGGTTGCAAGCGTTGCTGCTCTGCTGCGGCATGCTGGCGCTCGTCCCTGCCGCCCACGCCGCGCCCACCGTGCTGAAAGTGGTGGCGCAGGAAGGCACCGAGCCCAAGTTCATCCCGGCCGGCATCGGCCGCGTGGTCGGCCTGTGCGTCGACCTGTTCCGCGCGATTGAAAAGGTCGAGCCGAGTGTGCAATTCACCGGCGACCAGCAATGGCTGCCGCTGCTGCGCGCCCACTCCGAACTGGCCACCCACCAGCACGACGCCCTGTGCGCCGTGCAACGCACCGACGAGCGCGCGCGCCAGTACATCTTCCTCGATCCGCCCCTGTTCCAGCTGCGCTATCAGCTGATTGTGCGCGCCGACGATCCGGTGGTCATCAACAACTGGGACGATGTGCGCAAGCTCGGCCCGCAGGCCATCATCCTGACCAATCGCGGCTACGTCTCGCCGGACATGCTGGCCCGCCTCGGCGGCCTGCAGGTCGATCCCAGCGCCACCAGCCCGGCCATGAATCTGCAAAAACTGATCGCCGGGCGCGGCCGCTTTTTCCTGCACCGCGCGCCCGGCATGCAAGGCTTTATCGAGCGCGCCGGTGCGGCCCAGAAAGTCAAGATCCTGCCGACCGTGATGATCACCAGCGACGTCTTCATGGCGATGGGCACCCACGTCGATCCGGCCGTGCGCCAGCGCGTGCAGCGCGCCATCGAACAGCTGGAAAAGTCCGGCGAGATGCTGCGCTTGTTGAAAAAGTGGGAGTGATTACTCGCCGATCATGCGGGCCTTGCCCGACACCCGGATCGAACTGCCCGCCTCATCCGGAATCTGCACCTGCAGGTGGCAAGGCGCGCCCATGTCTTCGCCCTGGATGATGTCGATCGCGCCGCCGTGCGGCCAATCGAGGTCGCGCAGATAGCCCGCCAGCGCCGCCGCTGCCGCACCGGTGGCCGGATCCTCGTACACGCCGCTCGACGCAAACGGATTGCGCGCATGGAAGCGCTGCGGCGTTTCCGCATGCACCAGCGAGATGGTGGTCAGGCCGTAGCGCTGCATCAGACTGCGGCCCGCGCCCAGCTCGTAGCGCATGGCGCGCAGCTTGTCGCGGCTGGCCAGCGCCAGCACCAGGTGGTGCACGCCGCCGCTGGCGATCGCCGGCGGAATGCGGTCATCGAGATCGGACACGGAATAGCCGAACAATTTCAAGGCCTCCTGCACCAGCGCCGGCGATGCGGGCGAACTGGAGGTGGCCGGCGATTGCAGTGCGGCGGTCGCGCCATTGCCGTGGGCGCGGCCCTCGACCGTGACCTTCGCGTGGTTGGTGGTCAGCGGAAAAATACCATCGCCATTCTGCTGCGCCAGCACGGCGCCCAGCGCGATGGTGGCGTGGCCGCAAAACGCCACCTCGCCATCCGGCGAAAAATAGCGCACGCGCCAGCCGTCGCCCTGCGGCGCGGCAAACACGGTTTCCGAATAGCCCATTTCGGCAGCGATGCGCTGCATGGCCGGCTCCTCCGGCAACGAGGCGCGGATCATCACGCCGGCGGGATTGCCGCCCTCTTCACCTGTGGTGAAGGCGGCAACCTTGTGAACTTTGGTAATGGTCTGCATGATGTCTCCGAGATCGATAGGATAGATAACTTGATTGACAGCAATGACGGTAATGGCCACTATCTTTGTTTCACTGACTTTTTAGCGAACTCGCCATGACTATACCGCGACTTTCTCTTCTTGCCTTCATCATTTCGGCCCAGTTGACGGGCCAGGCTTTTGCGGCCGATCCCGTAGCAGCCAAACACGCCATCACGCACGAGGATGTATGGCTGATGAAGCGTGTCGGCGCACCACAGCCTAGCCCCGACGGCAAATGGACCGTGTTCTCCGTCACCGATCCCGCCTACGACAGCAAGGACCAATGGTCCGACCTGTGGATCAAATCGCTAAGCGATGACAGCCCTGCCCGTCGGCTGACTTTCAGCAAGGGAGGCGAAGGCGCGATCAACTGGTCGCCGGACAGCAAGCAGCTGATCTTCGTCGCCAAGCGCGACGGCGACGACGCCGGCCAGATCTATCGCATCGACGTGGCCGGCGGCGGCGAAGCCCAGCGCCTGACCACGCTCACCCTGGGCGCGCGCCAGCCGAAGTTCAGCCCGGACGGCAAGCAGATCCTGTTCGTCAGCGACATCTTCCCCGGCAACGCCAACGAGGAAGACGTGAAGAAAACCGCCAAGGAACGCAAGGACCGCAAGGTCAGCGCGCGCGCCTACGAAAGCTTCCCGCCGCGCTTCTTCGACAAATGGCTGGACGACAAACAAGTGCGCCTGTTCGTGATGGCGGCCGACGCCAATGCCAAGCCGCGCGACCTGCTGAGCGGCAGCAAGCTGGCGGCGCTGCCGGGCTTCGGCGGCGGCCAGGGCGATGAAGGCCAGTCGCTCGATGCGATCTGGGCGCCGGACAGCAAGGCCGTCGTGTTCTCGGCCTCGACCAACCGCGACCAGCTGGCGCGCGCCTCGGCCTACACGCAAATCTACAGCCTGCCGGTGGCCGGCGGCGAAGCCACCCAGCTGACCGCCGACAAGCACAGCTACAGCAACCTCAAGTTCAGCGCCGACGGCAAGACCCTGTTCACGCTGACCGAAGCTGAGGAAGAAGGCAAAGTCTACGACGTCAGCCGCCTGGCCAGCCTGGCCTGGCCGGTGACCAACCCGACGCCAAAAATCCTGACCGCGTCGCTGGACCGCTCGATCTCGCGCTACGCACTGCCGGCCGGCAGCAACCGCGTGGTGTTCAGCTTCGAACACGCGGGCCTGGAACAGCTGCACTCGGTCAGCTACGCCGGCGGCGACGTGCGCGACGAGCCATCGCTGCCAACCGGCAGCATCAACTCGCTGAACGCGGGCGGCAAGGCGCTGGTGGGCGTGTGGGAATCGTCGATCAATCCGCCGGAGGTGTACGCCTTCGGCAACGGCGCGCCGAAGCGCCTGACCTCGTTCAACACCGAGCGCGCGGCCAGCATCGACTGGCAAGCGCCTGAACACTTCTGGTTCAAGGCCAGCGACGGCCGCATGATCCACAACATGATCGTCAAGCCGGCCAACTTCGACCCGAACAAGAAGTACCCGCTGTTCGCGGTGATCCACGGTGGCGCCGCCAATATGTGGCGCGACCAGTTCGTGATCCGCTGGAACTACCACCTGCTGGCGCAACCGGGCTACGTGGTGCTGCTGACCGACTACAAAGGCTCGACCGGCTACGGCGAGGAATTCGCGCGCGCGATCCAGGGCGATCCACTCAAAGGCCCAGGCGACGAAGTCAACGAAGCGGTCGATGAAGCCGTCAAAAAATACAGCTACGTCGACGGCAGCAAACTGGCCGCAGGCGGCGCCAGCTACGGCGGCCACCTGGCCAACTGGCTGCAAGCGACCACCACGCGCTACAAGGCCATCGTCTCGCACGCGGGCGAGATGGACCTGATCATGCAATGGGGCACCAGCGACAGCGTGTGGGGCCGCGAGGTCAACAGCGGCGGCCCGGTGTGGGGCGACAAGGCCGTGTGGCGCGAGCAAAGCCCGGTCCTGCAAGGCGGCAACCACGCCAAGGGCACCGGCTTTAGCACACCGATCCTGATCTCGGTTGGCGAGCTCGACTACCGCGTGCCGGCCAACAACGCGCTGATGAACTTCGCCACCCAGCAACGCCTGAATGTGCCGAGCAAGCTGTTAGTATTCCCGGACGAGAACCACTGGATTCTCAAAGGCGAGAACAGCCGCTACTTCTACAGCGAAGTGCACGGCTGGTTGGCGAAATACCTCAAATAACAAGGAGACTGTATGACGATTGCAAACTGGTGCGTGATGATTGCCTGCCTGCTGCCCACGGCGACCGTGGGCCTGGCGAAAATCACATCGCGTGGCGCGGAAGCTTATAACAACAAGCGTCCGCGCGAGTGGGTGTCTGGACTGCAGGGCTGGAAAGCGCGCGCCAACGCGGCGCAGCTGAACGGCTTTGAAGCGCTGCCGCTGTTCATCGCGGCCGTGGTACTGGCCCAGCAGGCGCATGCGGACCAGGGACGCATCGATCAGCTGGCGATGGCCTTCATCGCGGCGCGGCTGGTGTACGTCGCCATGTACCTGGCCAACCAGCATGTGTTGCGCACGCTGGTGTGGGTGGGCGGCGTTGCCATCAGCATCGCCATCCTCACCCTCGCCTAAGCCGACTAAGCCGCCTTGGCCTGTGCAGGCGCTGCTGCGGCAGCGCTTGCCGGTTTGCGGACCAGCAGGATAATCGCCGCCGCCACCAGACAGGCCGCACCGGCCGCAAACAACGCCGGATCGTAGGTCAGCAGCAAAGTGCGCACACGGCCCGCGCCGTAAGCCGCGACTGCCGCGCCCAGCTGGTGGGCCGCAAAGATCCAGCCGAATACCATCCCCGCCTTTTCCTTGCCGAACGTGGCGCCTGCCAAACGGACCGTCGGCGGCACCGTCGCAATCCAGTCCAACCCGTAGAACATGGCGAACATCGACAAGCCATACAGCGTGAATTCCGAATACGGCAGCCACAGCAGTGACAAGCCGCGCAAGCCGTAGTACATGAACAGCAGCTTGCGGTTATCGTAGCGGTCCGACAGCCAGCCCGACGCAATCGTGCCGACCAGGTCGAACGCGCCCATCATCGCCAGCACCGAGGCCGCCGGCACCGGGCCGAGACCGGCGTCGCCGCACAGCGAAATGAAGTGAGTCTGGATCAGGCCATTCGTGCTCAGGCCGCAGATGAAGAAGGTGCCGGCCAAAATCCAGAACACGCGGCTGCGCGAGGCTTCCGCCAGAATCTTGAACGGCGTGGCAAAGGTAACGCGCATGGCCGGCGCGGCAGCGGCGACCGGCGTGCCGGCAGCGGCGCCATACGGTGCCAGGCCCACATCGCTCGGGCGATTGCGCATCAGCAGATACACCGCCACCGCCATTACCGCGCAGGCGACCAGCACCGGCATCACCGCCAAGCGCCAGCCGAAACGCTCGATCATCCACGCCGCCACTGGCAGGAAGATCAGCTGGCCGGTAGCCGAGCTGGCCGTCAGGATGCCCACCACCAAGCCGCGATGGCTGTCGAACCAGCGATTCGACACCACCGCGCTCAACACCAGCGCCGTCATGCCCGAGCCGACGCCCAGCATCACGCCCCAAAACAGCACCAGGTGCCAGAACTGCGTCATCTGCGTGGCCAGCGCCATGCCGGCTGCCACCAGCGTCAGCGCCGTCACCACCACATTGCGCAGGCCGAAGCGTTCCATCAGGATGGCGGCAAACGGTCCCATCAGACCAAACAGTGCGAAACGCACTGCCAGCGCCGACGAAATCTGCTCCACGTCCCAGCCGAACTCCTTCGACAGCGGCTGCAGCAAGGCGCCCGGCAAGCCGAGCGCGGCGGACGACGACAGCGCGGTCAGGAAGGTCAGGGTCACGATGACCCAGGAAAAATGCAGGCCGCGCCGCTGCAGCCAGTTGGATAACGGTTGTGCAAACATGAAGATCCTCACGATAGCGATGCGCGCCGGAAGGCACGCTTGCGCCCATTTTAGATTATGATCATCATGAATACAAGCAAAAAAGGTGGCGCCCGGCCGCGTTGGGGGATACGCGGCCGGGCGCCGGGGCGGAGCGAGGTTGGGGTGGCCCGCCTGCCCTTTACTTGATGCGCAGGGAACTTTGCACTTTATTCACGCCCTTCACATTACGCGCCACGTCCACCGCTTTATCGACTTCCGCCTGCGATGGCACGAAGCCGCTCAGCATCACGGTGCCGTTGGTGGTTTCCACGTGCACGTCCAGCGATTTCAGCGCCGGCTCGGCCAGCAGTTCGGTTTTCACCTTGGTGGTGATGGCGGAGTCAGCCAGCGCGTCCTTGGCCAGCGCGGTTTTCGAACGCGCTTCGCAACCGGCCTTGTCGGTGCCGGTCATGGCGCTGCAATCGATGCCGGTTTGCGCCGTATCAGCGGCCTGCTTGCCGGCCTTGGCATCCTGCACCCAGGCCGTGTGCTGCGACTTGGCGCCGCTCAGGCAGCTATCCTTGTCGGCACCGGTCTTGGTTGCGCACTGGGCCTTGGCCAGGTTGTAGTTGGCGTCGGCGATATTGATCTGGGCTTTTTCGATGGACTTTTTATCGTTCTTGTACTGCAGGGCGGCGGTCGACTCCGCATTCGCGCGGTTGACCTTGGCCTGCTCCTGGCAGACATCCTTGGCGTTGCCGGATTGTGCATCGCAGGCCGCCTTGGCGGTTTTATAGTCGGCGTCGGATTTGGTGATCGCCGCTTTGTACGCCACCGTATCGTTGTTCGGCGAGGCAGCAAAGGCAGCACTGGCGGCGGAGGCCAGTACGAAACAGAGCAGTTTGTTCATGATGTGTCCCTCTTGTGGTGGTTGGTGGACACCATTAAACGCCCGCACAGCGCCTCGCTCCGTGCGGAAACGTACACAGAAGGGAAATTAGCGATCCAACAACAGGCCCTGGCGCCACAGACGGTCGGCCTGTTCGAACAGCGGCAGGCCGGTGTCGAAGGCGGCACCGGTCGGCGCCTGCTGCAGCCACACCAGCGTGCTATGGGTACCGGACGAAGGCGATGGCGCACGCACCTGCTGCATCCAGCCAGCTACCGCCGCGTATTGAGCGGGATGGCGCTGCTGCATCCACGCCAGCGCCACCAGGTCGGCATAGCCTTCCTCGCGCCGCGTGTCACGCAGCGCGGCCGACTGCTGCTGGCGTTCTTCGAAGCCGGATGGCACGACATGCCACTCGCCTTGCACATAGCGCCAGCAATGGCCGATTTCGTGCGCCACCATTGCCTCGATCATCAGCGGGCGCTGATCTTCGGGTACGTTGTTCAGGATAACTTCGGCATTCGGATTGCCGCGCATGGAGAGCACCAGCTTGCAGCGGCCGTTGTCGTAGCCCAGCGCCAGCGGCACGTCGGTGGCGCGCGCCTGTGGTTGTACCGTGATGTCGAGCGGAAGCTTGAGTTCCTGCTTGGCGTGGGTCAGAACGGCGGCGCCCGCCTTGAGCCAGCGGATTTCCATCTCGGTCAGCTCGGCGGCGGAGGCAAGGCTGGAAGCCAGCAACAGCAAGGGGAGGAAGGTGCGCTTGATCATGGTGATCAAACTGTAGCATGCGCCGGGCAAGAAAAATTGCCCGGCGGCAGGTAAATTACTACGTAGAAAAACTGGAATGCTTACTTGCCCAACAAGGTATTGGCAGTCTTGAATTCCGGGCGGATGTCGTTAGGCACCGCCTTCATCTTGTCCAGCGCCTTCTGCACGTCCGGGCGGATAACCACGTACTTGGTCATCATCTCCTTGGCGCGCGCGTAGTCACCGGTCGCTTCGATGGTCAGGAATTCGCGGTCGAGGTCGATCACTGCCTGCTTGATTTTGCCGAAGTCCACCGCAAAGGTGCCGTCGCCGTGCGAGATGAAACCGCCCTTGTCGAGCAGGTAGTTCATCTGGATCGCCATGCCGCGCGCGTGCGAGTCGGTCAGGCCGAAGTGCAGCGTGCGGAAGGCCGAGGCGAGGAAGGTGGTGTACAGCTTGCGCTCAGCGGCAGCGCCCTGCCCCAGCGTGCCTTGCAGCTGGCCCTTGTCCATCATGCAGGCCAGCACGTACAGGCCGGTGATGTCGGCCTTGGCTTCCTCGATGGTGGAATAGGCTTCCTTCAAGTCCTGGCGCGGGGTCGATTCCTTGCCGCCGTTTTTCGTGATGTGCGGGCCGAGACCGTGGGTGATTTCGTGCGCCAGGATGTGGGTGAAGAAGGAGTCGAAATCGACGTCCTTCTGGTCGGCCGGGCGCAGCACCAGCTTGGCGATCGGCGTCAGTGTCGATTTGAATTTCGCCTGCTGCACGTTCTTCAGCATCACGCGCTTGGAGCCGCGCTGGCTGATGATGCGTTCATCGTTCGGCAAATTGTAGGCGGCGGTCTGCACGCCCATGTTGCCGTCGCCGGCGCCATAGACTTGATTGACCACCACCATCGGCGCCAGCGCGCCGACTTTCGGATTGCGATACTGCGCATCCAGCGGCAGGTTGTCTTCCAGCTCCTGCATATGCTTGGCGAAGAAGTCCAGCTTGCGGGTTTCCTTCTCGTCGCGGATATTCACGTACGCTTCAAACGCGGCCTTGTAGCCAAACAGCTCGTCGTTATAGGTCTCGTAGGGGCCGATGGTGATGTCGACCGGCGAGTCGAGGTCCATCCAGGCGAAGTCGGAAGCCAGGTAGTCGTTGCTCAGGAAGGCGTCGGCACGCAGGTCGAGGAATTTTTTCAGCGAGGCGTTGTCGGTATCGGCGGCGGCCTGCTTGAGCAGCGCGGCGGCTTTCTGCAGGTCGGCCTTGTATTCATCGGAATACTTCACGATGGCGAACTGGCCATCCTTGTTCTTGCGGATGGTGGTGAAGAACCACTGCGCCTGCTCCTTGTCGGCGGCCGGCAAGGCATTGATCCAGTTTTCCAGCTCCGCCTTGGTCGCGCCTTCCGGATAGAAGTTGCCGCCTTCGGGCTTCTTGGCCGGCACCGTCACGCCGCCCACTTCGGCCGGCAGGAAGGACTGGTGGTCATCGAGGATGGACCACGGGCCTTTGTTCAGCCAGAAGTAGTTGAGGCGCGCCTTGCCCAGCGGCGTGGTGTCCTTTTGCAGCGCGGCCCACAGGGCTTCGTTGCCGGACCAGCGCTGGCGCAGCTGCAGCACGTCGATGATCTTGGCCGCCTCGATCAATTTGGCGATGGCTTTCTTGTCGCCTGCGGAGAGATGCGCGGTGTCGGCGGTCAGCGCGATCGGCGCGAAACGCTTGCTCATCTTGTTGAGGTCATTCACGCCGGCGGGTGCGGCGTAGGCGGTGGCGCATGCAAAGGTGGATGCAACAACGAGCGCTAGCGGGAGCAGGATTTTTTTCATGTGGTCCTCTTGTAGAGTGAGGCCCACATTGTAATGCAACGCTTCGGACCAGCGGCACATCTGCCGCTGGCCTCTTCCGCGTAAAAAGGTACTGCGAGTTTACTGCGCTTTAATGGCGCCGTTCTGCGCCACTTGCGCCAGCTGCGCCGACGGCTGCCAGCCAGCGCCCAGCGAGCGCGCCACCGCCACCGCAGCCAGCATGCGCTGGGTGTTGATCTGCACCGCCGCGCGATCGGCCGACAGCGCGCTGCGCTGCGCATCGGTCACGTCGAGGTAGGTCGACACGCCGCGCTCATAGCGGGCACGCGCCACCAGGTAGCCGCGCGCCGCCGCCACTTGTGAGGCTTTCTGCGCATCGCCTTGCAACTGGCGCTGCTGCACGTCCGACAACGCGTCTTCCACTTCGCGCAGTGCGGTCAACAGCTTGGTCTGGTGATTGGCCACGGCTTCTTCGTAGCGCGCCTTGGCGATCGCCAGGTTGGCCTTGTTGCGGCCACCGTCGAAGATCGGCAGCGACAGCGCCAGCGGACCAACGCTGAACTGGCGGGCATCGCCCTTGGCCAGGTTGCTCAGGCTCTCCGAAGCGAAACCGAAATTGCCGGTCAGCGAGAACGATGGATAGAACGCGCCTTCCGCCACGCCGATCTGCGCATTGTTGGCGCGCAGGGTCGCCACGCTGCCGGCCAAATCAGGACGCTGCGACAACAGGCTGGCCGGCAGGCCGACCGGAATCGCCGGCGGCTGCGGCAGATCGGCGCCGGTATTGGCGGCGGTCAGCATGGCCGACGGCGAGGCGCCGACCAGCGTGGCCAGGCTGTGTTCCAGCAGGTTGCGCTGGCGCTGCACTTCGTGCAGGTCGGCTTGCGCGTTGGCGCGCTCGATGCGGGCACGCGACACGTCCAGCTCATTCGACAGGCCGGCGTCGAAGCGCGCGGTCACCAGCTCTTCGGATTCGCGGCGGGTATCCAGCGCGCCTTTCAGGATGGCGATTTCAGCGTCGAGGCCACGCAGTTGCCAGTAGGTGGTCGCCAGTTGCGACGACAGCACCAGCAGCACGCCGTCGCGGTCCGCTTCGGCCGCCAGCGCTTGCGCGTCCGAAGCTTCCACCAGGCGGCGCACGCGGCCCAGCAGGTCCACTTCATACGAGAAGCTCGAACCCACCGCGTAGTTGTTACCCTTGATCGACCGATGGCCCAGCGCCAGGCCTTGCGACGTTTCGGCCGAAGTGCGCGAGTTCGAGATGCCGGCGTTGACGCTCAACTGCGGCTGCTCGTTGGCGCGCGCCACGCCGGCTTGTTCCAGCGCCTGCACCAGGCGCTGTGCGGCGGCTTTCACGCTTGGGTTGTCGCGCAGCGCGGTTTCTTCCAGGCGGTTCAGGGTGGCGTCGTTAAACACGGTCCACCATTGCGCCGGCAGATGCGCTTCATTGGCGCCGGCTTGCGGCTGGTGGCGGAACGATGCATCGGCGACATTGGCCGGCGCCTTGAAATCGGTGCCGACGGTGGCGCAGCCGGTGACTGCCAAAGTGACGGAAACAGCGAGCGTCAGGCGCTTCAAAGCTGAATTCAACATGATTTACCTCTTAAATTTTTTTGTTAGTGAGCGCCGCCGCCACCGCCACCCGAAGGGGCTTTGACTTTGTCCGAGAACCACAGCACGCCGATGCAGGCAAACAGCACCATCGCAACCAGGAAGAAGCCGTCGTTGTAAGCCATCACATACGCTTCGCGGCGCACGATGCCGTCGACCGCTTTCAAGGCCATGTCCGACGCGGTGGCGCTGTCGAAGCCCTTGGCGATGAACGACGAAGTCAGGGTGCTCAGGCGTTCCTGCGTCGCCAGCGCGAAATTGCTGACCGATTCGCCGAGACGGGCCGAATGGAAGTGTTCGCGGTTGGTCAGCGAGGTGGCCAGCAGCGCGATACCGATCGAACCGCCCAGGTTACGGGTCATGTTGATCAGGCTCGATGCCGATGGCATGTCTTTCGGCTGGATGCCGTTCATCGCAAAGTTCGACAAGGTCAGCATCACGAACGGCTGGCCCAGCGAGCGCACGATCTGCGACAGCAGCAGCTGGTCGTAACCGGTGGTGGCGTCCATGTAGGCATTCATCAGGCAGGAGCCGCCGAACAGCAGCAGGCCGAACGAACACAGGATGCGGTTGTCGACCTTGGACGACAGCTTGGCCACGAACGGCATAAAGAACAGCTGCGGCAGGCCGGCCCACATGATGACTTCACCGATCTGCATCGGCGAGTAGCCCGGAATCTGCGCCAGGAACAGCGGCAGGATGAACGACGAACCGTACAAGCCCATGCCCATCGCCATCGACAGCGCGGTGGCGGCGGCGAAGTTGCGGGTGCCGTACAAGCCCAGGTTCACAAACGGCTGCTTGCGCATGGTGCTGGTCACGACCCAGCCCAGCAGGCCGACAATCGCCAGCGCGGCAAAGGTGTTGATGAACGCCGAGTCGAACCAGTCCTTGCTGTTGCCTTCTTCAAGGAAGATGGTCAGGCTGCCGAGGCCCATCGCCATGAAGCCGATGCCCAGCCAGTCGGCATTGAACAGTGCCGACAGGTTCGGCTTCTCTTCATCGAGGCCGAGCGCAATACCGCCGATCAGCAGCAGGCCGGGCACCCAGTTGATGTAGAAGATCGACGGCCAGCCATACAGCTCGCTCAGATAGCCGCCCAGCGTAGGCCCCATCGATGGCGCCAGCGTGGCGGTCAGGCCGAAGATGGCCATGCCGGTCGCGCGCTTGGACGCAGGCAGCTTGGCCATCACCAGCGTCATCGCCATTGGAATCAGCGCGCCGCCGGTGAAACCCTGCAACATGCGGAAGGCGATCATGCTGGGCAGGTTCCAGGCGAAGCCGCACAGCGTGGAGAACAGCAGGAACAGGCTGGTGGTGCCCATCATGTAGCCGCGCATGCCGAACACGCGCACGAACAGGCCGGTCATCGGAATCACGATGATCTCCGCCACCAGGTAGGCGGTGGCGATCCACGAGCCCTCTTCCTGCGTGGCCGACAGCGTGCCGAGGATGTCTTTCAGCGACGAGTTGGTGATCTGGATATCCAGCACCGCCATGAAGGCGCCCAGCATGCCGGCGGCAACCGCCATCCATGTGCGTGCCGAGACCTTCTCGCTCGGCATCGGCGGGACAAAAGTAGTACTAGCCATCAAAGGCTCCTTGATTACTTGGCGTCTTTCTGGTTGATCGCTACTTCAGCGATCGCCGACATGCCTGGCACCAGGCGGCCGCTCAGGGCTTTCACGTCTTCCGGCTTGAAGGTGACTTTGACCGGCACGCGCTGCACGATCTTGGTGAAGTTACCGGTGGCGTTATCGGCCGGCAGCAGCGCGAATTGCGCGCCCGATGCTGGCGAGAAGCTGTCCACTTTGCCGATCAGTTCCTTGCCCGGCAGCGCGTCGATGGTGACTTTGACTTCCTGGCCCACCTTCATGTCCGCCAGCTGGGTTTCCTTGAAGTTCGCGGTCAGCCACACATTCTCCTGCACGATGGCGGTCAGCTGCTGGCCCGGTTGCACGCGCTGGCCCACCTCGATGGTGCGCTTGCCGATGCGGCCCGAGACTGGCGCCAGAATCTTGTTGTAAGCCAGTTGCTGTTTGGCGTCCTTCAGTTGTACTTGCAGCACGGCGATCTGCGCGCTCAGCACGTCGCGCGCCGATTTGGCCGAAGCGATTTGCGCCTTGGCGGCGGTGGCGCTGTCCTTGCGGGCGGCGACATCGGCGGTAGCGCTGGCACGGGTGGCGACGGCGGCATCCAGCTCAGCCTTCGATACGGCTTTCATCTGGCTGTTATACAGCTGGCCGAAACGCTCGGCGTCCTGCTTGGCGCGCACCAGTTGCGCTTCCGACTGCGCCACCTGGGCGGCGGCGGCGCTGGCTTGCGCCTGCACTTGTGCGATCTGGGCGTCGGCCTGCGATACCTGCTGCTGGGCCGAGGCGATCTGCGCTTGGATCTGCTCCACTTTCACGCCCTGGTCGAACGGATCCAGCTCGGCGATCACATCGCCTTCCTTGACCAGTTGGTTATCGTCGATCAGCACCTTGGTGACGACGCCGGCGATGCGGGTCGATACCGGGGTCACGTGGCCGGCCACGTAGGCATTTTCGGTCTCGACGTAGAAATGGCTGCGGTACCACATGCGGCCGCCGGCGGCCAAAGCGGCCAGCGCGACGATGGCGGCAACCACCAGCACGCGGCGGTTAGGTTGCTGGGCCGGCGCTGCCGGGGCAGCGGCTGGAGCGGCAGGCACGGCACTGAGTTTTTGTTCTTGGGTGGACATGAAGGAGCTCCAGAAAATGAAATGAGATAGGAGCATTATCGTCAGTTTCAGGCCAAAGTCAAGAAATGAAACGATTGCATTTCATTTTTTTTTGGACTAGCATGTCGGCATTCGTTATCATTCTCCGCCATGAACAAGACCGACCTGACCGACGCCGCCGTGCTGGATGAGCAAGATTGTCCAGAAGGCACACTTCCTGAACATTGCTACGGCAAGGCTGCCGGTCGTCCGCGCGCGGCCGACAAAGAAGCGCGCCGGGTCGCCCTGCTGCACACGGCCGGCCAGCTGTTCCTGGAAAAAGGCTATAGCAAGGTCAGCCTGGAAATGATTGCGCGCGAAGCCCACGTGGCAGTGCGCACCATCTACGTCAAGTTCGGCGGCAAGGCCGGGCTGCTGAACGCCGTCATCGCCGACGGCCGCGCCCGCTTCTTCGGCGGCATGGACAACATGGAAACCGATCCGCGTCCGATGGAAGAGATCCTCAGCGATTTTTCGCTGCGCTTCCTCGAACTGATCTCGCTGCCGACCTTCTGCAGCCTGCACCGCATGGTGGTGGCCGAGGCCCGCTCGACGCCGGAACTGGCCGAGACCTTCTTCACCGCCGGCCCGCAGCGCACCCGCGAAGAGCTGAACCGCTTCTTTGCCCGTCCCGACATCCGCGCCCAGTTGCGCCCGGACTTGCGGCCGGAAGTGCTGCCGGTGTTCCTGCTCAACTGCATCATGGGCGACCAGATGACACGCCTGCTGTTCCCCATCACCCAGCCGCCAACACTGGACGAGCTGCGCGTGCGCGCTGCCGAAGGACTGGACTTGTTCTTGCGCGGCGTAAAACGCTAAACCACGCACAATTTTGTTATTTGTTCTATACTGATTTTTTGTAATCGGAGCGTATATGAGCAAAACGAATCGTCTGGACTGGAGCAAACAAATCACGCTCATGAACGAGCGCATCAAGCATTTCCAGGCCGAGCCGGGCCAGGAGCAACTGGACGCCGTTATCGCCGAGCTGAAGGCCTACGCCGAGGCAGCCCGCAACGGCGGCATTGAAATCCCATCCCGCTTCACCGTCAACTGAGCATGAGCCGGCTGCGCTGGGTCTTGCTGGCTTTGGTGCTGGCGGTCGCCGGCCTGACGGCCTACCACCACGACCGCAATCCCGAACGGCGCGCGTTAACCGCCTCGGTGCGTGAGCATAATGGCGCGCCCGGCGCGTTTGCCACGCTCGGTGACGGCGTCACCTATTACGAGGCCGCTGGCCGGCAGAATGGCCGCGTGGCGGTGCTGGTGCATGGCTTCTCGGTGCCGTCCTACATCTGGGATCCCACCTTTGCCGCACTGCGCGACGCCGGCTACCGCGTGATCCGTTACGACCTGTTTGGCCGCGGCCTGTCCGACCGGCCGGACGCCGCCTACGATGGCGCCTTCTACGACCGCCAGCTGGATGATTTGCTGAAGGCGCTCAAGGTCGAGGGCAAGATCGATTTGTTCGGCCTGTCCTTCGGCGGCTACGTCAGCGCGCATTACGCCTCGACGCATCCGCAGCGCATCCGCACCCTGAACCTGGTCGATCCATCCAACAGCGCGCCGGTCATTCCGTGGCAGCTGGCCACGCCGCTGCTCGGCCCTTACCTGTTCCAGACCCAGTACGTGCCGACGATGGCCGATAACCAGAGCAGCGACTTCCTGCATCCTGAACAATTCCCCGGCTGGGCCGAGCGCTATCGCCCGCAGATGGCGTTCTATGGCTTTGGCCGCGCGCTGTATCGTTCGCGACTGAGCCTGTCGCGTGAAAATTTCGACGCCATCTACGCTGCCATCGCGAGGAACGGCACGCCGGTGCATCTACTGTGGGGCAAGCAGGATCCGGTGATCCCGGTGACGCAGGCAGCGCACATCCGCAACGCCATTCCATCGACGACCTATACTGAAATAGACCAGTCGGGCCACCTGCCGCAGATGGAGCAGACCGCCCTGTTCAACCAGCGCATACTGGCTTATCTGGAGGACCATCCATGATCATCCGCACGCTGCAAGCCGACGATGGCGAACGCCTGCTGGCGTTTGAAACCGCCAACCGCGCGTGGTTCGAGCAGCACGTGGAGGCGCGCGATCCGGCGTTTTATTCAGCGGCCGGTGTGGACGCCCACATCGCGGATTATCTGGACAGCTACGCCGCCGGCGTGATGCATCCTTGCGTGCTGACCAGCGACGACGGCACGACCATCATCGGCCGCGCCAACCTGCGCCGCATCGACCGCGTGGCCGGCAGCGGCGAAGTAGGCTACCGCATCGCCCACGACGAAGCACGCAAGGGATTGGCCAGCCAGGCGCTGGCCTATTTGCAGGAACTGGCGCGCACGCGGTACGGCCTGCGCATCCTCAACGCCTGGATCTCGGACCAGAACGCCGGCTCAAAACGCGTGATGGACAAATGCGGCTTCACCCGCGACGCGCTGGTGCCGCCGCAGGTGGTACAGGTACACGGCGTTGCGCACGTGTCGCACCTGTTCCAGTGCCGCTTGTAAGCCCTAAAAAATTATCATATCGGCATGCTAATATGGCGATTGCCAAATTATAAATTTGGCCAATCTACCATTACTCAGGGCGCCATGAAACCAACTTCTCGTCGTAAATTCCTCAAATCCGTAACGGCTGCTTCGGTCGTCTCCACATTCGGCAACGCAGCCCTGATTCCGACTGCGCTGGCAGCGGAGTGCAAAGCATGGCAGCCAGCGTCGCCGGACGTGTCAGGCACACTAGGTATCGTCGGCGACGAAGTCACTGCGCAGTTCTACTCCGAAAGCGCCACCAAGATAGCGTACATGGCCAACGGTTACATCACCTGGGCACTGGCATTGTCCGGACAGCGCCTGCGCATCAGCAAGGAGTCGCGCCAGGCGGTCGCCGGCGCCACTGTGCTGGGCACTGGCGACAATGACATTCGCAAGCAGGTCGAGCGCTGCGTCGCCTCCAGCTTTACCGACATCATCTGCATGGGTGGCCGCATCGACCTGGCGAATGGCGCAACACCGGAAAATGTCGCGGCAGGCTGGGCAAGCATCCTCGCCAACGTGAATGCCCGCGTCTGGTTGGTGATGCAAACGCCGGACAACACGCAGGCCACTGCCATCAAGATTTACAAGCTCAACCAGTTGCTGCTCAATCTTGGGCTGAGCAATGTCACCGTGATCGACCTCGCAAGCGCTTTGTCCAAAGTAACGACCACCAAGGTCAGCGGCACCAGCACCTATCTGGCCTGGAACAGCAAAATGAGTACCGGCGGCTACAAGCCGATCAATGTCAGTGCCTACTACATCGGCAAGGCCATTGCTACAGCATGGCAAAGCCTGCCGCAAAGCTTTGCACTGTTGAGTGACGCCAGCGACGACATCGCAAATGACCCGCGCTCGTTCAACATCCTGCACAATGGCCTGCTCTACGATGAAGGCGTGAATCGCCTGCTCAATCTGACAGGCGGGAGCAACTACGTCCCCACCAACAAAATCGACAACAGCTTCCTGGTGCCGTTTACCGGTGGTGGCGGCGGCAGCGGCGCATTGGCCAAAGCCACAGTATCCGGCGGCGCGATTGTATCGCTGGAAGTCATCAACGGCGGCAGCAACTACACGCAAGCACCGGTACCTGATTTCTCCAACGGCCGCCCGGCTGGCACCAGCGGCACCGACGCTACAGTGACCGTGCTAACCGGCCCATCGGGCTTCACTCACAGCACATCGACCAGTGCCAAGACAGAGCAACGCTGCGATAACATCGGCAAGGACGTACTGCTCGAGCTGAGCTTCCCGAACTATCAGATCAAGCAAGGCCTGTTCTACACCCACACGATGGGCACCCCGCTGATCAACCACATCGGTCCCAATGATACCTACTCGGTCCGTTGCATCGTCACCCTGCCCCAGCTTGCAGACAACAAAATCACGGCCGCCGGTCCGAACATCCAGCAATACTTCCAGGCGACCGATACCACTGTGGTCTACGATAGCTGTGGCGTGACGAATACCGACCAGCCGCTACCTGAAGCATTCGAGGCCGCGTTCCTGACGCCGCCAGTCAAACCTGATGCATCTACCAGCACGAAGATTTACCTTCAAGGCAGCAACGATGAAACGTGGGCTGAGAAGACTAAGGGCTGGGTCAAGTTCGGCCGCATCAGCTGCGTCGTCCAGCCGACCAAGGTCTGCACGCCAGCATTGAAAACCAACGTCAAATTCAATCCCGGCCACTACATTACCGTGTATCCAAACTGGCTCTACAGCGATTTCATGGGCCAGGAAGGCTTCGATACCAGTCTCACCGAGACTAAGCCGAAAACTGCGGCATGGAGCGGCGTAGAAAAGCAAGTGAAATGGCGCGATATTGAAACCGAATTTGATAAGTACGACTTCACCAGCATTGATCAATGGTTGACCGGCCTGCGCGGATGGAACGCGGCACATCCGGACCGGAATCCGAAACGCCTGATCATCTATCTGCTGACCGATTCCTACATCAATCCGAACGACCAGTTCCTGCCCGACTATATGTATACCAATGAGTATGGCGTGTACGAGCACAACTCCGGAAACGGCCGCAAGCTCTGCTATCACAAGGAATCGGTGCAAAACCGCTTGATCAAGCTTGGGCAAAAGCTGGCAGAGAAATACGATCAAAGCGAGCCGCTGCTGGAAGCCTTCCGCTTGGACGAAACGTCACCGGGCGATAAACTGGCCAAGACCTTCCCGGCAGAGCTGACCAACTATATCGAAGGCCAGGTTCGCATTGCCGACGAAATCAACAAGGCATTCAAGAGCACGATGATGATCCTCGGCTTTAACTTCGTCTCTGACCTGAAGATGTCGCGCGCAGCCCGTATGCTGGTACAGGCCGGCGTCGGCATGGGTGCGGTCGATCTAATCCCGAAGGATGCGTCACTGTCCGCGCCATTCGCATCCTACGACTATATCAAGCTGGCATCGAAATACGTGCCTAGCGTGGTGCACTTCGACGGCGGCAACTATACGAGCAACTTCCTCAATGTCGGCCAGGAAGTAACCGGTCTGGCCGATTATTCCCGCGATCACTTGGGTGCCAGTCATATATGCTGGTATCGCAACGACTGGCTACCGGATCCGTACAACTACTGGAGCGCAGTGCGCTACCTGAACAGCATGCAAACCGATTGGGACAGCATCCCCAACCGGTACGGCAATCTGAGCACTGTACGCCCGCTATCGATTGAGTGATCTTACTTGCGCGCCTGCGCGACCAGGGCATCCAGTACCTGCAGCGTGGCCGCACCCAGTTGCGGACGCGGGATGCCGGGATTGCTGGCGTCCACCATCGTAGGATTGGTCAGGTAACGGCCGGCCACCACCAGCGTCGGCGTGCTGTTCACCTCATAGGCAGCGGCCACGCGGCCGGCGCCCTTCAGGCGCGTCATCACTGCGAACGAGTTGTAGGTGGCGGTGAATTTTTCCTTGTCCACGCCATTCTTCACGGCCCAGTCGATATTGTCCGCATCCGACTTCAGGCGGCGGCGCTCGACGTGCCAGGTCTGCAGGATCTTGGCGTGCAGCTGCTCTTCCAGCTTCATCGCTTCCAGCGTCAGGAACATATGCGCTTCCGGATCGTTCTCGCCGGTCAGCGGCAGGTGGATGCGGCGGAAGTTGATGTTATCGCCCTGCTTCTTCACCCATTCCAGCATGGCCGGTTCCAGCGCGTAGCACGCCGGGCAGTGATACATGAAGAACTCAATCACCTCCACCTTCTTGCCCTGCGCCTGCACCGGCTGCGGGGTTTTCAGGGTGGTGTACTCGGCGCCGTTGCGCGGCGCGGTGGGCGAGGCAAACGCGGTGGCGGCGCACAGGCCAGCCACCATCAAGGCAGTCTTTAACAAACGCATGGTGGTCCTTTTTTACGGAACAAAACAGCAGGGTATCACTTCTGCGGCGGCTGCGCCTCCAGGCCGGCGATGTCCTGCATTAGCGCGATCAGGCGCTTGGCGCCCAGCCCCAGCGGACGGTCGTTGAGCCACACCACATCCACCCACAGCTGCAGCTCGTCGCTCATGTTGGCAAAGCTGATGCGCAGCAGTTCGCCGCGCTCCAGCAACGGCGCCACCTGCCGCAGCGGCAGATAAGCCCAGCCCACGCCGGCGCGCACCAGGCTCAGTGTCGCCAGATGGCTGTCGGTGCGCCACAGCTTGCGCGAAATGAGCACGCGCTGGTCGGCCTCCATGTCGCGGCTGAAGATGGCGATCTGGCGCAGGTCGACCAGGTCTTCAAGGCGAATGCCGTCCTGGCGTTCCAACGCCAGCTTGTGGCGCGGCGAGATCACCGGCACCAGCACTTCGCTGCCCAGCTCCTGAAAGCTCTCGCGGTCATTTACGCTGGGACGCTCGTAGACCAGCGCCAGTTGGGCGTCACCGTTGTGCAGCATGCGCAGCGCGTCGTCCTGCGGCGCTGATAGCACTTCCACTTCCAACGACGGGAATTCTTCCGCCAGTTGCGCCAGCGGATCGCTCCACTGCGCCGACAACAGCTCAGGCGCAATCGCCAGCGTCAGGCGCCGTTCCAGCCCTTGATGCAGCGACAGCGCGTGTGCCTGCAAACGGCGCAACTGACCTGCCATCTGCCGCGCTTCCGCCTCCAACGCGCGCGCCGACTCGGTAGGCCGCACTTCGCGCGAACTGCGCACGAACAGTGTCAGATCCAACTCAGCTTCCAGCTGCGCGATGGCCATGCTCACCGCCGACGGCACCCGCCGCAGCGCCCGCGCGGCCGCCGAGAAGGAGCCGTGATCGAGCACCGCCAGGAAGATCGCAATGTTGTCGGACGAGAAAGCCATGTCGGCCATGCTATCAGAAAAACTGAAAGCTGCTGACTTTTGCATTCAGAAAAACGCCCATATCATGCCTTCCGTTGTTACTTACAAAGGAAATACCATGCAAGGCCTGAAGCGCAAAGTCGTCTACGTCTCCCTGTTTGAAAGCATCGCCATCGGCTTGACCAGCACCGGCTTGATGCTCATGGGCGGACATGATGCAGGCCACGCCGGCATTGCCGCCGTCGCCTCCTCGCTGATCGCCGTCGTGTGGAACTTCGCGTTCAACGCCATGTTCGAAGCGTGGGAAGCGCGCCAGGCCACGCGCGGCCGCAGCTGGAAACGCCGCGCCGCCCACGCCATCGGCTTCGAAGGCGGATTGCTGGTGGTGCTGGTGCCGCTGTTCGCGTGGTGGCTCAACATCTCGCTGTGGGAAGCGCTGGTGCTGGACATCTGGCTGCTGCTCTTCTTCATGGTCTACACCTACATTTTCAGCCTTGCCTTCGACAGCGTGTTCGGGTTGCCCGCATCGGCACAGGGGTAAGCTACAATCAGCGGCATACCATCCTTCGGAGAATGTCGCATGAAGTTGAAACCGTTCGCGTTTGCAGTGCTGGCTTTGATGTTGGGCGCGGCGCATGCCGAAGCCCTGTCGCCCACCGAGCAGAAAATCGTCGCCGAAGTGAAGGCGCATTCGGCGCAAGGCCTGCAGCTGCTGGAACGCTCGGTCAATATCAACAGCGGCACCATGAACCACGAAGGTGTGCGCGCGGTGGGCAAGCTGTTTGGCGAGCAGTTTACTTCGCTGGGCTTCACCACCCGCTGGTCGTCCATGCCGGCCGCGATGCAACGCGCCGGCCATTTGATCGCCACGCGCGAGGGCAAGCAGGGCAAGCGCCTGCTGCTGATCGGCCATCTCGATACGGTGTTTGAAAAGGACAGCCCGGTGCAGCTGTGGCAGCGCAACGGCGACCGCGTGCGCGGCCAGGGCGTCAACGACATGAAGGGCGGCGATGTGATCATCATCGAAGCGCTGCGCGCCTTGCATCGCGTCGGCGCGCTCAATAACACCAGCATCACGGTGGTGTTCAGCGGCGATGAGGAAAACGCCGGCGATCCAATTGAAATCTCGCGTGCGGACATGGTCAACGCCGCCAAACGCAGCGACATCGCCCTCGCCTTCGAAGGCACGGTGCGCAATAAGGACGGCAAGGACACCGGCACCATCGGCCGCCGCGCATCGTCGTCGTGGGAGTTGAAGGTGAATGGCAAACAAGGCCACTCCAGCGGCATCTTCACCGACAACGCGGGCTACGGCGCGATCTATGAAACGGCGCGCATTCTCGACGCCTTCCGCCAGCAATTGCGCGAGCCCGACCTGACCTACAGCCCCGGCCTGATCGCCGGCGGCACCGATGCCACCACCAATGCACTCGGCACCACCGCGCAAGTGGCAGGCAAGAGCAATGTGATTTCGCGCACCGCCATCGTGGAAGGCGACTTGCGCTACCTGAGCTACGAGCAGCGCGACCGCGCGCACGCCAAGATGAAGTCCATCGTGTCGCAGAACCTGCCGGGCACCAGCGCCAGCATCACCTTCCACGATGCCTATCCGCCGATGTCGCCGACCGACGGCAACCTGGCGGTGCTGAAGCAGTACTCGGACGCCAGCAGAGATGCGGGATTGGGCGAGATCCCTGCCCTGCCGCCGGGCCAGCGCGGCGCGGGCGACGTGCAGTTCGTCGCGCCGCTGCTGGACAGCCTGGATGGACTGGGCGCCGTCGGCAACGGCGCCCACTCGCCGGATGAGGACCTGGAAATCGCGTCGATCGAACGCGCCACCATCCGCACCGCGATCCTGCTGTATCGCCTGACGCGTTAATCCCTGTTAGATCAAACTCTGCCAGGCGCCAAAGTCCACTGCGTCATGAACGGCTACCAGCTGGAAATGCGCATCATCGGCACCAAGCTGCCCAAGCCCAAAACCAAACCGGTCAGCGGATTCGGCATGATCAAGAGCGACCGTCCTTCCGTGCCTGTAGACTTCGATCCAGCCGAGCTGCTGAAATAATGATCGGTCTAGATACCAATGTACTTGCCCGCTACTACGTCGTTGACCATACCGACGCTGAGGCAGTGCGCCAACGCCCACTAGCTCAGGGCCTCATTGACTCTGACAAGCAACTGTTTATCAGCAAGACTGTTATTCTGGAACTGGAATGGCTAATGCGAGGCTACTGAATCTCTACCCCCTGTCACCGTTCCAAGCTGAAATAGTCTCCTATCACGCCATCGCATCGATAGCACGGCGGGACCAAAGCAGCAGTTGTTCGGGATCGTCCAGCAGAAATTCGGGGGCTGTGTAGAACTTACGGACTGTGACTTCGCCCTTCTTGGTCATGTACTTGAACGGCTGCGCACTATGCGCCTCAAACTCCGTCCGCGTAGCATCACTGACACGCAGATAAAGTGTGCTGCCGATAATCCACGCAAACTGCTGGCCATGACAGCTGATGGCGTGGCCGCCAAAAAAGCGGCCAGCACTAAGGAAGCCAAGCGGCGCAAGCAACTCCTCGATATAACGAACAAACTCCGCATTCGCGGCCATGCCGCCTCCAGATGATAGTTAAGTGAAATAGGCACAGGCATTGCCTGCTGCATGCAGCATCCATGTTACTAGCATTGCCCGATAGTGCGAACGCGGCATGTATTTGAGGTAGGTGTAGCCGAGAATAACGCCACCACTCAAACCATTAAATAGCATGCCTGTCACTGCCGATGGATCGTAATGGGCAAGTCCAAACGGGACAACGATGATTAGCCAGCGCCACAGCGGCTGAAGTTCATTGATTTGGCCAATAACAGCGGGCAGCGCCTGGAATAACAGCGTCTCTATCCAGGGGAAGAACACAATGATAAAGAACGGATGGTATCTACCGAACAGCTCCACAAATTCCCGTCGCATGCGCTCCGCTTCATGTGGGCCCACCAATCGTTCGGCCACCATCCCGGTCAGTACCATCATTTACAGCAAAAAGAAAAAGCTCACTACTTCGCTGGTGATTGGATAGCGCTGGATCAGTAACTCAAGCTCCGGCTACATTGATGGCGCGGCGGGGCCAAACTAACTGCAATCGCACTCATCCTCAGCTCTAATTTTAAAAGACCCTTTCTCATCATCCCTCAGTTCAAGACTGTGATATTTCGCGCATTTTTAGACCAAGCTGAATGTTATCCTCGACGCGACAGCATGCGCTCAAGATAAAGTGAATTTCATGAGAAATAGAAAAAATTTGAAGTCGCGTTTCGGCGCAGTTTTTTGGGGCGCCCATGCCACTTTGCTATGTGCCCTACTCGTTTTTCAAGGATGCGCTTCTACAAGGCTGGACAAAGCCGACAAGACCGACGCTAGTCAGTCTGTGTCTGCTCACAAAGATGGTGATCAAAAAAATGCCTCGACGAACTCTCCCCCGGTCCACATTATTACGCAAGCCGAGTTAGACGGAATAGTAGGGTGGATATGGTCTGAGAACTTAGCCGAGCAGATGAAAGACTCCAGGTTTGACGACCAGACCCGTAATCGAGTCGTTAAAAATATCACTATCGCAGGATTAGCGCAATTTCAGTGCATGGAGAACTACTACGAGCTGCTACAAATAGAAGCCAGCGATGACGGAGGAGAAATTTGGAGAGTAGATTTGTGTGGAGAAAAGAAGATGTTCATCAGCTCCAGCGGCAAGGTCTTGAAAGTCGCGGACGTAACAGTATCTTCTCTCAATAAAAATCAGATTTTGCCTTCCTCAACCGATTGAGACATAAAAAAACCGGGAGGCTAGTCCCGGTTTTTTTTGTTTGCTGCGCTAGCTTAGCGCTTGCGCGGTGGTGGCAGGTCGGTGCAGACGCCTTCGTAGACTTCTGCTGCCATGCCGATCGATTCGCCCAGCGTTGGGTGCGGGTGGATGGTCTTGCCGATGTCGGTGCCATCGCAGCCCATTTCGATCGCCAGGGCGATTTCGCCGATCATGTCGCCGGCATGCGTGCCGACGATGGTGCCGCCGATGATGCGGTGGGTCTCAGCGTCGAACAGCAGCTTGGTGAAGCCTTCGGCGCGGCCATTGGCCACGGCGCGGCCGCTCGCTGCCCAAGGGAAGTGGCCCTTCTCGACCTTGATGCCCTTGGCTTTCGCTTCGTCTTCGGTGATGCCGGCCCATGCCACTTCCGGATCGGTGTAGGCCACCGATGGAATCACCTTCACGTCGAAGTGCGACTTCTGGCCCGCTGCAGCTTCCGCCGCCACGTGGCCTTCATGCACCGCCTTGTGCGCCAGCATAGGCTGGCCCACCAGGTCGCCGATGGCGAAGATGTTCGGCACGTTGGTGCGCATCTGGCTATCCACTGGGATGAAGCCGCGATCGGTCACTGCGACGCCTGCTTTGTCGGCAGCAATCTTCTTGCCGTTCGGGCTGCGGCCAACGGCCACCAGTACCAGGTCGTAGACTTGCGGTGCCGGTGCTGGTGCGCCGGCTTCCGCTGCTTCGAACGTGACTTTGATCCCTTCCGGCAGCGCTTCTACGCCAACGGTTTTGGTCTTGGTCATGATGTTGTCGAAGCGGGCTTCGTTGTACTTCTGCCAGACTTTGACTGCATCGCGATCCGCGCCTTGCATCAGGCCGTCCATCATTTCGACCACGTCGATACGCGCGCCGAAAGTCGAGTACACGGTCGCCATTTCCAGGCCGATGATGCCGCCGCCGATGACCAGCATGCGTTTCGGGATCTGACGCAGTTCCAGCGCACCGGTCGAATCGACGATGCGTGGATCTTCCGGCACGAACGGCAGCTTAACGACCGACGAACCGGCAGCAATGATGGCCTGCTTGAACTGCACCACTTTCTTGGTGCCGTCCTTGGCGGTGACTTCGATATGGTTAGCGCTCAGGAACTGGCCGACGCCGGTGACGATTTGCGTCTTGCGTGCCTTGGCCATGCCAGCCAGACCGCCGGTCATGTTCTTGATGACGCCTTCCTTGTACTTGCGTACCTGGTCGATGTCGATGGTCGGCTTGGCGAAGGTCACGCCGGTATTGGACATGTGCGCGGTTTCGTCGATCACGGACGCCACGTGCAGCAGTGCTTTCGATGGGATGCAACCCACGTTCAGGCACACGCCGCCCAGCGTTTCGTAACGCTCGACGATCACGGTGTTCATACCCAGGTCCGCAGCGCGGAAGGCAGCCGAGTAGCCGCCAGGACCGCCGCCCAGCACCATCATGTCGCAGTCGATGTCGACCTGACCGGTGTAGCTGCTACCGGCTGGTGCGACGATCGGTGCGGCCGGAGCGGCAGCTGGTGCTGGCGCCGCAGCTGCCGGAGCAGGTGCTGCAGCTGCTGGCGCAGGCGCCGCAGCACCAGCGCTAGCTTCCACCACCAGCATGATCGAACCTTCCTTGACCTTGTCGCCCACTTTAACGCGCAGTTCTTTCACCACGCCGGCGTGCGACGAAGGCACTTCCATGCTTGCCTTGTCCGATTCCACGGTGATCAGCGACTGATCCACTGCAACCGTGTCGCCAACCTTGACCATCACTTCGATTACTTCTACCTCTGCGAAGTCGCCGATATTCGGCACTTTTACTTCTGTGCTCATCATGGCTCCTTACAGCAGAATTTTACGCATGTCGCCGAGCACTTCGCTCAGGTACACGGAGAAGCGCGCGCCCATCGCGCCATCGATCACGCGGTGATCGTAGGACAGCGAGGTGCCCATCATCAGGCGTGGCTGGAACGCCTTGCCATCCCACACCGGCTTGGTCGATGCCTTGGACAGGCCCAGGATCGCCACTTCCGGCGCATTCACGATCGGCGTGAAGTGCGTACCGCCGATACCGCCCAGCGACGAGATGGTGAAGGTCGCGCCTTGCATGTCGGTCGGTTTCAGCTTGCCTTCGCGCGCTTGTGCCGACAGCTCGGTCATTTCCTTGGCGATCTGCGTGACCGATTTCTGGTCGGCGTTTTTGATCACCGGTACTACCAGGCCGTTCGGCGTGTCGGCAGCGAAGCCGATGTTGTAGTACTTCTTCAGGATCAGGTTCTCGCCCTTTTCGTCCAGCGACGAGTTAAAGGTCGGGAATTTCTTCAGCGCGGCGACCGATGCCTTGATCACGAATGCCAGCATGGTGAGCTTGGTGGCATCCTTGTTCTTGGCGGTAGCGGCGTTCGATTCAACGCGGAAGGCTTCCAGGTCGGTGATATCCGCGTCGTCGAACTGCGTGACGTGCGGGATCTGCACCCAGTTGCGGTGCAGGTTAGGACCGGAGATTTTCTTGATGCGCGACAGCGGCAGCAGTTCGGTTTCGCCGAATTTGCTGAAGTCCAGCGACGGCCAAGGCAGCACGCTGAAGTTGCCGCCACCACCAACCGAACCACCGGCAGCGCCCGAAGGTGCGGCTACGGTGCCGGCCATCACGCCCTTGACGAAGTTCTGCACGTCGAGCTGGGTGATGCGGCCTTTGGCACCGGAGCCTGGCACTTTGCCCAGGTCCACGCCCAGTTCGCGGGCGAACTTGCGGATCGATGGCGATGCGTGTGCCAGTTTGCCGGTCTGCACGGAGCCTTGCGAGGCTGGTGCGGCGGCAGCTGCTGCAGGCGCTGGTGCAGCAGCAGCAGCAGCAGCAGCAGCAGCGGCTGGTGCGGCTGCCGGGGCTGCGGCCGGTGCAGCGGCCGGTGCAGCGGCAGCAGGGGCTGGGCCACCAACTGCGTCTACCACGAACACGATCGAGCCCATAGCAACTTTGTCGCCGACCTTGACTTTCACTTCTTTGACCACGCCGGCGTGCGACGATGGAATCTCCATCGAAGCCTTGTCCGATTCAACGGTCAGCAGCGACTGGTCTACCTTGATGGTGTCGCCAACCTTGACCATGACTTCGATGACTTCTACTTCCTTGAAGTCGCCGATGTCCGGTACTTTGACGTCGACCGGGCCGGCGGCGACCGGCGCTGCGGCAGGAGCCGGCGCAGGTGCAGCGGCGGCAGCCGGTGCTGGCGCCGGAGCGGCAGCGGCCGCAGGGGCAGCAGCCGGAGCAGCGGCGGCGCCGTCAGCTTCCAGCAGCAGCACCAGCGAGCCCATAGCCACTTTCTCGCCGACCTTCACTTTGATTTCTTTCACCACACCGGCGGCCGACGATGGAATCTCCATCGAAGCCTTATCCGATTCAACGGTAATCAGCGACTGGTCTACTTTGATCGTGTCGCCGACTTTAATCATCACTTCGATGATCTCAACTTCCTTGAAATCACCGATATCCGGGACTTTAACTTCCACAATGCTCATAGCGTTTGCTCCGTTTCTTTTTCTCAGCGGATTATTGGGTCACCGGATTTGGTTTGTTCGGATCGAGGTTGTACTTGGCAATCGCTTGCTCAACCACTTTCACGTCAACCTTGCCCTCTTCAGCCAGCGATTTCAGCGCAGCGACCACGATGTAGTAGCGGTTCACTTCGAAGAATTCACGCAGCTTTGCGCGGCTGTCCGAACGGCCGAAACCATCGGTGCCCAGCACGCGGTAGGTGCGGTCCTTAGGAATGAAGGCGCGGATCTGTTCTGCAAACGCACGCATGTAGTCGGTGGTCGCCACGATTGGACCCGAGGTGTCCTTCAGCAGCTGCGTCACGTACGGCACGCGTTGCTCTTTGCTTGGGTTGACCAGGTTCCAACGCTCTGCGTCCTGACCGTCGCGAGCCACCAGGGTCAGCGAAGGAGCGGACCACACGTCAGCGGCGATGTTCCAGTCGTTCTTCAGCAGTTCAGCCGCGAAGATCGATTCACGCAGGATGGTGCCGGAGCCGATCAGCTGCACGCGCTGCTTGGCTTTCTTGTCGCCTTCCTGCAGCAGGTACATACCTTTCAGGATGCCCTCTTCCTGGCCTGGCTTGATGCCTGGGTGAGCGTAGTTCTCGTTCATGATGGTGATGTAGTAGAACACGTCTTCCTGTTCTTCCACCATGCGGCGCATACCGTCTTGAATGATCACTGCCAGCTCGTGACCGAAGGTCGGGTCGTACGGCATGCAGTTCGGCACAGCGGCGGCGAACAGGTGGCTATGACCGTCTTCGTGCTGCAGGCCTTCGCCGTTCAGCGTGGTACGGCCGGCGGTGCCGCCCATCAGGAAGCCGCGAGCGCGCATGTCGGCAGCAGCCCATACCAGGTCGCCGATACGCTGCATACCAAACATCGAGTAGTAGGTATAGAACGGGATCATCACGCGGTTGTTGGTCGAGTACGAGGTCGCAGCAGCGATCCACGAGCTCATACCACCGGCTTCATTGATACCCTCTTGCAGGATCTGGCCGGCTTTGTCTTCGCGGTAGTACATCACTTGGTCTTTATCGACCGGCTCGTACAACTGGCCTTGCTGGTTGAAGATACCCACCTGGCGGAACAGGCCTTCCATACCGAAGGTACGCGATTCATCGACCAGCACTGGAACGATACGCGGACCAACGCTCGAATCCTTCAGCAGCGTGGTCAGGATACGCACGTAAGCCTGGGTCGACGAAACTTCACGGCCTTCTGCGGTCGCATCCAGTACGTTCTGGAAGGCCGACAGCGGCGGTACGGTCAGTTTTTCGTCGGCTTGCTGGCGACGGGCCGGCAGGTAGCCGCCCAGCGCGGCGCGGCGCTCGTGCAGGTACTTGATCTCAGGCGCGTCGTCGGCTGGCTTGTAGAACGGGATATCGGCCAGCTTGTCGTCCGGGATAGGGATCGAGTAGCGGTCGCGCATTTCGCGCACGGCTTCGTCGGTCAGTTTCTTGGTGTTGTGCGCGGTGTTGCGTGCTTCGCCGTGCTTGCCCATGCCGAAGCCCTTGATGGTCTTCACCAGCAGGACGGTCGGTTGGCCTTTGTGTTCCTGCGCGACCTTGAACGCAGCGTAGATCTTGTGCGGATCGTGACCGCCACGGGTCAGGCGCCAGATGTCGTCGTCGGTCATGTTGGCAACCATCTCCAGCAGCTTAGGATGCTTGCCGAAGAAGTGCTTGCGCACGTAGGCGCCGTCTTTTGCTTTGTAGTTCTGGTATTCGCCGTCGACGGTTTCCATCATCACTTTGCGCAGGATGCCTTCTTTATCCTTCTGCAGCAGGGCGTCCCAACCTGGGCCCCAGATGACTTTCACCACGTTCCAGCCGGCGCCACGGAACTCGCCTTCCAGTTCTTGAATGATCTTGCCGTTGCCGCGCACCGGGCCGTCCAGGCGCTGCAGGTTGCAGTTGACCACGATGACCAGATTGTCGAGCTTTTCGCGTGCGGCCATGCCGATCGCGCCCAGCGATTCCGGCTCGTCCATCTCGCCGTCGCCGCAGAATGCCCAGACTTTACGGTCGGTGGTGTCGGCGATCGAGCGTGCGTGCAGGTACTTCAGGAAGCGCGCCTGATAGATCGCCATCAGTGGGCCCAGGCCCATCGACACGGTCGGGAATTGCCAGAAGTTCGGCATCAGTTTCGGGTGCGGGTACGACGACAGGCCTTTGCCGTCCACTTCGCGGCGGAAGTGCAGCAGCTGGTCTTCGGTCAGGCGGCCTTCCAGGAAGGCGCGGGCGTAGACGCCTGGCGACGAGTGGCCCTGGATGTACAGCAGGTCGCCGCCGTGGTTTTCGCTTGGGGCTTTCCAGAAGTGGTTGAAGCCGATGCCCAGCATGTTGGCCAGCGAGGCGAACGAGGACAGGTGGCCGCCGAGGTCGCCGTCGAAGCGGTTGGCCTTGACGACCATCGCCATCGCGTTCCAACGCATCCACGAGCGCAGTTTTTCTTCGTATTCCAGGTTGCCGGGGCAGTGTTGCTCCTTGTCGGCAGGGATGGTGTTGACGTATGCAGTATTGGCGGAGAACGGAATATCGGAACCGCTCTGGCGCGCCAGGTCAATCAGACGCTCCAACAGGTAGTGAGCACGGTCAGGGCCCTCTTGTTCCAGCACGGAGGCCAGGGAATCCAACCATTCTTTGGTTTCTTGCGAATCAGGGTCGGTGTAGGCCGTTACCTGGTCAAGTTGAGCTGACATGTATTAAGTCTCCTGAGTTGAGAGTTCGCTGATTATTTACTAATACTTCGATGACGTGTGGGGATTCTATCAGTGTATTTCGGCTTTTTCAAATTACGATAAGGCATTTTATATTGTGAAATTTCCCTATGAAAACCTTGTGCGGTGCAACATGCAACAAACGCCGAAAACGAGGCGGGATGCGCCCTGCGGCCTTATAATCCTGCTTTCCTCTACCAACCTGTGTAAATCATGTCTGCTCAACTGATCGATGGCGTTGCCCTCTCCAAAAAACTGCGTGCTGAAATTGCTGCACGTGCTGCCACCCTCACCGCCCAAGGCAAACAGCCGGGCCTGGCTGTGATTATTGTGGGCGACGATCCGGCCAGCCACGTGTACGTGCGCAACAAGGTCAAGGCTTGCGAGGACGCCGGCTTCTATTCGCTCAAGGATCAATACCCGGCCGACCTGACCGAAGCCGCGCTGCTGGCCCGCATCGCCGAGCTGAACAACGATCCGAAGATCCACGGCATCCTGGTCCAGATGCCGCTGCCTAAGCACATCGATTCGCACAAGGTGATCGAGGCGATTTCGGTCAAGAAGGACGTGGACGGCTATGCGGTGCTGAGCGCCGGCGAACTGATGAGCGGCCTGGACGGTTTCCGTCCTTGCACTCCGTATGGCTGCATGAAACTGATCGAAAGCACCGGCTACGACCTGCGCGGCAAGCATGCGGTGGTGATTGGCCGTTCCAACACCGTTGGCAAGCCGATGGCGCTGCTGCTCTTGCAAGCCAACGCCACCGTCACCATCTGCCATAGCGCGACCCCGGATATTGGCGTGTACACCCGCCAGGCTGACGTGGTCGTGGCTGCAACCGGCCGCCGCAACACCCTGACTGCTGATATGGTGAAACCAGGCGCGATCGTGATCGACGTCGGCATCAACCGTAACGAAGAGGGCAAGCTGTGCGGCGATGTAGACTTTGACGGCATCAAGGAAGTGGCATCGCACATCACGCCAGTACCAGGCGGCGTGGGCCCGATGACCATCACCATGCTGTTGATGAACACGGTGGAAGCAGCCGAGCGCACTTAACCGCACTCGCAACCGTCGCACCGGCGAAGGCCGGTGCCTAAGAACGCATGCTCAGCTTGGATCCCGGCCTTCGCCGGGACGACGCTGCAACGAGGAACGAATATGACTGATGCTACCAATCCCCTGCTCGACTTCAGCGGCCTGCCGCGTTTTGACGCCATCAAACCGGAGCACGTGACGCCGGCCATCGATGAACTGCTGGCCAGGAACCGCGCCGTGGTGGAACAGCTGCAAGCGCCATCCGACGCCGTGAGCTGGGGCAGCTTCGTGACGCCGCTGGAAAACGCCACCGAGCTGCTGGGCCGGGCCTGGGGCATCGTCAGTCATCTGAACAACGTGGTGGACACGCCGGAACTGCGCGCCGTCTACAACGAGAACCAGCCGAAGGTGACCGAGTTCTGGACCGAGCTGGGCCAGAACGAAGCGCTGTTCGCCAAATACAAGGCCCTGCGCGCCTCGGCCCAATTCGACACCCTGTCGCCGGCCCGCAAGCGCATCATCGAAAACGCCATCCGCGATTTCCGCATGGGCGGCGCCGAACTGCCGGAAGATAAGAAGGCCCGCTTCGCCGCCATCCAGGAAGAACACGCGATGACCTCCACGCGCTTCTCGGAAAACGTGCTGGACGCCACCAACGACTACAAGCTGCTGGTCACCGACGAAGCCGACCTCGCCGGCCTGCCGGACGATGTCAAAGCCGCCGCCCGCGCCGCCGCT
Source organism: Duganella sp. CF402 (assembly GCF_900109645.1). Lineage (GTDB taxonomy): Bacteria > Pseudomonadota > Gammaproteobacteria > Burkholderiales > Burkholderiaceae_D > Rugamonas. Next base: position 3,010,994 of record NZ_FOBG01000001.1, read on the forward strand.
GAAAAAGAAAACAAACAAGGCTGGGAATTCTCGCTGCACTTCCCTTCCTACTATCCGATCCTGCAATTCGCCGACAAGCGCGAACTGCGCGAAACCATTTACCGCGCCAACGCCACCAAGGCCTCCGAGCAAGGCGACGTCTTCAGCAAGAAGGACGAATGGGACAACACCCAGAACATCGTCACCCTGCTGAAACTGCGCGATGAAGAAGCCAAGCTGCTCGGTTATAACAACTTCGCCGAAGTGTCGCTGGTGCCGAAGATGGCCAAGTCGCCGGAAGAAGTCATCGCCTTCCTCGAAGACCTCGCCAAGCGCGCGCGTCCGTTCGCGGAAAAAGACCTGGCCGAGCTGCGCGCGTTCGCCAAGGACGAGCTGGGCATCGACGACCTGAAAGCGTGGGACATTCCCTACGCTTCCGAAAAACTGCAAGAGCGCCGCTACGCCTTCTCGGCACAGGAAGTGAAGCAGTACTTCCCTGAACACAAAGTGGTCGACGGCCTGTTCCGCCTGATCCAGAACCTGTTCAACGTCGAAATCAAACCCGACGACGCGCCGGTATGGCACAAGGACGTACGCTTCTTCCGCATCGAGCGCAACGGCAAGCTGATCGGCCAGTTCTACCTCGACCTGTACGCCCGCGCCGGCAAGTCCGGCGGCGCCTGGATGGACGACGCACGCGGCCGCCGCGCCGACGTGACCAACGTGCAAACGCCAGTCGCCTACCTGACCTGCAACTTCACCGAGCCAGCCGTGGTGGATGGCGTGGCCAAGCCATCGCTGTTCACTCACGATGAGGTGACCACGCTGTTCCACGAATTCGGCCACGGCCTGCACCACATGCTGACGCAGGTGGATGAGCTGGGCGTGTCCGGCATCTCCGGCGTGGAATGGGATGCCGTCGAACTGCCATCGCAGTTCATGGAAAATTTCTGCTGGGAATGGGAAGTGCTGGAACACATGACCGCGCACGCCGTCACCGGCGAACCGCTGCCGCGCGCGCTGTACGACAAGATGCTGGCCGCGAAGAACTACCAGTCCGGCCTGCAGACCCTGCGCCAGGTCGAGTTCTCGCTGCTCGACATGCATCTGCACTACGACTACGACGCCAACGGCGGCAAGACTGTGCAGCAGCTGATCGATGAAGTGCGCAGCAAGTTCTCGCTGGTGATTCCGCCATCGTTCAACCGCTTCCAGAATTCCTTCGGCCATATCTTCGCCGGCGGGTACGCGGCCGGCTACTACAGCTACAAGTGGGCCGAAGTCTTGTCGGCCGACGCCTACGCCGCCTTCGAAGAAGCGCAGAAGCTGGGCCCGGCCGCCGTGTCGGAAACCGGCAAACGCTACCTCGCGGAAATCCTGTCGGTCGGCGGTTCGCGTCCGGCGCTGGAATCGTTCACCGCTTTCCGCGGCCGCGAGCCGAGCATCGATGCACTGTTACGCCACAGCGGCATGGCCGCGTAACGATTAACAATCTCCCCTCCACCCAAGCCGCACGGTAGCAAACTCGGTGCCAGCGGCTTGCGGCGTTTTCGCATACACTGGATTCACCATGACACGCATCGACTTCCACACCAATGTACCGGACAAAGTAGCCTACGCCTGCCGCCTCGTGCGCAAGGCCTGGGCCGCCAACAACCGCGTGGTGCTGATGGCGGAAGATAGCGCGCAACTGGCAGAACTTAACGCGGCGATGTGGGATTTTTCCGCCACCGACTACCTGCCGCACGTGCTGGTCACGGATGAGCTGGCGGCGCAGACGCCGATCCTGTTGACGGACTCGGATGAGGCGGAATTACCACACACGCACAAAGAATTATTGGTCAATTTGTCGCGCCGCGCGCCATCGCAGATGACACAGTTTGCGCGCATGATCGAAGTGATTTCCTCCCAAGAGGATGATGCGGCCGCCGGCCGCAAGCGTTATGTCGCATACAAGCAGCAAGACTATCCACTTACCCACTTTGTCGCAGGAAAATCATGAGCCAAGCATCGTTTGACGCAAGTATCCCTGTACTGACGGAAGTATTGAAAGCGGAACCGCTGGGCGAGGAGGGCGCCGCACCACCACCAGCCTCCGTCGCCGAACAACTGGAAGCCGCCGCCATCGACGGCTGGACCGAAGCCGAATGGGCGATGATGGAACACCGCCTGGCATCGCGCATCATGCACCAGCTGCAATCGCGGGTGGATTTCGTGCTGGAGCAGCGCATCAAGGACAGCATGGCGGAAGTGCTGAGCCATGCCTTGCATGACCTCACCAACGAAATCCGCATCGGCCTGCACGATACGATAGAGAAAATCGTCTCGCGCGCTGTCTCGCAAGAAATCACCCACCTGCAAGCGCAGAAAAAGTAAGTCCTCCGCCCCGATCCGTGCCCATGCTGGTGCACGGATCGCACCACCCTGAAGCAGGTTTGCCTCAAATCAGGGAAACGCTCCAAAAAAGTACAAAACCTCCGGTTTGCCGCTTTGCGCCGCCAAAAATTTGTTGTACCTTGGTGCCTTGCATACAACTTTGGAGATTGTCACATGCAGTTCAAATTCATTCCCCTCGCCATCGCCCTGGCCTTTGCCGGCAGCGCTGTTGCGCAAGAAGTGATCAAGATCGGTCACGTCGGTCCAGTCTCCGGTCCTTCGGCACACCTCGGCAAGGACAATGAAAATGGCGCCAAAATGGCGATCGAAGAATTGAATGCCAAAGGCATCAAGATCGACGGCAAGCCAGTCAAGTTCGTGCTGCAGCTGGAAGACGACGGCAGCGATCCGAAGCAAGGCACGGCCGTCGCGCAGAAGCTGGTCGACGCCAAAGTGAACGGCGTGATCGGCCACCTGAACTCCGGCACCTCCATCCCCGCCTCCAAGATTTACCACGACGCCGGCATCCCGCAAATCTCGCCGGCCACCACCCAGACCAAGTACACCCAGCAAGGCTTCAAGTCGGTATTCCGCGTGGTTGCCAACGACGCCAAGCTGGGCGGCTCGCTCGGCAACTACGCCATCACCAAGCTGGGCGCGAAGAAGATCGCCGTGATCGACGACCGCACCGCCTACGGCCAGGGCGTGGCCGATGAATTCGTCAAGGCCGCGAAGAAGGCCGCACCGAACGCCGAGTTCACCAAGGAATTCACCACCGACAAGGCCACCGACTTCAACGCCATCCTGACCAAGATCAAAGCCAAGAACCCGGACCTGGTGTTCTTCGGCGGCATGGACTCGGTGGGCGGCCCGCTGCTGCGCCAGATGAAGGCGCTGGGCATCAACGCCAAGTACATGGGCGGTGACGGCATCTGCACCGAATCGCTGCCGAAACTGGCCGGTACGGCCGCCGCCAATGGCGTGGTCACCTGCGCTGAAGCGGGCGGCGTCACTGCCGAGCAGCAAAAGGGCATGGATGATTTCGTGGCGCGCTACAAGAAGAAGTACAACGCCGACGTGCAGATCTACTCGCCGTATGTGTACGACGCCGTCATGACGATGGCAGCCGCCATGCAGCAGGCCAATTCGGCACAGCCGGCCAAGTACCTGCCGGTGCTGCAGAAGATCAAGTACCAGGGCGTGACCGGCCTGATTACCTTCGACGACAAGGGCGACATCAAGGATGGCGCGCTGACCTTGTTCACTTACACGGACGGTAAGAAAACCAAGATCGAAGTAATTCACTGATCCATAAAATTAAAAAGCGCCCTAGGGCGCTTTTTTCATTTCTGGCTCAGGACCCATTTCACCAGGGTCTTGGCTTCCGCTTCATTGACTTGCGGATTGGCTGGCATCGGGATCGCGCCCCAGGTGCCGGAGCCGCCTTTGATCACTTTGGCAGCCAGCTTGGCTTCCGCATCTTTCTGGCCGGCGTATTTGGCGGCAACGTCCTTGTAGGCAGGACCAACCAGCTTGGTGGCAACCGCGTGGCAAGCCATGCAATTCTTGGCCTTGGCCAGATCCAGGCCCGCGTCAGCCATAGCGGCCTGCGAAGCGAACGTCGATGCCAGTACTACCCCAATCATCATCAAATGTTTTTTCATAGTGCTCTCCTGAGTAAGTGCTGCTAAACATTCTACCGCGTTTTGCTTGATTACTTGTAAGATGGAGGCTAAGGAGGAAATCATGCCACTGATCCTATTGATCGTCGCTCTGGTTGCGTTGCGCTACTTTGAAGTGTGGAAGTTTGCCGAATTATCCTGGTGGGCGATTGGCGCCCTGATGGTGGTGGCATTCCTGTGGTTTGAATTCCTGGAGCCGATGCTCGGCTTCGACAAGCGCAAAGCCCACAACGAAGACGAAAAGCGCCGCAAAGCCCGCGTCAGCAAAACCTTCGACAAGAAATGATGTCGTTCCGGCGCAGGCCGGAACCCAATTGGGTCCCGGCCTGCGCCGGGACGACGTAGTTACTTCCGCAGCTGCGACAGGTCGCGCACCGCGCCACGGTCGGCGGAGGTGGTCAGCGCGGCGTAGGCTTGCAGCGCTTGCGAGACGTAGCGCTCGCGGTTCACCGGCTGCCATGCATCGGCGCCCTTGGCTTCCATCGCCACACGACGCGCCGCCAGCGTCTCATCGCCGATACGCAGATTGATGGTGCGGTTCGGAATATCGATATCAATCATATCGCCCTCTTCCACCAGACCAATCGCGCCGCCCTCCGCCGCTTCCGGCGAAGCGTGACCAATCACCAGGCCCGACGAGCCACCCGAGAAACGGCCATCGGTGAACAGCGCGCACGCCTTGCCCAGGCCCTTGGACTTGATGTACGAAGTCGGATACAGCATCTCCTGCATGCCAGGACCGCCCTTCGGACCTTCGTAGCGGATGATGACCACATCGCCTTCATGCACGGTGTCGCCAAGGATGGCTTCCACCGCCGCGTCCTGCGATTCAAACACGCGCGCCTTGCCGCTGAACTTCAGGATGCTCTCATCCACGCCTGCGGTTTTAACGATGCAGCCCTTCTCCGCCAGATTGCCGTACAAGACCGCGAGGCCGCCGTCCTTCGAATACGCGTGCTCCAGGTCGCGGATGCAACCGGTGCTGCGGTCCAGGTCCAGCGATTCATAGCGCTCCGATTGCGAGAACGCCACCTGCGTCGGCACACCGCCCGGCGCGGCGCGGAACAGCTGGTGCACTGCAGGATCGTCGCTGCGCTTGATATCGTTGCGTTCAATCGCCTCGCCCATCGTCGGCGCGTGAATGGTTGGACGCGACGTATCCAGCAAACCGGCGCGCGCCAGTTCGCCAAGAATCGAAATGATGCCGCCAGCGCGGTGCACGTCTTCGATGTGGAACTTGTCCGTCATCGGCGCGACCTTGCACAGGCATGGCACTTTGCGCGAGATGCGGTCGATGTCGGCCATCGTGAAGTCCACGCCCGCTTCGTGCGCTGCGGCCAGCAAGTGCAGCACGGTGTTGGTCGACCCCCCCATCGACACATCCAGCGCCATCGCGTTTTCCCAGGTCGCCTTGGTGGCGATGGAGCGCGGCAGGATGCTGTAGTCGTCCTGCTCGTAGTGGCGCTTGGCCAGTTCCACGATCAGGCGGCCGGCGCGCAGGAACAGCTGTTCGCGGTCCGAGTGCGTCGCGACGATGGTGCCATTACCCGGCAGCGACAGGCCCAGTGCTTCGGTCAGGCAGTTCATCGAGTTGGCGGTGAACATGCCGGAGCACGAACCGCAGGTCGGGCAGGCGGAACGCTCGATCTCGGCCACGTCGGCATCGCTGACGGTGGCGTCGCCGGCCTTGATCATGGCGTCCACCAGATCCAGCTTGATGATCTTCTGGCCGCCATTGACGACCTTGACTACCTTGCCCGCTTCCATCGGACCGCCCGATACGAACACCACCGGGATGTTCAAACGCATGGCAGCCATCAGCATGCCCGGCGTGATCTTGTCGCAGTTGGAGATGCAGACCATCGCATCGGCGCAGTGGGCGTTGACCATGTACTCGACCGAGTCGGCGATCAGGTCGCGCGACGGCAGCGAATACAGCATGCCGCCGTGGCCCATCGCGATACCGTCGTCGACGGCGATGGTATTGAATTCTTTCGCCACGCCGCCCGCTTTTTCAATCTCGCGCGCTACCAGCTGGCCCAGATCCTTCAGGTGCACGTGGCCCGGCACGAACTGGGTGAAGGAGTTGACCACGGCCACGATCGGTTTATCGAAGTCGCCATCTTTCATGCCGGTGGCGCGCCAGAGCGCGCGTGCGCCGGCCATGTTGCGGCCATGAGTGGTGGTACGGGAACGGTATTGCGGCATGATGATTCTCCAATGGTAAGGCTAGCCTAAGAGTGTGCGACTACCCTGCCACCATGTCAAATATCCGATTTCCGCACCTGTGATTCGTATAAAATATCACAGATAACAAATTGCATAGTTAACCATATGGAACTGCGCCAGCTCCGCTACTTCACCACCGTGGCCGAAGAACTCCACTTCGGCAAGGCCGCGCTGCGCCTGCACATGACGCAGCCGCCGCTGTCGCAGACCATCCAGGCGCTGGAGGAAGAACTGGGCGCCGCGCTGTTCGAGCGCAACCGGCGCGGCGTGGCGCTGACGCCGGCCGGCCTGGCGCTGCTGCCGGAAGCGCGCCGCATGCTGGCGCAGGCGCAGGAACTGCCGCAACTGGTGCAGCGCGCCGCCGCCGGCGAGGTAGGCCGCCTGACGCTGGCCTTCGTCTCCTCGGCCGATTACAGCGTGCTGCCGCCGTTTTTGCGCGCCTACCGCGCCGCCTACCCGCAAGTGCAGATCACGCTGCAGGAAGCCACCTCCGACCTGCAACTGGACGACCTGCTGCACAACCGCATCGACGCCGGCCTGCTGATCCCGCCGCTGCCCGACAAGGCGAAGCAGGAACTGGACTACCTGCCGGTGCTGAACGAGCCGCTGGTGCTGGCCCTGCCCGCCGGCCTGCCGGCGCTGAAGAAGAAAGGCAAGCTGAAACTCTCAGCGCTGCCGCAGCTCCCGCTCATCATCTTCCCGCGCGCGATTGCGCCGGCGCTGCACGACGCCATTCTGTCGGTATTCCGCGAAGCCGGCATCACGCCGCAGATCGGGCAGGAAGCGATCCAGATGCAAACCATCGTCAGCCTGGTGTCGGCCGGCATCGGCATGGCGCTGGTGCCGCAGTCGGTCTCCAACCTGATGCGGACCGGGGTAGAATACCGGGCGCTGGCCGACGCCACGCCGCTGGTCGAAACCGGCCTCGCATGGCGGCGCGATAATGCCTCGCCGGTACTGCACGGCTTTTTGGAACTACTGAGAAAGAACACCCTATGCTGATACACCCGATGCCCGACCCCATCGCCCTGCAACTGGGGCCAGTCGCCATCCACTGGTATGGCCTGATGTACGTGCTGGCCTTTGCGCTGTTCATCGCGCTGGGCCGGGTGCGCATCAAGCAGCCGCACATCGCCGCGCAGCAGTGGAAGAAGGAAGACCTGGACGACATGCTGTTCTACGGCATGATGGGCGTGATTATCGGCGGCCGCCTGGGTGAAGTGCTGTTCTACGAACCGCTCAAATACTTCTCCGATCCGATTGAAATCTTCAAGGTCTGGCACGGCGGCATGTCCTTCCACGGCGGCTTCATCGGCGTGCTGGTGGCGATGTCGATCTGGGCGCGCAAGGCCGGCCGCAACCTGCTGGATGTGTACGACTTCATCGCGCCGCTGGTGCCGCTCGGTTATGCGGCGGGCCGTCTCGGCAACTTCATCAACGCCGAACTGCCAGGCCGCGTGGTGAGCGATCAATCGCTGCCGTGGGCCATGCTGTGGCCGGACATCCGCTACCCGCTGCATCCGGATCCGGTGTTCCTGCAAGGCCTGCGCCATCCATCGCCGCTGTACCAGCTGCTGATTGATGGCCTGATCGTGTTCGTGATTTTGTGGCTGTATGCCCGCAAGGAGCGTCCACGGTTGGCGGTCGGCGCGTTCTATACCCTGCTGTATGGCTGCGCGCGATTCTTCACCGAGTATTTCCGCACGCCGGACTGGGAGCGCGTCATTGCCGGCGTACCGATCACCTCCGGCCAGGCGCTGTCGCTGCCGATGATTATCGGCGCGATCATCATGCTGGTGTGGGCTTACAAAGTACGCCAGCGCGGCGCACCACCAGTCATTTCAAAAGCTTGACGATGGCTTTCCATTGCGCCGGTGTGACCGGCGTGATGGACAGGCGGCTGCCCTTCTGCAGCACTACCATGTCTTCCAGCGCGGGGATCGTCCGCATCTCCGCCAGTGACAACAGGCGCGTTTTCTGCGTGCCCTGCACATCAATCGAAATCCAGCGCGGCTGCTCCTGCGTGGCCTTGGCGTCGTAATATTTGCTCTTGCTATCGAACTGCGAGGCGTCCGGATAAGGAGTGCTCACTATCTGCGCCAGCCCTGCAATGCCGGGCTCCGGGCAGCTGGAGTGATAGAACAGCACACCATCACCGACCTGCATCTGGTCGCGCATGAAATTGCGCGCCTGGTAGTTGCGCACGCCGAACCACGCGGTGGTCTGCTGCGGCGACGCCATCACGTCATCAATACTCACTTCATCCGGTTCGGATTTCATCAGCCAATATTGCATGCATATCTCCAGACGAAAAAAAAGCGGCTGCGCATTCACATGCTAACAACCGCTTCTTTTGATATAAGGCCCCGCCTGTGCCGTCTTGCCGGCATCCCGAACCTAAAAGGCTCAGGTGGTCACGGTTAGTTCAATTTCGGGTTCATCGGACTAGCGACGCTCTCGCCCACCGAACAAATTTCCACGACCGGTGCAAACAAATGGTTCAAGGAATATATGACAAGTCTCGAACACCGCAGGGTGAAACAGAGTTTACTCTTTTGTGCGCTGCAAAGGAAGGCCGATTTACAAATTAAAACAGCGCTTCCTGCGGCGTCAGGGCGGCGTCCAGCACTTTGTGCATGGCAGCCATCTTGGTCTGCACTTCCAGCATCGACATGTCAGACAACGGTCCCTGTGGTGCTTTCACCGACAGGAATTCGCCGGCCATGCTCAGTGCCGCCATCACGGCGATACGGTCGGTGCCCTTGACTTTACCGGCGTCGCGGATCGCGCACATCTTGCGGTCCACAAAGGCGACCGCCTTGCGCAGCGCCGCCTCCTCATCCTCTTTGCAAGCCAGCTTGTACGGCTGGCCCATGATGGTGACATCCAGCTGAATCATTGCGCATCCTCGTTTTCTGGAAGCTTGTCATCGGTATCGGCGCTGTCGAGGCCGGGGATCGATCCCAGCAAAGCTTCGAGGCGGCCGGAGGCTTCACCCAGCCGGCGCTGATAGCCCATGTTCTCCACCACGAGAGCGGCATTGGCCTGGCGCAGTTGCGCATTTTCCCGGCGCAGCGCGGCGGTCATTTCAGCCAGCTGGTCGATTTTATCGGAGAGGTCTTGGAATTCGGAAATCATCCCGCCACTATAGGGAGCGGGCGGGATGCCGTCAACCGAATCGCGTGTTTGCAACCAACAAGCACGCGATTTATTTACTGCTTACCAACAATCCCGCCTCAATCGTGACGTGGCCTTCAATACCGCTGCCCTGGCCCGGTTCGGCCTCGATCAGCACATTGAGCTCGCGCTTGCCGGCGCCGGCTGGCAGCGTCACGTCCAGCGCTTCGCTGGCGTAACTATCCTTCTTGCCGATCAACTGGCCGTTGAGCCAGACCTCCGCCTTGCCCTTGATGGCAGCGAAGCGGATCCGGCCGGTGCCGTCGGCCAGGTTCTTGCGCGGCGTGAAGCTGGCGCGATACAGGTGGTACTTGCTGCCCGCTGCGGCGCGCATCGGCGGCGAGCCCCAGCCCCAGGTGTTCATGTCGAAGCTGGCCAGTTTCTGGTTCGGATCGGGACGCGCGTCGCCGTCCGGCGCGATGCGCCAGCTGCGCACGAAGGTGAGCGGCGCATCGGCCGGCTCGACGAACGGGATGGCGGCAACCTGCTTCACCGGGATCGTCACGCTGGCGGCTTGCAAGCCGGCGGCAGTGGCGTTGATGGTGACGGCGTCCTTGCTGCCGTAGTTGGTCTGCACGATCAGCTGCGCCAGGCCGTTGAACAGGCGGCGGGTGGCGCCCTTCTCGTCCTCGTGCGAATTCGGATCGCCGTTGCCGTGGCCGATGGAGCGGCCGCCGCCGCTGACGGCGAAGGTCACTTCATTGTCCGCCAGCGGCACCGCGCGACCTTGCGCATCCAGCGCGCGCACGGTGATCGGCATGGCGTCGTAGCCGTCGCCCGCCAGTTGCGCGCGGTCCGGCACCAGTTCCAGCCTGACCGGCGCGCCGGTAGTTTCCACCGCCGTGCGGACCACTTCCTTGCCGCCCTTGTAACCAATGGCTTCCAGCTTGCCCGGCTCGAAGGCGACGTTGAAGTTATTCATGCGGTACGGATCAACCTTCTGCTCGCCCAGTTCGCGGCCGTTCAGCAGCAGCTTGATGCGCTCGACGTTGGCCATCACCATTACGCGCACGTTCTCGCCCTGCTTCCAGTTCCAGTGCGGCGCAATGTGGATCAGCGGCTTATCCTTGATCCACTGCACCTGGTGGATGTAGTACGCGGTCTTGGCAAAACCGTTCAGGTCCATGATGCCGAATACCGAGCTGACCGACGGCCATTCATTTGGCGTTGGTTCGCCGCGATAATCGAAACCGGTCCACACGAAACCGCCCGCCACGAATGGACGCGTGTCGATGGCTTGCCATGCGTCGCGGTGGGTGTTGCCCCACTGCGCCGCATCGTCGTCATAGCTGGCGATGAGGTTTTTCGACGGCACCGTCTTGTACTCGCCGCGCGTCATGAAGGCGGAGGTATCTTCGGAGCTGGTGAACGGTTTGTTCGGATACGCCTTGTGGTACTTGTCGTAGTCCGGCACCTGATAGTTGGCGCCCACCACGTCCACCGCGTGCGAGACATTCAGCTCGGTGAGGAAGCCGCCGTTCATGGCGGCGGTGACCGGGCGTGTATCGTCCAGCGCCTTCACGGCAGCCGACATGCGGCGCACCATTTCGTAACCGACTTCGGTCGCCTGCACCGGCTCTTCGTTAAATACGGACCACAGCACTACACCCGGATGATGGCGGTCGCGCTTGACCATCCACTCCAGCTGCTTCATGTAGTCCGGCGATGGATTGAAGTTGCGATTCTCGTCCATGACGACGAAACCCATGCGGTCCACCATGTCCAGCACCTCGGCCGCCGGGGCGTTGTGCGAGAAGCGAATCGCATTCACGCCCAGCTCCTTCAGGCGGCGCAGGCGGTACTCCCACACCGAATCCGGCACCGCGACGCCGACACCGGCGTGGTCCTGGTGGATGCACACGCCTTGCAGCTTGACGTGCACACCGTTCAGGAAGAAGCCTTGCGCCGCATCGAAGCGGATGGTGCGGAAGCCGGTGTGCAGCGTGGTTTCATCCACCGCCTTGCCGGCCTGCAGGACGCGCGTGGTCACGCGATACAGATTGGTTTTCTCGATCGACCACAGGGCCGGATCGTTGATCGTTACCGGCAGCTGCACCACGCTGTTGGCCAGCACGCCCACGCGCGCCGGCGCGCTGCGTTGCGCCACCTGCTTGCCGGACGGGTCGTACACCGTCACTTCGACGATTGCATCGCCGGTGGTCTTGCCGCTGTTGTTCAGCGTGACCGCGACCGGAATGCTCCACTGTTTATCTTTGACGGGGCGCGGCGTGGCGTGCACGCCGTCCGTCACCACGTGCAGCGGGCTGCGTTTCACCAGCCAGCTATGGCGGTACATGCCCGCGCCTTCATACCACCAGCCCTCCATCGCTTCCGCATCGACACGGATGGCGATGGTGTTCATCGCATCGCCGTAGCGCAGGTAAGGCGTGATGTCGATGTAGCTGGCGTTGTAGCCGGACCAGTTGCGGCTGACCACATTACCGTTCACCCACACCGTGGCGTGGGTGGCGATGGCGTCGAACTGCAATTCGAAATGCTTGCCGCGATCGGCCGCATCCACTTTCAGGTAGCGGCGATACCAGCCGATGCCGCGCGGACGATAGCCCTGCGCCACATTGGCTTTCGGATCGAACGGGCCTTCCACCGCCCAGTCGTGCGGCAAGTCGAGACGGCGCCAGTCCGAGTCGTCATATTCATTGCCGGCCGCGCCGCCGGCGCTGCCGGCCTTGGCATTGCCGTAGGATTCTTCATGTCCAACGATGGGCGGCTGGACGATATCGCCCTGGTGGAACAACCAGCCACGGTCGAGCGACAGGCGCTCGCGCGGGGCCGCACCTGCAGTCACGCAGGCCAGCATCAGCAGGACAGTAGCTATCAGTCTTGTTTTCAAAATCGGGCTCCAGATAAAAAAAGCGGAGTAGCGCCATCACGCACCACTCCGCAAAACCACGATAAAAAAGGGATTAACGCGTGCTTACAGCTTGAAGGTCAGCCCCAGGTTGAAGCGGCGGCCGAACTCGGTGACTTCCTGCTGTCCCGGAATGTTGGCGCTAGTGTAGACCGCTTTCTGGTTGGTCAGGTTGTCGATACCGAAGCGCACTTGCAGGTTAGGCGTCAGTTGCTTCGCCAGGTTCAGCGTCACATAGGTTTCGGCTTCGTTCATGATCAGCTGACCAGCGCCCCAGGTTGGGTTACGCGCAAACTTGCTGTGGTAGTTGGCCGACAGGCGCGCTTCGTAGCCTGCTTTCTCGTACCACAGGGTCACGCCACCGTTGGACTTCATCAGGCCTTCGATCGGATAAGGATTGTTGGCCGGCGTCTGTTCCTTGATGTTGCTGGTGGTGTAGGCGTAGTTGCTGGCGATACCCAGGCCATCGAACGGCGCAGGCAGCGACGTGAAGGCTTGCTGGTAAATCAGTTCCAGGCCGCGAATATCACCACCTTCGCCGTTCACTGAACGGGTAATGGTCGCAGTGCGGCCATTGATGGTGGTGGTGTCGCTTTCGATGGCGATATAACGCGATACCTTCTTGTAGAAGCCACCGGCCGACAACAGCGCGCCTTTGCCGAAGTACCATTGGTAGGACAAATCAACCTGATTGGCCATCATCGGCTTCAGGTCAGGATTACCGGCACTGCCGGTGATCGGCTGGCTGGTGTCCGTGGTGCTCAGGCTCAGGTTGCGCGAAGCGCGCATTTCATCCAGCGGTGCACGCGACATGGCGCGCGCCACGCTGAAGCGCACCTGGCGTTCCTGTGCTTCGTCCAGATTGAACACGAGGTTCAGGCTAGGCAGGACTTCGGTGTACGAAGTGCCGGCTTCCGTCGGGGTAGCCGCCGCGCCGTTGATCGACTCCGCGCCGTAGCCGGTCTGCTTGGTGTGCACCAGGCGCACACCGACGTTGCCACGGTAGGTTTTGCCGAAGGCTTCGCCATCCAGGTCGCCCTGCACGAAGGCCGAGGTGCTGCGCTCCTTGACCTTCCAGCCGGCCAGCTTGTCGTTCTGGATCTGCCAGTCTTCCTGCTTCTGGCCATTCGGGTTGAAGGCGTTGGCGCCGTAGGTCGAAGCGATGGTGCTGTCCCAGTCTTTCAGACCGATGAAGGCTGGGTAGCCATCAACGTTGATGGTCTCGTAGGCCGATGCCGGAATAGTTTTGCCGGCCAGGGTCCACGTGGTCTGGTGGTAGCTCTTCTCGCGATCGGTGGTGCGCACGCCAACCTTGAGGCGGTTGATAAAGCTGCCGTCAATGGCGCGCGATGCACTCAGGGCCGCTGCATTCAACTTGTCCCGCACGTGGCCGTCGGTGTCGATGTACAGGCTAGGATCGCCGAAATTGGAGACCTTGCCGCTGTCGATGCCAACGCTGTAGTTCTGCACTTCGTCGCCAGGGAACGACCAGGTGACCGGTACGTTGAAGGCACTCTGGCGCAGGTCGCGCCATGCGCTGCCACGGCGTGCGTGCGAAGTGGACAGGTCGGCGTCGATCTTCCACTCGCCGGCGTTGAACTTGCCGTTCAGGCCAGTGGCGGCCACGCTGGTGTCCTGCACGTAGATGAAGTCGTTGTTGATCAGGGTGGCGTTGCTGATGGTGCCGCCAACCACGTAGCCATTGCGTACATCGAGCTTGCTGTAGTTGGCCGAGTTGTAGCCATCCCAGTTGCCAACGCCGTCAATCCAGTGCTGCAGGCCGCGCTCCTTGATCTTCGCTTCCGCGTAGTAGGTGTCGGCGGTGATCTGCACGTCGTTGTTCGGCTTCCACTCAACCTTGCCCAGCACGCTGCCGCGCTTGTCCTTGCCCTGGCGCGCTTCGTCCTGGAAGCCCCACGGCAGCTTGTCGATCTTGCCGTCGCCGGTCACATCGACCGAGTTGGTTTCATTGAAGCCCCAATGACGCTTGTTCTTCTGGATCGCAGGCTGGTCCTGGTAGCTGAAGGCCAGCGCCGCGCCGATGGTCTTGTTCGCGAACTGGTCGAGGAACACGCCACCGACACGCGGTGCGCTCTTGTCGGCGCCCTGGATATCCTTACCCAGCGGGTAGTACAGCGCATCGGCGCGCAGCACCACCTGGCGGCCGCTCATCTTCAGCGGCGAAACCGTTTGCAAATCAATCGTCGTAGCGATGCCGCCTTCAGCCAGGTCGGCCTGCTGCGTCTTGTAGACGGTGGCGCCGCTCAACGACTCCGACGGGAACTGTTCGAAACGCACGGCGCGGTTAGGCTCCGACGATGCCAGCTCACGGCCGTTCAGGGTAGCGCCGATGAAGCGCGGGCCCATGCCGCGCGCCACGATCTGCGAAGCGTTGCCGCGATCCAGGCCCGAGGACAGGCCTGGCAGGCGCGCCAGCGATTCAGCGATGGTGGTATCCGGCAGCTTGCCGATGTCTTCCGATGCGATGACTTCAACGATACTGTTGCTGGCTTCCTTGGCCGCCAGCGCATTGCGCACCGAAGCGCGAATACCGGTCACGTTGACCTGCTGGATGCCATCGGCGGCAGCTTCTTGTGCGAGAACGTCTTGGACCAGCAGTGGGGAAGTGAAGAGCGTAGCAATCAGCCAGCTCATTTTTTTATGTTTCATTGTGCATCTCCAGTGTTTGTATTTGTCCCGTCTCTGATGAAGATGTGGACGGATAACCGGATGCTAACGAAACACGAATTTACAAACCAATAGCTATTTTAGTTTGGGCCATACCAAGTTCGTATATCACGAACCGCTTCAGCCCTGCGCTGGCGCGCGATAGTGAGGATAGATGCTGGCTGCAGCGTCGCGCAGCGCGGTCAGCATGGCATCGGCGCCGGGCGAGAGCTGATGTCGCTTGCGCGTCACAATGCCGAATGAGTCCATGCTGACGCCAAGATCGAACGGCAGCACCTTCAGCAAGCCGGCGTCGAGATAGGGCTGCACGGCTTCGGCCGGCAGCGCCACCACCATGTCGTTATTCAGCAGGAGGCTGGCAACCACCGGCATGTCCAGCGTTTCGACGGTTTCCGCCGGCTGCTCAAGACCGTGCGACAGGAACAGCGCGGTCAGGCGATCGCGCAGGATGGAACCGGCTGGCGGCAGGATCCAGCACTGCTCCATCAGGTCTTCGAGTTTCAATTCCTTGCGGTCCATCAGCGGATGGCTGGCACGCGCGATCAGCAAATGCGGCTCGTCGGTCAGTGGTTCAAAATTCAGTTCATCGGCCGCCTCGGTGTCGAGGATGCGGCCCACCACCAGATCCAGCTCACCACTGCGCAGGCGTTCCACCAGCACTTTGCTGGTCGACATATTCACCGCCACGTGCACGCGCGCGTGGCGCTCCTTGAGCAGGTTGATGGCTTTCGGCACCAGCCCGGTGGCCGGCGCCAGCACAGTGCCGATGCCCACGCGGCCGCGCAGGCCGGACAACAGTTCCATCACTTCCTGGTGCGCCGCGTCCATCTCCGCCAGCGCCGCGCCGGCGCGGCGGATCAGCACCTTGCCATACCAGGTCGGCGACACGCCGCGCGACAAGCGCTCGAACAACTGCACCCCGAGCGCGTGCTCCAGCTCACCCAATAATTTGGATGCACCGGGTTGCGTCAGGTTGGCTGCTTGCGCTGCGTGGGCAATCGAACCATGCCGGCCGAGTTCGACCAGCAAGACGAGGTGACGGGTTTTCAGGTGGGAACGAACAAAGCGGTCCGAGCGGGAATCAGTCATATTGGTGATCAGTTTGATTGCCCATCATAAAGGGGGGCCGGAGCAGCGTCAATCACCGTCACGCGTGCAAACTGGCAGTGGAAGCGCTCCCGCTATCAATAAACAAGGTATCGGCCACGCCGGGCGCCAGCCCTTTGAGCAGGCCAGGCGGCAAGCCGTACAAACCGCCCTGCGCGCCCAGCACCAGCAACTGGTCCAGCCCCGGGCCGCCGAAGGCCACGCTGGCCGCCGCCTCGCGCGCCAGCGCAACCTGCTGCAGCGCGTGGCCATGACTGTCGTACTGCACCAGTACGCCGCCCTGCACGCTCCACAAGTTGCCATCGCTGTCGAAGATGGCTGCGCCAGCGCCCTGCTCCAGCAACTCTGAAAACGGTTTCACAACGCTAACCTTGGCCCGTTCCGGCTCGTAGTCGCATTGCATGATGGCGCCCCGCGCGGCGTCGGCAAACACCATGCGCCGGCCGTCCGGGCTGAAGGCGATGCTGGCGGCGGCGGCCACCGCCGGCAAGGCCAGGCGGCGCAGGCCGTAACGCTGCGAATATTGGTAGAAGCTGCCGATCGGGCGCTTGTCCTGCCCGGTGTTGGCGGTGCCGAACACGAAGTTGCCGGCACGGTCGGCGCAACCGTCGCTGATGCTGGTGCGCGGCTCGGCCGCATCGATGGTGATCAGCACCTGCGCCTGCAACGGCCGGCTCGGCTGGCCGGGCTGCGGCAGCTCGACCATGCCGAGGCGCTTGCCCAGTCCCAGCAACACGCGGCCGGAGGTGCAGCACGCCATCACACTGGCGCTTTCCAGCATGCGCACGCCGCTCGGCATGGCGGGCGGCGCCGGCCATGCGTACAGCTGGCTACCGATCGGATCCGGCCAGCGCCAGCACTGTGCCAGCGCGTCCCAGCGTAACGCGCTACCGGCCTGCCCGACCCGGATTAACATGACGCCGGGCGTGGAAGCGACGGTGGTGCTGGGGGAGTTCATACGGCAGTCCTGGCAGGCGATTTTTGACGTTCCCAGTCTAAGCGAGGCCCCTGTGCTACAGCTATGAATAAACCGCTTCCAACCATGACGATATCGGATAGCACAGCCAACGTCATCCCGGCGCAGGCCGGGATCCATAGAACGCTGGCCGGTCAGCTCAGCATGGGTTCCGGCCTGCGCCGGAACGACGGCCGGAAGCTATCCGATATTGATATGGGTCCTTACGAATTAATCATATTTCCAGTCTAGCGACCCGGCTTAGACTGAGCGCTGTTCCCTGAACCACCCTCACACCGATCCGATCCTATGAAAATCATCAAACTGACGACCTACCGTGTTCCACCGCGCTGGATGCTGCTCAAAATCGAAACCGATGAAGGCGTCGTCGGCTGGGGCGAACCGGTCATCGAAGGCCGCGCCCGCACCGTGGAGACGGCGGTCCAGGAAATGGAACCGTACCTGATCGGCCAGGACCCGTCGCGCATCAACGACCTGTGGCAAACCATGTACCGCGCCGGCTTCTATCGCGGCGGCGCCATCCTGATGAGCGCCATCGCCGGTATCGACCAGGCGCTGTGGGACATCAAGGGCAAGGTGCTGGGCAAGCCGGTGTACGAACTGCTGGGCGGCCTGGTGCGCGACCGCATGAAGATGTACAGCTGGGTGGGCGGCGACCGTCCGTCTGACATCATCGAACAAATCCGCACGCTGCAAAAAGGCGGCTTCAATACCTTCAAGATGAACGGCACCGAGGAACTGGGCATGCTGGACACCTCGGCCAAGGTCGATGAAGCGGTGCGCCGCGTCGCCGAGATCCGCGAAGCCTTCGGCACCACCATCGAATTCGGCCTGGACTTCCACGGCCGCGTGGCCGCGCCGATGGCCAAGACCCTGCTGCGCGAGCTGGAACAATTCCGTCCGCTGTTCGTGGAAGAACCGGTGCTGGCCGAGCAGGCCGAATACTACCCGCGCCTGGCCGAGATGACCTCCATCCCGCTGGCGGCCGGTGAGCGCATGTACTCGCGCTTCGAATTCAAGAACGTGTTCGCGGCCGGCGGCCTGTCGATCGTGCAGCCGGACCTGTCGCACGCCGGCGGTATCACCGAGTGCCTGAAGATCGCCTCGATGGCCGAAGCCTACGACATCACGCTGGCGCCGCACTGCCCGCTGGGCCCTGTCGCACTGGCGGCCTGCCTGCACGTCGACTTCGTGTCGTACAACGCCGTGCTGCAAGAGCAGAGCATGGGCATCCACTACAACAAGGGCGGCGAGCTGCTCGACTACGTGGTGAACAAGGACGACTTCAAGATCGTCGACGGCTACTGCAATCCGCTGCCAAAACCAGGCCTTGGCGTGGAAGTGGATGAAGCGCGCGTCATCGAAGCGAGCAAGAACGCCCCTGACTGGCGCAATCCGGTCTGGCGTCACGAAGACGGCAGCATCGCGGAGTGGTAATTCGATGATCTTCCGCCTGCGCACCTGCGCGGCTCTGGTTGCGGGTGTGCTGGCGGCGGGTGCCGCTGGTGCAGACACGCTCACCATCGATGCCAGCGCTCCCAATCCTGCCCCTCTGAAAGCGGCGCTGCGTCTCGGCAGCGCCACCGCCCCTAACGGCGACACCCTCGGCGCCAACGCGCGCTACCTGACCCGCAACGGCGGCCCGTGGCTGCCGGTGATGGGCGAATTCCACTACAGCCGCACGCCCGCTTCGCAATGGGATGCGGAACTGCGCAAGATGAAAGCGGCCGGCATCGATATCGTGGCCAGCTACGTCATGTGGAATCACCACGAAGAAGTGGAAGGAAAATTCGACTGGTCCGGCAACCGTGATCTGCGCCGCTTCATTCAACTGGCCACCAAGGCCGGGCTGGATGTGGTGGTGCGCGTCGGCCCTTGGGCGCACGCGGAAGTGCGCTACGGCGGCATTCCGGATTGGGTGGTCAACGCCATGCCGACCCGCTCCAACGACCCGCAATACATGGTGCATGTGGAGCGTCTGTACGGCCAGATCGGCCAGCAGCTGAAAGGCCTGCTGTGGAAAGACGGCGGCCGCGTGATCGGCGTGCAGCTGGAAAATGAATACAACATCGACGGTCCCGACAAGGGCGTCGCGCACATCGCGGCGCTGAAGAAGCTGGCGCTGAAGGCGGGCATGGATGTGCCCTACTACACCGTCACCGGCTGGGACGGTACGATTTATCCGACCGGCGAAGTGACGCCGGTATTTGGCGGTTATCCCGATGAGCCTTGGGGTGTGAGCACCAAAGAGCTGCCACCAAAAGAAACGTACGCCTTCCGCTTCGATACGCGCGTGAGCGGCGATCTCGGCGCGCAGACTGCGGCGCATGCGCCGGGCACTGCGGAAACCGACAAAGATGTGACGCCATTCCTCGGCGCCGAATACGGTGCTGGTTTACCGTTCATGTATCGCCGCCGCACCGTGGTGTCGGCCGACGATATCGCGTCCATGCTGCCGGTGCAGCTGGGCTCCGGCGTGAACCTGATGGGCTACTACATGTTCCACGGCGGCCGCAATCCGCTGAGCCTCGGCGGCAGCGGCATGGAAGAGAGCACGCTCAGTGGCGGCTACAACGACACCACCATGATCAGCTACGACTTCCAGGCGCCGCTTGGGCCGGATGGCCAGCAACGCAAGGTGCTGGAGAAGCTGCGTCCATTCCACTTGTTCCTGCACGATTTCGGTTCGCGCCTGGCGCCGATGACGGTGCGTAAGCCGGATGTGTCGCCGGCCAAGCCGGATGATCTGGCGACTGCGCGCTTTGCGGTGCGCAGCGAAGGCGATCGCGGCTTCCTGTTCGTGAATAACCACGTGCGCCAGTACGACATGGCCGCGCAGAAGGCGACGCAGTTTGCGGTCAAGCTGCAAGGCCAGAGCATCACGCTGCCGAGCAAGCCGGTGGACATCGCCAATGGCGCGTACTTCATCTGGCCGCTGAACCTGAACCTCGACGGCACCAACCTGCACTACGCCACCGCGCAGCCATTGACGCTGCTGGATCAGGGCAAGGCAGGCGTGGTGGCGGTGTTTGCCGCCACCACCGGCGTGCCGGTTGAACTGTCGTTCGATGCTGGTGCGAAGATCAGCGCACCGGGCGCGCAGATCGCCACGGCGGCTGGCAAGACACTGGTCACCGGCGTGCAGCCTGGCGCTGGCGCGGCAGTGACTGTGCAGCGCGACGGCAAGCGTCCGTTGACCATCGTCGTGCTGACGGCGGAACAATCGCAGCAACTGAGCGTGGTGCAGCTGGCCGGCCAGCGCCGCCTGCTGCTCTCCGCAGACCAGGCCTACGTGGACGGCAACGCGCTGCAAATGCGCTCGGTCGGCGACAGCAAATTCCGCTTCGCTATCTACCCGGCACTGTCCGCCGCACCGAAAGCGACGACGACCAGCGCCGCATGGACCGCCGGCGCCCCCGCCACCGCCACGGTTGCTGTGCGGGCGGCCGGTAGCGAAGGCATCTTCCAGGCCTTCGAAGCGGCCCTGCCAAGCCACGATATCAAGGCCAGCGTCACGCAAACGCGCAACGCACAGGAAGCAGCCCCTATCGTCATCGGCGGTACGGCAAAGGCGGCAATCCAGCCGATTCCGGAAAACTTCAAAGCTGCCGGCGCATGGCAGATCAACGTCCCGCGCGAGCAATTGAAAGGGCTGGACGATGCCCTGCTGCAGATTGACTTCGTGGGTGACATCGGCCGCTTGTACTCCGGCACCCGCATGCTGGACGACTGGTACTACAGCGGCTACCAATGGCAGTTCGGTCTGCGCAACCACAGCGCGCTGCTGGATAAGCCGTTGACCATCTCCGTGCTACCACTTCGCGCCGACGCGCCGATCTACCTGCCAAAAGAAGCCCGCCCCAACTTCGGCGGTCAACAGCAGATGGCCACCGTGCGCGGCGTCACCGTCATCCCGGTCTATCAACTACGCATCACGCCTTAGGAGTAGCAATGTCTGAACGCCTCAAAGGCAAAGTCGCCATCGTCACCGGCTCCACGCAAGGCATCGGGCTGGCCATCGCCCGCCGCTTTGCGGCCGAAGGTGCGATGGTCACCCTCAACAGCCACCGCGAAGACGACGCCGCACGCGCCATCACCACTGAGCTGGGCTCCGAGCGCAGCCTGTTCGTGCATGCCGACGTCGCCGACCGCGCCGCGATGGAAACCCTGGCAGCGCGCACCATCGAACGTTTCGGCAAAGTCGATATCCTCATCAACAACGCCGGCATGAACGTGTTCGACGACCCGCTGGCGCTGAGCGAGGAAGACTGGAAGCGCTGCTTCGCGGTCGACCTGGAAGGCGCGTGGAACGGTGCGCGCGCCGTGCTGCCTTCGATGCTGGCACAAGGCGCGGGCAGCATCGTCAACATCGCCTCGGTGCACGGCCACAAAATCATCCCCGGCTGCTTCCCCTACCCGGTGGCCAAGCACGCGCTGATCGGCATGACGCGCGCGCTAGGCCTCGAATATGCGGCGCGCGGCATCCGCGTCAACTCCATCTCGCCGGGCCTGATCGTGACCGACATGATCGAACGCCACTTCGCCGCCCAGCCCGACCCGGAAGCCGAACGCGCCCGCCAGGCCGCCCTGCTGCCCTGCAAGCGCCTCGGCAAACCGGAAGAAGTGGCGGCTACCGCCCTGTTCCTGGCCAGCGACGAAGCCCCCTTTATCAACGCCACCGACATCCTGATCGACGGCGGTCGCTCCCAGTTGTACCACGAGTAATATTTCCCTCCTGACCACGCCGAAGGCACTTTTTTCGCCTTTCGGCGTGCTTTTTTGCCCTCCCGCAAAGTGTTTGCCTTGAAATGCTCCAAGGTCGTCCCTATAATTGGCACTCGTTAGGGAAGAGTGCTAACAACACGCCCGACTACCAACATTTTGTACCATTGTTAAAAAATTAAGGAGTTTTGTATGAACCTTCGCCCTTTGAACGATCGCGTAATCGTCAAACGTCTGGACCAAGAGACCAAAACTGCGTCCGGCCTGATCATCCCTGATGCGGCTGCTGAAAAACCAGATCAAGGTGAAGTCCTGGCTGTTGGCAATGGCAAGATCCTGGAAGACGGCAAAGTACGTCCTCTGGATGTCAAAGTAGGCGACCGCGTCCTGTTCGGCAAATACGCCGGCCAGACCGTCAAGATCGACGGCCAGGAACTGATGGTCATGCGCGAAGAAGACATCATGGCGATCGTCACCAAGTAATCCTTGGTCGAACCGATCCCACTTAATACCTCACAGGAGTAAATAACATGGCAGCTAAAGAAGTAATCTTCGGCGACGCAGCGCGCGCTAAAATGGTTGAAGGCGTTAACATTCTGGCTAACGCGGTCAAAGTCACCCTGGGCCCGAAAGGCCGCAACGTGGTGCTGGAGCGCTCGTTTGGCGCCCCAACCGTGACCAAGGACGGCGTGTCGGTTGCTAAAGAAGTCGAGCTGAAAGACAAACTGCAGAACATGGGCGCCCAGATGGTCAAGGAAGTCGCTTCCAAAACCTCGGACAACGCCGGTGACGGCACCACCACCGCAACCGTGCTGGCACAAGCACTGGTTCGCGAAGGCATGAAGTTCGTTGCCGCCGGCATGAACCCAATGGACCTGAAGCGCGGTATCGACAAGGCAGTTGCTGCTACCGTCGAGCAGATCGCCATCATCGCCCGTCCATGCACCACCACCAAAGAAATCGCCCAGGTTGGCTCGATCTCGGCCAACTCGGATTCGTCGATCGGCGAGCGTATCGCTGAAGCGATGGAAAAAGTCGGCAAGGAAGGCGTTATCACCGTTGAAGACGGCAAATCGCTGAACGACGAGCTGGACATCGTTGAAGGTATGCAGTTCGACCGCGGCTACCTGTCGCCATACTTCATCAACAACCAGGACAAGCAAGTTGCCGCTCTGGACAACCCATTCGTTCTGCTGTGCGACAAGAAAATCTCGAACATCCGTGACCTGCTGCCGATCCTGGAACAGATCGCCAAGTCGGGCCGTCCGCTGCTGATCATCGCAGAAGACATCGAAGGCGAAGCGCTGGCGACCCTGGTGGTCAACAACATCCGCGGCATCCTGAAAACCGTTGCTGTGAAAGCCCCAGGCTTCGGCGACCGTCGTAAAGCCATGCTGGAAGACATCGCTATCCTGACCGGCGGTCAAGTGGTTGCTGAAGAAGTCGGCCTGACCCTGGAAAAAGTAACCCTGGAAGAACTGGGCCAAGCCAAGCGTATCGAAGTCGGCAAAGAAAACACCATCGTTATCGACGGTGCTGGCCAGGCTGAAGCCATCGAAGCCCGCGTGAAACAAATCCGCGTGCAGATCGAAGAAGCGACCTCGGACTACGACCGTGAAAAACTGCAAGAGCGCGTGGCCAAGCTGGCCGGCGGCGTTGCCGTGATCAAAGTCGGTGCTGCTACCGAAGTTGAAATGAAAGAGAAAAAAGCACGCGTTGAAGACGCACTGCACGCAACCCGCGCAGCTGTGGAAGAAGGCATTGTGCCAGGCGGCGGCGTAGCCCTGCTGCGCGCTCGCGCTCAAGTGAAAAACCTGAAAGGCGACAACGCCGACCAGGACGCAGGTATCAAGATCGTGCTGCGCGCGATGGAAGAGCCACTGCGCATGATCGTACAAAACGCCGGCGAAGAATCGTCGGTGGTGGTGAACGCGGTGCTGGCAGGCGAAGGCAACTTCGGCTACAACGCATCGAACGGCACCTACGGCGACATGGTTGAAATGGGCGTTCTGGACCCAGCTAAAGTCACCCGTTCGGCCCTGCAAAACGCAGCGTCGATCGCCGGCCTGATGCTGACCACCGACTGCATGATCGCTGAAGTCACCGAAGACAAACCAGCCGGCGGCATGGGCGGTATGGGTGGCATGGGCGGCATGGGTGGCATGGACGGCATGATGTAATTCAGCCGGCCGGCTCACTGAGCCATTAAAGCCAGCAAAGCCAGCTTCTTCGGAAGCTGGCTTTTTTTTCGTCTGCTACACTGGCGGGATGCCCAATGCCCGCCGCCGCTCCCTCATCGCCGCCAGCACCGCGCACGCCGTGCACGACGGCCTCACCGATCTCATTTATGTTTTGCTGCCGATCTGGCAGGCCCAGTTCGCCATCAGCTACGCCATGATCGGCTTGCTGCGTGCGTCGTATTCCGGCGTGATGGCGAGCTTCCAGTTGCTGGCCAGCCGTCTGGCGCGGCGCTGGGGCCGCGAGCGCATGCTGATCGGCGGCACCGCGCTGGCAGGGGTGGCTTACCTCATTGCTGGACAGGCCGGCGGCTTGCCGGTGCTGCTGATGGCGCTGATGCTCGGCGGCCTTGGGGCCAGCACGCAGCATCCACTGGCCTCCTCGCTGGTGACGGATGCGTATGAAGCCGACGGCGGTGTGAAAGAAGCGCTGTCAACGTACAACTTCGCCGGCGATATCGGCAAAACCTTGATTCCCGGTGCGGTCGGCTTGCTGTTGGTGGTGCTGAGCTGGCAGGCCAGCGTGACCATGATCGGCGTGCTCGGCTTCGCAGCGGCAGCGTTGCTGTGGTGGCTGATTCCAGCAACGCCACCGGCGCACGTGGAGCACGCGGCCAAGGCTGCTACCGGCAAAGGCTCAGTAACCGGCCTGCGCGCGCTGCTGGCGACCGGCACGCTGGACAGCACCGTACGCATGGGCTTCCTCACCTTCCTGCCCTTTCTGCTGAAAAGCAAAGGCGCAGGCACGGCCGGTATCGGCATCGCACTGTCGCTGCTGTTTGTCGGCGGCGCATTTGGCAAACTGCTGTGCGGCTACCTCGGCGCGCGTATCGGCATGATGAAAACCGTGTGGCTGACCGAATCCGCCACCTCGCTGAGCATCGTGGCGGTGGTGTTCCTGCCGCTGGCAGGCGTGATGGCCATGCTGCCGCTGCTCGGCGTCGCGCTGAACGGCACCTCATCCGTACTGTATGGCACCGTGCAGGAACTGGCTGCGCCGGGCAAGCGCGAACAAGCGTTCGCTTTGTTCTACACCGGCACCATCGGCGCCGGCGCGCTGTCGCCGGTGCTGTTCGGCCGCGTCGGCGATGTGTTAGGCGTGCCGACCGCCCTGCTGTCACTGGCCGCCATCCTGCTGCTCACCCTGCCGCTAGCGTGGCGCGTCCAAAAATCACTTTGAGCTAGACTGGGCCGCACTCAACCAAGGAGTGTTGCTCATGGAAACTCAAGAACTGCATCGCGGCCGCCTGATCGACCACATCCAGCTGGTGGTACGCGACCTGCCGGCTTCGCAAAAATTCTACAGCGCGCTATTTGAAGTACTGGGCGTGCCTATCGGTGGCACCGGCCCGGACTTCTTCTGGGCCGACGAACTGTTCGTCTCCACCGCAGACAGCCAGGCGGCGCAAGGCGTGCTGACCGGCCGCCACCACCTCGCCTTCCAGGCCAAAGACCGCGCCACCGTGGACGCCGCCTACAAAGCCGCGTTGGCCAACGGCGGCAAAGACAACGGCGCACCGGGCGAGCGCCCCTACCACCCCGGCTACTACGCCGCCTTCATACTCGACCCTGATGGCAACAACATCGAAGCCGTGTTCCACGGCGCAGCCAAGCGCAGCGCCCCGTCGGTGCACATCACTTTCTAGCCAAGGGAGCGAGCGGGGCGATTCCATTTCTCGTCCATCATCCGGAAGAATTTCTCGACGTTCTCGGAATAGCCATCATCAGGATGACGCGCATCCAGAATATCCCCCGCATCGCCAATCAAATCCCAGTAGGCGTCGAACGTCTTCTTGTCCAGTTGGTCTATTTCCCTCTTAGCATCTGCCTCAATGGCAGCCAAGATAGCCAGCGTCAATTTTCGCACCTCCGGGCTTGGAAGGCAGGACGGATGCTCAAAGAAAATATCCGGCCGGCGCTCCTTGGGCCATTGAGCATGGTCAAACGCCCGTGAGCAATAGTGCAATGCCCCAACTGCAATCTCAACAGGGGCAGATTCAATGTAGGAAAATACGTCCATCCCGTTCATGCTAAACCTCCACTTCATAATTCGAAGGCATCAAAAAGATCCCTCGGAAGGTCAGTAATGATGTACTCCTCTGACATGGGATTAGCTCTTAGCTGCATGCTGGCAAACACGAAACGTCCAGCAAGAGGCTCCACTGGAATTACGAACATCAAGGGACTGAACGCAATGAGCTGTGATCGCTTGATGGTTCGGACAATCTCTTGGTGTTGACTCCTATTGATAATACCCGCATTAAGTTTAAGAGCAGCGCCATTCAGCATCCCTTTTCGAAGTCCTTTGATCTTCCGGGAGTGCCAGTCGCCAGCGTCAATCTCTTTCTTCAAGCTCCAGTAGATAGCCCGTGGATTCGAACTGGGCGGCACACAGTTATGGGGGCTGAATGAAGACTCGGCATCGAAGAACGGCGCGCACCATGCGTAATGGAGCTGGCCGTAGTAGAGCTGGCAGATCTCGTAGGACAGCCGAGTACTGCAGGAGTAATAAATGCGCTTGCTGTTCATTCTCGTCCTCCCATACGCGTACTACACATGTACCGCATAAGCAGACGAGACAAATGATCGGCATCAATCGTGCGTCACGTCGTCAGCGTATCGACTACTGACAGAAACTGACAGAGCTGCTGAATAGAATGAGTTTCACTTTTCTTTCAGGAGATTTCCAATGAAACCGAACACTGTCAGCGCAGTAGCCCACCTCAACTTCCGTGGCCAGGCGCGCGATGCGCTGAACTTTTACCAGTCCGTGTTTGGCGGCGAAGTGATGGCCATGAGCTACAAGGATTTCGGCCAGGTCACCAACGAAACGGAAGCCGATCAACTGATCTGGGGCCAGGTGGCGGCCGACAATGGCTTCCGCGTGATGGCCTGCGACGTGCCGTCAGCAACGCCTTACCATCCCGGCCAGAACGCCTTCCTGGTTGCGCTGGAAACCGAAACGGCGGAACAAGTCAACGCTTACTGGGACAAGATCGCCAACGGCGCCACCATCACCGTGCCGCTGGCGCCGGCCCAGTGGACGCCGCTGTTCGGCATGCTGACCGACCGCTTCGGCACCGCCTGGGCCCTCAGCGTCGCCACGCCGCAGAATTAACCCAGGTCTGCGATCAGTCCAAGGCCTTGGGGTTGCCAGCCGAGCAGGCGTCGGGTGATGGCGCTGGAACTGGCGGCGTCGTGCGAGATCAGGGGCGTCAGCCACTCGAAGTAGGCCGGCGCTTCTTCTTTCGTCAGCGACTTGACCGGCAACTGCAAACGCCGTCCCAGCGCGGCGGCGATCTCGAACTGGCTCACGCCCTCTTCGCCCACCGCATGATAGTTCGCTCCCGGCTGGCCCTTTTCCAGCACCAGCCGGTACAACTCCGCCACGTCCGAAATGTGCGCGGCCGGCCAGCGGTTCTGGCCATCTTCAAGATACGCGCAGTAGCCGGCTTTCAGCGCGCCCGGAACCATGTAGCTGATCAGGCCATGCTTGTCCTGGTTGTGCACCTGCGGCAGCCGCACCGCCGACACGTTCACACCCTGCGCGCGCGCCGCCGCAATCGCTTCCTCGGTGGCTGCGCGCGGGTGTAGTGCTGAACTCATGATGGGATCCTGCTCCGTCCCCATCTGCCCCGGTGCCGCCTGCACGACGTTAGTACCCGAAGTCACCAGCAGCGGACGCTGCGAACCCACCAGCAAATTCGACATGAAGCCAATCACCGCGCGGTCGTTCTCGCAGTTCTGCACGAAGTTGGCGAAGTTGTGATTGAAGCCAAGGTGGATCACGCTATCGGCCTGCTGCACGCCGCGCTCCAGCGAAGCAAAGTCCTCCAGCGAACCTGCATGCGGCTGCGCACCGGCAGCGAGCAGCGCTTGCGCGCCTTCCTCGCTGCGCGTCAGGCCGACCACGCGATGGCCCGCCGCCACCAGCTCCCTGACCACGGCCGAACCGACAAAACCCGTTGCACCCGTTACGAAAATATCCATTGCGATTCCTCTTTGATGTTGAACCGCTCCAGTATCCCGCATCAACATACCATGATAAAGTAGGGAGATTATCCTGCTATAAAAAGTATTACGATGACGTCGCAAACCAACGCCGACAACATGCTGGGCGAGTACCTTGCCCTGTGCCGCGCGCGGCTCGATCCGGCGGCGCTGGGCTTCCCGGCCGGCCGCCGCCGCACGCCCGGCCTGCGGCGCGAGGAAGTCGCGCTGCGCGCCCACATCAGCGTCGCTTGGTACACGTTGTTGGAACAAGGACGTGGCGCACGTCCATCGGCCAGCGTGCTGGCCCGCCTTTCCTCCGCGTTGATGCTGACCGAAGCCGAACGCGAACACCTGTTCCTGCTGGCCCTCGGCCGGCCACCCGAAGTGCTGTACAAGCCCGCGCCTGCGGTCAGCCCGCGCCTGCAGCGCATCCTCGACCTGCTCGATCCCTGCCCTGCGCTGATCCGCAGCGCCGTGTGGGACGTGGTAGCGTGGAACCGCGCGGCCACCGTCTTCCTGACCGATTTCGACGCCCTGCCGCCGGGACAGCGCAACTGGCTGCGCCTGATGTTCCTCGATCCGCATGCACGTGAGAAGCACGGCGACTGGGACATGATCGCGCGCTTCGTGGTGGGAGCCTTCCGCGCCGACACCGTGCGCGCCGGCGCCGCCGATGAAGTGGCGCCGCTGGTGGCGGAGCTGAGCGAACTCAATCCGCAATTCAAAAAGCTGTGGACCGAGCCGGGGATCTCCGACCCGCTGGAAATGCGCAAGACCATCCATCATCCGGAGCTTGGCCCGCTGTCGTTCGAATACTCGGCCTTCGCAGTGGAAGGCCGCAGCGACCTGAATCTGGTGATCTACAACATGCTGGACGGCGACGCCGGCAAGCTGGCGCTCAAGCTGCAGGAAAATCCTTCCTGATCGCCTGCACCGCATTGACGCCGCAAGCCCCATGCACGCCACCGCCCGGATGCGTGGACGCACCGCACAGGTAATAGCCGCGCACCGGACCGCGATACTGGTTGTCCCCTTCACGCAAGGCGATCTTGCGCGCCTTGTCGCTCGACAGCGTGATGCGATGCGCCAGCACCGCATCGCTCAGATTCGGCGCATACTCCGCCCACGTGGCGGCGAAGGCATGCGGATAGACAGCCTCCACCCGCTGCAGCATTGCGCCATCCAGGCCGTCGGGGAACTGGCAGTCCGCGCCGGCGGCATGCTGGCCGGCCGGCGCCTGCGAAGCATCCCACAGCGAGTTCACGCGAATCGCGCCGGACGGCAGCGGCAGGCGCCCCGCCTCCAGATCGGAGACATGTTCCATCACTTCAGCGCAGGAATCGAGACCGATGAACACCTGCCCGCACTGGTTGATGTCCGCATTGTGCGCGGCGCTGCTGTAGTCCGGTGCACGCGCCAGGCAAGCCGCATAGGAACCGATCATGTTCGACCGCACCTGCGCATAGCGCGAAGGCCGCTCATCGTCTGCAATCAATTCGCCCATGCTGGCCTCATAGTCCGCACTGGACACCACGATATCGGCCGGCATGAAACTGCCATCGCTCAGGTGCGCGCCGCGCACCGCGCCATCACGCAGCGCTATGCGATCTACACCGACGCCGCAAGCGACGACGACACCTGCCTTGCGGGCGGCGCCGGCCAGCGCTTCCGGCACGCTCGCCATGCCGCCGACCGGCAGTGTGCGGCGGCCCAGTATCCACAGCACGTAGCCGAGGAAAGCGGCATCGCCGCCCACCTCATGCAAGCTACCGGAAAACTCCAGCGTCAGGCGATAGAACAGCGTCCTCACCTCGTCCGACTCGAACAGCGCGTCGATTACCTGCTGCGCACTGCGCGTACCAAGCAGACGCGGATCGAACAGGCCTGCATACAACTCCGCCACCTCGCCCGCATACCCCTTGATGGCGGCGGCGTGCGGCGGCGAAAAGTAGATGCCGGCCAGGGGCCGCGTCAACTGATCGGCCAGCGCCTTGGCTTGCACAAAGGCGCGTGCATCATGCCGTGAAAACATCGACAGCGACTGCAGCGTCTTTTGCGCTGCCTCGCGCCGATACAGCACCAGCGGCGGCCGGCCATCGCGGAACGCCATGCCGTGCTGCGCCAGCGGCATCACCACATGGCGCGGCATGGCCTTGCTGGCCGCGTCGCTTTGGCGGTCGAGCAGGTCGGCATAGGACAGGTAGTTCGCATGCGGGTGCAGCTTGAACCCCGGCAGCAAAGACTCTTCGGTTACCGCCTGTCCGCCGCACTGCGGCGCACGTTCTACCACCAGCGTGCGGATACCGGTGGCGGCCAGGTTCAAGGCCGCCGCCAGCCCGTTCACGCCTGCGCCAATCACAATGGCTTGCATGGCTACGACTTCTTCGCCTCGGGACCGATGTAGCTGCGGATGATGCTGTTAATCTTCGGCAGCGTCGCCTTGGCGTATTCGGTATCGGGATGGAGGTACAGGAAGCCGTGTCCCTGCTGCGGCCCTTCCAGCAGGTGCACCGTCACACCAACGTCGCGCATGCGGTTCACGTACAGGATGGTTTCGTCGTACAGGATTTCCCACTGCCCCACCCACACCAGCGCCGGCGGCATGCCCTTCAGCGTGGGCGCCAGCACCGGCGAGGCGCGCCAGTCATAGCTGTCCTCGCGCGAACGCAGGTAGTTGCGGGTGACGAAATCCGCATCGTCCGCGCGCAGGCCGTAGCCGTTGGCGAATTCAAGATACGAGTGGTAGTTGTTGCGCATGTCGCAAGCCGGCGACCACAGGAACTGTAAGGCCGGCAGCACGCCGCCCGCGTCGCGCGCCATCAGCGTCACCACCGTGCCGATATTGCCGCCCGCGCAGCCGCCGCCGATGCCGATGCGCGCGGTGTCGAAGCCCAGCTCCGCACCGTGCGCGCCGATGTATTGCAGCACCGCGTAGCAGTCCTCGATCGCCGCCGGGAATTTGTGTTCGGGCGCGATGCGGTAGTCGGGACGCACCACCGCGCAGCCCCACTCCAGCACGTGCGCGCCTTCCTCGGCATCGTGATAATCCATGCCGTTGCCGAAGTTCCAGCCGCCGCCGTGGGTGCTGATGTAGACGCCCACCGGGCCGGTGGCGTTGGCCGGCATCCAGACGCGCGTCGGGATCGGACCTGCCGGACCGGGGATCTCGATATTCTTTGCCACCACGCCCGGCGGGATCACCGCATTGGCAGGCTGCTCGCCGCTCTTGCGAATGGCGGGAATGCCGATGGTGCGGATCGACGGACCGGCCAGGGCCGCATCGTAGATCGCCTTCATCTCCGGCGTCACCTTGCTCATGCGCTCGGCGCGCAGCGCGGCGTAATCGACCGCCAGTGCCATGCCGGGCAGGCATACCGGTGCATCGACCGTCGGCGTGGTGGTCGGCGGCGGCGTGGTGGTCGGCGGCGGCGTGGTGGTTTGTGCGTTGGCGTCGCTGCCGCCGCAGCCCGATACGGTGGCCGCCAGCAGGCCGATGCCGCCGATACTGGTGCCGAGGAAGTTGCGGCGGCTGTTGACTTCCGCCTGTTCTGGTTTGCTCATGCTAGTCTCCTTTATTGTTTGAGGATGCCGCAAGCGACCACCAGGTCGCCGGCGCGTTCGAAATACACAGAGCGCTTCTCGATTTGTTTGGTGACCGAGTTGGGCCACTTGAAATCGATCCAGCCGCGATTGGACGTCTTCAGCATGTCCAGCCGCTCCTTGATAAACATCTTGCCGTCTACGTCCTTCACCGCCGACAGATCGTGCCCCACCATGCGCGGCAGCACCGGGTTGGCCAGCACAGTGCCGTGCAGATCGTGAATCACTACATACAAGTCGCGGTCGACAAAGCGGCCGTGCGGATTGTTGGCTTCCGCGATGGTCTTGTCCTTGCCGCTGTCGGCCAGCATCGCCACCGCCTTACGCACCATGCTTACCGCTTCGTCAGCGGAACCGAGATCGGCGGCGCGCAGCGGACCGCCGAGGAAGCAGGCCAGCGCCAGCAACAGGTATCGAATGCACTTGGCCATGATTCACTTCCCTTCCTTGTAAAGACGTCCCGTCACCAGCATCGCGCAGCCGGCAATCACCGCCGGTACGGCGAACACCACGAAGGCCGTCTGCTTGCTGGCGATGGCCGCCAGCAGCGCGCCGCCGCTGACCGAGCCGACGATGGAACCAACCCGCCCCACCGCCAGCGCCCAGCTCACGCCGGTGGCCCGCGCCGCCGTGGTGTAGAAGCCGGAGACCAGCACATTGGCGCCGGTCTGCGCGCCGGACAATCCCAGGCCAATACAGAACACCGCCACATACAGCCAGCCCGGATGCGCAATCGCCGCGCCGGTCAGCACGATGGACAGCGCCGCCACCGCGTAGGAGCAGGTCAGCACGAAGAACGGGTTGTAGTGGTCCATCAGGCGCGCATTGATCAGCGAGCCGAGAGTGCCGCCGATCGGCATCATGGCGCCGATGGCGGCGGCTTCCGTCACCGCGATGCCGCTGTCGGTGATCACGGTCGGCAACCAGCTGCTGACCTGGTAGTACACCCACAGGGTGCAGAAGAAAGCCAGCCAAAGCAGCAACGTGCCGGCGCGGTAGTGGGCGTTGAACAGCGTCGCGAGAACACTGGCCTTTGCAGCGGTAGTGCCGCGTTCCTCCGGCACCACCGCTTCAAGGCGAACGTCGTCGCGGCCCGTCAGGCGGCGCAGCACGGCGCGCGCCTCCGCTTCGTACTTCGGCTTGCCGGCCATGAAGCGCAGCGACTCCGGCATCAGGAACCAGATCAGTGGCACCAGCGCCAGCGGCACTGCGCCGCCGAAGAAGAACACGCCCGGCCAGCCGAAGCGCGGGATCAGCAGCGCGGCGATGCCGCCGCCGAAGGCCAGCCCCAATGTGAAGCCGCAAAACATCAGCGTCACCAGCAAGGCGCGGTTGCGCTCCGGTGCGAATTCCGACGACAGCGTCAGTGCCGCCGGCATGGCGCCGCCCAGTCCCAGTCCGGTCAGGAAGCGCAACACGGCCAGCGACTGCACCGAGTCCGCGTAGCCGCAAGCAATGCTGCCAGCCGCGAACAGCAGCATGGACAGCACGATCACGCGGCGGCGGCCGATGCGGTCGGCCATCGGGCCGAAGATGAAACTGCCGATCGCCAGCCCGAACAGGCCGGCGCCGAAGATAGGCGCCAGTTGCGGCGGCGCCAGCGCCCACTCGCGTTTGAGCAGAGGCGCCACGTAGCCGGCTGCGGCCACGTCGAAGCCGTCCGCCGCCACCACCAGGAAGCACAGCACCAGCGTCAGTATCTGCAGCCCCGAGATTTTCGCGCCGTTCATCACGGCGCTGGAAGTCATGGTTTGTGTAGTCATGCTACTCCCCGATCAGAAGAAGTGCCGGATGCCGACGGACAGGCTGGAAACGTCCTGCCCCGCCACCGGCAAGCCCGCACCGCCCGCCGCTGGCGGCGGCGAATAAGTTTTACTGCTTGGCCAGATGCCAAAATTGGTGGCCGCACCATTGTCCAGGTGCGCATAAGAGGTGTAGATCTCGGAGCGCTTCGACAGGTGGTAGAAGTAGCCGATCGCGTAGATATGCGTCTTGCCGCCGACGGTATCATCGATCTTGCGCTGCGCGTAGGAGATTTTGACATCCGCCAGTCCCAGCGGAATGTTGGCGCCGACCAGCTGCGCATTGACGTTCTTGTTGCCGGACAGCGTGTTGTGCAGCAGGTAGCCGAACAGCTTGAATGGCTCGAATGCATAGCTGGCGCCCAGCGTGGCGGTCTTGTTGGACAGGACCGTGTTCGGCACGGCGCCGGCCAGCTTCTGCACCTCGTAGCTGGCGCCCACGTACAGCGGGCCGTTCTTCGAATACTCAATGTTCGCACCGGTGAACTGGCCGAGGTCCTTGGGCGCTGCGGCGCGTTCGCTGAAGCTATGCAGCACGCGCACCGATACGCCGTCGACCGCAGGCGACAAATACTGCAGCGAGTTATTCAGGGGCAGCTGGCCGACGAAGCCGCGCAGGTTGCCGGGCACTTGCTGCGTCAGCGTGACGCCATTGCCGTTCTCGTTGCGGCCGAAAGGATCGCTGCGCAGCTGCACCCACAGGCTGGGCGCGAACTGGCTGCCCAGCTGCACCGAGCCCCACTTGCCGCCATAGCCGACCAGCGCTTCGCGGTCGAACAGCTGGGTGCCGCCGCTGCTGGTGCCGGTGTCCGCGCTGAAGCCCGATTCCAGCTTGAAGTATGCCCGCGTGCCATCGCCCAGGTCTTCGCTGCCGCGCAGCCCCCAGTAGGAAATGTCGTTCGACACATAGCGCGCGCCGGATGCGGCCTTGCCCGGCGCCGACGAGAAGCGCACGCTGTCGACTGCGACATCGAGCTTGCCGTAGAAAGTGACGTTGCTGCCCTGGCCTTGCGCCAGGACGGCCGCCGGCATCAGCGCTGACAGCATCAGCGCCGTTGTGATCTTGTTTTGCATTTTTTATGTCTCCGTGGTTTTAATTATGGAAGTACTGCCTTACATGGTTGGAACCTCATGATTGGTGACGAAATCCGCCGGCAGCGCAGGGCCCCAGACGTAGAGCGAATCCTCGGGCGGATAGTCGGCCGCCGGCCACTGCACGCCGGCGGCGATAAAGTCGATGTCGAACGAATACTCGGCGTAGCTGCCCCACGGGTCGCGCACATAGCGGAAGTAGTTGGAGCCGAGCACATGCCGTCCCACGCCCCAGCCATCGGGATAGCCCGCCTGCGCCATCTGCTGCGCGCCCAGTCCCACCGCGTCGAAGGAATTCACGTTCCAGCTGCTGTGGTGCAGGCCTGGCGCCGCCGACCTGGCAAACGCCAGCAGGTGATGATCGCTGCCGTGCGGGCTATGCACGAAGGCGATGATGTCACCCGAGCGGTCGGACAGGCGCAGGCCCAGCGCCGCACAGTAAAACTCCACCGCCGCGTTCACGTCCGGCGTGAACAGCAGGATGTGCGACAAATGCGTCGGCCGCACTTGCCGGATCGCGCTGCGGCATGGCGCGCGCCCCGCATGGCCGCCTTCCGGCGCGAACTCGCGCGGCGCCTTCTCGCTGGGCGAGCACTTGGCCGCCACTTGCAGGCAGATCGCCACACCGTCCGGCGCCGCGATCCACACGCCGTCCGGCACTTCCGCGTGCGGCGGTGCGATGCGCCGCACCTGCTGCGCATCACAGCGCGCCAGCAGCGCCGCCAGGTCCTGCTGGTAGACGCCCAGCGCCAGCCATAGCAACTGCTTGCGGCCGCCCTCCAGCACCCTGCCCCAGCGCTGCGCGTGGCCATCGGTGTACAGACCGAGGCCGCCCGCTTCACGCCGCACATCGAGGCCGAAGCTGCTGTAGAAGTGCACAGCCGCTTCCAGGTCCGGCACGCAGAATGCGAATTCGTGCACCGAATGGACGGCGGTGTTCATATCACGTGCTGGGTTTGCGTACCCAGTTGTGCGATGGCGATGCTCACCACATCCCCTTTTTTCAGGAACTGCTGCGGCGTCATGCCCAGGCCCACGCCGGCCGGCGTGCCGGTGACGATCACATCGCCCGGCAGCAGCGTCATGAACTGGCTCAGGTAGGAAACGATTTGCGCCACCGTGAAAATCATGTCGGAGGTATTGCTGGCCTGGCGAATCTCGCCGTTGACGCGCAATTCCATATCCAGCGTCTGCGGGTCGGGGATTTCATCGGCCGTGACCAGCCACGGGCCGACCGGACCGAAGCTGTCGAAGCTCTTGCCCTTGCCCCACTGGCCGTTGCGGTGGATTTGCCAATGGCGTTCCGACACATCGTTAGCGGCGCAGTAGCCGGCTACGTAGCCCAGCGCATCGGCTTCGCTGACGCTGCGTGCCGTGGTGCCGATGACGACGGCCAGTTCAATCTCCCAGTCGGTTTGCTCGGAGCCGCGCGGCAGCACGATATCGTCATTGGCGCCGCTCAGCGAGGTGATGGCCTTGGTGAAAACGATAGGCTCGGCCGGCAGCGGCAGGCCCGACTCCTCCGCATGCTTGCGGTAATTCAGGCCGATGGCGACGAACTGGCGGATGTCGGCCACCGGCACGCCGATGCGCTGGTTCGGGTCCAGCAGCGGCAGCTTGCCAAGGTCCACGGCGGCCAGCGCCTGCAGGCGTTGCGGCGACAGCCAGTCCGGCGTCAGGTCCGGCACCAGCGCCGACAGGTCGCGAAGACCGCCTTGCGCATCAAGGGCCGCCGGTTTTTCGGCGCCTGCTGCGCCCACGCGTAAGAGTTTCATGTTGTGCTTTCTGTGCTTTTTGTTGAGGGGTTAAACGAGTACATCACCAGCCGCAGACATGGCGCAGCAGCGCCTTGCCGTCGTGCGGCCAGGTATTGCCGCGCCAGGCCACATGCTGGTCGGGGCGGATCAGCGCCAGGCGCGCCTGATACAGTTCGGCCAACGCCGGGGAATCGGGCTGGCACACCGTCAGCGGCAGGCCCACCTCGCGCGCATCGCGCTGCGCCTGATGCAGGTCGGCCGCGTTCCAGCCAGCGGTAGCCAGCAGCGTGTAGCCGGGGCCGAAGCCGTCATACAGCGAACTGCCGTCGTCCAGCCAGGCGTGCGGCGCCAGCGAACCGGGACAGGCGGACGGCGTCACCGTCGCCACTTCGGCGGCCGGCGCCGCGCCCTCTTCCTGCGTCACGATGGGCGAGCCGTGGTAGTGGCAGCCCAGCACCACGCCCAGCGTGTTGAATTCGCGCGCCTTGGCTTCGCGGATGACGGCGCCGATCTGCGCGCGCATGCGCACGCCGAGCGGCCCGTCGTCCTCGCTGCCCTCCTGCGTCAACTGCTTGCCCAGCACCGCATGGTTGGCCACCGCTTCATCCATCACGCGCTGATGCACCGGGCGCCGTTCGGCCGCGTAGCTGGCGATCAGCGACGGACCGCCCCAGCCACGTAGTACGGCGGCCAGCTTCCAGCCCAGGTCCACGCCGTCGGCCACGCCCATGTTCATGCCGTAGCCGCCGAACGGCGGATGCAGGTGACAGGCATCGCCGATCAGGATGGCGCGGCGATCCTGGTATTTGTCGGCGATCAGGCGGCTGGCCACCCATTCGTCGGTGCTCTTGATTTCGTAGGGCAGGTCGATGCCGGTGGCCTTGCGGATCAACTCCGCCGCCTCGGCGTCGCTGACCTTGAAGCCTTCCGGCACGCCGGTCGGCATGAAGAACCAGGTGTCGCCGCTGTCCATCGGGCCGATCAGACTGGGGGTGTCGGCGTTGATCTGCCAGTACATGATGGCTTTGCCGTGCGGGTGGGCCGCCGCCAGCCCCGGTGCGCGGAACACGATGTTGTAGTTGCGCGAAAGGCCGTAGGCGCCTTCCATCTTCGCGCCGATCGCGGCGCGCACCGTGCTGCGCGCGCCGTCGGCGCCGACGATGTACTGGCTGGCGATGACATCGCACTCGCCGTTGCGGGTGTGGCGCACTTTCGCGCGCACGCCCTTGCCGTCCTGCTCGAACGATTCCAGCTCGGTCAGGAAGCAGAACTGCACGCTGGGCAGGGATTGCGCATGCTCCTTGAGCACCTTCTCCAGCGTGTATTGCGGGATCCACTGCGCGTGCTCGGAGTACAGCGGGTTGCGCTCCGGTGCGCACTGGAAGGCGTTCTCGAAGCGCGCCAGCGGATAGCCGGCCAGCCGCGTCACGAACATCACGTCGGACGGATAGTCGAGGCCCAGCGGCGACGCCTCGGCCAGCTTGCCGGCGATACCCCAGCGGCGCAGGTGTTCGCGGGTGCGGACGTTGGTGGTCTTGGCGCGTGGCGCGGCGCCGACACGCTCGTTGCGTTCGACGACGATGCAGGAAATCGCGCGCGAACCGAGTTCGATCGCCAGCGCCAGCCCGGCCGGTCCGGCGCCGACGATCAGCACTTCGGTCGAATGTACGGTTGCCTGATTCATATTGAGTGTCTCCATTGCTAGCTCTTGTGAAGCAAGTCTAGGCCAGGAGTGGCGATCAAAAAAGATGACAAATTCCGGTAAGTGATACTAGAATCGCATCACCATGAAACTTACCCAGATCAGCCATTTGCTGGCCATCGCCGAGAAAGGCAGCGTGCGGGCGGCGGCGCGCCACCTTGATGTCAGCCAGCCGCAGCTCACCCGCAGCATGCAGGAGCTGGAACACGAGCTGGGCGTGACGCTGTTCGAGCGCGGCACGCGCGGCGTGGTGCTGACCCAGGCTGGCCAGCGCTTCCTGGTGCGGGCGCAGACCATCAGCAGCGAGGTGCGGCGCGCGCACGAGGAGATTGCGCAGCTGCAGGGCGATACCGCCGGCCTGCTGCAGGTCTGCATGTCGACCGTGCCGCACATTGCGCTGTTCCCGTATGCGTTGAAAGAGTTCCGCGCGCGCTATCCGCACGTGGTGATGGATTTGCGCGACGGCGTGTTCCCCAACGCCGAACCGCTACTGAAGAGCGGCACGCTGGATTGCTACATCGGACCGGTACCGGACCTGCCGCCGGGGTCGGACCTGATCGTTGAAAAGCTGTTCGACAACACGCGCGTCATCATGTGCCGGCGCGGCCATCCGCTGCGCAAGGCGACGTCGCTGAAAGAATTGAAAGATGCGGAGTGGGCCACCACGTCGGTCACGCACAAGGCTTACGAAGAACTGGGGCCGTTGTTCGCACAGCACGGCCTGCCGCCGCCACGGCTGGTGATGCGCGCACATTCAACGCTGACCTACATCACCGCCATCGCCTATTCGGACTTGCTGCTGATGCTGCCGGTGCAGTGGGCGGAATTTGAAATCACGCGCAACGCGCTGGAGATCATAAAGGTGAAGGAAACGCTGCAAGCGGCGCCGATCTGCATCGTGCGCCGCGCCGACCTGCCGCTGACGCCAGCCGCCGAATACTTCTGCGACATGATCCGCCGCGCCAGCGCCCACCTACTGGCGGCACGCGGCAAAGTGTGATCAGGCGGTGTGATACAGCTCTTCGAGCTCTTCGCGGCGCGGAGTGTCGGCCAGGTGGAGGATCAGGGTGGTGTTGAGGTCGTGCGCGGGATGGATGGCGCGGTGCTGGGCGAACCAAAAGGCTTCTTCCAGTTCTTCGTCCTCGTGCGAGGTGACGTAGACGCGCTTCGCTTCCGGCACGTCTTCATAGTTGACGGCTTCCTGCGCGGCGTCGTCGATCGCTTCGCGCCACTGGTCGCAGTCCTTGCCCCACGCCAGCGCATACATGCAGCCTGATTCGATCAGCCAGCGGGCGGCGTCCCACATCATGCTCTCGTCCACATCGGCTTCGACTACAACGATGGCTTTGAACTGGCGCAGGCCTTCCAGCGCAGGCAGCTCGCTGGAAGGGGAAAGATGAAGATATTTGACGGTGGAATTCAGCATTCCGGCATTCTCGCCGGATCCGCCGAATCCCGCAAGCTACAGCTTAAAACGGATCCAGCGCTACGGTGAATTTGCCGCTGGCGTCCAGCGCGCCCATTGTGTAGCCCTGCCAGCCTGGATAGGCTTGCGGCTCCCAGTAGAACACGCCCAGGCCGTTCGAGCCCAGCGCCTTGGTCTTGGTCAGCAAATCCGCCAGCATGGCTTTCGAGGTGGCCGCCTGGGTCCAGTCCATGCCCACTTCAGTCACCATCACCGGCTTGGCATAGCGCGACACCATGTCCCACATATTGGTCGAGATCTTGTTGTTGTAGTTGGCCCAGTCCGACGCCGGCGGATAGTGCGACATGCCGATCACGTCCCACTTGGCGCCGGCCGCTTTCACGCCGTCGAAGAACCAGCGGAACAGTGCGTTGTCATAGCCGTTCGAAATATGCAGGATCACCTTGCTGCTCGGGTACACCGCCTTGGCCGCGTTGTAGCCGTTGTTGATCAAGCCGGACAGGTTGCTGAAGCTGGTGGTCTTCCCTTCCGGCCACAGCATGCCGCTGTTGATCTCGTTGCCGACCTGCACCCACTCGACCGTGATGCCGTTGGTCTTCAGGTAATTCAGGATGCCGTAGGTGTGGTTGTAGACATCGGTGTTCAGCTGCGCCAGCGTATGGCTGGACCAGGCGGCAGGCTTGGTCTGCTGGCCCGGATCGGCCCAGCTGTCGCTGTAGTGGAAGTCGATCAGGATGCGCTGGCCTTGCGCTGCTGCGCGCTTGGCCTTGTACAGCACGTCCGCGCCATCGTTCCAGCCGCCGCTTGGGTTGACCCACACGCGCAGGCGGATCGCGTTCACCTGCAGGTTCTTCAGCAGCACGAATGGATCGGTCTTGACGCCGCTGCTGTTGTAGAACGAGTAGCCGCTCGATTCCTGCTGGCTGACCCAGCTCACATCGGCCCCATTGGCAAAGGTGGCGCTGCGCGCGGACAGGGCGAACGCCAGCCCGCATGCTGCGAGCAGCAATGCTTTCAATTTCATATTGTCTCCAGTGTTGTAGTTTTTAAGGGATGAACACACCCCTGCCGCTACACGCGGCATCTTGCAAACAGCGGGTTACAGCAGAGATGTCTGGTTAGCCGAAGCGGCCGGCAGGCACGCCGGCCACGTCCAACCGCACGGCAAACACGGCGCCGGTCAGCGGATGCGCTGCCAGCTGTTCGGGCGTGTTGTCTTCACGTGCGGTGGTGATGTACAGGGTCTTGAGGTCGGCACCGCCGAAGGTGCACGAGGCCGGGTTACGCACCGGCACGGCGATCGCCTCCAGCAGTTCACCTTCGGGCGAATAACGGCAGACGCGGCTGCCGCCCCATTGTGCGATCCACACGCAGCCTTCGCTGTCGACCGTCATGCCGTCCGGCGAGCCTTCGCCTTCGCCGAACTGGCGCCACACGCGCGGCGCGCCCAGCGTGCCGTCGGCGGCCAGCGGGTAGGCGTAGGTGCGGCCTTCGTAGCTGTCGGTGTGGTACATGGTGGCGCCGTCCAGGCTGAAGGTCGGGCCGTTGCAGATGTGGTAGTCGTTGTCGTGCGCGTGCAGCGCGTGGTCGGTATCGAGGCGGAACAAGGTGCCGATGGCTTGCGCGTAATCGGTGTTGTGCATCGAACCGGCCCAGATGCGGCCGGCGCTGTCGACCTTGGCGTCATTCATGCGCAAGCCGCTGCCCTCCGGGAACGGACGGTGCAGGTATTCGATGCGCAGCTCCGGCTCCAGCCACACGCGGGCAATGCCGTCGCGCAGGCCGGCCATGAAACCGTCGCCGTCGCGGCGCGCGATCAGCCAGCAGATGTAGTCGGGCATGGCCCAGCTGCGGCGTTCGCCGCTGGTCACGTCCTGCGCATGCAAGGTCTGGTTCTTCAGGTCGACAAAGTACAGGCGGTTCTGTTCCGCCACCCACAGCGGGCCTTCGCCCAGTTGCGCGCCTACTTCCCACAGACACTGCACGTCATGCTTGCTCATCGATTTGTCCCGTTATTTTAGAAAGCCGTCATCATACGGCCAAAGCGCGCCAGGTGTTCACGAAGGACTCGGCACGCTCCTTCAGCTGGCCCAGCGTTACGCCCGGGGTGTACAGGGCGCCGCCGATGCCGAAGCCGGTGGCGCCGGCTTTCACCCAGGCCGCCATCGTGTCCGGCGACACGCCGCCCACCGGCCACACCGGGGTGCCGGTGGGCAGCACGCTCTTCAGCGCCTTGACGCCGCCGTAGCCAACCGACTCGGCCGGGAAAATCTTCAGCGCGTGCGCGCCCGCGTCCAGCGCGGCGAAGGCTTCGGTCGGCGTGGCCACGCCCGGCGCGCAGTACATGCCGAGTTCGGCGGCGCGGCGGATCACAGCCGGCACGCAGTTTGGCGACACCAGCAGGCGGCCGCCCGCCGCATACACGGCTTCCACGTGTGCGACGGTCAGCATGGTGCCGCCGCCGACCAGCGTATCCGGCAGGTTCAGCTGGACGATGGCGGCAATCGCCTCGATCGCGCCCGGACGGTTGAGCGGCACTTCCAGCGCCCGGAAACCGGCTGCATGCAGCACCTTGGCGACATCGACCGCCTCGGCAGGGGCGAGGCCGCGCAGGATGGCGACCAGTGGCGTAGTTGGATGGGAGAGCGTAGTCATAATCAAGCCTTGAGGAATTGGGAAATTGCGGTGCAATACACCTGATGTGGGTCGAGCACCGCGCACTTCAAGCCAAAGTGGCGAGCCGCGAGGTCATAGCGCGCGGCCAGGGCCGGCGAACCGATCACGGTGATGCCCAGCCCTTCGGCCGCGCGTGCGGCGGCGGCAAACTCGGCGCCGATCAGCAGGCCGCTGATGGTGGCCGCCGCCTGCTGTGCCGGCGCCGAACGCGACACCACACCGGCGCGCACGCGAAACAGCGAATTCGATAATGGTTCGTTGCGGGCCGCCTGGGTCAGGCCGGTGGCAAAGCCTTCGGCGTCCGAGGTGTCGCCGTCCATCATGGCCGACAGCGTGCCGCCCTTGGACAGCATGGCGAACAGCTCGCCCGTCATGTAAGTGGCAAAGGACTGGATCACGCCGTCGCGCAGCAGCACCCACTTGCTGTGGGTGCCGGGCAGCACGATCCAGCCATCGCGATGGCCAAGCGCAACCGCGCCCAGCAACTGGGTCTCTTCGCCGCGCATGACGTCGGCGGAGGCGCCGTTGCGGTAGACATAGCCGGGGACGATGTGGCTGCGACCGGCCCAATCCGGGTCGGTGACGGCGGCCAGGTGCTGCGGCAGCTGCTCCAGCGGCACCGAGGCATCGAGATAGTCGACTTCCTGCCAGCCCGAGGCGCTGCCGACCATGCCGGACATAATCACCGGCACATCGGACGGCAGCTGCATCGCCTCCAGCACGCCGGCCAGCGAGGCGCCGAACTTGTCGCGCCCGCCCACGGCCAGCATGCCCTGGCTGTCTTCATGCTCGGCCAGGCAAGCGCCGGTGTGATCAATCAGATAAGCGCGACGATTGCTCGTGCCCCAATCTATCCCCAGAATGTTCTTATTCACGAAGCGTATCCTTTACTAAGCTGCAACGATGGTACGAAAAACCCCACGCCACAGCCAATGAATTATCTCGCGGGATGAATACCAAAATGGTATAGGGAAGGCCTCAAAAAGTTGCCCCTGAGGTGCCTTTGGTTTAGTATGGCCGACAATAAAAATGTTTCATCCTCCCCCTCATGGAATTAAGCAAGCAGTCCTCCCGCAAACTGATCGTCGCCGGTGCCGCGACGGCTGCGGTGACGCTGGGTGTAGCCGCCTATTTTATTGGTTCCACGCCGGCCGAGTCGCAGGTAACGCTCAAGGTGCCGATGTCGGCCTCGGCGTCGGCCAGCGCCAGCAAAGCCGCCTCCGCCGCCAAGGCCGCGCCGTCCGCCACGCCGCAACGCCCGGCCGAGGTCAAGGATCCGGCGCCGCCGGCCGAACCAAAGCCTATCCGCAGCAAGGAGCAAGGCGCTGCCGCCCTGATGGCGCTGCCGGAGCTGCAGGCATGGTCGGCCCTGATCGAGAAGAACACCGGCGGCAAGGCCCACGGCGGCCTGCTGGAATACGATCCGATGCCGCGCAAGCTCAATGGCAA
This sequence comes from Duganella sp. CF402, assembly GCF_900109645.1. GTDB lineage: Bacteria > Pseudomonadota > Gammaproteobacteria > Burkholderiales > Burkholderiaceae_D > Rugamonas. The sequence goes on from NZ_FOBG01000001.1 coordinate 3,054,533, forward strand.
AAGCTATTGGCAGTTCAGCTATGTGGAGAATAGCGCCGAGTCGGCGCTGCGCTGGGAAAGCTTCCTGGTGTCGTCCAACGACGATGAAATCCTGGTGGAAGACGCCACCAACGACGAAGTTATCAGCCTGGCACGCTGGCGCCGCGAGAAGCATCCGTCCAAGCGCACCAGCGTCGGCAACTAAGTGGCCAACTAAGCCGCCTTCTGCACCGGCGCCGTTTTAACGACGGCGCCGCGTACCTGCCCTACCCACAACACCGTCAACACCGCCATGCCGGCGGCGATCCAGCCATTCATGCCGTAGCCGGCGATATGGCCGGAGGCTTCCGTATGCAAGGTCAAGCCGCCCAGCAAGGCGCCCAGCCCGGTGCCCACTTGCTGGATGGCGGCGTTCGCGCTGAGGAAAGCGCCGCGCCGGGTCGGATCCGGCACCGTGGTCATCAGCGCCTGCATCGGGATATTGCGCCCCGAGGCCAGCACCATGAAGAACGGGAAGAACAACACCACCCCCACCAGTGGCAGCACCGGGATATGGGTGATGAACAGCACCGGCAGGATGAACAGCAGTGAGACGGCGCGGTACACCTTCTGCGCGCCATAACGGTCGGACCACTTGCCGATCCGGCGCGCGGTGAAGAAAGTCGCCAGCCCGCCGGCCAGATACACGTAGGTGATCTCCGCCGGCTTCAAGCCGACGTTGCTGACCAATACGGGAGAGATGAACGGAATCACCATCATGCCCGTCATCATATTCACCACGGAAAGCAGGAACGCCTTGAGGTGCATCGGCTCCTTGTACAGCGCGATCAGGTTGGGCAGCATCGCCGACAGCGGCGCGCGGTTGGCCAGATGTCCATCCAGCGGCGGCAGCACGCGCGCGGCCAGCAGCAGGATCGGCAGCGAGCAAACCACCAGGATGTAGAACGGCGAGGCCCAGCCATAGTGCGCGGCCAGCATCACGCCGGTCGGCACGCCGGCCACCGAGGCCAGGCTGAACGAGGTCATCACCACACCGGTGGCGGCGCCGCGCCGATGCGCCGGGATCAGGTCGCCGATGATGGCCATGACGATGGCGCCGAGAATGCCGCCGGACAGACCGGCAAAGGCGCGCGACAGCACCAGCACGTGGAAGTTGGGGGCGGCGGCGCACGCCAGGTTGGATAAGGTGAACAGCGCGAACACCGTCAGCAGCAGCTTGCGGCGGTCGAAGCGGTCGATGTACATGGCGGCGGCCAGCCCGGAAATGCCGGCGCACCAGGCGTAGGCCGACACTGCGCCCGAAACGGCGGCCGGTTCGATCTGGAAGGCCTGCATCAGTTGCGGCGCCAGCGGCATCATCACCATAAAGTCCATGATGACGGTGAACTGGGTCAGCGCCAGCAGCCACAGCACAAGGCGCTCGCGCGCCGGGGTCAGTTCGCTACTCATAAGGCGTTGATATCGGCTACCGCCTGGCGCAGGATGGCGCGGATTTGCTCGATTTTTTCAGGATTGTGATTGGACGCGCGGGCCTGCTCGATGGCCGCGTGTTTCAGCTCGTGCATGGCGTTGCGCAGGCCTTCGCGGTGCTCGTCGGGATCCGCCAGGCGGGCCAGGATGGCGTCCACGAACTGGCGGTTCTCGGCCAGGAAAGCCTCGCCTTCGGGGGTGATGGTGTGCAGTTTCTTGTTGCCGTCGGCCGAGGCCAGCACGTGGCCCATGTCCAGCAGCAGGGACAGCAGCGGATAGATGGCGCCGGGGCTCGGCGTGTAGCCGCCGCCCGAGCGCTGTTCCAGCTCCTTGATAATTTCGTAACCGTGACGCGGTTTCTCCGCAATCAGTTGCAACACGACATAGCGCATGGCGCCAGCGTCGAACATTTTAGGTCCACGCATGATGAGCTCCTTTAAGATATAACTTATTACGATATATCTTAACCCATTTTACCGCGCATCACAACATTAAATGAGATTGATTATCATTTACAAATATTTACTATCTCATTACAATGCTTTTTTTGCATGTAAACGAGGATAGAAAATGCAGTTGAAAAGTTTGGCAGTATTGTTAGCGCTGGCGCCGGTGGTGCACGCGGAGGAAGACCAGCAGCTGCAAGTCATCAAAGTGATCGGCGCACGCGACGATGGCAGCAACTACGTGACGCGCAGCTCGGGCGGCGCCACCAAGACCGATATGGACCTGAAAGACGTACCGCAAACCGTCAACGTCATCCCTGCCGCCGTCATCAAGGACTTGCACGCCACCTCGCTGCAGGATGCGCTGAAGACCGTGCCGGGCGTCGGTCTGTCCACCGGCGACGGCCAGCGCGATCAGGTATTCATCCGTGGCTTCACCGCCATCGGCGACCAGTTCGTCGACGGCTTCCGCGACGACGCGCTGTATTTCCGCGACCTGTCCAACATCGAACGGCTGGAAGTGGTCAAGGGCCCGGCGGCCGTGCTGTACGGCCGAGGCTCGTCGGGCGGCCTGGTCAACCGGGTGACCAAGCAACCGGGCACCGACGTCAATGACATCGCGCTGAGCCTGAGCGACCACGCCGGCCGCCGTGGCGAAATCGACTTCGGCCGCGCTGGCGACACCGCCTCCTGGCGCCTCACCGGCGCGCGCGAAAAGGCCGACAGCTTCCGCGCGCAGCAATTCCTCGACCGCACTGCCCTCGCCCCGTCGCTGGCGCTGCGCCTTGCCGCCGATACCAAATTGCTGCTGCAAGCCGACTACCTGGAGGACCGCCGCCTGACCGACTTCGGCATCCCTTCGTACAACGGCCGCCCGGTCAACGTCGATCCGGCCACGTACTTCGGCGCTGCCAACGCGCGCCAGGCCGACTACAGCCAGTCGCGTGTCGTCTCCGGCGCCGCCACGCTGACGCACAAGCTCGACCCCAGCCTGTCGCTGCGCAACGGCCTGCGCTACTACGACTACTCGCTGGACCGCAACAACACCAACATCTCCGGCAACATCAACGAAGTGGCGGCCACCATGTCGCTGGGCCACTCCAAACTGGCGCGCAAGGAACACGGCTGGTTCAACCAAACTGAGCTGACGCAGAAACTGGCCACCGGTGGCATCCAGCACGAGCTGCTGTACGGCGTGGAATTTGGCCAACAACGCAAGGACGCGGCCTCCAATGCCGCTGTAGTGGTAGCAACCGGAGTATCGATCTTCAGCCCGGTGTTGCCGCAAGTTGATCCCGCCAGGCTGGGCGCGCGCACCGACACCTTCGGCACCTATAAAACCTCGGCCGCCTACGTGCAGGACGCGCTGGTGTTCAGCGATGAATGGAAGGCGCTGGCCGGCGTGCGCTACGACGGCTTCAAGCAAGAGTCGCGCATCGTCAACGCGGCTGGCGTGGCCACCAGCCTGGGCCGCACCGACAACAACTGGAGCCCACGCGCCGGCCTGGTGTGGCAGCCGAGCCAGCAGCAATCCTACTACGCGTCGTGGAGCCGTTCATTCCAGCCGAGCGGCGAGAACTTCGCGCTGGCCGCCAACAACGCCGATCTGGCGCCGGAAATCACCCGCAACGCCGAAGTCGGCGGCAAATATGACCTGTGGGGAGGCCGCGCCAATGCGACCGTGTCGCTGTACCGCCTTGAACGCGCCAACATCAAGGTGACCGATCCGCTGACCAACCGTATCGTCCCGATCGGCAAGCAGCGCTCGGACGGTCTGGAGCTGACCTTCAGCGCCGACCTCGGCAACGCATGGAAGGTGCTGGCCGGCTACGCCTACACCGACGCCACCGTGATCGACTCGGTGGCCGTCGACACCAGCGTCAACCAAGCGGGCAAAACCGTGGCGGCGCAGATTCCAGTGCTGGGCAAGCACGCCACGCTGACTGCGCGCAATAGCGGCAACCTGTGGCTGACCAGGGAACTGGGATATGGTTTCAAAGTGGGTGGCGGGATCAATGCGGTTGGGAGCCGCTTTGCCAACACCGGCAACACGGTTACGCTGCCAGGCTATGTAACGGCGGATGCGTTGCTGGCGTACCAGCAGGCCAAATACGAAGTGCAACTCAACCTGAACAACATCGGCGACCAGCACTACATCGTCTCCGGTCACGGCTCCAGCCCTAACCTGAGCCTGCCGGGTGCACCGCGCAGCATCGCCCTGACGCTGCGCTACAAGCTGTAATCAGCCGTCCAGGTGGGAGATCAGCAGGCGGCGATTTTCAGCCGAATCGCCGGTCTTGTGTTCGACCACCAGGCGCGAATTCTGCGCGTCCAGCGAGATACCCACCGACAGGATGTCGATCAGCAGCAGCTGCAGGATGCGCGAGATCATCGACAGGAAGGTGGTGCTGTCCTCGGTGTGGTCCACCGTCAGGCACACGCTGGCCTTCTTCGCCAGCGGTGAATTGCTCGAGGTGATGGCGATAACGTCCGCCCCCGCCGCACGCGCCGCGTCCACTGCCGCCAGCAGGTCCGGCAGCTTGCCCGAGTTGGAGATCGCAATCACCACGTCGCCCGGTTTCAGCAGCTCGGCGGCCAGCGTCAGCAAGTGCGAGTCGCCGTAGGCGGCGGTCGGAATGCGGAAGCGGAAGAATTTGTGCTGGCCATCCAGCGCCACCACGCGCGAATTTCCCATCGCGTAAAACTCGACGCGCTTGGCCTTGGCCACCAGTGCGATGGCCTTGTCCAGCGAACGCACGTCCAGCTGGTCGCGGAATTTCAAAATCGCGGAAACCGTATTATCGATTACCTTGGCGCTCAGGTCGTGCGTGCTGTCGCTGACGCGCACCTGGCTGTGGCGCACAGGGATGGCGCCGGTCAGGCTCGACGCAAACTTCAGCTTGAAGTCCGCCAAGCCGAGGAAGCCGAGCGAGCGGCAGAAGCGGATCACGGTCGGCTGGCTCACTTCCGCCAGACGCGCGATATCGGCAATCGGCTCGTTCAGCACAAGGCGCGGCTGTTCCAGCACCAGCTGCGCGACGCGCTGCTCGGCCGGGGTCAGCTCGTGCTGCAGATGCTGCACGCGCTCCATCAAGGTGTTGGCGCCGCTGCGGCCGCGCAGGTGTTCGGACAAAATCGTCGCCACGCCGTAGAACGCCGGGTTCGGCGTGGTGATGACATAGGTTGGAATCTCGGCCAGGTAGCTGGTGAAACGGCCCTTGGCTTCAAAGCGCGCACGGAACGGCGAGGTAGTGAACCACTCGCCCAGGCGCGGCACAATGCCGCCCCCGATGAACATGCCGCCGAATGCGCCCAGCGTCACGGCCAGGTTAGCGGTGGCGCCGCCCAGCATGGCGCAGAAGCATTCCAGCACTTCGAGGCACAGCGGGTCTTTGTCGGTCAGCGCGCCGGAGATGATTTCTTGCGAGGTCAGGTCACGCACCTGGCGGCCATTGCGCTTGGCGATGGCGCGGTAGATGATTTCCATGCCGGGACCGGAGATCAGGCGTTCGGTCGAGACGTGCGACCAGGTCTGCCATGCGTATTGCAGGATGGCGTATTCGCGCTCGTCGGCCGGGGCGAAGTTGGTGTGACCGCCCTCGGAACCGAGGGTGACGAAACCGTCGACGGTCGGGATCACGCCCGATACGCCAAGACCGGTGCCCGGTCCCAGCACGCCGATCACGGAATTCGAGGCCGGCTTGCCGCCGCCCACCTGCATCAGGTCCGCCGGCTTGAGGCCCGGCAGCGACATCGCCAGCGCGGTAAAGTCATTCACCACCAGCAGCGTGTGCAGGCCCAGGGCGCGGCGCACTTCGTCGGTGGAGAATTCCCAATCGCGGTTGGTCATGCGGATGTAGTCGCCGCTGACCGGATTGGCCACCGCCAGCGCGGCGTGATTCAGGTTCACGCCGGTGTGGTCGGCCAGGTAGGACCGCAGCATGGCCACAATGTCAGGATAATCGTCGCATTTCAGGACGCGCACCGCGCGGAACTCGCCCGGCGCGGTCTGCAGGGCGAAGCGGGCATGGGTAGCACCAATGTCGGCCAGCAGGCGCGGGCCGTCCGCAAAGGCGGTGCGATTGAGTTTTTGATCCACTTCTGCTTGTTTCATCGTCGGTTCAGTCAAAACAGTTGGCGGAAGCATACCTGAAATGTTGAGTTCCCACTACGGTCATTCCGGCGTAGGCCGGAATCCATACTGAGTCGGCGTCCCCGCAGAAATTGGTTCCCGGCCTCCGCCGGGACGACGTGCTATTGTCCGTAGCCGAACCACGCGCCGAAGGCCGGCAAAGTCACCTTGCCATCCGCCGCGCTGCCCGGCAGGCCGTAGCCTTGCAGCGGTTCGGCGCCGGCGCTCTGCGGCAGGTCCACGGTTTGCGCTTCGCCACTCAAGTTGAAGACGGCGAGGATGCTGCGCTCACCGGCCAGGTCGCGGCGCAGCGCCAGCACCTGATCCTGCGTATCGAAGAAGGCGATCTCGCCGCGCAGCAGCTGCGGGTGCTTGCGGCGCCACGCGATGAAAGCGCGGGTGAAGGCCAGCGACGATGCCGCATCCTGCTCCTGCACCGAGGCCGCCTTGGCCAGATGGTCCGGCGATACCGGCAGCCACGGTTTGCCGGTGGTAAAGCCACCATTGGCTTCATTGGTCCAGGCGATCGGCGTGCGGCAGCCATCGCGGCCCTTGAACTCCGGCCAGAAGGTGATGCCGTACGGGTCTTGCAGCAGCTCGAACGGCACGTCGGCTTCGGCAAACGCCAGCTCGTCGCCCTGATACAGGCACGGCGTGCCTTTCAGCGACAGCTGCATCGCCAGCGCCAGCTTGGCGAAAGCCTGCGGCGCTTCCGCACCACCCCAGCGCGAAGCCACACGCTGAACGTCGTGATTACCGACCGACCACGAAGCCCAGCCGCCCTTCACGCGTGCTTCAAATGCTTCCACTTGCTTGCGGATGTAGTGCGAGGAGCACTGCGGCACCAGCAGGTTGAAGCTGTAGGCCATTTGCAGCTTGTCGCCGCCGGCGGTGTACTCGGCCATCACGGCCAGCGAATCGTCCGCACCCACTTCGCCGATCGACACGGCCTTGTATTCATCCAGCAGCGCGCGCAGCTTTTGCAGGAACGGCAGGTTTTCAGGGCGGGTCTTGTCGTAGATGTGGGCCTGCATGCCGTATGGGTTCACGTCCGACACGGTGGCGGTGTCGCGCACGGTGGCCGGCGGATTGCTGCGCAGCTCCTTGTCGTGGAAATGGAAGTTGCAGGCGTCCAGACGGATGCCGTCGACCCCGCGCTCCAGCCAGAAACGCAGAGCATCAAGGTGGGCCTGCTGTACTTCCGGATTGTGGAAGTTGAGCTGCGGCTGGCTGACCAGGAAATTGTGCATGTAGTACTGGCGGCGGCGCGTATCCCACTGCCATGCCGAACCACCGAAGACCGACATCCAGTTGTTTGGCGGATTGCCGTCCGGCGCCGGGTCGGACCAGACGTACCAGTCGGCTTTAGGATTGTCGCGGCTCGAGCGGCTCTCCTTGAACCATGCGTGGTCTTCGGCCGTGTGGGCCATCACCTGGTCGATCATGATCTTGATGCCGAGGCTATGCGCCTTGGCGATCAGCACGTCGAAGTCGGCCAGGGTGCCAAACAGCGGATCAACGTCGCAGTAGTCGGAAATGTCGTAGCCGAAGTCCTTCATCGGCGATTTGAAGAACGGGGAAATCCAGACGATGTCCACGCCCAGCGATGCGATATAGTCCAGCTTTGCCGTAATCCCCGGCAAATCGCCCACGCCGTCGCCGTTGCTATCCATGTAGCTGCGCGGGTAAACCTGATAGATGATCGCGTCGCGATACCAGTCTGGAGTGTGCGGGGAGACTTGAGTAAGTTGCTTAGTCATAAGAGAATCCGGGGTTGGCGTGCTGGTGGGATTGGTTTTGTAGATAATATACATCACGAAAACAGATTTTTCAATCAGCAACAGGCTTAACGAAAATCACAAATAATCGTTAAAAAACAAATACTTGAGTGTTTTTACAAGAATACTTGAGATAAAAAATAGTAGTCAAACTACACACCACAGGAGCAATCTAGTGAGCAATAACACCGGCAACGGGCCGATGCCCCGGCAAATTCCCTACATCATCGCCAACGAAGGCTGTGAACGTTTCAGCTTCTACGGCATGCGCAATATCCTGACGCCTTTCCTGCTCAGTACCCTGTTGCTGTTCATTCCCATCGGCGACCGCACGGCGGAAGCCAAGCACGTATTCCACACCTTCGTGATCGGCGTCTACTTCTTCCCACTGCTGGGCGGCTGGATTGCGGACCGCTTCTGGGGCAAGTACAAGACCGTGTTCTGGTTTAGCCTGATCTACGTGGCGGGCCACGCCTGCCTGGCGATTTTCGAACACGACCTGACCGGTTTCTACACCGGCCTGGCGCTGATCGCATTCGGCTCGGGCGGCATCAAGCCGCTGGTAGTGGCGTTCGTCGGCGACCAGTTCGACCAGACCAACAAGAACCGCGCCAAGGTGGTGTTCGACGCCTTCTACTGGATCATCAACTTCGGCTCCTTCTTTGCATCGCTGCTGATGCCGGTGTTCCTGCGCGACTACGGCCCGGCCGTGGCCTTCGGCATTCCCGGCATCCTGATGGCGATTGCCACGCTGGTGTTCTGGGCCGGCCGCAAAAAGTACGTGCACGTACCGCCGGCCGCGCCGAATCCGGATTCCTTCAGCAGCGTGGCGCGCACAGCCCTGCTGGCGCGTGCTGACGGCCAATCGCGTCCAGGCCTGATGGTCGCCGGCGCCGGCGCAGTGGCAGCGGTGATCTCGCTGTGCATGACGCCATCATGGGGCTTCGTGATTGCGGCTTGCACGGCGCTGGTGCTGGTGCTGGCGTTTGGCGGCATCGGCGTGTCGATGCAACTGGAACGCGCGCGCGGCATTCACACCGATGAAGCAGTGGAAGGCGTGCGCGCCGTGCTGCGCATCCTGATCGTGTTCGCGATGATTACGCCGTTCTGGTCCCTGTTCGACCAGAAGGCCTCGACCTGGATCGTGCAGGCCAACTCGATGGACAGCCCGTTGCTGTCGATCTTCGGCTGGGAATTCAAACTGCTGCCGGCGCAGATGCAGGCGGTCAATCCGATCCTGGTGATGCTGCTCATCCCGTTCAACAACCTGGCCCTGTTCCCGTTAATGCGCATGGTCGGCATCACACCGACGCCACTGCGCCGCATGGGTCTTGGCATCGCGCTGTCGGCGTCGTCGTGGGTAGTGATCGGCATGATTCAGCTGTCGATGGATGGCGGCGACCACGTCTCCATCCTGTGGCAGCTGCTGCCATATGCGCTGCTGACTTTGGGCGAAGTACTGGTCTCCGCGACCGGCCTGGAATTCGCGTACAGCCAGGCGCCGACGTCGATGAAAGGCATCATCCTCAGCTTCTGGTACCTGGCAGTCACGGTCGGCAACCTGTGGGTACTGATCGTGAACTCGGGCGTGAAAAACGACGTGGTAGGCGGCTGGATCGCCGGCAGCGGTTTAAGCCCGATCGCCTTCCAGATGTTCTTCTTCGCCGCCTTCGCCGCAGCCGTCGCCGCCCTGTTCGCAATGTACGCCCTGCGCTACAAGATGGTCGACAACTACCGCAAGACGTAAGCGAAGTATCAAAACTACAGATTCTGGAGTACCATAGCCGCCAAATTAAGGGGTAAATTGCAGATTTTGTAGCTGCACTACCTAAATCTACGGTTTTGGAGACGGAATATGGGTGGCTCGCGCTGGGCAATAGTTGGCTTGGGAGGCGCGCTGGCGCTGGGTTCTTTGACGGCGTCGGCAGCACCGGCCCTGGCGGATTGCGATGGCGCGTTTGCCACCACGCTGCACGCGGCCCCTGCCTCTGATGCGCGGGCCTATTGGCTCAATCGTCAGCTGCTCAAGTGGCCGGGCGCCGATGCAGCCAGTGGCGTGTTCAAGCTGTACTTCTCCGCTACCGCCCAACTACGCGCCACCGCTGGTGCACGCGTTGCGGGTGCGGACGGCGCTATTGCGCTGTCGCGCTTTGATGGCGCGCTGCCAGCCGATATCGCACAGCGCTTCAAGTTTGTCGGCAACGGCGCTGTACTGGCCGTGGCAGCGGGTGATGCGGCGCGCGTGCCAGCGGCTCTACAGCAGCAGGCCTTGCTCGTGCTGGAAGCGGAAGACGGCACGGTGCGCGATGCCACCGCGCTGCAGCTCGCCGGCGCACTCGATGATATTTATGCCAGCGCAGCCAAGGCCGATGATCTCGGCGTCACTGTCGGTCTGCGCGATGCAGGCTTCAAGCTGTGGGCGCCGACTGCGCAGAATGTAGCGCTGTGTACCTACGATAACGGCACCGGTAAGGCCAACACCATCACGCCGATGGTGCGCGACGAAGCGACCGGCATTTGGTCCGCACGCGCCGGCGCCGATGGGCAGTACTACCAATACCTCGTGGACGTAGTCGCGCCGGGTGCTGGCCTGGTGCGCAACCTCGTTACGGACCCGTATTCCATCAGCCTGACCACCGACTCGAAACGCAGCTACATCGCGGACCTCGGCGCGGCAAAGCTGAAGCCTGCCGGCTGGGACAAGACGCCGTCGCCAAACAAGGTGGCCGCGCAAACCGACATGACGGTTTATGAACTGCACGTGCGCGATTTCTCGATCAATGACAGCACCGTCAGTGCGCCACATCGCGGCAAGTACGCGGCATTCACCGAGACCAGATCGAATGGCATGAAGCACCTCGCCGCCCTGAGCAAGGCCGGCATGACCGATATCCACCTGCTGCCTGTGTACGATATCGGCAGCGTGCCGGAACAAGGCTGCGTCGCACCTAAGATTCCGGCCGCCGCGCCGGATAGCGAAGCACAACAAGCTGTCATTGAGCAAATCAAATTCAAGGACTGCTACAACTGGGGCTACGACCCGTTCCACTACAGCGCGCCGGAAGGCAGCTACAGCACCGATCCCGCCGACGGCGCCAGACGCATCGTCGAATTCCGCCAGATGGTGCAGGCCCTGCACAAGACCGGCTTGCGCGTCGGCATGGATGTGGTCTACAACCACACCTACATCGCCGGCCAGAGCGAGAAGTCGGTGCTGGACCGCGTGGTCCCAGGCTACTACCACCGCCTCAACGCCAAGGGCGACATCGAACGCTCCACCTGCTGCGACAACACCGCCACCGAAAACCTCATGATGGGCAAGCTGATGGTGGACTCGGTCGCGCTGTGGGCTAAACAGTACAAGATCGATTCCTTCCGCTTTGACCTGATGGGCCACCAGCCACGCGCCGCGATGGAACAAATCCAAGCCCGCGTTGGCAAACAAATTCACCTGATCGGCGAAGGCTGGAACTTCGGCGAAGTCGCCGACGGCGCGCGCTTCGTGCAAGCGTCGCAGCTGTCGCTGAACGGCAGCGGCATCGGCACCTTCAGCGACCGTGGACGCGACGCCGTGCGCGGCGGCGGCGCAGGCGACAGCGGCGGGCAGTTGATCTCGCAGCAAGGCTACATCAATGGTCTGATCTACGACGCCAACGAGCAGGCAGGTCAACGTCCGCTGGCCGACCTGCTGCACGCTTCCGACATGGTGAAGGTAGGACTGGCCGGCACCATCCGCAGCTACCCGCTGACCATAGCCGACGGTCGCACTGTCGCGCTGCAGGACATCGTCTATGGCGGCAACCAGCCGGCCGGCTACGCCAGCGAGCCGGGTGAAACCGTCAACTATGTGGAGAACCACGACAACCAGACCCTGTACGACATCAACGCCTTCAAGCTGCCGCAAGCCACCACCGCACGCGAACGCGCGCAAGTGCAGATGCTGGGCGCCGCCATCAACGCCTTCAGCCAGGGCGTGGCTTACTTCCACGCGGGCTTCGACATCCTGCGCTCCAAATCACTGGACCGCAACAGCTTCGAATCAGGTGACTGGTTCAATCGACTGGACTGGAGCTACAAGGACAACTACTACGGCACCGGCCTGCCTCCGGCCGCCGACAACGGCAAGGACTACGCGCTGATCAAGCCACTGCTGCGCAACGCGAACATCAAGCCGGCAGCAGCGGATATCGCCTACGCCCGCGACGCCTTCCGCGACCTGCTGGCCATCCGCTCCAGCAGCGCCCTGTTCCGCCTGCGCACGGCAGAAGATATCAAGCAGCGCCTGCGCTTCTTCAACACCGGCCCGTCGCAAGTACCGACCGTGATCGCCGCGCACATCGATGGCAAGGGCTATCAAGGCGCACGCTTCAAATCCATCACCTACCTGATCAACGTCGACAAGGTGGCGCAGCGCATCACGGTGGCGGAAGAAAAAGGCCGCTGCTACCAGCTGCATCCTGTCCACACCAGCATGACCGCAGCGGACAAACGCGTGGCCTCGCAAGCCAAGTACGACAAAACCACCGGAACCTACGTCATTCCAGCACGCAGCGCGGTGGTTTTCGTTGAAAATTAATGGATGCGAAAAACATCCATCCTGATCCTGTTCTTGCTGAGTGCCTGCGGCGGCGGTAACTACGAGCCGCAGGCCAATCGCGCGCCGGTCGCCAACGCCGGCCCGGCGCAAACCGTGGCCGCCGGCACCTCGATCAAACTGGCCGGCAGCGGCACGGATGCCGACCAGGATATCGTCCTGTATTCATGGACGCTCACCAAACCCACGGGCAGTAGCGCGACCCTGCTAAACTACCACGTCGCTACCCCGACCTTTTTCGCCGACCTGCCGGGAACCTATGTCGCCACCTTGGTTGTCAATGACGGAAAGCTCGATAGCGCGCCTTCTTCCGTCACCATCACAGCCAACTAGGACATGAAACCGCATACGCTCGCACTGCCTACCCTGTTGATAGCACTCACCGCCTCGGCGGCGCCGATCAAGGATCCGGTCGAATGGATCAACCCTCTCATGGGCACTGCGAGCAAGCCCGAACTCTCCAACGGTAATACCTACCCGACCATCGCCCTGCCGTGGGGGATGAACTTCTGGACGCCGCAAACTGGCAAGATGGGCCACGGCTGGACCTACACGTACGACGCCGACAAAATCCGCGGCTTCAAGCAAACGCATCAGCCATCGCCGTGGATGAACGACTACGGCCAGTTCGCCATCATGCCGGTGACGGGGAAGTTACGCTTCACACAGGATAACCGCGCCAGCTGGTTCTCGCACAAGGCGGAAACCGCCAAACCCTACTACTACAGCGTGTACCTGGCCGACGCCGACGTCACCACCGAGATCACACCGACCGAGCGCGCCGCGCAGTTCCGCTTCACCTGGCCCAAGACCGATGAGGCTTACGTGGTGGTGGACGCTTACGATAAAGGCTCCTACATCAAGGTCTTGCCGGAGCAGCGCAAGATCGTCGGCTACAGTACGCGCTACGCGCGCGGCCCGCTACCGAAAAACTTCAAGAACTACTTTGTCATCTACTTCGACAAGCCGTTCACCTCCACTCGCATCTGGAGCGGCGACAAGCTGGTGGAAGGCGTGACCGAACTGGCCAGCAACCATAGCGGCGCCGTGGTCGGCTTCAAGACCGAAAAAGGCGAGAAGGTCGGCATGCGCGTGGCGTCCTCCTTCATCAGCGAAGAGCAGGCCGAGTTGAATCTCAGGCGCGAACTGGCCAACGATAGCTTCGACACCACCGCGCAAAAAGGCAAGGATGTGTGGAACAAAACGCTGAGCCGCATCAACGTGGAAGGCGGCAGCGACGAGCAGACCCGCACCTTCTATTCCAGCTTGTACCGCATGCTGTTCTTCCCGAATAAGCTGTACGAGATCAACGCGGAGAACCAGATCGTCCACTGGAGCCCTTACAACGGCGAGATCCTGCCTGGCTATATGTTTGCCGGCACCGGTTTCTGGGACACCTTCCGCGCGCTGTATCCCTTCCTGAACCTGATGTACCCGTCGATCAACCGCGAGATGCAGGCCGGCTTGGCCAACGACTACAAGGAAGGCGGCTGGCTGCCCGAATGGTCCAGTCCCGGCCTCGCCAACGTCATGATCGGGAATAACTCGGCGTCGGTGGTGGCGGAGGCTTACATCAAAGGCCTGCGCGGCTACGACATCGAAACGCTGTGGCAAGCGCTCAAGCACGGCGCCGGCAACGAGGGGCCGATGGACGCCGTCGGCCGCAAAGGCGTCAACTACTACAACGAGCTGGGTTACGTACCCTACGACGTCAAGATCAACGAGAACGCCGCGCGCACGCTGGAATACGCCTACGACGATTTCGCCATCTATCAGTTGGGTAAGGCGCTAGGCAAACCGGAATCGGAAATCGCCATCTACAAGCAGCGCGCCTTGAATTACAAGAAGCTGTTCGATCCGGAGACGGGCCTCATGCGCGGCAAGAACAAGGATGGTAGTTTCCAGTCGCCGTTCAACCCCTTCAAGTGGGGCGATGCTTTCACCGAGGGAAATAGCTGGCATTACACGTGGTCAGTGTTCCAGGACGTGCATGGCTTGATGGAGTTGATGGGCGGGCGCGAGAAATTCGTCGCCAAGCTCGATCAGGTATTCACGCTGCCGCCGGTCTTTGACGAGAGCTACTACGGGGAAGTGATCCACGAAATCCGCGAAATGCAGATTGCGAACATGGGCCAGTACGCGCACGGCAACCAGCCGATCCAGCACATGATTTATTTGTACGGCTATGCAGGTGCGCCGTGGAAGACGCAGTACTGGGCGCGCGAAACCATGAACCGCTTGTACAAGCCGACGCCGGACGGCTACTGCGGCGATGAGGACAACGGCCAGACTTCGGCGTGGTATGTATTCTCGGCGCTGGGCTTCTATCCGGTGACGCCAGCCGTGCCGCAATATGTGCTTGGTGCGCCGCTGTTCAGGAAGGCCACGCTGACACTGGAGAATGGCAAGCAGATCGTCATCAACGCACCGGCTAATAGCGACAACAAGCGCTATATCGGCGCGTTGAAGGTGAACGGCAAGCCTTACAACCACAACTGGCTCGATCACAAGGCGCTCACGCAAGGCGCGGTGCTGGACTTCGACATGCGCGCCGCGCCGAACACGAAGCGCGGCGTGAGCAGCGCCGACGCGCCGTACTCGCTGTCGACGGCGCCCTCGCAGTAATCGCGCCGCTTACTCCTGGCCGATCAGCACCACGGCATTCTTCGTGCCGAAGTTGACGCTGCCGCCGCGCACCACGGCGGTCTTGCCGCTGTAGTAGTCCTTGACCTTCTGGCCGTCGGCAAACACGCCTCCCAGCTTGATGCTGGTCGGCTTGTTGGTCGGCAGGTCCAGCGCCACCACCACTTTGTCGCGCAGGCCGTTCTTGTCGTAGGTGCGCTTGAAGACGTAGGGCTTGGCCGACAGCTGCTGGTGCACGCCAGCGCCTACCGCCACGTGGGCCTTGCGGAACAGGCCCAGTTTGGCCCAGTGTGCGCGGACCTCGGCGACCTTGTAGCCGTCACGCGCCACGTTCTGCTCCAGCTCATCCCAGTTCATGAAGGAACGCAGTTTGGCGTCGCCGGTCGCTTCGGCGATATCGAGCTTGCGCGCGGTTTCGTCACCGTAGTAGATCTGTGCCGCGCCGGGCGCCAGCAGCAGCTTGGTCGCGCTTTCGAACGGCTTCTTGCGCGATGCATCGAACGGCGCGCCGTCGTCGTGCGAATCGAGGTAGTTCAGCGTGGTGAAACCATTCAGCGCACCGCCATGCAGCGCGTTGGAATAGCTGCTGAAGATGGACTCGTAATCCTTCTTCGCATCCTGCACCAGGCCAAAGTTAATCATACCGCTGAAGCCGGACTGGTAGTAGTCGATACGGTCGCCGCCCCCCAGGTGGTGCGACAAACCTTCGGCGATGTTGTAGTTGTAGACTTCCGCCACAGAGTAGAATTTGTCGTCGCCGAGTTTCTTGTCCGGATTGGCCTTCTTCCAGTCTTCAAAGGCGATCGCCGATTCCTTCAACAACTCCTTCCAGACCTTGGCTTCCACGTGCTTGACGGTGTCGGCACGGAAGCCGTCTACGCCGTACTTGCGGATCCAGTCGGTGTGCCACTTGATCAGGTAGTAGCGCGGCGCGCGTGGATAGCCGGTGCGGGCGAAGAACTCGTTCAGGCTTTTCACCTCTTCCTCGAAACGACCTTCGCGCTGCCATTTCGCCATCAGGCGCTCCGGCAGCTCAACCGGCGTATCGCTCTCGGTGCGGAAGTCCGGCAGGTTTTTCACCAGCGTGCATTCGATGAAGGTCTTGGCGTTCTTATAGGTGCACATAGGCTCGGTGCGGACCCAGTCTTTCGGCCACACCGGATCGATCGCCGTCACCGGGCCGGTTTGGTTCATCACCACATCCAGCAGCACACGGATGCCGCGCGCGTGCGCCGCTTCCACCAGGTTGCGGAAATCGTTCTCGGTGCCGATGTTGGCATCCACCGTGGTGAAGTCGGAAGCCCAGTAGCCGTGGAAGCCATACGAGCGGCCAGTGCCTTCATCGGTGCCGTCGTGGATCTGCTCCACCGGCGGCGTGACCCAGAGGGCGGTCACGCCGAGCGAGTCGAAATAGCCTTCGTTGATTTTGTTGATGATGCCGGCCAGGTCGCCGCCCATATAGCCGCGCAGCGGCGCCGCATCGGCGCGGCGGTCGTAGGCCAGGTCATTGCCGGTGAAGGCGTTGCTGAAGCGGTCCGTCAGCAGGAAATAGACTGTCGCGTTCTCCCACAAAAATGGCTTGGGCTTTTCCGCCGCCACGGCGGCGGTACTACCCAGTGCAAGAGCCAATGCGAGTGTGGTCAATTTCATGCTGTCGTCCTTATGGTTTTATGTTGTGACTGTGGGATGGGCGCGGCCGGTCCAGTCGGCGATGCCCGCTACTTGTTCGGCGATCAGAATCAACGCCGAGAGAGCCTGCTGGGTGGGCAGGTGGTGGAACTTCGGATCTGCTTCGTAACGTTCGAGGTAGACGCGCAGGGTCGCGCCTTCGGTGCCGGTGCCGGATAAGCGGAACACGATGCGCGAGCCGTTGGTCATGACGATGCGCACGCCCTGCTGCTTCGCCACCGAGCCGTCGACCGGATCGGTGTATTCAAAATCGTCTGCGAACGACACCACGTAATGACCGAGGTCCTGCCCCGCCAGCGTGGCCAGCTTGATGCGCAGGGAAGCCATCAGTTCATTGGCGGCCTTGGTTTCCACCGCTTCGTAATCG
Source organism: Duganella sp. CF402 (assembly GCF_900109645.1). Classification (GTDB taxonomy): domain Bacteria; phylum Pseudomonadota; class Gammaproteobacteria; order Burkholderiales; family Burkholderiaceae_D; genus Rugamonas. The sequence goes on from NZ_FOBG01000001.1 coordinate 3,071,631, forward strand.
TGGCGCGAGTAGTAGTTGCGGCCGAAGCGCGCCCAGTGCCCGCTCACCAGCTGCTCGACCGACTTGCCGGTCGCGGCCAGCAGGTTAAGCCAGAACAGCACGGCCCACACGCCATCCTTTTCGCGGATGTGGTCTGAGCCGGTGCCGTAACTCTCTTCTCCGCACAGCGTGGCCTTGCCGGCGTCCAGCAGGTTGCCGAAGAACTTCCAACCGGTCGGCGTCTCAAATGCAGGGATACCCAGCGCGGCGGCTACGCGGTCGGCCGCTTGCGAGGTCGGCATCGAACGGGCGATACCTTTCAGGCCGGCGCGATAGCCCGGCGCCAGCGTCGCATGCGCGGCCAGCACGGCCAGGCTGTCGGACGGCGTGACGTCGAATTTGCGGCCGAGGATCATGTTGCGGTCGCCGTCGCCATCGGAGGCGGCGCCGAAGTCCGGCGCGTCGTCGGCGGCCATAATCTCAATCAGCTGCGCGGCGTTGACCGGATTCGGATCCGGATGGTGGCCGCCGAAATCTTCCAGCGGCACGGCGTTGATCACGGTGCCAGCCGGTGCGCCAAGCTGGCCTTCCAGTATCGCCTTGGCGTACGGGCCGGAGACCGCATGCATGCCGTCGAAGCACATGCGGAAGCCGCCCGCGAACAATGCGCGGATGGCGTCGAAATCGAACAACTGCTGCATCAGCTCCGCGTAGTCAGCCACCGGATCGATCACCTGCACGTCCATGTCCTCGATGCGCGCTGCACCGAGGCGGTTCAAATCGATATCCGCCGCGTCGCTGATGCGGTACTGCTTGATGGATTCGGTGTGATGGTAGATCGCCTCGGTCACACTCTCCGGCGCCGGGCCGCCGTTGGCGATGTTGTACTTGATGCCGAAATCGCCATCCGGGCCGCCCGGATTATGGCTGGCCGACAGCACGATGCCGCCCAGCGCGCCGTGCTTGCGTATCACGCAGCTGACGGCCGGCGTCGACAAGATGCCGCCTTGCCCCACCAGCACGCGCGCAAAACCATGCGCGGCCGCCATGCGCAAAATAGTCTGCACGGCGACGCGGTTGTGATAGCGGCCATCGCCGCCCAGCACCAGCGTCTTGCCGCTGCAATCGCCCAGCGTGTCGAACACGCTTTGCACGAAATTCTCGAGGTAGTGGGCCTGCTGGAAAACGCTGACTTTCTTGCGCAGGCCGGAGGTGCCCGGCCGCTGGCCGGGGAAAGGAGTAGTGCCGACAATATTGATGCTCATGTTCGCTCCACAAAGATAGGTGACGAGTTCTTGTCTCGCGAACAATATTACATCAGAGGAGTTACGCCTCGTCGCGCACTATGAGGGTCAACACGCCCGCTACCACCATGCAGACGCCGCCCAGCATCAGGGTCTTGACCGAGTGGCCGGCGAACCAGTATTTGGTCACAAAGCCCAGCACCAGGCCGCTGACGATCTGCGGAATCACGATGAAGAAATTGAACAGGCCCATAAAATAGCCCATGCGTTTAGCGGGCAGCGCGCCGGCCAGGATCGCATACGGCATGGTCAGGATGCTGGCCCACGCAATGCCGACGCCGATCATCGGCACGAACAGCGTGTTCAGGTCGCGGATGGCGTAGATGCTGAACAGGCTCGCGCCGCCGATAATCAGGCAGGTCATGTGCACGGTCTTGCGGCTGGTGTAGCGCGCGAACACCGGCAGGATGAACGCCGCCAGCGCCGATACGCCGCCGTAGACCGCGAACATCACGCCTACGTGATTACCGGCTTCCTGGAAGGCGGCCGATTGCGCGTCGGTGGTGCCGAACACATTTTCGGCGACCGCGTTGGTAGTGTAGATCCACATCGCGAACAGCGAAATCCAGGTGAAGAACTGCACGACAGCCAATTGCACCATCGTCTTCGGCATCTTGCCAAAGCCGCTGAAGATTTCCGCCAGCGCGTGGCCCAGGCCCTTGGCCCGCTTTTGCTCGGCGCGGAAGGCTTCCAGGTCATCCGGAGGCAGTTCGCTCGCGGTCAGCACGGTCCACAACACGGCCAGGAAGTACACGGCGCCGCCGGCGTAGAACGAGTAGCGCACGGTGTCGGGAATGCCGCCGCCGACCGGGATGTTGCTGACGCCGAGGTGGGTGAAGATCGTCGGCAGCAGCGATGCGATCACCGCGCCCCAGCCGATGAAGAAGGTCTGCATCGCGAAACCGGCGGTCTGCTGCGACGATCCGAGCTTGTCGCCGACGAAAGCGCGGAACGGCTCCATCGACACATTGATCGCGCCATCCAGCAGCCACAGCACCACCACCGCCATCCACAGCGAGGTGGAATTCGGCATCAGGAACAGGGCGATGGACGCCAGCAGCGCGCCGATGAAGAAGAACGGACGGCGGCGGCCCCACTTTGGATGCCAGGTGTTGTCGCTCAGGTAGCCGATGATGGGCTGGACCAGCAAGCCGGTGACCGGCGCGGCCAGCCAGAATAAGGATAGATCGTCGGGATTGGCGCCCAGCGTGGAAAAAATCCGGCTGACGTTGGCGTTTTGCAGCGCGAAACCGAATTGAATGCCGAAGAAGCCGAGGCTCATGTTCCACAGCTGCCAGAACGACAGGATGGGCTTGTTACTGGAAGAGTGCATGCTGCGCGTCCCGATTTTAAAAATTTGTAGGAAAATAACACGACCCTATGGACGTGTCAATCACAAGAACTTCCTTGTAAAATAACGATAAAAAGCCTATCCAGAGGCCGGGCTATGGTGTCAAATGTAGCCAAACAACAAAATTCAAGCCGACCACTGAGACCGAATTCATGACCATTAACTCCTTTGCAACACTGACCGCTCTGACCCTGCTGGCCGGCCATGCCGCCGCACAGAACGTGGACCGCAAATTCGACGGCATCACCCAGCGCGACGGCCACCTCGAAGTACGCACCAGCGACGGCGCTTACCTGATCAAGCCCTACTCCACCGGCATCGTCGAAACCACCTTCGTGCCGAAAGGCGAAACGGTGGATCCGTCGTCGCATGCCGTGGTGCTGGCGCCGGCCGAGGTGAAAACCACCTTGAAGCAAAAAGGCGGCAGCTATGAATATGCCACATCCGGCATCGTCGTCACCATTACAAAAGCGCCGTTCAAGATCGCCTACGCCTACAAAGGCAAACCGCTGGTGGCGGAAAAGCGCGGCTACATCCATGTGAAGGATGATGTAGCCAACGGCAGCAAGGATATCAACAAGGGCGAAGCACGCGAACTGGAAGCGATCGAATTCGCGCTGGACAAGAACGAAGCCTTGTACGGCGCGGGCTCGCGCGCGATGGGCATGGACCGTCGCGGCCATCGCTACACCTTGTACAACAAGGCCAACTACGGTTACGGCGACCGCTCGGAGCTGATGGGCTACACCATGCCGATCGCGCTGTCGTCCAAAATGTACGCCATCCACTTCGACAATCCGCAAACCGGCTATCTGGATTTCGACAGCAAGAAGAACAACAGCCTGACCTACGAAGCCATCGGCGGCCGCAAGACTTATCAGGTCATTGCCGGCGATACTTGGGAAGACGTGGTGGGTAACTACACCAGCCTGACCGGCAAACAACCGCTGCCGCCGCGCTGGGCCTTCGGTAACTTCGCCATGCGCTTCGGTTATCACAACGAGAAGGAAGCGCGCGACGTCGTCGACAAATTCATCGCCGAAGACATTCCGCTCGACGGCATCGTGTTTGACCTGTACTGGTTCGGCAAGGAGGTCAAAGGTACGATGGGCAACCTGGCCTGGGATAAGGACAGCTTCCCCAACCCGGAAGGCATGATGGCCGACTTCAAGGCCAAAGGCGTGCAGACCGCAGTGATTACAGAGCCGTTTGTAGTCGACACCTCGAAGCGCTGGCAGGAAGCCGTCGACAAGAAAGTGCTGGCCACCGGCGCCGATGGCAAGCCGGCCACATATGACTTCTTCTTCGGCCACACCGGCATCATCGACATCTTCAGCCCACAGGGCAAGAGCTGGCTGTGGGATATCTACAAGGGCCTGCGTCAGCAAGGCGTGACCGGCGTATGGGGCGACCTGGGCGAGCCGGAGATGCATCCGACCGAAGTGCGCCACGCCACCGGCACGGCGGACCAGGTGCACAACATCTACGGCCACCAGTGGGCGCGTTTGGTAGCAGAAGGCTACCAGCAGGACTTCCCGGCCGAGCGTCCATTCATCCTGATGCGCTCCGGTTACTCGGGCACGCAGCGTTACGGCATCATCCCGTGGTCTGGCGACGTTGATCGCGGCTGGGGCGGACTGCAATCGCAGCCGGAGATCGCGCTGCAAATGGGTATGCAGGGCGTGGGCTATATGCACTCGGACCTCGGTGGTTTCGCCAACCCGGTGCTGGACAATGAGCTGTACACACGCTGGCTGCAGTATGGCGTGTTCCAGCCGGTGTTCCGTCCGCACGCGCAGGAAGAAGTGCCGTCGGAGCCGGTCTACCGCGAAGACAAGACCAAGGCGCTGGCGCGCGAAGCGATCCGCCTGCGTTATCGTATGCTCCCGTATAACTACACGCTGGGCTTCGACAACAATCAGCAAGGCTTGCCGCTGATGCGTCCTATGATGTACGAGGAACCGGGCAACGCCAAAGTGCGCGCCATGTCATCGACCTACTTGTGGGGCAAGGACTTCCTCGTCACGCCGGTACTCAAGCAAGGCGCGTCGAAAGCCGATGTGTACTTCCCTGCCCGTAGCGCGTGGTTTGACTTCTATACCGGCGAGCGCCAGGCCGGCGGTGCCACGCGTTCGATCGAACTGTCGGCCGACCACGTGCCGGTCTACGTCCGCGCAGGCGCCTTTATTCCGATGGCAAAGGTAGTGCAGACCACGCGCGACTACAACACCAAAAACATCGAGCTGCACTACTGGCACGATGCGTCGGTGCGCGCAGGCTCCGGCAAGCTGTATGACGACGACGGGCTGACCGCGCAAGCCTACGAACAAGGCAAGTACGAACTGCTGAACTTCACCAGCAAGCTGCAAGGCAAAGCCCTGACGCTGCGCGTGGATTCGGAAGTGGGCAAGCAGTACCAGCGCCCTGAGCGCAGCATTTCGCTCACGGTTCACACGGTGACCGCGCCGCCATCATCGGTACGCGTAGATGGCAAAGTTACGGTGTTCAGCTGGGATCAGAAAACCTTCCAGCTGACGGTCGAACTGCCAGCCAGCGACGCGGCCAGCCGCACTGTCGATATCGCGATGTAATTCACCTGGCCTTGTCGGGGTATGTTAAATTGACATCCCCTCTTGATAGCATCACCCCGACATGAGCTTATCATTCCATATCAACTTCAACGGCCAGTGTGAAGAGGCCTTCTCGTTCTATGCCGAACACCTCGGCGGCAAGATCGGCACGATGTTGCGAGTGAACGACTCTCCAGTTGCGGCCTTGTCCGAAGCGCACGGCGAGACCATCGTTCATGCGAATATCTGCATCGACGGGGTTGACCTGGCTGGCGCCGATGTTGATGCCAGCGTTTATGAAAAACCGAAAGGCTTTTACGTGCTGCTAGGCGTGGACTCGGAGGTAAACGTTCATACCTACTTCGAGGCCCTGCAAAGAGAGGGGCACGTCGTGCTGGCACCGCAACGTACATTCTGGTCGCCATGCTACGCCATCGTGACTGACCGTTTCAGCGTACCTTGGAAAATCAACTACGGAGCCTGACCCGTGGCCAAATACCTTATCTCCTTTCCCAGCGTGGCGATGGTCGTGCCGGATGATGAATTCGCACAAGTCGGCGAGGATGCGCGCGCCGTGATCATCGAGGCGAAAGCAGCTGGCGTCTACGTGTTCGCCGGCGGCATCAATGAAAGCGTGCCGCCAGTGCTGGTTGCCGCCGATGGCTCATTCAAAGAAGGCGGCTACGAATGGGCACCGCCGTTGAATGGCGGCTTCACCGTGCTGGAACTGCCGACGCGCGAAGACGCCGTCGCATGGGCCGCGCGCATCGCCAAAGCCTGCCGCTGCGAGCAGGAACTGCGCGTGTTCCAGTTTGATCCAATATCATAATAAAAAAGGGAGACTACATGAATATCTGGGCCGTATTAATCGCAGCCGTTTCGAGCTTCATGCTCGGTGGACTTTGGTACTCGCCGGCGCTGTTCGGCAAAACGTGGAGCGCCGAGAATGGCGGTGAGAAGCAAGCCGGGCACCCGGCGAAAGTCTTCGGCATCAGCTTCCTGTTCTCCCTGATCGCAGCATTCGCCTTTGCCTGCTGGCTCGGCGCCACGCCGCCGTTGGACGTTGCATTGAAAGCCGGACTCACCGCAGGCTTCTGCTTCGTCGCCGCCAGCTTCGGCATCAACTACCAGTTCGCCCAACGCTCCTTTAAACTCTGGCTGATCGACGGCGGCTACCACACCGCCCAATTCCTCATCTTCGGCCTTGTGCTCGGGCTTTGGCACTGATGCCTCGGAAGTTGATCACCTTTCTCATTATTCTGGTGATTGTGTATGCCGGCCTTTGTGCCGTGCTGTATGCTGTCCAGCGCTCCTTTATCTACTTTCCCCAGCCGGGCAACACGACAACCGGGCCCACGCGCAAATTGACGGCGGATGGCGCGCAAGTCGTGGTCACAGTCCGCGAGCAGGATGGTGGCGACGCAGTAATTTACTTTGGCGGAAATGCCGAAGATGTCACGTTTAGCCTTCCAGGCTTAAACGAAGCGTTCCCTCACGACGCACTCTACCTCATGCACTATCGCGGCTACGGCGGGAGTTCCGGCAGCCCTTCAGAATCAGCACTCGTTGCCGATGCTGCCTTGCTGTTTGATGAAGTTCACAAAACGTACAAGAACATCACCGTGATAGGACGCAGTCTTGGCAGCGGCATCGCAGCGCAACTGGCAAGCCAGCGGCCCGTCGCACGCTTAATTCTCGTCACGCCCTACAATAGCATTCAGGAACTGGCCGAGCAGCAGTTCCCCTATTTCCCGGTTCGCTGGCTGTTGCGCGACAAGTACGAATCCTGGAAGTCTGCCGAAAAGATCTCCGTACCGACGCTATTGCTGATGGCCGAACACGACGAAGTCATTCCAGCGGCAAGCACGCGCGCATTGCATCAGCATTTTGCAAAGGGCGTGGCGACGCTAACTGTGGTGCGCGGCGCGCGGCATAATGACATATCAGAATCGCCCGCTTACACTCGCCTGCTCAGAGGCACCCCGTAACAGCAAGGATTAAATTTGACAATCATAGTTCGTCCAGCGGTCCGTGAAGACATCCCCGCCATGCATCGCGTGCGCAAGGCGGTGCGTGAAAACAAGCTGTCGCTCAACACCAAAATTCACGAAGAGACTTACGCCCCCTATCTGGAAACGACAGGCCGTGGCTGGGTACTTGAAGAGGATGGCGTCATCGTCGCCTTCGCGATTGGTGAGCATACGACCGGAAATATCTGGGCCCTCTTCGTCCACGAAGATCATGAAGGAAAAGGCTACGGCAGCAAAGTGCAGGAGCCGATGATCCAGTGGCTGTTTGCCCAAGGCCTGGATCGCATCCACCTGACCACCGGCGCCAACACCCGCGCACAAGGCTTCTACCACGCCACCGGATGGACATTCACCGGTATCGACACCCACGGCGACGCCGCATTCGAACGTCGTCGCCCTGAAAGTTAAGCTGCACTAGCTGCACTGCTCGCGCACAAATTTCTTTACTATGCTTGCCGCCGTTTCTGCGGCTACTTGAAGGAGAAAATGTGGAGCATCGACTGAAGCGATGGTGGTCTCAGGTCTCACCACAGTTCGATTTGCGCGGTGACGACAGCCACGTCTTGTGCCGTCGCACCGTCTCGAAAATAGACTTCCACATCGGCGACACCATGACTGGTCGTGGTCATTATCTGCACGACGTGGTCAAGTTTTTGCATGCTGCGTTGCACTGGTTCTGATACGGCCTTCTCCAGCTTCTCAGTGTCATTTTCTCGCACTGAGTAATGTACCGACACCACATTGGCATCAGCCTCACCGGCAATCGCAGCAGTGCCAATGCTCAGTGCTGCCGCTCCCATTAAAACCAGGCTTTTAATCCTCATGATGCGCCCCACTACGCCGCTTCCACTCGTCGGCGATATGGCCCAGGTTTTTCGGAGCGCCATCGTTTATCCACGCCATCAGATCGCGGTCGAACTTGAACTGCGGCCCACATTCGGACAACAGGAAACGCCGGACGTTCTGCGTATTCTTGTAGCTCGCATCAACCGCCGTTTCGCGCGTCAGTACCGCGCCGTGCTAATCGAAATTCATCACTCCTCCTTTATAACACCGCGCTGAAGCGCCAGGCATTGCATATTTAAACAGCAAACAACTCAGCGTGCCAGTTTTAGTTGCACAACAACTTTTCCTTTTCTCGTCAATGACTTAGCAGTCTAACGGCGACTTTTAAACAGAGTTACCCACAGAATCTGTGGGCAGATATGCACCTCCCGCTCGTGTATCATGAGCGCCGATCGGATCAACCGGTCCGGTCATAACAAGGGAGATGCCTGTGACACCAAAAATTATCAGCACGCTGCTGGCGGCCACCGCCATGACAGCCGCCAGCGCCACCGCGCTGGCCGCCCCTACCGCCAAGCCGTCCGCCGCCGAAGCTGAACGCTTCCTGGCCGACACCGAGGCCAAGCTGAATAAACTCAATAACGAACAAGCCCGCGCCGCCTGGGTCGGCTCCAATTTCATCACCGATGATACCGAAGCCATCGCCGCCTATTTCGCCGAGCGCTTCCTTGCAGCTTCGGGCGAAGCCGCCATCGGCGCGCGCCGCTTCAACAACGTCAAGCTGTCGCCGGACAGCGCACGCAAGATCAAGCTGCTGCAGCAAACCGTGGTGTTCGCCGATCCGAAGGAACGCGAACAATACGCCGCCTTGCAGGCCGCCCTCAACGGCGCCTACGGCAAGGCCAAGTACTGCCCGCAAACCGGCGACTGCATGCCGCTCGGCGAAATGGAACAAGTGCTGGCCACCAGCCGCGATGAAGCCAGGCTGAAAGAGATGTGGACCGGCTGGCACGCGCAGTCCCCGGCCTACAAAGACAAATACGTCGAATACGTCGCCCTGTCCAACAAGGGCGCCAAGCAGATGGGCTTTGCCGACACCGGCGTAATGTGGCGCTCGCAGTACGACATGCCGCCGGAAGCTTTCGCCGCCGAGATGGAACGCCTGTGGCAGCAAGTGAAGCCGCTGTACGATGCGCTGCACACCTACACCCGCCACAAGCTGCGCGCCACCTACGGCGCCGATGTGGTGCCGCTGACCGGTCCTATCCCGTCGCACCTGTTCGGCAATATGTGGAGCCAGACCTGGAACAATCTGTATCCGATCCTGAAGCCGGCCACGGAAACCAAGAGCTACGACTTGACCAAGGTGCTGGAAGAGCGCAAGACCGATGCCAAACAGATGACCAAGTACGCCGAGGGTTTCTACACCTCGCTGGGAATGCAGAAGCTGCCGGCTACGTTCTGGGAACGCTCGCTGCTGACCAAGCCGCGCGACCGCGATGTGGTGTGCCACGCCTCCGCCTGGCCGATCGACGAGAAGGACGACGTGCGCATCAAGATGTGCATCAAGCCGACCGCCGAAGAGTTCACCGTGATCCACCATGAACTGGGCCACGTGTACTACTTCCTCGGCTACGGCAAGCAGCCTTTCCTGTTCCGCAACGGCGCCAACGACGGCTTCCACGAAGCCATCGGCGACACCGTGGCGCTGTCGATCACGCCGGCCTACCTGAAGCAGATCGGCCTGATGGACCAGGAGCCTGACGTCACCGCCGATATCCCGCAATTGCTGGAACGCGCGCTGAGCAAGGTCACCATCCTGCCGTTCGCCTACACGGTCGACAAATGGCGTTGGGATGTCTATTCGGGCAAGACCAAGCCGGCTGATTACGACAAAAGCTGGTGGCAGCTGCGCGATCAGTACATGGGCATGAAGCGTCCGGTCGCCGGCAGCGGCGACACCGGCTTCGACGCCGGCGCCAAGTACCACGTGGCGGCCGACGTGCCTTACGCGCGCTACTTCCTGGCCGACCTGCTGCAGTTCCAGTTCCACCGCGCGCTGTGCCGCGAAGCCGGCTACACCGGCCCGCTGAATCGCTGCTCGGTGTACGGCAACGCCAAGGCCGGCGCCAAGCTGCAGCAGATGCTGGAACTCGGCGCCAGCAAGCCGTGGCCGGAAGCGCTGAAGGCCATCTCGGGCGAAGACAAAATCGACGGCAACGCGCTGCTCGAATACTTCGCACCGCTGAAGACCTGGCTGGATCAGCAGAACGCAGCCCTCGCCGCCGCCGACAAGAAGTAATCAGCATGCGGTAAAAAAAATGGCGTCCCGCAGGACGCCATTTTTGTTTGAAGCAGAATCAGCTTAGAACTTGTAGTTCAGGCCAGCCAGGATGGTGCGGCCGTACTTCTGGTATTCCAGCTGCTGGTTGGCGGTGCCGGTGTAGGTTTCGTAAGCGGCGTTGGTCAGGTTGTTCACCTGCAGGACGACGCCCATGCCTTTCAGCGAACCTTCGTTGAAGGTGTAGCCGATCTGGAAGTCAACCACGTTCTCACCCACGACGTAACGCAGGCTGCGCTCGCCGTTGAAGTTGCCGATCTCACCCACGAAGTCCGAACGCTTGCGCTGATTGATACGGGTTTCGAAGCCGTTCTTCTCGAAGTACACGGTCAGGTTGGTGGTGTGCTTCGACAGACCTGGCAGCGGAATGTTCTTACCGATGCTGCCGCTTGGATCGTCGATCGCGATCGAGCTGTCGCTGTAGGTGTGGCTAGCTTGCACGCCGAAGCCGTCCAGCGATTTCGAGATCAGGCTCAGTGGCGCCGAAGCCGACAGCTCAGCACCTTTCAGGATGCCGCCCTTGCCGTTGTACGGAGCCGAGTAATCGCCGATCGCGTACAGTGCCTTGGTGCCAGGGATGAATTTCGAGAAATCGTAGTCCTTGGTCTGGGTGAAGATGTAGGTGTTCAGCTTTTTGTAGAAGCCGGCAACCGCGAAGTAAGCCTTCTTGTCGAAGTATTTTTCATACGACACGTCGAAGGCGTTGGCGCGCCACGGATCCAGCTTGGCGTTACCGCCGCTGCCACCTGGTTTGAAGGTGGTGTCGGACACGCCGAAGTCCAGTGCGGAACGCAGCTGGTCAACGCGTGGACGAGCGATCTGCTTGGCCGCTGCGAAGCGCAGGGTCTGGCCGCCGTCGAACTGGAACGACACGTTCACGCTCGGCAGGTAGTCGGTGTAGGTCTTGCCGTCGTGGACAGGCTTGACTTGCGCACCGGCCGGCGCAGTGCCGTCATAGTAGTTGGCGTCCGACGACTGGTCGGTGTGCTGTGCCTGGATACCGGCGTTACCACGCATGGTCACGTCGCCGAATTCCGATTCGAAGCTGGTCTTGAGGAAGGCGGTGGTGATCTTTTCGTTCACGTCCCATGCCTTCGAGATCAGGTAGCTCTCGGTATCGGTCGGGTTGAAGGTCATGTACTTCGACACCATCGCTGGCACATTCCAGGTCGGGATGCTGCCGACGCCGGCGAAGCCCAGGTCGGCCGAGCCGTACAGCTCACCGCTGCTCACGCTGACTGGATCGGTGCCCTTCAGGTTGATGTTGCCTTCAGGCTGACGCTTCTTCTTGCTGCGATCGGAGTAGTTCACGCCGAAGTCGATGCCGGTCACGTATTTGTCCAGCGCGGTCGGGATTGGCGCGCTTGCCACCAGCTTGAAGCTCTTCAGTTCGTCTTCCACGCGCGGCACCTTGCCGTAGCCGGAACCGTAGATGGTCGGGCCAATGAACAGGGTGGCTGGGTTGCTGTAGTCGCGGCCCAGGCCGATGCTCGAGTAGGTGCCGGTGTTGAAGGTCAGCTTGGCGGTGTCCAGGTAGGCATTGCCGGCGCCGTCGTTGGTGCCGCGGCCGTTACCCAGCTGCGAGTTGTTTTCCAGGCTCAGTTCGTTGCGCTTGGCTTTCGAGATGCTGATGTCGCCCACCAGGGTCCAGTCGTCCAGCTTGACGGTGTTGTTCCAGCCGAAGGCGCGGATCTTGTCCTTGCGGTCGTTGTACATGCCGCGTACCAGCGGGTACACGCCGTTGGCGGTGGCGCTGGCCAGCGCGCCGCTCGAGACGACGGCGTTGGTGTAGCCGAAGGCCGGGGTGTTGTTGCCGTTCCAGCCGCCCAGGTTGATCTCGATCTGGTTGGCGGTTTCTTCGCGGCGGAACTCCGACGCGTACACGTCGATCATGCTGGTCCACTGCTTGTTCGGACGGTATTGCAGCACGCCCATGAAGCCGTCGCGCTCGTTCTTGCCGCTGCGGGCCACGGCCTTGATGCCGTCCATGATGTAGGTGCCGGCCGGCACGCCTGGGCGGCCGTCTTTTTTCCACGGCTCGTACAGGCCGGTCTCATTGTCCAGCACTGGCGATTCCAGGTGGGCGAAGCCCAGCGCGATACCGATGGTGCGGTTGGCGAACTGGTCGATGTAGCTGGCGCTGAAGCGGTTGCCGGTCGACTTGGCGTTGGCGATCGAACCCAGCGAGTTTTTCTCGCCACGGGCATTCAGCGCCACGGCGCGGGTCTGGAACGACAGCGGACGCACGGTCTGCATGTCGATGGTGCCCGACAGGCCCTGGCCGATCATGCCGGCGTCCGGGGTTTTGTAGATGGTAACGCCGCTGATCAGTTCCGATGGGTACTGGTCGAATTCCACGCTGCGGTTGTCGCCGGTCGAGACTTGCTCGCGGCCGTTCAGCAGGGTGGTCGAGAAGTCCGGCGACAGGCCGCGGACCGAAATCTGTTGTGCACGGCCGCCAACGCGCTGGGCAGCCAGGCCTGGCAGGCGCGAGATCGATTCAGCGATCGACACGTCCGGCAGCTTGCCGATGTCTTCCGCCGAGATGGCTTCAACGATCGAGCTCGAATCTTTCTTCACCGAGATCGCGTCTTCGATACCACGGCGGATACCCGACACGGTCACCGACTGCAGTTTTGCGTCTTCGGCGCCAGGGCTGGTGGTTTGTGCGTGGGCTGGGGCCACGGCGGCGGCGATCAGCAGCGCGCAACCTGCGGCAACTGGTTTCAATGCGAATGCAGTGTGGCTGCGCTTACTTGCGAAGATATTCATTAATGTCCCCTCTCATGACACAAATATAAGTCCCGCAAAGAGCTCAACTACACGGGATCCAAGGAATTACAACGTTCTAAAGACGTTCTGGAAAGAATTTTGTACTAAAACTAGATTCTGTGTCAATGAAACTTCCCTGCCACTACGGATTCAAAGGCGCTATATTGGCGCTACGCCCCACGATATGCGTGTTCACGTTGTATTTCGGCTACAGGGCCGACCACAACAACTTGTAGTAGAACTACAGATTAGCCTCGTTTGACTGCCATTTTTGGAGCGAAATGCCGACTTCCGGCCGCGCTACAGGCCGCAGCTTCACGCAACTTTCCATGCTGAAACGCAAATTGGAGGAAAATGACAATATTTCTGTATTCCGACTAAATTTCGCCTTGCCAGCGATGTTTGAACTGGCCGCACTTTGAGAGTATTCTCTCGTAAAATCAAAGCACTAAGACAGCTTCCGCAAAAAATACGAATGTGTAGTACGACTACCTTTCAGGAGACGAGATGAGAAAAACCCTGCTGGCGGCGCTGCTGGCCGCCCTCTTGCCCGCCGTTGCCGGCGCCGCGTCGCAGAACTACCGCGTCGATCACATGGATCCGCCGCTGTGGTGGACAGGCATGCACAACAGCAAGCTGCAATTGATGGTGCACGGGCCGCAGATTGCGGACATGGAACCGGCGCTCAGTTATCCCGGCGTGCGCATCGCCAGCGTGGCGCGGGTGGAAAACCGCAACTACCTGTTCATCGATCTGGAGATCGCGCCGGATGCTGCGCCGGGCAAGCTGGACCTGTCGTTCAAACGCGGCGCGCAGGCCATCCACTACAGCTACCAGTTGCTGGCACGCGAAGCAGGGTCGGCCCAGCGCGTGGGCTTCAACAGCAGCGATGCAATCTATCAAGTGATGCCGGACCGCTTTGCCAACGGCGATCCAACCAACGACAGCGTGGCTGGCTACGCCGACAAACTGAATCGCGCCGAGGGCGGCGGCCGTCACGGCGGCGACATCCAGGGCATGATCGACCATCTCGATTACGTGGCGGGCATGGGCTTCACCCAGCTGTGGCCTACGCCGCTGCTGGAATCGAACATGCCGGCCTTCTCCTACCACGGCTACGCCGCCACTGATCATTACCGCATCGATCCGCGCTATGGCAGCAACGAGGCGTTCCGCAAGCTGTCGGCGCAGGCCAAGGCGCGCGGCATTGGCGTGATTCAGGATGTGGTGCTGAACCACATCGGCAGCAAGCACTGGTGGATGCAGGACCTGCCGACGCTGGATTGGCTCACCTATCAGGGCAAGCCGGTGACGACTGCGCACCACCGCGTAGCGCTGCAGGACCCGTATGCGTCGGAAGAAGACAAGCGCAACTTCACGCAGGGCTGGTTCTCCCCGCACATGCCGGACCTGAACCAAGCCAATCCCTTCGTCGCCAATTACCTGATCCAGAACAGCATCTGGTGGATTGAGTATGCCGGCCTGTCCGGCCTGCGCGTGGACACCTACGGCTATTCCAACAGCGCCTTCCTGACCCGCTGGTCGGGCGCGGTGATGGCCGAGTATCCGAAACTGAATCTGGTGGGCGAGGAATGGAGCCCGCTGATTCCGGTGGTGGCGCACTGGCAGCAGGACAAGCAGAATTTCGACGGCTATGTCTCGCACATGCCGAGCATGATGGACTTCCCGCTGAACGATGCCTTGCGCCGCGCCCTGCTGGCCAGCGACGACAGCGAGCAAGGCCTGAACGCGCTGTATGAAACGGTGTCGCAGGATTACCTGTACCCGAATCCGGGCAATCTGGTTCTGTTCGAGGGCAATCACGATCTGTCGCGTCTTTACAGTGCACTGGAAGAGGATCAGGATTTGTTCCGTATGGCGCTGGCGTTTGTGGCGACCATGCCGCGCATTCCGCAGTTCTACACCGGCACCGAGATCCAGATGCCCAGCACCGTCAAGGTCCGCGACGATGCCTCGTATCGCCGCGACTTCCCTGGTGGCTGGGCGGGCGACAAGGTGAATGCCTTTACCGGCGCGGGCCTGACGCAGCAGCAGGCCGACGCGCAAGCTTATGTGCGCAAGCTGTTTAACTGGCGCAAACGCGCCACCGTGATTCACAACGGGAAGCTGATGCACTATGGGCCGGAGAAGAGCACCTACGTCTATTTCCGCTACAGCGACGGCAAGAAGGTGATGGTGGCGCTGAACAAAAATAAAACCGAGACCACGCTGCCAACGGCGCGCTTCCATGAGATGCTGGGCAGCTCGCGCTCCGGCGTGGACGTGATCAGCGGCCAGCGCGTGTCGCTCGACGGACAAGTTAAACTGCCAGCGCGTTCCGCGTTGATATTGGAGATCGAATGAAGAAGAAACTCACCGCGCTACTTTTCACACTACCTGCACTGCCTGCGTTACAAGCACACGCCGCCACCGGCACGGCCACGGCGACTTACCCAACCTGGGACGGCAAGCAGGAGACCGTGCACTACGCCACGCCGGACAGCGGTGCAGCGCTGCGCAGCTACACGCAGTCGACCACCATGCGCGTGCGCGAAGGCGGCAAGCAAGAAATCAGCTACGCCGAATCCCCTGCCCTGCCCACGGTCCGCAGCGGCAACCTCGCCTTCGATGCGCTGTTCGCGCTGGCCGGCAATGAAATGAAACTGGACTCGGTCAGCGAAATCCGCGACGGCAGCTACAACAGCGGCAACGCCATCCCTTGCGAGTGCTTTGAAACCGGCGAGTTGTGGCATTACGTCTGGACCCGCGACCTGTCCTACGCTGCCTCGCTGGGCCTTGGCATGCTGGATCCGCAGCGCACTCGCAACTCGCTTGAATTCAAATTATCCGGCTATCGCGAGGGCGTTGCGCCCGGCCTGCACGCCATCGGCGACGGCTTCCAGATCGTGCAGGACACCGGCAGCGGCGGCAGCTGGCCGGTCAGCACCGACCGTGTGAGCTGGGCCTTCGGCGCCGACGAAGCCTTGAAAGCCCTGCTGGCCCCAGAGCGCGCAGCCTTTGCGAAGAAGGCCCTGCACGCGCTGCGCAACACGCTGGAAAACGACCGCATCGCCATCTGGGATGCGGCCGATGGTTTGTACAACGGTGAGGAATCCTTCCTCGACTGGCGCGATCAAACCTACGCAACGTGGATACCGAACGAGCTGTCGTTCATGGCGACCTCCAAGGCGCTGTCCACCAACGCCGCGCACTACAAGGCGCTGACGCTGGCCGCGCAACTGGCGAAGGAACAAGGCGATGCGGCGCTGGCCGCACGCTACGGCGATTGGGCGACGCAACTGAAGAGCGCCATCAACAAGCGTTTCTGGCAGGCCGACAGCGGCATGTACAGCAGCGTCACCGCCGGCCACTTCGACGGCGCGGCCATGTACAAGTACGACTGGCTCGGGCAATCGCTGGCCATCGTCACCGGCATCGCCGACCAGCAGCAGGCGCAGAGCATCCTCGCGCACTATCCGCATGGCCCACTCGGCGCGCCGGTGATCTGGCCGCAGCAGTCCAACACCGCTGTGTATCACAACCGCGCCATGTGGCCGTTCGTGACGGCATACGGCTTGAAGGCCGCAGCCATCGGCGGCAATGTCGCGGTGGCAGATGCGGCTTACGCTACCTTGATGCGCGGCGCAGCCACCAATCTGTCCAACATGGAGAATCTTGAATGGCTGTCCGGCCAGCCGACGCTGGATGACGGCAAGCTCAGTGGCCCGGTGGTCAACTCGCGCCGCCAGCTGTGGTCTGTCGGCGGCTATCTCGGCATGGTGGTCGGCAGCGTATTTGGCGTGCAGACCACCAACGATGGCATCACGGTCAAGCCGTTCATCACCGCCAAACTGCGGCGCGAGACGTTTGCCGGCAGTGATGCAATCACGCTGAACAAGCTGTCGGTACGCGGCAAGCGCATGACGGTACGCGTGCAGTTGCCGCCGGCGGCCAAGGGCGATGGCTACTATGCGGTCGATGGCATCACGCTGAACGGTAAGCCGGCCAGCAGCGCGCTGGCGTGGGATGCGCTGAGCGAGGACAACACCATCGAGGTCCGTCTCGGCAAACTACTGCCCGGCCAGCAGGCCAAGCGCAGCGTGACGGCCAAGCCGCTGGTGCAGGACGCCGCCGTGTACGCGCCGGCCGAGCCGCGCATCGTCAAACTGGAACGCGGGACCTACGGCTATCCAACGCTGCAGATCGAAGGCGGGGGCAAAGGCATCGTGTACAACATCTATCGCAATGGGCAGTTGGCCGGGCCGCGCATCAGCGCTGCGAAGTGGGCGGATCGCCGGGCCGGTGCGGAGGCTAACCTGTGCTACGCGGTGGAAGCGGTCTACGCCAAATCCGGCAACCGCAGTCACCACAGCATGCCGGAGTGCCTGAACGATGGCGAAGAAATCCAGGTCGCCCGCGTCGACTTCGGCGCGACGCCGGACAACTTCACGCAGGCGATCAAGATCAACAGCGACGGCAACTACGCCGTTCAGATCAAATACCGCAACACCGCGCACCAGATCAACCTGGGCGTCAGCGGCGGCGTGAAATGGGCCGCGCTGAAAGACAGCAGCGGCAACATCGTCGCCAACGGCGTGGTGCAGCTGCCGCACTCCCCTGCCGAAGAAGGCGCCAAGTATTCGACGCCGCTGCGCGCCAGGCTGAAGGCCGGCAGCTACACGCTGCAGCTGGATGACTTTTACAACATGAGCTACATGAAGAGCAACACCACCTACAGCGACGCAGGCGGCATCAAAGGCCCGTCCAACAAACTCGATATCCACGGCGTGCGCGTGATGCCGCTGCCTGCGTCAAGCAACGATGCTGCAACGATGTCCATCCCGGCCGGCACCCTGCGCTTCATCGACAACTTCGCCTCGCCGCAACTGGGCAACAGCCGCAAGCTGCGCATCTACCTGCCGCCCGGCTACGACGCGCATCCACAGCAGCGCTACCCGGTGCTGTACATGCATGATGGCCAGAACCTGTTCGATCCTAAAACCGCCGCCTTCGGCGCCGCATGGGAAATCGGCACGGCGATGGACAAGTTGATCGCCGCCGGCATCATCGAACCGGCCATCGTGGTCGGCATCGACAACACCGCCGACCGCGTCGCAGAGTACACCCCGTGCTGCGATAAGGAACACGGCGGCGGCAAGATCGACCAGTACGCGGCCTTCATCGTCGATACCGTCAAACCGTGGGCCGACGCCAACCTGCGCACGCTGAAGGACCGCGAGCACACGGCCATCATGGGTTCTTCGCTGGGCGGCATCGCCTCGGTCTACATCGGGCAGAAATATCCGCAAGTGTTTTCGAAGGCGGGCGGCGTATCGAGTTCGTTCTGGTGGAATGATCAGGTGTTCGTCAAGAACGTTCCAGCGCGCCAGCCGGTGAAGTTCTACATTGATGCCGGCACCGGCGGCGATGGCCTGGATGGCACCCGCAGCATGCGTGACGCCATGCTGGCAAAAGGCTACAAGCTCAATGAAGACTTGTACTACTACGAAGCAGAAGGCGGCACCCACAACGAGCGTTCGTGGGCGGCGCGCGTGCACCTGCCGCTGACCTGGTTCTTCAAGAAATAAGCTCCTCCGTGCGCTGCCGGCGTCCTGCCAGCAGCGCCTCCACTTCCTGCGGTGAGACGGCCGCGCTCAGGAAGAAGCCGAACGCCTCGTCGCATCCCATCGCCGACAACTGCGCCAGCTGTTCGCCGGTTTCCACCCCCGCCGCGATCACCTGCATATTGAGCGTGTGCGCCATCTCGATGATGGCCCGCACCATCGCGCCGCCACGCGACAAATCATCGACAAACGATTTATCGATCTTCACCACATCTACCGGGAAGCGCCGCAGGTAATTGAGCGACGCGTAGCCGGTGCCAAAGTCGCTGATGGCAATCCGCACGCCCAGCTGCTTGAACTGGCGCAGGATGTCTTCCGTGTTCTGCGTCTTATCGATCAGCATCGCCTCGGTGATTTCCAGCTCGATGCAGCGGCCAGGCACACCCGCCTTTTCCAGGATATCGGCCAGCACCTGCGCGATCTCCTTGTGAAAGAACTGGCGCGGCGACAGATGCACCGCCACCGTCAGCAGAAGGCCTTTATCCATCCATTGCGCCACTTGCGCCACCGCCGTCGCCATCACCCACGCGCCCACCGGCAGGATCAGCGGGCTTTGCTCCAGCACCGGGAGGAAGTCCAGCGGCATCACCACGCCCAGCTCCGGATGCTTCCAGCGCAACAGCGCCTTGGCGCCCGTGATGCGCTGTTCGCGCAGATTCAGCTTGGGCTGGTATGTGAGGATGAATTCATTGTGCGCCTGCGCGTGGCGCAGCGCCGTTTCGAGTATCAGGCTGGAATACGCCCTGGCCTGCATGCTGGGCAGGAAGCGCAGGCTGGCGCCCTTGCCGCGCTGCTTGGCCGCATACATGGCCACGTCGGCCTTCTCGATCAGGGTTTCGATGTCCGCATCGTCGTCCGGGTACACCGCCACGCCGATGCTGGCCGCCACCGGCAGCAGGTCGCCGTTGACTACAAACGGCTCGGCGATCGCCTTCATGATCTTTTCCGTCACCTGCTGGGCGTCGGCGCCGGTGCGCAGCTCGGTCAGCAGCACAATGAATTCATCGCCGCCCTGGCGCGCCACCGTGTCGACCTCGCGCACGCACTGGCGCAGGCGCTGGGCGAACTGCACCAGCACCTGGTCGCCGGCGTCGTGGCCCAGCGTGTCGTTGATGCTCTTGAAGTGATCGATGTCGACAAACAGCACCGCCAGCAAGCTGTCGTGGCGGCGTGCGTAGGCCACGCCGTGCTCCAGCTGCAGCTGGAACTGCAAGCGGTTGGGCAAGCCCGTCAGGCTGTCGTGATGGGCGATGAAATCGAGCCGCATCTCGGTGTCGCGCTGCGCCGCCAGCGCTGCCTGCAATTGTGCGCAGCGCGCGCGCAAACCGCGCGCCTGCCATTGGCCGGCCGCCAGCGCCAGCAAGCATGGCGCGACACCGGCCGCTACCGGCCATAAGCTGTTCATGCTGTCCCTCTTCGTCGGACTGCGGAAGAAGGAATGATAGAAGATCGTACGCTAACACACAGACCGTTCGCGCGCCCTGTTGAGGCACATCAAACAGCCTGTGGCAAAAACTCAGTCCGTCAGTTGCAGAGCGCGGCTGCGCGAGGGTGGCAAGGTAGCCGCTGCGGAAGGCTGTCCTTGCAATTTGAAGATGCTGACTGCTTCCGACAAATTCGCCGCCTGCTGCTGCAAGGCGTCGGCCGCAGCGGCAGCCTCTTCCACCAGCGCGGCGTTCTGCTGGGTTACGCTGTCCATCTGGTTGATGGCGATGTTGATCTGCTCGATACCGTCGCGCTGCTCGCCGCTGGCGACCGAGATCTCGCCGATGATGGAGGTCACGCGCTGGACGCTGGCCACCACCTCGTTCATGGTCTCGCCCGCTTGCCCGACCAGCCGGCTGCCCTCTTCCACCCGGCCGACCGAAGTGCCGATCAGCTCCTTGATCTCGCGCGCCGCCGCCGCCGAACGCTGCGCCAGGTTGCGCACCTCGGAAGCCACCACCGCGAAGCCACGCCCCTGCTCGCCGGCGCGCGCCGCTTCCACCGCCGCGTTGAGCGCCAGGATATTGGTCTGGAACGCAATGCCGTCGATCACGCCGATGATGTCGACAATCTTGCGGGAGCTGTCGTTGATCTCGCCCATCGTGCGCACCATCTGCGCCACCGCGTCGCCGCCCTTGACCGCGACCGTGCTGGCGTTGTCGGCCAGGCGGCAGGCCTCGGCGGCGTTCTCGTTGTTCTGCTTGACGGTGGTGGTCAGCTCCACCATCGCGGCGGCGGTCTGTTCCAGCGAGCTGGCTTGCTCTTCCGTGCGGCCCGACAGATCCAGATTGCCGGCGGCGATTTCCACCGTGGCGCCGTGGATGGTCTCGGTCCCGGTGCGCACCTTGCCGACGATGTTGCTGAGGTTTTGCTGCATCAGCTTGAGCGCGCCCAGCAGGTCGCCGATTTCATCCTTGCTGGAGACGCGCACCTCGCTGCTGAGGTCGCCACCGGCCACGGTTTGCGCCACGCTGACCGCCTCGTCCAGCGGTTTGGTGATGCTCTTGATCAGCCACAGCACCGTTGCCACGCCGACCACCAGTGTCACCAGCACCGTCAGCCCCATCGCCAGCAAGGCCGCGCTGTGGGCGGCGGCGTTTTCCGCCGCCATCGTTTCGCTCAGGCGCTGCGCCTCCTTGCCGATGAAGGCGACGATATCATCGATCTTCTTGGTCGGCTCGCGGTCCATGCCCTTGACCAGCGCATCGACCACGTGGGCGCTCTCGGCATTGGCGGAATCGTATTTCTTCAGCGCGTCCATGTAGCGCGTGACCAGTTCGTTCTGGGTCTTGATGGCATCATCCACCAGCGGCGTGCTGAGCTGAAGCTTGTCGAGCAGCGCATCGAGTTTCTGCAGCTCGGCGCGGGTGGTTTCGCCGCCCTTGACGAAGGCCTTGCTGTACTTGTCCAGCTGGGCCGGATCGTTACCGCGGATCAGGATGTTTTTCCATTCCTGCACCTGGATTTTGAATTCCACCTGCGCGCTGCGCGCGGTGTCGATGGCCTGGCTCATGGCGACTGAGCGGCTCATCGCCTCGGCGGCGCGCTGGTTGCTGCGGTCGAGGGCGCGCCAACCGGCAGTAGCCACCACCGCCAGCGCCACAAAGAAGAATGCCCCCAGCAAGCCTAGTCGCACGCCGATCTTGAGATTGGCGAGTTTCATCGTTACCTCCTTGGCAAGGTCTGTTACCCATCATGCACGCATGGCGCACAAATGCCAATATGGTGGCCTGAAAATTCTATCGAATTCCCACAGCTACAACAGCTACAACAACTCGCGGCAGTAAATATTGGTAGGACGACCATCCGGCGGCAGCACCTTGAACTCGATAAAGGTCAGGCCCAGCTTGGCCAGCAGATTGATCGACACCGTGTTGGCCGGATTGGTGATGCCCATCAGGCGCGGCAGGCGCAGCACGTCGCGCGCATAGGCCACCACGGCCGATGCCGCCTCATAGGTGTAGCCCTGGCCGAAGTAGGCCGGGCGGATGGCGTAGCCGATATCGACGTCGGGCAAGCTGTCGCGCTTGATCAGGCCGCACAGGCCGAGCGGCACGCCGTCGCTCTTGCGCTCCATCACGTACAGCGAGTGGCCGAGCCGTTGCTGCATCACGCATGGCCCTTCGAGAATCGCGGTGCGCGCTTCGGCCACGGTGCGGATACCCTTGTCGCCGATGTGTTCCAGCCAGGTCGGGTCGTTGACCAGCTCGTAGTAAAACAGATCGTCGTCGGCGTTGATGGTGCGGAGGGTGAGGCGTTGGGTTTCCAGTATTTTCATGCGTCCGGCCAGTGAGTGGGGTCTGCCAGCAATTGGTACATCACGTAGACGTCCACATAGCCGAGGTATTGATGACGGTAAGCGCGCGGCAAGGTGCCGACGATGGAGAAGCCAAGCTTCTTCCACAGCAGCACGGCCGGCATGTTGGAGCTGACCACGTAGTTGAACTGCATCGCCAGATAGCCTTCGTTGCGGGCGCGCTCGATGCAGTCGGCGCCCAGCAGCTTGCCGACGCCGACGCCCTGCGCCGCCGGGCTCACCATGAAGGAGGCGTTGGCCACGTGGGCGCCACGGTCGCGCTGGTTAGGTATCAGGCGGTACATGCCGACCAGGCGTTCGCCGTTGAGGATAGCGACATAGCTGCTCACACCGGGGCCGAACCAGTAGGCGTGGCAATCCTCGCGGCTGGTGTCGGCGGCAAAATAATACGTGTCGCCACTGGCGATCAGTTCCTGGAATATTTCCCACATGGTGCCGAAGTCGGCTTCTGTTGCGGGTCGGATGGCGATTTCTTTCAAGATAGCTCCACACGCATTTAACAGTGTCCAATTGTCATGTATTTCGCAGGCCAAGTCCAGCTAGCGGCCCAAGCGGAAATTCACTTGTTCCGGCCGGCCGGGCAAATCCAGCCGGGCTTGCGCGCGCGGCGATTCAGCGACGATCTTCCCGCGCCGCATCACCATGCGGCGCGCGGCGCGCAGGCGGATCGCCTCCACCGGATCGGCCGCGTCAAGCAGC
Source organism: Duganella sp. CF402 (assembly GCF_900109645.1). GTDB lineage: Bacteria > Pseudomonadota > Gammaproteobacteria > Burkholderiales > Burkholderiaceae_D > Rugamonas. Next base: position 3,094,889 of record NZ_FOBG01000001.1, read on the forward strand.
ACCAGGTCGGCGTGGCAGCCGGGCGCCACGCCGTAGCCGTCCAGCCCGAGGATGGACGCCGGCGTGGCGGTGACGGCGCGGAAGCAGTCGCGCATGGCGTCCTGCCCGGTCATCTGCGCCACATGCAGGCCCATGTGCGCCACTTCCAGCATATCGCCCGAGCCGAGGCTATACCACGGATCCATCACACAATCGTGGCCGAAGGCGACCGGGATCCCGGCGGCCAGCAATTCCGGCACGCGCGTCATGCCGCGCCGCTTCGGGTAGGTATCGTGCCTGCCTTGCAAGGTAATATTGATGAGCGGATTGGCGATGGCCGCCACGCCCGCCTCGCGCATCAGCGGCAGCAGCTTGCTGACGTAGTAATTGTCCATCGAATGCATGGACGTCAGATGCGAGCCAGCCACGCGGCCGTGCAGGCCGAGGCGGTTGCTCTGATAGGTCAGCGTCTCAATGTGGCGCGACAGCGGATCGTCGGACTCGTCGCAATGCATGTCCACCATCAGGCCCTGGTCGGCGGCGTACTCGCACAGGATGCGCACCGATTCCGCGCCCTCCGCCATCGTGCGCTCGAAGTGCGGAATGCCGCCCACCACCTCCACGCCCATCGCGACCGCACGTTTCAGATTGATGAGCGCATTGGGCGCGCGCAGCACGCCGTCCTGCGGGAACGCCACCAGTTGCAGGTCGAGATAAGGCGCCACCATGCGCTTGACCTCCAGCAGCGCCTCCACCGCCAGCAGGCGGTCGTCGCAGATATCGACATGGGAGCGAATCGCCAGCAGGCCGCGCGCCACCGCCCAGTCGCAATACTGCAAGGCGCGCTCGATCAGCGCCTGCTGAGTCAGGTGCGGCTTGAGCTCGCCCCACAACGCGATGCCCTCCAGCAGCGTGCCGGACGCATTGACGCGCGGCAGGCCGTAGCTGAGCGTGGCGTCCATGTGGAAATGAGCGTCGACAAACGGTGCGGTGAGCAGGTCGCCGGCGGCGTCGATCTCCTGCGCCGCCATCAGCGGCAGGCGCGGCCCGACGGCGGCGATGCGCCCGCGTTCAATGGCCACGTCAATCCCGTGCTGCCCGTCGGCCAGATTGGCGTTGCGAATCACGACATCCATCAAAGCGCTCCCGTTAATTTAAAGTAAAACCATTGTAGGCATTTTCACCAAAAGACACCAATTGTTGCATTGCATTAATCTGGATGCGTGCACAGTGAAGCTCATGGTGTAAAAAATAACTTTCCAAGCCAGATAATCGTCGCTAGAATGGACTTATTGCGTTGCATCATAATCTCAGGAGAAACCATGTCTTCGATCACCGAACAGTTTTCCGCAGCCACGAAATCGCAACTTGAAGCGCAGTTCAACATCTTCAGCACCCTGGCCAGCACGGCCGTGGGCAGCGCCGAGAAAGTGTTCGCGCTGAACCTGAGCACCACCAAAGCCTCGGTAGAAAAATCGTCGGCCGCCGCCAAAAAGCTGCTGACCGCCACCGACCCGAAAGAATTCTTCAGCCTGAACGCGGCGCAGCCGCCGAGCTTCGACGGCCTGCTGGCCTATGGCCGCGAGCTGTACAGCATCGCGACGAGCGCCCAGAACGAATTGATCAAGAGCGCCCAGACCAGCCTCAAGCAAGTGACCGATCTGGCTGCCACCCGCGCCACCACCGCGACCAAAACCCCACCGGCCCTGGCCGCCGCCGTCAGCGCCGCAGTGGAGGCCGTGGCTGCCAACGAACCGGTCGTCGCCCCAACGCCCAAAGCCCCGAAAACCCCAAAACCAGCCGCCGCGCCGATTCCGGAAGAAGACACCTTCATCGAAGTCAAGGCCGACCTCAAGCCCTCGTTCCCGGAAGTGCCACCGAAGCCCATCGCCCTGGCGCCGGACAGCAAGCCAGCCAAAGCCGCCCCAAAAGCCAAAAAATAACCTCGGTAAATTCAGGGTCAGCTCTGTCAAATGGACAAAATGTCCGTTTGACAGAGCTGACCCTGATTTTTGTGTATCCTAGCGGGCTACACGCAATCCCGAGGCAACATGTCTAATCTCTCCCGGCTGATCGGCAGCTTTGTCCGCCAGCACAGCCGCGCTTATATTGTGTCCGGCGCCATGCTGGCCGGCGTCGCCATTCTCAGCATCATGGTGCCGCGCAAGGTCGGCGCCATGATCGACGGACTGGCCAACCATACGCTGTCCGGCAACGCCCTGCTGATGGACATCGGCGCGCTGCTGCTGATCGGCATCGGCATTTACTTCCTGCGCGTCGGCTGGCGGCAGATTCTGTATGGCGCCGCCTATCAGCTCGGCGTCTCGCTGCGCACCCGCCTCTATACCCGCATGACGCTGCAAGGCCCGGCCTTCTACCAGCGCCAGCGCACCGGCGATTTGATGGCGCTCGCCACCAACGATATCGACGCCATCGAGATGGCCGCCGGCGAGGCCATGCTGGCCGGCTTCGACGGCGCCCTCACGCTGGTGATGGTGCTGGGCGTGATGCTGCTCGGCGTCGACTGGCGTCTGGCTTGCATCGCGCTGCTGCCGTTCCCGCTGATGGCGTGGGCATTCTGGTATATCTCCGGCCATATCCACACCGCCTCCACCGATTCGCTCAAGCGCTTTAGCGCGCTCAACGATCATGTGCAGGAAACGCTGTCCGGCGTGCGCACGTTGCGCGCTCTGGGCCTTGAGCAGCGCAGCGCCAAACAGTTTTCCGAGCTGGCCTCCAAGGCCTCCGACGCCAGCCTGCGCGCGCAGGTGTGGGAAGCGGCCTACGAACCGGCCGTCGGCCTGACGCTGACCGCCGCCAGCGGCCTGACGCTGGGCCTCGGCGGCTATCTGGTCTGGCACAACCAGCTGACCATCGGCGCGCTGACCGCGTTCACCATGTATCTCGGCCAGTTGATCTGGCCGATGTTCGCCGCCGGTTGGGTACTGTCGCTGATCGAGCGCGGACGCGCGGCCTGGCAGCGCCTGCAGCCGATGCTCGATGCGCCGCTGGCGGTGGACGATCACGGCACGCTGGCCGCAGTGCCGGCCGGCCCGCTGTCGCTGCACGGCGTCAGCTACGCCTACGCCGAACAAACCCCGCCGGCCATCAGCGATATCACGCTGACGCTGCAGCCGGGCCAGACCCTCGGCCTGGTCGGTCCCACCGGCAGCGGCAAGTCGACGCTGCTGCGCGTGCTGCTGCGCCAACTGACGCCGCAACACGGCAGCGTGCAGTGGAGCGGCCACGCGCTCGACCAATACAAGCTGCACGCGCTGCGCGCCGCCATCAGCTGGGTGCCGCAGGAGTCCTTCCTGTTCTCCGCTTCGATTGCGGACAACATCGCGCTGGCGCGGCCCAACGCCACCCGCGCCCAGGTGGAACATGCCGCCAATCTGGCCGCCATCCACGACGATATCCTGCAGTTCCCGCAAGGGTATGACACGCAGGTCGGCGAGAAAGGCATCACGCTGTCCGGCGGCCAGCGCCAGCGCGTCGCCATCGCCCGCGCGCTGTTGGCCGATAACGATTTGCTGCTGCTCGACGATGCGCTGTCGGCGGTCGATACCGGCACCGAGACGCGCATCCTGCAGCACCTCGAAGAGCTGCGTGAAAAACGCCAGGGCCGCAGTGCGATCATCGCCAGCCACCGCCTCAGCTCCGTGGTCAGCGCCGATCTGATCATCGTGCTGCGCGACGGCCGCATCACCGAAACCGGCAATCACGAACAACTGCTCGCACTGGACGGCTGGTATGCCAGCCAGTGGCGCTATCAACAACTGGAAGCCAGTCTCGATGAAGCCTGAACACCAATCCACCGCCGGCCAGATGCGGCAGGCGATCGCCCTGCTGCGCCGCGCCGCCCGCCCCGACCAGCATCATCTCGGCTGGGCCGTGCTGTGGCTGGCCATCGCCGCCCTGCTCGAAGTGCTCGGCCCCATCATGGGCAAGGCGCTGATCGATGAACACCTGCTGCCGCATCATCTCGACTGGCCGCGCATGGCCGCTCTGCTGGCCGGCGTGGTGCTGACCGGCTGGATCGCCAGCGGCCTGCGCTACCTGCAACTGGTGCGCCTGTCCGGCCTCGCCATGCGCTCGGTGATGCGCTTGCGCGAGATGGTCTATACCCACGTGCTGCTGCTGCCGATGGCCTTCTTCGACCGCGCCATCACCGGCCAGCTGGTGTCGCGCGTGACCAACGATACCGAAGCGGTGAAAAGCCTGTACATCCAGGTGCTGTTCGTGATGCTCGATTCGACCATCGTCCTGGTCGGCACCATGTGCGCGATGGCGTGGCTGGACTGGCGCCTGATGCTGATCGTGCTGGCGCTGCTGCCGGCGGTGCTGCTGATCGTCTGGCTGTACCAGCGCTGGAGCGCGCCGGCCGTCACCCGTGCCCGCGCGCTGCGCAGCGAGATCAATGGCCAGATGGCGGAGTCCATCGGCGGCATGAGCGTGCTGCAAGCGAATAACGCCGAACAGCGCTTCGGCGCGCGCTTCGCCGCCACCAACCAGGACCACTACACCGCGCGCCTGTCCGAGCTGCGCGCCAACGCCTGGCTGCTGCGGCCGGCGCTGGACCTGTTCAACATCATCCTGCTGGGCGCTGTGATTTTCATGTTCGGTCACCGCGAGATGACGGCCACCGAAGTGGGCGTGCTGTACGCTTTCATCAGCTATCTCGCACGCGTGATCGAACCGCTGATCCAGATCACCATGCAGTTCAGCCAATTGCAGCAATCGGTGGTGGCCAGCGCGCGCGTGGCGACGCTGCTCGACGAAGGCGCGGCCAAAGAGCATACCGACCACGCATCGCACGCCGAAGCGGCCAACGACGGCAACGCCCCCGCCGTCGCCATCCGCCATCTCAACTTCGCCTACAACGAAGGCCAGCCGGTGCTGCACGATTTGTCGCTGACGATACCGCAGGGCGATTTCGTCGGCATCGTCGGCCACACCGGCAGCGGCAAATCGACCTTGCTGTCGCTGCTGCTGCGCTTTTATCCGGCGCAGCATGGCAGCATCATGGTGCACGGCGTGCCGCTCGACGCGATCGACAATGAACGCTTCCGCGCCGAGGTCGGGCTGGTGCCGCAGGATCCGTTCCTGCTGGCCGCCTCCGCGCGCGAAAACATCGACATGGGACGCGGCCTGACGCAGGCGCAGATCGAAGCGGCCGCCCGCGCCGCCCACGCGCACGACTTCATCGCCGCGCTGGAACGCGGCTACGACACGCCGCTGGGCGAAGGCGGCTCGCGCCTGTCGGTCGGCCAGAAGCAGCTGATCGCCATCGCCCGCGCGCTGGCCGGCACGCCGCGCATCCTGCTGCTGGACGAAGCCACCTCGCACATCGATTCGCAAACCGAGCAAATCGTGCAGACCGCGCTCGATGAACTGCGCGGCAAGGTGACGGTGATCGCCATCGCGCACCGGCTGTCGACCATCCGCGACGCCGACCGCATCATCGTGCTCAATCATGGCCGCATCGCCGAAACCGGGCCGCACGAGCAGCTGATGCAGATCGACGGCGGCTTGTATCAACGCCTATATCTTTTGCAACAATTGGCCGCGTGAGGAATGAAAACTGTGCGATTTTGACGAAAAATTCGTATCTTTTAAGGCTTTCTCGTCTGCAACAAGCATATAATTGTCTAGACATTGCGGTGCACTCGCGGGGGCGTCAAGTTGGCAGGTTCGAGAAATGACGGATGGTGGCAAACGAAACGGCGCGCCTTGGTTGTCGCCGTTGCGTTGGCGCTGGCTCCCGCCTTGGCGCCGGTCCTGGCACATGCCCAGGCCACGCTCGATGAACGCATCCTCGAGATCCGCGAACAAAGCCGCTTCGTGCCCGACAAGGCGCTGGCCCACCTGCTGAAACTCCAGCCCGAACTGGCCGCCGCCCCTTCCAGCACCCGCGCCGAATTCCTCAGCCAATTGAGCGCCGCACGCATGCGCCTCGGCCAGAACGACGTGGCGATGGAGTCGGCCGAACAAGTCATCGCCTTCGGCAAATCACTGCACGACAACGCCATCATCGCCAAGGGCATGCTGGCCAAGGCTTACGTGCTGTCGGCGCAAGCCGATCTTGAGGGCGCGCACCGCTACGCCTTCGATGCCGAAAAGCTGGCGCTCACCGCGAATGACAACGCGCTCAAGGTGCAGGCCACCGTCACGGCCGGGCAAAGCTACGCGGAACAGGGCAATTTCCCGGCCGCGCTGGTCAAGCTGCAGCATGCGGTGGATATCGCGCGGCCGCCAGCCGGCGATGCTCTCAGCCTGGTGGCGGCGCTGAACGCGCTGGCCAAGCTGCACGTGCAGATGAAGGAGTACGAGAACGCCTCCGAAACGCTGGACGAACTGCTGGCCGAAACCGAGAAACTCAAGTCGCCGGGCCGCATGTCGATGGCGAAGAATACCGAGTACGCGCTGGCGATCGAATCGGGCCAACCGAAGCGCGCCTTGCGCGCGCTGCTGCAAAGCCTGGACATCGAACGCAAGCTGGGTGCCGAGCGCATGGTCGGCATCACGCTGGTCAACCTGTCGGACAGCTACCTGAAAGAACACGACTACGCGCGCGCGGCCCAGTATGCGCAGGAGTCGCTGCGTTCCGCGCAGGAGACCAAGGACATGTCCACCGAAGCGACCGCGCGCCTCAACCTGGGCCAGGCCTACATCGGCATGGGGCGCCTGGCCGAAGGCAAGAAGCAGTACGAAGCCGGCATGACGCGCTACGAGCAGGAGAACAACAAGCCGGACCTGCAAGCGGCCCTGCGCGAATATGGCGAAGCGCTGGAGCGGGCGGGCGACCTGGCCGGCGCGGTATCGGCCTATCACCGCGAACGCGCCATCTCCAACGAGCTGTTTGAAAAGCGCCGCCAGCAAGCCATGCTGGAGCTGCAGGAAAAATACGAGACCGAGAAGAAGCAGCGCCAGATCGAACTCCTGAGCCGCGAAAATCAGGTCAAGGGCGCCGAGATCGACAACCGCCGCCTGCAGCAGCGCGTGTGGTGGCTGCTGGCACTGGTGTTCGCGCTGGCCGCTGCGGTGGTCGGGCTGTTGTACCGCAAGGTGCGGCACACCAATGCGCAGCTGGAGGTGAAGAACCTCGAACTGAAGGCGCAGTCCACGCTCGATCCACTGACCTCGCTGTACAACCGCCGCCACTTCCAGGAATTCATGCGCAGTCTGAATGCCAAGGAACGCAACGACGACATCGTGGGCGCGCTGTTCCTGCTGGACGTCGACCACTTCAAGCATATCAATGACGACTACGGCCACGCGGCCGGCGACGCGGTGCTGAAGATGATCGCAGAGAACCTGCGCATCGCGCTGCGCGAGACCGACATGATCGTGCGCTGGGGCGGCGAAGAATTCCTCGCCTTCCTGCCGGCGATCCCGCGCCACGGGGTGGACGAAGTCGCGCGCCGGATTTTGCTGGGCATCTCGTCGCAATCCCTGAAATACCAGGAGCACGAGATCTCGGTGAATGTATCGGTGGGCTTCTCGCCCTTCCCGCTGGTGCCGGGCGGCGTGCCGCTGCCGTGGGAGCGCGCGGTGAACCTGGTGGATATGGCGCTGTACCTGGCCAAGGCGCACGGCCGCAACCGCGCCTATGGCGTGCGCGGCTTCGAGAACTTCCACCTGACCTCAATGGAAGCCATCGAGCAGGATCTGGAACGCGCCTGGCGCGCCGGTTTCGTGGATTTGAGCGTGGTGCTGGGCGGCGATCCGGGCGCCCATCCGCCGACGCCGACCGAGCACACCAACGTGGTCTCGATCAAGCAGGCGGCGCAAAAGCACTGATTATTTTTTCGAATCGCTCTTCGCTTCGCGCTCTTCGGCGGCGGACTCGATCTTCTGGCCGGCCTCCTCCAGCTTGCGCCCGGCTTCCTTGCTGGCTTCGTTGAGTTTGTCGCTGGCGCGCTGTACCGAATTATCCAGCTTTTTTCCGGCCTGCTCGGTGGCTTGATCCAGCTTGCGGCCCGCGCGCTCAGCCGGCCCGGCCTCGCTCGGATCATCCTTCTTCTGACAGCCGCCCAGCAGCGCCAGCGCGGCCAACATCGTTACCAGATAACGCATGACAGTCTCCTGTAAGAATGGGTTCTTGCCAGCAGCATACAACGCAGCCCGGCATACGCGGCGCACGCCAAGCGATTGCAACATGGCGCCTGCTAAAAAGTTTCAATTTCGAAATATTTCGTGAGTTTTAAAATATTTCCTAGTAGTAAAATGCTTGCACTGATACCAAGTATCACAAGCAATCCTAACCACTACTTCGCCGGATATCCCAACATGTTTCTCGACAAGCTTACCGAAGCACAGCAGGGAGTTGTACTCTCGCTCACCACCACATTGATGAATGCCGACGGAAAAGTCACGCCCCAGGAGACTGCCCTGCTCGATACGCTGCGCCAGCAAATGCGGTCCAGCGTGACGCCGGCCAAGGTGGAATTAAGCGAGTTGCCGACCGTCTTTCCAACGCGGGCGGCGCGGATCGCCATGCTGCTGGAACTGCTGGGTATGGCATTGATTGACAACGAGTACCACGTCAACGAACAAGACTTCATCAGCGCCATCGGCAACGCCTTGCAGATTTCCCAAACCGAGCTGGTAGAAATGGAGAGCTGGGTACGCCGCCAGTTCGCCCTCGTGCGCGAAGCCGAACACTTCATGGAAGACTGATCATGCCTTTACCTCTTCTGTTAGCAGGCGCTGCGATCCTGGCCGGCGGCTACGGCGTCAAAAAAGGCATCGATGCAAAGAGCGATTTCAGCAAGGCCGATTCACTCAACTCCCAGGCCAGAAGCGTCTACCGCGAAGCAAGCGATGGCTTGGACGCCGCGCGCGAGCAGGCGCAGAACGCACTGATGCAACTGGGGAAACTCAAGTTCTCGATCTACGAATCCAAGCTGATTCCGTTCGTTGAAGCCTTCTCCCAGATCAAAGACATCGACTTCCAGGATGAAAAGCTGAAGGAAGAATTCAAGCTGGCAGGGGTGAGCGGCAGCGATTTGCGCGCCATCGAACGCTCGGCAGTGGGCATGCAGCAAGTCGTTACCGGCGGCGTGACCGCGCTCGGCGCCGGCGGCCTGGCCGGACTGGCCGCCTATGGCGGGGTTGGCACGCTGGCCACGACTGCGGGCGGCACCGCCATCGGCAGCCTGGGGGGCGCTGCCGCAACCAACGCCACGCTGGCCTGGCTCGGCGGCGGCGCCCTGAGCGCTGGCGGCTTCGGCATGGCCGGCGGTGCGGCCGTCCTGGGCGGCATCGTGGCGGGTCCGGTGCTGGCCGTGGGCGGCATGATGCTGGCGTCAAAAGCCGAAGAAGCACGGCACAACGCCTCGTCCAACCTGAACAAGGCGCGCATGGCGGCGGAGGAAATGCAGACCGCCACCGTGGCGACCGGCGCGATCCAGAAACGCTTCGCTGAAATTGCATCCGTGCTCAAGAAGCTGAACAAGGAATTCGCGCCCATGCTGGAAGGCTTGCAGCAGCGCGTGGCTGCCGGCAAGAACTACAAACGCTATTCGCGCGCCGACAAGACCGGCGTGATGATGGCAGCGGCGCTGGCGAAAACCATCAAGAATGTGATGGAAGCCCCCGTCATCGACAAGGATGGCGCATTGACCGCCGAGTCGCGCAAGGTCATCGCTGCCGCCAAGCTGCATCTCGCAGAACTGGAGCAGGCGTGAGCAAGCGAGCCGCCGACCGCAAAGGGCCGCATATCCTGGAAGTCCATGCCGCCACGCTGTGCGCGGATGCGCGCACACAGCACATCACCGAGCGCACGCTGGGCGTCATCAGGGATGCCGATGTGCTCATCGAGATTGCGGCCCAGCGCGCCAACATGGCCGCTGAGCTGGGGCAAGGCTTTCAATTGGAACAGCTGGAAGTGGTGAAGTTCAATCTGGACGCGTTGCGAAAAAACAGCGCGCTGAAAGCCGCCACCACGGACAGCCTGGGCATGACCAATCATGAGACGAGCGACGTCATCATCAGCAGAGGCAAGCGGCAGCTCAAGCAGTTCCAGCTCAAATCGGGCGGCAACGCCAGCAGGTCCGCGTTCATGCTGTCCGACCCCAAGTATAAAAATGTCGGGCTGGTCGGGCCATCCGACCAGGAGGCTGAAATCCAGCGCCTGTACCAGCAGCGCATTAAAACCGGCACGCTGAAAGCGGACGATTACAGCAGCGCCAGCAAGCGCCTGCGCAAAGGCGTCGCCGCAGAAAACGTCAGTTCGGGTGGCACCACCTACGACGAGGCACTAGAGGCCACCACAGCCAAAGGCGCCGAAAAAATGGCGGGCAGCTTTGGCCGCAAAGCCATGCTGTCCGAAGCGCATCAGTCCGGCCTGGAAGCCGCCCGTATCGGCGGCGCCATCGCCGGTGGCGTGAGCGGCGTGAGCGGCCTGATCCGGCTGGCGCGCGGCGAGGCCGATGCCGGCGAAATCGTGGCGCAGGTAACGGTCGATGCTGCGAAGGGTTATGCCATCAGCTACGCCTCGGGCGCCATCAGCAAGGCGTCCACCCACGCGGTGCGGGCAGGCTTTGCAAAAATGGGCGGCGCGGCGTTGGGCGAAACGGTCAGCGCCCGTTTCGCCCAGTCGAACGCCCATGTGGCCCTGGCCGCAGGCATCGTGCAAAGCGGGAAATCGCTGGTGCGCTACTTGCATGGCGAGATTGACGAGACCGAACTGATGTCTGAAGTCAGCCATACCGCCATGACCGGCGCGTCGGCGTTCTACTATGGCGCACTGGGCCAGGCGCTGATCCCGGTGCCGGTGCTGGGCGCCTTCGTCGGCTCCACCGTCGGCTATTTTGTCGGCAATATGCTGCATCAGTCAGGCCTGATCAGCCTTGGGGAAACCGCGACGGTGAAAATTGCGCGCGAGCGCAGGGAACGGGTGGAAGCGATCTGCATGACCGCCATCCCCTTGATGCGGGCCCACCGCATCGAACTCGATCAGCTCATCGAGGCGCACTTCGCCAAACGGCGCAAGAAACTGACCGGCGCCTTCGACCAGCTGGAAAGCGCGATGATCGCCTGGAACGGCGACAACTTCCTCGCCAGCCTCCAGCAGGTCAACGAGGAGTTTGGCAGCACCCTCCCCTTCAAGAGCCAGAAGGAGTTTGACGCGATGATGCTGGATGACGATCAGGTGTTTGTCCTGTAATGGATTTTCCATGCACGAAATGCGGCGCCTGCTGCCGCAACGTTCACCTGGCAGAGCAGACCAGAACCCTGGATCGCGGCGATGGCTGTTGCATGCACTATGACGACACCAGCAAGCTTTGTCGGATCTATGACAGCCGGCCGGCGATCTGCCGGGTCGATGTGCAATTTACGCTGCATTATCAATCGCAGATGAGCTGGCAACAATTCTGCGAATTGAACGTCGCCGCCTGCAGCCAACTGGCACAGTGGGAGCAGCAAAAATAAGCGCGCGCTTACCAGCTTATTCGGCGACGATTTTCTTTGGCGGGGGTGGCGGGGCGAAATCGATGGTTTCGGATTGGGGGGCGCTGTCGAGGGCGTCGGATTTTTCCAGCCAGTTCATCAGCTTTTCCATGCGGCGGATCAGGATGCCCTTGTTGCTGATGTAGCCGACCTGCTCGAAGTTCTCGGCCTTGCTGACCATCTTGGACACGGTCGGCATGTTTTCCGCCAGCCGTTCAAACGCCTTGCGCGCCTTTTGTTCCCATTTGGCCAGGTTGGTCTCGTTGAAACGGTTGCTCTCGTAGTAGATGGTTAGCGTTCTGTCATGGTTGCCATAGCCGACAATCGCCGCGCCCATACGCACGGCTTCCAGCACATCGGTCTTGATTGCCGCGGTCGGCACAAACAACGCTGCGCGCCCGGTTTTGTCCGGTCGCTCCAGCGGCAAATCCTGTCCCATGAGTACGGTCATCTTGCTTCCTGTTGTTATTGCCATGAAGTTGCTGGTAGGCTATTTTTTAATTCTATATCGCTCCCTCCGGCAATACAAGGAGAAAGCGTACCTTATAATGCGGGCTATGACGTCTTCTCTGCCCCCATCCGCCACCGATACCGCTGAACGCAATCTGCGCGACACCCTGACCCACGCCATCGAACACCGCGCGCCGCACGCCGCGCTGATCGTCTACGACACCCGCACCGAGCTCAATCGCGTGCTGACCGAGGCTTATCGCCGCGTGGTGCCGGACGCACAGTTCATCGATTTCGACAGCGTGGAGCCGGCCGCGATCCTTGCTATTTTTGAACGCATGCAGGCTGGCGATCTGGTGGTGCTGGTGCAGTCGAGCAGCTTCCGCATGGACGCCTATCGCATCCGCATCGAATTGTTCAAGCGCGGGCTGAAGGTGATCGAGCACGTGCACCTGTCGCGCATGCCCGGCGAGCAAGGCTTGCACTACATCGATGCGCTGGCCTACGATCCGTCATACTACCGTGGCGTGGGCCACGCGTTGAAAGCGCGCATCGACAGCGCGCAACAGGGCGTGGTCGATAGCGGCGACGGCGCGCGACTGGTGTTTGCCTCGCCGTTTGAATCGGCCAAGCTGAATATCGGCGACTACAGCGGCATGACCAACGTCGGCGGCCAGTTCCCGCTGGGTGAAGTGTTCACCGAAGCGCAGGACCTGGAAGCGGTGAGTGGGCGCGCGCGCATCTTCGTATTCGGCGACACCAAGTTTTTGGTCAACCGGCCGCAGACGCCGATCACCATCATCGTTGAAAAAGGCCGCGTGGTCGGCGCTGAAAACAGCACGCCGGAATTCGACAACATGCTGTCCATCATCCGCGAGCATGAAGGCGAAGTGTGGCTGCGCGAACTGGGCTTCGGCATGAACCGCGCGTTCTCGCGCGACTGCATGGTGGACGACATCGGCACCTACGAACGCATGTGCGGCATTCACCTGTCGCTGGGCGCCAAGCACGGCGTCTACACCAAGCCGCAGCTCAAACGCAAAGACGCCCGCTTCCACATCGACGTGTTCGCCGTTACCGAAGGCGTCTACCTCGACGACCAGCGCGTCTATCAGGGCGGCGCCTGGCAAATCGCCTGATCAGCGCTGAACGACTAGGGCCGCCGCGCCAGCAGGTGCGATAGCCGTTGCAGGCCGGCCTGCAAGGGGCCACGGTCCTTGATGCTGCCCAAGGAGATCCGAATTGCATTCGCGAATGCGCTGCCGGTGGCGAATGCCTCTGCCGGCGTGACGGCGATGCCCTCCCCTGCGGCGGCGCGCGCCAGCTCCGATGAGTTCCAATAGGCCGGCAATTCCAGCCATACGTGCAGGCCATCTCCGGTGCCGCTGTAACGGCCTGCCAGGATATCGCGCGCCATCCGGTGGCGCAGGCGCGCTTCCTTGCGTATGCCTTCCATTAATCTGCCTGCCGAACCGTCGACGATCCACTGGGTGGCCAGTGCGGTCGTCAGCGGCGCGGGCATCAGGGCGAATGACCTGAGCGCGGTCAGGAAGCGTTCGCGTTCCAGCGGGTCGCGCAGCAGCACGAAGGCGACGCGCAAACCGGGCGTCAGGCATTTCGACAGGGTTGAGATGTAGACCACCTGTTCCGGCGCCAAGGTGGCAATCGGTGGTGGCGGCGCATCGGCCAGCAGCCAGTAGGGATCGTCCTCGATGATGCGGACTTTGCAGCGCCTGGCGATGCTGGCGATTTCCCTGCGCCGGCGTTGCGGCATGGTGACGGCGGTCGGGTTCTGCAAGGTTGGATTGAGGTAGACCAGCGCAGGCTTGTGCTGGCGGCAGGCTTGCTCCAGCCGCGCGGGCAGCATCCCGTGCTGGTCCGCTTCCACCGCAACGAGGCGGCGGCCGAACTGGATCGCTGCGGCGCGCAGGCCGGGATAGCTGGCCGGCTCTGCGAGAATCACATCGCCCGGCTCCGACAGCGCCAGTAGCAAGGCGGCGATTGCCGCTTGCGCGCCTGGACAGACAAGCAGCTGTTGCGCATCCAGAGGGGCGAACATCGGCGCCAGCCATTGGGCGCCAGCCTGGCGGTCGGAATCGCTGCCGCCGGCCAAGTGGTAAGTCATCAACAATTCAGCGTCGGCCCGCATCAGCACTTGCGACAAGCCCTGTTTTAGCAGGTCGTCAAAGTCCACGCCGTCCGGCGGTGGCGGCGTGTTCATGCTCAGGTCGAGGATGGCGTTCAACTCGACTTTCGGCGCTGCGACATAGGTGCCGCGCGCGCCGCGCCCTTCCAGCAAGTTGCGGCGCCGGGCTTCGTCGTAGGCGCGTGTTATTGTCGTCAGGTCGACGTCCAACTGCGCGGCCAGCTGGCGCTGCGGAGGCAGGCGGTCGCCCGGCTTCAACGAGCCGTCGCCCACCGCCGTTTGCAGGGCATCCGCGATCTGCAAGAAGCGTGGTCCGCCGCGCGTGGCGAGGCGCGGCAGCCAGATCGGCGCATCGCCACCTTGTATGGTTTTTAACTGGGACATTTTGTCTCAATGTATGGATATTGCTTTTCGGTAGTATGCATCAGTAAATAACCTGGAATAAGCAAAATCATGGACTGGATCCCCATCGTCTTCGTGACGTTCAAATTTATCGTGCTCGGCATCGGCATGTTCTACGCCATCAAGTGGCACTACGACCAAGGGAAGAAGGGCAAGCAGGAAGAAGCGCGCGCGGTGCTGCGTGCGACCGTCAAGGTGGCCGCAGTGTTCCTGATATCGCTGCTGACACTCGGGTGGCTCACCTTCGACCTGATCAAACTACTCGGTATGGACTTGACCTTCCCATAAACAGCTAGCGGTCCCACGGCGGGACGGGCTGGTATTCGGCGACGAGGAAGTCGATCAGGGCGCGGACCTTGGGCGATGGCTGGCGGCTGGCGGGATACAGTGCGCTCAGGTGGTTGAGCGGCAGTTCCCAGTCGCTCAGGACCGGCACCAGCGTGCCCTCTTTCAGGCTGCGCCATGCGAGAAAGGTGGTGTTGTAGACGATGCCCAGGCCGCGCTGCGCTGCCTGCTGCAGCACCAGCCCATTGTTGGCGGTGAAGGCGGCGGGCACGCGCACCGACACTTGCTCCTCGCCGCGCGTGAAGTGCCATTGGGTGCCGTCGGTCAGGTGGCTGAAGTGCAGGCAGCGGTGCTGCTGCAAATCCTGTGGCGTGGACGGTACGCCATGCCGCGCCAGGTATTCCGGCGATGCGCACAGCACGGCGCGGCATGGCGCCAACGGCCGCATCGCCAGCGCATGCACGTCCGGGATGCCGCCGACCCGTATCGTCAAATCGAAACCGTGCTCGATCGGATCGAGCAGCGCATCGTCCACATACAGCATCGGTTCCAGCTGCGGGTGCAGCAGCGCAAAGCGCGCCACCGCATCCGCCAGCCATTCGCTGCCGAAGCTGGACGGCGCCTGGATCCGCAGCGGCCCCGCCAGATCGTCGCCGGCTTGCGCAACCACCCGCGCCGCTTCCTGCGCCTGCGCCACGGTCGCCATGCACGGCGCCAGATAGGCCTGGCCAACGTCGGTCAGGCTCACTTCGCGCGTGGAGCGGTGCAGCAGGCGCGCTTGCAGTTTGTGTTCCAGTTGCAGGATGTGCTTGCTCACCATCGCCCGCGTCAGCCCAAGGCGGCGCCCGGCCTCGCTAAAGCTGCGCAGCCTTGCCACTTCGACAAATATCTCCATCGCCCGTAACTGATCCATGCAGCAATTGTCTCCATATTGGCGACAATGTGTCAACCCAATGCCGCAACGAGCCACTGTAAAATGCCTTCATCGTATCTTTCCCACGGGAGCTGGCAATGCTGACAGAGGCACAAAAACAACAATATCGACGCGATGGTTTCATCGTCATCCCCGGCTTCAAGAGCCCGGAAGAAATCGCCGCCCTGCGTGCCCGCGCTGCGCAGATTGTCAACGATTTCGATCCTGCCAACCAGTCCGGCATCTTCAGCACCATCGAGCAGGAAAAGACCACCGACGATTACTTCCTCGGCTCCGACAACACCATCCGCTGCTTCTTCGAGGAAGAAGCCTTCGGCCCGGACGGCCAGCTGAAACAGGCCAAGGAACTGTCGATCAACAAGATCGGCCACGCCATGCACGATCTCGACCCTGCCTTCCGCGCCTTCACCGCCGACGCCCGCCTCGAACAGCTGGCGCGCGAAATCGGCCTGTCCGATCCGAAGGTCTGGCAATCGATGTACATCTTCAAGCAGCCCGGCATCGGCGGCGAAGTGCGCTGGCACCAGGACGCCACCTACTTCGACACCGATCCGGTCAGCGTCACCACCTTCTGGTTCGCGCTGGAAGACGCCACGCTGGACAACGGCTGCATGTGGGCCGAACCGGGCGGCCATCGCGGCCCGATGCGCGAGCGCTTCCTGCGCAACGGCGACGACGTGCGCATGGAAAAACTGAGCGACCTGCCGTGGCCCGACAACAGCACCGCCGTGCCGCTCGAATGCAAGGCCGGCAGCCTGGTATGCTTCCACGGCCTGCTGCCGCACTACAGCGCGCCGAACCGTTCGCCGGTGTCGCGCCACGCCTACACGCTGCACGTGACCGACGGCGCCACCCAATACTCGCCGCAGAACTGGATCCAGCGCGACGACCAACTGCCGGCGCGAGGCTTCCTGTAATGCAGATCCAGATCTTCGCCGCCCACTGGGGCCACCACGAACTGGAGCCGCAAGTCTTCATCGACCGCGCCAAGGCGGCCGGTTTCGACGGCATCGAGATGTCGCTGCCGCTGGACGCCGCGCAGCGCGACGACTGGACCCGCCGCATCGCCGACGCCGGCCTGGCGCTGATCGTCGGCCAGTGGGAGACCGTGTTCCACAAGGACTTCGCGCCGCACAAGGCGGCGCTGGCCGAACTGCTGCACAACGCCTGCGCCGCCAGGCCGCTGCACATCAATTCGCAGACCGGCAAGGACTTCTTCACGCCAGAACAAAACCGCGAACTGCTGGACCTGGCCGACGATATCTCGCGCCAGCACGGCGTGCCGATTTATCACGAGATCCACCGCAGCCGCTTCAGCGGCCACCCGATGCTGCTGCTCCCCTACCTGCAGCAGATGCCCAACCTGCACCTGACCGCCGACCTGTCGCACTGGTGCTGCGCGTGCGAGACGCTGCTGGAAGACCAGCCGGAAACGCTGGCCAGGACCCTGCCGCAGGTGCGCCACATCCACGCCCGCGTCGGCCACGCCCAAGGCCCGCAGGTGGCCGACTTCCGCGCGCCGGAATCGCAGGCCGCACTGGAAGCGCATCTGTCGTGGTGGGATGAAGTGATCCGCCTGCGCCGTGAGGCCGGTGCGGAGCGCATGACGCTGACGCCGGAATTCGGCCCGGTGCCGTACACGCAAACCCTGCCTTACACGCAGAAGGAAGTGTCGAATGCGTGGGAGCTGAACGTGGCCATGCTGGCCCTGCTGCGCCAGCGCTACGCCTGAAGCAGCTCCTCGTCCAGCCAGAGCGGCAGTACCAGCGTCACGCTGGTGCCTTGCGTCGGCACCGACTCGACGCGGATGGTGCCCTTCAATACGCTGGTGACAATGTTATAAACGATATTCATCCCCAGCCCTGAACCGCCCTGCCCCATCTTGGTGGTGAAGAAGGGATCGAAGATCTTGTGGAGCACCACGTCGGTCATGCCGACGCCATTGTCCTTCAGTTGCAGCATCACCAGATCCGCGCCTTCGCGGCGCGCGCTGATCTCCAGCGTGCCGCTCTCGCGCCCATCGAAGCCGTGCAGCAGCGCGTTGCCGATCAAGTTGCTCAGCACCTGGCTCAAGCTGCCCGGATAGGAGTCGAACACCAGGTCGGCCGGCACGTCCACCGTGACCACGCAGCTGGCGCGCCGCAGCTGTGCCGCATAGGTGGCCAGCGTATCGTGCATCACTTCATCCAGGCGGAAGCGGCGCCGGTGACCGCTGGCCTGGTCCACCGCCACCTGCTTGAAGGAGGTGATCAGGTCGGCCGCGCGCGTCAATGAACTGCTCATGATGTCGCACGCCTTGCGCGCATCGTTCAGATGAGACTCCAGCGCCGAGCGCTTCAAGCCGCCGTCCTCTTTCAAGCGCCGCTCGAAATCGCGCACCATGTCGCCCAGCGCGCTGGCGGTCAGCAGGCTGTTGCCGATCGGCGTATTCAACTCGTGCGCCACGCCGGCCACCAAGGCGCCTAGCGACGCCATCTTCTCCGAGGTTTGCAGATTGGTTTGCGCCTGCTTGAGCGTGGCCACCACGCGCGACAAATCGTTGCGCGCCTCTTCCACATTGCTCTTCTGGCGCTCCAGCTCTTTCAGGCTGAATTCCAGCCCATGCCGCGCCACCGACTCGCGCCGGTTGACCACCAGCAGCGCCGCGATCAACGCGCTGATCACCACGCCGACGATCGCGATCAACACCACCGGCAGCTGCGAGCGGCCGTAGCGCGAGCCGGCGCGGCCTTCAAACTTGATGATCCAGTTGCGCTGGCCGACCGGCAGCACGGTGCTGGTGCTCAGGCCCGGCACCAGGTCGGCCCGCTCCTGGTTGGACTCGGCCCGCCCATCGCTGTCATACAGCAGCGTATCGACGTCGGGCGCCGGCGGCTGGCCGGTCTGCAGGCCGGCGTCCTCGATGCGCACGTGCATGTGTTCCAGCAGCGAAGGATCGACGATCTCGCGCATCAGGGTATTCATGCGGAACACGATGGCCACAAAACCCACCAGCGCTTCGCGCCGCTGCGCCGTGGTGCCGAGCGGCAGATCCTTGCGGTACACCGGCGCGCGCGCCACGAAACCCGGTTCGCCGCTGGCGTCCTGCACCAGCGTGATGCGCTCGGTGGCGACAATCTCGCCGCTGTCGCGCCCCAGCTCCAGCGCGCGCAGGTGCTGCGGCAGGGCCGACAAATCCAGCCCGAAGGCGTTCTCGTTGCCCTTCAGCGGTTCGGTGTATTCGATGATGTAGTGCAGCGGGCGCACGCTGGCCGGATGCAGATGGAAATTCGGATAGCCGCCGGCATCCACGCTGGTGTCGCGCTTGACGCGCTCCACAAACGCCGGCAGCTCGGCCTCCGGCACCGGCCGCACGAATTGCAAGGCCTGGAAACCGGGATAGCGCCGGTCGATTTTCAGCTCGGTGACGAAACGGTGGAAGTGCAGCCGGTCGATGCGGTCGTTGACCGCGTACACGCCGCGCATGCCGTGCAGCGTGTCGAAATAGATTTGCATGCGGTTCTGCGTGTCGCGCGCCACCTTCTCGGCGTCGCGCTGGAAGCCGGCGCGCACTTGCAGCTTCTGCTGCTCCTCCAGCACAAAGTAGCAGGTCCAGGCAGTCAGGCAGATCCCGACAAAGAAAGCCAGGTAACCGCGCCCGCGTACCATGATCAGGCAGGATCGCTGTAACGTTCGGCGATGGACATGAACTCCTCTTCCACCGTCAGCATGGCGTCGACCACGTCCGGGTCGAAGTGCTCGCCGCTTCCCTGCCGTATCATCTCCATTGCGGTTTCGTGGGTGAAGGCCGGCTTGTAGACGCGCTTGGAAATCAGCGCGTCGTACACATCGGCCACCGCCATCAGGCGCGCCGACATCGGGATGGCGTCGCCCGCCAGCCCCTGCGGATAGCCGGAGCCGTCGTACTTTTCCTGGTGCGACCAGGTGATCTCGCGCGCATAGCGCAGGAAGGTGTTGGTGTAGCCCAGCGCCTGCTCGACGTTGACGATGGCGTCGCGGCCATGCACCGTGTGCCGCTTCATGATCTCGAACTCCTCGTCGCTCAGGCGTTCCGGCTTGAGCAGGATGGCGTCCGGGATCTGCACCTTGCCGATATCGTGCAGCGGCGCGGCCTTGAACAACGCCTTGATATTGGCGTCGCTCAGTTCCTCCTCGAAGCGCTTGTGGGTTTGCAGCTGGCGCGCCAGCGCCACCATATAGTGCTGCACCCGGCGCAGGTGGTTGGCGGTTTCGTATTCGCGCATTTCGGCCAGCGAGGCCATCGCCCAGATCATCGCGTCGAGCATCTGGCTCAGTTCCGCCGTGACTTCTTCCACCACGTCTTCCAGCAGGTTGCGCTGCTGCTTGAGCAGTTCGCGCGAATGGCGCAGCTGCAGATGGGTGTCGACGCGCGCGCGCAGCACGGCGCCCAGCACCGGCTTGGCCACCACCTCGGCGGCGCCGGCTTCGAACGCGCGCAATTCGTCGGCCTCGCGCTGCAGGATGATGACCGGGATGGCGGCGGTGTCGGGACTGGATTTGAGCTGCTGGCAGACGCTGTAGCCGTCGATGCCGGGCAGGTTGGCGTCGGCCACCACCAGGTGCGGGCGCGGGATGTGCTGCATGATGTCCAGCGCCGCGCGGCCACTGTTGGCCAGCCGGACCTCATACTGATCTTCCAGCATGCCGTTCATCTGGATCAGTTGGTCCGTAGCTTCATCGACAATCAGTACGATGGCCTTTTTGACATTCATCTGCCGCCACTCCCCCTAGTGTTCTAGTAGCCATCATAAACTATTTGCCGCCGTTAGCTTGCAATTATATAGCGCACTACCTATACTAAGTGGATGGAAACCCACACCGCCCCTTCTGCCGCCGTCCCGCAGCTCGATGCGCAGCTCTGCTTCGCCCTGTATTCAACCTCGCTGGCGATGAGCAAGCTGTATCGCAAGCTGCTGCGCGGCCTCGGCCTCACCTATTCCCAGTACCTGGTCATGATGGTGCTGTGGGAAAAAAACGAACTGACCGTGTCGGAGGTGGGCGAACGCCTGTTCCTCGACTCGGCCACCCTGACCCCGCTGCTGAAACGCATGGAGGCGGCCGAACTGCTGACCCGCACCCGCGCCGCCAACGACGAGCGCCAGGTCATCATCAAGCTGACGCCGCACGGCGACGCGCTGCGCCACGAAGCGGCCAAGCTGCCGCCGTCCATCCTGCAAGCGACCCAGTGCACGCTGGACCAGGTGGTCGGCATGAAGCAGCAGCTGGACGAACTGCGTTCCAGCCTGATGAACGCCTCCACCTGAACATGATGACGACACCACTCTACACGCCGCTGGCCGACGCGGCCACTGCCTTGCGCAACCACGGCTACGCCCTGCTGCGGCCGCAGGATGTGGCCGCGCTGGCCCAGGTGCCGCTGGCCGCGCTCGACGCCCTGATCCCGAGCTGGGACACGCTGGCACTGGACAACTACCTGAAGGACGGCGGCCGCTACCGCCGCCGCCGCCACTCCTGCTTCGTGCAGCAAGGCCGCCAGCTGACCCAGACCGCGCACCGCGCCCACTGGCAGCCGCTCGAATACAACGCCCTGCACGGCGGCATGCACCGCCTGTTCGAGCCGGTGCTGCCGGCCACCGTCACCCAGCCGGGATGGGCGGCGCTGATCACGTCCATCGGCCAGCTGTGCAGCGCAGCGCGCAAGCACAGCGACACGGCCGCGCCGTGGTACGTTGAGGCGCACCAGTTCCGCATCGACACCACCGACGGCATCGGCCGCCCCACCCCGGAAGGCGCGCACCGCGACGGCGTCGATTTCGTGGCGGTGCTGCTGGTGGCGCGCGAGGGCATCAAGGGCGGCGAGACGCGGGTGTTCGAGGCCGACGGCCCCAATGGCAAGCGCTTCACCATGACCGCGCCGTGGACCCTGCTGCTGCTGGACGATGCGACTGTCATCCACGAATCCACGCCGATCCAGCCGCTGGCCGGGCATGGCCACCGCGACACGCTGGTATTGACCTGGCGCGCCGGCGCCTTCCAGGGCGAGGAAACTTCCCCCGAGGGTTCCACTGCGAGGGCGAATCCGATATAGTCTGTACAGCTAACTATGCACCAGGAGGGTGGTCTGTGGACACCAGCTACGAAATACAGCCTGATGAAATTGAAATCCTGATCGTCGAGGACAGCCCCACCCAGGCTGAACGACTACGCCGCCTGATCCAGTCGATGCGCTATGGCGCGCGCGTGGCGCCCAATGGCAAGCTGGCGCTGGAGGCGATCCGCGAGCGCAAGCCGCACCTGGTGCTGTCCGACATCGTGATGCCGGAAATGGATGGCTATACGCTGTGCCGCGCCATCAAGGCCGACGAGGAGCTGCGCGACATCCCGGTGATCCTGGTGACCTCGCTGATGGACCCGAAGGACATCATCCGCGGCATCGAATGCGGCGCCGACAACTTCATCCGCAAGCCGTACGCCGAAGACTATCTGCTCAACCGCATCGGCCACATGCTGATGAACCAGAAGCTGCGCAAGAACCAGAACATGGAGATCGGCATCGCGCTCTACCTGGGCGAGCAGAAGCACTTCATCAACGCCGACCGCCAGCAAATCCTCGACCTGCTCATCTCGACTTACGAGCAGGCGGTGCAGGTCAACGCCGAGCTGCAGGCGCGCGAGCGCCAGGTGATCGAACTGAATATGCGCCTGGCCCACCACGCCGGCGAACTGGAAACCATCAACCGCGAAATCGCGCTGAAGAACCTGGAACTGGCCGAGGCCAGCCGCATGAAATCGGCCTTCATCGCCAATATGTCGCATGAACTGCGCACCCCGCTCAACGCCATCATCGGCTTCACCGGCGCGCTGCTGATGAAGCTGCCCGGCCCGCTGACCGACGAACAGGACAAACAGCTCAACACCATCCGCACCAGCGCGCGCCACCTGCTCTCGCTGATCAACGACATCCTCGACGTCGCCAAGATCGAGGCCGGCAAGGTCACGCTGGAACTGGAAACCGTGCAATGCCAGGAGCTGGTCAAGGACGTGGTCGACACGCTGCGGCCGCTGGCCCTGCAAAAAAACCTGGCGCTGGAAATGGAACTGGCCGCGCCCGCCGTCGTGCTGGAAACCGACCGCCGCGCACTGACGCAGATCCTGCTCAACCTTGGCAACAACGCCATCAAGTTCACCGAAACCGGCACCGTGCGCGTCACGCTGGCCGAGCGCAGCGGCGACAGCGGCAAGGGCGTGATCGAATTCTCGGTGGCCGACAGCGGCGCCGGCATCCGCGAGGAAGACCAGGCCAAGCTGTTCCAGGCCTTTTCCCAGCTCGACTCGACCTCGACCCGGCACGCCGAAGGCGCCGGCCTGGGCCTGTACCTGTGCCAGAACCTGGCCAACCTGATCGGCGGCTCGCTGTTCTTCAAGAGCGACTTCGGCCACGGCAGCACCTTCACCCTGGCCTTGCCGAAGCAGGCTTAGTTTGCATCGCAACAAATATTGCTTAAAAATCCACCTCTATAGAGGGATCAACAACGTAGTTCTACGGTATTGCGGCGCAACATAAAGAGGAGTATATTAGGAACTGTCTCCTCCAACCGTTCGCTGAACATTGGAATTCAACCCGCACCGTGTGGTCGCGGGTTTTTTTTTGCCCGGCGTCGCCAGGCGGGCGTGAGAATTGGTGAGCTTTGCCACAGTGCAAAACCTCTATACTGCCCGGCATGGATTCCTTCACCCTGGTCATCGTCTCCGCGCTAGCGAGCACCATCATGGCGGTCACGATGTACCTGCTGCATCGTGCCAGCCGGCGCACGCCCTGCCTGCTCGACTGGTCGGCCGCCGGGCTGAGCTTCCTGTGCTCCAATCTCATCGCCCTGCTGGCCATGCACAGCCAGCTGCCATTCGTGCTGGCGCCGGGCATCGCCAATGTGTTCTATGTCGGCGGCCACTACCTGATCCTGGCCGGCGTGCGCCGCCACCTCGGGCTGCGGCCGCGCTACGACTGGCTGGCCGCGCTGGCCGTGGTGATCCTGCTGCTGCACGCCACCGAATTTGCCCACGGCGCGGTCGGCCACCGGCTGATGCTGCTGACGCCGTTCGTGGCCGCCATCAACGCCGCCGTGGTGTGGACCTTGCGGCGCCAGCCCGACGACGCCGCGCGCGGCTCCTACCTGCCGCTGATGGTGGTGGAAGCGGCCTTCATGGCCCAGCTGTCGGTGCGCGCGCTGTACCTGGCGCTGGGCCAGCCGCCGCTGCTGACCTTCATGGGCAACCAGATCTGGCAGACCGCCGGCTCGCTGGCGGTGCTGGCCTTCCTGTCGCTGGCCAATATGTGCTGCGCGCTGATCGTGATCCGCCACCAGGAACTGGCGCTGCGCAGCGCCTCGCTGACCGACAGCCTGACCGGCTGGCTGAATCGCCGCGCCCTGCTCGACATGGCCGAACGCGAATTCCAGCGCCACCGCCGCAGCGCCGAAGCGCTGCACTTCCTCACCTTCGACATCGACCACTTCAAGCCCATCAACGACCAGCACGGCCACGCCGTGGGCGACGCCGCCATCCGCCACGTGACCACGGTGGCGGCGCAGGCGTTGCGCGGCTACGACGCGCGCTTCCGCATCGGCGGCGAAGAGTTCGCGGTGCTGATCACCGGCGAGGGCGAGGTGCGCCAGATCGGCGAGCGCCTGCGCGCGCTGATCGAACACAGCCCGATGGTCATCGACGGCCAGCGCCTGACGCTGACCGTCAGCCTCGGTGTCGCCGCCTGCCTGGCGGACGACCTGCAATGGGACGAAGCGCTGCGCCGCGCCGACCAGGCGCTGTACCACGCCAAACGCCGCGGCCGCAATCGCCTCAGCGTCTACGGCGAAGATTTGCTGCCGCCCGCCGTCGCTCGCCAAGCCTGATTCCCTCCCCCCGCTGAAAATTTTTCAAATGCTGCAATATTTGCAGCAGGCCCACGTCTACCCATATGCGGGACTTTCCCGCAATAAATTAAACAATCGATTTAGTTATATCATTTGTTTGAATTGTGTGATGTAATGCCGTCCATGAATCCGAAACCACTCCAACACGAATCCAGCCCGCCAGCCGAAGACGCCCGCAAGCCACGCTCGGACGGTGAGCAGTCGCGCGAGCGCCTGCTGCAGGCGGCCATGCGCCTGTTCGGCGAACAGGGCTTCTCGAAAACCTCAACCCGCGAAATCGCGCAGGCAGCCAACGCCAACGTGGCGGCGATCAGCTACTACTTCGGCGACAAGGCCGGTTTGTACCAGGCCTGTTTCACCGCCATCTGCACGCCGGCGGAAAACAACATCGCCATGTTCGACCAGCCGCATTTCACGCTGCGCGAATCGCTGCAGGGCTACTACCAGCAGATGATCGCGCCGCTGATGGGGGGCGAGGACGCGGAGGTGCTGCTGCGCCTGTTCTATCGCGAGATGCTGGAACCCACCGGCATCTGGCAGCAGGAGATCGAGAACAACATCAAGCCGGAGCACATGGCGCTGGTGGGAGTGCTGTGCCGTCATCTGGGATTGAAGAAGCCCAATGACAGCGTGCACCGCCTCGGCTACGCGATTGCGGCCATGTGCGTGCAGATGATGATCGGGCGCGACATCGTGGCGGTGATCACGCCGCACATGATGGCGTCGCCGCAGGCGATAGCGGAGTGGGCGCAGCACCTGACGGTGTTTGCCGAGGCCCTGGTCAATGCGGAAAAAACCAAACTTCAACAAGGGAAAGCATGAGTATCTTTTTACGCGCGACGGCATTGGCCGTCGCGGTGGCGCTGGGCGGTTGCGCCGTGCAGGGTCCGGCGAAGCAGGTCGATGCGCTGGCGCCCCGGCAGTGGCAGGCGCCGTTGCCGCACAACGGCAGCCGGGCCGATCTCGCCACATGGTGGCGCGGGCAGGCCGACGGTCTGCTGGTGGAACTGATCGAGTCGGCGCAGGCGGTGAGTCCGACTGTGGCGTCGGCGGCGTCGCGCATTGCGCAGTCGCGTTCCGAGCGCGTGGCGGCAGGTGCCGCGCTGGCGCCGAATGTGGATGCTGCCGCCAGCGTGAACCGTTCGAACCAGCAGTCGGCGCTGCCGATGGGGACTACCTCGCAGGCGGCCTTGAATGCGTCATGGGAGATTGATTTGTTCGGCGCCAACCGCGCGGCGCGCGATGCGGCGCAGGCGCGCCTGGAAAGTGCGCATGCAGGATGGCACGATGCACGTGTCTCCGTCGCGGCCGAAGTGGCGAACCAGTATTACGGCTTGCGCGCGTGCCAGCAGTTGCTGACGGTAGCGCAGCAGGATGCGGTGTCGCGCGCCGATACCGCCAAGCTGACGGAACTCAGCGCCAAGGCCGGCTTCCAGTCGCCAGCCAGCCTGTCGCTGGCGCGCGCCAGCGCCGCCGATGGCAACAGCCGCTACATCGCCCAGCGCGCAGCGTGCGACGTCGATGTGAAAGTGCTGTCCGCACTGACCGCGATCGCCGAACCGCAGCTGCGCCAGAAACTCGCCGCAGGCACGCCAGCGGTTGCGCCAGCGATCGCGATTGCGGAGCTGCCGGCGCAGACCCTGAGCCAGCGGCCGGACGTGTTCACGGCTGAACGCGAAGTGGCGGCGGCCAGCGCCGATGTCGGCAACGCGCAGGCGCAGCGCTATCCGCGCCTGTCGCTGTCGGGCTCCGTCGGCGTCGCCAACTTCCGCGCCGGCGGCGACAACACCAAGACCGACACCTGGACCATCGGCCCGCTGTCCGTCTCCGTGCCGGTGTTCGACGCCGGCCGACGCGCCGCCAACGTCGATGCGGCCAGCGCGCGCTACGACGCCGCCGTGAGCAGCTATCGCGCCACCGTGCGCAACGCCGTCAGCGAAGTGGAACAGGCAATGGTCAACCTCGACGCCACCGGCGCCCGCGCCGGCGACGCGCAAACCGCGCTGGAAGGCTACCGCGCCAACTACAGCGCCGTCGAAGACCGCTACAAGAACGGCATGGCCAGCCTGTTCGAACTGGAGGACGCACGCCGCACGCGCCTCGCCGCCGAGCAAACCGTCATCAACCTGCAACGCGAACGCAGCGCCGCGTGGGTAGCCCTCTACCGCGCCGCCGGCGGCGGATGGAATCCGTCCGCCCCCGCCCTCGCCGCCAACTAATCGCCAAAGCCAACTATGAAAACCAAACTCAAACCAGTCGCCTACCTCCTGGCCGCCGCTTTTGCCCTGGCAGCCGCCGGCATCGCCGCCTACGCCCCGGCCACGCAAGCGGCCGACGAGAAAAAACAGGACGCGCCGAAAGCCGCCCTCACCGTCACCACCACCAAACCCTCCGCCGCCAGCCTGCCGATCAAACTGGCCGCCAACGGCAACGTGGCCGCATGGCAGGAAGCCAGCGTCAGTAGCGAATCGAACGGCCTGCGCCTGACCGAAGTGCGCGTCAACGTCGGCGACGTGGTCAAAGCCGGCGACGTGCTGGCAGTCTTCTCCAGCGAGACCGTCAACGCCGACCTGGCCCAGGCCCAAGCCGCAGTCCACGAAGCCGAAGCCAACGCCGCCGACGCCGCCGCCAACGCGGCCCGCGCCCGCACACTGCAAAACTCCGGCGCCCTGAGCGCGCAGCAAATCAGCCAATACAACACCGCCGAGCAAACCGCCAACGCCCGCATCGCCTCCGCCAAGGCCGCGCTGGCGAGCCAGCAGCTACGCCTGAAATACACCAAGGTGGTGGCGCCGGACAGCGGCATCATCTCCGCCCGCAGCGCCACCGTCGGCGCGGTCTCCAACGCCGGCACGGAACTGTTCCGCATGATCCGCCAGGGCCGCCTCGAATGGCGCGCCGAAGTGGTGGCCGCCGACCTGCGCAACCTGAAGCCCGGCGTCAGCGCCGTGGTCAAAGCCGCCAACGGCAGCGAAGTCACCGGCAAGGTGCGCATGATCGCGCCGACCGTCGATCCGCAAACCCGCTCCGCACTGGTCTACGTCGACCTGCCGCCAAACGCCGGCAGCAAGGACGCGCCGTTCAAGGCCGGCATGTTCGCCAGCGGCCAGTTCGAACTGGGCAACTCGGCCGCCATGACCGTGCCGCAGCAAGCCATCGTGGTGCGCGACGGCTTCAGCTTCGTGTTCCGCCTCAACGCCGACAAACACGTCAGCCAGATCAAAGTGCAGCCGGGCCGCCGCCTCGGCGACCGCATCGAAGTGCTGGGCGGCCTGAACGCCGACACCCAAGTGGTGGTGCGCGGTGCCGGCTTCCTCAACGACGGTGACCTGGTCAGCGTCGTTACCGACACGCTGGCTGCGAAATAAGGAAGCACCATGAACTTCTCCGCGCTATCCATTAAAAACCCCATACCGGCGATCATGCTGTTTGTACTGCTGTCGCTGGCGGGCTTCATGGCCTACAAAGCCAATCCGGTGCAGGACTTCCCGGACATCGAACTGCCCATCGTGACCGTCACCGCGACGCTGGACGGCAGTGCGCCGGCGCAGCTGGAAACCGAAGTCTCGCGCAAGATCGAAGACTCGGTCGCCACCCTGCAAGGCGTGAAAAACATCTACACCACAGTGCTCGATGGCGTTTCCACCACCACCGTTGAATTCATCCTCGAGAAGAACATCTCCGACGCGGTGAACGACGTGCGCGACGCCGTGGCCCGCGTCAAGGCCGACATGCCGGCCGAGCTGCGCGACCCGAGCGTGACCAAGGCCTCTACCGCCGGCCGTGTGGTGCAAACCTTCACCGCCGCAGCAGCAGAAGGCCCCGGCGAAAAAATGGACGCGCAAGAAATCAGCTGGTTTGTCGACAACACCGTCGCCAAGCGCCTGCTGTCCGTACGCGGCGTGGGCGCAGTCAAGCGCGTGGGCGGCGTGTACCGCGAAATCCGCGTGGAGCTGGACGATGCGCGCATGGCCGCGCTGCGGGTCTCCGCGCTGGATGTGTCGCGCCAACTGCGGCTGGTGCAGAAAGAAGCACCGGGCGGCCGTGGTGACGTCAGCGGCGCCGAACAATCGGTGCGCACCATCGCCACCGTGAAAACGGCAGCCGAACTGGCCGCCATCGACCTGCCGCTGCCGGACGGCCGTCGCGTGCGTCTCGACCAGGTGGCCACCGTCACCGACACCGTATCCGAACCGCGCGCCATCGCCCTGCAGGACGGCAAAGCGGTGATCGGCTTTGAAGTATTCCGCACCAAAGGCGCCAGCGAAACCGAAGTCGCCAAGGGCGCACGCGAAGCCGTCGCCGAACTGCAAAAAGCCAATCCGAAAATCGTACTGAAACAGGTCATCGACAACGCCCATCCGGTCGAAGAAAACTTCGAAGGCTCGATGGAGCTGCTGTACGAAGGCGCCATCCTTGCCGTGCTGGTGGTGTGGTGGTTCCTGCGCGACTGGCGTGCCACGCTGGTGGCCGCTGCCGCACTGCCGCTGTCGGTGCTGCCGGCCTTCCTCGGCATCTACCTGTTCGGCTACACGCTCAATACCGTGACCCTGCTGTCGCTGGCCTTGGTGGTCGGTGTGCTGGTGGACGACGCCATCGTTGAAATCGAAAACATCGAGCGCCACCTGCGCATGGGTAAAACCCCGATGGAAGCGGCAATGGAAGCGGCCGACGAAATCGGCATGGCGGTGATTGCCACCACTTTCGCGCTGGTCGCCGTGTTCCTGCCGACCGCCTTCATGAGCGGCATTCCGGGCCTGTTCTTCAAGCAGTTCGGCTGGACCGCCGTGATCGCGGTGCTGGCGTCGCTGGTCGTTGCGCGTCTGCTGACGCCGATGATGGCGGCCTACCTGCTCAAGCCTGCGATCCACAAGGAAGAACAGGACGGCTGGCTGATGTCGCGCTACATGCGCGTGATGAAGTGGTGCCTGAGCCACCGCCTCGTGACCGCGAGTGCGGCGGGCGCATTTTTTGTTTGCTCGATCATGCTCGTCGGCCTGCTGCCGACCGGCTTCGTGCCGGCCGCCGACCGCGCGCAAACGCAGATCAACCTGGAACTGCCGCCCGGCTCCACGCTGGCCGAAACTCGCGTTGTCGCCGAACGCGCGCGCCAGGCTGCGATGGAAGTGAAACAAGTGAAGTCGGTGTTCAGCTCCATCGGCGGCGGTTCCAGCGGCGACGCCTTCGCACCGGGCGCCGCAGCCGAAGCGCGCAGCGCCGTGCTGACGCTGACCACCGTGCACCGCACCGAACGCAAGGAATCGATGGCCGACATCGAAGCCGAGATCCGTCACAAGCTGGACGCCATTCCCGGCGCCCGCTTCAAGGTCGGCCCGCCGGACAACGGCGTCAAGATGCAGCTCGTGCTGCGCTCCGAAGATCCGGTGGCGCTGAAAGAAGCGGCGCAAAAAGCCGAACGCGAACTGCGCACGCTGAAAGGCGTGGGCAATGTGCGCTCGACCGCCTCGCTGGTGCGTCCTGAAATCATCGTCAAGCCGGACTTCGCGAAAGCGGCGGACCTCGGCGTGACCGCATCCTCCATCGGCCAGACCGTGCGCGTGGCCACCGCCGGCGACTACGACACCGACCTGACCAAAATGAACCTGCCGGAACGCCAGGTGCCGATCCGCGTCAAGCTGCCGGACGCCGTGCGCGCCGACCTCGATGCCATCGGCCGCCTCACCGTGCCGGGCAAGAACGGCCCGGTACTGCTGGCCACCGTGGCCGAGATCACGATGGAAAGCGGCCCGGCGCAAATCAATCGCCTGAACCGCAGCCGCAACGTCACGCTGGAAGTGGAGCTGGGCAAGCGCGCGCTGGGTGAAGTGAACGATGAAGCGCGCGCACTGCCGTCGCTGAAAAACCTGCCGGCATCGGTGAAGATCGCGGAACTGGGCGACACCCAGGAAATGGCCGCGCTGTTCGCCAGTTTCGGCATCGCCATGCTGATCGGCGTGTTGTGCATCTACTGCGTGCTGGTGCTGCTGTTCAAGGACTTCATGCAGCCGGCGACGATTCTGGCGGCGCTGCCGCTGTCGATTGGCGGCGCCTTCGTGGCGCTGCTGATCACCAACAGCGCCTTGTCGATGCCGTCGATGATCGGCTTGATCATGCTGATGGGGATCGTGACCAAGAACTCAATCTTGCTAGTTGATTATGCTATTCTTGCGCGTCAGGCGGGCATGGGGCGTTTCGAAGCGCTGGTCGATGCCTGCCACAAACGTAGCCGTCCAATCCTGATGACCACCATCGCGATGGGCGCGGGCATGATGCCGCTGGCCCTGGGCTGGGGCGCCGACCCGAGCTTCCGTTCGCCGATGGCCATCACTGTGATCGGCGGCCTGATTACCTCGACGCTTTTGAGTTTGCTGGTGGTGCCTGCGGTATTCACCTACGTCGACGATCTGGAACACTGGATGAAGCGCGTGATGCGCAAGCTGCGCAAAGAACCGCCGGCCAAACAAGGAGACCTGCATGAAGTACGAAATAAAAGAACTGCCTGAAGTCCGCGTAGCCTACCTGCGCTACAAAGGCCCGTTCGGCGCCGCCATCGGCGAATTCTGGAAAGAGGTATTCACGCCGTGGCAGAAAGCCTTCGGTCTGACCGGCAAAGTGACCTACGGCGTGGCGCAGGATGACCCAAGCACTACGCCGGCCAACGAGTGCCGCTACGACGCCTGCGTCGAAGTGGCAGCTGGCTACGCTGTGCAGCCGCCAGCCAGGGAAGCCGTGATCCCGGCCGGCCGCTATGCAGTGTACGCGTTCAAAGGCACCGGCGCGGAAGTGCCGGCGGCGTGGGGTGAATTCTTCGGCCAGCTGCACGCCGAAGGCAAAGCCGATGCCGGCGCCTGTTTCGAACGCTACCCGGCCGACTACGCGATGGATCCCGCCACCGGCGTATTCGAATCCGAACTCTGCATCCCGGTCAAGGCTTAGTCCAGCCGCCGCCCATGACGCGGTACAGGTCCACTGAGGCCACCAGTATCCGCGTCTTCAATTGCAAGCGCCCGACGTCCGCGTTGTACAGCGTGCGTTGGGCGTCCAGTTCTTCCAGATACGAAGCGTAGCCGTTGTTGTAGCGGTTGTGCGCGATGCGCAGTGTTTCGGCTGCGGTGGCGCGGCGCGCGTCGTTCTGGATGGCTTGCTCTTTCAAGCGCACGATGGCGCCCAGGCTGTTGTCGGTTTCCGCAAACGCGGTGCGCACCGCATTTTCATACGCATAGATGGTTTGATCGCGCTGCGCCGCCACGGCGTCGGTTTGGCTCTGTACACGGCCGCCCTCGAACACTGGCGCGGCCACTGCGCCGGTCAAGCGCCACAGCGCGGTCGGCGCGTTGACGAAGTCGTGCCACTTCAGGTTTTGCACGCCGCCCACCGCCGTCAGTTTGAACGATGGCAGCAGTTGGTCGCGCGTCGCTTGCAGGTTGGCGTTGATGGCGATCAGGTTGTATTCGGCGCGCGCGATGTCGGGACGGCGGCGCAGCAGTTCGGATGGCAGTCCTGCCGGCACTGAAGGCGCTTCCAGCTGCGCCAGTTCAACGCCGCGCGCGATCGGGCCGGGATTGCCGCCGGTGAGGATGGACAGCGCGTTTTCCTGCTCGAAGATGGAGCGCTTCAGTTGCGGCACCTGTTCGGCGGTGGTCTGGTATTCGGCCTGTGCTTGCAGCCATTCCAGCCGCGAGCTGTAGCCGACGTCGAACTGTTTCTTCGCCAGCCGTGCGGATTCCTCGCGCAGCTTGAGCGTGGCTTCGGTCAGCGCCAGCTGCGCATCGAGGCCGCGCAGGTTGAGGTAGCCCGATGCGACGGTGGCGGCGATGGACAGCGCGGCCGCGTCGGCGTTGGCTTGCTCGGATTGCCAGGTGGCGGTGGCGGCGTCGGTCAGCGCGGCGAGGCGGCCCCACACGTCGACTTCATAGCTGGCCTGGAATTCGGCCTGGTAGACGTTGGTCACGTAGGGCACGCCGTTGTAGGCCAACTGGCGCGTGCGGGTTGGCGCGCTGTCGACGATGACGTTGGCTTTCTGTCCCGCCGCCGTGACGCCAACCAGTGCGCGATACTGCGCCACGCGGGCGCGGGCGATGCGCAGGTCGCCGTTGTTCTCCAGCGCCCTGGACACCAGCGAGGTCAATGCGGGATCGCCAAAGCCCTGCCACCACTCGCGCGCCACCGGCCCGCTGCCCTGCCCCTCGACCGCGCTGCGCCACGCCGCCGGCTTCTGCACGCTGGATGCGGGCGGAGGCGGCACCGTCGCCGCGCATCCCGCCAGCAGGGCGACAACGATCGTCCCCGCACCGCGAACGCGCCAGCCAGTCGCGCGGCGCCGCGTCATGGCTTGGCTCCGGCGACCGCCGGCGACTGGCTCGTGTCGCGCACCTGCACCGAGGTGTCGATGCTGACGATTACCGACATGCCCGGCGCCAGGCGGCGCGCCTTCGCCTGTCCTGCATCGATGCGGATGCGCACCGGAATACGCTGCGCGATCTTCACGTAATTGCCGGTCGCATTATCGGCCGGCAGCACGCTGAACTCCGAACCGGTGGCCGGAGAAATCCGCTCCACCACGCCGGTCAGCTGCGCG
This sequence comes from Duganella sp. CF402, assembly GCF_900109645.1. GTDB lineage: Bacteria > Pseudomonadota > Gammaproteobacteria > Burkholderiales > Burkholderiaceae_D > Rugamonas. The sequence continues at coordinate 3,128,029 of NZ_FOBG01000001.1, forward strand.
CCATCGAGCGCATCGACCTTGAACGTGGCCGGCTGCCCAACCTGCACATTATTCATCTGCGTCTCTTTGAGATTGGCGATCACCCAAAGCTGCTTCGGCACCAATCCCATGAGCTGCGCGCCGGTGTTCACATACGCGCCCTTGCGCACCGTGACCTGCCCCAGCTGCCCATCTTCAGGCGCCACGATGCGCGTGTTATCCAGATCCACCTTGGCCGCCTTGAGCGCCGCTTCCGCCGCCGCCACCGCCGCCTCCAGCGACTGCTTGTTCACCGCCACCGAGCGCACCTGCTGCTTCGCGATTTCCAGGCTGGCGCGCGCCTGCGCCACCGCAGCTGCTGTCTGCGCCTTCGCCGCCTTGGAAGAATCCTGCTCGCGCAAAGACAGCGAACCATCCGCCGCCAGCGAATCGACCCGTTTCAAATCCGCCACCGACTTGGCCGCCTGCGCTTCCGCATTCGCCAGCGTGGCCTGATTCAGCAACACGCCCGCCTCCGCCGTGCGATGCGACTGTGCCCAGTTGTCCAGCGCCGCCTTTTGTGCCGCCAGTTGCGCCACCGCCTGCGCATAGCGCTGCTGGTAAGTGCGGTCGTCGATCTGCGCCAGCAAATCGCCCTGCTTCACGTACTGGAAATCCTGCACCTTCACATCCACCACATAGCCGGGCAACTGGGTGCCGATCAAAGTCACCTGCCCGCGCACCAGCGCATTCTCGGTCGAGACGATGGCGCTGCTGAACGGCGGCAGCCGCCACGCGTACAGCACAATCAGCACGCCGACCAGCGCCACCAGCGAAAACACAATAGTCGAAATAATCTGCGCACGCCGGTCCGGTGCCGGTGCGGTGGGCGCCGCTGCCGCAACCGCTGCCGCCGCTGCTGCCGCAGCCACCGCCGCTACGCGGGTTTCAGAAGAAGATGCATTGTCCGGCGTATTTTTATCCATGTTATTCAACGGGATCCAGAATTATTGAGAGAGACATTCGCCATGCCGGTCTGCGCATTGTGCGCAGGCTTCGGCTGGCACACCACACACACCGTCCACAGATGACGCCCCAGCAGCCACGCCATCGTCAGCAGCGCCAGCACGGTAATCGCGAGGAACACGTCGTTGTAGGCGAGGATGTTGGCTTCCCGCGTGGCCACGGCTCCCAGCGAGGCTACACCGCCGGATTGAACGCGCGCCGCCACCTGCGGGTCCAGCAGCGTGAGATGGTCGACCAGGATGCTGGAATGGTACTTCTCGCGCCACACCTGGAAGGTGCCGGTCAACGCGGTGCCGAGCAAGCTGCCCAGGGTTTGCGTGATGCTGAACATGACCGAGAAGCTCACCAGATTATTCGGCGCCGCGATCACCGCGCCAAAGCCTGAGACAAAGGTCGGCCCGACAAACATCGCGCCGCCAAAGCCGAGCAGGAACTGTGAGACGTACAAGTCCGATGGCCGCGTGAGATTGGTCGCATCGGAATCCATGTAGGCGCCCAAGGCCATCACCGCCAGCGAAAAGATCATCTGCACCGGAATGCGCGCCGGCGTGATGGTGAGCGCGCTGACCACCATGCCCGCAATCGCGCCAAACATCACGATCCACCACAGTTCCAGCATCTGGTCGTTGTTGAGGCCCAGCGCCTGCAGGAAGCCCACCGTGCCGCTGGCCTCAGATTGCACCACGCGGATCAGCAGCACCGACAACGCCAGCCGCGCAATATTCGCATTGGTCAGCCAGCGCGTATTCAGCAGCGGGCGCGCGCGGTTATGTTCCACCGCCAGCGCCGCTGTAATCAGCACGATGGCGCCGATCAGCGCATAGCCCAGCCAGCGCGACTCCAGCCACCATACCGTGCGGCCCAGCGCCAGCACCGCCGACAGCAGCGCCACCCCGGGCGCGAACAGGCCGAAGGTGACGAAATCCATTTTCTCGAACGCCTTGATGCGGTCCCCCGGCGGCAGCTTGAGGAACAGCACGCAGGCCAGCGACAGCAGCGCCAGTCCCAGCTCGAAGAAATACAGGCCGCGCCATTCGGCGATCTCCATCAGCTCCGACGAGAACAGGCGCGCCATCGGCGTCGCCAGCTGCGAAAAGCCGATGCCCAGCACCACGCCCTTGAGCCGGTGCTCGGCCGGGAAGGCTTGCAAGCTGTAATACAGTCCCAAGGTGGTGAGCGCCGCGCCGCTCATGCCGTGCGCCGCGCGCACCGCGATGGCCGATCCCAGTCCATGCACGAACAAGTGGGCCACGGTGGCCACCGCGTACAGCACCAGGAACAATTCGGTGAACAGGCGCAGGCCGTACTGCTGGCGGAATTTGACCAGCAACAGGTTCATGGAGACATTGGCCATCACGTAGGCGGCCGGCAGCCACTGGATCTCGGCCGAGTACACGCCCAGCGAGCCTTGCAGATAAGGCAAATTGACCGACACCAGCGCGTTCCCAAGACCGCCGGTAATCGCCACGATGAAGCCGACCAGCAGGAAGGCGACGCGCTTTTCAAATACGTGATGCGGCGTGGACGGCGATCCCGGCAAGGTAGGTCGCTCGTGCGGCTGCCATACTTGGGGGGCGTAAACGTCCATGCGTCATGGTGAGAAGAATAGGCGGTATGGGGAGCATATCACTATGCTCCCCATTATTGAATCTTTCGATGGTATAGGGTGGAGTTACAGCGGGGCGGCGTCGGTTTCGCGGCGGAAGTCGCGATGGCTGGCCAAGGCCTGCTTGAATTCGGCCAGCGCGCCATCCAGCGCACCGGTGGCGGCGTGCCACAAGGCTGGATCGGGTGAGCCATCCTGCAGCGCCGCCGGCACGCCGGCTGCCGTCAGCAGATCGCTGCCGGCTCCCAGCGCCAGGATCGGTTTGCAGTGGCGGTATTGCAGGCGCACGAATTCACGCGCATCGGCGTCGCCGCTCAACATCGCTGCGCTGGAGGCGCCATCGGCAATAATCACCGCGTCGTACAGCACCGACGGGCCGGCGTCGATCGGGATCTCGACATCCACCCGGCTGCCGTCGGCCGCCACCAGTTGCCCCAGCTGCGGCGCCACCACGCGCGGCGCGGCGCCGGCGGCCAGCAGGTCGGCGTAGACCGTCTGCAGGCTAAGCGCATCGACGCCATGCGCGGCCAGGATGGCCACCTTGCGCGCCTTCACACCGACCGCGCCCGGACGCGCCAGCAGCGACAGCGCCGGCGATGGCTGATAATGCGGCGACGGCGCGTCGGTCGCCAGCGGCATCGCTTGCGGCACTTCCAGTCCCAGTCCCTGCGCCACGCCTTCCACCAGGATCGGATCGACATTGGCCAGCATCGACAGCAACCGCAGGCGCACGGCCGGAGTCTGCACCCGGCTCAATTCAAAGCGGAAGGCGTTGACGATGTGCGCCTGCTCGGCCGGCGTCTGGCTGATCCAGAACAGGCGCGCCTGCGCATAGTGTTCGGCGAACAGCTCGGGCTTGCCGCGCACCTTGTCTTCCGGCGCTTGCTGTACGCGGCTGAAGGCCGTGGAGAAGCCCGCCATGCCGGCCTGGAACGGACAGCCGCCGCCCAGCGAATTCGGTTCGTATGCCACGCGTCCGCGATGCACAGCCTGGCGATGCATGCCGTCGCGCTGGTTGTTGTGCACCGGCGCCAGCGGCGCGTTGACCGGGATCTCGTGGAAGTTAGGCCCGCCCAGGCGGCTGATCTGCGTGTCCAGATAGGAGTGGATGCGCCCCTGCAGCAGCGGGTCGTTGGTGAAGTCGATGCCGGGCACGATATGCGCGGTGCAGAACGCCACCTGCTCGGTCTCGGCAAAGAAGTTATCCGGATTGCGGTTCAGCGTCATCTTGCCGACCGCGCGCACCGGGACCAGTTCTTCCGGCACGATCTTGGTTGGATCGAGCACGTCGAACGGGAAGGCTGCCGCTTCTTCCTCGGTGAAGATCTGGACGCCCAGTTCCCATTCCGGATACGCGCCCGCCTCGATGGCTTCCCACAAATCGCGCCGATGGAAGTCCGGATCGGCGCCGACGATGCGCGCCGCTTCGTCCCACACCAGCGAGTGCGTACCGGCCACAGGATTCCAGTGGAATTTGCAGAACACCGATTCGCCTTGCGCGTTCACCAGCCGGAAGGTATGTACGCCAAAGCCCTGCATACTGCGGTAGCTGCGCGGGATGGCGCGGTCGGACATCTGCCACATCAGCATGTGAGTCGACTCAGGCATCAGCGAGACGAAGTCCCAGAAGGTGTCGTGCGCGCTCGATGCCTGCGGCATGGCGTGGTGCGGCTCCGGCTTCACTGCGTGCACCAGGTCCGGGAATTTCATCGCGTCCTGGATGAAGAACACCGGCATATTATTGCCGACCAAATCCCAGTTGCCTTCATCGGTGTAGAACTTGACGGCGAAGCCGCGCACATCGCGCACGGTGTCGGCCGAACCGCGCTCGCCGGCGACGGTGGAGAAGCGCACGAACACCGGCGTGCGTTTGCCGGCGGCGGCAAACGGCGCGGCGCGCGTGATGGCGCTCAGGTCCTGATAGCTTTCAAAGTAGCCGTGCGCCGCCGAACCGCGCGCATGCACCACGCGTTCCGGTATGCGCTCATGATCGAAATGCGTGAGCTTCTCACGCAGGATGAAATCTTCCATCGCGGTCGGGCCGCGCAGGCCAACCTTCAGCGAGTTCTGATTGTCCGCGACCGGCACGCCCTGATTGGTGGTCAGGCGCTGCTCGCTGCCATCGGCACGCACCCGGTCCAGATGGCCGGCCGGGCAAACGCCCACTGGCGGCGCGCCGTTGCCGACCTTGTGCGAGGCGTTGTTTTCGCTGGCGGTACTCGCGGTGGCAGCGGGATGCGGCACCGGACAGGTGGCGCCCGGCTGCGGCGTGCGCGCGGCATCGCCATGCTCGCCTTCCTTGTTGGCGTTGAACGCCATGCCGGCCGCCGCTTGTTGGCCGCCGGCCACTTTGTCGAGCAACACTTGTTCTTGCGGGCTGGCGCCGCCCAGACTGTCCGGCGGTGCGGCCGACGATGGTCCCGAAACGCTGCTTAATACGGAACCGGCCCCCATGACGGAGGCCGGTGTTTTTTTCTTGGTTGCCATGAATATCCTTTAAACGCTATTGGCGAACGGCGCCCGGCGTGAGGCGCTACCGTTCGCCCGGCAGCGCTAACGGCCGGGCAAGAGACTTATTTGCTGCTGCGCGAACCCAGCAGTTTGGAAATGCCATAACCGGCGGCAGCCGCCACCAGCACCGAGATCACCGGGCTGGCGCGCACGTGCTCGCGGCTCGATTCGGTCAGGGTACGGCAGCTTTCGGCCAACTGCTTGCCACGCGCGGCCAGGCGCTCGGAGGTGCTTTCCACGCCGTCGGCGACTTTATCGACACCGGTGTGGGCTTGTGCGCGCAGGCGCTCGGCGGTCGGCGGCACCTGATCAGCCACTTTATCGATGGTGGCGTGAGCGTCGGCACGCAGGTCTTTGCCGATCTGGGTGACACCGTCGCGGGTGTTGTTGATTTTGGTCTCGGTAGTGTTATCCATGATGGGATCCTCTCGTTGTGTGTGTACATGGCAGGAGATGTGACGATAGGCCGACCGGACGTGCTTGACCGTGCGGGAGCTAACAGTGACGAAAATGCGCCTTGCTATGTGAAATGGCACACGGACGCGGCTGTCCTTGCGGCGCATGCTATCGGTAGCCTGCTTTTAGCTTACTTCTGGAGAACTGCATGTTTCCCATCTCATCCTTGACACCGCCTGCAGCAACCTCTGCGGTTAGTAATGCTGGCATCAATGCAGTGGACACGGTCTCCGATGCGCCGCCGGCGCCGTCGGTGGCGGTTGACCTGTCTCCTGTCGCGAGTTTCTTGCTGTCAGTGGACAATGCACGGGAACAGCTGTCCAGCACGCAGGAGACGGGAGCGCAGCGGGCCGCGACAGTGAATGCTGCTGTCCAAGATGTGGTGGATGCGTTTAATCTGCTGCCGTCGGTGGATTTTGATCAGGGAGCAGCGCAGCAGGCGTCCCTGCTCAACAATCTGGTTGGCAGCCTGAATCAGAATGATGGCGGCAATTCGCAGGCGCAGAATCTGGCGCAGCTGGGCGTGACTTTGCAGCCGCCGCTGTTGTCGGACCTGACGGGCGGGCTGTCGCTGGAGCCGGAAGTGCTGCGGGCGGCGGTCAATGCAAACAATGAGCAGACCACCTCGACGTTGCAGAATACCTTGAATACGTTCCGGCAGATTGCGACGGATTTTGCGGAGCAGTTGAGTTCCGCCGGCAGTTCGCAGATTCCGGGGCTGAATCCGGAGCAGCAGCAGGCCTTGACGCAGGAGGACGTGGTCGCCAACGCGCGGCTCGATCTGGCCCGGGCGGCGCTGGATAATCTGGCGCAGAATCCACTGCCACCGACCGCTGCGGACCGGCTGGCGGCGCAACGCGCGCAGCTGGAACAGGCCGGCAATGCACAGCAACAGCCGATACCGTCGCCGATCGTGAATCAGCAGCTGGCGCAGCAGGGCAACCAGCAAGTGGCGCAACAGAATCAGGCGGCGCTGAACCAGCAAATCCAGCGCGGCAATTTCCAGCAGACGCAAAGCGCGCAGCAACTGCAGGCCACGCTGCAAGCGCAGCGGACCGACGCCACGCAGTTGGCGGCCCAGACGCAACAGGTGCAACAAGCCGGCGCGGAACAGCAGGACGCCAGCGCCGAGACGCAGCAGGCCAACACCGCGCAGTCGGCGGCCGAGCGGGCGCGCGCCACTGCCCAGGCCCAAGCCGTGCGTCAACAAGCCACCAGCAGCGTGAACTCGGCCAATGTCGCCGCCCAGGTGGCGCAGCAGCAGGCCGTCGCCGCGCAGAATGCTGCGCAAAGCGTGGTCATTCCAGCCAACGCCACCGCTGCCCAACAAGCCGAGGCGGCACAAAACGCTGCCGTGCAAGTGGCGATCGCCAACGCGGCCGCGCAGGCCGCAGCGGTGCAGGCGCAAGCGGCACAAAACGCCGCCGATGCGATGGCGGCCCAGAACGCCGCTGCCAACGCCGCTGCCGCACAGGCTCGCGCCGCACAGAACAACGCCGGCAACGCCGATGCCGCCACCACGGCGGCCACCGTCGCGGCCCAGCAAGCCGCTGCCGCACGCGAGACCGCATCCAGTCTGGCCGCCGCCAACGCAGCTGCGGCCAACGCGGCGCAACAGGCAGCGGCCGCAGCCAACGCCGCCCAGCAAGCAGCCGCTGCACAACAGGCCGCGACGGCCGAACAAGTCAGCGCCGCCCAGGCCGCCGCCGCGCGCAACGCCGCCAATGCACCGACCGATCCCCTGCGCGCCAACCCGGCGCTGGCCGCCGCGATTGCCGCCTACAACATCAACGACCTCGCCGGCACCAACACCCGCGCCGCCCAAGCTGCCAGTAGCGCCATCCCGGCGGTCGGCGCCGTGAACGGCCCAGCGGCAACCCGTACCATCGGCACCACACCTTAAGCGCTGCCGGCTGACAATTTGCACGGCTAGCGCCGCTGCGGCGCCGCCCGGGCCAGCACAGTTCGGTGCCGGCCGCCAGCCGCGCCGCGCATTGCTTTTCCGGCATGGCGGCTTTTTTCTGCAATAATCGGAGGCATGCCCATGACCATGCCACCATTGCGCCACCTGATCACGGTTCTTCTGCTGGCCGCCTTGCTCAGCTGCACCCTCGCGCCGCGTGCCGTCGCCGGCCCGCCAACCATCCCCCTGATCATCGGCGACACGCTGGATGAACAAGGCAAGCCCAAACCTCTCAGCCCTTTCAAGCGCAAGCTGCTGGACGCGGTGGAGCGTGAACTGGGCGTGGTGTTCGAGTTGCGCATGTACCCGTGGGCACGCGCCGAACGCTATGCGGTGGACGGCGCAGGCCTGATCTTCGGCCTGCCGAAAAACGCCGACCGCCTGCACGCCCTGCGTTATTCCGACGTCGCCGCCTACAACAAGCTGTGGATCGTCACCCGCAGCGACGCCACCTTCCGCTTCAACGGCATCGAGGACTTGCGTGGCAAATCCATCGGCGTGGTGCGCGGCTATAACTACGGCGCGGAAGTGGAGCAGGCGCGCGCCAACAAGCTGTTTCGCACCGATGAAGATATCGCCTCGCGCGGCACCCGCCTCACCCGCCTGATGCTCAAGCGCGTCGACGCCGTGCTGCTGTTTCAGCCCAGCCAGCAAACCGCGCGCGAGGTCGAGACCGAGGTGAACACCTTCATGGCGCCGCGCCTGCGCGCCATCGGCGCCGCCGCCAACGCCAGCTACAGCGTGCTGCCCAAGCCATTGTCCATCGACGATGGTGTCTTTTTCGCCATTGCCCGCAGCAAGGACGACGGCATCATCGACCGTATCAACGCCGCGCTCACCCGGCTGCACCAGCACACACCGAATTAAATTTTGATTACCCACCCTCAACACGCACGATAATATTCTGCGATTTTGGGGATAATCACCGCATCATTAAAAACCGCAGTTCGAATCAGGAGATCGCATGAAACTGAAGCACACCGCCGCCGCACTGGCCCTGTTGGCCGCCTTTGGCGCCCAGGCGCAAGACACCGTCGTCAAGATCGGCCATAGCGGCCCGCTGTCCGGCTCCCAGTCCTTCTCGGGCAAGGACAACGAAAGCGGCGCGCGCCTGGCGGTGGAAGAGCTGAACGCCAAGCCGATCACCGTGGCCGGCAAGAAGCTGAAATTCGAACTGCTGTCGGAAGACGACCAGGGCGACCCGAAGGCCGGCGTGGCCGCCGCCCAGAAGCTGATCGACAACGGCGTGCGCTATGTGGTCGGCCCGTACAACTCGGGCGTGGCGATTCCTGCCTCGCGCGCCTACAACGACGCCGGCGCGCTGATCGCCACCGTGGCCACCAATCCGAAACTGACGCAGCAAGGCTACAAAGGCCTGTACCGCGTGAACGCCAGCGATACCCAGCTGGGCTCCAAGATGGCGCTGTACGCAGCCAATGAGCTGAAGCTGAAGAACGTCGCCGTGATCGACGACCGCACCGCCTTCGGCCAGGGCGTGGCAGAAGAATTCAAAAAGCAGGCCAAGGCCGCCGGCATGACCGTGGCCGGCCACGAGTTCACCAACGACAAGGCATTCGACTTTACCCCCATCCTGACCAAGCTGAAAACCAAGAAGGTGGAAGCCATCTTCTTCGGCGGCTATGCACCGCAAGCCGCGCCGATGGCGCGCCAGATGAAACAGCTGGGCATCAACGCCAAGCTGCTGGGCGGCGACACCATCTGCACCGCTGAAATGGGCAAGCTCGGTGGCGACGCCGTCGGCGATAACGTCCTGTGCTCGCAGGGCGGCGCGATTTTGGAGAAGTCCTCCAGCGGCCCGGCCTTCAAGGCCAAGTTCAAGGCCCGCTTCAAGCAGGAAGCTGACGTCTACGCGGCCGCCTACTACGACGCCGTGATGATGTACGCACAAGCGATGCAGAAGGCGAATTCGGTCGACGCGCAGAAGGTGCAAGCGATCATCAGCGCCGGTTCGTACCAGGGCGTGGCCGGCACTTACGCGTTTGACGCCAAAGGCGACATGAAACAGTCGCCAGTGACCATCTTCACCTTCAAGGCCGGCCAGCCTTCGGCGCTGACCAGCTATTAATACGCTTTGAAGTTGGCGCTCACGCGCTGCTTCAGATAAGCGTCCGCACTGATGGCCGGGTACTTCTTGCCCGGCCCTTCAATCATCACATCGCGATTGGCCTGGCAGAAGAACGCCAGGCTGTAACGCGGCCCCTGATACTCATGCGGCAGCGGGTTCTTCACGCGATGAAAGTTGGACGGCAGCTGGTCGTCGCTCCAGCGCATCAGCATATCGCCGATATTGCAGGTGATGACATCGTCGGCCGGCTCGATGCTGGTCCACTCCTGCGCATCCATCTCCTTGCCGGGGCAGACCTGCAGGCCGCTCTGGTTCTTCTGCTGGAACAGCAAAGTAAGGCAATCGAAATCGGTATGCGCGCCGGCGCGCCACAGATCCAGCTTGTCTTTCATCGACGGATCGATGGCGTAGTAATGCAGCAGCCGCAAGGTGCTCTGGTAGCTGGCCTGCTGCGGATCGTGCGCCCGGGTGAAGAAGTCACTGTCGAATCCCAGCTTGTCGGCAAAGCAGGACAGCAGGCGCATGCCGACCTGCCAGCACTGCGCTTCGAATTCCAGCATGGTTTGTTTGAAACCCGGCAGCTCTTCCTCGCTCGGCCACAGCACCTCCATGTGCGGGCGCGTGATCTGGTAGGACTCTTTCTGGTCGGCGGTGCCGGTCGACGGACGTACTTGCGCCTTGCTCTCCCAGCCGGCGTTGTCGGCCTTGCGCAGCGGGTACTTGGACTTCACTGATTCGGGCAGCGCGAAGAAGGCTTCGGCAGCGGCGAAGGCGCCACGCACTTTCGCCAGATCGATGCCGTGGTTGCGTACCTGGAAAAAGCCCACGTCCACCGACGCGGCCCACAGCTCGTCGGCGATTTGCGCCTTGCGGGTGTTGAAGTCGGAGAGATCGATGCGGCGGATTTCGCGCTTGCCGGTTTCGGTGCCGAAGGTGCCCATGCGGGCTTCTTTGTTCAGTTCATTGAGTGCGTACATAAGCGTTCCTCTTGAATGGATGTTGGATTCAAGAGCAATTCCCTACCGGCGGGCGCCGGCTGAACGCTTATACTCTTGCGGCTTGAAGATGCAATTTACAGGCCAGCGAAAAAGCGCACATTTGCAGCGCGTGCGCACCATTTTCGCCGCAACGCGCATCACACTGGTGCGTCGCACATACCATGCGTGGGCAAAAATCGTGGCACAGGATTTGCATCACAGGAGGGCAAGAGTATAAGCGTTCACCTGCGGTCCGCCGCAGTCGGGAAATTGCTCTTGAAGCTGCGCCAGTGCGCATCTTCAGGAGACGCTTTATTCTTCATGAAGGTGTGATCGCAGGCGCGTTATCAACGCTCTCTGAAAAGACCATCATGCGACTGCTCACCTTATGCCTTAGCCTTTGCCTCAGCATCCCTGCGCTGGCTGCCGACAAAGTCACCTTCCTCACCTCGTGGTACGCACAAGCGGAACATGGCGGCTTTTATCAAGCCGTCGCCACCGGCATCTACAAGAAGTACGGCCTCGATGTCACCATCCGCATGGGCGGCCCGCAAGTCAACGGCGTGCAAATCCTCAGCAGCGGCCAGGCCGACTTCCTGATGGGCTACGACCTGCAAGTGCTGAAGAGCGTGGAAACCGGCGTGCCGATCACCACCGTCGCCGCCAGCTTCCAGAGCGAACTGCAAGGCATGATGACGCACGATGACGTCAAGAGCCTGGCCGAACTGAAGTCGCGCACCGTGCTGGTCTCCACCTCCGGCCGCACCACGTGGTGGCCGTGGCTGAAGAATAAATACCAGCTCGATGAAGCGCAGTCGCGCGTCTACACCTTCAACCTGCAGCCCTTCTTTGCCGACCCGCGCTCTGCGCAACAGGCTTACGCATCGTCGGAAGTCTTCGCTGCCAACAAGGGCGGCGTGAAGACGCGCTTCTTCCTGTTCGCCGACGACGGCTATCCGCCATACGGCACCACCATCGTCGCCATGCAAAAGACCGTGAAGGAAAAGCCTGAACTGGTGGCGCGCTTCGTCAAGGCCTCGATGGAAGGCTGGAAAAGCTATCTCGCCAATCCCGCACCGGGCAATGCGCTGATCAAGAAAGACAACCCGGCCATGCAGGACGACCAGCTGGCATGGGGCGTGGAAAAGCTCAAGGAGTACAAGATGATCAGCAGCGGCGACGCCGCCACGCAAGGCATCGGCACCATGAGCGACGCGCGCTGGCAAAAGACCCGCGACTTCATGGTCAGCACCGGCCTGTTGAAAGCGGACGTCGACTGGAAAAAAGCCTACACCACGCAGTTCGTCAAAGACCTGCGCGTGATGCCATAAAGGAGAAGATCATGGCCGCCATGCTGCCGGAGTTGTACGCCAATCAGGTCGAGAAGACCTACCCTAACGGCACCCTCGCGCTGGAGAGCGTGAAGCTGGGCATACAGCCCGGCGAATTCGTCTCGCTGCTGGGGCCATCCGGCTGCGGCAAGAGCACTCTGCTCAAATTGTTCGCCGGGCTGGAACAGCCTTCGGCCGGCCATATCCGCCGCGCCGAGGGCCGCAAGCTGGCAATGGTATTCCAGGAAGCGACCTTGATGCCGTGGGCGCGCGTAGCCGACAACGCGCGCCTGCCACTGGACCTCGCAAAGCTGGACCGTGCCGAAGCCGACGAACGCGTGGCGCGCGCCCTCAAACTGGTGGGGCTGGAAAAATTCGGTACTGCGTATCCACGCGAACTGTCAGGCGGCATGCAGATGCGCGTCTCCATCGCCCGCGCGCTGGCCACCAATCCGGACCTGCTGTTGATGGACGAACCATTCGGCGCCCTGGATGAATTCACCCGCAACAAGCTCGATGCCGACCTGCGCAACCTGTGGGCCGAGCGCGGACTGACGGTGGTCTTCGTCACCCACAGCATCTACGAGGCGGTGTATCTGTCCAGCCGCGTGATCGTGATGGCGGCGCGCCCCGGCCGCGTGATCGCCGACGTGGCCATCGACGGCCCGGTACTGCGCGACGACGCCTTCCGCGTTTCACCAGCCTTCATGCGCCACTGCGCCGAACTCTCATCGCTGCTGACGCAAGCGAACACCGAACACGAAAGGAACGCAGCATGAATCCTCCCCTTCTCTCCCGTCCCGCCGTGCAGCGCGTAGCGGCGCCGCTGGCGGTCGGCGTGATCCTGCTCGGCATCTGGCAAGCGGTGTGCATGGCGCTGGCGGTGCCGGACTACCTGGTGCCCGCACCCAGCACCATCACCCGCGCGCTGATCGAAGACTGGTCGCTGCTGGCCGGTTCGCTATGGGTCACGCTGCGCATCACGCTGATGGCGTTCGCGCTGGCCGTGGTGGTCGGCAGCGCCGCCGCCTTCCTGTTCGTGCAAAGCCGCGTGATCGAAGCTAGCCTGCTGCCGTATGCCATCCTGCTGCAGGTGACACCGGTGGTGGCGATTGCGCCGCTCATCATCATCTGGGTCAAAGACCCGACGATGGCGCTGGTGATTTGCGCCACGATGGTGGCAGTGTTCCCCATCATCTCGAATACGGTGCTGGGACTGCGCAGCGTCAATCCCGGCCTGCTCAACCTGTTCCGCATCAACCACGCCAGCAAATGGGACACGCTGCGCCGGCTGCGCATCCCTAGCGCGCTGCCCTACTTCTTCGGCGGCCTGCGGATCTCCTGCGGTCTGGCGCTGATCGGCGCGGTGGTGGCGGAATTCGTGGCCGGCACCGGCGGCACCGGCGCGGGCCTGGCCTACCAGATTTTGCAGGCCGGCTTTGCGCTGAATATCCCGCGGCTGTTTGCCGCACTGTTCCTTATCACCGTGAGCGGCGTGGTGCTGTTCGGCGTGATGGCGATGGTGACACGCCTGGTTCTGTCACACTGGCACGAAAGCGAACTGGCATGACCCAACAGACTATCCTGATTCGCAACGCGAGCGCCATCCTGACCGGCGTGCGCGGCGACGGCGAACGCCATGCAGGCCCGGACATCGGCATCGCCGACGGCGTTATCGCCGCGATGGGCGAGCTATCGGCGCAACCCGGTGAACGCATCATCGACGCGCGCGATTGCGTGGTCTACCCAGCGTGGGTCAATACCCACCACCACTTGTTCCAGTCACTGCTCAAGGGTGAGCCGCAGGGCATCGACATGACGCTGACGCCGTGGCTGGCCGCTACGCCCTACCGCTTCCGCGCCGCTTTCGATGAGCACAGCTTCCGGCTGGCCGCGCGCATCGGCCTGGTGGAGCTGCTGCGCAGCGGCTGCGGCACAGTGGCCGATCATAACTACTTGTACTACCCCGGCATGCCGTACGACGGTTCGGCCATCCTGTTCGAGGAAGCGGAAAAACTGGGCCTGCGGTTTGTGCTGTGCCGTGGCGGCGCAACCCGCACGCGCCAGCTGGAAAGCGAACTGCCGCAGGCGCTGCGGCCGGAATCACTCGATCACTTCCTCACCGATTGCGCGCGCCTGACCAGCCGCTATCACCAAAGCGCACCAGACGCCATGCGACGCGTGGTGATGGCGCCGACCACGCCGCTGTATTCGATGTCGCCGGAAGAACTGCGCACCTGCGCGCGCGAAGCACGCAGGCTCGGCATCCGGCTGCACAGCCACTTGTCGGAAACGGTGGAATACCAGAACGCCGCGCGTGAAAAATACGACCGCTCGCCAGTGGCCTTCTGCGGCGAATACGAATGGCTGGGGCCAGACGTGTGGTTCGCGCATCTGGTGAAACTGGACCGCAACGAAATCGCGCAGCTGGGCGCCACCGGCACCGGCATCGCCCACTGCCCGCAAAGCAACGGACGCCTCGGCAGCGGCATCGCCGACATTCCTGCGCTGGAGGCAGCAGGCGTGCCGGTATCGATCGGCGTCGATGGCGCAGCGTCCAACGAAGCAGCCGACATGATCTCCGAAACCCACGCCGCATGGCTAATGCAGCGCGCACGGCGAGGCGAACTCGCACGCAGCCGCGCCGGCGGCGGCACAAGCGAAGGCGGCGCCGACGCGGCCCGCATCGAGGACGTGGTGCGCTGGGGTACGGCCGGCGGCGCAGCGGTGCTGGGCATGGACGCCATCGGCACGCTGGAAGTGGGCAAGGCCGCCGATATCGCCATCTACCAGCTGGACGATCCGCGCTACTTTGGCCTGCACGATATCGCCATCGCCCCGGTGGCCAGCGGCGGCCGGCCGTCGCTGCGCGCCCTGCTGGTGGCGGGCCGCGTGGTGGCGGAACACGACGCCATCCCCGGCCTCGATCTGGCGGAACTCAACGCGCAAGCCCGCGCCGCAGTGAAGCAGATGCAGCAGGCCTGATTGCGCCGCGCTACCGGGCGGCGCGCACGTCGTCCAGTAGCGGCACGATCGCCAGCAGCAGCAAGGCCAGCGCCAACGGCACCGAGGCGATGAAACCGAGGTATTTATAGCCGAAGGCGCCGGCCACGCCGCCAACCAGGAACATCGCCAACAGGGACGCCAGCAAGGCAAGCTTGGGCCGGTCCGCGGTCACGCTGCCGGTGGCGGTATGGCTGCGATTCCAGTAACACAGCTTCCCCAATTCAATGCCGATATCGGTCACCAGCCCGGTCACGTGGGTGGTGCGGATCTCGGCGCGCGAAGCCTTGGTGATGATTGCGTTCTGCAGGCCCATGATGAAACACAGCAGCGCCACGATGGCTTCGATATGCCCAAGCTGCGCCACGCGCGCGCCCAGCAAACCAAACACCATCAACAGTGCAGCTTCCAGCAGCAAGGGCAAGGCGTAGCGGCTGTGCGCCTCGCGCCGCCGTCCCCAGTTAATCAGTACCGCCGAAGTGGCCGCGCCGCAGAAGAACGCGATCAGCGATGCCAGTCCGGCCCACAGCAACGCCGTGTCGCCCAGCGCCAGATTATCCGCCAGCGCCGACACCACGCCCGACATATGCGAAGTGTACTGCCCTACCGCGAAAAAACCGCCGGCATTGACCGCCCCTGCGACGAAGGCCAGCGAGCGCCCGAGGCGGCGGTTGCTGATATCGGTGCGTTGCAGGCCGGTGTAGCTGCGCAGGTAGTCGATGGGCATGGCGGACCTAGAAATCCTGATTGGCCGGGTACCAGGTATAAAAGTCGTTGTCCCACTTGAAGTGGGTGGTGGAAATGGTGATGGTGACGTCCAGCGCTTCGACGAAATGCCACCAGCCCACCGGCAGGAACAGGATTTCGCCCGGCTCCAGCACGCACTCGATCACCTGCACATCGGCCATCAGCGGGAAGCGCTGCAGGTCGATGTGGCGGCCGTCGACCGGCGTGTAGCAGTGGCGCTGGTTGTACAGCTTGGGCGTGTCGCATGGCGCGATCAGGCGCAGGCGCTTGCGACCGGCCACCTGGATCATGAAGTTGTTGGTCAGGTCGTGATGGAACGGCGTGATGGTGCCGGCCGGACCAAACCAGAAAAAGCCGCTGCTGCCTTCCTGCAGGTACTCGGTCAGCGGCGGCAGGTCGCTCATCAACTCGCGCAGGGCGTCGCGATTATGGCCGTCGTTATTGGCGGTCATGTAGAAATCGTTGGTGACGCCGGCATCGCGCACCAGCGCCACGTAGTCGCCGAACGGCATGCGGCGCCTGTGCTGCACGCTGTTGATTTCGTAATCGGGATCGGCGTCGCGGCCGAACTGCACTTCCACTTCGCGCTCGCCCAGCTGCGTGGCCAGATAATCGAAGCTCCACTTGCTGCGCGCCGCGCAGTCGTCCAGCATGCCGGTAATGATGACCGGCTGGTTGCGGCGGTAGTATTCGTCGAGGAAGGCCTGGCTGGACAGGCGCTCGCGGCGCGGCACCTTTTGCGGCGCCAGCTGGTTCAGGCGCGATTGGATGCCCAGCACCCAGTCGCGCTTGGCCACCCGGTTTGACAGCCGCAGCGCGCCGCGCAGGTAGGGGCTGCGCATGGCCGCTTCGAGTTCCGCGCGGGCACTGGACTCCGCGATGCCCTTCTGGACCATCACGCCAAGCAGCGCTTGCGGATGGCCGCCCAGCACCAGGTTTTCGGCAATCCAGCCGCGCCAGGAGTCATCGATGACGGTCGGCGGCGCGGCATGTGGCTGGTTCATCGAGGCGTTATCCTTTTGGCACTAAGCGGGTCAGGCTTTAGTGTAACAGGATGTGCTAGTAAGCGGCCTCCGGCAACACCGCGCGCGCCTTGCCGTCGCGGATATCGATTACCCGAGGGTATAACTTGCCGAGCGTCATCTTGTAGCACGCCTGGCCGTCCTTCCACGCAGAAGGCAACACCATCAGCATCTGGAACGCGGCCGGCGCGTCGTCCAGCACGGAAAAAATCGGCGGCGTGCCGGCCAGTACGATGGCTTCCAGCGGTTCCTCGCTATCGATTTCCATGTGCTGGCCGCGCACCGACATCTCGTGGATATCACCGGTGACGGTTTCCACGGTGGCGGTGCCGACCACGCCGGCGTTGCTGCGGTCGACCACCAGGTTGAGGCGCAGGGACGGACGGCCGACGGTGGCGCTGGTCACTTCATAAACGGCGGCAAATAGCTGACTCATGACAATTCCTAACGTGAAGATATGAAACAGGGCTTCACTGTAGGATGCAATGGCAGAACTTACCTTCCGAATACCTTCCGCGCTATAAGTGACTGTTTATGAAGGAATTTCAACGCTTCGGCAAGACCCATCCCGGACGCACATAATGGCAGGTGTAGCCGTTGGGAATGCGCTCCAGGTAATCCTGATGCTCGGGTTCCGCCTCCCAGAACGGGCCGGCCGGGGCCAGTTCGGTGGCCACTTTGCCGGGCCACAGGCCGGAGGCGTTGACGTCGGCGATGGTGTCCTCGGCGGTCGCCTTTTGTTGCTCGTCGAGATAGAAAATTGCCGAGCGGTAGCTCGTGCCAAGGTCGTTGCCCTGGCGGTTAGGCGTGCTCGGGTCGTGGATCTGGAAGAAAAATTCCAGGATCTTGCGGTAGCTGAGTACGGCCGGATCGTAGATGATTTCAATCGCCTCGGCATGGCTGCCGTGATTGCGGTAGGTGGCGTTGGCCACGTCGCCGCCGCTGTAGCCGACCCGGGTATGTTGCACGCCTGGCATCTTGCGGATCAAATCCTGCATGCCCCAAAAACAGCCGCCGGCCAGAATGGCCTTTTCCGTGTTGCTCGTCATCATCACATCCTTTTCGATAAGTGTCTGTGGGCAATTTGGAGACAGATATCGATTTCTTCAAGCAAGCTGATGAAATCCAACTATAATTGCCTCGCGTGCCCTCTCCCCGCCGCATCTATTTCCTCCGGCCTGGCCCCAGCCGAATGTAACGTTACACATTCGTTCAATATTATGGACCAGACCATTACTCAGCGTATCCTCGTTGTCGACGACAACAGCGACGCGGCCGACATCTCGGCCGAACTACTCGAACTCCACGGTTATCAAACGGCGGTGGCTTATGCCGGCCTGCCGGGGCTGGAGGCGGTGCGCACTTTCAGGCCGGACGCCGTCCTGCTCGACCTGGGCATGCCCGGCATGGACGGCTACCAGGTGGCCGAAGCCCTGCGCGCCGTGCCCGACTTCGACCAGGTGGCGCTGATCGCCTTTACCGCCTGGGGCGATATCGTGACCCGGCAGCGGGTCATCTCCACCGGCTTTGACGAACATCTGATCAAACCCGCCAATATGGATCGCATCCTGTCGGCAGTGCGTCACGCGATCGACAAGCGCGCGCAGCTGCTGGCAGCCAGCGAGGCGTAGCCGGGTTCAGTGGCGCAGCACCACCCGGCCGAAACCGGTGTCGGTGCGCTCGCCCTTGGCCTTGGGGTCATGAGCGAAACGACAGCTTTGCAAATATTCCACCGCCTGCGCGGCCAGCTCCGGCGGCTGGCCGCCTGCTTCGGCAACGATCCGCACCGGCGCGCCCTCGGCATTCACCAGGAAGCGCAACAGGATGCCATCCTTGCCGCTGGGGCGCGGATCGGCTTCGTGGAAAGCGGCAAAGCGCGGGGACGGATGGCAACTGCCGTGCACCAGCAAGGGTCGCGCGGCCGGCGCGTCATCGAACTTCCAGACATACTGCAGCGGGAACACCGTGCCATCGCGCGCGGCGGGCAAGTTGGGCTGGAAGCGGCATTGCGCGATGCTGTTCAGGGCCGCGTCATCAAGTATCTTCCAACCGCTGCTGCGGGTGATGGCAGGCCGCAGCACCGCGCCATCGGCGCCGATTTCAAACCGCACCGTGGTCGCCCCCTCGATCTCATAACGGCGCGCCTCGGCCGGCCACTGCGGCTGTACGCAGCTGGCGCCACCGACCAGCGCCTGCAACGGCGCCCGCTGCGGCCCGGACTGGGCGGAGCGCGGCACCAGATTGAGTGCGGCGATAACGACGGCGACAGCGGCAACAGCAAACAATTTCTTATTCATGCCGCGATGATAGCGCGAGTCATTCAGCGCCGGTGGAACTGGCGTACCAGTTCGGTGAAGTTTTTCACCGTGACGGATTTATCGCGCGGGCGCGTGATCAGGGCGATGGCGGTGCCGAGGTCTTTGTTGCTGATGTTCTGGTAGGTCACGCCCTCGGCGCGGAACTGCGCGATCGATTCGGGGATGATGGCCACGCCGAAGCCCGCCGCCGCCATGTTCACGCTCGACGAAATCTGCGGCGACTCCATTTCGATGCGCGGCGAAAAACCGGCCGCGCGGCAGGCGCTGATGATGGCGTCGTGCAGCTCGGGATTGATCGCGCGCGGGTACAGGATGAAGGGATCCGCAGCCAGCTGCTTCAAGTCGATGGTGCGGCGCCGGCCCAGCGCATGGCCGCTCGGCAGCACCGCGATCATTTTCTCCTGCACCAGCGGCGTCACCTTCAAGTCGCCGCAATCGAGCGGCAGTCGCACCATCGCGCAATCGACCTGGGCGTCGGCCAGCTTGCCGAGCAGCGCCACGCTGTTGCTCTCCTCGGTGCGGATCTTCACGCCCGGATACTCTTCGCGAAAGCGGCGCAGCAGCCGCGCCACGGTCGGATGAAACACCGTCGAACCGGCAAAGCCGATCGACAGGTTGCCGCTCTCGCCGCGCGCCGCCATCTTCACGTGTTCCAGCGCATCGCTGGCGTCGTCCAGCACGCGCTGCGCGCGCTCGCGGAAGATCATGCCGGCCTCTGTCAACTCTACCCGGCGCGGATGGCGGATAAACAGCTTGGTGCCGATCTCCCGTTCCAGCTTGATGATCTGCTGGCTCAGGGGCGGCTGCGCAATGCCCAGCCGCTCGGCCGCCACCGTGAAGTGCAGGTGCTCGGCCACCGCCAGGAAGTAGCGTAGCTGGCGAAATTCCATCGTCGTCCTCTCATCTCAAAATGCACTGCACAATCGCTTTGCGATATCTTTTTCGTCTTGAAGAGACTACCACGAAATATTGGATTCATCAGCGGCGCTCTTTTAAGCTGTATCCATCATGCTGAAATCCATGCTCACCACCGCCGCTGCCAAGACCAACCTGATGGACGGGATGCGCGCAGCCTCCGCTTCCGCCATCATGCTGCTGGTGGGCTGCGCGCTGCACGCGCCGGATTTTTCGTGGGCCGCCATCGGCGCCTTCTGGACCTCGCTGGCGACCGCGCCGCAGACCGCGCGCAGCCGGCTGGCGTCAATGCTGTCGTTCGCCGTGCTGTCGACGCTGGGCGGCGGCTTGACCATCTACGCCGCCAGCTTTGGTTTCGCGGCTGCCGCGCTGACCATCTTCACCTTCGTCACCGTGGCCGGCCTGACGCGCATCTGGGGCGACCGGCCGTATCAGGTGGCCATCCTCGCCGCCACCGCCTGCGTGGTGATGGTCGATCATCCATCGGCCGGCGGCGCGGGCGGCCTGGCATACCTTGGCTTGTATTTGCTGGGCTGCCTGTTCGCCGCTACGCTCAGCATGGTGCTGTGGCAGATCCGTCCCTTCGCGCCGGAACAGCATCACGACCGCTGGCATCAAGCGGCGGCACAGACGGCGCGCGATGCGCTGCGCCAGCTGCGCGAGCATGCCTCGCTGTCGAGCGACGGCGTGCACTTCGCCCTGCGTCTCGGCATCGCCACCACCGCCGCCTACCTGACCGTGCACCTGCTACAGCTGCCTTGCGGCTACTGGGCGACGATGGCGGTGTTGCTGATCCTGCAGCCGTCCGCCGCAGGCACCTTGCCGCGCAGCGTCGAGCGTGCGGTAGGCACCGTGATCGGCACGCTGATCGCAATCGCCATCGGCGCGCTGGCGCAAACACCGTTGACCATTGCACTGGCCGTGTTCCCGCTGATCGGGTTGACGATGGCCTTGCGGCCGGTCGGCTACAGCGTGTTCGTGGCCTTCCTCACGCCCTCCTTCGTGCTGGTGGCCGACTACGCCATGCCGGCCATCGACTACACCTACGCACTGGTGCGGCTGGAGAACAATCTGCTCGGCAGTGCGATCGCCATCGCCGCCACGCTAACCCTGTGGCCGCTGATGGATCGCCTGCGCAAATAACGGCGGCCGCGACACGCGCGTCGTGGTCTGACAAGCAAATCGGCGTCCTCCTACGCGGCCAGGCAACCGCCGCCGATAAGATGGACCTCCCAGCAGCCAACTCGCCAGGAGAGCCACCATGTTTGCGCTCAACTGGCCGGTCCCAAAGCCGGCAAACTGGCGCTCGACACCGCCATCGGCTTTTCGGGCAGCACCGCCGCATGGACCCAGGGCATCGTCGGCGCACTGACGGCGGCCACCCTGCTGACCCGTAAAGCCAAGCCGGCGTAGAGGCGAACAGGTCAGTTCGTCTCCGTCACCTTGCGCAACAACGGCGGGCAGTCCGGATCCAGGCCACGGGCGATGGCCACCTGAGCTGCCACCTTGTACAAGCTCTGAACCAGCACCAACGGCATCACGGCCGGCGCAAACGGCAGACAAGGTAAGCTCATGACCTCCGGCAGGGTCGCCCCGGCCAGTACCAGCGGTGCGGCGTACTCGTTCAGCTCGCGCGCCAGATGCAACGACCAGCGCTCGGTGGCGTCGGATTGACACAGCATCAGCACCGGCATGGGCCGTTGCAGCAGTGCCTTGGGCCCGTGGCAAAACTCGGCGCTGCTGAACGCTTCGGCGTGCAAGCCGCAGGTTTCCTTGAACTTCAATGCCACCTCCTGCGCTGCCGACAGACCGATCCCGCGCCCAAGCACCAGCAAATGCTCGGCCTCCACCAGGATTTCCGCTAGTCTGGACCAATCCTGCCCCCACGCCAGGCGCAGGCTGCCGGGCAAGCAAAGCATGTCCTCGGCCAGCACGCTGCTCTCACTCCAGTACGCGACCAGCTGCAAGCTGGCTGCCAGCGTACAGAGATACGACTTGGTCGCGGCAACGCTCTGCTCGACACCGGCATGCAAGGGCAGGCAATCATCGGCCAGTTCCGCCAGCGGCGAGTCGACCACATTGACCAGCGCCACCACATACGCGCCGGCGGCCTTGGCGGAGCGGGTCGCCGCCAACAGATCGGGGCTGCGGCCAGACTGCGAAATGGCGACAAAAACATAGCCCGACATGTCCTGCGAAACGCCGTACACGGACCTGACTGACGGTGCGACCGAGGAGGTGACCAAGCCCAGGTGCAGCTCTACCAGATAACGCAGGTAGGTAGCGGCATGGTCGGAACTTCCGCGCCCGCAGGTGATCACGGCACGCGGCCTGAGAGCACGCAAACGCTCCCCCAGCGCATGAAAGGCCGCGCTGTTTTCGCTGATCTGCGTGCTGATGCAGTCGGCAGCCTGCCGCGCCTCTTGCAGCATGAGCGTGGCGGGCAGGCCCGCCTGATTCATATCATTCATATCGCTCACTTCCTCGACTTAGTTTGAAAACTTCAAACCGACAAAGAACTGCCGGCCGCTGGCATAGAACGCCTGCGGGCGCTCCGACGTGGAGTAGTACTTGAGTACCGGATTATTCAAGTTCAATGCGTCGAAGGTGAACGTGACGTGGTCGTTAAACTTGTAGTTGAGCGACATGGCCAGGGTTCCCATGCCGGCCGCGTACTGCGGCGAGACATTGGCCAGACCGACCAGGAAAGCCGAGCGGTAGGTATAGGCAAGACGCGTGTTGAAGCCGCCTTTCTCGTAATAGACTTCGGTGTTGAAGGTATTCGCTGACGATCCCACCAGGGCTGAACCATCGGAGGTGCGGCCATGCGCATAGGTGTAATTGAGCGCGGCGCCGAAGTCTCCCCACAGTGGTTGTTGCCACGCCAGTTCCAGCCCTTTGTTCTTGGCCGAGATATTGAATGGCGAGGTGATGACAAAGTCGGCGAACTGGTTGATCGACGTATTCAGGTAGCGCCGGGTGTTGTAGCCGAAGGTGATATACGACGGCATGTCCATGTAGAACGCTGCCGCCGAGAGCAGCGACTGCGGCGCGTAATACCATTCCAGCGTAGCATCGGCGTTGTTGGAGCGCACCGGCTTCAGATCGGTATTGCCGCCCGAGCCGGTACCGTTGATGTTGTTGAGCGTGACCGCCGGCGTCAGCGCCGAATAATCTGGGCGCGACATGGTTTTCGACAGGGCGAAGCGCGCGACCAGGTTTGGATTCAGATCGAGCCGCAAATTGGCACTTGGCAGAACGTCGGTATAGCTATGCGAGACGCTCGCCTCCACCGGATGGTTATCGTCGTCGAAGTTATAGCCCAGGCTGCGCTGGCGGGTGCGTGCGACGCGCACGCCGACATTGCCACGCCAGCCCTCGCCGGCCAGGTTGGCCATCACGTAGGCGGCATTCGCTTTCTCGTCGATCGTGAAGTTACCCTGATAGTTGGGGCCTTGATCCGCATTGATGTAGCTGTTTTGCCAGCGTTCGACAGCGGCGGGATCGAGGGTCCAGAACTGCGTCAGGAAACCGGCGCCGCCGCCCAGGCCTTTGCCGTAGTTGGCCGGGCTCTTCTCGCCAGCCCACTGCGGCGCCGGCAAGGTGACGCCCGGATTGCCCAGGCAGGCTGCTTCGGGGTCCACGGCGCAACCATAGTTATGGCCATACGCTTCGCGTTTATGGTCGGCCAGGCGCAGGCCGAATTTGATGCTCTCGAGATTGCCCCAGTCGATATCGGCCAGTGCATCGACCTGCGCGTACTTCTCGCGATCCTTGACCTTGTAGCTGCCCGACCAGCTGCCGCCATTGGTCACGTTGGCCGGATTATGGAAGTTCGCGGTGTCCACGCCGGGGAAGGCGACATCGGCCGGACGGCCCTTGCCATTCATCTGGTAGACCAGCGCGGAATTGGTCAGGTACGCTTCGTAACCATAGTCGTGCGGAGTCTCGCCGAGGCCGCGCGTGTAGCCTGCCATGCCGGTGATCTGCAGCCGGTCGGTCGGCCGGTATTTGGCCGAGAAATCCACATACGATGCCATCGACGCCGCCTTCGGACGGTATATCACATCGCGCAAACCGGGGAAAGGCTGATCCGCGCCCGGCGTCGCGCCGCTGGGGTCGAAATGCGTAACGGGGAAGGTCGCCGCCACCAGGGTATTGCCGCGCACCGTGTAGCTGGTCGGCGCGATGCCTTTTTCCAGCAGGTCGGTGGGACTGGCGAGATAGTTGGTGTCGAAGTTGGTTCCTTCAAAGCGCGAATAGAAGGCATTCAGGTCGAGCGTCAGGTTCTTCATCGGTTTCGTCTGCACATCCAGCAGCGCGCCCTGCCGCTTGCTGTGCTGCGTGAACAGTGCCGAACCGATTTGCGATGGATACAGCACGCCATCCAGGTCCGGATGCGCAGCGATGATGTCCGGGTGGCTGATACTGCCCTGCCCCAGCAGGAACAATTCCTGCCCATCGCGGCGCTCATTGCGTGCCTCCGAAAACGCCTGGAACAGCACGCCGAAATTCTTCTCGTCGTTGCGCCAGTTGACCAGCGCATTTACCTGCGGCGCGTGCTTGCGCGGCAGGTCCGCATACATCGTCTGCACCGTGGCCTCGAGCGTGAGCGGTTGCTTGAAATCGAGCGGCTTGCGGGTGACGATGTTGACGTTGCCGGTGGTGCCGCCTTCGGTCACATCGGCCTGGGCGCTCTTCAGTACCTCCACCGAGCCGACGATTTCCGACGGCAGCAAGGTAAAGCTGACGCTGCGCCCGACAGTGCCGGTCTGGTCGCCTACATACCAGTCGCCGGTGGCGATCGAATGGCCGTTGACCAAGGTTTGCGTCAGGCTGGGATTGGTGCCGCGTATGCTCACACGGTCACTCTCCGAGAAACCGCCCTGCCCGCCCGAACCGGAGCTGATGTTCACGCCCGGTACACGCTGCACGGCATCGGCCACATTCTTGTCCGGCAGTTTGCCGATATCCTCTGCCGTCACCACATCCATCACGGAATCGGCGTCGCGTTTTTTGACCAGCGACTTTTCACGCGAAGAGCGGACGCCCGTTACCACCACCGTCTCCACCGCGCTGTCGGCCGCCACCACACGTGTGTCGCCGGACTGCTGCGCCAGCACTGGCAGGCAATACTGGCTTAGGGCCACGGCGACCGCCACGGCGATCGGGCTGCGATTAATGCTTTTCATGATCTCTCCAGATTTTGTTTTTTAAAATTAACGACGTGATTTCGCACCAGGGGACGGGCCCATCCCGCAATGCCAAGAATGAAGAACAGCGTGAGAAACAGTAGTGTCATCGCCAGCCGCAGACCGACCAGGTCGCCCAGCCAGCCGACCAGCAGCGGCAGCAGCGCGCCGCCGAGAATGCCGGTGCACAGGATGCCGGACAGCGCACCGTGATGGGTCGGCACCGAATTGAGCGCCAGCGAGAAAATAACCGAGAACATCACCGACAGGCAGAAGCCTGATGCCGGGAAAGCCAACACTGCGGCTTGCGCTGAACCGAACAGTGCCAACCCGACGCAGCCCAGCGCCAGCACAGCAAACAGCGCCAGCACGGCCCGCGAATCAAGCAGTTTCAGCAAGCCCAATCCGGCCAGGCAGCCCAGCGCCATCAGGCCCCAGAACTGGCCGACCGCATCGGCGCCGGCGCCGCTGGGCGATATGTGGTGATATGTGCTGAGAAATTGCGACATCCAGTTCGCCAGCGACTGCTCGGTGCCGACGTAGGCCACCAAACCCACAAAGAACAGCCGTACATCGCGGCGGTCCAGCAACTCGCGGTAGGCGTACCAGCCGCCGCTCTTTTCGCTGTCAGTCAGCTCCAGCTTGGGCAGCGGCAAAATGCGGTTCACCACCAGCAGCACACAAAACAGCAGGCTAAACGCCCAGTAGAACGCGACCCACACACCCACAGTCCGGGCCGGGCCGGCATCGGCCATCAGCCAGCGAAACACCAGCGGGCTCAGGAACGACGCCAAGCCAAACACCAGCTGCGCCATCACCGAGTAGAACGCGAATTGCGCTTCGCCGCCAGCGGTCCGCAACAGGGGATTGATCACCACCTGCAGCAAGGCCATGCCCAGCCCGATGGTGAACAAGCCGCCGATGACGGTCGCGTACTGCGGTTGCAGTGCGATCACCAATGAACCTGCCAGATTGAGGCCGAAGGCGCAGAACAAGGTGCCGCGCCCGCCCTTGCTTTCAACCAGCAGGCCGCCGGGGATCGAGATCAGGCCGTAGGCGAGGAAAAAGGAGAAGGGTAAAAAACCCGCCATCGCCAGGCTCAGATGAAACTCATCGATCATGATCGGCATCAGCGGGCCGATCAGATTGGTGACGAATGAGATCACGAACCAGATCAGCAGGATGTAGCCGATGATGAGCCGCCGGTGTTTCATGTCTCCTCCTTGAGGCAGTCGGCCAGCTCGCCTGGCTGGATCGCGCTGCGTGGGAACCGCTGCAAGATCGCCGCCGCCGCCCGGCAGCCCCCTGCCAGCGCCTGCGCCAGCCCGCCGCCACGCAGGCGCATGGCCAGATAACCGGCGTTGAAGGAATCTCCGGCACCGATGGTGTCAAAGATGGCAGCGCGCGCCGATTGCTGATGCAGCCGTTGGCCGCGCTGCACGCCGGTCACTCCTTTAGCCCCAGTCTTGACCACTATGCTTGCGCCAGGCTTACTCCAGTTCGCAAGCCGGTCCAGCGCCGCGTCCAGATCTTCGGTCGCGGTGATGCTGAGCGCTTCCAGTTCATTGATCAGCAAGTGATCGCACAAAGGTATCCATGAGGCGGCCAGGGCCCGGTTGGCCTCGGTCCAGTTGTCGGACGGCCAGCCGGTATCGAGCGCCACCTGGAAACCACGGGCACGGATGATTTCCATGAGTGCGGTGTAGTGCGCACGCAACCGAGGCAGCAGGAATACGCCGGTCAACAGGACGATCGCGCCGGCGGGACTGGCCGACGGCAAGCGCGTCAGCACATGCTCGAGCGAGAGGTGCTCGAGGTGGCCGTGGGTGGTGAAGAAATTGCGTTCGCCGCAGGCATGCATCAGCCCGACGGAAACCGTCGAAGGCATGTCGCAGATTTGCAGGTCGGCACGCAGACCGTGGAACTGGCCGTGCAGGAAACGGCCGAAGTCATCGTTGCCGACAGCGGAAATCAGGTGGGCAGGCAAACCCAGATGGCGCATGGCGAGCGCCGCATTGGCGGCCGAGCCACCGGCGCGAAGCTCGCTGCGAGGCAGCAGTACCTCGGTACCGATCTGCGGCCAGTCTTCAATCGACCCCATGACGAGATCGACGCCGAGGTCACCAACAACGAATAAAGGGGGATAGGTAGTGTTCATACCCCCGAATGTAGAGTACGTTCACCACCATGTCAATAAATAAAACCAATGGATGTATTTAATCAGAGTCCACCGGCAAGGCGCTGCTGCCCCAGCAATTCAGCTGCATCCACCTCGCTGCGGCGCTCTGATTGCAGCACATCCAGACGCGGCGACAACATGTCGTAAAGAGGCAACACAGCGGCGCCGAGAATGGAACTATCCTGCTCGTGTTCCGACAACATGATGCGCTGCGCGGCGCCCGCCACGCCCCCGCGCACCGAGCGCGCCAGTGGCTGCGCCAGCTGCACCAGATGCGCTACCAGTGCCTTCGGCGCCGAGCCGCCGATCACGATCGTGTGGGGATCCAGCATGTTTTCAATGGTGCACACCGCATCGCGCAGACAGGCGGCCGCTTGCTCGCACCACGCTGCAAACGCTGGCTGGTCCGCCTGCTCTATCCACTGCGAAATCGGACATTCGTGTATGCCGCCGTTGTCCACGCCAAGCGCCTCGGCCAATGAATACAGCGACACGTAGCGTTCGAGGCAGCCGGCATTGCCGCAGTAGCACTCACGCCCGCCTTTGACCACGGGAATGTGGCCGATCTCGGTAGCGTTACCACTGGCGCCGCGATAAGCCGACCTGTTGTCGACCAGCACGCCCCCGAGCCCCATGCCCATGTGCAGATAGAAGAAATTATCGAGCGACTTGGCCACGCCAAACAGCGTTTCGCCCAGCGCGCCGGCGACACTATCGACGCTGTAAAACACCGGCAAGCCGGTGGCGTGGCGCAAATCATCGATCACCGACAGGTCGCTCCAGCCTTCCAGCGAGGTCGGACCGATGAAGCTGACTTCGGTTGCCACCAGCGGGCCGGGCAAGGCAACGCCGATGCCCCAGATTCTTTCCTGCGCGCCACGGCGCAGTTCTCGCACCAGATCGACCATCGCCAGCAATACCCGCTGCGGATCTGCTGTGTCCACCTCGACGTGGCGGCGCTGCAATACCTCCCCCACCAGGCTCACCAGCGCGGCCGAGGCCTTGCCGTTCTCCAGGCTGATGCCAATCGCGCCACCGGCACCTGGGTTCAGCATGAATTCAATCGGAGGCTGCCCGCGCACCTTGTCGGCCTTCAGACGCCGGGAAACGATCAAGCCGATGGCTTCCAGATCGTTGGTGATGTTGGTGACGGTCTGTGGACTCAGCGAAACACTATCCACGATGTCTTTGCGCGACATCGCCCCTTGCTGACGAATCAGGTCGAGAACCACGCGCCGGTTGTAGGGTGCACTTGCTTGCTGATTCGTACCACGGGCATTGATCTTCATGGAAATAGCATCCTGTCTGTAAAGGCAACATCATACCGCAAGCGCGCCGCCAAAATACTTACAATCATTGTTTGTATTTATTGACTCGGCCTGCTGGCCGATTTATAGTGAAAAAACTGGCAACCGATTATTCCCACAACAAGGCTACACATGAGACCTGCATCGCGCACCATTTCACTTTTCCCTTTGGCCTTACTTGCGCTCCTTGCGCAGACGTGCACAGGCGCACAGGCCAGCCAGCCTGAGCCACTCACCGTGCAGATCAATCAGGTTGCCCTCGACAGCAACGGACCAAAAATCGCCGTAGTGGAATCGCGGAGTGACGCCAGTGCCGGCCGTTATCGCGTGCTGCAGGATAAGCATCAGGTCGGTGAAGGAGAACTGCGCGCACTGCCCGCGTTCACCGAGTGGGGCGAAGGCCGGCGTTATTTCGCGGCCGATTTCTCCTCCTTCACACAGACCGGCACGTATCAAATTGTGGTCGATATGAGCGGGCAATCGGCGGCGTCGGCGCCGGTCCCGGTCCACGCGAACGCCCTCTTCAGCACCACCGCCGCGTCACTGCTGGACTACTTCAAAAAAAGCCGCAATACCAGCAGCGCAGATCACAAGATCCGTATCTACGGCACCCCGCGCTACGTCGACGTCTGGGGCGGCTGGAACGATGCCGGCGGCGACAACGGCAAGTACTTATCGCATTTATCCTACGCCCACTTCTTCAACCCGCAGCAAGCTTCTATGGTCACCTGGGTGCTGGCAAAAACGGCGGACAGCACACCATCGCTGTACCGGCAGGCAGGCCTGGAAGCCGCCGTCTTGGAAGAAGCATTCTGGGGCGCGGACTACCTGCACCGCATCCTTGACCGGCAAGGTTATTTCTACATGACGGTATTTGATAAATGGGGCACCAACAATGCGGAACGCGTCGTTACCGGCTTTGAAGGCATAGACGGGGTCTACACGCGCAACTACAAATCCTCCTTCCGCGCGGGCGGCGGCATGGCCATCGCGGCGTTGGCGCGCGCGTCTATTTTGGCGCGCAACAGCGGCAAGCACGGACGCTACACCGCAAGCACCTATCTTGCCGACGCTCAGCGGGCCTTCGACCATCTGGAAAAGCACAACCGCGAGTATTGCAGCGATGGCGTTGAAAACATCATCGACGACTACACGGCGCTGATGGCCGCCACCGAACTGCATCACGCCACCCATCAGCAACGCTACCTTGATGCAGCAAGGCTGCGCGCAGCCCATCTCAACGCACGCCTGAACGCAAGCGGTGTGTTCATCAGTGACCAGGGCGAGCGCCCTTATTACCACGGCGCCGAAGCCGGGTTCCCGATTGTGAGCCTGGCTTATTATCATGAGGCAGAAACCGACACGCTGTTACGCAATCAAGCCAGCAAGACCATCGCTGCGGCCCTAAGCAAACAATTGGCCATGAATCGCAGTGTCGCCAATCCCTACAATTATGCGCGCCAGACATTCCGCACCTTTGCAGATGGCCGCCTATCCGACAGCAGCTATGAAGGCTTCTTCATGCCCCATGCGAACGAGACCGGCTACTGGTGGCAAGGAGAAAGTGCGCGCCTTTCCTCGCTGAGTACCGCAGCGCTGCTCGGCGGCCGCGTCAGCAATCCCGATCCAGCCGGCGCTTTCGGCGTCAGCAAAGAGTTGGCGGAGTTCGCCCAGAACCAGATCGACTGGACCTTGGGACGTAATCCCTACGGTATGACCATGCTGTACGGATTCGGCAAACTCAATCCCCCTTCCGCCGAGAGCGCTGGAACGATGCTGGCTGGCGGCATCTCCAACGGCATCACTGGCGCACAAGACAGCCCGCTGGGCGCTGGCATCGCGTTTGCACCGGGTCCGGATGAAGAGCAATGGCGCTGGGTCGAACAATGGATACCGCATAGCGCGTGGCTGCTGCTAAACGCCAGCGCGATGGCGCCCAAACAATAATCTCAGGCTGGCTCGCCCTGCGCCACCGCCAGAGCCAATGAAAGCGCCGACGCACGTTCGCTGACGCGCTCGACAGCCGCCAGCAAGGCGTCTTGCGATAAATGCTGGATCATGTGCCCGCCCCCCTTCGAGCACAGTCAGATCGACATCTTGAAGATCATGCTGCAGATGTTGAGAGTTATGTGCGGGACTGACGATCTTATCGCCATCCCCCACAATGATCGCTATCGGCATCGCCAATTCCGGATAATGCTTGTGCAGCACGGCGGCGCTGGGAATCATCATGGCTGTTTCTTCAGCCTCAGCGCGCAGCTGCTGTGGCCGGAGGGCCATCCACGGCGCCATGCGTTTGAAGCTGTCGGGAACCGCCGCCGGGAAGAACGCGCGATTTACTGCCGCAGGCCAGATCAAACGACCGATCAACGGCGACAATGTGTGAGCCAGCAAATTGCCCAGCAAAGGAATCGCTGGCGTCGCAGTCAGGACATCCAGCCTGACGCTGGGGTAGTAATAGCCAGACGCCAGCACCAGGCCGGTCACCCTCTCGGGCTTCTGCATGGCCATCGACAACGCCACCAGCGTGCCCCAGGAATGGGCCAGGATCACCGCATCCCGCACCTCCAGCTGCTCCAGCGCAGCCGCGATGAGCCTGGCCTGCGCCGCCGGTGTCCACAGTTTGCCGCGCGGGCGTTCGCTGTAGCCGAAGCCGGGGCGGTCGAACGCGATCACACGGTAGTTCTGCGCCAGCTGATCAAAGAGCCCCGCATTGCGGAAATCCTCGGCGATGACTCCGTTGCCGTGCAAAAGCACCACCGTGGAGCCCTGTCCTTTGCGGAAATAATGCAAGCGCACGCCATCCACGGTGATGAACTCGCCCAGAGGCGGATTCTCCCGCTCAGCTTGCACAGTCTTGTACCGCACTGCCAGCCAGGCCGCCGCAAAGATTGCTGCGCCTACCGCGAGTCCTGCATGCTTAGGTTTATCCTGAATCTGGTTTTTCATGGTCGACCTCTGGTGAAAAACTTCATCTTGCGCTTCAAATTACTGCAGCGCGGTAGGAGGGCATCAGCGGATGACGTAGGACAGGTGCTGACGCGCAGGACCGTCCGCTCGGTGCTGACATCACATTTGCGCTGGCCGCTAAACGCCAGCGCGATGGGGCCCAAGCAATAAGCCCGGCACCTCGTTTGCCTGCTCAGTATCAAAGCACATCTGCTTCTTATCGATATCTTGGAGAAACTGCCATGTTCGGCATTGGTTCAACTTATCTTTATCTAGACACCGTCATGTCAGAACTCAAGCCATTGCATTGGATCGGATCGGCAAAGAAAGAGTTGGAAGCGATGCCGGAAGCTGTACAGGACTCCTTTGGTTACGCATTGCTGCTGGCGCAAAAAGGCAGCAAGCACAACAACGCAAAACCGTTGACAGGCTTCGGCGGCGCCGGGGTGCTTGAGGTCGTCGATATCCATCACGGAAACGCCTACAGAGCCGTGTACACAGTGCGCTTTGCGAAAGCGGTTTATGTACTACACTGCTTCCAGAAGAAGTCAAAGAAAGGAATTGCAACGCCCAAGCGGCAAATCGATCTCATCAAAGCCCGCTTACTGATCGCAGCAGCACAGGAAAGGAGTGATTGGGCATGAGCACAATCTTCATCAATGGCGTTCCTATTGAACTAGGCAGCGGCAATGTGTACGCAGATTTAGGCTATCCAGACGCGGAGGACATGCTGGTCAAGGCCGGACTTGTACATCAAATCCAGCAAATAATCGACAGCAAAGGGCTGACGCAACAGCAAGCTGCAAAACAGATAAACGTTGAGGAAGCTTGGCTGTCAGACCTGCTCGATGGGAAATTCAGAAATATCGACACGTCCACCATCATGAAATATCTGGAGCAGTTGGCGCCCCCGCGTCGGGAATAAGAAATCGCGAATCTTCAGTAAGTAGACAACAAAAAACCCGCTTTCTCCGAGGAGAAAGCGGGTTTTCTGATTGTTCCTGGTGCCGCTTGCCGGAATCGAACTGGCGACCTTTTCATTACGAATGAACTGCTCTACCGACTGAGCTAAAGCGGCGACGACCCGCATTCTAACAAAGAACCTGCACTGCAACCAGCCCTAAAACGATAATTTTTGGATCTGGTTGCAATTTTCATATTGCTTTGTGCGAATCAGGCTTCCTGATGGTAGCTGGTTACCACCGCCACTTCATCACGCGAGCCCAGGAATACCGGTACGCGCTGGTGCAGCTTGGTCGGCTGGATGTCCATGATGCGCGTTTTGCCGTCGGTCGCTGCGCCGCCTGCCTGTTCGACGATGAAGGCCATCGGGTTCGCTTCATACATCAGGCGCAGTTTGCCCGGCATCGACGTGTCGCGGGTATCGGCCGGGTACATGAAGATGCCACCGCGATTCAGGATGCGGTGCACGTCCGCCACCATCGAGGCGATCCAGCGCATGTTGAAGTTGGTGCCGCGCGGACCGGTGTCGCCGGCCAGCAGTTCGCTGATGTAGCGCTGCACCGGCGGATGCCAGTGGCGCTGGTTCGACATGTTGATCGCGAATTCCTTGGTCTTGGCCGGGATCTGCATGCCGCGCTGGGTCAGCACCCACGAACCCATCTCGCGGTCCAGCGTGAAGCAGTTCACGCCGTTGCCGGTGGTGAGCACCAGCATGGTCTGCGGGCCGTACACGGCGTAGCCGGCCGCCACTTGCTTCGAGCCTGCCTGCATGAAGTCCGCTTCGGTTGGCTGGGTCATGCCGTCCGGCGCTTTCAGCACCGAGAAGATGGTGCCGATCGAGACGTTGACGTCGATGTTCGACGAGCCATCCAGTGGATCGAACAACAGCATGTATTCGCCTTTTGGATAGCGGTTCGGAATCGGGTGGATCGATTCCATTTCTTCCGACGCCATCGCCGCCAGGTGGCCGCCCCATTCGTTCGCTTCCAGCAGGATTTCGTTGGAGATGATGTCCAGCTTTTTCTGCACTTCGCCCTGCACGTTTTCGGTGTCGGCCGAGCCCAGCACTTCGCCCAGCGCGCCTTTACCTACCGAGTGGCTGATGGTTTTGCACGCGCGCGCGACGACTTCGATCAGCAGGCGCAGTTCGGCCGGGATGGTGTTGTGGAGGCGCTGCTCTTCCACCAGGTATTGCGTAAGACTGACTCGTTTCATTGTGTACCCTCGTTGATTGTAATTAGTTGGCCAGCGCCTTGGTGATGACCTCGGACACGTCATTCGACAGCTTGCGTTTGGCGACTTTTTCCAGCGCCTGTTTCATCTTGGCTTGCAGCGCCGGCACGTAACGGCGCCAGCGGTCCATGCCGCGCGCCAGGCGTGCCGCCACTTGCGGGTTGATCGCATCGAGCTTGATCACGTACTCGGCCCAGAATTCATACGCGCTGCCATCGGCCGCGTGGAATTGCGACGGGTTGCCGCTGATGAAGTTGAAGATCAGCGCACGCGCGCGGTTCGGCGTTTTCAGCGTGAAGGCCGGATGTTCCATCAGCTTGCGCACCGCGTCCACCTTGGTGGTCGGCGCGGCGGCCTGCATGGCGAACCACTTGTCGATCACCAGCGCTTCGTTTTCGAAATCGTCGTAGAACGCCTTCAAGTACGGCCCCGCTTCCGCGCCGCTGTGGATCAGGGCCACCAGCGCGGCCGAGCGATCGGTCATGTTGGAGGCGTTTTCAAACTGCTGCTGCGCGAGCTGGATCTCCGCCTGCTCCGGCGCCACCATCAGGTAGGACAGGCACAGGTTCTTCAACGCGCGCTTGCCGGCCGACAGCGCATCCGGGCTGTACTCGCCCGGCGTCTGGTTGGCGTGGTATTGCGCCAGCAGTTCGCTCTTCAGCGCCGCGCCGATGGTGCGGCGCATGAACTGGCGTGCGGCGTGGATGGCGTGCGGATCCACCACATCCATCTGCTCGGCGATGATGGTTTCCGACGGCAGGATCAGCGCCAGTTCGCGGAATGCCGGGTCCAGCGTTGCATCGGTCAGCACGGCGCGCATGGCGTTGATGAAGGTGCTGTCCAGTTTCAGGTTGGCGCCGCCGCCGGTGGCCACTTGCTTGGTCAGCTTGAGCAGGCGTTCCATCGCCAGGCGCTGGCCGGCTTCCCAGCGGTTGACCGGGTCGCTGTCATGGCTGAACAGGTGCAGCAGTTCGTCGTCGGTGTAGTCGTATTCGAGGATCACCGGCGCGGAAAAATCGCGCAGGATGGATGGAATCGGACGCTCGTCGACATTGCGGAAGCGGAAGATCTGCTCTTGCTCGGTCAGTTCCAGCACCACCGTGGTGGCGTTTTTGGCGTGCTTGCCGTTTTCCAGCGTCAGCGGCAGGTCTTTGCCGTTGGCGCCCAGCAGGCCCACCGCCACCGGGATGTGGAATAGCAGCTGGTCGGCCTGGCCGCGCTGCGACAGGATGATGTCGAAGTTGCGCTTGACCGCGTCGTAGCGGGTGCGCGCGGTGACCACCGGCGTGCCGGCTTGCGAGTACCAGCGTTCAAACTGGGTCAGGTCGCGGCCGTTGGCGTCGGCCATCGCGGCGCGGAAGTCGTCGCATTCAACGGCCTGGCCGTCGTGGCGCTTGAAGTACAGGTCCATGCCTTTGCGGAAGCCGTCGCGGCCCAGCAAGGTCTGGTACATGCGCACCACTTCCGCGCCTTTTTCGTACACGGTCACGGTGTAGAAGTTGTTGATCTCAACGAAGGAGTCCGGACGCACAGGGTGCGACATCGGGCCCGCGTCTTCCGGGAACTGCGCCTGGCGCAGCGTGCGCACCTGGTCGATGCGGGTGACGGCGCGGCCGCTGTCGGTGCCGATCATGTCGGCGCTGAATTCCTGGTCGCGGAACACGGTCAGGCCTTCCTTCAGCGACAGCTGGAACCAGTCGCGGCAGGTCACGCGGTTACCGGTCCAGTTGTGGAAGTATTCGTGGCCGACCACGGCTTCGATGCCGGCGTAGTCGACGTCGGTAGCGGTGCGTGGGTTGGCCAGCACGAACTTGGTGTTGAAGATGTTGAGGCCCTTGTTTTCCATCGCGCCCATGTTGAAGTCGCCCACGGCGACGATCATGAAGCGGTCCAGGTCCAGCTCCAGGCCGAAGCGCTCTTCGTCCCAGCGGATCGAGTTCTTCAGCGACTGCATGGCGTAGTCGGTCTTGTCGAGGTTGCCCTCTTCCACCCACACTTGCAGCAGCACGTCGCGGCCGTCGGCCAATTTGAAGGTCTCTTCCTGGCACACCAGCCTGGCGGCAACCAGAGCAAAGAGATACGATGGCTTCTTGAACGGGTCTTCCCACTTGGCGTAGTGGCGGCCGTCGCCGAGGTCGCCCTCTTCGACTAGATTACCGTTGGACAGCAGCACCGGGTAGGCGGCCTTGTCGGCGCGCAGCATCACGGTGTACTTGGCCATCACGTCCGGACGGTCCGGGAAGAAGGTGATGCGGCGGAAGCCTTCGGCCTCGCACTGGGTGAAGAAGTTGCCGTTCGAGACGTACAGGCCGGACAGCGTGGTGTTCTCCACCGGCGCGCAGATGGTTTCGATTTCCAGCACCACCTCGGCCGGAGCGCTGCGGATGGTCAGCGACGAGGCGGTCAGTTCATAGTCGCCGGCGCTCAGCAGCTTGCCGTTCAGGCGGATTTGCACCAGTTCGATTTCCTCGCCATGCAGCACGATATCGTGGCTCTTCGACGCCGGGTTCTGGCGCAGGGTGATGCGGTTGGCGACCACGGTGCGGGCCGGGGCCAGGTCGAAACCCAGTTCCACGGTATCAACCAGGTAGGCGGGCGGGGTGTAGTCTTTGCGGAAAATCGTCGTTGGGCTGCTGTCGTTGCGCATGGGGGCTCTGGGATGGACGGAGGCAAAAGCTTATTTTACCAATACCAGTGATTGAAAACTAACCTAACTGTAAGTTGCTGCTTTCCACGGTGGGGTAACATTCTGTAATAATCATGCAAGCTCCAGACCTGCGTCATACACTGAGTTCTGGGAAATACCGTCTTACTGAGAGGGCACCACCATGAAACATCTCGCCATCCTGGCGACTGCCGCCGTCATGCTGCTCAGCGGCTGCGCCACTACCATCAGCAGCAATGTGACCGCTTTCAATGCGTGGCCGGCCGATATCGCCGACAAATCCTATGCCTTCGAGGCGCCGCAGGGTGCGGACGATACGCTGGAATACCGCAACTACCAGGTGCTGGTGGCCAAGGAACTGGGCAAGCTGGGCTTCCAGCAAGTGCAAGACAACCAGCAACCTAAATTGCTCGTCGGCATGAAATTCTTTACGGTCGACCATCCGGTGCGCGTGCTGCAAACCGAGGATCCGTTCATGGGACCGTACTGGGGTCCGGGCTGGGGCCGCTACCCGTACTGGGGTTATTCGCGCTGGGCGTATCGCCCGTTCTTCTACGATCCGTACCGCTTCGGTCCGCCGATGTATGTGGAAGAACGCATCAAGCATCAGTACCAGCGCCAGCTGCGCGTGACCATCAACAACGTCAACGGCGCCAAGCTGTATGACGTGACGGTGCAGAACACCAGCAGCGTGCAAGCGACGCCGTACGTGATGCCGGCGCTGGTGCAAAGCGCGTTCACCGGTTTCCCCGGCCAGAACGGCGTGCCGCGCACCATCGACATCACGCTCGAGCCGAAGGCCGAGAAAGCTGAAGTCGTCACCCCGCCTAAAGCCGGTTAAGCCTCACATCCGGCGCTTGAGCCAGAGTGGCAGCAGCCACCAGGCGCACAGCACCAATACCGCCATCAGGGCTGACACGATCAGCCCGATGGCGAATCCAAACACTTCCGACATCACCAGATTGGTCCCCAGCACCAGGGCAATCGCCAGCGCAAACGCGCCGGCCACGACCTGGCGCGTCGCCACGCGCTTGAAGCCGGCGCGGTCCTTCAAGGGCCGCATCAGGCGGTGCTGGATGGCCGGTGCGCTGAGCAGCACCAGGCTGGCCAGCGAGAACAGGAAGGTCGCCAGGAACAGCTGCTTCTCCCAATGCACGATCTGCGAGAAGCCGGTGTTGAACGGCAAAATAATCAGGAAGGCCGACAGCATCTGCGCGCCCGGCAACAGGATGCGGGTCTCGCTCAGCAAGTCGGTGAAGTCACCATCGTCATCCGGTGCTTCCGGCTGCGCGCTCATGGCAACAGGATGGAAGAGCCGGTGGTTTTGCGGGCTTCGAGGTCGATGTGGGCCTGGCGCACGTCGGCCAGGGCGTAGCGCTGGCGGATGTCGATCTTGACTTCGCCGCTGCCGACCACGCCGAACAGCGACTTGGCCGACGCTTCCAGGTCCTCGCGCTTGGCCATGTAGGCCATCAGCGACGGGCGGGTGATGAACAGCGAGCCACGGCTGGCCAGTTCATTCAGTCCGAACGGCGGCACCGGCCCGGAGGCGTTGCCGAAGCTGACCATCGTGCCCAGTGGCTGCAGGCAGTCGAGCGAGCCGATGAAGGTGTCTTTGCCGATGGAGTCATACACCACCGACACGCCCTTGCCGCCGGTGAGCTCCTTCACGCGTTCGGTGAAGTTTTCCTTGTTGTAGTTGATGACGTGGTTGGCGCCGTTCTCGATCGCCAGCGCGGCCTTTTCTTCCGAGCCGACGGTGCCGATCAGGTTCACGCCCATCACGCGCGCCCACTGGCAGGCGATCAGGCCGACGCCGCCGGCGGCGGCATGGAACAGCACCGTATCGCCGGCTTTCAGCGGCACGGTGCGGTGGAACAGGTACTGCACCGTCAGCCCTTGCAGCATCATGGCGGCGGCGGTTTCAAAGTCGATGTTTTTCGGCAGCACCAGCAGCTGCGAGGCCGGGATGTTGCGCGCTTCCGAGTAGGCGCCGAGCGGGCGGCCGCCGTAGGCTACGCGGTCGCCGACTTTCAAGTCTTCCACGCCCTCGCCCACTTCTTCCACCACACCGGCGCCTTCCACGCCCAGCGCGCCGGGCAGCGGCTGCGGATACAGGCCGGTGCGGTGGTAGACGTCGATGTAGTTGAGGCCAATAGCTTCATGGCGCATCCGCACTTCGCCCGGACCGGGCGGCGGCAGGTCCACCTCCACCAGTTCCATCACTTCGGGACCGCCCACGCGGTTCATGCGGATCGCCTTGACCATGATCGTGCTCCTTATTTCGCTGCGGATTGCTGAAGTTGCGACAGTACCAGATGTGCCGACGCCACGTTGGTCGCGCACGGCGTATTGTGCACGTCGCAGGCGCGCACCAGGGCGTTGATGTCCGGTTCGTGCGGCTGCGGCGTCATTGGATCGCGCAGGAAGATCACCACGTCGATCATGCCTTCCACCAGCAGGGAGCCGATCTGCAAGTCGCCGCCGAACGGGCCCGAGTGCTTGCGGTCCACCGTCAGGCCGACTTCATTGGCCAGGCGGCCGCCGGTGGTGCCGGTGGCAACCAGCTGGCAGGTCGAGAGGTAGGCCTTGTATTCGGTGGCCAGGGCGATCATGTCGTCTTTTTTCTTGTCGTGAGCAATCAGGGCAATGCGGGTCTTCATGTCTTGATCCTATTTTTTTGACAGCAGATAAATCCCGGACAGCACGAGCGCAGTTCCGCCCAGTTGCCAGGAGGTGACAGGCTCGCCCAGCAACAGCGCGCCCAGGAACAGCGTTGAAACGGGGCCGATCATACCAGCCTGCGAGGCGGTGCCAGCGCCGATGCGTTCGACCGCGATCATGGTCATGAACACCGGCGCCACCGTGCACAGCATGCCGTTAATCAGCGACAGGCCGTAGACCGGCAGCGGCTGCAACAGGCCGGAGGCCGGGCGCAGCAGGAAGAACTGGCCGACGCAGGCGACGGTCGACACGCACATGGCGTAGGACACCAGCCGCAGCGAACCGAGGCGCTTGACCATTTCGCCGGACAGCAGCAGGTAGGCGGCGTAGGCGGCGGCCGAGCCGGTGACCAGCGCCGCGCCCAGCGCGACATTGCTGCCGCCGCGCAGGTCGTGCAGGAACACCAGCACGATGCCGCAGTAGGAAATCGCCAGCGCCATCCACTGCTTGCGACCGATGTGGTGCTTGAGGATGGTGGAGCTGATCAGCAGGACGAAGGTGGGTGTCAGGAACAGGATCAGGCGCTCAAGGCCGACCGAGATGTATTGCAGGCCGAGGAAGTCGAGAAAGCTGGACAGGTAATAGCCGACCAGCCCGAGGCCAACGATGCGCCAGCGGTCGCTGCTGGAGAGCGGCGGCGCGCCGCGCGTCTTCCAGATGGCCACGGCGGCAAACACCGGCAGCGCGAACAGCATGCGGAAGGCGATGACGGTGACGGCGTCGAGCTGGTAGCGGTACAGCAGCTTGGCGACGATGGCCTTGGTGGAAAACAAAACCGAACCGGCGACGGCAATGCCGAGCCCGCTGAGAAAGGCGGCGCGCGTCAGCCCGCCGGGTGTGTTGCTTTTATCCATGCACAAATTGTAAGGCCTAAAGCCAAACCCCGCTCGCCAGCCCTTCATTTTGAGCCACGTCAATCTGATTGGTGATAGGCTGTGTGAGCATCTGTGAATGACCATTACGATAAAAAAGTACGTACGCAAGGATCAATCCACACCATTCCAGCAGTGGTACTCTCGACTGGACAGGCGTGCAATGGCCAAAGTATCGGCAGCGATATTTCGTCTTCAACAAGGAAATTTTTCGCAAGTTAAATGGTTCTCGGGCATCGGCGAATATGTCATTGACTGGGGCTCCGGCTACCGTATCTATCTCGCAAAAGACGATGAGGACGTGGTCATATTATTCGACGGTGGGACCAAGAAGCGCCAACAGATCGATATCACACGTGCCAAAAATTTACACGATGAATTCAAGTTACGGAAAAAGGCGAAAGACGGAGGAACATTATGGAACTAACTGCCGACTTTGAAACAGGCCTGATTGAACAAGTCCGACAGGATCCGCTTTTTGCCAACGCACTTCTTGATGAGGTCGGTGAATTAATTTTGGCGAAAGAGAATTTTCCCGCCCAAGGTATGCTGCGTGTATTGGTCAACGCTACGGTTGGACTTGATACACTCGCCGAAGCGCTATCCATGACGGGCCCATCACTGCGAAAATTGCTTTCGCAAGACACGGATATCGATACCGCCAGCTTGCAGGCCATAACACAGGCACTCAAGCTGGCATTGGGGGTAGCTGCTAGCTGATGGTCACTGCCGGGCTGCCGGCGGTAACGGTCGCGGTGGTGGTGCGGGCGATGACGGTGGCTGGAGCAGCAGTGCCGACCAGTTTGTTCACCTGCTTGAACTGCGCCGTCAGTTTTCCCGCTGTCAGCGTCACCAGCGTGTAACCCTGAGCATCGGTGTTCAAGTGCTTGAGCCACGGGTTGTTGCCCAGCGCGGACAGTTGCTGCGCCAGTGCCAGCAGGCTGATGTTGAAATCGCTGTTGGCTTGCAGGCCGGCCAGCACTGCCGTTACCGTCGCCTCCAGCTGCGCTTCCGGTACACCTTTGGCCGCAAGGCCGCTACGCAGCTGCACCCGGGTCTGCTCCAGCAACGATGCCAGCGTCGGCGCGGTCTTGCCCATCGTGTAGTCCAGCAGGTTGAAGCTCAGGTTGATCGTGCCCAGGCCCGTCACCGGCACCGCCAGGGGATAGGACACCAGCGTGCCGATATCACCCAGCGTCGATGCCGCATCGCGCAGATAGCTGAAGAACGAGTCCGAGCTGATGCCGGCCGATACAAGGTCCACCATCACCGGCGTGCCGCCGCCGGCCGCATCGAAATCATCATTCACCGTGCCGGCGAAGAAGGAGTGAATATCGCCCGTCAGCGCTACCACGTTGCCGATGTTGTTGGTCTTCAGGTGCGCCATCAGCGTTTTGCGCTCGGTGTTGTAGCCGTCCCACTGGTCGCAGTTGAGCAGGAAGCGCGTGAAGAACGCTGCCAGCGCCTCCTTCTTGCCTGACGCCGCCACGAAGGCCGAATTGGCCTCGTTGGCCTGGACTTCCGGCTTGATGTAGCCAAAGGCGATAGTCTGCGCCGCCGCTGCCGCCAGTTGCGCAGGGGTGGCAGGTACGATGCCGCTGCCGGCGATGATGGTCTTGCCGTAGGTCGCCACCGCGATCGACGCTTGTGCTGCCGTCAGGCCGGCTTTCACGCCAGCTGCAGCCTGCGCGTCTGCCGCGCCGCCTGCCGCAGTCGCCGCAATGGCGCCCGCGCCGGCTTGCGCGACAGTGCCCGATGCGCCAGCCGTCACCGCCGCCACGATCGCGCCGGCGACGGCGAAGTTGCCGCCCGCCGCCGACGCCGTGCTGGCCACCGAGGTCGCCAGCGTGGGGACGGCGCTCAATGCCAGCAAGGTCGCCACCGCGTCCGTGCCGTTGAGGCCCATGCGCAGCAGGGACACTTCATTACCCCACAATTTCCAGGTCGCGGTGGCGGACTTCATCTTGTCCATCCACCACTGGCGCTGGGTGTTGCCAAGGATGGTGGCGGTGGTCAGCGGATCGAGGCCGATGGTTTTGGCGCCGGCCATCTTCTGCGCTTCCACGCTGTCGAACAAGTCCTGCGGCACCAGGTAGCGCGAGCCGATGCGGCCCAGCGGTTTGCCAGTGGCCGGGTTCACCGACGATTCCGGAATGATGTGGTCCGCGCGGTACAGACGTTCGTCGGTCATCACCAGCTGCATCAGCTTACCGAACTGGAAGTCGCGGTAGATCTTGATGTTCTGGAAGCCGGTGGCGGCCGAGTCCAGCGCCACGTCGGCCGCCATGAACTCAAACCAGGCCTGGTTGGCGTTGCGGCGGCGCGGGGTCTGGTGCAGGTCCGAGCCGTCGACGTTGAAGGAGCCGTCGTAGGTTTGCGCATCCTGCCACGCATCGTCCGAGAACTCGTGATCGTCCCAGATGGCAATGAAGGCGAAGCGCTCGTGCAGCGCCTGCAGGCGCGTATCGGTGCGGTATTTCTTGTACAGGTAGCGGTAATCGGCCAGCGTGCTGGCGTACTTGGCGCCCGAGGTGCCGTTCTTGTAGACGCCGTCCGGCAGCACCAGCGCGTCGTGGCGGCTTTCCACCGCGCCCAGTTGGAAATCCTCGCCTACGGTCTCGTAGATGTAGTCGCCCAGGTGAACGATGAAGTCGAGGTTCTCGGCGGCGATGGCGCTCATCGCACCCCAATGGTTGACGCTCCAGTCCTGGCACGTCATGTAGACGAACTGCAGTTGCGAGACGTCGGCATCGGCCGCCGGCGCAGTCTTGAAGCGGCCGACATTGGAGCGGTTGTCGCCGGCAATGAACTGGTAGTAGTACGTGGTCGCCGCCGACAGGCCGGTCAGCTTGTGGCGCACGGTGTTGTCGTACAGCGCTTGCAGCGGCAGCGAGACGTCGGCCACGGTGGTCCCGCTCAGCGCCGCGTTGCTGCCGAGCGCCTTGCTGTTGTCGGCCGAGGTGACCACCAACCGGATCGAGGCATCGGCGCCGCCCGCCACCACCGCCACGTTGTCGGCCGATGCCGGCACGGCGCGCGTCCACAGCAGGATGCTGTCGGCGCGCGGGTCGCCCGAGGCCACGCTTTGCGGGAATTTCCACGCGCCGCTGGCCGCCGGCAGTTCGCTGCCCGCGCCGCCGCTGCCGCCACACGCGCTCAAGCCGGCGCCCGAGGCCACCGATACCGTGATAAAGCTGCCGAATTTCAGAAACTGCCGTCGATCCATGTCCGCTCCCGCTGCAATAATGTCAAAAAAGTAAACACTAGCAGCAGGATATGACAGCCGCCCTACAAAAAGTGGAGCGTGCCCTCTAGCGTGGGCGCAGGGCGGGGCCGACGGTTTTTGACTAGCCTCTTATGCTAGAATACCGCCCTCACCGCACACCAATGACTCACCGCCGAAGGAAGACCGAACATGGCTGGACACAGCAAATGGGCCAACATTAAGCACAAAAAGGCAGCAACTGACGCGAAACGCGGCAAGATCTGGACCCGCCTCATCAAGGAAATCACTGTAGCAGCCCGCATGGGCGGCGGCGATATCGCGTCCAATCCACGCCTGCGCCTGGCTATCGACAAGGCGGCCGACGCCAATATGCCGAAGGATAACGTGCAGCGCGCGATCACGCGCGGCACCGGCGGCGAGGACGGCGCGTCGTACGAAGAGGTACGCTACGAAGGCTACGGGATCGGCGGCGCGGCCATCATCGTCGACTGCATGACCGACAACCGCGTGCGTACCGTGGCTGAAGTGCGTAACGCCTTCAACAAAAACGGCGGCAATATGGGCAACGAAGGCTCGGTGGCCTTCATGTTCAAGCACTGCGGCCAGTTCCTGTTCGCACCAGGCACGAATGAAGACGCGCTGATGGAAGCCGCGCTGGAAGCCGGCGCCGAGGACGTGGTCACCGACGAAGAAGGCGGCATTGAAGTGCTGTGCGGCCCACACGATTTCGCCAACGTCAAAGACGCGCTGGAAGCCAAGGGTTTCAAGGCCGAAGTGGCCGAGATCATCATGAAGCCGGACGCGGTTACCGCAGTCACCGGCGACAACGCAATCAAGATGCAGAAACTGCTGGACGCGCTGGAAGCGCTGGACGATGTGCAGGAAGTGTATTCGAACGTTGAAATCCAGGACTGAGGACTTATGAAAATTTTGGTAGTCGGCTCCGGCGGCCGTGAACACGCGCTGGCATGGAAACTGGCGCAATCCGAGCGCATCCAGATGGTGTACGTGGCCCCCGGTAACGGCGGCACCGCACGCGACGCGCGCCTGGTCAACGTCAACATCACCGACCT
This sequence comes from Duganella sp. CF402, assembly GCF_900109645.1. GTDB lineage: Bacteria > Pseudomonadota > Gammaproteobacteria > Burkholderiales > Burkholderiaceae_D > Rugamonas. The sequence continues at coordinate 3,172,331 of NZ_FOBG01000001.1, forward strand.
GCACGAGCTGGCCAACTTCGTCGAGAGCGAAGGCATCAGTCTGACCGTGGTCGGCCCGGAAACCCCGCTGGCCGGCGGCATCGTCAACCTGTTCCGCGCGCGCGGCCTGAAAGTATTCGGCCCAACGAAAGAAGCGGCGCAGCTGGAGTCGTCGAAGGACTTCGCCAAGGCCTTCATGCAGCGCCACGGCATCCCGACCGCCAAATACCAGACTTTCTCGGACGTGGCGCAAGCCCACGCCTACATCGACGCCAACGGCGCACCGATCGTCATCAAGGCCGACGGCCTGGCCGCCGGCAAAGGCGTAGTGGTGGCGATGACGCTGGAAGAAGCGCATGCCGCAGTGGACCACATGCTGTCCGATAACGCCTTTGGCGACGCCGGCGCGCGCATCGTGATCGAAGAATTCCTGGCTGGCGAAGAAGCCAGCTTCATCGTCATGTGCGACGGCAAAAACGTCCTGCCGCTGGCTACCAGCCAGGATCACAAGCGCCTCAAGGACAACGACGAAGGCCCGAACACCGGCGGCATGGGTGCCTACTCGCCTGCCCCGATCGTGACGCCGGCCATGCACGCCCGCGTGATGCGCGAGATCATCAACCCGACCATCGCCGGCATGGCGAAGGACGGTATCGTCTTCACCGGCTTCCTGTACGCCGGCCTGATGATCGACGCCGCTGGCAATCCGCGCACGCTGGAATTCAACTGCCGCATGGGCGACCCTGAAACGCAACCGATCATGTCGCGCCTGAAGACCGACCTGGTGACCGTGATGGAACACGCCGTCAACGGCACGCTGGATCAAGTGGAACTGGAATGGGACCGCCGCACCGCCGTAGGCGTGGTACTGGCCGCCGCCGGCTATCCGGACGCGCCGTTGAAAGGCGCCGTGATCGAAGGCATCCCGGCCGAAACGCCGGAATCGGTGACCTTCCACGCCGGCACCGCCGACGTCAACGGTCAGTTGCAAGTCACCGGCGGCCGCGTGCTGTGCGTGGTCGGTCTGGCCGACAGCATCAAGCTGGCGCAGAAAGCGGCTTACGAAGTGGTCGATCAGATCAGCTTCGAAGGCATGCAGTGCCGCCGCGATATCGGCTGGCGAGGCCTGAAACACTAAGATGACCAATCCGAATCCTGCGGCAGTCAAAGCCTGGCTGCTCGATCTGCAAACCCGCATCGTGCAAGCGTTGGAGGCCGTCGACGGCCAGTCCTTCCTGCGCGATGAGTGGCAGCGCGCCGAAGGCGGCGGCGGGATTTCGCGTCTGGTCGAAGAAGGCAATGTGATTGAACGCGGCGGGGTGAATTTCTCTCACGTGCTGGGCGCCAAACTGCCGCCATCGGCGTCGGCGCACCGCCCGGACATCGGCGGCAATCCGTGGGAAGCAATGGGTGTATCGCTGGTGATCCACCCGCGTAACCCATACGCCCCGACGGTGCACATGAACGTGCGCTTCTTCAGCACCACCAACGCAGCCGGCGAGCCGGTATGGTGGTTCGGCGGCGGCATGGATCTGACGCCGTACTATGGCAACAAAGAAGACGCGAAGCACTTCCACCAGACCTGCCGCAACGCCCTCGCCCCTTTCGGCGACGACCTGCACGGCAAGTTCAAACAGTGGTGCGACGAGTACTTCTACCTGAAACACCGTCAGGAAGCGCGCGGCGTGGGCGGTATCTTCTTCGATGACCACAGCGCCGGCGGTTTCGAGCAAAGCTTCGCCATGACGCAAAGCGTGGGCGACGCCTTCCTCAAGGCTTACCTGCCAATCCTGGAAGCGCGCAAGGACACGCCGTACGGCGAGCGCGAACGCGATTTCCAGGCTTACCGGCGCGGCCGCTATGTCGAATTCAATCTGGTATTCGACCGTGGCACCCTGTTTGGCCTGCAATCGGGCGGCCGCACCGAAGCGATCCTGATGTCGATGCCGCCGATCGTCAAATGGCGCTATCGCTGGGAGCCTGAAGCCGGATCGCCGGAAGCGGCGCTGTATTCCGACTTCCTGCCACACCGCGACTGGCTCGCCGCGTGACGATGGCCTACCGCATCGCACTGCTGGGAGGCAGCTACGATCCGGTGCACCTAGGTCACGTCGCGCTGGGCGAGTACTTCGCCAATCTGCTGCAAGTTGACCAGTTGCGCGTGATCCCGACCGGACTGCCGTGGCAAAAATCCACGCTGAAAGCCTCGTCGCAGCAGCGCGCCGACATGGTGGCGCTGGCCTTTGCCGGCCAGCCGTTCAGCGTGGCGGTCGACATGCAGGAGATCGCGCGCGGCGCCCAGGGGCTGCCGACTTACACTATCGATACGCTGCGCAATGTGCGCGACGAATTGGGGCCGCAGGCCTCGGTGGCCTTTTTAATGGGCGCCGACCAGCTGCAGCGGCTCGACACCTGGCACGAATGGCAGTCGCTGTTCGACTACGCCCATATCTGCGTAGCGGCTCGGCCAGGGTATGACATCGCCACCGCCGGCCTGCCGCCGGCCGTGGCACAGGCGTTTTCCAGCCGTTTGGGAACGCCGGAACAAATCCGTAGCACGCCGCATGGTCTGACGTATCTGGCACAGGACTTCGCGGTGGATATCTCCGCAACCCGGATACGTGCGGCATTACAACGGGGGGAAGTGGCAAACTCGCTTATCCCGCCGCTAGTGCTAGACTATATTGAACAACACAATCTATACAAAAGCTAAATGGACATCAAAAAACTGCAAACCCTGGTCGTTGACGCCCTCGAAGACGTTAAGGCCCAAGATATCGTCCTGTTCGACACGACTCACCTGACCAGCCTGTTCGACCGCATCGCCATCGCCTCCGGTACCTCCAACCGCCAGACCAAGGCGTTGGCGGCTTCGGTGCGCGACAAGATCAAAGCCGCCGGCGGCGAAGTCTATGGCATGGAAGGCGAGGACACCGGTGAATGGGTGCTGGTCGACCTGGGTGACATCATCGTCCACATCATGCAAGCACCGATCCGCGCCTACTACCGCCTGGAAGAAATCTGGGGCGACAAGCCGGTGAAACTGGGCGCCGCCAAGCGCAAAGGCACCAAGGAAGCTGAAGAGGCCGAGCCGAAGAAGATCAGCAGCCACTTGGCCGCCGGTAAAAAGGCCGTCGCCGCTACCCCGGTGGTCGAGAAAAAAGCCGCCGTGCGCAAGCCAGCCGCCGCCAAGACCACCGCCACCAGCGCGACCAAAAAAACCGCCGCCAAGCCAGCCGCCGTCCCAGCCGGCAAGAAGATCAAGGTCGGCGCACCGAAGGCTACCGTCGCTGCTGTGAAAGCACTGAAAGCTACGGCCAAGCCACGTGCTGCCAAGCCGAAGGCGGAAGAAGCCCCGGCCAAGACCGTCATCAAGCGTATTAAAAAAGCTGCCGAGTAAGGCGGCGCTATGCAGCTGATTATCGCTGCGGTCGGCCACAAAATGCCGGCCTGGATCGAAACCGGCTACGCCGAGTATGTGAAGCGCATGCCGCCGGAACTGAAGATCGTGCTGAAGGAAATCAAGCCGGTCGAACGTTCGGGCAGCAAGACCGCCGCCACCGCGATGGCGCTCGAACGCGAGCGCATCGAGGCGGCGCTGCCGAAGTCGGTGCGCATCATCGCCCTCGACGAACGCGGCAAGGACCTCACTTCCGTGGGCTTGTCGCAACAGCTGGAGGCGTGGCAGCAGGACGGCCGCGACACGGCTTTCCTGATCGGCGGCGCCGACGGCCTCGATCCAGCGTTGAAGGCGCGTGCCGAAGGGCTGATCAGGATTTCCAGTATGACCCTGCCGCATGGTATGGTGCGGGTGATGCTGGCCGAGCAGTTGTACCGTGCCTGGACCATTACGCAGAACCACCCTTATCACCGCGTCTAACAACAACCATATGAAACCGGTCGACAAGAAGATTTACCTAGCTTCCAAAAGCCCGCGCCGGCGCGAACTGCTGCGCCAGGTCGGGATCGATTTTGAATTGCTGCTGCTGCGCAGCGACGGCCCGCGCGGCCCGGACGTGACCGAGGAGGTCACCCCCGGCGAAGCGCCGATGGATTACGTGGCCCGCGTCTCGCTGGAAAAAGCCAAGTTCGCCGCCAACCTGGTGGTCCAGCGCCGCATGGCGCCGCGCGCCGTGCTGTCGGCCGACACCACCGTCACCATCGACGGCGCCATTCTCGGCAAACCCGCCAATCCGGCCGAAGCCACAGCCATGCTGCAGCAGCTGTCGGGCCGTACCCATCAGGTGCTGACCTCGATCGCGGTGGCCTCGCCCGACTTCACCGGCCAGATCACCCAGGTATCGGACGTGCGCTTCGGCGTGCTGTCGCCGGCTGCCATCGCGGCCTACTGCGCCACCTCCGAGCCTTACGACAAGGCCGGCGCCTATGGCATCCAGGGGCCGGCGGCGGTGTTCATCGAACACATCACCGGCAGCCATTCCGGCATCATGGGCCTGCCCATCTACGAAACCGTGCAACTGCTGCGCCAAGCCGGTTTGCCGCTGCCGTAATGCCCGTGTATGATCGGGCCATGAACGAAGATATCCTGATCAACATCACACCACAAGAGACTCGGGTCGCCCTCATCGTGCAGGGCGCCGTGCAGGAACTCCACATCGAACGCACCCTCACGCGCGGACTGGCCGGCAACGTTTATTCCGGCAAGGTGGTGCGCGTGCTGCCCGGCATGCAGTCGGCCTTCATCGACATCGGACTGGAACGCGCGGCCTTCCTGCACGTGGCCGACATCTGGGAAGCGCGTCCGCACGACGGCGGCAACAACGCCGCGCCGACGCCGATCGAGAAGATCCTGTTCGACGGCCAGGTGCTGACGGTGCAAGTGATCAAGGATCCGATCGGCACCAAGGGCGCGCGCCTGTCGACCCAGATTTCGATCGCGGGGCGCATGCTGGTCTACCTGCCGCAGGACGGGCACATCGGCATCTCGCAGAAAATTGAAAAGGAAGCCGACCGCGAAGCGCTGCGGGCGCGCCTGCAAAGCCTGCTGCCGGCGGACGAAAAAGGCGGCTACATCGTGCGCACGCAGGCGGAAGACGCGTCGGACGCCGACATCGCGGCCGACGTGGAATACCTGCGCAAGACCTGGGCCGCGATCACCCACGGCGCGCGCACCAAGCCGGCCACCACCCTGCTGCACCAGGACTTGAGCCTGGCCCAGCGCGTGCTGCGCGACTTCGTGCATGACGAGACGGCCACCATCCAGGTCGACTCGCGCGAGAATTATGTGAACCTGCAGGAGTTCGGCAAGGCTTATACACCGGGCGTGCTGCCACGGCTGAATCACTACACCGGTGAGCGTCCGCTGTTCGATTTGTACGGCGTCGAGGAAGAAATCCTGCGCGCGCTGGGGCGGCGCGTCGACCTGAAGTCGGGCGGCTACCTGATCGTCGACCAGACCGAGGCCATGACCACCATCGACGTCAACACCGGCGGCTTTGTCGGCGGGCGCAATTTTGCCGACACGATTTTCAAGACCAACCTGGAAGCGGCGCATGCGATCGCGCGCCAGCTGCGGCTGCGCAACCTGGGCGGCATCATCATCCTCGACTTCATCGACATGGAAAACACCGAGCATCGCAACGCGGTGTTGAGCGAGTTGAAGAAAGCCTTGTCGCGCGACCGCACCAAAGTGTCGGTCAGCGGCTTCTCGGCGCTGGGGCTGGTGGAGATGACGCGCAAGCGCACGCGCGAATCGCTGGCGCACATTTTGTGCGAGCCGTGCCCGGCCTGCAACGGCCGTGGGCAGGTGAAAACTTCACGCACCATCTGCTACGAAATCCTGCGCGAGCTGCTGCGCGAAGCCAAGCAGTTCAACCCGCGCGAATTCCGCATTTTGGCATCGCAGGAAGTGGTCGACCTGTTCCTCGAAGAAGAGTCCCAGCACCTTGCCATGCTGGGCGATTTCATCGGCAAAAAAATCTCGCTGCAAGTCGAGAACAGCTACCACCAGGAACAGTACGACGTTATCCTAATGTGACGGCTTTTTGAAGCGCAGTACGAAGCGGTCGGTTTTGCCGCGCACGGCGGGGTCGAAGATTTTCAGCTGATGGTCGTCGCCCGGTACTGCCAGCACGGTGGTTTCGCCATCGAGCACGAAGCCCGCTTTTAGCACCTCGGCCTTGACCGCTTCTGGATCGATGCGGTGCAGGTCTTCGGTATTTTTCAAGCCGCTGCCCGCGACTGCCGCGTGGTCTGCCACGATGTAGTAGCCGCCCGGTTTCAGGCGCTTGAAGACGGCCTGGTTGAAGGCGTTCACGTCGGCGCCTTTCATAAAGCTGTCGTGCAGGTCGTGGTAATTCTCGAAGGTCCAGAAGACGTCGACTTTGTTGTATAGATCCGTTTGCGGCTGCTCGGCGGCGGGATAGGACGTCGCTTCGACGTTGCCATGACCCGGTTCGGACGAAATGGCTTTGGCCAGCGCCAGCGGATCGGATTTGAAGCCGGTGATTTCGGCCGGCACGTAGGCGTAGACTTTGCCGTTAGGCCCCACCAGCGTCGAGAACAGGCGCGACCAGTAGCCGCCACCCGGCCAGATATCCACCACCACGTCGCCCTTTTTCACTTTGGAGAACGCCAGCAGTTCCGCCGGCAGGCGCACGCTGTCCTGCTGAACATCTTTTTCGGGACGTGCTTTATCAGTAACCGCCGATGACGGCGTCTGCGCCTGCGCTGGCAGCGACAGCAGCAACGGCGTGAGTGCCAGCATCGCCAGCGTGGACTTCAAGAACAATGCAGATTTCATGGATCGGACCTTTCCTGAGTTTCCGCGCCCGTCGCGCGGCTGCGCTATCTTACTCCGCCCATAAAAAAAGCTCGCCGAAGCGAGCTTTCGTTGAACCGAACCGGTCTTAGAACTGGTTCATGGTGTTGTCTTTACCAGCGGCCTTCAGGGCTGCTTCGCCGCTGAAGTAGTCTTTGTGGTCATCGCCGATGTCCGAGCCGGACATGTTCTGGTGCTTGACGCAGGCGATGCCTTGACGGATCTCTTTACGCTGCACGCCAGCCACGTAGCCCAGCATGCCCTGGTCGCCGAAGTATTCCTTGGCCAGGTTGTCGGTCGACAGCGCGGCGGTGTGGTAGGTCGGCAGCGTGATCAGGTGGTGGAAGATGCCGGCTTCGCGGGCGGCGTCCGCCTGGAAGGTGCGGATCTTCTCGTCGGCCACCTTGGCCAGCACGGTCTCGTCGTACTCGACACTCATCAGTTGCGAACGCTCGTAGTTCGACACGTCCTGGCCGGCAGCCTTCATCGCGTCGTAGGCCTGCTGACGGAAGTTCAGGGTCCAGTTGAACGATGGGCTGTTGTTGTACACCAGCTTGGCGTTCGGGATGACCTTGCGGATTTCGCTGACCATGCCGCCGATCTGGGCGATGTGCGGTTTCTCGGTTTCGATCCACAGCAGGTCGGCGCCGTTTTGCAGCGAGGTGATGCAATCGAGTACGCAGCGTGCCTCGCCGGTGCCGGCGCGGAACTGGAACAGGTTGCTTGGCAGGCGCTTAGGACGCAGCAGTTTGCCGTCGCGCTTGATGATGACGTCGCCGTTGCCCAGCGCGTCGGCCGAGACTTCGTCGCAGTCCAGGAAGGAGTTGTACTGGTCGCCCAGGTCGCCAGGGGTGTTGGTGACGGCGATCTGCTTGGTCAGGCCGGCGCCCAGCGAGTCGGTACGGGCCACGATGATGCCGTCGTCCACGCCCAGTTCCAGGAAGGCGTAGCGGATGGCGCGGATCTTGGCCAGGAAGTCTTCGTGCGGCACGGTGACTTTACCATCCTGGTGACCGCATTGCTTCTCGTCCGATACCTGGTTCTCGATCTGGATGCAGCAGGCGCCGGCTTCGATGAACTGCTTGGCCAGCAGGTAGGTCGCTTCGGCGTTGCCAAAGCCGGCGTCGATGTCGGCGATGATAGGCACGACATGGGTCACGTGGTTGTCGATCTTCGATTGGATCGCGGCCTTTTCAGCAGCAGGCGCGGCGTCCAGCTGGCGGAACAGGCCGCCCAGTTCGCGGGCATCGGCCTGGCGCAGGAAGGTGTACAGCTCTTTGATCAGCGCCGAGACGGCGGTTTTCTCGTGCATCGACTGGTCTGGCAGCGGGCCGAATTCCGAGCGCAGTGCGGCAACCATCCAGCCCGACAGGTAGAGGTAGCGGCGGTCGGTGCTGTTGAAGTGCTTCTTGATCGAGATCATTTTTTGCTGACCGATGAAACCGTGCCAGCAGCCCAGCGACTGGGTGTATTTCGATGGATCCTTGTCGTAGGCCTCCATGTCGGCGCGCATGATCTTGGCGGTGTACTTGGCGATATCCAGACCGGTCTTGAATTTGTTCTGGGCGCGCATGCGTGCGGCGGACTCGGGATTGATGGCGTTCCAGGCGGCGCCTTGTTGCTCTTTCAAACCAGCAACTGCCTTGATGTCGTCTTGGTACTGGGACATGGTGTATCTCCTAAAAGAAAAGTAAGTAAGTCTTCAAGCTAAGTCTTCGAGTGCCGAACTGCATGACTAAATAGTAGGCCATTCTGATGCGTTGCACAAAGTCTTATATAAGACATATAACTTAATTTATTTCCTTATTTTTCAATTAGTTAGATACGATTTTCCATGATACAAAATTACTTTTCAAAAAATGGAAAAAATCATGCGGCGGGCCACCATGTCAAATTCCGCGATGTGAAACGACTTTTCTTATACCGAGGTAATCACATTGTTTAAGCGCCGTACCGCCTGTTCCGGCAGCACCAGCTTGCCGGCTGCAAGGTTCTGGCGCAGGTGCACGCGCGACGAGGTACCCGGAATCAGCAAGATATTCGGCGCGCGCTGCAGCAGCCAGGCCAGCGCGGTTTGCATCGGCGTGGCGTCCAGCTCGGCCGCCACCTCGGCCAGGATGGACGATTGCAGCGGCGAGAAACCGCCCAGCGGGAAGAACGGCACGTAGGCGATGCCCTGCCCGGCCAGCTGGTCGATGAAGGCGTCGTCCTGGCGGTACACCAGGTTGTACTGGTTCTGCACGCAGACGATGTCGGCAATGCCGCGCGCCTGCTGCACCTGGCGCGCGGTGGCGTTGCTCAGGCCGATGTGGCGAATCAGGCCGCGCTGCTGCAAGCCGGCCAGCGCGGTGATGTGAGCTTCGATATCGCCTTCGGCCGGGCCCATCACATCAAACATCAGGCGCATGTTGACCACGTCCAGCACGTCGAGGCCGAGGTTGCGCAGGTTGTCGTGTACGGCGGCTTCCAGCTCCTCGGGAGACTGGGCCGGCAGCCATGAGGCATCGGCGCCGCGTACCGCGCCGACCTTGGTGACGATAGTCAGCCCGTCACGATATGGATGCAGGGCTTCGCGGATCAGCTGATTGGTGATGTGCGGGCCGTAGAAGTCGCTGGTGTCGATGTGGTTGACGCCGCTCTCCACCGCCTCGCGCAGCACCGCCAGCGCTTCCTCGCGGTTCTTGGGCTGGCCGAAGGCATGCGCGCCGGCCAGTTGCATGGCGCCATAGCCCATGCGGTTGATGGTCAGATCACCAAGCTGGAATGTACTCATGTGTTTCTCCTGTAGATGGGTTGATGAGCACAGTCTAGGCATCCTGGCGCTGTGCGACAATACATGGCAATAGCACAGCTTGTGCCGGATTCAGGACAATCAAAATATGGCGGATTTACAGGACGTGGGCGCATTCGTCGCCGTGGCCCGGCATGGCGGCTTTCGCGAAGCCGCGCGCAAGACCGGCAGCAGTGCCTCGCAACTGAGCGAGGCGGTGCGGCGGCTGGAAGCAGGACTGGGCGTGCGCCTGCTGCACCGGACCACGCGCAGCGTGGCCGCCACCGACGCCGGCCAGCGCCTGCTGGAACAACTGACGCCGGCGCTCGATGCGGTGGAGACCGCGCTCGATGTGGTCAACGGCTTCCGCGACCGGCCGGCCGGGCGGCTGCGGCTGAACGTGCCGACCAGCGCGGCCAAGGCGGTGCTGCCGCGCATCCTGCCGGCTTTTCACAGAGCCTACCCCGACATCACAGTGGAGGTGATCGTCGACGACAGTTTCGTCGACCTGCTGCGCAGCGGCTGCGACGCCGGCATCCGCTACGGCGAACGCATGGAACAGGACATGGTGGCCACGCCCATCGGTCCGCGCCGGCAGCGGTTCGCGCTGGCCGCCTCGCCCGCCTATTTGCAGCAACACGGCGTACCCAAAAAGCCGCAAGACCTGCTGCAGCACATCTGCCTGCGCGGCCGCTTCAACAGCGGCGCCATGCCGCCGTGGGAGTTCGAGCACAAGGGCAAGAAGGTGGTGATCGAACCGCATGGCCCGCTGATCGTCAACCTGGGCGCGGGCGCCGATCTCAAGGTCGATGCCGCCGTCGGCGGCGCCGGACTGGTGTACCTGTTCGAGGACTGGCTCCAGCCCTACTTCGAGCGCGGCCAGCTGGCGCCGGTGCTGGAACGCTGGTGGCCGGCGTTCGAGGGACCGTTGCTGTACTACCCAGGCCGCCGCTACCTGCCGGCGCCGCTGCGGGCCTTCGTCGACTTCATCCAGACCATGCGCTGGTAAATTGCTGCACTGCCGCTAGCACTCTTTCAATGTTGACGATATAGTCAATGCACAAATCACAACAAAGGAGACAGCATGATCATCAAACGTTCGTTTGCAGTGCTCTGTTTCATCCTGCCGTGCGCACTCGCGTCGGCGGGCAACCCGGCATCGGTGCCGCTGCCGGCGCCGGCCATCGGCGATTCCTGGACTTATCAATATACCGATGTGTGGAAAGGCGCCAAGGGCAATATCAACCGCATCGAGGTGGCCGCCATCGACGAGGCCGGCATCCATGTCGATATCAAGCGCGCCGCCAGCGGCGCCCTGCTCACCAAACAGCTGTTCAGCCCGGAAATGAATCCGGTCGACCGTGGCGGCATGCACTTCGCACCCGCGTTCGCGCGCTACGCCTTCCCGCTGGCGCCGGGCAAGGAATGGAACAGCGACGTCACCGGCAACAATCCCAAGCTGGGCAAGAACTGGCGCTATCACATCAAGGGCAAGGTGCTGGACTGGGAAAAAGTGCGGGTGCCGGCCGGCGAATTCGACGCGCTGAAGATCGTGGTGGAAGCCACCTACAGCGCCGAGGATACGTTCACCAAGAACGGCAGCGGCCAGCTGACCGAAACCGTGTGGTTCGTCCCCGAGATCAACAACTTCGTCAAGCTCGACTACCGCGACACCGACTGGCAAGGCCGGCTGTACAACCGCGACAGCTGGGAACTGACCAGCTACGCCCACAAGCAATAGTCATTTCGAAATCCGCAAAATCGCCGACGCCAGCTTGGAGAAGCACGGCGTCAGGTCGGCCTGGGTGGCCGCATAGCAGTAGACGCCGATCGGCTTGTAGGCGTTGTAGCAGCGCGCCGGTGCGTCGGCGGAGTTGGCCATGCATTTCAGCGTGTCCTCGCCCTTCTCGCCATCGGCGCCGGTGCCGGTCTTCAGGCTCGCCCCCAATCCCAGCGTGAACACATAAGTGCCCTCGTCGCGCGCCTTGGCAGCCATCGCCTCGACCAGGTTGCGCGCGGCGCGGTTGACGTTTTTGTAGGTGATGGCGTTGGTCACCACGCGCGGCGAGCTGGTCACGATGGGGAATTCGTGCGCCACCGCCGGATCGTTCCAGATCTTGGTGGCCGTGCTGTGCGCGTTGTACCAGTCCGGCAAGGCCGTGGCCTTGGCGGTGATGTCGGACGGCGTGCAACTGCCGCCGATGTCGTCCGATTGCTTGTCCAGGTAGTACAGCCCGCCCGGCGTGCCCGAGCCATCGTCGTCGGTGGTGATGGTGCCGGGTATGTAGTTGCCCGACGCGTCCCGGCAGTCGGTGCTGCTGTTCCACTTGACCGTGGTGCCGAACGAGTTCGGCGCGCCGTCCGAGAAGAACACGATCACGCGCAGGTTGGACCAGTTGTTGTTAGCGGTCGGCATGTCGTTGAGCTGCTTGCGCGCCGCGTACATGCCTTCCGGCGAGGCGGTCGAGCCGGTGAAGCTGTAGTTCTTGATGTGGTTGTTCATGCTGGTGCGGTCGAAACCGCGCGCGGTCTGGCGGATCGGGTCGTCGATCACGGCGCCGTAGGAAAAATGCAGCAGGCCGACGCGGTCGCGGGCGACGTTGAACTGGTTGAGGAAGGTCTGCGCCGAGCTGCGCACATTGGCCGCCGAACCGGACAGCGAGCCCGAGGTGTCGAGCACCACCACCATGTCGAGGTCCTTGCGCTTGGTCTCGGTCAGCACGCCCGGCGACAAGGGGCCGGTGCTGAAGCCGCCAAACAGCGCGGTCGGCATGGTGGCCGAGGCGCTGACGGTAATCGTCACCTCGCTGGTGTTGAAGACCACGTTGATGTCGTTCAGGGTCGCGGTCGACATCAGGTAGTTGGCCGGGAAGTTGGCATAGAAGAAGCGCTGCCCGGCCGCCTTGGCGTTGGCCATCTGCTCGGTCTGGTTATTGCCGTTGCTGATGGCGCGCGCGGCCGCCAACCCGGCCGCATCGGTAGCCGCGTTGAGCTTGGACTTGACCATGTAGCTGAGGCCGGCAGTAAAGGCCAAGCCCACCACCGCCAGCAAGGTGGTCAGCGAGACGATCACCATCACGGTGATGCCGCCGCGTTGTCTGTGTAAAGTCATCAGAACACCGTCATCGAGTAAAAGTCCGGCCCCAGCACCGGCGTGCTGAAGCCGGCAAAGCTGAAGCTCTGGAACAGCATGTTGAATTTGTAGAACACTTCGACCACATAGATCACTTCACCGTCGATCAACTGGCCGCTCATCAGCGATACCGAGGGGGCGTTATTGCCGCTCGGGACCAGGCAGGTGCCGGCGGTGCCGCTGGCCCAGTTGGCGCAGGTCCACACCTTGCTGGCCGGGCCGTAGCCGCTGACGCGGAAGCCGCGATTATTCACGCTGTCGTCCCAGCGGTACTGTTCCAGCACAATGCTCTTGGTGACGCCGTTGGTGGTGGAGCCCATGATGCGCGTCACGTAGATCATGCCCAGCTTGTTCATGTCGAGCGGCGGCGCCGAGGCCGCCACCTGGCCGATGATGGTCTGGGCGTTTTCCGACAGCTGCAGCTTGCCGCGCGAGGCCAGGTTGGCGCCCTCGCGCGACAGGTTAATCAGGATCATATTGGCTTGCAGCGCGCGCGCCACGTCGACCAGCGCAATGAACAGCACCAGCAGGATGGGCAACAGCAGCGCGAACTCCACCGCAGCGATGCCGCGCTGGCTGCCGCGCGCGTGGCGGCGACTCAAGCACGTGGCCCGCATCAGTAGTCCTCGTTCTGCATGGTGGCGGCCACGGTGAACTTGTATTCGCCGTTGGGGAAGAACACCGCCAGCAGCGGCGTGGCCAGCTTCCAGGTGCAGTCGAGCCGCAGCACCACGATGTCGCCGGGGTTGCCGAACATATTGGCGTTGTAGTTGCCGCTGCTGGCATAGGTGGCGCCGTTGACCGAGATGATGGGATTGACGCTCTCATACATCCCCATCGCGGTGTTTTTCATTTGCTGCACCACGGCCAGGTAGCGCTGCTGGCCGCTGGCCGCCGGGTCCTTGTCGGTGCGGCCGGTGACGGCATAACGCGCACCTTCGCGCACCGCGTACTGCATGGTCAGCGTGGTGTAGAACAAAATACTGAACTCGATCACGCCGATCAGCAGCAGGAAGGCGATCGGCGCAATGATGGCCATCTCGACGACGGCAGAGCCGCGCTGGCGGCGCAGGAATGCGGGTACGTTCATGATGTTGCGTCCGTGATACGGTGGAGTCGGGAACACCTGACTATGCAGGCGTGAATCATTACATGCAGCGTAGCACGCTCTCGCTAGACATTGCAGCGCCGTATGCGTAGACTCGATTGCGTTAGCAACAACTATCGAATCGCTATTTCGTTTAGTTTGCTTGTATGCGGGGGGACAGCGCCTTGATTGCAGAGCGTACCAACACCAGTGCGGCCCGTCAGGGCGGCGACGCCGCCGGCGCCTCGATGGTGTTTGTCATGCGTCTGGTGCTGGCCCTGACCGCGATCCTGACCCTGTTTGTCGCCCCCGGCGACCTCGGCAACCGGCACGGCCAGCTCAGCGTGCTCAACGCCATCATCTTCGGCGGCTACCTGCTGCACAGCCTGACCCTGCTGCTGGCGGCGCGGCGCCACCGCAATCCCTTCTGGCACGGCAAGGCGGTCTACTGGATCGACCTCGGCTGGTATGCGCTGATGGTGTACTGCACCGGCGGCGGCAACAGCTTCTTCTTCCCGTTCTTCTTCTTTGTGATCCTGACCGCCTCGTTCCAGTGGGGCTTCGACGAGGGCGCGCGCATCACGCTGGGCGCCACCGTGGCGCTGACGCTGGCCACCTGGCTGGCCAACAGCAGCATCAACCACGGCCACCTGCTGCTGCGCACCGCCTTCGTGCTGGCGCTTGGCTACATGATCGCCTACTGGGGCGGCATGGGGGTGGCGCAGCGGCGCCGCCTGCGCCTGCTGCGCGATGTGAGCCAGCTGTCCAATCCGCGCTTCGGGGTCGAGCAAAGCATCGCCACCATGCTGCAGCAAACGCGCGACTTTTACCATGCTAGCAATTGCCTGCTGCTGATGCGCGACGGCAGCGACGAGCTGTGGCAGCTGCATTCGTCGGGCGCGCCGGGCGGCCGCGCTTCGCTGTCGCGCCTGCCCGAGGGGGCGGCCGCGCCGCTGCTGGTGTTTGCGCCGCAGGCGCTGGTGCAGTATGCGGCGGCGCTGCATGCGCGCCTGCCCGGCACGCGCGAGTCGCGCATCCGCACGCCGGACGACACGCGCTGGCGGCTGCTGCCGCCGGACACGGTGGAACAGCTGATCGACTTGCTCGATGCCAGTTCCTTCGTCAGCGCGCCGCTGCCGCTGCGCAAGGGCGAGGGACGGATTTATGTGGTCTCGCAAACGCACCGCTTCAACCGCGCCGATGCGGTGTTTTTGCAACAGCTGGCGGCGCAGGTGTTCCCGGTGATCGAGAACATCGTACTGCTGGACCGGCTGGCCTCGGACGCCGCCTTCCGCGAGCGGCAGAAGATTGCGCGCGACCTGCACGACACCACCATCCAGCCCTACATCGGCTTGCGGCACGGGATCGCGGCGGTGCGGCAATCCTTGCAATCGGAACACCCGGTGGCGGCTGAACTTGATAAACTGCTGGACATGACCACCGAGGTCATCGGCGACATGCGCCAGTTCGCCCGCAATGTGCGGCAAGGGGCGGCGCAGACCGACGCTGAACTGATGGTGGCCTTGCGCCGGCAGGCGCAGCAGGTGCAGGAGTTCTACGATATCCAGATTACGATACAGGCGGAAGACGGCCTGACCATCAGCGACCGCCTCGCTGCTGAGGTGTTCCAGATCGTGAATGAAGGCATGCACAATATACGCAAACACACCCGTGCCCGCACCGGTTCGATCAGCCTGAGCAACGCTGACGGCCAGCTGCGGATACACATCGAGAACGAAAATCCGGACGGTCCCACGGCCCCATTCCTGCCTGGATCGCTGGCCGAGCGCACTGCCGCGCTGGGCGGAACGATCGAGATCGACTGCGAGACGCCCGGCGTCACCGCAGTGCGCATCGCCATTCCGGTATAACTGACCGAGACAAAACCATGATACGCATCATGCTGGTGGACGACCACAAGACCATGCTGTGGGGCCTGGAAAAACTGATCGAAGGCGGCGGCAGCGATTTGCAGCTGGTCGGCACCGCCAACAACAATGACACGGCTTTGCAGCAGGCCAGCGTGCTGAAGCCCGATGTGATTGTGCTCGACCTTGATCTGGAGGGGCGCAGCTCGATCGAGATCTTGCCGCAGCTGCTGCGGGAGAACGAGGGCGTGCGCGTGATGATCTTGTCGGGCAACCGCGACCAGGGCTTGCTGACGCAGGCGGTCAAGCTGGGCGCGCGCGGCGTGGTCAGCAAGGAGGCGCCGGCCGAGGTGGTGCTGAATGGAATCCGCAGCGTGCACCGGGGCGAGACCTGTCTCGATCCGACCTTGATGAATGCCTTGCTGGGCCAGCTGTCGACGCCGGCCAAGGCCGATCCGGAAGCGGCGCGCATCGCCTCGCTGACGCCGAAGGAACGCAAGATCGTGGCGGTGGTAGTGGAAGGCAATGGCGCGCCCAACAAGGAGCTGGCGTCGCGCCTGTTCATCGCCGAGCCGACCCTGCGCAACAACCTCACCACCATCTACCAGAAGCTGGGCGTGGCCAACCGGCTGGAACTCTACGTCTACGCCACCAAGCACGGCATGACCAGCGCCGCCTGAGCAAATTCCTCATCGCGTGAGAATTGGTGACAAATGTCATGGCACATCGTGACGTTTGTCCGCTGTGCCGTGACATCGGCCTGCCTAGAATGTCTTACATGGGCAGCACAGATACACCACCTAAAACCCGGACCCCGTTTTAGTCAGCGCCGCCAACGACATACCAACCCCACACTGAAACGAGGTCCATCATGAACGCAGTCAAAAACTTCATCAACGACGAAGCCGGCATCACCGCCATCGAATACGCCCTGATGGCCGCCGCCATCGCCGCCGCCATCACCGCCGGCCTGGCCATCCTCGGTCCGAAGCTCACCGCCTCGCTGACCTATATCTCCGGCTTGATCAAATCCTCCTGATCGCCGCAACAGCGTCGCCCCCTATTTCAAAATCCGGCCCCGCGCCGGATTTTTTTCGTCTCAATCAAAAGCCACGTCTTCAAGGCGAAAGTGGTATTTGCGGCGCTCGGGCAAGTCCCGGCCCTCTCTGGGTACACCATCGCGCGGCCGCGCGGGGGTCGTTGTTTTTGCGGTTCTTGTTTTGGCAGCTCTTTGCGCAAGATGCAGGCAGGCCTGAACTGCTTGTCTGCGCTGCCAATTACTTCGGATAAGTCTTGCGTGCCACCGCGTATTTGCAGTTGGGAAATGAGGCGGAGCAGGAGGCTGGTGTCTATCTGTAGGCTCATTGTGGATTTCGGGGAGCGCCCAAGACACTACCCCTGTGTATCCTCGTGACAAATGTCATCGCAGATCGTGACGTTTGTCGGATGTGCCGTGTGGAAAGGGTGCGTAGAATGGTCTTCATCGGCAGTACCTAAAACCCGAACCCCGTTTTAGTTGAAGCTCTCCCCCTTAACGCATTCAACTTAACGAGGTTTATCATGCAAGCTATCAAACAGTTCATCACCGACGAAGACGGCATCACCGCTATCGAATACGCCCTGATGGCCGCCGCCATCGCCGCCGCCATCACCGCCGGCCTGGCCATCCTCGGCCCCAAGATCACCGCCTCGCTGACTTACATCTCGGGCCTGATCAAGTCTTCCTGATTCACAGTCTCCTCGTTGTAGCTCCCTTAGTAGTCTTGTTCCGGGACCGGTGTCCCGGATTTTTTTTGCCTGCGAAAAAGCCATGACAAATGTCACGCCAGATCAGGACGTTTGTCGGATGTAAAAACGATGCCAATTCCTTAAACTGATAGCTTGAAAATCAACGTCTTTCGCCAGGAGTAACAATGCGTATCGCCCTCATCCCCCGCCGGCTCGCCCGCTTCGTCCGCAACGACGACGGCGCCACGCTGCTGGAGTACGCATTGATTGCCGCGCTGGCCTCGGTCATCGTCATCATCGCCGTGCTGGCGGTGCTGGGCTCGAAGACCTGAACCGAAATCTAAAACCCCGACCCCGTTTTAGTTGAAGCTGCAAAACGCAACTTGTCCATCAACCTGAACGAGGCTCACCATGAACGCAATCCAGAACTTTCTGCGCGACGAAGATGGCATCACCGCCATCGAATACGCCCTGATCGCTGCCGCCATTGCCGCTGCCGTCACCGCCGGCGTCGTCATCCTCGGACCGAAGCTGACCGACTCGCTGACCTACATCTCCGGCCTGCTCAAGTCCTCCTGATGAAGCGCCGCCACAGCGGCGAAAATATTTCCGGAACGGTACACGCCGTTCCGGAAATTTTCTATACACTAGGCTTGTCTGTTTCCTTTCCATAAGGCGACCCATGACCTTGCTGCCCCTGATCATCCTGTGTGCCTTGCTGGCACTGGCTGTCTGGAACGATTTGCGTACACGCCGCATTCCCAATGCGCTGGTGTTCGGCGGCGCGGTGCTGGGCCTGCTCTTCAACTCGGCGTTGCCGCCCGGCGACGGTCTTTTCATACAAGTCTTTGGCGGCATCGGTTTTCTGAGCGCACTCGGCGGCCTCGCGCTTGGCCTGTGCCTGCTGCTGCCGATGTACGCCATGCGCGCGCTGGGCGCCGGCGACGTCAAGCTGATGGCCATGATCGGCGCCTTCGTCGGTCCCGGCGCCGTGGCTGGCATCACGCTACTGACCTTGCTGGCCGGCGGCGTGCTGGCATTGGCCGTGGCCGGCTTCAACGGCCGCCTCAAGGTGATGCTGTTCAACACCTGGCACATGATCAAGTACAGCATGCTGCGCTCGCTCGCGGGCGAAGTGCCGAAGATGGATGCGCCGGCCGCCGCCAGCGGCCGCCTGCCCTACGCGGTGGCGATCGCCGCCGGCGCCGCGCCCTACCTGATCGTCGGCGCCAGCACGGGCCGCAGCCTGTTTTCGTGAAGGATGCCATGACCTTCCAGCAGACGACCGAAGCCCCCGCCGATGCGCGCGCCCCGCGCACCACGGAAGAAACGGGATTGCCGTTTCTGTTCCTGGTCGAGCTGTTGTCCAAGGTCTTGTTCCAGCGCGGACAAGTCCGCCTGCCTGAACTGGCTAGCCATCTGAAACTCAGCGTCAGCGTGATCACGCCGCTGGTCACCCATCTGCGCAACGAGAAGCTGTGCGAAGTCACGCGCAGCGGCGGCAGCGGCACCGACGCCGACCTCACCTATCACCTGACCGAGGCCGGCATGCAGCGCGCCATCGCCTGCCTCAACCGCAACTCCTACGCCGGACCGGCGCCGGTCACGCTGGCCGCCTACGTGGCGCAGATGGAATCGCAAAGCGTGCGCCACCTGCACGTCACCCGCGAAGATGTGCACGCCACTTTCCACGACGTGGTGGCCAGTCCCTTCGTGCTGGACCAGATGGGCGCGGCCATGAATTCGGGCCGGGCGATTTTCATCTATGGCCTGGCCGGCAGCGGCAAGACCTTTTTGGCCGAGCGCCTGTGCGGCCTGCTGCACGGCGCCATCGCCGTCCCCTACGCCATCATGATCGACGGCGAGGTGGTGCCGTTCTTCGACCCGGTACAGCATCGCCCGATCGACAACACGCCGCCCTCCGACGAAGCGGGCGAGCTGCTGCGCCCACTCGATCCGCGCTGGGTGCGCGGCGTGCAGCGCCCGACCGCGCTGACCGGCGGCGAACTGACGCTGGAAATGCTGGACCTGCGCTTCGATCCCAACACCCGCTTGTATCAAGCGCCTCCTCATTTGAAAGCCAACAACGGCATCTTCATCATCGACGACCTCGGCCGCCAGCGCTGTTCGCCGCTGGAACTGATGAACCGCTGGATCGTGCCGATGGACCGTGGCGTCGATTATCTTTCGCTGCACACCGGACTGGTTTTCCAGGTCCCTTTCGATGTGGTCGTGGTATTCTCGTCGAACTTCCTGCCCGAGCGCTTATCCGATGGCGCCTTCCTGCGCCGGCTGGGATACAAAATAGAAGTACCGCCGCAAACGCCCGCCGAATATGAGCTGCTGTTCCGCCAGGCCTGCGCGCAGTACGGTATCGCATTCGACGCCGCAGCCTACGACTATTTGCTGAGCGCCCTGCATGCCAAAGACGAGACACCGCTGCTGGCCTGCTACCCGCGCGACCTGATCCGCCAGGTGCGCGACCTGGCCCGCTACGAAAGCACGCCGCCCACCTTGACCCAGCGCTCGCTGGACTGGGCATGGCACAACTACTTTGCCGGCGCCGGCGCAAGACGCGTGGCCGCCGAACAGCAGAAAAAGGAACGCGAACGCCGCGACGCTCAACTCAATCCGCTTAATCAAGGACGGCAAGCATGAGAAATACCCGTGCGCTGACAATGATCGGGGTGGCGCTGTTTCTGGCGCTGGCGGCGGTGGTGGTGGCCGCGCAGTGGATCGCCGGGCAGTCGGCCAGCAACAGCAACCGGGTGGCGGTGGCGCTGCTCGACATCAGCATGGGCGCGCGCATCACGCCGGAACTGGTGCACATGGTGGACTGGCCGGCCAGCTCGGTGCCGCCGGGCGCGATGACCGATCCCAAGGCGCTCGAAGGCCGCATCACCCGTTCCAACATCCAGCGCGGCGAGCCGGTCACGGAAGGCAAGCTGGCGCCGGCCGGCACCTCGGGCGGCTTGTCGGCGGTGGTGGCCGAGGGCAAGCGCGCGATGACGGTGCGCGTCAATGATGTGGTGGGCGTGGCCGGCTTTGCGCTGCCTGGCAATTACGTCGATATCCTGGTCAACACGCAGAGCGACAGCGGCGGCGACCAGTCGGTGCGCGAGCAGGCGATTTCCAAGATCGTGCTGGAACGGATACTGGTGCTGGCGATTGCGCAGGAATCGAATCGCGACGATACCAAGCCGAAAGTGGTCAATGCAGTGACCCTGGAGCTGACGCCGGAGCAGGTGGAAAAGCTGGACCTGGCGCGCAGTGTCGGCACGCTGTCGCTGGTGCTGCGCAACCAGATCGATCCGAAGTCGGCCAACACCGGGGGCGCCACCAAGAGCAGCTTGCTCGATGGCGTGCCGGTGTCGGTGGGGCAGCCGGTGCCGGGCACGCGCCATGAACCGGCCTCGCCGGCGCCGGTGGCTGCTGCTGCGCCGGCGCCGCGTCCTGCACCGCCGCCGCGCGTGGCCGACAAAGTGGAAGTCATCAAAGGGCTGGAGCGTAGTTCACAACAATTCTAAGCATAGTGATGGGAGAACGCGACTTGAGTAACGTATCTTCGCCATGCCATTTCGTACCGCTGCGGGCTGCCGCCCTGGCGGTGTTGCTGAGCGCCGCGCCGCCGCCCACCCACGCCAAGCGCGCCAAGCCGCCGGCCGCCGCCCCCATCCCCACCGCTGCCGCCGCTGCGGCCTCCGCGCCCACGGCAATGGAACTGGCCAAGGAAATCACGCTCTCGGCCGGCAAGTCCACGCTGATGCGCCTGCCCTCCCCGGCCGCCCGCGTCGCAGTCGGCGACGCCAAAATCGCCGACGTCATCCTGCTCAATCCCAGCGAAATCTACATGCTGGGCAAGGCCACCGGCGCCACCAATCTGATCGTCTGGAACCGCGCCAACCAGGCCAGCGTGATCGATATCACGGTCGGCCTGGACACCGCCGCGTTGCGCGCCCAGTTCACCGAACTGTTCCCCAATGAGCGCGATATCCGCATCACCGTCTCCGGCAATTCCGTAATCCTGCACGGCACCGTGGCCGACGCGGTGAAAGCATCACAAGTGGTCGCCGTCACCAGCGCCTACCTGCAGCGCAACGGCCGCAGCGGCATGAGCGGCGGCGGTGCGGCCTCGCCCGACGCGGCGGCGCAAGCTGCACAAGCGGCGGCCGGCGGCGGCGCGCCATCCGCCGCATCGGGCGCAGCGGCCGGCGCCGCCTTCCAGCAGGCGATGGATCCCATGTCCGGCCTGTCGCAAGGCCAGGGCAGCGCCGGGCGGGTGGTCAACATGCTGTCGGTGGCGGCGCCGCAGCAAGTGATGCTGGAAGTGAAAATCGCCGAGGTCTCGAAAACGCTGGTCGACCAGCTCGGCGCCAGCGTCGGCCTGAACGGCTCGCGCGGCAGCTGGACCTACACCATGCTGTCCAACCTCCTCAGCGGCAATCCCAGCAAGGTGGACGCCTTCAACAACAAGAGCGGCAAGTTCGTCACGCTGGACGCGCAAAAGAACGATGGCCTGATCAAGGTGCTGGCCGAGCCCACCGTGATGGCCATCAGCGGACAGGAAGCCAGCTTCCTGGCCGGCGGCAAGATCTTCATCCCGGTCTCGCAGAGCAATACCTCGGGCACGCCGCAGGTCACGCTGGAAGAAAAAGAGTACGGCGTGGCGGTCAGGTTCACGCCCACCGTGCTCGAAGGCGGCCGCATCAACCTGCGCGTGTCGCCCGAGGTGTCCGAGCTGAACCGCGAAGGCATCGGCGTCAGCGCCACCGGCAGCACCGCCACCGCCATCCTGCCCTCGTTCACCACGCGCCGCGCCACCACCACCGTGCAGCTGTTCGACGGCCAGAGTTTTGCGATTGGCGGCCTGATCAAGAACAACGTCACCAGCAGCATCAAGGCCTTCCCCGGCCTGGGCGAGATTCCGATCCTGGGCGCGCTGTTCCGCAGCAGCGATTTCCAGAACGACCGCACCGAGCTGGTGTTCATCGTCACGCCGCATCTGGCGCAGCCGCTGCCGCCCGATCACAAGCTGCCGACCGACGACTACGTGCAGCCCAGCCGCGTCGACTTCTTCCTGAACGGGAAGATGGAGGGCTCGCCCCCGCCGCCCGCGCCCGCCACTCCTGTGCCGTCCGGCGGCAACAATTAGGAGGCGCCATGCGAACACTCATCATCCTGCTCACCGCCTTGCTGACTGCCTGCAGCACCACGCCCACGCTGGACCGCGAATTCGGCAACAGCCTGCGGCTGGCGCGCACCCAGCAGACGCTGCATCCCGATGCCGGCCGCACGCCACGCCCGGTCAACGGCCTCGATGCGGCAGCAGCGGCGGCGGCCTACCAGAACT
The DNA here is from genome assembly GCF_900109645.1 of Duganella sp. CF402. Taxonomy (GTDB): domain Bacteria; phylum Pseudomonadota; class Gammaproteobacteria; order Burkholderiales; family Burkholderiaceae_D; genus Rugamonas. The sequence goes on from NZ_FOBG01000001.1 coordinate 3,195,027, forward strand.
ACCAGCAATCGTTCATCACCAAGGACGACCAGGGCAACGGCTTCACCATCGGCGTCGGCAGCAAACGTTAAGGAGCGGCTCACTTGAAGATCACCGTTATCTCCCGCGACGAACGCCAGCTGGCGGACCTGATGCGCCTGCTGCGCGCGCGCTCGCCGTCCGATGAAATCGACCACCTGTCAGGCGGCGTGGCGCGCACCGCCGCCCTCACCGACGAGCACATGCCCGATGTGCTGATCGTCGACCGCCCGCAAGTGGCCGACGATGACCTCGAACAGCTGGAACGCTTCTCGACCCAGCATCCCAACATCGCCTGCGTGGCGCTGTGCATCGACCAGGAACCGCAATTCCTGCTGCAAGCGATGCGCGCCGGCGTGCGCGAAGTGCTGCCCTCGCCGGTCACCAGCAGCGCGCTGTATCCGGCGCTGGAACGCATCGCCGAAAAACTCGAGCGGCGCGGCCAGACCAGCGGCAAGGTGTTGGCCTTCATCTCGTGCAAGGGCGGCAGCGGCGCCACCTTCCTCGCCACCAACCTCGGCTACGCGCTAGCCGCCAGCGGCAAGCAGAAAGTGGCGCTGATCGACATCAACCTGCAATTTGGCGACGCCTCGCTGTTCGTCTCCGACCACAAGCCGCTGGCCACCTTGAGCGACGTGGCGCAGCAAATCCACCGGCTCGACCCCTCGTTCCTGACCTCGTCCATGCTGAGCATCACGCCCAACTACGGCGTACTGGCCGCGCCGTCCGACCCGGCCCACGCCAACGACGTCAAGCCCGACCACATCGACGCCATCCTCAAGCTGGCGCGCCGCCAGTACGACTTCGTGGTGCTGGACGTGGGCCGCAGCCTGGACGCGGTCAGCATCCGCGCGCTCGACCATGCGGACCAGATTTTCCCCATCCTGCAAACCACCCTGCCCTACATCCGCGACAGCAAGCGCCTGCTCAACGTGTTCCGCTCGCTCGAATACGGCAAGGAGAAAATCCAGCTGATCGTCAACCGCCACGACAAGCACAGCGAAATCCGTTTGAAAGATCTTGAAAGCGCCTTCGACGCCGAGATCGCCTTCACCATCCCCAACAACTACGACTCGGCGGCCGCCTCGGTCAACCAGGGCGTGCCGGTGCTGCAACTGGCGCCGACCGCGCCGCTGAGCGTGTCGCTGGCCGAGCTGGCGCGCAAGCTGTCCGGCGAAGCGGCGCCGGTGCAGCAAGGCGGCGGCTGGCTCGGCAAGCTGGGCTTGCGCAAATAAAAGGAAAGCATCATGAGCACCACACCCGTGTCGCTGCGCGAACGTCTCGAAAACGCCGACATACGCGGTTCCGGCCAACGCGTGCAAGGCGGCATCGACAACCGCGCCTACCAGAAACTCAAGCAGCGCCTGCACGCCTCCTTGCTGGACCGCGTCGACCTCGAAAGCATGCAGCGCCTGACGCCGGAACAGATCCGCGTCGAGCTGCGCAACCTGGTTGAAAAACTGCTGGAAGAAGACGCAGTAGTGATCAACGACGCCGAGCGCAAGACGCTCACGCGCGACATCCAGAACGAGATGCTCGGCTTCGGCCCGCTGGAACCGCTGCTGGAAGATCCCACCGTGTCCGACATCCTGGTCAACACCTACCGCCAGATCTACGTCGAGCGGCGCGGCAAGCTGGAACTGACCGACGTCACCTTCAGCGACGACGCCCACCTGATGAAGATCATCGACAAGATCGTCTCGCGCGTGGGCCGCCGCATCGACGAATCGAGCCCGATGGTCGATGCCCGTTTGCCGGACGGCTCGCGGGTCAACGCCATCATCCCGCCGCTGGCAATCGACGGCCCCATCATGTCGATCCGGCGTTTTTCGGCCGACCCGCTGCGCCTCGCCGACCTGGTGGCCTACGGCTCGATGACGGCCGACATGGCCGAAGTGCTGCAAGGCCTTGGCAAGGCGAAAGTGAACATCGTGATCTCGGGCGGCACCGGCTCCGGCAAGACCACCATGCTCAATGTGATCTCCGGCTTCATCAACCCCAGCGAGCGGGTGGTCACCATCGAGGACGCGGCCGAACTGCAGCTGCAGCAGCCGCACGTGGTGCGCCTCGAAACACGGCCGCCAAATATCGAGGGCAAGGGCGAGGTCACCCAGCGCGCGCTGGTGCGCAACGCGCTGCGGATGCGGCCCGACCGCATCATCCTTGGGGAGGTGCGCGGCGCCGAAGCGCTCGACATGCTGGGCGCGATGAACACCGGCCACGAAGGCTCGATGGCCACCATCCACGCCAACACCCCGCGCGACGGCCTCACGCGGCTGGAAAACATGGTGTCGATGGCCGCCTCCAACCTGCCGACCAAGGCCATGCGCCAGCAAATCAGCAGCGCAGTCGGCGTGGTGATCCAGGTCTCGCGCCTGACCGACGGCAAGCGCAAGGTGATGTCGATCCAGGAGGTGACCGGCATGGAAGGCGAAATCATCACCATGCAGGAAATCTTCGCCTTCAAGCAGACCGGTTTGGCCGACGACGGCAGGGTGCTGGGCCACCACACCGCTACCGGCATCCGCCCGCGCTTCATTGAGCGCTTGCGCAATTTCGGCGTCAACATCGGCTCCACCGTGTTCGACCCATCGGGGCACTGATCATGGACCTGCGGCTGCTGCTATTCATCATCCTGATCTTCGCCGCTGTGGCGCTGGCGGTGTGGGGCGCCTACACCGGCTGGAACAACGCGCGCGGCCCCGAGGCCGAGCGCATCGCACGCCGCCTGCGCAACGCCATCGGCGACAGCGGCAGCGAACTGGCGGTCTCCATCACCAAGGAGCGCACGCTGTCGCACGACCCGGGCGTGCAGCAATTGCTGGCGCGCCTGCCCGGCATCCAGAAGCTGGACCGGCTGCTGCTGCAAACGGGACGCAGCATGAGCGCGGCCCAGCTGGCGGCGCTGATGAGCGGCTGCCTGCTGATCGGCTTCATCGTCGCCAGCGCGCTGCGGCTGCCGTGGTTCGGACGCTTGATGGTGGCGTGCGCGGTGGCCTCGCTGCCGGTGTTCGAAGCGCTGCGCGCCAAGCGCAAGCGCATCCTGCGCATCGAATCCTTGCTGCCCGACGCGCTCGACATGATGGGCCGCGCCATGCGCGCCGGCCACGCCTTCCCCACCGCGCTGAAAATGGTGGGCGAGGAAATCCCCGATCCGCTCGGCGCCGAATTCCGCATCGTGTTCGACGAGGTCAACTTCGGCGTGTCAATGCCGGACGCGCTGATGAACCTCGCGCTGCGCGTGCCCAGCACCGACTTGCGCTACTTCGTGATCGCGGTGCTGATCCAGCGCGAGACCGGCGGCAACCTGACCGACTTGCTGGCCTCGATCAGCGCCATCATCCGCGACCGCCTCAAGCTGCTCGGGCAAGTGAAGGTGATGTCGGCCGAGGGCCGCATGTCGGCCTGGGTACTGGGCCTGATGCCGTTTGCCGTCGGCGGGCTGGTGTCGGTGGTCAATCCCGGTTCGCTGGAAGTACTGTTCACCGATCCGGGCGGACGCAAGATGCTGACCGTGGCGGCCGCGCTGATGGTGATCGGCATGTTCGCCATCCGCCGCATCACCACCATCCGGATTTGAGGAGGCAGCCATGACCATCATCCAGCTCATGTTCCTGTTCGTGGTGTTCATCGCGGTGTTTGGCGGCGTGGTGCTGGCGGTGCGCCTGTTCACCGCCAACCCGGTCAAGGACCGGCTGGAAGCGCTGCACGACCGCAGCCAGGTCACGCGCAAGAGCGCGGTGTGGATCGAAGCCATCGTCAACCTGGCGGCGCCGCTGGCGAAACTATCGCTGCCGACCGAGGGCTGGGAAAACTCGCCGGTGCGCATGCGCTTCATCAATGCCGGCTGGCGCACGCCGTCGACGCCGGCGCTGTTCTACGCCGGCAAAACCGGGCTGGCCGTGCTGCTGCCGCTGATCGTGTTCCTCTACCTGAGCAGCAAGGCCGTGGCCACCGACGGCAACGTCAAGATGTTCTGGATGGTGATCGCCGGCGGCGCCGGCTACTACCTGCCCAACGTCGTGCTCAACCACGTGGTCAAGACGCGCCAGCGCGACATCTTCGAATCCTTCCCCGACGCGCTCGACCTGATGACGGTGTGCGTGGAAGCCGGCCTGGCAATGGACGCCGCCCTCGCGCGCGTGGCCAACGAGATCGGTTTGAAATCCGTGGTGCTGGCCGAAGAGATGCAGCTGGTGACGCTGGAACTGCGCGCCGGCAGCGCCAAGGACAAGGCCTTGCGCAACCTGGCCTTGCGCACCGGCGTGGAGGACGTCGATGCGCTGGTCACCATGCTGATCCAGGCCGACCGCTTCGGCACCAGTATCGCCGATTCGCTGCGGGTGCAGTCGGAACAGCTGCGCACCAAGCGCCGCCAGCGCGCCGAGGAGCATGCGGCCAAGATCTCGCTCAAGCTGCTGTTCCCGCTGATCTTCTTCATCTTCCCGAGTTTGCTGGTGGTGCTGCTGGGCCCTGCGATGCTCAACCTCTATCGCAACCTGCTGCCCGCGATGGCCGGCACCAATTAACAGGAGACGACATGACCTTGCGTTATTTGCTGGCCCTGATGTGCGCACTCTTGCTATCTGCCTGTGGCGGCGGTGGCGGCGGCAGCACCGGCTGCACCACCATCGATCCGAATCGCGACCCTAACCTGCCGGGCTGCGGCACCACCACCACGCCAACCGGCAAGCCGGCCATCACGCTGACGCTGACCGACAGCAGCGGCGCCGCCGTCACCACCATCGCGCCCGGCGCCAACGCCACCGTCAGCGCCGTACTGAAGGACGCCAGCAACGCCGCCGTGCCCAACATCGTGGTGACCTTCACCAGCACCGACAAGAACGCCGTGTTCTCGGCCGCCGGCGGCAGCGCCGTCAGCGACGGCAACGGCAAGGCCACACTGCAGATCGGCCCCGGCGCGGCCAGCACGGCCGGCGGCTACGTGGTCACGGCGGCCGCCACCGTCGGCGGCACCGCCGTCTCGGCCAGCGCCAACTACACCATCGGCGCCAAGCCCGGCGCCAGCGCCAGCCAGTTGACCTTTGTCTCGGCCTCGCCGCAGACCATCGCGCTGAAAGGCACCGGCGGCGCCGGACGCCAGGAAAGCAGCGTGGTCACCTTCAAGGTGCTGGACGCCAGCGGCAATCCGGTGGTCGGCCAGCAAGTCAACTTCGCACTCGACACCACCGTCGGCGGCCTGGCGCTGAGCGCGGCCAGCGCCACCAGCGGCACCGGCGGTCTGGCCAGCACCACGGTCATGGGCGGCACCGTCAACACGCCAGTGCGGGTCAGCGCCACGCTGTCCGGCAGCAGCGTCAGCACCCTGTCCGACCAGCTGGTGGTGTCGACCGGCGTGCCGGAACAAAACAGCTTCTCGCTCAGCGCCGCCATCAAGAATGTCGAGGGCGGCCAGTTCAACGGCTGCACCGCGCCCACCGGCACCGCCATCACCGCGCGCCTGGCCGACCACTTCCACAACCCGGCGCCGGACGGCACGGCGGTCAGCTTCACGGCCGAAGGCGGCAACATCGAGGCATCCTGCCTGACCGGCCTGATTCAGACCACCCAGCCCGACGGCAGCGTGTTGACGCAGAAAGGCACGCCGGGCGAATGCACGGTGCGCTTCTGCGCCGGCAATCCACGTCCGGCCGATGGCCGCGTCACCATCCTGGCGTACGCGCTGGGCGAAGAGAGCTTCGTCGACACCAACGGCAACAACCGCTACGACGCCGGCGAACAGTTCACCGATCTGGGCGATCCGTTCCGCAACGACCGCGCCGTCACCGACGCCAATGCCAACGGTATCGACGACCTGTACACCATCAGCAACGCCATGCGCTTCGCCGGCGAGCAGTACATCGACTCCAACGGCAACGGCAGCTGGGACCAGGGCGGCAACGGCGCCTACAACGGCGTGCTGCAAGCCACGCCAAGCAACGGCACGGTGCACGTGCGGCAGTCGCTGGTGATGGTGCTGTCCGACAGCACGCCGGCGGTCAGCCTGCTCAGCAGCGCCACCGGCACCGGCACGCTGGCGCTCGCGCACTGCACCAACGGCGCCGCCTTCGTCAACGACACGCGCAGCTTCAGCTTTGCCATCCGCGACAGCAACCCGACCGTGTTTGCCACCAACCGCATGTCCGCCCACGCCGGCGATCCGCTGTGGCTGGCCGACCGTCCCGGCAATCCGCTGCCGGCCGGCACCAGCATCCAGTTCAGCACCTCCAACGGCATCATCCTCGGCTCTGCCGCCGCCACGGTGCAGAACACCAACGCCGCCGATTCCAGCGCCTGGGTGTACACCGTATCGATGCTCAGCGATGCCGGGCAGGACACCGCGCTCAACTGCACCAACAACATCACCAGCGGCGCGCTGAGCGTCACCGTCACCACGCCGAACGGCACCGTGACGCGCTTCAGTTTCCCGGTCACCGACTGATGACGACTGCGCCCGCCCCCTACGCCGACGGCCGCCTGCATGCGCGGCCGGAGGTGCTGCGGCAAATGGATCACCAGCGCCAGCCGCCGCTGGAGGCCGGCACCCACCAGCTGGCGTTTGCCGATGGCCGCAAGGCGGTGCTGCATGTGCCGCCGCAGGCCAATGAGGAGGGCCGCCTGCTGCATTTGCTGCTGTTGCTGCACGGCGCCGGCGGCCAGCACGGCGGCGGCGATCACATCGCGCTGGCGCATGCGATCCGTCACGGCGCGCTGCTGCTGATCCCCGACGCCCACGGCCGCAGTTGGGATTTCCTGTTGGGCGGCTTCGGCGCCGACCTGGCCTTCATCGACCGCCTGCTGCTGTGGACCATGCAGCGCTACGAAGTGGACGAACAAGCGATGGCGATTGCCGGTTTTTCCGATGGCGCGTCATATGCGTTGTCGGTGGGCTTGATGAATGGCCTGATGTTCAGCGATATCCTGGCGTTTTCGCCCGGCTTCATGGCGCCGCTGCGGCGCGAGGGCGAGCCGCGCGTATTCGTCTCGCACGGCCGCGACGACCGCGTGCTGCCGGTGGCGCGCGCCGCCGCCATCGCCCAGCGGCTGGCGCAGGAGGGTTACGACGTGGCGTACCAGGAATTCGACGGCGCCCATATCGTCTCGCCGCCAATCGCCCGCGCCGCCCTGCACCGGCTGGAAAAGTAACGTCGTTCCGGCGCAGGCCGGAACCTAATAGGCCGCCAGCATTGGGTTCCGGCCTCCGCCGGAACGACGCACTTAGGGTTCGGCCAGGCGCACGCGGTTGCGCCCTTCCGACTTGGCCACGTACAGCGCCTTGTCGGCCGCCTCCACCAGCATGCTGCTCAGGTGCACGCCGCGCCGGGGCGTGATGGTGGCCACGCCGGCCGACAAGCTCACATGGCCGAACGGGCTGCCGCTGTGCGGCAACTGCAACTTCTCCACCGCCTGCCGGATGCGCTCGGCCACCGCCTCGGCGCCGTGGATGTCGGTATTCGGCAGTACGATGCCGATCTCCTCGCCGCCGTAACGCGCACTCAAATCGCCGGGCCGCTTGGGCGTGAGCGCGCGGATCAACTTGCTGATCGAACGCAGCACTTCATCACCGGCGCTGTGGCCATAGCGGTCGTTGTACTGCTTGAAGTAATCGACATCGATCATGATGAAGGCCAGCGTGCTGCCTTGCCGGGTGGCGCGGCTGAACTCATTGCCCAGCGTGACGTCGAACTGGCGCCGGTTGGCCAGCCCGGTCAGGCCGTCCTGCATGGCTTGCCGCTCGAGCGTGCGGTTGGCGGTCTCCAGCGCGTCGCGCGCCTTGCGCAGCTCGGCCTCGGCCTGCTCGCGCCGCTTGATCTGGTCCACCAGCCGCTTGCCGAAAAAGCCGATCAGCGCCGCCAGCACCACCACCCCGATCGAGCGCGTGAAGGTGTCGCGCCGCCAGCGCTCCAGCATTTCCTCGCGCGACAGGCCGGCCGTGACAAACAAGGGATAGTGCTCCAGCGGACGGAAGCTTTGCAGGCGCAGCTCGCCGTCGTGCGACGAGTGGAAGAACTGGCTGCCGGTGCGCGCCGCGCCGCTTTGCTGCGCGTAGTGGCGATACAGCTCGCTGTCGCGCATGCTGGCGCCGATGCGGCCGCCATCGAACGGGTGGCGCAGCATCAGCACACCGGTATTGGAAATCAGCCCGACCGCGCCGCGCGCGCCGATGTCAAAGCCCTGGTAATAGCGGCGGAAATAATCGATGTCGAGCGTGGCCAGCACCACGCCGCCGAAGCTGCCGTCCGGCTTGTCGAGGCGGCGCGACACCGGCATGATCCACTGGCCGCTGGAACGGCTGATCACCGGCTCGCCCACATGCGGCGCGCGCCCGGTGTGGGTGCGGTGGTAGATGAAGTATTCGCGGTCGGCGTTGTTGTAGGCCTGGCTCAGCTGGCCGCGCGAATTGACGATCCAGCGGCCGTTTTCGTCGTACACAAACAAGCCCACCAGCTGTGGCAGATTTGCCACCTGCGCCTGCATCTGTCTTTGCAGCCGCGCCAGTGCCTTGTCGCCCTGGCCTTCAGTTTCGAGGCGCTCGACCATGTCGGCCAGCGCGGTGTCGGCCGCCTTGATGGTGTCGTCGGCCTGCTGCGCCATCGCCCGCGCCACGTTGGCGCCAAGCCGCTCCATGTCCTGCAGCAGGAAGCTGCGCGCGTTCAGGCTGCGCCAGACGTCGATGCCGACCAGCGACAGGCAGACCACGCTGACAAACACCGTGGCCCAGAAGGTGATGGAATAGCGCTTGAGCATAGTGGAGCGCAGTGGGTGGCACTCCTGATGTTATACCTCAGTGCCGTTCAGCGCGCCAGCATCGGTTGCAGCTTTTGCCACGCCAGGTCGGGCGTCAGCTTGACCATGCAATCCTGATGGCCGAGCGGGCACTCGCGCTGCTTGCACGGCGCGCAATCGAGCCGCAGGGACAGCGAGGCGGCCATATCCGAAAACGGCGGCGCGTGGTCGGGATCGGTGGGGCCGTACAGCGCCAGCACCGGGCGGTTCAGCGCCGAGGCGATGTGCAGCAGGCCGGAGTCGTTGGCCACCACGGCGGCCGCGCGCGCAATCAGGGCGATCGCCTCCGGCAGGCTGGTGGCGCCGGCCAGGTTGAACACCGTGGCGTCCGCCGGCAGGGCGGCCGCCACTTCGGCGCAGGCTTCTTTATCCTTGGGCGAACCGAGCAACGCGATCTGTGTCGACGGCTCGCGCTTCAGCACCTCCTGCGCCAGACCGGCGAAGTGGCGCGCCGGCCAGCGCTTGGCGCCGCCGAATTCGGCGCCCGGCGCCATCGCCACCAGCGGCCGCGCCGGATCGAGGGCAAGGCGTTCAAACACTGCCGCCGCCTGCGCATCGGTCACCAGCAGGCGAGGGCGCGGCAAGGCGGCGCGCAGGCCCGGCCCCTGCACCGTCACCGGCGGCTTGGCCAGCGCCGCGTAAAACGCCACCATCGGGCGCGGCGGCAGTTCGTCGTGGTGCATCACATTGATCATGCCGTAGCGGCTTTCACCCTTGTAGCCGACCCGTCTGGCGATGCCGGCCAGCCACGGGATCAGCGCGTACTTGATGGTGTTGGGCAGAATGTAGGCGTCGGCGTAGCCGCGCTTGCGCAGCAGGCGGGCGTACTGCCAGCGCTGTTTCAGTTGCAGGGCGCCGTGGCGGAACGGCGTTTCCAGCACCTCGTCGACCTCGGCGCACTGGCGCCACACGGCCGCCACCGCCGGCGGCGCCAGCACGTCGATGGCCCGCTCCGGATGGGCCGCGCGCAGCAGCTGCAGCAGCGGCTGCGCCATCACGGCGTCGCCGATCCAGTTGGGGGAAATAATCAAGGTACGCAATTCGCTCACTGGGCTTTCTCCTTCGCGTTCAGGCTCAGTCCTGCCAGCAGGAACAGCATCATCGCGTAAAACATATTGCTGCGCACCGACCAGAAGATCACTTCCGTCAGGCCGAAGCTGAAATAACTCAAGACCAGCAGCATGCCGGCCAGCGCCGGCGCATTGAGCTGGGCGCTATGGTGCATCTGGCGGCGGAAGAACAGGAACGGCACCACCAGTGTGGCGCCCCAGGCCAGCAGCCCGGCCACGCCGCCGAACACCAGCGCCTGCAGGATATCGTTGTGGAAGTGCTCGAACTCCAGCACATACGGGTGGGCTTTGCCGCTGCTGACCAGCCCTTCCATCTCGCTGCGCACGGTGGGGATGGAGGCGCCCAGCAGCGGATGGCGCTCGATCAGCTGCAGCGCGCTGCGCCACAGCTCAAGCCGGATGCCGACGCTGGTATAGGTCGGGCCGCCGTTGAAATACTGCTGCACGTCGCTGATGCCCTCGTCGATGCGCTCACGGGCGCCGGTCTGGGGAATGAAGTAGGTACTCACCACCAGCGCCAGCGCCAGCAGCGCCACGCCCTTGCGCAGGCGGCCGCGCAGCACGTGGCCGTAGCGCACCAGCAGCACGGCGGCAAACACCACGGCGATCCAGCTGCCCCGGGTGCCGCTGGCGATCGAGCCGACCAGGCCGGCCAGCGCGCCGAGGCCGGGCCAGATGGCGCTGCGGCCGGCGAAGTCCAGCGTGCCGGCCAGGCACATCAGCGCCATGCACAGCATGATGTCGCCAAAGGTAATCGAGTTGATCAAGCCGCCCGGACGGTCGACCCCCAGGCCCCAGCGCTGGTAGGCGATGAACACGGCGCCGGCCACGGCGCCGGCGATCAGGCCCCACCACAGGGCCTTGCGGCTGGGACGGCAAGCCAGCACGGTCAGCATCACGGTCGATGCGGCCAGCATGCGGAACGGTTTCTCCAGGTCGCGCAGGCGGCCGTCGCCGCTCAGCAGGCCCAACACCAGCGCCAGCACCAGCGTCGCGGCGAACGCTACCAATACCGGGCGAATCTCAGTAAGATGGCGCAGCAGCTCGGGCCAGCCGCGCCGCCAGGTCACCAGTGCCGTGATCAAAAAGGCGAAACTGCACAAGCCGACCCCGATCCGGGTGATCAGCAGCAAGAATGGAAACAGGAAAATCAGGCTGTGGATAAAGACAGTGCTGGTCGCGGACTGGGCTGAGGTATTATTCATTCATATTATCGTTTATTGCAAGAAAGCAATTACTACAGCTTCCTATGTCATCCGTCCTTATTTCCGTCGTTATCACTACTTACAACCGGCCGGATGCGCTCACCGCCGTGGTCGAAGCCTGCTTCGCCCAGGACGACCTCGGGTTCGAAATCATTATCGCTGATGACGGCTCGGGCCACAACACGCAACAGGCGGTGGCCGCGCTGCAAGCGCGCTCGCCGGTGCCGCTGCGCCATGTGTGGCAGGAAGACCTCGGCTTCCGCGCGGCGCGCGCGCGCAACCTCGGCACGCTCGACGCCCGTGGCCAGTACATCGTCTTCCTCGACGGCGACTGCGTCCCGCAGCGCAATTTTATCAGCCAGCACCGCAAGCTGGCGCAGCGCGGCTATCTGGTGCAGGGCAGCCGCATCCTGCTCAACGAGCGCGCCACGGCGCGCGTGCTGGCCCAGCACCTCGACCTGAACGCGCTGGGCCCGGCCGACCTGCTGGCGTGGCGCCGCCGGGGCGAGCTCAACAAAGTGCTGCCGCTGCTGTTCACCCTGCCCGACGTCGGCCGCACCAGCCGCCGCTTCACCTGGCGCCGCATCAAAAGCTGCAACCTGGCCGTGTGGCGTAGCGACCTCGACCTCGTGAACGGCTTCGACGAAAGCTTCCTCGGCTGGGGCCATGAAGATTCCGACCTGGTGGTGCGCCTGTTCAATGCCGGGGTGATGCGCAAGGACGGCGCCTACGCCACCGAAGTGCTGCACCTGTGGCACAAAGAAAACGCGCGCGACCAGGAAACCAGCAACCGCGCCACCGTGCTGCAGCGCGCGGCTGACCGCACCGTGCTGGCGGTGAAGGGGCTGCGGGCATGAAACCGCTGCACGCCGACGGTCCGCTGCTGAGCATCCTGGTGCCGGGCTACAACGTCGGGCGCTACATCACGGACTGCCTCGACCACATCGTCGCGCAGATGCACCAGCGCCACGAGCTGATCATGGTAGACGACGGCTCCACCGACGACACCGTGGCGCGCGTGCAGGCCGTGCAGCAAGCCTATCCGCGCCTGCAGATCCGGCTGGTGGTGCAACCCAACCAGGGCATCGCCGACGCCCGCAACCGCGCCCTGATGGAAGCGCGCGGCGAATACATCCTGTTTGTCGACAGCGACGACCGGCTGTTGCCGCGTTCGCTGGAAGCGCTGGAACGGGTGATCGCGGCCCAGCGCCCGGACGTGATCGCCACCGCGCTGCGCATGTGGCATCCGGACGCGCCGGACAAGGACCGCGACGTCTACATGAGCTATGCGCCGGAGCAGACCATCACCTGCCAGGACGCGATCCTGACCTCCTTCCTCAACGACCGCCACATGTACGTGTGGTGCAAGGTGTTCCGGCGCGAGATCTATGCGCAGGAAGCGATGCCGCTGTTCCCGTCGCGCCGCCTGTTCGAGGACGTGGCGGTGGTGCCGCGCCTGCTGCAGCGCTGCCGCAGCCTGGTGTACCTGCCGCACGTGCTGCTGGCGTATCGCCAGCATCCGGTCAGCATCACGCGCGTGATCAGCGAGCAGTGGTGTGTGGATTTCGTGTCGGCGCTGGCGGCGGTCAAGCCGCATTTCGAGCGCGCCGGCGTGAGCGCGGCGGTGCGCGCGCAGTTCGATGTGGCGGCGTGCCACTTCTACATCGGCATGGTGAAGAATTCCTACCAGCTGCCAGCCAAGGCCGGCGATGCGGTGCGCGGCAAGGTGCGCGGCATCTTCCTCGACAGCCTGTTCGCGCCGCCGCAGCAAGTGCTGGCCGGCATGGCCGGCGGCGGTAAGCAGGCGGCCCGCACCGCGCGCCAGGTGCAGCGCGCGCTGGACGGCAACCGCTGGTTCCACCTGCAGCAAACCGCCGTGCGCAAACTCAAGCTATGGCAGCGCCTGGAACGCACCCGCGCCGCCCAACGTTAACTTCCGTAAATTCAGGGTCAGCTCTGTCATTTGGACATTCGGGAACTAAATTTTCCGGATTAGTTCCGCCGTGTCCAAATGACAGAGCTGACCCCGAATGCTCTACTCGCTTTCAAGCATGCTGATGCGGACCAGGTCGGCCACGTTGTCCACGCCCAGCTTGCTCATCAGGCGCGCCTTGTGCACTTCCACCGTGCGCACGCTGATGCCCAGCGCCGGGCCGATGTCGCGGTTGTGGCGGCCCAGCACCACCAGCTGCATCACTTCGCGCTCGCGCGGCGTCAGCTCGTTCAGCAGGCTGGCGCTGCGGCTGCGGCGCTGCTGCTCGCTGTGGTTGGCCCGCGCCCGCGCCAGCGCTTCATCGATGGCCGCGATCAACTTGGCGTCGTCGAACGGCTTCTCAAGGAAATCCACGGCGTCGGCCTTGAACGCCGCACGCGCCGTGCTGACGTCGCCGTGCCCGCTCATCACCACCACCGGCATGCCGCTGTCGCGCGCCAGCAGCTCGCGCTGCAAGGCCAACCCATCCATGCCCGACATGCGGATATCGACCAGCAGGCAACCGCTCCACGTGGCCTGCCAACCCTGCAGGAAGGCTTCGGCGCTGGCGAACACGGCCGTGCGGTAGCCGCGCACGCCCAGCAGCAAGCCCAGCGCGTCGCGTACGGCCGGGTCGTCGTCGACAATGAATACGGTCAAATCATGCTGCATAGTTTTCCTGCCCTTCCACTCCACGGCGCGCCAGCGGCAGCGCCATCTTGAATATGCCGTGATCGCCCACTTCGGCCCAGAGCGAGCCGCCGTGCGCTTCCATAATGGCCCGGCTCAACACCAGGCCCAGTCCCATGCCGCTGGCCTTGGACGATACAAAAGGTTCAAACAGGCGCGCCGCCAGTTCTTCCGACACGCCCTTGCCGCTGTCTTCCACCGTCAGCTGCAGGCAGCTGGCCTTGCCGTGGCGCTCGCTGTCGAGCAGTTGCAGCGACACCCGGATGCGGCGTTCGCCAGCCGTTTGCTCAGCCACCGCATCGAGCGCATTGGCCAGCAGGTTGCGCAGCACCAGCTCGATCTGCAGGCGGTCGGCCAGCATCGCCAGCGACGGCATCTCTGCCACGTCCAGCGCCACCTGATGCTCGCGCAGCTGGGCGAAGAACTGCTGGCTGACGCTCGACACCAGCTGCGCCGCATCGACCGCTTCCAGCTTCATGGCGCCGGTGCGGAAGAAGTCGCGCAGGCGCCGCACCACGTCGGCCGCCCGCCCCGACTCGGCGATCATGCGCTGGATCGCGCTTTTCAACATTTCGCCGCCATCGTTGTCGCCGCGCTCGAGCAGGAATTCGCAGGCCTTGCCGTAGGCGGCCAGCGCCGTCAGCGGCTGGTTCAGTTCGTGCGCCAGCGCGGCCGCCATCTCGCCCGCCGCCGCCAGCCGCAAGGACTGTTTCAAATCGTTCGACACCCGGCGCAGCTCGTCCACCACAATGCCGAGGGAGAAGCCGACCAGCGCCAGCATCGCATCGAGCATCTGCAGCTCCGGCACCTCGATGCTGAGGGTGTTATTCCACTTCACCAAAGCGCCGATGCCCAGCTGCAGCACAAACACCATCAGCGCCGTGCCGTACAAGCCCTGGCGCGAGGCGGCCCAGATCACCGGCAGGAACAGGAAGTAGAAATGCGTGAACTCCGAGGTCAGGATGGTGCCGAACACCAGCACCAGCACGCCGATCGCCAGCGCCAGGTAGCCCAGCGTTTCGACATTCCACACCGTGGCGCGCAAGCGCGCCCGCCCCTGCGCGCTGGACAGCATCCACACCAGCGGCATCGACACCAGCACCCCCACCATGTCGCCGATGCCGAAGCGCACCACCACCGCGCCCCACTGGCCCGGCGGGATCAGCCCCGCCAGCGACAGCAGCGACATGTAGACCATGTCATTCAGCAGCGTCCCCACCACCACGATCAGCACCCACTGGAACAACCGGTGGCGGCTGTCGAACACGCCGCTGTTGCCGAAGGTCCGGTGCAATACCATGCCGATGGCGCCGTAGCCGATGGTCAGCCACAGCGACAGAAGCAAGGTTAATACCAGCCCGGCCGGCATGCCGCGCACCACCACCTCGCCCAGCACCAGCGCAATCCACCACGGCAGCGCCGAGCGCCAGCCGTACACCAGCCACAACACCATGCCCAGCGCCGGATCGGGATTCCACGGCGTGATGTTCAGCCCATACAGCGGATCGATGTAGGTGGCCCAGTCAAACAACAGGTACAAGGCGATGAACACCGGGAATACCAGGTAACGGGGCAAGGGAGAGGCGGTCATACGGGACGGTTTGTATCGCAATGTATCATTATGCGTTGCCTCAGTACATCGTGCATTGCTTTTTAATAGTACGCGTAACCCTTAGCACAGCACGCTCTCCTCTATACAACACTTCAATTAGCTAAGCAGCAATTATTACGGGAAATCCTTAGATCTTTACCCCAATTTACATTGCGTTACATGAACACTACACTCGCGGCTCGCCCACAAGGCTCCCCCTGGAAGAGTTCCAATGCCGCAGTCCATCACCGTCCGCTCCGGCGCCGCAGGCTTCACCGGCCTCAAGCAATTGCGCGAGACCCTCAAGCTGTCCGTCCGCGCGGCCGTGCATCGCCGTGCCACCTATGGCTGGCTGGAACTGCTGAACTCCCATCCGCTGTTTGCCGACCTGGTCAAGGCGCGTCCGCGCCTGCTGTACAAGATCTACCGCCCCTACCTGAGCAACACCATGCCGATCGGCGATCGCCTGGCGCTGCTGCGCGCGCACTACCGCCACCTCTTCCGCCTCGGCCTCGGCCCGCTGACGGTGCAGGCGGCGCGCGGCGCGGTGACGCTGGCCCGCATAGAAGGCAAGAGCGGCCTGCCCTACCAGCTGCAGTTGCGCGCCATTGAGCCGATGGAGCGCGAGGGCGAGCTGGTGCTGCAACTGCTGCAGCAAGATGAATTGGTGTACAGCTGCGCCTTTTCTTTCGTCCACGGCGATGACGGCATGGCGCTAGGCATCGGCTGCATGCAGGGCCCGCGCGGCGAGCACGGCCTGCAACTGATCAAGGACGCCACCCGCGAGCTGCACGGCCTGCGACCGAAAAACCTGATGCTCAAGCTGCTCAGCCAGTTCGCCCACGACCACGGCTGCGCCACGCTGCGACTGGTCAGCAACGCCAACCGCGTGGTGTGCAGCGCCACCCGCCAGGGCAAGGTGCATGCGGATTACGATGCCTTATGGCAAGAGCTGGACGCAGAGGCGCGCACCGACGGCGACTACCAGCTGGCCAGCGAGGCGATTTGCGCGCCTGACCTGGCAGCCATCGCCTCGAAGAAGCGCTCGGAGGCGCGCAAGCGCCATGAAACCCTGTGCGAACTGGCGCAAGCGATGACGGTCAGCCTGCGCGCGCCGCGCATGGAAGCCGTGCCGGTGCTGGCCGAGCCAGCCTTCCTGCCGATGGCAGAGGACGAGGATAAGTACGCACTAGCGTAAAGAAATCCGGTAACATGGGATTTTCGTCCGAGGAGAAATACCATGCGCGTGGATATTTATTGCCGAGATGAAGCACAGGGCAAACACAGCTATCTGGCGGTCCCGGAAGGTAAGCCCATTCCGCAGGAAGCCACCAACACCGACTGGCACCCCGAAGCCCAGCACGTGGAAGTCGACGACGACCATGACGAACTCCCCCGCTACCATATCGAGCACACCCTGGCGCAGATCGGGTTGAAAGGTTACGCCATCACTGGCGTAACCCAGCAGCTTTAATACTCGACCGCTACTTCGCTGGCGCCAAGCACTTGCTTGAGCGCCAGTTGCAACTCGTCGGACGGCGCCACCCGCCACCCTTCCCCGAACTGCAGCACGCAGCTCACGCCCTGCGGCTGGATGCGCGCCGAAATCGGCAAACCGTCGGCCTGGCGGTACGGCGCCAGCACTTCGGCCACCTTCTTCGCATCGACCGTGGTCGGCAGCGCCATGCCCAGCTGCTTGCCGTGCTTGACGCGCGAGCTGATGATGTCGAACACCTTCTCCGCCGAAATCCGCAAGCCGCCGTTGAAACGATCCTCCGACACCTTGCCGATCACCGCCAGGAATTCATCCTCCTTGAACATGTGCTTGTTCTCTTCGAACACCTCGGAGTACACCGTCACCTCCACCACCGCGCTCTTGTCGTCCAGCGTGACGATCAGGATCTTGCCGCGCTGGGTCATCTGCGGACGGATGCCGGTGATCACGCCGCACAGCATGCGCGGATCGCGCGACGGTTCCAGATCGGCCAGCTTGGTGCGGGCAAAACGGCGCGCTTCCGGCGCGAACGAGTCAAACATGTGGCCCGACAGGTAGAAGCCCAGCGCGATCTTCTCTTCCGCCAGTTTCTGGCGGTCGGTAAACGGCGCGGCCTTCACATAATCGGGCGGCGGTTCGAGATCGCTGTCGTCGCCGCCGAACAGGCTGACCTGGTTGGCCGACTTGGCTTGCTGGTCGGCGTACTCCATCGCGAAGCCAACCGAGGCCAGCAACACCGCGCGGTCGACGCCGAAGCCGTCGAAGGCGCCGGCGCGAATCAGCGATTCAATCGTGCGGCGGTTGATCTGCTTCTTGTCGACCCGCTTGCAGAAGTCGAACAGGCTGGTGAACGGACCGTTGGCGTTGCGCGCGGCAATGATGGCCTCAATGGCGTTCTGGCCCGCGCCCTTGCAGGCGCCCAGGCCGTAGCGGATTTGCGTGACTTTCTTGCCGGTGACCGAAGGCGGCGGGCCGTCCGGCACGAAGCGGAAGTCGGATTTGTTGATGTCCGGCGGCAGGATGGTCAGGCCGCAGATATCGATCGCATCTTCGACCAGGATCTTGACCTTCTCGGTGTCCTCCATCGCCAGCGACATATTGGCTGCCATGAACGCGGCCGGATGGTGCGCCTTCAGATAGGCGGTGTGATACGACAGCAGCGCGTAGGCGGCGGCGTGCGATTTGTTGAAGCCGTAGCCCGCGAACTTTTCCATCAAGTCGAAGATCTCGTCGGCCTTTTGCTCCGACAGGCCGTCCTTGGCGGCGCCGGCGCGGAAGATGGCGCGGTGCTCGGCCATCTCCTCGGCTTTCTTTTTACCCATCGCGCGGCGCAGCATGTCGGCGCCGCCCAGCGAGTAGCCGCCGACGATCTGCGCCATCTGCATCACCTGCTCCTGATACACCATGATGCCGTAGGTTTCGGACAGAATCGATTCGGTGCGCGGATCGGGATAGTCGAATTTTTCGCCGTGCTTACGTTTGCAGAAGTCCGGGATCAGGTCCATCGGGCCCGGACGGTACAGCGCCACCAGCGCGATAATATCTTCGAAGCGGTCGGGACGCGCGTCTTTCAGCATGCCCTGCATGCCGCGCGACTCCAGCTGGAACACGGCCACGGTCTTGGCCTTGGTCAGCAGCTCGTACGATGGACGGTCGTTGAGCGGCAGCTTGGCCAGGTCGAATTCCGACTCGGCCGGATCGAGCGCCTTGATATAGCGGACTGCGCGGTCGAGAATGGTCAGGGTCGTCAGACCCAAAAAGTCGAACTTCACCAGGCCGACGGCTTCGACGTCGTCCTTGTCGTACTGCGACACCACGCCGCCGTCGCCACCCTGGGTGTACAGCGGGCAGAAGTCGGTCAGCTTGCCCGGCGCGATCAGCACACCACCGGCGTGCATGCCGATGTTACGGGTGATGCCTTCGACCTGCTGCGCCAGGTCCAGCAGCTGCGCCACTTCCTCTTCGTTTTGCTGGCGCTCCTTGAGCATCGGTTCTTCTTCGATCGCCTCGGCGATCGACACCGGCTTGCCCGGCTTGAACGGAATCAGTTTCGACACGCCGTCGCAGAAGTTGTAGCCGAAGTCCATCACGCGGCCGACGTCGCGGATCGCGCCCTTGGCCGCCATCGTACCGAAGGTGGCGATCTGCGACACCGCGTCGCGGCCGTACAGGTCCTTCACGTGCTGGATCACCAGCTCTCGTTTTTCCTGGCAGAAGTCAATATCGAAGTCGGGCATCGAGACCCGTTCCGGATTCAGGAAACGTTCGAACAGCAGGTTGTACTTGAGCGGATCCAGATCGGTAATCTTCAGCGCGTACGCCACCAGCGAGCCCGCGCCGGAACCACGGCCCGGACCGATCGGCACATCATTGTTTTTGCCCCACTGGATAAACTCCGCCACGATCAGGAAGTAGCCGGGGAACTTCATGTTGATGATGGTGTTGTTCTCGAACTCCAGCCGGTCTTCGTAGCGCTTGCGGTTGGCTTCGCGCTTTTCCGGATCCGGGTATAGCTGGATCAGGCGTTCTTCCAGGCCCTTGCGGGTTTCGGCGCGCAGGAATTCATCGATGGTCATGCCCGGGGTCGGGAAGTTCGGCAACTGTGGCTTGCCCAGCGTCAGGGTCAGGTTGCAGCGCTTGGCGATTTCCACCGAGTTCTGCAACGCGGCCGGCAGGTCGTGGAACAGCTCGCCCATCTCGGCCTGCGTCAGGAAGCGCATCTGCTCATTGAAGCGCTTGACGCGCTTGGCATTGGCCAGCATCTCGCCCTCGGCGATACACACGCGCGCTTCGTGGGCGATGTACTCGTCCTTGGAAATGAATTGCACCGGATGGGTGGCCACCACCGGCAGGCCCAGCTTCGACGCCAGCGCCACCGAATGGCGCACCTGCATCTCCTGGTTCGGCTGGCCGGCGCGCTGGATCTCGATGTAGAAGTGGCCAGGGAACAGCTGGGCCCACTTGCGGGCGTTGGCTTCGGCCAGCGCCGGATTGCCATTTTCGATGGCCATGCCGACGTCGCCAAAGTGGGCGCCGGACAGGGCGATCAGGCCATTGGCCGGGCTGTCGTTGGGCAGCAGCGCGTAGGTCTTGGTGGTCAGCTCTTGCAGCCACTCGGTGCGGATCTCGGCGCGGCCCTTGTACTGGTTGGTCAGCCAGGCTTGCGACAGCAGTTCGCACAGCTGCAGATAACCCATGCGGTTCTTGGCGAACAGCATTAACCGGGATGGTTTATCCCGGTTTTCATCGTTAGTGATCCAGACATCGACGCCGACCACCGGCTTGATACCCTTGCCGCGCGCCGACTTGTAGAACTTCACCATGCCGAACATATTGGCCAGGTCGGTGACCGCCAGCGCGCCCTGCTTGTCCTTGGCGGCTTGCTTGACCAGGTCGTCGATGCGGACCAGGCCGTCGACGATGGAATATTCCGAGTGCACGCGCAAATGGACGAAAGACGGTCCCGCCGGTACCACTGCAGTGCTGGTCATTTCTTGTTCGTTTGCTACCATGTTCATAGGTGGGTTCAATACAGGTCCGATAACCCCCTATTTTACCGCGCAGCGGCCCGGACCGATAAATCTGATTCAGTCGGAACCTTCACTACGCTTGGCGCTGCGAGGAACGAATGGCACAGCGTCATCACGCGGCTCAGCCATCGACATCAGCGCGTCACCGACAAAGTCAGCAGGCAGCTCAGAATTCTCCTTCACTGCGCGCCGAATCTCTGATTGCTGCCGACGCCACGCTTTCATGCGTTGCATAATATCGCGTGCCTTTGCTTCCAAGCCGACCTTATCAAGATAAAAATCGGGATCTTTAGAAAGCAATATTTCATCGGCTGTGTAAGATTCCGCATCCCCAAAGAGTTCATCAAGCAAGCTAAACAGCACTACTCCTAGCGGCTCAGTTTCGTTCTTAAAAGCTTCGAGGAATTGGTCACTAGATTCCTGAGCCGACCATTGCCGGCTCAAAAATCGCTTGATAAGATCGGAGTACCGGTCAAATGCTGTATTCATGTCCCACCTCCTCCTAGCCTGCCGCTATTCAACAAACACTGTAGTTGCTCTTCGCTCAATTTCCATCCCGACAGATACTCGCCATTCGGCAGGTACAGCACAGTATAGGGAGAAGCAACATGCACCACGAGCGCGATGCGAAACTTCTCCAACGTTTTCTTATTAGACGTTCCCCTCACACCAAAGTTGTCCGCATGACGAAGACAAAAATTCAGACGGATATCATCCGACGCTCAAAATTTGTCGCCATGAGGTGGCGCAAGCCATGCTCAAATTCTATGCAAGCGCAAGAATTCCTTTGCAATCGCGCGTATAATGTCGCCTTCCCCTTTTTTGATTCCTTAACCATCATGCAAGCTAATACCGCTTTACAAGCTGAAGCGCATGCTGGCGCTGCAGCACAGCACGTCAACATCGCCGCCTACAAATTCATCACGTTCGACAACACGGAAGAGATGCGCCCGCAGTACCAGGACATCTGCGCCCGTCTCGGTCTGAAAGGCACGATCCTGTTGACTCCGGAAGGCATCAATATGTTCCTGTCCGGCCCGCGCGGCAATATCGACGAGTTCCTGGCCTGGGTGCGCAGCGACGCCCGCTTCGCCGACCTGGAAGTGAAGGAAAGCTACTCGGCCGAGCAGTCGCACAAGCGCATGCTGGTCAAGATCAAAAAAGAAATCATCACCATGCGCATGCCGCTGATCAAGCCGGAAGAAGGCCGCGCCCCGTTCGTCGAAGCCCACACGCTCAAGCGCTGGCTCGACAACGGCGTCGACGACAACGGCAAGCCGGTGGTGATGGTCGACACCCGCAACGATTTCGAAGTGGACGTCGGCACCTTCGACCACACGGTCGACTACCGCATCAAGAAGTTCACCGAGTTCCCGGACGTGATCGCCGCCCACAAGGACGACTTCGCCGGCAAGACCGTGGTCACCTTCTGCACCGGCGGCATCCGCTGCGAAAAAGCCGCGATCCACATGCAGAACATCGGCTACGACAACGTCTACCAGCTCGAAGGCGGCATCCTCAAGTACTTCGAGGAAGTCGGCGGCGCCCACTACACCGGCGACTGCTTCGTGTTCGACTACCGTACCGCGCTCAACCCGAAACTGGAACCGACCGAGACCGTGCAATGCTTCAACTGCCGCGCCGTGGTCACCCCGCGCCAGCAGCTGTCGCCGGAATACGTGTACGAGAAATCGTGCCCGCATTGCTACGGCCAGCAAAAAGCGGACTGAGCCGACTAAGCCGACAGCGGACTCTGGCAATAAAAAAAACCTGCGAGCGCCACGCGGCGCCGCAGGTTTTTTTTTAATGGATGCGAAGGCTTACTCGAAGTAAGCGGCCACCATCCGAACGTCTTCCGGCGTCAATGTGCCAGCGTCGGCGCGCAGCCGAAGCACGGCCAGCAGATAGCCATAGCGGGCTTGCGCCAGGTCTCGCTGCGCGCCAAACAACTGGCGCTGGGCCGTCAACAGATCCAGATTGATGCGCACGCCGCCCTTGATGCTTTGTTCGGTGGCGGTAATCAGCAGCTTGGCCGACGCCACCGCACGTTCCAGCGCATCAAACTTGGGCTGGCTGCTAACGATCTGGTTATAGTTTTTGCGCAAATCCAGCAGCACTTTGTCGGTCTGCCCCTGCAGGTCGGCCAACGCCTTCTCGCGGTTGGCCACCGCCTGACGGGTCGAAGCACTGACGGCGCCACCGCTGTAGAACGGGATGTTGACCTGGAAACCGATGCTGCGCACCGTGGTGTCCTGGTCAATGGTCGACAGGGTGTCGGACGAAGTCTTGCCATAAGTGCCGACCAGGTCGACACGCGGCGCATGCCCGGCGCGCTGTTTGTTGATTTCCTGCTTGGCGATCTCGATGTTTTTCTGCTGTGTGCGGATATCCGGATTGTTCGCCAGCGCCAGCGCGCGCCAGGTCTCAAACCCCTTGATGTCGGCGCGCTCCACGCTCAGGCCCGGACGCAAGTGGTCCAGCGCGCCCAGCTCGACGCTGGCGCCAACGGTGGCGTTCAGCGCCTCCCGCGCATTGTTCAATGCATCTTGCGTTTCCAGCAGCTGTGCTTCGGCCAATTCCAGCCGCGACTGGGTTTCCAGTAAATCGGTGCGGGTGCCTTCGCCGCGCTTGTAGAGCAGGTCGTTGACGTTGCGCTGTTCCACGTACATGTCGCGTTCAGCCTTGGCATAAGCCAGTTGGTCTTCCTTGAGCAGCACTTCAAAATAGTTGCCCAAGACCCGCATCAGCACTTCCTGCGCCTGGCTGTCAAACTGCGCGGCCGCATACTCGCTCTGCGCCGCGCCCTGCTTGTAGCGTGCCCAGGCGTCCATGCTGAACAATGGCTGACGCACCTGGATGGTGGCCGAACGGGAGATATAGTCCTGCGCGACGTCCTTGCCGCCATTGTAGTTCAGGGTGCTGCGGTTCTGGGAGCCCGAGTATGCCCCGCTCACCGACGGCAACAGCGCCGAACGGCCGAGGATACGGTTCTCTTTACCCGCTTCCGCCTGGTAGTAGGCGGCGCGATAAGCCGGGTCGTTCTGCAGCGCCGCTTCATAAGCCTGCAACAAGGTCAGGGCCGATGCAGCACTGCTGCCCATCAGGCCGCCCACGGCCAACGCCAGCGGCAACAAGCGTGCGGAAATCGGTTTGCGGGTCATCGCTTACTCCTCCGTGAGGGCCGACTTGGCACGGTCGAAGACCGGCTTCAGCAGATAGCTCATCATGGTACGCTCGCCGGTCGTGACGAACATCTCCACCGGCATGCCAGGGACCACGTCCAGTTTTTTCTCGGCCATCATCTTGGCGCCGGCCGGCGTCACACGCGCACGCACTTTATAGTAGGCGGCGCCAGTACGCTCTTCCACGGTACGGTCGGCAGCCACCTGGATCACCTCGCCCTGGATATGCGGGGTCTTGTTGCTGTTGAAGGCCGAGAAGATCAGCTCCACCTTCAGGCCCGGATGAACGCGGTCGACCAGATTGACCGGCAGGTTGCCCTCCACCACCAGCGCATCATTGATCGGCACCAGGTCCATCATGCGCGCACCCGGAGCGACCACGCCGCCCTTGGTGAAGATGCTGCTGCCCACCACGATGCCATCCACCGGCGCGCGCACTTCGACATTCGCCAGTTCAAATTGCTGCGCGGCGATACGGCTAAACAGTGCTTCCGCCTCCTTCTGTGCCTCTGCCAGTTGGGTACGGACTTCCTTCTGGTATTCCTGGCTGCGCTGCACACTGCGCAGCTTCAGTTCGGACACTTGGC
Source organism: Duganella sp. CF402 (assembly GCF_900109645.1). GTDB lineage: Bacteria > Pseudomonadota > Gammaproteobacteria > Burkholderiales > Burkholderiaceae_D > Rugamonas. The sequence continues at coordinate 3,219,154 of NZ_FOBG01000001.1, forward strand.
GGCGTGCGCGGGCAATATTGCCGACGTCCTCGGAAATCGAACCAGCCACCTGGGAATAGGTGCGCTCCAGGTCCAGCAGGCGGCTGCGCGGCACATAGCCCTGGGCCGCCAGATCGCGAGCGCTATCCAGTTGCTCTTTCAGGAACACTTGCTGCTCCTTCTTGCTATTGCGCGACTCTTCCAGACCCTGCATCTGCGCTTGCAGGCCGGCCATGTTTTCCTCCATTGCGCCCAGCTCGCTCTGCACCGCCAACTGGCGCGATGACAGCAGTTGCTGCTGCAGCACCATGCCGGACTGTACGCGCGGATCGCTCTTGTACTGCTGCAGGCTGGCTGGCAGGGCCACCGTATGGCCGCCGCTCAGTTCGGTCTTCAGGCGGGCTTCCGTCGTGCGTGCGGCAAAGTACTGCGCCAGCGTAATCTCCAGCGCCGAATTGGCTTGTACATCGCTCATCTTGACCAGCACCTGGCCGGCCTTGACCACGTCTCCATCCTGGACCAGGATGTCTTGCACCGTGCCGCCGGTCAGGTATTGGATCGCCTTGCGGTTGCCTTCCTTGGCCACGAAACCGCTCATCGGCACACCCTTGTCCAGCGGCGCCAGGCTGGCCCACAGCAAGCCACCCACCACGCCGCCCAGCACGATCAGCCAGCCAAGCCGGGTGTAAGCGCGGGCATCGGTATTGACGGTCAGCGGGGCCACATCGTGGCTGATAACTTCTGCCGGCACGTCATCCGGCTTCTTGATAATGTTCGACATGGTTTACTCCTGTTTCGCCGCTGGTGCGGCTTCCGCTTGATGGACTGCGGTCTGCTGAGCTGCTTGCTGAGCGGTCTGCTGGGCCGTTGCCGCGCGCTGGGCAGCCGCCTGCTGGCCCGCCGCCTGCTGCGCCGCCATCTGTTTCTGTTGATTTTCCTGCACCGCCGCCAGCACCTGCTGGGTCGGGCCGAACGCCGCCACGGTGCCGTCGCGCAGCAACAGCAGCTTGGTGGTGACGGAAATCGCGCTGCTGCGATGGGTGATCAGCACCACGGTCTTGCCCTGCTTGCGCATGGTTTGCACCGCATTCACCAGCGCCAGTTCGCCCGGTTCGTCCAGGTTGGAATTCGGCTCATCGAGCACCAGCAGGGCCGGGTCGCCATACATGGCGCGGGCCAGGCCGAGGCGCTGCTTCTGGCCGCCCGACAGGCCGGCGCCGCCGTCGCCCAGCACGGTGTCATAGCCTTTCGGGAAATGCAGGATCAGCTCGTGCACGCCGGCGCGCTTGGCCGCGTCTACCACTTTCTCGCTGTCGATCTCACCGAAGCGGGCAATATTTTCCGCAATGGTGCCGCCGAACAGTTCCACATCCTGGGGCAGGTAACCGATGTGCGGTCCCAGCTCGCTCTTGTTCCATTGATAAATATCGGCGCCATCCAGGCGTACCTTGCCCATCGCGGCCGGCCACACGCCCACCATCAGGCGCGCCAGGGTCGATTTGCCGCAGCCGCTAGGGCCGATCACGCCCAGCACATCGCCCGCTTCGAGCGCAAAATTGACCCCGCGCAGGACCGGTACCGGACTGCCCGGCGGGGCGGCGGTGATCGCCTCGATGGTCATGGCGCCACTTGGCTTGGGCAACTCCATGCCGGCCTCGCGCTGCGGGTTCTTTTCCAGCAGCGTGCTCAGGCGCTCAAAGGCGCTGCGCGTGCCGCTCCAGCTTTTCCACACGCCGATGACTTGCTGCACCGGCGCCAGCGCGCGCCCCACCAGGATCGACGAGGCAATCATCATGCCGGCGCTGATTTTGTTTTCCAGCACCAACAGCGCACCAAAACCCAGTACCAGTGACTGCAGCGACAGCTGCACGAACTTGGTCACGGCATTGATGCGGCCGGCAATTTCGCTGGCCTCTGCTTGCAGATGCAAGAATTTACCGTGCAGCTTGAACCAGCGCCCGAGCAGATTAGGCAGCATGCCCATCGATTCGATCACTTCGGCGTTGCGCAGGTTGTTGGTGGCCAGGTTGTTGGCCGTGATGGCCATCGAGTTGGCGTCCGCCAGCGGCTTGTGGGTGATTTTTTCATTAATGTAGGCCAGCACCACCAGCACCAGCGTGCCGGTCAGCGCGAACAGGCCCAAGGTCGGCTCGAACAGGAAAATCACCACCAGGTAGACCGGGAACCACGGCGCGTCAAAAAACGCAAACAGGGCGTTGCCGGTCAAGAACTGGCGCAGATTGGTCAGATCGGCCAGCGACTGCCCAGCATTGCCACCGGCGGCCTTGAGATTTTGCTCGAAGGCTGCGGTGTAGACCCGCTTGTTGAGCTGCATGTCGAAGTGGGCGCCAACGCGCACCAGCACGAAGCTGCGTACCAGCTCCAGCACGGACATCAGGACGTAGCCCCCCAACAGCATCAGCGTCAGCATCAACAGCGTGATTTCATTGCGGCTGCTGAGCACGCGGTCATAGACCTGCAGCATGTACAGCGAGGGCAGCAGCATCAACAGGTTGATGATGGCGCTGAAGACGCCAACGGTGTAGAAGGTGCGCTTAAAACTGCGCAGGATTTGCGCAATCTCGTTCTTGGAATTTAGAAAAGTTTTCATGGCCTGGTCGGATAAGGTGCGCGTTGCCGCGCCGACGCTCGCTGAGCAAAGACAACTAAAGATTAGTAAAGGCCAGACATTATCCCCCAAAACCAAGTAAAAATGTGATGTGTGTCACAAATTTTTATGTAACAGCCGCTTCCCGGGGCGGAGGGGGCAAAAAAAAACCTCCCGTGCCGAAACACGGGAGGTTTTTGCTGGTCAGCCCGGACCGAAGTCCGGGACTGGGTTGCTTAATTAGCCAACCAGAACCAGGGTGTGTGCCGTAGCGCTGAACGAAGCGTGGCTCAGGTCAACGTTGCCGGTGATCTTAACGATCAGGTCGTTACCGTTGTCGAAGGTGGTGCCGCCGCTCACGTTGTCGATCACGTAGGTGTTGCCACCGATCTGGAACCACGAGATGTCGCCGGTTGCCGATTCAGCGATCGCAGCATTGGCGTAATCCTGGAACACAGCGGTGTCTTCCAGCAGCACTTTCGATGCGTTGAAGGCAGTACCAGCGCCGAACGCGATGATATCGCCAACCGACAGGTCGGTGATGGTCGCGTAGCTGTTGACGTTCGAGGTAGCGTCCGACACGTTGAAGGTGTCGGTGCCAGCACCGCCGGTCAGCTTGGCCAGGTTACCGGTAGCGATCAGGGTGTCGTTGCCGGCGCCGCCGATCAGGGTGTCGCCGTTGCCAGCTGCGGTCAGCACGTCAGCAGCCGCGCCACCTTTGATGGTTTCTGCCAGGGTGCCGTTGGTCGATGCGGTCAGCACGCCGGTCATGGCCGAGCCGTCCACCGATGCCAGCTTGACGTCGCCGGTGTTAGCCAGGGTGACGTTCGAGTTGCCAGTGATGACGATCGATTTCACGGTGGTGCTTACCAGGTCGATGGTCTGGGTATCGATGGTGTCTTCATCGGTATCGGTAGCGGTCAGCTTGATGGTTTCTACGCCAGCAGCATTCACGGTACCGAAGTCGGTGTCGCCGTCGGTGGTCAGCACAACATTGATCGAATCCGAGGTGCCGGTAGCATCATCCAGAACCACGTCGATCGAGGTAGCAGCCGAGGTGTCGCCAGTCAGTTCCAGGGTGAAGTTGTTGGCAACGTGATCCAGGGTCAGGACGTTGGCGGTAGCGCCCTCAACTACTACGTAGTTGATGTTGTCCAGGTTGTCCAGGTTCACGGTCACGTCAGCGCCGCCGAAGGTGGTGATACCCACTTTTTCGAAGCCCGAGATCTTGGCTTCGAACAGTGCGTCGGTCGAAGCGTCTTCTGCGTCAGCACCGGTAGCGAACACGATGGTGTCGGTACCGTCGCCGCCTGCCAGGTTGGCAGTGCTCGAGGTGGTGGTAGCTGCCAGGATCAGCACGTCGTCGCCAGCGCCCAGCGAAACAGCTTTGGTTGGAGCCGCAGCCAACAGGGTCACGGTGTCAACGCCAGCGCCGCCGGTGAAGGTTGCTTTGGTCGCGTCAACGGTGATGGTGCTGTCGCCGGTGGTGCCCGAGGTGTCAACCGAAGTCACGTTGGCGCCCGAAGCGTCAACGCTCACGCCAGCTGCGCCGGTTACTTTCAGGGTAACCAGTGCCGACAGGTCGGTAGCAGCGTCGGACAGGTCAACTGCGTTGGTGCCCGAAACGGTCAGGGTCTTAACGCCATCAGCAATCAGGGCGATTGCCGAATCTTTGGTGGCGGTAACCAGATCCAGGCTGGTGTAGACCGAACCCAGGTCGATCGCGGCAGCGCCGGTGATCTTGTTCAGGGTCAGGCTCAGGCTGGTAGCTGCGGTGTTGGTAACAGCGAAGTCTTCAGCGCTGTTAGCCAGGCTCAGCGAGGTCAGCTTGTCGGAAACAACAGCCGAACCGGTGCCGTAGCCGTCAACCGACACGGTCGCCAGGGCTGCGCCGCTCAGGGTAACAGCACCGGCGGTCACGCCCAGTACGCCGGTCACAGCGTCGGTCGAGGTCGAACCAGCGGTGTGCACTGGGGTTGCCAGGGCGGTGCCGTTGGTGCTCACTGCCAGGGTGTCGGCAACTTTGGTTTTCGAGGTGAAGGTTACGGTTGCACCGCTAGCGGCGGCCGAGGTCCAGTCGGCGGTCAGCACGCCGGTGTAGATACCGTTGCCAGCCACGCCGCTACCTTGCGAAGCGCCAGCAGCGATGTTGGCGAAGGCAGCAGCAACTTCAGCTGCGGTCAGGTCTTTCGAGGCGGTGAAGATCAGGCCTTCGATGGTGACTTGTTTGCCCGAAGCCAGTGCCTTGAAGGTCACAACGTCGGTCGAGTAGGCGCCGGCAGCAGCGTCCACTGCATCTTTCGAAGCAACGGTAGCCGATTGCTGAACGGTCACGGTGGTGGTTTTTGCACCGCCGTTGATGTCGATTGCGCCTTCAACAACGGTCGCTTTGGTCAGGTCGGTTGCAGCGAACGAAGCGTCCGAGGTCGCGGCAGCGATAACGCTTACCGTGGTGCCGCCGGTGACGGTGATGTCGCCCAGGGTCACGTCGGCGCCAGCAGCGGCAGCGCCGGTGGTGTTGACAACCACTGCGCCGGTAGGAGCGGTGGTGGTGCCGATTTCGATATCGCTACCGGCAACAGCTGCGGTGCTGGTGACTGCAACGGTGGTGCCGCCGTCGATGGTGATTGCCGAATCTTGTGCCGATGCGGTCACGGTGATCGCGCCTTTCGAGCCGGTCAGGTCGATGGTGTTGCCGCCGGTTGCGGTCACGGTCTGGGTCAGGCCGCCATCAACAGCGATGGTGCCGGTTGCGCCAGCAACGGTAACTGCGGTGGTAGCTGCAGCGGTAACGTCCACGTTGGCACCTTGGGTAACCGACAGTTTGGTCACGCCAACCACGCCGCTTTCGGTGGTGCTGTCGTAGGTAATGTCAGACGAGCCACGGATGGTGATGTTTTCAACGTTTTTAACCGAAACGCCGCCACCCAGGGTGGTGAATGCGCCCACAGCCAGAACGTTCAGGGTGTCGGTGCCGGCGCCGCCGTCAACCGAATCCAGTGCGTTCAGGGTAGCACCGGTACCGACTACGCCGGTGAAGATGTCGTTGCCATTGCCGCCAACAACGGTGTCCACAGCGTCGGTCAGTGCGGTGTTGGTGCTTGGGATCGAGCCGGTAACAACGGTAGCAACCGCTGCTTCAACGGTCGACTGGTAAGCGGTCACGCTGGTGGTGCTGTCCACGCCAGCCAGCAGGCCGCGTGCGGTAGCAGCAGCGGTGTCGCCCGAGTAGGCGTTGATTTCAGTCACGGTGTCCAGCGCCGCGGTGAAGTTGGTGGCAACTGCCAGCTTGTTGGTGACAGCGGCTTTGTCCAGCAGGCCTTGGGCGCTGGTGTTTTCCAGGGCGCCTTGGGTGATGGCCATTGCAACGTTGGCGCGGGTCAGACGACCCGAAGTGATTTCGTTGGTCCAGTATGCCCAGCCTTCAACGTCTGGAGCACGGCCCAGTACGTTCTCGTAGATGGCTTCGACGAATTTCGAGATACCAACTTGGCTGGTGTCGGTGCCGTACAGGCTCGACGATTCGGTCGATGCGTTGAAGCTGTTAACCAGGGCAGCCAGGGCGCCGGTTGGAGCGGTTTGAACAGCGGTGTTCAGCGCGGTGAAATCGGTAGGAGCATTCAGCGCAGCCAGTTGTGCGGTGAAGTTCTGCAGACCGAAGTAGTCAGCAGGACGGCCAAAGTACGAAACGTACAGTTGTTGTACTACGGCGACGTAATCAGTAGCTACTGCCATGATGGTATTTCCTTATAAAGTGTGGTTTAAACCAAAATTCTGCAGTCCAGAGCAAACAGCGCTGTCCACAGCTGGACGCTTTTTTGCAGAAGACCGAAGTATATTGCCACAGCGGGGGGGATATGTTGTGATGGCCATCACAAGTGCGCGTATTTCTGCATGAAAAACGTGTTTTTTTACAGAATGTTGCAATTAGCAAGCTGTCATTTTGCCCAAATCGACAAGAATTGCGACATTTGGAGAGAATTGAAGCCGTCAATTAAACCCGGCCGATAATAAAAAAAACGCGGAATAACCGCGTTTTTTTTAAATAAGCAAATGCACTTTTTAACTCGCGGATATTATCGCTTCCAGCTGGTGGCGCCCGTAATCGTGGTGCCGGGATAGGCGACGTTTTTAAATATATATGCCGCTTCTTCCACCTTGGTGCCGCTCAGGTAACCGCGGATGGTGGTCGGCGAGGAAATTACATTCGACATCAGCCCGCTCATATCCACCACACCCTTGCCATTGACATTATATTTTGCGCCATCGGCGGCGACCACCAACCCGGTGGTAAAACTGCGGTCGACAAAATTAATCGATAATTGTCCGGTTTCAACCGCCGCCAGCGATTCCGCCATGCCGGTCTTTTGCACGAAGGCTTCGCTGCCGTTCAGGGTGAAGGCGACCGTGCCTTCGGTCGGCATGACCAGCTGCGCACCTTTCAAGCGGGCCACCGCATAATTACCCACGAAGGCGGTGGCGTCGGTCGCGTTATTCTGGATGCTGGCCGGCATGACGGCGGCGCCCGCCACCGTGCTCCAGCGCCCCCAGAACACTTCCTGCGCCTTCGGCGCGATCGGTTCCGTCACCGGCGGCGTGACCACCACCGGCGGCGGCGTCACCACTGGCGGCGTCACCGGCAACACCGGATCGACCGGCGCGGTCGTCCCCTCGGTCGTGGTGTGCACCGCGCCCAGCGACAGCTCGGATTTCTGCGGATCCAGATTGACCTGGGTGGCCGGCAGCACGCTCGACATGGCCACCTTGCCCACTGGCTCGTCGGCACGCGGCTTTTCGTTCTGGTCAGGCGATAAAGCTGGATTATTCAACAATTGCGGCGTGGCCTGGCCGCGCCGCACCTGCAGCAGCATGCCGGCCTGGCCGGCGAACAGCTCGCGGCTGGCCTGGCCTTCGCACGGCCCGGCGCCCTCGGCGGTGCAGCTGCCGGCAAACGGACTCACCACCACGCCGCCGGACACCACCGACACGCGCGAGGTTTCGGCGTCGGTGTACACAATGAAGTCGGTCCCGCGCACGCCGATCGCGGCCACCGGGGTGTTGAAGCGGAAATTCTGGCGCGCCTGCTTGACGCCCTGGCCGGAAATCGCCCGCGCCACGCCGCTCAGCAATTCCAGCTTGACCCTGGTGGCGGACGGATGGGCGGGATCGAACTTGTAGTCGGCGACCCGGGCGCGGGTGTTGGGCCGCAGAATCAGCATGCCGGCATCCAGGGTCTTGATGTACATATAGCCATCGCTGCCTGTACTCAACTCGGCGCCCTCGTTGACGACGGCATCGAGCTTGGCCGGCTGCCCGCCGAGGTCGGCACGACCGGTAACGAAGACGATACGGCCCGCCTCACCCGCCCACGCTGGGGACAAGGCGGCAAGCAACAACGCAGCACCGGTCAGATATTTCCGTAACATAATAAACTTCTCCTATGCTGCGTATTGTCCTCTCCACACAGCAAAAAGCAGTGATCGTCATCACATCTTACATCTATTACATTCGGTTACAGCCGTTGCCGGCGGTGGCGGCAGGAATTGTCATGCCCATATGTTTACTTGGGGCAGTGATATATACTAACAGCCATTCTGGAGCGCAACTGCCCCTCTGTTCAACCCCAATTCCCAGTTAATTTGCGCATTCGCCTGTCCCTCTCTCTACTGTTGCGTAGCCTGATCGCCGTGGTTGCCGTGCTGCTGTGCGCCCTGCCACAGTGGTCGTCCACACCCGCCTGGTCGCACTGGGGCGGCGAGTGGCTGCGCGACCGCTACCTGGCGCTACAGGCCGACGACCGTCTCGAGGACCGCATCCTGGTGGTCGACATCGACGAAGCCAGCGTTGCCAGCCAGCCGTGGCCGTGGCCGCGCAGCCGCATCGCCGATCTGGTGGAACTCCTGCTGCAGGCCGGCGCGCGCGGCGTGGCGCTCGACATCCTGCTGGAAAAGCCGGCCGACGCCGAAGGCGACGCGCGGCTCGCCATGCTGGCCCGGCATGGCCCGGTGGTGCTGGCGCAGATGCTCGACTACCAGCCGCACCCGGTGCCGCTGCGCAACGGCGTACTGGCCGGCGGCGTGGCCGCGCCGCAGCCGGGCGCGGCGCTGCAAGCCACCGGCTATATCGCCAACCACGCCGGGCTGGCCCAGTCGCGCCATTTCGGCAATATCGGCGTGCTGCCCGACGCCGACGGCGTGCTGCGCCGGCTGCCGGACAGCGCCTGGTACCAGGGCCGCCTGTACCCGTCGCTGTCGCGCGCGCTGTTCGACTGCTGCGCCGGCGCCGGCCCGGCCCCTGCCGCCGCCGTCGGGCTGGAACGCATCCCCTACCGCCGCAACTGGGCCGCCTACGATGTCGCCCAGGCCGCCGAAGTGCTCGACGGCCGCCTCGGCAAGGCCGACGTGGCCGGCCGCCTGGTGCTGATCGGCTCCTCCTCGCTCAGCATCGGCGACCGCATCGCCACCCCGCTGGCCGCCTCCAGCGCCGGCCTGCTGGTCCATGCCGCCATGCTCAGCGCCCGCCTCGACGAACAGGCCGGCCTGGCGCCGCGCCCGCTGCCCGGCCGCTGGCTGGCCTTGCTGTACACGGTGGCCATCGTGCTGCTCGCCAGCTACACCTTGCCGCGCCTGTCCGCCATCGCCAACACTGCCATGCTGGCCGCCAGCGCGCTGCTGTGGCTGGCGCTGGCCTATGTGCTGGCGCCGCGCGATCCGCTGCTGGCGCCGGCGGCGCCGCTGTTGTCGCACCTGCTGCTGCTGGCGGTGGCCGTGCCGTTCCACTGGCAGCAGGCGCAACAGCGTTCGCGCCAGCTGCTGGGCACTTTGCGCCAATACGTGGCCAAGGATGTGGTCAATGAATTGCTGCGCAGCGACCTCAAGGATCCTCTGGCGCCGCGCCTGCTGCAAGTGACCACCCTGATCGCCGACATGGAAGGCTATACCACCCAGGTCGAGTCGCTGTCGCTGGAAGCGGCGGCGCGCCTGACCACCGATTTCCTCGATTGCCTGACCCGCCCGGTGCTGGAAATGCAGGGCACGCTGGACAAGTACACCGGCGACGGCCTGGTGGCGTTCTGGGGCGCGCCCCTGCCCAACGCCGACCACGCCGACCTGGCGCTGGACGCCGCCGAGCGCATCGTGCGCGAGGTGGCCGCCTTCAGCGCCGCGCGCGCGCGCCAGGGGCTGGCGCCGCTGCGGGTGCGCATCGGCATTGAAAGCGGCGCCGCTATGGCCGGCGACTACGGCACCAGCTTCCGCAGCATCTACACTGCGGTCGGCGACAGCGTCAACACCGCGTCGCGGCTGGAACAGGCGGCCCGCGACTACCCGCACGACATCATCGTCGGCGCCGGCACGGCGGCGCGCAGCCAGCGCCACCGCCTGCTGCCGCTGGGTGAACACCAGCTGCGCGGCAAGGAAAAACCGATTCAGCTGTACACGCTGGAGTTGCAGCCATGATGCGCCTGCATCGCCGCCTGTTGCTGCCCGCCCTGTTCGCCACGGCGCTGGCCTGCGCCCAGGAAGCGCCGCCGGCCGCCGCCGATAGCGCGACCGCCGCCAGCGCCGAGCCGGTCAACACCCCGGAGCAGCAAGAGGCCATGTACCAGGCCGCGCTGAAGGAACTGGCGCTGGGCCGGCCCAGCGCCGCCGCCGAGCTGCTGACCCGCCTGATCGAGCATGAGCCGCTGCATGCGGGCGCCTGGATGGAACTGGCACTGACCCAGTGCGACGTCGGCAACAGTGCCGAGGCCGAACGTCTGTTCCGGGAAATCGAGCAGCGCTTCGCGCCGCCGCCCGGCATCATGGAAGTGATCGACGGGCGCCGCGCCAGCGGCTGCAAACCAGCGCCGTCGCGGCCGCCCTCTTGGCTGCTCAGCGCCGGACGCGGCCACGACACCAATGTCAATCAGGGCGCCACCAATCCGATCTTCAGCGTCGGCGGCGTGCCGGGCGAACTGGCGCCGGAATTCCTGCCGCACCCGGACAGCTTTTCGCTGTTGAGCGGCTCCTACATCCAGCCGCTCGACAGCAGCGGCACGCAGGCCATCGTGCAACTGTATGCGCGCCGCCACGACCACCAGCGCGAGCAGGATACCGCGTCGCTGCTGCTGGGGCTGGAACGCGCCTGGACCCTGGGCCGCTGGCGCACCCGCCTCACCGGCGCCTACGGCAACGCCACGCTGAACGGCAAGCTTTACCAGCGCCAGCAGCAGGTGCAGCTGCACGCGGCGCCGCCGATCACCCTGCCGGCCAATCTCGACCTGGCCCTGATCAGCAACCTCAGCCGTGTGACCTATCCGACCCGCAGCAGCTACGACTCGACCACCTACGAACTGGGCAGCATGCTGACCTACCGCAGCAAGCGCGAGCAACTGCAACTGACCGCCAGCCGCCTGCGCGACAACGGCGAGGCGCTGCGCCCCGGCGGCAACCGCGACGGCTGGTTCGGCAGCCTGCAGGGCTATGCCGTGCTGGGCAGCGGCCTGTACGGCGAAGCCGGCCTGACCCATCAGCGCTGGCGCGGCGCCAGCATTTACGCGCCGGAACTGGTCGAGGTGGTGCGCAACCAGCGCACCAGCATCGCACGCGCCGCGCTGCAGTGGTATGTACTGCCCAACATCAGCCTCTACCTGGAGGGGCGGGTGGTGCGCAACCGCGAGAACATCTCCCTGTTCGAATATAATAGCCGCGCGCTGCATTTGAGCCTGCGCTGGGATAATTTTTAAGGGAAGTGCATGGCGTCCAAGCGTAAAAGTAATGAAGCACCGCTGCCGGACCTGGTGCCGCCCGACGAGGCCGCCCGCCTGATGGCTGCCGCGCGCGAAGCGGGCGGCGCCAACCCGCAGATGATGATTCATCTGCGCAAGATTCCATTGCTGGCAGACCTCAGCGAAGAGGACATGGCGCGCGTCAAGGCCGATCTGCGCATCCGCCAATACCTGAAGCGCGACGTGGTGCTGCAAAAAGGCGGCCCCGGCGACAGCCTGCTGTTCCTGCTGACCGGCTCGCTGCAAGTGGTCGACATCACCGAAGAGGGCCGCGCCATCGGCCTGCGCATGCTGGCGCCGGGCGACTTCTTTGGCGAGATCGCCGTCATCAACGGCTCGGCGCGCTCGGCCTCGGTGGTGGCGCTGTCGCCGGTGCTGGTGGCGCTGCTGCCGCGCCAGACCGCGCTGCACCTGTTCGCCCACGCGCCGTCGGTGGCCAACCACATGCTGCGCTTCCTGGCCGCCAAGGTGCAGCGCGATTCGGAATTCCGCGCCCTGCTCAGCATCCACAACACGCCGCGCCGCATCTACACCTTCCTCACCCTGCTGATGGAGAAAAAGGACGACGGCGTGCACGTGGTGAGCAACCTGCCGACCCACCAGGACATGGCCAATATGATCAACACCAGCCGCGAAACCGTGACCCGCACGCTGCTGGCGCTGATCCAGCAGGGCATCATCGAAAAAGGCCCGCACAGCCTGCTGATCGTGCGCCCGGACGAGCTGCAAAAACTGGCCCAGGTCTAAGCTGCAACCACTTGTAACAGGGCAAGGGTTGCCTATATCACCATGCTATAATCAGCGCCTTTTTTACTCTCCGGCTTGCGCCGCCACGCGCTGTCGTCAGGCGCGCCGCCGGTTCCTAGCCGACATGATCAGAACAGCCTTCCCACCCGCCGCCATGCTGAGCGGGGTCTGGCGCTACCGCGGCTTCATCGCCGGCAGCGTACGGCGCGAATTCCAGGGCCGCTACCGCAACTCGCTGCTGGGCGCGGCCTGGACCGTGCTCAACCCGCTGGCCATGATCGTGGTCTACACCGTCATCTTTTCCCAGGTCATGCACAACCGCCTGCAGGGCGTCGACACGCCGTTCGCCTACAGCGTCTACCTGTGCGCCGGGGTGCTGACCTGGGGCTTGTTCGCCGAGATCACCGGGCGCAGCCAGAGCGTCTTCATCGACAACGCCAACCTGCTCAAGAAGCTGCAGTTCCCGCGCATCTGCCTGCCGATCATCGTGGTGCTCAACGCCGGCATCAACTTCGCCATCATCTTCGGCCTGTTTACCGCCTTCCTGGTGCTGTCGGGCACCTTCCCCGGCTGGATCTACCTGGCGCTGGCGCCGGTGCTGCTGGTGCTGGTGCTGTTCGCGGTCGGCCTCGGCATGATCCTGGGCGTGTTCAATGTGTTCTTCCGCGACGTCGGCCAGTTCTTCACCATCCTGCTGCAGTTCTGGTTCTGGTTCACCCCCATCGTCTATCCGGCCAGCGCACTGCCGCCGGAAATCCGCGGCCTGCTGCACTGGAACCCGATGGCGGCGCTGGTCGGCGCCTGCCAGGATATTCTGGTCGGCGGCCATGCGCCGCACTGGGCCAGCCTGCTGCCGGTCACCGGCCTGGCCCTGCTGTTCTGCGCACTGGGCCTGCAACTGTTCCGCAAGCGCGCCGGAGAAATGGTGGACGAACTGTAATGGGCAGCATACTGGTCAACGGCCTGGGCAAGGCCTACAAACAATATCCGCACCGCTGGAGCCGGCTGGCCGAATGGCTGCTGCCGTGGCGCGGCCCGCGCCACACGCTCAAGTGGGTGCTGCAGGACATCAGCTTCACGCTGGCGCCGGGCGAGGCGGTCGGCATCATCGGCATCAACGGCGCCGGCAAGAGCACCCTGCTCAAGCTGATCACCGGCACCACCCAGCCAACCACCGGCCGCGTCAGCATCAGCGGCCGCGTGGCCGCGCTGCTGGAGCTGGGCATGGGCTTCCACCCGGACTTCAGCGGCCGCCAGAACGTCTACATGGCGGGCCAGCTGCTGGGCCTGACCGTGGACGAGATCAACACCCTGATGCCGGACATCGAGGCGTTTGCCGAAATCGGCGACTACATCGACCAGCCGGTGCGGGTCTACTCGTCCGGCATGCAGATGCGGCTGGCCTTCAGCGTGGCCACCGCGCGCCGTCCGGACGTGCTGATCGTCGACGAGGCGCTGTCGGTCGGCGACGCCTATTTCCAGCACAAGAGCTTCGAGCGCATCCGCGCCTACCGCCAGCAGGGCACCACCCTGCTGATCGTCAGCCACGACCGCGCCGCCATGCAGTCGATCTGCGACCGCGCCATCCTGCTCGACCGTGGCCGGCTGGCCATGCAGGGCACGCCGGAAGCGGTGATGGACTACTACAACGCCCTGATCGCCGAGCGCGAAGGCTCGAGCGTCGAGCAGGTGCGCACTGCCGAGGGCCGGGTGCAAACCACCTCCGGCAGCGGCCAGGCCACCGTCACCGCCATCACGCTGGAGGACGAGGCCGGCAACGCCAAGGAAATCCTCAACGTCGGCGTGCCGGTGACGCTGCGGGTCAAGGTCAAGGTGCAGGCGCCGCTGCCGCGCCTGGTGCTCGGGTATATGATCAAGGACCGCCTCGGCCAGCAGATTTTCGGCACCAACACCCATCACATGGAGCAGCCGCTGGAACAGCTGCAGGCCGGCGACGAGATCGAATACCGCTTCCGCTTCCCGCTCAACCTGGGGCCCGGCAGCTATTCGGTGACCACCGCGCTGACCAGCAATGAAACCCATCTGGCCGACAATTATGAATGGCGCGACCTGGCGTTCATGTTCATCGTCACGAATATGAACCGGCGCCATTTCGTCGGCAGCAGCTGGATGGAACCGACCGTGGAGATCGAACGATGAATTCCGCTATGCATCCGTCTTTTTACCGGGCGTTTGAAGACCGTTATCGCGGCAGCCGCGAAACCATCACCGGGCGCCTGCGCGCCTACCAGCCGTTCGTGGCGCCGCTGCTGGACGACGGCCCGGCCGCCGCGCTCGACCTCGGCTGCGGCCGTGGCGAATGGCTGGAACTGCTGGGCGAATACGGCCTGGCCGCGCGCGGCATCGACCTCGACGACGGCATGCTGGCGGCCTGCCGCGAGCGCGGCCTGCAAGTCGAGACGCAAGATGCGCTGGCCGCGCTGCGCGCCGCGCCCGACAACAGCCTGGCGCTGGTGTCGGCCTTCCATCTGGTCGAGCACATCCCGTTCGACATGGTGCGCGAGCTGATCGCCGAAGCGCTGCGCGCGCTGCGCCCGGGCGGCCTGCTGATCCTGGAAACGCCGAACCCGGAAAACCTGGTGGTGGGCGCCTCCAGCTTCTACATGGACCCCTCGCACCTGCGGCCGATCCCGCCGCTGCTGCTGGCCTTCGCCGCCGAGCATGCAGGCTTTGCGCGCCACAAGATCGTACGCCTGCAGGAAGAAGCGCAGCTGCACACCGACGCCCGCATCGGCATGATCAACGTGCTGGAAGGCCCGAGCCCGGACTACAGCGTGGTGGCGCAGAAGGCCGCGCCGGATGAAGAGATGGCCGCGCTGGACGCCGCCTTCGCCACCGACTACGGCATCGCGCTGGCGCCGCTGGCACAGCGCTACGACCTGCAGCTGGCCAAGGAAAACGGCGAGCTGCACCGCGCTCTGGGACGGCACGCCGAGCGCCTCGCCGAGCAACAAGTCCAGACCCGCGCCGAGCACGCCGACAGCGCGCAGCGCTTGCAGCAGCTGGAGCAGCGCCTGAACGAAACCCAGCATCACCTGCACCAGGCCTCGCTGCTGCTGCAGCAGACCACCCAGAAGGCCGACGCGATGGGCCGGCTGGCCAACGAGCTGCTGGCCAGCACCTCGTGGCGCATCACCGCGCCGCTGCGCGCCGCCGTCACTTTCGCCCACCGCGTGCGCGGCTGGGGCAAGCGCAAAGTGCGCGGCGCCGTGCTGGCCGGCGGCCGCTGGGTACTGCGCCATCCGCGCATCAAGCGCGTGCTGCGCGCGGTGCTGACCGCGCTGGCGCCGCGCCTGCAGGCGCGCCTGATGCGCAGCATGCTGCAAGCCAGCGCCGTGACGCCGGTGCCGCTGCGCCAGGACGATGCGCCGGGCCAGCTGTCGCCGCGCGCCACGCGCGCCTACCATGAACTGACCAGGGCGGCGCAACAGGCCGCCAGCAAGGAATAAGCTGTGCGTATCGTAATCGACCTGCAGGGCGCCCAATCGGAAAGCCGTTTTCGCGGCATCGGCCGCTACTCGCTGGCGCTGGCGCTGGGCGTGGCCCGCAACGCCGGCCAGCATGAAATCTGGCTGCTGCTGAACGGCGCGCTGCACGCCTCCATCGCCGACCTGCGCACCGCCTTCGCCGGCCTGGTGCCGCCCGAGCGCATCTGCGTGTTCGATGCGCCGACGCCGTGCGCCGAGCACGCCCCGGTGCACGGCCCGCGCGCGCGCGCCGGCGAGCTGCTGCGCGAATACGCGCTGGCCCAGCTGCAGCCGGATGCGGTGCTGGTCACCAGCCTGTTCGAAGGCTATGTCGACGATGCGCTGGTCTCGGTCGGCCGTTTCGACCGCAGCGGCTTTACCGCCGTGGTGCAGTACGACCTGATCCCGTTCCTGAACCCGGCCGCCTACCTGGTGCAGCCGTCGCAGCGCGACTACTACGAGCGCAAGATCGCCTCGCTGCGCAATGCCGGCCTGCTGCTGGCGATTTCCGACTACTCGCGCCAGGAGGCGATCGACGCGCTGCAGCTCGAGCCGCAGCAAGTGGTGTCGATCTCCACCGCCGTGGACGAGATGTTCCAGCCGGCCGACAGCAACGCCGCCGAACTGGCCGCGCTGCGCGCCCGCTTCGGCGTCACGCGCGAGATGCTGATGTACGCGCCCGGCGGCTTTGACGCGCGCAAGAATATCGACGGCCTGGTGACGGCCTTCAGTCTGTTGCCGGCAGCCGTGCGCGCGCGCCACCAGTTGCTGATCGCCAGCAAGTTCGACCAGAACGAGCGGCGCAAGCTGGAAGCCCACGCCCTGCAGTGCGGGCTGGGCGCGGACGAGTTGATCCTCACCGGCTACGTCGACAACGATACCCTGATCGCGCTGTACCGCGCCGCCACCCTGTTCATCTTCCCGTCCAAACACGAAGGCTTCGGCCTGCCGGCGCTGGAAGCGATGGCCTGCGGCGCGCTGGTAATCGGCGCCAACAACACCAGCATCCCGGAAGTGATCGGCTGCGAGGAGGCGCTGTTCGACGCCAGCGAGCCAGCCGCCATCGCCGCCAAGATCGGCGAAGTGCTGAGCGACGACGCGCTGCGCGAGCGGCTGCGCGCGCACGGCCGCCTGCAAGCCAAAAAATTCAGCTGGGACCACAGCGCCCAGCGCGCCCTGCGTGCGCTGGAAGCCGAGCATGCGGCCCGCAGCGCCGCCGCCCTGCCGGCACAAGTCGCGCCGGCCGGCGCCAAGCCGCGCATCGCGCTGGTGTCGCCGATGCCGCCCGAGAAAACCGGCGTGGCCGACTACACCAACCGCGTGCTGCCGACCCTGCTGCCCTACTTCGACGTCGACCTGATCGTCAACCAGCCGACCGTCACGCTGCCGCCCGAGACCAGCCACGTGCGCTGGTACGACGCCGCCTGGCTGCGCGCCCACGCCGACCAGTACGCGCACATCGTCTACCAGTTCGGCAACAGCCCGTTCCACAGCTATATGCTGCCGCTGCTGCAAGACCTGCCGGGCGTGGTGGTGCTGCACGACTTCTTCCTGAGCAGCATGCTGGCCTATGAGCAGATCAACGGCAATATGCCGGGCGCCTGGACCCGCGCGCTGCTGCACTCGCACGGCTATGCCGCCGTGCGCGACGGCCTGCAGCCGCAAGGCATGGAAGCGGCGCGCGACCTGTGGCCGTGCAACCTCGAGATCCTGCAGCAGGCCAGCCATGTGATCGTCCATTCCGACTACGCGCGCCAGCTGGCGGCCGACTGGTACGGTCCGGAAGCGGGTTGCGACTGGAGCATGGCGCAGTTGCCGCGCGCAGTGCCGGAAGTGCACGACCGCGCCGCCGCGCGCGCCGCGCTGGGCATCGCGCCGGACGCGTTCGTGGTCTGCAATTTCGGCTTCATCGGCCCGAGCAAGCAGTGCCTGGAACTGCTGCAGGCGTGGCTGGCGTCCAGCCTGCACCAGGACCGCCAGTGCCAGCTGATTTTCGTCGGCGCCAACCACGGCGGCGACTATGGCCTCAGCATCACCGATACCATCGCCGCCGCCAACGCCCAGCAGCAAGTGCGCATCTCCGGCTGGATCTCGGACGAGGACTACCTGAACTACCTGCAGGCGGCCGACGTCGGCGTGCAGCTGCGCACCACCTCGCGCGGCGAAACCTCGGGCACGGTGCTGGACTGCCTGATCTACCAGCTGCCGACCATCATCAACGCCAACGGCGCGATGGCCGAATTCCCGCACGACGCGGTGTGGATGCTGCCCGACCAGTTCGAGCGCGGCGAGTTGATCGGCGCACTGGAGACCCTGCGCAACGACAACGCCCGCCGCGCCGAATTGAGCCGCGCCGGCTTCGCGCTGATGGGCACCCGCAACAGCCCCGAGCGCGTCGGCCGCATGTACTACGAAGCACTGGCGCGCGCCGCCGAGCGCAAGGGCCGCAGCCGCCCGGCGCTGGTGCAAGGCCTGCTGGCCACGCCTGGCCTGCTCACTGGCGATGAAGCCAGCGACGACACCATGCTGCAACAGCTGGCGCGCTGCATCGCGCACGCGCCCGATCCGCTGCACCCGCGCCAGTTGCTGGTCGACGTCACCACCATCGCGCGCCACGACCTGAAGACCGGCATCGAGCGCGTGGTGCGCAACCAGTTGCTGGAACTGCTGCAGCTGCGCGCCAGCGGCTGGCGCGTGGAGCCGGTCTACCTGAGCAAGGAAGACGGCCGCTATCGCTACCGCTACGCGCGCAACTACGCCGCCAAACTGCTCGGCATCGAGGCCACGCTGGCCGGCGCCGATCCGCTGCTGGACGTGCAGGCCGGCGACGTCTACTACAGCGCCGACCACGCGCCGCACGCGGTGATGGAAGCGGCGCGCGACGGCGTGTATGCCGAGCTGCGCGCGCGCGGCGTGACGCTGAACTGGCTGGTGCACGATCTGCTGCCGGTGCTGCGGCCGGAATTCTTCCCGGTCGGCGCCGACGCCGTGCACGGCGCCTGGCTGCACAGCGCGGCCGGCATGGCCGACCGCCTGATCTGCATTTCCGCCGCCGTGGCCGACGAGCTGCAAGCCTGGCTGAAGGCGGAACACGCGCCGCGCATTCCACCGCTGGCGGTGCTGCATCACGGCGCCGATCTGGTGGCCGGCGCCTCCGCCGTGGCCCCGGCGGCAAGCGCGGCAAGCACCAAAGCAGACGCGCTGCCGCTGCTGGCCCAGCTGGCGCACACGCCAAGCTTCCTGATGGTCGGCACCATCGAGCCGCGCAAAGGCCACCTGCAGGCGCTGGATGCGTTTGAACAGCTGTGGCGCGACGGCGTCGAGGCGCACCTGGTCATCGTCGGCAACGAAGGCTGGAAGGCGCTGCCGGCGTCCGAACGCCGCACCATCCCGGCCATCGTCAACCGGCTGAGCCGCCATCCGCAACTGGGCCAGCGCCTGCACTGGCTGCAAGGGCTTGACGACGGCGCGCTGCAGCAGCTGTACCGCGCCAGCAGCTGCCTGCTGCAGCCGAGCGAAGGCGAAGGCTTCGGCCTGCCGCTGATCGAGGCGGCCAGCTACGGCATGCCGCTGCTGCTGCGCGATATCCCGGTGTGCCGCGAAGTGGCGGGCGACAACGCCAGCTACTTCAGCGGCATGGACGGCGCCGCCCTGGCGCGCGCCGTGCAGGACTGGCTGGCGCTGCACGCGGATGGCCGCCATCCTGGCTCGCAAGCGATGCGCTGGAACAGCTGGCGCGACAACGCGCACCAGCTGCTGGCCATCATCGGCGGCAAGGACGCAGCATGAACCAGCCGCTGCGCCAACCCGCACCAGCGCCGCGTGCCGCCCCTCCCCAGCGCCACGCGCGGCGCAAGGCGCTGCGCGCCAGCCGCCTGCTGCTGCCAGCCGCGCTGCTGGCCCTGAGCGTGGGGCCGGCGCTGCTGGCCTTCATCAGCGCCGCGCCGCAAGCCGATGCCTGGCTGGAGCGCCACATCGCCGACAAGCATGTGGTGCATGTCTACCGCAACCACGTGTCGCCGGTGGAGGAACTGCGCCCGCTGGCGCCGCTGCCCGACCTGAAGGAGTGGTGGCCGGTCGAGCGTTTCTACAGCCGCTTCGAACGCTGGTTCAGCGACCACCTCGGCTGGCGCACCCTGATGATCCGCGCCAAGAACGAACTCGATTACCGCCTGTTCAACTCGTCCACCCGTGTCTACTTCGGCGCCGATGGTGAACTGTATGGCCGCAATCTGATCGACAACGAAATGCCGGCCACCGAACGCCTGCTGGCCGAGCCGGCGCGCGCGCAAGCGGTGTACGACGGCGTGCTGGCCTTCAACGCGCAGCTGCAGGCGCAAGGCGTCACCATGCTGCTGGTCGCGCCGATCCAGAAGCAGTACTACACGCGCGAGCGCCTGCCCTCGTTTGCGCCGCAGGTGCCGGACGATTCCCACTTCCTGGCTCTGTACCAGCGCCTGAAAAGCGCGCCAGGCCTGCACTTCATCGACGTCAAGCGCCACCTCGACGACAACCGTGGCAAGTTCCCGCTGTTCTACAAGCAGGACTTCCACTGGACCGACCTGACCGCGATGGTGGTGGCGGCCGATGTCACCGACACCATTGCCGGCATGGAAGGCAGCGCGCTGCGCTGGCGCCATCCGCTGGAAGCCGATTACCAGCCCTTCGTCGGTTCCGAGGCGCGCTTTGCCGCCCGCCTCAACCTGAAAGAGCAAGTCATCGAGCCGCAGTTGAAGCGCACCTGGACGCCGCGCCACCACGACATCCAGGCCGCGCCCGGCAGCGGCTGGGAATTCAGCACCGATGTGCTGGACGATCCGGCGCTGCTGCCGTCCACCTGCATGTACGGCAACAGCTTCAGCGACGGCATGCTGCGCGCCGGCCTGACCGAGCACTTCCGCCAGTTCCACAAGCTGAGCCGAGGCCTGATGCCGCCGCAAGTGCCGGCCCTGCTGCAGGGCCGGTGCCGCTACCTGATCGTGCAAATCCTGGATATCCAGAGCGGCCACTGGGCCGCGCTGGCCCCCACCCCATAACGCCACCGACGACATCATGGTTTTTTCCTCGCCAGGCTTTTTGTTCCTGTTCTTTCCGCTGTTCTACCTGATGTACTTTGCGCTGCCGCGCGGCTGGCGCAACAGCTACATTCTGCTGGCCAGTTTCGTGTTCTACGTGCTGGGCGCAGGCGCGCTGACGGTGGTGGCGCTGGTGCTGTTGCTGGCCAACTGGCTGCTGGCCGGGGTGATCGGCGCGCGCCGCGAGCAGCAGCCGCAGCAGGCGCGCGCGCTGCTGGCGGGCGGCATCGCGCTCAACCTGCTGCCGCTGCTGTTCTTCAAATACCTGCTGTTCCTGGCGCAACTGCTGCAAGACCTGAGCGGCTGGCAAGCCACGGCGCCGGTGCGCGAGCTGGGCATCGTGCTGCCGCTGGGGATTTCGTTCTATGTGTTCCACTTCCTGTCCTACCTGCTGGACGTGCACGCCGGCCGCATCGCGCCCGAGCGCAGCCTGCAGAAATTCGCCATCTACATCTTCCTGTTCCCGCACCTGATCGCCGGACCGGTGGTGCGCTACGCCGAGGTGCGCGAACAGCTGCACATCCGCCACCGCGCCGGCACCAGCCGCCAGCTGTTCTGGGGGCTGCTGATCTTCATCGTCGGCCTGTCCAAGAAGCTGCTGATCGCCGACCCGCTGGGCGTGGTGGCTGACGGCATCTACCGTCCCGGCGCTGAACTGAGCGCCTACTCGGCGTGGCTGGGCGCGGCCTGCTATTCGTTCCAGATCTATTTCGATTTCTCCGGCTACACCGACATGGCGATCGGGCTGGCGCGCATCATGGGCTTCCGCTTCCCGCGCAACTTCAACCGTCCGTACGCGGCCGCCAGCATCACCGAATTCTGGCAGCGCTGGCACATGACGCTGTCGCGCTTCTTCCGCGACTACGTCTACATCCCGCTGGGCGGCAACCGTGGCAGCGCCTGGCGCACGTATCGCAACCTGATGGTGGTGTTTGTGCTGTGCGCACTGTGGCACGGCGCCGCCTACACCTTCCTGGCGTGGGGCGTCGGCCACGGCCTGCTGCTGGTGCTGGAACGCGCCGGCTGGCTCAAGCTGGACAAGCTGCGCCTCGGCAGCCTGCCGGTGTTCGTGCTGGCGACCTTGCTGTGGGTGCCGTTCCGCGCGCCGACGCTGGCGCAGGCCGGCCAGGTGCTGCACGCGATGTTCGGCGGCGCACCGGCGTGGCTGCCGCACGACCGCATGCTGGCCGATCCGAAGGTGATGTTTGTGCTGGCGCTGGCGGCGCTGGTCTGCCTGCTGCCGGACCGTAGCGCGCTGCGCACTTACCAGGCCAGCTTCCGCCTTGGCGCCACGCCGCTGATGACGGTGTACTGCCTGGCGCTGTACGTGCTGTCCTGCATGGCCGTGGTCGAAGGCGGCTTCAACCCGTTTATTTACTTCCAGTTCTAGGCGGCTGCACCGGGCACAACTGGTAAGGATGCTGGTTGGTGCCCACGGCGGCCTGATACTTCACGCAGTCGGCCGGATCGAAAGTGATGCCGTAGCGGCCCAGCACTTCCTGCGCGGCCGGCCAGATCTTC
Source organism: Duganella sp. CF402 (assembly GCF_900109645.1). GTDB lineage: Bacteria > Pseudomonadota > Gammaproteobacteria > Burkholderiales > Burkholderiaceae_D > Rugamonas. The sequence continues at coordinate 3,241,339 of NZ_FOBG01000001.1, forward strand.
TGGTTGTCGCCCTCGGCCTGCAGCATCACGTAGAACGGGCCGCGGCGCGCGGCCATCATCTCCAGCGCCTTGGCGCCATAGGCGGCCGACTCGGGGAAGCCGCCACCCAAGGCGACAAACGCCAGGCGGTCCGGGAACAGCGGCACCAGCCAGCTCATCGGCGGATCGCCGTGCACGGTGAAGATCATGTTTTGTTCAGGCTCGGGCAGCGGCGGCAATTGGGCCGTGGTCGGCGTGCGGGTCCAGCCGCCGTGGCCCCAGGAGGCGCCGGGGAAGGTCGCCACCGTGGCCAGCAGCAAGGCCCAGGCCGCCACATGGCGGCCGATGGCGGCAGGCATCAGGCGCTGCAGCGCCAGCCACAGCGCCAGCGGCGCCAGCAGTTCCAGCGGCACCAGGTAGCGGTAGATGCCGAACAGGTTCAGCCAGACCAGGTAGGACAGGCCGAAGAACAGCAGCGCATAGCCGGCCGGGCGTTCCAGCTTGCCGGCCGGGCGCTGGCCGGCGATAACGTCGCGCAGCAGGCGCACTGCCAGCGCCACGCCGGCCAGGTAGACCATCGGCCAGATCAGCTGGGTCAGCGCGATCTCGATCACGCGCTTGGAGTTGTAGCTGAAGATGAACGGCCACAGCAGCTTTTCAGCGATGCCCTTCGGAATCCAGCCGGTATCGCCGATGCCGATCGGCGCGGCCAGCGGCGCCTTGAAGATGTTGTTAAATTGCGGGAACAGCGGATTGCCGAAGGTGTGCCACATGCGCCAGTACCAGTGGCCGGCGCTGACGGCGATGCCGGCCAGCGTGCCCAGGCCGAACACGAACGCCAGCCGGAAGCGCAGCCAGAACGCCGCCGGCACGCCGAACAGCGCCAGGCACAGCGCCAGCGCATACATGGCGTTGGTCAGCTTGAGGCCGGTGCCGAAGCCGGCCAGCAGCCCGGCCAGCGCCACCGCGCGCCAGGCCGGCGCCCCGCCCTGCAGCAGCAGCGGCCAGGCGCGCAGCACCAGCAACAGCGCGCCCAGCACGGTCAGCGCGATCAGGTTGTCGCCCATCGTGTTGCCGAGTTCGGACAGGAAGCCGGGACCCAGCGTGCCAGCCAGCGCCAGCAGCAACGCCGCGCGGTGCGACTGCGGCGGCAGCAGGCGGCGTGCGATGGCGGCCAGCAGCACGAAGTTCAGGCCGTGCAGCCAGCCCATCACGAAGCCGGTCGCCGGCGCCGGCAGCACGGCGTTAAGGCCGTAGTACAGCAGGTCGATGGTGGGGTTGAAATAACTCTGCCACTGGCCAGGCGCGAGGTCGTAGCCGATCTTGCCGTGCACCAGCGCGAACGGGTTGTACAGGTGGTAGTTGTGCAAGTCCCAGTTGTCGTCCTGGCCGTACAGCAGGGACAGCAGGCCAAACAGCACAGGCACCAGCAACAGCGCGCGCGCCAGCACCGCCGGGCGGTCCAGGGCGCGCCAGGCCGATGCAACGGTGCGCTCGAAGGAAAGCAGGGAGCGTCGTAGCAGCATCATGAGAGCAATCAGGTTCGTTGGAAGACCAGCAGCTTGGCGCTGACGAAGTTGAGCAGCATGCCGGCCAGCGAGCCGGCCGCCACCGCCAGCAGCGGCGTCACGCGCCACGGCGGCAACATCAGCACGCACAGCACCGACACCGCATAGTTAATGGCGCCGCCGCCCAGCATGGCGCCGAGGTAGCGGACAAATTCACGCAGGCTGGGCGCAGGCGGCGGATGGCCGGCGCTGGCAAAGGTGTAGCGGCGGTTGATCAGCCAGGTCAGGGTGACCGCGCACAGGAAGGACAGCAGGCGCGCCGGATACAGCGACAGGCCGGCGGCCAGTGCCAGGTAAAACGCCAGCGCGTCGCACGCCAGGCCGGCAACGCCGGCCACAGCAAAGCGCAACAGCTCGCGGCGGGTTTTACTCATGGTGCGGCGCCGGGCCCGGAATGGCGAGGTAGGCGAAGCGTTTTTGCTCGATGCGGCCCTTGGTCACGGTGTCGAGGATCAGGCCGCAGGACAGCAGCACCACCCCGAACAACGACAAGCCGGTGCACAGCACGGCGGTCGGCAGGCGCGGCACCAGCCCGGTCTGCAGGAAGGTCTCCAGCAGCGGCAGCGCCAGGCCGGCGGCGGCCAGCATGCACAGGCCGGCCAGCAGCGAGAAGAAGTGCAGCGGCTTTTCGTTCTTGAACAGCTTGGTGATCATCCACAGGATGCGGATGCCGTCGCGGTAGGTATTGAGCTTGCTGACCGAGCCTTCCGGGCGGGCGCCATAGCGCGTCGCCACTTCCGCCACCGGCATGCGCAGTTCCAGCGCGTGCACGGTCAGCTCGGTTTCGGTCTCGAAGCCGGCCGCGTGGGCGGCAAACGACTTGGCGTAGCGGCGCGAGAAGATGCGGTAGCCGGACAGCATGTCGGTGAAGGTATTGCCAAACACCACGCTGACGCAGCCGGTCAGCAGCTTGTTGCCGAAGCGGTGGCCGAAACGGTAGGCTTCCTGCTCGTCGGTAACGCGGGTGCCGACCACCATGTCCAGGCCTTCGGCCACCAGCTTCTCGGCCAGTTGCGGCGCCACGCTGGCGTCATAGGTGTCGTCGCCGTCGACCATGATGTAGATGTCGGCGTCGACATCGGCGAACATACGGCGGATCACATTGCCCTTGCCCTGCAGTGGCACGCTGCGCACGATGGCGCCGGCCTGGCGCGCGGCGGCGATGGTGGCGTCGCTGGAATTGTTGTCGAACACGTAGACGGCGGCCTGCGGCAGGCAGGTGTTGAAATCACGAACGATATTGCCAATGGTCAGGGCTTCGTTATAGCACGGCACGATGACCGCGATGCGCTGGTTGCTAAGTATGCTCACTTGAATATGCCGTACCGTAAAATGGAGGAAAACCAAAGCGCGCATTATACCTTGCCGGCCCCTGGCTTATAATGTCGATAAGTAACCATCGGTAACCACCGTCCCTCGATCCCATCCGCACGCTCCATGATTAAAATCCATCCGCAATCCGAGGCCGCCGCGCCCGAGGCCCTGCCCGTCACGCCGCGCCAGCCGGTGTTCATTCCGCCGCAGGCCTACGACATTGTGCCGCAGGTGTTTTTCCTGGAGCTGACCAACCACTGCAATATGCACTGCACCTTCTGCCCGTCCGACTACCTGAAAAAGGACCGGGCGATGGCCGACGACACGCAGGCGGTCCAGTTCATCGAGCAGGTGCGCGACCTCGACATGAAGCGGCCGATCCAGTTCAGCGTGCTGGGCGAGCCGCTGCTCAACAAGAAGATCTACAAATACATCGACCTGTGCGAGCAATACGAGATCGAGGTTTACCTGATCAGCAATTTCGCCATCCTCGACGCCGAGCGCGCGCGCAAGGTGTTCCATCACCATAACGTGGCGCTGGTGCTGAGCCTGCAAACCCCGACCGAGGACAGCTACCAGCGCCTGCGCGGCTACGACAAGCTGACCTTCGACCAGTACTTCGACCGCATCTACCCGGCGCTGCGCGAAAAATTCATCCAGGGCAGCCGCTCGCGGGTGGAGATCCACGTCACCTCGACCTCGAACATGCGCGCCGACGCCGCCATCCAGTCGGACTTCGAGCTCGATATGTGGGACGCCTTCTCGCCCGACGAGAAGACCGCCTTCGTCACCGGCCTGCTGGACCGCTTCGACGGTTTCGCCGCCGAACTGCGCGCCGAATTCCCGGAGCAGTTCGAGGCCGAGCACGCGCGCAGCCTGCAGCAGTACGCCGAACAAATCGGCAGCGGCCACCTGGCCGCCACCCGCGCCACCGTGCCGCCCGACGCCGCCGACCTGATCGAGGAGCGCTTCTGGGGCTATATGTTCGCCCCCAACTGCTTCATCCGCTTCAAGACCTTCGGCATGTGGACCAAGGAACCGTCGTTCATGCAGACCTTCCTGCCCAAGCAGTCGCTGACCTACGTGGAGGAACGCACCGAAGCGCTGGACTGCGCGATGGCGCACAATGTGGCGATGCTGGCCGACGGCCAGCTGTCGCTGTGCTGCCTCGACTACGAAGGCGAAATGGGCCTGCCGAATCTGCGCGAGATGCCGCTGGTGGAGCTGCTGACCGACAGCAAGCGCACCGCCATCGCCAAGGATGCGATGCAGACCGAGGTCTGCCGCCGCTGCCAGGGCACCATGTTTGTGTTCGACACCGAGCCGAACCAGGACACCCAGGCGCCCGTCACCAAGTTCGGGCGCGGCTGGCATGCGTACGAAGCGGAACTGGGCGGCGCCGGCGGCCGCTGGTCCAGCGGCCACGCGCTGTCCTACTTCTACGCCCGCGCCGGCGCCGACACGCTGGCGCTGCGCTTCCTCAGCGTGCACGACTCGGCCCTGCCCTGCCGCGCCGAACTGCGCCGCTACGATCCGGCGACCAAGGAATTCGGCGCGGTCGAACAAACCTTGCCGTTCTTCGGCAAGCAAAACGAAATCATCGAGGTGGCGCTGGCGGCCGCGTTTGAAGCCGGCCAGTTGTACCGTATCGACCTGCACGCGCCGACCTTCGTGCCGGCCCAGCAGAACGGCGGCGGCGACCAGCGCGAGCTGGGCCTGGCGGTGCTGTCGACGCGGGTGCTGCAACGGCCTGCGCCGGCAGTGCAGGCCGCACCGCCAGCGCCAGTCGCCGAGGTGGTGGAAAACGCGCCCGCCCCGGCCAGCCGCAGCCGCTTGCGCAGCTGGCTGGGCAAATACCTGGGCTAAAACGCAAGCCCGGGCCCCCAAAAAAAAAGCAGCCGCAAGGCTGCTTTTTTTCTGCTTACTGCTTGGGCGCGCCGCCCAGCAGGAAGGCCAGCTTGGGCTTGGCCTTGGTGATGCCGCCGCCAACGGCAGGCGCGGCCGCCACCGGCGCGGCGGCCTTGGTCGGTTCATACGGCTTGAGGAACCACGGGTCGACTTTCTCGCGGCGCGGCGGGCCGCCTGCGCCCAGCGAGCGCGGTGGACGCTCGGCCGAACGGCCGGCCGGGCCACGGCCCATGTCTTCGGCGCGGCGCGGACGGCGTTCGCCGCGCTCGTCGGCGAAGGTCGGCGCCGGGCTGAAGCCTTCCGGCTCGACGCGCTTGATGGTTTGCTTGATCAGTTTCTCGATGTCGACCAGCAGGCGCTCGTCCTTGTCCGAGTACAGCGAGATGGCGTCGCCCGAGGCGCCGGCACGGCCGGTGCGGCCGATGCGGTGCACATAGTCTTCGGCGTTGTACGGCAGGTCGTAGTTGATCACGCACGGCAGGTCCGAGATGTCGAGGCCACGGGCCGCGACGTCGGTCGCCACCAGGATGTCGATCTCGTTTTTCTTGAAGGCGTCCAGCGCCGCCATGCGCTCTTGCTGGCTGCGGTCGCCGTGGATGGCGACCGCCTTCATGCCTTCGCGCTCCAGTTCGCGCGCCAGGCGCGAGGCGCCGAGCTTGGTGTTGGAGAACACGATCACCTGCTTCAGCTCGCGCTGGCGCAGCAGGTGCGCGATCAGCGCGTGCTTCTGGTTCTCGGCGACTTTGTACACCACCTGGGTGACAGTGTCGGCGGTCTTGTTGGCGCGCGCCACTTCGATCGTGACCGGGTCGTTCAGGAAGGTGTTGGCCAGTTTCTTGATCTCTGGCGAGAAGGTGGCCGAGAACATCAGGTTCTGGCGCTTCTTCGGCAGCAGGTTGATGATGCGCTGCAGGTCCGGCAGGAAGCCCATGTCGAGCATGCGGTCGGCTTCGTCCATGACCAGCATCTGCACCTGGCCCAGGCTGATGTTCTTTTGCTCGACGTGGTCCAGCAGGCGGCCCGGGGTGGCGATGACGATTTCCACGCCGGCCTTCAGGATCACGGTCTGCGGCTTCATGTCCATGCCGCCGAACACTTCGGTGGCGCGCAGCGGCGTGTGCTTGCAGTAGGCTTTGACGTTCTCGGCCACCTGCACCGCCAGTTCGCGGGTCGGCGCCAGGATCAGCGCGCGCACCGGGTGGCGCGCCGGCGAGGTGCTGGCGCTGGCGTGCGGCAGCAGCATCTGGATGATGGGCAGCGAGAAGCTGGCGGTCTTGCCGGTACCGGTCTGCGCCGCGCCCATGACGTCGCGGCCTTGCAGCAGCACCGGAATGGCCTGAGCCTGGATCGGCGTCGGGTGCTCGTAGCCTTGCTCGGTCAACGCACGCAGGATGTTCGGCGACAGGCCGAAATCGGCGAAACGGACTTGTGCGGGCGCTTCGGCGGCGGCCTGCTCTGGAATGGTCGGGGTGATGATCTCGGTATCGGACATAATGTGGACGGATGGTGAAGCGCCGTAAACTATACCCTAATTTCTGGCAACTGCGCTAAAAAACGGCAGCCCAACCCCAGCTTTTATCACGAAACCCTTGCATCAATGGCATGTATAATAGTTTTTTTGATTAGAAACAAGATGAATCCGTGCGCCGTTTTTTGTTGCTATGCCTGCTGCTGGCGGTAAGCCTCGCCAGCGCCGCCCCCGCCCCCTCGCTGCGCTTTAAAAAACTCGGCCCGCTGGGCGGCGACGAGCCGTCCATGCTGTCGCTGATCCAGGACCGCAAGGGTTTTGTCTGGGTCGGCACCCACACCAACGGCCTGTACCGCTACAACGGCTACCAGTCGGTCAAGTACATCAACAACCCGGCCGATCCCACCAGTCTGCCGCACGACCGCGTGTCGGCCATCTTCGAGGACAACAAGGGCCGCATCTGGGCCGCCACCCAGAACGGGCTGGCGCGCTTCAATCCCGAGACCAACAACTTCACCACCTTCAGCACCGAGCAGGCGCCCAAGAACCACCGCATCGTCAAGAACATCATCAGCGACGGCAAGGACGGCTTGTGGATCGGCACCTGGGGCGGCCTGCAGCACTTCGATCCCAACAGCGGCCGCTTCGACGCCGTCTACTTCCACGACGAGAAAAACCCGGACAGCCTGGCCAGCAACGACCTGAACGCGCTGGCGCTCGACGCCAAAGGCGGCCTGTGGATCGGCACCTGGCCGGGCGGCATGGATTACCTGGCGCCCGGCGCGAAAGTGTTCAAGCACCACCAGGTCGACCCGGCCGCCAAGCCGGACGCCCGCGTCAACATCGTGCGCGCGCTGCAGTTCGATCACAGCGGCGCGCTGTGGATCGGCACCGAGTCCGGCGTGATCCGCTGGGACGGCAAGAGCGACTGGGACACGCGCAAGGCCATCCCCTCGCCCTACAGCCGCATCACCAATTTCGGCATCGACAACAAGGGCGTGCTGTGGTGTACCACGCTGTCGGCCGGCCTGCTGCGCTGGAACGAGCCCAACGGCGAGTTCGACCAGTTCGTGCACGCCGCCGACGATCCCTACAGCCTGCCCGGCGACAATCTGCGCGCGGTGATGCAGGACCGCGGCGGCATGCTGTGGATCGCCTCCTTCACCGACGGCATCGCGATGGCCAACCTGAGCAGCGAAGGCTTTACCCGCCACGTGCCGTTCCGCATCGACACCCGTTCGGCGCCGGCCAGCAATGCGCTGCTGAGCCTGGCGCGTGCGCCCAACGGCAAGATCTGGCTGGGCGGGAATGTGGGCATGAGCTTGTACGATCCGGTCACCAGCAGCGTGCTGCGCAGCTACCGCGCCGACGACAAGACGCCGGGCAAGCTGTCGCACTCCATCGTCTACAGCATGTACCAGGACGAGGACGGCAAAGGCCCGCTGTGGCTGGGCACTTCGAACGGCCTGAACCGCCTTGACACGCCGGACAGCCCGTTCCAGGCCATCCACTTCGGCAATACCGCATCCGACTACATCAACGCCATCGCGCCCGGCGCCGGCGGCGTGCTGTGGCTGGCCACCGGCAACAGCCTGATCCGCTACGAGATCAAGACCGACGCCCGCAAGATTTACTACAACGATCCGCAGGACCCGAGCTCGCGCAGCGTCAACGGCACTTCGGCGGTGCTGGAAGACCGCCAGGGCCGCGTGTGGGCCGGCTCGGAATGGAATGGCGGCGGCCTCGACCTGCTCGACCCGGCCAGCGGCAAGTTCCGCCACTTCCGCCACTCGACCAAGACCACCGGCAGCCTGAGCGACGACAACATCGTCAGCCTGCATGAAGACCCGCAGGGCCGCATCTGGGTCGGCACCGCCAAGGGCCTGGACCTGGTGGTGTTCAAGCCGGACGGTTCAATCAGCTTCAAGTCCTACGCGGCGGCCGTGCGCGCCGCCAAGATCCTCGCCATCCAGCACGACAGCGACGGCAAGATCTGGTGCTCCACCCTCGCCGGCCTGTACCGGCTGGATCCGGACAGCGGCAAGGTCACGCTGTTCACCGCCTCCGACGGCCTGACCGAAGGCTTCACCGTCAACTCGTCGGCGCTGGGCGCGGACGGCACGCTGTACTTCGGCGGCGTGCACGGCATGACCGCCGTGGTGCCGGCCAAGGTCAAGACCAGTTCGGTGCCGCCGCAAGTGGCGATCACCGACATCACCGTGTTCAACCACTCGCTGCAAAACGGCCAGCCGGCCGAGAACGTCAAGGCCGAGGGGCCGGTCACCTCGCCGACCGCGCTGACCTTGTCCTCGCAGGCGTCGGTGTTTGCGCTGGAATTCGCGGCGCTGCACTACACCGAGCCGTCGGGCAACCGTTACTCCTACCAGCTGCAGGGTTTCGACCGCGACTGGGTGGAGACCGACGCCAGCCACCGCACCGCCAGCTACACCAACCTGAATCCGGGCAAGTACGTGTTCCGCGTCAAGGCGGCCAACCATCTGGGCGTGTGGAACGAGCAGCCGGCCACCTTGCACATCACGATTACGCCGCCGTTCTGGCAGCGCTGGTGGTTCCGTTCCGGGCTGGCGGCGCTGGTGGTCGGCTCGCTGGCACTGGCGTACAAGACCCGCATCAACCGCCTGACGCGTCACCAGACCGAGCTGGAACAGACGGTGGCGGCGCGCACGGCGGAACTGGAAGAATCCAACCGCAAGCTGGCCGCGCTCAGCACCACCGACGGCCTGACCGGCGTCAGCAACCGCCGTGGTTTCGACCTGGCGCTGGAAGCGGAATGGCGCCGTGCCGCGCGCACCGGCCAGACCCTGGCGTTGGCCATGCTGGATGTGGATTACTTCAAGAAGTACAACGACCACTACGGCCACCTGGCCGGCGATGCGGCCTTGCGCACGGTGGCGGAGTTGATCACCACGCATGGGCGGCGCACCAGCGACATCGTGGCGCGTTATGGCGGCGAAGAGTTCGCGCTGCTGGCGGCGGCCACCGATGCGGCCGATGCGTTCGGGGTGGCGGAAGAGATTTGCGCCGAGCTGGCGCGGCGGGCGCTGCCGCATGAGCAGTCGCCGTTTGGTATCATGACGATCAGTATTGGCGTGGCGGTGCTGGTGCCGACCGAGGACACCTCGCCGCAAGACCTGGTGCAGCTGGCCGACCGCGCCCTGTACCGCGCCAAGGAAAAAGGGCGGAACATGGCGCTGTTGGCCATGCCGCCGATGTGAGAATGTAAGAATGGTATGAACGACGACGATCCAAAACCGCAACCGCCGGAGCCGCCCGGTCCGGACGATTGCTGCCACAGTGGCTGCACTTTTTGCGTAGATGACCTGTATCAGGAAGCGCTGGACAAATACCGCGCCGACCTCGCGGCGTGGCAAGCGCGCAACCCCGCCCCATGAACCACGTCATTCCGGCGAAGGCCGGAATGACGCTAGAAGGCTTCCCACTCGTCGCCGCCGACGGTTTCTTTCACCGGTTTCTTCAAGGCTGGCCGCGCTGCGGCCGGCGCTTTCACGCTGGCCACCACGGCCTTCGGCACCGATGGCTTGCGTGGCGCGGCTGGACGCGGTGCAGATGCTTGCGCTGACGCCAGCAGCTTGAATACACTCACCACCTGGCTCAGTTGCGCGGCCTGATCCTGCATCGACTCGGCCGCCGCAGCCGCCTCTTCCACCAGCGCCGCATTCTGTTGCGTCACCTGGTCCATCTGCACAATCGCGGTATTGACCTGCTCAATCCCTGCGCTCTGCTCCACGCTGGCCGACGTAATCTCGCTCATGATGTCGGTCACCCGCGTGATGCTGGTGACTATCTCGTTCATAGTCTCGCCAGCCTGATTGACCAGCACCGATCCATTCTCCACCTTCTCCACCGAATCGCTGATCAACAGCTTGATATCCTTGGCCGCCGCCGCCGAGCGATGCGCCAGGTTGCGCACCTCGCTGGCCACCACCGCAAAGCCCCGGCCCTGCTCGCCGGCACGCGCAGCTTCCACCGCCGCATTCAGCGCCAGGATATTGGTCTGGAACGCAATCCCGTCGATCACCGAAATAATGTCCACAATCTTGCGCGACGATTCATTGATCGACGCCATCGTGCCCACCACCTGCCCCACCACATCACCGCCCTTGAGCGCGATGCCGGACGCCGATTGCGCCAGCTGGTTGGCTTGCCGCGCATTGTCGGCATTCTGCTTGACGGTGCTGGTCAACTCCTCCATTGAGGACGCGGTCTCTTCCAGCGAGCTGGCCTGCTGCTCGGTGCGTGAAGACAAATCCTGATTACCGCTGGCGATCTCCGAGGAAGCCGTGGCGATGGTATCCGTGCCATGCCGCACCTGGCTCACCAGATTCTGCAGGTTGCCGGTCATGTCCTTGAGCGCCTGCATCAGCTGCCCGGTTTCGCAGGCGCTTTTCACATCAATCGACAGCGTCAGATCGCCGTCCGCCACATTGCGCGCCAGGGACACCGCCTCCTGCAACGGCGCCGCCACAATCTTCGCCACCCACATCGCCAGCACCATGCCGATGCCAATATTGATCGCCAACAGCACGATCGACGTCATGCGCGCACTGCTGTAAATCTCCGACGCCGCATCGCTGGCGGCATCGCCGCCGTCCACATTGAGTTTGACCAGCTTGTTCACCGCCTCGTTGATGACACCCAGCGCCTTGGCCGAGGTGCCGCTGGCCACGTCGCGCGCTTCGACTTTCTTGTTGGCGCGCGACAGCTCGATCATCTTGGCGTGATCCACCATGAAAGCCTGAAAGCCTTTGTCAAAATCGGCGGCAACGACTTTCTCTTCCGGGCTGGAAATCAGTTTTTCGTAGGTGTCGCGGGTCTTTTTGAGGATGATCAGCGTATCGTCCATACGCTTTTCGTAGTCGGCCATCTGGGCCGCGTCCTCGTTGAGCAAATGCGCCAGTTCCCAGCGCCGCATGTCGCCCACGGTGGCGCGCAATTCCAGCACCGCGCGCACGCTCGGCATCCAGTTCTCAGCCAGGTCGGTGGAGGCTTGGTTGACCCGGTTCATCGACATCATGTTGCTGACGCCCAGTACCAGGGTCAACAGCAACACGGCGCCGAAAGACACGATCAGTTTGGTGGCTATTTTCAGATCGTAAAACCATTTCATGGCTCATCTCCTGATAGCTGCAGCTGGTCGTCCAGTATGCAACTATCAGGAGCGCCATGCCAGCGCCACGCTGTTGCTGTGTTGTCCGAGCAACAGCGCACTTCCGTCATTCGGCGAAGGCGGACGGTCCGCCGCTGCGGTCCATGCTGAGTATGTTCCTGGCCAGCGTTCTATGGACCCCGGCCTTCGCCGGGGCGACGGCAACTTACAGCTTGCCGTTCAGCGTGATAAACACCTGGCGCGGGGCGCCGGTCAGCAGGGTTTGCGCGGTGCCGTTCGGGTCGCTGGCCTGGAAGCCGTTGGTGCCGATCGAGCTGATGTACTGCTTGTCGAACAGGTTGGTGACGTTGACTTGCAGCGACAAATCTTTCACGAAGCCCAGCGATTTCAGCTTGTAGCCCGCCGACAGGTTGGCCAGCCAGAACGATGGCACGCCGCCGTCATTCAGGTAGGTGTAGTAGCGCTTGCCGGTGTACTTGCCGCCGGCGCGCGCGAACCATGCACCGCCTTCATACGACAGCTCGGTGTTGAACAGCTGGCGCGGCGCGTCGACCACGGTCTTGCCGCTGACCGCCACCAGCGTGGTGCCGTCCATGTAGTTCGACTTGCACTTGGAATCGTTGAAGGTGGCCGAGTTGAACCAGCTGATTTCGCGGTTGAACTTCCACACTGCAATCGCCTCCACGCCCTTGGTGTCGACCTTGCCGACGTTGACCAGGGTCGACGGGCAACCGAGGATGCCGGCGCAGGTGGCCACGCTCAGCTGGCGGTCGTCGAAGCGCGCGCTGTACACGGCCAGCGAGCCTTGCAGGCTGTCGCGCTTGAAGCGGTAGCCGAGGTCGACGTTGACCGAGGTTTCCGGTTTCAGGTTGGCGATGCCGGCGTTGTAGGCCGCCTGCGTCTGCGAGAACGGGCCGGTCACGCCCGGCTGGTGCGCGCGCATGTTTTTCGAGGCCGAGCCAAACACTTCATCGTCGCTGCTGACGGCGTAGTTGAAGCCCGCTTGCGGCAGGAAGTTTTTCTTGGCGCTCAGGCTGCCGGCGGCGCGGCTGCCGACCAGGTTGCGCGCCTGGATGTCCACTTCCAGCGACTTGAAGCCGGCGTTCAGTTTCAGCTTGCCATCCATCAGCGACAGCGCATCCTGCAGGTAGTACTGCGAGGTGGTGGTGATGAAGTTCTGCTTCCAGTCGGTGGCGAACGGCTTGGACAGGTAGTACATGGTGTCGGCCGGGCCGGTCACGCCGTAGTAGTTGCGGCTGGCCGTGTGGTTGTTACGCTCGCCCCACAGGCCGGCGCTGATGGTGTGGTCGCCGATGTCCCAGGTGACATCGCTGGTGACGCCGTCGCGGCCGATGCTGTACTCGGTGGTGCGCAGCGAGATCGGGTTGCTGGCGTCGGTCTTCACGTACGGCGTGTACCAGTGGCCCTGGCCTTCGTTGTCGTGGTGGTAGATGGTGGTTTTCAGGTCCACGTTCGGGGTCAGGCGCAGGTCCAGCGTCAGGCCGCCGATGGTGTCCTTGCGCAGGCCGCCGGCCGAGTAGTAAGCATCGTCCAGGCTGTTGACGCCGCCGGTGAAGATGCCCTTGGCGGCATTGACGGCACGCTGCCAGTCAGGCTGGTAGTTGTCCCAGTCGTAGCCCAGGCGGCGCACCATTTCCAGCGACACGTCCTGATAGTCGACTTCGCGGCGGTCGGAGTAGTTGACGAAGCCGGTCAGGCTGTTGTCGCCGAAGTTGAAGACAAAGCGCGAGTTCAGCTGGTCCTGGTTCTGGTCGCCTTCGCCCTTGGTTTTTTCGGTGCGCTGGCGGGTGCCGCTGATGTAGGCCTTGAACACGCCGTTGATCAGGCCGGTATCGACGCGGGCAAAAGTGCGCGAGGTCGAATCGCTGCCGAAGGTTTGCGCGAAAGTCAGGCCGCGCTCGTTGGCCGGGGCCAGCGTGAAGAATTGCACCGTGCCGCCGAGGTTGCTCGACGAAGCAGTACCCAGCGCGCCCGCGCCTTGCGACACCGACACGCTGCCGATGTTTTCCGACGAGATGGCGCGGCTGATGTGCAGGCCGTTGTTGTTACCGTAGGTCATATCGCCAAGCGGGATGCCGTCCAGCGTGAAGCCCAGCTGGTTCTGGTTGAAGCCGCGAATGCTGAAGCGGGTCGACCACTCGTACGCGCCGAACGGATCGGCCGACTGGAAGTTCACGCCCGGCAGTTTTTCCAGCACCTTCAGCGGGCTGGTGCCCGGCAGCGATTCGGCCAGGTCGGCCTTGTTGATGTTTTGCACCTGGCGCGACTGGCCGCGACCGGTAATCTCGATCGATTGCACAGGACCGGCCATCGCGCCGATGGCGGCGCTGTCGTCTGCTGCCGTAGCAGCAGCGGCCGGATCGGCGGCGTAGGCGTGGCAGGCCAGTGCTTGCAGGATCAGCAGGCACAAAGGTTTGAGGAGTGGACGCTGTGGCATGGCAGTTGTTCTTTCTTGCTGGGTTAGTGGAAAATCAACTCGCAAGATTGTAGGAACAACATGTGACGATGCGATGACGCCGCCGTGACATCTTGATGACACTGCAGTAAGATGCCAGCATGATGCGATCAATTTCACTGATATTGGCCGCAGCGCTGGCCCTGCCGGCGCTGGCGATCGACCGCCCCTTCCCCGCCAATATCTTGCGCGGGAAATTCACGCCCGGCTATTTCCCCGATATCACGCTGGATGGCAAAGCGCGCCAGTTGTCGCCCGCTGCGCGCATTTTCAACGAAGATAACCGCATCGAGATGCCGGCCGCCGTGCGCGGCAAGGATCTGGTGGTGAACTACACCGTGGACAGCATGGGCCATATCGACCGCATCTGGATCCTCACCGCCGAAGAAGCGGCGCAGAAAGTGCCCTCGGCTAAATAGCCAGGTAACTAAATCGCGAAGTCGCTGTAGGGCGCCGGCGCGATACTGGCCCGCGCGCCGGCAAAGCGCAGCAATTCGTCCGGCGCGACTGGCCGGGCGATGTGGTAGCCCTGCAGGTAATGGCAGCCCATCTTCTCAAGAATCGCCGCCTGCCCCGCCGTCTCCACCCCTTCCGCCACCAGTTGCAACCCGAGGCTGTGGCCCATCGCGATGATGGCGTGCACCAGACTGTTGCTGCGCTCGCTGTGCTCGATGTCCATCACGAAGGCGCGGTCGATCTTCAGCGTGTTGAGATGGAACTGGGTCAGGTAGCTGAGCGAGGAATAGCCGGTACCGAAGTCGTCCAGCGAAATGCCCACGCCAAGCGCACGCAGCTGGGCCAGCACGGCTTGTACATTGGCCGCGTCCTCGATCAGCACGCGCTCGGTCAGTTCCAGCTCCAGCTGGTGCGGCGACAGCTGATTGCGGATCAGCGCCTGCGACACCAGCGTGACGAAATCCGGCGCCGCCAGCTGCCAGGCCGAGACATTGATGCTGATGGTGGCATCGTCCAGCGCACTCTGCTTCCACTCGCCCATCTGGCGGCACGCCTGTTCCAGCACCCAGGTGCCGAGCGCGATAATCATGCCGCTGTCTTCCGCTACCGGGATGAAGCGGTCCGGCGGCACCGGGCCCAGCAGCGAACTATTCCAGCGCAGCAGCGCTTCGACCTTGGTCAACTTGCCGGTGTGGGAGTTGGTAATGGCCTGATAAACCAGATGAAACTCGCCGGCCTCGATAGCGCCGCGCAGGGCGCCGTCGATCACCAGGCCATCCTTGGCGGCGGCATTCATGGCGTCGTTGAACACGCGCTGCTCGCCACGGCCGGCTTTCTTGGCCTCGTACATGGCGATGTCGGCGTTGCGAACGAGGCTTTCGCTATCGCTGCCGTGCAATGGATAGTAGGCGATGCCGACGCTGGCCGTGACGCTGATGGCGTGATACGACAGCTCGAAGCCCCGGCCCATCGAGGCGATGATGGCGCTGGCGCAATCCGCCGCCATCTGCGCGGCGGTTCCGGGCGACAGGTCGGGAATGACCACGATGAACTCGTCGCCGCCGAAACGCGCCAGCACGTCGTCCGGACGCAGCAGTCCGTGCAGGCGGCTGGCGGCGGTACGCAGCAGTTCGTCGCCGGCGGCATGGCCGAAGGAATCATTCACGCGTTTGAATTTGTCCAGGTCAATGAACAGGATGGCGCATTCGCGACCGTCTTTGTCGGCCCGGACCAACTCCTGCTCCAGCCGGGCCGTCAGCGCGTGACGGTTGTAGAAACCGGTAACCGGGTCGATGCGGGCGGCCTGGTACAGCAAATCGTCTTTCTTTTTGCGCTCGGTGATATCCAGTAACTGGACCAGCGCGAACAACTGGCCGCGCTCGAAGTAAGGCGAACCCAGCATCTCAACCGGCAGACTGTTGCCATTACACAATTTCACCACAGCGGTATCGGACAACGGGAACTGCGTGCCTACGGCTTCGAAGCGGCGGAAATAATGGTCGGCCATGTCGCGCGTCAGGTTCGGCAACAAATCGCAGACATGCAGGCCGATGAGCTCTTGAGCATTATTAAAGCCGAGCAATTTTGCACAACGTTCATTAGCGATCTGCACAAATCCGCGCCGGTCGCGGATCAGGAAACCGTGGCTGAGGCTGTCGATGGTGCGACCATAACGTTGCTGGATTTCGTCCAGAACGGCGTAGGCCAGGCCCAGCATCGACAATACTTTCAGGAAGCTAGTGACGTTGAACCAGATGATGAACCAGTCCGGACTAAAATTGGCAGCGCTTAATAAATTAAATCCTCCGCGCAGAATCAACGTCACGCCAAGTACACGGTAATGATTTTGCACGCTGACCAGCTTCCAGCCGGCCCAAACCATCACCAGGCCTAACGCGCTGACACTGCCTGGAATTAACCAGGCATTATTCCAACTCCACAGAATATAGAATATCCCGCTGCCGAATAAAATACCCGGCGCCAGCCAGCGAATTTGATAGGCGCGTAATTGACCAATAAAGAACCGGGTGCCGGCCCAATAACCTGCCATGCCAATGGCGAGCGATAAAGCGCAGAAATAAACGCGCCAAGGCAGAGTGAATAAATCGGCGCCAACCAGCCATAACGCACTGCCGCAAATAACCGAAAATTGTGCTACGCCCCAGCAAAGCGCGTGCTTTTCCTTGCGCTGCATTAGCCAAAGGAAAATGAGTATGGCACTCAACATGGCGTCGGCGGAAAACTCCACCACCATCGGTATGAAATAGCCTGGATCTGCGTTCATGGCTCCATTGTACGGCGGATCCCGGCTTTTCATGCTAAAAATTGGCACGTACTTGCCACTTTTTAGCTTGTGCGCTACAGAAACAGCGAGATTGCAAGCGTCCACATGACCACAGCGATAATCGCGTCGAGGATTTGCCAGGCGCGCGGGCGGGAGAATACCGGCGTCAAATAACGTGCGCCAAGACCGAGGCTGCTAAACCATATCGCCGATGCCAACATTGCGCCCAAGGCAAAATACAGACGGCCATTTCCGGCTTGCTGCCCGCCGATCGAACCTAATAACACCACGGTATCCAGATAAACATGGGGATTTAATAAACTGAATGCCAGCATGGCGGCGATCACGGCACGGCGATCCGGCGCGGCATTATTCTCCCCGGCCACCATCGCCGACGGATTAAATGCCGAACGCGCTGCGCGCAAGCCGTACCAGAATAAGAAGCCGGCGCCGGCGATTTTAATCCAGAATAACAACGATGGAGCTTCAGTGATTAACTGGCCCATGCCGGCTACACCGGCGGCAATTAAAACCACGTCGCACAAAATACAAATCGCAATACAAGTGAGCACGAACTCGCGCTTCAATGCCTGCCGCAGCAAATACGCATTTTGTGAACCAATGGCAACTATCAAACTGCCGCCGAGGCCGATGCCTTTCAAAAAAGCGCTGACTTCCATGACCTTCTCCGTGCGAAAAAACGCCAGATTACGGCCTGCGCATAGATAAGTATAATTAATCTTATTTGCCAAATATTAGGTGCGCTAATGAGTCGCGTGGACTACCGGGGACTGGCGGCGCTCGACGCCGTGATCGATTATGGCAGTTTTGACAAAGCCGCCGCCGCGCTGGCGATCACTCAATCGGCGGTGTCGCAGCGCATCCGCATGCTGGAAAACAGCGCCGGCGAGTTGCTCATCGTGCGCAGCCAACCGCCCTCCCCGACCGAAGCCGGGCAGCGTTTGATCGCCCATTACCGGCAGGTGCGGCTACTGGAATCGGCGCTGGACAAGCGTCCCGGCGACGCCGAATCACGGCCGGAAATCGCCATCGCGGTCAACGCCGACAGCGCCGCGACCTGGCTGCAGGAAGCCGTCACCCCGTTAATGGCGAACGGCGACTGCATGCTGCAGATCCGCCTCGACGACCAGGACCACACGCTAAGCATGCTGCGCGAAGGCCGGGTTTTCGGCTGCGTGACCAGCGAAACCGCCCAGGTGGCCGGCACCACCGTCACGCCGCTGGGCAAGATGCGCTATTTTTGCGTGGCCAGCCCGGCGTTTGCCGCGCGCTGGTTCCCCGACGGCGTCACCGCGCAAGCCGTCCAGCACGCCCCGGCCATGAATTTCGACCGCAAGGACATGCTGCAAACCCGCTTCATCGCCCAGCGTACCGGCTACACCGGGCGCTACCCGCACCATGCTTTGTCCAGTTCAGACGGCTATGTGCGTTTTATCGAGGCGGGATTGGGCTATGGCATGTTGCCGATCCAGCAATGCGAGCGGCAATTACGCGATGGCACGCTGATCGACCTCGCGCCGGGCGACTGGCTGGACGTGCCGCTGGTCTGGCATATGTGGGATATCCAGACCCCGTTCACGCGCGCATTGTCCGACAACTTGATCGCTACTGCGCGTAAGTGGCTGATTTCGACCTGACCGACAGTGCAATCAGATACAGCGCCGCGTAATAGGTGCCCAGCACCAGCAGCGCCGAGGCCGGCACCGGGGCGTGGAATTTGTTATAGGCCAGCGTGGTGTCGGAAATCAGAAATGCGATGCCGCCGCCGGCCGCCAGCTTGCCGTCCGCCGTGCCGAGGCTGAGGCCGCGCGACACGGCTTGCGCCGTCATCGCCACCAGGCACAGCATGTAAGCCACGACCGGGATCTGCAAGCCCTTGCCCACGCCCGGCCACAGCACCACCAGATTGGCCAGGCTTAGCGCCAGCAGCAGGATCAGCGGCAAACGTTTGCCGAACAGGGGCGCATCGCGCGTGAACGCACGCAAAAAGAACAAATGCGCGATCAGGAAACTGGCCAGGCCCAGCTCGAAGCCCAGCGTCATCGGCAACATCAGGAACACATCGCCAAACAGCGACAGCAGCAACGCCGCCAGAATGGCCTTGCGGTATAGCGGCTGGCCGTCGCCTGTGGCGCGCCATACCATGCCCCACACCAGTATGGTGGTCAGCGGCTTGAACAGGTAGTGCAGCCAGATCGCCTCGCCGCCCAGCGCCGAACCCGTTATCGCCAGCAGCGCCGACGCCAGAATTGCCCAACTCATGTACCGCCTCCTGTCATTGCCGCCAAATCTTCCCGCACGCGGGCCTCCCACGCGTCCGCGTCCGGCTGGTGCAGATAACGTGCTTCCGACGCCGGCTCCGTCATCGGCGGACCGACGCGCTGGTAAATCATCACGCTGGTCCAAGACAGGGTGCCCGGCGCATGCGATTGCAGCAGCCGGAACGCCGGGTGCTTGATCGGATAAGTGGTGGTGCTGACCAGCGCGCCCTCCGGCAACTCGCGCGCCAGCTTGTCGCTGATAGCGTCCATCAGCGGCCCGAAACAGGTGCTGTACAGGAACACCAGACTGGCGCCGCGCACATCGACCTTGAACATATCGTTTTCCAGGAACAGGATGCGCGAGCCGAGTTCCAGCAGGTGGCTGCCAGTCGCCATCACGCCGGACGGCAGGCGCAGCGGGGTTTCCAGCTTCAATTGCTCGGGCAAGGCGGCCAGTCCCTGACGGGCCAGCGTCAACAGGCGCACCAGCCGCTCCTGCGCCAGCCGATGGCGGTAGTTCAGCAATTCCACGCCAATGCAGCGCACGAACGGCAGGGTCAGCGCGGCCGTCATCACCACCTTGCCGAGGCCGCTGCCGAGGTCGACCATGACGCCGCCGGGCGGCAGGAACGGTTTGACGGCATCGAAGTAGTTGTCCAGCTCGAAGCGCTGCATTTCGCCGTAGATCAGACCGCCCTCCTGGATCAGCCAGTCGCGGATCTCGGCGTCGCCGATCTCGTCCAGCTGGCGGAAGCCGGGCAGCGGCGCCAGCTTGGGCAGCATGCCCATCGGCATGATACTGGCGGGCAGGTTGCCGATCATCACGCTCAGGTGCGGACGCAGGCGCTGCAGCAGGTAATCGTGGCGCGCCGGTTTTTCCAGGCAGGCGCGCAGCGCGAAGCCGATTTCAAGGAAAGGCAGGAAAGGTGAATCCGGCGTCAGGTCCAGCGTGGGGCGGGCGTGCGATTCGCCGCCCTGCACACTCTGCAACAGCGCCTCGAAAATATCGGCCGGCTGACGGAAGCGCTGCACCGCCACGGTCGGGCGATCCTCGGTGCGAAAGATGGGGGGCTGCAGGGTAGAGCTATCCATCTGCACGAGGATAAAGGAAGCCTATGCGGGCCGCAATGGCTTTAGCATCTTTGCAACATCGTCGTAATGCGCCTGCCAGCCGGAACTGGCCAGCTTGGGCGCACACACCGGGCAGGCGGCGAACGGATCGCAGTCGTGCTCCAGCTCGAGATAGTAGCGGCCGATGACCGGTTTGCCGGCGTAGGAATCCGTCATCACCGGGCGCGACTTGAGCGAGGGCTTGGCCACGGCTGGCACGAAATCGGCGCCGCCCGGCGGCAGCCAGCGCTCGAACGCTTCGACCGGCTTGCCATCCGGCACATACCACGACTTGCGCTCACTGTTCCAGCGCGCGCCGAGCGCCTTGGCTTCTTCTTTTTCCGCGAACGGCACTTTTAAAAACATCATCTTGGATCACTCCTTGCTGCGAGAGTGCCATTATCGGACAATATCGCCATGCCTACCATAGAACCACTGACCCTCACGCTGGCCGAACTGGCCGAGCGCTGGAACATGAGCCCGCAGCAAGTGCTGGAATCCCCGCACGCGCTGCCCATGTATTTTTACTTTGACGGACTGGTGTTCGACTTCAACGACAAATGGCACCGCGCCAACGGCGACGCCAGCGTGCTGCAAGCGCTGGAGCAGCACAAGACACGCCTGTCGACGCTGGAAATCGACCTGCAGCGACAGACCATGCACAAGCGCGGCCTGCTCAAGCTGACCCAATGGGAAGAAGCGCTGAGCGATGAAGAACTGCAAAGCCAGCAGACGGAAGCGGACCGGCTGACGGAAGAAATCCCGCAACTGACCGAGCAGCTCAAGCAGCGCCGCGAGGAACGCCAGCGCCGCGTGCGCAACGGCCTGCTGCGCGCAGCGCCGCGCACTGTGGCCGAAATCGCCAAGCGCGGCCAGGTGCGCTTCCCGCAATTCGCCTACATGCCGCATCCGGCTGAAGGCGAGCACGGCATCGCCGCCGGCGCCGTGGTGGCGCTGGAAGATGGCTTCCCGCTGAAGGAATTCCTCGGCGTGGCGGACCTGGTGGCGTCGATGGCCGATGTGCGCCTGGCCGAGGACAGCGCGACTTAAACCAGCGCGATACGTTTCTGCTCGCGCGCCGAGCGATACACCGCCTCGATGATGCGGATATCGCGCAAGCCCTCTTCGCCCGCCACGATCGGCTCCTTGTTGTTGATGATGCACAGCGACAGGTGGTCGAGCTGGCCGGCCCACTGGGTGGCGCCCGGTCCCGGCGGCGGCGTCACCGGATTGCTGCGGTCCTGGCCGACCCATAGCTTGTTGCCGTCGTAGCGCGTGCCCGGCTCCATATCGATGCGGCCCTTGTCGCCCACCAGCAGCACGTGGTTCTGGTTGGCGCTGTACATCGACATGCAGGAGCCGATTACGCCGGACGGGAATTCCAGCTGGAACTCGATCATGTCTTCCACTTCGCGGAAGCGCGGGTCGTTGCGGTCGGTGGTTTCCTTGGCGTAGACCGCGATCGGCTCCTCGCCCGTCATGTAACGTGCTGCGTTCAGCGCGTAAATGCCGATATCCATCAGCGAACCGCCGCCGGACAGGGCTTTCTTCAGACGCCAGGCATTCGGGTTGCCGGCCGTGAAGCCATGCTCAGAGCGGAAATAGCGCAGCTTGCCGATCGCGCCGGAACGCGCCAGGCGCACCGCTTCCAGGTTGTAGGCTTCAAAGTGGCAGCGGTAGCCGATCATCAGCTTCTTGCCGGCCTTTTTGCAGGCGGCAATCATGGCTTCGCACTCGGCCGACGACACCGCCATCGGCTTCTCGCACATCACGTGCTTGCCGGCGGCGGCGGCGCGGATGGTGTACTCGGCGTGCATCGACACCGGCAGGCAGACGTAGACGATATCGATGTCCGGATTGTCCTTGATGCTGTCGAAATTCTGGTAATTGTAGATGCTGCGCTCCGGCACGCCGTACTCGGCGGCCACGCGCTTGGCTTTGACCGGATCGCCGCTGACCAGCGCCACCAACTTGCTGTGCTGGCAATTCTTAAACTGCGGAATGATCACGCCCAGGCCATACACGCCCAGCCCGACAATCGCATAGCCCAGCTTGCGCCCCGGCGTGGCGGCCCTCGCCGGCAAGCCCACCGCCGCCATTGTGATAGCGCTACCAGTGGCAATTGCCAGATCCCGTCGATTTTTATTGATCATTCCTGTCTCCTTTGGTTTGTCATGCTAATACCGGCAATTTTAATGTATCTGCAAACAAAAAACCGCGACGCGCAATCAGAATGATGAATCAATGCGCAGGCTTGGCCTGCCAGTCACGCCGCAAGGCGTCCTGCTCGCCTTGTGCATCGAGCGCCTGGCCGGCGATCCGGGCATCGATCGCGTCGAGCACCGCTGGCGGCATGGCGCTGCCGGCCTGCCGGTATTCGCCTGTGGTGGCACTCGCCGCCTCGGCGATCACCGGCACCTGCCAGGCATTGCCGTTGCGGCAGGCCAGGCCGGCCGTGTCGTTCATGATGAAGCTGCGGCACAACGAACCATCCTTGGCGGCAAAGCTGACGCCGATGCGCACCGCGCCTTCGCTGGCTGCCGGTTGCTGCGACAGCGCCGTCGCCAGCGCCCCCTGGGCCACCAGCTTGCCACCTGCGCCTTGCGCCACCGTCAAGGCCGCATCGCCACCGGCACCGTCTGCCATGCTGCCAACCAGGACGCCGACCGCCAGCGTGGCCGCGATCGCGCCCCACTCCGGCCACGACCAGCGGCGCGGCGGCGCCGCAACCCGCTCCGTGCGCGCGGCGCGCGCCGCATTCAAATCGGCTACCTTGCCCGGCAAAGCCGCCGCCGTCAGCGCCGGCGGCACCGGTTCATCGAGGACGGGGGCGAACGCCGCAAACACATCCGAGCGCAAGGCCTGATGCTCTGCCACACGTTCGGCCAGCGCCGGATCGGCATCGACGGCGCGTTCGATCTCGGCGCGCTCGGCGTCGTCCAGCTCGCCGTCGGCGTAGGCCATCAGGGTTTCATCGGAAAATTTCATCACACCTTCCTTGCTTGATCGGATAACAGTTCCTGCAGCGCCGTACGGGCCCGCACCAGGCGGCTGGTCAACGTGCCGATGGGAATCTCCAGCACTCCGGCAGCCTCCTTGTAAGGCAAGCCGTCGACCAGCACCAGCGCCACCACCATGCGATGCTCGTCCGACAGGCGGCTGACCGCCTGCTGGATCGCCATGCGCTGCTGGTGTGCCTCGGCGAAATCATCGCCCACATGCTCACCCGCTTCCTCCGGCGCGAACACCGCGTCGCGCCGCATGCGCGAACGCACCTCGTCTATCCACGCATTCTTCATGATGCGGAACAGCCAGCTGTCCAGCCGTGTGCCCGGCTGCCATTGCTCGCTACGTTCCAGGCCCCGCTCCACTGCGATCTGCACCAGGTCGTCCGCATCCTCACGGTTGTACGTGATGGTGCGGGCGAAGCGGCGCAGGCGCGGCAGCAAGGCGGCTATCTCTTGTTGGATCATGGTTATCCAGTAAACGACACAGCGAGGGATTTTAATCCCTGTCCCAAACGTTTATTCGTCATACAGTCTCTTGCTTATACTATCTCATCATGCCGATACGATCGTTACTTGTTGCCACCATCTGCCTGCTGGGCACCGCCGACGCCAGCGCCCAGCTGCGCCTGCCAAATCTGCCGCTACCGCAACTGCCGCTCAATACGCCGCTGCTGCGCGATACCGGCCGGCTGCTGGACCGCACCGACGTTGGCAACCTGGTCACCTCGCGTCTGGAACAGGTCGCCGGTCTGCTACGCCAGCACCGCGATCTGCTGGAAGCCGATCCACGCGGCGAAGCTGTGGTGCGGCATGAAATACTGGCGTGGTCGCCCAGCGAGGCGGGTCTGGCCGCCGCCCGTGCCGCCGGGCTGGTCATCGTCGACGCGCAAGCGGGAGCCTCCACCGTGGTAATGCGCGTACCCGGCCAGCTGGATACCGCCGCCATGCTGGCACGCTTGCGCGAGCTGGATCCAGATGGCGTCTACGACTTCAACCATATCTATACGGGCAGCGCTGCGCAGCCGGCGGAGCAGCCAGCCGGTGGCGCGCAGGCCTTGCCGCACGCGGCCAACGCCCTCAAGGTCGGGCTGGTCGACAGCGGCATCGCGCGCGAACATGAAGTTTTTGAACGTGCCCGCATCCTGCCGTGGGGCTGCGACGGCAAGGATCATCCCAGCGCCCACGGCACGGCGGTGGCCGCGTTGATGGTCGGGCGCTCCGATCGTTTTCGCGGCGTGGCGCCGCAAGCAGCCTTGTATGCGGCGGACATTTATTGCGACAGCGCGACCGGCGGTTCGGCCTCACGCATCGCGGCGGCGCTGGACTGGCTGGCGCGGGAACAGGTGGCGGTAATCAATCTGAGCCTGGTGGGACCGCCCAACCAGATCCTCGAGCGGGTGGTGGCCGGCATGATCAAGCGCGGGCACCTGCTGGTCGCGGCGGTCGGCAACGATGGCCCGGCGGCGGCGCCGCTGTATCCGGCCAGCTATCCGGGCGTGGTGGGCGTCAGCGGTGTCGACAAGCGCGGCCAGCCGCTGCCGGAAGCGGCGCGCGGGCCGCAAGTGATGTTTGCGGCGCCGGGCAATCAAATGGTCAGTGCCGCCATCGGCAGCCAGCCATACCGCACCGTGCGCGGCACCTCGTTCGCGTCGCCTATCGTGGCGGCATTGCTGGCCGATGGCTTGCGCCAGCCCTCGCCTGCCGGCGCCGCGCAGGCGCTGGCCACAGCAATGAAAAGCGCAGCCGGCAACGCGTCCGGCGTGCCAAATCCCGAGGTCGGCTATGGCGTGCTGGGTGCGGCGCATCGCGTCGATCCGTCGGCCTTCCGATAATTTTTAAAAAATTTTCAGGGCCGTGGATTAAACCGTTGAGCCCAGGCGTTTTCCTTGTAAGCGCTGCAGATGGTCTGCGGCGGACATTGAGGAGAACATCATGAAAAACGTCACCATCGCCAAACAATTGCTGATCGCCCTGTCCATCGGTGTAGCCTGCTCGGCCCACGCCCAATTGCTGGGGCGCGGCGGCCCGGTTGGCGGCATGATCGGCGGCGCCGGCAACTTCGGCGGACAACTGAGCGGCATGGGCAACATCGGCGGCAACGGCGCACTGCTGGACCGCAGCCGCTCCGCCAGCAACCTGATCAACACCGACGAACTGCGCCCCAATCGCAACGCTGACAAGGCAAACAGCAACGCCCAGTCCGTCACGCCGACGCCGGCGCCTAAGCAAAATGGCCTGCTGAGCGGCGTCACGGGCAGTGGTAGCGGCAGCGGCAACGCCCAGGCCTCGGCCGGCGCTGATAGCGGCGATATCAGCCAGGTAGCAGGCAGCGCCCTGCAAGGCGCACGCAGCAGTGCGGCCCCGGTCCGCGATGGCGCCCAAGCCCAGGTGGATAACACCCGCAGCTATGCCCAGTCGAGCATGGCAAACGCATCCGGCGCCGCCAAGGGCAGCAAACAGGCTGCCACCAGCGGCGCGCGCAGCACCACAGAGGCGGCAACCGCGCTGCAGCCGGCGGTCAATGCCAGCGGTTCGGCATCGGGCAACGGTTCAGCCAATGGCGCCGCCAAGGGTACGGCGACCGGCAACAGCTCGCAGCCAATCTGAACAGCTCTCGGCCAAGCAACAAAAAAGGACTTAGGTTTTCACCTAAGTCCTTGATTTGTATTGGTAGGCCCTCGCGGAGTCGAACCGCGCACCAAAGGATTATGAGTCCTCTGCTCTAACCAAGCATGAGCTAAGGGCCCGAAGAACACGGGAGCATATAGGCTCCCCCTACCCCAGTCAAGCCTTAGTTGCCTTCGAGGAAACTCTTCAGCTTGTCGGAACGGCTCGGGTGACGCAGCTTGCGCAAGGCTTTGGCTTCGATCTGGCGGATGCGCTCGCGCGTCACGTCAAACTGCTTGCCCACCTCTTCCAGCGTATGGTCGGTTGACATTTCGATACCGAAACGCATGCGCAGCACTTTGGCTTCGCGCGGGGTCAATGAATCGAGCACGTCCTTGACCACGCCGCGCATCGAGGCGTGCAGGGCCGCGTCGGACGGCGCCAGGGTGTTGTTGTCCTCGATGAAGTCGCCCAGATGCGAATCGTCGTCGTCGCCGATTGGCGTCTCCATCGATATCGGCTCTTTGGCGATCTTCATGATCTTGCGGATCTTGTCCTCTGGCATTTCCATCTTGATGGCCAGCGTGGCTGGATCCGGCTCCGCGCCCGTCTCTTGCAGGATCTGGCGCGAGATGCGGTTCATCTTGTTGATGGTCTCGATCATGTGCACCGGAATCCGGATGGTGCGCGCCTGGTCGGCGATCGAGCGCGTGATGGCCTGACGGATCCACCACGTCGCATAGGTCGAGAATTTGTAGCCGCGACGGTATTCAAACTTGTCCACCGCCTTCATCAGGCCGATGTTGCCTTCCTGAATCAAGTCGAGGAACTGCAGGCCGCGATTGGTGTATTTCTTGGCGATCGAAATCACCAGGCGCAAGTTGGCCTCGGTCATTTCGCGCTTGGCCTTGCGCGCCTTCATTTCACCGGCCGCCATCTGGCGGTTGATGTTGCGCAGGTCCGGCAGCGGCAGCACCACGCGCGCTTGCAGGTCGATCAGACGCTGTTGCAGCTCTTTAATGGTCGGGATGTTGCGGCCCAGGATCGCGCTGTAGGCGTGACCGGCAGCCACTTCGCCATCCACCCAGTCCAGATTGGTTTCATTGCCCGGGAAGACTTTGATGAAGTGGGCGCGCGGCATGCCGCACTTGTTCACCGCTACGTCCAGGATTTGCTTCTCGATGTGGCGCACTTCGTCCACCTGGCCGCGCAGGGTGTCGCACAGCTTTTCGACCACCTTGGCGGTGAAGCGGATGCCCAGCAGCTCTGCCGAGATCGCTTCCTGCGCTTTCACGTAGGCTTTCGAGTTGTAGCCTTCCTTCTCAAAGGCGCGGCGCATTTTGTCGAATTGCAGGGAGATGACGTCGAATTTCTCCAGCGAGGCGTTTTTCATCGCCTCCAGCTGTTCGGCCGAGTAGCCGGCCGCAGCGCCGGATGGGCTGGCTTCTTCCTCTTCCTCTTCTTCCTCTTCTTCCTCGTCTTCTTCTTCCTCGTCGTCGTCGGACGAAGCGGCGGCCGGCGCCGGCGCGGCGTCTTCGTTCTCGTCGACCAGGCCGTCGACGATTTCATCGATCTTGATTTCGTCGGCGCGGATGCGGTCGGAGGCGGCAATGATTTCGGCAATCGTCACCGGGCAGGCGGAAATCGCCTGGATCATGTCTTTCAGGCCGTCTTCGATGCGCTTGGCAATTTCGATCTCGCCCTCGCGCGTCAGCAGTTCGACCGAACCCATTTCACGCATGTACATGCGGACCGGGTCGGTGGTACGGCCGAAATCGGAGTCGACGGTGGACAGCGCCGCTTCGGCAGCGGCCTCGGCTTCGTCATCGCTGGTAACGGTGGCAACATTGTCGGACAGCAGCAACGTTTCGGCATCGGGCGCGTGCTCGTAGACGGCAATGCCCATGTCGTTGAAGGTGCCGATGATGCCTTCGATCGCTTCCGGATCAACGATGTTGTCCGGCAAGTGGTCGTTGATTTCGGCATAGGTCAGGAAACCGCGTTCCTTGCCGAACTTGATCAGGGTCTTGAGTTTCTGGCGGCGACGCTCGAGTTCTTCCTCGGTCGCTTCCGTATCGGACGAGAAGGCGTCCTTGAGCAGGGCCTTTTCCTTGGCCTTGCGGTCCTTGGCCTTGGCCTTGTCGACCGCCTTGAGCTCGGCGCGTTCGACCGCGTTCAGCGCGGCGACTTCGTCGTTTTCAGGCTGGAATTCTTTCGGTTTGCGCCCGCGCCGGCCCGGCACTTTGACCGAAGGCAGCACATAACCCGAGGTGTCGATCGCGGCCAATGCAGCCGCATCCGTGGTCTGATTGACCGCTGGCGGTTGGCTGGCGACGCGCGTCTCCGGCTTGTCCGCCGTCTTCGCGGATTTTGCGCTTACTTTAGTCGGCTTTGCAGCCGCTTTGGATTCAGGTTTCTTGATTGGCACAGGCGCTTTCGATTACGGATAAAGTTTCGATCCCTCGGGGATCACTACGTCTTCGAACTTGCCGACTACACAAGTCCGACAATACTACGACTTACTTATACCTAGGTCAGGCCGACCAAGCCTACAGCGAATTCGAAAGAATTCTACTGCATCAGACACGTGCGTGGGGGCAAGAAACCGTGACTCGGTTAGGAAGCAAACAGACTCGTTGCTTAACCAAAGCTGGCCCTGGCCGCCGACACCCGTCCATCCGCGTCGATCAAGAGCCTAACTCACTGAAAACAAACACACTCTGAACAGAAAAACGATGCCAAAAATTACAACACTTAGCGTTTTATTATAGCACGTCACTTTTCAATTTCCAGAGGGAAGACCGGCGCCTCTCCCTCTGGAATAGTGACAGAAACATTACGTCACAAACCCGCGACAACTTTAGCGGTTCGGCAACTCCGTCTGCGCCTCGCGCAACAGCTGATCTTGCTGCGCCGTCAACTCACGGTAGCGCACACCGATCTCGTCCGAGGTCAGGCCCGAAGCGAACAACTGGCTCAACTCCTGCTTGAGCGCATCGGTCTTGACCTGGCGGATCGCCGCCCGCAGCACCAGCCGCTCGGTATCGCGCTCGGACTCCGGTTCCTTGACGATTTCGCTGATGATGCCGTCGTACTCGTCACCCTGCGACTTCAAATGCTGCGCAAATGCTGCGAAAGTGCCGCTTTCACCCAGCATCTGCGCCGAAGCGACCAGCTGCGCCAGACGCTCGGCGGCTTCGGCGCCGAAGAACTGGAACGCCGCCAGCGCAGACGCGTCGACTTCCAGCGCCAGCGCCGGGTGCGCCACCAGCAGGCGCACGATCTGCAATTCCAGCCCTTTCGGCTGCGGCCGGCCGCTTTTCGGCGGCGCGATCTTGGCCGGCGCGGTCGGCCTCGACAGCTCGAACAGGGACTCGATCTCGTAAGTCGAGGTCAGGCTCACCTGCGCCAGCGCGTGCACGATTTGCAGGCGCAGCGCGGTCGGCGTCATCGCCTGCAGCATCGGCTTGGCGTCGAACTGGGCGCGCGCCCGGCCTTCCGGGCTGCTCATATCGTGCTCGCCGACCGCTTCCTTGATCAGGAATTGCGACAGCGGCATGGCCTCGTGAATCTCTTGCTCGAACGCTTCCTTGCCGTAAGCGCGTACATAGCTGTCCGGATCGTGCTCGGTCGGCAAGAACAGGAACTTGATGGTCTTGTTGTCCGTCACATGCGGCAGGCAGGCTTCCAGCGCGCGCCGTGCAGCGCGGCGGCCGGCCTTGTCGCCGTCGAAACTGAAGATCACCGTGTCGGTCTGGCGCAACAGTTTTTGCACGTGATTGGTGGTGCAAGCCGTACCCAGCGTCGCCACCGCCTGCGGGAAGCCCATCTGCGCCAGCGCCACCACGTCCATATAGCCTTCCGTCACCAGCACATAACCCGCATCGCGGATGGCCTGGCGCGCCTCGAACAAGCCATACAGCTCGTGACCCTTTGAAAATAAAGGCGTTTCCGGGGAATTCAAGTATTTCGGCTCGCCGTGATCGAGTACCCGGCCGCCGAAGGCGATCACCTGCCCCTTGGTGTTTTTGATCGGGAACATGACGCGTTCGCGGAAGCGGTCGTAGCGTTTCTTGTTGCCGCCGTCCTCGTCCACCTTGTCGATCACCAGGCCGGACTCGGCCAGCACCACGGCATCGTAGTCGGGAAATACGGAACGCAGGTTGTCCCAGCCGGCCGGCGCGTAGCCCAGGCCGAAGCGGGCGGCGATTTCGCCGGTCAGGCCGCGGTTTTTCAGGTAGGCGATAGCGTTGGGCGCGCTGCGCAGTTGCAGCTTGAAGAAATCGCTGGCGCGCGTCATCGCGTCGGTCAGCGCCATCGTCTGGGCCTGCATCTGGGCGCGCTGCGCCGGCGGAATCTTGTCATCCTGCTCGGGCACCACCATGCCGACGTTTTGCGCCAGTTCTTTGACGGCATCGACAAAGCCCATGCCGGAATATTCGATCATGAAGCCGATCGAGGTGCCGTGCGCGCCGCAGCCGAAGCAGTGGTAGAACTGCTTGGTCGGGCTGACCGTGAAGCTGGGCGACTTTTCATTGTGGAACGGGCACAGGCCCATGAAGTTCGCGCCGCCTTTTTTCAGCTGCACATAACGTCCGACCACGTCGACGATATCGACGCGGTTCAGCAAATCGGCGATAAAAGATTGTGGGATCACTGGGCTGGACGGTCTTGTTATTAATCAGACTATACCGCCGCAGCCGATGCGTTTTGACGCACATCAAACTGCGGCGGCGGGACTTGCTTAGGCTGCTGGCGACAGCGCTTTTTTGACCAGCGCGGACACCACTGTCATGTCGGCGCGGCCGGCCAGTTTCGGCTTGACGATGCCCATCACCTTGCCCATGTCCTGCGGACCAGCGGCGCCCGAGGCGGCCACGGCGGCAGCCACTTCGGCGGCGATTTCCTCGTCCGACAGGCCGGCAGGCATGTAGGCTGCCAGCACCGCCAGTTCGGCTTTTTCAATGTCGGCCAGGTCGGCGCGGCCGCCGGCTTCGAACTGGGTGATCGAATCCTTGCGCTGCTTGATCATTTTTTCCACGATGGCCACGGTTTGCTCATCGCTGACTTCGATCTGCTCATCCACTTCCTTGCGCTTGATTTCAGCCAGGATCAGGCGGATGGTCGCCAGACGGCCTGCTTCCTTGGCGCGCATGGCGGTTTTCATGTCTTCGGTGATTTGTGCTTTCAAGCCCATGACGTTTCTTTCGGAAAATAGTGGAGTAAAAATGCGAAAACCCGCACGGGCTCGAAAGCCGGAGCGGGTATTCTCTTAGATGCCGCTAAACACAACCGGCGTGCGCCAGGTTGGCCTGCGTAAGCAATCTTAGAAGAGTTTTTTCGGCAGCTGTTGGCTGCGGATGCGCTTGTAGTGACGCTTAACAGCAGCAGCCAGCTTGCGCTTGCGCTCTGCGGTTGGCTTCTCGTAGAACTCGCGTGCGCGCAGTTCGGTCAGCAGGCCGGTTTTTTCGATGGTGCGCTTGAAGCGACGCATTGCGACTTCGAACGGCTCGTTTTCTTTAAGGCGAATAGTGGTCATGTAAATTCAAACCGTTGGAGGTTATAGGGAGACAGAGACTATAGCAGCTTTTTCCGGAAAATGGAAGCCCGTGGCCGCTGAACACAGCCTGTTATGCGGCTTTCCTAGGAAAAACAACAACGTGCAGGCCGCCAGTATATCAAACTGCCTGGCCCGCCGCCACACCTGAAGCCCAAGCCCACTGGAAGTTGTAGCCGCCCAGCCACCCGGTCACATCGACAGTTTCACCGATGAAATACAGGCCCGGGACCTTGTTTGCCATCATGGTTTGCTGCGACAGCTCGCGGGTGTCGATGCCGCCGCGTGTGACTTCGGCCTTGCGGTAGCCTTCGGAACCGTTGGGGATCAGGCTCCACTGGTTGATGGCGGCGCCCAGCTTGCGCAGTTGCGCATCCGGCATGTCGGCCAGGCGGACGTCCAGCGCGAAGCCGTGCGCCAGCAACAAGCCTTCGGCCAGGCGCGCCGGCAGCCATTGCGCCAGCACATTGCCCAACTGCTTCTTGATGGTGCCCTTGCCTTCGATCAGGGTTTGCGCCAGATCCAGCTCCGGCAGCAGGTTGATGATGATCGGCGTACCGGGCTGCCAGTACGAGGAAATTTGCAGGATCGCCGGACCGGACAGGCCGCGATGGGTGAACAGCAAGTCTTCGCGGAAGCGCGCGCCGGTCGGGTTGCGGCCTTTCAGCGAGCCGGTTTCCACATCCACTTCCAGCGCGATGCCGGACATTTCAACGAAGGGCGCCCACTGTTCGGCGTCGAAGGTCAGCGGCACCAGCGCCGGGCGCGGCTCGACCATGCGCAGGCCGAACTGGGCGGCAATGCGGTAGCCAAAGTCGGTGGCGCCGATTTTCGGGATCGACAGGCCGCCGGTGGCAATCACCACGCTGCTTGCTTCGATCGGGCCGCTGTCGGTTTCCAGCACGAAGCCTTCGTCGGCTTGCGCCAGCGATTCCACCTTGCACGGCATGCGCCAGTGGACGTCGCCGCCGGCGCACTCGTCTTTCAGCATCTCGATGATCTGTTCGGCGGAATCGTCGCAGAACAATTGGCCGCGATGTTTCTCGTGGTAGCCGATGCGGTGTTTCTTCACCAGCGCGACGAAGTCCTGCGGCGTGTAGCGCGACAAGGCGCTCTTGCAGAAGTGCGGGTTCTCCGACAGGAAGTTGGCCGGGCCGGCGTTGATGTTGGTGAAGTTGCAGCGGCCGCCGCCCGAGATGCGGATCTTCTCGGCCAGCTTGGCGGCGTGGTCGATCAGGACCACGCGCAGGCCGCGCTGGGCGGCCGTGGCCGCACACATCATCCCGGCCGCACCCGCGCCGATTACCGCTACATCAAACTTTGCCATGTCATTCCCGTCAGTTAGCTACCCGTCGTCCCGGCGCAGGCCGGGACCCATAGAACCTATGCACACGCATAATTGGGCCCCGGCCTGCGCCGGGGCGACGCGAAAGGGCGAGATTTTACGCTATCGGCTCGCTCACATGCTGGCGCGAGGCCACGGTGCGCGAAACCAGCAGGCACTGCGCCACCTGTTCGGCGATCGGCGGCGGCACCGGCACCGCGCCGTCCAGCACCGACTTGATCCACGCAGCGGTAGTAGCCGCATCCTTGTTTTCCGGCAGCAGCGGCAGCTCACCGACCAGCGTCTGCTTGGGTACCAGCGTGGTGCGCAGGCCGCCGTGGAACCAGTCGATCTGCTGCGCCTTGTTGGCATTGGCCACCGTCTCGCCTTCGGTGCCGCGCATCAGGAAAGCATCGCCGCGCTCGTGCGGAGCCGCAGTGGTGAAATATTCGCCCAGCATTTCCAGGTATTCCGGATGCGTGTACGACACCAGCCGCAACGCCGGCCCGGCAAACGGCTGCATAATTTTGACTAACGTATGCGTCGAATTGCGCACCCCGAGGATGCGGCGCAAGGACAGCATATGCGCCAGCTTGGGCGCCATCGTCTCGATGGTGATGAAGGCCGGCTTGCCCTGCGACATAGACTCCTCCGCCTCCGAGCGGTGGCGCGCCGCCGGCACGCCCAGCTCGGCAAACACCTCCGCCGTCGCCACGCGGCCGAGGTCGGTCGCCACGCCGTGCACCAGCACCGGCACGCCCTCGCGCGCCAACAGCATGGCCAGCAACGGCGTCAGGTTGGCCATCTTGCGTGCGCCGTTGTAGGTCGGGATCACCACCGGGGCGAACTGGCCGGGCGGCGCGTTGAACGGCTCGAACGCCGCCTCGGCCGCGTCGAGGAAACCGGCGATTTCCTCCACCGACTCGCCCTTGATGCGCATCGACAGCAAAATGCCGCCCAGCTCCAGATCGGACACGCGGCCGTCCAGCATGGCTTGGTACAGGTCATGGGCGTCGTCGCGGGTCATGCTGCGCGCGCCGTTCTTGCCGCGACCAATTTCTTTGATGAAACGTGCGGCTGGGAAGGGTTCAAATGTGGTCATGGCGCCAAGCTTAAACCACCGGGGCGCATTTCGGCTACACTATCTGGCTCCCGAAAATGAAACTACTGTAGAGATCATGATTTCCCCAGACATTGAAAACGTCAACGTCACCTCGTTTGGCGCGATGCCGTCGCCGGAAGCCTTGCACAGCAAGCTGCCGCTGACCGACCTCGCCTCCGAGACCGTGATGCAAGGCCGCGAAGCCCTGCGCAACATCATCGACCGCAAGGACAAGCGCCTGTTCGTGGTGGTCGGCCCCTGCTCGATCCACGACCCGGTGGCCGGCCTGGACTATGCGCGCCGCTTGAAGGCGCTGCAGGCCGAAGTGGCCGACACCATGCTGCTGGTGATGCGCGTGTATTTCGAAAAGCCGCGCACCACCACCGGCTGGAAGGGCTATATCAATGATCCGGACATGGACGATTCGTTCCGCGTCAACGTTGGCATGGAAAAGGCGCGCCAGTTCCTGCTGGACGTGTGCGAGCTGGGCCTGCCAACCGCCACCGAAGCGCTGGACCCGATCTCGCCGCAGTACCTGGGCGACCTGATCGCCTGGACCGCCATCGGCGCCCGTACCACCGAATCGCAGACCCACCGCGAAATGTCGTCCGGCCTGTCGACTCCGGTCGGCTTCAAGAACGGCACCGATGGCGACATCAGCATCGCCATCAACGCCATCCTGTCGTCGGCGCACCCGCACTCCTTCCTGGGCATCAACGCACAGGGCAATGTGTCGATCGTGCGTACCCGTGGCAATGCCTACGGCCACGTGGTGCTGCGCGGCGGCGACGGCCGTCCGAACTACGATTCGGTGTCGATCGCGATTGCCGAACAGGCGCTGGCCAAGGCCAAGCTGCCGGCCAATCTGGTAGTCGACTGCTCGCATGCCAACAGCTACAAGAAGCCGGAGCTGCAACCGCT
This sequence comes from Duganella sp. CF402, assembly GCF_900109645.1. Lineage (GTDB taxonomy): Bacteria > Pseudomonadota > Gammaproteobacteria > Burkholderiales > Burkholderiaceae_D > Rugamonas. The sequence goes on from NZ_FOBG01000001.1 coordinate 3,275,852, forward strand.
GGTGATGGCCGACGTCATCCACCAGATCGTGCAGGGCAACAAGTCGCTAGTGGGCGTGATGATTGAATCGAATATCGTTGGCGGCAACCAGAAGATCCCGGCGGACCTGAGCCAGCTGGTGTACGGCTGCTCGGTGACCGACGGCTGCATCGACTGGGACACCACCGAAAAGATGCTGCGCGACGCGCACCAGCAGCTGAAGAACCGCCCATAATCAGTAACTCAGTAGCAGTAAGCCACCAGACTGGTGGCCACGCCAAACTGCCCCGCCAGCGCCGCCTCGGCCCTGCTGGCGGGCGCACTCAGTTCATCCAGGTCGAGATAGACCTTCGTCCCCTCCACCTTCACCGAGTAACGCCGCGCGCGATCACTTTCGAGCACCGCATGCACGCTCTCTTCGCCGGTGCGGAACAGCGCCACACCCGGCAGCTCTTGCCACGCCAGCCCGCGCGGAATGAGGCGCACGCCATCGCCCAGCGGTACATCCTTCAATTTGCATATCAGCTTCCAGTGTCTGTCCATCGCCATACCCTCCCCTGCCCGCAGAGAAGCAAAAGCGATGCCACTCAAAACACGTGAAAATCCTGTCCATTTGGCAAAAAATCGCACCCGGCCAGTGCATGCCGGCGCGGCGCTGGTGCATGCTTGCACGCCATTTCCATTACAATGGCGGATTCCCCTTTTGATTTCTGCTGCTTCCATGATCGTTCTTGGCGTTGAATCCTCCTGCGACGAAACCGGCCTGGCCCTGTACGACACGCAACACGGCCTGCTGTCCCACGCCCTGCATTCGCAGGTCGCCATGCACGAGGAATACGGTGGTGTGGTGCCCGAGCTGGCCTCGCGCGACCACATCCGCCGCGCCATCCCGCTGCTGACGCAGACGCTGGAAAGCGCCGGCAAATCGCTCACCGACATCGACGCCATCGCCTACACCCAAGGCCCTGGCCTGGCCGGCGCGCTGCTGGTCGGCTCGTCGGTGGCGTGCAGCCTGGGGCTGGCGCTGGACAAGCCAGTGCTGGGCGTGCACCACCTCGAAGGCCACCTGCTGTCGCCGCTGCTGGCGTCGGAGCCGCCGGAATTCCCGTTCATCGCCCTGCTGGTGTCGGGCGGCCATACCCAGCTGATGCGGGTGGACGGCGTCGGCCAGTACACCCTGCTGGGCGAAACGCTGGACGATGCGGCCGGCGAAGCATTCGACAAGTCGGCCAAGCTGCTGGGCCTCGGTTATCCGGGCGGCCCGGCGATTTCGCGCCTGGCGGAATTCGGCGATCCGGCCGCCTACAAGCTGCCGCGCCCGATGATGCACACCAAGGATTTCAATTTCAGCTTCTCCGGCCTGAAAACGGCGGTGCTGACCGTGGTGAAGAACCACGAGGAAAAAATCATCGCCAACATCTGCGAGCAGGACAAAGCCAACATCGCGCGCGGCTTCGTCGACGCGATTGTGGAAGTACTGACCGCGAAATGCGTGTCCGCGCTCAAGCACACCGGCCTGAAGCGGCTGGTGATCGCGGGCGGCGTGGGCGCGAACGCCCAGCTGCGCGCCTCGTTGAACGCGGCGGCAGCCAAGAAGAAGTTCAAGGTCTATTACCCGGAACTGGAGTTTTGCACCGATAACGGCGCAATGATCGCCTTCGCCGGGGCCATGCGTTTGATGATTAACCCGGACGCGGCGAAGAAAGATTACTCGTTCAATGTGCGGCCACGCTGGCCGCTGGACGAGCTCAGAGTGATCTAACTCTGGGCGAACGCCATCCCGGCGAGGACGGCCAGGCCGACCAGCGGGATCAGGTATTTGGCCTTGCCCTTGCCCAGGCTGATACCTTGAGCGGCAATGCGTTCGCTACGCAGGCGATGTTCATCGGCCGGCGATTCGTGTTGTACTGCGGTCTTGTTGTCTTTTTCAGTTACGGTATTCATAACAGCCTCCATAGTCATCGATCTTCTTCCTTTCTGGAGAGCAATGCAATTGTTGTGCCAACCAATTAGGCGGAAAGTGGCCTATACAGCTTGATTTTAGGTGCTTTTGTGGCGAAGTAGCCACACAGTACAACGCATCAGGCACCAATTCCGTGCACACACGCACCTTCATGTGGTTGATTTTTTCTTGCTAGTATAGACAGCCTGGCGCTGCGCCTGAAGCAGCACCGGCGCCCGCTCGGCCATGAAATCGATGAAATGGCGCACCCGCAGCGGCATCTGCGTGCGTTGCTGGTAGTACATGAAAACGCCGTTGTTGGCGGTGATGGTGGGCGTCAGCAGCGGCACCAGCGTGCCGCTGGCCAGCGCGTCTTCGATCATGAACACCGGCATCTGGCCGATCCCCAGTCCGCTCAGCACCGCCGTCAACTCCCCCTCCACCGTATTGAAACTGGCCACCACCGGCACGTCCTGATAGACCGTGGCGCCGTCGATGTGGAATTCCCACGGCATCAGGCGCCCGGTGCTGGGCCGGCGGAAACCGGTGCAGCGGTGCGCGGCCAGATCGCTCACCTTCTTCGGCGTGCCATGCCGCTCAAGATAAGACGGCGCGGCACAGGTCAGCAGCGCAATGTCGCCCAGCTTGCGCGAAATGAGATTGCGCTCGGGCGGACTGCCGGCGCGGAAGCCGACGTCGATCTTGTTCTCCACCAGATCGGTGAAATGGTCGTCCAGCTGCATGTCGAAATGGGCGCCGGGGTAGCGCTGCTGGAACGCCGGCAGCAACGGCACGATGATGGCGGTGCCGATCGACATGGGCGCAGCCACGCGGATCAGGCCGTCCACCTCGAGCCGGCTGCCCTGGATCTGGTCAAGCGCATCATCCAGCAGGCGCATGCCGGGCTGGGCCAGCTCGAACAAGCGCGTGCCCTCGTCGGTCAGGCTGAGGCTGCGTGTGGTGCGGTGGAACAGGCGCACGCCGAGGTGATCCTCCAGCTGCCGCACCGCCTTGCTGACCGCTTGCGGCGTCAGGCCGGCATCCACCGCCGCCTGGCTGAAACTCCTGGCGCGCACCACGCCGATGAACAAACTGACGACCCGGGCTTTATCCATGTTATTTACAACCAAAAGGTGAAAATCAAACAGCTTTCGTATGGCTAGTGTAGCAGGTGATGGAAGCCTAAACTGGGCTCCATCAACTCACCTCGAAAGGAAAAGCATCATGAACAAAGTATGGTTTATCACCGGTGCATCGCGCGGCTTCGGCGTACTGACGGCACAAAAAGCACTGGAACGTGGCGACTTCGTGGTGGCCACCGCACGCGATCCGCAAACCGTCATCGCCGCGCTGGGCGAGCATCCCAACCTGCTGGCGTTGCGCCTGGACGTGAAGCTGGAAGCCCAAGCCATCACCGCCGCGCAGCAAGCGGTGGCGCGCTTCGGCCGCATCGACGTGTTGGTCAACAATGCCGGCTACGGCCTGCTGGGCGCGGTGGAAGAAGCCAGCGCCGAGGAAGTGCGCGCGCTGTACGAGACCAACGTGTTCGGCCTGCTCAACGTCAGCCGCGCCGTGCTGCCAGTGATGCGCAAACAAGGCAGCGGCCACGTGATGAACATCTCGTCAGTGGGCGGCTATTCTTCCTATGCCGGCTGGGGCGTGTACGGCTCGACCAAGTTTGCGGTGGAAGGGCTGAGCGAGGCGATGGCGATTGAACTGGAACCGCTGGGCATCAAGGTGACAGTGGTAGAGCCGGGATTCTTCCGCACCGACTTCCTCGACGCTTCGTCGCTGGTGGCCACGCGCGACCGCATTGATTCTTACGCCGCCACGGTCGGCGTGATGCGTGACTTCGCGGCCGGCGTCAACCACGCGCAGCCGGGCGATCCGCTCAAGCTGGCCGGCGCTCTGCTGCAACTGGCCGACAGCGCCACGCCGCCGACCCGCCTGCAACTGGGCTCGGACACGGTGCAGCGCGTGCGCGCCAAAAACCAGTTCGTGGAAAAAGAGATGGCCGAATGGCTGGACGTCGCGCTCTCCACCGATCACGACGACGTTTTGAAACAGGCCGCCTAAAACAGGTCGGCGCGCGGGTAACTCCATGCCGGCACACCTTGCGGGCATGGAGTTTTTTCGTCCACGTGCAGCGAGGTGAAGTTCCCGCGCGGGGTGGTGGCAAAGCGGTAGTCGGACAGTACGCCATCGGCCAATATAGGCATGCGGCCGAAGCGCAGCCAGGCATCGACGTGGCAACTGTTGGCTTTCAGCGCGCGCAGTTCCTGCAAGCTGCCGCTGACACTCTGCGTCCGCTCGCGCAGGCCCGCCGGGCAAGCTTCCGCAGCCAGCCACGCCGGCGCTGCGCTGGCCACACCGCGCTGCAAGCGGTACTGCGTGCCATTGCTCTGCATGCTGACGTAGGCCCAGCACAGCGGCTGCGACGGGAATGCCGTCATCGCCACATCCAGCACCCGCGCGGATGGATCGATGCGCTGCAAGTCCGCCGTCACGAGCGCCCTGCCTGCATGCGAGGCCACGCCCTGCACCGCGATGAACGCCACGCTGACGCCCAGCGCCAGCAGCAAACCCGCGCGTCCCTGCTCGCCAGCACGCCACTGCGCGAAGCCGCAAGCCGCAGCAATCAGCAACAGCGCCGCAAACGACATCCATCCGAGATATTCGCGCGCAGCAAAGAACACCAACGCCGCGAACAAAGCCAGCAGCCCGGCCATGCGCAACCAGCGCCAGCGCATGATGAGCGCCATCGGCACACCAATCGCCACCCAGAATAGCGGCTCGATGATGAACACCATGTCGCCATATAACCAGCGCCCATCGAACGGATACCACGGATGCACGCCATACGAATTGGTGAAGTCCATCAGCAGGTGCAGCGCCAGGCCGAGGCCTATGCTCAGCGTCAGCCCAAGCCGCGCCGGGCGACTGGCACGCAGCAATGAGCGCGCCGACGGCCAGCAAAGCCACAGCAGCGCCGCCAGCAGCAAGGCCTGCGGCACGGCCCACAGCACCGTATGTGTATGCCCGCGATGGTTAAGCAGATAGCCCAAAGGATCAGGCAGCAGCTTGGTCAGGAACAGATCGAGGTCAGGAAAATTGCTGGCCAGCGCGCACGCCACCAGCAGCAAGCGATGCCGCACACGCTGCGACAGCGCGTCCGCCTCCGCAGGCAGGCTGCGGTGCACCACTTCGCCAACACCAAATCCGATAATGCTGTGGGTGATGTTATCCAACTAGCGCTGCACCTCGACGCCGCGCCAGAAGGCCACGTGGTCCTTGATCTGCGCCGCCTTCTCGGAAGGCTCCGAGTAGTACCACGCGGCGTTCTCGTTGATCTTGCCATCCACGTTCAGCGAGTAGTAGCTGGCCAGGCCTTTCCACGGACAGCGCGAGGTATGGCTGCTGGCCTGCAGGTATTCCCGCTTGACGCTGGCAGGCGGGAAGTAGACGTTGTTTTCCACGATTTGAACCTGGTCGTCGCTCGCCTGCGCGATGACGACCCCATTCCAGATAGCAGTAGGCATGACCACTCTCCTTTATTCGGACCCGCACTCCACACGATTACGGCCTGCGTGCTTGGCGCGGTACAACGCGGCATCGGCCTGTTGCAGCAGGCTGTCCGCATCGTTGATTTCCATATGATTGAACGCACCCACGCCGATGCTGGCCGTCACCTGGAACTGGCGCGCGCCGGCGCTGTGCAGCAACGCTTCAATTTTAACGCGTAGATTTTCCGCCAGCTTGCACGCGCCGTCCACCGGGGTGTTCGGCAAGACGATGCACAGCTCTTCGCCGCCGTAGCGGCTCGGCAGGTCGATCACGCGCAGGCTCTCGCGCAGCATGCGGCCGATGTTGGCCAGCACCTGGTCGCCCACCATGTGGCCGTATTCATCGTTGACCTTCTTGAAGTGATCGACATCGATCATCAGCGCGGACAGCGGTGAGCGGAAACGGCGCGCGCGCGCCACTTCAAACTTCAGCCGGTGCTGCAGCGAGCGCCGGTTGTGCAAACCCGTCAGATCATCGGTGGTGGCCAGCAGTTCCAGCTCGCGCACCGCCGCTTCCAGGCTGCGCTCATTGGCGCGCAGTTCGATCAACGCCATCACCTGGCGCGCCAGCCTGGCCAGCGTGGTGCGCTGCGCCTCGCTCAGGCGGCCCGGCTTGGTGTCCAGCACGCACAGGGTGCCGATGGCATGGCCGTCCGACGACGACAGCGCCACGCTGCTGTACATGCGCATGTGCGGCGCGTTGACCGTCAGCGTCATGTGCGCGGTGCGCGGGTCTTCGGCGAGATCGGGAATTTCAGTAACGGCATCGCCCAGCACGGCCAGCGAGCAATAGCTCTCGCCGCGCGGCAGTTCGCCCAGCTGCATGCCGGCGCAGGACTTGATCCAGACGCGCTCGGCGTCGACCAGCGAGATGAAAGCGTAGGGGACTTCGCAGACTTGCGCCGCCAGCTCGGTGAGGAAGCTGAAATCTTCGCAGGCGGGGGTGTCGAGGATGTGATAACGATGCAGCGCAGCTAAACGGAACTGGTCAGCCTGCGGACGAGCGGTAATCAGCGTGTGAACTTTTTCTACGGCCAGCATGGGCCTCCCTGAGTAATTGACAAGATTCTTATCATTTTTACCCAAGGAGTGTATAGCAAAACAAGATCGCGCAAGGCGACTTTTTACGCTGCTTTTTACGTTTTCGTCATAATCTCGCGCAGCGCGCGTTCAAACACTTCCGCCGGCTGGCCGCCGGAAATCAGGTGGCGCTCGTTGATGATCACGGCCGGCACCGAGTTGATGCCGTGGCGCTGGAAGAACTGCTCGGCCTCGCGCACTTCCGGGCCATACTCGCCCGTATGCAGCACCTGGCGCGCCGCGTCCTTGTCCAGCCCCACTTCGCCGGCAAGGTAGATCAGCACTTCATGCGCGCTCGGATCCAGGCCTTGGGTAAAGTAAGCCTTGAACAGCGCCTGCTTCAATTCCTTCTGCTTGCCCTGCAAGCCGGCCCAATGCAGCAGGCGGTGGGCGTCGAAGGTGTTGTAGATACGGCCGCGCTTGTCCATCGCGAAATCGAAGCCGACTTCGGCGCCGCGCGCGCGGATCATCTCGCGCGCCTGCTGTTGCTGTTCGGCGGTCGAACCGTATTTCTCGGTCAGGTGCTCGCCGATGTCCTGCCCTTCCGGCGGCATGTTGGCGTTCAGCTCGAATGGCTGGAAGTGGATGCTCACTTCGGCGTCAGCGCCGATGTTGGCCAGCGCCTTGTCCAGCGAGCTCAGGCCGATGGCGCACCACGGGCAGGAGACGTCGGAGACGAAATCGATTTTGAGAGGAGTTGCCATTTTATTTACTTGCCTTTCGCTTTGCTGCCGATGCGGCTCTCCTTGCCTGCGATCAGGTTGGAGATATTTTTGCTGTGACGGAACACCAGCAGCGCGCTCATGGCAAACACGGCGAACAGCTGCGGCTCCACGCCAAACAACAATCCATAATAGAACGGCGCAAACACTGCCGCCACCAAAGCTGCCAGCGACGAATAACGGAATGCAAACGCCACGGCCAGCCACGTCACCAAGGTGGCGACGCCCAGCCAAGGATTCAAGCCCAGCAGTACACCGGCCGCCGTCGCCACACCCTTGCCGCCGACAAAGCGGAAGAATACCGGCCACAGGTGGCCCAGGAACACGGCGATCGCCACCAGCGCGATGGTCGCATCGCCGATATTCAGCTGCGGCGCAAAATGGATCGCCAGCCACACCGCCAGCCAGCCTTTGACGGCATCGCCGATCAGGGTAGCGATGGCTGCGCCTTTGTTGCCGCTTCGCAACACATTGGTGGCGCCCGGGTTTTTCGAACCATAGGTGCGGGGATCGGCCAGGCCGAACAGCTTGCTGCTGACGACGGCAAACGAGATCGAGCCGATCAGGTAGGCGGCCACGGTCATCCAAACAGTATTCATCTTTTCCTCAAATTATTGTTATCTAAATTCGGGGTCAGAGCCGACAATCGGACATTCGCGCACGAAATGTCCGATTGTCGGCTCTGACCCCGAATTTGCAGCCGACGAATATACACTGCCGCGCCTTACTCGGCCAGAGCGCAGTGTACCGCCTTGGCGTTGAGCAGCTCGGTCAGCACCTGGGGCTTGATGCCCACCAGGTAGCCGCGCCTGCCCCCATTGATATAAATCGTTTCCAGCGCAAGGATGCTATCCTCCACATACACCGGCATGGTCTTCTTGGTGCCGAACGGCGAAGTCCCGCCGATCATGTAGCCGCTGTGGCGCGACGCCACTTCCGGCTTGCACGGTTCAACGGACTTGCAGCCGATGTTGCGGGCGAGATTCTTGGTCGAGACCTTGCAATCGCCGTGCATCAGCACAATTAAGGGTTTAGCGGCTTCGTCCTGCATCACCAGCGTCTTGACCACGTGGTGCTCGTCGACGCCCAGTTCGCGCGAAGACACGCCGGTGCCGCCGTGCTCCTCGTAATCGTAGGGGTGCTCGGTGAAGGCCACCTTGTGCTTGCGCAGCAGCTGGGTGGCCGGGGTTTCGGAGATGTGCTCTTTTTTCGCCATGATCGGTTCGGGGAGTTGTCCATTATGCAGCAGGAAATTCGCTTTGCTACTTTCAATGTATGCAATCTTTCCCAGCCTGGGGCGAAATTGTACGACAATCTGGCGCCCCTGACCGAGGCCGAGTACGAAGCGAAAGTCGCCTGGACCGCGCAACAGCTCGATGCGCTCGATGCCGATGTGATCGGCCTGCAGGAAATCTTCTCCCTGCCCGCGTTGCGCGAGGTGCTGGCCAAAACCACCCGCTACCGGGAAGCCACCCTGGCCGGCTTCGAACCGCCGCCCGATCCCGTCACCGGCGCACCGCGCCTGACGCCGGAAGTGGCGCTCATTACACGCCTGCCGCTGGCGGCGCCGCCGCAAGCCTACATCGTCTTCCCCGACGGCGTGGCCCTGCCCGAAGGCAGCCGCGACGCCGACCGCTTCGCGCGCGCGCCGCTGCATGTGCAGGTGGTGCTGCCGAACCAGCAGATTGCCGACGTGATCGTGATCCACCTCAAATCCAAGCGCCCCGACTACCGCAACGGCGACGTCGGCGACGACCCGATGCTGCATGCGCAAGCCAACCTGCGCTCACTGATCCGGCGCGGCACCGAGGCGGTGGCCTTGCGCGCCCTGCTCAGCGCGCTGGACAAGGAACAGCACCGCCCGCGCGTGGTGCTGGGCGATTTCAACGACACGGTGGACGCCGTCACCACCCACATCGTGATGGGCGCCGGCAAGGCCTGCGAGCCGGGCGAGGAATTGCGCGGCCAGCTGTTCGACAGCCGCCAGCTCCAGCCCGGCGGCGACGGCGGCTACACCGACGGCGGCTACACCATCACCCACGACAGCCGCCTGATGACCATCGACCATGTGCTGGTGTCGGAGGAATTCCACCCGGCCTCGCCCCGCGCGGTGGGTGAAGTGCTACAGGTCAGCTACCTGAACGCCCACCTGCAGCCGCAGCTGCCGGAGGCGTCCGACCACGGCCAGGTGCTGGTAACCTTGTCCATGTACTAAGCATGTACTAAGTTTCATCCCATCTCGTTTTTCTGCATTTCAGGCGTGTTTTTACACCGCCTATCGCATTTCGCTGGCTGTCGCCCTTGCAACATCCTAAAGTGACACCATGCGCAATCCACACTAGAAAAACGATATGAAACTTGAAACCCTTCCCCCGTACACCCAGCCTACCGTGCGCAGCAAACGCTGGCGCAAGCCGGTAGCCGTTCTGATTGTGGTTGCGCTGGCCGGCGGCGGCTGGACCGTCTGGCACGGCAAGCAAGCCGCACCTGCCCAGGCCGCTGCGCCCGCCGCGCCTGCGGCTGCAGCCAAAGAGAAGAAAGACGTTTTCGAATTGTCGACCGGCGATATCGCGGCGGTCGACGCCCGTTCACTGGCGGTCAGCTTGCCCCTCTCGGGCTCGCTGGCGCCACTGAGTTCGGCCACCATCAAGTCCAAGGTTTCGGGCGTGGTGGAAGCCACCACGCTGCAGGAAGGCATGGCGGTGCACGCCGGCCAGGTGCTGGCCCGCATCGACCAGGCCGACCTGCGCGCGCGCCTGCAACAGCAGCAAGCCATGCTCGATGAAGCGCAGGCCAAGCTGGCGATGGCGACCAAGAACGAAGCCAACAGCCAGGCCCTGCTCAAGCAGAAATACATTTCGCAAAACGCCTATGACTCGACCCAGAACTCGGTTGACCTGGCGCGCGCGGCGGTGAAGTCGGCGGCAGCGATGGTGGAAATCGCCCGCATCGCCCTCAACGACGGCGTGATCAAGGCGCCGATCGATGGCGTGATCAGCAAACGCCACGTGCAGGCCGGCGAAAAGCTGGCGCCGGACATGGCGGTGTACAGCATCGTCAACCTGTCCGAGCTGACCCTGGAAGCGCAGGTGCCGGCGTCCGAAGTGCCGCGCGTGAAAGTCGGGCAGGATGTGAAATTCCGCGTCGACGGTTTCGCCCAGCGCGAATTCCACGGCAAGGTGGCGCGCATCAATCCAGCCACCGAAACCGGCTCGCGCGCGATGCTGGTCTACATCGCCGTCAAGAACGATGACAGCGCGCTGCGCGCCGGCATGTTCGCCAAGGGCAGCATCGTCACCGACCGCTCGGCGGTGGCGCCGGTGGTGCCGCTGGCAGCAATCCGCAGCGACAAGGATGGCAAACAGATCGTCTACAAGGTAGAACAAGGCAAGCTGCTGGCGCAGCCGGTCAAGATCGGCCTGCGCAATGAAGAGGAAGGTTACGCCGAAGTGCAGGAAGGCTTGCAGCAAGGCGCGCACGTCATCATCTCGCGCCTGGACAGCCTGAAGCCCGGCGCTGCGGTCAAACTGCCGGCCGCGCCGCCACCATCGGCGCAAGCGATGACCGCTGAACCGGCGAAGGGCTGATCATGTGGATCACTAAAGTCAGCATTCAGAACCCGGTGTTCGCCACGATGGTAATGGTGGCGCTGATGGTGCTGGGCCTGTTCTCGTATCGCGGCCTGGGCCTGGAAGCGATGCCGAACGTCGAGATTCCCGGCGCCGCCATTGAGGTGCAGTATCCGGGCGCCTCGCCGGAAGCGGTGGAAAACGATATCACCCGTCCGATCGAGGAAGCGGTCAACACCGTCAGCGGCATCAAGACGCTGCGCTCCAACTCGTGGGAAGGCCGCGCCGGCGTCTACATCGACTTCGAACTGTCGGCCGACATGGACCGCGCCATGCAGGACTTGCGCGACAAAGTGGCGCAAGTGCGGCCGCGCTTCCCGCGTGAGGCCAAGGACCCGTTCATCATCCGCTTCGAAGGCGAGAACGCGCGTCCGATCGCGCAGATCGGCCTGACCGCCAGCGAACACTCGCTGCGCGAACTGTCGACGCTGGCCGACCAGATCATCGCCAAACGCTTCCAGGGCGTGGCCGGCGTTGGCCAGGTGCGCGTCAACGGCATGACGGCGCGCCAGATCCTGATCCAGCTGCGCCCTAACGACCTGACGGCGCAAGCGGTCGGCGTGGACGAAGTGCTGAACGCGATCCAGAACACCAACACCAACCTGCCGGCCGGCTTCATCAGCTACGGCGCCAGCGAACGGCTGGTGCGCGTCGAAGGCAAGATGAAGGATCCGCGCGACTTCAACAAGATCATCGTGGCGCGCCGCGCCAACGGGCCAGTCTATCTGGAGCAAGTGGCCACGGTGGAAGACGGCGCGCAGGAAGAGCTGTCGATCTCGCGCATCAACGGCAACCGCGCCGTCACGCTCGACATCACCAAGGTGCAGGACGCCAACGTGGTGGAAGTGGGCCGCCGCATCCAGCAGGTCGCCGCCGACCTGAAGAAAACCCTGCCGTCCGATATCAAGGTCGAAGTGCTGAATGACGAATCGCTGAAGGTGCAGGCGCAGCTGGACAACGTCAAGAAAACCATCATCGAAGGCGCGGTGCTGACGATGGTGATCGTGTTCTTCTTCCTGCACTCGTGGCGCTCGACCATCATCACCGGCCTGACGCTGCCGATCTCGGTGCTGGCCAGCTTCATCGCCATGAAGGCGTTCGGCTTCACGCTCAACTTCCTGACCCTGATGGCGCTGTCGCTGTGTATTGGCCTGCTGATTGACGATGCGATTGTGGTGCGCGAGAACATCGTGCGCCACCTCGGCATGGGCAAGAAGCACCGCCAGGCGGCCGAAGACGGCACCAACGAAATCGGCCTGGCCGTGATGGCCACCACCTTTGCGATTGTGGCCGTGTTCATTCCGGTGGCATTCATGGACGGCATCATCGGCCGCTTCTTCCTGCAATTCGGGATTACCGTGGCGGTGGCGGTGCTGGTGTCCTTGTTTGTCTCGTTCACGCTGGACCCGATGCTGTCGTCGGTGTGGCCGGACCCGGTGCAGGACCGCTTCAAATACCTGCCGTGGCTGGGCCGCTTCATGCACTGGCTGGAAGGCGGCGTGGAGTGGCTGCACAAAGTGTACGGCAAGGTGCTGGCACTGGCGCTGCGCTGGAAGAAGTCGACGCTGCTACTGGCCTTTGCGCTGTTCGCCGGCAGCATCCTGCTGGTGCCGCGCATCGGCGGCGAGATGATGCCGGAGCAGGATAACGGCTGGGTCAACTTCCTGGTCAAGACCCCGGTCGGCTCCAGCCTGGACTACACCAACAACAAGGTGCATCAGGTGGAAGCGGCGCTCAAGGCCTTCCCTGAAATCGACAGCGTCATCGCCGTGGTCGGCACCTGGGACGGCCGCAACACCGCGCAGATCGACATCAAGCTAAAGGACCGCAAGTTCCACGCTCGCCGCACGCAGCAGCAGATGGAGGCAGCGATCCGCGCCCGCCTGAACCAGATCGCCGGCATCACGCTGACGGCCGGCATGAAGCCGATCTTCATCGCCATCCTCGGCACCGACGAAGCCAAGCTGGACGACGTCGCCCATCGCCTGATGGAGAAGATGCGCAAGATCAAAGGCCTGGTCGATCTGGAATACAGCCAGGAAGGCGCCAACCCGTCGACCAACATCAAGATCAACAACGAGCTGGCCAGCGACCTTGGCCTGACTACGCAGCAGATCGGCGCCGCCCTGCGGCCGTTCGTGGCGGGTGACACCACCTCGCACTTCCTGGCCGCTGATGGCCAGAACTACGAAGTCAACGTGCAACTGCCGAAATCGGGCCGCCAGAAAGTGACCGACCTGGCCGACCTGTCGCTGGCGTCGAGCAAGCTGGGGCCTGACGGCCGTCCGGTGATGGTGCCGCTGCGCCAGGTGGTGGACTTCGTGCCGGCCTTCAGCCCGCAAGTGCTGAAGCGCCAGGCGCTGCAACGCCGCGTGGCGGTGTACGCCAGCACCGAAGGCCGTCCCGGCGGCGACGTCGACAGCGACGTGAAGAAGGCCATGAAGGAAATCGAACTGCCGTCCGGCGTGCGCTTCGACGTCGGCGGCAATGCGCAGGAGATGGAACAGTCGATGACCTCGGCCATGATCGCGCTGGGCATCGCGGTGATCTTCATCTACCTGGTGCTGGCTTCGCAGTTCGGCAGCTTCCTGCAGCCGGTGGCCATCATGATGTCCTTGCCGCTGTCGCTGATCGGCGTGCTGGTGGCGCTGCTGGTGACTGGCAGCACGCTCAACATCTTCTCGGTGATTGGCTTCATCATGCTGATGGGCCTGGTGACCAAGAACGCCATCCTGCTGGTGGACTTCACCAACCACGCGCAGAAGGAAGGCCAGAGCCAGCACGAAGCGCTGATGACGGCCGGCCAGGTGCGCCTGCGCCCTATCCTGATGACGACGCTGGCGATGGTGTTCGGTATGCTGCCAATGGCGATCGGCATGGGTGAAGGCGGCGAGACGCAGGCCCCGATGGGCCGCGCGGTGATCGGCGGGGTGCTGACCTCAACCCTGCTGACGCTGGTGGTGGTGCCGGTGGCCTATACCTACCTGGACAGCCTCGGCAAACGCTGCGCGCGCTTCTTCAAGCGTCATCACGAAGAAGAGCACGGGCTGCACGAAGTGAAAAAAGAAGAAGCCGAAGTGGCTTAATCAGTTCTCGTCATCATCATCGTTGCGGGCGAGGCCGGAAACCTCGCCCTCGGCGAGATCCTCCTCGCCCTCCTGGGCCAGCCCGGGATTGTTCTTCAACTCGGCCTTGCGCCGGGCTTTCTCTTCCTGCTTTTTCTTCTTTTCCAACTCCCGCTGCCGCTTTTCATACGCGAAGTTCGTTTTGGCCATTTGCCCACTCCTCTTTAAAAGCGTTGCCCTGCCTTCATTATGACGCAAGTTCCTCAACCACGAGGATGATGTTGCGCATGCAAATGCTTCAAACGCTCGCGCGCGACGTGGGTGTAGATTTGCGTAGTTGAAATATCGGAATGCCCCAATAACAATTGCACAACACGCAAGTCAGCGCCGTGGTTGAGCAAATGTGTGGCAAACGCGTGGCGCAGGGTGTGCGGTGACAGCGGCGCTGTGATGCCGGCCTTCAGGGCATGTTTTTTAATCAAGACCCAGAACATCTGCCGCGTCATGCCGGAACCGCGCCCGGTGACGAACAGGGCGTCGTCCTGCTGGCCGTTGAGGATGACGCCGCGCGCCTCCTTCAAATAGCGCTCCAGCCACGATCGCGCCTGCGCGCCGAACGGCACCAGCCGCGTCTTGGCGCCCTTGCCGGTGACGCGCAACACGCCATCGTTCAGGCTCAGCTCCAGCAGCTTGAGCTCGACCAGCTCGGACACCCGCAGGCCGCTGGCGTACATCAATTCCAGCATGGTGCGCTCGCGCAGGCCTAATGGGGTATTGACGTCCGGCGCGGCCAGTAAAGCCTCCACCTGCGCCTCGCTCAGGGTGTGCACGAAACGCTGCGGCTGCTTGGCGGAAGCCAGTTTCAGGCTGGGATCAGCCTCGATGCGCCGCTGCCGCAGCAGCATCTGATAAAAGCGCTTGATCACCGACAGGCGCCGGTTGGACGAGGTGGCCTTGCCCTGCTCGTGGCGCGCCGCGATATAGCTTTCGATATCGTGCGCCTGCACCGCCAGCAAGCCATCGACCTGCGTGCGCTTTTGCTCCAGCCACTGCACGAACAGGCGCATGTCGCGCCGGTAGGCTTCCAGCGTGTTCTTGGACAGCCCGTCCTCCAGCCACAGGCTGTCGCAGAACTCGTCGATCAGAGCAAGGTTGTCTGCTGCCATGCGTACTCGCTCGAACCTTCATGCGCCAGCAGCCAGCGCTTGATGCCCAGCAGGTAGCCGTTGGGATCGTCGCTGTTGGAGAAGCCGCCCAGGCCGCCTGCTGCCGTCACCCGGTGGCACGGCACCACGATCGGGAACCAATTGGCGCCACAGGCCTGCCCCACCGCGCGCGGCGCCGAGCCGATGTGTTTGGCCAGCTCGCCGTAGGTGCGCATGCTGCCGCGCGGGATCGAGCTGATCGCCGCCCACACTTTTTGCTGGAACTCGGTACCGGCGCGCTTGAGCGGCAAGGTAAATTGGTAATCGGCATTGGCGCAGTATTGCTCGACCTGGTAGGCCGCCAGTTCGGCGGTCGCATCCTGCGGCGCCTTTGCCTCAAAATGGGGCGGCAGGTAGCACATCTCGGTTACCACGCCGGCGGCCGTCCGTATCCCTAGCATGCCGAAAGGCAGGGCGAGAATGGCGGAAAACAGCTCGCTGCCTTGTTGTATTTTGTTCACAGTTGCTTGCACCAAAAAGTTGTCTCTATGCACCATTATGTTGCATCCCTGCTACAGCAAAAATGCCACAGTGTTTCTATTGTAATTGGCGCGGGCAAAAAAAAAACGCACCATCTGGTGCGTTCTCAAATCCTGCTTCACGTTCCCGGTCGCTTGCCTGGTTCCGTAGCACGCTTGTGGCGGCTTGCAGACCCTATAACAGCGACATTCTGTAAAACGTGTGTCTCCTCAATCTAGTGCCGGTATTGGTTACCGTTTCTATACACACTCCCCACTTACAATTCTTTGCTACCGGGCTGCATATCGTTATGCACGTTTCCCTGAGAGCGACGCCATCATAACGCAACCCCTCCGGTTTTTCGCAAATTTTTTGAGTTCGACGGACGGACTATTTGAGGCATAAACAAAATACTCGGCAAACCAAAAAAGTTGTGGTAAGCCCCTGGCATGCGACTTAGTAGTACCCCTTATTGCCACATTGTCACCACGCGGATAAGTTATCTAGAATGCTGGATTTCCCAGTGCCAATAAAACCTAGAGACACCTATGCTGACCAAACTACTAGATCATCTGGAGGAGTGGATCATCACCTTCCTGATGGGCGGCGCGACGCTCATCATCTTCCTCTCCGTGGTGCACCGCTACGGCACCGGCCTGCCAATACCCTACGTCCAGGATTACCTGCTGTCGCTGCACTTTGAGTGGGCACAGGAACTGGCCATCATCATGTTCGTGTGGATGGCCAAGTTCGGCGCCGCCTACGGCGTGCGCAAAGGCGTGCACGTGGGCGTGGACGTGCTGGTCAACCGCATGCCGCCGGAGTGGCGCCGCTTCACGGTGCTGCTGGCGATCGGCTGCGGCACCCTGTTCACCGGCATCGTCGGCACGCTGGGCCTGACCTTCGTGTGGGAGAACGGCATGCACCACGCCACCTACACCCTGCTCGGCTGGGACGCCTCCGACGTACCGGAAGGCCCGACCACGCCGGACCTGGAATGGCCAACGTGGTTCATCTACTCGGCTGTGCCGCTGGGCTCCTACCTGATGTGCTTCCGTTTCCTGCAAGTGGGCTGGACCTTCCTGCGCCACGGCGAGTTGCCGCATCATGACGAATCGCACGTCGAAGGCCTCGATGACGACGACCACGACGAACTGTTTGCCGCCGCCCCGGCGCATGGAGGTGCACGATGAGCGGCGCCGTCACCATGCAGGGCATCGAGCCCTGGAGCAAAAAGAAAGCCGGCACTATCATCAGCGTGATCGCCGGCATCCTGCTGGCCGTGTGCATATTAGGCGGCAAGGTCGGCATCGTGTTCGCGCTGCTGATCCTGCTAATGCTGACCGGGATCCCGGTCTCCATCGCGCTCGGCCTGACGGTGCTGATGTTTATGTACCTGCTGACGCAAGTGCCGGTGGAAGCGGTGGCGCTGAAACTCTTCAGCGGCATCGAGAAGTTCGAGATCATGGCCATCCCGCTGTTTATTTTGGCCGGTAACTTCCTGACCCACGGCGGCGTCGCCAAGCGCATGATCGCCTTTGCCACCAGCCTGATAGGCCACTGGCACGGCGGCCTGGCGCTGGCCGGCATCATCGCCTGCGCCATGTTCGCGCTGGTGTGCGGCTCCTCGGTGGCGACGGTGGTGGCGATCGGCTCCATCATCCTGCCGGCGATGGTCAAGCAGGGTTACCCGAAACACTTCGGCGCGGGCGTCATCATCACCGCCGGCTCGCTGGGTATCCTGATGCTGCCGTCGATCCCGAAAGTCATCTACGCAATTTCGACCAACACCTCGATCGGCGCGCTGTTCCTGGCCGGCCTGTTCCCCGGCATCCTGCTGACCGTGATGTTGTGTGGTACCACCTGGGTGCTGGCCAAAAAGAACGGCTACCCGCGCATGCGCAAGGCCGGCTGGAAGCAGCGCTGGACCGCGTTCCGCAAGAGCGTGTGGGGCCTGATGCTGGTGGTGATTATCATCGGCGGTATCACCAAAGGCATCTTCACGCCGACCGAAGCGGCGGCCATGAGCGCGGTGTATGCGTTCCTGATTTCGGTGTTCGTCTACCGCGACATGCCGCTGTCGAAAACGCCGGAGGTGCTGAAGAAATCGGCGGCGCTGTCGGCCATGCTGTTGTACATCATCACCAACGCCGTACTGTTCTCGTTCCTGATGGCGCACGAGAATATCCCGCAGGCGATGGCGGACTGGATCCTGAACAAGGATCTTGGCCAGGCCGGTTTCCTGTTCTTCACCAACATCCTGCTGCTGTTGGCCGGTAACGTGATGGAGCCTTCGTCGATCATCCTGGTGATGGCGCCGATCCTGCACCCTGCCGCGATTCGTCTGGGGATTGACGCCGTCCACTTCGGCATCATGATCGATGCGAACATGGAAGTGGGCCTGTGCCACCCGCCGGTGGGCCTGAACCTGTATGTCGCGAGCGGTATCTCGAAGATGAGCATCTCGGAACTGACCGTGGCAGTGATGCCGTGGCTGATTACGATGCTGGTGTTCCTGGTGATCGTGACCTACTGGCCGGGACTGTCGCTCTGGCTGCCCAAGGCGATGGGCCTGATGTAGCACGCTCGTCGTCCCGGCGAAAGCCGGGACCCATACTGAGTGTGCCTTGCTGCGAACGTTCTATGGGTCCCGGCCTGCGCCGGGACGACAACCGATTATTTAGCTGCTTCCTTGTTGATCGCCGAGATCAGCTCCTTACCAATACGGCCTTCCATCTGCTGGTGCACCGGCAGCAGTGCCTTGCGCCAGTCGGCTTGCTCTTTCACGCTGAGGGTGTAGATCTCAGTCTTGCCGGCTTTCTTGATCGCTTCCAGCGCCAGGTCGTTGTCGCGTTGAGCAATCGCCTTCTCGAAGGTGGTGGCATCCTTCATCGCCTTATCCAGCGCGGTGCGGATATCGGCTGGCAGGCCGTCCCAGAACTTCTTGTTGACGATCACCGCATAGCCCAGGTAACCGTGATTCGACACGGTCACATACTTCTGCACCTCGTGCATCTTCTGGGTGTACATATTCGACGGCGGATTCTCGGTGCCATCCACCACGCCGGTTTGCAGCGCCTGATACACCTCGGAGAACGCCAGCACCTGCGGGTTCGCACCCAGCGCGCGCATCTGCGCGTCCAGCACCTTGGACGACTGGATACGCATCTTCAGGCCTTTGAAGTCGGTCGGATTGCGCAGCGGCTTATTCGCCGACATCACCTTGAAGCCGTTATCCCAGAACGCCAGGCCGGTGATGCCCTTCGGTTCCAGCTTCTTCAGCAGCGACTTGCCGATTTCGCCTTCGGTCACGTTGTACAGCGCCGTCTTCGACGGGAAGATGTACGGCAGGTCGAAGGCTTCAAACTCCTTCACGCCCAGCGGGCCGAATTTGGCCAGCGATGGCGCCAGCATCTGCACCGCGCCCAGCTGCAGCGCTTCCAGTTCTTCCTTGTCCTTGTAAAGCTGGCTATTTGGATACACCTCGACCTTCACGCGGCCATTGGTGGCCTTTTCCGCCAGTTGTTTGAAACGCTCTGCGGCCTGGCCCTTCGGCGTATCGGTGGCCACCACGTGGCTGAATTTGATGACGATAGGCGCTTGCGCGTATGCGTTGAAGCTCAGGGCCGCGCTCAGGACGAGCAGGACGGGTTTCAGTTTCATGAAGTCTCCTGGTGGGTTTAAAGTTACACTATTCTTCTATTCTGAACGATTGTTATAAATAGCTGCAAGGGCGGCAAGTGTGGATAACCACAATGGCCGCCCCATCACGACAAGCTACCCTGATCGCCCATGACATCTGCCCATTCTACCGCGCCTGTTGCCTCTGCCGCGCGCCGCCGCCCGCACTCCAGCACCTCGCTGCGCTGGCTGCTGCCTATCGTGCTGGTGTTGTTTTTCCTGGCCATCCTGATCTGGCTACCGTGGCAGGCGCGCCAGATGGAGAGCAACGAGCGCCAGGAGCAGCTGATCGCCGATACGCTGTGGGTCGAGCAAACCATCCGCTTCCAGCTCGGGCGCGATGAAGAGAGCCTGCGCGCGCTGGGCGTGGAAATCGCCACCGGCCACCTGACGCCGGCGCAGCTGCACGAGCGCATGGCGCGCCTGCTGAAGAATGGCCACGAATTGCTGCGCGTGGTGTGGCTCAAGCCGGACGGCCAGTTAGTGGGCAGCAGCGATCCGCTGGCCGCGCCGGTGGAACTGTCGCCGGCCTCCAAAGCCACCGCCGAAATCACGCGCAAGACGCGCCGGCCGATGTATACCCAGCCGGAGGCGCAAACCCACATTTCGGCAGCCGCGCCGTCCGCCGTGCTGATGGACTACCACGTGCCGCTGTTCCGTGGCGACGAATATCTGGGCGACCTGGTTGCCACCTACCAGACCAGCGCCCTGCTCGAGGAAATGGTGCCGTGGTGGTTCGCCCAGGATAATCAGGTGTCGCTGGTGGATCGCGACGACAAGGTGCTGGCGCGGCGCGCGGCGGCCGGTCCGGGCCACGGCGTCTACACTCACAAGCGCGCGCTCGACCTGCCCGGCGCCTCGGTCACGCTGGTGACGGACAGCGTAAAGAGCGAACCGCAATTGCTGCCCAACCTGCTGGTCGGTTCGGTAATCGTGCTATCGCTTGGCTTGTTATGGAGCCTGCTCGCGCTGTGGGGCCACATCTCGAAACGCCTTGCGGCGGAAGGCGCGCTGCGCCAGCAAATGTCGTTCCGCACCGCGATGGAAAATTCGCTGGTGACCGGCTTGCGCGCGCGCGACCTTGAAGGCCGCATCACCTATGTGAATCCGGCGTTCTGCCAGATCGTCGGCTATCCGGCCGAGGAAATCGTCGGCAAGCTGCCGCCCATGCCCTACTGGGCGCCGGAAGCGATGGCGGAATACCAGACGCGCTTTGCCAACGTCCTGGCGGGCAAGGTCACACCGCAGTTCGAAACCTTCTTCCTGCGTCCGGATGGCGAGCGCGTGCCGGTGCTGGTTTTCGAAGCGCCACTGGTCGACAACGACGGCAAGCAGACCGGCTGGATGGGCTCCATCCTCGACATCTCGGACCGCAAGCGCATCGAAGAACTGAACCGCCAGCAGCAGGAAAAGCTGCAAGCCTCGGCGCGCATGGCAACGATGGGGGAAATCGCCTCCATGCTGGCGCATGAACTGAACCAGCCACTGGCCGCGATTTCCAGCTACACCACCGGCGCACTCAATGTGCTGGAGCGCGAAGGCCCGGTCGACTGCGCCATCCTCAAGCCGGCGCTGGAACAGGCAGGCGCGCAGGCGCAGCGGGCCGGCCAGATCATCCGCAGCGTGCACGAATTCGTGAAGAAGCGCGAACCGCTGCGGCAGCAAGTGGGCATCGCCTCGCTGCTGGACAGCATCCGCGCGCTGATCGAACTGCAGGCGCGCCAGAGCTACGTCTCGTTCCGCGCCGAGATCCCGGCCGACCTGCCGCCGGTGCGTGCCGACCGCGTGATGATCGAGCAGGTGCTGCTCAACCTCACCCGCAACGGCATCGAGGCGATGCAGCACGTGCAGCCGCAGCGCCGCGTCCTCAACGTGGTGGCGTCCTACGACGAAGCCACCGCGCAAGTCAGCGTGGCGGTGATCGATCATGGCCACGGCATCCCGGACGAAGTGGCGCAGCGCTTGTTCTCGCCGTTCTTCTCGACCAAGGCGGAAGGCATGGGCATGGGACTCAACATCTGCCGGACTGCGATAGAATTCCACGGCGGCGCGCTGACCTTCCGCGCCAACCCCGAAGGCGGGACCATATTTACGTTCGTGCTGCCGGCGGCAACGAACCTGGAGACACTATAAATGCTGCATATCGTTGACGATGAAGCGGTCGTGCGCGACTCACTGAGCTGGCTGGCCACGTCGCGGGCGATTCCCGCGCGCGCCTACGAATCGGGCCTGCACTTCCTCGCGCAGATCGGCAACGGCGCCTTCGACGTCGATGGCGACTGCGTGCTGCTCGACGTGCGCATGCCGGACATGAACGGCGTGGCGGTATTCGACCAGCTGCTGGCGCGCGGCGTGGCGCAGCGCATGCCGGTGATCTTCCTGACCGGCCACGGCGACGTGCCGATGGCGGTGGATACGCTCAAGCGCGGCGCCTTCGACTTCTTCGAAAAACCGTTCAACGACAACCAGCTGATGGACCGCGTACAGGAAGCCCTGGCGACTTCGCGCCGCGCTGGCGAAACCGCCGCCGTGCATGCGCGCCTGGCCACGCTGTCGGTGCGCGAGCGCGAAGTGCTAGACCTGATCCTGGCCGGCAAAATGAACAAGGTGGTGGCCGACCAGTTGGGCATCAGCATGCGCACGGTGGAAGTCCACCGCGCCCACATCTTCGACAAGATGCAAGTTAAAACTGCCGTGGAGCTTGCCGGTTTGCTAAAATAACAAAAAAGCAACTGGAGAGCACATGAGCAGCACGCAGCACGTCATTCCGACCGTCCCAAGCTTCCGCAATCGTTTCTTCTCGCATCCCATCACGCGCATGGTCTTCGGCGTCATCGCCGTGCTGGCGCCGATTACCATCACCATGATCCTGGCCGACATCCTCGTGCCCAAGCCGCTGCGCGTGGGCGGCTGGCCGTTCCTGCTGGCGGCGGCCATCAGCGTGTTGAGCTATCGCTGGTTCGTGCGCCGCACCGAATCCGGCCGCGCGCTGACCGAACTGGCGCTGCCTGGCGCGGCGCGTGAAGCGGGCCTCGGCGTGGCGCTCGGTGCCGGGTTGGGACTGGCCGTGGCCGGCCTGCTGGCGATGGCCGGCGCCTTCCACATCACCGGCAGCAACGACTGGCACATCATGCTCAAGACCCTGCCGGAGCAAATGATGGTGGCGATGTTTGAAGAACTGATCTTCCGCGCGGTGCTGTTCCGCCTGATCGAGCAGCGCTGGGGAACGCGCGCGGCGCTGGTGTCATCGTTCGTACTGTTCGCGCTGGCACACATGTCCAACGAGGGCGTGAGCGTACTGGCCGTGGTCATCACCGGCGTGGCCGGCGTGGCGCATAGCGCCGCCTACCTGTTGACGCGCCGTCTGTGGCTGCCGATCGGCCTGCACCTCGGCTGGAACTACCTGTACGACGGCTTGTTTGTGGTACCGGTGTCCGGCCACGCCGCGCGCGGCTGGCTGCAAGTCAGCATGCCCGGCCCCGAATGGCTGAACGGCGGCGCCTACGGCGTCGAAGCCTCCGCCGCCACGCTGCTGATCTGGACCGCCGCCGCCCTCTTCCTCCTGCGCCGCAAACAATAAATCCCACCTGCGCCCGCTTGAGTTACCTCAAGCGGCGTGACGTGCTGATTTTTTGCCAGTGATCGAGCGTTATGCCAAAAATCGGTACGCTGGCACACGGTGCTGCTGGCGCGCCAGCGTTACAGTCACTGCAGACTTCCGTTAAACACCTTTACGCCAAATTGGAGATAACGACATGAAGACTGCACACGTTGCCACCGCATTGATCGTCGGCGCCATTGCCGCGCCATTCGCTTCCGCCCAGACCGCGATCAGCAAGGCCGACTCTGATCGCCTAATCGCCATCGCCCAGGCCAACATCGCCGAAATCGCCACCGGCAAACTGGCCGTCGAGAAAAGCAGCAATAGCGACATCAAACAATTCGCCCAGATGATGATCGACGATCACAGCAAGGGATTGGCCGATACCCAGAAACTGGCCGCCGCCGAGAACGTCACCCTGCCAACTGAGCCAGACGACGCCCACAAGCAAATCGCCGCCGAACTGAAGCAGCTGTCGGGATCAGCATTCGATAAAGCTTATGTCAGCAAGGCGGGCGTGCAAGACCACGTCAAGGTTCACGCAGCCTTGAAAAACGACATCGCCAACGCCAAAGATGCCGACGTCAAAGCCCTGGCCAGCAAACTGGAACCGATCGTCGCCCATCATGAAGCAATGGCCAAGAAACTGGACGCCGCCTCCCGCTAAAATCGGAGCACGTCCATGTTCGATATTGACCTGCCTTGGTGGGAATTCGTCTTGCGCGGCGCAATCGTGTATTGCGCCTTGCTGGTACTGGTGCGCGTCTCCGGCAAACGCACGGTGGGACAATTCACGCCCTTCGATCTACTGGTAGTGATGTTGCTGAGCGAGTCCGTGTCCAATTCCCTCTCGGGTGGAGATGATTCGATTACCGGAGGACTGCTGATCGCAGGCACGCTGGTCGCGTTGAACATCACAATGGCCGCCTTGTCCGCGCGCAGTCCGAAACTCGCGAAGTTGATCGACGGCGAAAGTGTGCTGATCGGCCGGGATGGGAAAATTTTCTACGACGTCGCCAAACGCAGCCGCATAGCAGAAAGCGATATCGAACAAGCGCTGCGCGAAGCAGACGTAGAACTCAGCGAAGCGCGCTGCATTTTCCTCGAAGCCGACGGCACGATCACGGTCCTGAAAAAGAGAGACACCTAGGCTGGTGCCCGCTCACTAAACCTTCTGATCGTAGAAATCAAACTCTATGTCCGCAGCCCGAAGCCGAGCGTAGATATCACTCCCGACCATCCAACCCGCAGGCATAGTTTCTCTAAGTCGCAAAGTATGGTCGAGATAAACTTGCTCTTCACGGGAGATCACAACAACCCGGAGGTGCGCTGCAATAAATTTTGCGACGTCATCGATTGACCGATTCGCAGCAAATAATCGATGACATTCATGGCAAATGAAAACTCGAGGAACAACATGCTCTCTGTGAACCGCACCTTTGCGAGACTGCCCCACCGTGATGAGCTTGTTAGAAATTAACGGTTCGATGAGCAAACGCGTGTCAGAACTTCCTGTCTCTTCCCACATACAGTGCATGCAGGATGCAATGCGAAGGCAAGAACGCAGTAGCATTTCATCCGCAGTGAATTTTTGGGATATATGACTAACCATAGCTCCGGAGACCTAATCGGTCAGCTTGCCGATGGCTTCGATGATCTCGGCAGACAATTCCAGGATGTCTCCGATGCCATCAAGCGTGTTGAAAGCATCGGGGCTGCTTAAGCCGAATGTGCCCTGCGTAGCCGCCAATCCCGGCACGACGCCTGACAAATCCGTTTGCTTGGGTGGCCCCACCATGTCCAGCAGGCGGACCCATTGGTCATGGCTTAGCCAAAGGTTCAGGCACTGAGGGCAAGCGCACATGGCAACACCTTTGTAGTCCAGTGTCATCATCGCTTGGGAATCTGCAGGGCAAGGGCCAACGTCTGCGACACCACCCTGCTGCTTGTGCATTTTCAACGCTGCATAAGCATGCACGTCCCGCAATAGCTTCCCGCTGAGCGCAACGCCAGAGCATTGCACGCAGCGGTGAACCTGATAACCGTCGACGCTATCCATCAGCAATTCAGAATGATCAACTGGACACAGCATATTTAGTCCTCGATCGCAGCCAGGCCGTTGCGCATTTTTTCTTTGAGGCTGTCGAGCATCAGTTGCAGCACTTCAGGCGGATGCCCCTGCCAGTCCTGCACTTCACCCACGATCTTTAAGGGATGACGGGTACGGTAGGATTGCGTGGGGTTGCCGGCAAACCGTTTGTTGGTCAGGTTGGGATCATCCTCGAAGGGGCCCGTAGCTTCGACGATGTAGATGCGGCCGCGCTCCTCCATGCCGGCCAGCGCGGTGGCTAATTCCGCCCCCCACACCGCCGGCTCCAACAGGGCACTGAAATACACGTTGTTTGAAATCCGCCCCGCCTCGAAATTGGACGCGAATCCCGGCACCAACAGGTCGCCTACCTTAAGATCGTATTTCGTACCATGATAGAAAGGCCCTTTCAGGTCGCCGCAATTCTCATACGTGACTGGCACCCAATCCTGATTGTTCATACGTACCTCCGCGATTAGCCCTTCTGCTTGGCGATCCACTCGTCGACGACTTTTTCCAGCACCGACAGCGGCACGTTGCCGGTTTCGAGCACGGTGTTGTGGAAGCCTTTGATGTTGAATTTGTCGCCCAGGGCTTTCTCCGCTTTGGCGCGCAGGTCGAGGATGCGGATCATGCCGATTTTGTAGGCGCACGCCTGGCCCGGCATCACCACGTAACGATCCACTTCCGCCGGCGGAATGCCGTAGTCGATGCCTTGCTGGCGCGTCCATTTCATCGCGTGCAGGCCGGTGTCCACCACCAGGCGGCGCGCGCGGAACAGTTCTGCATCCAGCTGCCCCAGCTTGCCCACCACGTCATCGCCATACCAGCCGTTTTCCGACGCCAGCTGTTCCGCATACAGCGCCCAGCCTTCGCCATACGCCGAGCCGACGCCGAACACGCGGTCGCGGCGATAGCGCGGCAGGCCGGTGTTCTCCTGCTGCAGCGCCACCTGGAAGTGGTGGCCCGGCACCGCTTCGTGGTACACCAGCGTGCGCATGCCGACGATGCGGAACTCAGGCCCCGGCATCGGCGCCCAGAAAATGCCAGGGCGCGTGCCATCCTTGGCCGGCCCGGTGTAGTGCGCCGCCGCCGTCTTCTCGGTGAACAGCGGCTCGCGCCGCACTTCCACCGGTGCTTTCGGCACGTTGTCGAACAGGGTTTTGGCGCGCGCCTCGGCGTCACGCATGATGGCGTCATAACGCGCCAGCAGTTGCGGACGCGGATCCGCTTCCTTCGGCTGCTGGTCTTTCTCCAGCTTGGCCATGCGCTCCTTGATGCTGCCGTCGGCGTAGCCAATCGACACCAGCAAGCCGTTCATCTCCTTCTCGATGCGCGCCACTTCCAGCTGGCCGATCTCGTGGATCTGCTGCGGGGTGTAGTCGGTGGAGGTCATCTGGCGCAGCACCACGGCATACGCTTTGTCGCCGTTCGGCAGGCGCCACAGTCCCGCATCGTTGTTCGTGTGCGGCAGCTGTTCCTGCAGCAGCGCGCGGGTGCGCTGGAATACCGGGATGATGGACTGCTTGACGATGGCCGTGGCATCGGCCGTGAATTTGGCCTGGTCTTCCGCCGATACTTCCTTCACATTGGCCATGCGCTGCACCAGCGAGGCCACGAACACATTGCTCTCCGGCGTGCCGTCCAGGAAGCGATCGAGCTGGCCAATGGACGCTTGCGTGATAAAGGTCGGCATCAGGATGCCGCGACCGGCCGCGCCGCGTGCCTGCACGATGCCGGTATCCATCTTGCCCGCCACCGCTTTCAGGCGCACCAGATAGTTCTCGATATCGCGGCGATTGCGGATCGGGTGCTGCTGCGACAGGAAGTTCACGATCTGCACATGCAGGCCGGTGAACTGGTTGAACACGAAGTTATAGTCGCGGTACTGGTACGCGTCGACCGTGCCCTGCAAACTCCACGCGATGGTGGCGGCGCTGGCGCGCTGCTGCGGCGTCAGTTTCGACTGGTCGATCTTGGCCAGTTCCGCCAGCGATTTCTTCGCCGCCGCCACTTCGGCGGCGCGGAACACCACGGTATTCGGCGTCAGCTTGCGGTCCAGGCCATCCTGCTCTTTGGCGTCGAAGTACTGCTTTTGCGTGGCTTGTTCCGGGTCGTTGCGCACCTTGGCGTTGGCGACCTTGTCGGCCCAATCGTCAAAGGATACGGCTTGCGCAGCGAGGGTGAGCGATGCGCCAGCCAGCAGCGACATGAATCTAATTGAAGTTTGCATCTCATGGGCCTTTGTAAGGAAAGAACCCAACGAGTGTAGCCCACTCAGGCGAGGTTCTCAACCGCCGGAACATCAAGTTCGGTGCGATTGCGGCCGCCCTGCTTGGCGCGGTACAGCGCCTGGTCGGTGCGTGACAGCCAGCGCTCGCAACTGGCGTCGTCGTCGCGCACTGCGGCCACGCCCAGGCTCACGCGCATCTGGAAGCTGTGGCCATCATGCTTGACGACCGAGGCTTCCACTTCCTCGCGCAGGCGTTCGGCAAAGGCATGCGCGCCGCGCAGGCTGGTATTCGGCAGCACGATCAGGAATTCCTCGCCGCCGTAGCGCGCCGCAGAATCGACCGTGCGCGCCACCGACATAATCACGCCGGCCAGCCGGCGCAAGGCAGCGTCGCCGGCCGGATGGCCGTATTTGTCGTTGATCTGCTTGAAGTGGTCGATATCGAGCATCACCATCGACGCGCTATGCCCCGAGCGCTGGGTGCGCTGCCACTCGGCCGCCAGCCGGCGGTCGGCTTCGCGCCGGTTCAGCAATCCGGTCAGGCCGTCGGTGATGGCCAGCTTCTGCACCTCGGCCAGCAGCGCATCCTGCGTCTGCTGCCAATGCAGGAACAGCTGGTAGCCGAAGAAGGCGATGAACAGCACGATGACCACGAACACCCAGTAGAAGATCCACATGGTCTGGCGCAGCGCATCGAGGTTGACCTGCGCATCGGCCAGGCCGGTGGTGGCATAACCGTAGGTCAGCACGCCCAGCGTGACGGAGGCGAGCAGGCCAAGCAGGGTTTTGCGCGAGCGGATGCGCGTCTCGCGCAGCAGCTGCGGATGGGCGTCCTGCCAGCGCCGGATGCGCGGCCACAGCGCCGCCATCACCGGTCCGACCAGCACCACGCTCTGCACGAAGGCGCCCAGCCACCAGCCCTGCCACACCGGCAGCACGGCGGTGCGGTCGTAGCCATTGGTGTAGCTCCAGATCAGCGCACCGCTGGAACCGAATACGGCGGCCACGAAGGACTGCTGCACGTAGAACAGCAAGTCGGTCAGGCCGCGCAAGTCGCGCCGCATGGCGGTGGCGCGGTAGCCGATCACCATCACCGCAAAGCCCAGCGGATTGGCAAGACCGAACAGCAGCGCCCATGACAGCGGCATGCCGGCGTACAGCGCCAGCGACACGGTGGCGCAATAGGCGGGAATGGCGCCCCACCACCAGCCCAGCGTGAGCGTGAGCAGCAGGCAAATCAGCAGCGGAGGATAAACGGTGAGGTAGACGGCGACGCCGCCGAATTCAAACGGGATGCCGGACCAGCCCCACACCACACTGCCGATGCCCAGCCATACGCACAGGGCGAGCAGTGCCAGCCAGCCGCCAAACAGGCCGGCTTTCTGCCCAAGGCTGCCATTGCGCCACAGGCGCGAGGGTGAGAGCTCCCGGTATTGTGGAGTGAGCGCTTCAGGTTTGGACAAAACATTCCCCTTTGTTGTCCAAAATATTATACCGCCGTTGTCCTAGACGGAATGACAGGCCAGCGCCCACTCCACATGTTCGCGCACCAGGGACGACGGATCGTCGCGCCGCGCCAACAGTGCCGTCACGATAGCCGCATCGCCCTTGGCCCCGGCCGCCGCCGCGTTGCCCAGGCCGACCGCCAGGTTGCGCAGCCAGCGTTCATGGCCGATGCGGCGTATCGGACTGCCTTCCATCTTGCGATTGAACTCCTCTTCGCTCCACGCGAACAGCTCCACCAGCGAGGCGTGGCCCAGTCCATGCCGTTCGTCGAAGTCCGGCAGCACCGCGCGCTGCGCGAATTTGTTCCACGGACAGGCGGTCTGGCAATCGTCGCAGCCGTAGATACGATTGCCGATCAACGGCCGCAGCTCGACCGGAATGGCGTTTTTCAGTTCGATGGTCAGGTAGGAGATGCAGCGCCGCGCGTCCAGCTTGCCGGGACCGAGAATGGCTTGCGTCGGGCAAGCCGTGATGCATGCCGAGCACTGGCCGCAGTGGGCGCCGGTCGGCTCATCAATCGGCAGCGGCAGGTCGACCAGGAACTCGCCCATGAAGAACATGGAGCCGGCAGTGCGCGACAGCAGCAAGGTGTGCTTGCCGCGCCAGCCCAGGCCGGCCTTCTCGGCCAGCGGCAGCTCCATCACCGGCGCCGAGTCGGTGAACACGCGGTAGCCGAAGTCGCCGATCTGCGCTTTCACCTTGTCGGCCAGCTGCTGCAGGCGGGCGCGCAGCACCTTGTGGTAGTCCCTGCCGCGCGCGTAGACCGAGATGACGGCGGCATTGGGATCGGTCAGGCGTGCCTGCTCGCGGTCCTTCCAGTCGTTTTCCGTGTCCCTCGGCAGGTAGTCCATGCGGGCGCTGACCACGCGGATGGTACCCGGCACCAGCTCGGCGGGACGGGCGCGTTTCATGCCGTGGGCGGCCATGTAGTCCATTTCGCCGTGCATGCCGGCGTCCA
The DNA here is from genome assembly GCF_900109645.1 of Duganella sp. CF402. Taxonomy (GTDB): domain Bacteria; phylum Pseudomonadota; class Gammaproteobacteria; order Burkholderiales; family Burkholderiaceae_D; genus Rugamonas. Next base: position 3,305,564 of record NZ_FOBG01000001.1, read on the forward strand.
GCCAGGCCTGCAGGCCGGCTTCGGCGTGACTGAGGTCGACGTCGGTGATGCGGATTTCGGCAAAGCCGAGTTCTACGCCCCAGCGCTTGATGCTGAGGGCGAGTTCGGCTAAATTGGTTTGATTGAGGGACATCGGGCGCGGGCTAGAAGGTACAATGGCTGGCGATCCAACCAACCGTTATTTTATTCGATGCAGCACTTCACAGCCCATCTCCACGACGAAGAAGGCACAGCCGCCCTGGGCGCGGCGCTCGCGCGCGCGCTCGCGCCCGGCCTGGCGATCCACCTGCACGGCGACCTTGGCGCCGGCAAAACCGCCCTCACCCGCGCCCTGCTGCACGCCGCCGGCCATACCGGCACGGTGAAAAGCCCGACCTACACCCTGTCCGAACCGTACAGCATCCAGCTCGACGGCCGCGCCGTCAGCGTGATCCACTTCGACTTGTACCGCATGGCCAGCGCCGAGGAATTCCTCGACGCCGGCTTCCGCGAAGACTTCAACGGCGATAACATCTGCATCGTCGAATGGCCGGAAAAGGCCGACGGCGTGCTGCCGCCGCCGGATCTTAACGTGGTGCTGACTGTGGCCGGACACGGTCGTGATGTAGAATTGCAGGCGTCGACCGCCCTGGGTAACTCATGCCTTCAACGCCTCAAATTCGCGCCCAACATGTGAGCCGCCGCACCGTCCTGAAGGCCGGCGCCACCCTGCTGCTTTCCGTGCTTGCTCCCCTGCGCGCCTATGCCGCGCAAATTCTCGCCGTGCGCGTATGGCCGGCCGAGGACTACACCCGCGTCACGCTGGAAAACGATACCGACCTCAAAGCCACGCACTTCATCGTCAAGGACCCGGAGCGCATGGTGGTCGATATCGAAGGGCTGGAGCTGAACCCGACGCTGAAATCGCTGGTCGCCAAGATCCAGTCGAACGACCCGTACATCAAGCAGGTGCGCGTGGGCCAGAACCGGCCCAACGTGGTGCGGCTGGTGTTCGACCTGAAAGAGGAAGTCACGCCGCAGGTGTTCACGCTGGCGCCGGCCGGCAACTACAAGCACCGCTTGATTTTCGACCTGTATCCGAACAAGCCAATCGATCCGATCGCCGCCATGATCGAAAAAGGCGACTGGACCGATCCGGCGCCGGAAACTGGCGCCGCTGCCGCTGCCGTTGCGCCAAAGCCGACGCCGAAGGAGCAGCTCGCGGAGCTCAAGCCCGACCTCAAGGCCGAGCCGCGCGAAGAGCTGAAGAACGAACTCAAAACCGCCGAGAAATTCGACAAGAACGGCAAGCTGGTACGCATGATCACCATCGCGCTCGATCCGGGCCACGGCGGCGAAGATCCCGGCGCCTCCGGCAAGAACGGCAGCCGCGAGAAGGACATCGTGCTGTCGATCGCCAAGCGATTGAAAGCCAAGCTGGAAGACGTCCCGAACATCCGCGTGATGCTCACGCGCGATGGCGACTACTTCGTGCCGCTTGGCACCCGCGTGGAAAAGGCGCGCAAGGTGCAGGCCGATTTGTTCGTCTCGATTCACGCCGACGCTTTCGTGCAGCCGACCGCGCGCGGTTCGTCGGTGTTCGTACTGTCGGAAAAAGGCGCCACCTCGTCGGCGGCGCGCTGGCTGGCCGATAAAGAAAACCTCGCCGACACCATCGGCGGCGTCAACGTCAAGAACCACGACAAGCAACTGGCTAGCGTGTTGTTCGACCTGTCCACCACGGCGCAGATCAACGACAGCATGAAGCTGGGCCGCTCCGTGCTGGGCGAAATCGGCGGCATCAACCGCCTGCACAAAGGCTCGGTCGAACAGGCCGGCTTCGCGGTGCTGAAAGCGCCGGACATTCCGTCCATCCTGATCGAGACGGCCTTCATCTCCAACCCGGAAGAGGAAGCCAAGCTGCTCGATGAGGCTTACCAGAACAAGCTGGCCGATGCCATCGTCACCGGCATCCGCCGTTATTTCGCAAAGAATCCACCGCTGGCAAAGAACCGGCTTACTTAAAACGAGAGCAATATGGCTGTAGTAACGATGACCGAATACGGCGCCCTGCCCGCCGCAAGCCTGACCGCCGCCGACGGCGCACAGATCACCGCCTCCCTGTTTGGCGCACACCTGCTGTCATGGAAAACCGCCGACGGCAAGGAGCGTTTGTTCGTCAGCTCGCAAACGCCGCTGGACGGCAGCAAGGCGATACGCGGCGGCGTGCCGGTGATCTTCCCGCAATTTAATGTGCGCGGCCCCGGCCTGCGCCACGGCTTCGCGCGCGTCAGCACCTGGCGCCTGACCGGCAAGGGCGGCGACGGCGGCAGCTCCTACATGGAGTTCAGCCTGAATCAAAACGACCTGTCGGCGGAACACGCGCAGGCATGGCCGTACGCGTTTGAACTGACGCTGCGCTTCACGCTGCACGGCGATGCGCTGGAAATGGACTACACGGTGCACAACAGCGGCGCGCAGGATTTCCCGTTCGGCGTGGCGCTGCACACCTACTACGATGTCGGCAATCTGGACGCCACCAGCATCAGCGGCCTGCAGCACCAGCAGTACACCGACCATCACCAGCAAACGCGCACGCAGGAATATCCTGCGCTGCACTTCACCGAGAAGCACGACCGCCTGTACCAATCCACGCCGTCGCTGACGCTGAACACGGCCGACGCCACGCTACGCCTGGAGCAGCAAGGGTTCAGCGAATGGGTGGTGTGGAATCCGGGCCAGGACGACGCCAAGGCATTGGTTGACCTGGCCGATGAAGAATACCTGCGCTTCGTGTGCATCGAACCGGCACGCGTCGACCAGCAGCCGCTGGCGGCCGGTGCCAGCTGGACCGGCAAGCATACGATCGCGGTTTAATTCGACTCTTTGATGATGCGGCCGGAACCCGGCTGCACCGGGCGCGCGTTCAGCGGATACAGTCGGCTGAACAGCGCCATTTGCTGCGGCGAAGCCTGCACCGGCTCCTTCATCACAATCCACAGCACACCCTCTTGGCATGGCGGCGTGGTCATCGATCCCATGAAGGTGTAGTAGTCGCGACGCGCCGGCAGCAGCTCGAGCGGATCGAGCACGGTCGACGGCGCGGCGGTATCGTATTTTTCCAGCGGCAGGTTATTCCACACGGTCTGGATCACCGGCTGCGGCTTGCCGCGTTCCAGCAGCAGCGCCAGCATGGCGATATGGCCTTCCGCATCCTTGTGCACCAGGTGCACCACCATCTCGTAACCCTTGCCGTTGATGCGCTCTTCCGACGGACGGTGGAAGTGGAACTGCACCAGCTCATACATGCGGTTGCCGACGTTGAGGAAGTTGCCGCTGCCGACCATCACCTGCACCGTCTTGCCGTTGTCCGTTACATTGAACGAGGACGGATGGTAGTCGAAGCCGATCTGCTCCAATTCTACTTTCATGCCGTCGCGGATATCGATCGGCGACTGGCGGTTGCCGGTGCCGCACTTGGCCCACGCCGGATTGATGGTGCCCCAGTTGGCCGGGCCGTTCTCGCCTTCATACGACCACACATTGCTGTACACCTTGGGCTTGGCCGCTTCCTTGGCCGCATGAGCAGCGGCGTCCTTCTTGGCCTTGGCCGCCGCCGCCACGCGCGCGGCCTGGTTGGCGCGCATGATGGCCAGCCGTTCCTGGATCTTGGCCGACAGGTCGGCCTCGGCCTGCGCCTCCTGCTCGCGCTGGCTCAGCTTGCGTGCCGGGCCGGAGGCCGACGCGCCGGCCGCCGCCGACGATCCCACGCCCGCAGCACCGCCCACGCCGGTCTTCATCGACGGCGAAATCAGCGGATCGCTGGCCGCCCCGCTGGCTGCGCTAATGACGCAGCAAGAGGCAAGCAGGGGAAGGAAGAAAGCGCGCATGGGTATCCAGAATGAACAATTACATTCTGGTTTACGGATGCTTTTGGGAAAAACTTGAGAGGGGATGGCCGCGCGGGATGAAATTTCTTTGCAAATCGTCACGCTGCGGCGGCCGCGCAGCGTGGATTCATGCGGGTTTCAGCGGCGTTGCAGGCGGCGCGACAACTTGTACACGCCCCCCAGCGCCATCGGCACCACGGCCACGCCTACGCCGACCAGCACGATCTCGGTCAGGTGGTCGCGCACGATAGGGATGTTGCCGAAGAAGTAGCCGGCGGTGGTCAGCAGCAGCACCCACAGGATGGCGCCGGTGAAGTTATACAGCTGGAAGCGGGCAAAGGTCATGTCCGACACGCCGGCCACGAACGGCGCGAAAGTACGCACCACAGGCACGAAACGCGCCAGCACGATGGTCTTGCCGCCGTGTTTTTCAAAGAAATCGTGGGTTTTCTTGAGGGCGTCCTTGTTGATCCAGCGGTAGTCGTGGGTGAACACTTTCTGCCCGACCTTCTCGCCGATCCAGTAATTGACGGTGTTACCGGTGATGGCCGCCGTGGTCAGCAGGAACATCAGCAGCGGCAAGTTCATCTCGCCGACCGCGCACAGGGCGCCGGCGATGAACAGCAGCGTATCTCCAGGGAAGAAGAACAGCACCACCAGGCCGGTCTCGGCAAAGATGATGGCGAACAGAACGACGTAAATCAGCGTCCCGTATTGTTGGATCAGCACTTCGAGAGTTTTGTCGACATGCAGGAGCATGTCAAAAAATTGCATAAAATCCATATTCTTCCTATAAAGTGTGCGCCGGAATCATACACCACTGACGTACGTCGTCGGTAGTTTACAATGCCTCGACTAACCTGGGAGAGTTTGAATGGCTATTATCCGTAGCTTGTGCGTTTTATCCCTGTCTGCGCTGGCCGTGGTTGCCCACGCCGCCGACCTGCCGGTGCGCAAAAGCGCCAGCGAGATCGTCAAACAGTCCAAGCCGTCCGACTGGCGGCCGCTGGACCCGCAAAATACCCTGTACATGGAGCTGCCAACCGGCCGCGTGGTGATCGAACTGGCGCCGGACTTCGCGCCGCTGGCCATCGCCAATATCAAGACGCTGGTCAAGGAACGCTATTTCGACGGCCTGGCGGTGAACCGCTCGCAGGATAACTACGTGGCCCAATGGGGCGACCCGAACGCCGAGACCAGCCCGAAATCGCTGGGCAGCGCCAAGGCCAAGGTGCCGGGCGAGTTCTCGGTGCCGATCTCGAACGACAAGCGCTTCGTGCGCCAGAAGGATTTCGACGGCTATGCGCCGCAGATCGGCCACTCGAACGGCTTCCCGGTCGGACGCGATCCCAAGGCCGGCACCACCTGGCTGGCACACTGCTACGGCATGGTCGGCGTGGGCCGCGACAACGATACCGACAGCGGCAGCGGCGCCGAGCTGTATGCGGTGAACGGCCACGCGCCGCGCCACCTCGACCGCAATATCACCGTGGTGGGCCGCGTAGTGTCGGGCATGCCGCTGCTGGCGACCCTGCCGCGCGGTGGCGAGACGATGGGCTTCTACGGCCCGAAAGAAGCGCGCACGCCGATCATCTCGGTGCGGCTGGCGGCCGAGGTGCCGGAAGCGGAACGCAGCCATCTGGAAGTGATGCGCAGCGAGGCGCCGATTTACCAGAAAGTGATCGAAGCGCAGCGCAATCGCGGCGGGCCGTGGAATAAATACGCGGCCAACTACGTAGAGCTGTGCAACGCCACAATCCCGGTGCGGGAAGCGCCCAAGTTATAATCCCGGGATGAACGCGCCAGATACCTCCGCCCACGCCCCACGCCCTATCCAGGCCCTGCCTGACCAGCTGATTTCCCAGATCGCCGCCGGCGAGGTGGTGGAACGGCCGTCGGCAGTGGTCAAGGAACTGCTGGAAAACGCGCTGGACGCGGGCGCCACGCAGATCACCGTGCGGCTGGAGGAAGGCGGCGTGAAACGCATCGCCATCACCGACAATGGGCGCGGCATTCCGCCGGAGCAGATGCCGCTGGCTTTGGCGCGCCATGCCACCTCCAAGATCGCTTCTTTGCAGGATCTGGAAAACGTCGGCACGCTGGGCTTCCGTGGCGAGGCTTTGGCTTCCATCGCCTCGGTGGCGCAGGTGACCATCACCTCGCGCACCGCCGATGCGGCGCATGCGTGGGAAATAGAAGGCTCGCACCTGGCCACGCCGACGCCGTCCTCGGGCGCGCTGGGCACCACCATCGACGTCAAAGACCTGTACTACAACACGCCGGCACGCCGCAAATTCCTCAAGTCCGAGCAGACCGAATACGGCCACTGCGCTGAAGTGGTGCGCCGCATTGCGCTGGCGCGGCCGGACGTGTCGTTCTCGCTGACCCACAACGGCCGCACGGTCGATCACTGGAACACCAGCGAAATCGCGCGCCGCAGCGCGCAGATCCTGGGCGATGGTTTTGCCGAGGCGCGTCTGCCGGTGGATGAGACCATCGGCCCACTGCGCCTGCACGGCTACATTGGCTTGCCGACCGCCTCCAAGGCGCGCGCCGACGGCCAATTCTTCTACGTGAATGGCCGCTTCGTGCGCGACAAGGTGCTGGTGCACGCCGTCAAAGCGGCTTACCAGGACGTGCTGCATGGCGACCGCTTCCCGTCGTACGTGCTGTCGCTGGACATGGACCCGGCGCTGGTCGACGTCAACGTGCACCCGTCGAAAATTGAAGTGCGCTTCCGTGATGGACGCGCGGTGCACCAGTGCGTATTCCACGCCGTGCAGCGCGCGCTGGCGCAAACCTCGGCCACCTCGCACGGCAGCGTGCCATCGCCATTGCCGGCGGCCGATAGCCTGAATACGACGCCGGTATGGCGCGGCGAGCAGACCTCGTTCGGCCCATTGCTGGCGCCCGACTACGCGCCAACCTTCTCGCCGTCGCCATTCGGCTCGCGCAGCGCGGACACCGGCAGCGTCGGCACCAGCTACATGCCGCCGCGCTTCACCGCAGAAGGTGGTGTCGCCCAGAGCACCGAAAAATACGGCGCCCTGTTCCGCAATGACGACAGCCCTGTCCCGCTCGCGCGCAACGAATCCGACATGGCGCTGCCGCAGGCCAGCAGCTTCACCGTCTCCTCGGCCGCGATGGCGCAGGAAGAATTCCCGCTCGGCTTCGCACTGGCACAGCTGCACGGCATCTACATCCTGGCGCAGAACGCCAAGGGCCTGGTGCTGGTCGACATGCACGCCGCGCACGAGCGCATCTTGTACGAACAACTGAAGAACGCCTTGAACAGCCGTGTGGCCGGCGAAGAAATGCAGGTGCAACCGCTGCTGATCCCGATCACCTTCTATGCAGACGCAGTGGAAGTCGGCACCGCCGAAGAGCATCAGGAAACCTTGCAGGCGCTGGGCTTCGACATCGCCGTGCTGTCGCCGACAACGCTGGCCGTACGCTCGGTACCAGTGCTGCTGAAAAACGCCGACGCCCAGACGCTGGCGCGCGACGTGCTGCGCGACGTGCGCGAATTCGGCGGCTCGCGCGTACTGATCGAGCGCCAGAACGAACTGCTCGGCACCCTCGCCTGCCACACCGCCGTGCGCGCCAACCGCATCCTGTCGCTGCAGGAAATGAACGCCCTGCTGCGCCAGATGGAAATCACCGAGCGCGCCGACCAGTGCAACCACGGCCGCCCGACCTGGGTGCAGGTCGAAATCAACGCCCTCGATAAGCTCTTCCTGCGCGGTCAATAACATGAGTACCAAACCACTGGCCGTCGCCATCATGGGCCCGACGGCATCGGGCAAAACCGCCTCCGCGTTGGCGATTGCGGAACGCATCCCATCCGAAATCATCTCGGTCGATTCCGCGCTCGTGTATCGCGGCATGGACATCGGCACCGCCAAGCCGACGCGCGAAGAGCTGGCCGCCGTGCCGCACCACCTGATCGATATCATCGACCCGCTGGACTCGTACTCGGTGGCGCAATTTCGCAAGGACACGCTGCGGCTGGTGGAAGAAATCAACGCGCGCGGCAAGCTGCCGCTGCTGGTCGGCGGCACCATGCTGTACTTCAAAGGCCTGGCCGATGGACTGGACGACCTGCCCGGCGCCGATCCCGCAGTGCGCGCCGCGCTGGATGAGGAAGCGGCCCGCCTCGGCTGGCCCGCCATGCACGCGCGCCTGGCCGCCGTCGATCCTGAAACGGCAGCGCGCCTTGCGCCGGCTGACTCGCAACGGATCCAGCGCGCGCTGGAAATCCATACCCTGAGCGGCAAGCCCATGTCCGAACTGCTGGCGCTGCGCGAGAAAACCGAACTGCCGTTTGATCTGCTGTCGTTCGCGCTGGAGCCCTCCGACCGCGCCGTGCTGCACAAGCGCATCGCGCGCCGCTTCGACATCATGCTGGAAGAAACGCCACAAGGTAACCTGATCACCGAAGTGGAAGCGCTGCGCAAGCGCGGCGACCTGCACCTCGGCCTGCCGTCGATCCGCTGCGTTGGTTATCGCCAGGCATGGGAATACCTCGACGGCACCATCGACTACGCGACGATGCGCGAGACCGGCATCATCGCCACGCGCCAGCTGGCCAAACGCCAGTTGACGTGGCTGCGCTCCATGCCTGAGCGCGTGGTGCTCGACTGCCTGGGGCCGAATCCGGCCGGCGCCATGCTGGCGCAGATCGCCGAACGGCTGGGCTAGGTAGCCATTACTGCTTGGGCGGCTCGCCGCTCATGTGCACCAGTTCCCACAAGTGACCGTCCAGGTCCTGGTAGCCGTGGCCGTACATGAAGCCGTGATCCTGCGGCTCCTTGTAGGCGCTGCCGCCAGCCTCGATAGCCTTGGCGACCATCGCCTGCACAGCCGCGCGCGACTCCAGCGTCAGGCACACCAGCACCTCGGTCGAAGTGCGCGCGTCCACCACCGGTTTCGGCGTAAACTCCTTGAAGCGGGTCTCGGTCAACAGCATCACATAAATATTCTCGGCCACGATCATGCAGGTGGCGCTCTCGTCCGTGTAGTTCTGGTTGAAGCTGTAGCCGAGATGCGTGAAGAACTTGACCGACTGCTGCAAGTCACGCACCGGCAGGTTCACAAAGATATTGGTTGCCATGTCGCCCCCGTTAAAAAAATGTTCACATCGCAGAATACCAATATGCCAACGTTTTGACGACGGGAGCACGATAGCAGTCACTTTTTCAAAAAAAGTAGCGCCGCTTCCTTGACAGCATAGGCCTCAGCCACGATAATGCTGGGCGTTGCAGGTGATATAGCTCAGCTGGTTAGAGCACAGCACTCATAATGCTGGGGTCGGTGGTTCAAGTCCACCTATCACCACCAAAATTCCAAAAGCCGTAAATCGCCCTAAACGATTTACGGCTTTTTCCTTTTCCTAGCTACGCCAAGGTCGGCAAGCCACTGCGAAGTCGACGTGGTAATGCTCGGTATGGGCCACGCGCAGTTCTGAGCAGCCTCTCCGTCAGGACAGGATCAAAAATCACACGGACCAAGCCTACTGACAATCCAGCCTGGTGCGTTTTATGCGGCCGCATGGCCCCGCCCTTGGCCAGGCCAGTCTCGCCATAGACAAATTTCTTCTGCGGTGCAGTTTGCTCCAGTGAGTGATACGCTTCGAGCACCACCTCGCTCAACTTCCTCCTTGCCTTGGGTGTCCCGTTTTGTACCACACCTGCGCCAGATCAAACTGATCGCCGCCAAGCAGCGAGACAATACCCTCTTCCCATACCGCGCTAAACTAACGACAGGAGGTGCATGATGAACGACCGACCTGAGCAATGGGACTGGCCAGAACCAGTCCAGGACGAAATATCCCCAGAAGACTTGGCCATGATCGTCCAGGAAATGAAAAAAAGTCCCGGGTATGAAGAAAGACGTGCGCGCCGGATGGCGGCGTTGAAAGAGATCTTCGGCTTGTGGGCTGAACGTACTGACATCCCCAAGGACGGCCTGGAGTACCAACGCATGATGAGGGCGGAATGGGAATAGTCCTGTTTGATACTAATATCCTGATCGACGCGCTCCATTCACACCAGGAAGCTTATACCGAACTGTCCTCCTGGGACACGCCTGCGATTAGCGCCATCACATTTGCAGAACTCTATGCAGGCGCCGGCCCCGTTGAAGCACTAAATATCAGGAAGCTCATAAAGCGCTTTGATTTTGAAGTGATCCACACAGATGATCTGATCATGATGCTTGCAAGCTCACTCCGGCGCGCAAGTGTTCGCAACCAGCGCAAGATTGCGCTTCCCGACGCCATTATCATGGCGACCGCGCAAGCTCACCGCCTCCTGATCGTCACTCGCAACAAGAAGGACTTCAAAGGACAAAATGTGCGGATTCCCTATGAACTGGAAACCGTCACCACCACCCGCGTGATTAACGTCCGGCCCCTGCTCACGTAGGTTTTTTTCCACAAGTCGCTATAGAAAATTTGCGTTGGCCTATACGAAGTCGGCATACCAGAGGGGGCAAATGATCAGCTTATTGATTGTTTCCACTCTATTCATGTGAGCAAAAAGCTCTCCTCATAGATAAGTTAAGTTTGCACCCGGCGTCGTAATACCTCCACAGGTCGATAAAACGTTTTCCTTAATGTATTGCGAGCGTTGCTCGAAGTGTTTAGTCTTGGATCTGACAGGTCATCAGACAACCTGCACCTCCCAGAACTAACCACTGAGGAATATATGAAAAAGAAAATACTGGAGACCCTGGTTCCGCTCGCGCTGGCGGCCATGTATGCGCCGGCGGCACTGGCCCAGGACGGCGCCAAGGAGCAAGGTCCGACCGCAGCCCCTGCCGACGATCCCGGCACCACCGTGGTGGTCACCGGCTTCCGTTCCAGCCTGCAGAAAGCGCTGAACCTGAAGCAGCAGGCGATCGGCGTACGCGACTCGATCGTGGCCGAAGACATCGGCAAATTCCCCGAGGCGAACGTGGCCGAATCGCTGCAGCGCGTGCCCGGCGTGATCCTGAACCGCGACGAATCGTCCGGCGAAGGCCAGCGCATCTCGATCCGCGGCCTGCCGACCGAATACTCGGTCACCACCCTGAACGGCGCGCCGGTCAACACCACCTCCACCGCCACCATCGGCTCGGCCGCGCGCGGCTTCAACTACGACGTGTTCGCGTCCGAACTGTTCGGCCGCGTCGACTTCTACAAATCGCCATTGGCCGAACTGACCGAGGGCGGCCTCGGCGGCGTGGTCGACCTGCAAACCCCACGCCCATTCGACAATCCGAAGCGCACCATCCGCTACGGCCTGACCGATACCTACAACACCGCCTCCAAGCACAATGACCCGAACGGCTTCGTGCTGTACTCGAACACCTGGGACAACCTCGGCTTCCTGATCGGCGCCTCGCACTCGGGCAGCATCAACACCCGCTCCGGCTTCGAGGCCACCGGTGGCTACAACAGTTCCTTCAACGGCAGCCAAAGCCCGGTCAAGGGCAACTTCGCGCTGGCGCTGGACTTCGACAGCCCGCTGGCCAACCTGGGCAGCTACACCAAGGACCAGGTGGCGAAAGCCTTCCTGCCGCGTATCTACCGCTTCTATGGCTCGCAGAACGAGCGCACGCGCGATGGCCTGGTGTCGTCGGTGCAGTGGAAGACCTCGACCCTCAATGTCAGCCTGGATACCATGTACTCCAAGCTGGAAAACACCCGCGCGGAACAGCTGTTCGGCATCCTGGTGCGCAGCACTGCCACCACCAACCGCAATGCGCCCATCGGCGCATCCGGCAACAACGGCATCATCCCGCTCAACGTCAAGATCGATCCGGCCACCAACCTGCTGACCGGCACCTTCGGCAACACCACCTACAACGCGGGCGCCGGCTACTCCAAGGACGAAACCAAATTCGGCTACGGCGCCCTGAACGCCAGCTGGAAGGCCAGCAGCAAGCTGACGCTGAGCGGCCAGGCCAGCCTGAATCAAAGCACGGCCACCAGCGCCAACGGCCAGCTGTCCGGCTACATCTACGGCGCCACCTCGACCATCGACTATGGCGACGATCACGTCTACCCATCGATCTCTTCGCCGACCAGCTACACCGATCCAAACAGCTGGAGCGGCTTCACCATCAGCAGCGGCAAGACCAAAGAAACCGACAAGGGCAAGCAAGCGCGCGTGGCCGCCGATCTCGATTACGACCTGCCCGGCGGCTGGACCGGCCACTTGAAGACCGGCCTGACCTACGTCGCCACCATCAAGGGCGTGGACAAACGCAATGGCACCGCGCCGGCTACCACCAAGCTGAACTCCATCGGCGCGGCAGGCCTGCGCAGCGCCATGACTTCGCAACTGCCGATCGATAATCTCGACTTCGGCGCCGGCTGGCCGCACAGCTGGGCGACCTGGAACAGCAACTACTTCTACTCGCAGTTCGATCCGGAGGTGTACAGCAATGCCTCGACCTTCCAGCCATCGCAAAGCTTCGGCGCGGAAGAAGATGTGAAGACCGCCTTCGCGCAATCGGACTTCAAGGGCGAGATCGCCGGCCATGAACTGCGCATCAACGCCGGTGTGCGCTACTCCAGGACTGAGACCAAGATCGACAACTTCAAGCAGAAGGGCACGAGCCTGGTCTACTCGCCGAATCACGAGCAAGGCTCCTACAGCAACGTGCTGCCCGCGATCAGCAGCGCCTTCGACGTGACGGATAACCTGATGTGGCGCGCCTCGTGGGGCAAGACCATCACCCGCGCTTCGCTGTCCATCATCGCGGCGCAGACGGTGATCCCGAATCAGTTCGACACCACCGCCACCTCGGGCAATCCTAGCCTGCGTCCGCAGCAATCGAAGAACCTGGACACCAGCCTGGAATGGTACTTCCAGCCCGGCAGCATGCTGTCCGCCGCCGTGTTCCAGAAGAAGCTGACCGACGCCACCGTCGCCAACACCCGCGTGGTGACCTTCGGTTCCCTGGGCCTGCCGGATACGGCGCTGGGCCCACTGTTCCAGGACGCGAACGGCCACGTCGATCCTAACCTGGCAATGACGCTGAAGACCTACACCAACGCCGGCGAGCAAACGCTGAAAGGCTACGAGCTGGCTTACCAGCAGGCCTTCAGCTTCCTGCCTGCGCCGTGGAACGGCTTTGGCGCTCTGGCCAGCTACACCCACATCAATCCGTTCAACAGCACGCCGTGGATTACCAATGCCGGCAAGGTGATTAACGTGAACTCGGTGCCGAAGTACGCCTACAGCACCACCATCTACTTCGAGCAGGGTCCGTGGGCGGCGCGCATGTCCTACAACTACAAGGACAAGTCGCTGCACGGCGACAGCCCGCGCAACCTCGGTGATGACTTGATCCGCTGGCGCGCAGGCCGTGGCTACCTGGACGCGAACGTCAGCTACAAGATCAGCGAGAACCTGGAACTGCGTATCGATGCGCTCAACCTGAGCAACACGCTGGCGTATGATTACTTCGAAGACGCCAGCGGCAAATACGGCAGCGGTAAAAAGACGCGCATGGACTATGCCAAGTATGATGGCCGCACGATCAAATTCGGCATCCGGGGGAAACTCTAAACTATGATGAAACGACTCTACGCCGCCACTTTGCTGGCGGCTAGCCTGGCCGGCTGCGCTTCGGCGCCGCCGGCAGTCGACACCTCCGAACAGGAGGTTGTCGGCATTATGAACAAGGTCAATAACTACTGGCAGCAGCGCGAGCCGGCGCAGAAGTGGGCGTTCTGGGATATCGCCGCCTACCACACGGGGAATATCGAGGCCTACCGCATCACCGGCAACAAGGCGTGGCTCAAATATTCCCAGGACTGGGCGGAGCACAACCAGTGGCAAGGCGCCAAACAGACCGACAAGAGCAAGTGGAAGTACCAGTATGGCGAGACCGACGATCATGTGATGTTCGGCGACTGGCAGATCTGCTTCCAGACTTACGCCGACTTGTACCAGCTCGATAAAGATCCGAAAAAAATCGCCCGCGCCCGCGAGGTGATGGAGTACCAGATGAGCACTCCGAACAAAGACTACTGGTGGTGGTCGGATGGCTTGTACATGGTGATGCCGGTGATGACCAAGATGTACCAGATCACGGGCAATAAACAGTATCTCTCCAAGCTGTACGAATACTTCGATTACTCGAACAGCATCATGTGGGATAAGGACGCGCAGCTGTACTACCGCGATGCGCGCTACGTCTATCCCAAGCATCAAAGCGTGAATGGCAAGAAGGATTTCTGGTCGCGCGGCGATGGCTGGGTATTCGCCGGTCTGGCCAAGGTGCTGCAAGACCTGCCGATGGATGATCCGCACCGCACCGATTTCGTGCTCAAGTTCCAGCAGATGGCGCAGGTCTTGAAGAAGGCGCAGACCGAAGACGGCTACTGGACCCGCAGCCTGCTCGATCCGCAACATGCGCCCGGACCTGAAACCAGCGGCACGGCGTTCTTCGTGTACGGCTACCTGTGGGGCATCAATCACGGCCTGCTGGACCGCGCGGAATACCTGCCGGTGGTGCGCAAGGGTTGGCGCTACCTGAGCACCACCGCACTGCAAGCCGATGGCAAGATCGGCTACGTGCAGCCGATCGGCGACCGCGCGATTCCGGGACAGGTGGTGGATCAGAATTCGACCACGGCGTTCGGCGTCGGCGCGTATTTGCTGGCGTCCTCGGAGCTGGTGCGCCTGCTGCGTCATTAATAACGGAGACTGAATGGAACGACGGAATTTTATCCAGGCGCTCGCCGCCGGCGCCGCAGCCGGCGGCATCGCGGCGACGCAGGCCGCTAACGCTGCAACCGCAGCAACCGCAGCAACGACTGGCGCGGGTGGCGCCAGCGGCGCCGAAGCCCGCGCGCAGCTCGCGGCGCTGGCGCAAAAAATGTCCGAGCCGGTGCTGGTCAACATGGCCGCCGGCACGCTGAAAAAGAACTTCGCACTGGAAGTCAGCCCAACCTGGGACGGCCGCGACAAAGGCGTGGCCTATCTTGAATGCTTCGGCCGCCTGATCGCCGGCATCGCCCCGTGGCTCGCCCTGCCCGACGACGGCACACCGGAAGGCCGCACGCGCAAGCGCCTGCACCAACTGGCGCTGCAAAGCTACACCAACTCGGTCGACCCGGCGAGCCCTGACTACCTGTCATGGAAAGTCCCCGGCCAGACGCTGGTCGACTCGGCCTACTTCACCAACGCCCTGATGCGCACACCGCAAGCACTGTGGGATCCGCTGGATGCGAAGACCAAGCAGCGCATCATCGCCGAAATCAAATCCCTGCGCCGCATCGAACCACCCTACATCAACTGGATGCTGTTCGCCGCCATGAACGAAGCGTGGCTGATGTCCATCGGCGAAGAATTCGACCCGATGCGCATGAACGTCGCCATCCGAAAAATCAACGAATGGTACGTCGGCGACGGCTGGATCAAGGACGGCGAAGCCTTCCACTTCGACTACTACAACGCCTTCGTCATGCATCCCATGCTGGTTGAAATCCTCGACGTGCTGGATGCGAAAAAAGGCGCCTTCTGGAACGGCAAGCCGGAAGAGCTGCGCGCGCAAGCGATCAAGCGCATGCAGCGCTACGGCGAACACCTTGAGCGCTTCATCGCCACCGACGGCAGCTTCCCGCCGATAGGCCGCTCGCTCACCTACCGCACCGCCGCCTTCCAGCCACTGGCGCTGCTGGCCCTGCGCAAGCAACTGCCGCAAACCCTGCCCGAAGGCCAGATCCGCGCCGCGCTGCAAGCCGTGCATAAAGCCGTATGGAACGCGCCGTCCAACTTCACCAAGGACGGCTACCTGACCATCGGCTTCGTCGGCCATCAGCCGGAGCTGGGTGACTGGTACTCCAACAACGGCAGCATGTACATCGCCTCCGCCAGCCTGCTGCCACTGGGCCTGCCCGCCAGCGACAGTTACTGGACCGCGCCCGCGCAGGACTGGACCCAGAAGAAAGCCTTCGCCGGCGCGCGCTTCCCCAAAGACTACCCAGTGAACTACTAAATGACGATCACCTCCACATCCCGCCGCCGCATGCTGCGCGGCGCTGGCGCAGCTACGATAGGTAGTTTGCTGCTGCCGCTGTCCGCACAAGCGGCAGCGCGCTTCACCATCGGCGAAACCGACTTCCTGCTGGACGGCCAGCGACTGCAAATCCGCTGCGGCGAAATGCACTTCGCCCGCGTGCCGCGCGAGTACTGGCAGCACCGCCTGAAAGCGATCAAGGCGATGGGCCTGAACACCGTCTGTGCCTACCTGTTCTGGAACTACCACGAGTGGCGCGAAGGCCGCTTCGATTGGCAGGGCCAGCGCGATGCCGCAGAGTTCTGCCGCCTCGCGCAGCAGGAAGGCCTGTGGGTGATCCTGCGTCCGGGCCCGTATGCTTGCGCCGAATGGGAAATGGGCGGCCTGCCGTGGTGGCTGTTGAAGCAGCCCGGCGATGCCTTCCTGCGCACCCGCGATGCCAACTTCGTACAGCCTGCACGCCGCTACATGAAGGAAGTAGGCCGCATACTCGGTCCGCAGCAGATCACGCACGGCGGCCCGATATTGATGGTGCAGGTCGAGAACGAATACGGATTCTTCGGCGAAGACCTGTCCTACATGCGCGAGATGCGCGGCATGCTGCAGGATGCGGGTTTCGACGTGCCGCTGTTCCAGTGCAACCCGACCAATGCGGTGGTCAAGTCGCACATCGACGGCTTGTTCAATGTGGTGAACTTCGGCAGCGACCCGGTGGCCGGCTTCAAGGTGCTGGACCAGGTGCAGAAAGGCCCGCGCATGTGCGGCGAATACTACTCCGGCTGGTTCGACACCTGGGGCGCGCCACACCGTCGCGGCTCAGCCAACGGCGCCGTGGCCGATATCCAGACCATGCTGAAGATGAACGGCTCCTTCAGCCTGTACATGGCGCACGGCGGCACCAGCTTCGGCCTGTGGGGCGGCTGCGACCGTCCGTTCCGTCCCGACACCAGCAGCTACGACTACGACGCGCCGATCAGCGAAGCCGGATGGACCGGCGAGAAATTCGCCGCCTACCGCGATGGCATCAAGCCTTTCCTGCAGGCCGGTGAAACACTGCCACCCGCGCCGGCGCCGAATCCGCTGATCGCCATCAAGCCATTCGCGTTGAAGGAGTCCTGCGCCGTCGCCGACGCACTGCCGGCGAACATTATCCGCGCCGTGTCGCCACTGCCAATCGAGCAGTACGACATTAGCCGTGGCCTGGTCTCGTACCGTGTCACGCTGCCGGCCGGTCCTGCCGGCACACTGGAAGCGGCCAAGGTGCGCGACCTCGCGTGGGTCAGCATCGATGGCAAGCAAGTCGGCACGATGGACACCCGCTACCGCCGTTTCAGCGTCGACCTGCCCGCGCGCAGCAAGCCTGCCGTGCTGGAGATTCTGCTGTACACCATCGCGCGCGTGAACTTCGGCGTCGAGATCCACGACCGCAAAGGCCTGCATGGGCCGGTGCGTTTCAACGGCCAGCCGCTGGAAAACTGGGAAATCCGCGCCATCGATTTCGACGCCGACGGCGTGCTGCCGCCGCTGACATGGAAGACCGGCCGCACGCAAGGCGCAGCCTTCTGGCGCGGCAGCTTCGACGCCGCACAAACCGGCGACACCTTCCTCGACATGTCCGGCTGGGGACAAGGCATCGTCTGGATCAACGGCCGCTGCCTCGGACGCTACTGGAGCATCGGTCCGACGCAGACCATGTACCTGCCCGGCCCGTGGATCAAACAAGGCCGCAACGAAGTCGTGGTGCTGGACCTGACCGGCCCACGCAGCGCGCGCATTGAAGGCGTGAAGGCGCCCATCCTCGACAAGCTGCGCCCGGAACTGGACCTTGCGCGTCCGCCGAGCAAAGTGAAGCCGGCGCTGGAAGGCGTCAAGCCGGCGCAGGAAGGCGAGTTCGCGCGCGGCGCCGCCGTACAGGATGTGATGTTTGCGCAGCCGCTGAAAGGCCGCCAGTTCTGCCTCGAATCACTGGACGCCTTCGACGGCAAGCAATACGCCGCCGTGGCCGAACTGGCGCTGCTGGGCACAGATGGCAAGCCGCTCAACCAGTCCAACTGGACCATCGCCTACGTCAGCAGCGAGGAAGCGACCAAGGAAGACGGCGGCGCCCTCAACGCCATCAACGGCCAGGCCACCGACCACTGGCACACCGCCTACAGCGGCAGGGCCGCCACCGCGCCGGGCAGCAAGCACCCGCACCGCATCATCATCGACCTCGGTCGTGAAGACGTGGTAGCCGGCATGCGCTACACGCCACGCCAGGGCCCGGAAGGCGTCACCGGTCGCATCAGGCACTATCGCGCCTACGTCGGCGAAAAGCTGGTGAAGGGTTAAGTCTCCGCCTTGCGCCCAGCGGCTATCTGCCGGAACTGGCTGGGCGTGAGGCCGGTAGTGGCCTTGAATTGGCGGGTGAAGGCGGAGTGGTCGCCGTAGCCGCAGGCTTGCGCGATTTCGGCCACGCTGGCGTCGCCGCCCAGCATGCGCGAAGCGGCGTCCACGCGCGTCTGGATAATCATCTGGCGCGGCGTCAGGTGGAAGATGCGCAGGAAGTAGCGCTCGATCTGCGCCACCGACATGTTAGCGATGCGCGCCAACTCCGGCAGCTGCAAGGGCTGGCCGTACTGTTCGTGAATCACACTCACCGCCGCCGCCACCTTGCGGTAGGCGGGATTCTTCTTGTCCGCCATTGCGAGGTCGCGCGAGATGCCGGTCAGGCCGATGATGCGGCCATGCTTGTCGCGCAGCGCGGTCTTGCGCGTCAGGCACCAGCCGGGATCGCGGTTGGGGTACAGATGTAGTTCCAGCTGGTCTTCGATGTCGGCATCGCCGCCCAGTACCGCCATGTCCTGCGCCAGATAAGTCTGGCCGAACGGATGGGCAAACACCTCCGCCGGGGTGCGCCCGATCAGCGCCGACTTGTGCCGCTGGCCGCAGCGCTGCACCAGGGTCTGGTTGACCACCACATAGCGTCCCTCGAGGTCCTTGACGAAGAACACCACGTCCGGCAAGGCGTCAAACAACCCTTCCGCAAAAAAGGGATCGGCGATATCGGCGCCGATTGCACGGCGCATGCTGTCGTTGTCTTTAACCATGCGCCTTATTGTGCACCATTATGCAGATTTCGTCACCCATCGTGCGCAGGCGGTGCAAGACAGGCCGCTACACAAAGCCTAAGATTTATGGCATGAAAACCATCTCCATCATCGATTCCCACACCGGCGGCGAACCTACCCGCCTGGTCACCGCCGGCGGTCCGGAACTGGGCAATGGTCCGCTCAGCGAGCGCGTCGCCCTGCTGCGCGCCGCCCATGACAATTTCCGCTCCGCCGTGGTGTGCGAGCCGCGCGGTTCGGACGTGCTGGTGGGTGCCCTGCTGTGCGAACCGCACGCCCCCGATTGCGCAGCCGGCGTTATCTTCTTTAACAACGTTGGCTATCTGGGCATGTGCGGCCACGGCACCATCGGCCTGGTGGCCTCGCTGGCCTTCATGGGCCGCATCGGGCCGGGACGCCATCGTATCGATACGCCGGTGGGCGTGGTGGAGGCGGAACTGCATGCCGACGGCAGCGTCACCGTGGACAACGTGGCTTCCTACCGCAGCCGTGCCGCCGTCACCGTCGAGGTGCCGGGTTACGGTCCGGTCACCGGCGACATCGCCTACGGCGGCAACTGGTTCTACCTGGTCGCCGACCACGGCATGGAACTGGGCGTGCGCAATGTGGACCTGCTGACCAGCTACACCGTAGCCATCACCAAGGCGCTGGCCGACAACGGCATCACCGGCGACAACGGCGCGGTGATCGACCACATCGAACTGTTTGCCGACTCGCGCACCGGCGCCGACAGCCAAAGCTTCGTGCTCTGCCCCGGCAAGGCCTACGACCGCTCGCCATGCGGCACCGGCACCAGCGCCAAGCTGGCCTGCCTGGCCGCCGACGGCAAGCTGGCCGAAGGCGCGATCTGGAAACAGGAAAGCGTCATCGGCAGCGTGTTCGACGCCTCTTACCGCCTGCGCGACGGCCAGCTGCTGCCTAGCGTACGCGGCAAGGCGTGGGTCAATTCGCAGGCGCAGCTGATCCTCGATCCAACCGATCCATTCGTGTGGGGCATCCGCTGATGAGGAATGCCGAGGTAATCGTCATCGGCGCCGGCATCGTCGGCGCGGCGTGTGCGGATGCGCTCAGCGAGCGCGGCGTACGCGTGGCGATTATCGAGCAGGACATCCCCGGCGGCGGCGCCACGGCGGCCGGCATGGGCCACCTGGTGGTCATGGACGACAACGCGGCCGAACTGGCGCTGTCGGCCTACTCGCTGTCGCTGTGGAAGGACCTGGTGGGCGACCGTCCGCAGCGCCATGAGTACAGCGGCTGCGGCACCATCTGGGTCGCCGCCGATGAAGAAGAAATGCAGGCCGCGATGGAGAAGGCGCAAACCCTGTCCGGCCACGGCCTGCTGTGCGAGATGCTGACGCCCGCCGCGCTGTATGCGCGCGAGCCGCAGCTGCGCGCCGGCCTGGCCGGCGGCCTGCTGGTGCGCGGCGATGGGCTGGTGTATCCGCCCAAGACCACCCGCATCCTGCTGGATCGCGCCATGCGGCGCGGCGCCGTCACCAAGCGCGCCACTGTGACGACAATCGAAGACAACTGCGTGGTGCTGAGCGACGGCACTCGCCATCTGGCGCAGCACATCGTGCTGGCGGCCGGCGCGCGTTCCAGCGCCCTGCTGCCCGAGCTGCCGATCCAGCCGAAGAAAGGACACCTGGCCATCACCGACCGCTATCCCGGCTTTGTAAAGCACCAGCTGGTGGAGCTGGGCTACATCAAGAGCGCGCACGCCGCCAGCGGCGATTCGGTGGCCTTCAATTTGCAGCCCCGCCCTACAGGGCAGATATTGATCGGCTCCTCCCGCCAGTTCGACACAATCGATCCTGCGGTGGAGCCGGCCATGCTGCAGCGTATGCTGCGCCATGCAACCAGCTTCACGCCGCGACTGGCGGAGCTGAACATCGTGCGTACCTGGACCGGCTTCCGCGCCGCCACGCCGGACGGCCTGCCGCTGATCGGCCCGTGCGCCGCAAGGCGCGGCTTGTGGCTGGCTACCGGCCATGAAGGCTTGGGCATCACCACCTCGCTGGCCACGGCGCAGCTGCTGGCCGCACAGATACAGAACGAAAACTCGCGCATCCCGTTTGCGCCGTACCTGCCGGGACGCTTCCATGCCTGACCAACTGATTAACCTCTGCATCGATGCGCGCAGTGTCAGCGTGCCGTCCGGCGTGACCGTGGCCGCCGCGATTGCCATGAGCGGCAGCGGCGTCACCCGCCTGTCTGTCGGCGGCGCGGCGCGGGCGCCATTGTGCGGCATGGGCATCTGCCAGGAATGCCGCGTCACCATCAACGGCCGCGCGCACCAGCTGTCGTGCCAGACCTTGTGCGCCGACGGCATGCACGTGGTCACCGCCAGCGAGGTGGCGGCATGAAGCACTTCGATGTATTGATCGTTGGCGCCGGCCCTGCCGGGTTGGCGGCGGCGCATGCCGCGATGTCGAAAGGCGCGCACGTCGGCATCATCGACGACAACCCGCTGGCCGGCGGCCAGATCTGGCGCGGCGGTCCCGAACAGCAAGCCGACCCGCGCGCACCGCAGCTGTGGCACGCCTTGCAGCGGGCCGACAACGTCGAATTCCTGCAACAGACGCGCGTGATGTATGCACCGGAACCGCACCACCTGCTGGTGCAAACGCCGGACGCCGCGCATACGCTGCACTACAAAAAACTGATCCTCGCCACCGGCGCGCGTGAACGCCTGCTGCCCTTCCCCGGCTGGACGCTGCCCGGCGTCACCGGCGCCGGCGGCCTGCAGGCGCTGTCCAAAGGCGGCTATCCGCTGGAGGGCAAGCGCGTGGTGGTGGCGGGCAGCGGGCCGCTGCTGCTGGCGGCGGCCGCCACACTGAAGAGCAAGGGAGCGCACATCGTCGCCATCATCGAGCAAGCCAGCACACCGGCGCTGGCCGGCTTTGCGTTTGGCCTGCTGGCCACGCCGTCCAAGATCACGCAAGCGCTGCAACTGGCGTCGCAGCTGCGCGGCGTGCCTTACCTGCGCAACAGCTACGTGCATTCGGCGCACGGCGACGGCACGCTGCAATCGATACAGGTACAGCGCGGCGTGGCGCGCGACCAGGAAACCCTGCAATGCGACTACCTCGCCTGCGGCTACGGCCTGCTGCCCAACGTGGAACTGGCGCAGGCGCTCGGCTGCGCCACCGCCCGGCGCGATGGGCAGACCGCAGTGACGGTCGACGAATGGCAGCAAACTTCGGTGGAAGACGTCTACTGCGCCGGTGAAGGCACCGGCATTGGCGGCGTCGACCTGGCACTGGCCGAGGGCCGCATTGCCGGCCTGGCCGCCAGCGGCGACCGGGCGCAAGCCAGGGAAGCCTTTGCCCGCCGCGCGGGCTGGCGGAAATTCGCCGCCCGCCTGGCGCGCGCATTCGCACTGCGTCCCGAACTGCGCACGCTGGCTGGCGACGACACCGTCGTCTGCCGCTGCGAAGACGTGTGCCACGGCGAGCTGCGCACCCACACCGCATGGCGCAGCGCCAAGCTGCAAACACGCTGCGGCATGGGCCCGTGCCAGGGCCGCATCTGCGGCGGCGCCACCGAAATCCTCTACGGCTGGCGTCCCGACGCCGTGCGCATGCCGATCTCGCCGACGCGCATTTCCAGCATCATCGACTAATTTGATTACAGGTGAGAAAACGAGAGAGTATTGGTGAATTTATAAGGTAAAATTTCTTAATTGAAATTTTTGCTGCCAGATCACCAATGCCCAAGCACCTTCGCCTGTTGTGCGCCTGCCTGTTCTCCTCCGTTCTCTGCGCCGTGCCGGCGCCGGCCCAGCCCACCACCTCGGCCGCCACCCGCAGCGTGCAAATCGCCGAAAGCGCGTTCACGCGCGGCGATGCGGCGCCGGCCTGGGTCGACGATCTCCGCGAACTGCCGGCGGCGATGAAGGCGCCGCTGTCGATGCGACTGTCCGACGTCCAGTTCTACGTGGCGGACCAGCCCACCGTCTACATCCACCGCGCGCTGACGGCCAACGAAGCGGCCAGCCTGTCGGCGCTGGGCCAGTTTGAAATCAGCTTCCAGCCCGAGTACCAGCGCGTGCAGCTGCATAGCCTGCGCCTGCTGCGCGGCGGCCAGGTGATCGACAAACTGAAGGCGGCCGACATCCGCTTCCTGCAGCGCGAAACCAGCCTCGATCAGGGCCTGTATTCGGGCGCGGTGACCGCCGCCATCGTCACCGACGACGTGCGCGTGGGCGACACGCTGGACATTGCGTACTCGCTGATCGGCGACAATCCCGTCTTCGGCGGAAAATTCTACGACGCCGCCTCGTGGGACAGCACGGCGCCGGTGAGCCTGCGCCGGGTGACGCTCAACACGCCGCAGGGACGCACCATCTACCATCGCATGATCGGCAAGGGCGACGCCGTCAAGCCGGTCGAAACGCTGCGCGACGGCCGCCGCATCCTGCGCTTCGAAGCGCGCAACATCGCCGCGATTCTGGGCGAGCCGTATGTGCCGACCGACGTGCACGGCCACCGCTTCATCCAGTTCTCTGAACTGAACCGCTGGCGCGACGTCAGCCAGTGGGCGACCGCGCTGTTCGATACCGGTCCGGCCGGTCCCGCGCTGGACGAAGCGCTGCGCGAGGCGCGCAAGGCCGCCACCGTGCAAGACAAGGTAGGCAAAGTGCTGGAGTTCGTGCAGAACGATATCCGCTACCTGTCGCTGTCGATGGGCGAGAACTCGCACCGCCCCTATCCGCCGGCGCAGGTGCTGCAGCGCCGCTACGGCGACTGCAAGGACAAGACCCTGCTGATGGTGACCATGCTGCGCGCGCTCGGCGTCGAAGCGCAGCCGGTGCTGGTCTCGACCAGCTCGAAGAAAGGACTGGACCAGATGCTGCCTAGTCCCGTGCTGTTCAACCATGCCATCGTGCGCGCGCGCGTGCAGGACAAGACCTACTATTTCGACCCGACCCGCCTGGGCCAGTACGGCAAACTCGATCGCATGGGGCAAGTGCATGCGGGCGCGCAGGTGCTGGCCATCGCCGCCGGCAACGACGCGCTGGAAACCATCCCGCTGCCGGCCGATCCGGAACTGTACACCGACCAGCGCAGCGAGCGCGTGGTGGTCGCCGCCGCCGACAAGCCGGCCGAGATGCAAGTGCACAACGAATACGCCGGCACCGACGCCGAATTCCTGCGGGTGCAGCTGGCCAACCTGTCCACGGCGCAGCTGCGCAAAGGCTACGAAGCCTCGATGGGCCGCCGCTACACCGAATTCGCGCTGCTGGATGATCCGAAGATCAACGATGACCGTGTCAATAATCGCCTCAGCATCGACCTGCGCTACCGCATCGACAACTTCATGGAAAAGGAAACCGAAGGCTGGAAGGTGCGCTACCTGCCGGTCAACCTCACCGACCAGCTGTACGTACCCGACGTGGCGCATCGCGAGCTGCCGCTGGCGGTGCCCAATGCGCCGGCCATCCACCTCTACAACTTCGACGCCACGCTGCCGCCCGATATCGATGCGCGCTACTCGCCGTCGCAAACCAGCATCGCCAGCGACGCCTTCACGCTAACCAAGGCGCTCAACTTCAGCGGCCGCGAAGTCAACCTCAAGCTGCGGCTGCAGGTCACTGCCGACCGCGTGGCGGCGCCGCAGGTGCCGGAGTTTGTCGGCGCCGCGCGCAAGATGAATGAAGCCATCCAGACCAGCCTTTACGTGCGGCCGAACGTGGTCAAGCCGGCCAATGCGGTGGACTTCGCGCAGCAGGTTCAGGACCGCATCAACGCCGCCATCAAAGCCACCAGCAAAGTGATCGGCGATGCCGCGATCACCGGCCAGGATGCTGGCGGCGCCTTGTGTGAACGGGCGCGCGCCTATTCCTGGCAAGGCAAGCACGCCGAGGCACTGAAGGACGCCAACAAAGCGCTGCAAGGACAAAACACCTCGCCGGACAAGCTGCTGTGCCGCGCGGAGGTCAACTTCGGCGCAGGCAATTTCAAGGAGAGCGCCGCCGACTACGCGCGCGCCACGGCACTGGGCGCCGGCGACGACGGTGTCTGGCTGCGCAAAGGCTGGGCCGATCTGTATCAGGGCAACAAGCCGGAAGCCCTGAGCGACTTCACGCGCGCCGGCAAAGCCGCCGACGATCCGCTGCTGCGCATGCGCGCCCTGATCTGGCTGGCCATGAATGGCGCAGCCGTCGACGCGCCAGCCGCCGGCAGCAGCGACGTGCCGCTGGCTGAAACCTGGCTGAGCGCCGCGCTGCACATGTTCAAAACCAGGCAGTCGGCCGAGCCGATGCTGCGCCAGGCCAGCCACGACGGCGTCAATGGACTGGAAGCACGCCTGACCGAAGCCTATTTCTACGCCGGTAAAGCCAGTGCGCTGGCGCAGGACAAAATGAAAGCGCGCGTTTACTTCCAGCGCGCGATTGAGAAGGGTGCTGTCAGCAGCAGCTACTACCGGATGGCGGTGCTGGAACTGGCGCGCCTGTAATGATCATGAAGGGAATCACGATGAACAAAATCGCTTCACCCCTGCTGCTGTGCGGCGCGCTGTCGCTGGCGTTTGCAGCCGGTGCGCAAACCGCCGCGCCCAGCGCCAACAGCCCGTTCATCGCCACCGCGCCGGCCGCTCCGCTGCTACTGCCCGGCGTTGAGCAACTGGCGGCGGCCAGGCGCATGCTGCAGGCATTCGGCATGCCCGCCCTGCTGCGCCATCAGCTGGGACGAGCGCCCACCACCGATCCGGAAGTGGCGCAACTGCTGCAGCACATGAGCCGCAATGCGACCGACGCTGAAATCTGCGATACGTTTGCGCCGGCCTACGCCCGCTACACCACCACGCAGCAGCTGGACCAGCTGACCGCCGCTTACAGCACGCCGCTGGGACGCCGCCAGGTGCAGGCGCTGCTGGCCAAAGCCGGGGTCGAAGGAGCCAAAGCGCAAATCTTCACGCCGGCGGAACAGGCGGAGATACGCGCTAGCGACCAACTGCCGGCCAACAAGATCTTCGAAGGCAAGCGAATCCAGATCGCCGCCGACATCACTGCGGCCACGCAGCGCTGGCGCGGCGCCTACCACGCCAGGCTTATGCGGCAAGCCACCACGCAAATGGCCGCGTTCCGCGAGGTGGTCTCCAGCCGCAAGCAGGATGATCCCGAGCCGAAGTTCAATTACCAGCGCACTGGGCTTGCCACCCTCGACCGCGCCATCATTGCCATGTCCGACCACCTGATCTCGGTCAGCAACGCCGGCGTTGCCATGAACCGGGACCTGATCAGCTACGGTGCGGAACACATGCTCGATAGTGACCGGCTGGTGTCGGCCAAGGGCATTGCTGCCAGCAAGGCAGCGCTGGTCAAGACCGACGAGCGGGTCGAGCGCTACCTGCGCGCGCTCGACGGCCTGCAGGGCCTGTACCGCCAACGCCTGGCGGACATCATGAAAAACACCAGCACACCGGACGCGATGGACAAGGCCATTTCGAACGACTACGAACTGCTGCTGCGGCTCGGCGAAAACCAGCGCGCGCAAACGGAGCTGGCAGGACGCATACTCGATTTCGCCCAGTCCCGGCTGGGCAAGGTGCGCGTGGACCAGCAGCGCATGGTGTTTGAAGACGACGCCGACGTCCAGCTGTACAACACCCTGCTTGAGCAGCGGCGCAAGCTGCTGGCGGAATTCGCAGACATCACCAGGCGCCCGGCATCGGTGGCCTCCAGCGACCAGCCCACCGCCGCTACGCGCTGAATCAGCTGCGCTTGACGGTGGAGCCGCGCAGGATCAGCTGCGGCTCGATCATGGTGGTGGTCGGCGGCGCCTTGCCGTCGATGGTGGCGATCAGTTTTTCCATCGCCACCGCGCCCATGCGTTCGCTCTGCAGGTCGACCGTGGTTAAAGGCGGAGAAGTGTATAAACCGTATTGAATATTATCGAAGCCGGCCACCGACATGTCTTCCGGCAGCTTGAAGCCCAGCGTCTGCGCGGCTTTCATGAAGCCCAGCGCCATCAGGTCGTTGTAGCAGATCAGCGCATCCGGATGCTCGGCGCCCAGCATGATCGACGAGCAGACACGTTCGCCCTCGGCCGACGTCGGCGCTTCGCCTTCGTAGACGGTCAGCTCCAGCCCCTGCGCCGCCAGACATTCGCGGATGCCGCCCAGGCGCTCTTCATCGCGGCGCGAACGCGGGAAGCTCAGGTAGGCGATGCGCTTGTGCCCCAGCGACACCAGGTGGCGCGTCAGCATGTAGGCGCCGCGATGGTCGTCGCTGATCACCCAAGGGATTTCCAGCCGGTTCAGGCGGCCGAAGAACACCAGCGGCTTGCCCAGCTCCGTCATCCAGTCCATTTCGGATTCCAGCATGCGCGAGAACACAATCATGCCGTCGACGCGGCGGCTCAGCGCTTCCAGCAGCGGGCGTTCGCGGCCCGGATTCTCTTCGGTGTCGACCAGCAGCAGCGTGTAGCCGTGCGCCAGCGCCACGCGGTTGGCGCCCTTGACGATGCTGGTGAAGTGCGGATTGCTCACATCCAGCACCGACAGGCCGATGCTCTTGGTGCGGCCGGTGATCATGGACGCGGCCAGCGGGTTGGAACGGTAGCCCAGTTTCGCAATCACTTCCGTGATGGTCGCTTCTACGGCTGGCGAGAATCGCTGCGCGCCGTTGACGAACTTGGAGACGGTGGCGGTAGACACGCCGGCAGCGGCGGCCACGTCACGGATGGTTGCTACGTTTTTTTTCATGTTGAGACGGTTGGAATGCAAAGGCGCTTACAGCACCAAAGCGGCCATCTTATCATGAGGACATCAGGTGTCTAGTCGGCTGCAAAGCGGAAGCTGGTCATGGAGCGGAACACCTGCCCCGGATACAACGCCGTGGTTGGGAAGTTGGCGTGGTTGGGGCTATCCGGCAAGTGCTGGGTTTCAAACGCGAAGGCGCCGTAGCGCTGGTAGGCCACGCCTTCGCTGCCGGTCTCGCTGCCGTCAAAGCCGTTGACGGTGTACAGCTGGACCGATGGCTCGCTGGTGCCGACTTCCATGCGGATGCCGCCGCCGTGCACCACGGCGACCGGAGCATACGCCCCGGCCGGCTTGGTCAACAGCAGGCTGTGGTCATAGCCGCCGGCCACCGACGGCAGGCGCGCGTGCACGCTGGCGGCACGACGGAAGTCGAACGGCGTGCCGCTCACGTCCAGCATCGCACCGGTGGGGATGCGCATGGCGTCGGTCTCGAGATAGCGGTCCGCAGCGATCTGGAAGCGATGGCCCTGCAGCGTATTGGCTGCGGCGCCGGCCAGGTTGAAGTAAACGTGGTTGGTCAGGTTGAGTACCGTCGGCGCGCTGGTGGTGGCCTGATACTCGATGCGGAATTCGTCGCGCTGGCGCAGCAGGCGATACGTCACGGTGACGTCCATCGCGCCGGGGAAATTCTGGTCGCCGTCTGGACTGTGCAGACGGTAGATGGAGCCGATCGATTCCTTGTCGGCGAAGTCCTGACGCTTCCACACACGCTTGTCGTAGGGATCGGGATCGCCATGCAGCGCCGTGCCACGGCTGTTGGTCGCCAGCTGCACGGTCTTGCCGTCCAGCGTGTAGCGTCCTCCCGCGATACGGCCGGCGTAGCGGCCGATGATGGCGCCGTAGCGGCCGCGCGTTTTTTCAAACGCGGCCAGATCGGGCAGCGACAGGATCACGTTGCGTCCGGCTACCTGCGCTTGCACCAGCGTGGCGCCGTAGTCGATATACGCCAGCTTCATGCCGCGCGCATTTTCCAGTGTCACCTTTTCCACCGGCTGGCCGGCTTGCGTCACGCCGTACGCTTCCACGCGGATGCCCGCGTGGGCGGAAGCGGCGGCCAGCAGCGCGGCCAGAAGTAAGAGGCGCATCACAGGTCGGTGATTTCCTTGTGGCGCGGCACCAGCGCCTTCATCACGATCCACGCGGCCAGGTATGCCAGCGCGCAGATGCCGAACATGATCATGTAGCCGGTGTGGATATCGTTGACGGTCTTGTAGTAGTCGAACACCCAGCCACCGAGCTTGGTCAGCAGCACGCCGCCCAAGCCGCCGGCCATGCCGCCGATGCCGATCACCGAGGCCACCGATTTTTGCGGGAACATGTCGGACACGGTGGTGAAGATGTTCGCCGACCAGGCCTGGTGCGCCGAGGCGCCGACGCCGATCAGCAGCACTGGAATCCAGTAGCTGATCGCGCCCAGCGGCTGCGCCAGCAGCACCACCAGCGGGAAGAAGGCGATCATCAGCATGGCTTTCATGCGGCCGTCGTACGGCGCATAGCCGCGCGCCATGAAGTAGCTCGGGAACCAGCCGCCGCCGATGGAGCCGATCATGGTCATGCTGTACAACACGGCCAGCGGAATCACAATCGCTTCGCCCTTCATGCCGTACTGCGCCGACAGGTAGGTCGGCAGCCAGAACAGGAAGAACCACCACACGCCGTCGGTCATGAATTTGCCGAAGGCGAAGGCCCAGGTCTGGCGATATTTGAGCAGCTGGAACCACGATACTTTCTTCGCCGGCTCGCCCTCAACGGCGGCCACCGGGACCGGCGCGTCGCTGCGGATGTAGGCCAGTTCGGCGGCCGACAGGCGCGCTTGCTTTTCCGGTTTGTCGTACAGCCACAGCCACACGCTCATCCAGATAAAGCCCAGCATGCCGATCATGATGAAGGCCGCTTGCCAGCCCCAGATCGCGGCCAGCACCGGCACCGAGATCGGCGCCAGGATGGCGCCGACGTTGGCGCCGGAGTTGAAGATGCCGGTGGCGAAGGAGCGTTCTTTTTTCGGGAAGTACTCGGCGGTGGCCTTGATGGCGGCCGGGAAGTTGCCGGCCTCGCCCACCGCCAGCACCGCGCGCGAAATCATGAAGCCGACGATGGACGGCACCGCCGCCACGCCGAACAGTCCAAGCACACCGGCAGCGGCGACGCCCACCGGCACCGAGGCCGCGTGCAGCAACGCGCCCAGCGACCAGACGGTGATCGCCACCACGTAGGCGGCCTTGGTGCCGATCTTGTCGACCACGCGGCCGGCAAACAGCATCGAGATCGCGTACACGAACTGGAAGGCGGCGGCGATGTTGGCGTAATCGGTGTTACTCCAGCCGAATTCCACCGACAGGGCCGGCGCCAGCAGGCTCAGGACCTGACGGTCCAGGTAGTTGACGGTGGTGGCAAAAAACAACAGGGCGCAGATGGTCCAGCGGTATTTACCGACGGATTGGGCCACCGCTTGCGCATTGACAGGCTCGCTCAGGTTCATGGCATCACTTATTGTGTGTTTATGGTGATGATCTCTCGGTCTCCACGAGATCATGCTTTAGTCGTATGTCATCGTACAACCATAAAACGGAGGGAGCAAGCAAAATCATGTGCTTACTCACCGACCGTTGTACGATGACTAGGGTAGACCTTACTTCGTCTTTACCAAAAGCAATGCAATCAGGCTGATCAGCGCGGCGCCCGACAGGTAGTAGCCCACGTACTGCAGGCCGAGGTTGGTCGCCAGCCAGGTGGCGGCGTACGGCGCCAGCGAGGCGCCCAGGATGCCAGCCAGGTTGAAGGTCAGCGAGGCGCCGGTGTAACGCACTTCGGCCGGGAACAGCTCGGACAGGATGGTGCCCAGCGGGCCGTAGGTCATACCCATCAGGCCCAGGCCCAGCGACAGGAAGAAGGTGACTTGGGTGGCGTCGCCGGAACCGAACAGCGGCGCCATCGTCAGGCCGAACACGGCAATCGCAGCCGAGACCCAGATCAGGGTGGTGCGGCGGCCCTTGCGGTCGGCCCATATGGCCGAGAACGGAATCGTCAACGCGAAGAACAGCACCGCGAACAGTTGCAGGATCAGGAAGTCCTTGCGCGAGAATTTCAGCGCGCTGGTGCCCCAGCTCAGCGCGAACACCGTCATCAGGTAGAACAGCACGAAGGTGGCCAGCGCGATCAGCGTGCCCAGCACCAGCACGCGGCGATGGTCGCGCCACACTGTCAGCACCGGCACCTTGACGCGCTCGTTCTTGTCGAGCACTTTCTGGAAGTCCGGCGTCTCATGGATTTTCAGGCGGATGTACAGGCCGACAATCACCAGCAGCGAGCTGGCCAGGAACGGGATGCGCCAGCCGTAGCTGAAGAACTCGGCATCGCTCAGCACCTGGCTCAGCAGCAGGAAGATGCCGCCCGACAGGAAGAAGCCGATCGGCGCGCCCAGCTGCGGGAACATGCCGTACCAGGCGCGCTTGCCCGGCGGCGCATTCTCGGTGGCCAGCAGCACCGCCCCGCCCCACTCGCCGCCCAGGCCCAGGCCCTGGCCAAAGCGGCACAGCGCCAGCAGGGCCGGCGCCAGCGTGCCGATCGAAGCATAGGTCGGCAGCAGGCCGATCACCACGGTGGAGACACCCATCGTCAGCAGCGCCGCCACCAGCGTGGCCTTGCGGCCGATACGGTCGCCGAAGTGGCCGAACACGGCCGAGCCCACCGGACGGGCAAAGAACGCAATGGCAAAGGTGGCCAGCGATTGCAGGGTGGCGGCAGCGGGATCGCTGGCTGGGAAGAACAGCTTGGGGAACACCAGCACGGCAGCGGTGGCGTAGATGTAGAAGTCGAAGAACTCGATCGTGGTGCCGATCAGGCTGGCAAACAAGACGGTGGCCGCCGAATTGGTCTTGGGCTGACTCATGCTGGACGCTCCTGCTGATTGTGGTGTGCGGGCCATCATACACACCACATTGCCGGATTGCCAAGCTTGGTTAGTGGTCTATTTGCGCCAGCGCGGCCGAAATGTCGTCTGCTTTCAACGGCCGCACCAGCCGCGCCACCTCCTGGCCGTCGCGCAGGAAGATCAGGGTCGGCCACAGCTTGACCCGGTACGAACGGCCCAGTGGCCGGCCCGGGCCGTCCTCGACCTTATAGTGGGCCACGCTGTCGCGGCCGGCAAAAGCCTCGGCCAGCGGCGCCTGCGCCGCCATGCAGTGGCCGCACCAGTTGGCGCCGAACTCCAGCAGCACCGCACCGGCCAGCGCGTCGACCTCGGCGCGCGGCGGCGCTTCGGGAATGTAGCGTGTCTTCATTTCTTTACCTGTTTGCATGGATCGTCGCGGGTTTGCGGCGCCAGCAACTGGGTGCTGTCGTAGCGGCCGGCGTCCTCGCGGTTCTCGACAAAGCCGACGCTGCGCACGGTCAGCGCCGGCGTCACCTGCCTGAGCCAGTAGCCGACGCCGACATCCTTGCGCACGTGGCCGTTACCGGCGATCAGCACCACGTCTTTCGGCTGCTGCTCACGGATGATACGCGCCATCCAGATATCGCGCGCCACTTGTGCGTTGACCATGCCGCCGACCATCATCTCCGGCAGCATATTGCAATGGCCGGCGACGATTTCCTGCTGCTGGGCGGCGGCCAGCGCGGCCGGCAGCGGCTGGTCCAGTTTGTAATCCTTGACGCCCTGCGGGTCGAAGCTGGACGCCACGCCGTCACGCACCACGCGCGAGGCGTCGGCGCGCGACAGGTTGCCTGCCACCAGCGGCAGCTGGTAGGTGAGCGCCAACTGGATCAGCGGGTAATACAGTTGCCAATCCCAGCGGCCGCCGCCGGCCACGCGGATCAGGCACTGGGCGTCCAGGCAGCCTTTTTGCCCTTTGGTCAGCAGATCCTGGTTTTCGCGGTCGAACTGTTCCATCACGATCACCGGGCGCCAACCGGCCTCCACGCGCTGACGCAACAGCTCGTAGCGCAGCCGGTGGCCCTGGGCGTTGTCATGCACCTCGCCCAGCAGCAGCACCTGCGGATTGCCCGCCTCCAGCAGGCCGGGGGCCGGCGTGGCGGCCGGTTTGCCGCTGCTGGCACAGCCGGCAGCCAGCACAGCAGTAGCGAGCGCCGCCGTCAATCGAATTCTGGTCCTATATGTGGAAACGATCTGATTCGCGAAAGTGTGCATAGAATTGTGTTGTTGGCAGTTTGAATATCATCTGCGCCACTGGCAAACTGCCGGCGGGTGTTGTTGCGGCGCAAAATTACGTTGTCACCAAAGAAAAAGAGATGGCAAATTATTACTTAGTGTGATTTAATATCGGAACGGAAGCAAGTCTCAGGTAGCTGCTCCGTGAGTTTATAGTTTACGCATTAAACCGGCCTTAACATCCTGTCCCAAAAAAGAATGCAGGAGTAAATCGTGAAAGTTGTATCCTTGATCTCATCAGCATTACTCGCCTTAAGCTTTGCCGGCGCCGTACAGGCCAAGCCTGCCGCACCGGCCACCGATAGCAATGTTGCACCTGCAACAATTGTACTCGCACATTGCGAAGCCAACGATCCTGCGCCATGCGGTATCAGCAATACCCCGTCTGCCGCTAAAGCCAGCGACGCCGACCAGAACACCTTATCGACAGCAGATCCAAAGCAGCAGACGCAAGCCGAACCAGCCACGCCGGTTCCGGAACCACAAACCTTCGTCATGCTGATGCTGGGTTTGGTTGTACTGGGCTTCGCTTCGCGTCGCCGCCAGGGCTCGGAAAAATTCACAGACGAATAAATCAGTTTTCCAGCCTCACCCGCTAAAAAAATCCCGCTGCTTGAGCGGGATTTTTTTTACAGGCAGACCGAGCGGATATTGCTGAGCGCGACCCCGTGCGCAACGGCGCGCAGCACGCAGCCCAGCTTGTGCCAGCCGTCCTCGGTTCCCACCACTGCCAGCATAGCCAAGGCCACGCCCACGGCAAGCAGAATCAGCAGGCCTTTGATCGCCTCTTTGTCCATCTTGTGATTGTAGCCGCTCAGGCGTGCAGGCGGGAGTCGGCGTGCAAGGTGTTCTCATCGGTCGGCGTCACGCACGGCATGCGCAGCACGAAGCTGGCGCCCTGGCCCAGCACGCTGGACACGGTGATGCTGCCGCCGAACTGCTTGGCAATCAGATTGAACACGATGTTGAGGCCGAGGCCGGTGCCGCCCTGCCCGCGCCGGGTGGTGACGAACGGGTCGAACACCTTGTCCAGCATGTCGGGCGGGATGCCCTTGCCGTTATCGGTCACCTGCATCTCGATCCAGTCGCCCTGCAGCGCCACGCCGATCACGATGCGGCCCTCGTCGTCCGGATCGAAGGCGTGCTCGACGCAGTTGAGCGTGAGGTTGGTGATGACCTGCGCCAGCGCGCCCGGATAGCTGTCCAGCATCACATCCGGCGGGCAGGCGATGCTGACCGTGATGCGGGTCTTCTTCAGCTTGGGCTGCAGGCTGGACACCACCTCGTTGATGTAGTCGCGCAGCTCGAAGCGGCGGCGCGCCTCGCTGACCTGGTCGACCGCGATCTGCTTGAAACTGTGGATCAGGTGGGCGGCGCGGTAGGCGTTGTTCATGATCAGGCGCGTGCTCTCGGAGGCCGTCTCCAGGTAGCGCGTGATATCGGATTTCTTGATGTTGCCGCCCTCGACCGAGGCCTGCACCTTCTCGGTGGCCTCCATCAGCACCGAGGCGCTGGTCAGCGCGATGCCGACCGGGGTGTTGATCTCGTGCGCGACGCCGGCCACCAGCCCGCCCAGCGAGGCCAGCCGTTCGGCCTGCAGCAGCGATTCCTGGGTGCGGCGCAAATCGTCCATCGCCTTGGCGGTCGCTTGCGCCGACTTGCGCGCCTCGTCCTCGGCCTCGCGGATGCGCTGGATGTTGGACTTGATCTTGCGCTGGATGGCGTTGAAGCCGCGGATCACCTCGCCCAGTTCATCGTGGCGGCTGTCCGGCAGCTCTTCCACTTCATCGCTGCCGCGCGTGGCCAGGTCGAACAGGCCGTCGCGCAGGCGCTTGAGCGGATCGAACACGATCCGCAGCGACAGCGCCAGCGCCGCCACCAGGATCAGGTCCAGCAGCAGCACCTCGGTGACCTTGCGGCGCACCTCGGCCGCCAGTGTGGCGTCGATTTGCGCGCGGCTGAAATTGACCACCACCCGGCCCACGATCACCGGCTTGAGGGCGGCGCCGGCCGCGCCGGAATCGCGGTACGCCAGGTCGGCCACCACCGGCGTGCCGCCGACCGCAGCGTCGTTTTCAATCGAGGAAATGGTGCCGTTCTCGTTGCGCAGCTTGCCGGAGAACAGGCCGACCGAGGTGTCGTAGACGCGGATGGAGACCAGCTCGGGCGGCATCATCTCGGCTGCCACGATGTTGTCGACCTTGGCCTTGTCGAGATCCCACAAGGCCGACGGCAGGCTGGTTTGCAGGCGGGTCAGCACGCCCTGGCGCAGGCGCTGGCTGCTGACCTCGAGTTCATGACCGAGGCTGTATTGGGCATAGGTGCCGGAGATCCCCAGCACCAGGGTGACGATGACCACAAAAAGCAGCGTCAAGCGGCCTTGAATACCAAACATCTAGCGATCTCCCGACGACATGGATTGGACGGCGACGCCCCAATGTACGGTATGGGCTGCGTCTTGGCAAGACAATGGTAATATCAAGAAATATAGTTCAGGAAGCAAGCGGGAGGCGGCATGGCAGGGAATTATCATCAACTGGCGCTGGCGGAGGTGCGGCCGGGCATGGTCTTGTCCGACGTGCTGCTCGACGTCCAGGGCAATGTACTGCTGCCGCAGGGCACGGTGCTGACCGAGGCCATGCTGGCGCTGATGCCGCGCCACGGCATCTCCATCCTGCCCATCGCCAGGGACGAAGTGACGCCGGAAGTGGTGGCGGCCACGCTGCAGCACCACGAGGCGCGCATCGCCCAGCTGTTCCGCAAGAACGATCCGGACAGCGGCAGCGACTGGGCCACGGCCACGCTGCGCCGCTTCGTCACCGACTTCCGCCTGGGTGTAGAGGAGACGCCGGAACATGAGTAACCCAAGCAATTCGACGCTGAGCTACGACGACGTGGTGCGCACGCTGGACGACCTGCCGTCGCTGCCGGCGGTGGTGATGGAACTGCTCAACAGCATCGACCAGGAGGACGTCGACATTTCGGTGCTGGCCAAAAAGGTGTCGCACGACCAGGCGCTGACCGCCAAGACCCTGCGCCTGGCCAACTCCTCGCTGTACGGCTTGCAGGTCAAGGTCACCACCATCCAGCAGGCGATTACCTTCCTCGGCTTCCAGACCACGCGCAACCTGATTACCGCAGCGGCCGTCACCGGCTGCTTTGTCGAGGGCCACTGCCCCGGTTTCGACCACAAGGCCTTCTGGCGCCACTCGATCGCCACGGCGGCCTGCGCCAAGGTGCTGGCGCGCCAGATGCGCTTCAACCAGGACTACGCCTTCACCGCCGGGCTGCTGCACGACATCGGCCGGCTGGTGCTGGTGTCGTGCTTCCCGCAGCAGTACGCGGCCGCCATCGCCTACCGTGCCGAGCACGACTGTTATTTGCTGGATGCTGAGCGCACGGTGCTGGGCGTCGACCATGTCGACGCCGGCCTGGCGCTGGCCGAGCACTGGAATTTTTCCGACACCATGCGGCTGGCCATCGGCGGCCATCACGAGCCGGAGGCGCAAGGCGCCGGCTTTTTGGCGGCCATCATCCATGTGGCCGATGCCATCGTGCACGCGCTCGATCTGGCGCAGGTGCAGGACGACCTGGTGCCGCCGGTCTCGACCGTGGCCTGGACGGCGCTGGGCCTCGACGAGGAGGTTTATCTGCAATTGTTCCGCGAGACGGAGTTGCAGTATGAAGAAATCTCTATGGTGCTGCTAACCTGAAGTGGCGGCCTGCCGCACCGGCGTCATGCGCGGTACGGCAGGCGCGGGCGCTGGGCGCGCATCAATGGGCCGCGAATCCGGCGTCGGCTTTCTTATCCATTGGGCGGTCTTCCGGTTTCGGGCGGCCCTGGGCGTCGGACAGGCGGTACTTGGTGCGGCGGTCGCCCATCAGGTCGCGCAGGTCGCGGATGCTCATGCCGGTCACTTCGTGCATGCGGATCAGCAGCGAGGCGCCGACCGGCAGGCGGTGGTGGCGGATCTTGCTGATGACCGGTGGCGCGACTTCGAGCAGGCGCGACAGCGCAGCGTCATTTTTCAGCTGCATCTTGCCAAGCAAGATGTCGAGCAGGTGGTTAGGGTTGTAGCTTTCCTGGGATGCAAGTGCATGATGTGCCATGATTTTCCTCATTGGTTTGGGTGAACAGATAGTGCTGGCCTGAACTTAAGCAAGACTTAGCGTTTCCGCTTGCTATTCGTGCAAGATACCAGCGCACACCGGGCTAAGATTGTTCGGCATCAATCAGAGGCTAGAAACCTTAGCAACAATGCTATTTCATCACACAGGACCAGAGGGTGTCGCACGCAAGAAATAAATGCGTGGCAAATGCGGGATTCAGGCGGTGGTGTCGATATTGCGGCCGAGCGTCTTCTGGTTGTCGCGGCGCTGGGTATCGGCTTTTTTGTCGGCTTGCTGGGCGGCGCGGCGGTCGGCGGCGGCCGCAGCATCGTTGTTGCGCGCTTCGGCGCGGTTGGATTCGGTGTTTTCCTTGATGCGCTGCTTGATTACCGCGCCATCCTTTTCGGCACGGTTGTTTTGCTCGGCGCGACGCGAGTCCGCCGACTGCTCGCTACGCTGTTCGGCACGCCTGGCGCGGGTCTCGCGCAAATTTTGCTCCGCCGGATCGGGCCGGGGCGCGTTGGTGATGTTGATGGCCATAGCTCTACTGTAGAGCAAAGGCGCTATGGACGGCAAATTACGATAAACTATCGCCTGTGCCGGTCTACGGCCCTCTCTCCTAAAAGCATTCCATTGAAAACCAAGACCCCAGTCCAGCCGCACTACTTCGTCCCGGAGCCGCTCGATAACGCGCGCCTGGCCCATTTGTGCGGCCCGCTCGACGAAAACCTGCGCCAGATTTCCGCCGCGCTGGACGTCACCATTTTCCGCCGTGGCGAAAAGTTCATCGTCAGCGGCCACAATGCCGAACGCGCAGTCGAAATCCTCGACCATTTCTACGCCGTCGCCAACAAGATCGTGCCGATCGAGGAAGTGCAACTGGCGCTGGTCGAGCAGCGCGCCAACATGCACGCCGCGAACATCGCCGCGCTGGCGCCCGAGCCGGTCGACGCCGACGACGCTGCGCCGGCGGCCCGCGCCGCCAAGCCGCGCAAGATCGAACCGGTGCCGGGGGTCGAGATCGACATCAACAGCCCGGTGCTGAAAACCCGCCGCGCCGACCTGCGCGGCCGCACGCCGCACCAGATCCGCTACCTGCGCAACATCCTCGAACACGACATCAGCTTCGGCGTCGGTCCGGCCGGCACCGGCAAGACCTACCTGGCGGTGGCGTGCGCGGTCGATGCGCTCGAGCGCGACGCGGTCAAACGCATCATCCTGACCCGCCCTGCGGTGGAAGCAGGCGAACGCCTCGGCTTCCTGCCGGGCGACCTGACGCAGAAGGTCGACCCGTACCTGCGTCCGCTGTACGACGCCCTGTACGACCTGCTCGGCTTCGACCGCACCCAGAAAATGTTCGAGAAACAGGTGATCGAGATCGCCCCGCTGGCCTACATGCGCGGCCGCACCCTGAACCACGCGTTCGTGATCCTGGACGAGGCGCAGAACACCACGGTCGAACAGATGAAGATGTTCCTGACCCGCATCGGCTTCGGCAGCAAGGCCGTGGTCACCGGCGACGTTACCCAGGTCGACCTGCACAAAAGCCAGAAAAGCGGCCTGGTGGACGCCATCCAGGTGCTGAAGGACGTGCGCGGCATGGCCTTCAGCCACTTCAACAGCGAAGACGTGGTGCGCCACCCGTTGGTGGCGCGCATCGTCGACGCCTACGAAACCGCCCACAACCACGAAGCGGAAATCGCTCCCCTACTCAAAGCCACGGCTCTCAAAAATGTCCGCAAAAAATAAACTGACGCTGTCGGTGCAGTACGCCGATCCCCGCCTGCAGGAAAGCATCACCCGTCCGATGATCCGCAAGTGGGTGCAAGCGGCGCTGTTCGCGCCGGCCGAACTGACCATCCGCTTCGTCGACGCCGAAGAAGGCCAGGCCCTGAACCGCGAGTATCGCGGCAAGGACTACGCCACCAACGTGCTGACCTTCGCCTATAACGAAGGCGAAGAAGAACTGCCGGAAGACGCGCCAACGCAGGCCGACATCATCCTGTGCACCGACGTGCTGGAAAAGGAAGCGGCCGAGCAAAAGAAAACCGTGGAAGAGCACGCCGCCCACCTGATCATCCACGGCGTACTGCACGCCCAAGGCTATGACCACATGGACGACGAGGAAGCGGCCGAAATGGAAGGCATCGAAACCGAACTCCTCGCCGAACTCGGCTACGCCGATCCCTACGCCGAGTGATGCAGGCAGGGCATGTTTTTTTGACAAAAACGGCCCCGCCTTCCTATTTGGTGTATCCTATGCCTCTTCGAAACAACCGGCTTTACGCCAGCTATGCAAGAGCACTCTAGTAGCGTCAAGACTGACGCTAAACCCCACAGGTCATTGTTTGAACGACTGACCGCCCTGATTTCCCCAGAGCCCGAGAACCGCTCGGAGCTGCTCGAAGTTCTGCACGACGCCCACGAACGCAACCTGATCGACGCCGACGCCCTGTCGATGATCGAGGGCGTGTTCCAGGTGTCCGACCTGTCCGCCCGCGATATCATGATCCCGCGCTCGCAGATGGACGTGATCGACATCTCCAAGCCGATTGAAGAATGGCTGCCCCTGGTGCTGCAAACCGCCCACTCGCGCTTCCCTGCCATTGAAGGCGAGCGCGACAAGGTGATCGGCATCCTGCTGGCCAAGGACCTGCTGCGCTACTACGCCGAAGAAAGCTTCGACGTGCGCGACATGCTGCGCCCGGCCATTTTCATCCCGGAATCGAAACGCCTGAACGTGCTGCTGCGCGACTTCCGCGCCAACCACAACCACATGGCCATCGTGGTTGATGAATACAGCGGCGTGGCCGGCCTGATCACCATCGAAGACGTGCTGGAACAAATCGTCGGCGACATCGAGGACGAGTACGATTTCGACGAGGAAGAAGACAACATCCTGTCGATCCGCGAGGGCCAGCACGGCCCGCGCTGGCGCATCAAGGCGCTGACCGAGATCGAACAGTTCAACGACGAGCTGGACACCGCCCTGCCCGACGACGACGTCGACACCATCGGCGGCCTGGTCTCCAAGCACCTCGGCCGCATGGCCCACAAAGGCGACGTGTTCGACTTTGAAGGCCTGCGCTTCGAAGTACTGCGCGCCGACGCCCGCCAGATCCACGTGCTGACGGTGGAAAAACTGCCGCCGGCCCCAGACCACGGCGACGACGCATAATGCGTTTTCGCCGCACCAACCCGAACGATCCTCCCAAGCCGCAACGCTCGACCCGAGGCCGCATGCTGATCACCGGCCTGGCCGGTGCGCTGTGCGTGTTCGCCTTCGCGCCGTTCGGCTGGTGGCCGCTGGAAATCCTCGGCCTGGCCACGCTGTTCTACCAGGTCCTGCGCAGCACCAGCACCAAAGCCGCCGCGCTGATCGGCTGGGCCTTCGTCACCGGCTGGACCGTCGCCGGCGTGCACTGGCTGTACGTCTCGATGCATACCTACGGCGGCATGCCTGCACCGCTGGCCGCCTTGGCCGTGCTGCTGCTGGGCGCAGCGATGGGCCTCTACGGCGCACTGGCGATGGGCTCCGCATGGTGGCTGCGCCAACGCTGGACGCTGCCGCTGCCGGCCGCCAACCTGCTGGTCTTCCCGGCCGTGTGGGCGCTGTTCGAATGGGTACGCGGCTGGCTGTTTACGGGCTTCCCGTGGCTGTCGTCCGGCTATGCCCACAACCACAGCCCGCTGGCCGGCTTCGCGCCGGTCATCGGCGTGTACGGCCTCGGCTGGCTGGCCGCCGTGATCGCCGGCGCTCTGCTGTTGCTGCTGCACCGTACCCGCCCGCGCGCGGCCGGGCTGGCGGTGGCCATCTGCGTGGCCGGCGTCGGCCTGAGCTTCCTGCAATGGACCTACCCAGAAGGCAAGCCGATCTCGGTGCGCCTGCTGCAAGGGAATATCCCCCAGGACGAGAAGTTCAACGGCGCCAAGATCGTGTCGAACATGAAGCTGTACCAGGAGGCCATCACCGCCGCCCCGGCCGACCTGATCGCCACGCCGGAAACCGCCATCATCACGCTGCAGCAGCAACTGCCGCCGGACTACCTGCCCGGCATCGCCCAGTTCCTGAATAAAACCAACAGCAACCTGATCCTCGGCATCTTCACCGCCGACAGCCAGACCGCCTATTTCAACAGCGTGATCGGCATTCCGGCCAAGCTGAACTCGGGCTACTACCGCTACGACAAGCACCACCTGGTGCCGTACGGTGAGTTCATCCCATATGGCTTCCGCTGGTTCGTCAACCTGATGTCGATCCCGCTGGGCGACATGACCAGCGGCCGCGAGATCCAGCCGGCATTCGCCATCAAGGACCAGCGCGTGCTGCCCAACATCTGCTACGAAGACTTGTTCGGCGAAGAGATCGCGGCCCAGCTGAATCACCCGGCGCAGGACCAGAAGCCGGCCACCATGCTGCTCAACACCTCCAACCTGGCCTGGTTTGGCGACACCATCGCCATTCCCCAGCATTTGCAGATCTCGCAGATGCGCACGCTGGAAACCGGCCGCCCCATGCTGCGGGCGACCAATACCGGCGCCACCGCCATCATCAATGGCGAAGGCAAGGTGGTACAGCAACTGCCGGTGAACACCTTCGGCGCCCTGGCCGCCAGTGTGCAGGGCATGGGCGGCAGCACGCCGTACATCCTCTGGGGCAACAAGCTGTTCCTGGCCCTGACGCTGCTGTCGCTGGCAGGGGCATGGTTTGGGGCCCGGCGCTCAAAAAACCAGCCAAAAGCCGCTTAACCCGCTAAAATCATCGCTTTAGCGAAACTGCAACCGCGCGCTCGACGGCTTAGCCCGGGCGCGCCACCGACGATTAAAAGATGCTGACATTTCAACAAATCATCCTGACCTTGCAAACCTACTGGGACAAGCAAGGCTGCGCCCTGCTCCAGCCATACGACATGGAAGTCGGCGCCGGCACCTTCCACACTGGTACTTTCCTGCGCGCGATCGGCCCTGAGCCTTGGCGCGCCGCCTACGTCCAGCCGTCGCGCCGCCCGAAAGATGGCCGCTATGGCGAGAACCCGAATCGTGGCCAGCACTACTACCAGTATCAGGTGGTGATGAAGCCGGCGCCGGAAAACATCCTCGACCTGTATCTGGGCTCGCTGGAAGCGCTGGGCCTGGACCTGAAGCAGAACGACGTGCGCTTCGTGGAAGACGACTGGGAATCGCCAACGCTGGGCGCCTGGGGCCTCGGTTGGGAAGTCTGGCTGAACGGCATGGAAGTGACCCAGTTCACCTACTTCCAGCAAGTCGGCGGCCTCGATTGCAAGCCGGTGCTGGGGGAGATCACCTACGGCGTTGAACGTCTGGCCATGTACCTGCAAGGCGTCGAGAATATGTA
This sequence comes from Duganella sp. CF402, assembly GCF_900109645.1. Classification (GTDB taxonomy): domain Bacteria; phylum Pseudomonadota; class Gammaproteobacteria; order Burkholderiales; family Burkholderiaceae_D; genus Rugamonas. Next base: position 3,347,963 of record NZ_FOBG01000001.1, read on the forward strand.
CGACCTGGTGTGGACCACCTGGGAAGAGAATGGCGAGACCAAAACGCTGAAGTACGGCGACGTCTTCCACCAGAACGAAGTGGAGCAATCGGCCTACAACTTCGAGCACTCCAACACCGAGCTGCTGTTCTCGCAGTTTAACAACCACGAATCGGAAGCCAAGCGCCTGATCGAAGCGCAGCTGACGCTGCCGGCCTACGAGCAGATCATGAAGGCCTCGCACAGCTTCAACCTGCTGGACGCGCGCGGCGCCATCTCCGTGACCGAGCGCGCCGCCTACATCGGCCGTGTGCGCGCACTGTCGCGCCTCGTGGCGCAGGCTTACTACGATTCGCGTGAGCGCCTCGGTTTCCCGATGCTGCCTGCCGTTGCTGAATAAAACGATATAAACGATATGACTCAAACTCTGCTCATCGAACTGCTGACCGAAGAACTGCCGCCGAAGGCGCTCGCCAAACTGGGCAAGGCTTTCGCGGACGGCATCGTCAACGGCCTGAAATCGCGCGACTTCCTGGAAGCCGACAGCGTCGCCACCGCCTACGCCACGCCGCGCCGCCTGGCCGTGTCCATCACCAAAGTACGCGCCGTGTCGCCGGACAAATCGATCCGCGAAAAAGTGCTGCCGGTCTCCGTGGCGCTGGATGCCAACGGCAACGGCACCCCGCCGCTGGCCAAAAAGCTGGCTGCACTGGGCTTCCCGAACCTGACCGTGGCCGATCTGGAACGCGCGCAGGACGGCAAGGCCGAAAGCTTCTTCTACACCTACACCGCCGCCGGCAGCGCGCTGCAAGCGGGCCTGCAAGCGGCGCTGGAAGACTCGGTCGCCAAGCTGCCGATTCCAAAAGTGATGAGCTACCAGCGTCCGGACGGCGCCACCGTACAATTCGTGCGCCCGGCCCACGCGCTGGTGGCCCTGCATGGCGATGCCGTGCTGCCACTGACCCTGTTGGGCCTCACCGGCGGCAACGTCACCGAAGGCCACCGCTTCCTGACCGCACCAGGCCAGCGCGCCGTCACCATCGCCAACGCCGATGCTTACGCCGCCACCCTGAAAGCGCAAGGCAAAGTCCTGGCTTCGGTTGAAGACCGCAAAGAACAAATCCGCGCCGAACTGCTGGCCAAGGCCGGCGCCGACACGGTGCTGATGCCTGAATCGCTGCTGGACGAAGTATCCGCGCTGGTCGAATGGCCAGTCGTCTACGAATGCAAGTTCGAAGACGAATTCCTGGCCGTGCCGCAGGAATGCCTGATCCTGACCATGCAGACCAATCAAAAGTACTTCGCGCTGACCGACACCAACGGCAAGCTGCGCTCGCGCTTCCTGATCGTCTCCAACATCGCCACCGACACGCCGGCCGCCATCATCGGCGGCAACGAGCGCGTGGTGCGTCCGCGCCTGTCCGACGCCAAGTTCTTCTTCGAGCAAGACAAGAAGAAAACCCTGGAATCGCGCCTGCCGCTGCTGAAGAACGTCGTGTACCACAACAAGCTGGGCACGCAAGCAGAACGCAGCGACCGCGTGACCGCGCTGGCCGGCGCCATCGCCGCCAAGCTGGGCGCCGACGTTGCGCTGACCGAACGCGCCGCGCGCCTGTCGAAGGCCGACCTGCTGACCGACATGGTGGGCGAATTCCCTGAGCTGCAAGGCATCATGGGCACCTACTACGCCCGCAACGACGGCGAAAAAGAAGACGTCGCGCTGGCCGCATCGGAACACTACCAGCCGCGCTTCGCCGGCGACGCCCTGCCATCGACCGTGACCGGCACCGCCGTGGCACTGGCCGACAAGCTGGAAACCCTGGTCGGCATCTGGGCCATCGGCCTGCAGCCGACCGGCGACAAAGATCCATTCGCACTGCGCCGCCACGCGCTGGGCGTGCTGCGCATGCTGATCGAGAAGCGCCTGTCGCTGTCGATCTCCGGCCTGCTGGCCGACGCTGCGAAACAATTCACCTCCGTGGCCGGCTTCAAGGATCCGACCGCCGACGTGGCAGCCTTCATGCTGGACCGCCTGCGCGGCATCCTGCGTGAGCGCGGCTTCTCGGTCAACGAGATCGAAGCCGTGGTCGCGCAGAACCCGGACCGCCTGGACGACATCGTGCAGCGCCTGGAAGCCGTACAAGCCTTCGCCGCGCTGCCGGAATCGGCCTCGCTGGCAGCGGCCAACAAGCGCATCACCAACATCCTGAAGAAGAACGAAGAAGCCCTGGCCGCCGTTGGCGAAGCGGGCGTCAACGTGGCGCTGCTGCAGGACGCCGCCGAGATCAACCTGAACGCCGCCGTGGTGCGCGTGCTGCCGGAAATCGACGCCGCCTTCAACCAGGGCGACTTCGCCGGCACGCTGAAAACGCTGGCACAGTTGAAAAACGAAGTCGACGCCTTCTTCAACGACGTCATGGTCATGGCCGAAGACGTCGCGCTGCGTAACAACCGTCTGGCACTGCTGTCGTCCCTGCACGGGATGATGAACCGCGTGGCCGACATCTCCAAGCTGGCGGTGTAAATGGGCGCGCCGTCCATGAAGCTGGTCATCCTGGATCGGGACGGCGTGATCAACCACGACTCGCCGGATTTCATCAAATCGCCGGCGGAGTGGATCCCGGTTCCCGGTTCGCTGGAAGCCATCGCCCGCCTGAACCAGGCTGGCTACCGCGTGGTCGTGGCGTCGAACCAGTCGGGCATCGCCCGCGAGTTCTTCGACATGACCATCCTCAACGCCATCCATCACAAAATGCACACGCTGGCGCAGCAAGTGGGCGCGGACATCGACGCGGTGTTTTTCTGCCCGCACGCGGCGGCCGACAACTGCGACTGCCGCAAGCCCAAGCCGGGCATGTTCACAGAAATCTCGCAGCGCTATAAAATCAGCCTGAAAGGCGTGCCTGTCGTCGGCGATTCGCTGCGCGACCTGCAGGCGGGCTATGTGAGCGGCTGCGTGCCTTATCTGGTCCTGACCGGCAAAGGCGAGAAGACCCAAGCCACCGGCGGCCTGCCGCCCGGCACGATGGTATTCCCGGACCTGTCGGCGATGGTCAGCCACCTGCTCAAAACCAGCACCCCGCCGGCGCCGCACGTCGCCGGTTAAACAGTTTTTGGAGTCTGCATTGTTCTTGCGTTCCCTGATCTTCACCCTCGTCATGGTGGTATCGACCATCATCTGGTCGCTCGTCTGCTTCGCGGCGGCGCCGCTGCCATACCGCCAGCGCTTCTACATCACCTCGCGCTGGAACGTGTTCATGATCTGGTGCCTCAAAGTGATCTGCGGGATCCGCTATGAAATCCGCGGCATGGAAAACCTGCCGGACGCGCCGGCCATCCTGCTGTCCAAGCACCAGTCGGCGTGGGAGACCATCTTCCTGCTGCCGCTGATGCCGCGTCCACTGGTGTTCGTGTTCAAGAAAGAGATCCTGTACATTCCATTCTTCGGCTGGGCGATGGCGCTGCTGCGCATGATCCCGATCGACCGCAAGCAAGGCAAGAACGCCTTCAAGGAAGTGGTCCGCCACGGCAAGCGCCGCCTGGCGCAAGGCCTGTGGATTATCATGTTCCCGGAAGGGACCCGCATCCCGGTCGGCAAAGCGGGCAAATACAAGAGCGGCGGCACCCGCCTCGCCATCGAGACCGGCGCGGTGGTGGTGCCGATCGCGCACAACTCGGGCGAGTGCTGGCCAAAAAATTCCTTCATCAAACGCCCCGGCCTTGTTACAGTATCGATAGGTAAGCCCATTTCGTCGGAAGGCCAGACGGCCGACGGCATGATGCAACAGGTGGAAAATTGGATAGAATCAGAAATGCGCGTCATTTCGCCCCACGCCTACAACGCTGGTTAGACGATCTGGCGACCGCAGTCAAACCTGCGTCGCCCGATCCGAATCAGCCGGACCTGTTTGGACGGGAGGCGTCGTCGCCTCCCAAGCCGGTGTACACCTCGCCGGTATGGTCGGTTCCTACGCCATCGCAGAAAACTCCGCCAGTCTCACCCTACGTCACGCCGCCGGAAACGGCAGTCCCCGTCAAGACGCGTCCTCTGGTTGCGCCGCCATCGAATCTGCCGCCGCGCCGCCAGTTGCTGGTGGGTGAATTCATCCTCGAATACGAATTGCGCCGTTCGACGCGCCGCTCGATCGGCTTCATGATCGACGACGACGGCCTGCGCGTGACCGCGCCCAAGCGCATCTCTATCGCCGAAATCGACGAGGCGATCCGCACCAAGCAGCACTGGATCCTGAGCAAACTGAAAGAGCGGCGCGAACGCCGCGCGGCGCGGCTGCAAAAGCCGCCGGTGGAATGGATCGACGGCGCGCAGCTGCCCTACCTCGGCGCTGACATCACCTTGCGGCTGCTGGTGGGCGGCCGCAATCGCAGCATCTACAACCCGAACACGCGCGAGCTGTGGATCACCCTGTTGCCGGGCGCCAGCGAGGAACAGCTGAAGCATCGCGTGCAGGTGTGGTACCAGCAGCAGGCAAAGACTTTATTCGAAGAGCGCCTCGACCTGTACGCAGGGCGCCTGGGCGTGCAATACCATTCGTTCGGCCTGTCGTCGGCCGGCACCCGCTGGGGCTCATGCACGGCGGACCGCAAGATCCGCCTGAACTGGAAGCTGATTCACTTCTCGCTGCCGCTGATCGACTACGTGGTGGCGCACGAGCTGTCGCACATCCTGGAGATGAACCACAGCCAGCAATTCTGGGACACCGTCGGCCTGATCTACCCCGAATACGAGGAAGCCAAAAACCTGCTGCGCAAGCGCTCGCAGGAGTTGCCAGTGTTGTTCCCCTAACTCAATTCAGGGTCAGCTCTGTCATTTGGACACGAACGACTCATGTTTGAGCAAAGTCAAGGCAACTTATCTATGTTGTGCTTCTAACTCGCTCAAATAAAAAATCTAGCACCTGATGTGCTAAATATCTGCATTGATATTTATCAAATATCATGCGCGCATGTCCAAATGACAGAGCTGACCCTGAATTTAAATTAGGTGCTGTAGCAGGGCCAGCGTGCGGCGGGTGGCGCCGCGGTGTTGATTGGCGAAGGATTGGGCGTTCAGGCCCATCGTTTGGCGGGCGCTGGCATCGTTCAGCAGGCGGGCGGCGGTGGCCATCAGGTCGTCGGCGTCGGCGATGCGCTGGGCGCCGCCGGCCGCCAACGCGTCTTCGGTCACCAGCTCAAAGTTGAAGGTGTGCCGGCCGATCAGGATCGGTTTGCCCAGCGCAGCCGGTTCGATCAGGTTCTGGCCGCCCAGCGGCATCAGGCTGCCGCCGACAAAAGCGATGTCGCAGGCGGCGTAGTAGGCGAACATTTCACCCATCGAATCGCCCAGCAGGACGTCGGCTTGCAGCACGCTGCCGTCCAGCGGCAACTGGCTGCGGCGCTGCACCTTGAGGCCGCGCGCGGCGATCATTTTTTCCACTTCGTCGAAACGCTGCGGATGGCGCGGCACGATCAGCAGCAGCACGTTGGCCGGCAACGTGGCGCGGGCGCTGTCAAACGCTGACAGGATCAGTTCTTCTTCGCCTTCGCGGGTGGAAGCGCACAGCAGCACCGGACGCTGACCGATGGCGGCGCGCAGTGCTGCACCGATGGCAAGCGCGGCTTCCGGCACCACTACATCAAACTTGATACTGCCGGTGATTTCCACGCGCTGCACGCCCAGCGAGCGCACGCGCTGCGCATCGGCTTCGGTTTGCGCGGCGACCAGCGAGATGCCGCGCGCGGCGTCCAGCAGCAGCGATCCAAGACGCGTGGCCTTGCGCAGCGAGCGTTCGGACAGGCGGGCGTTGGCCAGCACCACCGGCACTTTGCGCGCGTTGCAGACGGCGATCAGGTTAGGCCACACCTCGGTCTCCATCAGAATGCAGACGCTTGGCTGGAAGTGGCGGATGAAGCGCGACACCATGCTGCCGGCGTCGTACGGCAGGTAAGATTGCACCAGCCGCTCGCCATGCCTGGCGAACAATGCTTTGCCGGTGGCGCGGCCGGTCGGCGTCATGTGGGTGAGGATGATGCGGCTTTGCGGATACTCGGCCAGCAAGGCGTCTACCAGAGGTTCGGCTGCGCGCGTTTCGCCGACGGAGACGGCGTGGACCCACAGCACCGGAGAGAACGACGATGTCGCCGTCGCGCGCGGATAGAAGCCGAGGCGCTCGGCCCAGTGCTGGCGGTAGCCCGGCTCTTTGCGGCCGCGCAGCCACAGGCGCGTAAGCACCAGCGGCAAGGCCAGCCACCACATCAGGGAATAAAACAGTCGCATGATCAGCCCAGCAGACTCCGGGCCGCCGTCAGCACGTCCGCCACCGAAGGCGGCGTGCCCTGGTCGCCCAGGTTGATAATGCGCGGCGACCAGTTGCCCTCGGTCTTCCAGCGCGGCGAATCCGCGTAGATCTCCACCGTCGGCCGCACGAAGGCCGCCGCGATGTGCACCAGTCCCGTGTCGACGCCAATCACCAGCGAGGCGCGGCGCGCCACCATGATGGCATCGGCCATCGACAGCTTGGGCAGCACACGTGCATTCGGCAGGCCGGCGGCGATCTGCTCCGCTTCGGCTTTTTCTTTCGGCGATCCCCAGGGCAGCAATATCGGCATCGGCGCCAGCTCGCGGCCGAGCGCGATCCAGTTTTCAATCGACCACTTCTTGGCGTCGCGCGCGGTGCCGTGGAAGTAGACCGCATACGACTCCGGCATCCACTCGGGACGCGGCGTATCGTCCGGCACCGCCGGCAAACCGAAATCGGCCGGGGTGTCGACCGCATAGCCCAGCGCCGCACCGGCGACGATGCGCCCGCGCGCCACCGCGTGCGTGCGCGGATCGGTCGGAATACTCAGGTTGTGGAAGATGCGCGAGATACCCTCGTAGCCGGAGCCCTCGCTGCCATTGGCCAGGCCCACTTTGCGACCGCCCTTCACCACGCGCGCAGCCCCCATGATGATGCCGGTCTTGAGCAAGCCCTGGGTGTCGAACACGTAGTCGTACTCCTGCTGGCGCAAGGTGCGGAAGAAGCCCTTGATCTCGGCCCGCGTCTCCGCCTTGCCGAGGCTCTTGCGCCAGCGCCGCAATGCGAACGGAATTACATTGCGCACGCGCGCGTTCATGCGCACCAGGCTGACAAAGCCCTCCTCCACCACCCAATCGATATTCGCATCGGGGAAGTGGCGGGCAATGTCGGCCACCATCGGCAGGTTATGCAGCACGTCTCCCATCGAGGAGACACGCACCAGCAGGATATTCAGCGGTCGCGCCATTACTTAGAACGGCAGTTCCGCGTCCGGCTTGGCGGCCAGGATGACGCTCTTGAACTGGCCCTGGATGCGCTCCAGCGCGGCAGGGGTTTCCGCTTCAAAGCGCATCACGATCACAGGCGTGGTGTTGGACGAACGCGCCAGGCCGAAGCCGTCGGCGTACTCCACGCGCAGGCCGTCGATGGTGATGATGCGCTCATTGCCAGGGAACTTGGCGTCGGCGCGCAGCTTGTCCATCACGGTGAAGTTCTCGCCTTCGCTCAGGTGCAGGTGCAGTTCCGGCGTGCTGTCCGACTGCGGCAGTGCGTTCAGCAGCGCCGATGGATCCTTCTCCTTGGTCAGGATCTCCAGCATGCGGGCGCCGGCGTACAGGCCGTCGTCGAAGCCGTACCAGCGGTCCTTGAAGAAGATATGGCCGCTCATTTCGCCGCCCAGCGGTGCGCCGGTTTCTTTCAGCTTGGCTTTCACCAGCGAGTGGCCGGTCTTGTACATCAGCGGCACGCCGCCCGATTTTTCGATGTACGGCGCCAGGTGGCGGGTGCACTTCACGTCGTAAAGGATTTGTTCGCCCGGATTGCGCGACAGGACGTCGGCCGCGAACAGCATCATCTGGCGGTCCGGATAAATGATCTGGCCATCCTTGGTCACCAGGCCGAGGCGGTCGCCGTCGCCGTCGAAGGCCAGGCCGATTTCAGCGTCGGTCTCCTGCAGGCAGCGGATCAGGTCTTGCAGGTTTTCCGGGTGCGCCGGATCCGGGTGGTGGTTAGGGAAATTGCCATCCACTTCGCAGAACAGCTCAATCACTTCGCAGCCCATGCCGCGATACAGGTCGCCCGCGAACGCGCCGGCCACACCGTTGCCGCAGTCGACGGCAATCTTGATCGGACGCGAAATTTTCACGTCCCCGATGATGCGCTGCAGGTACTCGGCGCGGATATCGTAGGTGCTGTAACCACCCTGCACTGCCGCCGGCGAACCGTCGTGCGCGAGGATGCTGTCATACAGGCCGGTAATCGCCTCGCCGTGAATCGCTTCGCCGGCCAGCACCATCTTGAAGCCGTTGTAGTCCGGCGGATTGTGGCTGCCGGTGACCATGATGCCGGACGCCGCGCCCAGCACATTGGTGCCGAAGTAGACCATCGGCGTGGCCACCACGCCCAGGTCGATCACGTCCACGCCGGCCGATTGCAGGCCTTCCGCCAGCGCCTTGATCAGCGATGGGCCGGACAGGCGGCCATCACGGCCGATCACTACTTTTTTCTCCCCCTTGGCCAGCGCGGCGCGGCCAAAGGCGGCGCCGATCTGGCGTGCCACGCCGGCGTCCAGGGTTTTATCGATAATGCCGCGAATGTCGTAAGCTTTGAAGATCGTTTTGGATAAGGTAACCATAATGTGGGATATCAGCGAGGAAAGGATGGGATAGTGTACATCATGACATCAAAATCAATGTTTCTTGTGACGGATCATCCAGCGCGGCGCCTTGAAGCGCACGATACGCACGTAAATCCAGATATAGCTGCCGATGAACAGAATGCAGGACAACATCAGTACCCAGGTGTGGCGCCAGAACACCGTGGCCGGAATCACGGCCATCAGCGAGAACAGCCACAGGTACGGGGACGTCAGCGAATTGCGGCGGATCAGCGCGCGCGCTTCCTTGCGGCCCACCGCCCACTGCACCACGCGGCGGAAGATCAGGCTGTGCAAGTGAATCCCGTCCGGCATGGCCGGCGACTTGCCGCGCACGAACATGCGGCGATACACCGAAAATAAGGTTTCAAACGCCGGATAGATCAGCAGCAGCAGCGCATACCAGGTCGACACCTGCGGATTGCGCATCACCAGCAGCAGCGCCAGCTCGCCCAGCATGAAGCCGATGAAGTAGGCGCCGCCGTCGCCGAGGAAGATCAGGCCGACCGGATAATTCCAGATCAGGAAGCCAGCAGTGGCGCCGGCCACCATCAGCGCGGCGATCAGCACGAACATATCGTTGACCTGCAGCGCCACGTAGCCGAGCGACAGCAGCATGCAAATCACCACCACGCTGGCCAGGCCGTTGAAACCGTCGATGATGTTGACCGCGTTGGCGATACCGGCCACCGCCAGCACCGTCAGCGGCAGCGTGACCCACATATACGGCAGCGCCCACACCGAGAACGCCCAGTCCAGGCGGTCGATGCGGGCATCGAGCAGGAAGTAGCCGAGGGTGGCGGCGGCCATCGTCAGCAGCAGGCGGCGCAGCGGGCTGACGCGGCCGGTATAGTCTTCGACGATGCCGCCGACAAAGGCCACGGCCGAGCAGAACAGCAGCGACAGCAGCCACTGGCTCATCACCGGCACGCGCCAGATGGATATGGCCGAACTGAGCGCCACCGCCAGGAAAATCGACAGGCCGCCGATGCGCGCCACATTATGCACGTGCACTTTTTGCACGCCGTCGAAATTGGAGTCCAGCGCGGGGCCGTGCAATCTCGCTTCTTTGATCACCAGCAGGGTCAGCAGCGCGGAAGCGATAAAGCTCAGTAGGAAGGAAAACATATTATTTTAAGTTCTGCGTTGTATCGCAACACGAAGCATTATCAGCATGCCAACTGCCGATTGTACCAGCACCGGCGCACGCCAGAGGGAATGCTTACCAATCGATACAACTCAGCGCATACAGAGATGCAATGCTTCTTTCCAGTCTGGCAAGCGACAGAAACGCGCCATCAGGCGTTCCGACGACATCACGGAGTATTGCGGACGCCGCGCCGGCGTCGGATAGTCCGCCGTGGTAATCGGCAGCACTTTGCACGACAAGCCCGCCTCCGCGATGATGGCCTCGGTGAATTCGTGCCAGGTAGTCTGGCCCTGCGCGCTCAGGTGGTAGACGCCGCTGTTCTGCATCCACCACTCGCGTCCACCCGCGTGGGCCTGCGACAGCACCTGCGCCGTGGTGTCGGCGATGGTGCGGCTCCAGGTCGGCGCGCCGTGCTGGTCGGCCACCACGCGCAGCTCGTCGCGCTCCTTGGCCAGGCGCAGCATGGTCAGCAGGAAGTTCTTGCCGCGCATGCCGTAGACCCAGCTGGTGCGGAAGATCAGGTGCGGAATGCCGGCCGCCGCGATGGCCTGCTCGCCGGCCAGCTTGCTGGCGCCGTAGACGTTGAGCGGGCCGAGCGGATCGTCCTCCACGCGCGGCGTGGCGTGCGCCCCGTCGAATACATAATCGGTGGAGTAATGCACCAGCGCCGCGCCCAAGGCCTTGGCCTCCTCGGCCATGACGCCCGGCGCTTCGGCGTTGATGCGGAACGCCAGTCCGGGCTCGCTCTCGGCCTTGTCGACCGCCGTGTAGGCGGCCGGATTGACGATCAGCTTGGGCTGGACGCGGCGGATCACCTCGCGCACCTGGTCGAGGTTGGACAAGTCCATTTCGCTGCGGTCCACCGCCACGACCTCGCCCACGCCCTGCAGGCTGCGCGCCAGTTCGTAGCCGACCTGGCCAGTGCTGCCGGTCAGCAGCACTTTCATGCAAACACCTCGGCGTCGGCCAACAGCAGCGCGGCCTGGTCCTTGCCCGACAACAGCGGCGCCGCGTCCAGCGCCGGCCATTGGATGCCGATGGCCGGATCGTTCCACAGGATGGCGCGCTCGTGCTCGGGCGCCCAGTAGTCGGTGGTCTTGTACAGGAATTCGGCGCTGTCGGACAAGGTCACGAAGCCGTGCGCGAAGCCGGCCGGAATCCACAACTGGCGCTTGTTCTCGGCCGACAGCTCGCAGCCATACCACTGGCCAAAAGTCGGCGAGCTTTTGCGGATATCGACCGCCACATCGAACACGCTGCCGGCGGTCGCGCGCACCAGCTTGCCCTGCGCTTGCTGGATCTGGTAGTGCAGGCCGCGCAGCACGCCTTTCGACGAGCGCGAGTGGTTATCCTGTACGAACTCGGCGCTGACGCCGGTCAGTTCGGCAAAGCGCTTGGCGTTGTAGCTCTCAAAGAAAAAACCGCGGTCGTCGCCGAACACGCGCGGCTCCAGCACCAGCAAGCCTTCCAGCGGCGTTTTAATCACGTTCATCGTGGCACAACCTTATCTTCCAAAATTTGCAGCAGGTACTGGCCGTACTGGTTTTTCTTCAGCGGCTCGGCCAGCTTGCGCAGTTGCTCGGCGTTGATGTAGCCCTTGCGGTAAGCGATCTCTTCCGGGCAGGCGACCTTCAGGCCCTGGCGTTTTTCAATGGTGGCGATGAACTGGCCCGCCTCCAGCAGCGATTCGTGGGTGCCGGTGTCGAGCCAGGCCATGCCGCGCCCCATCACTTCGACGTTGAGCTGGCCCTTGTCCAGATACACCTTGTTGACGTCGGTGATTTCCAGCTCGCCGCGCGCGGACGGCTTGATGCTGGCGGCGATGTCGCACACCTGGTTGTCGTAGAAATACAGGCCGGTGACGGCGTAGTTCGATTTCGGCTGCTGCGGCTTTTCCTCGATCGACACGGCGGTACGGTTGGCGTCGAACTCAACCACGCCGTAACGCTCGGGATCCTGCACGTGGTAGGCGAACACGGTGGCGCCGTCGGTCTGCTCGGTGGCGTGGCGCAGCAGCGCGTCGAGGTCGTTGCCGTAGTAGATGTTATCGCCCAGGATCAGCGCCGACGGCGAATCGCCAACGAATTCCTTGCCGATGATGAACGCTTGCGCCAGGCCGTCCGGCGAAGGCTGCACCGCGTAGCTGATGTTGATGCCCCACTGGCTGCCGTCGCCCAGCAGATCCTTGAAGCGCGGCGTGTCTTGCGGCGTCGAGATCAGCAGGATGTCGGTCATGCCGGCCAGCATCAGCACGGTCAGCGGATGGTAGATCATCGGCTTGTCGTAGATCGGCAGCAGTTGCTTGGAGACGCTCATCGTCACCGGATACAAACGGGTGCCGGAGCCGCCCGCCAGGATAATGCCTTTGCGCTTGTCGCTCATTACTGCCCCTCGCGATTGAAGTAATTGGTTTCGACCCACTTGGCGTAGCTGCCCGACTGCACGTCGGTGACCCAGGCCTGGTGATCCAGATACCACTGCACGGTCTTGGCGATGCCGGTCTGGAAGGTCTCGGCCGGTTTCCAGCCCAGTTCGCGTTCCAGCTTGCGCGCGTCGATGGCGTAGCGGCGGTCGTGGCCCGGACGGTCTTTGACGAAGGTGATCTGGTCGCGGTAGCTGCCGGCCGCTTTCGGCTTCAACTTGTCGAGCATGTCGCACAGGGTATGCACCACGTCCAGGTTGGCCATCTCGTTCCAGCCACCGACGTTGTAGGTCTCGCCCAGGCGGCCCGCTTCCAGCACGCGGCGGATGGCGGCGCAGTGATCGCTGACGTACAGCCAGTCGCGCACTTGCTGGCCGTCGCCGTAGATCGGCAGCGGCTTGCCCGCTTGCGCATTGGCGATGATCAGCGGGATCAGCTTTTCAGGGAAATGATACGGGCCGTAGTTGTTGGAGCAGTTGGTGGTCAGCACCGGCAGGCCGTAGGTATGGAAGTACGAGCGCACCAGGTGGTCCGAGGCCGCTTTCGATGCCGAATACGGGCTGTTCGGCGCGAACGCGGTGGTTTCGCTGAATGGCGCATCGTCCGGCCCCAGGGTGCCGTACACCTCGTCGGTGGACACGTGCAGGAAGCGGAACGCGGCCTTCTCGTCCTCAGGCAGGCCGGACCAGTAGGCGCGCGCGGCTTCCAGCAGGCTGAAGGTGCCGTTGATGTTGGTGTTGATGAATTCGCCGGGGCCGAGGATGGAGCGGTCGACGTGGCTTTCGGCCGCAAAGTGCACCACGGCGCGCGGCTTGTGCTGCTGGAACAGCGCCAGCACCTGGGCCTGGTCGCAGATGTCGCCGCGCACAAAGGTGTGGCGCGCATCGTTCTTGAGCGAGGCCAGGTTGTTCAGATTACCGGCATAGGTCAGCTTGTCGTAGTTGATGACAGGCTCATCCGACTGCGCCAGCCAGTCGAGGACAAAATTTGAGCCGATAAAACCAGCACCACCTGTTACAAAAATCATTTAGTATCCCGCAGCAAGAGTCAAATTAGTCGTATGCATGATTTTATGTGATGTGCCCCGTAACGGGGCAAAAATTCAGGGTAATTCAGCCCCTAAAGCAACGAACAAGTGAGTATCCATATGAAAACCTATGTAATCGGGGATTTACAGGGCTGCCATGAGCAGGCCGTGGCCCTCCTCGACCGCATACGCGCGCACGCGGCCGCCGACGGCGTGGCCGAGCCCGCCATCCTGCTCGCAGGCGACCTGATCAACCGTGGCCCCGATTCGCTGGCCACGCTGCGCCATGTGCGCCAGTTGGCCATCGCCAGCGGCGGGCTGGTCGATAGCGTGCTGGGCAACCATGATTTGCATCTGCTGGCGGTGGCCTATGGCATCCGGCCCGAGCACAAGTCCGATACGCTGGCCGAGATCCTGCATGCGCCGGACCGTGACGAGCTGATCGACTGGGTGCGGCAGCGGCCGCTGGCGATACGGGTGAAAGATCACGTACTGGTGCATGCGGGCCTGCTGCCGCAATGGAGCGGCGAGCAAGCGATGGCGCTGGCTGGCGAGGTGCAGGCCATGCTGCGCGGCGACGGCATCGCCGAGTTCTTGGCGGAGATGTATGGCAACCAGCCGGACCGCTGGTCGGATGACTTGCAAGGTGCGGACCGGCTGCGCTGCATCATCAATGCGATGACGCGGCTGCGGTTCTGCAATGCCGATGGCGTGATGGATTTCAAAATGAAGGAAAGCGGCACGGCAGATCCATCGACTGGCTTGATGCCGTGGTTCGAGGTGCCCGGCCGGCGCAGCGCGAAGCAGACGGTGGTGTTCGGCCACTGGTCGGCTTTAGGTTTGAAGCTTGAGCCGAACCTGATCGGCCTGGACAGCGGCTGCGTATGGGGCGGGCAGCTGTCCGCCGTGTGCCTGGAAGACCGCAGCCTGCTGCAAGTGCAGTGCCCGGAATTCCAGACGCCGGGCAAGAAAGCTTAAACCGTTACACCCAGCGCGGCGGCGACGGCTTTGTGAGACGCTTCCGCCAGCTCGCGACGGTGTGCGCCGATGGTGTCGATCGCCGGCAGGATCGCCAGTTTGGCTTTCACCGGCGGGCCGTTCAGGATCAGCATGATGCTCTCCGCGAAGCTGGTCTCACCGATGAAATCCACCGATGGATGTGAGCCGCCGTTCACGTCTTCATAGGTCAAGGCGAACGGCTGCACCGGCACCTTGGCGTCAATCGCCGCCTCAAACAGATTCGCATGGAACGGCAGCAAGCTGCCCTGCGCGGCCGTGGTGCCCTCCGGGAAGAAAGCCACACGCTCGCCCTGCTCCAGGCTGTGCACCAGCCCTTTGAAGATATGCCTTAAATCGCGCCGGTTGCCGCGTGCGATGAATACCGTACCGGCCTTCTCCGCCAGCCATCCCGCCAGCGGCCACGAACGAATCTCGGCCTTGGCCACGAAATGACTAGGATGCAGGCTATGCACTACGAAGATGTCCAGCCACGAAACGTGATTGGCCACCACCACGCAATGCTCCAGCGCCGGCACGCTGCCCGGCGCCTGCTCCACCGTCACGTTGCACATCGCCAGCAGTTTGGTGGACCAGCGGCGGATATGGCCGTTACGCTTTTCCTGACCGATCCACGGGAACACCGTGGCGCAGATCGCCATGCCCTTGAACACATGCAGCATCACCCGCACCAGGCGGAATATCGTCGACAGTTTCATGCAGGCGGATCAGCGTTGGTAGGCGACGTGGCCAGCCACGATGGTGGTTTGCACTTGCCCGGCCAGGTTGTAGCCGAGGAATGGCGTGTGCTTGCCCTGGCTGGCCAGCGCCGATCGCTCCACCGTCCAGTGCGCACCTGCGTCGAACAGCACCACGTCTGCCGTGGCGCCGACCGACAGCGTGCCGGCGTCCAGACCGGCCACACGCGCCGCTTCCGAGGTGATGCGGGACAGCGCGCGCGACAGCGGACGCTGCGAGCCAGTCTCCTGCGTTGCAGCGTAATCGTCGGCCCACTTCAGGGTCAGCGACAGCAGCAGTTCCAGGCCGGTCGCGCCCGGCGAAGCTTCGCCGAACGGCAGCAGTTTTTCATCATCGTCGACCGGCGTGTGATCCGAGCACAGCGCGTCGACCGTGCCGTCCAGCAGGCCAAGGCGGATCGCGTCGCGGTCGCGCTGGCTGCGGAATGGCGGGTCCATGCGCGCATTCGAATCGAAGAAGCCGATGTCGGCGTCGGTCATGTGCACGTGGTGCACGCCAACGTCGCACGTCAGCGGCAAACCTTCCGCCTTGGCCTTGCGGATCAGGTCCAGGCTGGCGGCGGCCGAAATGCGGCACAGGTGCACGCGCGCGCCGGTCGAACGCATCAGTTCAAAGATGGTGTGCAGGGCGATGGTTTCCGACATCACCGGCACGCCCGACAGGCCGAGGCGCGAGGCCAGCGGACCCGAGGCCGCCACGCCGCCACGGCCGATGTGCGCGTCCTGCGGACGCAGCCACACGGTGTAGCCGAAGGTCTTGGCGTACTGCATGGCGCGCAGCAGCACGTTGGTGTCTTCAATAGGCTGCTCGGCGTGCGAGAAGCCGATGCAGCCCGAGGCGGTCAGCGCCGACATTTCGGTCAGTGCCTGGCCTTTCAGGCCGACGGTCAGCGCGCCCAGCGGGTGCACGTGCGCCTGATTGAGTTTTTGTGCGCGGTGTTTCAGCATTTCCACCAGACCCGGCTCGTCCAGCACCGGATCGGTGTCCGGCGGGCACACCAGCGAGGTGACGCCGCCTTGCATGGCGGCCTGCATTTCCGATTCCAGCGTGGCCTTGTATTCAAAGCCCGGCTCGCGCAGGCGCGCCGACAGGTCGACAAAGCCCGGCGCCACGATCAGGCCGATGGCGTCGATGGTTTCGTCGGCGGTAAAACCGGCCGGCGCTGCGCCCACCGCCAGCACTTTACCGTCGGCGATGTAAAGGTCATTGAGGCCGTCGATGCCGTTGGCTGGATCGATGACGTGGCCGTTTTTAATGTGAATGTTCTTCTTCATGCTTGCGTTCCTGCCACGATACTCATCACCGCCATGCGGACTGCGATACCAAACGTCACCTGCGGCAGGATCACTGCCTGCGCGCCATCCGCCACGGCGGAGTCGATCTCGACGCCACGGTTCATCGGGCCCGGGTGCATCACGATGGCGTCCGGCTTGGCCAGCGCCAGGCGTTCCGGCGTCAGGCCGTAGCTCTTGAAGTATTCGCCGGCCGACGGCAGCAGCGCGCCGCTCATGCGCTCGTTCTGCAAGCGCAGCATGATGATCACGTCGACGTCCTTCAGGCCTTCATCCATATTGGTGAAGGTGCGCACGCCCATTTGCTCCAGGCCGCCCGGCAGCAGAGTGTGTGGGCCAATGGCGCGCACTTCCGGCACGCCCAGCGAGGTTAGCGCGTGGATGTCGGAACGGGCCACGCGGCTGTGCAGGATGTCGCCGACAATCGCCACGCGCAGGTTGGTGAAGTCCTTCTTGTAGTGGCGGATGGTGTACATATCCAGCAGGCCCTGGGTCGGGTGCGCATGGCGGCCATCGCCCGCGTTCACCACGTGCACGTGGTTCTGGCCGGTTTCCATCAGGTGCTTGGCGATCAGGTACGGTGCGCCCGATTGGGCGTGACGCACCACGAACATGTCCGCGTGCATGGCGGCCAGGTTGTCGATGGTGTCCAGCAGCGATTCGCCTTTGCTGGTGGAGGATGCCTGGATGTTCAGGTTGATCACGTCGGCCGACAGGCGCTTGGCGGCGATTTCAAACGTGGTGCGGGTGCGGGTCGAGTTCTCAAAGAACAGGTTGAACACCGATTTGCCGCGCATCAGCGGCACTTTCTTCACATCGCGGTCGGAGATGCCGACAAACGACGAGGCGGTGTCCAGGATGTGATTGAGGATGCCCTTCGGCAGGCCCTCGATCGACAGCAAGTGCTGAAGTTCGCCGTGTTTATTCAGTTGCGGATTAAGCATAGTTTTGGTCGAAGCGTTATTCGATAGTTAGCGTAAATTTTCCATCATCGGCGCGCTTTTGCAGCACCAGCGCCTGCCCCTTCGGCACGGCCACGTGGCCGGCGACGAAGTCCGCTGCCACCGGCAGCTGGCGTTCGCCGCGATCCACCAGCGCGGCCAGCATGATGCGCGCCGGACGGCCGTAGTCGAACAACTCGTTGATGGCGGCGCGCGTGGTGCGGCCGGTGTACAGCACGTCGTCCACCAGCAGGATGTTGGCGGCCGCCACATCGAAGGTGATGTTGGTCGGCTTCACTTCCGCCGGCAGGCCCTTCTTGGCGTAGTCGTCGCGGTAGAAGGACACGTCCAGCACGCCGCAGCGGGCCGACAGGCCGAGGTCGGCCGCAAGGCGCTCGGCGATCCAGGCGCCGCCGGAGTGGATGCCGACAATCGCGACATCGGGCACGCCGGCCAGGCCGGCTTTCACATCGGCCAACAGCGTTGCATACAGCGCTTCGGCATCGAGTTGGTTGGGATTGAGAGTAGACATGATCAAAGGGAGTCGAAGTATTGTTGCAGAATGATGGCGGCGGCACGGTCATCAATGACCTCGCCGCGCTTGGCCGAAATCACGGCCGAGGAATAGCGTTCGTCGACCAATTCCACCGGCAGGTTGAAGCGGCCATTCAATTGATTAGCAAAACGGCGCGCCCGCGCCGTCATTTCGTGTTCATTACCGTCCGGGTGCATCGGCAGGCCGACCACCAGCCTGGCCGGGGTCCACTCGTCGAGCAGCTTCTGGATATCGGCAAAACGGGTGGCGTTGTCCTCGGACTTGATGACCTTGAGCGGTTCCGCCTGCAACAACATGGTGTTACCGATCGCCACGCCAATTCGTTTAATGCCGAAATCGAAAGCAAGAATGGTGTCGATACTGCTCATTTAAGCGTGGCCCGCCTCGGAAGTGAGCATCAGCGGGTCGATGCCCAGCAGGCGCATGGCGGCGGTGTAGCGTTCTTCGATCGGCAGGTTGAACAGGATGTGCGGATCGGCGCCCACAGTCAGCCAGCCGTTGCGGCTGATCTCTTCTTCCAGCTGGCCCGGGCTCCAGCCCGAGTAGCCGATCGACACCAGCATCTGCGGCGGGCCTTCGCCGGCCGCCACGGCCTCCAGTACGTCGATGGAGGTGGTAAACGCCACGTCCTTGGTCACCGTCAGCGAGGACGAATAGCGGTGGCCGGGCGTGTGCAGCACGAAACCGCGATCATCCTGCACCGGGCCGCCGAACATGATCGGTTCGTCGTCATGGCCTTCGAGGCCGTGGTCGACCTTGAGGTCGATGCGCTCGAACAGGGTGTGCATGGTCATGTCGGTCGGCTTGTTGATCACCACCCCGAGCACGCCGTTTTCATTGTGTTCACAAACATACACCACCGTGCCGCCGAAGACCGGATCTTGCATGGATGGCATTGCAATAAGGAAATGATTCGCCAGGTTCAGCGTGCCGGTGGCGGCGCCGGTTGGCTCCAAAGGGTCGCCGGCGTCCTGCATCAGGCCGGGAACAGGTAGAGTTTTGCTTATTTTGCTCTTCTTCATACAAGTTGCTCTCTCTGCTGGGTGCGTGTTCTCTCTGTGCTGCTGACAATTACTGTAGTATCGCGCGGCTAGCAACTCTGTTTAGCCCATAGTTTACACTGAATTGAGGGGACAGCCACGATTGCATCCCCCACAAGCTTGATACAAACCGAATGAAACTAACTTCTTCCCTCGTTTGGCTGCGCCGCGACCTGCGCGTTTTCGACCATGCGGCCCTGCACCAGGCCTTGCTTGCAAGCGAAAAGGTATATTGTGTTTTTATCTACGACACCACCATCCTCGACGCCTTGCCGCGCCGTGATCGCCGGGTCGACTTCATCCACGCCAGCATCGCCGAGGTAGCGGCGGAACTGGCGCAACTGGGCGGCCATCTGATCGTGCGGCATGGCGACCCGGCCCACGAGATTCCGGCGCTGGCGGCGGAACTGGGCGTGCAGGCGGTATTCTGCAATCACGATTATGAACCGCAAGCGATGGAACGTGACGCCACGGTGGCCAGCACGCTGCAGGCGGCCGGGCGCAAGTTCCACAGCTACAAGGACCAGGTGATTTTCGAGCGCAGCGAAGTGCTGTCGCAGACCGGCGGCGTGTTCTCGGTGTTCACGCCGTACAAGAACGCCTGGCTGAAAAAGCTGGCGGCCGACCTGTCGGTGCTGGCGCCGTACAACATTGAGCCGCATGCGGCGCGCCTGGCGCCGCCGCCGGCCTCTTTGCCGCCGCTGCCGACGCTGGCCGATCTCGGCTTTGAGCCGAGCAACCTCGCCGAGTTGAAGATCCCGACCGGTATGTCCGGCGCGGCCCGACTGTTCGACGATTTCCTGTCGCGCATCGCCAACTACAACGTGGCGCGCGACTTCCCGGCCGTGAAAGGCCCGTCCTACCTGTCGATCCACTTCCGCTTTGGCACGCTGTCGGTGCGCCACATGGTGCGCACGGTGCTGGATTTGCAGGAGCGCGGCGCTGGCGGCGAAGGCGCGGCGGTATGGCTGTCGGAACTGATCTGGCGCGAGTTCTACGCCATGATTTTGTATCACCACCCGCACGTGGTGGGCGCTTCGTTCAAACCGGCCTACGATGCGATTGAATGGGAGACCGGGCCGGAAGCCGACGAGATGTTCACCGCGTGGTGCGAGGGCCGCACCGGCTACCCGCTGGTGGATGCGGCCATGCTGCAGCTGAACCAGACCGGCTATATGCACAACCGCCTGCGCATGGTGACGGCGTGCTTCCTGATCAAGGACCTCGGCATCGACTGGCGGCGCGGCGAGGCGTATTTCGCGCTGCATTTAAACGACTTCGATCTCGCCTCCAACAACGGCGGCTGGCAATGGGCTTCGTCGTCCGGCTGCGATGCGCAGCCCTACTTCCGCATCTTCAATCCGATTACGCAATCGGAGAAGTTCGATGGCGACGGCAAATTCATCCGCCGCTACCTGCCGCAGCTGGCGCAGCTGAGCGCGAAGGAAATCCATGCGCCGTGGCTGGCGCCGCGCATGCTGGCGCCGGACTATTGGCCACCGATCGTGATGCACGACGAAGCGCGCAAGCGTACGCTCGAGCGCTACGAGGTGGTCAAGAAGCAGGCTTGATCAAGCCTGCAATCGCCTCCAGCAGCACGTCTTCCTGGAACGGCTTGCCGAAGTAGGCGTTTACGCCCAGTTCCAGCGCCACGTTGCGGTGTTTATCCGCGCTGCGCGAGGTGATCATGATGATCGGGATCTCGCGGGTGCGCTCGTCACCGCGCACATTACGGGTGAGGTCGAAGCCATCCATGCGCGGCATCTCGATATCGACCAGCATTAACTCCGGCCGCGTTTCCTGCAACTGTTCCAGCGCATCCACGCCGTCCTTGGCCAGCAGCACGCGATAGCCCTCACGCTCCAGCAGGCGCTGGGTCACGCGGCGCACGGTCAACGAATCGTCCACCACCATGATGGTGCGGCCTTGCTGCGCTGGAGCAGCCGGGCTGTCGGCCGCCGCCTGCGCGTACAGCTGCTTCACTTCCGGGTGATGCGCCAGATGCTGCGCCAGCGCCACCGGGTTCAGGATCAGCACAATGTCGCCGGTGCCCAGCACCGTGGCGCCGGCGATGCCCACCATGCGCGACAACTGCGGGCCGATGTTCTTGATCACCACCTCGCGGTTGCCCAGCACTTCATCGACCTGCAAGGCCAGCTTGTCGTTGCCGTTCTTGAGCATCATCACCGGCGATGATCGCTGCACCGGCGGCTGCACGGGATCGCCCAGCAAGGTTGGCAGATACTGCATGCCGTTGTGGCGTGCTTCGGCCAGCGCGTGCTCTTTCATTTGCAGCACTTGCTCAACCAGGATAGCCGGCAGCGCGTAGGTCCTGCCGCCGGCGGCCAGCACCACCACCTGCGTGACGGCCAGCGTCAGCGGCAGGCGGATGGTGAAGCGCGAACCCTTGCCCGGCTCCGAGTACAGGTCGATGCGGCCGCCCAGCGACTGCGCTTCCGACTGCACCACGTCCATACCGACGCCGCGTCCCGACAGTTCGGTCAGCGCTTCGGCGGTGGAGAAGCCGGGTTCGAAAATCAGGTCGGCGATCTGGGCGTCGGTGACTTGTTCGTGTTCGTCCAGCAGGCCGACGCTGATGGCCTTGGCCTTGATGCGCGCCAGATCGAGGCCGCCGCCGTCATCGCTGAAAGCGATTACCACTTCATTGCCCTCTTGCGCCACTTGCACCAGCAGTTCGCCGGTTTCGCTCTTACCGGCAGCGGCGCGGACTTCGCGCGCTTCCACGCCGTGGGCGATGGCGTTGCGCAGCAGGTGTTCGAATGGCGCGGCCATACGCTCAAGGACGCTGCGGTCCAGTTCCACGTTGCTGCCGCGAATATCAAGGTTGACGCGCTTGTCGACGTCCTTGGCGCTTTGGCGGGCGACGCGGAACAGGCGCTCGGAGATGCTGGCGAATGGCACCATGCGCACCCGCATCAGGTCGCGTTGCAGGTCGCGCGTGAGGCGGGCTTGCTGCGTCAGGTCGCTGTGGGCGGTGTCGACGGAGCGGGTCAGGCTTTCGTGGAAGCTGGCGACGTCGTTGACGCTTTCGGCCATCATGCGGGTGAGTTCTTGCAGGCGCGTGAAGCGGTCGAATTCGAGCGGGTCGAATTCGCGTTCGCTGGAGACGGCCATGCGCGAGGCGATTTGCGATTCGGCTTGCATCTCGACTTCGCGCAACTGGCGGCGCAGGCGGGCCAGGTTGTCGGAGAAGTCGGCCAGCGAGTTGCGCAGGGTGTCGACTTCGTTCTCAAGGCGCGAGCGCGAGATCGAGACTTCGCCGGCCTGGGTGACCAGGCGGTCGAGGATGTCGGCGCGCACGCGAACCAGCGGCGCTTTGACGCCGGGCTGCGCATCGTCGCCAGTGGGCAGAGCAGCCGATGGCGTGGCTGCGGGGATTGCGTCCGTTGCTGCCTCCGCGTCAGCCTCCGCGTCAGCGTCAGCGATGGCGTCCGCATGCAGCGATTCCGGGTGCTGCAGCTGTTCAAACAGCAGCAGCGCGTGGTCGTAGTGGGCCAGCAATTCATCGAAAGCATGCGACGTGGCGGAGCCGGCGTGCACCATGTTTTCGATGTGGGTCTCGATTTCGTGGCAGTGCTGGCCGAGACGCATCGCGCCGGCCATGCGTGCGCTGCCCTTCACGGTGTGCAGGAGGCGCAGCAGGCTTTGAGCATGCGTGGTGTCGGTTGGTGTGTGCTGCCAGGCGCGCAACGCCTCGCCCACTTGCGGCAGCAGGTCCGCGCCTTCTTCCAGGAAGACCGGCAGCAGATCGGCATCCAGTTCGTCGTTGAAGATGGCGGGAGCGGCCGCCAGGATTTCCGGCTCGGCCGTCGCCAACGCGATCACTTCGGCCTCAGGTTCGTCAACCGGCTCAGGCTCCACCGGCGCGGCGTCGGGAGCCGGCGCGGGGGCGAGCGGCTCGGCGATTTCCAGCGGCGGGTCGGCGAAAGCGTCGTCGAAGGCGGCGTTGAACAGGTCGTCGATACCGTCGTCGACATGTACTTCCGGCTTCTTCTTCGACGGTGGCGCGGTCGGCGCTTCGGACTCCGGCACGGTACCGCTGATGGCGTTGAAGGTTTCGCGGAACAACTGATCCAGCGGCGACTCCTGCGCCGCCACCGGCGCATGCAACTCGTCCATCGTCTCGGCCACCAGGCTATCCAGGCGCGACTCGATGTCGTTGCTGGCAGCAGGTGGAGTCGTCATCAGCTCATCGCGCAAGCCGTTCAGCGCGGCGATCAGTTCCGGCTGCGCCGGCGACAGTTCGCCGGCCGCGAACCCTTGCAGCATCTGACGTATGCGCTGCATGGTGAAATCCAGCAGGTCGTGCTGCGCCTGATCCAGATGCGGCGCGGGCGGCAGCAGCAGTTCCAGCGTGCCTTCCAGCGCCAGCGCCAGTTCGCGCAACGCCTTGAAGCCGACCGTGCCCGAGGTGCCGGCCAGCGTGTGCGATGCGGCCAGCGCTTCCGGATTCACCGGACGGCGCGGCTCGTGACGCCATTCGCTGAAGTCAATTTCCAGCTTGCGCACAAGATCGTCGGATTCGTGCAGGTAGATGTTGTACAGCGGCAGAGGGATTTCCATGCCGCCGATGAGCTTCACGTTGTCGTCGCGCGGGACGGTCGGCGTGATGGTCGGGAATTCGATGACGTTGCCGTGCGAGACCAGCGGCGGCAAGGCTGGTGCGGCCGCTGGTGGCGCGATGGCTTCTTCGGCAGGGGTCTGCGCATCGTCGGCCGGCAGCGCAGCGGTGGATGGAGCGAGGTCTGGTTCGCCGCCATCCATCACACGCGCGGCGGCGGCGGTCAGGGCGTCTGCATTGCGGGCCGAGACGCCGCTGGCGACCAGCTCCGCCACCCAAGCACTCATTTCCTGCTCAGCGCCGTTCAGCAGTTCAAACAACGCATCCGTAGCCGCGCGCTGCTCCGCCAGCCACACATTCATCACCTTCTCGATCGCATAAGCCGCATCGGCAAACTGGTTCAAGCCCACCATGCGACCGCTGCCCTTCAGCGTATGGAAGGACCGGCGCAGCATGGTCAGATTCTCTTCGGTGCGCGCCAGCGGTAAGGTCTGGCCGACAAACATCAGCACTTCCTGCGCCTCGGAGATGAAGATCTCCAACAGCTCCTCCTCCACCGCCGCATCGCTGGATGCAGGCGGCGGCGCCTCGACCGGCATGGCCACCGGCGCAGGCGCAGGCACCTGCTCTTCCAGCACCGGTATCGACTCCGACGCGGGGATCTTCTTGAACGGCACCGAACGGAACGTCCCATGCTCCGCGTCGAACGCGAAGCGCTCGCGCGCGCCAGCCGCATTCTGCGCCAGCATGTCGACAAAGAATCCCAGCGCGCCCACATTCTGCGCAATATCGTCCAGCGCCTTCGGCTCATGCGACGGATCGCCATCGCCATGCGCCAAAGCCTGCACCGACGACTTCACATGACGCGCGGCTTGCATCGCATCGTTCTGGTCCAGCACCGCCAGTGCGCCCTGCAACTGGTACAGTACCGGATCCAGTTCCAGCAAGGCCGGGCGCTTGGACGGATCGGCGTAGTAATCATCCAGAACCTTCTCCACTTGCCGCAGGCCGGTCTTCATTTCCATCGCCAGCGCGACCACCGTATCGTCCTGCTGCATCTGGCGCGCCAGGCCTTTTTGCCATTGCGCCGGCTCCGGCGGCGTTTCGCCGGACACCAGCGCCAGCAAGCGCGCGCCGATGGTGTCGGCATGCGCGGCGAAATCGTCGGGCAGATGGCGGATGTGCTGCAGGCCATGTTCCGCGAACAGCAAGGCAGTGGCCATTTCCAGCGCCAGCTCTTCGCTGCGCCCTGCCGATACGGCCTTGCGCGCGACGTCGGCCAACTGGCGCAGCAGCGCGCCCAGTGCGGACAGATTCAATTTGTCGCACTCGCCCGCCGCTGCCTGCAGTGCGGCGTCGAAAGCGGCGTCAAGATCGGGATCGATTTCGGCGTTGGCCAGCCGGTCCCATTGTGCCTTGGCCTGCACGATGCCGGCCTTGGCGCGGTCCAGCGCTTCGGTGTCGACCTGGCCGTAGCGGCGGATTTCGCAATCGGCTGGCGCCAGGCCTTCAAGTGCGTAGGCCGCGCGCACTTGCTGCACCGTTGGCGATGCGGATTGTGCGCCGGCGGTGGCGACGAAGAACAAGGCATCACGCAGCATGGCTTCCGGCTGTGCGGCCTGGCCCTGACTCAGGCGGCGGATTTGCAGGTTGATGAGGCCAAACAGCTGCTTCACATACAGCCCGCCGGGCAGTTCGCCGCCGGCCACCAGTTCGGCGAAGGCCTGCATGGCGAGCCAGAAGGCGCGCGCTTGCCCATCCTGCTGCGCGTCCGCCACCAGCTTGATGGCGTCCAGCAGCGCGCCCGCATCGCCAGCGCCCTTCAGGTACGGCAGCAGCGCACGTTCGAAGCGCTGGCGGAAGGCGGCGTAGTCCGGCGCGGGGTCGGCGGCAACTTCGGCGACGGCTTCAGCCAGCGGCAGGCTGACGGGCTGCGACAAATCGGGATAGAACAAATCGGCCGGATGGATGCGCTCCACGCCCATCATCTCCTGCATGGCGCGGTAGTACGGGAACAGCCTTGCTGGCTGCGATGGCGCGCCTTCCAGCAATTCCTCCAGATACTCGACCAGCGCCTGATACAGCTGCGCCACCGTCTGCGCATGGTCGGTGCTGCACTTCAGCGTGCCCGCTTTGAAGCGGTCCAGCACCGCCTCGGCGACCTCGGTCATCAGGCTGACGCCATCCACATCCACCATCTGCAACGCACCGTGCGCCTGATGCAAATGCGACTTCGCATGCTGCAGCTGCGTGGCCTGATCTTCCGGCGCCCGTCCGCCCGCCTCGAACAGCGCGGTGCGCGAACGTGCCAGCGACTCGCGGATTTCCACCATCACCCACGACAAGGGGCCGGTGTCCAATTGCGGTTGCTGTGGAGTCGAAAAATCGTTTGTGGTCATGCTTGTCCCGGCCTTTAAGTGATGCGGAATCGCGCCACGGAGTTCTTCAACTCCTGCGCCAGCACCGATAACTTGTGAATCGATTGTGCGGTTTGCTGGGTGCCGTCCTGCGCCTGCTCGGTCACCGCGAGAATATGCTGGATGTTGTGCGCCACGCCGGACGCCGACGTGGCCTGCTGCCCGGTCGCCTGCGCGATCCCGGAAATCAGCTCGGCCAGGCGGTTGGACACCTGCGAAATATCATGCAGCGCCGCGCCGGCCGCATCGGACAGGCGCGCGCCTTCGACCACGCCCTGCGTCGACTTTTCCATCGCCGCCACCGCGTCGTGGGTGTCGGTCTGAATCGTGCGCACCAGCGCGCCGATCTGCTTGGCCGCTTCAGCCGACCGTTCCGCCAGCCGCTGCACCTCCTCCGCCACCACCGAGAAGCCGCGCCCCGCCTCGCCGGCCGATGCGGCCTGGATGGCGGCGTTCAGCGCCAGCACGTTGGTCTGCTCGGTAATGTCGGAAATCAGCTCGGTGATCTCGCCGATCTCCTGCGACGACTCGCCCAGCCGCTTGATGCGCTTGGAGGTGTCCTGAATCTGCTCGCGAATCTCGTGCATGCCCTTGATGGCATTCTCCACCGCCGTCGAGCCCTGGCGCGCCGCCGCCACCGACTGGCGCGCCACGTCGGCCGACTCGCTGGCCGAACGCGACACGTCGGTAATCTCGTTGGCCATCTTCACCACGGTCGACGACGCATCCTGGATCTCGCGCGACTGCTGCTGCGAGGCCGCCAGCAAATCGCTGGAAATGCTTTGTGCGTGGGTGGACGCCTTGGTCACCTGCTCGGCCGTCGCCGTCACCCGGCCCACCAGTCCGCGCAGCTCTTCCACCGTGTAGTTGACCGAGTCCGCGATGGCGCCGGTGATGTCCTCGGACACCGTGGCCTGCACCGTCAAGTCGCCGTCCGCCACTTCCTGCAATTCGTTCATCAGGCGCAGGATCGCCGCCTGATTCTGGTCGTTCATCGCCTTGGCTTCTTCTTCCTTCTGCTGCGCCTGTTGGCGCATGGCGTCCGCTTCCTGGCGGCGGCGTTCGGCGCCGCGCGTGCGATTGTGCGAATCCATCAGCAGCACACGGCCAATCGCGGCCGCCGACAACAGCGTCAGCATGCCGCCCGCGACCATCAGCCAGAAGGTGATATCGAGCGAGTCCTGATGCTCGCGGTAAGCCTGCTGCAGCACGCCCAGACGCTGGCGCAGCGCTTCGTTGTCGTTGAAGATCAGTTGTTCGGCCGCCTTGGCCGCAGTGAACTTGTCGAGCTTTTCCAGCATCGCCGTCACCAGCTTCTGGTATGCCTCGAACGCGCTTTGCAGCTCGGTGAACTTGGCGCGCAAGTCCGGCTCGCGCACGGCGGCCAGCCCTTGCTGCGGGCTGCCGTTGAGGAAGCCGTCGATGGTGTTGCGGAACACCGTGGTGTCGCGCCCGAGCTGGAACGCGGTTTCGGAGCTGATGCCGCCGGCGGTGAGGAATTCGCCGGCGCTGCGGCCCATGCGCTGGGTCAGCATGGTCAGCTTGCCCAGCGCCGCGATCTCGCGCGCCGAGGCGCCGCGCTGCACCTTCAGGTTGATGATGTCCTCGGTGCGCACCAGCAGGTCGGGCGACATTTCGTTCAGCTTTTGCAGCGTCTTGTCCATGCCGCTCAGGTCTGCCTTGAGCGTGAGGATGGTGCCGGCCGCGAGATCGGTCGCGGTCCATTGCTTGCGCGCGGACGCCACCACCTGCGCAATATCCGCCGACGGCTCGCCGATCGAGCGGCCCTGGTACTGGCCGCCGCGCGTCATCAGATTGATGTCCTTATTGAGTTCCTTGCGGCTTTCCTCCAGCTGGCGGAAGCCTTCGGCGCTGCCTTGCACCGCGTTGGGCGCAGCCTTGCCGATGCGCTGCGAGTGCATCAGCGCATCGCTGGCAACCTGCGTCTGCGCCGAACGGTTGGCGCTCTGGATGGTGTTGAGCGCGACGAACACCGCGCTCATGCCGAGGGAAACCGCCAGCGCGGTGGACAGCACGCTCAGTTGGCGCTGCGCCGGCAGGTGGCCGATCAAGGGCAGTTTGAAACCGGGGCCGGTATCGGCCGAAGCGGCGGCATGGCGGCGGCGGCCCAGCGCGTCGCGCAGGCGCAGCGGAGCGTCGCTGTCATCGGCGGCAGAAGACGATACTGGCGCAGGCGCGGGTGCGGGCGTACCGCCGACGGCGGTATGGAGAAACTGCGAATCGCCAAATTCTGAATTGGCTGCTGCATCTGGTGCGGCACTCCGGCTGCCGCGCGAGAAAATCTTAAACGCCATACACCCTCTCCGGATTAATGTTTGCTAAGTGCCTGCTATACCAGTCCTACCTGTACAAAACGCGGTTCCAGCACCAGTTGCGCCAGATCGATGCGCAGCCATTGTTGTCCTTCGCCGTCGCGGAATTCATCGCCCTCCACGGCTTCCATCTCGGCCAGCTTGCGCAGGCCCAGCACGCGTTCGACCAGCAGCGCGCAATTGAATCCCAGTCCCGGCGCGAACGTGATCAGGCGACGCTCGGCCGGCGCGGCATCGCCAGGGTTACGCTGCAAGTAGCGCGCCAGGTCGATCACGCCGGTCAGGTGGCCGCGGATATTGGCCAGCCCCAGATACCAGTCCTGCGTCAGCGGCACCGGCGTAGCCGTTTGCAGCGGCACGATCTCGCTGATCTGGGTCAGGTCCAGCAGGCACAAACGCCCGCCAATCATCACGCCCAGTTCACGCCCGCCTTCGGCGGCGCCGGTCTTGGCGGCCTGCATGCGCTCCAAAAGCTGCACCTGGTACTGGCGCAGGCGGCTGCGGCGTTCCGGGGTGGCGCTCATGGTCAGCCGAGCGCCGCGATCTTGGCCAGCAGTTCGGCCGGGTCGACCGGCTTGACCAGGTAATCTTTCGCGCCCTGGCGCAGCGCCCAGATGCGGTCCGTTTCCTGGCTCTTGCTGGAGCAGATGATGATCGGTACGTCCTTCAGTTCGGGGTCACGGGCGATCGAGCGCGTGACCTGAAAACCGTTCGCGCCCGGCATCACCACGTCCATCAGGATCAGTTCCGGCTTTTCGGCCTTGAGCTTTTCCAGCGCTTCCTCGCCGCTGACCGCGACCGACACAGTGTAGCCGCTGCGCGTCAGGATGTCGCTCAGGTAGTAGCGCTCCGTGGCCGAATCATCGACGATGAGAATTCTTTGTATGGCCATATATCCCCCTGCGGCTCTCTATTCTGGTGTAGCGACAGCGCCGCCGGTGTGCTCGCGCACCGCCGCCAGCAGGCTGTCCTTGGTAAATGGTTTGGTCAGGTAGGCGACGGCGCCCACCATGCTGCCGCGCGCGCGGTCGAACAGGCCGTCCTTGGAGGACAGCATCAACACCGGCGTGGCATGGAATTTTGCGCTTTTTTTAATCAGCGCGCAGGTTTGGTAGCCATCGAGGCGCGGCATCAGGATGTCGCAGAAGATCAGCGCCGGATGGTGGTCGTTGATCTTGGCCAGGGCGTCGAAGCCGTCTTCGGCCAGCACCACCTGGTAGCCGGCCTGGGTCAAAAAGATCTCGGCCGAGCGACGAATGGTGCTGCTGTCGTCGATCACCATGATTTTCAAAGCAGTTGTCGTCATAGTCGCAGGCCGGATCGGCGCCTTTATCAGATGGCTACCATCTCGAAATCGTCCTTGCGGGCGCCGCATTCAGGGCAGCTCCAGTTCATCGGGACGTCCGCCCAGCGCGTGCCCGGAGCGATGCCTTCGTCCGGCAGGCCGGCCTCTTCATCGTAAATCCAGCCGCAGATCAGGCACATCCAGGTCTGGAACTCCTGCGTTGTTTCGTTGCTACTCACGTTTTGCCACCCTCAATCTAGTAAAATGCCGAATTAGGTATCTTAATCTACCCGCCGTGCAAAACCAAACTTCTCCTCTTATATTGAGCTTCGGCGCTGCCGATCCGGCTGGCGCCACCGGCGTCCAGGCCGACCTGGCGGCTTTTTCGGCCCTGTCCTGTACCGGCCTGGCCGTCACCACCGCGTTGTTGATCGGCGACAGTGCCCGCGTCGAGGACATGCAGGATATCGACCCGGACTGGGTGGCCGACCAGGCCCGCCTGGTGCTGGAAGATATGACAATGGCCGCGTTCAAGGTCGGCGCCGTCACCAATCTTGAGCAGGTGGCGGCCATCGCCGAAATCCTGTCCGACTATCCCGATGCCCCGCTGATCCTCGATCCTTTCAGTTCGCGCCTGCCGGCCCTGCCCGACGACGACGCCGAGGACCTGATGACCGCCATCCGCCAGCTGCTGGTGCCGCAGGCCACGCTGCTGATGCTGTCGCAGGTGGAACTGGGCCGCATGGCTGAGACCTGGCGCGAAAGCGACAGCGACGGCAGCGAGCCTGCGTCCGATGAGCAGAGCGAGCAAAGTGATCAAGATGCGCAAGATGAACAAGATCTGCTGCAATCGGACGTCGAACACCTGCTGGCACTGGGCTGCGAATTCGTGCTGGTGACCGGCACCTCGTCCGGCAGCCAGGGCGACGGCACGCTGGCCAACACCCTGTTCGGCGCCGATGGCGTCATCAGCCACGACGCCTGGCAGCACCTTCCGGGGCCGTTCATCGGCGCCGGCGGCACGCTGTCGGCGGCGCTGACCGCCTTCATGGCACGCGGCGCCGAGGCACCGGAAGCCGTGGCGGCGGCGCAGGAGTACACTGTCGGCGCGCTGGCGCATGCGCAGCGCTACGGCATGGGCAAGTTCGTGCCGAACCGATTTTTCCATTTTGAGATGCCATCATGACCACGATTTCCAAAAACGATCAGTTGTTTGAACGCGCCCAGAAAACCACGCCGGGCGGCGTCAACTCGCCGGTGCGCGCCTTCCGTTCGGTGGGCGGCACGCCGCGCTTCATCACCCGCGCCGACGGCCCGTACTTCTGGGACGCGGACGGCAAGCGTTATATCGATTACATCGGTTCGTGGGGCCCGGCGATTGTCGGCCACGCCCATCCGGAAGTGGTGAAGGCGGTGCAGGAAGCGGCCACGCGCGGCCTGTCGTTCGGCGCGCCGACCGAAGGCGAGATCGAGATGGCGGAAGAACTGGTGCGGCTGGTGCCGTCGCTGGAACAGGTGCGTCTGGTGTCGTCCGGTACCGAGGCCACCATGAGCGCCCTGCGCCTGGCGCGAGGCGCCACGGGCCGCGACAAGATCGTCAAGTTCGAAGGCTGCTACCACGGCCACGCCGATTCGCTGCTGGTGAAAGCGGGCAGCGGCCTGCTCACGTTCGGCAATCCGACGTCGGCCGGCGTGCCGGAGGACTTCGTCAAGCACACGCTGGTGCTGGACTATAACAACGTGGCGCAGATCGAAGAAGCGTTCGCCAACTTCGGCAGCGAAATCGCCTGCGTGATCGTGGAGCCGGTAGCCGGCAATATGAACCTGATCAAGGGCACGCGCGAATTCCTGCAAGCGCTGCGCGACCTGTGCACCCAGCATGGCGCGCTGCTGATCTTCGATGAAGTGATGTGCGGCTTCCGCGTGGCGCTGGGCGGCGCGCAGGAACTGTACGGCATCAAGCCGGACCTGACGGCGCTGGGCAAAGTGATCGGCGGCGGTTTGCCGGTGGCGGCCTTCGGCGGCAGCACTGCGCTGATGAGCAAGATGTCGCCGGTGGGGGCGGTGTACCAGGCCGGCACGCTGTCGGGCAATCCGGTGGCGGTGGCGGCGGGCATGACCACGCTGAAGCTGATCCAGCAGCCGGGCTTCTACGACCAGCTGGCCGCATCGGCGGCCCGCCTCGCTGCGGGCCTCACCGCAGCGGCGAAAGATGCCGGCATTCCGTTCTGCGCCGATTCGGTGGGCGGCATGTTCGGCCTGTACTTCAGCGAGACGCCGCCGAACAACTACGCCGAAATGATGGCCGGGAACCGCGAGCGCTTCAACGTGTTCTTCCACCACATGCTGGACGAAGGCGTGTACTTCGCGCCGGCGGCGTTCGAGGCGGGCTTCGTCTCGGCGCAGCACACGGACGCGGTGATCGACGAAACCATCGCCGCCGCGCGCCGCGTGTTCGCCAAACTCTGATCCGTCATTCCGCCCATTGGGCGAAATGACTTCCGGCGGAGGCGGACAGTCCGCCGCTGCGGCCCAAGTTGAGCGCACGCTCCTTGGATCCCGGCCTTCGCCGGGATGACTGCGCTAGTCGGCTTCCTGCTCGTCCTCTTCGGAGCGCTGGATCACGCCGGTGTTGAAGTTGTACTCGAACAGGTCGCCGTAGCGGCCCCACTCGATGGCCATGCGCAGCGCGCGCTCGGCCTCTTCTTCGCTGAGCGTGAAGCGCAGCAGCTTGAGGAACAAGTCTTCCGGCAGATCGCCCGACTTGTCCTGCTCCAGGCCGTGGCAGATGTAGGCGATCAGCGGCACATGTTCCAGCAGCTGCTTGCCGAACATCTCCTGCCGCTCTTCCGATTTGACGTAGCGCCCGCCCAGCTCCGTCAGCAGGATGTCGCCGTTGGTCAGGTAGGCAAAGCCCAGCAACAGCAGGGCGTTCAGCACCTCCAGCAATTCCGCGTCGGTCAGCTCGGTCTCTTCGGCCAGCTTCGGCAGGTCGGCGCGGCCGTTGAACGGTTCCTCGGCCAGCAATTCCAGAATACCTTCCATGTGCGCGATGTCGGCTTGCGGCAGGCGGTCGCCCAGCTGCAGCTTGACTTCGCGCTCGCTGATCAAGCCACCGCCGCTACCGCGACGGCCGGAGCTGGCGGTCATCAACTCATACACCTTGTCGATCAACTGGCGCACCTCGGCGCTTTCCGCCTTGCGCGGCTGCGCCAGCGAAATCGGCAGCTCGGCGCGCACGCGGCCCGGGTCGCTGGCAAAAATCAGCACGCGATCGGCCATCATCACCGCTTCCTCGATATTGTGCGAGACCACGAGGATGGCCTTGGTCGGGATCTGGCCCGACTGCCACAGTTCGAGGATCTCCTCGCGCAGGCGTTCGCCGGTCAGCACATCCAGCGCGGAAAAGGCTTCATCCATCAGCAGCACTTCCGGCTCCATCACCAGCGCGCGGGCGATGCCGACCCTCTGGCGCATGCCGCCCGACAGCTCGCGCGGCAGCGCGCCTTCAAAGCCGGACAGGCCGATCAGGTCGATCACTTTTTCGGCGCGGCGCGCGCGCTCCTCGGCCGGCATACCTTGCGCTTCCAGTCCCAGTTCGACGTTCTTCTGCACCGTCAGCCACGGGAACAACGCGAACGACTGGAACACCATGCGGATCCCGCGCGCGGTGCCGTACAAGGGCATGCCGCGATACAGTACCTGGCCTTCATCGGCCTGGATCAGGCCCGCCATGATGCGCAGCATGGTCGACTTGCCGGAGCCGGATTGGCCCAGCAACGCCACGATCTCGCCTTCGCGCAGGGTGAAGTCGACGCCTTCCAGCACGGCGCGCGCGGAGCCGTCCGCGCTGCGGAAGTGTTTGCCGACGGCTTTCAGTTCAACGATAGGAGTGCTCATGATTCGATTCCTAGAAATGCAGCCGGCTTTCGGCCAGGGTGTACAAACGGCGCCAGACGAAGTGGTTAAAGCCCATCACGAAAATGCACATGATGCCGATGCCGAGCGCGATGCGCGGGAAGTCGCCGCTGGCGGTCATCTCGGCGATGTAGCTGCCGATGCCGTGCGCCTTCAAAGTGGTCGGTCCCCAGCTGACGAATTCCGCCACGATGGCGGCGTTCCATGAGCCGCCGGACGCGGTGATCGCCCCGGTCACGAAACTCGGGAAGATGGCCGGCAGCAGGTAGCGCCGCCATTTCAGCCAACCTGTGAGGCCGAAGTTCTTGGCCGCGTGACGCAACTCGGTCGGGATGGTGGAGGCGCCGGCGATCACGTTAAACAGCAAATACCACTGGGTGCCGAGGATCATCAGCGGTGACAGCCAGATGTCCGGGTTCAGGTGGTAGCGCACGATGATGATGACCGCCACCGGGAACACCAGATTGGCCGGGAAGGCCGCCAGGAACTGCGCCACCGCCTGCGTGCGCGAAGCCCAGCGCGGGTTCATACCGATCCAGATCCCGACCGGCACCCAGATCAAGGCTGCCAGCGCCAGCAGCACCACCACGCGGATCATGGTGTACACGCCCAGCATCAACACATGCCCTACTTCGCTCCAACCGACTTCGGTACGAATGAAATGCACCAAACTCCAAAGCGCGTAGAACACCACGGCGGCAATCACCGCGTCCCACACGCGCTGCGGCACCAGCGACGGCTGGTCCTTGCGCGCGCGGATCGAGGTGCCGTCGTGCGACAGGCGGAACACCGCGATCGAGCGCTCCAGCTGGTGCGCAAACCACGCCACGATTTGCTGCGTGCGTTCGGTGCGGCGCAGCCACGTGAGCAGCCACGAAGACTGCGCGGTATCGCCGCCGGTTTCCTCGAAGCGGAATTTGTCGGCCCACGCCAGCAGTGGGCGGAAGAACAGCTGGTCGTAAGCCAGCACCGCGATCAGCATGGCGAAGATGGCCCAGCCGATAGCTTGCAGGTTGCTTTGCTCGATCGCCAGCGCGATGTAGGAGCCCATGCCGGGCAGCTTGATGGTTTGGTTCGACACCATGATGGCTTCCGACGCCACCACGAAGAACCAGCCGCCGGACATGGACATCATCATGTTCCACAGCAGGCCGGGCATGGCGAACGGCAGTTCCAGCCGCCAGAAGCGCTGCCAGCCCGAGAGCTGGAACACCTGCGCCGCCTCCGACAATTCGGCCGGCACCGAGCGGAAGCCCTGGTAGGCCGAGAAAGCCATATTCCACGCCTGCGAGGTGAAGATCGCGAAGATGGCGGCGCACTCCACGCCCAGCAGGTTGCCGGGGAACAGCGCGATAAACGCCGTCACGGTAATCGACAGGAAGCCGAGGATGGGGATCGATTGCAGGATGTCGAGCATCGGCACCATCACCTTTTCGGCGACGCGGTACTTGGTGGTCAGCGCGGCGAACACGCAGCTGAAGATCACCGACGCGCCCATCGCGATGAACATGCGCAACGTGGTGCGCAGCAGGTAGTACGGCAGATAGCTCGGGTCGAGCGACATCGGCAGCGTCTGGCCGAGTTCATACGGACGCGCCATCTGCTGGCTGCCATAGGCCATCAGCACGAAGACCGCCAGCACGATGGGCAGCAAGGCCCAGTCCCAGCGGTTACCGCCGGCTTCCACCACCTGGCGGGGGAAAAATTGCCGTTTCTGTTTCATAGCTATTACTTTCTCTGGCGGCCAGAGCGGCCGGGAGGAGCGAAGGAGGGAGCGTTACCGCTGGCCGCCATTCTAATAGGTTAACGGCGACAAAATTATTACAGTCGTGAAAGTTACCTATTATATAATTGCCAGATATGAAACTGATTGCAGAGAAAAGGTCGAAGACCGACAAGTACGACGTGCTGCGTTTTGTCCGCAATAACGGCACATGCACCGACGCGCTGATGCCGCGCCAGGGCATCTTGCCGCATGATCTGGTGCACTACGTGGTGGAATCCGCCCTGCCCTTGCGGCACGGCTTCCTGAGCCTGCTGGCGCGCGGCGCCGACGCCCAGTTCGTGATGGAATCGGTGCACGACAAGGGCAATCCCAACGTGGAGACCGAAGCCGTGCAAGCGAAAGCCATCGTGGAAGGCCTGCAAGCGCAGCTATGGTCAGGCGCCTTCGACGAAGAAGCCTTCCTGGCCGGCGCCGCAGCAGCCTGCACCGCCCGCAACAAGCCGCCGTTCGACTTCAGCCAACTGGCGCTGGACCTGAAAACCGCTCTCTACGATCGCGCCCTCGCCCTGCACCAGCAATGGCACAGCGCGCCCTACTACAGCACCCTGTCGCTGGAATTCAGCCCGGTTATTTAAGCCAGCCGCGATGGCGGAAGTAGAGGAAGGGGGCGATGGCGCTGGTGACCATCAGGCCCAGCGCGAACGGGTAGCCCATCGACCATTCCAGCTCCGGGAACCAGCCTTTGAAGTTCATGCCGTAGATCGAGGCGATCAGGGTTGGCGGCAGGAAGGCGACGCTGGCCACCGAGAAGATCTTGATGATCTTATTCTGGTTAATGTTGATGAAACCGACCGTGGCGTCCATCAGGAAGTTGATCTTATCGAACAGGAAGGACGTGTGGCCGTCCAGCGATTCGATATCGCGCAGAATCTGGCGTGCTTCTTCGAACTGCTCGGAATTGAGCAGGCGGCCGCGCATCAGGAAGCTGACCGCGCGGCGGGTGTCCATCATGTTGCGGCGGATGCGGCCGTTCAAGTCTTCCTCGTGCGCGATGGCGTTCAGCGCGGCGGCTGCGTCCTGGTCGGTGAAGGTTTCTTGCAGCACGCGGCCGCTGACTTCTTCCAGCTGCTGGTAGATGCCTTCCAGCGCATCGGCCGAATATTCGGCGTCGGTGGCGTACAGGTCCAGCAGCACATCCATGTAGTCGGCAATCGAACCGGGACGCGAACGGGCGCGCATGCGTACCAGGCGGAACACCGGCAGGTCGTCGGTGTGGACCGAGAACAGGATTTTGCGCGCCAGGATAAACGCCACCGTCACGATGCGCGACGGGCCATCCTCTTCTTCCAGCAGGAAGTCGGTGCGCAGGTGCAGGTCGCCGTTTTCGGCTTCGTAGTAGCGGGCCGAGGCCTCAATGTCCTTGACTTCGTCCTCGCCCGGCAGGATCACGCCGTAGATAGTACGTACCCATGCGCGTTCTTCGTCCGTCGGGTCGGTCAGGTCGACCCAGACCGGTTCAGCTTTTTCCAGGTCTTCGCGCGTGTCGATAGGAACCTGGTTGAGCCGGCCATTCTGGAGAACGAAAACATTAATCATGAGTACACGCGCCTTCTGGAAACAGCGCAAGTGTACCTGCAAAGCCCGGATTAAGGTAGATCAGCTGAGCCCATCCGACGCAAAATCACGCCGGTGCGGCGGGCCAGATAGTTGGAATCGCGATGTTTGTCGAAATATCGCGGATTCGGCAGCATCACGGCCAGTTTTGCGGCCTGCACCGCGCTCAGGTTGGCCGCGCTGACGCCATAGTAATGCCGCGCCGCCGCCTCGGCGCCGAAGGTGCCGGTGCCGAATTCCACCACGTTCAGGTAGATCTCGAAGATGCGCTCCTTGTCCATCAGCGATTCCAGCATGAAGGTAATAATCAGCTCTTCGCCCTTGCGCAGGTAGCTGCGCGAACCGGACAGGAACAGGTTCTTGGCCAGCTGCTGGGTGATAGTGGAGCCGCCCGAGACCACCTTTTTCTTCTTGGTGTTCTTCTCGTAGGCCTTTTGCATGGCCTCCCAGTCGACGCCCTCGTGCTCGGAGAAGTTGGCGTCCTCGGAGGCGATGATGGCGCGCTTGAGGTTGTTCGAGATGCGGTTGTACGGCACCCACATTTGCTGGATATTGGCCTTGGGATTTTTCTCCTGCAGCGCCGCCTGCTGCTGGCGCATGAAGCTGGTCATGGACGGGTTATGCCCGACCCACCACCAGATCTGCAGGAAGAAGTAAAGCTGCACCACCAGGAACAGCAGGATAGGAAGGATGAAGATCCACTTCACCCAGCGCCACTTGCCAACTTTGCCGGAGGATTTGCTCATAGCTTGGCGCGCAGGCTGGTCAACACATCGGCCGTCGCCGGCTGCACGCCGCGCCACAGGTTGAACGCTTCGGCGGCCTGCTCGACCAGCATGCCCAAGCCGTCTCGCAACTGTGCGCCATGCTGGGCGGCGAACTGCAAGAATACGGTGGGGGAAGCTCCGTACATCATGTCCAAAGCAAGACAGCCCGGTGCAAATACCGATGGCGATACCGGCGGCAGTTCCGCGCTCAGGCTGGCGGCCGTGCCGTTGATGACGATGTCGTAGTCGCCCTCGATCTCCGCGAAGCCGCACGCAGATACCACGCCCTCGCCGCCCAGCGCGGCAAACTGCTCGACCAGTTCTTCAGCCTTGGCCACGGTGCGGTTGGCAATCACCAGTTTCGAAGGGCGATGTTCCAGAATCGGCAGCACCACGCCGCGTACCGCGCCGCCCGCGCCCAGCAATAGCACGCGCTTGCCGGTAATCGGCACGCCGGCATTCTGCACGATGTCCGCCACCAGGCCTGCGCCGTCGGTGTTGTCGCCGATGATGCCGTCTTCGCTGAACACCAGCGTGTTGACGGCGCCGGCCGCGCGGGCGCGGATCGTCAGCGCCTGCGCCAGCTTCACCGCTTCCAGTTTGAATGGCACGGTCACATTGGCGCCCTTGCCGCCCTCGGCCATGAAGGCGCGCACGGCGTCGGCAAAGCCGTCCAGCGGCGCCAAGCGGCGCTCGTATTGCAGGTCCTGGCCGGTTTGCGCCGCGAACGCGGCATGAATCTCGGGCGATTTGCTATGGGCAATCGGGTTGCCGAACACGCAGTAGCGGTCCATCTGTCTTATCTTCCTCCGCCGTTCATGTCGGCTTGCAGTTTGTCGTCGCGGGTGAATTTGAAGGTGGTGATGATGACCCACAGGTCATCCTTTTCGCTCGACAGCATGTTCGGCGGGAATTTACCGAACGGCGCCGAGCGGCGCACGATGCGCATCGCGGCTTCGTCCAGCGCCGGGTTGCCGGAGCTGCGTTCGACCTTGATGCCGCCTTCTTTTTCGTAGATGGTGCCGTCCTGGAACACCGGAATCGACAGCATCAGCTGGCCATACAGCTTGCGCCCGTTCACGTTCGGGAAATTCAGCGTGCCGAAGTCCTCGATGCGCTTCTGCATGGTCTTGTAATAGGTGGCGTAGCCCGCCTCACGCGTGCTTGGCGTGATCATGGTTTTCTTGGGCCGCTTGTTCTGGTCCTCGACGGTCTCGCTGATCTCGGCCACGCGGCGCGCGATGGCCTTGCTCGATTCGAGCAGGTCGGCGCCGGTCGGCAGCGGATCGGGCTTGGCCTGCTCCGTGATCGGCGGCGCCGCCACCGGCGAGGATGAGTTCACTTGCGTCAGCAGGTTCTTCTGGCGCTCTTCCAGTTCGCGGATGCGGCGCTTGCTGGCCTTGACGCTGTCGCCCATCTCGGTCTTGCGCATGTCCGGCATGGGCGACTTGGAGCGGCCCTGGTCCACCGTGCCGCCGCCGTCCAGATTGGCCTGCGCCACCGCGTCGGCCTTCAGCGGCGCCTTGTTGTGCTTGGCGTTGACGAGGATGACTTCCAGTCCCGGATCGGTGGCCTGCACCGGCGCCGGGGTCGGCGCCACGAAGCGCATCGCCAGCAAAGCACCGTGCGCCATCAAGGAGATGGCGAGGGCGGTGTAGAGCAGGCGATTTTCTCTGAAAGACATGAGTCAGATTCTACACGTCATTCCGCCGCTGGTTGCTCGGCGGCGACTTCCACCACCACTTCCGGTGCATCGGCCGCTTCTTCCGGCGCGTCTTCCACGTCGTCCTCGAAGTCGACATCAGTTGGCGCCGCGTCGCTCGGGATTTCGAGGATGCGGGCTTCGACGGTCAGGTCGACCTCGTCCCAGCGCAGGATGTCCAGCTTGACCTGCGCGCCGCGCGCCACCGACGGCATGCCCGGCAGGCGGATAATCAGCGGGATGTCGGTCAGGCGCAGTACCTCATCCTTGAGCACCACGGCTTCCACCTGGCGTGCATTTTCCTGGCCCAGCCAGCGCAGGCACCAGTAGCGTTCCATATTCGACTGGTGGTCGGCGTAGGCGCCATAGGCCGCATCGAACTGCGACACGATGGCGAACAACTCCGCATCCTTGTGCTTGAAGTGCGCGACCAGCGGCGCCATCACGCCCTTGTCGGCGCAGGCCAGGATCTGCCACTGGTTGACCAGGTCGGTGTAGCGGCGCAGCGGCGAGGTGCTCCACGCATACTGGTCCACACCCAGACCTTCGTGCGGCGCGGCGTGGGTCAGCATGCGCACCTGCATCTTGGCGTTCCAGCCGCCGACGCCACGGCCCTGGCTGCGGTAGATGCCCGGCACGCCGCAGTCGTGCATCATCTTGCCCCAGGTGCTGTTGGCGAAGATCATCAGCTCGGCGACGATCTTGTCCAGCGGCGCGCCGCGCTTGCGGCGGGTGACGCTGACCACGTCGTCCTCGACGTAGAAGTTGTAGTCCACGCGGTTGTTCTGTTCCGGCTTGAGGCCGAAGCCCTCGCGCTTGACCATGCGCGCCGCTTCCAGCACTTGCGCCCATTTCCAGATCAGGCACAGGTCGTCCTTGTGCGGATAGTCGCCCTCGCCGCTGGCCAGGGTTTCTTCGTTGACCAGATCGTCCAGATCGTTGTGGCGCAGGTTGTGCGCGATCGGCACCATCTCGGCGCGGGTCTCGCTCGACACCACCGACCAGTCGGCCGGGTCCAGCGTCGCGTACAGCGACAGCGCCGGGCAGGTCTTGCCCTCGGCCAGCGTGAACGCATTGACCACCGCATCCGGCAGCATGGTGATCTTATCGCCCGGCATGTAGACGGTGGACATACGGGTGCGCGCCAGCTTGTCGACCGCGTCGTCCGGCTTGATGCCGAGGCCCGGCGCGGCAATGTGGATGCCGACCTTGACCTTGCCGTCGGCCAGGTGCGTGACCGAGAACGCATCGTCGATCTCGGTGGTGGTCACGTCGTCGATGGAGAAGGCTTTCACGTCGGCCAGCGGCAGGCCCGACGGCGTAGCCGGTACTGGCACCTCCGGGAAGCCCGCGCCTTTGGGGAAATTCTCGAACAGGAACTTGGCCATGTGCAGCGCCTTGGCCGACTTCACACCGCCCACCGCCAGCATCAGGCGTTGCGGGTTGGTGTGCAGCTCGTTGCAGGCCGCTTCCAGCGCCTTGTATTCGATGCCGTTCTTGTCCGGCTTGAACAGCAGCTGCAGGACGATGTTCTGCATCGACTCCGGCAGCTTGTTGGCCTTCAATTCCTCGACATAGCCTGCTTGCACCAGCGCCTGCTGTTTCTTTTTCTCGATGCCGGCCAGCGCCGCGCGCAGCGACTGCTCGGGCGCAGCCTTGTAGCGGCCACGACCTTTTTTATAGAAGTAAATCGGCGACGAATGCAGGCTCAGGATCAGGCCGGCCGCTTCCGCCGGCTGCGGCGCATGGCCGAAGTACTCGGCGCCCAGCTCGGCAAAGCCGAACTCTTCCTCGCCCGCGACTTCCCACAGGAATTCGAGGTCGATGTCGGCGGAGATGGCCTTGGCCTGCTCCATCAGCTCGGCCGGCGACGGCTTGTCGAACTGCAGCAGCACGTCCTTGGTCTTGACCTTGGTGCGCTTGCCGCTGGCCATTTCGACCTGGTAGGCCTCGCCCGCTTGGGTCATTACGCTGCCGACCTTGAAATCGCCGGATTCTTCAAAAAATACATTCATCGTTTATTTTTACTCGTTTTAATCAGTTCCAGGACCGAAGGCAGAAACACTTCCGTCACCAGCAGGGTACCTTGCCGGCGCTGATATAGACAGCGCCGTGCATATAATATGTGTGCGTCCGGGACAGCCTGGCCATTTGCAGCCAGCGCGGCGCGCGTGCGCTGCGCCAAAGGATGCCCTTCCCGCAATCTTGCAAATTCCAACACACCGCGCCGCACCAGCGGATCGCCGAACAGCGTGGTGCCCAGCGAACGCTCGCCCAACGCGCTGAACAGCGGCCAATCGGCGGCCGTGGCCGACATCGGCACCACCGTGTGCGCGAACACCGCAGGCGTATTATCACATCTCAGCAGCACTTCCCTTTCCCAAACGCGGCCGCGATGATGCATGCCGATCGCCACCGCCTCGTCGCTCAGGCAAATCGCGGTGCGCTGGTGCAGGCACTGCACGCGAAAGCTGTCGCTGTGCGCTTTCAGGCGCGCGGTCAGCGAACCGTCTTCCGTCAGCCACGGCACGTAGCCTTGCGGTGCATTCAGCGCCAGCACGTGCGGCTGCCATTGCGCCTGCCGCAGCGAGGCGCTGCGCGGGCGCGCGTTCAAGCCTGCGCCCCGACGCCGCAAAAGGCCAGCACCGCGTCCACGTACTGCGGGAACTCGGAGATGGCGTGGTCGCTGCCTTCAATCACGTGCTGGCGCGCGCCTGCGTAGTGTGACAGCATGTCGCGGTAGTCCAGCACTTCGTCGCCGGTGGCGGCGATCAGGAAGTAGCGTTCCGGCTTGCTGATCTTCGGCACCGCCAGCGCGTGCAGCTCGGCGATGTATTCGCGCTTGAATTCAAACGGCTCGTCGGAGTGATATTGCGTGGTCACGCCGACATGCTTGTCGAGGTCGAGGCTGGGCACCACGGCTGGATTCAGCAGCACAGCCTTGCAGCCAAGGCGCTCGGCCAGCCAGGTCGCGTAGTAGCCGCCCAGCGAGGAGCCGACGATGCTCAGCTCATCGGCCGGGATGCCGTCAACCAGCGACAGCGCCAGCGCCATCGCCAGCCTGGGCGAGGCCGGCAGCTGCGGGCTGATCACTTGGTCGGCCAGCCCCAGCGCCGCCATGCGCTCGCCGACTACGCGCGCTTTCATCGAGCTCGGCGAGGAACGGAAGCCGTGCAGGTACAGAATCATCAGGCCAGCGCTTTCAGGATCTTGTCGTGGATGCCGCCGAAGCCGCCGTTGCTCATCACAATAATATGGTCGCCCGGCTGCGCGGCCTTGGCGATGGCGGCCACCAGCGTATCGATATCTTCGTAAGCGCTGGCGATCTCGCCCAGCGGCGACAGCGCCGCGCCGACGCTCCAGCCCAGCGTTTTTTCCACGCCATAGCCAAACACCAGGTCTGCCTGTTTCAGGCTGCCCGGCAGCGCATCCTTCATCGCCCCCAGCTTCATGGTATTGGAGCGCGGCTCCAGCACGGCCAGGATGCGGGTGTCCTTGCCGACTTTCTGGCGCAGGCCGCCGACCGTGGTCTCGATCGCGGTCGGATGGTGCGCGAAGTCGTCATAGACGGTGATGTTATTGACCACGCCGCGCACTTCCATGCGGCGCTTCACGCTTTCAAACGTCGCCAGCGACTGGGCCGCTTGCGCGACCGGCACGCCGACGTGGCGGGCGGCGGCAATCGCGGCCAGCGCGTTGGCGCGGTTGTGCGCGCCGGTCAGCTGCCATGCCACGTGGCCGGCCACTTCGCCTTGGAAGATCACATCGAACGTGCCGTCATCGTGCTCGTTCATCGCCCAATCCGTGCCCTCGCTGCGGCCGAAGCTTTCCTTCTCGCTCCAGCAGCCGCGCTTGAGCACGCGTTGCAGCGGAGCTTCGTCGCCGTTGAAGATGACGCGGCCGATGCCTGGCACGGTGCGCACCAGGTGGTGGAATTGCGTTTCGATCGCGCCCAGATCAGGGAAGATGTCGGCGTGATCGTATTCCAGGTTATTCAGGATGGCGGTCTTGGCGTGGTAGTGCACGAACTTGCTGCGCTTGTCGAAGAAGGCGGTATCGTACTCGTCCGCTTCGATCACGAAGAAGATCGAATCCCCTTTCTCTTGACTGCCTTGCAACCGCGCCGAAACGCCAAAGTTCATCGGCACGCCGCCGATCAGGAAGCCCGGCGCGTAGCCGGCATCTTCCAGGATCCAGGTCAGCATGGCCGAGGTGGTGGTCTTGCCATGCGTGCCGGCCACGGCCAGCACCCATTTGTCTCTTAATATATGGTCGCCGATCCACTGCGGTCCCGATACGAACGGCAGGCCGCGATTCATGATTTCCTCGATCAGCGGATTGCCGCGCGTGACCACATTGCCAATCACATACAGGTCCGGGTTGAGCGCGGTCTGCTCCGGGCCGAAGCCGGTGATCAGTTCGATGCCTTGCGCTTCGAGCTGGGTGCTCATCGGTGGATAGACGTTGGCGTCGCAGCCGGTGACGCGGTGGCCCGCCTCTTTGGCCAGCACGGCCAGGCCGCCCATGAAGGTGCCGCAAATACCGAGGATGTGAATATGCATATATAAAGTAAGACGAAGTATGAGCCGCCCACCGTCATTCCGGCGCAGGCCGGAATCCAAGCTAAGCCGCCCGGCCAGCGCTGATTGGATTCCGGCCTGCGCCGGAATGACACGCGCGGGCTAACGAATACAGGATTTTACCTGAGCTGACGCGCTTTTCCCGGTTCAGAGTATTATCTCGTCCATGACGCCGAATGTTAATGAAGAACTCCAGCTCCTGCGTGCCGAGATCGCGGCGGCCGCCGCACGCCTGATCGCCGAGGACGGAGCCGACTACAACACGGCCAAGCGCAAGGCAGCCAGGCAAATTCTCGGCGACACCCAGCCGCCGCTCAATCTGCTGCCCGATAACGCCCAGATCGAGGCGGAAGTACGTATTTACCAGTCGCTGTTCCACGCCGACAGCCAACCGGCGCGCCTGTTCCGCCTGCGCACGCTCGCGGTGGACATCATGGAAGGGCTGGAACGCTTTCAGCCTTATTTAACTGGCGCGGTATTAAATGGCACGGCCGGCCCGCATGACGATATCCACCTGCAGCTGTTTGCCGATAGCGCCAAGGAAGTGGAAATCTTCCTGCTCAACCGGAATTTGCAAATCGACATCTCGGAAACGCCGCACTTCAAGGGGCCACGCTACGGCATGGTCGAAACCGTCAGCTTCATGTGGCACAAGGAAGGCGTGCACGCTGCCATCTATGAGCTGGACGATTTGCGCGGCGCCGTCAAAACCCGTGGCGACGGCAAACTGGCCCGCGCCGACATTGCCGCCGTGCGCGCCCTATTAGTTAACAGTACTCATCCACAATCTCCATCCAAGCCATGAATAAAAAACATCTGGCGGCGTATGCCGTTGTCGCTTTGGCATTTGCCGCTTCCGGCGCCTATGTCGGTTCACAGAAAAAAGAATCCGCACCGCCGCTGACCGCCACCCAGCCCGCCGGCGTGACCGGCCCGGTCGACGAACTGTTTAAACAGACGCTGCCGGACGCGAAGGGCGCGTCCACGCCGCTGGCCCAATATAAAGGCAAGGCCATGCTGGTGAATTTCTGGGC
This sequence comes from Duganella sp. CF402, assembly GCF_900109645.1. Lineage (GTDB taxonomy): Bacteria > Pseudomonadota > Gammaproteobacteria > Burkholderiales > Burkholderiaceae_D > Rugamonas. The sequence continues at coordinate 3,392,753 of NZ_FOBG01000001.1, forward strand.
GCCGTGGTGCGGTCCGTGCGTGCAGGAGATGCCGGAGCTGTCGGCGCTGGCCGCCGGAGAAGAAGGCAAGAAGCTGCAAGTTATCGGCATTGGTATTGATTCGCCAACAAATATCGCGGAATTTAGCGACAAATTCAAGATCAGCTACCCGGTGCTGGTGGCTGGCATGAGCGGCACCGAGCTGTCGCGCCAGTTCGGCAACAGCGGCGGCGGCCTGCCCTTCACGGTCCTGATCGGCGCCGATGGCCAGGTCAAGAAAACCTACCTCGGCCGACTGAAATTCGACGAGCTGCGCAAAGATTTAGCAAGTCTGTAAATAAATTCATAAGTTTTTTTCTCTTGCCAAATGTCAGCAGTTGGCGTCAAAATGCGGATCTTTCGCGGAGAAGGCTCAAGAATCATGGCAAAAAACCTCCTACTGCTCAACGGCCCCAACCTGAATTTGCTGGGCACCCGAGAGCCTGAGGTCTACGGCGCAAGCACTTTGGCCGACATCGAACACGCTGCCCAGGCACAGGCCCAGGCAGCGGGTGCGAGCTTGTCCTGCTTCCAGAGCAACCACGAAGGTGCACTGATCGACCGCATCCACGCCGCCAGAGCGGAAGGCGTGGACGCCATCGTTATCAATCCGGGCGGACTGACCCATACCAGCGTGGCCTTGCGCGACGCCCTGGCTGGGGTGGCCATCCCGTTTGTGGAAGTGCACATTTCGAATATTTATCAGCGCGAGTCGTTTCGCCACCACTCATTCCTGAGCGCGATCGCAATAGGCACCATCTGCGGACTGGGTATCGAAGGATATCGGTTTGCCATCGACTTCGCCCTTAAAAAGCGATAACCTACGCGATCTGCGCGCATTTTTTTACACATAAGACAATTCCTGGGGGTTACATGGATCTACGCAAGCTGAAGACCTTGATTGATTTGGTCGCAGAATCGGACATCGCCGAGCTCGAAGTGACCGAAGGCGAAAGCAAAGTTCGCATCGTCAAGTCGTCCGCCGTCGCGCAAAACCAAATGGTGATGATGCAGCCGCAAGCTATTCCTCAGTACCATGCTCCAGCCGCCGGCGCCGCCGCGCCAGCCGCCGCTGCCCCAGTGGCCGCCGCCGCACCCGCCGAGCCGACCGGCCACGTCGTCAAATCGCCGATGGTCGGCACCTTCTACCGCTCGTCGGCGCCAGGCGCGGCAGCGTTCGTGGAAGTTGGTGCTGTCGTCAAAGAAGGCGACACCCTGTGCATCATCGAAGCGATGAAGCTGCTGAACGAAATCGATGCCGACAAGTCCGGCACCATCACCCAGATCCTGGTCGAGAACGGCCAACCGGTCGAATTCGGCCAACCGCTGTTTGTGATCGGCTAAGACAGGTCCGCGCCCTCCCCGTCGGCGACGGGCGCACCTGCCTGGTCCGCAATCCCTCCTCACCTGAAGCAGCCCATCATCGGCGCTCACAGACATAGCGAACCTATCATGTTTGAAAAAATCCTTATTGCTAACCGTGGCGAAATCGCCCTCCGTATCCAGCGCGCCTGCCGCGAACTGGGCATCAAGACGGTCGTGGTCCACTCGGAAGCAGACAAAGACGCCAAATACGTGAAGCTGGCCGATGAGTCGGTCTGTATCGGCCCGGCGCCATCGACGCTCAGCTACCTGAACATGCCGGCCATCATCAGCGCCGCCGAAGTCACCGACGCCGAGGCGATCCACCCTGGCTACGGCTTCCTGTCGGAAAACGCCGACTTCGCCGAGCGCGTGGAAAAATCGGGCTTCGTGTTCATCGGCCCGCGTTCGGAATCGATCCGCATCATGGGCGACAAGGTCACCGCCAAGCAGACCATGATCAAGGCCGGCGTGCCATGCGTGCCGGGCTCGGAAGGCGCGCTGCCGGACGATCCGAAAGCCATCGTGCAGATCGCCCGCAAGGTCGGCTACCCGGTCATCATTAAAGCGGCCGGCGGCGGCGGCGGTCGCGGCATGCGCGTGGTACACACCGAAGCGGCGCTGATCAACGCGGTGCAAATGACCAAGACGGAAGCCGGTACCGCCTTCGGCAATCCGGAAGTCTACATGGAGAAGTACCTGGAAAATCCACGCCATGTGGAAATCCAGATCCTCGCCGACGAACACAAGAACGCCGTCTGGCTGGGCGAACGCGACTGCTCGATGCAGCGCCGCCACCAGAAGGTGATCGAGGAAGCACCGGCGCCGGGCATCCCGCGCAAGCTGATCGAAAAGGTCGGCGAGCGTTGCGCTGAAGCCTGCCGCAAGATCGGCTACCGTGGCGCCGGCACCTTTGAATTCCTGTACGAGAACGGCGAGTTCTACTTCATCGAGATGAACACCCGCGTGCAGGTGGAGCACCCGGTCACCGAAATGATCACCGGCATCGACATCGTGCAGGAGCAGATCCGCATCGCCGCCGGCGAGAAGCTGCGCTTCCGCCAGCGCGACGTGATGCTGTCCGGTCACGCCATCGAGTGCCGCATCAATGCGGAAGACCCGTTCAAATTCACGCCGTCGCCTGGACGCATCACTTCCTGGCACGTGCCGGGCGGTCCGGGCGTCCGTGTCGACTCGCACTCGTATGCGGGTTATTATGTGCCACCGCACTATGATTCGATGATCGGCAAGGTCATTACCTACGGCGCCACCCGCGAGCAGGCAATTCGCCGCATGCAGATCGCGCTGTCGGAAATGGTCGTTGAAGGCATCTCGACCAACATCCCGCTGCACCGCGAGCTGATGGTCGATGCCCGCTTCATCGAGGGCGGCACCAATATTCACTACCTCGAGCAGAAGCTGGCCGACATGCCGGACCTGCACAAACTGAGCTTGAGCAACAAAGGGTAACAAATGAGCTGGACTGAAATCGTCATCGAAATCGCGCGTGACCACGCCGAAGCCCTCTCCGAGGCGCTGATGGATGTGGGCGCCCTGTCGGTTTCCGTGGAAGACGCGGACGAAGGCACCGACGCGGAAAAACCGCTGTTCGGCGAGCCGGGCATGGAACCTACCGAAGCTGCGTGGGACCACAGCCGCGTCGTCGCGCTGACCGACGAGGATGACGATCAGGCCGTGATCGTTGCGGCGGCGGCCGGCCAGATCGGCCTCGCCACCCTGCCGAAGTTCACCACCCGCAAGGTGGAGGAACAGGACTGGGTGCGTTTGACCCAATCGCAGTTCGCGCCTATCCCGATCGGCAAGAACATCTGGGTGGTGCCGTCGTGGCACGAGGCACCGAATCCGGACGCGCTGATCCTGGAACTGGATCCGGGCCTGGCCTTCGGCACCGGCAGCCATCCGACCACCCGTTTGTGCATGGAATGGCTGGAAGCCAATCCGGCGCCGGGCAAGACCGTGCTCGACTACGGCTGCGGTTCCGGCATCCTGGCGATGGTGGCCAAGAAGGTCGGCGCCGGTGAAGTGGTGGGCGTGGACATCGATCCGCAGGCGATCGAGTCGGCGGCAGACAATGCGGTGCGCAACAACTGCGAAATCACCTACTTCCTGCCGGATAGCTTCGCCGAGTCCAAGCATGCGACCCAGCGTTTCGATATCGTGGTGGCCAACATCCTGTCCAGCCCGCTGAAGCTGATGGCGCCGATGCTGTCGGGCCGCGTGGCCGACGGCGGTTCGCTGATCCTGTCGGGCGTGCTGGCGCGCCAGGCCGAAGAAGTGGCGGCTGCGTATGCACCGTTCATCAAGCTGGGCGTATGGGCCGAGCAAGACGGCTGGGTGGCGCTGCATGGCCGCCTCGGTAGCGACACTGTTCCGGCTGCGCGTTAAGCCCGGCAATGGCGCTCGCCACCAAATGCCCCCACTGCAACACGGTATTTCGGGTCGCTCATGACCAGTTGAAATTACGTGGGGGCATAGTCCGCTGTGGCTCCTGTAATGAAGTCTTTGATGGCAACGCGGCCCTGCTGGAGCCGCCTGCCACCCTCCCTCCGCCGCTTCCCTTCGACCAGAAAATGGCCGCGCTCGACACGCGCGCTGCCGAAGTATTGACCGTCGATGAGCCGGAGCCAGTGCTGGAACTCGACGATGTCATCGATGAGCAGCCAGCCGACGAGCCGCCAGCCGCTGACTCGCCCGCAGTCAGCGCCGCTGACGATGACGCAGCCCTCGCCGAGCCTGCGCTCGACATCGACCTGAGCGACGACGAGCCGGTCGCCGACGCGCCGTCCTCGCCATCCCCCCCGATTCCGCTGCCAGCCGAGCCGGCCATCCTGCCGGTCAACACCGACGCCCTGTTCGACCTCGACCTGAACATCGAATCCGAGCCGGACCGCGAAGCCAGCAGCGAGCCGGAAATCAGCGCCGCGCCGCTGGATGACATCCTGAGCGCCGAAGCAATGAACGACGACGAGCTTGAAGCCGCGCTCGAAGCCGAACTGTCCGCAATGGAGCAGACGCTGGCCGACGTGCAGCACGACGCCGACGGCCTGCCGAGCGCCGACGACGCCTACGCCGACATGTCCGGCGGCCGCATCGAGCCGACCTGGGGCGAGCCGTCGCTGGACGACGAACCGCAAGCCGGCGCCGGTCCCGGCCTGGGCACCGCCCTCGCCGCCGCCGCCGATGCCATCGACGCCGCCGAAGCCGGGCAGCCTGCCGCCACGCCAGCACCCGCCGCCATCGACGACGACCTCGCCAGCTTCGACGACGCTGGCGACGACATCCCGGCCCCGGCTGCGGCCATCGAAGCCAGCGCTGACGCCACCAATGCCGATGCCGATGCCGACCTTACCACCAACGCCGACATCGATGCGCTGCTCGCCGCGACTGACAATATCGCCGATGACGACGCCGACGAAGAGGCGCTGGTCCAGCTCTCCAGCAACGGCCTGGCCGAAGCCCAGGCCATGCGCGGCCACGCCTACCTGCACGCGCAGGGCGACCTGGACGACCTGGCGCCGGCCAACGAAGAACAAGCCGCGCCGGAAGAACCGGGCTTCGTCAAACGCGACCGCCAGCGCCAGAAATACGGCAAAGCCGCCACCATCTTCATGAGCCTCGGCTCGGTGCTGCTGGTGGCCGCCCTGCTGGCGCAAGCCGTGACCACCTTCCGCAACTCGATCGCCGCCACCGTGCCGGCGCTGAAACCGGCGCTGACCGCCGCCTGCCAGACGCTGGGCTGCAAAATCGAACTGCCGACCCACATCGACGACCTCACCATCGAACAGGGCGAACTGCAAACCCTGAGCGACACCGCGTTCTCCTTCACCACCCTGCTGCGCAACCAGAGCGCCACCGCGCAAGCCTGGCCGTCGATAGAACTGGTGCTGGACGACGACAAAGACAAGCCGGTGCTGCGCCGCGTGTTTACTCCGCGCGACTATCTGCACGCCGATGTCGCAACCGAGCACGGATTTGCCCCACACACCGAACAAGCCGTTAAACTGTACTTTGAACTCCACGATCTGAAAGCATCGGGCTATCACATCGCAGTCTTCTATCCATAAAGACCTATCATGACCCAGACCTCCCTGATTTGCGGTTCGATCGCGATCGACACCATCCTGCAATTCCCTAACCGCTTCGACAGCATCCTGCTGCCGGACCAGCTGCACAAGGTGAACGTATCGTTCCTGGCGCCGACCATGCGCACTGAATTTGGTGGCTGCGCGCCCAACATCGCCTACAACCTGATGCTGCTGGGCGGTTCGCCGCGCATCGTCGGCGTGATGGGCCAGGACAACGCCGCCTACATGGCGCGCTTCCGCAAACTGGGCCTGGCCACCGACAACATCCTGATCAAGGAAGACGCCTACAACGCCCAGTGCTTCGTCACCGCCGACCAGGATAACAACCAGATCAACGCCTTCCACCCTGGCGCCATGTCGTACGCGCACGAGAACGAAGTCGCCAAGGCCGGCCCGGCGCGCATCGCCATCATCTCGCCGGATGGCCATTTGGGCATGAAAAAGCACGCCACCGACCTGGCCGCGCTGAACATCCCGTTCATCTTCGATCCGGGCCAGCAGCTGCCGATGTTCAACGGTGAAGAACTGATTGAGTTCATCGACAAAGCCACCTACGTCACCACCAACGACTACGAGATCGAACTGCTGATCGAGCGCACCGGCCTGACGCTGGACGCCATCGCCAGCCGCGTGGAAGCGCTGATCGTCACGCGCGGCGAGCAGGGTTCGGAGATTTATACCAAGGGCCAGAAGATTGAGATCCCGGCCGTGAAGGTCGAGGCAGCGCTGGATCCGACCGGCTGCGGCGACGCCTACCGCGCCGGCCTGCTGTTTGGTATCACCAACGGCTGGAGCTGGGAAACCACCGGCCGCCTGGCCAGCCTGCTGGGCGCCATCAAGATCGCCCACAAGGGTGCGCAGAACCACCGCTTCACTGCGGCGGAAATCGCCGACAAGTTCGAAGCAGCCTTCAGCTACCGCTTCTAAGCCTCAAAAAGAAAAAGCCCCGCAAGGGGCTTTTTAATTAGCGGCCGCTAAAGGCCATCCCTAACAACAGCTGCGCAATCTGCAGCAGGATCAGCGCCACCAGCAGCGACAGATCCAGGCTCCCCACCAGCGGCACCACCCGGCGTATCGGACGCAGGATAGGCTCGTTCAGCGCGCGCACGAACGGCGCCAGCGGCGCATGCGGATTCACCCAGCTGAAGATCGCCTCGACCACCAGCAAGGCCATGAAGCCGTACAAAATCCACTCCAGGAAGCGCTGGAACGCCATCAGCAGCACCGCAGGCCACGGCCAGCCGGCAAAGAACAGCACCGAGGTCGCCGCCAGCACGATCAGGAACGCACCGATCAGGCTGGCCCAGTCATAACCGCCCACGCCCGGCACAATGCGGCGCAAGGGGCGCACCAGCCAGTCCGACAACTGGAACGTGAACTGCGCGACCGATGACGGCGGCCGTACGCGTATCGCCTGCATCCAGAAACGCAGTAGCAAAGCCCCGCCCAACAGTGTGGCGATGGCGTCGACAATCAACTTAAGAATACTGAGCACGAAACCCCTCCAATAAAAAAGCCGCTGTGTGATTGTCTCACACAGCGGCCATTGCCTCAGCAGGCTTCTAAGCGTTTAAGACTTAGGAAGGACGGGTGCTGGTTGGGAACGGCCATGCGGCGGCCGGAGCCAGTACGGTTTTAGCTGCTGGCGCGGCGGCTGGAGCGGCCGGTGCTGCTGCTGGAGCGGCGGCGGCTGGAGCTGCTGGCTTAGCGGCTTCCTTCTTCGGAGCTGCTTTTTTAGGAGCGGCTTTTTTGGCAGCTGGCTTGGCGGCTGGAGCGGCGGCTACTGGAGCTGCTGCTGGCGCGGCGGCGACCGGAGCGGCCGCTGGCTTGGCGGCTGGCTTAGCGGCTTTTTTTGCTGCTGGCTTCTTCGCGGCTGGTTTCGCTGCGGCTGGCTTTTTAGCAGCTGCTGGCTTCGCAGCTGCTTTAACCGGCTTTTTTGCTGCTGGCTTAGCCGCTACCTTTGCAGCCGGTTTGGCTGCCGTTTTCGCTGCTGGTTTCTTGGCAGCTGCTACTTTCTTGGCGGCTGGCTTGGCGGCTGCTTTCTTGGCAGCTGGTTTGGCGGCTGCTTTAGGAGCGGCTTTTTTCGCTGCTGGTTTAGCGGCTACTTTTTTCGCTGCTGGCTTGGCGGCTGCTTTT
>NZ_FOBG01000001.1:3400519-4022364 GCF_900109645.1 Duganella sp. CF402
CTGCTGGTTTAGCGGCTGCTTTTGGAGCGGCTTTTTTCACTGCTGGTTTAGCGGCAGCTTTCTTCACTGCTGGTTTAGCAGCTGGCTTGGCAGCGGCTTTTTTCACAGCTGGTTTAGCGGCAGCTTTAGCGGCTGCTGGTTTTTTTGCTGGAGCAGCGGCTTTAGCGGCTGCAGGTTTCTTTGCTGGAGCAGCTTTCTTGGCTGCTGGTTTCTTTGCGGCGGTTGCCATGTTTAGTTCTCCTTCATCGGGGATGGGAAAAATTCGTTTACAAGATTTAAACCCGTCCAACCCGGGATTGGGCCAGGCGAATTATTCATCGGCGCAAACAGCATTCCGTTTGCGCTAATGAATTCGGCACTAGCTGAACTGCTGCATCTCCTCACAAGTGCAGCGCTTCAGCCATCGATCCACCCGCCGTCCGAGGCCGGCGCGGCGTGTGGATACAAATCTTGTCGCGACGTTTTGCGGTGGTCCGGGCGTGTCCTCAGCTCCTGGAACCTGCGTCGCAGCCACGTCGCGGTTTTCGTTTTCAAACAAAAAACCGCCCGGCCTGAATTGAATCAGGCAAGACGGTTGAACAAAAACGACGTGGTCTTGTGCATATCTGTGTGAATCTATGTCCCGTATCGCGGTCATCACTGCGTGGTGCGCCTTCAAATTTTTCGCACTTTTTAAATCACGCATTTTCAAGTTCGTAAAGTACACGAAAACCTTGTCGGTGCGCAACCAGCACGATAGAGATTCACGCGCTTTTTTTACGTTCGACGTGCGCCGGTTCACGCATGCATACCGATTCAAGCTGCTCGACTGCTTCGCTGCGCGCACTTCACGCGCGCTCAATCGGGTTCGGGAAGTGCCGCGCGCATCGCGCTGAAAAAACGCACTTCAAAGTAAGCCTTATGCAGACTGGGTTTCTTTGACGCCGCCAAAATCGGCCAGAAAATCACGCCACCCGCTTCCGAATCCGAGAGCGCTGGCGCAGGGTTCACGCGTCGTCGCAGCTCGCTGTTTTTAATTCGTCGCGATTATGAGACAGAGTAAGGCGAATAGCAAGCGGAATACAGCGCGAAGCCGCAGCGCATCTGCGTTTTAGTGCGTGTGTTCGAACGCGTTTGATCGCCGGCGCGATCATGTAAATCGACGTTAAGGCATGCGGAGACAGGCCGCGTTTGAATTGGTGCGCGCGCTTACTCGGCGTCTTCCAGCTTGCGGCGGGCCACCCACTCGTTCATGCCGGCGGCCATGCGCTTGAGCAGGCGGGCGAGGTCGCGGCGCTCGGCGCTGCTCCAATCGGCCATCAGTTCGCCGACGATCTCTTCGCGCATACGGTCGATGGCGTCCGCCATCTCGCGTCCGAGCTCCGTCACTTCCGCTTCGCGCACGCGCTTGTCGCGGGTGCCGGCGCGACGCACCACCAGTCCCAGTTCATCGAGACGCGCCACCTGGCGGCTGACGGTGGTGTAGTCGCGGCCGACCAGATCGGCCAGCTCCACCACGCCGATCGGACCGCGCCGGTCGATGCGCACCAGCAGGGGAAGCAGTGCACGCTCGAGCGGCATGGCCATCTCGGACATCAGTTCGACGTCGGGCTCGGGACGGCTCATGAAGCCGATGATGTCGAGCAGCGCGTCATGCAAATCGCGGATATCTTTATTCATATGTGCATTATACACATAGTTCTTGACACGATTTTTCGACCGGAATAATATGTGCAAAATACACATACATGGAGAGCAGCATGCACACTGATATTCTGATCTGCGGCGCCGGTGCGGCCGGCATGACACTGGCGATCGACCTCGCGCGCCGCAACGTGGACTTCGTTCTGATCGATCAGGCGGATGAGCCGTTCAGTGGTTCGCGCGGCAAAGGCATCCAGCCGCGCACCCTGGAAATCTTCGAAGCGCTGGACGTGGCCGACCGCATGATCGCCGCTGGTGGACGCTATCCGTCGCAGCGCCACTACGCGGCCGACGGCAGCTACCACGATGAAGTCTCGGTGCAGGCCAGCGCCGCCACGCCGGCCGAACCCTATGGCGAGCCGCTGATGCTGCCGCAGCACCTGACCGAAGGCATCCTGCGCACACGGCTGGCGGAGCTGGGACATGCGCCGCGCTATGGCCATGCGCTGCTGGGATTTGAACAGGACGCCAACAGCGTCACCGCACGCGTGGCGTCCGTCGAGGAAGAGATCACGATACGCGCCCGCTACCTGATCGGCGCCGACGGCGGTCGCAGCACGGTGCGCAAAACCCTGGGCGTGGATTTTCCCGGCGAGTCGCTGGGCGCCCGCGCGGTGGTGGCCGACCTCACGCTCAGCGGCTTGACGCGCGAGGTATGGCATCGCTGGGGCAAAGGCGCTGGCCAGATTAGCCTCTGCCCTTTGCAAGGGACCACGCTATTCCAATTGCAGATGCCGATTCCGCTGGAAGGTGAGTTCGATCTGTCGGACGCCGGCCTCGCCGCCGCCATTGTCGAACGTACCGGGTGCGATGACATCGCGCTGCATGCCGTCCACTGGCGTTCGGACTACGCGATGAGCGCGCGGCTAGCAGAGCGCTATCGAGTGGGCCGCGTGTTCCTCGCCGGCGATGCGGCGCACGTGCATCCGCCGACCGGCGGGCAAGGCTTGAACACCAGCGTGCAGGATGCCTGGAACCTGGGGTGGAAACTGGCGGCCGTGCTGCGCGGCGCCGATGACGCGCTGCTCGACACTTATGAAGAAGAGCGGCGTGAGATCGCCGCCGGGATGCTGGGCATGTCCACCCGCCTGCTCGACGCCGCCCGCGAGCGTGGCGACCTGCGGCGAGGGCGCGAACAGCAGCAGCTGGATCTCGGCTATCCGGCATCCTCGCTGTCGCTCGACGAACGCGGCGACGATGCACCGCTGCGCGCCGGCTACCGCGCACCGGACGCACCACTGCTTGGCGCCGGTGGACAGCCGTGCCGTTTGTTTTCGCTATTGAAATCGGGAGATTGGATCATGCTGCGCTATGAAGCGCGGAGTGAACCGGTGATCGCTCCTCGCCGTGGCCTGCGCATCATCGACATCGGCCAGCATGCCGCCTTGCGCGATCAAGAGGGCCACCTGCGCACCGCCTACGGCTTCGCACCCGGCGACATCGCCCTGCTCCGCCCCGACGGCTATCTCGCCGTCCTCACCCACGACGAAAGCAGCGCGGCGCTGGCGGCATACATTGGCCGCTCATTGCATTAGGCGACGACGCTCCAGCCGTTCGCGGGCATCGGCCAGCGCGGAGCGCAGCTGGCGCTCCAGTTCCGCCTTGGGCGGCAGCTCGGTCCAATACTCGGCGACCGTGATGCCGTCCTTCTGCACCTGCAGCAGCTCGACCTGCTCGTGGCTCGACTCCGCGCACAGGATCAAACCAATAGGCGCCTCCTCGCCGGGCTGGCGCTCGTAGCGGTCCAACCACTTGAGATAGAGCTCCATCTGCCCCTTGTGCGCCGCCTTGAAGCGTCCCAGCTTCAACTCAATCGCCACCAGCCGCCGCAAACGCCGATGAAAGAACAGCAGATCAAGATAAAAGTCCTCACCATCAATCACCATCCGCTTCTTCCGCTCGACGAAAGCAAAGCCCTGGCCTAACTCCAGGATGAACGCCTTCAACTGAATCAGAATGGCCGCCTCCAGATCCGCCTCATCGTGACCATCGCGCAGACCAAGGAAATCCAGAAAATACGGATCCTTGAACACCGCTTCGGGCGCACCCTCTGGCGCTGAAAGTTCGGCACTGGCGATCTCGTGACGCTCATAGGCTTTCCGCTCAATCTGCCGACGCAGCTCGCGCATGCTCCATCGCTCCGCCGCGCTTTGCCGGGCATAGTACAAGCGAGCGGCCTCTTTTTTTAGTGGTATGAGATACAGAAAGTGTGTCCAACTCAATTGTCGCATCAGTGATGCGACAATTTCCTGGTCGGAAAAGGCTTGAGAAAATTGCACCATACGGCGAAGATTCTGCACCTCGAAGCCGCGGCCAAACTCCCGTTCCAGTTTCTGGGCTCAGTTCGGCATTGACTGTGGCAGCCAATCGCTGCCGGCTGGCGCAATGAGACTGCGTAACTCCGCATGCAAGGACTCCACATCACCGGTCAGCAAATGGGAACGCCTGAAATGACAAAAGCCCTGCAATGCAGGGCTTTTGGTTCGGGGCTGAGGGAGATTAGTCCCAGTTCAGCGCGCCGCCGGTCTGGTATTCGATGACGCGGGTTTCGAAGAAGTTACGCTCTTTCTTCAGGTCGATCATCTCGCTCATCCACGGGAATGGGTTTTCTTCCTGATCGAACAGCGCTTCCAGGCCGATCTGGGTGGCGCGGCGGTTGGCGATGAAGCGCAGGTAGCCTTTGAACATGGTGGCGTTCAGGCCCAGCACGCCGCGTGGCATGGTGTCTTCGGCGTAGGCGTACTCCAGTTCCACCGCTTTCAGGAACAGCTGCTTGATCTCTTCCTTGAAGGCCGGGGTCCACAGCAGCGGGTTTTCCATCTTGATGGTGTTGATCAGGTCGATGCCGAAGTTGCAGTGCATCGATTCGTCACGCAGGATGTACTGGTACTGCTCGGCGGCGCCCATCATCTTGTTCTGACGGCCCAGCGCCAGGATCTGGGTGAAGCCGACGTAGAAGAACAGGCCTTCCATCAGGCAGGCGAACACGATCAGCGATTTGAGCAGTTTCTGGTCCTGCTCCACGGTGCCGGTGGTGAAGGCCGGGTCGGTCAGGGTGTCGATGAACGGAATCAGGAACTCGTCCTTGTCGCGGATCGATTTGACTTCGTTATAGGCGTTGAAGATCTCTTGCTCGTCCAGGCCCAGCGATTCGACGATGTACTGGTAGGCGTGGGTGTGGATCGCTTCTTCAAACGCCTGGCGCAGCAGGTACTGGCGGCACTCAGGAGCGGTGATGTGGCGGTAGGTGCCCAGCACGATGTTGTTGGCGGCCAGCGAGTCGGCGGTGACGAAGAAGCCCAGGTTGCGCTTGACCAGGCGACGCTCGTCGTCGGTCAGGCCGTTCGGGTTCTTCCACAGCTCGATGTCGCGCTGCATGTTCACTTCCTGCGGCATCCAGTGGTTGGCGCAGCCGGCCAGGTATTTGTCCCAGGCCCATTTGTATTTGAACGGCACCAGCTGATTGACGTCGGTTTTGCCGTTGATGATGCGCTTGTCGTCCGCGTTGACGCGCAGCGCGACTTGCTCAGCGCTGCCCTCGGTGGCCAGCGCGGCTTGATTTACTACTGGTTTGGCCGATGCGGCCTCGTCGTCCCAGGACAGCGACATAATGAGTTCCTTCTGAGTTCTGTATATATTAGTACCAATGTCGTCCCCGCGCAGGCGGGGACCCAATTGGATTCCGGCCTACGCCGGAATGACGGCTGTTATTGGCAGGCTTCGCATTCCTCGAAACCGTCGTCGCCTGGACGCAGGTAGCAGGCGGCGCCGTCTTCTTCGGTCGAGGCGGCAGCGACAGGCGCTGGCGCCGGTGCTGCACTTGCTGCAGCCAAGCCGCCATCCACTGGCACCGCGTTCAGGGCGCCGGTCTTGGAGGTCGACTTCTCGGTGTGAGTGGCCGAGGTGGTGCGCAGGTAGTAGGTGGTTTTCAGGCCACGCAGCCATGCCAGCTTGTAGGTTTCGTCCAGCTTCTTGCCCGAGGCGCCAGCCATGTAGATGTTCAGCGACTGTGCCTGGTCGATCCATTTCTGGCGACGCGAGGCAGCTTCCACCAGCCAGCTAGGCGACACTTCGAACGCGGTTGCATAAATGTCACGCAGGTCGTTCGGGATGCGGTCGATCTTGGCCAGCGAACCGTCGAAGTATTTCAGGTCGGCGATCATCACCTCGTCCCACAGGTCGCGTGCTTTCAGGTCACGTACCAGGTAGGCGTTGATCTCGGTGAACTCGCCCGACAGGTTGGACTTCACGTACAGGTTCTGGAAGGTCGGTTCGATGCAAGCCGACACGCCGATGATGTTCGAAATGGTCGCGGTCGGAGCGATCGCCACGCAGTTCGAGTTACGCATGCCGAACTTCTTGATGCGCTCGCGCACCGGGGTCCAGTCCATCGCCGACGACAGGTCTTGCTCCAGGTAGCCGCCGCGCTCTTCGGCCAGCAGTTTGATCGAGTCCTGTGGCAGGATGCCGCGATCCCACAGCGAACCTTTGTACGAAGCGTAGTGGCCGCGTTCTTCAGCCAGTTCGGTCGAGGCCAGGTAGGCGTAGTAGCAGACGGCTTCCATCGAGGTGTCGGCGAACTGCACCGATTCCATCGACGAGAACGGCACACGCATCATGTGCAGGCAGTCCTGGAAGCCCATCACGCCCAGGCCCACCGGACGGTGACGCATATTGGCGTTACGCGCTTTTTCCACCGCGTAGTAGTTAATGTCGATCACGTTATCCAGCATGCGCATCGCGGTGCGGATGGTTTTCTGCAGCTTGACGTGATCCAGCTTGCCCTCTTTCATGTGGGCCGGCAGGTTGACCGAACCCAGGTTGCAGACGGCGATTTCGTCCGGACCGGTGTTCAGGGTGATCTCGGTGCACAGGTTCGAGCTGTGGACCATGCCCACGTGCTGCTGCGGCGAACGGATGTTGCAAGGATCTTTGAAGGTGATCCAAGGGTGGCCGGTTTCGAACAGCATCGACAGCATCTTGCGCCACAGGTCCAGCGCCTGGATTTTCTTGAACACGCGGATTTCGCCGGCGGCCGCCTTGGCTTCGTAGCCCAGGTAGGCTTTTTCGAAGGCCTTGCCGACCAGGTCGTGCAGGTCAGGCGTGTCGGATGGCGAGAACAGGGTCCATTCGCCTTTTTCCATCACGCGCTTCATGAACAGGTCTGGAATCCAGTTGGCGGTGTTCATGTCGTGGGTGCGGCGGCGGTCGTCGCCGGTGTTCTTGCGCAGGTCCAGGAACTCTTCGATGTCCATGTGCCAGGTTTCCAGGTAGGCGCAGACCGCGCCCTTGCGCTTGCCGCCCTGGTTGACCGCCACGGCGGTGTCGTTGACCACTTTCAGGAACGGCACCACGCCTTGCGATTTGCCGTTGGTGCCCTTGATGTGGGCGCCCAGTGCACGCACAGGGGTCCAGTCGTTACCCAGGCCGCCGGCGAATTTCGCCAGCAGGGCGTTTTCCTTGATGGCGTCGTAGATGCCTTCCAGATCGTCCGAGACGGTGGTCAGGTAGCACGACGACAGCTGCGAACGCAGGGTGCCCGAGTTGAACAGGGTCGGGGTCGACGACATGAAGTCGAAGGTCGACAGCAGGTTGTAGAACTCGATGGCGCGCGCTTCGCGGTCGGTTTCGTTCAGGGCCAGGCCCATTGCGACCCGCATGTAGAAGGCCTGTGGCATTTCGATGCGGACATCGCGCACGTGCAGGAAGTAGCGGTCGTACAGGGTTTGCAGGCCGATGTAGCCGAACTGCAGGTCGCGGTCGGCGACGATGGCTTTGGCCAGGCGGGCCAGGTCGAATTCACCGAGTTTGGTGTCCAGCAGTTCGGCCGCGATACCTTTGGCGATGTACTGCGGGAAGTAGGTCACGTATTCGGCGGCGGCGGCGGCTTGCGCGACTTCCTTGCCGAAGACTTCCTTGCGGATAGTGTGCAGCAGGATGCGGGCGGTCACTTGCGAGTAAGCCGGATCCTTTTCCATCAGCGCGCGGGCAGCCAGGATGGCGGATTTGTGCAGCTCTTCGACCGGCACGCCGTCGTACAGGTTTTTCAGGGTTTCAGCGACGATGGCGTCGGCATCCACGTGTTTTTCCAGGCCCTGGCAGGCAGCGCCGATCAGGCTGGTCACGCGGCTCAGTTCCAGCGGCTTGCGCTCGCCGTTTTCCAGCACGTGGATTTGCGGTGCGGCGATGGTGGCGGCGCCCGAAGCTTCCTTGGCGGCGCGGCGCTCTTCCATTTGCTTGGCGCGGTACAGCACGTAGGCGCGGGCAACGTCATGTTCGCCCGAGCGCATCAGGGCCAGTTCAACCTGGTCTTGCACGTCTTCGATGTGGAAAGTGCCGCCCGATGGCTGGCGGCGCACCAGTGCCGACACCACGCTGGCGGTCAGCTGTTCCACCAGTTCACGGATGCGGGCCGAAGCTGCGCCCTGGCCGCCATTCACGGCCAGGAAGGCCTTGGTCATGGCGACTGCAATTTTCGACGGTTCAAACGCCACAACCGCGCCGTTACGGCGGATGATGCGATAGTCACCGAGGTCGCTCGCTGCCGTTGCCGGGCTGCTGGCGGTACTCGCAGCCACTGCTGGTACCAGTGCTGGATTGATGGTGATGTCTTGAGTAGATTGCATTTAAGCTCCCCGGTTACAACGCGCAGTCGTTGCTGCCCGCATATGTATGTTTAACAAGAATTAGTGTCACGGCAACCACTAGATCTAGTGCCGGACCCAACTCGATCCACTGATTGTAGTAGCCGCCTTTTCCCCGTGCAAGGGGAAATTTTGTCGTTTACGGCAATTTTTCTATTGACTTTGCGGAAGGCCCTTTACTACGCGCAATCCCGCGATAGCGCTCACTAACGCGGGCTCTTGCAGTGCCTTTTGATTAAGCAGTTTTTGATAATATTCCCAATCAAACAACGGCCCCGGATCGGTTTTCCGGCCCGGCGCGATGTGTTCATGTCCCTGCACGTCGGCCAACGGATAGTGCTGCTTCAGCGCCAGCGTCAGTTCGGCCAGCGCGTCGTACTGCGCCGCCTCGAACGGCACGAAATCGCTGCCTTCCAGCTCCACACCGATAGCAAAATCATTACATTTCTCGCGCCCGCAAAAGCGCGACACGCCGGCATGCCAGGCGCGATCGTTGGCGGAAACGTATTGAATTACCTTGCCGTCCCGGCGGATAAAAAAGTGGCTGGAAACCTTCAGGCCACGCAGGTCGGCGAACGAGGGGTCAGCATTATAATCGATCCGGCCGGTGAACAGGTCGGACACGTGCGGACCGCCGAATTGGCCGCCCGGCAGCGAGATGTTGTGCACCACCAGCAGGGTGATGTCGTCCGGCGCCGGGCCGGGGCGCGCATCGAAATACGGGCTGTCGTAGCGCTGCGCCAGCGGCAGCCAGCCATCAAATCCACTCACCGCATTCACGTCTCCGGCTCCTGGATGTTCAGTTTCTGCATTTGATAGCGCAGCTGGCGGAAGCTGATGCCCAGCAGCTGCGCAGCTTGCGTGCGGTTGAACTGGGTCTGCGCCAGCGCCCGCAGGATGATGTCGCGCTCGATCTGGTTCAGGTAGTCGGGCAGGCTGGCCGGCAGCGCATCGAGCGGCAGCGGCGGCGTGGCGACAGCCATCGGCGCGGTCGGCGCCGGCATCGGCACTATCGCCTCCACGGCTTCGGCCGGCTTGCCGCCTTTCAGCGCCAGGTCGCCGACCTCGATCACGCCATCGTCGGCAAAGGCCAGCGCCCGTTCGAGGATGTTTTCCAGCTCGCGCACATTGCCGGGGAAGGAATAGCCTTTCAACGCTTCCAGCACGCCGGTCCCCAGCACCACCTTGTGCTCGAAGGTGCCGAGCCGTTCGAGGATGGCGCCGGTCAGTTCGCCCAGATCGTCGAGCCGCTCGCGCAGCGGTGGCAGCGTCAGTTCGATCACGTTCAGGCGGTAGAACAAATCCTGGCGGAAGCTGCCCTGCTCCACGCACTGCGCCAGGTTCTTGTGGGTGGCGCTGACGATGCGCACATCGACCGGCTCCTCGGCGGTGGCGCCGATCTTGCGCACGCGCCGCTCCTGGATCGCGCGCAGCAGCTTGACCTGCATCGCCAGCGGCAGGTCGGCCACTTCGTCGAGCATCAGGGTGCCGCCATTGGCGGCCTGGAAGAAGCCTTCGCGGTCGTCGGCCGCGCCGGTGAAAGAGCCCTTGCGGTAGCCGAAGAACTCCGCTTCCATCAGCGCTTCCGGGATCGCGCCGCAGTTGACGGCGATGAAGGGCTTGCCGGCACGCGAGCTTTGCGCATGGATTTCGCGCGCCGCCAGTTCCTTGCCGCTGCCCGATTCGCCGTGGATGTAGACCGGCGCCATCGAGCGCGCCAGCCGCGCGATCTGCGCGCGCAGCGCCTGGATCACGGCCGACTCGCCGCGCAGGCGGCTGGTGACCGGCGTCGCGCTTGGCGCCGGCGCTGCTTCCGGTCCGGCGTTCAGGCGCAGCGCCGACTGCACCATCACGCGCAGCTGGTCCAGCGCCACCGGCTTGGAGATGTAATCGAAGGCGCCGGCTTTCAGCGCCACCACCGCGTTGTCGGCGCTGCCGAAGGCGGTCACCACCGCCACCGGCGTGTTCTTGTAGGCGGCCGTGACTTCGCGCACCAGCTCCAGCCCCAGGCCGTCCGGCAGGCGCATATCGGTCAGCACCAGTTGGTATTCCGTCCCTGCCAGCAGCGCGCGCGCCTCGGCCAGCGTGGCCGCGCTGTCGACGTCCAGCCCCATTTTCAGCAGGGTCAGTTCCAGCAGTTCGCGCAGGTCGGCCTCGTCGTCGACGACCAGCACGCGCGGCGAACGCGGGGCCTGAGGGGAACGTGCACTCATTAAACAGCCTTTCCTTGCGTCTGCCCGTGCGAGGCGAAAGTAATGACAAAGCGCCCGCTCAACGCCGGGCTGCCGTCGGCGCTGTCCCTGTTATCAAAACGGTATTCATAGTCCAGCCGCGCTTCGTTATTCAAACACAATTCCCGCGCCAGATACAGCCCCAGCCCGGTGCCCTTGCTGGAGGTGGTGTAAAACGGCTCGAACAAGTGGGCCCGCACTTCGGGCGAAATGCCGGGGCCGTCGTCCTGCACATGCAGTTCCAGCCGCTGCGCCTTGTCGCGCACCGCGTCGAGGCGGATCGAAGCCGGCCCGCCGCTGGCGTAGCGCACCGCGTTGTTCAGCAGGTTGAGCACCACCTCGCGCAGGTGCAGCGCATCGAAGCGCACCAGCGTGCCCGGGGCCACCGTGACGTCGACGATCTCCGGCGCCAGCCCGTGGGTGTCGATGAATTCCGCGCGCAGCTCGGCCAGGAAGACGTCCAGCGCCAGCGGCTCGCTGTGCTGCTGCGCCTTGCGCGACAGCTGCAGGATGTCCTCCACCATGCGGTTGACGCGGCTGACGTTGTCGCCAACGATCTTCAACAGGCGCTGGTGCACCGGGTCGCTGATGTCCTCGCCCAGCAGCGCGGTGGCGTGGCCGATGGCCGACAGCGGATTGCGCACCTCGTGCGCGATGCTGGCGGTCAGGCGCCCCATCGAGGCCAGCTTCAATTGCTGCGCCTGATTTTCAATGCCGGTCACGTCCTGCAGGAAGATCACGCTGCGCGGCGCGCCCAGCCCGTGGGTGTCGGCGGCGGCGAAGCGCACTTTCAGATGCGCGGCCAGGTCGCGGCGCGCGCTCCAGGCGGCGGTCATGCCTTCCAGTGCGGCGTCGTTGAATGGTTTGATGGCCAGGAATGCGGTGGCCTGCGTGGTGTCTTCGCGCCAGGCGTGATAGGCCTGCGCCAGCGGCGCCAGCGCCACGGCGGCCGACAGTTTGAACTTGAGCTCCGGCCCGACCAGGCCAAGCATCTGCTGCGCCGCCGGATTGCCGGCCACCACCTGCCCGTCCGCATCGACCACCAGGATGCCGTCGCCGATGTTGGCCATCACCAGCCGGTTGACGGCCTGCTGCACGCTGATCTCGACCCCGCGCTGGTTGGCCAGTTCCTCCTGCCCGATCAACTTGGCGGCCATGCGGTTCACCACCAGCACGGCGGCCAGGAAGGCGGCGCCGTACAAGCCGGCCTGCATCACATCGCGGTCGCTGTCGAACAGGAAGATTTGCCAGGTGGTGTCGCCGAGCAGGAACAGCGTCACCAGCGAGGCGCAGAACAGCGCCACCACCAGCGGCGCCAGGATGGCCAGCCCGGCCAGCGGGAACAAATACAGGATCGCCAGCCCGCTGCGCATGCCGCCGCCGGCCAGGTAGAGCAAGGAAATGATCGCCAGGTCGCAGGCGATCTGCGACAGCAGTTGCAGCACGAAGCGGCGCTGCACGTACACCGCCGACAATGCAAAGCCGATCGCCAGCCCGAGGTAGACCAGGCAGATTTGCAGGTAAAGATACTGGCCGGAGGCGCGCAGGCCGCGATTGTCGAAACTCAGGTAGACCAGCAGCACCAGCGCGATCACCACGCGCGTGGCGTTCAGCGTTTGCAGCGAGCGCCAGAAGGTAGCGCGCGATTCGGCCGACAGGGCTTGCAGGCGCGTGGTCACGGCCGCCGGGCGTTATGCGGACGGCAGTGCGGCGTGGGCCGCGCTGCAATAGTCACGGCCGTTGGCCTGCACCGTTTCCGAGGCCGGATAGAAGATGCCGCAGTGCGCGCATTGCAGCATCACCTCGGCGTCGTTGGCCGCCTGCGAACGCGAACGCGCTTGCGGCGACGGCGACGGCGCCGGCTGCTGCGGCGGCTGTTGTTGGCGGAACTGCTGCTGGTGGCGCTTCTGCGCCTCGCGGATCTTGGAACGGATCGCGAAGATCACCAGGAATACCAGCGCCAACCAGAAAATAATACGGCTCATGCCCAACCCTTATGCAAAACCACTTCAAACACAAAACGGCTGCCGACGTAGGCCAGCAGCAAAGTCGCAAAGCCGGCCAGCGTGAAACTCAGCGCCGTCTTGCCGCGCCAGCCACGGAAGCGGCGGCCGGCCAGCAGCGCGGCAAACAGCACCCACGACAGCAGCGTGAACACCGACTTGTGATCCCATTTCAGCGCCTGCCCGAACAGCTGTTCCGAGAACACGATGCCCGACAACACGGTCAGGGTCAGGAAGGCGAAGCCGAAGCCTATCATGCGGAACAACAGCTTTTCCATCGTCAGCAGCGCCGGCAGCTGGTCCAGCGCGCCGGACAAAAAGGACTGGCGGTCGGTGCGCGCATGCAGGCGCGCCTCCTGCAAGGCCATCAGCACGGCGTGGAAGGCGGCGATGGTCAGCGTCGAATACGCCATCGTGGCGATCGCGATGTGCCAGCCGAACAGCGGCGACTTGCCCTCCAGCGGCACCAGGTTGCCGGGGAAGAGCAGCTGCAGCAGCGCCGCCACGGCGGCCACCGGCATCACCAGCCGGCGCAAGCCGTCCAGGCTGAAGTTCTGGTTCTCGATCCAGTAGGCCGCTACCGACACCCACAGGGCCGACGACAGCATGGCGGCAAAGCCGAAGCGCAGCGCGCCGCCGGCGGCGATTTCCGACCACAGGCCGGCGCCATGCAGCAGCCATGCGGCCAGGGTGACGGCCGAAATCAGGCCGCCCCGGCGCGATGGCAGCGCGGCGCACACTATATACAGCACGATGGCTGCGATAAAAGAATAAGTCTGCATCCCGGCAGTCTACACCATCATTTAAACCAGCATCAGTCCACGGCAGCCATGCGCAGCTCGTCGTGATGATGGCGCTGCTGCTCTTCCATCACCAGCTGGCCCAGCTCGCGCTTGAGGGCATTGAATTCGGCGGACGCCGGATCGCGCAGGCGCGGCAGGTCGATCAAGATATCGCGCTTGACGGTGCCGGGGCGATAGGTCATCACCACGATGCGGTCGGCCAGGTAAATCGCCTCCTCGATCGAGTGGGTGACGAAGATGATGGTCTTTTTCAGCTCGGACCAGATGCGCAGCAGTTCATCCTGCAGGTTGCGGCGCGTGAGCGCGTCCAGGGCGCCGAACGGCTCGTCCATCAGCATGATGGGCGAATCGAGCGCCAGCACGCGGGCGATCGCCACCCGCTGGCGCATCCCGCCCGACAGGTCTTTCGGGTAGCGGTTGCGGAAGTCCTGCAGGGACAGCATGTTGAGCAGCTTGTCAACCGTGGCCGTGACCTGCGCTTTCGGCTGGCCCTTGATCTCCAGGCCGAAGCCGATATTGTCGGCCACCGTCATCCACGGGAACAGCGCGTATTCCTGGAACACCATGCCGCGCTCCGGACCGGGCGCGGTCACCAGCCTGCCGTCGGCGGTGATGCTGCCGGACGACGGCGGCGCAAAGCCGGCCACCGCGTTCAGCAGGGTCGACTTGCCGCAGCCGGAAGGACCGAGCAGGCACACGAACTGGCCCTGCGGGATTTCCAGGTTGATGTCCTTGAGCGCCACCACTTCGCGTTCGGCGGTCTGGAACACCTTGTTCACTTGCGAGACGAGGATGTGCGACATCAGTTCTCCAATCCACGGTGCCAGCGCAGCAGGTAGTTATTCAGCTTGTTCATGCCGACGTCGATGGCCAAGCCGATCAGGCCAATCGTAATCATGCCGGCGATGATTTTGTCGGACCAGAAGTACTCGCGCGCTTCGAGGATGCGGAAGCCGAGGCCATTGTTCACCGCCACCATCTCGGCCACGATCACCACGATGAAGGCGGTGCCGATGCCGATCCGCACGCCGGACAGGATGTAAGGCACGGCCGCCGGCAGGATCACGCGGGTGAACATGGTGAAGCCGGAGGCGCCGAGGTTGCGCGCGGCGCGGATGTAAATCCCGTCGACCTGGCGCACGCCGGCGATGGTATTCATCAGCACCGGGAAGAAAGCGCCCAGCGCGATCAGGAACACGGCCGGCGGGTTACCGAGCCCGAACCACAGCATCGACAAGGGGATGTAGGCGATCGGCGGGATCGGCCGCACCATCTGCACCAGCACATTGAACCAGTCGTAGACGCGGTTGCTCATGCCCATCGCCAGCCCGAGCGGCAGGGCCAGGCCGCCGCCGATCAGGAAGCCGACCACCACGCGGTACAAGCTGCTCAGGGAATCGGTAATCAGCTCGCCGGAGACGGCCCAGTGCAGCCAGCTGCCGGCGGCCGGATCATACGGCTGCAGCGGCAGCAGGTAGGCGATCCACTTCTCCGCCACCGCCAGCGGCGACGGCAGCACTTGCGGGTTGACCCAGCCCAGTGCGGCCACCGTTTGCCACACGGCCACCACCACGGCCGGCAGCACCAGGCCGATGCCGATCTGCCGCAAGGAAGACGCGCGCGCGGAGGCCGTCATTACTTCACGCCCAGCGATTTCTTGGCCGCGTCCAGCAGGTCGGTCTTGACCCAGTCCTTGGCCACCGGCGGCTTGGCCATGCGGCCGACGCCGGTCTTGACCATCACGTCGGTGGTGATCTGGATGTGCTCGGGCGTGATGTCGTAGCTGTACGGCGAATTGCCGATGGCGTCGTCGAAATCATCCTTGGTGATCTGGCCTTTAAAGACCACCTCGCGCACATACTTCTCGGCCACCGCCTTGTTCTCGATGAACAGCTTGGTGGACTGGACGAAGCAGTTCATGAACTTCTCGGCCAGCGGGCGCTTCTCTTTATAGAACTTCTCGGTCATCACCATCGTGCGCACCGGCTCGCCGATCGGGGTGTCGTAGGGCTTGAGGATCTCGGTGCCGAAGCCCTTGTTGATGGCTTGCGAGGATTGCGGCTCGGACTGCATCATGGCGTCGATCTGCTTGCCGAGCAGCGCCTGATTAAGGTCGGCGTAGGCCAGGAACACCAGCTGCACATCCTTGCCCGGCTGGTCGGACACGGTCAGGCCGTTTTGCTGCAGCTCGGCCAGCAGCAGCACTTCCTGGATGCCGCCGCGCGTGACGCCGACTTTCTTGCCCTTGAGGTCCTTGACGGTTTTCAGTTTGAGGTCGGCGCGGCTGACCAATTGCGCGCCGCCCTTGGCAAAGCCGGCCACCACGAAGATCGGCGCGCCGCCGGCGCGGCCCGAGATGGCGGCCTCGGAGGCGGTGGTGCCGACATCGAGCTCGCCGGCGATAATCGCCTGCATCACATCGAGGCCCTTGGCGAACACCCGCTCCTCGACCTTGATGCCGCACTTGGGCGCGATTTCCTTGATATACGAGACGGCGCCGTAGTGGGCGAACTTGAGGTTCCCCAGGCGGACGACTTCCTGGGCCTGGGCGCTGCCAACGGCGGCGGTCATGACTACGGCGGTGCAAAGCGCTTTCAGTTTCATCCGTCTCTCCCAAAAGGTGGTTTGAAGAAATCATACCAAGCCCGGCAGGTCTTGCCTATCAGCGCATTCTGACCCCGCGTATGCGCTCAAGGCGCTCGCTGCTGGGCGGGTGGCTGGACAGGTAGCCCATATCGCCACCCTGCTGCTGTTCCAGCTTTTGCAGCTGGGTGAAGACCTCGACCAGCGGTTGCACGCCGAGACCGTTGTGCAGCATCATGGCGACCGCGTAATCGTCGGCGTCGCGCTCGGCGTCGCGCGAATACTTCATGTCCAGCAGCAGCGCCGGCGCGGTGGCCATCAGGGCCGACATGTCGCCGAACACCAGACCGGAAATCGCCGTCACCACCGAGCCCTGGATCAGGCGGCGCATGCCGTGGTGATGGTGCAGGTGGCCCAGCTCGTGGCCCAGCACCGCCATCACGGCGTCGTCGCTGGCCAGCAGCTTGACCATCTGGTCGGTCATCACAATATCGCCCGACGGCAGCGCGAAGGCGTTGGGACCGACCCGGCTGCTACGGAATTGCAACCGCCATGCCGGCGCCGCGCCCTCCCCCGGCGGCTGCAACTGGCGCAGACGCGCGGTCAGCGCGGCCTGCCGTTGCGGCGTCAAGGCCGACGGCGCGAGGATGTGTTTGTCGAGCAGCGCCAGCACGCCGTCGCCCAGCTGCCGCTCCACTTGCGGCGGCAGCGCGGCGGCGATGCCGGCCGCCAGCGCCGGCAACAGGTACAGATAGCCGAGCCACAGCAGTGCCACTGTGGCGGCGGCCGAGGCCAGCACCGCGCGCCAGCTGTGCTGCAGGCGCACCACCAGGCCGTCGCGGTGGCCGGTCTCGTGCAACAGCGCGGCAAAAGCCTCGCCGTCGTCCACTTCGAGGAAGGCGCCGTCGGCAAAGCTGACTTTGCGCGCGGCGTGGCGGCTGCGCTCGGACACGTGCAGCGCCTGCAGCGGTTCGCGCCGTTCGGCCTCGCCGCGCAGCACGGCGTGGCCGTCTTCCACGCTCAGCGTGACGCGGTGCAGGCGCGAGCTGCGGCCGTCGAAATAGCGGGCGGCGACTGCGCTCATTTACATCGACAAATCGAAATCGAAGAAATCGGCCGCGCCTTCGCCGGTGGCGCCGACGTCGTCCTGTGGCGCAGCCAGCACATCGTCCAGCGAACCTTCCGGCAGCAGCGCGATCGATTCAAGGCGGTAGCGCAGCGTGCGCACGCGGGCGAACGGCAGGAACAGGCCCAGCGTGCAGATCACGGCCAGGTAGTTGGTCAGCGTGATGAACACCATGCGGCCCCACTTCATGTCGGACTGGAAGCGGTGCTGCTCCAGGCTGGTGTGGTTCCACACCAGGTTTTGCGTCAACTGCATGAACAGCGGGTAGACCAGGAAGAACCAGGCGTAGCCTGCCAGCACCACGTAGCCGGCTTCGGCGGCGTGGGCGTCGGCGGCGCCGGCCGTGCCATCGGCCGGCGACACGCCCGCCATGATCAGCCACGCCAGCGCGCCAAAACCACCGAGGCCGATCAGCACAAACCAGCCATACAGTTTATAAAAATCGCTGACCTCGGCGTCGAAGGAAAAGCGCGCAGTGCCGTAGCGGGCGCTGTTGTGGGTCCAGGCCTTGGCGCGCTGGTGCACAAACGGGATGGCCAGGCCGGCGGTCACGCCGCTCAGCCACGGGCGCACCATGTAGTTGATGTAGGCGTCGTGCAGGTCGCCGGCAAAGCGGAAGCGCAGACCGCGGTAGCCGGTGTTGTGCAGGCGGAAGCGCACGCTCTTCCACATGAACCACGGCGCAACCGCCACCAGCAGCAGCACGCCCAGCACGGCCTGGCCGGGCGAGCCGCGCAGCGCCAGCGCATAAATGCCGACAAACAGCCCGGCCAGGATGCGGCCCTTGAGGATGGACACCGGATTGCCGTGGTACTCGAAGCTGCTGCCGGCCAGCTCGGTGCTGGAATAGAAGTACTGATTGCGGCGCACCTTGGCCCAGGCCGAATAGATGCCCAGCGTAACGATGGTCAGCAGCAGGTTGACGATCCAGATGCGGAAATACTCGCTGCCGCTGGCGCGGAACGTGATGCGCTGCGGCCCCGGCGTCTCGGCGGCGGGCGCCGGCGGCGCGGTCGGGGCGGCGTCCAGTAACTGCTCCATGCTGTCTCCTGTCAGGAATCAAATAGTTGCCAAGACGATGCGCTTTTTAGTCAATATTGTCAACGAGAAATTGTAATTTTTGACAACACCAGCAAATCCGCCGGGTGCGGAGCGATGCGGTAAAATGGCGGCCAAATCTTCAACTGACCGATCACCATGCTAGATAACCTGACTCAACGCCTTGCCAAGGTCGTCAAGACCATGCGCGGCGAGGCCCGCCTGACCGAAGCCAACACCGCCGAGATGCTGCGCGAAGTGCGCATGGCGCTGCTCGAGGCCGACGTCGCCCTGCCGGCGGTGCGCGAATTCATCGCCCGCGTCAAAGAAAAGGCCCTGGGCGAGGAAGTGATTTCCTCGCTGTCGCCGGGCCAGGCGCTGGTCGGCGTGGTGCAGCGCGAGCTGGCCTCCCTGATGGGCGCCGACCTCGGCCCGGAAGCGGCCCAGCTCAGCTTTGCCCAGCAGCCGCCCGCCATCATCCTGATGGCCGGTCTGCAAGGTGTGGGTAAAACCACCACCGTCGGCAAGCTGGCCAAGTATTTAAAAGAAGAAAAGAAAAAGAAAGTGCTGACGGTGTCGGCCGACGTCTACCGTCCGGCCGCGATCGCCCAGCTGCAATCGGTGACCGCGCAGGTCGGCGCCGACTTCTTCCCGTCCACTGCACAGGACAAACCGGTCGACATCGCGCTGGGCGCGCTGGACTGGGCCAAGAAGCACTACCACGACGTGCTGATCATCGACACCGCCGGCCGTCTCGGTATCGATGAGCAGATGATGCAGGAAATCGCCGCCGTGCACGGCGCGGTCAAGCCGATCGAAACCCTGTTCGTGGTCGACGCCATGCTGGGCCAGGATGCGATCAACACCGCCAAGGCCTTCAACGACGCGCTGCCGCTGACCGGCATCGTGCTGACCAAGCTGGACGGCGATTCGCGCGGCGGCGCGGCGCTG
Organism: Duganella sp. CF402; assembly: GCF_900109645.1. Classification (GTDB taxonomy): domain Bacteria; phylum Pseudomonadota; class Gammaproteobacteria; order Burkholderiales; family Burkholderiaceae_D; genus Rugamonas. The sequence continues at coordinate 3,419,582 of NZ_FOBG01000001.1, forward strand.
TCGGTACGCCACATTACCGGCAAGCCGATCAAGTTTGCCGGCGTCTCGGAAAAGCTGGACGGCCTGGAAGCCTTCGACCCGGCGCGCATGGCCAACCGGGTGCTGGGCATGGGCGACATCCTGGCGCTGGTGGAAGAAGCCCGTAAGGGCGTGGACGCCAAGGCGGCCGCCGAGCTGGCGGCCAAGGTCAAGTCGGGCGCCAAGTTCGACATGAACGACTTCAAGGCGCAGCTGAGCCAGATGAAGAACATGGGCGGCATGGCCAGCCTGGTCGACAAGCTGCCGGCGCAGTTCCAGCAGGCGGCCGGCAACGCCAACATGGACCAGGCCGACAAGCAGGTGCGGCGCATGGTCGGCATCATCGACTCCATGACCAAGGCCGAACGCGCCAAGCCGGAGCTGATCAAGGCCACCCGCAAGCGCCGCATCGCGGCCGGCGCCGGCGTGCAGGTGCAGGAAGTAAACCGCATGCTGAACCAGTTCGAGCAGATGCAAACCATGATGAAGAAGCTGTCCGGCGGCGGCATGATGAAGATGATGCGCGCCATGAAGGGCATGATGCCGGGCATGCGCTAGGGGCGAAAACCACGTAAACCGGGGCTACGCCCCGTGTTTACGTAGTGTTTCCGGGAAAAAACGCAAAAAACAGTTGCGCATAGGTTAAATCCCCACCAATATTAGCCGGTGCGATCAATTGCGCAATTTTCCATGTGTTCGTTAAGGAGGCTCGAATATGGCAACAGCCAAAAAAGCAGCACCAGCTAAGAAACCGGCAGCGAAGCCTGCCGCGAAGAAAGCAGCACCAGCAGCAAAAGCAGCAGCCAAACCAGCCGCAGTGAAAAAAGCACCCGCAGCACGCAAGCCTAACGCCGCTTTCATGAAAGCGATGACGCCGTCCGCCTCGCTGGCCGCGATCGTCGGCGCAGCAGCCCTGCCGCGCACCGAAGTGACCAAAAAAGTGTGGGACTACATCAAGAAGCACGACCTGCAAGATCCAGCCAACCGTCGCAACATCAACGCCGACGACAAACTGAAAGCCGTGTTCGGCGGCAAAGCCCAAGTCTCCATGTTCGAAATGACCAAGCTGATTTCGGACCACCTGAAATAATCAGGCACAAAAAAACCGGGAACTTCCCGGTTTTTTTATTTCCAGTTATTCCACGCCTTCAGCACCGCATTCGGATACTCGGGCTTGCCCCGGCTGCCGTTGTAGCGGCCCAGCGCCAGGTACAGATTCCCCGCTTCCATATCGAGATACATGCGCAGGATGGCGCAGCCGTAGCGCAGATTGGTCTGCATGTCGAACAGCGCCCGGCGGTTGCGGTCGCCGATCACATTGGTCCAGAACGGCATCACCTGCATGTAGCCGCGCGCGCCGACGATCGAGACGGCGTATTTGCGGTAGGCCGACTCCACCTGGATCAAGCCCAGCACCATGCCCGGATCGAGCCCGGCGCGGCGCGCTTCATACCATACGGTGGCGAGGAATTCGTTGCGGGTCTGGTCGTCCGGCAGCTTGCGCTTGAGCCGGTAGGACATGGTCTCCAGCCAGTTCTGGTAGCGCGCCTGGTCGGACGGATTGCGGAAGGTCGGCGTCGGCGGCGTGGCGTCCTTGATGGCGTTCGACAGCGCCAGCCGCACCGAGTCGGCCAGCGCTTCTTCCTTCTGGTTGCCGGCCAGCGCCAGCGGCGCTGCTGCCAACAGCAGCGCCACGGCCAGCCAGCGCGACAGCGCGTTCATCACTGCGCCATTTTGCCTTTGATGAAGCCGAGGATGTCGGCCACCGGCACGGCGGTCGCCTCGGTGTCGCGGCGGCCCTGGTATTCCAGGTTGCCTTCCTTCAGGCCGCGGTCGCCGATCACCACGCGGTGCGGCACGCCGATCAGCTCCCAGTCGGCAAACATCTGGCCCGGACGGTGGCCACGGTCGTCGATGATGACGTCGATGCCGGCCGCCACCGCGTCGGCGTACAGCTTCTCGGCCGCTTCCTTGACCGCTACGCTGCGGTCCATGCCCATCGGGCACAGCACCAGCTCGAACGGCGCCAGCGCGGCCGGCCAGATGATGCCCTTGTCGTCGTAGTTCTGCTCGATCGCCGCGCCCAGGATGCGGGTGATGCCGATGCCGTAGCAGCCCATCTGCAGCGGCGCCGGTTTGCCGTTCTCGTCCAGGAAAGTGGCTTTCATGGCTTCCGAGTAGGCGGTGCCCAGCTGGAACACGTGGCCCACTTCGATGCCGCGCTCGATCGCCAGCACGCCCTTGCCGTCCGGCGAAGCGTCGCCTTCGACCACGTTGCGCAGGTCGGCCACCAGGGTCGGCTCGGCGCAGTCGCGGCCCCAGTTGGCGCCGGTGTAGTGGTAGCCGGCGTCGTTGGCGCCGCAGACGAAATCGGCCATGTTGGCCACGGTGCGGTCGGCCACCACGGTGACCGGGGCCTTGGTGCCGATCGGGCCCAGGTAGCCCGGCACGCAGCCGTACACTTCGAGGATCTCCGCCTCGGTCGAGAAGCGGTGCGCGGCCAGGCCCGGCACCTTGCCGACCTTGACTTCGTTCAGCTCGTGGTCGCCGCGCAGCAGCAGCATGAAGTACTGCTTGCTGACCTTGCCGTCGGCTTCCTGCTCGACGGTCAGGGCGATGGTCTTGACGGTGTTTGCCAGCGGCAGCTTGAGCAGCTCGGCCACGGCTTCGCACTTGGTGGCGTTCGGCGTGGCGGTCTTGGTCAGCGCCTGCGACGCGGCCGGACGGCTGGCGTTGATTGGCAGCGCTTCGGCCGCTTCCATATTGGCCGCGTAGTCCGAGCTCGGGCAGTACACCAGCGCGTCTTCGCCGGTGGAGGCGATCACGTGGAATTCGTGCGAACCGGTGCCGCCGATGGCGCCGTTATCGGCTGCTACCGCACGGAACTTCAGGCCGAAGCGGTTGAAAATGCGCACATAGGCGTCATACATGATCTTGTACGAGGCTTGCATGCCGGCCAGGTCGCGGTCGAACGAGTAGGCATCCTTCATGGTGAACTCGCGGCCGCGCATCAGGCCGAAGCGTGGACGGCGCTCGTCCCGGAATTTGGTCTGGATGTGGTAAAAATTCAACGGAAGTTGACGGTACGATTTAATTTCCGAACGGACAACATCGGTGATCACTTCCTCGGCGGTCGGCTGGAACGCGAATTCGCGGCCGTGGCGGTCTTTCACGCGCAGCAGTTCGGCGCCCATCTTGTCCCAGCGGCCGGTCTCCTGCCACAGCTCGGCCGGCTGGATCAGGGGCATCAGGAGCTCGATGGCGCTCGATTGGTTCATCTCTTCGCGCACGATGGCTTCCACCTTGCGGATGATTTTCAGGCCCATCGGCATGTAGGTGTAAATGCCGGAACCCAGGCGTTTGATCATGCCGGCGCGCATCATTAACTGATGGCTGACGATCTCGGCATCGGAAGGAGCTTCTTTAAGCGTGGAAATAAAAAAACGTGACGCGCGCATACGGTGAATTCTTTTTAAAAAGAGAGGGTTATAATCAACCTAATTTTAAAGGATTAGCTGGCTGATGCGTCCATACTTTATACAAATGCGTTCAATAATCGGCCCTGCCACCGCTTTCCTACCCGGAAATGCCCGGTGGGCGGCCTTTTTGTGGACAAAAATATAAGAGGGCTCACAGTCGCAGAAAGTTTGAGGTGCAATATGCTCGATCGGGAAGGGTTCCGCCCCAACGTCGGCATCATCCTGCTGAACGCCCATAACGAGGTGTGGTGGGGCAAGCGGGTGCGCGAGCACTCATGGCAGTTTCCGCAAGGCGGCATCAAATATGGAGAAACGCCGGAACAGGCGATGTACCGGGAGCTGGAAGAGGAGATCGGTCTGCGGGCCGAGCACGTCAAGATTGTCGGTCGCACCCGCGACTGGCTGCGCTATGAGGTGCCGGACCATTTCATCAAGCGGGAAATCCGCGGCCACTACCGTGGCCAGAAGCAGATCTGGTTCCTGTTGCGCATGTGCGCCCGGGACAACGACGTCAACCTGCGGTTGACCGACCATCCGGAATTTGACGCCTGGCGCTGGCATGACTACTGGGTGCCGCTCGATGTCGTGATTGAATTCAAGCGCGAGGTCTATCAGCGCGCCTTGCAGGAGCTGTCACGCTTCCTGACCTGGCCGCCGAATGGGCACGACCGCCGGCAACACGGTTCGCGCTATCTGCGCCAGCCGCATGCGCCGCGCACGGCCAATGGCAGTGCGCCAGCGGCGCCGGCCGCCGTGCCGGCCTGCGCGGCGGAGGAAGAGAAGAAGTAAAGCAAAACGGGACAGCGTGCTGTCCCGTTTTTTTTTCGCTTACAGAATCTGGCACGCCTCGTCGAACGCCAGGCGCGGCGCGCGCGGGCGGATCTTGGCCGGGTCGCCGTAGCCGATGTTGCAGATGAAGTTGGACTTGATGGCGGTGCCGGCAAAGAAGGCCGCGTCGACCTTGGCGTTGTCGAAGCCCGACATCGGGCCGACGTCCAGGCCCAGCGCGCGCGCCGCCAGGATCAGGTAGCCGCCCTGCAGCGAGGAATTGCGGAAGGCGGTCGACTGGATCGCCGCGTCGTTGCCGGCAAACCACGAGCGCGCATCGACCGCTGGCGACAGCTGCGGCAGCTTCTCGTAGAACTCCAGGTCCATGCCGACGATCACCGTGACCGGCGCGGCCAGCGTCTTGGCCAGGTTGCCTTCCGACAGCGCCGGCGCCAGCTTGGCCTTGGCCTCGGCCGAACGCACGAACACCAGCCGCGCCGGCGAACCGTTGGCGGCGGTCGGCGCCCAGCGCAGCGCGTCGTACAGCTGCTGCAGCTGTGCATCGGTGACGGCGCGGTCTTGCCAGCCGTTGTGGGTGTGGGCGTTGTAGAACAGGGTATCGAGGGCGGATTGGTTCAGCATGGTCTGCTCGTCAAGTTGGTGAAGGTGGCATCATAACAGCCCGCACACCATGCCCGCCTCCGGCAAGAGGTACAATGGCGCCATGTTTAATCCCTCTTCCGACGATGTGCGCCGCTTTTTCTGCGAGACCTTCCGCAAGCAGCGCGCCAATGAAATCCTGACGCCGCTCGAGACGATGGCGTCCGACTGGATCCGCCACCATCCCGAGTACCACGACGTCCTGAGCGACGTCGAGACCGCGCTCACCCGCGACTACCAGGTCGAGGGCGCGCAGGCCAATCCGTTTTTGCACCTGTCGATGCACCTGTCGATCGACGAGCAAATCTCGATCGACCAGCCGCCCGGCATCCGGGGACTGGCGACCGAACTCACGCTCAAGCTCGACGACGCGCACGCGGCGCAGCATGAAATCATGGAATGCCTGGGCGAGATGATCTGGAACGCCCAGCGCACCGGCACCCAGCCCGACGGCCTCGCCTACATCGAAGCAATCAAGCGCCGCCTCTAGAAGTCGTGCCGGCGAAGGCCGGCATCCAAGGTCAGGCCGCGCAAGATTGGGTTCCGGCCTGCGCCGGAACGACGCGGTTAGCGGTGGGTGGCCAGGCTGGTGGGCAGGCTGTGCAGGTAGGCCGCGACGTCCTTGATGTCCTGGTTGCTCAGCGGCTTGACCTGGCCGGTCATGATGGCGTTGTTGCGGCCGTTGGCGCCGTCGCCGCGCTTGTAGGCGGTCAGCGCGTGCTCAAGATAATCCCGGTGCTGGCCGGCCAGCTTCGGATAGCTGGGGTCGATCGGGGTGTTGAAGTCCTTGCCGTGGCAGCTGAAGCACGCGTATTTCTCGGTCAGCGCCTTGCCCGCGTCGACGTTGCCGCCCGCCTGCGCGGCGCCGGCCATCAGGGCGATGCCCACTACAGCGATCAGTTTTTTCATGTACTCAGTCCTCATTTCGGGTCGGCGCTACGGGTCTGCTGCGAGTAGAACGCCGCCACGTCGGCGATGTCCTGGTCCGACAGGCTGGCCGCGATGCCCTTCATGGACGGATGCTTGCGGTCCCCTTTTTTGTAGGCCTGCAACGCACTCTCGATGTATTTGGCCGACTGGCCGCCGATCATCGGCACTTGGTACACTTCAGGGAAGGTGGCTTTGTAGCCGGGAATGCCGTGGCAGCCGATACACATTTCTATCTTGGCCTTGGCGTTCTGGGCATTGCCCACAACTTCCGCAGCAACGGCGACGTGAGTCAAGCCTGCGAGCACGAGGAGTGCGGTGAGTTTTTTCATGGTGTCTCTAAGTAAGTAATCGGATACTGCTGTATATCGGATACTTCTACCACGGTGTCACTATATTGACTTTTGTACTATTTGTGCAGGGATTCTAACCCAAGTACTTTCCAGAAACAACAAAGCCGCCACCGGGCGCCACCGCCAAGTCGAGCACCGGCTCTAGCGTTTCCCCCTATACTGTTTTATCTTTTTCATTCTGGACCACGCACATGCAAGCACGTTTTGAAGGCTCCGACCAGTACGTCGCCACGGCCGACCTGAAACTGGCCGTCAACGCCGCCCTCACCCTGCAACGCCCGCTGCTGATCAAGGGCGAACCCGGCACCGGCAAGACCATGCTGGCCGAGGAAGTGGCCGCCGCGCTCAATATGCCGCTGATGCAGTGGCACGTCAAATCGACCACCAAGGCCCAGCAGGGCCTGTACGAGTACGACGCCGTGTCGCGCCTGCGCGACTCCCAGCTCGGCGACGAGCGCGTGCGCGATATCCACAACTACATCGTCAAGGGCGTGCTGTGGCAGGCCTTCACCGCGCCGGAGCCGGTGGTGCTCTTGATCGACGAGATCGACAAGGCCGACATCGAGTTCCCCAACGACCTGCTGCGCGAGCTCGATCGCATGGAGTTCTACGTCTACGAGACGCGCGAGATGGTGCAGGCCAAGCACCGCCCGCTGGTGATCATCACCTCCAACAACGAGAAGGAACTGCCGGACGCCTTCCTGCGCCGCTGCTTCTTCCACTACATCAAATTCCCCGACCGCGACACGATGGAGCAGATCGTCCAGGTGCACTACCCGCACCTGAAGCAGGAATTGCTGGCGCAGGCGCTGCAAACCTTCTATGAACTGCGCGAGGTGCAGGGCCTGAAGAAGAAGCCGTCGACCTCGGAGTTCCTCGACTGGCTCAAGCTGCTGATGGCCGAGGACATCCCGCCGGAAGCGCTGCGCAGCCAGGACCAGAAGGCCATCGTGCCGCCGCTGCACGGCGCACTGCTCAAGAACGAGCAGGATGTCCACCTGTTCGAGCGCCTGGTGTTCATGTCGCGGACCAACCGATGAATACCGTCCTGCCTGCCACGCTGGAACTGCACGGCGTGCGCCTGGAGCCGCTGGGCGCGCACCACGCCGACGGCTTGCGCGCGGCCGCCGGCGACGGCGAATTGTGGAACTTGCGCATCACCTCGGTGCCGGCGCCGGACGAGGTGGACGCCTACATCCACAAGGCCAGCCAGCAGCGCCCTACCCGGCTGGCGTTTGCCGTGATCGACACCGCCAGCGGCACCTTGATCGGCACCACCAGCTACCACGACATCGTGCCCGACATCGGCCGGCTCGAAATCGGCTACACCTGGTACGCCAAACGCTGGCAGCGCACCCACGTCAACACCACCTGCAAGCTGCTGCTGATGACGCACGCGTTCGAGACGCTGGGCGCGGCGCTGGTCGGCCTGCGCACCGATAATTTCAACCACGCCTCGCAGGCCGCGATCGAGCGGCTCGGCGCCAGGAAGGACGGCGTGCTGCGCCATCACGCGCTGCGCCGCGACGGCACCGTGCGCGACACCGTCATGTACAGCATCGCCGCCGGCGAGTGGGCCGAGATCAAGGCGCACCTGCGCTACAAGCTGGCGCAGCACGGGATGGAATGACATGCTGATCGATTTTTTCTTCACGCTCAAGGACGCCAAAGTCCCGGTCAGCATCAAGGAATTCCTGACGCTGCTGGAAGCCATGCAAAAACAAGTCATCAGCGGTTCGCTCGACGACTTTTACTACCTCGCGCGCCTGACGCTGGTGAAGGACGAAGCCCACTTCGACAAGTTCGACCGCGCCTTCGGCCTGTATTTCAAGGGCATCGCCGCCCGCTTCGACGACAACGGCAGCGTGCCGCTGGACTGGCTGGTGCAGCGCATGAAGCGCGAGCTCACGCCCGAGCAGATCGAGGCGCTGGAAAAATTCGGCTACGACAAGCTGATGGACCGCCTCAAGGAGCTGCTCAAGGAGCAGAAGGAACGCCACGAGGGCGGCAACAAGTGGATCGGCACCGGCGGCACTTCGCCGTTCGGCCACGGCGGCACCAACCCGGAAGGCATCCGCATCGGCGGCAAGGGCGGCAACCGCTCGGCCGTCAAAGTGTGGGAGGCGCGCAGCTACAAGGACTACGACGGCGAGCGCGAAATCGGCACGCGCAATATCAAGGTGGCGCTGCGGCGCCTGCGCAAGTTCGCGCGCCAGGGCGCGGCCGAGGAACTGGCGCTGGACGACACCATCCGCGCCACCGCCAGCAACGCCGGCTACCTCGATATCAAGATGCAGCCCGAGCGCAAGAACAATATCAAGGTGCTGATGCTGTTCGACGTCGGCGGCACGATGGACGACCATATCGAACGCACCGAGGAATTGTTCTCGGCCTCGAAGTCGGAGTTCAAGAACATGGAGTTCTTCTACTTCCACAACTGCGTCTACGATTATGTGTGGAAGAACAACCGGCGCCGCCATTCGGAGCGCTTCCCGACCTGGGATATCCTGCGCAAGTACCCGCCCGATACCAAGCTGATTTTCGTCGGCGACGCCACCATGAGCCCCTACGAGATTTTGCAGCCGGGCGGCTCGGTCGAGTACAACAACGAGGAGGCGGGCAGCGCCTGGCTGGCACGCTTCACGGCCGCCTTCCCCAAGTTCATCTGGCTCAATCCGGAGCCGGAGAATATCTGGCAGTACCGCCAGTCGATCGGCATCATGCGCCAGTTGATGAACAACCGCATGTTCCCGCTGACGATGGACGGCCTCGAACGCGCCATGCGCACGCTCAGCAAGTAGTCAAGGCAGCTGCAGGCGGTAGCCGACGGCCGTTTCCGTTAGCAGATACCGTGGCTGGGTCGGGTCGGCTTCCAGCTTGTGGCGCAGGTGGCCCATGTAGATGCGCAGGTAGTGGCCGTTCTCGGCCTGCGACGGCCCCCACACGGCGCGCAGCAGCTGCGGGTTGGTCATCACCCGGTTGGCATTGCCGGCCAGCACCGCCAGCAGCCGGTATTCGGTCGGCGTCAGGTGCACATGCTCGCCGTTGCGCGTGACGCGGCGCTGCTGCAAGTCCAGCGTCACTTCGCCGAAGCGGATCAGGCCATCGCTGGCGGCGGCCGGCTGGCGCTGGCGGCGCAAGGTGGCGCGCACCCGCGCCAGCAGTTCGCCGGTGCCGAATGGCTTGGTCAGGTAGTCGTCGGCGCCGGCGTCGAGCGCGCGGATTTTCTCGGCTTCGCTGACGCGCGCCGACAGCACGATCACCGGCACCGTCGACCATTTGCGCAAGTCGGCGACGAAGTCGACGCCGTCGCCGTCCGGCAGCCCGAGGTCGAGCACGATCAGGTCGGGCTGGCGCGTGCCGGCGTCGATCAGGCCGCGCTGCAGGCCGGCCGCCTCGTGCACCTGCCAGCCCTCCTGCTCCAGCGCGGCGCGCACGAAGCGGCGGATTTGCGGTTCGTCTTCGACCAGCAAGGCGGTCGGCGCGCTGTCAGTCATCTTGATCACTCATATGCTTCCTCGTCCGGCATGGCCGGCGGTGTGCCCAACGGCAGGGTAAAGGTGAAGGCGGCGCCGCCGGCGGCTTCGTTGGCGACTTCGTTGGCGGCGCTGATGCTGCCGCCGTGCGCTTCGACGATGGCGCGGCAGATCGCCAGCCCCAGTCCCACGCCCGGCTTGGCCGATTCGCGCTCGCCGCGCGTGAATTTTTCAAACAGCAGCTCGGCGCGGCCCGGCGGCAAGCCCGGACCGTCGTCGGCCACCGTCACTTGCAGCCAGGCGCCGTGCAGCGCGGCGCGGATGGCGATGCGCGCGCCGGGCGGCGTGTACTTGGCGGCGTTTTCCAGCAGGTTGGCCAGCACCCGCTCGATCAGCACCGCATCGTAGCGCACCAGCGGCAGGTCCGGCGCCAGCGCGGTGCTGACGCGGTGCGCCGTCAACTGGGCGGCGCTGGCGCGCAAAGCACTCCCCACCACCTCTTCCAGCGGCTGCCATTCCAGATGGAGTTTGACTTCGCCGCTCTGCAGGCGCGCCATGTCCAGCAGGTTGGCCACCCTTGTACTCATGCGCAGCGCTTCGGCGTGCAGCGCCTGCGCCGTCTCCTGCTGCGCCGCGCTCAGCGCCGGCGTCGAACCGGCCAGCCCTTCGGACAGGCCGACCAGCGAGGTCAGTGGCGTGCGCAGGTCGTGCGACAAGGCGGCCAGCAGCGAGTTGCGCAAGCGCTCGGACTCCATGCTGACCAGCGCCTGCTGCGCCACTTCGATGTAGTGCACGCGTTCCAGCGCGATGGCGGCCAGCGCGGCGAAGGTGTCCAGCTGCTGGCGCTGTTCCGGGATCAAGAGCCAGCGCCGCTGCCGCGGCTCGATCGCCAGCACGCCGCGCGTGCGCATCGGCGCCACCAGCGGCAGGTAGAAGATGCGGCTGGCCGGCAAGGTGCCGGTGCCCAGCCCGGCCGGCTCGGCGCGGTCGTAGGCCCATTGGGCGATGCCGGTGTCGAGCACCGACAGCGGCGCGCTGGTGGCCAGCTCGGCGGCCGTCAGCGGCGGCGCTTGCAGGCGGCCGTCGGCGTCCGGCAGCAGCAGCGTGGCGCGCGCGCGGAAGGCGCGCTGCAGCACGCTGCGGGTGCTGTCGAAGATTTGTTCGGTCTGCAGCACGCCGGACAGCTCGCGGGCGAATTCGTACAACGCGCGCGCACGCCGTTCGCGCTGCGCGGCGACGCGGGCCTGGAAGCGCAGGCCGGCCGTCAGGTGGCCGGTGATCAGGCCCACGGCCAGCATCACCACGAAGGTGATCAGGTACTGGAAGTCGCTGATGGCCAGCGTAAAGCGCGGCGGCACGAAGAAGAAGTCGAAGCAGGCCACGCTGCAGCAGGTCGCCAGCACCGACGGCCCGCGCCCGAAGCGCACCGCCACCAGCACCACCACCAGCAGGAACAGCATGGCGATGTTGGCCAGGTCGAGGTAGGCCAGCAAGGGCGTGGCCGCCAGCGCGGTGGCCACGCTGGCGGCCGCCGCCGCGAGGTAGCCCACCGCCCGCCGCCGGCCCGGCGCCGCAACGCCGCCCTCGCCGCCCTCGCCGCCGATACCGGCCGCACTGGCCGCGTCGGCATCGTGGTCGGCGGCGGAGGCGCCGCCCCAGCCGCCCGGCCAGGCGCCGCGCGCAGCGCCGTCGGCCTCGCTCCCCCCTGCCGCGCGGGCGCCGGGCGCCGGGTTGCGCGGCACGCCGATTTCGATCAGGTCGAGGTCCGGCGCGTAGCGCGCCAGCCGCTTGATGTGCGGCGCGCGCCACGGCTGCGGCCACGCGCTGCGGTGCGCGCGCCCCAGCACCAGCTTGGACAGGTTATGACCGCGCGCATACTCCAGCACTGTGGCGGCGATATCCTGCCCCGCCAGCACGGCGGTGGCCGCGCCGAGCTCCTCGGCCAGCTTCAGGTTTTTCAGAATTTGCTCGCGCTGCGCGGCCGGCAGCCGTTGCAAGGCCGGCGTCTCGACGTACACCGCGTGCCAGCCGGTGCCCAGCTGGCTGGCCAGGCGCGCCGTGCTGCGCACCGTGTGCTCGCCGTCGGCGCGCGGGCCGACGCAGGCCAGCAGCGCCGCCCCGGTCTTCCAGATCTCGGCGATCGACTGTTCGACCCGATACGCCCGCACATCGCCCTCGATGCGGTCGGCGGTGCGCCGCAGCGCCAGCTCGCGCAGCGCGATCAGGTTGCCCTTGCGGAAGAAGTTCCTGGCGGCGCGCGCGGCCTGCGCCGCCTGGTACACCTTGCCGCCCTGCAGGCGCGCCAGCAGTTCGTCGGCCGGCAGGTCGACCAGCACCACTTCGTCGGCCTGGTCGAACACGGTGTCGGGCACCGTCTCGGCCACGCGGATGCCGGTGATGCCGCCCACCACGTCGTTCAGGCTTTCCAGGTGCTGCACGTTGACGGTGGTGAGCACGTCGATACCGGCCTCCAGCAGTTCCTCGATATCCTGCCAGCGCTTCGGATGGCGCGAGCCGGGCGCGTTGGAGTGCGCCAGTTCGTCCATCAGGATCAGGGGCGGCTGCAGGGCCAGCGCGGCGTCGAGGTCGAATTCGGCCAGCTGCTTGCCGCGATAGGCCACCGCGCGCGGCGCCAGCTGCGGCAGGCCGGCCAGCATGGCGGCGGTGTCGGCGCGGCCGTGGGTTTCGACCACGCCGACCAGCACCGGCTGGCCGCTGTCGTGCAGCTGGCGCGCGGCGGCCAGCATGGCGCAGGTCTTGCCGACGCCGGCCGAGGCGCCGAAGTAGATGCGCAGCTTGCCGCGCGCGGCCTTGCGCTCCTGCGCCTGCACCTGCGCCAGCAGGGCGTCGGGGTCAGGTCGCGCGGGATCGGGTCGGACGGAGTCGGAGGGGAACATGGCCATGCCGCGATTTTACGCTCAGCCGCGCGAACGCGCTCGCGCCAGCGCCAGGTTCAGCGCCAGCACGTTGACGCGCGCCTCGCCGAAGAAGCCCAGGTACTGCGGCCGCGTCTCGCGCGCGATCAGCGCCAGCACCTGCTCGACGCCGATATGGCGCGCGGCGGCCACGCGGCCGGCCTGGTAGCGCGCCGCCGCCACGCTGATCTCGGGATCGAGGCCGCTGGCCGAGGCGGTCACCAGGTCGACCGGGATGGCGGCGCTGTTGGACGGATCGGCCGCACGCAGCGCCTCGATGCGGCCTTTGACGGCGTCCAGCAAGGCCGGGTTGGTCGGGCCCTGGTTGGCGCCGCCGGAACCGGCCGCGTTGTTGGGCATCGGCGTGGTGGCCGATGGCCGGCCCCAGAAGTACTGCGGCGAGGTGAAGGCCTGGCCGATCAGCGACGAGCCGACCGCCTTGCCGTCCACCTCGACGATGCTGCCGGCCGCCTGTTGCGGGAAGGCGGCCGCGCCGATGCCGGTCACGGCCAGCGGGTACAGCACGCCGCACACCAGGGTCAGTGCGGCAAACACGGTGAGGGCGGGACGAAGTTGCGATGCCATGACGGCCTCCTTATACAAGATTGAATGCGGCCAGCAGCAGGTCGATGGCCTTGATGCCGATGAATGGCAGGACGATGCCGCCCACGCCGTACAACAGCAGGTTGCGGCGCAGCAGGGCCACCGCACCGATCGCGCGGTAGCGCACGCCTTTCAGCGCCAGCGGGATCAGCACCATGATGATCAGCGCGTTGAAGATCACCGCCGACATGATGGCCGACGCCGGGCTGGCCAGGTGCATGATGTCGAGCGCCTTCAGCTGCGGGTAGGTGCCGACAAACGCCGCCGGGATGATGGCGAAGTATTTGGCGATGTCGTTCGAGATCGAGAAGGTGGTCAGCGAGCCGCGCGTCATCAGCATCTGCTTGCCGATTTCGACGATCTCCAGCAGCTTGGTCGGATTCGAATCCAGGTCGACCATGTTGCCGGCCTCCTTGGCCGCCTGCGTGCCCGAGTTCATCGCCACCGCGACGTCGGCCTGCGCCAGCGCCGGGGCGTCGTTGGTGCCGTCGCCGGTCATCGCGACCAGCCGGCCCTCGGACTGGTAGCTGCGGATCAGTTTCAGCTTGTCTTCCGGCGTGGCTTCGGCCAGGAAGTCGTCCACGCCCGCTTCGGCGGCAATCGCGGCGGCGGTCAGCTGATTATCGCCGGTGATCATCACGGTCTTGATGCCCATCCGGCGCAGTTCGGCGAAGCGCTCCTTGATGCCGCCCTTGACGATGTCCTTCAGCTCGACCACGCCCATCACCCGGCCGCCGTCGACCACCACCAGCGGCGTGCTGCCGCGGCGCGCGATGTCGTCCACCGCGCGCGCCACCTCGGCCGGATACGGCTGGCCCAGCGACGCCACATACTTGCGCACGGTGTCGGCCGCGCCCTTGCGGATCGCACGTTCTGCGATATCGACGCCGCTCATGCGCGTCTGCGCGGTGAACGGCACGAACACCGCGTTCAGCGCCGCCATCTCGCGCTCGCGGAGGTTGAACTTCTGCTTGGCCAGCACCACGATGCTGCGCCCCTCCGGCGTGTCGTCGGCCAGCGAGGCCAGTTGCGCCACGTCGGCCAGCTGCTGCTCGGACACGCCCGGCGCCGGCACGAAGGCGGCGGCCTGGCGGTTGCCCAGGGTGATGGTGCCGGTTTTATCGAGCAGCAGCACGTCGACGTCGCCGGCCGCCTCCACCGCGCGGCCCGAGGTGGCGATCACATTGGCTTGCATCATGCGGCTCATGCCGGCCACGCCGATCGCCGACAGCAGGCCGCCGATGGTGGTCGGGATCAGGCACACCAAGAGCGCGATCAGCACCGTGATGGTCACCGGCGCGCCGCTGCCGGCGGCGGCCACCGAAAACAGCGAGAACGGCAGCAGGGTCACGGTCACCACCAGAAACACGATGGTCAACGCCACCAGCAGGATGGTCAGGGCGATTTCGTTGGGCGTCTTCTGGCGCTTGGCGCCTTCCACCATCGAGATCATGCGGTCGAGGAAGGTCTCGCCCGGATTGGCGGAGACGCGCACCACCAGCCAGTCCGACAGCACGCGCGTACCGCCGGTGACGGACGAAAAATCGCCGCCCGACTCGCGGATCACCGGCGCCGATTCGCCGGTGATGGCGCTTTCGTCGACCGAGGCCACGCCTTCGATCACTTCGCCGTCGACCGGGATCACGTCGCCCGCTTCGACCAGCACATAGTGGCCCTTGCGCAGTTCCAGCGCCGGCGCCGGCAGCCAGGTGGTGCCATGCTTGGGCGTGGCCAGCTTCTTGGCCGTCACGCTTTGCTTCAGGCTGCGCAGCGACGCCGCCTGCGCCTTGCTGCGGCCCTCGGCCAGCGCTTCGGCGAAGTTGGCAAACAACACCGTGAACCACAGCCACACGGCGGTGGCGGCGATGAAGCCGAACGGCGCCTCGCCCTGCCCGCCCAGCGCCTGCGCCGCCAGCAGGGTGGTGAGGATGCTGCCGATGTAGACCACGAACATCACCGGGCTGCGCAACTGGGTGCGCGGATGCAGCTTGCGGAAGGCGTCGGCGATGGCCGGCAGCACCAGCGTCGACTCGAACATGCGCAGCTTCCTGGCCGGCGGATTGGTAAACAATGTACTCGCTTGTGACATGGTGACTCCTTATTGGGCAAACAACTGCAGGTGTTCGACGACCGGCCCGAGCGCCAGCGCCGGCACGTAATTGAGCACGCCGACCAGCGCCACCACGCCGCACAGCAGGCCGATGAACATGGCGCCGTGGGTCGGCATGGTGCCGGCGTTGGCGGCCAGGCGCTGCTTGCCGGCCAGCGCGCCGGCGATCGCCAGGATCGGCACGATCATGGCGAAGCGGCCGAACCACATGGCCACCGCCAGCATGCTGTTGTAGAACGGCGTGTTGGCCGACAGCCCGGCAAACGCGCTGCCGTTGTTGTTGGCGGCCGAGCTGAAGGCGTACAGGATTTCCGAGAAGCCGTGCGCGCCCGGATTGGCGATGCCGGCCGTGCCGGCCGCGCACAGCACGGCAATCGCGGTGCCGGCCAGCACCAGCGTCGGCGTCACCAGGATGGCGATCGCGGTCATCTTCATTTCATAGGCCTGGATTTTCTTGCCCAGGTATTCCGGCGTGCGGCCTATCATCAGGCCGGCGATGAACACCGCCATGATGGCGAAGACCAGCATGCCGTACAGGCCGGAGCCGACGCCGCCGAAGATCACTTCGCCGAACTGGATCAGCAGCATCGGCACCAGCCCGCCGACCGGCATGAAGGAGTCGTGCATGGCGTTGACCGCGCCGCACGAGGCGGCGGTGGTGACGGCCGCGAACAGCGCCGAGGCGCTGATGCCGAAGCGCGTCTCCTTGCCTTCCATGTTGCCGCCGGCCTGCAGCGCGCTGGCCGTCTGGTCGACGTTGAGCGCCTGCAGGCCCGGATGCGCGGCCTGCTCGGCGCCCAGCACGGCCAGCGTGCACGCCACGAACAGGATGGTCATCGCGCCCAGCACCGCCCAGCCCTGGCGCTGGTCGCCGACCATGCGGCCGAAGGCGAAGCACAGGCCGGCCGGGATCAGGAAGATCGCCAGCATCTGGGCGAAGTTGGTCAGCGCGGTCGGGTTTTCATACGGGTGCGCCGAGTTGGCGTTGAAGAAGCCGCCGCCATTGGTGCCCAGCATCTTGATCGCTTCCTGCGAGGCCACCGGGCCCATTGCGATGGTTTGCGTGGCGGCGACTGCGGTTTCGGTGGGCGACACGTTGTAGCTGACGGGATCGAGCAGTTGCACTTCTTTGTAGGCCGAGAAGTTCTGGATCACGCCCTGCCCCATCAGGAACACCGCGAACAACAGCGACAGCGGCAACAGCACGTACAAGGTGCAGCGCGTGATGTCGACCCAGAAATTGCCGATCGATTTGGCCGAGCGCGAGGCAAAGCCGCGGATCAGCGCATAGGCCACCGCCATGCCGGTGGCGGCCGAGAAGAAGTTCTGCGCCGCCAGCACCAGCATCTGGGTCAGGTAGCTCATGGTCTGCTCGCCGCTGTAGCCCTGCCAGTTGGTGTTGGCGACAAAGCTGACGGCGGTGTCGAACGCCGAATCCGGGCTGACATTGCCCAGCGCTTGTGGGTTGAGCGGCAGCCAGACCTGCACCCGCTGCAGGCCGTAGGTGACCAGCGCGCCGATCACGCTGAACAGCAGCAGCGACACGGCGTACGACTTCCAGCCTTGTCCCTGCTTGGGATCGACGCCGGCGGCGCGGTAGATCAGGTGTTCGATGCGCGCCATCCAGCGCAGGCCCGGCACGGCGGCGGCACCGGCGTCGCCAACACGCGCCAGCAGGATGCCGAGCGGCCAGGCCATTGCCAGCAGCACGGCCAGGAAGACGATCAACAGCACGATAGATTGCGTGGTCATGTTACAGGTCCTCCGCTTTCAGCAGGGCCGCCACCAGATACACCAGCAGGCAGGCCGACGCGATCGCGCCGATCACATAGAACGTGTTCATGGCTGGCCTCCCGGCGCGCTCAACTTGTCGCAGCCGGCGGCCATCGCCACCGTCAGCAGGAAAAACAGCGCCGTAGCGCCGATAAATACAAAGTCCATCACACCCTCACAGGTCTCGTTTTGATACCGGGAAGGTTAGCCAAAGCGGTCTAAAGATGGTGTAAAGACTTGGCGCCGGGGTGTAAACAAAGCGTAAAAATTTACGGCTTGTTTACGGGCGGCGCGCGATTATTGAGAACGTTTTTACGGGCCGCCCGCTACGCTGGATCCATCGCAACTACCGATGAACATCATGGACACTTGTTTACACGGCATCTGGGTGCCGCTGGTCACGCCGATGCTGCACGGCGAACTGGATCTGGCGCGCCTGCAGCGGCTGGCCGAGCGCGTGATCGACGACGGCGCCCACGGGCTGGTGGTGTGCGGCACCACCGGCGAGGCGCCGCAGCTGGACTTGTCCGAGCAGAGCGCGGCGCTGGCGGCGGTGCTGGAGGTGGCGCGCAAGCGCTGCCCGGTCTTGATGGGCATAGGCGGCAGCGATACCTTCGCCGCCGCCAGCCGGGTGCTGGAGTTTGATGACGCGGAACTGGCCGGCTATCTGGTGTCCACGCCGGCTTACGTGCGGCCGTCGCAGGAAGGTTTGCTGCGCCACTTCGAGACCATCGCCGGTGCCACCGGCCGCCCCATCGTGCTGTACAACGTGCCGGCGCGCACCGGTGTGCATCTTGAGCTGGCCACCGCGCGCAGGCTGGCGCAGCGGCCGCAGTTCGCCGCCATCAAGGAGGCCGGCGGCAGCCTGGGCCAGATCACCGCCCTGGTGCAGCAGACGCCGTTGTCGGTGCTGTGCGGCGACGATGTGCTGCTGTTCGCCGCGCTGTGCGGCGGCGCGCACGGGGCGATTTCGGCATCGGCGCATATCCGCACCGATTTGTATGTGCAGCTGTATGACCTGGTGCGCGCGCAGCGCCTGGCCGAGGCGCGCACGCTGGCGGCCGCGCTGCTGCCGATGATGCAGTTGCTGTTCTCCGAGCCGAATCCGGCGCCGCTGAAAGCCGCGCTGTCGATGCAAGGCTTGCTGCGCGATGAACTGCGCCTGCCAATGGTGGCCGCCACCACCGCCTGCAAGGGCCGGCTGGCAGCAGCGCTGGAAGCGCTCGACGCGCTGCCGGCCTACCGCGCCGCCCCGGCGGCTGCAGCGCCTGCGACGGCACATGGCGCGGCACGCTATTCGCTGGCTCACGCCGTGGTGGCCAAATGATCGTCGCCCTCACTGGTGTGGACGGCGACAGCGCCGTCGCCGATCTGGCCGAAGATCTGGCCATGCTGCGCGTGGCGGCCGGCAAGCGCGTACTGCTGGTGGCGCCGAATCCCGGCGCTTACGATGCGCAGCTGTACGACGATCTGGTGGTCAACGCCGCCCCGCAAGGTGCGCCCAAGGCCGATGCCGCGCTGGCGCGGGCGGGCGTGATTCTGGCGCTGCTGCGGCCGGAAGCGCTGGAACGGCAGGACGATTGCGCGCTGCTGCTGGCGCGCCTGCAACTGGCGCAGCGGGCCAATCCCGCTACCCGCGTGCTGGTGACGGTGGCGCATGGCCGCCGTCCGCTCACCGCGCATCAAGCGGGCAGCCTGCTGGTGTTTGTGGCCCAACTGCCGCACGCCCGCCTGGCCGACACGCTGGTGCTCGACGACAGCGCCAGCACCTACCACACGCGCCACAGCGAACTCGAACTGCCGGCCCACAAGCAGGAGCGCAAACTCTGCGCTCCAGAGGTCCGCCACCTCTACCGCGAAATTTTCCGCCCTGCCGGGAGGATATAGGGTGGGGGTCTTTTTTTTCGGCGTTTTACTAAAATTGCCTACTCCGTACTACCCACAACTAAATGCCGATATTCGGAACTAAAAGCGCGCATGCCCGCTCTAATACATATGCACCACAGATATTTTAGTAAACCATAGCGCGCTTTAGTAACGCTTAGCCGGAATTAGTAGCGCTTAGTAAAACGCCATTTTCGGAGACCCCCATCATGGGTACCTTCAGCTTTCCCTACCGCTTGCCGAATGAACTAATGGAGGAATTTGGCGCCTTTACCGGGCTGCACTGGTGCGGCTTGGAAATGGAAGCGCCCATTTGCGACGCCATTCGCGCCTATATGAAACCGCAGCCGGCGGCGCAGCTGCAACAGCAGGCCGTGACCGACACCGGTTATCAATGGAAGCAAGTCTTTCTGCCGGAAGGCACCCGGCTGCGCGCCAGCTTTGGCCGCACGCCGTATTTCGCCGTGGTGCAGGGCAGCGAAATCCGCAGCGGCGAGCAAACGCTGTCGCCGTCCGCCTTTGCCAACCTGAAGGGCAGCGGCAACCGCAACGCCTGGAAGGCCGTCTGGCTGCGTTTTCCGGGCAGCGAGCAATGGATACTGGCTGACACCTGCCGCGCGCAGCAAAAAACCCAGATCGCGCGCCTGTTTGGCGCCGCCGACCCGCAGCCAGCCGCCGCCGTGCCCGCAGCGCCGGCAAAACCGCCCGCCCGGCACAGCGCTGGCGCCTCAGGCCAAACCGTCAAGCGCAGCCGGAAAGGAAAGCGCCGCAAGCACGGCAAGCAGCACGGGCAGCACGCAGCAGCGCGCCGCCCCTCTTCCTAGAACACCTTGCTGATGGTCAGCTGCAGCGCGGTCTTGCCGAGGAATTTGCTGTTGGCGGCCGAGGTGTAGGCCGGCTCTTGCGCATTGGTGCCGATCACCGCCAGCGCGCCGGTCAGCACGCCGAAGTCCTTGCTCACGCCCAGCTTCCAGTCGGTATAGGACGCCGCATCGTTGTGCTTCACTTGCTGGCGGCCGGCATGCAGGTTGACAGTCCAGCCCTCGCCCGCATCGATATTGGCGCCGAGGTCCAGGTAGCCGCTGTTCTTGCTGTCGGCAAAGCCGAACAGATTGGTCACGGCGTGCGAATACTTCACATAGGCCGGGCCGTAGCCCAACTGGCCGTAGACCTCGGTGGTGTTGGCGCTGACCGGCAGCGCGTTGGACGCATACACATAGGTCAGCACGCCAACGTCATAGGACACCGCCTCGGCCACCTGCCCGCGCTTGCCGGCGTACAGGTCCAGCTCCACGCTGCCGTCGCCGCCCGCATCCTTGATCCAGGTGATGGTCGACGCCCACGCGCCCGCATACAGGCCGGTTGGATTATTCACATAATCCGCGCCGCCCTGCAAAGCCGGCTGCAAGCGCGTTTGCGAAATGCCGCGATAACGGTAGTCGCTGACCGCCGCCACGTTGAAGCTGACCGCGTTGTCCGGCACGGCGGCCGGCGCCGCCTCCTCGGCGTGAGCGGAAAACACAGCAGCCAGCGCCGCGACGAGTACAAACTTTTTCATAATAGTCCTATCAGTGGTTAAAAACTTCGCGGTACAGCGCGTCCATGTCGGCCGGCGCGGCGCCGCGAATGATGGTGCCGGCCAGCGTGGCCGACATCACCCGCGCCACGAAGGCGCGCACCGCGGCGCGCTCCTCGTCGCTGGGCGCGCCGTCCACGCCGACCAGTACAAACAGCACGCGCAAGCCCGGATTGAACATGCGCGCGGCATTGAGACGGGCAATCAGCTGGTACTGGCTGCCCAGATCGACCTGTCCCGGCGTCACCGGCACCACCGCAAGCCGCGCGGCGATCAGCGCGGCACGCGAATCGGCGGTGTCGCGGCCCTCGGTGTCGATCACGATGTCGTTGTAGCGGCTGCGCAGCAGTTCCAGCTGGTCCAGCAGCGCGCGGCCGGTAATGGCGCGCGCCGCCAGCTGCGGCTTGACGCCGGCCGCCGCCATCTCGCTGCACCACGCGCATGACGCCGCGCGCGGCGCGGTATCGAGCAACAGCACGCGCCGTCCGGCGCGCGCCCGCAGCAAGGCCAGGTTGTTGGCGACGATGGCCTGCCCGGCCACGCCGCACGCGCCGGCGATGGCGACGATCACGCCAGCCCCCGCGACGGCGCCGCCAGCGGCGTCATGCGGCCGAATTCGGCGCCCGGCAAGGCCCGCATCACCGCCACCATCACCTGCCCGGCCAGCGCGCGCGACAGGCACAGCCAGACCTTGGCCCGCTCGCCGTGGTCGCACGCTTGCACCCGCATGAATTGCATGGCGTCGCCGCAGGTGCGCACCACCAGCGCCCGCAGCTCGCCCAGCGCGGCCGCCTCCACGGTCAGCAGCATCAGGCAGGCGCGCGGCGCCGGTTTGGCGCGGCGCTGGGCGGCCTGGGTGTGGAAATAAGCGTGC
This sequence comes from Duganella sp. CF402, assembly GCF_900109645.1. Classification (GTDB taxonomy): domain Bacteria; phylum Pseudomonadota; class Gammaproteobacteria; order Burkholderiales; family Burkholderiaceae_D; genus Rugamonas. The sequence goes on from NZ_FOBG01000001.1 coordinate 3,440,998, forward strand.
ATGACTAAGCTCCGGTTCAGCGTTTCGATACCGGAAAGCTTATCGGCCAACCCGTAAAAACGGTCTAAAAAGGCCTGCCTGCGTTGTAAACATCGTGTATAAATTGCGCGCTGCGCAATTTTTGCCGCGCAGCCTGCGCAGTTGAGGATAGAATACGCAAACAATGCATGAACTGTACATAAACCCAGTATCAAGAAAACAAGCTTGCTCGTATGGCCACTAAAAAACCCGTTTCCGACTACAGCGAATCATCCATCCGCGTCCTCAAGGGCCTGGAGCCCGTCAAGCAACGCCCGGGCATGTACACCCGCACCGAGAATCCGCTGCACATCATCCAGGAAGTGATCGACAATGCCGCCGACGAAGCGCTGGGCGGCAATTGCAGCACCATCGTCGTCACCCAGAACGCCGACGGCAGCATCACGGTCGAAGACGACGGCCGCGGCATCCCGGTCGGCCTGCACCCGGAAGAAGGCGTGCCGACGGTGGAAATCGTGTTTACGCGCCTGCACGCCGGCGGCAAATTCGACAAGGGCAGCGGCGGCGCCTACGCCTTCTCCGGCGGCCTGCACGGCGTCGGCGTATCGGTCACCAACGCGCTGTCCAAGCGCCTGGAGATCACGGTGTGGCGCAAGGAGCCCAACGGCACCGGCCTGCACCACCTGGTGTTTGAAAACGGCGACGTGGTCGAGCCGCTGACCTCCGTGGTGGCGCCGCGCGACGGCAAGAAGTCCGGCACCCGCGTCACCGCCTGGCCGGACGCCAAATATTTTGACTCCTCGGCCATCTCGCAGGTCGAGCTGCAACGCCTGCTGCGCTCCAAGGCGGTGCTGCTGCCGGGCGTGTCGGTCACGCTGAACAACGCCAAGACCGGCGAATCGCAGACCTGGCAGTACAAGGACGGCCTGCGCGGCTACCTGACCGAGGCGCTGGCGCAAGCGACCGACGGCGAGACCCTGATCCCGCTGTTCGAGGGCGAGCAGTTCGCCGGCCCCGACGCCGAAGGCTTCGCCGAGGGCGAAGGCGCGTCGTGGGTGGTGGCCTGGACCGAGCAAGGCGCCATCGTGCGCGAATCGTATGTCAACCTGATCCCCACGCCCAACGGCGGCACCCACGAATCGGGCCTGCGCGAGGGCCTGTACGGCGCGGTCAAGAACTTCGTCGAGATGCACTCGCTGCTGCCGAAAGGCGTCAAGCTGCTACCGGAGGACGTGTTCGCGCGCGCCTCGTTCGTGCTGTCGGCCAAGGTGCTCGACCCGCAGTTCCAGGGCCAGATCAAGGAACGCCTGAATTCGCGCGACGCCGTGCGGCTGGTGTCGAGCTTCTCCAAGCCGGCGCTGGAGCTGTGGCTCAACCACCACGTCGACTACGGCAAGAAGCTGGCCGAGCTGGTGATCAAGCAGGCGCAATCGCGCCTGCGCTCGGCGCAAAAAGTCGAGAAGAAGAAATCCTCGGGCGTGGCGGTCCTGCCGGGCAAGCTGACCGACTGCGAATCGAACGAGGCCGACCGCACCGAACTGTTCCTGGTCGAGGGCGACTCGGCCGGCGGCTCGGCCAAGATGGGCCGCGACAAGGAATTCCAGGCCATCCTGCCGCTGCGCGGCAAGGTGCTCAATTCGTGGGAGACCGACAAGGACCGCCTGTTCGCCAACAACGAGATCCACGACATCTCGGTGGCGATCGGCGTCGACCCGCACACCGTGCACGACACGCCCGACCTGTCGGGTCTGCGCTACGGCAAAATCTGCATCCTGTCCGATGCGGACGTCGACGGCTCGCACATCCAGGTGCTGCTGCTGACGCTGTTCTTCCGCCACTTCCCCGGCCTGATCGCCAACGGCAACATCTGCATCGCCCGTCCGCCGCTGTACCGCGTCGACGCGCCGGCGCGCGGCAAGAAGCCGATCCAGAAACTGTACGCGCTCGACGACGGCGAACTGGTGGCGATCGAGGACAAGCTGCGCAAGGACGGCCTGAAGGAAGGCGCCTGGTCGATCTCGCGCTTCAAGGGTCTGGGCGAGATGAACGCCGAGCAGCTGTGGGAAACCACCATGAATCCGGACACCCGCCGCCTGTTGCCGGTGTCGCTGGGCGGCTACGGCCACGGCGAATCGGCGGCGCGCTTCAATATGCTGATGGGGAAAGGCGAAGCGGCCGCGCGCCGCGCCTGGATCGAGGAACACGGCAACGAAGCTGAAGCCGATATTTGACGCACACCGTCATTCCGGCGCAGGCCGGAATCCATGCTGAGCCGGCCAAGACGCGCCGCATGGGTTCCGGCCTACGCCGGAACGACGAGGGACAGACAACACAAGCATACACACTATGACTCAAGCAAATCTCTTTGACGAACCGGCGCCGGAAGAAGTCCAGCCGGAGCCAGTCCAGGCGCCGCAAGTGGCGGCCATCGAAGCGCAGGCGGCGGAAGCCCTGACGGACGTTGCGGCGGAAACCGAGGCCACCGATGCAGCGGCCGATGCCGGCGGTGGCGACGACGGCAATGGCGGCAGCGGTGGCGGCGACGACGGCGGCGGCATGTTCGGCAACGGCGGCGGCGATGACGGCGGCGACTCGCTGACCCTGTCCACCTTCGCCGAACGCGCCTACCTCGACTACGCCATCTCGGTGGTCAAGGGCCGCGCCCTGCCCGACGTCTGCGACGGCCAGAAGCCGGTGCAGCGCCGCATCCTGTACGCGATGAACGAAATGGGCCTGAACAGCACCGCCAAGCCGCGCAAGTCGGCCACCGTGGTCGGCGACGTGCTCGGCAAGCTGCACCCGCACGGCGACCAGTCGGTGTACGACGCGATGGTGCGCATGGCGCAGGACTTCTCGCTGCGCTACCCGCTGATCGACGGCCAGGGCAACTTCGGCTCGCGCGACGGCGACGGCGCGGCGGCGATGCGCTACACCGAGGCGCGCCTGACGCCGATCGCCAAGGTGCTGCTGGACGAAATCAACCTCGGCACGGTCGACTTCCAGGCCAACTACGACGGCTCGACCGAAGAACCGTGCCTGCTGCCGGCGCGCCTGCCGATGGTGCTCTTGAACGGCGCCTCCGGCATCGCGGTCGGCCTGGCCACCGAAATCCCGTCGCACAACCTGGGCGAGGTGGCGCAGGCCGCCGTGGCCATGATCCGCAATCCGAAAATCTCGCACGCCGAGCTGATGGCGCTGGTGCCGGGCCCGGACTTCCCGGGCGGCGGCCAGATCATCACGCCGCCGTCGCAGATCGCCGACATGTACGCCACCGGCCGTGGCTCGATGAAGGTGCGCGCGCGCTGGAAGATCGAAGAACTGGCGCGCGGCCAGTGGCAGGCGGTGGTCACCGAACTGCCGCCGGGCACCTCGTCGCAGAAGGTGCTGGAAGAAATCGAAGAGCTGACCAATCCGAAGATCAAGCTGGGCAAGAAAGCCCTGTCGCCGGAACAGCTGGCGCTGAAATCGCTGATCCTGAATTCGCTGGATACGATACGCGACGAATCGGGCCGCGCGGCGCCGGTGCGCCTGGTGTTCGAGCCGAAATCGAAGAACCAGGACCAGACCGAATTCATGCTGATGATGCTGGCGCACACCTCGCTTGAATCGTCGGCCTCGATCAACCTGGTGATGATCGGCGGCGACGGCCGGCCGCGGCAAAAGGGATTGAGCGACATCCTGAGCGAGTGGATCACCTTCCGCTTCGCCACCGTCACGCGCCGCACGCAGTTCAAGCTGGGCAAGGTCGACGCCCGCATCCACATCCTGGAAGGGCGCCAGACCATCCTGCTGAATATCGATGAAGTGATCCACATCATCCGCAATTCGGACGAGCCGAAGGCGGCGCTGATCGAGCGCTTCAAGCTGTCGGAAATCCAGGCCGAAGACATCCTCGAGATCCGCCTGCGCCAGCTGGCGCGCCTGGAAGCGATCAAGATCGAACAGGAACTGGCCGAGCTGCGCAAGGAGCGCCAGATGCTGCAGGACCTGCTGGACAACCCATCGTCGATGAAGCGCGCCATCATCAAGGAAATCGAGAACGACGCCAAGACCTACGGCGATGCCCGCCGCACCCTGATCGAAGAAGCGCAAAAAGCCGTGGTCGAGCAGAAGGTGGTGGACGAACCGGTCACCGTGATCATCTCGGAGAAAGGCTGGATCCGCGCCCGCACCGGCATCGGCCACGACGCCACCCAGTTCACCTTCAAGGCCGGCGACGCGATCTACGGCGCGTTTGAATGCCGCACGGTCGACAACCTGCTGGCCTTTGGCAGCAACGGCAAAGTCTACTCGGTGCCGGTAGCGGCGCTGCCGAACGCGCGTGGCGACGGCGTGCCGGTCACCACCCTGATCGACCTGGCGCCGGGCGCGCGCGTGCTGCATTACTTTGCCGGCGCCGCCGCCACCCGCCTGCTGCTGGCCACCAGCGCCGGTTTCGGCTTCGAGACCAAGGCTGGCGACATGGTCAGCCGCATCAAGGGCGGCAAGTCGTTCATCACGCTCGACGACGGCGACGTGCCGCTGCCGCCGACCGTGATTCCGGACAGCGCCAGCGCAGTGGCGGTGCTGTCGTCGGGCGCGCGGGTGCTGGTGTTCGGCATGGACGAAATGAAGGTGCTGACCAACGGCGGCCGTGGCGTGATCCTGATGGAGCTGGCCGACAAGGAAACCCTGCTGGCGGCCAAGCCGATCAGCCAGAAAGGCGTGACCGTGTTCGGCACGGGGCGTGGCGGCAAGGCCCAGGAAGAGAAACTGTCGGCGTCGGCGCTGGCGGTCCACTTCGGCAAGCGCGCGCGCAAGGGCAAGGAACTGGCGACCAAGATCAAGCCGACCGGCCTGGTGCCGATCGTCTAACCCGCGTCGTCCCGGCGAAGGCCGGGACCCATAGAACGCGTGCGTCAACACAAAGCATGTGTTCTATGGATTCCGGCCTGCGCCGGAATGACGGTGCTTAGTGCTTGGCGGCGGCTTCTTTCACTTCGGCGTCGGTCTTGGCCTTGACGGCGGCGGTTTTGTTGGCGGCCAGCGCTTTGTCTTCGGTGGCGTCAACCGCCGCTTTGATGGCTTTGGCGTCAGCCTTCACGGTTTTCTTCTCGGCCTTTTCCTCGGCCTTGGCGATAGCCTTGTCGCCCTTGGCGGCGGCCTTGGCCTTGTCTTCAGGATCGGCCTTGGCGACCTTCTCGTTAGCCTTGGCAGCTTCCACCGCGACCTTGGCTTGCTGTTCCTCGTGCACCTTGTCGGCCTTGGCGATGGCCTTGTTGGCCTTCTTGTCGGCCTTGGCGTCGGCCTTCAGTTCCTTCTGTTCGGCCTTGGCCACGTCTTTGTTGGCCTCAGCTTGCGCTTTGGCGACGTCCGAGGTTTGGGCAAAAGCGGCGGTGGCGAACAGGCCTGCGATCAGGGTTGCAATGATTTTGTTCATGATGTGATCCCTTTCGGTGTGTTGTTTGAGTAAGTGAGACACAGCTTATTCCTCCAACGACACACCGACTGTACGCTAGCGTACTAAATCACCGTTTTGGCGCCGCGTACAAATCGATGATGGCGCTGATCGCATCGGCGCACACCGAGCAGAATTGCTCGCTGCGGTCGAACATGATGCACTGCATTTCAGGGCGATAGTAGCCGGTGGCTTCGTAGTTGGCGCCCTCGAACGCGCCCACCGTGTGGCGGTGCGGGTCGGCCGAGAACAAGGCCGTGCTTTGTTTGAGGTCGCGCGTGAACAAGGCGCTCATCTCGGACTCGGGGCGGTTGTTGGCGCGCAGCGCGGCGCGTTCCTGTTGATAGGCGCGCGACGCCGTCTCGTAGGTCGCTTTCGGCCACGGCGTCGGCAGCGGCGTGCCCTCCTTCACGAATTTCTTCCACTTGATATTGGCCGGGTCCTGCAGCGCGGTGGCGTTGGGCTCCCACGGTTCGCGGCGCTCGCCGCCGGTGGCGTAGGCCACCGGCGAGGTGTAGTACTCGTCGGCGAGGCCGGCAAAGTGGTGGCCGAATTCGTGCACGAACAGGTAGTTGGCCCAGTCGTTGTCGGCCGCCGCCGTGCTGAACTGGCCGAAGATGCCGCCGCCGCCGTAGGTCTCGTTGTTCACCAAGATCTCGATGAACTCATACGGCGCGTACTGCGCCAGCTCGCGCAAGGCGCGGTTGTCGGTGGTCAGCACATAACGCTCGCTGCCGAAGATGTCATAGCGGGTGCCCAGCGGCGACTCCTTGTGGACGCCGGTCGACGGCCGCGACACGCCCGATTCGCTGGTCGGCAGCGCGATGGCCCAGACGTTGAAATCCTTGGCGCGCTCCTTGAACGGCGAAGTGGCGAACAGGTGGTCGGCCAGGCGGCGTGCGGTGGCTTCGAACTTCTTCATATCGCGCCTGGTGTAGCCGTCGCCGACGATCAGCAGGTCGACCTTGTCCTCGGAGCGGCCGCTGACGCGGATGGCGATCGGCTTGACCGGCGCCGGCGGCTGCTTGCGGATCACATCCATCGCGTTCGGATCGACGTCGGCGCTCCATACCGGCACGAAGCGGTTGCCGTCGTCGCGCTTGAGGATGCGCACCTTGACCGGCTGCTCGGGACGCGGGAAGCGCACCGATTCCTGGAAGCCGCGATTGGCGTGGGCCGCTTCCTCGGTGCTGCGCCATTCGGCGAACACGGTGGAGAAGCCGCGCGAGTACAGCAGCTTGCCGGTTTTGGCGTCCGTTACTTCCACCAGGTTGTTGCCGCGATTGGTGGTGTCGATGGTCTGCGCCATGCTGCCGGGCCACGGCAGCGGCTCGACCACTACCCGCTCGACGGCGTAGTGCTCCTCTTTGGCGTTGCCGCTGTGGAGGTAGTCGAGGCGCATGGTGGCCGGCTGCGCGGCCAGCGCGGAGGCCGAGGCGCACAGCGCCAGCAAGGAGGTGAGGTAGCGGATCATGGGAGTCCTGGCGGTCAGTTGAAAACGTGACCGCCATTGTAATCCGGTGGCGGTGCCGCCGCGAGTGCGCCGCTTGGCTAGGTGCGCCACTTGCCGTTGCGGGCCGACGCGGCGACGGCGTCGGCCAGGCCGCTGATGCTCATGCCGTCGGCCAGTACCAGTCCGACCACGCGGGTCGGCTTGCGCGCAGCCACGGCGGCAGCCGCGCGGCCGCCCAGGTCGAAGCCGGCCAGCACCGCCTCGGGGATGTGCAGCGCGTCCATGAAGTCCAGCAGGTCCTGGCCGAGAACCGCTTGCTGATAGGCGCGCGGTGCGCTGGCGTCGGTGCCAGCATCGGAGACTGCGTCGAGCAGGCGCGTGCTGCCGTGGCCACGCAGGTAAGGCACCAGCACGCGGTAGCCTTGGCGTGCCAGGACAGGCGCGACTTCGGCGTAGCGCAGGATGTCGCCGGAAGCGCCGTGCAGCAGGATGATGGGATGGCCGTCGGCAGGACCGGCTTCGTGATAGCCGATGTCCAGCGTGTCGGTTTGCACCTGCTGCACCGGCAACGGCAGCAGCGGCTCTGCGCTCGCGATCAGCGGGGCGCCTACGATGGCGGCGGCGATGGCCGCGCCTCGCAGGAAGCGTCGGCGGTGATGGATCGTGTTGGTCATGGTGATGTCCTTTCGCAGATGGCGGTCACGCCGCCGAGATAATCAGTTCCGCTGCCAGCCAGCCGGCCAGCAGCTCGCCGGCTTTCGCCACGCCGTCCGCTTCGCCGCAGCGCGCGGCCAGCCAGTCGCATAGCGCGGCGAAGCTGCCGTCGGCCTGCAACTGCAACAGCGCCTCGTATTCCAGTGCATCGACCTGCTTCAGGTACGTGGTGTAGCCGCGCCGCCAGACCAGCAAGCCGCCCTGCTCCGTCAGCATTTCGCTTTCCGGCGGCGCGCGCTCATCCCACAGCGCCGACCACACCTGCTCCGCGTTGGTGAGCGCCGGCGCGCTGCGCAGCGACGGCGTCAATCGCAGCCGCGCCGTTTCCCAATCGACCTGCGCCAACGCTTCCAGCGCCAGCGGCGCGGCGTCGGCGGCCACGAAGGCCGCGCCCAGCGCGTGCTCGATCCACGCCACTTCCTGCACGTCGGGATTGTGCGGGTGCAGCGCGGCCAGTGTGTCCGCAAAACCGTCGGCATATGCGTCCAGCGTCCACGCGTGCGGCGGGTGCGCATCGATGTGCGTAATCGCCGCCGCCAGGAACAGCTCGTCGCCCAGCCACGCGTGCAGCTTGGGATAGCACGCCTTCAGACAGCCCACCAACTGCGCGCGGTAGTTGTTCTGGTAGACCGCCAGGCCGGCCATGATGCGCGCATGGCCGGCCTCCGCGTCCGCCGCGCCAGCCGAGCTAACGGCGCGTGCGGCGATATCGGGCGTGGCCGCCGTCAGCCATTGCTGGAAATCGCGCTGCAAGTCGGCCAGCATCATGCGGCCTCCCGCTGCGCGACCAGCGTACGATCCAGGGCATGCAAGGCGCCCAGCTGGCGCGCGATCGACAATTCGAACAGCAAGTCGTCCAGTGGCGGAATATGGTCATCGCGCTCGATCATGGTAGCGACCGGGCCGGTGCGCGCCATCACTTGCGCGTACAGCTGCCATACCGCCTCGCACACCGGGCTGTCGTGGGTATCGATCAGCAGGTCGGCGCCCTGGCTATGGCCGGCCAGGTGCACCTGGCGCACCGCTTCGTACGGTATGCCGTCGAGGAAATCGGCGGCGTTGAAGCCGTGATTGGTCGCGCTGACGTAGACGTTATTCACGTCCAGCAGCAAGCCGCAGCCGGTGCGCCGGCTCATCTCGCGCAGGAATTCCCACTCGCTCATGTCGGCGCCATCGAAGGCCAGGTAGCTCGATGGATTCTCGAACAGCATGGCGCGGCCCAATACCTCTTGCGCCTGATGGATGTTGGCGCACACCAGCGCCAGCGCTTCCTCGGTGTACGGCAGCGGCAGCAGGTCGTGCGAATTAAAGCCGCCCAGGCGCGACCAGCTCAGATGGTCGGACACGAACAGCGGCTCGATCTGGTCGACCAGCGCCTTCAGGCGCTTGAGGTAATCGGCGCGCAAGCTGTCGGCCGAGCCGATCGACATCGACACGCCGTGCAGCACCACCGGGTGGCGCTCGCGGATCTGGCGCAGGATGTGGCGCGGCTGGCCGCCGTCCACCATGAAGTTCTCGGAAATGACCTCGACAAAATCCACTGCCACCCGGTGTTCAAGGAAATCGCGGTAGTGCTCTTTGCGCAGGCCCAGTCCATAGCCTGAAAAGGGAGTGATATGCATCGCTGGCTCGCTGGTTGTTGGTAGAGGCCCGGCGCAAGCAATGGCCGGGCCGCGTGGGTTACTTCGGTTCGGTCAGGGTGCCGCCGGCGGCCAGGCAGGCGCTCTTGGTGCGTACCAGCACGCCCTCGCCCTTGCAGGTATTGAGGCCCTTGCAATCGTTCTTGGCGGTGGCGCACAGGCTGGTGCCCTTGCAGGTGTTGATGCCGTAGCAGCGGCCCAGCGGTTCCTTGGACGGTTCCTGTTTCTGGGTTTGCTCGGCGGCGTGGGCGTTGCCCAGGGCGGCCAGTGCCAGCAAGGCGGAAGCGGCGGCGAGGCTGAGGCGGGAATTGCTGTTCATGGTGTTACTCCTTCAGGTTATTGCGCGTTATGCGCGGCGGTCAAAATAACGTCGGCGACTTTCTCGGGCTGCGAGATGTAGACCAGGTGGCTGGCCTTGATCTCGGTGACCTTGGCGCCGGCGCGCTGGTACATCCAGCGTTGCAGATCAGGGCTGAGCGCGCGGTCCTCGGTCGAGACGATGGCGTAGCTAGGCTTGCTGCGCCATGCGGCCGACCAGACCTGGGTGCTGAACGTGGCGGTGGTGGCCGGCACTTGCGAGGCGGCCAGGAAGTTGGTGCGGTTCTCGGCCACGTCGGCGCCGAAGTCGGCGTGGAATTTGGCGCGGTCGAAGAACAGGTGGCCGTCCTGGGTGGCGATCACCGAATCGCTCGGCGACGGCATCGAGCCCAGTACCTGCGCCAGGCTTTCGCCGACATCGGGCAGCAGCGCGGAGACGTAGACCAAGGCCTTCACCTTGTCGCGCGCGCCGGCGGCCGAGATGATGGCGCCGCCCGAGCTGTGGCCGACCAGGATCACCGGGCCGACCTGCTGGTCGAGGATTTCGCGGGCGGCGGCAACGTCGTCGTCAAAGCTGGTGTGCGGCTGGTTGGCGATGCTGACGTGGTAGCCGGCGTGGTACAGGATGTCGAACACCACGCGCCAGCCGGAACCGTCGACAAAGGAGCCGGGGACGATGACGATGTTTTTGGCGCCGTCCGTGGCCGGGGCGGCGGCGGCAGCTTGCGCCGGCATCAGGCCGACGCCGGCCACCAGCAGCGTGGCGCCTATCGCGGCCGCCTTCAAGGCGAGCACGGTGCGCATTATTTCTTCTCCTTCGGCGTCAGCGAGCCGTAGCCCTTCGGCGTCTTGATCTTGGTGCAGGTGCCCTTCTCGACCAGGGTCCAGGCGTCGCCCTGGTAGTCGACGGTGGCGGTGCCGGCGCAGCTGGTGCCGGCGCCGGCGGCGCAGTCGTTGTGGCCGGCCTTGCTCACGCCGTAGCATTTTTCGGTGGCCGGCTTGGGCGCGTCGGCGGCGCTGGCGCCCAGTGCGGTCAGGCTCAGGGCCAGCGCGGCGGCCAGCGAGGTGCGGGGGATGATGGTCATGGTGTTTCCTTTCAGTTCAGGTGGTGGGAGTGATGGGATGAAAAGCGCACTCGATAACATCGCATGCGACAAACTACTTAAACAGGACGCGGTCGAGCGACCAGGCGCCGCCGCCCTGGGCGATCAGCGGCAGCAGCACGGCAGTCCACAGCAAGTGGGTCGGCCAGGCGGCGGGATAGACCAAGATTTCAATCACCGCCGTCATGCCCAGCAGCGCCAGCGCGGACAGGCGGGTGCACAGGCCCAGCACCAGCAGCAGCGGGAACAGGTGCTCGGCGTAGGCGGCGGCCGGCGCGGCGATCTCGGGCGGGATCAGCGGCAGCGCGTACTCGCTGCGGAACAATTCGTAGGTGAACGGCTTGATGGTCAGCAGGCCTTGCACCTTGGTGCGGCCGGACAGGAAGAACACGGCGGCGATGCCGACCCGCGCCAGCAGCAGTTGCAGGGCGGGTGGCAGCAGGGCCGGCAGGCGGGCGCGCAGCGGCGCGGTGAGTTGGTGCATGGGTGGCTCCGGGTTATTAATCGCATCCGTTTTCATCGGACGAGACGAATAATAAAACACGGTCGCCGCCGAAGTCAATCGCATTTGATTGAATCGGGCGCGAATTAATTATTTCTTATTGGGTGGTGAGCGACTGGCCGATGTCGAGTGGCCGGATGTCGAGCCGCATGCGCAGGATGGAGTAGCTGTGCGGCGCGGCCGAAGCGTAGCCGACGCTGTCGCGCGTTTTGCTGAGCGTGAACTGGAAGCCCAGCTCCGGCAGCGGCGTGTTGCGGCCGCTGGTGGCGATGCCGATCGCTTCGCTGCGGCGGTTGTTCATCAAGTTCTCCATCAGCTCCACCAGCGCGCCGCGCCCGAGGATGTCGGGCGAGAACACCGGGTCGGCCACCAGGTCGCGCCGCGCCGTCAGTTTGCCGCCGGCCTTGGCCGAGGACGGCGTGAAGGTGTGCGTGGCCAGGTCGTACAGATCGCCGCGATCGAGATAGCTGATCACCGCGTTGGAGACGTTGAAGCCGGCGCGGGCGGCGTCGGTGGTGGCGCGCGTCAGGTCGACCAGCAGCGCGCCCTTGCTGCCGACGATTTCCACCCGGCGATTCGGGTCCACCACCATCGCGGTGTTTTCGTCGATGCCGAGGCCGTACTTGTAGCCTTTCTTGAGCATGGCCGGGATCATGCGCGCGAAGCGGCCGCGCACCAGGAAGTGCTGGTCGACGAACACGTCGTCGCCGATGAAGCCGAGGCCGGGCGCGATCTCCTGCCCTTCGGTGACGCCGCCGCGCAGGGTGGCAAACACGGTCTTGGGCGCGTAGAACATGGTGCTGCTCATGACGGCCGCGCCGGCGCTGTTGCCGGCCACCACGCCGCCGCGCCGGTAGACGTCCCACACCGCATCCAGCACCGCGCTGCGCGTGCCGTCCTCGCGCACCAGCGCTTGCGTGATGCGGGCCTGGTCGCCGCCGGAGAAGAACACGCCGCCGGCGCCGCGCACGGCGTCGGCCAGCAGCGGGTCCTCGGCGGCCTGGCGGTAGTCGCTGTCGGCCAGCTTGACGGCCAATGGGATCTGGAAGGCGTCGGCGCCGTAGCGCTTGAGGTAGTCGACGATGGCTTGCGCCACCGGCGCCGGGTCGGCGGCGGCCGAGGCAAACACCGCGATGCGCGCGCCCGGGCCGCCGGCCAGCGCGACGATGCGCTGCCAGACGGCGTCGTTGTCGGGCTTGAGGCCGCCGCCGATGATGACCAGCGAGCCCTTGGCCGCAGCGGGCACGTCGCCGGCCATCGCGCCCAGCGGCATGGCCAGCATCAGGGCGGCGTGGAACAGGAATTTGATCGCCATGCGCATACACGCTCCAAAGAAAATGGGACGGGGCCCGCCGGTGAGCGCGGGCGCCGTCCCATTAATATACCTGAATGCGCGCTAGCGGTAGCGGTACAGCGGCTGCGCCAGCTGGATCGGCCGGATGTCCATGCGCAGCTTGAGCACCGAGTAGGCCTCCACCTCGGTCGAGCTGTAGCCGACGCTGTTGATGGTCTTGGAAAAACGGAACTCGAAACCCAGTTCCGGGTTGAAGTCGCGCGGGTTGCCGAAGGCGATGCCGATGGCTTCCTGCTGGGCGTTGTCGATCAGGTTGACCATCAAATCGAGCACCGCGTTGTTGCCCAAAATGTCGTTGGTGTAGACCGGCTCGCGGGTGTCGGGCTGGTTCGGGTCGAGCTTGTTGTCGGCCTTGTCCGGCGACGGCGTGAATTCGCGCGTGACCAGGTTGAACTTGTCGCCGCGATCGAGATAGCTGATGGTCGCATTCGAAATATTGAAGCCCTTGATGCCGCGGTCGGTCACCGCCGCCGACAAGTCCAGCAGCAGCGCGCCGCTGTAGCCGATGATTTCCACCTCGCGCTTGGCGTTCACCACCATCGCGGTGTTTTCATCGATGCCCAGGCCCATTTGGTAGCCCTTCTTCAGCATCACCGGGATCATGCGCGCGAAGCGGCCGCGCACCAGCAGGTGCTGGTCGACAAACACGTCGTCGCCGATGAAGCCGAGGCCGGCCGAAATCTCGTGGCCGTCGTTGACGCCCTGCTTGAGCATGTCCAGCGTCGACTTGGCGTCGTAGAACATGGTGGTGCTCATGATGGCGGCGCCGGCGCTGGAGCCGGCGATCACGCCGCCGTCGCGGTACACGTCCCACACCGCGTCCAGCGCCGCCGTGTGGCTGCCGTCCGGGCGCACCAGCGCGCGCGAGATGCGCGCCTGGTCGCCGCCGGTGAAGTAAATCCCGGTGGCCGAGTGGATCATGGCCACGGTTTCCGGGTCTTCGGCCGCCTTGCGGTAGTCGCTATTGGGCCAGGTCACGCCGAGCGGGATGGCAAACGCCTGGGCGCCGTACTGATTGAGCTTGTTGACGGTGGCCTGGGCGGCCGCTTCCGGGTTGATCGAGGCCGAGCCGAACACGCCGATGCGCGCGCCCTTGCCGCCGGCCAGCTGGACGATGCGCTGCCACACCTCGGCATTCTCGGTGCGCAGGCCGCCGCCGATGATGACCAGGTTGCCTGCCGGCGGCGCCAGCACCGGCTTGGGCGGCGGCACCGCCTTGGCCGGCTTGCTGCTCTTGCCCGGCACCTGCACCTTGGGCACGGCCACCGGCGTGGTGGTGGTGGCGGCCGCGTGCGCGGCGCCCCCCCACACCAGCAGCCACAGCATGCACCAGCGCATGCACAGCTGTGGCAGCGTCAAACCCGTTACTTTCATGTTCCCCTTCCGATCCCGTCCAGTGCTAGATGATACCAAGCAATTGCTTAAAAACGCATTACTTGAATGCGTAATTTACACTGGCGTAGAAGCGGCGGCCGCGGACGTCGGCATAGGTCGGGTCGTAGCCGGAGATGAAGTGGTAGGCCTGGTTGGAAAACGGCGGCGCGGTGTCGAACAGGTTCTGGATGCCGGCGCGCAGCTTGAGCGGCTTGCTCACCTGCCACGACGCGCTCAGGTCCCACAGCGAGTACGATTTCACGCGGTTGCGCGCCACCACGCTGCCGTCGTCGAGGTTGATGGCCGAGTTCTGGTCTTCATAGCCGCTCAGGAAGGTGTTGGCCAGGGTGGCGGCGTAGGGGCCGTAGTCCCAGTCCAGCGTGATGCTGTGGCGCCAGCGCTGCACCACGCCGTCGGTGACGTAGCGGCCCAGGTTGCTGACGAAGGGGCCGTCGTTCTCGTTCTGCAGCTTGGAGTCCAGCACATAGGTGCCCGACAGGCGGCCGCCGAAATTGCCGAGGAAGGTCTTGACGCCCTTGTAGTCGATGGTCAGGTCGAGCCCGGCCGCCTTCTGGGCGCCGCGGTTTTCCTTGTACAGGTCGATGTACTCGATGTACTGGTCCTCGTCGCGGTGGATCAGGTCGGCGTACTTGGTGGTGTTGGCCAGCAGCACGTCGTCGCCGATCTCGGCGATCAGGTCGGTGCGCTTGATGTTCCAGTAGTCGAGCGACAGCATCACCTGCTTGCTCGGCTGCAGCACCAGGCCGGCCGAGAACTGGCGGCTGCGCTCGGGCTTGAGGTTGGGGTTGGCGTGGCGGTGGGTGGTCCAGTTGTCGGCGCAGGAGGCGTAGTCGTAGTCGACCGTGGCGCAGTAGACCGGGTCGGGCAGCGTGGCGGTGCCGCTTTCCTGGGTCGGGCGGTACAGGTCGGTCATGGACGGCGCCCGGAAGCCGCGCCCGGCCGAGGCGCGCAGCAGGATGGTCGGCGCGGCCATGTAGCTGAGGCCGATTTTCGGGCTGGCGGCGCCGCCGACCACCTGGTAGTGGTCGTAACGCGCCGACAGCTGGGCCTCGAACTGCTTGGTGAGCGGCAGCAGCAGTTCGCCGTACACCGCCTTGATGTTGCGCGCATAGCTGGTGGCGCCGTCGCCGTCGGACCACTCGTCGTTGTTGATGTTGCCGCTCATCAGCAGCGCCGACGGGGTGTAGGTGGTCTTCTCGCGGCGCAGCTCGCCGCCGACGGCCAGCGCGGCGTCGCCGCCGGCCAGCGCGCCGAGCGCGTGCGAGAGCTTGAAGTCGAGCGAGTCCATCGTGCCGCGCGCGTGGCGCACCTCGTCGTTGACCTGGATGCTGTCCAGCAGGTCGCGGCCGGCCTGGCTCGACGGACCGAACGGGTTGATCAGGCCGGAGGCGATGCCCTCGATCAGCTTGTCCTTGAGCACGTAGCCGTGGGTGTCGCGGTCGCGCACCACGTTGACGCTGTGGTTGAAGCCGACGTCGTAGTCCCAGCCGTTGTGGCTGCCGGTCCAGCCGAGCACGTAGCGCTGGCTTTCGCTGGTCAGCTCCGAAGTGCGGCGGCCGGCCTCGCTCACGCGCATGCGCAGCAGCAGCTCGCTGTCGCCGACCGCGTCGTCCGAGCCGAGGTCGTATTTGGCCAGCGCCGGCACCATGCTGGCGTCGATGGTGGCGCCGTTGATGCGGGTGCTCGAGGCCACGTACCAGGTCTTGCTGCGGCTCAGCGCCACCTCGGCATACAGCTGGTTTTCCGGGTTCAGCTGCAGCACCCCGCGGCTCAGGAAGTTGGCCTTCTCGGCTTTCGGGTACAGCTCGGTGTCGCCCATGTAGTTGTAGGTGCAGCCATTGATGCCGCCGGTGCCGGTAGGCAGGTAGACATTGGCCGGGCCGTTGCAGGTCGGAATGGACAGATTGAAGGTGTTGCTGGCCAGCGGTTTGCCGTTGAGCAGGAAGCCATGATCGTTCAGGTATTCGCGCTGGTCGGTGCTGATGCGGATATTGGCCGGCGAGGTAAAGCCCGACAGCAGGTGCGGCAGGCGCTCGGTGATGTGCAGGTCGTCGATGAAGCTGCGCTGCGAGGTCGACAGCGCGTCGGTGCGCTGGAAGTCGGCCACCGCAAAGATATTGAAGCCGTCCTTGACCAGGTCGCCGTGGCCGGCGGTAATGGTGGCGGTGCGCTTGCCGGCGCCGCCTTCCTTGGTCTTCAGGCCGTAGGCGTTCAGCTCCACGCCCTGGAAGTCCTTGCGCGTGATGAAGTTGATCACGCCGCCGATGGCGTCGGTGCCGTACAGCGCCGAGGCGCCGTCCAGCAGCACTTCGACGCGGGCGATGGCGGCCGCCGGAATGTTGTTGAGGTCGACGCCGGTGTCGTCGCCGGGCGAGGCGAAGTTGGCCATGCGGCGGCCGTTCAGCAGCACCAGGGTGGACGAGGTGCCGATGCCGCGCAGGTTGGCGCTGTTGAAGCCGCGCTGGTCCTTGCCGTCGGTGATCGAGACGCTGTCGGTCAGGCCGCCGACGTTGGCCGACAGCCGCGCCAGGATTTCGCTGGCGGTGGTGACGCCGACCTTGTCGATCTCGTCGCGCGTGATCACCTGCACCGGCAGTGCGGTTTCCGATTCGATGCGCTTGATGGCCGAGCCGGTGATTTCCACCCGTGGCAGCGGCGCGGCGGCCGGCGCCGGCGCCTCCTGCGCCACCGCATTGCCGATCAGGCCGCTCACTGCGCCCACGCCCAGCGCCAGCCGCACGGCGCGCGTCATCATGGTGTTCCGCATATTCTCTCCCTGTTGATCGATATGTAAATAATTCATTTAAACTAACTGTACGCACATGTAGCCAAAAACTCAAGGCAACGCGCCGCCTTTGGCCGGTGCGCGATTTACTTTGTGAAAATAGTGCTACATACTCAATGCTTTATCATCCTCACGACTCCGCAGGGCACGCCATGCAAGCAATCACCCATCCCATTTCCAGCGCCCTCGCGCCGGCCGCGTACGCGCTCACCAGTTTCCACTTCGGCACGCCGGGCAGCGGCAAGAAGGTGTATATCCAGGGCTCGCTGCACGCCGACGAGGTGCCGGGCATGCTGGTGGCGCAATTCCTGCGCACCGAACTGGCGGCGCTGGAAGCGGCCGGCCAGATCCACGGCGAAATCATCCTGGTGCCGGCCGCCAATCCGATCGGGCTGGCGCAGGCCATCCACGGCGCCGCCTTCGGGCGCTTCGACCTGACCACCGGCGTCAATTTCAACCGCGCCTACAAGCACGTGGCCAACGACTTGAAGCAGTCGCTGGCGGGCAAGCTGGGGCAGGATGCGGCAGCCAATGTGGCGCTGATCCGCGCACACGCGCGCGCCTCGATCGCCGCCTGGACCCCGGCCACCGACGCCGAAACGCTCAAGAAAACCCTGATGACGCTGGCCATCGACGCCGACATCGTGCTTGACCTGCATTGCGATAACGAGGCGGTGCTGCACATCTACGCCGGCACGCCGCTGGCCGAAGCCATCGCGCCGCTGTCGGCGATTCTCGGCTCACACGCCACGCTGCTGGCCTACGAGGCCGGCGGCGAGCCGTTCGACGAGGCCTGCAGCCGGCTGTGGTGGGATCTCGACCAACACTTCGGGCACCAGTTCCCGATTCCGCCGGCCTGCCTGTCGACCACGGTGGAGCTGCGCGGCGAGCAGGAAGTCAGCTACGAGCTGGCGCGCAAGGACGCGGCCGGCCTGCTGCAATTCCTGACGCTGAACGGGGTGCTGGGCGACGCGGCGGCGCAGGCGGCGGCTACGGCGGCGGTGCCGGCGCCGCTGTGCGCGGCGACACCGCTGGAAGGCGTGGAGCCGCTGTATGCGCCGCATGCCGGGATACTGGTCTACACGCGCGAGCTCGGTGCGCGCGTGGCGGCCGGCGATGCCGTGGCCGATCTGATCGATCCGGTCAGCGGCGCGACCACGGTGTTGCGCGCGGCGGTGGACGGCGTGTTCTTTGCGCGCAGCGCGCACCGCCATGTGATTCGTGGCATGAACGTCGGCAAGGTGGCCGGCGCCAAGGCTTATCGTGAGGGCGACCTGCTGAGCGCATGATGAAGAAGAAACTCAAACTCCCCCATACCTTTGTCCTGCTGTTCATCATTCTGGCGCTGATCGCGGCGGCCACGTGGCTGGTCCCCGGCGGCAAGTACGACACGCATCTGGTCAATGGCAAGCAGCTGATTAATCCGGACAGCTTCCACTACATCGACAGCAATCCGCAAGGACTGGTGGCGCTGATGAAGGCGCCGATCAAGGGCTTCGTCGAGGCGGCGCAGATCATCGGCTTCGTGCTGATCGTCGGCGGCGCGTTTGCGGTGCTGCAGAAGACCGAGGCGATCGACTCGATGATCAAGTCGCTGGCGAAGGCGCATGCCAGTTCGAGGTTCATCCAGAAGGCGCTGATCCCGGTGTTCATCACCCTGTTCTCGATCGGCGGCGCGACCTTCGGCATGAACGAGGAGGCGATTCCGTTTATTTTGATCTTTGTGCCGCTGGCGCTGGCGCTGGGCTATGACACGGTGGTCGGCGTGTCGATTCCGTTTTTGGGCTCGCAGGTGGGCTTCTCGGCGGCGTTCCTGAATCCGTTCAACGTCGGCATCGCGCAGGGCATCGCCGGCGTGCCGGTGTTTTCCGGCTGGGGCTATCGCCTGATCGTGTGGGTGCTGGCGACCACCGTCACCATCGTGTTCATGATGTGGTACGCGGCGCGCGTCAAGCGCGATCCGACCTTGAGCCCGACCTATGCGCTCGATCTCGAGAAACGCAAGGAACTGCCGGCCGGCGGCATCGGCGAGTTCCACGGCATGATGGCGCGCCACAAGCTGGTGCTGGCGATCTTCGCCGGCTCGCTGGTGGTGATGGTGGGCGGCGTGGTGCACTACGACTGGTATATCGATGAAATCGCGGCGCTGTTCCTGTCGATGGCGATCGTGATCGGCCTGGTCGGCAAGCTCGATTCGACCCAGATCGTGGAAGGCTTCATGCAGGGTGCGCGCGACCTGGTCGGCACCGCGCTGGTGATCGCGCTGGCGCGCGGCACGCTGGTGCTGGCGCGCGACGCCCACATCATCGACACCATGCTGCATGCGCTGATGCCGCTGGTGCAGTCGGCGCATCCGGTGTTCGCGGCGTGGAAGATGTTTGGCATCCAGACCGTGATCAATTTCTTCATCCACTCGGGCAGCGGGCAGGCCGCGCTGACCATGCCGATCATGGCGCCGCTGGCCGACCTGGTGGGCGTGACGCGCCAGACCGCGATCCTGGCGTTCCAGTTCGGCGAGTTCACCACGCCGATGATCCCGACCTCCGGCATCACCGTCGGCGTGCTGGCACTGGCGCGCATCCCGTGGATCACCTGGGCCAAGTGGATGATTCCGCTGCAGCTGATTTACGCGGTGCTGGCGCTGGCCCTGCTGGTGCCGCCTTGCCTGATGAACTGGCAGTAATTCAATCGAGCTGCCGGCGCCCGTGCCGGCGGCGTTCAATGGCGTCACGGCGCGGGTTGGCCGCTTCGCCGGTGCGCCAGTCGCTGGCGCGCATCCAGCCCTGGTTGTGGTCGCGCTGTATCCAGATGTCGCGCCAGGCATTGCGCACGCAGCCGCATACTTCGTTGGCCCAGCCGCGCGGCGTGACGATGTTTCCGTCAGCGATCAGCAAGTCGCCTTCCACTTGGGCGTAGTGGCTGGTGTAGCCGTGGTTGATCCGCAGGCGCGTGCCGTGCGGCAGGAACAGGTTTTTCCACTGGTAGCCACGCTCGACCGGCCGGCCGCTATTGCGCGCCAGCCACGCCTTGATGGCGATCATGGCAATATCGCCTGGACTGCGCGGGTCGCGCTGCTTCCACAGCTCGTCGCACAGGGCGGTATATACCTTGTGGCTTACTTCCACAGTGACTGCCTCGTTTTGTCTCATTTTGCCTTCTCCGATGCCTCGTCCTTTCTATGTTAGACCGCGCGCTCCCTATGAAGGTTCAGCGGTTCGGCAAAAAAACGAGGCATATGGCGAGGCAAAACGAGACAAAACGAGGCAATGAGTGGGGAAGAGCAACCGTGTGTATATACCCGGCATCAGTTGGCGTAGATATTGGGCAGGTAGCGCTCCATCAGGGTGGCCGGGCGCGACGGCGGGGTGAAGCCGTAGCGGGCGTAGAGTTCGTGGGCGTCGCTGGTGGCCAGCATGAAGCGGCGCAGGCCCTGCAGGTCGGGATGCTCCAGCACCACCTCCACCAGCGCCTTGCCGATGCCCTGCCCGCGCCACTGCTCCACCACGAACACATCGGCCAGATAGGCAAAGGTGGCGCAATCGGTGGTGACGCGCGCAAACGCCACCTGCTTGCCCTCCAGATAAGCGCCGAAACACAGGGAATTATCGATGGCCCGCTCCACCACCGCCAGCGGAATGCCGATCGCCCAGGTCGAGTGCTCGCTCAGAAACTGATGAATCAATGGCACGTCGAGTGCCGTTTTATCGGTGCTGATGTGCAAAGTCGCCATGTTTTCCGTGATCAAATAGACAAGGTTGACGTATTTTAGTGCAGCTTGCGGTTTATAATCGCTGTTGATCCTACGCGCACTTCCTACTTTTGACTATGACTTCACAATTCTCCAAAAAGGCCGAAGCCTGGTCCGCCCGCTTCAGCGAACCCGTTTCCGACCTCGTTAAACGCTACACCGCCTCGGTATTCTTCGACAAGCGCCTGGCCAAGGCCGACATCCAGGGCTCGCTGGCGCACGCCGAAATGCTGGCCGCCCAAGGCATCATCAGCGCCCAAGACCGCGCCGAGATCGAGCGCGGCATGGCGCAAATCAGCGCCGAAATCGAGGCCGGCAGCTTTGAATGGCTGCTCGACCTGGAAGACGTCCACCTGAACATCGAAAAGCGCCTGACCGAGCTGGTCGGCGACGCCGGCAAGCGCCTGCACACCGGCCGTTCGCGCAACGACCAGGTGGCCACCGACATCCGCCTGTACGTGCGCTCGGCCATCGACGACGTGCTGGAACTGCTGAACGCCCTGCGCGCCGCCCTGACCGACCTGGCCGAAAAGAACGCCGACACCATCCTGCCGGGCTTCACCCACATGCAGGTGGCGCAGCCGATCACCTTCGGCCACCACATGCTGGCCTACGTTGAAATGTTCGGCCGCGACGCCGAGCGCATGGCCGACGCCCGCAAGCGCGTCAACCGCCTGCCGCTGGGCGCGGCCGCGCTGGCCGGCACCACCTTCCCGATCGACCGCGTGCGCGTGGCCAAGACGCTGGGCTTCGACGACGTCTGCCACAACTCGCTGGACGCCGTCTCCGACCGCGACTTCGCGATCGAGTTCACCGCCGCCGCCTCGCTCATCATGATGCACGTGTCGCGCATGTCGGAAGAGCTGATCATCTGGATGAGCCCGCGCGTCGGCTTCATCGACATCGCCGACCGCTTCTGCACCGGCTCGTCGATCATGCCGCAAAAGAAAAACCCGGACGTGCCGGAACTGGCGCGCGGCAAGACCGGCCGCGTGTTTGGCCACCTGATGGGCCTGCTGACCCTGATGAAAGGCCAGCCGCTGGCCTACAACAAGGACAACCAGGAAGACAAGGAACCGCTGTTCGACACCGTCGACACCCTGGTCGACACCCTGCGCATCTTTGCCGACATGGCCGGCGGCATCACCGTCAAGCCGGACAATATGCGCGCGGCCGCGCTGCAGGGCTATGCCACCGCCACCGACCTCGCCGACTATCTGGTCAAGAAGGGCCTGCCGTTCCGCGACGCCCACGAAGCCGTGGCCCACGCCGTGCGCGCCTGCGACGATCTGAAGATCGACCTGGCCGAAATGTCGCTGGAGCAACTGCGCGCCTTCTCGACCCTGATCGAGGACGACGTGTTTGCCGTGCTGACCCTGGAAGGCTCGGTCGCCGCGCGCGACCACGTCGGCGGCACCGCGCCGAACCAGGTGCGCCAGGCCATCGCCCGCGTGCGCGCCCAGCTGAAGTAATCCCCTCCGGCGCCGCCGTCCGGCGGCGCCGATCTGCCTGCTGTTTGATCTGGCGCAGTACCGTCCGCCGCCATCGTTCTAGCGTGAAGTCATCTACCACGGAGGATGACATGAAACCACGCACACTCACCCTGTTATTCGCCTGCATCGCCCTGACCGCGCTGCACGCCGGCGCCGCCCAACTGATGTCGGCCCCCATCACCACCGCCACGCCGCAGGACAGCGCCAGCCTGGTCGCGCGCCTCAACGCGCTCGACGCCCACCCCGGCGTCGACGCCAGCTACAGCTTCCGCATCAGCAGCCAGCACCCCGGCGTGGTCGGCCAGAAAATCACCCGCGCCCAGCACACCTACAAGGGCTTGCGCGTGTTCGGCTCCGAATCGGTGGTGGTGACCAACGCCGCCGGCGACATCCTCAGCGTGTCCGCCTCCGACCGCCGCCCCGGCCTGCAGCCGCAGGCGACCACGCCCGGCGGCGTGGCCCCGCCACCACCGCCAGCCGCGCCACTGCCCGCCGACCTCACGCCCAGCCTGAACAGCGAGGCCGCCATCGCCGCCGCCGTGCAGGCGATCGCCGCCGGCGCCAGCCACCGCTGGCCGCCCAGCGCCGAGCTGCTGATCTACCCGCTGATGAAAACCACCCGTACCGCCGCCGCCGCCAACAAGCCCGACGACCAGCTCAACGCCCTCGATGTCGTCGAGGTGGTGGACCGCTACGCGCTGGCCTGGCTGGTGCAGCTGCGCATGGCGCTTGACGGCAAGCTGGTCTACTACGACGTGGTGATCGACGCCCACAGCGGCGCCGTGATCGCCAAGTGGCCGGCGCTGCAAACCGTCACCGGCATCGGCAACAGCCAGTACAACGGGCAGGTGCCGATCAGCACCTCGGCCACCGCCGGCGGCTTCCAGATGCTCGACAGCGCGCGCGGCACGGGCGGGCGGTACGGCGGCATGGCCATCACCAACGCCAACCACAGCTCGCCCAACAACCCCGATCCCGGCGCCATCTACACCAACGCCAGCAACACCTGGGGCGACGGCCTGCAGTACAACGGCGGCAGCACCACCAGCGCCAACGGCCAGACCGCCGCCGTCAACGCGCTGTGGGGCCTGATGAACACCTACGACACCAACAAGAACGTGCTGGGCTGGCAATCGCTGGACGGCAACAACACCGCCACCTACATCGCCGCCCACGTCGGCACCGCCTACGACAACGCCTTCTACGACGACAGCTGCAAGTGCATGTACATCGGCGACGGCAACAGCTTCACCAGCCTGGGCGCGATCGACGTCATCGGCCACGAAATGTCGCACGGCGTGACCGCCTCCACCGCCGACCTGATCTACGCCGGCGAATCGGGCGGCCTCAACGAATCGAACTCCGACATCGGCGGCGAAATGGTGGAAGCCTACGCGCGCCACGGCGGCACCGGCGGCACCGTCCCGGCGGCCGGCAACGACTGGATGATGGGCAAGGAAATCAGCAAGAGCGGCCAGCCGCTGCGCTGGATGTACAAGCCGAGCAAGGACGGCCGCAGCCCGGATTCCTGGAACAGCAACCTCGGCAACCTCGACGTCCATTACTCGAGCGGCCCCAACAACCGCATGTTCTACTTCCTGGCGCAGGGTTCGAGCGCCGACCCGGCCAGCGACTACCACAGCCCCTACCTGACGCGCACGCCGGCCGCCATGAGCGGCATCGGCAGCGACAAGGCCTACCGCATCTGGTTCAAGGCGCTGACCACCAAATTCACCTCCTCCACCAACTATGCCGACGCCCGCAACAAGGTGCTGCAGGCGGCGCAGGAACTGTACGGCGCGACGTCGAAGGAAGCGATTGCCGTGCAGCGCGCCTACGCCGCCATCAACGTCGGCGCCGACATCGATGAAGCGGGCGGCGGCGGTGGCGGCGAGGCGGTCGAGCGCATCGTCAACGGCGGCTTCGAAAACGGCGTCACCGGCTGGAGCGGCACGACGTACGTGATCGGCGCCAATCCCGGCCAGCCGCCGTACGAAGGAACGCGCTACGCTTGGCTGGGCGGCAACGGCCGGCGCGCCACTGAAACGCTGACCCAGCGCGTCACCATTCCAGCCAACGCCGCCAGCGCGCAACTGAGCTTCGCGCTGCACATCGACACCGACGAAGGCGGCAACACCGTGTACGACACTATGACCGTCACCGTCCGCAGCGGCGGCAGCGGCGGCGCGGTGCTGGCCACGCTGGCCACCTACACCAACCTGACGCCGGCCGACGGTTACCAGATCCGCAGCTTCGACCTGCTGCCGTTCAAAGGGCAGACCGTCACGCTGTCGTTTGCCATGCGCGAAGACCGCTCGCTGCAAACGTCCTTCGTGCTCGACAAGGTCAGCCTGCTGACCAAATAATCAACGCAGCGACACGAACACCGGGTTCGAATAGAACCACAGGCTGCGGTAGTTGCGGTCGTTGATATCGTTGAAGCGCTGGGTGTTGTCGGTGGTGCCGGTGCGCTGGTCGGCCAGCGGTTCGCCGCCCTGCGTCAGTCCGGCGACATCCACGCCCAGGTTGGTGCCGCGCAGGCGGAAGTACTGGTTCTTGCTGGCGGTGGTTTCATAGGTGACGCTGTAATAACCGTCCGCATCCACCTTCCAGTCGGCCGCCGTGAAGCGCTTGACCACGCGCGCGCTGGCGTTGGTGGCGACGCTGTAGGCCGCGCTGCCCGGCGTCGCCCTGGCGCCGACATCGCCGGCGATCAGGTCGACGTGATCGACCACCGGCTTGACGTTGGCCGGCGTGCCGCTGTCGACCGGCTTCTCGTAATTGTTCTTCGCCGGCGACTTGAAGCGGATGGTGATGGTGACCTTGTCGCCGCTGGCCACTTTCAGTTCGCCGCCCATCTCCTTGCGGTCATCGCGGCTGGCCAGGTTGAAGTCCAGCGCGTTAATCAGGTCGCCGTAGACCGAGAACATCTTGCCCGAGCGCAGGCCGGCCAACAGGTCCCTGGCGCTGGGTGCGCCGGTGGCGCTGTTGAACACATAGTTCTTCGCATACTCGCCGGGGAAATAGCCGCTGCTGTTGCCGCCGACGATCTTGAAGTGGGTGTCGGAATCGGTCAGGTTCCAGATGCGGCGGCCCTCGCCCAGCAAGGCATCCCACGGCCCGCCCAACTTGGCGACCACGTAATCGACACCGCCATACACCCGCAGCAGCGCGTTGTCGTCGGTGTAGGCCGCCGTGTAGCCGCCGCGATCCGGCTCCATCTGGTTGCCCACCATGCCCTCGATGGCAAACATGATGTTGGGCGCGGCGTCGTTGAAGGCGCGGAAGTCGGCGATGCTGTAGCTGCCCTTGTTGCGCGACGGGTGATTGATCACCGCGTAGCTGGTATCCGGATAATTCTGTTTAAGCCAGTTGATCGCCTGCAGCGCATCGTCGGCGGTCTTGTTGTAGCGCGTCTCGCCGTACTTGGCCTTCCACGCCGCCACATCGGCGGCGTCGAACATGGCGGCGTCGCGCGTGGTGAACAGATATTCGAATTCCTTCATGCCCTTGGTGCTGGCGGCCGCGCCGTCGAACATGCCGATGCCGATATGGTCGTGGGTCGGCATATCCCATTCGAAGCCGGAGAAAATCAGCTTGTCGGCGTAGGTGCCGGCCGCCTGCAGCGCCTTCACATGCGGTGCCTCGTAGCGTTCAACGCCGAGCGACATCGGGATCGACGCCGCCAGCGTGACGCCCTTCTCGTCGCGGGTGGAGACGCGCAAGTGATTCGACACCGCCATCCAGTCCAGGCCATAGCTGGTGAAGGCCTTGGCCAGAATCTTGTCCAGCGTCTGGCTGACATCGGCGTCGGCCGACTGCGTGGTATGCGTGTGCAGATCGCCGGCGATCCAGCGGCCGGACGGCAGCGGCGGCACCACGCTTTGCGGCGCGTTGTCGCCGCCGCAGGCAGCGATGATCAGCACGGTGGCGATGACGGAAGGGAACAGCAGTTTTTTGTACGGCATGAGTGCATCCTGAAGTGTGAAACAGACGAGCGGGCACCATAACATTGGTGTATGACGGCCGAATGACCTGCTATCATCGGCAGTTCAAGCGAGCGATCCTCGCGCACAACATCAGGATATAAAAATGACTATAGGTATAGGCGGCAAGACCATCGACGAGGCATTGGCCTCCCTGTCGGACATGACTGCGGGCGCAGTCCCCATCGGCAAAGACGAACACCTGCAGCGCATCGCGCGCGCGCAAGCCTACATGCAGGCGCAAGGCATCGCCGCCATCTACCTCAACGCCGGCGCCAACCTGACCTACTTCACCGGCACCAAGTGGTACGCCAGCGAGCGCATGGTCGGCGCCATCCTGCCGGCGCAAGGCGCCATCGAATACATCGCCCCTGCTTTCGAAGAAAGCACCTTGAAGGACTTCATGCTGGTCGACGGCCCGGTCAACTGCTGGCACGAGCACGAAAGCCCGTACGCCTTGTTCGTCGCTGTGCTGAAACGCATGGGCATCGCGCCGAATCCTGCACAGCCGCCGCGCGTGGGCATCTGCGAAAGCGCCGCCTTCTTCATCTACGACGGCATCCGTCCGCTGGCCGACGGCTACGCGCTGGAGAATGCGCGCGCCGTCACCGCGCACTGCCGCACCCGCAAATCGGCCGCCGAAATCGCCCTGATGCAGCGCGCCAAGGACATGACGCTGGCGGTGCACATCGCCGCTGCCAGCATCCTGCGCGAGGGCATCACCACCAAGGAAGTGGAAGAATTCATCGACCGCGCGCACCGCAAGGTTGGCGCCTCCGGCTCGTATTTCGTGATCGTGCTGTTCGGCGAAGCCACCGCCTACCCGCACGGCGTGAGCTACGTGCAGACGCTGAAGTCCGGAGACACGGTGCTGATCGACACCGGCTGCAAACTGCACAACTACATCTCCGACATCACCCGCACCTACGTGTACGGCCCGATCAGCGAGCGCCAGCGTTCGGTATGGAACAGCGAAAAGAAAGCGCAAGCCGCCGCCTTCGCCGCCGCCCAGCTGAGCGTGCCGTGCGAGGAAGTGGACGCCGCCGCCCGCCATTCGCTGGAAGCGGACGGCTTCGGCCCCGGCTACAAGTTGCCCGGCCTGCCGCACCGCACCGGCCACGGCATCGGCCTCGACATCCACGAGTGGCCCTACCTGGTTGGCGGCGACAAAACGCCGCTGGACGTCGGCATGTGCTTCTCGAACGAACCGATGATCTGCATCCCGGGCGAATTCGGCGTGCGCCATGAAGACCACTTCTACATGACCGCCAGCGGCCCGAAATGGTTCACCGAACCAGCCCACAGCATCGACGACCCGTTTGGCTTGAAACGTTAATCTCTCAGGAGGCGTGCATGAAACGAGTGACTGGCATCGGCGGTATTTTCTTTTATGCGCAAGACCCCAAGGCGCTGGGCGAGTGGTACAAGCGCCATCTCGGTATCGACGTGCAAGCCTGGGGCGGCGCGGCGTTCGATTGGACCGACGATGACGGCAAGCCGACCGGCGGCACCACCGCGTGGTGTATCTCGGCCGCCGACAGCAACGCCTTCGCACCGGCCAGCAAACCATTCGTGGTGAATTACCGCGTGGCCGATCTGGCCGCGCTGCTGCAAGCCCTGCGCGACGAGGGCTGCAACGTGCTCGATAAAACCGACGATTCCGAGTTCGGCAAGTTCGGCTGGGTCATCGACCCGGAAGGGAACAAGTGCGAACTGTGGGAACCGCCGCCGGGCCAGTAATCAGCTGCGCTTCATCACCAGCGTGAGGATGTCGTAGCTGGCCACCAGCTCGTCGCGCTGGTTGGTCACCTGCACGTCCCACGCCACCACGCCCTGCCCCACGCCCTTGTCGTCGGTGCGGTTGCGATCGACCTTGCGCTTGCAGGTCAGGCGCGCGCGGATGGTGTCGCCGATCGCCACCGGCGCCACGAAGCGCAGGTTATCCAATCCATAGTTGGCCAGCACCGGCCCCGGCGCCGGCGACACGAACAAGCCCGCCGCCGCCGACAGCACGAAGTAGCCGTGCGCGATGCGCTGGCCGAACTGCGTGTCTTTCGCCGCCACCTCGTCGAAATGCATGTAGAAGTAGTCGCCCGAGACGCCGCCGAAGTTGACGATGTCGGCCTCGCTGACGGTGCGGCGATGGGTCAGCAGCGAATCGCCGATGGCCAGATCCTCGAAGTGCTTGCGGAACGGATGCAGCGCCTCTTCCTGCACCTTCGCACCGCGCACGTATTCGCCGGTCACCGCCGCCAGCATGGTCGGCGAGCCTTGCACCGCCGCGCGCTGCAGGAAGTGGCGCACCGCGCGGATGCCGCCCAGCTCTTCGCCGCCGCCAGCGCGTCCCGGACCGCCGTGCTTGAGCTGCGGCAGCGGCGAGCCGTGGCCGGTGGAATCCACCGCCGCCTCGCGCTCGAGCACCAGCACGCGGCCATGCGAGGCCGCCGCCATCGGCACCGCGTAGGCGGCAATCGCCGGCTCTTTGGTCACCAGCGTCGACACCAGCGAACCCTTGCCGCGCGCGGCCAGCGCCAGCGCTTCGTCGATGCCGTGATAACTGATGATGGTGCTGACCGGGCCAAACGCCTCGACGTCGTGCACCGCCTCATTGCCCATGCCGTCACGGCACAGCAGCAGCGTCGGCGCGAAGAACGCGCCTTCGCTCACGCCCTCGCCGACCGGCTTGAAGCCATCGCGCGCACTGAACAACACCTCGTTGCCGCGCGCGAGCAGTTCGACCCGCTCGGCCACATCGCGCTGCTGATCGCGCGACGCCAGCGCCCCCATGCGCACGCCGTCCACCGACGGATCGCCAACGCTGACTTTCGCCAGCCGCTCGCGCAGGCGTGTGCCCACCGCATCGACCAGATGATCGGGCACGATGATGCGGCGGATCGCGGTACACTTCTGCCCCGCCTTGCCGGTCATCTCGCGCGCCACCTCCTTCACGAACAGGTCGAACTCCGCATCGTCCGGCGTCACGTCCGGCGCCAGGATGGCGCAGTTGAGCGAATCCGCTTCGGCGGTGAACGGCACCGAGTTGGCGATCAGGTTGCGGTTGGTGCGCAGCCGCGCCGCCGTGTCGGCCGAGCCGGTGAAGGTCACCACGTCAGCGCCGCCGAGGCGGTCCAGCAGGTCGCCGGTGCCGCCGATCACCAGTTGCAGCGCGCCTTCCGGCAGCAGGCCGGATTCGTGCATCATGCGCACCAGCGCTTCGGTCAGGTAGCTGGTGGCGCTGGCCGGTTTGCCGATGCACGGCATGGCCGCCAGAAAGCTCGGCGCGAATTTCTCCAGCAGGCCCCAGATCGGGAAGTTGAAAGCGTTGATGTGCACCGCCAACCCGCCGCGCGGCACCAGGATGTGGGTGCCGGCAAAGCCGCCGTTCTTCCCGAGCGCCATCGCCGGGCCTTCATGCAGCACGTTGGACGACGGCAGCTCGCGGCTGCCCATGCTGGCGTAGGCGAACAGCGTGCCGGTGCCGCCTTCGATATCGACCCAGCTGTCGGCGCGGGTGGCGCCGGTCAGGTGCGAGATGGCGTACAGCTCTTCCTTGCGGCTCAGCAGGTACACGGCCAGCGCCTTCAGGCGCGCGGCGCGCTGCTGGAAATTCATCTGCATCAGCGCCGGGATGCCGCTCTTGCGCGCATAGCTCACCGCCTCGCCGAAGTCGATCTGGTCGGCGTGGGTGTGGTAGATCACGGCGTTGGTCAGGGCGCTGTGCAGCGGCGCGGCGGCCTCGCTGCCGATCCAGCGGCCGGCGATGAAGCTTTGTAAAGTCTGTGGCATGGTGCAGTCTCCGTTGATTATGCTGAGGCGTTCTTGTGCAAGTGCAGCGGCAGCGCGCTGTCCCACGCGATGCGCTTGCGGTCCGGCTCCGGCGCGGTGAGCGCTTCGGTCTCGCGCATGGTCTGCATGCTGCGCACCGCCAGCTCCTGGTACTGCCCGGTACCGTTGGTTTTCCATTGGATCTCGTCGTCACTCAATTCGCGCAGCACCTTGGCCGGCGAGCCGACCGCCATGCTGCGCGGCGGGATCTGCATCCCCGCGCGCACGAAGCTCATGGCGGCGACGATGCTGTCCGCGCCCACCACGGCGTTGTCCATGACGACGCTGTTCATGCCGACCAGCGCGTTGCGGCCAATGCGACAGCCGTGCAGCACAGCGCCGTGCCCGATATGGCCATCCTGCTCAACTACCGTATCGCAGCCGGGGAAGCCGTGCATCACGCAGGTGTCCTGCAGGTTGGCGCCTTCCTCCAGCACCAGCCGCCCGAAGTCGCCGCGCAGCGCCGCCAGCGGGCCAATATAGCAGCGCGGGCCGACGATCACATCGCCGATCAGCACCGCGCTCGGATGCACGTAGGCAGTCGGGTGAACCACCGGCGTGACGCCATTGATTTCATAAACCTTGACCATCGCTACTCCTTAGCCTTAGCCGCGCGGGCGCTGATCGATCACGCGGCGCGCCTTGCCGGTCAGCGTGCGCTCGATGCCGTTGGGCGGCAGCAGCGTAACCTTGGTGCTGACGCCGACGTTGGTCTTGATGCGCTGTTCCAGATCGCGGGCCAGCGCTTCGACTTCGCCGGCCGGCGCGCTGCTGGCCACCTCAGGACGCAGTTCGGCCCGCACTTCCAGCTTGTCGAGATGGCCGTCACGGCTGACAACGAGCTGATATTGCGGCGCCAGTTTCGGCATCTTGCAAATCAGTTCTTCGATCTGAGTCGGGAACACATTGACGCCACGGATAATCAGCATATCGTCCGAGCGCCCGGTGATCTTGCCGATGCGGCGCATGCTGCGCGAGGTCGGCGGCAGCAGGCGCGTGAGGTCGCGCGTGCGATAGCGGATGATGGGCAGCGCTTCCTTGCTCAGCGAGGTGAATACCAGCTCGCCCTCCTCGCCGTCCGGCAGCACCTCGCCGGTTTCGGGATCGATGATCTCCGGGTAGAAGTGGTCTTCCCATATCACCGGGCCGTCCTTGCTCTCGATGCACTCGCTGGCGACGCCGGGGCCCATCACTTCCGACAGGCCGTAGATGTCCACCGCGTCGATGCTGGCGCGCTGCTCGATCTCGGCGCGCATGGCGTCGGTCCACGGCTCAGCGCCGAAGATGCCGACCTTGAGCGAGCTGGCGGCGGCGTCCAGTCCCTGGCGCTGGAATTCCTCAATGATGTTCAACATGTAGGACGGCGTCACCATGATGATCGATGGTTTGAAGTCCTGGATCAGCTGCACCTGTTTCTCGGTCTGGCCGCCGGACATAGGCACCACGGTGCAGCCGAGACGTTCGGCGCCGTAGTGCGCGCCAAGGCCACCGGTGAACAGGCCGTAGCCGTAGGCGATGTGCACCATGTCGCCGCGCCGGCCGCCGGCAGCGCGGATCGAGCGCGCCACCACGTTGGCCCAGGTGTCGATGTCGTTCTGGGTGTAGCCGACCACAGTGGGCTTACCGGTAGTACCGCTCGATGCGTGCACACGCACCACGCGGTCTTGCGGCACGGCGAACAGGCCGAATGGGTAGTTGTCGCGCAGGTCCTTCTTGCCGGTGAACGGGAATTTGGCGAGATCGGCGAGCGTTTTCAAATCGTCCGGGTGGACACCGGCGGCGTCGAAGGCGGCGCGGTAGTGCGGCACGTTGTCATAGGCGTGGCGCAGCGTCCACTGCATGCGTTGCAGTTGCAGCGCTTGCAGCTCGTCGCGGCTGGCGCGTTCGATCGGTTCCAGATCGGACGGCGCGGGGGTGCGTTGGACCATCGGTGTCTCCTCGTTAGATGACGGTGCCGCTGATGCGGTGCGATTTGCCGCGGAACAGGGCGATGGTGCGGCCTTCCTGATTGGTGACCTTGACGTCATAGACGCCGCTCTTGCCGGCCAACGCTTGTTCGGTCGCGGTGGCGGTCAGCACATCGCCTTCGCGGCCGGGCGCGAGGTAGTCGATGGTGCAGGCTGCGCCGACGGTGGTGTGGTTATGGCTGTTGCAGGCGAAGGCGAAGGCGCTGTCTGCCAGCGTGAAAATGAAGCCGCCGTGACAGGTCTGGTGGCCATTCAGCATGTCGGCGCGCACCGGCATCGACATGCGCGCATAGCCGGGAGCGACGGCGTCGATGGTCATGCCGAGCGCTTGCGAGGCAGGATCGCGCGAGAACATCGCCGCCGCCACCGCCTCGGCCAGTGCCTGCGGATCGTCGTTCAGCTTAGTCATGAAAACGCCCTCCGCTCGCCTGCTTGCGGCGCAGCAGCGGCGAGACGCGGTAGCGGTCCTCGCCATAGCTGCTCGCCAAATTGGTCAGCACGCGCACAATGTGTTCAATGCCGACGGCGTCCGCCCACGCCAGCGGGCCGCGCGGGTAGTTGACGCCTTTCTGCATCGCGATGTCGGCGGCGGCGGCGCTGCACACGCCCTGGTTGACCGCATCCGCTGCCTCGTTGGCCAGCATGGCGACGGTGCGCATCACGGCCATGCCGGGCACGTCGTCCAGCCGCGTGACGGTGAAGCCGGCCGCTTGCAACAGGCCGACCACGGCGCGATACGCAGCCGGCGTGCATTGGTCGGCGCAGGCGACGGCGATGCGATTGGCGCCGCCGTAGTCCAGCGCGAGGTCGACCAATACCGTGTCCGGATGATGGTTGTCGCGCGCGCGCTGGGTGGCGCTGCGGCCGTCGGTCAGGTAGACGGCGGCGCCGTTGCAGTGGAAGGCCGGCGCATCGTCGTGCGGACCGGCTTGACGGATCGCCTCCGGTGTGCGGCGCTGCGCGATCTCGATACCAGCAGCACGCAGGCGCGCCGCCAGCGCATCAACCACCGCTCCGCCCACCGCATGCAAGGCTGCGCCCTGCTCCACCGTATAGCTCACATACTCCGGCTTCGGCTGCGGCGCCTCGGCCTGCGCCTGCAGCGTGGCGGCCGCATCGCCGTAGTGATAAAAGCCGCGCCCCGCCTTGCGGCCGAGGAAGCCGGCGTTCACCATCTCCTGCTGCAGCACCGACGGCGTAAAACGGGGATCGCCGAAGTAGGCGTTGAAGACCGACTGCGTGACCGAAAAATTCACGTCATGCCCGATCAAATCCATCAACTCAAAAGGCCCCATGCGGAAGCCGCCGGCCTCGCGCATCACGGCATCGATGGTGGCCGCATCGGCCGCCTGCTCATTCAACAAGCGCCAGCCCTCGGCGTAAAACGGCCGCGCCACGCGATTGACGATAAAACCCGGCGTCGACTTGGCGTGCACTGGAATCTTGCCCCACGCCGCCGCCGTGTCGTACACCGTCTGCGCAACGCCGCCATCGGTGGCGAGGCCGCTGACAACTTCACACAACGCCATCAACGGCACCGGATTAAAGAAGTGCATGCCCACCACGCGGCCCGGCAAGCGCAGCCCCGCCGCAATCGCCGTCACGGAAATCGACGAGGTATTGGTCGCCAAAATACAGTCATCCGCCACGATCGCCTCCAGCTGCGCAAACAGCCCGCGCTTGGCCTCGAGGTTTTCGACGATGGCCTCCACCACCATGCCCGCATCGGCCACGTCGTCCAGCGCAGGCGCAGCATGCAAGCGCGTCACAGCGGCCGCGCAGTCCGCAGCGCTGATCCGCTCCTTGGCGACCAGCTTGTCGAGCGCCGACGCTATCCCGGAAATCGCCTTGTCCACCGCTTCCGGGCGCGTGTCAAACAAGCGCACCGTGTAGCCGGCCACCGCCGCCACCTGCGCGATGCCCGCGCCCATTGCGCCGCTGCCGATCACCGCGACCGTGCGGCCGGTATACAGGGCCGTCATCTCAGCGCCCCTTGAATTGTGGCGCGCGCTTTTCCATGAAGGCGGCCACGCCCTCGCGGTAATCGTCGCTGCGACCCAGCTCACTCATCATGCCGCATTCCAGCGTCAGTTGCTGGTGCAGGCTGTTGTGCGGGCTGGCGTGCAAGGCCTGTTTGGTGAAGGCCAGTCCTTTGGTCGGCGCGGCGGCCAGCTGGCGCGCCATCGCCTGCACTTCGGCGGCGAAATCCTCGTCGGGAATCGCTTTCCAGATCAGGCCCCAGGCCTCGGCTTTTTCCGCCGTCAGTTTTTCACCCAGCATGGCCAGCCCCATCGCCCGCGCACTGCCGACGAGACGCGGTAGGAAGTAGGTGCCCCCAGTGTCGGGAATCAGGCCCAGTTTGCAGAACGCTTCGATGAACGAGGCCGACTTGGTCGCCAGTACGATGTCGCAGGCCAGCGCGATGTTGGCGCCGGCGCCGGCCGCCACGCCGTTGACGGCGCAGATCACCGGCAGCGGCAGGTGGCGCAGCGACTGCACCAGCGGCGCGTAGTTCTTCTCCACCGAGTCGCCCAGATCCACTGTGCGCGCGCCCGGCTCCACCGCGCGATCCGACAGGTCCTGCCCGGCGCAGAAGCCGCGACCGGCGCCGGTCAGCACCAGCACCCGAGCGGCGCCGCTGGCCGCTTCGCTGGCGACGCGCTTGAGCGCATGGCGCACTTCTTCGTGCATGGCCTGGGTGAAGCTATTCAGTTTGTCCGGGCGGTTCAGCGTCAGCGTGGCGACGCCGCCGCTGATGTCGAACAGGATGTTCTGGTAGTCCATGATGTCTCCGTGTTTTTATTCGGCCTGGTCGAAGTCGATGACGACTTTGGCGGTGGTGGGGAAGCTTTGGCAACTCAATACGTAGCCGCGCGCGATTTCATAGTCTTCCAGTGCGTAGTTGGCGTCCATGTCGACCTTGCCCTCAATGACTTTGCAGCGGCAGGTCGAGCACACGCCGCCCTTGCACGAGTAGCGCATGTCGAGGCCCGCGCGCAGGCCGGCGTCGAGCAGCGATTCCTTGTCCTGCTCCATCGTGAAGCTGGCGGCGTTGCCGTCCATGATGACGGTGACTTCGGTGTGCTGGTGCGCGGCTTCGGCGGCCGTGGCGCGCGGCTGGTGCGTGTGCTTGGGGATGCTGGCGGCGAACAGCTCGATCTTGATGTTCTGCTTCGGCATGCCGGCTTCCTGCAGCGCGGCCGAGACGCCGTGCATCATGTCTTCGGGGCCGCAGATGAAGGCGACGTCGATATCGTCGGCGCGCACCCAGTGCTGCAGGAATTGCGCGGCTTTCTCCTTGGTGATGCGGCCGTTGAACAATTCGATGTCCTGCTGCTCGCGGCTCATTACGTAGGCCAGCTTGAGACGCTCCATGTAAGTGTCCTTCAAGTCGGACAGTTCGTCCCGGAAGATGACCGAGGAGGAGGCCCGGTTGCCGTAGAAGAGCGTGAAGCGGCTGTGCGGTTCGGCCGCCAGCGTGGTCTTGATGATGGACAGGATGGGCGTGATGCCGCTGCCGGCCGCGAAGGCCAGGTAGTGCTTGCGGTTGGCCGCGTCCAGCGGGACGTTGAAGTGGCCCATCGGCGGCATCACGTCCAGCGTCTGGCCGGCCTGCAAGGTGTCGTTGGCCCAGCCGGAGAACAGGCCGCCGTGGGTGCGCTTGATGGCCACGCGCAGCGCGCCGTCCTGCACGGCGGAGCAGATCGAGTAGGAGCGGCGTACGTCTTCATCGCCGATTTTTGCGCGCAGGGTCAGGTGCTGGCCTTGCTGGAACCGGAAGCTGTTGCGCAGCTCGGGCGGCACGGCGAAGGTGACGGCGATGGTGTCGCGCGTTTCGTTGCGCACTTGGGCGATGGTCAGCGGATGGAATTTGCTCATGATCGTTTTAGTGGCACTTGAAGTAGTCGAAGGGTTCGCGGCAGGCCAGGCATTTGTACAGCGCCTTGCAGGGCGTGGAGCCGAACTGGCTGGTGATCTCGGTGTGGGTGGAGCCGCAGTGCGGGCAGGCCACGGTCGGCGCGACGGTGGCGCGGCGCGAGATGGCGGCCAGCGGGCCGGCAGCGTTGGCGCGCAGGCCGCTGATGTCGATCACTTGCTGCGCCGGTGGGGCGATGCCGTAGCCGCGCAGGGCGGCTTTGCCGGCGTCGCTCATCCAGTCTGTGGTCCAGGCGGGCGAGAGCTGGTTGTGCAGCCGCACTGTCGCTACGCCGTGCGTGTGCAGCGCTTCGGTGATGGCCTCGGCGATGACTTGCATGGCCGGGCAGCCGGAGTACGTTGGCGTGATGGTGACGTCGCACGCGCCGTCGGCGGCCACGCGTACCTCGCGTACGATGCCCAGGTCGACGATGCTGATGACTGGGATTTCGGGATCGGGCACGGCGGCGAGCCAGGCCCAGATTTGCTCAGCTTGGGTCGCAGCGGCGCACCGTCCGTCCTTCGCCGGAGCGACAGTGGCGGGTGCGGTGGCGGCGGCTTTCATGGCGGGCTCGCTGCTTACCACTCCGCGCCCGGATAGGCGCGCTGCAGGAACTGCATCTCGGCCAGGATGTAGCCAAGGTGCTCGCTGTGGCGGCCTTGCTTGCCGCCGCTTTGCATCCACGCATCGGCAGGCGGCATCGTCAGCGTGGCCTCGGCCAGAATCTCTCTGACATGCGCCAGCCAGTGCGCGCGCAGTTCGTCGGCGGCCGGCGCCACGCCGGCGGCGACCATCGCTTCATCCACCGCGTCGTAGGCGAACACTTCGCCGCTGTACATCCACAACTCGTTGACGGCGGCCTGGGTGCGCGCATGGCTGATCTCCGTGCCGTCGCCGAGGCGCACCATCAAGTCGCCGCTGCGGCGCAGGTGGTAAGTCACTTCCTTGAGCGACTTCTCGGCGATGGCGGCGATGCGCGCGTCGCTGCTGCGCGTCAGCGCTTCGATCAGGAAGTAATGCCAAGCGTCGAAGAAGAACTGGCGCACCAGCGTGTCGGCGTAGTTGCCATTCGGCTGTTCCAGCAGCAGGCAGTTCTTGAATTCATGTGCGTCGCGCAGGTAGGCCAGCTTGTCCTCGTCGCGGCCCGCGCCTTCCAGTTCGGCCGCGTACTCGTACCACATGCGGGTCTGGCCCAGCAGGTCCAGCGCCACATTGGTCAGCGCCATGTCTTCTTCCAGCGCCGGGCCCTTGCCGCACCACTGCGACAGCTGCTGGCTCAGGATCAGCGCATTGTCGCCGAGGCGCAGCAGGTAATTGACCTTGTTGTCCATGATGGTCGCGCCTTACAGGTTCTTGACTTCTTCCGGCATCGGGAAGAAGGTCGGGTGGCGGTACACCTTGCTGTTGGACGGCTCGAACAGCGCGCCCTTGTCGGCCGGGCTGCTGGCGACAATATCGGCCGCGCGCACCACCCAGATGCTGACGCCTTCATTGCGCCGCGTATAAACGTCGCGCGCGTTGTTGACCGCCATCTCGGCGTCCGGCGCGTGCAGGCTGCCGACGTGCTTGTGCGCCAGCCCGTGCTGGCTGCGGATGAAGATTTCCCACAGTGGCCATTCTTTGCTCATTGCTGTCTCCTTTATGCGGCGCGTGCGTTTTTCTTGTCGGCGTGGGCGACCAGCGCCTCGCGGAACCACTCGCCGTCGTCCCAGGCCTTGACGCGGGTGCGCAGGCGCTCGCGGTTGCACGGGCCATTGCCCTTCAGGACGTTCTGGAACTCGGTCCAGTCGATGGCGCCAAACTCGTAGTGGCCGGTCTCCGCGTTCCACTTCAGGTCCGGGTCGGGGATGGTCAGGCCGAGGTATTCGGCTTGCGGCACGGTCTGGTCGACCATGCGCTGGCGCAGTTCGTCGTTGGAGAACAGCTTGATGCGCCACTGCGCCGACTGCGCGCTGTTGACCGATTCCGCGTCCGAGGGGCCGAACATCATCAGCGACGGCCACCACCAGCGGTTCAGCGCATCCTGCGCCATCGCCTTCTGCTCGGGCGTGCCGCGCGCCAGCGACAGCATGATGTCGTAGCCCTGGCGCGCATGGAACGATTCTTCCTTGCACACGCGGATCATGGCGCGCGCATACGGGCCGTAGGAGCAGCGGCACAGCGGGATCTGGTTGATGATGGCCGAGCCGTCCACCAGCCAGCCGATCGCGCCCATGTCGGCCCACGACAGGGTCGGGTAATTGAAGATGCTCGAGTACTTGGCCTTGCCGCTGTGCAGGGCGGCCAGCAGTTCGTCGCGCGACACACCCAGCGTTTCGGCGGCGCTGTACAGGTACAGGCCGTGGCCGGCCTCGTCCTGGATCTTGGCCAGCAGGATCGATTTGCGCTTGAGGGTAGGCGCGCGCGTCACCCAGTTCCCCTCCGGCAGCTGGCCGACGATTTCCGAGTGGGCGTGCTGGGAGATTTGCCGGATCAGGGTCTTGCGGTAGGCCTCCGGCATCCAGTCCTTGGCCTCGATCTTGATGCCGTCGTCGATGCGGGCCTGGAAGGCTTGCTCTTCCGGGCTCATGTCGGCGGCCGTGCGGACTTGCTTGAGGCCGGTCTCCACCAGTTGTGCGTACATGGCTGTCTCCTCCTTCTCCACATATTACGATACGGATTTTTATTTAGCTACGATTATTTTGAATCATATTAAAATAATGTCTCTCATCAACTTTTACGTGCGCGGGCAAGTAAACTATGGTTTCCACGTCCAGCTTAATAAACCGCCTATGAATTGCAACGAATGGATCGCCAGCTTTTTGGCCACTGACCCGCCGCGCTCGAAATCGCTGGTGGTGACCATTTTTGGCGACGCCATCGTGCCGCACGGCGGCATGGTGTGGCTGGGCAGCCTGATCGAGCTGCTGGCGCCGTTCGGCGTCAACGACCGGCTGCTGCGCACCTCGGTGTTCCGGCTGGCGCAGGAAGGCTGGCTGGGCGCCCAGCGCGACGGCCGCCGCGCCTCCTACGCCATCACGCCGGACGCGATGGCGCGCTTCGTGCACGCCTACCGCCGCATCTACGCGCCGCCCAATGTGCACTGGGACGGCAGCTGGACCCTGGTGCTGAACGGCGACGGCGCACTCAACGCGGCCGAGCGCAGCGCGGTGCGCAAGGAATTGCTGTGGGAAGGCTACAGCGTGATCGCGCCCGGCATCATGGGCCACCCGGCCGCCGACGGCCCGGCGCTCGACGAGCTGCTCAAGCGGCTGGGCGTGGCCGGCAAGCTGTTCGTGGTACAGGGCAAGTCGATGCGGCAAGTGAGCGCGCGTCCGCTCAGCGACCTGGTGGCCGAAGGCTGGGATGTGGCCGGGGTGGCCGAGGGCTACAGCAAATTCATCGCCCAGTTCGAGCCGCTGCTGGCGGCCTTGCGCGCCACCGCCGATGCGGCCGACGGCCTGCCGCCGGGCGGCGCGGACGCAGATGGACTGGCCGGGGTGGAAGCCTGCGACCAGCCGCTGACGCCGGAAAAAGCCTTCGTGGTGCGCACCTTGTTGATGCACGCCTACCGCCGGGTGCAGCTGCACGACCCGCAGCTGCCGGTGGAACTGCTGCCGACGCCGTGGCCGGGCGCGCTGGCCTACGAGCTGGCGCGGCAAATCTACCTGCTGGTGTATGCGGCGGCCGAGCAACACATCGAGACTGCGCTGCGCCGCGAAGACGCCGCTGCCCCGGCCGCCGAAGCGGCCTTCTTCGACCGCTTCGGCGGGCTGGCCTGAAATCCGGGCAGGCGGGCGGACTACCCTGTATCATGTCGGCTCCGCGCCACAAGCGCGGGCGACTATTCCCATAGAATTCACCAGGATTCCGCCATGCCTATCAAAATCAGCCAGCAATTCGACGCCGGCGCCATCGAGGTGGTTCGCGCCGACGATCCGGCCGCCATCGACCTGAACATCCGCAAGGATTCCCACGCCGACATCATCCAGTGGTTCTACTACCGCGTGCAGGGCGCGCAGGGCACGCCGCTGACCATGAACTTCCTCAACGCCGGCAGCGCCGCCTACCCGGATGGCTGGAACGATTACCAGGCCGTGGCCAGCTACGACCGCGACAGCTGGTTCCGCGTGCCGACCAGCTACGACGGCAAGACCATGACCATCAACCACACGCCCGAGTACGACAGCGTGTACTACGCCTACTTCGAGCCGTATTCGTGGGAACGCCACCTGGCGCTGCTCGACAACGCCCAGCTGTCGCCGCTGGTCAAGCTGGTGGACCTGGGCAGCACGGTCGACGGCCGCGACCTCAATATGCTGGTGATCGGCGATCCGGAAGCGGAGCAGAAAGTGTGGGTCATCGCGCGCCAGCACCCGGGCGAGACGATGGCCGAGTGGTTCGTCGAAGGCATGGTCGAAGCGCTGCTGGATCCGGCCAATCCGTTCGGCCGCCAGTGCCTGAAGGAAGCGGTGTTCTACGTGGTGCCGAACATGAATCCGGACGGCTCGGTGCGCGGCAACCTGCGCACCAACGCGGCCGGCGCCAACCTCAACCGCGAATGGCTGAACCCGACGATGGAGCGCAGCCCGGAAGTGTTCCTGGTCAAGCAGAAGATGCACGAAGTGGGCGTCGACCTGTGCCTGGACATCCACGGCGACGAAGGCTTGCCGTACGTGTTCGTGGCCGGCAGCGAATCCTTGCCCAACTTCACGCCGGACCAGGCCGAAGCGCAGCAATACTTCATCGACAATTTCCTGATCGCCAGCCCGGACTTCCAGGATGAATTCGGCTACGGCGAAACGCCGTACACGCCGGAAACGCTGACGATGGGCTCGCCGCACATCACGCACGCCTTCGGCTGCCTGTCGCTGACGCTGGAGATGCCGTTCAAGGACAACGCCAACGATCCGGATCCGGAGACCGGCTGGAACGGCGCCCGCAGCGCCGAGCTGGGCAAGGCGATTCTGCAGCCGGTGCTGCAGTCGCTGTTGGCGCAGCAGTAAAGCCATCCCCTGCGGCGGCGCAAGGCGGCCGCCGCAGGGGAAAATAAACTGGACCTCAGGCGGCGCATTGGCGCGCCGCGTCTGGAGGTCCATCATGTTCCGTCCCCTCATGTTTTGCTGGCTGCTCGCTGGCTGCAGCATGCCCTGTCGTCCGCCGCAACTGGCGGATGCCCACACGACTTTTCCCGGTTTGATCGATCTGGCAGCACAGGCCAACGGCCACGCTGCCGATGTGCTGCTGGTGCACGGCATCTGCACCCATGACGCCAGCTGGGCCGGCGTGGTGGTGCCGCAACTGGCGCAAGCCTTGCGCGATGCGACGACGGCGCCGGCAGCGGCAGCGGCAGTTCCAGCTTCGGCCACCGGTGCAGCCGTGCACATCGTGCCCTCGGTGGTGGCCACGCCAGCTGGCCAACTACGCTTTGATGCGCTGATCTGGTCGCCGCTGACCGATGACCTCAAGCGCCAGCTATGCTACGACCAAAGCGGCAAGTCCTCGCTGTGCACCGGCACGCCGCCCTACCCGTACACGCGGGCGCGCCTCAACGCCCGCTTCAAGGATGGCCTGATCGATGACTGTTTGCCAGACGCCTTGATTTATCAGGGCGCAGCGCGCGAGACCATGCAGCTGCGCATGCGCGAGGCGGTCTTGCAAGTCTTGTCCGGGATGCGGCCGGAGGCGCCGCTGGTGGTGATTTCGCACAGCATGGGCAGCAAACTGTTGTTCGATACGCTGCTGCGCATGACGCAGGAACCGGCCGGTTCGATGGCGGCCACGCTGGCGCAACAAGCCATGCAGCGCATGCGCTTGCTGATCATGGCAGCCAACCAGATACCGCTGCTCTCGCTGGCCGAGCAACAGCCGGCCGCCAGCACCGCGCCCGCCGCCGTGCCGGGGGCAGACAGCCTGCAACAACTGCTGCGCCAACGCCGCGCACTGGCTGCCGCGCCGCCGCTCACCTTGGTGGCCTTCACCGATCCAAACGACCTGCTGTCCTACACGCTGCCGCCGGAGCGCTACGCAGCGCAAGGCGTCACGGTCCACAACATCCTGGTCTCCAACGCGCCGACCTACCTCGGCCTGCTGGAACGCCCCGATCTCGCCCACCTCGACTACCTGACCAATCCGGATGTGGGCCGCCTGATCGCCTGCGGCCAGCCCACGAGCAAGCTCTGCAAGTGAGCATACAGGCACGGTGTGTCTCACCCACACACCTCGCCTGAATTTGTCTGAGGCAGCGTGCGCAACGCCTGGCGCGACATCTGCATCCGCCGCACCTTCCGCGAAGGCTGGACACACGCCAGCGCATGGCGCGCCGCTGCTGGCGAGCGGCCCAAGCGCCCCGGCGTCAACCGCCGCCGGCGCTCGCGCCGCATCACCGATTAAGAACCGGCCACCACCATATTCTCGATCAGGATCGAGCCGGTCGACTTGGTGCCGCGCACCAGCACATCGTTACCGACCGCAACAATCTGCGCCAGCATATCCTTCATATTGCCGGCGATGGTGATCTCCTCCACCGGATACTGGATCACGCCATTCTCGACCCAGTAACCAGCCGCGCCACGCGAGTAATCGCCGGTGACGTAGTTGGTGCCCTGCCCCATCAGCTCAGTCACCAGCAAACCGGTGCCCATCTTGCGCAACATCCCCGCAAAATCATCACCAGCCGTGGTCAGCGAAGAAGTCAGCGACAAATTATGCGAACCGCCCGCATTGCCAGTCGTCTTCATGCCCAGCTTGCGTGCCGAGTAAGTCGACAGGAAATAGCCCTGCACCACGCCATCCTTGACCACATCGCGCTTGACCGTGCGCACGCCCTCTTCATCGAACGGCGCCGAGCCGACGCCGCCGATAATGTGTGGATCCTCATGAATCTGCACATGCTTAGGCAGCACCTGCTTGCCCAGCGAATCGAGCAGGAAGGTCGACTTGCGATACAGCGCCCCACCAGAAGTCGCCTGCACAAACGCGCCCAGCAGACCCGCCGCCAGCGGCGCCTCGAACAGCACCGGGCAGGTGCGCGTATCGATGCTGCGCGCATGCAAACGCGCCAGCGCGCGCTCGGCCGCATAACGGCCAATCGCTTCCGGCGACGACATCTTGCCCGCATCGCGCACCGACGAATACCAGTCGTCGCGCTGCATATGCTTGCCCTTGCCGGCGATCGGCGCCACCGACAGGGTGTGGCGCGAATACGGATAACCGCCGATAAAGCCACGCGAATTGGCCGCCACAAAGTGCGACTGCTGCACGTGCACGCCCGCGCCTTCCGAATTGGTGATGCGCGGATCGACCGCGAACGCGGCCGCCTCGGCGCGCTGCGCCAGCTTGACCGCCTCCTCGGTCGAAATCGACCACGGATAAAACAACTGCAAATCGCGCGGATTGCGCTCCAACTGGTCCTCATCGGCCAGACCGGCGCAATCGTCGTCGGCGGTGAAACGCGCGATGTTGTAGGCCGCCTCCACCGTCGCCTTCAGCGCGGCTGGCGAAAAATCGGACGTCGAGGCATTGCCGCGGCGCTGGCCGATGAACACCGTCACCCCCATGCCCTTGTCTTTATTCTGCTCGATGGTCTCGATCTGGCTCTTGCGCACCGACACCGACAGGCCGCTGCCCTCGCTGATTTCGACGGCACAATCGGTGCCGCCCTGGGCTTTCGCATAGCCCAGCACATCGCGTGCGAGCTGCTTTAACTGGTCCTGGGTGTGGGTGAAATGGGTATCGCTCATGGGCTGTTTTCTTCGGGTGGCCGCTAAAACAGTTATCATAGCAGTCGTTTACAGTTTAAGGGCGCAGCCTCGCGCCCGCAGGAAAGTTAATAATATGGTAAATCCTAATCGCAGCGGCGGCGGCGTCGGCTTCAGCTCGTCCGAATTCGAAGACGAATACGAACGTCCTTCCAAGTCCGAAATGAAGCGCCAGTCCGACGCGCTGCAGAAAATGGGCCAGGTGCTGGTCGAAGCCCCGCGCGACCGCGTCAAGCGCGTGCCGATGCCGGAAGACGTGCTGGACGCCATCCTCGAATGCCAGAACATCACCAACCACGAAGGCCGTCGCCGCCAGATGCAATTCATCGGCAAGAAAATGCGCACCCTGGATGAGGAAGAAGTGTCCATCATCCAGAAAGCCATCGACAGCT
Organism: Duganella sp. CF402; assembly: GCF_900109645.1. Classification (GTDB taxonomy): domain Bacteria; phylum Pseudomonadota; class Gammaproteobacteria; order Burkholderiales; family Burkholderiaceae_D; genus Rugamonas. The sequence continues at coordinate 3,484,744 of NZ_FOBG01000001.1, forward strand.
GGAAAGGCGCCTCCAAGGCGGAAACCGCCGCCATGCACGCGCTCGAGCGCCGCCGCGAAAAACTGCTGGCCGACGACAACGCCCTGACCGCCCTGCTGAGCGAAGCGCCGCACCTCGACGTCCAGCACCTGCGCACCCTGATCCGCAACGCGCGCAAGGAGCAGGCCGAGAACAAGCCGCCGAAAGCCTACCGCGAAATCTTCCAGATCCTGAAACAGCTGGAAGCCGACAAGCGCAAAGCGGCCAAAGGCGGCGACGACGCCGACGACGAAGCCGACGACATCGACGCCGATGACGAGTAATACCGCGCCCGCCGCCGCTGCCGCCGACGCGCCGCTGGTCGTCGGCCTGGTCTCGGTGTCCGACCGCGCCAGCGGCGGCGTCTATGCCGACCAGGGCATCCCGGCCCTGCAAGACTGGCTGGCGCGCGCCCTGACCACGCCGTTCCGCGTTGAAACCCGATTGATCGCCGACGAGCGCGCGCAGATCGAAGCCACGCTGGCCGAGCTGGCCGACGTCGCCCGCTGCCACCTGATCCTGACCACCGGCGGCACCGGCCCGGCGCGGCGCGACGTCACGCCCGAGGCCACGCTGGCGGTCGGCACCAAGGAAATGCCGGGCTTTGGCGAGCAAATGCGCCAGATCAGCCTGCACTTCGTGCCGACTGCCATCCTGTCGCGCCAGACCGCCGTGATCCGCGAAAGCGCCGACCACGCCGCCCTGATCCTCAACCTGCCGGGCCAGCCGAAAGCCATCGCCGAAACGCTGGGCGGCCTGAAGGACGCCGACGGCGCCACGCTGGTGGGCGGCATCTTTGCCGCCATCCCCTACTGCATCGACCTGATCGGCGGCCCCTACATGGAGACCGATCCGGCCGTGAGCAAAGCCTTCCGCCCGAAATCCGCCCTTCGCCAAGGAAAAGCATGACGAATAGTACAACTGCGCTGCTGCAAACCATCGAAAAAGAAACCGGCGCCAACCCGACCGTGGCCATCATCTGGATGCACGGCCTGGGCGCCGACGCCAACGACTTCGTGCCCATGCTGCACGAACTCGACCTGAGCGGCCTGCCGGCCATCCGCTTCATCTTCCCGAACGCCGAGACCATGCCGGTCACCATCAACGGCGGCTACGTGATGCGCGCCTGGTACGACATCGTCGCCACCGACCTCGGCCGGCAGGAAGACGAGAACGGCCTGCGCGCCTCGCAAGCCAGGGTGGAAGCGCTGATTGCCCGCGAAAACGCGCGCGGCATCCCGAATCAGCGCATCATCCTGGCCGGCTTCTCGCAAGGCTGCGCCATGACCCTGCAAACCGGCCTGCGCCAGACCCAGCCGCTGGCCGGCCTGCTGTGCCTGTCCGGCTACGTGCCAATCGCCGCCAAGGCCGCCGCCGAGCACACGCCCGAGAGCAAGCAAACGCCGATCTTCCTGGTGCACGGCCGCATGGACCCGGTGATCCCGATCGCCCGCGCCACCGCCTCGCGCGACCTGCTGCTCGACTGGGGCTACAAGGTCGAGTGGCACGACTACGCGATGCAGCACTCGCTGTGCCAGGAAGAAGTCGACCACATCAGCGCCTGGCTGAAGCAAGTCCTGTAACAATCCGGGGTCAGGTCCTCCAATCGCACACGGGCGCTACAGTGGCGGCGCGCTGGAGGGCGGCGCCGCCGTCTGCGCCGCGTTCATCACCATCGCCAGAAACGTGTAATAGCCGTTGATGCCCATCAGGTCGACCACGCCCTGCTCGCCGAACGCGGCCAGCGCCGCCGCGTAGGTCGCATCGTCCACCCGCTGCCGCTGGTGCAGCTGCACGCAGAACTCATACACCAGCGCCTCATCGGCCAGCAAGGCCGACGCCGCCGGCCGCTCACGCGCCGCGATGGCCGCAATCACCTCCTTCGCAATCCCGTAATCGCGCGCAATCGGCGCGTGGATCGCCCACTCCACCTGCTGGCTCCAGTGGCGCGCCGTCACCAGGATCGCCAGCTCCGTCAGGCGCGTGCCGATGGCGCTGCGGTAGCGCAGGTACTCGCCCATCTGCTGCGCCGCGCCCATCAGCTCCGGCGAACGGATCAAGGGCACGAACGGCCCATACAAGCCGCCGCGCGGGCCGTCGATCACCACCTGCGCCGCCACCTGCTGCGCCGCGCTCATCTCTGCAAACGGTATCGGTCCTAATCGATCCTTCATGCGATCTTCCATGCTGCCTCCCGCGAAAATATTCGCCCATGTTCCGGGATAAATCAAAAGCGCGCAAGCCGATCGCCGCTATCGTGGACAGTCTGCCCCCTCCAGAAAGGACGCACCATGAGCCACATCATCCACCGCAACCTGCATCGCCCGCCACCGGTCGCCGTGCGCGCCAGCGGCATCACCGTCACCGACAGCACCGGCCGCGCCTACCTCGACGCCAGCGGCGGCGCCGCCGTCTCCTCGCTCGGCCACGCCCATCCCGACGTGCTGGCCGCCATGCACGCCCAGATCGAGCGCAACGCCTACGCCCACACCGCCTTCTTCACCTGCGAGGCGGCCGAACAACTGGCGGCGCGGCTGGCGGCCGACGCGCCGGGCGACCTCGATCACGTCTACCTGGTCTCCGGCGGCTCGGAAGCGATGGAGACCGCGCTCAAGCTGGCGCGCCAGTACTGGCTGGAAGCGGGCCAGCCGCAGCGCAGCGTGTTCATCGCGCGCCGCCAGAGCTACCACGGCAACACCCTCGGCGCGCTGGCCGTGGGCGGCAACGAATGGCGGCGCGCGCCGTTCGCACCGCTGCTGATCGACGTGCCGCGCGTGGCGCCCTGCTACGAATACCGCGAGCGCGCCGACGGCCAGTCGACCGAAGACTACACCGCCGCCCTGCTGCGCGAACTGGAACAGGCCATCCTCGCCGCCGGCCCCGAAAACGTGATCGGCTTCGTGGCCGAAACCGTGGTCGGGGCGACCGCCGGCGCGGTGCCGCCCACGCCCGGCTACTTCCGCGGCGTGCGCAAACTGTGCGACCGGTACGGCCTGCTGTTGATCCTCGATGAAGTCATGTGCGGCATGGGCCGCTGCGGCACCCTGTACGCGTTCGAACAGGAAGGCGTGCTGCCCGACCTGGTGGTGCTGGGCAAAGGCCTGGGCGCCGGCTACCAGCCGATCGGCGCGGTGCTGGCGCGGGCCCACATCGTGCAGCGCCTGCGCGACGGCAGCGGCGCCTTCCAGCACGGCCACACCTACATGGGCCACCCGGTCGCTGCCGCCGCCGCGCTGGCGGTGCAGAACGTGATCCGGCGCGACAACCTGCTGGGCAGCGTCACCGTGCGTGGCGCAGCGCTAAGACGCATGCTGCGCGAAGCGTTCGGCGAACATCCGCACGTGGGCGACATACGCGGACGCGGGCTGTTGCTGGGATTGGAACTGGTGGCCGACCGCGACAGCAAAGCGCCGTTCGATCCGGCGCTGCGGCTGCACGCGCGCATCAAGGAAGAAGCGATGGCGCGCGGCCTGATGGTCTACCCGATGGGCGGCACCATCGACGGCCGGCGCGGCGACCACGTGCTGCTGGCGCCGCCCTTCATCGCCAGCGAGGCCGAGCTGGCAGAGATCACCAGCCGCCTCGCGGAGTCAGTTACATCAGCGCTTACTTCTGTGCTTTCCAGGCGATGACGTCCGCCTGCTGCTCGCCGACACCCGCAATCCCCAAGCGCAGCGTATCGCCCTTCTTCAGGAAACGCTGCGGCTTGCGGCCCATGCCCACGCCCGGCGGCGTGCCGGTGGCGATCACGTCGCCCGGCTCCAGCGTCATGAACTTCGACAGATAGCTGACAATCTGCGCCACCGTGAAAATCATGGTCGAGGTATTCCCGGTCTGCATACGCTTGCCGTTCAATTCCAGGTACAAATCCAGATCCTGCACATCGTAGATATCCTCCGGCGTCACCAGCCACGGGCCGACCGGGCCGAAAGTATCGCAGCCCTTGCCCTTGTCCCAGGTGCCGCCGCGCTCGAGCTGATACGCGCGCTCCGACACATCGTTGACCACCGTGTAGCCGGCGATGTACTTGTGCGCATCGGCCTCGCTCACATACTGCGCGCGCGTGCCGATGACGATGCCCAGCTCCACTTCCCAATCGGTCTTCTTCGAGCCTTGCGGCAGCATGATCGGATCGTCCGGGCCATTGAGCGCGCTGATCGCCTTCATGAACACGATCGGCTCCTTCGGCGCCGGCAGGCCCGCTTCGGCCGCGTGGTCGGCGTAATTGAGGCCGATGCAAATGAACTTGCCCACCTTCGCCACCGGCACACCGAAGCGCGGCGTGCCGCGCACCAGCGGCAGCGAGGCGTGCGCGATCTTCTCCAGCTTGCGCAGCGATTTCGGCGCCAGCGTGGCGGCGTCGATATCGTCGATCACGCCGGACAGCGCTCGCAGCTTGCCCTCATCGTCGATCAAGCCTGGTTTTTCTTTGCCGGGACGGCCATAACGTACAAGTCGCATACTTCACCTCAAATTAAAAGTTGGCGACATTCTACCCGTAGCGCTCCTGCCGCAGCCACTTGTTGGCGATGATCTTGGTGCCGCTGACCACCGGCGCGCCGCCGTGCAGCGTTTGCGGGTCCGGCTGGTGGTTGCTGTCGGTGTTGAGGAACCACAGCGCGCTGCCCTTCTTCGGGAACACCTCCAGCCCGAGATGCGGAAACACCGTGCCGCCGCCCTGCTCGACGTCGCACAGGTACAGCACGAAGGTGGCCAGCCGCTGGCCGCCGCGCGCCAGGTGCGCGCGGTGGCCGGCGCTGTCGGGATCGAGCCAGTCGTAGTGCGGGCGGTACTCCTGCGTCTTGCCGTACTTCTGCAGCTGGAACGGCTCGCTGCATTCGGGCGACCAGTGCGCCAGCGCCGCCAGCCGGCGGTCGATGCGCTCGGCCACCTCGGTCTCGCCGCGCTGGATGAACGCCATCTCGCTGGTGCGGCCCTCGTGCACCACACTGGCGCCGTCGGCTTCCGCCGTCACCGTGGAACGGGTGTAGCGCGCGCCGCAATGAGCGACGATGGCGTCGCACTCCTCGTCGCTGAGCACATTCCCCAGCAGGATCACCTGCGGCTTTTTCAGCACGAACAGCACCTCCACCTCGCGGTCGGGGGCGGCGATGCGGTTGCTGGAGACATCGATATAAGGCATTTCGCGCGGCGCCGAAAACGCGCTGGCCACGTCCGGCGCCGTTGCCGCTGCCGCCGCCGTCTGCGCACCGGCCGCGCCGCCGGCGCGCAGGCGCAGCGCCTCGTCGATCGCCGCGCGCGCCGCCGCCATGCTGTGCTGGCCGGAGCGCGCCATGCTGTTGGCCATGTCCAGCGGGCTGCAGCCGCGGTCCAGGTTTTCCGTGATCCAGCTGCGCCAGGTCAGCGGCAGCGAGGCAAAAGCATTGTCAGGTTGGGTCATCGCATCATCAGGAGCGGGTCGGATGGGAGACCCATTCTAACGGATTGCGCACACGCCGCCATACAAACCACAGCAATCCGGGCAGCTGCAGCAACACCAGCGCCGCAAACCCCGCCTGGTAGGCCGGCGCCGGATAATGGCCCAGCAAATCCGGCCGCCAGCAGCCCACCACCAGCCCGAAGCCCGCCTGCACCGCGAACGCGCCGAGGAAGATCAGCAAATTGAGGCAGGTGGCGGCACGCCCGGTCAGCGCGCCGGGCAGGCTTTGCGCGACGATGGTGTACTCGATGCCGGTCACCGTGCCGACCAGCGTGAACAGCACCGACAGCAACTGATAGCTGGGCCGCCAGTCGAACACAAAGCCCGTTTGCACCGCAATGAACAGCGCCACCCCGGCCGCCGCCACGCGGATCGGCTCCACGCCGCGCCGCCCGGCCCACTCGGTCACCATGCCGACCGCGATGGCGCCGAAGATCACCGCCGCCATGCCGAGATACAGCAGATAACCGGCCGCCTCCTCGCTGTAGCGTGCCACGTCGCCCAGCCAGCGCGAGATCCACAAGCCCTGGATGCCGAAGAACACCGTGTGCGGAATCAGCACCAGCGCGGCCGTCTCGCGGAAGGCACGATGGCGGTACACGGCGCGCATCGCCTCCAGCAACGGTGTCTTGCGCGCGCCGGGCGGCTGCGGCGGCGGCAGCGTGCGGATCAAAATGCCGGTCAGCGCGGCGGCGGCGGCCAGCCACAAAAACAACCCGCGCCAGTCCATGTAGTGCAGCGCCAGGCGCACCGGCAGCGTGGCCGACGCCGCGCCAAGGCCGCCGACCGCGATCAGATAGCCCTGCACCGACGGCAGCCGCGCCGGCGCGATCCAGGTGGAGATGGCCTTCACCGCCGACATGAAGCAGCCGCCGAGTCCCAGCCCGATCAGCGCACGCGCCACCAGCAATTGCGAGAACGTCTGGCCGCCGGCAAACGCCAGCGCGCCGACGCCGGCCAGCAGCAGCATCGGCAGTTGCACCCTGGCCGGTCCCCAGCGATCGAGCGCGATCCCGACCGGTAGCTGCGCCAGCGCAAAGGCCAGGAAGAAAGCGCTGGTCAGCAGCCCAAGCTGGCCGGGCGTGAGCGCCAGCGCCGCCACCAGCTGCGGCGCCAGCGTCGCATTCACCGTGCGCATCAGGCTCGATAAGAAGTGCCCGAGCGCGAACGGCAAAAACACCAGCACAAACACCGCGCGGCCGGAGAGCGGTTCGGCAGTCTGATCGCGCATGGTCCCCGCCTATGCCGCGCTATGCAGTGGAATCACCTTGCGCGATCCCGGCGCCTCGTGTGACACTGCGCCGAATTCGCTGCGCGCCCCGCCCTCCTCCTCGAAGAAAAACTTCTCCTTGCCGAACGCCGGTTTCAGCTCGTCCATCCACGTCGCATGCGGATCGAACTTCGCATAAAACGGCTTGCGCACCCAGTCCGCATTGCGCGCCTGCAGGAACTGCAAGGCAAACACCTTCTCGCCGCCGATCTGCGCGATGCCGTCGATCACCACCTTGCCGGGGAAAGCGCTCATCGACGGCCCGCGCACCGTGCGCGACAAGCCGGACACCATCTGGTACGCCGCCTGGAAAATCTCATGCGCGCGCGCCAGCGGCAACTGGAAATACTCGCGCGGCCCGGTATCGCGTTCGACGAACATGTAGTACGGGATCGCGCCGAGCCGCACGCCGGTCTGCCACAGCTCCGCCCACGACGCCGGATCCTCGTTGATATGCCGGATCAACGGCCCCTGCATGCGCAAGGTCGCGCCGGTGCCGACGATGCGCTTGACCGCCTGCTGCGCAATCGCCGGCCGCAGTTCCACTGCATGGTTGTAATGCCCCATGATCGCCATATTCTTGCCGCTGGCGACCACCCGCTCGAACAGCCGCAGAAGATCATCGGCATCGCGGTCCGTCACGAAACGCTGCGGCCAATACGCCACCGACTTGGTGCCGATGCGGATATTCTGGATATGCGCCAGGTCCGGCGCCAGCAACGGCTCAATGTAGGCTTCCAGCGAGCGCGTATTCATGATCAGCGGATCGCCGCCGGTGATCAGCACATCGGTCACCTCCGGATGCATGCGCAGGTAAGCCGCCAGCTCGTGCGACTCCTTGGCGTCGAACTTCATATCCTCCATGCCGACGAACTGCGGCCAGCGGAAGCAGAAGGTGCAGTAGGCGTGGCAGGTCTGCCCCGCACTCGGGAAGAACAGCACCGTCTCCTTGTACTTGTGCTGCAAGCCGCGCAAAGGCGCGTCGTTCACGCGCGGCACATTGTGCGTCATCTGCCCCGCCGGATGGGGATTCATGCGCATGCGGATGCGCCGCACCAGCTCCACCAGCGCCGGCTGGTCGGCCTTGCCCAGCACCAGTTCCTTCAGCCGCGCGTAGTCGTCCGGCGCCAGCATGTCGCGGTGCGGGAAGGTCAAACGGTAAATCGGATCGTCCGGGATGTTGTTCCAGTCGATCAAATGATCGAGCACATACTCGTTGGTGCGGAACGGCAGCACGTGCGACACCACCTGCACCGCCTCCTGCAAATCCGGCGGGATCCACTCCCATTGGCGCGAGTGCGAAATGGTCTGTCGTATGAACGGTTTGAATTTTGGCGTATCCATTGCGAGGTTTCCTTGGGTGGGTCAGAAAACTCCATGCTAGGCCGCGCGGCGGCGGCCGGATTGCCGCGCATCAACTGACGGACGGAAATGTTCCTGAGCTTGCGCCAGCGCAATTCGCGCCCGCGCCAGCCACGTACAGTTCATAGCGCCTACTCATCACACAGGAGCCCCCCATGAAAACCCTGCTCACCGCCATTTTGCTGGCCGCCGCTGCCTCGGCCTACGCCAGCGACCCGACCGAGAAAGACGCCATCGCGATGGCCGAAAAAGGCGCCGCCTTCATCAAGGCCAACGGCCAGGACGCCTTCCTCAAGAAAATCACCAGCAAGGACCCCGACTACCTGCAAGGCTCCTTGTACGTCGACGTGCGCGACATCAAGACCGGCATCGTGCTGGCGCATCCGGTCAACCCGTCCATCGTCGGCAAGGACCTGACCGACATCCCCGACGCCAACGGCAAGAAGTACCGGCGCGAGATCATCGAGCTGGCCGCCAAAAAAGGCCACGGCTGGGTCGACTACCAGTACAAGAATCCCACCACTGGCAAGATCGAACCCAAGACCACCTACATCCTGCGCGTCGGCGACGTGGTGCTGGAAGCCGGCATCTACAAAAAATAGCGAGAGGCGCATCATGCTGAACCAACTGCGTATCGGTCCCAAACTGCTGCTGGCGCCCCTGCTGGTGCTGGTGCTGCTGATTGCCACCGCCGGCGCGGCCTACGTCGGCATGGTGCGCCAGAACGCCTCGCTGGAAAACCTGGTGCAGGTGCGCGCGGCGCGACTGAAAACCGCCGCCGACGTCAGCGGCGAAGCGCGCTACGCCCACGCCCACATCTACCAGCTGCTGGCGTGGGTCAACGGCAGCTTCGCCCAGTCCCGCCTCGACGCGCTGTCGCGCGAGATCAAATCACGCCACGCCGCCATCGACGACCAGCTGCGCGCGCTCGACGCGCTGGCCGACGCCGGCGAGCGCCAGATCGTCGCCCAGTCGCTGCAGGCACTGGCCGCCTACCGCAAGGCCGTGCTGCAGACGATGGACATGGCGCAGATGGACCAGAGCATCGCCACCAATTCGATGGCCATCGCGGAAAAGCAGTTCCTGCTGCTGAACGAACAACTGGCGCAGCTGTCGGCGCTGGAGAAAAAACTCAGCGAGCAGGCGCACGCGCAAGCCAAGGCCGACTTCCACACGCTCAACACCACGATGGCCGTCATGGTGCTGCTGTCGATCGCGCTGTCGCTGGGCGTGACGATGGCGGTGCGCGGCGCCATGCTGCGCGACATCCGCGCCATCGCCGAGGTGGTGATGGCGCTGGCGGCGGGCCGCCTGGCCGCCGGCCGTCGCAACCACGGCCGCGACGAAATCGCCGACACCGCGCGCATGCTGGACCAGACGATGGCCAACCTGACGCAGACGCTGACCACCATCCTCGGCGCCGTGCATTCGATCGACACCGCCGCGCGCGAAATCGCCACCGGCAATCTCGATCTGTCCACCCGCACCGAGATGCAAGCCAGTTCGCTCGAACAAACCGCCAGCGCCATGAACACCCTGACGCAGGCGGTGCAAGCCAACGCCGCCAACGCGCGCGAGGCCTGCCAGCTGGCGGCCGGCGCCAGCGACCTGGCGCAGCACGGCGGCGCGGCGATGGAGGACGCGGTGCAGACGATGGCCTCGATCCGCGCCAGCTCGCGCCAGATCGTCGACATCATCGCCGTCATCGACGGCATCTCGTTCCAGACCAATATCCTGGCCTTGAACGCCGCCGTCGAAGCGGCGCGCGCCGGCGAGCAGGGACGCGGCTTCGCGGTGGTGGCCAGCGAGGTGCGCACGCTGGCACAGCGCTCGGCCGCCGCCGCCAAAGAAATCAAAACCCTGATCGCCGCCTCGGTCGCCACCATCGACAGCGGCAGCGCCACCGTGCAGCAGGCCGGCGAACGCATGGGCGGCATCGTGGCCGCCGTGCGGCAGGTGAACGACATCATCGCCCGCATCAGCGCCGCCAGCGCCGAGCAGGCGCAGGGCATCGCCGAAGTCAATCAAGCGGTGGGTCAGATGGACGATGTGACGCAGCAGAATGCCGCGCTGGTCGAGCAGGCCGCCGCTGCCGCCGCCAGCCTGCAGGAGCAGTCCGGCCAGCTGTCGCAGGCGGTGTCGGTGTTCAAGCTGGAGCCATCATCGCCGGTGGGGCTTGCTCAGAAAACGCGAGCCGGCTTCCACGAATCGCCACGGCAGTTCCACCGCCTTCGAGATGCCGATGCGCGTGCCGGCTAGCACCTGCATCTGCACCTGCGCCTCATGCTCATGCGCGCGCGGCAGCAGCAGGAACGGCGGCGCATCGAGCGGCAGGTTGTTATGCGCGCGCGTCACGCCCAGCGCCTGCGCCAGCCGTCCCGGCCCGGAACACAGCAAGCGCACCTCGTCGAGGCCGCGCCGTTCGCGCATGCGCGCCAGCCCGGCGGGATCGGCCAGCGGCTCCAGCGCCCGGATCAGCACCCCGGCGCCATGCCCCTGTTCCCGGCAGACGAAATTCAGGCACCAGTGCAAGCCATGCGAGCGGTACACATAGCTGCGCCCCGGCGGCCCGAACATCGAGAAATTGCGCTCGGTCTGGCCGATGTAGCAATGCGAGGCCGGCTCGCTGGCGTCGTAGGCCTCGGTCTCGACTATGCGGCCGCCGACGCCGTCCACCAGCAGCGTCACGCCGATCAGTTGGCGCGCCACCTCGGGCGAGGGCGCGCTGAAATCAATACCTGCCAGATCCATCATCATGTCAGTATTCTAATCGCTCAAATCGTGACAAAACCATATCGATTCACGGCAATAACCGCGAAAATATGGTTCAGTGCACAGAAAATCGCCACAAATTCACGCCTGTGCCCGCCGTATCCGGCGATAATCGAGGGTACGATTGCCCCGACCCCGAATTCACAATGACGACAGTAGCTGCCCCAGCCTTGCCAACCGAAAACGCGGTGGAAGACGCTTTGATGCGCTCCATCCGGATTCCGCCTCGGCCCAGCCTGCTCGTCGACCTGCAGCGCGAGCTGGCCAGGGACGACCCGTCGCCGCGCAACATCGCCCGCATCATCGGCAACGACGTCGGCATGTCCGGTGCCCTGCTCAAGCTGGCCAATTCGCCGTTCTTCGGCGCCGCGCGCAAGGCCAAGTCGGTCGAGCAGGCGATCAATTTCCTCGGCATCAACCAGTGCGCGGCCCTGCTCACCGGGCTGCTGGCGCGCCAGGCCATCGACGGCAACGAGGCCGACCTCAACGCCTTCTGGGAAGTGTCGGCGCGCCGCGCCCAGGCGCTGGTGTTCACCTCGCGCAAGCTGCGCATCGCCCCGCCCGACATCGCCCACACCTTCGGCCTGTTCTGCGACATCGGCGTGCCGCTGCTGATGAACCGCTTCGCCGACTATGCCGACACCTACGAGCAGGCCTGCAACGACGCCGGCCAGCTGTTTACCACCATCGAAGACCAGCGCTACAGCACCAATCATGCCGCCATCGGCTGCCTGCTGGCGCGCAACTGGGGCCTGTCGCCCGACGTCTCGTGGGCCATCCTGCTGCACCACGACTACCGCGTGCTGGACGACCCGTCCACCGACGACGCCATCCGCTCGCTGGTGGCGCTGTCGGTGCTGGCCGAAAAAGGCATCCAGCGCCTGCACGGGCGCAGCAGCTATGAATGGGAAAAAGGCGGCGACGCCGCCTGCCGCCACCTCGGCCTGACCGAGGACGAAACCGAAGACCTGCTCGAAGAGCTCAACGAAACCTTCCACACCGAACGATAAGAAGCATGCCGAAAAATAAGCGCCCGGTTCCGCGCAAATCCGCCAATTCCCCTGAAGTCAAAGACGAACAGAATACCCACGAGCTGTTCAGCCTCGCGCTGGATCTGGCCGACGAATCGGCCGGCGCCGACATCGTTGCCGCCAGCACCCGCGACGAACTGAAGCAGAAGCACCTCGACTTCCAGCGCCTGCTGCGCCGCCTGCTGGCGCAGGGCAAGGATGAAGTGCTGTACGGCGCCGTCGAACTGGCGCGCGAAGAATCCACCGACGGCTACCGCTACCTGCGCAGCGCCATCGAGGACGGCGCCGCCAACCTGCTGCTGCGCCGCGAGGACGCGCCGGAAATGGAAATCGACGCCTTCGCCATTCCGGTGTTCGTGCGCAGCCAGGGCGGCCTCGACCCGGCCTTTGACTTCCAGGACAGCGAGGCCTACGAGGCGCTGCTGGCCAGCTTCACCGACGCCGGCCTCGAAAGCAGCATGGCCAAGGTGGTGCTGGTCAGCCACGCCTACGACGCCGGCGAAGTCGAGCGCATCAGCTACGGCCAGCTGCACGCCATGCTGCGCGAAGCGGCGCACTCGCTGACCGAGAAAAAAATCGCCGCCGCGCCGGCGCTCGAGCGCAGCATGAAGCACGGCTGGTCGGCCACCGCCTTCGGCCCGGACGACAGCGCGGTCGAACTGCGCTACCTGCTCGGCTTCGCGCTGAAACGCGCCGACGATCCGTTCTACAAGGTGCCGGCCGGCGAGAAAGCCGCCGACGCCTACTTCGCCAAGCGCGCCGAGGCGTACCAGAAGTGGACCGAGCAGTACGCGCCGCTGGTGGCGCGCTGCCTGGGCCGCGCGCGCGGCGCCGATCCGGCGCTGAGCCTGAGCTTCCAGTACCAGGACCTGTTCTTCGGCGCCCGCGCCCAGGCCCAGTCCGAATACGACATGCTGCACCTGCTGTCCGAACTGAACCAGGCGCTGGCCGGCCACGACCCGGCCGCCGTGCAAGCGGTGATCGCGCCGTCCGAGGACGACGACCAGCCGCTGCTGCTGGTCGAGCTGTCGCAGGGCGGCGCGGTGCTGGCCACGGCCGCCAAGCCGCACGACCCGGCCGCCGACCTCGCCCTGGCGCTGGACGACCTGGCCGACGCCCTCGCCAGCCTCGGCCTGACCGATATTTCCGTCTCGGAAGATCCGCTGGACTGAAAGCGATTTCTTGTTTGACAGCCACCCGCGAGCCGAGGATACTTTCCTGCACGCGGGACGCAGATTCCGCAGCCTGGTGCGGTGCAGGCCTTGTGCTCCGCAGCAAAGGGAGACAGTCATGACATCATGGGCCCGCATCATTGGCACGGCGCTGTGCGCCGCAGCCTTCCTCGGCGGCTGCGCCAGCCAACCGGTGGCGCACCAAGCGCCCAGGCAGCAGCTGTTCCACGACCAGTTGTTCCAGCCATCCAGCGCGCCGGTCGACACCGACAGCGTGTTTGCCATCAGCCCGGCCATGCGCGCCTACGTGCAGCACGAAATCGGCAGTCCCGGCAACGGCAAGGATGTGCGCCGCCAGCTGTTCGATGCCCTCTACCGGCGCGACAAGCTGCAGCTCGAATACGACTCCGCCGTCACCCGCAACGCCGCCCAGACCTTCGAGGCGCGCGCCGGCAACTGCCTGTCGCTGGCCATCATGACCGCCGCCCTGGCGCGCGAGCTCAACCTGCCGGTGCAGTTCCAGCAAATCCAGGTCGACGAAGTGTGGAGCCGCGCCGGCAACCTCTACTTCGCCAGCAACCACGTCAACCTGGCGCTGGGCCGCCAGCGCAGCAGCAATCCCTACAACGCCAGCTACAACACCGACGGCGCCAACTCGCTGACGGTGGACTTCATCCCGGTGCCGCCCAAGGCGCGCGAAAACGCCACCCCGCTGACAGAGACCACCATCATCGCCATGTTCCTCAACAACCGCGCCGCCGAACTGCTGGCGGCGGGCAAGGTCGACGACGCCTACTGGTCGGCGCGCAAGGCGGCCGAGGTCGACCCGCTGTTCCTCAACGCCTACAACACCCTGGGCGTGATCTACCAGCACCACGGCAACCAGGACGCCGCCGAGCAGGCGCTGCGCTACGCGCTGTCGCAAGCGCCCGACAACACCATCTACCTGGCCAACCTGGCGCAATCGCTGGAAGCCGAGAACAAGCTCGATGAAGCGGCCGTGCTGCGCGCCCGCCTGGCCCAGCTGGAGCCGTTCCCGCCGTTCCACTTCTTCCACCTGGGGCAGGAAGCGATGAAGCTGGGCGACTACGCGCGCGCGCGCAAGATGTTCGAACGCGAACTGGAGCGGGTGCCCGACTACCATGAATTCCACTTCTGGCTGGCGGTGGCCAACTACCAGCTGGGCAACCTGCGCGCGGCCGACAAGCACATGGCCTTGGCCGTCAACAACAGCACCACGCGCGGCGACCACGAGCTGTACGCGGCCAAACTGGACCGCATCCGCGCCTACGAGGCCCAGCAGCGCGCAAAGCAATGACTATCCGGTGGTATGCTGAAACGGGCTGCAAGACGCTGAAACAAGCTGAAGCTTGACACTTAGTTGCGAACACGCAACAATTGCAAGTAAATTAAGCAGCTCTTACCACAAGGATTCCGTCATGCTGAGACTCAGGCCCGCCTGCGCCGCCATCCCCTTCTTTCTGGCCGCGTTGTTGACCGCTTGCGGCGGCGGTGGCGGTGGAGGCGGCAGCAGTGGCGGCGGCACCACGCCCAACGCCAGCCCGGCGCTCACCTTCACCCCATCCACCATTACCGCCAGCGCCCTGGCCGGCACCTCGCTGACCATGAACGTGATCGCCGCCGTGGCCCGCCCGGCCGACTTCAGCGGCGCCACCGTGTTTGCCACCATCACCGACAGCAACAACGTCATCCTCCCGACCTCGAGCGTGGTGCGCGACAGCGACAGCCAGTACCACGCCGTGCTGCTGTCGGCGCCGACGCTGGCGGCCGGCAACTACAAGGGCAGCTTCAGCGTGCGCCTGTGCAAGGACAGCGCCTGCGCCAGCCAGTTCCCCGGCTCGCCGGTGGCGCTGCCCTACGACCTCACCGTGCTGCCGGCCGGCAGCGCCACCTTCAGCGCCACCCCGGCCATGCCGCTCAACGCCAGCGCGCAAAACGGCGCCGCCGCCCCGGCCCCGGTCAGCGTGGCGATCGCCGCCACCGGCCGCAGCTGGACCGCCAGCAGCGGCGCCGGCTGGCTCAAGCTCAGCGCCGCCAGCGGCACCGGCGACGCCAGCCTGACCGTCAGCTACGACGCCACCGGCCTGGCGCAAGGCAGCTACACCAGCAGCGTCAGCATCAGCTCCAACGACAACCTGACCCTGACGCTGCCGGCCGTGCTGACCGTGCTGCCGCCGGGCCTGGTCCTGGGCAGCAACAGCATGACCTTCAGCGCCATCAACGGCGCGCCGATCCCGACCCAGGTGGTCAGCCTGGACACCGACACCAAGAACAGCGCCAGCTGGACCGCCAGCAGCAACGTCGGCTGGCTCAGCTTGTCGCCAACCGCTGGCGCCACCCCGGCCACCACCGTGCTGACCGTGAACCCGAGCGTGGGCCCGCTGGCCAGCGGCACCCACACCGGCGTCATCACCATCGTGCCGGCCGGACTCACCACGCGCACCCTGCCGGTAACGCTCAACCTGAGCAAGGCCACGCTGGCCACCTCGCAGTCGACCATCACCCTGGGCGGCACCTATGGCCGCGACTTCGGCAGCGGCCAGGATCTCAAGCTCAGCCTCAACACCGGCACCCTGAGCTGGCCGTGGAACCTCCCCCTCGTGCCGGCCTGGGCCACCGCGACCGCCACCGCCGGCACCGTCAACGCGGCCGGCGCCAGCATCACCTTCAAGGCCAAGCCGGCCAACGCCGCCACCGGCATCAGCACGGCCCTGCTGACGCCGGGCGCCACCATCAATGGCGACACCGTGGTGACGCCGGTGCTGCTGGCGATTAACAAGGACCAGCACAAGCTGCTGCCGGCCGAGACCGCCGTGCCCTTCGTCAGCACGCCGGGCTGGAGCCGCCTGACCCGCATCATCAGCGTGGCCGACAACTACGGCAGCTTCGGCGGCATGAGCGCCAGCAGCGACCAGTCGTGGCTGGTGGTGGGCGTCAGCGCCGACAAGCTGATCCTGACCGCCGACCCGAGCCAGCTGCTGAGCGACACCCTGAGCACCGCCACCATCACCGTCACGCCGTCCGATCCCGACGCCAGCGCGCCGGAAGTGATCCGCGTGGCGCTGTGGAAAGGCGCGGCCGCGCCGTCGGCCGCCAGCACCGCCGCCCTGCCCTACAGCAACGTCGCCACCGACCCGGCGCGGCCGTACGCCTACCTGCACAACGGCGGCGCCGTGATCGACGTCTACAATGTGTACACCGGCCTCAAGGAAAGCAGCATCACTGGCTTCTCGGCCCACCTCGGCGACATGGCGGTCACGCCCAACGGCGACACCCTGTACGTGGTCGACATCGACAATGCGCGCCTGACCGCCGTCAACCTGAGCACCCGCACCATCAGCAAGCAGCTGCCGCTGGCCAGCCCCGGCACCGCCGCCACCCGCATCAAGCTGATCCGCCCGAACGGCGTCGAAATGCTGCTGCTCAGCGACGGCCAGCTGTTCCTGACCTCAACCCAGGCCCGCATCGGCGTGCTGCCGCTGAGCGGCGGCACGCTGGCGGCCACCAGCAGCGGCAAGCGCGTGATCCAGCAGGACGAGGGCAACGCCAGCGTGCTGCACACCAGCGCCAGCATCGACTACGCCGCCCTCAGCGGCGGCACCCTGTTTGCCGCCAAGCTGGCGCCGTCCAGCCACACCAGCCCCGGCAGCCTGGGCCAGGACGTCTGGATCAGCGCCGACGGCAGCCGCGTCTACAGCGCCGCCAGCTCAGCGAAATCGTGCGTGATCATGAACGGCAACGACCTGGCCATCCTCGGCTACATGGCCATCGGCGACGCCGCCGCCAACAACATCGAAGTGGCGCTGGACGGCCGCATCTTCTGCGGCGGCGCGGCGCGCCCCGGCAACAGCGACATCTATATGTACGACAGCACCGGCGCCAAGATCCTGCAGCAGTACAAGCTGAGCACCACCGGCAAACAGCTGCTGCCGCGCCAGATGGCGGTCTCGGGCGACGGCTGGGTGGTGGTGGCGATCACCGACGACAAGGTGGTGACCTTCCTGCCGATCGGGCCGTGAACGGCGCATGAACGGCATGGAACGCGACGCGCAGCTCGGCAACATCTTCTGGGCGTCGCTGAACGGCCCGCACCGGCACTGGTCGGACGGCACCGACGCCGTGCGCCGCTACACCCAGGGCTTCTCGCCCATCATCGCCTTTGCCGATCCGGCGCAGCCGGACCTGGCGGCGCTGGCGCCGTGGTGCGCCAGCGGCGAGCGCTTCTACTGCGACGGCTGGAGCGGCGCCGCGCCGCCGGGCTGGCACATCGAGGTCGAAAGCACCATGTTCCGCATGCTGTGGGATGGCGCCGGCGCTGGCGCACTGCCGGCCGCCGACCCGGCGCCGGACGCGGTGCCGCTGCGCGCCGAACACGCGGCGCAGGCGCTGGCGCTGGCGACGCTGTGCAAGCCGGGGCCGTTCGGCATCCGCACCATCGAGCTGGGCGACTACTTCGGCCACTTCGACGGCGGGCGGCTGGTGGCGATGGCAGGCGAACGCCTGCGCGCCACGGGCCTGTGCGAAATCAGCGGCGTCTGCACCCATCCCGACTACCAGGGGCGCGGGCTGGCCAAAAAACTGATCATCAAACTGTTGCAGCGCCACGCCGCGCGCGGCGAACGCTCCTTCCTGCACGTCATGCGCAACAACCCCGCCCACCAGCTCTACCTGAACATGGGCTTCCACGACTACCTCGAATCCACCGTTCGCGTGATCAGCCGCCAAGCGCTGGCTTGAGGAGCAACCAGCTTTCCAGCTTGGCGGCGTAGGCCAGGGTATGCGCCGGGCTGCTCGACGGCAGCGCGAAGATGCGGTAGCGCGCGGCTTGTTCACCCAGCACTTTGCGGCCCAGCTTGGCGGCCGTGCCGCCGTTGAAGGCCAGCGTGTCGATGGCGGGATAGCGCGCCAGCAGGCCCGGCAGGTCGTTGTCGTCGCGGTTGCGGATCGCGCTGTCCAGGCTGCCGGGGCGGTGGGCTTCGGCCACCACGTCCCACAGGCCCACGCCGTGCTCGAGCAAGGTGGCCAGCCGCGCTTCGTAGTCGAGCGCTACCAGCTCCACGCCCAGCACGGCCGACATCAGCAGCCAGAATTTATTCTGCCGGTTGGCATAGTATTGTTGGGCCGCGAGGGATTTTTCACCGGGCAGGCTGCCCAGCACCAGCAGACGGGTGCGCTGGTCCACCACCGGGTCGAAACAGCGCTTGCGCAAATTTTCAGTCATGCGAAATTGTAGGTGTAGAATCGTTGGGCAGTCGATAACTCGCCGTTAAAAACTATAACGCCCTGGAGACCAACATGCCGGAAAACCGCACCATCGACACCCTGCTCGCCCAGTACAGCGAAAGCCACCTCAATCCCACCAACGAAGTGATCCACTTCGTCTGCGTGCCGGTCATCATGTTCACCTTGCTGGGCCTGCTATGGTCGCTGCACCCGCTGGTGGCGCTGGCCTTCAGCGCGGCGGCGATGGTGTACTACTTCAAGCTGTCGCGCCCGTTCGCGCTGGGCATGCTGTTGATGGCCGCCGTGATGCTGTCCATCCTGGCCGCGCTGCCGCCGGCCACGGTGCTGCCGCTGTCGATCACGGTGTTTGTGCTGGCCTGGATCGGCCAGTTCATCGGCCACAAGATCGAAGGCAAGAAGCCGTCCTTCTTCGACGACCTGCGCTTCCTGCTGATCGGACCGTTGTTTGTGCTGAGTTTCCTGTACCGCCGCCTGCACTGGGCCTACTGAATCAGCGCAGCCAGGCGTGGGCGAACAGCGCCTGCGCCGCGCCCTGCATTTCCCCGTCAGCGAGCATCAGCACCAGCGCGGTGCTCAGTGCCACATAGCCCAGCAGCGAGATGACTTTGATTGGCAGCGGGGCCTTCATGACGCTCTCCTGGAATGAGAATAAGAATAACAAGCTGTGCATTCACTATACTTGGTCTTCCGGAGCACACTGCTGAATTTACAACTCAGATACAACTTATTTCACCGGCTGTTGCGTCGCAACAAAAAACTGGCCGCTAGGCAAGAAGTAGCCGGGGCAGCTATACTGGTTTGATGTCCTCTCCTTTGCTATTCATCATTGCCTGTTTGATCTGGGGCTCTACGTTTTTCGCCATTACGCTACAACTGGGTGAAGTGCCGCCCGCCGTTTCCGTGGTCTATCGCTTCGCGCTGGCGTCGGCCGTGCTGTTCGCCTGGTGCGCCGCGCGCGGCCACCAACTGCTGCTGCCGTGGCGCGCCCAGCGCTGGCTGATCCTGCAAGGCTGCGCCACGTTTGCCGTCAGCTACATCTGCACCTACACCTCCGAGCAATACCTGGTGTCCGGCTTGGTGGCCGTGCTGTTCGCGCTGATGGTGTTCTGGAACCCCATCCTCAACCACTTCAGCTTTGGCACCGCGCTCGGCATGCGCACCTGGGCCGCCGGCGGCGTCGCCATCGCCGGCGTGACCCTGCTGTTCTACCACTCCATTTTTGGCGCATGGAATGAAATCCTGAACGGCGGCAACGGACACTTTCTGCTGGGCCTGGGACTGGCGCTGTGCGCCACCATTGCCAGCTCGGTCGGCAACATGCTGGTGATCAAGGTGCGCGAGCAATCGGACAACGTGCTGCTGACGATGGCCTGGGCCATGCTGTGGGGCAGCCTGCTGGTGGCGCTGTGGGTGCTGGCCAGCGGCCAGTCCTTCGTGATGCCGACCACCGCCAAATACTGGGGCGGCCTGCTCTACCTGTCGCTGCTGGGCTCGGTGATCGCCGTTGCCGCCTACTTCACGCTGATCCACCGCATCGGCTCCGACAAGGCGGTCTACATCGGCGTGGTGACGCCGGTGATTTCCGTGCTACTGTCGATCCAGCTGGAACACTATCGTCCCGGCCTGCTCGAATGGCTGGGCATGGCGCTGTGCCTGTCCAGCGTGGCCTGGGCGCTGAAACCTACTTCTTCCACTACCGCAAAAACCTGATGAGTACTACCGAACTGACCATCCGCCCGGCCACGCCGGCCGACATCCCCGCCATCTTCGGCATGATCTTCGAGCTGGCCGTGTTTGAAAAGCTCGAGCACATGGTGGTCGCCAACGAAGCCGCCCTGCACGACAGCCTGTTCTGCGACAAGCCGGTGTGCGAAGCGCTGGTCGGCGAAACCGGCGGCGAGGTGGTCACCTTCGCGCTGTTCTTCCACAACTTCTCCACCTTCCTGTGCAAGAAAGGCCTGTACCTGGAAGACCTGTACGTGCAGCAGGCGCATCGCGGCAAGGGCTACGGCAAGCAAATGCTGGTGGCGCTGGCCCGCCTGGCGCAGGAACGCGACTGCGGCCGCTTCGAATGGTCGGTGCTGGACTGGAATGCCAACGCCATCAAGTTCTACGAAGGCATGGGCGCGACCGTGATGCCGGACTGGCGCATCTGCCGCGTCACCGGCGAGGCGCTGGCGCAGCTGTCGGCGCAGGCGTAAAAAAAATCCCACCCAGCGGCAAGCGCTGGATGGGCAGAACCCGTTGTCAGTGGGAGGGAGATTGAATCAACGGGTTCACTATATCTTGTGGCTGAGTTCGCCGCCGCACGCCTTACAAATCATTACGGCGACTTTACAGAAAGCCGATGCCTGTTAATCACCATGCGTTCGAGCAACTCAAACAGCCCTTGTGTCAGCAATGCCAACATGGCTGCGGGGATGGCGCCGGCTAGCAGCATGTCGTTATCGTTGAGCGCCAGGCCGATGGTGATGCGTTCGCCGTAGCCGCCGGCGCCGATGAAGGCCGCGATGGTGGCGGTGCCCACGCTCAGCACGGCCGCCGTTTTGACACCCGCCAAAATGACCGGCAACGCCAGTGGCAATTCAATGTGCGTGAGCCTTTGCGCCGGGCGCAAGCCGAGCGCCTTGGCTGCCAGCGTCAAGCCCTTGGGCACTTGCAGCAAGCCGGTGCAGGTGTTGCGCACGATGGGCAGCAGCGCGTACACCACCAGTGCCACCAAGGCGGGCGCAGTGCCGATCCGGCCGAGCAAGGGAATCAACAACGCCAGCAAGGCCAGCGAGGGCACGGTTTGCAGCATGCCGGTCAGGCCGAGCACCGTCTGCCGCAGGCGCGGCATGGACGCGGCCAGCACGCCCAGCGGCACGCCGATCACGCACGCTGCCGCCACCGCCAGCAGGACCAGCGTCAAGTGCTGCTGCGTCAACCGCCAGAAATTGTGGTCGAAGATTTTGGCCAGCAGGCCGTCGCGCGCGGAGCTGGTGGCCGATGCGGCCGGCGGACGGGCGGCGAGCCAGTCGCTCGCCACCCGCGCAAACGGCTTGCCGTCGATTTCCGCCGCCGCGTTCATGGCGATCATATCCGCCTCGCTGATGCGACCCTCCAGCATGCTGATCGCCTGCCACGCCGCCGGAAAGCGCTGCACCGCGTCGAGCCGGTACAACAGCACCGCATCGTAGCGCGGGAAATAACCGCGATCATCTTCCAGCACCCGCAAGCCATACTGCCCGATGCGCGCGTCGGTCGAATAAATATCGATCACATCGACCTGCCGCCCGTTCAGCGCGTCATACGCCAGGCCGTGATCCAGTCCCGCCGGCTGCTGCGGCAAGCCATAGCGTGCCGCCAATCCCTGCCAGCCATCCGCGCGGCCGATAAACTCGTGCGACAAACCAAAGCGCAGCGAACCGCGCGTCGCCAGCTCGCTCAACTTGTGCGGCGCATCGGTCCCGCCGCGCATCGCCAGCGCATAGGTATTGTTGAAGCCCAGCGGCACCGCCACACCCAAGCCCATCGCCCCCAGTTCCTTTCGCATCTGCTCCAGCGTTGCAGGCTGCTTGTGCTTGAGGATCTCCAGATCGATCGTGCCCACATACTCGGGATAGACGTCGATCCGTCCCGCTTGCAGCGCCGCCAGCACAATCGCCGTATTACCCAGTCCTTGCAAGTGCTCGACCTGCGCATGCGGCGCGGCAGTCTGCGCCAATACCTCGCCCAGAATGTACGATTCCGTAAACCGCTTCGATCCAACATGCAGCACATCGTCCGCCACCGCGTAGCCCGCGCACAGCAGCAATCCGGCCAGCGCGATGCGCGCGGCTGCGGCGGCGCTTTGCCGCCATCGTCGCAACAACGCCATCAAGCCCCCGCGCGCAGCATCGACGCCTTCAGCGCCTGCCCCAGCGTCTCAAGACTTTCCGACAGATGCGCCTTGGCCTCGCGGCTGATCGGCTTGGCCATCGCCGCTTGCAGCTCGCGCTGCAACTGCAAGGCATTCTCACGCTGCAAACTACGCACGTCGGCCGGCGTACCCGCCGACACCCGCAGCAGAGCCGCCACCAGCCGCTTCAAATGCTCGCGCTGCAAATTGCGCCGCATGCCGTTGATATCCTTGCCCGACTTGAGCTCACTCCACACCGCGTTCTGCACCGATCCATACAGCTCGCCGAGACTCAGCGCCTGCTTGCTGTCTTCCAGCTTTTCCTGCGAATCCAGCAAGCGCACCGCCACACCGTCCGACATCAACTGATCCAGCGCCGCCGATTGCAGCGCCAGCACCCGTCCGCCGACTGACACATCCGGCCGGCCGCGCGTGCCGAAACGATCCACCGCCAGGCGGCTGATGGTGGCCGGCGAAAACTTGAAGCTATCCGCCTTGAACAAGCTATCCGTCAGCATCTGCAAAGCCGCGCGCTGGCGCGGTAGCGGCACCGGTGTGAAGGTCGCACGTCCGGTGCCGGCATGGTCGCTCAGGTAAGTCACACCGCCCACATACTTCACCACCACCGGCAAGGTGCGCGCAAACTGCTGGAAGCCGTAATCGAAACTGCGGCGCAGCACCTCATAACTTTCGCCCGGCTTGAGCGTGCGGTTCTGCACCCGGTCCCACAGCTCGCGCGAAATCGCCAGACGGCGCTGGAAGAACGCCAGCGGATCGCTGCCCAGGTCATACAGATTCACATCAGGATCGAGATTGAAACCGCTCGCATCCTGGTCGGTGCCGAACGCCAGTTGCGGCTCGTTCGAGCGTGCGGCAATCTTCGCCAACTCCTGCTTTTCCTGCGCCGGATCGATCGGCTTATACGCATACTCAATGGCCCAGAAATCGTAAGGCCCCAGCGTGGACGCCACATACTCGCCCTGCTTCTCGCCCTTCAGCGAGAGGTTGAACGGCGTATAGTCCATCACCGAGCCAGTCATGCTGTTCTTCCTGGTGAACTCCGGATCTTGCAACTGCTTCAGCGAATAGATGGTCGAGGCGCGGAAGTTATGCCGCAAGCCCAGCGTGTGCCCGACTTCGTGCATGATCACCGAGCGCACATAAGCCTGCGCCAGCGCATCGGCTTCCGGACCGTCCATGTCGAGCAGGCCGCGCGCTTCCAGCACGTCCATCGCAAAGCCCATCTCGGTCGCCGACTCCTGCATGTAGTCGCAGCGCGTTTCCGACGGCTGCTGCGACAGCGAGAAATTAAAACTATCCTCGCCGATCAAGCGCCGCGCACCGCGCGCAAACACGTCCGACATACCGATGTCCGCGTCAAGAATCTCGCCGCTACGCGGATCGACCTGGCTAGGCCCAATGGCAAAGCCCACATCGCTGCCGACGAACCAGCGGATCGACGCATGGCGCGCATCCATCGTATCGAAACGGTCGTTCTCGGTCTGCTGCTTGACCACGATGGCGTCCTTGAAGCCGATGCGCTCAAACGCCTCGTTCCACGCCAGCACGCCCTGCTTCACCGACTCGCGGTACTTCTCCGGCACATTGGCGTCGATCCAGTAGACGATGGGCTGCTTCGGTTCCGACAACGGCGCCGCCGGGTCCTGCTTCTCCAGACGCCAGCGTTCAACCAGATGCACCGCCGTCGTCGGCATCACATCGTCCGAGTAATCCTGACTGGTGCTGACGAAATGGCCGATGCGGTCATCGGCGCGGCGGCCGTGCATGGCGTGCGCCGGCAGCGGCATGAAGCTGTAGTAAAAACCGAGGAACATGCTGCGCGGGTCCGGCAGCGTGGTCGGCGGATGCGGCACGGCGGCCGGCACCGGCGGCATCACGGCAGGCGGCGCGGGAATGCGCGGCGTGAAGTAATGCGCGTTGACCTGGAAACCGGTCATGCCCTCATCCGAGCGGATGGTGAGGAAGCTGCTGTTGCGCGCATCCATCGCATAGGTCATGCGGAACGCCGCTTCCAGCCGCGTGGTCATCGCCATGATGTCGCCGAACAGCAGCGCGTTGGCCTCCACCAGTATCGACTTCGATTGCGGATGCGGGCTGCTGACCACCGGCGCAATCGCCAGCAGGCTGTCCGAGAAAGCCTGCTGCACCACCAGCGCCTGCGGCGTGCCGCCCTTGGCGCCGTAGTCCGTGTTCTTGGCGATCATCTGCACCAGATTGCCGACGCGGTGGAACACCACCACCTGGCTGGTTCCCATCTGGCTGCCGTAGATCCCGCGCTCGCCGATCCCGTTCGGCATATTCACCGACATGAACAACGGCCGGTCGAATTGGTCGGGCCGCAGCTCGATCCAGACCTTTTCTTCTTTTTGATACAGGCTCAAAAATCCCGGTAGATGTGAAGCGCCGCGCACGATGTCGACAAAGGGACGCAGCGCGGCCGCCGGCAATGGAGCCACCGGCGTAGGCGTCGCTGCCGCTGGCGGCGCTGTCGCAGTAGCGGCAGCTGGCGCCTCCGGCGTTGGCGGAACGGGTGGGGTTGGAGTCGGCTCCTGCGCCAGCGCATGGGCGCTGAGCGCTGCCAGTACGGCGGCGCGAACGGAATTCAAGGCGAACATGGTAATCCTGCTTCGTTATGTGGCATCCGGATAATGTAACCGAAAGCACAACGCAACGAAGGGATTTTTACATGGCCGGGGAGCGCAATTTACCTGCGTTGACGACACCACGGCACGGATTCAGGCCGATGGCGTAAGACAGATCGGCCGGACGGGCGATGCGCCACAGGGCGAAATCGGCCCGCTTTCCCACTTCCAGGCTGCCGATTTCCGCGTGCAGGCCGAGCGCACGCGCCGCATGCACGGTGCAACCGGCCAGCGCTTCCTGCGGCGTCAGGCGCCACAGCGTGCAAGCCATATTCATCGCCAGCAGCAGGGATGTCATCGGCGAGGTGCCCGGATTGCAGTCGGTGGCCACCGCCATCTTCACGCCGGCGGCGCGCAGTGCGGCCACCGGCGGCGGCGTAGTGTCGCGCAGGAAGTAGTAAGCTCCCGGCAGCAGCACCGCCACCGTGCCGGCAGCGGCCATCGCCTCGATGCCGCTGGCGCTCAGGTGTTCAAGGTGGTCTGCCGACAGGCCTTTGTAGTGCGCTGTCAGTTCCGCGCCGCGCTGGTCGGACAGCTGTTCCGCATGCAGCTTGACCGGCAAGCCGTGCGCCTGCGCCGCCTTGAACACGCGCTCCGTTTGTTCATACGAAAAGCCAATGCGCTCGCAGAACACATCCACCGCATCGGCCAGTCCTTCTTCGGCCAGCGGCGCAATCATGTTGCAGACTTCATCGATGTAATCGTCGGCGCGGCCGGCAAATTCCGGCGGCAGCGCATGCGCACCGAGGAAGGTGGTGGCCACGCGCACCGGCAGTTCGCGGCCGACGCGGCGCGCGGCGCGCAGCATGGCTGCTTCCGATTCCAGCGTGAGACCATATCCAGACTTGATTTCGATGGTGGTCACGCCTTCCGCCAGCAGCGACAGGACGCGCGGCAGGCTTTGTCGCAGCAATTCATCTTCCGACGCGGCGCGGGTGGCCCGCACCGTGGACATGATGCCGCCGCCAGCGCGGGCGATGTCTTCGTAAGTAGCACCGTTCAAACGGGCTTCGAATTCATCGCTGCGATTGCCCGCGTGTACGATGTGGGTGTGGCAGTCGATCAGGCCAGGCGTCAGCCAGCTGCCGCCGCCGTCGTGCACCGTGACGGCCTGCATGGCAGGCATGTCGGCCTGAGGTCCCAGCCATGCAATGCGGCCGTCTTTTACCGCGATGGCGGCGTCGCGAATTTCACCATAGCCGCCATCGGCCATCGTGGCCAGATGCACGTTCGTAAACAACACGTCCCACATACTTGCTACCCTAGTTATGAATAATCTCGGCCACCAGAACGGTGGCATGCTGCGCTTCCAGCGTCCAGTCTTCCTCGTTCTCCATCACCACCGTATCGTAGCGCACCATTGCGATGCGTTCGCGCGCGCTGCTCAGGGTCAGGCTTTCGCCCTCGGCCAGGAACAGGATGGTGGTGCCGGCGCGGCGCTTGAGCGCTTCCTTGCCGCGCACCGTGCGCAGCTCCAGCCGGTGGCGGCACACGCCGCGCCGCGTCATGACGTTGAAATCGGTGGTGAGCTGGCCGGTGACGGTGGCGTGCACCGCATCCTCACCGGCGAATTCGATCAGCGGTTCGCTGGGACTGAGCACAATGCGCTCGTCGCCGAAGTCGAGCAGCACGCCGTCGCCGTCGACCAGCGCCAGCGAACGATCGATACCGGGGAAAGCAGAGAACGGGCCGTCCTGCGCAATCGTCGCCAGGCTGACACGCCACTCGAAATCATCGAGATGCGCGCCGGTTGGCGAAACGGCGATTTCCGTGGTGCTGCCGCCGCCATTCTTCCACGGCGCGGAGCGCAGGTTTGCATACTGGATTAGCTGGGTCATCGGAACTCCCTCAGTTCGGCCAAGGTCTGCTTGAAGCGCGCAGCGATCGCCTGCTGCGCCACGTGCTGCTGATTGCGCACTACCCACTGGCCGCCGACCATGACGTCCTTGACCAGATTGTCGTTGCCGCTGAAGACCAGGCTGCCGAGTACCTCGTCCAGCGCCAACCCAAACATATTCGGATGCGCGTCATCCAGCACCACGATGTCCGCGCGCAGCCCCGGCGCCAAGGCGCCTACCGGCCGTCCCGCCGCCTGCGCGCCGCCGCGCAAGGCGCCCTGCCATAAAAAGTCGCCAACGTTGCGCTGCGCATCGGACACCGCGATATTGCGGCGCTGGTGCTGCAGGCGCTGCCCATATTCCAGCCAGCGCAGCTCTTCCACCGCGCTTTGCGACACGTGGCTATCGCTGCCGATGCCGAACACGCCGCCCTGCGCCGTGAAGCCCTCCAGCGGGAACAAGCCGTCGCCGAGATTCGCTTCCGTGGTCGGGCACAGGCCCGCCACCGCGCCGCTGCGGGCGATACCGCTGACTTCCTCTTCCGTCAAATGCGTGGCGTGGATCAGGCACCAGCGCTGGTCCACGTCCAGATTCTCCAACAGCCACTGCACCGGGCGGCGGCCGCTCCAGTCCAGCGATTGCTGTACTTCCGCCATCTGCTCCGCAATGTGGATGTGCACCGGACGCGCCTTCGGCAGCGTCGCCAACACCTCCTTGATCTGCTCCACCGTGGCCGCGCGCAGCGAATGCGGCGCCACGCCGACTTCGGTTTGCGCATCGCGCAGCGGTTCCAGCGCTTCCACAATGCGCAATACATCCTGCGCGTCGGTGCGGAAACGTTGTTGTTCTGGCTTCAACGGCTTTTCACCAAAGCCGGAATAACTATACAACACCGGCAGCATGGTCATACCGATTCCCGTCAAACGTGCGGCGGCAATGACACGTTCCGCCGTTTCGGCCGGACGCGGGTACATGGCGCCGTCCGGCGCGCGCTGCACGTAGTGGAATTCGCACAACGAGGTGTAGCCGTGGCGCAGGCATTCACTGAACAGCTGCGCGGCGATGGCCTCGATATGCTCGGGCGTGATGTTGCGCGCGAAGCGGTACATCAGTTCGCGCCAGGTCCAGAAACTGTCCTTGCTATCGCCCGCCTTCTCAGTACGGCCGCCCAGCGCGCGCTGGAAGCTGTGCGAGTGCAGGTTAATCATGCCCGGCAGCGCGTATTCGACACACTCCACGCCGGCCAGCGCGGCATCCACGTTCGCGCCGGCCGCACCGACAGTCACCGCGACGATGCTGCCGCCCGCGCCCCACTCGATCAACACATCTTTCGCCCAGCCGTCCGGCAGCAGCGCATGGCGTGCAAACAGCTTGCTCATGCGCGCACCCAGTCGGCAGCGGCCTGCATCATCGCGCGCAGCGGCTGCTGCACCTGCGACGCCAGATCCGCACGATAGCCATACGGCGCATCTTCATCCATATAAGTAGACTGGCACATCTCCAGCTGAATCGCATGCACGCCCTTTGCCGGCTCGCCGTAAAAGCGCGTGATATGCCCGCCCTTGAAGCGGCCATTGACGGCAACGGTGTAGCCGTCGCCAACACGCTCCACTACGGTCTCGGTCAGGCCGGGCGCGCAACTCTTGCCATCCGCTGTACCAAAGTTCAGATCCGGCAGCTTGCCCTCGAAGAAGCGCGGAACATGCGACGCAATCGAATGCGCATCCCACAGCAACACGCGGCCGTGCAGCGCCAGCAAACGGTCCAGCTCCGCGCGCAGTTGATCGTGATACGGCTTCCAGTAAGCCTGCAAGCGGCGCTGCACCTCCGCCTCGTCCGGCGCACGGCCCGGCAAATACAACGGCTCGCGATGGAAGGTATCGACCGGGCACAAGCCCGTCGTATCCTGCCCCGGATACAGATTGGTGTTCTCCGGCGGCCGATTCAAATCAATCACATAGCGCGACCAGCGCGCCGACAACACCGACGCGCCCATCTCGCCCAAAAACTCATACAAACGGACCAGATGCCAGTCCGTATCCTGCTTATCGACGGCGGCCGGTGTCATCGCCGCCAGCACGTCGTCGGGAATCTCGGTGCCCACGTGCGGCATGGACACCAGCAAGGGAATACTGCCTGCTTTGAACTGATAGTCCATGCCAACCTCCCTTACGGATGCAGCGCCGTGAACAGCTCTTTGCACGATGCGCTCAACTCGCCGCGCATTACCATACCCTTGGCCGCTTCGATATCCGGCGCGAAGAAGCGGTCCTGATCGTAGAACGGCACCTTCTGGCGCAACTGCTCGTGCACATGCTCCAGATGCGGCGAAGTTTTCAGAGGACGATGGAAATCAATACCCTGCGCCGCCGCCAGCAGTTCAATACCGATGATGACAGCAGTATTCTGCGCCATGTCATCCAGACGACGCGCCGCATAAGTCGCCATGCTGACGTGGTCTTCCTGATTGGCCGAAGTAGGAATCGTGTCCACACTGCCCGGATGCGCAATCGACTTATTCTCCGACGCCAGCGCCGCAGCAGTAACGTGCGCAATCATGAAGCCCGAGTTCACGCCCGGATCACGCACCAGGAACGGCGGCAGGCCGGACAAGGTCGCGTCGATCAGCAGCGAAATGCGGCGCTCCGAAATCGAACCGATTTCCGCAATCGCCAGCGCCAGCGTATCGGCGGCAAACGCCACCGGCTCGGCGTGGAAGTTACCGCCCGAAACCACCACCGACAGCTCGCCATCCTTGAACAGCAGCGGATTGTCGGTCACCGCATTAGCTTCAATCAGCAGCGTGCGCGCGGCGTTGTTGATGATGTCCCAGCAGGCGCCCATGACTTGCGGCTGACAGCGCAGGCAGTAAGGATCCTGCACGCGCTCATCGCCGACCAGGTGCGATGCGCGAATCGCGCTGTCCGACACCAGCTGGCGATAAATCGACGCAGCGGCAATCTGGCCCGGCTGGCCGCGCACCTCGTGCACGCGCGCGTCGAACGGCGAATCCGAACCCTTGGCCGCATCCAGCGACAGCGCGCCGGACACCATGCCCGCTTCCAGCAGTCGCTCGGCCATGAACAGGCCATGCAGCGCCAGCGCAGCCGACACCTGCGTACCGTTGATCAGCGCCAGGCCTTCCTTCGCGGCCAGCACCACCGGCGCGATGCCGGCGGCCTTCAGCGCGGCGGTGGCATCTACCAGCTCACCCTTCACGCGCACCTGGCCCACGCCCATAATCGCCAGCGTCATGTGCGACAGCGGCGCCAGGTCGCCGGATGCACCGACCGAACCCTTGGCCGGAATCGCCGGCATGATGCCCGCGTTATAAATCGCGATCAGCGTATCGATAATCAGCGGACGCACGCCCGAGTAGCCGCGCGCCAGGCTGCCGATCTTCATCAGCATGATCAAGCGGCACACCGCATCCGACACCAGCTCGCCCGTGCCCACCGAGTGCGACAGGATCAGGTTACGCTGCAGCTGTTCCAGCTTGTCATCCGGGATGCGGGTCTTGGCCAGCAGGCCAAAGCCGGTGTTAATGCCGTAAGCCGCGTCGCCCTTGGCGACGATGGCCTGCACGGCGGCAGCCGATGCTTCAATCACAGGATAGGCTTCTTCGGCCAGTTTCAGCGGGCCTGCTGCGTTCCACACGGAGCGCAGTTCGGAGAGCGTCATTGCGCCCGGTTTCAGAATCAAGGTCATAGTCAAACTCATTTAATCATTGGGAGGTTCAGGCCATTGCGCTTGGCGCATGCGACCGCAGTTTCGTAGCCCGCATCGGCGTGACGCATCACACCCGAGCCGCTGTCGTTGACCAGCACGCGCGCCAGACGCTTGGCTGCGGCGTCGGTGCCATCGGCCACGATCACCACGCCGGAGTGCTGCGAGTAGCCCATGCCTACGCCACCGCCGTGGTGCAGCGACACCCAGGTCGCGCCGCCGGCGGTGTTCAGCAATGCGTTCAGCAGCGGCCAGTCGGAGACGGCGTCGGTGCCGTCCTTCATCGCTTCCGTTTCGCGGTTAGGGCTGGCCACCGAGCCGGTGTCCAGATGGTCGCGGCCAATCACGATCGGCGCTTTCAGTTCGCCGTTGCGCACCATCTCGTTGAAGGCCAGGCCGGCGATGTGTCGCTCGCCCAAGCCCAGCCAGCAGATACGCGCCGGCAGGCCCTGGAAAGCGATGCGCTCGCGCGCCATGTCCAGCCAGCGGTGCACCTGCGCGTGATGCGGGAACAGCTCCTTGATCTTGGCGTCGGTCTTGTAGATATCTTCCGGATCGCCGGACAGCGCCACCCAGCGGAACGGGCCGCGGCCTTCGCAGAACTGCGGACGGATATACGCTGGCACAAAGCCGGGGAAGTCAAACGCATTCTTCACGCCGTGGTCGAACGCCACCTGACGGATGTTGTTGCCGTAGTCGACCACCTTGGCGCCCAGCGCCTGGAAGTCCAGCATGGCTTGCACGTGCACCGCGCAGCCGGCGGTGGCGGCGGCCTTCAGTTCAGGGTGGCGCGACGCATCCTGCTGCGCGGCCTTCCACTGCTCCACGGTCCAGCCTTGCGGCAGGTAGCCGTTGATCAGGTCATGCGCCGAGGTCTGGTCGGTCACCACATCCGGCACAATGCCGCCGGCCTTGGCGCGGCGCACCAGCTCCGGCAGCACATCGGCCGCGTTGCCCAGCAGGCCGATGGAGATCGCATCGCCATTCGCCTTGTGCAGCTTGATCATCTCCAGCGCTTCGTCGATGGAAGCGGCTTGCTTGTCGAGGTAGCGGGTGCGCAGGCGGAAGTCGATGCTGCTCTGCTGGCACTCGATGGTCAGCGACACCGCGCCTGCCATCGTCGCCGCCAGCGGCTGCGCGCCGCCCATGCCGCCCAGGCCTGCGGTCAGCACCCAGCGGCCTTTCAGGTCGCCGCCGAAATGCTGGCGGCCCGCTTCGGCGAAGGTCTCGAAAGTGCCTTGCACAATGCCCTGCGTACCGATGTAAATCCAGGAACCGGCCGTCATCTGGCCGTACATGAACAGGCCTTTGCGATCCAGTTCATTGAAGTGTTCCCAGTTGGCCCACTTCGGCACCAGATTCGAATTGGCGATCAGCACACGCGGCGCGTCTTCGTGGGTCTGGAACACGCCCACCGGTTTGCCGGACTGGATCAGCAAGGTTTGATTGTCTTCCAGCTCGCGCAGCGATGCCAGGATCTGGTCGTAGCACTCCCAGTTGCGGGCCGCGCGGCCAATGCCGCCGTAGACAACCAGATGTTTGGGATTCTCCGCCACTTCCTTGTCCAGATTATTCTGGATCATGCGGTACGCGGCTTCCGCGCCCCAGCTCTTGCAGGTGCGCTCAGGGCCGCGCGGCGCGCGGATCTCGCGGCTGGCGTCGTAACGTGGGTCGTTGTCGAAGTGGCTGCTCATAGGATCTCCTGCTGCGATGAATGGGAATCATCACAGCATAAGTTGTATATACAACCAAGTCAACAGATTTTTGGCGGTGCCGCTTCTACTTGCGGCCGTAGACCTTCCGTCCGCCCATCCACGTCTGCAGCACTTGTGTTTTACCCAACTGTTCCGGCGCAATCTTGAAGATATCGCGGTCGACCAGGATGAAATCGGCCCACTTGCCCGGCTCCAGCGAGCCAATCACCTTGTCCTGGTTGGCTGCGTAGGCCGCGTCCAGCGTGAAGCAGCGGAACGCTTCGAGCATGGTCATGGCCTGGTTCTTGTACCAGCCGCCCAGCGGCACGCCGGCGTTGTTCTGGCGCGTAACCGCCGCGTGCAGGCCCTCGAATGGATTCGGCGACTCGATCGGGAAATCCGAACCGCAGGCGATCTGCGAACCCTGGTCGAGGAAGCTGCGCCACGCATACGCGCCCTTGATGCGCTCACGGCCGACGCGCTGCTCGGCCATGTTCTGGTCCGAGGTGGCGTGGGTCGGCTGCATCGACGGGATGATGCCGAGCTGCTTGAAGCGCGGGATATCATCCAGCGTCACCACCTGCGCGTGCTCGATGCGATGGCGCAGGCCGACGTTGTTATATTGCGGGATCAACGCGGCGTAGGCGTCCAGGATCTGGTGGTTGCCGGCATCGCCGATGGCGTGGATGTTGACCTGATAGCCAGCCTTCATGGCCTTGTTCATCTTGGCGCGCATCTCGGCGTCCGGGTAGAACAGCAGCCCTTTGGTGGAAGGCATGTCCGAGTACGGCGCCAGCAAGGCCGCCCCACGGCTGCCCAGCGCACCGTCCGAATACAGCTTGACCGCCGCCAGCGCATACACGTCGTTGGCGTAGGACTTCAGCGGACCATCCTTGGACAGCTCATCGAAATCGCCGGCCGTGTCGCCGATCATGGCGTAGACGCGGGTGGTCAGCTTGCCGTGGTCGGCGTAGTCGCGGTAGATATCGTCCTGCGCCACCTTGATGCCGGCATCGTGCACGCTGGTCAGGCCGACCTTGGCCAGCGACGACAGCGCCACATCCAGCGTGGCGCGCGCCTCGGCCGGCGTTGGCAATGGCACCACGCGGTTGACCAGTTCCATCGCCGCGTCCACCAGCACGCCGGTCGGACGGCCGGCGGCGTCGCGCTCGATCTTGCCGCCCGAAGGATCGGCCGTGTTCTTGTCGATGCCCGCCATTTCCAGCGCCTTGGTGTTGACCCAGACCGCATGGCCGTCCACGCGGTGCAGCAGCACCGGACGGTCATTGACCACCGCATCCAGCTCGGCGGCGGTAGGGAAACGGCCGAGTTTCCAGATCTCCTGGTTCCAGCCAAAACCGATGATCCATGCCTTTTTCGGATGCGAGCGGGCGAAATCCGCCACCGCCTTCACCGCCGCATTGAGCGTCGTTGGGCTGTACAGCTCCACACCGGAGGCAATTTCGCCCAGCTCGAACACGTGGCCGTGGGCGTCGATCAGGCCAGGCAGCAGGGTCTTGCCCTGCGCGTCGATGTGCTCCGCCTTCGGCAGCGCGGCCGCCGTTTGCGCCTCGCTGCCCACCGCCACGATGCGGCCCAGGTCATCGAAGGCCAGCGAGGTA
Source organism: Duganella sp. CF402 (assembly GCF_900109645.1). Classification (GTDB taxonomy): domain Bacteria; phylum Pseudomonadota; class Gammaproteobacteria; order Burkholderiales; family Burkholderiaceae_D; genus Rugamonas. The sequence goes on from NZ_FOBG01000001.1 coordinate 3,518,497, forward strand.
AAGCGCTGTAGCTGGCCGGCGGCGTTCAGCGTATAGCCATTGGCGCGGTCGATGATGGTGTCGGCATGGGCCGGCAGGGCCGCCAGCGCGGCGGCGATGATCAGGGGAATGCGCATCGAAATCTCCATTCAGCAGCAAGTTTCAGAGTGTAGCGGAATTTGGCGGCCGGCCGGGTACAATGTCAAAAGTATTAGCTCTAGCGAATAGCCCTGTGTCCAGCCGCCTACTTTATCTCCGCCTCCTCAAGGAATTCCGCCCTTACGCGTGGATCGCCGCCGTCACGCTGTTCGCGGTCGGCCTGGCCGCCGCCACCGACGTGCTGCTGATCCGCCAGTTGCAGAACGTGGTGGACGCGCTGGCGCCCGCGCACAGCTTCGGCCCGGCCAAGGCGCCGGCTACCGGCATCCTCGCAGCGGTGCAGGATGCGTTGGGCCATCTGCTGCCCAAGGATCCGGTCAACGTGGCGCTGTGGACCATCCCGGCGGTGATCTTCGGGCTGGCGGTGATGCGCATGGTGTCCAGCTTCGCCGGCGAATACGGCGCGGCGTGGCTGAGCAGCCGGGTGCAGGCCAACCTGCGCGAGGTCATGTTCGCCCGCATCATGCGGCTGCCGAACGGCTATTTCGACCAATCCTCCACCGGCACCACCCTGTCGCGCGTGGCGTTTGACGCGGCGCAGGTGGCGCAGGCCGGCCTCACCGTGGTCAACGTCGCGGTGCGCGATTCGGTGGCCACCGCAGGCTATCTGATTACCCTGTTCACCATCGACTGGCAGCTGGCGGTGTTCTGCCTTGGCCTGCTGCCGCTGGTGGCGGCCATCGTCACCTTCGCCGGCCGCCGCATGCGCAAGTTGAGCAAGAGCGCGCAGGCCGCGATGGGCGATTTGACCAACGTGCTGGATGAAAGCATCAGCGGCCAGCGCGTGGTGAAGATCTTCGGCGGCCAGAAATATGAGCAGGAGCGCTTCGACGGCGTGGTCAAGCTGAATCGCCAGCTGGCGGTCAAGCATGCGGCGACGTCGGCGCTCAACTCCGGCATCATCATGATGCTGATCGGGATTACGCTGTCGTCGGTGATTTACTTTGCGCTGCTGCGCGCACAGGCTGGCGCGCTGTCGCCGGGCGCGTTCGTGGCCTTCATGTCGTCACTGATGGCGATGCAGTCGCCGATCAAGAACCTGACCAAAATTAATGAACCGATGCAGCGCGGGTTGGCGGCGGCGGAGTCGGTGTTCGGCTTGATCGATCTTGAATCGGAAGCCGACAAGGGCACCAAGACCATTGCCCGTGCAGAGGGCCGCTTGTCGGTGCAGGATGTGAGCTTCCATTATCGCGGCGCCGATGGCAAGCCGCTCGATCCGGATGAACGTCCGGCGCTGGATCACGTGTCGCTCGATATCGCGGCTGGCGAAACGGTTGCGCTGGTGGGCAGCTCGGGCAGTGGCAAGAGCACACTGGCTGGCTTGCTGCCGCGTTTCTACGATGTCAGCGGCGGCAGCATCCAGCTGGATGGCGTCGATTTGCGCGATTACACGATGGCTTCGCTGCGCCAGCAGATTGCGCTGGTGTCGCAGGATGTGGTGCTGTTCAACGACACGCTGGCGGCCAACATCGCTTACGGCGATCCGGCGCCGTCGATGGAACGGATTGAAGCTGCGGCGCGCGCGGCGCACGCCCATGAATTCATTGTGCGCCAGCCGGAAGGCTACAACTCGCCGGTGGGCGAAAACGGCACGCGCCTGTCAGGCGGCCAGCGCCAGCGCCTGGCGATTGCGCGCGCGCTGTACAAGAATGCGCCGATTCTGATTCTGGACGAGGCGACCAGCGCGCTGGATACGGAATCGGAACGTCTGGTGCAGCAAGCGCTGGAAGTGTTGATGAAAGGCCGCACCACGGTGGTCATCGCGCACCGCCTGTCGACCATCGAGAATGCGGACCGCATCGTGGTACTGGATCGCGGCCGCATCGCCGAAGCGGGCAGCCACGATGCGCTGCTGGCGCAGAACGGCATCTACGCCCGCCTGTATCAAACGCAAAAGACCATTCAAACTTAATCGCCGTCGCTCCGGCGAAGGCCGGAGCCCAATTGGACGCGCGCAAGGCGCGCAACTAGATTCCGGCCTGCGCCGGAATGACACGTCAGGCGGTATAACCGCCATCGACGGTGAAGCTGGCGCCGGTCACGAAGCCCGCTTCACCGCTCACCAGATACGCCACCATCCCCGCCACTTCTTCCGGCTTGCCGAAACGGCGCGCCGGAATCATGGTTTGCAACGCCGCGGCGTGCGGACCGTCGGCTGGATTCATATCGGTTTCGGTCGGTCCCGGCTGCACGTTGTTCACCGTGATGCCGCGTGAAGCAAGGTCGATCGCCGCGCCGCGCACCAGCGCCGCCACCGCGCCCTTGGTCATCGAGTACACGCTGGACGTCGGGAACGCCACGCGCACGCTGGCGATACTGCCGATGGTGACGATACGGCCGCCCTCCTTCATCACCTTGGCCGCCGCCTGCATGGCGACAAACACGCCGCGCACATTGGTGGCCACCATGCGGTCGAAATCTTCCAGCGGATAGTCTTCGATCGGCGCCAGGTTCAGGATGCCGGCATTGGTGACGAGGATATCCAGCTTGCCGAAATGTTCCACCGTTTGCGCCACGGCCGCCTGCACGGCTGCCGCGTCGGCGCTGTCGGCGCGGATGGCCAGCGCTTTGCCGCCGCTGGCGTTAATGGTGGCGGCAAGGTCGTTGGCCTTGTCCGGCGAGGATACGTAGGTGAAGGCCACGGCCGCGCCGTCCTGCGCCAGCCGTTTGACGACCGCTGCGCCGATGCCGCGCGCGCCGCCGGTTACCAGAGCTACTTTCATGATGTTTCCTTTCGTTTTGGATCGATTAGTCAAAAACCAAGGTCATGTTAGGATTTCTGGATCAATCGGTCAAGTAAACGTTTTGTGATAATTAGCTACGCAGGCCCTGCACGGCGAAGCTGGCGATGGCGCGCAGAGTGGCGATGGAGGCGCCGGCCTTGGCGCTGATTTTCATGCCGGACAGGGTAGCGGCCACGAAGGCGGCCGCTTGCGCGATATCGGTATCGGCGGCGATTTCGCCATCGGCGGCGGCTTTGCGCAGCCGCGCTTCCAGCGCGTGATGAAGGCGTTTGGCGCTGGCGTCACGCAGGGCGTTGACTTCCTCGTCGCCGGTGCCGAATTCCGCAATCGCGTTGACGCCCATGCAGCCCTTGGCGTTGTCGCGCTTGGGACGGGAGGCGAAGGCTTGCAGCATATTGTCGATGGCCGCCAGCGGGGTGTCGCCTTCCAGGTGGCGCAGCAGGTCGTTGACGCTGGCTTCGTTGTAGCGCTGCAGCGCTTCCAAATACAGCGAACGCTTGTCGCCGAAGGTGTCGTACATGCTTTGGCGGCCGATCTGCATGGCGTCCAGCAGGTCGCTGGTGGAGGTGGCGGCGTAGCCATTTTGCCAGAACACTTCCAATGCCTTGTCCAGCGTATCGATGCGGTCGAACTCTCTTTGCCTTGCCACGGATATTCCTTTGTTAGTTCGCGTCGTGGAAGATGATGCCCAGCGTGTGGCGTGATCCGGACCGCAGCCGGCTCACGCCATGCCGCAGGTTGACGCGGTAGATGCCACGCGTGCCCTGTACGGGACGGTGGTTGACGGCGAAGATTACCATGTCGCCGCGCTTCAGTGGCACCACTTCAACGCGCGATTGCATGCGCGGACGCTGTTCGGTCAGCACGAACTCCCCGCCTTCGAAATCCTTGCCCGGCTGCGACAGCAGCACTGCGGCTTGCAGGGGGAAGACGTGTTCACCGTACAGGTCCTGATGCAGGCAGTTGTAGTCGCCGGCGCGATATTCGAGCAGCAGCGGCGTGGGGCGTTGCTGGCCGGCGGCGTGGCAGCGGGCCAAGAAGTCGGCATGGTCGGCGGGGAAGCGCTCGGGCAGGTCCATCAACTCGTGCCAGCGGTTGGCGATGGCGGCCAGCGGGCCATACAGGGCGTTGCGCAGGGCGGAGATCATGGACGGCAGCGGGTAGCGGAAGTACTGGTACTCGCCGCTGCCGAAACCGTGCTGCGACATCACCACGCGGCTGCGGAACAGTTGCGGTTGAGCGTAATGCGCGGCCATGTCGCGGCATTCGTCGGCGGTCAGCAGGCCGGGGATGATGGCGTAGCCGTAGGCGTTGAGCTGATCGGCAATGCCCTGCCAGTCCAGCGCCGCCACATGCACCGCAATTCCCGCCGCCGCACCAACCGCCTTGCGCGCGGCAGCGTGCACGGCGGCATCGGCCGCGTCGGCGACGACGGTCGGCGGCACGATGCGCGGCTTGCGTTCGTCCTGCGGATCGCCGAAATTCAGCTCACCATTACTTGCATTACTCACTGAGCGCCTCCCGGTTCAACAACTCCGCCTTGCGGTCCACGCCCCAGCGATAGCCGGAAATCGATCCATCATTGCGCACCACCCGGTGGCACGGAATCGCCACCGCGATGGCATTGGCCGCGCAGGCCGACGCCACGGCGCGTGCACCTCGCGGCACGTCGGCCAACTCCGCCAGCTCCGCATAGGTCACGCGCCGGCCGGCCGGTATCGCCCGCAGCACCTGCCACACGCGCTGCTGGAACGCCGTGCCGCGCACGTCGAGCGGCAAGTCCAGTCCCAGCGACGGCTGCTCGACCATGCCCACCACGCGCGACACCACCTGCTCATACTCCGGCTCCGCACCGATCAACTCCGCCTTGGGGAAGCGGTCCTGCAAATCCTTCACCAGAAAATCCGGATCATCATCAATCAGGATCGCGCAAATGCCCTGCGCCGTGCTGGCCACCAGGATCGGCCCCAGCGAACACTCGGCAATTGCAAACTTGATCCGTTCCCCGGCCCCGCCGGCGCGGAACGCCGACGGCTTCATGCCCAGCACCGCCGGCGACTGCGCATAAAACCGCCCGCTCGAATTGAAGCCGGCCGCGTACATCGCATCCGTCACCGACGCCTTGGCCGCCAGTCCGTCCTGCACCCGCTTCGCCCGCGCCGCGTTGGCGTAGGCCTTGGGCGTAATCCCGGTCACCGCCTTGAACATGCGATGGAAATAGAAGCGGCTCACGCCCACCGCCTCCGCCAGCGCGTCCAGATCCGGCGCCTCCTCCGCCTCGTCGATCAAGCGGCAGGCCTGCGCCACGATGGCGGCCTGGCGCTCGGCCAGCGGCGGCTGGTCAGGCTTGCAGCGCAGACAGGGCCGGAAACCGGCCTGCTCGGCCGCCTCGCGGCTGTCATGAAACGCCACGTTCTTGCGCAAGGCCGGCCGCGCCCCGCACGACGGGCGGCAGTACACCCCGGTGCTGCGCACCGAATACCAGAACTGCTCGTCGGCGCCGGCGTCGCGCTGCTGCACCGCCGTCCAGCGCTTCTCTTCGTTTGCGTACTTGCCCATTTCAGACTCCGTCTCAGGTGGAATGCGACCATCTTAGCCAGCGCAAAAAAGTGTCGCACTCCGCCTCTTGCTTTTGAATTGTACAAGCATGCGATGCTAGAATGCTCACTTTCCGGGAGAAGCCGTTTGGACGATCAAGCACCGCAGGACAGCACACCAATTTTCCAGCGCATCAAGGACTACCTGCTGGCGGAAATCACCGCCGGCACGTGGAAGGAAGGTGACGTGATCCCGTCCGAGCAGGCGCTGGTCAAGCAATTCGGCGTATCGCGCATGACCGTCAACCGCGCCGTGCGCGAACTCACCGCCGAGCAGGTGCTGACCCGCCGCCAGGGCTCCGGCACCTACGTCGCCCAGCAAAAATACCAGGCCACCCTGCTCGAAATTAAATCCATCGCCGACGAGGTGCGCGCGCGCGGCCACGCCCACCGCAGCAGCCTGCAGCAGCTGGAACGGGTCAAGGCCAGCGAGTTGATGGCCAAGCAGTTCGACCTGCCGCCCGGCCATCCGCTATTCCACTCGGTGATCGTGCACTTCGAGAACGGCGTGCCGATCCAGGTCGAGGACCGCTGGGTCAACCCGCTCTGCGCGCCCGACTACATGGAGCAGGACTTCGCCCACATCACCCCCAACGAATACCTGATGCAGGCCGCGCCGCTGCAAGGCGCCAGCTACAGCATCGAAGCGCTGGCCGCCCCGCGCGACATCGCCGACATGCTGGCCATCGACACCAAACAGGCCTGCCTGGTGCTCAAGCGCCAGACCCGCTCCGGCGGCATGATCGCCACCCTGGCCACCATGTGGCATCCCGGCCACCGTTATCAATTCGCCGGCAGCTTCAGCCAATAAGTCCCCTTGCTAGCACGGCGCAAGCAACAACGCGCCGTGGCGCACTGCCACATTCTCACCGATTGTCACGAAAACAGCCTGAAATTGTTAAATCCGTGACGCTTTGCCACTGCCGCAGGATGCAATCGTTTTCTTGCGAGCCGTCCGCCTACGGCCCCGGCTTCGATGCTATAGTTGCCTAGGACATAGCACGCATAGATCACCGAAAGGGAAGCTCTTGTTTCACTGCCGTTCCCGCCTGCGCCAGACCGTCTGGCACCGTTTGTCGCTCCGGCTGACGGCGTGCGTGTTCGCGCTTGGGCCGCTGCTGTGCACCATCCCGGCGGGCGCGGCGGAAAAGGTCACCATCCAGCTCAAATGGCAGCACCAGTTCCAGTTCGCCGGCTACTATGCCGCGCAGGACCAGGGCTATTACCGCGACGCCGGCCTCGATGTCACCCTGCTGGAAGCGCGCCCCGGCGCCGACCCGCTGCAAACTGTGATGCAGGGCCAGGCCCAGTACGGCGTCGGCAACACCACCCTGCTGCTGGCGCGCAGCATCGGCCAGCCGGTGGTGGTGCTGGCCTCCATCTTCCAGCACTCCGGCGCCACCCTGCTGCGCCGCGTGGCGGCCGACGGCAAGCCGCGCCCCTGGCCCGGCAGCCGCCTGATGATCGCGCCCAACAACGAAGAGCTGACGGTGTTCCTGAAACAGCAGGGCGTGCGCATGGACAGCATCTACCAGGTCCCGCACAGCTACAACTTCGACGACCTGGCCGAAGGCCGCATCGACGCCATGTCGGTCTACCTGACCGAGGCGCCGTATGTGCTGGACCGCCTGCCGGTGCAGTACGAACTCCTGTCGCCGCGCAGCGCCGGGCTGGATTTCTACGGCGACGTGCTGTACACCACCGAGAGCGAATTGCGCGAGCATCCGGCGCGCGCCCAGGCGCTGCGCGAGGCCACGCTGCGCGGCTGGATCTACGCCATGCAGCACCGCGGCGAGATCGCCGACCTGATACGCGCCCGCTACCCCGAACGCCACAGCCGCGAACACCTGATGTTCGAGGCCGAGCGCATTGCCCCGCTGCTGGAGCAGCCGCTGATTGAACTGGGCTACAGCAATCCGGAACGCTGGCGCGCCATCGCCCGCGACTACGCCGAGCAGGGCATGCTGCCGGCGAACTTCAGCATCGACGGCTTCCTGTACCAGCCGCCGGACGGCAATCCCATGCTGCGCTACGGCGGCCTGCTGGCCGGCGCGCTGCTGCTGGCGGTGTCGCTGGCCGGCGCCTGGCGCCTGCGGGTGCAGGGCCGCGCCTTGCGCGCCGCGCGGGTGGAACTGGGCAGCGCCGAACGGCTGGCCAGCTTCGCACTGGAAGGCTCGGGCGAAGGCAGCTGGGAATGGCGGCTCGACACCGGCATGCTGGCGCTGTCGCCGCGCTACTGCGCGCTGCTCGGCTACAGCGCCGACGAATTCCACCCCACGCTGGCCGAATGGCTGGAGTATGTACACCCGGACGACCGCCAACGGCTGGAGCGCGGCATTCAGGAGTACATGGCCAGCACCAGCGACGCCACCGGCCAGATCCGCAGCGAGCATCGCATGCGCGCCAAGGACGGCAGCTGGAAGTGGGTGCTGGCGCGCGGCATGATCCTCGAACGCGATGAAGCCGGCCTGCCGCTGCGCGCGGCCGGCACGCTGGCCGACATCGGCGAACGCGCCGCCGCCGAGGAGGCGCGCATGTGGGCGGTGGTGGACGCCACGCCGGGCGCGGTGCTGGTGGCCGACAAGAGCGGCCGGGTATGGCACGCCAACCCGGCCTGCGCACGCTGCTTCGGCTACGAAGGCAGCATGGCCGGCCGCTCGATCGAACAGCTGGCGCCGGAAGCCATGCGCAGCAACGGCCGCGTGCGCGAACTGTTCTCGCGCCCCAACCTGCCGGGCCGCGTGCTGTGCGCGGTGCGTGCCGACGGCGGCAGCTTCCCGGCGATGGTCCACATGTCGCCGGTGGAGCTGGGCGGGCAGGAACTGGTGATCGTGGCGCTGCGCGACATGACCCAGCGCCAGCGCGCCGAGGAAGCGCTGCACGCCTCGTCGGAACGCTATCGCCAGATCGTGCAGACCGCCGCCGAAGGCATCTGGATGACCAACGCCGACGACCGCACCACCTTCGTCAATCCCACCTTGGCGCGCATGCTGGACTACGACATCGAGCAGATGATGGGCCGCGCCATGACCGACTTCATGAGCGACAGCGGCCGCGAGCTGCTCAAGCAGCACCTGCAGCGCAGCCTGGCGGGCGAAGCGCGCCAGAGCGACGTGTGCTTCCTGCGCAGCGACGGCAGCACCGTCTGGTGCCTGCTGTCGACCACCGTGATGAACGCCGATTCCGGCCACTACGCCGGCATGCTGGCCATGCTGACCGACATCACCGCGCGCCGCCAGGCCGAGGGCGCGCTGCACGAAACCAGCCAGCGCCTGGCTTCCATCTTCAACGCCGTCACCAACGGGCTGGTGATGGTGGACGGGCATGGCCACATCCTGGAACGCAACGCGGCCGCCGCGCGCATGCTGGCGCACACCGAGGAACTGAGCCCCGGCGGCCTGTGGGCCGGCGTGCGCGAGGACGGCAGCAGCTGCGACGCCAGCAGCCATCCGGTGCAACTGGCGCTGGTGACGGGCATGTCGGTGCGCGACGTGGTGATGGGACTGGACCAGCACGACGGCACGCGCTGCTGGCTGTCGGTCAACGCCGAGCCGATCCCCGACGACAGCGGCAATGTGCATCTGGTGGTGGCCAGCCTGACCGAGATCACCGACCGCAAACGCGGCGAGGATGCGCTGCGCGAACTCAATGAACACCTGGAGGAACGGGTGGCGATCCGCACCAGCGAGCTTGATCACGCGCGCCTGGTGGCTGAGGAAGCCAGCCAGACCAAGGGCCAGTTCCTGGCCAATATGAGCCACGAGATCCGCACCCCGATGAACGGCGTGATCGGCATGGCCTATCTGGCGCTGAAGACCGAACTCGATCCGCGCCAGCGCGACTACCTTGAAAAAATCCGCTTCGCCGGCGAACACCTGCTGGGCATCATCGACGACATCCTCGATATTTCGAAAATCGAAGCGGGCAAGCTGGAAATCGAGCAAGTCGATTTCGCGCTCGATCACGTGATTCAAACGCTCAACACCGTGGTGGCGCCGAAGGCCGCCAGCCGCGAGCTGGAACTGGTGTACGACCTCGATCCGACCTTGCCCAAAGTGCTGCGCGGCGATCCGCTGCGGCTCGGCCAGGTGCTGATCAACTACGCCAACAACGCCATCAAGTTCAGCGAAAAAGGCCGCATCGAAGTGCGGGTGCGGCAGGTGGTGGGCGACGCCGACGGCTGCCTGCTGCGCTTTGAAGTCAGCGACTGCGGCATCGGCCTGTCGGAAGGCGAAATCGACAAACTGTTCCAGCAGTTCCAGCAGGCCGACACCTCCACCACGCGCGAATACGGCGGCACCGGCCTCGGTCTGGCGATCTGCAAGCAGCTGGCGCAGTTGATGGGCGGCGAAGTGGGCGTGCGCAGCCGGCCGGGCCAGGGCAGCACCTTCTGGTTCACCGCGCGCCTCGGCATCAGCAGCGCCACCGTGCCGGCGCTGATCGACCGCGTGAAAGATGCCGCCGCCGAACTGCTGGCCTCCTCGCGCAGCGCCGCCGTGATGTCGGCGCTGAAGAACGCGCGCATCCTGCTGGTGGAGGACAACACCTTCAACCAGCAGATCGCGCTGGAAATGCTGGAAGACGTGGGCTCCTCGGTATGCCTGGCCGCCAACGGCATGGAAGCGCTGGAGCTGCTGCGCCAGACCGCCTTCGACTGCGTGCTGATGGACGTGCAGATGCCGCTGATGGACGGCCTGGAAGCGACCCGCCGCATCCGCGCCGACCCGCGCCTGGCCGACATGCGGGTGCTGGCCATGACCGCCACTGCCACCAGCGAAGACCGGGTGCGCTGCATCGAGGCCGGCATGGACGATTTCATCTCCAAGCCCATCCAGCCGGCGCTGATGTACCAGACCATCGCCAACTGGCTGCCCGAGCGTGACGCCGCCGACCTGCGCGACAGCGGCGCGCCGCGCCCTGCGCGGCCGGCCTTCAAGACCACGCTGGGCGGCGACCCGGCAGTGATCGATTTATCGATCCTGGCCAAGCTGCTGGGCTATCATCCACACAAGGTGCGCAAGTTTGCGTTCAAGTTTTTGCAGAACACCCAGGACGGCCTGACCCAGATGGAAGCGGCGCTGCAGCGCGGCGACCTGGTGGCGCTGCGCGAGCTCGGTCATCGCCTGAAATCGCCGGCCCGCACCGTGGGCGCGCTGGGCATGGGCGAACTGCTGCTGGAAGTGGAACAGCTGCCGGTCACCGACAGCGACGCCGACAACCGCCAGCGCGCGCAGGCGCTGCTGAAGAAACTGTGGCCGCTGCTGGAGCGGATCACCGAACAAATCATGACCAATACGACTTTTGCCGACGATAACTAAGATGCGGATACTACTGCTGGACGACGACCCTTTTATGCTGGACATCCTGGCCGACATGATCTCCGGCCTGGGCGAGCACACCGTGGTGCGCGAGACCGACGGCCGCCGCGCCCTGATCGAACTGCGCCTGCGGCCGCCGCAGCTGGTCATCTGCGACCTGTCGATGCCGGTGATGGACGGCATTGACTTCCTGCGCCTGGCCGCCGCCCAGCAATACCAGGGCGGCGTGGCGCTGCTGTCCGGGGTCGACGGCGCGGTGCTGAAGACCGCCGCCCGGCTGGCCGAAGCCCAGGGCCTGGCCATCCTCGACGCCTGCGCCAAGCCGATGAGCATCGACACCCTGGCCGCCCTGCTGCAGCGCGCGGCGGCGGCCATTCCCAGCAATCTTGGTAAATAGTTTAGAGGGTTGCGACAAACAACCGCACATTTTTAAAAAATGGGTTATTATTTACGCCATCCCTCGCCTGCCGACCTTGTTGCCATCCCCCCCGAGACATTGAAATCGTGCAAATGGCACCCAACTGCTGCTCATGGCAGCGTTTGAGGCCCGTCCCCAGGCGTTATTACTTACATCACCTCGATTGAGGAAAATATGAGCGAAAATATCAAACACATTACCGATGCATCCTTTGACGCCGACGTGCTGAAATCCGACCGCCCAGTGCTGGTGGACTTCTGGGCCGAATGGTGCGGCCCTTGCAAGAGCATCGCCCCAATCCTGGAAGAAGTAGCAAAAGAATACGAAGGCAAGATCCAGATCGCCAAGATGGACGTGGACTCGAACCAGGCTGTGCCAGCCAAGTTCGGCATCCGTGGCATCCCGACCCTGATCCTGTTCAAGAACGGCGTCGCCGCCGCTCAAAAGGTTGGCGCAATGGCAAAAGGCCAGCTGACCTCTTTCATCGACAGCAATATCTAAGATAAGATATCGCCAGTTGTACCAGCGGCGCCGCGCTCGCGGCGCCGCTGAATAAAACGAGACAACCCACGTAGTCCCCTCCCCTACCTTTACTTTCCCGTCGCGGGATACTCAAACAATATGCATCTATCTGAATTGAAGGCCTTACACGTTTCGGCGTTGTTGGAAATGGCCATCGGACTCGATATCGACAATGCGGCGCGCCTGCGCAAGCAAGAGTTGATGTTCGCGATCCTGAAAAAACGCGCCAAATCGGGCGAGCAAATCTTCGGCGATGGCGCCCTGGAAGTGCTGCCGGACGGCTTTGGCTTCCTGCGCTCGCCGGACGCCAGCTACATGGCGTCGACCGACGACATCTACATTTCGCCGTCGCAGATCCGCCGCTTCAACCTGCACACCGGCGACTCGATCGAAGGCGAAGTGCGCACCCCGAAAGACGGCGAGCGCTATTTCGCGCTGGTCAAGGTCGACAAGGTCAACGGCGAATCGCCGGAAGCCTCGAAACACCGCATCCTGTTTGAGAATCTGACGCCGCTGCACCCGAACGAGCCGCTGCGCCTGGAACGCGACATCAACGGCACCGAGAACATCACCGGCCGTATCGTCGACCTGATCTCGCCGATCGGCAAGGGCCAGCGCGGCCTGCTGGTGGCGTCGCCGAAGTCCGGTAAATCGGTCATGCTGCAGCACATCGCCCACGCGATCACCTCGAACCACCCTGACGTCACCCTGATCGTGCTGCTGATCGACGAACGTCCGGAAGAGGTTACCGAGATGCAGCGTTCGGTGCGCGGCGAAGTCGTGGCCTCGACCTTCGACGAACCGGCCACCCGCCACGTGCAGGTCGCCGAGATGGTGCTGGAAAAAGCCAAGCGCCTGGTCGAAATGAAAAAAGACGTGGTCATCCTGCTGGACTCGATCACCCGCCTGGCGCGCGCCTACAACACCGTGATCCCGGCTTCGGGCAAGGTGCTGACCGGTGGTGTGGACGCCAACGCGCTGCAACGTCCGAAGCGCTTCTTCGGCGCCGCCCGTAACGTCGAAGAAGGCGGCTCGCTGACCATCGTCGCCACCGCGCTGATCGAAACCGGCTCGCGCATGGACGACGTGATCTACGAAGAATTCAAGGGTACCGGCAATATGGAGGTGCACCTGGAGCGCCGCCTGGCCGAGAAACGCGTCTACCCGGCGATCAACCTGAACAAATCGGGCACCCGCCGCGAAGAACTGCTGATCAAGCCGGACCAGCTGCAGAAGATCTGGATCCTGCGCAAGCTGCTGTACTCGATGGACGAGATCGAGGCGATGGAGTTCATCCTCGACAAGATGCGCGCGACGAAGAACAACACCGAGTTCTTCGACATGATGCGCCGAGGCGGCTAAGCTCCGCCCGTCGTACCGGCGCAGGCCGGTACCCATAGAACGCGGGCCATCAGGCTCAGCATGGATTCCGGCCTACGCCGGAATGACGATAACAAACAGGCAACCCCGGTTGCCTGTTTGCGTTTACGGGCGTATAATCGCCGATCGCATTATTTTTAAATCTGGCAAGTGAGCGGCAATCGGGTCATGAAGTAGGTTAGACCGACGAAGTGCTGTTTGGCTACCAAACTAACCGAGGCTACAAAATGAAACCAGAAGGTCACCCAGAATACCGCGAAGTTGTTTTCCACGACCTGTCGTGCGACTTCAAATTCATCACCCGTTCGACCATCGGCACCCGCGAAACCATCAACCACAACGGTAAAGACTACCCACTGGTGAAGATCGAGGTTTCGGCTGAATCGCACCCGTTCTACACCGGCAAACACAAAATCGTCGACACCGCTGGCCGCGTTGAGAAATTCCGCCAGAAGTTCGGTACCGTCGGTTCGAAAACCGCCGTCGCTGCAGGCTAATTTCAGCCGCTTCGATAAAAAAAGCAGCCTCTGGCTGCTTTTTTTGTTTGCCGTGCAGTTTTCCTGCATACTCCGGTTCTACTCATAAAAACACACCATCGATGAAGCCAGTCCGTCTTCCTGCCGCCGCCACCTTGGCCTTGCCGCGCTGGGCGCTGTACGCCCTCGGCCTGTTGTACATCCTGCCCGGCCTGATCGGGCGCGACCCGTGGAAGAACGACGATGCCGCCAGTTTCGGCATCATGTGGACGATGGCGCACGGCAGCTGGCAAGACTGGCTGTGGCCGAATGTGGCCGGCCTGTCGTGGCCGGACGAAGGCCCGCTGGCGTTCTGGCTGGGCGCGCTCGGCATCAAGGCCTTCGGCTGGCTGATGGGCGACGTGCTGGCCGCGCGCGTGGGCACCGTGGCGGTGTTCCTGCTGGGCGTGCTGTCGCTGTGGTACGCCACCTATCACCTCGGCCGCCGGCAAGATGCGCAGCCGCTGCGGCTGGCCTTCGGCGGCCAGCCCGAGCCGGACGACTTCGGTCGCACCCTGGCCGACGCCGCCGTCCTGATCTACCTCGGCTGCCTCGGTCTGCTGCTGCACAGCCATGAAACCACGCCCGAAGCGCTGCAGGTGGCCATGACCGCCTTCCTGCTGTACCGCACCGTGCGCTACGTGGAAAAGCCGTCGCTGCGCAACGCCGCCCTGAGCGGCCTGGCGATCGGCCTGCTGACCCTGACCCGTGGCTGGGTCACGCCGGTGTGCCTGATGCTGGCCCTGTTCGCCTGCACCCGCTTCCTGGCCCAGCCGGCCATCCGCGCCATGCGCGACCTTGGCGCCATGATCGCCGTCGGCGGCGCCGTCACCGCGCTGTGGCTGGTGCCGGCCCAGCTGCTGGCGCCCTACCACCAGCAGCCGATGCATGCGTGGCTGGGCTGGAACTGGCTGCAGCTGGCGTGGCCAAGCTGGCCGACCATCAAATTCTTCTTCCGTGTCGGGGTGTGGTTCTTCTGGCCGGCCTGGCCGTTTGCCGCCTGGGCCATCTGGGCCTGGCGCCGCCAGCGCGGCGTGCTGCACATCGTGGTGCCGCTGGCCTTCGTGGTGATGGGCGTGCTGCTGACCCTGTGCCATCCGCAACCTGAACAGGGCCAGTTGCTGGTGCTGCTGCCGCCGCTGGCGGTGATGGCCGCGTTCGGCCTGCTGACCGTCAAGCGCGGCGCCATCAACGCCATCGACTGGTTCTCGGTGATGGCGCTGACGCTGTGCGCGGCCGTGATCTGGATCTTCTGGATCGCCAAGCTGACCGGCTGGCCGGCGCAGGCCGCCAGGAACGCGCTCAAGCTGGTGCCCGGCTTCCACCCGGAACTGGGCTGGGCCGCCTTCTTCGTGGCGCTGGCCGCCACCTTGGGCTGGTTTGTGCTGGTGTACTGGCGCATCTCGCGCCAGCCGGCGGTGCTGTGGCGCGCCGTGGTGTTGTCGTCGGGCGGCCTGATCCTGATCTGGATCCTGCTGATGACCCTGTTCCTGCCGGACGTCAATTACAGCAAGAGCTACGCCAGCGTGGCGCGCCAGATCGCCGACAAGCTGCCGGCCAAGGCCGGCTGCATCGAAACCAATGTCGGCGCCGCCCAGCGCGCCTCATTCGCCTACTACGCCGAGCTGCCGTTTGCCGGCGTGGAAGGCGGCCGCTGCGACCTGCTGCTGCTGCAAGACAGCACCCGGGTGCGCGACGACCGCGAGATCGCGCCGCAGTACCGGGGCAAGCAATGGGTGCTGCTGTGGGAAGGCCGCCGTCCGGCCGACCGCGAGGAACGCTTCCGCCTGTTCCGCCGCGCCGACGCGGACAGCAAATAAGCTTAGCGGCGCGCCATCACGATGGCGTCGCCCGACGCCAGCTTGCCGGCCCCCGGCAGCTTGCCGAAATTGGCGATGCCGACGGTCTCACCCTTATCGGTGAATTCGACGCGGGCGCCATTCTCCGTCACAAAGGCGGTCGGCGAGACGGCATAGATGCGCGTCCGCTCACCGTTGCCCAGCTGGGTGTAATAGTGGTTCATGCGCGAGCTGAAGGTGATTTCCTGGCCGTTCTCCAGCAGGAATGTGCCCTTGAAATCGTGGAAGTCGTACTCCTGCAGGTAGTAACGCTGCGGCGAACGCTGCGTGATTTGCACGCTCATATCGTCAGCGTAGGCGAGGGACAGGGTCGACAGGGCGAGCGCGGCTGCGACGCCGGCGAGGATCGTTTTCATGGTGTGCTCCGTAAGTTGTAGATGCTGGAAAATTACCGGGCGCCACCGCTGCAATCTCCAATTCAGCGGCAGACGTGTACAGATTAACAAAGCCCGCGTCCAAGATCTTGCCCATGCGACGAGCGGTCAAAGCACGCACACCAGCTGCAAAAAACCCGGAATAAACGGTGACAGGACGCCCGGTGTTGCGCGTTGCGCTTTTTTTAGGCACCACGTGATACAAAAGCCGCCGCAGCAGCTATAGTTGCGCATTGAATGCATTGCCGTACGGCAGCATTTAAACCTTATCCGGCCGCGCCCCGCTTTGCGCCGCCGGTCATGGCGGCCCCGGCTGCTGCGCCCCACCCCCGCGCCTGGCCCCGGCAGCATGCCTTTGGATGGCATCATGCTCACTTTGTACAAACTTCAATCCGCCCTGCGCAACAACTATGTGCGCGCCGCCCTGCTGGCCTTGAGCCTCAGCGTGGCCATCCTGCTGGGCCTGCGCGCCGAGGTGCAGCAGGACAGCAGCCCGGTGCTGCACACCCAGGACATCGCCCAGATCACGGCGCTGCCGGCCAAGCGCGCCCAGCTGGAATACCTGCTGGTGGCGGCGCCGCTGTCGGATGCGCCGCGCTACATCATCAAGCTCAAGCAGGATGACAAGCTGTACGTGGTCAAGGTGCCGGGCACCACCCACCTGAGCCTGGAGCGCGAAGTCCTGCTGCGCAACAACATCCCCTACGCCATCGCGCGCGACGATTTCCTGGCCTCGCACAAGGCCGTGATGCGCGACGAGGACGACAGCAAGCTGGCGCGCGCGGGCGCCTTCCTGGCCCGCCATGCGATCGATATCGTGCTGCTGGGGCTGGCGCTATTCCTGCTCAAGCAAGCCCTGCCCGGCAGCGGCGCCAACGCCACCGTGCTGACGCCGGACCAGCTGGGCGGCAGCATGGACGACCTGATCGGCATGGACGATATCAAGCAGGAAGTGCTGCACCTGGAAGACATGATCCGCAACCGCGCCTTGTATAAAGAGCACGCGATCGACAAACCGTTCAACGTCATGCTGACCGGCCCGGCCGGCACCGGCAAGACCAAGCTGGCCGGCTACCTGGCCAAGCGGCTGGACATTCCGCTGATCCAGGCGTCGGCCTCGGCGCTGGAATCGGGCTACATCGGCGGCGGCTCGAAAGCCCTGCATGCGCTGCACCGCAAGGCCTGCGCGCGCGGCAAGTGCATCATCTTCCTCGACGAGGCGCAGGGCTTGTTCATGCCGCGTGGGCGTGGCGAAAAGAAATGGGAAGACGACACCGCCAACACCCTGCTGGGCTTGCTCGACGGCGTGCGCAGCGACAAGGGCGAAGGCGTGATCTGGGTGGTGGCGTCCAACTTCGACGATGCCTCCTCGCGCATGGATGAAGCCATGCTGCGGCGCTTCTCGGTCAAGATCAACTTCCGCCTGCCGAACAAGGGCGAGCGGCGCGAACTGCTGCACGCATTTTTGGCGCGCAAGGCCGAAGGCTGTGTCGACTGGGACGATTTACAACTCGACCACGTGGCCGAGATCACCGCCAACCTCAGCCCGGCGCTGCTGCAGACGGTGGTGGAGCGGGCCAGCATGCTGGCCATCCAGGAAGGTAAAACCATCAACACCGAGCTGATGTTCCGCGCCTTTGAACGCGCCACCATCGGCCTGACCGACCGCGCCACCACGGCCGAAAAAACGCGGCAGCGCGAACGCGTGGCCTTGCACGAGCTGGGACACTTCTTCATGCAGATCGATCCGTGGCTGCGCGAGGGTTTGTCGCTGGCGGAAGTGAAAGAGCGCTCGCCGCTGCTGAAGATTTCGACCGAGTCGGTGTCCAAGCTGGGCGCGCTGGGCTACGTGCTGTCGGCCTCGGACGACGTTGCCTTGCGCACGCTGGAAGAACTGGAACGCGACGTGATCCAGCTGTATGGCGGGGTGGCGGCGGAAGAACTGTTCTACGGCCCGCGCGGCATCTCGGTGGGCAGCCAGAACGACATCGAAAAAGCCACCGCCATGCTGGACCTGATGGTCAACAAACTGTCGATGTACTCACGTTCGAAGATCGACCACAGCCGCTTCAAAAGCCCCGATGCCGGCCTCGACCAGGTAGAAGCCAAAGCCGACGAACTCTACAGCTACACGCTGGGAGCGATCGCCGACTACCGCGACCACATCGAGCAACTGAAAGGCGTGCTGATGGACCAATACGTCCTCTCCAAAGACGCCATCTTCGCGCTGCTCGATGAACGGCTTACACCTTCATCGGCAGGATCACCATCTGCAAGCCTTCCAGGTGCAGACGGCGTTGCGCCGCCAGCGCCGCCTGATTGTGCAGCAAGCGCGTGAACCAGTTGTCGGAAGCGAAGATCAGTTTGCTCGTGAAGAAAATCGCATGCGGGAACTCGCGGCTGATCTCCTCGCACAGCCGCGTCACCTCCTCCACCGCATCCGTGCCGAAGCCCAGATAGGACGAAGCCGCCATATTGTGGCTGTGGCAGAAATCGACGAAGAACTCCAGCGTCTCAGCCGCCTCGCTGCGCATCTGCTCCAGCGCGCCCTCGCCGCCGTAGGCATGTGAATCGACCGTGCGCGCATTCACGAACAGGAAATTCTTGAAGTGATTCGGGAACATGCGCTGCACCCACAGCAGAGCATGCAAGCCGCCGCCGCGCGACGTGCCGACAATGAACACCGCCGTCTGCGCATCCGGATCCGGCTCTATCGGTTCCACGTTCTGGCCGAACGGCTGGCTGGCGAACACCTCGTCCACCGAATGAATCGCCTGCTTGGTTTCGCGGTAGTGCTTGCGGATATAGAAGCAAAACGCCGCCATCGCCGCAATGATGGCCGCCGTGGTCCAACCGCCCGCCGTGAACTTCTCGATCAGCAGCACCACCAGAATCCCGGCGCAAATCACAAAGCCGATCGCCGACAGCAGCCAGCGCCGCTTCCACTGCGTGCCCTTCTTGCGATTGCGCGACCAGTACAGCACCAACCCGAACAGCGAAATGGCAAACGTCAGGAACACCGAAATCGAATACAGCACTACCAGCAAGGTCACGCTGCCGCCGGTCCACCACAGGATGGCCAGTGCGGCAAAGCCCATCACCAGGATACCGTTCTGCGTCACCAGCCGCGTGGAGAGATAGCGGAATTTGTGCGGCACCCACGAATCGGCCGCCATATTCGACAGCACCGACGGGCCGCCAAGGAAACCGGTATTCGCGGCCACGAACAGCAGTCCGGCTTCAAACGCCAGCACCACCACCAGTAGCATCTGGTTCACCACCTCGCCGCCCAGGCCCATGCTGGCGATGATGGTCTTGAAGGTCGATGCATTCAAGGTCTCGCCCGGCACCGGCTGCGCATCCCACAGCAGATACAGCAGAATGATGCCGCCCGCCGTGAACGCCAGCGACAAAGCCATGTACAGCATCGTCACCTTGCCGGTGCGCACGCGCGGCTCGGCCAGCAGGTTGACGTTGTTGGACACCGCCTCCAGGCCGGTATAAGTACCGCCGCCCTGCGAATACGCCAGCAACAGCATGCCCGCCACGCCGACCCAGCCGATATGGCTGGCCAGGTCGGTGGTCTCGGACAGCGTGGTCGGCACCAGCTCCGGCAAATGCGAAGCGTGCGCGAAGATGCCGTAAACAATCAGCACCAGGTGCGTGACCACGAAGCCGAGGAAAATCGGCAGCAGGATCTGAATCGCCTCCTTCAGGCCGCGCAAATTCATCACAATCAGCAGTCCGATGAAAAACACCTCGGCCCATAGCTTGTAGGGCTGGAAGCCGAGCGGCAGGAACGACGCCAGCGCATCGACGCCGGAGGCGATGGAAATCGCAATCGTCAGCACATAATCGAGGATCAGCGCGCAGCCCGAGATCAGGCCCATGTACGGGCCCACCAGCTTGGTCGCCACGCGATAGCCGCCGCCACCGGTCGGGAACAGCTCGATCACCTGGTTGTAGGCCAATGCGATGATGAACACCGTGGCGGCGGTGGCGATCGCCATGTACAGGCCGAGATGAGTGTGGCCGCCCAGCGCGCGGAAGGTTTCCTCGGGACCGTAGGCGGAAGAGGACAGGCCGTCGGCGCCGAGGCCGACCCAGGCCAGGAAAGCGACCAGCGCCATCGAGTGGCGGGTCTCGCTCTTCAGCGGATCGAGCGGCTTACCCAGGATAATCTCGCGAATCTTATTATTTTTCATGCGTCTCGGTGCCGGGGAGGCCGGCAAAGTCTGGCGGTAAGCAAGATGATACCTGCTTCGCGCGGGCAGAAAAACTTGTTCGTTTGTAAAAATTGGAGATAGGGTTGCGGTAGGGTTGCAAATCGGTGATAATGCGGGTCGCATTGCAATACACCTGCCTCGGTGGTGGAATTGGTAGACGCAGCGGACTCAAAATCCGCCGCCGCAAGGCGTGCCGGTTCGATTCCGGCCCGGGGCACCAACAGTTTGTATTCAAGCGCAGCAGTAAAAATTAAAAACCCGCCCATCTTTTATGACGGCGGGTTTTTTGTTGTCTTGTTACCGCTTACTGCGCGGGACGTTTAGCATTCCATAGCCTGGCCTTCGAATTTTTCTCGTAGCCTTTGCCGTTGGGGTAGCCCACCAGTTCCATCTCCGATCCCCAAGGCGACAGGAAGTGCACCCAGGTCTCCCCTTCCGTGTCGCCGCTGGTCATGGTCATCGGCTCGCCCAGCACGGTGATGCCTTGCGACTTCAGGTAGGCCACGCCGGCTTGCACATCATCGGTGTAGAACGCGATGTGCGAGGCGCCGATGTCTTCGCTCTTCGGCATCACGCTGCTGCCACGCGAATTTTTATACTCGAACAGCTCGATGTTGGCGCCGTTGCCGCAGCGGACCATCGCCAGCGTCACGCTGTCGGCACGCGGCGCCATGTTGAACGGACCGATCTGCGTCACCGGTTCGCAGCCGAAGGTCGACACCAGAAACGCCTCCGCCTGCTTCAGGTCCGGCACGTTGATGCCGACGTGGTCGATGCCGGGAGTGCTGACACCGGCCGGGCGCAGCGGGCCGCCCACCTTGTCGAGGAACACATTCAGGCTGGCCAGCCGGCCGTTCTTGATGGTGAAGATGTCTTCGCCATGAATCTGCTCCGGATTATCCTTCGGTCCAAAGCTCCAGGTCACACGGCCAATGCCGTGATTCAGTGCGACCGGCCCCGGTTTGAACGAGAAACCAGGATGGTCACCTTGCACGCGCTGGATCAGGCGGGTGATGTCGGCGTAGCCGGTGGCCACGCCGCCATAATCCGCCATGACCACATCCTTGGTATACACCTGCGGCATCTTCGCTGCCCAATGTGCGGCGTTGGCGTCATTCCAGATTTCGAAGTGACGGTTGACCAACTGCTGGGCGGCCTCGACATCAGTGCCCTGCTGCGCCTGGGCCAGCGACGCGATCAGCATGGCCCCGATAGTGATGAGTTTTTTCATGATTACACCTGGGCCAGGCCGCCGTCGACGAACAGTTCGGTGCCGTTGACGAAGCTGGCGTCGTCCGATGCCAGGAACACCACTGCCTTGGCCACTTCATCCGGCTGGCCGACGCGGCCCAGCGGTACTTGCGATGCCAGGTAGTCCAGCAGGCCTTGTTGGGCGGCCGCGTCGTCGCCAGCCAGTTCCACCAGGCCCGGCAAAAAAGAAACTTTCACGTCCAGGATCCAGCTGCGCGCCAGGTTGCGCACGGCGGCCTTGCTGGCGCTGTAGATGCTGAAGGCCGGGGTGCCGACCACGCCGGCGGTGGAGCTGGTCAGGATCACGGAAGCGCCCTTTTCCAGCAGCGGCAGTGCGCTTTGCACGGTGAAGGTCAGGCCTTTGACGTTGCGGTCGAAAGCGTCGTCGAAGTGCTCTTCGGTGATGGCGCCCAGCGGGGCCATCGAACCGCCGCCGGCGTTCACGTACAGCACGTCGATGCGGCCGGCTTTTTCCTTGATGGTTTCAAACAGGCGTTTCAGGTCGGCGCTGCTCGACGAGTCGGCCTGGATGCCGGTGGCGTTCGGGATGCCGGCGGCGGCTTTGTCCAGCTCGGCCTGGCGGCGGCCGGTGATGAAGACGCGCGCGCCTTCCGCTGCGAAACGCTGGGCGGTGGCCAGGCCGATGCCGCTGGTGCCGCCGGTAACCACTGCTACTTTGCCTTGAAGCTTGCTCATGATGTCACTCCTTCGTGTTGGGTTAGTTGATGGAGTGAAGTGTATTTTGTGCAGTCGGCTGTGTAAATTAGGAGAAAGTGGAATCACTATCCATGTACGTGCACAATAATTTCCAATGCTCTTCCATCCTTTGGGTCTGATCGGCTGGAATACGGTGTGTGATAATCGATTATCAACCATATTCTTTCGAGGGCCTGCCGTGAAAACTATTCCTCCAGACGTCACGCACTACAAAAGCACTGCGGTCTTCACTGAGGAAACCGTACCGGCTGCGCTGCAACGTAGTCACACCACGGCCGACGGTGTCTGGGGCCGCATCACGATTCTCGAAGGCTCCCTGCTCTACCGCATCACCGATGAACGCCACCCGTTTGAAGAGGTTTTGCTGACGCCATCGAACTTCGGCGTCGTCGAACCGCAGGTGAAGCATGAGGTGGCCGTAGTTGGCCCGGTACGCTTCCAGGTCGACTTCCACCGCTAGAACCAATTTCATGCATCCTTGACTCGTCAAACTTAAAGTAGTATTCTGAATACATATTTAAAGGAGCTAAAAATGGATGCGCTGAACAAAACCAAACCGCTGGATGACCATCGCACTGCCCGCAACTTTTCGGACCATATTGCGCTTGGGCTGACGCTGACGCTGCGCTTTTTCGCAGACACTTTCTTTGCCAAACGCTATGGCAACCGGGCGATCGTGCTGGAGACAGTGGCGGCGGTGCCCGGCATGGTCGGCGGCATGCTGGTTCACCTGCGTTGCTTGCGCTGGATGGTCGAGGACCACGGCTGGATCCGCACCCTGCTCGACGAAGCGGAAAATGAGCGCATGCACTTGATGACCT
This sequence comes from Duganella sp. CF402, assembly GCF_900109645.1. Lineage (GTDB taxonomy): Bacteria > Pseudomonadota > Gammaproteobacteria > Burkholderiales > Burkholderiaceae_D > Rugamonas. The sequence continues at coordinate 3,541,380 of NZ_FOBG01000001.1, forward strand.
TCGTGCAGATTGCGAAGCCGAACTGGTTTGAGCGTCTGGTCATTCTGACGGTCCAGGCGCTGTTCTTTATCGCATTCTTCCTGCTGTATCTGACCTCGCCAAGAACCGCGCACCGCCTGGTTGGGTATTTTGAAGAACAGGCCGTGATCAGCTACACCCTGTACCTGGCGGAGATTGATGCCGGACGCGTTGAAAATGTCGCGGCGCCCGACATCGCGATTGCGTACTGGCACCTGCCTGCCAACGCCCGCCTGCGTGAGGTGGTGCTGGCCGTGCGTCAGGACGAAATGGGGCACCGCGATGTCAACCACCAATTCGCCGATGCCCTCACCCCGGTGGAAGTCCGCCAGGGCGCATAAGCGTGCGGAGGTTAAATCCCTCCAGCGTCTGCTGTAGGGAGTGCCCGCCGCTGCTTAATTCGAACTAGCCAGCACGGCCGCGCCGCCGGCTTCCTTCACCGTCACGGTTTCGCTGCGCGGCGCGGCATCGCTGCCGGCGCTGGCGCGCACCGGACCGATCATGGTGCCGTTGGCCATGCCCATCGCATTGGTGCGGAAGCTGCCGATCGGCGCCGCCTGGCTGCTCACGAAAATATCGTACTGGGTGTCCGGTTTCAGGCGGTACAGGAACGCTTCGATGGCGTCGATCACGCCCAGGTTGCGCACCACGATAAAGCCGGTGCTGTTGCCGGACAGCGGCTTGAGCTGGATGTTGTGCGAGTCCTGGTTCACACGCGGCACCAGGTTGCTGCGGTCATCGGCCGACTTGGCCACGTTCGACAGATACACCAGCGCTTGCGGCCCCTGCCCGCCGCCGATGGTGGCCACCACCTTGTTGGTGGCGGTATCGATGGCCTGCACGCCGTCGCCGTTTTCCAGGCCGATGTAGACGCGCGAATTGTCATCGGACGTCCAGGCGCCGTGCGGCAAGGCGCCGGTCGGAATGCTGGCCAACAATTGCGCTTGCGGGCCGGTGCTGTAGACCTTGACCAGGTTCTCGCCGCCGATGGTGACGTAGGCGCGCACCTCGTTGCCGACCTTGGCGAACGCCAGGTGGTTGCTAATCAGGCCGGTATCGATCATACCGGTCACTTCCAGCGTGCGGGTGCTGATGCGGGTGACCTTGCCCACGTCCTTGTGGGTCATCCACATTTCGCTGAAGTCCGGCGTGAACTGCAGGAACGGCGAGAACGGGCTGACCACGCTGATGCGCTTGATGATGGTGTGCGAGGCGACATCGATCACATCCACCTCCGGCGTGAAGCTGGATACGGCAAACGCCAGCTTCCCGTCCGGCATGAACTGCACCATGCCGGGGCCGATCGCCGTTTGAATGCGGCGGGTTTCTTTGAAGGTGAGTGGATCGATCACCGAGATATAGTCCTCGCCGCGCACCACCACCCACACTTCCTTGCCGTCGGCGGTAAAGAAGCCCTCGTGCGGCGAGCGCCCCACATAAGTCTTGCCTTTGACCTGATTGGTGGCGGTGTCGATGAAGGTCACCGAGTTGGAGGCGTTGGAAATCACCAGCAGCGTTTTATGGTCGGGCGAAAAGCCCATGCCGTGCACATTGGTCTCGCCGCGATACAGCGGCGACAGCACGTCGGGACGTACATTGCCCAGCTTGATCTGGCCCAGCAGGGTATTGCTTACCGGGCTGAACACGGAAACAGTATTACTGTTTTGATCGGCGGTGTAAACACGGTCGAGCGGCGACGGCGCCGCCACGGCGGCAGTGACCATCAACATGCCGGTGATGAGTGCGAGTGGTTTTTTCATTGGGTCTTTTCCTTCTGTTGACGTTGCAGCCAGGCCTGCATGACTTTGATTTCGTTCTGCTGCTCGGCGATGATGCCGAGCGCCAGGTTGCGGATTTCAGGATCCTGGGTGTAGAGCAGCACGGCCTTGGCCATGTCGATAGCGCCTTGGTGGTGCGGCATCATCATGGTCACAAAGTCGTGTTCGGCGACGCCGTTCATGGGCGCCGCCATCATGCCGGCATCCATCACGTTCATGGCGTCGTCCATCAGCTTGCCGAACGGCTTGGCGGTGCTGGCGACAAACGCCGGAGGGTTGGCCGCTGGCGGCGCGTTCATATGGTGATGTTCCTGCGCGCCGGCCTGCACGGCGACACAGGCCCATGCAGCCATGCCGAGCCGCAGCCAGGCGGCCGCTGTACGGTGGGGCATATATTCTCCTTGGGGTGATTGGAAACTTTCAGTGTAAGCAGCCGTTGCTGACAACAACATGACGCAGAAATGACAGCTTTGTCATGCTCCGCTTTACCGGAGCTCCGTCAGCAGTACCGCGCCATCCTTGCCGGCGCGCTCGGCGTGCTGCACGGCCTCGCCCACCGCCGCCAGGCCGTATTCGGCCGCCACGCGGAAGATGTCCGGCGCCGACTGCGCCAGCGAGATCGCCATCGCCAGGTCGGCGGCGCGCACCGCGTCCGGCAGCGCCGGCCAGCGGCCCACCGACACCCCACGGATGCTGATGCCGCGCGTGGAAAAAGACAGTGCCGGCAATTCCAGCGGCGTCGCCGACAGGTCACCGTAGGAAATCAGGGCGCCGCCATCGGCCAGCAGCGCGGCCAGCGTGCTGGCCACCTTGCCGCCCACCGCATCCAGCACCACCTTGACCGGACGGCCCTTGGTAAGCGGGAAGATTTTTCTCGCCCAGTCGGCCTGCTCGGTGCTGAGAAATTCCATCTGCGGCGTTTGCTGCGACAAGGCGGCGGCCGCCTGCTCCGAACGCACCACGCCCAGCGGCTGGTAGCCGGCGTCCAGCAGCAGGCGCGCCGTCACGCGGGCCACCAAGCCGCCCGCTGCGGACAAGGCAATCACATCGCCGCGCTGCGCGCCTGCCTCCTGTGCCGCACGCAGCAGCAACGCTGCAGTCAGCGGCGCCACGTGCAATTGCGCCGCCACGGCATCCGGCACGTCGTCCGGAATGGGCGTGACGAAGCGCGCCGGCGCCAGCACCCTGTCGCTCCAGGCCCAGCGGGCCGGGAAGAACGCCACGCGAGCGCCAGGCGTCAGGCCCCGCGCCGGATCGATGCCGGCGCCGACCGCTTCAATCACGCCCACGCCTTCAAAGCCCGGCCGCGCGCCGTCCGGTCCGACCGGCGCGTTATTGCCCGGCGCACGGTAGCGGCCGCGAATGCCGATCAGATCGCCGGGATGCACCGGCCGGCTGCGCACGCGGATCAGCACCTCGCCTTCGGCCGGGGCCGGCAGTTCGGGCACTTCGGTCAGGTGCAGTACCACGGACGGCTCGCCATACTGGTGATAAATCACGCTGCGCATCGGGTTCTCCTTAACGCAGCTTGGCAAAGCCGGTGCGCAGTTCGGCCACGAACAGGGCCGGCTGCTCGAAGGCGGCAAAGTGGCCGCCGCGTTCGACTTCGTTCCAGTAAATCATTTGCGGATAGGTCGCCTCGGCCCACGAGCGCGGCGCGCGGTAGATCTCTTTCGGAAACACGCTGACCGCCACCGGCAAGTCCAGCCGGCCCCCGGAAAAACTGGACGGCGAATTTTCCCAATAGATGCGCGCGGACGAGGCGGCGGTATTGGTCAGCCAGTACAGCGAAATATCGTCCAGCATTTCATCGCGCGTCAGCACGTTCTCGACGTCGCCGCCGTTGTCGGTCCAGGCCTGAAACTTTTCGTAAATCCATGCGGCCTGGCCCACCGGCGTCGAGCTCAGCACCTCGCCGACGGTTTGCGGCCGGGTCGCTTGCTCGTTGAAGTAGCCATACTCGCCGCTGAGGAAACGGCCGACGCCATCGACCGCGCGCTGCTCGTCGGGCGACAGTGTGGCCGGCATTTTTTCCGGGAACACGAACTGCCAGTTCAGATGAATGCCAGCCAGCCCGGCCGGCTTGATGTGGCCCAGCGCGGTGGTCACGCCGGCGCCCCAGTCGCCGCCCTGCGCCGCCCATTTGCTGTAGCCGAGGCGCGCCATCAGCGTGCCCCAAGCCTTGGCGATGCGCACCACGTTCCAGCCTTTCTCGGCCGGCTTGTCGGAAAAACCGAAGCCGGGCAGCGACGGCACCACCACGTGGAAGGCGTCCTCGGCCTTGCCGCCGTGCGCGGTCGGATCAACCAGCGGGCCGATCACTTTCAGGAACTCGAACACCGAGCCCGGCCAGCCGTGTGTCAGGATCAGCGGCAGCGCGTTCTCATGCTTCGAGCGCACATGCAGGAAGTGGATGCCGAGACCGTCGATCTCGGTGCGGAATTGCGGGAAGGCGTTGAGTTTGGCCTCGGCGCGGCGCCAGTCATAGCGCTGTTGCCAGTGCTGCACCAGCGCCTTCATGCGCTGCAGCGGCACGCCCTGCGACCAGCCGGTGCCGGTTTCGCGGTCCGGCCAGCGCGTCATCGACAGGCGCAGCTTGAGGTCGTCGAGCAGCGCTTGCGGCGCTTCGGCGCGGAACGGTGTGATGGCGGCGCTGGCCGGCGGCAGGATCAGGCCCTGCGGCGCGGCACGGCGCGCGGCCGATGGTTTGCCAGCCAAGAACGCGCGGCGCGCCGGCTGGATGATAGATGCTTGCATGGTGTTCTCCTGGGCTTAACGAATGGTGGCAAAAGCGCGGCGCAACTCGGCCGTGAACAGCATCGGCTGCTCGAAGGCCGCGAAGTGGCCGCCGCGCGCCGCTTCGTTCCAGTAGTACAGCTTCGAATACATGCGCTCGCCCCATTTGCGCGGCGGGTGGTACAGCTCGCCGGGGAACAGGCTGACCGCTACCGGCAGGTCCAGCTTCTGCGGCGAGAAGTCGGTGCTGAAGCTTTCCGCATACAGCCGCGCGGACGAGGCGCCGGTCCCGGTCAGCCAGTACAACGTGATGTTGTCGAGAATCTCGTCGCGGCTCAGCAAGGATTCCGGGTCGTTGCCGCTGTCGCTCCATTCGGCCAGCTTTTCGTAGATCCATGCGGCCTGCGCCACCGGCGAATCGGCCAGCGCATAGCCGATCGTTTGCGGCCGCGTGCCCTGCAGCTTGGCGTAGCCGGACTTGCCGCCGTCGAAGGCGATCAGCTGGGCAATCGCGGCTTGCTCATCCTTGTCCGGTTCGCCTTCAATCGGCGGCGGGAACAGGATAGGCAAGTTCAGGTGCACCGCCGCCAGGCCGTCGGCATGCTGCTTGGCCAGCCAGGTGGTGACGCCGGCGCCCCAGTCGCCGCCTTGCGCCACCCACTTGCGGTAGCCAAGGCGGCGCATCAGCGTGGCCCAGGCGCGGGCGATGTGCGGCAGCCCCCAGCCGGCCGCTTCCGGCTTGCCGGAAAAACCGTAGCCCGGCAGCGATGGAATCACCACATGGAAGGCATCTTCCTCCTTGCCGCCGTGGGCGGTCGGGTCGACCAGCGGGCCGATCACTTTCAGGAATTCGAACACCGAGCCCGGCCAGCCATGCGTCAGCACCATCGGCAGCGCGTTCGCGTGTTTGGAGCGCACGTGCAGGAAGTGGATATCGAGGCCGTCGATGCGGGTGGTGAACTGCGGCAAGGCGTTCAGCCGCGCTTCGGCCTGGCGCCAGTCGTAGCTGTGCTGCCAGTAATCCACCAGCGCTTGCAGGCGCGGCAGCGGTACGCCCTGGGACCAGTCCGGCACCGTGGCCTGCTCCGGCCAGCGCGCCAGCGACAGGCGCAGCTTGAGGTCGTCCAGCGCCGCTTGCGGCACCGTCACCTTGAACGGCTGCACGCCGGGCACGCTGGCCGGACGCTCGAAGGCGACCGGTGCGGCCTTGGCCGCCGACGCTGCCGAGGCGGACGACGGCATCAGGCTGGCAATGCCGCCCGCAGCGGCGGCGGCGGCCATGCCGCGCAGCGCTGCGCGGCGCGCTGGATCTGGATGCGTGAACTGGTCCATGTATCGTCTCCGCTTAAACCTGGGCCAGGCCGCCGTCGACGAACAGCTCGGTGCCGTTGACGAAGCTGGCGTCGTCCGAGGCCAGGAACACCACGGCCTTGGCCACTTCATCCGGCTGGCCGACGCGGCCCAGCGGTACTTGCGATGCCAGGTAGTCCAGCAGGCCCTGTTGGGCGGCAGCGTCGTCGCCGGCCAGTTCCACCAGGCCCGGGGTGTGGATCGGACCAGGGCTGACCACGTTGATGCGGATGCCGCGCTCTTTCACGTCCAGGATCCAGCTGCGCGCCAGGTTGCGCACGGCGGCCTTGCTGGCGCTGTAGATGCTGAACGCCGGCGTGCCGACCACGCCGGCAGTGGAGCTGGTCAGGATCACCGAAGCGCCCTTTTCCAGCAGCGGCAAGGCGCTCTGCACGGTGAAGGTCAGGCCTTTGACGTTGCGGTCGAACGCGTCGTCGAAGTGTTCTTCGGTGATGGCGCCCAGCGGGGCCATCGAACCGCCGCCGGCGTTCACGTACAGCACGTCGATGCGGCCGGCTTTTTCCTTGATCGTTTCAAACAGGCGTTTCAGGTCGGCGCTGTTGGACGAGTCGGCCTGGATGCCGGTGGCATTCGGGATGCTGGCGGCGGCTTTGTCCAGCTCGGCCTGGCGGCGGCCGGTGATGAAGACGCGCGCGCCTTCCGCTGCGAAACGCTGGGCGGTGGCCAGGCCAATGCCGCTGGTGCCGCCGGTAACCACTGCTACTTTGCCTTGAAGCTTGCTCATGATGTCACTCCTTCGTGTTGGGTTAGTTGATGGAGTGAAGTGTATTTTGTCCAAACAACTGTGTAAATTAGGAGAAAGTGGAATCACTATCCATCCATGTGTACAATAAACGTTTTACGATGGAGAGCATGCATGGATCAACTCTTAGCGCTGCGGACCTTCGTCCGTATTGCCGAAGCCGGCAGTTTCAGCAAAGCCGCCGACCAGCTCAATGTGCCGCGCTCGACCGCGAGCAAGCTGCTGCAGGATCTGGAAGAACACCTCGGCACCAAGCTGATCCACCGCACCACCCGCACCATCACCGTCACGCCGGAAGGCGCGCAGTACTACGAGCGCGCGCGCCGCCTGCTGGGCGACCTGGAGGACATGGACAGCGCCACCCGCCACACCCGCGCCCAGCCCAAGGGCCGCCTGCGGATCGACATCGGCTCCATCCACGCCAACCAGATCCTGCTGCCGGCGCTGCCGCAGTTCCAGGCCGCCTATCCCGACATCGAACTGCGCCTCGGCGTCAGCGACCGGTCCACCGATCTGATCAGCGAAGGCATCGATTGCGTGATCCGTGGCGGCGCGCTGGCCGACACCACGCTGATCGCCCGCAAGCTGTGCGAGATGGACTTCGTCACCTGCTGCCACGCCTCCTACCTCGAACAGCATGGCCGCCCCTCGACCCCGGCCGACATCGAGCAGCACCACATCGTGGTCGGCTACTTCTCTTCGCTGACCGGCAAGGTGTTCCCGCTGCGCTTCAAACGCGGCGACGAGTATGTGGAAGTCAATGCGCACGCGGCGGTGGCGGTGAACGAAAGCACGGCCCACCTGACCGCGCTGTCCAACGGCCTGGGCATCGGCCAGACCTTTTCCTGGTTCATCAAGGATGCCGTGGCGCGCGGCGAGATCGTCACCGTGCTGGACGACTGGCAGCCGCCGCGCCACCCGCTGTACATCATGTACCCGCCCAACCGCCACCTGAACGCCACCGTGCGGGTGTTTGTCGACTGGGCGGTGCAGCTGTTTGCCACAGTGGACAACCGCGCGCCCCACTCTTTGGAGGGAGCTTGACGGCGCAGGTTTTCCGCTAGAATCGGCACCATGAGAGCCATGGATTTAAGCACCATCCGCGTGGTGATCGCGGACGACCACCCGATGATGCGCGAGGGCGTGGCCAACACGCTGCTGGCGCATGGCGCGTTCGAGATCGTGGCGCGCGCGGCCGACGGCCATGAAGCCGTGGCGCTGTACGACAGCATGAAGCCGGACGTGGCCCTGATCGACCTGCAAATGCCGGAGATGGATGGGCTGGAGGCGATCCAGGAAATCCGCCGCGGCCATCCCGACGCGCGGCTGATCGTGCTCTCCACCTACTGCGGCGACGCCCGCATCGCCGCCGCGCTGAAAGCCGGTGCGCGCACCTACCTGATGAAGAATGTCCACGGCCCGCAGCTGGCCGCCACCGTGCGCGAAGTGCACGAAGGCTGGCATGTGCTGCCGCCGACGCTGCGCCAGGAGATCGCCGCGCAGTACACCGGCAACACACCGTCCACACGCGAGCTCGACGTGCTGCGGCTGGCCTCGAACGGCAAGTCCAATCGCGAAATCGCCACCACGCTGGTCATCAGCGAAGCGACGGTCAAGGCGCACATGAGCACCGTGCTGATGAAGCTGGGCGCGGCCGACCGCGCGCATGCGGTGGCGCTGGCGTCCAAGCGCGGCTTTATCGAACTGTAGCCTCGGCCCTGGCCGCTGCCTTGGCCGCAACCTTGGCCGGATATGCGCGCCGCTCCGACAGCCGCAGCGTGATGCGCGTGCCCTGTCCCGGCGCACTCTTTATCTCCAGCGTGCCGCCGGCATCGTGCGCGCGCTCGCGCATGCCGACCAGTCCCCAGTGGCCGGGGCGATGGCCGCGTTCCAGCACTTCCGCACTCATGCCGCGTCCTGCATCGCGTACCTGCAAGGTGAACTGCCTGTCCGCATAACGCAATTCCACAGTGACCTCTTCGCTGCGCGCATGGCGGAACGCGTTCAACATGGCTTCGCGCGCAATCGCGTAAGCTTCCGCCGCCACCCTCGGCCGCAGCGGACGCGGCTCGCCCTGCACCACCAGCGCAAAGCGCGCGCCATGACGTGGCCCGAGGATCTCGCCCAGTCCTTCCAGTGCCGCTTCGAGGTCGCCGCTCAGTTCGTGATTCAGGCGCAGCGCCAGCACCTGTTCGCGGCCTTCGGCCAGCACGCTGTCGGCGGTGTCCAGCGCCAGCTCGATTTTTTCCTGCACCGCGTCGGTCGGCGGCAGGCTGTATTTGATCAGGTCGAATTGCATCATCAGCGCCTGCACGCTTTGCAGGAAGTTGTCATGCAGCGTGCGGGCGATGCGCTCGCGTTCGCGCTGACGCTCGCCCAAACGCTCGGCCATCCGGCGCGTGGCCAGCGCCAGGCGCCACCAGTACAGCAATGCCACCAGCAGCAGAAACAGCAGCACGCACAACACCTTGAACCACATGGTCTGCACAAAGGCCGGCTCGATCCGGAACGCCAGCGCGGCCGGCGCCGTGCTCCACACGCCATCCTCGTTGGCGGCCATGACCTCAAACCGGTAATTGCCCGGTGCCAGATTGGTGTAGAAGGCCGCGCGCCGCCCATCCGACTCGCGCCAGTCCTTGTCCTGCCCCATCAGGCGATAGCGAAAGCGCACCCGTTCCGGAATGCTCAGCGCCGCTGCGGTGAAGTCGAGCTGCAGATCGGTGGTGTGTTGCGGCAGCACGGTGCCGGAAGTGTTGCCCCAGTCGCGGCGGTCGGTACGCAACGCCGTAATTTGCGGCGACGGCGGCAGCGGGTTGCGCGGGATATGGGCCGGATCGATCCAGCCCACACTGCCCGAGGTGGCGTACCACAGGCGGCCGTCCGGCGCTTCGGTCAGTTCCGCCAGCGGCCGCATCAGCGCCGGTTTTCCCTGATAGCCATCGAGATAATCGAAACGCTCGACTTCCACGCGCAGGCCGCCGGTGCCGGGAACGGCCGCACCGATGCGGGCCAGTCCGTCGATCCCATGCAGCCACAATTCGCCGCCACGGGTCGACACCAGGGCCGACACGCCGCCCAGCGCTTGGCCGGCGGCTGTCAACACCGGCTCGAATCGTTCACCGTCGAGTACCGCCAGGCCCTGGTCGCCGCCGGCATACAGCCGGCCCTGATGCCTGACCATCGTCGTCACATTGCCGACATCAAGCCCATCCGCAGGGCCGAATTCGCGCAACGAGGCGCCGTCCAGCACTGCCACGTGGCTGGCCGGGTAGCCCAACCAGAGGCGCTGCTGGCCATCGGCGAACAGCGACACCGCCGGCCGCCCGGCCAGGGCGGCAACGCCGCCGCCGGGCTGCCACTGGCCATCGCGGAACACAAACACACCGCGGCGCGGCACCGACACCCACAGGCGGTCATTGCCGTCCACGGCCAGCGCCTGCACATCGAAGCCGCCCATTGCCGGCGGCATCGGCCAGGATTTCCACTGCCCTTTCTGCCGGCGCCACAGCGCCTTGGAACTGCCGAACCACAGCGTGCCGTCGGCGGCACGAGTGCTGTGCGATACGTGGCTTGCTGGCGCGGCGATCCAGTCGCCCCGTGGTGTCAGCGCCATCGTCCTGCTGACAAGCTCCACTGTATCGCGGTAATCACTGACCCACAACGTGCCGTCATGCCCAGCCTGTACACTCACCCAGTCATACACCTGCGGCGGCAAGTCGATGGTGGTGAGGCGAGCTTCGCGAATGCGGTCGACGCCATTTTCCGTGGTAATCCACAAATTCCCTTCGCGGTCTTCGAGCGATCCGTAGACCAGCTTGCCACTCAGTTCGGGCGCAGAAAACACGTGCTTTGCTTTCAGGTCTGGTCCCAGCAAGGTCACGCCGCCGCCGGAGTTAACCCAGAGTCCCCCTCTGGAATCGTAGAAGGAGGTATAAGTTGGCCGTCCTCCCTTAGGCTGGACAATCGGCGCTAGCTGTTGATCAGCGATGGAATAGCGGAACAGCGCGCCGGCTTTGTCGCCCAGCAGCGCGATGCCATCCGACCGGACCCGGGTTCCCACTAGATGGTATTTTTCGTCCAGCGGGATTTTCTGGAACCGGTGCGTATCGGGCGCGCTGAGATAGAAGCCGTACTGGCTCTCGACCAATATGCGACCGTCTGTGAGCGTCGCAACGCCGCGCATTTCACCGATGGGCAGGCCATCTTCGGGCGTCACCCGTAACCACTTATCATCGTTCAGCCAATAGAGGCCGCCCGCACAATGCACCCAGATGGTGCCATTACGGCTGCGCAGGATATCCAGCACAGTACGCGCTGGCAAGCCATCCTGTTCGCCGTAATGGCGCACCTTGCCTTGGTCGAAGACACTGACGCCGCCGAAGTTATAGCCGACCCATAAGGCCGTGCCGACTGCCAGGATGCCGTTGGTATTGGTGGAACGCAGCGGATTGCCGTCGATGGCTGACAGGCGGTCGAAACGCACGCCATCGAAACGATAGACCCCGTCGGTCGAGGCAAACCACAGCATGCCGCGCTCGTCCTGGGTCATGCGGTAATTCACGGTCGGCGCGCCGTCGCGTTTGAGCCAGGCGGTGTGGACCAGGCCGTCGCGCCAGAACGGCCGCGCCATGGGTTCCGCAGCGTGGACGCCGATGAAGCCGGCGGCAACCATCAAACACATCAAACGCAACAGGCACTGCAGGAATACGCGGCAAAATCTCATCCGCCCATTGTAGAGGAAGCAAGCAATGGGCGGAATCAATTACTTGATGAAGCCAATCAACGCCGGGATGGTTTGCTGTGGCGCCTCTTCCATCAGCCAGTGGCCGGAGCCCTGGATCACTTTGCCGTCGACATCGTTGGCCACCAGCTTGACCTGGTTGACCAGGAACTCGCCGCCCGATTTTTCACCGGCGATAACCAGCACCGGCATGGTCAGCTTGGTCTTGCCCAGCTCGGCGAAACGTTCGGCGTCGCGCGGGAAGGCTTTGAAGTATTCGAAGCCGGCGTGGATGGCGCCTGGTTGTGCGTAGGCTGCTGCGTACAGCTTGCGGTCCGCTTCAGGAATCGAGTGATGGCGGTCGGCGGCGAAGTCGTTCCAGAAGTGTTCGAAGTAGGTGCGCTCGCGGCCTTTCACTAGCTGTTCGGGCGTCTCGCCGAAGAAGTGGAAGTGCCACAGGTCGCGCAGCAGGAACATATCTTTCCAGTTGCCGATGCCGGGCAGGAAGGCGTCCATCAGCGCCACTTTGCTGGTGTCTTGCGGATATTGCGCGGCGTAGGCGTACGCCACCATCAAGCCGATGTCGTGGCCGACCACGGTGGCTGGCTCATTGCTCACGGTTTTGACCAGTTCGTGGATGTCGGTCGCCATGTCGGCTTTTTCGTAGCCGCCGGCCGGTTTGGCCGAGGCGCCGGCGCCGCGCAGGTCGGGCACGATCACGGTGTGGGTTTTGGCGAGTTCAGCCATGACGGGACGCCACATGTGGCCGTTTTGGGTGTAGCCATGCAGCAGGACCAACGGGGTGCCTTTGCCGCCGACCATGTAGTGGATCTGGGTGCCGTTCACTTGCGCCACCTTGTCGGCATAGCCGCTCGGGGCTGCTGCCTGTGCCAACGATGCGCCAGCCAAGGTGGCGGCCAGTACCAGTTGACGGAAACCTTTGATTGCCTTGTTCATTTTGTGCTCCTCAAGTAAGGGTTGATGAGCACAGTATGGCCTTCCGATTACATCCCCGGTAGCCATAAATTACCCGCTACAGTTTCAACCAATCGTATCAAATAACTGTGGCGCGCTGTGTTTTTTTGATTTCCCTCACAATGGCTTTTATCACCCGGCCCACCATGAACGCTCACTCTTGCCATCGGTGCGATCATGTCCACTCCTTTCGATAACCACAAATATGCCAAGCGCCTGATGGAGGCTGGCATGCAGCCTGCTCTTGCGGAAATTCAGGCGGAGACTACCGGGCAATTATTTAACGAACTCAGTCAGCTATCCATCAAACTACAAGAAGTTGAGACCCGATGTAACGCAAAAATTGAGCAAGCTGAACTTAGACTGGAAGTGAAGATTGCAGAAGTACGTACCGAGGTGGTGCGGTGGGTGGTTGGCATCGCCATTTTGCAATCGTCCTTGCTCACTGGCTTCATGCTGAAACTGATCCATTAACATTTGCTTACTCTAGAAACACTTTTTGCGTCACCGCGTTCTCTACCCGGCTCGTTATATGGGCAAGCGCCACTGATGGCGATATTCAGGAGAGAACAAATGGAAAACACTACCCGCACCCGTATTCACCCAATGATGGCTGTTGCCGCTGCTTCGGTAGCGCTGGTTAGCCTGGTTGGCGCCGCGTCGATTGCCGGCTTGCTGCCGAGCTCGAATGCCAAGAACTCCCCAACCGATGCGCCTGTCGCCGCCGTTGCCCCAGAGGCAGCGTCAGTGGCACCGGTCGCCGCGCCAGCCCCTGCGCCTGAACCACGCCGCGTGGTGGAGCATAAAACGGTGGTGCATCATGTCACCGCGCCGCAACCACAAGCGCAGCAGCAAGTAGCGCAAGCGCCCGCTCCAGCACCGGCTCCGGCCCCTGCTCCGCAGAACAGCGCAGTCGGCATCGGCATTGGTGCGGTGGTGGGTGGCCTGCTGGGCAACCAGGTGGGTAGCGGCAATGGCCGCAAGCTGGCGACCATCGCTGGCGCGGTAGGCGGCGGCTACGTCGGTAATGAGGTCGCCAAGCGCAACCAGCAACAACAGCAGCAACAGCAACCGCAGCAGTAACTCAGAACGTGCGGGCGACGGTGAGGACGAACACGTGCCTCACCTCGCTGCTGCCGCCAGTGGTGACGCCATAAATGTCGGTGGTCGCACTGCCGCGCAGGCGCACCAGATCCAGCGACAGCTGCGCGCGCCACTCCTTGTATGAACTGGCCAGTCCCAGCCGCGCCTCGCTGCGGCTGGACTGCGCGTTATCGAGCGAATGGTAATAGCCGCCGTGCCAGAACGCCTGCCAGCGCGGCGCCAGCACCCAGCCGCCATTCAGTTCGCCATACAGCGAACGCTCGCGCATACCCAGATAGTCGGGCGAATAATGCAGACGCGCGCTCACCACCTCGCCGGCCAGGCCAACATACACTTCGCGGAAATTCCAGTTGGGATTCTTAGGAAACGCATACGCCGTCACGCCGGTCTCCCACGACAGGCCGGATGGCAGGCGTTGCGCATAGCCCGCATAGCCGGTCCATTGCGCGCTGCGGTGCGTCTCCACCGCCAACTGGCCGGTCACCACCTGACCGCCCGCGAACCAGCCCGAGGCGCCGTCGTAATTCAGGGCGGCGCGCGCCACCGGCTTGTCGTCACTGAGCGAGATGCCGCGGTACAGGTAATTGGAGGCGATGCCGGCACTGCCGCTCAGCTGCGCCTGCGCATCCAACGCCAGCAGCCAGGGCAGCACGCTCAGGGCGAGCGCGCGTAGCGGTTGGCGGAACTGGTGGGACACGCGCATGAGCATTTTCCTGTAGAGCGAAGGATGGTGGCACAAAGATCAATACCGGTCAAAGGTGCGCTGCCCTCGCTCAGCACGATGCTGTCGCGCAGCCGGGCCGCCGGCAGTTGCGGCTTGAGTTCCTCGATCAGCGCCAGCATGCCCGAGACATGCGCGGCGGCATACGAGGAACCGGCGACCACGCCCCAGCGCCCGCCGGGCAAGGTGGTCGGGATGTCGCGTCCCGGCGCCAGCAAGGCGCGCACGCCGTTGCGCGGCGGCGCGCCATCCGCTGCCACGGCAAACACACCGGGCGTATTGGCGGGAAAGCCGCCGTCGGCACGCGCCGGATCGACCGCGCCCACCACCCGAATGCCGCGCGCCTGCGCAGCTTCCACCAGCTGTTGCAGCAGCCGGTCCTGCGGTCCGGACAGACTGAGGTTGATCACTTGCGCGCCATTCAGCAGTGCGAAGTTGATGGCCTTGGCCAGCGTGAAGCTGTTGCAGCGGGTGGCGCTGCCGTTCTGCCAGCAGGCGCGCAGGGCCATCAGGCGCGCATCCGGCGCCACGCCTTCGATGCCGACGCCATTGCCGGCGCGCGCGGCAATCACACCGGCGACTGCGGTGCCGTGCAGTTCGGCCACATACTTCTGGCCGTCGACGAAGTTTTCTTCCACTGTCACCTGTCCGGCCAGATCGGGATGGCTGCTTTCAATCCCGCTATCGACCACCGCCACCGTGACCTTGCGGCCGGTGGCGGCTTTGCGGACTTCGTCCAGTTGCCAGGCGCTGGCCGCCGGCTGCATGCGGTACAGGGGATCGCTGCCGGCTTGCGCCACGAAGTCCTGGATCGCCTGCGCCCACTCGACGCGCTTGTCGCGCGCCAGCGCTTCCAGCACCGGGGTGGCGTCTTTGCCGGCGGGCAGGCGCATGCGATAGCAATCCACGCTCAGTGCCGGCATGGCCCAGTCTTCCATCAGTTCCAGCTGGTAGTCCTGGGCGATGGCGGCGGCGAGGCGTAGACGCGCGGCGTGGCCGGCGTCGTCGCGGTAGTTGGCGCCGCCGTAGTTGTCGGCGCGGTAGTGCGGCGCCGGCAGATGGAACATGACCAGGATCTCGGCGTTGGCCTGCGTTGTTTGCGCTGTGGCCGGCGCAGAGGCCGGCACGATTTGCGGCAGGTCTTGCGCCATCGTGATGGTGGCGCCCAGGAACAGCAACAGCGCCAGCAAGTGCTTCATGGCTGGCTCGCGGCGGTGAGCGACTCGGCCCGCTCCACCGCAGGATCGGCGCGCAGCGCGGACAGCAATTGCGGTTGGTGGGCGGCGTCGACGTCCAGCATGTAGGCGCCGGTGACGGTGGGGCCGCCGACGATCTGGGCGTGATGGTCCTGCATCAGGCGCTGCACGTCCCGCAGCCGGGCGTCGGGCTTGAAGACCACCAGCACGTCGGGCATGGCGGTGGCGCCGTTGCCCAAGGCGCGATAATCCGGAGCGGGAGCGCGCGGCAGCAGCTGCACGGCCAGTACGGCGATTACGGCGCACTGCGCCACCAGCGCACAGCCCTGCCAGCCTGCGCCATCCAGCCACGCGCGCAGGCGGTCCAGCATCGACGGAGCCGACGCGGACGGCGCGGCGTGGGCGGCGGCGGGTGCGGCGTCAAGTTGCGGCATCAGTCGCGCAAGCGCGCGTTCGGGATCGAGGCCGGCCGGCAGCGGGCCTTCGGTTTCCAGCAGCTTGCGCTGCCAGCCCAGTTCCGCGCGGCAGGCGCCGCATGCTTGCAGGTGCTGCTGCACCTGCGCCGCCTCTTCCTCGCTCAGCGCACCGGACGCGTACCACGGCAGCATATCCTGCAATGCCAGGTGCGCAGCATTGCTATCGCCGCTGCTGATGTTGGTCGTGTTGGTACTCATCGCATTTCTTCCATATGATCGGACAGCATGTCCTTGAGCTTTTGCCGCGCATGGAACATGCGCGTCTTCACGGTATTCACGGGGCAGTCCATCGTCTCGGCGATTTCCTGGTAGGCCATGCCGTGGTAATACGTCAGGCTGACCACCATACGCTGCTCCATCGGCAGCTGGTCCAGCGCCCGGCTGACGCCGCGCTGCAACTGCCGCGCCGCCAGCGCGTGCTCCGGCTGCGCGCCGGCTTCCGCCGTCTGGTCCTCCTGCGGCTCCAGCGGCACATCCAGCCCGCGCAGCGCTTTCAGGGCCTGGCGGTAGGCGATGGCAAAAATCCAGGTCGACAGCTTGCAGCTGCCGTCGAACGTATCGGCCTTCTGCCACACCACCAGCATGGTGTCGTTGATGATCTCCTCCACCAGCGGCACGTTGCGCGTCATGCGGTCCAGAAAACGCGCCAGCCGCGAGAAATAGGCCCGATACAGCATCTGAAAGGCGAGCTTGTCCCCGCCGCGTATCCGCAGCAGCAATCCACTCTCATCCAATTCGTCGGACACGCCCGTCCCCCTGCCTGTTCGCATGCATTTTCTCCCCTGGTGCGGTGAATACGCGGCCGGGGACGAAAGGTTCAAAAAAACCGCAAAAATATTTATCCCGCCAATTTTGAACCATCTTTTCGCGGGCGGCTATTGACCGCTACAACATTAACAGATTGCTCAGCCCCAGTGTTTGCCTCCAGCGCCTTGTGCGGACCGGCCCTGCTGTCGCCCGATCCTGCCGCCGTGTTTCGCCTGCTCCTCGCAGTGCCCCTGCTCGAGGAGTGGATCGTGCGCGCCGGCCTGCATCAGTGGCTGCTGCAACGGACCTCGCCGCTGCCGGCATGGCTGGGTAGCGCCGCCGCCTTCAGCGCCCTGCACCTGGGCTCGGGCCTGACGGCAGCGCTGCTGGTGTTCTGGCCCGCGCTGCTGTTCGGCGCGGCCTACCAGCGCTGGCGCGACTGGCGGCTGTGCGCCCTGTTGCATGGCTTGTGCAATGCCTTTGCCATCAGTGCATGTGCTTTTTAACTTCGATTGGAGAACCGATGAAACGAATCCGTCCCTCCCACCACGGCGCGCTGTCTGCCGCCGGCTTGTGGGTTCTGCTTGCGCTGGTGCTGGCGCCTGGCGCGCACGCAGCCGACGCCCTGAACGGCAAGTCGCTCTATCTGAACGGTCCCACCTCGGGCGGCACCAGCTGCGCCTCGTGCCACGGTCCCACGCCAGCCAGCAATGTGAACGGCATCCTGGCGGCGGCCAACAATCCCGCAGTGATCAGCAGCGCCTTTGCCGCCAACCGTGGTGGCATGGGATCCCTGTTCAACGGTAAATTCTCGACGGCGGAACTGGCCGACCTGGCAGCCTTCATCGGCAATCCGAATGTGACGGCGGCGCCGGTGGCATCGCTGGCGCCGGCCAGCCTGTCCTTCGCCGGCACCACCGTCGGCCAGAGTAGCGCCGCGCTCAGCACCACGCTGACCAACAGCGGCAACGCAGCGCTGAATATCAGCGCCATCGGCGTCGGCGGCGCCAATGCGTCGGAGTTTGCCATCACCGGCGGCAGCTGCAGCGCCGGCGGCTCGGTGGCGGCAGGCGCCAACTGCAATGTGCAACTGGTGTTCACGCCAGCGGCGGCCGGTGCGCGCAGCGCAGCGCTCAACATCAGCCACAACGCCACCGGCGGCAGCAGCAGCGTGGCGCTGGGCGGCACCGGCAATGCGGTGGCTGCGGCGACCATCTCGGTTTCGGCCAATGCGCTGAACTTCGGCGCACTGGTGACTGGCAGCGCATCGCCGGTGCAGAGCATCACCGTCAACAATGCCGGACAAGCGCCGCTGAGCTTCAGCAGCATCGCCCTCTCCGGCGCGAATGCAAGCATCTTCACACTGGGCGGCAGCTGCTCGACATCGGCCGCAGTGGCGGCGGGCGGCAGCTGCACCGTCACTGTGCTGGCCACGCCGACGGCAGCGGGCGCGTTTGCCGCCAGCCTGAATCTCGCCTCCAACGCCAGCAACGGGAATGTGGCAATCGGCCTGTCCGGCAGCGCCAGCGCAGCGGCGCCGTCGCTGTCGGCCAATCCAAGCGCGGTGGCGTTCGGATCGCAGACCGTGGGTGCCGGCGCCACCGCGCAAAACGTCACCATCACCAACCGCGGCAACGTGCCGGTGATCTTCACCAGCGTCGCCGTCAGCGGCGCGGCTTCCGTCACCATCGGCAGCGGCGCTTGCAGCGGCACGCTGGCGGTGGCAGCCAGCTGCAATGTCCCGCTGTCCTTCGCGCCGACGGCGGAAGGCAATGTCAGCGCCACGCTGCTGTTGCGCTCCAACGCGCCCGACCTGTCGATTGGCGTGACCGGCGCCGGCACCTCGGCCGCCGTCGCACGTCCTGTGCTGTCGGACGCCACGCCGTTCGCTTTCGCTGATGCGCAGGTGGGCCAGCAATCGGCGGCGCACAGCATCACCTTGAGCAATAACGGCAACGCCGCGCTTAAAATCACGTCGCTGGTCCTTGGCGGCAGCAATCCCGGCGACTTCGCACTGGCCGGCACCTGCGCGATGAATGGCACGGTCAGCCCCGGCGCCAGCTGTACCATCGACACCAGCTTCAAGCCCGCCGCCGCCGGCGCGCGCACTGCCGACCTGCTACTGATGACGGACGGCGGCGCGCAGTTCACCGTGCGCCTCAGCGGCAACGGCATGTCGGTGCCAAGCACCACGCCGAGCTTGAGCACCGCTCCCCAGTCCTTCGACTTTGGCAGCGCCATCGTCGGGGACACGGGCCCCGTCAAGCGCTTCACGCTGACCAACACCGGCAGCGCGCCGTTGACCATCAACAGCGCCACCTTCAGCGGTCCTTACGCAGCGGCCAGCGACGCCAATGCCTGCGCCGCCTTCCCGCTGACGCTGGCCGCCGGCGCCTCATGCGAGCTGCCGGTGCGCTTCACTCCGACCACCAACGGCAACGCCGCCGGCAGCGTGACGCTGCAAGCGACAGGCGCCAGCTGGAACATCGCGCTGAGCGGCCAAGGTACGGCATCGACGCCCAACACTGGCGGCGGCATGCAGAACCACGGCGGCGGCGGTTGCTCGTCGGTGAAGGACGGTAACGATCCGATGCTGGCCTTCCTGGTTGTGCTGGCGGCGGCCGTGCTGCTGTGGCGTCGCCGCCAGGCGCGTGCCGCCGCCGGCACGCTGGCTGCGTGCGCCGTGCTGTCGCTGTCGTCGCTGCCATCGCCGGCATCCGCGCTGGAGCCGGGCAAACCGGCGCCGGCGTTTGCACTGAGCGGCCCGGATGGCGCGGTCAAGCTGGAACAGTACCAGGGCAAATTGGTGTACATCGATTTCTGGGCCTCGTGGTGCGGCCCTTGCCGCCAGTCCTTCCCCTGGATGAACGAGATGCAAGCACGCTACGGCAAACAGGGCTTGCAGATCGTCGGCATCAACGTCGACGCCAAGGCCGATGACGCGCGCAGCTTCCTGGCCGCCACGCCAGCGCAGTTTGTGATCGCCTTCGATCCGGCCGGTAGCGCGCCGCGCACCTACGGCATCAAGGGCATGCCGAGCAGCGTGTTGATCGGCCCCGACGGCAAGGTTCTGTATGAGCACAGCGGCTTCCGTGCCGCCGACCGCGAGGCGCTGGAGAGCCGCATCAAGGCCGCGCTGGGAGCCGTCAAATGAAGGCGCGCATCGTCATGGCGCTGTGCGCCGCCACGGCAGGCCTGTCCGGCTGCGCGCTGCCGCCGGTACAGCCGTGGGAAAAAGGCCAGCTGGCGCGCAGCGACATGCTGCTGCAGGGCGATCCGCTCGGCACCCGCTTCAATGAACACATCTACACCAGCAAGGAAGCTGCTTCCGGCGGCAGCGCCGTCGGCGGTGGCGGCTGCGGCTGCAACTGACAAGGAACATCATGGATAAAGACAAACAGCCCGCCGTCGGACCAGCGCTGCTGGCAGCGGCCATGCTGCTGCCGGGCCTCGCGCATGCCGAGGCGGCGCCGGAGCGCGGCGCCATCAACGTCAAATACCTGTACTACAAGGAAGACCAGCCGGGCCTGGACCGCGTGCAGGTGCATGCGCCATCCGTCTCGGTGATGGCGCCGATCGCCGGCGAATGGTCGGTCACGGCCAGCGCCACGATGGACGACGTCTCCGGTGCGTCGCCGCGCTATCACACGGCGGTATCGGGCGCGTCGCGCATGGACGACCTGCGCAAGGCCGGCGACATATCGGTGACGCGCTATCTTCCGCACGGCACGGTGAGCGTCGGCGCGGCCTTCTCCACCGAACACGACTACCGCTCGCGCGCGCTGTCGCTGCAAGCCACCTTCGACAGCGACGACAAGAACACCACCTGGGCGCTCGGCCTGGGCGGTTCGGACGACGCCATCGATCCGGTCAACCGCATCGTGCGGAATGAAGGCCGCCAGACCGTCAGCGTGCTGGCAGGCGTCACGCGCATCTTCACATCGGTCGATATAGGCCAGCTGACCTACACCCACAGCACGGGCCACGGCTACTACTCCGATCCGTACAAACTGGTCGACAACCGCCCGCGCAAACGCGATCAGGACACGCTGCTGGCGCAATGGAACCACCGCTTCATCAACGCCGACGCCACCAGCCGCCTGAGCTACCGCTACTACCGCGACAGCTTCGGCGTCAGCGCGCATACGCTGTCCGGCGAATGGGTGCAGTCGCTGGCCAATGGCTGGACCGTGACGCCGGGCCTGCGCCTGTACTCGCAGCGCGCGGCCGACTTCTACTTCGATCCGGTCTACGACAGCAAGACCGGCGCGCCCTTCCCTCCCGGCTATGTATTCGGCGGTTCGGCCTTCACCTCGGCCGACCAGCGCCTGTCGGCGTTCGGCACCGTCACGGCGGGACTCAAGGTGGCGAAGCAGATTGACCGCGACTGGAGCGTCGACCTGAAGCTGGAGCACTACGAGCAGCGCGCTGCATGGCGCGTGTTCGGCGCCGGCAGTCCGGGCCTGGCGCCGATGCGCGCCAACAGCCTGCAAATCGGCTTCACGCGGCTATGGTAGAAGGCATCTACGGCGTCGGTTTCGCCGCGATGGGCAGCCGCTGCGAGGTACGCCTCGCAGCGGCAGATGAAGACACGGCGCGACGCCTCGCTACTTTCGCCATCGACGAAGTGCGCCGCATCGAGCACAAATACTCGCGCTATCGCCGCGACAGTGTGGTCGGACGCATCAATGCCGGCGCCGGCCGCTACGAGATCGCATGCGACAAGGAGACGCTCGCGCTGCTGGCCTATGCCGATACGCTGTACGCGGCCAGCGATGGCCGTTTCGACATCACATCCGGCGTGCTGCGCAAGGCGTGGGACTTCCGGCGCGGCGTAGTGCCTGAGCCGGAGGCCTTGCAGGACTTGCTGCCGCTGGTGGGCTGGCAGCAAGTGGAACGCGACCAGGCCAGGGTGTTCCTGCCGCACAAAGGAATGGAATTGGACTTCGGCGGCTTTGGCAAGGAGTACGCGGCCGACCGCGCGGCGGAAGCGCTGGCGGAACGCGGCGTGACGCACGCCTATCTGAACCTCGGCGGCGACATGCGCTTTCTCGGTCCACGCCCGGATGGCGGGGCGTGGGATATCGGCATCCAGGATCCGCGCGACATGGACGCCACGGTCGCCAGTATTCCGGTCAGCCTTGGCGCGCTGGCCACCAGCGGCGACTACGAGCGATTCATGGAAATCGGCGGCCAGCGCTACTGCCATGTGCTCGATCCGCGCAGCGGCATGCCGGTGTCGCACTGGCGCTCGGTCAGCGTGCTGGCGCCGCTGGCCATCACGGCCGGTAGCTGCACCACCATTGCCATGCTGCTGGAGGAAGACGGTATCAGCTTTCTCGAACGTTCGGGCATGAGTTATCTCGCCATCGACCATCAAGGGCATATTTTTCGGAGAACAAGATGAGGTCTATTTTTCACTGGCTATGCGTGCTGCTGTTGGCGGCCTGGCTTCCCGCCGTGCAGGCGGATGATTTCCTGCCGCCGGAGCAGGCCTTTGTGCTCAAGGCGGAATTGCGCGATGCACGCACGGTGAGCCTGCGCTGGAGCATGCCCGCCGGCTATCACCTGTATCGCGAGCGGCTGTCGTTCACCGGGCCAGGCGTGGCGCAGCCGCAGCTGCCGGCAGGGCAGCGCAAGTTCGATGAGAACTTCGGCAAGGAGATGGAGACCTACTACGGCACGCTGGACTTGCAGGTGCCGGTCAGCGGCAATGCGCCGTTCGACCTGACTGTCGGCTATCAGGGCTGCGCGGATGCGGGCTTGTGCTATCCGCCGGTGGCTGTGACCTATACGATCAACCCGGCGACGCCGGGCGTGCTGTCGGCGAAGACGGCGGACGCTGCGCCAGCGCCGGGCGCGGCGGCTCCAGCGGCCCCGGTAGCTCCGGCAGCTCCGGTAGCTCCGGCTGTGGAAGACGACACCTCGCTGGCCCAGCGCACGCTGCAAAGCGGCAGCGCCTGGCGTATCGGTGGCGCCTTCCTGGTATTCGGCCTGCTGCTCTCCTTCACGCCGTGCGTGCTGCCGATGGTGCCCATCCTGTCGTCGATCATCGTCGGCGAGGGCAGCGTGACGCGCAAGCGCGGCCTGCTGCTGGCGGGCGCCTACAGCATCGGCATGGCGCTGGTCTACACCGCGCTCGGCGTGGCCGCCGGTCTGGCCGGCGAAGGCCTGGCCGGCGCGCTGCAAAAGCCGTGGGTGCTGCTGACCTTTGGCGCGCTGCTGTTCGCGCTGGCGCTGTCGATGTTCGACGTCTATCAGCTGCAACTGCCTGGCGCCCTGCAAAGCCGCCTGACCGAATCGAGCGGCCGCCAGAGCGGCGGCAAGCTGATTGGCGTGTTCATCATGGGCGCGCTGTCGGCGCTGATCGTCGGTCCTTGCGTGGCGGGTCCGCTGGCCGGCGCCCTGCTCTACATCAGCCAGACCGGCAACGCCGCCACCGGCGGCTGGGCCTTGTTCGCAATGGCCACCGGCATGAGCGTGCCGCTGCTGCTGACCGGCCTGTCGGCCGGCAGCCTGCTGCCGCGCGCCGGCGGCTGGATGAACAATGTGAAGAAAGTCTTCGGCCTGCTGCTGATCGCGGTGGCCATATGGATGATCGGCCCGGTGCTGCCGGTCACCGCCGTCATGGCGCTGTGGGGCGCGTTCGCCATCCTGTGCGCGGCGTTCCTGCGCATCGGCGACAGCCTGCCGCAAGGTGCCGGCATCGGCGCTTACGCCGCCAAGGCGCTGGGCGTGGTGATGCTGCTCGGTGGCCTGTTTGAACTGGTGGGCGCGGCCAGCGCCGGCACCGATGTGCTGCAACCGCTGGCGCACCTGCGCGCCAGCGGCGGCAGCGCAACGCCGGGCGCACAGGCTGCGGCTCACGACGGTCCGCGCTTCACGCGCATCCGCACGGTGGCCGACCTCGACCGGGTGCTGGCCACCACCACCAAGCCGGTGATGCTGGACTTCTACGCCGACTGGTGCGTGGCCTGCAAGGAAATGGAGCGCATGACGTTCTCCGAAGGCCGCGTGGCCGCCGCCATGCAGGACATGCAGCTGATACAGGTGGACGTCACCGCCAACAACGCCGACGACCGCGCGCTGATGAAGCGCTTCCAGCTGTTCGGCCCACCCGGCATCATCCTGTTCGACGCCCGTGGCAAGGAGGTGCCGCAGGCGCGCGTGATCGGCTTCATGCCGCCGGAATCCTTCGTGCGCCAGCTACAGCGAACTAGCGAACAAAGCTAGGCCGCTTCGGCGAGTAGACGAAGTCCGGCATCAGGTAGCGCATCGCCATCGCGTCGTCGCGCGCGGTGGTGGCGACTTTCTTGTACAGCGCATGCGCCGCCGCGATGCGGTCCATATCCGGCTCGATGCCCAGGCCCGGCTTCTGCGGCACCTGCACCGCGCCGCCGACAATCTGCAGCGGCTCGCGCGTCAGGCGCTCCTGGCCTTCCTGCCAGATCCAGTGCGTGTCGATGGCGGTGATCTGCCCCGGCGCAGCGGCGGCGGCGTGCGTGAACATCGCCAGCGAAACGTCGAAGTGGTTGTTCGAATGCGAGCCCCACGTCAGTCCCCACTGCTCGCACAGCTGCGCCAGTCGCACCGAGCCTTGCATGGTCCAGAAATGCGGGTCGGCCAATGGAATATCCACCGCCCCCAGCAGATGCGAATGCGCCATCTGGCGCCAGTCGGTGGCGACCATGTTGGTGGCGGTCGGAATGCCGGTCGCGCGGCGGAATTCAGCCATGATCTCGCGCCCCGAGTAGCCGTTCTCCGGACCGCAAGGATCTTCCGCATAGGCCAGCACATCGCCCCTGCCTTTGCACAGTTCAATCGCCTCGCGCAGCGACCACGCGCCGTTAGGATCCAGCGTCACGCGCGAATCCGGATAGCGCTTCTTGATCGCGGTGACGGCTTCCATCTCTTCCGCGCCGCGCATCACGCCACCCTTCAGTTTGAAATCGCGGAAGCCATATTTGTCCACGGTCGCTTCCGCCAGCTCGACGATTTCGGACGGCGTCATCGCTTCCTGGTTGCGGCGCGCGTACCAGCCGCTGGCGCCGTCACCGGTCAGATAAGGCAAGTCGGTGCGGCGGCGGTCGCCGATGTAGAACAGGTAGGCCAGCATCGGCACGCTGTCGCGCTGCTGGCCGCTGCCCAGCAGTTCGCACACCGGCACGCCCAGGTGCTGGCCGAGCAAATCGAGCAGTGCCGCTTCCACTGCAGTCACCACATTTTCCAGGCGCAGGTTAATTTCGTGCGGCTGCTTCAGCACCGCCTCTTCCGCCGCCGAGGTCACCTGATACTGCTGGCCGGGCGCATCCTGTCCCGCGATGGCGGCGCGCAGCGCATTCAGCGTGCGGTTGTAGCGGCCGATCTGCGTGCCCACCACCAGCGGCACCGCGCGCTCCAGCGCCGCCAGGATGCCAGCGCCGCCGGGCACTTCGCCCATGCCGGTATTGCCGGCGCTGTCGGTCAGCAGCACCAGGTTGCGGGTGAAGAAAGGTGCGTGCGCACCGCACAGGTTCAGCAGCATGCTGTCGTATCCCGCCACCGGGATCACCTGCATTGCAGTGATTACAGGAGTTGCATTACTCATGGATTCGATTCCGGAAAAAAAAACCGCCCCGGCGGGGGCGGGTAAAGGCCCCCGCTGGAGACGGGGGCCAGACGATCACGAGAGATCAGAACTTGGCGCGCAGGCCCAGCGAGAAGGTACGGCCTGGCGAATACTGCGAGAAGTTGGCATTGCTGAACTGGTAGTACGTACGGCGCGAGTCGTTGTTGAGATTGACGATGTCAAAGCTCAGGCTCGGCCAACCGTCCTTGTCGAACACTTCACCCAGGTCGATGCTCGACGAGAAGTCCAGCTGCTTGTAGTTGTCCGAGAACAGCGCGGCATTGGTGATGCCGTTCTGGTTCGCGCCAGCTACCTGGCTGCCCAGCGAGAAGGTGTGCGACAGGCGCGCCATGTAGCCGTGGTTCTCGTAGTAGACCGAGAAGTTGTTGGTACGCTTAGGCACGCCCAGCGCCACGAAGCCGTTCGAACCTTCGCCGCTGGCACGCTGCGTGATGAAGGTCGCGGTTTCGCTGATGCCAACGCCGCGGAACGGCAGGATCTTGTCCAGCGGCTGCACCCAGCCCAGCTCCAGGCCGCGGATCGTCAGCTCGCCGCTGGCGTTGCGGGCACGGGTCAGCACCACGGTAGCCGCGTCAGGACCGCCACGCGAGTTGATCGCGGTCTGCTGGTTCGGGGTCAGCGTGTTGTAGTTGATGCCGTACGCCGCCAGCGAGCTGAATGGCGCGGTGATGTTTTCGTTGATGGTGAAGCCGTCCACCTTCTTCTGGAAGCCGGTCACGCTGACATAGCCTTCGCGGCCGGTGTACCAGTCGATGCCCAGGTCGATATTATCCGACAGGTATGGCTTCAGGCCTGGATTGCCGACCGAGCCCACGTCCGCCGACACCGACGAGAAGTTCACGCCAGGACGCAGCGCGTTCGGGTCGGCACGGGTCATGCTGCGCGACAGGGCGGCGCGTGCCACCAGATCGCTGCGCAGATTGACCGCCAGGGTGCCCGATGGCAGCGTGTTGCTGTAGGTGGTATCCAGATAGACCCACTGGTCGATGTTCGGATACTTGCTGCCGTTCAGGGTCAGGGTGGCGTTGCGTGGATCGCTGATCGAATTCAGCGAGCCGACCGACTGGCGGGTGCGGATGTAGCGTACGCCGCCGTTGTAACGGGCCGGGAAACCAGCCAGGTCGAACTGGCCATTCGCTTCCAGGTACAGGCCGGTGGCTTTCTCGCCGATGAAGCCCGAGCTGGCGCCGGTCGACGACGAACCGCTGACCGGTGCGTTGTTGTAGTACTGCTGGTAGTTGGAATCCTTGGCGAAGCGGTCCCACGCGATCACCGGCTTGCCGTAAGGGCCAGGCACGATGTAGCTGGCCAGCGCGGTTTGCGGAATCAGCGAACCGCCGTAGGTCAGCGGCGTGGTGGCGCCGGCGGTGTAGCCGGTGCCATAGCCTGGATACAGCGCGGCGGCGCTGGCGCCCGGGGTCGAAGCGCCGTTGCAGGCCGGACCGCCGTTAGGGCCGAGCAGGAACACGCTAGGGTTGTTGCCGCACACCGCAGCCTGCCAGGCCGCCGAGTTGTCGGTGGCGCGGATGCGGCGCTCGATATCGTCGTAAGCGACGCCACCCTTCAGGTTGAACTTCTCGGTGCCCCAGGTCAGGTCGCTGTGGAAGCCCTTGGTCTCGGTCTGGCGGAATTCATTCTGCACGTTGACGCGGCCGGTGTTCCAGACGTAGCTGTTCGGGTCGTTCAGGTTGGTGCTGGACACCACCGACGGGATGCCGCCGTTGTTGTTGTTGAAGGTGACCGTGTTGCCGCTGTTCGGCGCGGTGATCACGTACACCGTCGGCGCTTCGTGGCTGAAGTTACTCTTGGTGTAGTTGAGCTGGGCGTCCAGTTTCAGGGTCGGGGTGATCTTCCACTCCATGCCCGGATTGATGCCCTTCATGTCCACCTGGTCGCGGCGATAGCCGTGCTCGAAGAAGTTCTGGGTGTTGGCGAAGGTGCCACCGGTGACGGTGCAACCGTTGGCGCAATCGGTCTTATCGACCGTCATGTTCAGCGGGATCATGCCGCCGTTACGGACCGACCAGTCGTAGTCCATGCGCGTCATCTTGTCGTCGCGCTTGCTGTACATGGTGTCCAGGTAGAAGTGCAGGTTTTCGGTCGGACGGTATTCGGCGCTGAAGATGGCCGAGCCCTTGTCCTTGGTGCCGAAGTAATCCATCTGGCGGCCCAGGCGCGGGATGATGGCGTTGTCGATCTGCTGGATGGTCAGGCCTGGGTTGTGCGCCAGCAGCCATGCCTGGTCGATTACTTCACCGGTGACCAGGCCGTTGCCGGCGCCGGCTGGCACGGTGGCCGGAATGGTGTAGTTGCCGCCGCCGGTGTTGTTGCGGGTCGAGGCCGGATTCTGCGCGGCCGACAGGTTGGCGTTGGTGTAGCCCACGGTTTCCCAGCCGGTGGTGTGCACCTGCTGGCGCGAGATCGCCACGCCGCCGAGGATACCCCAGTTGCCGAAGGTCTGGCTGGCCAGGAAGGAGCCGCGGCCGCCGGTCTTGTCGGCGATCTGCTGCTTGGTGGCGGTGACGCTGGCCGAGATGGTGCGGCCTTCCTTGTCGAACGGACGCGCGCTGCGCAGGTTGACCACGCCGGCCGCGCCGCCTTCGATCATCTCGGCGGTCGGGCTCTTGCTGACGGTCAGCTTGGTGAACAGGTCGGTTGGCAGCAGGTCGAGGTCGACCTCGCGGTTGGTGTTGGCGCCGTCGATCGGGCCGGACGAAGCAACTGCGATCGGCGCGCCGTTCAGCAGGATCTTGGTGAAGCTGGAGCCGAGGCCGCGAATCTGGATGGTCGAGCCTTCGCCGGTGATGTCGCGCGACACGCCCACGCCCGGAATGCGGCTCAGCGATTCAGCGATGTTCTTGTCCGGGAATTTACCGAAGTCTTCGGCGTTGATCGAGTCCTGGAAGCCGACGGCTTCCTTCTTGTCCTTGGCCGACGACAACAGCGAGTTGCGGTAGCCACTGACCTGCACCACCGTCATTGGGGCCGCTTCGTCCTTGCCGGCAGCGGCAGCCGGGGCCGCGTCCTGAGCGAATGATTGCGCAATCAAACCTGCCATGATGGTCAGGCCGAACGCCATTTGCCGACGCGCTTGCCGGCCTTTCTGTTGATTCACAGGCATTTCCAAGTCTCCTTCGGCACATTGCCGCAGTTATTGTTATGAGTAACGCAACAGAAACATAAAATGGTTGCGCGATCATTTGAGTTTAAAAGTGATGGAAAGTGCTTGTCAACCGAAAAATGTTATACGCAACCATTTTTACGCAGACAGGGGCGAATGGCAGGGAAAACGTGTGACGGAATTGCGACGCCGGCGGTTTTTCAACCGCCGGCCGGGAGGGCAAAGAGATCAGTACTTGGCAGGCGCGTTCGGCGCCGGGGTGGCGGATTTGATGAAGTTGCGCAGGTCGTCGTTGGCGGTGGCCAGGTCTTCCGAACGCAGGTACATCATGTGGCCGCTGCGGTAGCCGGCGAACGACAGGCGGTCCTTCATCTTGCCGCTCGGGTCCAGTTGCCACATGGTGTACTTGGCGTCGAAGTAGGTGCAGGCGCCGTCGTAGTAGCCGGACTGGATGAACACTTTCAGGTACGGATTGGCCGCCATCGCCAGGCGCAGGTTTTCACCCGTCTTCTCGTTCTTGAAGTCCCACGGATGAACGTCGCCGAACAGGTTGTATTTGACGTCGGTCTTGTAGCCGAGGTCATTGCGCAGGTACTGGTTGATGGCCGGCGTGAACGAGTGCAGCCACGAAGTCAGCTCGGCGTTGTAGTCCACCTTGTCGCCCGATTCGGTCTTGTCGATGCCGAGGTAGCGCGAGTCCAGGCGGCCCACGGTCTTGCCCTGCTTGCGCAGCAGCTCTTTCCAGAACTGCTCCGGCTGCACCGCCAGATTGTTCTGCACCACGTAGTCCACCGACAGGCCCGAATAGCGCGCCACCTTGGCGGCGATCTTTGCCTTCGTGGCCGCGTCGATAAAGCCGCCCTTGGCCAGCGCCGGCAGGAATTCATCGGTGGTGAAGGCTTCCACTTCCGGCAGCACGTCCTTCAGGTCCTTGGCTTGCAGGTCGGCCGGCAGCACTTTCTGATACCACGCGGTGGCCGCGTAGTACGGCAGCTTGAGCGCATCGTCCACGTTACCGTCGCGCTTCAGGCCCAGCTCCGTCGGCGACACCAGCACCACGCCGTTCAGATACATCCACTGCGCGTTCTGCAGTTCCAGCGCCAGGCCGGCCACGCGCGAGGTGCCGTAGCTTTCGCCGATCAGGTACTTCGGCGAAGTCCAGCGGCCTTCGCGCGACACGAAGGTGCTGACCCATTCGGCCAGGTACTGGATGTCCGCGTTCACACCGAAGAAGCGCGCACGGTCAGCCTTGCCGTCCAAAACGCGCGAGAAGCCGGTATTGACCGGGTCGATATAAATGATGTCGGCCACGTCGAGGATGGAATGCGGATTGTCCTTCACACCGTATGGCTGCACTGGATAACCTTCCGCATCCAGGTTCAGGACTTTAGGGCCGGTGTAGGCGATGTGCATCCACACCGAGGCCGAACCGGGACCGCCGTTGAACGAAATCACCAGCGGACGCTTGCCCTTGTCGCTCACGTCGCTGCGCTGGTAGTAGGTGTAGAACAGCGACGCCGACACCTTGCCGTCCTTGTCCCACACCGGCTGCGTACCGGCGGTGACTTTGTACGGCACAACCTTGCCTTTGATGGTGACCTGGCCGGTCTTGGTCACTTGTGAATCTGCTTTCAGCAAACGCTCGCTGGCCTGCAATTCTGCGGTGCGTTCTTTGCTGAGGGCAGGCGCCTTGTCGGCGTCTTGTGCGTAAGCGGCTGTGCTTATGGCCAGCAGCATAGCAAGGGCAAGCTTGGATTTCATGGCATCTCTCAAGGTTGAAAGAGCTTATAGTAAGGACCAAGTGCTATGGCGTCCAGTCCAGAACTGTAACTGCGGAAGGCGGCACAGAAGCCTGTCCTTCTCCATCAACTTGTTGAACTTTTTGGACGAATAAACTCAGTATTCCGTCGCGTCGCCACAACTCGGTGTCGTAACTCGGCTCCCATGCGCCGACCGAAGATGCGGTCAGATCCTGCACCTGCCAGACGCCATGCGCAACGTCGCGCACCTGCGCGACGGAGACCTTGCTGCCGCGTTCTTCGTCGCGGAACACCAGCAGCGCGCCGGCCTTGCCCACCATGATCTGCGGCCGCGCAATCGGGATCCGCTTGGTGCCCTGCCCGCCCAGCGTGAATGGCGTCTTGCGGAAGTCCAGCGCGCGCACCTGCCATGCTGCGCCGGTGTGATAGATGACGTGGTACTGCGGCACCATCGAACCGGCATCGCGCCAGTAGCTGGCGATGTAGGGACGGCCTTCGCTGTCGGCCGCCATCGAGGTCTGGTTAATCAACTCGCTGTTCTGCGGAATGCGCAGCGCATACTCGGCGCTGGCCGCGTTGATCGGCAGCGTGTACGGCGTGCCGTCCGAACGCTCCCACGTCACGCCGCCGTCGCGCGAGCGCGCGTAGGCCATGTCGTGATTGCTCGCCACGTCCGGCGACTCGCGCCACACCCACGACACATGCAGCGTGCCGCGATGATCGAGGAAAGCCTGCCAGTACGCATTGCGCTTGCCCTCGCCGCTGATCAGGTTGGTGTGCAGGCGCGTCCAGCGCTGCGTGGCGACGTCGTAGCGGTTGATGATCAAGTCGCCGCGCCCCGATCCGCCCAGGCGGTAGAAGAACAGCAGGTTCCCGTTTGGCAGGCGATGGAACTCCGGATACGAGACCTCGTTTTCATCGGCGCCCGTCATCGCGAGTTTGTCGCCCAGTTCCAGCGATCCCGGCGCCACGCTGCGCGCGTAGCGCAGCGGATTGTTGTGATGGTCCCACGACACGTGCAGGTAACCGGCGCCGTCCACCATGATGCTGATGGCGTTGTGCGCATCGGCCGCATTGCCCTGCCACGGCGTGCGGCGCGTGGTCCACTGGGTGCTGTCCAAGGCGCGCTTGCCCAGCACCAGATAGCGCTCGGCGTCGTAGTAGGCCACGTACTGCGTGTCGCCCTGCGTCACCAGCGAATTCTTGCGGAACACCACCGCGTTGACCGAGTTATTGGCCCAGCCCTCGCCCACCGTCGATGTAACAGGGGAAGCCCCTGCATGGAACGCTGTGGCCAGCAAAGCCGCCGAGATTAAACGTTTTATCATCCGCCCATGATATGCCAAAAAACATGTCACAGATCAATGCGGACGCAATTTCCATGCGGCAAACTATGCGATAATGCCTCCCGCAATACAAGGCGCCCAACAATCTTGACGCTATGACCACGCAACACGACCACACACCCTATCTCGACCAACTGAACGACGATCCGCACGCCTTCTGGGAATCGCGGATCAAGGCCAGCCGCTGGATGATCACCAAGACCTTCGCGCTAGGCGCGATGGCGGCCGCGCTCGGCGCGCTGGGACAGGGCTGGCTGGAAGACGGGGCGCCGCTGCTGCCCATCATCAGCCAGAACTACGGCCTGTGGCAGACCGCCTACGTGCTGGCGCTGCTGGTGATCTTCCTGCTGTGGGCCGCCGCCATGCGGCAGAAACTCGGCCTGCTGCACAACAGCAAGCAAGGCCTGGCCACGCAATATCGCATCGACGAGCAAAACGCCCGCCGCGAAGAGCGCATCCGCGCCGAGCGCGAGCGCCGCGAACAGCTGCGCGAAGAACGCGCCGAGCACACCATCTACCACAAGGCCGGCGGCCGCAGTAACAAGTTCGACTACTGAATTACTGACTTTCCCAATATCCGCGCCGCACCGCAATCGTCACCGCGTGCGTGCGGTCGCGCGCATCGAGTTTTTGCAGGATGGTTTTCATATGCGCCTTGATCGTATCTTCGCGCAGGCCCAGCTGCTCGCCCACGCGCAGATTGGAGTGGCCTTCGGCCACGTGGCGCAGCACTTCAATCTCGCGCTTGCTCAAGGCATCGCCGGCAAAATTGTTCACGATGGAGCAGGCCAGCTGCGGCGACAGCGAACGCTGGCCGGCGTGCACCGAGACGATGCAATTGGCCAGTTCAGTGCGCGCCATGTTCTTCAGGACATAGCCGTTGGCGCCCGCCTTCAAACCACGCGCCACCTGCACATCGCCGCCGAAGGTGGTCAGGATAATGATGCGCGCCTGCGGATTGTGCTCCAGGATGCGCCGGGTCGCGCTGATGCCGTCCAGTCCTGGCATCTGTAAATCCATCAGGGTGATATCGGGGCGGAAGCGCTGGTACAGTTGCAGCGCCGCATCGCCGTCGCCGGCTTCCGCCACCACCGAGAACCTCGGGTCATTTTCCAGCACGGCGCAGATACCGCTGCGCAGCAAGGCATGGTCGTCCGCAATCATCACGCTGATGGTGTCATCACGTTGGATTTCCATCATCGGGCTCCTTTTAAGAGAGTGTTTCACGCGAGCGTATCACCGCCAGCGCAGCCCGCCATCCCTCGATCCGGGTATACGCCATCGAGGCAGGCAACACCAGTTGCCACTCGGTACCGCTGCCGGCGCCGCTGCTCAGGTCCAGTCTGGCGTGGATCCGTGCCGCGCGCTCCGCCATGCCGCGCATGCCCCAGTGATTGGGGCGGCCGCCGTCGGCCAGGATGGCGTCGGCGATGCCGCTGCCGTCATCCCGGATCGTGCAGCGGAACTCGCGCGTTCCGTATTCCAGCACGACTTCAATGCGGCTCGCATTGGCGTGACTGTAGGCGTTGGCGACGGCCTCGCCGACGATGGCCAGGCTCTCGTCGAAAACAGCGGGATCGAGCTGCCGCTCGGCGCCTGTGATCGTCAGCTCCAACGGCGCCGCATCATCGGGCTGCAAGCGGGCAGCGGCGGCTCTCACTGCATCCGCCAAACTGCATGGTCCGGCATCATGCCGGCGCAGTTCGCCGATCCTGTCGCGGCCTTCGCCCACCACATCGTCCGCCTGCTGCAAAACGCGTTCAAGCTGCAGGCGGTTGGCATCCCTGGGCGGCAGCTTCGTCACCGCCGCATGCACGTGCAGGATCAAGCCCTGCACCGATTGCAGCAAGGTGTCATGCAGCTCGCGCGCAATGCGATCACGCTCGCCGGCCCGTTCCTGCAAACGCTCGGCCATGTGGCGGGCCATGCGCCGCATGTGCCAGCGGTATGCCAGTGCGGCAAGCGACAGCAGCAGCGCGCCGCACAGCGCCCGGAACCACCACGTTTCCGTCAGTGCCGGGGCGATGGCGAAATGCGCCGTGCTCTCCTGTCCGGACCAGTTGCCGTTGTAGTCCGATGCCGTCACCCGGAACACATAGTCGCCGGCGGCCAGATTGTTGTAGTAGGCGCTGCGGCGCGCACCCGCCTCCTGCCATGCCGTATCGACCGGATCGAGGCGATAGCGGAAGCGGATTTTTTCCGGCATCGACAACGACGGAATCGCGTAGTCGATCTGCAGCGCCGAGCTGCCGGCGGCAAAGCGCAACGCCGGCGCACGCAGCTGCTCCTCTCCCGCCGTACCAATGCGCTTGATGAGGACCGGCTGCAGCGGCGCGGGCGGCAGCGCTTCCGCCGGATTAAAGCGAAACACCCCGGTCGACCTGACCACCCACAGCCAGCCATCGGACGCCAGCACCATCGATGGCGACGGCGCCACGCGCGGTGCGCTGCCCTCCATGCCGTCGTGCTGGTCCAGCACGTCATAGCGCACGCGATAATCGGGCAGGCTGTTGAAGCGGGCGATTTCCGCAGCCGGAATGCGGAACAGGCCGGACAAGGCGTTGAGCCAGAGATCGCCGTTGTCCAGTTCGACGATGCCGGAAATGCCGTCGAAGTTCTCGCCATTGACGCCGCCGATGCGCCTGAAGCGGTCCCGGTCGCGGTCGAACCAGGCCAGTCCGTTATCGCCGCCGGCCCACAGGTGCTGGCCGTGCAGATGCAGCGCCATCACCAGGCCGATGTTCAGTCCCGCTTCCGCGCCGTAGCTGCGCCAATTGCTCCCATCCAGATGCGCGACCTGCGCCGGATAGCTGCCCAGCCACAGCCCTGCCGCATCGGAGCGCGCCATCACGCTGACTTCGCCCGGATAGACGTTGCGCTG
Source organism: Duganella sp. CF402 (assembly GCF_900109645.1). Classification (GTDB taxonomy): domain Bacteria; phylum Pseudomonadota; class Gammaproteobacteria; order Burkholderiales; family Burkholderiaceae_D; genus Rugamonas. The sequence continues at coordinate 3,575,701 of NZ_FOBG01000001.1, forward strand.
CCATTCGCCATTCGGCTTCCGCCGGTACAGGCCGGGCCCGCGCGAGGCCACCAGCACACTGCCGTCGGGCTCGGCCAGCACGCCTTGCGCGACCACGCCGCCGGCCTCGGTAGGCAGAGCGATCTTGCGGCTGTCCTGGCCCTGCACGCGGCGCAGGGAACCGAAGGCCGCGCCCCACAGCACGCCGTCGCGGCCACGGCTCAAGCCGCTCAACAGATTCTCCCAGCCTTCGCCACCGGCAGGCCAGAGCGGCGTCAGCCGGGCTTGACCGCTGGCGTCGACGCTCACGTGATAGCCGCCGATCCACGCGCCACCGCTGTCGTCGGCCGCAATCGCCGCGCCTATGGCCGACTGCGGCAATACGATCCCGCGCAGCCGGCTGCGGCGGAAGCGGTCGATGCCGCTGAAGGTCGCGGCCCAGATATTGCCTTCCCGGTCCTGGAACATGGCGCTGACCGAGCGTCCGCTCAACCCCTGCGGCGACGCGGTCCTGGCCACGCCCTGCGCGCCGTGGTATTCCAGGCCTTCCTTGAAGCCGGCCCAGAGATGGCCGTCGCGGTCGAACAGCAAGCTGGTGGGATCGCCGAGGTGCTGCGGCAACTGCGCCGAGGCATCCGGCCCGGCGCCGGCCAACTGATGGAAGCGGCCCTTGGCGGCGTTCCAGCTCACCACGCTGCCATTGGGCAGATTGAACAGCACGCCGGTGCCGCTTTCGACCGGCGCCTTGCTGAAGTGCGTAGCGCCCGGCCGCAGCGCATACACGCCGGCGTCGCCCTGCGCCCACAGCACGCCCTGGCGGTCGCGCATCAGCGTCTTGTACCAGCCGCTGGCCAGTCCCCATGACGGCGCCGGTGCATGCCAGCGCTCGTTCTCCAGATAAAACATGCCCTGCGCGGTGGCGGCCCAGGTGCGCCCGTTGCCGTCCTGCTCCACGCTCCAGACGGCGCGGCCCGGCAAGCCGTCGCGCGCGTCGTAGTTGCGGATGCGTCCGCCCTGCAGCAAGCTGGCGCCGCCGGTGCGGTAGCCGATCCACAAGCCGCCGTCGGCGTGTGCGTTGACCACGCTGACGTTACGGCTCAGCAAAGGCGCATTGGCGGGTGTGAATTGCTCGAACTGGATGCCGTCGAAGCGATACAAGCCGGTGGGTCCGCCCAGCCATAGCCAGCCGTCGCGGTCCTGGGTCATCGCCAGGATCATGGCCGGGGCGCCGTCGCGGGCGGTCCAGCTGGTGTGCTGCAGATCGATGCCTGCGGCCCGGCCAAGCTCGGGGAGCAGGCCGCAGGCAACCATCAGCAAGGACAGCAAAAAATTATTCATGGAAACCGCGATTCTGAATTTTCCTGATGCGACGAATATTGTATAGAAATTAATCACCCGATAGTGTGTATATTCGGGGCCGGCACTGGCATATCCTGTTTTCTCTACCACAGGAGATCATCATGCAAGGGAAACTCACCAAGTTACTGTCACTGGCCGCACTGCTGTTTTGCACCGCACTGGGCGCGGCGCAGGCCGAGGCGCCGAAGAGCCAGTTTGCCGAAGCCAACGGCGTGCGCCTGCACTACCTGACCGCCGGCAAAGGCGATCCCATCATCCTGATGCACGGCTATGCCGAGACCAGCCACATGTGGCTGCCGCTGATCGCCGAGCTGTCGAAAGACCATCTGGTGATCGCGCCGGACCTGCGCGGCTTCGGCAAATCCGGGCTGCCGGCCGGCCCCTATACCAAATCGGTGATGGCGCAGGACGTGCATGCACTGGCGGTCAGCCTGGGCATCAAATCGGCCAAGATCGTCGGCCACGACATCGGCCTGATGGTGGCGTATGCCTATGCCGCGCAGTATCCGAAAGAAGTCAGCAAGATCGCGCTGATGGACGCCTTCCTGCCCGGCGTGGGCAACTGGAAAGACGTCTGGCTGCTGCGCGACCTGTGGCACTTCCACTTCTACGGCGAGACCCCGCTGGCACTGGTCAAAGGCCGTGAGCGCACCTACTTCGAACACTTCTGGAACGACTTCGCGGCCGACAAAACCAAATCGCTGAGCGAGGCCGACCGCAAGTTCTACGCCAACGAATACGCACAGGAAGGCCGCATGCGCGCCGGCTTCGAAGTGTTCCGCGCCTTTGAAAAAGATGCGGTAGACTTTGCCGGCTACGCCAAAACCCCGCTGACCATGCCGATGCTGGTGCTCACCGGCGAAAAAGCCTCGGGCGAATTCCTGATCCAGCAGGCGCGCCTGGTCGACAGCAACGTCGAAGGCGTGGTCATCAAGAACAGCGGCCACTGGCTGATGGAAGAAGCCACCGCGCAAGTGGTGCCAAAGCTGGTGCAATTCCTGAAATAAGGAGATCGGACATGGACCTGCAACTCAAGGACAAACTGGCGCTGGTGAGCGGCAGCACGGCCGGCATCGGCTACGCCATCGCCCACACGCTGGCGCGGGAAGGCGCCAGCGTCATCGTCAACGGCAGGACCCAGGCCGCCGTCGACGAGGCGGTGGAGCGCATCCGCGCTGATACTCAGGGCACGGTGCTGGGCTATGCCGGCGACCTGGGCAAGGCCGAGGCGGCGCAGGAAGTGGTGCGGCGCCATCCTGGGATCAACATCCTGGTCAACAACCTCGGCATCTTCGAGCCCAAGGCGTTTGAGGATATCCCCGACGAGGATTGGCTGCGCTTCTTTGACGTCAACGTCTTGAGCGGCGTACGCCTGGCGCGGCTGGTGCTGCCGGAAATGAAACGGGCGAACTGGGGCCGCATCATTTTCATCTCGAGCGAGAGCGCGGTGCAGATCCCCACCGAGATGATCCACTACGGCATGACCAAGACCGCGCAACTGGCGGTATCGCGCGGACTGGCAGAATCCGTGGCCGGCACCGGCATCACCGTCAACAGCGTGCTGCCGGGGCCGACGAAATCGCGCGGCGTCGGCGACTTCGTCGAAGACATGGCGCGCGCCGGCGGCAAGAGCTTCGAGCAGGTGGAAGCGGAGTTCTTCGACCACGTGCGTCCGACCTCGCTGATCAAGCGATTCGGCACCCCGCAGGAAGTCGCGTCGCTGGTGGCGTATGTCGCCAGCCCCCTCGCCTCCGCCACCACCGGCGCCGCGCTGCGGGTTGACGGCGGCGTGGTCAAGAGCGCGTTCTGAGGCAAGCTCAGGCAGCGCGGCGTTACCGCCCCAAAGCCGTCATTCCGGCGGAGGCCGGAATCCATAGGTCAGAAGTGTGCAGCCGAAGTATGGGCGAACAGGGGGCGGCCCCCAACCTTTTTTTTTGGGGGGGGGAGCCCGGCTCAATCCACCGGCACGGATTTCTTTGACCAAGGTCCGCTAAGGGCCTCAACCAGCCAACCTGGAGCTTCGCGCGTGTTTACTGATGTGCACTGCTCGAGTCATCGAGAGTCCAACGTCGTGAGCGATAATCAAGTGTGATGACACTTCCCATTAAGTCACGTAGGCCCAGCAGACCTGCGATTCTTTGCTTCGTGCTGAAATCGGGATGCTGGCAATAGGAAACCCGGAATTTTTTCAACTCATGGTGCAAGCCGATGACCAAGGGCCCCGGCTTTTCTGTCTCGAAACAGCTAATTTGTTTGCCCCAACTGTTGACTTTGTACTCGACAACGCCAGGACCAGCAACTGGAGGTTGGCCCACCAAATCTACCCATGCAGCCGCTGAAAGCGGACTTAGTCCGAAGCTTGTTGCCCCCGTATCCAGCATAGCGTACTTGATTTCACCGGACGGGACTCTCACTTCCACTAAAAGGTGGCCACCAACTTCATACCACTGAGCATAGATAAGCGGTTGGGCTTTTAATGATGAAGCCAGGACTGCGGCTTGTTCGAATTTGTATCGAGAATTACGTAAATCGAGAATGAGGCTCCCATTTTCGAAGAAGGCATTGCCAACCGAGGCAATTGTTTCGCAGTCGCCCTTACGGATTTGTTCCATATGCCGTTTGTCGGCAATGTATTCTTTGGCCACTCCCGCCACTTCAAATATTACCTGAGTCGACTCTCCGCTCGCATCACCATGCCATTGAAACGCTCCGTTCATGCCAGTGTCCAATTGCACGGTGCAGGGATATCCGTCAAATTTCGCAGGCAACGTTAGCGCAACGCGTTCCTTCGGACGCTCAGGAGTCACTTTGTCATATTCCCAGACGAAAGAACGCCAGTCCGCATCGGCATGCACTTGAATTGGAACCAGGCACAACGTGAGTAGCAATAAAATCAGCTGCATGAATTGCCCTATTATCGGGAAGTGATGTACTTGCTGTCCATGTCTGCCTCCGGTGCAGGAACTTATGCTTTTATTCTAATCTCCAGACCTATTTCTTGTGCGTCCAGGGCTCGATGGGCTTGCCGGATTTGCTCATCCTCGATACGCACTTTTCTCCAAAATTTCGGACGGATTTTGGAACTCGAGCAATTGGCGGATGGCGGTGCGCTTGTCCGGCGCGCGCTTCACGTAGGCTTCGGCGATTCGCATTCCGATCCAGTAACCGGCTTCATATGGCCATCCTTCCGGGGCGGCGCCGCAGTTGACAAACCATCTTTTGAATCGCGCGCTGCCCAGCGGATTTTGCTGCTCTGCGCTGCCTGCCTGCATCGCCTGCCGGTCGCGCTTGAATTCCTGCCATAGCCTCGCCTCCTGGCCGCGCGCCCATGCGTCGCGATTCGGATTGGGAATTTCACCGGTCACCAAGGTCGCAAGATAGTCCGCGACGCCTTCTCTGAGCGCCTGGTTCAGCAGGGGGTCGGCCAGTGCTTCCGGTGACTCGTCTCCCTGCCAGGTATGCACTGTCTCGTGCGCAAAGAAACCGCGCATGGTGGTCCGAAATTGCGCGAAGCTTGTGCCAGGGGGACAAGTGACTTCCAGTCCGATGACCTGCGTTTCGGGACTGGCCGTCCCCCGGGGTTAAGTGCGCCAAACTTCACGCCCACACTAGCGCCGTCGAGATACCCGCGCTGTGAGCGGATCGGTGCCGGCAAAAACGGCACTATTCCATACCGCAGTAATCGCTAGAACAAATTTTTAAGTTTCATGTTGTTTACTTGTAGGCATCGGGGCCAAGTCCCCCATGCCGGCCCCTGATACCCCAGTAGTGCAAACGGCACTCGGGGGCTACCGCACGTTGAAGATCAGACCTTCGCTTTACGAAGTGCATCTGCGATCGCCAGTTTGCAAATTGGTGGTGTGTCCGGGTTGAACGAAACGGAGAGCGATGACGACGTAGAGTTGAGAATTTGCATCCCCGCCCCATTCAGCTTACTCATACCATCTACAGCAATCGAGAATTTCTTGTCGCCGCCAGGTGAGGAAAAATCAAGCCTCAGTCCTACCATGCATGCACGATAATCGGACCGGCTATCCTTCTGTGACTTCAGTTTCAGCTTCTCAACGTAAACGTCCACGTAAAAATCAGGAGACGCGGCGGTTGATACACCATTTTCCGACAGGAGTTCGGATAACCAGGTTTTTACTGAGTTATTCGGATCTTTGTATGGCAGCTTCCTGAATCCCTGATATCGCCCCTCGTAGAACCCATGCCAAGAGTAATTGCTGAATTCTCCGTAGTTTTGATAGCCACCATCCGTAACCGTGCGCAACGAATATTTGGCGGACTTGTCGAACACCTTTCCTGCCTGTGGCAACGAGAAGTCAACAGCCGACTCCTGCATAAAATGCATTTGCTGAGTAGCCATACAGCCTGAGAGCACTATTGATGCGACCAACACGAATTTTAAGTTCTTCATCATTTATACAAGTGGTTAGTGAAAGTGAAATTACCAGAAGCCCAGCATTTACTCGTAGCGCAGGCAGTCCACCGGCAGCAGCCGCGACGCCCTGCGCGCCGGGTAGAAGCCGAAGAACACGCCCACCAGGCTGGAGAATCCGCACGCCACGATCACCGCACGCATGGTGATGATGACGTCGAATTTTCCGGTCGCCGTAATCGCCGCCGCCGCGCCGCTGGCGAACAGGATGCCGAACACCCCGCCCACCAGGCAGATCACCACCGCCTCGGTCAGGAACTGCAGCAGCACGTCGCGCGGCTTGGCGCCGATCGCCATGCGGATGCCGATCTCGCGCGTACGCTCGGTCACCGACACCAGCATGATGTTCATGATGCCGATGCCGCCCACCACCAGCGAGATCGCGCCGATCAAGCCAAGCAGCAGCGCGATGCCGGCGCTGATCTTCTGCGCCGTCTCGGCGAACGAGGCCAGGTTATCGATGCGGAAGTCGTCCGGCTGGTCGATCTTGATGTGGTGCCGGTCGCGCAGCGTTTCGCTGATGTCCAGGATCGCGTCCTGCAGGTTGCCGCCCGATTTACCCTGCGCCACCACGTAGTGCACATTGCCGGGGAAGGCGGTCTTGACCAGCCCCGCCGCTGCCGCCGTAATCGGCACGATCACGTATTCGCTCAAGTCGCCGCCGTCGACCTGCTTGCCCTCGCCGTACAACACACCCACCACCTGAAACGAGATGTTCTCGATGCGGATGTATTTGCCCAGCGGGTCCTGCTTGTAGAAGAACTGGTCGGCGACCTTGCGGCCGATGACCACCATACGCGAAGCGGCCCGCACATCGGCATCGCTGAAGGCGCTGCCCTTGTCGATCTTCCAGCCGCGTATCTTGAACATGGACGGCGTCACGCCGTGCACGGTCTTGGTGGCGTTCTCGTTGCCCACCGCGAGGTTGAAGCCGCCCTGCAGCACCGGCGCCGCGCCGGCCAGCGACGGCAGCTGATCCAGCGCTGCCGCGTCGCGTATCGTCATCGCCGGCTGCGCGCCGTTGCGCATGCGCTGCTGCTGCGCGCGGTCGCCGCCCGGCGAGATGAACAGCATGTTGGTTCCCAGCTGCTCCAGCTCCTTGGCAATGAAGCGCTTCATGCTGTCGCCCACCGCCAGCAGCAGCACCACCGACGTGATGCCGATGATGATGCCCAACATGGTCAGCAACGTCCGCAGGCGGTTCGCCATCATCGAGCGAAACGCCTCCACTACGATCTGTAAAAAATTCATATCATTTATACCGTTATGGCGTTCATTTGCTGCAGCCCTTCGGCGGATGGACCGTCGTACAGCACGCGGCCATCCTTCAGGCGCACCAGCCGCTTGCTGTAGGCGGCGATATCCGGTTCGTGCGTCACCAGCAGGATGGTGATGCCGCGCTCCTGGTTCAACTGCTGGAACGAGCGCATGATTTCCTCGCTGGTTTGCGTATCGAGGTTGCCGGTCGGCTCATCGGCCAGGATCAGCGGCGGGTCGCCCACCAGCGCGCGCGCAATCGCCACCCGCTGCTGCTGGCCGCCGGACAGCTGGTTCGGCGTGCGCTTGGCCATCTCCTTCAGGCCCACCCGCTCCAGTTCCAGCAAGGCCTTGGCGTGCGCCTTGGCGCGCGACACGCCGGCATAGATCAGCGGCAGCGCCACGTTCTCCGCCACGCTCATGCGCTTGATCAGGTTAAAGCTCTGGAATACGAAGCCGATGGTGCGGTTGCGGATGCTGGCCAGTTCATTGCGCGACAAGGTGAGCGTGTCGACGCCGTTGAGGAAGTAGCTGCCGCCGGTGGCTTGATCGAGGCAGCCGAAGATGTTCATCAGCGTCGATTTGCCGGAGCCGGACTGTCCCATCACGGCCAGGAAGTCGCCGCGCGGCACGGCCAGGTCGACGCCGAACAGCACCTGCGTTTCCACGCTGCCGGAGAAGTAGCTCTTGGTGACCTGCCGGATGTCGATCAGCAGTTCATTGGCGTGCCCGCTCACAGCTCGCTCTCTTTTTCAACGCCGATGGCGCGGGTGATGACCTGGTCGCCCTTCTTCAAATCGCCGCCGACAATCTCGGTGTAGCGGAAGTTGGAGACGCCGATTTTCACATCCAGCGCCTTCGGCTGGTTGTGCGCGTCCAGCGTGTAGATACGGAACTGGCGCGCCAGGTCTGCCTTGCTGCGGAAGCCGGTGTCGTCATCCTGCGGCACAGCGGCTGCGGCTGCGATGGCGCTTGCGCTGGCGGAAGCGGATGCGGATGCGGATGCGGAAGCAGATGCCGAAGCCGAAGCAGCGGCCAGCTTCTTCTGCTTTTCGATTTCTTCATCGCTCAAGCGGAAGCGCAGCGCGGCGGTCGGGATGCGCAGCACCTGCTGGCGATTCCCCACCAACAGCCGCACCTGCGCCGTCATGCCCGGCTTGAGCAACTCGTCCTTATTGTCCACGTCCAGCACCACGTTGTAGGTCACCACGTTCTGCACCACGTTGGCGGCGAGGCGGAACTGGCGCATGCGCGCGCTGAATTCCTTGTCCGGATACGCATCCACCACGAAGCGCGCCTCCTGCCCCTCCTTGAGCGAGCCCACGTCCGCTTCCGACACGCTGGTGTCGATCTGCATCTTGGTCAGATCGCGCGCGATGGTGAACAGCTGCGGCGTGGTGAACGACGCCGCCACCGTCTGCCCCAGGTCCACGGTGCGCTTGATGATCACGCCATCGATCGGCGCGCGGATCACCGAATTATTGAGGTCCGCCTGCGCACGCGCCAACTGCGCTTCCGCCAGCTGGATATTGGCCTGCGCCACATCGACCTCTCGCTTGGACTGGTCCAGCGCCAGCGGCGAGATGAAGCTCTGCGTCACCAGCGTTTGATTGCGCGAGTGTGTGGCCTGTGCCAATCGCAACGAGGCGCGCGCAGAGGCCAGTTGCGCCTCGGCCTGGCGGATCTGGGCGTTGAAGATGGTCGGGTCCAGTTTCAGCAGAACCTGCCCCTTGGTCACGCGGTCGTTGAAGTCCGCTTTCAGCTCGCTCACCGTGCCAGATACCTGCGAGCCGATGTTAATCAGCGCGACCGGATTGATGGTGCCGGTGGCCGTCACCGACTGCGTGATATTGCCGGTATCGACCTGCGCGGTGCGGAAACGTGGCACTTCCACCACAGGGGTCTTACTTTTGGAATAGTAGGCGCCGGCGCCGCCGACTATCACCAGCAAACCGACTGCCAGCGCGAGCTTCTTTTTGGTCAGGAAAGCCATTGTTTTCAGTGTGTCCCATAGTGAGATCCGGCACGGTGCGGATCGAATGGGCAAGTATCAGACAGTTTTATATTAAAAGCAACACGACGATGTCTTCTCCCCTATGGGGCAGGCACGCATACCTGTGTCGTGGGATATGCAAAATTGCAATTCGGCTTTGCAGGAATGTCCGTTCCCAGACTGCGTTTTCGTCCCTAAGATGGCCTCACTCAACCACGGAGGACACCATGTCAGAAACGCTCACCATCAAGGTCGCCGACGGCAGTTTCAACTGCTACGTAGCGCGTCCTGCCCATGCCGCCAGTGCACCGGTGATTGTGGTGCTGCAGGAGATCTTCGGCGTCAACGCCGGCATCCGCAGCATCGCCGACGACTATGCCGCCAAGGGTTACATCGCCGTGGCGCCGGACTTGTTCTGGCGCGCCGATCCCGGCCTCGATATGTCGGAAGCCGAACCGGGCGACTGGGCACGCGGCTTCGCGCTGTACAGCGCCTACAACTTCGACGGCGGCGTGGGCGACATCGCCGCCACCGTGGCCGCCGCCCGCACGCTGAAAGGCGCCAGCGGCAAGGTCGGCGTCACCGGCTACTGCCTCGGCGGACTGATGACCTACCTGACCGCCGCCCGCGCCGACGCCGACGCCTTCGTCTCCTACTACGGCGGCGGCACCGAAAAATACGCGGCAGAAGCAGGCAAGGTCGCCAAGCCGCTGCTGTACCACCTGGCCGAGGAGGATGAATACATCGGCAAGGAAGCACAAGCCACCATCGCCGCCGCCTTCAAGGGCAACCCGAAGATTGAGCTGCACAGCTACCCCGGTTGCAACCACGCCTTCGCGCGCCCCGGCGGCAACCACTACGACGCCGCAGCCGCCACGCTGGCCAACGCCCGCACCGACGCATTCTTTAAACAACACCTGTCTTAAACCTAGGAGAAAATCATGACCGAACAAATCAACCCATCCCGCCGCAACGCAATGGTCGGCACCGCAGTCGCCGCCGCTGCCACCGCAATGGCCGCAGTCAGCACCGAAGCCGTGGCAGCACCGGCCGGCAAAGTCACCAAGACCGTGGCCACCATCACCACCCGCGACGGCGTTGAAATCTACTACAAGGACTGGGGTCCGCGCACCGGCCAGCCAGTGATCCTGAGCCACGGTTGGCCACTGAGCTCGGACAGCTGGGAATCGGCCGCGTTCTTCCTGGCTAACAACGGCTTCCGCGTCATCACTCATGACCGCCGTGGCCACGGCCGTTCGAGCCAGCCTTGGGACGGCAACGACATGGACCACTACGCCGACGACCTGGCGCAGCTGATCGAAGCGCTGGACCTGAAGAACATCATCCTGGCAGGCTTCTCCACCGGCGGCGGCGAAGTGGCGCGCTACGTCGGCCGTCACGGCACCAAGCGCATCGCCAAACTGGGCCTGATCTCGGCGGTGCCGCCGCTGATGCTGAAAACCGACACCAACCCGGACGGCCTGCCGATCGAAGTGTTCGACGGCATCCGCGCCGGCTCGGTCAAGGATCGCGGCCAGCTGTACCTGGACATCGCATCGGGCCCGTTCTACAACTACAACCGTCCGGGCGCGAAACCGTCGCAAGGCATCATCCAGGCGTGGTACGCGCAGGGCATGCAGGGCGGCTTCAAAAACACCTACGACTCGATCAAGGCCTTCTCGGAAACCGACTTCCGCGACGACCTGAAAAAGTTCGACAAGCCGACCCTGGTCATTCACGGTGAAGACGACCAGATCGTGCCGATCAAGGCCGCAGGCATTGCCTCCGCCAAGATCGTCAAGGGCGCCAAGCTGATTACCTACCCGGGCGCACCGCACGGCTTGACCGACACCCACAAGGACAAGTTCCACGCCGACTTCCTTGCTTTCGCTAAGTCGTAAAACAAAAAAACCGCCTCCGGGCGGTTTTTTAATGTGGTATGGTTTCCCTCACCATGATGGAAATCTTCTCTACGCCTGACAATCCTTCCCTTATCCACTACGGCACCTACTCGCCGTTGCTGGTGATCCTCTCGATCCTGGTTGCCATATTCTCATCATGGATGGGATTGCAAGTCGCGGCGCAAGCGCGCCTTGGTGGCACGCGCGGCCTGCGTGCCATGATGCTAGTCACCGGCAGCCTGGCGCTCGGCTGCGGCGTTTGGGCCATGCACTTCATCGGCATGCTGGCCTTCGACCTGTGCATCAATGTCGACTACGACCGCGGCCTGACGCTGCTGTCGGTGCTACCCAGCCTTGCCGCCTCCTACGTCGCGCTGACCATCATCAGCCGCCGCCGCGTTACCCGGCTGTCGCTGGTGGTGGGCGGGGTGCTGGTGGGTGCCGGCATCGGCGCCATGCACTACACCGGCATGGCCGCGATGCAGATGGAACTGGCGCAGCGCTACGACCCGTTCATGTTCGGCCTGTCGATCGTGGTGGCAGTGGTGCTGGCCACGCTGGCCCTGTGGATCCGCTTCGGCCTGCGCACGCTGCGCCTGCCGCGCACGGTGCTGGGCGCGATCAGCGCCACGGTGATGGGCTGCGCCATCGCCGGCATGCACTACACCGGCATGGCGGCGGCGCGCTTCGTCGGCACGCTGCCGGTGGACGCCGCATCGCAAACCAACTCCACCTTCCTGGCACTGGCCATCACACTGATCACGGTGGCCTTCACCGTGTTCGTGATGGCGGCCAACGGCCTGCTGCGCTATCGCGAAATGTACCGCCAGCAGGCAGAGAGCGAAGCCTGGATGCGCGCCCTGCTGACCACCACCATCGACGGCGTGATCACGGTCGACCGCGCCGGCGTGATCCACGAATTCAACCTGTCTGCGGAACGCATCTTCGGCTGGAGCCGCGATGAAATCGTCGGCCGCAACATCCGCTTGCTGATGGCAGATACCGAGCGCTCGGAGCGCGACGGCTTCCTCAACTTCCTGCAGACCGGCGACGCCAGCGTGGTCGGGCGCGGCAGCGAAGTACTCGGCCTGCGCAAGGACGGCAGCCAGGTGCCGATCCGGCGCGCGCTGGGCCACGCGCGCATGGCGGAACGCGACCTGTTCGTACTGTTCATCACCGACATCAGTGAACGCCGCGCCATCATGCAGGCGCTGCGCGACAGCGAGCTGCAATTCCGCTCGCTGATCGGGAACATCCCCGGCATCGCGTTCCGCAGCAGCATGGCCTTCGACGCACCCCCGCTGTTCATCAGCGATAACATCGAACGCCTGGCCGGCTATCCTGCCAGCGATTTCGTCGGCGCCAACCGCACCCGCACGCTGGCCTCGCTGATCTGCGAGGAAGACCGCGCGCGCGTGGGTGCGGCAATCTCGCGCAGCATCGACAAGCTGGCCACCTATCAGATCGAATACTGTCTGGTGCACGCAGACGGCAGCAAACGCTTCATGTGGGAGCACGGCGCCGTCACTCAGGATGAAACCCATCCCGAGATCCGCTGGATCGACGGCGTGATCCTCGACATCAGCGAACGGCGCGAAATGGAGCTGCAGCTGCGCAAGGCCAAGGAGACGGCGGAACAGGCGGCGGCGGCGCGCGCCAGCTTCGTCGCCAACATGAGCCACGAGATCCGCACGCCGATGAACGCCATCCTCGGGTTCACCGACGTGCTGCTCGACACCCCGCTCGATGACGAGCAGCGCCGCCACCTCGACACCGTGCGCAAGGAAGGCCGCTCGCTGCTACGCCTGCTCAACGAAATCCTCGACACCGCCAAGCTGGATAAGGGCGCAATGGAGCTGGAGCCGGACGATTACAGCCTGCTCAACCTGATCGACGAACTGGCCTCCACCTTCGGCACCAACGCCCGCAGCAAGGGACTGACGATCGACATCAACTACGATCCCCTGCTACCGGCCTGGCTGCACGGCGACGAACTACGCATGCGCCAGATCCTCGGCAACCTGCTGGACAACGCCATCAAGTTCACCTCGGCCGGCAAGGTGAGCCTGAGCGCCTGCGAGAAGGAAGGCCAGTTGCATATCGCCGTGCAGGACACCGGCATCGGCATCGCGCCGGAACGCATCAACGCCATCTTCGATCCGTTCACCCAGGCCGACGCCTCTATGACGCGCCGCTTCGGCGGCACCGGCCTTGGCACCACCATCAGCCGCCAGCTGGTGGCGCTCATGGGCGGCAAGATCTGGGCCGAGAGCACGCCGGGCGTTGGCACCACCTTCCACGTGCTGCTGCCGCTGGAACCGGCGCGCGACGACGCGGCGCAGTTCAGCGAACGTAGCGACTATCCGCTGCCGCCGCTGCGCGTGCTCGGCGCGGACGACGTGCCGCAGAACCTGGAGCTGCTGGCGCTGCTGCTGGCCAAGCGCGGCCACACGCTGGCCAGGGCGCACGACGGCGCGGAGGCGGTGCGGATGACGGCCGAACAGCAGTACGACGTGCTGCTGATGGATATGCAGATGCCGCACATGGACGGTCTGGCGGCCACGCGCGCCATCCGCGCGCGCGAACTGCAGGACGGTACGCCGGCGCTGCCGATCGTGGCGATGACGGCCAGCGTGTTGACGGCGCACCGAGAGGCCGCCGCCAAGGCAGGCATGGATGGTTTCGCCTCCAAGCCGGTCGACTGGCACGCGCTGTCGCACGAAATAGCCAAGGTGCTCAAGCTGCCGGCGGTGCCATCCGCGCCGCCGCCATCGGAAGCACCGCGCCACCGTGTGCTGAACCAGAAAGCGGGCTTGCAGCGCTGGGCCGACAACGAGGAAGCCTATCATCAGGCGCTGCTCCGCTTCGTGGCCGACTACAGCACGGCGGCCGCCACGCTGGCCAAGCTGCTGGCCCATGCCAGCGAAGCGCGGCTGGCGGAAGCGCAGGCCTGGTGCCACAAGGTGCGCGGCGTGGCCGCCAACATCGGGCTGGAACAATTGAACGCCACGCTGGCGCAGCTGGAGAAGCTGTGCGGTTCGCCGCAGCGTAACGCCACAGCGCCGCAACACGGCGGCGCTGCAGCACCTGCGGATGCGGCGCGTGGCGATGGCACGGCGGCTGGAGCGGCGGCGCGCGGCGATGCGGCGGGTGGCGATGGCGCGGCGGCCGGAGCGTCGGCAACGGCGATCGCGCTGGGCAGCATTCCGGTGTCGCTGCAAACGGAACTGGCGCAGGCGCAGCGCACGCTGGCGGCGCAGCTGGATGCGGCGCTGAGCGCCATCCACGCCCTCGCCCCGCCGCGCGGTTCCAGCGCCAGGCTGGAAACACCGCCACCGGCAACGGGCTTCGCACCGGCAGCCGCGCGCCAGAAATCCGCCGCTCTGCTACCATTCCTGCAGCGCGGCGCCTTGAACGACGCCGCACTGACCGCGTTGACGGCCGCCCTCACCGGCGCGCCGCCGGCACTGGCGCAGCAACTGGGCGCGGTGCAAGACGCCTTGAACGATTTTGATTTCCCGCAGGCGCAAGCCGCATTAGAGGTGTTGGAGGCATCGCTGGCCAGCCTCGCCACGGAGTAACCATGAGAACCACGCATCATGCAAACCAGCCGCACATCCTGGTCGTCGACGACGAAGCCAGCAACCTGCAGCTGCTGCGCCATATCCTGCAAGACCAATACCGCCTGCTGTTCGCCAAGGACGGACCGCGCGCGCTGGAACTGGCGCGCTCCGAGCAACCGCAGCTGATCCTGCTGGACGTGATGATGCCGGGGATGACCGGCTACGAAACCTGCAAGCTGTTGAAGGCCGACGCGGCCACCGCGTCGATTCCCGTCATCTTCGTCACCGCCCTGAGCGACACCGACGACGAAGTGGTGGGCTTTGAAGCCGGCGCGGTGGACTACATCACCAAGCCGGTCAGCCCGCCCATCGTGCGCGCCCGCGTGCGCAACCACCTGTCGCTGGTGGGCATGGATGAATTGAAGAAGACCCGCCTGGAAATCGTCCAGCGCCTCGGCCTCGCCGCCGAGTACAAGGACAACGAAACCGGCTTGCACGTGATCCGCATGAGCCACTACTCGCGCATCCTCGGCCTGGCGCTCGGCATGAGCGAGGCGGAAGCGGAAGACCTGCTGCACGCGGCGCCCATGCACGACGTCGGCAAGATCGGCATCCCGGACAGCATCCTGCGCAAGCCGGCGGCGCTGGATCCGGATGAATGGAAGATCATGCAGTCGCACGCCACCATCGGCGGTGACATCATCGGCAAGCATCCGCATGGCATGCTGGCGATGGCCTACGACGTCGCCGTCACCCACCACGAAAAGTGGGACGGCAGCGGCTATCCGAACGGTTTGAAGGGCGAAGAGATCCCGCTGGTCGGCCGCATCGTGGCGATTGCCGACGTGTTCGACGCGCTGACTTCCGCGCGGCCGTACAAGGAAGCGTGGCCGGTGGAAAAGGCGGTCGCGCACATGGAGGCGCAGCGCGACCAGCACTTCGAAGGCCGGCTGGTGGACCTCTTCTTCAAACAGATGCCCGCGCTGCTTGAGATCAAGGAACGCTGGGCAGAGCATTAATTTAGCCGCTCGCCACGTCCCGCCAGGCGCGCCATCACGCTCACCGCGTGATCGATCTGCGCTTTGGTGTGACCGGCGTTCATCATGAAGCGCAGGCGCGCCTGTCCCACCGGCGCTGCCGGGAACTGGATCGCGTCCACATGCACGCCCTCGGCGCGCAGTTCCATCGCATAGCGCTGGCAGGTTTCGGCGTCGCCGATCAGCACCGGCAGGATCGGCGTGGCGGTCGAGATGATGGTGTAGCCCAGCGGCGCCATGCGCTCGATGAAGTAGCGCTGGTTGTCCCACAATTGCTGACGGCGCTGCGGCTCCTCTTCCAGCATATCCAATGCGGCCAGCAGCGCCGCTGCCTGGTCCGGCGGCGGCGGGCAGGTGAAGCCGTAGGCGGAGCTGGTCAGGCGGATCACGTCCGCCACTTGCTTGTCCACCGCCACAAAGCCGCCGATTGAACCGAGCGCCTTGCTCAAGGTCCCCATCTGCATGATGTTGCTGCTGTAGCAGTTGAAGTGTTCCGAGGTGCCGCCGCCGTTGGCGCCCAGGATGCCGGTGGCATGCGCGTCGTCGATGTACAGCAGCGCACCGAAACGTTCGGCCAACGCCACCAGCTGCGGCAGCGGCGCAATCGTGCCCTCCATGCTGAACACGCCGTCGCTGACGATGATCGGCGTGGTGCCGTCGGCGGCGCCGGCCTGCAGCAGCGATTCAAGATGGTCCATATCGCAATGGCGGTAGTTGTAGCGCAGCGCGCCCGACATCTGGATGCCTTCGCGGATCGAGATGTGATTGAATTCGTCCGAGTAGTAGGCGTACTTGTGGCGCTTCTTCGCGCGGAAGCCGTGCAGCCGCGCCAGCGTGGCCGCTTTCACGATCGACGACAGCACGCCGATGTTGGCCATGTAGCCGGTGACGAACAGCACCGCGTCGCTCTTGTGCTTGAGCGCGCCGAGGCGGCGTTCGAGTTCGCGGTATACCTCAAGGTCGCCGCCCAGCAGGCGCGATTCGCAATTGCCCACACCGTAGCGGTCCAGTCCCTGCTTGGCCGCCGCCACCAGACGCGGATGATTGGCCAGCGCCAGGTAGTTGTTGGTGCTGAAGGACACCACCGTTTCGCCTTCCGTTACAAAGGTCGGATCGGGCAAGGTGCTGTGCACCGAAGAGTCGTGGTGGATGGGATGGTGCTGCAGCCAGCTGGCGATGTCGCTTAAGTCGTGCATGATGTGTGAGACCGGATAGGATCAGTACATCATAGGAGTGCACGGCTTACCGCAAGCTTGCGGTCACATTACGAATCGGTTAGCCAGCCAGCGGCAGCACGATGCGCGCGACCAGTCCCGGCGCGCCGTCTTCCAGTACCAGCCGGCCGTCGTGCGAGGTGGCGGTGGCGCTGACGATGGACAGGCCGAGGCCATTGCCCGGCATATGGCGGCTCTTGTCGAGGCGATAGAAGCGCTGCGTCACCTTGTCGCGCTCACCGTCCGGAATACCCGGGCCATTGTCGTGCACCGCGATCGAGGCCTCGCCGTGGTACAGGCCCGCACGCACATGGATGGCGGCGCCGGGGCCGGCGTACTTGATGGCGTTGTCCAGCAGGCTGGCGACGGCGCTGGCCAGCAGGTTGCGGTCGCCGTCCACGTGCAGCGAATCCGGCGCATCCACGGTCAGCTTGATGTTGCTGTCTTCGGCGATGGCTTCGTACATCTCGCCGATATCGGCCACCACCCGGCCCAAATCAAGCCGCTCGAACAGGCGGCCGCGCATGCCCGATTCCGCTTCGGCGATTTGCAGCAGGCGTTCGAACAAGCGGATCAGGTCATCGATATCGTCGATGGCGTCATGCGCGGCGGTGGACAGCGTGGGTACCGTCATCTCGTGGCGCAGCGCGTCGTCCAGCCGGCCGCGTATGCGGCTCAGCGGCGTGCGCAAGTCGTGCGCGATGGCGTTGGAGACGTGGCGTATGCCCTCCATCAGCAGTTCGATGCGGTCCAGCATGCGGTTGATGTCGCGGTTGAGCAGCGCGAATTCATCGTTGCCGGTGACGGGGATGCGCGGGCTTAAGTCGCCGGCCTCGATCTGCGCCGCCGTGCGGCGGATCTCGCCGAGGCGCGCCTCGATGCTGCGCCGGAACAGCAGCGCGCCGGCGACCGTCAGCATCAGCGACACGCAAGCGCCGGCCGCCAGCGCGCGCCAGATCACTTCGCGCACCGCTTCCTCCTCGCTTAAATCACGGCCGACGATCAGCGTGCCGCCATCGTTTAAAGGCCGTATGTAGAGGCGCGCCGGAGAGCTGCGGCCGTTGCGCAGCACGGTGGTGGTGATGAAGTCCTCGGCGTCCGCCACGCTGGGCCACGAGCCAAGGTTGCCGCCGGCGGACGTGCCGTCGGCATTGAGGATCTGGAAAATCTCGCGGTCGCTGTCGATGCCGTCGCCAAGCTGGCGGCGCACTTCGGCCAGCAGTGCGGCGCGGTGGCCGCCGCCGACATTCGCCAGCAGGCGCTCGGTCTGCGCCACGATCTTGCCGTCGATGTTCTGGTCGATCACGCCGATGGTGCCGCTGTAGAACACCAGCGACACCGCCGCGATGGAGGCGATCCCCAGCAGGCCGTAGCCCAGCACCAGCTTGGCGGCGATCGAGGTGCGGAAGCGGAACAAGCGATTACTCCGACTCGTCCGGCGGCGTCACGCCCATGCGGTAGCCGACGCCGCGCAGGGTGTGGATCAGCTGCACCGGGAAGTCTTTATCCACCTTGGCGCGCAGGCGCGAGATCTGCACGTCGATCACATTGGTCTGCGGGTCGAAGTGGTAATCCCACACCGATTCCAGCAGCATGGTGCGGGTCACCACCTGGTTCTCGTTGCGCATCAGGTATTCAAGCAGGCGGTATTCGCGCGGCTGCAGCGTGATCACCTTGTTGCCGCGCGTGACGCGCAGCGTGCGCAGGTCGAGCTTCAGGTCGGCCACTTGCAGCTGCGTGCTGTCGGCGCCGGGCGCACTGCGGCGCAGCAGCGCTTCCACGCGCGCCAGCAGTTCGGAGAAGGCAAAGGGTTTGGACAGGTAATCATCCGCACCGCCGCGCAAGCCGCTCACGCGCGCGTCGATGGTGGTCATGGCGCTGACGATGATGACCGGGGTCTGCTTGCCCAGCGCGCGCAGCTTGTCGACGATGGACAAGCCGTCGATGCGGCCCGGCAGCATGCGGTCGAGGATGATGATATCCCAGTCCTCGCTGCTGGCGTAATCGAGTCCGGCCGGGCCGGTGGCGGCGGCAGTCACGACGTAGCCGGCCTCGCGCAAGCCCTTGCAGATGTAGTTGGAGGTTTCGGCTTCGTCTTCAATCACCAGGCAGCGCACGCGAGTCTCCGGTATTCAGTGGGGAGTGGATATTCTACCGCGCCTTGCCGGCCAGCTCGCGGTACAGCGCATGGTAGTTCTTCGCCATCGTCTCGGCGGTGAACAGCTCCCAGTAGCGTGCCTCGGCGCGGCGGCCCATGCCTGCCGCCAGCTCCGGCTGCTCCCACAGAGTGCGCATGGCCGCGCCCAGCGCCGCAGGATCGTCCGGCGGCACCACCAGGCCGGTGTCGTTGTCGATGTTGATGTAGGTGGTGCCGGTGCCGATCTCGCTCGAGATCATCGGCTTGCCGTACATCGCGCCTTCCAGCAGCGAGATGCCGAAGGCTTCCGAGCGCAGGTGCGACGGGAACACCATCGCGTAGCTCAGTTCCAGCAGCGCCGCCTTGTCGTCCTCCTCCACCGCGCCGATGAAATGCACGTGGGTCAGGCCGAGGCGCTGCGCGTGCTGCTTCAGCGCCTGCTCTTCCGGGCCGGCGCCGACGATCACCACCGGGTAATCGAGATTGGCCATCGCATCCAGCAGGATGTGCAGGCCCTTGTAGTAGCGCAGCACGCCGACGAACAGGAAGAAGCGCTCGCCAAACTGGGCGCGCCACTTGGCCTTCAACTCTTCGGAAGCCACCGGATAGGTCGACTTATCGAGGCCGTAGGTGATGGTGCGGGTCTTGTGCTCGAAGCGCTTGAGCACCGGCGACGAGGCCAGGTAGTTGGGCGAGGTCGCCACCACCGTATCCACGCTGCGCAGGAAGCGGCGCTTGAGCGGGCTATACACGCGCAGCAGGTTTTTCTGGCGCACGATGTCCGAGTGGTAGGTCACCACGCACGGCTTGTTAATGCGCGCCATGAAGTGGGCGATGTCCATGAACGGCCACGGGAAGTGGTAGTGGATCACATCCGCATCGCGCGCCAGGCGCGCCAGCTTGCGAATGGCTGCGAACGAAAAGCCGGTCGAGGCGACTTCAAAATCCAGCGGCACGCGGTGCACGGTGTGGCCGTCGATTTCGATTTTGGACGGGCCGCTGCGGCTCAGCGTCAGCACTTCGTTGGTCACGCCCAGGCGTCCGGTGCCCACGCACAGCTGGCGGATCACTTGTTCGATGCCGCCCCAGGTGTCGGGATAGTAGGTCTTGTAAAAATGGAGGACGCGCATGGGGCTTATTTCTTCAGTACTTCGTGATAAACGGCGACGGTGCGGCGTGCCGCTTCATCCCAGGTCAGTTCCAGCGCGCGGCGCCGGCCTGCGGCGATGCAGCGCGCACGCACCGCGTCGTCGCGCGCCAGCGTGGTCATGGCGGCGGTGATATCGGCCACCGACAGCGGATCGAATTCGACCGCTGCGCCGTTGGCCACTTCCGGCAGCGAGGTGGTATTCGAGCAGGCTACCGGCACGCCGGCGGCAAACGCCTCCACCAGCGGCAGGCCGAAGCCCTCGTGCAGCGACGGGAACACGAAGGCGCCGGCGCCGGCGTACACGTGGCGCAGGTGGCGCGCCTCGGTCAGCTGGTCGAGCCAGACCACGTTCTCGCCGCGCTGCTGCGCATCCTTGATGCGCTTGACCAGTTCTTCGCTGCGCCAGCCCGGCTGGCCGACGATCACCAGCTGGCGCGAGGCGCGCAGCACCGGCGGCAGGCCCAGATAGGCTTCCAGCAAACGCTCGACGTTCTTGCGCGGCTGCAGCGTGCCGACGAACAGGAAGTAGCCTGCACTCAGGCCATGCAGTTCCAGTGTGATATCGCGCTCCTCGGCGGACGGCGCGTCGAACCAATGCGCGGCCACGCCGTGGTGCACCACGCTGATCTTGTTTTCATCGACGCCGAAATGCTCGACCAGCTCGCGGATCGAGTAATGCGAACCGGTGATCACATGCTGCGCCTTGCGCGCGGCCTTGGCCTGCAGCCAGTTCTTCAGTTTGCGCAGCTTCGGGCTGGCCCATTCCGGATGCGAAATCGGCAGCGCGTCGTGCAGCGTGGCCACCACCGGGCAGTCCATGCGCACGATGCGGTAGTCGGTGGCGTGGAACAGATCAAGCGGTGCGGCGCCCTTCTCCAAGGCCACGCGTGTGCTCAGGTGCACCGACGACGGCAGGATCAAATCGCCCAGCGTCGCCAGCGGGAAGGACAGCGGCAGCGCGCGGCCCAGCGTCACTTTGCGCGCGTCGCCGTGCGGCGCGAACGACAGCGGCACCACCTCGGCGCCGGCCTGCGGCAGGTGGTCGAGCAGCGCACGGCTGTACACGCCGATGCCATCGAGGCGACCGTTGGTCAGCACCGGCTCCGCCGTCGTTACCGACAGGCCGGTGCGCAGGGTGGCTTGCGCGCTCACGCCGAATACATCCAGCGCAGCGTGTCGGCCAGCGGCACGATGTCCAGCGCACCGGCGGCGGCCACCAGGCGGCGGTTGTCGCCGACCAGTCGCACCACCTCATTGGCGCGCACGAAGGCGGGATTGACGTGGACGTTGATCTTGTAGCCGGCGATATCGGCCATCATGTCGAGTGCTTCGCCCAGCGAGTACGCGTGGCCGGAGCAGATGTTGAAAGCGCCACCTACCGCAACGGGCGCTGCCAGCAGCTTGCGATAGCTTGCTGCCACCATACGCACATCGGAAAAGTCGCGCCACACGTGCAGGTTGCCCAGCTCGATGTCGGCGGCCTTGCGGCGGAAGTGCGATACAATTTTCGGCAGCAGGAAGTTTTCGTGCTGGCCCACGCCGGTGTAGTTGAATGGACGGACCACGATCAGCGGCAGCTTGTCCTGCCACAGGCGCGCCATGTACTCCATCGACAGCTTGCTGACGGCGTAGTCGTTGGCCGGCGCGGCCGGCACGTCTTCATGGATCACGCCGACGTCGGTGTTGCCGTAGATATTGGCGCTGGACGCCAGCAGCACGGCCGACGGCTTCTTCGGCGATGCAGCCAGCGCTTCCAGCAGGTTGCGCGTGCCGACCACGTTGACGCGGTAGATTTGTTCGACATCGCCATGCGCGACGAAGGCGATGGCGGCCAGGTGCACCACCACATCCGGCTGCGCTTCCCGCACCACGGCGGCAAGGCCGGCGCGGTCATTCAGGTCGACCGCGTATTCACGCTCGCCCGGCGCGTGGCCGGGCGTGATGGTGCCGAAGACTTCATAGCCGGCGGCGCGCAATTCCTGCGCCACGTAATGGCCGGTGAAGCCGGACAAACCGGTAATCAGGGCGCGTTTGCCCGTGCCTTCAGCGGCCATCTGGACTCCTTAGAAAGAGAAGCCGGCTTTATTGCGGCGCAGGTCGGCTTCCACCATCATCTGGCACAGTTGTTCCAGCGTGGTCGACGGCTTCCAGCCCAGTTCCCTGGTGGCCTTGGCCGGATCGCCGATCAGCAATTCCACTTCCGCCGGGCGGTAGTATTTCGGATTCACGCGCACCAGCACCTTGCCGGTTTTCTTGCAGGTGCCGATTTCGTGGTCGGCCGCACCGCTCCACTCCAGCGCCACGTCAACCGCCTTGAAGGCCATCGCAACGAAGTCGCGCACGGTTTCGGTACGGTTGGTGGCCAGTACGTAAGTGTCCGGATGATCGGCCTGCAGGATGCGCCACATGCCTTCGACGTATTCCTTGGCGTAGCCCCAGTCGCGCTTGGCGTCGAGGTTGCCCAGTTCCAGCACGTCCAGCTGGCCGAGATGGATCTTGGCCACCGAATCGGTGATCTTGCGGGTGACGAACTCGCGGCCGCGCAGCGGCGACTCGTGATTGAACAGGATGCCCGAGCAGCCGAAGATGCCATAGGACTCGCGGTAGTTGACCGTCATCCAGTGCGCATACAGCTTGGCCACGCCGTACGGGCTGCGTGGGTAGAACGGGGTGTCTTCCTTCTGCGGCACGGCTTGCACCTTGCCGAACATTTCCGAGGTCGACGCCTGGTAGAAACGGATATTCGGATTCACGATGCGGATCGCTTCCAGCAGGTTCACCGGGCCGACGCCGGTGATCTCGGCGGTGGTCACCGGCTGCTCGAACGACACACCGACAAAACTCTGCGCGGCCAGGTTGTACACCTCGTCCGGCTGGGCGTTTTGCAGCAGGCGGATGCTGGAACCGAGATCGGTCAGGTCGTACTCGACCAGGTGCAGCTTCGGATGCGACTGGATGCCCAGTTCCTCGATGCGCCAGAAGTTGACCGAGCTGGTGCGGCGGTAGGTACCGGTGACTTCATAGCCCTTTTCCAGCAGCAGTTGTGCCAGATAGGCGCCATCCTGGCCGGTGATGCCGGTAACCAGCGCTTTTTTTATTTTCTGCATGGTGAATTGCAAATATCTTAGTAACCCAACATTGTAACAGAGCGCCAGAAGCCAATTTCTAACGAAAACCCGCGTTTTACATCACTTACACATTGTTACAGGGGAAATAAAAAAGCCGGTTACCGCCCCAAGACGATAACCGGCCCTGTTAAACCAGTTGAATTAGCGCTGAGCCACTGCATCCACCACGCACAGCGCGGTCATGTTGACGATGCGGCGCACGGTGGCCGACGGCGTCAGGATGTGCACCGGCTTGGCGCAACCGAGCAGGATGGGGCCGACCGCGATACCGTTGCCGGCCGCCGTCTTCACCAGGTTGTAAGCGATGTTGGCCGATTCGATGTTCGGCATCACCAGCAGGTTGGCGTCGCCGGTCAGGGTCGAGCCTGGCATGATCTGGTTGCGCAGCTTCGAGTCCAGCGCGGTGTCGCCGTGCATCTCGCCGTCCACTTCCAGCGACGGATCGCGCTGCTTGACCAGTTCCAGCGCCGCGCGCATTTTCTGCGCCGAAGCGTTGTTGGACGAGCCGAAGTTGGAGTGCGACAGCAGCGCGGCGCGCGGCGACAGGCCGAAGCGGCGCATCTCGTCGGCGGCCATGCAGGTGATCGCGGCCAGTTCGTTGGCGTCCGGGTTTTCGTTGACGTGGGTGTCGACCATCACCAGCTGGCGCTGCGGCAGCACCAGCACGTTCATGGCGGCGTACACGCAAGCGCCTTCGCGGCGGCCCAGCACCTGGTCGATGTAGTGCAGGTGCAGCTGGGTGGTGCCGAAGGTGCCGCAGATCATGCCGTCGGCGTCGCCCTTCTTGATCATCATGGCGCCGATCAGCGTGTGGCGGCGGCGCATTTCCAGCTTGGCGTACTCTTGCGTGACGCCCTTGCGCGCGGTCAGCTCGTAGTAATCCTGCCAGTAGTCGCGGTAGCGCTCGTCGTGGTCCGGGTTGATGACGTCGAAGTCGACGCCCTGCTTCAGGCGCAGGCCGAACTTGTTGATGCGCGCTTCCAGCACGGCCGGACGGCCGACCAGGATAGGCCGCGCCAGTTTTTCATCGCACACCACTTGCACCGCGCGCAGCACGCGCTCTTCTTCGCCCTCGGCGTAGACGATGCGCTTGACGTCCAGCGGCGCTTTCTTGGCGACCTGGAACAGCGGCTTCATGAAAGTGCCCGAGCGGTAGACGAACTGCTGCAGGCTTTCTTCGTAGGCTTGCAGGTCCTTGATCGGACGGGTGGCAACGCCGGAATCCTCGGCCGCCTTGGCCACGGCCGGGGCGATCTTGGTCAGCAGGCGCGGATCGAACGGCATCGGGATCAGGTAGTCCGGGCCGAACGACAGGTTGGTGAAGCCGTAGGTGGTGGCGACGATGTCCGACTGCTCGGCGTGCGCCAGCTCGGCGATCGCGTGCACCACGGCGATTTCCATTTCGCGGGTGATGGTGGTGGCGCCGCAATCGAGCGCGCCACGGAAGATGTACGGGAAGCACAGCACGTTGTTGACCTGGTTCGGATAGTCCGAGCGGCCGGTGCACATGATGGCGTCGCCGCGCACGGCTTTCACGTCTTCCGGCAGGATTTCCGGATTCGGGTTGGCCAGCGCCAGGATGATCGGGTTAGGCGCCATCGCCTTGACCATGTCCTGCTTCAGCACGCCGCCGGCGGACACGCCGAGGAAGATGTCGGCGTCCGGGATCACTTCGGCCAGGGTGCGGGCGTCGGTTTCGCGGGCGAAGCGTTCCTTGTCCGGATCCATCAGCTCGGTACGGCCCTTGTAGACCACGCCGGCCAGGTCGGTCACGTAGATGTTCTCCAGCGGGAAGCCGAGGTCGACGATCAGGTCCAGGCAGGCCAGCGCAGCAGCGCCAGCGCCCGAGACCACCAGCTTGCATTGCTTGATGTCCTTGCCGACCAGCGAGATGCCGTTCAGGATGGCCGCGCCAACGATGATGGCGGTGCCGTGCTGGTCATCGTGGAAGACCGGAATCTTCATGCGCTCGCGCAGCTTGCGCTCGATGGTGAAGCATTCCGGCGCCTTGATGTCTTCCAGGTTGACGCCGCCAAAGGTCGGCTCCAGCGAGGCGATGATGTCAACCAGCTTGTCCGGATCCGATTCATTGATCTCGATGTCGAACACATCGATGCCGGCGAATTTCTTGAACAGCACGCCCTTGCCTTCCATTACAGGCTTGGCGGCCAGCGGGCCGATATTGCCCAGGCCCAGCACGGCGGTGCCGTTGGTGATGACGGCCACCAGGTTGCCGCGCGCCGTGTATTTATAGGCGTTGGCCGGGTCGATGACGATTTCTTCGCAAGGCGCTGCCACGCCCGGGGAGTAAGCCAGCGCCAGGTCGCGCTGGTTGGTCAGTTGCTTGGTCGGGGTAACGCTGATTTTGCCTGGGGTCGGAAACTCGTGGTATTCCAGCGCCGAAGCGCGTAATTGTTGACGAATTGCTTCTTTTTTCTCAGGTGACGAATCCATGCTTTACAGCCTTCCCATATTTTTGCGATCGAAGGCCTATGATTTTATCAGACCAATTCTTTCAATTAAGTAGGTATTTTCACCAACTGACTTTACCTTTATCGGCATTTTTTATGCACTTGCCGGGCGTTAGCCGAATTTTTGCCTCAATGGACGAGGGATAGACGCAACATAATCAATTTTCCGAACTAATTACCTTTCGCTATCGATTGATGAAATTTGATTGAAATTGTTGATATTTCACGATGCGAAGCGTCCCCGTGCCGAATTCGACTAAGCTGATGCTATTCGCTAGTCTATGAAAATGAGGAGGTGGCATGTCTTCGTTGATCGTTTCCAAGCGTTTGCCCGAGCCGGCCGGCGCCTCGCCGCAGGGCGCGGCCTGGCAACAGCTGCTGCGCTGGCAGGAAGACCAGCAGCCACTGGGCTTCGTCTACAGCCGCTCGCAGGGCGGGCTGATCCATACCGGCCAGGGCAAGCTGGACCAGCTGACGCTGGACGCCGCCACCGTCGAGGCCGGCGCCAGCAAGCTGTACATCGTGCTGGCCGGTGCCACCTACGAAGCCGGGCCGCAGCTGTTCTTCACGCCGAATCTGCTGAGCCGCTTCCACGTCAACGGCGTGGCGGTGCGGCTGGCCAACCATGACTGGCTGTTCCTGTCCGATGAAAGCCTGTCGCCGCTGGGCGTGGAGGAGCTGATCAAGCGGCTACAATAGCGCATGCTCTCCGAATTCGACCTCATCAAGGAATACTTCCAGCGCCCTCACCACGCCGTGCGCGCCACGCTCGGCATCGGCGACGATTGCGCGCTGATCACGCCCACGCCCGGCCTGCAAACCGCCATCTCGTCCGACATGCTGGTCGAAGGCCGCCATTTCTTCGCCGGCGAAGACCCGCAGCGGCTCGGCCACAAGGCGCTGGCGGTCAACCTGTCCGACCTGGCGGCAATGGGCGCGCGCCCGGTCGGCTTCACGCTGGCGCTGGCGCTGCCGGAAGCCAGCCGCGACTGGCTGCACGGCTTTTCGCAGGGCTTGTTCGCGCTGGCCGACGCCTTTAACATCGAACTGATCGGCGGCGACACCACCAAGGGCCCGCTGAATATCTGCATCACCGTGTTTGGCGAACTGCGTCCGGGCCAGGCCCTGCGCCGCAGCGCGGCCAAGCCCGGCGACGACATCTGGATTTCCGGCACGCTGGGCGACGCCCGCCTGGCGCTGGCCGGCTACCGCAAGGAGCACCCGCTGGACGAGGCCGCGCTGCGCGCCGCCGCCGTGCGCATGCACACGCCGGTGCCGCGCGTGGAACTGGGCGTGCTGCTGGCCGAGCAAGGCATCGCCCGTGCGGCGGTCGATATCTCGGATGGACTGATTGGCGACCTCGGCCACATTCTCAAGCTGTCGCACGTGGGCGCCACGCTGGACGTGGACGCGCTGCCGGCCGGCGACGTGCTGGCCACCAGGGAAACCGGCCTGCGCCGCGCCTACACGGCGGCGGGCGGCGACGATTACGAGCTGTGCTTCACCGCACCGGCCTCATCGCGCGCAGCCATCCTTGCGGCGGCGGGCAGCGTGGCCACGCCGGTCACGCGCGTCGGCCGCATCGAGGCGGAAGGCGGCCTGCGGCTGGTGGATGCCGGCGGCGCCGCACTCGACCTCAAGCTCGCCAGCTTCGATCACTTCACTTCCTGAACCGCCGGCTGCAGGGCAGTCGCATCCTCCGGCTGCCCGGCCAGCTTGCCGCTGCCGTGCATCAGCCAATAGTGGTGGAACGCCAGCCGGATATTGTCGCGCAGCTGGGTGTCGTCCCACGGCTTGGTGTAGAAGCGGTAGATGGCGCCGCGATTGATCGAATCGAGCACGGACTCCAGCCCGGTGTAGCCGGACAGGATGATGCGGATGGTCTCCGGGTACATTTCCTTGACCTTGCTGAGGAACTCGGTGCCGCTCATCACCGGCAGGCGCTGGTCGCACACCACCACCTGCACTGAATGCAGGGCCAGCAATTCAAACGCCTCGATGGGCGTGGCGGCGCTCAGGATCTGGTAGCCGTCGCGGCGGAACAGGCGGTGCAGCGAGGCCAGCACATTCACATCGTCATCAACGATCAGCAGCGTCTGCGCCGGCTGGCTGGCCGCGCCCGGCGCCGGCGGCAGGCTGCGCGCCGAGCGCACCAGCTGGCTCAGCTCCTCCGGCGGCAGCGGACGGCTGAAGAAGTAGCCCTGGATTTCATCGCAGCGGCTGCGGCGCAGGTATTCGAGCTGGGCGCGCGTCTCCACCCCTTCCGCGATCACCTGCAGCTTGAGGCTGTGCGCCATGCTGATGATGGCCAGCGCGATGGCCGCATCGTTGGGATTGGTGGTGATCTCGCGCACGAAGGCGATGTCGATTTTCAGCTTGTCGATCGGGAAGCGCTGCAGGTAGGCCAGCGAGGAATAGCCGGTGCCGAAGTCGTCGATGGCGACCTTGATGCCAAGGGCCTTCAGGTTTTGCAGCACGGTGATGGTGCGTTCGGCGTTCGACATCAGCGCGGTTTCGGTCAGTTCCAGTTCCAGCAATTCGGGCGGCACCTGGTGGCGGCGCAGCGCGTCGCGCACCGTCAGTTCGAGGTCGCCTTCCACGAACTGGCGGCTGGCGACATTGACCGCCACCCGCACCGGGCCGGTACCGTCGGCCAGCCAGGCGGCGATCTGGCGGCAGGCGGCATCGACGATCCAGTTGCCGACCCCGGCCACCAGCCCCGTATCTTCCAGCACCGGCACGAACTCGGCCGGATACACCAGCCCGAAGCCGGGCCGCTGCCAGCGCAGCAGCGATTCGACCCCGGCCACCATGCCGGTGTGCAGGTTGACCTTGGGCTGGTAATGCAGGCGCAGCTCGTCGTTCTCGAAGGCGCGGCGCAGCGCCAGCTCCATGTCGAGGCGCGCCAGCACTTGCACATTCATGCCGGCGGTGAAGAAACGGTAGTTGTCGCGCCCGGCCTGCTTGGCGCGCGACATGGCGGTGTCGGCGTACTTGACTACGGTTTCCGGATCGGTGGCGTCGTCCGGATACAGGGCGATGCCGATGCTGGCGCTGAGCACGGCCAGCTGGCCGTCCAGCTCGAACGGCTGGCGCAGCGCGTCGCGCACCTCGTTGGCGGCGTTGACGGCGTCCTGCTGGTCGCGGTTCATGGTCAGGATCAGCGCGAACTCGTCGCCGCCGAGACGGCCGGCAGTGTCGCGGATGCGCACGCACTGCACCAGCCGGTTGCTGAACTGGCGCAGCAATTCGTCACCGCACGCCCTGCCGAGCGAGTCATTGATGCCCTTGAAACGGTCCAGCCCGATAAACAGCACGGCGACACGCCAGGACTTGTCCTGCGCCAGCGCGATGGTGTCGGCCAGCGCCTTGAAGAACAGCGTGCGGTTGGGCAGGCCGGTCAGGCTGTCATAGTGGGCCATGCGCTGCAGCAGCTCTTCGGACTGGCGGCGCTCGCTGATGTCGCGCGCCACCCCCAGCAGCACCGAGGGCTGGCCGGGCCGCTGCAGCAACTGCCAGTACAGCTCGACCGGCACGGTGATCAGGTCGCTGCGCATCAGTTCCAGCTCGGCCAGCTCCGGCGTCCGGGCCTGGCCGAGCGCCACTGCGTAGGCCGCCAGCCGCTCGGCCTGCTGGCGCAAGGCGTCCGGCGCACCGAGGCCGAGCCGGCTGGCGGTCTGGCCCAGCATTTCGCCGCGCGGATAGGCCAGCATGCGGCAGGCGCCGTCGTTGACGTCGACCAGTTCGGCGCTGTCGGTATCGAGCAGGAAGATGGCGTCGGCGGTGGCGTCCATCGCGCTGCGGAAGCGCTGCAGCTCGGCGGTGCGCTCGCGGACCGTCTGCTCGAGACGGGCGTTGTAGCCGCGCTCGCGGTTGTGCAACAGGCGCATCTCCAGCATGTTGCGGATGCGCGTCAAGGTCTCGACCGGATCGAAAGGCTTGCTGATGAAATCGCGCGCGCCGCACTCGAAGGCGCGCAGCTTGTGGTCGGGCTGGGCGGTGACCACCAGCACCGGCAGCCAGCTGTCCGGCTCCAGCGGCTTGAGCGCTTCCATCACCTCGAAGCCGTTCATGCCGGGCATTTGCAGGTCGAGGATGATCAGGTCGTAGGGCTGCTGCGCATGGCGGGCGGCTACCACGCGCGGGTCGGTGGTGGCGTCGACTGCCTTGTAGCCGGTGGAGGTCAGCAGGTATTCAAGCAACTCGACATTGACCGGCTGATCGTCGACGATCAGGATGCGGGCGTGATGGATGTCGGTCTGGCTGATCATTGCGCCTCCGAGGGAATCGAGCTCATCAGTTACTCTACCAGCCTGCACCAACAGTGGCGCACGGTTGCCACTATAACAAATTTCCGTGCGCCACTGGCATCGATATCGAAGGGCGTGGTAGAGTGGCATCAAGCCCCCAGGAACTAGCGAAGGAGTAGCCATGAGCAACAGCGACACCATCCTCGATCTCGCCGCGCAAGTCGGCAAAGCACTGCAGGACAAGGGCTTGATCCTGGCCACCGCCGAATCGTGCACGGGCGGCGGCGTGGCCCAGGCCATTACTGAAATCGCCGGCTCGACCGGCTGGTTCGACTGCGGCTTCATCACCTATTCCAACGCCTCCAAGACCGAAATGCTGGACGTGTCGGCCGCGCTGATCGCGCAGATGGGCAGCGTGTCGGAAGAAGTGGCGGCGGCGATGGCGTCCGGCGCGCTCGGCTCCAGCAACGCCCACATCGCGGTGTCCACCACCGGCATCGCCGGCCCCACCGGCGCGGTGCCGGGCAAGCCGGTCGGCACCGTGTGCTTTGGCTGGGCCAACAGCGACACCGTGCACACCGAGCGGCTGGTGTTCAGCGGCGACCGCCGCGCGGTGCGCGAGCAAACCGTGATCCACGCCTTGCAAGGGCTGCTGCGTTTCATAAATTAAGCCAGCAGGTTGCCTTCGCGCGGCAAAACAATTACTCTCGACGCATTCAAAAGCGTTTCGGGAGTAGTAGATGCAAAACACGGTACATTTTATTCTCCAGGGTAAAGGCGGCATCGGCAAGACCTTGGTCTCGACCATCCTTGCGCAGTGGATCGCCAGCAAGGACGTGGCCGAAGGCCAGCAGCCGCTGCGCTGCTACGACACCGACCAGGAGAATGCGACCTTCTCGCGCTACAAGGCGATGAACGTCAAGCATGTGCCGGTGATGACCGACAGCCGCACCATCGACAACAAGCGCTTCGACGCGCTGATGATCGACCTGCTGGAAGAAGACGGCAACTGCGTGATCGACAACGGCGCCAACACCTTCTCGCCGCTGATGGGCTACCTGATCGAGAACGACTGCTTCGCGCTGCTGCAGGAATCGGGCCGCAAGGTCTACAT
Organism: Duganella sp. CF402; assembly: GCF_900109645.1. GTDB lineage: Bacteria > Pseudomonadota > Gammaproteobacteria > Burkholderiales > Burkholderiaceae_D > Rugamonas. Next base: position 3,606,695 of record NZ_FOBG01000001.1, read on the forward strand.
CCACACCATCGTCGGCGGCGGCGACACCCTGCACGATACCGCGATGGGGTTTGTGTCCACCGCCAAGGCCACCTCGGTGCCGCTGGTGCTGTGGGAAAACGAACACTTCGGCCTGCTGCAATCGGCGACCGGCAAGCAATTCATCGAATCGCAGACCTATGCCGACAACGCATCGCGCGTGGTGGGCCGGGTGGTGCTGTCGGCGCGCAACGCCGACACCTTCGGCGCCGACATCAAGAAAATGAACACCGCGCGCCTGACGGCGGCCGAGGTGCGCGAGAGCGACAAATTCAACGTGATGGAAAAGCAGCGCATCAAGGTCGTGTTCCGCGACCTGTTCGAGCAACTCGACAACGTGCAGTGGTAAGCCGACATGGACCAGCAAAAGCTGCGCAGCCTGGTATTTGAAAAGACCGGCGTCAAGATCGACGTGGACGACCCGGTGTTCGCGCTGGTGGCGCTGAACGAAGCGGTGCTGGAGGAAGCGGTGGAGCGCCACGTCGCGCGCATCGACGCCGCCTCGGAAAACCTGCTGCACGTGGCGCAGCAGCAAGGCCACGGGCATGGTCACGCCGCCGCCGAGCACCCGCCCGGCTACGTGCCGACGCCTTCGGCCGGCATGGTGCGGCCCATCGCCACGCAGTCATCCTCGATCACGCCACGCGAACTGCGCCTGCTGGCGATGGCGGCCGGCATCGCCATCCTGAGCGCCCTGCTGGTGCTGGGCGGCCAGGCCGCCTTCCACAAATCCGGCCTGAGCGCCGAGCAAGCGCAGGCGCTGCAAAAAGCCGAGCGCATCGAACGCGCCCTGCAACAACTCGATCCCAAACTCCGCGCCCAGCTGCCCGCCGAATTGCAAAAATAAGCGGCCCGCGCGTCGGGCCGGCAGTTTGTGCTAACATATGAACACCTATTCACTTGTTAGCATTCATGAGCTGCCAACACGATTATTCCCATTGCGATCCGCAAATCGCCCAGCTGGCCGATCTGTTCCACCTGCTCGGCGACCCTACCCGGCTGCGCATTGTGCTGGCCTGCATGCCGGCGCCGATTGCCGTCAGCGAGATCGCCGCTACACTGGAATTGAGCGGCTCGCTGGTGAGCCACCACCTGCGCCTGCTGCGCGCGGCCCGCATCGTCAAGTCCGAGCGCCAGGGCAAACAAGTTTTCTATTCCGCCGCCGATGCCCATATCAGCGGCGTACTCAACGATATGCTCGAGCATATCGCCGAACCTTCCACCGGGACCGACGCATGAGCAAGCACCACGATCATCACCACCATGACCACGATCATCACGATCACGGACATGGCCACCATCACGGCCACGATCATGCGCACGGCCATCACCATCATCACGGCGACCCGAACACGATGGGCCGCGCGTTTGCCATCGCCATCGTGCTCAACACGGCCTTCGTCGGCATCGAGTTCTTCTACGGCTTCCTGGCCAATTCCACCGCGCTGATGGCCGACGCCGGCCACAACCTGTCCGACGTGCTGGGCCTGATGCTGGCCTGGGGCGCCGCCATCCTCGCCAGGCGCGCACCGAACAAGCAGTACACCTACGGCCTGCGCAGCACCTCGATGCTGGCCGCGCTGTTCAACGCCATGCTGCTGATGGCGGCCTGCGGCGGCATCGCCTGGGAAGCCGTGCAGCAGCTGCTGCATCCGGATCCGGTGGCCGGCCTGACGGTGTCGGTGGTGGCCGGGGTCGGCATCCTGGTCAACGGCTTCTCGGCCTGGCTGTTCATGGCCGGCAGCAAGGACGACATCAATATCCGCGGCGCCTACCTGCACATGGCGGCCGACGCCGCCATCTCGCTGGGCGTGCTGGTGGCCGGCGTGATCGTGCGCTACACGGCGTGGAACTGGCTCGATCCGCTGGTCAGCATGATCATCGTGGCCTTCATCGTGACCAGCACCTGGTCGCTGCTCAAGCAGTCGCTGCGCATGATGCTGGCCGCCGTGCCGGACAATGTGGACCGCGCCGGAATCGAACAATTCCTGCGCCAGCAGCCGGGCGTGAGCGAGGTGTGCGACCTGCACATCTGGGCCATGAGCACCACCGAGAACGCGCTGACGGCGCAACTGGTCACGCCGTCCGGCTACCCGGGCGACGCCGCCATCGACGCCATCAGCAAGGAACTGCGCGAGGAGTTTTCCATCCAGCACAGCACCCTGCAGACCCGCCTCGGCGCCAGCGCGCAGGAATGCTGTTTAAAGCCGGAAGTGCACGCCCATTAATCGGCCAGATTGGCGTACAGGGCGGTACTCAGGTAGCGCTCGCCAAATGACGGGATCACCGTGACGATGATCTTGTTGGCACTCTCCGGCCGCTGCGCCACTTGCAGCGCGGCCCACAGCGCGGCGCCGGAGGAAATCCCCACCAGCAGTCCTTCCTCGCGCGCCGCCCGGCGCGCGGTCTCAAACGCATCCGCGTTCGACACGCAGACGATTTCGTCGTAGATGTGGGTGTTCAGCACGCCCGGCACGAAGCCGGCGCCGATGCCCTGGATCGGGTGCGGCCCCTTGGTGCCTTTGGACAGGATCGGCGAGGCTTCCGGCTCCACCGCCACGCAGCGGAAGTCCGGCTTGCGCGCCTTGATCACTTCGCCCACGCCGGTGATGGTGCCGCCGGTGCCGATGCCGGCCACCAGGATGTCGACCCGGCCCTCGGTGTCGTGCCAGATTTCCTCGGCCGTGGTGCGGCGGTGCACCTCCGGATTGGCGGGATTGTTGAACTGCTGCGGCATCAGGTAGCGCGGGTCGGACGCGACCAGTTCGTCGGCGCGGCGGATCGCCCCCATCATGCCTTCGCTGCCGGGCGTCAGTATCAGCTCGGCGCCATAGGCGCGCAGCAGCATGCGCCGTTCGCGGCTCATGGTGTCCGGCATCACCAGCGTGCAGCGATAGCCGCGCGCCGCGCACACCATCGCCAGCGCGATGCCGGTGTTGCCGCTGGTCGGTTCGAGGATGATGGTGTCGGGACGGATCTGGCCGGCCGCTTCAGCCGCTTCGATCATGGACAGGCCGATGCGGTCTTTCACGCTGTGGGCCGGATTGCAGTATTCGAGCTTGGCAAGGATTTGGGCGGTGCTGCCCTGGTTCAACCGGTTCAGCCGCACCAGCGGGGTGTGGCCGATCAGCTGCGTCACATCGTTGGCAATCTTCATGGAGAACCTCCGGGATGGGGACGGAGGTTCCAGTCTACGCCTTTATTTGACGTCCACCAGCTCTACGTCGAAGATCAGGGCGGAATTCGGCGGGATGTTGCTGCCCGGACTCGGGCGCGAACCGTAGGCCAGCTCCGACGGGATGATCAGGGTGCGCTTGCCGCCCACTTTCATGCCCTTGATGCCCTGGTCCCAGCCCTTGATCACGCGGCCGGCGCCCAGCACGAAGTCGAGCGGCTCGCCGCGCGGAATCGAGGTGTCGAACAGCTTGCCGTGCATATTCTTGGCCAGCGGGCGGTACAGCCAGCCCGAGTAGTGCATGAACACGGTGGCGCCGACGGTGGCTTCCTTGCCGGTACCGATCACGGTGTCGGTGATGATCAGCTGTTCGGCGGCCGGGCCCGGCGTGGCCGAGCCGACCACCACCGGCGCGGCCGGAACAGCAGGAGCCGCCGGAGCAGCTTCAGGCTGGGCTTGCTGCGCCTGCTGGGCCTGGGCGAGCGCAGCCGCCATCAACATTGCAACGAAAACGGAACGACGCTTCATGTGGTCTCTTTCGATGAGTTCTTCGGACAGCTCGGAATGATAGCAAACTAGACGGCGTCCGGGGACGCTGTCGGCAGTGCGCCATCGGCCAGCTTGCGCAGCGCGTGGCCGGCGCACACCATGCCGAAGGTGGCGGTGACCACCATCGCCGAGCCGAAGCCGGCGCAGTTCAGGCCGGTGACGCCACCGCTGCGGTCGTCGCCATCGACCGCGCACACCTCGCCGGTTTCCGGGAACTTCAGCGGTTCGGTCGAGAACACGGCGTCGATGTGGAACTTGGTCTTCTCGCCGCGCGGGAAGCCGTACTGGGCGCGCATGATCTTGCGCACCTTTTTCAGCAGCGGCTCCTGCTCGGTCCTGGCCAGGTCGCGCACCGAGATTTGCGCGGCGTCGGTCTTGCCGCCGGCGCTGCCGATGGTGATCACCGGCATGTCGTGGCGGCGGGCCCAGGCCAGCATGGCGGCCTTGGCCTTGACCGAATCGGTGGCGTCGATCAGGTAATCGTAGCGGCCGGCGCCCATCATCTGCTCCAGGTTGTCCGGATCGACAAAGTCCTCGATCTGGTTGACCTGACAGGACGGATTGATCTGGGCGATGCGCTCGGCCAGCGCACTGATCTTGGCCATGCCGACGGTGCTGCTCAGGGCCTGGATCTGGCGGTTGATGTTCGACTCGGCCACGTTGTCGAGGTCGATCAGCGTGAGCTGGCCGATGGCGCTGCGCGCCAGCGCCTCGACGATCCACGAACCGACGCCGCCGACGCCCACCACGCAAATGTGGGCGCTGCGGAAACGCGCCAGCGCATGGGCGCCATACAGGCGGGCGATGCCGCCGAAACGCCGCTCGAAGTCGACGTCATCAAACTGGGGAGAAGTATTGCTGTTCATGTCGCCATTTTAACGGACGTCGGCAAAATCAATGCTAATATCAAATTTGACAACATTCGTTCGAGAAAGGTTTGCCATGCGCCTGTGTCTGCCGCTCCTCCTCTGCTGCGCCACCGCCGTCGCCGCCGCGCCGGACAAACAAGACCAGGACACGCTGCAAACCCTGCGCATCCACCTCACCCGCTCGTTTGAACTATCGCCAGAGCTGCCGCTGGACGCCGACTTGCGCGCCCGCGCCAACGAACTGAGCGCCGCACACCTGGAACGCATCAGCGCCCTGCTGCCGGCATGGCTGGCGGAAGAACGCAAGCTGCAAAGCGCCAGCGGCAAACCGGCCGAGCCGTCCTATGTGTACTTTGCGCTCTGGGCCCGGCTGCTCAATGAACTGGCCTTGTGGCAGCTGGAGCCGGGCGACGCCGCCTACGAGCAAGCCACGGTGGCGGCGCTGGGCGCTTCGCCGCTGCAATGCAATCTGCACAATGACAGCCGCTTCACCGACTACGCCGCCCGCATCGCCCGCATCCAGCAACTGCCGGCGGCGCAGCGCCCCGCCATGCTGGCCGCAGAACGCGAATCGCTGGCGCGCTGGGGCCAGCCGCGCCCGGCGCCGGCCGCGTGGCCCGAACCGCTGCCGCAACAAGCCGCGCTGGCCTTGCTGGCGCCCGGCCAGAAAGACCGGCCAGCCTTGCCGCCCACGCTTGCGGCACAGCTGTTGAGCGAAAAGAAGGACTACGCCACGATGGCGCGCGAAGATCAGTGCCTGCTGCAACTGTGGTGGTTCAAGCGCAGCCTGCAACAAGGGGTGGCGCCGGCCATCGCCTTGAGCGCTTTCCGCTACGGCACCATGATCAGTGCCGACGTGCGCTTCGCCGGCATGTTCGAGCCGCCCAGCGCCGTCAGCAAACCGGCACCCGCAGCGGCCACCGGCAAGCCGCCCTTTCCGCCCATCGCCACCCGCTTCCAGGCTGGCGGCGCCACCGTCGTGCAGTTCAAGCAGGACGCCAGCGGCAAGACGCAGCAAGCCAGCGTGGTAGCCCGCAATATATCCGTACCGGGCATACGCGGCGTGCGGCCGGTCGCCTTTGAAACGCTGTTCGATGCGCAAACGCTGAAGTACGCGATGGACAACAAGCTGCCCGCCGGCGGCGCGGTATCCAAGCTCCAACTGGTCTGGAAAATGGAGGACAAACAGCCATGAAACTTCACCACATCTTGCCCGCATTGCTGTTGTGCGCGGCCGTCCCCGCCAGCGCCGCCTACGACTCGCCACTGCGCGAACAAGCGATCCAGGCGTTCTGGTGGGGCGACTTCGCCGCACTGGAGCAGCAGAACGCGGTGCTGCGCCAGCCCGGCCACATCAGCAGCGACGGTACGCAGGAAATCGAGTGGTTCCGCATCGGCGTGGATAAGGTCATCCACCAGGAAGCCAAGGATCAGGAGGCTTACCTGCAAGAACTTGAAAAACTGACGCTGCAATGGACCAAAGAGCATCCGCAGTCGGCGCTGGCGCATGTGCTGTATGCCAAGGTGCTGGTGGCGCACGCATGGGCCTATCGCGGCGGCGGCTTCGTCAAGGACGTGCCGCCGGCAGCGTGGAAGGATTTCGAGACCTATCTGCAGCGCGCCACCCAATACCTGCTCGATCATGGCGAGGTGGCGCTGAGCGACAGTTATGGCCACGACGCCCTGCTCACCATCGCCAAGGCGACGAGCTGGGATGACAAGCAACTATGGGACATTATCAATGACGGTCTGAAGCGCAATCCGGAAGACGCCAGCCTGTACTTCACCGCCCTGACGGCGGTGCTGCCCAAATGGGGCGGCGATGTGCGAAGGCTGGACAAGTTCATCCGCAAGGCCGCCGAACAGACCAAGGCGCAGTTCGGCACCGGCATGTACTCACGCTTGTATTCGCTCGCCGCCGAACAGGAATTCGGCCACGCACTGTTCCAGACCAGCCATGTGGACTGGCCGACCATGAAGCAAAGCTATGAAGACATGCTGGCGCGCTACCCCAGCGACGGCCGCCGCAACCGCTACGCCTACATGGCCTGCCTGGCCAAGGACAAGCCCACCCTGCTGACCCAGCTCGACCTGCTGGGCGATAAGGTCGCCCCCGACTCATGGGGTGCGAATCCGCAACGCAGCCTCGAAGGCTGCCAGCGCTGGGCCAGGGAGGGCTAGCCCGGCGCGGTGCAAGCGATTACTCTAGAATACCCCTGTTACCAGCCAGAGCCCCCTGCCATGAGCAATTCTTTGTACGACACCGCCCCCGATTTCAGCCAGCCGATCGCTGTGCTGAAGCATTGCCACGACCGCATCCGCAAGCAGCTGCAAACCATGCAGAACCTGCTCGGCCACCTGCCCAAGCACGGCGCCGATGCCGACGCGCAAAAGGCCGCGCAGGCGGTGCTCAAGTATTTCAACCACGCCGCCCACCTGCACCACGAGGACGAGGAACAAAACCTGATCCCGATGCTGCAGGCCACCGCGCGCGACGCCGATGCCGCGCTGTTGGCAGAGCTCACGCCCGCCATCCTGGCCGGCCACCAGCAGATGGATCAAGACTGGTCTATACTTAAATCGCAACTTGAGCAGATTGCCAATGGCGCCAGTTCCACCCTCTCGGCCAGCGATGTCGCCCGTTTCTGCGACACTTACGCGGCCCACATGGTGGTCGAGGAAAGCAATATCGCGCCGATGGCCAAGCGCCTGTTCAGCGCCGAGCAAATGGCGCAATTGGGCAGCGCAATGCAGGTGCGGCGCGGGATTACCCCCGACCTGCCGATCAGCCAGGTGCCCGAACAACAAGCCGCCCCGGTCAGCAACACGGTGGCCGACGGTGTGGTGCTGGCGGACTTGCGCCTCGATTACGGCCGCGCCAGCCTGACGGAACACGATGTGCTGGACGATCCGATCGCCCAGTTCGGCAAATGGTTTGAGGAAGCGCTGCACGCCAAGGTCAATGAACCGAACGCGATGAGCGTGGCGACGGTCGACGCGGATGGCAAGCCCAGTTCGCGCATTGTCCTGATCAAGCAATACGATCAGCGGGGCTTCACCTGGTACACCAATTACGAGAGCCAGAAAGGCCGGCAACTGCGCGACAACCCGCACGCCGCCTTGTTATTCTTTTGGAGTGAGCTGGAACGCCAGGTGCGCATCGAAGGCAAGGTGGTGCAGACCAGCGCCGAGGAAAGCGACAAGTATTTCTACAGCCGGCCGGTGAAGAGCCAGATCGCCGCGATCGCTTCGCAGCAGAGCGCGCCCATCGCCAACCGCGAGTTGATGGAAACTAATTACGATGCCGCCGCAGCTGCCAGCGGCGAACATCCGGTGCGGCCGGCGCACTGGGGCGGCTACCGCCTCGATCCGCAGCGGATTGAATTCTGGCAAGGTCGCCGCTCGCGCTTCCATGACCGGATTGTGTATGTCAAGCAGGCAGATGGCAGCTGGATCAAGGAGCGTTTGCAGCCGTAAGCAAGATGCCTCCTTTCTTGAGGAGGTTATCTTGTTCGTACAGAATCAACTGAGCAACTGGATCGACGGCATGCGTGCCCAGCTCACGCTGCCGCTGCGCATCGAATTGTGGAACGGCCAGCAGGTCGACCTGTCCAGCGAGACGCCGCGCGTGACCATCAAGCTGCCCAATGTGGCCGCCGCGCGCTATCTGCTGACGCCGTCGCTGTCGAATCTCGGCGCGGCGTATGTGGAAGGCGCCATCGAGGTCAAGGGCAAGGCGCGCGACATGATCGCGGTGGTCAACGCGCTGGCGCGCACCTCACTCAAGGCCGAGGGCAAGTTCGCACGCATGGTGCGCAGCTTCAAGCATAACAAGCAGCAGGATGCCGAAGCCATCCGCTATCACTACGACGTCTCCAACGAGTTTTACCAGCAATTCCTCGACCCGCGCATGGTGTATTCCTGCGCCTATTTCGAGAACGGCGACGAGGATCTGGCCACCGCCCAGCTCAAGAAGATCGACCATATCCTGCGCAAGATCGAGCTGCAACCGAACCAGACCCTGCTCGACATCGGCTGCGGCTGGGGCGCGCTGGTGATCCGCGCCGCCCAGCAATACCAGGCGCGCTGCGTCGGCATCACGCTGTCCGAAAACCAGTGCGCGCTGGCGCAACAGCGGGTGCGCGAAGCCGGGCTCGAACATCTGGTGGAAATCCGCCTGCAGGATTACCGCGATGTGCGCGGCCAGTTCGACCGCATCACCAGCGTCGGCATGTTCGAGCACGTCGGCATCCGTCACTTAGCCGACTACTTCAGCACCATCCATCAGTTGCTGGCGCCCGATGGCGTGGTGATGAACCACGGCATCACCAGCACCGATCCCGACAACGGCGAAACGCCCTACGGCGGTGGCGAGTTCATCGAGAAATATGTGTTCCCGCATGGCGAGCTGGCCCATATCGGCCATGTGCTCAAGGCCATGCAACAGGGATCGCTGGAAGTGAGCGACGTCGAAAACCTGCGCCGCCACTACGCCCGCACCTGCGCCATCTGGACCGATAATTTCGAGGCGCACGGCGAGCAGGTGCGCGCGCTCGGCGGCGACAAGCGCTACCGCATCTGGCATGTGTACCTGGCCGGCTGCGCCTACGCTTTCGAACAGGACTGGATCAGCCTGTACCAGATCGTTGGCCGCAGGGCAGGCCAGCGCACCACGGCGCTGCCGTGGTCGCGCCAGCACATGTACCCTACTTCAGGCGATTGGCGTAGGTCTTCCTGAACTTGTCCACCTTGGGCGCCACCACGAAGGCGCAATAGCCTTGCAGCGGATGCTGGCGGAAGTAATCCTGGTGGTAGTCCTCGGCCCGGTAGAACACCTGGGCCGGGGCCAGTTCGGTGACGATGGGCGCGTCCCACACGTGGGCCATTTCGGCGATCACCTGGCGCGCCATCGCTTCCTGCTGCGGCGACTGGGCGTAAATCACGGAACGGTATTGGGTGCCGACGTCGTTGCCCTGGCGGTTGAGGGTGGTCGGGTCGTGGATGGTGAAGAAGATTTCCAGCAGATCGCGGTAGCTGATCACCGCCGGATCGAATTCCAGCTGGACCACTTCCGCATGGCCGGTATCGCCGGCGCACACTTGCTCATAGGTCGGGTGCGCGACATGGCCGCCGGAATAGCCCGAAACGACCGACGTGACGCCTCTCACCTCCAGGTACACCGCCTCGATGCACCAGAAGCAGCCGCCGCCCAGTATCGCCGTTTCCGTCATGACTCCCCCTTTAGCCAGAGAACCCACCTCATGCTGTCACTGTAACGCAATCCCCGGCAATTCGCTACGGCAGCACAAACTTTGGCATAATGACAGACCATGAACACCACTTCTCCACGCGCCGAAGAGCGCAGCTTCGACACCGCCCATTTCCGCCAGGCGCTGGGCCAGTTCGCCACGGGCGTGACCATCATCACCACCCGCCTTGCGGACGGGACGTTTCGCGGCCTGACCGCCAGTTCGTTCAATTCGGTGTCGCTGGATCCGCCGCTGGTGCTGTGGAGCCTGTCCAACGGCGCCAACAGCATGCCCATCTTCACCGGCAACTCGCACTACGTGATCAATGTGCTCAATGCCGAGCAGGCCCATCTGGCCAAGAAGTTCGCCACCCGTGGCACCGACCCGTGGGACGGCCTGGAATACGAGTTGTCGCGCACCGGCCAGCCGATCATCAAGGGCGTGTCGGCGTGGTTTGAATGCCATAACCGCAGCCGCTACCCGGAAGGCGACCACGTGATTTTTGTTGGCGAAGTGGAATTCTGCGCGTTTTCGCCCAGCCCGCCCCTGATTTTCCACAGCGGCCAGTTCGCCGGCCTCGGCTAAGCCACGTCGAAAAACACAAATTGGTGTCGCTCTTTGAAAAGCCGGCACCGGGGCGGCGGCATAGAATGCTGGCAGCATTCATCATCATAATGAGAGACTATCTATGAGCCAAGCCCGCGCCCAATTCCACTGGGATGACCCTCTGCTGCTGGACCAGCAACTGACCGACGATGAGCGCATGGTGCGCGACGCCGCTGCCGCCTACTGCCAGGACAAGCTGCAACCGCGCATTCTTGAAGCCTTCCGCCACGAACAGATGGACACCTCCATCTTCCGCGAGATGGGCGACCTGGGCCTGCTGGGCCCGACCATTCCCGAACAATACGGCGGCCCCGGCCTCAATTACGTGGCCTACGGCCTGATCGCGCGCGAAGTCGAGCGCGTCGACTCCGGCTACCGCTCGATGATGAGCGTGCAGTCGTCGCTGGTGATGGTGCCGATCTACGAGTTCGGCACCGAAGCGCAAAAACAGAAATACCTGCCAAAGCTGGCCACCGGCGAGTGGATCGGCTGCTTCGGCCTGACCGAACCTAACCACGGCTCCGATCCGGGCTCGATGATCACCCGCGCCAAGAAGGTGGCGGGCGGCTATTCACTGAGCGGCGCCAAGATGTGGATCACCAATTCGCCGGTGGCCGATGTGTTCGTGGTCTGGGCCAAGGACGATGAAGGCGCGATTCGCGGCTTCGTGCTGGAAAAAGGCATGGCCGGCCTGAGCGCCCCGGCGATCCACGGCAAGTTCGGCCTGCGCGCCTCGATCACCGGTGAAATCGTGATGGACAACGTGTTTGTGCCGGAAGAGAACGCCTTCCCGGACGTGCGCGGCCTGAAGGGTCCGTTCACCTGCCTGAACTCGGCACGCTACGGCATCGCCTGGGGCGCGCTGGGCGCGGCGGAATCGTGCTGGCACACGGCGCGCCAGTATGTGATGGACCGCGAGCAGTTCGGCCGTCCGCTGGCGGCGAACCAGCTGATCCAGAAGAAGCTGGCCGACATGCAGACTGAAATCACGATGGGCCTGCAGGGCTGCCTGCGTTTGGGCCGTATGAAGGATGAAGGCACTGCCGCCGTCGAGATCACTTCGATGATGAAGCGCAACTCGTGCGGCAAGTCGCTGGACGTGGCACGCATGGCGCGCGACATGCTGGGCGGGAATGGTATCTCGGACGAGTTTGGCATCATCCGCCACATGGTGAACCTGGAGGTCGTGAATACCTACGAAGGTACCCACGACATCCATGCGCTGATCCTCGGACGAGCGCAGACCGGCATTCAAGCCTTCCAGTAAGCCTCAAAAAAAACCGCTGCCGAGGCAGCGGTTTTTACTTTTACCAACCTTTGAACGCGTAGCCGACGCTGACGTTCACTGCCAGCGGATCCAGTTTCACATCCTGGGTCTGGCCGGTCGAGTAGTGGGCCTTGGTTTTCAGCTTGGTCTTGATGACCGACGCATCCAGGAACCATTTGTCGTTGATCTTCACCGTGCCGCCGATCTGGAAGCTGGCGGTCAGCTTGTCGTCGAGCTTGAACGTGGCCGGCTTGCCGCCGGTGTTCAGCACGGCGGTCAGCTGGCCCGAACCACGCTCCTTCTGGAACATGGCGTAGGTGATGCCCAGGCCCACGTAAGGACGCACCACCGCGTCCGGCTTCAGGAAGCGGTACTGGATGAAGGCGGTCGGCGGCAGCACTTCCGAGGTCGCCAGCTTGCCGGTGCCGTTGATGGCGCCGGCGCCGTACAGGTCGTGCTTGTACGGCAGGCCCAGGTCGAGCTCGGCCGAAATGTTATCGGTCAGCATGTAGCCTATCGTGAAGCGCGGCTTGGTGTCCGAGCCCACGTCGGTCTTGGTGTGCGGCAGCGCCGGCGCCGACACGTCGCCCGAGTCCACTTTCGGGGTGATCTTGTTGGCGCCCAGCGTACCCAGCCAGGTGCCCTTTTCCTGTTGTGCCGATGCAGCCGAAGCTACCGTCATCGCGGCGGCCAGCGCCAGCAGTTTTACCGTGTTCTTCATATCGTCTCCGAATAGTGTTCTGTGATTACAGCCAGCCCTTGGTCACCAGCGCCATCGACACATAGCGTGCCAGCAGCAGGTGGTTGTACGGGGTTGGGTGCACATCGTCGGCGAAGGACCAGTGGCTGACGTCGCCCGATTTCAGGTTGCTGCCATTGCATGCCAGCGAGCTGCTCAACGCATTCTTGGTGGTGTCGGTGATGATGCAGGCGGTTTCGGAAACATTGGTCAGGCCGTACGGCGCCGGATTGGTCGCCTGGTCGTGGCTGACGGCAAACACGTCCACCAGCACCACTTTCGACTCGCCGCTCAGGCCGCTGGTCAGGGCGGTGTTGAAGGCGGTCACAGCGGCATTGATCAGGGCCTGGGTGGCGGCATCCTTGGCGCGGCCGGCCGGGGTGGTGGCCACGTCCGGCAGGTTGTTGACGACCACGTAGTTGGCGCCGTTGGCGATGATCTGGTTTTTCACCAGCGCCACCAGTTCACCGGCAGCCTTGCCCATGTTGGCGATCAGCTCGGGACCGTGGGCGGCAGCGTAATCCGCGCCGGCCTTGGCGCCAGCGGTGGTGGCGGTGGTCTTGGCCGTGGCCACGATAGGGCCGTAGACGGTTGGATCGGCAACGCTCGATGCGCCCGGCTGGATGGCGGCGGCGCCGATGGCAGTCAGGGTGATGCTTTCCTGGGTGCTGCCTGGGCGTGCGGCTTCAGCGCCGACGGCGGCGGTGATGGCAGCAGCAGCGGTGGCTGGATTGGTGGCCTTGGCAGCCAGCTGGCCGACCAGGCTCTGTACATACGCCTGGCCACCGGCGGTGGTGCCGGCAGCGGTCGCTGCGGCGCTCAGCTCGCCCAGTTGGGCCAGGATTTCGCCGCCGCCGCCAAACACCAGCACCAGCTCGTCACCCTTGAATTTGCCGCCGACGGCTTTCAGGTGGTTGGCGACCTGGGTCACCAGCGGATAGGTCAGCGCGCCGACCGGGCTGCCGGTCAGCTTGTGGCCGGAACCGACCGGATTGGTGATGCGGGCACCGCCCATCGCGTAGTTGTAGCAGCCGGCATTGGCTTTGGCCGGCACCGAGAAGCCCTTGGTGGCGTCGCCATCCAGGCCGGTCACGGCGGCGCAAGGCGCGGACAGGCCGATCTGGGCGGCCAGCAATTCGGTCCAGGTTTTGCCGGTGAAGGTGGCGTTGATCGCCGTGTTGTCGCCGTTGATGGTGAACTTGCCGCCCTTCAGCGCGGCAACCGTACCCACGGCATAGGAACCGACGTCGGACAGGCTGTCGCCGAACGTCACCTCGGCGCTGTATTTGACTTTGACGGATTGATTACCGGGCGCCGGATCGGTGCCGCCGCAACCCGCAAGGACGGCCAGGGCCATTGCAGCAAGTGCAAGTTTGGTTTGACGCATGTTGTCTCCTAAAGATATTTTTTTGTCTATTGATACGAACGGCCGTGCTATTCGCAACCCAACTAATATGCCAGTCCTGCTAGCGCTTGTATAGAGCGCAACACCTAAAAAACGGCGTTTGTGAGCAAAAAAGAACGCTTGCTCGGCGCTTATTAACCCATGTCAAATCCTCATTCACCGCGATGGTGCAGAATCGAGGAAGGCGCGCGCCTCGCGCAGGCAAAATGGCGCCACCAAGCCGGCGTGATAGGCGTCTTTGACTGCCTGGTCGGCAGCCTTGGTGCTGCCGGTGCGCTCCAGCGTCACACGCCGCACCAGCTCCTTGGCGACGCCAAATTCCGCCCGCGTGGTACGGAACGGACCGAAGAGCGAATTGTCGTCCACGTCCAGCACGGTCAGCTGCAGGCTGGTGCTGCCCTGCGCCCGGAAATAGGCTGCGGTGGCGCTGGTGTTGGTGTAGGGCACCAGCGGATCGGCTTCGCCACCGCAAAGAAATAGCGGCGCGTTCGGCGTGTAGGTGCGCAAATCATTCTTCACCAGCCACTTGCGCAGCGCTTGCGCCGGCGCGCAGTTAAGTGGTGTGTCGACGCTGGCGTTGCATGGGTTGGCCTTGAGATCGGCCAGGTAGGCGTCGCGGTAGCTGGTCTTGAACAAATGGTCGGGACCGAAGAAGCTGCCGTAGCCGGCCGCCTGCGGCAGCGAATCGGAAGCAAACAGCACATCATCCGGCAGCTTGCCGGCCGCGACCAGTTCGCCGAGGCTCTGCGTGCCTGGCAGCAGGCTCTCGATGCCGCCGGCGTACTTGCTGTCGTAGACTTCCGCGGTGCTGGCGTACAGGGCCGCGCCGGCGCGCTGGCCGGCGTTGATCAGCATCGGGATGAAGCCGGCCGAGCCGGTGGTCGGCGCGCCGCCGAAAATGCCGTCGCCGAACTGGCTCAGTGCGTACGGGCCGGACAGCGGCGCCGCCGCCGTGACGGTGAATTCCGATGCATGCTTGGTTTGCATGGCGCGCTGGGTCGCCAGCGCTACAAAGCCGCCCTGCGAGTAACCGCTCACCATCAGCCGCGCCGAAGCGCTGGCGTTGATGCTGCCGAAAGCGCTGCGGGCGGCGCGCAAGGCGTCGATCATGTCGGCCGATTGCTGCTCAGCGTCCAGGTAGGGATGGTAGCCGGCGCTGGAGCCGGCGTAGCCGACGTAATTGGGCGCGACCACGATGTAGCCCTGGGCCGCGAACATGGCGGCAATCAGGCGCGGTTCATTGGAAGCGAGGTTGGCCATGTCGGTGCTCTTCTGCACCGAGGTGCCGTGCGCGTACAGCAGCACCGGGCGGCCGCCCTGGCACGCCGCGTTGCTACCGGAGGGAACGTAGATGGCGGCGCCGGCCGGCGTATCGGCCGCCAGCGAGTCGATGGTGTGGTACTTGATCGAGTAGACGGTGATGGCGCAGGTCGGGTTGCCGGTGACGGCGGTGCCGAGGTCGATACCGGTCTCGATCAGCTTGGTGAGCGCGGCCGGCTCCACAGTGTTGGCCGTGACGCTGCTGCCGATCGTGACCGGCGCCAGCGTGGCGCTGCCGATCAGCTGCCCGCGCAGCGACACCGGCGGGGAAGGCGAGACGATCACGCCGCCAGTCTGGCTGCCGGCGCTACCGCCACCGCCGCAGGAAGCCAATAAAAGCGTCAGGGAAAACAGGGCCAAACGAGCGTCGCGCATAATGCATCCTTGCAAGATGGCCGGGCGAGGTTTTCGGCCGGCAACGAATTCATCTTAGCAGGAAAGCAATGTGCGCACGACACCCCGCCGGGCAAGAATGCCAGTCTATTTTTGCAGCAACTGGTCGATGATGCCGGCCGAGCCGAACACCGAGCGGCGCAGGCGGTCGTTGACGCCCAGCCAGGCGCTGTCTTGCGGCGGCGTTTCGACCAGGATCAGGTCGGAGCCGGTCTGGTCCATGTCGCGCAAGGCGGCGTACAGGCCGTAGGCGTAGCCGGCCGGATCGGCAGGCAGCTGGCGATGGACCGCTACCGGCGCGCTCAATGCGTGGCTAATCAGCGCGACTTTGAGGCCTTTGGCTTGCAGTTTGGCCAGCACATCCGGCAGCGCAGTGGCCGCCAGCATGGTGACCGCGGTGCGCGGCGCGTAGTGCGATTCCAGCGTGCCTGAAGCGCGCGGCGCGGCCTGGTCGGGCGCGGCCGGCAGCATGCCGATCACATCGGCAATCTGCTGCGCGCTGATGTGGCCGGGACGCAGCAGCACCGGGCCGTGCGTGGCCAGGCGCGACATGTCGACGATGGTCGATTCGATGCCGACCTGGCTGGCGCCGCCTTCCAGCACCACGCTGAGCGCGGAAGCCGAGCAGGCGGCGTCGCCGTTGAGGGCGCCGTCGTCATGGGCATCGAGGCCGAACTCGTCGCGCACGTGCTGCGCGGTGGTCGGGCTGACGTTGCCGAACTTGTTGGCCGACGGCGCCGCCACGCCGCCCTTGCCGCCCTTGAAAGCGCTCAGCAAGGCGATCGCCACCGGGTGCGACGGGCAACGGATGCCGACCGAATCCTGCCCAGCCGAGACGGCGTCAGGAATTTGCGGATGGCGTTTCAGGATCAGCGTGAGCGGGCCGGGCCAGAAAGCTTGCACCAGCTTGCGCGCTGCTTCCGGCACGTCGGTGGTCCAGTAATCGAGGTCGGCGCCGGGCGCGACGTGCACGATCACCGGGTGGTCGTGCGGACGGCCCTTGGCTTCGTAGATGCGCGCCACGGCCGCCGGGTTTTCCGCATCCGCGCCGAGGCCATAGACGGTCTCGGTCGGGAAGGCGACCAGGCCGCCCTCTTCCAGCACGGCCGCCGCTTCAGCGATGGCCGCCTGGCCGGCGACGGTTGCGGATGGCTGCTTCACGCTGCCGCCTCGGCCGCAATGCCCAGAATCGCGCAAGCAGCGTTGAGCTGCTGCTGCGCTTGTGCCAGCGTCGGCGCGATGAAGGTCAGGTGCCCCATCTTGCGGGCGCGGCGTGGATCGTCCTTGCCGTACAGGTGCAGGTTGGCGCCAGGCAGCGCCAGCACTTGATCCCATGCCGGTTCACGCGCATCGTTGCTGTCGCCTTCGAACCAGACGTCGCCCAGAATATTCAGCATGACGGCCGGCGAATGCTGGCGCACATCGCCCAGCGGCAGGCGCGCCATCGCGCGCACTTGCTGCGCGAACTGGCTGGTGACGCAGGCATCCATCGTGTAGTGGCCGCTGTTGTGCGGACGCGGCGCCATTTCATTGACCACCAGCGAACCGTCGGTCAGCACGAAAAACTCGATGCACAGCACGCCCACGTAGCCCAGTTCGGCCACGATGGCTTGCGCCGCCTGCTGCGCCTTCAGGGCACTTTCGTCGGACACGTTCGGACCCGGCACGGTAGTGGTGAACAGGATGCCGTCGCGGTGCACGTTCTCGGCGATCGGGTAGACCACCGATTCACCGTCATGGCCACGCGCGGTCAGCACCGAGACCTCGTAGGCCAGCGGCAGCATTTTCTCCAGCAGGCAGGTGACCTTGCCCATCGATTCAAACGCAGCCTGCACGTCGGCGCGCGACTTCACGCGCACCTGGCCCTTGCCGTCGTAACCCATGCGCACGGTTTTCAGGATGCCCGGCAGCAGGTTGTCATCGATGGCGTCGATGTCTTCCTGCGAGGCGATCACCTTGTGCGGCGCCGGCATCACGCCCGACTTGGCGGCGCAGCCGACGAAGAAGCTCTTCTCGGCGATGCGGTCCTGCGCCACCGACACGCCATGCGCGTTGGGCGCCACGAACACCGATTGCGCCAGGCGCGACAGGCTGTCCGCAGGGACGTTTTCAAACTCGGTGGTGACGGCGGCGCACTGCGCGGCCAGCGCGTCGAGGCCGGCGGCGTCGTTGTAGCCGGCGTTGACCAGGCGCTGCGCGACCTGGCCGGCCGGACAGGCGTCCGACGGCTCCAGCACAGCGACCTGGTAACCCATCGCCTGTGCGGCCTGGACAAACATGCGGCCCAACTGGCCGCCGCCCATCACGCCCAGCCAGGCTGGTGGATTGGCTTGCGGAAGGATGGGCTTCAACTTCGAATCACTCATTATTCAAGCGGCAGTTTCATGGCCTTGGCGGCCTCGGTTTGCGATACGCGGAAGGCTTCCAGCTTGGCGGCCAGTGCATCATCGGTCGATGCGATCATGGCGACGGCGGTCAGCGCTGCATTGGCGGCGCCCGCTTCGCCGATGGCGAAGGTCGACACCGGCACGCCTTTCGGCATTTGCAGGATGGACAGCATGGAGTCTTCGCCGCGCAGGTATTTGGACGGCACAGGCACGCCCAGCACCGGCACGATGGTCATGGCGGCCACCATGCCCGGCAAGTGCGCCGCACCGCCGGCGCCGGCGATGATGGCGCGCAGGCCGCGCGCGCGGGCGCTCTTGGCGTAGGCGTACATCTCGTCCGGCATGCGGTGCGCCGAGATCACTTGCGCTTCAAACGGCACGCCGAATTGCTTGAGGATGTTGACCGCGTTCTGCATCACGTCCCAGTCCGAGGACGAGCCCATGATGACGCCAACCAGTGGTTTAGTATCGCTCATCTCAGGCCTTCAGCTTTTCGCCGGTCAGGCGTTCGATGGCTTCGAAGTACTTGGCCTGGGTTTTGTTGATAACGTCGGCCGGCAGCGCTGGTGCAGGCGCGGTCTTGCCCCAGTCCAGGGTTTCCAGGTAGTCGCGCACGAACTGCTTGTCGAACGATGGCGGCGAGATGCCGGTAGCGTACGAATCGGCAGGCCAGAAGCGCGACGAGTCGGCGGTCAGCACTTCGTCCATCAGGTGCATGACGCCGTTTTCGTCCAGGCCGAATTCAAACTTGGTGTCGGCAATGATGATGCCCTTGGTGGCCGCGAATTCCGACGCTTCGGTGTACAGCTGGATGGCAACGTCGCGCATCTTGGCGGCCAGCTCGGCGCCGATACGGCTTTCCATTTCGGCGAAGCTGATGTTTTCGTCGTGTTCGCCCAGGTCGGCCTTGGCGGCCGGGGTGAAGATCGGCTGCGGCAGTTTTTCCGCTTGCTTCAGGCCTTCCGGCAGCTTGATGCCGCAGATCGAGCCGGTGTCCTGGTAGTCTTTCCAGCCCGAGCCAATGATGTAGCCGCGCACCACGGCTTCCACCATGATCGGCTTCAGGCGCTTGGCCACGACGGCGCGGCCTTGCACCTGCTCCACTTCGTCAGCCGCAACCACGGACTCTGGCGCTACGCCGGTCAGGTGGTTGGGGACGATGTGGCCCAGCTTCGAGAACCAGAAATCGGTCATCTGGTTCAGTACCTTGCCCTTGCCGGGAATCGGTTCATTCATGACAACATCGAAGGCCGACAGGCGGTCGGAAGTGACGATGAGGATTTTGTCATCACCGACAGCGTAGTTGTCGCGGACTTTGCCGTGGCCGAGGAGTGGCAGGGACTTGATGGAAGACTGGTAGAGGCTGTTCATAGCAGGGGAATGTAATGAAAAAGCAAAAACCGGCAAAAGAGGAAACCCTCGTTCGCCGGTTGAAAGAGGTTAATCCAAAGGGACTAACCCGTTATTTTACTTCACAATCTGGGCCAACTCGCCGGCGGCGTAACGCGCAGCCATTTTTTCCAGCGGGATGACCTTGATTTTCGAGGCCTGGCCTTCGCAGCCGAATGCCTGGAAGCGGGCGCGCACCACTTGCTCGGCGGCAGCGCGGGCTGGCTTCAGGAAGTCGCGCGGGTCGAACTTCGATGGGTTCTGGAACATGAATTGACGCACGGCGGCAGTCATGGCCAGACGGATGTCGGTGTCGATGTTGATCTTGCGCACGCCGTGACGGATGCCTTCCTGGATTTCTTCGACTGGCACGCCGTAGGTTTCCTTCATGTCGCCGCCGAATTCGCGGATGATGGCCAGCAGTTCCTGCGGCACCGACGACGAACCGTGCATCACCAGGTGGGTGTTAGGGATGCGGGCGTGGATTTCCTTGATGCGGTCGATGGCCAGGATGTCGCCGGTTGGCTTGCGGGTGAACTTGTAGGCGCCGTGCGAGGTGCCGATGGCGATCGCCAGCGCGTCGCACTGGGTGCGCTGCACGAAGTCGGCGGCCTGGGCCACGTCGGTCAGCAGCTGTTCGCGGGTCATGGTGCCGTCGGCGCCGTGGCCGTCTTCCTTGTCGCCCTTCATGGTTTCCAGCGAACCGAGCACGCCCAGTTCGGCTTCCACCGTCACGCCGATGGCGTGCGAGAACTTCACCACTTCTTTCGACACTTCGACGTTGTACTCGTACGAAGCGACCGATTTGCCGTCGGCTTCCAGCGAGCCGTCCATCATCACCGAGGTGAAGCCGGAGCGGATCGCGGCCTGGCACACCGCCGGCGACTGGCCGTGGTCCTGGTGCATGACGACCGGGATGTGCGGGTAGGCTTCGACGGCGGCGTCGATCAGGTGGCGCAGGAAGGCTTCACCGGCGTACTTGCGGGCGCCGGCCGACGCTTGCATGATCACCGGCGCGTTGAGGGCGTCGGCGGCAGCCATGATGGCCTGCACTTGTTCCAGATTGTTGACGTTGAACGCAGGGATGCCATAGCCGTTTTCAGCAGCATGGTCCAGCAATTGACGCATGGATACGAGGGACATGGTAATACTCCAATAACAATAAAAAAACCTGTCACGTCGTCGCCCCGGCGCAGGCCGGGGCCCCATGCTTCAGCTGCCATTCCGGCGCAGCATTGGGTTCCGGCCTGCGCCGGAACGACAACGACTTAACTAAATTCGCCGACCTTGACGATACGCAGCGCGTTGGTGCCGCCCACCTGGCCCATCGGCGAGCCCCAGGTGACCACGATGGTGTCGCCTTTCTTGACGATGCCATTGGCTTCCAGCAGCTGCTCAGCCTTCTTCAGCACGGCGGTACTGCCGCCTTCCTGCGCCAGACTATAGCCCTTGACGTTGCGGTACAGCGCCACCTTGCGCAGCGTCGTGGTCGACGGCGTCAGCGCGAAAATCGGCGTATCGATGTTGTGGCGGCTCATCCAGAGCGCGGTCGAGCCGGACTCGGTCAACGCCACGATCGCCTTCACGTCCAAATGGTGCGCGGTGAACAGCGCCGCGTAGGCGATCGACTGGTCGATACGGGTGAAGGTCGCATTCACGAAGTCGGCGTCGAGCTTGTTGTACTCGGACTGCTCGGCTTCCACGCAAATGGCGGCCATCATTTCTACAGTTTCAATCGGGTAGCGGCCCGATGCGGTTTCGGCCGACGTCATCACGGCGTCGGTGCCGTCCAGCACGGCGTTGGCCACGTCCGATACTTCGGCGCGGGTCGGCACGGCGTTGAAGATCATCGACTCCATCATCTGGGTCGCGGTGATCGCCAGCTTGTTCGACTCGCGCGCCATGCGGATCATGCGCTTCTGCAGCGCCGGCACGGCGGCGTTACCCACTTCCACTGCCAGGTCGCCACGCGCCACCATGATGCCGTCGGAGGCGTCGAGGATCTCCTGCAGCAGCGGGATCGCTTCGGCACGCTCGATCTTGGCGATCATCAGCGGCTTGTGGCCGAATGGCTCGCCGGCGATGTTGGCCAGCTGGCGCGCCATTTCCATATCGGTTGCGCTTTTCGGGAACGAGATCGCCAGGTAATCGCACTGGAAACTCATTGCCGTCTTGATGTCTTCCATGTCCTTGGCGGTCAAGGCCGGCGCGGTCAGGCCGCCGCCGAGGCGATTGATGCCCTTGTTGTTGGACAGTTCGCCACCGATTTTCACGGTGGTGTAAATCTCGCTGCCGACCACCTTGTCGACCACCAGCACGATCAGGCCGTCGTTCAGCAGCAGCTGGTCGTCCGGGCGCACGTCCTGCGGCAGCGCCTTGTAGTCCAGGCCGACGCGCTCCTGATTGCCCAATTCACCGTTCTCGCCCCACTTGGCGTCGAGGATGAACTTGTCGCCCTTGGTCAGCTCGATCTTACCATTCTCGAATTTGCCGACGCGGATTTTCGGGCCCTGCATGTCCGCCATGATCGCCACTTCGCGGCCGCATTCGGCGGCAGCCTCGCGCACCAGCCTGGCGCGGTCGATGTGGTCCTGCGCCTTGCCGTGCGAGAAGTTCAGGCGCACGACGTCGACACCGGCACGGATCATTTTGACCAGTACGTTGAAGTCGGTAGAAGCTGGGCCGATCGTGGCGACAATTTTGGTGCTACGAGACATAGTATTCCTTAGCGGTAGGTCATGCGAACAGTTTCCGCGCGGCGCGGAAACCAGGAAGCTGCGTTTATTGTGATTCAGCCATCAAATCTGTAGGTTTGCTACAGATTTGATGCCCTTCACAGGCATTACCCGGATTCTACTGTTAATTTGCTACAAAGCACGACCGTGCTATTAACTGCTCCTTACTTTGCTGCGGCGCGCTGGGTCAGGATCTCGACCGCAGGCAGGATTTTGCCTTCCAGGAATTCCAGGAAAGCGCCGCCGCCGGTGGAGATGTAGCCTACTTGCTCGCTGATGTCGTACTTGGCAATCGCGGCCAGGGTGTCGCCACCGCCGGCGATCGAGAAGGCTTTGGAGGCGGCGATGGCCAGCGCCAGCGTCTTGGTGCCTTCGCCGAACTGGTCGAACTCGAACACGCCGACCGGGCCGTTCCACACCACGGTGCCGGCGGCAGCGATTTGCTGGGCCAGCTGGGCGGCGGTTTTAGGACCGATATCGAGGATCATGTCGTCATCTGCGACGTCTTTGACGTCTTTGACGGTAGCAACAGCGGTCGGCGAGAATTCCTTGGCGCACACCACGTCCACTGGAATCGGCACTTGCGCGCCGCGTTTGGCCATGATGTCGATGATGGCCTTGGCTTCGTCCACCAGGTCGTTTTCCACCAGCGACTTGCCGATGTTCAGACCGACGGCTTTCATGAAGGTGTTGGCGATGCCGCCGCCGACGATCAGGTTATCGACCTTGTCGGCCAGTGCTTTCAAGATCGACAGTTTGGAGGAAACTTTCGAACCGGCCACGATGGCCAGCAGTGGGCGGGCTGGGGCGCCCAGCGCCTTGCCCAGCGCGTCCAGCTCGGCGGCCAGCAGCGGACCGGCGGCAGCGACTGGCGCGAACTTGGCGATGCCGTGGGTAGAGGCTTCCGCGCGGTGGGCGGTGCCAAAAGCGTCATTGACGTAGATATCGCACAAAGCGGCCATTTTCTGGGCCAGTTCGTCGCTGTTCTTCTTTTCGCCCTTGTTCACACGGACGTTTTCCAGCAACACCACCTGACCGGCTTGCAGGCCTTCCAGGCCGGCGCCGTCCACCCAGTTCTGCTTCAGCTCAACCGGCTGGCCCAGCAGCTCCGACAGGCGCTTGGCGACTGGCGCCAGGCTGTCTTCCGGCTTGAACTCACCTTCGGTCGGACGGCCCAGGTGGGACGTGACCATGACCTTGGCGCCGGCGGCAACTGCTGCCTTAATGGCCGGAACCGACGCGCGAATGCGCGTATCTTCGGTGATATTGCCGGCATCATCCTGCGGCACGTTCAGGTCGGCGCGGATGAAAACGCGCTTGCCTTGCAGTGCGTTTTGATCGATGAGGTCTTGCAGACGGATGAAGTTCAGAACAGCGGACATGGCTACCCAAGGTCGAGTTGTAGGAAGAGCGCTATTTTACCGCAAGCCTGCTGTGATTTTTCTGTTATTAAGTTACATGCATCAGTCGTAATGCCGTGAAGAAAGCCATGCCGAAGATGATGGTCTCCAACATATTGCGACGCAGCAAATAATAGATCGTGGCGACAATGCCGGACACCAGTTTCAGGTTGCTGATGTCGAGCAGCGGCTGGCCGTCCGCAGCGAGGATCAGGTCCGGCGCGACGATGGCGGCCAGCGCGCAGGCGGGCGCGTAGCGCAGCATTTCCTGCACCCGTTTCGGAATCGTGATGTGCTGGCCGACCAACCAGAACGAACTGCGCGTGCAGGCGGTAGCCAGCGCCAGCACCAGGATCACCAGCCAGATTTCCCAGTCAGCCACGCTTGCTCCTCCATTTTTCAGCGGTTTCTTCAATGACCATCGCGGTCAGCATGCCAAGCAGCACCGCCAACAGCAGGCCCAGTTTGTACGGCAGCCCCGCCGCCAGTACCGACACCGCGCCCGCCACCAGCACGCCGCACAAGGCCGGACGCCCCACCATCAGCGGGATCATCACGCAAATGATGGCCAACGTGCCGGCAAAACTCAGGCCCCACTCCGGCGGCACTGTGCTGCCGAGAAAGATGCCGGCGATGGAACCGACCTGCCACGAACCCCAGTTCGGGTACAGCAAGCCCTTCAGATACGACAATTTGCCGACTTGCGGCGCTTCGGACGGGTATTTTTGCAGGAACAAGGCCACCGTCATGTCGCCGGCGACGTAGCCCAGCGCCAACCGCTGGCGCCACGGCAGATGGGCGAAATGTGGGGCCAGCAGCGCGGAAAAGATCACAAAACGCAGGTTCACCACCAGAGCGGTGGCGAAAATCACCCAAATCGGCGCATCCGCCGCAATCAGCGGCAGGGCGGCCAACTGGGCCGAACCGGCAAACACCACCAAGGTCATGCCCAGCGCCTGCGGAATCGTCAGCCCGGACTTGACCATCGCGATGCCGACCACCAAGCCCCACGCACCGATGCCAAATAGCGACGGCAAGCCGGTTTTGACGCCTTCGCGCCAGGAGGGTTCGTGGTGGGCCGCGACGCAGGGCGCGCTGGCTGTACTGCTTGAATCAGTCATGAATAGCTTGTGGCATTCCTGCCACAGGAGGGGCGGCGCCGGGGTTGTGGAGGCGCTATTTTACCGACGATTTTTGCTCAGTGCGCGAATCCGTTAAAATCGTGCTTTTCTCTCAGCCATCTGGAGCCACAAGAAATGACCACCCCAAACACCGCCAACGCCGTAGAACTCGATGGCAAGGATCTGCCGGCCCACTGCCCTAACCCAGCCATGCCGCTGTGGTCGTCGCACCCGCGCGTGTTCCTGGAATTCATCCACGGCGAAGCCAAGTGCCCATACTGCGGCACCGCCTACCGCCTGAAGCCGGGCACCGTGGTCGGCCACCACTAAGCCAACCACGCACCGGACGCCACCATGCCAGCCAAGAAAGCGCACTACGGCAGCGCCGCTGAAACCGAAGCGGCTTTCTATGACGCGCTCAACCGGGCTGACCTGGAGGCGTTGATGGCCCTGTGGGCCGACGACGACGAGATCGTCTGCGTGCACCCGGGCGGTCCGCGCCTGATCGGGCACGCGGCGATCCGCAAGTCCTGGGCTGCCATCCTCGAACATGGCGGCCTGCACATCCTGCCGTCGCAGCTGCACGAAACCCATACATTGATGAGCTCGGTACACGTTGTGATCGAAGGCAGCACCGCCGCCACCGGCGAGCCGGCGCATCTGGTCGCCACCAATGTGTACGCGAAAACGCCACGCGGCTGGCGCATCGTACTGCATCATGTCTCGATCGCGCCCGGCCCGGCACCGGTTGATACCAGCACGCAAATCCTGCACTGAACCCTGTATTGAGTCCTGCCGTGAAGTACACCGCACCGTTCTGGCTGCCCAGCGGCCATCTGCAAACCATTTATCCGGCCGTGGCGATCGCCAAACCGGCGGTGCGCTTTCGCCGCGAGCGCTGGGATGCGCCGGACGGCGACTTCATCGATGTCGACTTTGTCGACGGCCAGCCGGGCAAACCGTTCGTGGTGCTGTTCCACGGGCTGGAAGGCTCGTCCGACAGCCATTATGCGCGCGCCCTGATGGCCGACGTGCAGGCACGCGGCTGGTCCGGCGCCGTGCCGCACTTTCGCGGCTGCTCGGGCGAAGCCAACCGCGCGCCGCGCTTCTACCATTCCGGCGACGCCGCCGAGATCGACTGGATCATCCGCCGCCTGCACGCCCGCCGCGCTGCCGACAGCGGCAAGTTCTACGCCACCGGCGTCTCGCTGGGCGGCAACGCCCTGCTGCGCTGGCTGGGCGAATCACAGCACCGCGCCGACTTTGTCGATGCCGCTTGCGCGGTATCGGCGCCGCTGGACCTGGCGCAAGGCGGGGTGTCGCTGTCGAGCGGTTTCAACATGGTCTACACGCGCATGTTCCTGCAAACGCTGAAGCCGAAGTGCGTAGCCAAACTACAGCAGTTCCCCGGCCTGTTCGATCTGGACGCGCTGCACGCCGCGCGCGACCTGTATGCCTTCGACAACGTGGTGACCGCGCCGCTGCACGGCTACCGCGACACCGACGACTACTGGCACCGCGCCAGCGCCAAGCACGTGCTGACCGACATCACCGTGCCGACGCTGGTGCTCAATGCGAAGAACGACCCCTTCCTGCCGGGCCGCCACCTGCCGCAACGTGCGTCATCGCGCGTGGTACTGGATTATCCTGAGCATGGCGGCCATGTGGGCTTTGCCGTGGGCGGGCCGCCGGGGCGCATCAACTGGCTGCCCAAGAAGCTGATTCACTTCCTCGAACAACATGGATGACATCGTCAAACAGGCATTGGCCAAGTGGCCCAACGTGCCGCACTGCTACGGCTGGCTGGCGCTCGATGCGCGCGGCAACTGGCGCATGCGCGACGAACGCGCCCAGCACTTCAACCTGCCCGGCGACAAGCTGAACAACGCGGCGCTGGTCGGCTTCATCACGCGCAATTACGCGGTCGATGAGCGCGGCTGCTGGTATTTCCAGAACGGTCCGCAGCGCGTGTACGTGCAGCTGGAAGCGACGCCCTACATCGTGCGCACCGATCCGGCCGCCGGCTGGCTGCTGCACACCGGCGCGCCGCTGGGCACGCCCGAGGCCGCCCTGCTGACCGACAGCGGCGCGCTGATCCTGCAGCGCGGCGACGTGGTGGCGCAACTCGACGACCGCGATTTTGCCCACGTGCTGCCGCAGCTGCGCATGGACGGCGCGCCAGTGGAAGATGAGGTGCTGCTGGAATGGATGGAAGGCACCGATGGCACCGGCGCGCTGACGCTGGACGGCCTGGCCGTCGAGCGCATCGCCGCCGATCAGCTGGCGGCGCGTTACGGCTTCGTCTGCGTGCCGTCGGCGCCGAACGGGTCCTGACGGAAACGGTCGAGCGGGCTGGCAAACGGATTGCCGCTGTTCTTGTTGCGGTCTTCCGGGCCTGACTTGAGCTCGGCCTTGAACGCCGGGCGCGACTCCGCCAAATCCTTCTTGCCCTTGTCGCCCATCTCTTCGCGGCGACGCGCTTGCAGTTCGCGTTCGCGCGCATCGATCAGCGACTGGTCGTAGAACGATGCATCGGGCGCCTTGCGCGCCAGCCCCAGCTGATCCAGCGCCGACAGCGTGCCGCCCTGCAAGGCATACGATTCCGCCAGCGCGATGTGCTGCAAGGCCAGCTTGCCCTGCTGCGAATACACGCGCGCCAGAATGTCGTAGACCTCGATATCGTCGCGGTACAGCTGCGCCTGGTCACGCAGGTACACGCCCGCCTGGTCCAGCTGGCCGGCAGCCAGCATCGCTTCGCCGTACTGATGGGCGATGCCGCGCGACAACGGGAACTTCAGGTGCGCCGCTTCCGCCTCCTTCACCGCCTTGGCCAGCACCGCCTTGTTGTCCGTCTGCGCCAGCTTGATCTCGATCGAGGTGGCGGTGAAGATCGCTTCCGCCTTGTCACGCTTGGCCATGCCCAGCACGCCGGCCGGCGGCGGACGGTTGACGGTTTCCTGCGCCTTCTCTAGCCAGCTTTGCGCGGCCACCGGGTCGCCCTGCTTCATGCTCAGGAAGGCCAGACCGTACTGGCCTGCAGCCTTTTGCTGCCAGCTCTCCTGCAGGATCTGCGACTGGAAAAACTGCCGGGATTCGTTATAGCCGCTGGTGGTCTGGTCCTGCAACACGCGGGCGCGCGAGCGCACCAGGAAAAAGTCCAGGCTGTCGGCGCGCTGCTTGTAGGGCTGCTCGCGGATACGGGCCTGGATGTCGGCGATACGTTCGCTGGTCAGCGGGTGGGTCAGCAGCCAGGCCGGCACCAGATCGCTGTAATTGCGGGTCGAGGCCTGCATCTGCTGGAAGAACGCCACCATGCCCGAGGTGTCGAAGCCGGCCTCGCCCATGATCTGGAAACCGATGCGGTCGGCTTCGCGTTCGGCTTCGCGGCCGAAGTTCAGCTGACGCTGGATGGCCAGGCCCTGGCCGCCGAGGAACACGCCGATGGCCGCGTCGCCGCCCTGGCGCGAGGCCAGCGCCGCCAGGATCATGGCCGCCAGCGGGATCAGCGCATCCTGCTTCTGCTGACCGATGGAACGGGCGATGTGGCGCTGTACCACGTGGCCGATCTCGTGGCCCAGCACCGAGGCCAGCTCGGACTCGGTCTGGGCCTGCAGCAGCAGCGCCGAGTGCACGGCAATGAAGCCGCCCGGCAGTGCGAATGCATTCAGCTGCGGGTCGCGCACCACGAAGAAAAAGTAATCGTACTTGGCTTCGCCACGCGCGCCGGGACGGGCGTCCACCAGCGCATTGCCGAAGTTGTTCATGTACTCGAGGATGGGGGCGTCGTCGAGATAATCGCGGTCGCGGCGGATATCGCGCATGATCTCCTCGCCCAGCTTGCGTTCCATCAGCGGCGACAGATCCTGGTTCTCGGTGCCGCCGAGCGAAGGCAGGTTCGGGATCTTGGCCGGCGCGATGACGTTTTGCGCCATCGCCATCGGCATGGCGACCAGCAGGGCGGCGGCGACCGCGCGCAGGCGGAATGGGTAGGAGGATTTTGCTTTCACGGTGATATGATATCCGCAACTGGGTAGCTAAAGCTTAGCGCCAGATTATGACTCATTTTACGCCGCCACCATGACCACCGAACACCTGACTCACTTTGACGCCGCCGGACAAGCCCACATGGTGGACGTCGGCGCCAAAGCGGAGACCCACCGCATCGCCCTCGCCACCGGCTCGATCCGCATGAAGCCGGAGACCCTGGCCCTGATCCTGAGCGGCACGGCCAAGAAAGGCGACGTGCTGGGCATCGCCCGCATCGCCGCCATCATGGCCTCCAAGCGCACCGCCGACCTGATCCCGCTGTGCCACCCGCTGGCGCTGACCCGCGTGGCGGTCGAGTTCGAGACCGACGTTGAGAATTCCAGCGTCCACTGCAAGGCGCAGGTCGAAACCTACGGCAAGACCGGGGTTGAAATGGAAGCCCTCACCGCCGTGCAAGTCGGCCTGCTGACCGTGTACGACATGTGCAAGGCGGTGGATCGCGGCATGGTGATGTCCAATATCCGCGTCACCGAAAAACATGGCGGCAAGTCCGGCGACTGGAGTGCGACTAGCTAGTTGTATTGTCTGATTGTTACCCTAACTTGGCGGGTATATAATTAATGTCGCAGGGACAATTTTTCACGAGAAAGATCTGAATGAGCAGCAACCCTCCGCCAAGCGAAGCCAAGACTCAGGAGTACGAGTTCGAGCAAATGAACCTGCAGGTGGGCGGCAGGATACAGTTCATCACTCATCGCACCATGAAGCCGATCCAGCATTTCTCGACGCTGATCGGCTGGGTCAAGGATGAGTACATGATCGTCAAGGTGCCGTTCGAGAACGGCGCGCCGATCGCGCTCAACGATGGCGACAAGCTCACCATTCGGGTGTTCTCCGGCGTGAACGTGTGCTCGTTCTCCTGCGTGGTCCAGCGCGTGTTTGCGCGGCCGCTGTTCTATGTGCACCTGAGCTTCCCGGTTTCCATCCAGGGCACCAGCTTGCGCGCAGCGATGCGGGTCAAGGTCGATATCCCGGCGCAGGTGACCAGCGCTTCCGGCGCCTCCACCTCGGTGTTCCTGGTCAACCTCAGTGTGTCCGGCGCGCTGATCGAGTCGCCCAAGCAGCTCACCGACGGCGACGCCCAGGTGGCGCTGTCGTTCTACCTGATTGCCCAGCCCGGCAACCGCCAGGTGCGCGTCAATCCGAATGCCACCATCCGCAACATCAACGTGGTCAAGCCGGCCGCCGGCGACAAGCCGGAAGTGTTCACCTACGGCGTGCAGTTCATCGACCTCGACCCGGTCCACTACACCATGCTGCAAAACCTGACCTACGAAGCGCTGATCGCCGACCGCCAGAAGATCGTTTAAGCAAAAAAAAACCGGGCCTGAGCCCGGTTTTTTACGTCATCAAGCGGATTACTTCGAGTTCTTCTCGATCGCGTCTTTGACGGTGGTGCTGGTGAAGTTGGCGGCTGCAATCGTCCACGACACGTTGGTGTTGGCAGCAGCGCCGGCAGCAGCTTCGTTTGGCGTGAAGGTAATGGTGGCGCCGGTACCCAGCTTGGCGGCATTGTCCAGGGTCAGCACGATCACGCCGTCGGTAACGGTGGCGGAAGCGACTTCCTTGGTTGCGGTGACGCTGGCAGGGATGCCGTTGCTGCCGCCGGTGCAACCAGCTTTGGTGCCGCCATTTTCTTGCATGCACAGTGCAACTGCGGTCTTCAGCGGGTCAGCTACGCCGACGGCGTTGGCAGCCTTGGCCTTGGAGGTGTAGTCGCTGTATGCAGGAATCGCCACAGCGGCCAGAATGCCGATAATCGCCACGACGATCATCAGTTCGATCAGGGTAAAACCGGCTTGGGCTTGTTGCTTCATCATTTTCATGGATTTCATTTTGCGACTCCTTCAGGATTAAACACATTGTTGGGTGGTACACCTCCCTTAGTGCAAGCGCTGTGCCAGCCTGTTTTTGCTCAAATTTTCAGCAAAAACCACCCTGAAGTGCCATTTTTTGTCAGTCCCGAGCGCCACAATTTGTCATGCCGGGCCCGATTGACAATTATTGTCAGGCGATGCGGAAGGCCATTTGCGTCCCGCTGAGGTCGATCACATCGCCGTCGCTGAGACGCTCGGCAGTCTGCGGGTCGAGCGCCACGCCGTTCAGCAGCGGCGCCGCCTCGCCCTCGGTGTGGGTGACGGTGTAGAAGTCGGGATAGCGGTGGATCACCACCACCTGCACACCAGTGCGGCCCAGCGTGGTCTGCGGCTTGGTCAGCGCCACGTGCTTGCCGGCGTTGTTGCCATTCAGGATAGCGATTTCTGCCAGCACCGGCTGCGCGGCGGCCAGCGGGCGGATGCCGTCGGCGATGAACTGCAGCTCGAACTTGGCCATCTTGATCACGTCCTGGTGCTGCAGGAAGTGCTTGCCGATGCGGTGGCCGTTCACAAACGTGCCGTTGGTGCTGTGCAGGTCTTCGAGGAAGGAGTCGTCGAGGATGGTGACGATGGCGCCGTGCTCGCCGCTCACAGCCGGGTGCTGCAGCACGATATCGTTGCGCGGGTGACGGCCCAGCGTCATGCGCTCTTTGCTCAGTTGAATTTGCTGCTCTACTTGTCCGTTGCGCGAGATGATGAGCTTGGCCAAACCGCAATCTCCAAAAAAATAAAGGGGAGCACGAGGCTCCCCTTTATTATTCCACAATCGAAATTACAGCATTGCTTTCAGCAGGCGTGCCATTTCCGATGGGTTCTTGGTGGCTTTGATGCCGCACTCTTCCATGATGTCCAGCTTGGCTTGCGCGGTGTCAGCGCCGCCCGAGATCAACGCGCCGGCGTGGCCCATGCGCTTGCCTGGAGGAGCGGTAACGCCGGCGATGAAGCCAACCACCGGTTTCTTCATGTTGTCTTTGACCCAACGAGCAGCGTTGGCTTCGTCCGGACCGCCGATTTCGCCGATCATGATGACCGCGTCGGTATCAGGATCTTCGTTGAACATGCGCATCACGTCGATGTGCTTCAGACCGTTGATTGGGTCGCCGCCGATACCAACTGCCGACGATTGGCCCAGGCCCAGTGCGGTCAGCTGACCCACTGCTTCATAGGTCAGGGTGCCCGAACGCGACACCACACCGATACGGCCTTTCTTGTGGATGTGGCCTGGCATGATGCCGATCTTGATTTCGTCAGGGGTGATCAGGCCTGGGCAGTTAGGGCCCAGCAGCAGGGTTTTCGAACCGGCTTTGGCCATGCGATCCTTCAGGGCCATCATGTCACGGACAGGGATGCCTTCGGTGATGCAAATTGCCAGTTCCAGTTCGGCTTCAACAGCTTCCCAGATGGCGGCAGCGGCGCCTGCTGGCGGCACGTAGATCACCGACACGGTGGCGCCGGTGTTCGATGCGGCTTCTTTCACCGAACCGAAAATTGGAATGCCTTCGAAGTCTTCGCCGGCTTTCTTCGGGTTCACGCCAGCGACGAAGGCGTTTTTGCCGTTCGCGTATTCGCGGCACATGCGGGTGTGGAACTGGCCGGTTTTACCGGTGATACCCTGGGTGATGACTTTGGTGTCTTTGTTGATCAGAATAGACATATCGGTTCCTTAATTATTTACCAGCAGCGGCGGCAACAACGCTCTTAGCTGCATCTTCCATCGTGTCAGCGGCGATGATCGGCAGGCCGGAGTCCGCCAGCATCTTCTTGCCCAGGTCTTCGTTGGTGCCCTTCATGCGGACCACCAGCGGTACTTGCAGCGAAACTGCTTTCGATGCGGTGATCACGCCTTCGGCGATCACGTCGCAACGCATGATGCCGCCGAAGATGTTGACCAGGATGGCTTTCAGGCCTGGGTTTTTCAACATGATCTTGAAGGCTTCGGTAACTTTCTCGGCCGTAGCGCCACCGCCCACGTCCAGGAAGTTGGCTGGCTCGCCGCCGAACAGTTTGATGGTGTCCATCGTGGCCATTGCCAGGCCGGCGCCGTTCACCAGGCAGCCGATGTTGCCGTCCAGCGAGATGTAGGCCAGGTCGAATTTCGATGCTTCAACTTCAGCTGGATCTTCTTCGTCCAGATCGCGGTAAGCGACGATTTCTGGTTGACGGAACAGCGCGTTGGCGTCGAAGTTGAACTTGGCGTCCAGGGCGATGATCTTGCCCGAACCGGTGACGATCAGCGGGTTGATTTCGGCCAGCGACGAGTCGGTTTCCCAGTAGGCTTTGTACAGGCCTTGCAGGTTGGTGACGGCATCGGCGATCGAGCCTTCCGGTACGCCGATTTTCGCGGCGATGCCAGCGGCTTCAGCGTCGGTCAGGCCCACGGCTGGATCGATAGCGATCGAGTGGATTTTTTCTGGGTGGGATTCAGCAACTTCTTCGATGTCCATGCCGCCTTCCGACGAGGCCATCAGCACAACGCGCTGGGTTACGCGGTCGGTCACCAGCGAAACGTACAGTTCTTGCTTGATGTCCGCGCCTTCTTCGATCAGCAGGCGGCGTACTTTTTGACCTTCCGGGCCGGTCTGGTGGGTGACCAGCTGCATGCCCATGATCTGGTCAGCGTATTCTTTGACTTGTTCCAGCGACTTGGCAACTTTCACGCCGCCGCCTTTACCACGGCCACCGGCGTGGATCTGTGCTTTCACAACCCAGACTGGGCCGCCCAAGGTTTCAGCAGCTTTCACTGCTTCTTCTACGGTCAGGCACGGAATACCGCGCGGTACCGTCACTCCGTATTTCCGGAGAATTTCTTTGCCTTGATACTCATGGATCTTCATGCTGGCTTCCCTTCTGATGCTGATGTGTATGAATCGGTTGAATGATTAAGCAGATAATTTGAGCTACGCGCTACCCGGTGCTGCTTTGTCCACCCAGCGCGGGTACAACTGTGCCGCTGCGCCGCGATGCGGG
This sequence comes from Duganella sp. CF402, assembly GCF_900109645.1. Lineage (GTDB taxonomy): Bacteria > Pseudomonadota > Gammaproteobacteria > Burkholderiales > Burkholderiaceae_D > Rugamonas. The sequence goes on from NZ_FOBG01000001.1 coordinate 3,640,208, forward strand.
CTCAGGGCTGGAAATTTGGGGTGCTTGATGCAGAGGGGGCCGCCAATATCCCGCGCGCCACCCTTGCTGAAGGTAGCACTTGCGCGCGTGAGCCGCAGCGCACGTCGGATAACTGGAGTTAGCAGAGACATAAGATCGATACCGTTCTCACGGCATTTCTATTAGTTAGCAGCCTGGCGCATTTCTCTTATTAAAAACGCACGTTGCCGCAGCTTCTACGGACAACCACCGCACCCGCGGTGCTGCAAAAACCCATAAAGTGTAGCACACCCCGGACCGAAGGGAAATTACTCGTCGAGGTCGGCGCCTTTGATGACCTTCTGCACCACACGTTGCGAGAAGCCACGCTGCAGCAGGAAACGGATTTGTTTGTTGCGTTCTTGAGGGTCGTTGGCGACGGTGCCGAACTTGCGCTGCCAGACGTCATGCGCGCGCGCCAGTTCGCTATCGGCCAGGTTGGATTTGAGTTCTTGCAGCGCTTCGCCGTTGACGCCGTGGCTTTGCAGCTCGGCCACGATGCGGCTGTTGCCGTAGCGCGCGGCACGGCGGTGGATCAGCGATTCGGAGAAGCGTTCTTGCGACAGCCAGTTGTTGTTTTCCAGCAGGTCGAGCAGGGCGTCGACATCGTCGCCCTCCTCGGCATACTTGGCCAGCTTGCGGCCCAGTTCCAGCCGGCTGTGCTCGCGCATGGACAAGAAGCGCAGCGCGCGTGCTTTCAGGCTGAGTTGTGGTGCTGGCATAAATTCCCCGCAGCGCGTCGCCCCGGCGGAGGCCGGGGCGACGATTACGCGGCGTCGGCTTCAGGCTTGGCCGGCTTCAGCTTGACCACGGTGTTGTCGGTGGCCAGTGGCGGCAGTGCGCGCACGCCCAGCGATTCGCGCACCTTGTTTTCGATTTCCCACGCCAGCTCCGGACGCTCTTGCAGGAACAGGCGTGCATTGTCCTTGCCCTGGCCGACGCGCTCGCCGTTGTAGCTGTACCACGAGCCCGATTTCTCGACGATCTTCGCTTCCACGCCCAGGTCCAGGATCTCGCCTTCGCGCGAGGTGCCGGCGCCGTACAGGATGTCAAAGTGCGCTTCCTTGAACGGTGGCGCGATCTTGTTCTTGACCACCTTGACCTTGGTTTCGTTACCGATCACCTCGTCGCCCGATTTGATCGAGCCGGTGCGGCGGATGTCCAGGCGCACCGAGGCGTAGAACTTCAGCGCGTTGCCGCCGGTGGTGGTTTCCGGCGAGCCGAACATCACACCGATCTTCATGCGGATCTGGTTGATGAAGATCACCAGGGTGTTGGTGCGGTTGATCGAGCCGGTCAGCTTGCGCAGTGCTTGCGACATCAGGCGTGCTTGCAGGCCTGGCAGGGAGTCGCCCATGTCGCCTTCGATCTCGGCGCGTGGCGTCAGCGCGGCGACCGAGTCGACCACCACCAGGTCCACCGAACCGGAGCGCACCAGCGCGTCGCAGATTTCCAGCGCTTGTTCACCAGTGTCCGGCTGCGAGATCAGCAGTTCGTGCAAGTTGACGCCCAGTTTTTGCGCATAGCCGACGTCCAGCGCGTGCTCGGCGTCGATGAAGGCGCAGGTGCCGCCCAGTTTTTGCATCTCGGCGATGGTTTGCAGGGTCAGCGTGGTTTTACCCGACGATTCCGGACCGTAGATTTCCACCACGCGGCCGCGCGGCAGGCCGCCGACGCCCAGCGCCACGTCCAGGCCCAGCGAGCCGGTCGACACGACTTGCACTTCTTCAATCGGGGCACTGGCGTCCATGCGCATGACGGAGCCTTTACCGAATTGCTTCTCGATCTGGGCCAGCGCCGCTGCCAGCGCCTTGGCTTTTTCAGATGCAGGTACTACGCCTTTTTTATCGTCCATGATGTGCTTTCCGCCAGTGGGGTTGTTCAATTCAGGTAGCACTGTATAAAAAAACAGTGCTTAATGCAAGCGGGATTTTGATCTTTCTTTGCGAAAGAACAAAAAGTCGCACAAAATAGGGTCTTGTGCTGCCGGAGTGTTCACCATGCGTATTTTACTAGCCGAGGACGATAGCGTGCTGGCCGACGGGCTGACCCGCTCGCTGCGCCAGTCGGGCTACGCCATCGATTGCGTGCGAAACGGGCAGGAGGCCGATACCGCCCTGTCCACCCAGGAATTCGATTTGCTGATCCTCGACCTCGGCCTGCCCAAGCTGTCCGGACTGGAAGTGCTGCGCCGCCTGCGTTCGCGCGGCTCGCTGCTGCCGGTGCTGATCCTCACCGCCGCCGATTCGATCGAGCAGCGCGTCAACGGCCTCGACCTCGGCGCCGACGACTACATGGCCAAGCCCTTCGCCCTGTCCGAACTGGAAGCGCGGGTGCGCGCCCTGACCCGGCGCGGCGCCGGCGGCGGCGCCACCGTCATCAAGCACGGCCCGCTCAGCTACGACCAGGTCGGCCGCAGCGCCTACATCAACGAGCAGATGCTGGACTTGTCGGCGCGCGAACTGGGCTTGCTGGAAATCCTGCTGGCCCGCACCGGCCGCCTGGTGTCGAAGGAACAGCTGGTCGACCACCTGTGCGAATGGGGCGAGGAAGTCAGCAACAACGCCATCGAGGTGTATGTGCACCGCCTGCGCAAGAAGATTGAAGTCGGCGGCGTGCGCATCGCCACCGTGCGCGGCCTCGGCTACTGTCTCGAAAAATTCAACGACGCCCGCGCCAGCGCGGAAGCCGGGGACAGCCACAAGTGAACCCGTCGCCGGAAGCCGAACTGGAATATCAGCCACCGCCGCCCGAGGCCGATGAAGATATCCAGCACTCGCTGTTCGGCGAAATCCTCGACTGGATGCTGGCCCCGCTGCTGCTGCTGTGGCCGATGAGCATCGCCATCACCTACCTGGTCGCCAAGTCGATCGCCAACCAGCCGTTCGACCACGCGCTGGAAGACAGCGTCACCGTGCTGGCGCAGCAGGTACGCTCGGTGGACGGCAAGGTGATCAAGAGCCTGTCCGGTTCGGCGCGCGACATCCTGCGCGCCGACGATATCGACAACGTCTATTTCCAGATCCAGGGCCCGCGCGGCGAGCACGTCGACGGCGACCGCGACATGCCGCAGCCGGTGCTCGACGACGAGGACAAGACCAGCTCCGGCGGCGTGCGCTTCCGCAACGACAATATGCACGGCACGCCGGTGCGTATCGCCTTCGCCTACGTGCAACTGGAGCGCAGCGACGGCAGCACGCCGCAGCTGGCGCTGGTGCAGGTGGCGGAAACGCTGGAGAAACGCGCCCAGCTGGCCAACGCCATCATCAAGGGCGTGATCCTGCCGCAGTTCATTGTGCTGCCGATTGTGCTGGCGCTCGTCTGGTTTGCGCTGGCGCGCGGCCTGTCGCCGCTGGCGCAGCTGCAGGAGCGCATCCGCGCGCGCAGTTCGGAGGATTTGAGCCCGATCGGCTCCAACCAGGTGCCGGAAGAGATCACACCGCTGGTGCGCTCGCTCAACGAGATGCTGTCGCGGCTGTCGCTGACCATCGACATGCAGAAGCGTTTCATTGCCGATGCGGCGCATCAGATGCGCACACCGCTGGCCGGCATGCGCATGCAGTCCGAGCTGGCCTTGCGCCAGACCGACAAGGGCGAGATCCACCGCTCGCTGGAACAACTGGCCAAGAGTTCGGAGGCGGCCACGCGGCTGGTGAACCAGCTGCTGGCACTGGCACGCGCCGAGAATCATCCCCAGACCGGCAGCGCGATGCAGCCGCTGGACCTGGGCGAACTGGCGCGCAATGTGGTGCAGGACTGGGTGCAGGCATCGTTCGCGCATCGCATCGATCTGGGCTTTGAAGCGCCGGCCGCGCCGTTGACCATCACCGGCAATCCGACCATGTTGCGCGAGCTGTTGTCCAACCTGATCGACAACGCCATGCGCTACACGCCCGGCGGCGGCAGCGTCACGGTGCGGGTGCGTAGCGACGAGCTGGAGCACGCCTACCTCGAAGTGGAAGACACCGGCCCCGGCATCGCACCGGCCGAGCGCGAGCGGGTGTTCGAGCGCTTCTACCGCATCCTCGGCAACACCGCCGAGGGCAGCGGCCTCGGGCTGGCCATCGTGCGCGAGATCGCGCAGCAGCACGGCGCCGAGGTCGACATCTTCAACAATCCGCGCGCCACCCAGGCCAAGCTGCCGGGCGCGCTGTTCCGCCTGACCTTCCCGCTGCCGCAGGCACCGCAGGAAGACGATGAAGAAGCGCCTTACTATGGATAAGCTCTCCCGCCAACAACACTGGCAACGCACACGCCGCCTGACCGCGCTGCTGCTCACGCTGTGGCTGCTGACCGGCTTCTGCGCCGTCTTCTTCGCGCGCGAGCTGGCCGGGCTCAGCGTGTTCGGCTGGCCGCTATCGTTCTACCTTGCCGCGCAGGGCGCTTCGCTGGTCTACCTCGCCATCCTCGGCTTCTATGCCTGGCGCATGCGCAAACTCGACCAGGAGCCGCGCGCTTGAAACCGCAACGTAGCTACTTCCAGCGCCTGCGCTATTACTACAGCCTGTTCACCGGCGGCTTCGCCTGCTTCCTGATCGCGCTGGCCGCGCTGGAACAGGAAGGCATGCCGCGCGTGTGGATCGGCTACCTGTTCATGTTTGCCACCATCGTGCTGTACGCGCTGATCGGCGTCATCAGCCGCACCTCCAATGTGCTTGAATACTACGTGGCCGGGCGCCGCGTGCCGGCCATGTTCAACGGCATGGCCACCGCCGCCGACTGGATCTCGGCCGCCAGCTTCATCAGCCTGGCCGGCGGCCTCTACCTGCACGGCTTCGACGGCCTGGCCTACATCATGGGCTGGACCGGCGGCTACTGCCTGGTCGCGCTGCTGATCGCGCCCTACCTGCGCAAGTTCGCCCAGTACACCATCCCCGACTTTTTGGCCGAGCGCTACGGCGGCGCCGAGCAGGCCGAGCATGGCGGCCGCGCGGTGCGCATCCTGGCCGTGATCGCCACCATCATGGTCTCCTTCACCTACGTGGTGGCGCAGATTTACGCGGTGGGCCTGATCGCCTCGCGCTTCACCGGCGTCGATTTCTCGGTCGGCATCTTCCTTGGCCTGGCCAGTATCCTGGTGTGTTCCTTCCTTGGCGGCATGCGCGCCATCACGTGGACGCAAGTGGCGCAGTACATCATCATTCTGGTGGCGTTCCTGATTCCGGCCATTTGGCTGTCGGCCAAACATAGCGATAATCCGATTCCGCAAGTCGCCTACGGCAAGCTGCTGCCCAAGCTCAGCGCGCGCGAGCACGTGCTGCAGGAAGATCCGAAAGAAGCCGAAGTGCGCGCCATCTACCGCCAGCGCGCGGCCGACTACGAGGCCCGCCTCAAGACCTTGCCGGCCTCGTGGGAAGCCGGCCGCATCGACCTGCAGCGCAAGCTCGACAGCGTCAAAACCCGCAACGCCTCGCTGCTGGAAATCCGCAGCGCCGAGCGCGAGCTGGTGGCCTATCCGAAAAGCGCCGACGACGCCGAACGCGCCTGGACCGAAGCGCGCGAGCAAAACCTGCAGCGCGCCGAACCGATCACGCCGCACGCCACGCCCTACCCCGGCGACCAGGAAACTTCCGACATCAAGCGCAACAACTTCCTGGCGCTGGTATTCTGCCTGATGCTGGGCACGGCCGCGCTGCCGCACATCCTGATGCGCTCCTACACCACGCCGTCGGTGCACGACACCCGGGTGTCGGTGTTCTGGACCCTGTTCTTCATCCTGCTGATCTACCTGACCATTCCGGCGCTGGCGGTGCTGGTCAAGTACGATATCTACAGCGCACTGGTCGGCACCGATTACAACCACCTGCCGAACTGGGTCTCGTACTGGACCAACGTCGACAAGCTCAATCCGCTGTTCAGCATCAGCGACATCAACCATGACGGCGTGGTGCAGCTGGCTGAAATCGCCATCGACGCCGACGTGCTGGTGCTGGCCACGCCGGAAATCGCCGGCCTGCCCTACGTGATCTCGGGACTGGTGGCGGCCGGCGGCCTGGCCGCCGCGCTGTCGACGGCGGACGGCCTGCTGCTGGCGATCTCCAACGCGCTGTCGCACGACGTCTACTACAAGCTGGTCGACCGCAGCGCCTCCACCCAAAAGCGCGTGACCATCTCCAAGCTGCTGTTGCTGGCCGTGGCCTTCATCGCCGCCTACGCCGCCTCGACCAAGCCGGGCGACATCCTGTCGCTGGTGGGCGCGGCCTTTTCGCTGGCCGGCTCGACGCTGTTCCCGGCGCTGGTACTGGGCGTGTTCTGGAAGCGCGCCAACCGCTACGGCGCGCTGGCCGGCATGACCACCGGCTTCCTGGTCTGTATCTACTACATGCTGCACACCAATCCGGTGCTGGGCGGCAGCGCGGCCGGCCAGTGGTTCCACATCGCCCCGATCTCGGCCGGCATCTTCGGCGTGCCGGCCGGCCTGCTCACCATCATCGTGGTCAGCCTGCTGACGCCGGCGCCTGGCCGCCCGACGGCGGCGCTGGTCGACTACATCCGCGCCCCCGAACAACCGTGATCACCCCAAAGAAAAATACTTGCGCTTCACCATCCTGATGCTTCTGGATTTGATAACTTGATGCTATTGTGCACTAATTACCAATTTCACAACCAGCACCATGAAACTGAGCATCACCATTGCCGTACTGGGCGCGCTGGCGGCACTGCCGGCCGCCGCGCAAACCACCGCGCCAGCCGCCATCCCGGCGGCGTCGTTCTTTGACAACCCGACGTTCAGCAATCCGATTATGTCGCCGGACGGCCGCCTGGTGGCCATCAAGGTGGCCAGCAAGAATGGCCGCGTACGGCTGGCGGTGGTCGACGTGGCCAACCGCAAAACCAAGGTGGTGGCCGCGCTGGAAGACGCCGACGTCGACCGCTACCACTGGGTCAACGACCAGCGCCTGGTGTTCAACGTGGACGACCTCGGCGTGCCGGAGGGCGAGGCGGAATGGGGCGGCGGCCTGTGGGCGGTCAATGCCGACGGCAGCGAGCTGCGCCAGCTGGTGCGGCGCGACAGCAGCCACAACGACACGCTCACGCCCTACCAGAACAAGCTGCTGCCGTGGAGTACCTTCATGTACAGCGGCATCGGCAATCTCGACAGCGACGACATCCTGGTCACGCAATACGAATACGGCGGCACCGGCTGGATGAACCAGATCGCTTTGCTGCGCCTCAATACCGTCACCGGCAAGTACAAGACCTACGGCCATCCGGCCGACACCATGCGCTGGATCGTCGACCGCAAGGGCGAACCGCGCATCACGGTGGCCTATCGCGGCAACCAGCAAGTGATTTTCCATCGCGAACGCGACGACCAGCCGTGGACCCAGCTGGTCAGCTTCGCCATGTACCCACAGGCCAAGGAGCACTTCGATCCGGCCGCCTTCGGCCCGGACGGCACCTTGTACGTGCGCACCAGCATGCAGGGTGCGGACGCGCTCTACCCCTACGACATCGCCACCCGCAAGCTCGGCGACAAGCCCGCCATCAGCACGCCCGGCTACGACTTCCGCGGCCATCTGGTCTACGACCAGGACAAGGTGCAGGGCTATACCTACGAGGTCGATGCCAAGGGCACCTGGTGGATCGACGCCAAAATGAAGGCGGTGCAGCAGGCGGTCGACGCGCTGCTGCCGGCCACCAACAATATGATCGACACGGCGCTGCGGCCGGCCGGGCCCCATGTGCTGGTGACCTCGAGCTCGGACTTGCAACCTCCGGTCTACCGCCTGTACAACACCGAGACGCGCAGCCTGAGCATGCTGGGCAGTTCGCATCCGGCGATCGCGCCCGAGCTGATGTCGTCCAAGACGATGGTGCGCTACAAGGCGCGCGACGGGCTGGAAATCCCGGCCTATCTGACCACGCCCAAAGCCGGCAACGGCAAGAACCTGCCAATGGTGGTGCTGGTGCACGGCGGCCCCTGGGTGCGCGGCGTGCACTGGGACTGGGACGCCGAGGTGCAGTTCCTGGCCTCGCGCGGCTACGCCGTGCTGGAGCCGGAGTTCCGCGGCAGCACCGGCTACGGCAACGCGCTGTTCAACGCCGGCTGGAAGCAATGGGGCCTGAAGATGCAGGACGATGTCGCCGACGGCGCGCGCTGGGCCATCGCCCAGGGGATCGCCGACGGCAAGCGCATCTGCATCGCCGGCGCCAGCTACGGCGGCTATGCCACGCTGATGGGACTGGTCAACGACCCCGACCTGTACAAATGCGGCGTGGCCTGGGCCGGCGTGACCGACCTGAAGATCCTGCGCGACGGCCACTGGAGCAGCGAATTGAGCTGGTCCAGCGGCGGCGCCTTCGAGCGCTACGGTTTCAAGATGCTGATCGGCAGCGACGCGGACCAGCTGGCCGCCACCTCGCCGCTGCAACAGGCGGCCCGCATCAAGCAGCCGCTGCTGCTGGCGCACGGCGGCGCCGACCGCGTGGTGCCCATCATCCACGGCACGGCATTCAAAGAGGCGGTGAGCAAGAACAACGCTGGCGTGGAATGGATTTATTACGCCGACGAGGGCCACGGCTGGTACTTGCAGAAAAACCGCATCGACTTCTGGGGCAAGGTGGAACGCTTCCTCGACAAGAATATCGGCAAGCCCTGAAGTTCGCGCTATAGTGAGCGGATCACTTCACACCTGAGAAGGAGCGAGCATGTCGTCGGGAAAAATTCTGGTCGCACAGGGAGGCGGTCCGACCGCCGTCATCAACCAGTCGCTGGCGGGCGTGGTGCTCGAGGCGCGCCGCTTCCGCGACGTGACGCGGGTCTACGGCGCGCTGCACGGCGTGCGCGGCATCGTCAACGAAGACCTGGTCGACCTCACGCGCGAGACCAGCCACAACCTCGAACTGGTGGCGGCCACGCCCTCCTCGGCGCTGGGCTCGACCCGCGACAAGCCGGACGAAGCGTATTGCAAGGAGATCTTCAAGGTCTTGCAGGCGCACCAGATCGAGCAGTTCTACTACATCGGCGGCAACGATTCCTCGGACACGGTGCGCATCGTCAGCGAACAGGCGCAAGCGGCGCGTTACGCGCTGCGCTGCATGCACATTCCCAAGACCATCGACAACGACCTGGTCGGCAATGACCACACGCCGGGCTTCCCGTCGGCCGCGCGCTTCGTGGCGCAAGCGTTTGCCGGGGCCAATCTCGACAACGCCTCGCTGCCGGGCGTGTATGTGGGCGTGGTGATGGGCCGGCATGCCGGCTTCCTCACCGCCGCCGCCGCGCTGGGCAAAAAATTCCCGGACGACGGTCCGCACCTGATCTACCTGCCCGAGCGCGTGTTTTCATTGGAGCAGTTCCTGGCCGATGTGAAAGCGGTGTACGAACGCTATGGCCGCTGCGTGATCGCGGTATCGGAAGGCATCCACGATGCCAGCGGCGAAGCGATAGCGTCCTTGCTGGCGAAAGAAGTGGAACGCGACGCGCACGGCAACGTGCAGCTGTCCGGCACCGGCGCGCTGGCCGATTTGCTGTGCGACGAAATCAAGGCCAAGCTCGGCATCAAGCGCGTACGCGGCGATACGTTTGGGTATTTGCAGCGCTCCTTCATCGGCTGCGTGTCGGACGTCGACCAGCGCGAGGCGCGCGAAGTGGGCGAGAAGGCGGTGCAGTTCGCCATGTGGGGCAAGCAGGATGGCTCAGTGGCCATCAAGCGCACCGGCTTCTACTCGGTCGACTACGAACTGCTGCCCTTGAACGCCGTGGCCGGCAAAACGCGCGTGATGGAGGACGAGTTCATCAGCGCCAGCGGCACCGACGTCACCGACGCCTTCCGCATGTACCTGCGCCCCCTGCTCGGCTCCGGCCTGCCCGACGCCTTCCGCCTGCGCCCGGCGCCAGTGGAGAAAATCCTCAAGCGCTAATTTACCGGGCTTTACTGCGCCTTGACCGCAGCTAACAGGTGCGCGCAAGATAATGGCGGTTCTTTGTTATCGGGAGTTTTCATGAAGTTGATTAAGCACTGGATGTTGTGCGCGGCGCTGGCCGTTTGCGCAGTGGGCGCCTCGGCGCAAAATGGTCAACGTCCGGACGGTCCGCCGCCGGATGGCAAGCCGCCGGGTCCGCCGCCTGAAGCCATCGCCGCCTGCAAGGGCAAGGCCGAAGGCGCCAAGGCCGAATTCAAAGGCCGGCGCGGCGAAACCGTCAAAGGCACCTGCAAGAAACTGCGCGAGGCCTTCGCCGTCCTGCCGGACGGCGCCCCACCGCCACCGCCGCCGCAAGATCGCAAATAAAAAAAGCGGACCAGATGTCATCTGGTCCGCTTTTCTTTTGTGCCGTTGTAAATTACACGACGATAGTCTGGTGCTCGTCACCGACGCGGGCGCGGATTTTGCCGATGGTGTAGACGGTCTCGCCGGCCGCTTCCAGCTGGGCTTTGGCCGCAGCCGCGTTTTCCGCCGACACGATTACGGTCATGCCGATGCCGCAGTTGAACACGCGGTGCATTTCCGCGTCAGCCACGCCGCCGTGCTGTTGCAGCCACTGGAACAGCGGTGGCAGGGTCCACGACTTCGAGTCCAGCTCGGCCACCAGGCCAGGCTGCAGCACGCGCGGAATGTTCTCGACCAGGCCGCCGCCGGTGATGTGCACCATGCCTTTGACTTCGATCGCTTCCATCAGCGCCAGCAGCGGCTTGACGTAGATGCGGGTCGGCGCCATCAGCACGTCGGCCAGCGGACGGCCGTGGAAGTCGCCCGCCAGGTCAGGCTTCGATACTTCAATGATCTTGCGCACCAGCGAGTAACCGTTCGAGTGCACGCCCGACGAGGCCAGGCCCAGGATCACGTCGCCCGGCGCAATCTTGGTGCCGTCGATGATTTTCGATTTTTCCACCGCGCCCACCGCGAAACCGGCCAGGTCGTACTCGCCGTCCGGGTACATCGATGGCATCTCGGCGGTTTCACCGCCGATCAGCGCGCAGCCGGCTTGTTCGCAACCCTGGGCGATGCCCTTGATCACGTTCGAGGCGGTCGCCACGTCCAGCTTGCCGCAGGCGAAGTAGTCGAGGAAGAACAGCGGCTCGGCGCCCTGCACCAGGATGTCGTTGACGCTCATGGCCACCAGGTCGATGCCCACGGTGTCGTGGCGATTCAGCTCGAACGCCAGGCGCAGCTTGGTGCCCACGCCGTCGGTGCCGGACACCAGCACCGGTTCCTTGTACTTCTTGCTGATCTCGAACATCGCACCGAAACCGCCCAAGCCGGCCAGCACGCCTTCGCGCATGGTGCGCTTGGCGTACGGCTTGATTGCTTCGACTAAGGCATCACCCGCGTCGATATCGACGCCGGCGTCACGGTAGGACAGGGAAACATTAGTAGTTTGGCTCATGGTGTATTTCGCAGCGGAGGCGGTAAAATAGAAGGCGGAGACCGATTTCGTGACAAAATCACACGAAAATATGCAATAAAACCCGGTCAATCCGCTATTTTATCAAAATTGCCCCGTCCAACCGCCTTTTTAACCATCAAATACATCCTCCATGCCATTTCCCCTCACGGTAGAGCAAAAGCAAACGGCATTCTGGCTGGCGGTGTGGGCGGCATTCTTTTTCCTGCTGGTGACGCTGGGCCCGGTGCTGACGCCGTTCCTGGCGGCCGCGATTTTCGCCTACGCGCTCAATCCCGGCGTTGACCGGCTCGACCGCATCCGCTTCGGCCGCCGCTTCAACATGCCGCGCGCGCTGTCGGTGGTGATCGTGGTGACGCTGTTCTTCGCCGCCATCACCACGCTGGTGCTGATCGTGGTGCCGGTGCTGCAAAAGGAAATCCCGCTGCTGCAGGCGCAGATCCCGGCCTTCCTGGCCAAGGCCAACGACCTGCTCGCGCCCAAGCTGCAGGAACTGGGCGTGAAAGTGCGCATCGACAGCGCCGGCATCAAACAACTGGCCTCGGAACAAATGGCCGCGTCCGGCGACGCCATCTGGTCGGCGGTACTGAATTCGGCCCGCATCGGCGGAACGGCAGTGCTGGGCTGGCTGGCCACGGTGGTGCTGATCCCGGTGGTGCTGTTCTACCTGCTGCTGGACTGGCACGCCATGCTGGCGCGGATCGCCGGCGCCATCCCGCGCCGCTACATCGCCGCCACGCTGGTCATGGCCAACGAAGTCGATACCTTGCTGGCGCAATACCTGCGCGGCCAGCTGCTGGTGATGCTGGTGCTGGCGATCTACTACTCGGCGGCGCTGGCCATCGCCGGCTTCGACGTGGCGCTGCCGGTCGGGATCATCACCGGCCTGCTGGTGTTCATCCCCTACCTCGGCTTCGGCCTCGGACTGGTGCTGGCGCTGATTTCGGCGGTGCTGCAATTCGCGGACTTCAGCGGCGTGATCGCGGTGGCCGTGATCTACGGTTTCGGCCAGGTGCTGGAGGGCTTTTTCCTGACGCCGCGCCTGGTGGGCGAGCGCATCGGCCTCAATCCGCTGGCGGTGATTTTCGCTTTACTGGCCTTCGGCCAGCTGTTCGGCTTCGTCGGCGTGCTGCTGGCATTGCCCGCGTCGGCGGTGCTGATGGTGGCCTTTAAACACCTGCGCCGCCACTATCTAAGCAGCAGCTTTTATAATGCATGATGTGAAACACGAAAACGTTATGCAAAAGACCACAAGGCGAACGCCATGAAACAACTGGTGCTCGATTTAGGCGCGGAACCTACGCACAGCCTCGCATCGTTCGAGGTAGGACAGAATGCCGAAGCGGCAGCGCTGATGAAGCAATTCGCCAGCCGCACGTCGCGCGAGCATTTCGCCTACCTGTGGGGCGCGGTGGGCGTCGGCAAGTCGCACTTGCTCAAGGCGCTGGCCAGCGCCGGCAGCGAGGACGAACAGCTGCGCGCGCGCTATATCTCGCCATTCTCCATCGAATCCGAATTCGTGTATTCGCCGGAGGTGGACCTGTACCTGCTCGACGACTGCGAAAAGCTGTCGCCGCTGGCGCAGATCGACGCCTTCGCCCTGTTCAATGAAATCCGCGCCAACAACGCCTTCATGGTCTGCAGCGGCAACGTGGCGCCGGCCGTGCTGCCGGTGCGCGAAGACCTGCGCACGCGCATGGGCTGGGGCCTGATCTACCAGATCCACGGCCTGACCGACGAAGAGAAGAGCGCGGCGCTGGCCGCCGCCGCCGCCGCGCGCGGCTTGACGCTGTCGGCCGGCGTGATACCCTACTTGCTGTCCCACTTCCAGCGCGACATGCGGTCGCTGTCGACCATCCTCGATTCGCTGGACCAGTATTCCCTAGAAACCCATCGCCCGATCACTCTGCCGCTGCTGCGCGAGTGGCTGCAGGCGGAAGCGAAAGAATAATGAATCTCGCCCTTTTTGACCTCGACCACACCCTGCTGCCGATCGACTCCGACTTCGAGTGGGGCCAGTTTTTAGTGCGCACCGGCGCCGTCGACGCGGTGGAATACGACCGCCGCAACCGCGAGTTCTTCGCCCAATACCAGGCCGGCACGCTGGATCCGGTAGAATATCTTGAGTTCACGCTGGGTACTTTGGCCGCCTTCCCGCGCGCCAGGCTGGATGAAATGCATGCGCAGTACATGGCCGAAGTGGTAACGCCGGCGCTGCGCCCGGCGGCGCGCGCCCTGCTGCAAAAGCACCTGGACGCCGGCGACCTGGTGGCCATCGTCACCGCCACCAACCACTTCGTGACCGCGCCGATTGCCAAAGCGCTGGGCGTGGAGCACCTGATCGCGGCCATGCCGGAAGTCGACGCCGAGGGCAACCTGACCGGCAAGCTGCTCGGCACGCCGACCCAGGGCGCGGGCAAGATCGTCCACACCAAGGCGTGGCTGGAAAAAATGGGGAAGAAGCTGGAAGACTTTGACACCGTCCACTTCTACAGCGATTCGCACAACGATTTGCCGCTGATGTCCATCGTCAGCCATCCGGTGGCGACCAATCCGAACGAAAAACTGAAAACGCACGCCGCCGCCAACGGCTGGCCATTAATTGAGCTGTTCAATGATTAAGAAACTGATCCGCAAAATCCTCGGCACCAAGAGTAAAGCGGCCCGCGACGCCAACACCCCGGTGGTGCTGGGGCCAGAAGCCCACGGCATCGATCCGCGCCTGCTGTCCAACAATGCCGTCCGCGTCACCAGCACGCTGCAGGAAGCCGGCTACGAAGCCTTCGTGGTCGGCGGCGCGGTGCGCGACCTGCTGCTGGGCGTGAAGCCGAAAGACTTCGACATTGCCACCAACGCCACGCCGGAGCAGGTCAAGCGCCTGTTCCGCCGCGCTTTCATCATCGGCAAGCGCTTCCAGATCGTGCACGTCATGTTCGGCAACGACCTGCTGGAAGTGACCACCTTCCGTGGCACCACCTCGGCCAACGCGCCGAAGGATGAGCATGGCCGCGTCCTGCGCGACAACACCTTCGGCTCGCAGGCGGAAGACGCGGAGCGCCGCGACTTCACCATCAACGCCATGTACTACAACCCGGCCAACCAGCAGGTGCTGGACTACCACGGCGGTATTGAAGATATCCGCGCCAAGACGCTGCGCATCATCGGCGTGCCGGAAGCGCGCTACCGCGAAGACCCGGTGCGCATGCTGCGCGTGGTGCGCTTTGCCGCCAAGCTGAAATTCTCGATCGAGCCGGAAACCGGCGCACCGATCAAGGTCATGGCGCCGCTGATCAACAACGTGCCGGCCGCGCGCGTGTTCGATGAAATGCTCAAGCTGCTGATGAGCGGCCACGCGCTGGCCTGCCTGCAGCAGCTGCGCAAGGAAGGCCTGCATCACGGCCTGCTGCCGCTGCTGGACGTAGTGCTGGAACAGCCGCTGGGCTTCAAGTTCGTGACGCTGGCGCTGGAATCGACCGACGCCCGCATCCATGCAGGGAAGACCGTGTCGCCGGGCTTCCTGTTTGCGTCGCTGCTGTGGCATCAGGTGCTGGAGAAATGGGAAGCCTACCGCGCGGCGGGCGAGCAGACCATCCCGGCGCTGCACCTGGCGGCCGACGACGTGCTCGATTCGCAGACCGAAAAGCTGGCCTTGCAGCGCAAGATCGGCTCCGACATGCGCGACATCTGGGCCATGCAGCCGCGCTTCGAACGCCGCACCGGCAAGGCGCCGGCCAAGCTGCTGGAACACCAGCGCTTCCGCGCCGGCTACGACTTCCTGCTGCTGCGTTGCGCCTCGGGCGAGATCGATGCCGAAATCGGCGAATGGTGGACCGCCTTCTACGAAAGCGACGAAGCCTCGCGCGAAGATTTGATTTCCTCGGCCAGCCAGCCTTCTGGTGGCGGCAGCGGCGCCGGTGGCGCAGCGAAGCGCAAGCGCGGCCCACGTCGCGGCGGCCGCAATCGTAGCGGCCGCGGCGGCGAAGGCGGCGGCTCCGACGGCGGTGGCGACAGCGCATCGCACGACGGTGGCGGCGACTAAGCACGCCCTCTTCGCATCATGAATACCGACATCATAGCGGGCCTCGCGCCCGCAGCGCCGCAGGACGACAAGGCGCCATTTGCCTTCACCCTGGCCTACATCGGCATCGGTGCGAATCTCGGCGACGCGCGCGCCAATGTGCTGGACGCGCTGGAACGCCTGCAACGCCAGCCCGGCTGCACCCTGATGGCGTCATCGAGCCTGTACCGCACCGCGCCGATCGACTCCAGCGGCGACGACTACATCAACGCCGTGGCACGCATCGCCACCACGCTGGATGCCGAAGCGCTGCTGCAAGCGCTGCAAGCCATCGAGCAGGCGCACGGGCGTGAACGGCCGTATCGCAACGCGCCGCGCACGCTCGATCTCGATCTGCTACTGTATGGCGACGCCACCATCAACAGCGCCACGCTGACCGTGCCGCATCCGCGCATGACCGAGCGCGCATTTGTGCTGGTGCCGCTGCTGGAACTGGCGCCATCGATTCATATTCCAGGTCACGGAGCGGCGTCGCAGTACGCGGCCGGCGTGGCCGACCAGGGCATCAGCCCGATTTAATAAGCAAAGGATTTACCATGTCTGGATACCTGCAAGGAACCGAAATGGCCGCGAGCCAAAAGCCCGCCGACGCCAACGCACCTGCACCGGCCAAAGCGGTCGTATCGAAAGCCGTCACCGTCAACACCCTGGCCACGCTGCGCAACGCTGGCGAGAAAATCACCATGCTGACCTGCTATGACGCCAGCTTCGCCTCGTTGATGGATCGCTGCGGCGTTGAGATCCTGCTGATCGGCGACTCGCTGGGCATGGTGTGCGCCGGCCACCAATCGACGCTGCCGGTCACCATGACCGACATCGTGTACCACACCGCCTCCGTGGCACGCGGCACCAAGAACGCCATGATCGTAGCCGACCTGCCGTTCGGCGCCTACGGCACGCCGGAAACTGCGTACGCCAACGCCGTGCAGGCGATGCAGGCCGGCGCGCACATGGTCAAGATCGAAGGCGGCGCATGGGTGGCCGACACCATCAAATTCCTGACCGAGCGTGGCGTGCCAGTGTGCGCGCACTTGGGCCTGACGCCGCAGTCGGTGCACCAGCTAGGCGGCTACAAAGTGCAAGGCAAAACCACCGAAAGCGCCGACCTGCTGAAAGCCGACGCACTGAAGATCCAGGCAGCCGGTGCATCGCTGGTGGTGCTGGAGGCGATTCCTTCGGCCTTGGGCAAAGAGGTAACGGACATGCTGTCGATTCCAACGATTGGTATCGGCGCGGGTCCGGACTGCTCGGGCCAGGTACTGGTGATGCACGACCTGCTGGGCGTCTTCCCAGGTCGAAAAGCGCGCTTCGTGAAAAACTTCATGGACGGCCAGACCAGCATCGACGCCGCCATCACCGCCTACGTCACCGCCGTCAAAAACGTCAGCTTCCCGGCGCTGGAACACTGCTTCTAAGGGGTACAGCGACTACACAGCCACCAGCGCCTGACAACGCACCCCGCAAGACAGTCCTCAAATGCAGCCAATAACTGCTGCACATCCTCAGTGCTGGTCTGAGGGCAGACCAGCAGCATATTGTGAAAAGGCGTGATGAGCAGACCGCGGTTGAGCAGGTAGAGGTGAATCGCCTGCTCAAGTTCACTGTCCATCGCCGCTTGCGCTTCGGTGCCGTTGCGCGGCGCTGAGGGCGTAAACTGGAATTCGGTGCGGGCGCCGATTTGGGTGACGCACCACGGCAGCTTATGCCACACAATCACGTCGCGCAGCCCATCCGCCAATTGCGCCGCGAGCGCGAACATGTGCCGGTAGGCTGCCTCAGTCATCACCTCCTCCAGATTAGCCCGCATCGCGGCCATTGCGAACATGTTGGCGCTCAGCGTGGTGCCTATGCCCGAATGGCCCGGCGGTGCGCTGCGCTTGGCGTGCTCCACCCGGCGCGCCAGTTCTTCCGTAAATCCGTACACCGCGCAGGGGATGCCGCCGCTGATTGGCTTGCCGACCACCAGCGCGTCCGGCTGCATGCCGTGGGCACGGGAGTAGCCTCCAGGGCCGCTGCTGATGGTGTGCGTTTCATCGATCACCAGTAACGCGCCATGCTGCTTGATGAGCTGCTGCGCGGCTTCCCAGAAGCCTTCCTGCGGCAGCACCATGCCGACGTTGGTCATCACCGGTTCGGCCAGCACGCAGGCGATATCGCCCTGCTTGAGCGCTTCTTCCAACGCCGGCAGGTCGTTGAACTCGACCACTACCGTGTGATCCGTCAGTGTGTGCACTTGCCCGAGCAGGCTGTCGCGCTGCGTCGGCACGCCGTCGACCAGGTCGACGAATACATCGTCCACCGTGCCGTGGTAGCAGCCGTTAAAGACCAGCACCTTGCTGCGCCCCGTCGCGGCACGCAGCCAGCGCAGAACGAAGCGGTTGGCGTCGGAGGCGGACAAAGCAAACTGCCAGGACGGCAGGCCAAAACGGCGCGACAGTTCGGCGGCCACGGGGCCAGCATCCTCCGACGGCAGCATGGCCGTGTAGCCGCGCGCCGACTGGCGGGCGATGGCCTGCGCCACCGGCTGCGGCGCGTGGCCGAACATGGCCCCGGTGTCGCCGAGGCAGAAGTCCACGTAGTCATGGCCGTCCGCATCGCGGAAGCGCGCGCCCGATGCTTCGCGTATGGTCAGCGGAAACGGCGTAGACCAGTCATTCATCCAATGCATCGGCACGCCGAACAGCATATGCCGCCCGGCCTGCCCTGCCAGCCGCGCCGACGCAGGATTGCGCGCCACGTAATGCGCGCGCTCGTCGGCCACCAGCGCCTGCACGCGCTGCCAGTCGAGGCCTGTTCGGGTACTCATACCAGCAGCATCAAATGCTCGCGTTCCCACGAGCTGATTACGCGGCTGTAGGTGGCGAACTCCAGTTCCTTCACCTCGCAGAATGCCTGTACGAACAGCTCTCCCAGCATTTCGCTTAACGGCTTGCACTCGCGCAGGCGCAGGATGGCGTCCTCCAGATTGCGCGGCAGCTGATCGTGCACATGCTCCGCGCTGCCGGATGTTGGCGCCGATGGTTTAATGCCTTCAACCATGCCGAGATAGCCGCAGGCCAGCGTGGCCGCCATCGCCAGGTAGGGATTCACGTCCACGCCGGGTACGCGGTTCTCCACGCGACGATTCAAGGGCGCCGAGTTGGGGATGCGGATGCCGCAGGTACGGTTGTCATAGCCCCAGTGCACATTGGTCGGCGCGGACATGAAGCGCGACAAGCGGCGGTAGGAATTCACATGCGGCGCAAACAGCAGCGTGGCCGGCGCGATGTACTTTTCCAGTCCCGCGATGTAGTTGAAGAATAAATCGCTGGCGTCGCCGTCCTTGCGCGAGAAGATATTTTGGCCGCTGGTGGTATCGAGCACGCTCTGGTGAATGTGCATCGCGCTGCCCGGCTCCGTCTCCATCGGCTTGGCCATGAAGGTAGCGAAGATGCCATGCCTCAGCGCCGTCTCGCGCACGGCGCGCTTGAACAGGAACACGCGGTCGGCCAGTTCCAGCGCCTCGCCGTGGGTGAAGTTGATTTCCATCTGCCCTGCGCCGGCTTCGTGAATCAGCGTTTCGACGCCAAGATCGTGCTGCTTGCAGAAGGTCGACAGCTCAAGGAAGAAGGGATCGAAATCGTTCACCGCATCGATGGAGTAGGACTGGCGGCCGGATTCTGGCTTGCCGCTGCGGCCCAACGGTGGCGCCAGCGGTTCGTGCGGGTTGCTGCTGCGGGCGACCAGATAAAATTCCATCTCCGGCGCCACCACCGGCTGCCAGCCACGATCCTCGTACATGCGCAGCACCTTGCGCAGCACGGCACGCGGCGACAGGCCGACCGGGGTTCCGTCGAAGTTCTGGCAATCGTGAATCACCAGCGCGACGTTTTCCGCCGCCCACGGCACTTGTCGCAACGTGGCGAGGTCCGGCACGCAGATCATGTCTGGATCGGTGGCGCCGACGTAGGGTGTGTTGTTGGGCTGCTCGCCGTTGACGGTGTTCAGCAGGACGCTTTTCGGCAAGCGCATTTCACCTT
Source organism: Duganella sp. CF402 (assembly GCF_900109645.1). Taxonomy (GTDB): domain Bacteria; phylum Pseudomonadota; class Gammaproteobacteria; order Burkholderiales; family Burkholderiaceae_D; genus Rugamonas. The sequence goes on from NZ_FOBG01000001.1 coordinate 3,659,673, forward strand.
CGCTCAGGAACAGATCCTTGGGCAGGATTTTGCCGCGCGCGATACCGGTCATGTCGGCGATGACGCACTCCACTTCGTGGATATTCCGCTCGCGCAGAAAGTCTTTCATGGTCTGGCTCATCGCGGTCTCCGGTCTAGAAGCGGTTCAGGTAGCGTTCAGTTTCCCATGCACTCACATGCTGGCTGTACTCGATCCATTCCGCACTCTTCAGCGCGGCGAATTCGTGGACGATGGCGGCGCCCAGCGATTCAGTGAGCACGGCGTCTGCCCGCAGCGCTTCCGCTGCCGCGCCGAGGTTTTGCGGCAGCAGCTTCAGTCCCAGCTCGGCGCGCTGTGCGGCGCTCATGTCATAGACGTCTTCATTGACCGGCTCACCGGGATCGAGCTGGCGGTCGATGCCATCCAGACCCGCAGCAATCACACCTGCCAGCGCGAGATAGGGATTGGCCGAACTGTCGGGCAAGCGCCATTCGACGCGCCCGTGGACGGTGCGCGCCACCACGGTGCGGTTGTTGTCGCCGTGGCCGATGAAGGCCGGCGCCCAGCTGGTGCCGGACAGCGATTCGCCGCACATCAGGCGCTTGTACGAATTGACGGTCGGTGCGCACAACGCCGTCAACGCCGGCGCGTGGTGCAGCAGGCCGCCGAGGAAATGCTCGCTGATTGCCGACACCGGATTGCCATTGTCATCGGCCAGCGAGAGATGGAAATGCAAGCCGCTGCCCGGCCGCTCTGCGAACGGCTTGGGCATCATGGAGAACAGCATGCCCTCTTCTTCCGCAATGTGATGCGCCGCCATCTTGAACAGCATGAAGTTGTCCGCCGCGCGCAGCGCATCGGCGTAGTGGTAGTTCACTTCGAACTGGCCGGTCGCATCCTCATGGTCGCTCTGGTAGACGCCAAGGCCACACTCGTTGAGCGACGTCGTGAGCTTGTCGAGGAAGGAGCGGCGACGCAGCAGGCTTTTGGTGTCGTAGGATGGTTTTTCCAGCGTGTCGCCGGCTTCGGCGTTGCCGTGTTGGAGCAGGAAGAATTCCGGCTCAAGGCCAGCGTTCAAGATCCAGCCGCGCGCGGCCAGGCGGGCGACCTGCTTGCGCAGAACCTGACGCGGGCACGCGTCGAACGGCTCGCCGGCGACGTGGCCATCCAGCACCACGCGCGCATAGCCGGGCAGCCACGGCATCGGCTGCAGCGTGGTGAGGTCTGCGCGGCCGTAGTACTCCGAACGCGGACCGTTGCGCGGCAGGCCGGTCCCCCAGATCGACGGACCGGAGAAACCAGCGCCTGGCGACACGATATCGCCAAGATGCGCTAGCGGCACCAGCTTGCCCTTGGCCGCGCCGTGGATATCCGTGAACTGCGCAAACACATAACGCACGCCCTGCGCCGCCAGTTCGCCCTGCAGCTCTTCTAACCTACCTGTATCCATGTTGTCTTCAATTCCGTGTATTTATCGAATGCGTGCAGCGACTTGTCGCGGCCATTGCCGGACTGTTTGTAGCCGCCGAACGGCACCGTGATATCGTCACCGTCGTACTGATTGACGTGCACCGTGCCGGCACGCAGCGCACGCGACGTCTGGATCGCCTTGCTCAGGTCCGCCGTCCACACGGCGGCATGCAAGCCATACGGCGTATCGTTCGCCTGCCGCACCGCGTCCTGCACATCGGTAAAACTCAGCACCGACAGGACTGGACCAAAGATCTCTTCACGCGCGATCTTCATATTGCTGTCCACCTGATCGAACAGCGTCGGCTCGACGTAGTAGCCGCCGGTCTCGGTACGTACCTGCTTGCCGCCCGCCAGCAGGCGCGCGCCATCCGCATGGCCGGATTCGATGTAGCCCATCACCGTCTTCAATTGCGTGGCATCGACAATCGCGCCCATGATAGTGCTGTCATCCAGCGGATCGCCCGGCGCGTAATTCGGTACCAGCGCCAGCGCCTTCTCGATAAAGCGGTCCTTGATCGACGCCTCCACAAACAAGCGTGAAGGCGCATTGCAGCTCTCGCCCTGATTGAAGAAGATGGAGCCGATCGCCGCCTCGACCGCCGCGTCGAGGTCCGGGCAATCCGCGCAAACGATGTTGGCCGACTTGCCGCCCAACTCGGTCCACGCACGCTTCAGGTTCGACTGCCCCGCCATCTGCATGATCTGCTTGCCCACGCGGGTAGAACCGGTAAAGCCGATGCAGTCCACATCCATGTGCAGTGCCAGCGCCGCACCGGCCTCGTGGCCAAAGCCCGGCAGCACATTGAACACGCCCGGCGGCACGCCAGCTTCCAGCGCAATCTCCGCCAAGCGCAACGCCGTCAGCGGCGACTTCTCGGACGGCTTGAGCACCACGCTATTCCCCGCCGCCAGCGCCGGCGCAATCTTCCACGACGCCATCAGCATCGGGTAGTTCCACGGCACGATGGCCGCCACCACGCCCACCGGCTCGCGCGTGATCAGCGCGAGACTGTTGGACGGCGTTGGCGCAATCTCATCGTAGATCTTGTCGATCGCCTCGCCGTACCAGCGGATACAGTTGGCCGCACCGCCCACGTCCACCGTCTGGCTGTACTTGATCGGCTTGCCCATATCCAGCGTTTCCAGCAGCGCCAGCTCCTGGCCGTATTTCTGCATCAGGTCCGCGAACTTGATAAGCACCCGCTTGCGCTGCGCCGGCGACTTGCCCGCCCAGCGGCGATCCTCGAACGCCGCGCGCGCGGCAGCGACAGCGATATCCACATCGGCGCCATCGCAACGCGCCACCATGCCCAGCTTGCGCCCGTCAACAGGCGACAGGTTGTCAAACTGCTGTTCCGATTTCGCCCATACCCGCTCTCCGCCGATGAAGGCGCGGCCGTCCGCTTGCAGCGCGGCGGCTCGTTCATGCCATGTCGTCATCATCTTCTCCTTACAGCCAGCCGCGCTCTTTGACGTCGGCATAAGTCAGGTCGAGGCAATGGCGGATCAGCGCCACCATTTCATCGATCTGCGCCGTGGTCATGATCAGCGGTGGTGCGATAATCATGCGGTCACCGACGGCACGCATAATCATCCCGTTGTTGAACATATAGCCCCGGCACACCATGCCGACAGCCAGCGATTCGTCGAAGGCCACGTTGTCGTGCACCGTCGCGCCTTTGCTGCGCACCAGATTCAAGCCCGCCACAAAGCCGCAGCTGTTGGCGTAGCCGACTAGCGGATGGTCCGCCAGTTCGGCAAAGCGCTTCTTCAGGTAAGGACCGGTTTCCTCGGCCACGCGCTCGATCAGATTTTCATCTTCGATGATGCGGATGTTTTCCAGCGCCGCCGCACACGCCACCGGATGGCCGGAATAGGTGAAGCCGTGATTGAATTCGCCGCCTTGCTCGATCAGCACCTTGGCCACGCGGTCGCCCACCAGCACACCACCCAACGGCACGTAGCCCGAGGTCACGCCCTTGGCGAACGTAATCAAATCCGGCTTGATGCCGAACAGCTCCGACGCGAACCAGCGGCCCGTGCGTCCAAAACCGCAAATCACTTCGTCCGCGATCAGCAGGATGCCGTACTTGTCGCAGATGCGCTGGATCTCCGGCCAGTAGGTGGACGGCGGAATAATCACGCCGCCCGCGCCCTGAATCGGCTCGCCGATAAACGCCGCAACCTTTTCTGCGCCCACCTCCAGAATTTTCTTTTCCAGCCACGAAGCAGCTTCGATGCCGAACGCCTCCTCGGTCATGCCCTTGCCGGATTCCAGATAATTCGGCTGGCCGATATGCACAATGCCAGGAATCGGCAAGCCGCCCTGCTCGTGCATGCCCGACATGCCGCCCAGCGACGCCCCGGCCATCGTGCTGCCGTGGTAGGCGTTGTGGCGGCTGATGATGGTGTGGCGATCCTTGTAGCCCAACACGTCCCAATAGCGGCGCACCATGCGCACATTGGTGTCGTTGCCTTCCGAGCCGGAGCCGGTGAAGTACACATGATTGAACTGCGGCGGCGAGATCTGCGCCAGCTTCGCCGCCAGCTGCACCGCCTGCACATTGGTGGTGTTGAAGAAGCTGTTATAGAACGGCAGCGTCTCCATCTGCTGGTAAACCGCTTTCGAAATGCTGGTGCGGCCGTAGCCCACGTTCACGCACCACAGGCCGGACATGCCGTCGATGATCTTCTTGTCTTCCGAATCCCACAAGTAGATGCCATCGCCGCGTACCATCACGCGCGCGCCCTTTTCGCCCAGCGCCTTGTGATCGGTGAACGGGTGCATGTAGTGCGCCGTGTCCAGCTTCTGGATTGCCTTGGTATCGAAGTTGCTCATGGCGGGCTCCTTAAACGTGCAGCAGCAGGTGCTCGCGCTCCCACGGGCTGATAACAGTCATGAATTCCTGATGTTCCAGATCCTTGATCGCCGCGTACACGTCGATGAAGCGGTCGCCCAGCACGGTGCGCAGCTTGTCCTCGGCGCGCAGCAGCTGCAGCGCTTCCGGCAAGCCTTGCGGCAGCTCGACTTTCAAATCGTAGGCGCTGTCCGTGGTCATTGGCGTCGGCTCGATCTGATCGATCATGCCGAGGTAGCCGCAGGCCAGCGTCACCGCCAATGCCAGGTAGGGGTTGGCGTCCGCGCCGATGATGCGGTTCTCCACGCGGCGATCCTGCACGCCGGATTCCGGCACGCGGAAGCCCACGGTGCGGTTGTCCATGCCCCACTGGATGTTGATCGGCGCGGCCGTGTGGCGCACGATGCGGCGGTACGAATTCACATACGGCGCCACAATCGCCATCGCCGACGGCATGTAGCGCTGTAAGCCGCCGATGTAGTGCTTGAACAGCGCCGAAGCCGAACCGTCCTCGGAGCTGAAGATATTCTTGCCGGTCTTGGAGTCCACCACGCTCTGGTGCACGTGCATGGCCGATCCGGGCTCGCCGGCCATCGGCTTGGCCATAAAGGTGGCGTACATATCGTGCTTGAGCGCCGCTTCGCGCAGGGTGCGCTTGAAGAAGAACACCTTGTCGGCAAGGCCCAGCGGCTCGCCGTGCAGGAAGTTGATCTCCATCTGGCCGGCGCCGATTTCGTGAATCAGCGTGTCGACGTCGAGGCCCATCAAATCGCAGTAGTCGTAGATGTCTTCGAACAGCGGATCGAATTCATTCACCGCGTCGATGCTGTAGACCTGACGGCTGGTTTCGGCGCGGCCGCTGCGGCCGATCGGCGGTTTCAAAGGCAGGTCCGGATCGCTGTTCTTCGCAGTCAGGTAAAACTCCAGTTCCGGCGCCACCACCGGCTTCCAGCCTTTGTCCGCATACAGCTTGAGTACGCGGCGCAGCACGGAGCGCGGTGCAAAGTCGACCAGGCGGCCATCGGAAAAATAGCAGTCGTGGATCACTTGCGCGGTTGGATCGGTGGCCCACGGCACCATCGTGATGGTGGTCGGATCAGCCTTCAAAATCATGTCGCGGTCAGTGGTGGAGATGGCTCGGTCGTAGCCCGCATCCTCGGTTGGGTAGTTGCCGGTTACGGTCATGCCCAGCACCGCTTCCGGGATGCGCATGCCGCGCTCCTGCGTGAATTTACCGCGCGGGAGAATCTTCCCGCGCGCCACGCCGGTCAGGTCGGGGACTAGACATTCAATCTCTGTGACGCGCTTCTCGTTCAGCCACAGGTCCATATCGGTGTAGGTAAAGTTTTCGCGAATTGCCATTTGCTTCTCTCGTTGTTGTTATCGGGTGGCCTTGTAGGCGCGGCAGGCGTCGCCAAAGGCTCTGAATAATTTGACGGAATCCGGATTCTCGGAAAAGCGCCACTCAGGGTGCCACTGTACCGCCAGCGCAAATCCCTTGGCGTCCGCCACGCGGTAGGCTTCCACCAGTCCATCGTCGGCGCGCGCTTCCGCGACAAGGCCAGGCGCAAGCTGGTTGATGCCTTGCCCGTGCAGCGAGTTCACTTGGATCTCGGCTGCTCCATCCAGTATCTGCGTCAGTCGCCCTCCGGGATCCAGCAACACGCGGTGCGACGGCGCGTATTGCTGGTCCAGCGTGTGTTCCTTGTTCTCGCGATGATCGGCCATGCCGGCCACCGCATGCACGGCTTGATGCAGCGTGCCGCCCAGCGCTACGTTCACTTCCTGGAAGCCGCGGCAGATCGCCAGCAGCGGGATGCCGCGCTTGATGGCGGCTCGGATCAGCGGCAGCGTGGTGGCGTCGCGCGCGGCGTCCTGCGGCAGCGATGGGTCCAGCACCTCCTCGCCGTACAAACTGGCGTGGACGTTGGAGGGTGAGCCGGTCAGCATCACGCCATCGGCCAGCGACAGCAACGCTTCAAAGTCGGTGGCTGCGCCAAGCGCCGGCACGATCAGCGGCGTGCAGCGCGCGCCGTCCGCCACGGCGGCCACGTATTTGAGCTGCGCGGTGTGATACGGATGCGCACCTATCCGGTTGACGCATGCGGGGACCAAAACGATGGGACTACGCATAGAAGCTTTCATCTATTTGATTTAACTAAATGATATGCCTATTTTGGTATTATGTTGAGTGCCACTTTTTGATCTTTGATAGAACCACTTTCGTAGATGTCCCCGACTTCCGACCTGCTGGCCACCGCGCTGGCGCAATCCGGCTTCCATCCCCGTCTCTCCCAGCAGCGCAGACTGTACGAAGCCGCCAAGGCCGCGATCCACCAGCAGCGGCTGGGCGCGGGCAGCAAACTCCCGTCCAGCCGTGACCTGGCGCGGGATCTGGGCATTGCGCGCAACACGGTGATTGCGGCGTTCGAGCAGCTTGCAGCGGAGGGCTACGTCATCACGTCGAAAGGCAGCGGCACCTACGTGGCCGATTTGCAGGCGCACAGCGCGTCGATGCGCGGTGTTGGCTCCGCGCCACAAGGGCGCACCGCGTCACGCACAGCGCCTGACGTACGTCTTTCACGCCGAGGGCAGGAGCTCACCAGCTATGCGGCCGGTCCGCAATTCGAAATACAGCCGTTCGCGCCGGGCGATCCTGATTTCTCGTCGTTCCCGTTCAAGCTGTGGCAACGGCTGCAGAACCGCGTGTGGCGCGAGGCGCGCAACGATTTGCTGGACTACGGCCAGTCCGGCGGCCACCTGCCGCTGCGCCAGGCCATTACCGAATATCTGCGCATATCGCGCTCGGTGAAGGTGGAAGTGGAGCAGGTCATCATCACCGCCGGCACGCAGCAGTCACTGGACCTGTGCGCGCAATTGCTGGCCGACGCCGGCGATACGGCGTGGGTGGAAGACCCGTGCTACTGGGGCGCGCGCCGCGTGTTCCAGGCGCGGGAACTGAAGCTGCGCCCCATCACCGTCGACAGCGACGGCATGGCCCTCAGCGACAAGGATCTCGCCACCAAGCCACGCCTGATCTACGTCACGCCATCGCACCAGTATCCGACCGGCGCGGTGATGAGTCTCGCGCGCCGCCGCGAACTGCTGGAGGTGGCCGTGCGCAAGGATGCGTGGATACTGGAGGATGACTACGACAGCGAATTCCGCTACACCGGCCGCCCGCTGGCGGCGCTGCAAGGCCTCGATAACGACGACCGCGTGCTGTACATGGGCACCTTCTCCAAGGTGCTCTACCCCGGCATCAAGGTCGGCTACCTCGTGGTGCCGCCGGCGCTGATTCCCGCCTTCCGCAGCGCGCTGTACGACTTGCAGCGTCCCGGTCAGCTCACCGTGCAAGCCACGCTGACCGACTTCATCACCTACGGCCATTTCACCACCCACGTGCGCAAGATCCGCCAGACCTACGGCGCGCGGCGCGAACTGCTGCGGCGCATGCTGGCGCGGGCGTTGCCGGCCAGCGTCACTATCTCGAAAGAAGAATCCGGCCTGCATCTGGTGGTCGAACTGCCCGACAGCGTGGACGACGTAGCGCTGGCGCAGCGCGCGGCGGCGCTGGATATCTCGGTGAAGGCGCTGTCCACCTACTACCTCAAGCCGCAGGTGCGGCGCGGCCTGTTGGTCGGCTATGCTTACTGCACACCCGAACAGATCACCGACTACGGCCGCCAGCTGGGCGCCATCATCGCGGCGGAGGTGCAAGCATGAAGAACATGCCCTGGCGCGATTTCACGGCTTTGGTGGCCAGCATCGGCGTGGTCGGCCTCGGGCTGGGCGCGACCATTCCACTGACTGCGCTGACGCTGGACCAGCGCGGCATCGGTTCCGGCATCATCGGCGTCATTACCGCCATCAGCGCGTTCGGCATTCTCGGCGCGGCGCCTTTCGTCTCGCGCTGGGTGGCCGGCCACGGACCGCGCGGCTGCATGATCGGCGCCATTCTCACTGCCGCGCTGTCCACCGCGCTGATGGAAACCACAGACAACCTGCTGGCATGGACCCTGCTGCGTTTCATATTCGGTGCGTGCATGGGCGTGTTATTCACCATCGGCGAAGCATGGGTCAACAAGCTCGCGCCGGAAAACTCGCGCGGCCGGGTGGTGGCGATCTACACCACCGCTTTCACGCTGTTCCAGCTGATCGGGCCTGCAATGGTGGCGGCGTTTGCGGACAAGGTGGCGCTGCCCTTCGCCTGCTGCGGTGCGCTGTTCTTGCTAGCGCTGCCCGGCATGCTGCTGATTGGCGGCGGCGCGCAGGGCCACGAAGACGAACCGCACGTGCCGTGGCAACGCATCCTGCCGCGCATGTGGATGATTGCGATTGGCGCGGCCTTCTTCGCCATGTTTGATACAGTGGCACTGAGCCTGCTGCCACTGTACGCCATGCGCCACGGCATAGCGACCGAGCTGGCGGTGCTGTCAGCCACGGTGGTGCTGGTGGGCGACACGGCGCTGCAATTTGCGTTCGGCTGGCTGGCGGACCACGTGGGGCGGCGCAAGGTGCACGTCGGCTGCGGCGTGGCCTGCTGCGTGCTGCTGCCGCTGCTGCCTTTCGCGGCGGGCACGCCGTGGCTATGGTGGACGCTGCTGCTGGTGCTGGGCGCGGTGGCTGGCGCGATCTACATGCTGTCGCTGGTGGCGTGCGGGGAGCGCTTTGAAGGCCAGTCGCTGGTCGCGGCCAGCGCGGTGGTCAACGCCAGCTGGGGCATCACCAGCGCCGGCGGACCTTTGGTGACGGGGGTATTAATGCAAACGGCCGGCGTGAATGCACTGCCGGCCGTTCTGTGGGTTGGCGCGGCAATATTCATTGCCAGCGCAGGGCTAGAAAAGCCGGACAGGGACTAGCCTTTGGCCGCAGCCGCCAGCTGTTTGGAACGCAGGCGCTCGGCTCGGGCGATGTAGAGGCTTGAGGCGATCACGCCGATCGACACGACCAGGATAGTCAGGGCAGCTACCGCATTTACACGTGGATCTAACCCCAGACGGGCACGCGAGAAGATCACGATCGGCATGGTCGACGAGCCGGGGCCGGACAGGAAGGCCGACAGCACTACGTCGTCCAGCGACAGCGTAAACGTCAGCAGCCACGCCGAACCCAATGCCTGCTTGATGTTCGGCAGCGTCACCAGGAAGAACACCTGGAACGGACGGCAACCCAGATCCATCGCCGCCTCTTCCAGCGACTTGTTCATCTCCTGCAGGCGCGATTGCACCACCACCGTCGCATAGGCCATGCCCAGCAAGGTGTGGCCCAGCCAGATGGTCACCAGGCCGCGCTCCGGGAAACCGAACATCTTCTGCACCGACACCAGCATCAGCAGCAGCGACAAGCCGATAATCACTTCCGGCATCACCAGCGGCGCGCTCACCATGCCGGTGAACAGGGTGCGGCCGGCGAAGCGCTGGTAGCGGTCCAGCACAAACGCGGCAAACGTGCCGAGGATGACCGAGCCGCACGCCGTCAGCAACGCAATGCGCAGCGACAGTCCGAAGCCGCTGATAATCTCCTGGTCGTTCAGCAGCGCCGCATACCATTGCAGCGAGAAGCCGCTCCACACCATGTCCTGGCGCGAGCTGTTAAACGAGAACACCACCAATACCACGATCGGGATGTAGAGGAACAGGTAGCCGAGCGACAGCCAGCCGCGCCCGAACCAGCGATGCAGGAACTGCGTCATTTGCGCGCCTCCTGTTCCGCCTGATATTTATTGAAGATCGCCATCGGCACAAGAATCAGCAGGATCACCACTACCGTCACCGAGGACGCCAGCGGCCAATCGTTATTGGTAAAGAATTCGTCCCACAGCTGGCGGCCGATCATCAGCGTTTCCGGGCCGCCCAGCAGCTCAGGAATCACGTACTCGCCCACCGCCGGGATGAACACCAGCATGGTGCCGGCGATGATGCCCGACTTCGACAGCGGCACGGTCACGCGCCAGAAGGTCTGCCACGGCGTCGCGCCCAGATCGGCCGCCGCCTCGATGAAGCGCACGTCCATCTTCACCAGGTTGGCGTACAGCGGCAGGATCATGAACGGCAGGTAGGCGTACACCATGCCGATGATCAGCGAGAACTGCGTGTTCATCAAGTGCAGCGGCTCCGCGATCACACCGATATCGATCAGGAAGCTGTTGAGGATACCGTTGTTGGCCAGGATGCCCTTCCATGCGTAGATACGCAGCAGGAAGGAAGTCCAGAACGGCATCATCACCAGCATCAGCAGCACCGGGCGCAGGGCCGGCTTGGCGCGCGCCATGAAGTAGGCGAACGGATAGCCGATGGCCAGGCACAGCGCCGCCGTGATCGCGGCGAACTTGATCGAGTTCAGATAGGTAATCGCATACAGCTCGTCCTGCGCGATGTACAGGTAGTTGGCGATCTTCACCTTCAGCGTGATCACGCCATCGACCACCGTCATCAAGGTGCCGAACGGGCTGCCATCGCCGGAATCCAGATCGGTAAAGCTGATGCGCAAGACGATCAGGAACGGAATCAGGAAGGCAAAGGTCAGCCACAGGAACGGCACGGCGATGACCGTGCTGCGTCCCGGATGCTTGAACAGGTTCTTGAGGAAGTTCATGCCCGCCCTCTTAGCTGGTCAGCACGACGACGTCGGCGCCGTCCCACCACGCGAACACGCGCTGCTCGCGCTTGAGCGCCGCGTCATCATGACGTGCCACGTTGGTGCGCGAAGCCTTCAGCACCATGCCGCTGTCCAGGGTGATGTGGTAGCTGGTCTCGTTGCCGAAATAGGAGATGCCGGTGACGACGCCCTGCACGCAGTTGTAGCCATGTTCGGCTTCCTTGGCGCGCTGCTCCTGGGTTGGGGCTTCCGCCTGCACGGCGATTTTTTCCGGACGCACTGCCACCGACACCGGCATGCCCAGCGTGCCGGTAATGCCGTGGGTGACGTAATGCTTGCCTTCCGGCGTTTCGATGATAACGTGGTCCGCCTCATCCACCGCCACGCTGCCGTTGAACAGGTTCACGCTGCCGATAAAATCGGCCACGAAGCGGCAGTTTGGCGTTTCGTAGATTTCATCCGGCGCGCCAACCTGCAGGATGCGGCCCGCGCTCATGACGGCGATGCGGGTGGCCATGCTCATGGCTTCATCCTGGTCGTGGGTGACCATCACGCAGGTCACGCCCACTTCCTCGATGATGCTGACCAGTTCCATCTGGGTGCGCTCGCGCAGCTTCTTATCGAGCGCGCCGAGCGGCTCGTCCAGCAGCAGCAACTGCGGACGCTTGGCCAGCGAACGCGCCAGCGCCACGCGCTGCTGCTGGCCGCCGGACAGCTGGTGCGGCTTGCGCTTCGCATACTCGGTCAACTGCACCAGCGACAGCATCTTTTCCACGCGCGATGCGATTTCGTCTTTCGGCAGGCCGTCGCGGCGCAGGCCGAAGGCGATGTTGTCCCACACGCTCAGGTGCGGGAACAGCGCATACGACTGGAACATCATGTTGATAGGACGCTGGTACGGCGGCACGCTCACGATGTCCTGGCCGGCCAGCGTAATGGCGCCCGACGTCGGCGTTTCAAAGCCCGCCAGCATGCGCAACAGGGTCGACTTGCCGCAGCCCGAGCTGCCCAGCAGTGCGAAGATTTCGCCCTTGTTGATCGTAACCGATACGTCATTGACGGCACGGACGCCGTCGAATTCCTTCACCAGGTTCTTAATCAGGAGGAAAGGTTCAGCCGCTCGCTCTATGGTCATGTTGTTAGAAAGGTAAAAGGATATTAGCCAAACCTGTGATTATAAAGGCAGTGCTCAAACATGGAGCAATAAGTGTTCCCGTTCCCACGGGCTGATAACGGTCATGAACTCCTGATGCTCCAGCTCTTTGATCGCGGTGTAGACGTCGATGAAGCGCTCGCCCAGCACGTCGCGCAGCCGGTCCTCCTGCCGCATCATGGTCAACGCCTGCGGCAGGCCTTGCGGCAGCTCGTACACATGGTCGTAGGCGCTGCCGGTGTACATCGGCGTGGGCTCCAGCTGGTCGACCAGCCCGAGGTAGCCGCAGGCCAGCGTCACCGCCATCGCCAGGTAGGGATTGGCGTCGGCGCCGATGATGCGGTTTTCGACGCGGCGCTGCTCGACGCCGGAAATCGGAATGCGAAAGCCCACGGTGCGGTTGTCCATGCCCCACTGGATGTTGATCGGCGCCGCCGTGTGGCGCACGATGCGGCGATACGAATTCACATACGGCGCCAGAATCGCCATCGCCGCCGGCGTATAGCGCTGCAAGCCGCCGATATAGTGGCGGAAGTGCGGCGACGGCGAACCGTCGGGCAAATTAAAGATGTTTCGGCCGGTGGCGGCGTCGCTCACGCTCTGGTGCACATGCATGGCCGATCCGGGTTCGCCCGCCATCGGCTTGGCCATGAAGGTGGCGTACATGGAGTGCTTGAGCGCCGCCTCGCGCAAGGTGCGCTTGAAGTAGAACACATTGTCGGCCAGCGCCATCGCGTCGCCATGCTGGAAGTTGAGGCCCATCTGGCCGGCACCGGTCTCGTGGATCAGCGTGTCCACATCGAGATTCATCAGCGCACAGTAGTCGTAGATGTCTTCAAACAGCGGATCGAATTCATTGACGGCGTCAATGCTGTAGACCTGGCGGGTGGTTTCGGAACGACCGCTGCGGCCTACCGGCGCTTTCAACGGCAGGTCGGGATCGATGTTCTTCTCGGTGAGGTAGAACTCCAGTTCCGGCCCCACCACCGGCGTCCAGCCTTTGTCGGCGTACAGTTTAAGCACGCGGCGCAGCACGGAACGCGGCGCGAAATCGACCAGCGTGCCGTCGGCGAAGTAGCAATCGTGGATCACTTGCGCGGTCGGGTCGATGGCCCACGGCACGGTGGTGATGCTTCCGGGGTCCGCGCGCAGGATCATGTCGCGGTCGGTGTTGGAGATGGCGCGGTCGTAGGCTGCGTCTTCGGTCGGGTAGTTGCCGGTGACGGTCATGCCCAGCACCGCTTCCGGGATGCGCATGCCGCGATCCTGCGTGAATTTGGCGCGAGGGAGAATCTTCCCGCGCGCCACGCCCGTCAGGTCGGGCACCAGGCATTCGATTTCAGTGACACGGTTCTCGTTGAGCCACTGGTCCATATCGGCATCGGAGAAGTTTTCACGGATAGACATGATGCGCTCAAGGTTGCGATCGACAAGCCTAGCTTACCATAATCGCAACCTTTTTTATTGAGCCTCTGCTGCTTCCACGCGGGTTTGCACCAGTATCTTCTTGATCTCCGGGACGCAGGAACCGCAATTGCCGCCGGCCTTCAGGCAGGCCGTCACTTCCGGCACCGTCTTCAAGTCCTTCTCGAGGATGGCGTTGCAGATGGTGTTGCGGCCGACGCCGAAGCACGAGCACACGGTAGGACCGGTGTCCGCGCCCTTCTCCACCGGCATGCCGACCAGCAGGCCGACGCGATCGATCTCGCTCAACTGCTCTTTGGCGAACAGGCTGGCCAGCCATGCACGCGACGGCATGTCCTGGCGCGGCGAGACGAAGATGCACTGGTCGATGCGGTCGTTCACCACGTGCACGGCGCGGTACACGCCGGCGGTGCGGTCTTCGTATTCCAGCCAGTCGGCATCGAGGTCTTCGACGCCGAGCAGCTCGCGTGCCCAGGCCGGATAGTCCTTGATGGTGTTGCGGCCGGCCAGTTCGTAGCGCGCGAATTCGCGGCCCTGGATGCGGGTCCAGTGCGCCACGCTGTCGAGGTTCACTTCCGCGCGGCTCAGGATGAAACCGTGCCAGTTGACGCGGAACTGCTCCACGCGCACCGGCGTGTGCTTGAACTCAGGCTCGCCCGATACCGGGTCCACCACCGGATTCACCACCGCGCCAACGCGCGCATCGGATGCGGTCTGGCCGTTCCAGTGAATCGGAATGAACACGCTGCCGCGCGGGATGCCGCCGCCATGCTGCACGCGCGCCACCATCGCGCCCCACGCGGACGTGATGCGCGCCAGTTCGCCCTCGCGCACGCCGCTCAACAGCGCGTCCTGCGGATGCATGTCGACAAACGATTCGGCGATGTGGTCGGCCAGCGTGGCGGACTTGCCGGTGCGGGTCATGGTGTGCCACTGGTCGCGCACGCGGCCGGTATTGAGCGACAGTGGATAGTCTTCGCTGACAGCGTGCATGGGCGCGCGCGGCGCTGTGGCGATGAAGCGCGCCTTGCCGTCCGGGTGGGCGTACACATTGTCCTTGAACAGGCGCGTTTCCACTTGCAATTCGCCGGACGCGGTACGGCGCACCGGCCACTGGGTTGGCTCCATGTCGTCGTACTCGCGCTGCTTGAGGCCACCGAGGCCGGACATGTCGAACGCGCGCGGCACATCGCCGACGGCGTTGCGGAAACCGCTCAGGCGCGCGTGCTCGTCGAACACGCCGTGCGGGCCGCAGAAATCGAAACCTTCATAACCCATGCGCTGCGCGAACAGCGACAGGATTTTCCAGTCCGGCAGTGCTTCGCCCGGCGCCGCCAGGAAGGCGCGCTGGCGCGAGATGCGGCGCTCGGAGTTGGTCACGGTGCCGTCCTTCTCGCCCCAGCCCAGCGCCGGCAGCAGCACGTCGGCGTAGGCGGTGGTGTCGGTGTTCTGCATGATATCGGAGGAGATCACCAGCTCGCACTTGTCCAGCGCGCGGCGGACCTGGTCGGCATCCGGCAGGCTGACCACAGGATTGGTGGCGATCACCCACACCGATTTAACCTTGCCTTCTTCAATCGCTTTGAACAGGTCCACCGCTTTCAGGCCGCCCTTGTCGGCCATCGCAGGCGACTCCCAGAAAGTCTGCACCACATTGCGATGGTCAGCGCGTTCAAGGTCCATGTGCGCTGCCAGCATATTGGCCAGACCGCCAACTTCGCGTCCGCCCATCGCATTCGGCTGGCCGGTGATCGAGAACGGGCCCATGCCCGGCTTACCGATACGGCCGCCGATCAGATGGCAGTTGATGATGGCGTTGGCCTTGTCCGTGCCAGCCGACGACTGGTTCACGCCCATCGAATAAGCGGTGATGGTCTTGCGGGTGGAGGCGAACAGTTCGTAGAACTCCAGCAGCAGCGGCAGTTCGATACGGCAGATCTTGGCGACGACGGCCGGATCGGCGCAATCGGCATTGGCCACGCCCAGCGCGTTTTCAAAGCCGTTGGTGTGGTTCTCGATGAAGCGCGGATCGACCGCGCCGATGCGCGACAGGTAGCTGAGCAAGCCATTGAACAGCCACACGTCGGTGCCGGCTTTGACCGGCAGGTGCAGGTCGGCCAGCTCGCAAGTGGCGGTGCGGCGCGGGTCGATCACCACCAGCTTCATCTCGGGCCGCGCTTCCTTGGCTTTCAAAATGCGCTGGAACAGGATCGGGTGGCACCACGCGGTGTTGGAACCCACCAGCACGATCATGTCGGCCAGTTCCAAATCGTCATAGCAGACCGGCACCAGGTCTTCACCGAAGGCGCGCTTGTAGCCCGCCACGGCGGACGACATGCACAGGCGCGAATTGGTGTCGATGTTGGCGCTGCCGACGTAGCCCTTCATCAGCTTATTGGCGACGTAGTAGTCCTCGGTCAGCAACTGGCCGGAGACGTACAGGGCCACCGCGTCCGGGCCGTGTTCAGCGATGATGGTCTTCCACGCGTCGGCCACTTTGCCGAGCGCTTCGTCCCACGAGGTGCGGCGCAAACCGCTCTCGTCGCGCACTTGAGGATACAGCAAGCGGCCTTCCAGCCCCACGGTTTCGCCCAGCGCAGAACCCTTCACGCACAGGCGGCCCTTGTTGGCCGGGTGCTGCTTGTCGCCGGCGATGGCGATCGTGCCGTCGGCCAGCGGCGTGGCCTGCACACCGCAGCCTACGCCGCAGTATGCACAGGTAGTACGGATAGCCAGATGGTCGGTGGACAGGTTCAAGATATTCCTTCAGGCGGCCCGGTTGGACAGGGCTTCACCAAATAACAGGGTTTGCCGGATTGGCGTAATGTCGGCGCGGTTCTGGATCAAGCCGAAGTACCACGGACCGTCCTTCACGTCGCCATACAGCACGGCGCCGGTGACGCGGCCATCCTTGATCACCAGCCGCTTGTAGACGCCGCGACGCGCATCGCGCAGCACCAGGTCTTCGCTGCCTTCGCCGCCGATGAAATCGCCGACCGAGTACAGATCTACGCCGGTGACTTTCAGGCGCGTCGGCGAGGTCGATTGCACGTAGCGGCGCACGCCGGCGCCGGCCAGGTGGGCGCCGCAAACGCGGGCCTGGTCCCAGATCGGTGCCACGAGGCCGAAGGTGGCGCTGCGGTGCTGCACGCATTCGCCGACGGCATACACGCGCGGATCGTAAGTTTGCAGCGTGTCGTCCACCACGATGGCGCGTTCGCAATGCAGGCCGGCTTCTTTCGCCAGTTCGATGTTGGGACGCACGCCCGCCGTCATCACCACCAGATCCGCCGGGATCTCGGTGCCGTCCTTGAAGCGCACGCCAGTCACGCGGTCCGTGCCGAGAATCGACTCAGTCTGCGCTTCCATCATGAACTTGAGGCCTTTCGCTTCCAGCGCTTTTTGCAGCAGCAGCGCGGCAGGCTTGTCGAGCTGCTGGTTCATCAGCGCATCGGTCACGTGCACCACGGTGACGGACATGCCCTGGCGTTGCAGGCCGTTGGCCGCTTCAAGGCCCAGCAGGCCGCCGCCGATCACCACCGCGTGGCGATGATTGCGCGCCATCGCCAGCATGGTCTCCACGTCCTGAATGTCGCGGAAGGCCAGCACGCCGTCCAGCTTATGGCCCGGCACCGGAATGATAAAGGGCTTGGAACCGGTGGCGATCAGCAGACGGTCATAGCGCACCTCAAGGCCCGACTGCGCGCGCACGACGCGCTTGCGGCGGTCGATGTGTACCACCGGGTCGCCGGCATGCAGCGTGATGTTGTGCTGGACGTACCACTCGCGCGTGTTGAGCATGATGTCGTCGATGCTCTTCTCGCCCGCCAGCACCGGCGACAGCAGGATGCGGTTGTAGTTACCGTGCGGCTCGGCGCCGAACACGGTAATGTCGTACATGTCCGGCGCCAGCTTGTACAGTTCTTCCACCGTACGCATGCCGGCCATGCCGTTGCCAATGACGACCAGCGCGGGTTTCATAAACCTACCCAGATCTTGCCGCCGTCGATACGGGCCGGGTACGTGGCGACCGAGTGTTCCGGCGCTTCCAGGCACTCGCCGGTTTGCAGGTCGAAGTGCTGCTTGTAGATCGGCGAAGCCACCACGATGCGCTCACCCAGCGAACCGACCAGACCGCGCGACAGCACGGAGGCTTCCGAATTCGGATCGTAGTTGTCGATGGCGAACACGCGCGGGCCGCCGTCGTCGACGTGGAACACGGCCACTTGTTCGTCGTTCAGCAGCGCGCACACGCCGGTGTTAGGAACGATATCGTCCAGGTTGCAGACAGCGACCCATTTATCGGTTTGAATATCACGGTGCATAATCTTCTCCTCAAGCTGCCTTGACTGCGATAGGGATAACGCGCTTGCGTTCTTCAATAGTGGCCGGGCGAATCTGGCCGCGTTCTTCCATGAACAGCACGTTCTGGTCGCCCTTGTCGCTGTTGACGAAGTGGCGGAAGCGTTTGCGGGTCTCTGGATTCTCGACCGCTTCTTTCCACTCGCAAGCGTAGGTGCTGACCACGTGCGCCATATCGGCTTCCAGCTCGGCGGCGATGCCCAGTTTGTCATCGATGATGACGCTCTTCAGGTAATCCAGGCCGCCTTCCATGTTTTCGCGCCAGGTGCTGGTGCGCTGCAGGCGGTCACCGGTGCGGCTGTAGAACATCAGGAAGCGGTCGATGTACTGGATCAGCGTTGCCTTATCCAGTTCGGTGGCGATCAGTTCCGCGTGGCGAGGCTTCATGCCGCCGTTGCCGCACACGTACAGGTTCCAGCCTTTTTCGGTGGCGATCACGCCCACGTCCTTGCCCTGCGCTTCGGCGCACTCGCGGGTGCAGCCGGAGACGCCGAACTTGATCTTGTGCGGCGTGCGCAGGCCCTTGTAGCGGTTCTCCAGTTCCACCGCCAGGCCGATCGAATCATCCACGCCGTAGCGGCACCAGGTCGAACCGACGCAGGACTTCACGGTACGCAGCGACTTGCCGTAAGCGTGGCCGGATTCGAAACCGGCGGCGATCAGCTCTTCCCAGATCAGCGGCAACTGCTCAACGCGGGCGCCGAACATGTCGACGCGCGCACCGCCGGTGATCTTGGTGTACAGCCCGTACTTCTTGGCCACCATGCCGACAGCGATCAGGCCATCGGGCGTTACTTCACCGGCCGGCATGCGCGGCACCACCGAGTAGGTGCCGTCCTTCTGGATATTGCCAAGGAAGTAGTCGTTGGTGTCCTGCAGGCTGGCGTGTTCCTTCTTCAGCACGAACTCGTTGTTGATGGTGGCGAGGATGCTGGCGGCCAGCGGTTTGCAAACGTCGCAGCCCAGGCCTTTTCCATGCTTGTGCAGCAAATCGCCGAAGGTGCTGATCTTGCCGACTTTGATCAGGTGGAACAGCTCCTGGCGCGAGTACGCGAAGTGTTCGCACACATGGTTGTTGACTTCCATGCCCTGCTTCTTCATCTCGGCCTTCATCACCTGCGTGACGAGCGGTACGCAGCCGCCGCACGCGGTGCCGGCGGTGGTGCACGACTTCAGTTCACCGATGGTGCAGGCGCCGTTGGCGACAGCGGCGCACAGCTGGCCCTTGGAGATGTTATTGCAGGAGCAGATCTGCGCCGAATCCGGCAACGCATCCACGCCCAGCGCCGGCCTGGCCGCACCGTCCGATTGCGGCAGGATCAGGAACTCCGGCGATTCCGGCAGTTCGATCTTGTTGAGCATCATTTGCAGCAGGGTGCCGTATTCGCTGGCGTCGCCCACCATCACGCCGCCCAGCAGGTATTTGCCGCAACTGGACACCACGATCTTCTTGTAGATCTGTTTGCGCTCGTCGATGAACTGGTAGGAGTGGCTGCCCTCTTCCTTGCCGTGCGGGTCGCCGATCGAGGCCACGTCCACGCCCATCAGTTTCAGCTTGGTGCTCATGTCGGCGCCGGCGAATTCCGCCGCTTCGCCCAGCATGTGTTTCACGGCGACGCGCGCCATTTCATAGCCCGGTGCGACCAGGCCGAAGATCATGCCGCCCCACAGCGCGCACTCGCCGATGGCGTAAACGTGCGGGTCGGAGGTGACGCAGTTGTTGTTGATTTCAATGCCGCCGCGCGGGCCGATGGTCAGGCCGGCTTCTTTCGCCAGCATGTCGCGCGGGCGGATACCGGCCGAGAACACGATCATGTCGGCATCCAGATGGCCGCCGTCGGCGAACTCCATGCGGTGGGTGCCATCCACGCCGTCGACGATGGCGGTGGTGTTTTTACCGGTGTGGACGGTCACGCCCAGTTCTTCGATCTTACGGCGCAGCACACGGCCGCCGCCATCATCGACCTGCACCGCCATCAGGCGCGGCGAGAATTCGACCACATGGGTTTCCAGCTTCATGTCGCGCAGGGCCTTGGCGCATTCGAGGCCGAGCAGGCCGCCGCCGATCACCACGCCGGTCTTCGAACGCTTGCCGCATTCCAGCATCGCTTCCAGATCCTCGATGGTGCGGTAGACGAAGCAGTCCTTGCGCTCCTTGCCCGGCAGCGGCGGCACGAACGGGAACGAGCCGGTGGCGATTACCAGTTTGTCGTAGGCCAGCACTTCGCCGTCGGCGGTGCTGACGGTCTTCGCCTTGGTGTCGATGGCGGTGGCGCGGGTGTTCAGGCGCAGCACCATGCTGTCGTTTTGTTCGAAGAAGCCTGGCTTCACCAGCGACAGGTCTTCGGCCGATTTACCGGAAAAGAATTCGGACAGGTGCACGCGGTCGTAGGCGGGACGCGGCTCTTCGCACAGCACCGTCACTTGCAGGTTCGGCGTGCCGCTATTGGCCAGGCTTTCCAGGAATTTGTGACCTACCATGCCGTGGCCGATGACGATAATTTTCATGATGCGATTCCTATTAAGCGGTGGCGATTGCGGATTGTTCTACGGTGTCGGCGCTGAAGCGTGCGGCCAGCGCGCACAAGGCGGAGATGGCGACCAACACACCGAGGATGCTCAGCGTCTGCTGCACGTCGCCGGTGCCCTTCATCAGGAAGCCGGCTGCGACTGCGCCCACGTTGCCGCCGGCGCCGATGATGCCGGCCACGCCGCCCAAGGCGCGTTTATCGACGAAAGGCACCACGGCGTAAGTCGCGCCGCAAGCCATGTGGGTGAACAGGCCGAAGAACAGCATGGCGGCGATGGCCAGCATGGCGTTACCGGCATGGGCAAACATCAGCAAGCCGGCGCCTTCGCCCAGCATCAGCACAAACAGCAGGGTCACGCGGTTATTCAGGTTACCGGCAGCGGCGAATTTGTCCGACACCCAGCCGCCCAGTGCGCGGGCGAACAGCGCCAGCAAACCGAAGCTGCCTGCCGCCATACCGGCTTGGGCAAGCGTCAGCTTGAAGTGATCGACGTAGTAGGTCGCGGCGATGTTGTGGATGAAGATCTCGATGCCGAAGCAAGCGCCGTAGGTGATGAACAGCAGCCATACGCGGTAGTTGGCAGCGGCCAGCTTGAACGAATCCCAGCCGCCTTTCTTGCCGCCTTCGATGACGATGCCGGCAGCGCGCAGCTCTTTGTAGTTACCTTGCGGGCAGTCTTGCGTGAAGCGGTAGTAGACGCCAGCCATGATGATCATCAGGACGCCCGGCACGATCAGGGCAGCGCGCCAGCCGAAGCCTTCGCCGACGCCCAGCATCACCATCGCGGCCATCAGCAGCGGCATGGCGGCTTGCGCTGCACCGCCGCCGGCGTTGCCCCACCCTGCGGCCGCCGCGTTGGCGGTGCCCACCACTTTCGGTGCGAACATCACCGAGGTGTGGTACTGCGTGATGACGAAGCTGGCGCCGGCCGCGCCGATGGCAAGGCGGAAGAACAGGAAGCTTTCGTAGCTCTGTGCAAAGGCTACACCGATCACCGGGATGGAACCCAGCAGCAGCAAGCCTGTATAGGCTTTGCGCGGGCCGAAGTGGTCGCACAGCGGACCGATAATCAGACGCACGACGATGGTGACTGCAACAGCAGCGATATTGATGTTGGCGATTTGCGCCACCGTCAAACCGAATTCACCTTTAATCACCGGCATCAGCGGCGCGCAGGCGAACCAGGCGAAGAAGCAGACGAAGAACGCCATCCAGGTCAAGTGGAACGCCCGCATCTGAGGCGTTGAAATCGAGAAGAGCTTGATGCTGGTAGCTTTGCTGGCCATTTTTTTATCCCGTTCAGAAAACAAAAAGGCGTCCGCGCAACCGCAGGCCTAAGGCCGGGTTGGGCGGACGCCGTTGTCCTGCCAGTCCGTCCTTGGACCAGCTATGAATTCGTGTGTTTCTGGGAGATCGCCGTTGATCCCTTGCCCTATCCATTGCAAGAGCTGTGCCAGCCCTCAAAAAAGCCCGGCTACAGAGGGAAACGACTAAAAAATGCGGTCTGGCGGGAAGCCGATAAAATTGGTGCACTGCGATGTTGCGGTGCACAGCGCACGCTATCGGTGCAACAAGATGGTGCTATCCTCCCGATATGAGCGCTGCTAAATTTGAAACGATTGACGCCTACCTGGCGTCTGTGGATGAGACCAAGGCCGGAACCCTTCGGTCCATCATCGACTTTGTCCTCGCCGAGTTCCCGGCGCTCGATGTCAAGATGGCCTGGAACGTCCCGCATATTCATCGGGACGGCCAGTATGTGATGGGACTTGCCGCCTATAAGAAGCACCTGACAGTTTCACCGTGGAGCGTGTTTGTCATGGAGGACTTCAAGGCGCGTCTCGCGCCGCTGGTCGTGTTCAAGAACTGCTTCCAGATCCCCGTCGACTGGGAAATCGACCGGGATCTCCTGCGCGACCTGGTACGCGCACGGCTGGCGGAACTGGCCTGATTCACCCCGCCGCAGCCAACGCGGCGGCCACCATCTCGTCGATTTCGCCGCTGATGTTGGAGAGGACGCCCGCCACCACCGAGAATTCCTTGCCCGCCTGCCCTGCGCGCGCCGCGACGATGCGGGCGTTGAAGGCCACCATGCGCGCCTGGCGGTTGATGGTTTCAATATCGGTAATCACGCCGCGCAATTGTTTTTTCATCAGTCTTGCATGCAGCTTGGCCTGTTCTTCATAGATGCCGGTGATCTGGTTCAGGATCGCCAGCGTGGGCGTAGTGATGCGCACCAGCTCCGCCAGCAATTCGGCACTGTCACTGGCGTCGTTGCCAATCGCGCGCAGCGTGCGCTCGGCCAGGTCGGCAAACGCCGTGATGGCGCGGTCGCCTTGCGGCTTGCCGAAGTAGGCCTGCTCCAGCTCCGGGCAGAACACGCCCGGCAAGCCGTCGCCATCGGTCAGCAGCGATTTGTGCGCCCCACGGAACAGTGCCAGCGCTTCCTGCGCTATCGCCGCCGCGCCGTCCTGCTGCTGCGATGCCAGCACGGCGTACAGCACCAGCCGCTGCGAGGTGAAGCGACGACGCCCGGACAGATTGATCAGGGCGCCGAAGACTTCTCCCGGCAAAGGCTTGCCGCCGTGGGATCCGGCAGCGGGTGCGATAGGCGCGTGCATGTGCATCTTGGTTCTCCTTTGGTTAAGCGGCTTTGGCGGGATGCGCTTGTTTCCGATACAGGAATTCCAGCACCGCGGTGCGGTACTCCATGTACCGTGCATCCGATGCCAGCGCCACGCGGTCGCGTGGACGCTCCAGCTGCACATCGACGATTTCGCCGATGGTGGCGGCCGGGCCGTTGGTCATCATGACGATGCGGTCGGACAGCAGCACCGCTTCGTCTACATCGTGCGTCACCATCACCACCGTGGACTTGGTGGCGGCGACAATCTTCAACAGTTCATCCTGCAGGTGGGCGCGGGTCAGTGCGTCCAGTGCGCCGAACGGTTCGTCCATCAGCAGCACTTTCGGCTCCATCGCCAGCGCACGGGCGATGCCGACACGCTGCTTCATGCCGCCCGAAATTTCATGCGGGCGCTTGGTTTCAGCGGGCGTCAGGCCCACCAGCGCCAGCGCGGCCAGCGTGCGTTCCTTGAGCTGCGCCTTGGTTTCAGTCGCGCCGAACACGCGCTCCACACCGAGGTAGATGTTTTCGTAGCAGGTCAGCCAAGGCAGCAGCGAATGGTTCTGGAACACCACCGAGCGTTCCGGCGACGGGCCGGCGATCTCGCGGTTGGCGCACAGCAGCACGCCGTCGGTCGGCTTGAGCAGGCCGGCGATCAGGTTGAGCAGGGTGGACTTGCCGCAGCCCGAGTGGCCGATCAGCGTGATGAATTCGCCCTTGGCGACTTTCAGGTCGATTTCACGCAGCGCGTGGAATACACCCTTCTTGGTGTGGAATACCATCTCCACGCCTTCGATATCGATGAATTTATCTTCCATGATCGCCGCTCCTTAGTTGGACACTTGTTCGTAGGTGAAGGCACGGGCCAGCGCCACCAGCGCCTGCTCGAGCAGCAAGCCAACCAGGCCGATGGCGCCGATGGCGATGATGATGTGCGGGACGTTCAAGTTGTTCCACTCGTCCCACACCCAGAAGCCGATACCTACGCCGCCGGTCAGCATTTCGGCCGCGACGATCACCAGCCACGCGGTGCCGATCGACAGGCGCACGCCGGTCAGCACGAACGGCAGCGCCGATGGCAGCAGGATCTTGGTCAGGATCTTCCACTCGGACAGGTTGAGTACCCGCGCCACGTTCATGTAATCCTGCGGCACGCGCTGCACGCCGATGGCAGTGTTGATAATCATCGGCCAGATCGAGCAGATGAAGATCGACCAGATCGCGGCAGGGTTGGCGGACTTGAACACCAGCAGGCCAATCGGCAGCCAGGCCAGCGGCGACACGGGTTTAAGCAGGCTGATAATCGGGCCGAACATGGCGCCGACAAACTGCACACGGCCAATCAGGAAACCCAGTGGAATTCCCACCAGCGCCGCAAGGCCGAAGCCCACACCCACGCGCTGCAGGGACGCCAGCAGGTTCCAGCCGATGCCCTGGTCGTTAGGGCTGTTGCGATAGAACGGATCGGAGAACAGCTTGATCGCTTCTTCCAGCGTGGCCGCCGGCGTCGGGAATGAACTGTTCTTCACGGTGATGATCTGCCAGACCAGCACCAGCAAGGCGGCGCCCAGCAACGGGGCGACGATTTTCAGCGCGGTCGAGGAGATCTGTGCGCGCACACGCGCCGTGGTGTTGGCGGCCAGCGGACGGCGTGGGCGGCGCGGGGATGTGGCTGGTGCGGCTGGTGCAGCGGCAGCGACGGCAGCGACGACTGGTTCGGCGCTGTCGGGTTTGAGCATGGCGTTCATGGCATCCTCCGGTCATCAGGCTTTGATCTTGAACGAGGCGGCGAACGCTTTCGGGTTCTTGCCGTCCCACACGGAACCATCCATCATCTTCGACGTACGCAGCGGGCTCTTAGGCACCGGCGTCTTGGTCATGGTGGCAGCGTCCTTGTACAAATCGATCTGGTTGACCGAGGTGGCCACCGCCAGATAATCAGGATCGTCCTTCAGCAAGCCCCAGCGGCGGTGCTGCGTCATGAACCACATGCCGTCCGACAGGTACGGGAAGTTGACCGCGCCTTCGTTATAGAACTTCATGTGATTCGGATCGTCCCAGGTCTTGCCCAGGCCATTCTGGTAGCGGCCCATGATGCGCTGGTCGATCGCATCCTTGCTGGTGTTGACGTAGGATTTATCGGCGATGGTTTCAGCCATCTTGTTCTTGTTGGCCAGCGAGGAGTCGATCCACTTGCCCGCCTCGAGGATCGCGGCCATCATGGCGCGGCAGGTGTTCGGATATTTCTTGGCAAATTCCAGCGTGGAGCCCAGCACCTTCTCCGGGTGGTCCTTCCAGATTTCCTGGGTGGTGGTGGCGGTGATGCCGACACCGTCCATGATGGCGCGGTGATTCCACGGCTCGCCCACGCAGAAGCCGTCCATATTCCCGACGCGCATATTGGCCACCATCTGCGGCGGCGGTACGGTGATCACCTTGGCGTCCTTCATCGGGTTGATGCCATTGGCTGCCAGCCAGTAGTACAGCCACATGGCGTGAGTACCGGTCGGGAAGGTCTGCGCGAAGGTGTATTCGCGCGGGTCGCTGCGCATCAGCTTTGCCAGCGAGGCGCCATCGACGCCGCCCTTGTCCGCTACTTTTTTCGACAGCGTGATGGCCTGGCCGTTGTTATTGAGGCCCATCAGCACCGCCATGTCCTTCTTCTGGCCGCCGATGCCCATCTGGACGCCGTAAAGCAGGCCATACAACACATGGGCCGCATCGAGATCGCCGTTGGACAGCTTGTCGCGCACGCCGGCCCAAGAGGCTTCCTTGCTCAGCACGAACTTGACGCCGTACTTCTTGTCGAATCCCAGCACCGAGGCCATCACCACGGAGGCACAGTCGGTCAGCGGAATAAAGCCGATCTTGATTTCCTCCTTCTCCGGCTTATCCGAACCTGCTGCCCATACGCCCCCCGTCGACAATCCCAACATGCTCCCCCCCGCTACAAGACCTGCACCATGAATGATTTTTCTGCGTGTTTCGTTAACTGCTTCCGGCTTTTCTGTACCCAGCTTCTTGTAGTTCATGGTGATTCCCTTCTTGTAGTCGTCGATAACTAAGAGCCAAAAAAAACGCCTACCCTCACGAAACGAATTCATGATTGGTAGACGTCGTTGTCTGGTGGGCCCTACCGCCGTTGGCAGGGCGCATCCGCGCAGCATTGCGCTTGCTTACAGCTATGCAATGTCCGTGCCAGCGGCTTTACAGGGGGAAAGAGGTATTTTTGCGCAAAAAAAATGCACCGCTTTTGCGCGGTGCATCATTTTGGGTGGGCGTTTTTAGCCCTTTTAGCCCAAAAGGTCTTCGACGTCGAGAATGCGCTGTGCCACTTCGGACAACTTGAGGTTCTTGCTCATCGCCATCGAACGCAGCTTTTGGTAGGCCTGCTCCTCGGTGAAGCGCTGGCGCTCCATCAGCAGGCCCTTGGCGCGCTCGATCACCTTGCGCTCGGCCAGCTTGCTCTTGGTGTCGCTGAGCTCTTCCAGCAGCTTCTGCTCGCGCCTGAACTGGGCCAGCGCCACCTGCAGCACCGGTTTGATGCGCTCGCCCTGCAGGCCTGCCACGATGTAGGCCGACACGCCGGCTTCGACGGCGGCTTCCATGCTTTCCGGATCCTGGTCTTCGGTGAACATGACGATGGGGCGGCGCTCGTCGCGGGTGGCGATCACCACGTGTTCCAGCACATCGCGCGCGTCCGACTCGGCGTCGACGATGATCATGTCGGGCTGCAGCTGGGCGATGCGCTCGGGCAGATACATGTCCGGCGGCAGCGACGCGATGATGTCATAGCCGGCTTCCAGCAAGCCGATGCGCAGCACCCGCGCCCGTTCGGCCTGCGCATGCAGCGCTTCGTCATCCTCGTCATGGATGACGGTGTTGATGACAACGATACGCAAATTGGGCATGGCCGGCTTACGCATGGGAGTGGGTCATGACACTGCGGCAAGCAAGAATCAAACCAGTAGTTGGGATGTGCATTTGCAGATTTTACGGCACAACGCACAATTTCTGCCAGCCTCGCTCCCGGACCTACCTACCTTTGCATGCCCCAGCGCCGTATCGTCAGCGTTTCCAGTGGACGAAATACCACGTTGTCTACGAGCAACCCGATCAGGATGACAGCGGCCAGTCCAGCGAACACTTTGTCGGTGTAGAGCTCGTTGCGGTTCTGGAAGATGTACCAGCCGAGGCCGCCCTGCCCTGCGGTGGTGCCGAACACCAGCTCGGCGGCGATCAGGGTACGCCAGGCGAAGGCCCAGCCGATCTTCAGGCCGGAGACGATCGACGGCAGCGCGGCCGGCACCAGGATGTGCAGCACGAAGCGCAGGCCGCTCAGGCCGTAGTTGCGGCCGGCCATGCGCAGGGTCTCGGGCACGGACTGGAAGCCGGCGTAGGCGCCCAGCGCCAGCGGCCACAGCACGGCGTGCACAATCACGAACAGCAGGCTGGCTTTGCCGAGGCCGAACCACAGCAGCGCCAGCGGCAGCAGGGCGATGGCGGGCAATGGGTTGAACATGGCGGTCAGCGTTTCCAGCAGGTCGCGACCGATGCGGGTGGATGCGGCCAGCGCGGTCAGGGCGAAGGCGGCGAGGATGCCGATCACATAGCCCTGCAACAGGACGGTGAGCGAGACGCGCACGCGGTCGAGCAGCTCGCCGCTGGCAATGCCTTCCGCGAAGGCTTGCGCGGTTTGCAGGAAGGTTGGCAGCAGCAAGTCGTTGTTCTGCCAGCGCGCGATGGCTTCCCACACGGCGGCCAGCAATGCGAGGATGACGGTTTTGCGCAGCCAACCCTGCTGCCAGGCGTTGCGCGCCAGCGGCGCAGCAGCCTGCAAGGCCGGCGGCGTGACCGTATATTCTCGCTCCTGCCGGATCGGCGGATCCAAGACGAGGCTCATAACGCCACCCCGTCGTCCCGGCGGAGGCCGGGACCCATAGAACGCTTGCTGGCACGCTCAGCATGGGCACCGGCGTCCGCCGGTGCGACAACGGTAGGTGCGACGGTGTCGCCAAACAGCAAGCCATGAATCCGCTGCGAGGCCGCCTGAAACTCCGCACTCCCCGCACTCGCCAGATCAAACTGATGGCTATTCAACTCCGCCCGCACCTGCCCCGGATGCGGCGACAGCAACAAGATCCGATTCCCCACCACCAGCGCCTCCTCAATCGAATGCGTAACAAACAGCAGCGTAAACCGCAACTCTTCCCACAAGCGCCCCAACTCCTCCTGCATCTTGCGCCGCGTGAGCGCATCGAGCGCCGCGAACGGCTCGTCCATCAACAGCACCTCCGGCTGCATCGCCAACGCGCGTGCAATCGCCACGCGCTGCTTCATGCCGCCGGACAGCGTGTGCGGATGCGCGTCTTCAAATCCGCTCAAGCCCACCTTGGCGATCCAGTGCATGGCCCGCTCGGCCGCTTCGTGACGGCTCACCCGCTTGGTCGCCAGCAGCGGGAACATCACATTCTCCTTCACCGTCTTCCACGGCGGCAGCTGGTCGAACTCCTGGAACACCACGATGCGATCCGGCCCCGGCCCGCGCACCTCCGCGCCGTTGACGCTGATACTGCCCGCCGCCGGCTGGATAAAGCCCGCCACCGCCTTCAGCAGCGACGACTTGCCGCAGCCCGAAGGCCCCAGCAGCACAAAGCGATCGCCGCGATACACATCGAAGCTGACATCGTGCGTTGCGCGCGTGCCGCCGTATTCCAGGCTCACGCCATCGGCGCGCAGCAAGGGTTGGATACCGCCCGTTGGGCTGACGATCTGCAGGCTCATGACCCGGCCGCCACCACAGGATCGTCAAAGAAGTAATCGCGCCAGCTGGCAGGCTGCTTCTTGATCGCGCCGACGCGGTACAGGAACTGCGCCAGCCCATACGTGTTCTGCGGCGCCACGCTGAAATTCACCTGCGGATTCTTGATGATTTTTAAAAGCAGATCGCGATCCACCTTGGCCTTGCTGATGCGCAGATAGGTATCGGCCGCGCCTTCAGGATTCTTGGCGATGTACTGCGCCGCTTCCGCCAATGCAGCGGTGAAGGCACGATACGTCTTCGGATTCTCGTTGCGGAACTTCTCGGTCGCGTACAGCACCGTGGCCGAACTCGGACCGCCCAGCACATCGTAGGAATTCAAAATGATGCGCGCATTCGGATTTGCAGCCAGCTCCTGCTCCTGGAACGGCGGATTGCCAAAGTGCCCGTTAATCTCCGTACCGCCAGCAATGACGGCTGCCGTTGCATCCGGGTGCGGAAGCGTTTGCGTGAATTTATCCAGACGCGCAAACTCCTTGTCGCCCCACTGCTTGGCCGCCGCGTACTGCAAGATGCGCGACTGCACCGACACCGTCACCGCCGGCAGCGCGATGCGATCCTTCTCGCTCAGGTCCGCGATCGACTTCACCTTCGGATTGGTGCTCACCAGGTAGTAAGGGAAGCTGCCCAGCGACGCCACGCCCTTCACATTCTGCTTGCCGTTGGTACGGTCCCAGATCGTCAGCAGCGGGCCGACGCCGGCGCCGGCGATATCGATGGCGCCCGACAGCAGCGCATCATTCACCGCCGAGCCACCAGACAACTGCAAGCGCTCCACCGTGATATCGACGCCGAGCTTCTTGCCCTGCTTCTCGATCAATTGCTGGTCCTGCGCGACGTTGAGCAGCAGGTACACCACGCCGAACTGCTCGGCGATACGGATGCGTCCCTCGGCCTGCGCCGGTGCGGCGGCAGCGAGCGACAAGGCGAGAACGGCGGCGGTCAATCTGAACATGGTGATCCTCTGTGGGTGACAGTGAATTAGAAAGGCACATCGCCTTCGATGGTGGTGCGATACAGCTTGCGGCGCAGATGATCGGGCGTGCCGCCGGCAAGGTGCATCAGCGAACGGTTATCCCAGAACACCAGATCATGCGGCGCCCAGCGATGGCGATACACATGCTCCGGCTTCACGCTGTGCGCGAACAACTCGGCCAGCAGCGCGCGGCTCTCGTCCTCGGGAATGCCGACGATGCGGGTGGTGAAATGCTCGCTGACGAACAGCGCCTTGCGTCCGGTCTCCGGGTGCGTGCGCACCACCGGATGCAGCACCGGCTTGACCTCATCGATCTGTGCCTGCGTCAGGGCCGGGCGGAACGGGCTGCGGCGGCGCAGCTCTTCATACTGCGCCAGATAGCTATGCTCGGCGCGTGCGCCTTGCACCGCATGGCGCAGCGCAGCCGGCAGCGTGTCGTAGGCGAGATGCATATTGGCGAACAGCGTATCGCCGCCTTCCAGCGGCAGCTCCTGCGCGTGCAGCATGGAGCCCAGGCTGGGCGTCTCTTTGTATGAAAGGTCCGAGTGCCAGAAATGGCCGGCGTCGCCCAGGCCGAGCGGCTTGCCGTTCTCGATGATGTTGGAAATGATCAGCACTTCCGGATGGGAAGGCAGCTGGAAATTGCGCAGCACATGGATCTGCAGCGGCCCGAAGCGGCGGCTGAAATCGACCTGCTGTTGCGGCGTGATGCGCTGGTCGCGGAACACCAGCAGATGGTGATCCAGATGCGCCTTGTGTATGCGTTGGAAGTCCCGCTGCGGCAGCGGGCGGTTCAGGTCAAGCCCGATAATCTCCGCGCCCAGCGGCGCATCGAACAGCTCGACCTGAAAAGAATCCTGAAGAACGGCAGCCATGACACACTCTCTCGTAAAGATGTGCCATACAGTCTATGCCGCCGTCCTTATTTAGAAAACGAAGCTTATCCGATATCGTTATGCGGATTTTAGACGGCTTCGTACTTCGCCAGGCGCTGCTGTACTGCCGGGGCCAGCTGGTCCAGCGCGCTGACGGCGAGGCCCATGTCTTGCAGCTTGCCGTCGTTGATGCCGTAGACCCAGCCGTGCACGGTCAGTTCCTGGCCACGGTCCCAGGCGTCGCGCACGATGGTGGTCTGGACCACGTTGTTAACTTGCTCGACCACGTTCAGTTCCACCAGGCGCTCCGAACGCTTCTGTTCGTTGACCACGCTGCCCAGGTAGCGCTCGTGCTTCTGGTTGACGTCGTACACATGGCGCAGCCAGTTGTCGACCAGGCCGACGCGGGCGCCGGTCATGGCGGCGTGCACGCCTTTGCAGCCGTAGTGGCCGACCACGATCACGTGCTTGACCTTCAGCACTTCCACCGCAAACTGCAGCACCGACAGGCAGTTCAGGTCCGAGTGCACCACCACGTTGGCGATGTTGCGGTGAACGAAGACGTCGCCTGGCGCCAGGCCCAGCAGTTCATTCGCCGGCACGCGGCTGTCCGAGCAACCGATCCACAGGTATTCCGGCGCGGCCTGGGTGGCCAGGCGGTTGAAGAAGTCCGGGTCGCGTTCCACTTCCGAGGCGGCCCACTGACGGTTGTTCTCCAACAGGTGACGCAGGGGGGATGTGCTGTTTTTCAGGGTTTCCATGATGCTCCTCTCGTACATAAGAAGACCGCCGGTCTGCAAAAAACGCAGCGCGGCGGTCTGGATATTACCGATTTAACGTAACGGTGAATTACTCAAAAAAGTCCTTCACTTTGTCACGCCAGGTCTTCGTCTGCGGGCTGTGCTTGGCGCCGCCCTCAGTGGTCGATTTCTCAAATTCGCGCAGCAGTTCCTTCTGCTTCTCGGTCAGCTTGACCGGGGTCTCGACTGCCACGTGACAGAACAGGTCGCCCGCGAAGCCGGAACGCACGCCTTTGATGCCCTTGCCTTTGAGGCGGAAGGTCTTGCCCGACTGGGTGCCTTCAGGAATCGTAAACGATACTTTACCAGACAAGGTCGGCACTTCGATTTCGCCGCCCAAGGCCGCCTTGGCGAACGAGATCGGCATTTCGCAGTGCAGGTCGTCGCCTTCGCGCTGGAACACCGGATGCGGCTTGATGTGGATTTCCACGTACAAGTCGCCCGACGGCCCGCCATTGGTGCCCGGTTCGCCGTTGCCGGACGAACGGATACGCATGCCGTTGTCGATACCGACCGGGATCTTCACTTCCAGCGTCTTGTTGCGCTTGATGCGGCCCTGGCCCGAGCATGCGGCGCATGGCTCAGGAATGATCTTGCCGGTGCCGTGGCATTTCGGGCAGGTCTGCTGGATGCTGAAGAAGCCCTGCTGCATGCGCACCTGGCCGTGGCCGGCGCAGGTCGAGCAGGTCACCGGCGAGGTGCCCGGCTTGGCGCCGGAACCGTGGCAGGTGTCGCACTTGTCCCACGACGGCACGCGGATGGTGGTGTCGAAGCCGTGCGCCGCCTGTTCCAGCGTGATCTCGAGGTTGTAGCGCAGGTCGGCGCCACGGTACACCTGCGGGCCCTGGCTGCGGCCGCGGCCGCCGCCAAAGATGTCGCCAAAGATGTCGCCAAAAGCGTCACCAAAGCCGCCCGCGCCGCCAAAGCCGCCACCGCCGCCCATGTTCGGATCGACGCCGGCGTGACCATAGCGGTCATACGCTTCGCGCTTCTCCGGATTGGTCAGCATTTCGTAGGCTTCTTTGACTTCCTTGAATTTCTCTTCCGCGTCCTTGCTGTCCGGATTGCGGTCCGGATGGTACTTCATAGCCAGTTTGCGATAGGCCTTCTTGATCTCGTCTTCGGTTGCATTCTTTGCGAGACCGAGTACCTCGTAGAAATCACGCTTTGCCATATTGTCGTAACCTTGCTTATATTCTGTACTGTTTTATGCGAAAAAGCCGAGCCGGCGGCATGGCCACGCGGCTCGGCAATTTGTTATCCCCGCCGGGGGCGGGGATAACGATTACTTGCTGTCTTTGACTTCTTTGAAGTCAGCGTCCACCACGTCGTCCTGCGGCTTGGCTTGCTCGCCGCCTGGGGCCGCGCCTTCAGCACCGCCAGCAGCTTGCTGCGCTTGCATGTCGGCGTACATCTTCTCGCCCAGCTTCTGCGAAGCGGTCGACAGTGCGGCCACTTTGGCGTCGATCTCGGCCTTGTCGCCCGACTTGATCGAGGCTTCCAGGTCGTTGATCGCAGCTTCGATCTTCTCTTTCTCGCCGGCTTCCAGCTTGTCGCCGTATTCGGTCAGCGATTTGCGGGTCGAGTGCACCAGCGCGTCGGCTTGGTTGCGCGACTCAGCCAGTTCTTTCACTTTCTTGTCTTCCTCGGCGTTGACTTCAGCGTCTTTCACCATTTTCTGGATTTCCGCTTCGGTCAGGCCCGAGTTGGCCTTGATCGTGATCTTGTTCTCTTTGCCGGTGGCCTTGTCTTTCGCGCCGACGTGCAGGATGCCGTTGGCGTCGATGTCGAAGGTCACTTCGATCTGTGGCGTGCCGCGTGCTGCTGGCGGGATGCCTTCCAGATTGAATTCGCCCAGGCCTTTGTTACCGGCGGCGATTTCGCGCTCACCCTGATACACCTTGATGGTCACGGCTGGCTGGTTGTCGTCAGCGGTCGAGAACACTTGCGAGAACTTGGTCGGAATCGTGGTGTTCTTGTGGATCATCTTGGTCATCACGCCGCCCAGGGTTTCGATACCCAGCGACAGCGGGGTCACGTCCAGCAGCAGCAAGTCTTTGCGCTCGCCCGACAGCACCGAACCTTGAATTGCGGCGCCGACGGCCACGGCTTCGTCCGGGTTCACGTCCTTGCGTGGATCCTTGCCGAAGAACTCTTTCACTTTCTCTTGCACCTTCGGCATACGGGTCATACCGCCGACCAGGATGATGTCGTCGATGTCCGATACTTTGACGCCCGCATCTTTGATCGCGGTTTTGCATGGCTCGATGGTGGCGTTGATCAGCTCTTCCACCAGCGATTCCAGCTTGGCGCGGGTCATCTTCAGGGTCAGGTGGACCGGCGCGCCGTTCGCCATTGCGATGTACGGCTCGTTGATTTCGGTCTGCTGCGACGACGACAGTTCGATCTTCGCGCGCTCAGCCGAAGCCTTGATGCGCTGCAGGGCGATCGGGTCTTTTTTCAGATCCAGGCCGTTGACCTTCTTGAACTCTTCGATGATGTAGTCGATCACGCGCTGGTCGAAGTCTTCGCCGCCCAGGAAGGTGTCGCCGTTGGTCGACAGCACTTCGAACTGCTTCTCGCCATCCACGTCGGCGATTTCAATGATCGACACGTCGAAGGTACCGCCGCCCAAGTCGTACACGGCGATCTTGCGGTCGCCCTTTTCGGTCTTGTCCAGGCCGAACGCCAGTGCCGCTGCGGTTGGTTCGTTGATGATGCGCTTGACGTCCAGGCCAGCGATGCGGCCGGCGTCTTTGGTTGCCTGGCGCTGCGAGTCGTTGAAGTACGCCGGTACGGTGATGACGGCCTCGGTGACTTCTTCACCCAGGTAGTCTTCCGCGGTTTTCTTCATTTTGCGCAGCACTTCCGCCGAAATTTGCGGAGGAGCCAGTTTCTTGTCGCGCACGCCGATCCATGCATCGCCGTTGTCGGCTTTGGTGATCGAGTAAGGCATCAGGCCGATGTCCTTCTGCACTTCCTTCTCGTCGAACTTACGACCGATCAGGCGTTTTACCGCGAACAGGGTGTTTTTTGGGTTGGTCACAGCCTGGCGTTTCGCCGGTGCGCCGACCAGGATTTCGCCATCGTCTTGGTAAGCAATGATGGATGGCGTCGTGCGCGCGCCTTCGGCGTTTTCGATCACCTTAGGCTGGCCATTTTCCATGACGGAAACGCAGGAGTTGGTGGTTCCCAAATCGATACCGATAATACGACCCATGATTTTTTTCCTTATTTGCTAAAGTTCAGATGGTACTAATATGTGGAAAAGCGCTTTGTTTTCAAGAGCTTTAGTTACTTTGCTTGCGCTGCGGTGACGATGGCCGGACGCAGCAGGCGGTCGGCGATCATATAACCTTTTTGCAGCACGGCAACAACGGTATTGGCTTCCTGGTCGGCAGGCACCACGGCCACGGCCTGGTGCTTGTTCGGGTCCAGTTTTTCGCCCTGGGCCGGTTCAATGGCGATCAGGCGGTTGCGTTCGAAGGCCGCAGACAGCTGTTTCAGCGTCATTTCCACGCCTTCCTTCAGCGATTCCAGGGTTGGCGCTTCGACTTTCAGCGCCATTTCCAGGCTGTCTTTCACCGGCACCAGTGCTTCGGCAAAGCTTTCTACCGCAAACTTGTGGGCCTTGGACACGTCTTCCTGGGCGCGGCGGCGGATGTTTTCACCGTCGGCTTTGGCGCGCATGAAAGCGTCGTGCATTTCAGCCAGTTTGGCTTCGGTGGCGGCCAGCTGTTCTTCCAGCGATGGCAGACCGGCTTCCGGGGTCGATGGTGGGGCCGACGCAGCGGCTTCAGCCGCCTCTGGATTAGGTGGTACGGCTTGGTTTTCCTGATCTTGCATCTAGAGACTCCTACAATCGTATTTGTTTGACATTACTTTTGTTACCGCTGTGGCAGCAAATGGGGCAATAACCTACGATTTCAAGGGTTTATTTTGCCTGCCATTTCGACAACACGAGCTTGTATCAGGCGGCTATTTTAACAGGCTGGCACTCGTCACCCGCAAGTGCTGATTGCCGGGTGACGGTGTGGTAAGGGCGGGAATGTTGCTTTTCAGTCGGCGGCGCCGAGCTGCAGGGCGGCGGCGCGGCCGGCTTCTGCCTCTTTTTTCAGCGCCTCGCGCTGCGATGGCGCGAGCTGGGTCGGCCAGCCGATGATGTGCTGCTCGGCGATCTCGGCCAGCGCGGCAATCCAGGCCGGCGATTCGTTCAGGCACGGGATGTAGTGGTACTCGCGGCCGCCGTTCGTTTCAAAGTCATGGCGCACTTCCATGTTGATCTCTTCCAGCGTTTCCAGGCAATCGCTGATGAAGCCGGGACAGATCACGTCGATGCGCTTGACGCCGTCGCGCGCCAGCTGGGCCACGGTGGGCGCGGTGTACGGCTGCAGCCATTCGGCCTTGCCGAAGCGCGACTGGAAAGTGACCACGTACTGGTCCGGCGTCAGCTTGAGGGCGGCGGCCAGCAGGCGCGCGGTTTTCAGGCATTCGCAGTGGTAGGGGTCGCCCAGCATCAGGGTGCGCTTGGGCACGCCGTGGAAACTCATCACCAGCTTTTCCGGCTTGCCGTGCTGCTCCCAATGGTTGAGCACGGATTGCCGGAGGGCGCGGATGTAGCCTTCGTGGTCGTGGTAGTTGCGCACGAAGCGCAGTTCCGGGATGTTGCGCACCGAGCCGTAGTGCTGGAACACGGCGTCGTAGATCGAACCGGTGGTGGTGCCTGAGTATTGCGGATAGGCCGGCAGCACCAGGATGCGGTCGGCACCGTCTTGCTTCAGCTTGGCCAGTACCTCCGGCAGGGAAGGCGAGCCGTAGCGCATCGCCATCTCGACGCTCAGGTCCTGATGGCCGCGCTCGCCAAGCGCGCCGCGCAGGTACAGCGCCTGGGCGGCGGTGTGGGTGCGCAGCGGTGAACCTTCGCGGGTCCAGATCGAGGCGTATTTCTTGGCCGACTGGCCGGAGCGGAACGGCAGGATGATGAGGTTGAGGATGAACCACCAGACAGCGCGGGGAATCTCCACCACGCGCGGGTCGGACAGGAACTGCTTGAGGTAGCGGCGCACTGCGGAAGCCGTCGGTGCATCCGGCGTGCCCAGGTTCACCAGAACGATAGCGCTGCGGCCAACAACACCGTGCTTGTGGGGAGGTTCTTTTTGGAAGGTCATGAATTATGAGGCGAGCAGCTCGCGGGCGTGTTTGCGGGTGGTGGCGGTG
The DNA here is from genome assembly GCF_900109645.1 of Duganella sp. CF402. Classification (GTDB taxonomy): domain Bacteria; phylum Pseudomonadota; class Gammaproteobacteria; order Burkholderiales; family Burkholderiaceae_D; genus Rugamonas. Next base: position 3,696,370 of record NZ_FOBG01000001.1, read on the forward strand.
ATTTCGAGGCCGCCCAGCATGCGGGCGATTTCTTCTACCCGCGATTTGGAATCCAGCACGTCGATGCGCGAGGCGGTTTTGCCGTTGTCCAGCGTGCCCTTGGCGACCTGGAAGTGCTGGCCGGCCTGGCTGGCCACTTGCGGCAAGTGCGTCACGCACAGCACCTGGCGCTCTTGGCCCAATCGGCGCAGCAAGCGGCCCACTACTTCCGCTACGCCGCCGCCGATACCGCTGTCCACTTCATCGAAGATCAGCGTTGGCACCGTGGTGGCGTTGGAGGTAATCACGGAAATCGCCAGCGAGATGCGCGCCAGCTCACCGCCCGACGCCACTTTCGCCAGCGGCCGCGCCGCCACGCCCGCGTGGCCGGCCACCAGGAACTCCACCTGCTCCAGGCCATACGCCGCCGGCTCGCACGCATTCAGCGCGACTTCGAAACGGCCGCCGGTCATGTTCAATTCCTGCATCGCCCTGGTGACGGCCTCGCCCAGCAGTTGCGCGGCGCGCGCTCGCGTGGCCGACAGCTTCCGCGCTTCAGCCATGTACGCAGCCTTCAGCTTTTCCTCCTGCTTGCGCAAGCCTTCCAGATCGGTGGCGTCGGCCAGCTGCGACAGGCGCGCGGCCAGCTTCTCATGCTCTTGCGGCAGTTCGTCTTCCAGCACGCGGAACTTGCGCGCCGCCGAATGGATCGCGTCCATGCGTGCTTCCACCGTGCGCAGGCGCGCCGGGTCGAGGTCCACGCGGTCCAGATAATCATTGAGTGCATACACCGCTTCCTGCAGCTGGATGCGCGCCGGCTCGATCAAATCCACAATCGGCTGCAGGCCGCTGTCGATATCGGCCAGCTTGCCCAGCTTCTGGTTCAGCGACGACAGCTGCGACAGGATCGGATGATCCTCGGCTTCCGAGATCGCGGCCAGCGCTTCCTGCGCGCCCTCCATCAAGCTGGCCGCGTGCGACAGGCGGCTCTGCTCATTGCTGACCTCCGTCCACTCGCCCGGCTTGACCGCCAGCTTTTCCAGCTCATTGACCTGCCACTCCAGACGCTCGCGCTCATACAGCACGTTGGCCGCATTGGCTTCGAATTCTTCCAGCTGCTTCGACAGCGCGCGCCACGCCTTGTACGCCGCCGCCACCGCGCGCGCATCGGCTTCGGCGCCGGCCTGGCCGTCGAGCAGGCCGCGCTGCGCCTCGGTCTTCATCAGCGACTGGTGCGCGTGCTGGCCGTGGATATCGACCAGCAGGTCGCCCAGCTCGCGAAGCTGCGCCGCCGTCGCCGCGATGCCGTTGATGTAAGCCTTGCTGCGGCCCGCGTTGTCGATCACGCGGCGCAGCAGCGCGCCGCCCTCCTCCACCTCGAACTCGTTTGCCGCCAGCCATGCGCCAGCCTGCGCGCTGACCGCGAAGTCCGCCGTGATATCGGCCTTGGCCGCGCCCTCGCGCACCACGCTGGCGTCGCCACGGCCGCCCAGCGCCAGCGTCAGCGCATCGATCAGGATGGACTTGCCGGCCCCGGTCTCGCCGGTGAACACGGTGAAGCCGGCCGAAAATTCCAGTTCTATCGTATCGACGATAACGAAATCACGAATGGACAGGGTACGCAGCATGGAAACTTGAAAGTGTGGTTAAGCGAGTTTGCCCTCACCGGACGGATATTCGTTCCAGTGCAGTTTCTCGCGCAAGGTGTTGTAATAGCTCCAGCCATCCGGATGCAGGAAGGTGATCGCGTGCGGCGAGCGCTGGATCAGGATCCGGTCCTGCGATTGCAGGCTGGCGAAGGTTTGCATGTCGAAGTTGACGCTGATGTCGCGCCCGCGCACGATCTCGATCACGATCGCGCTCGATTCCGGCAGTACGATCGGGCGGTTCGACAGCGCATGCGGCGCAATCGGCACCAGCACGATGCCGCCCAGCGCCGGGTGCAGCAGCGGGCCGCCGGCCGACAGCGCGTACGCGGTGGAGCCGGTCGGGGTCGAGATGATCAGGCCATCGGAGCGCTGGTTGTACATGAACTGCCCGTCCACGTCCACCCGCAGTTCGGCCATGCCGGCGCCGGTGCCGCGCGAGACCACCACGTCGTTGACCGCCATGCCGACGTGGATCACGTCCTCGCCGCGCATCACGCGGCCTTCCAGCAAGGTGCGGCGTTCGGCCTGGTAGCTGCCGCTCAGGATGCGCGCCAGCGCGTCGTGCATGCCTTCCAGCGGAATGTCGGTCATGAAGCCCAGGCGGCCCTGGTTGATGCCGATCAGCGGCACATTGAACGGCGATAGCTGGCGCGCGATGCCCAGCATGGTGCCGTCGCCGCCCATAACGACGGCGGCGTCGCACTCGGCGCCGATGCCGGCCGCGTTCATCACGCGGCGGTCGTCCAGCTGCAGGCCGAGGTGGGCGGCGGTCTGCTCTTCAAACACCACCTCGTAGCCGCCCTGCTCCAGGAACTCGACCACGCTGCCCACCGATTCGGCGATGCCGTCGGTATTCGGTCGCACGACCAGTGCGATCGTTTTAAAAACAGTGGACGTGAGGGTCATAAAAGTCTCGGCTTTCTGCTAGGGCGTCGTCACTGTACATTTAAACAGTGCCATGCGCAAGTTTAATGGCCGACCGTCAGGATGCCCATGCCGGCCGAGATCATCACCGCCAGCACCAGCGCGATCAGGTAGAACAGCATCAGCACCGCCCAGCGCAGGAAGGTGCCGAAGCGGCTGCTGTGGTACACGCACCGCATGGCCCACGGCAGGTAGCCGATCATCCAGCACCACAATAAAAACTGCAACAGGCCGTAATGCGCCAGCAGGATCACGCTGAACATCAGGAAGGCAAAGGCGTTGGTGTGCAGCGCGAACAGCATATGCTCGCCGAAGTGGCGCCCGGAACCGAGGTACAGCACTTTGAGCAGCAGCGCGAATACCGGCATCAGCAGGAAGATCGCGTACGGCGCGTAGTGGTTCATGCCGTTCTTGAACACCTTGACCTGTTCTTCCGGCGGCAGCTGGTTCAGCGCGTGCCACTGGCGACGCAGCAGCGGCAGGTCGGCCAGCTTGCCGTCGATGTATTCCTCGTTGATGTTCATGTCGGTGCTGTCTTGCTTGTCTTGCTTGTCTTGCCCAGACGCTTGCCCCGACGCTTGCTCCGGCGCGTGTTCCGCCTTGGCGGCGCGGATGTCGGACTTGGCGTCCTCCTTCGCCATCTCGCTCATCACGTCGGCCAGCGCGTCGCGTGCGGCGGACTTGCTTTCCTCGCTACCGGCGTCCTGCGGCTGCGGCTTGCCGGCCGCCTTGATGGTGGCAGCAGCGATGTTCTGGCCGGTGGTCTGCTTGTTATCGACGTGGGTTTGGCCGTCGCTGGTGAATTTCAGCAGCGCGAAGAACAGCACGCTGAAGGTCAGGTACATGCGCAGCGGCTGCACGTAGCGCACGCGACGGCCGCGAATGTATTCGTTGGTCAGCTCGCCCGGCTTGAAAATCAAACGCTTGAGCGAGCCCCACAGCTTGCCCTCCAGCGCCACATAATGGCCGATGAACTCGTGCAGGAACTCGCGCACGCTGGCGGCGTGCAACACCGCCTCCTGGCCGCAGTTGGCGCAAAAGTGGCCGGTCAGGGGCGTGTCACAGTTGGCGCAGTTGTCCAGCTTGGCGGCATTGCTCATGCAGAAAATCCCGGTGAAGAAATGTGGTCTAAATGATAAACGAGTTTCCCCTTTGTTGTCCGAATTCAATCTGGCGACTGACGCAAAACCAACTGGCTAACATGGCAACATCAACCAGGAGGCCATCATGTTAAGAGACCAGCACGTCAACACCGACGCCAAAGTCAAGGACGACGGCGTCAAGCGCATGCCGCACGAGCGCGACGAAGCACCCGACAACAACGGCGCCAAGACCCGCAGCGTGATGCGCCAGGCCGCAGCCGACATCGACAGCGGCATGGTCGATACCGACCTGCACAACCAGCGCGGCGTGCAGAAACCGCGCGCCGACGCCAAGGCGCATCCGCAGCCGAACACCAAGCGCGATTAAGCTTAAACCAGGGAGCCATCCATGCGCCAGCACACCGTCCTGTTCCTGTCCGCCCTGGCCTGCGCGCCGGCGCTGTCGCTGGCGCAGTCCTACCCGATCGGCTACGGCCCCAATCCGCAATTGCCGGAGCCCGCCCGCAAGCTGATCCCCACCCTCAACGTCGCGCCCACCGAGCCGTGGACGGCCGGCCAGCAGCCCAGCGCGCCGCCCGGTTTCGCCGTGACCGCCTACGCGCGCGATCTCGACCATCCGCGCTGGCTGTACACGCTGCCCAACGGCGACGTGCTGGTGGCGGAAACCAACGCCCCGCCCAAGCCGGACGACAGCAAGGGCATCAAGGGCATGGTGATGAAACACGAAATGAAGAAAGCCGGCGCCGCAACGCCGTCGGCCAACCGCATCACCCTGCTGCGCGGGCTGGACGGCAAAGGCGCGGCGGCCAGCCGCAGCGTGTATCTGACGGGCCTGAATTCGCCGTTCGGCATGGCGCTGGTCGGCAAGAACCTGTACGTGGCCGATTCCGACGCCGTGCTGCGCTTCCCGTATGAGGAAGGGGCAACCAGCATCACCACTGCGGGCGTCAAGGTGATGGATCTGCCGGCCGGCACCATCAACCATCACTGGACCAAGAACATCATCGCCAGCCCGGACGGCAAATACCTGTACGTGACGGTGGGCTCCAACAGCAACGTGGCGGAAAACGGCATGGATGCGGAAACCGGCCGCGCCGCCATCTGGCAGCTGGAACTGGCCACCAACAAGTCGCGCCTGTTTGCCACCGGCTTGCGCAACCCCAACGGCATGGGCTGGGAGCCGCAGACCAAGGCCCTGTGGACCACGGTGAACGAGCGCGATGAACTCGGCAACGACCTGGTGCCGGACTACATGACCTCGGTGAAGGAAGGCGGTTTCTACGGCTGGCCGTACAGCTACTACGGCCAGCACGTCGACACCCGCGTGTCGCCGCAAAAGCCGGAGCTGGTGGCCAGGGCCATCGCGCCCGACTACGCGCTGGGCGGGCATACCGCCTCGCTGGGCCTGGCGTTCTATGACGGCAAGCTGTTCCCGCAGAACTATCAGGGCGGCGTCTTCATCGGCCAGCACGGCTCGTGGAACCGCAAGCCGCACAGCGGCTACAAGGTGGTGTTCATCCCGTTCAGCGGCGGCAAACCGTCCGGGCCGCCGCAGGATTTCCTGGCCGGCTTCCTGACGCGCGACGGCAAGGCGCAGGGCCGGCCGGTGGGCGTGGCGCTAGACGGGCAAGGCGCGCTGCTGGTGGCGGACGACGTGGGCAATGTGATCTGGCGGGTGGCGCCGTCCTCAGCGCAATCGGCCAGCCGCTGATAGAATTCTCGTTTGGTTTTAATACAGACAAGGATTTACCATGCGCATTTTGCACACCATGCTGCGAGTCGGCGACTTGCAACGCTCCATCGATTTCTACACCAAGGTGCTTGGCATGAAGCTGCTGCGCACCAGCGACAACCCGGAGTACAAATACACGCTGGCCTTCCTCGGCTACGGTTCGAATCCGGACCACGCCGAGCTGGAGCTGACCTACAACTACGGCACCACCAGCTACGACATGGGCACGGCGTACGGCCACATCGCCATCTCGGCCGAAGACATCTACGCCACCGCCGCTGCCGTCAAAGCCAACGGCGGCAACGTCACGCGCGAGCCGGGCCCGGTCAAGGGCGGCAGCACCGTGATCGCCTTCGTCACCGACCCCGACGGCTACAAGATCGAACTGATCGAACGCAGCTTCGACGGCCAGGGCGCCGGCCTGTAAGCATCACACGGCGGCAGCGCCCAGCGCGGCGCAGGCCGCAATCACGATCAGGCTGACAGGATCCCGGCTGACATACAGCAGCGGATCCTCGTTGACCTCGCCCCGGAACGACAACACCCACAAGCGCCCCAGCCACAACATGGCCAGCGGCACGATGCCGAACAGCCACGACGGATGGCGGTACAACTTGAGTACGTTCTCGGAATTAAAGTACAGCATGAAAATCACCACCGATACAAAGGCGCTGTTCATGCCCAGCATGCCGATCGGCGCCCGGTCCGCGGTGACATAACCACGTCCCGAAGTTTTCTCCTTGCCCACCCGCTCCAGATTGAACAGCTCGCTGTGGCGCTTGAGCAGCGCCAGCGACAGGAACAGGAAGAAGGAAAACGCCAGCAGCCAGAATGACGGTTCGATGCCGGTGGCGGCGCAGCCGCCCAGCACACGCAAGGTGTGCAGCAGCGCCAGCGTGACGGTGTCCACCATCAGCAGCCGCTTCAGGTAGGCCGAGTAACCGACGGTAACGCCGAAATACACCGCCACCGCCGCCAGCAGCAGCCAGCCGTAGCAGGCGCACAGCACCAGCGCAGCCAGCGCCAGCACAGCGCTGACGGTGCGCGCCAGCACCGCCGGCAAGGCGCCGCTGGCAATCGGGCGGTGGCGCTTGGTCGGATGATGGCGGTCGTCCTCGGCGTCCATCACGTCGTTGAGCAGGTAGGCGCTCGACGCACACAGGCAGAATGCCGCAAACGCTACCAGCGATTGCAAGGCGGTGGCGCCGTTAAGCGCATGGGCCGCCAGCATGGGCACGAACACCAGCAGGTTTTTCAGCCAGTGGCGTGGACGCAGGCCCTGCCACAAGGCGCGCGCGGTCGAGGGCTGGGCGCGCAGTTCCAGTTCGGCACTGCTCATGCCGGCGCCTGCACGGGACGGCGTTCCAGCCATGCCGCCAGCCACAGCGCGGCGAACGGGACCAGCATCGGGTACAAGCCCCAGATGGCGCGGCCGTCGACGCGCACGCACAGCGCGGCGTACAGCGGCGGCAAGGCCATCAGCAACAACAGCGATTTCAGCGGCTGCAGCGCCGGCGCCAGCGTCGCCGATTTGCGCATGCCCAGCAGCGCCAGCGGCAGCACCAGCCCGGCCCCGGTTACCAGCGACGCCAGCGAGCGCGCGTCCTGCAACGCCTTGAGCACGGTATAGATGCTGGGCGCCCACACATAGCTGGGCAGGTTCGGGATCAGCCACCAGCGCACTGCCACCATCCAGCCGGCGGCGGCGGCCAACGCGGCCAGCCCCGGCACGATGGCGATGCGGCGCATGGCCAGCAGCCACACCAGCAGCAGGATGTTTTCTTCGCGCACAGCGGAACCCAGCAGGCCGGCCACGGCGGCCAGCCAGGGTTGGCCGCACAGCAGCGCCAGCACGAAGGCGGCGCGGGCGCAGATCGAGGCCGGATCGGTCAGCAGGTAGGGCGCGTACCAGTAGGTCGGCACTGACAGGATCAGCAGCAGGCCGGCAATCACGGCGCCCTTGCGGCCGATGCCGGCGCGCAGCGCGGCCAGCGCCATCATCACGGCGGCGGCGCTGATGCACAGCCAGTTAAGCAAGGCGAAGCTTTGGCGCGTATCGCCCGGAATGGCGGCCGCCAGCGCCGGTGCCAGCAAGCGGTAGGGGAAAGGCGCGGTCAGTTCGGTCACCGGGATTTCGCCGCGCAGATAACGGGCGGTATTGAAATAGGCCAGCGAATCCTCGACCGTGCCGCCCCAGCGCCAGATCATGACCAAGAGCGCCAGCACGGCGAATGCGCCCGTCAGTGCAAAGAGTTGCTTACGGGGGAGTGTTGCGGAGGTAATCATGCGGCTTTAATGATTTGATAACGCCGGGATACTACCTCCTTCTTAACTGTTAGTCCATCCGTTGTTACACCATGCCGCCGTTGGCGCGCAGGGTCTGGCCGTTGATCCAGCCGCCGTCCGGGCCGGCCAGGAAGGACACGGCGCTGGCGATGTCTTCCGGCTGGCCCAGGCGCTCCAGCGGCGTCATCTTGGCGAGACGGTCGATCAGTTCCGGCGTTTTACCGTCGAGGAACAGCGCGGTGGCGGTCGGGCCCGGCGCGACGGCGTTGACGGTGATGTTCTTGCCGCGCAGTTCCTTGGCCAGGATGGCGGTCATGGCTTCCACCCCGGCCTTGGTGGCCACGTAGGCCGAGTAGCCGGGCAGCAGCGTGCCCACCAGGCTGGACGAGAAGTTGATGATGCGGCCGCCCTGCTCCAGCCTGGCGGTCGCCTCGCGCATGGTGTTGAAGCTGCCCTTGAGGTTGATGGCCACCAGGCGGTCGAAGGTGTCGTCGTCGGTGGCAGCCAGTGGCGGCAATTGCGGCGGCATGATGCCGGCGTTGTTGACCAGCACATCCACGCGTCCCAGCTGGGCGATGGCCTGTTCGAACAGGCGGCGCACGTCGTCGGTCCTGGAAACGTCGGCCTGCACGGCGATGGCAGTGCCGCCAGCGGCGGCGATGGCGCCCACCACCTTATCGGCCTCGGCGGCGTTGCCGGCGTAGTTGACCACCACGGCAAAGCCGTCCTTGGCCAGGCGTTGGGCGATGGCGGCGCCGATGCCACGCGATGCGCCGGTGATGATGGCTACTTGTTTCATGGTCTTGCTCCTTCGATGTGTGGTGAGATGTGTTTAGTATCTGCCCACGCCTGGAATGAATAAATCCATGAAATTTGCTATGACTATGCAGTTTTCACCAATAATCGAGGCAAAAAAATGCCGGCGTTGAAGCCGGCATAGTTGTTTAGTGCACCAGCAGCGCGTTGATCGGCGCCAGGTCGGCCTCGGTCAGCGAGCCGGCCGCCGATTTCAGGCGCAGGCCGTTCATGATGGTGTCGTAGCGCGCTTTCGACAGGTCTTTCTGGGTCGAGTACAGCAGCTTTTGCGCATTCAGCACGTCGATGTTGATGCGCACGCCAACCTGGTAGCCCAGCTTGTTCGAATCGAGCGAAGACTTGCTCGACACTTCCGCCGCTTCCAGCGCCTTGACCTGGGCCAGGCCGCTGGTCATGCCGAGGTAGGCCTGGCGCGCGGTCTGCGCGGCGGCGCGCTTGGTGGCGTCCAGATCGTTGCGGGCTTTCTCTTCCAGCGCGATGGTTTCGCGCACCTTGCTGGTCACGCCGAAGCCGTTGAAGATCGGTACCGTCCAGGTCACGCCGATCGCCTTGTTGTTGTTGGCGCCGTAGGCGGTCTGGTTGGTGTGCTGGGCGGCGGCCGTCAGGTTCAGGGTCGGCATGTGGTTGGCGCGGTTGCGGGCGATTTCGCGCTTGGCGATCTCCACGTTCAGGCCGGCGGCCACCACCGAGTAGTTCTGCGACTCAGCCGAGCTGACCCAAGGCTCCACCGCCGCCGGCGACGGCGGCGCGATGGTCACGCCGGCGCGCAGCGGCGCCAGGTCGGCGGTGCTCTGGCCGATGATCACCTGCAGCGCGGTGCGCTTGTTGTCCAGATCGTTGATGGCGGCGAATTCCTGCGCCACCACCAGGTCGTAGGCCGCTTGCGCCTCGTGGGTGTCGGTGATGGTCTGGGTGCCGACCTCGAAGTTGCGCTTGGCCGAGGCCAGCTGTTCGGTGGTGGCCACTTTCTGCGCCTGGGTCGAGGTCAGCGCGTCCTGCGCGGTCAGCACGTCGAAGTAGGCCTGGGCCACGCGCACGATCAGGTCCTGCTGGGCCTGCGAGAAGGTGGCTTCGGCGGTCGCTTGCGACAGCTTGCTCTGCTGGTAGGTCTGCCACAGGCCCCAGTTGAACAGCGGCTGGCTCAGCGACACGGCGTAGGTGTTGGTGTGGTTGTCGGCATTGCGGCGCGACGGCAGCACCAGCTGGCCATCGACCACGTCCAGCACGCCCTCGTTGAACGGGATGAACTCGCCGTTGTTGCGCAGATTGCTGCCGCTGGCGCTGATGGTAGGCAGCAGGCCCGAGCGCCCCTGGGTGATGCGTTCCTGGCCGGCGGCAAGCGAAGAGCGGGCGCTGGCGTAGGTGGCGTCATTGGCCAGTGCTTGCTGGTACACCTGGAGCAGGTCGGCCGCCTGTGCGTTGAGCGTCAGGAAGGCGCTGGCGATCAGCACGGCGATAAGGGGTTTCTGCATTGCAATCTCCGTTGGAGTCATCAAAAAAGTTGAACAAATCAAAAACACTGCGACCTGCACCGCACCCGCTCACCGCGCTGGCCGACCGCGCGGCGGCCGTGTCAGTACTTGGCCATCGTGCTGTCGACTTGCAGCGCCCAGGCGTGGATGCCGCCGGTCAGGTTGATCATCTTGCCGAAGCCGTTACGCTCCAGGAAGGCGGCCACCTGCATACTGCGCGCACCGTGATGGCAGATGCAGACAATCGCTGCATCCTCATCGAGGTCGTCGATGCGCGCCGGTATGGTATTCATCGGGATCTGGACCGAGCCGTCGATGCGGCAGGTCTCGAACTCCCAGTTTTCACGCACGTCCAGCAACATCGGATTGGGACGTGCATCGTCAGCCAGCCAGTCGGCCAGCTCCAGCGCAGTAATCTGCTGCATGGCTAACCTTCCAGCTTAAAACTTGAACTGCGACGGCGCCACCGCCGACGCCAGCGCTTTCACGTTGGTCTCGAACAGGGTGCGGGTGTCGTAGCCGGCTTCGCCGGTGCGGGTGATCAGCTGTGCCTTCATCGCCGGCGCCTGGCCGATGATGACCGCCAGACGGCCGCCCACTTTCAATTGTTGCAACAACGCTTCCGGCAGCACCGGCAGCGAACCGGACACCACGATCACATCGAACGGCGCGCCGTTGGTCCAGCCTTGCGCGCCATTGCCCTGCTCCACCGTCACGTTGGTGACGCCGTTGTCGGCCAGGTTTTTCTCCGTCAGCGCTTTCAGTTCCGGCGACAGTTCGACGGCCGTCACCTTCTGCGCCTTGTGGCCCAGCAGCGCCGCCAGGTAGCCGGAACCGGTGCCGATCAGCAGCACGGTTTCGTGCTTTTTCAGGCCCAGGTCTTGCAGCAGGCGGGCTTCGATCTTCGGCGCCAGCATCGATTCGCCGCCCGGCAGCGGGATTTCGATGTCGGCGAAGGCCAGCGCCTTGTGCGCGGCCGGCACGAAGTTTTCACGTTTAACAACGTGCAACAGCTCCAGCACTTCGGCGTCCAGGACGTCCCAAGGGCGGATTTGCTGTTCGATCATGTTGAAGCGGGCTTGTTCGATATTCATCTTATGACTCAGGTCGGGATTAAATAATCCGTCATTTTATCGTTGAACTGGCATGGAGGCACATATTAACGATTCGACGGGCCATTCGCGGGAAATTGCGACAGGTTGCAGTTTAAGGGGGGTGAACCTGCGAAAAAGGCAAGCTGGACGGAAAAATACACGGCGGCGCTCACGGCTTGGACGCTTCCAGGCCGACCAGCGTGGTGCTGATAAAGGTGTCCAGGAACACGTGCGGGTCGACCGGCGGCATCTCGCAGGCCGGCATGAAAGAGCGGTTCCACATCATCAGCATCATGACCGGGGCGATCAGCACCTGGGTCATGACGACCGGGTCGACCGGGCGGAATTCGCCGCTGGCGATGCCGCGCCGGAGCACGCCGGTGATCAGGGCGCTGCCGCGCGCCACCACTTCCTCGTTGTGGAATTTGACCAGCTCGGGGAAATTATGGCCCTCGGCCAGCATCAGCTTGGTGATGCCGGCGATCGGCGTGACGCAGATCTGGTCCCACCAGCGCAGCAGCAAGGCGCGCAGCAGCTCGCTGCTGGGGCCATCGAACATCGCCGCGTCCTGCTCGGCCTCGCCGATGGTGGTGACGATGGTTTCGCGGATCACCGCCTTGAACAGCTCTTCCTTGTTGGTGAAATACAGGTACAGCGTGCCCTTGGATACGCCGGCGCGCTTGGCCACGTCCTCCAGGCGGGTGGCGGCATAGCCGCGCTCGACGAACTGCTCCAATGCGGCCGCCAGCAATTCCTGCGGCCGCGCATCCTTGCGCCGCTCCCAGCGTGGCTTGGTGTCTTGAGGGGCTTGCATGGGTGTGGGGGACGGTAACTTACTTGTGAGTCATTAATATAAACGCAAGAAGGGGCAGCGTCAAGCAAGTAGAACTGTTACGTCTTAATAAAGTCTTGAATCGATTAATAAATTCTTGAATGAGCGTGATCGGCTATTTAATAAAAACTTGAACGTAACTCTCTCAAAAAGACATTGACAACGGAGCTTGAACGACTATGCTAGAACTAATTTTTGAACTAATTACGACCGAGTTTAGCAAATGAGTCCTTTCTCGACAGTCTTTCGCGAGTTACGCGCCTCATTCGGAATGCGCCAAGCAGAATTTGCATCGAAGCTTGGCTTCGAACAGAGTTACGTTTCTGCAATTGAAGTAGGAACGAAAGGGCCGCCAAATATGGAGTTCATCGGGCGCGTGATAGCAGCGCTTGAACTAGAGGAGCCTTGGAAGCAGAAGTTACTTAAAGCATTAGACGAGTCTCAACGCAAAATTGTTTTGTCGAGTGATGCAACTGAAGATACCTTCAAAATGTTTAATGAGTTGCGGCGCCAGATCGACCAGCTACACCCAGCCCAGGTCGAACTGATGCAAATGGCGTTGCGACTTCCCGCCATCATGAAGGCGGACAGCAGATTACGGCATAAGCACAAGGAAGAGCCCAGCCCCCCTATTGAGGAGTGAGAGGCGAACCATTTTCCGGCGCAGGCTCATCCGACGCTTTGACGTACTGAGACGAGGGAAGGCATCACTTCTATTATTTGATCTATATAGCTCCGTTTATTGAGCTATATGACGATTTTCTCAAAATCGTCCGAATCATTTGATGAGAGGGAGGTCGGTATGCCTGCTATTTTGCAAGAGCTGAGCGCTTTACCTACAGGGCTACTTCCTGACGCCCATCCACTCGCGCTGGAGCCAGTTCCTCGCCCTCGCAGAGTAACTGTCATGACTTATGACAAGCTCTACAAACGCATAGAGCAAGGAATGGGAATTGGCCATGGCTCTCAGTACACGCCATGGCTTACCATACGAAGGAAGAACACCTCGCCGTCGTCGGGACAAGTGGTTTCCTGGATGCCACCGCTTAATAGAGACGCTCACTATTTTTCTGTCGGGGAGTTCCATACCGCACTGGTCTTGCTTTGGCTTGGAGTGCAGGATCTAAGGGAGCAATATCCCATTTGGCCCGTATCTCACCCTCACCCGCTAGTCGGTGCGGCGGGAACCGAGACCAACAACTATCCGTGGGCACAGGGATTAGCTACGATCGCTGATGCGGCATATATCCGCCACGGAACCGAAGTTGGATCCGATGTCCTTTACGTGGCAAGTATCGATCTCCTCGCAACAGTTCCATTCGAAGATGGGCCTCGGCTGGCCGCATTTTCTTCAAAGCCGTTCAACTCTACCGAAGTGGATGTTCGTTGGCGAACTGCCGAGCGACTTGAGCTTGAGCGCCGATACTCCACCGCCATCAATGCACGGTATTTCGTGTCTAGCTCTGCGTTAGTACCGCCGAGTCTGGCAGCTAATCTGGAGTGGTGGTTTGATTTTTCAACCTTGGATCTATGCCCACATTTGCTACCCCACGTAGAAAAATTCGCCAATATTCTAAATGACCATACCGATCTCGGACTGAATGAGGTAGTGCCGAAAGCCGCGCAGTTATGCAACATCACTCTGCAAGAAGGTTGGCTGCTATTCCGGCATTGTGCTTGGCACCAGTTGATCGACATAAATCCATCCACAACAATACGAACATCACATCCCCCTCCGTCTGGCGGTCGACAGTTACGCCAGAAATGGAAGGAATTTTTATTCGGGGGTGAATGGTGAATAACGTCTCAGATATCGCAGTAGGCGAAGTCCTAATTGACCTGATGCCAGAGTCCCCGCTGAAAGGGCCGCATCGGGTCTTGGAGATCAATAAACGTCTCAATCAGGTGACGCTGATTCCAGTGCCAGTCATTCCAAGGAAATCAGACGCAGCAAAGCAAAAAAATTACTATGCTCGCGGATTCAAGCTACACCGCCTTAGCTATGTCAGCGATATGCTCTCAGCTCATCTCATCGGCAAGACGCTTATCGAACCTCCTCCGCTGTGGCACCTCGCAGATGCCGATCTTGAGAAGTTGGGGAAGCGCGGCATCGGCGCCAACGAATCAGTTGAGGGCAAATGGCTTTCGTCGGAATTGAAGAAAAGAGAGTTCAAGTGGAAACTCATCGAACCACTGGTACCTGAAGCATACGGCGGATCAGGTATTAAACCACCAGATTTAACCTGTCTAGATCGGCTGGTCCACGCCCGTGCTTCGGAAATGGGTGTGAGCCAAGGTCAGGTTTTCGACGCTTTGCACCGCTACTTCGCTTTTAGTTGCGGCAAGAACGGCCTTCTTCCCAATACCCTCGGGCATTGCGGCGCTCCCGGGAAATACCGCATCGCAAAGAACAACATAAAGCTCGGCCGTCCAAATGCACTAGTCAAAAACGGCGACCAATCCCGTGCGGGTTTGATACTGACGGAGGAGCATATACAAAACATTCAGGACGGCTACTCGATGTATGTAAGACCGGGAACAACCGTTCCACAAGCATTCAGGCAGATGACCGCAGCTTTTTACAGAATCGGACATAAGAAAGAACACGGTCATCTGGTTCCGATCTTACTGCCTGCGCATGAACGCCCAACCCTGCAAACTTTCCGTACACATGGCCCCCGTGCTGAGGGAGTGACCCATGCCGCACGCAGAATAATGGGAAAAGGAGAGTGGGCACGTAACTGGCGGCCACTTATCAGCACCGCACAAAGCGGGATCGTAACAATGGGCCAAGTAGGCTCACTTGATGCCTCTCCCATCGATGTCAATCTGGTCGCCTGCTACGATCCATTACAACCAATTGGAGTTGGGCGAGGTCTGTTTGTTCGCGATGTTTTCTCCGGGCTATATGTAGGGTGGACCATATCTATGGGAGGTATGGGGACAGAGGACGCGAAGCTTGCCATCCTACGCGCGGCAAGCGACAAAACTGCGTTGCTGGCAAGATATGGGGTAGATTTACCTGCGGAAGAATTTCCCTCAATCTTCTTTTCGAAATACCTCAGCGACAACGGGGAACTACGCAGTAGCGATGGGATTGATTCCATCGCGAAAAAACTGTCCTCCCGTATTATTTTTGTTCCCAGCGGACGCGCCGAACTAAACAGCTCATCAGAGTCAGGTCACCACACGCGGCACAGGCGCTTCGATCATCCCATAGAGGGGAGCAATAAAGGGCGCCAGACAAAACGTGGGGAAACGCCACCCAGGTCGAAGGCTTTGCTTTCTCGGTTCGAATACACCCGACTACTTATATTGTGGATCCACTGGGCCAACACTCAACAGGAGCTCCCTCTATCCGACATCCCTGGTGAAATGATCCGCGACTATTCGCTAAGTGGAAAAGCACTTCGCCCCACCCGTCTGGAACTGTTTCAATGGGGACTGGCGAACGGCATAGTGTCAGGCATACCGATGGCCCAAAATTATCTCAAAGCCCACCTGCTGCCCCGGTTCAAAGCAAGCATACAGCGTCAAGGGCTGATTCTTCACCGGCCTGATACTGGCGATCGGGTAGAGCTATTGAGCGGCGCGCGATTCAACAGCGACTATTTGTCACGCTCACCGCTAATACTCGATTGCCTACGCTCTAAAGAAAATCACATTGAAGTGATGGCTGATCCAGACAACCTATCACACATCTATATCAGCGATGCGAAGGGGATCCATGAAATTCCCAACATTAAAGCCAATCCGCTGATCGCCAGCGAGGGCAGCGTCATCGATCTTTGCGCTATGAAGGAGGCGCAAAAGATCCATAACCTGGACGCTGCAACGCGGACAGACCAAGACTTGGCAGCACAGGACGCCTACCGCGAAGAAACCCAGGCTGATGCAAAGGCGAGAAAGGACGCAGCTAAAGCGACCGCCAAAACGGCGTCTCAAAAGACCGGCCAACTGCCGATTCGGGAGGCTCAAGCACAAGATA
This sequence comes from Duganella sp. CF402, assembly GCF_900109645.1. Taxonomy (GTDB): domain Bacteria; phylum Pseudomonadota; class Gammaproteobacteria; order Burkholderiales; family Burkholderiaceae_D; genus Rugamonas. The sequence continues at coordinate 3,712,245 of NZ_FOBG01000001.1, forward strand.
ACCAACAACATTTAGACCACTCTGTGCAATTCGCAAACCAGCCCTCGCGGCAACAAGAAACGGTATCCTCAATTGAACAACTACAAGAGCTGTCATCTCCACAGAAGCAATCAGAGTCGGCTTTACCGCCTGAGCAGCCGGCTCCAACTCCGCCTCCAAATACATCGGTGACTCAACTCAATGATCATCGGCTAATGCGGTTATTGCGATTCAAAAGCGAAAGGAGAAATCCATGAGTAATCAGAACAGCTCCGACCAGAAGGACTCGGCCAATCCATTCCTCGACGCTATCAGTGCCCAGATATCGACTGACGATCTGGAGCGACGACTGCAACGATCCCCATTAGCCGGCATCGATCCCCGTGGCCTGAGTCTTCAGCAACGACTGGATCTTCTTGATCGTATGCAAGGTGAGCTTTTCGAACCGACGCTGACTTCGATCGATATCGCTACAAGGCTATACCGCATGATCCGCCGTGGCTATTTACAACGTAACCCTGTGCTTCCAGCCGCCCGCAAACGAGCAATGACGATCGCACGCTTTGCCGGCCAAGACATTGATCAATTACCGTGGTTGCCCCCAACTGCATTGGGAATGCGGGTTAGCGGGATTACCGGGCTGGGCAAGTCCTACGAGGTTCATCGCGCTTTGCAACTGGTCAAACAAGTTATTCCACATGGCCGATCCGAAGCCGCTGACTGGACGCATATGCTGCAGGCATCGTGGCTCTATATCGGCATGAGCTTCGATGGATCCATTGGCGGACTCTTGCTGCAGATCTTGGTCGAGTTAGATAGCGCATTAGGCACAGCGTACTCTTCTGATCGATCTTTAACGAGACTAAGCAATGAGAAGCTTGCGGTGCACGTCGGCATCACCTTATATAACCACGCAGTCGGTGCAATTATCATCGACGAAATTCAGCTAAAAAACTTTTCCGGTGCCCGGGGTGGGTTAGCGGCAACGTTCTTCCTACGTCTCTTGAACTTCGGGATTCCCGTTGTTTTAATGGGAAACCCACTGGGCATGCAGGTCCTCGATACCTACTCCCAAGACATGCGAAGAATCGGCTCTGGTGGCACCATCGAGATGCAACCACTAATGTTGACTGACCATGATTACACCCATTTCCTTGCGCCCGCATTCTGGAGCTACAGCGTGATGGATGAGGCCACTCCAATCAATGATTCCGATGGTTCTCTTCTATATAAATATTGTGGCGGGATCCGCGACTATGGCTGCAGAGTTTTAATGGCAGCACAACGATTAGCACTAGATCTTGGTGCAAAACACATTACCGAGAAACATCTCGAACAGGCATTTAACGGAACTGATTTCAGCAGAAGGGAGCGAGACCTGATCGGCGGCTTCGTTAAAAAAGATCCTCTTATCCTGCAGCAGTTTGACGACATTCCTGTTGTCGAATTTGCTCAACAATGGGGAATTTTCTATGAAGCCCCTAAACAAGAACAACCAAACATCACCACCCTAGAAGCACCATCGTCGGAAGGCAGACCACAAGATCGAACAAAGTCTGTTGCGCAAAAAGATCAAGAGAAGATGCTTCGGCAGCGCACGCGCAACGCGAATGCAAAAGCTAGCACAAAAAAAACGAAAGAGACCTTAACTCCAGAAGACATGCGAAGCAAGGGACTGAAGACACACCTGATTATGCAAATGGAACTGAATCGCCGTGCCGGCCTGGCCAGCCCTTCAGCAAAACAGGAGAAATGAATGCGAACAGCACCAAAGACCAGACAAGCCATGCAGAAAGAGATGCCTATTCTGCTTCCTTTTTTTCCAAGCGGCCATCCTGATGAGACCATAGGTTCGATAGGCGTGCGCTACCATATTCGGCGCGGGAACTCTTCAACAGCTAAGACTTATAAGGAGCTGTTTGGGTTACTTCCGTTCCCTCTCACCTTCACTGTCCAGCCCAACTTGGAAAAGCTCGCAGAAAGGCTACCTGGCGATGTCCATGACACTTTTCGTCGTTTCGAACAAGACAATACGCTGATGCCTCTCTTTCGCCTATTCAACGGTGCCAGTACGACAGGCAAACAACATTCAGCATCGACACCGGCCAAGGCCAACCGTTCCCGTCGTGTTCTGGGCGGCACGCATATAACGAATCTTTGTCCAGATTGTTTGATCGAAGACGAGAAAAAAATCGGCGTTCCATATCTTCATCGGTCGCATCAAATTCCCGGTGTCACAACATGTTGGCGCCACAGTCGCGCGCTACTTGATTGCTGCCCCACATGCGGATGCCCTTATTCAGCACCTGGCGAGTTGATAAAATCTCCTTGGCAGGGCTGTACTTCCTGCGGAAAGAAGACCGAAGACTTAGCTAAAGAAGTTTCTGCGCAGCCGACCAAAGTAGAAATCCAGTTCGCTATTTTTGCAAAAGACCTTCTTCACTTCAACTCGCTGAACCTCAGCAATGAGATTGTATTCAAAATGTATATTCAACGAACTCAGGAGCTGGGTTTGGGCTGGGGCGATGGTCGCATCAATCGTCAAAAAGTACTCAAAAAATTACGCACCATATTCGGTACGACGTTACTAAGGAAGATTGATCCGGCATTCAAGACCGGCAAGTTATCTGGATGGTTCCGTGCATTGGAATCGAGTTCGATCGAGGCTCCATTACACCGCCATCTGATGGTCTCATTCATATTGTTCCGGAACATCGCGCAATTTGAAAAAAGCGCTAAGAGGGTATTAGATATCGAGCTAAAACCAGCCAGTGCCGCCTGCACCGTAACGGCATCGGATATTGATAAGAACGTGGAAGATGTGGATCAAATCATAAGCGACCTTGCCCTAACTGCTATCAGATACGGATACAACATCAAGCAGCTTTGGCTATACAGATTTTCGACCATGCAGCGCTTGGTTAGGATTCAACCTGACGCTGTCAAAACGTTGGAGAGAGTACTCAAGTCGAAGCCCAAAGCACCAAAGCAGATCAAAGCTCAAGGCGCATTAGCCGGGCGCAAAGATTGGGATGCCGAAGACGACATCAAATGGCGAGATTCGATCATTGCGGCAGCGAAGAAGATGTATGGGGAGGAGACACGCCCGATGCGCATTTCCGCCAACCGCATCGTCAAATCCGCAGACTATTCGCCAAAGGGATGTCGTTATCCAATCGAATGTCGTTTTCCGTTGGCGTACGCTACAGCTGTGGCGTATGGTGAGAGCCTCTGGCACTTTTATGCTCGTAGAATGCTCTGGACTTTACAGTCTTTAGTTGACCTTGATACCTCTCCTTGGACGCTGGTGCGGCATGCTGGCTTAGAGCTCTACAAAGGGAAAGCCATTCTCGAATATTTTGAGTCAGTAGCACGCGGGGGAGGAAGTTCTATTTCTGGAATCACCACGATTCTTGAAAAACGAGGCATATCCAGAGACTGGGCCGGCCCCTGTCCCGACCGCACTTTTTACGCCGCCGGACGCGCCTACCGGCTAAGGACAAACCGTCGAGGCAACATCGGTGACAAGGCCAGTGACCATCGACAGGTTATCTCTTCAGGGGCCGTCCGCAGTTAGGCCAATAGAGGTAAATATGCTGGTGTACCGACTGCCCACAGCAAGACCTGACGAGACTCTGTATAGCGTGTGTGCTCGAATTCGCTTATCCAATACCGCTGGGTGCGATCGGGACGCATGTCGTAGTCTTCTCGGACAGTCCATGTCTACACATGTGGACGAGTTTCCAGTTGATCTCAACCACTTCTGTAAAGTCACCCACGAGGATTATGGCGTACCGCTAGACATCATCAAGGCGCATTGCCTGACGCCATATTTTTTAACGCTAGAACGAGCGATTGGAAAACGGAACGAAAACAAGGGGAGCTTACAAACGATACGATTCAGTCTAGCTCAAGTTTCAAATGGAGGCAGTGTGCACTGGCGTATTTGCCCGACCTGTGTCGCGAGGGAGAAAACGCAGCTCGGCGTAGCTTATTGGCACCGGCAGCATCAATTGCCGGGCTCGCTAATGTGCGCCCTAGATGAAACCTTCCTGTATGAATGTGAGATCCCTGCACTAGTGCGCCATAACCGCTTCTTGCTCCCAGACGAGGTGAAAACCCACAAGCCACCAAACTGGAATACATTCAATGAATGCCGAGAAATCCTGTCTGGGCTGGCTCATCTGAACTCCTCGATTCTCGTTGATCGATCAATAGAGCGAGATCTCGACATCGCCCGATCAACGATCTGGGGCGCCCTCGCTGACCGCGGACTGCTATCCCAACAAGGCAAGATTGATCGCAAGTATTTTCTGCAAGACCTATTACAGCGCTATGAACCACTAGAAGTCCTAAACTGTTTTTCCCATGATTTATCAGTCAGCGTGCTAAACCGTTTGATCTCTCAACTTTCTAACAACAGCATCACCTCGCCAACGCAGCAACTCCTATTGCTATTCCATCTTTTTGGTAGCTGGGAGAGCTACCAATCCAAATATCAATGGCAGCTGGCGTTTTCTGAAGCCAACGCTTCTTCTAGTCGTCAATTGGAGTCCCCGTCTGTCACGGAGCAGCACCGTAAGAGATGCATTGAAATACGCGAGCAGTTCCCCACGATCTCCCGCACAGGCCTGGCTCGTGCATCAGGACGCTCTTTCCGATGGCTTCTCCAAAATGACTCCGCTTGGTTGGACAAGAATTTTATTCGATATCAAAGAGGCAGCAACGCTACACCCCACAAGCAGTTGGCGCTTGAAATAAGGGAAAAGTGAAAGCTGGGTGTTCGTTTGTGTGCAGGATTGACCCGGTCGTTTTGACCCGCCGTCTAGATCCTCGGGAATGCGCGATCCTGTTGTAAGACCCTTCAATACCTAATCTTTAGGTCTCATGGGTCTGCTTTAGCGTGCATCGCTGCCCCACACGTCCTGAAGACAGCTTTGGTAGGCGTTCGTTTAGATGCAATACTGGTCAGAGATTGGAATGTTCTAACCTCTACGCCGCTTCATTTCCGGGATGACGATGCGTGAATGGCCGAAGACTTTTACTATGCCGCCCAAGGCGGATAAGGTCTTCGCGTCCTTGCCGACGCGTACGGTGAACACCCCATTTAGGGGCTTATCAGCTAACAGCCCCATAGGTAAATCTTTGGCCTTGGAGGACTTTCTCCGCGCAGCCGCGTCCACCCTATATTTTGCGATCAGTGCTTCTTCCGCTGCTTTTTTGTCGTTCATTTCTATTCCCGAGCGGCCACAGTGTCTAGATAGTGTAGTCGAACGTGGCATGAATTGCTCATGGACCTCTTTCAAAGCTTGTAGTGGTCAACCCATCCCGGACACTACGTTAAGTTTGTCTTCGGTGACGGTGCCAATCTTATAGTCAAAAGATCATGCACATGCCCATGCCCATGCACCCATAGATTGACCTTCGAAGCTACTTCGTCCAGGTTGGATGCGTATGCCGCCGAAATTAGATCGTTTGCATGTTAAGTTGCACTGAAAATTGATAGTCATCTAGCCGTCCTCCCTTCGGCCAAGCCGAGGAATAAAGTGACGGTACGAATCCGAACTTTATCGAGGAGGACGTCATATTATTTTGTGGCATTGATCTTCATTCCAACAATTGCCTTGTCGTCGTCTCCGACGACAACGACAAGGTCGTGTATTCCAAGCGGTTACCCAACGATCTGGCGACCATCTGCATAGCGCTCAGTCCTTATCAGCAAGAGCTATTCGGCGTGGTCGTGGAGTCCACGTACAACTGGTACTGGCTAGTTGATGGTTTAGTTGCGGCTGGATATTCGCTCCACCTGGCAAACACCACGGCGATCAAACAATACGACGGTCTTAAGCGTCGCGGTGACGAATCCGATGCGCGTGATCTCGCGCACGTTCTTCGACTTGGTTTGCTGCCGGAACGCCACATCATGCCCAAAGCTGATCGCGCGTTCCGCGACCTTGCGCGCCGGCGTATGCAGTTAGTTGGGCAACGGACATCGCAGATCGTTTCGATCGAGACGAGCATGGCCCAGCACATGGGCGCCACAATTTCCGGCAACAGCGTCAAGGAGTTGACCGTAGATGATATCGATGCGATGCCCATCGGACCGACAGAGGCGCTAGGCATGAAAGCAAACCTCGCGATTATGCAGGCGCTCCACGTGCAAATCGATGGAATCGAAGCCACGTTGTCAAAACACTGCCGTCGCGATAAAGATTACCGTCTCTTGTGTTCCGTAACCGGTATCGGACCGATACTAAGTAACTCCAGAATAGGAAAGGCGCCGAAAAATCAGCGCAGCGGTGGATCTTCCCCGATGAATAAAAAGACGTTCTTAAGCCAGGTCAGCTATAATCACCCGCACCCCTGCGGCGCGGATCGGCATCAGCTCGGCGTCGGTGGCACCGCTATCGGTCACCAGCGTATGGATGCGGGTCAGTTCGGCCGTCACGATGCACGACCGCTGGCGCAGCTTGCGGCTGTCCGCCAGCACCACCAGATGCTCGGCGCGGCGCATCAACCGCAACACCGCTTGGACGATCAGCGGATCGGATTCCATTGCACCCATCTGGTTTACGGATTGGGCGCCCATGAACATATGGCCGGCCCAGTAATTTTCGCTGGTATCGTTCTCGAATGGGCTCAGCAGAACTTGCTGCTCCCGACATACCACGCCGCCAGGCAACGATACCCGGCAGCGCCCTTGGCGCATCAGGTGGGCTGCGACCGGGATGGAATTGGTTAGCACATCGAGCTCGCGCTCCACAATGAACTCGGCCATGGCCAGCGTGGTGGTGCCGCCGTTGATAATGATGCTCTTGCTATCGTCGATCAGTGCGGCGGCGGCACGACCGATTGCACGCTTGATCGCGCATAAGCCATCGTCAACAGCCGGCGGCGGGCTCCGCGGCGGGGCAATGGCGACCGGCGCAACATTCTCAGCCGGCGCCAGCGCGCCGCCGCGCACCCGCCGCAGTTCGCCGCGCTCGGCCAGCACGCTGATATCACGCCGCACAGTGGCGGCGGAAGCACCCAGCACCGCACCGAATTCGCCCACGCTAACCGCCGAGCGCTCCGCCAGCAATCTGCGGATTAGCGCGTGGCGCTCATATTCAAGCATGCGCGCTCCCGGCCTTAGATGCGGTTTGCCTTGGCCAGCGAACCCAGCAGGCGGGCACTGGGCTTGGGCGTGCGGCGCTGCGTGGCACGGTCCACGGCGACGATGCCGAAGCGCGGCGCGTAGCCAAAGTTCCACTCGAAATTGTCGAGCAAGGACCAGTGGATGTAGCCGCGCACGTCGATACCGTCGGTTAGGCAGTTGGCCACCCCCTGCACCGCCGTGCGGATATAGTCGACACGCTTGGCGTCGTCGCCGGTGGCGATGCCGTTTTCCGTCACATACAAGGGCAGCTTGACCTTAGTTGCCGCGTAGCGCAGTGCCGCCTCCAGCGCCTGCGGGTAGAACTCGTAGCCTATGTCGGTCAATGGCACACCCGCCTCCGGCGGTAATTCGCCTTCCGGGGTCACGCGCGAGCGGGTATAGCACTGCAGGCCGAGGAAGTCGGCATGGGTGCTGGCCAGCGCGAACCACGGTTCGTAGGAAATGGCACGCTTGCGATCGCGCATGGCGCTGTCGCCGACTGCCTGATCGTCGGCGATGGCAATGGTAAAACCCACCGGCAGCTTCGGGTGCGCCGAGTGTATCGCGTCGTATGCCGCCTTATGGGCGGCGATATAGCCGGCCCGCATCTTCTCCTGGTCGCCGAACAGCCAGGAGGAGAACTTGCCAGTGCCGGACAACTGCCCTGCCCTGGCAAGCATGTCTTTTTCGCGCTGGGTGCCGCTGTATGCTTGTAGCGGGCCAGGTGTTCCGAACAACATGGTGGCCAGATTGGGCTCATTGAACGTAGTGGCGTAAGCCATCAAATGGCCCAGATGGCGCGCCACCTTGTCGCAATAGCGCCCGAACAGCGCCGGCGCGTCGTCGTTTTCCCAGCCGCCGCGCGCGGCGAACCAGCGCGGCACGGTGAAATGGTTGAAGCTCACCATGGGTTTGACATTGTGCCGGTGGCAAGCCTCCAGCACTTCACGGTAGTGCTCCAGCGCCGCCGTCGAGAACATGCCTTCCTCCGGTTCAACCCGGGACCATTCGATGGAGAAGCGGAAGGTGTTCAAGCCCAGCGACGCCACCAGGACTATGTCCTGCACAAACAAGCGGTAGTGATCGACCGCGTCGCCGGAACGCTCGGCAAACACAGTCGGCTGTACATTTTCGAGCAACCAGCCGTCGCTGTTGATGTTGCCGCCTTCCACCTGATGACCGGCCACCGCTGCCCCCCACAGGAAGCCGCGCGGGAAGGCATACCCCGCCTTGGCTGGTGCAGCGGCCAGTGCTGTGGCTCCCATCGCCACGCCGGCGCCCAACAGGCCCGCGCCTGCAAGTAGTTGGCGCCGCCGTTGATTTGTATCGTTATTCAATTCAGTCTCCTTGTTTAGTGGTGCTGGCCGTGATGCGCACTGGCCCCAGCAGGCCGCTGGGCAGCAACGGCGCATTTGGTGGATAGGGTTTGATGGTGGCGAAAGTGACCGGCACCGCGCCGGGCTGGGCATCGCCAATCAGGCGGTTGGGCCAGAGGTTGGTGACGCGCACTTCGAGTTCATTCACGCCGGGCTTCAGCGCACAAGTGACATCGGCGACAAAAGGCGGGCGCCACAGCGTATCCACACGCTTGCCGTTGACGAACACTTCCGCGAATTCCCGCACATCACCCAAGTCTAGCTTGAGCGCCGCGCCCTGGCGGAACCATGCCGGATCGGCCCTGAGCTTGCGCTTGTAACTTGCGGTGCCGGAGTAATACTTGATGGCCGGGGTGCTTGATGCAGTCCAGGAGGACAAGGACGGCAGCGTGATGCCCGCCGGCGCAGCCAATCCCGGGCCAAACGACAAGGCCCAGGGGCCTGTGACCTGCGCCAGTTCGCGCGTCTGCTGAGCCGGCACCGTCGCTAGCGGCGTGCTTGCCGGCTCGCGGAAGACCACGAACACCGACCCGTGCGCCGGCAAGGCCAAGCTGACGATAGTGCGGCCGTCCTCGGTGCGGTAACTGGCCGGCGCCTGCGTACCGCGCTCGGCGTCCCACAATTCGGGCCGCTTGCCGGCGATGCGGAAACTGGCTTCGAAGCTGACTTCGCGCAGTTGCTGATTGGCCACGAAGTAGATGTCTCCATCCTTGCCGGTGCGGTGCGTGGCGAGGATGCGGGTGTCCGCGCGAGGCCGGCTGAATTCAAAGTCAGGCGCCAGCGCGATACGTTCCAATGCATCGGCCACCGTCACGCCCCACAGTACCCTGCCCTTCCCATACCGGTGCTCGGTCACAGTGCGGCCATCGGCACCGCCCCACAGGCCATTGGCGATGGCCGTCCATTCGTCCGCCTGTTCCTGGTCGGCCAGGCCGGGCATGCCAACCGGCTTGGGCGCAAGAATCACGGCGCCGGCCGCCACCAGGTCGCGCAGCTTACGCAGCACCGGCAGGCTGACGCGGTCGGTAGTGCCGGGCAGCACCAACAGGCCATAGCTGGCGCCGCTGGGCAACTCGATGCGGCCGTCGCGTACCTGCATCTTTTCCAGCAGCACTTCGGCGTTCACATAGTCGTAGCCATAGCCGGCCGGAATGCCCGGACGATCCGGCTCACCGAACGGTGCGGCCACTGGCGCGCCTTCGCCGTAGAAATAGGCGATGTCGTTGACGGCGCGGCCCTGCTGCAGCATGAAGGAGGCCCGCGACAGGTAAGTGGTCCATGGATTGGCCAGTTCCGCCCAAGTCTCGTTGCGCGTGAAGTTCTGGCCGAAACGCCACAGGCTCACGCCCGGCTTGCGGTCGGTAAAGGGCTGATGCGCAGAAGTATGGATGACGAAGCGGTTGACACCCATCGCCATGTATTCGTCGGCTAGCCATTTCAAGTCGCGCGGCGCGCGGCTCCAGGCGCCAAAGGCCGGCGTGGCCGTGAACGACTCCGCAGCGACGATGTTCTTGCCATAGATGTGCGCCGCCGACGCGGCTTCGCGAATATCCGACACCTGGTTGGGCACCGGCTTCTCGTCAGGACGGCGGTCCCAGAATTCGCCCATCGGCACGTCGACGCGGCCTTTCAGCTGCAGGCCATCGCCCACCGTGGGAAGCCCCACCCCCATCGCCTCGCCATACAGCTTCATCCCGTGGCGCTGGGCGATCTCGCCGATGGCGCTGTAATGGTTGTCGGCCAGCAGGTCGGCGATGGTGCGTCGGAAGTCCCACAGGAATCGGTCGCTGGCTTCCGCGCTGTTTACCACGTGGCCAGCCAGCACCGGCAGCCAAGGCAGGGCGTCGTAGCCGCGCCGCTTACGGAATTCCGGCAGCATCTGCTCGGTCCAGTTTTGCTGGTTGGCTTCCCAGCTATCGAGCAGTAAGTGACTGATACGGTGTGGCCCAAGAGTGGAGGAAGAACCTTGCTGCAGTGGCTTCAGCAGGCCATCCATGAATGCTTCGACATGCGTCCGGTTGAGCTTGTCGACTTCCAGGCCCACGCCCTCCGCGGTGGCGGGAATCGTGTGCTGGCCGGTGAGCGAGTAGCCCAGGCGCAGGATCGACCAGCGCCCGGTCGGCACCTCCCAGTCGAGCGTGCCATCGGCGCGCAACTTGCCGGTCAGGTCCACCACCGACTCGCCGGAGATGGCCATGTCGGCTGGCACGGCGGGGGTACGGATGCTGTCGTACTCCGGCACGATGGCGAAGCCGGCTTTCTCTTCGAAGCGGTGTACCCGCGCGGCAGCCGACACCGAGAACTCGGCCACGTTGTGGTGCGTGGCCTTCGGGATGCCAATCGAATCATCGTACGGTCCGCGCACAGGTGCACCCAGTTCAAGGCGAAAGTAACGCGCCTTCACTTCCGGGAAGGCGTAGGTATGCACGCCACTTTTGCTGCTCAAGTCATGCGCCGGCCCTGGCACGGCCGCCACGTCGGTGAAATGCACGCCGTCGCTTGACACCTTGAGGGCGCCCGGCGGGTGCGTGACTGGCCCCAGGGCCAGCGTTACCGACTGCGCCCGCACCGGCGAAGGGTAGGCCAACTGTATCCAGGCCGGCTCGCCCTCCTGCGCCGCCACCGGCAGCTTTTGCGAGGTCGCGAAATCGCCGTCTACCAGCAGCGCCGCGTCGAGCGTGCCGCCGCTGGTGGTTACCAGCGGCAGATTCAGTTGCTGGGCGCCGTCCGGCAAGCGGTAGGCAATCACCGCCGCGTCCGCGTAGAAGGTGGGCATGGGCGGCGCAGCCTTGCTGTAAGGCTTAGCTCCAGGGGAACCGTCCGGCGGCGGCAGCTTGGCGAACCCGGAATGAAATGGCACGTTCTGGAACGGGCCGCTGACCGACGGCGGCACCTGGATCTTGCCTGTGAAGCGGCGCGGCCCATCGACGCGCGTCTCAGACCATACGTATTTTTTCATGGCCTGGGCCGGCCGCACCCACGGGCCGCCGGTTTCGCTCCAGCCGCTGGACGCAGACACGGTCATTTCCAGGCCCAGGCGCTCCGCCTCGGCAGCAGTGAAGCGCATGGCCTCCAGCCACTCGGGGCTTTGGTAGCTGACGCGCTGGTCCACATACTGGGCGGTGACCAGGTCCACGTCGAAAACCTGGAAGCCGCCGAGACCGGCGCGCTTCATCCATTCGAGATCGAGTTTGATTCCGGGCTGGCTGACGTTGCCGTTCAGCCAATGCCACCAGGCGCGCGGCTTGGCGCTGTCCGGCGGAGCGTGGAAGCCCTGTTTCAAGGGATCGGCCGAGGCGCCACCGGTGGGTGCCAGGGCACCTGCGAGAGCTGTCGAAACAGCGATGGCGATGGCCGACCGGCGTCGGGAGAGGAGCAGAGGCATCATGTGGTTCTCGCGTCCTTACATCGACAATCCGAGCGTTACGCCCACGGTGCGCGGCGCCGCAGTGTAGCCATAGGCACCGAACACAGTGTTGGACAGGCGCGAGTTGACTACGTTGCGGTTTTCCAGGTTGCGGGCATAAGCGGACATGTGCCACTTGCCGGCCGGCGCGTTGTAGCGCACCGACACACCGGTGCGGGTATAGCTGCCCTGCTCGAAGGTAGCGGTGTTGGCGTCATCGTTGTAGTATTTGGACGAATATCGCGTGTCGGCGCGCAAGATCAATTCACCCTCGCCGATGTCGACGAAGTATTCGTAGCCCAGGCCCAGCGTCGCCTTCGGCGCATTGCGCAGGCTCTTGCCGGAGCAATCCAGCGGCGCATTGGTGATCTCGTTCTTGCAGGTGGTGTAGCTGCCGTACTTCGCTTCCGTCAGGCCGAGAGCCGCGTTCAGCGTGCCATTGTCGCCGATGCGCACCCGTGCATCCGCCTCGAACCCCTTCACGCTGGCCTTGGCGGCGTTGTCGACCACGCCGCTGGACAAGCCGCCGCCTAGGCTGAGGCGGGTGCTGACCTGCAGGTCCTTGTAATCATAGTAGAACACGGCGGCGTTGTAGCGGCCGCGATTGCCCAGGAATTTTCCCTTGATGCCGGCTTCGCCGGAAGTCAGTGTTTCGGGGGCATAGAAGTGTACCGGGCTAGCCGGCTGGCCGAGGAAAGGCACGGCCGGCGCGGCGTTGTTGAAGCCGCCCGCCTTATAGCCGGTGGAGACCACGCCGTAGGCCATGGTGTCCTTTGCGATGTCGTAGTCCAACCCCAGCTTCCAGTCGCTACGCGACCAGTCGCGCTTGGCGGTGGTGTCGGCGGCGAAGCCAGCCACCGTCTGGATGCAGCCGTCGCAGGATTTTTTATCACGCGTGGTGCGCCCGCCCACAGTCATGCGCACCTCCGGCGTCAATGAATAGGTGGCCTGCCCGAACATGGCCACCGACGACGCCTTGATTTCTTTCTGGTTGAACCTGATGAAGCCGTCGGTAAATTCGGCCTGGGTAGCCATCTTTTCGTCGAACACATACAACCCGCCCACCCAGCGTAGCGGCCCGCTGCCGGTGGAGGACAGCCGCAACTCGTGCGACACCTGATCCGAAGTACCGTCGGTCCAGTTGCGGCCGCCGGCTGGTGTGATCGGGTTGACCAGCGTACGCTGCCATTCGATATCGCGTTTTCGCTTCGACACGAGGTAGGTCAGCGCGCTGGCGCCGAGGTCCATGTTCAGCTCCGCCGTGAGGCCGGAATACTTGGCATCGCCGGAGGCGGCCAGCACGGAGTCGTTTTGCTGGCCGCGCCGGCCGTGGTCGTCGGCAAGCGGCAGCGGGATGCCGGCGCTTTCAGGGCCCTTGATGTTGGTGGCGTCCGCCGTCAGCAGCAGGCTGGTGTCCTTGCTCAGCTTAAGGAGGCCGTGGAGGCGCGCGCCCCGGGTTTCGGTCTTGTTGTTATTCGAACGGGGGGTGTCGATAAAGTTGTCTTGGTCCTTGCCCAAGGCAGCCAGGCGCAGCGCGAAGGCGTCGTTGACCGGCACGTTCAGCACGGCCTCCAGGCGGCGCAAATTGAAACTGCCAATCTCCACTTCACCCTTGGCTCCGAAGTCCTTGGATGGCTTGTTGGTCACCACATTGATGGCGCCGGCGGTGGCGTTGCGGCCGTACAGCGTGCCTTGCGGGCCGCGCAACACCTCGACCCGTTCCACGTCGAGGAAGGCGTTGCGCGCCTGGTCCGGTCGGGCCAGATAGACGCCGTCCACGTGGAAGGCGGCTGCCGGGTCGCCCACTTCAGCGGTGTTGTTGCTGCCAATGCCGCGAATGTAGATGTTGGTATTGCCGGCGTCGGCAGTGCCGATCTGGACATTCGGCGACACGTTGGTAAGGTCTTCCACACCTTGCACACCACGGCGGCTAAGCTCATCCGCGCTCAACGCCGTGAGCGAAACAGCTGTCCTCGATGCGGCTTCCGGGCGTTTTTGCGCGGTCACGATCACTTCCAGGATTTCATTGCTCGCCTGTTGGGCCTGCGCGCCGCCGAAGAGCGAGGCAATGGTGGCGGCCAACAGGCTGCGGCGAATGAGGGTGTGGTGAGTCATGCTGTCTCCTTGGTTATCGTAGTGTTGGTACTTCACGTATGTGCTAGCGGAAACATCGCTCAACTCCGCTTAGGAAAAACGTTAAGTGAAAAAATTCAGTCACGATCTTATTGTCGTTCAGCTATTCGAACAAAACCCTTTTATGGATTCGTTGTATCAGTTAAATCGATAGATGAATTTACTTGAATCTGTCATACCAGCGATTTCGATAAAAATTCCTGCTGTGACTACTCGTCGCTTTTGGGGAAGTAAGCATGCGGCTCTACGTACTGGCCGGGCCAATCAATCTGCCGTAGAGCGTCGAGTCGTATCAACGAATCGAGCAGGTTATTGGCGCTGCTAGTGACGGTGCTCGAATCACGGTAATTGCGGCGTCAGTGCCTGATGGCCCGCGCGCCTGCGCGGCTTGGAGGCTTGTTGCTTGCGAATCGCCGAGCGTGCGTCCGAGCAGATGCGCCCCTTTTTGAAGGGCGACCTGTTGGACCCAAACGACTTAAAATTCTTCGCCGATTTGCTTAAAAAATAGATGTTCTTCGTAGACCTTGCTGGCAGGCAGGCGACAATATGTATCTGAGAACAGACGAAGAAATTGATGCAGTCGAAGCGATGAGTGTCGCTACGGAATTCGCGCAAAGAGTTGTGGGAGATCTGCACACTTGGCGATGGGTCATCATCGCACTTCACAGCGCGGCGCAAGGCATCATGGTCCTATCACTAAGGCACGGCAATGGGCTTCTCGCTCTCAGCGATGAAAGCGTCGCGGCTTGGCATGCAGCCTATGAGGCGGACAAAATGCCGCCTCCGGACAAGCTCGACAATTACCTGAATCTTTATAAGAAGGTGAAGCATAAGGACTTGGGCTGCCTGGGAGGTAATAAGCGCTTCGCTCCTAACGGAGCTGAGGGCGGCGACATCAAGCGTTTAAACTCGCTACGGAATTAGTTCGTCCATTTCACGCCCCGTGGCTGGGGCTTGGAAGTCGATAGGCTGCCACGCATAGCGCTAGCTACTGCGCGCTTGTTAATTTGCGTTGAAAATTGACCCACCTTCCCCACGAATTTGCAACGGAATCTGATAATCATCTAGCCGTCCTCCCTTCGGCCACGCCGAGGAATAAAGTCACGGTACGAATCCGAACTTTATCGAGGAGGACGTCATGTTATTTTGTGGCATTGATCTTCATTCCAACAACTGCCTTGTCGTCGTCTCCGACGACGCCGACAAGGTCGTGTATTCCAAGCGGCTACCGAACGATCTCGCGGTGATATGTGATGCGCTGAGTCCGTACCAGCGAGAGCTGTTCGGTGTGGTTGTCGAGTCCACCTACAACTGGTACTGGCTAGTTGACGGGCTGGCTGCCGCCGGGTATTCACTCCATCTGGCCAATACCACCGCGATCAAGCAGTACGACGGCCTGAAGTATCGCGGCGATGAATCCGACGCCCGTCATCTGGCGCATATTCTTCGCCTGGGCCTGCTGCCCGAAGGTCACATCATGCCGAAGGCCGATCGTACAGTACGTGACCTGGCCCGTCGGCGCATGCAACTGGTTGGGCAGCGCACGACGCAAATCCTATCGATCCAGACGAGCATGGCACAGCACATCGGCGCCGCGATGTCCGGCAACGGCATTAAGCTGCTGTCGGCATTGGATATCGATGCCATGCCGATTGGCACGACAGATGCGCTCGGGATGAAAGCCAACTTGGCGATCCTACAAGCGCTTCAAGTCCAGATCGATGGCCTTGAAGCAGCGTTGCATCAGCACTGCCGTCGCGACAAGAATTGCCGCTTGTTGCGCTCCGTCGCCGGCATCGGACCGGTTCTGGCGACTGTCATTTTATTGGAGACTGGAGATATCGGTCGCTTCGCCGATGTCGGCAACTACGCATCGTATTGCCGCTGCGTGGGGAGCGCCCACATTTCCAATGGCAAGAAAAAGGGTAAAGGCAATACCAGGAACGGAAACCGTTTCCTGGCTTGGGCATACATTGAGGCAGCCAACTTTGCGATCCGCTATTGCGAACCGGCTCGCAAATTTTACCAGCGCAAAAAAACCAAGCGCAACGGCATCGTGGCGATCAAGGCCGTCGCGCACAAGTTGGCACGCGCTTGCTTCCATATGCTGAAGACGGGTGAAAAATTCTCTGTGGAGCGATGCTTCACATAAGCTTGGCAACGGCCGGCAAGCCAAAACGTGGGTTGGATGAAAAGCCAGGAAACTGATTGGATGCCGCGCCGTTTGCCATCGTATCGAGTAGCAAATGAATTGCCCGGATTGCGAGCCACAAAGGTCTGGAGCCGCTTGCGGCAACCATAAAACTGTCCTTATACCTGGACGCAAGACGGTACCGAGATGCTTCTGGGACAGCGATGCTGTCAGGGTCGGTGCGCGGCATGCACCGACTTGATCCACATGGGTGACTGGTGCGATTCATGAAACCGGACCGCGAAGCAAAGGGTGCGAATTCAAATGTGCAATCGAGCACGATGGTATGTAAATATTGAATAATCGCGAAATCACGCGAGGGTTTGCTTACGCGCTTGACTCCGGACGGCTAATGGGTGACCCACGTTCATAGCACAATCCTTCCTGTCCTTTCGACAGGAGATCGGAGTGATCGACGTGGCTTTACTAGGCATAATTCGACGCTGGCACCTTCGTGACCAGGTTCCGCTCCGGGAGATCGCCAGACGACTGGGTATCTCCCGCAACACCGTCCGGCGATACCTACGGTCGGAAACCACAGAGCCCTCCTATGCGGAGCGGCGATCATCAAGCCTCTTAGACAAATATTCTGTACAGCTGTCGGCTTGGCTCAAGGCTGAGGCGGCCAAGCCTCGCAAGCAGCGGCGCAATCTGAAGCAAATCCACCTGGACCTTAAGGAGCTGGGGTATCAAGGGTCATATGACCGGGTGGCTGCTTTCGCCAGACAGTGGAAGGTGGGTCAATCGGAGTGGGTCAATTCTGCGAGCAAACGAACAGCTTGGATTCAAAAGCCCGTACGGGTACGCAATCAGCGATCTTGTGGTGCACTTCGACTACTATATTCGAACGGTAAAAACCCTGGTGCGCAAAGATCAACTGACCGATGACCAGGGCCGACAGAGCATCCGGGAATTGACTCGAGCAATTCGGGCAGCCTTTATTGAAACCGCGCGCTTTGAGCGGTTTTGATGCGTCCCGATCTACGCGATTTATGCCGGGCGGACTTTATTCCCAATGCCGCGGGCGATGCCGCAAAACGGCACGCAGAAGTCGGTCAGCTGCTTGGCCCAATTCCACCCGATGTTTATAACGGCAAACTACAGCCGCGTCATAGCCGAAGACGTTTAAATCTGGCGCCGCACGAGAAAGCCATACTTGCCCATGTGAGCTCGGAAATGGCAAGCTGGCGGTGATCCTGATGCAGCTGCGATGGAGCAATTGCTGTGATCACCCTCTCAGTCCTGCCGCATGGCAGAAGGAGCTAGTGTGAACTGCGCCAATTTCCATTTGCAAGAATCAGAGGACACGCCGGCAGATGCGTCAGCTTCCGACGTTCCATTCCTGCCAGTGCGCCTGCCGACCTCGCCTGGCAACAGTGTCGCTGTCGCTGAATCAGTGGGTACCGCGCGGATGTCAACATCAGCTCCAGCCGGCAGTGGATCCGCCTGTCAACACGCTGTTGACCAAAAAGCCTTTAAGGGTATCTTCACGTCCCCGCTCGCGCGACATCGATAGGCGGCGCGCCGTTACAACGGATCACTGTCGAGCCAGTTCGCGGATTTCCAGTACCCGCCGTCAATCAGCGCCTGGATGCTCGTGAGCAGCGTCGCCACGACCATTCGCACCGGCGTCCCCGCCAGCCGGTTGGTGGGCATCGCCAGCACGATTTTTCGCAGCACCTGCGGCGCCACCAACGGTGCACACACTAAGATGCCGCGCGCTACTTCGTCCACCACTGCGACCGACGGCAGTATCGTCATTCCATGGCCGCCGACCACGAGTGATTTTTGCACGCTCATGGCATTCGTTTCGGCCGCAATGCGCAAGCGCACCCCCGCCAGTGCCGCCTGGTGATCGACCAGGGCCCGCAGGCCATGCCGCGCGTCCGGCAGGATCAGCGGCTGCTCTGCCAGGCTGGCGAACGCGACCGGCACATCCTGCGCGACCAGGTTGCCGGGCCGATCCACGACCCACAACGCCTCCTCCAGCAGCGGGCGCACTTTGAGCGCGGGCGTGCCGCTGATGTCGTACAACAGCGATGCATCGAGGTCGCCCGCATCGAGCCATTTTTGCAGGTCGCCCGCGTACCCGACCAGAAAACGCAGATGTATGCCGGGGTAGGCAGCGGCAATCTCCCGCATCAGCACGTTGGTAATCAGGTCGCAGGTACTGGGCAGCAGACCGATCGTGACGATACCACCGACCACGCCTCGGGATGGGCGGATCTCGGCCCTGGCCTGCTCGATTTCCCTCAGCACCCGGCGCGCGTACTCGAGCAAAGTGCGGCCGTCGTCGGTCAACTCCATGCCGTTGCGGTTGCGGTCGAACAGCACCGTGCCGAGATCCTCCTCGAGCAGCTTGATGTGGCGCGAGACGGCCGGCTGCACGATGTTGAGTAGCACCGCCGCGCGCGTCACGCTGCCGGCATCGGCAATTGCTACCAGGGTGCGCAGTTGTTTGACGTCCATCGTATCCCCTATCGCACAATGTGATTTTACACATCAGAAAATTCTATTATCCAGCGACTTCCATTCAATATTAACATGGCCACTCCACCCTGCCATGAGGTCCCCAATGAGCTCGACGACTGCCGCACCACCCGCCTGGCAACAGGCTGTATTCCACGCCCTGAAGGAGGGCGGTATTTCCCAGATCGCCTACGTGCCCGACGCCGGTCATGCGTACGCGATCCGCGCCGCGATCGCCGACCCGGAGATCAAGGACACCGTGCTGACCACCGAAGAGGAAGGCGTGGCGCTGGTCGCCGGCGCCTGGCTCGGCGGCGACCGCGCCGCCCTGCTGATGCAAAGCAGCGGCGTGGGTAACTGCGTCAACATGTTTTCGCTGCTGCGCAGCTGCAATTTCCCGTTCCTGACGCTGGTGACGATGCGCGGCGAGTACGCCGAGTTCAATCCGTGGCAGGGCCCGATGGGAAAGCAAACCCAGGCCGCGCTGGAATTGATGGGCATCACCGTCCTGCGCGCCTCGCATCCCGACGAAGTGGGAGAAATCGTCAGCGCCGGACTCGACGCTGCCTTCCTGGCTGGCGAGCAAGTGGCCGTGCTGCTGTCGCAAAGTCTGATTGGCCGTAAAAAATGGGAGCGCAACTGATGACTAGCGACACCAAAAACCTGCTCGACCGCCGCGCCTTCATCGCCCGCCTGGTCGCCGCCTTGCCCGATGCTCTGATCGTCACTGGCCTCGGCTCGCCATCGTATGACGTGTTTGCCGCAGGCGACCGCGACAAGAATTTTTACCTGTGGGGCGCCATGGGCGGCTCCACGTCGCTGGCCCTGGGCTTGGCGCTGGCGCAGCCGGACAAATCGGTGGTCGTGATCACCGGTGACGGCGAGCAGCTGATGGGCATCGGCAGCCTGGGCACCGTGGGCGCCAGCCACCCTAAGAACCTGACTATCGTCGTGCTCGACAACGGCCATTTCGGTGAGACGGGCATGCAACGCAGCCACTCGAGCCTGGGCACCAGCCTGGTCGCAGTAGCGGCAGGCTTCGGCATCGCCAACGCCTTCACGGTCGATGAGCTCGCCGGCGCCGACCGCATCGCCACCCTCGCCCGCCAGCGCGAGCAGTGCGCGTTCGCCCAGGTGTTCATCGCTTCCGACGAGCCACCGCGCGCGCTGCCGCCCCGTGACGGCGTGTTCGTCAAGAACCGCTTCCGCGCCGCGCTCGACCTGCCACCGTTCTGATCCCCGCCCGGGTGCGCGCCTGCGCGCGCCCCGGGCGCATTGCCATTCCCCGGAGACCTCATGCAACACTATGACCATTACATCGCCGGCGAACCGGTCGCGCCGGCGTCCGGTGAACACTTCCCCAGCCACAATCCGTTCACGGGGCTGGCCTGGGCCGACATTGCGCGCGGCGACGCCAGCGACGTCGATCGCGCCGTGCAGGCAGCCCACGCGGCGCTCACTACCGGCCCCTGGGCCGCGCTGACGCCCACTGCGCGCGGCCTGCTGCTGCACCGCCTGGGCGACCTGCTGGCACGCGATGCCGACCGCCTGGCGCAGATCGAAACCCGCGACAACGGCAAGCTGCTGGCCGAAATGCGGAGCCAGATCACCTACCTGCCGCAGTGGTTTTATTATTACGGTGGCCTGGCTGACAAGGTGCAGGGCCAGGTGCTGCCGCTCGACAAAAAAGGCTATCTCAGCTACACCCGCCACGAGCCGGTGGGCGTGGTGGGCGTGATCACGCCGTGGAATTCGCCGTTGATGCTGCTCACTTGGAAGATCGCGCCCGCGCTGGCAGCCGGCTGCACCGTCGTTATCAAGCCGTCCGAGTTCACGTCCGCATCCACCCTCGAATTCGTCAAGCTGTTCGCCGAAGCGGGCTTCCCCCCCGGCGTCGTCAACGTGGTGACGGGTTTCGGCGCCGAGGTCGGGTCGCCGCTGGTCGAGCACCCGCTGGTGAGCAAGATCACGTTTACCGGCTCCGACCAGACCGGCCGCCACATCAATGCCCAGGCCGCGCGCCTGCTCAAGCACACGGCCATGGAACTGGGCGGCAAGTCGCCCAACATCATTTTCGACGATGCCGACCTCGATCAAGCCGTGTTCGGCGCCATTTCCGGCATCTTTGCCGCCAGCGGGCAGACCTGCATCGCCGGCTCGCGCCTGCTGGTGCAGGACAGCGTGTACGACACTGTCGTGGAGCGGCTGCTGGCCATTGCCACCACCGCCCGCATGGGCGATCCGACCGCCGCCGGCACCCAGGTAGGACCGATCACCACCGAGCCCCAGTACGCCAAGGTGCTCGACTACATCCGCATCGCGACCGACGAAGGCGCCACGCTGCTGTTGGGTGGCAAGGCCGCGCGGGGCGGCGCGTGCGGCAATGGCTGGTTTGTCGAGCCCACCATCTTCGGCGACGTCACGAACGATATGCGCATCGCCCAGGAGGAGGTATTCGGGCCGGTCCTGTCGATCATCCGCTTCCGCGACGAGGCTGAGGCGGTGCAGATCGCCAACGACATCCGCTTCGGCCTGGCGGCCGCCGTCTGGACCCGCGACATCGGCCGCGCCATCCGTATGACGGAACAGCTGCAAGCCGGCACGGTATGGGTCAATACCTACCGCGCCGTCAGCTTCATGGCGCCGTTCGGCGGCTACAAGGATTCGGGCGTGGGACGCGAAAATGGCATCGATGCCATCCAGGCCTTCCTGCACACGAAATCGGTGTGGATCAATACCGGCGCCGCCACCGGCAATCCGTTCGTGCTGCGCTGACCACCACTTTTTGCAGTAACATCGGGCGCCGGGCGAGTGGTTCGCCCGGTGTTGCGCGTGCGCGCAACCGATGCACGAGACAGGATCTTGCGATGCACTTCGACATGACCGACCTGCGGCTGTTTGTGGCCGTGGCGGAGACCAACAACCTCACGCGCGGCGCCGAACGGTGCCACCTGTCGCCGGCATCGGTCAGCGTGCGCATCAAGAACATCGAGGAAAGCCTGGGGGCCAGGCTGTTCGTACGCAGCAGCCAGGGCGTGACCCTGACCGCCCCGGGCCAGGCGTTCGTCCACCACGCGCGCATCGTGCTGGCCCAGCTCGAACACCTGCGCAACGATGTGCAGGAATACGGGCGCGGCATCAAGGGCCACCTGCGCCTGGTTGCCAGCATCACGGCCATTGCGGAATACCTGCCGGCGGCGCTGGGCAGCTACCTGGCCAGTCATCCCGACGTCAGCATCGATCTCAAGGAACGCCCCAGCCCGGAAGTGGTGCGCGCCGTATGCGATGGCAAAGCCGACCTCGGCATCGTCGCGGGGCCGGTCCGCACCGAGTCGCTCGAAGTCAAACCGTATAAAAGCGACCGCCTGGTGCTGGTGGTGCCCAACGGCCATGCACTGGCTGGCACCCACGCGGTACGCTTTCGCGACACGCTCGATTTCGACTACGTGTGCCTGCCCGAGGGCACCGGGCTGTATGCATTCCTGATGCAGCAGCTTACCGCCCTCGACCGCACCATCAAGATGCGGGTCCAGATCGGCAGCTTCGAGGCGTGCTGCCGCATGATCGAGGAACACGTGGGCATCGGCATCATTCCGCTGTCCGCCGCGTCGCGCCTGTCGCGTCAGATGGCGGTGTGCGTCGTCGACCTGGCCGACGACTGGGCGGTGCGCCAGTTGTCGCTGTGCGCGCGCAACTTCGACCTGCTGCCCGCGTTTGCGCGCGAGCTGGTCGACGTGCTCGTGGCCGATTCCGGTACCCCCTCCTGACAGCCTCAGCCGCCTTTGCCGGCGCCGGCTACCGCGCGGTCGACCGGACCGAGGCGAACATTTTCCTCCACCGCGCCATCGCCGTCGAGGTAGCCATGCTGGCGCAGGTCGGGCAGCATGACTGCTGCGATGAAGGTGATGGCGCCCATGCCGGCGACATAATAAAAAAAGTAATCTTCGACGCCCATCGAACGCAGCATCAGGGCGACGTACTCGGCGGTGCCGCCGCACAGCGCGTTACCGACGGCGTAAGGAAAGCCCACACCGAGCGCGCGCACGCTGGCCGGGTACAGGTCGGCCTTGAGTACGCCCGTTACCGGGGTGTAAAAGCCGGCAATCGCCAGCCCGGCCACGACCAGGAAGAACACCGTGGTCGGGTCTTGCGCCGCGCGGATCCCGGACAGCAGCGGGATCACGAACAGGGCGGCCAGGCCCGAAAACAACATCATGTTGGTGCGGGTACCGATGCGGTCGGCTACGTAGCCGAGCAAGGGCTGGATCAGCATGAAGATCACCAGCGCCGAGGTCATGATCACGCTGACCGTGGCTGCCGGCATGCCGGCCGACACCACCAGGAATTTCTGCATATAGGTCGTGAAGGTGTAGAAATACAGCGAGCATCCCATGGTAATGATCATGGTCAGCACGACCGCGCGCGGATGCCGGGTGAGTAGGCTGCGCAGCGAACCGGCATCTTTCTTCTTACTTTCCTTGACGAGGGCCGTCTCGATCATCGCGCGCCGCAGATACACCACCACCACCGCGCCCACTGCGCCGATCAGGAACGGGATGCGCCAGCCCCAGCTGGTCATCTGGTCCGCGGTCAGCAGGTGCTGCAAGGCCCACACGACCAGCAGCGCGACCAGCTGGCCGGCAATGATGGTCGCGTACTGGAATGACCCGAAGAACGAACGCCGGCCGGGGCTCGACATCTCGCTGATATAGGTCGCCCCGGTACCATACTCGGCGCCTACAGACAGTCCCTGCATCAGCCGGGCGATCACCAGGATGATGGGGGCAAAAATGCCGATGGCCGCATGCGGAGGCAGCAGCGCGATGATCAGCGAGCCGCCGCACATGAAGAAGATCGAGATAATCATCGATACCTTGCGGCCGCGGGTATCGGCAATGTAGCCGAAAATCCAGCCGCCCAGAGGCCGCATCAGGAAGCCGACGGCAAACACGCCAGCTGTGGCCATCAACTGGCTGGTCTGGCTGCCGGACGGGAAAAACTGGCCGGCAAAATAAATGGCGGTGTAGGCATAGACGAAAAAATCGTACCATTCGACCAGGTTGCCGGAACAGGCGCTGAGGATGGAGCGGACGCGCTGGGCGGCGCTGGGGGCGCCGGCGGCCGGCGCGGCGGCCGTGGGGATGCTGTGCATGATAGTCTCCTGTGATCGGTGCGGCGGCGCCGCCGCTACCGCGACTCTGTCGGTCGTTATGCGGTAGGGCGGAAGTCAGTGTGTCGGCGGGCGCGGATGGCGGTCGCAATCAGACGGCGGCGCTGGCACGCATACGCGCCAGCGATTCCGGTCCGTAACCCAGTTCGTGCAATATTTTTTCGGTGTGCTGGCCCAGCGCGGGGACGGGGTCCATGCGGGCGTCGTCCGGCCCGTCCGCCCCGGGCGGCAACAGTGCCGGTACCGGGCCGATCGGGGTGTCGATATCGATCCAGCGCGCGCGCGCCCGCAGTTGCGGGTGGCGCCACACGTCCTGCATGGCATTGATGGTGGCGTTGGCGATCTGCGCCTGTTCCAGCCGCTCCACGATCTGCGCCGATGTCAGCGAGGCGAAGGTCTCCACGATTACCGCGCGCAGTGCGTCGCGGTGGGCGACCCGCCCCACGTTGGCGGAAAATCGGGCGTCGCCGGCCAGCGCGGGCTGGCGCAGCACCTGATCGCAGAACGCCACCCATTCGCGCTCGTTCTGCAGGCCCAGCATGACCGATTTGCCATCCCCTGCAGGGAACGGGCCGTAGGGGTAGATAGTGGCATGCGCGGCGCCGGTGCGCGGCGGCGGCGCTGCATCGTGGTACGCGTAGTACAGCGGGTAGCTCATCCATTCGACCATGCTCTCGAGCATGGAGATGTCGATACGGCGGCCCCGGCCGGTCTGGCCTCGTTCGATCAGCGCGGCCAGGATATTGGTATAGGCATACATGCCGGCCGCGATATCGGCGATCGAGTTGCCGGCCTTGGACGGCGCATCGTCCGGTCCGGTCACGCTGAGAAAGCCCGATTCGCTCTGGATCAGCAGGTCGTACGCTTTCTTGTCACGGTAAGGTCCCGGCGCGTCCGGCGCGTCGCCGTACCCGGAGATGTCGCACACGATCAGGCGCGGCAACGCCTCGGACAACACGTCATGGGACAGGCCCATGCGCGCGGCCGCACCGGGCGCCAGATTCTGCACCAGCACGTCGGCCGTGGCCAGCAGCTGCCGCAGCACGGCCAGGGCCGCGGGCTGCTTGAGGTCGAGCGTGATGCTCTCCTTGGAGCGGTTGGTCCAGATAAAGTGCGAGGCCATGCCGTCCACGCGTGCGTCGTAGCCGCGCGCAAAGTCGCCGGTGCCGGGCCGCTCGACCTTGATGATGCGCGCGCCCAGGTCGGCCAGCTGGCGCGTGCAGAACGGCGCGGCAATCGCATGTTCGAGCGACACCACGGTGATGCCCGCAAGCGGTAATGCTTTCATGTCGGTTCTCCCGGAGCTGGTGTCAGAACGAGCGCGGCATGCCGAGGATGTGCTCGGCCACGTAGCTGAGGATCAGGTTGGTCGAGATCGGCGCCACCTGATACAGCCGGGTTTCCCGGAACTTGCGTTCGATGTCGTACTCGTTGGCGAAGCCATAGCCGCCGTGGAACTGCAGGCACACGTTGGCCGCTTCCCAGCTGGCCTTGGCCGCGAGGTACTTGGCCATGTTGGCCTGCGCGCCGCATGGCTGATTGGCGTCGAACAGCGCGCACGCCTTGAAACGCATCAGGTTGGCCGCTTCCACCTCGATGTAGGACTCGGCGATCGGGAACTGCACACCCTGGTTTTGCGCGATGGGCCGGCCGAACACGACGCGGTCCCGGGTGTAGCGCGCCACCCGGTCGATAAACCAGTAGCCGTCACCGATACATTCGGCAGCGATCAGCGTGCGCTCCGCATTCAGGCCGTCGAGGATATATTTGAAGCCCATGCCCTCCTCGCCGATCAGGTTCTCGGCCGGAATTTCCAGGTTCTCGAAGAACAACTCGTTGGTCTCGTGGTTGACCATGTTGGCGATGGGCCGCACCGTCATGCCGCTTTTTTCGGCCGCGCGCAAGTCCACCATGAAGATCGACATGCCTTCCGATTTCTTCTTGACATCGGACAGCGGCGTGGTGCGCGCCAGCAGGATCATCCAGTCCGAATGCTGGACCCGCGAGATCCACACCTTCTGGCCGTTGATCACGTAGCGGTCACCCTTTTTGACGGCCGTGGTCTTGATCTTGGTGGTATCGGTGCCGGTCGTCGGTTCCGTCACGCCCATCGACTGCAGGCGCCATTCGCCGCTGGCAATGCGCGGCAAATAAAACTGCTTCTGGGCTTCGGAGCCATGACGCAGCAGGGTGTTCATGTTGTACATCTGGCCGTGGCACGCACCCGAGTTGCCGCCACTGCGGTTGATCTCTTCCATGATTACCGACGCTTCGGTCAGGCCCAGGCCGGAGCCGCCGTATTCCTGCGGCACCAGTGCCGCCATCCAGCCGGCCGTGGTCAGGGCGTTGACGAACGTTTCGGGGTACGCCTTCTGTTCATCGATCTTGCGGTGGTACTCGTCCGGGAATTCGGCGCACAGCGCGCGCACCGCATCGCGGATTTCCTGAAATTCGTCGTCTACATCGTGCATCATGATCAGTCTCCAGTCATTATCAAATCAGGCCAGTTCGGCCTTGGCCAGCATGCCGAGGCAGCCGTCCGGCGTTTCGGTCCATACATGAACGGTCGAGCCGTCGAGGCACCCGCCGATGCCGAATTCGGCATTCGCGAACAGCGGGCTTAGCGCCTTGAATTCGAACGCGGCGATGCGCCGGTCCGGGTATTGCCGCCGCACTTCCTCGACCAGCAGCGTCGCGCACAGCGGCCCATGCACGACCAGGTCGGGATAGCCCTCCTCCTGCACCACGTACGGGTGGTCGTAGTGGATGCGGTGGCTGTTGAAGGTGAGCGCGGAATAGCGGAACAGCAGTACCGGGCCCGGCAGCACCTTGCGGTGAAACTGCGCCGGGTACGGAATCGGCTGGCCACGCACTGGGGCCGCCGCAGCAGCGGACGGGGCGGCGTCGCGATAGACCACGGTCTGGTCCTCGACCAGCGCCACGCCCCGGGCGTTGGCAATCGTCTGGCGGATCGCGACAAATACCAGGGGGCCGCTCTTGCCTTCCTTGTGCGTCACACCGGTTATCTCGGACCGACGGCGGATCGTCTCGCCCACGTTCAGCGGTTGCCGGAACTGCACCCGGCTGCCGGCCCACATGCGGCGTGGCAGCGGCACCGGCGGCAGGAAGCCGCCCCGTTGCGGATGGCCGTCGACACCCGCCTCCGCCAGGCTGGCGGTCGGCAGGAAATACAGCCAGTGCCAGAGCGGTGGCACCGTCTGCAGGGGCTGCGGTGGCAAATCGAGGGTGGCTGCCAGCAAGGCCAGCGGCGCCGCCGTGACCACGTCCTCGCGTTCTTCGACGCGTCCTGTCCAGTCCTGTAATGCGTGCAGGTTCATATGGTCCTCACAGTGCGGCGGTGATCTGCGGAACGGCGGTAAACAGATCCGCCTCCAGGCCGAAGTCGGCAAAGCCGAAGATGGGCGCCTCGGGGTCCTGGTTGATCGCCACGATCACGTCGGCGTCCTTCATGCCGGCAATGTGCTGAATGGCGCCGGAAATGCCCACGGCCAGGTACAGCCTGGGCGCGACGATCTTGCCGGTCTGGCCCACCTGTAAGTCGTTGGGCGCGTAGCCGGCATCCACGGCCGCGCGGCTGGCGCCGATGGCGGCGCCCAGCTTGTCTGCCAGCGGGCCGATGACGGCGTCGAAGTTGGCGGCGCTGGCCAGCGCACGGCCGCCCGCCACCACGATGGCGGCGCTGGCCAGCTCGGGACGCTCGCTGGCGCTCACGGCGCTGCGCACCAACCGGGCCTTGCCGCCGTCCGCCACTGCGGCGATGTGCTCGATGGCGGCCGCAGCACCGGTGGCGGCGGCAGCGGCAGCAAAGGCTGTGGCGCGCACCGTCAGCACCTTGACGGCGTCGCGGCTGCGCACCGTGGCCAGCGCGTTGCCGGCATAGATCGGCCGCTCGAACGTATCGGCATCGATCACCTTGACGACGTCGCCGATGGGCGCCACGTCCAGTTTCGCGGCCAGGCGCGGCGCAGCATCCTTGCCGTTCGCGGTCGCCGGGAACAGCACATGGCTGTACCGCCCGGCCGACGCGCCGAGGCAGGCGAGCACCTGGCCGGCAACCCGCTCGGCCAGCGCGGCGGCATGCACGGGATCGTCCGCCTGCAGCACCTTGGCCACGCCCGCAATGTTAGCCAGCTGCACCGCCACGGCATCCGCACCGTGGCCGGCCACGAGTACGTGGACCTCGGGACCAAGCTCCAGCGCGGCGGCAATGGTGCTCAATGTGGCGGCACGGACGGTCCGCTGGTCGTGGTCTGCAATGACAAGTACCGTCATGGGCGTCTCCTCAGGCCGCAGCCGAATATTGTTTCAGGTGGTCGATCAGGGTGGCCACGTCGGGGACACGTACCCCGGCTTTCCTGGCCGTAGGCGCTCGCACCGCCACCAGTTCCAGGCGCGGCGCCAGGTCCACGCCCAGGTCGGCGGCGGCAATCACATCGAGCGGCTTTTTCTTGGCCTTCATGAGATTGGGCAGCGTCACGTAGCGCGGTTCGTTGAGGCGCAGGTCGGTCGTCACCACGGCCGGCAGTGGCAGCGCCAAGGTTTCCAGACCGCCGTCCACCTCGCGCGTGACAGTGGCAACGCCATCGGCAATCTCGATCAGGCTGGCAAACGTCGCCTGCGGCAGGTCGGCCAGCGCGGCAACCATCTGGCCGGTCTGGTTGGCGTCGTTGTCGATCGCCTGTTTGCCCAACAGCACAAGGTCGGGCGCTTCGCGGCCGATGATGGCGTGGATGACCTTGGCCACGGCCAATGGCTGCAAGTCAGCGGCCGTGTCGATGTGGAGCGCGCGGTCGGCGCCGATGGCCAGCGCGCCGCGCAAGGTCTCGGTGACGCCGGCACCGCCAATGGACAGCACGACGATGTCCGTCACCAGGCCACGCTCTTTCAAACGCACGGCTTCCTCGACGGCGATTTCGTCGAAGGGATTGATGGCCATCTTGACGTTGGCGGTGTCCACGCCGCTGCCGTCGGGCTTGACCCGCACCTTGACGTTATGGTCGACCACGCGTTTCACGCAAACCAGCACTTTCATTGCAGCTCCTTGAGTCGATGTATTCCAGAAAACCGCGGCGCGGTGCAATTCAGGCTGCGGCCACGATGCGTGCAGCCAGGGCGGCTACCGGCTTGTCCACCATTTTTCCGTTCACGGCCACGGCGGCGCCATCGCTGCCGGCGATGGCGTCGAGCACCAGCCGCGCCCATGCCACCTCGGCCGCCGACGGCGCGAACGCACCGTTGACGATGGCAACCTGTCTGGGATGGATGCACAATTTGGCGCCAAAGCCAAAGCGCCTGGCACGCAGCGTCTCCGCGCGCAATACGTCGGTGTCGTCGATGGCGGTCGTCACGCCGTCGATGGGTGGGTCGAGTTCGGCCAACCGGGAAGCAAGGACCAGCTCGGACCGGAAGTAGTCCAGTTCCTCCACATTGCCGCCGATGCCCAGGTCCGCCTTGAGGTCGATGGAACCGAATGCCAGCCGCGCTACATGGCGCTGGCGGGCAATGAGACGCGCCTGGGCCATGCCCAGTGCCGTTTCGATCAGCGGTACGACGGCGCCGGCGACATCGCCCACCCGCGCCACCGTGGCTGGCGACTCCGCCTTGGACAGCATGGCGCCCTGCACACCGGCCGCCGCCACCAGGCGGAGGTCGTCCTCGAACCATGGCGTGCCTTCGGCGTTGATGCGGATGATGATGTTGGCATCCCGCGTGAGCCAGTTGGCCACGGCCGCGCGTGCGGCGTCCTTGGCTTGCGGCGCGACGGCATCCTCGAGGTCGATGATCGCCATGCCAGGCGCGGCCTGAAGAGCTTTGGGGAAACGCTCGGGGCGATCTCCCGGAACAAATAGATAGGCGGCCTGTTGGCTTGCCATGGTTGTCTCCGATCGTCAGATTCTTGTTGTGCCCGGACGGTTATTCATCCGGATCTGCTTTGATCGAAGCGTGACATTGCGCGCCGAACGGCGCCATCGGCATTTTTCTAATGCCGTGTTAGGGAGAGCCTAAGTGCCGGTCCCTGGCGGGCAGACTTCTCCGCGATTTTTCATCATTCTCCTGGCGCACGCGGGTCACGGACGCCGACGGCTAACGCGGGCAAATCTTCGCTACAATGAGCCGCGTCCGATTGCTTCCGGGCGTCGGCCTCCTCCCCAAAAAAGCGACGAGAAATGACATGAAACGAGACTTCGATTTAATCCGGATAATTTTGCTCGAATTTGAATCGCGGCCGCCAAGCAATATCCCACTGAAGTTCCAGCATGATGATTACGATCCGGCAATCATCAATGCGCACATGACGCTTCTGATCGAAGCAGGTCTTCTCGATGGTTCAACACATGAACAGATCAACGGCCCGAAATTCGCATTCCCGATCGGCCTCACCTGGGAGGGCCATGATTTCCTGGACTCCATTAAGGATCCGACGCTGTGGGAAAAGGCGAAAAAGAATGTTATCACGCCAGCCGGGGGCGTCGCATTCAGCGTTCTGAAGGACTGGGCGGTGTCTGAGGCGAAGCGTCACCTGGGTCTGCCATAGTGGCGCGGCGACCGTGCGCGCAGATCACTGCCACACGGTTCACCAGCGTCCCTTTGTACACGCTCGCCCCGTCGGTTGCAACCATTGCAGTGTCACGCCGGCGCGATGGTGCCCGGCGCGACAGCAAGAATTTATTCGCCGTTAGCGCTGGTGCACTCCCGGGCCGTCGTTGCAGCCCAGGCGGCCCGACAGCGGGATCTTACTTAACCATCACCAGGTAGTTGTTGTAGATGGTGGTCCCAGCATCACCGAGGGTCACCTGGGTATTGGCGACCACTGGCTTGGTATAGATCCTGAAGCTCCTGCTCTCCCCATTTTCGTCATCGGTCAAGGTGTCGGTCGTCGCGGTCCACGCCGCCAGCCAGGCCGGCGCTGGTGCGATGCGGTCGTCCAGGGCGACCGCCAGCGTGGCGTTCCGGGTGACGGTAAAGCGCACCTGGGCGGCGCCAGTGTAGGCCTTCGACGAATTGGCGGAACGTATCCAGTCCGCGCCGCTGTATGCCGATGGCAGCGTCGCGATGGTCACGGTGCGGTCGCCATACAGGGAGTCGCCGGGCTGCAGATTGCCTTGAACGGACCAGTTGGCGGCATTGAGGGTATCGCCGACGACCAGGTTGGCGATCACGGGTTTGACGATCACAGCATAGTTGTTATACGTTGCAGAGCCATTGCCACCGAGGCTGACCAACGTATTTGCCGCAACATTTTTTTTATACACGGTGAAGCTGCGTGGCACGGTGCCTTCCATTTCCGTCAGCGTATCGGTCGGCGAAGTACAGCGCGGGCACGATCAGCAACTTGTATTTGGAAAAATCCAGGGCATCGGCAAACACGATGTCGGTTTCCACCCTGGCCTGGTACAGCGCGGCGTTGACGCGTTCGAACATGCGGCGGTAGCCGTCGGCATGAAAACTGGGCGGCAGCGGCTTGTTCCATTTATCGAATGGCATGAAGGTCAGCGCGTTGTTCGAGTCGGTGGAGTACAGCACGGCCACGCGGTTGTCCTTCTTCAGATCGACCAGCGCGGCGCCGACCTTTTTCAGATCGGCCCCGGTGCGGGCGACTTCCGCATAAATGCGGTTCGGTGCATGGTCGTGGCCCAGCACGCCCTTCCAGTAAATCTCCTGGCCCGCGTTGAGCGACGACCAGTGCCAGTACATGTACAGGTTGGCGCCATTGCCGATGTTGGCAAACACGTCCTGGTACATCTGGCCGTCGTAGGGCGGGATCTGCTTGACGGCGTCCCAGCCCTGGGCCTGGCCGGTGGTTTCGGCAACAAAATAGTTGCGCCCCTTGGCGCCGCGCGCCAGGTTGCCCTGCAGCGTCTGGTGGCGGCCGTCGTACTCGTCCTGCCAGTTGAAATACACGTCGTTGCCAGCCACGTCCAGCTGTAGTGGTCAACCCATCCCGGACACTACGTTAAGTTTGTCTTCGGTGACGGCCGGTACCAATCTTATAGTCAAAAGATCATGCACATGCCCATGCCCCCCTAGATTGACCTTCGAGGCTACTTCGCATCATTCGACGCTGGCAGCCGAACGTGTTTGGGTTTTACAGCCCCATACCGCGTAAAACAATACGTAAAGTTCGCACGCGCAGGTCAGCAAAAATGACCGTTGCAAACCAATGGTATCTGCGAGCCAGCCTTGTACTACAACGAGTGCGCCTCCGGCAATCGCCATAACCAGAAGGCCTGCGCCTTCCTCGGTCAGAGGACCAAGGTCTTTGATGCCGAGAGTGAAAATCGTTGGAAACATCACTGAGTGGAAGAGGCCAACAGAAATAAGCGCCCACATTGCAATTTGGCCAGAGCCCAAAGCTGCAATCAGCATGACGACAAAAGCAAAGATTGCCGCCATTGCCAAGACTTTCTCGGCAGATGCTCGATTCATTAAGGCGCTCCCGACGAAACGCCCCACCATCATGCCTCCCCAAAGCAGGAACAAGTAGTGTGCACCTTGCTCGTGGTTCAGATTGCCGATCTCTGGCTGTGAGGTGAAATTTATGAACAGGTTGGCTACGCCGATCTCAGCGATAAGGTAGATGAAGATGGCTGGAATACCGAACACCAGGTTTCTGTGCCTCCACAATGACAGTGTTCCCCGCTGTTCTGCGGAAGCACGCATACCAGAACCGTGAAGTGCTGGCAGCGGAAAGCGCGCTATGACCAATGCAAGCATAACCAAAACAGCTGCAACGATCAGATACGGTAGTTGAACTGCTTGAGCATCGGCCAACCTTTCAGATGAGGTGAGCACATGACCGGCTTCCGCAGTTCCAGCGGCTGAGCGCCCTAAGATCAAATAAGCACCAAATAGTGGCGCCAATGTCGTTCCGAGCGAATTGAATGCTTGTACTAGGTTCAAGCGGGCTGACGCGGTCTCTGGTGTGCCCACAACTGCAACGTAGGGATTTGCGGAAACCTGTAGCAGAGTGATCCCACAGGCGATGACGAACAAGGCACACAACGTTGCGACGTAGGACGGCAGCCGTGCGGCAGGAATCATCATTAGCGCCCCAATCGCCATAATTATGAGGCCAGTGACCATCGACATCTGATAGCCAATTCGCTCAATCAACCGTGCAGATGGAATCGATGCGAAGAAGTACGCGATGAACCATACGGACTCAATCAGCGTGGTCTGCGTGTAGTTAAGATCGAAGACGCTGCGTAGGTGCGGCAGCAGCGTATTGTTGATGACGGTTATAAATCCCCAAGTGAAGAAGAGACTGGTAAGCAGCGAAAGAACCGCGTTCGGATTTGTTACGCCGGCCGTAAATTCGGTCGTCCGATCGGAGGTGGAAAATGGGGCTGGCATAGTGATCTTAAGTAAATGAAATATCAGAGATGTTATGGCATGATCTCTTGAAATCCCAATGCAAAAGCAAGCGGTCGTAATGCCATTTCAGCATAGCGATCGACAGCGCTGCATATGCCAGCTGCCGTTAAGACACCAGCACTGGCTATCTCGGAAATACATTGGAGTCGCGCCATCTCGCGCTAGCTCGAAACCGTCTAACTCATACAGAGCCTCGGCATCGACTTGGCGAACCGGACAATGCACCTTGACAGTTGGCAAAGGCCCGGTGGTTTCAACAACACTGCTTCGGGAGTTATCCTATTTGGGTGTGATTAGGTCGTGAAATATTAGTGCAACAATGCAGCACCTCTGATATATTTACCAGTCAGGGGTACAACTTGCCCATCTGCAAAGCATTTGGTGAAGGATCATTCACATCCCAGATGTCAGAAAATTGGTCGTCCACAAGGTAGAACACAGCGATGGATTGGGAAAATCCTCAACCTCAATTTGAACTCGACAAGACACAGAACGCCGCAAATCAGGTCTATCTGCATTTGCGTGAGCAGATCTTGCGCATGGGGCTCAAGCCAGGAACCCCGTTATCCCGGGCTGAATTAGCCAGCTATTATGGGGTCTCCGGTACGCCGGTCCGTGACGCGACTTTGCGTCTTGCGGAGGAAGGCCTCGTTGATATCTTTCCTCAGCATGGAACCCGGGTTAGCGGCATCGATATCGATGCTGCCAAGCATGCCCATTTTCTTCGTCTCTCCCTAGAATTGGAGATTGCGCGAAAGTTGTCTGGCGAAACCGACCGATCGCTGGTCAACGAGCTGTATGCGCTAATCGAAAAGCAGCGAGGCTTTCTAAAAATGCAGAACTTTGATGGCTTCGTATTTGTCGACCTCGAGTTCCATCACCGACTGTTTGTTGCGGCTCAGATGGAAGATTTGTGGGTGCTCATGCGCTCTAAGAGCGGTCATCTGGATCGGCTACGACGCATGCATGTGCCTCTCAATGGAAAAGCAGATGCGGTATTGCAGGAACATACTGATTTGGTTTCCGCGATCGAGAAAGGTAGCGCTTATGGCGCCGAAGCTGTTGTGCGTCGCCATCTGTCAGGCACGATGTCAAAACTGCGTGCATTGCGCGAACGATATCCTGGCTTGCTGATTCCTGAATCGACTGTGCCGCCGGAGCTGATTACTTCCAGTCCGTGAGTATTTTTTGATCTCGTCAAACTTTAACTTAACCTAGCAATTACGCTTCAATGTCTCTCGGTCCATTTCAAACTCCGTTCCGCCTTGACCGCAGTCGCAATGCGGCAGCTCAAGTTTTCGACCACTTGCGCGAACTGATTACGACCCTGGAGTTGAAACCTGGCGAGTCTTTGCAGCGTAATGACCTCTCTGATTACTACGGTCTTTCGTCGACGCCTGTTCGTGACGCACTGACTAAACTTAGTGATGAGCGATTGGTGGATATCTATCCGCAGCAAGCCACTGTGGTACGAGCGATTGACTTACACTCTGCAAAACAAGCGCAATTTCTTCGCTTGTCCCTTGAGCTTGAGATCGTGGCACAACTAGCCCAACAAGTGACACCCCAGCTGGTGGCAACGCTTGGCAATTTTATTTCGCAGCAAGAGTTTGCGCTTTCCCAAGGTGACTACGAGACGTTTGTTAAGGCGGATATGGCCTTTCATCGACAGATGTTCGCTGCGGCCAATGTTGAGGAATTGTGGCGCTGGGTGCGCCAACAAAGTGGCAACCTCGATAGGCTTCGTCGCTTGCATTTGCCGATCGAAGGCAAGGCGACGCGAGTACTCGCCGACCACTCCGGCATTCTTGCAGCAATTGATGCCGGCGACAGTGATCAGGCAATGAGTAAGGTGCGGCAGCACTTATCAGGCACGTTGTCGCAATTGGATGCGATACGCAAGAAGTATCCTGACTATTTACTTGGGTAACGGATAGCCTTCACAACAAATACGTCGATCACAAGGTGCTGGCCCTGAGGCCGTTTTCAGTAAGGTGGCGAATTTCTCTTCTTTTTATCCGATGTCGCTGCGGGTGGGCCCGTCTCCAGACGTTGAACCTTGGCAGTTAGGTTGACGACTTTTTCCTGAAGACTCAGAATCTGTTTTTTAGCATCATCACTTTGACGATTACTGGAACGCACTGCATCGAGCAGTTCTGCTTGCCATTTATCTCCAGCTTCGTTATTTGACCTGTCCTGCTGATAGCCCAACACGGACACTATCAAGGCCACTGCGGCGAGAAGTGCAGAGATTACAACTGACCACACGGCTATCTGAACCTGGTGACGTGTAGACTCGTCCGCCTTCTTATCGCGCTCATCAAGTTGCTCTAATAACGTAGTGGCTGCTTCAGCGAGATCCTTGAGTGTCTTGGCGGAATCAGCTGTCATTTGCCCTGTCAAGCGAACCATGTCTAGTTCTTCACTGCGCTCACGACGTTGGCGAGCAAACTGTTCCGCTACATGGTTTGACAGTTCCACGTGCGGCGCTGTTCGAATTTCATGACCGGCCACCAATCGATCATACGCATTTAACGTCGCCCCTAACGCAAACGAACTCTTACGTACGTTACCGAAAATGTCATCGCTGGATTTAAGTGCATTTTCATGCATTTCACGCATTTGTTGGTGGTGCCGTTCGGACGTGTGCTTAAGCACGCGATCTAAGTACGTTGTGGCATCTTCATCAGCAGCTTGCGGTAGAGGAGCGTCTGTCGACTTTTCCTGTGAACGAAGTAGTATCTTTAGATAGCTCTTGGAGATGCTCTCTACTTCCTCGTCAGACAATTGAGAAATCTCATCTGCACTTGGTGGCTGTCGTTTCTCTTTAAATCCGGTGGACTCGATGAGACTAGAAATTAGCGGAATAAAGGCCCGAACGCGGGCGTGCGGGTGGGGTATCGAGAGCTTACTTAATTCAGTAAAATCGCTGACACGCATCCCATACAAAAACAGCACTCCCATTGACGTCGGTACGTTGGATACAGGGCCAAAAAGCTTGTCGATATCAACGCCCTTGGTTTTTCCAGCCTTAGGATCGCTATCGGAGTTTGGACTATCCTGTGCCATTTTTTAGTTGAATAATTTGAGTCGGCGACTGACGAAAGTGCATTCGGGTGAGGTGCGGATTCTCTACCATTTGGCGGTATGCCGTACAACTGGTGCCCAGCTCACATTCGTGCGGTGGGGCTGGGGATGCGAACACAATATCACAAGAGTTAGCTGAAATCATTCTGGTGAAATGCGAGACTTCGTGGTTATGAGAGCTTCGTTGTTATAGCCGATGCATCCCATTAATCTCGACGCAGTAATCGTAAAGTGGGCCGCTGCATCGCACGCTCGTCCGCCAATGCTTCCTCCAATGCCAGGACCATCGCTTCAGTACTAGGCGATGGGATATGGCCGCGGCGAGTGATGATGCCATAAGATCCCATCTGCAGGTCTAAGCTGAATGGTAGTGCGACTAAATCAGCTGCTTCGATATTCGCTCGAACCAGTTCAGGTGGCAATGCTATGAGCATATCGGTCGTTTCGAGCAATGAGAGAATAAGTGGAAGGTCCTGAGTTTCGATGGTGTCTTTCGGCAGTCCAACTCCCTGTGACAGAAGACGGGAAGTGAGCCTCTCTCTAAAGACGCTACCTGCCGGCGGCAGTATCCACGGCATTTCCATGAGTTCGGATAAACATAGATCGTGGCGCCCATCAAAAGGATGGCCTTTGCGAACGATGACTTGATGCTCTTCATCGGTGATCGGGATGAAATTCAACGCGGGCACATCTTGTGCGTCCGTGATACGACCAAGGACAATATCAAGCTGACCATCTAGCAGCCGCTCGACCATAGGCTTACTGATGCCTAGTTCAATGACCAGGTTTGTATTTATACAGTGAGTCTTAAAAATCCTGATTGCACGAGAGAGGATTCCCGTGGCCGGCGAGAGCACGCTTCCTATATCAACTCTGCCACTAAATCCTTCTAGTAGTTGAAAGATTTCCAAATGGGCAGCTCCCATCTCGGCGAGTACAATACCTGCGCGACGGATGAGAAGCTTTCCTGCCCATGTTGGTTTGACGCCGCGCGTGGAGCGCTCCAGAAGCTGGACACCCAGAACGTGCTCAAGATTGGCGATCAATCTGGATGCTGCTGGTTGAGTAAGATTGGCCGCTTTGGATGCGGTTGCGATCGACGCATGCAGACCAAGTTCGGATAACAAAATGAGATGTTTCATTTTGAGATGACTACGTACGAAGCGCTCACAGGCGAGGTTTTGCATATACGACTCCCTATCTATCAGAGTAAATGACGGTCAGACGAATCGGGTCGTTGGATACTTCCACTTCAATCTTGCTTGAGCGTTTACCACCTGTCTCGACCGGAAGGGGTTCGGTTCGCATCCTGATCTCTACGCCGTGCATTCTTACGGTCTTCAGCGGTAGATCGGGATCGTCAAGCTGGTCGTCTACTGGCTTTTGCACGCCCCAGTAGGCAATATCGACGGCCACGGGCAATTGCATTCGAAAGATCGGGCGAGGCATGAAGCAGCACCTTAGATAATGATTTGGACGAACTGCAGAGGTTTGGGGAATGGATGGGGAGAAAAAAACTGGCAGTGCGCAATGCACTGCCAGAAAAGTCCTGAGACCACTGGAGTGGGAGACCGAAATCTCAGGCAGACAGCCAGGCCAGACCTGGCCTGGAGACTTCTTTAAAACTTCATGCGCAGGCCAACCGAATAGATACGGCCACCGCTGTTGATCGCTTCCGTTGCGTTGGTGTACTGGTTGTAGTAACGCAGTTTTGCGTTATTGGCGTTTGCGATATTGAAGGTCAGGGTTGGCCAGCCATCGCGATCCAGCACGCGCTCCAGATCGACGTTCGACGAGAAATCGAGCTGTTTGAACGATTCACGGAAGATGGCCGCTTGCGTCACGCCGTTCTGATTGGCACCAGTCACCTGGAAACCGTCCGAATACGTATGCGAGAGGCGAGCCATGTAGCCGTCACGCTCGAAGTACAGGGTGAAGTTGTTCGATTTCTTCGGAACGCCCAAGGCGACAAACGCGCCGCCAGCTTCGCCACTTGCTTTCTGGTTCACATAGGTGAAATTCTCGTTGAAGCCGAAACCTTTGATTGGCAGCCACTTATCGAGCGGTTGCACCCAGCCCAATTCCACGCCCTTTACGTCCAGGTGCCCTTCCGCGTTACGAGTCTGGGTCATCACAACGGTTGCAACATCAGCACCACCACGTGCGTCCAGTGCGACTTTCTGGGTAGGGGTCAAGCTGTTGTAGTTGACGCCGTAAGCAGCCAAGGCGCTGAAAGGCATGGTCACGTTGTTCGCAACGGTCAAGCCTTTGATTCGCTTGTCGAACAGGGTCGCCGAAACATAGCCCTCTCGTCCGGTGTACCACTCGATGCCAACGTCGAGATTATTCGAAGTGAACGGCTCCAGGTTTGGATTGCCGATCGAACCGACGTCGGCCGAAGTGGAGGTAAACGTGATGCCTGGACGCAGCAGCGTTGGATCAGCACGGGTCATCGACTTCGATACAGCTGCGCGCAGCACAATGTCTTTGCGTAGGTTGTAAGCTATGCTACCCGACGGAAGCACGTTGCTGTAGGTGCGATCCTGATATACCCAGTTCGCAACATCTGGATAACGGCCACCGTTCAGCAGTGCGCTGGTATTACGCGGATCAGGCAGGACGGTGTAGGCACCCACGGTTTGCTTAGTGCGCGCATAGCGAACACCAGCGTTGTAACGCAAACTGTTGCCGTCCAAGTCAAGCTCACCATTGGTGTCCACGAAGGCGCCGGAAATGCTCTCATGGATATATGCAGAAGGCGTGGTCAGCGCAGTCGCAGCGGTTTCCAACGTCGAGTTATGGAACTGGCTGTAGTTGGTAGCCGAGGAGAACTTGTTCCAGTCCATCGTTA
Source organism: Duganella sp. CF402 (assembly GCF_900109645.1). GTDB lineage: Bacteria > Pseudomonadota > Gammaproteobacteria > Burkholderiales > Burkholderiaceae_D > Rugamonas. The sequence continues at coordinate 3,751,441 of NZ_FOBG01000001.1, forward strand.
CATAGCCGTCAGGACCAGGCATCAGATAACCAGGCAACGCGTTGGCTGGTACCAGCGAACCTGCGAAAGTCGGAGTACCCGCTTGTCCGGCGGTGTATCCGGTACCGTAACCAGGGAACAGCGCGGAGGCGCTAGCACCTGGCGTGCTGGCGCCGTTGCAGTTCGCCATCGTATTCGGTGCAGGCAGCACGATCGAGGGGTTGTTGCCACAAGTCGATGCCTGATAAGCAATCGAGTTGTCGTAGTTATGAATACGACGTTCCCAGTCATCATAGGAAAGCCCTACCTTGACGTTGAACGCCTTGTCGCCATAGCTCAGGTCGCTACGTGCACCTTTGGTTTTCGAAAGACGGCGCTCGTCCTGAATCTGTACGCGGGTGATGCCATCGACCCAGCCGAAGCTCTTTGGATCATTCAGGTTCGCAGCACTCTGAATCTCTGGCGTCCCGGTAGGGTTGCTATAGTGAACCAGACCTGGTTGAGTTGCCAGAATTATCGTTGGCATCTCGCGATGGAACAAACTTTGCCCGTAGTTAGCTTGTGCGTTCAACTTGAGCTTGTCGCTTAGCTTCCACTCCATACCCGGATTGAGGTTATAGGTATAACCATCTTCGCGGAACATGCGGTATTCCAGGAAGTTGTACGCATTCGCGAAGTCGGCCGAAGTTACCACGCAACCCTTGGAGCAATCGGAGCGATCGACCTGGTAGTTGGTCGGGATGATGCCACTGCTGCGCACGACGAAGTTCATGTCAGTGCGCTCGTACTGCGCGTTGTTCGCGGAGTACAGCGTATCGAGATAGAAGTGCAGATCCTTCGTGGGGCGGTATTCAGCGCTGATAATGCCGGTGGTGCGCTCGTTGTTGCCATGATCGGTCATCGGACGTGCCAGGCGCGGGAGATAGCCGTTGTCGATTGCATCGATGCTCACGCCAGGGTTGTGCGCCAGCAGGAAAGCCTGGTCGATTGGGGTGCCAGCGACCAGCCCGCCGCCCGCATTGGCCGGTACTACCGCCGGAATGGTCCAGTTGCCACCCCCGGTGCCGTTGCGATTGGCAGACGTGCTTTGCGCTGCGCTTAGGTTTGGATTTGTCCAGCCGATGGCTTCCCACGATTTGCTGTAGCGCTGGGTATTTGCATACGACACGCCGGCCAGAATACCGAACGTCTCACCCCAGGTCTTGCTTGCTACGACCGAACCCTTCGGATACGCCTTGCCTGCATCCTGCGAGTAGGCGCCGTCCAAGCTCAGCGCAACATATTGGCCTTCTTTATCGAAAGGACGTGCACTGCGGATATCCACGGTGCCGGCTGCGCCGCCTTCGGACTGTGACGCATTAGGGCTCTTACTCACGGTCAGTTTGGTGAACAGGTCTGTCGGCAGGATGTTCAGATCGAGGTCACGGCCACCACCAGTCGCTACGCCAACGGACGACCAGGACGAACTCACCGGCGAGAATGGCGCACCATTCAAAGTCACTTTGGTGAACGAAGGGCCCAGGCCGCGGATCTGGACCGTCGTACCTTCGCCGGCGATGTTGCGGCCAATTTGAATGCCGGGAATGCGGTTCAGGGACTCTGCAATATTACTATCCGGGAATTTGCCGATGTCTTCGGCGAACACCGCATCCTGAAAGCCTGTCGCGCGTTGCTTGTCGCGGGCCGAGGTTTGCAGGGCGGCGCGGTAACCGCTCACCACGATCGCCTGCATCGGTTCTTGTATTTGCGCTGCCGGCGCTGCAGCAGCTTCGGTCGAACTGGCATCAGCCGGTGCTTGCTGTGCGACTGGTGCTGCATCTACTGGGGCCTGCTGTGCGTATGCTTGGGCAATCAGACCAGCGAGTAGCGACAGCCCAATAACAGGGCGTTTGGCGCGCACGGCTGATGATTTATTCGAGTGATACATAGATGTCTCCCTTTTTTGGCGTGAGCCAAAGGCATTTAAGTTATTCGTCGCGTACCTAACCTGATGATCGTGAACTGCAACGATGAGGTGAAGATGTTTGCGTTTCTGCATCGACATGCAAATACTAACCGACAAATCGGCGTAATGTTTTAGTGCGTCGCGAAATAGCAACGGAGAAACAATAAATATTTCAAAATTTTCCCAAAGCAGGGATCTTTGCTGTCAATTAGTAGCTGAAATGGCATCGAAATAGCCCCTTATCGATATCGAAATGGATATGTACCGATATCTTTTTATAGCAATACATCCTTTATCTGCAGGCTTTTTGCCCTCAAAGCCCTGTTTTTCTTCAAAAGAATGAATCATTTGCCTATAAGTGGCGGATCGTAATATATTAGTGCATCCGTTGTGTGGTTTTAGCATGTCGATGATCAAGACTTGAATCGGCTCATCAACCTCGCACAGCACTGATCCCTCTAACAATGAGTAGAAACAATGACTAGCCCCATCTCCCACACCCCGATCATCACCGCTATGCGCGTCATCCCGGTTGCCGGCCAAGACAGCATGCTGCTTAATTTGTGCGGCGCCCACGGCCCTCATTTCATCCGCAACCTGGTTCTGCTGACCGCCAGCGACGGTAAGGTGGGCGTTGGTGAGGTGCCTGGCGGCGATGGCATTTTGAAGGCGCTCCAGGCATCGGCAGAGCTGGTTGTGGGGACCGAAGTGGGCCGGTTCCAGCGTACGCTCAACAGCATTCGTGCTCGGTATGGCGCCCGCAGTGGCAACATGCAGCATCAGGTAAGTAGCGCGGCCGAAGCAGAACTGCTGCGTCAGCCGCACGAAATTAATCTGCGACTCGACAACGTTATTACAGCAGTCGAGGCCGCTCTGCTAGATTTGCTTGGCCAGCATTTGGGTATCCCTGTCTGCGAATTGCTGGGCAATGGCCAGCAACGCGATTCGGTTCCCATGCTCGCTTACCTTTTCTATGTCGGCGACAGTAAATTGACCACGCTCCCTTATGCACATTCACCGGCTGGCAGCGATTGGTATAGCGTGCGCCAGCGGGAAGCGCTGACGCCAACGGCAATTGCTGATCTTGCCGATGCTGCTGTCGACCGTTATGGGTTCAGAGACTTCAAACTCAAAGGCGGCGTGATGTCTCCGCAAGAAGAAATGCTGGCATTAGCTGCTATCAAGCAGCGTCGACCGGATGCGAATGTTACGGTCGATCCGAATGGGGCATGGTCTCTCAAACAGGCCGTCGAAGTTTGCAAGGAATACGGCCATCTGCTGGCTTACGCGGAAGATCCTTGCGGCCCTGAGTACGGCTACTCGGGACGTGAAATCATGTCGGAATTCCGTCGTGCCACCGGCGTGCGAACTGCCACCAACATGGTTGCTACCGATTGGCGGCAAATGAGCCACTCGCATCAATTGGGAGCGGTCGATATTCCTCTGGCAGATCCTCATTTCTGGACAATGCAAGGTTCGGTTCGGCTTGCGCAGCTTTGCGATGAATGGGGCATGACCTGGGGCTCCCACTCCAACAATCACTTCGACATTTCGCTGGCCATGTTCACCCATGCTGCAGCAGCAGCGCCTGGAACGATTACCGCCATTGATACGCACTGGATCTGGCAGGAGGGTACTGAACGTCTGACGCGCGAGCCATTGCAAATTGTGGACGGCGCTGTCGCCGTTCCGGATAAACCAGGTCTGGGTATTGAACCAGACATGGATCAGATTGCACGTGCCCATGAGTTGTATAAGAAAGTCGGTCAGGGATCGCGGGATGATGCTGCGGCCATGCAGTTCCTTGTCCCAGGTTGGAAGTATGATGCCAAGCGTCCTAGCCTTGCACGTGAATAAATCGATCCTGTAGAAACGGCGTCACAACCATACCAACTAATACGAGACATCTTTCCTTTACCATGAACACTGTAAAACCCTTCATCCTTAAAACGTTGGCCGGCGCAATGATGGCCGCCTGCGGCACCTTGCATGCGGCCTCGCTACCTTTGCTGACTAACGGGAATGCGCCGACCGTTTTAACTGATGGACAGGAAACTCTCGGCATTGCTGCGGATTTATTGCGCCGGGACATTGGAGCCGTTACAGGCCAGCCAAGCAGTTCGGTCAACAGGTTGGAAGATTGTGCGGCGGTCTGCTTTGTCATTGGTAAGACTGATTCTGCGCTTATTGCGAAGGTGGCCAAGTTGGCGGGAATTGATCTGTCATGGATGAAGGGACAGTGGGAGCGCTATGAGCGGGTAGTGCTGACTATACCAAGCCAGCCCGGCAAGCGTATTGTGTTGATCGCCGGCTCCGATACGCGGGGGGCCGTATATGGCACAATCGACGTCTCACGCGAGATCGGGGTCTCCGCATGGGAATGGTGGGCTGATGTTCAGCCAGCAGTCCGCCCTGATGCATCTATTAGCGATGAACGTATTCAGTCGAAGGCACCATCTGTTCAGTACAGGGGGATTTTCTTAAACGATGAGGACTGGGGTCTGCAGCCGTGGGCCGCACGTCGGGACCCTAGCGGTGACATTGGGCCGGCCACCTATGCTCGCATCTTTGAGTTGATGATGCGACTGAAGGCCAATTTGATCTGGCCGGCAATGCACGATTCAACGAAACCCTTCTATCAGATTCCCGGTAATGCGGCGATGGCGAAGAAGTATTCCATCGTGGTTGGCACGTCCCACGCCGAGCCCATGATGCGCAATAATGTGCGCGAATGGAATCATAGCAAGCGTGGCGACTTCAATTTCTTTACTAATCGGAAGGCGCTCGTTGACTATTGGGCGGAGCGTGCCGTAGAAGTAAAGCACTACGAGAATATCTATTCCGTCGGCATTCGCGGGGTTCACGATACTGCGATGGAAGGTGCTACGACCGTTAGCCAAGCGCGCGATGCTGTACGTGAAGTAATCGACATCGAGCGCGGCCTGTTGGCCAAAGCGCAAGGCAAACCAGCAGACAAGATCCCTCAGGCGCTGACGCTGTACAAGGAGGTCTTGGATATCTACAAGGCCGGGCTTGTCGTACCTGACGATATCACCTTACTCTGGCCTGACGATAACTACGGATACCTGCATCAGCTAAGCACAACTGCTGAGGCCCGACGTAGCGGTGGTACGGGTCTTTACTATCACCTGTCGTACTGGGGGCGCCCGCATGACTACTTGTGGCTGGGCACCACACATCCCGCGCTTATTCGTGACCAACTACAACGTGCTGTGGCGACTAACACTCGTAAGACGTGGGTGGTCAACGTCGGAGACATTAAACCTATTGAATACCTTACCCAGTACTTCTTGGACGTCGCATTCAATATTGACGAACTCAATGGCCCATCGAAGAATCATTTGAAGCAATGGCTGGCAAAGCAGTTTGGGCCGGTCAGCGCTGAGGAGATCGCATCGGTGCTGATGGACTACTATGATCTGGCATGGGACCGCCGCCCCGAATTCATGGGCTTTAGTCAGGTGGAGTCGATTACGCCGGTGCGTCAGAGCGACTATATGTTGGGAGGCGGTGAAGAAGCGGAGCAGCGCCTTCTTCGATATAAGACGCTGGTTGATCGTACGCGAGCAATCGGAAAATCGCTTCCTGAAGCCCAGCAGGAAACCTACTTCCAATTGGTTCAGTATCCAATCCAGTCTGCGGCCAATCTCAATCAGCGCATTCTAAAACTGGATCTCGCTTCGCAATATGCGCGAGAGGGCCGGCCAGTTGCCGCTTTATATGCGAAGCAGGCCATGCAAGCCCAACAAGCGATCGACGAGGATACGAAGCAGTACAACTCGATGGGCAATGGTAAGTGGAGTGGGATGATGGACGCCGCGCCGCGTAAGCTTCCGGTATTTGATGTCCCCACCTTCCCCGCATACGGCAGCCCAACCCGTAAGGGTTGCGAATTGGTGTACCCGACACTGTTTTCCAGCCAGGGCGACCAATTGAATTTCACCCAAGGCGTCTCTGACGCGCGCACTTTGACCATTGTCCAGACTGGCGCCGAGGAGCAGACTTGGTCGCTCGCGTCGTCTTCCAATGGTATCGCCGTAAATATGCAAGGTGGCACGCTTAACACCGCAAACGGTTTTGAGCAACGGATTTCCGTACGCTATGACGGCAAGGGCGACGCGAAAAGTTTGGACTTCAAATGCGGCACCGCCAATTTGACTGCAGCAGTAAAACTAAGTCCGGCTCCAATCGCAGGCTTGAAGGGCGAAAAGGAGCGAATCGTTTCGCTTCAAGCTACTGAGGGTACGGCTACGGCTGGCTGGAGTGCAGCTGCCGAGCTGGGCAGTTACGGGAGTAGCATGCGCGCCAATTTTGATGTGCCGTCCCGTGAGTTGGGCGACGCGGCCTCTGCACCCAAGTTATCGTTTGACTTTGCGACCACAACTAGTGCTGAGGCAAGAATTGTCTTTGTTGGTTTGCCTGTACATGCGCTGACCTCAGCCAACAAAGTGCGTATGGCCTATAGCCTCGACGACGGGCCGATCGTACTCCTCGACTTCGAAACGCATGGTCGCAGCGACGAATGGAAAGCTAACGTGCTGTCTAACACCTCGGTGCGGAGTGTCAGCCTCCCAGAAATAAAGGTGGGGGCGCACAAATTACACATTTATGCACTTGATCCCGGCGTAATTCTTGATCGGGTTGAGGTTCGCTTCGACGGCGCTCCCCAATATTATGGAAAGCCGCTTTAACGCTTTGAGACCGCTTGAACGCTTGAACATAATTAAGGGATACCAGAATGGCTAAACCATTCAAACGATTATTGCTCACCGGTGCTGCCGGCAATTTGGGCAAGGTGCTTCGGCCGCGGTTAGCACAATGGGCGGATGTTGTTCGGTTGAGCGACATCGTATCAATTACGCCGGCGAATTCAGGTGAAGAGGTCGTGCAGTGCGACTTATCCGATAAGGCTGCTGTGAATCAGCTACTGGACGGAGTCGATGCTGTGCTGCATTTTGGTGGCATATCCACTGAAAACACCTTCGAAGCCATACTAAAGGCCAACATCCAAGGAACCTACAACATCTATGAAGCTGCACATCTGCACGGCGTTCGGCGAATAGTGTTCGCGAGCTCTAACCATGCGGTGGGATTTTACGAACAAAACCAATTCATAGATGCCTTCGCGCCAACGAGGCCTGATGGTATGTATGGCCTCAGCAAAGTGTTTGGTGAGCAGCTTGGAAGATACTACTACGACCGCGCGGGCATCGAAACTGTATGTATTCGGATTGGTTCAAGCTATCCCGAGCCAGCCAATCCCCGCATGATGGCTAGTTGGCTCAGCTATGACGATTTGCAGGAAGCATTGCGTTGCTCGCTCTTTACCCGACGCGTTGGGTTCACCGTACTCTTCGGCACGTCGGACAATCCGGTGAAGTGGTGGGATAACAAGCACGCATCACATTTGGGATTTCACCCGCACGACAGTTCAGTACGCTTTTTGCACCTATTTCCGGAATCGGGAGCATACCCCGATCCTGACGATCCGATGGTTCGTTACGTTGGCGGCACCTTTGTAACAACGGGGCCAATCTACGAGTAGTGTCCACTGAAATATTCAACGGCCATGCCTCCCATCAAACTCGCCATTGTCGGTGCTGGACCGATATCTGATGGTGGTACTCGGCTCTGGATCTGTGGTCAAGAGCAATCTGTCGAGGCGTATTCTGAATGCCGCTACTTTTATCGGCGATTTAGCGGCTTGATTCGCCGTGGTGAGTCTGACGTCGATGTATCACCGTTGCGTCATTTGGCTGATGCTTTCAATTTAGGAAAAGCTGTTTGCGTGACCGCTCACCCTAGCCATGGAGAGGTAAACAGTGGTAAATAAGATCTTTTACGCCGCTACGATGGCTGCGTTACTCACCATTGCGCCAGTACATGGAGAAGAAGCGCGCCCCAAGCGGTTCATCTTGGTCGGTGATTCGACAATCGCCCGTGAGAGCGGATACGGCGACGCCTTGTGCGCCCATGTCATCTTGAGCGACACCTGCATTAATCTTGCACGCGCTGGACGCAGTTCAGCCAGTTATAGAAGAGAAGGCCGATGGGACGAAGTAATCGGATTGTTGCGTGGTGGTGCCGCCTATCAGGCCACGTATGTGTTGATTCAGTTTGGCCACAATGATCAACCTGGAAAACCGGGGCATTCGACTGATCTAGAAAAAGATTTTCCACTTAACCTCAAGCGATATGTTGATGAAGCTAGGGCTGCTGGCGGTATCCCAATTCTGGTTACACCACTCACCCGCCGCAACTTCGTGGATGGCGTCTTGGACAACAATCTGCGGCCTTGGGCTGTGGCGGCTATAAACGTGGCATCACAAAACGGTGCTCTCGCGTTGGATCTTAATGCGAAGAGCTACGCCGCTGTCCAGGCCTTGGGGCAGGATCAGGCTGACGAATTCGCTGTCGTTCCGAGGCCTTCCAACTATGTCTCTCCTGCGACGCTGCCTGGCACATCACCGCCACCGGAGCGGGGCGTACCGCAACCAGAACCATCAAAGAAAACTGCGTTTGATCGAACTCACCTTGGAAAAGAAGGTGCGGAATTTTTTGCACGAATGGTGCGGGACGAGTTGACCGGCGCTTTGCCGTCTCTATCGACAGAATTTCAACCTTAACGATTGCCCCAGAAAAGAAGTAGTAACGGATGCTTTGCTGACTCTAAGCTTCCGGGAGAGGTACATCCGCAAGACTGTCGCTGGCGCCCGATGGAAAAGTTCACGGTCGAATTGCCCTGAAATTCAAGACAAAAACGCACGCGACGTGTATCTCGATTTTGGTGCCGGTCCCATCTGGTTTTTTCCGAGCAAATTGCCAGTCGTGGGACAGGTCTGTAGCAACTGTAAGAGAAGAAGGAAGCAACATATCGCAGTAGTCCTATTCACACATCTTGGAGGAGACAAAAATGAATTATATAAACAGTTTACGTTGCATAGGGACGAAATACCTGTCCCGCGCGGCTCCAACAGCTTTACTATCATCAGGAAAAAGAGCACCGGATCTGGTCGGTGCTCTTTTATGTTTGAGCTTGGTAGCATGTGGTGGTGGGTTTTCATCCGACGCATCAGATACGGTCTCACAGGCTGCACCAAGGGTGATGGGAGGCGCGCTGTTAGCATCGGCCCAACTGGCGGGTACTAGTGTCAGTACTTCCAACGTCTTGCCAAAACCAGGCAACGACGACATGAAGCAGCTGGGTGAAAGCATCATCAGTGATGCAACCAACGCGAAGGTTATTACACCCACGCCAGGATCCACGACAGGGACAATTTACTATGTCGATCCCAACGGTAGTGACAGTAACAACGGTACGAGCCAGTCCACTCCGTGGCAATCGGTTCAAAAGGTGAACTCCATTACGTTTTCGCCAGGAGACATGATCCTGTTCAAGGCGGGAGGGGCCTGGGAGCTTACCGCTGCATTGCATCCACTCGGTTCAGGGACCGCCAGCGCACCCATTGTGATCGGCGCCTATGGGGTGGGTACGAAGCCGAAGCTGTCGGCGAAGAATATTGCAGTTCCTTGGACCGCCACTGATGGAACCACCCATTACGCTTCCGATGTGCTGTATCTGGAAAACCAGCAGTACTTTGAGATTCGCGATCTGGACATCAGCAGTAAGCCGAACGGTTATACCGGCACTGCTGCCGAATCGGCGAAGCTCATCGACCGCCGCGGTATTCACATCGTTGGTGGTAACAACACCACCCAGACGGTGCTGCAAGGCTTCAATCTTCACGACCTGTACGTTCACGATATCGCCGGCGAATGGCAGTCCATTAGCGGTTTCGGCTGGGATCCATCCAAGCGTACTGCTGGCATTCTGTTTGAGATTATTGTGAAAGGAGCAAACGGTTTGCCTGTAGTTGCAAACCCGGTTGACGTCACAGGCTACCAGCCAACCTGGTTCTCCAACGTGACAATTGAGAAGAACGTTCTGGTGAACAACTCGTTCGGCAGCATTATTGTCAAACAGCTTGCTGCATGGGGGGAGCGGCAAGACGCGAGCTCGCCAAACTACGACGTAACAGGCTGGTACCCGCACACCAACCTCACGATCCAGAACAACTACCTCAATCACAACGGTAGCGATTATGCCGCAGACGCCATTTACGTAACATGTGCTAAAGATTCCTCGGTCAATCACAACGTCTCCAGCGGCGCAGGTACTGCCGCAATTGAACTGTATTACACCGACAATATCACCGTGGAATGGAATGAGGTTTACGGTACCAAGGTAAAACCAACTGGTGCCGACTCGGCCGGCATTGATACAGACAAGGCAACCACCAATGCACTGGTTCAGTACAACTACCTTCACGATAATGGGGATGGCATCCTGTTATGCGGCTTTACCTATGGCAGCTCTGTGTACCGTTTCAACGTGATTAAGGACAGTGCCTATAACAAGCGCTATCTGAATATCCACGGATCGAAGGGGAACAACTACATATACAACAATTTGTTTTATAACTCTACTTCGCAGGCATCGACGTTTGTGAATTCGTCAGGTGGAAGCTCCTATCTGGCGGACTCGAACAACTTCGAGTACTTCTACAACAATATCTTCTACAGCCCTAACGCCACATCGACCATTGCTGATGGCACCAGTGTCACCTATGACAACAACAGCTACTATGGCGTCGCTACCGTTCCCGCCGAAGACACTCACGCCATCGTGGGTGATCCGCAATTCATGAACCTCCTGGGTGTAGTAGGCGGTGCTGGCAACAACGTGAATCTGACTGGTCTGAAATTGCAATCGACCTCGCCTTTGATTGGCGCTGGAAAGCCGATCACGACGCATCCTTCGACCAACATCCCGGTTAGCCCAATGTTGGATCTGGAAGGGAAAAGTGTACAGGGCACAGGTACTGACCTGGGCGTCTACGTGGTTCAGCCAGATATCATCAACATGACGGTGAACGATGCGGCTAACGCTGCAGACTGGTCGATCCGTCGTAACATTCAGGTCGGGAACACCTTGTATGGCGACCGCACCCTGACCATCACGACCTTGCCGTCGCTGTATCTCGGAGCCGATTGGATCAGGGCTGCGAACGATTCGAAAGCCTATACAGGTACGCCTCTCGTGACCTTTACCGTAACAAGAAATTCGATCGTCTATATTGCGTCGGACGACCGAATTGTCACCAAGCCATCCTGGCTGGCTGCATGGACAGCGACGACTGATAAATTGACGGAAACTGAGGGTAGCGTTACTCGTAGTTACACTGTTTTCAAAAAAGAGTTTGCAGCTAATTCCCAAGTCAGTCTCGGTGCGAATGGTTCGACGACCTATAACACTTATGCAGTATTCGTGAAGCCAATCATTGCCAACGTTGTTGTGAGCGACACTGCCAATGCAGGCGCTTGGTCTGTGCTGGGTAATATTCAAGCCGGCGATACCCTGTACGGTGACCGGAATGTGAAGATCCAGTCTCTGGCATTCTCTTATGCTGGCGCAGACTGGATACGGACGGCCAATTCTTCCAAGAGCTACATTGGCTCTAACTTGGTTTCCTTCGCAGTGACTAAGGATAGTACGGTGTATGTTGCGATCGACGATCGGATCTCCAGCATTCCTTCGTGGCTCTCTACCTGGGCAGTTACGACTGACAAGCTGGTCGATAATGAAGCAGGAACGACGCGCAACTTCAGCATCTACAAGAAGGCTTTTGTGTCGAACTCACAAGTGACTTTGGGGGACACTGGCTCAACAACCTTCAATAACTACTCGGTGATGGTTAAGTAAGCCAACGCCGTCATTTCCTGTAAACTCGATTTGGTGACTCCTCGGAAGGCGGTGTCTGAAGTACAAAGGCACCGCCATGCCACAGAAACTCAGTACACTTATGGCCTTCCTGCGATGAGATCATTCGATCCTGCTGACCGCTCTCATATCTGCTGCTCGACCGATTCACCGTAACGAAGTGCATCGCCGGCCTGCTCGCCGCTTCGATGATCGCAACGACATCGTTCGCATAGTTCCTGTTGTTCTTTACGAAGGGGCGTCATGCCGAGGACTAATAGATCGCACTTCGATGACACTCCCTGAAATTGCCGTGCCCAATGATGGGCTGAGATGCAATCGTCCAAAGCGACGACTCGAGGCAGCAACTTGTACTCTGCACCGAGTAACTCTGTGCGCAGCACCCTGGGGCAGTGCCAATGCGTGGTCACGACGATCGGCACCATGCAACTGGACACTAGCTTCGCTAGCTCAAACCCCAGAATATCGATTTACATGGTAGACCTCCACACGTAAATTGAAACGTTAGTTTGATCCCATTCTGTGACGTCGGTTCTATCGCCGAGATCAGTGTTCTTGCAACGTTCGATCCGTTTGGAGAGCTCAAACTTTGTGTGGTTGAGCGCAGCCACGGAAAGATCGGACGAGGCCAATCCTCGATGCGCTTGCGCTATTGATCTACTCATCAAAGTCGGTATGAGGGAAGGCGAACATTCTTACTCTACTGATTTACAGTTGTCGCGACATGACCTGACATTGGGTGCCAGATCAGTTGGAATGCAAACGTATTCAACCCAGGTCATCTAGCACTACCAGCGAGCAAGCATGAACAATCGTGGGCTGAAACGCCGACATATTCTTCACCGTAAGGCACAGGCACAACGGGCGATACCCGCGAGGTTGATTCTTTCACCCGAAGACAAAGTATGGCTGAACATGCTGCCGGTCGGGCGGTAATTTAATAGCCCAGAGATTGAAAAACAAGATGCCAGTGGCAAACCTGATTGAGCAAGTTTGTGGGAAGAAAACCTGAAGACCGCACGGCGCGATCCGCTAGCTGCGCTGAGGTGTGGATGCGCTGCACCCGACTGCATCAACCCTCGGCGTGAAGCCTTCAGTCGTATGGCGACAAAACGCTCAGGGAATCTCTGTCTGATCTCTAGATAAGTTTAAGCACACAAGCAGCGCTTGTTCCGGAGAGGCATTTGAACAGATAGTTGCAGAGATGAACTGGCGCACGAATTACCAGGTACGCGCAAGTTCCGGGTGGAAAATCTGACTGTGCCAGTTTGCTGAAAGCAATCCAGGTAAACGATCCTCACCGTTCACGAGGTTGCTAACAAAGACGGCGTGTTGAGTTGCACTGAAAACTGATAATCATCTAGCCGCCCTCCTTCGGCCAGGCCGAGGAATAAGGTCACGGTACGAATCCGAACTTTATCGAGGAGGACGTCATGTTATGACTGGGAAGGAAGTGACCGCGAAGAGTGAATCAGCGCGCAGCTGCCCCAGCTTGCAACAGCTGGATGCGGACCGTAGTAATCTTGTTTAGCGGTAGCAGCGACAGGCGCTGGTCGCCGTTCAGGCGGCGGCCAGGGACCCAGGCACCGCGCTCGAAGCGGCCTTCTTCAACGAAGTCCAGTTCGACAGCCTTGCCGTCGCGGGAAAAGTCGGCCGTGAAGTCGTGGCCGACAAGATAGAACTCCCCTGGATTGCCCGCGATGATGAGACCGAACGGACGGGTATCGGAAAACGACGGGCCGTGAGCGGCATTGACGGTCTCCGCCACCGCAGTGGCGGCTTTCGGCGGAACCGGGATACCAGCATCAAGCAGCATTTTCGCGTTTGTCGCGGCCGTTCCGCGCACTGCGATGTCGTAGCCGGCCAGCCGCTCCATCACGGGCTTGGCATCGTCCAGCAAGACTGCTCGCAAACCATCGTTGCGCTGCGCGGCTGTGATCAGGCGCGCCATGGAGCTCAAGATGGCATAGGCTTGCGAAAGCTGGTTACCCGGGAATCCATCTTCGATACCGAACACGGAGAAACCGAGCGCCCTATGCCGGCCGATGGCCCAGAAAGCGTTACCGGTCTGAAAGCGCGCCTCGGGAATGAAGATAGGGTTGCCGGCTTGGTCGAAATTGGCCAGCGTGCCCTTGAAGTCGTCGATGTAGATGTCAGGTGCATGCAAGGATATCGATGGGGCTGCGGCCTTCCAAATATCACGCACGCGCGGTACCGGGCCGCCGCTGGGGTAGTCGCCTGCTTCCGGCTGCCCGGGTTGCGGACCCAGCCAGGCATTGACATACAGCGGCAACGGCAGTTCGCTTCCGCCATCCTGCACCACGCCATTGATGAAGCGCCCATAGGCCCAAGCCATAAACACCTCGTCCGCTTGCCAGTCTGTGCCGAACACCTCGGCCCAGGTACCCTGTTCCCTGAACTGCTGGCGGCCCCACAGCGAGGCCAGTTCCGGACGCAAGGTGGCACGGTTGCGGGCCAGGTAAGCCATCAGATCGGCAGGTACCTGTTCCTGCCAGTGCCGCTGCGCAAGCGCGGAACGGTCCCGGCTATCGCCCAGCAGACCGATCTCATTGTCGACCTGGATCATCAGCACGGTATGCTCCGGATCGGCCTTCTTCAGGTGGCGCAGCATGGCGGTGAAAGCATTGCGTTCCGCCTCCTGCAGCGTGGTGGAAAATGGCGAAAGTACTGGATTCGGCATCGCCCCCTCATACGTAAAGCGTTGCGGTTTCACCCGGTTGATGGCAACCCTCGGAAAGCGTTCCTGATCCGCCCTGATCCATCCCGGCGAGTAGGTCGAACGCGCATTCTTGAACGATCCGAACCAGATCATCACAATGCGCAGATCGTTCTTGCGCGCGGCGGCCAGTTGACTGTCCAGCGCGCTGAAATCGAATTTCCCTTCGCTCGGTTCGATCATATCCCAGCTGATCGTACTAACCACCGTGTTCAGATGCATCGCTTTCAATTTCGGCCAGATCTGTGCCATATAGGCATCCGATGAAGCGCTGGAATTATGCAACTCGCCGGCCAGCATCAGAAATGGCTCACCGTCCACGAGCAACTGCGTGGTCGCACCACTACGATTCAATGCCGGCAGAGGGTCAGAAGCCAGTGCGAGCAAAGGCGCGGCCAAGGCAGCAACTAGTAATGTAATCAGGTGTTTAAACATACAGTCTCTTTCATTATTAAATTCGTTAGGAAATGTTATCGCACACGGCCGCAAGCCGTAAGCCGAGAACAAGCAGCAACAAAAGCGGAGCGCGGCAAGCACACTGCCACGCAATCGCTGACTCCGTGCTCGTCTTCTGTTAAGCAAGCCCCCGACGCTCTTGGCGGCGTCGCCTCCATCCACACCTGGATCTCGTTGTCGCGCGCCCGGGGATATGTGCATACGACGGAAGCCATGGGTATATCGCTACTACCACAAGAGTTGTGTACGCAGGGACCGATAGTGTTCCCCTAGCTGCGGTCTGACACGTTTCGTAGAGGCCTCTAGTATCGCAAAAGAACATACGCAGTTCACTGAGCAGAGGCCACCAGAACAGATTGTCCTTGCCAGCTATCCTCCACCCCACGGCATACCGGCAATTTTTCATGAAGGCTATACACTATCACTATCGTTTAAATACGGATCGGCCGAGATGCGTGACATACGCTATCTGTGGACATTCACATTGATCTATATAACGACGGTATCAGAAATACGGATGCGGACTCTTCGATGCACCGCCCATCACCTGAAACACATCCCAATGCTCAACGATCTTTCCGTTTTCAAGACGGAAGACTTCAATCACTGCAGCGCTCGGTCCATTCTTGCTCAATGTCCCCTTGAAATGCACGACCGCGATATCGCCATCGACAACGACCCGGCGAACTTCGAATTTCGCATTGGGATCGCGGAGCAAACCTTCCAGCTCCACGATGGCGGGTTCGCGCCCATCGGCGATGTTCGGGTTGTGCTGGATAAGATCAAGTGCAACATAACGCTCATAAGCGGCACGCACTTTACCTTCCTCATACAACGTCCGCACGAACGATATCATCGTGACACGATTCGTGGCAGTCAAGTGAGCAGTCGTAGCGTCGGCGGCCCCAGCTACGGGCCAATGCAGTGTGACAGCGCAAACAAGGGCAAGGCCGTGCAGCCAAAGTTTCATAGGAACTCCTGTTATGTTGGTGTGCGATGCATGAATTGATATGTACTCTGAACCATGCCCCAAGGCGAAGTGTGTAGTCGCGTCTGCGCCGCCCACCACGCGGTTCCCACCGTTATCACACCTCGCTGGCTGCGCACTACAAGGAACAATTAAGGAAAAATCTGCCGGTGCCTTGAATGTTATGCCAACCAAGCGCTATCGACTCTACCTGTTCATTGCGCGACCACCAGCCATCGATGTGACCTATCGCCGGATGATGCTGGGACTCAGGCGGCAACATAGGAAAGACCCGACCATGCTCCAGTACAACGTCAGGCTGTCGGGCGACAGATATCCTGCACCGTGAACTGATCTGGCGGTGCTCAGCCACGCCGCCGCCATGCGACTGCTTCGCGTTAGGGCGCCGGACTAGGGCTCTCGACGGTGAAGCGCATGCGTGCAAACCACACCACCAAGACCAAAGCGACACAGACAAACCCGAAGATGGTGAAGGCATCCTGCAGGGTGCCGACCCACACCCGCACGACATTAACGACGGCTGGCGACAGGAATTGCGCGATGAAGAATGAGCTTGCCCACCAGCCCATTGCCCTGCCCCTGTGTTCGAATGAAAACATGCTCTGGGCCCAGGCAATCAGGATCGGAATTAGCGCGCCATTACCGATTTGCTGCACGAACGCAAAGCCGAGCGCCATCTTATAATTGGCCGAGAAGCCGATGCCAATAAGTCCGATTGCATAGAGTAGGCAGACCACCTGGACCTGGTTGCGGGTGCCGAAACGCGTGGTCATTCCGAACAGAATGGCGCCAATCGGCACACCGATGGTAGGCACGGCGGAGATCAGGCCGATGGAGCGTGGATCGTTGATACCGAGTTCCTTAAGTACCAGCGAGAAGTTGATCACCTGCACATAATAGATGGTCGACAGCAGCATGGTGACACCGCACACCAGTATTGCGACCTTGTAGGGGAATGGTAAGCCCTTCGGGGATTGGGTGTGGCCGCCTGTCTGGCGGTCCGGCTCGAACAAGTACAGGGCGCTGGCAAGCAAGATCGGAACGGCCGCACCATACACGAGGAATGGCCAGTGCCAACCTTGCGCCGCCAAGAAGCCAGAGCCGGCCACCGTCAGGGTGCCGAGGACGGACCCGACAATACCCTGGACCATCAGCCAGCGGTGCCGCTCCTTCTCTTCGAAGTAATCAGCCATCAGTGTATTTACCACGGTGAGCACACCGGCTTCGCCCAATCCTATGACGATGCGACCTCCGACGACTGCCCAGAAGCTATCGACAAAAAATGGAATCAGCCCCCCGGCACCGTAGAAGATCATCGCGTAGAGCATGAGCCTGCGGCGCCCAAAGCGGTCGGCGATAACGCCTGACACGGGAGCGAAAAGCGCAATACACAAGCTTGGGGCTGTGATCAGCAACGGCACCATGAGTCGGGCGTTTGGCACATCAGAGAAATGCGCTAGCAGCGTCGGCAGGGCGGGTGCCAAGGCGAGAATCGCCATGATCGGCAGGAAGCCCGAAAACACAAGAATCCACCCTTGGCGCCAGCCCGCGCGCGGTGTCCGTGAGTTTGCTGCACTCATGATAGTTTCCTCCCATCGCAGCCACGCGCACCAAGTGCGCCCCGCCACGTCACCCCGCCAGTGCTGTCCGTGCCACCAAGGTGCCGGATGATATTAATTTCGTCAATGCACACTACTGCCTCCATTTGCACTTTCAACGCAGCGCTTAAGCGCTGTCAGTAAAAACTCGACCAACGAATAAATCATATCGGCTCTTTGCCATTGGCCAAACCGTTTCTTGCGATTCTCGTCGGCTTATTATGAATAGGTTGCATTCACCGGATGAATGCAATAGTGGACAAATGGCCTGAAGATAGGAGTGAGCCTTAACCACCGTATCCAGTGCCGCGGTACGCAGAATTGAGTTCCCCCATGAGGGGCTAAAGAGGAAGCACTGGGGCGCTGGTGTCAGCGCTTCGACGCGAACAAGAAGAAGGCAAGCACCATGTCGCTCAGGTCGACCAGCAATTCCTGCCATCCGGTCTCGCCGCGCATGCCACCCACACTGTCAAGGCCGAGGAAGCGTGCCTGCGTAGCGTAGATCAATTCCATGCTCGAACTGATCGCACGCTCAGGGTTTGGATGCTGGATCTCACCACTGCAGGTACGCAACAGCTGGATGAACTTGCCGTGGTTGCGGATGGCCGACTTACGACCAGCCGCCGCGATCGCATCGTCGTATGGGGCGCGCAACATGAAGGCGCGCAGCAGGCTGGCATTCTCCTTGAGCAGACTGCCTAGGCCAGCGACGACGGCGGGGACCACCGCGTTAAGCTCATGCGCGTGACTGGCGATGCGCTCTGCCTCAATGGTAAATTGGCTATCGATTTTCTCAAGGAACCGAACCTGGACTGCGCGCAGTAGCTCATCCTTTCCTGAAACGCGGCCATACAAGGTGCCGGTGGACACGTCCGCACGCTGGCAGATGTCGGCCAGGGTGATCTGATCATATGCGCGCTCTCGCAACAAGTCTGTGGTCGCCTCGAGTATGCGTTCAAATGACTGCCGGCTCCGCCCTTGTTTGGGCGCGCGCACGTGAATACTGGTCGACGTTTTAGATGGATCAGTCAATTGGATTAGCAAAGTTGCGGTGAGGGCAGCTATGTGAGGAAATCAGCATCGCATTATAGCAAAGCAGTTTTTTCGAGAAAGCCCGGCGCAAGTGGAGTCACCTAGGACCTTCGGTAACCTCGACAGTCAACGGGAGCTCGGCGCTTGAGCGCCCAATGCGCAGCGCAAGAGGCGCCTGCGCCGCCCCCCTCGCATCACGCCCCTGCCGCAGGCTACGTCCCTCAACGATCACCGAGACGCGGCGCTCCTCGCTGCCGGCTAGCCAGAACTTTTCGAACGCGAGCAGGGCCAGCTCGGGCTGATCGCGGTAAACCTGCACCACCTCGGCGCCCGCACGGGCGCTGGTATTGCGCAGCGTCAGCGACACTAGCCATGTGCAGTTGTCGCGCGGCTTCACGCTCGGCTGACTCATCTCGAATGTCGCATAACCGCGGCCGCTACCAAACGCATGGCGTGCAGCTCTGCCGGCAGCGGCAAGTCCGCGGTACCCGATGCGTGCGCCCTCACTGTAATGCAGGTTTCCATTTTGCTCAGGCTGCAATGACAAGGCCGGGTAATCGCTGTCGTCCTGGGCGATCGTAACCGGCATGCGCCCGCCCGGCTCACGGTCACCGGCCAGCACCTGCGCCAGCGCTGCACCGAACCCCTCCCCGGGGTACCAGCAATGAAGCACGGCTTTTGCCAAGTGCTCCCATGGCGCGTCGAACGCATGACCAACGTTTGTGGCAATCACGGTGTTGGCGTTGGCTGCGCAGACACGCTCAATAAGCGCAATCTGATCCGCCGGCAGGCGAGTGTGTGTCCTATCTTTACTTTCGACACTCGAATCGGACGTCTCGCCCACGATCAGGATCACTGCGTCGACACCACGTGCGCATGCGACCGCCCGCGCCATCATTGCCTCTGCGGTGCCCGGACCGCGAATGCCGAACCACAGGCCCTGACCACGCGCAGGGGTATAGCGCAGCTCTACCTCGACCAGAACCGGCTTGCCCGCTTCGAGCACGAGGCTGACGAGGTCTGCGTCACCGCTCTTGAGCCGCCCCATGACATCGCCAGCTGCAAGCTGCTGGTCGGAGCGGTAGCGCTCCACGCCGTCGACCCGCAGGCGCAAGGCGCCGGTGCCACCGACATAGAAGATATGCACCCCATTCTCGGCCGCGATGAACACACCGCTGGCGCGCGTGGATGCAGGATGCTGGAATGCACCGGCGCCATGCACACCATGCAACCAGGTCAGGGAATTGGTGTCGCGCGTTTCGCTAAAGACGGGATCGCCTTCTAGATCCGGATTGACGAAATAATCAATGGTCATGCCCTTGACGCAGCCGTCACCCAGTGACCGTGCCGGCGTCGTCATCATCCGTGGCAACTTCGGCTGTGGATCCACCCCAGACTCGTATGCGACAATGGCGGCTCCCAAGCGCGCGCGCAGGGCGTCGAGGGGCGGCAACGCATTGGGGCGAACGGCAATTTTTGCAAAGGTTCCGCCCTGAAAGCACGGCGCGCTGGCGTTCGGACCGATGACAGCGATGCGGGGGAAGCGCGCAAGGTCGAGCGGCAGAATGGCGTCCTCATTGCGCACCAGGGTAAATCCGGCAGCGGCGGCGTCGACCAGCAATTCGGCGGCGTCGGAATCTGACAGAGGGTCCCCTTTGCCCGTACTAAAGCGGCGGGCGGCATGGGCCACGCGCTGCGCCGCATCTTGCAGTCGCGCCAGGGGAACCAGCCCTTGGGCGACGGCAGCGGCGCTGCGCTGGCCCAAATAGCGGGCCGGCCCCGGCATTTCGAGGTCAAGCCCGGCAGCAAGCGAGCCCACGGTCGAATGGGTCCCGAACCAGTCGCTCATGAATACACCAGGAAACCCCCATTCCTGCTTGGCAATCGTATTGATAATCGTCCCGGCCTCCGCACACCACTCGCCGTTCACCTTGTTGTATCCAGTCAGCATCCCTGCACAACCTGCATTGGCCGCCATTTCAAACGGCAGCAGGTAAACGTCGCGCAACGTCTGCTCGTCGATCACCGCATTCATCTTGTCGCGCTCGGTCTCGCTATCATTGCAGACCAGATGCTTGGCCACGGCACCGGTGCCGACCGACTGGCATCCCTCGATCCACGCTGCGCCGACCGTTCCGCACAACACCGGGTCTTCAGAAAAATATTCGAAGGCTCGCCCGGCCAAGGGGCTGCGGGCCAGGTTCAGGTTCGGCGCCAGCACGAGGTCGACCCCGCAGCGGACAGCTTCGCCGCCAACGAGTTGGCCCACCCTTCTGACGAGCACACGATCCCAGCTCGCACCCAGTGCGATGGGCGCAGGCGTCAGCAAGGAAACATCACGCTCGTCGATACGCGGGCTGGCAATACCCATCGGTCCGTCGGCCATGGTCAGTGCCGGAATGCCGGCCTCCAGTATGGCCGGCGTTGTCCACATCGAAGCGCCTGCAGTCAACTTGGCCATATCGGCAGTGCACATGTCAGTATTCATATTGCCTTTCAAGAGATAAAGCGTCTTGATCTGCCCAGTACTGCACACAAATCAGAAACAGAATTCTAATTAAGTTAATTTAGCAGCTTATTCCTGTCAATTGCAACATACTGCGCTGTTCCCGCAAATCTAATGTGGTGCGTTGTATCCCAGAAGTTCCCGTTGCCTCTTTGCAGCGCTGACGTTGCGAGCACCCATTACCTCGACTAAGGCGCAGTGGAATTGGCAGACACGGGGACCGGCACTCGGCCGATGATTGCATGACGTTTCCGGCATAAGGGTCGCATCCCGTTGTGCTCACCTTGAGACACCCCGGCTCGCATTATCAGTCCAGTCCGCCAAGGACCTCTCCCGCGTGCAGCGCCGCTCCCAGCCACGCGACTGAGTAACCCTTTCTTAATCAGTTGCCGCACCGTCAGGAAGTCGCCATCCCAACGGTGGTTTTGGAAGACCGACAATTGCAGCGTTTTCTGGTCGGCCAGTCCAACAAGTGCGCGCGCGTCGGCTGCATTGCGCATGAAGGGCTTATCGATCACCACACGCTCGTGCTAGTGACCATCGGAGCGGACTACCTGCTGGTCGATGACACCGAAAGGCAGCGTGCCATCTGATGCACACGCCTGCATGCGGACGCGGTCACCGAAACGCATGAATTCCGTGTGCGCCTCACCGTGATCAAGGATCTCGATCACGCGTCGTTCGGCGATGCAGGCGGACCCCACATCGCGCGCCTCATTCGATACTGTGCCCGATCCGATGATAGTCCCGGAACTCAGGCGGCGCGTGCGCGCAGCATGGGCAATGAGTTCGCCGAAGCTGAAATTCATTTCGCTCCCGTTCGGGTGACCGAACGCAGTGCCGTTCCACGTTATTGCCAAGTCAAGATGGACTCGTCCGTCTTTCCAAGCATTGCCAAGCTCATCGGGCGTGACCGCCACAGGCGCGAAGCTTGTCGACGGTTTTGCCTGCAAAAAGCCGAATCCGCTCTTCATTTCGCGAGGGCCAAGTGCGCGCAAGCTCCAATCGTTAAGCTGCACCAATAGGCGCACTGCTGCAAGTGCTTGCTGCGCCGTCGCCCCCATCGGCACGGGCCCCGTAATCACGCCAAATTCGCCTTCGAAGTCAATGCCGAGTGCTTCGTCCGGCAAAGCAACATCACTCTGCGCACCAATAAAATCATCAGATGCCCCTTGATACATGACCGGTACCGTGTCGAAGTCCGGAATCGGCGGAGTATTGAACGCCCGTTCCATCAGCCTGCCGTGGTTTAGGAACGCAGAGGCGTCGCACCATTGGAACGTGCGCGGTAGGGGCGCCATGCAGCGGGCCGCATCGAACGCGTCGGCATACGCCAGGAGGCCGCGATTGAGCTCGTCGGATAATTGTTGCAGTTGAGGCAGCACGGATTCCCAGTGGAGAAGTGCGTACAGCAAACTAGGCACGATTGACGAGATGTCGACGGTGGAACTAAGGTCGCGCGACACCAGCATCGGGCAGCCGTCCGGCTGGCCGTTTTGATAGCTTGCCAGCTTCATGGAGCGCGCTCCGCACAGCTGCGCGGCAGCGACAGGAGGGCATCGTCGATGATGGCGACCGCACGGGTCCAGCCTGCAGAGCCGCGCCGGACCTTGTGCGGGAAGCAGCTGATGTAGAAACCGGAAGCAGGTAGCGATTCCAGGTTGTGCAGCTTCTCCAAGTGGCAATAGCCAATGTCGCGTCCGGCTTTGTGGCCTTCCCAGATCAGGGACTTGTCGCCTGTCTGTGCAATCTTCTTTGCGGTGTAGGAGAACGGAGCATCCCAGCTCCACGCATCCGTGCCAGTCAGGCGCACCCCGCGCTCCAGCAGGTACATGGTCGCTTCATAGCCCATGCCGCAGCCAGCAGAAACAAAGTCGTTGTAGCCGTAGCGGCTCCCCGCACGCGTGTTCACTACGACGATGTCGAGCGGCGCGAGCGTGTGCCCGATGCGCTGCAGTTCGGCTTCCACATCGGCGGCGGTGGCGACGTAGCCATCCGGGAAGTGGCGAAAATCGAGTTTCACACCCGGCTGGAAGCACCACTCCAGGGGAACCTCGTCGATAGTGATCGATGGTTTCTTTTCACCGTTCTTTGCATCCATGGTGGAATGAAAGTGATAGGGCGCATCTAGGTGGGTGCCGCTGTGCGTGGTCATAGTGACCCATTCTGCAGCTGCGGCCTGACCGTCAGGGTAGTCCTCTTCAGTCGTGCCGGGGAGCATCACCATGAATTCCTTCAGGGTCTCCGTGTGTCCCTGGTAGGTAATCTTCGGCGCCAGTGGCGGCGGGTCGGACAGAACTTCGTTCTCCAGAAAAATGGAGAGGTCGACAAAGGTGCGGCTCATGGTGTCTCCTCCTCGCCGCCAAGGCGAATGTAATTTGTCGTTCGGGCGCGATGCCAAACACAACTCGCTGCAGCGGCTGCCCCAGACGGGGCCGAGCACGCAAGCGCCGCTTTTGATATCAAAAAGGGCACCATGCGCAGCGCACACGATCTGGGTGCGCCCGCCGTTCAGGTACGCGTCCTTGCGCCAAGTCATCGGCTGGCCCTCATAGTGCGGGCAGAATCGTGCCAGCCATACACGACGCACCGTAACGCACTAGCAACACCGTATCGTGTCCGATTCACCCGGGATCAAAACCGCGGGAATACCCTTCCGCGAGCTAGTCCTCGCTGCAAAGCAAGGCTGCGTCGCCCGTGATCAGTGTCGTTCGCCCGGACCTGGGGCGCGCGACGGCGGGCCGCCCGGCGCCCACTTGTCGCGCTGCTGGAATAAGAAAAGCTGCGACGCATCCGCACTCATGGTCTCGGCGCGGGCAAGCCATTTCGCATCGTGCAGGTCCATGTCGGCGTCGTATTCGACGTGGCAACCCAACGGGCTGTTGAAGTACCAGAACCAGTTGGACCCCATCTTATGACGGCCAGGCCCCCAGAAGGACTGGTAGCCTTTGTTTACAAAGCGCGTTCCAGCCTGCATGACCTCGGTCGGGCCGCCCATGTGGAACGTGAAGTGCTCGCACCCCTTCATAAACGGTGGGGTTTGGATCAGGAACAAGGTGTGGTGGTCGAGCGTGCCTGCGGGACGCAGGAAAGGACCGGCACCTAGGAGCCGATCTGTGCACACGAAGCCGAGGCGTTCCACGTAAAACGCTTCGGCCTTGGCTGCATCAGGCACGAAATAGACAACGTGCGACAACGAACGCGGCAGCGCAGGCGCATTCTCCTCTACACCGACCGCATTGATAGCCCGCCCAGGCGCGGCGCCTGGTGCATTTACGCCTTCCGCCGGCAGGTCGAGCTGACGCCGCACTGTCACTTGAAACGCGATCACAAAACCCATGTCGTCAACGCTCTCGATACCTCCGCCAGCCACCATGCGGACCTCGCGGTCACGCCCGAGCTCCGCAGCGATCGCTTCGAGGGTCGCGGCATCGGCTACACCATAGATAGTTTTTCGCAGCATGGAAGCCGTACCGAGCGAGGCCGGCAGTGTGGGATCATCCTTGTGTGCCAGCACAACGGCAGTGCCATCCAATGCCTCGTAACGCCCCGCGCCGCCAGTGGTCGCAGTCGGCTTGAGACCGTAATCGGTGAGATATTGTGCGCATGCCGCGACGTCATCGACGCCAAAGACCAGCGCGTCAGGTCCAATAATATTCATGCGATGTCTTTCTTGAATAGACTGATTAAAGTGCTGTGCGGCCACCAAGAGTTTCGGCGACCCAGTCGGCGATGTAGGCGCCCGCGTTGGCGGAATTGTCGAAGCTCGAGTGCTGCACTCCGCCTTCGCGTTCCGTGAAAATTTTCAGTTCGCGCTTCGGGCTGTTGACCAGCTGCGCATAGGTGCGTTCCGCCCAGTGCAGCGGAATTTGTGAATCCTTCAGGCCATGTGTGACCAAAAACGGTACCTTGATTCGGTCGAGAATGCCGTCGAGATGCACATCCTCGGCGATGCGCATGAAGTCCTCCTGGTCCTTCGCGCCCCAGACCCAGCGTACGTGCTCCCAGTAATGCGGCACCGGAAAACTACCTTCCTTGGCCAGGCGCTTCTTCTGGACATCGCGCCAGTCGTGATTTGCCCCCCACACGACGCCACAGGCAAAGCGTGGCTCGAAGGCGACGGCGCGCGGACAATAGTAGCCGCCGAGCGAAACGCCTTCTAGGCCGATTCGCTTTGGATCGACAGCGGTGCAGGTTTCGAGCCAATCGACGATCTTGCTAGCCCAGCGCTCACTGTCGACGACCGCATGCATGCCGTACAGGCGCAGGGCTTCCCCGGTGCCCGGTTGGTCGATCACAAGCGAAGATACGCCTCGCTGCGCGAGCCAGCGCGGCATGCCGACGCGGTACTTCATCTCTTTGGTGGAATCGAGACCGTTGATCTGTACAAGAATCGGCGCTGGTCCGTCCACTCCCTCTGCATGCACAAGCAAGCCCGCGATGTGCGCATCTCCATAGGGAATCTCGACGCGTTCGCAATTTTCGCCAGCAAGCTTGATACTGCGGTTGAAGACCTCGATGAATCGGCCATATAATGCGGCGCGTCCGGGCGCGCCATGGCTTTGGAGACGCTCGGCGATCTGGTAATAGGTGGCCGCGCGACCGTACTTATCGCCGGCGGAAATGAAGCGCCCGCGCGCTTCGTCGTCCTCGGCCAAGCCGCACAACTTGTCGGCCATGCGGCTCCAGGTTTCGCGAAAGGCCTTAGTTCCTGCGTCATCGGCCTGCTTGGCCGCGTCCTGCAGCGGCGCGCACATCTCCTCAATTTCGCCAATCCGGGCACCCATTTCAATGGCCAGATCGACGGAAAGATTCCACACGTAGTTAGTAGGGAAGTATTTGAACATGGGCTTCGATGAATAGAAAGAAGTGTGGACTGCAAGGCAGCGACAGAGCGCCACTGTATCGACAAGACCCATGTTGAGTAAAATGGATTTTTCAAATGCCCGACATTGATCGCTTGAATACATCACGAAGCGACGCGCCGTGCATGTCGGTCGCTGCTCGTGGGACGGGCCTAGCGACGCTCAGAAACTGGCAGTGCGATCTATCCGTGCTGTGAATATTGTTCGTTTGCACTTTATAATTTGAAGTATGCTATTTGGGACGCCTTATACGGTGTCTCGATCGCGTGCGAGTGCACACGTGGGCAAGCGTTGGCCGCCGGCCGCGTTACGCCCACCCAACGTCAATGGAAAAACAATGCGATTTAATAAGCTTGATCTGAACCTGCTGGTCATACTCAACGCCCTGCTAACGGAAAAGAGCATTAGTAGGGCAGCCGAGAAAGTACACCTGAGCCAGCCGGCGGCCAGCAATGCCCTCGCACGCCTGCGCGCATACTTCAATGACGACTTGCTGGTCAGCTCAGGACGGCAGTCACTCCTGACACCGCGTGCAGAATCGCTGGTCGAGCCGGTGCGCGAGGTGCTAATGCGCATCGATTCAACCATCGCGACCCCGCCCGAATTTAATCCCTTGACTGAGATCCGTACGGTGACCTTCCTGGTGTCTGATTTCACTTCCACCATCCTGATGCCTGCGCTGCTTGCCGATTTGTCGAAATCGGCTCCGGGCATTCGCATCCAGCTATGCCCACAGACCATGCGCGCCGAGGAAGCCATGGAACAGGGGGAGGCGGACTTCCTGATCATCCCCTCGCAATTCCTAGCCAAGACCCACCCTTCGGTCGCGCTGTTCGAAGAAGAGTACGTCTGCGTCACCTGGGAGGGCAACTCCAAGGTCGGGGACCATCTCAGCCTCGATACCTTCCTGGAATGCGGACACGTGATGGCCAATTTCGGTGGCGATCGCAGCACGACTTTTGACGGTTGGTTTGTCGACAGTTTCGACGTCAAGCGCCGCGTGGAAGTCATGGCACCAACGATGGCGAATCTTCCTGACCTTGTGATCGGAACCGACCGCATCACCACCGTCCAACGCCGAGTAGCGCAGCGTGCGGCCGCGTGGTTGCCAGTGAAGGTTTGGACGCCGCCCATTAAAATCCCACATCTGGTGCAGGCGCTGCAATGGCACAAATATCGCAACAACGACCCTGCCATTGCCTGGTTGCGCAAGCGGGTGATCGACATCGCCGCAAAAATTTAGCGCTCACCCGAAACGAAAAAAGCCGACACGCTGAACCAGGCGTGCTGGTGAAGCGTGTCGGCAAGTCCGGCTCGCAAACAAGCAGGAGGAGACAAATTTTAGGTCGCCGAGGCAGCCGGGAACCTCCCTAGCGCTTACTGATAGAGCCTTAGAAGTTGTAGCGCAGGCGAACGCCGAAGGTGCGTGGCGGTTGGAATTGCAGCGTGTTGACTTGGCCAACATAATTCCGCTGGGAATTGGCAATGACCACCTTATCGGTCACGTTATTCCCGAAGAGCTGGACTTCCCATTCAGCATCATTCGGCTTAAAGCTCAGCAAGGCATTGATGGTGGTATAGGACGGCGAATACGTATCCTTGTCATTGAAGACAGTGTAATAGAATTTGCTCGAATGCTTGGCCGACAACCGCGCCATCAATTCGCCGCTCCCAAGATCAAACGTACGCTGTACGCCAGTAGTGATCACATATTTCGGTGCGTTCGGCAAATCATTGCCGCCGATGTTGCGCAAAACGGGCGGGGTCGCGCCATCGCGGACAACGATGCCATTGCCAAACGTCGCGTCCAGGAACGTGGCATTGACATCGAAGCGCGCCATATCGGGAATGTTGGCAACCAGTTCAGTCTCCAGACCTTTGATGGTCGCTTTGCCGACGTTGAAGATGCCATTACCGGAAGACAATACATTGGAACTCTGCGAGGCTTGGTAGTTGGCGTAGTCTTGGTAGAACAAGGCTGCGTTAAACTTGACCTTGCGTCCTATGAACTGGTTCTTACTGCCGATTTCGAAGGATTTAACCGCTTCGGAGTCATACGGCACCGAAGCAGCACTGCCGTTCGAATTAAAACCGCCAGCCTTGTAGCCCGTGGCGTACTTCGCGTAAAGGAAATTGGTCGGCGACAGCGTCCAATCCATGCCCACCAGATAGGTCGTTTTCGAATCCTCCATCTGACCGTTGCCAACATTGGTGATCGGCGGCGCCCCGATGAAAGGACTCACCAGTGCGCCTAGAAGCAGCTTTGCCTGACCGGCACGCGTCTTTTCGTCGCGCGAATGACGCACGCCGAGGGTCAGTTTCAGGTCATCCTTGACATTCATGCCGACTTGGCTGAACAAGCCCTCGGTCTTGGTATTGACCAGGTAATCAAACTTGATCCCGTAGTTGTTGACATAGGTCGTCGGCAGACCGGGATCCATCGTCACTACGCGAACGCCACTGTCAATGACATTTTTTTCAGTGAAGTAAAAATAGCCTGCCTGCGCGGTGAAGCGTCCCTTGAGAGGTGTAGCAATGCGGATTTCGTGATTGTGCGTGTTGGGATGTTCAGCCTGCAGGAATTGACGCGCACCAGGATAGGCAGGCCCGGTCGTATCCAGCGAATGCGCATATTCTTGCGTGTCATAGCCGCCGGCGTAGGTCAGGGTCAGATCCCAAGGCATGCGGTCGTAGCTAAATTCCCAGCGCAGACGCTCGCCGTCGAGCTTGGTGAAGACCGGGGCCCAGCCAGGAAAGGCCTTCGCATCACCAATCGGCGACACGCTGGCAATCGGGCGCATCGTGGTAGTGTCACCGACGGCGTCGACCTTGTCCTTCTGGTAGCTGACGAGGCCTTCGAAACCGGCCACCGGCTGGAACGCGAGTTGCAAACGCGCCGACTTGGTGTCCTCATCGTCACCCTTAATGTTGATACCGGTGTTGATACCGGTAATGGTGCGATAGCCATCATGCTGGCGTGACACAGCCGAGAATCGCAACTGGACTTTATCGCTCACCGGCACATTGACGGCGCCCTCGAGGTTGCGTGCGTTGTAATTGCCGAACTCTGCACTGAGATATCCTCCCAGCCGTTCGCTCGGCTTGGCAGTGATGATATTGATCAGGCCACCTGTCGAGTTGCGCCCGAACAGGGTGCCCTGCGGCCCTTTCAGGACCTCAACGCGTTCAACGTCATACATCGACGCAGCGATGGAGAACGATCGATTGGTGAAGAAACCATCACGTGCGATCGGCACAGCCGGATCGCCGATTTCAGTGACATCGGTCGAGGCGATGCCGCGGATCGCAACGTATGCGGCGCCAGTGGCGCTGGTCACATTAATACTTGGATCGATCGTCTGTAGCGCCTGCACATTATGGACACCGGCGTCGGCCAGGGCAGTAGCGTTGTACACGTTCAGCGACACTGCAGTTGTCTGGGCATTGGTCCGCACGCGATTAGCTGTCACAACCACAATTGCGTCCTCTGCTTTAGTCGGTGCTGCCACATTTTGGCCTGCGTCAGGGCCACCTTCGACAGGCGGGGCCACTTGGGCAAAGACGGTCTGTCCAGAAATCAGCAACGCTCCGCTGGCCAGCAGGAATCGCAACATACGCTTGTATTGCATGGTTATCTCCAATGTAATCCCCGCGATGCGGGGCATTCTTTTATTGTGAATAGTCAAACGAGCAACGTGCTACGCGAACCATGCCGTGCGCACTGATCAAGCTGATGCGATCGACGGCTTCCCTATCCGATCGGCAAATCCGTCCAGCTCCGTCAGTTCGCTGCAGGCTCGTTAAATAATAGAATCCAAATTCTTGTTATATCGTTTACCGCTCTGCATCAGTCAATTGCCCCACTATTGTTGTACTTGACATGCGAAAGCAGGGATACCACGTGTTGCGCCAAACTGCTGCCACTGGCACCTGCGCACAATACGCCATAGCCATCACTCGTTACTTGCCTTCAAGTGACTACTCTACATATGCTGAACCTCGCAAGCTAACGGATTTTTCCAATAGGCCCTATAGATTTTATGAATACCAACAGGAACGCATACTGCCACAATTCGCCTGCTGCCCCTCATCTTTACCTCGTTACAGCTGGAAAAAATGGGGCTATAAATAGACTAAACAAATACAATAATGAAAATTCTAATTCTTATTGACTCATCAAATGCAACACCCTAGAATGAAACGGACCAACAAATTGAGCGGCCAATCGCGACGTATTGGTCCCGACTTACCGCCGAATTGGAATGCCTCTGCTTCGCTACTTTCTTCGGAATAAGATCACATGGTACTCACCCGTCGTCGTTTCATTCAGGTGACTTCGGCTCTGCCCGCAGCGTCCACTCTTCCATCCGCAGTTGCAGCGGTCGCTGCCAGGGGCTCGCGTCGGGTGGAATCGCTTCTCAAGCGCATGACAATTGAAGAAAAAGTCGGGCAATTGACCTTATATCCGGACGATGTGCGCCCCACGCCCCGTCCCATCAATCCCGATATCAATGCCCAAGCGGAAGCACGAGAGCGCGCCACGTTCCAAGTCGCAGAAATTCGGGCAGGGCGGGTGGGCGCGCTGTTGGGAGGTACGGGGGTAGAGCTCGGCCGAAAATTGCAGCAGGCCGCCCTTGAGTCGCGTCTGGGCATCCCTTTGCTCTTCGGCGCCGACGTAATCCATGGGTTTCGGACGATATTTCCCCTTCCACTTGCACTCGCCTCCAGTTTTGAACCCGTACTGGCAGAACAAACGGCCCGTGCTGCGGCAATCGAAATGACGGCCGTCGGCGTCCACTGGACTTATGCGCCTATGGTGGATGTCGCTCGTGACCAGCGCTGGGGCCGGGTGGCCGAAGGCTCGGGAGAAGACCCGTATCTGTCGTCGCGCTTTGCCGATGCGTATGTCCGCGGCTTTCAGGGCAAGAGCCTCGCCTTCCCACACAGCGTCGCCGCGTGCCCGAAGCATTTTGCCGGTTATGGCGCAGTCCTGGGGGGCATGGAATACAACACCACTGATTTAACTGAACGCGAATTGCGCCAGACGCATTTGCCACCGTTCAAGGCGGCCTTCGACGCAGGCGCGGTGACCACAATGGCC
This sequence comes from Duganella sp. CF402, assembly GCF_900109645.1. Classification (GTDB taxonomy): domain Bacteria; phylum Pseudomonadota; class Gammaproteobacteria; order Burkholderiales; family Burkholderiaceae_D; genus Rugamonas. Next base: position 3,782,450 of record NZ_FOBG01000001.1, read on the forward strand.
GCCTTCAATGATATCGACGGCGTACCTGCATCCGGCAACCGTCACTTGTTGACTGAAATCCTGCGCAAAGAAATGGGCTTTCGCGGGTTTGTCGTGTCGGACGCGGGTTCAGCGGAAGAACTGGTGGCGCACGGGTTCGCAACTGATGAGAAGGACGCGGCAAAGAAAGCTTTCAACGCGGGCCTTGATGTGAACATGGGCGGTGGCTTGTTCAAGCGTCACCTCGCCGATCTTGTCCTCGGCGGTGCCCTGCCTCAAGCGGCACTGAATGAAGCAGTGCGGCGCGTGCTCATGGTCAAGGAGCAACTCGGGCTACTGGACGACCCATTCCGCTCACTCGACCTTGTGCGTGAGAAGACCCAAATTCGCACGTCTGCGGCACTTGCCTTGGCACGCAAGGCAGCGGTACGCTCTATCGTCCTGGTGAAGAACGAGAAGGATCGCTTGCCGTTGGCAAAGCATGCAGGAATCGCCCTGATCGGCCCCTTGGCTGACGATCCGGACAATCTCGATGGAACATGGGCGCCATGGGCACGCCGTGGTGAAAGCGTATCGCTGGCGAAGGGATTGCGGCAGGCACTCGGCGAAGGCAAGCTCTCTGTGACAAGGGGCAGCGACATCCACAAGGCCATCCCAGGAGGGATCGAACAGGCTGTCGCTGCCGCGAGCGTAGCCGACATCGTGATTCTTGCCTTGGGCGAAGGCCAGGAAATGTCCGGCGAAGCAGCCGCGCGATCGCAAATCGTCGTGCCTCCAGCCCAACAGGATTTGGCAGAAGCAATCGCCGCAACCGGAAAACCGATGGTGGTGGTGCTAAGCTGCGGTCGCGCATTGGCCCTCGAAGGCGCTATCCTTCACGCCGATGCCATCATGGTCACTTGGTTTCTCGGCTCCGAGGGCGGGCATGCCATCGCGGACATCCTGACTGGGAAGGAATCCCCATCAGCCCGACTACCGGTCAGCTTTCCTCAGACGTCAGGGCAGCAACCTTGGTTCTACAACCACAAACCGACCGGGCGTCCCCAGCTTGCGGGCGAGAATGCCTTTTTCAAGGCGCGCTACCGCGATGTCAGCCATGCCGCCCTTTACCCCTTCGGACACGGACTTACGTATTCTGCTGTCGAATACGGGCCAGTCGACGTCGACCTCGCGGAGCTCGCATGGAACGGGGCGATCACCGTCTCAGCAACTATGCGCAACGTCGGCCAGCGTTCAATCGAAGAGACGGTCCAACTGTATGTTCGCGACCTAGCCGCCAGCGTTACCCGTCCGGTGCGCGAATTGAAGGCATTCCGGAAAGTGGCGATGCCCTCAGGAGCGACAACCCGGGTGGCCTTCCAACTGACCCGCCGCGAACTGGAGTTCGTGGGAACAGACCTGAAATGGGGCGCAGAACCAGGCGAATTCCACGTATGGATAGCGCCATCGTCCACGGCAGGCAAGCCGGTCAAGTTCACCCTATTGCCGACTTGACCACTGCGAACAAGTGCGATTTGGAGAATCAACGTGCGCTAATTGCGCTGACAAGATGAAAGGAATTGACTATGTTACGAAACGTTCTAGGCTTGGCGCTACCATTTGCGCTGTTTGCTCTGGCCCCACGGGCTTCGGCAGCTCCGCTCTGCAATCGCCCGGCGATCGACCTGCCTGCACCGTCCGCGACCGACTCTACGGTCGAAACCTCCGCCGTCGACGGAGGCACACTGATCATCAGGAACGTGACACGGCCAACGCTGACAGCCATTCTTCCGCCATCAGATAAGTCAACTGGGGCTGCAGTCATCATTGCGCCAGGTGGTGGTTTCCTGAGCCTGTTTATCGACAAGGAGGGCTGTCAGATTGGCGAATGGCTGGCCGAGCGCGGCATTGCCGCGTTTATTCTTAAATACCGCCTGAATCCGACGCCAGCGTCGCATGAGCAATTTAAGGTAGAACTTCTGAGCCTCATGAAGGGAGGGAAGGCCAGCTTCTCTCGGTCGCTCGACACCACGCCGGATGCATTGGCTGACGGGCTGGCCGCGTTGCGGCACGTTCGCCAGCAAGCTGGTGACTACAAAGTTGATTCAAGTCGTGTGGGTTTCATGGGCTTTTCTGCCGGCGGCTACCTGACTCGCAGTATGGTCTCCAAAGGGGGGGCGGATGTTCCCGCATTTGCGGCGCCCATCTATTCCAAGATGGGCCCTCTGGTAGTGCCTGACAACGCACCGCCGATGTTTGTGGCCATCGGTCAAAAGGACTTCCTGCTCGAAGGTGTGGAGGGCTTTCCTTTAATCGACAATTATCGCAAGGCGGGAAAACCCATCGAGTTTCATTTTTTCTCGGACGATGAACATGGCTTCGGCGCAGGAGCAAAGGGCAAGACCAGCGAAGGCTGGCTGAAGCTGTTTTATCAATGGCTTGAGATGGGGGGATTTCTTGCAAAGGCAGGCGTCCAGTGACGCAAAATGAGCGGACATGCCCGCTCATTTTGCACACTTCGCCTCAAATTTGGCGTCTACAGCCGGGTGGACTAGCGTGACTCCCCAGCTGCCCTGTTTAGTTGGGGTTCGCCGCCACTCAGTTGGAGCACCCACTTGATCGCTTCGCTGTACATCCGAACGATTTCGGGATCTGAAAATGCCTCCTTCGTGTGGCCCAGCGAAGAAGCAAACACCCTGCCCTTGCCGTAGTGTTTAATCCATGTAACCGGGATGTCACCGTCGGGCGGTACTTCATCGCCGGCAGCTTTCATGTCCATCCGGCTCCGGTCCATGCTCAAGAGCACTTCCACGTCATTGCGCGACCAATTGCGAAGCGTATAGAGTTCGTCCTGCTTGACGAAGGTCGCTGGCAGGAAGGCAGTGGCAGGGAAATTGCGGTTCTCGTTGATTAGAGAAAATGGAACCACCGGATGCTCCAGCGTATTAAAGGGATGTCCTACCTGTTCAGCGCCGATCATGTCTATATAGTCGCGCCATCCGTGGTTCGCGCTAAGTCCCGCGTGCATGACAACCAGTCCTTTCCCGGAGCGCACGAAATCAAGGAATGCGGCGCGTTGAGCTGCGCTGAGCTCCCATTCTCCTTCGGCACTAGCTACCACGACGGCATCGAAATCGCGCAGGCCCTTCGGTTGGAACCCCGCATGCATGGCCTGTCCTCCACCACCATTGATAAGGACAAAGTCCGTGTGCAAGTCGGCATCCCACAAACCGCTGTCCTCGCCCCACTTCCATACGCCGGCCATCGCCGCCGGAATCGAGTCGTGGACGAAGCCGCGCGACCCGCCCAGGACGAGCACGTGCTTGCGGGAGGGTGTCCTCGGTCCAGTTTTCAGATCTGCGAAATACTGCTCCAGAGTTTGACCAAGCGCCGGACCGGGGCCAGGCAACGTGCGAACGGCTGGCCCCGCCCATGTGCCCTTGAACACCCCAGGCGTCACCGGCGCGGCATAGGCCTGCATCAGGCTGCTCAGGGAGAGGGCCAACAGAAGGCGGCGAACGGCAAATGTCTTCGTGCTCATTCGCTCAACCTCAGTACGCTGGCGCGGGCGCGTGGCTCACGCCGATGACCTGTCCGGCGAGCAAGTATAAGCTCGACTTCACTTGTTCGTCGGTGCAGTTGCCATCGCTGTCAAATAGCTTGACGCCGGCCGTATTCAGTGTCACGCCCAATGGCGTCGGCCACCCCCGCAGCGCATGCACGATCGAGCGCATCGCACCCAAGGTGCTATTGCAACCCTGCCAGCCTGCAGCGGTGACGATGCAGCCAACTGGCATGCCATCGAGATAGACGCGTTCGTCGACGCGTAAGTCTTCCAGTAGGTCAATGGCGTTTTTCACCAGGCCGGACACGCCGCCGTGGTAACCCGGTGAAGCAAAAATCACGGCGTCGGCTTTCCGTACAGCCTCGACGATCGCGCGCTGGCCCGCAGTGCGCTCGGTCTGCTCTGGCGAATAGCTCGCTAAGGCTGCGAGCGCCTCGCCGCCGAACAATTGGGTCTGTGCACCAAGCTCTTCGGCGTGTTGCAGCGCGACGCGCAGCGCACTCTCGGTGCTCGAACCGGGCCGGGTCGTTCCTCCGATGCCGACGATGAACGGAGCGCGGCCGTGGGCCTCTGCGACCTTAAATGGTTTGTTCATGATGGATTCCTCTTGTTGTCGAAATATTGGGCCCCGTCCAAGGACCGCCGATTACTTAAGAGCCGGAATGACCTGTTCGGCAAGTAGACGCAGGGTCTGGTTCGCATAGGCAAGACGCTGCGTCGTCAGCGGCCCGGTCGTGGTACCGCACAAGATATTGCCAATACCCAGTTCCTGATACGCGCGCAGCTTGGCGATCACCGTCTGCGGACTGCCATACAGGCACCAAGTGGCCATCCAGTCCTCGCTCAGCGCTGAGTTGGTCTGGTCGGTCTTCTTATTTGACTCATCGGATTCAGCTTTTGCATTGAACTCGGCTTCGCGGTCGACCGCCTTCTGATAGGACTGGAGAATCTCGATCATTTCCGCATGCGCCTGTTCATCGGTCGGCGCCAAATGCACTGCTTGATAGCTATGCGTCGTCCAAGACAGCGCATCGGCTACTGTGTCGGCACAGTGGCCTGCCGCGAGTAGTTGCCCATGGTAATCCGTAAAGTATTTCTTCACGTGACTAAACGGATCAGTGCCGCCGATCTTCGGCGGTGTAAACGCTGGGATGAAGGCTGGCCAGCCGTTGACCGCCGCGCGGGTGATGCTACTCGGCTTCATTGCCACCGGCATCAGGCGCGCATGGCGTTCGCCGTAAGAGTGCGGCGCAATTCGCTGCAGGACACATCCCTTGTGGAAGCCGGTCAGTTCCACCGGAGCATCCTCAATTTTCTTGGCCCACAACGCTTCGGCTGCGGCAAGGTTTTCCTCGGCGATGCCGCCGGCATCCTTGTAGTTGACGCCGAAGCCGATCATCTCTTCCGGCGTCGTGCCAGAACCGATCCCGACGAGCAGCTTGCCCTTGGTCAGGTGGTCGAGGATATTGATGCGCTCGACAAAACGCACCGGATGGTGTAACGGCACCGATGTCACAGAGAAGCCGAAATGCATCTCAGGCAGCTTGGCTGCGAGGTAAGACGCAAACATATAACTGTCGCTGGCCACCGGCATATAACCATTAAAGTGATGATCCGGCAGGAAAATTGCATCAAAGCCAAGCTTCCCCGCGAGCAAAGCGTGCTCCTCCAGGTCGACAATGAGTTGTTTATCCGCATCCGCGCTCATGGTGCGGGCATTGAGAAAGACTGAGAAGCGCATAGTAGGTTCCAATGGTTGTCGGGGCAATAGCCTAGGCGAATTCGCGCAAGCCTCTTTAGAATCATAATTCTAATTATGTTATGCCAAAAAAAAAATGCAAGTCAACGATGCCCACTTATTTTTCGCTTCATCTACTAGATGACGGCGAGCAGCGGGGCATACTCGAGCCGACCATCCGTAAGGTGTTCGTTTGGCTGGCACGATTACCCCTCTCAGTTTGCCCTTACCCCCAGTTTTCGCGAACGCCGCGACTGTTAGAATGCACTGAACTCTGACCTGGAATTTGCGTCGAACTCCGCTTCTTCTCATGTATTGATGCTCAGGCGGATCGGAGCCGCGTTATCCTCCTCCTGCCTGCGCTTGCGTCGAGGTGTTTTTGAAGCGGTATTCTTGCGGTCGATTATCGGAACCACAAGCTAGGGTCGTAAGTCTGGGAGACTTTGTCACCGAGTACCTGATGCCCAGCCTTCTCCTGTGCCAGGATTGCTCACAAAACGGCGCCGTCCCCAGTTGAGCCCCCATTCAAGAATTTATTATTTGTGAGTGCAAACTTAGAGCGTAAAATTCCTCCAGTTTAAGACTATATTAGGGCTAAATGCAGGCAATGGATATGCTAAGCCATTGATTTGTAGGGTACCCCATTCAAGTTTTTACTCTGACGTAACAAGAACTGGCACGCGGGAATATGAACTTGAACACAGAATAAAACCTTGAACGAATAATACACCACCGTTGTCACATAAAAACAACGATAAATTCCGACAATTGTCGGAATTTCTAAATTTTTTTTGCCAACTATTGTTGGAATTCAAAACAAATATCTTGCAACTCCTTCTGAGGCGTTTTTATACTTTTCAGAAGGTTCTATTTAAGGCAGTAGTGCTTATGAGCCCGTTTTCAATTTTGATGAAGGAATTACGTACATCGTGTGGTCTCACACAAGTCGAGTTCGCGTTAAAACTCAATGTCGAGCAAAGCTATGTGTCAGCAGTAGAGGTTGGCAAAAAAGGCCCTCCCAGCGCTGAGTTCATTGCCAAGCTGATCGAAGTCTTTGATTTAGATGGCAGATGTGTTGATTTGCAACGAAATCTGACCCAGTTTGCCACATAATTTGCAAACGAATCTGACCCACGTTTAAGACACAATCCTGCTCATGACATTGAGCGGGGAATCGGAGTGATCGACGTGGCATTACTAGGCATTATTCGACGCTGGCACATTCGCGAGCAGATCCCATTGAGAGAGATCGCTAGGCGGTTGGGCATCTCAAGAAATACCGTCCGGCGCTACCTGCGCTCGGAAACCATAGAGCCAGCCTACGCTGAGCGGCGCTCCACCCGCGCCATCGACAAATACGCGTTCCAGCTCTCTGCGCTCCTCAAGACTGAGGCGGCCAAGTCGCGTAAGCAGCGGCGCACGCTGAAACAGATCCATGAGGACCTAAAAGAATTGGGGTTCGAGGGGTCTTACGACAGGGTCGCGGCGTTCGCGAGGACCTGGAGAGAGGGTCAATCTGAGAGGGTCAATCCTGCCAGCAAACGAACACGCTATTTATGCGTTGCTGGACTCCCTGCCGCTATGTAAATGGGATGATGCCGGCGTCCTATTCTGTACGTCCGGCACCACCAACTAACTCAGTAACGCCCGGTTAAGGTCAGGCTCGCTCCGTTTAGTCCCCGTGATCAAGATCGTTGTCAGCTCATTAGACCGAGGCGCGGAAGTCACTGTCGCTGCTGGGTCGTGCGGGACATCTTGTTCCTGGGCCATGGAGGTGAGCGGGGCCGACATGGAAGCTGCGGTCACGAGGATCTGTGCTGCGAATGCAATTGGTTTTAGTTTCATTTTTTTGTCTCCTTATTGGCGGTTCTTTTATGTAAACCGCTCTGTTATGAACAATTAACGAAGTTTTTCGGTGTCGAACATAGTCAGGAATTGTTGAGCCAACATCAGGTCGCCATTCACCTGAAGCTTCCCGCCCATGAAGGCCTCGACACCGTTCAGCTCGCCGCTCAGAACGGCGATCATGTCTTGGTCGTTCGCGCGCAAGGTCAAATCTGCATTCGGGGAGGTTCCCTCGTGCACACTGGCACTCCCTTTCGCTATGACCATGTAGACCGGATCCGATACTTCAAACTGGATCGTCTTTTCAAGATTTGAAATTCGGTCAACCCGCAGTGCGGACGGAAGACTTTTTATCCATTCATTTACTGTCATTACTTCGCTCCTTGTAAGAATTCGTGGTGTAGCTGATACGGCGGCAATCCGTCGATGTCATGATGCAGGCCAGACATTGGAGAGGGAGAATTAAGCGGGCGGCTCGCGAGCGGTGACACACGCGACTGGATAGCATGGACGAGCGGCTGTTCAATTTGTCTCCCTGGCGACCTGTCGGTCACTCGACTATTTGTTTGAAGGGTCGATTCAATATATGGCAACGATTTGCGCCAGTCAATAAACTTCTTTGCTAAAAAAGAAAAATGTTACCAGTGTTGGTCGCGTGCGGCTTCTCGATGAAATTTCTTGTCTAGGAAGGAAAAATATGTCTAGAATTGGAATCGACAGATTCTTGAAGGCTGGCTAATGCACACGCAAACCGTGAAACGCAAACTTGGCGACGGAGTTTTGAAAGTGATGGTCTCCTTCTTCATCGTGTGTTTCGCTGGCTGGCTAGCGTATAAAACCAGTGCGGGCCGCTCCTCCGGCGGATCGATGCGCGGCGACGTCGGTTGCGGGGATTCAGCTGCCACCGTGGCGGACCGTGGTCAGCAGAGGCCTGATGCCCCGGCTATTGCGTGTGAAGCCTGGGACATCGGCACTGGCGTCACTGGCTACCGATGGTTGGCACCTCATCCGCAGGCGGTGGTACTGCTTCAGCATGGATGGGCCGACTACGCGCAACGCTATGTCCATGGCGGCGCGCAACTCATACCGACGCTGCTGGCGAATGGCATCAGCGTCTACGCCTTCGACATGTGGGGGAGTGGACGCTCGCCCGGCCCAAGAGGTCTGACTGACGTTGACGAGGCGGTAGCGGATCATCTCGCCGCAAGGAAAAATCTCGAGCAGCAACCTTATCCAGTCTTCCTGATGGGCCACTCGCTGGGCGGACTCGTTTCTGCCACCAGCGTCGTCCGCGATCAGCATCGGGTAGCAGGCCTAATCCTGCTTGCACCTGCGCTCAAATATGATGTGGGCGCTCCACTCCGAGCGGTTGCGCGGCTCGGAGGATTTCTCATGCCGACGTTGGGTATGCCAGGGCCCGTCGTGCCGCCTGCAGGAGTGTTGATGCGGGATCGTGAGGCTGAACTGCGTCTGCACGCTGATCCAATGTTTGGAAAAGTTCGGCTGCCATGGCTGGTCGCCGGTGGCGGCGCCAGGGTATCCCAGGAAAATTTTAAGCTCTACCCGCAAATCGAAATACCGGTCATCGCCCTCCACGGTAGCGAAGATCGCGCAACTGATCCGAGCGGGAGCCGAGACTTCATAAACCTGGTCGTCTCACGTGACAAGACACTGGTCGTTTTGCCGGGTGCACGCCATTCATTTCTTGATGACAAAGATGGAGCGCTAGCTCGCGACCAGATCATTGCTTGGATCAAGCAACGGACTGGACACAAGCAATGATTGAATACTCGGTGCGGGCTCAGGCACCAAGCAGAGCTTGGCCACACACTCTGATGGTTTGGCCACTAATGCCGCTGGCACCAGGTGTGCACAAGAATGCAATGAGTTCTGCTACGTCGCGTGGTTGGCCCCCTTGCTTTAGTGAGTTGAGGCGGCGTCCGACTTCCCTCGGCAGGAACGGCATCGCAGCGGTCATTTCTGTCTCGATAAATCCCGGTGCGATAGCATTGACAGTGACTCCATATCGCGCAAGCTTGGCGGCGCGCGCAGCCACGTAGCCGATTAGTGCTGCCTTCGAAGTAGCGTAGTTGGTCTGTCCGAAGTTTCCTGCGATACCACCTATGGAAGACACGCAAACCATCCTCGCATCTGATTCGATGAGATTTTCGGTCAACAGTTTTTCGTCAATCGACAGTACCGAGGCAAGGTTTATCTCGATGACCTTTTGCCAGAGTTGCGCACTCATTTTGGCCAAGGTGCGGTCACGCGTAATGCCCGCATTGTGGATCAGAATGTCCACGCCACCAAATCGGTCGCGAAGGAAAGCCGCCAAGCGGTCAGGTGTGTCCGGCAACGCAATGTCCATCAATAGTGGAAGCGCTCCGATGCGTCCACATAAGTCATGCAAGTCTGTAGATGCGGCAGGCACATCCAAACAAACGAGCCTGGCCCCTTCTTGGCTCAAGCGCTCCGCCGTTGCCTTGCCAATTCCCCGCGCCGCCCCCGTGATCAATGCTACTTTGCCGCGAAGCGCCTGATAAAAGGGCACGGTATCCGGAGCTTTGGCATTCGCTGACACGTAGGCAGCCTGGCCGGTGACGTAGGTACTTTGTGCCGAGCAGAAGAAACGTACTGGCCCCTCGAGTCGAGATAAAGCATCTTCTTCAACGTACAGTAAATTGACCGTTATGCCTTTCGGGCCTAATTCCTTACCTAGTGAACGGACTAGCCCTTCGATCCCACGAGCAATCGCGGCGGCTATAGGGGAGACAGCTTGCTGCGGACTGGCAGCCAAGAGCAGCACCCTTCCGTTGATGGTGATCTTCCGGATCATGGTATGGCAGCACTCGTGCAGAGCATCATAGTCAGCTGTCTTAACGCACCCGGTTGCGTCGACAACCAGGATGTCTGTCGGCGATGCTTCTGTGTTGGATAATGAACTGTGCGGCAACGCGCCCGCAGCCTCAACTGCCTGGCGTATGGCGCCGGTTGCGAAGCCCTCAGGAGCACTGTAAATAAAGACGTTCTTGCTCTCCATTGGCCGTGACTGATAACCTTCAAGGCTGCGGGCCAGCGGGACGGGATCAGGTAAGCCGATGCCGCGAGCCAGCGGTGCGGTCAAGACATTGCGGTGTAGCTTGAATAACCAATCAGACATGTTTTACTTCTCCAAAATAGCTGTAACGCCCTGGCCGCCAGCGGCACATATGGAAATGAGACCGCGACCGCCGCCTGCCTGATCCAGCGTCTTGGCCAGCGTCGCGACGATACGGCATCCGGTCGCAGCGAACGGATGGCCGGTTGCAACGGATCCGCCTTTAACGTTCAGCTTTGCGCGGTTGATGCCGCCCAGTGCGGAATCTAATCCCAGACGAGATCGACAGAAATCCTCCGACTCCCAGGCCGCTAGTGTGCAGAGGACCACAGAAGCGAAGGCTTCATGAATCTCGTAAAAATCGAATTCTTGTAGCGACAGGTCCAGCTTCTGCAGCATGCGTGGCACCGCGTATGCTCCGGCCATCAACAGTCCTTCGCGTTCATCAACGAAATCTACCGCCGCGACCTCCGCAGCGGAAAGGTAGGCCATGATGGGCAGCCCATGTTCGTTTGCCCATTTTTCTGAGGCGAGAAGAACCGCTGAAGCGCCATCGGTCAATGGTGACGCATTACCGGCAGTAATGGTTCCGTGCTGGCGGTCGAACGCCGGTGCAAGTTTGCTCAGTTGTGCGAGCGATGTACCACCACGCAGAACATTATCGCGGGTTAAACCATGATAGGGCATTATCAGGTCGTCGAAGAATCCCTCCTCATATGCTTTTGCCAGATTCGAATGGCTGGCCAGTGATAGCTCGTCTTGCGCCTCGCGCGTGATTCCATATCTGTCAGCCGTAAGCTGTGCATGCTGCCCCATGGATTTGCCGGTACGGGGCTCACTATTGAGCGGCAGTTCGGGTACGAGATAGCGGGGATTGAGTAAGTGAAATGCGGCTTTCAGCTTGTCGCCGCGCGTACGTGCCGCATTCAGTTTCATAAGTCCGCGTTGCAAGCGTCGGTTGACGGCGATTGGCGCGTCTGATGTCGTATCGGTACCGCAGGCGATACCACATTCAATTTGTCCCAGTGCGATTTTGTTCGCGACAAGAATCGCCGCCTCAAGACCTGTGCCACAGGCCTGCTGGATATCGTATGCAGGTGTCTGAGGATCAAGGCCGCTACCCAAGACACACTCTCGCAGCAGATTCCAGTCCCTTGAGTGCTTCATCACCGCGCCTCCGACAACTTCGCCAAGGCGCAGTCCTTGCAACCTATATTTCTGAACCACTCCACGTAGGGTATCGGTCAGCATGGTGATGTTCGAAAGCGATCCATATGCGGTGTTTGAGCGAGCAAAAGGGATACGGCTTGCGCCGACAATGGCAACCCGCCTAACCGATCCATAATTCATTAGCTCTCCTTGCCTAAGTTATTCATTGGTACCAACTGGGGGCCAACAGATGTAGCTGTTGGCTCCTGAAAAGTCAGTCCTTTCCTCTAAGCGCAGCTTCACAGAATTGACCAACGCTCGTTATACGTGTCATCTTTAGAGTCGTCAATAACATTCTTTTCTAAAAAAGAAATAAGTTGACTGGCATTTGCCAGAATCGTATATTTGCACGCATCTTGAGTGAGAAAGAGTGAGGAATTCCGTGAGTATGCTTAATCGACGCAAGCTCATGCTGAAAATGCTTGGCACGCACCAGTCGGCTACAGTCCATCAGTTAGTTGAGTGGCTAGGCGCATCTCCGGCCACTATCCGTCGCGACCTGCGCTGGCTCAATGAGCGGCGCCTGGTCGACCGTCGCCATGGTGGTGTTGATCATCTGGCTCGCGACCGTCCACTTGCTTCGTTGAGCGGGACGTTCCGGAAGAACATGGGTACCCAGACAGCGGCGAAGAGGGCAATAGCCCAATTCGCGGCGTCGCTGTGTCATGATGGCGAGACCGTCATCATCAACGGCGGCACGACGACGTTCCACATGGCTAAGTTCCTGGAGGACAAGCGTCTTGCGATATATACGAACTCTTTTTTAATGGCGGAACGGCTGCTATCAACCAGCGACAACGAAGTCTATCTCACGGGTGGAAAGATATACCGCGAACAGAATGTGATGGTCACGCCGTTTGATGATAGCCCGATGCCGTTTGTATCAAAGATGTTTACCAGCGTATATGCCGTCTCGACCTTAGGTTTGATGGAGGCAGATCCTCTTCTTGTTCAAACTGAGCAACGGTTGATGAATCAAGCTGATAAGCTCATCGTCATGGTAGATGGGGAGAAGTTTACGCGCAAAGCGGGCTTGATTCTCTCGAAGCTATCGCGCGTGTCGTGCATCATTACTGACTCGTCCGCTCCAGCCGCAGTTATCGGCGTTATCAAGCATAGCGGTATTAAAGTCATCCTTGTCGACGCAGGATTTGGTACCGGGGATGCCTGAAGCTCTGGTTAGTGGGCACCTGCCCGTGTTTTCCGCAAGAAGCCTTGCGGCCATGCCGGTGCGCCCCCTGAGGGGCGCAGTTCGGCATGCGGCAGATACTCACTCGGGCTCGTACTCGACCACCCACTTTTGATCGCGTCGGACACTACTAGTAATACGCCAGCCTTGGGCGGCGGCGATCTCTACGCCGGGAACGTCACTAACCCACGCCGCGAAACCACGGTCGCTGCGCTCCAACCAAACTTCCACATCGTATGCTCCAACAGGCACCACGCCCTCGGCGTGGATAAGGTCGCCAAGGTTTGGCGCGATGCGAATTTGGCTGAAGCCAGGCGCCGCTGGTGCAACACCTAAAACGTGGCGGGAAAGGAAATAGGTGGGGGACGCGGAGAAACCATGGCACAGGCTAGCCCAAGGGGACATGGCCTCCCACAGCGTGCTTGCTCCGGCTTCAAGCATTGGCATGAATCTGCGTCGAATTTGATCAAGCCCAGCCTCAACCCGGCCATTACGTGCCAGTGCTTCTGTGACAAAGTGCCCGTAGAACGTGTTGGCCATTACGACGCCGTGCTCTTCGTCCAATGCTGTGCCGAAAGGCACTACCGGCGGTGCTGGCGTGCGTGTCTCGCGCGCATGGTCGGTAATGCGGGTAAGGGCTCGCTCCACCCGCTCGATGGGGGCTGAGCCCCATAGAGCGATGGCGGCATTACCGTGCTGAGACATTCGTGGCAATTGGCAGTCGTTTACCGGATTGACCATGTCTACCCATGCGCCACGCGCCTCGTCCCAGTGGCGTTGATTGAGTATTGCAATAATGTGATCAGCCTGTTCCTGATAGCGGGTCGCATACGCATTAAAACCGACTGCATCGGCCAGTTGCGCGGCCGCGCGCAACGTGCCGGCGTATTGCGCGTTCAACGCGGCGGCTTCGCCCTCCCGGCCCACACCAGCCCAATCCATAAAGTGCCAGTACGGCATGTCTACAATTAGTCCATGGGGGCCGCGCAGGCGTTCAAACCACATCAGTGCTTTTTGAATAGACGGCCAAATGGTTTCGATCGTGGCAAGGTCTGCAGTGAGATTCCAATGATCTGCGGCGCATAGGATCCACTGCAGGGTCCAATCGGGAATGAGGTTGCCGTTTTCAAAATGATCGCCCGGGGCGAACATCTGCGTAAGCCCATCCGGACGCTGGCTTTCCGCGACCTGTATCAGAAATTTCGCTGTCAGCGGCGCCACAGACGAACCGAAGGCAGCCCAACCAGCCAGGTTTTCGACGGTGACATCGCCCAGCCATTGGCGCTGTTCGCGGCCGGGGCAATCTTCCCAAGCATCATGCATGCACTGGCGTAGTGTATATGCCCCCAGACTCCAGAGCCGTGTCAATCCTTGATCCGAGCATGAGAACCGGCCGCGCTCTGTAACGGGATAATTGCTGCGCGTCGCGCCGATCTTGTTAACGGTTACGCCACCAGGCGCATTGCGAATCACCACGTGCATATAGCGTATTGCGCACCACTCAAAGCGTTCAAAGCGCTGCTTGCCGGGACGAGCAATATAACGGCATAGATGTGCGTCGTTACCCAATACCCTGAACGGTGTAATGCGGGCCTCGGGCTTGGCACCTCCCGCCTCCCATTCGCCGGGCAGGCGCTCCGAGCAAGCGATTTCGATCATCTCTCCGCCCGCAGCATCGATTTCCAACACTGGATGGCCGGTCAGGATGCGTCCGAAGTCGAGCAGGAAAGCGGTATCTTCTTGCTCGCTGGTGCTGATCCTCGCCCCTGATCCACCAATAACCAGCAGGTTGTTTAATCCGGCAATCATGCCCTCGGCAAGAGGTTTCAGCTTTTCATCGTAAATTCTATGGGTAATCGGTAGCGATGCATCGGCTGTCTGCGAGCGTGTCCAGAGCACGCGCTCCGGGAGGACTTCGCGCTCTTCCAATTGAGGTATGCCGCGTGGAACCAGAGTGGGGAATGGTCGAACGATAAGGCCGCCATATGTAGACTCTGGGCCACCACCACGGGCCAGCAGTGGACGGGCGACGAGCCAACTTTCGTCGTCGAACTCTGCGTCGAGCCACCCTTGCGGTAAACGATTGGCATCTAAGGATTCAATGAAGCCCAGGCTGTGATTGACGCGCGGCGTATCGCTTTCCCAGGCTTCGGATTGGATGCAGCGCCAAACTTGGTGTGTGTTGACCACAGGCCCATTCATCCACAAGCCACCATCGCCGAACGTGTGTGACCACATGCCCTTGGTGGTCTCGTAGAATGCCGTGTCGACGCCGTAGGTATGAACTAACACTGCGATGACATTCTTTCCGGGTTTAAGCCGGCTGCCGATCTCATAGCTGTCATAGCGCTGAGCAAGTGGACTGCAGCGAACAGGCCCTCGCCCGATCTGCTCACCGTTGACAAACAACAGGTAGCGTCCATCAACGGTGATGTCGACTGGTGCGCTGTCCGGGGTCTGGGCTATCTCAACCAATGTCCGGAACAAGAACCAGCGGTTATAGCCATCTCGTCGTTGTGGAACATGGCCTTTGACGGCCTGAAATCCCATCGGATCAATGCTTTGCAGGGGCGTCCAGATAAATGGCGCGGTATGTAGCGAGGTCGAGTACAAGGCGGTTTCCTCGGCGCACTTTGAGTGAGCGGATAGGTGTTGGTTCGGATGCCCAAATATACAAGACCACGCACGACGCGTCAATGAACTTACTTCCTAGAAAAGAAAGATGTTGATTTGAGCGCCGTTCCCATGGGTTGCGTTGCTGCCCAGATGGTGAGTTGAGAGTTAGCCGGCCACGCTGGCTTAGTTCGAAGTCGGTGTAGTTTTTTTGCGCGGTTTCTTGGCCCGCGGCAGCGCATGAAAACCCGCCGCAAACACCATTGAGATGTGTTTGCCCGCGCTCTGCAGGTCTGTCGACGCGCAGAGTCCTTTCGAAATCCGGTCGATTTGGCCGGTCTGGCTGAGTGAAACCAACAGAGAGCCCGAGACCAGATGGTAGTACCAGAACAGATCCTCGTCGCTGACTCCTACTGCAAGTTCGCGCAGGAGCTGTAAGAAAATTTTAATGACTGGATCGAAAGTATCTCGATTGAATTCCTCCGGCCCACCCCATGCAGGCAAGATGCCCACCTGGGCCACCAACGCGCCGAACATCCGCCACCCCTCCTCGGCAACCATGGTGTTGAATACCGGATTGAGATACGCATCAAGCAAGCCTTCTATTGTCATCTTGCCTTTGGCAGCAAGCTTGTATTCCTCAAGTGCACGAACGCGTTCTTCGTTGATCACGCTTGCACGGCGCCGAAACACTTCATTTAGCAGCGCTTGTTTATCGTCGTAGTAGTAGCGGATCAATGCGGTGGGCATACCACACTGTTGCGCAATATCGTTGAGCGTGACGCCATAAAATCCGAGTTTTGCGAAATTGGCTTCGGCGCAGTCGAGTATCTTCTGCGTTGATTCAGCGCGCCGATCGCTCTGCGTGCGGCGTGCGCTGTCATCGTTTGCGGCATCAGCCTCCGCTTTGACGGGGGCTGCCTTTTTTGCCTTAGTTGCTGCCATTGAATCACCTTTCTGATTGATTCACTATTCTATCCATGTTTTTTCTATCCAGGAAAAGAAATATGCAACACTCAGCCACTTAATATATTTCTTTGCTACAAAAGAAGTTTGTTGACTCGCTTTCGCAATATCCGTATATTTTGATGAACAAAGATCCGCTCAGCTGCTGCGCTTTACCGGTGCCGGCACCGTCGAAAAAGGGTCACAACAAAATGGAGACACATATGGAGGTACATCAAGCGCCTGCACCATTGCGC
The DNA here is from genome assembly GCF_900109645.1 of Duganella sp. CF402. GTDB lineage: Bacteria > Pseudomonadota > Gammaproteobacteria > Burkholderiales > Burkholderiaceae_D > Rugamonas. The sequence goes on from NZ_FOBG01000001.1 coordinate 3,798,866, forward strand.
GGGCATCAAGCGGACAATGCATTACGGGTCTTGGTAATCATGTTCCTGGCAAATCTTCTAAATGTATACGACCGTCTTATCCCGGCAGTATTGGGCGAGCGCTTGCGTATCGCGTTCGCATTGACAGACTTTCAATTGGGTTTGATCGGCAGCGGCTTCACCATCGTCTATGCGCTGTCATCCATTCCGTTGGGACGGCTGGCGGACCTCGGATCTCGCAAGGTCGTAATCGGCGTAGGCCTAGTGGTGTGGAGCGCATTTACAGCGATGACGGGTTTTGCCAATGGCTTTGTCAGCTTTTTGATACTTCGCATGGGGGTGGGGATAGGCGAGGCGAGTTATGCACCAGCCGCACATTCATTGATTAGCGATTTATTTCCCTCAGAGCGACGCTCACGCGCAGTGGGATTTTTCATGTTGGGATTGCCACTGGGCGCAGTAGCGGCATTCATCACTGTCGGCCAGATTGCGGTCGCTTTCGATTCCTGGCGAGCGCCGTTCTACTTTGCCACGGTACCAGGTCTAATCCTGGCTATGGCGTTTTTCATGATGCGTGAACCGGTGCGAGGGGCATCTGACGCCAAGATCACGCAACTGCTGACGCCTGTAGCCAAGCCTATTCGAAAGATTTTACGGGTCCGCACCATGTGGTGGCTTATCATTGCCGGGCTCGGCGGCACGTTTGCTGCATATGGAGCAAACGGCTTTATGATGCCGCTGTATCAGCGTTATTTTCACCTGGATCTCAAAACGGCGGGGCTGCTGTCAGGCTTGCTATTAGGCGTATCCGGTGTCATCGGCCTCGCCATCGTTGGCCCACTGGCGGACCGCATGCAGAAGCAATCACCCAATGGCCGAATGGTGTTGGGAACTGGTGGAATGACGTTGTGTTCTCTGTTCATCTTGGCTGGCCTGATCGCCAAGGATGTCACCGTATTCTCTTGGCTAATGGGAATAGGCTTTCTGATCGGGAATGTACAGGCAGTATGCATCTATCCCGCTGTGCAAGAACTGGTGCCGCCCCAACTGCGGGCAACTGCGACAGCGATTTTCATGGCATCAATGTACCTCTTGGGCGGCGCGTTCGGAACGGTCGCGGTTGGCGGACTCTCTGATTTTATCGCAGACGCTGCGCGAGCAGCCGATAACGCCGCTACCCTGACTGAGAATCACCGCGCGCTCGGACTCCATGGGGCAATGTACCTGGTCCCCCTGTCTCTCTTTGTCGGTGCATTCGCGATGTGGCGGGCGAGTAAAAGCTATCTGGCTGACGTAAGCACGGCAAGTCGCCTGCTAGATGATCCGCCGCTAGACACAGCGGCCATATTAAGCGTGCACGCGAAGTAAAGTCTTCGTATCCATTCTCTGTCGATTCTCTTCAATCGGAGCAATTCATGCACCCAAGGGACCATTTGAATGCCCCCGGCGAGCAGGTCGCCGAGACTTGGTGGCCGCGCGACTTGTTGCCGGCAGCGGCTGCGGAAACTGTCGACGCCCAGCAGTTCCTGCCGCTTTCACAATTGATGTCCTGGCAAGAGGATCTTGACCGGCGAGGATTGCGAGCTACCGGCAGCGCAGCGCACGAGGCCTATGTGTCAGAACTATGTCAGCGCCTGCAAGCCGCAGGCGTTGGACAGTTGTATGTAGAGGAAGTGAACTTTAAGCGTTGGCATACCGAACAATGGGGGCTGACGGTGAACACCGGGCCTGACGCAGGGCCACTGGTTGCGGCAGCCTACGTTCCATATTCGGGACAGACTTCTCAGCGAGGTTTGTCTGCGCCAGCTGTCTACATGGCCGCGGGGGCTGTGCCAAATGCGGCTTGCCAAGGCAAGATCGTGGTGGTCGATATCGAGTCCGTCGCCGTTGCAGGGACCATGATGATGGCTAACGCAGTTTCCATCCATGACCCTCATGGTGAGATGCGTCATGACCGATCCTATCTACGCCCCTATATCTATATGGCTGTGGTCCATCGCCTGATGGCTGCCCTAGAGGCAGTGGGTGCCGTTGGCTTCGTAGCCATCACAGACGCTCCGCATTCGTATATTCCTTATGATCGCGAATTGCATTCAGTTCCGGGGCTGTTTGTAGAACAGTCCGCCGGGGCGGTTCTGCGACGTGCTGCGCGCGAGGCTCGCTGGTTGACGATTACGCTGCCGGCACAGGTGGCTTCCATCAACACTCGCAACCTGATTGGGATTATTCCTGGTGCCAGCGCAGAGCTCGTCGTAATAAATAGCCACACCGATGGCACCAACGGCATCGAAGACAACGGCCCTAATGCGATAGTGGACATAGCTCAATACTTGGCCCGGTTACCTAGCGGAGCTTTACCTCGCAGTGTCATGATCATGCTATCGACCGGGCATTTTGCGGGTGGCGTAGGTGTGGAACAGTTCATACAGCGTCACAGTAGCGACGGCATTCTTGAGCGAATCGCGGCGGTTTTGTCGATTGAGCATCTGGGGGCGACGGAATGGCTACCCGATGCCCAAGGTCAGCTCTCACCGAGCGGACTGGGCGAGCCTGCTGCGCTTTATTTGCCAGATATTCCTGCCCTCATCCGTTGTGCGCAGAAGCTGCAACCACGAATCGAGAACGCGCCTAGCATGGTCCTATTGCCGACCAATCCTCTTGGTCGTGGCACAGCCAATGACGCGATCTGGCCTGGCGAAGGCCAGTATTTTTGGGGACAGGCGCGACTTCCCACCATCAACTACATCACCGGCCCGCACTATCTGCTGGACTGGGGGCAAAGCATCACGACAGCAGACAAAATCGACATCGAACGGATGCGCAGTGAGACGGTAGGCTTTACACAGTTGTTGCTGGACCTTGCGCGTACTCCTTATGACCAATTACGCACCGCCGCTTGCGGCATTCCTGGGCAAATAATATGAACATCACTCAATCGAAACCTACCGATTCCAATACGCTGCCCTGGATAGCGGCTTATCCGGCTGGCGTGCCGGAGAGCGTCGACACCAGCGTCTAAACAAGCCGTCTAAAGCGTCAACGCATAGAATGAAGCTCCTGAAGTGGGTTTGCGACATCCCGCGCACAACCCAGTCCTTTTCCAGATCGTGATCGCGCATGAACTGCTGCGCATGCACTTTCGAATAAAACAGCACAGACAGGAGCAGTCCCCTCTGGTATGTACCGTAGGGTGCATTTGTTGCGGACTCAAATAAGGTCCAGAACGGAGCACCGACGCTTTTCTCGTCAGGCATCGTCGCCTGTTCTAACAATATGCCGAGGAGTTGAGAAATTGTCGGCAGGTCGTCCAACTTTAGCAGCAAGATGCCGTTTTCATCGGCGAATTCCTGAGCGCCGCGCTGATAGCCTGCGGCGGAGATCATCACCGCCGTCATGCCCGGAAATTGGTCGACTACACTCTTGAACGAACCGACCTTGGCTCGCTCGACAGGGCGCTTGGTATTCTTGCATTCAAAAGCTACGCGGTGTCGGATTCCGGCTTTTTCAAATTCGTAGTAGACATCTATTTCATACATCGCACCTGTTTTCCCGCGCAACTGCACGTTGCGGCCAACGACTACATTCTCGCCGTCAACGCTTAACATGAACTCGTAGACCTTCTTTACGTGATCTTCGAATTCACTCCAAGTCATCTTAGGGGAATGGATTTTTTGGCCCTTCAGTATTTCAATCAGTGCAGCCATTGAGGGTTTTCGCATACTCCGCTTTCTGCGCTCCAGGAGCATTACTAAGAAATCACAGATTATGCGCCTTCCCCACGCAGAAAGATTGCTCTATAACAAAACCTTCAACAGGACATCACGGCACGATGAAGCTCAGATTAACTCCTGTGCTTGACTGCAGCATGGAAGCTGCAGATCATACCTGTACCGCTGGTGAATTATGGCTTCATCGCGCACAAGCAAAGAAAAAATTTCAGTCAAAAATACTGGTATCAGCCGGCACGCTCCTGCAGACACCAGGATTCCTGCCCGCTTGGGCGGCGGTGTTTTAAAGGAGTTGGTGGAACAAGAAATGCCGTCCGGGGAGCTTCGCCACTATTCCTTGGCCTACATTAATCCCTTGATTTTTGCCGGCGATAACGGCCGAGTGCTTGGATATGACAATGCACACGGCTTCCCTCATCGCCACTTCATGGGAACGATCACTCCGGAGCCGAGTTTGCCTTGGGATGAGATTCGGGAAAAGTTTGAACGAGAGTGGCGCGAAATTGCTCTTAAGTTTGTGAAAGGGGAATAGAGATGGCACGCACCAAAAAGGCGCTAGTGACGCTGGATGACTTTCGGATCTTTGATGCACGTGCTGCCAGGGGACGGGAGGTCGCGCGCGCCATCGACAAGAAGACACCGATCCCTTACTCCGTAGCGATACACACTCACCCATTTGAAACCTTCATGGCTGTCTTGACGCCAAAGCGTTTTGAACTCTTAAGACTCGCAAGATCCGGCAAGCGCTCTATTTCAGAGCTGGCCGCCGCCGCGCGCCGCGATCCCAGCGCGGTTTCCAAAGACATCGCAAAACTCGCCGAGCTGGGGTTGGTGGGTGTGGTCATAGAAAACAACGCGGGGCACGGGGTAAAAAAAATTGTCCGCCCGGTTGCGGAGAACATCGAAATCAGCGCTGCCATACTCTGAACTCCCCGATTGGGAGATGGACTGGGGTGACAATCCCACTAGAATGGCGGGATGATGAAAACGAAAACCTCCCACATGATTGCCGCCGCCAGCGTGCTGTTTGCCGTGGTGCTCGCCGGCACGCCGGCTCCTGCCTTCGCAGCGGAGGCCCCGCCCTACCGCAGCCCCCTGCCGGTGGAAGGCCGCCTCGCCGGCTTCGACGGCGCCACCACCTGGCTCAACTCCGCGCCGCTGACGCCGATGCAGCTGCGCGGCAAGGTGGTGCTGGTCGATTTCTGGACCTACTCCTGCATCAACTGCATCCGCACCGTGCCCTACATCCGCGCCTGGGCCGCCAAGTACCGCGAGCGCGGCCTGGTGGTGGTCGGCGTGCACACGCCGGAATTCAAGTTCGAGGAAGACCTGGTCAACATCAACACCGCCGTCGGCCGCTTCAAGATGGACTATCCGATCGCCGTCGACAGCAAGCAGCAGATCTGGCGGGCCTGGGGCAACCAGTACTGGCCGGCGCTGTATCTGTCCGACGCCACCGGCAAGCTGCGTCATCATCAGTTCGGCGAAGGCGGCTACGACAAGATGGAGCGCGCCATCCAGTCGTTGCTGGCCGAGGCCGGCCCCGGCCCGGTCGATACCACGCTGGTCAACCCCAGCGCCAACGACGAGCAAATGCAGCCCGACCTGGCCAGCCTTGAATCCGGCGAGGCCTACGTCGGCTACCAGAAGGCAGAGAATTACCGCGCCACGCCCAAGCTGCGCGAGGACCGCGCGCAGATGTACACCGTGGACCGGCTCGATCTGAATCAATGGGGCTTGTCGGGCCAGTGGGTGGTCGGCGCTGAAAGCGCGGTATCCGCCGATGCCGGCGCCGGCATCGCCTACCAGTTCAAGGCGCGCGACTTGCACCTCGTCGCAGGACCGGGCGCCGCCGGCCACAAGGTCAGGATCAAGGTCACGCTCGACGGCCGCGCGCCCGGCGCCGACCACGGCGCCGATATCGATGCCGACGGCAATGGCGTGATCGACGCCACCCGCCTGTATCAGCTGGTGCGCCAGAACGGCAGCGTCAAACAGCGCCGCTTCGACATCCGCTTCCTCGACAAAGGCGCGGAAGCGTTCGCGTTCACCTTCGGCTAAGCCAGCGTCTTCTGCCAGTAGGCCACGTCAATCCAGCGGCCGAACTTGAAGCCCACTTCGCGGAAGTGGGCGACTTTTTCGTAGCCCATTTTCTCGTGCAGGGCGACGCTGGCCTCGTTTGGCAACGCAATGCCGCCGATAACCAGATGGCAGCCTCGCTCGGCCAACTGCGTCAGCAGCGCCGTGTACAAGGCCGAACCCACACCCTGCCGCGCCGCTTCCGGCGCCAGATAGACCGAACTCTCGACCGAGAAGCGGTACGCATGCCGCACACGCCACTTGGTGGCGTAGGCATAGCCCAGCACCTTGCCGTCCCGCTCTGCCACCAGCCAAGGCAGGCCGCCGTCCTGCACATCGGCGATGCGCTGCGCCATTGCGCCATCGGTGACCGGCTCTTCTTCGAAGCTGATGGCGGTGTTGAGGATGTAGGGGTTGTAGATGGCGGCAATCGCCTTGGCGTCGTCGGCGTGGGCGAAACGTATGTGCATGAGTCCTCCAGTGATGCAGCACATGATAATCGCGATGCGTTGCGCGCGCTTTACTAAATATGGCCCAGCAAGCAAAGTTTGGTTGAAAAATCGCCAGCCAGGTTGTACATTTTCCGGCACTAAAAACCAAAATTGGAGACACTATGCCTACTCGTCGTGGATTTATCGCGGCGGTGGCGGGACTGGCGCTGGCCAGGCCGTCGCTCGCCCAGACGCAACCTCTGGTGGTGTATGACGATGAACTGAAAAATGGCTGGCAAAGCTGGAGCTGGGCCAAGGTCGACCTGGCCGTGCCGGCCGGCGGCTCCAAGCCGATCAAAGTACAGGGCGAGCCGTGGAGCGCGCTGGCGCTGCATCACGACGCCTTCTCCACCGCCGGCTACACCAAGCTGACCTTCACCATCAACGGCGGCGCCCAGGGCGGCCAGACGCTGATGGTGAAAGCCATGATCGACGGCAAACCGGTCGACACCAGCTACGTCATCCAGCCCAAGGCCAAGACCTGGGCCCAGGTCGAAGTCCCGCTCAAGGACATCGCCGCCGACGGCAAGACCATCGACGGCATCGCCTGGCAGGGGCAGGCCAACGCCTACAGCCCGTACTACATCACCCGCATCCAGTTCGAGTGAGACGGCTGTTGCGCCACGCGTGAATAAACATACGCGCGCTTGGTCAATTTCATAATTGCGGCGTCGCGGTGCTGATTGCACAATTGGGAACAACTAAAATTCCCGGAGACTTTATGGTAGATCACACCCGCGCCGCAAGCCTGCTGGCGTTCAGCATCCTGGCTGCGTCAGCCCACGCAGAAACCATTACCGTCAAATCGCCGGATGGCCGCAACGTCGTTGCCATCGATAGCGCCAAGCTCACTTATGCGGTGAGCCGCGACGGCAAGCGCATCATCGAGGCCTCACCGCTCGGCCTCAATCTCGACATCGGCTCCCTCGGCGCCGGCGCAAAGCTGAACGGCAGCACGCAGCGCAGCGTCAGGGAGACGTACGACATCGTGGTCGGCAAGGCGCGCAGCGCGGCCGATCATTTCAACGAATCGACACTGTCCTTCGCCGCCAACGGCAAGGCGCCGCAATTCCAGCTGCTGGTGCGCGCCTACGACAACGGCGTGGCCCTGCGCTACGCAGTGCCGGAGCAGCAAGGCCTGTCCGCGTTCAAGGTGATGAACGAGGCCACGCAATTCAACTTCGCCAAGGACTACGACTGCTGGGGCGCCAACATGGGCCGCTTCGACACCAGCTTCGAGGCCGAATACGACAAGATCAAAGCCTCCGGCATCCGCAACTTCCACAACGTCATCGCGCCGCTGGTGTGCAAGACCGGCGCGGGCACGACCACCTTCGCCATCGCCGAATCGGATGTGAAGGACTATCCGGGCTTCTACCTGTCCGGCCGTGGCGACGCGGGCCTGGGCGTGATGGTCACGCTGCCACCGCGCTTCGACAACAACCGCGATTACCGCTTCCGCAAAACCGTTTCCGCCAATGTGCAGCTGAAGGGCCAGGGCTTCCAGACCCCGTGGCGCGTGGTGATGCTGGGCGATGCTCCCGGCGACCTCACCGCCTCGTCGCTGATCCCGACCTTGGCCGCGCCGTCGCAAATCAAGGACACCAGCTGGATCAAGCCGTCCAAGACCTCGTGGGACTGGTGGAACGACTGGGCCGTCAACGTGCCGAATGCCGGTGTGAACACCGCCACCTACAAAGCCTTCGTCGACTTCTCGAAAGAGATGAAGCTGGACGATATCCTGATCGACGAAGGCTGGTCGGTGGGCAGCGACGTCGAGCCGAACCCGCAAGCCGATGTCACCCGCGCCAAGCCGGAGCTGGACATGCCGGCCCTGCTGCAATACGCGAAGTCTAAAAACGTCGGCGTGTGGCTGTGGGTGCAGTGGCAGCAGCTGGACAACCAGATGGACGCCGCCTTCGCGCAATACGCCGCATGGGGCATCAAGGGCGTGAAGGTGGACTTCATGAACCGCAACGACCAGGAGATGGTCGACTGGTATCACAAGGTGCTGAGCAAGGCCGCCGAGCATAAGCTGATGGTGGACCTGCACGGCGCCTATCCGCCGAATGGCCTGAACCGCACCTGGCCGAACTACATCACGCAGGAGGGTGTGCTCGGTGCAGAGAACAACAAGTGGAGCGCGCGCATCACGGCTTCGCACAACGTCACGCTGCCGTTCACGCGCATGGTCCTCGGCCCGATGGACTACACGCCGGGCGGCTTCCACAACGCCACGCCGGCCACCTTCGCGCATCGCAACCACGAGCCGCAGGTGATGACCACGCGCGGCCAGGCCGTCGCCATGTACGTGGTGTACGACAGCCCGTTCCAGATGGTGTCCGACAGCCCGGCCGCCTACAAGAACGCCGACGGTTCATGGGCCGATGGCGCGGAGTTCATCCAGACCGTGCCGACGTCGTGGGACGAAACGCGCATCCTGTCCGGCGACATCGGCCAGTACATCGTCTCGGCGCGCCGCAAGGGCGACACGTGGTACATCGGCGCGATGACCAATGAAGCCGGCCGCACGCTGAAGGTTCCGCTGTCCTTCCTCGGCAAGGGCGCATACAACGCGCAGCTGCTGCAGGACGGCGCCGACGCCAATCACCTGAAAGCCAGCACCAGCAAGGTCAACGCCGGCCAGAGCATCACCCTCAAGCTGGCGCCGTCCGGCGGCGCGGTGGCGGTGATCAGCGCGGCCCCTTGATCTCCTGCACGCGCCAGCCTTCCTCGCGGGACTGGAGGAAGGCCTGCACGGAGTCCACCGTCACGGCGTTGATGCGGTCTGAAAACCGCAACGCGCTGGGATGATCGTCAAACGCGATGTTCGCTTTGAACATGCGCCCGCCGAGCCGCGTCAACGGGCCGATATTCATCTCAGTCGGCTGATAGCCAGCCAGCTTAAGCCAGCCTTGCGCCTGTTCGCGAGAACGTACGCGCACTTCGCTGGCCTCGGACGCCGCCACCACTTCCAGCACCCACTGGTTGGAGTTCTGGTACTTGGTAGAAAACGGATAGGCCACCATGTTGTACTTCACCTGATGCAGCCGGCGCAGCGCAGCCGGGTCGGCCAGTATGTCCTTCAGCCGCGCCGCCACCTTGGGCGGAGGCGACATCACCAGTGCATCGAGCGTGAACGGATCGTCCAGGAAGAAGTTCGCCAGCCCGTCCATCCACAGTTCGGAATCGGCCGTACCGCAATCGTTGAGCAGTTCGACCACGCGCCACGGCTGGCCCGGCGCCGGACGGAAAGCCAGTCCGGCGTGCGAGTACTTCAGGCGATACTTGGATAAATCCTGCCCCTGCCGCGCCACCAGCGCCACATCGGCGCCGGTGCCATCGAGCACCGCCTGCAAGGTCTGGCCAGAGGCCATTGCATCGCTGAAGGCTTTCTGCGTTATCGGCTTGTCTTCGCACGAGCGGCCCGCATATGCCGGAGCCGCGTGGCAGACAGCCAGCAATGCCAGCCATGAGATCGTTCCGGACGCGCGCCTCATTGGGCTGGCAGGCGTTTTTGCGACAGCAAGGCCTCGCCCAGCGCATTGGGAATGAAGGCCACTACTTTGCCGGAAGCCACTAGCAGTGTGCCGGCGGTCTCGGAGATGACGGACACCGTGGTGCCGACCGACATGCCGATCGCGTCTACCGTCTTGCCGCTGATCTTGACGGACAGCTTGGCCCCGGTCGATACCGACGACAGCAAAATCTCCACCACGCCCGCAGCGCCCTGCACGATGCCGCTGACGACATACGCGCCGCCGGCGATCATCGCCACCGAGCCTGCGCCGGGGCCGGAATCGCCGTTGCCGGAACCGGCCGCGCTGGCCACCGGCGAAGCCACAATGAACAAGGAGCCGATGGAGACTTTGTCGGATGCGTTCGCGTTGCTCATGCCATCCGGGCCGGCGATAGCGCCCGTGCTCAGTGCCACTGCGGCAGCCGCGATGGCCGCGCGAAGTGCGGCTTTTGCCGTCATATGCTTGCTCCTTCAAGGTGGTTAGCTTCGGCGCATAGTATTCCTAATTTGCTAACGCTTGCAAGTGCCAGCCTTCGACGCCCGCCTCTAATCGATGCGTGAGGTTCAGTGCTTGCAGAAAGGTTTCATCGTGCGATACCACCAGTAGCGCGCCTTGATACTGGCGCAGCATGATCTCCAATGCATTCAGCGAGGCGAGGTCGAGGTGGTTGCTCGGTTCATCCAGCAGTAGCAGTTGCGCCGGCGGATGGGCGTATAGCGCACAGGCCAGCGCCACTTTCAATCGCTCGCCGCCACTGAGCGTGCCGACCGGTGCTGCGGCCAGCGCCGCATCCAATCCCATTTGCGCCAGATGCGTGCGTAGCGCCGATTCGCCGGCCGCGTGGTTCGCTGCCTGCAGGTGGTGGATCGCTGAGCGCTGCGCCGTCAGGTCGGCCAGTTGCTGGTCGAGATATGTGGCGCGCGCGCGGACTTCGCAACGCCCTGCGAGCGGTGCAAGCTTCCCTGCCAGCGTGCGCAGCAAGGTGGATTTGCCACAGCCGTTCGGCCCCACCACGGCAATGCGCTGCTGGCCGGTGATGGTCAGGCTAATGGTCACGTTAGCGCGGGTGGCCGGCGACGCGTGCGGCAGCAACACGTCCGCCAACTCCGCCACACGCAAACGCGCCGCCTGCGGGCCGGCCACTGCATGCATGGCGATAGCGGCAACCGGCGCAACCTGCTGCGCGGCTTCGCGCACACGCTGCGACAAAAGATCTTGCTGTGCTGCCTGCTGCTGCCGCAGCCTGCCCGCCGTGCCTTGCGCGCGGTTCTTCTGGCCCCCCAGCAGGATCCTGGCCTGATTCGCATCGCGGCCATCACGCGCGCCCTTGGCCGCACGCTGCGCCTGCCGCTCCTGCTGCTCGCGCATGGCGTGCGTTTCGCGCTTGCGTTCCAGCTTGCGCTGGTCCAGCAAGCGCTGCGCCGCATCGTCCTCGCTGCGCTTGCACTCGGCGTAAAAGGAGTAGCCGCCGCCGTAGCTGCGCAAACCAAGCGGCGACAGCTCGACGATACGATCCATCTGCGCCAGCAGTTCGCGGTCGTGACTAATCACCAGCAGGCCATGCGGCCAGAGGCGCAACTGCACCTGCAACGCCAACCGGTTCGCGCGGTCCAGATGGTTGCTCGGCTCATCAAGGATGAGGAAATTGGCGCCGGACAGCCACGCAGCAATCAGCGACACGCGCATCGCTTCGCCGCCGCTTAGCGAGGCTGCCGGCGTGTCAGGCCGCAGGTGCGGCAAGCCGTGGCGATCCAGTTCGGATTGCAAGCGCTCGCGCATGTCCCAGCCATCGCCCACGGCGTCGAAATCGGCCGGATCGGCGCTGCCGTTTTCAATCCGCGCCAATGCCGCCAGCACCGTCTGCACACCCGCCAGCGCGGCCACCGTGCCTTCCTGCGCGATGTGCTGCGACAGATAGTGCGCCGTGCCGCCGCCAGCGACCCGGCCTGACGATGACGCAAGCTCGCCTGCCATCAGGCGAGCGAGCACGCTCTTGCCCGCGCCATTGCTGCCGACGAGGCCAGTGCGGCGCTGGTCAAAAACTTCGTTCAGGTCCTGGAAAAGCACGCGGCCGTCGGCCAGCGTGAACGAGACGCCTTCCAGCGTCAGACAGGTATTCGTCATGATGAAGCCCAATAATGATGTGTCAAAACCGTCCCGGTGGAACTGGTGCTTAAGCAGACAACAACATTAATTGCGCATCGGACGAATACCTCATGTGTGAATGCGACGAATATATCAGCGCGGCGGCCACGCGTCTACCTGATTCAGCATGGCGAACCAATCCTCCAGGTGCCACGTGTGGGTGATGCGATCCTCCGTCAGGTGATGGAACTCATGGATGGCGATGGCAATCGGCTTGCCCGTGGCGGGAATGCCGAAGAACTCTCCGCGATGCGTGCCGGTGATCTGCGCCCGCACCGCTGCGCGCCCGTCGCGGCCGAAGATATCGTGGATCGTGATCTTCACATCCGGGAAGGCGGCGGTGAACATGGCGACGATCGGCCGCATGCCCTCCCTGCCCGGCTGCTGGCCGGGGCCGAGCGGAATGTCCTGCCAGTCCGCCGTCAGCGCCAGGTCGAGCAGGTCGGGATTCTGCTCGTTGAAGGCGCGGTAGAGGTTTTCAATGGCTTGCTGCTGGGCCGTAGTCAGGCCGTTTTCCTGCATGATCATGATGCGCTTCCTAAGTGAGTAAGTGACCCGCTCACTGTAGTACCGCCACCGCACGCAAGTCCAATCGATAATAGATATGCAGTATTATCCATCTCATGGATTTACATGGAATCGACCTTAACCTGCTGGTGGCCTTCGACGCCCTGATGTGCGAGCGTAACGTCACGCGCGCAGGCGTGCGCATCGGACGCACCCAGCCCGCCATGAGCGCCGCGCTGTCGCGACTGCGCCTGCTGCTGAAGGACGACCTGTTCGTGCGCAGCGCCAGCGGCCTGCAGCCGACGCCGCGCGCACTGGAACTGGCGTCGCCGCTGGGCGAAGCACTGGCCAGCATCCAGCGTACGCTGGAGTTCACGCAGGAATTCGATCCGCACCGCTCAGCCAGCCGCTTCACCATCGGCCTGTCCGACCATCCGGCATTTAACGTACTGCCGGCACTGCAGCAGCGGCTTGCGCAGCTGGCGCCGGGCGTCAAACTGCGCGTCCGTTCCTTCACCGCGCGCGACCACGCCCTGGCGCTGCTGGATGCCGGCGAAGCCGATGCCACCATCGGCGTCCCGGGCGCCAGTACGCCGCGCATTCCCACCATGCCGCTGTTTGAAGAACGCTTCGTGTGCGTGGCGCGCAAGAAGCATCCGCTGACCAAGAAGAAAATGACGCTGAACGCCTTCCTCGCCTGCCAGCACCTGCTGGTATCGCCGGAAGGCGACGGCGTCGGCCACGTCGACACGGTGCTGGCCCAGTTGGGCCGCAAACGCGATATCGCCGTCACGCTGCCGCAGATGTACGCGGCACCCGCCATCGTCGCCAACAGCGACCTGCTGGCAACCATGATGGAGGGCGCGGTGCAGTGCAGCGGCTTGCGCGACCAGCTTGCGCTGCTGTCCCTGCCGAAGGAGATCGCGCTGGCGCCGGTGCCGTTCGTCCTGCACTGGCATCGCCGCAACGATGCCCATCCGGCCCTGCGCTGGCTGCGTGAACAGATAGCGCTGGTGTGCCGCCGTAAAGCCTAGTCCCACGCAGGCGCGAGGCCTGCTGGACTGGTAAGGCGTTCGCCGCGCTCCAGCGCCGCGATCTGCGCCATGTCCTCGTCGCTCAGTTGCAGCGCGGCCGCCTTCAGGTTGCTCTCCAAATTGGCGCGCTTGGTCGACGATGGAATCACCGCGTAGCCCAGCTTCATCGCCCACGCCAGCACCACCTGCGCCGGCGTCGCACCTCGGCGCGCGGCGATCTGCTGGATCACCGGATCGCCCAGCACTTTGCCGTAGGCCAGCGTCATGTAGGACGTGATGTGGATGCCGTTCCGACGCGCGAACTCCACCACCTTGCGGTTCTGCAGATACGGATGCAGCTCGATCTGGTTGGTGGCGATCGCCTTCGCGCCGACAGCGGCTATCGCCTGCTGCATCAGTTCCACCGTGAAGTTGGAGATGCCGATCTGGCGTGCGAGGCCTTGCTCCTTGGCCTCCGCCAGCGCCGTCATGAACTCCTTCACCGGCACCGCGCCGCCCGGCGACGGCCAGTGAATCAGCAGCAGGTCCACATAATCGGTGCGCAGCTTGGACAAACTCTCCTTCAAGCTCGGAACCAGCTTGTCGCGCGAGAGATTCTCGGTCCAGATTTTGGTGGTGATGAACAACTCCGAACGCGCCACGCCGCTGGCCGCAATCGCCGCGCCGACTTCCGCTTCGTTGCCATAGATCTGCGCCGTATCGATCACGCGATAGCCTGCCTCCAGGCCGTTGCGTACCGAATCAGTCACCACCTCGCCCTGCAGGCGGAAAGTCCCTAAACCCATTGCTGGAATACTCATGTTTACTCCTTGTCAGTCGGCAGCGGCGCGTCGGCGGCCACCAGTTTTTGTTCGCGCATCTCGTGCCAGAACGCGGATGGAATCTGCTGGTTCAGCGCCGCGTGATCTTCCGCGATGCGCTCCGGACGGCTGGCGCCCGGAATCACCGCCGCCACCGCAGGGTGGGCCAGCGCGAACTGCAACGCCGCCGCCTTCACGCTGATGCCGTGCTTCTGTGCGATGGCCTTGATGCGCTCCACGCGGGCGATGATTTCCGGCGACGCCTTCTGGTATTCAAAGTGCGTGCCGCCAGCCAGGATGCCCGAACTGTATGGGCCGCCGACCACGATATCGACGCCGCGCTGCTGCGCCGCCGGCAGCAGCCGTTGCAGCGCGCGCTCATGATCGAGCAGCGTGTAGCGGCCGGCCAGCAGCATGGTGTCCGGCCTGGCTTCCTTCAGGTCCAGCGCCAGTTCCAGCGCCTCCACGCGGTTCACGCCCAGGCCCCAGCCTTTGATGACGCCTTCATCGCGCAGGCGATCCAGTACGCGGAAGGCGCCGGTGCGGGCGATCTCGAATTGCGCCAGCCATTGGTCGCCGTAGAAATCCTGCGCCACGTCGTGCACGTAGACGATATCGAGATAATCGGTCTTCAGGCGTTTCAGGCTGTCCTCGATCGAGCGCAGGGTGGCGTCGGCGCTGTAGTCGTTGAGGATTTTGTTCGGCAGGCCGTGTTCAAACACGCCGCCTTTTTCGCCCATGTCGCGCGCGGCCGGGTCTTCGATTTCATCAAGGATCAGGCGACCGACCTTGGTGCTCAACACATAGTCTTCGCGCTTGCGCTTGGCCAGCGCTTCGCCGAGACGCAGCTCGGCCAGGCCGGCGCCGTACAGCGGCGCGGTGTCGAAGTAGCGGATGCCCTGCTCCCAAGCCGCGTCCACCGTGGCCAGCGCTTCGGCCTGCGGAATGTCGCGGAACATATTGCCCAGTGGCGCGGTGCCGAAGCCCAGTTTGCCCTGTAGTTTGTGACGGATACTCATCTTGATTCCTTAGAAGGTGGAGTAAATGCGGAAGAAAGTGAAGCCAGTTTAAGTTGACTAGATCAGACTGTCCAAGACATAATTTGCACAACTTGAGTCACAAAAGGTCTGATATGTTAGACATCCGCCAACTTCAATACTTCGTCACTGTGGCCGAAGAGGAGCACGTAGGGCGAGCCGCTGAGCGCCTGCACATCTCGCAATCGCCGCTGAGCCGGCAGATCGCCCAGCTGGAAGAAAAGCTCGGACTGACGCTGTTCGAACGCAGCCAGCAACGCATCCGCCTGACGCGCGACGGCCGCACCTTCCTGGCAGAGGCGCAGGCCTTCCTGCTGCACGCCACGCGGCTGGAAGCGCTGGCCAAGCGGCTGGGGCGCGGCGACGAGGGTGGGCTGTGCATCGGCTACGTCGAAAACGCCATGCACGCCGGCGTGCTGCCGGCCGGCCTGCGCGCGCTGCGGGCGGCGCGGCCGAATGTGCACGTGGCCTTGCATAGCCTGTATTCGTCCGAACAGCTGGAAGGCCTGCGCCAGCGCAGCCTCGATATCGCCCTGGTGTGCGATCCACCGGCGGCCGACGATCCCGATCTCGAACGCGCGCGCGTACTGAGCGACCCGATGATGCTGGCCCTGCCCGAAGGCCATCCGCTGTGCGCGGCCAAGACCCTGCAGCCGGCCGACCTGGCCGGGCTGGAATGGATCGCCGTGCGCCACCACGAAACCGGCGAGCATCACCACAACTTCGTGGCGGCCTGCGTGCGCTCCGGCTTCACCCCGCACATCAAGATGGAGGCCAGCGAACCGGTGACCGCCCTCAGTCTGGTGGCGGCGGGGCTGGGCGTGGCGATGGTGCAGCAAGGCTTGCAGCATCAGGCGCCGCCGGGCGTGGCGCTGCGCGAGCTGCCGTGGTTCGAGTACCGCGCGCCGCTGTGGGCCGCCTGGCACCGCATCAACCTGCGGCCGCTGGTGGCGACCTTCCGCGCCACGCTGCTGGAATTGGCGGCGACGACCAGCTAGCAATCGGCTACACTGGCGGTCATCTCTTTTTGTGTCGCCCGCCATGCCCGAGAAGAACCTGCCCGAACTCATCACCCTGAAACGTCTGATCGACGAAGGCGGGAAGCATCTGGAGGTGAGCACGCCGCACACTGTGCATATGGACGGGCGCAGCTTCCCGGTCTACAGCATCGCGCTGGGCAATCCGAGCCCGGACGTGCCGGCGCTGGGCTTCTTCGGCGGCATTCACGGGCTGGAACGCATCGGCACCCAGGTGGTGCTGTCGTTCATGGAAAGCCTGCTGGCGCGGCTGCGCTGGGACGCCCCCCTGCACCAGCAGTTGGAATCGATGCGGCTGGTGTTCATGCCGCTGGTGAACCCGGGCGGCATGTGGCAGGCCACACGCTGCAATCCGCAAGGCGTGGACCTGATGCGCAACGCGCCGCTGAGCGCCACCGAAAAAGTGCCGTTCATGCTGGGCGGGCAGCGCTACAGCCATCACCTGCCGTGGTATCGCGGCGCCGAGGGCGCGCCGATGGAGCCGGAAAGCCAGGCCGTGTGCGCGCTGGTGGAGCGCGAACTGCTGTCGCGCCAATTCAGCATGACGCTCGACTGCCACTCCGGCTTCGGCCTGCGCGACCGCATCTGGTTCCCGCACGCGCACACCGCCACACCGATTCCGCACCTGGCCGACATCGGCGCGCTGGAGGAATTGTTCAGCACCGCCTACCCGAACCACAACTACGTGTTCGAGCCGCAGAGCCGCCAGTACCGTACCCACGGCGACCTGTGGGACTATATGTACCTGAACAGCGATCACGTGTTCCTGCCGCTGACGCTGGAAATGGGTTCGTGGCTGTGGGTGAAAAAAAACCCGCGCCAGATCTTCGACCGCATCGCCATCTTCAATCCGACCGCAAGCCATCGTTTGCAGCGCGTGCTGCGGCGCCACCTGATCCTGTTCGATTTCCTGATGCGCGCTGCCAGCAGCCACGGGCGCTGGATGCCACAAGGGATGGCGCGCACCGTCCAGCATCGCCGCGCGCTGGCGCAGTGGTATCACACATGAGCCATTGGATCCTGCTGCGCGGCTTGATGCGCGAGCAGCGCCACTGGGGCGCCTTCCCCGCGCAGCTGGCGCAGGTGCTGCCGGATGCTGTCATCGTCACGCCCGACCTGCCGGGCAACGGCCAGCGCCACGCCATGCGCAGCGCGACCTCGGTGGCACAAATGGTGGAATTCTGCCGCGCCGACCTGCGCGAACGCGGCGTGCCGGCGCCCTACTCGTTGCTGGCACTGTCGCTGGGCGGCATGGTGGCGGTGGAATGGGCCAGCCGCTACCCGCAGGAGATCGCGCGCTGCGTGTTGATCAACACCAGCATGCGCCCTTACAGCCGCTTCCACCAGCGCCTGCGCTGGCAGAACTACCCTGCGATACTGAAGCTGATGGCGCGCGGCGGCGTGGAGCGGCAGGAGCAGTTGATCCTGCGCCTGACCAGTCGCCGTGGCGATGCGGCGCAGCGTTCGGCCCTGCTGGCGCAATGGCTGGACTATCAGCGCGAATACCCGGTCACGCGCGCCAACGCGCTGCGCCAGCTGTGGTCCGCCGCCCGCTTCCGCGCGCCGTCGCACAAGCCCGGCGTGCCAACACTGGTGCTGAGCAGCGCCGGCGACCAGCTGGTCGATCCATGCTGCTCGCGCAACCTGGCGCGCGCATGGCAGGCGTCGCACGCCGAGCACCCGGACGCCGGCCACGACCTGCCGCTCGACGACGGCGCGTGGGTGGCCGGGCAAGTGGCCGGGTGGCTGCGGCAACTCGGGTAAAATATCGACCCATCATGACCTTCCAATGCCGCCCCGACTGCGGCGCCTGCTGCACGGCGCCGTCCATCTCCTCCCCGATTCCCGGTATGCCCAACGGCAAACCGGCCGGGGTCAGGTGCGTGCAGTTGGATGAAAACGAACGCTGCAAGATTTTCGGCCATCCCGACCGGCCGGCCGTCTGCGCCTCGCTACAGCCGAACGTCGAGTTCTGCGGCGACTCGCGCGAACAGGCCATGCGCTGGCTGGGATACGTAGAGGAAGCTACCCGGCCGTCCTGAGGCCTTAACAAGGGGAGGTTCGTATGATGAAACTGCTCAGCATTGCTGCCCTGCTGGCCGGCGCTGTGGTCAGCGTCGACCAGGCCAAGCGCACTGTCGCTACCGATCCGCTACTGACTGCTGGCGATATCTGCAGCGCGAAAACCTCGGGACGCCCGGTGCTGCTAAACCGCCTGATGCTGGCGCAGGCCGAGACCGCGCCGTTCAAGCCCGCCTCGATGGCGCAGGCGCCGAAGATGGATGAGGCGCCGCCACCGCTGTATCAGGACCTGGGCCAGCTGCACTTCCAGATCACGACCGCCAACCCGCGCGCGCAGGCTTACTTCGACCAGGGCTTGCGGCTGGTGTTCAGCTTCAATCACGCGGAAGCCATCCGCGCCTTCCGCGCCGCGCAGCGGCTCGACCCGCAATGCGCCATGTGCTACTGGGGCGAAGCGCTGGCGCTCGGCCCCAACATCAACCTGCCGATGCCGGAGGATGCCGTGGCGCCGGCCCATGCCGCCGCCGCCAAGGCCAGTGCCAACGCCGCCCGCGCCAGCGCCGTCGAACAGGCGCTGATCAAGGCGCAGGCCCTGCGCTACCAGCACCCCGCGCCGCCAAAACGCGATCAACTCGACCAGGCTTACGCCGACGCCATGCGCGACGCCGCCAGGGCTTTCCGCAACAACGACCATGTGCAGGTGCTGTATGCCGAGTCGCTGATGGACCTGTCGCCGTGGGATTACTGGGAAGCCGGCGGCGGCACGCCGAAAGGCCGCAACGCGGACATGGTCGATGCGCTCGAGCGCGTCCTCGAACGCAACCCGCATCATCCCGGCGCGGCGCACTACTACATCCACGCGGTGGAGGCATCGAGCCATCCCGACAAGGCACTGCCTGCGGCGCGCGTGCTGGCGCGGCAAGTGCCGGGCGCCGGCCACATGGTGCACATGCCGTCGCACATCTACTACCGCGTGGGCCTGTACAAGGACGCACTGCAATCCAACGTCGATGCGATGGCTGTCGATGAAAAATATTTCGCCAAGCAGTCCAGCGATGCGATCTACAAAGGCGGCTACTACCCGCACAACATCCACTTCGCGATGGTGTCGGCGCTGATGGGCGGGGACGGCAAACAGGCGCTGGCCGCCGCCGCGAAACTGGACAAGGCGCTCACCACCGATATGGTGAAGGCGATGGGCGTGATGCAGTCGGTCAAAGCCTCGCCCTACTTTTCGCACGTGCAGTTCAGCAGCCCGGATACGCTGATCGCGCTGCCCGATCCCGGCAAGGAGCTGGTGATTGTGCAGGCCATGTGGCACTACGCCCGCGCCACCGGCTACGCGCGCAAGGGCATGCTGGCGGAAGCGCAAAAAGAAACCGACGCGCTGGCCGCCATGCAGAACGATCCGGCGCTCAAGCCGCTGGCCGAACAAGGCGTCAGCGTGGAAGTCATCACCATCGCACGCCACGTGGCCAGCGGCCGCATCGCCGACGCACGAGGCGACCTGCCCGGCGCAATCAAGGCCTATCGCGAAGCGGTGGCCCTGCAGGACATGCTGCCTTACGACGAGCCGCCGCGCTGGTACTACCCGGTGCGGCAGTCGCTGGGCGCGGCGCTGGTGCGGGCCAAGCAGCTGGACGAAGCGGAAAGCGTATTCCGCGCGTCCTTCGCCAAGACGCCGAGCAATGGCTGGGCGCTGCGCGGCCTGATGGAAGTGTATCGCCAGCGCGGCGACAAGGCGGCGCTGGCGGCGACACAAAAACGGTTCGATACGACGTGGCTGGGCAAGCAGGACGGCCCGGATTTGTCGTCACTTTAAATCAGCGCAAAGTTACAAGCTGCGACAACATCTTCATCAGCTCTGCTGAAAATTTAGGCGCGAACGGCTCCTTGGCGGGAGCCGTGCAGGCGGGCTTGCAGGGGACAGCGGCGGTGTGGGACATGGCAATCTCCTAAAAAGAAAAACTTGTTCATGGAGTTTTGGCGGCGTATGGGTTATATTTTCTGCCAGACCCGAAGTGTTATCAAACGAGTTATTTTCGCCATTAGAGTAAGAAAAGCTTGTCCATGACCAAACCGCTGCGCTCCCTGTCCGGCCTCCTCGATTTCGATTGCGCGGCACGCTGGGGTAGTTTCAAACTGGCCGCGCAAGAGCTGCACAAGACGCCGGCCGCCATCAGCCTGCAGGTCAAGCAGCTGGAAGAAGCACTCGGCTTCGACTTATTCGTGCGCCATCCGCGCCATATCGCGCTGACCGAAAAAGGCCAGGAGCTGGCCGGCACCGTGCGCCGCACGCTGGCCGAGCTCAATACCAAGGTCGCCGCGCTGCAAACCGGCGATGATGAAAAAATCCTGCGCATCTCGACCACGCACTCGCTGGCCATCAAATGGCTGGTGCCGCGCATCGCCCGCTTCACCCAGCTGTATCCGGAACTCGACATCCGCATCGACTCCAGCGACCATCTGGCGAACATGGACGACGGCAGCACCGACCTCGCGCTGCGCACCTACGACGTGGTGCCGGGCGATCCCGGCCTGCTGTTCCACGACCGGCTGGTGGCGGTCTACAGCCCGTCCTTGCTGGCGCCCGGCGAGAGCGAGATCACGCTGGCGGACCTGCACCGCTACCCGCTGCTGCACGAATTCACCACCGATACGTGGATCGCGCTGCTACGCCAGAACAATGCGCTCAAGGGCAAGTACAACTTCTCGCGCGCGTTCACCAACTTCGCGGTGATGGTGCAATCGGCGGTGGCGGGACAAGGCATTGCGCTGGTGTCGCACGCCATCGCCAGTGAAGACTTGCGCAACGGCGTGCTCAAAATGGTGTGCTGCGATAGTGCGCCCTACGATCGCGGCTACCGCATTATCGTCAGCCGCAGCAAGCAGGGCATGGCCAAGATCGAGCATTTCTGCGACTGGCTGCGAGAGGAAGTGGCAGAGATGCAGAAAGGGCTGCGCTGCTGATGCGAGCATTCCTCATGGCCGCGCTGCTGGCGGCAACCGCATCGACGCATGGTGCCGAAAAGGCGCCGCTGCGCTACGTGGAAAAAGTGGACGACATGCTGGGCGCGGTGATGCCGCCCACCGTCTTCCAGGACAAGTTGGGCGCGGCGCTGGCGCGGCAATTGGGTCGGCGGGTGGAGTACGTCAAGCTGCCGCGCAACCGCCTTATGGCAGCGCTGGAAAATGGCGACGGCGATATCCTGTGCAGCTACCTGCCAGAGTGGCTGCCGGGGGACGTCGACTGGACCCGCGCCTTCATCCCGATCAGCGAAGTGGTGGTGAGCTCCGCGCACGTGAAGCCGCCGGCCACGGTGGAGGACTTGCGCGGCAAGCGCCTCGGCATGGTGCTGGGCTTCCGCTATCCGGAACTGGAAAAGACGCTGGGACAGGAATACATCCGCGACGATGCGCCATCGAGCGCGATGTCGGTGCGCAAATGGCTGGCGGGACGTTTCGACTACCTGGTGGTGCCGCGCAATGTGCTCGACAAGCAGGTCAGGACTGGCAATATGCCGGCCGGCTACCACGTCATGACGGTCTACGAAGTGAATACCCGGTGCGCCGTCTCGCGCAAGAGCAAAATCAGCGCCGCCGACTTTAACAACGCCATCGAGGCGCTGGATAAAGCCGGCGAGCTGCCGAAGATCCTCAAGCTGCGCTGATTACTGCGTCAGCTGCAGCGTGTTTTCGAGGCGGATGTCGTCCGAAGCGCTGCCCACCATCAGCTTGAACTCGCCCGCTTCTGCGCCCCACTTCAATTGGCTGTTGAAGAAGGACAGCGTGTCGCGGTCGATGGTGAAGCTGACGCGGCGCGTTTCACCCGGCTTCAGGCGCACCTTCTGGAATCCCTTCAACTCCTTGAGCGGCCGCACCACCGACGACACCATATCGCGCAGGTAGAGCTGGACAATCTCCGTGCCCTCCACCTTGCCGCTGTTGGCCAGATCGAACGACAGCGTCACCTTCTGCGTCCCCGCCATCACGGCACTGCTCAGTGCCAGGCCGCTGTATTTGAAGTCGGTGTAGCTCAGGCCATGACCAAAGGCGTAGCGTGGCGTATTCGGCGAATCGATGTAGGCCGAACGATACGTGATGTTTTTATCGGCCAGCACCGGACGGCCCGTGTTGTACTGCGCGTACGACAGCGGAATCTGACCCACGCTGCGCGGGAAGGTGATCGGCAGTTTGCCGGACGGGTTGTAGTCGCCGAACAGCACATTGGCCACCGCGTTGCCGCCTTCGCTGCCGGGGAACCAGGCGTAGACGATGGCGTCGGCCTTGTCGGCGATGGTGTTGAACACCAGCGGACGGCCGGCCAGCATCACCACCACAATCGGCTTGCCGGTCGCCTTCAGCGCGTTGAACAGCGCTTCCTGCTGGCCCGGCAAGGTGATGTCGGTGCGCGACTTGGCCTCGCCGCTCATGTCCCACGTTTCGCCCACAGCCAGCACGATGATGTCCGAGCGCGACGCAGTGGCCACGGCTTCGGCAAAACCTGCGCTGCTGGCACAGCCCGGCGCGCACGCCTGCGCGTAGCTGATCTTCGCCTTGCCGGCGTGGCTGCGGATGCCTTCCACGATGCTGACCACTTTGGCGCGCTCGCCCTGCACCACCCAGCCGCCTTCGAGGTCGCGCTGCGAGTCGGCCAGCGGGCCGATGACCGCGATGCGTTTGGCTTCACGCGACAGCGGCAGCAGCTTGTTCTCGTTCTTCAGCAGCACGATGGACTTCTGCGCCACGTCCAGCGCGGCGGCGCGGTGCGATGCATCACCCAGCACTGCCTTCTCGCGCGCCGCATCGGAGTAGCGGTATGGCTCATCGAACAGGCCCAGTTCAAATTTCTTGGTCAGCACACGGCGCACGGCGTCGTCCAGCACCTCCATCTTCACCTTGCCGGCTTTGACGGCGGCTTCCAGATGCTGGCTGTAGGCGTAGCCTTCCATGTCCATGTCGCTGCCGGCGTTGATGGCCTTGACCGCTGCATCGGACAAGTCGGCCGCGAATCCGTGCGGCACCATCTCGCGCACCGAAGCCCAGTCGCTGACCACGAAGCCCTTGTAGTTCCAGGCGCCCTTCAGGATATCCCGCTGCAGCATGGCGTTGCCGGTAGCCGGAATGCCGTTCAGCGTATTGAAGGAATTCATGAAGGTGGCCGCGCCCGCATCGGCGGCAGCCTTGAACGGCGGCAGGTACACCTCATGCAGCTGCTGCTCGCTCATGTCGACCGCGTTGTAATCGCGGCCCGCAATCGCCGCGCCGTAGGCGGCGAAGTGCTTGGCGGTCGCCATCACCGAATCTGTGGCGCCCAGCTGCTTGCCCTGGAAGCCGTGCACGCGCGCGGCGGCGATTTGCGAACCGAGGTAAGTGTCCTCGCCGGCGCCTTCCATCACGCGGCCCCAGCGCGGATCGCGCGCCACGTCGACCATCGGCGCAAAGGTCCAGTGGATGCCTGCGGCGGCAGCTTCCTTCGCCGCGATATGCGCCGACAGCTCAATCGCCTCCATGTCCCACGACGCGGCCTCGCCCAGCGGCACCGGGAACACGGTCTTGTAGCCGTGGATGACGTCAAGGCTGAACAGCAGCGGAATCTTCAGGCGCGACTTCAGCGCCAGCGCCTGGATCTCACGCGTGTCGGCGACGCCGGTTACGTTCAGCATCGAGCCGACCTTGCCGGCGCGGATGTCGGCCAGCTTGTCGGCGTAATTGCTGCTGGTGGGGCCGGTGAACTGGCGGCCGGAGAGTTGATGCAGCTGGCCGACCTTCTCGGTCACCGTCATCTGCTGCATCAGTTCCGTGACCTTGCGATCGATCTGCGTGTCTTGCGCGTGGGCGGAAACCGCCAGGCTTGCGGCGACGGCCGCTGCGATATGGAGTTTTTTCATTTGTATTGCTGCTGTTTTTGTTCGTAGTAGGACTTCAGCGTGTAGAAGGCTTGCTTCTTCTTGCCGGTCTCCGAGATCAGGCCTTTGCGGTTCCAGTAGTCCTGGAAGTACGGATGCGGACGGCGTGGCGAACGGAAGTCCGTCAGCACCCACGGCGTCATGCCGCGCAGGCCGGGAATCGCATCCAGCAGCTTGAAGGTGTTCTTGTACAGCTGGTCCTGATACTCCTCGCTCCACTTGGTGTCGCTGTCGGCGTGGTAGCCGCCCAGCGCATCGGCGCCGAACTCGGTCACCAGCACCGGCTTGTTGTAATTGACCTTGAAGGAGAACTTCATCATCTCCTTGTTGTTGGACCAGTACCAGCCGGCATACTGATTGAAGCTGGCGAGGTCGATCTTCTCGGCCAGCGGATCCTCGACCGTCACCACGTCGCCGGTGCGATGCACTTCCAGCGCCGCGCCGACCAAACGAGTACGGTCCAGCGAACGCACGGTATCGGCCAGCTTGCCCATGAAGGCGGTACGCACCGGGCTCACCGGCGTCTCGTTACCAATCGACCAGATAATGACGCTGGCGCGGTTCTTGTCGCGCACCACCAGGTCGGTCAGCTGCTGCGCCGCGTTGGCGTAGACTTCCGGCTTCTCCCACGAGATGGTCCAGTACACCGGCACCTCGGCCCACACCAGCAGGCCCATTTCGTCGGCCAGCTTGATCATCTCTTCGCTGTGAGGATAGTGCGCGAGGCGGACGTAATTGCAGTTCATGTCCTTGGCCCACTGCAGCATCATGCGCATATCGCCTTCGCCGCGCAGGCGGCCCGGGATCAGTGGATTCTCATCGTGCAGCGAGATCCCGCGCAGGAACACCGACTTCCCGTTCAGCAGGATATCGTGGCCGCGCGTCTCGATGCTGCGCAGGCCGATGCGGTCGGTCAGCGTGTCGGTGGCGCCGGCGATGGTCACGCTGTACAGCTTCGGATCTTCCGGCGACCAGTAGCGCACCTTGTTCTTCGGCAGCGCGATGCTGACGGCTGCGCGGCCATTGGCGTCAGTGCGCACGGTGGCTTTCAGGCCCAGCTCCGCGATGGAGATGGTGACGTCCTGCGCACGCTTTACACCGGCCAGCTGCACATGGCCTTCAATGCGGCCCATGTCGCCCTTGGCCAGCTGGATCTGGTAATCCTCGATGTAGGTATCCGGCGTTTCAGCCAGCAGCACGTCGCGCGTGATGCCGCCGTAGTTCCACCAGTCGGTGTTCACGGTCGGGATATCGTCCTGATGGCGCGTGTTGTCGGCCTTGACCACCACCGTGTTCTCGCCCTTCAGCAGGCGGCCGGTCACCTCGAACTGGAACGGCGTGAAGCCGCCCTTGTGGCTACCGAGCTTCTTGCCATTCAGGTAGACGTGCGACTCGTAATTGACCGCGCCAAAGTAGAGGAAGTAGCGCTTGCCGTCCTTGGGTGCGGCGTTGAACTTCTGGCGCATCCACACCGTGCCTTCGTAGAATTCCAGCTTGGCCGCTTGCGAATTCCAGTCGCCCGGCACAGCCATCGTCGGCGAGCCGTCGAAGTTGTATTCGACCGCATCGTCCTTGTCCTTCGGCTTGCGGTCGTCGTAGTAGCCGCCCGCGCCGGTCGGCGACTGGTCGAACGGCTGGCGGCGATAATTGTAGAAGCCCGTCTCGTAAGGATCGACGATGTAGCTCCAGCGACCGTTCAGCGACAAGTGCTGGCGGCCGTAGATGTTTTGCAGCGTTGGCGGCTGCTTGGCCAGTTCGGCGCGGGCAGTCGCGCCCTTGTGGGCTTGCGCCTGTCCCGGTGCATCATCATCCTGCGCTGCCGCCGCAAAACTCGCGGCCAGGCAGCTTGCTAACAGCAGCTGCTTCCACACTTGTCGCATCCATGTCTCCTTTTATTGATATTTGATGGTCCACTTGATCGTCAGCGGCTCTTTCATCGTCAGCTTGCCGGTGCTGCAGGTGACCAGCGTTTTCATCGGCCCATAGGGCGCCATGAAATCCTTGCTGCCGTTGGTCGGCGCCGCCACGCATTGCTGCAAGCCGCTTACACCGTACGACTTCACGTCGCCTTGTCCGAAGGTGACGGTATTGCCTTTCATCTTAGCCTGATCCGAGAACGACGCGAATTCCAGCGTGATGTTCTCCACCTCCTGCGTGCCCACCGGCGTGTAGACGTCGGTGCGGGTCATCATGCCATGTTCCAGCGTGTAGCTGGTGCGCAGCTTGATGCGCGCGTCCTTCTGCGGGCCCTTCTTGCCCAGGCGGTCCAGCTCATCCTGCCGGTACGAGACGGTGTAGCGCTTGCCATCCTTGCCGGTCTTGATGTCCTTGATCCACGCTGCGCCGATCAGCTGCGCGCCGTCGGCCATCGTAAACTTCGGCAGCAGCTGCGCGTGCGCGCCGCCGCTGTCGGCCACACCCGACACCAGGCCCGGCGCAAACGGCAGCGGATAGTAGGGGCTGTTGTCATGCTGGCTCGATCCGCCGTTGATCATGTTCAGACTCACCACGTGCTTCCCGTCGCGGAAGATGGACAAAGCGCGGTCGTACTCGCCCTGCGCAAAGGTGGTGGTGCTGAACTGCGGGCGGTTCTTGTCCAGCCACGCCTGCAAATCGGCCTTTGGCTGCACATCCTTGAAGCCGGCCTTGTTCCACGTCTCATTGGTGTAGATCAGCTGGTGCAGCAGCGAGAAATTCTCGCCGAGGATGCGATGCTTGCCGCGATAGGTATCGGTGCGGCGGCCCTTACCCCACATGTCGAGCGAATGCATGGCCGGGTCGTACCAGAAATTCATGTAGCGCTCCGCGATGCGCGAAGAGAAGGCATACGCATACTGCTTCTCTTCCGCCGTCAGCACATCGAGGTAGGCGGATACAGACAGGATTTCGATCAGCGCTGTCTCGCCATACGGCCCGAGGCTGCGGCCAAAGCTGAAGCCCTGCCCTTCCGTGTTGGCGACATTCAGCGCGATGTCGGCCGCCTTGCGCAGCAAGCCTTTCAGCTCGTCGGTCGGCTGCAGGCCGGTTTCCAGGAAGCGCTCGCAAATCTCGGCGATCAGCAGGATGCTGTAACGGTCGAAGCGCCCTTCGCCATCGGTCTCGTCGGAGAAGCCGAAGGTGCCGGAATATTTTTTGTAATGGGTGAGCATCTTCTCCAGCAGGACCTTGCCCGCGCTGTCATCTTCCCAGCCCATCATCATACGCAGGCGCGCGATGCTGAAGGCCACGCCGTAATAATTAGTCGGCAGGTTGATCAGATCCCACTGCGGCGTGACGAAGGTGCGCCAATCCAGTTGCTTGCGCAGTTTTTCCAGCGTCTCCGGGCTGACTGCGCGTTCCAGCAGGCCCGCTTCCTTCAGCTTCACCAGCGTACCGATGTAGTAGTAGATGCCCCAGGTGTGGTTGTCCATGCCGACCGTCATGTCGGCGATGTCGCGGTAATCCTTCAGCTTCTGCGCCAGCGACGGATCGTCCTTGGCGGTGTTGAGCAGCACATGGCCGAGACCCGCCGCCACCTTCCCCGGCAAGAATTTGTCGCCGCTCTTGAACGGCGACGCGCCGTCGAGCACCATGCCCTCGCGTTCCGCCACCAGCTTGGCAAAGAAGTAGTCGAGTTGTTGATAAGCGTTGTCTTGAACGATGCGGTTCATCGGTGCGGCGGATGCCGGCGCGCAGGCCAGCACCGCCACCAGTGCGGCGGTAGTCGTGGGGAGGAATTTCATGGTGTCTCGGTTATTATGGAAAACGTTTTACGGATGGTATGCGATTTTTCTTCCACAGTAAATCGGAATGTAATACACTTTCGATTAAACGTTTAACTTAAAAAGAAAATCTACCCATGACTACTACCAAACCATTCAAACGCATCCTGCTGACCGGCGCCGGCGGCGGCCTCGGCACCATCTTGCGCGAGCGCGCCAAGGCCTGGGCGGACGTGGTTCGCCTGAACGACGTCAAGGATCTCGGCCCGGCGCGCGACGGCGAGGAAATCGTCATCGGCGATCTCGGTGACCGCGATAAGGTCATGCAGATGATGGAAGGCGTCGACGCCGTGCTGCACTTCGGCGGCATTTCGGTTGAAGACAAGTTCGAGCCGATCATGAACGCCAACATCCTCGGCCTGCACCACCTGTATGAAGCGATCCACAAGTGCGGCGTCAAGCGCACGGTCTACGCCAGCTCCAGCCACGTGGTGGGCTACTACAAGACCACCGATCTGGTGGACGCCAACATGCCGCTGCGTCCCGATGGTTTCTACGGCGTGTCGAAAGCCTTCGGCGAAGCGCTGTCGCGCTACTACTACGACCGCTTCGGCACCGAGACCGTGTGCCTGCGCATCGGCTCCTCGTTCCCGGAGCCGAAGAACCCGCGCATGATGGTGACCTACCTCGCCTACGACGATCTGGTGGAGCTGATCCGCTGCTCGCTGTTCACGCCGCGCGTGGGCCACACCATCACCTTCGGCACCTCGGACAACGCCACCAAATGGTGGGACAATAAACACGCTTCGCACCTGGGCTATGTGCCCAAGCACAGCTCCGCAGAATTCGCCGGCCACTTCCCGGATAGCGCAGACTATCCAGCGGCCGGCGATGCTCCAACCATTTATCAGGGCGGACCGTTCGTCACGGCAGGCCCCATGTACAAATAACTGAGACAACCACCACATGAAATCATCGCATCTACGCATTGCCGTACTGGCTGCCGTGGCAGCCATGTTCCACACCGTGCCCGCCGTTGCAGCCGAAGCGCCAACCGCGCAATTGGCTGCGCCATCGGCCGCCATCAATCCGAAGGCCGTGCTGTCGGCGATGGAGCGCGTGGCCGACTGGCAGCTGGCCAATCCGAGCAAGCACCGTCCGGACGACTGGACGCAGGCGGTAGGCTACAACGGCATCATGGCGCTGGCGAACATCTCAGGCAGCAGCAAGTACCGCGATGCGATGATCGCAATGGGCGAGAAAAACAACTGGAAGCTCGGTCCCAATCACTACCACGCGGACGATCACATCGTCGGCCAGACCTACGCCGAGCTGTATCTGCAAACACGTGATCCAAAAATGATCGCGCCGCTGCGCGCCAGCTTTGACGACATCCTCGCCAACCGCCGTACCGGTTCGCTGGAATTCACCGTCAAGGGCAACCAGGACCGCTGGTCGTGGTGCGACGCGCTGTACATGGCGCCGCCGGCGTGGCTGCGCCTGTGGGCCATCACCGGCGACCAGCGCTATCTCGATTTCGCCATCAGCGAATGGTGGGTCACCTCGGACTACCTGTACGACAAGGAAGAACACCTGTACTTCCGCGACTCCAACTACTTCGACAAGCGCGAAGCCAATGGCAAGAAGGTCTACTGGAGCCGGGGCAACGGCTGGGTGATGGGCGGCTTGGTGCGCGTGCTGCAGTATCTACCGGAGAACCATCCCGAGCGTGCGCGCTTCGTCCAGCAATACAAGGACATGGCGGCCAGGCTGCTCACGCTGCAGCAGGCGGACGGCTTGTGGCGCGCCAGCCTGCTCGACCCGGCGACCTATCCGATGAAGGAGTCGAGCGGCTCGGCGCTGTACACCTACGCCTTCGCGTGGGGCGTGAACCAGGGCCTGCTGGACGCCAAGGCCTTCAAGCCCGCCGTGCAGAAAGCATGGACCGCGCTGGTGGCCAACGTGCAGGCCGACGGCAAGCTGACCCACGTGCAGCCTATCGGCCTGGCACCGAAAGTGTTTGACGACAACCTGACCGAAGTCTATGGCGTCGGCGGCTTCCTGCTGGCCGGCAGTGAGGTGTATCGCATGGCGGCGCTGGAGAAAACCAAGCCGCAAACCGTGAGCGTGACCAATCCGACCAACGGCGTGCGCGGCGACGAACTGGCCGAGGCTACGCTGGCCGGCGGCCTGCGCAAGCCGGTGGTGATGGACGCCGCCACCTCGGCCATCGTCAGCTCGCAAGTCGTAGTGGACAAGCGTGGCAAGCAGATTCTGTTTCCGGTAAATCTGGCAGCGGGTGAAACGCGCCGCTACCTCGTACTGCCGGCCGATAAACTGGCCGCCGTGCCGCCCGCCGACGTGAAAGCCCACGCGCGCTTCGTGCCGGAACGCCTCGACGATTTCGCCTGGGAGAGCGACCGCACCGCGCACCGCGTCTACGGCCCGGCCATCATCAAGGATCCGAAAGAACAGCTGATCAGCAGCGGCGTAGACGTGTGGGTGAAGAAGGTGCGCACGCCGGTGGTCGACAAATGGTACAAGCGCGGCGAGTATCACCACGACGAAGGCGAAGGCCTGGACTACTACAGCGTAGGCCAGAGCCGTGGCTGCGGCGGCACCACCATCGTCGCCGACGGCAAGCTGCATAACTCGTCCAACTTCACCAAGTACAAAGTGATCGCCGACGGTCCGCTGCGCGCCGTGTTCGAGCTGACCTACGGCGGCTTCGATGTCGGCAACGGCCGCACTGTCTCGGAAGTGAAGCGCTTCTCGATCGACGCAGGCTCCAACATGACCCGCGTTGAAACCAGATTCGCCAGCAACCGTAAGGAGCCGTTGACGGTGGGCGTGGGCATCGTCCAGCGCGAAGGCGTGGGCCACTACACCGCCGACAGCGACGCGGGCTTCAACAGCTACTGGGAACCGGCGCACGGCGACGACGGCAGCACCGGCTGCGGCGTGATCCTGCCGGCCGGCGTCAAGGCCTTCGACGTGATCGACAAACAGCAGCTGACGCTGGGCACGGCGCAACCGGGCCAGCCCTTCGTCTACTACTTCGGCGCCGGCTGGAGCAAGAGCGGCGACTTTACCGACAGCGCCGCATGGGACGCCTACGTGCGCGGCTACGCGCAAAAGCTGAAGGCTCCGCTCAAGATCAGCAGTCAATAACTCCAGTGCCGCCGGCTGCCCGCACGGGGCCGGCGGTTTTTTTTAACCCGTAATGGAAGCGCTACCACAAACCAGTTGAAGTACCCAGACCAATAAAACAGGAGACACCACATGCAATCGAACCAACCGAAACTGCGGCTCATCACAGCTGCGGTTGCTCTCACCCTGATCGGCGGCGCGGCCGCTGCGCAGGAGGCCGACAATGGCAAGCTGGAATCCGTCATCGTCACCGCCAACAAGCGCGCGCAAAACCTGCAAGATGTGCCGGCCTCGATCACCGTGCTGAGCGACGCCGTCCTGCAGCGCGCCAACGTGCGCGACCTGGAAGACGTGCCGGCCCTGTCGCCGGCGCTGACGCTGTCCTACGGCACCCAGCCCGGCAACTTCAGCATCAATATGCGCGGCATCGGCACCTTCTCGCTCGGCATCGGCGTCGAGGCCGACGTGGCCGTGATCGTCGACGACGTGCCGCTCGGCATGCAGGCCGGCGCGTTTAAAGATCTGGCCGACGTCGGCCGCATCGAGGTGCTGAAAGGCCCGCAGAGCACGCTGTTCGGCAAGAGCTCGATTGCCGGTGCGATCAACATCACCACCAAGCCGATCGGCGGCGCGTGGAAAACCAACGCCACCACTTACATCACCAACGACAACGAGTGGCGCGCCGGCGTCAGCACCGGCGGCTCCGTGTCGGACACGCTGCGCCTGCGCATTGCCGCCAGCAAGACCAACTTCGACGGCACGCTCAACAACCTCACCACCGGCAAGAAACTCAATGGCAGCAAAGGCGACAACATCAGCGGCAAGCTCGAATGGCAGCCGCTGGAACAGCTGACCCTGACGCTGACGCCGCACTACAACCGCACCGAGAAATTCTGCTGCTCCAACGCCTTCACCGCGATGTCGCCGGGCGCGCTGTACCGCAACGCGCCGCAGCTGCCGCCGTCGGTGGTGCTGGCCGGCATCCACATCAGCCCCGACAACCGCGACGTGCGCAACGACTACCCGACCGGCGGCAAATTCCACGACGCCGGCACCGGCGTCAAGCTGGACTGGGCGTTCGACGACAACAGCGCGCTCAAGGGCCATACCCTGAGCTCGATCTCGTCCTACAGCAAATACCACATGGACGATTACCAGGACAACGACAACACCGACGTCGACATCCTGCCGTTCCTGTTCCTGCCCAACGGCCAGCCGACCGGCATGCATGGCGGCCTGTACCAGTATGGTTTCTTCGACGTCAAATCGACCACCCAGGAATTCCGCCTGACCTCGCCGGACAAGGGCACGCTGCGCTACGTGGCCGGCCTGTGGTACGGCAAGAACGCCCTGACGCGCGAGCTGACCAAGGCGCCGCTGATCCAGGCCTACGGCACCGCCTACGGCGCCGACGCCTGGAACATCAGCAAAGCCATCTACGGCCAGGGCTCGTGGGACTTCCGCCCCGACACCAGCTTGATCGTCGGTGCGCGCTACAACGACGAAGACACCGGCTACAACTTCCGCCGCTACACCGTGCCGCCGCAAGTAAAAGCGCTGACCGAGTTCTACACCAAGTCCGACAACGACAAGAGCAGCACCTACAAGCTCGGCCTCGAACATCGCTTGAACAAGGACGCGATGGTGTACGCGATGGCCTCCACCGGCCACAAGGGCAAGGCCTACGACCTGACCTCCGGCTTCACGTCAGCCACCGCCAAGCTGCCGGCGGTGGCGCCGGAAACCGCCACCAGTTACGAGCTGGGCTGGAAACAAAGCCTGTGGGACAACCGCGCCATGTTCAGCGTGGCCCTGTTCCGCACCAACTTTAAGCACTTCCAGCAATCGTCCAGCTTCTTCGACGACGACGGCACCTTCCGCACCGGCCTGAACAGCATCGGCGGCTTGCGCACACAGGGTCTGGAAGTGGAAGGCAATGTGCGCGTGACGCGCGAGCTGCAGCTGAACGGCAGCTTCGCCTACACCGAAGCCACCATCCAGGAATTTGAAAACGGACCGTGCTACAACGTGATCAACGCGGCCGGCACCGGCAGCACACCGGGACCGGGCTGCGCGCAGAATCCGAAGTACAACAACACCTTCGTGCAGAATCTGGCCGGCAAGACCTTGCCGAACGCGCCGAAAGTGAAGGTCAACCTCGGCGGCCAGTACGACCTGATGCTGCCGTCGCAGAACTTCAACGGCTTCATCGCCGGCTCCACGCGCTACCAGAGCCGCACCCAGTTCTCGCTGAGCCAGGATCCGAACACCATCCAGGGCGCGTACGCGATCACCAACGTCAGCTTCGGCGTCAAGGACAAGCAGGACCGCTACAAAGTCACCTTCCTGGTCAACAACCTGTTCGACAAGCGCTACGCGACCGGCCTCAACAACGCCATCGCCAACGGCACCTGGAGCCCGAAAACGCCGAATACGCCGGTCGCGGTCAACACCACCGAATGGATGCCGCCACGCGACTTCCAACGCTACTTCGGCGCGCGCCTCGATGTGACGTTCTAACGAGCATCTCCCTCGCGACTTCCGCACTTCAGTCGCACTTCCGCCCCCGCAGCCCGCTGCGGGGGCTTTTTTTCAGGGCGGCCGGGCGGAGGGTTGGGTATTCCAAAACCCAACTTAGTCTAAAAAGGTCTAATCGGCACACCTCGAATCTAATACGGTCTAAAACTCGCAAGGCCGCATCGAAAACAGTCTAAAAAATCAGCCCCAAAGTCTAAACCGGTCTCCTTTTTCAAAGCAAAAGTCTAAAGCGCTCCACAAATCCGTTCTCACCGAAAATTTTTAGACTGCTTAAGTTCTCACGCCACAAAAATGCCCCACCTGCACCGGCATCAATGGTCACGAGTGACAGATTCATCCACGCAGCCGAGGGCCGTGCGAACACCTAATCGAGCTTTTCAATTGTTGATAAGACTAGCGTTGCCGATGACACGGCTTCCGACCAGCTACCTCTTACCAATAGCAACTTTGAGCGCTTGCAAAGGATGCAATGCAGATATTCATGAGGTAAAGTAGGGCTTTCATCTCACTGGGAATGTGCGCCTAAGCGTAAAGCCAGCGCCGTCTGGACTACACATCGCCATGTATCCATGATCTAATTTTGGCACAGCAGTTGTGCCCACAAATTTAATTATGGACACAAATTTTCAATCAACCGCCAAACGCGGACCACGCGGAAAATATCGTCAGCATTCGCAGGAGTTCGAACGCAAGGTTATCGAGCTGGCGATGCAGCCTGGCACCTCGGTGGCGCGCGTAGCGCGCGACCATGGCATCAACGCCAATCAGGTGTTCACATGGCGCAGGCAACACGAAGCGGGACTGTTGGGCGCTGGATGTCCGGTGGTAGCCAGCGAATTTCTGTCGGTCGTGATGACACCGGCCCCGACACCGTCGTCCCCAGTACCGGAGCACATGGGCATCATCACATTGGAACTTGGGAAGGTGCGACTGCGCATCGAAGGCCCTGCCGATCCCGCCACATTGGCACTGGTATTGGACCGGGTGCTGCGATGATTGGCCTTCCTGCAGGCACCAAGTTCTGGTTGGCAGCCGGTACCACCGACATGCGCTCAGGCTTCAATGGGCTGGCCGCAAAAGTGCAGACAGCACTGGAGGAAGATCCGTTCAGCGGTCACGTGTTCGTCTTCCGGGGCCGACGTGGCGACCTCGTTAAATTGTTGTGGTGGACCGGTGATGGCTTGTGTCTGCTGGCCAAGCGGCTGGAGCGCGGGCGCTTCGTCTGGCCGCAGGCAACCAGTGGTTCGGTAGCGCTGACGCACGCGCAACTGTCGATGCTGCTCGAAGGCATAGACTGGCGTCGGCCAGAACGCACCTGGAAGCCAACGTCGGCCTTGTAAACGTTGCAAGCCTGACGTAAACTTGGCGCATGCTCATCCCCGCGACCTGCCCAACGACATTGCAGCCTTGAAGGCGCTGCTGCTCACGCAAGACGCAGTGGTGGAAGGTCTGCGCGATCAACTGAACGACGCGCCGTCGAGATCGAACACCTCAAGCTACAGATTGCCACGTTGCGGCGCATGCAGTTCGGCCGCAAGTCGGAAAAGCTGGACCACCAGATTGAACAACTGGAATTGCAACTGGAAGACCTGCAAGCCGACGAGGCCGAGGCCGATCGAGAAATGCCAGCAGCCAATCAGGCGCCGTGCAAGAAATCGGTAAGCCGGCCTTTGACCGATCATTTGCCGCGCGATGAGAAAGTGTATGCGCCCATGGTCGACGCCTGCCCGGCCTGTGGTGGCGGCCTGCGGCCGCTGGGCGAGGACGTGGCTGAGCAACTTGAATTCGTACCGGCCAGCTTCCGCGTGATTCGCCATGTGCGCCCCAAGCTGGCATGTTCCTGCTGCGATGCCATCGTTCAGGCACCAGCGCCAAGCCGCCCCATAGAACGCGGCATTGCCGGTCCGGGTCTGCTGGCGCACATTCTGGTGGTCAAGTTTGCCGATCATTTGCCGCTGTATCGCCAGTCAGCCATCTACGCCCGCGAAGGCGTTGACCTGGACCGCGCGCCTGTGGACCTACGTGCGTGACGACCGGCCCGCTGGCGATGCCACGCCGCCAGCCGTCTGGTTTACCTACACGCCCGACCGCAAGGGCATCCATTCACAGACGCACCTGGCCAAGTTCGAGGGCGTGCTGCAAGCCGATGCATACGCCGGCTTCAACGCCTTGTTCGACGACGGCACGGTCCGCGAAGCTGCCTGCTAGGCGCACGCCCGTCGTAAGTTCTACGATCTGCATGCGGCGCGACCGACCGCGCTGACTACCGAAGCGCTACGCCGCATTGCCGAACTGTACGTAATCGAAGCGGAGATCCGAGGCCAGCCACCAGATGAACGAAAGCAGGTTCGACAAGCTCGTGCGCGACCTTTGCTCGATGATCTTGAGCGCTGGCTGCGCACCACGCTCGATACGTTGTCGCGCAAGTCCGACACGGCGGCCGAGATCCTGTACGCGCTCAAGCTGTGGCCGGCACTGCTGCGCTACTGCGACGACGGCGTCATCGAGATTGATAACTCGGCCGCCGAACGCGCCTTGCGTGGCGTCGCCATTGGGCGCCGCAACTACCTGTTTGCTGGCGCCGACAGCGGCGGCGAACGCGCAGCTGCGATCTACTCGCTGATCGGCACGGCCAAGCTGAACGGAGTCGACCCCGAAGCCTGGTTGCGTCACGTGCTGACGCATATCGCCGATCATCCCGTCAACCGGGTTGATGATTTCTTGCCTTGGAACTGCAACCTACCCGCAGCCCTCTGAGATAACTCCGCTTCCCAGCGGGGACGCCATCATCGACAGATCGCCACAGCACTCAAGAGGGCGCTTGAGCGGAGGCTAACCCTGGGAACGTATTCACCCGAATTTATTCCAGTTTTTTTTGGCCAGAAGTTCCATTGCAATGGTTTTTACTTCTGCGACAATCGGATCTCTAAGCGCACTTTTTAGCCAACCAAGCTCAATCGGGTAACGAGGCATAGATACAGGGCAGCGTACCATTTTCAGTCCAGTCATTTGGGCAATTTGATGGGCGGCATGGGTGGGCATAGTGGCCACGGCATCGGTCCCCTTCAACAAAAACGGCAACGCTGAAAAATGCGTGGTCGACGCCAGCACATGGCGTTGATGCCCAAGCGCGGCAAGTACCTCATCCACTACACCGATAAAGCCTCCCGAAGAGATGAGAATGTGCTTTCGATCCAGATATCCACCCAGATCAAGAGCCTTAGATTTTGTGTTAGCAGAGCCTGGATCAATCAAGCAGGCATAACCGCCCTCTCCCAAAGCTTCGCGACTGACCAAGGGCGAGGACAGGCCGCCGGAAGTAATGGTTAAGTCTGTCTCACGCCGCATTACCATCTCAAGCGCTATCTGGCTGTGGGTCTGTCGCAACGCTAGTCTCAGTCCTGGCATCCGCTTATTAATCGCATTGAGAAGCACTTTCCCGATCGCGATTTCATAGTCATCCGACATGCCTATCAATACTGATCGGCCCAGATATCCACTTTCGCCATGTGATCCCATGCCAAGGCTTTGGCGGAATTTATTGAGCGCGTCTGAAATAATGGGTTTGAGCTCGTGAGCGCGCGACGTCGGCGCCAGTCCTCGTCCAGTGCGGGTGAACAGCTGGTCGCCGTAAATCGTCCGTAGGCGATTCAAGGCGGCGCTGACCGCAGACTGCGTTATCGCCAGTCGCAGTCCAGCCCGACTTGCGCCCCCCTCCTCGTAGAGCGCTTCGAATATTTTCAGCACATTCAAATCAATCTTACTGATATTAATCTGCTTCATATCTTTTAGTCCTGATATTGGATTGATCCATTTTACGTCATTTCCTATACTCGGAAGATCGCCATCGATTAAGGAAATATTGTGCAAGAAACTGTCATCGCGGCCTTGCAAATTGGTTCGCATCCTGAAGGAAAACAGCAGACATGCGAACAGATCATGTCCTTTGCGGACCAGATCGTGGAATCGAAAGCGAGTCTGGTGGTCATGCCCGAGGCTTTAGTGGGTGGATATCCCAAAGGCGAGATGTTTGGAACTCGGCTGGGCTACCGCTCAGAAGAAGGACGCCAGACCTTCGCACGCTATTATCACAACGCCATTGATGTGCCTGGGCCGGAGACGGGTGAGTTAGCGCAACTCGCACGCGTGACCAATGCGGTTCTGGTGATCGGCGTGATCGAACGTGGCGGCAGTTCGCTGTACTGCTCAGTGCTGTTTTTTGATCCTGAGAAAGGTCTGGTGGGCAAGCACCGCAAGCTCATGCCCACCGGAACCGAGAGACTGATCTGGGGCCAGGGCGATGGATCGACCTTGACCGCGCTGGACAGCAAGGCAGGCCGTATCGGCGCCGCGATTTGCTGGGAAAATCACATGCCGCTATTTCGCACCGCCATGTATGCAAAAGGCGTGCAGCTATGGTGTGCCCCCACAGTGGATGAACGCGAGATCTGGCAGTGCTCAATGCGCCATATTGCCCATGAGGGACGATGCTTTGTCGTTAGCGCGTGCCAGGTACAGCCATCGCCCAGGGCGCTAGGCATTGAGGTTCCGGGATGGGATGCCGACCGTCCGTTGATCAAGGGCGGCAGCACAATTATCGGTCCGATGGGCGATGTGCTGGCTGAACCGCTGCTGAACCAGACTGGTTTGGTGACCGCGACCGTGGATTTGGAGGCACTGGTGCGTGCACGCTACGACTTTGACGTGGTGGGCCACTACGCCCGCCCAGATGTGTTTACGCTCTCAGTGGATGAACGTAGCAAAGAAACCGTGCGCTTTTTAAAGTAAGGAGGCAAGGATGTTTAAGAACGATCAGAGTGCTTACGGATTCCGGACCATGGCAATCCACGCCGGCAAATGCGCGTCGTCCGATACGGGTGCACTGGCACTACCAATTTACGCGACAACATCATTCGGATACGGTGATTTCGATAGCGGCGAGCGGCGCTTCGCTGGGGTGGAACGCGGCTTCCTCTATAGCAGGTTCTCCAATCCTACTGTGCAGGTTTTTGAACAAAAAATGGCGCTTCTCGAGGGGGGAGAAACCGCACTGGCCGCTTCAAGTGGCATGGCGGCCATCTGTGCTGCTCTGTTCGGCTTGCTGTCGGCGGGGGACGAGTTGATTTTCGTGGGCACGCTATACGGTGGCACGCTGGGCGTGATGCAAACACTTTTGCCACGAATGGGAGTAAACGTCCTGGGCGTCAAGGACGTCGGGGAGCTGGGCAACGCGATCACCGCAAAAACCAAGTTGGTCTACGTTGAAACGCCATCCAATCCCACCTTGGAAATCATCGATCTGGGCGCAGTCGCTGCGCTGGCCAGAGAACACGCCGTGATTAGCATTGCCGACAACACCTTTGCCACGCCCTACCTGACCAGACCGATCGATCTCGGAATTGATATCGTCGTGCACTCGGCCACCAAGTACATAGGCGGACATGGCGATGCCACCGGAGGCGTGGTGATCGGCAGCAAGCAGCACATCGAACTGATACGCACCGCAGGGGTCAAGCAGTTTGGAGGATGCATGAGCCCACAAGACGCGTTCCTGTTTGTACGCGGACTCAAGACCTTGCCTTTGCGGATGGAAGCCGTATGCGATTCCGCTTTAGCGATCGCACAGGCGTTACATCGGCATCCTCTGGTTGAACAGGTGTTTTACCCCGGGCTGGCAGCACATGCCGGGCACGATATCGCCGCCAGGCAAATGAAGAAATTCGGCGGCATTTTGGCGTTCACGCTGCGCGGCGGCAAAGCTAACGCGCGCCGTTTCCTCAACCAGTTGATGGTGATTACCCAAGCCGTTTCGGTCGGCGACGTCGACTCGCTCGCTTGTCATCCTGCCTCCACCACCCATAGCGCAGTGCCAGCCGAGGTCCGGCTGCAACAAGGCGTCACCGATCAGTTGATACGTCTGAGCGTCGGTATCGAGGACTTATCGGATCTGCTGACGGATATCTATGCGGCGCTCGCGGCGCTCACTCTTGAATAAGAATAATATGCGACACGTCGTCTTTTTGATCATTTCCCCCATCGTCGAACTTGATTTGTTTGGGCCACTCAATGTGTTTGCACTAGCCGGTGGGGATGGTCCTAAGCCGCCGGACCTCGACAAACGTAAATACAAAACCACCATCGTCACCACGGGTGAGGACTTGAACATCATTGGCGAATGCGGCGTCAATATGCTAGCTCATAAACGCTATCGCGACCTCGACGAGCCGATCGATACACTGCTGGTGGTCGGCGGTGGTGGTGCCTACACCTTTGACGGCAACGCTGAGGTTTGCGCATGGCTACAGGTCCGCGCCAACCACATCCGCCGCATCGGTGCAATCTGTACTGGCGCCTTTGTGCTAGCGGCGGCTGGCTTGCTCGACGGGCGGCGAGCCGCTACCCACTGGGGCTGTACAGATGAACTCGGGGTGCGCTATCCCAAAGTGAAGGTCGATCCGGAGCCCGTATGGATCAAAGATGGCAAGCTTTATACGTCCGCCGGCATCACGGCCGGTATCGATCTGGCGCTCGGCCTGGTGGAGGAAGATATGGGCAGCAAGGCCGCACTGGCGATTGCGCGTTTGCTGGTAGTATTTCTGAAACGCCCCGGAGGCCAACGGCAGTTCAGCATCGCGTTATCGGCGCAAGCCCCCAAGACCCAGACTTTCGCCGATTTGGTCAGCTGGATCGCCGAGCATCTGGCGGATTCACTGTCGGTGGAAGAACTGGCCGACCGCATGGCTATGAGCCCGCGCAACTTCACCCGCGTGTTCACCGAAGAGCTTGGCGTGACGCCGGCACGCTATGTGCGGCAAGTCCGGATCGAGGCAGCCCGCATCATGCTGGAGCAAACGCGCAAAGGCATGGATGAAATTGCTGAGCTGTGTGGTTTCGGCAGCGATGAGCTAATGCGTCGTGCATTTATCAGCGATATCGGCGTGCCGCCGAGCCAGTATCGCGCCACGTTCGAGAGTGGTCCGCTTGAAAAACGGTAGTCCCCCAACGGCCACTGGCAGCTATCGTGGGTTGCCTGTCGCAATTAGTGGGAGTGGCAAATGAATCGTTTGAAATTGGCAGTTATGTAGGGCTGCCTGTCCTTCGAATTGGAAGTTTAAAGTGAGAAAGTAGATCCATTGAATCAGCCAAGGCACAACAGCAACGGCGGATTCAAGGGAAGAACCTTTCGCAGCTAACTGAACTTACACAAGGAGCAGGACATGAACATCACCAAAGAAATCAAGCAGGTCGCCATCGTCACCGGTTCGTCGCGCGGCATCGGCGCGGCGGTTGCAGAACGTCTGGCAAATGACGGCTTTGCCGTGGTCATCAACTATGCAGGCAGCGCCACCGAGGCTGAAGAACTGGCCGCCAAGATTGAGAAAAATGGCGGCCACGCATTGCCACTGCAAGCGGATGTCAGCGATCCATCGGCTGTGGCCGCCATGTTCGCCAAAACCGAAGAGGTATTCGGCGGTGTTGATGTGCTGGTCAACAATGCCGGCATCATGGCCTTGTCGAGTATTGCAGAAACCGATGATGCCAGCGTCGATCGTCAAATCGATATCAATTTCAAGGGCAGTTTCAATACCATGCGCGAAG
Source organism: Duganella sp. CF402 (assembly GCF_900109645.1). Classification (GTDB taxonomy): domain Bacteria; phylum Pseudomonadota; class Gammaproteobacteria; order Burkholderiales; family Burkholderiaceae_D; genus Rugamonas. The sequence goes on from NZ_FOBG01000001.1 coordinate 3,840,143, forward strand.
CTGCGCGTCGCCTGCGCCAGGGTGGCCGCATCGTCAACTTCTCGTCCAGTGTGGTCGGCATGCTGCAACCGACATACGGCGTCTACGCCGGCACCAAGGCCGCCATCGAAGCTTTGACCAGCATTCTGGCCAAGGAACTGCGCGGCCGCAACATCACCGTCAACGCGATCGCCCCCGGCCCTACCGCGACCGCGCTGTTCCTCAACGGCAAACCCCAGGAAGTGATCGACCGCCTGTCGAAGCTGGCGCCACTGGAGCGTCTGGGCCAGCCGGCCGACATCGCAGCCGCCGTGGCATTCCTGGTGGACCCTGACGGCGCCTGGATCAACGGCCAAGTGCTGCGCGCCAACGGCGGCATCATCTGATTTTAACGCTTCACCTCTCTCTATTCCCACGAAAGGAAATGCCATGAAACAAGTTATCGTCATCACCGGTGCCTCCAGCGGTTTTGGTGCGCTCGCCGCACGCGCCTTGGCCCACGCTGGTCATACCGTCTACGCCAGCATGCGAGAAACTACCGGCCGCAATGCGCCACAAGTAACCGAGGTAGCACGTTACGCCGATGAACATCGCGTCGATCTGCGCACCGTAGAACTGGACGTAGCCTCCAGCGACTCGGTCGATGCTGGCATCGCCAAGATCATCGCCGACAACGGCCGCCTGGATGTGGTAATCCACAACGCTGGTCATATGTCTTTCGGTCCGGCTGAGGCGTTCACGCCGGAACAATTTGCACAGCTGTACGACATCAATGTGCTGAGCACTCAGCGGGTCAACCGTGCCGCTTTACCGCAACTGCGCCAGCAGGGCCGTGGCCTGGTGCTGTGGGTATCGTCGAGCAGCACGCGTGGCGGCACACCGCCGTATCTGTCGCCGTACTTTGCCGCGAAGGCAGCGATGGATTCGCTGGCGGTATCCTACGCCTCGGAACTGACGCGCTGGGGTATTGAGACTTCGATCGTGGTGCCGGGCGCCTTCACCAAAGGCACTAATCACTTCGCGCACTCTGGCTCGCCCGCAGACAAAGCACGCGCAGCGGAATATGACGATGGTCCTTATCAAGGCGTGCCAGACATGGCACTCAAAGGATTGGCTGCACTTGAACCCGCCGATGCCGATGTGGCCGACGTGGCCAAGGCCATCGTGGAGATTGTGGGAATGCCATTTGGTAGCCGTCCGTTCCGCCGCCATATCGACCCATCGCAGGATGGCGCCGAAGTGGTCAACGGCGTGGCAGACCGGGTCCGCACCGAGATGTATCGCCGGATCGGCCTGGAAGACCTGCTGACGCCTCGTCAACGCGGCTAAACGCCTTCATCCGACCAGCCGCACGTTCCACGACGTGCGGCAAATGCAACCGAAAGGAAAGATATGCCAGTTTCTCATCCAGTCCGCGTTCAGGTGCTGCACGCCGATCCTCTGATGTCCGCCGGCCTGTTAAGCGTATTGCGTCACCGCGATGAAGTGCGCGTTGTTGATGAGAACGCAGATGTTATCGTGGCCGACTACCAGCGCGCGCTAAGTACCATACGCCTTTCATTAGCGGGTGCACCGCGCATTGTGATTGTTACCCAGTTTGACAAGGAATGGCAGGTACGTTCGGCGCTGGCCGACGGCATCTGCGGCTACCTTTTGCAAAGCTGCACGGCGGATGAATTAATCGATGGGCTGTGTCTGGCTCGCCAGAACATGGTTTGCTTAAGCGCGACATTGCGCGGCCTGGTGGAACAGGCGCCAGTTCACGACTGCTTGACTGGCCGCGAGCGCGACGTGCTTCAACTTCTCGCGACCGGACGCTGCAACAAGGCAATCGCGCGCGATCTAGGTATCGGCGTTGGCACTGTCAAAACACATCTCAAAGGCGTGATGACTAAGCTAGGCGCCACCGCTCGTACACATGCGGTAGTGCTGGCTACGCAACGTGGCCTGGTCGATCAGAGGGCCGCATCGCATTAGTTTGAAAATACCGTAAAAATTTTGAACGCTTACCATCTACAGGAGCATGACATGGACAGTACCTTAAAAATCTCTTCCCAGCCATCTGTGGTTAAGACGCTGGTTTATCCCCTGATCGCCGCAGCTGCTGCAGCTACAGCCTCAGGCTCCAGCGCTGCGTTGGCATTGCCGGTATGGGCGATGTTTATCGGGTGGGTAGCATTCTTTACCCGAGGCCCAAGTGTCAAGGACGGTGTGTGGAACGCCTTATGCCTCCTGGTCGGAATCGCGTTGGGCATGTTGGCCGCTCTGACTATCGGCGCGCTGGCACCGCTCATAGGTGCGATGGCATTGCCGGCTGTAGTCTTCGTCGTCGCTGTACTGGTGCTCTCTCTACGTTTGACCCGGCGCATGAACAACGTGCTGTGCTACTTCCTTGGGCTGATTACCTTCTTCGCATCACGCCTGCCGCCGAACGCGACCACATTTTCTGAGCTGAGTGGCGCCGTAGTGATTGGATTGATCGCCGGCGGCGTGACGTTTGTAGGTCAACGTCGCCTTATGAAAATCTAAGGTTGCATACAACAATCTCTAGCCCAGGAGCCGCATCATGAAATTTGCCCGCTATCTGCTCTCCATTACGCTTGCTTCTTTCTTGAGCGGCTGCACAGCACAGGAGCCACAAATGAAACAGTCTGTCACCTATTTGCATTTGCTAAAAAAGACTCCTTTCTTCACCCGACTCGATAAGAGCCAACTCAAGTGGGTGATCGCTCACTCGACTGAGTGGGAGGCACCGGCAGGAATGGAGGTGAGCAATCGTTTGGATGCGAATGGGCACCTTTGGATTCTATTAGATGGTGGCTGGCAGGTAGAGCAAGGTGGCCGGATCTATAAGTCTGGTCATGCAGACGCGGCTAAATGGTATGGGGGGGAATATGCGGAGTTGTTGCCAAGTGACAGTCGTTTAGTAACAAATCAACATAGCTATGTGATGCAGATTGCGCGTACCGACTTTAATGAAATGCTCAAGCTTGGTTTTGATTTCAGCGAGCATTTACAAGAGGGAAAACTGTTCTACATGTCGCATTAATTCCCATCTGAGATAACGCCGCTTCCCAGCGGGGTGATGCCATCATCGATTAAATTGCTGTTCCATTCAAGACGTCACTGAGCAGACGCTTACATATGCATTGAGGTGCAAGGGGTATGACAACCAAAAATTCTAGGGCCGATTAGAGCTCACTCCAGTAGGACCATGAGGGCATTGTGTATGTATGCACTCTGGTGCTTACTCAGGATCGAACTGCAGTATGCGTCCGGTGCGCCGTTGCAGCAGCTTGTCAGAGTCAGCCCTGCAATCTGCCGCGCGCACCCAGTATTCCTCACCGGGGAACCTGAACCAGATAAATCGCCATGCGTTGCGTCCCTTGGCATGACGGTTGGCGAATAGCGATGGGGTCAGGCTACTTCCATCATCGGACAGGATGCGATCACCTATCACCTTGGAGAATTCCGTGGTGTGGTGATAACTCGTTCTGAGGTTGGTGCCTTCGGGGAGGAAGACATTCTTCCATTGATAACCCCGTAGTCCCGACCCGTTCCTGAGCACGGCAAGCCGTTCCTTCTCAATTGTCAGCCAGCGCTCAAGCAGGTCCGCGATGAATGCCTCCAGTTTGACACCGGGCCGGGTGTCCATCAGGTGAAACTCCAAGTCCATTAATTCGCTCAAGGGCAGATCTATCGAGCGCTTCGCCACGAATCCCATGATGTGATCCTCCAAACCGGTCTAAAAGTTAGACCACTGCACTGAAATTTGGTTCGATTTAGACTTCCGCTTGAAAAAAGTAGAGCGGTTTAGACTTTGAGGCCGATTTCCTGGACTGTTTTAGACTCGCGCTTGGCATTCTTAGACTCAAAGAGTCCGAGTTTGCCTCGTTTAGACCGATTTAGACGAAGAACGGATTTTAGATACCCAGCCCCTCCCCTCATTACAGTTGAGCGAGATTCATAAAAGATTAACTTTGCCGTGGTAAGCTTCGACCCGGTAGCCTCCCTGCCGTCCCGTATATTTCCCAACTGCACGTAAATTACTGAATTCATGGATATTGTTCTCGCGCTGAAGGCCCTGATCATGGGCCTGGTTGAAGGTTTGACCGAGTTCCTGCCTATCTCCTCCACCGGCCACCTGATTCTCACCGAGCACCTGCTGAGCTTCCAGGGCATGGAAGAAAAAATCAATGTCTTCGAGATCGTGATCCAGGCCGGGGCCATCTTCGCCGTCTGCTGGGAATACCGCGCCCGTATCGCCAAAGTCACCACCGGGCTGACCACCGACCGCAAGCAGCAACGCTTCGCGCTGAATATCGCCATCGCCTTCCTGCCGCTGGCCATCCTCGGCCTGGTGCTGGGCAATTTCCTGAAAGAGCACCTGTTCAAGCCGGTCCCGGTGGCCCTGGCGCTGATCGTCGGCGGCTTCATCATCCTGATCGTCGAGCGCCACGTGGCCGCCAATCCGGTCTCGGTGCGCGTGCACTCGGTCGATGACATGACGCCGCTGGATGCCTTAAAAATGGGCATCGCCCAGGCCTTCGCGCTAATTCCAGGCACCAGCCGCTCGGGCTCCACCATCATCGGCGGCATGATGTTCGGCTTTTCGCGCCAGGCCGCGACCGAGTTTTCCTTCCTGCTGGGCATTCCCACCCTGCTGGTCGCCTCCGCCTACTCGCTGTTCAAGGCGCGCCACCTGCTGGAAGCGTCGGACCTGCCGATGTTCACCATCGGCACCGTGTCGGCGTTTATCTCGGCATTCTTCTGCGTGCGCTGGTTGCTGCGCTATGTCGCCTCCCATACTTTCACGGTTTTTGCGTGGTATCGCATCGCGTTTGGCCTGTTGGTGCTGGTGACCGGTTACACTGGCGTTATTCTCTGGGCCGACTAACCATTTTTTGTAAAGCAGTAGCAGTAACATGAATCATCAGGACAACAACGAACGCGCCCTCCACTTGCTGCAAACCGTGTTCGGCTATCCAGCCTTCCGCGGCCAGCAAGGGGAGATTGTCAGCCACGTGGCTGGAGGCGGCGATGCGCTGGTCCTGATGCCCACCGGCGGCGGCAAGTCGCTGTGCTACCAGATCCCGGCCCTGCTGCGCGACGGCGTCGGCGTGGTGGTGTCGCCGCTGATCGCGCTGATGCAGGATCAGGTCGATGCGCTGGAAGAAGTCGGCGTGCGCGCTGCCTTCCTGAACTCCACCCAGTCGTACGAAGAAGCGAGCCGCATCGAACGGCTGGTGCGCACCGGCGAGATCGACCTGGTCTACGTCGCGCCAGAGCGCTTGATGACGGATCGCTGCCTGAACCTGTTCCAGAGTTCGAACATCTCGCTGTTTGCGATCGACGAGGCGCACTGCGTGTCGCAGTGGGGGCATGACTTCCGGCCCGAGTACATCAAGCTGTCGGTGCTGCACGAGCAGTTCCCCAACGTGCCGCGCATCGCGCTGACAGCGACCGCCGATCCGCAAACGCGCGCCGAAATCGTGCACCGCCTGCAGCTGGAGGATGCGGCGCAATTCGTGTCCTCGTTCGACCGCCCGAACATCCGCTACCAGATCGTCGAGAAAGCCAATGGCCGCAAGCAGCTGCTGGACTTCATCACCACCGAGCATGGCGGCGATTGCGGCATCGTCTACTGCCTGTCGCGCAAGAAGGTAGAGGAGACGGCGGAGTTCCTGAACGAGAACGGCGTGCGCGCGCTGGCCTACCACGCCGGCATGGAGCACACCGTGCGTGCTGCGAATCAGGCCAAGTTCCTGCGCGAAGAAAACATCGTCATGTGCGCCACCATTGCCTTCGGCATGGGCATCGACAAGCCGAACGTGCGCTTCGTCTGCCACCTGGATCTGCCGAAAAGTATCGAAGGCTACTACCAGGAGACCGGACGCGCAGGCCGCGACGGCGAACCTTCCAGCGCGTGGATGGCCTACGGCTTGCAGGACGTGGTGCTGCAGCGCCGGATGATCGACGAATCCGAGGCTGACGAAACCTTCAAGCGCGTGCTGGGCAACAAGCTCGATGCGATGCTGGGTCTTTGCGAAACCCTGAGCTGCCGGCGCGTGCGCCTGCTCGACTACTTCGGCGAACAGGCCGGCCCTTGCGGCAATTGCGATACCTGCCTGATTCCACCGGTGTCCTTCGACGGCACGGTGCCGGTGCAGAAACTGCTGTCGACCGTGTACCGGGTCGACCAGCGCTTCGCGGCCGGCCACGTGATCGACGTGCTGCGCGGGCAGGAGACGGACCGGATTAAAACCTGGCACCACGATTCGCTGTCGGTGTTCGGCATCGGCGCCGACCGCAGCGAGCAGGAATGGCGCGCCATCCTGCGCCAGGTGATCGCGCTTGGCCTGCTGACGGTCGATCACGAACAATTCAGCTCATTGAAGCTGACCGACGCCGCGCGGCCGGTGCTCAAAGGTGGGCAGAAAGTGCAGCTGCGCCAGTACCAGAAACCGGTCAAGCAGAAACCGAGCCGCGCGGCCAAGGGTTACGTGGAAAGCGACCTGTCGGCGCAAGAGCAAAAAATCTTCGACCGCCTGCGCTCGTGGCGCATGGGTACGGCGCGCGAACACAACGTCGCCGCCTACATCATCTTCAACGACGCCACCCTGCGCGAAATCGCCAAAGCCCGCCCGACGGCTTTGGACGACCTGCGCGGCATCTCCGGCGTCGGCGAGAAAAAGCTCACGTCCTACGGCGACGAAATCGTCAGCCTGATCAGCGAGATGGAAGACTAGGCCAGCACGATGCTGCGGTAGCGGCTGGGTGGGGCGCCGAGGGCGGCGCGGAAGCGGTGACTGAAGTGGCTCAGGTCCGCGTAGCCGCAGGCGTCGGCGATTTGTTGCAGCGGTTGATCCGTGGTTTTCAGCAGCACGCGCGCGTGCTCGATGCGGCGCGCGGCGATCCATGCGGAGGGCGGCATGCCGAACGAGACTTTGAACATGCGCACCAGATGGTATTCGGACAGGCACGCAAGCTGCGCCAGCATGCCCAGTGTGATGTCCTGCCCAAGATGCGCTTCGATGTAGTCGGCCAAGCGGCGCCGCACCACCGGCGCCAGACCGCCGCGCACGCGCGCCTGGTGTAGCGGCGCCGATTGCGCCAGCAACAGGTGGCTCAGTGTTTCGTGCGTGACTTCGTTGGCGCGCAGTTGGGCGTCCGCGCCGTCCCACGGCATGTCGGCCAGCGCCGCGCACAGGTGGCCGATGCGTTCGTGCTCGAAGTAGGTACGGTCGGCCAGCGTCAGCTCGCGCGGCTCGCGGTCCAGTTCCACCACCGCGCGCCGCGTGAAGTGCTCGGGCAGGAAGTAGATGTGCAGGAAGTGCATTTCGCCGCGCACGGTCCATGACGATTCATGCCAGTCCGGCAAGGTGCACAGCCGCTTCGGCGCACCATACAGGCCGGGGAGTTCGGTGCGCTCGGTGCGATGGCCGCCGTCCAGATAGTAGGACAGTGTGTGGTGGCCCGGCTGGTTGTAGCTGGTTTCCGCCACCGGCGTGTCGCGCCGCCAGATCGCCAGCGCCAATTCGTCACCCAGCCACGCAAAGCGCTCCAGCTGCGCATCGGTCTCGGACATGGTCTTGAAGACGGAATGCGACAATTGCCCGTCCGGCAAGGCGGACAGCAAGGTGGCAGGCAGGTTGTTGGCGCGGGAGGACATGGATAAAGTCTAGCACGGTGCCCCGCCACGTGCCGGACGCGGGACCGTCCTCAAGCCGATATGCGCAATTTCAGACAAGTCGCCGCGTCGCGCGGACGGCATGCTGGCGGCATGAATACTTTCCTCTACCTTCTCACGGTGCTCATCTGGGGCACCACATGGATCGCCATCACGTTCCAACTGGGCGTGGTGCCGGCCCCGGTGTCGATCGCCTATCGCTTCTGGATCGCCGCCGCCGTGCTGCTGGCCGGCCTGCTGCTCACGCGCCGCCAATGGTGGCCGCCGCGCCAGGCCTGGCCTTATCTGTTCGCGCAGGGGATTGCGCTGTTTTGCCTGAACTTCCTGTGCTTCTACTACGCCAGCCAGTGGGTCACCAGCGGCCTCGAAGCGGTGGTATTTTCCACCGCGCCGCTGTGGAACGCGATCAATGGCCGTATCTTCCTCGGCCGACCGATCAAGCCGCAGGTGATGGCCGGGGCGCTGCTCGGCCTCGCCGGCATCGTGCTGCTGTTCGCGCCGCAGATGGCCGGCCACTGGCATGACAGCCACACCCTGCTCGGCCTCGCGCTCACGCTCGGCGGTACGCTGTGCTTCTCGTGCGGGAATCTGCTGTCCAGCCGCATGCAGTCGCTCGGCCTGACGCCGTGGCTGACCAACACCTGGGCCATGCTGATCGGCTCCACCACGCTGGGCGTGGCGGCGCTGGCGCTGGGCATGCCGTTCACGCTGGACGAGTCGCCGCGCTATCTCGGCGCGCTGCTGTATCTGGCCATTCCCGGTTCAGTGGTCGGCTTTACCGCCTACCTGATGCTGGTCGGCCGCATCGGCCCTGACCGCGCGGCCTATTCCACGGTATTATTCCCCATCGTCGCGCTAACTATTTCGACTATTTACGAAGGCTACCATTGGACGCCGCTGGCCCTGTGCGGGCTGGCGCTGGTTCTGGCGGGGAATCTGCTGGCATTCTTACCGCCGTCCCTACGCGCCAAACTGATGGGAGCCGCATAGAACTGGAGATTGCATGATACGCACCGGCCTTCTCGCCGCACTGATCGCAACCAACGCATACGCCGCAGACAAGCCGGCCGACACGGTCTACCGCAACGGCTATGTCTACACGGTGGACGCGAAGGATAGCGTGCAGCAGGCGCTGGCCGTGCGCGCTGGCCGCATTGTCTATGTCGGCGATAACGCCGGCGCGCAAGCCCTCACCGGCAAGAAGACCGAGGTGATCGACCTGCAGGGCCGCATGCTGATGCCCGGCCTGGTCGATGCCCACATGCATCCGCAATCGGGCGGCAGCCGCCTGCTCAACTGCAGTCTGAATTACGAATCGCTGACAGTGGCTCAGTTCCAGTCGCGCATTCAGGCCTGCATCGACAACGATAAGAAATCCGGGCCGGAGCGCTGGCTGATCGTGGTCAACTGGTTCCAGCAAGGGATGCTGCCGGATGGCGTGGAAACCACCGCCGCCATGCTGGATGCGCTCAAGACCTCGCGCCCGATCATCGTGCGCTCGTCGTTCGGCCACTCGGCGCTGCTGAACTCCAAGGGCATCAAGCTGGCGAAGATTGAGCGCGACACGCCCAATCCGCCCGGCGGCGTGATTACCCGCGACGACAAGGGCAACGCCACCGGCCTGCTGGAAGACGCCGCTCAAGATTTGGCCATGAATCTGCTGCCACCGCTGACGGTGGCCGAGAATCTCGCCGCCTCCAAGGCGGCGTTGGCGGCAATGCGCCAGCAAGGCATCACTACCTTCCTCGACGCCTACACCGATCCGGAGACCATGACCGCCTTCGCCGATCTGCACAAGCAGGGCAAGCTGACGGCGCGCGCACACTTCGCGGTGCTGATCGATCTCGATAAAGGCGCGACGCCGCAAAGCGCGGTGGCCGAGCTGCTCAAGCAGCAGAAGCAGTTCGATCAAGGCCCGACCAAGGTGGCGCCGTCGATGCAGGTGCGCCACGCCAAGCTGTTTATGGATGGCGTGATTTCCGCACCGGCCTTCACCGGCGCGATGATTGATCCGTACCTCGTCAACAAAGGCACGCCGGAGAAGCCGGACTGGCAGCCCGGCCCGCACAACGGGCCGGCCAGCTACTTCTCGGCGGAGTCCTTGCGCGCGACGCTGAAGGAGCTGGCGCATGCACATATCGACCCGCACATCCACGTCGACGGCGACCGCGCGGTGCGCGAATCGCTGGACGCGATTGCCGACTTGCGCAAAACGCCGGAGGGCAAGCGCGTGCGGCCGGCGTTGGCGCATGATGAAATCGTCGCGCCCGAAGACTATCCGCGCTTTGCGCAGCTGGATGTGACGCCGGTACTGTCGTTCCAGTGGGCCAAGCCGGCGCCGGACACGGTGGGCGCGCTGAAGGATTTCATGGGGCCGCAGCGTTATGCGCTGGTGGAGCCGCAAGCGCTGCTGCTTAACGCCGGCGCGCGCATCGCCTATGGCAGCGATTGGCCGGTAGATCCTTTGGATGAATGGTTCGCGCTGAAGGTCGGCATCACCCGCACTGCTGCGCCGGATGCGGGCAAGGAGTACGCCGGCACGCTGACTGCGCAACCGGGTTTGCCGCGTGCTGCCGCGCTGCGCGCCATCACGCTCAACGCGGCCTACACGCTGCGGCAGGAGACGCAAACCGGTTCGCTGGAAGTGGGCAAGCTGGCGGACTTCATTGTATTAGACCGTAACTTCTTCACGATTCCGGCCGAGGACATTGCCAACATCAAGGTGCTGCAGACGGTGGTGGGCGGGAAAATCGTCTATCAGTCGAAAGGCATGCGGTAAGATATCGGCCTTTGCATAAAACAGACGCGCCATGACCTTCGCCATTTCCCTGTTGATCATCCTCGCCACGGCGGCCGTGGTGTACGCGATTATCAAGACCAATCCGAACAAGCCGCAGCCACTGCCACTGCCGAGCGGCGTACCGTATGAGCCCAAGCTGCCGGATGCCGCGCCTGCGCTGCACTGGAACGATGGCGGGCGTTTCATGGTGGAGGTGATGACGGAGTCGCGCTACCAGCCGACGCTCAAAGCGCTGGCAGGAGAACATGGCGAGCGTGCGGCCGCCGCGCAGTATCTGGCGACGCTGGTTCCGGACGATCACAACGCCTATGAGAACGAGGCGGTGGCGGTGTTTATCGAAGGCCGCATGGTGGGCTACCTGTCGCAGAAAGCATCCATCAAGTTCCGCGAACTGCTGCGCAAGAAGGAAGCCGCCGGCCAGCCTAGCACCACCGACGCGCAAGTACGCGGCGGCGCGCTGTGGGAAGGCAAGCGCCTGCAATACGTGGTGGTGCTGGACGTGGAGCCGCTGGAAAAATGAAGATGCTGATCGCCGCAATGCTCGTCAGCGGCGCAGCAGCAGCCGAGACGCCACTGCTCATTCACTACAACGAGCGTCCGCCATATCACTACAGCCAGTACGGCGTGCCGCAAGGCCCGGCCATCGACAAGCTGACCAACGCGCTCGATGCTGCGCGCATTCCCTACCGGCTGCGCAGCACGCCGGCCAAGCAGCAACTGATTATCCTGCAAGCGAACCAGGCGCCCGCCTGCATGCTCGGCTGGGCGGACCTGCCGGGCCGCGACAGCAGGGGCAAACTATCGGAAAAAATCTACGACGAGCGCCGCCTGTGGTGCACCAAAGCGACGCCGGATGAGACGATGCAGCGCCTGAATCAGGCGCTGATCAAATGATTACTTCTTGGTGAACACCAGATCCCACACGCCGTGGCCCAGCTTCAGGCCGCGGTTTTCAAACTTGGTCAGCGGACGATACGCCGGCTGCGGCGCGTAGCCGGCGGCGGTATTCTGCAAGCCTTCTTCAGCGCTCAGCACTTCCAGCATCTGCACCGCGTAGTCTTCCCAGTCGGTCGCCAGGTGGAGATAGCCGCCCACTTCCAGCTTCTGCACCAGCTGCTTCACAAACGGCGCCTGAATCAGACGGCGCTTGTTGTGACGGGCCTTGTGCCACGGATCCGGGAAGTACACGTGCACGCCGTGCAGCGAACCATCCGGGATCATGAAGTTCAGCACTTCGACTGCATCGTGCTGGATCGCCTTCAGGTTGGTCAGGCCCTGTTCGCCGATCAGCTTGAGCAGACTGCCCACGCCCGGCGTATGCACTTCCACGCCGATGAAGTCCTTCTCCGGCATCACGCCGGCGATGTGCGCGGTGGTGCCGCCCATGCCGAAGCCGATTTCCAGCACCACCGGCGCCTTGCGGCCAAACGCCTGCTCGTAGTCGAGCGGCGCTTTCTGATACTGGATCAGGAACTTCGGTCCCAGCTCTTCCAGCGAACGCGCCTGCGCGGTCGACAGGCGGCCGGCACGGGTCACGAAGCTGCGGATGCGGTGTTCGGTCGGGTCGTACAGCATGCCCCGCGCTGGGGCGTCTTTAGGCGTATCGGAAGACATGTTGGCAATCGGCGTTAATTTATTTGAGGCGGCATTATATCAGGCTTAACCCCTTGTTTTTCCAAATCGATTGACACTCGCAGGCAGTTGAGGTCTAATCGTCACCTGAGGCGTGAAATCGTTTTCAAACGTAGCAATGCCCTCCCAACGATCCTGACAAACTTATTAAAAAATGACCGATTTCACGCAATTCCCACCTTCGTTCACCTGGGGCGTCGCCACCAGTGCATTCCAGATTGAAGGCGGCGCCACCGCCGACGGCAAAGGCCCGTCGATCTGGGACACCTTCAGCCACACGCCCGGCAAAGTCATCGACGGCACCAACGGCGACGTCGCCTGCGACCACTACAACCGCTACCCGGAAGACGTGGCCATCATGGCCAGCCTGGGCGTGGACGCCTACCGCTTCTCGATGGCCTGGTCGCGCGTGCAGCCGCAAGGCAAAGGCGCCTGGAACGAAGCCGGCTGGGACTTCTACGACCGCCTGCTGAAGGAACTGGAAGCCAAGGGCATCGCCGCCCACATCACCCTGTACCACTGGGACCTGCCACAAGGCCTGCAGGATGAAGGCGGCTGGCTGAACCGCGACACCGCCTACCACTTCGCCGAGTACGCGGCGGAGGTGGCGCGCCGCTTCGGCAACCGCGTGAAAACGATTGCAACGCACAATGAGCCGTGGTGCACGGCCAACCTCGGCTACGGCAACGCGCAGTTCGCGCCGGGCGTGGCCGACCTGAAACAGTCGATTCAAGTGTCGCACCACCTGGTGCTGTCGCACGGCCTGGCGATGAGCGCCATGCGCAAGGTCGGCAGCTCGGCCCAGCTCGGCATCGTGCTGAACCAGTGGACCGCCGACCCGGCCACCGACAGCGAAGCCGACAAGGCCGCCGCCGAATTCGAATATTCGCGCTCGGTCGAATGGTTCATGGATCCTATCTTCAAGGGCAAGTACCCGGAGTACGCGCTCAAGGTCCACGGTGACAACGCGCCAGACGTGCAGCCCGGCGACCTGGAAGCCGCGCATCAGAAGATCGACTTCCTCGGCGTGAACTACTACTTCCGCGCCTTCTGCTCGACCGAAACCCCGCCGCGCCAGCCGGAGTGCAAGCTGGGCAAGACCGACATGGGTTGGGAAATCTACCCGGACGGCCTGACCGAACTGCTGCTCAAGCTGAACGCCGCCTACGAACTGCCGCCGATCTACATCACCGAAAACGGCATGGCCAATCCGGACACCATCGTCAACGGCGAGATCCCGGACAGCGCCCGTATCGATTTCGTGCAGCGCCACCTGAAGGCCCTGAACGACGCCCGCCTGCAAGGCGTGAACATCCAGGGTTACTTCCTGTGGTCGCTGCTGGACAACTTTGAATGGAACTCGGGCTACGCCAAGCGCTTCGGCATCGTCCACGTCGACTACGCGACCCAGAAGCGCACCTTGAAGCACAGCGCCCTGTGGTACCGTGACTACCTGATCCAACAGCGTCCGCAAAAGACTGCGCACGCAGCCTGAGCAACGCAACAGCAGTACCGCCGCCAGCCCTCGGGTTGGCGGCGCCCGTTGAAGCCGGCCGCAGAGCTGGTGCTACACTCCGACCGAGAATAACGAGGACGACAACATGACCACCGCGCAAAAAGTGCAGCAAGAGCTGCCGGACCAACCGTCTCCGGGCGCCACGCCGCCTTCCCTGTTCCGCGCCATGTTCGCGCGCGGCACGCCGATGCTGTGGGTGCCGAGCGGCTACTTCGCGATGGCGCTGACCTACATGATGCTCACCAGCGTGACCTCCATCATGTTCAAAAACCTCGGCATGGACAACGGCCAGGCCGCGCAATACGCGAGCTACCTGATCCTGGCGTACACCATCAAGCCGCTGTTCGCACCGTTCGTCGAAATGTACCGCACCAAGAAATTCTTCGTGCTGGCCGCGCAGCTGATCGTCGGCGCCGGCTTTGCCGCCGTGGCGCTGGCCATGTCGCTGCCCGATTACATGGTGATCATGGTATTCCTGTTCGGCGTGCTGTCGCTGGTCGGCGCAACCCAGGACATCGCCTCCGACGGCGTGTACGTCACCGCGCTCGACACCAAGACGCAATCGCTGTTCTGCGGCATCCAGAGCCTGAGCTGGAACATCGGCCCCATCGTCGCCTCGGGCGGCATGGTGTACCTGAGCGGCTGGCTGCACACCCACTACTTCAAGCACCAGGCCGGCACCTTTGGCCCGGAGTGGATCGATTCGTGGCGCATCATCTTCTTCATCGTGGCCGGCATCACCATCCTGACCGCGCTGTGGCATATGCGCGTGATGCCGGACGGCGCCAAGGCCGAGAACGCGCCGAAGTCGGTCAACGAAGCGGTCTTCATCCTCAAGGATTCCTTCGTCACCTTCTTCCAGAAGCGCGACGTGTGGCTGATGGTGGGCTTCGCCTTCGTGTTCCGCCTCAGTATCGGCCTGCTGGAAAAAATCGGCCCGTTCTTCATGGTCGATCCGGTGGCGCAAGGCGGCCTCGGTTTGTCGAACGAGATGCTGGGCCTGATCTACGGCACCTACGGCCTGATCGCCGTGCTGCTGGGTTCCCTGCTGGGCGGCATCTTCGTGGCGCGTCGCGGCCTGCAGAAAACCCTGTTCACGCTGTGCTGCGCGGTCAACATCCCGAACGTGACGTTCCTGCTGATGTCGATCTACCAGCCAGACAACCTGATCGTGATCTGCGCCGGCGTGGCGGTCGAGAAGTTCTTCTTCGGCTTCGGCTCGGTGGGCTTCATGATCTACCTGATGCAGCAGCTGGCGCCGGGCAAATACACCACCACCCACTACGCCTTCGGCACCGGCCTGATGGGTCTGTGCATGATGGTGACCGGCGTGGTCAGCGGCCACCTGCAGCAGTTGCTGGGCTATGTGCACTACTTCTGGCTGGTGATGGCGGCCACCATTCCATCGTTCCTGGTCACGTGGTTCGCGCCGTTCCACCATAAGGAATAAGCGGAAACCACGCCGCCCGCCGGCGCATGAATGGCTGCTCGACCACCTGGTACAGCAGCCATCCGCCGGCCACTCCGGCAAGCATGACCAGCGCGATTCCCGGCGCGCCATGCTTGTCGATTCCCATCCCTTCCGACACCACCTTGTACAACGGCTTGTGCGCGAGATAGATCGCGTAAGACCACAGTGCCAGGCTCTCCGCCCCCGGCACCCGCACCCGCGCCAGCAGCGAGGTGCCGCTCAAGGCCGCCAGCAGCAACAGGCTGAACGCCACCGCCAGCAACGTAAAGCCGAACGCGGTGATAAAGAAGGACTCGTCCTCAAAGCGCATCAGCAGCCAGATGGCCAGCGCCAGTCCTGCCGCCAGCAGCAGGTTGCCGTGCCGCAGAATGCGTTCGTACAGCGGCCGGTGGAAGTTCTTCAGCATGGCGATGGCGACGCCGGGCAGCAGTTCGTCGAAGCGCGCGAAAGTGGCGTAGTACAGCTCTTGCGAGAACGGCGTCCGTCCATCGCCCCACGCCAGCGCGCGGAACGTGACGGCGCCGGCCACCGCCAGCACGATCACGGCCCACAGCGCGCGCGGACCGCGCAACAGCAGGATGGCCAGCGGCAGCAGCAGGTAGAACTGCTCCTCGATACACAGCGACCATGAATGCGTGAAGGTCTGCCCGTATTGCAGGCCGAAATTCTGCGTGAAGGTCAGGAAGCGCCACAGCGGCGCGGTGGCGCTGCCGCCCAGCACCGCCGGGAACAGAAAATACGCCGCCAGCACCACCGTGTAATTGGGCAGTGTGCGCAGCAGGCGGCGGCCAAAGAACGTGGCCAGCGGCGCCGGCTGCGACAACAACTGGTTGCCGATCAGGTAGCCGCTGAGCACAAAGAACAAGTCCACGCCGGCCCAGCCGATGCGGCCGACCGCGCCGAAGTCGCTGCCGCCGGCCACCACGCCGTAGTGGTACATCAAAACCAGCGCAATCGCGGTGGCGCGCAAGGTGTCCAGGCCGTGGATCCGGGGAGTCATCGCATTCCTTTCCGAGTGAGGGGAATGGCGATTCTGCCAACGCCGCGCGGCGCCCGCATCCAACAAGGGACGAAGCCCCGGTTCGGCGTGACGGCGCGCCGCAGCAGCCCTGCATGCCTTTGCTATACTCGCTGCCGATGAATACTTCCCCTGTCCTCGCCGCGCTCAAGATGCTGGTACTGAACGTGCTGGCGTGGATTGCGATCAGCGCTGTTGGTGCTTACGGCGCGGCCACCGCTACCGGCTATCTGCGCCTGTGGCAGCAGTGGTGCATCGACTACGTGCCGATGATGGTGCTCAGTTCCAGCCTGTGCCTGGCGCTGCTGCGCTGGCCGGCGCTGTTTTCCTCGCGCCGCAACGTGGTGGCCTGGTTCATCGTGGTGATGGTGCTGTTCCAGCCATTGCAATGGCTGTACCTCGACTGGGTGCGCAGCGGCGACGCCTTCAGTCTGCAAAGCGTGTATCAGGCGCGCCTGCGGATGCGGCGCTTCAGTTGGTTCGTGACCGGCGCCACGTTTGCCATCATCGTCGCTATCGGCAACTGGCGGCTGGCGCGGGCGCGCGAGCTGGCGCTTGAGCAGCAGCGCATGCTGGCCTTGCGCGCGCAGCTGGAGCCGCACTTCATCTTCAACGCCCTCAACGCCATCAGCGCCCTGGTGCGCGAGGGCGACAAGGCGGTTTCGCTGCAGGGCATCAGCCGCTTGAGCGACTTGCTGCGCTATGCGCTGTCGGCCAGCCTGCGCGACGCCGTGAGCCTGGGCGAGGAACTGCAGTTCGTCCGCGACTACACCGGCCTGCAACGCCTGCGCTACGGCGAGCGCCTGCAGATCCAGGTCGACGGCGACGAGCCGCAACTGCACGACATCCCCTGCCCGCCGCTGCTGTTGCAGCCGCTGATCGAGAACGCGCTGCGCCACGATCTCGATTGCCATCAGGAGCGCAGCGATATCCGCGTGCAGATCGCCCGCCAGGCGGATCTGTTGCTGCTCACCGTCTCCAATCCGGTCAATGCGCACGCGCCGGCCAATCCCGGCACCGGGCTCGGACTGAAGAACACGCGCGAACGACTGGCCCTGTTCAATCCCGCCGCCACGCTGCGCGCCGAACGGCGCGGCGACCGTTTCTACGCCGAGGTTGCGCTGCCATGCGATTGATCGACTACCTGATCGTCGACGACGAGGCGCCCGGCCGCGCCAACCTGCGCCTGGCGCTGGCCGCGCATCCCGGCTGGCGCCTGCTGGCCGAATGCGACAGCGCGGCGGCCGCGCGCAGCGCCCTGGCGCAGACACAGGCTGACGTCATCTTCCTCGATATCCAGATGCCGCAGGAGAGCGGGCTGGCACTGGCGCGCGAGCTCAGCCGGCGGGCGGTGCCGCCGTTGATCATCTTCGTCACCGCCTACGACAGTCACGCGCTCGATGCGTTTGAAGTCCACGCGCTGGACTACCTGCTCAAGCCCATCGACGACCGGCGGCTGGCGCAGGCGCTGGAACGCGCGGTGGCGATGCTCGCCTACCGCCAGCAGGACGGCTACCGCAACGCCCTGCGCAACTACGCCGACGCCCCCCATGACCGCTACGCCGATGCGCTCAGCGTGCGTTCGATCGGATCTATCGAACAAATCAAGGTGGAAGACATACTGTGGCTGCAATCGGCCGGCAACTACGTCGAGTTGCACCTGGCCGCTCGCGCGGTATTGCACCGCGTTCCCTTAAGCCGGCTGGAACAACTGCTGCGGCCCGATGAGTTCCTGCGCGTGCACCGCACCGCCATCGTGCGGCGCACGCAGATCCGGCGCTTGTCGGTGATCGGCGATGGCCGCTACGAACTGGCGCTGGCCTGCGGCGCGCAATTGGCCGTCAGCGAGCGCTATGTGAACGAACTCAAAGCCTGCCTGTAAGCTGGTCAGGCGCCGCCAGCGAGGGAGCGCAAGTCTTCCTCGCGCACGCGGCGCTCGGGACCGAGCACGCGGGCGATCACTTGCGGCTTGAGCCCCATGTTCTGTAACAGCTCCACCGCGCCGGGCGTGCCGATATCACGCTGGACTTGCAGCGCCTGCCGCACGATGAAATCGTACGAGTGCCAACCGGCAGTGTCCGACGTTTGCGGCGCGCGCTGGCGCCGCTCCTGATCCGGAACCATGACGACCTCCTCATCTTTGCATTGCAGGCGCTAGGGTAGCGCAAGAGCGCGCGCAGCGGCGTACGGTAGGCTCAGTCCTTGGCCGGGTCGTGCGACAACACCACCTTGTAGCCCTCGGGCGCGATCGAGGTATCAAAAGGATAGCTGGACAGGTTCTGCTGGTCCAGCATGCCCAGCTTGATCAGGATGGTATGCGGCTGCTCCTTGCTGCGCCCTTCCAGCAGGTTGACGGCGGCGTTGATCGCTACCCGCGCCTGGCTCACGCCCTTGGTGTCGGCGGCGGCATAAATCTCCCTGGTGCGCACCAGGTGCGCGATCTCGCTGGTCAGGTCGTAAGCCACCACGCGGACCTTGTCGGCCAGCCCGGCCGCCTTTAGCGGCCCCAGCACCGCCGGCGCGCAGCCGGTGCAGCCGAGGATGTAATCGAGCCGCTTGCCATGCTTGGCCAGGATGCTGCCGGCCAGCTGCGATTGCAAGCCGCGCTCGCTGTCGCCGTAGCGGATATCGAGGATGTTCACTTCGATCGGCGCTTCCTGCGCGGCGATGCGGGTGCCGTCCACCTCCCCTTTCACCCAGCCGGCGCCCAGCGGCCCCGGCAGCAAGGCAATGTTGATCGACTTCAGGCCGCGCTGCTGGGCGTCGCGGATCGCCCAGCGCGTGGCCTCCACGCCCATGCCGCGCAGCGAGGTGGTGACCTTGAGATTGAGTTCTTCGCTGCGGCTGTCGTTGGCCAGTTCCAGCACCGGAATGCCGGCCGCGCGCGCGCGCACGATGGAGGGATTGTTGGCCGTCAGGCTGATCGGTGAAATCACGATGGCGTCGTACTTGGCGGCGATGGCCTCGTCCATTCTCTGCAACTGGCCCTGCAGGTCGTCGTAGCCGGTGGCCGGCAGAATATCGGCCGCCACGCCGAGCCGCTTGGCCTCGCTGATGACGCCATAGGCGCAGCCGCCCCAGTACGGGTCCTTCAGGTGCGGGAACAGGAAGGCGATGCGCCAGCGCTTGCTCGCATGCGCAGCCGGCGGATACACGCCCTGCACCAGCCGGCCGCTGGCCAGCGCGTCGTCGGCCGTACCGTTGAGCTGCACCGGGCGGAAGATCGACGTCACCGGGATCGGCGCGAACTTGGCGCCCTGCTGCGCCAGCGCCGGCGCAGTGGCGGTCGCGCTGGCGGCCGCCAGTAAGGATAAGCTCAAACAAAACTTCTTCATGGTCAAGGCCTGTGTTTATCGCTGCATGTTGAGGACTGCTGGGGTGCGCCGTCATTCTGCGGCACCAGCACACCGTGGCGAGCGCCCAGCCGCGCCAGTTCGCCCGAACGCACCATCTCGGTGAACAGCGCGTTGTAGCGGTCGCGCACAGCTTTGAATCTGGCGTCGAGCGGAAAGGCCAGATAGCCATCCAGCTGCGTGATATCGGGGCACAGCACCGCCAGCGATGCGCGCAAGCGCAGGGTGTCGATCAAACCGATGGTGTTGCGCTCGTTGGTGGCCAGCAGGTCGACGCGGCCGACGGCCAGCATCTGCATACCGTTTTCCAGCTGCGACACTTCGCTGATATCGAGCTGCGGGCGCGCCTGCTCGAACCGCGCGCCGTAATGCCAGCCGCGCACGGCGGCGATCTTGTACTTGCGCAGCGCGGCCAGCTCGCCTTGCCACACCGGCTCCGTATCGCGGCGCGCGTAAAACACCATGCGGTCGCGGTAGAACGGATGGTCGAGGAAGGCGAAGCGCTTCAGGCGTTCTGGCGATCGGTACGGCCCGACCAGGATATCGGCCTGCGCCCGCTCCACCATCGCCTGCGCGCGCGGCCACGGATACAGCCTGAATTCGATGCTGTCGCCGGCGCGCGCGGCCAGGGCGCGCAGCACGTCCACGCCCAGCCCATGCCAGCGGCCGTCCTCGCCCTGCTCGAACAAATGGCTGAACGTGGTGCCGACCGCCACCCGCTGCGCCGCATGGCTGTCCTGCGGCGCGCTTGCGCCGAGGGCCACCGCCAGCACCAAAGAGATCGTTACACGCATAGTGGAACCAATACTAGCACGAGCTAGCGCAACTGCCGGCGTAGAAAAGCCACGCTGGCGTCGACGGTCGGCTGCAGCCACGGATCGAACAGCCAGAAGGAATGCGGCGTCTCCGGCAGCAGCACCTTTTCGCTGGCCACCCCCGCTTGCGCCATGCGCGCCATCATATCCTCGCGTCCGGCCGCGAAGCGCGGCTGCGCGCTGCCGATGAACAGCATGGGCGGCATGCCGGGACGAACGTACTGGATCGGCGAGGCCTGGCGCCACAGCGCGCCCTTCTCGGCATAGCGGCCGCCGAACCAGGCGCCGGCCGACGAGGGATTTTTATTCGGATCGTCCTCGTACCTGAGCGCCAGCTCGCTGGTGAAGTCGGACAGGCCGTCGATGTTGATGATGGCTTGCACGCCCTCGCCGCCCGGCAGCGTCACGCCGGCCAGGCTGGCCAGCTGGCCGCCGGCCGAACCGCCGGCCAGCGCAATGCGCTGCGGATCGATGTGCAGCTCGTCGGCATGCGCGCGCACCCAGCGCACCGCGTCCTGCACGTCCTGCACCGCCGCCGGGTAGCGCGCCTCGCCGGACAAGCGATAGCTGATGGCCAGCGCCGCAAAGCCCTGCTGCGCCAGCCGCACCGCCATCGGCGCGAACTCCGAGCGGTAGCCGGACTTCCAGCCGCCGCCATGCACCAGGATCACCGCAGGCAAACGCTCGCCCGCCGGCAGCCAGGCGTCCAGCTTCAGACAGCGCGCGCCATGCTGCGCATAGACCTGATCGGCGACTTTGCGCACGCCGTCCGGCAGCGCGGCGCCGGCGATCTGGATCTGCGGATAGTCGCGCGCCAGCTTCGCATAAGTGTGCGGCGCATCGTAGGTGTTGGCGGGATCGGGCGGCGGCTCCACGCAGGCCAGCGTGGCCGCTGCGAGGACGGTACTCAGGAACGGCATGCAAACCTCAGGGGAGAAACACACGCCGCCAGTATCGCATAAAAAAAACCCCTCGACCCGGGGAAGGCGCGAGGGGTTTAAGACCACAGACAACACTGGACTACATGAAAAACTCTTTGCTTAGAACGAGCGGCCCACGTTGATGCCGAAGGTACGTGGCGGCAGGTACTGCGCTTGCCACGGACCGTTGGCGTTCATGGCGCTGGTCTTGATCTTGCCGTCTTCGACGTTGCGGACGAAGGCGTCGAAGTACCATTTCGAGTTGGCGTCGTAACGCAGACCCAGGTCGGTACGGTTGTAAGCCTTCTGGCGATCCGGCTCACCCAGGTTGAACACGCTCAGCCAGCTGGCGGTTTCGTAGTGGGTGCTGATGCGCGGGATCAGCGTGCCATCGGCCAGCGCGAAGCTGTGCTGGTACTGCAGCTGCGCGCTGAACGATGGCGAGTGCGGCATGGTGTTGCCACTCACGTCCAGGCAAGGATTGGTGATGCCCGGCACCGTGCAAGCTGGCAGGTTGTAGTCGTTGGAGCCACCGATCAGGTGTTTCAGCTTGGCGTTGGTGTAGGCGGCGGTGAGCTGCACGCGGTCATCCGGCGTGATCTTGGCGGCGATCTCGGTTTCCAGGCCCCACACTTTGGCGCCATCGGCGTTGCTGGTGGCCAGGCCGCGCGAGCCGTCGGCGTTGGTCACCGGTGCGCTGAACTGGAAGTCCTTGAACTTCGAGTAGTACGCCGCGTTGTTCATGCGCAGTTTGCCGCCGAAGAAGGTCGACTTCGAACCGATCTCGTAGTTGGTCAGCGTCTCGGCGCCGTAAGGACGGCCGCCGTCTTGCAGGCCGCCCGACTTGTAGCCGGTCGATACCGACGCGAACACGATGTTGTTCTTGTCGATGTCGTAGGTCACGCGCGCCAGGCCGGTCAGCTTGTTGCCGCTGTAGCTGCCGCTGTTGAACGAGTAGGTGCTGAAGCCGTTGTTGCCGCCAGGGGCCAGCGGGTTCATCGACGGGCTCACCGGCACCTGCGGCACGGTGTCGGTGTTGCTCCAGCCATTGCCGGTGCCGCCGATGTTTTCGCGCTTGTCCGAGGTGTAGCGGAAGCCGCCGGTCAGGTGCCACTGGTCATTGACGTTCCAGGTGGCCTGGCCGAAGGCCGCTTTCGAATCCACGGTTTCCTTCGGCTGGATGAAGGAACCCTGCCAGCTCACGGTGCCGTTCTCGGTGCCGTTCATGATCGGGATGTCGAAGCGGATGCCGTTGTCTTCGTTGGCGTAGTACAGGCCCAGCAGCCAGTCGACGTCGCGTTTGCCGGTCGACATGATCTCCAGCTCATGGCTGTAGTTCTTGTACTTGGACCAGACGGTGTTGTTGGCCTGGTAGCCCGCGCTGCCGGTGCTGCTGGCGGCGGTGGTGAAGCTGGTGGCCGGATTGGCGCCGCCATCCTGGTCGAAGGTCGAGGAGCCGTTGAAGCGCGAGTAGCCGGCGATGTAGGCCAGCGCCACATCGTTGTTGATCTGGTAGTCGACGCGGCTGCGCACCGAGTTCGAATCGCGGTTGACGTTAGGCGCGGTGTCGACCAGCGCCGACCAGAACTCCTGGCCTGCGCGCTGCTGTTGCAGCATGTTGATGTTCGGGGTGCCGCGATCGACGTAGTGCTCGTACGAGATATTCCACTTCAGGTCGGCCGATGGCTGCCACAGGAAGCCCAGGCGCACCGCGCTCTGGTCCTGGGCGTTGTACTTCTGGCCGTTGCGGATGTAGTTGTTCTCGTTGATCGGGCGGAAGGCGATCGGGTTCAGCGGGTGCGCCTTGTTCCAGGCGGCGATCACCGGCGCGGCGGCAGCCTGCTGCGAAGCCAGCGATGGAATGACGGGCGCCTGGTAGTCGACGTAACCGTCGTGCTGCTCGTGCACCACCGACACGCGCATGGCCATCGTGTTGCTCAGCGGGATGTTGAACGCGCCGCGCGCGCCGATGCGGGTGTAGTTGCCATAGCCCAGCTCGAAATTGCCGGCGTTGCTGCCGATTTCAGGCTTGACGGTCTGCATGTTGACCGCGCCCACGGTCGAGTTGCGGCCCCACAGCGTGCCTTGCGGGCCGCGCAGGACTTCGATCGCTTCCAGGTCGAACAGCAGCGCGGTCGCGCCTTCCGGACGCGGCGAGTAGATGCCGTCGACGAAGGTCGCCACTTCCGGGTCGGCGTACTCGGTCTTGGCCGAGTCGTTGCCGATGCCGCGCAGGGTCATGGTGATCACGCCGTGGTCGCCCTGGCCGGTGGCCGAGAAGCCCGGCACCAGATTGACGACGTCCTGAATGGTCTGGACGTGGTTGTCATCCAGCGCGGCCGAGTTCAGCGCGGTCACGGCTACCGGGGTTTTCTGCAGCGAAGTCGTGCGCTTGGTCGCAGTAACAAACACCTCGGTGATCTTGCCGGCGTCGGCCGGTGCGGCTTGTTCAGCGGCGGCTGCGCCGGTGGTATTGGCTTGGGCGTAGGCCACATTGGCGCCGGTTGCCAGGGCGAGGATGGCGATAGAGATTGGGGACAGCAGCAAGCGCTTCCCGGACTGCGGTACGTGGACGTTCATAAGTCTCCTTTTGCGTAGCGATCGCCGAGGGGGAGGGGCGGTGCTACCATTTATCTTAGAAAACGATTTCATGTTGTGTGAAAACGATTTCAATTTATCTGAAAACGTTTTCGTTATTTGTGAAATCGATTTCATGGTACATAATCTGATCAAGCAATGTCAAATTAAAAATTGTAGCAGCGTTGTATCTTCGGCTGCCCCCTCTGCCGAAATACGGCTTTACGGAGACAAAAAGATCATGAAAACGTTACCAAAAGATGGCGTCAAGCAAGTTCTGATCGTCGGCGGCGGCACTGCCGGCTGGCTGACGGCCTGCTTTTTAGCCAAGCAACTGGGCACCGGCGCCGATGGCGCGGTCAGCATCACGCTGGTGGAATCGAAGGAAATCGGCATCATCGGCGTCGGCGAAGGCACTTTCCCGTCGATTCGCGGCACGCTGGCCACCATCGGCATCGACGAGGCGCGCTTCATCCGTGAATGCAACGGCACCTTCAAGCAGGGCATCCGCTTCAACGACTGGGTGCGCGAACCGGGCACGCCGGGCGCGGACCACTACTTCCATCCGTTCAGCCTGCCGAGCCAGCGCCCCGGCGGTCCGGAACTGCTGCCCTACTGGCTGCAGGGTGCGGCCGGCAAGGACGTGGCGTTTGCCGCCGCCGCCACCATGCAAAAGCGCGTGGCCGACGCTGCGCACGCACCGAAGCGCCCAAGCGACGCCGACTTCATGGGACCGCTCAACTACGCCTACCACTTCGACGCCGGCAAGTTCGCCGCCCTGCTCTCCACCCATGCGCAATCGCTGGGCGTGAAGCACGTGCAAGCTACGGTGGAACGGGTGGCGCTGGACGGCGACGGCGCTATCGGCGCGGTGCACACCAAGGAAGCGGGCGTGCTCACGGCCGACCTGTACATCGACTGCACCGGCTTCCGTGCGGCGCTGATCGGCGAGGCGCTGGGCACCTCCTTCCGCAACATCAACGACGTGCTGTTCGTCGACCGCGCGCTGGCGATGCAGGTGCCGTACGAGCGGCCGGATGCGCCGATCGCCTCCTACACCATCGCCCAGGCGCACGAAGCGGGATGGACCTGGGACATCGGCCTGCACGAACGGCGCGGCGTCGGCTATGTCTACTCGAGCCGCTACACCGACGACGCGCGCGCCGAGCAGGTGCTGCGCAACTACATCGGCAAGCAGGCCGACGGCCTGAACCCGCGCCAGCTCAAGCTCAACGTCGGCTACCGCGACCAGCATTGGGTGAAGAACTGCGTGGCGGTGGGCTTGTCGGGCGGCTTCCTGGAGCCGCTGGAATCGTCGGGCATCGGCCTGATTGAAACGGCAGCCTATCTGGTCAGCTATCTGTTCCCGCACGACGGCGACTTCGAGCCGGTGGCGAAGGTATTCAACGAGATGATGAAGGCGCGCTACGAGCGCATCGTCGATTTCGTCAAGCTGCACTACTGCCTGACGCAGCGCAAGGACCACCAGTTCTGGATCGATAACGCCGACATGAAAAGCGTGCCGCAATCGCTGCAGGACAAGCTGGCCATGTGGCGCAAGCGCGCGCCGCAGCGCATGGACTTCGTGGTGGATTACGAGATGTACCCGCCGTCGAGCTGGCAGTACGTGCTGTACGGGATGGAGTATCCGACCGAGTTGTACGCCAACGCCAGAACGCTGCCGCGCACCGAGGAAGCACGCCACGAGTTCGCGAT
Organism: Duganella sp. CF402; assembly: GCF_900109645.1. Classification (GTDB taxonomy): domain Bacteria; phylum Pseudomonadota; class Gammaproteobacteria; order Burkholderiales; family Burkholderiaceae_D; genus Rugamonas. The sequence goes on from NZ_FOBG01000001.1 coordinate 3,865,630, forward strand.
GATCCAGCAAATGTCGCAGCGCGCGCTGGCCGACCTGCCGACCCACCGCGCGATGGTCGAGCACCTGGCGCGGCGCGGCGAACGCAAGATCGCCTGAATTCCTGAATACTGCGCCCAGCTGTCATATGTGGGCGCACGAACAGAGCGCACAGCCAGCGCGGCGCATGATGGGCTTCCAACAATCAAGGAGCCATCATGCAAACACAAACATTACAAGCGAGCCACGCCGGCATAGCCGTCGCCAGCGCGCCCGATGGAGACGGCTATACCTCTGGTACCTCATGGGGCGCCATCGTGGCCGGCGCCGCCGCTGCGGCAGCGTTATCGTTCATCCTGCTGATACTGGGCGTCGGTCTCGGACTGTCGTCCGTGTCGCCGTACCAGTACAACGCCGCGCCGCTCGGTGTCGCCAGCATTGCGTGGATCGCCTTCATGCAGCTGGCCGCTTCCGGCATCGGCGGCTACATCGCCGGCCGCCTGCGCGTGAAGTGGGCCGCCGTACATGGCGACGAAGTGTATTTTCGTGATACCGCGCACGGCCTGCTGACGTGGGCCGTCGCCACGCTGATGACCGTGGCCGTGATGGCAGGCGGTGCGCGCGCCGTATTGAGCGGCGCCATCGACGCCGGCGCGGCAGCCGCCAACGCTGCCACCGCAGTGGCGCCAGCTGTCGGCGCAGGTGCAGGCGCAGGTGCAGGCACGGGCCGCAGCAACACCTACTTTGCCGACATGCTGCTGCGCTCGCCCAATGGCGAAGTCGCCACCGAATCGCAGCGCAGTGAAATCAACCGCATCCTGCTGACCGACCTGGCCTCCGGAAAAATCAGCGGCGACGACCGTGCCTATCTTGCCCAGCTGGTCGCCAAGCGGACCGGCTTGGCGCCAGCCGACGCCGAACAGCGCGTGGACCTGATCTACGCCCAGGCCACCCAGGCGGCAGCCGAAGCCAAAGCCAAGGCTACCGCCGCCGCCGAACAGGCCCGCGCAGCGGCAGCCCATTCGGCGCTATGGATGTTCGTCGCCCTGCTGCTGGGCGCCTTCATCGCCGCCATCAGCGCCATTGCTGGCGGCCGTCACCGCGATCACGCGCGGGTCATGATTAAACGAGGAGAATAATATGCGCTCGATCCTGCTCTGGATGCTTGGCGTCCCCCTGCCCATCATTATCCTGATCGCCCTGATACGTTAGAGCTTTTCCAGGTCCAGCACCGCCTGCGCAAAAGCTGCAGGCGCTTCCTGCGGCAAGTTGTGGCCGACGCCGCCGGTAATCAGCTGGTGCTTGTACTTGCCGGTGAAGCGTTTCGCATATGCAGCCGGTTCCGGATGCGGCGCACCGTTGGCATCGCCTTCCATCGTGATGGTCGGCACCGAGATGCTCGGGAACTTGGCCAGCTGCGCTTCCAGCTGCGCGTATTTCGCTTCGCCCGCTTCCAGGCCGAGGCGCCAGCGGTAGTTGGACACCGTGACCGCCGCGTGGTCTGGATTCTCCAGCGAGACCGCGCTGCGGGCATAGGTGGCGTCGTCGAAATTCCACTGCGGCGACGCCAGCTTCCAGATCAACTTGGCGAAGTCGCGGTGATTCTTTTCATAGCCGATGCGGCCGCGCTCCGTGGCGAAGTAGAACTGATACCACCATTGCAGCTCCGCTTCCGGCGGCAACGGCTGCTTCCCCGCCTCCTGGCTGCCGATCAGGTAACCGCTGACCGAGACCAGTCCTTTCACGCGCTGCGGCCACAGGGCGGCGACGATATCGGCGGTGCGCGCGCCCCAGTCGTAGCCGGCCAGCGTGGCCTTGTCGATCTTCAGCGCATCCATCAGCGCGATCACGTCGGCGGCCAGCGCGGCCGGTTCGCCGTTGCGCGGCGCTTGCGGATCGAGGAAGCGCGTGGTGCCGTAGCCACGCAGGTGCGGCACGATCACGCGATAGCCTTGCGCGGTCAGCTTGGGCACCACATCGACGTAGCTGTTGATGTCATACGGCCAGCCGTGCAGCAAGATCACCACCGGGCCGTTGGCCGGGCCTTCGTCGACATAGCCGACATTGAGGTCGCCGGCATTCACCTGCTTGATGGTGTTGAAGGTCGCTGGCGCGGCGGCATACGCCGGCGCGGCCAAGGCGGCGAAGGTGAGTGCGACGGCGGCGGCTACTTGACGATAGGTGGTGTTCATTACGCGTCCTCCAGGATAACGGTTGAAAGGCTGGCGCCATCATTGACGCCGGCATCGAGTGCATACGGATCGACGCCATCAAGGCAGCCGATGTTCACGCGCCACAGCAACGGATCTTTGCGCGTTTGGTGAAACGGATAAATCCCGCAGTGCTTGCAAAAGTAGTGCTTGGCCACGCGGGTATTGAACTGGTAGAGGGTGAGCGCATCCTCGCCCTTCACGATCTTCAACTCGGCGGCCGCGAACGGTGGCGACATCAGCGCGCCTTTACGGCGGCACAGACTGCAGTTGCAACGTGCGGCCGGCGTCAGCGCGGTGCGCACTTCAAACTGGACGGCGCCGCAGTGGCAGGAACCGTGGTGCAGATCGTTGGACATGATGCGCTCTCCCCGCTCAGACCAGATTGATCTCGACGTCGATATTGCCGCGCGAGAGTTTCGAGTACGGGCAAGTCTGGTGCGCGCCGTCCACGATGGCTTGCGCCGTCTCACGGTCCAGGCCAGGCAAGCTCACGTTCAGGCGCGCCTGCAGGAAATAGCCAGTCTCATTGTTGACCAGATCGACTTCGGCATCCACTGCCGTTTGGCCAGGGAGTTTGACTTTCAAGGCGCCAGCGGCCAGACCCATCGCGCCGATGAAGCAGGCCGACCAGCCGGCGGCAAACAGCTGCTCGGGGTTGGTGCCGGGCGCGCTGCTGCCGGGCGCGGACAGTTGCACGTCCAGGCGGCCGTCGCTGCTGCGGGTGGCGCCGTCGCGGCCGCCGGTGGTGTGGGTTTTGCCGGTGTAGAGAACTTTGGTCATGATAAAACTCCTTGTTGGTTGAATTTGTATCGCATCCGATAGAAGCGCATGCGTTGCATATTACCAGCATTTTTAGCGGTGTCAAGCTGTTTCGATTAAATCGTATCCGATGTATAATCGGGCATCTACCAAAGGAGGTGCATCATGAACAAACCAAGCACACCGCAGCTGTCTGATTTCCTGTGTTTTGCGGTCTATTCGGCCAACCTGGCGTTCGGCAAGGCCTACAAGCCGATCCTGGACAAGCTGGGCCTGACCTACACCCAGTACATCGCCATCATTGCGTTGTGGGAAGAAGATAACCAGACCGTGAGCGGGCTGGGCGAAAAGCTGTTCCTTGAGTCCAACACGCTGACGCCGATTTTGAAAAAACTGGAAGCGATGGGCTACGTCCACCGCGCGCGCGATAGCGCCGACGAACGCATTGTCCGCGTCGGCCTGACGGCGGAAGGACGCGCCCTGCGCGAAAGCGCCCTCAGCATGAACCTGCGCAGCGCCACCGGCCTGACGCCGGAGGAATTCCCGGTGCTGCAAAAAGCCGTGGTCAAACTGCGCAACAACCTGGTGAAGGCAGCGCCGGGCAAGGGCTAGGACGCCGGGGGGGCTACTATAAGGGCTGTTAAAAGACCTTTAAAGGCGCCATCATGAATGCAATATTGGCCCCCTCGTCAGTCGGCATTAGCGAACTGAAAGCGAACCCTACCGCGGTACTCGAAGCATCGGGCGACCAGCCGGTCGCCATCCTCAACAGGAACAAGCCGGTCGGCTACCTGCTGACGGCAGAAGCCTGTAAGGGTCACGCTCGATGACCTATAACCTCGCTCGGCTGGAAAACGACAAGATAACGCCGCCTACAAGAAGGCTCTTGAACGCAATGCCTGAATGGAGCGGGTGAAGGGAATCGAACCCTCGTATGAAGCTTGGGAAGCTGCCGTTCTACCATTGAACTACACCCGCGTTGCCTGCATTCTACGGGCTTCGGATGCTACTGACAATGTTGTAACTTGCTACAGTCCATTCGCTGCACGAACAATGCGTTCTTGTTGTCCCGAAATGTCATCGCTATCGATAGCGCACTGCGCCAGTTCTGCCGCTATGCCTGGGCAATCCGAAATTCCCCGGCCTGCTCTAGACGCGCCAGTTCCGCATCATCGAATTCATAATAATCGTCCAGACAGACCCAGGTTGGCTAGGGAAATCGATGCCCGGATTCACGCTTGCTGAACAACTCAGCATCGAAGTTTGCCTTGGCAGTGATGCTCAAAGCCCGACCTTTTTGCGAACTCGTACACCGTAAGGTCCAGCTTTTGCTGCATATCCGCCGCTGGCTGTTCAACTTCATTTTGCAACTCGACAGGAACAGGCCCCTTGGGCCAGGCGAAATACTGCAAGCCAGTTACCGATCGGCCTACGTCGCGGTAATGCTGAAAATCCCGAAAATAGAGCAGCTTCCAAAGCTGCACTTTGCCAAGGTTACGGGTGTTTTGTAGCTGTTAGCAGCGCCTCTCCTCACCTTATACCATTTGTAATTATTCCGCCGCAGTGAATAACAGACCAAGCTTTCATTGCTATTGGCAACCTGAATGGCGAAAGCCCCGCAAGCGGGGCTTTCGGTCCAGCAGGACAGGCGCAGCCTGGCCGTGGCCTTACTTGGCGGCGCGGCGGCGGGCGGCGAAACCGATCAGGCCCAGGCCGGCCAGCAGCATGCCGTAGGTTTCCGGTTCCGGCACTGCCGAGGTCATTTTCGTGAATTTGACCGAACCACCGTTTGCCGTCACCGAGTTGACGTGCAGCTCGAACGCGCTGAAGTCGGTCAGTTTGGTGTTGTTGAAGGTCCAGGTGGCAACTTCGCCATCGGTAAAGCGGCCGGCTTTGTTGGCCGTCAGGAAGTTCACCGCAGTGGCGCTCAGGCTTTTCGCCACGATGGTGCCGTTAGTCGCGTTGAAGTTGACTGGGCTGGCCGTCTTCGTATCGGTAAATTGCAGGCCGAAGATGAACGGGTTGCGCGTGTTGAGTGCGTTGTCCCAGTCAGCCGCCAGCGTCCACACCGTGTTGTTGCCCACTTCGGCGATGGTCAGGTGAGCCATGTCCTGGCTGGCAAAACTTGGAGTGTTGCTGGTGCCCAGGACGAAGGTTTGCGTGACGCCGGCAAAGGCGGCAGGAGCCGTAACCATTGCAGCGGCAAATGCACAGGCGGCGATAGCGATTTTCGAAAATTTCACGATAGTCCTCTTTGGGAATGGCAACTCAGTGTTCTAAATATAGCATAAGAATTGCAATAACGTAATTTTAATTTCCAAAAAAGAACTTTTTGTTGTAAAAACGCGAGGCTAGTGATCTTCCGGGTCCGACCACAGCGCCATGTACAACTGGGAGCGGTTGAGCAGGTTTTTGTCCATCTCCGGCAGGCGGTCTTTCGGTGGCTGGAACGGATGCTGGTTGAAGGCGCTGTAGCCGAGCCCCATGCGGCCGCCGGCAACCTGGTAGCCGGTGAATTCGAGGATCGACGGCATCAGGTCAAAGTGCAGCACCTGCTTGCGGTTCTGCGCCGGCATGTCTTGCGAAATGAAGCGGTTGAAGATGGTGCGGTCCTGGAGTTGCGACAGCTTGGGCGTCGCCGGGTTCTTGCGCGACAGGTGATCGCCAAGGATCACGATGTTGGTGTCGTCGAGATAGCCATTGTCGCGCGCATAGCGCGCGAAGTCCGCCACCTCCGCCGCCGTGCAAGAGACCACGCCTTCAAACCCGCTGTAGCCGCGCTGTGCGCACTGCGTCGACAAATGCCCTTCCGGTTCGTGCGTATCGACCGTCAGCAAAGTCAGGTTGAACTTCTGCTTCGACGCCGACAGCTCGCGCAGCTTGGTCTTGGCGCGGCTGAACAAGTCGGCGTCGTACAAACCCCAGCCGTTCATGTCGCTGGCCTGCGCCCCGCTCTTCAGCCATTCCTCCTTGCCATACACCTCGTGATAGTGGTGCTGGCCGAGGAACTTGTCCTTGCCGGCGAAGTTGGTCGAGGCGCCGCCCATGAACACATTGCGATAGCCGCGCGCGGCCAGCAAGTCGGTCAGGCAGGTGGCGTTCTTGAGGAAGGAGTTCATCACCTGCCCCTGCGTATTGCCATCGAAGATGGTCATGCGCTCGAGCGGCACGCCGCACTGGGTCGCGACGATGGCGGCGATGGTCCAGCCGGTGCCCGGCACCTGCTGGTAGTCGGCGAAGCTGCTGCCTTGCAGGCCGTTGAGCGGCGCCAGCAGATCGCTGCCGAAAACCGCCTTGCTGCTGTAGCCCTGCTCCAGGCTTTCCACATAAATCAGGATCAGGTTTTTCGGTTTCTGCTCTAGCACAGAAACGGCTTCCGGGCGAACGTAGTTGGCGCCGAAATAATCGGGGCCGAAATCTGCTGTTACATACTTAAAGGCCGACACATCGCACATCCAGAAGGTGGTCGCGCCGAACACCAGCAGCTGCGGGAACCAGCGATGCAGGCGATAGCACAGCACATGGCAGCACTGCGGCGCGCGCGCGATGGCGGCGCGCACTCTGGCCTCCACGTAGAACACCAGCGCCAGCAAGGCCAACGGCGCCAGCACGCACCAGCGCACGAAGCGCCATGTGACCGCCGGGTCGACCGTGTCCATCAGCTCCACACCGAAGTTCATGTGGTAGACAATCTGGTTCAGTTCCGGCTGTCCGAACGAGCGATGGATCCAGTAGCTGAAGCAGAGCAGGAAGATCGCCAGCAAATACAGGCAGCTGCGCAGCAGGCGTGAGCGGAGAGAGGTTTTCATGACCCCATCTTGGCAATCCAACTTGTCTGCAAAGTTGCAGTGCGCTGCCGTTTTGTATCGTAGTGTTGTGCAGCGCTTACATAGATTTACTTCACAAGTTCATGCACAATGACCGGGCCTCTTTTGACGATAAGGACTTGATATGAAAGTAGTTTTAGGTTTGAGCGTGGCGCTGGCGCTGGCCGCGCCGCTGGCCTCCGCGCAGGCGCCCGCCGATCCGGTTGCGGTGCTGGTGAAACAGCTGGAACTGGAGAAGTACAAAGCCACCATCAAGAGCCTGACCCGGTTCGGCGACCGCCGCCAGGGCACCGAGCGCAATCGCCAGGCGCTGGACTGGATCGAGGCGCAACTCAAGTCCTACGGCTGCACCAACACCGAACGTTTGCAATATCAATTTACACAGCCGGCGCCGGGCGAACCTGCACCCAAGCGCGCGCCGGGCATTCCGAGCGGCGGCGCCGGCGGTCCGCCGGGCCAGGGCGGCAGCACGCTGTTCGGCAACCGCATCCCGACCGGCGTGAACACCGATCCGCTGCGCCAGCCCGACGAACGCCTGCGCGCGCTGAACGCCGAGCAAACGCCGGTGGGCACCTCGCTGCGCGAGAACGTCTACTGCACCAAGGTCGGCACCACGCATCCGGAAGAAATGTACATTGTCAGCGCGCACATGGACGGCATCGGCTTCGGCGAAGCGGCCAACGACGACGGCTCCGGCACCGCGCTGGTGATGGAGCTGGCGCGCATCTTCAGCATGCCGGGCGTGGAGACCGATCGCTCGATCCGCTTCATCTTGTGGAACAACGAAGAGACGGGGTTGAATGGCGCCGCCGCCTACGTCGAGCAGCGCAAGCATTTGCAGGGAATTGAATCGCCTAAAGGCTCGGGCAAGTATCCGGAACCGAAGTGGCTGGGCATGATCCAGCACGACATGATGATGTACGACCACGGCATGCCGATTCCGAAGATGGGCGCCGATGGCAGGATCACCTACGTATCGCCGCCGGAGCAGCGCCTTGAGGCGGACGTCAACATCGAGTACCAGTCGGTGTCGAAACAGGCCGAGGGTTCGGCCAGGCTGGCGTGGGCCTTCCGCGCCGCCAACGACAAGTACGCGACCAACTACCCGGCCGCCGTCGGCTTCCACATGACCAACACCGATTCGACGCCGTTCATGGACCTGGTGCCATCGATCTCGCTGCGCGAGAACGAGCGCGGACAGCAGATCGGCGCCGGCTGGAATCCGAACTGGCACCAGCCGACCGACAACTACGACAACTACTCCGACAAGGACTTCCTGCTTGGCCTGAACGCGGCGCAGACCACGCTGTCCGGCGTGGCGCAGCTGGCCGGCGTCCGCAGCAAGCAGTAAGCCTTACTGCTTCTGGTAGTTGGCCGAACGCGGGCCGTACAGGATGCCGTTGTTCAGGCCAGCCGACAGCAGGCGCGCGCTGGCCACGCCGGCTACCGGGTGCGACTGGTCGGTGGTGCTGTTGATGATCTGCTTGACCGCCGCCGCCACCAACGCACCAATCAAGCCGCCGGTGTTGTTATTGCCGCCTTCATTATTGGCCGCGCTGGCGGTGCCGCTCCACAGCACCGCGCCGGTCTTCAGGTCGACCAGCTTGGCCTCGGCTGCCACCACCACCACGCTATCGACCACCGTGTAGCTGGCGCCGTACTTGGTGATGGTGATGTACATGCCGGCGTCCGCGCCGAAGATCTCCTGCAGCTTGGTGGTCGGCAGCGCATGGATGTCGGCCGACGTGGTCATGCCGTTCTGCTTGAAGGTCTCGTTGACCAGCGCCACCGGCAGCACGTAGTAGCCGGCTTCCGCCAGCGGATACGTCACCTGCGCATACACGCTGTTGCCGGCGTTGACTTCCGGCGAGTTGTTCAGCGGCGGCAGCACCAGGATGGAGCGCGGCTTGGCCGCTTTGAAGGCGGTATAGTCGTACGGCGCTTGCTTGGTGCCGGCGCAGCCGACGGCCAGCACCAGCGGCGCCAGGCAGGCCGCCAGTTTCAGGATACGTTGCATCATAATTTCTCACCCTTGTTTACTTTCGCCAGCAGGAAGTCCATGTAGGCGGCCGATTCCGGGAACAGTTTTTTCTCGTCCTCGAACTGCGCCACCATCTGGTCCAGCTTGCCGGTCATCGAATACAGCATGCCGAGGTGGGCGTGGAAGCCCGGCGGCACCGAGGCGCCCTTGGCGCTGATGGCCTGCAGCGATTTTTCCATTTCAGCGATCTGCTGGTCCGGGCTCTCGCCCTTGAAGTGCTGGTACACCTGCGGCTGATAACCATCCCAGCCGTACAGCGTTTTCGGTCCCGAGGCGCAGCCGGTCAGCAGGGCGGCGCCGGCCAGCGCCAGCGCCAGGGCGGCGCGTTTGATCATAGCGTTGTTCATGCGGGCCTCACTGCGCACGCAGGTTAAGCGCACCGGCGTCGACGCCGGCCACCAGCTTGTCCACCGCTTCGCGCATGGCCAGGTCCAGCACCTTGCCGTTCAGCGTGGCGTCGTAGCTGGCGGTGCCGCCAAAGCCCAGCACTTCGCGATTGGACAGGCTGTATTCGCCCGCACCGGCGGCCGAGTACACCACTTCCGAAGTCTTGATATTGACGATGTTAAGCGTGACCTTGGCGTAGGCCACCTGGGTCTTGCCGCGGCCGGCAAGCCCGAACAGCTGCTGGTCGCCCACTTCCTTGCGGCCGAATTCGGTGACGTCGCCGGTGACGATGAAATCGGCGCCCTTGATGTTCTGGCCTTGCTGTTTGAAGCCGGCTTCCTGCTTCATCTCGTTCAGGTTGTCGCGGTCGAGCACGCTAAAGCGGTTGGTCTGTTGCAAATGCGAGATCAGCACGGTCTTGGCCTGGCCGCCCAGGCGGTCCACGCCGTCCGAGAACACGCCGCGCATGAAGCTCGAACGGTTGTCGAATTTGCCGACGGCGATCAGCGAGCGCGGGCCGACATACGGTTTGTACGCGCTGGTAACGGTCGGCACCGCCACGGCTTGCGAGCTTTCGGTGGCGCAGCCCGCCAGTGCCGAGACGGCCAGTGCAGCTGCCAGCAGCTGAGTGATTTTGGCAACGTTCATCTTTTCCCCTAAAATAATTCCAAGGGGCAATTTTATAGACTTTAGTGACTGACAAACTATCCAATAGTCACTATTGGTTATCTTGTTGCAATGCCTGCAGCACGATGTCGTGCAGGCGCTGCGCCGGCGCAGGCAGTTCCGCTTCGGCGCGGTGCAGCAGCAGGCCGACTTCGGGCAGCGGCGGCAGGCGCGGGTCGTCCAGCGCGCGCAGCGAGGGCGGCAAACCCATGTCGGTGCGTACCGTCAGGCCCAGTCCCGCCGCCGCTGCGGCCCACACGCCGGACAGGCCGGGACTGGTGAAGGCGATGCGCCACGCGATGCCGGCATGGTCCAGCGCGCGCGTGGCGGCGCTGCGCATGATGCAGGGCGCGTCCATCATCGCCAGCGGCAGCGGTTCGTGCGCGGCGCCGTCGGCCAGCGCCAGGCGCGTGTCGTCGGCCGGGCCGATCCAGCGCATCGGCAGGCGCGCTACCGTCACCGCATGCGGCGAGGCCGCGCCACCGGCGCCGCTGCCACCGTCCCATGCCAGCGCCAGGTCCAGCTTGCCGCTGCCCAGCAACTCCATCAATTCCGAATTGCGCGCCACCCGCGCTTCGATGCGCACCTGCGGATGCACGCGGGTGTAGCGGCCCAGCACTTCGGTCAGCATTTGCTCGCCGAAGTCCTGCTGGATGCCGAGCCGCACCACGCCCGCCAGTTCGGCGCCGCGCACGGCGGTCGCCGCTTCGTCATTCAGTTCCAGCAGGCGGCGCGCGTAGCCGAGCAGCGATTCGCCGGCCGGCGTGGTGGCCATGCCGCGCCCTTCTTTGCGCAGCACCGGCATGCCGAGTTGGTCCTCCAGCTTTTTCAGCTGCGCGCTGACGGCGGAGGTGGAGCGCCCCAACCGGTCCGCCGCCTTGGCGAAACTGCCCATGTCGACGCCGGTGACGAAGGTGCGCAGGACGTCGAGGTCAAAGGTGATTCGTCGCATAATCATCCCGATTTATCGAACTGTTTATCAAAATATTCCTGATTTTCAGGATCAATTTAGGCGGGTATCGTGTGACTGTCAAATCAAAAAAGGAGGTCATCATGCCGATGAGCCGTATTTCGCTGTTGAAGGGGAAGTCGCCCGAATACATCCGCGCACTGGGCGATAGTTTGCAGCGGGCGATGGAGGAGTCGTTCAATGTGCCGAAGAACGACCGCTTCCAGCTGGTGCACCAGCACGAGCCGTACGAGATGATGTTCGATCGTTTTTACGAAGGCGAGCGGTCAGATGATTTTGTACTGATCGCGATCACCATCGGCAAGCCGCGCAACACCGAGATGAAGCAGGCGTTTTACCGGCGGCTGGTGGCGCTGCTGGTGGAGTCGCCTGGCTTGCGGCCGGAGGAGGTGATGGTGGTGGTGTCGTCGTCGCAGGGGGATGACTGGTCGTTTGGCGGCGGCCGTCCTGCGGCTTCCCTGCTGGGAGTGCGCTCATGATCGCGATGCAGTACAGCTTTGTGCTGCCGGCGGATTACGACATGGGCGTGGTCCGCGAGCGCATTGCGGTGAAGGGGCCGTTGCTCGATGATTTGCCGGGATTGGTCTTCAAGGCGTATCTGCATGCAGAGGCGCCGGAGCAAACCTATGCGCCGTTTTATCTGTGGCGCGATGAGGAGGCGATGCATGGCTTTCTGAACGGGCCGGCGTTTGCCGGTGTGGCGCGGGCATTTGGATGGCCGTCGGTGAAGACGTGGACGCCGTGGCATGCGACCATCCGCGCGGACGTGCGACAGGCGCGGTTTGCGACGCGCGGTGGCATGGTGATCGCGCCGTATAGCGCGCTTGGTGAACTGCGTCTTCAGGAAGAAGCTTATGCGCAGCAGGCGCTGGCGCAGGGCGCGCTGGCCGTGGTGATCGGCTTCGAACCAGTGGCGTGGACCATCACGCGGCTATGCCTGTGGCGCGATGAGCCCGCGACGACAGCGGGCGAACGGCGCTACGACGTCGGCCACGTATCCGCGCCGGGTGTCACCGCGACGTAACGCGGTGGCGGTGGCGCGTGATGGCGGGCGGCAGCGGTGGGCGGTGACGATGGGCGATGGGCGATGGGCGATGGGAGATGGGCGATGGGGTTAGCGTAGCAGCAGCAAGGCTTGCTGCGGCAGGACGTTGGCTTGGGCGACCATTGAGGCGCCGGCTTCGCGCAGGATGCGGGTGCGGGTCAGCTGCGCTGTTTCGTCGGCATAATCCGCGTCGAGAATGCGCGAGCGTGCCGAGGACAGGTTGTCGGCAGCATTGCCGGCGTTGCTGGCAGCAGCCGTCAGCCGGTTGCTGGTCGCGCCCAGCTGGCCGCGAATCTCGCTCACCTGATTGATCTTCCCATCGAGGTAATCCAGCGCATCATTGGCGCCGCTGTAGGTCGATAAATCCATCGGCGGTTCACCCGGCGTATAAATCTCGCGCGACTGATAGTCTGGTGCGCCGATACTCACCGAGGCCAGCTTTCCGGCACTCAACCCCGCCTGCGCCGGATTATTCCCGCTGATCTTCATGGTATGCGCGCCAGGGCGCGGCGCTTCATTCACCGTCACCGTGCCCTTGTGCGACCCGCCGCTCAAGCCGACGGAACCCAGTGCCCCGGCCACCGCTTCCGACAACACGATATCGCGCCCATCGACCGCCGTCAGCGTCAGCGTGCTGCCGCTGGCGCTGGCCGTAACGCCGCTGGCGCCGGCAGTGGCACTGATCGCCCCCGCCGCATTGGCCGCGCGCACCGCCGCCGTACCGCCGCCTATCGCGCCCACATCCACACCATTGATCGAAAACGCCGCCCCTGCCAGCACACCGCCGATGCTCACTGCGCCATCGATGGTATTGTTCGCCGTGGCCGAAATATTGTGGATGCCGGCCGCATTGATCGCCGCCGCCACCGCATACGCACTCCCGGCAGCCTGCCCTACCTGCGCACCGGCCACCGATGCGCCTACCGCCGCGTTATTGATTACCAGATCGCCACGGCCGATAGCGCCCAGCACCGCGCCGCCGACCGCCGTCGACTGCTGTGGCGCCACGTCCACCATGCCAGTCGAATAGCCGGCTGTGATCACCGCGCGCGGTATCGCCAGTTGCATGGTCTGCCCGGACGCCGCCCCCACCTGTAGCTGCTGCGTGAACGAACCATCGAGCAAACGCTCATTGTTAAAGCGCGCAGCGTCGACAATATCGGCATTCGCCAACACCAACGCATTCACCTCGTTCTGGATCGCCGTTCGATCAAGCTTGCTGTTCGTATCATTCGCCGCCTGCACCGCCAGCTCGCGCATGCGCTGATAGTTATCGTTCAGCTGCCCGGCCGCGCCATCGGCCACCTGCAGTAACGAAATGCCATCATTGATATTTTGATTCGCCCGCCGTAAGCCGTTGATCTGCGCCGTCATGCGCGAACTGACCGATGTCCCGGCCGCGTCGTCGCGCGCGGAGTTGATGCGCTGCCCGCTCGACATGCGCTGCAAATGCACGGCCATATCCTCGCCCGCGCGCGTCAAACTGCGCTGGGCGTTCAAGGATGTGATGTTCGTGTTGATCTGCATGGGCGGCTATCATCCCGGGCGCGGAATTGCGCCCGACGTCTAAATAACGGCCATGCCAAGGGGAACTTGAACTTAACCCGGTAACAATTCCATGCGCTCGCGCGCCTGCGCCAGCTGCAGCGGATCCATGCGGCTGGCGGCATTCGGCAGATAGCGCGCGGCGGCGTTGTAGCCCGAGCGCTCCGCCATCGTCAGCCACATCCAGGCCTGCGCGGCGTCCGAACGCACGCCCTGCCCGGCCAGGAACATCAGGCCCAGATTGAACTGTGCCCGCGTGTGGCCCTGCGACGCCGCCTGCAGATACCAGTGATGCGCCTGCGCGTAATCCTGCGCTACGCCGAGGCCATTGTCGTAGCGCAGGCCGAGCGCGAACTGCGCCTGCGTGTGGCCCTGCTCTGCCGCCTTTTGATACCAGTGGTGCGCCTGCCTGCAATCGGGCTGCGGGCCTTCGTCGTTGTCGTACAAGAGGCCAAGGCTGTACTGGGCCGCCACATAATCCTGCTCGGCGGCGCGGCGATACCAGCCCATCGCCTTGCGATAATCCTGCGGCACGCCGCGTCCCGTTTCATAGCGCAGGCCGAGATCGAACTGCGCGCGCAGGTGGCCCTGGTCGGCCGCCTTGCGATACCAGAAAATCGCTTCCTGATGATCGACCACCACGCCGTGGCCGGCGTCGTACAGCAAGCCAAGGTGATACTGCGCGCCGGGGAAGCCCTGCTCCGCCGCCTTGCGATACCAGAAATGCGCCTGCTCGTAATCCTGCTCTACGCCCTGTCCGTGGTCATAGCGCAGGCCGAGGTTATTCTGTGCCGCCGCGTGGCCCTGCTCGGCCGCCTTGCGATACCAGTCCAGCGCCTTCTGCTCATCGCGCGGCACGCCCTGGCCGTTATCGTAGATCAGGCCCAGATTGAACTGCGAGCTGGCGTGATCCTGCTCCGCCGCGCGGCGATACCAGAGGATGGCCTTCTGCGAATCCTGCGCGATGCCGTCGCCTTTATCGAAGCGCAGCGCCAGATTAAACTGCGCCGGCGCATAGCCCTGGTCGGCCGCCTTGCGATACCACGACATGGCCTGGCCCACATCCTGCGGCACGCCCTGCCCATTGTCATAGCGCAGGCCGAGGTTGAACTGCGCGCGCGCGTAGCCCTGCTCCGCCGCCTTGCGATACCAGAAAATGGCCTGCTTGAAGTCCTGCGGCACGCCCTTGCCGGTGTCGTACATCATGCCGAGATTATTTTGCGCGCCGGCGTCGCCCTGTTCGGCGGCCTTGCTGAACCAGTGCATGGCCTGCTGGGTGTCGTTCGGCACGCCCTGACCCTTGGCATACAGCCAGCCAAGGTTGTACTGCGCGGCCGCGTAGCCCTGCTCCGCCGCCAGCCGATACCACGCCGCCGCCTCTTCGAAATTCTGTTCGACGCCCTGGCCCTTCTGGTACATCACGCCGAGGTTGTACTGCGCGTGTTCGAGGCCGGCCTGCGCGGCCTGGCGATACCAGACCACCGCCAGCTCGAAGCTCTGCGCCACGCCCTGCCCGTTGAAGTACATGAAGCCCAGGCTATGCTGGGCGTTGGCGACGCCGCGTTCCGCCAGTCCCTTGACGCGCAGGAATTCAGCTGTGTAGGTGCTGCCGTTGTTCGCGTCGGCTTCGTTGGGACTGTATTTCGTCATGCTGTCTTATCAGGCTTGAATCGCAATCATCGCCGGTTGTTGTTCTTCGACGGTGGCGGGCACCGCGTGCAGCACAGCGACCGATGGCGACGACCGGCGGTTCTGCTCTTGCAATACATCGATAAAGCTCGCCAGCGAAATCGGGCGATGGTACAGATAGCCCTGCATGGTGGTGCAGCCGTTGGCTTCCAGGTAGCGTGCCTGCACCTCGGTCTCCACGCCTTCCGCCACCAGGTGCAGACCCAGGCCGCGCGCGATGGAGATGATCGCCAAAATCACCGGATAGTGGCCGTTCTCGTCGTGGATCTCTTTCACGAACGACTGGTCGATCTTGATGGTGTGGATCGGGAAGCGGTGCAGGTAAGCCAGCGACGAATAGCCGGTGCCGAAATCGTCAATCGCCACCGATACGCCCAGCTGGCACAATTTGTTCAGCTGCTCAATCGCATACTGCGGATTGCGGATGCAGATGTTCTCGGTGATCTCGACCTCGATCTGCGCCGGCGAAATGCCGTAGCGCGTCAGCGCGCCGCGCATCTTCTCGAAGAAGTCACCACGGTCCAGATATTGCGGCGACAGGTTGAGCGACAGGCGCAGCGCCTCGCCGCCGTGCGCATTCCACTGCAGCAGGTCGCGGCACAGCGCGCCCAGCATCCAGTCGGAGATCGGCAGCATCAGGCCATTCTCTTCGGCGAACGGCAGGAACTCGCCGGCCGACAGCAGGCCGCGCTGCGGATGGTTCCAGCGCATCAGGCCTTCGGCGCCGATGATGCGGCCGGTGGCCACGTCGACTTGCGGCTGGTAGTACATTTCCAGCTCGTTGAACTCCAGCGCCTTGCGCAGCGCCTGCTCCAGTGCGATCTTCTGGTGCGACACGTCCAGCATCGAGTTGTGATAGAAGCTGTGGCCATTCTTGCCCAGCGCCTTGACCTGATACATGGCGATGTCCGCATGGCGCAGCAGTTCGTCGATGGTCTCGCCGTCGCCCGGATAGATAGCGATACCAATCGACGCGGAGATGTGCACCTGATGGCCATCCAGGTCGAACGGGCGTTGCAGGCTTTCGAGGAACTTGTCGGCGATGGCCTTGGCGTCCGCGCGGTCGCGCAGTTCCGGCAACACGATGGTGAATTCATCGCCGCCCTGGCGCGCCAGCGTGTCGCCGCGACGCAGGCAATCCTTCAGGCGTTGCGCCGCTTGCTGCAGCAGTTCGTCGCCTTTCACATGGCCCAGCGTATCGTTGACCAGCTTGAAGCGATCGAGGTCGACGAACATCACCGCCAACTCGGTCAGCTTGCGCTTGGCCTGGATCACGGCGAGGCCAAGGCGGTCCTTGAACAGCATGCGGTTAGGCAGGTCGGTCAGGATATCGTGGTAAGCCTGGTAGGAGATGACTTCCTCGGCGCGCTTGCGGTCCGTGATATCGCGCGCCACACCGTAGGTGCCGAAGAACTCGCGCGTCTTCACTTCGTGGTCCGGGATATGCATGCCGATCGCGTTCAGCGAAATCGTCATCAGCGTGTTGTTGAAGGTGCGCTCGATGCCGCCGCCGGCGCCGGTGCCGGGATTGCACTTCAGCCGCAGCTCGACGTTGCGCGAGGCGCGTTCATCGACGCGGCGCTCATTGAACGCATAGCGTGCGCGCTCCTGGTCTTCATCGTGCACCAGCACCGAGTAGTGCTTGCCGATCAGTTCTTCGCGGCTGAAACCCAGCAGCTGCGTCACGCGGTCGTTCACGAAAGTGAACTTGCCTTCGTGGTTCAGGGTGTAGATGATATCCGGCGACGAGTCGACCAGATAGCGGTACATCTTCTCCGAGTTTTCCAGCTTGGAGGCGATGCGCTCGTTGTCGATGGCGAGGCGGCGTTTTTGCAGCGCGTTCTCCACCGTCTTGAGCAGCTCTTCGCGGCTGTAAGGCTTGCGCAGGTAATCGTAGGCGCCGCGTTTCAGCGCGCCGATGGCCGCCTCGATGCCGACGTCGCCACTCATCACGATCACGTCGCCGTCGATCTCGCGCGCGTTGATGTAGTCCATGATCTCATGGCCGCTCATGTCGGGCAGGCGCAGATCGAGCAGGATCAGATCGAATTTCAGTTTGGTCAGCTGGGCCAGCGCTTCGCTGCCGCAGGTGGCGGTCACCAGATGGTAGTCGCGGTCGCGCAGCAGTTCGTAGAGCGACGAGAGCAACCTCGGTTCGTCATCTACCAGCAGCAGGCGTGGGCGGTTATCGTTGGACAAAGATTCGACGGGGGCGAGGTCGACAGGGTTCAGGTTCATCATGGCCTTAAACGGAATCCATCACCCGCGTGCTCACGCTGGCGACTTGGCTGGTACTGCCCTTGGCGGGCAGCAGGATTTCAAAGGTAGTACCCGTTTTGCCGGAGCGGCAGGTAATCAGGCCTTGCATTTTCTTGACCAGGCTATGGACGATCGACAGTCCCAGCCCGTGGTTGGCCCCCTCCTTGCTGCTGCGTACAGGCGAGAACAGGTTGGCCAGCACGTCGGCCGACAGACCCGGACCGGTGTCGCTGACCACCAGTTCCAGATACAGCTTGCGTTCACGGTTCACGTGGCCGCGATTCGAAATCTCGATCTTGCCGCCGTCGCCCAGGGCTTCGACCGCGTTCTTGATCAGGTTCACCAGGATTTGCTTGAGCAGGTCGGCGTCGCCGTCGATTTCGGCCGGCTCCTCCTGCATGCGCACCACGATCTGCACCGAAGCCGGCACGAAGTCGGTGGCGCGGAACAGGCGCAGCACATCGTCCACCACCTTGCCCACATCGGTGGTGCGCGAGGTTTCGGTCGGCTGCAGATCGGCCAGGCCGTTAATCAGCTGGCCGACGCGGTCGATCTCCTCGTTCAGGATCGACATCTCGCCGACCACCGGCTCGCGCTTGGCCAGCTTGCCGTCGAGGACAGACAGGTAGTTCTTGATGATCGACAGCGGGTTGTTCACCTCATGCACCACGCGGCGCGAGGCTTCGCGGTACTCTTCCGCCACATGCGCGATCTGGCGCTTGGCGTGACCGCGCTCGCTGATCGCGGTTTCCAGCGAGGCCGCCGCCTGCGTGCCGAACGACTGCAGGAAGCGCTCGCGCTTTTGCACATGCGGCATCTGCCAGGTCGGCAAGCCGCCGATCAGCACACCGAGGCAGCGCTGGTTGGCCACCAGCGGCAAGCACACCATGCTCTCGCTGCCGAGAATGCGGAACAGCTGTTCTTCCGACACGTTGAGCATCTGGCCTTCACGATTCACGTAAGCCAGCTTGCGCTCCAGCGCCGACTGCGCCACCGCGCCGCCCTTGTTCAACGGGATGACGAATTCCGCCAGACGTTGCTGGCCTTCGCCGGTCGCCATGCCGTGCAGCGCGTGGCCGGTTGGATTCTCCAGCAGCAGGACAGCGTTTTCAAAATCAAACAGGATGCGCGCCGACCGCGTGATGGCTTCCAGCAGACCCGCTTCGCCATGCTGGCGCGCGAAGGTCTGGCCCATCTCGGACACCAGCATGATGTTGCGCACCTCTTCCGACAGGCGTTGCTGCACCGGGTCGACCAGCGGCGGCGCGTAGGCGGTGGGCGCCACGATATCGTCGGCGCCGGCCAAATCGATGCCGAGGTAGTCGGCCGATTTCGCCACCTGGCGCGCGGCGTTCTTGATGATCAGCTCCAGCTGCGCGGCATCGAGGTTGCACAGGCGCGCCGATTCGGCGATGGCCTGTTCCTGATCGTCGTGGCAGCACAACAGGTGCGCGAGGCGCACCATGCGGATCAGCGGATGCGCTGCTTCCAGGCGCGTGATCGGTTCGTGGTGATACAGCACGCTGTCGGCCAGGAAGGAATCGAGATTCCAGCGCTCGATCAGCCATGCGCCGGCTTCCGAGTGGGTGATTTGCAGCGTGCGTTGTTCGACCGCGCACAAGTCTTCGTCGTCGCGCGCGGTGAAGTTGAAGGCGTATTCTTTCGGCGCAGTGGCCAGCAGCGCAAGACGGCCGACGTTGTGCAGCAGGCCGGCGAGGTAGGCTTCCTCGACGTGCGGGTATTCCATCTGCTTGGCGATATCGCGTGCGATAACGGCGGTGGTGAGCGAGCCTTTCCAGAAGCCGCGCAAGTCGGTACTGCCCGAGTGCGGGAAGCTGTTAAAGGTCTGGAATACCGATTCGCTGATCACCAGCGTCTTGATCATGTCGGTGCCGAGCGACACCAGCGATTGTTCGAGGCCCACGGTGCGCTGGTTGCGGTGGTAGGCCGAGCTATTGGCGACGGTCAGGATTTTGCTGGTCATCGCCGCGTCTTTGGCGATGAGGGCGGCGAGTTCCGGCATGCCGGCATCGTCGGCCTGCAAGTGCTCAATCAACTTGATGAGTATCTGCGGCATGGCCGGCAGACGGGCAATCAACAGTCGATTGCGAATATCATGGTCAGATTGTTGATGCATCGTATCAAGCATTGCCGCCAGTAGACATCGTTCAGGGGGCGGAACTCAACGGCCAAATTCCGCAAACGTTAGGCTTTATGCGCTTCTCCGGCGTTTTTTGGGTCGGGAAACATTGCCTTAAAAAATTATATTATCACAAAGACTGATAATAACTTAACAGCAAGTAAAATTTCTTTCTAAACTAAGCCACTTTCCTGCCGTTAATAATTATCGGTCTTGATAGCGCGATAATATGCTCCGGTAATAGCGCGACGTCAACCACAAAGCGAGAGCAGAGGCACTAAAGGCCGTCTGTCCTGCGGCTAACCACAGCGCGGAGTGTGATAGGACCGGTGCGATCACCCCCGCCACGATGGCGCCCAGCAGCGTCACCGCGAACGACTGGCACGAGGCCACCGTGCCCCGAATGTGCGGAAAGAGATCCAGCGCCAGCAAGGTCGCCCCCGGCGCCACCACCGACATGCCGAAGGTATAAAACAGCATCGGCAGCACCGTCCACGGCAGCGCCGGCGGCAGGAACAGGTGATAAATCAGGTTCAGGAAAGAGGCCGACAGCAGGAAGCAGAAGCCGATGCCGATCTGTCGCGAAAATGTCATTTTCCCGGCCATGCGATTGGCCGCCAGCGCGCCGAGGAACACCCCGCCCACCGATGGAATGAACAGCCAGCCGAATTGCGAGGCGCCGAGATGCAGCTGTTCGGGCAGGAACACCGGCGCGGCGGAGATGTAGATAAACAGGCCGGCGAAGTTGAGCGCCACCACCCCGGTCTTGAAGTGGAACAGCGGCGAGCGCAGGATTTCGCCGTAGTTCCGCGCCAGGAAGCGCGGGTTGAATGGATGGCGTTTTTCCGGCGGCAGCGTCTCCGGCAGGCGGCGGTAGCAGAAGATGAACAGCAATATGCTGTAGCCCAGCAGCGACAGGAAGATGGAGCGCCAGTCGAACAGCGTGACGATCCAGCCGCCGAGGATGGGCGCGATGGCCGGCGCGATCGAGAAGATCATGGTCACCAGCGACAGCAGGCGCGCGGCTTCGGCGTCGTGGTACAAGTCGCGGATGATGGCGCGGCCGACCACCACCCCGGCCCCGGCCGACACGCCCTGCATGATGCGGAATACCCACAGGTAGTGCACCGTGTGGGCGGAAGCGCAGCCCAGCGTGCCGATGGCGAACATGGCCAGCGAAACTAATATGACGCTGCGGCGGCCGAAGGCATCGGACAGGGCACCGTGCCAGAGCACCATGCCGGCGAAGGCCAGCATGTAGAAGGTCAGACTTTGCTGGACTTCCAGCGGCGTGGCGTGCAGCGTGGCCTGGATGTTGGGGAAAGCGGGGAGATAAGCGTCGATCGAGAACGGGCCGATCATCGACAGGCCGGCCAGCATGACAGCGAGAGCGGCGGCGGTGAGCGGCTTGCGGTGCGGAGGTTCGGGCGGCGGGAAGTCCTCGATGGTGTCCTGATCGGGCAGGTCGGCGGGAGGTGTGGGCAGCATAAATCGTTTTCCTTACGAATGGCCCTCACCCGTCATTCCGGCGCAGGCCGGAATCCAATACGCAGCGGGCCGGCACGCTCAGCATAGGTTCCGGCCTGCGCCGGAACGACGTCGGCTTACTCTTTCGGCTTGGCGGCTTCACGGCGGTTGAAGCCCGCCACCATATCAAAGCGGAACAGGCGGCATTCCAGCGCGCCGTTGAAGAACGGCGTCTTGCGCGCTTCCTTCAACCGCAGCAGCTTGGGCACGCCCAGATCCGCCGTGAACAGGAACACCGTCCAACCAGCAAAGCGCTGCTTCAAGGTGCTGCTGAAATCCGCATAGAAGCTGTTGGCCAGATCATCCTGCGCCAGCGAGCTGTCACCACGCACGCCAATCCGCTCGCCATACGGAGGATTGGTCAGCAGGATGCCCGGCTGCGCGGTCGGCGCCTGCACTTGCTGCGCCTCGATCTGCTTCAGCGGCACATCAAACAAAATCCCCGCGCTGCGCAGGTTGTGACGCGCCATCGCCACCATATCGCCCGAAATATCGGAACCGAAAATGGTCGGCTCGGCCGGCAGCGGATTCGGCTTGATTGCCGTCTTCATATCCATCCACGGCTGCGGATCGAAATCATGGAACTTCTCGAACGCGAAACTGCGACGCGCGCCCGGCGGCACGCCCTGCACCATCTGCGCCGCTTCGCACAGGATGGTTCCGGAGCCGCACATCGGGTCGAACAGCGGCATACCCGGCTTCCAGCCCGCTACGCGCAGCAGGCCGGCAGCCAGGTTCTCACGCAGCGGCGCATCACCGGTTTCAGTACGCCAGCCGCGCTTGAACAGCGCCTCGCCCGAGGTATCCAGATACACGATGAACTGGTGCGCGTCGACAAAGCCGAAGATGCGCATATCCGGTTCCTTGGTATCAACCGAAGGACGTTTCTTATACAGATCGAGGAAGCGGTCGCAGATCGCATCCTTGATTTTCAGCGTGGTGAATTCCAGGCTTTTCAGCGGCGACTTCACCGCCGTCAGGTCAACGCGGATGGTGTGGTCGTAGCCGAACCACTCTTCCCACGGCTGCGCCAGGGTCAGGTCGTAGATATCGTTCTCGTTCTTGTAGCCGCCGGCGGCCATGCGCATCAACACGCGCGAGGCAATGCGCGAGTGCAGGTTGATGCGGTACGAATCCGTGAGATCGCCGGAAGCGTGCACGCCGCCCGGGACTTCGTTGTGCACCTTCATGGTGGTGCTTTGTTGCGCGATCTCGCGCAGTTCTTCGGCTAACGCCGCTTCCATGCCGCGCGGGCATGGGCAAAAGAAGGATGCCATAGGTGTACCTTTTGTCCGTTAAAAAAAACCGCCGTTTTACGATTAAAACGGCTTCACTACTACCAAAATCACGATCGCCAGCATCACAAACACTGGCAACTCGTTAAATACGCGGAACCACTTGTGGCTACGCTTGTTTTCACCGCGCTCGAAGCGCTTGAGGATACCGCCGCACATGTGGTGATAGCCGATCACCAACACCACCAGCGTCAGCTTGGCGTGCAGCCAGCCCGGCATGTGCGCGCCGTACTGCATGTACACCAGGATCGCCCCGAAGATCACTGCAAACACCGACAGCCACATCGAGAACCGGTACAGCTTGCGCGCCATCAGCAGCAGGCGCGCGGTGGTGTTCTTGTCGGTCTCCATTGCCAGGTTGACGAAGATGCGCGGCAGGTAGAACACGCCGGCCATCCATGCGATGACGAAGAAGATGTGCAGTGCTTTAATCCAGAGCATGGGCTTCCTTAGTTACGTACTTCACCGTGGCCGAACACCACGTATTTCAGCGAGGTCAAACCTTCCAGTCCGACCGGGCCGCGCGCGTGCAGCTTGTCGTTCGAGATGCCGATTTCCGCGCCGAGGCCATATTCAAAGCCGTCCGCAAAGCGCGTCGATGCGTTCACCATCACCGAGGCCGAATCCACTTCGCGCAGGAAGCGCATCGCCGCCGAATGGTCTTCGGTGATGATGGACTCCGTGTGCTTGGACGAGTAGTGGTTGATGTGATCCATCGCCTCGTCCATGTCGGCCACGATCTTGACCGACAAAATCGCGGCCAGGTATTCGGTCGACCAGTCTTCTTCCGCCGCATCGGCCAGGTGCGGGTAGCCGGCGGCGGCGAGGATGGCTTTCGCCTCGGCGTCCGCGCGCAGTTCGACTTCCTTGGTCGCATACAGCTTGGCCAGTTCCGGCAGCACCGCCGGCGCGATCGAACGCGCCACCAGCAGCGTCTCCATCGTGTTGCAGGTACCGTAGCGGTGGCACTTGGCGTTGAAGCCGATGTCCACCGCCTTCTTCATGTCGGCCTTGCTGTCGATGTAGACGTGGCAGATACCATCCAGGTGCTTAATCATCGGCACCGTGGCTTCTTTCATCAATCGCGCGATCAGGCCCTTGCCGCCGCGCGGCACGATCACGTCCACGTACTGCGGCATGGTGATCAGGGCGCCAACGGCAGCGCGGTCGGTGGTCTCCACCACTTGCACGCCATCGGCAGGGAGGCCTGCGCCTTCCAGACCTTCCTTCACCAGCTTGGCCAACGCGCGGTTGCAGTGGATCGCTTCCGAACCGCCGCGCAGGATGGTGGCGTTGCCGCTCTTGATGCACAGGCCCGCCGCATCCACCGTCACGTTCGGGCGCGATTCGTAGATGATGCCGATGACGCCCAGCGGCACGCGCATCTGGCCGACCTGGATGCCGGTCGGGCGGAATTTCAGGCCGGAGATCTCGCCGATCGGATCCGGCAGCGCGACGATCTGGCGCAGGCCTTCCACCATCGTGGCGATGGCCTTGTCCGACAATGCCAGG
The DNA here is from genome assembly GCF_900109645.1 of Duganella sp. CF402. GTDB lineage: Bacteria > Pseudomonadota > Gammaproteobacteria > Burkholderiales > Burkholderiaceae_D > Rugamonas. The sequence goes on from NZ_FOBG01000001.1 coordinate 3,889,482, forward strand.
CGGTCCAGCATGGCTGGTTCCAGGCCGTTGGCGGCGGCGGCGTCCATGTCCAGCTTATTGGCGGCGCGCAGCGCGTCGGCGTCGCGTTCGATTGCATCGGCGATCAGCGTCAGCGCGCGGTTGCGCTGCGCCGTATCGGCGCGGGCCATCGCGCGCGCAGCCTTGCGCGCCTGCTGGCCCAGTTGTTCCATGTAGTGCTTGATATCCATCGTTGTCCTCTGCTCCGTCATCCCGGCGGAGGCCGGAATCCAAGCTGAGCTAGCGTTCCTTGGATTCCGGCCTGCGCCGGAATGACGGCGTTGTTAGCCGCGTGCGACTTTCAAGGCCAATTGCAGCATCGCGTCCCACGCGTCGCCCGCATACGCTTTCGCACGCAAGCCTTTGATCATCTTGTCCACTTGCGCGGCGTCCTTCATTGCCGCTTCCAGCGTCTGCAGCGAAACACGGCGCAGCGCCGGATCCATCAAACGTTCCTTCGGTCCCCAGATGCGATGCTCTTTCAGCAGCGCGCCCAAAGGCCTGCCTTGCGCCATGCCCGCCTTCAGCTTGAGCAGCGTGCGGATCTCGTCCGACACCGCCCACAGCACCAGCGGCAAAGCCTCGCCCTCGCCTTTCAGGCCATCGAGCATGCGGATCAACCGCGCCGGATCGCCTGCCAGCATCGCTTCACTGAGCTTGAACACATCATAGCGCGCCACATTCAGCACCGCCTCGTGTACCTGCTCGTAGGTCAGCTTGCCCGGCTCGTGCAGCAAAGCCAGTTTCTGAATCTCCTGATGGGCCGCAAGCAGATTGCCTTCCACGCGGTCCGCGATGAAATCAATGCTCTGCCGGTCCGCGCTCTGCCCTTGTTGGGCGAGGCGCTGGCCTATCCAATTGGGCAAATGCGCCCGTTCCACCTGCGGGATGTCGATATACACCGCCGCTTGCTGCAGCGCGGTCACCCACGCCGCCTTCTGCGTCTGCCAGTCCAGCTTCGGCAGCGTGATCAGAGTCAGGTTGTCCGGACTCAGATCCTTCACATAATTCTGCAGCGCCGCGCCGCCATCCTTGCCCGGCTTGCCGGTAGGGATGCGCAGCTCGATCAGCTTCTTGTCACCGAACAGCGACAGCGCCTGATTGGCCGCCAGCAGTTCGCCCCACTTGAAGCTGCGCTCCACGGTCAGCACGTCGCGCTCGGAATAGCCCTGCGCGCGCGCCGCCTTGCGGATTTTGTCCGCAGCTTCCAGCGCCAGCAAATGTTCGTCGCTGGTGATCACGTACAGCTGCGACAGCGATTTGCTCAAGTGGCCGTCGAGCGCCTCCAACCGTAATTGCATGCGGCGCCTTTACTGAATCGGCACGGCCGGCGGGATGGTCGACGGCTGGCCGGAAGGCTGTTTATCGGCGGCTGGCGGCGGCAGCGACACGCCCGGCGTTTTCACGGCGGCGATGCGGCGCATCATCTGCTGCACCAGATCGGTCTGCATGTCCTTGTACAGCAGCGCTTCTTCCTGCTCCTTGGCCAGCAGCTGCGTCTCGTTAAAGTCGATCGGGCGCGTCAGCGTGATCGTGGTCGGCCCCAGCAGCTCGTTGCCTTGCTTGTCCAGCACGCGGAACACGATGTTGTAGGTCAGCAGATACTGACGCACGCGGCCATTGCTGTTCAGCGACAGAATGGTCTTGGTCTTGGTCTTCTCGGGATTGGTCAGCACCTCGATCACGCCGTCGGCATCCTTGGCGGCGTTGACCACCGTGGTGCCGCCGTTGGCGCGGATGTTGCGCTTCAAATCGATCGCCAATGGCGACGACTCCGGCAGCCCCACGTACAGCGTCGGGAACGGCAGCGTGTAATGGCCGCTGTCGCCGCGCAGGTGGAAGCCGCAGCCGGTCAGCGCCAGCGAGGCCGCCAGCACTGCCGCACTCAAAAACTTCGAAGTAGTCGTCGCCATAATCCCTGCCTCACACCACGATGTTGACCAGTTTGCCCGGCACCACGATCACCTTCTTCGGCGTGCCTTCGATGAACTTCTGCACCGCTTCGTTGGCCAGTGCAGCGGCTTCGATGGCGGCTTTGTCGGCGCCCTTCGCGACCACCACGCTGCCGCGCAGCTTGCCGTTCACCTGGATCATCATTTCGATTTCCGACTGTTCCAGCGCGGCCGGATCAACCTGCGGCCATGCGGCGTCCAGGATATCGCCGGCGTAGCCCAGCTCTTTCCACAGCACGTGGGTGATGTGCGGCGCGACTGGGTTCAGCAGGCGCAGGAAGATCGCGTAGCCTTCCGACAGCACGGCCGCTTCCACGTCCTTGGCCGATTCCAGCGTGTTCAGCATCTTCATGCAGGCCGACACCACGGTGTTGTACTGGATGCGCTTGACGTCGTAGTCGGCCTGTTGCAGCACCTTGTGCACTTCGCGGCGCAGGGTCTTGCCGGCGTCGGTGGCTGCGGTCGCGGTCAGCGGCGCGCCAGCGGCGGCGATGGCTTCACGCTGCGCGTAGCCGAAGTTCCACACGCGCTTCAGGAAGCGGTTGGCGCCTTCCACGCCGCTGCCCGACCATTCCAGCGTCTGCTCTGGCGGCGAGGCGAACATGGTGAACAGGCGCGCGGTGTCGGCGCCGTATTGTTCGATCTGCGCTTGCGGGTCGATGCCGTTGTTCTTCGACTTCGACATCTTCTCGGTGCCGCCGATTTGCACCGGCTGGCCGTCGTCCTTGAACACCGCGCCTTGCGGGCGGCCTTTGTCGTCCACGGTCAGGTCGACGTCGGCTGGGTTGAACCAGGTCTTCTTGCCGGAAGCGTCTTCGCGGTAGTAGGTCTCGTTCAGTACCATACCCTGGGTCAGCAGGTTGGTGAACGGCTCGTCAAACTTCACCAGGCCGAAGTCGCGCATGACTTTGGTCCAGAAGCGCGCGTACAGCAAGTGCAGCACGGCGTGTTCGATACCGCCGATGTACTGGTCCATCGGCATCCAGTAATCGTTGCGGGCGTCGACCATCGAGTCCGCGCCCGGCGAGGTATAGCGCATGTAGTACCACGACGAATCGACGAAGGTATCCATCGTGTCGGTTTCACGGCGCGCTGGCTTGCCGCATTGCGGGCAGTCGCACTTCAGGAAGGCTTCGTACTTGTTCAGCGGGTTGCCGCTGCCATCCGGTACGCAGTCTTCCGGCAGCACCACCGGCAGGTCTTTTTCCGGCACTGGCACCGAACCGCAATCGGCGCAGTTGATCATCGGGATAGGCGTGCCCCAGTAGCGCTGGCGCGAGATGCCCCAGTCGCGCAGGCGGAAGGTGATTTTCTTCTCGCCCAGGCCCTTGGCGGCCATGTCGGCGGCGACAGCGTCCACGGCTTCCGCGTAGCGCAGGCCGTCGTACTTGCCGGAGTTGGTGACGATCGAGACGTCCTTGTCGCCGTACCACTCCTGCCATGCCTCGGTCGAGAACTCCGGGTTCTCGGCGGTGGTGATGACTTGCTTGATCGGCAGATTGTATTTTTTGGCGAAGGCGAAATCGCGTTCGTCGTGCGCAGGCACGCCCATCACAGCGCCGTCGCCGTAGGTCATCAGCACGTAGTTGCCGACCCAGACTTCAACCTTGTCGCCGGTGATGGGATGGGTGACGAACAGGCCGGTCGGCATGCCCTTCTTCTCCATCGTCGCCATGTCGGCTTCGATCACGGAGCCCAGTTTGCACTCGGCGTTGAAAGCGGCCAGTTCCGGATTGGTTTGCGCGGCCAGCACGGCCAGCGGGTGTTCTGCCGCCACGGCGCAGAAGGTCACGCCCATCACGGTGTCCGGACGGGTGGTAAACACGTACATTTTGCCGTCGGTGATCAGCTTGCCGTCGGCGTCCTTGATCTCGTGCGGGAAAGCGAAGCGCACGCCGGTCGACTTGCCGATCCAGTTCGATTGCATGATGCGCACGCGCTCAGGCCAGCCTGGCAGCTTGTCGTCGACATAGCCCAGCAGCTCATCGGCGTAGTCGGTGATGCGCGCGTAGTACATCGGGATTTCGCGCTTCTCGATCACCGCGCCCGAGCGCCAGCCCTTGCCGTCGATCACCTGCTCGTTGGCCAGCACGGTCTGGTCGATCGGGTCCCAGTTCACGGTGCCGGTCTTTTTGTAGATGATGCCTTTTTCCAGCATCTTCAGGAACATCCACTGGTTCCACTTGTAGTATTCCGGCTTGCACGCGGTCATTTCGCGCGACCAGTCGATGGCCAGGCCCATCAGCTCCATCTGCGAGCGCATGTGGGCGATGTTGGAGTAGGTCCACTGTGCCGGCGGCACGTTGTTGGCCATCGCCGCGTTTTCCGCCGGCATGCCGAACGCATCCCAGCCCATTGGCATGAGGACGTTGTAGCCGTTCATGCGCAGGTAGCGGTACATCACGTCATTGATCGTATAGTTGCGGACGTGGCCCATGTGCAGCTTGCCCGATGGGTAAGGCAGCATGGAGCAAGCGTAGTACTTACCCTTCGGGAAGCGCGGATCGTTTTCGACGGCTTTATAGGCGTCGATCGCCTTCCAATGGGATTGAGCGGCTTTTTCTACGTCGGCGGGACTATATTTATCTTGCATGATCGGTGATCGGTCGATAGTGAATATGAACCGGACATTATACCTTGAGCCACGCCAGTACGGCGCGGGCTGGCAGGCGGGAGACCGCAAGGCTAGAATTGAGAAATAATCCACACCCTGGGCACAACCATGTTTTATCGCGAATACCGTCCTCATCCCGCGCTGGCGGCACATGTGGCGTGCGTTTGGGCGGCGCGGGCGCCGGTTGGGGCGCATACGCATCGGGTGCTGCCGGACAATTGTGTCGACATCCTGTGGCAGGATGATGGCCAGCCCGGCTTCGCGGTGGGGATGATGTCGACGGCCATCCACGTCGCCAGCGAGCGGCCGGTGCGGACTTTGGCCGTGCGCTTCAAGCCCGGCATGGCCGGGCTGTTCCTCGCTACGCCCTTGCACGCCCTCACCGACCAGCGCGCCGACATTGATTTGCTGTGGCGCCGTAGCGATGCCGAGCAGTTGGCCGATGCGCTGTGGAACGGCGAGGCGCCGGAGCGCACGCGGCTTGCCATCATCGAGCGCGAATTGCTGCGGCGACTGCGGTCCGCCATCGATGGTCCGGCACGCGGCCGGCTTACGGCTGGCGCGGGCTCTGCGGCGCTCGCGCAGCAGGCGCTGCGTGCACTGGAGGGCAGCGGCGGTGCGCTGCGGGTCGAGGAACTGGCAGCACGATTGGGCGTCTCGCGCCAGCATCTGGCGGCGCAGTTCCGTCAGCACGTCGGCCTGTCGCCCAAGCTGTTCGCACGGATTTGCCGCTTCCGCCAGGCGACGGCGGCACTCAAGGCCACGCCAGCGCCGGACTGGGCGCAGCTTGCGCTCGAATGCGGCTACTTCGATCAATCCCATTTAATTCACGATTTCCAGGAACTGGCTGGCAGCACGCCGGAGCGATTCCATTTTTCCAATCACAGCGTTGCCTGATGTGCCATGATGGTGTTTTGACTATCTGGAGACGCACATGATCAAGGGATTACGCACGGTAGCCTACCCGGTGGCCGACCTCGCCGCCGCCAAGGAGTGGTACAGCAAGGTGTTCGACACCGCGCCGTATTTCGACCAGCCGTTCTACGTCGGCTTCAACGTCGGCGGCTTCGAACTGGGCTTGATCCCGGACGGCACGCCCGGCACCACCGGCAGCGCGGTGTACTGGGGCGTAGAGGATATCGACGCGGAAGTCGAACGCATCGTCGCGCTGGGCGCCACTGTGCATGGCGCGATTCAGGACGTCGGCGAAGGCATCCGCACGGTGGAACTGGCCGACCCGTTCGGCAACCTGCTGTGCCTGATCCTCAACCCGCATTTCGATTTGAAGGCGGTGCGCTAGCGATTGTGGGACAATACCGCCTCAGCAAATAACGAGGTAGTCCCATGTCCCGCCGTAACGCCAATCTCATCAAAACGCCCGAGCAAATGGTCCAGGCCCGCGTCGCCGCCCAACTGGCGGCCGATGTGCTGACCATGATCGCTCCCCACGTCAAAGCGGGCGTGACCACGGCCTACCTCGACCAGCTGTGCAACGACTACATCGTCAATGTGCAGCAGGCGATCCCGGCCAACGTCGGCTACGGCGGCTTCCCGGCCACCGTGTGCAGCTCGGTCAACCACGTGGTGTGCCACGGCATTCCGTCGGCGGACCAAGTGCTGAAGAACGGCGACATCATCAACATCGACGTGGCCGTCATCAAGGATGGCTGGCACGGCGACACCAGCCGCATGTACTACGTCGGCGAGCCGAGCAAGCCTACCCGCAAGCTGGTCGAAACCACCTACGCCGCCATGTGGGCCGGCATCCGCGCCGTGAAGCCGAAAGCCACCTTGGGCGACGTCGGCTTCGCGATCCAGACCGTGGCCGAGAAAGCCGGCTACAGTGTGGTGCTCGATTACTGCGGCCACGGCATCGGCATGGTCTACCATGAAGATCCGCAGGTGACGCACTACGGCCGTCCGGGCCAGGGCCTGGTGCTGAAGCCGGGCATGCTGTTCACCATCGAGCCGATGATCAATGCCGGCAAGGCCGCAACCAAAGAACTGAGCGACGGCTGGACCGTCGAGACGCGCGACAAATCCTTGTCGGCACAGTGGGAACACATGGTGCACGTGACCGAAACCGGCTTTGAAGTGCTGACGCTGGCGCCGGGCGAAACCGGCTCCAAGGCCAACATTCCGAATGCGGTGCCGGCCGGCGCGGAAGTCAGCGCAGGGTAAGCTTGAGGGCCGGCTTCTCGCCGTAGTCTTCGTAGCGCTCGTTGAGGCCGGCCACGCAGTAGGTAATTTCTTCGAGGATGTCCGGCACGGCGGCCTTCATGGCCTCGGCGTCCTTGATGACGATTTCCAGCACTTCATTGCCCTTCAGGCAGAACTTGCTCATGCTGTCTTCATCGCGCAGGTAGCTCAGGCAATCCACCCAGGCGTCCATCGTATTGCCGTAAGAATCAGGGAAACCCATCGCGGCCTTGCATTCGGCGTGGAAGCTGTCGAAATCCTTGATCGCTGCGCCGTTCAGTTCTGCGGTAGCCATTATTTGTTCTCCTGGGGGGGCGCCGAGCCATCGGTGACGAAGCCCAATTTCGTTAATCCATTACTCTGCGCTGCGGCCATCACTTGCGCCACCACTTCGTAGCGCGTGTCCTTGTCGGCGCGCAGCTGCAGTTCCGGTTGCGGGTCCAGCCTGGCCGCGTCAATCAAGCGCGATGCCAATGCCTCCCGCTCCACCGGGTCGTTATTCCAGAAAATCTTGCCCTTGCCGTCGATCGACAGCGTGACCGTGGCGGCCGGCGCCGTCGGTGCGGCCGGGGCTTGCGCCTTCGGCAGTTCCAGTTGCACCGAGCCGGTGAACATCGGCGCAGCCAGAATGAAAATCACCAGCAGCACCAGCATCACATCGACCATCGGCGTGACATTGATGTCCGCCATCGGGCCGGGATTGCGATGGTGATTGAATGCGCCGAAAGCCATGTTATTTGGTCAGATAGGCGTGCAGGTCGTGGGCGAAGGCATCCAGCTCGGCCAGGGTCAGCCGGTTGACGCGGTTGAATCCGTTATACGCCAATACGGCCGGAATCGCCACCGTCAGGCCGATCGCAGTCATCACCAGCGCCTCGCCCACCGGGCCGGCCACTTTGTCGATCTGCACCGTGCCGTGCGAGGACACATTGGCCAGCGCATGGTAGATGCCCCACACCGTGCCCAGCAGGCCGACAAACGGCGCCGTGGCGCCGATGGAAGCCAGCAGCGTCAAGCCGCTTTCAAGACGATTGGTGGAAGCCTGGATGGCCGCCCGCAGCACGCGTGTGGCTTGCGCCGAGCGGTCCATTTCGCCGCCCAGCGAAGGACGCGCGGAAGCGGACAATTGCGCGGCGCCTTGTTGCGCCAGCGGCAGGAAAATCTTTTCGGAATCGGCCAGCGCCAGCGCATTGACGCCATCCTGCATGCTCGGCGCATCCCAGAACGCCTGTACCGCCGGCGCGCTGCGGCGGATGCGCCACGACGCATAGGCCTTGGCCAGGATGAAGAACCAGCTCACCAGCGACATGGCCAGCAGCACGAACGCAACCGCGTGGCTGATGGCGTCACCCTGCTCCCAGAAGCGGCTCAGGGTGAATTGGCTGGCGGCCGGGTTCATTTGTCTTTCAGACCCAGCACGTCGTACATGTCGAACAGGCCGGTCGGCTTGTCGGCCAGGAAGCGGCAGGCGCGAATCGCTCCGTGCGCGTAGGTCACACGGCTGCTCGACTTGTGGCTGATCTCGATGCGCTCGCCGATGCCGGCAAACAGCACGGTGTGGTCGCCGACGATGTCGCCGCCGCGAATGGTGGCAAAGCCGATCGACGATGGATCGCGCTCGCCGGTCACGCCTTCGCGCGCGAATACGCCGTGTTCTTTCAGATCGCGGCCCAGCGCATCGGCAATCACCTCGCCCATTTTCAGCGCGGTGCCGGATGGCGCATCAACCTTGAAGCGGTGGTGGGCTTCGACGATCTCGATATCGTAGCCGGTCGACAGCGCCTTGGCGGCCTGCTCCAGCAGCTTCATGGTCACATTCACGCCAACCGAGAAGTTAGGCGAAAACACGATGGCGGTTTTCTTGGCCGCTTCGGCGATGGCGGCCTTGCCGGCGTCGTCGAAACCGGTGGTGCCGATCACCAGCTTGATGCCGTGCTCGGCGCAGTATTTCAAATGGTCCAGCGTCGCTTCCGGGCGGGTGAAGTCGATCAGGTATTCCGCGCCGGCCAGGCCTTTGCTGAACTCCGACTCCACCGGCACGCCGGCCGGCTTGCCGAGGAAGGCTGCGGCATCGGCCTGCTCCGAACCGGCACGATCCAGCGCGCCGGACAGGCGGGCGTCGTCCGCGTTCTGCACGGCTTCGATCAGGATACGGCCCATGCGGCCGCCGGCGCCGGCGATGGCGATGTTCATTTCGGTCATGCTAAATCCTTGTTATTTCTTGTCGTTGCTGATCGTCGCGCCCACCGGGTTGTTGGCCGCCGGGTTGTCGGTGCCGGCCGGCAGCGGCGCGGTTGGCGCCGGCTTGGACAGGATCGCCTCGGTTTCGGCGGCCTTCTTGGCGTTCGGCGCCGGGCCGGCGATGCGGGCAATGTATTCTTTTTCAGTCGGCAGGTTGCCGCCTTCCCAGCGCGCCACCTTGCCGTCCTTGTCGAAGAACACGATCACGCGGCTGGTGGTGATTTCGCCGTTGCCCTTGGCCAGGCGGAAGGCGTAATCCCAGCGGTTGCCGTGGAACGGGTCGGTCAGCAGCGCGGTGCCGAAGATGAAGCGCACCTGGTCCTGCGTCATGCCGACTTTCAACTGCGACAACATTTCTTCGGAGACAAAGTTACCCTGCTGAATGTCAGGGCGATATGGCGAGAAGAACCACATGAAGCGCTGCAGTTGGGTGATGGTGGTGGTTTGCGCGCCCTTGCTGGCGTCCAGGGTCGGCGCGGCGTCTTTCACCTCAGTCGATTTCTCGCCCAGCGTGGTTTTGGTCGCGCAGCCGCCCAGCGCCAGCGCCACGCCCACGGCGGCGGCAACAGGAGTAAGACGGTGCAACAAAGACTGCGAAAAAGCCTGGGTGACGCGCATAAAAGTCCTCAATCTGGTCGAGCGGATGTGCTGAAAAACGCTATATCATAAAGCACCTCGCACGGGACGGGGCAAATCTTTGTAACCGGATTAGTCGGAGTACGGTAAACTACCGGCTAGCTATCGCCAACTATTCAAAGAGTCTCCACATGGGTCACAATCCTACCGATCTGAAGGCCAGCGGCCTGAAAGCCACGCTGCCACGCATCAAAATCCTGGATATTTTCCAGAACAGCGAAGTGCGCCACCTGACCGCCGAAGATGTCTACAAGATCCTGTTGGCAGACAATATGGATGTGGGCCTGGCCACCGTCTACCGGGTGCTGACCCAGTTCGAGCAGGCCGGCCTGCTGAACCGCAACCACTTCGAAACCGGCAAGGCCATCTTTGAGCTGAACGCCGGCTCGCACCACGATCACCTGGTGTGCGTCGATTGCGGCCGTGTGGAAGAGTTTTACGACGAGGCGATTGAAGAGCGCCAGCACGCCATCGCCCAGGAGCGCGGCTTCAAGATTGCCGAGCACGCGCTGGCGATCTACGGCAACTGCACCAAGACCGCCTGCCCGCACCGCCCTTGATTCAACTTGGATTCCGGCCTGTGCCGGAATGACGTCATCCCCGCGCAGGCGGGGATCCAATTTAATTGTGGCTCAGGGCGTTTGACAGCAACTTCGCGGTGATATCGACGATCGGTATCACCCGCTCATACGCCATCCGCGTCGGGCCTATCACCCCCAGCGTGCCGACGATCTTGCCGTTGGCCGTGTACGGCGCGGTCACCACGCTCATCTCATCCATCGGCACCAGGCTCGATTCGCCGCCGATGTAGATCTGCACCCCGCTGGCCTTGGACGACACGTCCAGCAGCTGCATCAGGCCGGTCTTCTGCTCGAACATATCGAACATCTGCCGCAGCGACGTCATGTTGGACGACAAATCGCTGACCGACAGCAGGTTGCGCTCGCCCGCGATCACCATATTGTCGGAATCGTCGGCCATCGCCTCGCTGCCCGCCTCCACCGCCGCCTGCATCAGGCGGCCCATGTCGTCGCGCAGCTGGCGCACCTCGTTCTGCAGGCGCGCATGCACTTCGTCGAAGGCCAGCCCGCCGTAATTCTGGTTGATGTAGTTGGCCGACTGCACCAGCTGCACCGGCGTGTAGTCGACCTCGGTCAGCAGCAGGCGGTTTTGCACATCGCCGTTCGGCGCCACGATCACCAGCAGGATGCGCTTCTCGCCCAGGCGCAGGAATTCGATCTGCTGGAACACCGACTCGCGGCGCGGGCTCGACACCACGCCGGCAAACTGCGACAGCGAGGACAGCATCTGCGCCGCGCTGGTGATCATCTTTTGCGGCTGCGGCGATTGCAGGCGCAGTTGCGCGCCCACCGCCTGCTCGTCGAGGTGCTGCACCGTCAGCAGCGTATCGACGAAGATGCGGTAGCCGCGCGGCGTCGGCACCCGGCCGGCCGAGGTGTGCGGGCTGGCCACGTAGCCGAGCTCTTCCAGGTCGGCCATGATGTTGCGGATGGTGGCCGGCGACAGGTCCAGTCCGGAAATCTTGGACAGCGCGCGCGAGCCTACCGGCTGGCCGTCCGCGATGTAGCGTTCGACCAGCGCCTTGAGCAGCGTTTGTGCACGATTATCGAGTTGCATACGAAATAACGGTATAGAGGTTCTGCTTATTATGCACGGCTATCCTGCATCTGCCCACGTATCCACAGCAACAGTTCATCAAAAGTGGCGCAAATGGCATCCGGCGTGACGCCGGCGTCCAGATGGGCGGTGCTGCCGTGGCGGTTCATCCAGACTGCGCGCAGACCGGCCGCTTGCGCGCCCTGCACGTCCAGCCGCAGGTCGTCGCCGACGTAGACCGCGTCCTGCGGCGCCACCCCCATCGCCGCGCAGGCGGTGTGGAAGATGCCCGGATCCGGCTTGGCGCGGCCGTACTGCGACGATGACAGCGCATACTCGAAATGGTGGTCCATGCCGATCACTTCAAGGTCTGCGTTGCCGTTGGTGACCACGCCCAGCCGCAGCATGCCCTGCAGCAGCGGCAGCACCGGCAGCACGTCGGCATACGGCACCACCAGGTTGCGCTGCACGGCAAAATGCTGCATTGCGCCCTCGATGTGGGCCGGATCCTCGCCCAGCTCGGCGAACACCTCTTCCAGCGCCACGCGGCGCAGGCGGTACAGGTCGGAGATCAGCTCCGGCCGCCGTTCCAGCAGCGCCATGCGGCGCACCCGCAGCTCGGCCACGCTGAACGCCTGCGCCACTTTCGGCGCGTTGGCGCCCAGCCAGGCGTGCCAGCTTTGCTCGGCGGCGGCAATCACCGGGCCGATCGGCCACAGGGTGTCGTCGAGGTCAAACAGCAGGGCGAGCGGGCGGCGAGTGGTCATGATGAATAATCACAAATAAAACATATTGTACGGGCATGGTAAATTATGTGGATGCTACCGATCCTGAAACGTACCCTTCCCGCCGTCCTGCTGGCCGGCTGCGCCGCCACCAATCCCCCGCCGCCGCCCGACTTCACCTCCTACGTGGTGCTGGGTGAGTACGGCGCCGCTGTGGCGCGCGTGCTGATCGACGCCCCGTCCTGCCCGGAGATCGTGCTCAACCAGCGCCCCCAGCCCATGACGCTGCGCGCGCCGGCCGAGACCATCGCCCTGCGCAGCACGCCGTTTGCCGCCGCCGATTCCAAGCCGGCCGAATTCCCGCTGCTGACCTGCGAGGCGGCGCTGCCGGTGCGCACCACCAGCGCCAGCGTGCTGGGCCGCTCCCTGCCGCTGCCGAAAGCCGAACCGCAGCGCATCGTGGTGCTGGGCGACACCGGCTGCCGCCTGCAAAAGAGCAGCAACAGCTACCAGGCCTGCAACGACAGCGCGCAATACCCGTTTGCCACCGTGGCCGCGCAAGCGGCCGCCTGGAAGCCGGAACTGGTGATCCACGTCGGCGACTACCACTACCGCGAAAACGCCTGCCCCGAGGGCAACCCCGGTTGCGCCGGCAGCCCGTGGGGCTACGGCTGGGATGCATGGGACGACGACTTCTTCGCGCCCGGCGCCAAGCTGCTGGACGCCGCGCCGTGGATCATGGCGCGCGGCAATCACGAAAACTGCCTGCGCGGCGGCCAGGGCTACTGGCGCTTCCTCGATCCGCGCCCGCTGCTCAAGGGCCGCGACTGCAACGTGGCGGCCGATGACGATGCCGGCAACTACAGCGATCCCTACGCCGTGCCGATCGGCCAGGCCACCCAGCTGCTGGTGCTGGACACCGCCAACACCACGTGGAAGGGCCTGAAGCCGGGCGACACCGGCTACGCCAAATACCAGGACCTGTACCGCAAGCTCGAGGCGCTGGCGCAGCGGGCGCCGCGCAACCTCGGCGTCCTGCACCATCCGCTGCTGGGCATGGGCGCCGACCGCAAGGCCGACGGCAGCATCGTGCTGCTGCCAGGCGACGCCGGCGTGCAAGCGAGCTTCAGCTCGGTCAACCCGCTGCTGTTCCCGGCCAATCTGCAGGCGGTGCTGTCCGGCCATGTGCACCTGTGGCAGCAGGCCAGCTTCAGCAGCGCCCACCCGAGCCAGTTCATCGCCGGCTTTGCCGGCACCTCGGAAGACATCGTGCCGCTGCCGGACAAATTGCCGCCGGGGGTGACGCCGGCGCCGGGCGCAGTGGTCGAGCATTTCAGCTCGTGGGTGGACGGCTTCGGTTTCATGACAATGGAACGCCAAGGCCCCGACCAGTGGGCCATCGAAGTGCATGATTTACAAGGAAAAATCCGCAACCGCTGCCAGCTGGACGGGCGCCGGTCGGTATGCGAGGTGGCGCAGGTGAAGTAAGCCCGCGACACACGCTGTTACATCCATTTGCGGGGCCGGTCTTACCAAATGCACTAAAATACCGCCCACGAGTGTAATATGCTGCCTCCCGTGCGTGCTGCCGGGCCCTATTCGTTTTGGAGAGAGAGTTTTTATGAAAAGTTCGTATCTGCGTGCGGGCCTTGCCCTGCTGTGTGCTGTGATCCTGAGCGCCTGCGGCGGTAGCAACGGTAACCTGGCGCTGTCTGGCACCATCACTTACGTCCCGACCACCGTGACCCCGGCTGGCCTGGTGCTGATCAATAAGAACACCGGCGAAAAGCTGAGCATCGCAACCGGCGCCAGCACCTTCGTGTTCACCAAGCTGCTGGCCAGCGATGAAGCGTTCGACGTAGAAGTGGACACCGACCCGACCGGCGCAAAATGCGTGATGTCCAACAACAAGAACAACGCCAACGTTTACACCGTCTACTATGTAGCGGTGACCTGCACCTCCAATCCGTGGGTGCTGGGCGGCACCGTCAAGGGCCTGACCGGCACCGGCCTGGTCCTGGCCAACGGTCCCGATACCGTCGGCGTGCTGCCATCGGCCACGGCCGGCGCCGACGTCAGCTTCGTGTTCCCGACCAAGGTATCCAACAAAGCGCAATACGGCGGCACCGTGCTGACCCAGCCAACCGGCCAGACCTGCGCCTTCAGCTCGACGCTGAACCCTGGCACCATGCCGGACGCCGACCTGAAGAGCCTGGTCGTCAATTGCGTCAACAACTAAGCTGCGCCCGTTCTAATTTTTGGAGAAATAGATGAAATTTTCGTATCTGAGCGCCGCAGCGGCGCTGGCCGTGGCGGCCGCGCTGGCAGCTTGCGGCGGCAAGGCGCAATTCACCGTGCAAGGCAGCATCACCGGCCTGGCCAATAGCGGCCTGGTCCTGGCCAATGGCAGCGACCAGGTGACCGTCCCCTCGGGCGCCACCCGCTTTGCGTTCGGCAAGCAAATCGACTACGGCACCGACTACAACATCACCGTATTGAAGAACCCGGCCCACATGAACTGCGTGGTCAGCGGCGCCACCGGTTCGGCCGGCCACAACGTGACCATCGAGTCGCTGGTGACCTGCACCCAGAACGAATACACCCTGGGCGGCCAGTTCACCGGCCTGACCGCAGCGGCCGACGGCACCGCCCGCACCGTGACGCTGGTGAACGGCACGGCCGGCGGCTCGGTCGTCATCAGCAGCGCTAACGGCACTGCCGGCGCCGGCGACTTTGTGCTCGGCGCCACCGTCCCGGACGGCCAGGCCTACGGCGTGACGGTCCTGACCCAGCCAACCGGCCTGAACTGCACCCTCGCCAACGGCGTCGGCGTGATGCACGAAGTCGCTGTCAGCAACCTGCTGCTGACCTGCGTACCGCAATAAGGCGGACCGGAGGAGATATTCAATATCGAAATAATTGATATTGGGAAAATAAAGTGGATTAATATGCTGTCGCGCAGCATACTGCACTTGTCTCCTCCACTTCTTGCAAAGGAAATGGATTTAGCCCGCTAGCTTAGCGGGCTTTTTTTTTACCCCAGCAGATTAGCCAGGGCGACGTACTGGGCCAGGCCCACGGCTTCCGGACGGTCGGTCGGGTTGATGCCGGCGGCGACGATCTGCTCTTCGGTGAACATGCCGTTCAGGCAGTTGCGGATCACCTTGCGGCGCTGGGAGAAGGCTTTCTGCACCACCGCTTCCAGCTTCGCGCCGTCGCACTCCAGCGGCTTGGCGACCGGGATCATGCGCACGATGGCCGAATCCACGCGCGGCGGCGGATCGAACGCCTCCGGCGGCACCACGAACAGCAGCGACATGTCATAGCGCCATTGCAGCATCACCGACAGGCGGCCGTAGACCTTGCTGCCCGGCTCGGCCACCATGCGCTCCACCACCTCTTTTTGCAGCATGAAGTGCTGGTCCTTGACCAGCGGCGCGAAGGTCGCCAGATGGAACAGCAGCGGGCTGGAAATGTTGTACGGCAGGTTGCCGACGATGCGCAGCTTCTGGCCCTCAGCCGCACCTTGCACCGGGATGCTGGCGAAATCAAATTTCAGCGCATCGCCCGAATGGACGGTCAGCTTGTTGCGGGTGTAGGCTTTTTCCAGCCGCGCCACCAGGTCCCGGTCCAGCTCGACCACGTGCATGTGCTTGAGGGTGCGCAGCAGCTGGTCGGTCATGGCGGCCAGGCCGGGGCCGATTTCCACCATCGTGTCGTCCGGCGCCGGATCGATGGCTTCGGTAATGCTGCCCAGCACGTGCTGGTCATGCAGGAAGTTCTGGCCGAAGCGTTTGCGGGCTACGTGTTGTTTCATTTTTTATTGTCCAAAGAATTGTTTGCCATCGCCAGCGCGGCGCTGATGGCTTGCTCCATGCTGCCGCAATCGGCCTTGCCCAGGCCTTGCGCGGCGAGGTCCAGCGCGGTGCCGTGGTCAACCGAGGTGCGGATCAGCGGCAGGCCCAGCGTAATGTTGACGCCATTTCCGAACGTCGCGTATTTCAGTACCGGCAGTCCCTGGTCGTGATACATCGCCAACACACAGTCGGCGTCCTGCAGGTATTTCGGCTGGAACAGCGTGTCGGCCGGATACGGGCCGCGCGCATCGATGCCGCGCGCCTGCGCCGCTTGGATCGCCGGGGTGATGGTGTCGATTTCCTCGCGGCCCAGGTAGCCGTTCTCGCCCGCGTGCGGGTTCAGGCCGCACACCAGAATGCGCGGCGCGGCAATGCCGAACTTGGTCTTCAGGTCGGCATCGATGATATCCAGCACCTGCGCCAGCCCGTCACGCGTAATCGCAGCGGACACGTCCTTCAGCGGCAGGTGGGTGGTGGCCAGCGCCACGCGCAACTGCTCACCGGAGCCAGCCTGCGGCCCGGCCAGCAGCATCACCACCTGCGGCGTGTTAGTCTTTTCAGCGAAGTATTCGGTGTGGCCGGAGAACTTCACGCCGGCATCGTTGATGGTGCTCTTTTGCAGCGGCGCGGTGACCACGGCCTCGAACCAGCCGGCCTTCACGCCCTCGATGGCGGCGTCCAGCGTATCAAGCACGGCGCGGCCGTTTTCCTTGTCCAGCTTACCCGGCACCACGTGCGCGCCCAGCGGCACGTCGATCACGCTAATGCGGTCCGGTCCGAAATGCGGCAAGCCGCCGTTGCGCACCGCCATCAGCGACAGCGCGGAGACTTTGATGTCGGGATCGATATCGTTGGCCGTCATGGCCAGGAAGGCGGCGTCGCCCAGCAGCACGCAATTGACGTCGTGCCGGCGGGCCCACGCCGCGCGGATGGAGATTTCCGGACCGATGCCGGCCGGTTCACCGACCGTCACGGCAATGGCGGGGCGCACTCCCGGGCGCCGTGTGGATGAAGTGGCGCTCACTCGTGCTCCCCTTTCGTCTTACTTGTTGGCAGCGTTGGCTGCCTTGTCGTCTTCGTTGCGGTACTCGACGTAAGCGCGGTCGCGCACTTCACGCTGCCAGCTTTCGGCCGCTTCTTCCATCTTGCGCTCGCGCAGCGCCTGGCGGGCGTTGTTGCGCTCGCGCTCTTTCGAGACGTCGTCGCTCTTACGCTCCAGCACCTGGATCAGGTGCAAGCCGAAACTGGTTTCGACCGGCTCGCTGACCTCGCCGATTTTCAGGTTGTTCATTGCCGCTTCGAACTCCGGCATGGTGTCGCCCGGATACAGCCAGCCCAGGTCGCCGCCCTTGGAGGCCGAACCGTCGTTCGACACCAGGCGCGCCAGGTCTTCGAACTTGGCGGCGTTGTTGTCGAGGCGTTCCTTCAGCTCCATCAGCTTGCGCTTGGCGTCGGCCGCGCTCATGGCCGGCGTCACCTTGATCAGGATGTGGCGCGCGTGGGTCTGCTGCACCGAGGCCACGGCTTGCGCCTCGGCCAGGCTGCGGCGGTCGACCGCCTTCAGGATGTGGAAGGCGCCGGTGCTCTTGATGATCGGCGTCACCTGGCCGGCCTTCAGCTTGGTCAGCGCTTCGGCAAACACCGGCGGCAGGCGCTCAGGCTGGCGCCAGCCGACCACGCCGCCCTGCAGCGCGTCGCTGGCGTCCGAGTAGGTGGCGGCCATCTTGGCGAAGTCGGCGCCGGTGCGCAGCTGGCGCATCACTTCCTCGGCGCGCGCGCGGCGCTGGGCGATCACTTCGGCGGTGGCGTTGTCCGGAATGCGGATCATGATCTGCGAGATGTTGATCTCGAACTGCTCGGCGGCAGCGGCTTTCTCGGCCGCCACGAAGCTGTCCACCTCGGCGTCGGAAATCTGGATCTTGGCGTCGACTTCATGCTCGCGCAGGCGCTGCATGATGATCTCTTCGCGGATCTCTTCGCGGAAGGAGGCGTATGGCGTACCGTCTTTTTCCATCTGGTCGCGCAGCTGCTGCACGTTCAGCTTTTGCGCTTCGGCGATGCGGCCGATGGCGCGGTCCAGTTGCAGGTCGTCCACGCGCACGCCCATTTCCTTGGCCATCTGCAGCTGCGAGCGCTCGACGATCATGCGTTCCAGCAGCTGGCGGCGCAGGTCGGCCGGCGACGGCATCTGCACGTTCTGCGCCTTCATGCGGGCGGTCGCGGTCTTGATGCGGTTGCTCAGTTCACGCTGGGTAATGACGTCGTCATTGACCACCACCACGATCGCGTCGATCGCCACGTTGCCCGATTCGCCCGGCGGGATGAAACCGGCGCCATCTTTCTTCGCGGCCGGGGCGGCGGCTGCGGCCGGGGCGGCGGCAGCGGGTGCGGCGGCTGGCGCAGGCACAGCGGCCGGCTCAGGCTTCTTCTTCGACGAGAACAGGCTACAACCGCTGAGCGCGGCCGTGCACAACAGGACTGCGAGGAGTTTCATCTGATACTTACTGGCATTACGCATGTTTAGGAACGCTCAAGAGGTGTAAAAAAAATTCAAACGGAAGTGTACATGGTGTTAGCGGCCATAGCCCTCATTCAGGCGCTGGTAGCCCGGAATACTGCTCTTCATCGCTTCCAGCGGGCTGCCCACGCCCAGGTGCGACAGGCCGTTCAGCTCCAGCTGGAAGAAGATCTGGGTCGAGGCCTTGGTCGAGGTGGTCACGAAGCGCTGGGCGCCGGTGCGGAACACCCAGCAGTCGGCGTTGTACTCGAGGCCGACCAGGCTTTCCAGGATTTTCTTGTCCTGCACCGAATAGCTGACCCGGCCCACGCCATACCAGCGCTGGAAGATCGGCCACTGGCTCGACAGCTCGATATTCTTGAAGCTGTCGCGCAGGTAGCGGTAGCCCAGGTTCAGCACTTTCTTCGAGCCCGGAATCCATTGCGCGGTATAGCTTTCCGAGACGATGCGGCTCTGGCTCGGGTTGTACTGCACGGCGCTGTCGAAGGTCCAGGTTTCCGAGATGCGGCCAGTGGCGGCCAGCAGGATGTCGGAGTGGGCGTCGACCACCGGCGTCGACGACGCCAGCTGCACCTTCTGGTCGCGGAAGTAGAAGCGCTGGCCGAACGCCAGGCGCAACGCTTCGGCGCCGTTGGCGTCGAGGAAGCGCGAGGTCAGCGCGGCGGTCAGCTGGTTGGCGTCGCCGATGCGGTCCGAACCGACGAAGCGGTTTTCGCTGAAGATCTGGCTGAAGTTGAAGGTGGCCGCGTCGGTGTCGAAGGTCGGGAACTTGCTCTGGTCGCGGTACGGCGTGTTCACGTAGAACAGGCGCGGTTCCAGCGTCTGGGTCATGTCCTTGCCGCCGAACTTGACGTCGCGCTCGAACACCAGCCCGGAATCGAGCGAGAAGGTCGGCACCGTGCGCGACAGGTTCTCGGCCTTCTGCGCGCCGAACGCGTCGAGCTGGTAGCTGGCCATGTTGACCATCAGCTTGGGCGTGATGAAGTAGCTCGGTCCGATGATCGGGTAGCTCACCTGCGGAATTGCCACCAAGCGGGTGCCGTTGATCAGGGTCGGATGGTAGAAGCGGGTCAGCTCGGAGTCGACGGCCCAGTCGAAGCCGCCGGCGACGTCGTACTGCGCCGCGTGAAAATTCACGGCCGGCAGGCGGTCGTACGGGCGGGTGACGGTCAGCGACTTGTCGAACTCGGATTCCGGGTCCTGCAGCACCTGGTACTTCTGTACGCGCGCGGTCAGGGTCCAGAACTCGCCGTGGTAGTCGGTGCGCAGTTCGCGCAGCAGCTGGCGCTCGGTCGAGCTCGACACGGTCTTGGAGAAGTCGTTCGGATAGTTGTTATCCGAGGCGGCGCGGAAGTTCCAGCTGTACTCCCAGTCCTTGCTCAGGTCCTGGGTGTGGGTCGAGCGGATCATCCAGCGGTCGCTCTGCACGTCCGGATTGGCCTTGGCGTATTCGCGATCGTGCGGCAGGTATTCGAGGTAGGTCTCACCGTGGTACAAGCCGTTGTCGGTCTCGCCCAGGTAGCGGCCCAGCGCGCCGACCTGGATGCCGCGGTTGCCGATGATTTTCGGGTACAGCGTCAAATCGCGGTTCGGCGCGATGTTGAAGTAGTACGGCACCACCAGCTCGGCGCCATTTTTCGAACCGAAGCCCGGCGTCGGCGACAGCCAGCCGGAACGGCGTGCGCCCGACAGCGAGAACGACAAGGCCGGCGTGCCGATGATGGGCACGTCCTTGAAATAAATCAGCGTCTTGCCGGCGGTGCCAACGTCGCGGCCGGAGTCGAGATTGAGCGTGTCCGACTTCAGGTACCAGTCCGGGTCCGCGCTCTGGCAAGTGCTGTAGGTGCCGTTGACCACCACCGCCTCGTCTTCGTTGATGAAGTTGAGGCGTTCGGCCTTGCCGCGTGCGTGATTGGCTTCCAGCTGATAGGTCGGGTTGAGCATATAGCCCTTGCCGGTATCCATGTTCAGCTTCAGTTCATCGCCGGTGAAATAGTCGCCGAAGCGCCAGATTTTCACATTGCCCTTGGCTTCGACTTCATCCTCGACCTGGCGGTAGCAGGCGGTATCGGCCTTGACCTTGGTCTTGTCCTTCACCAGTTCCGCATCGCGCTCCAGCGTGACTTCGCGCTCCGGGCGGCCGGTAATATCTTCGGCCTGGATGACGGTGACAGCGTTCTTGTCCTCGACGCGCGGCGCGCGCTGCTTGGGCGGATTTTGGGCGTACGAAGGCAGCGCCGTGACGGTAAAGAGAGCGGACAGGGCATACGCCAAGCGCTTCGGTTTGGGCATGCGACTCATGAAAAGAAGGAACCAGGCACCATGAAAGGCGATTTTTTGATTTGAATCCCTTATTATATGGGAATCTTCACCTGACGCCGGTTTCCTCGGCATGCTTCAATGTCTTTATTACAGAATTTAACTTCCGATACACGCCTGGCACTGGCGGTAACCTGGCTGCGCGGCCTGAATGTGGTCGACGTGGAAAGCTTGCGCCCGGCTTCGGCCGACGCCAGCTTCCGCCGTTATTTCCGTGTCAACGTTTTGCCAGAACAGCAAGCCGCGCTGGGCCAGACCCTGATCGTCATGGACGCACCGCCGGAGCGCGAAAACGTGCTGGGCTTTGTCAAAGTTGATGAAATGCTCACGCATGCCGGCGTCACCGTGCCGCGCATCATCGCCACCGATTACGAAGCCGGCCTGATGCTGCTGTCCGACCTGGGCACCACCACCTATCTGGCGGCGCTGAACCACGACAATGCCTCGACCATGTACGCCGAAGCGCTGGAAGCGCTGGTGAAATTCCAGCTGACCAGCCGTCCCGACGTGCTGCCGGAATACGACCGCGCCTTCCTGCTGCGCGAGATGAACCTGTTCCCCGAGTGGTACATCGGCCAGCACCTGAAAGCCACGCTGACCGACAAGCAGGCGGCCGAACTGCAAGGCGTGTTCGACGCCATCCTCGCCAACGTCACCGCGCAAGCGCAGGTGTACGTGCACCGCGACTACCATTCGCGCAACCTGATGGTGGTCGACGCCGGCAATCCGGGCGTGCTCGATTTCCAGGATGCGCTGTACGGCCCGATGACCTACGACCTGGCCTCGCTGCTGCGCGACGCCTATGTGTCGTGGGACGAAGAGCTGGTGCTGGACTGGGCCATCCGCTACTGGCAGCACGCCAAGTCGCTGGGCCTGCCGGTCAACGCCGACATCGACGCCTTCTACAAGGACTTCGAATACATGGCGCTGCAGCGCCACCTGAAAATCCTTGGCCTGTTCTGCCGCCTGAACTACCGCGACGGCAAAGCCCAGTATCTGGACGACCTGCCAACCGTGATGGAATACGTGCGCAAGACCGCCGGCCGCTACAAAGACCTGAAGCCGCTGGTACGCCTGCTCGACCTGCTGGAAGATACCAAGCCGCAAGTCGGCTACACCTTCTGAGGACCGGCGCATGAAAGCGATGATTTTCGCCGCCGGTCGCGGTGAGCGCATGCGTCCACTGACCGACACCACGCCCAAGCCGCTGCTCAAGGTGCGCGGCCGGCCGCTGATCGTCTGGCACATCCTGAATCTGGTGAAAGCCGGGATCACCGAGATCGTTATCAATCACGCGCATTTGGGCGGCCAGATTGAGCAGACGCTGGGCGACGGCAGCCAGTTCGGCGCCAAGCTGCTGTACTCGCACGAAGAGACCGCGCTGGAAACGGCGGGGGGCATCGCCAAGGCGCGCCACCTGCTGGGCGAGGAACCGTTCGTGGCCATCTCCGGCGACATCTACACGCCCTACTTCGACTTCGAGCAAGTGAAGGACGTCCTGCACGACAAGGACATGTGGGGCAATCCCTACCCGGCCGACAAGCGCGATATCTGCTGGCTGTACATGGTGCCGAATCCCGACTGGCATCCGGAGGGCGACTTCGGCATGAACATGTACACGCTGACCAACGACGGCTCGCCGAAATGGACCTTCGGGAATATCGGCGTGTACCGCATGGAGATGTTTGACCGCATCGCCGCCGGCGAGTACGCCAAGCTTGGCCCGCTGATCCGCGAATATGCGGACAAGAAGCAGGTCGGCGGCGAAGTGTATCAAGGCGAGTGGCACAACGTCGGCACCGTCACGCAGCTGGACCTGCTGAATGCACCGCTGGCAGCGCTGGTCCCGGCCGGCAAGGGCGTGCAGTGATGACGGCCGCCGCCAGCACCGCCGCTGCAACCGCTGGCGCGGCGACGGGCGCGGCGCAGCTCGACATCGCCGGCTACGCCGCCCGCCGCGCGCGCCTGCTGGCGCAAATGGCACCGGGGTCAGTGGCCGTGCTGCCGACCGCACCGGAAGTCGCGCGCAACAGCGACAGCGATTACCCGTACCGCCACGACAGCTACTTCTACTACCTGACCGGCTTCACCGAACCGGAAGCGCTGGTGGTGCTGATCGCCGCCGCAGGCGAAACGCCCGCACGCGCCATCCTGTTCTGCCGCGAGAAAAACCTCGACCGCGAAATCTGGGACGGCTATCGCTACGGACCTGAAGCCGCACGCGAGGCCTTCGGCTTCGACCAGGCGCACGCCATCGAAACGCTGGATGAGCAAATGGCCACCCTGCTGTCCAACGCGCCAGCGCTGTACTACCCGCTGGGCGGAAAACTCGATGCGCGCGTAGCAGGCTGGCTGTCCGCTGTGCGCGCCAAATCGCGCACCGGCGTCACACCGCCCGCATCCACGGTCGACCTGCTGCCGCTGCTGGACGAAATGCGCCTGCTGAAAGACGATAGCGAACAAGCCACCATGCTGCGCGCCGCCACCATCTCGGCGCAAGCGCACATCCGCGCCATGCGCGCGGCCCGCGTTGGCTGCCATGAATACGAACTGGAAGCGGAACTGCTGTACGAATTCCGCCGCAACGGCGCGCAGGCGCCAGCCTACACTTCCATCGTCGCAGCGGGTGCCAATGCCTGCGTGCTGCACTACAACGCCAACAACGCGCAGTCGAAAGACGGTGACCTGGTGCTGATCGACGCCGGCTGCGAGCTCGATGGCTACGCCTCCGACATCACGCGCACCTTCCCGGTCAACGGTCGTTTCAGCGAACCGCAAAAGCGCCTGTATCAACTGGTGCTGGCAGCGCAAGCCGCCGCGCTGAACGCCATCGCCCCCGGCCTGCCCTACTCCGGCGCGCACGAAGCGGCGGTCAAGGTGCTGGCGCAAGGCATGCTGGATCTCGGCCTGCTGAAAGGCACGCTGGACGAAGTTATCGCCAACAAGACCTACCTGCAGTTCTACATGCACGGCACCGGCCACTGGCTGGGCATGGACGTGCACGACGTCGGCCAGTACCGCGACGTCACGCAAGCCGACAAGCCGTCGCGCGCGCTGCAAGCGGGCATGGTGGTGACAGTCGAACCGGGCATCTACGTGCGTCCGGCGGAAGGCGTGCCGGAGGAATACTGGAACATCGGCATCCGCATCGAAGACGACGTGCTGGTGACGGCCGGCGGCTACACCATCCTGAGCGCAGCAGCGCCCAAGACCGTGGCCGAGATTGAAGCATTGATGCAGCATGACTGAACTGGACTACGACATCGCCATCTGCGGCGCGGGACCGGCCGGCATGGCGCTGGCGGCGCTGCTGGTCAGGCGCGGCGTGGCGGCAAGCCGCATCGCGCTGATTGATGCGAAGACGCTGGAACAAGCCGGTAAGGATCCGCGCTCGCTGGCGCTATCGTGGGGCAGCCGGCAGATACTGGAACCCATCGGCGGCTGGCCTGCTGCGGCCACCGCCATCGAGCAGATACACGTTTCGCGCCGCGGACAGTTCGGGCGCAGCATGATCGACCGCAAGGACTACGATTTGCCGGCGCTGGGTTATGTGAGCCGCTACGGCCACTTGGTCAGCGCACTGGGCGCGGTGTGCGAACGCGCCGGCATCGCCTCGTTGCGTCCCGCGCGCGTTGAAGCGCTCGACGAATCGGAAGATGCCGTGACGCTCACGCTCAGCGTCGGCGACAAAGCCCAAACGCTGCGCGCCGCCATTGTGGTGCAGGCCGAGGGCGGGCTATTCAACGAACAGCAAACCCGCGCCACCAACCGCGACTACGAACAGACCGCGATCATCGCGCAAGTACGCAGCAGCGCACCGCCCCCGCATCGCGCCTACGAACGCTTTACGGAACAAGGCCCGCTGGCATTGCTGCCGCAGGATGATGAGTATTCACTGGTGTGGTGCGTACGCCCGCATACCGCCGCCGAATTGCAAGCATTGAACGACGCCGACTTCCTGCAAGCGCTGGGCGCAGCCTTCGGCGACCGCGTGGGTCGCTTCACGCACGCCACGGCGCGTCTTGCCTTCCCGTTGGGATTGAACGCCGATCCGCGCAGTTCGACACGCACCGTCGCCATCGGCAACGCAGCGCAAACGCTGCATCCGGTGGCGGGGCAAGGATTGAACCTAGGCCTGCGCGACGTGACCGTGCTGGCACGCCTGCTGGCACACGGCGCGACGCCAACGATGCTGTCGCAATTCACCGAACTACGCCAGCGCGACCGCAACACCACCGTGCGCATCACCGACACGATGGCGCGTATCTTCGCCAACGACTCGCCAGCCCAATCACTGCTAGGCCTTTCGCTGGCCGCCATCGACATCATCAGCCCTGCCCGCAGTCTGCTGGCGGAACTGATGATGTACGGCCACCGCTAATTACGTGCGGGTGATCGACGCGCCGCCATCCACCAGCGATGCGGTGCCGGTCACGAACGAGGAATCATCCGAAGCCAGGTACAGCACCGAACGCGCCAATTCCTCCGGCTGCGCCACGCGCTTGAGGGCGTGCAGATTGGTGATGAAGGAAGTCGACTCCGGCGTGTTATTCATGTCGCGGTACATCTGCGTATCCACAGCACCGGGCAGCACGGCATTCACACGCACGCCTTGCGGGCCATATTCCGCCGCCAGCGCCTGCGTCAAACCGATCAAGCCTGCCTTGCTGGCCGCATAAGCCGCCACGCCAGGGAAGGCGAAGCTATAGCCGACAAAGGTCGAAGTGAAAATCACCGAACCGCCGCCATGCTTGGCCATCGCCGGCACCTGATGTTTCGCGCCCAGGAAAGCACTGGTCAGATTAGCCGCCAGCGTGTCATTCCAACCCTGCTCGGAAACACCGCTGGTCTCGCCCATTTCGCCCAGCGTGCCGGCGTTGTTATAGGCGATATCCAACCGGCCAAACGCCTCAACAGCGGTGGCAACCAATTGTGCGTTAAACGATTCGGAAGTGACGTCGCCAGCCAGCGCGATGGCGACACCGCCATCGGCCTTGATCTCGGCGACCAGGCTATCCAGTTCGGCTTGACGACGAGCAGCGACAACAACTTTGGCGCCTTCAGCGGCAAACAGTTTGGCGGTAGCGCGGCCGATGCCGGAAGATGCGCCAGTGACGATAGCGACTTTGTTTTGCAGACGGTTCATTTTGAAACTCCTTGAAGTGGGTTAGTGAAGCCATCTTATGCTTCACCAAACCCACCATCAATCGGCTCAAAACGAATATATCATTCACAAAAAGTGAACTTACTCCACCGCCTTGACCATATCCTCGATGACCTTCTTGGCATCGCCGAAGACCATCATGGTGTTGGCCTGATAGAACAGCTCATTGTCCAGGCCTGCGTAGCCGGAGGCCATCGAGCGCTTGTTGACGATGATGCTCTTGGCCTTGTACGCCTCCAGGATCGGCATGCCGGCGATCGGCGATTTCGGATCCTTGGCCGCCGGGTTGACCACGTCGTTCGCGCCCAGAATCAGCACCACGTCGGTCTGCCCGAATTCGCCGTTGATGTCCTCCATCTCGAACACCTGATCGTACGGCACTTCGGCTTCCGCCAGCAGCACGTTCATGTGGCCCGGCATGCGGCCCGCCACCGGGTGGATCGCATACTTCACCGTCACGCCCTTGTGGGTCAGCTTCTCCACCAGCTCCTTCAGCGAGTGCTGCGCGCGCGCCACCGCCAGGCCGTAGCCCGGCACGATGATCACGCTCTCGGCGTTGGCCATGATGAACGACGCATCATCGGCAGAACCGGATTTGACCGGACGCTGTTCCTTCGCACCGCCAGCACCCGCTTCCGCCGGCGCACCGCCAAAGCCGCCCAGGATCACATTGAAGAACGAACGGTTCATCGCCTTGCACATGATGTACGACAGGATGGCGCCCGACGAACCCACCAGCGAGCCGGCGATGATCAGCATCGAGTTATTCAGCGAGAAGCCGATACCTGCCGCCGCCCAGCCGGAGTAGGAGTTCAGCATCGACACCACCACCGGCATGTCCGCGCCGCCGATCGGGATGATGATGAGCACACCGAGCACAAACGCAATCGCGGTCATGATCAGGAACGGCACCCAAGCAGGCTCGGTACCGCCGGCCACCACAAACGCCAAGCCCAGGCCCACCATCACAATCGCCAACACCAGATTCAACAAATGCTGGCCGGCGAAGCTGACCGGCGCGCCCTGGAACAAACGGAACTTGTATTTTCCGGACAGCTTGCCGAACGCGATCACCGAACCGGAGAACGTAATCGCGCCAACAAAGGTACCGATAAACAGCTCGATACGATTCCCGGTCGGCAGCGCTTCGCCAATCGCCGCGATGCCAAATGCATGCGGCTCCGACACCGCCGCCACCGCGATGCAAACCGCAGCGAGACCGATCAGCGAGTGCATCGCCGCCACCAGTTCCGGCATCTTGGTCATCTCGACCTTCTTGGCCAGCACCGCGCCAATGCCGCCGCCGACGATCACGCCCAGCGCCACCAGTCCAAGGCCCAAGCCGCTGCCCGTGCCTGCCGCCGCTGCCGCAGCAGCTTCCGATTGCAGCTTGAGGATCAGCGCAATGGTGGTCACAAACGCGATCGCCATGCCGGTCATGCCAAACGCATTACCCTGCCGCGCCGTAGCCGGCGAGGACAGCCCTTTCAACGCCTGGATGAAACACACCGATGCAATCAGATACAGCATCGTCACCAGATTCATGGAGATGAAATTCATGCTTTATCTCCTGCCTTGGCTTTCGGTTCCTTCTTCTTGAACATCTCCAGCATGCGCTGCGTGACCAGGAAGCCGCCGAACACATTGACCGCAGCCAGCGCCACCGCCACCGTGCCGGCCACCTGCCCGACGATCCCCTCGGTCAGCGAGGCGGCCAGCATGGCGCCGACGATGATGATGGCCGATACCGCATTGGTCACCGCCATCAGCGGCGTATGCAGCGCCGGCGTCACGGTCCAGACTACGTGGTAGCCGACGTAAATCGCGAGAACAAAAATAATCAGATTAATGATGGTGTGGCTGATTTCCATGTCAGTCTCCTTATTTGCGCAGCAGTTCGCCGCCGCTGCACAGCAGCGTGGCCTTGATGATTTCGTCCTCGCGGTCGATCACCAGCCTGTCTTCCTTGTCGATGATGAGCTTGAGGAAGTCCAGCACATTGCGTGCGTACAGCGCCGACGCATCGGCCGCGACGTGGGTGGCCAGGTCCGGCTCGCCGACGATATGCACGCCATGCTTGACCACCGTCTTGTTCAACTCCGACAGCGGGCAGTTGCCGCCCTGCGATACCGCCAGGTCGACGATCACGGAGCCCGGCTTCATGGCCTTCACGGTGTCTTCGGAAATCAGCACCGGCGCCGGACGGCCCGGAATCAGCGCGGTGGTGATGATGATGTCGGCCAGCTTGGCGCGTTCATGCACCAGCTCCGATTGCCGGCGCATCCAGTCGGCCGGCATCGGACGGGCATAGCCGCCCACGCCCTGCGCGATTTCTTTTTCTTCATCGGTCAGGTACGGCACGTCGATGAACTTGGCGCCCAGCGATTCCACCTGCTCCTTCACCGGCGGGCGCACGTCGGACGCCTCGATCACCGCGCCGAGGCGCTTGGCGGTGGCAATGGCCTGCAAACCGGCCACGCCCACGCCCATGATCAGCACCCGCGCCGCCTTCACCGTGCCGGCTGCCGTCATCAGCATCGGCATGAAACGCTGGTAGGTATTGGCCGCCACCATCACTGCCTTGTAGCCGGCGATGTTGGCTTGCGACGACAGTACGTCCATCGACTGCGCGCGGGTGATGCGCGGCACGGCTTCCAGCGCGAACGCCTGCAGGCCGGCTGTTGCCATCGCGGCATTGTTGTCTGCATCGAAAGGATTAAGCATCCCGATCACCACCGTCCCCGGCTTGATCTGGGCGCGCTCATCCGCATTGGGGGCACGAACTTTGAGGATCACATCGGCTGCCCAGACTTCGCTGGCGGGCACAATTTGTGCACCAGCTGCAACATAGGCTTCGTCGGTGACGGAAGCTGCCAGACCTGCACCGGCTTGCACCAGCACCTGGTGCTTGGCGGCCAGCTTCTTGACAGTCTCCGGGGTGGCCGCCACCCGGGTCTCACCCGGCCGGGTTTCGGCCGGTACGCTTATTCTCATGGTGCCTCCAAATGATTAATAAACTGACTAGAATCTATCATGGATTTTTAGACCATGATACTTAATACTTAATGTTTTATAGCCACTGGTTTCATCACTTCAAGTGTGACTATTTGTCATGAATTACCCGGCAATTTGCTGCGAGCGCAAACCAAATGGCCGGAACAGGCTAAAATATCGGCTCTTTCAAGGATGACTCATGCCGCGTATCTGGAAACCCTCTGTTACTGTTGCCGCCATCGTCGAAAAAGATGGCAAGTTCTTGCTGATCGAAGAGGAGACCAGCGATGGCATCCGCATCAACCAGCCTGCTGGTCATCTCGACCCGTATGAGTCCTTGCAGGAAGCGGTAATCCGCGAAACCCTGGAGGAAACGGCCTACGACTTCACGCCGACGGCGCTGGTCGGCATGTATATGTCGCGCTACACCTCCAACCGCACCGGCGAGGAAGTGACGTATCTGCGTTTCACTTTCTGCGGCTATCCGGGCGAGAAACATGACCGTCCTTTGGACGAAGGCATTTTGCGCACCATGTGGCTGACGCGCGACGAATTGGCCGCCTGCGCCGACCGTCACCGCAGCCCGACCGTGCTGCAATGCGTCGATGAATATCTGGCGGGCCGCCGCGCGCCGCTGGAACTGATACAAACACACGCTTCCGTGTTCAAGGAAGCGCTTAGCACTGCGAATGGATAGGTAATGAGTAAGAAGAGAGTCGTTATCGGCATGTCGGGCGGGGTAGATTCCTCGGTTTCGGCGTGGCTGCTGAAAGAACAAGGCTATGAAGTCATCGGCCTGTTCATGAAGAACTGGGAAGACGACGACGACTCCGAATACTGCTCCACGCGCCAGGACTGGATCGACGCGGCGTCGGTGGCCGACGTCGTAGGCGTGGATATTGAAGCGGTCAACTTCGCCAGCGAATACAAGGACCGCGTGTTTGCCGACTTCCTGCGCGAATACCAGGCCGGCCGCACGCCGAACCCGGATGTGCTGTGCAATGCCGAGATCAAGTTCAAGGCCTTCCTCGATCACGCCATGTCGCTGGGTGCGGACCTGATCGCCACCGGCCACTACGCGCGCGTGCGCCACAACGGCGGCAAGAGCGAACTGCTGAAGGCGGTCGACCACACCAAGGACCAGAGCTACTTCCTGCACCGCCTGAACCAGGCGCAGTTGTCGCGCACCCTGTTCCCGCTGGGCGAGATTCCGAAAACCGAAGTGCGCAAGATCGCCGAGAAGCTGAAACTGCCGAATGCGGCCAAGAAGGATTCAACCGGCATCTGCTTTATCGGCGAGCGTCCGTTCCGCGAGTTTTTGAACCGCTACCTGTCGTACAAGCCGGGGCCGATGATGACGCCGGACGGCAAGGTGGTGGGTGAGCACGTGGGCCTGTCGTTCTACACGCTGGGCCAGCGCAAGGGCATCGGTGTTGGTGGTTTGAAGGCGTACAAGAACGCCGACGGCAGCAACGACGCGTGGTATGTGGCCAGGAAGGATGTGGCCAACAACGTGCTGTACATCGTGCAGGGGCATGACCATCCGTGGCTGCTGTCGTCGACGCTGCGCGCCGACCAGGCCAGCTGGGTCGCCGGCGAGGCGCCGGAAGCGCGCGCGATGTCGGCCAAGACCCGTTATCGCCAGGCCGATGTGGCGTGCGAAATCGCGCCGGAAGGCGACTCCGACTTCGCGTTGAAATTCATGGATGCCCAGTGGGCCGTTACCCCGGGCCAGTCGGCAGTGCTGTACGACGGCGACGTCTGCCTGGGCGGCGGAATCATCGCCTGATCCGGCTTACTCCGAGCCCTCTGCCGGCGGGGTTTCGCCGGCAGCCTTCTCCATCGCGGCGCGCTGCCGCTTGACCATCGCGATCACCACGTTACGAATCGTATTCAGCACGGTATCAGCCTTGAACGGCTTGACGATAAAGCCGCTCACGCCCATCCCATGCGCCGATTGAATGGTGCCGGCATCGAGTTCGCTGGACACCATGAAGACCAGGGTCTTCGGCCAATTGGCGCGGATCTCGGCCAGCGATGCCGGATCATTCTCAATCTGCTCCTTGGCGATGCAGACAATGTGCGGCTGGTGTTTGATCATCAGCGTCATGGCCGCGAGCGTGGTGTGGGAGAGACCCACCACATCGTAGCCGCCATCCAGCAGCACAGTGTTGAGCAAGCCGCGAGCGACGGCGCTTGGATCGATAACGACTGCTTTTAACATCTTGCAAACCTTGTTATTAGTGGGACCAAGCCAGCATATTCCAGCTGACGCCAACCCGCACATCTGTTTTTAATGCTACCAGTTGTCGAGAAAGATACAGCATTTCGCGTTCTTTTCGTAGTCTTTCGCCCAGCGTGTCCTTCAGAATACCGGCGCCGGCCATGATGGCGTCCAGAGTGCCGTATGTACGCAACAGTTTGGCGGCGGTCTTCACGCCCACCTTGGACACGCCGGGAATCGAATCGGTGACATCGCCCATCAGCGCCAGCAGGTCGGGCAGCTGCTCGGGCGGCACGCCCCACTTCTTCTCGACCCACGCATGGTCATGCCATTCGCCCTTGAAGTGGTCCCACACGCGGGCGCCGTTGGCGATCAGGCCGTGCAAGTCCTTGTCGGTGGTGGCGATGGTCGCTTCGCCGCGTCCCTCGGCCAGCCAGCGCGTCACCACCGTGCCGATCACATCGTCGGCCTCCACTTCGGGCAGCGACACCACATGCATGCCGAAGCCGCGCAGCTTCTCGTAAAAGCCCGGCAGCGCATCGCGCAGCGGCGACGGCATCGGTGCGCGGCCCTCGCGGTAGCCGGCATACAAATCGTGGCGCCAGGTGCGGCCGCCGAAATCGAAGGCGGGCAGCACGTGGGTGGGGTCGTGGTCGTGCAGCAGCGTGCGGAACGACGACAGCGCATGACGCAGCGCGATGTCGGCCTTCTCGGGACTGTCAGGTTCTTGGCTGGCTTCGTAGACGCGGCGCACAATATTGAGGCCGTCGATGGCAAGGAGTCTACCCATGTTCAACTTCATCCGGGCTTGTTCAAGCCGCCATTCTAACCGACTTACTTCAGCAGTTCGTAGGGGCCGCCGCGTTCGAGGGCGCGCTGGAAGGCTGGGCGGCTGTGGATGCGTTTGAGGAAGGCGCTCAGGTTCGGACGGCGCTCGTCCAGACCGCCGCGCGCGGAGGCGGCTTCCAGCGGGAAGCTCATCTGGATATCGGCGGCGCTGAATTCGGCGCCGGCAAACCACGGCGTCTTGTTCAATTCCGCTTCCAGGTAATCGAGATGGCGCTCGATCTGCGGCAGGATGTAGCTGCCCTTCACACGTTGCGCAATGCCGCGCGCGATCGGCTTGACGAAGAATGGCGCCGGGCTGGTCTCCACCCGGTCGAAGATCAGCTTCATCAACAGCGGCGCCATTGCCGAGCCTTCGGCGTAGTGCAGGAAGTAGGTCCAGCGGCGGCGCTCCGCCGTGCCGGCCGGCGGCACCAGGCGGCCATTGCCATAGGTGTCGATCAGGTACTCGACAATCGCACCCGATTCGGCCACCACGATCTCGCCGTCGCTGATCACCGGCGACTTGCCCAGCGGATGAACCGCCAGCAGTTCCGGCGGCGCCAGCATGGTCTTGGGATCGCGCTGGTAGCGCACGATTTCGTACTCCAGGCCCAGTTCTTCCAGCAGCCACAGCACCCGCTGCGAACGTGAGTTGTTGAGATGGTGGACAACGATCATGGTGGGTATCCCGAGAAAAAAGAACGGCCGTGCGCCGCGACGCCGCCAGCTTAACATTGTTGAGCCGCCTGTGCGCAGCACCTCCCCTATGGATGTGGATTCCTCCGGGAAACAGCAGTACACTCGACGGATCGCTAGCCGTCGCCGGAGTGTCCATGAATTTGCTGTCGCCACGTTACCTCGCCCTCAATGCCGCTGTCGTCACCCTGCTGGTTTCACTGGCGCTGGGGGCGCCGTGGGAAATCCCGGCGGTGGCCGCCGCGCTCACCATCGTCGGCATCAGCGACCTGGTGCAGACCAAGCGCGCGCTGCGCCGCAACTATCCGATCATGGCGCACTTCCGCTTCTTCTTCGAATCGATCCGCCCCGAGATCCGCCAGTACTTCCTGGAAGACGACACGGTGGCCGAGCCGTTCTCGCGCAACCAGCGCAGCATCGTCTACCAGCGCGCCAAGCTCGACACCGACAAGCGCCCGTTCGGCACCCAGCTCGACGTCTACGCGCCCGGCTATGAATGGATCAACCACTCGATCGCGCCGGCGCCCGAGCAGCCGCACGACTTCCGCATCGAGATCGGCAACCACCCGGACTGCCCGCGCGCCCAGCCCTACTCGGCCAGCGTGTTCAACATCTCGGCAATGAGCTTTGGCGCGCTGTCGGCCAACGCCATCCTGGCGTTGAATGGCGGCGCCAAACAGGGCGGCTTCATGCACGATACCGGCGAAGGCAGCATCAGTCCCTATCATCGCCAGCATGGCGGCGACCTGGTGTGGGAAATCGGCTCAGGCTACTTCGGCTGCCGCAACGCCGACGGCACTTTCTCGGAAGAGAAGTTCGCCGCCAACGCAGCCTCGCCGCAGGTCAAGATGATCGAGCTGAAGATGTCGCAGGGCGCCAAGCCGGGCCACGGGGGCGTGCTGCCGGCGGCCAAGATCTCGCCCGAGATTGCGCTGACGCGCGGCGTGCCGACCGGCGTGGATTGCGTCTCGCCGGCGCGCCACTCGGCCTTCAGCACGCCGATCGAGATGCTGGAGTTCATCGAGCGCCTGCGCAATCTGTCGGGCGGCAAGCCGACCGGCTTCAAGCTGTCGATCGGCCATCCGTGGGAATTCTTTGGCATCGTCAAAGCCATGCTGGCGACCGGCATCGTGCCGGACTTCATCGTGGTCGACGGCGGCGAAGGCGGTACCGGCGCGGCGCCGGTCGAATTCACCGACCACGTCGGCACGCCGCTGCAGGAAGCGCTGCTGCTGGTGCATAACACGCTGGTGGGCGCCAACCTGCGCGACAAGATCAAGATCGGCGCCTCGGGCAAGATCATCACCGCGTTCGACATTGCGCGCACGCTGGCGCTGGGGGCGGACTGGTGCAATTCGGCGCGCGGCTTCATGTTCGCGCTGGGCTGCATCCAGTCGCAAAGCTGCCACACCGACCGCTGCCCGACCGGCGTCGCCACGCAAGACAAGAGCCGCCAGCGCGCGCTGGTGGTGCCGGACAAAATCCAGCGCGTGGCCAACTTCCATGAGAATACGATGAAGGCGCTGGCGCAGCTGATCGCCGCCGCCGGCCTGACGCACCCGTCGCAACTGCGCCCGCGCCACCTGGTGCGGCGCATCTCGTCGACGCAGGTGAAACTGGCCTCGACGCTGCTGCCGTTTTTGGAACCGGGCGAACTGCTGGACCCAAGCCAGCTCTCGCGCCTGCCGCCAGTGTTCGGCCACTACTGGCCGATGGCGCAAGCAGAAACCTTCGACCCGTATTGCGGTTGAGGCTTATTCCGGGAACGGCACAAAGCCACGCCTGATCGCCCACTCGCGCAGCACGGCATTAATGCCCTGCTGCCAGTCGTCCCCCTGACGCTGGAACGCCGCAATGGTTGCCGCATCAAACTCCATCGTCAACGAGACAGTCGGCGAACCCGGCGGCGCCAGCAATCGCGCCCGCCAAGGCCGGAACTGCGCCAATTCCTCCTCCGTCAACGGCTGCGCATCCGGATCAGATAGCGCAGCAGCATGAATGGCAGCCGCCTCCTCCGGGGGCCAGAATACGATTTTACTTTTGTCCAGCATAACGCCACTCCTCCTCAGGACTAGCTTTGCGCAAGCTAATGATGCGTCGAATATCCCCGCGATCTACAAAAGACACGTGGTACATGTGATAAGCGATTAGACCCAGCGCGCACTCTCGCAGTTCCGTGTAGGCATAACGTGCATCTGTCTAAATAACCGCATTATCCCAGTCAAGCTCAGAGGCAGCCGCCAGCGAAACGCCATGCTTGCGCTTGTTGAGCTTGTCTTTTTTGGGATCAAAGGTGATCACCATTTTTCATCTTATCCGCAGAAATTGAGAAATCAATCATCTGCGGACAAGATAAAACGGACGGCTACAGGCGGCTTTGCGCCGCCTCAGGGATTAGCGCTGCACGTGCAGTTTGATGACGCGCTTGAGGGGCGCATCGGATTTGGCGGGCGGCGCGCTGTCGCAGGAGCCGCAGCTGGAGCAGCCGGTGTCGTCGCCGCAGCCGGATTTGATGTTGAACAGCTTGGCCATGCGCGCTTCATCGTAGCCACGCTTCGCCAGCGCGCCGACGATCTGGCGGCGCAAGGCCGCCGGCAGGTACTTGGTGCAGAAGTGCGCCAAGGCCACCAACACGATCACTGCGACGATAATCTGCTGCCACATATCAGCCTCCAATCAGGGCCGACGAAATCCGGAACGTCAGGAACGACGCCACGTACGCCAGCGCAAACATATAGCCCGCCATCAGCAGCGCATAGCGCGTGCCGCCGGTCTCGCGCCGCACCACCGACAAAGTCGACATGCACTGCGGCGCAAACACGTACCACGCCAGCAGCGACAAGGCGGTCGGCAAGGTCCACGAGGCGGCGATGATCGGCTCCAGCGACTGCGCCAGCTCCTCGCCGCTCTGCGACAGCGCGTACACCGTGCCCAGCGCACCCACCGCCACTTCACGCGCGGCCAGGCCCGGCACCAGCGCAATGCAGATCTGCCAGTTGAAGCCGATCGGCGCGAAGATGTATTCGAGGCCGCGTCCCAGGATGCCGGCCAGGCTGTAGTAAATCGGCGGATGCGTCGCGCCTTCCGGTGCGCCCGGGAAGGAGCTCAGGAACCACAGCAAAATCATCAGCGTCAAGATAATCGTACCCACGCGCGTCAGGAAGATCTTGGCGCGTTCCCACAGGCCCAGCGCCAGGTTCTGCAGGTGCGGCCAGTGGTAGGCCGGCAGTTCCAGCATCAGCGGCTGCTGCTGGTTGGCGCCCAGCGCGCGCTTGAAGAAGTAGGCCACCGCCATCGCCGAAAAGATGCCGGCGAAGTACAGCGTGAACAGCACCAGCCCTTGCAGGCTGAGGAAGCCGTACACTTCGCGCTCAGGAATAAACGCCGCGATAATCAGCGCATACACCGGCAAGCGCGCCGAACACGTCATCAGCGGCGCGATCATGATGGTCACCAGACGGTCGCGCGGATTTTGAATGGTACGCGCCGCCATCACGCCCGGGATCGCGCAGGCAAAGCTGGACAGCAGTGGAATGAAGGCGCGGCCCGACAAGCCCACGCCGCCCATCAGGCGATCCAGCAGGAAGGCCGCGCGCGGCAGGTAGCCGCAATCTTCCAGCACCAGGATGAAGAAGAACAAAATCAGAATCTGCGGCAGGAACACCAGCACCATGCCAGCGCCGCCAAAAACACCTTCCACCAGCAGGCTGCGCAACACGCCGTCCGGCATCGCATCCCGCACGACCGAGCCGAGATGATCGACGCTGTCTTTAATCAGGTCCATCGCCGGCGTGGCCCAGGTGAACACCGCCTGGAACACCAGGAACATCAGCACCGCCAGGATGATCGGGCCGAGCACCGGGTGCAGCACCACATTATCGACCTTCTCGGTCATGGTGTCTTCGGCAGTGGCCGGCGAACTGACCGCCAGCTCGAGGATGCGGCGCACTTCACGCTGCGTCTCTTCCACGCCGACCGCGTCGATGGCCGACAGCGCATTCGGCTGGCTCACCGGCAGCGGCCACATCGCGTCCAGCGCCTGCAGCAGCGCTTTCTCGCCGCCGGCCTGCACCGCCACGGTTTCCACCACCGGCATGCCCAGCTCTTGCGACAGGCGCGCGGCGTCGACGTGGATGCCGCGCTTCTTCGCCACGTCCATCATGTTCAGCGCCAGCAGCATCGGCAGGCCGAGGCGTTTGATTTCCAGTACCAGGCGCAGGTTGAGGCGCAGGTTGGTGGCATTGACCACGCACACCACCACGTCCGGCGCGGCTTCGCCCTTGCGCAGGCCGGCCACCACGTCGCGCGTGATTTCCTCGTCCGGCGTGTGGGCCGACAAACTGTACGCACCCGGCAGATCCAGCACGCGGAAGCCGTTGCCGGCGCCGGTGGTGAACGCGCCTTCCTTGCGCTCGATGGTCACACCGGCGTAGTTGGCCACCTTCTGGCGCGCGCCGGTCAGGCGATTGAACAAGGCGGTCTTGCCGCAATTAGGGTTGCCCAGCAGCGCCACCATCGGCGTGCGGTTCACAACCGGCGCCTGCGACGCCTCTTTTTCTACTGCACCCATTATTTATTCCGGTTGAATCGAAACCAGCGCAGCCTCAAAGCGGCGCAATGCAAAAGTGGAGCTGCCGACCTTGATCGCCAACGGTTCGCCGCCCGGCATGCCACGCTTGAGCATGCGGATTTTCTCGCCCGGCACGAAGCCCAGTTCCATCAGGCGGCGCGCCAGGTGCAGGCCGCCGTCCACGTCTGCGCCGGGCGCGACATGGACCACGGTGGCGCTGGCGCCAACCTTGAGCGTGTCGAGAGTGATGAGGGGAGTAGCGTGCGTCATGAGTACTTTCCGGCCGGAATTTGATACTAGCATTATAAACGGTAATGCGAATGACTTCTATTTAGCTTGCAAACTGCTGAAGTTTAGGGCAGTATACGATTAATGATAATGATTCGCATTAAGTTGATGACAATCATGTCAGGAATGCCTTAACCAAATCTTAGCCAGAAGGTGCATCAATGATTGTTTGTGTTTGCAACAACATCTCCGATCGCGAAATCCGTCAAGCAATGGACTTGGGTATCACGTCGATGGAAGAACTGCGCGACGCGCTGGGTGTTGCCACCTGCTGCGGCCAATGCTTCTCCTGCGCCGAAGACATCCTCACCGAACAGCTGGCCGCGCAAGCCGCCGCCACCGAAATCAAGGAAACCGTGCTGAAACGCCCGGCTTTCGCCAACTAATGAACACCCTGGCCTACCGCCCGGCAGCGACGCTGTCCGGGGACGAGTTCCAGCGCCGTGGGCGCAAGCTGGCCCCGCTGGCCGCCATCGTCGTAGGCCACGCTGTGGTGTTTTACCTCGCTTATTCAGGCATGCTGCGCTCCGTCACGCATGCCATCCTGCCGCAGGTGGTCAACGTCACCTTCGTCGCCGCGCCGGAACCGCTGAAGGCCCCGCCGCCGCCGAAGACCGTGCCGCTGGTGCAGCCGAAGCAAACCTTCGTGCCGCCGCTGCCGCAAGTGAATATCGTCCAGACCGAGCCGACCATCACGCTGCCGCCGCCGCAACCGCGTGCTAGCGAGCCGGCGCCGGCCGTGGCAGCACCGGTGGCGCAAGCCGCACCACCAGCGCCGCCGCAACCGGCCGCGCCGAAAACCGTATCTGGTGTGGAATATATACGCGCACCGCAGCCGAACTACCCGAGCATCTCGCGCCGCATGGGCGAGACCGGTGTTGTGACGCTGCGCGTGCTGATCGGCGAGAAAGGCACGGCGGAACAAGTCGTCGTGCAGAAATCGTCGGGATCCAACAACCTCGACGAAGCCGGCCGCCAGGCCGTGCTGCGCGCGCTGTTCAAACCGCACGTTGAGGATGGCAAGGCCATCCCGGTGTACGCGCTGGTGCCGATCAACTTCCAGCTCGGCTAAAGATCCAGCCTCCCCTCGATGGAGTCATCCATCGTCTTGCCAATCACGGCGCCAAGCAGCATCTTGACGCTGGCCACGGCCTTGCCGTGTTTGGTATCCCAGTAGTAGCCGTAGGTCGGCGCGAACTTGATCAGCGTGATGCGCGGATCGTCCTCGCCCTCGGTGAACCAGGTCTTCATCGTGAAGCTCCACAGTTCCTTGAGTTTGAGCGAATCGCGCGTCACGGTGGCGATGCCTTCAAGATGCATGAACTCGGAGTGCGACGAGCCCTGGAAGTACAGCGTGGCTGACGGATCGCCGGCCAGCTCCACGTTCTTCAGGCTATCGCTGGCAGAGATGAACCAGAGATTGCCCATCTCGTCGACCTGCAGCGCGGTCATGGGCCGCGCGTCGCCGGGGCCGCCGTCCAGGCCATTGGTGCAAAAGAAGCAGCCCGGGGTGCTCTCGATGAAACCACGAATCTTGCGCACGGCGTCTTCGCCGAGCAAATCCTGATGATGAATTGCGTCCATATCGTTCTCCTCGGTTAAGACTGCATGGTAGCGCCGCACGTGCTAACGCTCAGTGGGTTGCCACACACTGAGAATGGTAATAATTGTCATTAGCGCCAAGATTTTCAGGCCGGGGATATTGATACACTTAGCTCCCGATTCATGGTCATTCGCTACACGTTGACTGCCTGTTCATGGCAAAATGCCGGTATTCCCGCAACCATTGTAGAAAGCCTCCCATGAAGGGCGACCAAGAAGTCATCCGCTTGCTGAATGCACAGCTGACCAACGAACTCACCGCGATCAACCAGTACTTCCTGCATGCACGCATGTACAAGCACTGGGGCCTGGAAAAGATCGCCAAGAAAGAATACGAAGAATCGATCGGCGAAATGAAGCACGCCGACAAACTGATCGACCGCATCCTGATGCTGGACGGCCTGCCTAACCTGCAAGCCATGCACAAGATCATGATCGGCGAGAACACCGAAGAGATGATCAACTGCGACCTGAAGCTGGAAAAAGGCGCACAGATCACCGTCAAGGAAGGCATCGCCGCCGCCGAGAAGGCCGCCGACTACGTGTCGCGCGACCTGCTGCTGATGATCCTCGAAGACACCGAGGAACACATCGACTGGCTGGAAACGCAGCTGGACCTGATCAGCAAGATCGGCATCCAGAACTACCTGCAGAGCCAGATCAACGAAGAGTAAAAACGGACGCCAGCCTCAAGCTGGCGTTTTTTTCATCTTCACCATCAACACGGCCACCGCGCCGCACAGCATCAACACACCAGCCAAACGAATCACGTTCTCCGGGTTCCCGCCCAGCAGGCTGCGGTAGTACAGCGGCAGCGTGAAGATCTGGATGATCATCGGGATCACGATAAACATATTGAAGATGCCCATGTAGACGCCGGTGCGCTCCGGCGGTATGCAGCCCGCCAGCATCACATATGGATTGCCCATGATGCTGGCCCACGCCAGCCCGATGCCCACCATCGGCACCAGCAGCAACAGCGGCGTATGAATCAGCGGGATCGCCAGCATGGCGGCGCCGGCCAGCGCCAGGCAAACGCTGTGGGTGATCTTCGGCCCATAGCGGCGCGTGAACGGCACCAGCGCCAGCGCCCCCAGGAAGGCGATGAAGTTGTAGAACGCACCGACTTGCCCCGCCAGCAGGCCGGCATCGCGGAAGCCCTGCGAGGCCTGGTCGGTGGTGCCGTAAATCGTGGTCGACAGGGACAGCATGATGTACTGCCAATAGCAGAACATCGCATACCACTGGAACAGCTTGACCCACGCCAGCTGGCGCATGGTGGACGGCATCTCGCGCACCGCGCTGACGATATCGCCAAGCGCATGGCGCCAGCCGGCCGGCCTGGCACGCATGGCGCTGAGCTCCTCCGCGCTCAACGGATTTTCCTTGGTCGTCTTCAAAGTCCACAGCACGGAACTGATCGAGAACACAGCGCCGATCAGGAACGCCACGATCACAATGTGCGGAATATGGCTGCTGTTGACGGCATCCTTGTTCATGCCCAGCCAGACCAGCAGAGATGGCGTCAGGTACGCCAGCGTTTGTCCGAGGCCGGTAAAGGCGCTCTGAGTCAGGAAGCCGATCGAGTGCTGCTCCGGTTGCAGCTTGTCGCTGACGAAGGCGCGGTACGGCTCCATCGTCACGTTGTTGGCCGCGTCCAGTATCCACAACAGGCTGGCCGCCATCCACAGCGTGGGACTGAACGGCATCGCCAGCAAGCCCAGGCTGCACAGGATGGCGCCAATCAGGAAGTACGGCGTGCGCCGCCCCCAGCGCGTGACCGTGCGGTCGCTCATGGCGCCGATCAGCGGCTGCACCAGCAGCCCGGTCATGGGACCGGCCAGCCACAAATACGGCAAGCTGGCTTCATCGGCGCCGAGGTATTTGTAAATGGGGCTCATGCTGCTCTGCTGCAGGCCGAAACTGAACTGGATGCCGAAGAACCCAATGTTCATGTTCACGATCTGCCAGAACGACAGGCGCGGCTTCATGCCACCGCTCCCGCATTCCAGCGCTGCAGCCATGAGGTATAGAAGCCGATATCTTCAGGCACTGCGCCCGGAATGCCGCAAATGGCGCCGGCAAAGGCGTTCGCACGCGCCAGCGTGAGCGGCAGCGGCCAGCCCTGCGACTGGCCGAACAGGAACACGGCGGAGAAGGCGTCGCCCGCGCCGACGGTATCGACGATGCGCGGCGGCGCAAAGCATTCATGGCTGGACGTCACCGTGCCATCGGCGGCAAAGTGCAGCGCGCCGCGCTCGCCCAGCGTGACGATCAGCCCTTGCAGGCCGAAAGTGCGCATCAGCGTCTGGCAAGACTCCTGCATGTCGGCCGGCTCGGTGTGGGTGTACCAGCGGAACAGGTCTTGCAGTTCATCCTCGTTGACCTTGACGATGTCGGCCAGCTTGAGCGACTCGTGGGCGATGCGCTCGGTGACCTGGCCTTCGCGCACATTCAAGTCCAGATAGCGCTGCGCGCGGGACGCATCCAGCATGGCGCGCAAGGTGGCGCGCGATTGCGGATGGCGCTGCGCCAGCGTGCCGAAGTAGATGACCGCAGGCTGCGCCTCAGCCAGCGCTTGCAATGCCGGCGCGGTCTCCACGTAATCGTAAGCCTGGTCCGGCAGGATGATGAAGCGATGGCCGTCCGCATTGCGTTCGACCACCACGCGGCCGGTAGCCTCGCGCTCATTGACCTGCAGCGCCGCCTTGCTCATGCCGAAGCGCGCAAACTCGTCGCCGATGCGGGCGCCGTTCTTGTCGGCGCCGATGCGTGTGACCATCAATGTGGCGACACCGAATGCGGCCAGGTTGCGCGCCACGTTGAACGGTGCACCACCCACCACCTGCTCGGTGATGAAATCGTCCACCAGTGCTTCGCCGAAGACCGCGATGGTATGTTTGCTCATGCTGCCGCTCCACGTTCCAGCCATTGCATTGCATACGGCGCCAGCGTGGCCGCGCCATCCAGTATGCGCCCGTCCAGGCAGTCGGTCCACCGGCCCTGCAGCGCATAGCTTTGCGGCTGGCCGGAGAAGTTCATCAGGGCGAGGAAACGCTCGCCGCGCGCCAGCGCCAGCATGCCATCCGGCGCATCGTCCAGCAAGGTGCGCGGTGCGTTGGCCGCCAGTGCCTCATGCCGGCGGCGCGCTGCCAGCAGACTTTGCAGCGACTGGTACATGCAGCCTTCGCTGCGATGCTGCCAGCGCTCATCGTCGAAACGTGGACGCTGCAGCCAGCGGCTGTCCATCGCGTGCTGTGGACGATGCAGGTAGCTGTAGTCATTCTCCATCGCCAGCTCGTCGCCCATGTACAGCACCGGCAGCGCACCGAAGCTCAGTGCAAGGCCATGCAGCAGCAGCATGCGGCGCATGGCCTGCTCGCGCTCTTCGTCGCTGCGCGCGGTTTGCAGGCCCACCAGCGATGCCGCCATGCCGTTGCTGCCGTGCGCCGCGTTCGGATCGCTGCTCTGGAACGATGCGCCGGCGGCGTAGCTGTCCTCGGCACCGGTGTAGAAGCGCGCCGCGCGCGCCAGGCGTGCGTTGGCATCGTGCCCACCGGCTGCGGCTTCGGCGCGCAGCACGTTCCAGCCGATATCGTCGTGGCAGCGCACGTAGCTGAGCCACGTGGCGGCTTGCGGCAGCGCCGGCGTGTTGCGTATCACCTCGCGCATCGCGCTGGTGCTTTGCTCGGACAAGGCCAGCCAGCCAGCGGCCATCAGGCTGCTGTGATAGGCGATGTGGCACTCGCGCGCCTCGTCGCTGCCCAGGTAGGCCGGTAACTCGCACGTCGGCACAATCGCTTCGGCCTTCAGCAGCACGCCCGGCGCCACGATATCGACAATCGCGCGCAAGGCTTGCAGGATCTGGTGCGCCTCCGGCTGGTTCATGCTGTTGGTGCCTTCGCGCTTCCACAGGAAGGCGGTGGAGTCGAGACGGAATACTTCAATGCCGCGATTCGCCAGTCGCAGCAAGGCCACCGCCATTTCGGCAAACACCGCCGGGTTGGCGTAGTTCAGGTCCCACTGGTACGGGTAGAACGTGCTCCACACCCAGCCGCCCATCGCATCCACCTGAACGAAGTTGCCCGGTGCGACTTGCGGGAACACCTGCCCCAGCGTGCGCTCGTAACGGTCCGGCATCTCGCGGTCGGGATAGACCAGGAACATGGCGCGCGCCGCCGCATCGCCGGCCTTCGCGGCAAGCGCCCATGCGTGATCGTCCGCCACGTGATTCAGAATGAAGTCCGAGCACAGGCTGATGCCGGCCGCGCGCAGTTGTGTAGTCAACGCATCGAGATCGGCATTAGTGCCCAGCGCCGGCTCCACGTCATCAAAACTGGACACCGCGAAGCCGCCATCATTCTCGCCTGCCCGCGCGCGCAGGAAAGGCAGCAAGTGCAGATAGCTGACGCCCATCTCCTGCAGATACGGAATGCGCGCCGCCACGCCATTCAAGTCGCCGCCGAAGTTCTGCACATAGGCGCAGTAGCCCAGCATGCGCTGGCTGAGGAACCAGTCCGGCTGCGCGGCGCGCTGTTCATCCAGCGCCCGCAGCTCCGCCGGACGCGCCGAGTGCAGCGCCTCCAGCGACGCCATCAACTCGCCCAGCCACGCGTCGAAGTGCGCGTGTTCACCATACAGGCCGGCCAGCAACCGGCGCAGCACCGGTTCGTGGACGGCCAGGCGTTGCGACATTTCTTTAGAAGGCATAGGACAGGCTGACTTTCGCGGCGCGGCCGGAGATGGAGCGGGCGGCGTGGCCGTCGCCTTCCACTTCGGTGTAGCCGATCTTGTTGAACAGGTTATTCACGCTCAGCGACAGTGTCGCCTTCGGCGTGACGCTGTAGTTGACGTAGGCATTCACCACTTCATACGCCGGCAGCACGATGGTATGCGCATCGTCACCCCACGACTTTCCGGTGCCGATCAAGCTGGCGCCGAAGGTGGCGTCTCCCATCGAATAGCTAGGCGCGAGCTGGTAAATATACTTGGCCTGGCGGCGCGGCGTATTGCCGATATTGGCCACATCCGCTGCGGCGGTGCCAGTGATCTTGGCGTCGGTGTAGGTCATGCCGCCGGTGATGCGGAAGCCGCCGTTGCTGTACGCGCCCTCCAGCTCCACGCCTTTCGCATCGTACTTGTTGGAGGTACTGCGCTGGGTGGTGGCCTCGTAGTTGCTCTCGTCGGTCTTGGCCTGGAACAGCGTGACGAAGGTGCTGATGCCGCCGCTGCGCCACTTCACGCCGCCCTCGATCTGCTTGACGGTGTTGATGTTGATCGGCGCGCTGCCATCCAGCGGCGTGCCAAACAGGATGCGATCTGCGTTGAAGGACACGCCGTCGCTGACGCGGGCAAACGCCGACAGGTTTTTCGAGAACGCGTAGTTGCCGCCGACCGAGTACGAATTGTGATTCAGCTTGTAGTCCACGAACTGCTCGGTGGCCGCATCGTAGCGCAGCGTGCCGTTGCTGATCGTGGCGATATTGGCGGTGCCGCTGGCCTGCTGGCGGTCCTGGCGGATGCTGGCGTCGACGTTCAACGGACCGGCTTCATAACCGAGATTGAGGTAAGGCGACGTCAGTTTGTACTCCACGTCCACCGCGCGCGAGCAGCAGCCGCCGAAAGCCGGGCCC
This sequence comes from Duganella sp. CF402, assembly GCF_900109645.1. GTDB lineage: Bacteria > Pseudomonadota > Gammaproteobacteria > Burkholderiales > Burkholderiaceae_D > Rugamonas. The sequence continues at coordinate 3,934,177 of NZ_FOBG01000001.1, forward strand.
ACCAACCCCGGCGTGGCGCTGGACGTTTGCAGCAGCGCCGGTTTGTCGCCGGTGGCCTGCATCAGGTACTCGTTGAAGTTCCACGTCAACGCCAGCTTTTGCGTCGACAGGTACAGGCCTGCGGTGGTGGTCAGCTTGCTGCCGTCCGCCAGCTTGAAGGTCTTGGCCAGCTTGGTGTCGTTCAGCGTATTGCCGGCGTCGTCGATCGAGGTGTTGAACACCACGGCCGAGAAGGCGCGGCCATTGTAAGCCTTGCCCTTGTTCGGGCCAGTAGCGAAGGTGTAGTTGCCGACCGTGCCGTTATTGGCGGCGAACACGCCGGCAAAGCGGCCGCTGTTGCTGGAGGTGCGGAACTTGTCGCTCAGGTTCCAGCCGTCGCCCAGGTCGAACGAGCCTTCGAGGCCGAGCGAATCGCTCTTCACTTTCAGGCCGTCGTTGACGTTGGTCGATACCGGCGTGTTGTTCTTGCTGAGGACCACATCGCGCACCCAGTACGGCGAGTAGAAGCTCACCGTGCGCGGATCGATGCCGGGGATTTCCTGGATCTGTTTGTTCACCACCTGCACCGGCACCGGCAGCGCGGTCGGCGATTTATCGTCCAGGTGTTTGAACGACAGGCGGATAAAGCCATTATCCAGGTCATGCGTGATATTGCCGCGAATCTGGCCGCCGTCCTCGGTGCTCATGCCGGTATTGCGCACGCCTTCGCCGGTGCGGTAGTTACCGCCGATGAAGAAGCGGGTCTTGTCCGAGATCGGCGCACCGTAGTCAAAGTCGTAGCGGGTTTCGTCGTAGCCCAGGCCTCGGCTGATGGCGACATGGCCGCCCTGCTCCTCGCCGGTCTTGGTGATGAAGTTGATGATGCCGCCCGGCGCATTGGTCGCCAGCGTGGAAGCCGAGCCGCCGCGCACCACCTCCAGGTGGTCCAGCGTGCCGTCGATCTTCACATAGCTGTCTGGCGTGATGAAATTGAAGTCGCCCGATTGCAGCACCGGCAGGCCGTCTTCCTGGATCTGCACATAGCGCGCGCCGCCGGCCGAAATCGGCACACCGCGCACGGTGATGTTGGCATTGCCCTCGCCGCCCGACGACTCCGAGCGCACGCCCGGCACCGAGCGCAGCACCTCGGCCGCGCTCAGTGGCGCGGCGTTCTTGATGGCGTCGCCCTCGATGGTGCTGATCGACACGCTGGTTTTCATCTTGGACGAGGCGCCGCTGGTGCCGGTGACGACCACGCGCTCCATGTTCAGGCCATCTGCGGCCGGGGCTTCCTGCGCGGCGGCGCCGCTCATATGCAGGACAGCGGTTGCGACGGCGGCAGCGATGCCGCCCAGTTTAAGGGTGCGGTGTTCCATGTGGCGTCTCCAGATATTGTCGTTGTTGCTGCTTTATTGAGCAGGTGAACGCATTATGCAATCGATTGCATAAAAATGCAAAACACTTTTTAAAACGGCTTTTAAAGCCGATTGCAATCGGTTGCACAAATCACACAGAACTGGCGCGGACGATCAGTTGGGTAGGTAGTTGCAGCGAGGGTGCCGGACGGCCCTCGGTCAGTTCCAGCAGCGAGGCCACCAGCGCACGGCCGGCCTCTTGCACTGGTTGCTGCACCGTAGTCAACGGCGGGTGGAAGTAGCTGGAAAGTTCGATATCGTCGTAGCCGATCACGGCCACGCGACCCGGCACGTCGACGCCTTGCTGGCGCAGGGTGTTAATCGCGGTCATGGCCATCAGGTCGCTGCCGGCAAACACGGCGTCGAACGACACGCCGCGCGCTTGCAGTTCCTCGACCGCAAGGCGGCCGCCATCCGGCACAAACGACGCCGGCACCAGCAGCGCCGGGTCGGCCGCCATGCCGGCCGCCGCCAGGGCCTTGCACAAGCCCTCATAGCGCTGGCCGATTTCCGGCAGGTTGATATCGCCAAAGAAGGCGATGCGCTTGCGGCCTTGCGCCAGCAAGTGCGCGCCGGCCAGCTCGCCGCCGGCCACATTGTCGCCGCCGACGGTGCAGTACAGCTGCTGCGGTAGTTGCGCGCCCCACACCACGATCGGCACATGGCGTGCCGCCAATTGGTTGAGCTGGTCGTGATGGCGCCACTGGCCGATCAGCACGATGCCGATCACGCGGCCGGTATCGAACGGCGCGGCGGCCGCATCGAGCTCGCTGGCGTCCACCCGCGAGACCAGCATGTCGAAGCCCTGCTCGGTCAGCGCGTCGGCCAGGCTGCCCAGCATGGACAGGAAAAACGGATCGGACAGGTGCTGGCGGGTGGCCGGGTCATACGGCACCACCACGCCGACGGTGCGGTTCTGCTTCATGCGCAGGTTTTGCGCACCGATATTGATGTTGTACTTGAGCGAGCGCGCCAGCTCCATGACGCGGGTGCGCGTCTCCTCGCTAATCAGCTTGCTGCCGGCCAGCGCGCGCGAGACGGTGGAAGTCGACACGCCCGCCAGCCGCGCAATGTCGGCCATTTGCAGGCGCCGGCTTTCTGCTTCTGGCGGCGTGGTTTTCGGCATGGATTACGCTGGCACCGTGTCCTTGAACGACTGGCGCTCGGACAGCTTGTCGTACAGCCTGGCCAGGTTAGGATAATCGTCGCGCCAGGCGATGTCCGGGAAGCGGAACGACAGCCAGCCCAGCGCGCAACCCACCGCCACATCGGCCAGCGAGTAATGGATGCCGGCGCAGTAAGCCTGCTCGCCCAGCTGGGTCGACATGGCCTTCAGGCCGAGGGCCACCTTGCCCATCTGGCGCGCCATCCACTCTTCGCTCTGCAGTTCTTTTGGACGCATGGTGCGCTCCAGGCGCACGCTCACGGCTGCATCCAGCATGCCGTCGGCCAGCGCTTCCCAGCACTTGATGTCGGCGCGCTCGCGGCCGTTGGGCGGCAGCAGCTTGCACACCGGGGTCAGCGTATCGAGGTATTCGGCCATCACGCGCGAGTCGTACATCACCGAGCCATCTTCCATCACCAGGCTGGGCACTTTGCCGAGCGGGTTCAGTTGGCTGATGGTGGTGTCCGCCGCCCACACATTTTCCAGTTCAAACTGGTAATCGAGCTTTTTTTCCGCCAGCACGACACGTACTTTGCGGACATAAGGACTGGCGAGGGAACCGATAAGTTTCATAGACGCTCATAGAGGAAGAACAGGGCCCAGTATAACATCGGCGGCTTCGTGCCCGGCCAATGGTAAAATCACGGTCTGCTCTCTCAACTTCCGTTCTTTCCATCATGACCACTACTCCTTACTCCACGCTGTCGGCCCTGTCGCCGCTGGACGGCCGCTACGCTGGTAAAACCGATCTGCTGCGTCCTATCCTGTCCGAATCCGGCTTCATGCACCACCGCGTCAAAGTAGAAATCTCCTGGCTGCAAGCGCTGTCGCTGGCCGGTTTCGCGGAAATCAAGCCGTTCTCGGCCGCAGGCAACGCCCTGCTGGACAAGATCGCCAACGAATTCACCGAAAAAGATGCGGCCCGCATCAAGGAAATCGAAGCCGTCACCAACCACGACGTCAAGGCCGTGGAATACTGGCTGAAGGAGCAAGTCAAGGATGTGCCGGAACTGGTGGCCGCGTCGGAGTTCATCCACTTCGCCTGCACCTCGGAAGACATCAACAACACCTCGCACGGCATGATGCTCAAGGCCGCGCGCGACAACGTCATGCTGCCATCGCTGCGCAACGTGATCGCCAAGCTGACCGAGATCGCCCACGCCAACGCCGAACTGCCGATGCTGTCGCGCACCCACGGCCAGACCGCCAGCCCGACCACCCTGGGCAAGGAAATGGCCAACGTCGTGGCCCGTCTGCAGCGCGCCATCAAGCGCATCGAACAGGTGGAAATCCTGGGCAAGATGAACGGCGCGGTCGGCAACTACAACGCCCACCTGTCGGCCTACCCAGCGTTCGACTGGCCGGCGTTCTCCAAAGCCGTAATCGAGCAGCGCCTGGGCCTGGTGTTCAACCCATACACCATCCAGATCGAACCGCACGACTACATGGCAGAACTGTTCGACGCCTTCGCGCGCGCCAACACCATCCTGCTGGACCTGAACCGCGACATCTGGAGCTACGTCTCGCTGGGCTACTTCAAGCAGAAACTGAAAGCCGGCGAAATCGGTTCGTCGACCATGCCGCACAAGGTCAACCCGATCGACTTCGAAAACTCGGAAGGCAACCTGGGCCTGGCTAACGCCGTGCTGAAGCACCTGTCGGAAAAACTGCCGGTCTCGCGCCTGCAACGCGACCTGACCGATTCGACCGTGCTGCGCAACATCGGCGTCGGCTTCGGCTACACCCTGCTGGCTTACGACAGCTGCCTGCGCGGCCTGAACAAGCTGGAAGTGAACCCGGCCCGCCTGGAAGCCGACCTGGACGCCAACTGGGAAGTGCTGGCCGAGCCAGTGCAGACCGTGATGCGCCGCTACGGCATCGAGAACCCGTACGAGCAGCTGAAAGAGCTGACCCGTGGCAAAGGCATCTCCAAAGTCGCGCTGCAAGAGTTCATCAACGGCCTGGCCGTGCCGCAGGAAGCCAAGGACCTGATGCTGGCCATGACCCCGGCCAACTACACCGGCATCGCCGCAGCTCTGGCAAAAGCCATCTGATGTAGAAAAGCAATCTAGCTTAAACTAGCCCCGACGACGCCTGCGTCCCGGGGCTTTTTTTCGCCCGTCGCCAGCACGCTTGCGAATTGTTTGGTATATTTAGTCCTAACACGTACTATTTCTTCGGAGCCGCATATGCCACGCTATACCAAAATCGCCATGTTGCTGCATTGGCTAGTCGCCTTGCTCATCATTGCCACCTTCTTCCTCGGGCTGTCGATGGTCGCCATCCCCGGCTTCTCGCCGACCAAGCTCAAATACTTCTCCTGGCACAAATGGATGGGCGTCACCGTGCTGTTCCTGGCCGTGATCCGCATCCTGTGGCGCAAGGCCAACCGCCCGCCACCACCGCTGGCGTCGATCCCGGCGTGGCAGCACAAGATCGCCGACGGCATGCACGTGCTGCTGTACCTGCTGATCTTCGCGGTGCCGATTTCGGGCTACCTGTACTCGTACGCCGCCGGCGTGCCGGTGGTCTACCTGGGCCTGTGGCAAATGCCAGCCGTGATCGCTCCGGATCCTGAACTTAAGGCAACTTTAAAAACTGTTCATTATGTTTTGACCATGACGATGGCAGCCGCAGTAGTCGCCCACGCCCTGGCCGCACTGAAGCACCACTTTATCGACCGCGACGTCACGCTGAAACGCATGCTGCCGCTGTAATCCCACTCACATTGGAGCCTGACACATGAACACCTTTAAAAAAATCGCCCTCGTCTCGATGCTTGGCGTGGCCTTTGCCGCCAGCGCCGCCGCCCTGAAAACCGATCCGGCCAAGAGCACCGTGACCGCCACCTTCAAGCAAATGAACGTGCCGATCGACGCCAAATTCAAGAAATTCACCGCCAACATCGACTACGACGCGGCCAAGCCGGAAACCGCCAAGGCCACGGTCGAAGTGGAAACCGCCAGCATGGACCTGGGCGACGCCGACTACAACAAGGAAGTCGCCAAGAAAGAATGGTTCAACGCCGCGCAATTCCCGAAAGCCACCTTCGTCTCGTCCTCGATCAAGCCAGCCGGCGCCGGCAAGCTGACCGTGACCGGCAAGCTGACCATCAAGGGCAAGGCCGCCGACGTCACCTTCCCGCTGACCGTCAAAGCCGACGGCAAGAACCAGGTGTTTGAAGGCGCGCTGCCGATCAAGCGCCTGGCCTACAACATCGGCGAAGGCGAATGGAAAGACACCAGCATGGTGGCCGACGACGTCACCATCAAGTTCCACGTAGTAGCTCAATAAACCACCAAGGGAGACCTCCACGATGAAAGCACAAATCCTGATCGCTACGCTGCTGGCCGCTTCGGCCACGTCCGCCATTGCCGCCACCTACAACATCGACCCGACGCACACCTACCCGAGCTTCGAGGCCGATCACATGGGCCTGTCGGTATGGCGCGGCAAGTTCGACAAGACCAGCGGCACCGTGACTCTGGATGCGGCCGCCAAGACCGGCGCGCTGGACATTAAAATCGATCCGGCCTCGATCGACTTTGGCTTCGACAAAATGAACACCCACGCCAAGGGCGCGGACATGTTCAACGTGGAAAAATTCCCGACCATCACCTACACCAGCAAATCGTTCAAGTTTGAGGGCGACAAGCTGGTGGCGGTGGACGGCGAGCTGACCATGCTGGGCGTGACCAAGCCGGTGGCGCTGAAAGTGAACAAATTCAAGTGCATCATCCACCCGCGCCTGAAGCGTGAAGTGTGCGGCGCCGACGCCACCGCCGAGTTCAAGCGCAGCGACTTCGGTCTGAACTACGGCCTGCCGAACTTCTCGCCGGAAGTGAAACTGGCGATCCAGATCGAAGCCATCAAGGCTGACTAAGTTGTACCGCAAGGGGGCCTTTGAAGGCCTCCATGATCAGCGACGCCGGCTGGCCGTGGCTGATCAGCTTGCCCATCGCGTTCATGTACTGGGTGATGTGCTTGAAGTATTTCTTGTAGCTCGGGCACAGGTAGTTCAGGCCAGCCTCGCCGTTCGGCGCGTGCGCGAAGCGGTTCTTCGGGCACTCGCCGTGGCAGGCGAATAAATACGGGCACTGCCTGCATTCATCCGGCAGCGTGCCGGATTTGGCCTCGCCAAACGCCTGCTGCTGCGCCGACGTCGCCAGCGCGCCCACCTCCACCTGATTCAAATTCCCCAGCAAGTGTTCCGGGTACGCGAAGTGATCGCAGGAGTACACGTCGCCATTGTGCTCAACGATCAGCGCTTTGCCGCAATTCTCCGAGAACAGGCACACCGTCGACGGCAAGCCCAGGAACGAGGCCAGCGCCCACTCGAAATTCATCACGTAGACCTTGCCCACGTCATGCCGCACCCACTCGTTGAAGATGGCGATCAGGAAATCGCCATACTCTTCGCGGCCCACGCTTTGCGGCGCCATCGCCAGTATCGGCCGTGACTGGCTGACCTGCCCCGGCTTGGCAAACGTCAGGCTGATGGCGTGCTCGGCGCGGTCCGGCAAGCGCTCCACCACCGGATTGAACTGCACGTGCGTCACGCCCTCGCGCTTGAGGAAGTGGTACAGCTCCAGTGGCTGTTTGGCCGTGCGGCTGGTCACCGTCACCAGCACATTGAATTCGATGCGGTATTGCCGCAGCAAGGCAATGCCGCGCATCACCGCATCAAACGTCGGCCGGCCCTGCTTGTCGACGCGATCTGCGTCGTGCAGTTCGCGCGGTCCATCCAGACTGATCCCCACCATGAAGCCAGCGCCGGCCAGGAAAGCGCACCATTCGTCGTCCAGCAGCGTGCCGTTGGTTTGCAGCGAATTGCTGATGCGCTTGCCATTGGCCAGCTCCTGCTGGATTTCCACTGCGCGCTGGTAGAACGCCAGACCACGCAGCATCGGTTCGCCGCCCTGCCAGGTGAACAGCACTTCCGGCCCCGGCTCGTTCGCGATGCTCTGCGCGATGTACGCACGCAGCACGTCCTCACTCATCAGGAAGCGATTGCGCGCCGGATACAGCTGCTCCTTCTCAAGATAGAAGCAGTAGCTGCAATCCAGATTGCACAAGGGCCCGGCCGGCTTGGCCATCAGGTGGAGACCACTCATTTCTTGAACGCGACCAGCGTGCTCACCACTTGCCTGTTGATGCTGCTGACCACGCGGCTGCCCAGCGGCGCCTTGTAGTCGATGGTGATCTTGTCCAGCTTGCCGGTGAAGTTGTACGGCACTTTGTACTTCTCGCTGACCGGCGTTTGCTGGTCACGGCCGACGTCAAAGCCTTCATCGTAGGCGAAGTAGGCGATGCCGAATTTCACCGGCGCCGTGCCCTTGCCGATGCGCTTGCCATCCTGATACAGCGTGATATCGGCGCCGCTCCACAGGTTGGGGCTGAACTCCACGGTCAGCTTGGTCTTGCCCGGCTTGATCGCTTCCTCCGACGCAATCAGCGCCGCTTCAAAGCCATTGGTTTGCGCGTAGTACAGCTTGCCATCCTGGACGAACAGGCTGGAACCGCCGAAGCGTCCGCCATTCGCCACCAGCACGCCTTCCGCGCCGTTGGCAGGAATCTCCACCTCCGCCGTCAAGCGGAAGTAGGTGCTGTTGATGACCGGCGCGGTCAGCGGGAACAGGTGGCCGACGTCAGGTTTCAACTCCACTACTTCCTGTCCTTTGTAGGCGCTGTGGCTGCTGGCGAAGTCCTTGAACAAGGTGTCCTTCAGCGGGAACACGTTGTACTTCTTGCCTTCGCTGTCAAACAGCGCTTTCAGCTCCTTCAGTTTTTCCGGATGCTTGGCGGCCAGGTCGTTGACTTCGGTCGGATCGGCATTCAGGTCGTACAGCTCCCACGTATCTTTATCGAACGCCGTGCCGACCTTGTGCAGCGTGCCGGCTTTCCAGCCGTTGCTGTAGATGGCGCGGGAGCCGTTGATTTCGTAGTACTGCGTCACATGGCGCGACGGCGCGCTGGCATTCGCCACCGAATACGCCAGGCTGGTGCCTTCGATCTTGTCCTGCTTGACGCCGTTCACTTGCGCCGGCGCGTCTACCTTCGCCAGCTCCAGCGTGGTCGGCAGCAAATCGATCACATGGCCGTACTGCGTGCGCAGGCCGCCCTTCTGCTGGATGCCGCGCGGATAAGACAGGATCAGAGGATTGCGCGTGCCGCCTTCCGAGTTGGCATCCTGCTTCCACTGCTTGAACGGCACGTTGGTCGCCTGCGCCCAGCCCAGCGGATAGTTCGGCGACGAATAGTCGGTGCCGATCTTGTCGATGTTCTTCAGCTGCTGCGAGATATCCGCGTTCGGATACAGCACAGCGGCCAGGCCGTTGGTGGTACCGTTGTCCGTACCTTCCTTGCTGGCGCCGTTGTCGCCGATGACCACCGCGATGATGGTGTTGTCGAACTGCCCGCTCTGCTTGAGCTGGTTGATCAGGCGGCCGATCTCCGCATCGGTGTAGCTGAGGAAGCCGGCATAGGTTTCAAAGTAGCGCGCGTACAGACGCTTCTCGTCCGCGCTCAGCGAAGCCCACGCCTTCACGCCTGGATTGCGAGCCGGCAGCACGGTGTTCTGTGGAATCAGGCCCAGCTTCTTCTGGTTGGCGAACGCGGTTTCGCGATACGCATCCCAGCCCGCGTCGAACTTGCCCTTGTACTTGTCGATCCACTCCTTGGCCACCTGGTGCGGCGCGTGCGTGGCGCCCGGCGCGTAGTACAGGAAGAACGGCTGGTTAGGGTGCTCGATCTTCTGGCGGCTGACGTACTGGATGGCCTTGTCGGTCAGCAGTTCGTTGAGATGGCGGCCTTGCGGATCATCATCCAGCGACTTGGTGCCTTCCACCAGCTGCGGGTGCCACTGGTCGGTCTCGCCGTACAGGAAGCCGTAGTACTGCTCGAAGCCCTTGCCGGTCGGCCAGCGGTTGAACGGACCTTTCGGGCCGGCCTCTTCCACCGGCGCGAGGTGCCATTTGCCAACCGCGAAAGTGTTGTAGCCCTTGTCCTTGAGGATTTCCGCCACCGTCGCCTTGCTGGCCGGGATGCGCGCATTGTAGCCCGGCGCGTCGGTCGCGGTTTCCGGGAACAGGCCGACACCCACGCTGTGGTGGTTGCGGCCGGTCAGCAGCGCCGCGCGCGTTGGCGAGCTGATCGCCGTGGTGTGGAAGTTGGTATAGCGCAGGCCTTGCGCCGCCAGCGCATCGAGGTTGGGCGTATCGACCAGACCGCCGAAGGCCGAACTGGCGCCGTAGCCCACATCGTCCAGCAGAATCCACAGCACGTTCGGCGCGCCCTGTTCGGACTTGTTGCTGGCCGGCTTGGCCGGTGCGGCCTGGTTGACCGCATCGGCGGCAGGCGCGATGGCAACCGCCAGCGCACCAGTCAGCAGCGCACTATTGCGCGGCACGTGGTTCATGTTGAATCTCCTTATCGTTCAAGTTGACTTGTGCCGGCTGTTTGCCCCGGCTGGTGCGGAAAATCGGGTACAGCCATTGCACGTACCACTTCTCGGTGCCGTGCTCGTAGTCCTCTTCCAGCCCGAAAGCCGGCGGATAGCGGCGCGTGATGACGGCCGTGCCGAACAGCACATCCCACAGGAACAGCAGGTTGCTGAAGTTGCCCTTGTAGTGGCCGATGCCGTCGTTGTCGTGCAGCGCGTGGTGCGCGAAGTGAGTGGCGGGCGTGGAGATGGTGCGTTCAATTACCCACGCCAGCGGATGCAGCCACGCGTGGCGATACAGGAAGCTGTCCCAGCGCAGCTCGCTGTGCGCAGCCGCCGTCACGACGATTTTCAGCAGGTGGTAGGCCACGTACACCTTGCCGAAGCCGACGAAGATCAGCGCGCCGCTCAGCCACAGGTTAGGCATCAGCAGGTAGTAAAACAAGCTGTTGCGCAGCCAGATCTTGATGCCCATGTACGGCGCCGCGTGATGCACGCGGTGCAGCGGCCACATCGCCTTGAAGGTATGTGCCGAACGGTGCCACCAGTACTGCACCAGATCATCCAGCAGCAGGAAGGCGATGAATTGCAGCCACAGCGGCGTATCGGCCAGCGCATTGCGGCCTGCCGGCCAGATCCAGCCGGCCAGCGCGGCGCTGCCGATGGAGATGATGGGCCCGATCACGGCGATCGACTGCAGCAGCGACAGCCCGTCCAGCAAATGGTTCTGCCAGCCCAGTCCCTTGAACCGGGTGCGGCCCAGCGCGATTTCAACCAGCAGGAAGCCGAAGAAAATGGCGAGGAAGATAGCGATGATAATCCCCTATAATTAATGTAACGATTGCGTTACATTAGCTGGGTGTTATCAGGCTGGGAACGAATTAAAACAGTTTTGCTTATGACATAATTCCATCATGACCGCTCCACAGATTGCCGCTGCCGGCCGCCCCACCCTCGACGCTTCCAAAGAACTCGCCGTCCGCATCCTTGAAGCGGCGCGCGACGAATTCCTTGCGCGCGGCATCGACGGCGCCAGCATCGAAGGCATCGCCGCTGCCGCCGGCTGCTCCAAGCTGACCATCTACCGCCGCTTCGGCAGCAAGAACGAACTGTTCATGGCGCTGATGCGGGCACGCACCCCGGACTACGCGGCGCAATTCACCATCGACACCACGCAAGCGCCGGAGCAGGTGCTGTACCAGCTGGGACTGGCCATCGCCGCCTTCTTCTTCAGGCCGGACAACCTGCGTTTCATCCGCATGCTGGCAGCCGAGATGAGCCGCGTGGAAGGCCTGCCTGAACTGATGCGGGACGAGGCCGCGCAGTTCCGCAAGCCGGTCATACAATGCCTGGAAGCGCTGAAAGCCAGCGGCAAAGGCCGGTTCGAGGACTCGACACTGGCGGCAATCCAGTTCATCAACCTATGCGTGCTGGGCCACTTCTACCTGATCGCCGGCTACAGCGAGGCCGCCGTCTCGCCCGAGCAACAGGAAAAGCTGGTGCGCTCCGCAGTGGCGCTGTTTGTTTCCACCTATTTCCCATCAAATACCGGTTGACGTTTACGTAAGGTCTGACGATACTTTGCTCGCCACAATCTACCTGGACTAACAATGAAAAAATCCCTCCTCGTGCTCGCCATCCTGAGCACCGCAGCCCAAGCCGACGAAGGCATGTGGATGCCGCAGCAGCTGCCACAAGTAGCCAAGCAACTGAAAGCCGCCGGCCTGAAACTGGATCCCGCCACCCTGACCAAACTGACCGAATTCCCGATGGGCGCCATCGTCAGCCTGGGCGGCTGCTCGGCTTCCTTCGTGTCGCCGCAAGGCCTGGTCGCCACCAACCACCACTGCGTGTACGGCAGCGTGGCGCACAACTCGACGCCGGAACGCAACCTGCTGGCCAATGGCTTCCTCGCGCATAACTTCGGCGAGGAACTGCCGGCCGCACCGGGCAGCCGCATCTTCGTCACCAAGGCCGTGACCGATGTGAGCAAGCAGATCATCACGCCGGCCGTGGCCAAGCTGAGCGGCAAAGCCCGCAGCGACGCCATCGAAAAAAACCAGAAGGCGCTGCAGACCGAATGCGAGAAGGATGCGGGCCACCGCTGCACCGTGTCGTCCTACTACGGCGGCCTGGAGTTCTACCTGATCAAGCAACTGGAAATCCGCGACGTGCGCCTGGTGCACGCGCCGCCTGAAGGCGTGGGCAAGTTCGGCGGCGACACCGACAACTGGATGTGGCCGCGCCACACCGGCGACTATGGCTTCTACCGCGCCTACGTCAGCAAGGACGGCAAGGCCGCCGACTACAGCAAGGACAACGTGCCTTACGTGCCGCAGCACTACCTGAAGCTGGCCAAGGAAGGCAGCAAGGAGGGCGACTTCATCATGGTGCTGGGCTACCCTGGCCGCACCAACCGCCACCGCCTGCCATCGGAAGTGGCGTTCACCTTCGACTGGAGCTATCCGGCATTCGTGAAGTCCTCGGCTGAAAACCTGGCCATCATTGCCGACACCACCAAGGACAACAAGGACACCGCGCTGAAATATGCGTCGCAAGTGGCCAACATCAACAACTACTACAAGAACCGCCAGGGCATGCTGGATTCCTACGCCGGCAGCGATATGCTCAAGCGTAAATCGGCCGAGCACGAAGCGCTGAAAACGTGGATCAACGCCGACGCCAAGCGCAAGGCCGAGTACGCCGGCGATATCGAAGCGGTGGAAAAGCTGATCGCCCAGCGCGACGCCGAATACAAGCGCGACTACAACTTCGGCTCGTCCAAGCCGCGCCTGCTGAACACCGCACGCACGCTGTACCGCCTGGCCAATGAAAACACCAAGCCGGACGCCGAACGCAAGTCGGGCTACCAGCAGCGCGATGTGCCGCGCATCAAATCGGCGGTGGATGCGCTGGTGCGCAACTACGACGAGAAGGTCGACAAGGCGCTGGTGCTGAACAGCCTGGCCAAGTACGCAGCGCAGCCAGCGGCAGAGCGCAACGCCGCATTTGACGCCGTGGTCGGCATCAAGGACGGCATGGGCAAGGCCGAGCTGCAAGCGGCACTGGACAAGCTGTACGCCGGCAGCAAGCTGGGCGACGCCGCCGAGCGCAAGGCATGGCTGGAGCGCAAGCCGGAAGACTTCAAGGCCAGCGACGACGCCTTCATCAAGGCCGCCGTGGCACTGTACGAGCCGGACCTGAAAGCGGAAGCCGAAGAGGAAGAACTGGGCGGCAAGCTGCAGCAAGCCTACGGCAACTACATGAAGGCCAAGATCGCCTACATGAACAGCAAGGGCCAGGCGGTTTATCCTGACGCGAACAGCACCCTGCGCGTGACCTTCGGCAAGATCGCCGGCCGCGACAAGGGCGCCGACGGCACCTCGTGGAAGGCCTTCACCACCGTGGAAGGCGTGGCCGCCAAAGCCACCGGCGAAGGCGAATTCAACGCCCCGGCCGCGCAGCTGAAAGCGATCAAGGCCAAGGACTTCGGCAAGTATGTCGATCCTGTGCTGAAGTCGGTACCGGTGGCCTACCTGGCGACGCTGGACATCACCGGCGGCAACTCCGGCTCAGCCGCGCTGAACAGCAAGGGCGAATGGATCGGCCTGGCGTTTGACGGCACGCTCGACTCCATCATCTCCGACTGGGACTTCAACAAGGCGATGACCCGCGACATCCAGGTCGACCTGCGCTACATCCTGTGGAACATGAAACACGTCGACCACGCCGACAACCTGCTGAAAGAAATGAACGCCGAATAAGCGTCTCCCTCTTCAGCCAGAAGCCACGCCGCAGAAATGCGGCGTGGCTTTTTCTTTGGATAGGTTACATTAGCGGTTCCCTCAACCAGCCCGAAGGAGATGTCATGCCCGCGAAGAAAATCGCCGTTGTGATCGGCAGCTTGCGCAAGGATTCGATGAACCGGAAGTTCGCCCACGAAGTCATTGCGCTGGCGCCGCCGTCGCTGACGTTCGAGATCGTCGAGATCGGCGAGCTGGCCATCTACAACCAGGACCTGGAAGAAAACGGCGCCGTGGCGCCGCAGGCGTGGACCCAGTTCCGCCAGCGCATCAAGGACGTGGACGGCGTGCTGTTCTTTACGCCTGAATACAACCGTTCCACCCCGGCAGCACTGAAGAACGCCATCGACGTTGGGTCGCGTCCCTACGGCGCCAGCGTGTGGAGCGGCAAGCCGGCCGCCATCGTCAGCGTGTCGCCCGGTGCGACCGGCGGTTTCGGCGCTAATCATCACCTGCGCCAGTCGATGGTGTTCCTCGACATGCCGCTGCTGCAGCAGCCGGAAGCCTATATCGGCGGCGCCGCCAACCTGCTCGGCCCGGACGGCAAGATCAACAACGACGGCACCAGGCAGTTCCTCAAGAAGTTCATCGACACCTACGCCGCCTGGGTGGAAACCACCGCCAAAAAGTAATCAGCGCTTGATCGCCGTGAAGGCATAGCCGGCTGCCGTCAACGCGGCTGGCATGCCCACCTCCGCTGCGCCGCGACGCAGCGCCAGCAAGCGCGGCGCACCAGGTGCCGGCAGCAAGGCCAGGTCCGCGCCCGGGAGCCGCTGCGCCAGCGTCGCCACCTCATCCTCCCTGCAACTGACGTACACCCGATACGAGGAGCGGCTGTTGCCCAGCTCCAGCATGAAACCGGCTACGCCGCGCGTTCCCGGCGCGCCCGCCATCGCCGTCACCCGCAGCCGCGTATTTTGCTTGCGCAGTTCGAGCGTGTTCCACACCTGCATCGGATAGAGCTGCGCCGCACCAGCCTGCGCCGGCTGCCGTGCCGCTGGCTGTACGAGCTCCGCCGCACCGCCATCCTCGCGCTCGGCCACAATCACCGGCGCGCCGCTGCGCAGCGCCTGCAACGGCGCCAGTCCATCGTAGCGGCCGGCGGCGGGCGGCAGCACCAGCAGCACGTCGGCCGCCGGCCAGCCTGCCGCCGCCTCGCGGCTGTAAGCCTCGCCGTCGGCATCCACCGCCAGCACGCTCAAACCCTGGAAGCGGATCAGCGCCAGCCCCTGGCCCGCCAATTGCACCTTCCCCTGCGCCATGCCCGCCGTGCCGCCGCCCTGGCCGGGCAGTTCGATCACATAGCGCGGCCCGATCTGCGCCACGCCCCAGCGGCAAGCCAGCGCCAGCGCCGCCACCACCACCACCGCCCGCAAGCCATATCGCATGCCGCTCTCCCGGTTGATGAACACCGGTCCAGTAAAACATCTCCGCCTTCAATTTGCCTTGAGGCAACGCAGCAACCGGTCTGCGGGCGCTCAAAAAACGGGCACGATGATACAATTCTGCCGGGCTTATCCAGCTCAACCTCCCTACAACATCCCCTGAGATCCAGACGACCATGCACCCAGAGATGCCGACGCCTTACGAAAAAGGCAATCAAAACCAGACCACCACGTGGAGCGCATGCATCGCCTTCTACGAAGCACTGGCGCAGCGCTTCCCGCAGGTGCTGCGGTTTGAACAGATCGGCACCTCCGACGCCGGCATCCCGGTGCATGCCGGCGTGGTGAGCGCCGACGGCGTACACGACCGCGCGCAAATCAAGGCCGAGGGCCGCACCGTCTTCTTCAACAACAACGGCATCCACCCCGGCGAACCCGAAGGCGTGGACGCCTGCATGGCCATCGTGCGCGACCTGTGCTTCGATCCGGCCAAGCTGGCCGCGCTGGGCAAGACCGTGCTGCTGTTCGTCCCGCTGTACAACGTCGACGGCGCGCTGAACCGCGCCAACACTTCGCGCGTGAACCAGGACGGCCCGGAGCAGTTCGGCTTCCGTGGCAACAGCCGCCACCTCGACCTGAACCGCGACTTCGTCAAGTGCGATACGCTCAACGCCCGCCTGTTCAACCAGCTGCTGACCAGCTGGGATCCGGACGTGATGGTCGATACCCACACCTCCAACGGCGCCGACTATCCGTACACCATGACCCTGATCCACACGCAGGCGGACAAGCTGGGCTACGGCCTCGGTCCCTTCCTGCGCGAGACCATGCTGCCGCATATCTACAAGGAGATGGAAGCCAAGGGCTGGCCGACCTGCCCTTACGTCAACCCGGTGCAGGACACGCCGGACGACGGCATCGCCGAATTCCTCGAAGTGCCGCGCTTCTCGACCGGCTTCGCCGCCTTGCACCACGTGATCGGCTTCATGCCGGAAACGCACATGCTCAAGCCGTTCAAGGATCGCTACGATTCGATGCGCGCGTTGCTGGACGTGACGATGGCCTTCACCATCGCGCACGGCGAGCAAATCAAGCAGCTGCGCGCCGAAGCACGTGAGCAAGCCGCCAGCGCCACCGAGTGGACCGTGGCATGGAAGATGGACGAAACCAATCCGTCGACCTTCCGCTTCAAAGGCTACGAAGCGAAACGCAGCCCGTCGCTGCTGGGCGACTACCAGCGCCTGTCCTACGACCGCAGCAAGCCGTGGGAAAAGGACATCGCCTACTACAACAGCTTCGTGCCGGCAGCCACCGTGCGCGCGCCGAAAGGCTACATCGTGCCGCAAGCGTGGCGCGAAGCCATCGAACGCCTGCAGTGGAACGGCGTCGACATGGCCCGCTTCGACGAAGCCTCCACCGTGGAAGCACAGTACTACCATATCGCTTCCGTGACCTCGCGCCCGACCGCCTACGAAGGCCATATGTACCACGACGAGGTGCAGCTGGAAGCGCGCACCGGCAGCTTCACCGTGCAGCCGGGCGACTACTTCATCCCGCTCAAGCAGGCCAACGCCCGCTACGCCGTCGAAACGCTGGAACCGCAAGGCCACGACTCCTTCTTCCGCTGGGGCTTCTTCAACAGCGTGCTGGAGAAAAAAGAGAACTTCTCGGATTACGTGTTTGAAGACCTGGCGCTGGAGATGCTGCAAACCGAGCCTGAACTGAAAGCGAAGTTCGAAGCATGGAAGGCCGCCAATCCGGCGCTGCTGTCGAACCAGGAGGCGGTGCTCGGTTTCATCTTCGCCAACGGCAAGCGCCACGAAGAACCTGAATGGCGCCGCTACCCGGTGCTGTCTGTCTTCTAAAAGTTAGTCCCTCGCGTTACTCAACATGCGCACCGTGGCGATCCTGCGGTGCGCATGCAAGCTGCCCACAAGGCCATAGCCATGCATTACGCACTCAATCTGCGCACCTTCTTCTATAGCCATTACTTTTATCTTGGCTTGCGTTTCGCCGCCGGCCTGGTGGGCGTGACGCTGATTACCCTTCAATTTGCCGACATGGCCATCGCCATGACGGTGTGCATCGGCGCGCTCTGCACCGCGCTGATGGACATGCCCAGCCCACTGCGCCACAAGTTCAACGAGATGAGCGCCTCGGTGCTGCTGTGCAGCGCCGTCACGCTGCTGATCAGCCTATGCGCGCCGTATCACTGGCTGCTCATGACCATGCTGGTGCTGATCAGCTTCGGCGCCTGCATGATGGTGGTCTACGGCCGCAAGTCCATGCCGCTGCAACTGGCCACGCTGTTCATCATGACCATGTCGATGGAACATTCGATGACGGCGTACGAGTCCTTCATCCATACCGGCTTGTTCACGCTGGGTGCGGTGGCATATCTCGCGTATGCGATGGGCATTTCGTGGATACTGCGCCACCGCATCAAGCAGCAGGTGCTGGCGGAAGCGCTGTTCGAGCTGGCCGCCTACATCGACATCAAGGCCGACTTCTACGACACGCGCTACAACCTCACCGAACAATTCAATAAGCTGATCCGCCATCAAAGCCAGCTGGCCGATCGCCAGCAAGCTTCACGCGATTTGATCCTGCGTTCGCATAACAACGCCAAGGACGCGATCGTGGTGCAGGTCCACGTCTGCATGCTGGATTTGTATGAGCTGATCCTGTCCACTCACACCGACTACGCGCAACTGCGTGTGCACCTGGCCGATTCGCCGGTGCTGAAAACGCTGCACGACCTGGCCTACAAGGCGGCGCGCGATATCGAATCGGTGGCCTACGACGTCACGCGCAAGAAGGCCTCCTACCCCGAGATTACCTACGAGCCGGAGCTGGACGCCATCGAAGCCGAACTGGCCGCGATCCAGCAGCGCATCGAAGAAGGCAAGCCGCAGCAGGAAGCGCTGGCCGTACTGCGCGCGCAACGCAACAAGATCCGCGCCATCATCAAAATGATCGGCGAGCTGCATCAGGCCAGCCAGAAGGCCTACGACAGCACGCCGTTCTGGGCCGACGCCGACATGGGGCCGTTCCTGTCGCAGCAGAAGTACGAGTTGCGCATGGTGCTGTCGCACCTGCGCATGGATTCGCCGATCTTCCGCTTTGCGCTGCGGGTGGCGATGGCGATCTCGGTCGGCCTGCTGATCGGCGCGTGGCTGCCGTACGCGGCGCACAGCTACTGGATCGTGCTGACCATCGTGATTATCCTGAAGCCGTCGTTCAGCATGACCAAGCAGCGCCGGCGCGACCGCATCGTCGGCACTGTGATCGGCTGCGTCATCACGGCGCTGATCCTCAAGTTCCTCAACTACCCGTCCGTCATCCTCGGCGCGCTGGTGCTGTCGACCGTGGCCATGCCGACCTTCGTCTACCTGCGCTACCGTTATGCAGCGGTGGCAGTCAGCGTGATGATTCTGCTGCAGATGTATCTGATCGCACCGGGCAACGAAAACCTCATCATGGAACGGCTGATCGACACCATCGTCGGCGCGGCGGTGGCGACCGCGTTCAGCTTCGTGCTGGCGAACTGGGAATACCAGACCTTGCCGCGCCTGGTGCGCGGCGTGCTGGATGTGAACCTGCGCTACATGCAGGCCAGCTTCGATCTGCTGCAAGGCAAAGGCAAGGACGATTTCGCCTACCGCATCGAACGCAAACGCCTGATGGATTCACTGGCCGCGCTCAGCTCCGCGCTGATGCGTATGCTCGACGAGCCGGCCAGCAAGCAGCGCGCGGTGGAGGACATCAACCTGTTCATCGTGCAGAACTACCTGCTGATGGCACACGTGGCGGCGCTGCGCGCCATCCTGCGGCGCCATGTGAAGGAACTGCCGGCAGCGCAGGTGAATGCCATGCTGGCCGAGAGTCACGATCAAGTAGTGCAAATCCTCGAACACGCGCTCGATCCGCATGCGGCCGAAGCGGGCGAGGATGCGCTGATGTCGGCGTCCACCTTGAACGCGCAGGCAGCTGCGGCGGCAGCGGCGGCGCAAGTGCCTTGGTCGGGCTGGCCGCTGGTCCAACGCCGCATCCGCCTGCTGCAAGCGGACGCCGTGAAGATTATCGTCCACAGCGAAGCAATCCTGCGCGACGTAAGCTAAGATAGGACGATGAACTCATCGTCCTCCTTTTCCACGCGTGACCTGCTCTCCGCCCTGCTGGTCGTCATCATCTGGGGCACCAACTTCGTCGCCATGAAAGTCGGCCTGCAAAGCCTGACGCCGTTCCAGATGGGTGCGGCGCGCTATGTGTTTGCCATCCTGCCGCTGATCCTGTTCGTCAAGCCGCCCAAGCTGGCGCCGAAATGGGTGATTGCGTATGGCCTGAGCCAGGGCGTGGGCCAGTTCGGCCTGTTGTTCCTGTCGCTGAAAGTCGGCATGTCCGCCTCGCTGGCCTCCGTCATCCTGCAGACGCAGGTCTTCTTCACCGCCATTTTCGGCTTCATGCTGTTGAAGGAGCACACCAGCCGCGCGCTGCTGGCCGGCCTGTCGCTGGCGGCGGTGGGCCTGCTGTGCTTCGGCGTGAGCTCGCTGCAGGCGGCGCATTCGGCCGACATCACGCCTGCCGGCTTTGCGCTATGCCTGGCCGGCGCCGCCATGTGGGCCGTGTCGAACATCGTGGTGCGGCGCGCGCAGAAGGCGACCCCGGAATTCGACGTGATCAGCTTTATCGTGTGGTGCGGCGCGGTGCCGATTATTCCGTTCGTGCTGCTGTCATTGGCGTTTGACGATCCTGCCACGCGCTGGCAGTGGGTCGACGCGCCGTTCGCCGCGTGGATTGCGGTGGCCTACATCGGCTGGATGTCCACCATCGTCGGCTACGCGATGTGGACTCGGCTGCTGAAGCGCCACCCGGTCAACCGTGTGGCGCCGTTCAGCCTTGGCGTGCCGGTGATCGGCATTACTTCGGGCATGGTGGCACTGGGTGACATCATCACCGGCTGGCAATGGGCCGGCATCGCGCTGATCGTCGCTGCGCTGGTGTGCACCATGTTCGGCGGCCGCTGGCTAGACCGCAAAGCTTAATTAGAACAGCGAATCAGGCCGCGAAGCAGACGCGGTTGCGGCCAGTCTCCTTGGCGCGGTACAGCAGCGCATCGGCCTTTTGCAGCATGGCTTCCGCCGTGCCGGCCGCGAGATCGGCGTAGACGCCCATGCTCATCGTGACCTTCAACTCCGGGTGCACCTGGTGCCACGGGAAGGACTCGATAATCCCGCGCAGCTTGTCGCACAGCGCGGCCGCTTGCGGCAGCTCGGTCTCCGGGAAGGCGATCACGAATTCCTCGCCGCCGTAGCGCGCCACCAGATCGCTCAGGCGCATATGGCTGCGCAGGATCTCGCCGACCTGGCGCAGCACCGCGTCGCCGGTGGCGTGCGAGAAGTTGTCGTTGATCTTCTTGAAGAAATCGATATCGCCGATCACCATCGCCAGCGGGCGTTTATGGCGCACCGCGTGGCTGAACAGGGTGGAAGCCTGCTCGTCGAAATGGCGGCGGTTGTGCAGCTTGGTCAGCGCGTCGCGCACACTGAGTTCGCGCATCTGCTCCGCTTGCAGCAGGATGGTCTGGTGCGACTCCTGCAGCTCCTGATGCGAGCGCGCCAGCTTTTCGCTCATGTCGTTGAAGGCGGCGGCCAGTTCGGCCACTTCGTCCTTGCCCTCGACCGGCACGCGCTGCAGCAGCGAGCCGCCGTGCATGGCGCGCACCGCCTTGGTCAGGTGGCCCAGCGTGCGGCCAAGGCCTCGGCTCAGCAGCAGGCCAAGCGCCACGGCCAGCACCGCCGCGCCGCTGACGCCGAACCACAGCGCATCGCGCATGGCATCTAGATATTGCAGTTCCTGCTTGCTCGGCGTGATGACGCCCTCCGGTGAAACGTAAGCCACCGTGCGGCCATCGACGGTGACCGCACGCGCATCCTTGCGCGCCGCTTCCGGCAGCGCTTCGCCATGACGATAGACGCCGCCCCCCAGCACCACCTTGAAATCCTGGTCGGCCAGGATGAAGCGGTACGGCGGCTCGCCACGACGGCCGCCGCGTGGACGGCGTTCGCCCTCGCCCTGCGGCGGGCCGCGTCCCTCCTCACCCGGACCGCGCTCTTCGCCCTGCGGGCCACGGTCGTCCCTCGGCGGGCGGCGCTCGTCTCCCTGCGGGCCATGATCGCCTTCCGGCGGCGGTGGACGGCGGTCCTCGCCTTGCGCGCCGTCCGACAACGGCGGCGGGCCGGAACGCTCGCGCGACTGCATGAATTCGTCGAAACCTTCCTTGCCGGGGCTGGCCTGCCAGCTGCCGTACTTTTGCAGATAGGCGGTGGCGGTCGAGTAGAAATGTTCCATCGCCTGCTCGCGCCGGATCAGATCCACTTTGCGGGTCATGCCGGTGTAGGCCAGGCCGCCCACCACCGCGACCGCCGCCAATCCGGTCAACAACAAAGCCAGCATGAATTTTGTGCGCAATGACATTCCAACCTCGTCAAATTATTGCAAATTGGACAGGAATGATACCTGAATTTCGCTGCTGCACGGCAATGCTATTTCATAGGAGAAAAGCAGAGTTATACAGATAACTTATGGCTCGTATCACAAATCAAAAGTTTATTTATTACTGAACTGGGCGCATACTGCAACGCATCAAACGAATATTTATGGAGCTTCACATGAGCGCAACGACTTACAACACCTTTGCTGAGACTGGCTACTTCGCCAATATTGCCACCGCCGCGCGTCAACTGTTCGCCGCCGTGTTCGCTGTACAGCCGGTTGTATCGCAGCGCAACAAAGAAGAAACCATCTGGTGGCTCAACCGTCTGGCGCAGGATAGCGAACTGCACTCGCCGAACCTGGCTGCCGAACTGCGCTACTTCGCTTCCCGCGGTTAATCGAATCTACTTTTAGGAGAATACTATGCTGACCATCATCGAAAACCTGCCTGCTGCAATCGCCCTGTCCGGCCTGGTGCTGCGCCTCTACCTGGGCGGCAAACCAGAGAACAAAGCAGAGTAAGCTGCAAAGTTACTGAGCAAAATGGCAAAAAGCCCCCGTCAGCCTGAACGCGCTCAAGATCGCGCTCAGTGCAGACGGGGGCTTTTTTAGTTGAGGCGGGAGTTTCTCATCCCGTAGAGGAAGTAGGTCAGGATCGCCGCGCTCATCCAGATCACGAACACGGTGTAGGTCGTCATCGACAAACCGAACATCAGATATAAGCAAGCCGCAATACTCAGGCCCGGCACGAAGTACGGGCCGCCCGGCACGCGGAAGCCCTTCACCGCCGACACGCCTTCCTTGTGGCGCATCACCGGCACCGCCAACGACACCACGATGAACGCCGTCAGCGTGCCCATGCTGACCATGTCCCACAGGAAGGTCGCGTCCACGAAGCCAGCCACCAAGCCCACTACGATGCACACGATCAGCGTGTTGCGCACCGGCGAACCGGTACGCTCGCTGACCTTGCGGAAGGCCGGCGAAATCAGGCCATCCTTGGAGATTGCGTACAGGATGCGGGTCTGGCCGTAGATGGTCACCAGCGTCACCGAGAACACCGAGATCACGGCGCCCGCCGCCAGCACCAGCGCCGGCCACTTCTGGCCGGTGACGTTTTGCAGGATTACGGCCAGGCCGGCTTCCTGGCCGGCGAACTTGGCCGCCGGCTGCGCGCCCATCGCGGCCACTGCCACCAGCATGTAGAACAGCGTCACGATACCGAGCGCGGCCAGAATGCCAATAGGCACGTTGCGAGTCGGGTTGCGCACTTCCTCGCCAGCGGTAGCCACGGTGTCCAGGCCGATGAAGGAGAAGAACACGGTGGCGGCAGCGGCCGTCACGCCGGCCATGCCGGTGAAGTGGGTGCCGCCGTCCGGGCTGAAGAACGGGTGGAAGTTGTTGATGTCAAAACCGCTGAAGGCGATCACCACGAAGAAGATCAGGATAGCCAGCTTGACCAGCACCATGATGGCGTTGGTGGTGGCCGATTCCTTGGCGCCGCGAATCAGCAACAGGCAGCACAGGCAGACCAGGATGATCGGCGGCAGGTTGATGTGGCCGCCGTGGATCTCGATACCGTGCGCGGTCGAGACGATCATCGGTGTACGCAGCAACTCGGGGATGTGCCAGCCGAAAGCGTTGTTGAGGAAGTTGTTCAGATAGTCCGACCAGCCGATCGCGGTGGCGCTGGCGGCCAAACCGTACTCGAGCAGCAGACAGGCGGCCATGATGAAGGCCAGGAACTCGCCAACGGTGGCGTAGGCAAACGAATACGAGGAACCGGACGCGGGAATGCGGAACGACAATTCGGCGTAGCACAGCGCGGTTAAACCGGCAGTGATGGCGGCGATCAGGAACGACAGGATCACGGACGGGCCGGCTTTGGGTACGGCTTCAACCATCGTGAAGAAGATGCCGGTGCCGATGGTGGCGCCAACGCCAATCATTGTCAGGGGGAACAGGCCGATGGAGCGGTGCAGGCCGTTACTGCTGCTTGAAGCTTGTTCGGTGTTTTTATTGTCGACCGGCTTGGTACGGGTCAGTTTCTGGACCAGCGTTTGGTTCACAGGCAATTCCTTGTGGGAGTGTATGTTCGGGCAAAAACACAGCGATTATAGGGCCTTCCGCGCCCGTCACCCTAAAGGTATTTTGTGCCAGAAATGCAACCCCGTTACATGTGCTTACTTTTGATACAGCGCCATGTATAGATTGGAAACCCGCCGCAGGTTACTCTTGATGCAAGTGTTGTCAAAAGCCAAGAAGGAGCCCAGCCATGCCGATCAAAAAAATCCCCACTGTCTCGCGCCGCATCCATCCGGCAGCTCTCACTGGCGCCGCCATGATGCTGGTAGGCCTGGCCGTCACCCTGACCGCGCTGATCGTTCGCGGCTAATTCTGTTTTGTTTTGATAGCGGCAGCGCGACGCTGCCGCTTTGTCATTCTCAGGCGAGTTCGTTGACGTTGTTGCCGAGGCTGGCGGCGCTGCTGGTGCTGCCAGAAGCGGCGGATTTGGCGGCTTGGGCCATGTCGTAGACCAGTTGTTCTTGCTGCGTTACGGTGCCGTCTTCGTTTTTGTCGGCCGCTTCGTAGGTTTTGGTGGAGCTGCTCGAACTGACCGAGCTGGCGCCGCCGCTGGCGCCTTGTGGTGCGCCACCGCCCTGCGGGCCGCCGGCGCCGCCTTGTGGACGTGGCGGTTTGAAGTCGCCGCTCTTGATCGCCGACTCCAGGTCATCCTTGGTGATCGATCCCGTGCCTTCCTTGTCGATCGCTTCGTACTGCTTGGTCGCGTCTTCGCTCGAGACGCCTTTGGATTCCAGGCCTTTCACGAATTCGTCTTTGGTCACCGAACCGTCGGTGTCGGTATCCATGTCGCTGAAGACTTTGGACGCGAGGCGCGCTGCGCCTTTCGCTGGATCGAAGGTGGTGGCGCTGGTGGCGGTGCTGCTGGACAGGCTGCTGATTGCTGAGGTCATGGCTCTTACTCCGTAGTTAAGGACAATGCTGCTCCTGTTAACGAACTAATCCATGTATCTATGACCCCACCAAGTGTAAAGCGAGGTAAAGATCAGCCGACGCGCACCACCATCAAGCCCGCACGCAGGCCAACGCGCACATCGGGATTGGGAAACACCACCAGCTCTTCCGGGAACTGCACGGTGTAAATCGTATCGCCATCACGCGCAATCTCTTCACCTTGTTTCATGGCGGTGAAGTTGTGCGTCTCTTTGCCGAACGCCATTTTGAACTGGTCGCTCAACTTGATGATCTGGCGCGCGGTATTGAAGATATGCGGACGCTGCGCACCTTCGCGCTTCGGTGCACCGCGCAGCAAATCATCCAGCGCTTGCGATGCGTCCTTGAACTGCGCCAGGTCGTTCTGCCCCAGCGTGCCGATGCGGCCCAATTCTATCGTGGTCCCCGCCGCCGCATGATGCTCGGACGAGTAGTAGCTGTACGTCCCCACGGACGCAGGATTCATGATGATGGCGCCGATGCCTGCAAGGCCAAGCCAATCAATCAACGCACCGCGCGCCGCATCGGGAATCAGCTCAGGCACGATGGCGAAGGTCGGGTACACCGATGGACGGATGGCCGTGTGCAGGTCGAGGTGCCAGCGCACCGGACCTGCATCCTTGAAGAACGCGGTGGTGGCCGCGATCATCACATCGGCGCGCGCGGCTTCCACCGTGCCCTCCAGCGTACCGCGCTGCTCACGGAACATGCGGTTCAGGTCTGCATCGATGAAACGCTTGCCGGCGCGGATAGCGCTGATGCTGCCGACGCAGAGCATCAGGTCGACCGCCAGCGCGGAAGGCTGATGCGACAGGGCGTCCAGCAAATACGCCACGACTTCGATCGGCCCGGTCTCATCGCCATGCACGCCGACGGAGATCAGCACCGCTGGCCGCGCGGCGTCGCGCACGCCGCCAGCAACCTTGATCGTGATGATGCCGTCCGCCGGCTCGGCGACCGTGAAGCCGGCCGCCGTGAAGCGCTGCGCGACGGCGCTGAAATCCGCCTCCGCGAGGGCGCGGACCGCCGGCGGCAACTGCTCCGGCAATGCTGCTGGTGAATCAGTCATCGTGTTACGCCGCCAACGCCGTGGTGCTGGCGTTGACCGCCTCCGACAAGGCCCACACATCCAGCATGGCTTGCTCGAGATCCGTCGCCGCCGCGTAGCCCGACAAACCCAGCGTGTTGGCGACGACTTCCACCGCCTCCGCCGCCGTGTGATCGCCGGTGGCCTGCTTCAGCACCTGCGACAGCAAGCGTTGCTGCGTGCGGCGCAGCGCGTTCTGCGCATAGCTGCGCAGCTGTTCCTGCGAACGGCTGACCGCCGGCAGTTTCAGGCCGCGCTCCAGCGTATCGATGCCGACTTGTGCGCGCAGCGCCAGGCCGACTTGCAGGAAGGCCGGCAAGTCCATGCCAGCAGGACGCTGCACCGACAGCGCCGCAAACACAAACGCCGCCACGGATTCAATCGCATTGACCGCTTTCCATGCACGCACAAACTCGGCGCGCAGGCCGGCGGTCAGCTCGGCATCCGACTGGCCGTCGCCGGCCGACAGTTGCGCCAGCGTTTCGGCCTTGCCGAACAACGCGGTCAACTCGGCCACGCCGTTGCGCAGCTGGTCGGCAGGCACCGACAACGCACCTTCAATCACAGCCTTTTGCAGCACGCGGGTTTGCGCATCGACCTTGATCGACACGGCACGCGGCACCTTCAGCGCATCCGCATCCAGCGCGTTGAACACCGGCGCCAGGTTCAGCGCGGACCATGCCTGGCCCCACGCCAGGATCACATCGGCTTCATCGACACCATGTTCGCCCGCCAGCTGGCGCAGCATCAGCGGACCGCAGCGGTTCACCGATTCATTGGCCAGCACGGTGGCGAGGATGGCGTTGGCCAGCGGGTGCGCCAGCGCTGGACGGGTTGCCACCAGCAGGTCCGGGAAGTACGGCTTGAGCACCGACTCGGCCCAGCTGTTGTCCGTCAGCGGCAGCGCCGACAGGATGCGCTTGTAGCGGTTCTTCACGTTGGCGATGACCACCGCCAGCTCCGGCGTGGTCAGGCCACGGCCGTCGGCCTTGCGGCGTGCCAGTTCAGCCACCGATGGCAGCTGTTCCAGTTCACGCGACAGCGCGCCCTCTTCTTCCAGCGATGCGATCAGCGCGGCATAGCCATCCTGCACGGCAGCGTCGGTTTGCGCTTGCAGTTCGCGCACCAGCAACTGGGTTTGCAGCGTGTTGTCGCGCAAGACCAGGCGTTCGATATCCTGCGTCATGTCGTTCAGGATACGGTTACGGTCTGCTTCGCTCAACTGGCCGGCGTTCATTTCCACGTCCAGCCACATCTTCGCGTTCACCTCGTGGTCCGAGCAATCCACGCCGGCCGAGTTGTCGATCGCATCGGTGAAGATGCGGCCGCCCGACAGCGCGAATTCGATACGGCCCGCTTGCGTCGCGCCGAGGTTACCGCCTTCGGACACCACTTTGCAGCGCAGTTCATTGCCGTTGACGCGGATATTGTCGTTGGCGCGATCCTTGACCTGCGCGTGGGTTTCGGTGGAAGCCTTGATGTAGGTGCCGATACCGCCGTTGTAGAACAGGTCCACCGGCGCCAGCAGGATGCGGTGCATCAGCTCTTCCGGCGCCAGCGAGGTTTCCTCGATATCCAGCACGGCGCGAATCTCAGGCGACAACTCGATCGAACGCGCGGTACGCGGGAACACGCCGCCGCCTTTCGAGATCAGTTCCTTGTTGTAGTCGTCCCACGAGGAGCGCGGCAACGCGAACATCCGCTCGCGTTCCTTGAACGAGGCTTCCATGTCCGGATTCGGATCGAGGAAGATATGGCGGTGGTCGAACGCCGCCACAATCTTCAGTTTGCGCGACAACAGCGCGCCGTTGCCGAACACGTCGCCCGACATGTCGCCCACGCCCACCATCGTTACTGGCGTTGCATGGATATCGTGATCCATTTCGTAGAAGTGGCGCTTGACCGCTTCGAACGCGCCCTTGGCGGTGATACCCATCTTCTTGTGGTCGTAGCCGTTGGAGCCGCCCGATGCAAACGCGTCGCCCAGCCAGAAACCGCGCTGCACGGCGATGCCGTTGGCGATGTCGGAGAAGGTCGCGGTACCTTTGTCGGCCGCCACCACCAGATACGGGTCGTTGCCGTCGTAGCAAACGGTGTCGGTCGGCGAAACGATCTTGCCCAGCACGCGGTTATCAGTCACCTCCAGCAGGCTGGAAATGAACAGGCGATACACTGCCTCGCCTTCCGCCGCGATGGTTTCGCGCACGGCGTCTTTCGGCATCTGCTTGCAAACGAAGCCGCCCTTGGCGCCGGCCGGCACGATGACGGCGTTCTTCACCATCTGCGCTTTCACCAGGCCGAGAACTTCGGTGCGGTAGTCTTCCATGCGGTCCGACCAGCGCAGGCCACCACGAGCGACAGGGCCGCCGCGCAGGTGCACGCCTTCGAAGCGGCGCGAGAACACGAAGATCTCGCGGAACGGACGTGGCTCCGGCACCAGCGACAGGTTGCTGGTGTCGAACTTGAAGATGATCTTGTCGCCCTTCTGCGCGTTCTGGAAGTAGTTGGTGCGCAGGGTGGCGCCGATCAGCGTGGCCATCGCGCCCAGCACTTCTTCGCTGTCGGCGTGGTTGATGGCCGGCAGGCGGCTCTTGATATCGGCCAGCTTGTCCAGCGCCGCAGCGCGGGTAGCTTCAGGCAGCGCTGGATTGAAGCGCTGCAGGAACACGTCCACCAGTTCTTTCACGATCACCGGTTGCTTGCGCAGCGTCTCCGCCATGTAGCGCACCGAGAAGCGTGGGCTGGCCTGGCGCCAGTAGCTCATGTAGGCACGCACCAGCTGCACTTCGCGCACACTGAGGCCGCCTTCGACCACCAGGCCGTTCAGGCGGCCGTCTTCCGCTTCATCGTTGAACAGGGCGGCGAACAGCTCTTCCGCCACCGGCACGATTTCCGATTTCGCCAGCTTGGCGGCGCTGGCGGCGTCCACCGACAGGCTGGTGACGAAGTGGCGCTCACCATTCACGCGCAGCGAGTGCGCATGTTCGCGGTCGATGGCCACGCCGGCGTTATGCAGCGCAGGCAGGATGGTCGACAGCGATGGCACGCGGTCGACCGAGTACAGCCGAATGGTGGTGTGGCCATTGTCCACTTCCACACGCACGCTGACGCGCGACGGATCCGGGTTGCGCAGGATGGCGCCCAGGTCGTGGAAAGCGGCGGACGGCGTGGTCGCGGCAACATAATCCGGCGGCAGCGTGGCGCACATCTTGCGCATGCTGGCGCGCAGCGGCACGTCGGCCACGGCATCGGCCAGCACGGAGAACTGGTCATGCCAGCCGTCCATCACTGACAGCAGCGGTTGCTGGATATCGGTTTCCAGATCCAGCGGGTAGCGCGCGCCATGCGCGATCAGGTAGACGCGGGCCAGCGGACCGTCGGCCACCAGCGTTTGCGAGCTGACGTGCTGCGCGCCGGAGCTGGCTTGCAGCGCCTTCGCCAACGCCGAGGCGACGCTTGCGCTGTAACGCTCACGCGGCAGGTAAACCAGTACGTTCAGGTGACGCGCATACACGTCGCGGCGGGCGAACACTTTGGCGCGCGGCTGCTTGTACAGCGACACCACGGCGCCGCACACTTCGGCCAGCCATTCAGGTTCCGCTTCCAGCGCCTCGGTGCGCGGCAGCGATTCGAGGATCTCGACGAACTTCTCGGCGCGGAAGCCTTCCTGGCGCACGCCGGCGATGCTCAGCACCTTGGCCACGCGGCCGCGCGCGAACGGCAGGCGGTTCAGCGGGGTCGAGGTGGCGGCGCGGGTGAACAGGCCCACGAAGCAGTATTCGCCGAGGATGGCGCCCTGTGCGTCGGTGTGGCGGATGCCGATGAAGTCCAGCTGTGCGTCGCGGTGCAGCGTGCCTTCCACGTCGGCTTTGACGATAGAGAGCGTGTGGCCTCGCTTGGACAGCGTATCGAAATCGCCAGGGATGTTGGCGAGGCAGGTGCCGTACACCGGATGCGAGGTATCCTGCAGCACGCCGATGCGGCTAGGGATATCGCGCTCCAGTTCACGCACGCCCGGTTTGACTTGGTAGTAGGCGTAGCCGAACGGTTCGAAGCCGTCGGTCTTGGCCCATTCGAGGAAGGCTGCTACTTCCTTGCCTTCTTCATTGTGCGATGCCGCTTCGGCGCCGATGCGGCTGAAGTGCTCGCGCATGGCGGCGATGTCGCGGCGGACCACGGCGGCGTCGCGCGACACCATCACGATGCGTTCCACCAGCATGCCGATTTCGGCTTCCGGCAGGTCTTCGGACAACAGCACCAACACGTAGGATTCCAGCTTGTCGCCGGCGTTGCCGACCGCGGTGACTGCGCCGTCGGCCTTGCGCGCCACCGGCAGCACGGCATTCAGCACGCCGTTGGCGGTAACGCGCAGTTTGCGCATCGCCATTACGATGGAATCCACCAGATACGGCATGTCGTCGTTGAGGATCAACAGCGCGGTGGCCTTGCCGCCACGGCCGTCGTCATAACGCAGCTTGGCGATTTGCGCGCCGCTGCCGGTGCGCTTGGAAGCTTGAGTAAAACCGTCCCACAAAACCGGCGCCAGACTATCGGGCGCGGTGCCCGCCAGGTCTTCATCATCGAGAGACCCGAGCCACGCGCTGATCAGCGCGGCGACTTCGGTGGCGGGCTTGTTTGCATTAACCAGATCCAGCGTTTGCTTACGCAGGTCTTGTGGCGTTTGTTTCATCGTTGCTTCTCCAAATACGTTATAGGTATCTTGTGTTGCAGAAGGCGGCGCCGGCTTGTGGCTGCGCTGCCTTAGTCGTACAGTCCGGGGAGTCCGAGAATGTGGCTCAGCTCCTCGAGTGCATTATGCACTTCAATTGCCAGTTGTGGGTCTGCCAGATCGGCAGGCTCCAGGCGGTCGCGGTAGTGTTTCTCCACCCACGCCACCAGCGTATGGTACAGCGCTTCGGTCATCACCACACCTTGATGCATGGCTTTGGCCTCGGCGTCGGTCAGCGCCACGCGCAGGCGCAGGCACGCAGGGCCGCCGCCGTTGCGCATCGACTGGCGCAGGTCGAAGTGAATCAGTTCATCGATCGCGCTGCCGCTGGCGACCAGGTCTTCGAGGTACGACGCGACGGAAGCGACTTCCTGGCATTCATGCGGAATCACCAGCGCCATCTTGCCATTGTCCTTGCTCAGCAGCTGGCTGTTGAACAGATAGCTGGCGACGGCATCCGCCACCGGCACGCGTGCCGTGTCGACGCGGATCGCGTTCAGGTCCGCGCCCACGCCGGCCATCGCACGGCGCAGCTGATCGAGCGCGCCTGCTTCGTCGGCGAATGCCTGCTCGTGGTAGAACAGGGCATTGGCGTTACCTACAGCGATCACGTCGTTGTGGAACACGCCTTGATCGATGACGTCGGGATTCTGTTGAATGTACACGGTGCGCTCGGCCGACAGGCCGTGCAGGCGTGCCACCGCTTGCGAAGCTTCCAGCGTCTGGCGCGCCGGGAATTTCTTCGGCGCCGATGCGGAAGCGTCAAACTCGGTGCGGCCGTAGACGAACATCTCGACGCCGGCGCTGCCGTGATCCTTGCACAAGCGGGTGTGGTTGGCCGCGCCTTCATCGCCGAAGGCCGGGGTGCCCGGCAACGCATCGTGCACGGCGAAGTGTTTCTCGTCCTTGAAGATGGCGCGCAGCGCGCGCGCCGACTGTGCGTGTTCAAACGCGCGGTGCAGCTTGTTGTTCAGATTTGCAGCGGTGAAGTGCAGGCGACCGTCGGCGCTGTCGGCCGATGGGCTGACCGTCGCCGCGTTCGCGGTCCACATCGGCGAAGCCGAATACGCGCACGCCAGGATCACCGGCGACTCCTTCGCCGCTTTCGCCAGCACTTCGGCATCCGTGCCGGTGAAGCCAATGCTGCGCAGCAGGCGGAAGTTAGGGCGATCCTGCGGCGGCAGCAGCGCCTGGCCGAAGCCGCGCGCCGCCAGCGCGCGCATCTTGGCCAGGCCTTGCAGTGCTGCCAGCTTGGGATTGGATGCGCTCTTGACGTTGTTGAACGAGGCCACATTACCGAACGACAGGCCGGCGTAGTTGTGCGATGGGCCGACCAGGCCGTCGAAGTTGAATTCGCGTGCGGACATTGCTGCTACCTTTTAGAAGTTCATGCCCGGCGACAGTTTCGCAGGCATCTCGAGGACAGGGTTTTCGATCGACGCCACCGGATACGCGCAGTAGTCTGCCGCGTAGTAGGCGCTAGGACGGTGATTGCCCGACTGGCCTACGCCGCCGAACGGCGCGGTGCTGGCGGCGCCGGTGGTCGGACGGTTCCAGTTGACGATGCCGGCGCGGGCGCGCACCTGGAAAATCTTCCACAGGTTTTCGTCGTTCGAGATCAGGCCAGAGGCCAGGCCGAATTCGGTGTTGTTGGCGGCCTTGATGGCGCTGTCGAAATCCCCCACGCGGATGATTTGCAACAGTGGGCCGAACCACTCTTCGTCCGGGATGCCTTGAGCGTCGGTGACGTCCACGATGCCGGCGGTGACGAAGCCGGTGTTCTCATCCAGCTGCTTCATTTCCAGCAGCAGCTTGCCGCCCTTGGCCACCAGATCGGCCTGGGCTTGCACCAGGCGTTTGGCCACGGCGGCCGACACCACAGGGCCCATGAACGGCGCAGGTTCGGCGGCAGGACCACCGACGGTCAGGCGGCTGGCCACATCGACCAGGCGAGCGACGATGGCGTCGCCGGTTGCGCCGGTTGGCAGGATCAAACGGCGCGCGCAGGTGCAGCGCTGGCCGGCCGAGATGAAGGCCGACGACACGGCCATGAACACGGCAGCGTCGATTTCCTTGACGTCCCAGATCACCAGCGGGTTGTTGCCGCCCATTTCCAGCGCCAGCATCTTGCCCGGCTGGCCGCCGAATTGTTTGTGCAGCGCGGTGCCGGTCTGGCAGCTGCCGGTGAACAGCACGCCGTCCAGCAGCTTGCTCTGGCCCAGCGCGATGCCGGTTTCGCGGCCGCCGTTGACCAGGTTGATGACGCCTTTCGGCGCACCGGCTTTTTCCCACAGCTGCACGGTTTTCACGGCGGTGCGCGGCGCGTATTCGCTTGGCTTGAACACCACGGTATTACCGGCGATCAGCGCCGGCACGATATGGCCGTTCGGCAGGTGGCCAGGGAAGTTATAAGGACCGAACACGCCGAACACGCCGTGAGGACGATGGCGCAGCACCGCTTCGCCATCGGCGATCTTGTTGCTGCTCTCGCCGGTGCGCGCGCCGTAGGACTGCACCGAGATATCGATCTTGTTGGCCATCGTGGTGACTTCGGTGCGCGCTTCCCACAGCGGCTTGCCCACTTCCTCGGAGATCAGCAGCGCCAGCTCCTCGGCGTCCTGCTTGAGCAGGTCGCGGAAGCGGGTGCAGACGGCGATGCGCTCGGCCAGCGGGGTCAGTGCCCACGCTTCAAATGCGGCGCGGGCGGCGGTCGTCGCTTGCGCCACGTCCTGCGCGGTGGACTCGTTGCTGCTCCACGTCTGCTTGCCGGTGGCAGGGTTGATGGTGACCAGTTCTGCGCCGCTGCCGTGCAGCCATTCGCCGTTGATGAAGTTGCTGATGTTCGCTGCGGTGTTAGCCATTGTTCTTCCTCGGATTGAGAGTCAGGGTACGCACGGTGTCGCCGGTATGGCAATGCAGCAGTTGCTGCTCTGCTTCCGGCAAGGCGACAGTGCCGTTGACCGGCACCGCGTGCGACAAAATCATGCGGAAATCTTTGAGCGTGGTGTTCGACACCAGCATCGGCTCGGCCGGCGTGGTCTCCGGCGCGCAGGCAGAATCCCAGTCGGTGGTGAGGCCGATTTCGGCCAGCGCGCTGTCGCGCATGGCGCGCAGCTCGGACACGCGCGCTTGCAGCACCGGGCCGGCGTCGAAGATATCGACGTAGCCTTCGAAGTACATGCCTTCCTGTTCCAGCAGGCGACGCGCCGGCGCGGTCGACACATGCACCTTGCCGATCACGTCCTGCGCATCCTGCGGCAGGTAGTCGACGTACAGCGGCTGGCGCGGCATCAGCTCGGCGATGAAAGACTTCTTGCCGACGGCGGTCAGCGCGTCGACGTGGTCGAAGTCCATCTTGAAGAAGTGACGGCCCAGGCCCTCGTAGAACGGCGAACGGCCGCTCTCCTCCTGGTAGCCGCGCATTTCGGCGATCAGCTTTTCGGTGAACAGGTGCGGGAACTGCGCGATGAACAGGAAGCGGCTCTTGGACAGCAGCTTGCCGTTGTTGCCGGTGCGGTAGTCCGGATGCAGGAACAGCGAGCACAGTTCGGTGCTGCCGGTCAGGTCGTTCGACAGGTACAGCGTGTCCATGCGGGTGAACACATTCAGCTCGCGGCTGGAGTGCACCAGCGTGCCGATACGGTAGTTGTAGAACGGCTCGGTCAAACCCACCGAGCCTTTGATGGCGCACACGCCGGCCAGGCGGCCTGTGTCGGTGTCCTCCATCACGAACATGTAGTCGCGTTCTTCGGGCGGGATGGTTTCGGCGAACGAGGCGACGGCGATGTTCAGGCGGTCGCCCATCATCTTCATGTCCGGCTTGAGCGTGGTCATGCCGCTGCCCACTTGCGTGGCCATGACATACAGGGCGTCGAGATCGCCGGCTTGGATTGCGCGTACAACTAGCATAGGTGGTCTCTTATATTCTTACGCAGATGACGGTATCGCCTTCGGCGACGTTGAGCGCTTCCTGCACCTCTGCAGACAGCGCCACGCTGAGTTGCGATTCCAGCGACGGGCAGTGCGTGATCACGGCGCGGAAGTTGTGCTCCGAACCGGACGACACGGCGTAGCGCAGCTGCGGTTCGCGGCCACGGTCCGGCGTTTCCACCGAGGTGGAAACGCGGCGTTGCAGCGCGCCGGTGAAGGTGCGCAGCGAATTTTTATGGGCCTGCAGAATCGGACCGCCGTCGAAGATGTCGATGTAGTCGTCGGCTTCGAAGCCTTCGGCGGTCAGCAGGTTGAAGGCCAGTTCGCCCGATGGATGGATCTGGCCCATCGCCGCCTGCGCATCGCCCGGCAGCAGCGGCACGTAGACCGGATAATGCGGCATCAGCTCGACGATCAGGGTGCGGTTACGCGCGCCGCCGATGGTGCGCTCGGCGTCGAGGAAATCCATCTTGAAGAATTTGCGGCCCAGCGCATCCCAGAACGGCGAACCGCCTGCGCTGTCGGACACGCCGGCCAGCGGCACGAAGAAGCGGTCGGCGAAGCGGTGCGGCGCCAGTACGGCGAACATCAGGCGGGCACGGGACAGCAACGCCGCTTCCGGCGTACCGTGTTCGCGCTCGCCGACGTAGAACGACGACAGTTGCGAGTAGCCGGTCAGCTCGGAGCACAGGGTCAGCGCGTGCACGCTGTGGCTGATGTTGAGGTCACGCGAGACCTGCTGGATCACGTCGTTGCGGAACGAGAAGTAGGTGCCGTTGGAGCCGGCGGCGGCAAACATGGCGGCGGTGCCGACGATTTGCTTGTCCTGCGATTCCAGCACCAGCAGGTAGCCCTCTTCGCTCGGGATATCGAC
Organism: Duganella sp. CF402; assembly: GCF_900109645.1. GTDB lineage: Bacteria > Pseudomonadota > Gammaproteobacteria > Burkholderiales > Burkholderiaceae_D > Rugamonas. Next base: position 3,969,495 of record NZ_FOBG01000001.1, read on the forward strand.
ATGCGCGGCAAAGGACGCGATCGACAGTTCGATCATGGCGAGGATTTTCTCGCGCGTCTTGGGCAAGGTATGCACTCCCGGCATGGGCACTGCGGCCAGCGCTTCAAGGGCTGCAATATCCGCAAGTTCAACCGGACGGACTACATACATAAAAACTCCTTAGTGAACGCAGAAACGTCATTCCGGCGAAGGCCGGAATCTAATGCGGCATGCCCGAAGCCGGACACTCCGATTGGATTCCGGCCTGCGCCGGAATGACGGGGTGGTGTGCTTAGGCTGCTTTCAGCAGGCCATCCAGCGAGACGCGCAGGATGCGGTCGGCTTCGGCGATTTGCTCGTCCGAGACGATCAGCGCAGGCGCCAGGCGCACCACGTCCATGCCGGCGATCAGCACCATCATGCCGTTGGCTTCAGCGGCTTTCTGGATATCCTTCGAGCGGCCTTTCCATGCATCGGTGACCACCACGCCCAGCAGCAGGCCGGCGCCGCGCACTTGCGAGAACACTTGCGGATAATCGGCCACCACTTTTTCCAGCGTCGCGCGCAGCTTGTTGCCGGCTTCTTTCACACGCGCCAGGAAGGCTGGCTGGTTGATGGTTTCCAGCACGGTCAGCGCCACGGTGGCGGCCATCGGGTTGCCGCCGTAGGTGGTGCCGTGCGAGCCGACGTTCAGGGTCGCGGCCAGTTCGTGGGTGGTCAGCATGGCGGCGACCGGGAAGCCGTTGCCCAGCGCCTTGGCCGAGGTCAGGATGTCCGGGATGATGCCGTAGCTCATGTAGTGGAACAGCTCGCCGGTGCGGCCCATGCCGGACTGCACTTCGTCGAAGATCAGCAGGGCGCCGGTCTTGGTGCACAGGTCGCGCAGCTCTTGCAGGAAGGCCTTGTCGCCCGGCACCACGCCACCTTCGCCTTGCAGCGGCTCAACGATCACGGCGCAGACGTCGTCGCCGATGGCGGCACGGGCCGACTCGATATCGTTGTAGGTGATGTGGTCGATCGACGGTGGCAGCGGCTCGAAGCCTTCGGTGTATTTCGACTGGCCGCCCACCGACACGGTGAACAGGGTGCGGCCGTGGAACGACTGGTAGCACGAGATGATGCGCGATTTGTGCGCGCCGAACTTGGTGTGGGCGTGCTTGCGGGCCAGCTTCAGGGCCGCTTCGTTGGCTTCGGCGCCGGAGTTGCAGAAGAAGGCGCGGTCGGCGAAGGTGGCTTCGGTCAGTGCCAGCGCCAGGCGCAGCACCGGCTCGTTGGTGTAGCCGTTGCCCAGGTGCCACAGGGTGTTGGCCTGGCGGGTCAGCGCTTCAACCACGATCGGGTTGCAGTGGCCCAGTGCGGCCACGGCGATGCCGGAGGTGAAGTCCAGGTAGTGTTTGCCGTTCTGGTCCCACAGGTCCAGGCCGGAACCGCGCACCGGAACCATCGCTGCCGGCGCGTAGGTCGGCACCAGCACTTCGTCGAAAGTCTGACGAGTCACAGGACGGTTGAGAGCGGTCGTATCTACTTTGGCGTTCATGGCATTCCCTATCAATGGTGGGTACGGTGCGGCACAGCGCCGCGAGGACCCATTATAAAAAGCGGGATGCTAAAGTTCTTTTCAAATGGCGACAAGAATTTTTACTTTTGGCCGCAAAGTAAACTTGCCAGAACAGTCATACCTATTAGCAACAGACGGCTTGGACGGCTTGTCTTAGGCAAGCCGAGTCTTTATGCTGGATGAACGCGGCATAACCCCCAGGTGCTCTATGCAACAGGCTGTCAGGTCCCGGATTGTTCGATTGACATGCATGCTGTGGCTGGCGATGCTGGGCGGCCCCTTGCTGGCGGCGCCGGCGCCAGAGCCGCTGGCGCTGATGCTGACGGCACCGCAACGGGCCTGGCTGGCGGCGCATCCGGTGCTGCGGGTCGGCGTCGACACCGGGCGTGCGCCGATCGAATCGGTGGGCGAGGATGGCCAGCCGCGCGGCATTTCGCAGGAATTCCTGCAGCGCGTGGGCGCCATGCTGGGCGTGCGCTTCGAGCTGGTGCCGATCGCCGGCACGGCCAATATCCTGGGCCAGCTGGAGCAGCGGCAGGTCGACATGCTGTCGGCCATCTCCCAAACCGAGCGGCGGCGCCAGTTCATGCTGCTGAGCGAGCCCTTTCTCACCTCCCCGATCGTGATCTACACCGTGGTCGGCGCCCCGCCGATGCCGAGCATGAGCCAGCTGGCCGGCAAGCGGGTGGCGGCCAGCAGCCGCGCCGGCGTCACCGAGGCGCTGCCGCGCGACTGGCCGACCATCATCCCGGTGAAGTCGGAAAACTTCAAGATCGCCATCGACCAGCTGCGCCATGACGAGGTCAGCGCCGTGATCGCGCCGCTGCTGACCGGCACCCACCAGCTGGCCGCGCTGGACGCCAACGATATCCGCGTCACCGGCGAGACCGAGTACAGCTACCAGGTCGGCTTCGGCGTGCGCAGCGACTGGCCGGAGCTGGCGGCCATCCTCAACCAGGCGCTGGACGCCATTCCCAAGGCCGAGCGCGACAGCTTCCGGCAGAAATGGACCGTGGTGAGGCTCGAGCGCGAAATCGACTACCGCCCGGTGGTCGGGCTCATGGCGGGGATCGCGATCGCCATCATCTTCATCGTGCAGCTGCGGGTGATGGTCAAGCGCCGTACCGCCGAGCTGCAGCAGGAGGTACAGGTGCGGCGTGCGCGCGAGGCCGAGATCCAGCAGCTGAACGCGGCGCTGGAATTGCGCGTCGAGCAGCGCACCGCCCAACTGCGCCAGGCCAACGACGAGTTGCGCATGGCGGCCGACCAGCTGGTGCAGACCGAGAAAGTGGCCTCGCTGGGACGGCTGGTGGCCGGCATCGCGCACGAGCTCAACACGCCGCTGGGCAGCACCCTGACCGCCTCCAGCGCGCTGAAAGCGCATCTGACTAGCTTCGGCCAGGCGGCGCTCGAAGGCCGGCTGAAACGCTCGTCGGTGGACGACTTTGTGACCCAGAGCGAACTGGCGTGCGAGATCATCGAACGCAACGCCCACCGCGCGGCCGGGCTGATCGACAATTTCAAGGAGCTGGCGGTGGACCAGGCCAGCGCGCGGCGGCGCGTGTTCTGCCTGCGGCGCACGGTGGAGGAAGTCATCGCCAGCCACCACAACGCGTGGAAATCGACCGGGCACCGCATCGAGATCGAGATCGACGAAGCGCTGCAAATGGACAGCTTCCCCGGCCCGCTGGCCCAAGTGCTGTGCAACCTGCTGGAAAACACCCTGATCCACGGCTTCGCCAACAAGCGGAACGGATTGGTGCGGATCAGCGCGCAGCGGCAGGGAGAACAGGTCGAGATCCGCTACACCGACGACGGCGGCGGCATTCCAGCCGAGTATCGGAGCAAGATCTACGATCCCTTCTTCACCACCCGCATGGGCCAGGGCGGCTCCGGGCTGGGCCTGTACATCGTGCAGACGATGGTGACCGGCGTGCTGGGCGGGCAGATCGCGGTGGACAGCCGGCCGGGGCACGGCGTGACCTTCCACATCACGCTGCCGCAATCTGCGCCGCACCTGACCGATACCACGGTGGCCGGCGCCCACGGCCTGGCGCCGCTGCCGGCCGACTGATCAGGCAGGCGGCATCAGCTTGCGCTGGCGCTCTTCGCGCGGGGTGTTGCCGAACAGCGCGCCGAAGGCGGTGGAAAAGTGCGAGCCGGACGAGAAGCCGCACATCAGCCCTACCTGCACGATCGAGTGGTTGGTTTCCAGCAGCAGCTGGCGCGCCCTTTGCAGGCGCAGCTCGAGGTAGTAGCGCGACGGCAGGCTGCCCAGGTATTGCTTGAACAAACGCTCCAGCTGGCGCCGCGACAGGCCGACCAGATTGGCGATGTCGTCGGTGGACAGCGGCTCCTCGATATTGGTTTCCATCAGCGTCACCGCCTCCGACAGGCGCGGCTGCAGCGCGCCGAAGCGGGCCTGCAGCGCCACCCGCTGGCGCTCCTCGGGGCCGCGCACGCGCTCCACGCACAGGCTTTCCTTGATGCTGGCCTGCACGTTGGCGCCGAACAGGTGTTCGATCAGCGTCAGGGAAAAATCGATGGAGGCGGCGCCGCCGCAGCAGCTCAGGTGGCGGCCGTCGACTTCAAACAGGTGGGGCGTCAGGATGGCGCGGTCGGTGATGTCTTCGGTGTCGGCATACAGCGCCCACGGCAGGGCGATGCGCACGCCGGCCATCAAGCCGGCCTTGGCCAGCCACAGCACGCCGGCGCCGACCCCGCCCCAGTAGTCGGCCGAGCGGCAGCGCTCGATCACGGCGCGCGCCTGCTCCGGCGGCAGCGGATGCTGCTGCTCGTCGGCCACCAGCAGCGCCATATGCCAGCCCGGCTGGGCCAGCACCACTTGCGACGGGGTCATGGTTTCCAGTTGCAGCACGTCGCGCCCGAGCACGGCGGCGGCCAGCCGCAGCGGCTGCACCAGCCCGGCCCAGGTGATGGCGTCCGCCTCGCCGGCGTTGACCAGCAACAGGCGCAAGGGCCGCTGCTGGGCGAGGCTGGACAGGGTATCGAAAGACATGCAGGCTACTCCGGCGCCAGGGCGGTGGCGGGACGCTCAGTGCTCCATTGGCTCACTATCATACCGGAGATCAACAGTCCGGCGCCGAGCAAGCCGTTCCAGGCCAGCGTTTCACCCAGCCAGAAGTAGGCGAAGATGGCGGCGCAGCCGGGCTCGAAGGCGTAGATCACGGCCGCCTCGTTGGCGCTGCTGTGGCTCTGGCCCCAGGTTTGCAGCGAGATGATGGCGGCGGTGGCGATCACGCCCAGGTAGATCAGGTTGAGGCTGTACATCTGCAAGCCCTTGCTGACGTAGGCGATGTAGTCCGGCAGGTCCTGCGCGCGCTCGGCCCAGCCCAGCGGCACTTCGGTGATGAGCAGCCACAGCGCGGCGCACACGGCCACGGTAAGGATTTGCGAGGCGGTCAGCGCCATCAGCTTTTCCACCTTGCGGGTGGTGGTTTCCATCAGCTTGACGTAGATGCCGAAGAACAGCGCGCACAGCAGCGCCAGCGTATCGCCGCGTCCCCAGCTGAAGCTGCCTTCCCAGCACAGCGCGAACAGGCCGGCCAGCGACAGCAGCAGCGCCAGCAGGATGCGCCGTTCCAGCTTCGCACCCAGCGCCACGCCGAGCAGCGGCGGCACCAGCACGTTGAGGCCGGTGATGAAGGCGTTGCGGTTGGAGCTGGTCAGCGCCAGCCCCTCGATCTGGAACACGTAGCACAGGAACAACACCACGCCGGCCAGGATGCCCCAGCGCAGGTCGCGCCAGCGCACGCCCCACAGGAAAGGCAGCAGCAGCGCGCTGGCCAGCGCAAAGCGGCACAGCACGATCCAGCTGGCCGACAGGTAGCCGGTCATGTCTTTCATTGCAGGGAAGGTGGTGCCCCAGACCAGGGTGACGAGCAACAAGGCGGCAATACCGCGCAGATGTACAGGCATGGTTGTTTTTATGGTTAGTGTCCGCATAGTGTACCCGCCGGAAAGCGGGATGCGAAGCGGCTATAATCTCGTCCTATGGGTGAACGCTACTTGAAAAGCATCCGGCTGCTGGCCGAATGCATGCAAGGCTATGAACGGATCTCCGGCGAATACGTGCGCCGGAGCGGTTTGACGCACGCGCAGTTCGATATCATCGCCACGCTGGGCAACACGCCCGGCATGTCCTATAAAGAACTGGGCGACAAGACGCTGATCACCAAGGGCACATTGACCGGGGTGATTGAGCGGCTCGAGCAAAAAGGCCTGGTGGAACGCCAGCGCAACGATTGCGACAAGCGCTCGTTTTTCGTGAAATTGACGCCGGCCGGCGAACAGGTGTTCTGCACCGTGTTCCCGGAAGTCATCGCGCAAAGCGGCAAAATGTTCGCCGGTTACAGCGACGACGACTTCGCGCAGCTTGAAAAAACCCTGTCGGCGCTTAAAACTGTCATCATGGCCGGGCAAACGGCAACACCGTCCACCCAGGACTGCGATTAAAAAACCAAGGAAACAGATTTGAAAACCTCTCTGCTGGACGGCAAAAAGCCGGCCAAATTCGACAAACACATTATCGGCAACCTGCTGCTGGACGTAGCGCCGCCTGACGAAGTACGCGCGGAAGCGCTGATCGTCGGCGTGCGCAATGAAGACGGCGAAATCTACCGCCTGATCGGCGCCAGCACCCACCGCAGCTTCATGAACGCGGTGGAAGAACTGTTCGACCTCGACCTGGTCGACGAACTGGAAGACGTGGACGATCCGGTCGAGGGTTGCGACGCCATCTTCCGCGAAGAGTAAGCACTCGCTAACAAGGCGTTGTTGGGTTTTACCTACGCCGCAAAAAGTATTTTCAGAAAAAGTGCCGCATGGCAATCTTTTGAGTATAATTTTTTGCAATGGACAGACTCGACGCCTTCAAGACTATTGCTGCTCAAGCGAGCCGGGGCGAACTCACGTTCCCGGCCAACGTCAACGCCGCGCTGCGCCTGCAGCAGGCGCTGAACGATCCCGACTGTCACATTGAACAAGCCGCCAGGCTGATCCAGGCAGACCCGTTGCTGGCCGCGCGTAGCGTGGCCATCGCCAACTCAGTGGCCTACAACCGTTCCGGTACTGAAATCTCCAGCGTGCGCGCGGCCGTGCAGCGCCTCGGCATCCGCACCCTGCAATCGCTGGTGGCGGCAGTGATCGTGCGCCAGATCGGCAGCGAGGTCACCGAGCCTTCGCTGGCGGCCAAAATCAACCAGCTGTGGGAGCATACCGCCCACGTGGCCGCGCTGGCGCAGGTGATCGCGCGCCGCGTCACCCATGTCGATCCCGATACCGCGCTGTTTGCCGGCATCATGCACGAGGTGGCCGGCTTCTACATGCTGGCCAGCGCCGGCGAGTTCCCACGAGTGATGGACGGCGAGCCGGAGGACTGGGTCGAGCACGGCGAGCTGGAAATCGGCCGTGGCGTGATGACCCACCTGGGCGTGCCGGAAGCCGTGTTCAAGGCGATCGAATCGATGTGGGTGGGCTTGCGCGCGCTGCCGCCGGAAACCTTGGGCGACACGCTGCTGCTGGCCAATGATCTGGCGCCGGTGCACTCGCCGCTGCACCAGCGGCCGGGCGCCACCACGCTGCAAGGCGCGCGCACCATCGACTTCGTGGTGGGCGACGGCACGCTGCACGCCATCATGACCGAATCGGCGCTGGAGGTGCAGTCGCTGTACGCGGTGCTGATGCTGTAAAAAAAAGCCCGCTGGGCAGCGGGCTAAGTCCAAAACTAGGGATCTCCTCCAGAGGAGACAAGTCCAGAATACTGCTTCCTCCTCTGCCGCTCTGTGCGCCAGTTAACATATACGATGCAATTACCACACGGGCGTGGTCTGCTTCCATGCATCGAGTTGCGACACCCGTGCCAGCCATGCCATCAGCTTAGGATATTGGGTGACCGGAAGCTTGGCTTGCTCGATGTAGGTCAGCGCCGGGGCGATGGCGAGGTCGGCCAGCGTCAGGCTGTCGCCGACGATCCAGTCGCGGCCGGCCAGGTGCTGCTCCAACACACTGGCGAACTGCGCCACCAGCCGGCTGGCCCGGTCGATTTCGACCGGGTCCGGGCCGCCGTTGCCGCTCAGGCCTTTCCAGATGTGCTCGTAGACGATAGCTCCCACCGGCGGCGCGAAATGCTGCGCGGCCCACAGCATCCAGCGGTTGATGTCGGCACGCACGATGATGTTATCGGGATACAGCGTTTGCCCGTGGGTACGGTCAGCCAGGTACTGCATGATGGCGCAGGATTCCCACAGCGTGAACTCACCGTCCTGCAGCACCGGCACTTTGCTGTTGGGATTGAGCGTGACCAGGCGCCGACGGTCTTCCGGGCTCATCAGGTTGACTTCGGTCAGTTCCAGCGGCGTGCCCATGTGGACGGCGGCCAGCATCACGCGGCGCGAGCTGGAAGAGGCGGGATGGTAGTACAGGCGCATGGCAATCTCCGATGAATGAGTTGAGGTCTTCATCGTAGGCGCACACCGCGACAGTTTTTGTCAGGAGTCGTCGCGGATGTTGTGCTCCATGCGCCAGGTCTTGAGCAAGTCGTGGCGGCGCGCCGGGTAGCGCTGCTGCAGCGACTCCACCGCCGCAATGCGGTCGACGCGGAAGTGGCGGAACGCCATGCGCATCTCGCACCATGCGGCCAGCAGGCGCTTGCCGTCAAAGAATGCCAGCGCGAACGGCCACACGATGCGGTCCGACGGCGCGCCGTGCTCGTCGCGGTAGGACATGCGCAGGCGGTGCTGGTAGCGGATCGCCTCGCGCACCGGGCGCACGTGGATGTCGCTGGCGTCCTGCTGATCCTGGCCGATCGGCACCCACAAACTGGTTTCGGCCATGTCGTCGCGCAGGTCTTTCGGCGTGGCGGCGGCGATCTTGGCGAGCGCGTTGTTGGCGGCGGCCGCCAGCGCTTCATCGCCCTGCCGGCGCACCCAGCGCGCGCCCAGCACCAGCGCTTCCAGTTCGTCGGCGCCGAACATCAGCGGCGGCAGGAAGAAGCCGGCCTTCAGCATATAGCCGACACCGGCCTCGCCTTCCAGCGGCGCACCGAGGCCGGACAAGGTTTGAATGTCGCGGTAAATAGTGCGTTCGGACACGCCCAGCTGCTCGGCCAGCCGCGCCGCAGTAACGGGACGGCGGTAGCCGCGCATAGCGTCCATCAACATGAAAAGGCGGCCGGTACGGCTCATGGTGCGTATTTCACTCCAATAAGAAATTGCGCTGCGGCGCCTCCGGGATGGCGCCCTCGTTTGCGGTTTCGTCCTTCAGCGCGACGCCGGACAATCGGCGGCGCCGCGATTCGGACAACAAGTAGTGAAGCTTGAACGCTGCCGCCTCGTAGGTCAAGCCTGCCGTGCGAACGTTGGAGATGCAATTGCGGCAGGCGTCGGTGAGGCCGGGACGCGGTGCAAAGGTGAGGTAGAGTCCCATGCTGTCCGGCGAACTGAGGCCGGGGCGCTCGCCGATCAGCACCACCACGATTTGCGCGTGCAGCAGGTCGCCGATGTCGTCGCCAATGGCCACCCGGCCTTGCTCGACGATGGTGATGGGCGCGATGCGCCAGCCGTCCAGATGTGCCATCAGGGAGCGCAGGAACGGCGCGGCATGCTGTTCAATCGCCAGCGCCGACAAGCCGTCCGCAATCACGACGGCCAGATCGTAGCCGGCTTCCTTCGGCAGCGCGGCCAGCTTGGCGCGCGAGGCTTCATCTAGACGGCGGCCGAGGTCCGGACGCTGAAGATAGACATGGCGGTCCCGCGCCGCACTGTGCACGCTCACGCACGGCAGGCCGGCCGCTGCATTTAACGCCGTCTGCAACGCCTCATGGTCAAGCGCGAGGTGCACCGCATCGCGCGCCTGTGCGTGCGCCAGCTGAAACGCCTGTTGTTGATCCGTCGGCTGGCTCACGCCGCTGCGGCCGAGCGCAATCCGCGCCGCCGTAAAGCGCCGCAGCGATTGCCACGGATTGAGCGTCACCAGCTTATCCATGCAGCACCTTCTGGAAAGCGGCAGGCAAAGCATCCTGCAAGGTAAAGCGCGCATCGCCGCTGACAATGCCCATGCCCTGCAGCCACGCCTCGAATTCCGGCGCCGGCTTCAGGCCCAAGGCACGCCGCACATACAACGCATCGTGGAACGAGGTGGTCTGATAATTGAGCATGATATCGTCCGCGCCCGGCACGCCCATCACAAAAGTGCAGCCGGCCGTGCCGAGCATCGTCAGCAGCACATCCATATCGTCCTGGTCCGCCTCCGCGTGATTGGTGTAGCAGACGTCGCAGCCCATCGGCAAGCCAAGCAGCTTGGCGCAGAAATGATCCTCCAATCCCGCGCGCAAAATCTGCTTGCCATCGTAAAGGTACTCCGGCCCGATAAAGCCGACCACCGAATTCACCAGCAGCGGCTCGAAGCGCCGCGCCACAGCGTAGGCGCGCGCCTCGCAGGTCTGCTGATCGACACCGTGGTGCGCATTGGCCGACAGCGCGCTGCCCTGCCCCGTTTCGAAATACATCACATTGCTGCCGACCGTGCCGCGCCCCAGCGACAACGCCGCCTGCCGCGCCTCTTCCAGCAACGACAAGGTAATGCCAAAGCCGGCATTCGCCGCCTGCGTCCCGGCGATCGATTGGAACACCAGGTCTACCGGCGCACCGCGCTCAATGGCGGCAATGGTATTCGTTACGTGCGTGAGCACGCAGGACTGGGTAGGAATCGCGTAGCGCGCAATCACCTCGTCCAACATGGAGAGCAGGCTGACCACCTGCGGCACATTGTCCGTCGCGGGGTTGATGCCGATCACCGCATCGCCGCTGCCATACAGCAGGCCATCCAGCATGCTGGCAGCAATGCCGCTTGCATCGTCGGTGGGATGATTGGGTTGTAAGCGCGTCGACATGCGCCCCGGCAGGCCGATGGTATTGCGGAAGCGCGTCACCACACTGCACTTGCGCGCCACCAGCACCAGATCCTGCACGCGCATGATCTTGGACACCGCCGCCGCCATCTCCGGTGTCAGGCCCGGCGCCAGCGCGCTGAGCGCAGCGGTATCGGCATCGTCGCCGAGCAGCCAGTTGCGGAAGTCGCCGACGTTCAGGTGCGCCACGCGGGCGAAGGCTGCCGCGTCGTGGGTATCGATAATCAGCCGCGTGACCTCATCGTCCTCATACGGCACCAGCGCCTCGCTGAGGAACACACGCAATGGCAGCTCCGCCAGCGCCATCTGCGCCGCCACGCGCTCCTCCGCGCTGGCTGCCGCCACGCCGGCCAGGTAATCGCCCGAGCGCGCAGGCGTGGCCTTCGCCATCAAGTCCTTGAGATCGCGGAATTGGTAACTCTTACTGCCGACCCGGTGCCAATAACTGCCCATCGCCGCCCTTTCGGTTACGTTGCGGCGCGGTCGCGCCCAGCCAATTGTAATAGATCAAGCGAGGCCTGACGACACCATGCCGCGCTGGGTGGCCAGCACGACCGCATGCGTTCTGGCGGTAGCACCGAGTTTGTTGAACAGCGATTTGACGTGCGTCTTCACTGTGCCGACGCCGATATCGAGCTCGATCGCGATCCGTTTATTGCAGCAGCCCTGGGCCAGCAATGCCAGCACCTGGCTTTCGCGCGACGTCAGGTTGTTGCTGGCGACGTGCTGCGTGGCACGCTCCAGCAGTTCCGGGTTGAAGTAGCGCTGGCTGCGGCCCAGCATTTGCACCGCCATCAGCAGCTCGTCCGCCGCACAGCGCTGCGGCAGATAGCCGTGTACGCCGGCCGAGATCGCGGTGCGAATATCCCATTCGCGTTCGCGCTGACTGATGACCATCAGCCGTGCGCCGCGATGCGTGGCATGTTTCAGACGCGCCAGGGCGTCCGCATAATCGGTGACGATCACATCGGCGCCAACCGGCGCCACCAGCCGCACCTGCGGACACGCTGCCAGCAGCGCAATCAGACCGGCCTTGAGTATCGACTCGCCGTGGCAGACGTGTACCAGAATAGGGGCTGACGGGATGGCGTCAGACGAATGACATGGTTCTTGCATGGATTAGTAACATCAGAGTGTTCAGTCGCCGGCCAGCCATCGCGTGGCATTGACGGCATAGCGCTGGATGTCGCGCAGTGCCGCCGGGTTGGTGCGCATGCCATCCGACGCTTCCGGCGGGCCGGTGCTCAGTAGTCCCAGATCACCGGCACCCAGCGGAAGGCGTCACCGTCGACGGCCACCCGGCTGACGGAAGGGAATGGCAAGTGGGACGCCACCAGCAGGCCGCCGCTCGCCGCCAGTTCCTGGAACAGGCCAACGCGAACGCGAGCCGACTCCTCCGGGTCGTGTTCAAAGCCGTTTTGCCATTCCGGATGCTCGAAGCCGACCGGGAACATGGCGTCGCCGGCGAACATCAGGCGTTCGCCATCGGACTCCAGGTCGACCACGCTGTGGCCCGGTGTGTGGCCGCCGGTGTGACGGACGACTACGCCGGGCGCGACTTCGTACTGGTCGTCGAAAACACGAATCCGGTCGCGGTACTCGTTGTAGAAGCTGGTGGCGGTCGAACGCAGCACGTCCGGCACCGGCTTCGGCATTACCGTGTGGGAGAAGTCGGGCGAAGTCCAGAACTTGACCTCGGCGTCGGCCACGTGGATGCGCACATCCGCACGCAAGCGGTGTTTCACATCGTCGACCAGCAGCCCACCCACGTGGTCCATGTGCATGTGGGTAACGATCACGTCGGTCACGGACTCCAGGCTGATGCCGGCGGCCTGCAGGCGCTGCGGGAACTGCCCGGCGCGCGGGAAGCCCGAGAACTGTCCACCCAGCCCGGCATCGACCAGGATGATCTTGTCGCCGCTACGCACCACCATCACGTTCAGCGGCCAGTCATAGGTCTCCTGCGGCAGGAAATGATCGTCCAGCCACGTCGCCAGATCGGCTGGAGCGACATTGGTGGCCATGATCGTGGTAGGCAACGGCAGCACGCCGTCGCTGATCACCAGTACGTCCAGCTGGCCGAGCCGCAGCGCGTAGCGCGACGGCACCAGCTCCTGCGGCGGATTGACCAAGCCCATGTCGGTGTGTGTGTCGCGCTTGATCGGGCTCTTTTTTGCTGGTGCTTGCATATTGCTGACCATTTGATTCATTTTTTTCTCCTATCGAATTGCAGGTGAGGTGTTCAGAGATCGGTAACGCGTTCCGGATCGGCCGATGCCAGCGCGGCGGCGCGTTCGGCCTTCGGCGGGTAGATCCAGACGGTGTTGATTTCCTGCTTGGTCTTCTTGGCGACCTCGCCGACCATCTCCACCTTGCGCTCCCAGCCGCGCGTGAACAATGCGCCGGCTTCGCCGAGGTCCAGGCAGGTGACGTAAGCCTTCTGGTGGTAAGGCTTGGTCGACACGCCGAGCAATTCGGCAGCCGCGTTGTTACCGGCAAACGCGCCCATGCGGGTGGCGTGCTGGCAGGACATCAAGGCGTAACGGCCTTCGTCGTCGCAGGCGGCGCGGGCGGCGTCGCCGGTGGCAAACACGCCTGGCACGCCCGGCACGCGCAGGTCGCGATCGACCAGCAGCCGGCCCGAGTTATCGCGCTCGGCGGCGAATTGTTCGGTCAGCGGCGCGGCGCGGATGCCGGCCGCCCAGATGACGGTTTCGGTGCCGATGTGTTCGCCGCTGGACAAGGTAATACCCGACCGGTCGAGCGAGGCGATGCCGGCCTCAAGGCGGGTTTCCACGCCGAGCTGACGCAGCGCGTCCTCAATGACGGGGCGCGAATCCGGCCCCATGTCGGGCGCGATCACCTTGTTGCGGTCGACGATGATGACGCGGGGCCTGGCATCGCTGCCGAGCACCGCGCGCAGCCGCGCCGGCATTTCCGTCGCCGCTTCGATGCCGGTGAAACCGCCGCCCACCACGACCACCGTGTTGCGCGCGTCCGAGGAGGGACGCTGGGCCAGACCATGCAGGTGCTTGTCGAGGGCGACCGCGTCGTCGAGCGAGTCGACGCTGAAGCCGTGTTCGGCGAGGCCGGGGATGTTCGGACGGAACAGCTTGCTCCCCGAGGCCACCACCAGGCGGTCGTAGGACAGCGACTTGCGCCCGCCTTCGGCCGTGGCGATGCCCACCGTGCGGGTGCCGGCATCGGCCGTCTCGGCGCTGCCTTGCACATACACTACGTCGATGGCATGGAACAGCTCCAGCAGCGATGCGGTCAGGGTCTCCGGATGCGGTTCGTAGAGCCGCGGGCGAACCACCAGCGTCGGCGCTGGCGACACCAGCGCGATTTCCAGCTCTTCCGGCGAGACGCCCTGGATATCGCGCAGACGGGCGGCGGACAGCGCCGCGTACATGCCGGCGAAGCCGGCGCCTATGATGACGAGTCGCATGTGACTTACTCCTTGGGTTGTGGACGTAGTCATACTGTAGCCATCCGCGCCCGCGCCCGATCCAGCGCGATTGCTCTGCTTGTCGCGCGATTGCTGCTAACGCGCGCGCCGCCGCCAATCGCTGGGCGTTTCTCCGGTGAGCTTGCGGAATCCGGCGGCAAAGGCGGTTTGCGAGGCATAGCCCAGCGCCGCTGCCACCGTCATGACGGTGGCGTCGGTGTCGCGCAGCATGTGCATGGCTTGCTCTAGCCGGTACTGGCGTAGCCAGGCGTGCGGCGCCAGCCCGGTGCTTTCCTTGAAGGCGCGGCAGAAGTGAAACCGCGACAGGCCAGCCTCCGCTGCCAGCGCCGCCAGCGACACGTCGGCATCGCTGTCCGAGCGCAGGCGGTCGATCGCGCGCTGCAGGGTCTTGGGCGCCAGCCCGCCCCTGACCGGTTGCACCATCGCCAGCGAGCCGGTGTGCGCAGCCAGCAGCCGCGTGGCCAGCAGGTCGATCAGCTGCTGCCGGAACAGCGTATCAAGTGCCTGATTGCCCTCCACGAAATCCGCCGCGCTCAAGAGCAAGCGGGATGTGATGGGATCGGGCTGAGCGGTGCGCTCCAACAGTTCGACCGGACTGGCAATCTCGGCCTCATCGGCAATGCGCGCAAGTGATGTGTGGGGAAGATAGAGCTGCACGACATCGACCGGTTTCGGAATATCCCATCGGGAACTGGAGCCTTCCGGAATAATGATGACCACCCCGGGGCGAAAGGTTCCAATCGCAGTCGATCTTCCCGTCCGCCGCTGCACGCGCTGCACCGTGCCGTTGTAAGCCATGATGACGTGGTGGGTCATGGGCTCGACGACGTCGTGCAAGGGATCATGTTTCCAGTGGGCGATACCGGCGCCGGCGTGGTCCAGCGTCATGCGGAATGGCTCGGTCCCCAGCACCCGCGCCATTTCTTCATCGGCGCGGCGCGAGATCGGTGATGTCGTCATGCTTCGGGCCTTTCAGTGCGATGGGAAGCACCCTGTGCACTTCCCATGCGCTAAAGACGGCGGACCCGACCGGTTTGTGACAGACTGCGCCTCGCGCAAAAAAAATCCCTCCCAGCCTGAACGCGCTCAAGATCGCGCTCAATGCGGGGAGGGATTTTTGGGGAGCCGCTGCGCTTAAACGACAGCGCCGTCGGTTTCGTCTTTTTCCTTGACCGGCTTGATCAGGTCTTCGCGCTTCACGCCCAGCCACATGGCCACGGCGGCGGCAACGAACACCGACGAGTAAATGCCGAAGCAGATACCAATGGTCAGCGCCATCGCGAAGAAGTGCAGCGTCGGGCCGCCCAGGAACAGCATCGACAGCACCATCATCTGCGTGCAGCCGTGGGTGATGATGGTACGCGAGATGGTGGAGGTGATCGCGTTGTCGATCACTTCGTGCACGCTCGCCTTGCGCTGCTTGCGGAAGTTTTCGCGGATACGGTCGAAGATAACCACCGACTCATTCACCGAGTAGCCCAGCACCGCCAGCACGCCGGCCAGCACGGTCAGCGAGAACTCCCACTGGAAGAACGCGAAGAAGCCCAGAATGATCACCACGTCGTGCAAGTTGGCGATAATCGCCGCCACCGCAAACTTCCACTCGAAGCGAATGGCCAGGTAGATCATCACGCCGATCACCACCATCACCAGTGCGTTCAGGCCGTTCTGGGTCAGCTCGTCGCCCACCTGCGGGCCGACGAATTCCACCTTCTGCAGCGCCACCAGCTCGGCATCGTTCGCGCCGGCGCACGATTGCTTGACCACGTGCTCGCCCTTGGCGGTCACGGTGTCGATCTGCTTCAGGCTGCCGGTTTCAGCTTTGCACAAGGCGTCGAACACCTGTACCGACGCAGCCTTCGGCGTAATGCCCTTCACCACCGGCAGACGCAGCATCACGTCATGCGCGGTGCCGAAGCCGGTCGCTTCCGGCTGCTCGTAGCCGATGGTTTCCAGCGTGTGGCGGATCCGCTCCAGGTTCGCCGGCTGCTGGTAGCGCAGCTCCATCACGGTGCCGCCGGTGAACTCCACCGACAAGTGCAGACCCCGGGGGATCAGGAAGAACACGGCCGCCACGAAGGTCAACGCCGAAATGACGTTGAACACCAGCGCGTGGCGCATGAACGGGATGTCTTTTTTAATGCGGAAAAATTCCATCTTCTGTGCCCCTGATTATTTCTGGCCCGGTACCCAGACGGTACCGATAGCGATCGATTGCAGTTTCTTCTTGCGGCCGTACCAGAGGTTGACCACGCCGCGCGAGACAAACACGGCGGAAAACATCGAGGTCAGGATACCCAGCGTGTGCACCACGGCGAAGCCGCGGATCGGACCGGAGCCGAACACCCACAGCGCCACACCGACGATCAGGGTGGTGACGTTGGAGTCGATAATCGTCGCCCAGGCGTGGCCGAAGCCGTCGTTGATGGCCGCCTGCGGCGACGCGCCACGGCGCAGCTCTTCACGGATACGCTCGTTAATCAGCACGTTCGAGTCAATCGCCATACCCAGCGCCAGCGCAATTGCGGCCATGCCCGGCAGGGTCAGGGTCGCCTGCATCAGCGACAGGATCGCCACCAGCAGCAGCAGGTTGACCGCCAGCGCAAACACGCTGAAGAAGCCGAAGATCATGTAGTAGGCAATCATGAACACCGCAATGGCAGCGAAACCGTACATGGTCGAATGCAGACCCTTGCTGATGTTCTCGGCGCCCAGTGCGGGACCGATGGTGCGCTCTTCAATCACTTCCATCGGCGCCGACAGCGCGCCCGAGCGCAGCAGCAGTGCCAGCTCAGCCGAGTTCTCGGCGTTGCCCATGCCGGTGATGTTGAAGCGGCTACCCAGTTCTTGCTGAATGGTCGCCACCGACAGCACTTCCGGTTTGCCCTTCTCGAACAGTACGATGGACATTTTCTTGCCCACGCGATTAGCGGTAGCATCGCGCATGCGGCGGCCGCCGTCGCCGTTCAGGTCGATGCTGACGGCAGGCTGCTGGTTCTGGTCAAGGCTGGCCACGGCGCTGGAGATGTAATCACCCGTCAGCACCACGTCCTTGGACAGCACAACCGGCACACCCTTGCCCACGGTGAACAGTTCGGAATTGAGCGGGATCGCCGCCGACATCTCGGTGCCCGGCGTCACGCTCTCGTCGACCATGCGGATTTCCAGGGTCGCGGTACGGCCGATCACGGCGCGCGCACGCGCCACGTCCTGCACGCCCGGCAGCTGCACCACGATGCGGTCCGGGCCTTGCTGCTGGATGACAGGCTCGGCCACGCCCAGTTCGTTCACGCGCTTGGACAGGGTCGAGATATTTTGCTTCACGCCGTCGTCGATGGTTTGCTTGAGCGCGGCCGGCTTCAGGCTGACCACGGTTTTCAGCTCGCTGCCTTCACCGGAGTCGGTGTACAGCAGGTCGCCCAGTTGGCCGGACAGCACGTCCTTGGCTTTCTGGCGGGTGGCGTCGTCGCGGAATTTGATTTCGATGGTGTCGCCCACGCGGTCGATGCCGGCGTGACGGATATTCTTGTCGCGCAGCGAGCTGCGGGCCGCCGACTGCAGGCCCTGGATGCGCTTGTTCAGCACCGCCTTGGTGTCGACCTGCATCAGGAAGTGCACGCCGCCGCGCAAGTCGAGGCCGAGGTACATCGGCAGCGCGTGCAGGCTTTGCATCCATTTTGGCGTGTCCGCCTGCAGGTTCAGCGCCACCAGGTAGGTTGGGTCGGCCGGGTCGGCGTTCAGGCCCTGCTCCAGCACCGACTTGGCGTGGAACTGGATGTCCGGGGTGGCAAAGCGCACCCGCACCGAGGCGTAGGTGCCGCTGCCGTCAAAGGCGACGCCGTTGTTGGCGATGCCGGCCTTGGTCAGCACGTCAGCCACCTTGGCGGTCATGTCGGACGTCATCTTGACGGTCGACTTGCCGCTGGTGACCTGCACTGCCGGCGATTCGCCGAAGTAGTTAGGCACCGTGTACAGCGCGCCCAGCAAAATGGCGACGGCAATAAGGATATATTTCCAGACTGGATAACGATTCATATAGCTCTAACGTTCCGTGTAGACGTCAAAAGGCCCGCATCGTGTGCGGGCCGGGGGAATTACAGGCTCTTCAGCGTGCCGTTCGGCAGCACCATCGTGATCGAGTTCTTTTGCACCACCAGTTCGGCGCCGCTCGAGATTTCCAGGGTCACGTACAGGTCTGAGATCTTGGTGATCTTGCCCAGTACGCCGCCGGCGGTCACGACTTCATTGCCCTTGGCCAGCGCTTCCATCATGGCCTTTTGCTCCTTGGCGCGTTTCTGCTGAGGACGGATCATCAGGAAGTACATGGCCACGAACATCAGGATCAGGAAACCATACTGGCCCAGGAAGCCGCCGCCGCCGAGGGCTGCTTCTACAGGATTGGATTGGGCATAAGCATTGGAAATAAAGAACACAGTGACTCCGATATCTATAGTTTAAAAAACAGCGCTGTATTCTAGCACTGGCCGCCCGGCGTTAGGACTTTTACACCCCTCGGCTGCGATCGGCGTGGAATTGCTGCACCCAGGCCGGGAAACGGTCGGCATCCAGGGCGTCGCGCATCTGCTGCATGATGTCCAGGTAGTAGTGCAGGTTGTGGATGGTATTCAGGCGCGCACCGAGGATTTCCTGGGTACGGTTCAGGTGGTGCAGGTAGGCGCGCGAGAAGTTCTTGCAGGCGTAGCACGAGCAGGTGCTGTCGTACGGTTCCTTGTCATCCTTGTAACGGGCGTTCTTGATCTTGATGTCGCCGAAGCGGGTGAAGATCCAGCCGTTGCGGGCATTCCGGGTCGGCATCACGCAGTCGAACATGTCAACGCCGTTGGACACGCCGGCTACCAGGTCTTCCGGCGTGCCGACGCCCATCAGGTAGTGCGGCTTGTTGGCCGGCAGTTTCGGGCCGATATGTTGCAAGATGCGCATCATGTCTTCCTTCGGCTCGCCGACCGACAGGCCGCCGATGGCCAGGCCCGGGAAGTCGATCTGCGACAGGCCTTCCAGCGATTCATCGCGCAGCTTTTCAAACATGCCGCCCTGGACGATGCCGAACAGCGCGTTCGGGTTCTCGCCACGGTGGAACTCGTCGTAGGAGCGTTGCGCCCAGCGCAGCGACATGCGCATCGACTTGGCCGCTTCGTCCAGCGTGGCCGGACGGTTGTCGATTTCGTAAGGGGTGCATTCGTCGAACTGCATCACGATGTCGGAATTGAGCACGCGCTGGATCTGCATCGAGATTTCCGGCGACAGGAACAGCTTGTCGCCATTGATCGGCGAGTTGAAGTGCACGCCCTCTTCCGTGATCTTGCGCATGGCGCCCAGCGAGAATACCTGGAAGCCGCCGGAGTCGGTCAGGATCGGCTTGTCCCAGCCCATGAAATCGTGCAGGCCGCCAAACTTGGCCATCACGTCGTTGCCCGGACGCAGCCATAGGTGGAAGGTGTTGCCGAGGATGATCTGGGCGCCGATTTCCTTCAGCTCCAGTGGCGACATCGCTTTGACCGAGCCGTAAGTGCCGACCGGCATGAAGATCGGCGTTTGCACCACGCCGTGGTTCAGCTTGACCTCGCCACGACGGGCGTTGGTTACGCCGGTGGTGTCGGTTTTATGTAATTTAAATTCCAGCATATTCAATCCTAATTGTTACCACCGTCGTTCCGGCGCAGGCCGGAACCCAATTGGATTCCGGCCTGCGCCGGAATGACGTGGCGGCGGTTAAGCTCTGTTTTGCGTCGTCAGCAGCATGGCGTCGCCGTAGCTGAAGAAGCGGTATTCTTGGGCGATCGCGTGGGCGTAGGCCTTGCGGATCTCTTCAAAACCGGCGAAGGCCGACACCAGCATCAGCAGGGTCGACTTAGGCAGGTGGAAATTCGTGATCAAACGGGTCACGGTCTTGAACTTGTAACCCGGCGTGATGAACAGCGCGGTATCGGCGCTGCCGGCTTCCAGCTGGCCGCTTTGCGAGGCCGATTCCAGTGCGCGCAGCGAAGTCGTCCCCACCGCCACCACATCGCGGCCGGCCGCACGGGCAGCGCGCACCGCATCCACAGTTTCCTGCGGCATGGTGTACCACTCGGTATGCATCTGGTGTTCGGACAGGTTTTCATTGCGCACCGGCTGGAAAGTGCCAGCACCCACGTGCAGCGTGACGTAGGCGAAGTTGACGCCCTTGGCTTTCAGCTTTTCCAGCAGCGCTTCGTCGAAGTGCAGACCGGCGGTCGGCGCGGCCACGGCGCCCGGCACTTTGTTGAACACCGTCTGGTAACGGTTCTCGTCGAATTCATCGGCATCGTGCTCGATGTACGGTGGCAGTGGCAGGCGGCCGTGGGCTTCGATCAGGTCGAACACGTCGGCGTCGAAATGCAGAGTGAAGAATTCGCCGGCGCGCTCGCCGACGGTGACGTCGAAAGCGTCGGCCAGGCGCATTTTGGTGCCGGCCAGCGGCGAGCGCGAAGCGCGCACCTGTGCCAGCACGGTGCGGTTATCCAGCACGCGCTCGACCAGCGCTTCCACCTTGCCGCCGCTCTCCTTGGTGCCGAAGAAGCGGGCCTTGAGCACGCGGGTATTGTTCATCACCAGCAGGTCGCCCGGCTGCAGCAGGCCGACGATATCGGCGAACTGGCGGTCGATAATCTGCTCGCCGTCCAGGTGCAGCAGACGGGAGGCGCTGCGATCTGGCAGCGGGAATTGCGCAATACGCTCTTGCGGCAAGTTAAAATCGAAATCGGAAAGCGAATACATGTGAGGACTCTGTTAACAAATTTGCGGTAGGCCTTACAATATTGGCGGCCAACCCTCTATTTTACGCCATATGCCTGTTTCACCGCCGAAAACTGCTAAAAAAACCGTCAGCGCCGAGGCCAAACTGGCCAAACTGGGCCTGCTCACGGACATGGACCTGGTGCTGCACCTGCCCATGCGCTACGAGGACGAAACGCAGGTCATCACCATCGAAGAGGCCCGGCTGCATGGTGGCGACACCTCCCAAGTTGAGGGCGTTGTCACAAAAAACGAGATCGCTTTCAAGCCGCGCCGCCAACTTCTGGTCCACATCAGCGACGGCACCGGCGATTTACAGCTGCGTTTCATGAATTTCTACGGCAGCCAGGTCAAGCAGCTGGCCGAGGGCACGCGGGTGCGCGCGCGCGGTGAATTGAAGCACGGCTTCTTAGGCGCGGAGATGGTGCACCCGGCCTACAAGGTGGTCAACGAGGGTGCGCCGCTGCCGACGTCTTTAACGCCGGTCTATCCGTCAGGCGAAGGCTTGTCGCAACCGGTGCTGCGCAAGGCCATCGGCGAGGCGATGAAGCGGGTCGACTGGACCGACACCTTACCGGCCTCCCTGCGCGCGGCGCTGCAGCTGTCCGATCTCGAACCGGCGGTGAAGCTGCTGCACTACCCACCGCAGAATGTGGACAACTACGCCTTGGCCGACCGCTCACATCCCGCGTGGACGCGCGTGAAATTCGACGAACTGCTGGCGCAGCAGCTGTCGCTGAAACGCGCCCAGCGCGCGCGCCGCGCCAAGGGTTCGCCGCCGCTGACCAAGGTCGGCGCCTTGTCGCGCGACCTGCAAGCAGTGCTGCCGTTCAAACTGACCGGCGCACAGCAGCGCGTGCTGGCCGAAATCAGCGCCGACCTGCGCCAGCCGTATCCGATGCAGCGTCTGCTGCAAGGTGACGTCGGCAGCGGCAAGACCGTGGTGTCCGCGCTGGCTGCCGCGCAAGCCATCGACAGCGGCTACCAGGCCGCGCTGATGGCGCCGACCGAAATCCTCGCCGAACAGCACTTCCGCAAGATCGCCGCGTGGATGGAGCCGCTCGGCGTGAAAGTCGCGTGGCTGACCGGCAGCCTGAAGAAAAAGGAAAAGCAGGCCGCCTACGACATGATCGAATCCGGCGAAGCGCGGCTGGTGGTGGGTACGCACGCGCTGCTGCAGGACGTGGTGACGTTTGAAAACCTCGGCCTTTCCATCGTCGACGAGCAGCATCGCTTCGGCGTCGGCCAGCGCCTGACCTTGCGCAACAAGGGCAACGAGGGCGCGGTGCCGCACCAGTTGATGATGTCGGCCACGCCGATCCCGCGCACGCTGGCCATGACCTACTACGCCGACCTCGAAGTCTCCGTGATCGACGAACTGCCGCCGGGCCGCAGCCCGATCGTCACACGCGCCATCGACCAGAACCGCCGCGACGAAGTGATCGAGCGCGTACACGCCGCCGCACAGGAAGGCCGCCAGATCTACTGGGTCTGTCCACTGATCGAAGAGTCTGAAGCGCTGCAACTGCAAACCGCCACCGAGACGCACGCGCTGTTGGCCGAGGCCCTGCCGGACCTGAACGTGGGCCTGGTCCACGGCCGCATGAAGCCCGCAGAGAAGCAGGTCGTGATGGACGCCTTCACCGCCAACGAGATGCAGGTGCTGGTCGCCACCACCGTGATCGAGGTCGGTGTGGACGTGCCGAATGCCTCGCTGATGGTGATCGAACATGCGGAGCGCTTCGGCCTGTCGCAGCTGCACCAGCTGCGCGGCCGCGTGGGCCGCGGCTCGGCGGCGTCGGTGTGCCTGCTGCTGTATCAAAGCCCCTTGGGCCACGTCGCCAAGCAGCGCCTGATGACCATGCGCGAAACCACCGACGGTTTTGAAATCGCCCGCCGCGACCTTGAGATACGCGGCCCCGGCGAATTCCTCGGCGCGCGCCAGTCAGGGCAAGCGATGCTGCGCTTCGCCGATCTTGAAACCGATGGCTGGCTGGTCGATCAGGCGCGCGACGTCGCCCACGATCTGCTGCACGCCAACACGCCGGAAAAAGCCGCCACGGTAGAAGCCCACCTCGCCCGCTGGCTGGGCGGCCGCGAGGAATTCCTCAAGGTTTAAAAACAGAGATAAATCCGGTTCGCCAGATCCACCACGAAGCCCGGCGTCAAATACGCGGCGAAGCCCAGCGCCAGCACAATGGCGACGGCGCCGCGCAGCAGCCAGGATTTCATCACGCAGCCTGCGTGCGCACCAGCGGGCGCTCGTTGATCGGCAGGTTGATCAGGCCGGACATCACGCCCAGCGCAATCGCAATGCCCCACACCACGTCGTAGCTGCCGGTGCTGGTGTACAGGTAGCCGCCCAGCCAGACGCCGAGGAAGCTGCCCAACTGATGCGAGAAGAACACAATCCCCGCCAGCATCGACATGTGCTTCACGCCGAACACGCCGGCGATGATGCCGTTGGTAAGCGGCACGGTCGACAGCCACAACACGCCCATCGCCGCCGCAAACAGGTACACCGAGGCCGGCATCAAAGGCGCCAGCAGGAACAGCGAAATCACCACGGAACGCGAGAAGTAAATCGTCGACAGCAGGTAGCGTTTCGGGAAGCGGCCACCCAGCTTGCCCGCATAGTACGAACCGAAGATGTTGAACAAGCCAATCAGCGCCAGCGCCAGCACCGCCACACTAGGATTGGCGATGCCCTGGTCCTTCAGGTACGCAGGCAAGTGCACACCGATGAACACCACCTGGAAACCGCAAACGAAATAGCCTGCGACCAGGAACAGGAAAGAGCGATTGCCCAGCGCCTCGCTGGCCGCCTCGCGGATGCTTTGCTGCGGACCATGCGCATGCTCCACCGCCGGCTCGCGAAGGTAGAGCGCCATCGGCACCATCAACAATACGATCAAGGCGCCAAGGATGTAGAAGGCGTTCTGCCAGCCGACGGCGGAAATCAGCTGCTGCTCGATCGGCATCATCATGAACTGGCCGAAGGAGCTGGCAGCGCCCGAAATGCCGAATGCCCATGAACGCTTTTCCGGCGGCGCCACACGGCCGATGATGCCGCTCACCGCGCCGAACGCGGTACATGCGAGGCCAAGGCCGACGAAGATGCCGGTGCCGAGAACGAACAAGGTAGGCTGTGTCACCACCGCCATCCACACCAGGCCGAGGGCATAGGAGATGGCGCCCACCAGCACCACGCGCATGGTGCCGAAGCGGTCCGCCGCCATGCCCGCGAACGGGCCGAAGGCGCCCCACATCAGGTTTTGCATGGCCTGCGCCAGCGAGTAGGTCTCGCGCGTCCAGCCATTGGCCTGGGAGATCGGCTGCATCCAGAAGCCGAAGCCGTGCCGCACGCCCATCGCCAGCGTCAGCACGACGCCGGTGGCGAGCAGCACGTTCTTGAGTGTGAGTGTGCGATCCGTGGTCAACATGGTTTCTCCCCCTGTTATTCAATTCGTATCAGAGGATTGTAACCAGTTCGCGCCAACCTTGCTTAGGCGTCGGCCGGATAGCGCAGGCCGATCTGCGCGCGGATCTCGTCCAGCGTGCCCATGATGGCCAGCGTCTCGGCATGCGGCATCACCGGGCTTTCGATCAGGCCCGCGCGGATGCAGCGGCCGACTTCCTGCGCTTCGTGGGTGTAGCCGTTGCCGCTCTTCGGCAGCGTGATGGTGCGCTCGCTGCGTGAGGCGCCATCCACCACCGTGACGGTGAAGCTGTCGGTGTTGTGGAAGCGGTCGTGCAGGCGCACGAAGCCCTTCTCGCCGGAGATGGTCAACTCGGTCGGCGTGCGCGAACGCAGGCTGCAAGCGCAGGACGACACGCCGCCACCTTCATGCGACAGGGTGAATGCGGTCTGCATGTCGACCCCGGTGGCGGTCATCTCCGCCTGCGCCTTCACGCCGGTGACGCCGCCGAGGAAGAACGACGACATCGAGAGCGGATAGATGCCCAGGTCCAGCAGCGCGCCGCCGCCCAGCTCCGGCGCGAACAGGCGATGCTCAGGACCGGCGTCCGAAGTGAAGCCGAAATCGGCGGCGACGTGCGCCGGCTTGCCGATCTCGCCGCTGTCGACGATGCGCTTGGCCTCGACCACGGCCGGCATGAAGCGGGTCCACATCGCCTCCATCACGAACAGGTTTTTTGCGCGGGCCAGGTTGATGATGTCCTCGGCCTGGCGGCGGTTCATGGTGAACGACTTCTCCACCAGCACCGCCTTGCCGCCGTTGAGGCACATCAGCGCGTTCTCGTGGTGCATCGGGTGCGGCGTGCCGATGTAGATCACGTCCACATTCGGATCGTCGGCCAGCGCCTGGTAGCTGCCGTGGAAACGCTCGGCGCCATATTGCTGGCCGAACGTGGTAGCGCTATCTACAGAGCGCGAAGCAACGGCCACCAGTTTTGCATCAGGCGTGTCCTGCAAAGCAGTGGCGAAGGCCTTGGCGATTTTGCCCGTGCCCAGAATACCCCAGCGAATTACCTGCGTCATGGCGTGAACTTTCTGCCGCGTGGCGGCGTGTTGGTTGAAAACGGAACGACTATTTTACTGCGCTTATTCGTTTTGCCCGGAACACGGTAGCATCGGCGTAGAACGCCTCGTCCTGCTCCGGCCACCAGCCCGGCACGCCCAGCGCCTGCATTGGCGTGAAGCCGGCGGTGCTCAGGCCATCATCGGCCAACTGCTGCGCGACGGTCGCGTCGATCCATGCGCGGCGCGCGGCGTGGTCCAGCGTGAAGAAACCGTCACCGGCCAGCACGATGCGCGTGTGGGCCGTGATGGCCTTGCGCGGGGCGACCAGCTTCTCCATCAGCGCGTGGCCGAACAGCCAGACCTGCGCGTCCAAGCCCCACTGCGCGCGACGCTCGACGAACGCTTCGTGCCAGCGGTGCTCGCGCAGCGCATCAACCAGCGCTTGGCCTGCCGCGTTATCGCGCGTTACCAACAGTGCGGCGTTTTCGTCAAAGATGGTGGCGCCGTCGCGGGCGGGACCGCGCGACTTGCCGACGCCATCGAGCGCAATCTGCGCCGCCTGCAAGGCGTTCAGCTGCACTTTGATACGCGGGAAGGCCAGCCACACAAGGCCGTTGAAGAAGTCATGCAGGTTGTCGCGCGTGGGCACGCAACCAGTGGCGCCGATGTGCTGCTCGTAGGCCGTGCCTTCCGGCAGATCCTCTTGCGGTACAAAGGAAATCGGCTGGCCGAGGTGATTGCGCAGGCCCAGTGCGGCGGCCTGCTTGCTGAAACTATCGCGGAAGTGCTCTTGTGCGGACAAGCGGCCGGCCGCGTCGCGTACCGATTCATACCACGGTTGCGACCAGTCGATTACGTCCAGCACTTCCGACACTACTTACACCATTTTCCAGTTGATGGTTTCGCCGGCGTTGAGCGGGATCACCTGCTGGTCTGCCAGCGGCAGCGCTTCCGGCAGCGTCCATTGTTCGCGCTTCAGCGTGATCTTGCCCTGGTTGACTGGCAGGTTGTAGAAGGCCGGGCCGTTCAGCGAAGCGAAGGCTTCCAGCTTGTCCAGCGCGCCGGCGCGTTCGAAGGCTTCGGCATACAGCTCCATCGCGTGCAGCGCGGTGTAGCAACCGGCGCAACCGCAGGCGGCTTCCTTGGCGCCCTGCGCGTGCGGCGCCGAGTCAGTGCCGAGGAAGAAGCGTTCGTCGCCGCTGGTGGCAGCGGTCACCAGCGCCAGGCGGTGTTCTTCGCGCTTCAGCACCGGCAGGCAGTAGTAGTGAGGACGAATGCCGCCCTTGAAGATATCGTTACGGTTGTACAGCAGGTGGTGCGCGGTGATGGTCGCGGCGATCGGACCTTCGGCTTCCGCCACGTACTGCGCGGCGTGCTTGGTGGTGATATGTTCAAACACGATGTTCAGCGCCGGGAAATCGCGGCGCAGCGGGCGCATCACGCGCTCGATGAACACGGCTTCGCGGTCGAACAGGTCGATATCCTGATCGGTGACTTCACCGTGGACCAGGAACGGCATGCCGACTTCCTGCATCTTTTCCAGCACCTTGTAGCAGTTGGACAGGTCGGTCACGCCGGCGTCCGAATTGGTGGTGGCGCCGGCCGGGTACAGCTTCACCGCGTGCACGATGCCGCTTTCCTGCGCGCGCACGATTTCGTCCGGCTGGGTGTTGTTGGTGAGGTAGAGCGTCATCAACGGCTCGAATTCCATCCCCTGCGGCAGCGCGGCCAGGATGCGTTCGCGGTAAGCGACAGCGGCGGCGGTGGTGGTGACCGGAGGTTTCAAATTCGGCATCACAATCGCGCGGGCGAACTGGCGGGCGCTGTGCGGCAGCACACTGGCCAGCGTCGCGCCATCGCGCAAATGCAGGTGCCAGTCGTCTGGGCGGGTGATGGTGATGCTGGATGGGGTTTGTTCGAGGTCGGACATGGCAGCGGGCTCTCAAAATGCGAATAGCCGATATTTTACCCGGTTCTCATTGCCCCGAGCGCTGGCGCGCCATCAGCTTGCCCGATTCGTTACCCTCTTCGCCACCCTTACCGTCGTATAGCAAATAATCGAAAACCTCGGCCACCTTGACCTTGACCACCTGGCCGCTGTGCAAAGTGGGGATCTGCGCAGGCTCACTGTTAAGCAGGCCGACAATCTCTTTTTCGCCCCACTGGGTGACCTCCACCCACATCCATTCCCGGCCTCCATCCGGTATGGCGAAAGGCGCCTTGACCAGGATGTATTCGCCAGGACGCAGGCCGGCATTGAATCGCTGGCCCAATGCCGGCAGTTTGGCTTTGGCCGCATTGCTTGCTGCCAGAATCGCATCCGTGTGCTTGACCATTTGCAGCGTATCGGTAAATCCGAACAGTGATGCAAACAAGGCGGTCTGCCGTGCATAGCGATCCGGCCCCGGATAAGCGTCAAAGCCGATCTCCATCAAACGGTTGTTCGGATCCCCATCCTCAGGCTGGCCTTTGTACAACGATAGCTGCGCCACCGCCTTCGCATTATCGGCCAGGGATGGCAACTGCGCGTTTCGAATGGATTTCAGATCAAGCGTCAGCGCGCCGTTCTTGCCGACTGCCGCGCCTTCCGCCAGGGCCTGCGCAAGCAGGTTGATGAGATTCCCCGCCTGATTATTCTGCGAGTGGGCGACATCATTGACCACCAGATCCGGCAGACCAAATTTGGCCATGCCGAGGGTAATCTCGCGCAGCAGCTTATCGCCTTGGTAAGCGTGAATGACGGTGTGTCGGGCGACGTTCGGAATATCGCCCTTCCAGCCTTCGACGCGACGCTTGCGCCATTCGGGGGCGGTGAAAATTTCACGCGTCTCCTCGTCCCAGATGAAACCACCGGTTTGCTCGGCCACTTGCAACAGCAAGCTACCGGCTGCGCGCAAACCGGTATAGGTCGGCGACGCTGGCACGCGGAACTCCAACACCAGCGCCAGCTGCGCCAGTTGCAACTCCTCCGCTTGGGCAGTACTCAAGCCACGTCCGAAATACTGGATCATCTTCAGGTCGGGCGGAGCGTAGGTCTTCTGGACGGTGTCGTCCAAAGTGGCAACCACCTGCGCCGCCGCTGGCTCCTGCGACAATTGCGTCACCAGCGCCAGAGTGCCGCCCTGTTGCGCCACCGAGGCTTTCAGCGCGGCCAACGGTTCCGCCGCCGGCGCTTTTGCATAGTAAATCGCATACACAAAACTGACCGGCCCCTTCAACGGCGCTCCCGCCTGGAACACCTCCACCGCCCAAGCCATCGGTGCAAAACACATCAGCAGCAGAAACAGGGAACGAATGGCAGGCATGGCGGTCTCAGGAAAATAAGTATCCCCGCATTATGCCGACTTCCTCAGTGAGTTAGCAAATAAGCAGCAAACATCGAGCAGGCGCCTCTCCTCGATACTGATAGCCGACAGGCGCCTTAGTCGCTTGCTGCAGCCGCTTACTCCGCCTTGGTCTGCGCCGCCCAGGCCTTGGTGTCGGCCAGGATTTTATCGAGGCGGGCGCGGTCGTAGACGGTGCCGTGGCTGATGACGGTGCGGATCTTGCGCGTGGCGCCGATGTCTTTCAGCGGATTCGCATCCAGCACCAGCACGTCGGCCGCCTTGCCCGCTTCCAGCGCGCCGTAGTGATCCAGCTTGCCGAGGAAGCGCGGGCCGTTGATCACCGCCGATTGCAGCGCCTGCACCGGCGTCAAGCCGTAGTTCACGTACAGCCCGATTTCATCATGCAGCGCCTGGCCCGGATAATCGTACGAATTCAGGAAGCCCGCATCGGTGCCGGCGATGATGCTGACGCCTTCCTGCTGCAGGATAGGCAGCAGCGAGGCCGATTTCTCGAATACCGCCTTGCGCTGCGCAATCGCCGCCGCGTCGTCCTGCGCCGCGCGCTTCACGCGCCAGTCGTAGGTGGCACGCAAGCCCTTGCCGATGTACTGCAAGGCCTCGTCATGGACGTGATCCTCCATGTCCAGATACGCCACCACGCGCGACACCGACAAGGTCGGCACCACCGCTGTGCCCTTGGACGCCATGTAGCGGAACGACGCGCGCGCCGTCGCCTCATCATACGAATCCAGGCTTTGTTTGGAGGCTTCCTTGCCGGTCAGCTTGCCGGCGGCGACCAGGTCGGTCAGCTCCTGCTCACGCGGCGTCGACGCGCGCAGCAGGTAGGATTGGTGCTCCACCGTGCCGAGGCCGGCATCGAACATGGTCTTCAGGGTCAGCTGCACCGGGATGTGGCCCGAGGTGCGCATGCCGCGCTCCTTGGCCTGGCGCAGCGCTTCCAGGTAAATCTCCGGCTTCAGGGTGTTCTCGGTGATCTTGACGAAGTCCACCTTCTGCGCCTGCAGCTTGTCCAGCGCGCGGCTCACTTCTTCCGGCGTGCCGACTTCGATGGTGCCCTTCCATAGCGGCTTGTAGCCTTCCAGCTTGGCGGCCGAGGTGAAGATGGTCGGGCCTTCCAGCTTGCGCTGATTGACCTCATCGCGCCATTGCAGCACGGTGTCCGGCAAGTCGCCCGAGCAATCGCGCACAGCGGTGATGCCGTAGGCCAGGTACAGCTGCAGCAAATGCTTGTTCTCTTCAATCAGGGCCGGGCCGCCGCCGAAGTGCACGTGGGTGTCCCACAGGCCCGGCATCACATACTTGCCCGGCAGGCTGATGGTCTTTTTGGCTGCGTAGTTGACCAGCTGCTTGTCGTCCACCACCGCCAGGATGGTGTCGCCCTTGAGCACCACCGACTTGCCCGTGACCGCCTTGCCGCCGGCAACGTCGATCAGGGTGGCCTTGGTCAGCACCAGGTCGGCCGCGATTTTATCCGCTGCATGAGCCGCGCTCAGCAGTCCCAGCGCCAGCATCGCGCCACTTAATTGCTTAAAGGAAATGTCCATCAGTGAATTATACGGGCAAGAAAGTCGCGTGCGCGCTCCGTTTGCGGCGCGTGGAAAAACTCATCCTTGCCGGTATCCTCCAGAATGCTGCCGTGGTCCATGAACACCACGCGGTTGGCCACCTTGCGCGCAAAACCCATCTCGTGGGTGACCACCATCATGGTCATGCCCTCCTGCGCCAGGCCGACCATCACATCCAGCACTTCGTTGATCATTTCCGGGTCCAGCGCCGAGGTTGGCTCGTCGAACAGCATGGCGATCGGGTCCATCGCCAGCGCGCGGGCGATCGCCACGCGCTGCTGCTGGCCGCCGGACAGCTGGGCCGGGAACTTGTCCTGGTGCGCCAGCAGGCCGACACGGTCGAGGTAATGCAGGCCGCGCTCGACGGCTTCGTCCTTGCTGCGGCCCAGCACCTTGATCTGCCCGAGCGTCAGGTTGTCGCGCACTGATAAATGCGGGAACAGCTCGAAATTCTGGAACACCATGCCGATACGTGCCCGCAGCGCCGGCAAATCCGTGCCCTTGGCGCCAACCGAGGTGCCATCCACGCTGATTTCCCCCTGCTGGAACGGTTCCAGTCCATTGACGGTCTTAATCAATGTGGACTTGCCGGAACCGGACGGTCCGCAAATCACCATGACATCACCTTTTTCGACCCGGGTGCTGCAATCTTTCAGCACCTGGAATTGCCCATACCACTTGCTGATATTTTTGATTTCGATCATAGGAAAATAGATTATTTTGCTGGCAGTTGCGCGCTTGACAGCGCCCTTGCCCACAAGGATACTGCGGAACTTGCCAATAGTTTCAGCAGCCGGCGCACCCAAAACCGGCTGTCGCCATAAGAATAATGCAGTGACTACCCAGCTCGCTGTAAAGGCTCAAAGAGACACTACCACAGGAAACCTCAGAATATGAACAAACAAAGCCGATTGACCACGTACATCCTGATCGGGCTGGCGCTAGGCATCATCACCGGTTATTTCGCCCACGACAACCTGGCCAATCCGACCGGCTTTGCCGACACGATGGCGCTGATTACCACGCTGTTCCTGCGCCTGATTAAAATGATTATCGCCCCGCTGGTGTTCTCCACGCTGGTGTGCGGCATCGCCAAGATGGGCGATGCGACCGCCGTCGGCCGCGTCGGCGTCAAGACGCTGGGCTGGTTCTTCATCGCTTCGGTGATGTCGCTGAGCCTGGGCCTGGTGCTGGTCAACATCTTCCGTCCGGGCGACGCGCTGCTGGGCCACATGGCCGCCACCGCCGCCAAGGCCGACCTGGCCACCTCCAGCCTGACGCTGAAAGACTTCGTCACCCACCTGGTGCCGTCGTCCATCGTCGATGGTATGGCCAAGAATGAAATCCTGCAGATCGTGATCTTCTCGCTGTTCTTCGGCTCGGCCGCTGCGGCCGTGGGTCCGAAAGCCAACGCGCTGGTCGAAGCACTGGACGGCGTGGCGCACGTGATGCTGAAAGTCACCGGCTACGTGATGAAGTTCGCACCGTTCGCCGTGTTTGCGGCGGTGGCGGGCACCATCGCCAAGAGCGGCCTCGGCGTGCTGTCGACCTATGGCGTATTCATGGCCGAGTTCTACTTCGGCATCGCGCTGCTGTGGGCGCTGCTGATCTTCATCGGCTTCCTGTTCCTGAAAGGCCGCGTATTCGCGCTGATGAAAGAGATGCGCAGCCCGGCGCTGCTGGCGTTCTCGACCGCGTCGAGCGAAGCGGCGTATCCGAAAACGCTGGAAGGCCTGGAGCGTTTCGGCGTGCGCAACCGCATCGCCTCGTTCGTGCTGCCGATCGGCTACTCGTTCAACCTTGATGGTTCGATGATGTACTGCACCTTCGCCACCGTGTTCATCGCGCAGGCGTACGGCATTGAAATGTCGCTGGGCCAGCAGATGACCATGATGGCGGTGCTGATGCTGACCTCGAAAGGCATGGCCGGCGTGCCGCGCGCCTCGCTGGTGGTGATCGCCGCGACGCTGGGCCAGTTCAACATTCCGGAAGCGGGCATGCTGCTGCTGCTGGGCATCGACCACTTCCTCGACATGGCGCGCTCCGCGACCAACGTCATCGGCAACGGCATCGCCACCGCCGTGGTGGCGAAGTGGGAAGGCGAGATGGATCCGCCGAAGCAAGCCGAAGCGGCGTAAGCCTCAAGCAACAAAGCCACCGTCCGGTGGCTTTTTTTTCGTCACAACCAAGTCCGCTTCCCCTCCGGCTTGGCCCCCATCTCGCGCAGCCTGCGCCGCAGGCGGGCGTTGTCAAAGAGTGTTCCGATCAAGGTCAGCAAAACGATAATATTGAGCGCATCGCTACCGAAGAATCTGAAAAATAGCGCCGCGCCGCCCGCGCACAGCAGGCCAGTAATCAGTAACGCCAGGTTATCTTTCATTTTTTCCCCCGCTTGTAAATCTCAGGGTGATGCATCAGGACTGCCGCTAACCAAGGACGATGCAAGCGATTCTGCCGAGCATTAAATAACACGTCGGCAATCGAAGTACCTCCAGCTAACGTCCGTCCCGTGGCGACGGCTATGCTGCCTATCACCGCGCCGACATAGTACGAAGCGCTCATTGCCCAAATCGTTGCCAATTTTTCGCCGCGTATTCCGGCCCCGATCATCTCCCGAACGGTAATCTTTTTCCCAAATTTCTCCACCAACCCTACCAGTGTCATGGCGGATCCGACCGCCAGCTGAACATTGCCATATAGGCTTTCTGGCGCTGGTAGTCCTAACGCATCCATATTCTCTTTGAAGTATTTGTAAAAGTCCGACATAAGTCCTCCGATGTAAAAGGTGTCATCGGAGGGTAGCTCTCAAAGGCATCATGCGCTTTGCGGCGGGTCATGGCAAGCAAGCGGGGCGGTTGGAGGGAATTGTTAGCCAACTTGGTGGTTTTCGTAATTGCGACACCGCAATGCGTGATGCACCATCTGGGGATAATTCTACCGAGATGGAGACGATATGACTGCTACCCGGCGCGCTGCGCTTAAGACTCTGCTCGCCGGCGCCGCCGTCGCGCCGCAATTGGCGCTCGCCGCGCCGGAACCGAAATGGGGGCGCGGCGTCGAGGGCCAGCGCAAAGCCGATCTGGGCAACGGCACTTACCTCAATCCCATCCTTGCCGGCGACCATCCCGATCCCACCATCCTCAAGGACGGCGACGATTACTACATGACGTTTTCGTCCTTCCTCTCCTACCCCGGCGTCATCATCTGGCACTCGCAAGACCTTGTGAACTGGCAGCCTATCGGCCCGGCCCTCACCAAGCCGCTCGGCAGCATCTGGGCGATGGACCTGATCAAACACAAGGGCCGCTACTACATCTACATCCCCGCCGGCGACAGCATCCACGTCATCTGGGCCGATAACATCAAAGGCCCGTGGAGCGATCCGATCGACCTCAAAATCCAGGGCGCCATCGATCCCGGTCACGCGGTCGGCGAAGACGGCAAACGCTACCTGTTCGTCAACGGCGTGCGCCGCATCGGCCTCACCGATGACGGCCTCGCCACCGTCGGCAAGCTGGAAAAAGTCTACGAACCGTGGCGCTACCCTGCCGACTGGGTGGTCGAGATGTTCGCCCCCGAAGGCCCCAAGCTGCTCAAGCGCGGCGAATGGTTCTACCTCGTGATGGCCGTCGGCGGCACCTCCGGCCCAGCGACCAGCCACATGGTGATCGCCGCCCGCTCGCGCTCCATCCACGGCCCGTGGGAAAACCATCCGCAGAACCCACTGGTGCGCACCAAAAGCGCCGATGAAAAATGGTGGTCGCGCGGTCACGCCACGCTGGTCGAAGGCCCTGCCGGCGATTGGTGGATGGTCTATCACGGCTACGAAAACGGCTACCGCACGCTGGGCCGCCAATGCCTGCTCGAACCAATCGAGTGGACCAGGGACGGCTGGTTCAAAGCCAAAGGCGGCGATCTGTCCGCACCACTGCCGATGCCGAAAAAAGGCAAGGCAGTCCAGCACAACTTCGCCAAGTCCGACGAGTTCAAGACGCTGAAATTCGGCGTGCAATGGAGCTTCTTCAATCCGGGACCGGACGAGATGAAGCGCGTGCAGCACACGCCAGGCGCGCTGGCCATCAAAGGCAAAGGCACCTCGCCGGCCGACTCCTCGCCGCTGACCTTCATCACCGGCGACCGCGCCTACGAAGCCACCATCACGCTCGATATCGGCGCCGATGCGGAAGGCGGCCTGCTACTGCACTACAACGAACGCGCCTACGTCGGCATCGGCTTCACGCCGACGCAGATGAAAACCTTCGCGCACTCGCAGGAGCAAAGCTGGATGAGGGAGAAGATGGACGTCTCCACCGTCCACATACGCGTGAAGAACGATCAGCACAACGTGACGTTCCATTACTCGCTGGACGGGAAGAACTGGGTGCAGCATTCGTGGCAGCTGGAAGTCTCCGGCCTGCACCACAATGTGTTTGGTGGTTTCCTCAGCCTGCAACCCGGCGTGTACTGCGCGGGTGCAGGCGTGGTGACGCTGCGCGATTTCAAATATCGCGCATTGGCTTAACGCTTAGTTCTGCTCGGCGTAGGTCTTCACCAGCTCGTGCAGGAACACGCGGCCTTCCATCAGCGACTGCACGCCGATGTACTCGTTCAGGCCGTGGATGTTGCCCAGGTCCGGCGTCAGGAAAATCCCGCTGATGCCGTAGGTCGGGATGCCGGCCGCATTGAGGAACTGGCCGTCGGTGGCGCCGGACTGCAGGATCGGCATCACCGGCACGCCAGGCCACATCTTCGCGGTCAGCTTTTCAACCGGCTCCATGATGGCGCGGGTCAGCGGAGGCGGCGCCGAGTTCTCGCCACGGATTTCCAGCGTCTCCACCTTCACCGCAGGATCGTTGATCGCATTGACCAGCGCCTGGCGCACCGTCTCCTGCGTCACACCGGGGAAGATGCGGCAGTTGACGTTGGCGCGCGCGCGCTGCGGCAGTGCGTTGGTGGCGTGGCCGGCATCCAGCATGGTCGCCACACAGGTGGTGTGCAGCATGGCGGCCCAGCTGGCGTCTGCACTCGACACCGTGGCCACCGCTTTCGCATCCTGCGGATTCTGCACCACGGTCTTCATCGCATCGGCGATCTCTTTGTGCCCCGCTTCCAACTGGATCTTGGCCATCGCGTTCAGGTAGCCCTTGCTGCCGTCGGTCAGCTGGATCGGGAACTCGTAGCCCTGCACTTTCGACAGCGCACCGGCCAGATGATAAATGGCGTTGTCCTTCATCGGGCGCGAGCTGTGGCCGCCGCGATTCGTCACTTCGAGACGATAGTTCTGCGACACCTTCTCGCCCGCCTGCACCGTCATCGTGATGCGCTTGCCGGCAGCGTTCAGTTCACCGCCGGCGCCTTCGTTCAGCGCATAGCCGGCGTCGATCAGTTCACGGCGATTCTTGGTCAGCCATTCCGCGCCGTTGAAGGCGCCGGAGGTCTCTTCGCCGCAGGTCAGCGCCATTTTCAGCGTGTGGCGCGGCTTGTAGCCTTCCTGCTTGAAGCGGATCAGCGAATCAGCCCAGATGGCCGCTTGCGCCTTGTCGTCCACCACGCCGCGTGCGTAGAACTTACCGTCTTCTTCGATCAGCGTGAATGGATCGCGGGTCCAGTCTTCGCGCTTGGCTTCCACCACGTCGATGTGGGCCAGCAGCAGGATGGCTTTCGCCTTCGGATCACGGCCCGGCAGCACGGCCACCAGACCGCCCTCTTTCGGATGCGCAGGATCGGCAAACAGGTGCAGGTCCGACTCCGGGAAGCCCGCAGTCTTCAGGCGCGCCGCGATGCGCTCAGCGGCCAGCGTGCAGCTGCCGGAGGACAGCGTGGTATTGGTTTCGAGCAGCTCTTTGTAGAGGGCGCGGAACTGCTGTTCGGTAGGATCGGCAGCGTAAGCACTTTGTACGCATGCCAGCATGGCGGTTACTGCACCCAACACAAAACGAGACTTCATGGTCGATCCCTTAAATTAAACTATGTTCAGAACGTCTTCTTCGTCAGACTTGGCTTGCTGACGCTCCCACATTTGAGCATAGAGTCCGTCTGCTGCCAATAGCGATTGATGCGTTCCGCGCTCCACGATGCGGCCATGATCGAGCACGATAATCTGCTGCGCATCGGCCACCGTGGACAAGCGGTGCGCAATCACCATCGTGGTGCGCGTACGGGAGATCTCCTTCAACTGCGCCTGGATCGCCTGCTCGGCTTTCGAATCCAGCGCCGACGTGGCTTCATCGAAAATCAGGATGGCAGGATTCTTCAACAGCGTGCGCGCAATCGCCACGCGCTGCTTCTCGCCGCCGGACAGTTTGAGGCCGCGCTCACCGACCATCGTCTTGTAGCCATCCGGCAGGCTCTCGATGAAATCGTGGATCGATGCGGCGCGCGCTGCGGCCACGATTTCGTCGTGCGTTGCACCCGGCTTGCCGTAAGCGATGTTGTATTCGATGGTGTCGTTGAACAGCACCGTATCCTGCGGCACGATGCCGATGGCGTGGCGCACCGAATCCTGCGTCAGCGAGCGCAGGTCCTGGCCGTCGATGGTGATGCCACCCGCGTTCACTTCGTAGAAGCGGAACAGGAGGCGCGATAAGGTCGACTTGCCGGAACCGCTGTGGCCGACCACCGCCGTGGTGGTGCCCGGCGCGATGGTGAAGTCGACATCGAACAGAATCTGCCGCTTCGGATCGTAGCTGAAGTCCACGTGGTTGAAGCGCACCTGCGCGCCATGCGTGACCAGCGGACGCGCCTCGGGCGCATCGGCGATTTCCTTGTTCTGGTCCAGCAGCGAGAACAGCTTCTCCATGTCGGCCAGGCTTTGCTTGATCTCGCGGTAGATCACACCGAGGAAGTTCAGCGGAATATACAGCTGGATCATGAAGGCGTTGACCAGCACCAGATCGCCCAGTGTCATTTTGCCCTCGATGACGCCGACGGTGGCGCGCCACAAAATCAGCGTGACGGCAATCGCGATAATCATCGACTGGCCAGTGTTCAGCAGCGACAGGGACGTCTGCGATTTGACGGCCGCACTTTCGTAGTGCTGCAAGCCTTCGTCGTAGCGCTTGGCCTCGTACTCCTCGTTGCCGAAGTACTTCACCGTTTCGTAGTTGATGAGCGAGTCGATGGCCTTGGTGTTGGCCTTGGAATCCAGCTCGTTCATGGTGCGGCGGAAGTGCGTGCGCCAGTTGGTGATGATGATGGTGAAGCTGATGTACGACACCAGCGCCACAAAGGTAATCAGCGAGAACCAGATGTCGTAATGCGTGACGAGGTAGCCCAGCACCAGCGTGATCTCTACCAGTGTCGGCAGGATATTAAACAGCGTGTACGAAATCAGCGAGCCGACCGCGCGCGTGCCGCGTTCGATATCGCGCGTCATGCCGCCGGTCTGGCGGTTCAGGTGGAAGCGCAGCGACAGCGCATGCAGATGACGGAACACTTGCAGCGCAATGGTGCGCACGGCGCGCTGCGTCACGCGCGCGAACAGGAATTCGCGCAGCTCGGTGAACAGCGTGGTCGATACACGCAATATGCCGTAGGCCACCAGTGCGCCCAGCGGCAGCACCAGCAGCGCTTGCGGATGCGATGGCGTGATGGTCAGCGAGTCGATCAGCTTTTTCATCACCACCGGCACGCCAACGTTGGCCAGCTTGGCGCCGACCAGGCAGCCCAGCGCCAGCAGCACGCGCCATTTGTAGACCCACAAATACGGGATCAGGGTTTTGATGGTGGCAGTATCGCTGCGGGTGGAAGCGGTTTTGCTGGCGGGGGCTGGCTGGGAGTCGGCGTAACGGCGCATGGCGGATCTTGGCTTTTTATGGTTCAATCCCGTTAATTGTAGCCCCAGAAGAGAAATCACGATGACCACGCCTCAAATCCCCACCGTCAACACCATCAATCGCGGCCTGCCAGCCGGGAAGATGCCGGAACTGCGCATGATGCCTTCGCCATCCGACGCCAATGTCTACGGCGATGTATTCGGCGGCTGGATCATGGCGCAGGTGGACATCGCCGGTTCGCTGCCGGCCACGCGCCGCGCCAATGGCCGCGTGGCCACCATCGCGGTGAACTCGTTCGTGTTCAAGAACCCGGTGTTCGTGGGCGACCTGCTGTCGTTCTATGCTGATATTGTCAAGGTTGGCAATACGTCCATTACCGTGCAGGTGGAAGTGTACGCAGAGCGCAACCGCCTGCAGGCCGACACCGTGAAGGTGACCGAGGCCACGCTGACCTACGTCGCCACCGATTCCGACCGCAAGCCGCGCAAAGTGCCGTCGATCGAGACGCTGATTAATTCGTAAGCCCGCGCTGCGCATGGACGCGCAACGCCGCCTCTTCCTCGCCGCAGCGCTGGCCAGCACCAGCAAGATCGCCAGCGCCGCCGGCACCGCCTACCCGTTCAGCCTTGGCGTCGCCAGCGGTTCGCCACTGCCGGACGCCGTCATCATCTGGACGCGCATCCTGCACGATCCGCTCAACGCCGCCGCCACACCGCCGCTGGCCTTCAGCGTACGCTGGGAAATGGCCGAGGATGAGCAGTTCCGCCGCACCGTCGCCCAAGGCACGGCCGAGGCACCGCCCGAACTCGCGCACAGCGTGCACGTCGACGTCACCGGCCTGCGGCCCGACCGCTGGTATTGGTACCGCTTCATGCTGGGCGACGCGATCAGTCCCACCGGCCGCACGCGCACCGCGCCCGCCAGCGCCAGCATGCCGAAACAACTCAAGCTGGCCGTGGCCTCCTGCCAGCATTGGGAATTCGGCACCTATGCCGCGCACCGCCACATCGCGGCCGCTGCACCCGATCTGGTGGCCTTCCTGGGCGATTACATCTACGAGTGGGGCCCGTACCAGCTCCAGCATCCAACAACCGCGCTACGGACCGCTGAGAGCTTCACGCTGGCCGACTACCGCGCGCGCTACGCCCAGTACAAAACCGACCGCGACCTGCAAGCCGCGCACGAAGCCGCGCCGTGGATCGTCACCTGGGATGACCACGAAGTCGCCAATGACTACGGCAGCGACCGCGACGAACGCCTCGACCCGCGCTTCATGCAAAGACGGGCTGCCGCCTATCAAGCCTTCTACGAACACATGCCGCTGCGCCTCACGCCGCGCGACTTCGCCAACCTGCGCATCTACCAGCGTTACGACTGGGGCCAGCTGGCGCGCCTCCACGTGCTGGATGACCGCCAGTACCGCGCTCACCACGCCTGCACGCAACAAGGACGCGGCGGTTCCAGCTCAGTCCTGCTGCGCGACTGCGCGGCACTGAAGGACCGCAGCCGCAGCATGCTCGGCAAGGAACAGGAGCAATGGCTGGCGCAAGGTCTGTCCTCGTCCACCGCGCGTTGGAACATCCTGGCCCAGCAAACCCTGATGGCGCAAAACAGCCAGTTGCCCATCAAGCGCGAAGACGACGGCCGCTTCTGGACCGACGGCTGGGACGGCTACCCGATGGCGCGCCAGCAGCTGATGGACACGCTCTTCACCAGCCGCGCCCGCAATCCACTGGTGCTTGGCGGCGACGTGCACAGCTTCTTCGCCTGCGAGCTCACGCGCAATCCTGCACGTCCGCGCTCGCCAGCCAATCCCATCATAGCGACCGAATTCTGCGGCACCTCGATCACCTCGCCCTCACGTCCGCAATCTCGTACCGAGCAGTATGTATCGATGAACCACGGCATCAAGTATGGCCGCAGTGACAAGCGCGGCTACATGCTGCTCACCATCACGCCCGCCAACACCACCGCCCACTTTCTTGCACTGGACAACGTGCACGACAGCGCCAGCGTCATAGAGCGCGCCGCCGGCTTCGTGGTGCGCAGCGGACAAGCAGGCCTGCACCGCGCTTGAATCGCGGCGACCAGGTTCTATACTGGCATGCAGGGGGTGCCGTATGTTGAAAGTATCGGAGGTCGAAATTGCGCACGAGCTTGATCGTTACTTGCATCAAGCACTGACGCAAACCGTGGTAGTGGAAAAGGCCGACCACGCATCAGTGGTCGTGCTGTCGCTAGCCGAATTTGAACGGCTACAGGATGTGGACGATCAGCATTTTGCTGACGCCGCCCGCAAAGCGAATGTGGAAGGCTATCTCGATCACGAGCACGAGGTACGCACCCGTTTGGCTACCGCCATGCGAGCCCGCAGGCTCGCATGTATCCGAAAATAGTACGTCATTCCGGCGAAGGCCGGAATCTAATTCATTGGGTCCCGGCCTTCGCCGGGACGACGGGTCAGGCGGCGACTTTCTCGTCGCGCAACTGGCGACGCAGGATTTTGCCGACGTTGGTCTTCGGCAGTTCATCGCGGAATTCGATGTACTTGGGCTTCTTGTAAGCGGTCAGCTCGTGCTTGCAGAAGTCCAGCACCTGCTCGGCCGTCAGCGCCGGATCCTTGCGCACGATGAACAGCTTCACCGCCTCGCCCGAGTTCTTGTCCGGTACGCCGATACATGCCACTTCCAGCACGCCCGGATGGGCCGCCACCACGCCCTCCACTTCGTTCGGATAGACGTTGAAGCCGGACACGATGATCATGTCCTTCTTGCGGTCGACGATGCGGGTGAAGCCGTTCTCGTCCATGATGCCGACGTCGCCGGTCTTGAAGAAGCCGTCGGCCGTAATCGACTTGGTGGTTTCTTCCGGACGGTTCCAGTAGCCAGCCATCACCTGCGGACCACGGATCGCGATCTCGCCAGTCGAACCCAGCGGCAGCGGATTGCCGTCGTCGTCCAGGATCGCCACTTCGGTCGATGGGATCGGCAGGCCGATGGTGCCGGTGAATTCCTTGATATCGATGCGGTTGGCAGTCGCCACCGGCGAGGTCTCCGACAGGCCGTAGCCTTCGATGATCGGGGTGCCGGTCACTTTCAGCCAGCGTTCGGCCACGCTCTTCTGCACCGCCATGCCGCCGCCGTTGCACAGCTTGTAGGACGAGAAGTCCAGCTTGGCGAAGTCAGGATTGTTGAGCAGCGCGTTGTACAGCGTGTTCACCGCCGGCAGCACGGTGACCTTGTACTTGGCCAGTTCCTTCACGAAGCCAGGGATGTCGCGCGGATTCGGGATCAGCAGGCTCAGGCCGCCGGTACGCATGCTCATGAAGGCGCTGATGGTCAGCGAGTAGATGTGGTACAGCGGCAGCGCGCTGACAAACACCATCTGTTCACCGCCGCCCTTCATTTGCAGCCACGCTTCGTTTTGCAGCACGTTGGAGATCACGTTACGGTGCAGCAGGATCGCGCCTTTCGAGACGCCGGTGGTGCCGCCGGTGTATTGCAGGAAGGCGATATCGTCGTGGCCCAGCTTGGCCGGTTGCAGCGTCATGCCGGAACCTTCGGCCAGCACTTTCTTGAACGAGATGGCACCTGGCAGCGAGTACGCCGGCACCATCTTCTTCACATTGCGCACCACGAAGTTGACCAGCGCGCCTTTCAGGCCGCCCAGCAGGTCGCCCATCGAGGCCACGATCACGTGCTTGACCGGGGTCTGCGCCAGCACTTGCTGTACCGTGGTGGCAAAGTTTTCCAGCACGATGATGACTTCGGCGCCCGAGTCCACCAGCTGGTGCTGCAGTTCACGCGGGGTGTACAGCGGGTTGACGTTAACCACCGTGTAGCCGGCGCGCAGCACGGCAGCCATCGCCACCGGATATTGCAGCACGTTCGGCATCATGATGGCGACGCGTGCGCCCGGTTGCAGGCCTTTGCCTTGCAGCCAGGCGCCCATTTTTTGCGACAGTTGATCCAGCTCGCCGTAGGTCAGGAACTTGTCCATGCACACGAAAGCGTTGCGGTCAGCGTACTTGCGGAACGACTCTTCCAGCAAATGGGTGACCGAGCGGTATTGGGTGTTATCAATCTCCGCCGGTACGCCTTCGGGGTACGACTTCAGCCAAATCTTTTCCATCTTCATGCAGCCTTCTTCTTGTCGCCGGTAGGTTCGTCGCGCAGCACGCGGCGCAGAATTTTCCCGACATTGGTTTTTGGTAGCTCCTCGCGGAACTCAATGTATTTCGGCTTTTTATAGCCGGTAAACTGTTCTTTGCAGTAGGCCATCAGGGCTTCTTGCGTCAGGTTCGGATCCTTGCGCACCACGAATACCTTGACCGCCTCGCCCGAGTGCTCGTCCGGCACGCCGATCACGGCGCACTCCAGCACGCCCGGATGCGCGGCGATCACGCCTTCCAGCTCGTTCGGATAGACGTTGAAGCCGGATACCAGAATCATGTCCTTCTTGCGGTCGACGATCTTCACGAAGCCGTTTTCATCCATCACGCCGACGTCGCCCGATTTGAAGAAGCCGTCCGGTGTCATCACCTTGGCCGTTTCATCCGGACGGTTCCAGTAGCCGGCCATCACCTGCGGGCCGCGAATCGCGATCTCGCCGGCCTGGCCCAGCGGGACTTCCTTGCCATCGTCATCGAGGATGGCGATATCGGTCGACGGCACCGGCAGGCCGATGGTCGCGGTGAAGTGCTTGCCCTCGGCGCGGTTGCAAGTGGCCACCGGCGAGGTCTCGGACAAGCCGTAGCCTTCGATAATGGCCACACCGGTGGTCGCCAGCCAGCGGTCGTTGACGGCCTGCTGCACCGCCATGCCGCCGCCGTTGCAAATC
This sequence comes from Duganella sp. CF402, assembly GCF_900109645.1. Taxonomy (GTDB): domain Bacteria; phylum Pseudomonadota; class Gammaproteobacteria; order Burkholderiales; family Burkholderiaceae_D; genus Rugamonas. The sequence continues at coordinate 4,012,213 of NZ_FOBG01000001.1, forward strand.
ATCAGCGACGAGAAATCCAGCTTGGCAAAGTCCGGATGGTTCAGCAGCGCGTTGTACAGTGTGTTAACTGCCGGCAGCATGTTGAACTTGTACTTGCCCAGCTCCTTGATGAAACCGCCGATGTCGCGCGGATTCGGAATCAGGATGTTCAGCGCGCCCATGCGCGTGCCCCACATGGCGCACGCCGTCAGCGCGAAGATGTGGTACAGCGGCAGTGCGCAGACGATGGTCATCTGCTCGGTCGAACCAGCCAGCGCCGGCGCCGACCAGGTTTCGGTCTGCAGCAGGTTGGCCACGATATTCTTGTGCGTCAGCGTCGCGCCTTTCGACACGCCGGTGGTGCCGCCGGTGTATTGCAGGAAGGCCGGATCGTTGTACTGGCGCTCGACCGGTGTCAGCTTCATGCCGCCGCCCTGCGATAGCGCATCCTTGAAGCGCACCGCGTTCGGCAGCGAAAACGCCGGCACCATTTTCTTCACGCTGCGCACCACGAAGTTCACCAGCATGCCTTTGAGGCCGCCGAGCATCTCGCCCATGCTGGCCACCACGATATGCTTGACCTGGGTCTTGCCCAGCACCTGTTCCAGCGTGGTGGCAAAGTTTTCCAGCACGATGATGGCTTCGGCGCCCGAGTCGTTCAACTGGTGCTCCAGCTCGCGCGGCGTGTACAGCGGGTTGACGTTGACCACCGTGTAGCCGGCGCGCAGGATGGCCGCGATCGCGATTGGGTACTGCAGCACGTTCGGCATCATGATGGCCACGCGCGCGCCCGGCTTCAGGCCGCGGCTTTGCAGCCAGGCGCCGAGACGCTTGGAATACGCGTCGACTTCGGCATAGGTAAGGTACTTGTCCATGCAGACATACGCGTTGCGGCTGGCATACTTCTGGAACGACTCTTCCAGCAGTTGAACCAGTGAACGGTACTGACTCGTATCAACCTCGGTCTGCATGCCGGGCGGGTACGACTTCAACCAGATTTTCTCCATCCTGTGCCTCTTGTCTCGAATATTATTTATCGTTGTAAGGCCGGCGCACAGAGCCGGTCTGGGAGCTTGCTGATGGTGCGATGCTATCGGGCAGAACGCCCGTACGCAAGCGCATTTAACCATAATTAGAACGGAGGTTCTAACGGCTTTTTATGCTGCATAGCAGCATCAATGCTGGCCTTCACCGTCTGGTTGCGCTCCCTTGCCGCTTTCGGCGTTGAGCATTGGTGCGCGGCCCAAGAGCTCCAACTGTTGTCGGCGTTGACCTACGTCAAGAGTTGCGATTTTTTGCACCGCACCATAAAATCGCACGAACGTTCGTTCCTGCTTTAGCAGCGCCCGGAAGGCCGGCAAATAATCGTGGTAAGTTCCCACAGCACTGAGGTGAGCATTGGTTAAAGGCTCGGCAAACCAGCGGTCGTAACCGGCGTAGCCACCCCAGCTTTCCTTGAGTTTGACGTAGTCGGATTTGAGGTGGGCGAAAATGCGCGCTTTCTCGGCGCGCTTGTGGCGGGTGCTGGTCCGGCCCGCGTACAGATCGGCCAGCATTTTGCGGTGCCGCACCAACAGCGCCAGAAAATCCTGGCGCCGCATGTTGTAGCGCGTGTAGGCCTCGCGCATGGGATCGGTGCCGTACAGCTCCAGCCAGCGCGCCACGCCGGCCTCCTCCACCGCCGTGGCGAAGCCCTCGTTGAATTGGGAATCGCCCTGCACGTACGCCACCTGGTGCGCCAGCTCGTGGAACACCATGCGCGCCAGCTCGGCGTCGGAGTAGTTGATGAAGGTCGACAGCAGCGGATCTGTGAACCAGCCGAGGGTGGAATACGCCGGCACGCCGCCGACCTGCACGTCGTTGCGCTCCTTGCGCAATTCGTCGGCGTAGGCCAGCGCATCCTCCTTGCTGTAGTAGCCGCGATAACTGACGCAGCCCGCGATCGGGAAGCACCACTGAATGGGACGCAGCGACAGCTCCGGCGTCGCCACCACGTTCCACAGCACGAAGGGCCGCGACAGGGCGGCGTAGTTCTTGTAGCTGGCGTTATCGGGCAGGCCCAGTTCCTTGACCGCGAACTTGCGGATCAACAGCGCCTTTTCCAGGCGCGCCTTGAGCTGGGGATCGGTGGTGGGGTCGCCCAGCCAGTCTTCGATCGGACGGGCGTCCGACCACAGTGAATACTGACCTTGCGCGGCCTGCATGTAGTACTTGAACTGCGCGCAACCGGCCAGCATGGCCGACACGCACGCCACCGCCAACCAGAACTTGGTGCGGAGGATATGGCGTGCAATGTTGCGCATACATCACCTCATGCGGCGAGCCTTTCGACCTGTACCAGTGTATCGTAAAACGTCGGCGCGCGGCCCATATCAGTCAACTGTTGGCTGGTAACCTCATTGGCGTTTTTGCCATCTTTTGCGAGCTTCTTCCACCACACCGACAGGCCCACCACCAAACCGGCGCGCGCCTTGTCCGTCACGCGCGCCTTGGCGATGAAGGAGCCGCGATCATTGAAGATGCGTACCATGTCGCCATCGGCGATGCCGCGCGACGCGCTGTCGTCCGGATGGATGTCCAGATGCGGCTCGCCTTCGGTCGAACGCAGGCTTTTCACGTTGACGAAGGTGGAGTTGAGGAAGTTGCGCGCCGGCGGCGAAATCATCGCCAGCGGATAGCGCTTCGCCAGCTCCGGATTGCTGGCCGCCGATTCATATGGCGCGATGTAGGCCGGCAGCGGATCGAGGCCGTCCTTCTCCATCTGCGCCGAATAGAACTCGCACTTGCCGGACGGCGTAGGGAAGCCGCCCTGCGCGAACGGCGCGTCCGGCATGTTCAGTTTTTGCCAGCCCTTCTGCTTCAAGGCGTCCCAGTCGAAGCCGATGGCGCGCACGTCCTGTGCGTTGAAGGCTTGTGCCGCCAGTTCGTCGTCGCTCTCCTTGAAGCAGTCGTCGTCGAAGCCCATCTTCGCCGCCAGCAGGCGGAAGATTTCAGTGTTGGCCTTGGCCTCGCCCATCGGCGCGATGGCGGCGTTATTCGCCATCATGTACAGATGGCCGTAGGCGGTGTGGGCGTCGATGTGCTCCAGCTGCGTGGTGGCCGGCAGAACGATGTCGGCGTAGTCCGCAGTGTCGGTCTGGAAGTGCTCCAGCACCACCGTGAACAAGTCCTCGCGCAGGAAGCCGCGCATCACCTTGTCCGAATCCGGCGCAATCGCCAGCGGGTTGGAGTTGTAGACGATGACCGCTTCCACCTTAGGCCCGAACTCCGGCGATGCAGGCCGCAGCAGGTCGTCGCCGATGGTGGTCATGTTGATGGTGCGCGGGAGCTTCTTCAGCAAATCCGTGCGTTGCAGCTTCGGCTTGTTGGTCGGGAAGGAACCGCTGGACGATAGCTGGATGCCGCCGGCCGCATGGCGCCATGCGCCCACCAGCGCCGGCAGGCAGGCCATATTCCGCACCGCCATGCCGCCGCCGCGCACGCGCTGCACGCCATAGTTGGTGCGGATCGCCACCGGCTCGCCGGCCTTCGCCATGCCGCCGTACAGGCGCGCCAGGTCGACCACTTCATCGACCGTGATGCCGCAGGTTTGCGCCACGCGCTCCGGCGTCCATTCCGACACGCGCTGTTTCAGTTGCTCGAAGCCCAGCGTGTAATTCGCGATGTAATCGTGATCCAGCAAGTCTTCCTTGATCAGCACATGCATCAGGCCCAGCGCCAGCGCGGCGTCGGTGCCCGGCAGCAGCGCGATGTGCTGGTGGCACTTCTCCGCCGTCAGCGAGCGATATGGATCGATGGCAATCAGCTTCGCGCCATTGCGCTTGGCTTCCTGCGCGCGCATCCAGAAGTGCAGGTTGGAGGCGATCGGATTGCCGCCCCAGATAATCAGCAGCTTGGCGTTCTGGAACTGCTCCATGTCGGTGCCGATGGAGCCGCCGACTGTGTACTTGTAACCGGTGAAACCAGCCGTCGCGCAGATGGTGCGGTCCAGCAGCGAGGCGCCGATTTTATTGAAGAAGCGCGACGACATGGACTCGCCCTGGATCAGCCCCATCGTGCCGCAGTAGCTGTACGGCAGGATGGCTTCCGGCGCGCGCTCGGCGATCGGCTTGAGCCTGGCCGCGATGGTGTCCAGCGCTTCCTCCCAGCTGATGCGCTCAAACTTGCCCTCGCCCTTTTTGCCGACCCGCTTGAGCGGATGCAGCAGGCGGTCTTCGTGGTAGGTGCGCTCGGTGTAGCGCGACACCTTGGTGCACAGCACGCCGGCCGTGGTCGGGTGGTCGGGATCGCCCTTGACTGCGGTGGCGACGCCGTCTTCCACCGTCACCAGCAGCGCGCAGGTATCGGGGCAGTCGAGCGGGCAGGCTGCGCGGACTTGTGTGGTTGTCATGTCAGGAATCCAAAAAGCGTTTGCTCAAAGCAGTATCGTAAACCATTGCGCCCGCTCTGGCTTAAGTCATCGGACAAGGGCTACAATTAGAAAAGTAGAAAGAGTGGAGAAGTAGCATGAAACTGGTTGATCCCATCATTGCATTTCAATCCGAGCTACAGCGGATACGGCGCGACCTGCACGCCCATCCCGAGCTTTGCTACGAGGAGCAGCGCACCTCCGAGGTCGTAGCCGACAAACTGGCCGAATGGGGCATCCCCGTCATTCGCGGTTTGGGCATTACCGGCGTGGTCGGCATCATCAAGCACGGCAAGTCCGGCCGCTCGATCGGCCTGCGCGCCGACATGGACGCCCTGCCGATGCAGGAAGTGAATACCTTCCCGCACGCCTCGGTCCATCCGGGCAAGATGCACGCCTGCGGCCACGACGGCCATACCGCCATGCTGCTGGGCGCGGCCAAATACCTGGCCGAGCACCGTAACTTCGACGGCACCGTGTATCTCGTGTTCCAGCCGGCCGAAGAAGGCGGCGCCGGCGCCAAGCGCATGATCGAGGACGGCTTGTTCGAGCAATGCCCGATGGATGCCATCTACGGCATGCACAACTGGCCCGGCATCCCGGCCGGCCACATGAGCGTGTGCGAAGGCCCGCTGATGGCGTCCAGTAACGAGTTCTACGTCACCGTCAAAGGCAAGGGCGGCCATGCGGCCCAGCCGCACAAATGCATCGACCCGGTGATGGTCGCGGTGCAGATCGCGCAAAGCTGGCAGACCATCATCAGCCGCCGCACCAGCCCGCTCGATACGGCGGTGCTGTCGCTGACGCAAATCCAGGCCGGCACCGCCACCAACGTCATTCCCGACGAAGCGAAAATGGCCGGCACCGTGCGCACCCTGTCGTGGGACGTGCTGGATATGCTGGAAAAACAAATGGAACAGGTCGCGGTGAATACCGCCGCCGCGTTCGGCGCGGAAGTGGAATTCAAGTTCCGCCGCAACTACCCGCCGCTGATCAACCATCCGGAAGCAACGCGCTTCGCGGTCGAAGTGATGAAGTCCGTGGTCGGCGCCGACAAGGTGGACGACAAGACCGAGCCGTCGATGGCGGCGGAAGACTTCGCCTACTTCCTGCAGGCCAAGCCGGGCTGCTACATCTTCATCGGCAACGGCGAGGGCGACCACCGCAGCGGCGGCCACGGTCTCGGTCCGTGCGTGCTGCACAACGGCAGCTACGACTTCAACGACAACCTGCTGCCGGTCGGCGCCAGCTTCTGGGTCAAGCTGGTGGAAGCCAGTCTGCCGGTTTCAGCCTGACTTCAGCCTAACTGATCCGGGGCGGCGCCCACGCGCTGCCCCGGGTTCAACTGCTCCAGCCCGATCAGCGCGGCCGAGTGATCGGCTTGCGGAATGGTCTTGGCCAAGGTCATGTAGCGCGCCGTCACCAGCTCGCTGATCGGCAACACCACGCCGGCCGCTTCCGCCGCCGCCAGGATGTTGCGCTGGTCCTTGAGCTGCGTCGTCACCTTGCCGCCAGCGACGAAATTCCGGTCCAGCATGCGCTGGCCGTGCACCTCCAGAATCTTCGACTCGGCAAAGCCGCCGCGTATGGCCGCCCGCATCGCCGCCGGATCGGCGCCCGCCGCCTGCGCCAGCAGCATGGCTTCCGCGACAATATTGATGGTTGCACCAACGATCAGCTGGTTGCACAGCTTGGCCACCTGCCCGCTGCCGGCCGGGCCGACCAGCGTGGCGCGCCCCATTGCCGACAGCACGGGTTCGGCCTCGGCAAAGTCTTCCGCCGTCCCGCCGGCCATGATGGCCAGCGCGCCCGCCGCCGCGCCGCCCACGCCGCCGGACACCGGCGCATCAATAAAGCGGCAGCCTTGGGCCGCCAGCTGCGCGTGGAAGGCCTGCGCTTCCGCCTGCTGGGTCGAGCTCATGTCGATCCACAAGGTCTGGGGCGCCAGCGCGGGCAAGGCCGCTTGCAGCACCGTCGCCACCGTCGGGCCAGCCTCCAGCATGGAGATCACGACACTGGCGCCGCGCACCGCCTCGGCCAGATCGGCAACCGGCCTGGCGCCCGCCTCGGCCAGCGCCTGCGCCTTGGCATGCGTACGATTCCATACCGTAACCTGATGGCCCGCCGCCAATAAGCGGCGTACCATCGGATCTCCCATCAAGCCGATGCCTAAAAAGCTAATATACGTAGACAATTGCGCTCCTGAATTATTTTCTGAACCCCGGTACAATCACAGGCTAGCCGTATAAATTTTAGATACAGCACACTCAATGCAAAAGGATACTATGTTCAACAAAAAAATGATCGCGCTGGCTGCCGCCCTGGTTGTAGCCCAAGGCGCTTATGCCGATGACAAACTGGTCGATTCCGTCTCGGTCGACGTCGGCGCTGGCGAGCACGTACAGATGGTGCGCTTCAACGCCGCCAAGGATTGGGACAACAAATGGTTCCAGTCGAACGGCACCCACCTGGGTGGCTACTGGGAACTGAGCACCGGCGTGTGGCAGGAAAACCGCTACAAGAACGTGGTCGGCGCTGAGCAGAAACTGTGGGATATCGGCTTCACCCCAGTGTTCCGCTTCCAGAACGACAACAAAAAGGGCCTGTACTACGAGGGCGGCATCGGCGTGCACATGTTCTCGAAGCTGTATAACAACAGCGACAACCGCCTGTCGACCCACTTCCAGTTCGGCGACCACATCGCCACCGGTTACGTGTTCGACAACAACTGGGAAGTGGCGCTGAAGCTGCAGCACTTCTCGAACGGCGGCTACAAGAAACCGAACTCGGGCGTGAACTTCGTCGAACTCAAAGCGGCGTACCACTTCTAAGTAAAAAAAGCCCCGTAAGGGGCTTTTTTTTATGACACATTCGATTCGGCCACAATCTTCCAGCTCTTGCCTTCCCTGGCCCAGTACTGCTTCTTGCGCACCGCGTGGCGGAACTTGCCGATCACGATCTGCTGCGTGAAGTTGCTGACGATGACCTCTTCCTGGCTAGGCTGGCGGAAGAAACTCGGATCGCTGACCGTCACCGTAATCTTCTTCGCGCCCGGCAGATAGCGGTTCTTGTCCAGCCAGGCATTGATATCCTCATCCGCCGCCGACTTGAAGCGCGCCGAATACAGCGACTTCAGGCTGGCGTCATCGCGGTTCTCCACATCACGGCGCCAGGTCTCCACCAGCGAGGCCGCCTGACGCAGATCCTTGTCCAGCTGCTCCTTGCTGACGAACTCCACCTGATCGCCAATCAAAATCGGCGTCTTGCCGATTTCCACCGTACGGGTCAGGAAATTCAGGTCGTCATTGCTGACCACCACGCAGCCGTCGGTCGACAACGGCGGACGGCTGAAGGTCTCCGGCGGCGTACCGTGCACCCAGATGCCGGAACCGCTGCGGCCATTCACCTTGTCCCAGTCATTCGGATAATCGAGCGGCAGCGCGCCCTTGCCATACATATCCGGCAGCTTCACGCCCGGCAGGCGGCCGATCAGGTAATACACGCCCACCGGCGTGCGCATATCGCCTTCCTTGAGCTTGTTGATACCCAGCTTGCCCTGGCTGACGTAGAAGTCTTGCAGCAGGCGCAGGCCGTCGTTGGTGTTCTCGTACAGGTAGAGGCGGGAATGCTTGGCATCGACGATCAGCGCGTGGCGCTGGTCCTTGCGCATCTGCAGCAGCGCGCGCGGCAGCAGGGTCGGCGCCGGGCGCTCGGCCTGCAAGCGCACCGCCGCTTCACGCCGCAGGTCGGCCAGCTTGGCTTCCGAACCGGCCGGCGCCGCCGCGCCGAGATTGCTCACGGCGCGGGTATGCATCAACAGGATGTCGCCACGGATCAGGTGGCCGAGACGGAAGTTCGGATAGGCCTCCACCAGCGCGTCGGCCTTGCGTTGCGCCGCGCCGAGGTCGTGCGTGGCCAACTCCTTGTAGATATCGTTGAGCAGCTCTTCCGGATTGGCTTTACGGGCAACCTGCGCCCGCGCCGGCTTTTTTGCGGCGTAGCTGAGCTCTCCTCCCATCAGACTGAGAAGAACTACGCCGAGAATGCTTCCCGCGCGCCATTTACGCAAAAATGAGTGTGACATCAGTTACCCGAGACTTCCTGCTTGATCTGCCATTTTCCACCATTTTTGACCATCACGAGCGTCTTGCGGCTGCGCGCCGACAAACGATCTGATTCATAGGTCTGGCGGAAAGTGACGCGGGCCGTGTTGCCATCGATCTTCACCTCGGGCGCAGCGATTTCCACGCGGATGCGGCCCTTGCCTTCGATGCGGGCGCGGCGCTCGTCAGCCCAGACCTTGCGGCTCACGCCTTTAGGTGGTTCGAACTGCTGGCTATAGTAACCCAGATAGGAATCGACGTTCTGCGCGGCCCAGGCTTTGGCCCAGCCGTTGACCTGCGCCACCACCGCATCGCGTTCCGAAGTATCCGGCTTGGCGGCAACTTTTTCCGGTTCAGGTTTAGCGGCCGGCTTAGGTGGCTCGACTTTGGCTGGCGGCGGTGCAACCACCGGCGCAGGTGCTGGCGTCGGTGCAACCGCCACTTTCACCGGAGCTGGTGCCGGGGCCGGGGCCGGAGCAGCTTTCACTGGACTTGGAACCGGCGCAGGTACGGGCGCAGCAGCAATCTTGACCGGCGGCTGGGCCACCGGAGCAGGCGTTGGTGCTGGTGTTGGCGCGGGAGCAGGCGCCGCAGCAACCTTGACAGGTGCTGGCGCCGGCACAGGAGCCGGCAACGGCTTGGCCGCCGCTGGCGCTGGAACCGGTGCCACCGTGGCCGCAACTTTAGGCGCGGCGGCCGGCGGCGGCGTTACCGACAATGCTGGAATCCGCTGCGGCGCATTGGCCTGTGCGGCATTCTGTGGTGGCAGTTGCGAAATCAGCGGCGGCTGGGTGCTGGCGGCTGGACGCGCTGGCGCCGGTGCTGGTGCCGAAGCTTGCGCCACCATCGTCTCCGCGCCGACGATCTTGCCGCCGGTACTGGTCGAGAAAGTGCGCAGCATGGTCAGCTTGGACTTGGCCGGCACGGCCGTGGAAGAGCCCAGCGCCAGTGCCTTGTCATACGCCTGGCTGGCCATCTTGCCGTAGATATCGCCCAGATTCTCGTAAGCAGTCTGGTAACTCGGATTGGTGCGGATCGCCTTTTCCAGCGCCACGCGCGCCTTGTCGTACTGACCGTTGGCGGCATACAGCACAGCCAGGTTGTTATACGGCTCAGGCAGGTCCTTGTAATCCTCGGTGAGCTTGGTGAAGACCGCGATGGCTTCGTCCGATTTGTTTTGCTCGGTCAACAGCACGCCCTTCATGAACCGCATCTGCGGATCGGCCGGGTGCTTGCTCAGGTATTCATTGGTCTTGTTGAGTGCTTCAGCGACTTTACCGGCCTTGGCCAGTTTGCTGACATCGGCGTAATCGTCGGCGTGGGCAGGAGCCCAGGCCACCAGTGCCAATGCGCAGTACAGCATGGTTTGGGCTGTCTTATTTTTCATTGAGGTTTGAAGCAAGCGCGAAAGGACACATGGTACACCTTTCATTTCCGCATATCAAAACTGTGCGCAATCCCGTTGCGCCAAAGCAAAAAGGCCCGCACAGATAAACTGAGCGGGCCTTCTTGGCGGAATAACTAGCTTGACGATAACCTACTTTCACACTGGTTGCAGCACTATCATCGGCGTAGAGTCGTTTCACGGTCCTGTTCGGGATGGGAAGGGGTGGGACCGACTTACTATGGTCATCAAGCTTTGACTTGTATGCTGCGCAGCCG
>NZ_FOBG01000013.1 GCF_900109645.1 Duganella sp. CF402
TGCAACCAGTGTGAAAGTAGGTTATCGTCAAGCTAGTTATTCCGCCAAGAAGGCCCGCTCAGTTTATCTGTGCGGGCCTTTTTGCATTTAGAACTGGTAACGCACGCCGAAAGTCACCAGGCTGACGTCGGTCTTGGTCAGGTAGCTGGCTTCCAGATTGAGCGACCAGTTGCGGTTGAAGCCATAGCCGACACCGACGCCGAAGATCGGATCGGTCTCGTCACGGTCAGCCATCCCGGTACGGTTGCCCTTCATGCTGGTGCGGCCAATGCCGACGCGACCGTAGAGGCGGAAGTGCTGGTCGAGGTGCGCCGTGCCCAGCGCGGCAATGCCGTAATGCGTATCCGGGTAGTAGCCGGCCGGCGCAAAGACGCCACGGAACGGGTTGAGGCTCAAGCCGCGCGTATAAACTTCAAAACCAAAATTGGGCGTGTACTGATAGCCGGCCGCTGCGCTGAGCGTGGCGTCGCCGCTGTTGTCGGCATATTTGGATGAAATCGAGGCACGCCCGATATCGGCCGACAGATACACGCCTGGTTCGAAAGATTGGGCAAAAGCCGGGGTAGTGGCCAGCAGGCCGAGTAGTGTTGCGCTGATCATGCGTCGCATGGTTGCTCCTGTTAAGGTGAAACTACGGAACGCGGCATTGATTATTTTGCAATGCCGTCCTGCGCGCATGGTATCCCGAAATTATTTTTAAGGCAATCTTGACGGTTCCGCAGGTTGGACGGTCAGGAAGCGCCGCATGGCGTGCACTTCCTCGCTCGGGCTGCGCCCGAAGTAGCGCTTGAATTCGCGGCTGAACTGGGACGGGCTTTCATAACCGACCTGGGCCGAGGCCGATTGCGCGGTGATATCGCTGCGCGCCATCAACAGCCGGGCCTGATGCAACCGGGCCGACTTCAGGTACTGGATCGGCGAACAATGCGTCACCGACTTGAAGTGCACATGGAACGCCGGCACGCTCATATTGGCTTCCGCCGCCAGCATGCCGACATCGATTTCTGCCGCGTAATCGGCATGGATGCGGCGCAGGGCCTTGGCGATGCGGCCGAACTGGCCCTGGCTGGTCAGCGCCGCTCGCATGGCGGCGCCTTGTTCGCCCATCAGCGCACGGTAGCAAATCTCGCGCACGATGCCAGGGCCCAGCACGCGCGCCTCAAGCGGCGAGTTCAGTACTTCGAGCAGGCGCAGCACGGTGTCGCGCAGGCGATCATCCATGCGGGTAGTCATCATCCCCTTGGGCATGGCCGGCACCTCGTTGTCGTTTTGATCGATGGCGAACATCAGGTCGGCCAGCGTGGTGCGGTCGATGCGGATCGAGATACCGAGGAAAGGATTTTCTTCCGAGGCCTGGATGGTCGCGGTGAAGGGCATGGGCACGGCCACCACCAGGTAGTGATCGGCGTCGAATTGCAGGATGTCGGTGCCGAAGTGAGTGCGTTTGTGCCCTTGCAGGGCGATGGCGATGCAGGGCTCGTACATGGCTGGCGATTTGGTCGCAGGCTGGGTGGTGCGTGACAGGCGCACGTCGTCCACCAGCGTCTGGATAGAGCCATCGTTGGGGACCAGTTTGTTGTGCAGGGCAATCATGCGTTCCACGCTGAACTCCTTTTGCAATGTATGAATAGGAATGATCCATGATTCCCCGGTGGATCGCTACGCTTGCGGTTGTGATTCATAGGATTAGGCAAGAACTACATAGGCCTATGCATTCGCAGTAGCCAGTTTAGTCCGTAAGATGCAGCCTCGTGTTAATGGCTTTGAAAGGACCGCATCATGACTCAAACCCATCGCAAAGTAATTTTGATCGCCGGCGCCAGCCGGGGCAGCGGTCCGGCCACAGCACGCCAGCTGGCAGGCGAAGGCCATCACGTGGTGCTCGGCGCGCGCCGTTCAAATAAGCTGCAGTCGTTGGTGGCGGAGATCCGCCAGGCGGGTGGCTCGGCCGAATGGTATGCGCTGGATGTGAACCAGCCGGACGAAATGCGTGATTTCCTGGCATTTGCCGAGGACGTGCATAAGCGAGTCGACGTCGTAATTAACAATTAGCCCTTGTCAAAGCGGGGCGGCCTTGTTATGATTCTGTCCCTCGCGAAACACAACATGCAAATGCAGAGTTAGCGAGGGAAAAAGAGGGTTGACGGGATGTACGAAACACTGCATAATCTCATCTCTCTGCTGCGAACAAAACGCTTCGCAGTGCAAGACAAGATCTTTAAAAATCAACAGTCGATAAGTGTGGGCATTTGGTGCTGCA
>NZ_FOBG01000002.1 GCF_900109645.1 Duganella sp. CF402
AGCCGCCGTAGCCGCAGCCTGGATACAGGAAGTGGAAGCCGATGCGCGGGTCGGAACCGATGCCCACGCGGACCTGCTCGATATCGGCGCCCAGCTTGTCGGCCAGATTGGCCAGCTCGTTCATGAACGAGATGCGGGTGGCCAGCATGGCGTTGGCGGCGTACTTGGTCAGCTCGGCCGAGCGCACGTCCATCACGATCACGCGGTCGTGGTTGCGGATGAACGGCGCGTACAGCTCGCGCATCAGCGCGATGCCGCGCTCGTCGTCGGCGCCCACCACCACGCGGTCGGGACGCATGAAGTCTTCGACCGCCGCGCCTTCTTTCAGGAATTCCGGATTCGACACCACCGAGTACGGCAGCGCCAGCTCGCGCTTTGCCAATTCCTCGGCAATCGCCGCGCGCACCTTGTCGGCCGTGCCCACCGGCACCGTCGACTTGTCGATCACGACCTTGTATTCGGTCATGTGACGACCGATGTTGCGCGCCGCCGCCAGCACGTACTGCAAGTCGGCTGAGCCATCCTCGTCCGGCGGCGTACCAACCGCAATGAACTGCAGCTGGCCGAAGGCCACGCTGTCTTCCACGCTGGTGGTAAAGCGCAGGCGGCCGGCCGCTACGTTGCGGCGCACCATATCGAGCAACCCTGGCTCATGAATAGGCAACTCGCCTTGATTCAGGATTGCAATTTTGCGCTGATCCAGATCCAGGCACAGCACCTCATTGCCCATCTCCGCCAAACATGTGCCGCTTACCAAGCCGACGTAACCCGTGCCAATAACCGTAATCTTCATATTTTTTTGCAAACTGCGCCGTTTGTTATGCAACAGATCAAACTATAGACGAGCGAACAACATTTATACAAGCACTAATGCTGCGGTGCGCGATAAATTTCGCTATTATTACGAGCCGCGACCAACGCTCAAGGGCGGGGACTAAGGCTGAGCTGACGATCACTTTGACAAACGTCGCCTCAGGTATTAACATCTCATTAATATTAATGCATAATACTCAACATGAGTGCATGGGGTAAAAAGGCATGACGCAACTGACTCACAAGCACTTACCTTACCTGGATGGCTGGCGTGGCGTGGCAATTTTCGCCGTCCTGATAGCGCACTTCTTCCAACTACGCGGAATCAACCTTGGGCGCGTGGGCGTCGAATTGTTTTTTGTCCTCAGTGGACGCCTGATGGCGCAAATCCTGTTCATCAAAGGCACTTCGCTCTCGCAATTCTACCTCCGACGTTTTTCGCGTATCTACCCCGCATTGCTGGTATTTGTGTTGGGCTATCTTGGCTACGCCGGGTGGATACAAGAGCGACATCAGCAGCCGGAACTGATCGCCGGCACCCTGCTGTTCTATACAAACTATCTGTCAGCCCTGTACGGCGAAAATATCCCCGAGCTTGCGCATGTCTGGTCATTATCAATTGAGGAACACAGCTACATTCTGCTGTCGCTGGTGACAGTGTGCTTTGCGCGCACCCGACGCTACGCACTGCCAGTTGTTAGCATGCTAGCGCTGGCAGCAATCGTTAACGGCGCCTGGCAGACCTATGCATTGCACGGCAACTACTACCAAGTATATTGGCGCTCCGACGTGCGCGTGTCATCAATCCTGATGTCGGCAGCGCTCTGCATGCATTTTCATCGCCACCCGCCGCGCATCAGCGGACGGTGGCTGCTTGCGCTCCTGCTGGGCGGAGCGGTGCTGAATCTGAACCCGATACCCGATGTGATTAAATATTCGCTGGGCACTTTATGCCTGGCCATTGTGGTTAATCGTGCGGAAGACCTCCCTCCGCTGATACTAAAAGTTTTGTCCCTTCCCCCATTAACTGGCCTTGGGGTAGCGTCGTATTCCATTTACCTCTGGCAACAACCCTTCTTTCTTGCAACCGAAGCAGGCCACAACAGGCTGCTGATGCTGCTGTGTGCACTCGGCATGGGATACGCAAGCTACTACGCCATCGAAAAGCCAGCGCGCATATGGATCAATGCGCTCCGCCTGCCTCGTCGAGTCACCGTAACCAGTAAATGACCGCTGGACCTTTCCGGTCGCAACATGCCGGAAGGAAAAACATGCAAATGCTTGAAAAAGTGCTATAATTATTTCATAAAAGAAATAATTATTTCATACAGTTATTTGCATTTTTTCCTCAACGCGCGGTGACCTATGAATAGTTCAATCTCCGCCTTGCTCGTGGCGTTGCTGCTTGCAGCCGCTCCTGCGCTGGCTGCCCCCGTACCCGTCATCGAGCTGGCGCCGGAGAATGCCGGGCAGCACCAGCCGCCCTGTCCCGGGATCGTGCCGCAACAGGATGAGGATGGCATGCCCACCACCGAAGTAACGCGCATACTGCGCGAACGCTACGGCAACCGCAGCGACGCCTGCCGCCTTGGCAATCAGGCAGGACAACGCAAACTCCACATCACCGACGGCGCGCATATAGATCAGCTGCGCGCAGCACTGGAGCAACTCGTTTCGGACAGCACTGCGTTTCTTGAACAAGATCAGCAAGCCGACGGGCAGGGCCAGCAACCAGTGACGCCGGAACAGCTGCGGGCACCGCCCGGCATCAAGGGCCACGGGGTCGCGGACCTGCCGCTGATCGGCATGCTGGTTCCCGAGCCCAGCAGCTATGCAATGCTGCTGGCCGGCTTGCTGCTGGTCGCTTGGCGCCTGCGCGTCAGTTCCGGTAAGGCGCGGCCAGCGGCTCGCCAATAAACAAGCCCTGCGACGGCCACTTCACGCTTTTCCAATAAGCTTCAATGGCGGTGGCGCCATTCAGGTAGGAGGCCAGCAGCACTGTACCATTGGGGAATTTCTGCCAATAATTGCACGGTTCGCTGACTGTGCCATAACTCGCCGTCGCCCCCGCCTCCAGCCAGCGCAGGCTGCTCATCTGGTTGGTGCCCAACAAATCGCCACCGAACGAGGTCAGATGATCCGCCAGCGCTCCCGGCACAAAGCGTAAGGTCTCCAGCTTAGGCACTTTGGCCAGGCCGGTCTGGTACAGCACGATATCGTTGGCATTTTCCAGGCTGTCCGTGCGTAGAACCTTGATGGCGAGTTTTTTCTTCGGCAAAACCATCGCCTGCGGGAAGAATGGCGCGCGGCTGCTGCGCGCGGCGTCGCTGGTGATCAGGAAATATGCGCTGGCAGCCGGCATGCGGAAGCTGCTCAGGATACCGCGATCGACCAGCGCCTTGCCCTGTTCCAGCGTTTCCGCCGGCAGCAGCATGGACAGGCGCACGCCGGCAGCGCTGGGGCGCGCGGCAGTTGAATTGAAATAAGCACTGTCCTTGCCGGGTCCGCAGGGCTTGGCGCACTGCTCGGCATTAAAGCCCAGCGTATAAGCCGCCGTGATGGAATTGCACTCCACCGCATACGGCGCGGTCCACACCATCACTACTGCCTGGATATCGGCGCCCAGCTGCTCGTCTATGCTCTGCTTGAGCGCGGCGAATTGCCCTGCGTCCAGCTTGCGCGGCTGGTCCGGGATACGCACATGCGCCACATTCTTGGCCGGCACGCCACGCGCCTTGACATAGTAGGCGCCCAGCTCGACGCTCAGCGGGTCGTCGTCGTTGATCACCACGCCCAATTGCCCGGCCTGCAGGGTACTGCGCGGCGGGGCGCTCATCTGCGCCATCGCCGGGATGCCGCATCCCAGCAGGTTTGCCATGACTACTCCATTGATCGCACACCTACGTAGCCATCTCCGCACTTGCTGTACTCGCTTCCTGGTTGAGTGGCCCGCCCCCGGGCCTGTCGGCAGTATAGCCTACGCCAGCATCAGCGCTGGCGCAGCTTGTGGAACACCAGCGCGGCCATGCTGAACGCCAGCGCAAACTGGCAGCCATAGGTGGTCATCACGGCGCCCTGCCACGACCACGACGGGATCAGCAGCAGGTTCAGCACCACGGCCAGCACCGCGATCAGCATTTGCACCACGCTGCGCGCGCGCTGGTAATTGGCGGCGACCAGCGCGTCCGACATGGCGCTCTGCAGGAACAGCGGGATCGGCAGGAAGGCCAGCGCGCGGATGATTTCCACCGACAGCTGGTAGCGTTCGCCGATAATCAGCGGCAGCAGCGGCGCCAGCGCATAGATCGCCAGCCCGGCCACCAGGCCGTAGGCTGAGCCCAGCAGCATGGCGCGGCGGGCGATGCGCGCCGTTTCGCTGATGCCGTGGGTGCCGCCGGCGCGGTACATGCGCGCTTGCAGCGCCAGCAAGGCCGAGGTCAGCGGCGTGGTCGACATGTACACCAGGCGGAACGCCGCCGTGTAGGCGCCGTTGATGGCGATCGGCTCGAAGCGCGGCAGGATGGCCTTGTCGATATCGATGTAGACGCCGCGCGACGCCAGCCCCAGCGAAAAGAAGATGCCGTGCTTGATGTCGCCGGCCATCTTGCGGAAGTCGACGCTCCAGCCGCCGGTGGTGCGGAGGGTGAAGCTGACCACGAACGTGGCCGCCAGCACCCCGCCCGCAAGGTGCGTCACCGCCCACGCCTGCGCCGTCTGGAAGCCCAGCGACAGCATCAGCAAGGCGCCGGTGAAGCGCAAGCCGCTTTGCAGCAGCACGAACTTGCTCGACACTGCATGCCGGTCCAGGCCGTAAAACACGTGCTGCGAAATGTCCACCATCTTGGTGAACACCAGCTCAGACAGGCAGAACATGAGCACCACCGGCAAATAGCCAGCGCCGTCCCACAGGTAAAAACCAGCCAGCACCAGCGCGGTCAGCGTCAGGCCGGACAACACGCCCGCCGTCAGTGAGCTGCCGTACAAGCGGGGAGCCGCCTGCTGCTCGCCGCGCGCCAGATGCATCACCATCAGGTTCGCCGTGCCGAGGCCGGCAAACGGCAGCAGCGCGGCGGTGATGGCCAGGATGGCCGCCATCTTCCCGAACTCGTGCGGCCCGAGGGTGCGCGCCACCACCAGCAACTGGAAGCCCTGCAGGGCCGCCACGCCGAGCTGGCCGATGATGAGCGGAAGGACGTTATTTTTGAAAAAATTCAGCTTGGAGTTCATGCAGCTCAGGCGATCACGCCGATGCGGGTAAGTGAAACAATGGCATAGTGCTGCAGCCTTTTTTCCACCAGCAGGTGGACCGCAATACCGCACGCGGTGGCGCCCAGCGTCAACGCCAGCACCGCCAGCGCTGCTGACGGCCAGTGCGCCACGCCGAGCAACTTGCCGGTCAGCGAAAAGCCCATGCCGTGGAACAGGTAGATAGCGTAAGACGCATCGCCCAGCAAATGCAGCGGGTACGGCAAGCGCGGCAGCCGCCAGCCCGCCGCCGCCAGCACCACGGCAAATGCCCCCAGCCCCCCGGCCAAGCCGCGCCCCAGGCCCAGGCTGGCCAAATCGGCCAATGCGAAGCTGAAGCCCACCCCTGCCAAGGCTAAGGCCCAGCGCTGTGCCGAGCCCAGCCGTTGCGCGTGCGCCGTCAGATGAAAAACCAGCGCGCCAAATAAAAACTCCACCAGGATGCCCGACAGAATGAACGGTGTTTTACCGCCATCCCATGCCAGTGCATAGCCGGCGGCGATCAATCCAGCGATCAGTCCCGCTGTCAGGCGCATGGCCCTGCCCCGCCCCAGCAGCAGCCCGAGACACACCAGCGCATAGAAAAACATCTCGAAGATCAGGGTCCAACCTTGCGACACGATGGGGCGCACAAGGCCGCGCCCGTCCTCGTAGGGCCAGAACAGCAGCGAGCGCGGCAAATCCCCCGGTGCGATGCTGAGATTGCCGAACAATTGAGGGAGCACAAAGTACACCATCGTCAGCAACAGCGTAGCCGCCCAGTACAGCGGCACCACGCGCGCCAGGCGGCGGCCGATGAAACCGGACGCAGCCTGCCAGCCTTGGCGCCCCTGCACCCCTTTGGCCATGACAAAACCGCTGATCACAAAGAACAGGTCTACGCCCCAGGCGCCGAATTCGAATTGCAGCTGGGTCAGTCCCAGCGCGTTTCCTCGTTGAAAAGCATGGTGCAGCACGACCAGCAGGGCAGCGATCGCCCGCAACGCGTGTATGCCGTTATAAAACATGCGGCTTCCCGTTCAGCGTTCGCGGTCGGAACAATACGGCGATCACATAGCCTACACCGAAGCCCGACAGCGGCTGCTCCATGATGTTGGCGCCTATCCCGTATATCAAAACGCTGATGACGAAACCATACATCACCAAGCGCTGTTGTTCAGTTTCGCCGTGCCAGGTCAGCAACTTGGTCAGGATGGCGCCGCCATACGCCCAACCCAGCATGCCCATAGTCAATGTCCAGTACACAAAGATGTTGTCGGCCGGCGAGTACAAGCGCGCTTCACCAAAGCCTTGCGGCGTGCCGACGCCGCCGATGCCGCGACCAATAACGATATTGCCATGCTCCATCAATAACTTAAGCGCACGCGGCCATGTATTTTCCATGCGGTCGGCGTAAGAGCTCAGCCACCAAGCGGCGCTGCCAACAAAGTCACGAATGCGCACATCCATCACCAATGCCAACATGGGGGCTAACAGCACCAGGAATAGCGAACCCAGCACACAAAAACGAAGCCAGCCGATGCGCCGGCCGCCATCTGCAAAAATGACTACGCCCGCCAGCGCCAGCATGGCCACTTCCGACCCCTTGCTGGTGGTGAGTGCGATACCGATAAACGCCAGTAACCACATAGAGATGCGGAAAAAAACGCCGCGGAAGCTCGCCACCACGATGGCCGCACAGTACAGCAACGCGCAGGCCGCATCATACGAAGAGCGCGACAGGCCAGCCAGACGGCGGAAGCTGCCCGCAGTCCAGTTCCTGCCCTGCGGGGTAACGCCAAAAACTGACTCGAAATCAGCGCCTTCCCACGGGAACGGCACTTTGTAATTGATCGCCAGACTGGCCACCACGATAATAATGGTGAAAGCCGCATACCAGCGTATGCGCTCCAGCGTCATGGGCAAGCCCATATGCCCTACTGCCAGTCCGAGCACCACCGGCATGAGCATTTTCATTCCGAACAATTGCTGGAACAGATTGCCGATGAAGAAGAACCCTATAAAGAAATGAAAGAGTAACAACATCACCACCAACAGCGGCACCATCGGCTGGCGCCGGTTCCCCATCCAGGTCGTCAACAAGACACCGGCCCCCATCACTGGCAGCAGGTCGCGCAGATAGAGCATGGACGACAAATGCGCCTTGTTCAGGATGAAACGCAGCGCCCCTTCGCACACAAAGGTGGCTAAGTACAAGATGGTCAGGCGCGAAACCAGCCGCTCGCCCCCGGTCAACGCGGGGGAAGCATGGCCGGTAGCAGCCAACGGCGGGATGGGCAGAGTATAGGCAGTCATACGGACTTTCAAAGCAGGTTGAGCAGGCGCCGAAGTCGCCCTAGTCTGGCACAAATAACAAGCAACATAACCGGTTCGTCTCGCGTCGTCTATCTTTTTCTGGGGACCGACGCGCGAGCGATGACTGCATATGGGACGTCACGCCAGCGCGATTGGCGCTGCGACCTCAGCGTGGAACAAAAAGTTTGCCTCCGTTACCAGCCAAGTAACACTATAGTCGAAACCGCAACAAATACACAAGCGGCCATGCTGCAGTGCGCGATCATCCCGGATAAAAAAAAGGCGGCCTCACGGCCGCCTTCGCGCTTGATCAGCAAGTACTATTCGCGCACTTCGATACCGGTGATGGCAGTCGAACTCGGGAATTCCAGCAGCAGCGGCGCCCCGCCTTTCAAGGTGAAGCCAAACGAGGTACCGGTGGCGGTGGCGCTCTTCTGCACATAGCTACCGCCCGCGACGCCGCACAAGGCCAACGGATTGATTGCGCCACCCTTGCCACCCGTAACGTTCAGCGTACCGGTTGGCGCTACCAGTGGCTTGGTCGACGCATTCCACAAGGCGACCATACGGCGCGTGCCGTCGTCATAAAGTGCCGAGCGCAGGGCGCCGGCCGAAGACGTCAGGACCGGGCGATTACCGATCAGCTTGGCCACGCTAGTCACCACGCAACCGATCGGCTTGGTCGCCGCAGCAGTCACTTCCGGCAAGATCGGCGTCGCCTTCAATACCGCATCGCGGCTGTTAGGAATCTCCGTCATACGGTAAGCGCCGAAATGACTTTCACGATCGGCCGGATCAAGCCCGCCTTCCAACAGTTCATACAGCCAAATACCGCCGAGCCAGTTGCGGGTACTGGCTTCGAGCAGGAAGCGTACGGTGTAGAGGGCGCCATCCATTTCCGGCACACCACAAGTGCCGGCAGTATTGCTCGGCCAGCCGAACTCTGTGACGTAGATCGGTTTCGCGCCCTTGCCTGCTGCCACCATGTAGCCACGCAGGGCATCCAGGCGGCCCATCGCCTCGTCCGAGCCCACCTTGGTGCCGGCGCAATGATTGTAAATATGCACAGACAAGCCGTCCGCGACGTCCAGCGCCCCTTGGCTCAACATGCCTTTGGCAAAGGTCCAGTCTGGAAAATCGTCCGCCAGGGCGCCCACCAGGATCTTAGCGCCCGGAGCAACCTTCCGGACCGCCGGCGCAGCCACTTTCACCATCGCCGAGTAATCCACTACCGACCCGGTACGCACCGCCGGCTTGGTGCCAGCCCCCAGATTCCACTCATTCCACAATTCCACGTACGAAGAATTGAAATTTGGCAATTGTGGCAGGATGGTGGACGTGAAACGCGAATAAGCAGCATATCCCGCCGGCGTACTCGGCTGACCACCACCATCGTACAGCGCATTGCCATAAGCGAAGATATAAACTGGGCGGGTCACGGTAGGCAGCTGCAACATCGCATTGCGCAGCAATAAAGACCCATCGCGCAAGCCCAGCACACCGCTGGCATTTTCGGACATGCCCCAGCTGACGTCGGAGCGCACCGAAACAAAGCCGCTTTTCGCCACGAAATCCTGCGTCAGCGCCAGGTTGCCGCGGTTATGGCCAAAGTGGACCGCCACGCCGACTTCCATAGGTTGAGCCACAGTCTGGCCGAAAGCCAGCATCGCCAACGCCGCCACTGCCGCCTTCAACACCAGTTTACCTTGCTTTTTCATCATGATCTCCCTAACTGTTCGACGATGCCCAGTATCTATCCTGGACCAACATATAAAAGACTTCGGCCCGCCTCAACTTGCTTTACCAGACTACAGTGCACGAAGCTATCCACTCGGCACCCACAGATCGGGCAGATAAGTGCGATCATACACCGCCGGAAAGGCTTTGTCCGAGCCTATTAGCAACACTTGGGAGGGGAAAACCTGCCTGCGGCTGCGGTTTTCAGAGGAGGAACAGGGGGAGAAAAAAATTTCGCTGGGAAAAAACAACATAAGAAAAAGACAGCAAAATTTTCTCCCCCCGGCAACTTCACCTGAGCAGCAGGGCGCGCGATGCCGGCGGCACGGCGCTGGTCAGGTCGAACAGGAAGCGATCGAGCACCGGCCAGGCGGCAGCCGCCTGCGACACGTCGCCAAGCGGCACCGAGGCGCGCACCAGGATACCGTCCGGGATACGGCCCTGGAAGCCGTCCTTCAAGATCTGCAAACGGGTAGCCCAGGCGTCCTCGCTGTACAGCGTGCCGATGCGGATCCAGTAGCTGACCGCCTCGCCGCCGCGCCCGTTGAGGGCGACCATGTGCTTGCCTACCGGACGGATGGACGGATCGCTGACCTCGAAGCGCGCCGGCGCCAGGCTTTTCACCTGGTACCCCTGGGCCACGTAGCACAGGTCGGGACGGTGCACCTTGACTTCCTGCTGCTGCCGGCGGCCCCAGGCCAGCGCCAGCATCACCACTTCGCCCTTGCTGTTGACATAGGAACGCATCACGGTCTGGTCGTACGGCTGGTCCTGGTCAGGGCCGTCGGCCGTGGTGGTGCTGACCTGCATGCGTGGGTTCGGCACAAGTTTCCAATCGCCGAACGACTGCGGCACAGTGCTTTCCAGATCAGGCGCATCATCCACCGATACCAGCGTCGGACGGGCCAGAAGCGCCGCTCCGGCTGCCAGCACCATCAAGGCGCTGATGATCACGGCGCTAGCACGCGGCAACACCATCAACTGCATCCTTACCATTAAGCTGCTCATGTCCGCTCTCCCGGTGACTGGCGATAGCGCTGCAGCGCACGCGACATGGCGCGCAGCAGGCTGTCCAAGCTGATAATCAGCAACAAGCCGCACAGGAACAGCACCATGCCGGAGAAGCCATGCAGGAAGCCTTGGCCAGCGGCATCGCCCATGTAATAGGTAATCAAGGCCAGCACGATCACCCGCGTCACGTTGGACACAAAGGAAATCGGCACGATCAACAACGCCAGCAAAATATTGCGGAAGGCCGACTCATGGCGCATCACGTTCAGGTACAGCAGCCCCAGCGCTTCGAGCGTGAACAGGGAGTTCAGGCCTGAGCAGGCGTCCGCCACCAGCAACTGGTAAGGGCCGATCAGCAGGATCACACCGGAGCGGGCGATCGGATAGTTCAGGTGGAACAGGAGGTTTTCGGCCGAATACGAGACGGCAATCTTCAGCGGCTGCGTCACCGCGTCTACCAGCGAACCCGGCAACGGCACCATGAAGCACATGAAGAAGAAGCCGAACCACAGGTGGCGGGCCACGGCGCGGCCTAAGAACACCAGGATCGTGCCCAGCAGCACCAACACCAGCGACCCTACTTCCAGCACCAGCACCGACTGAGAACGGCCGACCACAAAGCACAGCAGGCCGAGCACCAGGATCGGATAGCCAAGCCACGGGGCCGGCTGCTGCGGCACCTGCGCGCTGACCAGGCTGGACGCGCGGAAGTAAAAGAACCACAGCGCTACGGCAAATACGATAGGCCCGTGGGCATTCTTGTCGGTCGACCAGGCGCCGTGGAACAGGTCGTAAAAGCTGGGGACGTACATGACCAACAGCCCCAGCAGAACCAGCAGCATCGGCCAGGCACGTCGGTCGGACAGCGGCACCCGTGCCAAGTAAGGGGCTGTCATCGCAGTCATCAGAAATCGACCATCACGGAACCGACCACTTCGGCGCCGCTATGCTTGATTTTCTCGGCCACGGCATCCACAGCATCGAGCAAGGTATGGTTCTTGCGGACCAGCAGCAGTGCACCTTTACTGCGAGCGGCGATAGCAATCGCGTCGGACGCCGAGGTCAGGGCCGGCGTATCGTACAGCACCACGTCGAAATTGCTCTCGACCTGGCGGCTGAGCGCGGTGAACGAGGCGCGGCTCAACAGTTCCTGCGGATTCGGCGGCAGCGTGCCGGCCGCCAGCACCGAAAGCGACACAAAGGAGTTGACCTTGGCCACCGCCTCCAGCTGGGCGCGGCCGGCCAGCACGTCGGACAAGCCCTGGCGCGTCTTGAGGTCGAAAATGCTGTGCTGGGTCGGGGCGCGCAGGTTGGCGTCCACCAGCAGGGTGTTTTCGCCAAGCTGGGAAAACACCACGGCCAGGTTGGCGGCAAACAGGCTGGTGCCATTGGACGGGTCGACGCTGACGATGGCCAGCGACTTGTTGCCACGGGCGAACCAGCGCAGCATCAGCTGGCTGCGCAGCGCGCGCAGCGCCTCGACCTGGGCGCTAAACGGCTGGTAGGCGGCCAGCAAATGCGGGGAAAAGCCGCCCTCGCCCGCCTGCAAATACGGATAGTCGAACTGGCGCGCCAGGATTTGCTGGATGTCGCCCTCGGTGATCAGGCCCAGGCGCTGCGCGGCTTCGCCGAAGCGGATGCCCAGTTCACGCTGCATGCGCAGCACGCGCTCGGCGTTTTCCGGGGTGATTTTGCCCGATTCCAGCAGCAGGGCGCCCATGCTGGAGTCGCCGGTGCGCAGCATGGTCGGGATAGGCGGCGTAATGGCTGGATGATTCATGGTGGTATCCATCTGTTCACTCGGTTAGTTCAGGCGCAGCTTGCGCGGCGTGAAAATCTTCTTGATGCGCGACGACTGCTGGGTATTGGCCCAGTTGACGGTGCCCAGCAGCGGCACACTGGTCAGCGTTGCCAGGTCACTGTCGGAGCGCACACGACGGTCCAGCATTTCCCTGAGCAATCCTACCGCCAAACCAAGGATAGCACCAAGGAACAGGCCGACGATAGTATTCAGGATCGGGCGCGGGAACGACGGCTGAATCGGCGGAACCGCCGGGGTCAGGATGGCGACATCGGACTGCTCCGACTGGCCTTCAAGCCGGGTCTGCGACAGGCGTTGCGAAGTGGCATCGTAGGCGCGCTGAGCGCTTTCTGCGTCTTTCTGCAGGCCGGCCAGTTCGTCGCGGGTGCGATTCAGTTCCAGCACCTTGGCCTTCTGTTCTGCCAGCGCTGCGCGGATGGACGCTTCGCGCTGGCGCAGCACGGTCGCGTTGTTGCCCACGCTGTTGGAAATCACCTTGACCTGCTGCGCCAGTTCAGCGCGCAGCTTGTCCAGTTCCGCCTTCGAGCTCTGGTATTGCGGGTGGTTCGGGCTCAGGCGTTGCGACACTTCCGCGAACTTCGACTCGGCCACGTTGAGGTTGGCCTTGAGGTTCTGGATCAGCGGGTTGGCCGCCACGTCCGGCGACTCGGCGCCGTTGCTGCCAGCCGCCATGTTCTGACGCGAATTGGCTTCGGCCAGCTGCCCCTGGGCCATCACCAGCTGGGCCGACAGGTCGTTCAGGCGATTCGATTCCACGTCGAGGCGATTGTCCAGGCTGACGATGCCGTGCTCCTGCTGGTATTTGGACAGGCGGCTCTGCGCCGCGTCGACGTTGTCGCGCAGCACCTTGGTTTGAGAGTCGAAGTAGGCAGAAGCCTTACGCATCGGATCAACTTTCAGCTGGACGTTGACCTTCTGGTACTCCTCGGCAAAGGCGTTAGCTACAGCCGCAACGAACTGCGGATCGCTGCCGGAAAAGTTGATGTCCACCACACTGCTTTCACGCGATGGCTGGGCGTCCAGCTTTTTCAGCAGCAGCCCTGCCAGCCAGTCGCGCACATTGCCCTTGCCGTTGGTGTCAGCATTGAATTGCTCGACGACCGCCGGGCTGCTGGCCAGCTTCAGGCTGTCAACCACGCCCAGCGCCACGCGCTTGCTGCCTATGATGTCGAGCTGGGTCGAGATATAACCCGGCAACAGCTGGCCCGGCATGGTCAGGCCGGACACCGGGTCAATGCCCTTATAGTTCAGCACCACCGACGCCGTGGCCTTGTAGGAGTTCGGCCACAGCAGGCTGCCGACCAGGATCAGCGATACCACCGAGAACATGGTGGCCAGGATAATCCGTTTGCGTGCGCGCAGCACCAGCAGAAATTGAGTGAAGTTCATGGGGCTAATTCGCCTTCAGTATCGTTAAATAAAATTCCAGCGCAGCCTTAGAACAGGCTTTCTTGCACATAGACCACGTCATCCACCAGAATCAGGTCATCCTGCTTGGCTTCGATGATCTGAATCTTGCCGCTGGCGTCGCGGCGTTTGATGCGCATGCCGCGCTCGGTGCCGCGCGGGGTCAGGCCGCCGCCGGTCGACAGCGCCTGCAGCACCGTCATCGAGCGCTCCACGCGGAATGGCCCCGGACGCTGCACTTCGCCGTAAATGTAGGCGCGCGGCGCGCGTTCGACAAAGATGACGTCGCCGCCGGCCAGGCTCAGGTCGCGGGTCAGGTCGGCGCTGCGCACCATGTCCACCACGTCCACCACTTCCTTGGTGGTCTTGCCGTTGCGGGTGCGGATCAGCACGGCCGTTTCGCCGCCGTCGGCCCCGATGCCGCCGGCCTGGGCCAGCATGTCGAGGAAGCCGCGCTGGCCGTCGATCGGGTAGCGCCCCGGACGGTTAACCTGGCCCAGCACCGACACCTGCTGGCTGCTCATCACCGTCACCAGGATGTTGACCTGGGCCTGACGCAGGAAGCCGCCCTTTTCCAGCATGCCGGAAATTTTCTGTTCGGCCGCCGCCACCGTCAGGCCGCCCAGCTCCACCTGGCCGATCAGCGGGAAGGTAATGCGGCCAGCCTCGCTGATGCGCGCTTCGGTCAGCAAGTCCGGGCTGCCGTACACCGACACCTTCAGTACGTCCCCAGTTCCCAGCACCACATCGGCCGCCTGGCTCAGCTGACATCCCAATGCCAGCACCAGTGCTACCAGCCCTACCATCCATCGTTTCATCACGGGTTGCTCCCTATCTTGTATCGGTTATTTCAAGCCAGCCACGCCGCGCGCGGTGGACTCATCGGTGGCGGATGCCGAGGCCGAGGCCGATGCCGCAGCCGATGCGGCCGGCGCTGCCGCTGCCGGCGGCGCATTCGGCTCCATTTTCTTGTCGAGGTATTCGATCTTGGCCGCACCGCGCAGGCGCTTGAGTTCGGCGCCGGCGGCGTCTTTGTTGCGCTGCGCCATCAGCACCTGCTCGATCTGCGGCGCCGACTGCTCCAGCGTGACCGGGGTGTCGCGCGTGTCGGCAATCACGATCAGCAGCGAGCGTGCGCCCTCCTTGACGATGAACAACTGGCCTTTTGGCAGCGCCAGCAGTCGGCTGCCCAGCTCAGGCGGCAAGTCGCCGCTGCTGCGCGACACTTGCAGGCGCTCGTATTTGACCTTGTGCTCATCCATCCAGCTGGCCACCGCGTCTAGGCTCTTGGCGCTGTCGATGGCCGCCTTGAGCTCGGCGCTCATATCGCTGCTGGCGATGCTCAGCTCACGCAACTCCAGCATCTTGCGCTGGGCGAAGAAGGCCGGATGTTTGGCGTAGTAGTCTTCAACTTCGGCGCGGGTCGGCTTGGCCGGGGCGCTCAGATGCTTTTGCATATAGGCCTGGGCGATGATCAGCGCCTTGGCGCGCTCGATGCCCTGCACCACTTTCGGGTCGCGGTCGAGTTTTTCCTTGACCGCTTCGTTGAGCAGCAACTGGCGGTCCACCAGGCTCTCCAGCAACTGCTTGCCGGCCTGCTCCTGCTGGGCCGGCGGCACGTTGGCGCGCTGCAGCTCCTCGTTCAGCTGCGAGATGGTGATTTCCTCACCGTTGACGCTGACCAGGGCCTGGCCGCTTTTCTTGGCCTTGTCGCCGCAGGCGCTCAACCCCAAGGCGGCGACCAGCGCCAGCGCCAGCACCTGGCTGGTCCGTCCCGAACGACGCAAGGAAGGCATTGCAGAGATGACGTTCTGTTGATTCAAGATCGATATCCTTTTACACACCGTGCCCCGGCCCCCCTGCATTGAACCGGAATGGAGAAAAATTGTGCTATGCACACAAAGAGCTAAAACAGTATGCAGGGCAGCCCACTGATTGTCAATATCACAAACGAACGTAAAACTTACATAAGACTTTTTGGCACTTGGTTAAAATGCATTATCACGCTTAAGAACAACTTTAATCGTCATCAGAATGATCCAGATATCGAGCCACAGAGACCATTTACGCAAATAATCGAGGTCATAGCTGATGCGCGCCTCCATTTTATCGAGCGTTTCGGTTTCGCCGCGCAAGCCATGCACCTGGGCCCAGCCGGTGATGCCCGGCTTGACCTTGTGGCGCAACATATAGCCTTTGATCAGCTTGCGGTACTGTTCATTGTGCGCCACAGCATGCGGGCGCGGCCCGACAATACTCATCCGTCCCTGCAGCACGTTGATGAACTGCGGCAGCTCGTCCAGCGAGCTCTTGCGCAAGAACGCGCCGACCCGCGTGACCCGCTGGTCGTTCTTGGTGGCCTGCACCACCTTGGCGCCGTCCTCGGCCACCGTCATCGAGCGGAATTTGTAGACGATGATTTCTTCGCCGTACAGACCGTAGCGGCGCTGGCGGAAGATCGCCGGCCCCGGCGAGGTCAGCTTCACAGCCGCCGCCACCCCCAGCATGATGGGGCTGATCATCAGCATGATCAGGCTGGCCAGCACGATGTCGCTGAGGCGCTTGACCAGGCTGTTGACGCCGGTGAACGGGGTTTCGCGGATGGCGATCACCGGCATGCCGCCCACATTGCTGAAGCGCGCCTGCATCAGGTCGAACACATAGATGTCGGGCAGGAAGTAAACCGAGGCGGTGGTGTCGTCCAGCTCGTCGAGCAGCTTGCGGATGCGCGGCTGCGCCGAGATCGGCTGGCTGATGAAAATCAGCTTGATCTGGTGCTCGCGCACATAGGCCGCCACTTCCGACATGCGTCCCAGCACCGGATGCGCCAGGCTTTCCGGACGGCGGTCCTCGGTGCGGTCGTCAAAAAAGCCGCGCACGCTCATGAACAGGCTGGGGTTGCGGTCCAGCGTGGAGGCGAAGCGCACGCTGACGCCGTTGGCGCCCACGATCACGGCCGAGCGCACCTCGCTGCCGCCGTTGGGGTCGCGGCTGAGCAGGCCGATCGTCAGGTGCGCGCCCAGCAGCACGAATGGGGTGCAGACAAACCACAGCGTGATCAGACGGGTGTCGAAGCGCTGGCCCAGGCCACTGACCCAGCCGATCACCATCAGGATCACGACCGTCAGCGCCCAGCCCAGCACCAGGTCGCGGCCGTAGGCCAGCAGGCGCCCGCTGCGCCAGGTGCGGTAAGGGTCGATATACTGGTAGACCGACGACGAAATAAAGAACGCCAGGATCATCAGCACCAGTGCGTAGCCGTTAAACGGCTGGCCGCACAGCGCCGACAAGACGTACAGCCCGCCCATGATCAGCAAGGGGTCGAACACACGCTGGAAAAACGAAATTAAAGGGACGTCATTGACCGTCATGTTACCCCGTCGCACTAAAACTCAATGCTGGCGCTGAAAGAAGCGCCGTTGGATTTATAGGACCGGCTGAACGTGGTGTCGGACTTGCGCTGGTCGCGGTTGACCGACGCCGACAACACCAGGTTCTGGCGCGGGCTGTAGTTCAAGCCGAGCGAAACCACGTGCGACTTGTCTTCCGGCGCCACCGCCACCGGGTTCACGAACCCGGCGAAATCACGCTCGACATAGCGCAACTGGCCGGTGGCCTGGATCTTGGCGCTGAGCGCCCATTTGCCGTCGATACTGGCCCCCTTGTTCAGGGCATAAGAAGCGGTACTGCCTTCGAACGGGGTATATTCGCGCCATAGCGCGCTGACCAGCGAGACGGCCGGCGTGACGTTCCAGGTGTCGGTGACGCGGCCATTGGTGCCATTGCTGTCGCGCAGCGTCTGCGACTCGTGACCACGGCGCACGCGGCCGCCCAGGAATTGCAACTGATGCTGTTCGCTGAACTTCCAGAATACCTTGAGCTTCACCTCGTCCTGGGTATAGCTGGGATCAAACACGAACGGACCAAAAGTCTGCGGCGTCAGGTAGTCGCCCGTCACTCGCCGCACCTGCAGGCCGATGGTGCTGCCGGTGACGCCCAAGTAGTCGAGGCCGACCTCGCTGGCCTTGTCCTTGCGGTTCAGATAGCGCTGCGACGGCGCGTCGAACTCGTACTTGTCGTTGCTCAGGCGCGCACGCACGCGCCAGCTCGGATGGAAGCGCCAGCCGCCATCGACAAACTCGCTGCGCTGCACCCGCAGGTTGCGCTCGGTGCCCTGATAGTCGGTAAACGAAGTCAATGTGGAGGAATAGGTGCCGCCCAGCGTGCCGTCCAGGTGGTTGCCCAACTGCCAGTACAAGGTACCGTTGGCGTCCTTGCCAGTGTAGTCCAGCATGCTGAAGCGGTCGAAGCTGACCCGGCTCACGCGCGCCGAGCCGCTAAAGCGCTGGCGGCCAAAGGTACGCTCCACTTCCACGCCGGCAAAGGTCTGGCGGATGCGGTCCGACTCCACGGTGTCACGGCCATTGTCGTCGACACGGAACAGGTTGCTGTCGTAGGAATAGTTGCCGCCAACGAAAGGATGAATGGTATCGCTGAGCGCTGCGTGCGCCGACAGGCTGCACAGCAGCCCGCCCAGCAGTATGGCTTGGCGCGCCCTCGGCCCGGCCATGTCAGAAGGAACCGTCATATGTTTTCGCAAGGAAATTAACATAGCTCTCGATATAGTAGGAGGGGAAGTCATGTTGACAATCTTACCAGTAAGTCCAGTTCTTTGTCGCCAATATCCACACACTTAAACCGCCATTGGTGACCGCGTGCGCAACAATTGCCGTCCACAGGTTTTGGCTGCGCATATAGAGACCGGCATAGACCACGCCGGCCAGCATGCCGGCCAGCCACAAATTATGCTCAATACCGAACAGGACGGCCGTGATCGCAAAGGCCCGCAGCGTCACCGCAGCAGGCGCCAGCGCCAGGAAACGCGGATCGACCAGCCAGCGCAGCAGGAAGGAACGCCAGAACAGCTCTTCCATCACCGGCACCACCAGCGCGGCGCCGGCCGCGCGCAGCAAGGCCAGCGGCCAGTTCACGCCGTTCTGCCCGCTCGGATCGAAGCCGGCCGAGGTGCCGACCACCATCCAGCCCGTATCCAGGTTGAGCCACAGCACCAGCACCAGCAGCCCGGCGCCGATCGACAGCAGCCACCAGCGGCCGTCCATGCCTTGCCAGTGCAGTTCGGTGTAATGGCGGCGCCCCCAGCAGAGGGCCAGCACCACGGCACCGATCTTGAGCGGATACAGCCAGAGCAGCTCATCCGCAGTCAGCCCCAAGCGCCCCAGCAGATCCGCCACCACGATGAATGCCATGTAGATGGCAAAAGGCAGGATGCGCGGCCAGGCCGCGCTATTGG
Organism: Duganella sp. CF402; assembly: GCF_900109645.1. GTDB lineage: Bacteria > Pseudomonadota > Gammaproteobacteria > Burkholderiales > Burkholderiaceae_D > Rugamonas. The sequence goes on from NZ_FOBG01000002.1 coordinate 18,642, forward strand.
TGCTGATCAGTGTTGGCACAGGACTCCCCGCAAGCGTCGATGCGAAAGATTATATTAGATGCAACCAAGAAATCCAATTGAATCCAGTGCACGGCCTCAACTGTGTGCCGCAGTTGAGGCCGCAGTTGTGTGATCAGTTGCGCGCCTCGATCGCCTCCCAGCGCTCCAGCGCCGCCAGCAATTCGGCCTCGATGGCTTCGATGCGCGCATTCACGCGCTTGGCTTCGGCCGCGTTTTTCTTATAGAAGTCAGGATCCGACAGTTGCAGGTTCAGCGCGGTCTGCTCGTCCTCGAGCGCGGCGATCTGCTTGGGCAACTCCTCCAGCTCGCGCTGCTCCTTGAAACTGAGTTTTTTCTGCTTGACGGCCGGCGCCGCCGCTGCGGGCGCAGCTGCGGGCGCCGGTTCGGCCTTGGCGCCCAGCTTGACGGCCCTGGCCGGCGCGGCCACGGTATCGCGCACGCGCTCCCAGTCGCTGTAGCCGCCGACGAATTCGCGCCACCGGCCCTCGCCTTCGGCCACGATCACCTGGGTCACCACGTTGTCGAGGAAGGTGCGGTCGTGGCTGACCAGGAACACGGTGCCGCTGTAGTCTTCCAGCAGTTCTTCCAGCAGTTCCAGGGTTTCGATGTCGAGGTCGTTGGTCGGCTCGTCCAGCACCAGGCAGTTGGCCGGCTTGGCGAACAGGCGCGCCAGCAGCAGGCGGTTGCGCTCGCCGCCGGACAGCGACTTGACCGGCGAGCGCGCGCGCTCCGGCGAGAACAGGAAGTCGTTCAGATAGCTCATCGAATGCTTGCGCTGGCCGTTGATCTCGACCCAGTCGCTGCCCGGCGAAATGGTGTCGACCAGGCTGGCTTCCTCGTTGAGCTGGGTGCGCATCTGGTCGAAATAGGCCACTTCCAGCTTGGTGCCGAGCTTGGCCACGCCGCTGTCCGGCGCCAGTTCGCCGAGGATCATTTTCAGCAAGGTGGTCTTGCCTGCGCCGTTGGCGCCGATCAGGCCGACCTTGTCGCCGCGCAGGATGGTGCCGGTGAAGTTGTTGACGATGGCGCGCCCGCCGAAGCTCTTGCTGATGCCTTCCAGCTCGGCCACGATCTTGCCGGAACGCTCGCCCACCGACACTTCCAGCTTGACCTGGCCCTGCTGCTCGCGGCGCGCGGCGCGCTGCAGGCGCAGCGCTTCCAGCCGGCGCACGCGGCCTTCGTCGCGCACGCGGCGCGCCTTGACGCCCTTGCGGATCCAGACCTCTTCCTGCGCCAGCACCTTGTCGAACTTGGCGTTTTCCACCTCCTCGTTTTCCAGCAGTTCCGCCTTGCGGGTCTGGTAGGTGGTGAAGTTGCCGGGGAAGGACAGCAGGCGGCCGCGGTCCAGCTCGATGATGCGGGTCGCCACGTTGTCGAGGAAAGAGCGGTCGTGGGTAATGAACAGCACGCTGCCCTTGAAGTCGCGCAGCAAGCCTTCCAGCCACTGGATCGAGGTGAAGTCGAGGTGGTTGGTCGGTTCGTCCAGCAGCAGCACGTCCGGCGCCGCCACCAGCGCACGTGCCAGCGCCACCCGCTTTTGCATACCGCCCGACAGTTCCCGCATCAGCAGCGTGCCGGGCAGGTTCAGCTTGTCGAGCACGGTGTCCACCTTGTGGCCCAGGTTCCAGGCGTCATGGGCATCCAGCACCACCTGGATGTCATGCATGCGCTCCATGACGGCGTCGTCATCGCCCTGGCCGAACTGACCGGTCAGCGCATCGTATTCCTTGAGCAGGGCCGGCAATTCGCCCAGTCCCTCCGCCACCGCGTCGTACACCGACATGGTCGGCTCGAACACCGGCTCCTGCGCGACGCAGACGATTTTCAGGTTTTGCTGCATGACCAGCAGGCCGTCGTCGAGCTTGAATTGGCCGGAAATGATTTTCAGCAGCGACGATTTGCCGGTGCCGTTACGGCCAATCAAGCCGACGCGCTCGCCGATTTCAAGGGAAAATTCAGCGTGATCGAGCAGGGCGACGTGGCCGAATGCGAGCTGGGCGGAGGAAAGAGAGATGACTGCCATAAGATGAGTAGAGACGCTGACTGGGGGTGAAAACAACGGCTATTGTAGCGGTAACCGGCCCGATGGGCCATTGCCGGCTGGCGTTCCACGCCCGAATCGGCTAGCATCGGCGGGTATTCAGCCCCTGCCAACCGGACCCATCTTGCCAACTTTGCCCGCCATTGCACGCCGCCAACGCGGCGCCGCCCTGCTCCTGCTGATCCTGATGCTGGGACTGGGCGTGTCGGTCGCATTGATGAGCACGCGCCCGGGCGACGACAGCGTGCGCCAGCGCCAGAGCATGCAACTGGTGGCCGAAGCGCGCGAAGCGCTGCTGGGCTTCGCGATGACCCACGGCCGCCTGCCGCGTCCGGCGATCTCGGCCCAGGACGGCCGCGAAATGACTACCCCCTGCAACCGCGACAGCTGCACCGGCTTCCTGCCCTGGGTGACGCTGGGCGTAGTCGGCAGCGACAGCTGGGGCAAGCTGCTGCGCTACAGCGTCAGCCCGAGCTTCGCGGCGCAGCGCATCGATCCCACGCAGGCCCGGGCCGACAAGAAAATCGCCAGCCGCCGCGAAGACGGCGAGCTGTACTACCTGGTCGGCGACGACAGCTGCAGCGTCCAGGCGCGCTGCGCGCCCGCCGTGGTGTTCTCCAGTGGGAAAAACAACCTGGGCACCAGCGCCCAGGGCATTCCGCTGGCCAATGGCACCATCAACAACGTCGACGAAGAGCAGAACAACGGCGACACCACCGCCTACATTGCGCGCCGGTTGGAAACCCGCAGCCAGGCGCCGGGCGGCGAGTTCGACGATATCGTCACCTGGGTCCCGGTGCAGACCTTCTATCGCCGCATCGAGATCAGCGGCGTCCTCGACCCGACCGCCTCAGCCAAAATGGTACCATCGCCAAAATCGGAGCAGCGTTAAGCAAGTCTCGGCTATAATCTCGCCGCGTCCTCCCCGTAGCACAATGGATAGTGCACATGCCTCCTAAGCGTGGGATACTGGTTCGATTCCAGTCGGGGGGACCACCCAATAGTTCAAAGAATTCCAACCGAATCCAAACAACCCGCCTCCGTCGTAGGAGAGCGGGTTTTTTGTTGTCCAAAGCATTCCGACGGGGTAGCATCAGATACCATCATTTTCTTGGTATTTTTGTTGGTACCTTTTTCGGGCCTCAAATCAGATACCAACAACCGGAGGCATTATGCCCTTAACAGATACATTCGTTCGTCAAGTAAAGCATACCGGCGCACCGGTAGGCGACAAATACACTGATGGGCAAGGCATGTTCCTGCTGGTAAAAGCAGCGGGCAAATACTGGCGCATGAACTATCGCTTCGCTGACAAGCAAAAGACTTTAGCCATAGGCGTCTACCCAGCAGTATCACTAGCCAAAGCACGCAAGCGGCGTGACGAAGCACGCGAGCTTCTTGCAGACGGCATAGATCCGAGCCAAGCAAAACAAGAAGACAAGCGAACTAAGATTTTAGAAGCCGCGCAGACCTTTGAGGTCGTCGCCCGCCAGTGGTTAGCGAAAACCGAGCCAGACCGCGCCGCCAATACGCAAGCAAAAGTAGTGAACTGGCTGACCAAAAATGTCTTCCCATTTATAGGCAGCAAGCCCATTTCCGCGATTACTCCACGAGACGTCCTCGGGACCGTCCAGAAAATCGAAGATCGCGGCTCAAGAGATTCCGCGCATCGCGTCAAACAGATTTGCGGTCAAGTGTTTCGTTACGCGGTCGCCAGCGGGCTGGCAAGCCGCGATGTTACCGCCGACCTGAAGGGTGCGCTAGCCGTGCCTGAGAAAGGGCACTTTGCGGCAATCACTGAACCGAAACAGGTAGGCGCCCTTCTACGTTCCATTCACGGCTACCAAGGGCACGCTTATGCGACAGCCGCATTGAAATTGTCGCCCTTAGTGTTTGTCCGCCCCGGAGAATTGCGTTCAGCCGAATGGGCCGAGATAGATTTCGACTGCGCGGAATGGCGCATACCTGGCCACAAAATGAAAATGGACAACGATCATATCGTGCCGTTATCAAAGCAAGCCGTGGAGATTCTTCTTTCAATACGCCCCTTATCTGGCGACGGAAAATTTGTTTTCCCAAGCATTAGGACAGCGGAACGCTGCATGAGTGAGAACACCGTCAATGCCGCGTTACGCAGCTTAGGCTACACGAAGGAAATCATGACCGCTCACGGCTTTCGTGCGATGGCGCGCACCATCATGGATGAGATACTTGAAGAGCGTGTTGATCTGATAGAACATCAGCTAGCCCATGCCGTCAAAGACCCCAATGGCCGGGCGTACAACCGGACAGCACACCTGCCAGCACGCCGAGAGATGATGCAGCGATGGGCCGACTACTTGGACAGCCTGAGGCTCGGCGCACAGGTCATTCCGCTACATGGCTAGCAGCGCCCTTTTAAAGAAGATGGCGCTAGAAATTTTCAAATCTATTTTACCAACGTGAGCTAGGAAACTGATTGGCCAAAACGACAGATCGAACATCGACAACTATCTCAGTCAATAGGCATAGCTCCACGGCCATCAGGCCGGGGAGCTATGCTTTTTTACGCCTCGGATTTTAGGGCATCAATTAAGCGCGGGCTCACTAGCTTGGTTGGTGCAACAAGCTAGTGACGGCGTCAATCGAACACATTACAAAAATCATTTTTAATCAATAAGTTAAGACGAAAATACAGTTCACTTCTTAACATACCCCCAAAATACCCCCGACCACTTCTGCTCAGCCAAGACGAGCTTGGATGCCCGAGGAACAGGCGCCGATTTTCAGCAAACGCGCCACATTCATCAGAACTAGTCGACAGGTTATTTCCGACGATTATAGGGAGACTGGTTTGTTGGCTTCAAGGAAATGTTTTCTTGCGACGCCTTAGCATAAATGGATGATTCCGTTCGCCCCATTTTCAGACCAATCACTCGTGTGGGCGTATTCTGGTCCACAAGTTTCTCCAGAGCTTTTACATCCGCTCCCGTCCATGCTTTACCGTGGTTTTTTGGTGTTGCCATGTCCCATCCTTTCAACATTGAAGTTTGAAGTAAGACCAACCGAACTTAAATAACGTCGTCTAATGGAAGCTCAAGTGTGCTTCCTTTTTTGGGCAGAACCTGATCTACCATTTTCACAAAGCGGTTCCATCCAAATCCATTTGCTATCGCTAATCTCTGAAACATGATGAGCGAATGCATATGCTGAGCGAGCATCGGGTCGCCAATATCCTCAGTGAGCCATTGGTGCAACTTATTCGCTCTTTGTCCCTTTTCATTTTTGGGGCTTTTACGCTCTAACTCAGGCAGTAGCCCCGGAGCAATTCGCTCAAAAACCAAATCCCGCGTATAAGTTCCAACTACGCTATATCGGTTTTTACTCATGCCAGGCCATGTCCACCCTCGCAACTTGTAAATGTTTTCATAAAACTCATCCGGAAACTTCTTTACCCATGAGGCAAGTTCTTCGCTGATTATCTTTTCTAGATATGCCTGTAACGCATCTTTAGGGCGTTCCTCTTGGTAGCCAGTAGCCTCATCAACGAGAGCCACAATACCCACGCGCGCAAAAGACCTAATCAAGGTATCGGCAAACTGCGCATAGCGAATTTCATGTTCAGTTGCAAGCATGCCAGCGTCTCTAGCTTTTAGCAGAACCTCGCATAAGTCCTGCAAAACTGGAGCTTCAAAACCATGACTCGGAACATCCTTCCTTGGCGATTCACCTATAAATTCGATTGGGCTGGCAATAGCCTGTAAGAAACTTGGCTCAGCAACACTTTTGACGGCTTTCATTCCGGAGATGCGAGCAACGCCAGAGCCACGGCCTAGCATGCCAATCGCCGACGTCATTCCTCGGCCAGATATAACGCGACGTCCATCCTCAAGAACGAAGCATGCTATTTCCGAGCCCCCGAGTTTAAGCACGCCTTTATGGCTAGCAGTAGGAAGTTTCGGGGTTTGAGCCTTAGCATGCTTAGCCAAGGCGCCCTCTCTGGCTATCTCGCTTCGCCGCTCTTTCGACAGTTTTGCGGCCCGCACCTTACCACCGTTACTGCGATTATTCTCAGAGTCCATAGCAAGCACCTTTTTTAAAAACATGCTTGCATTATTAGGTTAACCCGAACCCAAACGCAAGCACTTTTTATAAAATATGCTTGCTTAAACTTCCGGAGATCTATCCCACGAGCAGGCCTTTGCATGCTACCGAAATGCATATCGAGCTAGAAGATTTCAGATCTATATCGTTGAAGGGAGAACAGGGAACTGATCTATCAGAAGCTGCGCCACGCCTCCCCCTCCCGTCTAGATAGACCTAATAGACCTAACCTCATTAATCGAGGGCATAACTCCGCAGCCATCAGGCTGCGGAGTTATGCCCTTTTGTTTAATCGTGGACGGCGTTGCCGCCCAGCTCACCCCAACCGTACTTTTTAAAGGATTCGTCATGCGACCGAACACATCCCCCTTGGAACACCTCACTGCTTTTTCCATCGTATTTGCTGTTGGATTCCTGTCAGCGACAAGCTTCATTGCGTACATGGAGCGAGTACGGCGCAACGCTGTGCGCGACCACTACAAAAGGGTCAGCGCAGAGTCGAGCCTAACAGCCGCAAGATTCGCACGTCGGAGCGTTGAAGAATGACGCGCCGATGCCCACGATGTGAATCTGAGCGGATCGTGACCAAGGACTACGCGAGAAGACTAATCTGCACCGTCGGCACGATTGCTGGCGCAGTTCGTGGCGCAGCCGGTGCCGCCAGTGGTGCAGAGCTTGGTGCTCTCGCAGGCGCGTTTGCTGGGCCACCTGGCGTCGTTCTAGGTGGTGTCGCAGGTGCAGTCATCGGTGCCTTGGTTTGCGGTGCTGCCGGTAGTTCTGCTGGCGCTGCGCTCGGCGAAATTATCGATGAGAACATTCTCGATAATTTCCTGTGCATGGACTGCGAATTTAGCTTTGGCAAAAAAAGTGAAGAAGTCCTGGAGCCAATTTTTTACGAGGCGTAATGCATAACCGCAGTCCACATCAGTCCCTCGCTGATAGTCCAACGGGATGCCCGTCATGGCATACCTCTAGCAATACCTCTCCCCGTCGTACCTGTCCAGTCAATCCGGAAACGGGACGGAGGCCCGGCTACACCTTAACAAAGAAAAGGAAATATCTAATGGCACACTTACTTGAAAAAATGGCTTACGTGGGCGACGTGCCTTGGCATGGAATAGGAAATCAACTCAGCGCCAATCAGCCCATCGAAGTCTGGGCGGAACAAGCTGGAATGAACTGGTGCATCCGTGAATCGCCCGTCAGCTTCATGACGAGCGATGCTGACAGCGTCGGCACATTCGCGTCGTTCCCCGAAAACAAAGTGCTGTTCCGCTCCGACACAAAGACACCCCTGTCCGTCGTCAGCCAACGCTTCCAGGTAGTGCAACCCAGCGAAATATTGGAGTTCTACCGAGATCTGACAGAGGTCTCCGGCTTCAAACTTGAGACAGCCGGAGTCCTAAAGGGCGGTCGGAAAATTTGGGCACTAGCCCGCACCGGCCAATCGTCAACGCTGAAAGGCAATGACGTGAGCAATGCCTACGTCCTTCTTGCCACGGCATGCGATGGCACATTGGCGACGACCGCGCAATTCACGAGTATTCGCGTCGTCTGCAACAATACGCTGGCTGTGGCCTTGGGCGCCAGTAGCGGAGCTGTGAAGGTACGCCACAACACGGCGTTTGACGCGCAATCTGTGAAACGCCAGCTCGGCATTTCGGTTTCGACCTGGAATACCTTCATGTACCACATGAAGGGGCTCAGCGAGCGGAAGGTAAAATCGCATGAGGCGATGAACTACCTTGCACGGGTCTTTTCTGATGAGACGAAAGCGGGTAGCGACAATGCGAGTGATCGCACGATGGCAAAGGTCATGACTCTCTTTGACGGGCATGGTAGAGGCGCTGAGCTGGCGTCGTCAAAGGGCACTGCCTTTGGTCTGCTCAACTCCGTAACGGAGTTTATTGACCATGACCGGCGCGCACGCAGTACCGATCATCGGCTGGAATCAGCATGGTTTGGGCAAGGTGCAGCTCTGAAAGAGCGGGCATTGGATCAGGCGCTTATGATGATTTCCTGAGCACGTTTTTCTTGGAGAATAATTCACATTACGTTGTAACTCATGGAGCGGCTTTTCGCCGCTCCATGAAGATAATCGCTAAACCTGATCCATAAGACGAGCAGTCTGGGGATCATACGTCACATCGGTAATCGAGCCGTCCCTGATACGATGAACCGCCTCATCAATCACATTAAGTGGTACTAAAAACCACTCCTTTGGCTTGACCGGGCGTCCGAAGCGATCTTCAATGGTTAAATCGAGCTGAGCGGCACCAAACAAACGATGGAAAATATTTTCCAGTCTTGTACGGTTGATGTTGTGGAGCTTGTAGGTAGCAATTATTTCCACATCGGCCAAGAGGTAGGTAGAGTCGTTTTCTGCGCCTGCGATGCGGGTTTCAACTCTGCCCCCAGTAACGCCGATTTTGTGGATCAGTTCGCGATGCTCAGTAACGAACGGATGGCTAGACAGACTACGCAACACATAAATCGTTCCGGTTTCAATGTCGTCTGGTTCTGAGACGCTACCAAAAAGCGGACCGTCATCCTTGCGAATAAGGCGGCGCCCCACAGGTGTGTCTCCGTCAGGGTAGAGTGAGCGCGAGAGTGAGCGTAGCAATAGGTTACTCTCAGTCTGGTTGTCAAAAACGACCCTCAGTCGTGGGTTTTCGCGTCCATCCTTGGTCGTAGAACCTTCATACATTTCGGCCACGTAAGCTATTTGGCCGCTAATAATGAAGAAATCTTTTACCTCAATGCTGGCGTTCTTGACGAAGGGCTTGGTCATCCAAGTGCCTGCTTTGAGGCCTGCTTCAGCTTCATCAAAGAAGGGTTTGAAGTAATCAAAATCAGCGCAGGAAGTGCGGTCGGCAATTTCCTCCGCTGCCTTGATTTCGACATAAGGCCGGACGTGGCGCAATACCGTAATGTCATTCTGGCCAGCAGGATCAGCGTCAATGCCCAGCTCAGCCAGCAATGCGTCTTCATCCAAGTCATCCACGCAGATTGCCGTGCCTGCCCCAGATAGCAAGCCAGGTACGTCCAACTCGGCCAGCAGAGTTTGCGCCTGCGGCGACCTGCGCAGTTGATCAAGACGAACAGCGCACAGCCGCTCGAATATATCGTGGCCCTCGCCATGAAGCGGGGCTCTCCCATGTGCCCGATGGAAGCGTAGAATATCTTCAAATCCTGCAATGATACGTTCCTCGGTCGCAGTGCGACTGGCAGCTTTGAGCGGGGTGGCATCTACTCCAAGCGCATCTAGCAGTTCGTCATCATCCATATCAGCCATTGCCAGACTCCCTTTGGGCGGCTTTGGCCTGCGCACGGTAACGAGTCAGCGCGGCTACACCTTCGGCCATCCGTTTTTCCCACAAGTCGGCAGAGTTGATATCTGGCAGGCGACCACGTTCGTTCTTGAACTGCAAAGCGCGTTTGGCCAGCTCACGTGCTTCATCTTCAGGAATGCTTACCTTTTTGGCGGCAATACTGGCCTGCACCTGACGCAGAGATTTTTCATCCATAGACTTCGCCAGTACCGCATAAGCGGCATCGAAGGGGTTAATGCGGTCGATCAAGTCAATGTCTAAGTCACGCACATTGACGAACCTGCGCACACCATCTAGCAACGCTGTGCTGCCTTGGTCCGTGCCGCTGCCGTTGGCATCCGCTTGGGCCAATGCTAATTTGGCCTGCTGCGTAAGATTCATGGCTGCGACCGCATGTTGCCGAATTGCCTCTTGGTCGACTTCGCTCAAGTCCGGGTAACGTTCCCGCACTATCTTCCCCATGCGTAGCTGAGTAAGTTCTTCGGGCAATGTATTTTCCTTGTCGAACAAACCGCGCTCTAGCACAGTTTTGTCCTGCAAAAAACTCGTAACGACTTCGTTCAAATCCTCTTTGCAAATACGTGTAGCCTCTGAGCTTTGCGGAGTGGTCAGACCATTAATTTCAACGTGATACTGCCCTGTTTCCTGATTTACGCCGATGTTGTGCCCATCTTCCTTGTAGCCATCCTCACCGTAATCGAAGCCTTCTTTCGGGCCTGCGTTTTTGGGGGTGAATTCATATCGCGGAGCGAGTACCTGCTCCATCAACAGGCTAGCGGAAATGGCTTTCAGCATGTCGTTAACCGCTTCAGCGACTGCGGATTGTTCAGCAGCAGGCTCCGCGATCAGGTTAGTGAAGCGAGATCGCTCCTTTCCTTCAGCATCGCGGGTCGCGCGACCAATGATCTGAACTATTTCGGTCAGGCTGCTTCGGTAGCCAATCGTCAGCGCGTGTTCGCACCAGATCCAGTCGAAGCCTTCCTTAGCCATCCCCAGCGCAATGATGACATCGACGCTATCGCGGTTGTCTTTCTGCGCGGGGTCTTTCAGCGCGGTGAGCACTTTTGAGCGCTTAGCCGGGTCGCTGTCGTCGACCAAGTCCGCTACCCTCAAGGTGCGGCCATCATGAGCCTGAATTAGATGGAAGCCAGTGACAGGATCCACGCCTTTCCATTCGCCCAAGCCGTGCATGATTTCGTTCACCTCTCGCTCTTTGTCCTTGAGGCTCTCGCGGGCATTCACATTGGGGATGTGGACGATGGTTTTTAGCGCTGGGTCCAGCACCTTATTGATCGCATTAACGTAAGGGCCTGTGTAAAAGAAATAACCGATGTCCAGCGACTTCAACCAACGATAGCCGTTGAGCTGTTCGTAATAAGTGTAAGTGATCGTTTCGAACTTGGCCTCGTCCTCTGGACCCATAACGGCCTCGCTATCGCCACGGAAATAGGAACCCGTCATGGCGACCAAATGCACTTTATCGCGGGCGATGAATGCACCCAGTTGGCTTCCCAGCTTATTATCCGGGTTGCTTGATACATGGTGGAATTCATCGATGGCGATCAGGCGATTATCGAATGCCTGGACACCCAACTCTTCTACTGCAAAGCGGAACGTGGCATGTGTACAGACCAGTACCTTGTCATCGCTCTCTAGGAACTTGCTCACCGCTTCCACTTTGGACTTCGCCACGCGCGGCTCGTCCACCCCAGGAGCATTGCAAAGATTCCACTGCGGGGCTACATGCCAATCCCAGTAAAATCCGTGTTGACTCAACGGCTCATCAGCAAAGCTACCGCCAATAGAACGCTCTGGCACCACGACAATAGCCTGTTGCAAGCTCTGATTGTTGAGCTTGTCTAGCGCGATAAACATCAACGCTCGCGACTTACCAGAAGCTGGCGGAGATTTGATCAGCAAATACTGTTCGCCCCTCTTGGCGTAGGCGCGCTCCTGCATAGTACGCATGCCAAGCGCATTGGCTTTATTGGACGCTCCGGTGCGAGCTGTGCTGATGGATACCGATGGCACGGTATAGCGATTCGCAGCGTTGCCGGTTTGTTCAGTCATGCTTTCATTCCCTTCTTTGATCTGGATGCAACCTTGGTTGCGTCCACCGTCATCTTGGTGTAAAGGTCGAACAATTTTTCTAGCCGTTCGGTGTCGTTCCTGAAGCGCCGTCCGATGTAGATTCGCTCCAATACTTCGTCGTTACGCTCGTGCGCATGGCGCAAGTTGTCTGGCATATTGTCCGGTTCATATAGGGTGGCAATAGTGGCCGGGAAATGCGCTTCGCGCGCCAGTAAGATGCCTTCGGCGCAAGCGGTCAGGTCTTCTTTGTTTTGCTCGGTTAGCATCGGCACCGGAAAAGTGTTCCATCCGATCGTGTTGGAATAGCGATAGCGTGTTTCGAGTTTGCCGCAAACGGTGCCAATCCAGATCAAATGAAGTCGGGAGGCGATTAGAGCCATGTTCCAAAGAGGGGCATCATAAAGCGCAAAAGCCAGGTTGCTAATGATCGAGCCCTTCTGCATATATCCAACTGGAAGGTATTCGCGCGTCTCAGATGAAACGCTAGGAACTATCACAACTGTCTCGTTGCCGGTTTGACGTCTCTCGTCAAACCGATGTGGCCAATCCGCACCACGTTGCGTCACAACTTTGGAGCTGCTCAATCGCATTGATCGAACCATCTGTAGGCGCGGTCCAATTACAGGATGTACGCGGGCGCTGTCTGCATCTTTATCTTCAATCCATAGACAAAAACGCTGCTTTCCGCTAATGAATTCTTCCGAACCGACTATCGGACGAATGTATCGCTCCTTGTCTTGCCGACTCAGTCCAAGCGACTCCAACTCATCCAGCGAAAATAGCAGGTGTCCTCCGTCTACCGGCTTGCTACCAAACAGCATTTCAGAAACGCCAGACAGAGGTCTTGATGATTTCTCTACGATTACCTGCTTCCCTGGCACCAAGTAAGCATTGATGTGGTCAGCAACTTTAGCGCTGACATTCCCATCGTCAGAAACAGTAAATAGATTTCGATTTCTCTGCGAAAGGCTAGCAACTCCAACAATGATCACTGTCACCCCAGCATTGTGACTGGCGAGATTCGTCCATTTGAAGGAGGTGTAGGCAAAGGAAATCTCATGTCCCGTCTCAAATATTAACGGCCAAAGAATCGGTACTTGCTGTCCTTGGCAAATCGAATTTGTGGATACAAATGCGGCAGCTGATTTTGTCCTAGTTCCATAATCTGCAGCTTTCATGAACCATCCCGCTACGTAGTCCAGAGACTTCCAATTCTTTGTCCTTGCAGTAAAGATGGCCTCCAGATCAGCCTTCTGTTCGTTAGTCTGCCAAGTTGATCCAAGATAAGGTGGATTACCACAGATATACGTTTCGCCGCCCTCATTTTCGAAGTCGATTGTTGTCTGCTTGAGTGGGGTACTAAACAAATCTTCAGCAACCAATTTGACACCCGTGCCTGTAGGAGGGCAGATGTTCAACCAATCGAGTCGCAGGGCATTTCCGCACACAATCCAGTTTTGCGAATCAAGCGGTAAGAACTCGGCAAGCGCGTCCTTCTGCCCGCGATATAGCACGTCACACTGGAACTCCGCAATGATGAGTGCTAAACGCGCAATCTCAGCTGGAAAATCACGCAACTCGATTCCACGGAAATTTGTTAGCGGAATTTCCGTACCTAGTTGAAGTTCGTTTCTGCGACGGTTGATTTCTGCCTCGATCTCGCGAATTTGCTTGTAAGCGATCACCAAGAAATTACCAGACCCGCAGGCAGGATCGAAGACGCGGATGCGTGCCATACGCTTGCGTAGGTTCAGGAGCTTGCGCTCGTTATCGCCGGCTTCGGCCAGTTGCGCACGCAGGTCATCCAAGAATAAGGGGTTCAACACTTTGAGGATGTTCGGAACACTGGTGTAGTGCATTCCTAAGGCACCTCGCTCCTCATCATCGGCCACTGCCTGAATCATGCTTCCAAAGATGTCCGGGTTTATTTGTTTCCAATTCAAGCCACCGGCATGTAACAGATACGTGCGTGCCATTCGTGTAAAACGCGGCACTTCTGTATTTCCGGAAAACAGTCCACCGTTTACATAGGGAAAGCCATTTGCCCAACTAGGCAGCCGAGGTTGGGCTTCGGCACGCTCAGTCACTTTGACATTCATGGCGCGGAAGATGGTCTCCAATACCTCATGGGTGTTGGAAGCATCTCGTTCGCTCATCCTCTCCACTGTCTGGGTGAACAAGCCCGTGCCGTTGAAGATATCAGTGTCCTCAGCAAAAAAGCAAAAAATCAAGCGAGCCATGAAATGGTTCATGTCATGCCTGCGTTCGCTTGTCGCCCATTCTGGGTTTTCGCTTAACAACTCGACATACAGCTTGTTCAGGCGCCCCGTGGCGCGTACATCAATGGGATCGTCCTTAATCTCCTTGATCGTGGAGATGCCGGCCAAAGGTAGGAAGAAGCCAAAGTGATTTGGAAAATCCGGATAGTTGCAAGCCCTGGTTTCTCCGCTGAGCAAGTCTTCAGCTTCGAGAGTCTGCCCGTCAGTCGCCAGGATAAACTTTGCTTTAGCTTTCGTAGTTGCCGAACTGGCGCGCAATGCCTTTAGGGTTTCGCCGACATTGCCAACCTCGCACGCGGCGATATGAATATTGTTGCGCTGAAGGACCCCGCCACGGACATCCGAGGCGTTGTTGTTGCCGGTGCGCAGGCGCTTGAGGGCGGTCTCTTTATTGCCGAAAGCGGCTAGGAACGCGAAGGGGAACTCTTCCTTGTCGAATGGCTGAAGTGCCAAGTCTGATATTGCTGATTCGATTTCTACTGCGTTCATGGAACAGTCTGGTTAGCCGACAAGCACACCTGTGTTTATGTGTTTACTCGTTGGCAATTTTTTAGAAGGAGTTTACCTTGCATCTTAGCATTCGACAGTACGAAAAACGACCCCTTTCGATCCTGCCCTTGGCTGCAATGTAGCCACGTGCTGTATTGCGCTGCCGATAGCGTCTACCACTAGAGCAGGGTCAACTGATCTGCTCCACGCCACCATCAAAAACCTATCAATGCCGCTCATCTCTCTAGAGCCTATTGATAATTTCACCAGTTCCAGACCCTATTGATAGAAAGGAATCGCCATGACGATTTATGGATACGCTCGTACCTCAACAGTTGAGCAAGTGGCCGGGCTTGCCGATCAAATTGCGAAGCTCAAGGGAGCTGGCTGCACGGATCAGTCGATCTACCGGGAGCAGATCAGCAGCGTCAAGATGGAAGATCGGATTGAATTCGCCAAGGTACTCACCATCCTGAGGCCATGCGATGTACTGGTATTTAGCAGCTTATCTCGCGCCGCTCGCTCGATGGTGCACATGGTTGAAATTGAATCGCGTGTGGCGCGTGCCGGTGCAACGATACGCATACTTGATCTGGCAGTGGACACCGCCACGCCGTCGGGACGTCTCACGTTCAATCTGTTCGCATCCATTGCCCAGTTCGAGAGGGAGAACATGCTGGAGCGCCAGCGGGTCGGAATTGCCGCAGCAAAGCAACGTGGAGCATATACTGGCCGTGCACCCACTGCCCAAGCAAAGAGTACTAAGGTACTGGCCTTGATTGCCAAGGGGGTGACTAAGCAAGAGGTCGCGGATGCCTGCGGAATCGGGATAGCATCGGTGTACCGGATTTTGAAGGCCCACGGATAGGTGTATCGCCGCAACTAGCTCGCTCTTCAAATGCGTCGGATTTAAAGCTCAGACCGAAGGTGATCCATCAGTGTGGGTACTGCCCACGCGGGCAGCAGTCCATCTTGAACAGCGCTGAAATTACGCTGATTGGACTCAGGAAAGTTCCATGCGTGTTCGGTTTTTGTGCGCTCTGCAATGACAAGCCCATGATCCCCGACACCGAGAAAGAACTTAGGCTGAGAGATGCCGAGTCCATTGAGTTCTACTCGGATTATATTGTCCGGTGAATCCAGCCACAATGCGAGTTGATGAGCATTTCGAATCACATTTACACATGCCATGCTGGCGGCACTGGACGTCACGGCTGCTGTAACTCCACCGCCAAACCCAAAGTAGTGTTGGCCGTTGTGCTCCACAGGCGCGACAATGCCCGCGTTGCGGAGCGACTTCAGGTCGCCTGGTTCTGTAGGGGTGGATGTGACTTGCATAGTGCTAATTCGATGAGGCTCTGCTTGTTCCGGCCACGAATCGATGAAGGTCTTCAGAAGCTCTTCCTGAGTCCAAAGGTCCTTCTCGTCATGACTGCGGACGTCGATAAGAGCTACGACGTCTTCATAAATCCTAGCGAAGAGCAGCCAACCTGACCGTTTAGAAAAGCGTTCCCCCTCCACCAAGGGTTCGGGCGTCAAATGTAAGTGATGAATGCCCCAATCCGCCCACAAGCCGTCGGTCCGCCGCATTTGCTTGGCTGCAGAGACGTCATTAGCGATGGTTGTTTTACTCAGATATGGGTTTACATCATCACCGTTTGTGAATTTAGCCTCAAGCACAGAGAGTGCTTTGTTGATCTCGGCTGGTAAGTTCTGCACCGGAAAACGTGATGATTTTACAACCTTGCGAGGTTGAGCAATTAAATGCCGAAGCCGGTAGTCCATCCACCGCTGTAGCGCCATCTCGTCCGCAGTGCTACCAGACAAGCTGTAAGTCAGACCGTATGCCTGTACAAGCTTCAACGCTAGCGTCGTTATGTCGCCCCAGAATTGCTCAACAGTTGCAGCCATAAAAATTCCTATTAATGACCTCGTCCATTGACGAGATTGGATATCTAGCCTACATCAAAATGAATTGGGGCGATGGCTGCCTTAGGTAGACAACGGCATACGAACACGATCACTCACCTTGCGGTCGCTTTAGGCTCAAGTTATCGCTAATTGTTCGGCTAGCTGACACAACTTCTCTTTGTCATCACTGGACAAACGTTGATACAAGACGAGTAGTCTCGCTTCGTCCTCGCTCGTAGCGTAGAAGTACGCCAGCGGCAGGCCGAGAACGTTTCCGATCCTCTCCATCAACTCTACACCAGGAACTCGCGTGCCGCGTTCATAGCGATTCATTCTTGCGCTGGCGCTTTCAACCTCAAGACCGGCCTGAAGCCCAAGCTGCTCTTGTGACAGTCCGCATTTTAGACGTGCTTGTTTTAGACGATCGCCCAGTACAGACATGTTTCTATTTCCCGAACCTAAAGGAAAAGATAGTCCACGTTTCAGCTTGAACAAATACTACCGAATTGGTAGGATTTGATTGCCAATAAACAATTTCTTGCACAACAACCCAAGACCGGGGTAGCCCGGAAATAAGGAGCGCCATGCATCAACCTAAAACACCATTGAAATTAGCCACCTTCGTGGTTGCATCATTGAGCATCATCTTGCTACAGGGCTGTAGCCGTGAGATCGACGCACGGCAGGCGCACGTTGAGCGAGGCCTGATTTACAAGAAGGATGCCAGTGATCCGTTTAACGGCACGCTGACCAATGTAGGCGTAACCGACGTCGGCAAACGATACGCCGCACAGTACGGCGCGTGGGCGGGCAGTTGTAAGGTACCTGTGAGCGACGGTCAATTTGATGGGATTGCCGTGTGCCAGGACGCCAACGGCAAAAAGATCGGTGAATTCACCTACAGCAAAGGTCAGATCGATGGGCCTATGAAAATGTGGGCATCCGATACGGGCAACTTGATGATGTCAGCCACTATTCATGGTGGCGAGCCTGACGGCGTTGAAGAGCGCTATAACCCTAAAACTGGCAAGATCATCAGCCGTATCAACTATAGTGCCGGTAAGAAGGTTGGCGAAGAGAAGCTTTGGGACATTACCGGCGATACTTTGTTGACTGATCTGGTTTGGGAAAACGGGCGCAAGACTGGCGTATCACGCTCCGGCGCGTATGAGGAACATTACGTCGCCGGTATTTACGACGGCACATGGAAAACTTGCAATTTGAGCGACGCTGTTACCGGCGAAAAGCGCAGGGCGTATTTTTCAAAAGCACAGCTTTATCCTGCAATGGCTCAGCAGCTTGGCGGCACATACTTCTATGCCGCTATGGTAGATGACCCAGCAGACGTGATTTGCAAAGAAAAAGTCTACAAAAATGGGGTGGAGCAGGCAGCGATGCCTGCCCCGGCCAGCCCTAATTCTGAGGATGCCTGTTTTGAAGCCAAAGTGGCGGCATTTCGCAAAGAGCATGGCGACGACGCGCCTATCATGAACGACGTAATGCAAGAATGGGAAACTGGATGTAAGAAATGAGGTAATGCTATCGGCATAGTTAAAGGACAACCTGATTGCAGGTTGCCCTTTTTCTCTAATTTTCCGATTTACGTGGCCTACCACCTCCCCCTTTATTTTTCTTAATAATACCTTTCCCAAAAGAGCGCGCCCCAGCGGAGAGCTTGGCCTCCACATATTGCTCTAATTTGAAGAAATATTTCACAATACGCGTGAGATTTCCACGTTTTTCAGTGTCGTGGCTTTCAATACGGCCTACACCTATACCGACGCCGTGTGCTATCAGGTTATCAAGATACTTCTTGGAGTTCGCATTGAAGTACGTACCTTCACCATCTGTGATTTTTTTCCAGTATTCACCGATTTGCGACGCTATGAATTCATCTTTTTGAACATAGGCACCGTCAAGTATGATAATTAAGTGATAGTGGCCGCCAAGCGACTCGCCATCTTCAAATTTCCATACATAACCAAGCTCACGTTCGAAGAACTTATTGCTACGTCTGTCATTGAGAAATTTCGTAAACTTCTCTCTTATCTTAGCATGCTGCTTCAATCGTTCTATGCTTGTTAATTTTAAGTGAAGATCCAGCCTAATTATTACGGGGCGAGAGTGATTCTGAAAAATACTGTCCACATACTCAAGGACAGTCTTCTCATTTGCATTTTGCCTCTCACGCTTTCTATTAGATTTCTTCTTGAAGGACTTATTTTTAGTTTCAAACCTTATCTTGCCAACCAATTCTTTGAATTTTTCAAATGTAACTGGCTTATCGCCATTTACCTCTAAAGCAACATCATAGAAAAGTTGAATATGTGGCCCATAGATGCAATCTGGATCATGGCTCCGAATCAAACCAGTAATCGTCTGGTACGATTGAGTAATTGCATTTTCTTGCAGATCATTTTCATCATTTGCATTGATGATAGATTCAATCTGATAAGCAGCAGCTTTCTCGATGCTTCGAACGAATTGGTATATGCTGTACCAATAGCTTCCTGCATAGTTCTTTTCATTAATTATTAGGCATCGTCCATCCTCTAGGGTAATGTGAGGTTGACTATGGAAGTTGATAGCATCCATACAGAACTCATAGTTCTCGTTTATATCACTAGGATCATCCATTATTTCATTGTGTCTGCAATTACTTGTTAATACTTGTTAATAACATTAATAACCAAAACCCTGACCATGCGAAAACATCGACCTCATAGGGAGGTCGAAAAATTCCTTTACCGAATAACTCGATGAAATCCGTAACCTAGCGATTGCGGAGTTACGCGGTAAGGTGGTCACATATGGGATTAATTGAATCGCTGCTCGGCTACCGGCTTGCAGCGATGCGAGCTTGCAACCAAGCGTCTACCTCTGCCTCAACCCAACCTACTGCATGCGGGCCTAGGTTGATTGGGCGAGGGAAAGACGGATCGAAACGGGGCGACGACTTGGAAAGCTTGTCGTAGATGGTCGAGCGTGACAGAGAAAGACGCGCCATTAATTGTTTGCAACGGAGCATCTTCAACGAAGTAGAGAATTGCATCATAGTCCTTTAGAACGCCGGGCATACCGGCATGGAAAGGACTGTAAAGACTAATTTTGAGTAATGTTACGGTGTAAAATTACTCTGTATTTTCAGATTTTCTCTGTAGCCATTTCTCTATCCCCTTGTCACTTAACACGCTCCGTAGAAGGTCTTCTACTCCACGGGTCTCAAAAGGAGGAACTCCGGACTTCCACAGTTCAGGCGCTCTGACTTCTAAGTCATGGGTCCACGCTCTAGCGTCTTTGACTAGCTCCCTGATCTCTTTCCTGTACAACCACACAGCAGCCAACAGGGTTTCGAATCTCTTCCTAGCGTTGCTCGCAGTGTTTCCATGTTCAGGCCGCGCCGGAACTCCTGCCAGTTCTACTGCCGAGAAAATTGGCGTTTGAGGTAGCCCTTCTTGCAGACGCACAAGCTCGTCCGGCGTCACGAACAGATGGTCTATAGTAGTTTGTTCTACTGGCTCATCTTGCGAATCCACTCGAACCCATGCGCTCCGAAAACCGTTCTCACGAAATTGCAATGCCCCCTTATTCAGCATTTTTTCAAACTCGGCATCACCAACCTGTGCATTGATAATGTATCTCAAGTAGTCGGCCCTTGCCTCATCCAAACCCTCACGTTTTAGTTCAGTCAAAGCATTGGCCTTTGTCTGCGAAATTTTATCGAGCCGTGCTTTATTTTTCTCCGCGAGGCTTTCTTCAAAAGTCCTAGGCGCATGCTGCATGACGTCACGGGCGTAGTCAGGAGCGTAAAACCTCCACGGAACAACCCAGCCGACAGCTTCGATTCTTGCAAGATCTTGAGGAAAGATGCCAACACGGCATGACGCATCGAAGTAGCGCTCAAAGGGCTGGTCGAGGTCGATAAACGCACTTGATCCCTGCCCTGTTGGCCATGCAAACTCGCCAGCAGCTAGCACTGGCGCGAACACTTCCAGCAATCCAAGGGCTCCGAAGTGAAGTAGCTGATCCTTAGTGCAGCCAAGCATCTCGGCAGCTTTGGAAAGTCGAACGAATTTCATCATGCCCAAAAACTTATCGCTCTCGAGTAGCGACGCCGGTTGCAGCGGGAAGTTCGTCATTGTTTAGCGGGAAAGGACAGGTACAAGTTAGGTGATATCGGTACAAGTTGAGTGATCGTCACACAAGTTAGCCGATTACCGCTATTATCTCCCAGCCGTACCAATTGCAGCTGATGAAAAATTCAGCAACGCAATTTTTGTTGGTACTTTTGTTGGTATCTTTATCCGATCCCATCATTTTTCATAGGGAAATGTGATTCCAGTCGGGGGACCAGCAGCACCAACGGTTCTGTCAGAGGTTGGGGAGCAACAGTTGCTCTGCCAGCAGATCCGAGGCGGCCACAAGCGTGCCCCAGCTTTGCTCTCCCCAAGTCCAGCCCTCATTAATGACATAGCTGACTTCACGCTGCGTCCCCGGACCAGATTCCATATCGATCAGAATGCCGCCGCTGCTAATCTCTTGCAGCATCGATGGCGTCGTTAATTTGCGTACGGGCTGCCCTGGCTGCCACTCGGCAGTGGAAAAGGCAAGGAGTACTTTTTCTGCCGGACTGACGACTTGCTCCATCTCGCCGTTGAGCGTGAACGCCGCCACCGCGTTCCAGTCACATGCGCCTGACCAGGACGGCGCCGGCTGCGCCAGTCCTGTATAAAAGGGCGTCGTGGTCTGGTTAGCGATACCAATACCGGCAGGAAAATCGGTGCGCACCACCGAACCGCCGCCATCGGCGTTCTGAATCAAGACCTTTTCCCCCAGGCCTGCCTGGAACAGATTGCCGTGATCCAGCACGCCCCCGGCAGGCGCCACCCGCACGGCATATTCCGCCCTCCACTCGATCAGGTTGTTCTCCATGTACTGCTCAAAGGCCGCCCACAACAGCACTTCGCCGGTACAGCCGCAACGGACCGCCTTGAAGATATAGAGTTTGAATTTTTGCCGGTATAAAGCCTCGACAGTCTCCGCCGACAGTGTCAGCAGAATGCTATAGTCAATCATCATGGTCTCCTCGGATAGTCGAGCTAACCCGCCCTCCAGCGAGAGAAGGCGGGTATGCCACATCAGGCGGCCAGCGACAAACGCGGACGCAGCGTGTTGCTGACGTGGTTGCCCACGCTGTCAATCAGCAGCGGCGACAAGTCGGAGTTCGGCGCGATGGCCTGGCCCCAGGCCCCGCCGCCCCAGGACCAGCCGGCGTTGATGTCATAGACGATGCCGTCGCGTTTCTGCACGCCGGTCAGATCCGCCAGCAGGCCCTGGCCGATCGACTTGGCAACCACCGTACCGAGTTTCACCGTGCCGCTAACGAACATCAGGAATACCTTTTCTTCGGGGATGAACAGGTTTTCATGATTGCCGTACAGATTGAACGCGCACAGCGGCTGGGCTGCCGAGCCATCCGGCGGCACTTGAGCAATGCCGCTGGTGTACAGGGTCGAGGTGGTATTGTTGACCGAGATCGCGTTCTTCTGGCCGCCGTCCACCACTTGGCCCAGGCCGCCGTCGATCACGTTCATGGTTTCGCCGAAGGTGATCTCGTGCGTGTCGCTGGCGGTAATGATGCCTTTGGGGATAATTTTCGAGGTCGACACATACGCCGAATAGTCCTCGGTCCAGCTCAGCGTGTTGCTGGTGCTGAAGCCGTCGAAGGTGAACCAGGCGAGCGGCGCAGCACCGTTCGATCCGCCCTGCGACTTGACGCCTTTGAACACCACCAGCGTCGAACCTTGCAATGCCTGGACGGTATCGGCCGACATCGAGAACGCCACGGTGTAGGGGGTAGGCCCGCCTTCCACCTGCGCGCTGACGCCGGATGAAATAACAAAGCGCAGCTTCAGCTTCTTGGCTGCGGCTTGCAGCGGCGACACCGCCATCGGGTCGTCGCCCGTGACCGTGAAACCATCGCCGCTCACCAGCGGAGCAATGGTGTACTGGTAATCCTTATATTGAGTGGCGTCGATGACGCGCTTGACGTCGTTCTGGTTCAAGTTGCTGGTTTCGGCATGGAAGTAAACTACGTTCGGCATGGTGTTCTCCTTTTCACTCTGGTTGACGGCGCCGGATGCGCCGGTGAAGCTATGATGTGCCTGGTGCCCACGCCGCGCCATTACACGGCAGTACATCAGATAACAACCTCGGCCGCGCAACTGCCTTCCAGTTGAGAGCCGCGCACTATGCGGAAAGGCAAAGCGCCCAGTCGCAGCTCACCACGCCGCCGTTCGACCAAGTCGGGCAAACGCACGCCGTCGGGCAACGCACGCGCCAGCTGCGCGCGCGCCCGGTGCAACTGGATGTTCAGATGGGCAGGATCCAGTCCCAGCATGCGCGACAACTGAGCTGCATCAGTCCACCCCTGACTGCTGGGATCAAGACCGCGCCTGAAGTCGCTCAGGCGCCTGCGCGCCAGGGTGAGCAGGCTATAGTGATGAACCCGCTCACCGAGATCGATTTCACCGTCGTCGTCCCATGCCACCCGCAGGAAAGTGTGCTCTTCGTTAAGGCTGACAGTGAAATACAAGGCAGCGCTGGTGGGCGCCTGGCACGACAGATTATTCATGGCGATCTCCTTATGGTTGGCAAGGCGCGGCCTGTGCCGCGACCAGAGACGTTTATCAATTTCCATGCCACGTCTGCGCAGCGGCTTCCTGCCTCCGTGGCCATGTAAAACAACTGTCCCGGCATGTCAACGAAGCACGTTGACATGGCATAATCGACCGATCATGGACGATCACGACTTCACCTTGACCGAACCGCTGGCGCAGCTGCGCTCCAGTGGTCCGCTACCATTGGGTTTGACCGTGCTGTGGCACCCAGACTGGCAGCGCGTCGGCAGCCAATGTTATGGCCCGGCAGCGCCCGGCATCTGGGAGCTGCACCGCTACGCCCCGCTTTTTGGCGCGGCCCCGCTGGAGCACCGCAGCGTTTCGCGCGATCCGCTACTGCTGGAGCGGCACGCGGACCAGCGCGTGACGGTGACACCATCGGGCGGCCGTATGCCGGTCGAGGTGAATGGCGAGCCGCTTGTTGTTCCGCGCACCCTGAACGCGGAGGAACTGGGCGCTGGCGTCGTGTTGCGACTGGGCGCAGGCGTGCTGCTCTGCCTGCACTGGATGCATGGGCTACCGCAGCCGAACCGGATGCCGGAGCTGGTCGGTGTCAGCGCCGGCATCGCCGGTGTGCGCAGCTTGATCGAGCAGGTGGCCCCGACCTCGCTTCCGGTATTGGTGCTGGGGGAAACCGGGACCGGTAAAGAGCTGGTGGCGCGCGCCATTCACCGGCTCAGCGCTTGCAGCACAGGCCGGCTACTGGCCGTCAACATGGCCACGCTGGGGGAACACCTGGCGGCGGCAGAATTATTCGGCGCTACCCGCGGCGCGTACACTGGCGCGCAGCAAGAGCGCAGCGGGCTGGTGGGCGAGGCGGCGGACGGCACCCTTTTCCTCGACGAGGTCGGCGCCACGCCAGCGCCGGTTCAGGCCATGTTGCTGCGCCTTCTGGAGACGGGCGAATATCGCCAGGTGGGCGGCACGCGCAACCTGCAGTCCCGGGCGCGCCTGATTGCCGCCACCGACTTGAGGCTGGAAGCTCAAACCGGCATGCCGGCGCCGTTCAACCAGCCGCTGCTGAGACGGTTGGAAGCGTTCGTGATCGCCTTGTCGCCGCTGCGGGCGCGCCGCCAGGATATCGGCTTGCTCATCGTGCATTTCATCCAGGACCTACTGACCGAACGCGGCGCCGATGCACTGCCGTCCGATTTCATTAGCCGCTTGTGCAATCATTCATGGCCGGGCAATGTGCGCCAGCTGGCGCACGTGCTGCGGCGCGCCGAACTTGCGTTGTCAGCGAATGCCCCGCTGGATCCGGAACGTCTGCTGGCCCCGCTCAACCACGATTACCTGCCGGCTTTGGTCAAGACGGCGCCCCGGCCCGCCGCACCGCGCCGCATGCTTGAGACTGTCAGCGACGATGCCGTACTCACGGCGTTGGAACACAGCAACTGGTGCATCCGCAAGGCAGCGGAAGTGCTCGGCGTATCGCGTCCGTCGATGTATAAACTGCTGGCGCGCCACCCGCAGGTACGCCTGCCTGTCGCCATTCCGCCCCCGGAGCTGGCCGAAGCACTGGCGCGCCACGGCGGTGACACTGCGCGTGCCGCCGCCGCGCTCAAAACGCCGAGCGAGGCCCTGCGCCGCCACTTGCGGCAGGTGCAGCGCGCGGCGGACGCCATTGAGCAGGAACCGGCCTAGAGCGGCGGCCGGCTATTGGACGGGTGGCCACCGTCACCGACTTCGCTTTCAGGATCAAAGTAGAACACTCGATTAGTGGAGGCCGCACCGTTCCACTGGATCGACACGGTCAGCATAAATGACATTTCCCAACGACCGTCGCTGGGCCCGACGACGAGTTGATCCGACAATGTCTCTACCACTGTGAGCCATTTCTCCGGGGCCGCTTGTAGCGGAGGGGGAGCTGAACCACGTTCGCTTTGGCCGGAAAAGATATAGCAGGCTCCCTTGACGCCCAGGAAGGGTGACGGCGGTGCAAACATGGTCGGCACATTCTTGCCCACCTGCGTCACTTGCGGCCTCGTGAACAGACAGCATTCCGTCAGTTCGAAACCGCTGAAGCCGCCCGGCTTGACCAGACCGTTGCCCACAACCTCCACCGTCAACACCTCGCCATGCGCCAGCAGAATGGATCCCGCATGCGTGCCGAAGTTAGGGCGCGATTCCGGGATGAATACCCAGTTCAGTTTGCTACTGATTTGTTCTGCATCGAACGAGACACGCAAGGTGACAGGGTTGCTCATTTCAAGTTCTCCTTTAAGGAAGAGGTGGGTGTGGTATAGCGGGGGTCACGTCGTAATGCGATGAGTTCCGGGCTGGCGTCCACCAGGTGGGCAGGGTATCCGAGCGACCGTGCTCGTGCCAAACTGGCCAGCGCAGCATCGCGCCGTCCACTCAGCTCATACACTGTGGCAGCCCGAAACTGATTATCTGCGCTGGTTGGCGCGGCGCTCAGCGCGCGCGCAGTCCAGTCCAATGCTGCGCCGCTCTGCTCCAGATATGCCAGATACAGGCCCATACGCGACATCAGGGCCGCGTCGTGCGTCGTGCCCTGCAACTGCATGGCGAGCAGATCGGCCGCGCGGCGGTAGGCGTTGCGCGCATCGGGCGTGCGGCCGGGAAGCCAGCGCAACGCATCTGCCAGGTTCGCCCAGCGCAGGTAGTAACGCGGACTGCCTTTATCCGACGACACGGCGCGTTCAAACGCATCGGCCGCCGCAGGGTATTCGCCGCGCGCATAAAGTATCGTGCCCAGGTTGCTATACAGGCGGCCATCCGGCCGTAACTGTAAGCCTTGCTGCACTATCTGCAATGCCTCGTCGGAACGGTTCAGACGCAACAGCGTTGCGCTCAGGTTGGCATAGGCATAAACCGAGTCCGGCTCCAGCTGCAGACTATGGCGGAACGCGGCCTCGGCAGCGCGATAATCACCCTGCTGGTAGCGCAGGGTTCCCAGCAAGTCAGCAAGCCGCCGCTCGGTTGGCAAGGCGGCCATAGCCTCCCTGAGCAAGGCATCGGCCTCGCTCAACCGGCTGTCGGCAATCAACAAGTTGACGCGCCCGGCCAATGCCTCGAGGTTGCCAGGTTCCAACTCCAAAGCGCGCCGATAGTAGCGTTCCGCCTCTTTATATTTCCCCTCCAGCCTGGCGACGTCGCCGGAGGCTACATGGGCCAGCGCCAACTGATCGTCAAGCCGCAGCGCCTGCTGGGCGCTGGCACGGGCCCTTTCCAGCCAGGCCGGGTCACGACCGTCGCCACTAAAGCGCAGACAATAAGCCAGCGCCAGACCAGCGGCGGCTCCGGCATGCCTTGGCTGGCGCTGTGCCAATTCCGAAAAAACCTGGATGGCTGTGCCGATGCTGCCCTCCCGGTCAAAGTGACGTAACTCAGCCATGCCAGCCTGCATACCGGCGCGCGCCGACAGGATCGGCAGTACCGCGCTGCGCCAGAGTGATACCTGCCAGGCCAGCACGGCACACAGGCCTGCCGCCGCCAACATGCGCCACCGCATACGCCACAGTCGCTGCAGCATCGCACGCCAGCGCCACGCCGACGCAGGCTGGGGCGTCACCGCAGGCGACAGCATGCGGATGCGTTGGCGCAGCGCCTCCATGCTGGCTGGTCGCTGCCCCGGATCGGTGGCTGTCATTTCCCGCACCAGCAGCGCCAACGCCCCCTCCTGCTCGGGAAAGGCCCATTGTGCTGACGACGACTGCATCAGTGCCGCCGCCAACGCCAGCCCCTGCAACTGGGGAAAAGGCACGGTCCCGCTGATCAGTTCATAAAGCACCACGCCCAGAGCATAAATGTCGGCCTGCGCTGTCGCCGGCCGGCCACGCAGACGCTCCGGCGCAAGATAGGCCAGCGTCCCTTGGGGTTCCTGCGACAAGACGGAGGTCGTCGCTAGCGGGTCAACGTAGCGTGCCAGGCCGAAATCCAGAATCCGTACCACACCGTCCGATTGCAGCATGATGTTCGACGATTTCAGGTCGCCGTGTACCAAGCCTGCCGCATGGGCTTCCGCCATCGCCGCAGCCACCTGGTCGATAACGGCTGGCGCAGAAATCGGCAGCGGCCAGCCTTCTTGCAAGTACTTGCGCAGCGTATAGCCATTCACCAGCTCCATGACGATGGCCTGGCTATGGTCGGCAACATCGTCCACCGCATAGATGCGGACAAAAGCGGCATGGCTTAAAGACGCGTTAAGCTGCGCCTCGCGCAACAAGGCATCGGGGGGCAAACGTGCACCGGGCTTTAAGCACTTGATCGCCACGCTGCGCCGCAGCCGCTCATCCCACGCCTCGAAGACCTGGCCGAAGCCCCCCTCCCCCAGCAGCCGGCGCATATGGTAGGGAGCCAGAGGTGCAGCGGGCATGACAGGCGCTGGCGGCGAAAGAGTGGATGAGTCCATTGCAGAACTGACTGGATGGATGGAATAATGATTTAACCACAAGATCGCCGCGAAACATACAAACTTGCAAGATTGATGTAAGTGCAATACATTATTCCAGGCGTCTCCCACCAGGAAGATGATGAGACTGATGGCTATTCAATCCAGCGGCGCCATTGCCGTCACCTCGATTTCCACCTTGGCGCGGTCTTCCACCAGCGCCGCCACCTGCACCGCCGTCATGGCCGGGTAATGCGCGCCGATGATCTCCCGGTAGGCGCGGCCGATCTCCTTGTAGGCCGCCACGTATTCGTTCTTGTCGACTACGTACCATGTCATGCGCACGATGTGTTCCGGCCTGGCCTTGGCTTCGGCCAGCACGGCGACGATGTTGAGCAGCGCCTGGCGCACCTGGCCGGCGAAATCGTCGGTGTGGAACACGCCGTCGCCATCCCAGCCGATCATGCCGCTGACGCACACCATGCGGCCGCTGGCGGCCACGCCGTTCGAGTAGCCGCGCGGACGCGCCCAGCCTGGCGGTTGCAGTATCTCCATCATGCCTCCTTGAGCAGCTCGCGCGCGATGACCAGTTGCTGCACTTCGGTCGCGCCTTCGTAGATGCGCAGCGCGCGGATTTCGCGGTACAGGCTTTCGACGGTCTGGCCGCTGACGACACCGAGGCCGCCGAACATCTGCAACGCGGCGTCGATCACCTGCTGCGCGGTTTCGGTGGCGTGCAGCTTGGCCATCGCCGCTTCCTTGGTCACCTTGCCACCCTGGTCGCGCTGCCAGGCGGCGCGGTAGGTCAGCAGGGCCGAAGTGTCGATGCCGGTCGCCATCTCGGCCAGCTTGGCTTGGGTGAGCTGGAAGTCGGCCAGCACCTGGCCGAACATCTGGCGCGTGGTGGCGCGTTGCAGCGCTTCATCCAGCGCGCGCCGCGCGAAGCCCAGCGCCGCAGCGGCCACCGAGGTGCGGAACACGTCCAGCGTGGCCATCGCCACCTTGAAGCCCTGCCCTGCCTCGCCCAGCCGCTTGGCCACCGGGACGCGGCAATCGGTGAATTTCAGGCGCGCCAGCGGATGCGGTGCGATGACGTTGATACGCTCTGCAATCGTCAGGCCCGCTGCGTCGGCGTCGACGATGAAGGCGCTGATGCCGCGCGCGCCGGGCTGCTCGCCGGTGCGCGCGAACACCACGTAAAAGTCGGCGATGCCGCCGTTGGAAATCCAGGTCTTCTCGCCATTGAGTACGTAATGGTCGCCTTCCAGCACCGCCGCGCACTGCATGGCGGCGACATCGGAACCGGCCTGCGGCTCGGACAGCGCGAACGCCGCAATCGCTTCGCCGCGCGCCACGCGCGGCAGGTATTCCGCGCGATTGGCCTCGCTGCCAAACAGGCTGATAGCGCCGGAGCCGAGTCCCTGCATGGCGAACGCGAAGTCGGCCAGTCCGTTGTGGCGCGCCAGCGTTTCGCGGATCAGGCAAATGGCGCGCGTGTCGATGCTCTCGCCGATGCCGCCGTGCGCGGTGCCGCCGATGGCGTGACGCAGCCAGCCGCCCTCGCCAAGCTGGCGCACCAGTTGGCGGCAAGCCGCGTCGACGTCATCGCCATGTCCATGTGCGATATGCTGCGCGGCCCACGCATCCAGCGCCTGCTCCAGCGCGGCGTGGCGCGGATCAAAGAATGGCCACGCGAGGTAATTCTTGTCGCTCATCAGTTGCCCTCGAACTGTGGTTTTTGCTTCGCCACGAAGGCATGGTAGGCGCGATGAAAATCCTGCGTCGCCATGCAGATGGCCTGCGCCTGCGCCTCCGCTTCAATGGCTTCATCCACGCCCATATTCCACTCCTGCTGCAGCATCTTCTTGGTCATGCCGTGCGCGAATGTCGGGCCGTTGGCCAGCGACTGCGCGTAGTCGCGCGCCGCATCCAGCAAGGCTTCCGGCTCCTGCACGCTGTTGAAGAAGCCCCAGCGCTCGGCCTCCGTGCCGGACATCGAACGGCCGCTGTACAGCAGTTCCGCCGCCCGTCCCTGCCCGATCACGCGCGGCAGCAGCGAGCAGGCGCCCATGTCGGCGCCTGCCAGGCCCACGCGGGTGAACAGGAAGGCGGTCTTGCTGCGTGCCGTGCCGATGCGGATATCCGACGCCAGCGCGAGAATGGCGCCGGCGCCGGCGCACACGCCGTCCACCGCCGCGATGATGGGCTGTGGGCAGGCGCGCATGGCTTTCACCAGATCGCCCGTCATGCGCGTGAAGGCCAACAGGCCGGGCATATCGAGCTTGGTCAGCGGGCCGATGATCTCATGCACATCGCCGCCGGAGCAGAAGTTATCGCCGGCGCCGGTCAGCACCACCGCCTTGATTTCGTTATCGTAGGCCAGCGCGCGGAACAGGTCGCGCAGCTCGGCGTAGGAGTCGAAGGTGAGCGGATTTTTGCGCTCGGGGCGATTCAGCGTCAGCGTGGCGACGCCGCCGCTGGACTCGAACAAAAAATGACTGGGCGTGTACTGCATGGTGGTTCCTTATTTCAAATGCTGCTTCATGGTCGACAGCATGTCGATCAGTTTGGCCTTGTCGGCGCTGGAGATGTCTTGCAACAGCTCTTCGATCCAGCTTTCGTGTTCGGCCGCCATCGTGGCGAAGGCTTTGCGGCCGGCCGCCGTCAGCTTGACGCTGTAGGCGCGGCCATCCTTCGGATCGGGCACGCGCACCACCAGCTTTTCCTGTTCCAGCTGGTCGGTGATGCCGGTGATGTTACCGCCGGTGACCATCATGCGCTTGGACAGTTCGCCCATGCGCAGACCTTGCGGATAGCGTTCCAGCTGCGCCATCAAATCGAAGCGCGGCAGCGTGATGCCAAAGCTGGCGCGCAGCCGGCTACGGATTTCGTTCTCGATCTTGACAGTGCAGGACAACATGCGCAGCCACAGCTTCAGCGACTGGTGGTGGTCTTGCGTCAGGCGGCTGGCGAGGTCCAGCTGTTCTTCTTCATCTTCCATCATTTCCTCTGGCGAGATTTCTTTCCATTTGCTGTTTGCCGGGCAGGTACTGCTTCGGCCACGCGACCGCCGTATAGCCGATGCGCGCCGCTTCCGCCAGCGTCCATGCGGGGTTGGCGAGATGTGGCCGCCCCACCGCGCACAAATCGGCGCGGCCGGCAGCGATGATGCTGTTGGCGTGATCCGCTTCGTAAATCGAACCGACGGCGATGGCGCCGATGCCTGCCTCGTTGCGGATGCGGTCCGCGAACGGCGTCTGGAACATGCGGCCATACACCGGTTTCTCAAGCTTGCTCACCTGGCCCGATGAGCAGTCGATCATGTCGGCGCCGGCGGCTTTGAACATTCTGGCGATTTGCACCGCGTCGTCAGGCGTGATGCCGCCTTCCACCCAGTCGTGGGCCGAGATGCGCACGCTCATCGGCTTATGCTGCGGCCATGCGGCACGCATGGCGGCGAACACACGCAGCGGATAGCGGCAGCGGTTTTCAAGACTTCCGCCATAGTCGTCGCCGCGCTGGTTGGTCAGCGGCGAGATGAAGGACGACAGCAGATAGCCGTGGGCGCAGTGCAGTTCCAGCCAGTCGAAGCCTGCTTCATCGGCGGCCTGCGTGGCGCGCACGAAGTCAGCTTGTATGCGGTCCATGTCTTCGACCGTCATTTGGCGGGCGGTTTGCGAGAGGCCTCGCAGGTATTGCTGCGGCGAGGCGGAGAACAGCGGCCAGTTGTCCTTGTCCAGCGGCTTGTCGATGCCGTCCCACATGGCGCGCGTGGAGCCTTTGGCGCCGGCGTGGCCGAGTTGCAGCGCGATGGCGGCGTCGCTGTGCTGGTGGACGAAATCGACGATGCGCCTCCATGCCTGCGTGTGCTCGGGCGCGTACATGCCGGGGCAGTATGGCGTGATGCGGGCATCGGCCGAGACACAGGTCATTTCGGCGAACACCAGCCCCGCGCCGCCCAGCGCGCGCGCGCCGAGGTGGGCCAGATGGTAGTCGCCAGCCACGCCGTCAACGGCGCTGTACTGCGCCATCGGAGAGACGGCGATACGGTTCTTCAGCGTGAGGCCGCGCACTTTCAGCGGCGTGAACATCGGCGGTGGCGCGGCGGCGAGCGCAGTCCCGGCTTGCGCAGCGGCGCGTTGGGCGAACCAGCGTTCATAGCCGTCCACGTAGGCCGCGTCTCGCAGGCGCAGGTTTTCGTGCGACAGGCGCTGGCTGCGCGTCAGCATGGAGTAGGCAAACTGCGGCGCCTCCATCGCCGTGTAGCGCTCGACGTTCTCGAACCACTCCATCGAATTGCGCGCCGCGCTTTGCAGCTTGAGCACTTCCACCGCGCGCACTTCTTCATACGCCGCCAGCGCATTGACCGCATCGGCGTGCTGGCCGAAGCAGCGCGCCAGTTCAATCGCATCTTCCAGCGCCAGCTTGGTGCCGGAGCCGATCGAGTAATGCGCGCTGTGCGCCGCATCGCCCATCAGCACCACCGGCACCTTGCCATCCCAATGCACCCACTTGCCGCATACGATGCGCGGGAAGGTAATCCACATCGCCGAGCCGCGCAGGTGGCTGGCATTGGACATCAGCGTATGGCCGTCCAGCTGTTCGGCAAACAAGCGCTCGCAGAACGCGATCGATTCTTCCTGCGACATATTGTCCAACCCCGACGCGCGCCACACTGCCTCCGGCGTTTCGACGATGAAGGTCGAGGTATCGGCGTTGTACTGGTAGATGTGGGCCTGGAACCAGCCGTGCTCCGTCTGTTTGAAGGCAAAGGTGAAGGCGTCGAACTTCTTGCGCGTGCCGAGCCACACAAAGCGGCAGCGGCGCGGCTCGATCATCGGCTGGTAGCTGTCGGCATAGCGCGTTCGCACGCGGCTATTCAGGCCGTCCGAAGCGATCACCAGGTCCGCACCATACTGCGCATAGTCGGTCAGTTCCGTTTCGAACACCAGCTCCACGCCCAACTCTTCGCAGCGATGCTGCAAAATGTTGAGCAGATGCTTGCGGCCGATGCCGCAGAAGCCGTGACCGCCCGACGTCACCTTCTCGCCCTTGAAGAACACATCGATATCGTCCCAATGATTGAACGACTCCTCGATGGCCTGCGCGGTCGGCGCATCGGCTTCCGCCAGGTTGCCCAGCGTCTGGTCGGAGAACACCACGCCCCAGCCAAACGTATCGTAGGGGCGATTGCGCTCCACCACCGTGATCTGGTGGGACGGATCCTGTTTTTTCATCAGCAGCGCGAAATACAATCCCGCCGGGCCGCCGCCTATGCAAAGTATCTTCATATCATTCAGTACGCAGTTTGAAGCGCTGCAGCTTGCCGGTTTCGGTGCGCGGCAAGGTATTCAGGAACTTCACCGAGCGCGGATATTTGTACGGCGCGATCTGCGCCTTCACAAAATCCTGCAGCTGCACCGCCAGTTCCGCCGATTGCTCAAAGCCGGGACGCAGCACCACATGCGCCTCGACGATCTGCCCGCGTTCCTCGTCCGCCTTGCCGATCACACCGCACTCCGCCACCGCCGGATGGCGCAGCAGCGCGTCCTCGACCTCCGGCCCGGCGATGTTGTAGCCGGCCGAAATAATCATATCGTCGGTGCGCGAGCGGTAGTAGAAATAGCCGTCCGCATCCATCTCGTACGCATCGCCGGTCAGGTTCCAGCCGTTCAGCACATAATCGCGCTGGCGTTCATCGGCCAGGTAGCGGCAGCCGGTCGGCCCTTTCACCGCCAGCCTGCCGATCACGCCCGGCCCTACCGGTTTCCCTTCCAGATCCAGCACGCAGGCCTGGTAGCCCGGCACCGGCTTGCCGGTGGCGCCGGGCCGCACCTGATCGCCCGATGCGGAAATAAAAATGTGCAGCAGTTCGGTCGCGCCTATGCCGTCGATCATCACCAGCCCCGTAGCCTGGCGCCAGCTTTCGCGCGTGGCCAGCGGCAGCGTTTCGCCCGCCGACACGCTTTTTTTCAAGCTGCTGATATCGTACTGCCCCGCCATGCCGGCCATTTGCCGGTACGAGGTAGGCGCAGTAAAGCATATCGTGGCGCGGTACGTCTCTATCGCTTTCAGCAGGGTTTCCGGCGTCAGCTTTTCCAGCAGCACCGCCGTCGCACCCACGCGCAGCGGGAACAGCAGCAGGCCACCGAGGCCGAAAGTAAAGGCCAGCGGCGGCGTGCCGATGAACACATCGCTGCGCTCCGATTTCAGCACCGAACGCGGGAAGCAATCGCAAATCACCATCACGTCGCGATGGAAATGCATGGTGCCCTTCGGTATGCCGGTGGTGCCCGAGGTGAAGCTGATCAGGCACACATCATCGGCCGCCGTGTCGACCGCGTCGAAGTGCGTGGGCTGCGTGGCCATCGCCGCCTCCAGCGCATCCACCGCCCCCGCCTCGCCGCCGAACCACAGCGTGTTGGCGCGCGCCGCCTGCGGCAGCGGCGTCGCTTCCAGTTCCGCGCGCAGATTGTCTGCGCACAGTACCGCATTCACCTGCGCCTTGTTGGCGATGGCGCCCAGCTCGCGCGCGCGCAGCAGCGGCATGGTCGGCACGGCGATCAGGCCGGCCTTGATCACCGCCAGCACGCAGGCCGCCATCATGGGCGTGTTCGCCCCGCGCAGCAGCACGCGGTTGCCGGCGTCCAGTTGCATTGGGCCGCGCAGCACGCGGGCGATGCGGTCCACCTGCTCGCGCAGCTGGGCATAAGTCCAGTCGCCGATGGCGCCGCGCAGCGCAACCTGCGCCGGCGCGCCGGCAGCCAGCAATTCAGCCGCGCAGTTCAGGCGCGGCGGGTACTGCAATTCGGGCAGGTCGAAGCATAATTCCGGCCACAATTCCAGCGGCGGCAAATGCTCGCGCGCGAAATGGTCGGTATAGGCGCTGGCTGCGAAAGGTCGGTTCATGATCGCCCTGAAGTTGAAAGTCGAAAGAAATCCGCTGCACCGCAGATACTTTAAACTTAAACTATCTCAACATCAAGTGTTTATGCTGCTTCCTGTCGCACCAGCCCCGCTTGGTGGGTGACGGCGCGCACCACGTCCGACAGCACGGCTTGCACCGTTTCGTTGGACAGCTGGCCGGGCGCGATGCCCTTCAGGGCGGCGGCCGCGCCGTGCAGCCCAAGCGTAACGCAGCCCGCGTGCAGGCGATCGATACGCACCTGCGCCTCCGGCTGCTGGCCGTTGGCCAGCATGACTTGCAGCTCGCCCGCCGCCGCAGTCAGCTGGTTCTGGAAACCGCTCAGGTAGACCAGCAGGCGCTCGCTGTTGATGCCGAGCCGGCGCAAGGTATCGGCCGGCGCTTCGGCCTGGTGTTCGTAGCCATTGGCAGCCTGGTCGAGGAAATCCACCAGGTGCGCGCGTATGTGCTCGGCCTGGAATGGCTTGACGATATGGCCCGCTGCGCCGAACTTGGCGGCCTCCTGCACCGTGACTTGATCGTTGGCAGAGGTGACCAGCACGAACGGCATGCTGCTGATTTCAGCGTGCGCTTTCACACGCTGCAGCAGCTCCATGCCGGACAGGCGCGGCATGCGCAAGTCGCAAAAGCAGATCGCGGGACGCAAGCCGTCTTCCAGCTGCTGCCAGGCATCGGCGCCGTCTTCCGCCTCAACGATGTCAAAACTGCCGCAGCTATCGATCAGGTGCATCAGCACCATGCGCGAGACGACATCATCGTCCACTACCAGAACTTTCATGTGGCTCCCTGTGTCGTTTTGTGATGATCTTACCTTATTCACCACGACTTGCAATGTCCTGCACAAGAAAGATTGCGCCTTACAGCGTGCTAGCCGCCCTGACCTGTTCCAATAAACGCCGCAGTTGCGGCATCGCCGATTCCACCTGCTGCCAGTTGCCCTGGTCCGCCTCCATCTCCAGGTCGCCGCACAGCGCCTGCAGTTCCTGCTCTTCCAGATAGCCGGCGCTGCCCTTCATGCCGTGCAGCAGACGGCTGGCCACTTCGCGGTCGCGGTCCAGCAGCGCCAGTTCCAGGTCCGCCAGCCGCATCGGCGCATCCTGGTTGAAAACCGAACGCAAACGGGCTTTCAGATCGCTAGCGCCGCCGCTATGCTGCGCCAGGCGCGAGGTTTCCAGCGCCGCCGGCGCCACGCCGAACATGGAATCCAGCTCCGGCGTACCCAGCGCCGGATTGCGGCGCGGCTGCATACGCGGCAGCTGGAAGCCGCGCTGCAACTGGCGTTCAATCGCACGGCTCAGCTGGAAGTGCAGCTTGTCCTCGTCGATCGGCTTGGTGAGGAAATCGTCCATGCCGGAGGCCAGGTAGCGGCTGCGGTCTTCCTCGCTGGCGTTGGCGGTCAGCGCGATGATCATCAGTTCCTGGTCGCGCACCGGCGCGCCATCCGGGCCGCCGGACCGGATCAGGCGCGTGGCGCTGGCGCCGTCCATCTCCGGCATGCGGCCGTCCATCAGGATCAGGTCATAGCGCGTCAGCGAGCAGGCTTTCACGGCCAGCGCGCCGTTGGCGGCGATATCCACCTTGTGGCCCAGGTCTTCCAGCATCATGCGGATGATGATCTGGTTGGTCGGGAAGTCTTCCGCGCACAGCACCTTGAGCTGGTGGCTGTGCGGTTCGCGCGGCACGTGCTGCACCACCGGCGGCGCCACGCCGTTCGGCAGCGGCAGTTCGAACATGAACACGCTGCCCTGGCCGGGCGCGCTGACGGCGTTGATGCTGCCGCCCATCAGCTCCACCAACTGGCGGCAGATCGCCAGTCCCAATCCGGTGCCACCGTAGCGGCGGGTGGTGGAGGCGTCGGCCTGCTCGAACTGCTGGAACAGGCGCGGGATGGCGTCGGCCTCAATGCCGATACCGGTGTCGCTGACGCTGAAGCGGATGCGGTTATGCTCGCCCTCATTGGCCACACGATCCACGCGCATCCTGACCGAACCCTCTTGCGTGAACTTGAAGGCGTTGCCGACCAAATTCACCAGCACCTGCCGCAGGCGCGTAGGATCGCCCACCACGAACTGCGGCAGGCTTTCGTCAAACTCCAGCGAGAAGCCGACGCTATGCGCCGCCGCCTGTTCTTCAAACAGGCTGACCACATTCTCCACCGCGGCCGGCAGCG
The DNA here is from genome assembly GCF_900109645.1 of Duganella sp. CF402. Classification (GTDB taxonomy): domain Bacteria; phylum Pseudomonadota; class Gammaproteobacteria; order Burkholderiales; family Burkholderiaceae_D; genus Rugamonas. The sequence goes on from NZ_FOBG01000002.1 coordinate 55,018, forward strand.
AGAAGTCGATGTTCTCGATGGTCAGCTTGCCCGCCTCGATCTTGGAAAAGTCCAGCAGGTCGTTAATGATGGACAGCAGCGACTGCGCATTGGCCTGGCCGCGCAAAATCTGTTCGCGCGTGCCGGACGCCATGTGCGGATCACGCAGCGCGAAGCCCAGCATGCCGATCACGCCGGCCAGCGGGGTGCGCATCTCGTGGCTCATATTGGCCAGGAATTCGGACTTCTGGCGAGTGGCGTCTTCCGCCTTCTGCTTGGCGTAGCGCAGCCGCTCCTCGTTGTCCTGCAAGGCGCGGTTGGCCAGCGCCAGCTCTTCGGTGTGCAGGCGCACCTGGCGTTCCTGCGCCAGCAGCTGGTCCTGCGTCTGGCGCAGGGTTTGCAGCGTATCTTCCAGCTGCTGGTAGGCGCGCGCGTTTTCCAGGCCGGCCGCCGCGTGCGAGGCCAGCGTCTGCAGCATGTCCATGTGCACACGCTGGTAGGCGTTGCGCTCCGTGCTCTGCACGCACAGCAGCCCGACCACGCGGTCGCTGATGATCAGCGGCGCATACATCATCGAATGGGCCACCGCCACCGGCATGCCATCCTCGCGCACGCAGGGCACCAGCGAGGCCAGACCGGAATCGTCCATGTAGTCGCGGTATTCCTTGTGGAAGTCATTGATGAAGATCGGCTTGCGATGCGCGAGGCACCACACCGCCAGCTGGTTCGGCTGGTCCATGCGGCGCTGGTACGGCAAGGTGCGCACGCCCCCCTCGATGGCGAACGGGAAGTCGATCACGCCCGCTTCCTCGTGCACGAAGCCGATGCCGAAGATCTGCGCGTTCATCAGGTGGTTGACGTGGCGGTACAGCGTCTGCATGGCGGTTTCCATGTCCAGCGAGGCGCTCATCTCGCGGCCCAGTTCACTCAGCACCGAGATATTGCGGTGGGCCTGCTCCACTTCTTCCTTCTGGCGTTCGGTGTCGATGCGGCGCTGCTCGGCCTCGGCGCGCTGCGCTTCCGCTTCCAGGCGGCGGCGCTCCAGTTCATGCTTTTGCTGCTGCAGTTGCTGGTTCTTGTATTCGACTTCCGCCGTGCGCGAGCCGACCAGATGTTCCAGCCGCCACTGCTGGTGGCGCAAGGCGCGCACCCGCGCGTGGTAGGCGGCGTAAGCGGCACCGGCGGCGATCAGCGCCATCAGGCTGCGGAACCACCAGGTCTTCCAGAACGGCGGCTGGATGGTGATTTCCAGCGTGGCCGCGTTGTCGTTCCAGATGCCGTCCTTGTTGGCGGCCTTCACGCGGAACACGTACTTGCCAGGATCGAGGTTGGTGTAGGTGGCGAAGCGCTTGGTGGAATCGGTCACCACCCAGTCTTCGTCGAAGCCCTGCAGCTGGTAGGCGAAGCGGTTGCGCTGCGGCGCGGCGTAGTGCAAGGCCGCGAACTCCAGCGAGAACACGGAGTCCGCTTCCAGCAGCGTCAGGGCGCCGGTGTGTTCGATGGCGGTTTTCAGCACCTCGCCATGCTCGCCCTGCCCCGGCTTGAGCGACTTGTTGAAGATCTGGAAGTCGGTGATCGCCACCGTCGGCGCCACGCTGTTCTCGCGCACCTCGGCCGGCGAGAACGCCGTGATGCCGTTGAAGCCGCCGAAGTACAGCGTGCCGTCCGGCGTGCGCAAGGCCGCGCCGTCGAAGTAAGCGCCTTCGATGGTGCCGTCGGCGCCGCTGTAGTTGCGCACCAGTCCCGTCTCGATATTCAGGCGCGACAGGCCGCTGTTGGTGCTCATCCAGAGATTGCCCGCATCGTCCGGCAGGATGGAGGCGATGGCGTCGTCGGCGATGCCGTCCTTGCGCAGGTAGCGGCGGAATTTCACGCTGCCGTCGGCGCTCACCTCCATCTTGTTCAGGCCCGCCGCCGTGCCGACCCACAGCGCGCCGCGCGCATCTTCGTACAGGTAGTGCACCTCGTCGTGACTGAGGCTGTGCGGATCGTTGGGGTCGCGCCGGAAGTGGCGGAACTTGCCGCTCTTGCGGTCCAGCAGATCGAGGCCGTTGAAGGTGCCGATCCACAGCTGGCCGCTGCGGTCTTCGAGGATGGGCCGTACCACGTTGTCGGACAGGCTGGCCGGATCGGCCGGATCATGACGGAAGGTGCGCGACTCCAGCGTGTTCGGATCGAGCCGGTGCAAGCCGCCGCGCGAGGCGATCCACAGTACGCCATTGCGGTCGCCGACGATGTTGCGGATAGTGTCGCTGGCCGGGTCGCCGCGCACGAACGACAGCGAGCGGATCGCACCGGTGGCCACGTTCAGATGATTGACGCCGGCCGGCCCGCCCAGCCAGATGTTGCCGTTCTTCTCGCGCCACAGCGTGGTCACCTGGTCGTCGCTGATGCTGTTGGCGTCGCGCGGATTGTGACGCCACACTTTGCTCTCGCCGCTCGCCGGATCATACAGATTCAGGCCGCCGCTGCTGGCCAGCCACAGCTTGCCGCGGCCATCGGGCACGATGCTGCGGATCTTGTTGTCCGACAGGGAGTTGGGCTGGTCGGCCTGGCGCACGATGCGCGCGAAGCCGCCGCTGCCCATGTCGACCCGGCTGACGCCATCGTTCCAGGTGCCGACCCAGAAGGTGCCGACGCGGTCGCGGTACATGGCCGAGATCTGGTTATCGGCCACGCTGTGGGTATCGCTGACCTGATGGCGGTACTGCACCAGCCTTTCCTCCGACGGCAGCCAGCGGAACAAGCCGTCGGCCAGCGAGCCTACCCAAAGGTTGGCTTCCGCATCCTCGTACAAGGTAGTGATGCTGACGCCGGGCCGCAAGCCTTCGCGCGCGCCGAGGCGGCGGCGCTGCGGTTCGCTGCCCAGCAGGCGCCATTGTTCCAGGCCGGCCTGCGTGCCCACCCACAGCGTCTGCGCGCTGTCGGTCTGCAGCGCGATCACGGAGTTGAACTTGCTGTCGCCGCTGGCGTCGATGGTGTAATGCTGGAAGCGGGTGCCGCCCGGCGGCAGCATATCGAGACCCGATGCGGTGCCGACCCACAGGCGACCGGCCGCGTCGCGCGCCAGCGCGTTCACGTGGTCGTTGGCCAGGCTGCCGGCATCGGCCGGGTCATGGTGCCAGCTGGTGAAGCGCTTGCTGACCGGGTCGAGGTGATGCAGGCCGTCGGCGGTGGCGACCCACAGGCCGCCCAGGCCATCGTCGGCAATCGCCCGCACGTGGCGGTTGCCGTTGCCGCGCTGCGCCGATTCGCGCGGCAGGAAATGGGTGAAGGTCTTGCTGGCCGAATCGTAGCGATCCAGCCCGCCGTCGGTGCCGACCCACAACTGGCCGGAGCGGTCGAGGTGCAGCACGCGCACCCAGTTGTCGGCCAGGCTGCGCGGATCGGAAACCGCGCTTTTATAAGTGATGGTGCGGTAGCCGTCGTAGCGCGTCAGGCCGGCCTGGGTGCCGAGCCAGATGAAGCCCTGCTTGTCCTGCGCAATGGCCAGCACGGTTTCCTGCGCCAGCCCGTGCTCGACGCTGAGCTGTTCGAAGCGCAGGGTGCGCGGCGGCGCGCCGGCCACTGCGGCGGCGTGCCACAGCAACAGCAGGGACAGGAGATAGCTAAAACCGCGCATGCATCAGGATTCGAAGAAGGCCAGTACATCGCTCTTGCGCGCATGGGTGTCGCGCTGGCCGAGGCGAATTAACTCGCAGGTGTAGGAGGATTCAAACAGCAGGTAGGAGGCCAGCGCCGCACCGCGCGCTTCCGTCGCGCCGATGCCGGACAACATGGTGCGGATCGGCGCCGGCAGGCTGGAGATGTGGCGGGTGGCGATGTCGTCCAGCCGTTCGGACGGCGCGATCACCAGCAGCTGGATCGGCTTGAGCGGCGTCTTTTCCAGATACTCCGGCGGCAGCATGGACAGCGTCTTGTTGACGCGCTCCAGCCGTTCGATATCAACCGCCAGCGAATCGAGGAAGATCGACGACATGGCATGGCCGGCGATCTGCGCCAGGCTCGGATAGCGCGCCGAGTTTTTCTCGGCGGCGCTGCGCGGCGGCTCGGTCAGGCGTCCCGCACCCACCACCAGCACCTTGTCGGCGCCGAGGTGGATCGCCGGCGAGATCGGCGCCAGCTGGCGCATCGAGCCGTCGCCGCAGTATTCGCGGTGGCCGCCCATGTACAGCGGCGTGGCCGGGAAGATGAACGGAATCGCCGACGACGCCAGCAAGTGCTCGACGCCGATCTGGTCCTGCAGCGCCACGCGCTGCATGCGGATCCACGGCGCGATATCGGCGGCGGTCTGGTAAAAGGTCAGGTGATTGCCGGCGGTGTAGGAGGACGCAGTCACGGCCAGCGCATGCAGCAGGCCTTCGGACAGCACGGCGTCGAGGCGCGGCAAATCGAGCATGCGGTGCAGCAGGCCGACCAGCGGCGTGTTGTCGAGCAGGGAGGCCGGCGGCGCGGCGCGCCATTTGCGCAGCAGCCAGCCGAACGACAACAGCGACAGCCAGCGCGCGCCGGAGCGGATCACGCCCAGCGAATCGGCGCGATAGACTTCTTCCACACGGATGTTCTGCCAGACGTCGAGCAGCTTTTGCACACCCTCGCCGAAGTTGTCGGCACGGCAGGCCAGCGCCGTGGCGTTGATCGCGCCGGCCGAAGTGCCGCAGATGATTTCAAAGGGATTGCGGGCCGGCGGCCAGCCCTCTTCCCACAGAATCTCCGATATCGCCTGTAACACGCCGACCTGATAAGCGGCGCGGGCGCCGCCCCCGGTCAGGATCAGGCCTGTTTTCTTTTGAATTCCCATCTTGCAAGATTAGCAGGGTATCTGCTATTTGAGGAGGGCCTACCGCCGCATCTCGCGCTATATCAGGAAATATGTTCGCGCAAGACAGCCGCTTTGCGGGCATTTTGTCCAAATACAGCAGCGCCCCCCCCCATACCAAACCAACGCTCTGCGCGCAGCCGGTAAATGGCGTAGTAAGCGAGCAATGGAAGCGCCAGCCCGGCCGACACTCCCAGGAGCACATGGATGGTCAGGCTTGTGACTTCCAACTTGATCAAGAAAATGCGCATTCCGGCTGTCGCTAGCACATGGGCCAGATAAATCGGCATCGACGCCAGCCCCAGAAGTTCAATGCTACGACCAAACGCATTCTCCGGCAGCAGATAGGACAGCAGCAGCAGCAGCAGGATGCCCAAGAAAGCTGAACATAGCGCCGTCGGCGCGTTATAGCCGCCCAACCTGGACGCCACGACAATCGTCACAGCCAGTCCGATGCCACATGCCGCCACGCCTTCAAGGCTGGACAATTGGACGACTATATTTTTCAGATAGGGCTGAAGGAAGCCACCAAGCGCGTAAAACGGGAAGAAGATCAGGAAGTTAGACAGCACCCCCAGCGAACCGGCGGTGTATAGGCCCACAGGATAAGCTACCAGCGCAAAAATGCCGATTCTGACCATATCCCCTCGTGTCATCCAGGCAAACACATGACACAGGAACATGGCATAGAGGAACCAGAACTGTGACATCGGCCTCCAGATGATAGACACCAAATCGTCGACAGAAACGCCGTGGTTAGTGGTCCCACTCAACATCACCTGGATGCCGCCTTGCAGCAGGGACCAGAGGAAATAAGGATAGACGATGGTGCTCAGCTTGCTTTGCAAAAAGCGGCCCTTGGTCAGGCTATACTGCACATTCATTCCTGCCAGCAGAAAAAACAGCGGCATATGGAAGGTGTAGATGGCAAAATCACTGAAGATAATGGGATGAGATTCCGGCACCAGCCCAGCGACCATCAAGCCTCTGAGCACGTGGCCGTACACCACCAGAATGATGCCGATCCCCCGAGCCCTGTCCCATAGTCCTTCGCGCATACCACCCTCACTGCATTTTTCCAGCACAACACATTACTGCAAAAATAAAAATATTACAACACCAATGTATTATTCGTCAACTCAGTCTCCCAGAACGACACCTTCGCGGCGCGGATCGGCGCCGCCGAACCATTCTTCCTTGCCGTTGATGGTGCGGCGCTGGATGCCCTGCAGGCCGGAATTCTGGTCGTATTCGCGGATATCGTGGCCGCGCGCCTTCAACTGTTCCACCACGCTGCGGCTGACGCGCCCTGCTTCGAGCTCGGTCGGGCCGTTGCGGCTGCCGATGTTGGGCAGGCTGATGGCCTGCTGCACGTCAAGACCCCAGTCCAGCGTCCCGACCAGCACCTTGGCCACGTAGTTGATGATGGTCGAGCCGCCCGGCGAACCGGTGGCCAGCACCAGCTTGCGCGTGCCCTTGTCGAACACCAGCGTCGGCGACATGGCGCTGCGCGGACGCTTGCCCGGCTGGACGCGGTTGGCGATCGGGCCGTTGGCGTCCTGCGAATCGAAGGAGAAATCGGTCAGCTGGTTGTTCAGCATGAAGCCGTCCACCATCTGGCGCGCGCCGAAGGCGTCTTCCACCGAAGTGGTCATCGACAGGCCGCCGCCGTAGGCGTCCACCGCCACCAGGTGCGAAGTGGACGGCTTGTCGATCGCGGTGTCGGCGCCCCAGGCCACCTGCATGCTGTCCGGCGTGCCGTACTTCGCGGTGCCCATCGACTGCTCGCCGATCAGCGCCGCGCGCTGTTTCAGGTAGCCCTTGTCCAGCATGGCGCTCACGCCCTTGCCGGGCAGCGGCACGAAGTCGGTGTCGGCCACGTAGCGGTTGCGGTCCGCGTAGGCCAGCCGGCCCGCTTCGCTGAACAGGTGGATGCCTTGCGCCGTCAGCTGGCCGTTCACCGGCTTGTACGGGCTGATGTCCTTGTTCTCCAAAATGCCCAGCATCTGCGCGATGGCGATGCCGCCCGACGATGGCGGCGGCGCGCCGCACACGGTCCACTTCTTGTAATCGCTGCAGACAGGATCGCGCTCCTTGGCCTGATAGCCGGCGATATCGGCGGCGGTCAGCTTGCCGGGATTGGTCGGATGCGAGGCCACCTTGGCGGCGATGTCCTGCGCGATGCGGCCCTTGTAGAACGCATCGGCGCCGCCGTCGGCGATTTCGCGCAGCGTACGCGCCAGCTCTGGATTCTTCAGCACATAGCCGACCGGGCGCGGTTTGCCTTCGGCATCGAGGAAGTAAGCGCGCGCCACCGGATCGCGCGACAGATACTTATCCCACGACAGCAGCGCATTCAAACGCGGGCTGACGGCAAAGCCGTTTTCCGCCAGCTGGATGGCGGGCTGGAACAGGGTTTTCCACGGCAGCTTGCCGTGCTGCTTGTGCGCCAGTTCCAGCATGCGCAGCACGCCGGGCGCGCCGGTCGAGCGGCCGCCGACCACGCCCGTTTCGCGCGACACCGGCTTGCCGTCCTTGTCCTGGAACAGGTGTTCGTCGGCAGCGGCGGGCGCGGTTTCGCGGCCGTCATAGGATTGCACCCGCTTGCCATCGCTGTACAGCAGGAAGGAGCCGCCGCCGATGCCGGACGATTGCGGCTCCACCAGCGTCAGCACCATCTGCACCGCGATGGCCGCATCGACCGCGCTGCCTCCCTGCTTCAGCATCTGGTAGCCGGCCTGCGTGGCCAGTGGATTGGCGGCGGCCACCATGAATTTTTGCGCGGACTTGCCGGCCTTCTCGGCGTAGCCGGTGGCGATTTCCGGCGCGTGGTCCGGCGTGGCGCGTTGCGCATGGGCGGGTAGCGCGCCCAGCAAAGCGATGCCCAGCGCGATAATCTTCAAACGATGCATGGATACTCCAGGAATTTAACGGGACACCACGAACGCGCCGGCAGCGATCAGCAGCAGTCCGAGGATTTTCATCGGCGTCAGCGCTTCGTGCAGCAGCTGTGCGCCGAGCAGCGTCACCATCGCAATGGTGACGGCGGTCATGAAGGGATAGGCGATGCTGATTTCCAGCCTGGCCAGCGCAAAGGAATAGCACACAAAACCCAGCACGTAGGTGCCGCCTGCGCCGCCCAGCCAGGCGAGGCGCGCGAGGCTGATGCCGGCGCCGGCCTGGCTGGACATCTTGATCAGGAAGGTGGCGGCGGCGCTGGCGACCGACGCCAGCACCAGCCAGAGATAACCTGCGATTGTTGGGTTCATTCGCAGATTATACCGTTCGTTGTATTTACTTGGGCTGCATGCGGATCGCGCCGTCGAGGCGGATGGTTTCACCATTCAGCATGGCGTTTTCGATGATGGCCTTGGCCAGCTGCGCGTATTCGGCCGGCTTGCCCAGGCGCGGCGGGAACGGCACCATCGCACCCAGCGCGTCCTGCACTTCCTGCGGCATGGCCGACAACATCGGCGTTTCGAAAATGCCCGGCGCGATGGTCATCACGCGGATGCCGTTGCGCGACAGGTCGCGCGCCATCGGCAAGGTCAGGCCGGCCACGGCGGCCTTGGAGGCGGCGTAGGCGGCCTGGCCGATCTGGCCATCGAAGGCGGCCACCGAGGCGGTGTTGATGATGACGCCGCGCTCGCCGGTTTCCAGCGGCGCGTTCTTGCTCATCGCATCGGCCGCCAGGCGCGACATATTGAAGGTGCCGATCAGGTTGATGCTGACCACACGCTGGAACAGGTCCAGCGGATGCGGGCCGTCCTTGCCAACCGTCTTGGCGGCCGGCGCCACGCCGGCGCAGTTAATCACGCCGCGCAGCGTGCCTTGCGCCAGCGCTGCAGCCACCACGGCCTGGCCGTCGGTTTCCGAGGTGACGTCGCACTTGACGAATACCGCGCCCAGTTCGGCCGCCAGCGCCTGGCCGGCTTCGGCCTGCACGTCTGCCAGCACCACTTTGCCGCCCTGCGCCACGATCATGCGCGCCGTGCCCGCGCCCAGGCCCGACGCACCGCCGGTGATGATGAATACGCTGTCTTTGATTTGCATTCTTGTCTCCAGATTTATTTAACGTTTACGTAAACGTCACATACGAATTTTACCCTGTTTTCAGTGGGCGGCGGGCAGCTTGCTATTTGCAATAAATAAATAGTTTTATTTTTATACTGTTTATTTTGCATTCATAATTTATATTACCAATGTACTATCAACACTTCCCACGGAGGATCAATGAAACGTGTTTTACTCAGTATTCTCATCGCCGGTACGGCATTGGCGGCCGGCGCAGCCGCAGCTGCACCGCAGGAATACCGCCTCACTATTCTGGGCCTGGACAGTAATGTCACCGGCGTCAATAACCTGGGCCAGGCGGTCGGCACCTCGCTGGTCAACGGCCAGAATGTCGCCACGGTCTGGACCAATGGGGTGGCCAGCTACCTGCCGTCGATCGGCGGCGGCGCGTCGTATGCAACCGACATCAATAACCTCGGCGTGGTGTCGGGCGCCGCGTTGGGCGCAGACGGCAAATATCATGCGGTGACCTGGAACGGCGGCGTAGCGACCGTGCTAAATGGCACCAACGCCAGCGTGGCCAACGCCATCAACGACTCGGGCGTGGTGGTTGGTTCGGCCACTATCAACGGCAGCTCGTACGCCCAGCAATGGTCAGGCGGCACGGCAACCACGCTGGCAGGCCGCTCCGCGAACGACATCAACAACAGCGGCGCCGTGGTATCGGACAACCTGCTGATCAAGGGCGCGACGCAAACCGACCTGGCGGCGCAATACACCTACTGGGATACCCACAACGGCGCGAACTGGCCTTACCCAACGACGGTTTACGCCATCAATGACCAAGGCGCCGCAGCGGGCACCGTGGTGGCCGACCATAACGGTTTCTCGTCGGTTGCCGTCATCTGGGGACAAAATGGCATCGTCAGCGCCAGACTGTCCTACGACCTGCCGTACCACCAGTTCAACGACATCAACAACGGCGGGCAGGCGGTGGGCTACTCCGTTTATGACGCGCCGATTCCGTTCAACGAAGCAACGCTGTGGAATGGCAGCGCGCTGGTCAACATCAATTCGCTGCTGAGCACCGCCGACCGCTACAACGTTCACCTGTCGACCGGCAACGCCATCAACGACAGCGGCGTGATTGTCGGCCAGACCGCGCTGTTCAATACCGACCCTGAGATGCCGTGGATGGTGCACTACGCCGGCTACATCCTGACCCCGGTGCCGGAGCCAGAGACCTATGCCATGCTGGCCGTCGGCCTGCTGCTGGTTGGCGCTGCCGTGCGCCGTCGTCAGAAAGCGGCTGTTTAAGCCAGCGCTTTCAAAGCAGGAATGAGGTCGTCCAGATGGGCGATCTCGCAGGTCGGCAAGGCTTCCGATTGGTTGGCCTGCCGGCCAGGATTGAACCAGCAGCTTTCAATCCCGAACTGGTTGGCGCCGAGGATGTCCGCATCCAGCCTATCGCCAACAATGATGGTTTCAGGCTTGGCAAATGCGCGCGCCATGCGTGCGGTGTAGTCGAAGAAGCGGCTGTCCGGCTTGGCATAGCCGCAGGCTTCCGAAGTGGCGATGAAGGAGATGTAATGGCCCAGGCCGGAGGCCGCCACCCGGCGATGCTGGATCGCATCCACGCCGTTGGTGATGATGGCCACCTCCCCTACTGCCGCCAGCTGCTCACACAGGCGCAGCGCGCCGTCAATCAGCACCACGGTTTCCGACAGCGATTCAAGATACAGCAGACTGGCCGCATTGGCATCCAGCGCCAGCCCGTGCGCCACGAAGGTCTTGCGGAAACGCTCCACCTTGAGGAAGTCCTTGGTCACGTCGCCCTGCTCAAACGCGCGCCACAGCCCGGTGTTGATGGCCTGGTACTGGGTGAACAACGCGTCCGTCACGTCGTGATGGCCCAGCTGGTTGAGGGTGCGGACAAAGGACAGCTGTTCGGAAGCCTTGAAGTCCAGCAGCGTGTCGTCGAGGTCAAAAAGAAAGAGGCTATGTTTCATAGCTCGACAGTATACTGCATGCCTCACAAGGAGATTTTATGACGGCGCATCATTACAAACTCACGGTGGAATGGACTGGCAACAAGGGCAGCGGCACCTCGGGCCGCGCGCTGGAATCCGGAGGAACTGCTGGTGGCGTCGGCCTCGGCCTGCCACAAGCTGTGGTATCTGCATTTGTGCGCCGATGCCGGCATCGTCGTTACCGCGTATGTGGATGAGGCAGAAGGCACGATGAACGGCGACCGCTTCGAACGCATCGTGCTGCGCCCGCGCGTGAGCGTCACGGCCGGCGACCGCGAACTGGCGCTCAGCCTGCATCACAAAGCCCACCAGGAATGCTACATCGCCAACTCGCTCAACTTCCCGGTCGACTGCGAGCCTAGCATTGAATAACACTGCCTGAACGGCTGCACACCTTGCCGGATGGCGCCACCACCGAGCCGGCGCCGAAGTTGTTGTAGCGCACGCCGTTGGCGCCGTAGCAGCCGGCGGCGTCGCAACTGGTGGTGGGCACCGGCGGCTTGACGAGGGGATCCATCACCGGCAACGGCGGCGCGGTCGGCATGGCCAGCTTGGGCGGCGGCTTGGTTTGCGGCATGCGCTGTATGATTTGCGGCACCGGGCGACGCGGCATCGGCGACTTGGCCGGCGCGGTGCGGCACGGCTCCACCGCCAGCGACTTGCCATCGGCACTGAGCGTACAAACCGGCATTTTGGCGTACTCGTCCGCGTCGACCGCAGCCTGATCAGCCCAGGCGTATTCACACACCAGCATGCCGAACAGGAACACGGCCGTGAAGGCGGCGGATTTGGCGATATTCATGGCGTTCCCTCCCTGCTTACATATTAGCCCGGTACGCGTGGGAGGGAAGCCCTGATTTTATTACTGCACCGTCATCGGCGGCGGTGGCGGCACTTCCGCCGGCGCCACCTTGGCCTGCGGCGGCGCTTCTGCGGACACCGCCAGCCATCCCGCCGCCGGCAGCAGCGGCACCAGCAGCAGCGCCACGATGTTGATGATCTTGATCAGCGGGTTCACCGCCGGGCCGGCCGTATCCTTGTACGGGTCGCCCACGGTGTCGCCCGTTACGGCCGCCTTGTGGGCATCCGAACCCTTCCCGCCGAAGTGGCCGTCCTCGATGTACTTCTTGGCGTTATCCCACGCGCCACCACCGGTGGTCATGGAAATCGCCACGAACAGGCCGGTGACGATGGTGCCCATCAGCATGCCGCCCAGCGCGGCCGAACCCAGCAGCATACCGACCAGGATCGGCACCACCACCGGCAGCAGCGACGGGATAATCATTTCCTTGATCGCCGAGGCGGTCAGCATGTCGACCGCCTTGTCGTACTCCGGCTTGCCGGTGCCGTCCATGATGCCCTTGATATCGCGGAACTGGCGGCGCACTTCCACCACCACCGCGCCGGCCGCGCGGCCCACCGCCTCCATCGCCATCGCGCCGAACAGATAAGGGATCAGGCCGCCGATAATCAGGCCGACGATCACCATCGGATTGGACAGGTCGAACGACACGCTGCGCCCGGCCGACTCCAGCGCGTGGGTGTAATCGGCAAACAGCACCAGCGCGGCCAGCCCGGCCGAGCCGATCGCATAGCCCTTGGTGACCGCCTTGGTGGTGTTGCCCACCGCGTCCAGCGGATCGGTAATCGCGCGCACCGAGTCCGGCATGCCCGACATTTCAGCGATGCCGCCGGCGTTGTCGGTGATCGGGCCGTAGGCGTCCAGCGCCACCACGATGCCGGCCATCGACAGCATCGAGGTGGCCGCAATCGCCACGCCGTACAGCTGGCCCAGCTGGTAGGACACCAGGATCGCCGCGCACACGGCCAGTACCGGCCAGGCGGTGGATTTCATCGACACGCCGAGGCCGGCGATGATGTTGGTGCCGTGGCCGGTGGTCGAGGCTTCGGCGATGTGCCTGACCGGATGGAAATCCGTGCCGGTGTAGTACTCGGTGATATAGACCATCAGCCCGGTCAACACGATGCCGACCACGGTGCAGCCGATCATCTTGTAGCGCATGGCGTCGTCCGGCCACAGCTGCCAGGTCACCGCCACAAAACCGATCAGCGACAGGCCTGCCGCCCACCACAGGCCGGTGTACAGCGCCGACATGATCTTCTTGCCCGGCTTGGCCTTGACCATCGAGCAGCCGATAATCGACGCGATGATCGACACCGCACCGAGCAACAGCGGATACACCACCGCCGCGCTACCGGAAGCACTGAGCAGCAGCGCCCCCAGCAGCATGGTGGCGATCAGCGTCACCACATAAGTCTCAAACAGATCGGCCGCCATGCCGGCGCAGTCGCCGACGTTGTCGCCGACGTTATCGGCGATCACCGCCGGATTGCGCGGGTCGTCTTCCGGAATGCCGGCCTCCACCTTGCCGACCAGGTCCGCGCCGACGTCCGCGCCCTTGGTGAAGATGCCGCCGCCCAGCCGCGCAAAAATCGAAATCAGCGAGGCGCCAAACGCCAGCCCGATCAGCGGTTCAATCGTCTTGTGCAGATTGGTGCCCGGCGCCACGCCAGCCACCAGGTACATATAGAACAGCACCACGCCCAGCAGGCCCAGCCCGACCACCAGCATGCCGGTGATGGCGCCGCCCTTGAACGCGACATCCAGCGCTTCGTTCATCCCCTTGGATGCGGCCTGCGCCGTGCGCACATTGGCGCGCACCGAAACGTTCATGCCGATGAAGCCGCATGCCCCCGACAGCACCGCGCCGATCAGGAAGCCGATGCCGGTGCTGACATCAAGGAAAGCGGCAATGAGGATGAGCAGCACCACCCCGACAATGCCGATGGTGCGATATTGGCGCGCCAGGTAGGCGGCGGCGCCTTGTTGAATCGCTAGCGCGATTTCCTGCATGCGCGGATTGCCCGCGTCTTGTCGCAGAATCCAGCTCCGCGACCAAAGTCCATAAACCACGGCAATGATGCCGCACGCAACTGCCAACCATAAGCTGCCTGCCATAGTGTCCCCTTATTTTTGTTGATCAAGCTTGTACAACCACACTGCAAGTGCGAACTGCAAAACTTCAAAACTTCAAAAAATTGGGATGGCGCTGGCGAAAAAAAAGCGGACCATCGGTCCGCTCTACTTTAACCCTTATTTCGATAGCGCGGCAAACGCGCTGTCGCGAATTTGCTCGACCGGGCCGACGCCCTCGATGCGGCGGTACTTGGGCGCGCCCGGCTCACCGGTCTGTGCCCAGGTATTGTAGTAGCCCAGCAGCACTTCGGTTTGGTTATGGTAGACGTCCAGACGCTTCTTCACGACTTCAGCTTTGTCGTCGTCGCGCTGCACCAGCGGTTCGCCGGTGACGTCGTCCTTGCCTTCTTCCTTCGGCGGGTTGAACTTGACGTGGTAGACGCGGCCCGAGGCCGGGTGGCAGCGGCGGCCGTCCATGCGCTCGATGATCGATTCGTCCGGTACGGCGATTTCCAGCACGTAGTCCACGGCCACGCCGCTGTCCTTCATGGCGTCCGCCTGGGCGATGGTGCGTGGGAAGCCGTCGAACAGGTAGCCGTTGGCGCAGTCCGGCTGGGCCAGACGGTCCTTGACCAGACCGATGATGATGTCATCCGAAACCAAACCACCCGCATCCATGACCTTTTTCGCGGCCATACCCAGTTCCGTGCCGGCCTTGATGGCGGCGCGCAGCATATCACCAGTGGAAATTTGCGGGATGTTGTATTTTTCTTTGATGAAATTAGCCTGAGTGCCCTTGCCGGCACCTGGTGCTCCTAACAGAATGAGACGCATGAAGTTTCCTAAAACAGATTTGGGATATGGTTAGTTAGTGTCAGATCGTACGAAACTTACCACAAAACTTAGTCTTTACGCCAATTTCTGCTTGATATTCCGTATGAATATCGCACAGTTACAGACGTTATAACAGCAGTTGCTGACTTGTGGCTGACGCTTTTTAAACTGGATTAATACCGTTAATAGTGTTTGCGCACGCGTTCCAGGTCTTCCGGCGTGTCGACGCCGGCGGCCGGGGCCGAGTCAGTCACATGCACGGCGATCGGATAGCCGTGCCACAGTACCCGCAACTGCTCCAGCGCTTCGATCGATTCCAGCGGCGACACTGCGAGCGCCGGGTAGGCCTGCAGGAAGTCGTTGCGATAGGCGTACAGCCCGATGTGACGGAGCGGTACATAGCCGGCAGGCAGGCTGTCTTTGGACTGCGCAAAGGCGTCGCGGTTCCACGGTATGGTCGCGCGCGAGAAATACAGGGCACGGCCGGCCTTGTCCAACACCACTTTCACCACGTTCGGGTTGAAGGCGTCGGCGGCGTCGTGCAGCGGGTGGGCGCAGGTCGACATCGGCACGTCGGCGCCGATGCGGGACGCAGCCGCTTGCAGCAGCGCCGGGTCGATCAGCGGTTCGTCGCCCTGCAGGTTGACGATGACGGCGTCCAGCGGCAGGTTCAGCGTGTGCGCCACTT
The DNA here is from genome assembly GCF_900109645.1 of Duganella sp. CF402. GTDB lineage: Bacteria > Pseudomonadota > Gammaproteobacteria > Burkholderiales > Burkholderiaceae_D > Rugamonas. The sequence goes on from NZ_FOBG01000002.1 coordinate 70,320, forward strand.
CGGCGATGCGGTCGGTGCCGGACGGGTGATCGGCGCGGGTCATGCACACTTCCACGCCGTGCTGTTCGCAGGCGGCGCGGATGTCTTCGTGATCGGTGGCGACGATGATGCGCGCGGCGCCCGACAGCTGGGCGCGTTCGGCGACGCGCACCACCATCGGCTTGCCGCCGAGGTCGGCCAGCGGTTTGTTCGGCAGCCGGGTCGAGGCCAGGCGGGCCGGGATGATGACGATGAAACTCACTATTCAGTCCGCCTTGTCCTGCAGGGTGCGCGCTTCATCGGCCCACATGATGGGGATGCCATCGCGGATAGGATAGGCCAGGCGATCGCCTTTGCAAATCATCTCCTGCGCCTTTTTATCGTACTCCAGCGGGCCTTTGCAGACCGGGCATACCAGGATATCAAGCAATCGAGCGTCCACGACATTTCTCCACAATTTGGTCGGCCAGCGCGCGGTCGATGCGCGCTGTTACCGGGACGACCCACAGGCGTGGATCGTCGCTGAGTTCTTCAATTTGCGCACATTTTACTGCATCCTTCTCGGTCATCAAGATAAGGTCGGCGTCGAGGGCGGCAAATGGGCGGTCCTGGAAGTCGTGATGATCGGGTAGAGGCAGTTCGGTGATGCGCAGTCCGGCCGCTTTCAGCATGCCGAAGAAGCGCGCAGGATTGCCGATACCGGCGGCGGCGGCGATGCGCAGCGGGCCGGCACCGGCAGCCTGCTGCTGCACCAGCTCGGCGAGGCTGCGGCGCTGGCTGCGGTCGCGCAGTTGTTCGGCGACGTCGCCGGCCAGCGTCATCTGCAGCGGCGACGCCGCGCCCACCGCCGCCGCCAGTCCGGCGCTCAGCTGAGGCGCGTTGATCACGGTGAAATCACGCCGGCGCGACACCGGCTCGCGCAGCGGCCCGGCCGGCAGCAGCCAGCCGTTGCCCGCCCCGCGCCCATCGAACAGGATGATTTCCACATCGCGTTGCAGCTTGTAGTGCTGCAGGCCGTCGTCGGTCAACAGGATATCCACATCCGGATGCGCGACCAGCAAGGCGCGGCCGGTCGCGGCGCGATCCCGCCCCACCATCACCGGCGCCCCAGTGCGCTGCTTGATGAGCAGCGGCTCGTCGCCGACCTGCGCCGGCGTCGAGGCGGCGGTCACTTCGCGCGCGCCCTCTTCCGCGCTGCCAAACCCACGCGAAATCACCCCCGGCCGCATGCCCGCCTCTTGCAAAGCCTGCACCAGCCAGATCGTCAACGGCGTCTTGCCCGTGCCGCCGATGTAGATATTCCCCACCACCACCACCGGCACCGGCAACCGCGACGATTTCAGCACGCCCGCGCGGAACAAGGCCAGGCGCACGCCGCTCAGCACGCGGAACACCAGGGAAAGCGGCCACAACGCACAAGCCAGCGGTCCGCGCCGCAGCCAGTTACGCGTCAGTGTGGATTCCAGCGCCGACGAATTATTTGCCGCCACCGGTTTGCGCCGCAAAGGTAAGTTTCTCGTAGCCGGCAAGACGCGCGGCTTCCATCACATTGATCACCATCTGGTGCATGGCGAACTGGTCGGCATTGACGATCACCACCGGCGACTTGCCGGCCTCGCCGCCCTTGCCCGCCGCCTCGCGCAACGCCTGCGCAAAGCCGCCCACGTCGCGGAACGACACCGGTTCGCCGTTGATGGTGTAGTTGCCCTTGGCATCCACCGTCACGTTCAACTCAAACGGCTTCTCGGTGGCCTTCTGCGCATCGGCGGTCGGCAGCGTGATCTGCAGCTCGGTGAACTTGCTGTAGGTGGTGCTGACCATCAGGAAGATCAGGATCACCAGCAGCACGTCGATGAACGGGATCAGGTTGATCTCCGGATCCTCGCGGCGCTGGCCTTTGCGGAAATTCATGGCGCGTCCTTGTTTCTCGCGTTACTTGCGCTTGCTGTGGACGATATCGACAAACTTCACCGCCTGCTGCTCCATGTCGATGATGAAGCTATCGACCAGCGCGCGGAAGTGGCGGTAGAACACCAGGGTCGGCATCGCGATCGCCAGGCCGAAGCCGGTGTTGTACAGCGCCACCGAAATACCGTGCGCCAGCGCCGCAGGATTGGAGCCGGCCGCGTTCTGCGAACCGAAAATCTCAATCATGCCGACTACCGTGCCGAACAGGCCCATCAGCGGAGCCAGGGTGGCAATGGTGCCCAGCGTGGTCAGGAAGCGTTCCAGCGTGTGCGCCACGCCGCTGCCCGCTTCTTCAATCGACTCCTTCATCACCTCGCGCGGCGCGTCGACGTTGCGCAGCGCAGCCGACAGCACGATGCCCAGCGGCGAGGATTTTTCCAGCTTGTCGATGATGTCGGGCGTGATGTGGTTGCTGCGGTAGACCTGCACCACCTCGTCCAGCAGCTTTTTCGGGATGATCTTGCTGCGGCGCAGATACATCAGGCGTTCGATAATCAAGGCGGTTGCGACGATGGACGCAATCAACAACAGCCAGATAGGCCAACCAGCAGCTTGGAATATGGCGAGCAAAACGAACTCCTGAATATTAACAACCGAATGGCGCAATGTATCTTGTTGGGCCGCAGTCGGCAAGTGTCTGGCGGAGTTCTCAACATTTTCTGTGGACAATAATGTGAGCAAAGCCAGACCTTCATCGCTAAACTATTGATCTGTAAGGGAATACTTGTACCGCTCAAAAATCGCGCAGCTGAATGGGAACTTATCTCAGTTATGCCCAATTTCTGTGGACAAGATTGTGCGCAAGGCGGCCAACTCATCCTAAGCAAATGATTTAAAAGGATATTTTTTCCGTGCGCAAAAAACTGGCAGCTTTTGCGTAGCCAAACTACGCTGTGCACTTCTGCACACTTCGTGTGGATAAGATTGTTAGCAAGCACTTCCACAACATGAAATACCGTTGATTTATAAGGGATTTTTTGCCTTGAGTAAAAACATGGCAAGCGAGAGGTTTTGGCGCTTTTTCAGGGCGAAAAGCAGCTTATCCACCGGCGTGCGCCGGAACGCGACTGATCGCTTTCTACTATCGCCTCCAACTGTGCAGTTCTGCACATTTTGTGTGGATAAGATTGTTAGCAAGGCCCAGCTCGATTATTCAAGTCATTGATTTGTAATATATTTATTGCCATGCGCAAAAATAAAGCAGGCGATTTCAAGAGCAGCCAGGGGGACTTGCCGTTGTCCAAAACAGCGGCCGGTGATATTCACCAGCCAGTACCATTCGGGGGCAAGTCCCGAGTTTTGCACAAATTCTGTGGATAAAAGTGTGCGAAACAGTGCACAGCAGCACTTAAGTCATTGATTTGTCACAATATAATTTCCGTGCGTAAATTTTAAGCATGACAAAAACAACAACAAGAAAAAGGCTATCGCTCACTAAAGTTTCACACATCTTTTGTGGATAACTTTGTGCGTAACCGTGGCCGGGACGAGCAAAGTACTTGATCCGTAAGGGTTTTTCTTCAGTGCACGCAAATACGGCACAAATGTTTACCCTTTAAAATCATGGACCTACCTATAATACCTAGTGCAAACACTACGCTGTGACCGCAGTGTGACCAAACCCACATAGTGTGGATAGTTTCATTTTTTGAAATCCTATGAACTTCGACGAACACATTGACCCCGCCCCGGCCGCCGCGCCGGCCATCACCGTCAGCGCGCTGAACCAGGCCGTCTCGCGGCTGCTGGAGCGCAGTTTTCCACTGACGTGGATTTCGGGTGAAGTGTCCAACTTCACGCGGGCGGCGTCGGGGCATTGGTACTTCACGCTCAAGGACGATGGCGCGCAAGTGCGGGCGGTGATGTTCCGGGGCCGCGCGCAATACGCCAACTTCGTGCCGCGCGAGGGCGACAAGGTCGAAGTGCGGGCGCTGGTCACGCTGTACGGGCCGCGTGGGGATTACCAGATCAATGTGGAAGCGATACGCCGCGCCGGTGTCGGCTCGCTGTTCGAGGCCTTCCAGCGCTTGAAAGAGAAGCTCGATGCGGCCGGCCTGTTCCATCCGGAGCGCAAGCGCGCGCTACCGATGTTCCCGCGCACGGTGGGCATCGTCACCAGCCCGCAGGCGGCGGCGCTGCGCGACGTGCTGACCGCGCTCAAGCGGCGCGCGCCGCATGTGCAGGTGGTGCTCTACCCTACTCCGGTCCAGGGCCAGCTGGCCGGCGAGAAAATCGCCGCCGCCATCGATGCCGCCTCGCTGCGCAATGAGTGCGATGTGCTGATCGTGTGCCGGGGCGGCGGCAGCATCGAGGATTTGTGGTCCTTCAATGAAGAAGATGTGGCGTATGCCGTAGCCAATTGCCGCATGCCGGTAATTTCGGGCGTAGGCCACGAGACCGACTTCACGATCTGCGATTTCGCCGCCGACCTGCGCGCGGCGACGCCGACGGCAGCAGCGGAATTGGCCGTTACGCCGCGTGCCGACTGGATCGGTTCGCTGAAGGCGGATGTGGTCGACCTGCGCCGCGCCATGCGTCGCAAGCTTAACGATAGCGAACAAGCGCTGGACGGCTACTCGCGCCGCTTGCTGAACCCGAGCGCGCAGATCGATCAGCAGCGTCACAAGCTGCGCGCGATGGCGGCTGCCATGACGCACGCCAACCGCGCGCCGTTGACGCAGGCGCGCCATCAGCTGGATCGCTTGAGCGGTCGGCTCGGCGCGCGCAAGCCGGAAGTGAGCGGCGCGCGTTCGGTGCTGGCGAGTCTGCAGCACCGGGCCGCGATCAGCGTCAGCACGCAACTGAGCCAGCGCCGCGACGCACTGGCCGCCCTCGCCTCGCAACTGGAGTTATTGAATCCGCAGCGCACGCTGGAGCGCGGCTATGCCATCGTGACGGATGAAGCGGGCGCGGTCATGCGCGCGCCGTCGCAACTCAAGCCGCGCAGCAGCGTCACCGTACGCCTGGCCGAAGGCAGCGCCCGCATCGGCATCGACAGCGTCGACAGCGTCGATTAAGCGGCGGAGAGCATGGCGGACATGCCGGTCAGCACCGGGTTCTGCTCGGTGATAACGTAGGTAGGGATGTGGGCCAGGTAATCGGAGAAACGCCCCTTCTGCTCGAAGCGCGCGCGGAAGCCTGAACGTTCGAAGAACTCGCTCATCTTCAGCACAGTGCGGCCGCCGATGTAGATGCCGCCTTTCGCGCCCAGCGTCAGCGCGACGTTGCCGGCCACGGTGCCCAGCATTTCGCAGAACGCCAGCAAGGTCTCTTCACACACCGGGTCATGACGATGCACACCGCGCTCCATGATCTCGGCCGTCGTCAAATTCTGCGGCTCAACGCGCGCCCGCTCGCACAGGGCGCGGTACACCAGCGCCATGCCGATGCCCGACACCAGCCGCTCGCTCGACACGTGCTCGTGATAACGCCGCGCATAGCGCAGGATATCGATCTCACGCTCATTCATGGGCGCGAAGGTAGCATGGCCGCCCTCGCTGTCGATGGCGATCCAGCGGTCGCCGGCCGGCACCAGCGCCGACACGCCCAGCCCCGCATCCGCCCCCACCAGCCCGATGGTCGCGCCGGTACGAACAATGCCGCCGCCGATCTGGTGCTTGTGCTCCGGCGCCAGGTAGGGCAAGGCGCTGGCCAGCGCGGTGAAGTCGTTCACCACCACCAGCGATTTCAAACTGAATTGCGAACACACCGCCTCGATCGAGAACGACCAGTGATGGTTGGTCATGGTCACCCAGTCGCCGTCGATTGGGTTGGCGATGGCGATGCCGGCAAAGCGCGCCTGATAGCCGCCCGCCGCCACCGTCGCCGCCTGCGACAAATACGCCACCAGCGCCGCCCCCAGGGTCGGATAAGCCTGGCATTCGGTGACCCACACCGCCTCGATCTGATTGGGCGCCGTCTCCAGCCCGAAGCTGGCACTGGTGCCGCCGATGTCGGCCAGAATCCGCGGGCCGTGCGCGAGGTGCGAAAAAGCGTCGCGTTTCATGTCTCTTTCCGATCTGTCTTGTCGTTCTTGCTGGCGCTTGTATTATATGACATACAATGTCATGAAAACGTTTTCAAACGCGTGTTTATTAAATACCGGCAGCGCCAGAAAGTCAATGCGCCTGGAGTTTTATGGTAACCTTCGGACGAAAAGGTTTTCATAACTACACTGATAAAGGAAATACTTTGGCAGACAGTTCCCGTTCCACCGGCCCATCGACCCTGATGGATGTTGCACGCCAGGCGGGAGTCTCCCCCAGTACGGTTTCCCGCATCCTGAACGGCACCGCCCGCGTTTCCGACGACAAGCGCCAGGCCGTGCTGAAAGCCATCGAGCAGATGAACTTCGCGCCCAACCAGATGGCGCAGGGCCTGAAAAAAGGCCGCTCGATGACCATCGGCATCGTGGTGCAGGATATTTCCTCGCCCTTCTTCGACGAAACCCTGCGCGGCGTGGACGACGGCCTGAAAGGCACCGGCTTCGCCTCGGTCATCGTCAGCGGCCACTGGAACGCCGACGAGGAAGCCGACCGCATCCGCCTGCTGCTGGCGCGCAAGGTCGACGGCATCATCCTGCTGTCGGGCCGCATGGCCGACGAGACGGTACTGAATTTCTCGACCCAGCGACCGATCGTCTCCACCGGCCGCGCACTGCAAACCCGCACCGCGCTCGGCTTCAAGATGGACAATGAATACGGCGCCTATCTCGCCGTGCACCACCTGATCGAGCTGGGCCACCGCCACATCGCCTTCATTTCCGGCCCGGCCAACAACAGCGACGCCGACGAGCGCCTGGCCGGCTACAAGCGCGCGCTACAGGAGGCCAGCCTGCCGGTGGACGAGAACTTGATCGTCGAGGGTAACTATCACGAGGCCAGCGGCATGCTGGCCATGAACCGCCTGTTCGACACCCACCAGCAGTTCACCGCCGTGTTCGCCGCCAATGACCTGAGCGCCTACGGTGCGCGGCTGGCCTTGTACCGCAAGGGCATCCGGGTGCCGGACGATATCTCGCTGGTCGGCTTCGATGACCTGCCCGGCTCGTCGTACACCACGCCGCCGCTGACCACCATCCGCCAGCCGCTGTACGACATCGGCCGCATCGCCACCCAGGCGCTGCTGCGCATCATCAACGGCGAGGAAGCGCGCGGCGAGGTGCCGCCGCTGGAGCTGATCGTGCGCGAGACCACGCGCCGCGCCCGGTAACTTCGGCTAACCCACACAAAACGCCGGACTTTTCAGCGATCGCCGCCCATCCGCTTTACAATGGTGGGCGTTTCGACATTTTTAACACCTACACAAAGGAAGAACAATGGAACATACCCTGCCAGCCCTGCCATACGCCATCGACGCCCTGGCGCCGCACATCTCGCAAGAAACGCTGGAATACCACTACGGTAAGCACCACCAGACCTACGTCACCAACCTGAACAACCTGATCAAGGGCACCGAATTCGAAGCCCTGTCGCTGGAAGAAATCATCAAGAAATCGTCGGGCGGCATCTTCAACAACTCGGCCCAGATCTGGAACCACACCTTCTTCTGGAACAGCCTGACCCCGAACGGCAAAGGCGCACCAAGCGGCGCGCTGGCCGACGCCATCAACGCCAAGTGGGGCTCGTTCGACAAGTTCAAGGAAGAGTTCACCAAGTCGGCCGTCGGCAACTTCGGTTCGAGCTGGACCTGGCTGGTGAAAAAGGCTGACGGTTCGCTGGACATCGTCAACACCTCGAACGCCGCCACCCCGCTGACCACCGATGCCAAAGCGCTGATCACCATCGACCTGTGGGAACACGCTTACTACATCGACTACCGCAACGCCCGTCCTAAGTTCATCGAGACCTTCTTCAAGCTCGCCAACTGGGACTTCGCTGCCGCCAACTTCGCCTGAGCGAAGCCGGCAGCTTAAACGCACCGTCAAGACCGCCGAAGGCCCGGCCCCTGCATCGCGCAGGGGCCGGGCTTTTTCATTCCAGCTTACCTGTCGTTATAAATCGTGTATTATGCAATTTGCAACGCTTTTCTAACCATGAGGAGTAGGGTGGCAATGGAAACACGGGAAACAGCGGTACACATCGGCGGCACCGTTTGCAGCATGAGCTCGGACGACGACTACCTCAGCCACATCGGTAACAATTTTGAACCACATATGGTGGCCTTGTTCACCTGTCTCGCCGGGAATAAGCGGGTGGTGCTGGACATCGGCGCCAACATCGGCTGCACCGCGATCCTGTTCAGCAGCCTGTACGAACAAGTGCACGCGTTTGAGCCCTCGCCTTCCACCTTCCGCTATCTGCAGGCCAACGTGGCGCGCAATGCCGGGCCGAATGTGACGGTGCATAACTTCGGGATCGGCGCAGAAGCCGGCAGCAGCACCATCACCTTTGCCGCCAACAACCGTTCCGGCGCGTTCGTGTCGAACCACGAAAAAGCCAATGCCGATCATCTGAGCGAACACATCGAAATCCGCACCCTTGACGACACGGTCGATGCGCTGGGCCTGACCACGCTGGACTTTATCAAGATCGATGTCGAAGGCTTCGAGGGCCATGTGCTGCGCGGCGGCCAAGCGACGCTGGCGCGCTTCCGGCCGCTATTGGTGCTTGAGCTGAACCACTGGTGCCTTAACGCGTTCCAGCGTACCTCGGTGCCCGAGTTCTTCGATCAGCTGCGCGCGACCTTCCCTTTACTGTATGCGGTGGACGGCAACGGCTATCTCAACCTCCATTCGCTGGATGAGAGCTACGCCGTCATGTACCACCATATCCTGCACCTGCGCTTTTCCAACATCGTCTGCGCTTATGATGAAGTCCAGCTCGCCGGCTTTTTCGCCCAGTACCGGCACGGCATGGGAGGGCAGCCTGACGCGCCTGAACACACAGACGACACCAGACCAGCCGCAGCGCCAGCGCCAGACGTGCCGCCGCCCATCCTTGTCCATCGCAGCCTGATGGGCCGGGCGCTCCGGCGTGTTCACGCCTTAATGGGGCGCGGCTAGGAAGCATGGATCGTTTCAATGCCATGCGCGTTTTCACCCGCATCGTCGAGTTGGGAAGTTTCAGCAAGGCGGCGGAGGATATGCAGATCCCGGCCGCCACGGCCACCTACACCATCAAGCAGCTGGAAGCGCATCTCGGCGTGCGCCTGCTGCAGCGGACCACGCGCCACGTCAGCACCACGCTGGATGGACAGGCCTACTACGAACGCTGCGTGCGCATCCTCGCCGATGTGGCGGAGACCGAGGCCGGCTTCGGCAACAGCGGCGCCGCCCCGCGCGGCAAGCTGCGCGTGGATTTACAAGGCACGCTCTCGCGCCATTACGTGCTGCCACGCCTGAAGGAATTCTTCACGCGCTATCCCGGCATCGAACTGGAAATCGGCATGGGCGACCGCCTGGTCGATCTGGTGCGCGACGGCGTCGATTGCGTGCTGCGCGTCGGTGAGCTGCGCGACTCCAGCATGGTGGCGCGCCGCGTCGCCAGCCTTCAGCAGGTAACCTGCGCCAGCGCCGCGTATTTCGGGCAGCACGGCATCCCGCTCACGCTGGACGACCTGCACATGCAAGGCCATCAGGCGGTGAACTTCTTCTCTTCCGCCACCGGCAAGCTGTTTCCCTTCGACTTTCTGGTCGACGGCGCCGTGCGCAGCATCCACCTGCCGGGCAGCGTGTCGGTCGGCAGCGCTGAAGCCTACGCGGCCTGCTGCGCCAACGACCTCGGGCTGGTACAGATGCCGCGCTACCACGTCGAACAAGAACTGCGCAGCGGCGCCTTCATCGAAGTGCTGGCGCAATGGCGTCCGCAGCCGATGCCGGTGTCGGTGCTGTACCCGCATCAGCGCCAGTTGTCGCCGCGTGTGCGCGTATTTGTCGACTGGCTGGCCGACGTGATGAGCGCCGCTAGTTAGAAGTCCGCGCCCAGTCGCGGCGCTCCTCGCGCTGCGGCTTCAACGGCACATCGCTTTCGCCGGTGCCCTCGGCGTCGGTATCGCTATCGAGCTCGCTGTCGGGCCCACCCACCAGATCGCTGCCGCTGTCGGAGGTGTCGCTCGGCCCCAGCGTGCGCTTGTCGTGGCCACTGCCCAACTTGCGGTCCGTGCCGGCCGGGATATTGTCCGGATCCAAAGTGCTGTCGGCCATAACTACCTCCTTATCAAAAAAACCATTCAATCACCGTATCGTCCGCCCGTCGGTGTGCTATCGCACAAAAGGCTATCGTGCTCATAGGAATTTTTTACTTTACAAATGTAATGTTCATCTATATAGTTAAACCATCAACCAAGGAGAACAACATGAGCACGACTACCAAACAACTGCTGACCGCCGCCGCTACCGTCGCTTTCGCGATTGCCGCCACCGCCACCACCGTGACCAACGCCTTCGCGCAAACCACGGCCACCACCCCGGCCGCTGCCACTGCAGCCGCCACCAGCACCGCCGCCCAGAACACCGTGGCCAACAGCGCGCTGGCATCGGTCAAGGTGCAAGCAGTCGGCAAGACCCGCGCCGAAGTGCAGGCGGAAGTCATCGAAGCCCGCAAGAACGGCACCCTGCTGGAAACCGAAGCCGATTTCGACGTCGCCCAGACCCGCAAGCACATCGTCAAGTAAGCAGCAGCACCCGTGAAAAAGCGCGCGTCCGCCACCGTCGTCATCGCCACGGTCTTGCTGGCCGCTTGCGCGGACATGGGCAAGGTCCAGCCGCAAGCCGTGCAGCTGAAGTCCACCGAGCTCCATCCCGGCAAGGCGCTCAGCGCCGCCAGCGCCAACGTGGCGTGGCCGGACGAGCACTGGTGGGAAGCCTTGCACGACGCGCAGCTGAACCAGCTGGTGAACACCGCGCTGAGTGACAATCCCTCGCTGCGCGCGACGCTGGCCCGCGTGCGCCAGGCCGAAGCCCTGGCCGGCGTGGCGAAAGCCGCCACGCTGCCGCGCGTGGATGCCTCGGCCAGCGCCGACCGCGAGTTGTACTCGGCGCACAGCACGATCCCCGCACCGCTCGCCGGGAACTACGCGTGGAAGAACACGGCCACGCTATCCGGTTCCTACGATCTGGATCTGTGGGGTCGCAACCGCGATGCGCTGGCCGCCGCGCTGGATGAGGTGCACATGGCAGCCGCCGAATCGCAGATGGCGCGCCTGACACTGGAGACTTCCATCGTCCGCAGCTACATCCAGCTGTCGCTGGCCTACGCGCTGCAGGACAGCGTGGCGGACAACCTGGCGCAGCGCCAGCGCATCCTCGAGATCACTCGCCGCCGCAAGGCGGCCGGGCTGGCGAGCGACATCGAGGTGACGAGCATTGAAACAACGCTGCCGGCCGGACGGCGCGAGCATGAGCAATATGGCGAGACCATAGCCCTGCTGCGCAACCAGCTGGCGGCCCTGATCGGCAAGGGACCGGGCGACGGCGATACGATCGCCCGGCCAATGCTGGCCTTACAGGCAGGCGCGCATGATGCAGTGCCGGCCAGCCTGCCGGCGGAACTGGTAGGACGCCGCCCCGACATCGTGGCGCAACGCTGGCGCGTGGAAGCGGCCGGCGCGCGCATAGAAGGCGCGAAGAAGGACTTTTACCCGAACCTCAATCTGGCGGCGTTCGTGGGTATGCAGTCGCTGGGCTTCGGCCACTTTCTGGAAGCCGGCTCGCAAATGCGCGGCATCACGCCGGCCATCAGCCTTCCGGTGTTTGAAGGCGGCCGCCTGCGCAGCCAGTTGAGCAACCAGACCGCGATCTACGATGGTGCGGTCGAACAGTACAACGCTACCGTGATACAAGCCATGTCGGACGTGGCCAACGCGGTGGTAAAAATGGCATCGGTCCGGCAGCAGGATCAATTGGCGCAGCGCGCGCTGGAGTCGGCGAAGCGCCAGCAGCAACTGGCGGAACGCGCCTACCAGGCCGGCCTGACCGACACGCTGAACGTGATCAACGCGCAGCTGACCTTATTGAACGAACAGCAGCAGATGGCGCAAGTGGCGAGCAAACAACTGGATAACTTCGCCTTGTTGATGTCTGCGCTGGGTGGGGGCATAAAACTGGATTCACATTGATACTTAGATAGTACAATCAATCCTTTCCAAGAATATTAGAGGAGTGGCAATGAGTAGTTTTGAAGCGACTAAAAAACGCCTTAAAAATATCCATGCCCGAATACCGGAGTTCCCAGAGGACGCTATGCGCCTGGTGCGCATGACCTATCACATCCAGAAACGGATGAAGGATTTGAGTAACGCCGCCCTGCGCAAGCATGACCTGGTCGACGCCAGCTACATGGTGCTGGCGGTGCTGTACGGATCGGACAATGAGACCTCGACCGCCTCCACGCTGGGCGAGGCCTGCATGGAAAAGCCGGCCAACCTGACGCGCGTGTGCAATGACCTGGAATCGCAGGGCCTGATCACGCGCGGCAACCGTCCCGGCGACCGCCGCTGCGTGATGATTTCGCTGACCGACGCCGGCCGCGCGCTGGCCGAGAAGGTACTGCCTGAAGTCTGGGGCAAGACCACGCGGGCCTATGACGGCTACAGCGCGGAAGAAGTAAAACTGTTGGAATCGCTGCTGAAACGGCAGCTCGATAATTTAGAATCTATTAGCTAGCCCTCATCACATGAATGCCTCTCCCGCCGCCCAGCCCTCCCAGGAACACAGCGCGGCGCGGAGAGTCTTCCACTGGCTGCACGCACAAACCGCCGATTGGCTGCGCACCGAAGGCGAACGCTGGATCTTCGTCGCCAAGGCCATGCTGGCCTCCTTTTCCGCTTTGTGGCTGGCCTTCCGCCTCGGCCTCGATGCGCCCTACACCGCGCTTGCCACCACTATCATTCTCGCCATGCCGAGCAGCGGCATGGTGCTGGAAAAAGCTTTCTACCGTTTTCTCGGCACGCTGGTCGGCTGCTCGGCCGCGCTGGCGCTGGTGGCCTTGGTCCCGCAGATGCCGACGGTGCTGTTCCTTGGCCTGGCGCTGTGGGTGGCATTGTGCACCGGCGGCGCTGCCATGCACCGCAACCAGCAGTCGTACAGCTTTGTGCTGGCCGGGTACACGGCGGTGATGATCGCGGTGCCGGCGGTCGATGCGCCGGACCATGTGTTCACGCTGGCCGTCACGCGCGTGACCGAGGTGGGGCTGGGCATCATCTGTTCGGCGGTGGTGCATGATGTGATTTTCCCGCGCCGCCATTCGCGCGCGGTGATGCGCACGGTGCAGGCGCGCTATGCAGGCTTTATTGATTTTTGCGGCAAGGTGCTGGAGCAGCGCATCACGCCTGCGGATGCGGAGTTGAATCACCTGAAGTTTGCAGCCGATATCGCCGCACTGGAGTCGGGCCGCGCCGCTGCTTTCTTTGAAGCGGGCCATTCGCGCTCGCACACGCGCCAGCTGCATGCATTCAATGCGGCCTTCATGACGGCGTTGACGACGTTCTACACGCTGCATCGCCTGAGCCACCGCCTGCGCACGGCAGGCACGGAGCGCGTGCTGGCGCTGGTGGCGCCGCTGGAGGCGCACATGGCGGCCGCGCTGCGCGACGAGCTGACCGCCGCGCGGCTGGCACAGATGCGCAATGCGCTGGCCGACGATATCGCTGCGGCACGTACTACGCTGGCGGACGGTCCGGCGCTCGATCGCGCGCAGCAAATCGATTTCGACACGGCGGTGGAACTGCTGCAACGCTTCGCCGGCGACCTCGCCGATTTCGCCGTGCTGTATCACGGCCTGACGCAGCAAAAGCGCCAGCAAGTCAGCGATCCGGGCGCCTACTCGCCAAAGACCCCGCCCGCCATCATCGTCGCCAGCGGTGTGCGCGCCGGCGCCACGCTGCTCATCACGGCCGCCATGTGGTACTGGCTGGCTTGGCCAGCCACCATCAACGCCATCCTGATGGCGACGATTTTCTGCGCGCTGGCCTCCTCCTCGCCACGCCCGACGGTGCTGGTCTCGCAGGTCCTGATGGGCTTCCTGATCGCCCTGCCGCTGGCCTTCATCACCGAATTCCTGATGGTGGCCAAGGCCGACAACTTCACCCCGCTGGTGCTGGCCGCGCTGCCGCTGTTCGCGTTCGGCGCTTATTTGAGCAGCGGTCCGCGCTGGGGCGGCGTCGGCATCGGCCTTGGCATGTTCTCGGCCACGCTGGTGGTGCCGACCAACTTGATGCGTTACGACGTTGAATCCTTCATCAGCAGCGAACTGTCGTTGACGATGGGCGTGGTGGTGGCCTACCTGATGTTCAAGGTGGTGCTGCCCGAGCACACGATGGGCCATCGCGGCCACGTGGCGGCGGCGCTGTGGCGCGAAGCGCAGCAAGCCTGCACCGCTCGCCTGCACCGCCTCAAACGCCGCTTCGACAACCGCGTGCGCGACCTGCTCAGCCAACTGAACGCCGCCGCCGGCCCGGCGCCGAACGCCGAAACGCGTGCCGTGGTGCGCCAGGGCCTGACCTTGCTGGAACTAGGCCACGCCGTGATCGAGCTGCGCCAGTTGATCGCCGCCTCGCACGCCGGCGCCGCGCGCGACAGCCTGCAAGCGGTACTGCAACTGCTGGCCGACTACCTGCACACACCGTCGCGCGCCAGCGGCGAGCGCGCGCTGCAAGCCATCCTGAATGCCGGGACGGCGGTGCGCGCCGCCCTGCCCGACGCCCACCCAGAACGACGCGCGCGCCTGCAAACCGCGCTGACCGATCTGCATTCCATTTACACGTCCTTGCTGGACCAGCTTTCAGGAGAACCGCATGTTCCAACACCTGCCGCGTGAAGTTGATTTTTTTGGTGTGATGCTGCCCGGCGTGCTGCCGGTATTCCTGGCTGCCATCGTGCTGCAGCTCGTGCTGGACGCAGGCCTGAGCTACATCGGTGCGTATCGCCGCAGCTGGCACCCGGCACTGGTGCGGCTGTCCATGTTCGTCTGCATTTTCAGCGCCCTGCTGGTCACCCTGTATAAATAATTTAACCTCCTATGAGTTCTATGAGCGCCTCTAAAATTTTCCGATTTTGCCTGACCATGCTGTTGCTGGCGGCGGCCCTTTGGATGGGCCGCTCCGCGTGGGATCACTACATGGAATCAGCCTGGACCCGCGATGGCCGCGTCAAAGCCGACGTGGTCACCATCAGCGCCGACGTCGCCGGCACCGTGACCGAAGTGCTGGTGCGCGACAACCAGCTGGTGCAGAAAGGCGATGTGCTGTTCGTGGTCGACAAGGCGCGCTACCAGAACGCGGTGGCGCAAGCGCAAGCCATGCTGGCCTCGCAGCAGGTGGAAAAAGGCCGCCGCACGCAGGAAGCCAAACGCCGCGCGGGGCTGGATAGCTCAATCGTATCGGCCGAAAGCAAGGAGACGGCGGAAGCGGCAGTCGGCACCGCGTCGGCACAGTATCAGGCCGCACTGTCGGCGCGCAACCTCGCGGAACTGAACCTGGAGCGCACCGTGGTGCGCGCACCGGTCACAGGCTACGTCACCAACCTGAATGTGCACGCGGGCGATTTCGCCGCCGTCGGTTCGGCCAAGCTGGCGCTGATCAACAGCGAATCGTTCTACGTGGTGGGCTACTTCGAAGAGACCAAGCTGCCGCTGCTAAAGGTGAACGATAAGGTGGAGGTGCACATGATGAGCGGCGACGCGCAGCTGCAGGGCCACATCGAGAGCATCGCGCGCGGCATCACCGACCGCGACGCCAATCTGGGCCGCGAACTGCTGGCCGACGTCAACCCGACCTTCAACTGGGTGCGCCTGGCCCAGCGCGTGCCGGTGCGCATCCACATCGACGACAAGCCGAAGAACCTCGACCTGGTGGCCGGCACTACCTGCACGGTGGTCATTCATGGATAGCCATTTGATCCGGCTGTTCCTCGACGCCGCGCAGCTGGGCAGCTTTTCGGCGGCGGGCCGCAAGCACGGCCTGTCGCCGGCTGCCGCCAGCGCCAGCATGCAGCGGCTGGAAGCGTCGTTGCGGGTCAAGCTGTTCGAGCGCAGCACACGCCAGCTTGCGCTGACCGAAGAAGGCCGCGTATATCGCCACTTCAGCGAACAGGCGATGGCGTTGATGGCGGAAGCGGAAGCCAGCCTGCAAGCCGGCACCGGCGCCGTGCGCGGCGTGGTGAAGATCTCCGCACCGTCTGACCTCGGCCGCAACGTGCTGCTGCCGATGCTGGACCAATTCCGCGCGCACCATCCGGAGGTGCAGTACGCGCTCACGCTCACCGACAATACCGCCAACATGGTGCAGGACGATATCGACCTCGCGCTGCGCTACGGCCAGCTGGCCGACAGCGAGATGGTGGCGCGCGCGCTGGCGCCGAGCCGGCGCGTCGTGTGCGCGGCGCCGTCGCTGATCGCGCGTGACGGCGGCCCGGCCACGCCGGAAGCGCTGGCCAACCTGCCGACGCTGGTGCTGGTCACCGCGCTGGGACCGATGCAGGAATGGCGCTACCGCAGCAACGACGCCGACGACGAGCGCCTGTCGGTCCGAGTACGCCGCACGCAGCAAAGCAATGACGGTGAAGTGATTCGCAAGTGGGCCATCGCAGGCCAGGGCTATGCCTACAAATCCATCCTCGATATTTCGGACGACTTACGCTGCGGGCGGCTAGTGACGGTGCTGGACGAGTACTTCACCGACAGCGCGCCGCTGCACCTGCTGTACCACCGCAACCGCTACCAGCCGCCGCGCATCGCCCAGCTTATTGGCTTTTTACAGGAGCGCTTTGCGGACCTGACATAAGCCCCATCTGCTGCAGCAGAGTGAGGTTGTCTTCGAGATGCCAGTTCTCGGCGATGCGGCCGCCCACCACGTGATACAGGTCGAAGGCCTGGAAGTCGATCGCCTGTCCCGCGCCTTGCGCGTCGCCGAAGCGGCCGGTGAAGTGGCCGGTGAAATGCAGCCGCACCGAGACATGGTCGCCGTGCGGCACGATATGCGTGGCCTCGGCGCGCAGGTTGGGCACCGCAGCACGGAACGCGCGCGACGCTTGCAGCGGACCGTTGACGCCCTGCTCGCGGCCCGCAGGCAGCGTGCGGTCGATGAAATCGGCAGCCAGTGCTTTCTGTGCCAGTGCGGGATCGCCGCTATTCCAGAAGGCGGCGTAGGTGCGGGCGACGTCGACTACCGGATCGGCGTGAACGGCACCGGCGGCGAACAGGGTGGCGAGGAGTAGTGCTTTCATGGTGGCTTCCTTTCGTTGAGTGAATGGAAACCATTGTCGGCGCAGCGCGCGCATCGGAGAATACGGCCAGCGCTTGAAGCACCTTCAATCAAAAATGGAAGATCAGCGGGCGCCGCCAGCGTCGATAATGGCGCCACTGACGTAGGAGGATTGTTCGCCCAGCAGCCACAAAATCGTTTCGGCGATTTCTTCCGGCTGGCCGCCGCGTCCCAGCGGCACGGTGGACGCCAGCTTGTTGACGCGGTCCGCGTCGCCGCCGCTGGCGTGGATGTCGGTGTAGATGATCCCCGGCCGCACGCAGTTTACGCGGATGCCTTCCGGGCCGACTTCCCTGGACAGGCCCAAGGTCAGCACATCGACCGCGCCCTTGGACGCCGCATAGTCGACATACACATTGCCGCCGCCGTGGCGCGACGCGCCCGACGACACGTTGACGATGCCGCCGCCCTGCCCGCCGCGCGCGGTGGACATGCGCTTGACCGCCTCGCGGCTGCACAGGAAATAGCTGAGGATATTGGTGTTGATGACGCGCTGCAGGCGCTCGGCCGACATATCGGCCAGCTTGCCCTGCTGTTCCAGCACGCCGACGTTGTTGACCAGCGCCGTCAGCGGCCCCAGTTGTTCGTCGATGGCGGAAAACAAACGCAGCACATCAGCCTCGACGCCGACGTCGGCCTGCACGGCGATGGCCTCGCCGCCTTCGGCCACGATCTGCGCGCGCAAGCGCTCGGCCGCAGCGGCGTTGCTATGGTAGTTGATGCAGACCGCGTAACCACGCCGGCTGGCCAGCAGCGCGGTCGCGGCGCCGATGCCACGGCTGCTGCCGGTGACCAGCAAGACCTGCTTAAGCTGCATCATTACTTGGCCGGGCTGAGGTTAGTCAGCGCGTACGTCAGGTGCTGCCACCAATGTTCGCGAGACTGCACTGTGCGCAGGCATTTTTTATCCAGCTCGGTCTTGAACACCGGATCCATGCACTGCTTGGTGATCAGCGCGTTGCGCTGGTTCTCGGCATTGACCAGCGCCACGCTCAGCCAGAAGATCAGGCCGAGGAACACAATCGCCAGGCTCCACGCCACGTGATTGATGTAAGCCCACTCAAACAAGGTCTCCAGCGCAGGCGAAGATTCCTTGTAAATCTTCATGACCTGGCCTTCGACCTCTTCACGCTCATTGCGAGGAAATTTCATCGCCCTACCCGTCCTTCCTTGATTACTTCTTGCCGGCGCGTTCCTGCAGCGACTTCGCTACCAGGCTGTCGACCACTTCGAACATGACTTTGTGCGCGGCGTCGGCCGAGGTCAGGCCGTGGCCCGCCACTGCCGGCGAGGTGGTGTAGCGACCGTCGATCACCAGGGCCGGCACACTATCCAGTTTATACTGAGTTGCCACCTGCTGCCCGCGTTTCAGCTTGGTCTGTACGCCGAAGGAATTGAAGGCTTCCAGGTACTTGGCCTTGTCCACGCCGTTCTTCACCAGGAAGTCCAGCAGCGCGGCGTCGGTGTTCAGGCGGTTGCGCTCGACGTGGATGGCGTAGAACAGTTTTTCATGCAGGTTGGTGATGTTCATGGCTTCCAGCGTGTAGAACGCCTTGGCCTGGGCGTCGTCGCCCATGTGCATGCGCTTGAAGACGACCTTGTCGCTGTTCTTTTTCACCCAGGCTGCCAGGATAGGATCCAGCGCGTTGCAGTGCGGGCAGTGGTACATGAAGAATTCCAGCACTTCGACCTTCTTGCCGGTGTCCGGACGGGCGCCGTTGACGGTGTTGTAGTCCAGGCCATCCTTGAAGTCGGCGGCGGAGGCGCCGGCAGCGGCGGCCATGAAGGCGACGGTGGCAAGCAGTGGGCGCAGCAAGTTCAGGAGACGCATAACAATCCTTCAATAGTGAGATAAGTGGCAAACGCGGGGAGATTACCATTTTTTCCCGGCTTCGGCCTAGCTATTAAGCTGGCTTTAAGGCCGGCGCTTGCGGGCCGTCTCCAGTTTGTCACACAGGACGGTAATACCGTCGGCGATGCGCGGCGTGGCGCGCACCAGCAGTTCGCTGTCCAGCATGAACAGGTTGTCGCGCTGGACCGCCAGCAGGCCTTTGTACGGCTTCCAGATGTTGATGCCAGCCTGCGCATCATGCCGCTCGCCGCCGAGGATGGCTTCTGGATTTTCCTGCAACACCGCCTCGGTGCTGACCGAGGGTGCGGTCACTTTCAGGCCGGCGAATACATTGCGGCCGCCGCACACGCGCAGCGCGTCGGTGACGATATGTTCGCCGTTGAGGGTGAACAGCGGCTTCTCCCAGATCTGGTAGAACACCTTTACCGGCGAACGCTGGGCGTAGGCGGCGGACAGCTTGCCGATCTTCTGGCGATAGTCGCGCGCCGCCGCTTGCGCGGTGGCGTCGGTGGCCAGCAGTTGGCCGAGGCGCGTCAGGCTGGTGGCCACTTGGTCCAGCTTTTTCGGCTCGCTGTAGAAGATCGGGATGCCGAGGCTTTTCAGCTGCGCCAGCTGACGCTCGGTGTTCCCGGTCTGCCAGACCACCAGCAAATCCGGGCGCAGCGCCAGCAGGCGCTCCATGTCGATGGTGGCGTCGCTGCCGATGACCGGGATGCGCTTGGCCGCTTCCGGATAGTCGCTGTAGCTCATGGTGCCGACCACGCGCTCGCCGCCGCCCGCTGCGAACAGCAGTTCGGTGATGTGCGGCGCAGTCGAGATCACGCGCTGCGCCGGCTTGGCCAGCGTGACGGCGTTGCCGGCGTCATCCTGCACCGTGATCGCCGCACGCGCGCTGGCGACGGCGCCCACCAGCGCCAGCGCGCAGATCAAGACCGCGCGGCCCATCAGAACTCGTAGCGCGCCGAGATTTTCAGCTGGCGGCCGTTCGATGGGTAGATGCCCTTGTTAATACCACTGGTGCACGAATAGGCCTGCGAGTAGAAGTCCTTGTCCGTCAGGTTCTGCCCCGACACGGCCCATTCCCACTGGCCGAATTGGCGCGCATAGCGTGCATCCAGCGTGGCGAAGGATGGTATCTCGGCCTTGCACCGGTTGGCGAGGTCGTCGCCGTAGCGCTGCTTGTCGGTCCATTGCACGCCGACGTCGGCATTCTGGCCCTGGCCGGTCCAGGCCAGGCGTGCGGTCAGGGTGTTCTTCGGCACCAGCACCATTTCCTTGCCGTCGTTCGCGCCATCGCGGAACTTGGCCTGCACGTGCTGATAGTGGGCGCTGACGGCCCATGCGGCATTGATCTTCTGCTCCGCATCGAGCTCGAAGCCCTGGCGGCGGGTCGGATCCAGATTGGTGTTGGCGCCGAAGTTCACCGTTGGATCGTAGAAGATCTCATTGGTCAGGTTGTGACGGAACACGCGTGCGGTGATCTTTTGCAGCGCGTTGGCATAGCTCAGGCCCAGCTCCGCATCATGCGACTGCTGCGCCGCCAGCGGCTTGTTGACCTTCGGCGTCACCGCATTCTCATCCGAGTTGGCCACGCGGTAGCTCTGGCCCAGCTTACCGAACACGGTCAGGTCGGCAACCGGCATGTAGCTGGCTTGCAGCTCCCACGCGTTCAGGCCCTGCACCACGTTGTAGCCGGTGGTGGCGTAGTTGAGCGGATCGCTGAAATCCTTGTCGAAGATTTCGCGGCGCACGCCGGCCGAGATGCGGCCTTCATGCGCGGCGTCGAAACGCAGTTCGTCGCGCAGGTACAGCGCTTTGGATTTCTGTTCGGCGTCCGCTGCGGAATACGCGTAGCCGCCCGATGCGGCATCGGTGTTGCGCTCCCACTTGATGAAGTCCATGCCGGCCACCAGCTCATTCACCATGCCGTTGATGGCGCCCAGCTTGCGCACGCGCGGCGAAAACTGCCACTGCTTGCTCTCATAACGGCCGGTCGACACGCCGTATTCCGGCGATACATACAGCGACTCCACGGTTTTCTTGCGGTAGGACAGATCGGCGGCGAGATCGTGGCCGGCCACGCGGGTCTGGCCGAACACGGTCAGGCGGTCGCTGTCGAGCGAGCCGTTGTCGTTCGGCGTTTTGGTCTGGCGCGGGTTGGCGTTGAACTCCGCCTCCTTCAGTGCGCCGGCAAAGCGCATGTCCTGGCGCGCGCCTTCGTAGCGGAAGCCGATGCGGTCGAACTGGCCGGCGAACCACTGCGCGCCGCCGCTGAAGTTGGTCTGCTTGAATTCATTGTTGTCGCGGTAGTTGTCGCTGCGCTGGGTGTCGAGCGTGGCGTCGGCCGCGAAGTTGTCCCATGCCTGGGCGCCGGACAGGCGCACTTCGCCGGCGTGGAACTGGCCGCCTTCGACGAACATGCTGGCACGGCGGGTGTTGGCGGCCGCGCGCTTGGTGACGATGTTGATCACGCCGCCGGTGGCGCCGTCGCCGTACAGCACGCTGGCCCCGCCGCGCGTGATTTCGATGCGTTCCACGGTGTCGATCGGGATGGTCGACAGGATGGCGTTGCTCAGCTCATTTTCCGACAGGCGCACGCCGTCCAGCACGATCACCAGATTCTGGCTGCCGTTGGTGCCGAAGCCGCGCAGGTCAAGGCCGAAGTCGGGGCTGCCGTCCAGCGACTGGCGGCCATACACGCCGCCCACTTTGCGGATGGCCGCGTTGACGTCATTGACGCCGGCGCGGCGGATTTCGTCGGCGCTGATGATGGTGGCGCCGATCGGGGCCAGCGCTGGATCGGCGTCAAAGCGCGCGCCGGTCACAACCACGGAGGTCAGCGCCTGGCCGGCGGTGGCGACATCTTCGGCAAAGGCAGGAATGGTGAAGCACAGGGAGACAGCAGCGGCCAGCAGGCGCGGACGGGAGGAAATCATGGTGGTTATCGTTTTCTATAGAAGCCATCCGCCTGCGTCCCCGCAGGCTGGAAGCGTACGGAAGCTGTCTACGCAGCTTCCACCTTGTCTGGCCGGTATCCGGGCTGTACGGTTGCGGGGGCAGCACACCTTGGTTTGGTGTTTCCCTGGCGCCAGACGCCGGTATTATACTCCGGGCAAGATCATTCAGTTTTTAGATATGATCCATCTATATTTACAGCATTGATTGCGCAGGTATCGATGCTTATAGTGGGAAGTGAAAGGAACTCACCATGAAACTCCCTACTTACTTCTTGTCCCACGGCGGCGGCCCGTGGCCGTTCATGATGGACCAGGTCGGCCATTTGTACGGCAAGCTCGACGCCTCGCTGCGCGATATTCCGCGCCAGATCGGCGTGACGCCGAAAGCGGTGCTGGTGGTTACCGCGCACTGGGAAGGCCGTGAATTCATGCTGTCGTCGTCGGCCAAGCCGACTATGATTTACGACTACGGCGGCTTTCCGCCGCATACCTACGAGGTGCAGTACAGCGCGCCCGGTTCGCCGGAGCTGGCGGCGCAGGTGCAGCAGCTATTGCAGGCGGGCGGCCACAAGGCGCTGCTGGATCCGCAACGAGGTTTCGATCATGGTACGTTCAGCGCCATGTATCCGGTGTATCCGAAGGCCGATGTGCCGATCGTGCAGCTGTCGTTGAAATATGGGCTGGATCCGCAGACCCACCTGGAAGTGGGCCGTCTGCTGGCGCCTTTGCGCGAACAGGGCGTGCTGATTATCGGCAGCGGGCTGAGTTTCCACAACCTGCGCGCGTTCAATGCGGCGGGGGCGTCGGCGTCGCACGCATTCGACGGCTGGCTGCAGCAAACGATGGCGCTGCCGCCGCAGGAGCGCAGTGCGCAGCTGATGCAATGGGAACAAGCGCCGGCAGCGCGCATGGCGCATCCGCGCGAAGAACACTTGCTGCCGTTGATGGTGGTGCTGGGCGCGGCGGAAGATGAAGCCGCGCAGATGCCCTACCACGAAGACGCCTTCATGGGCGGCCTCGCAGTCAGCAGCTTCCGCTTCGGCTAGCCCCGTCATTCCGCCCATTGGGCGAAATGACTTCCGGCGCAGGCCGGAATCCATAGACCGCTTGCCAGGATGCTCAGCATGGATTCCGGCCTGCGCCGGAATGACAACCTAAGTTCCGCGCTTGCCGTTGGCGGCGGCTTTGGCTTTTTCGGCGGCGATGGCGGCTTTTTCGGCGGCCTTCACCGCCATCTCTTCGGCGTGCTGCGCGAGGCGCACGCCGCGCGTCTCCGGCGTCTCCAGCGAGATACGGCCCAATACGCCGCTGCGGTAGTCGCCCAAGAAGGTGTGCGCGGCCTTTTCGTAATCGAGGTCGCCGCCCTTCTGGCGGAAACCGCGCTTCATGCCCACGCCTTCCACCACGCCGATCGCATCGAACTTCTCGATCTCTTTAAAGCCATAGCGCGCCACCAGCAGTTCCGGGTAGTGCACCAGCAGTTCGCCGGCCAGGAACTCCGCCACTTCCTCTTCGATCAGCGCATTCGAACCAATCGCGTGGCTGGCGGCCAGCATCAGGCCATCGCTTGGCAGCGCGATCTTCGGCCACAGCATGCCCGGCGTGTCGACCAGAATCGTGTTCTTGTCGAGGTAAAGCTTCTGCTGCTGCTTGGTCACGGCCGGCTCGTCGCCCACCTTGGCCACGCGCTTTTTCAGCAGGGCGTTCATCAGCGTCGACTTGCCGACGTTCGGGATCCCCATGATCATGATGCGCAGCGGCTTGGTCGGCACGCCACGGTGCGGCGCCAGCTGCTTGGCCAGCTCCGGGATGCGCGCCACGTCGGCCGGCTTCTTGGTGGTCATGGCATACGCGGTCACGCCTTCCTGCGCGTTGTAGTACGCGGTCCAGGCGGCGGTGGCGGCCGGGTCGGCCAGGTCGATCTTGTTGAGGATCTTCAGGCACGGACGCTGGCGGAACTTGCGCAGTTCTTCCACCATCGGATTGGTGCTGGCCTCGGGCAGGCGCGCGTCCACCACTTCGATCACCAGATCGGTGTTCTCCATCTGCTCCGCCGCCTTTTTCCTGGCGGCGTTCATATGCCCTGGGTACCATTGTATCGACATGCTCTGACCTTCAAAATCGTTCTGACAACCCGCTATTTTACCTGCTAACCGGCGCGGGATTCGTTTATCATGGGGCGCGTCGTCCCATTAATTACACAAACAACAACTTACTACAACTCCGGAGTGCTGAAGATGAGCATAGCTGCACCGTCCAACCCGAAGGAAATCACCCTTCGCGGGATTATTCTGGGCATTCTGATTACGCTGGTATTTACCGCCGCCCAGGTCTACCTCGGCCTGAAAGTCGGCCTGACCTTCGCCACCTCGATCCCGGCCGCGGTGATCTCGATGGCGCTGCTCAGCGCGTTCAAGGATGCCACCATCCAGGAAAATAACATCGTCCAGACCATTGCCTCCGCAGCGGGCACCCTGGCCTCGGTGATTTTCGTCCTGCCCGGCCTGTTGATGATCGGCTGGTGGGCCCACGTGCCGTTCTGGCCGACCTTCGGCGCCTGCGCCGTCGGCGGCGTGCTGGGCGTGATGTACACGGTGCCGCTGCGCCGCGCGCTGGTGTCGCAGTCCGACCTGCCCTACCCGGAAGGCGTGGCAGCCGCTGAAGTGCTGAAGGTCGGCATGGCCTCGCGCGAAGGCGCGGCCGAAGGCAAGGCCGGCCTGCGCGCCGTGGTGTGGGGCAGCCTGACCTCGGCCCTGTTCGCCGCCGGCGCCGCCGCCAAGCTGATGGCCGGCGAAGTGGCGATCTATTTCCGCACCAGCAGCGTCGGCGCCACCGGCATCGGCGCTTCCAGCTCGCTGGCCCTGATCGGCGCCGGCCATCTGATGGGCATCACGGTCGGCATCGCCATGCTGGCCGGCCTGGTGATCGCCTGGGGCATCCTGGTGCCGTTGATGACGTCCCTGACGCCAGCGGCCGCCGACGTGGACGCCGCCGGCCACGCGCTCGGCATCTGGTCCAAGCAAGTGCGCATGATGGGCGCCGGTGTGATCGGCATCGCCGCCATCATCACGCTGGCCGGCCTGGCCAAGCCGATTCTCGGCGGCCTGAAGTCGGCGATGGACACCGCGCGCAAAGCCAAGCTGGAAGGCGCGGTGCTCGAGCGCACGGAAATGGACATGCCGATCTTCATCGTCGGCCTGGTGACCCTGATTTCGCTGGTGCCGGCCGGCTGGCTGCTGGCCAGCTTCCTGCAAGGCGGCCCGCTGGCCTCGCTGTCGGCGCCGCTGGTGGCGGTCGGCGTCGGCTACATCCTGGTCGCCGGTATTTTCGCCGCCGCCGTGTGCGGCTACATGGCGGGCCTGATCGGTTCGTCGAACTCGCCGGTGTCCGGCATCGCCATCCTGACCATCCTCGGCGCCGCGCTGAGCGTGGGCATGGTCGGCCGCAGCGTGATGGGCCCGGAAGTGGCGCAGGCGCTGATCGCCTACGCGCTGTTCGTCACCACCGTGGTGCTGGCCGTGGCCGTGATCGGCAACGACAACCTGCAGGATCTGAAGACCGGCCAGCTGGTCAACGCCACCCCGTGGAAGCAGCAGGTCGGCCTGCTGATCGGCGTGGCCGCCGGTTCCTGCGTGGTGCCGCCGGTGCTGGAACTGCTGAATCACGCCAACGGTTTCGTCGGCGCGCCGAATCTCGATTCGATCTCGGACCAGCCGCTGGCCGCGCCGCAGGCGCTGCTGATCTCGACGCTGGCCAAGGGCGTCATCGGCGGCAACCTGCAGTGGGACTTGCTCGGCTACGGCGTGCTGATCGGCCTGGCGCTGGTGCTGATCAACTTCGCGCTGAAGAAGTCGAGCAACAACAAGTACAGCCTGCCGCCGCTGGGCGTGGGCCTGGCGATCTACCTGCCAAGTGCGGTCATCACCCCGGTGGTGATCGGCGCCATCACCGGCTACCTGTTCGACCGCGCGGTCGAGAAGAAGGCCGGCGGCGAGGCGGCCAAGCGCATCGGCGTGCTGGTGATGTCCGGCTTCATCGTCGGCGAGAGCCTGTTCAACGTGGCGCTGGCCGGCCTGATCGTGTTGTCGGGCAAGGGCGAGCCGCTGGCGATTGCCAACGGCATGGGCGAAGGCCAGACCATGACCATCGCGCTGATCGTCGGCACCGCCATCGTGTGGGGCTTGTACCGCTGGTCGGCCAAGAACGGCCAGGCCGTGCAGGGTTGATAGACAAATAGTTGCCTGGCCTCTATGATTGCCAAATACGCAATCATAGAGGCCACATGAAAACATCCCTTTCCCTGCTGTTTTGCGCGCTGCTGGCCACCGGCGCGCAGGCCGCCGCGCCCGCCGCCGAACAATTTTTCCAGACCACGCAACTCGATCACGTCAGCCTGTCGCCCAAGGGCGGCTATGTGGCGGCGGTCGCCGCCCTGCCCAAGGGCGAGTCGGCGCTGCTGGTGCGCGACACCCGCGACCTGTCCAAATTCAAAGTGATCGTCAAGACCTCCGACCAGCAAGTCATCTCGGCGGTCCACTGGGTCAATGAAAACCGCATCGGCTTCACCTTCAAGAACCTGCGCATCGAGTTCGAGGGCAATCTCGACGAGATGGCGGCCGACCGCGATGGCAGCAACCTGACCCACCTCATCAGCGGCAACTGGGAGCACAACCGCGAGAGCACCGGCAGCATGATCAAGGCGCGCGTGCTGACCGCCGACTATGCGTTCTTCGACGTCGCCCACGACGGCTCGGACGATATCCTGGTCGAGAAGTACAGCTGGAACAATATCGACAGCACGCCCGACCGCTCCTACCTGTTCCGCCTCAATACCCGCACCCGGCAGCTGAGCGAGGTGCTGGACCGCTCCCTGCCCGACTCGGTGCAGGACTGGCTGACCGACGCCCGCGACCTGCCGCGCGTGGGCACCGCGCGCCGCCAGGGCCGCTGCACCAGCTTTTACCGCGCCGCTCTGGGCGCGCCGTGGCAGGAGCTGGACAGCGGCGAGTGCTTCGGCGGCCGCAACTTCACGCCGCTGTTCTTCGACGGCGACGACACGCTGTACGTGCGCGCCAGCCACAAGGGCTACGGCGCGCTGTTCCGCTACGACCTGAAGGCGATGAAGATGGCGGACGCGCCCTTCATCTCGCTGCCGGGCTTCGATTTCGAGGGCGCGCCGGAAATCGACATCCCCAGCGGCCGCCTGCTGGGCATCCACCTGCAGACCGACGCCGGCGTCACCCACTGGTTCCATCCGCAGCTGAAGGCCGAGCAAGCCAGGATCGACGCCCTGCTGCCCGGCACCACCAACACCATCCGCTGCGCCGCCGACTGCCTGGCCACGCCGGTGCTGCTGGTGGCGGCCTCGTCGGACCGGCAGCCGACGCACTACGTGATCTACCAGCGCGCCAGCGGCACGCTGGTGAGCATGGGCTCGGAGCATCCCGACATCGACGCCGCACAAATGGGCCTGCGCGACTTCCACCGCTACCGCGCGCGCGACGGCCGCAGCATCCCGGCCTATGTCACGCTGCCGCCCGGCCCGGCCAGCGGCCCGCGCCCGGCGGTGGTGCTGGTGCACGGCGGCCCCAATGTGCGCGGCACGTACTGGGACTGGGACGCCGAAGCGCAATTCCTGGCCACGCGCGGCTATGTGGTGATCCAGCCCGAGTTCCGTGGCGGCACCGGCTTCGGCGCCGACCATTTCAACGCCGGCCTGAAGCAATGGGGCATGGCCATGCAGGACGACCTGGCCGACGCCGCGCAGTGGGCGGTCAAGCAAGGCTGGGCCGATCCCAAGCGCATCGCCATCATGGGCGCCAGCTACGGCGGCTATGCCACGCTGATGGGCCTGATCAAGGAGCCGCAGCTGTTCCGCTGCGGCGTGGAATGGGCCGGCGTGACCGACATCGGCCTGCGTTTCAGTTCGCCGCACTCGGACGCCTCGCGCGAAGTGCTCAACTATTCGCTGCGCACCCTGATCGGCGATCCCGACAAGGATGCGGAACTGTTCCGCAAGTATTCGCCGCTGGTGCGCGCGGCCGAGCTGAAACAGCCGCTGCTGATGGCGCACGGCGCCGAGGACAAGCGCGTGACGCTGGAGCACGCCACCCGCTTCCATGACGCCGTCCAACAGCACAATAAAAACGTCGAGTTCATCACCTATCCGAACGAGGGCCACGGCTGGCGCCACGAGGACAACCGCATCGCCTTCTGGCGGCGGGTCGAGACTTTCCTCGACAAGAACCTCAAGCAGGCCGACTAGGCCTATTCCTACCCGCGCAAGGCCGGTGCACCGACAGCACGCGCCGGCCATGCGCGGCATGATGGGGCTCCACTCTTCCACGGAGGCCTGCCATGCGCGCTCTTGTCTATCACTCGGCCCATGAGGTCAAGGTCGATACGGTTCCCGATCCCATCTTGCAGGAAGCCGACGACGTCATCATCCGCATCACCGCCACCGCCATCTGCGGCTCCGACCTGCACCTGTATCGCGGCAAGGTGCCCGGCATGAAGAGCGGCGACATCCTCGGCCACGAATTCATGGGCGAGGTGGTCGACACCGGCAGCGGCGTGACCGCGCTGCAGAAGGGTGACCGCGTGGTGGTGCCGTTCGTGATCGCCTGCGGCAGCTGCCACTTCTGCGACATGGCGCTGTATTCGGCCTGCGAGACCACCAATCCCGATCGCGGCACCATCATGAATAAAAAATCGCTGCGTCCCGGCGCCGCGCTGTTTGGCTTTAGCCACTTCTATGGCGGCGTGCCGGGCGGCCAGGCCGAGTATGCGCGGGTGCCGAAGGCGAATGTAGGACCGATCAAGATTCCCGATGCGCTGACCGACGAGCAGGTGCTGTTCCTCAGCGATATCCTGCCGACCGGTTATCAGGCGGTGCTCAACGCCAACGTCAAACCCGGCAGCTCAGTGGCGATTTTCGGCGCCGGCCCGGTCGGCCAGATGGCGGCCGCTTGCGCGCGCATGCTGGGCGCCGAGACCGTCTTCATGGTCGATCACCATGCCTACCGGCTGGGGTTCGCGCGCGACGCCTATGGCGTGATTCCGATCGATTTCGACCAGGCCGACGCTGCCGAGGTGATCATCAGCCATACCGCCAACCGTGGCGTCGACGCGGTGATCGACGCGGTCGGCTTCGAGGCCAAGGGCAGCACGCTGGAAACCGCGCTCACCAACCTGAAGCTGGAAGGCAGCAGCGGCGCCGCGCTGCGCCAGTGCATCGCGGCGGTGCGGCGCGGCGGCATCGTCAGCGTGCCGGGCGTGTATGCCGGCTTTATCCACGGCTTCCTGTTCGGCGACGCCTTTGAAAAAGGCATCACCATCCGTGGCGGCCAGACCCACGTGCAGCAGCACATGCCGCTGCTGCTGGAACGCATCGGGGAAGGCAAGCTGCAGCCGGAAGCGATCATCACGCACCGCCTGCCGCTCGAGCAGGCTGCGCATGGCTATCACCTGTTCGATAAAAAAGAGGAAGATTGCCGCAAGGTGATCCTGCGGCCCGGCGCCTAAATCTCGGCCAGCGCCTTGAGGTGGGCCACCACGCTGCGGCCCAGCGCCGACAGGTTGTAGCCGCCTTCGAGGCAGCTGACGATGCGCCCTTGCGCGTGCTGGCGCGCCACTTCCATCATCTGCTCGGTCATCCACGCATAGTCGGCTTCCACCAGGCCCATGCCGCCGATATCGTCCTCGCGGTGGGCGTCGAAGCCGGCCGAGATGAAGATCATTTCCGGCTTGAAGGCGTGCAGCGCCGGCAGCCATTGCTCCGTCACGATCCGGCGCACCACGTCGCCCTTGGTGTGGGCCGGCACCGGCACGTTGACTTGATTGGCGGTGATCGGCTGCGGCTCGCTGTACGGGTACAGCGGGTGCTGGTAGAAGCTCACCATCAGCGCGCGCGGCTCGTCGATAAACGCTTCCTCGGTACCATTGCCGTGGTGGACGTCGAAGTCGACGATGGCCACGCGCTTCAGGCCGCGCACCTCCAGCGCATGCTTGGCCGCCACCGCCACGTTGTTGAACAGGCAGAAGCCCATCGGCTCGATCGGACGCGCATGGTGGCCCGGCGGGCGCACCGAGCAGAAGGCGTTGTTGATTTCGCCGTCGAGCACGGCGTTGGTCGCGGCCACGGCGGCGCCGGCGGCGCGCTGGGCGGCGCGCCAGCTCCAGGCGTTGAGCGAGGTGTCGGCGTCCAGCGGGTAGCACTCGCCTTCTTCCGGCACGTTGTCGCGCACGATGGCGATGGCGTTGCGCGAGTGGTTGCGCTCCAGGTCGGCGATATCGACCAGCGGCGCTTCGCGGTGCTCAAGCAGGTCGCTGATGTGCGAACCGATCAGCTGGTCGGCGATGGCTTGCAGGCGCGCCGGTGATTCAGGGTGCCAGTCGCCCATGTCGTGGCGCTGGCAATCGGGATGGCTGTAGATGGCTGTGGTCATGTTATTTTTACTGCTGCGAGCTGTTTCTCGCATAGAATCCCCTCAGGCGCTAATCTACCATACATATCATGACCGCAAAATTGCACGCCGTGGCCCGGCAGGTGGGCGAGATCATCGTCGGCAAGGAGCTGCAGATCCGCCAGGCGCTGACCTGCCTGCTGGCCGGCGGCCATTTGCTGGTGGAGGATGTGCCGGGCGTGGGCAAGACCACGCTGGCGCATGCGCTGGCGGTGTCGCTCGGCCTGCGCTTCAACCGCATCCAGTTCACCAGCGATCTGCTGCCGGCCGATGTCAACGGCATTTCGATTTTCGAGCGCGAGAGCAATGGCTTTGTGTTCCATCCGGGGCCGATTTTCACCCAGGTGCTGCTGGCCGATGAAATCAACCGCGCCACGCCCAAGACCCAATCCGGCTTGCTGGAAGCAATGGAGGAACGCCAGGTCAGCGCCGACGGCGTCACGCGCGCGCTGCCGGAACCGTTCTTTGTGATCGCCACCCAGAATCCGACCCATCAAATCGGCACCTTCCCGCTGCCGGAGTCGCAGCTGGACCGCTTCCTGATGTGTCTTTCGCTCGGCTATCCCGATGCGGCGGCCGAACGCGCGCTGCTGATGGGCGAGGACCGGCGCCTGCTGCTCAAGTCGCTGCCGGCGGCCATGACGCCGGCCGAACTGGCGCAGGCGCAGCAAGGGCTGCGCCAGATCCACGCCTCGGCCGCCCTGATCGATTATGTGCAGGCGCTGGCGGCCGCCTCGCGCCAGAACGGCATGTTTGCCGAGGGCCTGAGCCCGCGCGCGGCGATCGCGCTGTTGCAGGCGGCGCGCGCCTGGGCCGCGCTGGAAGGCCGCGACCATGTGCTGCCGGAAGATGTGCAGGCGGTGCTGGTGCCGGTGTGCGCGCATCGCCTGCGGCCCTTGAAATCGGCGCACGGCGTGGCGCTGGCCAGCCGCGACCTGGTGTTGCGGCTGCAAGAGTCGGTGCCGGTGTAGGCCATCATGGTGGCGGCGCTGCAAGCCTTGTACCGCAAGGGCCGCGACCAGTGGCTGTTCCAGTTGCGCGACGCCGAAGCGGGCACGGTGACGCTGACCAATCGCCGCGTGTTCATCGTGCCGACCCGCGCCGGACTGGCGTTTGCGGTGCTGCTGCTGGTGATGCTGATCGGCGCCCTCAATTACAGCCTGGGCCTGGGCTTTGCGCTGACCTTTTTTGCCGCCGCCTGCGCCGTGGCCGATATGGTGCTGACCGCGAAAAACCTGGCGCAGCTGCAGCTGGCGCCGGGCCGCGCGCAGCCGGTGTTTGCCGGCGAGGAGGCGCAGTTCGAGCTGCATCTGCTGAACCGCAGCAAGCAGGATCGCTATGCGGTGTGGCTCGGCTTCCAGGCCGACGGCGAGCCGCGCCATGTGACCGACGTGGCGGCCGGCGGCAGCAGCGCGGTGCTGCTGGCGGCGCGCAGCAGTGAGCGCGGCTGGCTGACGGCGCCGCGCGTGCGGCTGGTGACGCGCTTTCCCCTTGGGCTGTTCCGCGCCTGGGCCTATTGGCGGCCGGATGCGCAGGTGCTGGTGTATCCGGCGCCCGAGCTGCCGGCGCCGCCGCTGCCGTCCAGCGGCGCGGCCAGCGAGGATGGGCATGGCACGGTGGGGCTCGACAATTTCGCCGGCATCCGCAGCTACCAGCCCGGCGATCCGCTCAAGCATCTGGCGTGGCGGCAGATCGCGCGCCACGATCCGGCGCTGGGCGGGCAACTGGTGAGCAAGCATTTCGAGGGCGGCGCGGTGGCCGAGCTGTGTCTTGATTTTGCGGCGCTGCCGCTGCACGGCGATCTGGAACAGAAGCTGGCGCGCATGGCCAGCTGGGTGCTGCAGGCGGAGCAGCGCGCCCTGCCCTATCGCTTCCGGCTGGCGCAGCACGACTACGGTCCCGCGCTCGGCGACGCCCACCGCGCCGCCTGCCTGCGCGCGCTGGCGCTGTTCGGCAAGGAGGGGCAATGAGCGACACGCTACCGCCCACGCCGATGCCGCCACGCGGCGCTGCCGCCGGCGCGGCGGGACTCGGCGCGCGCTTTGCGCTGCGGCTGACGCGCGACAAGTCGGACACGCTGTTGCTGCTGGTGGCCGCGCTGATGGTGCTGGCGCCGCACGCGGCGCACCTGCCGCTGTGGATCAGCGCCCTGGCCGGCGTCACGCTGCTGTGGCGCGCCGCCATCACCTGGCTGGGCAAGCGCATGCCGCCGGTGTGGCTGCTGGTGCCGGTCGCGCTGGCGGCGATGGCGGGCGTCTACCTCACCTTCCGCACCCTGCTCGGCCGCGACGCCGGCGTCGCCATGCTGGTGTTGCTGCTGGCCTTCAAGCTGCTGGAAATGCACGCGCGGCGCGACCTGTTCGTGGTGATCTTCCTCAGCTTCTTCGTGCTGTTGACCAGCTTCCTGTATTCGCAATCGATCCCGGCCGCGCTGTACGTGGCGCTCACCCTGGTGGTGCTGCTGACCGCCCAGCTGACCTTCCAGTACACCGGCGTGGTGCCGCCGCTGCGCCAGCGCCTGCGCACCAGCGCCCAGCTGTGCCTGCTGGCCGCGCCGCTGGCGGCGCTGCTGTTCGTTGGCTTCCCGCGCCTGCAAGGCCCGCTGTGGGGCCTGCCCGGCGACGCGCTGGGCGGCAAGACCGGCCTCAGCGACACGATGGCGCCCGGCACCCTGTCCTCGCTGGCGCAATCGGACGAGGTGGCGTTCCGCGTGCGCTTCCTCGATCCGGGCCCGGCGCCGGCCCAGCCGCAGCTGTACTGGCGCAGCATCGTGCTGGGCGACTACGACGGCCGCACCTGGACCCGGGTGCCGCGCAAGCGCGGCCTGCAGCGGCTCGATATCGCCATCCGGGCGCGCGGCGCGCCGGTGCACTACGAAACCATCCTCGAAGCCAGCAACACCCGCTGGCTGGCGCTACTGGAGCTGGCCGCGCCGCAGGTCCAGCTGCCCGGCCACCGCCTGCGCGACAGCGACGAAATGGAGTTGTACACCGCCGATCCGGTCGAGCGCCGGCTGCGCTTTCGCGCCAGCGCCTATCTTGACGTCACGCTGCAGGCCGGCGAGCAGCCCGAACGCATGGCGCGCTGGCTGGAACTGCCGGCCGGCTACAACCCGCGCACGCTGGCGCTGGCGCAGCAGCTGCGCGCCAGCCTGCCCGGCGCCGACGCCCGCCAGCTGAGCCAGGCGGTGCTGATGCGCTTTCGCACGCAAAACTACAGCTACACGCTGGAGCCGCCGCTGCTGGGCCGCGACGCGGTCGACGACTTCCTGTTTGGCAGCCGCGCCGGCTTTTGCGAGCACTACGCCGGCGCCTACGTGGTGCTGATGCGGGCGCTGGGCGTGGCGGCGCGCGTGGTGACCGGCTACCAGGGCGGCGAACGCAATCCGGTCGACGGCTATGTCACGGTGCGCCAGTCCGATGCCCACGCCTGGGCCGAGATCTGGACCGCGCAGCACGGCTGGCAGCGGGTCGACCCGACCGCCGCCGTGGCGCCCGCGCGCATCCAGCGCAGCCTGGCGCGCGCGCTGCCGCGCCCGTCAGGCTTCGCCGGCTTCGGCGGGTTTGCCCTGGCGCCGCTGCTGAACCTGCAGAACGATCCCGATTCGTGGCTGGCGCAACTCAGATACAACTATGCGGCGTTGAATAATTCTTGGAATCAATGGGTACTGGATTACAATCCAGAGAGGCAGCGAAGTTTCCTCGAAGAACTAGGCGCCGCCTTCGGCAACTGGCGCAGCGCGCTGGGCGCGGCGCTGGTGGTGGGCCTGCTGTGGCTGCTGCGCTGGCGCCGCCGCCAGCGCCCGGCCGATCCGCTGGACGGCTTGTACGCGGCGTTTTGCCGCCAGCAGGCGCGCCACGGGATCGCGCGGCGGCCCAGCGAAGGCCCGCACAGCTATGCGGCGCGCCTGCGGGCGATGCCGGCCAGCGAGGAAAAACATGCTGCGATGGACCAGTTTTTACACCTGTACGGTAGGCTGAAGTATGGCGCCGGCGGGACCGAATCACGTCATGCGTCGCTGGCGACGCTGAAAACACTGCTATCTTTATGCCGATGAAAAACCTGATTACCGCCCTGCTGCTCGGCGCTGCAGCAACCGCCACCGCTACCAGCCACGCCGCCGTCGATCCCTACGGCTACACGCTGCCGCCCAGCATGCAGAAAAAGAAAAAGCCGGCCGCGCCCAAGAAAAAGGCCGCGCCGGCGGTCGACTATGTCGGCGAATACGTCAACTTCGGCGACTGGAAGGACGTGCGCGCCTTCCTCGACGAGCTCGCCGCGCGCGACGGTTTCGACCGCGCCGAACTCAATGCGCTGATGGCGCAGGTGCGCTTTGTCGACGCGGCGGTGCAGCTGGTGAAGCCGGCGCCGCCGGGCAAGCCGAAGAACTGGCAAGCCTACAGCAAGCTGATGATCGACCCGGTGCGCATCGACGCCGGCGTCAAGTTCTGGAACGAGAACAGCGAGGCGCTGCAGCGCGCCGAATCGCTGTACGGCGTCCCGGCCGATATCCTGGTCGGCATCATCGGCGTGGAAACCGTGTACGGCCGCAACACCGGGCGCTTCCGCGTGCTCGATGCGCTGACCACGCTGGCGTTCTCGTATCCGGAAGCGCCGCAGCGGCGCGAGCGCATGGCATTCTTCCGTGGCGAGCTGGAAGCGACGCTGCTGTTCGCGCGCCAGACCGGCATCGACCCGCTGTCGCTGAAAGGCTCGTTTGCCGGCGCCATCGGCATGCCGCAATTCATGCCCAGCAGCGTGATGAAATACGCGGTCGACTTTGACGGCAGCGGCAAGATCGACCTGCTGGCCTCGAGCACCGACGCCATCGGCAGCGTGGCCGCCTTCCTGGCCGGCCACGGCTGGCAGCGCGAGCAGACCGGCCCGCTGGTGTATGCGGCCACGGTCTCGCCCAACCGCGCGTGGGAGCCGATGATCAACCAGGGCCTGGTGGCCAAGTACCGCGTGCCGGAACTGGGCGCGGCCGGCGTGACCCCGGCGGCGCCGGCGCCGGACCAGCTGTACGGCCTGGTCGATTTGCAGAACGGCGCCGAGCCGACCGAGTACTGGCTGGCCAACGCCAATTTCTTTGCCATCACGCAGTACAACCGCAGTTATTTCTATGCGATGTCGGTGGTGGAGCTGGGGCAGGCGATCAGGCAAGCGCGCGGCGCGGCGGCGGCGCCAGTGGCGGGAATGACTTCAGGAATGTAAGCAAGCGTAAAAAACTTTGTACCGTGGGCAAGCCCACGGTATGGTTTAGTTGATACTCGGAAATAGTCTGGCTGTAGGCGACTTTACAACGAAATTGCTATAGAATTAACTTTAACCGTTAATTAAAAGTGCGCACAAGCAGCATAACATAGCAGACGGTGTATAATTCTCACACAATGTTGCAGTCGGACAACAATACCCTGCGGGAAGTGTGTTTTTTTTATTGCTGCTAAGTATTAGATTGAAGACTGTTGTACAATTGTGTAGATATTATGAAACTTGTTATCCTGGAACCCGTGTCCGTGTGTGAGTGCTCCTGGTAAGGATGGACATAGACGCAGCAAAGCCCCGAGTGTTGTACTTTGCAGGACAACTTTACAGAAGGAAAAGACGACATGACAAACCAAGTCGGCATAGACATGAACAACGATGCGGATGGCGATGATCTGCTGCAATACAATCCCAACCGCCTGCTCGACACCCTGATCGAGAACCTGCGTCTGAAAAACGATGCGGCACTGTCGCGCGCACTGGAAGTGGCGCCGCCGGTGATCAGCAAAATCCGTCACCACCGCCTGCCGGTCGGTGCTTCGCTGCTGATCCGCATGCATGAAGTATCGGACCTGAGCATTCGCGACCTGCGTTACTTGATGGGCGACCGCCGCAACAAGTTCCGCATCAGCGACAAGCAATTCAAGCCTAAAGAAGGCGAAACCCCAGGCGGCGGCAATAACAACGGCTAATCCAGCCGGCGTTCGCCACTGAACGGTGCCCCCGTTTCCTCTTGAGGGAACGGGGGCACCGTGC
This sequence comes from Duganella sp. CF402, assembly GCF_900109645.1. Classification (GTDB taxonomy): domain Bacteria; phylum Pseudomonadota; class Gammaproteobacteria; order Burkholderiales; family Burkholderiaceae_D; genus Rugamonas. The sequence goes on from NZ_FOBG01000002.1 coordinate 106,760, forward strand.
GTTTGGCCGTTCGGTTATGCCGGGAACACGCCGGTGGACAGGTAGCGGTCGCCACGGTCGCAGACGATGAACACGATGGTGGCGTTTTCCACCGTGTTCGAAATGCGCAGTGCGATCTCGCAGGCGCCGGCGGCGGAGATGCCGCAGAAAATGCCTTCCTCGGCCGCCAGCCGGCGCGCCATGCGCTCGGCCGCCGCCTGCGACACGGCTTCCACGCGGTCGACGCGCGAGCGGTCGTAGATTTTCGGCAGGTAGGCTTCCGGCCACTTGCGGATGCCCGGAATCGACGAGCCCTCTTCCGGCTCGGCGCCGATGATCTGCACCTCGGGATTTTGCTCCTTCAGATAGCGCGAGGTGCCCATGATGGTGCCGGTGGTGCCCATCGCGCTGACGAAGTGGGTGATGCGGCCGTCGGTGTCGCGCCAGATTTCCGGTCCCGTGCTTTCATAGTGGGCGCGGGCATTGTCCTGGTTGCCGAACTGGTCCAGGATGATGCCCTTGCCGTCCTTCTGCAATTGCTCGGCCATGTCGCGCGCGTACTCCATGCCGCCGGTTTTCGGCGTCAGCATGATTTGCGCGCCGTAGGCGGCCATGCTCTGGCGGCGCTCGACGCTGAGGTTTTCCGGCATCAGCAGCAGCATCTTGTAGCCACGGATGGCGGCCGCCATCGCCAGCGCGATACCGGTGTTGCCGCTGGTGGCCTCGATCAGCGTGTCGCCCGGCTTGATGTCGCCGCGCTCCTCGGCGCGCTTGAGCATGGACATGGCGGCGCGGTCCTTGACCGAGCCGGCCGGGTTGTTGCCTTCCAGCTTGCCGAGGATGATGTTGTTGCGGGCCGCCGCGTCGGCGCCGGGCAGGCGCACCAGCTGCACCAGCGGCGTGTTGCCGATCGTGTCTTGCAGAGTCTTGTAAGCCATCGTGTTCTTGTTTGAGTTCGCCAAAACAAACATTTTAGCCGAGTTGACAGAAAGCGTACGGCTCCGCCTTAAGACTTTGGACGGGGGCGGCCGCTTGCGCTAGACTGGCAACACTTGTGCAACCATCTTCATCTCCGGAATCCTCATGGCCACCTCCCCTTCCGACCTGCTGCCCGAACTGACTCCGGACGAACCATCGCTGGCCACCGCCCACAATCTCGAGCAGCGCCACCACCAGATGTTCCCCACGCTGAATGCGGCCGACATCCGCCACATGCAGCGTTTCGGCCATGTGGCCTGCTTCCGCGATGGCGAGATGATCTTCGAGGCCGGCAAGACCAGCTTCGGCCTGATGCTGGTGCTCAAAGGCGGGATCCGGGTCGAGCGCTATGATGGCCTGGGCAACAGCTCCTACGTGACCACCCACCAGGTCGGCCAGTTCAGCGGCGAAGTGGCGCAGCTGTCGGGCCGGCCGTCGCTGGGCAACGGCTACGCGGTGGACGAGGTGGAAGTGCTGGTGGTGCCGTCGGAATCCTTGCGCGCGCTGCTGGTGGCGCACGCCGAGCTGGGCGAGCGCATCGTGCGCGCGCTGATCCTGCGCCGCGTCGGCCTGATCGAACAGGGTTCGGGCGGGCCGGTGATCGTCGGGCCGCGCGGGCATGGCCGCATCCACACCTTGCAAACCTTCCTGGCCGCCAACGGCCATCCGCATACCGTGCTCGATCCCGAGCATGACAAGCAGGCTGCCGACTTGATGGCGCACTACCAGCCGCGCGCGGAGGAACTGCCGCTGGTGGTGTGTCCGGACGGCGTGGTCAAGAAAAACCCGAGCGTGGTCGAGATCGGCCGCTGCCTCGGCATGCTGCCCGAACTCGATGGCGACAAGGTGTGGGACGTGATCGTGGTCGGGGCCGGGCCGGCGGGATTGGCGACGGCGGTGTACGCGGCGTCCGAAGGCTTGTCGGTGCTGGCGCTGGAAACGCGCGCCTATGGCGGACAGGCTGGCGCCAGCGCGCGCATCGAGAACTACCTCGGCTTCCCGACCGGCGTGTCGGGCCGTGCGCTGGCAGGACGGGCCTACGTGCAGGCGCAGAAATTCGGTGTCGAGATCGCGATTCCGGCGCCGGCCGGACGCTTGATTTGCGATACCTATCCGCTGCAAGTGGAAATGTGCGGCAGTCTGCAGCACCTGAAGGCGCGCACCGTGGTGCTGTCGTGCGGCGCGCGTTATCGCCGGCCGTCGCTGGCCAACCTCAAACAGTTCGAGGGCAAGGGCGTGTACTACTGGGCCTCGCCGGTCGAGGCCAAACTGTGCAAGACGGAAGAAATCGTGCTGGTCGGCGGCGGCAACTCGGCAGGACAGGCGGCGGTGTTCTTGTCGGGCTATGCGTCCAAGGTGCACATGCTGATCCGCAAGGAGAGCTTGTCGTCCACCATGTCGAGCTATCTGATCGAGCGCATCCAGGCTACGCCGAATATCGAGCTGCATACCTGCACCGAAATCATCGCGCTGGAAGGCGATGAGGATGGCCTCAAACAAGTCCGCATCCGCAACGCCAAGACCGAGGAGGAATGCGACTACGACGTGTGCCGCGTGTTCCTGTTCATCGGCGCCGATCCGAACACCGGCTGGCTCAGCGACTGCGGCGTCGACGTTGATCCGCATGGCTTCATCCGCACCGGCTTTGATGTGACCAAGGCGCAGTGCCGCGCCAACTTCGCCAACGGCGTGTACCCCAAAGACCTGCCCTCGCGTGCGGCGCTGGAAACCAGCGTGCCAGGCGTATTCGCGATCGGCGACGTGCGCGCCACCTCCACCAAGCGCGTCGCCGCCGCCGTCGGCGAAGGTGCCGCCGTAGTCTCGCAAATCCACCAGTTCCTGGCTAACTTGCCGCTTGATAAAGTACGGAATTAAGCGCTTGCAGGCGCTGCGGGTGCGCCACCAGCAATTGATTAAAGAAAGTAGCGGCTGGCTTGGAAGTCAGAAATGCCAGCTGCTCTTTGTCAGGATAGACGTACCATTCATTGGACCTCAGCCAAGCTCCCAACGCATAGTCCAGACCAAGTCGGCATGCCTGCTCGGCGCCATGCAACACACCGGCTCTGGCCAGGCATTCCAGCCAGTTCCATTTATTGGTTTCAGCCAGGCGCAAATAAAAAGCAATATCATCACTGGTCTCCAGCGCATCGCGAATGGCAGCAAACGCAATATAGGCGCCCTGCCTGCGAACCAATTGCGTCGCGAATTTTCGCGGACCTGCCGCAGGGTCGCACATGGCTGCCAGCGCGATCGCATCTTTGTCCTTTTCGGCCAGCTTGAACCACGCTGCCCGCGCGGCCATCCTCACGCTGGGATACTCACTCGACTGATAAGACTTCACCAGCTCCACATCAGCAGGATTACGCAAGGCTGCGAGTTCGGCCAGGCAAATGCGAACACGCTGCGTGGTGTGCGGCCCTTGCTGCACTAGCTTGTGATAATGCGCACGCACGTCCAAGCCTGCGGCCAACAAATAATTCACAGCAACGTAGCGAACCGATGGCTGTACTTCCAGTAACGCAGCAATAGCAAGCTCCTCGCGCGGCTCACTCTCCATGTTCAGCAACTTTCTCATTGCGATCGCTCGAATTGCACCAAACCGCGAGCGCACCGCCGACCGATAAAAGGCACTCTGCAATTCAGACGTTAATCTCGAACATAATTCCACCGCACGACGGGCCAGCACGATATCGTCATTGCGATCCGAGATCAGTGCTATCAACGCGGGCGCATCAAGCAAGTTGTGCTTGTCCAGCACATGCACGCAGGCGCGTGCCACCTTGATATCAGACTCGCGCGCTCCCACACAGATGTCATCGATAGTCGCGGTTCGAATCAGCGCCAGCTCAAACTGCTCCAGCCACGCGGCGTAGTCGCCTCGCCCTGCGCTGTGCAGGCGCAAGATCAGCGGCATTGCCGCCAACAACTGCGCCGTAGGCAACAAAGGCAGCAGTCTCATCAAGGCAGTACGGGCCACGGCTTGTACTTGCGGGACCCAATCATTCAACCGCTCCAACACAGCTGGCAATAGCTCCGGCAACGCCAACTCTGCGATACGGTGCAGCACCGCTTCGCGCACATAGCCAGAAGGATGGGCCGCAGATTGCAACAGGAAGTCTGCCGATTTAGAATTGCAGACTTTCTCCAAAAGATGTTGGTAAGGCGAAATAGGCGCTGGAGTTGGAGTTGGAGTTGGAGTTGGGGCCGAAGCTGGAACTGGCTTTTCGCGGCTGAATAAGGTTCGGAATATCTTCATACATCCAGCATAACATCAGTTCAGTGCCTTGCTGCTCGACAAGTTGAGGACAGGGGTTGGTGGGGTGTCTGCCCCACCCTTGGCGGGAAACGTTCTCTTTTGCCTTTCTCTTTTTGTCTCTTTCTCTCTTTTTTGAACTCTTCCTGCGCACGCAGGTCCAAGAGACAGGAAGAGATAAAAAGAGAACGAAAGAGAAAGGAGAAAGAGAATGAATCCCGCCAAGGCAGTGCATGAGAGCCCGCCGCCTATACTCCCGGCAATTGTTTATGACGAGCTGCGCAGTTATTTGCGTGAGAGCGGCAGCACGCTGTCGCCAAGCGAAGCGCTGATCAAAGCGGTCCAGCTATGGATCGCCAAGAGCCGGGCCGATGCCCTTCCCGCGCGCGGCTATCAATGGAAACAACTATTCCTGCCCGAAGGCACGCGGATACGCCTGCGGGTCCGCGATTGCTGGCACACCGCCGCCATCGTTGGCGACGAATTGATCTACAAAGGCGATGCCATATCGCCGCATCAACTGGCCAAGCAGGTTGCCGGCGACGGTCGCAATGCCTGGCGTGAAATCTGGATACTGATGCCGGGCCAGAAACGCTGGATCAGTGCCGGCCAGTTGCGTGCGCAACTGAGCAGGCAAACCGCCGCTGCGCCAACTACGCCGGCCGAATCGATGAAGATCGCCGCCAAGGCCATGAGCGATGCACTCAGCACCGCGCTCACGCTGGTTGCCCATGCCAATGATCAGGCGCAGAACACATTGGAGCGCCGCCTGCCTAAATACCGCCGCGCGTGGGACACGTTGGAGGACGTAGACTAAGCGCCCTTGATGCGGGCCAGTTGCGCGGCCTGGTAGGCGGCGAAGGCGTTGTCGAACAGGGTGCGGATCAGCGGGTCGTCGACGATATCGGCATCCTCAGGCGCGCCTTCGATGCGCATGTACATGGAGGTCAGCGATTCGCCCAGCGCCAGGCCGGCGTACAGTTTGGCGGCAGGGATTTCGGTGCGCCACGTCGGCGCTTCTTCGTCGCCCATCGGCGCAATGCTATCGCCGTGGATGCGGTAGCGGTAGTGCTGCGCGACGCCTTCATGATCGTAGACGGACAGCTGCCACACGCACGGTGAGGCGAAGTAGCTGTCTTCCGGCAGCTCCATGTCCTCATAGCGCTCGATCAGGCCCGCGCGGCAGAACGCCTCTACCTGCGCGCTTTGTTCGTCGCTCAGCGCGGTGAAGTGGCGCGCGATGTCGGCGGTGGGCGGCGGCACGATGCCGGGATCGTATTCGTAGTCGACATTTTGATCGCCGACCGGTTGCACCCACGGCAGCGGTGCGGCGGCGCTCAGCGCATCGGCCGTCAGCTCCACCGCGACCGAGGGATTCAGGCGCACCACTTGCGCGGCCGGCAGCCATACGCCCACCGCTTCCGCAAAACGCTTGTAAGTGATCGGGAACATGGCGTGGTTGTACCACGACCACGGCTCCTGCCGGAACTGGCAGGAGCTGGGCACCACGTAGCGCGGCGCCAGCGCTTGCAGCTGCTCCGGCCACTCATCCGGCAGTTCGACCGGTCCACGCCCGGCCGCCGCTGCGCGCGATGGCGCAATCACGTCCACCTCGCGCATGGTCTGGAATGGCCACAGCACCATGTCCCACGGCGCGTAGGGCTTGAGCTGTTCCAGCGTTTCCGGATCCATCCACGAATCGACCACGTTGAGCACATTCAAACCTTCGGCGCGGATCTGGAACATCGAGTCCACATCCGCTTCCAGCGCGCGGCGCGGGATCACCTCAAAACCGCCCACCAGCACCGGCACGTCCAGCGTCAGCGGCCGCACATCGACGAAGCCCAGTTCGCGGATCATGGCGAACAGTTCGTCGAACAGGCAGTAGAGATAAATCGGCGTGGCGCGGTCCAGCAGGTCAAGGCTCTCCAGCGAGCAGTGATCGTCGTGGAAGTGCGAGATGAACACCGCATCCGGCCGCAGCGCCCTCACCTGCGCAAGGTCGAAGCGCACGTCCGGATACGCGTGGCAGTTGCGGCTGAACGGGTTCTCGAACACCGGGTCGAACACGATCTGCGTGCCGCCGCTTTCGAACACGTAGCCGGCGTGGAGGATGCGGGAAATCTTCATGTCAGCGCAGCGGCGTCGGATAGCTGGCCGGGCTGACGTTGCCATCCACATCAATCGCCTGCACGCCGAAGTACACATTGTCTTTCGACTGCGGCATGGTGTACTCGGTCACCTTGCCGACGAACTTCGCATGCTGCCAGTCCGCCGCCGTGGTATCGCGCCACACAATGCGATAGCCCGCCAGATCCGGCTCGCTGTTGGCCTGCCAAACCAGCTCGGTATCGTTCTGCAGCTTGGCGGTACGCACCTGCACCTTCTGCGGCGCGGCCGGCGCCAGCGCCAGCGACGACAGCGCCGCCGCATTCACGCGCGCCACCTTGGCGATGTAGTTGTAGTCGTTGTATTGCGGCAGATCGCCGATCAGCACACCGTTCTCGGTGCGGATGTTCTGGTGCTGGTGATTGAAGTCCTCGGCCGGCTCGGTGAAACGCAGGGCCGCGTAGCCGCGCTCCAGGAACGGCATGTGATCGCCGCCGCGCAGGTAGCGGTCGCGCCGCTGGATCACGTTGACTTTAAACTTCGGCACATAACGCTCGCCCGCTTCCTTCACCGCGCGCGCCAGCTGGCGCGACAGCGAATCGTTCTCGCCGCCGGTCTGGATCAGGGTGCGCACCACGTCGCTGTTCTCCTTCTGTACCGGCAGGCCTTCGGCGAACAGGCGCACTTGGGTGTCGTCCTTCTTGCCATGCTCGTCGCGCGAGCTGCCGATGATGTCGTTGGTGAACATGCCGGCGATGTTGAGGTTCTTCTGCTTGGCCTGCTCGGCCCAATGCGCCGCGCCCAGCAAGCCCTGCTCCTCGGCCGCCACCGTCATGAACACCAGCGTGGCGTCGAATTTGTACTTGGCCATCACGCAGGCCATCTCCATCACGGCGGCGGTGCCAGAGGCGTCGTCGTTGGCGCCCGGCGCGTCGCCCGTCGCGTCCATCACGTCGGTGTTGCGCGAATCATAGTGGCCGCTGACCACGTACATGCGCTGCGCCGACGCCTCCTGCGTGCCCGGCAGGGTCGCCACCACGTTGACGATCTCGGTCGGGCGGCTGATACGCGCGGAGACCGGCGCGATATGGCTGTCGAATTCCACCTGCAAGGCGGTACCGGCGCCGCAGCGCTCCAGCTCCGCCTTGATCCAGCGCCGCGCCGCGCCGATGCCTTCGGTCTCGGACACCGTGTCCGACATGGTGTGGCGGGTGCGGAAGCCCACCAGCTTGCGGATGGTCGCCTCGATGCGCGCAGGGGAAATTTGTTTGACGATCTGGTCGATCTGGGCCTGATGACGGTTGGTATCAGGTTCTGCGGCCATTGCCGGCGCTGCGATCAGCAGGGCCAGCGCAATGGGCGCCAACTGCGGTTTGAGCTGCATACAGCGGTCTCCGTGGTGAAGACCCGCAGCGTTGCACTGCGGGCCGTTGGAAAGCCACTATCTTACTTGCTGGCCTTGGCCGGCGCACCATCTTTCGACTTGCCGTTCACCTGCAGGCCGGCGGCGGACAGCTTGACCGCGTTCTTCTCGCCGATGCCCTTGACGCGCTGCTCGAAATCGGACCAGTCCTTGAACTCGCCCTTCTTGCGCTCTTCGAGGATGGCCTTGGTCTTGGCCGGCCCCAGGCCACGGATGCTATCGAGCGCGGCCGCATCGGCCTTGTTGACATCGACCTGCGCCCACGCGAAGGTCATGGTTGCCACCAGCGTCGCAACGGCCAGCAATAGTTTCTTGATCATCACAGTCTCCGTTAAAGTTAAGCAAGATGCGCCTATTCGCACCTTGATAGAGCACCTTAACGGAGCACGGCCATAGCGCCGTTGAGACAGATCAAGCGCCGAACAATTCCTCGTGCGTGACGGTGGCCGTCCCCAGCTTGCCGACCACGATGCCGCCGGCGCGGTTGGCGGTTTCCACCGCTTCCTGCCAGCCGGCGCCGGCGCCCAGCATGCACGCCATCGTCGCGATCACCGTGTCGCCGGCGCCGGAGACGTCGAACACCTCGCGCGCCTGCGCCGGGGTGTGATGCTGCGCGCCGTCGGTGTACAAGGTCATGCCCTCTTCCGAGCGGGTCAGCAGCAGCGCATCGAGTTTCAGTTCCGCGCGCAAGGCCTGCGCCTTGGCGGTCAGCTGCTCCTCGCTGTTCCACGAGCCGACGATGCGCTTGAATTCCGATTTGTTCGGCGTCAGCACGGTGGCGCCGGCGTAGCGCGAAAAGTCGTCGCCCTTCGGATCGACCATCACCACCTTGCCGGCCGCGCGCGCGGCGGCGATCATGTCGGCCACCGCCACCAGGCTGCCCTTGGCGTAGTCCGACAGCACAATCACATCGTAATCGGCCAGCAGCGCCTTGAACTGTTCCAGCTTGTCGCGCAGGACCGTATCGGTCGGCGCTTCCTCGAAGTCGATGCGCACCATCTGCTGCTGGCGGCCGATCACGCGCAGCTTGATGATGGTGGAAATCGCCTCGTCGCGTTTCAGGTAGCTGCGGATGCCGCCGCCGGCCAGCAGCGACGCCACTTCATCGCCCGCCTCGTCGTTGCCGACGATGCCCAGCAGGCCGGCCTGTGCGCCCAGCGCCGCCGCGTTGCGCGACACGTTGGCGGCGCCGCCGAGGCGCGCCTCGCGCTTCTCGATGCGCACCACCGGCACCGGTGCTTCCGGCGAAATGCGGCTCACATCGCCGAACCAGTAGCGGTCCAGCATCACGTCGCCGACCACCAGAATGCGGACTTGATCCAGATTTTTCGTCACGGTGCGGCCTCGTTAAGTGCGGGTCAGGATGGAACGGCCGATGCCGTGGTATTCAAACGCCGCTTCGGCCATCGCTTCCGGCTCGAACAGATTGCGGCCGTCGAAGATCACAGCCTGCTTGAGCGCCGCCTTGATGCGCGCGAAGTCCGGGCTGCGGAAGGCCTTCCACTCGGTGACGATCACCAGCGCTTCGGCGCCGGTCAGCGCGTCCATCGGGCTGTCGGCGAAGCGCACGCGCGCCAGCTCGTCGGCCGTCAGGTCGAGCGCCAGCACGCGCTGCGCTTCCGGCATGGCCACCGGATCGTACACCGCCAGCGTGGCGCCGGCGTCGATCAACTGGCGCACCAGCACGCGCGACGGCGCTTCGCGCATGTCGTCGGTATTCGGCTTGAAGGCCAGGCCCCACACGGCAAAGTGCTTGCCGCGCAAATCCTCGCCGAAGCGCTTGATGACCTTCTGGCCCAGCACCAGCTTTTGCTTGTCGTTGACCGCCTCCACCGCGCGCAGGATCAGCAAGTCCTGGTCGTACTGGCGTGCGGTGCGCTCCAGCGCCTGCACGTCTTTCGGGAAGCAGGAGCCGCCGTAGCCGGCGCCGGCGTACAGGAAGCTGTGGCCGATGCGCGGATCGGAACCGATACCGTGGCGCACCGCCTCGATGTCGACGCCGACGCGGTCGGCCAGGTTGGCCAGTTCGTTCATGAACGAGATGCGGGTGGCCAGCATCGAGTTGGCGGCGTACTTGGTGAACTCGGCCGAGCGCACGTCCATCCAGAAGGTGCGCTCGTGGTTGCGGTTGAACGGCGCGTACAGCTTCTTCATGATGGCGGCGGCCTTCTGGCCGTCGGCCGCGCTGTCATGGCCGATCACGATGCGGTCCGGGCGCATGAAGTCCTCGACCGCCGCGCCCTCTTTCAGGAATTCCGGATTCGACACCACCGAGAACGTGGCTTGGCCATTGGCGCCGCGCGCGGTCAACTCTTCCTGCAACGCCGCCTTGACGCGGTCACCGGTGCCCACCGGCACGGTCGACTTGTCGACGATGACCTTGAAGCCGGTCATGTGCTTGCCGATGTTGCGGGCGGCGGCCAGCACGTACTGCAGGTCGGCCGAGCCGTCTTCGTCGGGCGGCGTGCCGACCGCGATGAACTGCACCTCGCCATGCGCGACCGAGGCCGCGACATCGGTCGAAAACTGGATGCGGCCGGCCGCGCGGTTGCGCGCCACCACCTCGTCCAGGCCCGGCTCGTGGATCGGAATGCCGCCGCTGTTGAGCAGGTCGATCTTGCGCTGGTCAACGTCCAGGCAGAACACATCATTGCCCAGCTCCGCCAGGCAGGCGCCAGTGACCAGGCCGACGTAGCCGGTGCCGATAATAGTAATTTTCATAGCAGTAGCCTTTCAACCACCACCGTCGTCCCGGCGCAGGCCGGGACCCAATTGCACGCTGTCAGTACAGCACACTCAGCATGGATCCCGGCCTACGCCGGGATGACGGCGGCGCGGGTTAATTCATCACATTCAATTCTTCGGTGCGGCGCGGCGGGTAGGTTTCCCACTTGCTGCAGCCAGGGCACTGCCAGTAAAACTGGCGCGCCTTGAAGCCGCAGTGGCTGCACTGGTAGCGCGCCAGCTTCTGGGTGTAGCCGTGCACCAGGTTCTTCACCATCGACAGCTCCGGCACCACCGCCGCCGGCGCATCCATCAGGCGCGCCTCCAGGAACTTGTCCAGGCCCAGCAAGGTGGGCGTGCGGCGCAGCTGGTCGCTGACCAGTTGCTTGGCCGCTTCCACGCCATCCAGCTCCAGCACCGCCTTGTACACCACCTCCACCAGATCGATGGACGAGGCCTGCTCCAGGTAGGACTTCAGCAGGTTGACGCCTTCCTGCGGACGCCCGACCTTGCGGTAACCGTCCATCAGGCGCTGCGCCACCAGCGCCACGTGCGGCACGCTGATTTGCTCGACGCGGCGCCAGGTCAGCAGCGCGCCCTCCACATCGCCCTGCGCCAGCTGGGCATCGCCGGTCAGCAGGGTGGCGCGCACGTTGACGCGGTCGGCCTGCAGCGATTTCTCCAGCAGCGCCAGCGCTTCCTCCGGATGCAGGTGCACCAGCGCGTCCTGCGCCAGCTCGCAGTAGAACTGCGCGATTTCCTTCTGGCGCGAACCGGCGCCCGATTCCTGCAGGCCGATCGCCGCTTCGATCGCGCGCGGCCACTCCTTCTCGCGCTGGAAAATCTCCAGCAGCGCGCGCCGCGCCTGCGCCGAATAGGCGCCGTTGAGCAGCGTGTTGAAGGTTTCCTCGGCGCGGTCCAACAGGCCGGCCTTCAGGTAGTCCATGCCCAGCTCATACTGCGCATGCTCCTTCTGCTCCTGCGGCAGGTCGGGCCGCGCCAGCAGGTTCTGGTGCACGCGGATGGCGCGCTCGGTCTCGCCGCGCCGGCGGAACAGGTTACCGAGCGCGAAGTGCATCTCGGCCGATTCCGGGTCCAGCCGCACGATTTCGATAAAGGCGTCGACCGCCTTGTCGGGCTGCTCGTTGAGCAGGTGGTTCAAGCCCTTGTAATAGCCGCGCGGCAGGGTGCGCGATTCCGACAGCAGCTGGCGGATGTCGACCCGCGCCGCCACCCATCCAAGGCCGAAGAAAACCGGGATGCCCAGTAACCACCAGAGTTCAAATTCCATGCTGTGTACTTGTCGTTATTGTTTATTGTGTGTTGACGCTGTCCGGCTGCGGCTGCTGGTTCGCCTGCAGGGCCGACGCTTGCAGCGCGTGGAGGGTGGTCTTGTGTTTGTTCGCTTCGCGGCGGTGGCGGAACACGGTGGGCGTCAGCGCCAGCACGCCGAGCACGGCGCCGGCCACGAAAAAGCCCAGCAGCATCAGCACCAGCGGGCCACGCAGCTCGTAGTGCAGGAACAGTTGCAGATCGACTTCCTGCGAGTTCTTCAGCGCGAAGCCGAAAAACAAGACAAAGATGACGAAGCCTATGAAGGTGGAGATGAATCTCATCAGCCGGTGTCCTGTGGTGTAGTTCCGAGAGCGCCAGTATCGCACCTCGGGCAACAAAAAAAAAGCGGCATCCCGAAGGACGCCGCTTTGTTTAACTATTGAATGCTTCAGTCCTCGATGATCGGTTGCCCGACCATCGCGTCAACCCGCTCGCGCAACTGCTTGCCCGGCTTGAAGTGCGGCACCCGTTTTTCCGGCACCATCACCTTGTCGCCCGACTTCGGATTGCGTCCGATGCGCGGCGGCCGGCTGTTGAGGGCAAAGCTGCCAAAACCGCGGATCTCGATGCGCTGACCGGTCGCCAGGGCGTTGGTCATCGCATCCAGAATGGTCTTGACGGCATATTCCGCATCCTTGGCCACCAGCTGAGAATAACGCTCAGCCAGGCGGTTGATCAGTTCGGACTTAGTCATCGACTAGTTCTTAGTTCTTGTTGTCCAGCTTGGCTTTCAGCAGTGCGCCCAGGCTGGTGGTGCCCGAAGCGGCGCTGCTGTCCGAAGCGATGTTTTTCATCGCTTCAGCGGTGTCAGCCGAGTCTTTCGCTTTGATCGACAGCTGGATCGAACGTGCTTTACGGTCGATGTTGATCACCAGAGCTTCGACGGAGTCGCCGACTTTCAGGTGGGTGCCAGCATCTTCCACGCGGTCACGCGAGATTTCCGAAGCGCGCAGGTAGCCTTCAACTTCTTCCGACAGTTGGATCACGGCGCCTTTAGGCTCCACCGATTTCACGGTGCCGGTCACCAGCGAACCTTTGTCGTTCATGGCGGCGAAGTTGTTGAATGGATCACCTTCCAGTTGCTTCACGCCCAGCGAAACGCGCTCGCGCTCCACGTCGATGGCCAGCACCACGGCTTCCAGTTCGTCACCTTTCTTGAACTTGCGTACGGCTTCTTCGCCGGACTCGGTCCACGACAGGTCGGACAGGTGTACCAGGCCGTCGATGTTGCCGGCCAGGCCGATGAACACGCCGAAGTCGGTGATCGATTTGATCGCGCCACGGACTTTATCGCCCTTCTTGTGGGTCACGCCGAAGTCGTCCCAAGGATTGGCTTTGCACTGTTTCATGCCCAGCGAGATACGGCGACGCTCTTCGTCGATCTCCAGAACCATCACTTCTACTTCGTCGCCCAGCTGGACCACTTTGTTAGGAGCGACGTTTTTGTTGGTCCAGTCCATTTCCGACACGTGCACCAGGCCTTCGATGCCTTGTTCAACTTCAACGAACGCACCGTAGTCGGTCAGGTTGGTGACTTTACCGAACAGGCGGGTGCCTTGTGGGTAGCGACGCGACAGGCCGGTCCAAGGATCGTCGCCCAGTTGCTTCACGCCCAGCGAAACACGGTTCTTCTCTTGATCGTATTTCAGGACTTTCGCGGTGATCTCTTGACCCACGGTCAGCACTTCCGATGGGTGACGCACACGACGCCATGCCAGGTCGGTGATGTGCAGCAGGCCGTCGATGCCGCCCAGATCCACGAACGCGCCGTAGTCGGTGATGTTTTTCACAACGCCGGTCACCACGGTGCCTTCTTTCAGCGTTTCCATCAGTTTCTGACGCTCTTCGCCCATCGAAGCTTCGATCACGGCGCGACGCGACAGCACCACGTTGTTACGCTTGCGGTCCAGTTTGATAACTTTGAATTCGAGGGTTTTGCCTTCGAATGGGGTGGTGTCTTTGACTGGACGGGTGTCCACCAGCGAACCTGGCAGGAAGGCACGGATGCCGTTGGTCAGCACGGTCAGGCCGCCCTTGACTTTGCCGTTCACGGTGCCGACCACGATCTCGCCCGACTCCATTGCTTTTTCCAGTGCCAGCCACGACGCCAGACGCTTGGCTTTGTCGCGCGACAGGATGGTATCGCCGAAACCATTTTCCAGCGATTCGATGGCCACGGAAACGAAGTCACCTACTTTGACTTCCAGTTCGCCTTGGTCATTCTTGAATTCTTCAACAGGGATGAATGCTTCCGATTTCAGGCCGGCGTTGACGATCACGAAGTTGTGATCCAGACGAACGACTTCAGCCGAGATCACTTCGCCCGAACGCATGTCTTGACGCGACAGGGATTCTTCGAAGAGGGCTGCAAAACTTTCCATATTAGACATTGTGTTTCCAGGTTGCCAGCAAGGCTCGCGGTATGCGACTTCAACTGGGTTAGGTTGATAAAGTGGTATTACTTTACGACCGAGGCGTACCATGCCAACACCTGATCGACCGCTTGATCAGCGTTCATTTCAGAGGTGTCGAGCACCAGTGCGCCTTCCGCTGGGGCCAGCGGCGCGATGGTCCGGTTTGTATCCCGATCGTCCCGCGCCTGCAAATCCACCAGTAGGTCTTGCATATTAGCAGAAAATCCCTTGTCGATCAATTGCTTATAGCGGCGCTCGGCGCGGGCCTGGACCGAGGCCGTCAAAAACACCTTGAGCGCGGCGTGCGGGAAGATCACCGAGCCCATGTCGCGGCCATCCGCCACCAGCCCCGGCGCCTTGCGGAAACCCAGCTGCAGCCCCACCAGCGCGTGGCGCACGGCCGGGAACGTGGCGATCTTGGAGGCGGTGTTGCCGACCTCTTCGGCGCGGATGGCGTCACTGACGTTTTCCTGCGACAAGATGATGTCGCCGCCCTGGAAACTGCACTGCAAGTGTTCGGCCAGCTTGGCCAGCGCGTGCTCGTCGGTCAGATCGGTGCCGCGGCGCAAGGCCGACAGCGCGGTCAAACGGTACAGGGCGCCCGAGTCCAGGTAATGGAAGCCGAGCTTATCGGCAACGCGATGTGCGACCGTGCCCTTGCCGGATGCGGTAGGGCCGTCGATGGTGATGACTGGAATCTGGGATGTTGGCATATTCTTTATTTTGCTATTTCGGCAAACGCCTTGAAGTATTCAGGGAAAGTCTTGTTGACGCATTTAGGATCGTTGATGCGTACCGCCGCGCCCTTGCGCAGCGCGCCGTCCAGCGCGGTCAGCGAGAAGCACATGGCCATGCGGTGGTCGTCGTAGGTATCAATGGTAGCAGGCGTCAGCGCGGCCGGCGGCGTGACCTTGATGTAGTCCGGCCCCTCCTCCACGATGGCGCCGACCTTGCGCAGTTCGGCCGCCATCGCGGCGATGCGGTCGGTTTCCTTGACGCGCCAGCTGGCGATATTGCGCAGCGTCGACGGGCCGTCGGCGTACAGCGCGGCCACAGCGATGGTCATGGCGGCGTCCGGGATGTGATTGAAATCGGCGTCGATGGCCTTCAGCGGACCATTGGCGCGCGCCTCGATCCAGTTGTCGCCCATCGTGATCTGCGCGCCCATCTGCTCCAGCGCGGCGGCAAAGCGCACGTCGCCCTGGATCGAATCCTTGCCCACGCCTTCCACCCGCACCGGGCCGCCGGCAATCGCGCCGGCCGCCAGGAAGTACGACGCCGACGACGCATCGCCCTCGACGTGGATGGTGCCCGGCGACTGGTAGACCTGGCCCGGCTGGATGGTGAACGACTCCCAGCCGTTCTGCTCGACCTTGACGCCAAAGCGGCGGATCAGGTTCAGCGTGATCTCGATGTACGGCTTGGAAATCAGCTCGCCGATGACGTCGATGGTGATCGCGTGGTCCTTGGCCATCAACGGCGCCACCATCAGCAGCGCGGTCAGGAACTGGCTCGACACGTCACCGCGCACCGACAGGCGCTCGGTGGTGATCTTGCCCCGCTTGATGTGCAGCGGCGGGAAGCCCGGATTGCCGGTGTATTCGACATTGGTGCCGGCGGCGTTGAGGGCGTCGACCAGATCGCCGATCGGGCGCTCGTGCATGCGCGGCACACCGTGCAGCGTGTAGTCGCCGCCGATCACGGCCAGCGCGGCGGTCAGCGGGCGGATCGCGGTGCCGGCGTTGCCCATGAACAGATCGGCCGACTTATTCGGCAGCACGCCGGCCACGCCGGTGACGTGGTGGACAGTGCCGGCGGCGGTTTTCTCTTCGGTCCATTGGACGCCGAGGGCGCGCAGCGCGGCCAGCATCACGGCGGTGTCGTCGGAGGCCAGCAGGTCAACGATGGCCACCTGCCCTTGCGACAGCGCCGACAGCAGCAGGATGCGATTGGAGATGGACTTGGAGCCCGGCAGGCGCACCGCGCCTTCAACGTGGGCGACCGTTTGCAGGTCGAGGAATTCGTGGGTAGTCATATTAGTCTGCTTTATCTTGCGATGGCGGCGCTTCGGCCGTTTCAATCGCGGTTATCCATTGGTGGCGGGCGTGCTGGGCGTTGCTGTAGACGCGCTCCAAACCGGCGCCGTCGCCGGAGGCCAGTTGCGCGCGCAGTGCGGTCAGTTGCGCCATGTAGGCATCCAGTTCCACCAGCAGGGCCGATTGGTTGGCCAGGCTGATGTCGCGCCACATCTCCGGCGACGAGCCGGCGATGCGGGTGAAGTCGCGGAAACCGCTGGCGGCGTACTGGAACAGCAGGTCGGCGTGCGGTTTCCTGGCGATGTCGTCCACCAGCGCGTAGGCCAGCAGGTGCGGCAGATGGCTCACCGCAGCGAAGACCTTGTCGTGCTCCTCTGGCGTCAGGCGGTGGATGATGGCGTCGCAGGCGCGCCATGCGGCCGCCACGCGTTCCACGTCAGCCTCCGTATTCTCGGCCAGCGCGGTGATCACCACCTTCTTGCCGACATACAGATTGTCGATGGCCGCATCCGGGCCGTTGGTTTCGCGGCCGGCGATCGGATGGCCCGGCACGAACTGCGCGACCTTGTCGCCCAGTGCACGGCGCGCGGCAGCCACCACGTCGGACTTGGTGCTGCCCGCATCGGTCACCACCGTGCCGGCTTGCAGATGCGGCGCAATCGCCGCCAGGATCGTCTCGGTCTGCGCCACCGGTGCGGCCAGCAGCACCAGCTCCGCGCCTTGCAGCGCCTCGGCTAGCGAGGCCTGTTCGCCAGCGACGCCGATGGCGTCAACGATGCCCAGCTCCAGCGCGCGCGCCATCGATGCGGCCGAGCGGCCGACACCAACGATCTGCCGCACGGCGCCAGCCTTCTTCAGCGAGCGCGCGAACGAGCCGCCGATCAGGCCTACGCCAAAAATAACGACTTTGTTCAGCATTACTCCGCCAATGCTTTCGCCAACGCCGCGATGAAGACCGCATTCTCCTGCGGCAGGCCGATGGAAATACGCAGCCACTCCGGCAGGCCGTAGTTGCCGACCGGGCGCACAATCACGCCCTGCTTCAGCAGCGACAAGTTCACGCGCGCGCCAGCACCAGCATCGCTGCCCACTTTCACCAGCACGAAGTTACCGTAGGACGGCACATACTCAAGGCCCATCTGCTCGAACGCTTCCACAAACTGCTGGTAGCCAGCCGCATTATTGGCCGCGCTCTGCGCCAGGAATTCCTTGTCGTTCAGCGCCGCAATGGCCGCTGCCTGCGCCAGCGAGTTCACATTGAACGGCTGGCGAATACGGTTCATCAGATCCGTCAACGCCGGCTGCGCAATCGCGAAGCCCACGCGCAGGCCTGCCAAACCGTACGCTTTCGAGAAGGTACGCGATACCAGCAGGTTAGGATACTTCTTCACCCATTCCGCCGACTCGAACTGATGCTCGGCCGCGAGGAATTCGTTGTAAGCCTCATCCAGCACCACCACCACGTGCGCCGGCACCTTGGCGATGAACGCCTCGATCTCCGCCGCCGGGATAAACGTGCCGGTCGGGTTGTTCGGATTGGCGACGAACACCAGACGCGTATCGTCGCGAATCGCCGCCAGCATCGCCGGCAGGTCGTGGCCGTGCGCCTTGGCCGGCACCACGATGTGCTGCGCGCCGACGCCCTGCGTCGCCAGCGCATACACCGCAAACGAATACTGCGCATACACGATCGACTGGCCGCGCTCCACAAATGCATGCGCGGCGATTTCCAGAATGTCGTTGGAGCCGTTGCCCAGCGTGATCCAGTCAGCCGGCACGTCGTAGCGCTTGGCCAGCGCGCCTTTCAGATCGAAGCCGTTGGCGTCCGGGTAGCGACCCAGTTCCGCCACTGCCTCGGTCATGGCCTGCCTGGCCGATTCCGGCACGCCGAACGGATTCTCGTTCGATGCCAGCTTCACAATGCTCGCCTCATCAAGGCCGAATTCGCGCGCAACTTCCGAAATTGGTTTGCCTGCCTGGTATGGTGCGATGGCGCGGACGTATTCCGGGCCGTAGTTCTTGCTGCTCATGTTCTCTCTCTTCGAAATCAGGTCAGGCTGACCGGGTAGGAACCCAGCACCTTGAAGAATGCGGCATTGCCTTGCAGCTCATCGAGCGCCTTGGCAACGGCGGGATCCTGCACATGGCCTTCGACGTCGACGTAGAAGTAGTACTCCCACGTGCCGGTGCGCGCCGGACGCGACTCAAAGCGCGTCATCGATACGCCGTGCTGCGCCAGCGACCCAAGCAGGCGATAGATCGAGCCCGCCTTGTGCGGCGCCGCCAGCGCCAGCGAGGTGCGATCCTCGCCCGACGGGCCGGCCTGCAGCGAGCCAATCACGGCAAAGCGCGTGCGGTTCGACGGGTCGTCCTGAATATTGGCCTTGACCGTGCCCAGGCTGTAACGCACGCCGGCGCGCTCGCCGGCGATGGCCGCCAGCGTGTGATCGTCACGCGCCATGCGCGCCGCCTCGGCATTCGACGACACCGCGCGGCGCTCCAGGTCCGGATAGTTATTGTTCAACCAGATCTGGCACTGCGCCAACGCCTGCGCGTGGGCGCAGATGGCGGTGATGCCTTCCATATTGCCGGTGCCGGTCAACAGGCTGTGACGCACGGCGATGGAGACCTCGCCGCTGATGGTCAGCGGCGTATGCAGCAGCAGGTCCAGCGTGCGGCCGATGGCGCCTTCGGTCGAATTCTCGACCGGCACCACGCCGAATTCCGCCGTCCCCGCCTCGGTGGCGCGGAACACTTCATCGATCGAGGAGCAAGGCAGCACATCGACGGCGGTGCCGAACTGCTGGTACACCGCCTGCTCGCTGTAGGTGCCGGCCGGGCCGAGGAAGGCCACGGTCACGCGCTTCTCCAGCGAACGGCAGGCGGACATGATTTCGCGCCAGATGGTTTGCAGCTCGCTGTTGCCCATCGGACCGGGATTGCGATCCGCCACGCCGCGCAGCACTTGCGCTTCGCGTTCAGGGCGGAACACCGGGGCGCCGGTTTCGGCTTTCACGTGACCGACTTCCTGCGCCACTTTGGCGCGCTGGTTCAGCAGGTCCAGGATTTGCGCGTCGATCGAATCGATCTGTTCGCGCAATGGTTTGAGTTTGTCGTTCATGGTTATCGGCCAGCGAATTCGTTCAAGTAGTCTACGAGCGCTTGCACGCCCTCGATAGGCATCGCGTTGTAGATCGATGCGCGCATACCGCCGACGGACTTGTGGCCCTTCAGTTGCAGCAGGCCGCGCGCTTTGGCGCCGGCCAGGAATGCTTCGTTCTTGCTTTCGTCCTTCAGGTAGAAGGGCACGTTCATGCGCGAGCGGTTGGCCGGCGCAACACGGTTCTGGTAAAAATCATCGGCGTCCAGCGCCGCGTACAGCAGGTCGGCCTTGGCTTTGGCGCGCTTCTCCATCTCGGCCACGCCGCCCTGCTGCTTCAGCCACTGGAACACCAGGCCGGCGATGTAGATGCCATAGGTCGGCGGCGTGTTGTACATCGATTCGTTGTCGGCCACCAGCTTGAAGTCGAACGCCGACGGGCATACCGGCAGCGCCTTGCCCAGCAGGTCGTCGCGGATGATGACGATGGTGACGCCGGCCGGGCCGATGTTCTTTTGCGCGCCAGCGAAGATCACGCCGTACTTGGCGACGTCGATCACGCGCGACAGGATGTGCGACGACATGTCGGCCACCAGTACGCGGCCGGCGAAGCGCGGATCATTGAAGTCCGGCTGGTACTCAACACCGTCGATGGTCTCGTTGGTGCACATATG
This sequence comes from Duganella sp. CF402, assembly GCF_900109645.1. Taxonomy (GTDB): domain Bacteria; phylum Pseudomonadota; class Gammaproteobacteria; order Burkholderiales; family Burkholderiaceae_D; genus Rugamonas. The sequence continues at coordinate 126,785 of NZ_FOBG01000002.1, forward strand.
CAGATACGCCGCGCCTGGCGCAGGCGTCAGCTGCCACTCGGCTTGCGCCGGCACCGCAGTGGTGTTGGAAGCGGCAGTATTCACCTTGGCGTATTTGCCGGCTTCCTTGATGGACTTGGCCGACCACGAACCGGTGTGAATGAAATCGATGGTTGCACCTTCAGGCTTGTGGCCCAGCAGGTTCAACGGAATCAGGGCGTTCTGCGACAGACCGCCGCCCTGCATGAACAAGATCTTGTAATTGTCCGGTACTGCCAGCAACTCGCGCAGATCGCGCTCGGCTGCCTTGTAAATCGACATAAACTCCGGTCCGCGGTGGCTCATCTCCATCACCGACATGCCGCTGCCGTGCCAGTCCAGCATTTCGGCAGCAGCTTGCGCCAGCACTTCCTTCGGCAGCACCGCAGGGCCGGCGGAGAAGTTAAAGATTTGAGTCATTGCGTTCCTTAAAAAATAAAAACGGGGCCAATGCTATTGACGCTGAATCACGCAATAGCCTTGGCCCCGCTGGCTCAGTACTCCGAGCGTTTACTCAGTAGCCGAATCCGGGCCCGGTTCCAGCTCTACTTCATCGATATCGGTTTCCACCACGCGCTGCAGGCCGGACAGCTTGGTGCCGTCTTCCACGGCGATCAGGGTCACACCCTGGGTCGCGCGGCCCATCTCGCGGATTTCCGACACGCGGGTGCGAATCAGCACGCCGCCGGTGGTGATCAGCATGATCTCGTCGGTCGAATCGACCAGCGTGGCCGCCACCACCTTGCCGTTACGCTCGGAGGTCTGGATCGCGATCATGCCCTTGGTGCCACGACCATGACGGGTGTACTCGACGATCGGAGTACGCTTGCCGAAACCGTTCTCGGTTGCGGTCAGCACCGACTGCTGCTCGTTCTCGGCCACCAGCAGCGCGATCACACGCTGGCCTTCGTCCAAGTTCATGCCGCGCACGCCGCGAGCATTACGGCCCATCGGACGCACGTCGTTCTCGTCGAAGCGCACTGCCTTGCCGGCGTCGGAGAACAGCATCACATCGTGTTCGCCATCGGTCAGCGCGGCGCCGATCAGGAAGTCGCCCTCGTCCAGGTCGACCGCGATAATGCCGGCCTTGCGCGGATTGCTGAAGTCTTTCAGCGGCGTCTTCTTCACGGTGCCCAGGCTGGTCGACATGAACACGTAGTGGTCTTCCGGGAAGGTGCGGTTCTCGCCCGACAGCGGCAGGATGACCGTGATCTTCTCGTTGTCCGCCAGCGGGAACATGTTGACGATCGGCTTGCCGCGCGAATTGCGCGAGCCTTGCGGCACTTCCCACACCTTCAGCCAGTACAGGCGGCCACGGTTGGAGAAGCACAGGATGTAATCGTGCGTGTTGGCGATGAACAGCTGGTCGATCCAGTCTTCATCCTTGGTCGCCATTGCCTGCTTGCCACGGCCACCGCGTTTCTGCGCGCGGTATTCGCTGATCGGCTGCGCCTTCATGTAACCGGTGTGCGACAGGGTCACCACCATGTCTTGCGGCGTGATCAGGTCTTCGGTATTCAGGTCGCTGGCGTTGTGTTCGATGTTGGAGCGGCGCGGATCCTTGGTTGGATCGCCGAATTCGCCCACCATCGAGGTCATCTCGTCGGTGATGATGGTGGTCACGCGGGCCGGCTTGGACAGGATGTCCAGCAGGTCGGCGATTTCGGCCATCACATCCTTGTACTCGTTGACGATCTTGTCCTGTTCCAGACCAGTCAGGCGTTGCAGACGCATTTGCAGGATTTCCTGCGCCTGGTCGTCGGACAGCTTGTACAGGCCGTCTTGCTGCATGCCGTAGTGCTTAGGCAGGTGCTCCGGACGGAAGGCGTCGATGCCGCCGATGGTGTCGCCTTCGCCGGTACGGGCCAGCATCTCGCGCACCAGCGACGAATCCCACGATTTTTCCATCAGGGCGGTCTTCGCCACCGGCGGCGTCGGGGCGGCCTTGATGATGGCGATGAACTCGTCGATGTTGGCCAGTGCAACCGCCAGGCCTTCCAGCACGTGGCCGCGTTCGCGCGCCTTGCGCAGTTCGAACACGGTACGGCGCGTCACCACTTCGCGGCGGTGCGACAGGAAGCACGACAGCATTTCCTTCAGGTTCAGCAGGCGCGGCTGGCCGTCGACCAGCGCCACCATGTTCATGCCGAAGGTGTCTTGCAGCTGGGTTTGCTTGTACAGGTTGTTCAGCACCACTTCCGGTACTTCGCCGCGTTTCAGCTCGATCACCACGCGCATGCCCGATTTGTCGGACTCGTCGCGGATGTCGGAAATGCCTTCGAGCTTCTTGTCGCGCACGTTTTCGGCGATGCGTTCCAGCAGCGATTTCTTGTTGACCTGGTACGGCAGCTCGTCAACGATGATGGCGGTGCGGCCGCCGTCCTTGCCGTATTCCTCGTAGTGGGTCTTGGCGCGCATCACCACGCGGCCACGGCCGGTGCGGTAGCCGTCGCGCACGCCCGACACGCCGTAAATGGTGCCACCGGTCGGGAAGTCCGGCGCCGGGATCAGTTCGATCAGCTCGTCGATCGTGCAGTCCGGGTTGTTCAGCACGTGCAGCGCGCCGGCAATCACTTCATGCAGGTTGTGCGGCGGAATGTTGGTCGCCATCCCCACCGCGATACCGGAGGAACCGTTGATCAGCAGGTTGGGAATGCGGGTCGGCAGGACGGTCGGTTCTTTTTCCTTGCCGTCATAGTTGGGCTGGAAGTCGACCGTGTCCTTGTCGATGTCGGCCAGCAGTTCGCTGGAAATCTTGTCGAGACGGCACTCGGTGTAACGCATGGCCGCCGCGCCGTCGCCGTCGACCGAGCCGAAGTTGCCCTGGCCGTCGACCAGCATGTAGCGCAGCGAGAAGTCCTGCGCCATACGCACCAGCGTGTCGTAAATCGAGGCGTCGCCGTGCGGGTGGTACTTACCCATCGTCTCGCCCACCACACGGGCGCACTTGACGTAAGGACGGTTCCACACGTTGTTCATTTCGTGCATCGAGTACAGGACGCGGCGGTGTACAGGCTTCAGGCCGTCACGCACATCCGGCAAGGCGCGGCCGACGATCACGCTCATGGCGTAATCGAGGTAGCTCTTGCGCATCTCTTCTTCGAGGGAAATCGGGATTGTTTCTTTTGCGAATTGATCCATTGGCCGGTCGTTTTACTGTGGTTTATTGAGCCTCTCCCAAGGGATAGGCAAGCGTACGATTTTAGCATGGGCGCACGGCAACTAGCGGAAATCCGCAGCAGCCCAGCGTTCATGCGGTGTCACGCCCGTGTGGCGTGCGTAACAACTTGTAATATTCATGACACATTACTCAATTATTATCGACAATCACGTTGCAGCAAAACAACATTTTGGTTGAACGCGAAACGCCGCCATGTTGGCGCGTTTTAAACGACTTTCATCGGCTGTGGCAAAATGGACGAGAAGTCAATTGCTTGAATCACAAGCAGAAAACGAGGCTGACGCCCCTGCGTGGTAGAATTCGCCCCACGCAAAGAACTCGCTGCGCAGTTTTCTGCAGATAGTCATCACCCCCGAAAGGAAGAAAAATATGAAAAAACTGATTTCGATGCTGGCCATCTCGGCTGCATTCGCCGCCTCGGCCATCGCCCAGACCACCCCGACCGCGCCACCATACGCGCCAGTCACCCAGGACATCAAGGCCGCCACCCCGAAAAGCGCCTACGTGCAAGATGCACGCGGCGTGATCGCACGCGACCCGTTCGGCCTGTGCTGGCGTACCGGCTACTGGACCCCGGCTGACGCCGTGCCAGGTTGCGATCTGCCGCTGTGCGTCGAGCCAGAGAAACTGGAAAACGGCAAGTGCGTAGCACCGCCGCCACCGCCAGTCGCTCCTGCCCCGGCACCGGCGCCAGCCCCTGCTCCAGCCCCAGCACCAGCGCCAGTGCCAACCGCACAAAAAGTGAGCTTCGCTGCTGACGCCTTCTTCGACTTCGACAAGGCCGTGCTGAAACCAGAAGGCAAAGCCAAGCTGGACGACGTAGCCTCGAAACTGGGTTCGATCAACCTGGAAGTCATCATCGCCGTTGGCCACACCGACTCGGTGGGCTCGGACGAGTACAACCAGAAGCTGTCGGTACGCCGCGCTGAAGCCGTCAAGGCCTACATCATCTCGAAAGGTGTAGAAGCCAACCGCGTGTACACCGAAGGCAAAGGCGAGAAACAGCCAGTAGCGGACAACAAAACCGCCGAAGGCCGCGCCAAGAACCGTCGCGTAGAAATCGAAGTGGTCGGCACCAGCAAGTAATTGCTAGCGCTCCACTGAATGAGAACCCCGCTTCGGCGGGGTTTTTTAATGCAAACACTTCCTTGAGCGACCGCGCCGTCACCAGCGCCTCAGTCCAAAGCTCGACTTGCTCCGCACTGGCCTTGGCCAGCTTTTTCCGCACAGTTTGCGGCAACGGCCCGAACCGCAGCACAAGCAGGCGCTCCAGCACTGCAGCCGCCCCTTCCACGCGCCCCTGCTCCAGCCCCTGCTCCAGCCCCTGCTCCAGCCCCTGCTCCAAGCCCTGTTTAAGCCCTTGCTTCAGGCCTTGTTTCAAGCCTCGCTCGACACCTTCCTTGATGCCGTCATCAAAAAACATTTGTTCCAATGGGTTGAGCAATTTCATTTCGTGCTCCTTTTCCAGTTGCAGAACAGCCCTCCAGTAGCGTCGTTGATGAGGTTCCGGCAAGACCATCATCCAGTTAATCACGTTGAATAAGACGATTATGCGCCTCGGCTTCCAGGTGCGAGGCCTCGAGCGCAGCGGCATCGTCAGCCAAATCGAGCAGCTTGGCAGTCGTAAAAGTGAATGTCCTGCCCTCCATGCGCTGGCGAAAGCTAGCCGGACGCCAAAGAGGGATACCGAATCCTGCCAATTCCTTGTCGCGGAAGCGCGGCCTTTGTCGCCAATCAATACGCTCGCTGAAGACGGGGAAGCAGAAATTCATGAACGGATGGAAAGCATGCGCCACCACCGCCTTCCAGGGCAGGTCGTAACGGGCTGGAGGAGCGATAGTCGACATCCGCCCAGTCTGCCGCCAAGCCGCACACCACCCTATGACAAACGGCAAAGCGGAGTAAAATAGCGCATTCTATTTGCACAAGAAACCATGAACGCTGATCCATTAGAACTGCAAAAATTCGCCGAACTCGCCCACCGCTGGTGGGACCCGACCTCGGAGTTCCGTCCGCTGCACGAGATTAACCCGCTGCGCCTGGAATGGATCAACGCGCGCGCGCCGCTGGCCGGCAAGAACGTGATCGACATCGGCTGCGGCGGCGGCATCCTGTCCGAATCGATGGCGCGCAAGGGCGCCACCGTCACCGGCATCGACCTCGGCGAAAAAGCCCTGAAAGTGGCCGACCTGCACTCGCTGGAATCGGGCGTGCAAGTGCGCTACAAGCTGATCGCCGCCGAAGAGATGGCCGCGCAGGAAGCCGGCCAGTACGACGTGGTCACCTGCATGGAGATGCTTGAGCACGTGCCGGATCCGGCCGCCATCGTGCGCGCCGCCGCCGCGCTGGTCAAACCGGGCGGCCACGTGTTCTTCTCGACCCTGAACCGCAATCCGAAAGCCTACCTGTTTGCCGTGATCGGCGCCGAGTACATCCTGCGCATGCTGCCGAAAGGTACCCACGACTACGACAAGTTCATCACCCCGTCCGAGCTGTCGCAGTTCATCCGCAGCGCCGGGCTGGAAGTGCAAGGCTTCAAGGGCATGGGCTACAACCCGCTGACCAAGATCTACTCGCTCAACGACGACACCAGCGTCAACTACCTGGTGGCCGCGCGCCGCCCACTGGAAGCCTGAGCATGAGCACCCCGAACGCCCCACGCGCCATCCTGTTCGACCTCGACGGCACCCTGGCCGACACCGCGCCCGACCTGGCCGCCGCCGTCAACCTGCTGCGCACCGTGCGCGGCCTGGAGCCGACCGCCTACGCCATCCTGCGCCCGACCGCCTCAGCCGGCGCGCGTGGCATGATCGGCGCCTCCTTCGGCCTGACGCCGGACGACGAAGGCTACGCCGAACTGCGCGACGGCTTCTTCAGCAACTACGAGGCGGCAATGGCCGTGCACAGCGGCCTGTTCGACGGCATCCCGGCGCTGCTGGACGGCATCGAGGCGGCCGGCCTGCAATGGGGCATCGTCACCAACAAACCCAAGCGTTTCACCGACCCGCTGCTGCCGCAGATCGGCCTGGCCCACGCGGCCTGCGCCATCTCGGGCGACACCACGCCGCACGCCAAGCCCCACCCTGCCCCGCTGCTCGAAGCGGCGCGCCGCCTCAACCTGGCGCCGCAGGACTGCTGGTACGTGGGCGACGACCTGCGCGACATCCAGGCCGGCAAGGCGGCCGGCATGGTCACCATCGCCTGCGGCTGGGGCTACTGCGGCCCGGTCGAACCGCAACATTGGCAGGCAGACCACCTGTTCCAGCACCCGGCCGAGCTGCTGGCCCTGCTGCATCGGGTCAATACTATCGATTCCGTGGTATAGACCAAGCATGGCGCACGATGTTTGTTGCCGCACGGATAGATTGAGCGTAGTCTCCTATTCATACACAACCAAGCAGGTGCATCATGGATACCCAGGGACAGGCCGCCGCCACGCTGCGGCCGGCCATCGACACACGCCACGCGCTACCGCAGCGCACCACCGCTCCGCAGAGCTGGATGGTGCGCATTGTCGACGCCCGATACTACTGGCCTGACCTGCACGATCCGGCCGGCCACCAGCTGTTGCTGGCCGTCACCCGCCCGCGCGTGCGCTTCGATGTGACCGGCATGGTGCAATGGGGCTTCTTCTCCCTCAAGCTGACGCTGCCGCTGCTGCGCGGCGCCGAGCAAAGCAAGGACCACATCACGGTCGAACTCAAGATGCCGCCCAACGCCAGCGCAAAGAAACCCAGCGTGGCGTTGAGCGCCACCGAGATCCGCCTGAACTGGGGCAACCTGGTGGAAGTGCTGTCCGTGCACGACCTGTTGCGCCTCTACGGCCACACGCACACGCTGCCGAGCAAGGTGTGCCATGTCGGCCGCACGCCGCGTCCCCCGGTCATCGACGGCTACGACACCCTGCTGCTGGGGATCGACACCGAGGTGCAAGTGAACTGCGCCGAAGGCGATCCCGCCGACCGTGCGGACGATCCCGATGTCCTGCGCGGCGAGCGCACAGAAATGATCGAAGCGGCCCTGATCCGCTACTTCGAAGGCAGCGCGCCGCGCCATCGCAGCGACGGCGAGCGCCAGGCACGCAGCGCGCGCCTGCTGGCCATCCAGGCCGCCAACCATCTGGTGCAATACACCATCGACCTGGCCCTGCCCGGCTGCGGCCATTACCAGCAATTGTGCTCCGCCTTCGTCACCGCAGCCGAGCGCCATCTGCTCAGCTGCTTCATCGCCGACGGCCAGGTGCAGGTTGCGTCCATGCCTTTCCAACCCGGCTAATGTTACATTGAGTGATTTATCGCCGCCGACGAAGTTTCCGTATGGAAATGCTGCGGCGGAGGCACTATAATCATCTCTCTATGATCTATTTGGAGCGCGCAACGACATGAGCCATGACGACGACGATTACCCTGATCCGTCGCCGGAAGAGCTGGGCATAGGCGCGCTGTTCGAAGAAGCGCCGGAACCGTTCCACGACCTGGTGGCGCCACCGCCCGACGCGATGGACGAATTGCTGCCGCTGATACCGCAACGCACCGCCGCGCCCCAGACCTGGGTGGTCACGGTGGCCGACGCCAAGTACCACTGGTATGACCTGATCGCCGGCTTCCCGGCCGTGCCGGACATCCGCGACCCGATCGGCCGCCACCTGCGCCGCATGCAGTTCGACCTCGAGGCGACCAGCGAAAAGCGGCTGCTCTACTTCGCCGTCAACCGTCCGCGCGTGCGCTTCGATACCTCGCGCAGCACCAGTTGGGGCTTCTTCTCGCTCAAGCTGACGGTGCCGCTGCTGGTGGGGCCGGAAGAAAAGAAGGACTCGCTGACTATCGAGCTGACGGTGCCGTTCGCGGCCACGCTGAAGAAGCCGTCGGTGGCGATGACCGACAGCTTCCTGACCCTCAACTGGGGCGGCCTGGTCGAAGCGCTGTCGATCCACGACCTGCTGCAGCAGTACGAGAACCATCTCACTGACAAAAGCGAGGTGCAGTATGTCGGCCAGACCAAGGATCCGCTGGGCCGGCTGGCGCGCGCGCGCCTGGTGCCGGTGCAGCGCGTGCACCAGAAGTTCAGCGAAGACAACGACATGCTGCTGCTGATCCAGCGCTTCAACGTGGAAGTGCTGTCGGAGGACGGCGATCCGGCCGAGCTGGAAGTCAACCAGAACCCGGTGGCCGCCGACATCCTGCTCAAGGACCGCATCGACGTCATCGAGTGCGCCCTGATCCGCTACTTCGAAGGCCCGGAGATGCACGGCCGCAGCGACAAGGAAGCCGACGTGCGCAGGCAGCGCCTGCGCGAAGTCCAGGCCAGCAACAACCTGGAAAGCTTCCGTATCGACTTGCGGCTCGAGGACGCGGGCAAGTACCACGACCTGACCTCGCGCCACGTCCCCGTCTCGCGCAGCCACATCATCGATTGCGAAATCGTCGATGGCAACGTGATCGTCACGCGCGTGCCGGACAAGCCGGCCAAGCCGGCGAAAGCCTGAACGCCGTTACAGCGCTGCGGCCTTGGCGGCCGGCTGGTACAGCTGGTCGAACAGGCCGCCGTCGGCGAAGTGCGTCTTGTGCGCCTTGGCCCAGTTGCCGGCCACTTCATCGATGGTGAACAGCTTCACCGCCGGGAACTGGTTGGCATATTTTTTCGCCGCTGCCGCCACCGTTGGACGGTAGTAGTTCTTGGCGATGATCTCCTGGCCCGCATCCGAATACAGGTAATCGAGATAGGCCTGCGCCACTTTGCGGGTGCCATGCTTGTCGGCGAATTTATCCACCACTGCGACTGGCGGCTCGGCCAGCACGCTGACCGACGGCACCACGATATCGACCTTGTCCGGACCCAGTTCCTTCAGCGCCAGGAAGGCTTCGTTTTCCCATGCGATCAGCACATCGCCGATGCCGCGTTCAACGAAAGTCACGGTCGAACCGCGCGCGCCGGAATCCAGCACCGGCACGTTTTTAAACAACTTGCTGATGTAGTCCTTGGCGGTGGCTTCGCTGCCGCCCTTCTGCTTCAGCGCATAGCCCCACGCCGCAATGTAGTTCCAGCGTGCGCCGCCCGAGGTTTTCGGATTCGGCGTAATCACCGAGATGCCCGGCTTGACCAGATCGCCCCAGTCCTTGATCGCTTTCGGGTTGCCTTTGCGGACCAGGAACACGATGGTCGACGAATACGGCGTGCTGTTATGCGCCAGGCGCTTCTGCCAGCTCTTGTCGAGCAGGCCGTGCTCCGCCACTTCATCGATATCGTAGGCCAGACCCAGCGTGACCACGTCCGCATCCAGCCCGTCGATCACGGTGCGCGCCTGCTTGCCCGAGCCGCCGTGCGACTGCTTGATGGTGACGTTGTCGCCGGTCCTGGCCTTCCACTGCTTGGCGAAGGCCGCATTGAAGTCTTGATACAGCTCGCGCGTCGGGTCGTAGGACACGTTGAGCAGCGTGATATCTGCAGCGTGCGCGGCGCCGGCCAGTGCGCCGAACAGCAGCGCCGATTGGACTATTTTTTTCAACAACATCAGTAGTTCTCCCTTTGGACAGTTGGATTTTTTGTAGGTGCCGCCACCGGCGGCACCAGCGTGATGCTGGCGATACGCGCCGCCATCTGCTGGTCAGTCATCGGGCCGGTGCCGCTGTAGCGGTCCAGTACCAGATAAATCACCGGCGTGATGTACAGCGTGATCACCTGCGAAAACAGCAAGCCGCCCACCACGGCCAGCCCGAGCGGCTGTCGTAGTTCGGCGCCCGCCCCCCAGCCGAAGGCCAGCGGCAAGGCGCCCATCAGGGCGGCCAAAGTGGTCATCATGATCGGCCGGAAGCGCTGCACGCAGGCGGCGCGGATCGCCTGCGGCGCCGGCAGGCCTTGCGTGCGCTGGGCGTCCAGCGCGAAGTCGATCATCATGATGGCGTTCTTCTTGACGATCCCCACCAGCATCAGGATGCCGATGGTGGCAATCAGGGTCAGGTCCATGCCGCACAGGCGCAGCGTAATCAGCGCGCCCACCGCCGCCGACGGCAGGCCGGCCAGGATGGTCAGCGGATGGATATAGCTTTCGTACAGCACCACCAGCAGCACGTAGATCACCAGCACCGCGATGGCGATCAGCACCAGCTGGCTCGATTGCGTGTCCTGGAACACCGCCGCCTCGCCGCCGTACTTGGTGAGGATGGAGGCCGGCAGGCCCGCTTCGCGGCCGATGGCTTCAATGCGCGCGGTGGCGTCGCCCAGCGCCGCATCGGGCGCGAGGTTGAACGACAGTGTGATCGCCTGTAGCTGGCCCTGATGGTTGACGGCAGTCGGCCCCACCGTGCGCACCACGTGCGCGAAGCTGTTCAGTTTCACCAGCGCGCCGCTGTCGCCGCGCACGCTGATCTTGTCGAGCGCATTCACGTATTCGCGGTCGGCCGCTTCCATGATGACCTGGTAGCTGGCGCTCGGCGCGTAGATGGTGGAGATCTGGCGGTCGCCGAAGGCCAGGTACAGCGCACTGCGCACCTCGGCCATCTGCACGCCGAGGCCATTGGCTTTGTCGCGATCGATATCAAGCGTGGCTTGCAGGCCTTTGTTTTGGGTGTCGCTGGTGACGTCGCGGAACAGCGGATCGGCGCGCATGCCTTGCATGATTTTCTCCGCCCAGCCTTCCAGTGCATCAGGCGTCACGCTTTGCAGCGTGTACTGGTAGCGGCTCTTGCTGGAGCGTCCGCCCAGTTGCAGGTTCTGCATAGGGCTGATGTAGACAGCCACGCCGGGCACCGTGCGCGCGGCCTTGCGCATCGAGTCCAGCGCTTCCTTCATGCTGGCGCGTTCGCCCTTGGGCTTCAGCGTAACGATCAGGCGGCCGCTGGACGAACTGGTGCCGCCGCCTGGCCCACCGGGGCCGGTAAAGGACAGCACGCCGAGCACATTCGGATCCGACTGGATTGCCTTGGCCACCCTGGCCTGCAAGACCATCAGCGCCGGCATCGACACATCTTCAGAGGCTTCGGTGATGACGCGCACGCGGCCCAGGTCTTCTTCAGGGAAGAAGCCTTTCGGAATGGTCTGGTACAGCACAGCGGTCAGCACGAAGCTGGCCAGCGCCGCCAGCAGCACCGCGTTGCGGTGCTTGAGGCCCCAGTCCAGCGAGCGCTCGTAGGCGTTACTCAGGCGCGTGAAACCGGCGTCGAACCAGCGCACGGCGATGTTGCCGCCGCCATGCGCCGCATCATCGTGGGTCAGCAGGCGGCTGGCCAGCATCGGCACCAGCGTCAGCGACACCAGCGCCGATACCAGCACGGACAGCGACACCACGATCGCGAATTCATGGAACAGCAGGCCGATCACGCCGGGCATGAAGAAGATCGGGATAAATACCGCCACCAGCGAGACAGAAATCGAGATGATGGTGAAGCCCATCTCCTTCGATCCGGCCAGCGCCGCCTTCAACGGCGGCTCGCCCTGTTCGATGTGGCGGACGATATTTTCCAGCACCACGATGGCGTCATCGACCACCAGTCCCACCGCCAGCGTAATCCCGAGCAGCGAGACGTTATTCAAGCTGTAGCCCAGCCAGTAGAACAGCACCATCGCGCCCAGCAGCGAAATCGGCAGCGTCACCGCCGGAATCAGCGTGGCCGAGGCGCGGCGCAGGAACAGGAAGATCACCAGCACCACCAGCACGATAGTCAGCGCCAGCGTGATGTTCACATCGTGGATGGCGTCGCGGATCGACAGCGAACTGTCGCCGCTCAGGGTGACGCTGATCGACGCCGGCAATTGCGCTTGCAGCTGCGGCAGCAGGCGGCGCACGCCGTCCACCACCTGCACGGTGTTGGCGTTGGGCTGGCGCTGCACTTGCAGCACTACCGAATTGGCGCCGTTGTAGTAGGCGCTGGTGCGCACCGACTGGTAGCTGTCTTCCAGCGACGCCACTTCCTTCAGGCGCACCGGCAGGCCGTTGCGGTTGGCGATAATCAGGTCGGCAAAGTGCGTCGCCTTCATCAGGCGGGCGTCGGCCTGGATGGTCAGCGTCTGGTCCGGGCCTTCGATAATGCCAAGCGGGGAATTGGAGTTGGCCGCTTTGACGGCGTTGGCCAGTTCATCGAGCGTCAGGTTGCGGGCGTTGAGTTTGTCCAGATCGGCCTTGACCCGCACCGCAAAGCGCTTCTGGCCATTGACGTTGACCTGCGCCACGCCGTCCAGCGTGGCGATACTGGGCGCGATCAGGTTTTCCGCGTAGTCGTTCAATTCGGCGAGGCTCATCGACGGCGAGTTGAGGACGATGAACAAGGTCGGGCCGTCGGCCGGATTGGTCTTGCGGTAGGACGGCAGCTCGGTCACTTCCTGCGGCAGCGCGCGCTGGGCGCGCAGCAGCGCCGCCTGCACGTCCAGCGCCGCCACGTTGATGTCGATGCTCGGATCGAATTCCAGCGTCAGCGAGGTGGTGCCCGGCGAACTGCTGGAAGTGATCAGGTTAAGGCCCGAGATGGTGGAGAACTGCTTTTCCAGCGGCAGCGCCACCGACGACGCCATCGTCTCCGGACTGGCGCCCGGCAGGTCGGCGTTGACGTTGATGACGGGCGTGTTATAGCTGGGCAGCGCCGCCACCGGCAGCTTGAGGCAGGCCAGTATGCCGGCCGCGATCAGCGACAGCGACAACACCAGCACCAGCGCGGGACGCCGGATGCACAATTCGGAAATGTTCAACGACCACTCCCTGCATCGGCCAGCAGCGCGTCCTTGCCTGGCTTGACTTTGGCGCCGGGATGCAGATTCTGCTTGCCTTCAACGATGATGCGCTCGCCCTCCTCCACGCCGCTGACGGCGGCCAGCTTGCCGAAGGTGTGCAGCACGCGCACCTTGCGCGGCTTGGCGGATTGCTGCTCGTCGACTGCGTACACCAGCGCGCCGTCGGTCTGCGTGATGATGGCGGCCAGCGGCACCACGATGGCGTTGCGCAGCGTGGCGAGCGCGACGGTGGCGGGCACGTATTGGCCGGGCCACAGGCGGTTGCTACGGTTGTCGAATTGGGCTTTGACGCGGATGGTGCCGGCGACCGGATCGACGCTGCTGTCGACAAAGCTCAAGCGTCCTTGAATCGCGCTGTCCGGCAGCGCCGCGCTGACCGCGACCGGGCCGGCCTTGAATGCGGCCAGCAGCGCGCCGACGTCGCCCTCCGGCACGGTGAAGCTGACGGCAATAGGATCGATCTGCGTGACGCTGGCCAGTACGGCGTTGGCTTGCACCAGACTGCCGGCGTACACTTTAACTTCGCCCACCCGGCCTGCCGATGGCGCGCGGATGGCGGTGTAGCTGAGGTCCACCTGCGCGGCGCGCACAGCGGCTTGGTCGGCCTGCACCAGCGCGCGCTGGCTTTCGGCCTGCGCCTGCACGCCATCGGCGGCGCTGGCGGAAATGAATTGTTGCGACGAGAGTTCGCGGCTGCGCTGGTGCTGTCGTTCCAGGTCAGCGAGGACGGCCTGGTCGCGTTTGAGCTGCGCCTGCGTGCGGTCCAGCGCGGCGCGTTCGGCGCGGTCGTCCAGAGAGAACAATAAGGCGTTGGCAGCAACGAACTGCCCCTCCTTCACATGCACTTGCGTTAGCTGGCGGCTGACGTGCGGGCGGATTTCGACGCTGCTAAGCGGCGTGACCGTGCCATTGGCCTGCACCTCAAGCGGCACATCCCGCCGCTCGGCCGGCGCCAACCGCACCAGCGGCACGCCGACGCGTGGCGAGGCGGCAGGCGCTGCCGCCGGCGGCGCGGTGATGGCACGGGCTGGCAGCGGACCACCCAGCAGCACGTAGCTGCCGGCGGCCATCGCTACCAGCGCCGCCACAGTGACGGAACGCTTCGCCATCACCCACCCGGCTCCGTCAGCACCGACAGCTTGCTCACGCCGGAGCGCTGGATGTTGGCGATCACTTTGGCCACCGCGCGATACGGCACGCCCTGGTCGGCCTGCAGGCTCAATGCCAGCTCAGGATCCTTATCCACCAGCTGCTTCAGCTCCGGCTCAAGCGCTGCCGGTTCCACTTCTCGCTTGTCGATAAAGATCTTGTTGCTGCCGTCGATACTGACCGTCACCGACTTCGAAGGATTCGCAGGCGTGGTGGTCGAGGTTTTCGGCAGGCTAATCCGCACCGCGTTATTCAGCAGCGGCGCAGTCAGAATGAAAGTCACCAGCAACACCAGCATCACGTCCACCAGCGGCGTGATATTGATCTCGCTGACAACATCGCTGCTATCGCGTCCAGTAGAGAAAGCCATTATGCAAATGCTCCCTGCTGCGGCGTAGTCACTGGACGAACATTCTGCGTAGCGCCCTTAGTCACAGGACGCACCACGCGGAAGCCGTTCTTCTGCGCCAGGTTGACGAAATCGGTGGCGTAGTTATCCAGTTCCGCAGCCGTCACTTTCAGGCGACGTACGTAGAAGTTAAACGCCAGCACCGCAGGCACCGCCACCGCGATACCGACACCGGTGGCGATCAGTGCTTCGCCAATCGGCCCCGCCACCACATCGATGCTGGCCGAACCGCTCTTGCCGATCGCACTCAGCGCGTGAATGATGCCGAACACCGTACCGAACAAACCGACGAACGGCGCCGTGCTGCCGATGGAAGCCAGTACCGCCAGACCGCTTTCCAGCGACTGGTACTCCTTCTGGATCTGCTGGCGCAGGTGACGTTCCAGCAGCTCTTGCCTGTCCCAGCTATGTTCCAGGTCATTGCCGGCGCCGGACTCGCTGACGTTCAACACCTCGAAGCCGACATTGGCCAGACGCGATTTAGGACTCGCATCGCTGGCCAGCGCGCTGGCCGCATCCAGGGTACTGGCGCTCCAGAACTGGCGCGTAAACTGTTTATCACGTTTTCCAACGCGGTAATGCTGCACGCCCTTGGCCAGAATCAGCACCCACGTCACGATGGAAAACAACACCAGCGCATACAGGGAGCCCTGAACGATAAGATCTAAGTAGTAGGAAGACATTGGATAGCTCTCAGTATGAAGTTAAGAAATTTAGGAAAGTTTAAAATTCAGTGGAACCTTGACCCAGCCGTCAATCGGCGTCTGGCCACGTTTGGCGGGATCGAAAGTCCACGCGGTCACCGCCTTGATGGCGGCATCGTCGAGGATCTTGTGGCCGCTGGTTTTATCGACGGTCACGCTCTCCGGCTTGCCGGTGGCGAGCACGCGTACTTTCAGGATCACCTGCCCTTGCAGGCCACGATCCTGCGCCAGCGCCGGATAATCAGGCGCCGGGTTGTTGCGATAGCCGGCGAAACCGCGCGGCTCGGTCACCGGCTCCGGCGCTGGCGGTGGCGGCACCGGAGCGGCAGCCACCGGCGCCGGCGGCGCGGCCTGCGCCACCTGTACCGTGTTCTCGCTCGGCACACCGTCGTCGACCGGCGCCTGCTGCACCACCGGTACTTGCGGCGCGGCGCGCGGCGGCGCCACCTTGGCTACCTGCGGCTGCACCTTCGGCGGTTCCGGAGGTGGCGGCGGTGGCGGAGCGAATTCAATCGCCAGCGGTTCCGGCGCCTTCGGCGGCAACGCTTCGATCTGGCCACCCTGATGCAAGGCGACCCACACGCCGGCGTGCAGCACGAAGGCCACGCCGAACAAGGCGGCGATACCGCGCTTATTGCCGCGCTGGGCGACATTGCCGACGTGCGCAGCCACGCTGGCCGGCGCCGCCGCTTCCACAACCGTCAGGTGCGACACCGGCCGCGCCTGACGCCGGACGGCAGCACGGCGTGGTGAATAGTTGATGCTCTCAAAAGTCAGTGCAGTCATGATGCGCCCTTTCCCTGTTAGTCCTGCTAGTCCTTGAGCAGTTTCTGTGCCCGGACCTAAGTGACTGATTTCATTAGTACCAGTGTTGCAGCAGCCGTAAAATCTGCTGCATCAGCAACAGCAGATCAGCAGAACTGCCTCAATACGTGCCGCTGGCGAAATACACCGCCGCCGCAGCTGCCGCCAGCGACAGCACCAGCGCCGGCCAGCTGCCCTTACGCGCCGAAACACCGGCGCGCACTTCCTTCCAGCCCGTGACCATCGGCTTGACCAGGTTGTCCTTCTTCAGCAGCAGATAGGCAGCGATGGCCAGCACGTGCAGCGCCAGCAAGGCAAACAGCAGGTACACCAGCTTCTGGTGCCAGCCGGTGAGGCGTAGGGATGTGGTTTCCTCCACCAGCGCCGCCAGCGGGCCAGTGAAGGAAATCTCGTCGGTTCCGAACAAGCCAGTTCCCGCCTGCGCCGCCAGCAATGCCAGCAAGGCGAACACCGACAAGGCGCCGAGCGGATTGTGGCCGTGGCCTTTCCAGCGCCCACGCAGATAAGCGCGCAGCGTGGACGGCGTCGGCGCAAAGCTGATGAAGCGCGCATGCGTCGCGCCCACCACGCCCCACACCAGACGGAACGCCACCAGCCCGACGATCGCCAGGCCGGCCTTGCCGTGCACCGCCATCCAGTCGCCGCCGATCTCGCCGCTGATGATGGCGACGGTGACCGCCGCCACCAGCGACCAGTGGAAAATCCGCGTCGGCAGGTCCCATACCAGGATGCGCTTACGCTGCGGCGCAACTACTTCTTCATGGGCCGGCGCAAACTGTTTGAGGGCGGCACGCTTGTTCATATGGCCTCTCAGTTCTGGCCTGCGGCTGCCACCGCCTTGACTGGCGCCGCGATGCGTACGATCTTGCCGCCCTGCGCTTCATAGTCTTCCGAGCCGGCGGCGCCAGCCACCTTGAAGCCTTTGGAGGTCAGCAGGTCGCCGATGGCGCCGGCGCGATGCGCGTGATTGGAAACGGTGACGATCACGCGGTCTTTAGGAATATAGGCCAAGCGGTTTTCCACATCCTTGGCCTGAATGTTGAGGAACACCGGGAAGCTGCCCTTGGCCGCCACTTCGTCCGGACGGCGTACGTCCAGCACCACCAGTTTTTCCGGTGCCGCCAGCAAGGCGTCGACTTCGGCGCGTTCCAGCTGCTTGGTTTTGTAAGTCCAGGGCTGCGGTTGTTGCTGCGCCCACGCCGATACGCTGGAGACCAGGGCCAATGCCAGCACTGCGGTTTTCAGTTTGCTCATGATGTACATCTTTCGTAGTGATTGAGAAAAGCCTCGATCACCACGTCTGCAACTATCGTGCCACGGAAAGAAGCCCCGGATTTACTGGCTTCCTGCGACTCCGTGCGATGCCAAATGCTGCACTGCGGTCAGCACTTGAAACAGAACTGCTGCGATTTCAACACCCGTGCAAAACGTCGCAGCCAACATGAAACCAGTTGCAACGCCCGCCGTTGCTGGCGCATAAGCTTATGCCGCCTTGCAGCCTGCAAGATGGCATGCTCCTTGCGGAATAGAGCTCACTACCACACCACCCACTCAGGAGAATAACGTAATGAGCAAAACGCAGAAGGCCTTATCCCGACAGCATTTCCGAGCGGCGCCGCTCACCGCCGCCGTCGCTGCGGCGCTGGCGCTGATGTCCGGGGCAGCATTGGCGGCCGACGCACCGAGCGTCGCCGACCTGCAGGCCGAAATCGCGCGTGTGCTGGCCGAAAACGCCCGCTTGAAACAAGCCCTTGCCGCGCAAGGCGGCGCTGCCGCCACGCCGGCGCCGGAACCTGCCAGCGCGCCAGTCGCCGCTGCACCCGCAGCCGAAGAAGAACCGCAAGCACTGGGGGCCATCACCGTGCGCGGCAAAAAGAAAATCGAACTGCTGAAAGACGTGCCGTTGTCGGTCTCCGTGGTCACCGGCGCGGAGCTGGACCGCGAGCTGGCGCAAGACCTGAGCGCAATCACCAAGCGCAGCGCCGGCATCCAGTTCAACCAGAACAACACGCGCGGCGCCTCGCTGTCGGTACGCGGCCTGGGCAAGCGCTCCTTCACCGAAACGCAGGACCCAAGCGTCGGCATGGTGGTGGACGGCGTGGCATACGGCCTGTCGCAACTGGCCAACTTCGATTTCTATGACGTCGACAGCGTCGACGTGGTACGCGGCCCGCAAGGCACGCTGGGCGGCAAAGGCGCCAGCTCCGGCGTGGTCAGCGTGAACACCAAGCGTCCGTCGTTCTACCCAAGCGCCGACTACCAGGTGACCTACGGCCAGCGCGACACGCTGATTGCCAAGGCCAACCTGGGTGGCCCTATCATCGACGACCTGCTGGCCTGGCGCGGCTCCTTCGTGGTGGACCGCAGCCGCGGCTATTACACCAACAACTTCGACACCAACTACAGCCTGTATAACAAGAACCGTGTCAGCGGCCGCACGCAATTCCTGTTCACGCCGAGCGCCGACTTCAACGCGCGCGTCAGCTTCGACCTCGAACCGCACGCGCCGCAAGTGCAGAACGGCCTGACCTTCTACAAGAACCAGCCGGAACGCTTCGCCGACGGTTCGCTCACCGATGCCAGCGGCACCACCACGCGCGCCAAGCTGACCGGCTTCACCAACGCCGCCGGCGTCTACACCGCTGGCCGCGCATGGTTCGCAGGCCGCGACTTTAACGGCAAGCCCTACACCTACGATGCCAACTACATCGGTGACAACAACATCAACTTCAACGAGAACCAGGGCCAGACGGTACACAACAAGGGCGGCCAGATCGACCTGACCTGGAACCTCGCCAACCACACGCTGACCTCCGTCACCGCCAACCGCAAATACAGCTTCGACGCCCACAACGACGAAGGCACGCCGTTCGACATCAACCGCAATGGCGGCGGCGGTGTCGATTACAAACAAATCAGCCAGGAGTTCAAGCTGAAAAACAAGCCGGGTGGCGCAGTCGACTACGTGGCCGGCCTGTACTACCTGAAGACCGAGGACGATATCCAGTCCAAGACCGGCTGGGGCTCTGACGCCGGCGCATGGTTCGCCACCACCGCGCAGTACAACACGCTGGACCGCAACGCCGGCGTCAATCGCGGCGCCGGACTGGCGCTGTTGAAGGATGTGCTGGACGACAGCATCGTCAAAGGCGACACGGTGGTCCATACCAAGAGCTCCGCCATCTACGGCAACGCCACCTGGCATACCACCGACCAGCTTAGCCTGAACGGCGGCCTGCGCCTCACGCACGAAGACCGCAACACCACCGATACCCGTTTCCTGACCGCCTATGGCGCCGGTGCGGCGCTCAACCCGGTATCGGTGCGCGGCGTGGCGCTGGGCGGTTTCAACTCCACCAGTACCGGCGCCCTCGCCGCCGGCAATACGGCGGCGCAAACCGCGCTGGCCGACGCGGTGGCGGCGCGCTACTTCGGCGCCGCCTCCTACAGCGCACTGACCACCGCGCAGCTGGCGCAAGTGGCGGCGGCCAAGGCGCTGCGCGCAGGCCAGATCGGTCAACTCATCAGCGGCATCACCAGCCGCTATAACGACAACCTGTGGACCAGCACCCTGGGGCCGAGCTACCGCTTCAGCGACAACATCACTGGCTACGCCAGCTGGCAGCACGGCGAGAAGTCCGGCTCCGCGCTCAACGTCAACGGCCTGTCGGCCAATGTGCGTCCCGAGAAGACCAACGCCTTCGAGCTCGGTCTGAAGTCGACGGTGCTGAACAACACACTGGTGCTCAACGCCGACATCTACCAGATGAATATCCGCGACTATCAGTCGACCGTGCGCGTAGTGGACGAATTCACCACCCAGACCAACATCGCCAACGGCCAGGCCAACCCTATCGCCTACGTCACGGCGCAAGGCAACGTGCCCAAGGCGCGCGCACGCGGGCTGGAGCTGGATGCGGTGTACAGCGGCATCCAGAACCTCAGCATCCGCGTCGCCGCCGCCTACACGGATGCGCGCTACATCAGCTTCGCGCAGGCCGCCAAGCCGGACGAACTGGCCTACCTGCCAGGCGCCTACATCGACCAGAGCGGCCTGCAGCTACCGGGCGTGGCCAAGTGGACCGGCAACGTCGGCGCCGAGTACCGCGCGCCGGTGTGGGGCGACAAGCAGTTCCACACCAGCTTCAACACCGCCTTCACCAGCCGCTATAACAACACCGACACGCTGTCGTCCTACGGCGTAGTGCCGGGTAACACGGTGACCGACTTCGCCATCGGCCTGGGTTTCAAGGGCGGCTTCGACGTCAGCCTGATCGTGAAAAACCTGACCGACAACCGCAAGCACGAACCGGCATGGGTCAGCTACTCGCCGAATCCGTACCCGCGCTGGTACGGCCTGACCTTCAGCGGCAAGTTGTAGGACGTGCTGCGTTTTTAACAGCACCCCAGCGCACCCTGACCGGGAGGCAGCAGCCCCGCCGCTGCCTCCCGCAGGAAAATCCATATAAATCAAGTACATGAAGTTTTTCCGGCGACTGGCACGGTAGTTGCGAACAGATAGCCATCAACCTCACCAAGCCACGCATCTAGAAGGAGCAAGTCCGTGAACCAGCCTGTCATCAAGACGTTAGCGATCGCCGTGCTGCTGTGCTTTTCCGCAGCGCTGTCGGCGGCCAACGACGATAAACCCGCCGCAGATTCCAAACCGGCCGCCGCATCAGCCAAAGCCTGGGCCTACAGCACGCCGCAACGCCCGGACGTACCGGTCGTCAAACAAAAAGCGTGGGTACGCACGCCGGTCGACGCCTTCGTGCTGGCCAAGCTGGAACAGAAAGGCCTGAAACCCTCGCCCGACGCCGACCGCGCCACCTACATCCGCCGCGCCACGCTCGACACCTGGGGCCTGATCCCGACGCCGGAAGAAGTGAAGGCCTTCGTCAACGACAAGTCGCCCGACGCCTATGAGAAGCTGGCCGACCGCCTGCTGTCGTCGCCGCACTACGGCGAACGCCAGGCGCGCCGCTGGCTGGACCTGGCGTGCTACGCCGACAGCGCCGGCTTCCAGCAGGATGTGACGCGGCCGAACAACTTCCGCTACCGCGACTACGTCATCAACGCCTTCAACGGCGACAAGCCGTTCAATCGCTTCATCCGCGAGCAGATCGCCGGCGACGAGATCTGGCCTGACAATCAGGACGCCCGCATCGCCACCGGCTTCCTGGCCGGCTATCCGGACAACCTGAACTCGCGCGACCTGGTCCAGCGTAAATACCAGATCGCCACCGACATGACCGACCTGGTAGGCGAGACCTTCCTGGCCGCCACCGTCGGCTGCGCGCGCTGCCACAACCACAAGGCCGATAAGGTCAGCCAGAAGGAATACTTCCAGCTGCAGGCCTACTTCGCCAACACCAGCTTCGATGAAAAAGCGCCGGCCATCAAAGGTCCGGGCGAACTGGAATTCGAGAAGCAGCAGGCCGCGTACCGCGAAGCGACGAAGTCGATCCGCGATCAGCAGAAAGCCATCCTCGACACCGTGCGCACCGAGGGCGTCAAGTACCACAAGGAGCGCTACCTGACCGACAGCCGCGAGGCCATCTTCAAGCCGGAGTCCGAATGGACGCCGATGGACCGCTGGGTTAACTTCCGCCTGAAGTCCGTCAGCAGCGAGCAGGATGTGGTGCAGTACCTGCGCATCACCGCCGAGGAAAAGGATGCGGCGGAATACAATCCGGCCAACGTCGAGAAGTGGAAGCAATACCAGAAGCTGACCGCCGAGCTGCGCAAGTTCGACAAGCTGCGCCCGACCAAGGGCAGCCTGACGCTGACCACCGCCACCGAGCTGGGTCACGCCGATGCACCGGCGACCTACGTCCGCTTCGGCGGCGTGCATGAGCGTCCGACCGATGAAGTGCAACCAGCGCTGCCTGCGCTGTGGGCCGGCAGCGCAAGTAACACCAAGCTGGAAATCAAGCCAACCGCCACCTCCTCCGGCCGCCGCACCGCGCTGGCCGACTGGCTGGCCAGCGACAGCAATCCGCTGACCGCACGCGTGTTCGTCAACCGCGTATGGAGCCAGTACTTCGCCAACGGCATCGTCAGCACCGTGGCCGACTTTGGTCGTGCAGGCCAGAAGCCGACCCACCCGGAACTGCTGGACTACCTGGCCACCGACTTTGTGAAGAACGGCTGGAGCGTGAAGAAGCTGCATCGCCAGATCCTGCTGTCGTCGGTGTATCGCCAGTCGTCCAACCAGCGTGACGATGTGCTGAAGGCCGATCCGGACAACAAGCTGCTGGCGGTCTATCCACGCAAACGCCTGGAAGCGGAAGCGATCCGCGACTCGCTGCTGGCCGCATCGGGCCAGCTGGTCGACAAAGTAGGCGGCCCTGCGGTATTCCCGCAAGTGCCGGGCAACTTCAACGCCGGCAACCTGTGGACCGCCTCCACCGATCCGCAGGAGCAGAACCGCCGCAGCCTGTATGTGTTCGTACGCCGCAGCGTGCCTTACCCGCTGACGCAAAGCTTTGATCCGGCCGACCCATCGCACGCCCACCACAAGCGGGACGTCACCACTACGCCGCTGCAAGCGCTCACGCTCTTCAACAGCGACGTGGTGTTCAACTGGTCGCAGGCACTGGCAGGCCGCGTGATCCGCGAAGCCGGCCAGGATGAAAACGCGCAGCTCACCCGCCTGTACGAAATCCTGTTCTCGCGCGCCCCGAACAAGAGCGAGAAGGCGGCGCTGAAGGACTTCCTGGATAAAGAGGAAAAAATCATCCAGGCCAAGAACGCCGACGGCAAGTTCGAGATCGCCGTGCCGGTGGGCGCGAAAGAGAAGCGCGTGAATCCGATTCGCGCCGCCGCTTTCGTCGATCTGGTTCACGCGGTCGCCAACTCCAACGATTTCGCATATCGCTTCTAACTACAACACTTAACAAAGAAGGACAGCACCATGAGCATCAATTCACGTCGCGACTTCCTGCTGAAAACCGGCCTTGGCCTCGGCGCTGGCGCCGTTAGCGGCCTGCTGCCGGGCGGCGGCTTCCTGCACGCGGCCACCGCTGCAGAGCTGATCGATCCGCTGGCGCCCAAGCAGCCGCACTTCCCAGCCAAGGTCAAGTCGGTGATCTGGCTCCACCAGAACGGCGCACCAAGCACGCTGGACCTGTTCGACTACAAGCCGGAGCTGGTTCGCCTGGCCGGGCAAGACACGCCGGCCTCGTTCCTGAAAGGGATCAAGACCAGTACCCAGGGCGGCGTCGGCAAACTGTATGCAT
This sequence comes from Duganella sp. CF402, assembly GCF_900109645.1. Classification (GTDB taxonomy): domain Bacteria; phylum Pseudomonadota; class Gammaproteobacteria; order Burkholderiales; family Burkholderiaceae_D; genus Rugamonas. Next base: position 150,032 of record NZ_FOBG01000002.1, read on the forward strand.
CCAAGCGCACCTGGAAGCAGCATGGCGAAAGCGCTGCGTGGTTCTCCGACCTGGTGCCGAACATCGCCACCCAGGCCGACAAGATCGCCTTCATCAAGTCCAGCGTGACCGTGGGCGCGACCCACGACATCTCGATCCTGAAGCTGAATACCGGCGACCTGAGTCCCGGTCGTCCATCGCTGGGCGCGTGGGTCAGCTACGCGCTGGGCACCGCCAATCCGGACCTGCCGCCTTACGTGGTGCTCTACAATGGCAAGAGCGAGCCTAGCGCCGGCTCGGTCAACTGGAACTCCGGTTTCCTGCCGGCGGTGTACCAAGGCACGGCCTTCCGTCCCGGCCCGTCGCCGATTCTGTACCTGGAACGTCCGGAGCTGCGCACGGCGGAGCAACAGCGCTCGTCGCTGGACCTGCTCAAGCGTCTCAACAACGAAGGCGCGGCGCGCTACCCGGCCGACACCGAACTGAAAGCGCGCGTACGTTCCTACGAACTGGCCGACCGCATGCAGGTGGCCGCACCGGAAGCGGTGGACCTGGCCAAGGAAAGCGACGCGACCAAGGAACTGTATGGCATCAACGACGAAACCAGTTCCAGCTACGGCACCACCCTGCTGCGCGCGCGCCGCCTGGTGGAGCGCGGCGTGCGTTTCGTGCAGGTGGTGACCGGTGCGCCGGACGGCCAGACCGATATCACCAGCTGGGACGCGCACAGCGAACTGGAAAAAAACCACAGCGTGAATGCCCGCATGATCGACAAGCCGATCGCCGGCCTGCTGGCCGACCTGGAATCGCGCGGCCTGCTGCAATCGACGCTGGTGGTGTGGACTTCGGAATTCGGCCGCACCTCGTATGGCCAGAGCGGCAATGGCCGCGACCACAATCCGTGGGGCTACACCCAGTGGGTGGCGGGCGGCGGCATCAAGGCCGGCACCACCTACGGCGCGACCGATGAAATCGGCCTGCAAGTGGCCGACAAGGACACCGCCGTCGATACCTACGACCTGCACGCCACCGTGCTGCAGCTGCTGGGCCTCGACCACCTGAAAACCACTTTCCTCAACAACGGCCGCTCGGAACGCCCGACCGTCGTCTACGGGAAGGTCATCAAAGAACTGCTGGCTTAACAGGATTAAAAATGAACAAACATCGTATCGCAGCAATTGTACTGGCGCTGGGCGCCGCGCTGGCAAACGCCGGTGAAACCCGCGTCGTCCTGACGGGGGCCGAGGAACTCCCAGCCGTCACCACCAATGCCAGCGGCAGCGGCGTGATCGTGGTCGGCAACGGCGCCGGCCACGCGGTCAGCGGCAGCATCGTCGTGAAAGACGTGCAGGCCACGGCAGCCCATATCCACCAGGGCGCCGCCGGCAAGAGCGGCCCTCCGGTGATCACCCTGGCCAAGACCGGCGACAACACGTGGTCGGTTCCGGAGGGCTCGTCCTTCAACGACGACCAGTATGCCGCTTACCTGGCCGGTAACCTGTACATCAATGTGCACAGCGCGGAACACAAGCCGGGCGAGATTCGCGGCCAGCTGCGTCCTTGATGCCGGAGCACCATGCGTAAAGTGATTTTGATCGTTGCAGCCTCGGTGTTCGTATCAACCGCTGTCCGCTCCGCAGAGGAGATGGGCATGGACCTGATGCAGAACATCGAGGATACCAACAAAAGCCTGTCGTCGAACATCGCCCTCAGTAACAAGGCCGGCGCCACGTCGGATGCGAAGGAACTGACACAGATGTTCGCCGAGGTTGAAACCTATTTCAACCACAAGGGCGACGCCAACAACGCGGTCGACCTGGCAAAGCAAAGCAAGGACTTGTCGAACCAGATCGTCGGTTTTGTGGCGGCGAATAATTTTGAATCGGCCACCACGGCGGCGACCACCCTGTCGCGTACCTGCCGTACCTGCCATACGTTCTACAAGAAGGAGTAGCACATTTTAAAAGCATTGCAGTGCGCCCTGCTGCTGCCCGCGCTGGCGCTGGCAGCGCCGCCGGGCGATCCGCTCATTGGCCGCGAAAAGGCCGATACGGAGCGCTGCCTGGAATGCCACGGTGCGCCGACCGAAGGACAGGGCTTCAGCACCGGCACCGATGGCAAGTTCGCCCGCCTCGGCGGCCAGCAGTACGAGTACATCGTCAAGCAGGTCAAGGATTTCCGTAGCGGTAAGCGCAAGCACGAGTTCATGCAGATGATGGCGCGCGGGATCAGCGATGCCGATCTGGCCGATATCGCCGCCTACTTCGCCTCGCTGCCGCCAGAACCGGCAGCGCAGGCTACGGCGGCAGCAAACGCGCATGGTGGCGCCGCACAGCAGCTTTATGCGCACGGCGATCCGGCCCGCAAGCTGCCCGCCTGCGCCAGCTGCCACGGCGAAGGCGGAAAAGGCCTTGCAGGCGTGGCGCCGGTGATCGGCGGACAAGGCAAGGCCTACCTTGAGCAGCAATTGCGCGACTGGCGCAACGGCAGCCGAAAAAACAGCGCCGGCGACGTGATGAACCAGTTCACCAAGCCGCTGAGCGACACCGAAATCGAAGCGCTGGCGCGCTACGTATCGGACATGTAGACAACCACACAGAGAGGAACATCGAATGAAACGCATCCTGATCGCCGCCCTGCTGTCCGCAGCGGTGGCCATTCCAGCCAGCGCCGCGCTGAAGGAAGGCGACACCGCGCCGGCCTTCCAGGTGCAAGCTTCGCAAAACGGCAAAGCCTTTTCCTATTCGCTCAAGGAAGCGCTGAAGAAAGGGCCGGTGGTGGTGTACTTCTACCCTTCCGCCTTCACCGGCGGCTGCAACATCCAGGCCCACACCTTCGCCGTCAATCATGACAAATTCAGCGCCGCAGGAGCCACTGTGGTCGGCGTATCGCTGGACAGCATCGCGCGGCTAAATGAATTCTCGGCCGATCCGAATTACTGCGCCGGCAAATTCCCGGTGGCGGCGGACGCCAACGGCGATATCGCCAAGTCGTTCGACCTGGCCATCCGCGAGATCCCGGCTGGCCGCAAGGACACGCGCGGCGTCGAGATCGACCACGCCGCCACTGAGCGCACCACCTTCGTCATCACCCCGGACGGCAAGATCGCCGCCACCGTGGGCGGCCTGACACCGGAAGCCAACGTCGAAAAAGCGCTGGCCACGGTACAGCAGCTGCCGCGTAAAAAATCGTAAGGACAAGCGCATGCGATACCAACTCCTGAAACCACTCTCCGCAGCTCTGATAGCCGCCGGCCTGACGCTGGCCGCTGCCGACATCACCGCGCAAACCGCCAGCGTCGGCGCTGCCGTCACGCCGGCCATCGCCGGTGTGGTGGCCGCCGGCACCGCCATCGAATTGATCAAGGAAGGCTTCAACGGCACCGAAGGCCCGCTGGTCCTGCAGGATGGCAGCTTTATCTTCACCGAGACCACCGCCAACCGCATCACCCGCATCGCGCCGGACGGCAGCATCTCCACCTTCCTCGACAACAGCAACGGCTCCAATGGCCTGGGCTTCGGCGCCAACGGCGACTTGTACGCTGTGCAGGTACTGAAGCCGCGCGTCGGCATCGTCTACCCCGCCGAACATGCGCGCACGCTGGCGGACGGCTTTGAGGGCAAGCCCTTCGGCCGCCCCAATGACCTGGTGGTCGACCGCAAGGGCGGCGTCTACTTCACCGACTCCGGCGCGCCGCCGCGCCCTGCCGGCTCGCCTGCGCCGGCAGAACCGCCGCGCGATGTCGCCAAGCCTGCGGTCTACTACATCACGCCCGCCGGCCAGTTGCAGCGACTCGCCGCCGATATCGAGCGGCCGAACGGCATCCAGCTCAGCCCCGACGAGAAGGTGCTGTACGTCGCCAATACCGCCGGCGAATACGTGCTGGCCTACGACATACAGGCCGACGGCAGCATCGGCCCGCGCCGCAACTTCGCCAAGCTGGCGGGCTGGCGCCAGACCGAAACCGGCAGCAGCAGCGGCGCCGACGGCCTGGCGGTGGACGCCAGCGGCAGGCTGTATGTCGCCAGCACGGCCGGCATCCAGGTCTTCTCCAGCAAAGGCGAAGCACTGGGCATCATCGCGCTGCCGAAGGCACCGCAGAACCTGGCCTTTGCAGGCCCGGGCAAGAAAACGCTGTACGTGGTCGGTCGTGGTTCGGCCTACAAGATCGCGCTGCAAGCGGAAGGCTATGGCGGACGCGCCAAGTAGTTTTTTTTAACCTGACGATGGGATACAGATGAAAGCTCGTTTCAAGAAAATTCTCGCGCCGTCGCTGGCGGTGGTACTGCTGGCTGCCTCCGTGGCTGCGGTGGCGCAGCAGGCGCCCAAACCGGAAAACCTGATCAAATGGCGCCAGTCGGCGTTCCAGCTGGTGGCCTGGAACACCGGCAAGATCAAGGCTTCGGTCGAAGGCCAGTACAACAAGGATGAAGTGCAGCGTGCGGCCAACGCCATCGCCGCCATCGCCAATTCCGGCCTGCCTGGCCTGTTCGCGGCCGGCACCGAGCAAGGCAAGGGCTGGCACGACACCAGCGCCAAGCCGGAAGTGTTCAAGGACGCCAAGCGCTTCGGCGAACTGAATGCCGCCTTCGCGAAAGAAGCCGGCGAGCTGGCTACCGTGTCCGCCGGTGGCGACGTGGCCGCCATCAAAGCCCAATTCGGCAAGCTGCAGCGCACCTGCAAATCCTGCCACGACGACTTCAAATCCAAAGACTGATGATGACCAAGCATACTTCCCTGATCTGCGGCGCGGTTGCCGCATTGTGCATGGCTGCTGGCGCGTACGCGCAGCAGCAGCCTAACACCGCCCGTTCCACCGACCCGGCCAAGCCGCTGAGTTTTTTTGTCACCAGTGAAGGCAAGGGCCAAGGCGCGGACCTGGGCGGCCTCGAAGGCGCGGACGCGCACTGCCAGAAGCTGGCTGAATCGGTCGGCGCCGGCAAGCAGACGTGGCGTGCTTACCTGAGCACCCAGGCCAGCGAGGGCAAGCCGGCCGTCAATGCGCGCGACCGCATCGGCAGCGGCCCTTGGTTCAACACGCGCGGCGCGCAGATCGCGCGCGACGTAGCGCATTTGCATGGCGATAACGTGGAGGCGGCACGGCTCGGCAACAACCTGTCGCGCACCACCGTACTGACCGAGAAGAACGAGCCGGTGAAAGGTGCGGGCGACAAACCGAACGAGCATGACATCATCACCGGCTCCACGCCGGATGGCCGTGCGTTCGCCGATGCGGCGGACCACACCTGCAAGAACTACACGTCCAGCGCGGCGGATGGTTCGGCGCAGCTGGGTCACTTCGACCGCACCGGCGGTGGCAACACTTCGTGGAACGCGGCGCATCCGAGCCGTGGCTGCGGCCAGGCCAACCTGGTCGCCACCGGCGGCGCCGGTTTGCTGTACTGCTTCGCCGCAAACTAAGCTTCTCCGGGCGGCGCATGCGCCGCCCTTCCCTCCTGCTACAGCTTCCCGCTGAATACCACGCCGACCCAGCGCCCAACCGCCGGCACATAGCTATTCCACGTCACCACTTGCGAAGTACGGTTGTCGAACAGGTTCTTGGCCAGCAGCGTCACATCGAACTTTTTGTCCAGCGTACCAAGGCCGATGCCGAAGTCGGTGATGCTGTACGCCGGCACCCATGCATAGCTGGACAAGGCCACATCCGAGTTGTACTTGCTGCTATAGGCGGTATTGAAGCTGGCATGGAATTCCTTGTCCCAGCCCTTCACCGGCGCGCGGTACTCGGCCCCCACGTTGAAGGTGAACTTCGCTGCTCCCGGCAGGTTCTGCCCTGTCACGTCGCGATACGGCGTGGTGAGGTTGGCCATTTCAACCGGATTGGATGAATTCTTGAACTCCTTGTAGTACGCGTCGTTGAACGCGCCTGAGAAGCGGATATTGGTGTTCGGGATGCCGCTGTAGACGCCGTCGAACTCCAGCCCCTGCGCCCGTACCCGCGCCGCATTGCCGGTGGCAGCGGTGTAGTACAGCGAGCCATCAGCCTTCTGCGCCGTGGTGTAGGCGTCGTACACTTGCACCGCCTGTTGATAGTCCTTGATATCGTTGAGGAACAGATCCGCGCTCAGGGTCAGCTTCTTGTCCAGCAGCGTGGTCTTCACGCCGATCTCGTAGGACTTCGATTTCTCCGGCCGTGCGTCGTTGGAAAAGCCGTTGATGACCTGCGCGATGCCAGCCTTCTCTCCATACTGGAAGGAGGCGTAGGTGGTGACGTTGTCGTTGATCTTGTAACTTGGGCTGAGCAGGATGGTCGGCTGGCGGTCGTGGATGGTATCCGCCTGCTTCAGGTTATAGACCACGCCGATGTTCGCCGAGCGGATCGCCTTGGCGGCGGCGATCTGCTTCTTCTGGTCAGTGCTCAGTGCCGCGTAGGCGACGCCGAAGTATTTTTGCGCCGTGTAGTCGGCCAGGGCCAGTTGAGTGGCGCTGTTGGCGGCGAGGTTGCCGTTGGCGTCGCTATTGAAGCCACCGAGCGAGATGCCGTTCACCGTCGCCGGATTCAGCTCCGCGCCAAAGCCGTCTTCGGCGATGAACTTGACCGAGGAATTCTTGCGCTGCTCGGCGGTGATGCGCAAGCCACCGGTGACGGTGAGCGCTTCCGACGCATGCCAGTTGGCTTGGCCATACAGCGCGGCGCTCTTGCTGTGGATGTCCTGCGGCGTGTTGGTCTCCAGCCGGCTCAGGGAATTTTGCAGCAGGTAGCGGCCGGCGCCGTCCTTATCCAGCGTGGTGTACTGGGCGGCGCTGGCGAACCATGCGCCGGCATCCGAGCCGAAGCCGGTACGCGAGCTGTAGTTGTTCTTCTGCGAGAGCAGGTACAAGCCGGTCTGGTAGTCGACCGCTCCGCCCACCGGTGACGTCAGGCGCAACTCCTCGCTGACCTGCGCATTGCGCGAGACATAACCACCGCCGTTCTTGCTGATATCGAACGGCGTACCTTCGTCGTTGCGGGCCTGGAAGTAGAAGTCCTTGTAACCGGTGATCGAGGTAACGGTGTGTTCACCCAGCTTCCACGTCAGCGTGGCCGAGGCGCCGTTGGTGGCAGTGACCAGCGGGCGCTGGTTATCCTGATTGACCTGTGCTGCAAGATAGGAGCTCGCGTAGCCGTAGTCCTTCTGCTGGAGGAACCAGCGGCGCGCCAGGCGCGTGGAGGCGTCTGTCGCCAGCGCATTGGGCTGGCCGTTGGCGTACTTGGTCGGCGTCGGAGTGAAGAACGTCCAGCCGTTGTAGTACTCCTCGTGGCGCGGTGTGAGCTCCAACTTGAGCAAGGCGTTGAAGCCGGCGTATGGCGTCAAAAGGAACTGCACGCGGCCGGAGACGTTGTCCTTGTTCTTGTAGCTGAAGTCCCCGTTGTAGGCGTTGGGATAGACGCCCTGCCCCTTGTCCACGCTGAAGGCGGCACGCCAAGCCAGAAGGTCATCAATCACCGCGCCACCGATGGCGGCGTTGGCGATCAGGCGATTCTTCTCGCCGAAGGCGACCGAGTAGCTGCTGTCCGGCGTGAAGGAAGGACGGCGGGTGGTGATGTTGATCGCGCCCATGCTGGCGTTCTTGCCATACAGGGTGCCCTGCGGGCCGCGCAGCACTTCGACGCCATCAACGTCGTAGAAATCGAACGACGACAAGGGATTGTAGGCGTAGCTGACGCCATCCACGGTGATGCCGACGCTGGGGTCCATCGCGTCGGTCTGCGCTTGCTTGCCAAGGCCGCGTATCGAGATGGCGCTGGTGCGGGCATTCCCCTGATTCCACGAGACGTTGGCGGCGCGCTGCGTGATGGAGGCCACGTCGCGCGCTTGCAAGCGATCGAGTTCGCTGCCGGTGACGACCGAGATCGAGGCCGGGACGTCTTTCAGGCGCTCCAGGCGATTGCGGGCGCGGACGGTCAGCTCGCCCAGTGTTTCTGCTTCATCTGGCGCCGGGGCGGCCGCAACGACAGGAGCGTCCGATGGCGCAGCAGCAGTTGTCGCCACTGGCGCGGCCGCCGGCACAGCCGCTGCGCCGCCCTGCGCGGCAATGATCTGCTTGAGGCGCGCGATCTCCGCCTGCAGTTCGGCGACGCTCGGATCGGCCGCATACGCCGCGCCCGAAGTCAGTAATGCCACGGCAGACGCCACGGCGGTCAACGATAGTTCTTTCATTGTGTGCGATCTTAAAAGTGAACGGTGAACTCCCGCTTTGCAAGTCGTATGCCACGCCGCCATCACAGGGAGATGCCGATTTCACGCCAGCCAACTGTTGATCGCAGCACTATTTCTTGTTGCCCTGCTGCTGCGAGCCAAACAGCAAAGCGCTTATACCTAAAGCCGCTATGCAAATGCGGAACTCTTACTTTGCCAGCCATGCTGGCCAACCTACAATCGGCGCAATGACCGTTTATCGAGAGAAGAGATGAGTGCAAAGGAAGTGGTGTTTGGCCAGGATGCGCGTGCGCGCCTGGCCTCTGGCGTCAACCTGCTGGCGGATGCGGTGAAAGTCACGCTCGGCCCGCGCGGCCGGCACGCGGTGCTGGAGCGCGGCGTCGCCGCGCCGGTACTGACCAAGGATGGCATAACGGTGGCGCGCGAAATCGCGCTGGCCGATCCGCTGCAGAACATGGGCGTGCAGCTGGCGACCGAAGTCTCGGCCCGCACTGGCGATAGTGTCGGCGACGGCACCACCACGGCGACCGTGCTGGCGCAAGCCATCCTGCGCGAGGGCTTGAAGCACGTCGCTTCCGGCCACAGTCCGACGGAGCTCAAGCGCGGCATCGACCTTGGCACTGCCGCCGTACTGGCCCAATTGGCGGCGCTGTCACGCGAGGTGGCATCGTCCAGCGAGATCGCACAGGTGGCGACCGTGTCCGCCAACGGCGACGCCACGATCGGCGCGCTGATTGCGCAGGCCTTCGAAAAGGTTGGCAAGGATGGCGCGATCACGGTGGAAGATGGCCCCAGCCGGCATGATGAACTGGTACTGACGGCGGGCTTGCAGTTTGCGCGCGGTTATCTGTCGCCCTACTTCATCAGCGACGCAGAGCGCGGGCTGGCGGAGCTGGAACGGCCGCTGATCCTGCTGGCCGACCAAAAGATCACCAGCCTGCACCAACTGCTGCCGGTGCTGGAACTGGCGGCTCAGGCGGCGCGGCCGCTGCTGGTGGTGGCGGAAGATGTGCAGGGCGATGCGCTGGCGGGGCTGGTGCTGAACCATGCGCGTGGCGCGCTCAAGTCGGTGGCGATCAAGGCGCCCGGCTACGGCGAACGTCGCCGCGCCAGCCTGGAGGATCTGGCGGCGCTGACCGGTGCGCGTCTGATCAGCAGTGACAGCGGCCTGGCGCTGGATACGCTGTCCCTGGGCGACCTGGGACAGGCGCGCCGCGTGGAGGTCGGCAAGGAGCACACCACCATTATCGACGGCGCGGGAACGCAGGAACAGATCGCGGCGCGCGCGGCGCTGATCAAAGCGGAGATGGCGGCCGTTGGCGCGGGCTATGACCGCGACCAATTGCAGAAGCGACTGGCTGGACTTGCCGGCGGCGTAGCGGCAATCCGGCTCGGCGCGTCCACGGACGTGGAGCTGTCAGAGAAAAAGGCGCGGCTTGAAGACGCTCTGCATGCCACCCGCGCAGCCATCGCCGAAGGCGTGGTGGCCGGTGGCGGCATCGCCTTGCTCCGTGCACGCCAATCCCTGTCGCCGCTACGCGGACCCAATGCGGGCGAGGATGCTGGCATTGCGATCCTGCTGCGCGCACTCGAAGAACCGCTGCGGCAGATTGCGGCCAACGCGGGCGACTCGCCATCGATTGTGCTGGGCCGTGTGTTGGAAGGCTCCGGCCACTTCGGCTACAACGCCGCCGATGGCAGCTATGGCGACCTGGCCGCGCTGGGCGTGCTCGATCCAGCCAAGGTAACGCGCATCGCGCTGCAAAACGCCGCCTCCATCGCCGGCCTGCTGCTGACCACCGACGCCGGCATCTACACCATCCCGCAACCAAACGACCCGCACGACCATCACGACGACCACCACGATTAGACGTCGCGGCGACTCGCTCTCAGCATGGATTCCCGCCTGCGCGGGAATGACGCGGTGGCGCGGTGGGGTTTAGCGAGCTTGCGCCTTGGCGATACTGGCGGCGATGGAGCGGCCGATATCCGAATCGGCCGGCACCAGCGCCAGTATCTTCTTCCACGGCTTGACGGCATTCGCCACATCGCCCCGTTCCAGCGCCGCGCTGCCGGACAAGGCCAGCGCCTGCAAGTGATTCGGATTAAGCGCCAGGGCCTTCGCCAGCAGCGCCTCAGGCTCGCCAACCAGACTGCTGTTCGCCGTCATCCCCAGCACCACCGCATAATCGACCATCACATCCGGATTGTCCGGTTCCAGCGCCAACAGGTGCCGATACGCGTCGGCCGCCTGATCGAAGCGCCGCAGCGTCTCATACGACCGGGCCAGCATGCGCCAGCCGGCAGCATCGTCGGGCTGCTGCGCCAGCCGCGCGGCCAGGCGCGACACCATTTGCTCAACCTGCGCCGGCCCAACCTCGGCCACCGCTTCCGGCACCGGCCGTAAGCCATTCGGATTCCCCAGCACCACATACAGCGACACCGCCGCCAGCGGCAGCAATACAGCTATCGCCGACGCCAGCGCGCGCTGTTTGCGCCACAGCGGCGGCACCACAAATCCCAGACCGCCGGCCAGCATGCCGCCGGCGGCAACGATAAAACCGCTCATCAAACCTCCTCCAACGCATCCTCGCGCAATTCACGGCGGCGCAAGTTGTACAGCAAGGCGGTACAACCTGCGGCCAGCACCACAAACGGCCCAAGCCACAACACCATCGTCATCGCCTTGAACGGCGGCCGGTACAACACAAAGTCGCCATAGCGCTGCACCATGAAATCGATCACTTCCTGCTCCGAACGCCCCTGCGACAACTGCAAGCGTGCCTCGCGCTTCAAGTCCACCGCCAGTTGCGCATGCGAATCGGCGATGCTCTGGTTCTGGCACACCAGGCAACGTAACTGCTCCGCCACGTGATTGACGCGCCGCTCCAGCAGCGCCGTATCCGTAGCCGCATTGGCGGCGATGCCCCAGCAAAACAGCAGCATGGCAGCCCAGCGCCTAACCATGATCAAGCTCGCGAATCAAAGGCAGCAGCTTGTCGTTGATGATTTCCTGCGTCACCGGCCCGGTCAGCTTCAGGCGGATCAATCCCTGCTTGTCGATGACGAAGGTCTCCGGCACGCCATACACGCCAAACTCGATGCCGGCCTTGCCATCGCCATCAAACGCCGAAACGCTGTATGGATTGCCCACCTCGCGCAGCCATTGCAGGCTGTCGCCGCGCTGGTCGTTGTAATTCAGGCCCACCACCGGCGCCACCGCCAGCTTCGACAACGCCAGCAAAGCCGGATGCTCGGCGCGGCATGGACCGCACCACGACGCCCACACATTCAGCACCCACACCTTGCCGCGCATATCGCTGGAACGGAACACGCTACTCCCGTCCTCCACCTGCGGCAGTGTGATCTCCGGCGCGCGCTTGCCGATCAGGGGTGACGGAATCTCCTGCGGCTTAAGCCGCAGGCCCACGCCCAGCAACACCAGCAATAGCGCGAAGCCGCTCAGCGGCAGTATGTATCGTTTCATCTTCCTTCCTCTTCACATAAGAACGGTAGCGGCGGTCGGATGCCGACAGCAGCCCACCGGCCGCGATAATCAGGCAGCCGCCCCAGACCCAACCCATGAACGGCTTATGCTGCATGCGCACCAGCCACGCGCCATCCTTGCCTGGCTCGCCGAGCGACAGGTAGACATCACGCGTAAAACCGCGATCGATGGCTGCTTCCGTCATCGGCATCTGCTGCACGGTGTAGTAGCGCTTCTCCGGCTGCAGGAGCAGCACGCGGCCATCGGGACCATGTACTTCGAAAGTGGCGCGTGCCGCCACGTAGTTCGGGCCATCTACCTTTTGCAGGTTGGTGAAGCTGTAGCGCCAGCCGTTGCTGACCACACTTTCGCCCACCTGCAGGCTGGCATCCTCCGACACTTCGCCGCCCTTGACCAGCGCGACGCCGACCACAAACACCGCCACGCCGGCGTGCGCCGCCAACATGCCCCAGTAACTCAATGGCTGCTTGGCGACATGGCGCGCCAGCGTCACGCCCTCGCCTACCGACGACAGGCGTTCCAGCACATGCTGCGCGCAGCCCAGCAGAATCCAGGCCGCCAGCATCAACCCTGCCGCCATTGCCGGCGTAAACTTCCAGCCCAGCCACAAGGCCAGCCCAAACAGCAGCGAGACCTGCGCGATTTTCGCCAAGCGCGCCGCCACGCCGCGCCAGTCGTCGCGCCGCCATGCGACGAACGGCGACGCCGCCATCAACAGCAGCACCGGCAACAGCAGCGGAACGAACACCGATTCGAAATACGGCGCACCGACCGATATCTTGCCGAGGTCCAGCGCATCGAGGAACAGCGGGTACAAGGTGCCGAGCAGGATGGTGGCGGCGGCCGTCAGCAGCAGCACGTTATTCAACAGCAGAAGAGATTCACGCGAGAACAGCGCAAAGCGTTCACCCAATCCCACCGTCGGCGCACGCCACGCATACAGCGCCAGCGAACCGCCGATCACCAGCGCCAGGAAGACCAGGATGAACAGGCCACGGCGCGGATCGGTGGCAAAGGCATGCACCGACGTCAGCACGCCGGAGCGCACCAGGAAAGTCCCCAGCAGCGACAGCGAGAACGCCACGATGGCCAGCAGTACGGTCCAGTTCTTGAAGCTGCCGCGCTTTTCCGTCACCGCCAGCGAGTGAATCAGCGCCGTGCCAACCAGCCAGGGCATGAAGGACGCATTTTCAACCGCATCCCAGAACCACCATCCGCCCCAGCCCAATTCGTAATAGGCCCAGAAACTGCCCATGAAGATGCCCAGCGTGAGGAAGGCCCACGCCACCAGCGTCCAAGGACGCGACCAGCGCGCCCACGCCGCATTCAGTTCGCCGCCCAGCAGCGCCGCAATCGCAAACGCGAACGCCACCGAAAAGCCGACATAGCCCATGTAGAGCAGCGGCGGATGGATAATCATGCCGAAGTCCTGCAGCAGCGGATTGAGGTCGCGGCCATCGCGCGCGGCCGGCAGCAGGCGGTCGAAGGGATTGGATGTGAACAGCATGAACAGCAGGAAGCCGACGCTGACCCACGCCATCACGCCCAGCACGCGCGCTACGAACGGCGGTGGCAACTGGCGGCTGAAGCGCGCCACGGCGGCAGTCCAGCAGGCGAGGATCAATACCCACAACAGCAGCGAGCCTTCATGCCCGCCCCACAGCGCCGCCACGCGGTAGTGCAGCGGCAGCATGGAGTTGGAGTTCGACGCCACATAGGCCACCGAGAAATCGTTGTTGACGAACGCCGCCAGCAGGCAGCCGAACGCAAATACCACGAAGCTGAACTGCCCCACCGCCGCCGGCCGCGCCAGTGCGATCCAGTGCGGCTTGCCGCGCCAGGCGCCCAGCAGCGGCAGGCTGCCCTGCACCAGCGCCAGGCACAGTGCGATCATCAGCGCGAAATTGCCCAATTCAGGAATCATCGATCCACCTTCACACTTTCGCGGCCTTTCTTCAGCGCGTAGGCGGCTTCCGGCGGCATGTAGTTTTCATCGTGCTTGGCCAGCACTTCATCGGCGACGAAGCGATGGTCGGCATCCAGCTTGCCCTGCGCGACCACGCCCTTGCCTTCCCTGAACAGGTCCGGCAGGATGCCGCGATAATGCACCGGCAGACTGCGTCCCGTGTCGGTGACCACGAAGCTGACGCCGACACCATCGGCGTCGCGCTTCAGGCTTGCCGCTTCCACCATGCCGCCCAGACGGAAGCTGCGGTTGTGCGGCGCTTCGCCGGCCAGCACTTGCGTCGGCGTGTAGAAGAACACCAGGTTCTTGCGGAACGCCGACAGCACCAGCCACGCGGCCAGCGCCAGCGCGGCCAATGCGGTCGCCAGCAGGAGCAGGCGTTGCTGGCGGCGCGTCATGGCCGCTGCTCCGCTGCGCGGTTGCGTGCGCGCAGGGTCCATTGTTCGATCGCCAGCGCCAGCGCCACTGCGGCCAGCGAGCCCCATACGTAGCGGCCGTAGCCACCCATTGCGATGAAATCGTTCCAGCTGTCCCAGATCATTTCGACGCTCCCAGATGGCGCGGCACCCACGCCGCATGGCGCTCGCGCTCCAGCACGATGGCGCGCAGCCGTTGCAGTACCGCGCCAATGGCGTAGGCCCACAGCGCCAGCGTCATGATCAGCATCCCCACCAGCATCGGCGTGGCCATCGACGGTGCGCTGCGCAGCGATACCGATGCGCCTTGATGCAGCGTGTTCCACCACTGGACCGAGAAGTAAATCACCGGCACATTCACCACGCCGACCAGCGCAATCACGGCGCCAGCGCGGTCGGCACGGCGTGGATCAGGGATGGCCGCCTGCAAGGCCATGAAGCCGATGTACAAGAACAGCAGCAGCAATTCGGAGGTCAGGCGCGCATCCCACACCCACCACGCGCCCCACGTCGGCTTGCCCCACAGGGCGCCGGTCCACAGCGCGAGGAAGGTGAACAAGGCGCCGGTGGGCGCCAGCGCGCTGGCCAGCATGGCCGACAGGCGCGTGTTCAACACCAGCCCCACGCCGGCCCAGAAAGCCATCGCCACGTAGATCAGCATCGACAGCCAGGCCGCCGGCACATGAACGAAGATGATGCGGTAGGCGTCGCCCTGCTGGAAGTCGGTCGGCGCCAGCAGCAGGCCGATATACAAGCCGGCCAGCGCCAGCAGCGCCGCCGTGCCGTGCAGCCACGGGATCAGGCGCTCCACCAGCGGCAGGCTGGCTTGCGGCGAGGCGTAGCGCAGCAGGCTTGCGGCGCGCGGCCGGCGTTCATCGATGAGGGTTCCAATTTGAGACACAAGCTTTTCCTTCAAGGTTCATTCCAGCGAGATGCGCAGCGCCGAGGCAGTGGCCCACGGCGCCAGCGCGGCAGCGGCGGCCAGCAGGCCACAGAGCAGCAACAGGTTGGCGTCGGCCAGCGAGCTGCCGGTTTCGGCCACCGCCGCGCCGGCGCCGAAGATCAGCACCGGCGCCGACAGCGGCAGCACCAGCAGCGCCACCAGCACGCCGCCGCCGCGCACATCCAGCGTCAGCGCCGCGCCAATCGCGCCCACCAGGCTCAGAGCCGGCGTGCCGACCAGCAGGCTCAGTGCCAGTGCGATAGTGGCGTCGGCGTCCAGCCCGAATTGCAGCGCCAGCAAGGGCGTCAGCAACACCAGCGGCAGGCCGCTGATCAGCCAGTGCGCGATTACCTTCCCGGCCACGATCAGCGCCAGCGGCTCGGGTGACAGCAGCAGTTGTTCCAGCGTGCCGTCCGCGTGATCGGCGCCGAACAGGCGTTGCAGCGCCAGCGTGCTGGCCAACAGCGCCGCCACCCACAACGCGCCCGGCGCCAGGGTACGCAGCAGTTCCGGCTCCGGCCCCACGCCCAGTGGGAACAACGCGCCCACGATGCAGAAAAACACCAGGGTTCCCAACACATCGGTGCGGCGACGGAACGCCAGCAGCAGGTCGCGGCGGATCACATGCAGCAGCGCGTTCAGCATGCGGCCAACTGATCGAGGTCAAACTGCTCCAGGCGGCGCGCTTGCAGCGCCTGCGCCTGGTGCGTGGTGTAGACCAGGATGCCGCCATCGGCCAGGTGCCGGTTCAGCGTGGCGCACAGTGTCTGCACCGCCGGCTGGTCCAGCGCGACGAATGGTTCATCCAGCAGCAGCAGGGGCGGCAACGGTTCGACCGCCAGCCGCGCCAGCGCCACACGACGGCGCTGGCCCTGCGACAGTGCGCGCGCCGGCCGCGTGGCTTGCGCGCCCAGGCCTACGCTATCCAATGCATCCAGTGCCTGCTGACGGCTGCAAGCGACGCCGGACAGCGTGCTGCTCATGGCGACGTTTTCCCATGCCAGCAGATCGTCCTTCACGGCGGCGGCGTGGCCGCAGTAGATTAGCTGACGGTAGTAGTCCTCGCGCAGGCGTTCGATCGGCGCGCCGTTCCAGCGCACCTCACCCAGCAACGGCCGTCCCAGGCCGCACAGCACGCGCAGCAAACTGGTTTTGCCGCTGCCGTTGCGGCCCTTGAGCCACAAGGCTTCGCCGCCCTGCAGTTCGAAACTCAGGTCGCTGAACAGCTGGCGGTCGCCGCGTCCGCACGCCAGCTGGTGTACTTGCAGGGCCGCCATCAGTGCTGCAATACTTCGTCGCGTCGTGTGCCGCCCGGCACCGGGTCGGCCACGCCATCGAAGCCGATCAAGCCAAAGCGCTTGAGGTGCGTGCGCAGGATGTTGCGGCTGATGCCCAACGCGCGCGCGGTCTGCACCTGATTGCGATTGCAGGTTTCAAACGCGGTGCGCACCACGCCCGATTCGATGCGGTCGAACAGGTCCGGCTGATCGGATTCGATCATGCTGTTCACCAGCGCCGCCAGTTGCTGCTGGAAGGCGTCGGCCGTTTCAGGCGATGCGGCGCCCGGCGCCGGCTTGCGCGGATGATGCAGCTGCGTGCGATGCGAAATGCCGGTCAGCTTCAGGTCCTCGGCCTGGATCACGTTATCGCGGCAGACAATCAGCCCGTAGTGAATGACGTTTTCCAGCTCGCGGATATTCCCCGGCCATTCGTAGGACAGCAGCGCCACCTTGGCGTCCGGCGACAGCGTCACGTCTTGCAGTTTCAGCTTGGTGCTATAGACCTCGATGAAATGGCGCGCCAGCGGCAGGATGTCGCCGCTACGTTCACTGAGCGGTGGCAGGCGCACGGTGGCCACGCCGAGCCGGTAGTACAGGTCGGAGCGGAAGCGGTCCGCCACAATCGCCTTGTGCAGGTCGACGTTGGTGGCCGCCACCAGCCGCACATTGAGCGGAATCGGCTGGCGCGCGCCGAGGCGCACCACCTGGCGCTCCTGCAGCACGCGCAGCAGCTTGACCTGCAAGGCCATCGACAGGTCGCCGATCTCGTCGAGGAACAGCGTGCCCTCGTTGGCGGCCTCGAACCAGCCGGAGCGCGCCTGCGTGGCGCCGGTGAAGGCGCCCGCTTCGTGGCCGAACAATTCGGCATCGATCAGCGTCTCGCTGAAGGCGCCGCAGTTGACCGCCACGAACGGGCCGCGACGGCCGCTCTGGGCGTGGATATGGCGTGCGATCAACTCCTTGCCGGTGCCGGTTTCACCGATGATCAGCGTGGTGGCATCGCTGCGCGCGATGCGTTCAACCTGCTGCAGCAATTCGCACGAACGTGGATCATGGAACAGCATGGCCTTGGCCCGGATGGACAAAGCCATATTGCCTAGATCAGGGAAAGTCAGTAATTTTTCCAAAGCACATCCCGTTCATTGTTATTAAGTAGTCACTACAGACTACGGCCAATTTGCTGCGGCGCACACGAATCATTCCGACAATGTAAATTCACATTTTGGATAAAGACACGTCGCCCCTATGAGCAAGGAAGCCTTATGGGAACTGGGACTGTTGTATTTACATACGATGTTACAAAGTGGTGAAAACCGTGCATCAGGCCACCAGATATGCAACACCAGTGGCCTGCGTATCAAGGATTAAACCGCCGCGAGTGCCTGTTCGAGGTCGGCCAGCAAGTCGTCGCTGTGCTCGATGCCAATCGACAGCCGCACCGTATCCACAGTCACGCCTGCCTTCGCCAGTTCCTCCTCGTTGAGCTGGCGGTGCGTGGTGGAGGCAGGATGGCAGGCCAGCGACTTGGCATCGCCGATATTGACCAGCCGCGTGAACAGCTTGAGCGCATCCTGGAAGCGCGCCCCGCCCTCTTTCCCGCCCTGCACACCGAACGTCAGCACGCCGGATGGACGGCCGCCCAGGTATTTGCGCGCCAGTGCGTGGTCGCGATGGTCTTCCAGCCCGGCGTAATTGACCCACTTGACCTTCGGGTGCCGGCCGAGGAACTGCGCCACCTTGCGCGTGTTCTCGACGATGCGTTCCATGCGCAGCGCCAGCGTTTCGATGCCCTGCAAGATCAGGAAGGCGTTAAATGGCGACAACGCCGCGCCGGTATTCCGCAGCGGCACCACGCGCGCGCGGCCGATGTAGGCGGCCGGGCCCAGCGCGTCGGTGTAGACCACACCGTGGTAAGACACGTCCGGCTCGTTGAGGCGCTTGAAGCGCTGCTTGTGCTGGGCCCACGGGAATTTGCCGGAATCGACAATCGCGCCGCCGATCGAGTTGCCGTGGCCGCCCAGGTATTTGGTCAGCGAGTGCACCACGATGTCGGCGCCGTGCTCGATCGGACGCAGCAGGTAGGGCGTGGCCACCGTGTTGTCGACGACCAGCGGCACACCGTGGGCATGGGCCACGGCGGCAATCGCTTCAATGTCGGTGATGTTGCCGAGCGGGTTGCCGATCGATTCGATGAACACGGCTTTGGTGCGCTCGTCGATCAGGCTGGCAAACGATGCCGGGTCGCGCGCATCGGCAAAGCGGGTGCTGATGCCGAACTGCGGCAGCGTGTGGGCGAACAGGTTGTAGGTGCCGCCGTACAGCGTGGCGGCGGACACGATGTTGTCGCCGGCTTCGGCGATGGTCTGGATGGCGTAGGTGATGGCCGCCTGCCCCGAGGCCAGCGCCAGCGCGCCGATGCCGCCCTCCAGCGCCGCCACCCGCTCCTCCAGCACGTTCTGGGTCGGGTTCATGATGCGGGTGTAGATATTGCCCTGCACTTTCAGGTCGAACAGGTCGGCGCCGTGCTGGGTGTCGTCGAAGGCGTAGGCCACGGTCTGGTAAATCGGCACCGCCACGGCGCGCGTGGTCGGGTCCGGGCTGTAGCCGCCGTGGACGGCGATGGTTTCCAGTTTCATGTTGTCTCCTTGGTCAATGGTGCATAAAACGGTAGCGGGAAACCGCGCCGGCGGCCACGAATGATTCCAAAAATACAAATACGCATTCCGGATAAGCTATCCTTGTCACAAACCGCGCGGCTGGCGCGTCTAGGATGCATGATGAGCGAAACCTCCACTTTTAACGCGCTGCGACCGCGCCTGTTTGCCATTGCCTACCGCATGCTGGGCATCCGCGCCGATGCCGAGGATGTGGTGCAGGATGCGTGGCTGCGCTGGCATGGCAGTGATCAGGCGGCCGTGCAGTCGCCGGAAGCCTGGCTGGTGACCACCACCACCCGGCTGGCCATCGACCGCCTGCGCGCGCGCATGGCGGAACGCGAGTCGTATGTGGGCTGGTGGCTGCCCGAGCCCATCGTCGAACTGGACGAGCGCACGCCGGAGAGCCATGCGGAACTGGCCAGTGAAGTGTCGATGGCCTTGATGTGGGTGCTGGAGCGACTGTCGCCGGAAGAGCGCGCGGCTTTCCTGATGCGGCAAGTGTTCGAGCACGATTACGCCGATATCGCCGACCTGCTGGGCAAGAGCGAAGCCGCCTGCCGGCAGATGGTGCATCGGGCGCAGGAGCGCGTGCAGCAGCAGGCGCCGCGCTTTTCGGTGCCGCAGGAGCAGCATCATGCGCTGTTGGGCCGCTTCATCGCCGCCGCACAGGTGGGCGACCGCGCGGCCATGAAGACCATGCTGGCCGACGATGTGCAGCTGGTGGCCGATGGCGGCGGCAAGGTCAACTCCTACCTGCACGTGCTGCATGGCGCTGGGCGGGTGGCGGGGTCGTTCTGGTCGCTGGAGCACCAGTATCCGCAGCAAGTGGTGTATCGCCAGGCGCGCGTCAACGGCGGGCCGGGGCTGGTGCGCTACGTCGACGGCAAGCTGGAATCGGCGCAGGCGTTTGTGATCGAGGACGGGCGCATCGCGGCGGTGTTCATCGTCCGCAATCCGGACAAGCTGGCCGGGGTGCCGCAAACTATTTTCTAAAAGCTGTCACAAGCGCTGCGAGCGGCCCGTCTTACAGGTATGGAGGGCGCAATGGTGTGTTCTCCGCTGACACTGAGAGGCACTATCATGACTCAAGCTCGCATCCCCTTCTTCCAACTTGCGCCGGCCAACCTGCAGGCCATGATCGCGCTGTCCGGCTCCGTCAAGAAAAGCTCGCTGGGCGCGCGGCTAGTGGAACTGATCAACCTGCGCGTGTCGCAGATCAACGGCTGCGGCGTGTGCATCGACATGCACTGGCGCGACCTGATCAAGCAAGGCGCCGAACCGCGCCACCTGAACGCCCTGCCCGGCTGGCGCGAGGCGCCGGAATCGTTCTTCAGCGCACGGGAACGTGCCGCACTGAACTGGGCCGAAGCCGTCAACGCCCTGCCGCACAAGCAACCCAGCGACGCCGATTTCGGCGAGCTGAAAGAACACTTTACCGACAACGAAATCGCCGAACTGAGCTACGCTATCGCCGTAATACGCGGTTGGAATGTGATCAATGCCAGCCTGCACAACCAAATCCCGGAAGTTCCGCCGCCAGGTTTCTAAGCACAGCCAGCCCCAAGCATGCGATTGCTTGGGGCCGTTGGCACAACATGCGGTCGAATTGGACCTCCATGAATTGCGCGTCGATTTGTTTCTATGATGGCGATTGCCGCGAAGTGCTCAAACCCGATGCCCCTCGACTCAAAGACCTAATGGAATAAGGCTTAAAAAACCGGCGCTAACTCAGGCCCGAAAACAGCTCGGCGGCCCAGTCGATGAACACGCGCAGCCGGTTGCTGACGTAGCGGTTGGATGGGAACACGACATAAAACGGATAGCGCGCCGGCTGCCATTTCTCAAGAATCGGCACCAGCGCGCCGCTGGCCAGGTGCGGCGCGGCCGCGTAGGTGAAGGTCTGTATCACGCCCAGCCCGGCCAGGCCGGCGGCCACGTGGGCGTTGCTTTCATTGACGCCCACGATGCGCGTGCCGTATAGGGACAGCTTCTCGCCACGCCGCTCAAAATTCAGCGGCATGGCGCGGCCAGCGCGGGTGGATAGGTAATGCGCCAGCACATGGCCCTGCTCCAGTTCAGACGGATGCTTGGGCGTGCCGTGCGCACGCAGATAGTCCGGCGTGGCGCACGTCACCCAGGACGCGCTGCCGATCTGGCGGCCGACCAGCGACAAATCCGTCAACTCGCCGCCGCGTATCACGCAGTCGACGTTATCGCCGATCAGGTTCACGTGCTTGTCCGACACGCCAAGATCGACGCGGATATCGGGATAGCGCGCCAGAAAATCCGGCAAGGCCGGCAGCACCACCAGGTTGGCAGTCGAACTGCCCATGTCGATGCGCAGATGGCCGCGCGGGCGCGACTGCGCGGCGCTGAAACTGGCGTCCACATCCTCCAATTCCTTCAGCAAGCGCTGGGTTTGCTCGTAATACTGCGCGCCCTCCGGCGTGACCGACACCCGGCGCGTGGTGCGCAACAGCAGCTTGACGCGCAAATGCGCTTCCAGTTGTTGGATGGCCTTGGTCAGGCTGGCATTGGGCATGCCCAGCGTGTCGGCCGCCTTGGTGAAGCTGCCCGCCTCCACCACCCGGGCGAACGCGCGGATCGACTGCAATTGGTCCATTATTCACCTTTGGAAATAATCTTTTCGATTTCCACTACTTTATTCAAAAGTTTGCGGCGCGTAAAGTGGCACTCATCAACCACACATTACGAGGAGTTCCATCATGAGCAACGCAAGCAAACTGGCAGGCAAAGTAGCACTGGTTACCGGCGGCACCACCGGCATCGGACTGGCATCGGCGCAGGACTTCGCGGCGCAAGGCGCGGTGGTGTACATCACCGGCCGTCGTCAGGCGGAACTGGAAACGGCGGTCGCCAAGTTGCGTGAAGGCGGCGCCACCGCCTACGGCATTCGGGGCGACGTCGCCAAGCTGGATGACCTGGACCGGATCTTTAACGAAATCGAACAACGCTCGGGCCATTTGGACGTGCTGTTTGCCAACGCCGGCGGCGGCGACATGATGGCGCTGCAAGACGTGACCGAAGCGCATTTCGACGGCATCTTCGACAGCAACGTCAAAGGCACGCTGTTCACCGTGCAGAAAGCGCTGCGCCTGTTGAAGGATGGCAGCTCGGTGATCCTGACCGCGTCGACCACCTCGGTGCAGGGTACGGAAAACTTCAGCGTCTACAGCGCCAGCAAAGCGGCCGTGCGCAACTTCGCACGCAACTGGCTGCTGGATCTGAAACCACGCAACATCCGCGTCAACGCCATCAGCCCAGGCCCGGTGCACACGCCTGGCCTGGCAGGACTGGTGCCGCAGGAACAGCAAAGCGGCCTGCTCAACCACCTGGCCTCGCTGGTACCAATCGGCCGCCTGGGCCAACCATCGGAAGTGGCCAAAGCCGTGACCTTCCTGGCCTCCGACGACAGCAGCTTCATCAACGGGATTGAATTGTTCGTCGACGGCGGCATCGCCCAGATCTGACAATATGACCTGATTCAGTTACCCCATGCGCTCACTTGAGCTACGCTAAAGTCTCAACGGAGCGCATCATGGCGACGGCCCTCCGCAAATGGCACTACGACCCGCGCTACTTCTAGCTATCACAGCGACGGCGAAATAAAAAAAGCCCAGCGCATCAGCGCCGGGCCTTTTTTTTCATCCGGATGGTGGAGACGGCGGGAATCGAACCCGCGTCCGCAAGCACTCCACAGACAGTTCTACATACTTAGCACTATCATTTAATTTAACCGGCACGGCACGGATGTGCACGTTACGTACCAGCGATTCACCTTAGATTTAGCGTTGCTTCAAGTGACCCGTTACAACGCGATTCCCTGTAAATGACTCCATGACTTTTAACGGTCCGCCCCAGGGAAGAAGCGTTTAGGAGCTAACAGCCCTTAGGCTGCCAGTGCGTACGAGTTATCGTTTGCAGTTATTGATTTCTGGGTGTATTTACGAGGTAACCAGGCCTCGGTATGCCCTGCTCTGCTTTGCAACCCACGTCGAAACCAGGTCGTCCCCACAGATTTCCTATTTTACAGTACTTTGCCTCGCCCCGCCATGCACGTCAAACGCCCGTCATATTCGGCCATTATGATGGCCCCAGTTCTCACATGGAACGACTAATTAGCCCCCTCGAGGCGGCTACTACCGGCGCCGGCGGTCGGGAAATATACCGGCACCAATTCCTTATAAATGACCTGCTTTGACCAGCAGGGTAGCCATGCTCAGCACGGCTACCACGACCACGCCCACCAGCCAGCGGAACTGCACGTCGCTGTGCTCCATCTGCCTACGGCTCTCGGCCTGCAAGGTTTCAAGGCGCGCGGTGGTCTCGCGGCGCAACTCGTCAATCTTGGCTTCCACCAGCCGGAAATTATCGGATGCCTCCTTGCGAGAGTCCGAAATCTTGGCTTCGATTAGCTTGAAATTGTCCTGTGTCTCGCGCCGGGAGTCCACCATCCTGGCTTCGATTAGCTTGAAATTCTCTTGCGTCTCGCGCCGTGATTCCACCATCCTGGCTTCGATTAGCTTGAAACTCTCCTGCGTCTCTCGCCGGGATTCGGCCATTCTGCCTTCGACCGCTTTGAGAGTCTCCAACGTTTCCCGGCGCGACTCGGTGATCCGGGCCTCGACTGCTTTAAAGTTGTCCAATGTTTCCTTGCGGAATTCACTGATCTTGGCCTCGACCAGCCGCGTGTTTTCGATCACCTCCTTTCGCGAGTCGGCGATTCGGGCGTTAACTTCATCGAATCTCGCGCCCATATCCTGCCTCAGCAGGTCGATAGCAGTATCCATTTCTTCATCCTCCGCCGCACGATAGGGTGTGTCAAGCTGAGCCAGCGCGTTCATGGTCGCCTCCTCTGTCATACCGTCGAGCGTAGGCCGGCCATTTGGAAGCGGCATGATGCACATCAAAGGTGCGCCATGCCACAGTTGTTGTTGCGCCGCAGCACACGGTAGCGGGTTTTGTGAAATCCATGCCAACACTGCATTAAAATGACACTGTCATCCCACCAGCTACCGACACCGCCATGCCCGATGCCGCCGTCCTCGCTGTCCCTGGCCCGAAGAAACGCGGGCGGCCCCAGAAAGGGGAAGGCGGCGGCTTGCGCGCCGAATTGATCGAGAAGTCGGCCCAGCTGTTCCGCACCAAGGGCTATGACAACACCACGGTGCGCGATATTGCCGCCGCCGCCGGCATCCAGGCCGGCAGCTGGTTTTACCACTTCAAGACCAAGCAGGATATCCTCACCGCCATCATGGAACAGGGCCTGCAGCACGCGCTGGCAGAGATCGAGACGGTCGCCGCCCAGCCGCTGGCGCCCAGCGCCCTGCTGCAGCGGCTGGTCGAGCTGCATTTGCACGCCCTGCTCGCGCCCGACAACCATTTCGTCGCCGTGCTGCTGTACGAGTGGCGCTCGCTCGACGAAGCCTCGCGCGCCCGCCTGGTCGCGCTCAAGGACCGCTACGAGGCGGTCTGGGACCGTGCCATTAGTGCGCTGCACCATTCCGGCGCCTGGGGCCCGCCCTCGCAATTCGACCGCCTGCTGGTGTTCGGCGCGCTCAACTGGACGGTCCAATGGTACAAGCCGGGCAGCGGCGCCGATGTGCAGGAGCTGGCGCAACAGGCCATGCGTTTCATCCTGCGCACGGCGCCGCCAGTTGAGGCACAATAGAGCATCCGCCCACTGTCTGGAATTGCCATGATTTACGAGATCGCCGAGCTGTACATCAAACCCACCGACCATGACGCCTTCCAGGCCGCCGTGGCCCAGGCCGTGCCGATTTTCAAGGCCGCCAAGGGCTGTCTGTCGATGCGGCTGGACCGCGATATCGAGGTACCGGACACTTATCACCTGGTGATCGGCTGGCAGACGCTGGAAAACCACACGGTCGATTTCCGTGGCAGCGCCGGCTTCCAGGACTGGCGCGGGCTGGTCGGCAGCCACTTCGCGCAGCCGCCCAAGGTAGAGCATTTCACCACCGTGGTGGCCGGTTTCTGACGGCCGCCCCGCACATGTGTCTCAACAGGAGGCCATCATGAGCCGCACCATCCACCGCAACTTCGAACAGCTGACCGACGCCGAAAGCGCCCGCAGCGCCCTGCTCTCCAGCGGTTTCCCGCAATCGAGCGTCAAGCTGACCAAGCACACCACGCTGCCGCCCAGCGTGGCCACCAGCACGGTCGGCAATCTGCTCGATTCGCTCACGCCCGGCGGCCCGGCCGCCGCCGCCGCCGCGCGCCAGCGCAGCGGCGCCATGCTGACGGTCGATATCTACGATGAGGACGAGCGCGACAAGGCCGATTCCATCATGGGCGGCTACGGCGCGCGTGACGCCTGACGCTTAGGCAACGCTAAGCCGCGCAGCCAGCGCACGCTCCGGCGCCGCACTGGCGCTGCAACCAGTCGCCAGCGTCGGCCACGGCCAGCGGCCGCGCATAGAAATATCCCTGCAAGGCGTGACAGCCAGCGTCACGCGCGGCGATCGCTTGCTCCAGCGTTTCGATGCCTTCGGCCACCACCTGCAAGTCCAGTGCCGAGGCCAGTTGGCAGATCGCCGTCACCACCGCCACCGCATCGGGCGCCGGCAACGGCGAGATCAGGCCGCGATCGATTTTCAAGGTGCTCAGCGGCAGCTCGCGCAGCATGCTCAGCGATGAGAAGCCGGTACCGAAATCATCCATCGCCAGCGCGATACCCAGTCCGCGCAAGTGGTTCAGCTGAATCTGGGTCGACTCGAGGTTTTCGACCGCCGCACTTTCTGTAATCTCCAGCGTCAGGCAGGCGGGCGGGATGCCGGTCTCGCGCAGCACCCGCTCCACCAACTGCGGAAAGCCCTGGTCCAGCAACTGCATCGGCGACACATTGACCGCCACCGGCACGCAGGTGCCCAGTTCGGCGCGCCAGACGGCGATCTGGCAGCAGGCGCGCTCCAGCAAGCTCGCCCCCAGCTCGGAGATCAGGCCGGTGCGCTCGGCAATCGCGATGAATTCCACCGGGCTGACCAGTCCGATGCCGGGCCGCTGCCAGCGCGCCAGCGCTTCAAAGCCCAGCAGCTTGCCACTGACAGCGTCGATCTTGGGCTGGTAGTCGAGATACAGCTCATGGTTACGGATGCCCTTGCGCAGCGCCTGTTCGTTTTCCAGCGCCATGCCCGTCAATTGCGCGTAGCGCCGTTCAGCCAGCGCCAGCGCGGTGCCGGGGATGCGCTTGGCCTGGTACATGGCAGCGTTGGCGGCGCGCAGCAGCGCTTCGGCGTCGACCGCATGGTCGGGGAAGATGGCCACGCCCATTGAGACGTCCACCACGTATTCGCCGCCGGCCAGCCGCACCGGCCGCGCGCAGGCGCCGCGCAGGCGGATACCGAGCTCGCGCACGCTGGCGCCATCGGGATCGATGACGGCAAATTCATCGCCGCCCAAGCGCATCAGCTCGGCGCCCGCCCCCAGGGCGTCGCGCAGCAGCCCGGCAAAGGCCACCAGCAGCTGGTCGCCGGCCACAAGACCCTGGCTCTCGTTAAACAGCTTGAACCGGTCGATATTCAGTACCACCAGCGTGCATTGCAGCGCGCCGTCGGTCAGGTAGCAATACTCCTTGAGGCGCTGCATCAGCACCGTGCGGTTCGGCAGGCCGGTCAGCTTGTCGTGCGTGGCCTGGTGCAACAGTTCGCGGGCGCTGGCGTTGCGCTCGGTGTCGTCGGTGATCAGCACCTGGGTGGCCGGCTGGCCGTCCCACTCCACGCGCCAGGCTTCGAAGCGCAGTTCCAGCACGCGCCCGCCGGCCACCTCGCGCCGCCCTTCCCATGTGGCCACCGTGCCCGGCCGGTCCTGCACCTGACGGTGGTAACGCTGCAGCAATTCCACATTGAAGGCTTGCGGCGGCAGCTTGGCAAATTCGGTGTGATTGTCGAGGCCGAGCGGCATGCCGTAGATGCGCCGCACCGCCGGGTTGGCGTACAGGATGCGTTCGCCGTCCGTCACCGCCACGCCCTGCTGCGCGTGCTCGGTCAGCAGCTGGAAGCGGGCCGCCAGCTTGCCGGCCTCGCGCAGCGCGCCATCCAGCGCAGACAGCCCGAACACCGCGCCGATGGAGGCACGCAGCAGCGTCGCCAGCACCAGGTTGGGCACCAGGCCCTGCTCGCCATAGACGATCAGCGGCAACTGGCTCAGCCCCAGCCCGATCAGCAACGGCCCAGCCAGGCGCACGGCACTGCCGGCATGCCACAGCCAGCGCGTCGCCAGCGCGCCCACGGTCAGCAGCACGCTCAGATTGAACAGGGCCCAGCACAGCAGCCGCATCTCAAGCGGCGGCAGCAGCAGTGCCGACAGCGCCAGCGCGACGATCAGCGCGGCCGCGCCATACGGCAGGCGCCGGCCCGACAGCCGCATCACACCGGACGCCAGGAACAGCAGGTTGGGCACGGCGCCCAGCACCACCAGCGGCAGGCCCAGCGCATTCCACGGCGCCGGCGCCAGGCCGTTCGTCAGGTAGCCCAGCGGCAGCAGCGCGGCAAACAGCGTCGAGCAGCCGATGTCGCGCGCGAAGGTTTGCGTGCGATGGCGCTGCCACACCAGCAACAAGCCGATGCCGACGACCAGATAAATACCGGCATTCAGCAGGAATAAAGGGGTCATGCGCTGGCCGGATGGTTGAAGACCTGGCGCAGATAGGCCAGGAAGGTTTCGTCCTTGCACACGGTCTTGCCGGGCGAGTCGGACAGCTTGGCCACCGACTGGCCGTTGCAGCACACCAGCTTCATCACGATGTTGAGCGGCGCCAGGCCGACGTCGTTGGTCAGGTGGGTGCCGATGCCGAAGCCGGTCATGATGCGGTCGTTGAAGTGGCGGTACAAGGCAAGCGCGCTGTCGAGGTTCAGGCCGTCCGAGAACACCAGCCGCTTGGTCCCCGGGTCGATGCGCAGCGCGGCGTAGTGGGCAATGGCTTTCTCGCCCCACAGCACCGGGTCGCCCGAGTCGTGGCGCAGGCCGTCGAACAGCTTGGCGAAGTACAGGTCGAAGTCGTCGAGGAAGGCGTCCATCCCCACCACGTCGGTCAAGGCTATGCCGAGATCGCCGCGATATTCCTGCACCCACGCTTCCAGCGAGGCCTTCTGGAAATCGCGCAGGCGCACGCCGAAGGCCTGGAACGATTGCATGTATTCATGCGCCATCGTGCCGATCGGGATCAGGCCGAACTGCATGGCCTGGTAGACGTTGGAGGTGCCCTTGAAATACTCGGGCACTTCGCGCGCCAGCCGCTGCACCACTTCGTCGTGCCACACGGCCGAGTAGCGGCGCCGCGTGCCGAAGTCGGAAAACTCGAACGGGAAGCGCAGTGCCGGCTCGGCGCTGAAGGCTTGCAGCTTGGCGATCTTGGCGCCCAGCCGCGCGCGCCCTTCGGTCAGCGCAGCGCTGGCGTCGAAGCGCCGGAAGTACAGCTCGTTGACGATGTACAGCACGTAGATTTCAAAGCCCATCACGTGCACCTGCGGGCCGGCGGCGCGGATGGCCAGGGCGTCGCCCGCCACGCCCACTTCGATGAACTTGCGCTGGAAGCGGAACACGGTGAGGAAGTCGATGAAGTCGCTCTTCATGTAGCGCAGCGCGCGCAGATAGCTGAGTTCGTCGTCGCGGAAGCTCATCGAGCACAGGTGGTCGAGCTCGCGCTCCACTTCCTCGCGCAGGTCGGCCAGCGGGAAAGCCGGCGTGTTGCGGCACACGAATTCGTACTCGGTGTGCGAGTTCGGGTGGCCATGCAGCAGCGCCTGCCACATGGTGAATTTGTACAGGTCCGTCTCCAGCAAGCTACGGACGATGGGCTGCTTCATGCGCTCTCCACGGCGGCCGCGTTCGTCAGCAGTTCCGGCAGCACATCGGCCGACTGCATCAGCTGCACGCCGCGCGCCTGCATGGCTTGCAGGAAGGCCTGGTATTGCGCATCAAAGCCGCTCACCGCGCTGATGCAGTCGGTCACCAGCACCAGCTTGGCCAGCGATGCCGGGCCGTACTCGGCCGCGAAATAATCGGCGATGTGTTCGACCGTGGCTTTCACGCAATGGCTGCCGGCCTCGCCGGCCACGTAGATGCGATCGGCCTCGGCCAGTGTGCGCACGAACTTGGTGTTGAACTGGGTGTCGGGATCGTCGGCGTACGGCACCTCGGCCTGCACCGCCGAGTAGTGCTCGGTCCACGGGTTGGAACCCTTGGCCAGCTTGGCGACGATGCCCAGCGACGCTTCTTCCCAATGGCTGTAGGCGGCGTGCACATCGGCGTGGACGTTGTTGCCCCAGCTGCCGATCTCGCAATGCACCGGCCATACCATCAGCTTGTAGCGGCCGGCCGCTTCCAGCTGGTCGAGGTAGTTGAGGGTCAACGGCAAGGCGGCGGGATGACGCGGCGTGTACTTCTGCGCGCGCACATCGGCGGCGGTGATTTCGGTGAACGGGGCGACCGGCGCGCCGTCGGCGGCGATCCAGAAGGTCGGGTGGGCGATGTCGAAACGGTGGTGCGAATCGAGCGTGAGGCTGATGGCGCTCAGGCCGGCGCGGCCACGATTGATCAGGGAGGCCAGGCGCAGCATGTCCTGGTGGGCGCCAGGTACCGGCAGCGATGGCGCCAGCGGCTGGCGGCTGACCGGGTCGATCGGTCGATAGTTTTCCGGCAGGTCGCAAAAATCGTTTTGCGGGTCTATCATCAAGAGATGCAGATTCCGTTTCATGGGGGCTCCATTGCTGTAAGCCCCCATGATACCGCACGGAGCGGGATTATTGCTTAGGCAGCAATGGCCTCGATCTGGGCACGGCTCTTGGCCAGCGCGGCAGCGACGGCCTCTTCGCCCATCGCCACGCCTTCGGTCACGACGAAGGTGACGTCGGTCATGCCGAGGAAGCCCAGCACCGAACGCAGGTAGGTGGTGGTGTGGTCATAGGCGGCGGCAGGGCCTTCGCTGTAGGCGCCGCCGGTGGCGACGAACACGATCACTTTCTTGCCGTGGACCAGGCCTTCAGGGCCGTTGGCGCCGTATTTGAAGGTGCGGCCGGCGCGGGCCACGTGGTCGATCCAGGCTTTCAGGCCGGAAGTCACGGAGAAGTTGTACATCGGTGCGCCGATCACGATGGTGTCGGCGGCCAGCAGTTCGTCCACCAGGGTGTCCGAAGTCTTGATGGTGAAGGCTTGTTCGGCGTTGCGCTGCTCGGCCGGGGTGAAGTAAGCGCCCAGCATTTGCTCGGTCAGGTGCGGCACCGGGCTGGTGGCCAGGTCGCGGGTGACGACGGTGGTCGAAGCGTCGGCGGCTTTCAGCTTGGCGATGAATTCGCTGCCCAGTTGGCGGGTCAGGGAGCCGGTGCTGCGCACGCTGCTGTCGATGTGGAGTACTTTTGCCATGATGCGGTGTCCTTTCGGTGAGGGAATGAACGCATCGTAAAACGATTATAATATCGAGTAAATACAGTTTATTTCTATTTTACCTATCGATAAAATCGATCATGCGAGATCCCGGCCTTCCCTCCCTTGACCAGTTGCGCGTGTTTATCGCCGTCATCGACCACGGCGGTTTCGCCCATGCCGCGCGCGCCCTGCACCGTACCCAGTCGGTGATCAGCTACACCATCGCCAACCTGGAAGAACAGCTGAATGTGGCGCTGCTCGACCGCAGTACCCGCAAGCCGACCCTGACCGAGGCCGGCAAGGCGCTGCTGGCCGACGCCCGCGCCGTCTCGCTCAAGGTGGACGGCATGCGCGCCCGCGCCAAGGCGCTGTCGGCCGGGCTGGAAGCCGAGGTGTCGCTGGTGGTGGACGTGATGTTCTCGACCTGCACCCTGGTGCGCATCCTGCACGCCTTCCAGAAGGAATTCCCGACCGTCTCCATGCGCCTGCGCACCGAGGCGCTGGGCGCGGTGACCCAGCTGGTGATGGACGGCACCTGCCGCATCGGCATCAGCGGCTGGATGCCGGGCACGCCGGACGTGATCGAACGCCAGGCCTGCGGTTTCGTGACGATGGTGCCGGTGGTGGCGCCCGGCCATCCGCTGGCGCAGATCGAGGGCATCGTGCCGACCGAAGTGCTACGCGAACACACCCAGCTGGTACTGACCGACCGCAGCACGCTGACGGCAGGCCAGGACTTCGGCGTGCTGGCCCTGCGCGACTGGCGCCTGGGCGACCTCAGCTCCAAGCATGCGCTGCTGCGCAACGGCATCGGCTGGGGCAATATGCCGCTCGAGTTCGTGCAGTGGGACCTCGACGCGGGCCGGCTGGTGCAATTGCAGATTCCCGAGGGCAGCGCCTTCAGCTTCCCGCTGTACGTGATCCGGCGCGGCGACGAACAGCCCGGTCCGGCCACGCGCTGGCTGATGCAGCAATTCATGGCGCTGACCCAGCCGGGCGCGGCGGCGGCGGCACAAGCCGATGGCGCGCAATGCCTGTCCGCACACGGCGACCCGGTGCCCGCCTACGCCCACGCGGCGGATGGCGTCAGCGATGCCGCGCCGGCCGCCGTCGGCCAACCGCCGCGCAAGTCCCGGGCCAAGCCAAAGCCGCCGCAGCCGGACGCGCCGGCCGGGATGGCGGTGGCCGCGCCTATCTCACTCCGGCCGCGTTGAGCTTACGGCGCAGGCGGCTGATTTCTTCCGACAGGTCGACCACCAGCGCCGCCACGTCATCGTTGGCCTCGAAGTCGCGTTCGATCTGGCACAGGCGCCGTGCCCGCACCAGGTCGGCGCTGCTGAAACGCCAGCCGCCGCTATGCGGCGAAGCGTCCTGCAGCAGAATACCGGTGCGCACATGCTGCACCACCCAGTCCGGCTCCACGGCGCAGGCTTGCGCCAGTTCTTCCAGGGTCAGCGCGGCCTCGTCGACCAGCACCGCCATCACGATTGCTTGTCCCATGATCATCCTCCCGCGCGCGGATTGAACGCCATCTCGCGCGCCATCGTCTGGTACAGTTCGCGGTTGCGCTCGCTATTCGCGGGCGGCAGCACCACTTCCAGCAACAGGTATAAATCGCCGGCTTCCTTGCCGGGAATGCCGCGTCCGCGCAGGCGCAGCTTGCGCCCACTCTGCGAACCGGCCGGCACCGTCACGTTCACCTTGCCGGACGGCGTGGTCACCTCGATCTCGCCGCCCAGCGCCAGCTCCCACGGCGCCACCGGCACCGTCTGGTACACATCGCGGCCGTCGAGGCGGTAGCGCGGGTTGGGGCGGAACTGGATTTCCAGATACAGGTCGCCCGGCCCGGCCGCGCCCGGGTGGCCCTGCCCCGCCAGCCGCAGCTGCTGGCCGGCGGTTACGCCGGCCGGAATGTTGACGCTGAGGTTGCGCTCGCGCGTGACGATGCGGTCCTGCGCATCGCGCTCGGCCAGCATCAGGCTGACGGTGCGGGTGGCGCCGTGGTAGCTGTCGGCCAGCTCGATGGTGATGCTGGCATGGCTGTCCTCGCCGCGCCGGGGCGGCTGGCGCCGGCGGCCGCCGCCGAGGTTGGCAAACAGGTCGGCAAAGAAATCGCTGCTCGCAGGGTCGCTGCCGAAGCCCCCCGCGCCGCCGCCAAAGCCGCGGCCCCAGTCCGGCGGCGGACGGAACTCCTGGCCGGCGCGGTACTGCTGGCCGCGCCCGAGGTCGTCATAGGCGGCGCGTTTTTCCGCGTCGCCCAGCACGCCGTAGGCTTCGTTAATTTCCTGGGTTTTCTTCTGGGCGTCGGCTTCCTTGCTGACGTCGGGATGGTATTTGCGTACCAGCTTGCGGTACGCCTTTTTGATGTCCTCTTCGCTGGCCGTCTTGGCCACGCCCAGGGTCTGGTAGTAATCTTTGTATTCCACGTTGCGGGCTCCCGTATGCTTTGACTATCAGTCTACCGAAAAAGCTCGGAACGTGTAGGCAGATACGGTCAGCCCTAAGTCGTGGCCAAGGTTGCCAGCGCTGCCTCGGACAGCACATCCTCGACCAACAGCGCAGCAACTCCCCAACACGGATTCCTGCCAAGTGAGCATTGCTCGATTGCGTGCTGCGTGCCGTTTAATTGCAATGAACGAAAGGTACCCCTAAGTTCTTTTCGGTGATTTTTTTCCTGTGCCATATCGAAAACAAAAGGATTTAATGTATCCAAGGGTGAGTTCTTTTGTTTTAGAAATCAACCGAAAATCGTTAATGGCGAAATCCCTTTACTTTCAATCGATTAGCTTAAAATATAAGGATTTCGCTATTTTCTTATTTTAAAAATTCATTACGCTCATGTACCGCCACACTTTATCTCTTAGGCCACATGCAGTAGTTCGCATCTGTGAAGATATCCAACCTCAGCCGCAACATTGACGTCGCCCGTGGTCACTATCCAGCTGGCTGTAGGAATTTTCTTACGCTATTGAGCACAAAATGTTGCGAAAATGAAAAAATCGTAGGAGAATTGACTACAAACGACTTTTGGTAATACTTCATGGCATAGGAGAAGTGATGGACTGGACATCTTTGGCGACGCACGTAGGCACATTCATTGCTGGGCTTGGTGCGGGTTGGACGGTGCGGATAGCATACTCTAAGCGGTTCGTCGATTCGAGCCGAACCACCAAAGTTAAGCAAACTGGCAACTTTGTTGGCGGTGACATGGTCGCAGGCGACATGCATAAGAACAACAAACCGTGAGCGAACAGAACGACAACGTTGTAACCGGCGACCTTGTCGGTGGCAACAAAACCGAAAACAACTTCAATTTCTCATCTCCCCTTGCCCTAGGGAATAGCGAACTCACAAGGCTGTATATCAAACTCAGGCAAGACGATCCCGATAAAGATACAGCCGGAGGATTTTGTGAGCAACTTCAGCACTACATGACTAGCACGACGGACGGAGACGTTCGCGGCCTTGAAGCAAAACTTCAGGAGAGTGGTCGTCTCGATCAACTTTCAGTCGCCAAGGCAATGAAGGAAAGTGCCTTTAAGGCGATCATGCGAAGGCAAACATCTAGTACAGCACAACGAATCTTTACGATTGTTCTGGATGAGCTCCATACCAATTTTATGCTAACCGCAACCCCAATGATTCAAATTGAAGCTGGACGAGCGGCAATCGATCAAGCTATCTTAAAGGTTATAAATGATACCAAATCTATACTTGGGGAAAACCTTTTAGAAATTACCGCAAAGGATCTCTTTTCTTTAATATATTTCCTTGGTGGAAATTGCCACATAAGGTGGGATAAATGCTGATTTACCACCCGGGATATGATGCCTATCATTGCATTTTCCGATTACTAGCTGTAATTGACAAAGTGCAAGATTTGGAGATCGATAAAGCACGAATACTTGAATTCTTCCTTCTTTATCCGTCTGCTGTTACACAAGTCAAGATCCCTCAAGGGATGACCCCTATTCGGAAAGAAGCCAAGCTTCTCAGTAATCAGTATCATGACCCTATTAATATAAGAACGACGTTCCGAGATATGCGATTCATTCAAGACGCGGCGCTAAAATGTATCGCGGCGGCAAGCCTTATTGATCTAGATCGCTTTGAAGTTGGATATGTTACTCGTACAAAATTACCTATCCCGGATTCATTAAACTCATACATTAGGTCATTTGTAAAATCACACGACAATGTGTCTCGTTTCGTGCTCGATGAATTATCGACAATTCCTCTTCTGGGAGTAAACGGATTGAAGCACAGAACCGAGTTAATGGAATACAGATATGACTTTATATAAACCAACACTTAAGATAAACCGACTAATAGTTTTTCAAAGCGGGCATAAAGCCTTTGATTGCGAGTTTCACGCGGGCGTAAACGTAATTCGTGGTCGAAATAGTAGTGGAAAAACTACTATAATGGATATGCTTGCTTTTTCACTTGGTGCTGAAAACATCCGGTGGAAGCAAGAGGCACTAATGTGTACAGATACCCTTGTAGAAGTCGAGCTTAACGGAAAAGTAGCCACTTTACGAAGAGAAATTAGCGAAAGCCTGAAAAGGCCGATGGCAATTTATTGGGGAACCCTGGAATCAGCGCTCAAAGCGGGCTCGCAAGATTGGGAATTGTACCCATTTTTGCGCAGCGCACATCGGATTAGCTTCTCACAGGCATTGATCGAGGCGCTTGAGATGCCCCAAGCCCAAGGTGATGGCGCGTCAAATCTTACGCTACATCAGCTACTTAGGGTCCTGTACGCAGACCAGCCATCAGTTCACAGTCCCATATTTCGCCTAGATAGTTTCGATACGCCGTTAACTCGCGATATGGTTGGTGGGTATCTTTGTGGAGTCTATGATGACGAATTATATTCTGCTCAATTAAGGTTGAGGGAGATCGATTCGCTTTTAGGAAAACAGGAAAGCGAATTACGTAGCATTTACAATGTTTTAGGTCGTTCAGGGCAGTCAGAAAGTTTGGATTTTTTAAACATCAAAATCACCGAACTTGAAGAAGCGCGCACTCAGCAGTCTGCTAATTTGATAGAACTTAAGCAGAAGCGTACTATCAACAACAAGGAACGAAAAGCTGCACAAGCCTTTCCGGATAACTTACGACAGCAGCTTAACGATATACGCCGCAAAGAGTTTGAAGCTAAAGATCAACTGCATTCTTTAGAACTTGATCAAACTGATTCTACAATGTTCGTAGCCGAGTTGCGTGCAAGATTACAGAATTTAGATGAATCGAAAGAAACCCGCTCTTATTTTGGCAACTTAAGATTTGATTTCTGCCCAAGCTGCCTCTCGCCATTACTTAGTGAAAAGGATCACGATCACTGCCATCTTTGCACGCAGGAATTAGGCGATGGCCGAGGTGAAATGCAGTTACTAAGGATGAGAAATGAAATAAACGTCCAATTAAAAGAGTCAGAATCGCTATTAGAAGGGCGAGAAAAAAATATCGAAGAGTTAAGAACAAATATTCCGCTGATTACGGATCAATTACGGGCGTTAGAACGAAAGTATCGTGATCTGGAGTCGTCTTGGTCAAGTGAGGTTGAACTGGCAATTGAAGAAGCCGCTAGGAAAATTGGTAATTTGGACGAAGAAATTCGTCAAGCTTACGAACGCCAAAAGCTAGCTGCGGTTATTGCAGAATTACAAGCCAAGCGTGATTTATTACATAACGAAAAGATCAAACTAGAAGACCGAGTGCGCCAGCTCGCGGTACGTCAAGATAGCCGCAAAGCAGAAGTAGCAGCGACTGTTTCCAGTGCTATGCAAAGGCTCCTAAAATTAGATCTACCATTGCAAGAAGAATTCAAAAATCCTCGCGAAGTAATATTCGACTTTGTTGAGAATGCTGTTTATGTGAATGGCGCAAAGAATTTCTCCGAAAGTTCGGCTGTCGTGTTGAGACACATTTTCCACTTAGCGTTATTAACTGCCAGCATCAAACACCCGTACATGCGTGTTCCGCGTTTTATGATGCTTGACGGGATAGATGATGGAGGCATGGAGAAGGAACGCAGTCACCGGCTCCAAGAGATTATCGTTAACGAATGTGAAGGTTTTGATGTTGATTTTCAATTAATATTTGCCACATCGGAAATAAATCCGTTATTGGAAAGAGAGGATCTAGTCGCAGGAAGGTCGTTTAGTCCGAATGCCCGTTCACTAGACGTGCGAAATTAACTTAATATCCATTGTTTTGAATGGTCTTTTATGTCGTCGTTATAGATTCATATAGGGCGTGGAGATTGTATGGCTAAATCTGTACTACTTTCAAATGGAAAATTCTGGGCAACGCAAACTGCGGCAAAAGCGCATTTTAAAGCGATATTAAATGGTCTATCGGACGGTGAAAGTGTAAAAAACATTTCAGACCAAAGCGATTTAGCCGCACTACTCCAAGAATATGACCGCGATATGCCCGCAGAAAGTACAAAGTCAGGGAAGGGTATTGCTTATTTCTTTAGGGACCGAGATAAAGAGCATAACGGTATGACCTCTTGCTTTTATGTCTATCGGATTGATGATACCTCGATTGATTTCAGCTACATAAGAGCTATCGAGGTAGCTTCACGACGCGGTAATAAAAAATGATAGTATCGATTGTCTTTTTAACTGCGTAGGCGGAAATGGAACCAATCACATGGGCATTTATAGGTACACTCTGCGGGGCGGCGGTCGGGGCGTTGACCAGCATCGCAACTACTACAATTAACAGTCGTAATGCGGCAAGCTTGCAATCTGCAAAAACTCGGGATGAGCGTGATGAGCGTCGAAGAGCATTTCAGCGCGAGACAATCCTTCAGGTACAAGATTGCTTTCATGATCTGATGCGTTTTTCTGCAAGGATCTATCTCTCCGATTTAGAGGCTTACCGGACTAATAAGGATTGGAAGAAAAATAGGCTTGGACCTGATTTGGACGAGGGTTTTAGATTGCAAAATCAGAAACTGAGTTGTCTTGTAGAGCGTGTTTTTGATGACAATTTGCGATCTGAACTTCGTTCATTACATTCCACTGTTTCTTCTATAGCCTATTCAGAAAATCGTGAGCACGCTGAAGCGATTCACCATGAATCAGCGTCACAATTTACGCAGACCATGAAGGCGCTAGGAGAAGTACTACGCTCTAATTATTGAAGAGGCGTTAAACAGCTATGGGCAAATGTCTGTTGAGCCGACACCTGTTGCGTCATACAGTCACTTTTTTGTTGATTTTTTATTAATTATCGCGCACCATCCTTTACATGAACAACTATTAAGGATGGCAAAAATGTCCCTGCTCAACAGCTTGAAAATCGTTACCGTAAAACGCCCTGCCCCTGTATCGCCAATCGCACGTCGCCGTGACATGCTGATCGCAAAACTGAACGAGCAGGTCGCTTACGCGCAAGCCCAGCAGGAAGGCGGCGTGTACGCGCGACGCGTATTCGCACCGTGAAGGATCAGGAATCCGGCGAGAGCAAGCGCGTTGAAATGCCGAAGCGCGTTAAGCCTTGGTGGTTTACTGATGACAGCGGCAAGCTGTGTCTGGTCGTCAAATACGGCACTAAGCCGCTGGAACTGTCGAAGGGTAAAGCGGCTATCGAGCTGGCCACGCAAGCTGACCTGATTCCGACGCTGGAAACGCTGAAAGCTGCTGTATCGGCTGGCGAGTTGGACGCCCAGATCGAAGTGATGAGCGGCGCGCTGCGCAAAGGCTTCGCTAAGAAGTGATCCGTAAGGCCCAGATAGCAAAAGCGCCCGCAATGGGCGCTTTGTCATTTCCGAAGGTGCAATAAGCTAGCCGAAAGTTCGCAAATTTTGTACGTATTTTGCACGCCAAGGTCTACCGACGATTTAGCCCTACTGGCAATTGGCCACGCCCAGGGTCTGGTAGTAATCCTTGTACTCCACGTGACACGCTCCTTACTTGGCCTTCCTGGGCTCGACCTCGCGCACCGAGGAAATCATATCGTCGAAGCCTTTCAGCTCGCCGTACTCGCCCTCCTTCAGCACCATGCACTTGCCCTTGTAGTGTTTTTCCGCGCACACTTGCCACGTGCCCTTGTGCACCACCACGCTGGAAGTCTTGTCGTTGAAGCCTTGCAGGTCGAGGTCGGGAACGGCCTCGTGCAGGGTGATGGCGGGTCCGCCCAGATGGGCGCGCGTGTACAGCGTGATGTCGCCGGCGCTGGCGGCCACGCTGGTGGTGCCCAATACAGCGGCGACGGCGGCGGCGAGGAATGGGTGCATGGTCCGTCTCCAATGGATGAGCCAGCATCATAACGCGCAAAGCTGTTGCCAACACAGTAAAATTGCTAGTTTCTGTAACCCCGGGTTTCCCCCATGCCGCATACCTTCACCCTGCCCAACGTCCGCCGTGAAATCGCCGCCCTGTGGCAACTGGCCTGGCCGGTGCTGATCGGCCAGCTGGCCAATGTCGGCATGGGCGTGGCCGACGTCGCCATGACCGGCCACGCCAGCGCCGACGAGCTGGCGGCCGTGGCGCTGGGCGCCTCGGTGTGGGGCATCATCCTGGTGACGGTGACCGGCATCATGATGGCGGTCAACAGCATCGTGGCGCACGATGTCGGCGCCGGCGCACTCGACAAGGTGCCGCACACGGTGCGCCAGGCGCTGTGGGCCAGCGTCGGCGTGGGCGTGGCGGCGGCGCTGCTGGCCAACCTGGCCACCCTGGTGTTCGACTACCTGCAGTTGACGCCGCATGTGCAGGCCCAGGCCACGCTGTTCGTGCATTTCATCAGCATCGGCCTGGTGCCGCTGGCCGCCTACCGCGCGCTGTACGGCTACAGCGCCAGCATCAACGAGACCAAGCCGGTGATGGTGATCGCCCTGCTGGGCCTGCTGTTCAACGTGATCGTCAACTGGCTGCTGATCTTCGGCCACTTCGGCTTGCCCAAGCTGGGCGGCGTCGGCTGCGCGGTCGCCACCGGCCTGTGCATGTGGCTGATGCTGGGCGCCATGCTGCTGTGGATCCGCTACGCCCCGGCCTACCGCGCCACCTATCCGTTCAGCCACTGGGAATGGCCGCACTGGCCCGAGATCCGCACCACCTTGCGCCTCGGCCTGCCGATCGGCGTGACCTACTTTGCCGAAGTCAGCGCGTTTGGCGCGGTCAGTCTGCTGGTGGCGCGCTACGGCGTGGTGGAAGTGTCGGCGCACCAGATCGCGCTCAACTTCAGCTCGCTGACCTTCATGGTGCCGCTCAGCTTTGGCATCGCCCTGATCACCCGCGTCGGCCAGGCGATGGGCGAAGGGGATGCGGTGCGCGCGCGCTTCGTCTCGTGGGTCGGCGTCGGCATGTCGTTGGCGTTTGGCGCGCTGTCGGCGCTGCTGATGGTGCTGCTGCGCCAGCAGATCGCCGCCGCCTACACCTCCGATCTGGCGGTGCAGGCGCTGTGCGCCTACCTGCTGCTGTTTGCCGCGCTGTTTCAATTATTCGATGCTACCCAGGTTGCGGCATCGAGTGCGATACGCGGCTACAAGGTGACGCGCGCGCCGATGCAGATCCAGCTGCTGGCGTTCTGGGGCTTCGCGCTGCCGCTGGGCTGCTGGCTGGGACTGGGCCACGACATGGCGGCGGCCGGCTTCTGGATCGGCCTGACTATCGGACTGACAGTCGCGGCGGTGCTGCTCAGCTGGGCCCTGCAACGGCTGGCGTCACGCCGGGTGGCCGAAGGAAAAACGGTTTTAGGGCGCTGATTCCCAATCTTGCCGTCTCGCCACCGGCGGTGCGCTCTGGTATCGTCTCGGATTCTGCAACCAAGAGACAACACCATGCGCTTCCTTCTTTGTTCCCTCGCCCTGTTGGCCGGGACCCAAGCCTCGGCCGAACAACTCACGCTGGACCGCATCCACGGCGAATCCTCGCTCAGCGGCCCCGGCGTGCGCAGCCTGAAAGTCTCGCCGGATGGTGCCCGCGTCACCTTCCTGCGCGGCCGCGACGACAACCAGTTCCAGCTCGACCTGTGGGAATACAACCTCAAGGACAAGAGCACGCACCGCCTGATCGACTCCAAGATCCTGGTGGCGGAAGAAAAACTGTCCGACGCCGAAAAGGCGCGCCGCGAGCGTGAGCGCATCGCTTCGTTCAAGGGCATTCTCAACTACAGCTGGTCGCCGGACGGCAAGCGCCTGCTGGTGCCAATCGCGGGTAACCTGTATCTGGTCGACGCCGCCAAGCCGGATCAGGCGCGCCTGGTCGCTTCGGGCAATGTGCTCGATCCGAAGATCTCGCCGCAAGGCCGCTACGTCTCCTTCGTGCGCGACCAGAACCTGTTCGTGATCGAACTGGCGACCGGCAAGGAAAAGCAGCTGACCACCGATGGCAAGGACGCCATCCACAACGGTGAAGCTGAATTCGTGGCGCAGGAAGAAATGGGCCAGACCACCGGCTACTACTGGGCGCCGGACGATTCCGCCATCGCCTACAAGCGCTACGACGAAAGCCCGGTGCCGATCGCGCGCCGCTTTGAAATCTACGCCGACCGCACCGACGTGATCGAGCAGCGCTACCCGGCCGCCGGCGATCCTAACGTGCTGGTCGAGCTGAAGATCGTCTCGCCGGAAACCGGCGTGATTCGCGACGTCGACCTCGGCGCCAATAAGGATATCTATCTGGTGCGCGCCGACTGGGCCGCCAGCAGCAAGGCGCTGCTGTTCCAGCGCCAGAGCCGCGACCAGAAGACGCTGGAACTGGTGTCGGTCGATGCCGCCACGCTGGCGCAAAAAGTGCTGCTCACCGAAACCGCCAAGACCTGGGTCAGCATCTTCGACGACCTGCGCTTCCTGTCCAACAACAAGGGCTTCATCTGGTCGTCGGAACGCACCGGCCGCAAGCACCTGTATCTGTACGACATGAACGGCAAGCTGCTGCACCCGATCTCGAAAGGCGAATGGGGCGTGGAACAGCTGCTGGCCGTGGATGAAAAGAGCGGCCGCGTGTTCGTCGAATCCAACCGCGACGCGGTGATCGACAACCAGACCTATGCGCTGAAACTCGATGGCAGCAGCGCCGACAAACCAGTACGTCTCACGCAAGGCGACGGCTGGCACAACACCTCATTCGCGCGCAACGGCGAAGTGTTTGTCGACACCTTCTCCAACCCGGACACGCCGCCGCAAGTGAGCATCCGCCGTCCGGACGGCAGCATGATCGAATGGCTGGAGCACAACGAGCTGAACGCCAAGCACCCGTACGGCAAGTATCTCGATGCGCATCTGAAAACCGAGTACGGCTCGCTCAAGGCCAAGGATGGCCAGACCCTGTACTACTCGATGATCAAGCCGGCCAACTTCAACCCGGCCAAGAAATATCCGGTGTTCCTGTTCACCTACGGCGGCCCGCACTCGCAGCACGTGCAGCGCAAGTGGGGCAACTACTTCGACCAGTACATGGCGCAGCAAGGCTTCATCGTCTGGCGCCTGGACAACCGTGGTTCGGGCCGCCGCGAGCGCGCCTTCACCGACGCCAACTACCATCAACTGGGCCGCGTGGAAATCGAAGACCAGCTGACCGGCGTGGAATGGCTGGGCCAGCAAAGCTACGTGGACGCCAAGCGCGTCGGCGTGTTCGGCTGGAGCTACGGCGGCTTCATGACCTTGCGCCTGCTGGCGGAAGCATCGGACAAGATCGCGATGGGCGTATCGGTGGCGCCGGTGACCGACTGGTCGCTGTACGACACCCACTACACCGAGCAGTTCATGGGCACGCCGAAAGAGAACGCGGCCGGCTATGAATACAGCGGCGTGTACTCGCATCTCGACGGTCTGAAATCGCCGCTGCTGCTGATGCACGGCATGGCCGACGACAATGTGCTGTTCACCAACACCACGCGCATGATCGATGCGCTGGTGAAGCGCAACGTGCAGTTCGAGCTGATGACCTACCCGGGCGGCAAGCACGGCCTGTCGGGCCGGCCGTCGCAGCGCCACGTGTACGGCAAGATTGAAGCCTTCTTCAAGAAAAACCTGAAGCCTGAATAACAAAAAAGCCGCTGGTAACAGCGGCTTTTTTCATGGGCACTCGGCTTAGCGGTTGCCTTTGGCGATATCCTTGACGGCTTCCTTGGCGTCGCCATAGCCCTTCTGCAGCTTGCCTTCGGCCTGTTTATTCAGGCCCTTGGCTTGCTGTTCCGAGCTGCCGACCAGCTTGCCAGCCTCTTCCTGGATTTTACCGCCGACTTCCTTGGCCTTACCTTTGACTTGATCCTTGTTCATGATGGACTCCCAAGTTTGTGTGAGGAAGGCCAACTATAGGACGCTCACGGCAGAGCTTCTGTGCGTTCGCGTACGCAACGCCACACACTGGCCAGCCACGGCTGCTGCTCGCGCGGCAAGCCATCGGGCCGATAGTAATGCCGCACCGCCTCAAAGCCCGCCGCCACCAAATAACGCGCCCACGTTTCGTAGTCGTAGTAACTGCCATAGCGCGGACCATTCCAACCCTCGCGGTTATCGCCACGCGGATTGGAACTGAACAGCACGCCGCCGGTCTTCAATGCCGCATGCAAATCGCGCAGCACGTGCGGCAACGCTACGCTCGGCACATGAAACAGCGAAGCGTTGGCGTAGATGCCGTCAAAGTATTGAACCGGCAAATCAAGCTGCACGAAATCCTGCTGCCACACCTCGCAGCCGCTGTAGGCGCGCGCCATCTCGACGAACTGCGCAGCGCCATCAATGCCGACCGCCTCATGCCCCATCGCCTTGAATGCCTTCAAGTCGCGCCCCGGCCCGCAGCCGAGGTCGAGCAAGCGATATGGCGCCGGCGCCTCGATCGCCTCCAGCAAGGCCGCAATATTCTGGCTCACATCATGATCGATGGTGCCGGCAAAAAACTGTTCGGCACTGCGCTCGTAATGCTGCAGTGTGGTATGCGTGATTTTTTCTATCTCTTTATCGTCCATTCCGCCAGTGTACCCCGACACACAAAAGCGACGAAACCCGAGCAAATCTCTTCTTTCATTGGGCGAATCGCTATATAGTTAGCCTATAGCAACGCGCTCAACACCAAGGAGATAAATATGAAACTTGATGCCCTGTTCCAGAATCCAACTGCGTTGCCTACCGCGCCCAAAGTCGTGGAAGAGCTGATCAGCAGTTTCGACAAGGCCAGCGTCTCGACCGAAGAGATTGCAAAAAAATTGTCGACGGATCCGGTGCTGAGCGCCAAGCTGCTGCGCCTGGCCAACTCGGCCTACTACCACGTCTCGCGCAGCATCGGCACCGTCGAAGACGCCGTGCTGATGCTCGGCTTCGTGACCGTGCGCACGCTGGTCATTAGTTCCGGCCTGGTCAGCGGTTTCAAGACCGTGCCCGGCCTCGACCTGAAGCAGTTCTGGAAATACAGCCTGCACACCGCCGTCTCGGCCAAGTGGATCGCCAAGAAAACCAAGGAAAACACCGACCTCGCCTTCACCATCGGCATGATGCACGCCATCGGCCAGCTGGTGATCCATTCGGCCGCGCCGGAACAGGCGATGGCGCTGGACAAGGTGGCCGGCCCGCTGGACTCACGCCGCCTGGACGCCGAGCAGGCCTCGCTGGGCTACACCTTTGCCGACGTCGGCGCCGAACTGGCCAAGCGCTGGAAATTCCCGCATACCTTCTCGGAGACCATCTCGGCCTTCCCGGAACCGCACCACAACGGCGAACTGAACCGCCTGGCAGCGGTGGTGGCGCTGGCCGCCTGGCGCGCGCGCGTGGCGTCCGCCGAGCTGAGCGACGATGAAATCGCCGCTTGCTACCCGGTCGACCTGGCTGAGGAACTGGGCCTGGAAGACAACGCCCTGCTCGACGACATGCCGCCGCCGGACGAACTGAGCGCCGGCCTGGAAGAGCTCGTGAAGTAAAAAGTTAATCTTTACACACCAAAATCCGCCTGTTTTCACCTCAGGCGGATTTTTTTTCGATTTTTTTTCAAAAAAACCCTAAAGTTCCCGTTTAAGGCGACGTTAATCAGGACATGCGGTAATCCGCTTAACTTAGCCAGGTGGGAATATGACCTCTTCCGAAGTCCTCTCGATGTATGAAAACATTGCCGGTTTGACCAGCCAGATGGCGGCCGCCGCGCGTATGGGAGA
Organism: Duganella sp. CF402; assembly: GCF_900109645.1. Lineage (GTDB taxonomy): Bacteria > Pseudomonadota > Gammaproteobacteria > Burkholderiales > Burkholderiaceae_D > Rugamonas. The sequence continues at coordinate 194,452 of NZ_FOBG01000002.1, forward strand.
TTTGGACCGCCTCGGCAAGCTGGAAACCCAGTGCGCCGCTGAAGCCAGCGCCGTCAGCACCGGCGTGCCAGCCCTGGCCGGCGCCCAGCGCCTGCGCAAGATCGACCTGCTGAAACAAATCCTGGCCAACGACCGCGAAATCCGTGACGCTACCGATCCCTGGATGAACAACATTCCAGGCATGGCCCGCCAGTAAAAAGGACCTACCCTACGAAAAAGCGCCTCATCGAGGCGCTTTTTTTATTCCTGCTTACTGTTCCAGCGCCAGGCGCAGCGATAAGGCGATGCCCTGCGCGGCCTGGTTGATCTCGTCCAGCGACGGGAAGCTCGGGGCGATGCGGATGTGACGGTCGCGCGGATCCAAACCGTACGGGAAGGCGGCGCCGGCCGGGGTCAGGGTGATGCCGGCTTCTTTCGCCAGCGCCACGGTGCGCTTGGCGGCGCCATCCGGGGTGATCAGGTCGATGAAATAGCCGCCATCCGGCTGCGTCCACGACACGCCGGCCACCTCGCCGAGGTGCGCCTGGAACTGCGCCAGCACCGCATCGAACTTCGGCTTCAGCAGCTGGCGATGCTTTTCCATCAGCGCTTCCACCGTCGGCAGATCTTTCAGGAAGCGCACGTGGCGCAGCTGGTTGATCTTGTCCGGGCCGATGCTGCGCAGGCCGGCATACTTGGTCCACCACGCGATGTTGGCCGGCGAAGCCGCCAGCGCCGCCACGCCCGAACCAGCCCAGCTGACCTTGGACGACGACGCGAACACGATCGCGCGATCCGGGTTGCCGGCCTTGGCGCACGCTTCCAGGATATTGGCCACGGCCAGCTTCTGCTCGCCCAGGTGGTGGAAGCGGTAAGCGTCATCCCACATCAGGCGGAAGTCCGGCGCGGCGGTTTTCATCGCGGCCAGACGCTGCACCACCGATTCCGAATACACCACGCCGCCCGGGTTGCTGTACTTCGGCACGATCCACATGCCCTTGATGCTGGCGTCCTCGGCCACCAGTTTCTCCACCAGATCCATGTCCGGGCCGTCTTCATTCATCGGCACGTTGATCATCTTGATGCCGCGCGCTTCGCAGATCGCGAAGTGACGGTCGTAGCCCGGCACCGGGCACAGGAAGGTCACCGGATTCTGCACCCACGGCGCATGGCCGGGCACGCCGTTGAGCAGGCTGTAGACGATCACATCGTGCATCAGCGACAGGCTGGAGCTGCTGTCGACCACCACTTGCGCTGCCGGCACATCCAGCAACTGGCCAAACAGCGCGCGGATTTCCGGCAGGCCGATGGTGCCGCCGTAGTTGCGGGCATCGGTGCCGTCGGCAGCGATGTAGCCGTCCAGCGCTTCGGTCAGCGCGTTGGACAGGTCCAACTGCTCCGGCGCCGGCTTACCGCGCGACATATCGAGTTTGAGGCCGAGTTGTTTGAAGGCTTGGTATTGGTCAGCTACGCTCATGGAGGCTCTTTCAAATGTGGGGAAAATACTATACCCCAGATCGCCCTCATGGGATCAGAGCTTCCTGCTATATGCTTATGCGATTATTGCATCAGGCTTATGCATTTATTGCATCAAGCGACAGACTCGGGAGCCGGTTCGACGGCGGGTTCGGGCGCAGGCTTGTCAGCCTGCTTCTTGCGGAAACCTTGCCAGATTTTCAGCGGACCCGCGCCGGCGCTACGCTTGCGCAGGAACACAAAACCGCCGCCCAGCAGCGCCAGCAGGCCGACACCGCCGCCGATCAGCGGCAGCATGGAGCTGGATTGTTCGGCTGGTTTTTCCTTTTCTTTCTTGTACTTCAGCTTGGGCAGCACGCGCACCTGCTTGGTCGGCACCGATGCCGCCGCGCTGGCTGCAGCTTCGCCCGACGCGGCCGATGCTGCAGACGCGGCCGCTGCGGATGCAGACGCGCCCTCCGCCTTGGCCGCATGCGCCTCCGTCTCGCCCTGCGCCGACAAACTGGCCGAAGCCATCTTGGCACCCGCCTTCTCAGCCGCACCGCTCGACGCCGCGTGGCCCGCCGCTGCACTCGCGGCCGCACCATTCTTGGCCGCAGCCGGGGATGCGTCAGGCTTGGCGGCCGCACTCGCGGCGGGCTTGGCCGGACCGGCCGCACCGCCCGCCTGTCCGCCCGCCTGCGCGCCAGGCTTGGCCGATTGGCTAGCCGCCACGACTGCCGGCGCTGTGCCCGCTGCCGCTCCACCGGGCGCACCCTGCTTGGCCGCTGGCGCCGCCTGCACTGCTGTCGCCGTCGGCACCGCGCCGCCGAGCGCGCCTTGCAGCGCCTTCAGCCTGCCTTCCAGTTCGGTGATTTTGCCGGCCATCTCGGTATTGCGCGCATCGAGCGCCACGCATTCCTTGGCGCTCATGCCGGTCGGCGCGCACGATGCCGGCGCCGGCCGCTTCACGCCCTTGGGCAATGGCAGCGGCGCGAGTGGCAACAGCGCTTGCGCCACACCGACCGGCACCTCGGACGCCTCTTCGCGCGCCGACGGTGCGACTGGCTTACCGTCGCTCCCCACCAGCACGCCAGCGATCCGGCGCGCCTGGCCCGCCGCCTTGACTTCACCCGGCTTGCCCGTTTCCGCCTCATGCATCGACGGCAGCGGCGCCGGCTTGGCGCGCTCGCGTGCCGCTTCCGCCTTCGCAAGTTCCACCTTGGCTGCTTCCGCCTTGGCAGCCTCCAGTTTGGCGGCTTCCACTTTGGCCGCTTCCACCTTGGCGGCTTCTGCAGCGGCCGCCACACGGGCCGCGCGCGCTTGCGCGGCAATTTGCTCGGCCTGCGCCGGCGTCATGGCGCTGGCCGGCGGGATCGATTGCGCCACAGGCTGCGCCACCGCCGCCACAACCGGCGCCGGCGGCGGATTCGGATCCCGCTGCAGCCAGACGGTCGCCAGCCGCACCTCCGACTTACCCGGCGCGCCCAGCTCCACATACAAATGCAGGTACTCCGCCTCCACCGCGCGCGTGGTGGTCACATGCAGCAGTTGCTTCTGCCCGCGCTTTTCCACCTGCATGCGCACCGACGCCAGCGCTGGATTGATGGCCGTATTGGCCGCCCGGTATACATCCGCCTGCGCCAGCCGCACCGTCAGGTTGAGCGCCTCCTCCGGCGTCAGCGACACCAGCTCGATATCCACCGCCAGCGGCTGGCCGATGTACGAGCGCGGCGCGATATCGCCCAGCTCGGCCGCCTGCGCGGCACATGCCAAGGCTAACATCAGAGGAGTAAAGTGCTTGCGCTGCATCATCGTATCGGTCGCGGTCAGGCGAGAATTTCAAAAGTGTAACAGCTATAACGGCTGATTTTCCCGGTTTTGTAGCCCCCGGTTAATTTTTCCAAACTGCGCTACACTCATTGCTCTCTTCCCTACCAAGGATTCGTCCATGAGCACCCGTAGCGAACGCGACAGTTTTGGCCCGATCGACGTCCCCGACGCCCAGCTGTGGGGCGCGCAAACCCAGCGCTCCCTCGAACACTTCCGCATCTCGACCGAAAAAATGCCGACCGAGCTGGTCTACGCACTGGCCAGCGTCAAGCGCGCCGCCGCCCGCGTCAACCTCGACCTCGGCCTGCTGGAAGGCCCCAAGGCCATCGCCATCACCCAGGCCGCCGACGAAGTGCTGGCCGGCCAGCACCCAAGCGAATTCCCGCTGGCCGTGTGGCAGACCGGTTCCGGCACCCAGTCGAACATGAACATGAACGAAGTGCTGGCCAACCGTGGTTCCGAGCTGATGGGCGGGGTGCGCGGCGAGCGCCGCATGCTGCACCCGAACGACGACGTCAACAAAGGCCAGTCCTCGAACGACATTTTCCCGACCGCCATCCACGTGGCCGCCGCCCAGGCGCTGGCCAACAACGTGCTGCCGGCGCTGGCCCAGCTGCGCGCCAGCCTGCACAGCAAGGCCGAGGCGTTTGCCGACATCGTCAAGATCGGCCGCACCCACCTGCAGGACGCCACGCCGCTGACGCTGGGCCAGGAATTCTCCGGCTATGTGGCCCACCTCGACTTTGCCGAGCACGCCATCAAGGCCGCCCTGCCCGGCGTGCTGCAGCTGGCGGCCGGCGGCACCGCCGTCGGCACCGGCCTCAACGCGCATCCCGAGTACGCCACCCGCATCGCCGCCGAACTGGCCCACAACCTGCACCTGCCGTTCCAGAGCGCCGACAACAAATTCGCCGCGCTGGCCGGCCACGACGCCCTGCTCTCCGCGCACGGCGCACTGAAAACGCTGGCCGCCGCGCTGATGAAAATCGCCAACGACGTGCGCTGGATGGCGTCCGGTCCGCGCTCCGGCCTCGGCGAAATCACCATCCCCGAGAACGAGCCGGGCAGCTCCATCATGCCGGGCAAGGTCAATCCGACCCAGTGCGAAGCGCTGACCATGCTGGCCTGCCAGGTGTTCGGCAACGATGTCGCCATCACGATGGGCGGCGCCTCCGGCAACTTCGAGCTCAACGTCTACAAGCCGATGATCGCCCACAACTTCCTGCAAAGCGCGCGCCTGCTGGCCGACGGCATGCGCAGCTTCGAGGAACACTGCGTGCACGGCATCGAGCCGAACCGGGGACGGATAGCGGAATTGATGGAGCGCTCGCTGATGCTGGTGACGGCGCTGGCGCCGCACATCGGCTACGACAAGGCTGCCTCGATCGCCAAGAAAGCCCAGCACGAAGGCACCACCTTGCAGGAAGCCGCGCTGGCGCTCGGCTATGTGACGGCCGAGCAGTTCACCCAGTGGATCGTGCCGCTGGACATGACCAAGCCCGGCGCCAAGGGTTAAAAGCCGTAGCCGTAGCGCACGCCCATCAGCAGGTCCGGCCGGGCCGTGGCGTCGTGGCCGGGATTGATGCGGTACATCACCGCCCCGGTCAGCCGGCCCTTGTTGCCGTCGCGCCCGAACATCCGGGTGTAGCCGAGTTCAAAGTCACGCTCGGTGGCGGTCGGCCGCAGGTTCAGGCGCGGCCCGCCAAACCCGGCCACATTGGGGTCGACCGCTTGCTGCAGCGCGCCGCTCTGCTCAAGCGAGCCAGAGCGCACCTTGGCCGGGATCGACAAGGTGAAGGCCAGCCGGTCGTTGCTGGTGAAAACCTGGCGCTTCACATAACCAAGGCTGTAGGCCATCGTGCGCACCGACGACACTTGCGACAGCAGGCTGTCCGGCGTGCCGATGCCTGCGGTCTTGCCGTACGAGGCCAGCGCCATCAGCGAACTGGTCGGCGACAGCGCGTAGCCAAGCGACAGCGAAGTGAAGGTGGTGGTCGGCCGCGTGTTGAGGATCATCGACAAGCTGTGCTGCGTGCCCGGCGCGCCGCCCGCTTCACGCAGGACGCCGATGGTCAGGATCCCGGTGCCACGCCCCATTTTCTTCTCGAATTCGGCGCTGCTGAGGAAGCGCTTGCTGTGCTCGTTGAGCAGCGGCCCGAGCGGATCGAGCAGCGCCATATGCCCCGGCAGCGCGCCAAAGCGCAATCGCGGCGAGCCCGAACCGGCAAACGCCGCGTAGCGCTGGGCCGGCTCGCTGAGCAGCGTATCGGCCAGCGCAAACTGGCGATCTGCCCCCTCGAACAACAAGGCCGCATCGGCGCGTTTTTCAAACCACGGTGGTGTTTGCGACTGCGCAAACGGATCGGATGCGACGGCGTCTGCGCCGATCAGGCCCAGTGTCGCCAATGCCAGAAGTAGCTTGGTCATGATGCAACTCGCTGCGTTCGTTTACCCCCTGCTTAATCTTACAGCAGTTGATTCAGCATAGTCTTATCTTTTCCGCGTAGCAATCTAAATTACTCGGCGTTGGTGCGGTAAACTACGCTCATGTCGGAATGCCGCTACACTGTTCGCAGGCGCTGCGGCAGCCGATTTCACATCATGGCAACAGAGGATAAAATGCAGAAAGTTAGTTTCGAATTGAATGGCGAATTTGTTGAGCTGAATCAATTGCTCAAGCTGGCGGGCCTGTGCGACAGCGGCGGCGCCGGCAAGCAAATCGTCGCCAGCGGCGATGTCAAAGTCGACGGCAAGCAAGAGTTGCGCAAGACCGCCAAGATCCGCGCCGGCCAGCAGGTCAGTGTCGGCGACGTGAGAATCAGCGTGGTTGCCGCGTAATTTTTCTTGCGATACGGAAATAACGTCCTAAGCTGAAAGTATGGCGGGGGGTTGAGCGTGCGCAAACCGGTGCACACTGGCGCCGCTATATTGGCTAGGTTGGCCGCCCGGCTTTTTCAACTTGTTTTGACAGGGGGACGTCATGGACGGTCCTGAACCAAGCAGTCCCGCGCAGGAACGATTACTGGACGATTTGCGCCAGGTGATCGAGAACGCCGAAGAACTGCTGAAGAATACGGACCAGTATCATGGCGCTCAGTATGAGGCCGCCCGCAACAAGCTGGCCGACGCGCTGGTCGCCGCCACCGAAGAACTGACGCGCTTCGAGGACGTGCAGATCGATCGCATGATCGAACTGACCGAGGCCGCCAACCGCCTGCACCGGGATCTGACCGGCGAGGCCAAGCTGCTACGCGCCTTCCGCCGCGAGCCGTAATCCCACCAGTACCGCGTGCGCCAGCCAGTGTTGCAGGCTGGCGGCGACGTCGAAGTTGTCGTCTTCCTCAAAGGCCGCATCCAGCGCGGCGCCGAAATTCCCGCCTTCCGAAAGCATGCCCAATGCGGCGTGAGCGGCCGCGCTGAGCGGCTGCACGCTGGCTTGCCAGTGCGGGCGGACCACCATGCCGTGGCTGGCTGCGGCCATGTCTTGCGGGAAGGCCACGTCGCTGTCCGGCTGGTGGGCTTGCCAAAGCGGGATCACGGCCCAGTCGGATTTGAACAGTTGCGCTGCCGGATGCAGGCCGAAGTGGGCACTTTCCAGCTGGTCGGGCGGAATGGCGGCCAATTGCTGGGCGCTCACGCCCTCTGCCGCCGGCGCGTAGTGGGCGCGGTGCAGTTGCCATTCCAGTTTCGCCATGTCGGGCAGGTATGGGTAGTCCGCCACGTGCGGGAAGTCGCGCAGGAAAGTGCTGAAGTGCACACCGAAGCGGTTCAGGTCGGGATTGTCGGACGGATGGGCGCGGCCGTAGGCGCGCGCCAGGCCGCCGAAGAATTCCTCGCCGACCAGCGCCAGCACCACCGGGTAGGCGGCGGCCAGCGTCTTGGTCCAGGTGGTGGTCAGGTTGCCGCGATACAGGGCGTAGCGATGTTCGGCGTGGCCGCGCCCGGCGACGCACAGCGCCAATGCCTGCGGCGCCAGCTGTGCATTGAACAGCGCGCCGGCAAATAGTTGCTGATGCTGCGCCAGCTGCGGCGCGACGCCGCCTTCGCCGCCCGCGCCCGCAGCCGCCGGCGCGGAGACGGCGCCTGTCGGCGACGCGATGCCAGCCAGCGAGGCGGAAGCGGACGGCGCCGAGGCCGTGTGCGGCGCCGTGTTGGGTGGCGCTGCGACCGCATGCAGTCTGGCGGCTTTACCGGCTTCGTCCAGCAACACTTCCAGCGGCGGCACATCGGTATCCCACTCGATCAGCGTCGGCACCGCGCCGAAGCGGGCCAGCGCCGCTTGGTACAAGCGCCACACCGGTTCCGCCACGCGGTCGCCGTGATGATCGATCACCACCTCCGGCGTCACCAGATGCCCGGCCAGATGCATCTCGCCCACCACGCCGGGCGGAATTGCGGCCAGCGCCGCCAGCGCATCCTCGCCGTGGTTGCATTGATTGACGTACAGGTTATTGATGTCCAACAGCAGCCCGCAGCCGGTGCGCGCCGCCAGCGCGGCAAGGAACTCCGCCTCGCTCATGGCATCCGCATGGAAGCGGACATAGGTCGACACATTTTCCAGCAACAGCTGGCGGCCAAGCACATCCTGCACCTGGCTCACGCGGGCGCTGAGCAAGTCGAGCGCCGCCCGGTCCAGCGTCAAGGGCAGCAAATCGTTGAGTTGCCGGTCCGCCACCGCGCCCCAGCACAAATGCTCGGACACCAGCGCCGGCTCGACGCTGCGCACCAGCTCGCGCACGCGCTGCAAATGCGCTTCGAAAAAGCCGCGCGCCGAACCGAGTCCCAGTCCGACACCATGCAAGCTCACCGGATAATCGCGCCGCAATTGCTGCAGCACGTGCCAGTCCCAGCCGGACTGGCCAAGATAATTTTCGCTGTGCACCTCCAGCCACGCCACGCGCGGCCGGTGGGCCAGGAATTGCTTGTAGTGCGGAGCCCGCAGTCCTACGCCGACACCTTGTGCCATCTGCCCGGCTCCGCCTGCGATGAATTACTTGGCCGGCTTGGATTGCTTGGCCGGAGGCGTGGTCTTGCCGCCCGCTTTCTCGCATGTGCCCTTGGCCACGAATTTCCACTCGTCCGGCTCATTGTCGGCCTTGGCCTGGCCCGAGCAGGAGTGGGCGGCGGTGCCGCAATCGTTCTGGCCGGCCTTGGCCACGCCGTAGCATTTTTCCTGCTCTTCGGCGGCGGCGACGGTCGCGGTCTGGGTGGCGCACACGGTGGCCAGGGCGGCGGCGATCAGGGCTTGACGTTTATTCATGAAGGTCTCCAGTGGTGAAAAAGTTTAGCACCCGCAGCGTACCAGCAATGCCGCCGATACGCATCAGTCAAAACAGCAAATCTGGAGTGTGCGAGGAGACACCACGCACCGGACGGTGCGCAGCAAAGGTCGCGGCGACGGGCCGCGCGACGCCGCTCAGGCAGTCGTGTTGATGTTGTTGCCGAGGTGAGGCGGCAGATTAGGCACCGGCGGAATCGCCTCAATCAAGGCGGCAGCGCTGGAAGCCTGGATGTCCTGAGCTTTTTTCAGCACGGCAACACCGACGGCTTGCTTGGTGCCGGTGTCGGCAATCGTCGTTGCGGTCTGAGCAATACCGGTAACGTCCATGTGGTCCTCCAATTAGGGCTATCACCTTATTTACGGACGAAACGAAGCAGACTTTAGCGATTCGATGATTTTTTTTTCAGATGCTCGCGCAGCCAGGCCAGCACCTGCTGCGGCTGGTTCACGTCGAGCCAGGCCAGGCTGTCGCGCAAGCCGTCCGGGCGCTCGTGGTCGGCCGCCACCGCCACCACATGCTGGTCATGCGGATACAGCGGCGCCCGGCCGCAGGCCACACGGTAGACTTCCAGCTTGTCGATGGGATAGGACTTGAAACCTTCCAGCAGGGTCAGGTCGGCCGGCGACATGCGCGCCAGCTGTTCTTCCAGCGTCGGCTCCGGCTCGCTGCGCAGCTCGCGGATGATGGCGTAGCGGAACGGCGAGCCCACCATCACCTCGGCCGCGCCGGCCATACGCAGGCGCGCGCTATCCTTGTGTTGCGGTTCGAATTGCAGGTCGTGGTGGCTGTGCTTGATGACGTTGACTTTGACGCCCTGCGCCGCCAGCTGCGCCAGCAGGAATTCCAGCAGCGTGGTCTTGCCGCTGCCGGAGGTACCGATTACCCCGAGAACTTGTTGCATTGCCTGCCCTTCCACTGTTGATGCTCAGCATTATACGCAGCAACGCAAAGGGCGGTTTAGTGCTCCGGCCGGATGACGCCGCTGCTGCCGTTGGCGGCAATCGACAGGACAATCAGGCCCAGGCAGATCAGCAGCATGCTCAGGCCGCTTGGCTCGGCCGCCTGCGCGACTTCGGCGGCGTGGCTGCGCGGCGCATAGACAGTGGCGGCGATCAGGAAAGGCAAAAGTTTCAACTGTTTCATGATAGTTCCATTGCTGAGTTCACAATGATGGAAAAATATCATGTTTTCATGACAGGCAAATTACAGTTCAGTACGGGACGCGGTAGCGGTAGCCTTTGAAGTTGAAAACGGCTTCTTTCGGCTGCAATTTTTCCAGCAGCAGGCCCGGCGCGACCTCCTCGCCTTCGTGGCGCAAGATTTTGTCGACCAGCAGCAGACGGTCGGCGGCGTTTTTCGAGTAGATGTAGCCGCCCACTGTGACCGGCGGGATCGAGCGCTGAATCGGTTCCGGCAGGTCGCGCAGGTTGACCACCGGCTCTTCAGGCGCGGCGGACGGCTTGGCCGGAGCAGGTGCGGCAGCCCCGGCAGGCTGCGAGGCTGGCGCAGGCGCCGCAGCGCGGGCCATGTGGGCCACGGACGGCGGCAAGTCGGCCGCCGGGGCAGGCAGCGGAGTCGGGACAGTCGCTGGTGCGGCGCTCACCTGCGCGGCGGCAGTTGGCGCGGCAGCAGCAAGCGGCGATGCGGCCGGCTGCGCAGGCGTCGCCGCCAGCGGTGCGGAGGCCGGTTCCGGCGCACGCCACACCAGCACCAGCAGCACGCCGATCACGGCCGCCATCGCCACCACGGACAGCAGCATCGGCTTGCTGAAGCGCGCCGTCGCCGAGGCCGGACCGCTGCCCTGCAAGGTCGGCGCGTGGAGGGTGGGCGCATGGCCAAGCTGGCGTTCCGCCTGCGCCTTCTTCAGCGCTTCCAAAATATAAGACATAGCGATAACCGTGGTGAAGATCGTCCTATCTTAACGCATGCATCGTGCTTGACAAAGCCGCCGCACGCGCTAATACTATACCAAATGGTTAAGTATAACGACACCCAACTCGATCTCGTGTTCGCCGCCTTGTCCGACAGCACGCGGCGCCGCATCCTCGTCCAGCTCGATGCTGGCGCCTGCAGCGTGACCGAGCTGGCCCAGGCGCACGCCATGTCGCTGCCCGGCTTCATGAAGCACCTCGCGGTGCTGGAATCAGCCGGCCTGATCGCGCGCGCCAAGGAGGGCCGGGTGGTGCGCTGCGCGCTGGAAGCGGCGCCCATGCAAGAGGCCGCACAATGGATCGCCCACTACGAGCGCTTCTGGAACGGTCAGCTCGACGCGCTGGGGCGCTTTCTGTATCACCAGGAGGAAACCACATGCAAGCCAACGAAGTCCGCATCGTCCGACACTACCCCGCCAGCGCCGAGCGCGTCTGGTCCGCGTGGACCGAGCCGCAAGCGCTGAGCCGCTGGTTCGGCGCCGACACCGAAGCCGAACTGGACGTACGGCCCGGCGGCCGCTTCCGCATCCGCTTCCACTCGCCCGACGGCAGCGCCAACGAAGTCGGCGGCGAATACCAGGAAGTCACGCCGCCCAGCCGGCTGGTGTTCAGCTGGGCTTTCCACAGCACGCCGGAACGAATCTCGCGCATCAGCATCACACTGCAGGCGGTGGCCGGCGGCACCGAGCTGACCTTTGTGCACGACCGTTTCTTCGACCAGCAAGCGCGCGACAATCACCAACGCGGCTGGACCTTGTTCTTCACCAAGCTCGACCAATTACTACAGGAGACCTGACATGAAATACACCGGAAGCTGCCATTGCGGCCAGATCAAATTCGAAGCGGAGGGCGAGATCGGCACCGCCCTCGCCTGCAACTGCTCGATATGCCAGCGCAAGGGATCGCTGCTGTGGTTCGTGCCGCGCGACCAGCTGCGCCTGTTGACGCCGCCTGAAAACATCAGCACCTACCTGTTCAACAAGCACGTGATCAAGCACCACTTCTGCGCCAACTGCGGCATCCATCCGTACGGCGAAGGTGTGTCGCCCAACGGCGATGCGGTGGCGGCCGTCAACCTGCGCTGCATCGAGGATATCGACCTCAACGCGATCCCGGTGCATCACTACGACGGCCGCGCCATCTGATCAACGCAGGCGCGGCTCCTGCACGCCGCCCAGCTGGTACAGGCGGATGAAGGTCTTGGGGCCGGCCACGCCGTCGGCCTTGAGCTCCTGCGTGGCCTGGAACTCGGTCAGGCGCTTGCGCAGCGTGGCGTCCAGCGGCTGGTTTTCCTGCGGCTTGGGCAGGTCGTAGATTTGCGACAGGCGTTTGGCCAGCCAGTCCACGTCCGGGCCGCGATCGCCGCTGCGCACCTCGTCGCGCCATGCACGCGGGGCGCGCCAGTAAGTGGTGTACTCGCCGTCGTAGCGGGCGGACAGGGCTTCCAGTGAGATGGTTTGCGGTTTGCCGCCAGCGCTGACGATGGTGGCTGCGCCGGCGTCGAGTGCGGTCAGCAAGACGTAGTTGGGCGCGGCGGGATCATCGTGCAGCTTGAGCATGGCGGGACGGTCGAGCAGGCGCAAGTCCTCGATGCCGCCCTTCGCTTGCAGGCAGCGCAGATTGGCGCGTGCGGCGGTCGCGCATGGCTCGCCGTCGACCAGCGTCAATCCCCACAGCCCGGCCAGTTGGCGCAAGGCGGCAGCGCTGTCGCGTCCCGGTTGCGACGCAACAGGCGCGGTGCCCGCCGCAAGGCCGCCGGCCGATGCCGCGCCAGGCGCCAGCACGCCGGCTTTCGAGGCGCCGGCTGCAAGCGCGCCGGTGGGGCCGGCGCCGGCCGTCGCGGCGGCGGCCGCTTGCGCGCCTGGCACCATCGGCCTGGCTTCGCGCGACAGCAGTTGCCATGCCAGCGCGCTGATGGCCACGCCGCCCAGCACGCCCGCCGCCACCAGCGGCCAGCGCGCCGCCGCGCCATTCGCCGCGTCGGCGCCGCGCACGTCCGCACCGGCCGGCGCCGCCTGCCCGGCAAACACTTCACTGGCGGCACGCTTCAAAATCGTCCGCGTCACCTGTGGCTGGTTCTCCACATACGCGCCCAGCAGCGCCCGGTCGCACAGCAGATTGATCCGGCGCGGCACGCCCTTGGTCAGCTTGTGCACCAACCCCATCAGCTTGCGCGGGAACGGCGCAATCGCGGTCGCCCCCGCCACAGCCAGGCGGTGTTCGATGTACGTCCCCGTCTCCGTCTCCGACAGCGAACCGAGGTGATAACGCGCGATCACCCGCTGTGCCAGCTGCTCCAGTTCCGGCCGCGCCAGCATGCCGCGCAGCTCGGGCTGGCCGATCAGGATAATCTGCAACAGCTTGCGCTCGCTGGTCTCCAGGTTGGTCAGCAAGCGCAGCTGCTCCAGCACTTCCGCCGACAAATTCTGCGCCTCATCGATGATCAGCACATTGTTGCGCGCCTGCGCGTGGCTGGCCAGCAGGTAGGCATTGATCGCATCCACATAGCCCTTCACGCTGACCGCGCCCGCCACCGGCGGCGGCAATACAATCCCGAACTCGTCGCAGATCGACAGCAGCAACTCCTCCACCGACAGCTTGGGATTGAAGATGTAGCCGAGCTTGCAGTTCTCCGGAATCTGCTCCATGAAGCAGCGGCACACCGTGGTCTTGCCAGCGCCGATCTCACCGGTCAGCAGCACAAAGCCGCCGCCGCTGCCGATGCCGTACAACAGATGCGCCAAGGCCTCGCGATGACGCTCGCTCATGAACAGATAGCGCGGATCGGGGGCAATGGAAAACGGCGGTTGCTTGAGATTGAAATAGTGCGTGTACATGAAAGCCCAGTAAATGCGCGATGGGCTATTTTAGCCGTTGTCGGACGGCAGGCGGCTGCACTGGCGGCATCGGCTTGTACTTGGCGCAGTAAATCTTGGACTTGGTGTCGAAATACACGATGCGGCTGGCCGGCTTGGCCTCGCGCACCGGATAGGCCGAGGTGTCGATCACCGTGTAATGCGTGCCGACCTGGCGGATGATGGCCTGCTCCAGATTTTCCGGCGTGGACTCCGCCACCGCACCCACAAAAATATACGGGCTGGTGTCGTCGCTGACCATCACCTCGGAAATGGTGGTGCCCCACAGCGAGGCGCCGTCGGTGCGGAACCAGAACGCGCCGCCCTCATGCTTGTAGGCCGCGCCGAAATGCTTGAGGAAATAATTGTAGAAGTAGATATTGTCGGTATGGTCACGGCACAGCAGGCCGTTGCCGACGATGGTGCCAAACGTGGTCGGCACCGATTGCGCCGCCGCAGCGAGGCAAGCCAACGCCAGCGCGGCGCCGATGGCAGGAAAGCGCGCCCGCATTACGTTTTCGACAACCACGCGCGGTTGGCGCTGATGCGTGCCTTGGCCGTCGGTGGCAGTGCTTCGTAGCAGCCCGGATACTGTTTCAATGCATGCTCCCGGATTTCCTTCTGCAAGCCGTTAATCAAAAAGACATACAGCACACCACCGTCGCTGGTACTTTTCGTTCCCATGTATTTGATCATGTGCCCTCCTTTCCGGCTTCGTCCATTATAAACAGTAACGACCGCTCACACGGGAAGTTGAATGCGGCTCAGCCCCGTTTTTTTGCAGTTGATCCCACACTTCCGTGCGTCCATCCCACGGCGCGCGACGGCGGCTTGCTTTTGTCATATCGTCCAATCCTCGCCACTTCCGATACCGAGACCAACATGAAGCAGACGATCAAACACGCGGCGCTCGCCACCACCTTGCTGCTGGCTGCTGCGGCAGGCCACGCCGCCGACAAACAAGACGACAGCTACGGCAGCGAAACGCGCACCGTGGCGCCATTCAGCAACCTCAACCTGATCGGCCCGTTCCAGGTCATCGTGACGGCGCAAGGCGCCAACGCGGTGGAGCTGTCCGGCCCGCGCCGCCAGTTTGCCGAAATTGAAACCGTGGTCGAAGGCGACACCCTGACCATACGCCAGCCGCGCAAGCAAAAAGGCTGGACGCTCAACCTCAGCTGGGGCAAGAACGCCAAGCCGCTGACGGTACGCATCAACGCCGCCAACCTGAAAAGCCTGCGCAACGCCGGCAGCGGCGACGTCGAGCTGCAGCAATTCCAGGGCAAGCAGCTGACCCTGGTCTCGGATGGCCCCGGCGACATCCACGCCAGCGGCAAAGTGGGCGACCTCAGCGTGACTGCCAACGGCAGCGGCGACCTCGACCTGCGTTCCCTGTCGGCCGCCAACCTCAACCTGCAAATGAGCGGCCCCGGCGACGTCAGCGCCAGCGGCGTGACGCAAGACCTCAACCTGGTGGTCAGCGGTTCCGGCGACCTCGAGGTGGGCGACATCCACGCCAACCGCGTCAACGCCGCCCTGCACGGCCCCGGCTCGGTGGCGCTGCGCGGCACCGCCAAGGAAATCCGCGCCGAAGTGCACGGCTCGGGCGACCTCGACGCCTGCACCCTGAGCGCCGAAGCGGCCAGCGCCAACCTGCACGGCCCCGGCGAAGCCTGCATCGCCGGCCACATCAAGAAACTCGACGCCGAAGTCCACGGCTCCGGCGACCTCACCGTGCGCGGCCTCGAAGCGCAAAGCGTGCGCGCCCGCCTGAGCGGTCCCGGCAACATGGTGCTGTCCGGCACCACCACCGTGCTGAGCGCGCAAGTGAGCGGTTCGGGCGACCTCGACGCGCGCCAGCTGTGCACCCGCCAGACCGACGTCACGGTGCACGGCCCCGGCAACGCGGTGGTGGCCATCGCCGACAAAATGGATACCACCAAGACCCATCTGGTCACCTACCATCGTTGAAAGTGGCATGCAAATGCCACATCCGAGCCGGCACCAATAAATTTCAATTTAACAAGTAAAAACAAGAACTTACAAAACGATTCCAAGGAGACAACGCCAGTCCACTTCAATATTTTTTAATACCAGTTAAATACCTGTTGACAAGCTGGTTTGCCAACCCTATAGTGCCCTTCATCGCGGGCATCCCGGCACTAGCTTACTCAGGTAAACATGATCGAATTTTTCATCGGCGTTGACGGCGGCGGCAGTGGCACCCGGGTGCGCCTGGCGCGCGCCGACGGCACGGAAATCGCCGAAGGCGCCAGCGGCCCGTCCGGCCTGATGCATGGCATCGCCAAGGCCTGGGCCGCCGTCGACAGCGCGGCCGCCGTGGCCTTCCGCAGCGCCGGCCTCGACGTTCCCACCAAAGACCAGATCGCCATCGGCCTCGGCCTGGCTGGCGTGCACAACAAACAATGGGCGGCCGAATTCGTCGCCGCCAATCCCGGCTACGCGCAAGTGGCGCTGGAAAGCGACGGCCATACCACCGTGCTCGGCGCGCACCAGGGCCAGCCCGGCGCCATCATCGCGCTCGGCACCGGCAGCGTCGGCGAAATCAAACTGCCCGACGGCCGCCACGTGGAAGTCGGCGGCTGGGGCTTCCCGGCCGGCGACGAAGCCAGCGGCGCGTGGATGGGCCTGCGCGCCATCAACCACGTGCAGCAAGTGCTGGACGGCCGCATGCCGGCCAATGCCTTCGCTACCGACATCGCCAACGCCTGCGGTGGCGCCCGCAATGAAATCCAGAACTGGCTGGCGCAAGCGACCCAAACCAATTACGCGCAACTGGCGCGCATCATCCTGCAGCACGGCGAGAGCGACGACACCGCGCGCGGCATCCTGCTCGAAGCGGGCCGCCAGGTGCAGCTGATGGCCAATGCGCTCGACGCCAGCGGCACCCTGCCGATCGCCCTGTGCGGCGGCCTGGCCGCGCCGCTGCGCCCTTACCTGCCGGTGTCGATGTTGAAGCGCATCGTCAATCCGCATGGCGATTCGGCGGCCGGCGCGCTGCGCCTGATCCAGTCCCGTTCCAAGGAGTGAGCCCCATGCTGGCCCAGTTGAGCGACTTCACGCCGGATCCTGATAGCGATACCCCGCTGTACATGCAGTTGGCGAACAAGCTGTCCGATGGCATCGCCGGCGGCGACTGGCGCGCCAACGAAGCCTTGCCTTCCGAGCGCGTGCTGTCGGACATGCTCAACATCTCGCGGGTGACGGCGCGCAAGGCGATCGACATGCTGTGCGAACGCGGCATGCTGACCCGCAAGCGCGGCTCCGGCACCTACATCACGCCGAAACTCGAACAGCCGCTATCGCGCCTGACCAGTTTTTCCGAAGAGCTGCGCGAGCGCGGCTTCACGGCTGGCTCGCGCTGGCTGCAGCGCGACATCGGCATCGCCTCGCCGGTGGAACTGCTGTCGCTGGGCCTCTCGCCCAACATGCCGGTGGCGCGCTTGAAGCGCCTGCGCACCGCCGACGATGTGGTGATGGCGATTGAAACCACCACCATCCCGGCGCAGTACATGCCGAATCCGCACAGCGTAACCGAATCGCTGTACGGCTACCTGGAAGCCAACGGCACCATTCCGATGCGCGCGCTGCAGCATATCCGCGCCGTCAACGCCAGCGAGGAGCAAGCGCGCCTGGCCAATATTCCTGCGGGTGCCGCGATGCTGCACATCACCCGCGTCAGTTATCTCGACAACGGCGCTGCGGTGGAACTCACCCATTCGTACTGCCGCAGTGATTATTATGAATTCGTAGCGGAGTCGCGCAGATGAGCGATGCAATCAAAGGCAATATCCTGACACCGTCCGGCTGGGTCCACGGTGAAATCACATTCGACGAACGCATTGCGGCCATCATTGGCGGCAGCGCCGATCCTGCGCTCAATGAAGAAGTCTATATCCTGCCTGGCTTTATCGACCTGCACGTGCACGGCGGCGGCGGCAAGGACGTGATGGAAGGCGGCGACGCGGTCCACACCATCGCCGCGATCCACGCCAAACACGGCACCACCAGCATGCTGGCCACCACCATGACCGCGCCGCCGGAAGATATCGACATTGCGCTGAAAGGCATCGGCAAGGCCGCCGCCGCGCGCGGCAAGGGCGAAGCGCGTGTGCTCGGCGCCCACCTCGAAGGCCCGTACATCAACTCCGGCAAGCTCGGAGCGCAGCCGCCGTACGCGCGCTCCGCGACGCTGGCCGATGTGGAAAAACTGGAACAACTGGCGCCGCTGCGCGTGATCACCGTGGCGCCGGAAATCGATGGCCACCAGGCGCTGGTGAAGGAATTGTCGGACGCCGGCATGCGCGTGCAGATCGGCCATACGCTGGGCACCTACGAAGACGGCGTGGCCGCGCTGGCGCAAGGCGCGCGCAGCTTCACCCACCTGTTCAACGCCATGCCCGGCCTGCATCA
This sequence comes from Duganella sp. CF402, assembly GCF_900109645.1. Taxonomy (GTDB): domain Bacteria; phylum Pseudomonadota; class Gammaproteobacteria; order Burkholderiales; family Burkholderiaceae_D; genus Rugamonas. The sequence goes on from NZ_FOBG01000002.1 coordinate 212,221, forward strand.
TCGTGAACCCGGCATGGTCGGCGCGGCGCTGGCGCACGGCACCTACGCCGAACTGATTCCCGACCTGCTGCACGTGCATCCGGGGGCGATCCGCACCGCGCTGCGCTGCATCCCGAACCTGTACTGCGTCACCGATTCAACTTCCGCCACCGGCATGCCGGACGGCGAGTATATGCTGGGCCGCCATAAAGTCATGAAATGCATGGGCGGCGTGCGGCTGCCTGATGGCACGCTGGCCGGCAGCACCCTCACTATGGACCAGGCGCTGCGCAACCTGGTCGGACTCGGCCTCGATCTGGCGGATGCCTCGGCACGGGTCTCAACGTATGCGGCCGATTATCTCGGCCTGCAAGAGCGGGGCCGCCTGGCTCCCGGCGCGTATGCCGACTTCGTGGTGCTCGACCGTGACCTGAAACTCAAAGCCGTCTATATCGAAGGAGAATTGTTGTGACCTCAATGATGTTGAAAGAAGCCCTGTCCGCAGCTGATTGCGTAGCCCAGCAACTGGCAAACGACGGCGACCGTTACGCGGAACTGGGCCGCAAATTGAGGAGCACTTCCTTCTCGACCGCCCTGACCATCGCGCGCGGCAGCTCGGACCACGCCTGCGCCTACGTGGCTTACCTGATCATGGCCCGCCTGGGCCGCGTGGTGGCGTCGCTGCCGATGTCGCTGGTGACGCTGAATAAATCGCCGCTGCTGACGCGCGACACGCTGGCCATCTCGATTTCGCAGTCGGGCCAGAGCCCGGACGTGGTGGAACCGATCCGCTACTTCCGCGATGGCGGCGCCACCACCATTGCGCTGGTCAACGATATCGATTCGCCGCTGGCGCACGCCGCCGAATTCGCCATGCCGCTGCGCGCTGGCAAAGAGCAAAGCGTGGCCGCCACCAAGAGCTTCATCACCAGCCTGGTGGCAGGTGCGCGCCTGGTGGCCGCATGGCAGAACGATCCTGAACTGCTGGCCGGCCTCGAAGCGCTGCCGGAATCGCTGCGCGCCGCGACCACCGAAGACTGGTCGAAGGCGGTGGAAGTGCTGACGCCTGCGCGTAACATCATGGTGGTTGGCCGTGGCATCAGCTTCCCGGTGGCGCTGGAAGCGTCGCTGAAATTCAAGGAGACGTCGGCGCTGCAAGCGGAAGCCTTCAGCGGTGCGGAAATCAAGCACGGCCCGATGGCGCTGATCGAAGACGGCTACCCGCTGGTGATCTTCGCCACCCGTGGCCCGACGCAAGCGAGCCTGCTGCAACTGGCGAGCGAAATGCGCGGCCGTGGTGCGCACGTGCTGCTGGCGGCGCCGGCCGATGTGGCGGAACGCGATTTGACCTTGCCGGTGGCGGCGACGCCGGATCTGGATCCTATCGTGGCGATCCAGGCGTTCTACAAAATGGCGGCGGAACTGTCGGCCGCGCGCGGCATGGACCCGGACCAGCCGCGCCACCTGAGCAAAGTCACCAAGACCAACTAAAGCATGCCCGCTCACGCGGTCGTCCCGGCGCAGGCCGGGACCCAAGCTTAGCGTGCAGGCACGCACTCCTTGGATTCCGGCCTGCGCCGGAATGACGGCAACGGCGCGGCATGGACGGAGCAGTGAAATGACAACACAAAACGAACTACGCAACATCGCCGGTCAACTGATCATGATCCGCTTTCCCGGCACCGTGCTGGATGCGGCCACCGCCGACTTCCTGAAAGCGAACAGCATCCGCGCTGTCTGCCTGTTCCGGGGGAACATGACCGACTCCGGACAGCTGGCCAAGCTGACCGCCGATCTGCGCGCCGTGATGGGCCCTGAAGCGCTGATCGCCATCGATCAGGAAGGCGGCGCCGTGGTGCGTTCGACCTGGGTGCCCGCACCGCCGGCCGCAATGGGCCTGGGCGCGGCCGACGACACCGACCTCGCCTACCGCACCGGCGCCGCCGTCGCGCGCGCGGTGAAAGCGCTGGGCTTCAACTGGAACTTCGCGCCGGTGCTGGACCTGAACAACAATCCGCACAACCCGGTGATCGCGGAACGCTCGTTCGGCGCCGAGCCGAAACGCGCCGCCGAACTGGCGATGGCGTGGATGGCCGGCAGCCATGCCGAAGGCGTGGCCTGCTGCGTCAAGCACTTCCCCGGCCACGGCGACACCAACGTCGACTCGCATCGCGACCTGCCGACCGTGGACAAGCCGGTGGAAGAACTGAACCGCCTGGAACTGGCGCCGTTCCGCATCGCCTCCGGCGCGGCGCCGGCCATGATGACCGCGCACATCGTCTACCCGACGCTCGATCCGGAAAACCCGGCCACCATGTCGCGCCGCATCCTCAACGACCTGCTGCGCGAGGAATGGGAGTACAAGGGCATCATCATCACCGACGGCATGGACATGCACGCCATCGCCGGCCGCTATGGCGTCGGCAACGCCGCCGTGCGCGCGCTGACCGCCGGCGCCGACATGGTGATGGCGCTGGGCACCACTGAAACGCAGAACGAAACGCTGGACGCCATCGCCGCCGCCATCGCCTCGGGCGCGCTGTCGCAGGCCGACATCGACACCCGCCTGGCGCGCCTGTCGTCGCTGGCCAAGGCCTACCCATGCAAACCGCGCTCGTACAAGGAAGACGCGGCCGACCGCGACATCATGGCCGAAGGCTGGCGCCGCAGCCTGACCGCGTACAGCACCGCATCAAGCCAGCCGCAACGTCCCGCCGCCGGCGCCAAGGTACGTCTGATCGCGCGCGCCGACGTGGTGAGCGACGGCGTCTCCGAAGCGGGCGTGCCGGCCGGTGTGGTGGCCGATTCGCTGCGCGCGCTGTACGACGTCGAACTGGTCACCTTTGCCGATGCCGACAGCTTCGACTGGAGCGCGCTGCCGCAAGACGGCCGCTTCACCATGCTGGCCTCCACCTCGCGCCTGCGCTACGGCCAGCATGCGCGCGACACCTGGCGTCCGGACCTGCATCTGGCGCTGTGGAACCCGTATCAGGCGCTGGACATCAACGCGCCCGCATTGATGACCTACGGTTTCGCCAAGCCGGCGCTGGAGGCCATCAACGGCTGGCTGTCCGGCGCCCTGCAAGCCACCGGCAACGCACCGGTACCTGGCTTCGAATAAAGAACACACCGGAGACACTCCACATGCAAGACACCATCCGCAATCCCAAGCTCTGGGTGCCGACCCTGTACCTCGCGCAGGGCCTGCCCTACTTCGCCGTCGCCATCGTCGCCAGCCAGATGTTGAAGAGCATGGGCGTGCCCAACGACGAGCTGAATCACTGGATCGCCCTGGTTGGCTTGCCGTGGGCGCTCAAGCCGTTGTGGAGTCCCTTCCTCGAACTGGCGCCAAGCAAAAAGCTGGTGGTCACCTTCTTGCAGGTGTTCGGTGGCTTGTGCCTCGGCGGCGTCGCGCTGGCGCTGCAGGCGCCGTTCTGGTTCGCCGCCAGCCTGGCGATGCTGGCACTGGTCGGCATCGCCTCCGCCACCCACGACATCTCGTGCGACGGCTTGTACATTACCAGCCTCGATGAAAAAGGCCAGGCGCAGTACGCCGGCTGGACCGGCACCTTCTTCAACGCCGCCAAATTCTTCACCACCGGCGGCCTGCTGCTGCTGGCCGGCCACTTCGAGAAAACCTTGGGCGTGGTGCCGGCATGGACCATCTGCTTCTGTATCCTCGGCGCCATGATGATCGCGCTCGGCCTGTACAACCGCTGGGCGCTGCCGCTGGCGCAAAACCAAGCGAGCAAAGACACCAACGCCACCGCCATCGCCCGCACGCTGTGGGAAGTGATCGTGGCATTCTTCCAGAAGCCAGGCATCTGGGTCTCGATCATCTTCATCATCCTGTTCCGCGCCGGCGAGGCGCAAGTGCAGTCCATCGGGCCGCTGTTCCTGCGCGAGGCGCGCGCACTCGGCGGCCTGGGCCTGAGCACCGCCGAAGTGGGCGCGGTGTACGGCACCGTCGGCACCGTGGCGTTCCTGGTCGGCTCCATCGCCGGCGGCTACTTCACTTCGTGGCTGAGCCTCAAGCGCGCCATCCTGTGGCTGATCCTCGCGGTCAACCTGCCGAACGTCGCCTTCTACCTGCTCTCCACCTTCCAGCCGACCGACCTGTCCATCATCAGCGCGGCGCTCAGCGTGGAGATGTTCGGCTATGGCTTTGGCTTCGTCGGCCTGATCCTGTACATGATGCAGGTGGTCGCGCCGGGCAAGTTCCAGACCGCGCACTACGCCTTCGCCACCGGCATCATGCAGCTGGGCTCTGTGCTGTTCAAGCTATTCAGCGGCGACATCCAGATCGCGCTCGGCTACCAGCATTTCTTCATCTGGGTGATGCTGTCGGCGATTCCGGTTGCCATCCTGTCGCAAGTCATTCCGATGGTCGCGCGCCCGCAGCAGAAGGAAGAGGCGCAGGCCGCCGCCGTGCAGCACGCTTGAATTGGGATTTCGAACCGGTTTTATGTAACAATACGCGGGTTTACATCTCCAGTATGATTTAAAGGATAACCATGTCCCACACTCGTTTTGCTCGTATCAGCCTGCTCCTGGCCGCCATTGGCCTGAACGCCGCTCCGGCCATGCTGGGCCTGGCCCCGGTCCACGCTGCGGAAGAAAAGAAAGCGGAAGCACCGAAAGACGCCGTGCGTCCGGAAATCTACAAACTGATCGACCCGGCGCAGACCAAGCCGCTGCTGGACGCGAAGAACTACACCGAATTCCAGAGCCGCATCGACCAGGTCGCGGCCATGCCTAACCTGACCCCGTACGAAACCTTCGTGCTGAACCAGTTGCGCGTGCAACTGGGCCAGGCTTCGGGCAACCAGCAAATGACCATCGACGGCCTGATCGCGATGATCGATTCCGGCCGCCTGCCGCAGGATAACAAGCTGCGCTTCATCGACGCGATTGCCGGCATCTACTACAGCAACCTGAAAGACTTCGACAACGCCATCAAATGGTTCGAGCGCTACGGCGTCGAGTCGGGCGACAAGGTCAAGCAGCGTCCCTTCATCGTGCGCTCGTACTTCCTGAAGAACGATTTCGCCACCGCCAAGGTCGAAGCGCTGAAGGACATCGAAGCGGCCAAGGCGTCCGGCGCCACGCCAAGCAAGGACACCCTGAACCTGCTGGGCAACGTCGGCATCAAGACCAAGGACACCGAACTGTATCTGCAAGCGGTGGAAGAGCTGACCCGCTACTACCCGACCGAAGACTACTGGAACGACCTGCTGAACCGCACCCGTGGCAAGAAGACCTACAACAACCGTCTGGACCTGGACCTGGTGCGCCTGAAGGCCGTCACCGTGCCGTCGAAGATGGAGCCTGAGGACTACGCCGAACAAGCCGAGTTGTCGGTGCTGGGCGGCTTCTTCACCGAAGCGAAGATCGCGATGGACAAGGGCTACCCGAACGGCATCCCGGCCGGCAAGGACAAGGCCGCGCTGCAAAAAATCCGCGACAGCGCCAACAAGGGCGCGGCTGACGATGCGAAAAACATCGACAGCGGCATCGCTCCTGCGCAGAAGTCGAAAGACGGCGTGGGCCTGGTCAACCTGGGCTACAACTACGTGACCCTGGGCCAGTTCGACAAGGGCGTCGACCTGATGAAGCAAGGTATCGCCAAGGGCGTATCGAAGAATCCTGAAGACGCCAAGCTGCGCCTGGGCTACGCCCTGGCAATGGCCGGCAAGAAGGACGAGTCGCTGGCAGTGCTGAAGCCTCTGGCCGTCGGCACCGACCCGCGCGCCGACCTGGCCCGCTACTGGATCATGTACCAGACCGGCCCGAAGATCGGCGCGGCTGAAGCCAAGTAAGAAAATCAAAAGCCAGCGTTCGAGCTGGCTTTTTTTTTACCTCATTGAACTCCACAAAGTGCGCAGCAACTGGTGCTCGCTGTCGTCGGCGCTCAGTTCCCAGAACATCGCGCCGCGCAGCTTCTGCTGCTTGATGTAGCGCGCCTTTTCCTTGAGCGACGCGGGATCTTCATACGTGATCCACACCTGCCCGGCCGGATCGTACAGATAAGGCACCCTGGCGGCAGCGTTGCGCAGGCGCTGGCCCGGCTTCTTCAAGATCGTGCCGTAGCCGTATGAATTGCCGCCGTTGATGCCATCGGTGACGCCGCCCGTGCACAGCTGGTACAGCCCATCGCCAGCCGGTCCCGCCGCGCAGCCCTTCCAGCCGTAGCCGTAGAACGGCACGCCCAGCACCAGCTTGTCCGCCGCCACGCCGGCGCCCAGATAGCGCTGTACCGAACGCGATGCGTAGAAACCGTCGGCCGCCACCGGATCTTTCGGGTCGGCGTACAGCGCCGCGTGGTGGCCCGTGCTTTTCTCCCACGGCATGTGGTAGTCGTAGGCCATGATGTTGATCCAGTCCAGGCCTGCCGCCAGCTCCTTGAGCCACTTGCCATCGCCGACGTAATTGCCGTTGGCGCCGGCCGCGATGGTGATGCTGTAATGCTTGCCATCCTGCTTGCCCGCCGCATCGAAGGCCGCGCGCAGCTCGCGCACCCAGGTGATGAAGTTCTGGCGGTCCTCGGGACGCGCGCACACTTCGCCCGCCACGCAAGGCACGCCGGCCTCGCCCGGATACTCCCAATCGAGGTCGACGCCATCCAGCCCGTACTTGCGCATCGCCTTCAAGCTCGAGGCGATGAAGTTGGCGCGCGCCGGCGCCGACGCCGCCACGTTGGAGAAGCGGTTCGACCAGTCCCACCCGCCCACCGAGATCACCACCTTGAAGTGCGGATGCTGCCGCTTCAGCGCCACCAGCGCGCGCAGGTTGGCGCCATCCTCGGTTTCGTCGCGCCAGGCCAGCGCGCCGTTGAGCGGTTCCTGGCAGGCCGCGACATAGTTTACCGACGGCTCGGGATTGCCATGCTTGCCGTCCCAGCACAGGTCGACGAAGGCGTACAGCGCCATCGTCAGGCGGCTGGCGTCGACCGAGGCGACGGGAAAGGCGGCGTGCTTCCAGCCGGGGTAGTAGCCGATCACTTCCGAAGCCATCGCCGGAGCGACAGTCGACGATACAGCCAGCGCCAGGGCCAGCGGGATAAATTTAGTTTGCATTCAGTTCTGCCACAAAGTCGTACATATCGCCACGGAAGTAGGAGCGGCAGAATTCCACCGCGCGTCCGTCGCGCAAAAAACCGAGCCGCTCAACGGCCAGCCCGGCATCCCCTTCCTTCGCCTGCAACAGCGCGGCCTGCTCCGCGTTCAGCAGCAGCGCCGACAAGCGCTGCAAGGCGCGCACCGGGCGGTTGCCGGCTTGTTCCAGCGCGTCGTACATGGACAGGTCCACCGCCTCCAGCGACGGCAGGCAGGCGGCGACGATGGTCGCGTATTCCAGGCACATCGGCACATCGTCGGCGTAGCGCATGCGGTTGAAGCGGTACACCTTCGAGCCGGGGCTCAGGCGCAGGCGCATCGCCTCGTCCGGCGTCACCGTGCCTTCCGAGCGCTTGAGCCACACGCTGCGCGGCGTGCGCCCGCGGGCCCGCATGTCCTCGGAAAACGAGGTCAGCTTGGAGAAGTTCTTTTCGATGCGGGTGTTGATGAAGTTGCCGGAGCCGGGACGCCGCACCAGCACGCCCTCGCTGACCAGCCCGTCGATCGCCTTGCGCACCGTGATGCGCGAGATCTCGAGGTCGGCCGCCAGCTGGCGCTCGGCCGGCAAGGCGTCCTCCTGCTTGAGCAAGTGGTGCTCGATGGCGGAACGCAAGGCACGCTGCAGGCGCTGGTACAGGGGCAGGTTACTGGTCTCATTGAGGTGCTGTCGGATGTGTACCAGTGGTGTCGTTGGATCGCTTTTCATAACGATGGTGACGTCCTCTCCGTAGTTGTCAGACGATAATACCAAAAAAAGACCACCGTAATTCCAGCGCGCCAGCCAGCGCCGCAAAAAAAATCTATCGCATCGCACAGAGCCTTTAGGTAAAGGCTTTTTCTGTGTTGCATACGCGCACAGCGGCTTTCCATACCACCATCAATCCGGTCTTATCAGGTTGCCGAAAAGATACTTTGTCGGCTACATACAACATAACAAAAAAGAATTTTAAAGTGGTAGTGATCTGGTATTGAAACGCGAGTATATTGGCGTTGGATTGGTTTTGAACGTGATCTAAAAAGAAGCACATCAACAATCAGGGGGCTCGGCGGAGCCCTCTTCAACGGGAGGGAACAATGCATCACCATACGAAGAACAGCAAACAGTCCAAACTGACGCCGATCGCCACTGCGGTCGGCCTGATGATTCTGGGCGCCACCATTTCAGCACAAGCACAAGCACAACAGGCAGCGGACGAACCGGCATCGGTCGTCGTGACCGGTATCCGCGCCTCGCTGCAACAATCCTTGAACCAGAAGCGCAACTCCGATTCGCTGGTTGAGGTCATCACCGCCGAAGACGTCGGCAAGATGCCGGACAAAAACGTGGCGGACTCGCTGCAGCGCCTGCCAGGCGTGAGCGTGGCGGCGGCCGGCGGCGGCGAAGGCTCGTTCGGCGAGAACGACCGCGTGGCCCTGCGCGGCACCCCGTTCGGCCTGACCCTGACCACCCTCAACGGCCATACCGTCTCAAGCGGCGACTGGTTCGCCGACAACATCATCGGCGGCGGCCGCAGCGTGAGCTTCTCGCTGTTCCCGTCCGAACTGATCGGCCGTGTCACGGTCCATAAAGGTTCGCAAGCCAACCTGCTCGAAGGCGGCGCCGAAGGCGTGGTCGATATCGAGACCCGCAAGCCGCTGGACTTCAAGAAAACCCTGAACGCGCAGGTGAGCCTGGGCGGCGTCAACTCGTCGAACTCCGGCAAGACCGACCCGCAACTGAGCGCAATGGTGGCCTGGAAGAATGACCAGAACACCCTGGGCGTGCTGGTGCAAGGCTTCCACCAGAAGCGCACCCTGAGCCGCGTCGGCCAGGAAAACCAGATCTGGTATGACCGCGTGGAAGCCGGCAGCCCGGTCGCCAACGCCGTGCCAGGTTCGGCCGGCGCGATGGCCAACTACCTGGGCGGCACCGCCTGGTTCGAGCAGGAGCGTACCCGCAAGGGCGGCCTGATCGACGTACAGATCAAGCCGACCAACGACCTGACCCTGGACCTGACCGCGTTCCGCTCGCACCTCGACGCGCCGAACATCAACCACAACTTCATGCAGTCGCTGGGCCGCTTCCTGGCGCCGTCGTGGGCCACCACCAACTTCCCGGCCGGCGCCACCAGCGGCACCCTGAGCAACGGCGTCATCACCCAGCTGACCGGCACCGTGCCGGCCAACTGCACCGCCTGCGCCACCATGTCGAGCGCGGTACAGGAAGAGTTCAGCCGTCCGGTGGCGGAATCGCAATCGCAGTTCTTCGACATCGACGCCAAATGGCGCGTCAACGACCAGCTGACCCTGAAAGGCCGCATCGGCACCACCAAGGGCATCGGCAACACCGTCAGCGGCGCGCTCGGTGTCTGGATGCCGTGGACCGGCGGCAGCTACACCATCAAGGACGCCGGCTCGGCCGTGATCTACAACATCCCGGGCGCCGACAAGTTCTCGATCGGCGGCATGCAGGCCACCCCGTACACCTACGGCTCGCATGTGACCGCGAACGACAAGGAAACCTACGGTGAACTGAGCGGCACCCTGCGTACCGACTGGGGCGCCGTGAGCAGCGTGCAGTTCGGCGGCCGTGTGGCGGAACACAAGCGCGACCTGACCGCGATCGGCATCAACGCCCTGCCGGGCCTCGATTCCGTGGCCAACCTGCCGATGTCGGGCCTGACCTCGTTCCCGAGCGACTTCAACGAACTGGGCGCCAACGGCGCCGGCTACTGGACCTTCTCGCGTGACGCCGTCAACGGCTGGCTGTCCAAATACGGCAGCTACTCGGGCAACCTGCGCCAGAACGAATTCACCATCAAGGAACCGACCCAGTCGGCCTTCGTGATGGCCAACTTCGGCGCCGAAAGCCTGTCGGGTAACTTCGGTCTGCGCGTGGTGCACACCACCGAAGAAGTGAACCGCTACGAGATCGGCCCATCGGGCGGCTTCGAGCCTAAGCAGTACTCCAACGGCTACATCGACTTCCTGCCGAGCGCCAACTTCCGCCTCGACGTGACCAAGGACCTGGTGGCCCGCTTCGGCACCAGCCGCACGATGGCGCGTCCTGAGCTGGGCATGATGGCCGGCGTCGACCTGCGCGACGTCCAGGGTACCGGCAACGTCGGCAACCCGAACCTGCGTCCGATCCGCGCCAACAACTACGATCTGGGCCTGGAGTGGTACTTCGCGCCGAAATCGCTGGTGTCGGCCGGCGCCTTCTACTCGGCGCTGGACGGCTACGTGACCTACGGTTCGAGCACCGCCACCTTCTACAACCAGCTGCAAAAGCAAAACACCGTGTACCAGGTGTCGACCCCGGTCAACACCACGGCGGAAGTGAAGGGCCTGGAGTTCTCGTACGTGCAGGAACTGCCTAAGGGCTTCGGCATCAACGCCAACTACACCTACACCCTGGGCAAGGAAACCGGCAAAGCGCCAGGTTCGCCATGCGGCAACCTGACTTCGCCGGATTGCACCCTGATCGGCACCTCGAAGAACGCCTACAACGTCGGCCTGTTCTATGAGCAGGACAAGCTGAGCGCCCGCGTGACCTACAGCTGGCGTTCGGGCTTCCTGAACGGCACCAGCCGTAACAGCGCCGCCTTCCAGGCGCCGATCGGCACCCTGTCGGCATCGTTGGCCTACCAGATCAACGACAGCTACAGCATCACGTTGGACGGCAAGGACCTGAACAACCCGCTGGTGCGTTCGGTCATCCACACCGCCGGCGCGATGGACCTGCCAGGTTCGCTGTACAAGAATGGCCGCCAGGTCTACCTGACCTTGCACGCCAAGTACTAAGCAGCAGTCAAAACGGGGCGTTCGCGCCCCGTTTTTTTTAACCCGGAATACCTGACATGAACGTGACCACGCCTCCCAAGAAAATCATCATCGTCGGCGGCGGCAGCGCCGGCTGGATGACGGCCCTGATGTACGGCGACGCCCTGATCAAACAAGGCGTCGAGATCACGGTGCTGGAATCGCCCACCGTGGGCGTGATCGGCGTGGGCGAAGGCTCGACGCCGGCGCTCAAGCGCTACTTCGACAGCCTCGGCATCAGCGAAGCCGAATGGATGCCGGCCTGTCACGCCACCTACAAAAGCGGCATCACGTTTGACGGCTGGTCCACCAAACCCGGCTACGAAAGCTACTTCCACCAGTTCGCCACGATGGTCGACAACCTGACCCTGCCGAACTTTATGGAAAACGTCCATGCACGCCAACGCGGCGCCGCCATCGACGCCCGTCCCAACCGTTATTTCCTGTCGTCGCGCCTGAGCGACGATTGCCTGGCGCCGCACGCGGCGGAGAACTTCCCGTTCTTCACCACCTACGGCTACCACTTCGACGCCACCCTGCTCGGCCAATTCCTGCACCAGCGCGCGGCCGCCTTGGGCGTGCAGCACAAGGTCTGCCACGTGACGCACGCGGTGATGAATGAACGCGGCGACATCGCGGCCGTCGCCACCCAGGAAGGCGAACAGCTGGCGGCCGATTTCTTCATCGACTGCTCCGGCTTCTCCGCCCTGCTGATCGGCAAAACGCTGGAGACGCCGTTTGTCAGCTATGCCGACAACCTGTTCAACGATTCCGCCATCGCCATGCCGAGCGAGATCGGCGACAAGATTCCGACCCAGACCGTATCGACCGCCATGAAGCATGGCTGGGCGTGGAAGATCCCACTCACCAACCGCTATGGCAACGGCTATGTATACAGCTCGTCGTTCGTGTCGGCCGACGAAGCCGAGCACGAACTGCGCAGCAAGCTGGGCTTGCTGGAATCGGACGTGCAGGCGCGCCATCTGAAAATGAAACTGGGCCGTGTGACCAAGCACTGGAACCGCAATGTGCTGGCGGTCGGCCTGTCGCAGGGCTTCCTCGAACCGCTGGAAGCGACCGCGCTGTACCTGACCCAGATGACGGCCGCGATCTTCCTGCTGTTCCTGGAAAAAGGCGATCTGAGCGACAAGGCGCAAGATCTCTACAACCAGGAAATCCACGACTACTTCGACGGCCACCGCGACTACATCGTGGCCCACTACAAGACCAACAGCCGCAGCGACACGCCATACTGGCGCGCCAACGCCGAGAACCTTGGCAGCGTGTCGGATTCGCTCAAGCACATCTTCCAGACCTGGATCGAGGGCAAGGACCTGGCGGCCGAGATCCGCCGTCAGAACATCGAGCGCTACTACCCGGTCGGCTCGTGGTATGCGCTGCTGGCCGGCATGGGCACCTTCCCGGAGATCGGGCAGGCGCCGAACACCGAAGCGCTGGCGCCGCTGGACGACTTCATGCGCCGCTGCGCACTCAACTTCCGCGACCACCGCACCGTGCTCAACGAGCTGGCCCAGCAAGCCGGCATGTAACCGCTTCATTGTGTAGTCTCTGCCCGCCACGGCGTCCCCGGCCCTGGCGGGCTTTTTTTTGCCAGCAGAATACACGCGGCGGAGTATTTACCAAGGCCCTGTGGTAAACCTTCTTTTTTGCGTTCTTTTTTCTTCTCTTTCCCTCTCTTTTGAACTTTTATTTTTCTGGCCTGTCTAAAAAGAAGAAAAGAGGGAAAAAAAAGAATGTTTACCACAGTGAGCGTGCAGTTACCCAGCCATGTCCTGCTCGAACTAATTCAGCGGCTGGAACGCAGCTCCGGTTCTAAAGACGTCTCCGCAGCAACCGCAACGCCATCGCAAACCGAAATACTGCCTGCAGCCGCTCCCCCCACCACCGCCGGTTGAAAAGCGCGATACCTCGCAACGCGACAACTGGTGCTTGCCGGAGCGCCGCAAGTGGCGCATTCGCCTTGAAGACATCGCCTTCGACTAAAAAGATGCATGCACAAGCTAAACACGCGACGAATGCGGCAAATTGATTGTGCATCGCCAGCGTCGGCGCTACATTCGCCACATGAGATACCTTCCCCTGCTTCTGGCTCCGCTCCTTGCCCTCATCCTGCCGCTGGCCAGCGCGGCGCCGCGTGATGTGAAAACACAGGCGGTCTACGACTACCTGCTCGGCGTATGGGGCAAGTCCACCCTCGCCGGCCAGTCCGACCTGACCTGGCGCGATAGCGTCGACATGGCGCAGCGCGTGCACGACGACACCGGCAAATATCCGGCGCTGATGGGCTATGACTTCATGAACTACGTCGACGCCACCGAGGGCGACGGCCGCCACCAGACCGAAGAAGCCATCGCCTGGGACGCGCGCGGCGGCCTGGTGTCCTTCCACTGGCACTGGCGCATCGCCAACGGCAAGTTCTACACCAAGGAGACGCCCTACCGCCTGCCGGCAGCCGACTACCGCCAGATCGACGCCGATATCGACCGCGTCGCGCTGGAACTCAAGCGCTTGCAGGACGCCAACGTGCCGGTGCTATGGCGTCCGCTGCACGAAGCCGCCGGCGGCTGGTTCTGGTGGGGCACCTCGCGCGAAGGCTATATCGCGCTGTGGCGGCACATGCATGAGCGTCTGACGCAAAAGCACGGCCTGCACAATCTGATTTGGGTATGGAATGGACAAGACCCGGCCTGGTATCCGGGCGATGATGTGGTGGATATCACCGGCTACGACGTCTACGAAAACAACTACGCCGAAGCATGGCGCAAGACGGCGCAGCATGGCAAGCCGATCGCGCTGACCGAGACCGGCCACATCCCCGACCTGCAGGACGGCCAGCGCTGGCTGTGGTTCATGGTCTGGAACGACGGCCGGGGCGAAGCCGGCGTCACCAGCCCGGATAATTTCTGGACCGGTGAACACCACAACAGCAACGCCCACAAGCGCAAGATCTACGGCGATCCAAACATCATCACGCTGGACCGCCTGCCGAAGTTTTAAGGCTTCTTGGCGGCCTTGGCCTCATCACCTGCCACCACTACCGACATCTTGGCCGGGTCGATATGCTTGCGGAAGGCGGCATTGACCTGCGCCAGCGTGGCCGCTTTCAGCTTGGCTTCGTACTCCTTGCTCCAGGCGTAGGTGCGGCCCATATGCAGGTTGCGGGTCCAGCCCGAGGCCACCACGCTATCCTTGGCACGGTTCTGCAGGCGCTGTTGCAGCAGACCCGATTTGGCGCCATCCAGCTCCGCTTGCGTGAAGCCGTCTTTCAGCGCACGGTCCAGCTCTTCGCGGATCGCGGCCTCCAGCTTCTTCAGGTTCTGCGGCGCGGCGATGGCGCCCATGCCGAAGTTGCCGGCCCGGTCTTCCTCGCCCGCATAGATGCCGCTGCCGCCGCCATACGACAAGCCATCCTTCTGGCGGATGCGGTCCATCAGGCGCGATTTCAGCGCGCCGCCGCCGAAGATGTAGTTGGCCAGCTCCAGCGGCGCGTAATCGGCATCCTCGGTATTCAGATCGATCGGCAGGCGCGCCGCGTAGGAGCCGTTCTCCTTGTCCGGCGCATTCAGCGTAGCGTGCAACGGCGCCTTGTCCACATTGGTGTTCAGGATCTTGGCGTAGGAAGCCTTGCTGTTCCAGCCGGTGAAGCTTTCGTCGATGGTCTTGCTGATGGCAGCCTTGTCGAAGTCGCCCACGATCGCCAGCTCGCCGCGGCTGGCGCCGTAGAAGTTCTTATGGAAGGCGACCACGTCCTCCAGCTTCAGCGCCTTGACGGCTTCGAGACGTTCGGCCACGGTCAGGGCGTTGCGCACGTCGCCTTTCGGGTAGTGGTTGTAGTGCTGCTCGATGGCCTCGTTGGCCAGCACCTGCGGCTCGCCGCGCGAGTATTCGAGGCCGACGATCCACTGCTGGCGCAACTGCTCGAATTCGGCCTGCGGGAAGCTGGCGTCCTTCAGCACATGTGCCACCAGCCGCAGCGACGCGTCGAGGTTAGGACCGGTGGTCTCAAAGCTGTACGGCGAACCGGTGATCTTCAGCTTGGAGAAGGCGTCGGCCAGCTGTTCGCGCGTGTACTTGCTGGTGCCGCGCATCAGCATCTCGTTGGCGACTTCCGACACCACGCTGGTATTGGCCAGATTCTTCTCGTCGCCCCATTGCAGCTTCAGATGCACGGCGACCGTCTCGCCACGGTTCTTCTTCGGCAGCAGCGCCACTTTCAGGCCGCCGATGGTCTTGATCTCGGTACGGGCGTTGATGTTGTCCTGGCTCGGATCGAACACCTCGGAGGTCAGCACGCTGTCCTTGCCCTTGAAGTCCTTCATCACCTCGGCCACGCTCGGCGCGGCCGGGATGTCGGCGCGCTGCGGATTGTCTTCGGGGATGAACTCACCGACCACGCGGTTGTCGCGCTTCAGGTAGCGCGCCGCCACCTCGGCCACTTGCTGCGAGGTGATGCTCGACAGCTTGTCGCGGCCGGCGAACAGCAAACGCCAGTCGCCCAGCGATACCTCTTCCGACAAGGTCACGCCCACGCGCTGCGGATCGTTGAGCGACTTCTCGATGTAGTTGGCAAAGTTGCGGCGCGTACGCTCCATCTCTTCTTCGGTCGGCGGCGTCTTGGCGAAGCTCTCCACCGCCTCGGTCAGCGCCGCGCGCACCGGTTCCAGCGGCTCGCCCGACTTGACCACCGCGCCGATGATTTGCAGGCCCGGCGCGTAGCCGGTCATGCCGAAGCTGAACACCTGCGCGGCCTTGCCGCTTTCCACCAGCTGTTTGTGCAGGCGGCCGGTCGGCTCGTCGCCGAGGATTTGCGACATGAAGCTGATCGCGTCGCTGTCGCCCTGCAGCGAGCTTGGAATCTTGTAGCCCAGCGCGACGATCTGCACATCGCCCTTGCGGCGCACGGTGAAGCTGCGTTCGCCGTCCTGGGTCGGCTCGACGGTCCAGAAAGGCGGCAGCACGCGCTTCGGTTTCGGGATCTTGCCGAACGAATTGCTGATCCACGACAGCGTCTGCGCCACGTCGAACTTACCGGCCACCAGCAGCACCGCGTTGTCCGGCTGGTAGTAGGCCTTGTAGAACGCCTGCAGGTTCTCGATCTTGACGTTCTCGATGTCGCTGCGGTTGCCGATGGTGGAGCGGCCATACGCATGCGCATCGTAGGCGATGCTCTGCATGCGCTTCAGCAGCACGCCGAACGGATTGTTCTCGCCGGCTTCGTACTCATTACGGACCACGGTCATTTCCGAGTCCAGGTCCTTGCGCGCGATGAAGGAATTGACCATGCGGTCGGCTTCCATCTCCAGCGCCCATTTCAGGTTTTCCGGGCTGGCCTGGAACACCTCGTAGTAGTTGGTGCGGTCGTTGGAGGTGGTGCCGTTGAATTCCATGCCGCGATCGGCGAATTCCTTCGGAATGGCTTTGTTTTTCGGCGAGCCCTTGAACACCATGTGCTCCAGCAAGTGCGCCATGCCGGTCTCGCCGTAGTTCTCGTGGCGCGAGCCGACCAGGTAGGTGACGTTGACGGTGACGGTAGGCTTGGAGGCGTCCGGGAACAGCAGCACTTTCAGGCCGTTCGGCAACCGGTATTCGGTGATGCCTTCGACCGATGGTCCCTTGACCACGCCGGCCGGCAGCGCGGCGGCGGCCCAGGCTGGACCAGTGGCAAGGAATGACATTCCGCACAGCAGAAGGCTGGCGGCGGCGGCGTGTTTCAGACGGCTGTTGTTCATATTCTCTCTCGAAAAAAGATCAGAACACGCAGCATACGCCCACCCAGCGCAGGTGGGTAGAGTCTTAAGTAAAAATTAATTCTTTTCGGGAACGAGGCAGGCGTCGACCACTTGCAGGTCGTTGTCCTTGGCGAAGGACAGCACGAAGTGATAGGCCATCGGCTCGAGACCGCGCAGCTTGCCGTTGACCACCACCGACTTCACGCCGTTGACCACGGTCGGCGTCACGTAGGGCGAGAACTGCAGGTGGGAATCGCGGCCGCCGCCGACACCTTCCGGCTTGAAGCAGGCCATCACGCCGCACAGGCGCTCAGCCCAGTCGCTGGGACGGAACTGCCGGCCATTGCTGGTTTGGCCAAGGATGAAGAACGAATCTTGCTGTTCTGCCGGTTTTTGAACGGACATAGGCGCGGCTGCTTCTGCGTGGATGAGGAAAAATCTTACGTATTATATCTTATAGAAGACCTAAATAAGTAAGCCCTTGATTGGCAACGTCTTTTTCAAGGAAGATCCCACTTTGGTGCAGGAGTTCATTGCCCTGCACCACGGCAATACCGCTATTGTAACCGCTTCTGCCTATCCGCCGAACCAAACGGCGCTCGACAGCAGCAACAACAGCATCATCCACAACAACAGCGCGCGCCACACCAGGCCCACCGTGCTTTGCAGGGCACGGATGCTCGGCTCGTCGCCCGGCATCACATCGGGCTCGATTTCCACGTCCACCGTGGTGGCATCGACAAACTGCGCCTTGACGGCGTTTTCCACCGGCGAACCGAGGCGCACCCCCATCGCGCCGCCGCCGGCCGACAGAATGATGCCGACCGCTTCGTTCGACCAGCGGTGGGCGAAGTTGCGCCAGGCGTAGATCGCGTCCTCGAAGTTGCCAACCACGGCAAACGCCACGGCGGTCAGGCGCACCGGGATCCAGTCGATCCAGTAGTAGGCGCGCGCGGCGAACTGGCCAAAGGCCTCGTTGCGCATGTGCTCAGGCTCGTTCCAGGCGCGCGCCAGATGCTCGGACACGCGGTACATCACGGCGCAGGCCGGGCCGGCCGGCATCAGGAACCAGAAGAACACACCGAACACATTGCGGTGCGTGGTGATCAGCGACTTCTCCACCGCCAGACGAGTAATTTCGGACGCTTCCATGCCCACCGTGTCCTGCCGGGTCCACTCGGCCAGCAAGGCGCGTGCGGCAGCTTCGTCGCCCGCGTTCAGGGCCAGCTGGATCGAGGTGAAATAGTGGCTGTAGTGGCGGAAGCCCAGCGTCAGGTAGACGATCAGCACGTTCCACGCGAAGGCGGCGTAGGTCAGCTCGTAGTGGCGCAGCGTCCAGTAGATCACGGCGGTCGGCACCATCAGGATGGCCATCATCAGGAACCAGCCCATGCGGCCGTGGGTCGAGTGGCCGGCGTTGAACCAGGTCTCCATCCGCAACGCCAGGCTCTTGATTTCGGCGTAGATCGGATTGTCTGCACGCAGCGGTTTCATCTGCTCGATCAGCAGCGCGCATAAGATGGAAAGAAAAGTCATGTATGTCCTTAGTTCGTACGGCCGTAATGGTCGTTACGATAGCGTAGTGTGACTACGCGCGCAAGAAATGGAACAGATTCCGGATCATGCCGGCGGTCGCGCCCCAGATGTAATAGCCCTCGTACGGCATGGCGTAGAAGCTGCGGCGGCCGCCGGGCAGGTCCACCGACAGGCGCTGGTGGTTGGCGCCGTCCATCAGGAAGGCCAGCGGCACCTCGAAGATGGCTGCCACCTCGCCGGGATCGGCCGCCACTTCAAACGGCGGCTGGATCAGCGCCACCACTGGCGTGACGCAGTAGCCGGTGCCGGTCAGGTAATTCGGCAGCACGCCCAGCACGTCGACATGGGCGCGCGCCAGGCCGATCTCCTCCTCCGATTCGCGCAGCGCGGTGTCGACGGCGTCGGCGTCATAATCTTCGGCGCGGCCGCCGGGGAAGCTGATCTGGCCCGCGTGGTCGGTCAGATGGGCGGTGCGCTGGGTCAGCAGCACCGTCAGGCCGGTCGGGCGCAGCACCAGCGGCACCAGCACCGAGGCCGGCGTCGGCGCGCGCTCGTCGCGGCCCGGCATCACGCGCTCGCGCGCTTCCGCCGTCCACGCGGCCGGTGGCGCGGCAAAACGTTCACGCAGCCATTGGGGCGTCAGGCGTTCGGGCGCAACGGCGGGTTCGCCGGCGATGCCGTCTATCGGCAGTTGCTGCGGGTCGAATGGTAGCTTGGCCAAGTGTGCTCCTGAAGTCAAAAAAAAGGGCGCCCAGAGGCGCCCTTTCTCCAAACACAACCGATATTAAACGGCTGCTTTCGCCGCTGGGCGACGGTTTGGCAGTTTTTCTTTGATACGTGCCGATTTACCCGAACGATCGCGCAGGTAGTACAGTTTAGCGCGACGTACGTCACCGCGGCGTTTCACTTCGATCGAAGCGATCAGCGGCGAGAACAGCTGGAAGGTACGCTCAACGCCTTCGCCGGACGAGATCTTACGAACGATGAAGTTCGAGTTCAGGCCACGGTTACGACGGGAGATAACAACGCCTTCGTAAGCCTGGGCGCGCTTGCGGGTGCCTTCGACTACGTTCACGTTGACTACCACGGTATCGCCAGGTGCAAAATCAGGAATGTTTTTGCCCAGGCGAGCGATTTCTTCTTGCTCGAGTTGTTGAATCAGGTTCATTTTTAATGACTCCAAAAACCATCTTGCTGGCGCGCTATGAGTAAAAACTCGGCCCAGTAGAGGATGGGGTTATAACAGACAGGCTCAGAGGCCTGCCAAAAATTGCTCGTCGCGCTTGGTGAGCAGTCCCGCCTC
Source organism: Duganella sp. CF402 (assembly GCF_900109645.1). Lineage (GTDB taxonomy): Bacteria > Pseudomonadota > Gammaproteobacteria > Burkholderiales > Burkholderiaceae_D > Rugamonas. The sequence goes on from NZ_FOBG01000002.1 coordinate 231,705, forward strand.
ACGCGCTTTGATAAGCAAATCCGGTCGCTTGCGCGCGGTCGCCTCCAGCATGCGCTGGCGACGCCATTTTTCGATCTCGGCGTGGTTGCCGCCCATCAGGACTGGCGGTACTGCCACGCCTTCATACGTTTCCGGCCGCGTGTAGTGCGGCGAATCGAGCAAGCCGTTGAAGAAGCTGTCTTCAATCGCCGAGGCGTCGGTGTTCAATACGCCGGGAATCAGGCGGATCACCGCATCCATCAAGGCCATCGCCGGCAGCTCGCCGCCGGACAGCACGAAATCGCCAAGGCTGATTTCTTCATCGACCACCCGGTCCAGCAAACGCTGGTCCACCGCTTCGTAGCGGCCGCACAGGATCACCAGACCGGGCTCCTGCTTCAGCTGCATCACACGCTCATGCGTCAACTGCTTGCCCTGGGGCGACATGAACACCACGCGCGGCGCTGGCAGACCGGCGTCGGTCTGGCGCTGCCTGGCGGCGGCAATGGTCTGCTCCAGCGGCTTGGCCATCATCACCATGCCGGGGCCGCCGCCATACGGGCGATCATCCACGGTGCGGTGATTGTCGGTGGTGAAATCACGCGGATTCCACAGCGACAGGCCACATTTATTCTGTTCAAACGCACGCCGGGTCACACCCGACTGCGTAATTGCGGCAAACATTTCCGGGAACAGGGTTACGACATCAAATTGCATGGCGAACCGCCCTCAATGTTTTACGCTTGGTAAACTTAGTAATCAAGGCCCCAGTCGACAGTGATCTTCCTGGCTTCCTTGTCCACCTTGATGATGAACGCGTCCACAAATGGGATCAGGCGCTCTTGCGCCTCGTCTTCTGCGGCGGTGATGCGCAAGATCGACTGCGGACCATTGCTCATCATGTCAGACACCTTACCCAGGTGCTCACCTTGCAGATTCTCTACTTCCAGGCCGATCAACTCGGCCCAGTAAAACTCATCGCCGGACAAGGCCGGGAAGCGGCTCTGCGGGATAAACACTGCGGCGCCCTTGAGCGCTTCAGCACTGTCCCGGTCAGACACGCCAACCAGGCGCGCTACGACATCGCCGCCATGCAGTTTGCACTGCTGGACGTCCACATCGCGCATCGCCGGTTTATCGAGCCACCAGGTTTTGACCTTGAGGAGTGCATCCGCATCTTCCGAGAAAGGACGAATCCTGACCCAGCCAGCAACGCCATAAGCACCGAAGACAAAGCCTACCTGTGCCAGATCGTCGGGGATTTGCACCCCGGATGCATTCTTATCGGTCAAACCGGTAACCAGACAGACTTAGGCTGCTGCTTTTTTGTTCTGGGCGACCAGACGAGCAACGGTAGGCGACAGTTGTGCGCCGACGGATTCCCAGTGAGCCAGACGGTCAGCGGTAATACGCAGAGCAACTTCCTGGCCCGAAGCCATTGGGTTGTAGAAGCCAATACGCTCGATGAAACGGCCATCGCGACGATTGCGCGAATCAGTTGCAACGATGTTGAAGAAAGGGCGCTTCTTGGCACCACCACGAGCTAAACGAATAACGACCATAATATTTCCAAAAAATTTGTGCTAGGACGGAAAAAGCCGCAAATTATAGCAAGCTTTGCCGCGAGGCAGCAAGCGTTAATGAAATAATTGGGCATGTTGGGGTAATCAAAGATTATCCCTTGTTCCGGCGCTGGGGGCAAGTGGCTTGCCCGTAAAAAAGGCGTGCCGGGGGCCGTATTATGCCTGATACTGGTGGCTCACTGACTATTTTGCTGAACAACCATGACTGTTTTGCACCAGCCCCGTCACAAAAACAAGACAATCGCCGCCCTGCTCGCCTTCCTGTTTGGCGGCCTCGGGCTGCAAAGGCTGTATCTGGGCGGCTGGCGCGACCGCTGGCTGTGGCTGCATCTGGCCAGCCTGCCGGCGGCCTGGCTGGTGGCGCTGGCGGCGCCCGGCGCCAACGGCTTCTACCAGCTGCTGCCCATCATCGTCTCCGGCCTGGCCGGCTTCCTCGAAGCGCTGGTGCTGGGCCTGACGCCGGACGACAAGTGGGACGCGCGCCACAACCCGCAATCGGGCCGCCAGTCGGACACACGCTGGCCGCTGGCCGTGGTGCTGGTGGCCAGCATGATGATCGGCGCCGGCAGTCTGATTGCGACGATTTCTCGCCTGTTTGACTTGCTGTACACTGGTGGGGCTTACGGTTAACAAGGAGAACAAGCATGCACAACCGTTCCATCACTACCGCCGTGCTGGTGGCCGCCCTGGCCTCCACCTCGATCGCACAGGCGCAAAGTCCAAAAGACCAATTCAACGCCGAGAACAAGCGCATCGCCACGCGCTATGCCGAGGATAAAAAACTCTGCAGCGAAGAACCGGATTCCGGCCAGCGCATGCAATGCCTGCGCGACGCCAAGGCCGAGTTCGACAAATCGACGGCAATGGCCAAGGCCCAGTACAAGGCCAGCCCGGCCAAGCCGGGTGACTGCCGCGACTGCGGCAAGGTCACGCAAGTGGTGACCGGCGAGAAGGCCGGCGAAGGCAGCGCGCTGGGCATGATCGCCGGCGGCGTGGCGGGCGCCCTGCTGGGCAACCAGGTCGGCAGCGGCCACGGCCGCCAGCTGGCGACGGTGGCCGGTGCCGCCGGCGGCGCCTACGCCGGCAAGAAGGTCGAAGAAAAAGCCAAGGCCACCAAGCAATGGACCGTGCACGTGCAATACGACGACGGCCGCCAGGCCAGCTTCCACTTCGACCATGACCCACAAATGATGAGCGGCGACCGCGTGCAAAACGCCAACGGCAGCATCATCCGCCGATAAGGACCATATGACAGCACCCACCTTCCCTACCGAATGGCAAGCACTGGTTGACCAGGCGGCCGGCGCCTTGCGCGCGCTGGCGTTGGATGAAACGGCCAAGGAAAAGTTCTGCAACGATCCGCTGCTGCGGCCGTTTATGCACAAGGTGTCGCAGCGCTATGTGGCCGGACAGACGGTAGAGGAAGCGCTGCGGCGCGTCGCGCAAATCATCGCGCGCGGCCATGCGGCGTCGGCCGAGTACATGGGCGAGAGTGTGCGCGACGAAGCGTTCGCGATGGCCGAGACCGAGGTGTTCATGGAGCTGGTCCAAGCCATCGGCCAGCGCAACCTGAATTGCTCGATCTCGTTCGACCTCTCGCACATCGGCTCGCTGGTGGACAGCGAACTGGGCTACCGCAACGCGCGCCGCATTGCGCTGGCCGCCGCCGAAATCAACCGCGAGGTGATGATTTCGATGGAAGGCATCGACCGCGCCGACGACATCTACGCCATCTACACGCGGCTGCATCAAGAGGATGATCTGCGCAATGTCGGCATCACCGTACCGGCCAAGCGCCACCGCACGGCGCAGGACTTGCCGGCGCTGATGAAGCTGCCGGGCCGCATCCGGCTGGTGAAAGGCGCGTTCCTGGAGCCGGAAGGCGTGGCCTATGGCCGCAACAGCCCCGAGCTGGCAACCGCCTACCGCCGCTACGCGCAAGAGCTGCTACTGAGCGGCCACAAGTGCGCGATCGCCACCCATGACCGCAGCATCCAGGCCAACCTCGTCGACCTGATCGCGCAGGAACGCATCGACCCGCGCTGGTTTGAATTTGAATCGCTGATCGGCCTCGGCACCGAGCAGATCGACGCCCTGCAGGCGCGCGGCTTCCCCACCCGCGAATACGCGGTGTTCGGACAGGAACATTTCCTCTACGTGCTGAACCGCATCGCCGAGGAACCCATCCGGGTCTACCAGGCCATCCTCGACCTCAATGCAGGCTGAACTGGTAAAGCGCCTCCAGGCTCGCCTCGGTTGAGCGCGACGACGGACGGGCGCCAGCCGCCACCGCCCAGGCCAGCACCCATTGCCCGGCCCGAATCTCGTCGGCGAACGTCTCGGCGAGCAACAAGCGCTGCGCGGCGGCGCTCATGCGCTTGATGGCATATGCCTTGCGGCCGGTGGTGGGAACGGTGGAAGTGGCGGGAACGGCAGGGACAAAGATAGGTTTCATGCTGGCCTCATTAAAGAATATCCAGCTTGTACGCAGCGAACGGCGTATCGGATTCAACGTGTTGCGCGCCATCGTCTCCGTGCATGCCGGGGACGATGGCGGTGTGTAGCGCTTAGAACTGCTCGATATCGAGCGCCAGCACGCCGGCGCTGCCTTCGATGATCGAAGTGCGGATGCCCGACGATTGGGTCAGGAAGTGGTCGGCGAAGAAGCGCGTGGTCGCGATCTTGGCCTTGTAGAAGCTGGCATCGCCATCGCCGGCGCTCAGCTTCTGCTGCGAGATCACCGCCGCGCGCGCCATCTGCCAGCCACCCAGCACGATGCCAGCCAGCTTCAGGTACGGCACGCTGCCCGAGAACACGCCCTTGATGTCGGCCTTGATGTTGGCCACCACGTAGTCCACCACCGCTTCCAGATCCGCCGCGCCCTGCGCCAGGTGCTTGCGGATGGCCGCGAAGTCGGCGCCGTCCAGCTTGGCCAGTTCCGCCTCCGTCGCACGCACTTGCGCGATCAGGCCCTTGGCCACCTTGCCCGCGTCGCGCACGGTCTTGCGGCCGATCAGGTCGTTCGCCTGGATCGCGGTCGTGCCTTCGTAGATGGTCAGGATCTTGGCGTCGCGGTAGTGCTGCGCCGCGCCGGTTTCTTCGATGAAGCCCATGCCGCCGTGGATCTGCACGCCGTCGCGGGTCACGTCTTGCGACAGCTCGGTCGACCAGCCCTTGATGATCGGCACCAGGTATTCGTACACCGCCTGGTTCTCGGCGCGCACGGCGGCGTCGGCGCTGTGGTGCGCGGCGTCGTACAGCGCGGCGCCAACGTAGGCCAGCGCACGCGCGGCTTCGGTCTGCGAACGCATATTCATCAGCAGGCGGCGCACGTCCGGATGGTTGATGATCGCCACACCGGCCGGCGAACCGTTCAGGTCGCGCGACTGCACGCGGTCCTTGGCATACGCCAGCGCGTGCTGGTATGCGTGCTCGGACAGGCCGATACCCTGCATGCCAACGCCGAAACGGGCCGCGTTCATCATGATGAACATGTACTCCAGGCCACGGTTCTCTTCGCCCACCAGCGTGCCGATGGCGCCGCCGTTGTCGCCGAATTGCAGCACGGCGGTTGGCGAGGCCTTGATGCCCAGCTTGTGTTCGATCGACACGCAGTGCGCATCGTTGCGCGCGCCCAGCGAGCCGTCTTTATTGACCATGAACTTCGGCACGATGAACAGCGAAATGCCCTTCACGCCCGCCGGCGCATCCGGCGTACGCGCCAGCACCAGGTGGACGATGTTTTCGGTCATGTCGTGCTCACCGTAGGTGATGAAGATCTTGGTGCCGAAAATCTTGTAGGTGCCATCGCCCTGCGGCTCGGCGCGGGTGCGCACGGCGGCCAGGTCGGAACCGGCCTGCGGCTCGGTCAGGTTCATGGTGCCGGTCCACTTGCCGGTCACCAGCGGCTCCAGGTAGGTGGCTTTCTGCTCGTCGCTGCCGGCGGTCAGCAGCGCTTCGATGGCGCCGTCCGACAGCAGCGGGCACAGTGCGAACGCCAGGTTGGCGCCGTGCAGCATTTCCACGCACGGGGTACCAACCAGCTTCGGCAGGCCCTGGCCGCCGAAGTCGGTCGGGTGCTGCAGGCCCTGCCAGCCGGCGTCGGCGAACTGGCGGAAGGCTTCCTTGAAGCCCTTGGTGGTGGTGACGTTGCCGTCTTTCCAGAAGCTTGGGTCCTTGTCGCCCGCATGGTTCAGCGGTGCGATTTCACCGGCCACGAATTTTGCGCTTTCTTCCAGCACGGCTTCGGCGGTTTCCGGGGTGGCGTCCTCGCAGCCCGGCAGTTCGCTCACGGCTTGCAGGTTGGCCAGTTCGTTCATCACGAACAGCATGTCTTTGATCGGTGCTTGATATGGCATCTTATGTCTCCAAGAAAAAGGCCACGGCAACCCGGCGTTCCGGATCAGCGTGGCCTGAGTAATGCTTTATGCGGGTTTAGCCCAGTTCAGCAACCAGTTGTGGCACCAGTTCGAACAGGTCGCCAACGATGCCGTAGTCAGCAACGGAGAAGATCGGTGCTTCAGGATCTTTGTTGATGGCGACGATGGTCTTCGAATCTTTCATGCCGGCCAAGTGCTGGATCGCGCCCGAGATACCGACGGCGATGTACAGGTTAGGCGCAACGATCTTGCCGGTCTGGCCCACTTGCCAGTCGTTCGGCACGTAGCCTGCGTCCACGGCGGCGCGCGAAGCGCCCATTGCGGCGCCCAGCTTGTCGGCCAGCGGTTCCAGGATCTTGAACGCTTCGCCCGAGCCCATGCCGCGGCCACCCGATACGATCACCTTGGCGGCGGTCAGTTCCGGACGGTCCGACTTGGCCACTTCGCGGCCAACGAAGGCCGATTTGCCCGAATCGGCAACCGCAGCAACGGTCTCGGTCGCAGCCGAACCGCCGGTGGCGGCAGCGGCGTCGAAGCCGGTCGAGCGCACGGTGATGACTTTGACTTTGTCGGTCGACTGCACGGTAGCGATGGCGTTACCGGCGTAGATCGGACGCTCGAAGGTGTCTGGTGCATCAACCTTGGTGATTTCCGAAATCTGCGCAACGTCCAGCTTGGCGGCCACGCGCGGCAGGATGTTCTTGCCGTAGGCGGTGGCTGGCGCCAGGATGTGGCTGTAGGCGCCGGCAATGGCCAGCGCTTGCTCAGCCACGTTCTCGGCCAGGCCGTCGGCGAAGTAAGCGGCGTCGGCCACCAGCACTTTCGACACGCCGGCGATTTGCGCGGCAGCGGCTGCGGCGGCGCCAGCGTTCGAGCCGGCGACCAGGACGTGCACCTCACCGCCGCACTGGGCGGCTGCGGTCACGGTGTGCAGGGTGCTGGCCTTCAGGCTAGCGTTGTCGTGTTCAGCGATAACTAATGCGACCATGTTCGTTTCCTTTAGATGACTTTAGCTTCGGTGCGCAGTTTTGCGACCAGGGTGGCGACGTCCGGCACGGTGATACCGGCGGAGCGCTTCGCCGGCTCGGCGACTTTCAGGGTCTTCAGGCGTGGGGTGACGTCGACGCCCAGGTCTTCCGGCTTGGTCACGTCCAGCGTTTTCTTCTTCGCCTTCATGATGTTCGGCAGGGTCACGTAGCGCGGCTCGTTCAGGCGCAGGTCGGTGGTGACGATGGCCGGCAGGGTCAGCGACAGGGTTTCCAGGCCGCCGTCCACTTCGCGGGTCACGGTGACTTTGCCGTCTTCCAGCACCACTTTCGAGGCGAAGGTCGCTTGCGGCCAGCCCAGCAGCGCAGCCAGCATCTGGCCGGTCTGGTTGGAGTCATCGTCGATCGCCTGCTTGCCCAGGATAATCAGTTGCGGCTGTTCCTTGTCGGCCAGCGCTTTCAGCAGCTTGGCCACGCCCAGCGGCTCCAGTTCGGTGGCGGTTTCCACCAGGATGCCGCGGTCGGCGCCGATCGCCATTGCGGTACGCAGGGTTTCCTGGCACTGGGTCACGCCAGCGGACACAGCGATCACTTCGGTGACCTTGCCCGCTTCTTTCAGGCGGGTCGCTTCTTCCACTGCGATTTCGTCGAATGGGTTCATCGACATTTTGACGTTGGCGATATCAACACCAGTGTTATCGGACTTCACACGCACTTTGACGTTGTAGTCGACTACACGTTTGACGGGTACCAAGACTTTCATAGCTGTGCCTTTGGGAAAAAAGAGAATTCGGGACAAATAATGTGGGCTAGATTATATGAGAAATCAGGCCACCACAAGAATTTTAAGCACGATCGTGCGTTTTTTTGCTAGTAGAAATCGTCTAAAAATAAAATCTTTCAGACGAACTTCTGGGAAGGAAAAATACAGCGGCTGTTATTTGCGCTGCATCAAAAAGACAAACTCACGGCCGATCTGGACATGCGACAACAGGGCGTTGCCGGTTTGTTTGCAAAAAGCCTGGAAATCGCGCACCGAACCGGGGTCCGTGGCCATGATGCGCAGCACTTCGCCGCTTTGCAGCTCTGCCAGCGCCTTCTTGGCTTTCAGGATAGGCAACGGGCAGTTCAGGCCGCGTGCGTCCAGTTCCTTTTGAAATTCCATGATTTCGTTTTCAAGTATGGTGTCGCTCATCGAGAACCCGCTCTTTTGGTTAGGTGTGTCGTCATACTACTCCTTTTCGGGGCGGATGACGCGCTGCACCAAAATAGTTCGTTGTACGTTGCAAGTTTGCAACGGGAACTGGAAAGTATACAACACCCGGCCCCATACGACAACGGCCTGCGCATGGTCGCCAGACCACACACAGGCCGCATCTACGCTACCTTACAGCGCGATTTTCTGCTTTATACGCGCTCGCCGACCCAAGCCGAAACGCCGGCCAGCGCACCAGCCAGACCCGACGGATCGGTGCCGCCGGCTTGCGCCATATCAGGGCGTCCGCCGCCTTTGCCGCCCACTTGTTGGGCAACGAAGTTGACCAGCTCGCCCGCCTTGACCTTGGAAGTGGAGTCGGCGGTGACGCCGGCGATCAGGCTGACCTTGCCGTCATTGACGGCGGCCAGCACGATGGCGGCGGTCTTCAGCTTGTCCTTCAGCTTGTCCATCGTTTCGCGCAGCGCGGTCACGTCGGCGCCGTCCAGCGTTGCCGCCAGCACCTTGATGCCCTTGACGTCGACCGCCTGGCCGGCCAGTTCATCGCCCTGGCCAGACGCCAGCTTGGACTTCAGTGCGGCCAGTTCCTTCTCCAGCGATTTCACCTGGTCCTGCACCGCCACGATCTTGGTGGTCAGCTCATCCGGGTTCGATTTCAGCGCGGCTGCGGCTTCGCCCAGCTTGCGCGCCATGCCCTGCACCAGCGCCAGCGCGCCTTCGCCGGTCACCGCTTCAACGCGGCGGATACCGGCTGCAACGCCGCCTTCCGAGACGATCTTGAACAGGCCGATGTCGCCGGTGCGGTTGACGTGCACGCCGCCGCACAGCTCTTTCGAGGTGCCGATATCCATCACGCGCACTTCATCGCCGTACTTCTCGCCGAACAACGCCATCGCGCCGTGCTTGACCGCGTCGTCGAACGACATGTGGTGCGACTGCACCGGCGCATTGGCCAGGATTTCGCGGTTGACGATGGCTTCCACTTGCGCGATTTCAGTAGCGGTCATCGGCGCGTTGTGGCTGAAGTCGAAACGGGCTTTGTCCGGATCGACCAGCGAGCCCTTCTGCGCCACGTGCGAGCCCAGCACTTCACGCAGGGCCTTGTGCATCAGGTGGGTGGCCGAGTGGTTGCGGATGATGCGGCCGCGCTTGGCTTCGTCCACATTGGCGGTCACTGCGTCGCCCACTTTCAGCGAGCCGGAGGCCAGCACGCCGTGATGGCCGAACACATCGGCCTGGATCTTCAGCGTGTCGCTGACGTCGAACTGGCCGGCGGCAGCGGCGATCACGCCCTGGTCGCCCACCTGGCCGCCCGACTCGGCGTAGAACGGGGTGGTGTCCAGCACCACGATGCCCGGCTGGCCGGCTTTCAGTTCCTGCACCGGCGAGCCGGCCGAGTACAGCGCGATGACCTTGGCAGTCGCGTGGCTCAGGCTGTCGTAGCCGACAAACTTGTTCTTCTCGCCGGTGTATTCCACCTTGGCGTCCTTGACCGACTTGCCGCCCTTGCGCGACAGTTCCTGGCTTTCCTTCAGGGCGGCGTCGTAGCCTTCCTGGTCGAAGCCGATGTTGCGCTCACGGCAAATGTCGGCGGTCAGGTCCGGCGGGAAGCCGTAGGTTTCGTACAGCGTGAAGGCGGTGGCGCCGTCGATGCGGGTGCCGTCCTTGGCCAGCTGGGCTTCCAGCACTTTCATGCCGGTTTCCAGCGTTTCGCCGAAGCGCTCTTCTTCCGCCTTCAGCATCTTGGCGACGTTTTCTTTCGCTTCTTCCAGCTCTGGGTAAGCGGCGCCCATCTCGATCGCCAGGTCGGCCACCAGCTTGTAGAAGAATGGCTTGGTCTGGCCCAGCTTGTGGCCATGACGCAGCGCGCGGCGGATGATACGGCGCAGCACGTAGGCGCGGCCTTCGCTGCCCGGAATCACGCCGTCAACGATCATGAACGCGGCCGAGCGGATGTGGTCGGCGATCACGCGCAGCGATTTGTTTTCCAGGTCGGTGGCGCCGGTTTCGCGCGCGGCAGCCTTGATCAGGGCCTGGAACAGGTCGATCTCGTAGTTCGAGTGCACGTGCTGCAGCACGGCGGCCAGGCGCTCCATGCCCATGCCGGTGTCGACCGACTGCTTCGGCAGCTTGTGCAGCACGCCCTGCTCGTCGCGGTTGAACTGCATGAACACCAGGTTCCAGATCTCGATGAAGCGGTCACCATCTTCTTCCGGCGAGCCCGGCGGGCCGCCCCAGATATCGGCGCCGTGGTCGTAGAAGATCTCGGTGCATGGGCCGCATGGGCCGGTGTCGGCCATCTGCCAGAAGTTGTCCGAGGCGTAGCGCGCGCCCTTGTTGTCGCCGATGCGGATGATGCGCTCTTTCGGCACGCCCACTTCGTTGGCCCAGATATCGTAGGCTTCGTCGTCTTCCTGATAGACGGTCACGGTCAGCTTGTCGACCGGCAGCATGTAGACCTTGGTCAGCAGTTCCCAGGCGAAGTTGATGGCGTCGCGCTTGAAGTAATCACCGAAGCTGAAGTTACCCAGCATTTCGAAGAAGGTATGGTGGCGCGCGGTGTAGCCGACGTTTTCCAGGTCGTTGTGCTTGCCGCCGGCGCGCACGCAGCGCTGCACCGAGGTGGCGCGGCTGTACGGGCGGCTGTCGGTGCCGGTGAACACGTCCTTGAACTGCACCATGCCGCTATTGGTCAGCAGCAGGGTCGGGTCATTGCCTGGCACCAGGGAGCTGGACCGGACAATGGTATGACCTTTAGATTCGAAGAATTTGAGGAACTTCTCGCGGATTTCAGATGATTTCATGTCGTTAGAGGGTAGAAAGCTGGCTGGTGCAAAAGATTGATTATGCCACAGCCAGCCCCGTTCTCCCCTACTAACGCGCCGCCAGCCGCACGATGTGCTCCCCGATTTCGCCGGTTTCGGCGATCCGCATCGGCACCGCCACCAGCACTTCGCCGCTGGTCTCGCCATCCTGGCCGCGATCGATGCGCACTTGCAGCTTGCGGTCCAGCGCCACGAAGGTGTTGTGGCGGGTCGCCACCATGCGGTGCCGGCCCTGCTCGCCGACCTCGCCGTACATGATGTTGCCAACGGCCGTCAGCGTCAGCAGCTGCCCGTTCGACAATTCATAAGTACCGCGAAATTCGCGCGACTCCCGAGGATCGACGTAGGAATGCCGTTCCGGCAGCTCAATCGTCAGGCGTGGCGCCGGAATCCTCACACTTTCATCGCTTGTTTGTGCCTGCGTGCCGAGCGTGGCCGCACACAGCGCCAGGCCCAATAGCCATTGAGTTTTCATGGTAGAGACTCCCTTTTCTTGTGGTTATGGCGCGGCCATGTGACAGCGCTCAAGCCAGTCTAGGCGGCGCTGTGAGGCGGCACATCACTCAAACGACTGAGCACCGCCGGCGCGCCATGCAGGATGGCCACCAGCTCGCCCTGGCGGCGCGTGCCGGTCTTGCGGAACAGCTTTTGCAGGTGGGTCTTCACCGTGTGCATGCTGATATCGAGCGCGCAGGCGATGTCTTCCAGCGCTTCGCCGTGCGCCAGCGCCTGGGCGATGCCGGCTTCGGCCGGCGTCAGGTCGAACAGCTGCATCAGCAGTTCGCGCGGCAGGCGGTGGGTTTCGGGATCGCTGGCCATCACGATGGCGCAGGCCGGCAGCGCAGGCAAGTCGGGCGAGGCCCTGACCGGCAGCACCGTCAGCAACAGCGGCTGGCGGCCGCTGCGATGCAGGCAGAGCGCCTGCGGCGCGTTGCTGTCGTGTCCGATGTCCAGCGCGGCCGACACCAGCTGGGCCAATGATTTGTCGCCGCCCATCGCGTCCTGCAACAGCTTGTCGCCATGCAGGCGCAAAGCTGTATCACGTTCCAGCAGTTCGGCTGCGGCGTCGTTGGCATGCAGCAGGCGCAGTTCCGCGTCGACCAGGAACACGGCTATGTCCATACGGTTGAGCGCGGCATCCAGATAGGTGGCCACCGCGAAGGACGTGAACGCCTGCATGCTCCTCCCCTTCCAAGGTACTGCCTCAATATATACTCGGAAGGCCACATGAGCGTTAAAAGATTTTTATGAGGTGGGCGCCTCACCGAAGTCAGGGCCAATCAGGTCGATGCGGTCGGTGCAGAATCCGTCCACGCCCCAGCCGAGAATTTCGCGTGCGCGTTCGGGCGTGTTGACGGTGTAGCAGAACAGGCCGAAACCGGCCGCCTTGATGGCGGCGGCCTGCGCGGCGTCCAGGTGCTTGTGGTTGGTGTGGATGGAAACCGCGCCGAGCTCGCGCGCCACCTCTGCCCAATTTTTCGGCAGCGTGTCGAACAGGCATCCGCGCGGCACCTCCGGCGCGGCATCACGCGCTGCGGCCAGGGCCGCCATGCTGAAAGAAGACAGCAGCGGCACGCGGCCGGTGTCGCCCGCGCGCAACTCATCGGCGTACCCGGCACGGGTGGTTTGCGCCACCCAGCGCCCGGTGGCGGCATCGTGGCCGGGCGCGGGCTTGATCTCCACATTCATCCAGATGCGGTGTTCCTTGCAATAATCGATGAATTGGGTAAAGAATGGCACAGGCTCGTTGCGGAACTCCTCGCTGAACCACAGGCCGGCGTCCATCGCCGCCAGCGCGGCCGCATCGGTCTGGGCCACGCTGCCCTGCCCGGCCACGGTGCGGCCGAAGTCCGGATCGTGCATCACCATGCCGATGCCGTCGCGCGACAGCATCACGTCGAATTCGACGGCATGGAAGCCGCGTGCCAGGCCGGCGCGCAAACCGGCCACGGTGTTTTCGGGCGCCAGCGTGCCGCCGCCGCGATGCGCTACAATTTTTGGGTAAGGCCACATGGTTTTGCCCCGGAGGTTGTGATGGCAAGGACGTTATCACGATTCGCAGCGCTGCTGCTAGCGACCTTGCTGGCGGCCCTGCTCGCCGCACCGCCGGCCCCGGCCGCCACGCCGACTGCCGACGAAGTGGTGGCGCGCGCCGCCGTGCTGTATGCGGACCGGCTGGCCGACCACATCATCGACCGCGACCAATACTTCACCACGCGCGTGCGCCGCATCGCCGATCGGCTGGTGGCGCAGGCACAGCGCGATTATCCCGAAACGGCAGGCTGGGCATGGGAAGTCCATACCACCGACGATGGCGACATCACGGCCGACTGCATGGCTGGCGGCAAAATCCTGGTCAGCAAACCCTACGTCGAGCGCTTGCAGCTGAACGACGACGAGTTGGCCATGCTGCTGGCACACGAGATCGAACACGCCGCCCTGCACCACAACCTGAAGGAATACCAGGCGGCGCTGCGCATCGATGCCGTGTGGGAGCAGCGCTCCTTCCTTGAACTCGAACACGCGGTCGACCATGACCGCACGCTGATGGGTAAGCTGGCCGCCACCAACTACGCGCAGGAAGAGGAAGCCGACCGCGAAGGTCTGCGACTGGCATGGCGCGCCGGCTGGCCGGCGGAGCGGCTGGCCGGCTACTTCCGCAAAATGATGCGCGCCAGCGACTGGCCGCGCCTGAGCAAGGCCGACTATCCCTCGCCGGCCCAGCGCTGGCGCGCCGCACAGGCGGTGGCGGCTGACTTGCAAAAAAAATGACACGCCGCCACACTAGCGGCCTGAATTGCTCAAAAGGTAAAACATTCATGACAGCTCCAAAAGCGCTAGGCCATATCCGCGTGCTCGACCTGAGCCGCGTGCTGGCAGGACCGTGGTGCTCGCAAAACCTCGCCGATCTCGGCGCGGATGTGATCAAGATCGAACGTCCCGGCAACGGCGACGACACCCGCGCCTGGGGTCCCCCGTACGCGCGCGACGCCGAAGGCAAGGACACCACCGAAGCGGCCTACTACTTGTCCGCTAATCGCGGCAAGCGCTCGGTGACGGTGGATATCGCCAGCGCCGAAGGCCAGCAACTGCTGCGCGAACTGGTGCGCCAGTCCGACGTGGTGCTGGAAAACTACAAGGTCGGCCAACTCAAGCGCTACGGCCTCGACTATGAATCGCTGAAGGCCATCAAGCCGGACCTGGTGTACTGCTCGGTGACCGGCTTCGGGCAGGACGGCCCCTACGCGCATCGTGCCGGCTATGACTTCCTGATCCAGGGCATGGGCGGCCTGATGTCCGTCACCGGCGAGCGCGACGACCTGCCGGGCGGCGGTCCGCAAAAAGCCGGCGTGGCGCTGACCGATCTGATGACCGGCATGTACGCTACCATCGCCATCCTCGCCGCGCTGACGCACCGCGACCGCACCGGCGAAGGCCAGCACATCGACATGGCCTTGCTGGATGTACAGGTGGCCATGCTGGCCAACGCCGGCAGCAACTACCTCAACAGCGGCAAAGTGCCCAAGCGTTGGGGCAATGCGCATCCGAACATCGTGCCGTACCAGACTTTCCAGTGTTCCGACGGCTACATCATCGTCGCCACCGGCAATGATGGGCAGTACCAGAAATTTGTCGAAGCCGGCGGACGCGCCGACCTGGCCTTCCACGAGCGCTACGCCACCAACCCGCTGCGTGTGAAAAACCGCGACGAGCTGGTGCCGATCCTGGCCGAGATGGTGCTGCAGCAGCCGCGCGATTTCTGGATCAGCAAGCTGGAAGAAGTCGGCGTGCCATGCGGCCCGATCAACAACCTCGACGACGTGTATAAAAATCCGCAAGTCGAAGCACGCGGCATCGTCATGGACGTGCCACATCCGACCGCCGGCACCACCAAGCTGGTGCGCAGTCCGATGCGCATGTCGGCCACGCCAACCGACAACGCCATCGCCCCGCCGCTGCTGGGCCAGCACACCGACTCCGTGCTGCGCGACCTGCTCGGCCGCACGGACGAAGACATCGCCACCCTGCGCGCTAAAGGCGTGCTTTAGACACGCATATCGCGCTTGAGTTCCTGCATCTGGCTATGCAGGTGGGTGACGGCGCCTTTGATTTGGCCGGACAGGGTCGGGATGTAGTCGCAGATGCGCTTGGCCCGTTCGGCCTGCAAGTCCATATCGCGCATCAGCTTGTGGATGCGCAATTCGTCCTTGGTCGGCAGGATGTCGCGCGCGTCGTCGGCGAGTTTGTCGATGCGCTCGAGACACTGGCGCAACTCGCGCGGCAGCCCTGGCTCCGCCGAGGCCGCTTGCGCGGCCAGCCTCACCGCGCGTTCAACAAAATAAAACCGGTGCTGGATCTCGTTGGTATGCAACATGATGGTCTCCTCCTGTGAATCCGGATTCGACCGACAGGCGCCTCAGCAGTTGCAGCAATCAGGCCCAACACTGATGTAGATCAGCTTTCGTGCGGCAAGCGCGCCATATCGATGAAAGCGCGCAACGCCGACGACATGCGCCGCTGGCGCGGGTAATACATCATCAAGCCGGTGCTGGGCGGACACCAGTCCTCCATCGCCAGCGCCAGCCGCCCCGCCGCGAGATGCGGCCGCAAGCGGAACTCGGGCAGGAACACCAGCCCCACGCCATCGAGCGCCGCGCGCGTAGCCAGTTCCGAATCACCAACCGACAATCGCCCCGCCACATCCAGCTCGAGTTTGATATCGCCCTTGCCCAGCTCCCACTTGTAGAAATTCCCGCGCGGGAAGCGATAGCGCACGCAGTTGTGCCGCATCAGATCGTCGGGATGGCGCGGCTTGCCGTGCCGCGCAAAATACTCGGGCGAGCCCGCTACCACGAAACGTTGCGATCCCCACACCGGCACCGCGATCATGTCTTCCGGCACATGCTCTTCATACCGGATGCCGAGGTCGAAACCACGGTCGACAATATCGACCAGAGTGTCATCGCTGACGATATCGAGCGTGATATCGGGATAGGCATCCAGATAGCGCTGGATCAGCGGCCCGATCACCATCACCGCCGCATCGCGCGAGCAGTTGATGCGCAACGTGCCGGCCGGCGAGGCGCGGAACATATTCATCTCTTCCAGCGCCAGGTTGACGCCGCCCAGCGCCGGCTGCAGGCGCTCCAGCAAATGCTTGCCGGCCTCGGTCAGCGCGACGCTGCGCGTGGTGCGGTTGAACAGGCCGACGCCGAGCCGGTCTTCCAGTGTGCGCACCGCGTAACTGACCGCCGACGCCGACAGGGCCAGCTCGGCCGCCGCCTTGCGGAAGCTGCCATGCCGCGCAACGGCGGCGAACACACCCAGGTGAGAGAGATTATCGAGCTGCATGATTGTGCAAATTTCCTGTTCAAACCATGCAGATGAACGCGCTTGTTACCTGCATACCGTGGGAATTATAGTGCAACGGCAGATAACAATCCGTTTATCCTCACCCAGGAGTTCCCATGTTTAAAGCCCACGGCTATGCCGCCCACGACCAGCATTCCCACCTCGTCCCCTTCAGCTTTGAGCGCCGCGCACCGGGCCTCAACGACGTGGTGATCGAGATCCTCTACTCCGGCGTTTGCCACTCCGACTTGCACCAGGCGCGCGACGACTGGGGCGGCTCGATCTACCCGATGGTGCCGGGCCATGAAATCATCGGCCGCGTGACGCAGGTCGGCAGCGGCGTACACAAATTCAAGGTCGGCGATCTGGCCGGGGTCGGCTGCCTGGTGGACTCCTGCCGCCACTGCTCGGCCTGCGACGAAGACCTCGAGCAATACTGCGAGCACGGCCCGACCGTCACCTACAACGGCCGCGAACGCGAAACCGGCGCGCCAACCTACGGTGGATATTCCGACATCATCGTGGTGGACGAACACTTCGTGGTGAAGGTCTCGGACAAGCTCGACCTGAAAGCGGTAGCGCCGCTGCTGTGCGCCGGCATCACCACCTACTCGCCGCTGCGTCACTGGAAAGTTGGTCCGGGCCACAAGGTCGGCGTGATCGGCTTGGGCGGCCTCGGCCACATGGGCGTGAAATTCGCCAAGGCGATGGGCGCGCAAGTGGTGATGATCACCACCTCGCCGGACAAGGGCAAGGACGCACAACGCCTCGGCGCCGACGAAGTGCTGCTGTCCACCGATGCCGACGCCATGAAGGCGCACGCCAACAGCTTCGACTTCCTGCTCAACACCATCCCGGTGCCGCACGACATCAACCCGTACCTGGTGCTGCTGCGCCGCGACCGCACAATGGCGATGGTGGGCGTGCTGACCGAACTCGATCCGCCGCCGGCCGGCGTCAACCTGATCCTCGGCCGCAAATCGGTGGCCGGCTCGGCTATCGGCGGCCTCAAGGAAACCCAGGAGATGATGGACTTTTGCGCGGAACACAACATCGTCAGCGATGTCGAGATGATCGCCATCCAGGACATCAACCAGGCGTACGAGCGTCTGGTCAAGAACGATGTGAAGTACCGCTTCGTGATCGATATGGCTACCCTGAAAGCGGGCGAGGCGCACATGAGCTAGCCGTGCGACAAAGTTTTGCTGGCTTGGCTAATATCAGAGCGAGATCATCTTTGACGAGGCCCGACCGATGGACAGGCTTCCACAGCCAGCATACAGCCGCGCTCCCGAACGCCAGCGCAGCCAGCACGCGCGGGGACGGCGGCCCGGCCCGGACTTCGAACAGCAGTTCGGGCGCAGCCCGTATTTTGCCTTCACCATCGACGAGGCCGGCCACGTGCTGGCCTTCAACGAGCATGCTGCCAACCTGCTCGGCCCGCTATCACCGCAGCTCCCGGCCAGCGCCCTGTTTGCCGGCTGGGTGTTGCCGATGCTGCAAAACGAGGCCCTGCCGACGGCGCGCATGCGCGGCTACTGGCGCAGCGAGGTGGCGCTGGCCGGCCGCGACGGCCGGCAGCACCCGGTCAGCCAGACCATCGAATGGCGGCCGGCCGACCAGCCGCCCTGCTTCCTGTGCCTGGCCTATCCGCTTGACGATTACGACGTCTACGAATCGCGCCTGCGCTTCAAGTACCTGTTCGAAGCCCATCCGCAGCCGATGTGGGTGTACGACCTGGAGACGCTGCGCTTCCTGGTGGTGAACGCCGCCGCCGTGGCCCAGTACGGCTACACCGAAGCCGAATTCCTGCAACTGACCATCCGCGACATTCGCCCGCCTGATCAATGGGAACGGCTGCAACGCAACCTGGCGGCAGCGCCGGCCAAAGGCGCCGAGCAGGCCGGCCTCTGGACCCACATCCGGCGCGACGGCAGCCGCCTGCAGGTGGAAATTTCATCGCATTCGGTCACGCTGTCCGGCCGCCCGGCACGGCTGGTGTTTGCCCATGACGTCACCGAGCGCCAGCAACTGAAACTGGCGCTGCAGCTGCGCAGCCAGGCGCTGGAAGCCAGCGTCAATGCCATCGTCATCACCTCGCACGCGTCCGAAGGCGACTTGATCGAGTACGCCAACCCGGCCTTTGCGCGCCTGTTCGGCCATGCGCCCGCCGCCCTGCCCGGCCAGCGGCTGGAGTCGCTGCTGGGCTTGCAGGCACAGGACGAGCAGCACCAGCCGCTGGCCGCCGCCCTGCAGGCGCAACAGGAAGCCACGCTGCTGCTGCGCACGCGCCACCGCGACGGCGCCCAGCTGTGGACCCAGCTGCACGTGGCGCCGGTGCACGCAGCCGAAGGTGACATCGGCCACCACGTGTGCGTGCTGACCGACATGACCGCCATCATGGACTACCAGGCCCAGCTTGAACACCAGGCCAACCACGACGCCCTCACCGGCCTGCCCAATCGCGCCCTGCTCAGCGACCGCATGGCGCAGGCGGTCACTTTCTCGCAGCGCTTCAAGCACAGCCTGTGGCTGGTGTTTATCGGCCTCGACAACTTCAAGCTCATCAACGACAACCTCGGCCACCAGTTCGGCGACGAACTGCTGTGCGCGATCGCCGGCCGCCTGTGCGCCTGCGCCAGCGAAGGCGACACCGTGGCGCGGCTGGGCGGCGATGAATTCGTACTGTTGCTGCCGGTCGCCAACCAGCGGCCGATGTCCAGCGTCTTGCAGCTGGTGCAGGAAGCGGTGGCGTCGCCGGTGACGCTCGGGCAGCAAGTGGTGACGGTGACCTGCAGCATCGGCGTCAGCATTTACCCGGCCGATGGCAGCGAGCCGGAACAGCTGCTCAAGCATGCCGACATCGCCCTGTACCGCGCCAAGGAAGCCGGCCGCAACCAGGTGCAATTTTACGAGGCGGCCATGCACGCGCGCATCGCCGAGCGCGCGCTGATCGAATCGGAATTGCGCCATGCGCTGGCGCGCGGGCAACTGAGCCTGGTCTATCAACCGAAGCTCGACCTGCACAGCGACACTGTGACCGGCATGGAAGCGCTGGTGCGCTGGCAGCATCCGACGCTGGGCATGGTGCCGCCGATGCGCTTCATCGGCGTGGCCGAGGAAACCGGCCTGATCGTCCCCATTGGCCGCTGGGTGCTGCGCACCGCCTGCGCCCAGGCCAAGGCATGGCAGGACGCCGGCCTGCCGCCGCTGCGGGTGGCGGTCAACCTGTCGGCGCGCCAGTTCCGTGACCAGTCGCTGCTGGACGAAGTGCGCGCCGCGCTCGGGGATAGCGGACTGGACGCCCAGTACCTGGAACTCGAGCTGACCGAAAGCCTGATGATGCACAACGTCGACGAAGCGGTGGCGCTGGTGCACAAGCTCAAGCAGCTCGGCATCGCGCTATCGATCGATGATTTCGGCACCGGCTATTCCAGCCTGGCCTACCTCAAGCAGTTCCCGGTCGACTATCTGAAGATCGACAAATCCTTCACGCGCGACATGCTGGATGAGCCCAAGGTGGCGGCCATCGTGCGCTCGGTGATCGCGCTGGGCCAGAGCCTGGGCTTCAAGATCATCGCGGAAGGCGTGGAGACGGCGGACCAGCTGGCCTACCTGCGCCAGCACCAGTGCGACGAAATGCAGGGCTACTACTTCAGCCGTCCGCTCACGCCGGAAGCGTTTGCCGACAAGCTGCGCCACGCGTCCTAGCGCTCGGCCTGCCCCAGCGGCGCCAGCGTGCGCAGCCGCAGGGCGACCAGCAGCGCCAGCCCCAGCGCGCCGGCCAGCACCGCCACCACGCCGGGCCAGCCAGCGCGGCCCCACATCACGCCGGTAGCCGAACCGATCACGCTGGAACCGAGGTAGTAGAAGAACAGGTACAGGGCCGAGGCCAGCGCCTTGTTGCTGGTGGCGCGGCGGCCGACCCAGCTGCTGGCCACCGAGTGCGTGGCAAAGAAGCCGTAGGTGAAGATCGCCACACCGGCCAGGATCAGCGGCAGCCAGTTCGACAGCGTCAACAGCAGGCCGGTGAGCATGATCAGCGCCATCAGCCACAGCACGTTGCGGCGGCCGTAGCGGTCGGCCAGCTTGCCCGCCCATACCGAGCTGTAGATGCCCAGCAGGTAGAAGAACGACACCGCGCCCACCAGGCTCTGGCTCAGGCTGAACGGGCCGCCCAGCAGGCGGTAGGCGATGTAGTTGTACAGGCTGACAAACGCGCCCATCAGCAGGAACGCCAGTGCGAACAGCCACGGCAAGCCGGCATCCGACAGGTGCAGCTTGAAGCCCGATGGCAGCCCGCGCCAGCCGCCATGCGCCGGCGCGAAATGGCGCGAGTCCGGCAGGCTGCGCCAGAATTCCACCGCCGCCGCAATCCCCGCCACGCCGACCATGCCCAGCGCCAGCCGCCACGACATATGGTCGCTGATCACCGAAGTGATCACCCGCCCCGCCATGCCGCCAAACGCGCTGCCGCTGATGTACAAGCCCATCGACAGTCCCAGCGACTGCGGTTCGATTTCCTCGCCGAGATAGGCCATCGCAATCGCCGGCATGCCACCGAGCGCCACGCCCAGCAAGGCGCGCATCACCAGCAGTTGGCCGTAGTTGTGGGCGAAGGCGCACAGCAGGGTCATGACGGCGGCAATCGCCATCGCCGCCACCATCAGCGGCTTGCGGCCCAGCCGTTCGGAGACGGCGCTGGACGCCACCAGCGACAAGGCCAGCGCCCCGGTCGAGATCGACAGCACCATGCTGCTCTGGGCCGCACTCAGCGCGAACTCATGCGACAGCAGCGGCATCAAGGGCTGCACGCAGTACAGCAAGGCAAAGGCCGAGAAGCCGCCAAAGAACATGGCGCGGTTGCTGCGTTTGAATTCGGGACTTCCGAGGGCAATGCGTGGGGCGGCTGCGGCTAACATGGCTTGCGGTTCCGGAGAGATACGATGACTCATCTTAGGATTGCCACAGTAAGCTGTCCAATATATATTTAAACCGTCAGTCATACTTTTTAAAGATAATGGAATTACGCCACCTGCGTTACTTCGTTGCCGTTGCCGAAGAGCTAAGCTTTACCCGCGCGGCCGAACGCCTGCACATCGGCCAGCCGCCGCTCAGCCACCAGATCCAGCAGCTGGAAGCCGAAGTGGGCGCTCAGTTACTGGAACGGAGCAAGCGCTGGGTGCGACTCACCGAAGCGGGCAAGCTGTTCCTCGATGATGCGCGCCGCGTGCTGGCGCTGTCCGAGCAGGCGATGCAGACCGCGCGCCGGGCTGAGCGCGGCGAAGCCGGCGAGCTGCGTGTGGGCTTCACCTTTTCGACGCCGTTGACGCCACTGTTTGCAGCCGTGATCAACCGCTACCGCCAGCAGTATCCGGGCGTGCAGCTGACTTTGCAGGAGATGTCAACCGTCGGCCAGATCGAAGCGCTGGCCGCGCGCGAGCTCGATCTCGGGCTGGTGCGGCCGCCGGAGCTCACGCTGCCGGAGTCGGTGGAGTTGACGATTTTACGGCGCGATCCGCTGGTGATGGTGCTGCCGATCCGCCATCCGCTG
The DNA here is from genome assembly GCF_900109645.1 of Duganella sp. CF402. Taxonomy (GTDB): domain Bacteria; phylum Pseudomonadota; class Gammaproteobacteria; order Burkholderiales; family Burkholderiaceae_D; genus Rugamonas. The sequence goes on from NZ_FOBG01000002.1 coordinate 253,579, forward strand.
GCGCAGAAGCAAAGCATCGCCATCAACGATTTGAAAGGGGAACCGCTGGTGATGTATCCGGAGAGCGCCGGCACCGGGATTCATCCGCAGATCAATCGCCTGTGCCGGGAAGCCGGTTTCAAGCCGACCATTGCGATGGAGGCCGGGGAAGCCTCCACCATCATTGGCCTGGTAGCGGCCGGTTGCGGCGTATCGGTGCTGCCGAGTTCCTTCGACATCATCCGCATGAGCGAGGTGTGCTACCGCCCGCTGGCCGATGCCGAGGCCACCACCGCGCTGTATCTGGCGAAACGCAAGGATGCGATATCACCACTTATCGCCGCCTTCGTCGCGGTGGCGACCGAAGCAAGCCGTCATTCCGCCCACTGGGCGAAATGACTCCCGGCGAAGGCCGGGATCCAAGCTGAGCATGCGTTCTATGGGCTCCGGCCTTCGCCGGAGCGACGGTCAGGAGTAGTCCGCGTCCAGCTCGGAACCGGCGTAGTTTTCCAGTTCCGCAAACAGCGTTTTCATCGCCGTGCGGCCTTTGATGTTTTGCAGCACGGTGCAGTTCTGACGATAGCTGTCGATGCGTTCCAACAGCACCGGATGATGCTGCACCGGCACCTTGGCCAGCAGCGCCGCCCAGCCAGCCTCGTAGTCCGGCTTGTTCTTGCGCACCGCTTTGACGAAACGCTCGAACTCCTTCTGGCCGGTACGCGCCACGATCATGCCGCCGCCCTCCACCGCAAAGATGATGGCCAGCGCGATCACGCCTTCCGCGTTCAGGTCGGCATCGCTGACCGGGCCTTCGGTGTTGTGGCGGCGCAGCCAGTTGGCCAGCCGCACCACCGCCTGCACTTCCTTGCGCTGCTTGAACTGCACCGCATAGCGCGCCGTGCCGTCCCAGTTCTGGTTCGGATCGGTCAGGCAAATGTCGACGAACTTGTCGCGCAGGCGGCGCGCGGCGTACACCGGATCGGTGTCGTACTCGCCAACCAGCGCATCTTCCGGCATCGCAACCAGGTCCTTGATCATGCGGAAGCCAAGCTGGAACGCATGCTCGGCGCCCTCGTCGATCAGCAGGTCCAGCGCGGCCAGGTCATCCTCGTCCGGCAGCGCGTGGTCCAGCCCCAGCGACACGCAACCGGTGGTCAGCTGCAGCGCCTTCTGGATGCCGTCCGCCGTGCGGTCGTTGGTGAACTTCTCGGCCACCATCGCGGTAATGCCGGTCAGCTCGTCGGCCAGCGCGTAGGCGGCGTCATCGTCCGGATGGGCCGCCAGTTGCTGGATCGCGCGCGTCAGGCGCGGCAGGGTTTCTACTACGAGTGCTGGCAACATCTATCGGCCACCCATCACGAGAAGATGTTGGTGCCGACCGAACGGCGCGAGGTTTTCGCGGCGCGCGTGGACGGTACTTGCTTGCGCAGGCGGTACAGCAGTTCCTTGGTCGAGCGCTGCAGGATAGTCGGCTCGGCGTCCGGATCGTCCTCGTACTCGGCGTCGGCCAGGTCGGCGCTGTGGCGGAATTCCGGGAACAGCTCGAACAGCGCGCGGTCCCAGCCGTCTTCCGAGGCCTGCGCCAGCGCGATCGCCACCGGCACGATGTCGCTGTCGGACGAGGTCTGGCCGGTCAGGTACGGGCCTTTCGAAATCACTTCGCCGGCCACTTCCAGGATTTCCTTCGGCGCCAGCGAGAACAGGATGGCGAAGATGGTGGCGCCGTGGTCGGTGGCCGACGCGGCCGCCAGCAGTTCGTTGCGGCGCTCTTCGTCGTCGGTGGCAAAGGCCACGCCGTGCACGTGGGCGAACAGCGATTCGGCGATGCGCTCAGGATCGTCCTCGATCTGGTCGTCCGGCCAGGTGGCGGCGATGAAGGCCAGGCTGTCGGCCCAGGCTTTCGGCGGCACCAGCAAGGTGGTCAGCGACATCTTGCCGCCGTCAAAGCCGGCCATGTGCAGCGCGGTCACTTGCGGCGGGATGTTGTTGAGCACCTCCACCACGGCCAGGTCGCCGTACTGGTCGGCGGCTTCGGCAAAGGCGTCCTCGGCGTGGCTCAGCGAGCCGGCCAGCACCAGTTCCGTGACTTGCTTGCTCAGTGCAGGCAGATTGCTCTTGGTGTCATCGGACATGCTTATTCTCCATCCTGGTCGAACATTTGCGCAAAATCGTCGCTCGCGCCATCTTCGTCTTCGATATCGTCGCCGTCGTCGTTGGCCGACAGTTGTTCCAGCGACTGGTCGTCATCATCCCACTTGCGCGGATTCTTGTGCAGGAAGGCGGTGATGATGGCCTGGCGCGCCAGGTCCGGCATGCTCTGGCCGATCGCCTCGTACATGCGGGCCGCCTCGTCGCCCTTGCAGGAGGCCATCGCAAACACGCGCGCGGCGTCGCCGAACTCGTAGTCTTCCGCCTCGGCCAGCAAGCCTTTCGGATTGTTGAACTCGATGTGGTCGACCAGCGCGAAGGCCAGCATGTTGACGTCTTCGATGCCGCCGCCGTCGGCGTATTCGCCCACCAGCGCGTCAACCATGCGCTGGTAGTTCTTGCGGTCCGGCGGATCGCCGAGGATGCCTTCGATCTGGCCTTCCAGTTCGCGCGATTGATAGGCAAACTCTGGGTGTACTTTTCTCATTACGAATCTCTTCTTAATCTTTTCTAAACACAGGGACTTACGCGGCCGGCAACGTGGTGCCGTGCAGCGCGAACACCGAACGCCACAACTGATAGGCTTCCGCCTCCGCGTCGATGATGATGCGGTGGTTCAGGCTCTGGTTGTATTCCTCGCGCTTGGCCGGGTCCGACAAAACCTCGTAGGCCTTGGTCACGGCCTTGAAGCGCGCATCGGCACCGGGCGCGGGATTACGGTCAGGGTGGAAACGCATGGCCAGCGAACGATAGACCTTTTTGATCTCATCTTCGGTGGCGTTCGGCGCGATACCCAGTGTGTTGTAATAATTTTCCATTTTGGAAACTCCGGGCTATGTTGCGCTGCAAATCAATCGCAAATTAATCGATCATTATACCGTGCCGCCGTATCCCCACTGGCAATACGGTAAAATGCAGCAACATAGAACTTTTGCACAGCCAACTTTCAGATGAGCAACGATAAAAACAGCCCAGCGCCAGCACTACCATCCAATTTCCTGCGCGCCATCGTCGAGAACGACCTCGCGGCCGGTACCCACGTCCGCGACGGCATGCCCAGCGTCATCACCCGCTTCCCGCCTGAGCCGAACGGCTACCTGCACGTCGGCCACGCCAAGTCCATCTGCCTGAATTTTGGGCTGGCGCGCGATTATCAAGGCCGCTGCAACCTGCGTTTCGACGACACCAACCCGGCCAAGGAAGAGCAAGAGTACGTCGACACCATCATCGACAGCGTGAAATGGCTGGGCTTTGACTACGACTATCCAAAAGCCGACGGCTCGGTCGAGCACCACCTGCACTACGCCTCGGACTACTTCGAGCAGCTGTACCAGATGGCCGAATGGCTGATCGAGCAAGGCTACGCCTACGTCGACAGCCAGTCGGCCGAAGACATGGCGGCCAACCGCGGCAACTTCAGCACGCCGGGCACCAATTCGCCGTTCCGCAACCGTCCGGCGGCCGAATCGCTGCAACTGTTCCGCGACATGAAGGCCGGCAAATACGCCGACGGCGAACACATCCTGCGCGCCAGGATCAGCGAAGACGCCATGTCGTCGCCGAACATGAATATGCGCGACCCGGCCATCTACCGTATCCGCCACGCGCACCACGTGCGCACCGGCGACGCCTGGTGCATCTACCCGATGTACGACTACACGCACCCGATTTCGGACGCGCTGGAAAACATCACCCATTCGATCTGCACGCTGGAATTCCAGGACCACCGCCCGTTCTACGACTGGCTGCTGGAAACCCTGTCGAAAGGCGGTTTCTTCAAGCTGCCGGTGCCGCGCCAGTACGAATTCTCGCGCCTGAACCTGACCTACGTGGTCACCTCCAAGCGCAAGCTGCGCCAGCTGGTGGAAGAGAAGATCGTCGACGGCTGGGACGACCCGCGCATGCCAACCATCGTCGGCCTGCGCCGCCGTGGCTACACCCCGGAAGCGATCAAGCTGTTCTGCGAGCGCATCGGCGTCACCAAGGCCGACGGCTGGATCGACATGAGCACGCTGGAAGGCTGCGTGCGCGAAGACCTCGATCCGAAAGCGCCGCGCGCCACCGCCGTGCTGCGTCCGCTGAAACTGATCGTCGACAACTACCCTGAAGGCCAGACCGAAGAATGCACCTCGCCGGTCCACCCGCACCACCCGGAAATGGGCGTGCGCACCTTCCCGTTCTCGCGCGAGCTGTGGATCGAGGAAGAAGACTTCATGGAAACGCCGAGCAAGGGCTACTTCCGCTACTACCCGCCGATCGGCGAGAATCCGGGCAGCCGCGTGCGCCTGCGCCACGGCTTCGTGACCGAGTGCGTCGGCTACGACAAGGATGAAAACGGCAAGGTCATCGCGGTGCACGTGAAGTACTTCGAGGATTCCAAGTCGGGCACGCCGGGCTCGGACAACTACAAGGTCAAGGGCAACATCCACTGGGTGTCGGCCGCTGCCGCACTGGAAGCCGAAGTGCGCCTGTACGACCGCCTGTTCACCGACGCCCAGCCGGACGCCGGCGGCAAGGACTTCCTCTCGCTGCTGAACCCGAACGCCAAGGAAGTGGTGAAAGCCTACCTCGAACCGGGCATGAGCGCGGCGCAAGCCGACCAGCGCTACCAGTTCGAACGCCACGGCTACTTCGTGGCCGACCGCGTCGACTCGCAACCAGGCAAGCCGGTGTTCAACCGCATCGTCACCCTGAAGGACAGCTGGGGCCCGGCCAAGTAAGCCTGCCCTGCTCCACTGAAAACGGCACCCCGGCGGTGCCGTTTTTTTTTTGCCGTTTTTTGTTAACACTCCGTATAGGACAAGTGTCATTTCAGCAAAATTACTTGACTAGACAAACTAATATTTCCTATAGTCAAAAAACTATTGGCTGCTTCAAAGGGGGCGCGGTGGCGGCATTTCTCGGAGCAAAACAGCTGATCTCCCGCGCGCGCCCGGTGCTGTCGGCGGGCGTGCTGCTGTCGCTCGGCATCGGCGGCGTGTTTTACTGGGCCGCCAGCCAGACCATCGAATACGACGCCGGCGAGCGCTTCCTGCACCAGGCCCAGAACGCGCAGTACAACATCAACTCGCGCATCAACGCCTACACCGACGTGCTGCGCGGCGCCGCCAGCTACTTCCACGCGGCCGGACAGGTGGACCGCGCCAGCTTCCACCGCTATGTCAGCGGCCTCGACATCGAACACCAGTTCCCGGCGCTCGACAACATCAACTACGCCCAGTACGTGACGGCCGCCAGCCGCGCCGCCTTCGAGCGCAGCCTGCGCGCCGGCCCCGCCGAGACCGCGCTCGGCTATCCCGAGCGCCCCGCGCTGTCGCCGCCCGAGCCGCGCGCCGAATACTGGGTGCTGACCATGATCGAACCGCTGGCCGAGTTCCGCGAAAAAATCGGCCGCGACATCGGCTTCCGCGCGCCGGTGGCGCGCGCACTGGCGCAGGGCCGCGACCACGGCAGCCTGAGCGCGTCCGGCACGCCGATCGACAGCGTGCACCAGCCGGCCGGCGCCGGGCTGGCGCTGCGCCTGCCGGTGTACCGCAACGGGCTGCCGCTGACCACGGCGGAGGAGCGGCGCGACGCCTGCATCGGCTCGGTGGGCATCGGCTTCAGCGTGCCGCGCCTGGTGCAAGCGGCGCTGGAGCAAATCCAGGTACGCGACGCCCGGCTGGTGCTGTACGACAGCGGCGACACCCACGGCAACACGCAGCAACCGCAACAGCAGCCGGTGCGCCTGTTCGACAGCCAGCCACACGGCCCGGCGCTGCGCCCCGGCGACCTGTTCAACGTGGTGCTGCCGATCGATTTCAACGGCCGCCACTGGAACGCCTACTTCAGCGCGCCCAAGGCCAGCTGGTACAGCCGCTTCGACACCTGGCTGCCGTGGCTGGCGATGGGCTGCGGCTTCACCGGCTCGCTGCTGTTCTTCCTGCTGTTCCACACCCTGTCCTCGTCGCGCATGCGGGCCGTGAAGATGGCCAAGGAAATGACGCGCGAGCTGCGCAACAGCCAGGCGCGCCTGCAGCAGTCGCACCTCCGGCTGCGCCGCCTGGCCGCGCACGCGGACCAGATCAAGGAACAGGAGCGCAAGCGCATCGCGCGCGAGATCCATGACGACCTCGGCCAGAACCTGCTGGTGCTGCGCATCGACGTCGACATGCTGTGCACGCGCACCCGCCACCGCCATCCGCGCCTGCACGCGCGCGCCCAGCACATGCTGGGCCAGATCGACCGCACCATCAAGAGCGTGCGCCACATCATCAACGACCTGCGTCCGACCGTGCTGGACCTGGGCCTGAACGCGGCGGTGGAATGGCAGATCGCCCAGTTCCGCCAGCGCTCCGGCATGGTGTGCGAGCTGGTCGAGCACCAGCCCGACATCCGCATCGACGACCATTGCGCCACCGCTTTCTTCCGCGTGCTGCAGGAATCGCTGAGCAATATCCTGCAGCACGCCAACGCCAGCCTGGTGCGGGTCGACCTGCGCCAGGACGACGGCATGCTGAGCATGACCATCAGCGACAACGGCGTCGGCCTGCCCCACGCCAGCCGCCACAAGGCCGGCTCGTTCGGCCTGGTCGGCATCGAGGAGCGTATCAGCCTGCTGGGTGGCCGCTGCGCCATCACCAGCAGCCCCAACGGCGGCACCACGGTGGCCATCGCCGTGCCGCTCAGCAAGCGCGCCGCGCCGGCAACCGACGACCAGCTGGACTTCGCCGTCTAATTTTTCCTTCCAAACATTGATTAACATCAAGGAACAGATGTCTCCTGTGGGCAAAATCAAGCCGTTCGCTGCTTTTTTTCAACCCGCATCAATAACGAAAGGAACATCCGATGAATGCTCACGACATGCACGCCATCGCCGCCCTCGACCTGGAGCCGATCAAAGTCAAGCTGATGCATCAAGAATCCGGCGAAGGCTGGACGCTGGAACGCGCCAACGCGGTCGAGTTCGAATACCGCCGCTTCCTGATCCTGATGAAAAAATTCCCGAACGAGCAAACCGCGCCGCTGGTCGATGTCGATACCTTCTGGCACTACCACATCCTCGACACCATGAAATACGCCGCCGATTGCGACGCCGTGTTCGGCCACTTCCTGCACCACTTCCCCTACATCGGCCTGCGCGGCGAGGATGACGAAGCGGCCCACATCCGCGTCGGCCTGCGCATGAAAGAGCTGTACGAAGACACCTTCGGCGAAGACTATGTGCGGGCAACGGCCGCCAACGCCGATACCGCCCACTCCGGCGTGGCGGCGCCGTCGTATGCCCATTCGGGCGTGGTCGGCGCCCAGTTCGCACACTCCGGCGCGGTCGGCGCGAAAGTGGCGCATTCCGGCGTGGTCGGCGCAAAGGTCGCGCATTCCGGCGTGGTGGGGGCCAAGGTGGCGCATTCCGGCGTGGTAGGCGCGCAGTTGGCGCACTCCGGCGTGGCCGCCAGCTTTGCGCACTCGGGCGTGATCGGCGCCGGCGCGCTCATCGCCGCGCAACAGCCGGGCTTTTACCAGCAGCGGCCTCGCCTGGCGGCATAAAAAAACGGCAGCCTGCTCAAAAAAGTGGCATACTTGACGACCTGAGCACAAGATGGGAGTTCATCATGGCCGTCAATACCGTCGCCTCCAGCAGCAGTACCGCCGTCCAGCAAGCCATTCCGGCGCGCCAGCCCGAGCAGGTCAAGCCGGTGGACAAGCCGGCCGAACGCGTCGAGCAGCCAGCACCACCGCCACCGCCGCAAGCGGCCAGCGCACCGACCGTCAACACCAGCGGCCAGCGCATCGGCACCACCATCAGCACAACGGCCTGAACCGGGCCGGCTAACAAAAACGGCGCGTCACCTTGCGGTGCGCGCCGTTTTTCATTGGGGCCTGCAAAATTACGAAGCCATCATTTCGCGCAGTTCGCGAATGCTGAAGTCGCTGATCTCGTGCATGCGGATCAGGATGGTGGCGCCGATCGGCAGCGTGTTGTGGCGGATCTTGGAGATGACCGGCGGGGCCACTTCCAGCGCGCGCGACAGCGCTGCATCGTTTTTCAGTTGCAGTTTTTCAATGATCGCGTCCAGCACGCGGTTCGGGTTGTAGGTCGGCGACGCGGTGATTTCTTTGAGGGACATGATAGTAAGTAGGTTCACTGCCGTTCTTGGAAAAAAAACGACACATAGCCATATGAGTGAGAATTGGATAGATTCTAACCCTATTTTTTATGCTATGGAACTTTTTTGTTGTAAAAAAAAGTATCAAACCATGTAAAGATCAGCTGGAACGGCGCACGCCGGCGGCCAGGAAACACCATTCAACCGCCATCAAAGCGGCCAGTTGGGCGATCGAGCCTGGGAAGAACAAGGTGGAGGAAGAGAAGTGGTCGGGATGATCAACGCTGTAGTGCCAACCCAGCTGGCGCCGGATTTCTTCCGGCATGGGAGGCGGACGGTGACAAAACTCACGCTGCCGCTGATGCATGTAGGCGCGGACTTGCTCCTTGGTGGGCTGCAAACTGGCTACCATGCGCGCACTCCTTAGTGGAAGATGGCTTAGGCTATCTTATCACGCGACGACTTTCTTGATCTCCATCAAACGGATCGTCTTATAAGTTTGTCACATAAATCCGACGCCAGCATTGCAATATATTAACTTTTGTTGTTTCTTTACGTATCTTTACATAGCAAGGCGCTCGCCACGGTTGGATAGCGCAGGCGCACGCCCAATTCCCGCTTGATGCGCTCGTTGCGCAGGCGGCGCGACTCCGACATGAAGGACAGCAAGGCCGGCGATACCACTTGCCGCAGTTCATCGCGCGGCAGGCGCGGCGGGCGCGGCAGGTCGTGGGCGTCGGCCACCGCGTCGAAGTATTCGGCCATCTTCATCTCGCTGTCGTCGACCGCGTGATAAATGCGATTAGGCAGCGCCCGGAACAGCGCGCGCGCAATGATGGCGGCCAGGTCGTCGGCATGGATGTGGTTGGTGTACACGTCATCGGCCTCGGCCAGCGCCGGCGTACCTTCGCGCAAGCGCTTGAGCGGCAGGCGGTCGGCCGCGTAAATGCCCGGCACCCGCAGGATGGACAAGGCCGCCCCGCTGCCCCCCGCCCAGCGCCGCAGCACGCTTTCGGCATCGACCCGGCGCAGCGCGCGCGGGTTGCGCGGCGCCACCGGGCGGCTCTCGTCGAAGCGGGCGCCGCCACAGTCGCCGTAAACGCCGGTGGTGCTGACATAAACCAAGCGCCCTTGCTCGGGTAAAATGGCGGTCAAATTGCGCGTGCGGCGGTCCAGCGCGCCTTCGGCAGGCGGCGGCGCCAAATGCACCACCCACGGCGCCAGCCCGGCCAGGCGGCGCAGACTGGCGGGATGATCGAGATCGGCCACCAGCGGCACGGCGCCGGCGGCGCGCAGTTCGGCGCGTCGCTGCGGCTGGCTGGTGGTGGCAAACACGCGGAAATGCGGGGTCAGCAGCGGCAGCAGGCGCATGCCGACATCGCCGCAGCCGACGATCAGCACACGCGGCTTAGAGAATTTGTGAATTTTGAAGTTTTTCATCAGAAAGATTGTATGACGTTTCAGATAACTGTACAGCCTAGCGGCCACCAATTCAGCTGCGAGGAAGACGAAACCATCCTGGCCGCTGCCATGCGCGCCGGCGTCGGCCTGCCTTATGGCTGCAAAAACGGCGCTTGCAGCTCCTGCAAGGCCAAGGTGGTTTCCGGTTCGGTCAGCCACAAGGCGCACCAGGAACGTGCCCTGACCAAGGACGAAGAAGCGGCCGGCTACTCGCTGCTGTGCTGCGCCACCACCAAGGGCGACCTGGTGATCGAGGCGCGCGAAGTGGCGGGCAGCGATGATTACCCGATCCGCAAGATGCCGTCGCGCGTGTCGACGCTGGAAAAAGTGGCCTCGGACGTGATCGTCATGACGCTGCAATTGCCGGCCAACGAAACGCTGAAATTCCGCGCCGGCCAGTATATCGAATTCATGCTGAAAGACGGCAAGCGCCGCAGCTACAGTATCGCCACCGCGCCGGACCAGAACGCACCGCTGGCCCTGCACATCCGCCACATGCCGGGCGGCCTGTTCACCGACCAGGTATTCAGCACCATGAAGGAACGCGACATCCTGCGCTTCGAAGGCCCGATGGGCACCTTCTTCGTGCGCGACGACAGCGACAAGCCGATGGTGTTGCTGGCCTCCGGCACCGGCTTCGCGCCGATCAAGGCCATCGTCGACCATCTGCGTGCGACCGGCTCGCAACGCCAGATGACCCTGTACTGGGGCGGCCGCCGTCCGCAAGACCTGTACATGGATGCGCTGTGCCGCGAGTGGGCCGCCACCCTGCCGAACTTCAAGTACGTGCCGGTGCTGTCCAACCTGCTGCCGGAAGACCACTGGGCCGGCCGTACCGGCTTCGTGCACCAGGCCGTGATGGCCGACCTGCCCGACCTGTCCGGCCACCAGGTGTACGCCTGCGGCGCGCCGATCATGGTGGAGTCGGCGAAAAAAGATTTCGTCGCCCAGTGCGCCTTGCCGGAGGAAGAGTTCTACGCGGACGCCTTCACCACCGAAGCCGATATCAACGCCTAACCGATCCATCCCGTTGCGCCTTGCGGGATGCAGCGTCCCGCAAGGCGCTGCATCCCGAAAGTAACAATGTCAGTCAGTTCTTCCAACGGTTTCAGCGTCCTGCGCCACCGTAACTTCACGCTCTACCTCTCCGCCCGTACCCTCGCCACGCTGGCCGTGCAAATGCAAAATGTCGCCATCGGCTGGCAGGTGTACTCGATGACCCACAACCTGTTCGACCTCGGCCTGATCGGCCTGGCGCAGTTCCTGCCGTTCCTCGCTCTGATCCTGATCGCCGGCCACGCCGCCGACCGCTACGACCGCCGCACCCTGATCACGCTGGCGCTCGGCGCGCAGCTGCTGTGCGGGCTGGCCTTGCTGGGCTTCACCTACACCGGATTGAGCGCCGTGTGGCCGGTGTTCGCGGTGCTGGTGTTGTACGGCAGCGCGCGCGCCTTCATGGGACCGGCCACCCAAGCGATTCTGGTCAACCTGGTGCCGCAGGAAAGCTTCAGCAAAGCGGTGGCCCTGAGCTCGTCGAGCTTCCACGTGGCCGTCATCCTGGGCCCGACGCTGGGCGGCCTGTTCTACCTGGCCGGACCGAAAACGGTTTATATGATTTCCTCGGCGCTGCTGCTGGCGGCGGTGGTGATGATGTCGCTGGTGAAATCGGTCAAGCAGCCAAGCGCCAGCGGGCCGGCCTCGTGGCACACGGTGCTGGAAGGCTTGCGTTTCGTGTGGTCGAAAAAAATCGTGCTGGGCGCGATCTCGCTCGACCTGTTCGCGGTGCTGTTCGGCGGCGCCACCGCGCTGCTGCCGGCGCTGGCGCATGACGTGCTGCACATCGGCCCGAGCGGCCTCGGCGCGCTGCGCACCGCGCCCGGCATCGGCGCGGCCTTGTGCTCGATCGCACTGGCCTTCTTCCCGATCACGCGCCGCGTCGGCGCCTGGATGCTGGGCGGCGTGGCGGTGTTCGGCGTGTGCACTATCGTGCTCGGCGCCACCACCAGCTTCATGGTGGCGCTGGTCGCCCTGTTCCTGATGGGCGCCGGCGACATGATCAGCGTCTACGTGCGCCACCTGCTGGTGCAGTACGAAACGCCGGATGAAATTCGCGGCCGCGTGAGCGCGGTCAACTCGGTGTTCATCGGCGCCTCCAACGAGCTGGGCGAATTTGAATCGGGCATCACCGCCGGCTGGCTGGGCCTGACGCGCGCGGTGCTGTTCGGCGGCGCCGCCACGCTCGGCGTGGTGGGTGCCTGGACCGTGCTGTTCCCGGTACTATCGCGCATGGACCGTTTCCCGCACGAGGATAAAAAATGAACTTGCGCCTGCCCGGCATCATCCACAGCCGCCCACACCTGAGCACGGCGATTCTGCTGGGCGTCGCGGCCTATCCCCTGCTGCCGGACGCATGGCCGCTGCTGACGCGCGGACTGGCGTGCTGGGATATCCTCGTATGGACCTACCTCGCCACGATGGCGTGGATGATGGTGCAGGCCGACCACCACGACATCAAGCGCGCCGCCTGCCGGCAGGACGAACGCGGGCCGGTGATCCTGGCGGTGCTGTCGCTGGCGGTGATGGTGAGCCTGGCGGCCATCGTCTCGCAGCTGGCGAGCGGCAAGGCCGGCGGCGACCTGGTCGAGCACTACGCGCTGGCCGTGCTGACCCTGATCGGCTCGTGGTTCATGGTGGGCGTGATGTTCTGTTCGCACTACGCCCACCTGTACTACATCGACGACAGCGACGACAAGCCGCTCGGCTTCCCCGACAGCGACCTGGTGCCGAACTACTGGGACTTCCTGTACTTCTCGTTCACCATCAGCGTGGCGGTGCAGACCTCGGACGTCACCGTGCGCTGCCGCAGCCTGCGGCAAGTGGTGCTGGGCCAGTCGGTGCTGTGCTTCTTCTACAACCTCGCCATCCTCGGCCTCTCCATCAACATCGCCGCCTCCCTGCTCAACGGCTGAACTTGCAGAATAGAATTTAACGTGCACTTAAGGCGGGAAGGAGTAAGATGGTTACGCAGTTCAACAACAGGAGCAAGCGTATGCAAATCCAAATCAATACCGACAAGACCATCGAGCGTCATTCTGGCCTCGACGAGCACGTACACACTGTCGTGAGCACTGCCCTCCACCGCTTCGGCGAGCAAATCACCCGCGTCGAAGTCCATCTCAGCGACAACCTGGGCCAGAAGTCGGCCGATGGCGATAACCGCTGCCTGATGGAAGCACGCCTTACCGGACTTCAACCGATCGCGGTCAGCGACCATGCCGCCACCCTGCATCAGGCCATCTCCGGCGCCACCGATAAACTGAAACGTGCAGTCGATAGCGCGGTCGGCAAGCTGCACGACCACAAGCGGCATGCCGCCGGCGTGGCCGCCGCCTCGGCCGCCGTGGTGGCCGACCAGGACGACGAGTAACACCGCAGCGGGGGCTAGCGCCGTGTTAGCTCCCGCAAGTATTTCAAGCCCTGCAGCGAACGGCTGCCATACCACGACATCATCTCCCCATCCACCAGCAGCACCGGCTTGCCGATCTGGCGTTCCAGCACGTCCGCATGGGCTTCGGTGAAGCGGTACGGCTCGCTCGACAGCAGCACGCCGTCGATGCCATCGATCAGCTGCTGCGACCAGCGGAATTCCGGATAGCGCGACTCGCCCAGATCCGGCACCTGCCAGCCGATTTCTTCCAGCATGCGCGCGATGTAGGTGTCCTGCGAAATGCTCATCCACGGATCCTGCCAGATGCAGTACAACATGGTTTGCGGCGGCCCTTTCGGCGCGGCCTGCAGCAGCGCGTACTCGGCCTCGAACGCCGCGCACCAGTCGGCCGCCTGCTGCTCGCGGCAGAACACGCCGCCCATCAGGCGCGCCAATGCCACGTTGTCGTAAGGCCGCAAAGGATGGGTAACCACCAAGTTGGGCACGAACTCGGCCAGCGCGTCGGCGGTCGGCTTTTCATTTTCATCGATGTTGAGCACCACGTGGGTCGGCGCCAGCTTGCGGATTTTTTCCAGGTTGACGTCCTTGGTGCCGCCCACCTTGGGAATGTCCTGCACCACGTCCCACGGATGGATGCAAAAACCGGTGCGCCCCACCACTTGCGACGCCAGGCCGAGATCGCACAGCAGCTCGGTAATCGACGGCACCAGCGAGACGATGCGCGCGTTCGGATCCGGCTGGTGTTCCGTGCCCAGCGCGTCAAGGTAAGCCATGTTGTATCCAGTTAAGTTTTGATGTCGATATTGAAGCACTCCTGACGGCATTCGTGCAACAATATGGCTCATCCAGAACCTGTACTAACCATTTTTGCATGAAACAGATTAGCACCTTCGGCTCATCCAGCTACCAGATCAGCGATTTGCAACTGCTGCGCAATTCCGACGATGATGCCGCCGTCGCCCACATGCTGGCGCACTGCCCCATCATGCAACTGGAAGCCGACGAAGCCGTCAACGAATCGAGCCGCGCACGCCTGTACATCCTGCTGCGCGGCGCGCTGTCGGTCACCAACGACACCCGCACCGGCATGGCCGATGGCACCATCAGCAAGATCCTGCCGGGCGAGAGCGTGGGCGAGCAATCGGTGCTGGATGAGGAAACCAACCTGGCCCACATCGTCGCGCTGGAGCAGAGCGAAGTGCTGGTGATCGAGGCCGACCTGGTATGGCAGTTGATCGATGAATCGAATGTGCTGGCGCGTAACCTGCTGCGCCTGCTGTCGTTCCGCATCCGCGCCGCCAACGCGCAGTTGCGCCGGCGCCAGAAGCTGGGCGAATTCTACCGCCAGTTGTCGATGATCGACGGCCTGACCAATCTGTACAACCGCGCCTGGCTGAACGATCTGCTGCCGACGATGGTAGCCACCGCGCACGGCTCCGGCGCGCCGCTGTCGCTGATCATGATCGACCTCGACCACTTCAAGCAATTCAACGACAGCCACGGCCACCTGGCCGGCGACGAAGCGCTGCGCGCGGCCGCGCAAGTGCTGAGCGGCGCGCTGCGCCCGACCGACTTCGCGGTGCGCTACGGCGGCGAGGAAATGATGGTGCTGCTGCCCGACACCAGCGACAAGGTGGCCATGTCGGTGGCCGAGCGTCTGTGCGAGCGCATGCGGCAGGCCAAGGTGTTCGGCGACATGCGCCAGCCGCTGCCGCATATCACCGCCTCGTTCGGCGTGGCGGCCCTGCAGCCGCAGCAAAGCGAACACGAGCTGATCGCCACGGCAGACGCCGCCCTCTACCGCGCCAAGGAAAACGGCCGCAATCAGGTTGCGGCCTGAGCCTCTGCTTCCTGTGCCTTGGGCTGGTGGGCTGCGATGAAATCGGCAAAGCCCTGCTGCACCAGGTCGTAGGTCTTGTCGATGTTGCTGGCGATGTCGCCATTCAGCACCTTCAAGCCCTGCAGTACGTCGCGCGCTTCCTTGAAGCCCTGGTCCACGCCCTTTTTCAGGGTATCGATGAAGTTATTCAGCGTTTCGGTCTCATCCTCGCCGGAATGCTGCTGCTTATAGGCTTCGTAAAATGCGGTGGACAGCGATACAATGCGGCCAGCCGTGCCTTCCGGCGTATTGTCTTGCGACACCGCGTTCTGGATGGCGTTATCGCCGAAATCGTTCTTGAGCGCCTCGTTGATGCCGGTCAGCGCGGTTTTCAGCACCAGCGACAACGGTTCATTGGAAGAATTTAGCGAAACCGTCAAGGAAGCTTGTACGATAGAAGCATTAAGCTCCGCCTTGGCGCGGGCGGCGGGCGACAGCGTGCTGTCATCCCTGGATTGCACCGGCGTCGCGGTATTGCCCGACGTCGCGGAAACGGGAGTAGCCATAATATTGCTCCTCATTGAACACGCTGGAATTATCGGCAGAATTTAAAATAACTGTAGCACCTATGACCAATCAGACCTTCCTCTGGCACGACTACGAAACCTTTGGCGCGGTGGCGCGCCGCGACCGCCCGGCACAGTTCGCCGCGATCCGCACCGATGCCGAGCTGAATGAAATCGGCGATCCAATCATGCTTTATTGCAAGCCGGCCAACGATTTCCTGCCGGATCCGCAATCCTGCCTGATCACCGGCATCACGCCGCAGCAGTGCCTGGAATGGGGCGTGCCCGAGCACCAGTTCGCTGCCACCATCGAACAGGCGTTCTCGCAGCCGGGCACCATTGGCGTCGGCTACAACACCATCCGCTTCGACGATGAGATCACCCGCTTCATGTTCTGGCGCAACCTGATCGATCCGTACGCGCGCGAATGGCAAAACCAGTGCGGCCGCTGGGACTTGCTGGACGTGGTGCGCATGACCTACGCGCTGCGCCCGGAAGGCATCAACTGGCCGACCAAGGAAGACGGCAAGCCGAGCTTCAAGCTGGAAGACCTGGCCAAGGCCAACGGCCTGCTGCACGAGTCGGCGCACGATGCGCTGTCCGACGTGCGCGCCACCATTGCGCTGGCGCGCCTGATCCGCCAGCACCAGCCCAAGTTGTTCGACTTCTGCTTCGCGCTGCACAAGAAGGACCGCGTGGCCGACGAGATCGGCATGCATTTGGCGGCGAATCTGCGCCAGCCCTTCCTGCACGTGAGCGGCATGTTCCCGGCCGAGCGCGGCTGTATCGCACTGGTCTACCCGCTGGGCACGCATCCGACCAACAAGAACGAGATCATCGTCTGGGATTGCACCTACGATCCGAGCGAGCTGTTCACGCTGGATGCGGACACCATCCGCATGCGCATCTTCACCCGCAGCGACGCGCTGCCGGAAGGCGTGACGCGCTTGCCGGTGAAGAGCATCCACCTGAACAAATCGCCGATGCTGGTATCCAACCTGAAGACCTTGTCGCCGACGATGGCGAGCCGCTGGGGCATCGACCTGGAACAGGGCAAGGCGCACGCGGCGATTGCCGCTGCTGGCAGCGATCTGAGCGCGGTGTGGGAGCAGGTGTTCTACCGCCCACCGGGCGAGCCGCTGGATGTGGACGAGGATTTGTACAACGGCTTTATCAGCAAGGAAGACCGGCGCTTGCTGGACTCGCTGCGGCGCGAGTCGCCGGCGCGACTGGCAGTGGCGTCGCCGTCGTTCAGCGATGGGCGGCTGGCGGAACTGCTGTTCCGCTACCGTGCTCGCAACTTCCCTGAAACCTTGTCGGAGACCGAGATGGAGCATTGGGAGCAGCACCGCGCATCGCGCTTCTACGAAGGCGCAGGCGGTGCGCGTACCATCGACGATTTCTTTGCCCGGATCGACGAGTTGCAGCAGCAAGCCGACGAGCGCGCCGAGCAAATCCTCGGCGAGCTGTATGAGTACGCGGAGCTGGTCGCTCCGCCGCAATAAACGTTAAGCGCGGTACTGGTTGATGGCGTCGCGCGTTTCCAGCGCGACGCGGCGTGCCGCCATCGCGAAGTCTTCACCAGCTTGCGGCGCCGCGTACAGAATCGCGCGCGAGGAGTTGATCATCATGCCGGCACCATTCGCGGTGCGGCCCGATTTCACCGTCGCCGCGATGTCACCACCCTGCGCGCCGATGCCCGGCACCAGCAGCGGCATGTCGCCGACAATCGCGCGCACTTGCGCCAGTTCTTCCGGGAAGGTCGCACCCACCACCAGCGCGCACTGGCCGTTCTGGTTCCACTTCTGCGCCACCAGCTGTGCCACGTGCTGGTAAAGCGGCTTGCCGCCCACGTCCAGGAACTGCAGATCCGAACCGCCCGCATTCGAAGTACGGCACAGGATAATCACACCGCGATCGCTCCACTCCATGTACGGCTCGACCGAATCAAAGCCCATGTATGGGTTGACGGTCACCGCATCCGCGCCATAGCGGTCATACGCTTCACGCGCATACTGGCGCGCAGTCGCACCGATATCGCCACGCTTGGCGTCCATGATCAGTGGAATATGCGGATAGTTCTCACGCACATAATCGCAAATCTGCTGCAGTTGGTCTTCCGCACTCAGCGCGGCGAAGTACGCGATCTGCGGCTTGAACGAACACGCCAGGTCGGCGGTCGCGTCGATGATCTCGCGGCAGAATTGATAGATGCCTTGCGGGTCGTTCTGGAACTGGGCCGGCAGCTTGGCCATGTCCGGATCGAGACCGACGCACAGCAGGGAGTCGTTGGCCGTCCACGCGGCGGATAATTTGTTAATAAAAGTCACGACGGCCCCCTAAAGAAAATTGCAAACCCTCTATTGTAACCCGCCCACTGGTGGCTGTTAAAATTTGGGTTCACCACCAAAGAAAGACTACACCATGAAATTATCGAACAAAGTCGCTATCGTGACCGGCGCCACCCAGGGCATCGGCCTGGCCTGCGCCCAGCGCATGATTGCGGAAGGCGCCAAGGTCATGCTGGTGGACATCAAGCCGGAAGGCGCGGAGGCCGCCGCCAAGCTGGGCGAGCAGGCCCGCTTCTTCGCTGCCGACGTCAGCCAGAAAGCCGACGTCGACGCGCTGGTGGCCGCCACCCTCGCCGCTTTCGGCCGCATCGATATCCTGATCAACAACGCCGGCGTCACCCACGCCGCCAACTTCCTCGACGTGTGCGAGGAAGATTTCGACCGCGTCATGCGCATCAACCTGAAGTCCATGTTCCTGTGCGGCCAGGCAGTGGCGCGCGTGATGGTCAAGCAGCAGAGCGGCTCCATCATCAATATGTCGAGCGTGAACGCCGAGCTGGCCATCCCGAACCAGGTGCCGTACGTGGTGTCGAAAGGCGCGATCAACCAGCTGACCAAGGTGATGTCGCTGAATCTGGTCTCGCACGGCATCCGCGTCAACGGCATCGGCCCCGGCACTATCCTGACCGAACTGGCCAAGAAAGCGGTCATGTCGAGCCCGGAATCGCGCCACACCATTTTGTCGCGCACGCCAATGGGGCGCTGCGGCGAGCCGGAAGAAGTGGCCTCGATTGCCGCCTTCCTGGCCAGCGACGATGCCAGCTACATGACCGGCCAAACCCTGTACGTGGACGGCGGGCGCCTGGCCCTGAATTACACGGTGCCGGTACAGGATTGATAGTTATGCGCCAGAGTGATGACTGGTATCTGAAACAACAATTAGACACATATCTGGCGACGCAGCATAATTACACCTGTCTCCACTATTCTCCTCCAAGAAAATAGTTTTAAGCCCGCTCCAGTCAGCGGGCTTTTTTTTTGCGCGCTGTCATGACGGCGTAACAATCCCTGCCTATACTGGCTTCATCTTAAGTACATGCAACCGATAGGCATGACTGAAGACCAGGTGCACCGGGGATGCCCGGTGCGCCACTCCCGTTTTTTTGCAGTGCATGGTATTGTCTGCCCCATGCTCAAACAAATCCTGCTCACCTCATCCCACGCCCGCCTGCGCTACTGGACCGCCATCGTGCTGTACCTGATGATCCTGGTGATCGGCTCCATTCCCGGTGCCCGCCAGGACATCGGCGAACTGGCGACCGGCCTGATCCTGCACAGCATCGCCTACGCAGGGCTGGCGTTCCTGATCTTCACCGGCAGCCGTGGCGGCCTCCGGCTGCGCGCAGCCAAGGCCGTGCTCACCATCGCGCTGATGGGCGCGCTGGATGAGTTGGTGCAAAGCCGCTTCCCCTACCGCCACGGGGCGGTGTCGGACTGGCTGGTTGATTGCAATGCGGCGGTGCTGGCCTCGGCGTTTATGTGGGTTCTGTGGAGCCGGTATCGCATCCTTCCGGCAGATTGATGCCGCCACCGGTAGCCCGTTCTACATCCTGACGCATTTCCTGGAGTTGTTCGGCCTTGGCCACGCGAACCAAGCCGTGCAGTGCGTGAAGAAAAATGTGCCGGCTGCGGACGTCGTTGCAGGTGGCATCTATTAATTCTTCGATAATGGTGTCTGTCACGCGTGTCAACATATCGATGTCCTTTAAAGTGATACCCGACAATTATTGCGTGTAGGTAGCATCTTTCAATTGATGTACATCAAGCCAAACCATCGGTAAGGGAACAAAGCGCGGTTTCGCCCCTCTCACGTTATTTAGGGAGGTGAAGATGAAAATGACGAATCTGTGTGCTGCTGCGCTATGTGTGCTTGCCGTGGCAGCCTGTGCAGACAGGATGAACAAATCCAGCAATACGGCCGGCAACGACAGCGGCTACGGCAGCAGCAGTACCGGCGGCACCAGCATGGCCGGCTCCAGCGGCTCCTCTACCGGCTCCGGTACGGCCGCACAATCGACACCGGCCACGACACCCGCCACGGCCGGCGCAACGTCCTCCACCAGCGCGCAAACCAGCTACGGCGTGGTGCAAGCCATCGACCAGCTGCAGCGGCAGGATGTTGGTGTGGGCGTGATGGGCGCGGCGGTGGCCGGCGGCCTGCCCGGCGACAAGGTCTACCGCGTCACCGTCCGGCTGGACGACGGCAGCACCCAAATGGTGGTGCTGGAGTCATCGCCCAGCTACAAGATCGGCGACCGCATCCGCTACAGCAACGGCGCCGTGCAGAGCTACTAATCGAGCTGTTCGACCTGGTAGCCGCGCCGCTTGAGCAGTTGCGGCAAACCGTCCTCGCCCACCAGATGCAGCAGGCCGACGCCGACAAAAGCCACCCGGTCCTGCTGCATGATGCGCTCGATATTGGCCGCCATCTCGGGATTGCGCTTGCCCAGCAGCACGCGCTGCATGAAACCGGCGCTGACGCTGTCGCCGCTGGTGGCGGACTGCCATGCCGCATTGATGCCGGCGCCATCGGCGGCGCTCCACGCCTCGATCAACGCCCGCGATTTTTTCAGCGCGTCGCCGTCGGCGAGGTCGGCCAGGTTTTCGAGCAGATACTGCTCTTGCTGGCGCTCGTCCAGGCTATCGAACAAGCCCAGCTGGTAATCGGCACTTTCCAGTTCGCGCACCGTCTTGTCCTGCTGCTGGGCCGCAGCCAGCAGCGCATACTCCACCGCCTGGCTGCGCTGGAAGCCGTGCCGGTCCAGTTCCACGCCGACCAGCAGGTTGGCGATCAGCCAGGGTTTGTATTGCTGCACCGAGGCCAGCGTCATGCCGGCCCGCGCCAGCGCCTGCGTCAGCTGCTCCAGCGCAGTCGGCGTCAGGTGCTTCTGCACCGAGTCCCCCTCCGGATAGCGGGCATGGCGCGCCAGCGCCAACTGAAACGCCTTGTCTTCGCGGATATCGAGCTCGATCACCAGCGCGCGCGAAGCCAGCAGTGCGCGCGAGGCAGCTTCATTGAGGGGATACGTCCCGTCGCGGCCGACATGGACGGTGCCATACAGATAACTGGTTTGACCTTCATGCGTGACCCGGTACAACTGGCCGGCGGCAAACACAGGCTGGCAGCAAGCCAGCAGCAAAGCGAGGAAGAGAGGGCGGAACATCGCAGGATGATTTACAAGGAAGAGTTTCCAATGGTAAATCACGCGCCAGCGCGGCTGAAACTATTTTTGTTGATCGTCGGCAAAATCAAACACTATTTGATGTGCTGCTGATAATTGCTGAGTATTTTGCTCACACTACCGTCCCTGACAATCTGTCCGATCGCCTTGTTGACGGCGCCGATCCGCACCTGCCCTTGCGGCGAGACCGCACACTGGGCTTGATAATTCTTGACCACCAGCGGCGCATACAGCGATAGCTTCTCGCCAACCTTGAGGTAATAATCCAGCGTGCTCTGCTGGGTGATCGCATGGTGCAGCCGGCCGGCCGCCATCTTGCGCAAATTACCCGACGAGGAATGGCCATCGTCGCGCACAAAGCCTTGTCCCAGCTGCGCATCCAGTTCGGGATAGGCATAGCCCAGCACCGTGGCCACCGGCTTTCCGCTCAGGTCACGCAGCGTGCGCGGCTGCGGCACCGAGGTATCCGTCACGATCACCTCGGCTACCGGGAAAAAGCCGCGCGTCCAGTGGAAATTGCCGGGTAGCCAAGGCGGCAGGTACAGGCAGATCAGGTCAGCCTGCCCCGACTCCAGCGCCATCGCGATGCGCTTGCGCGGCAGCAGCAGGAATTGGGCTTCGCGCCCCATCCTGGCCGCCAGCGCCTGCCCCAGATCCTTGTGAATGCCGGCCGCGAGGCGGCCATCCTGGAACTCGGCCATTGGCATTTCCGTGCCGGTGTCGACCAGCACCACCAGCGGCGGCGCGGCCGCTGCAGCCTCCAGCGCGGCGGCGCAAATCAGCGCCCCGCCAGCACGCTTGAGCCAATCTGTGTATGCTTGTCTGTCCATTTCGAAAGATTATACCCATACCCTTTCAATGGGATTGTTAGTCACTTCAGATTAGGTAGCACCATGATTCCATTTTCCATCCTCGACCTGTCCCCGATTGCCGAGGGCAGCAACCCATCCACCTCCTTCCGCAACACGCTGGACCTGGCCCAGCACGGCGAGCGCTGGGGCTACCAGCGCTACTGGCTGGCCGAGCACCACGGCATGCCGGGCATCGCCAGCGCCGCCACCGCCGTGGTGATGGCCCATGTGGCCGGCGGCACCAGCACCATCCGCGTGGGCGCCGGCGGCATCATGCTGCCGAACCACTCGCCGCTGGTGATCGCCGAACAGTTCGGCACGCTGGAAGCCCTGTTCCCTGGCCGTATCGACCTCGGCCTCGGCCGCGCGCCGGGCTCGGACCAGACCACCGCGCGCGCCCTGCGCCGCAATCTCGACTCCGATGCCGACGCCTTCCCGCAAGACGTGCTGGAACTGCAAGATTACATGTCCGACCATCCGCGCGGCCGCGTGCTGGCGGTGCCGGGCAAAGGCGCCAAGGTGCCGCTGTGGATCCTCGGTTCCAGCACCTTCGGCGCGCAGCTGGCCGCGCACCTCGGCCTGCCGTTCGCGTTCGCCTCCCACTTTGCGCCGCAGATGATGATGCAGGCTCTCTCCATGTACCGCGCCAGCTTCCAGCCGTCCGCACAGTTGAGCAAGCCTTACGTGATGCTGGGCTTTAACGTGTTCGCCGCCGACAGCAACGAGGAAGCGCACTTCCGCGCCACCTCCATGCAGCAAGCCTTCGTCAACCTGCGCACCGGCCGGCCATCGCAACTGCCGCCGCCGAAGGAAGGCTACCTCGAATCGCTGGGCCTGCCGGAGCGGGCGATGCTGGACTCGGTGCTGTCCTGCAGCGCCATCGGCGCGCCGGACACCGTGGGCCGCCAGCTGCAAGACTTCATCGCCCGCACCGGCGCCGATGAGCTGATGATCACCTCGCAAATCTACCAGCACGAACAGCGCCTGCGCTCCTACGAGATCACGGCGGAAGTGCGGCAATCGCTGCAGCGCGCGGAAGCGGGGCTGTAATCGATGGAGCAAACGAAACACGACCTCTCGCCCGGCATGGTCTGGCTGTTCGCCATCGCGACCGGCCTGATCGTCGCCAACCTGTACTATGCGCAAACGCTGATCGGACCGATCAGCAAAGCCACCGGCCTCGATCCCGGCGCGGCCGGGCTGATCGTCACGCTGACGCAGATCGGCTACGTGATCGGCCTGCTGTTCATCGTGCCGCTCGGCGACTTGCTGGAAAACCGCCGCCTGATCTTCATCGCCCTGCTGACCACGGCGCTGGCATTGCTGGCGGCCTCGGTGACCAGCAACGCCAACCTGTTCCTGTTTGCCGCGCTGTGCATCGGCCTGTGTTCGGTGGCGGCGCAGATCGTGGTGCCGTTCGCGGCCCACCTGTCGCAGCCTGAAACGCGCGGCAAGACCGTCGGCAAAGTGATGAGCGGCCTGCTGATGGGCATCATGCTGGCGCGTCCGGTGGCCAGCCTGGTGGCCGATACGTTTGGCTGGCATGCGATCTTTGTGCTGTCCGCGATCGGCACGGCGGCGTTGGCGTTCGTGCTGCGCGCCAAGCTGCCGCTGCGCCAGCCGCAAGGCGGCATGCACTACTTCGAACTGCTGGCGTCGATGTGGCATCTGCTGAAGACCACGCCCATCCTGCGTCGCCGCGCGGCATATCAGGCCTGCATGTTCGGCGCCTTCAGCGTGTTCTGGACTTGCGTGTCGCTGGAACTGACCGGGCCGCATTTCGGCATCAGCCAGAGCGGCGTGGCGATCTTTGCGCTGGTGGGCGTGACGGGTGCGCTGGTGTCGCCGGTTGCCGGCCATCGCGCCGATCAGGGCAAGAGCCGCTCGACCACCTTTGCGGCGCTGACACTGGGTGCGCTGGCGTTTGCGCTGCCGCTGCTGATCCACAGCAACCAGCTGGTGAATCTCGGCCTGCTGGTGCTGGCCTCGATCATCCTCGACATGGGCGTCTCGGCCAATCTGGTGACGGGTCAACGCGCCATCTTCGCCTTGCCGGCGGAAGTACGCAGCCGCCTGAACGGCTTGTACATGGCGCTGTTCTTCATGGGCGGTGCGATCGGGTCATCGCTGGGCGGCTGGATGTTTGCGGCGCACGGCTGGACCGGCGTGCTGTGGACTGGCCTGGCATTCCCGCTGATCGCGCTCTGCATCTTCGCGACCGAAAAGCGTTAATGCCCCCAGAAGCGGACCTGGCCTTGTAGCGATACCGTGCCGTTGATGTTCAGGCTGCCCAGGCTGTTGGTCACCGGTGCGGTGGGGTCGTTCTGCACGCTCAGCGATTCAAAGCCGAGGTTGGTGTAATGCACATAACCCGGCAGCCCGATGGCGATGTAGTCGCCGCCGCCATCGGTGCGCGTCTGCACGCCTAGGCTGACGGCAAACATGTCCACCGTCCCGCGCACATTCTTGAACACGATGTAGCGGTTCTGCCCGCCGCCACTGAAGCCCAGCGACAAGCGGCTGTCGCTCACCGCGCCGACCAGCGTCGGATCATTCAGCACCACGTGCGCGGCAAAACTGATGCCGTCGCCGCCGCTGACCTGCGACAGCTCCTTGTCATCCAGCGGCTTCAGCTCGCCGGCCATGACCTGCGCGGCGCCCGCCATCAGCATCAAAAGGAGCGCGCGCTTCATTGCTTGAACTTGATATCAAGGTACTGGATCTGCACCGATCCAATGCGCGACGAGCCGAGATCGACCGTCGGCTGCCCCGGACTCACGAACGAAATATTGTCGACCACGATGCTGCCCGCCGGCGCCTGGCCGTTGCCATAGCGCGCATCCGGCCAGTCGATGCCGATGTGCAGGCGCGGCCCGTTCTCGTCATTGAGCGCATTGATCACGCCCGGCTGCGCCGCCACATGGGCGATCTGCCACGGCGTGCCATCCACGCCGCCGATATGCACGCCGCTGAACACCATCGCCTCGGTCGCATCGTCGCGTCCGCGCGGCTGGAACGACAGCTGCGCAATATCCATCTTCAGCGCCGCGCCAAACGCGATGCCGTCATTGACTTGTGGCGTAGTGAACTGCAAGCCGCCGCCATAGAACACCAGGTCCTTGACCACCACACTGCCCTGCTCGCGCACCACACCATCCGCACCCACGCCCCAGTCATAGGCCAGCTGCCAGCGCTGGTCGCCATTGGCGTTGGTCGGGAAAGCGATGTTGATGTAGTCGGCCAGGCCTGGCGCGGAAGGCAAAATATCGAGCCGGAACGGATCGGAAAACGGCAGCGGATTATCGCTGCGCGAGGCATGGAATTTTTCCACATACAAGCTGCTGCCGACCGGCGTGGTGTAGCTCACACGCGCGTCGCCGCTCATGGCAAAGCCGTTCAGGTCGAAGCTGACGCCGTCGCGCCCGCGCACCGAGGACAGCGCGCTATCGCTCATCGGCTCCATCGCCGACGCGGCTGACGCGCACAACAGCAAGCCCACCGCCAGCGCGCGCTGCATCAGCGGCCCTTCGGCAAGTTAGGCGGCGCCACGCCGCTGGTGGCCAGCGCCTGCAATTTATCGCGCCAGTTCAGCCACATGCCAGCTTGCGCCGTGTCGTTGGCCGGCTGGCCGCTGGCGGCCGGGAATTGCACCGACGTTTTCAATAGCGAAATCCAGAAATCGCGGCTGCCACCGCTGGCGTCGCCCGCCGTCACGCCGCCCAGTTGCGACAAGGTCAGGCACGGCGCGGTGCAGGCGCCGTCCCAGCGCTTGCCGCCGCCGGCATCGGTGCGCGAGTCAAGCACAATGGTGCTGCCGTCGGCCGCAGTGCCGGTCACTTTCATCGAGCCGGACAAGGTGGTGATCTGCAAACCGACATCGCCGCTGATCGACTCGAAGCCGAAGCGCATGCCGATCGCCTCACGCGAGGCATTGTCCGCCGCGTTCTTGTAGACGAATTCAAAATAGGGATTACTGATCTGCACCACGCGCTGCGCGTCGGTGCCATCGCTGCGGCCGAACTGCAGCAGCGGAATATCAAGGTCGGCGCCACTGCCATTGCGGGCGGCGTAGGTGTACTCGCCCAGCCGCATATTGCGCAGGTTGGCGCTCAGGGTAATGTCCGCGTCGAGCGCGATCTTGCTGAAGTCAAAGCCATTCAGGCTGGTGTTGGTCATGGTGACCAGGCCTTGCCCGTTGACGGCCGACAGCTCGTCTTCGCTCAGTGGCTGCATCTGTGCCGAGGCCGCGTGCATGCCGCATAGCAGTGCCGCGCCCAGCGCCAGCCGGCGCAGTAGTTTGGAGGTCATAAGATAGGGAGCGGCAACCGCCCACACGGTTGCCGCCGCTCAGCTGATTAGTGAGCGAAGATCCACACGGTGGTGCCGCGCATGTCGATCTGGTTCATGGCGACCGAGCCGAACGAAGCAGCGTTGTTGCCCATCTTGATCGAGTCAACCGACACGTTCAGGTAGTGGCCGTCAGCAACCACGGTCGAAGGGATCGCGATTTGCACCACGTCGCCGCCGGTGGCTGGGTTGTAGAAGGTGCCTGGGTTGGTCACGCCAGCAGCGCCGGCGGCGGCCAGGAACGAAGCCTTCGACAGGATGTCGATGTTAGCAGCGATCAGGCCGTTCACTTTGATGCCGTTGAACGATACCGAACCACCGCCCAGACCCGAAGCGTCCAGCGCGTCGGTGTCGGTGTAGGTGAAGGAATTGATTTTGATGTTCAGGTTGGCAGCGATCGACACGCCGTCCTGGCCGCTGACAGTGCTCAGTTCTGCATCTTGAATCGGGGTCATGGCCGATGCCGAGAAGGCCAGGGTTGCCAGGGCTGCAGCGACTGCGGTTTTGATGAATTGCATGTGATCGTCTCCGTTAATGGTTTTATATCGGTGTATGTTTTTTTGATACTGCGAGACCAGTGTAGGGTCCCGCAGCCACCAGCGTCCATGACTCGTCAGGCCAAGCTACAGGCCTGGCGAGCCGCGCCGGATTAGTGCGCGAAGATCCACACGGTGGTGCCGCGCATGTCGATCTGGTTCATGGCGACCGAACCGAACGAAGCTGCGTTGTTGCCCATCTTGATCGAGTCAACCGACACGTTCAGGTAGTGGCCGTCAGCAACCACGGTCGATGGGATGGCGATCTGCACCACGTCGCCACCGGTGGCTGGGTTGTAGAAGGTGCCTGGGTTGGTCACGCCAGCAGCGCCGGCAGCGGCCAGGAACGAAGCCTTCGACAGGATGTCGATGTTCGCTGCGATCAGGCCGTTCACTTTGATGCCGTTGAACGATACCGAACCGCCGCCCAGGCCCGATGCGTCCAGCGCGTCGGTGTCGGTGTAGACGAAGGAGTCAATCTTGATGTTCAGGTTGGCGGCGATCGACACGCCGTCCTGGCCGCTGACGGTGCTCAGCTCAGCGTCCTGAATCGGGGTCATGGCCGATGCCGAGAAGGCCAGGGTTGCCAGGGCTGCTGCGATTGCGGTTTTGATGGTTTGCATTTGGTATCTCCGGTTATGAGTAATAAATTTTTTATCTGGGGGTCACCCCGCTGCGGCCACTCCATGCGCTCCGGGTAGGAGCACCGGGGACCGGTCCCGGTGGGTGAGAAATCTTAATATTTGAATATTAATTAAATTAATCATATGAGTCGGCCCAGCCACGGGTCCAGCTTGTTGCGCTGACCGGGAAAGCCAACGACTTGGCCCTGCGAGCCATCCAGAGTGAGACAGGTGTTGCACTTTTGTCTCCTGCCGTAGCATAGGTTTCCGGCCCAAAGCTAGAGTCACATTTCTAAAAAATCAGATGCGATGGCTCGGAAAACCGTGCGTTAATGCCTTACAAAAATGAAAAGACGAGTTGTCGCTTAAATAAGCACGACCGTTCGAATCTAGAATATTGGAGACAGGATGACATCAGCATTGGGGCGCCAGACGCCTCTGGGCGGAGCTCACGCTACAGCTTCGCGCCAGGCCCTACACCACATTTTTTTACGCGCGCATCCGAGCGAGCGCTCGCTCCCGCGCGTGCGCGAGGACTGACCCATGCTGGCCCTGTTGCTGGGTGTACTCGCCGCCATGATCGGCGGCGCCGGGTTCGTCTCCCGGCACGAACCCCAAGACCGTCCCAAGGACCAGTACGAGATGCCGCAGAGCCTGCTGGGCGGGGGCGGCGCGTACGTGCAGTCGGTCAAGCTGGAGCCGTTTTCCGAGCTCAAGTACAAGCACATCGTGCGGCAAGCGTTCGACTACAGCTGCGGCTCGGCCGCGCTGGTCACCATCCTCAACTACCACCTCGGCGTGATGGTCAATGAGCAGCAGGCGATGGAAGGCATGCTGGACAAGGGCGAGAAGGACAAGATCATCGAGCGGCGCGGCTTTTCCCTGCTCGACATGAAGCGCTACGTCGGCTCGCTGGGCATGAACGGCGCCGGCTTCAAGGCCGAGATCAAGGACTTGATGACGCTGGACGAACCGGCCATCGTGCCGATCGACTATGCCGGCTCCAAGCACTTCGTGGTGCTGCGCGGCATCCGCGACGGCGTGGTCTACATCGCCGATCCATCGGCCGGCAACATCGTGTTTTCGGTCGAGGAATTCGCCCGCTGGTGGGACAAGAACACCCTGTTCATCATCTCCCCGGCCAAGGGCCAGGCGCCGGTGCGGCAACTGGCGCTGAACGATCTGGAACTAGGCGTGGTCGACATGGACCGCGTTACCGGCAAGGGGCGCCAAGACCCTTTGAGCAATGCCGCCCAGCTGCTGATGCGCGCCGCCAATTCGGGCGCGGCCGGCACCTGGATGCGCCACAACTAATCCCCCTCTCACAAGGAAGTCCCATGATGTTACGCACCATATCCCTTGCCGTAGTCATCGCGTTTGCCGCCGCCCCGGCGCTGGCGCAACAAGCCAGCCAGCCTGCTACCGCCGACGCCGCGCGCGACGCACTCGCAAAAAAAGAAGGCGAAGGCGACCAGAGCGCCCTGCTCAAGCAAACCCTGACGGCAGTCGACAAGCAATACACCCTGATCCGCCGCAACCAGCTGTCGGTAACCTACGACTTCAGCTACAGCTACATCGGCGAAGACCGCATCGTCACCGACATCGGCAACGGCAGCGCCACCCTGTTCAACATCGAGAACAACAACTCGCACACGGTGACCAACACCTTCTCGGCCGACTACGGCGTGCGCGACAACCTGACCGCCAACGTCACCCTGCCATTGATCTCGCGCTATGCCGACACCGCCGCCCGCAGCGGCATGTCGAACTCGATCGGCGACATCGGCATCGGCGCGCGCTGGCAGCCGTTCGAGGCCAAGCGCGACCAGCCCGGCCTGACCGTCACCAGCAATGTGCGCCTGCCAACCGGCCGCAGCCCGTTCAAGATCATCGCCGGCAGCGGCGAAGCGACCGGCAGCGGCGTCGGCGCCGCCACGGTCGGCCTCAACGTCAACAAGATCGTCGACCCGGTTGCGCTGTTCGGCTCGGTGAACTTCACCGCCAGCCTGCCGGCCAAGAACCTGTGGCAAGTCAACGGCTCGCGCATCCTGACCCGTGTGGCGCCGGGACCGAGCGTGGGCTTCGGCCTCGGCTTCGCGTACGCGCTGTCGTACGGCATCTCGACCACCATCTCCTTCCAGGAAGCGATTTCGGCCGGCACCAAGCTGCGCTTCGCCGACGGCCTGGAAGCCAAGACCCATATGCAGACCTCGGGCATTCTGAACCTCGGCCTGGGCTACCGCATCTCGCCCAAGACCACGGTCAACTTCTCGGTCGGCATCGGCCTGACGCCGGACTCGCCTAACCTGATCGTTGGCATGAACCTGCCGTTGAGCTTCTGATGAAACAGCTTGCCATTGCCGCCGCCGTTGCCGGCACGCTCAGCGTGTCCTTGCCGGCTTACGCCGCGCTGACCGAAAACCTCACCACCAGCGTGGTTGCAATGGCGATGGGGAACGCGGTGACGGCCGACCCGCCGGGCATCGCCTCGATCCACTTCAACCCGGCCGGCCTGGCGCGGCTGGAGGGCGACAGCGAAAGCATCCACAACTTCGTGGCCTCGATCCGCACCAGCGCCCGCTTCACGCCGGGCGAAGGCTTCGACGTCGGCGGCTGGCGCGACGACCCGCTGTCCAATACCTCCACCGGACCGGTCAAGCAGATCATGTACGTGCCCGGCTACGGCATGCCGGGCTGGCGCCTGCCGGCGGTGGCCGTGCCCGGTATCGGCATGGCGTGGAACAAGCCCGGCTCGCCGTGGACCTTCGCCACCGACAGCTATATGTCGCAGGCCATGAGCCTGGACCGCACCACCGATCCCAACGATCCGGGCCAGTACCAGGGCCGCCAGCAGCAGATCCAGCGCCTGGTGTATGCGGCGCCGTCGGTCGGCTACAAATATTCCGACACCCTGCGCTTCGGCGTCTCGGTGCCGATCGCGCACGCAGCCTTCGTGGTCGACACCAATATGCGCTTCCCGAATGAACTGCTGGGCGTGTTCGGCCAGCTGCAGAAAGGCTGGTGCCCGGAAAACGGCGGCAACATCATCGACGTGTTCGGCTTCGGCGTGTGCGGCGGCGGCAAGGACGGCATGGTCAGCCCGTTCAAGAAGGCCGCCAATATGCGGCTGGAACTGACCGCGCCGTTCGATCCCACCATCAACCTCGGCGTGCTGTGGGAGCCGTCGCCCAGGTTCGCGCTGGGCGTGGTGTACCAGGGCGGCTCCAAGACCCACTACACCGGCAGCTATGTGTTCAAGGCCGAGCCCATGCTGCGCAACTTCGTGCGCGGCATGAACGCCAGCCTGCTGGGACCGATCGCCGGCGCGGTGCTGGGCTTCCCGTCGTCCATTCCGGCCGAACAAAAGGGCAATATGAGCGCCAACATCCCCTTCCCTGCGCACGTGCAGGTGGGCGTCAAGCTCAAGCCCATCAAATACATCCAGCTCAATGTGGACGCCAGCTACGCGCGCTGGAGCGACTGGGACGCGCTGCGCTTCCAGTTCGACCAGAGCGTCAAGCTGCTGGAAGTGGCGCGCCTGTATGGCATCCCGGATTCGGGCAAGCTGATCATCCCGCGCGGCTACAAGAGCGTGGTCAACTTCGCCTACGGCCTGCAACTGAATCCGCTCGACAAACTGTCGATCCGGCTCGGCTACGAGCCGCGCAAGACCTCGATCCCGGCCGACAAGATCGACCTGCTGGCGCCGCTGCCGGACACCAAGCTGCGCAGCGTGGGCATCGGCTACAAGATCAGCAAGAACATGGACATCAGCGTGACCGGGTCCTACATGACCGGCAAGTTCTACACGCCGGCCAACACCAGCTGCAATATGAACTGCAACACCTTCCTCAACATTATCTACAACCCGTACGCGGGACAAAATGTCGGCGGCGATATCCACGTCCGCTACTTCGGTTTCGAATTGAACAAGCGTTTCTGATTTACTTGAAGGAGCACACATGAAAAAAGCCAAACACGGTCTGATACTGCTGGCCCTGAGCGCGGCCTGCCTGAGCGTCCACGCCGCTGCGCCGGTATCCCCGGCCAAGCAGGCGCTGGTCGACCAGGTCCTCAAACTGTGGAACATCGACAGCATCGGCCAGTCCATGCTGCAAGTGCCGGTGGCCGATGCAGTACAACAGGCGCGCGCCATGCTGCAGGGCCGCGCCGCGCCGGAGAAACGTGACGCCGCCATGACCGACATCGTCGGCGAAGCCAAGCAGTTCATGGCCGATGCCACACCGATCACGCGCGCCAGCGCCGACAAACTGATCCCTACCACCATCGCCCCCCTGCTGGCCGAGCGCTACACCGAGGAAGAACTCAAGCAGCTGATCGCCATCCTGGAATCGCCGGTGAAGAAAAAATTTGAAGCCATGCTGCCGGAAATGCAGAAAACCCTGGGCGAAGGCGTGGCGGCCGACACCCGTGCGGTGATCGATCCCAAGCTGCAGGGCCTGAAAGAAAAAATCGGCCTGCGCCTGCGCGCTGCGGTCACGCCATGACGTACTCTTCCGCCCTGCATCTGGTGCGCGGCGTGAAATCGCGCCTGGCGCAATCCGGCGTGCAGGCAGAATCGCTGTTCGCGCAGGCCGGCCTGGACGAAGGCGACGGCCTCGCCTGCGACGCGCTCACGCTGTCGGACAAACTGAGCCACCTGTGGGAACTGCTGGTGGCGCAATCGGGCGACCCGCTGATCGGGCTGAAAATCTCGACTCCGCACCGGCTCGGCTGGCTGGGCGTGATGGGCCACATCATGCTGGTGTCGCCGACCGTGCAAAGCTCGATCGAACGCTGCCACGGCAACACCCGCGTCGGCCTGCTGCTGCCGGGCGCCCAGCGCGCCGTGCCGCAGCAGCGCTACGACTTCGTCTGGTGCGTACTGCTGCGTTCCTTGCGCTGCGCGGCGGGCCGCGACGACATCGCGCCGGTGGTGGTGGAATACAACTTTCCGGAGCCGGACTACGCCCACGTATTTGAAGAAACCTTCGGTTGCCCGGTGCGCTTCGGCATGCAGCACAACGTGATGGAATTTTCCGACACCGACCTGGTCTCGGCGCTGCCGGCCGCGCCGCCGCTG
The DNA here is from genome assembly GCF_900109645.1 of Duganella sp. CF402. Classification (GTDB taxonomy): domain Bacteria; phylum Pseudomonadota; class Gammaproteobacteria; order Burkholderiales; family Burkholderiaceae_D; genus Rugamonas. The sequence continues at coordinate 286,059 of NZ_FOBG01000002.1, forward strand.
GCCAATGGCGGCGGCGAGCACGTACTGGCCACGCTGGCGTCGGCGCAGCCGCCGACCTTCAGCGCCAAAGTGCAAGCGCTGCTGGCCAGCCTGCTGCCGAAAGGGCCGCCGCACCGCGACGACGTGGCGGCGCAAATGATGATGAGCGAGCGCACCCTGCAGCGGCGGCTGGCCGAGGAAGGCACCAGCTTTACCAACCTGGTCGACGACACCCGGCGCGAGCTGGCGCGGCAATCGCTGAGCGCGGGCGAACTGTCGCTGAAAATGCTGAGTTTCCAGCTCGGCTTTTCCGAGCCGAGCGCGTTCTACCGCGCGTGCAAGCGCTGGTTCGGCATGGCGCCGTCCGACATCCAGCACCTGGCGCACCAGCCGGGGCCAGGGCCGGACGTGCTGCAGGCGCCGGTCAAGCCGCGCAAAACCGCATAAAAGGAGAACAAGATGGGATGGCTATCGAGCAACCAAAATAAATCGATGCTGGGTCAGCTGCTGGTCAAACAGAAGCTGATTACCGAAGAACAGCTGGCCAGCGCGATTGAACTGCAACGCAAGACCGGTCAGCGCCTGGGCGACATCTTTGCCGACCTGAACCTGATCACCCAGGAACACATCGAAAACGCCCTGCGCAAGCAGCGGCGTTTGCGGATGGCGGCAGCGATCGCCACCTCGCTGCTGGCGCCGCTGGAAACCTACGCGGCATCAGCCTTGCCGGCAGCCGCACTGACCGCCAGCGCGCCCGTCAGCACCCGCGCCCTGCGCGCCCTGAGCGACGAAGAACTGGGCGACACCGCCGCGCAGGGCCTGAGCGACGACCTGGTCAACGCCGTCAAACACGCCAAAGGCAATAACCTGGAAGTCGTAGGTGAGATCAGCAAGCTGCTGAATCCGGTGCTAGGCTTCCTTGAAGCCGACACCACGATGAAAAACGTGGTCTACGACCCGAGCAAGGCGGCCGCCACCATCAACAAAGACGGCTCGCTGACCCTGAGCCTGCCGTCCTCGATCGGCGAAATCGCCTTCAACAACATCCGCGTGAAAGGCACCGAGGGCAGCAGCTTCGGCAGCATCTCCATCAAAGGCATCGACCTGACCGGCACCACCATCACCCTCGGTTTCCACTAAAGTTCGGGGTCAGAGCCGACAATCGGACACGCATGTCCGATTGTCGGCTCTGACCCCGAATTTGCTTACTTGGCGTTGCGGGGGACGGCGAAGGCGTCGCCGGCTTTCCATTCGGGCAGCTTGGCACCGTTGGCGATCAGGCGGCCCAGGTTGAGCGTGTATTGCGCCGTCTGTACCATCCCCGACAGGTCCCAGCTTGGATCGTATTCATCATCGGCCTGATGGTAGCGCTTGCCGTAGGCTTGCTGCTTCACTTTCGCACCTTCCGGGTCTTTCACGTAATCGCGGCCCGAGCTGATCGAGAACGCTGGTACGCCGTTCTTGGCGAAGTTGAAGTGGTCGCTGCGGAAGTAGCCACCCGCCAGGTCCGGCTTGGCGTCCGCGATGCGCATGCCCATGCCTTTGGCCGCCGTCTCGGCCAGCTTGCCCAGCTCGGTGCGCTCGCTGCCTTGGGTGCCGATGTCACGCGTGGTGCCGATGAAGTTCAGGCTGTCCAGGTTCAGGTTGGCGGCCGTTTTCGCCAGCGGCCACAGCGGCGACGAGGCGTAGGCTGCGCTGCCCAGCAAGCCCTGCTCTTCCGCCGCCACCCACAGGAACATCTGGCTGCGCTTGGCCGGGAACTGGCGCGCCTGCTCGGCCATCGCCAGCAGCGCCGCCGAGCCGGAGGCGTTGTCGACCGCGCCGTTGAAGATGGTGTCGCCCTTGTCGCCCTGCTTGCCCAAATGGTCCCAGTGCGCGCTGTAGATCACCACTTCATCCTTCAGTTTTGGATCGGTGCCCGGCACCACGGCGGCGACGTTGAATTGCTCAACCTTGCGCATTTCGGCCTTCATTTCGCCATTCAGCTTGGCGGCCAACGCCACCGGCTTGAAGTCTTTCCTTTCGGCTGCCGCACGCAGCGCGTCCAGATCTTGTCCGGCGGCGGTGAACAGCGCGCGCGCCGTGTCGTCGGTAATCCAGCCTTGCAACGGCGAGCCCAGGGTGCCGGCCGCCAGCTGGAAGCGCTCCACGCCGGCCCAGCTATTCTGGATCACGCTCCAGCCGTACGACGCAGTCGGCGTGGTGTGGATCAGCAGCACGCCAGCCGCGCCCTGGCGCTGGGCTTCTTCAAACTTGTAGGTCCAGCGGCCGTAGTAGGTCAGGCCCTTGCCGTTGAAGCGGTTCGGCTGCTCGGCGGTCGGCTGCGGGTCGTTGACCATCATGACCAGCACTTTGCCCTTCAGGTCCATGCCCTTGAAGTCATTCCACTGCTCGTCCGGCGCGGTGATGCCGTAACCAACGAACACCAGCTCCGCATTGAAGCTGTGCACGGCGGTCGCATCGCCCGGCGCAAACACCCAATCCTTGCCAAAGGCGATATCCAGCGCCTTGCCGCCCGCTTCCAGTTTCAGCGTGCTCTCGGCCGGCTGGGTCTTCACGCCCGCGATCTGCACCGACTGGCGGAAGCTGTTGCCATTGCCCGGCTTGAGGCCCAGCGCCAGCGCCTGCGATTCCAGGTAGGCCACGGTCAAATCACCGCCGCGCTGGCCGGTGCCGCGTCCTTCCAGCATGTCGCTGGCCAGGAACGACAGGTGAGCGCGCAGCGGCGCTTCCTGCACGAGGGCGGTCTTGCCCGCGTCTGCGTGGGCCGGGAATGCCAGCGCCAGGCTCATGGCCAGCGCGGAGGCAACGTAGGATGGGTTCATTTTTTTCATGATGTCCTGTGGGCTGATGTAATCAAGGCGGGATTTCCGCGCGCACATTGTATGCGAAAATATCGGCATGACTGTCCGCAACTCCTACATCGGCCGCTTCGCGCCCTCGCCCACCGGCCCCCTGCATCTCGGTTCGCTGGTGGCCGCCATTGCCAGCTATCTCGACGCCAAGGCCCACCACGGCCAGTGGCTGGTGCGCATTGAAGACGTGGACGGCGCCCGCAATGTGCACGGCGCCGACGATCACATCCTCGCCTCGCTGCAACGCTGCGGCATGCATTGGGATGGCGAGGTGACGTGGCAAACCAAGCGCTACGCGCTGTACCAGCACGCGCTGGAGCAGCTCGGCGAGCTGGTCTACCCCTGCGGCTGCTCGCGCCGCGAGATCGCCGATTCGCAGGTCAACCAGGTGACGCATCACAATCAGGCGCTGATCTATCCCGGCACCTGCCGCAACGGCCTCGCCCCCGGCAAGGTCGGCCGCGCGCTGCGCGTCAAGGTGCCGCTATCGCCACACTGCGTGCCCGCGTTTGAAGACCGCTGGGCCGGCCACTACAGCCAGGACCTGACCGCCGAAGTGGGCGACTTCATCATCCGCCGCGCCGACGGCTACTGGGCCTACCAGCTGGCGGTGGTGGTGGACGATGGCGCGCAAGGCATCACCGATATCGTGCGCGGCGTCGACTTGCTCGATTCCACGCCACGCCAGTTGTACCTGCAACAGGTGCTGGGCCTGCCGCAGCCGAGCTACCTGCATGTGCCGGTGGTGCTCAACGAGGCCGGCGACAAGATGTCCAAGCAAACCGGCGCCATCGCTTTCGACGACGGCAGCGATCCGCAGCAACTATTGCAAAAGGCCATGCTGCCAGCTGCGCGCTTCCTCGGGCTGGACTTGCAGGCCGACAGCATCGAAGCGTTCTGGCGCGCAGCCGTTCCTGCATGGGCGCAACTGTTGCAGCGCCACGCCTGATGGCGTGCGCCGCGCAGCCGCACTTTTCCCTACACTGAAGCGATGGAAGTCGAACTCAAACTCTTGCTCGCCCCCGAGGACAACAGCAAGCTGCTGCAGCATCCGCTGCTGGATGCGCCGACGCGCGTGCAGCATCTGGCCGCGCGCTATTTCGATACACCGGACCTGCACCTGATGCGCCACGGCGCCGGCCTGCGCGTGCGCAAGGAGGACGGCGAGTGGATACAGACCATGAAGGCGGGCGGCAGCGTGCAAAGCGGCCTGCATAGCCGCAACGAGTGGGAGTGCCCGGTTGATCGTTGCTGGCCACGTCTCGGCAAGCTGCGCAAGCTGCTCGGCGATGACCAGCGCTGGCTGGATATGCTGGATGCGCCGGATCTCAAGGACCGCCTTGAACCGCTGTTCCTGGTCGACGTGCAGCGCCACCTGTGGGAAGTGGAAATCGACGGTAACCGCATCGAGGTCGCGCTGGACGTCGGCCAGGTCGAGCGCAAGGCGCACAAGGTGGCGATCAACGAAATCGAACTGGAATTGAAAGATGGCGATCCCGCCGGGCTGTATGCGTTTGCCTTGCAGCTGCTGGACGACATCCCGCTGCGCATCACCAACATCAACAAGGCGCAGCGCGGCTACATGCTGGTGCGCGAGACCGGCCATGCGCCGTATCGCGCGCAGGCGCTGCATCTCGACGCCGATGCCAGCTTGAGCGACGCCATGCCCGCCGTGCTGGGCAACTGCCTTGAACACATCCAGCGCAACGAAGTCGCCGTGATAGAAGGCCACGATCCCGAAACGCTGCACCAGATGCGTGTCGGCGTGCGCCGCCTGCGTTCCGCGCTCAAGCTGTTCGAGCAAGTGGCGCCCTGCCCACCCGCGCTAGAGGAAAATATCAACTGGCTGGGCATGGAACTGGGCGCGGCGCGCGACTGGGATGTACTGCTGTCTTCAACGCTGACGCGGTTGGAGGTGCCGCAAATCGAGTTGCAATCACTGGCACTGCAAACCGCACACGCAAAACGGCACGAGGCGGCGCAAGCATTGCTATCGCCGCGCTACACACGGCTGATGCTCACAATGGGATCATGGATGCTGCAAGCCGCGCCGCTGCTGCAAGGATCAGCCGCGCAGTTTTCTCGCCTGACCATGCAGCACCTGCACAAGTCGCTGATCAAACGCGCCAACCGCATGCAGCACGACGACCCGGCCAGTGCGCACCACACGCGCATCGGCGCCAAACGCGCCCGCTACGCATTGGAGTTTTTTCATTCGCTGTATCGCACCAAGGGCACGCAGGCCTATCTGAAAACGCTGGCAGCGGTGCAGGAAGAACTGGGCCGGCACAACGACATGGCGGTGGCAGGTCGCCTGCTGCAGGAACTGGCGCAACAGCATCCGCAAGCAGCCGGCGCGATCCAGTTTGCGCGCGGATACCTGCTGGCGCAACAAACCGCAGCGCCGGCTGCACTCGACGCCATCCGCCGCAGGTTGCACACGCTGCGCCTGCCGCACGCGCAGCGTGATTAGCGGCGCGCCTGTTTTGCGCTGACGTTCCAGCTCAAGGTGCCGGGGCACTTGGCCTGCTGCACGGCGGCCAGCGTTTCATCGGCTTCGCTGCTGGCTTGCGCATACTCCTTGCGGCCGGCCACCTTGAAGTGCAGCGCCGGCGCGGTGGTGCTGGCGGTCTTGGACAGCGTAGGCTGGAAACCGCGCTCGGTGAGGATCTTGCGGCAGGCATCCATGCCGTTCAGCTTTTCCGATTCGATCTCGATGCTCAGCACCCAGCTCTCCACATAGCCGCGCGCGGCGCGTTCCGGCACCGGCAGCATCAGGTCCGACGGCAAAGTGGCGGCTTGCACAGCGCCGGCCAGCATGGCGGCGCCCAGCGTAATCAGGCGATACATCGATATTCCTTCACATGCGGTAAAGGCGCTATGGTATCAGGCCAGCATCGGATACAGGGTGCCCACCAGCAGCAGTGCCATCACGATGTTGAAGATGCGTACCGAACGCGCGTCCTGCAACACGCGGCGCATGGCCACGCCGAACATGGCCCACGCGCCGACGCAGAACACGCCGATCAAGCCGAAGATCCCGGCCAGCATGGCGGCGTCGATCACCGTGAAGCCCTGCGGCAGGTAGGTGGTGAGCGCGCTCAGGGCCATCACCCATGCCTTCGGATTAATCCACTGGAACGCAGCTGCGCCGAAGAAGGTCATCGGCTTGGACAGGGCGGCCTGCTCGCCGCTCATCGGCGCCGCGTGCGCCAGCTTCCACGCCAGCCAAAGCAGGTAGATCGCGCCGCCGTATTTGAGGATGGTCTGCAGCATCGGCACCTGCTCGAATACCACGTGCAGCCCCATGCCAGTCGCGAAAATCATGAAGGTGAAGCCGCAGGTAATACCGAACAAGTGCGGCAGCGAACGCATAAAACCGTAATTCAGGCCCGAGGCCAGGATCATGGTGTTGTTCGGGCCGGGCGTGATGGAACTGACGGCGGCAAAGGTGCACAGTGGCAGCAGCAATTCGGGCGACATGATGTATCCGTGTGTGGAGTGTGTACTTGCATTGTATAGCCAAGTGTACTGGCACACACCAATACACTTTCACAAACAGTCAGCACCACTGTATTGGTCACTTTACCGATACGACCGGCGCTTCCCCAGCTGCTTGTAGAAGCCTTCCAACTCGCGCGCCACCAGATCCTGGCCGTTCTCGATCACGAAATCCTGGAACGCTGCCGCCACTTTTGGGATCGGCTGGTCGCTCAGGTGCATGATGTGCCAGTCCGCCTCCACCAGATTAATCGGCAGGGTCGCCAGCAGGCCGGCCTCGAATTCCAACCCGCAGGCGTGCACCGACAAAAAGCCCACGCCCAGTCCCGCCGACACCATGCGCTTGATTGCCTCGTTGCTCGATACCTCGGAGCCGAATTCCGCCGCATGCCCCTCCTCGCGCAGCAGCTTTTCCACCGCCGTGCGCGTGCCCGAGCCGCGCTCGCGCACCAGCAGGTTGGCCGCCATAACATCGTTGAGCGTGACTTTTTTCTTCTTCATCAGCGGGTGCGATGGACTGGCGACAAACGCCATCGGGTGACGCGCGAACTTGGCCGCATTGGTGCGCAGCTCGCGCGGCGGCGTCCCCATGATAGCCAGTTCGATCTCGTGCCGCGCCAGCATGTTGATGATCTCCGTCCGATTCCCCACTTGCAGCTTGAGGCGCACATCCGGCCGCTCCAGCGTGAACGGCACCAGCATCGGCGGCAGCAAGTGCTCCGCCGTGGTCACCGCGCCGATGCGCAGCGTACCGGAAGTGACGCCCTGCAGCGCCGCCAGTTCGTCGGCGGCCTGCTCCCACAGGCGCAGGATGCGCTCGGAGAATTCGGCCATCACCTCGCCCGCTGCCGTCAGCTGGATATTGCGTCCTACCTTGCGGGTCAGCGCCATGCCGGCGATGTCTTCCAGTGTGCGGATTTGCAACGAGACGGCCGGCTGCGTAAGGTGCATGGCGTCCGCCGCACGCGACACGCTGCCGTGGCGCGCCACCAATATCAACGACTGTAGCTGGCGAAAACTCGCATGATACATAAGGAATCCTTATCGATTATCGAATAACTTTAATTTTTCTTTTATAGATTCTACCCTTATATTGATAATCATCTGACATGTTTAAGTGAGGGCATGATGAGCATCGACGTAATCTTCCTGGGACTGGACGGCGTTCTGTTTGATACCGAAACGCTGCACCTTGCAGCCTGCAACGCGGCGTTTGCCAACGCCGAGCTGTCGGTACGCTGGACCTTGCCGGCGCTGCGCGCTGCCGCCGCCACCCACGGTTACGCCCGCGCCATCGGTTCCGCCGTTGCCATGCCGCCACTGTCGCGCGACAAGCAGCGCGTGGCCGATCTGCAGGAAGACAAGCACCGCCAGTTCCATCAAGCGATCCTCGCACAGCCGCCGCAGGCGCAAACCGCCGCGCTGGCGTTGATCGAGGACGCCACCGCCGCCGGCTGCAAGATCTGCATTCTGACCGACTTGCCGGCGCCCGCAGCATCCGCGCTGCTGGAGCACCAGTTCGGCGCCGATGTGAATAGCCTGTTCAGCGTGGTCGCTGGCGGCGTCAATTTCGACAGCAGCGCAGGCGCCGGTCCGTATGCGCACGCGCTGCACGCCATCGGCGCGGCGCCACACGACGCCATCGCCATCGACACCGCCGTTCCAGCACTGCAGGCGGCGGAAGATGCGGGACTGTGGACCGTCTCGGTCGCCCCTTACGGCACGGACGTGGTGCGTCCGCGCCAGTTCATCACCTTTGACGCCCTGCGCGAATTGCAGGCCAGCCCTTATACGCCGGATCAGCAACGCCCCAAACCGGGGCTGCATCGAGCCGCATAGTTTTTTCACTCGCTACTGGAGGCGCATCATGGAAACCATCGTCATCGTCGGCGGCGGTGCGGGCGGACTCGAACTCGCCACCCGTCTTGGAGATACGCTCGGCAAAAGCAAACGCTCGCGCGTGCTGTTGGTGGACCGCTGGCCCGGCCACTTCTGGAAGCCGCTGCTGCATACCGTCGCGTCGGGCAAGTGCGATCCGCAAGTGAGCGAGCTGCCGTTCAGCGCACAGGCGCTGGACCATGATTTTGAATTCGTACAGGGCGACATGCTGTGCCTCGACCGCGCGCATCGGACCATCACCCTGTCGCCACGCGGCGGCGGCGACGGCGCCTGCCGCGTGCTCGCCTACGACAAGCTGGTACTGGCGCTGGGCTCCGTCACCAACTTCTTCGGCGTGCCGGGCGCGCAGGAGCATGCGCTCACGCTCGACAGCGTGGCCGATGCGGAGCACTTCCGCCGCCGCTTCTTCGACGCCTGCATCGCCGCCGGCGAGCAGAAAAAGCCGGTGAACGTGGTCATCGTCGGCGGCGGCGCCACCGGCGTGGAGCTGGCGGCGGAGTTGAGCAACACGGCGCGTGCATTGGCCGCGTACCGCGTGCACGATCTCGACCCGGAGCAGGACATTCGCATCACCGTGATTGAACGCGGCCAGCACCTGCTGCCGCAACTCGACCCGCTGCAAGCACAGCGCGCGGCTCGGCACCTGCGTGCGATGGGCATCGAGGTGATGACCTCCACCAGCGTGGCCAGCGTCAGCGCCGACGCGGTGACCGACGCGCAAGGCACGGCGTATCCGGCCGACCTGACCTTGTGGGCCGCCGGTGTCGAGGCGCCGCCGCTGTGCGCCACGCTGGGCCTGAGCGTGAATCACCTGAAGAAGATCATGGTCGACGCCAGCCTGCGCTCGTCCAACGACAGCCGCATCTACGCCTTGGGCGACTGCGCCAACTACGTCTGTCCGCTCAAAGGACCAACGCCGCCGCGCGCGCAGGTAGCACACCAGCAGGCCATGTTCCTGGCCGATCTGCTGGCGCGCAAGGACGACACGCCGCGCCCGGACTTCCGCTACCACGACTACGGTTCGCTGGTGTCGCTGGGCCAGCAGGCGGCGGTGGGCTCGCTGACAGGACCAGTCAGCGGCAGGAGCTACAGCGTGGGCGGACCGGTGGCCAGCGTGCTGTATCGGCTGCTGTACCAGAAGCACCTGCTGCAACTGCATGGCACGGTGCCGATGCTGACCCACACGCTGGCCGGCTGGCTGCGTTCGCGTGTGCTGCCGCCGGTGAGGCTGCACAGGTAAAACCGGCCTATAATGGTCCCATGACGACGATCACCTCTCTGAATCGGACCACTCCTGCCGTTGCCAACCCGGCGACGGCTGGCGCAATCATGCCCACGTCCGCTACGACCGGCAACAGCGGAAACGGCGCCTCCACCATCGTTTCCTTGGGCGGTTCGGACGGCGACACGCTGACCAAGGCGCTGGTGTGGGAAAACCGCAACCGCAGTACCGCCGCCGTGCTGATGGCGCAGAACTTCAACAATCAAGCGGGAGCCGCACGGCTCAAGGGCCTGGGCGGCGAGCTGCTGAAGCAGGTAGCCTACGAAGGCGAAGATTTTTCGCAAACCGTCCAGCAGGCGCCGGATGGCGTGCAAGCCTATACCTACGACATGCTGGTGTCACCATCGCAGGTGTCGCAGCACGGCATGGGCGACAGCCAGGTTGCGCTGACCGTCACCACCCGCAGCGGCGTCAAGGTCGAACTGAAGCTCGACGCCAGCGACAACAGCATCGCCATCGAAGCGCATAGTGACGGCAAGTTGAGCGAGAGCGAGCGCAAGGCGCTGGGCAAGTTGTCGGAGGCGTTTCAGAAATCGATCGATGGTCTGAGCGAGGATCCGCCGCGCATCGACTTGGGCGACCTGACCCAGTTCGATCATGGTGCACTGTCGTCGGTGGATCTGAAAGCGCAGATCAAGATCAATCCGAAGGAAACGCAGCGGCTTGAATTCCACGCCGATGCCGCCCAGCGCACGCTCAGTTTCAGCGGCCCTGCCGGCAGCGCCAACATCGCCGTGGACCTGAGCCAGCCGGCCAGCTGGGGCAGCAAGGACCAGCAGGCCAAGGCGCTGGACAAATACCTGCAACAGGTTGATCAGGCCGGCCTGCGCGGCCAGGGCGACGGCGCCATGATCTCCATGTTCAAGGATGCGTTCAAAGGCATGAACAGCGACTACGGCACACCGGCCATCGCTCCGCGCAACATCGTGCTGACCGACCAGGATCGCGCCATGACCACCGGGCTGGCCGACTTCAAGGCATCGTTCGCACAGACCGAGGTGGCGTCCAATCCGGCGCGCATCACGGAGAAGGACACCTTTGCCTACGAACTGTCGCAGAAGACCAGCATCACCGGCACCTCGCAGCTGGACCGCGCCATCTCGCAACAGCAGCAGTCGCACCTGAAGGCGCGCTACCACGCACCGATCAAGGCCGATGCGCAACTGGCGCTGGACCTGTCGCCCAATTCGCAGAACTACAAATACATCACCGTCGAAGATTCGGCCAGCAGCACCACCAACATCGCCTACGACAAGGGCGCGCTGGCCAAGGCCACGCTGGAGATGCAGGCGCACCAAACCACTCGCGTGCTGACCTACACGCTGGGCAAGCTGAAAGACGACCAGACCACGCCATCCGGTAAATCGATGACGCGCGACCTGCTGTCCACCCTGGAGCCTGAGCGCGATGGCTTGCCGGCGCTGAACGATGAAGAACGCGCCCAAGTGCTGGCCAAATTGAACAATCAGATCTTCCTGCAATCCAATCCGAACGCCATACCAAAAGCATGAGCACACCCCAGTACTTCGCGCTGCTGGCGCGCTACAACGCCGACATGAACCAGAAGCTGTACGACGCGGCGGCACAGCTGTCGCCGGAAGAACTGGCGGCCGACCGCAAAGCCTTCTTCGGTTCCTTGCTAGGCACCATGAACCACCTGCTGGCCGGCGACACCATCTGGCTCAAGCGATTCAGCACGCATCCGTCCCGCTACCCGGCGCTGCAAGATGCGCCGTCGCTGCCGCAGCCCAGCGGCCTGACGCACACCTTTGGCGACTCGCTGCCGGCGTTGCGCACCTACCGCGAACAGCTGGACGCCATGATCTGCGCATGGGCGCCGCAACTCACGGAAGCCGACCTGGCGAGCACCTTCGAATACCGCAACATGAAGGGTGACGTATTTCACAAGCACTTCGGCGGCGTGCTGCAGCACTTCTTCAACCATCAGACGCACCATCGCGGACAGGCCAGCACCTTGCTGACGCAGGCCGGCGTCGATATCGGCGTCACCGATCTGGTGGTGTGGGTCGAATGAAAATCGCCGTCTACAGCGCCCAGCCCTACGACCGCCGCTTCCTCGACGAAGCGCGCGCGCCCGGCGTCGAAGCCGTGTACTTCTCCGACCGGCTGGAACTGGACACCGTGCCGCTGGCACAAGGCTGCAGCGCTGTCTGCGTGTTCGTCAACGACCGGCTGGACGCGCCGGTGCTGGAAGCCCTGCACGCAATGGGCGTGCGCGCCGTGCTGCTGCGCTGCGCGGGCTTCAACAACGTCGACCTGAAAGCTGCCGAACGGTTAAAGCTGTTCGTCGCCCGCGTGCCGGCCTATGCGCCGGAAGCCGTGGCCGAACATGCGCTGGCATTGGTGATGACGCTGAACCGCCGCACCCACCGCGCCTACGCGCGCGTCCGCGAAGGCAACTTCGCGCTGGACGGCCTGTTGGGCATGACGCTGCACGGCAAGACCGTCGGCATCGTCGGCGCAGGACAGATCGGCGCGGCGGCGGCGCGCATCTTCCACGGCATGGGCTGCAAGGTGCTGGTCAGCGATCCCGCGCCGACGCCGCAGCTGCAAGGCGTGGCCGAACGCAGCGATCTCGATGCGTTGCTGGCGCAGTCAGACGTGGTATCCCTCCATTGCCCGCTGCTGGACGCTACACGCCACATGATTGACACCGCCAGCCTGGCCCGCATGAAGCGCGGCGCCATGCTGGTCAACACCTCGCGCGGCGGCTTGATCGACACCGCCGCCGTGATCGAAGCGCTGAAGTCCGGGCAACTGGGCGCGCTTGCGATCGACGTTTATGAACAGGAGAGCACCCTCTTCTTCCAAGATCACTCCAGCGACATTATTACCGATGATGTCTTCCAGCGACTGATGACCTTCCCGAATGTACTGGTCACAGGGCATCAAGGCTTCTTCACCATTGAGGCCATGCGCGAAATCGCCGCAGTCACATTCGCCAATCTGGCCTGCTTCTTGCAGGGATCCCCTTGCGCCAATGCGCTACTCACACCCGGTTAATAAGGAAGTCCATGTCGCTCGCCTATCGTGCCAACGCCGATTTCGCCAAGCTGAATCACCCTATGCGGGTTCCGCTGTCGGCGGAAATCCATTCGCGTCCGTTCCTGCAACTGCAGGCGCCTGAAAGCCTGACCCATTTCGCGCTCTACCTGCAGCAGGACCAACCGTCGCGCCAGAACCACCGCAGCAGCCAGCACCAGATACTGGAACAGCTTTGCCTGCACTACGGCGTGGCCGGCCCGCACGAACAAGCACGCTACTTCTTCCATGACTTCGGCCGCTTCCGCCTGAAGTGGGAATGCCACACCGAGTTCGCCACCTATACCTTCGTCGAACGCGGCGAGGACGGCACGGACTTCCGCACCGCCTTCGAGCGCATGCCGGTGCAGCACGTGCCGCAGGAATGGCTGGCCGGCCTGCACGGCAAAATCATCGTCGCCGCTCACGTGGTGCTGTGCAAGGACGCTTCGGACGACGACAGCTTCGCGGCCAAGATCCGCGAACTGTATCAAGGCAAATCGCTGGTGGGCAGCAGCGGCGGCGGCAACGCCGAAGTGTGGACCGACTTCCTGATCCACCCCGATGGCTTCAGCCGCTTCGTGGTGCGCGACCAGCACCTGCGCGAATTCCAGCCTGGCCGTCTGGTGGGCCGCATGCTGGAAATCGAAACCTACCGCATGATGGCGCTACTCGGCCTGCCACAAGCCGAAGCGACGCAGCCGGCGCTGAGCGGCATCGAAAACGAACTGGCGGAGCTGACTTCCACGCTGGTAAAGAACCAGGCCAACGGCGACCAGGACATGCTGCACCGGATTACCAGCCTGGCAGCGCAGCTGGAAAAAATCTCGGTCAACAACAGCTACCGTTTCGCCGCCTCGCAGGCTTATTTCAACCTGGTCCAATCGCGCATCCAGGAACTGCGCGAAGTGCGCATTCCCGGCACGCCGACGTTGGCCGAATTCATGGGCCGCCGCCTCGCACCGGCAATGAACACCTGCACCTCGGTGACGCAGCGGCAGGAAGGCCTGGCGAAGCGGATCGCGCGCACCAATGACCTGCTGCGCACGCGGGTCGGCATCGAACAGGAACAGCAGAATCGCAAGATCCTGCAATCGCTGGACGCGCGCGCGGCCCAGCAACTGCGCTTGCAGCAGGCGGTGGAAGGCCTGTCGGTGGCGGCGATCTCGTACTACACGCTGGGATTGGTGGGCTACGTGGGCAAGGCCCTGAAGGCCAGCGGCACGCCGGTCAACCCCGACCTGATGACCGGCATCGCCGTACCGCTGGTGATCGGCGCCGTGTGGCTAGGCCTGCGCCGCCTGCATCACCAGCTGTCGTCTAAGCATTGAAGCGGCTTGCCAGGAAACTGGCGATGCGCGTCTGGGTCGCTTCCAGATAGGGGATGTTGAGGTGGTCGGAGTCGGGTACGATTTCGTCCGCATGCAGCATCCCAAGTTTTTCCACCAGCAGGTCGGTATGCGAATGCGGCACGATATCGTCAACCGCAGCGCGCAGCACATAGGTCGGCGCCTTGAGCTGGTGCGCGTACTTGATCGACTCGAATTTATGCTGCAGCACATACTCCACCGGAATCGCCTTGAACTTGCGCTTGGCGATGGCGAGTATGGAATCGTAAGGCGTAATCAGCACGATGGAATTAGCGTCGCGCTCCATCGCCACCTGCACCGCCACACCGGAGCCGAGGCTGCGGCCAACCACGGCCATGCGCTTCGGATCGACGTGATGGCGCTCGCTCAGCCAGTCGTACAGCATGCGGCCGTCGTCGATAAAGTGTTCTTCCGCAGGGTCGCCCTGCGAATCGCCGTAGCCGCGGTAATTCACCGCCAGCACCGCCATGCCGGGGAATAGCTTGCCGGCGTCGCGCGCCACCCACGACACTTCCTCCGAACGCCCACCGAAATAGACCACGCCCGGATGCGGGCCGGCCACCGGTGGCGTCATCAGCCAACCGGCCAGGCGCGTACCGTCCTTGGCCCGCACCACAATAGGACGGGTGCGATGGCCGCTGCTGTAAGGCTTGAGAACTTCACGCTTGCTGCCCAGTGCATTGAACACCAGCCGCCTCTGACTGGCGGCTACTGCTGCGGTAAAACCCATCCACAGGACGCTGGCGAGACCTGCCAAGCCGGCGACTTTTTTAGAATTATTCATGACTTCTACTTTACTCCTGTCGCGCACAAAAAAACTGCTGGCGTGGTATAGACCACACAACCCGGTATAATCTCCGCTTCAATTTTTTTAACTTTACCCGGCAATGAAACCTGCTGTCGTCCTGCTGCATAGCTCCATGAGTTCCAAGTCCCAGTGGTCGTCGCTGAAAGCGCAACTGGGTGACGCCTACCGCTGCATCCCTGTCGACTTGCAGGGCTACGGCGCTTCGCCCTTCCCTGCCGATGCGGGTGACGATTATATCCATACCCTGGCGCACGAGGTGGACGCGGTCATCGCCGCCACCGCCTCCGAGCTGGAGCCGGGCGAAGCATTCCACCTGATCGGCCATTCCTTCGGCGGCGCCTGCGCGCTGCATATGGCGCGCCGCATGCCGCAGCGCGTGCTGTCGCTCACGCTGTTCGAGCCGGTGGCCTTCCACCTGCTGCCAGCGACGCATCCAGCCAAGCAGGAAATCGTCAGCGTGGTAGCTCGCATCAAGGCTTGCGACAACGACCGCGACGCCACCCGCATCTTCATCGATTACTGGAACCGTCCGGGCGCGTTCGACGATGCGCCGCACGCCGCGCAGGAAAAGATGATGGCGCAAATCGCCAAGGTGCGCCTCGACTTCGACGCTCTGTTGGGCGAACAGGCAACGTTGGCGGATTTGTCCATGTTGACCATGCCATCACTGGTCATGGCCGGCGAACGCAGCCCCGCTTCCACCCGCCTGCTGGTGGAGCAACTGGGCGAGGCCCTGCCCAACGCCAGCGCCATGCAAACGCGCGGCGGCCATATGGGACCGATCACGCACGGCGACGTCGTGAATCCCGCCATCGTCAACTTCGTCAGCGGCGCGGAAGTCACGTCCTAAAGACTTTTGGGGCACTCGCCCCTTTCCCATGTCGCCTGCACCTTGGCCTTGGTCTCCAGCAGCGAGGCGCGCTGCTTGGCCAGGGCCTCCATCATCTGGTCGATATCCTGCAATCTCGTATCGAGTTGCTGCATCAATCCTCCGTGCAGCGCATCGCCTTCCAGTGCCAGCACGTCGCGTATCGCATCCAGCGTAAAGCCCAACTGCTGTCCGATCTGGATCAGGTTGAGGCGCTCCAGCGCGGCGTCGCCGTACTCGCGGTAGCCATTGGCCCCGCGCTCCGCGCGCTCCATGAGCCCCGCCTGTTCGTAATACCGGATCGCCGACGCCGCCATACCCGTGCGCTCGGCCAGTTCGCCTATCTTCATTTTTCGCTTGACCTTAAAGTTGGCTTTAATCTTAGTATAGCTCATCTCCTTTTAAAATTTGGAACCGACTATGCTGTTCACACCACTCACACTGCCCAATGGCAGCACCTTACCTAACCGGCTCGCCAAGGCCGCAATTGAAGAAAGCCTGGCCGAACCTGGCCAGTTGCCCGGCGCCGTTATCCAGCGCCTTTACCAGCGCTGGGCCGATGGTGGCGCCGGCTTGCTCATCACCGGTAACGTGATGATCGACCGACGCGCACTGACCGGTCCCGGCACCATCGCGCTGGAAGCCAACGCTCCGCTGGCGCCGTTCAAGGCGTGGGCGCAAGCTGCGCGCTCGAACGGCGCGCAAGTGTGGATGCAGATTAATCATCCCGGCCGCCAGGTCATGGCCGATATGGGCGGGCAGGCATGGGCGCCGTCCGCTGTGGCGCTGGACCTGGGCAAGCACAGTAAGCTGTTCGCGCAGCCGGTGGCCATGAGCGCGGAGAACATCGCTGAGGTGATCCAGCGTTTCGCCGACACCGCACATGCAGCCGAACAGGCGGGTTTCAACGGCGTGCAGATCCATGCGGCGCACGGCTACCTGATCTCGCAATTCCTGTCGCCGCTGACCAATCGCCGCAACGACGAATGGGGCGGTTCGCTGACGAACCGCGCCCGCCTGCTGCTGGAAGTGGTGCGCGCGGTGCGGGCGCGCGTGTCGCCGGGCTTCAGCGTCGCCGTCAAACTCAACTCGGCCGACTTCCAGCGCGGTGGCTTTTCCGAGGACGATGCACGACAGGTGGTGGTGCTGTTGAACGGACTGCCGGTCGACCTGATCGAGCTGTCCGGAGGCAGCTACGAAAGCCCGGCCATGCAAGGCCGCACTGCAGACGGCCGCACGCTGGCGCGCGAAGCCTACTTCCTCGAATTCGCCACGGCGCTGGCAGCGGTGGCGCGCATGCCGGTGATGACCACCGGCGGCATTACACGTCCGGCGATTGCGGAGCAGGTGCTGGCCAGCGGCATGGCGATGGTGGGCATCGCCACTGCGCTGTCGGTCGCACCGGACTTGCCAAATCAATGGCGCGCCGGCCAAGCGCTGAATGCTGCCCAGGCGCCGGTGAACTGGAAGGACAAGACGCTGGCCAGCATTGCCACGATGGCGCTGGTGCGTCGCCGCTTGCACACACTGGGCACTGGCGGCGGCAGCGGCGGCGCGCTCAATCCACTCTGGACGCTGCTGGGCGACCAGTGGCGCGCCAAGCAGCTAACGCGTCGTTACCGCAAGTGGCTGGCGCAATCAGCGGCTTGAGTCGCCAACCACGATATCGATGGTGTTTTCCAGCCAGATGCCCAGGTTGGGCGTGCGCGCCTGCTGGGCCGACGGGCCAAGCTCGCCGGGCGGATTGAATTTGGTGCCGATCGGGAGTATCGCGTTCAGGAAGGAGATATCGCCCGGAGGGAAATCCATCTGCGTACCCTTCGGTTCAAAGCCTTCGCCGCTCGCCTGCTTCGGCGTGAACACGCGCAGGGCGATATCGTCGGCGTGGTTGATGAAGGTGATCGGCAGATTCTTTGTCGCCAGCGTCGCCCAGTACACCTTGTCGTGGAAGCCCTTGAATTCCGGGTAATTCCATGACAAGCCGGTGACGGCGTCGTTGTAGTCCTTTTGCCAGACGTCGAACTCCACGCCTTGCGTGCGGTTTTTCCATACGCGGTAAGGGCCGCGCCCCAGCCAGCGCATGGATTTCACTTCGCTTTCAGGATAGTCGAAGGTCACGCCCAGCGCGTCGACATAGCGGCCGCCTTCCATCTGGTAGCCGTAGTTGACGCTCAACCGGCCCGCCGCCGTCAGCCGCCAGTTAACCTTGCGCAGGTTGCCGGTGTATTCGGTGGATACCACCACATCGTTGCCATCGCGCGCGGCTTGAATACGTTTGAGTTCCGCCTTGCCGGTGACGAGGCGCGGGCCGTTGCTCAGCGGCGCGATCACGTCGCCCTGTTTCAACTCGCGCAGGTAGCCGGTGGACTTGTCGATGATGACGCTCACGGCGCCGGCTTGCAGGCGATAGCCATCCGCCAGTTCGACCAGCGTGGCCGGCCCGGCCGGCGTACTCGCAGCCATCGCCGCTACGCGCGCAGCCATGCGCTCGGCGACTTGCTGTGGGCTCGCGATCATCCACGACCACGTGTAGACCTCGCGGCCTTCACGGTCCGTAGCCGTAAAATACAACGCATCCTGCTGGCGCCAGTCACGCGGCAAGGCGATGCTGGTGATACCGCGCATGCCCGCCGCAACGTCTGGCGCTTTCGAACTGCCTTGCGCGACCAACGTGTGGCCGGCCTCGCGGCCAAAGCGCACCAGCTGCCAGCCGAATTTCAGCTGATTCAGGTTCGTAAAATCGTAGCGGTTCTCCAGCGTCACCGTACCGTCAAAGCTCGGCGGCAGCGACGCCATTTCTGACAACGGCAAATACACAGGCGACCAGATTTTCTTGATCGCAAAGAAGCTGCCCTCTTTCTCGCGGTACGGCCCCACAATGCCATCCGGCGCCTGGTTGCCAGCTACGTCGATGGCGCCGTTGCGGTCATCGCGCACGATGCCTTCATCGGCAAAAGCCCAGATAAAGCCGCCCGCACTAAGCGGATTCGCCAGCATGGCGTTCCACCAGTCGCTCAGGCTCGCGCCGGCGCCGCCGTCGTACAAGCCGTGCAGGAATTCGGTCGGCATGAACACGTCGCGGCCATTAAACAGCGAGGTCGCGCAGCAGTTATAGGTTGGGTAGTGTGCGGTGTCGATGCCGCCAAAGTGTTCCCACGGATGGATCACCGGCCGTTTCTGCACATCCCAATTGGCGAACAGGCGATCGAGGTCGCGATTGAAGCCGCCCTCATTGCCATTGGCCCAGAACAGAATCGATGGGTGATGCTGGTCGCGCTGTACCAGCTCCTTCACCAGCGGCGTGGCGACGTCGGTATCGTAGGCCTTCTGCCAACCGGTCAATTCATCGATCACGTACAAGCCCACTTCGTCCGCCACATCGAGGAAGTGCGGATCCGGCGGATAGTGCGACATGCGCACCGCGTTCATGTTCATTTCCTTCATCAGCTTCGCGTCCTGATAGCTCAACGCCTTGCTGGTGGTGCGCCCGGAAGTCGGCCAGATCGAATGGCGGTTCGAGCCTTTCAAGCGCACCCTGCGGCCATTGACGTAGACGCCGTCACGCGGCCGCAGCTCGATGGTGCGGAAGCCGATGGTCTTGCTGACCTCATGCACCGCCTTGCCGCCTTCGAGCAGCTGGAAACGCACCTGATAGCGTTGCGGATTCTCCGCCGACCAGGACACAATGCGCTCCACCCGTCCATGCAGGTGAACCTTGCCGTCGACGACTTCAGCGCTCATTTCCTTGCCGAGCGGTGCGCCGGCCAACGTTGTCACGCGCGCGCTGACTTTTCCGCTGCGCGCGCCGGCCAGGAATACGTCGGCATCGAATTCGCCAGTGTGGCGCGCGTCCAGGCTGATGCGTTCAATATTGGCGACTGGCTTGGCCTCCAGCCACACCGGCCGGTAAATCCCGCTGAACAGCCAGAAATCCGCCGTGCGCTCGGCGCGGTTGACCGAAGCATTGGCTGAGTAGCGGTTCACCGTCACTTCCAGCTGATTGCTCTCGCCAGGCTTGAGCAGTGGCGTAACGTCGTAGCGGAATTCGTAGAAGCCGCCTTGATGCACTGGTCCGGCGATCTGGCCGTTGATCTTGACCAGCGTATCGGTCATCGCCGCGCCGAATACGATCTCGATCTGCTTGCCGCGCCAGGAGGCGGGTACGCTGAACTGATGGCGATAGATACCGGTACTATCCGGCGCGGGATCCTTCTGCCAATCGCTGTAGTAGCGATAGGTGCCGAAGCCTTCCATCTCCCAGTTTGATGGCACCGGAATCTTCTTCCACTCGCCGCTGTTGCGACCACCATTGACGTGGAAGTCCCACTCAACGCGGTGGTCCTTGTCGGTGCCGCTCAGGTAGTGAACCTGCGTCGGTTCCGCAACACACTGGCTGCCAAGCGCCAGTAGAAAAGCACTCAACAGCCAACGCATTACAAACTCCTTCCGAACTGCCGGCTCTCGCCGGCTTTCAAATTCAGCGACACTACCTTGCCGCCATAGCGCACCGCGCCTGCGCCGCTGCCGGCGGTGCGGCGAATCGTGGCGGAGACCAATTTGCCGCTGGCCCAGCTCAGATCCACTTCGTAGCCGCCGCGTGCGCGCAGGCCTTTGACGGAGCCGGCCGCCCATGCCGACGGCAGCGCAGGCAGCAGATGGATTTCACCAGTCTGCGATTGCAGCAGCATTTCGCAAATCGCCGCCGTGGCGCCGAAGTTGCCGTCGATCTGGAACGGCGGATGGGCGTCGAACATGTTCGGGTAGGTGCCGCCCGCGTTATTGCTCTCCGTGCCTTGGCTGGCCTGCTGTGCAGCGCGCGCGCCCGGTTTGGCGAGTTGGCCGCGCAGCATTTTGTAAGCGTGGTCGCCATCCAGCAGACGCGCCCAGTAGGCGGCCTTCCAGGCCATCGACCAGCCGGTGCCCGCATCGCCGCGTGCTTCCAGCGATTTGCGCGCGGCGGCGGCCAACGCTGGTGTCTTGGCCGGCGAGATCTGGCGGCCGGGGAACAGGCCGAATAGGTGCGAGACGTGGCGGTGGGTATCGCCCGGCGTATCAAGCACTTTGTCTTTTTTCTCTTCCATCCATTCCAGCAGTTGGCCCCAGCTGCCGATAGCCGGCGTAGCCAGCTTGTCGCGCATGGCGGCGATGCGGTCACGGTACTGCGTATCGCCCAGCGCTTCCGCCGCTTCCACGGTGTTGTTGAACAGG
The DNA here is from genome assembly GCF_900109645.1 of Duganella sp. CF402. GTDB lineage: Bacteria > Pseudomonadota > Gammaproteobacteria > Burkholderiales > Burkholderiaceae_D > Rugamonas. The sequence goes on from NZ_FOBG01000002.1 coordinate 306,871, forward strand.
TCCCAGATGATTTCCTGATCGTAGTTGACGCCATCTTCGATCGGGCCGTGTTCAGGCGACCAGCCGAGTGGCGCGACCAGGCGGCCATCCGGCAGTTCTTTCAGATAGTCCTCCCAGAAGGCGACGGCTTCCTGCATCAGCGGGTAGGCGGTGGAGCGCAGGAAGGTTTTGTCCTGCGTGTAGGCGTAGTGTTCCCAGAAGTGCTGCATGTACCACGCGCTGCCGGTCTTGTTCCACACGTAGCCCATCGCGCCAAATGGATTAGACTCAGTGCGCACGGTCCAGCCGCGTACTGGCTTGCCGGATTTGCTGACGAAGGTTTCTTCGCGCTGCACCGCTTCGCCGCTCAGGTCCGGTGCGGACATTTGCACAGAAGCGGGATCTGCGATGGCCTTGGCGGCGGTGTCGGCTACCAGCTTGCGGTAGACCGGAGCCACGCCTTGCACGAAGTCGAAGAATGGCTTGGCGTGCTCGGACAAGTTGGCCGGTTCCGCAGGCCAGTAGTTCATCTGGATGTTGATGTTGGTGTGGTAGTCCGAGTTCCACGGCGGCGTGAGGCTATTGTTCCACAGGCCTTGCAGGTTGGCGGGCAGCGAGCCGCGCGAGCTGGAGATCAGCAGGTAGCGGCCGAATTGGAAGAACTGCGCTTCCAGTTCGGGATCTTTGCCTTCTGCGGTGTAAGCCTCGATGCGCTGGTCGGTGGGCAGCGCGCGGCGCGCGGCAGGCGCAGCGCCGAAATCTGCCGCGACACGCTTGAACTGCGCGCCGTAGTCTCGTTCGTGCGCCGCCAGCAGCGCCGGCCAGCGTCCAGCAGCAGCGACTTGCGCGCTCACGCGCGGCAGCGGTGCATCACCGTTGAAGCGTCGGGAAGCGTCGTTGACATAGCTGGTGCCTGCGCCGAGGATCAGCGTGATGGCGTCCGCACCGATGAAGGTGATCTTGTTGCTCTCCACCGCCAGCTTGCCGCCCTCATTCAGCACCTGCACCTGGCTCGCATACTGCATCGCATTGGGCAGCGCGCCGGTTGCCACGATGCGGCCATCCTGCGCGCGGATCTGCGCGCCGTGCATATCGGCCAGCTCGATCGAACCAGTGTACTGCCCACGCTTGCTGGCCGTCAGCCGCACCGCAATCACCTGCGCCGGATAACTGGCCAGCGCCTCGCGCTTGAACTGCACGCCGTTGTGCGTGTAGCTCACCGTGTGCAAACTGCGCGACAGGTCAAGCTTGCGCGCATACGCCGTCGTACCCAGCTCGTGCCCCGGCAGATTGATGTACACGTCGCCAAACGGCTGATACGCCCCCATCGCCTTGTCATCCCCGGTCCACAGCGTGATGTCGTTGAACTGCAAACGCTCGCGCGCCAGCTGCCCGAAAATCATCGCGCCGATGCGGCCATTGCCGATCGGAAGCGCCTCCTTCTCCCAGCCCGCCGCCGTGTCAGGCGCCGGCTGCGTATAGCGCAAAGTCAGATCAGGCGCCGCCACCGCATTGGCAGCGACAAACGCCGCCGCAATTAACAACAGCTTCATTGCGGATTAATCTTCACCAGTACCACATCATTGACGCGCATCTTCACCTTCACCGATGCCGCGCCGGATGCAGGCACGCGCACCGTGCTGGTTTGCGGACGGTCCATCGTCACCGCCTGCAGTCGTTCAATCTCCTTCGGCGTCAGCGTCTTTGGCGAACCCATTTTCAGGTAAGCCGTATGCGCATCGTTCGCCTCAAAGCCAGTGCGATACACGCTGACCGAATACACACCCGGCTTGAAGCCCTTCAGGTCCACACTGACCGGCGCACCATCGCGGGTCGGCTGCACCGTGGTGTAGAAGCCGCGATTGCTGCGTCCCTGCTTCGGCGTCTGGAAGTCCCACGCCAGCACCTGCACGCCACGGCCATCCTTGGCCGCATAGCTTTGCGCATCGGCAGTCTTGATCGCCTCACTACCCAACTGGTTCAGGTACTTGTAGGCGAACCACGACGGCTTGCGTATGCCCTGCGGATTCATCAAACCGAAGCCGCCTTCAAACGGCGCAGTCGGTGGACCTGGTTCTTCAAACAGGTCGCTGTAGGTCCAATAGCTCATGCCTTGCACGAGGCCTTCGGTCGCTTTTAGCTTGCTCAGGATGTACGGCGCGCTGATATAGGAATCATGCACTGGATCGCGCGGCGTGTAGCTGGTGCTCCACTCGGTGAAGTACAGCGGCATGTCGCCATGACCGGCAGCCTTCATCTCATTGCGCACCTTGCGCACATCGCCCACGATGGCGTCCGGCGACGGCGACAGCTTGGTGTCGTCCTTGCCATTCTCGTCAAGGAAGCCGCCATCCACGCCGTAGGTATGCGTGGTTACGAAGTCCACCACCGAACCGCTAGCCTTGGTATGCGCGAGGAATTCCGGCACCCACGCGGCACCAGCGGTCGACGGACCGCCCACGCGCAGCGCAGGATCAATCGCCTTGATGGTACGCGAGGTGATGTCGAACAGTTCGAAGTACACCTTCTGGTCCGCCTTCTCCCAGAAGCCGTCCAGGTTAGGCTCGTTCCACACTTCGAAGAACCACGAGCGCACTTCTTCCTTGCCGTAGCGCTCTTGCGCGTGACGCACGAAGGCATCGATCAGCGCCGCCCACTTCTTCGGATCCGGATGCGAGGTGTTGCCCTTCCAGTAAAAGATGCTCAGGTCCGAGCTGCGCATGGCCAGCGGCGTAAAGCCCAGTTCCACGAACGGTTTCACGCCCATCTTCAGCAGACGGTCGTAGAGGTAATCGAGCTTGGTCCAGTCGTACACCGGCTTGCCGTCGACTTCCTTGTACGTGCCCAGCACGTCGTGGAAGATAGCGTGGAAGCGAATGTAGCGGAAGCCCAGTTCGTCCTTCGCTGTCTTCAGTTGTGCGAGACTGTCATCGCGGATCAGCGTGCCCGGATAATCCGAGCCGACAGACAAATCCGCAAAACGGTCGCGCGGCGTGGTGGGCGCGGCGGCGTCCACCACAATACGGCGCACATCGGCGGCGCCAGCAACCGCACTGGCGCCAGCCAGCATCATCAACAACAACGCAGCAGGAGTCTTCATTTCTTCACCGTGATCGTTTTACCTTCGTAGCTCACCACTTTATCAGCGGCGTCAAAATTGTCGGTGCTCGACACACCAGGCTTGATGAAGCGCACCTTGAACTGGCGCTTCGCCACCATGCCCTTGTACTGGCCTACGCGGTCGCCGATGGTGACCACGCCGGTCTTGTCGTTGTAGCTCAACGGAATGCGGCTGGCTTCACCACGCAGATAGCCGTTGCTGACGCCATCATCCTCGTACAGGCTGAATTTACCGTCCGCGCCGGTGTACACATTCAGCGTGATCGGCGCATCCGGTTTCTCATCCACGTATTGCGTCACAGGCCCCATCGGCAGGATGGCGCCAGCTTTCACCAGCACCGGCATGCGCGTTTCCGGCGCCTTGATGGCTACCGTGCTGCCGCCTTTATGCAGCTCACCGGTGTAGAAGTCATACCAGTTCACGCCTTTCGGCATATAGACCTTGCGTTCGCGCGCACCGTACTCATACACCGGCGCCACCAGCATGCTGCGGCCGAACAGGTATTGGTCCTTGATATCCTTCACCGCTTCGTCGTTCGGGAAGTCCATCACCAGGCCGCGCATGATGGCGCCGGACTGGTAGTGGATATCGGAAGCGGCCGAGTAAATATAAGGCATCAGGCGATAGCGCAGCTGGTCGTACCAGACCATCGACTCACGCATCGGCGAACCTTCCGGCGAAATCTCGTGGATCTCGCGCTTCACCACTTCGCCGTGGGAGCGGAACAGCGGCGAGAACGCGCCGAACTGGAACCAGCGCAGATTCAGCTCGCGCCATTCCTTGATGTCTTCCGGGTTGCCCTGCTTCGCGCCGGTGCTACGGTTCTCCTGCGCCGAGCCGACATCACCAACCTGGAAGCGCGTCTCCTGCGCATAGCCGCCGATATCGTGCGTCCAGTTGGCGATGCCCGACATGGAGACGCTCACACCCGCCGAAATCTGGTCATACAGATTGTTCCAGCGGCTGGCCGTATCGCCGCTCCACACGGCGGTGCCGTTGCGCTGGATGCCCGCAAAACCAGAACGCGACAGGATGAACTGGCGCTTCTCCGGCTGGTCTTTCTTCAGGTGCTGATAGAAGCCTTCGGTGTGAACGAGGCTGTACGGATTGAAGGTGATCTCGCCGCCGCCATAAATGGTCGGGCCGATCAGCTTCTTGAAATCGGACGGACGGGTGTTCGACAGCACATCCGGCTCAGTGTTATCCATCCACCACGCGTCGAAGCCCAGATCCACCAGCTTCGGTTTCATCTGGCGATAGTAAATGTCGCGTGCTTCAGGAGCATACGGATCATAGTGGCTGTTCTTGTAGCCAGGGCCTACCCAATCCAGTGCGCCATCTTCGACGTTCTTGGTCCACATATGGCCTTTTGCCGCCAGCTCCTTGTAGTTGTCGGTGTTGGCGTAGAACTTGCCCCAGATCGAAATCATGATGCGCGCGTTGGCCTTGTGGACTTCGTCCACCATCGCCTTCGCATTCGGGAAGCGCGCCTTGTCGAAGTCGTGCGAGCCCCAGCCGTTTTCCGGCCAGTAGAACCAGTCCTGCACCATGTTATCGACCGGCCAGCCTTGCTTGCGGTACTCGCGCAGCACGCCCAGCAGCTGCTCCTGCGTCTCGTAGCGCTGGCGCGACTGCCAGAAGCCGTAGGCCCATTTCGGCATCATCGGCGCCTTGCCGGTCAGCTGGTGATAGCCGGCGATGACGTTGTCGATGTTCTCGCCGTTGATGACGTAGTAGTTAATCGACTGCGCGACTTCCGACGAGAAGGTCAGCGAATGGCGTTCCGCTTCCGGCAGCGGGTCGTTGTGGGTGATCGCCACCATGCCGCCGCTTGGCTTCCACTCGAGGTGCAGCTTGACCGGCTTGTTGGCCTCAAACTTCACTTCAAAGTTGTGATACCAGGGATTCCAGCCCTGGCGCCACACGTCCATGATTTGCTTGCCGTCGATGGCCAGCTTGGCGTAGTCCGACGAATACAGCTGCAGCTTGTGCACGCCCGCCTTCGGCGAAGCCATCGAACCTTCCCACACCACCTTCAGGTTGGCGGCTTTGGGATCAACCTCTTTAGGCCAGTTCTCCGCCACGTCCTTCAGATACTGATAAGCGATATCCTTTTCCCGGCGCGTGAACACCAGCTTGTCGCCGACATAGTAGCGCGCGGTCAGGCCGCCGGCCTTGCCGTCGGCATCGGTCAGTTGCAGGTCGCGGCTCAGCCACGCATATGGCTTGGCGTCGCCGAAGCGCGAGATCGAATTGTTATCCCACAGGACGCCGTAGTTTTTATCCGAGACCACGAACGGCACGGCAATCGCCATATTGTGCTGCATCAGCAGCACGTCTTCGCCGTTGAGGTTCATCTGGTGATTCTGATGCTGGCCCAAGCCGTAGAAGGCGTCCTTGGTGCCGTAGTTGAAGCCCTGCTTCACCGCCAGGAATGGTTTACCATCGACCGACGTCGGCGCCATGCTCTCCGCTTCCTGCGTCAGGAAGGCTTGGCCGGCAGCATTAAAGAACTGCACCTGACCGGTGGCCAGCGACACCGCCACCGAAATCTTCTTCGCCTTCAGCGTGACCTTGTCCTTGCCCGATGCGCTGACATTGAAGTTACCGCTAACAGGAGCGGCCACGGTCATCAGCGATGGATTCAGCGACTTGCCTGCCTGGTCCAGCTTCACCACGTGGATGATGTTATCGGCCATGACTTCAAGGCGCACTTCCTTCGCTGCGCCGCTGTCAGGCTTGACCACCACACCGGTGGCGGTCTTTTCAAAGGTGCCGGCCATCGCATGGCCGGCCACCAGCGCGGCCACACCGGCGGCCGCAGGGACGAGATTCTTGATACGCATATTGTCTCCGTTTTTTTAGTAAGTACCGAGCTTCACCTTCAACACCACCGGATTGCCGGTCAGGTTCAGGCCATAGTCGGTCTGGTCGCCATTCCAGTTACGCTCCATGATCCATTTGCCGGAAGGGTCGTAATGGCCCTCCTCCACGCGCGCCCACATGGACGGCTTGCCTTCGGCATGGTCGATCTTCACGCGCGCGCGCTGGCCGATGATGACGAATTCATTATCACCGATTTGCGCGATCGCGACGCCGCCGTTAGGAATCTCGGTACCCGCCGGCACGTCCTTGACGTGTTTGAAGTATTCGCGCTCGCCGAACTGCCACTCGCGGAACGAGATGGTGGCCTTCCAGCCCTTCATGTCAAAAGTTTGCGGCTGGCGGTCGTCGCCTTCCGCGATGCCGTAGGTGCGGCCTTCAAACGCCCACTTGGCCCACTGGCGTTCCATCGGGCGGAAGGCCGCGTAGATTTTGCCGAACGGTTCCACCATCGTCTTGTCGGTGGCCTTGTGGCCGAGCGGGAAATTGCTGTAGTCCGCGTAGTCGATGCCGAACGGCGCGAAGCCGATGGCGCCGCGTCCCAGCACTTGATAGGTGTAGCGCACGTATTCCGGTGCGTTGCTCATCTCCGGCACCATCAGCGGATTATCCTTGCGCTGGAAGTGGTTGAGCGAGGCGGTGAACTTCTTCGAATCCGGGCCGTAGATATCCGGGCCGGCAAAATCGATATGCGGCGCGGCGGCGCGGTAGATATCGATCACGTCGTAGGTCGGGCCGCCGCTGGCGAAGTTCTCATGCCACGGCTTGATCGGATCTTCGGTCGAATCGCGCTGCGAGTTATTCACGTACATCGGCAGGTTGTAGACCGCCCGGCCAGCCTTGGCGATTTCCTCGATGTAGCTGGCGATGGAGTAAGCGTGGAAGTATTCGTCTGCGTAGTCGCCGTAGACCTGCTTCCAGGTGCCAGTCTTGGCCAGTGGCACCGGCGATTTTTTATAGTCCAGTACCGCTTGCGGCACTGGCTGATTGAACTGCGCTTCCGCCTTCGGCGCGAAGTCGCGCGCGAAGCCGTAGGTACCGACTTCATTCTCGACCTGCATCATGATGACGGTGCGCTGCACCTCGTCGATCTTCTTGATGTGCTTCATCAGCTCCACGAAGGCCTTCTTGTCGGCCTTCAGGGTCTCTTCGCCTTGCGGCGACAGGCAATAGGTGATCTTGCCGTCCTTGGACACCATGCGCGGGAAGCGCGCGTTGTTGAACTTGACCCATTCCGGCGCGTAGTTGGCGCCTGTGTTCTTCCAGGTGCCGAACCACAGCAGCACCAGTTTGACTTTGTTCTTGCGGGCTTCAGCCACCAGCGTGTCGACGTAGCTGAAATCGAATTTGCCTTCATCACGCTCGATCTGTTCCCAGGCTACCGGGATTTCGAGCGTGTTGGCGTTCATGTCTTTGATCGCCGCGAACACCTTGTTCAAGGCCAGCGGGTAGTTACTGGAGTTCTGTGCCTGGCCGCCGAGGATGACAAAGGGCGCGCCGTCCACCATCAAGGCGAAACGGCCGTCCTTCTTCACGATCTGCGGTATGTCTGAGGCGGCCGCCGCGCCAGCTGCGGCCATCAAAATGCTGAAAGAGGTTACGAGCTGGCGGGCGGTGTGCTTCATCTAGGTAGAACCTTTCAATTAAAAGTCATAGCTCAGTTTTGCGACCACGCGACGGCCAGTCTTGAACCACGCGCGACCCATCATACCGATATTTTGCTGCATCAGCTGCTTGTAAGTCGAGTCGGTCAGATTCTGCGCTTCCAGGCCGAGTTGGATCTTGTCGGTGAACTTGTAGAACATCGACGCATCCAGCTGACCGTAAGCATCCGACCAGGTCGGCAGCGCCCATGCGACGTTGGTCTGGCCGTAGGTTGGGCTGGCCGGATTGCTGTCGGTTGCGTCGCTACCCTTGGTGCCGTTGACGTTCACGCCTTGCAGCGATTTCGAACGCCAGTTGTACGCCAGGCGAGCAGAGATCGGGCCTTTGTCGTACAGCAGTGCGAGGTTGTACGACTGGCGCGACAGGTTTTCCAGCGGCAGGTTGCCGAAGGTGGTGCCGTTGGTGTCGCAGCCGTTCATGTTCAGGTTCACATTGGCCGCGTTGTCGCCGCCGGTGCAGTACTTCTGGTAGACCGGGGAGTACAGTTCGCGCTTGCTGTCCACGAAGGTGAAGTTGGCTTGCACGCCCAGGCCGGACAAGGCGCCCGGCAGCTTGTCGAAGTACTGCTGGAAGGCCAGTTCGAAGCCGCGTGCATAACCGCGCGCGCCGTTGATCGGGCCAGTGACGGTGAAGTCATGCAGCTTGCCCGAGGTGTCCGCCAGTTGCTTGATGTAGGTCTGCTTGACGACGATGTCCTTCAGGCGCTTGTTGAACACTGCAGCGGTGAACGAACCGGTCGGCGCGAAGTACCACTCGGCGGTCAGGTCGATCTGCTTGGAGGTGGTCGGACGCAGCATCGGGTTGCCGTCGCCGCTACCGGTCAGGCTTACGCTGTTGACGGTGGTGACGCCGGTGGCCGGATTGGTCGAGGTGTCCGCAGTTTCCGACAGCACGGTGTAGCCTTGCAGCTGGGTGAAGTCAGGACGCGACAGCGCCGAGGCGATAGCAAGACGGAACTGCAGCGTGTCGCTGGCTTTCAGGCGCAGATTCAGGCTAGGCAGGAAGTTATGATAGTTGTTCTCATAATCCTTGGCTTCGGCGAACGGCTTGATGTTCGGCACCGGCACGCCGACCTGACTGCCGCCATTAGGCGCGGTCGAAGTAAACACGGTGTAGCCGCGCGCGTTCGAATCGGTCTTCACGTAACGCAGGCCCACGTTACCGTCGATCGGATATTTCAGGGTATCCCAGCCGAAGCGCAACTGGCTATACAGCGCCTTGGTCTTCTCCGCCTGATCGTTGGTGCCGGCATAGTTGTCGGCGCCGAAGCTGGCAGGCTTCCACGGGTCGCACGAGTTAGTAGGGCTGACTTCCCGGCACAGGATGTCGTGGTAGGTGTGCAGCTGTGCGTAGCTGCCAGGGAAGCCTTGCGCCAGCGAGACATTCGGGAACACCACGGCAGGCACGGAGACGCCGCCGTTGAAGAAGTTGTTGAAGGTATGGACGTTGGTGTTGCCGCTGAAGCGAGGATCGCCCAGCGACGCCAGGCCGCTGATGTTCCAGCCCACCTGCCACGGCTGGCTGATAGCCGACCAGTTGTAGTTCGGGTTGGAGTTCTGGGTCACCGCGTCGCGGTCGGTCAGGCGCACGCCGAAACGCACGTCGCGCAGCACCGGATGATCGAAGTCGTACTTGACGTCGGTCTTCCATGCGGTTTCATTGGCCTTGCTCTGATCCAGGTGTTCCATCGTGAACGCCCAGTAGTAGTTCTTCGGATCGGCCAGGTAGGCGCGGTCTGCATCCGTGAACAGGATCTTCGGCACATTGCCGCGCAGGTCCAGCGTTTCGCTCGGCATGGTCACGCCGGTGGCGACGGTGGAGTCGACGCTGCGGGTGTTGGCACGGATGTGCTGGAGGTCAGTGGTGACGGTCCAGCTGTCCTTGCGCCAGCGCAGGTTCCACGACAGGTCGGTGGTGTCGGACTTGCGCCACGAGGTGCGGGTGTCGTCGCCGAAGTTGATGCCGCCGTCGGTCGGATCGGTCAGGGTGCCGGTCAGCAGCTGGCCATTGGAACCGAAGGTGGAATCAGGCGAGACCTTGATGTTGTATGGGCTGGACTGGGCGAAGATGGCCTGCTCGTCCCACTGCATCTGGTACTTCGATTTGAAGTAGGTCAGGCTGCTGGACCAGTCATCCTTCTTCCATTGCAGGGCGCCGTAAGCGCCTTCGCGTTTGCGGTTGAATTCCAGCGTACGCCATTGCGCGCCTTTCGGCACGTAGACGGTGTTGCCCTTGGCGTCTTTGAGCGGATAGTAAGGCTCGACCTGGAAGGCGTCGGTGCGGGTGCCGCTTTCCGAGTAGGCCAAGTCCAGCAAGGCGCCCACTTCACCGACAGGCGTTTTCCAGCGGTTCGACACCAGGCCCGAAGCCGATGGCGAGGTCTTGCCCTTTTTCAGTTCCGACCAGGTGCGGTCGGCCGAGATGGACGCCTTGAAGCCCTTGTAATCGAAAGGCATGGCGGTGCGCAGGTTCACCAAGCCGCCGACGGCGCCTTCGATCTGCTCGGCCGATGGGTTCTTGTAGATGTCGACGCCGGCTACCAGTTCCGGCGGCACGTCTTCAAAGTTCAGCGAGCGGCCGCCGTTGGCCGAGAATGAATCGCGGCCGTTCAACTCGGAGCGCACATAGCTCAAGCCACGGATCGATACGCTCGAACCCTCGACCGAGAAGTGTTCCGGGTCGCCCTTGGCCATCGTGCGGTCGATGGTCACACCGACCACGCGCTGCAGCACTTCGGTCACCGAGCGGTCCGGCAGTTTGCCCATGTCCTCGGCGACGATGGAGTCGACGATTTCATCGGAGTTCTGTTTGATTTTTTGCGCCGACTGCAGCGCTGCGCGCTGGCCGGTCACAATCACCGCGACCGGTTCGGCGGCTGCGGTGTCGGATTTAGGGGCTGCAGTCGTCTGGGCCGCGGCTGCGCCGCTCAGCATCATCGTCATCTGGGCGAGGCCCATTGCGATGGCTGTTTTCTTAAGATGTTTCATCTACGTTCTCCAAATGTTGTACTGATTTTTCACGGCTCATTGGCCATGTTTTTTATATATAAACGTCGTCTGTGGGGGAAGCAGGAATACGAGGCGCGAGTTACCCCGCCGGCGCCAGATAGCACCGCATATGGTCTTTATGGATGATCGTCTCGCTCGTCGTATTGTTTTTTAATCGGCAGTGCGCGCGATTTTGAATCATTGTGCAAGCGAGACGATGAAGCGGCAATTGCGAAATTCACCAAGCGCGAGAATGATAATAAGCAATCGTCGCGTGGATCATACAAATGCAAAGGGCCCGCGAGTGCGAGCCCTGTCAATTAGCTAACTAAGTCTTATTTGATGCCGAGTTGCGCCTGCGTGTAGAAGCCGTCCTTCACCACCACATCGACATTGGCCTTGGTCAGCGCGATCGGTTTCAGGAACACCGAATCCACTTCCTTGAAGCCGTTGTTGTACTTGGCGTTGAAGCCCGGCTTCTCGTTACGCACCAGCTGCACCGACAGCTTGGCCGCTTCCGATGCGATCAGCTTCAAAGGCTTGTAGACGGTCAGCGTCTGGGTACCTGCGATCACGCGCTTGACGGCGGCGAGGTCCGAGTCCTGGCCCGACACGGCCACCTTGCCATCCAATTTTTGCGAAGCCAGCGCCTGGATCGCGCCGCCGGCGGTGGCGTCGTTGGAGGCCACCACGGCGTCGATCTTGTTGCCGTTGGCGGTCAGCGCATTTTCAACGATGGACATGGCTTCGGACGGGCTCCAGTCCTTGACCCACTGCTTGCCCACCACCTTGACGTCGCCCTTGTCGATCAAGGGCTGCAGCACTTTCAACTGGCCTTCGCGCAGCATCTTGGCGTTGCTGTCGGTCGGCGCGCCGCCCAGCAGGTAGAAGTTGCCCTTCGGCTTGGCCGCCAGCACGCCTTGCGCCTGCAGCTGGCCGACCATATTGTTATCGAACGAGATGTAGGCGTCGATATCGGCGTTCATGATCAGGCGGTCGTAGGAGATGACTTTGATCTTGGCCTTCTTCGCTTCGCGCACGGCATTGGTCAGCACGGTGGCGTTGTACGGCACGATGACCAGCACGTCGACGCCGCGCGAAATCAGGTTTTCGATTTGCGCGATCTGGCGCTGCTCGCTGGCATCGGCCGATTGCACGTACACCTTGGCGCCCTGCTGCTCGGCGGCGGCGATGAAGTAGTCGCGATCACGCGCCCAGCGCTCGAGGCGCAGGTCGTCGATGGAAAAACCGATCTTGGGATTCTTCGCGTCCGCCATCGCGTTACCGCCGGCGCAGGCCATCATGACGGCGATGGCCGCCGTGCTCAGGAACTTCTTCATCGTTACAATCTCCGGTTTTATGTGTGATGCAAGCTATGGTACATCAAGCCCCGTACCAGCCCGCGTCCACATAATACTCGCGGCCGGAGCAACGCGCCGCACTATCGGAAGCCAGGAACAGCGTCAGCGCCGCCACGTCGGCGATCTCCACCCGCTGCGGCAGGCATTGGCCGGAAAGGATGCGCGCTTCCTCTTCCGGCGTATGCCACAGCGCTTCCTGGCGCGGCGTGCGTACACCGCCAGGGATGATGGCGTTGACGCGGATGTTGTCGCCGCCGAGGTCACGCGCCATGCCGCGCGTCATACCTTCGATGGCGGCCTTGGCGCCCATGTACAGCGTCAGGTCCGGCAAGGCCAGATGCCACGAGATGGAGCTGAAATTCAGGATCACGCCGCCGCCCTGCGCCTGCATGCCCGCCACCACGGCCTGCGAGCAGAAGTAGATATGGCGCAGGTTGACCGCCATGCGGTTCTCCCAGTACGCCGGCGTCACTTCCTTGATGCTGTGACGGTCGTCGTTGGCGGCGTTGTTGACCAGGATATCGACCGTGCCGATTTCCTTGAACACGCTGGCGACTTTATCGAGATCGGTCAGGTCGCAATGCACGAACTTGGGCGGCGTCGCCAGCGAGGACAGGCTGTCCTGCAACGCGTACGAATCTTTTTCCGCGATGTCGAGGAAGGTGACCAGCGCGCCTTGCCGCGCAAAGGCTTCCACGATGCCGGCGCCGATGCCGCTGCCGCCACCGGTGATAACGACGCGCTTACCCGCCAGGCTGGGATAGATGGCCTGCTCGCGCGGGCTGTTGTATGGTTTGTTCAAGGTCGATTCTCCAGATAATGGGGAGAATTCTGATCCTAGAAATATTTAGCCGCAATTACGAAAATCACCAACCGCAGTCATAATTTACGCCGCCAGCTCCGGTGGCGGCAGCGCCGAGCCGTCATCGACGATGCCCATCATGGCGCGGTCCTGGTAGGTGCGCGGCGTACAACCGAGCTCGCGCTTGAACACCGCGTGCATATATTGCACCGAGGTGAAGCCGCAACACAGCGCCACCTCGGCGATGCTGCGCTCACCGCGCGCCAGCATCGACGTGGCCGCATCGAGCTTGAAGCGCAGGATCACATCATGCACGCTGCAATTGAGCTCTTGCCGGAAATAGGACTCCAGCGACGAACGCGAAATGCCCACATACTCCGCCACCTGGTGCGTCTTGATGCCCTGGCATGCGTACTGGCGAATGAAGTGGCGCGCGCGCATCACGTGCGGATGCTTGGGCGCTTCATGCTGGGTCGAGGCCAGCACGTTGATGCCGACCGGCGGCACCAGCACCCGCGTGCCGCTCATGCGCACGCCGTGCAGCATCTGGTCCAGCAAGTGGGCGGCGGTGCGGCCCATCTCCTGCGCGCCCTGGATCACGGAGCTCAGTGGAATGCGGGTCAGCATGCGCGCCAGCGGATCGTTGTCGATGCCGATCAGCGCCACCTGCTCCGGCACCGCGATGCCGGCCATGATACAAGCCTGCATCAGCTGGCGCGCGCGGGCGTCGGTGACGGCGATGATGCCGACTGGCTTCGGCAGGCTGTGCAGCCACTTGATCTGCTGCTCCACCGCCTCGTCCCACGACGGCGCGCTGGTGCCCAGGCCGCGATAGATATGCGGCTCCATCTTGTCCTGCTCCATCAGCGTGCGGAAGGCGTGCTCGCGCTCCTGTGCCCAGCGGTTTTCCTGCGCTTCCGGCAGCGAGAACATGGCGAAGTGGCGCAGGCCGGCCTCGATCAGGTGATCGCGCGCCATCTTGATCAGTTTGAAATTGTCGGTGGCGACGTAAGGCACGTCTTCGGGATAGGCGGTCTGGCTTTCGTACGAGCCGCCCACCGCCACCACCGGAATGCGGCTGCGGGTCAGGGCTGCGGCCACGGCCGGATCGTCAAAGTCGGCGATGATGCCGTCCCCCTGCCAGCGCTCGATGCCGGGCAGGCGTAGGCGGAAGTCTTCTTCCAGAAACAAATCCCAGGTCGCGCGCGTGGAGCTGAGGTACGCGGCAACGCCTGCGATTACCTCGCGGTCAAATATCTTATTTGCATTAAACAGCAGCGCAATCCGGTGTGACTTCATCTGCATTTCGACTACCCCGATCCGAGACGTATGTGGCCTATTAAATGGTACAGGCCACCCGGATACCGCAGATATGAAATATTTCGCTTGATCCATAACGAAATTAACTAAATTCTTTAAAGAAATTACGTTTTTGGCTTACCGAACACGATGCCGCGCCCGGCCGTGCTCATGTAAACCACGCCAAAAGTGTTCATGTCGCCCACCACGAACTGGGCGTCGCCGGGGCCGCCGTACTGGTGCTGGTCGTCGTTGATGCGCAGCCACGAGGCGCCGCGATCGGTGGAACGGAACACGCCGCGCACGCCGCCGACCTCGCCCCAGATATAGACGGTTGGGTAGTCCGCACCCGGCGCAGCCTTGCCGAAACCGACCGCTGCCGCGTAGCGCACATTATTCAGCGCACTGAAGCTCTCACCTGAATCGGCGCTGCGTACCAAGCCGCCGTCGTACAGCGCTACCCATACGTCGCCTTCACGGCCCGGCACGGCACGCACGGCCTTGGAACCCTTGGCCGAAGCCAGCACGGCGGCGGTCGGCGCGAAGCTGGCGCCGCTGTCGGTGCTGACCAGCAGGCGGTCATCGGCCAGCGCGTAGAATTTGCGCGGGTTGACGGGATCGGCCACGGCGCGGCCACGCTCGGTGTGCAGGCCTTGCACCTCGCTCCACGTGCCGCCCTCGTCGACGCTGCGGTAGCAAGTAGTGAGTTTTTCAGGGCAGTGCACGATCACCTTGCCATCGGCGCTCAGCGCCAGTTGGCCCTTGATGCCGTTCATGCTGGCGGTCTTCTTCCAGCTGATGCCCATGTCATGCGAGAGGTACATCGCGCTGCCGGCGCGCGCCACCACGTTCGGATTCAGCGCGGCAAAATCCAGCCCCCAGGTGGTGCCCATCGTCGGCGTGTGGATCGGCGAGTACTGTGTGAGGTCGGTGTGGCGGAAGCCGTCGTAATCGCCAATGGCGGAAATCACCGGGCCGCCGGGAATGCTCACCAGGTTCAGCGGCACCGATTCTTCCAGCCCCATGTCCTCAAACTTCCACACCGGCTTGGCGGCGTGGATATCGGTCGAGACGAACACGCCGTTGCCGGAGACGACCATCAGGCGCCTGGTATCGAAGGGATCGAACTCGATGCTGGCGGTCCAGTGGATGAAGCTGCCCGCGATCCAGCTCACGCCATTGCTGTCGATCTGCACGCCGTTGGCGACGATGCTGCTCCAGCTTTTGCCGCCATCCAGCGTTTCATAGAACTGGTCGCCAATGCCGCCGCGCATCTGGTAGTGCGAGATAGTGGAGACGATCATGCGCTGCGGGTTGCCGGGATCGACCGTGATGCCGGCATAGGCGCGGTTCAGCGGCGGCGAGATATCGGCCCAGCGGCCGCTGGCGATGTCGTACTGCCAGACGCCGCCCTCTTCCATGCCTTCGCCTTTGGCCTTGTCGGCATGCGGCCCAGCGCCCTGCGCAAAGGTCACCACCAGCTTGCCGTTGGCGACCACGGCACGGCCAGGCATCAGTTTGGACGGCCCGCCTTTCATCAGGCTGAAGCTCTTGCCGCCATCGGACGAGACGTACATATTGTCGCCATAGCGGGAGACGCCAACGAAGATCCTGCCGCCATCGAGCAGCACGAAGCTGATGCCGTTCTTGTTGTTGGTGGTGGTGACGTCGAGGCTGTCGAGGCGATGCCAGGTCAGGCCCTCATCGGTGCTCTTGAACAGGCCGTTGGCGCGGGTGCCGATGTAGAGGATCTTGCCGTCGCGCGGATCGACTTGCAGCTTTTCGCCGTTGCCGCGCCCCATGCCATTGCCGTGGACCTTGAACTGGCTGGTGACGTCGATGCGCTTGAAAGTCTGGCCGTAATCATCGGACTTGAGGATGGCGCTGGCGCCGCCATTGAGATAGGCGATGCCAGCGGAGAGATACAGCTTGTTGGGCGAGGATGGATCGATCGCCAGCGATTCGATGCCGAGCAGGCCGGTGTCCTTATCGGACACCCAGTCCATCAGCGGAATCCAGCGTTTTTTTTTACGTCCCAGCGATAAGCGCCGCCAACGTCGGTGCGGGCGTAGATCAGGTCTTTCTCGGTCTTGCTGGTGATCAGGCCGGAGACGAAGCCGCTGCCGCCGATCGGAACGTTGTCCCATGCGTACTGCGTGGATGCAGGCAGCAGCTTGGCCAGTTCCGGCGCCATCGCCTTGGCCCAGATCTCGTAGCCCTTCTCGTTCGGGTGCAACAGGTCCGGCATGATGTCGCGCGACAGCGTGCCGTCCGGCTGCAGGAAAGCCTGATTCAGGTTGGCGAAGAACACCTTCTGGTTATCGGCAAAGCCGGCGATGATGGCGTTGATCTTCTCGTTGATCTGGCGCAGATTGTCGTCCGGCTTCTCGCCGCGCGGGAAGATGGCCAGCAGCAGGATCTTGGTGTCCGGCAGGCGCTTTTGCAGTTCCTCGATATTGCGCTTGATGCCGGCGGCCGTCGTCTTCGGATCTTCCTGGCGATGGCCGGTGTTATTGGTGCCGAACATCAGCACCGCGACTTTCGGCGCGAGGCCGTCCACTTCACCGTGCTGCAAGCGCCACAGCACGTTCTCGGTACGGTCGCCGCCGAAGCCGATGGCAAAGCCGTTCAGCGGTTTGTAGTAGCGCTGCCAGACTGGTGCGCCGCTCTTTTCCCAGCCCTCGGTGATCGAGTCGCCGATGAACACTACTTGCGCGCTCTTGCCCAGTTGCTTGCCTTCGGCCAGCTTCTGCTCGTGACGCGCAGTCCACCAGCTGATCGACCACGACTCGTTCAGTTTGTCCGGCGTGACGGAGACGGTCTTGTAGTCCGGGCAGCTGACATTCGGCTTGCCGTTCATCAGGTACTTCACGTTGGCGATGGCGACCTTGCCCTTGCCGGTGCCGTTCAATTCAAACGGCTGGGTGACCTTGCTGAAGTCGTCGCCGTCGCGATAGAAGCAGCTGGCCGACATCACCAGATGCTGCCAGCCTTTGCCCTGTGCGGCGCGCGCGGGAATCACATACGGCACGCTGCGTTCGCACTTGTCGCCGCAGCCGACGCGGAACGACAGGCCGCCGCCGGCCAGCTCGTCCACCTTGAGATCCAGCGCCAGCACGCCCTTGGCCAGATACGGCCGCAGATCCACCGGCTTGCCGCCCTGCACGCGCAGGCTGGCGTACCAGGCCTTGTCGAAATTCAGCGTGAGCGCCTTGGCCGATTTGCTCACCTCGACCACGCCGTCAGGCGCCTTTGGAATAGCGACGCTATCGCCCTCCATCGTCTTGACGGAATCGGCATCGGAAATGCTGATGCGGCCGCCGTCGAGCGGCTGGCCGGCATACACAGCCAATTCATTGGGCGCGGCAATCGCGGATGAGGACACAACAGCCAGCAAGGCCGCAAGGCGGATATTCATAGGACGTCTCCGAATTTTTATGCGCACCATTGTGCTGGCACGCTAAGCACACTGCAATTACGAAATTCACCAACCAGCACAACAATATTCACAGCAAGTGGAACTTCCCCCCACCAGCCCGGTCTAACCATTCATGACGCCGCCAACCAACAGCAACGAAGCCCAGGTCGCCATCCTCGAAGCCCGGATGGATGGCCGGATTTCGTCCGTCGAAACGACGTTCGACAATTTCACCAAATTAATGGACGAACGCCAACGGATCGCTGACGAACGCCACCGCGCCTCGGAAGCCCGCATGGACCGGATGGAAGCGATGATCATCGAATTCCGTGCAGAGGTCCGTGAGGAGATGCGCAGCCTGCGCACCACCATAGTAGTAACCGCCATCACCAGTGTGCTGGCAGCCGTTCTCGGCATCTCAGCAGTCAATGCCTCCCTCTACGCCAACATGCGCGCCACCTTCGAAATGGGCAAGGAGGAAGCCGCCGCCCGGACCGAGGTCGTCCGGGCCGCAGAGGAGCTCATTGCCCTCAAAAAAAGAATGGACGAGGAGCAGAACAAGAAAACACCTTAGCGTGGATTAATGCTGTACGGCCGCTCGCGGTATTCGAAGTAGTCGAAGTCCGCGTGCAGCGCGGTGCCGGCCATGTCCTGGCACGCCATGCCCACAAACGCGCCGGTGAAGTTGGGCATGCCCGGCGCATTCGCTTCGTCCGACAGGATGCTGGCGTCGAACTGCTGCGGCAGCCATTGCCATTCGCCACCGTCCACGCGGTAGCCGAAGTAGAGACGCTCTTCGTCCACCTCCACCCGCAGCTGCACCGGTACGCCGGACGGCAGCGCAATCGGCGCGGTGAAGGCATCGGCCTGCACGTGGTTCGGCAAGCTGGTCATCACCCGCAGGTGCTTGCCGATGTCGTCATCGTGCGTGATGTACAGGTAGTGGAACTTGGCGCCGCCGTAATAGCACACCAGCCCGGCTTGCTGCTGGTAGTGCTCCGGCTCGAACTCGATCACGGTGGACGCGCTGTAGCAATGCGCCTGCTGGCGTCGCGCCACCAGCGCCTGGCGGAACTGGCTGCCCATCGTCTCGCGCCCGAACAAGCGCAGATGGCCTGGACGTGCGGTCAGGCTGAACAACTCTTCCGGCCACGGCGTGCGCAGCCATTGGAAATCAATCGGCAACTGCGGCGTATCGAAGTCCTCGCGCACCGGCGCGGCCTCGAAGCGATGCTCAGGCAGGCCCGGCGCGGCGGCCTGCAACTCCGGCGTGCCGGCGCCATCGAGCGTGCGCAGCCAGCCGTCTTCGCCCCACACCATTGGCTGGATTGCCGTCTCGCGCCCTAACGTACAAGTGCCGCGATTGCGCAGCGGACGGCCGCACAGGTACACTGCATAGGTCTGCCCATCCGGCGTCCCGACCAGATCCGCGTGCCCTGCCCGCTGCAACGCCAGATCCGGACGATGGCGCGAGCTGAGAATGGTCTGCTCCGGATGCAGCTCATACGGCCCATGCAGATTGCGCGAACGCGCCATCGTCACACCGTGGTTCCAGCCAGTGCCGCCCTCGGCGGTGAGCAGGTAGTAGTAGCCGTTGCGCTTGTACAGATGCGGCGCTTCGGTCAGGCCATGCGGCGTGCCCTTGAAGATATTCTCGCGCTTGCCGATCAACTTGCCATCGGCATACTCCTGCAACACGATGCCGGCAAAGCGCGTGCTGCCGGGACGATGATCCCACAGCTGATTCAGCACATACTTGCGGCCATCGTCGTCATGGAACAGCGACGGATCGAAGCCGCTGCTGTTCAGATACACCGGATCGGACCACGGCCCGTCGATGGTCGGGCTGGTCACCAGATAGTTGTGGAAGTCGCGCAGCGAAGCGCCGCCGGTCGCGCCGCCGGACGAGGTGCGGCCATAGCGCTTGACGTCGGTGTAGATCAGCCAGAATAAACCGTCCGCATAGGTCAGGCACGGCGCCCACACGCCGCAGGAATCCGGCGCACCGAGCATATTGAGCTGGCTGGCGCGCGTCAGCGGCCGCGTCGCCAGCCGCCAGTTGACCAGATCGCGCGAATGGTGGATCTGCACGCCGGGATACCACTCAAAGGTCGAAGTGGCGATGTAGTAATCGTCGCCCACCCGCACGATGGAAGGATCGGGATTGAAGCCGGTCAGGATAGGGTTTTGAATCATGCTGTTTTCTCTCGTACCAAAATCCAAAGCAAGGCCGCCGCCACCAGGTCCAGCACGGCCAGGCTGACGAAGAACGGCGTATAGCCCACATGCATCATCAGCCCGCCGATCAGCAGCGAGAACAGCAGCAGGCCGAAGTTACCGAACGTGCCGCACATGCCGGCCACCGTCGCCACCTCGTTGCGGCGGAACAGGTCGGACGACATGGTGATGACGGTGACGGACAAGGTCTGGTGCGCAAAGCCGGCCAGGCTGAGCAAGGCGATCGCCACATACGGGCTGTCGACAAAGCCGACGAACGCCACGCCCATCATCATGCAGGCGCCCAGCGTGAACGCGCCGCGCCGCGCATTGATCAGGCGCACGCCGCGCTTCTGCAGGAACAGCACCACCATCGGCCCGAACATGCAGCCGAGGTCGGCCGCGAGGAACGGCAGCCACGCAAACATCGCAATCTGCGCCAGGTCGAAATGGCGCACCGTGGTCAGGTACAAAGGCACCCAGAACGACAGCGTGCCCCACGCCGGATCAGCGAGGAAGCGCGGCAAGGCGATGCCCCAGAAATTGCGCATCTTGAGAATGCTGACGATGGAAGGCCGGCCCTCGCCTTCCAGATGCTGCTCCTGCCCGGCGGCGATATGCTGCGCCTCCTCGACCGACAAGCGCTTGTGGCGCGCCGGCGCATCGTACAGCCACAGCCACAGCGCCACCCACACCAGCCCCAGCGCGCCGGTAATCACAAACGCCGACTGCCAGTTGTAATGCAGGATGGCCCACACCACCAGCGGCGGCGCCAGCATCGAACCGAACGAGGCGCCGATATTGAAGATGCCGCCCGCCAGCCCGCGCTCGCGCGCTGGGAACCAGATCGACACCGCCTTCATGCCGGCCGGATTGGCCGAGCCTTCGGCCAGCCCCAGCAGACCGCGCAGGAAGGCCAGCATCGGCCAGCTGGTCGCCAGGCCGTGCGCCATGCAGATCAGCGACCACGCCGACGCAAACATGGCGAAACCGAACTTCAGGCCGATCACATCCAGCACGTAGCCGCACAACGGCTGCAGCATGATCGCGCCCTGGAAGGCGGCGGTGATGTATGAATATTCCTTGGTGGAGATGTTCAGCTCAGTGAGCAGCGTGGGCGCGGCCACGGACAGCGTGCTGCGCGTGAGGTAGTTGATGACCGCCCCCAGCATGATCAAGCCGATCATCCACCAGCGGAGCCCCCGGATCTTGGAACCAGACATGTTTGCGCTATCATCTTATTGCGGGAGTGCCACGATAGCACATTATTCGCAAAAAATGATTGCGCAACCTTACCTAAAATCCAGCTGGCGTCCAGTTGGGATCGAACTTGCCTTCCGCCAGCGGCGGCTCGCTGGCGGCCGCGTTTTGCACCAGCGACAGCAAGCTCTTGTAAATCACATCGAAGTCCGCCTGCTGGTCATGCAGCCAGCGGCTGACGTTGATGGACTGGCCGGACGACAGCCGCACCGAGATGCGCGGCCGTGCGGCATCCGGCACGCCCGGCTGCGTGCTCGACGGAATGGCCGCTAGCCGGACGGATGGGTGACCAGCTGACAGTAGCCGCTGCCGTCGGCCGACAAATAGACGATCTGCCCGCCATGCAGCGGGTGCACATCGCGCAGCGTGATTGCGGCGACCTGGTCCACCTTGGCCCTTCCCTCCTTGTGGCTGGCGACGGCGTCCGGTGCGGCGCCACGCAGGGGCCGCCAGCGCCAGCGCCAGCATCAGCAGCACGGCAAGGTCACGTTTTTCGTTTTTGTGCATACACTCCCACCAGCATCAAACCGGCCACCAGCAACATCACTTGCGAAGGCTCCGGCACCGTCAGCAGGATGAAACTGCCGTCGGGATTGAGCTTCTTGATGTAGTCATAATACTGCTGGTAGTAGCGCGAGTACATGACCGGTTTATCGCTGAGCGCGCCCAAGCCCATCAAGCCATCATCGGACAGCGTCGGTCCCGGATACTTGTCCACCGCGCCGCCGATGTACTCGTCGAACAAGCCCATCATGTGGCCGACTTCATGCGCTTTGACGCTGGCGCTGTCGCCGGTGTACCAGTTGGTCATGTCGGCGCGCCCGGTGCCTTCGTGCACCTGCACTTTCTGATTAAATGGCCCATCCAGGGTTATATCGACGATTATCGGAATTAACTTCCCGGTCGCCGTATCTTTAATGGCGTATTTATTATTCCACACGCCTTCTGCTGCGGCTTCGGCGGCCTTTTTAAAATCGGCTTTTTGCGCGTCGGTATAGCCCAAGCCGGCATCAAACGAAAAATCGATTTGAATATCCTTGACCAGCTTGGCGCCGTCAAAACTGCGCGTGTAACTGTAGTCCCAGCTGTATGGCCCGAAGGGGCCGGCATTGCCGGCGTTATCCTTCAGGTCGGCATCGCCGTAGGCTGGCGTGGCGGCAGTTTGATTTCCTCCAGGGCCAGCGCCAGCTCGGTGTGGAGCTCGGCCAAATGTGGTTTTACGGCCTCAAGTTCGCCGGCGTCGGCCAGCCGTTCGATCTGGGCGCAGCGGGCATGCAAGCCGCCGGCGCCGAGGAAGGCCGCTCCGCCCATCAGGCTGTGCGCGGCCAGCGCCACCATCATGGCGTCGCCATCCTCCAGCCCCTGATGCGCCACCGCCAGCAAGCGCGGCCCCTCAAGCAGGAAGGCGGCGCGCATCGCATGGTACAGCTTGCCGCCATCGTCCGGCTGACGCTGGCCCGGTGACGACCGCAGTGTCGCCACCTCGAACATTGCGTCAAGCTCGGCCAGCGGCGGCGCGCCCGCCGCAATGGCATGCTGCTCGCCAACCAGCGGCTTGCCCTGCGCCAGCAAGGCGTCCAGCTGGCGCGCGATCTCGGCATGCAGGTCGGCTTCGTTAATCGGCTTGGGCAGGAAGCTGCTGGCGCCGGCGGCAAGGAAGCGCTGACGATCTTCTGCGGTGGCGTTGGCCGTCAGCGCAATCACCGGCAGCTGCGCATCGCGCACGCCATCGAGCCCGGCGCGCAGACGCTGCAACGCCGCCATGCCATCCAGGCGCGGCATGCGGCCATCCATGATGACCAGATCGAAATCGCGCGCGGCCAACTGTTCCAGCGCCGCCTGCCCATCCTCGGCGATGGTGACCGCATGCCCCATGTCGCCCAGCAGTTCGCGCAGGATGACCTGGTTGGTCGTGCCGTCTTCCGCGCACAGCACGGCCAGGCGCGCAACGTGCGGACGGCGAATTTCAGTCGGCAGCGCCGGCGTCGGCACGCCGCGCTGCAGCGGCAAATGGACGCGGAACACGCTGCCCACACCGGGTTCGCTGCTCGCCTCGATGCGGCCGCCCATCACCGCGACGATGTTCTTGCAGATCGCCAGGCCGAGGCCGGCGCCGCCGTATTTGCGGGCGGTGGCGGGGTCGGCTTGCTCGAATTTCTGGAACAGGCGGCCGAGCACCTCGGGCTCGATGCCGATCCCGCTGTCGCGCACGGTGAGGACGATACCCTGCCCTTCATCTTCCGCCACGCTCACACGCACCTCGCCGCGCTCGGTGAACTTGATGCCGTTGCCGACCAGATTGACCACCACTTGCCGCAAGCGGGTCGGGTCGCCGCGCCACCAGACCGGCAGCGCCGGCGCGACTTCGACCACCAGCACGATGCCCTTGGCCTCGGCGCGGTCGGCCAGCAGGCCGGTCACCTCGTGCAGCAGGCCGCCGAGGTCGAAGTCGAGGACTTCCAGCGGCATCTTGCCAGCTTCCAGACGCGAGAAATCGAGAATGTCGTTAATAATTTGCAGCAGCACTTCGGCATTGCTGAGGCTGAGGCGCAGCTTGTTGCGCGTACCGTCCGCCAGTCCCGCCTCCTTCAGCGCCGAGCGCAGCATACCGATCACGCCGCCCAGCGGCGTGCGCACCTCATGGCTGATCATGGCGAGGAAATCACTCTTGAGCTGGTTCGACACCTCCGCCGCACGCTGCGCCGCCAGCGATTCGGCATGACGCGCCTGCGACGCCCGCAGGTCCGCCTCGCGCGCACGCAGCGTGACGATTTGCGCTTCCAGCGTCTGGCGGTAGCGCAGCTCGTTCTCGTGGCTGCGGGCATGGGTGGCGCGCTGGCGCGCCAGGGCGCCGTCGAGGCCGTGCAGCAGATAGGTGCAGGACAAAGTCAGCACCGTCGACACCAGCAGGAAATTCACGCTCAGGATGGCCCAGTGTGCGAACGGACTGACCACCACCACCGCCATGCCTGGCTCGATATGGCCGACATAGCCGGCCAGGAACAGCGTGGCGCTGCAGCACAGCAGCGCCAGCACGGCCGCCCTGCTGCCGATCAGCACCGTACACAGCACCGGCACCGCCAGCAGGTAGATTTGCGACAGCGGACCGAGCGAGAACAGCAGCACCACCGCGATCAGGTAAGCGATGGCGAGGATGCCGAGGGCGCGGGTCTGGTAAGCGAGATCGCGCCGGTAGTGCAGCCAGCCGGTGCCGGCCAGCGCGATCACATCGGTGACCACCAGCGGCCAGTGGCCCTGGCGCGCGCCGCCCCACATACTGGGGGCCACGACCAGCGCGCCGAGCCAGAAGGCCACGGCGCACAAGCCGTCCAGCAGCCGGTTGCGCCAGCCCTGCAGGTCCTGGTCGCCGTGCTCCAGCATGTCCGGTTGCCGGTACAAGGCGGCGCGCAAGGCGCGTACCGCAAAGCTGTCGATCAAGGGGCGCTCACTAATCAGTTGGAATTAGCGCCAGATTCTACTACTTTCTTAACTCCCCAAGCAGATTCAGGGTCAGCTCTGTCATTTGGACACGCATGGCGCACGTTTGATCTTGATTAATATATTGACATGGTTTTAAGAGACCGCGCTCGGCTGAATGCGGTATCGGCTCAGCCCGTCCCTGTCGGCCCGGCCGCGATTCCGGTATCATTCGGCATGAATACGATTTCCTTCCAACCGTTTATTATTGGCGTCGCAGGCGGTAGCGGCAGTGGCAAGTCCACCGTGTCACAGAAAGTGCTGGCTGAATTTGGCGCGGATATGGTCTCGGTCGTGATGCAAGACGATTACTACTGCGATCAAACCCACCTTCCTCCTGAAGTTCGTCCCAAGACAAATTACGACCATCCACAGGCGTTTGAATGGCCGTTGCTGGTGCAGCATATTCAGGCTTTGCGCAATGGCGAAGCGATCGAGATGCCGGAATACGACTTCACGCTCCACAACCGTTCCGACCGGACGATTCCCGTCAAGCCAGCGCCGGTGATCGTGATCGAGGGCCTGTTTGCCTTGTATGACCCGGACTTGCGCGATCTGATGTCGCTGAAGATTTTTGTCGATACGGCTTCCGACATCCGCTTCATCCGCCGCATGCAGCGCGATATCGTGGAGCGCGGCCGTTCGGTGGAAAGCGTAGTCGGCCAGTACCTGGAAACCGTGCGCCCCATGCACAAGCAATTCATCGAGCCAACCAAGCGCTACGCCGATGTGATTATTCCGCATGGCGCCAACGGCCCGGCGGTCGACATGATCACCACCAAGGTGGCCAGCGTGATCGGGCAGCTGCAGCAGCCCTGATTTTATCGACCGGCGCTGGGCAAGAGATTCTTGCCGGCGCCACACGAGCCTGGATTCGACCTGCGTGCACTATCCGATTCGCGAACCTGCAATGGTTCGAACGTAATAAGGAACTGAGCCTCGCTTGCGCGGTCCCGGCTCCAATTCATAGCCACGCTTAGCCAATTCCATCTTCATAGTCGCGCGCATCGAGCTGACCTGTTGAAATTCTACGCTCTGATTTGTCGATATCGCGTCGGATGCAACCCCTAGTTCAGCAAAACCTTCGCGCGCCGCTTGCGCCCCTACGCGCTCGAGAAGCTCTGTGACACGGACATGATCATTTTCCCAAGAGAGGGACCATGTTGACTGGCGGCCTACTTGGCTATGGAACAGATCACAAATACCAAGTCGCTTCTTTCTTTCGAATATAGAATCCGTTGTCCACTCACGCTTGAGCAGCATATGAATCCCGCTCGTCTGGTCGATGACCCAAAAGCGCGCAAGATCTGGGTCACGTAAGAAGCGGCGAAGCGAAGGACGCTGAAACGCATGAATTGGGCGTTTGCTTTTATCAACCCACGGCGAAGTATTGAGAATACGTTCTCTCGATTTGAAAAAATTGATTGATTCAAAGACACCATCAAATCCGCCGCTGCCCCCCCCTGTTCGACTTCTCGCCCTTCACAACGCAGTGCTTCCCTTTGCGCACATATATTTCCAGACATCCGGATCGTACCCAGTGACGGCTCCAGACTTCATCTTCCAGGAGCGCTGACAAAGTCGGGAATTTATAGTCGATTAAGCTTTCCATTTTGAACCTATCATGATGGGAAATGCTTATTAGAAAATAATTCCCAGCGGTTGTCGCTTTTAGCTGAGCGAATCCAGAATACTCTAAAAAAATCAGCAACTTGCGTTTGCGATCGACAAGTCGTATGCTTGCCATTTTCTTACTCTTAAGAAAGTGCACATGAAACCTGCTGCCTGGGCAATTGCCGTGATCTTCGCCAGTCTTCCCCTGCTCGCCAGCGCTGCGCCGATTACCCTGGTGCAGGCGGGGCATGTGCTGGATACGCCGGGCAAGGCGCCGCGCGGTGCGACCACGCTGGTGGTGGAAGGCGGCAAAATCAGCGCGGTGCTGGATGGCTTTGTGGGCACTGAAAAATATCCGGCAGCGCGCATCATTGACCTGCGTTCGCGCTACGTGCTGCCGGGGCTGATCGACAGCCATGTGCACCTGACCTCCGACCGTGCCGGCAACGAAGGTGCCCTGGCCTTGGTCACCACCAGCCAGGCTGCGTGGGCCTACGAGGCGGAACTGAACGCCCACAAGACGCTCAATGCCGGCTTTACCACCGTGCGCAATCTGGGCGATGGTCCCGAAGGCATTACCCTGGCACTGCGCGACGCCATCAACAAGGGCTGGGTGCAAGGCCCGCGCATCATTGATGCCGGCACGCCGATCTCCGCTACCGCCGGCCACATGGACGGCCGCCTGGGTTACGCGGACTGGGTGCAGGAGCATATTGCCGACGACAACCTGTGCGACGGCGTTGAAAGTTGTCGCCGCGCCGTGCGCAAGCAAATCGGCCGAGGCGTGGACGTGATCAAGATTGCGACCACCGGCGGCGTGAACAGCGTGGTCGGTGCGGGCGTCGGCAAGCAGATGTTCGACGACGAAGCCAAAGCGCTGATCGAAACGGCTCACCTGTACGGCAAGAAAGTGGCGGTGCACGCACACGGCGATGGCGGCATCAACCTGGCGCTGGCCGCCGGCGCGGATTCAATCGAACACGGCACCATGCTCGATGAGACCGGGATCAAGCTGTTCCTCAAGTCGGGCGCTTACTACGTGCCGACGCTGTCGACCATCAACGGCTACAAGGAACGCCTGGCAGCCGATCCCAACGCCTATTCGCCGGATGTGCTGGCCAAGATCCAATGGCGCATCGGCATCACCGGCAAAGCGCTCAAGCTGGCGCATGACAAAGGCGTGAAGATCGCGTTCGGCACCGACGCCGGCGTGTCCAAACACGGCCGCAATGCCGATGAGTTTGAATTGATGGTGCAGTTCGGTATGACGCCGATGGAAGCCATCCAGGCGGCCACCGTCAACGCCGCCGACCTGCTCGGCCTGAGCGCCAAGATCGGCACGCTGGAGGCAGGCAAGAGCGCCGACCTGATCGCCGTCAACGCCGATCCACTGCAGGATATTACCGAGCTCAAGCGCGTGCGCTTTGTGATGATGGGTGGTGCGGTGGCCAAGGCGGAGTGAGCTTAGGAGAATAGATGAACCTATTTTGTGACGGCACAAATCGGTCTTGAATATAGCTCCGTAAGATAACTGACACCAATTAGCTTACGGAGTCCGTCATGATATGGACCGAGTCCGGCGGACCAGACCATCGCGCATGGAAGCGCAACCCTATGCAAAGTGGGAATCCTGGCGATCCCGGTTTGCGCGCCCTGCTTTCCGGTGATGAAGGCGGAGACTTGATTCCGCCGCCTGAGCTGGCCAAGGCGCTCACTGAATCCAGCGTTCGCAGCACGCCGCAAATGAATATCCGAGCCGGCACCGCCTACCTTCTAATGCGTCTCGCCCGTGTTTAAAAAGGCAGTCATGCGCAAGATGCTTACCGGCTGGGATCAAGTAACCACGTCACGCATCGCCCAGCGTTACAACGTAGGAGACCCCGGCTATGCAGGGAAACTGAACTACTGCTTGTCCGTGATGAAAAATCAGTCTGAGGTGATACCGTGCGCTGCGTAAGAATAATTGCCGCCACCAGTTTAGCTTTCAGCGCATTGCAGACTTTCGCGCAAGAACTCACGCCACCAGCGCATTTCCACGGAACTGGGAGAGCCTGCCAGGGTGAACTAGTCATTCAACGCCAGACCATTTTGTGGCGCACGCCTTTTAGCGTCTGCAAGGCAGCATCGTACAGACTGCTGGATCAGACCAAAAACGCCGCGCTGGCACGCTACACCTATCGACTAGATGAGACCACATCCGCATGCCGCTATCGCCTGATTTCCTTGACACATGACAGCAGCAAGCCAGCAAGCATTGGCTGGGAAGTGACCGGTTATGGCAATGCTGAAAGCTATGAGCGGGATAAGGCTGCCGGATTTCACAGTGACGACAATCCCGACATGATGTCCTGCTACCTCATCCAAACTTCTGCACAGCATCCCAGTCCGATGAGATAGTATGCCCAACGAAATATGAACCTATGCCAATCGCGATCTCCCCCGAAGAGTGCGTTTCAGCACTGGATGCGCATGGTCGCACAACAGGAAGCCATGTTTGACGCCGCCTTCTGAATCGAAACTATCCTTGATGACATCCCAGTATTTGGAATCGCCATGTTCGAAATGGGGAAAGATGGCGAACGCCACCAGGTCAGCCAGCTGGATCAAACGGGAAGCACGAGAATCCAGAAAAACTGGGACCTCAACATAGTTCCGGGTTTTGCCATAGGAGTGGCCGCGATGCTTGAACTCACGTGCCAAGGTCTGAAAACGCTGCTCGGTGCTGGACTCATCAAACAGCATAAGCCCACGTTGATGGTCATTGAACTTGGTATGGCAACGTTGTAGAAAAAGGTCGAAGCGCCGGGCCAGTTGTTCGAAACATACATGGACTGGATCCTTCCCTACCAGCGCCGTCTTCTCCACTACGCAAGCAAAAAGTCTTACCCCCTTGGGTTGGCCAACCACGCCGACTCTAAGCGCTTCCACGATAAGCGACTCTCGCTGTTCCGGAGATGCAATCTTACGCCATACGCCTTTACCTGATCGCATCGGGGAACCATGAAACTCCAGCTCATTCGGGAAGTCGGGAGCAATTCGGGCAGCAATGTCGTCCAGACTTTTTTCTATCCAGTGCGTCGTCCGCTCGAACACGGAAACGCCGGCCAACACAAAGTAACGTTGGCTTGCATCAGTTGTCGCACCCGATTCATCGACATACAGCAAATGCATGAGCGAGCGCTCCGCAAATGAAAACGGGCTGCCAAAATTAGCAGCCCGCAAAGCATTCGGTGAGCCAAGTGGAACAAACGTCCAACGCACCACAAAAGGCAGTGCTCCCGACCCATAGCAAATTATACAGTAAATTTTTGCACTGATCCCTGCTATGCCTACGCCATCGATCACTTTCTCGCCGTATTACATCGCACCAGCTCTCAGATTTCCCCGACGTGACGGTGAAGAATATCACGAGCAATTTTTCACAAACGGCAGCGCCGGCCTCTTTTTTGATAAACCTAGATTTGCATCAATACACGGCCTCGCGGAAATCACGCCCTCGTAGCTGCGCGGCGCTCTAGCCACTCGCGACCGCCGTTGTCCAGTGCTTTAGACACCACCGCCACCGGCAGGCTGTACACCGTCGCCCAAGTGGCGCGCCCGTCGCCGGAGTTGGAGGGGAAGCTGCTGGACTCGATTGGCCAGTGGTACTTGCGCTTCAAGGTTTTGACGATGGCGGCGAGCGAGGTACGCCCCTGCAACGGCTCGGCGCCGGTCTGGTCGGCATCCGACAGCAGCACCGCCAGCACGGCGCCGCGCGCGGTCAGCGGACCGGGGAACTTGGGAGTTTTTGACATTCCGTCATTCTAGCGGAAGCCAGTTTTCTGAGTGATTCCAGCATCAGCTCAGCGACCGCTCAACGCTCGCGCCTCGCCATCGAAGAAGAGCTGTTCGGGATGTAGAGGGAAATGGTGCTTGTGGGAATTTTTTTGTGGCGCTACGCGCGGCGCCTCCGGCGCGCCACCGCGTAGCGGTGGCAGATGGACGATTCGGAGCGGCTCGCCCCGGTAGGGGCGATGCCTTCGAATCCCCCGCGCAGAGCCCGCAGGGGCTCTGCTTCTCTCTGCCAGAAATGCAAAAAGCCGCCCGAAGGCGGCTTTTTTCAATTCTGGCGGAGAGAGGGGGATTCGAACCCCCGATAGGTTTGACCCTATACACGCTTTCCAGGCGTGCGACTTCAACCACTCATCCACCTCTCCAGGTCTTCCCAATCCTCGGGAAGCGCCGAATTATAGCAAAGATTCCCAATAGTACAAAACTTCTCAGGAAGCCTCTTTCAATTGCTCCAGAATCGCCGGATTTTCCAACGTCGACACATCCTGCGTAATCACCTCGCCCTTGGCCAAGACACGCAACAAACGCCGCATGATCTTGCCCGAACGCGTCTTCGGCAGATTATCCCCAAAACGAATCTCTTTCGGCTTGGCGATCGGACCAATTTCCTTGGCCACCCAGTTCCGCAGCTCCAGCGCAAGCTTCTTGGCCTCATCCCCCGTAGGACGCGCCTGCTTCAGCACCACAAACGCGCAAATCGATTCACCCGTCGTATCATCCGGCTTGCCCACCACCGCAGCCTCAGCCACCAGCGGGTTCGCCACCAGCGCCGACTCGATCTCCATCGTGCCCATGCGGTGACCCGACACGTTCAACACGTCATCGATACGTCCGGTAATCGTGAAGTAGCCAGTATCCTTGTTACGGATCGCGCCATCGCCCGCCAGGTACATCTTGCCTCCCAGCTCTTCCGGGAAGTACGAAGTCTTGAAGCGGTCCGGGTTATTCCAGATGGTGCGGATCATCGAAGGCCAAGGACGCTTGACCACCAGAATACCGCCCTGCCCGTTCGGCACATCATGGCCCGACTCATCCACAATCGCCGCCATGATGCCCGGCAGCGGCAAGGTGCACGAGCCCGGCACCATCGGCGTCGCGCCCGGCAGCGGGGTGATCATGTGGCCGCCGGTCTCGGTCTGCCAGAAGGTATCGACGATCGGGCACTTCTCGCCGCCCACCTGCGTGTAGTACCACATCCACGCTTCCGGATTGATCGGTTCACCCACCGTGCCCAGCAGGCGCAGCGACGACAGGTCGTAATTTTTCGGATGTACTTTCGGATCCACATCCGACGCTTTGATCAGCGAACGAATCGCGGTCGGCGCGGTGTAGAAGATGTTGACCTTGTGCTTGGCGATGGTCTCCCAGAAGCGCCCCGCATTCGGGAAGGTCGGAATGCCTTCGAACACTACCTGCGTCGCGCCCACCGCAGTCGGGCCATACGCGATGTAGCTGTGGCCAGTCACCCAGCCGATGTCGGCCGTGCACCAGTACACGTCGGACGGCTTGATGTCGAACGACCATTTCATGGTCAGCGCCGCCCACAGCAGGTAGCCGCCACTCGAGTGCTGTACGCCTTTCGGTGTGCCGGTCGAGCCCGAGGTGTAGAGGATGAACAGCGGATGCTCGGCATCCACCCACTCCGGCTCGCACTCGGCCGACTGGTTTGCCACCAGCTCGTGCAGCCACAGGTCGCGGCCTTCTTTAAACGCAATCGCGCCGCCGGTGCGCTTGTAGACGATCACGTCCTTGATGGTGTCGCAGCCGCCCAGTGCCAGCGCTTCGTCAACGATGGCTTTCAACGGCAGCTGTTTGCCGCCGCGCAGTTGCTCGTCGGCGGTGATCACGGCCACCGCGCCGGCATCGATGATGCGCTCTTGCAGCGATTTGGCCGAGAAGCCGCCAAACACCACCGAGTGGGTCGCACCGATGCGCGCGCAGGCTTGCATCGCCGCCACACCTTCCACCGACATCGACATGTAGATGATGACGCGGTCGCCTTTTTTGATGCCGCGCGCTTTCAGGCCGTTGGCGAATTTGCAGACTTTTTCGTGCAGCTCGCGGTACGACACGCGCGTGGCCTTGCCGTCGTCCGCTTCAAAGATGATGGCGGTCTTGTCGGCGTTGCCGTTTTTCAGGTTGCGGTCCAGGCAGTTGTACGAGACGTTCAGCTTGCCGCCTTCGAACCATTTGTAGAACGGCGCGTCGTCTTCGTTCAGGGTGCGGGTGAATGGCGTTTGCCATTCGATGTGTTCTTTCGCTAAACGCGACCAGAAACCTTCGTAGTCGGCCGCCGCCTCTGCGCACAGCGCGTTGTAGGCATCCATGCCGGAAACTGCGGCCTGGGATGCGAACGCCGCCGGTGGCGCGAAGATACGGGATTCTTGTGGACCTTGGGTTGTCGTGCTGCTCATGGTGTCTCCAAATGTAGTAATCGTTTGCTATCAACATTAAACGTGATCGCTTACTGCGCCCTTACAGCCGCACACCTCCCCGGCGGAGGATGGCATGCCGGACAATTTTACCAATTTTTCATGATGCCCTACCGATGCGGTCGCCCGGCAGCACGTGTAGAATATCGGCACGTCTTCGTAGTCTGCCTCATTTTCAGGAGTTTTGCCCCAATGACCGAGCCTAATCAGAAGCTGCGCCCCCTGCCCGCTTTTATTTTCATGTCCCGCTGGCTGCAACTGCCGCTCTACCTCGGCCTGATCCTGGCGCAGTGCGTCTATGTGTTCCATTTCTGGGTCGAGCTCAAGGACCTGATCGGCGCCGCGCTCGGCAACGAAGACGCGCTCAAACACATCCTGCAAGCCGTTGCCGTGCCCGGCGCGCCGCTGCCGGAGAAGCTCAATGAAACCACCATCATGCTGGTAGTGCTCGGCCTGATCGACGTGGTGATGATTTCCAATCTGCTGGTGATGGTCATCATCGGCGGCTACGAGACCTTTATCTCGCGCATGAATCTCGATACCCATCCAGACCAGCCGGAGTGGCTGTCGCACGTGAACGCTTCCGTGCTGAAGACCAAGCTGGCAATGGCGATCATCGGCATTTCCTCGATCCACCTGCTGAAAACTTTTATCAACGCCGCTTCGTACAAGCCCGAGGTGATCGCTGCGCAAACCATTATTCACGTCGTGTTCCTGCTGTCGGCCCTGGCGATTTCGTACACCGACCGCATCACCACGCTGACGCACCACGATTCCAAACACTAACCCACGCGAGAACATCATGACCATCATAAAGCAAGAAGACCTGATCGAATCCGTCGCCGCCGCGCTGCAGTACATCAGCTACTACCACCCTGCTGATTACATCGAGCACTTGGCCCGCGCCTACGAGCACGAGCAGAGCCCGGCCGCGAAAGACGCCATCGCGCAGATCCTGACCAACTCGCGCATGTGCGCCGAGGGCAAGCGTCCGATCTGCCAGGATACCGGCATCGTCAACGTCTTCCTGAAGATCGGCATGGGTGTGCGCTTTGAAGGCTTCAGCGGCACCGTCACCGACGCGGTCAACGAGGGCGTGCGCCGCGCCTACAACTACGACGACAACAAGCTGCGCGCGTCGATCGTGGCCGACCCGCACTTCGACCGCAAGAACACCAAGGACAACACGCCAGCCGTGGTCCACATGGAGCTGGTGGAAGGCAATACCGTCGACGTGAAGGTCGCAGCCAAAGGCGGCGGCTCGGAAAATAAATCCAAGATGATCATGATGAATCCTTCCGATTCGCTGATCGACTGGGTACTGAAAACCGTGCCAACGATGGGCGCCGGCTGGTGCCCGCCTGGCATGCTGGGCATCGGCATCGGCGGCACCGCCGAGAAGGCCATGCTGATGGCAAAAGAAGTGCTGATGGAAGACATCGACATGTTCGAACTGAAGCAGCGCGGCCCGCAGAACAAGCTGGAAGAACTGCGTATCGAACTGTGCGACAAGATCAATGCGCTGGGCATCGGCGCCCAAGGCCTGGGCGGCCTGACCACGGTGCTGGACGTGAAGATCATGATGCACCCGACCCACGCTGCATCGAAGCCGGTCGCCATGATCCCGAACTGCGCCGCCACCCGTCACGGCCACTTCGTGCTGGACGGCTCCGGTCCTGCCTACATGACCCCGCCACCGCTGTCGACCTGGCCTGATGTGTCGTGGGCGCCGGACACCGAGAAATCGAAGCGCGTGAATCTGGACACCCTGACCAAGGAAGAAGTCGCCTCGTGGACGCCGGGCCAGACCCTGCTGTTGAACGGCAAGATGCTGACCGGCCGCGACGCCGCGCACAAACGCATCCAGGACATGCTGGCCAAGGGCGAACCGCTGCCGGTGGACTTCAAGAACCGCGTGATCTACTACGTCGGTCCGGTCGATCCAGTGCGCGATGAAGTGGTCGGCCCAGCCGGCCCAACCACCGCCACCCGCATGGACAAGTTCACCGACATGATGCTGGAACAAACCGGCCTGATCGCGATGATCGGTAAAGCCGAACGCGGCCCTGCTGCGATCGAGTCGATCAAGAAGCACAAATCGGCTTACCTGATGGCGGTGGGCGGCTCGGCCTATCTGGTGTCGAAAGCCATCAAGCAATCGAAGGTGCTGGGCTTTGCCGACATGGGCATGGAAGCGATCTACGAGTTTGAAGTGGTCGACATGCCAGTCACCGTGGCGGTGGATTCGCAAGGCAGCTCGGTGCACAACACCGGCCCGGCGGAATGGAAGGCGCGCATCGAGCAGCTCAACGTTCCTGTCGTGACTGCCTGATGCCAGTGGCCCGCTCTCCCGGCGCGCCGATAGGCGTCTTCGATTCCGGCGTGGGCGGGCTGTCGGTGCTGCGCCATATCTGCGCGCAGCTGCCGCATGAGGAGGTGCTGTACTTCGCCGACTCTGGCCACGCGCCGTATGGCGACAAGACCGAAGAGTATGTGGTTGAGCGCGCGCTGGCGGTGACGGCCTTCCTGCTGTCGCACGGCGCCAAGGCGCTGGTGGTGGCCTGCAATACCGCCACCGTGGCGGCCATCAAGGCGGTGCGGGCGCGCTATCCCGAGCTGCCGGTGGTCGGCGTTGAGCCTGGCCTCAAGCCGGCCGCCGCCGCCACGCGCAGCGGCAAGGTCGGCGTGCTGGCGACGGCGCGCACGCTCAAGGGCGAGAAATTCCTGCAACTGCGTGAGCAGATCAGCGCGGCCACCCAGGCCGAGTTCCTGCTGCAGCCGGCTGTAGGTCTCGTCAATGAAATCGAAAAAGGCGACCTGCACTCGCCGGCGATCGCCGACATGCTGGAGCGCTACGTGGCGCCGCTGCTCGACCAGGGGGCCGATACGCTGGTGCTCGGCTGCACCCACTACCCGTTCGTCCGCGACGGCATCGAGCGTGTACTGCGCGAGCATGCGCGCGACGATGTCACGCTGATCGATACCGGCGATGCGGTGGCGCGCCAGCTGGTCCGTTTGCTGGAAGCGGGCGGCTTGCTGCGTGCGTCCGGCGCCAGCGTGCTGCGCGGCTACACCACCGGCGATGCGGTGGCACTGGCGCAAGCGTTTGCCGATTTGCTGGGCCTGCAGCCGGCGGTCGAAAAGGTTGATGTTTAGACCATCGGCAGGTTTCGAAAAAAATGCTGCAATTAAATTTGCAGGAATCGGAATCGGCTTGTATAATTCTGGCTCGTTGTTCAGCAGTAGTTGAATAACAAAACAGCGGTGGCTGTAGCTCAGTTGGTAGAGTCCAGGATTGTGATTCCTGTTGTCGTGGGTTCGAGCCCCATCAGCCACCCCAAGAATTAAGTGAAAAGCCCAGTCTCTGACTGGGCTTTTTGCGTTTGCAAGCCCGCACATTTGATGCAGATCTAATCGCGCGCTGATTGAAGAGCTACGCTGGTCCCAATGTGCAGAGAGGAGGCCGCCATGTGCCCCATGAGCTTGCTTGAGTTTGCAGACCTTCCAGACGCACGCCTTGCAGACCTTCGCTACCAAAGCGGAGGTGACCAATGTTGTGCATCAGATGACCTGGCGAATGGCAGGATTCACCGTCGTCCTGATCACCGCGATTATCGGCTCAGCGCGCTATCTTTAAGTGCGCGCCGCAGCGCGCTGCGCTTTGATCTGGACGGCGAGCTTGTCCAGCGTGTCCTTCACGGTCCCAGGGTTGAAGGGTTTGACGATGTAGGCCTTGGCGCCGTTGCGCAGCGACTGCTCGACCGTGGTGCGGTCGGTACTGGCGGTGACCATCAGCACCGCCGCTTTCGGCTGCCTCTCGCGTATCCAGTTGAGCAAGGTCAGGCCGTCGCCATCGGGCATCACCACGTCAAGGCAGATGATGTCGGCACGGATAGAACGCAGCCGCAAACGCGCCGATTCCGCCGTGGCCGCATCGCCCACCACATCGTAGTCGTCACCCTGGATAATCACGCGCAGCAAGCCGCGCGTCATCTCATTGTCGTCGATGATAAAAACGCGAAGTCCGTGGTGCTCCGGCATGAGATTCTCCCGTGGCTGGCATGCCGTCGACTATAACTTAATGCTCACACCTATGCACTCGGTTACAACTTTTTGCATCAGCACATTGCCCGTTGGAACTAGATTACCGCTACAATGACATGTCTTTTGCATTCCCATGCAAAACCGCATCAGCTCGCTTATCCCCTGAATTCGCACAAGTCTATGTCACAAGAAAAACCGATTTCCGAAGTCAACACCTATGGCAAAGATACGCCCGTAGGCCGCCCCGACACCGATGGCCGCGCCGCCGTATTCGTGCCGACGTCCAGCTTTGACGCTGCCAACAACGCCAACATCCGCCTGGGCGCCGGCATTGTCGGCTTCGGCAATCCGGACGGTACGCTGACGGTCTATTTCGAGAGCAACCGCTTCGACGAGACCAGCCTGCATAAATGGGAAAACAAGGCCCGCAAGGCCTACGACCGCATGGTGGCCGGCGCGCCGACCGTCTCCAAGGCCAAGATCAACGCCAGCATGCTGGAACAGATCGGCATCATCGATGGCATGGGCATCCACCTCAAGCAACCGGAACGACTGGAGCAATGGCTGGAACGCGCCAACGCGCTGGATACCGCGCCAGCCAGCCCGATCACGCTGTGGAAAACCAAATAAAGTTGGTGAAAAGATAGAGACGGGTATTTGTCCTACATGGCGTCGGACATTTGGCTGATGTCGACATCCCGGGCCCTGGACTATGCTGGAGACATCTGCAGTCCCCACTCCAGGAGCCCGTTATGGCACGCTATCTACACATCGCGTTTGGCGCATTGCTCATCATGGTGGCAGGCGCTTCCGCTTATGAACTGTGCTCAGAGAATATCCTGAACCAGGCTTCGATCTACGTGCTGCGCTGAAAAATCAGCGGTGGCGATAATGGCCACGCCCACCCCAGCGGCTGCCACAGCACCAGCGGCCAAACGAAAAATCAAGACCGATCGATACCGGCGGGTAGTAATAAGCCGGCGCAGGCGCGTAGTACACCGGTGCCGGCGCGTAGTAGACCGGCTGGCTGACGTACGTGGTGCTCGTGGTATAAGCCGGCTGCGTGCTGTAGGTGACGCGTGATGGCTGGGCCGGCAATTCTTCCGTCCAGGTGCCCGACTGTACCTGAGCGCCGGCCGGCAGCACTTCCACCGTATGCCACTGGTACGGATCCTGTACCCGCGCAGGGGCGGCCGCATAGTAGCCTGGACGCTGCGTGGCGCAGCCAGTCAGCGCCGCCAGCGCGGCAACTGCAACAACGATAGTTTTCATGGCGGTTCTCCTCATTCCAGATCGTACTATATAAGGAAGCGCAGCACCGTTCCCTTGCCATTACAGTTTATTACACTCGCCATACAAGTTATACACGCGAAAAAAAAGGAACCGCAGGCGGTTCCTTTTTTACGGGGGCAGATGCCGGATCAGTCCAGTTTCCAGGCGTAGTCGACCTTGGTCCAGGTTTCGGCCGGTGCACCATCCTTGGTGCCCGGCTTGAACTTGCAAGCGCTCAGGGCCTTGATGGCGGCCTTGTCCAGATTCTTGAAGCCGCTGCTTTTCTCGACCTTGGAATCAGCCACGCTGCCGTCCGCCTTCACCAGGAAGGACATCGATACAGTACCCTGCTCTTCATTCATCAGGGATGCTTTGGGGTATTCAGCCTTGCAGTTCTTGGCATCGAAACTGGCAGGAACTTCGGCGGCAAACACTGCCGGTGCGCTCGACACGAGCACTGCTGCAACCACACCCAACCAACGCTTATTTGTAAACATCTGATTTCCCCAAAGTGTAAGTATCTTATCCGGCACGCAGGCCATGCAAGAACATGGCCTGTTTGAGACTAATTACAGCTTCCAGCTATAGTCGACCTTGGTCCAGGTCTGGGCAATCGCGCCATCCTTGGTGCCAGGTTTGAATTTGCAAGCGCTCAGGGCTTTCAGGGCAGCTTTGTCCAGGTTCTTGAAGCCGCTCGATTTTTCCACTTTGGACTCGACCACGTTGCCGTCGGTGCCGACCAGGAAGGCCATCGTTACATCGCCCTGCTCTTCGTTCATCAGCGAGGCTTTTGGATATTCTGCTTTGCAGTTCTTGTCGTTCAGCGAAGCAGGCACTTCACCGGCGAAGGCGGTCGAAGCAACGGACAGGATGACGGCGGCGAATACAGACTTGTTCATAATGCGATTTCCCAATAAATTGTTATTAACAACTGGTTAAACGAACTCCACAGCGGGCCATGTGTCCACAAGGGCGGACGGCAGACTGCGGCAATAAAAGAACTGCTTAAAACTCTTCCCACTCATCGCTGCCGGCGGTGGCCGCGGCGACTTTTTTCGGTTTGGCTGCCGGTGCAGGTGCTGGCGCCGGTTTGGCGGCCAGTTTCTTCACCGGAGCGCGGGCGGTCGTGATCGGCTTGACCACGGCTGCCTTGGCGGCGAAAGCCGGCGCAGCAACAGCGGCGCGTTCTTCACCTTCGACCAGCTTGAAGATGCTGACCACGCGAGACAGCTCGCCGGCCTGGTCTTGCAAGCTTTGTGCGGCGGCAGCGGCTTCTTCCACCAGCGCGGCATTCTGTTGGGTCATGCTGTCCATCTCGATGATGGACTGGTTGACCTGGGCAATACCAGCACTCTGCTCCTGGCTGGCGTTGGCGATTTCGCTCATGATGTCGGTAACGCGACGCACCGAGGACACCACTTCTTCCATCGTCACGCCAGCCTGGCCGACCAGCTTGGTGCCGGCACCGACTTTTTCGACCGAGTCATCGATCAGCATCTTGATTTCTTTGGCGGCGCCAGCCGAACGCTGGGCCAGGTTACGCACTTCCGACGCCACCACGGCGAAGCCGCGGCCTTGCTCACCGGCACGCGCCGCTTCCACCGCAGCGTTCAGCGCCAGGATGTTGGTCTGGAAGGCGATGCCATCGATCACGCCGATGATGTCCACAATCTTCTTGGCCGAAGCGTCGATCGAGCTCATGGTGTCAACCACTTGCGACACCACTTCGCCGCCCTTGACTGCCACATCCGATGCAGCCGATGCCAGCTGGTTGGCTTCACGGGCGTTGTCGGCGTTCTGCTTAACGGTCGAGGTCAGCTCATCCATTGCCGACGCGGTTTTTTCCAGCGACGACGCTTGCATTTCGGTACGCGACGACAGGTCGACGTTGCCGGCGGCGATTTCACGCGAGGCGGTGCCGATGGTTTCGGTACCGGTGCGCACCTGGCTCACGATGTCGCGCAGGCTGTTGCGCATTTCACGCATTTCGAACACCAGGCTGTCCTTGTCGGCGCCCGAGGTGTCGATCGAGATCGACAGGTCGCCGGCGGCGATGCTGCCGGCGATCGAGGCGGTGTAGTCAGGCTCGCCGCCCAGCTGCTTCAGCAGGCCACGGGTGATGACCAGTGCGGCGGCGACCGAGATTGCCACGGCCAGCAGGCCCATGATGATCATGAAAGTACGTGCGCTGGCGAAGCCATTGGCGGCATCGACCTGCATCTGCGCATTCATCTTGTCTTCCAGCGCGCCCAGTTGATCCAGCGCGGTGGTCCATTTTTTCTGGGCTGGACGGATTTCCTTGACCAGCACGCGGGTCGCCTCTTCAGGCTTGCCCGCCAGCCACAGCTCCGAGGCCTTGGCGATGGCCGGCATGGCCAGCGCTTCGCTTTCCTTCACGGTTGCCAGCAGGGCTTTTTCTTCCGGGCTGGCTTCCTTGGCGAATTGCGCGGTCAGCTTGTTCTGGAAGTCGGCGTATTTGCCCGACAGTTCCTTGATACGATTCATGTCCGCTTCCATGTCGGCCGGATCAGAAATCATGGTCAGCACGCGCAGCGAGTTGATGCGTTCGCCGACGTTGTTGCGCATGTCCACCACCAGGCGGGACACGACATTGTTCACACTAATCACGTGGTCCAGGCGATCCTGAATCTGCGCCATGCGCACGATACCAACGGCAGTCACGGCCACCAGGAACAACAGCACGAGGGCGAATCCGAGGCCCAGGCGCGTACCGACTTTCATTTTTGCTAAATTCATTTCGTCTTCTTCTTAAGTGACACTGTTGATGAAGTTGCCCTGGACGACACATCTTGTGGTCATGCCATCCAAACAAAACCCTTGCTGCTAAGTAATAAGCTATGACAGTAGCAAACAATGACTGCGAATGCAAAAATTTGCAGCTCCACCAGCAGCCAGCATGTGGTTTTTTCGGACCGCAATACACCACGAAAGACGGTGGATATGTGTGTATATTCAGGAATTATAGATGCAAATTTTGCCTCACAGCAAGCAAATACTGCCTGAAAAATGCGCAAACGAACTTTCTGCGTGGAAATTCCACCACACCCGTTGAAAGTTTAGCAAAAGCGGATTTTCTACGCAGTAATACGCAAGCGGGCTGCGGCTTCGAGCAGCAATTGGGCGTCGCCGAGGGCGAGCTTTTTGGAATCGGACAAAGTTTGGCGGAAGGCGCGGGCGCCGGGCAGGCCGGTCATGATGCCCAGCATGTGGCGGGTGATGGAATTGAGCTTCAGGCCGAGCGGGCCGTACTGGGCCAGTTGGGCTTGAATGTAGGGAATCATGGCTTCCAGCACCTGTTCGCGGGTC
Organism: Duganella sp. CF402; assembly: GCF_900109645.1. Classification (GTDB taxonomy): domain Bacteria; phylum Pseudomonadota; class Gammaproteobacteria; order Burkholderiales; family Burkholderiaceae_D; genus Rugamonas. The sequence goes on from NZ_FOBG01000002.1 coordinate 347,860, forward strand.
TTGGGCGCGCTGCTGTCGCCGTAGTAACGCTGGTCGAAGCTCGCCATCACGTAGGGATTGTGATAGGCCTCGCGGCCCAGCATGACGCCGTCCAGGTGCTTGAGGTGCTCATCGATCTCGGCTTCGGTCTTGATGCCGCCGTTGATGATGATTTCGAAGTCAGGGAAATCGCGCTTGAGCTGATAGGCGTACTCGTACTTCAGCGGCGGGATTTCGCGGTTCTCTTTCGGCGACAAGCCTTTGAGGATGGCATTGCGGGCGTGCACGATGAAGGTCGTGCAGCCGGCCTCGGCCACTTTGCCGACGAAGTCACGCACGAAATCATAGCTTTGCTCATCGTCGATGCCGATGCGGTGCTTGACCGTGACATCGATCGAGACGGCGTCGCGCATGGCTTTTACGCAGTCGGCCACCAGTTGCGGCTCGGCCATCAGGCAGGCGCCGAACGCGCCCTTCTGCACGCGCTCGGACGGGCAACCGCAGTTGAGGTTGATCTCGTCGTAGCCCCACTTCTCGCCCAGCCTGGCGCTGGTGGCGAGATCGGCCGGGTCGCTGCCGCCGAGCTGCAGCGCCACCGGATGCTCTTCCTCGTTGAAGCGCAGATGACGCTCGACATCGCCATAGACCAGCGCGCCGGTGGTCACCATCTCGGTGTACAGCCAGGTGTGCTTGCTGATATGGCGATGGAACATGCGGCAATGGCGGTCCGACCAGTCCATCATCGGGGCAACACTCACTAAGCGCTTGTTTTTATTGGATTTATTTTCGTTCATTTTCACTATGTGCAGCTATCAGTGCACACGAGGTGCACATAAGGTTATCGTCTGGTGCATAATCCGGGCCTTACTCAACACACAAGAATTGCACACGGATGGCTACGTTTACAAAACTGAAAAGCGGCAAGTGGCGCGCGCAAGTACGCAAGAGTGGAATCTATCGGAATGCAACCTTCGAGTTCAAACGTGATGCCGAATCTTGGGCACGTCAGGTGGAGGTACAAGTTGAACACGTAGCGGCGAATGGTTATCAGCCAATCCCGGATAACTACAGCGTAGGCGATTTGATAGATGGGTACGGGCAAGAGTGTAACATGGGCGGCCGCACAAAGCAGTTGACTCACGACAAGTTGAAACGCGAGTTGGGCGAGATTCCGCTCAAACGCCTTAATAGTATACATCTACGCGATTTCATCGATTCCCGATTAGCCGAAGGTGCCGGTGGCGTCACCATAGCTGCCGACCTTTCATTCTTCGGTGCCATACTAAAATGGGGAAAACATTCTCGTCGGCTCGACCTGCCAACCGATCTGGCCTTGAACGCACGCCGCGACCTCTCTGCACGCAAGATACATACCCGTAGCGTCGAACGGGATAGGGAGCCGACAGAGAAGGAACTTACGGACTTGTTCAAGCTCTGGAAGAACAACAAGCGACAAGTTATCCCGATGGCAACACTGTGCGCGTTTGCGCTCGCAACGGCAATGCGTCAGAACGAAATCTGCTCGATCCGGTGGGAAGACGTTGATACTGCGAAGCGCACGGTTATCATTCGTGACCGCAAAGACCCGCGCAAGAAGAACGGCAACGATCAAATTGTCCCCCTACTTCCCGCAGCATGGACAATCATCGAGCCATTGTTGCCTGAGAGCATGGTAGGGAGGGTTTTCCCCTACGACTCCGGCAGCGTAAGTACCGCCTTCACGAGAGCTTGCACAAAGCTTAAGATTGATGACTTGCGATTCCATGACCTGCGGCACAAGGCAACCAGCGATCTATTCCGCATGGGCCTGTCGATTCCGCAAGTCGCCGTATTAACTGGACACAAGACTTGGACTCAATTGAAACGATATACACACACTAAGCCAGAAGACGTGCATGCAGCAATTGCATCTTTCACGACCTCGATGACAAAGGCAGCATGAATAGCTCAATAAATAACAAACTGGACAACTCAAGACCCCGTCGCCTCAGGAATTACACCCCTCCGAACGAAAGCTACTACACATCTCTCGTAAAGAGTGCACCTTACTTCAAAAGTCCCGGTGACTTCGTGGTTTTCATGGCCCCTCTTCTACACGAAATGAAGTCAAAGCTTACCGATCGAACACGCCCAATGTACGAAGAGATGCTTACCCTACGGGAACTAATTGAGAAAGAAAGGCCACGTAATCGCGTTTGGCATCCACCATTGACTGTTCGCGTAAAAAAATCCATCACACGAGCAGCCACGGAAAGGTATAACGCGCAACGTCAGCGAGTATTAAATCTGTTCGAGCAGTTTTATTTGGCTGACCTTATGGAGCCGTTGGTTGCGGCGCGGGAGTCCGAGCACGCACCAGTTCCGTCTCAAAGCGCGTGCTGCTGTAACGCTCGGGCGATTACGCCCAACACTTTCTTATTACCTTGACGTACCGAGCACTGCCCTTGGTGGGCGGAGCCACGCCTGAAAGGACTTAAACACTGTTATAAAGGATCAAAAAATGAACCAACACATTACTTCGGAAATCAACGCTCAATTCATCGCAGTAGGCTGCACCCAAATGATGGTCAACACGCGAGGCTTGGACTACTTTCATAGCAAGATGGATTTGTATTTCCATTATTCGCCAGATTTGCAGACCGGCAATTTCCCGACTGTAAGCAATTCGACAGAAATTGTTGTAGTGGTCGAATCCGACACCGCACTAGAAGTTGCCCGGCTACGCGGTATTGCTTGCGAAGTGGTCAAACTGAAAGACCTGCGCAACTTCATTCTATACCGAGCATACAGCACGGAATGCAGCCAATACCGTGCGGCGAAGCAGCGCTTTGATGCTGCTAACGAGAGCTTTAATCAAGAAGCAGATACTTACGACTACCAGACCATGCAGACCATTTCTCACTTGCGGATAGGTAGCACTTGGGGCCGACTCGGTTAGGGTTCGCTTTGTACCGCTCAATTTCCTGAATATAGCCGTTGCCCAGCGATGCAATTGCTTTCGCTTCGCTTTCTTGCCGTATCTGTGCCTTGGCGTCGTCTAGTATGCCTGCGTTGCTGAGAGCGGGAAGGCTCACCAACAGAACCAAAGTAGCGCGTTTTATTGACTTCATCGTGATTTCCAGTTGGTAATGAAATGGCAAATCCTACCGATTCGGTAGTATGAAATCAAGTTGAAACTTGCAACATCTTTGTCTTTGAAGTCACGGAAGATAGAGATGGCGATTATCGGCAAACGCTTGAAGGCTGCGCGACTTGGCACTGGGTTATCGCAAGAGCAGCTTGGGCTTAACGCCGGTCTGGAGGTTGAAAGCGCCAGCGCACGAATGAACCGATATGAGCGCGGTACACGGGTGCCGTCAGTTGAATTACTGGAGCGCATCGGCAAGGTGCTGAACCTTCCATTGGCCTACTTCTTTGCAGTAGATGACGACGAAGCCGCGCTACTAACCGCCTACCATCGTCTTCCAGAAGCTGATAAGCAGGCAGTGTTAGCCGTTGCTATGAAAGAGCGATGACGCCACCTCCCAATTCGGTTTTGTCAGCCTTCAGCAAGCCCATTCGCGGGTTGCTTATATCTTCGCTGGATGATACTGCTACAGACTTCTTCTGACGCCTTAGACACCATCTTGGGGGGTACGCGCTTACAGCGGAAAGCGAGCGATTAGGGCATATAGGCGTGCCGGAAGGTCTTTTGCATAGTCAATAAGAAAATCTTACTTTGTACAAAGAGTTTGCCTTGCCTTTGGGCTATCCTGCTACTACAATCGGTATGTCTATTACTTAAATTTACTAGATATTGTGTTTGTTGTTTTTTGGAAATCAACTTCAGTTTTGCATCTTTAAGAAGGAAGCGATATGAACGAAGAACCAAAAATTTCGATCAACAAGCTTGGCGAGTACATGACTGCCACTCCTGCGCGACGCAGGCAGATTGTCCGCGACCAGAAGACTCCCCCTGTGTTTAAGGCGGCACGTTATAAGGCTGCACGAGAAGCAATTGTCGACTATATCGAAAGCGGCATGGTTGATGACGGAGCGCCGTTAGCTAGGGCCGCAGAATTACGGGCCGACACGTCCGGGACAGACTTTACTGTTCAGGATCGCCAACTGTCGGCGGAAGCAATCGAAGACTTCCTCCCGCTTGCGGAAGAATTGGAGGTGGCGGATGTGTCCGTTCAGGCAGGCTATGCTTTCGCTTCTGAAACGATGGACTTTGGTGGTACGAAGGTATCAATGCGGCCAGACGCGATATTAAAGAACAAGGAAACCGGCGACGTGGTTGGTTGCGTAAAGCTGAACTTCTCAAAATCGGCTCCCATTCTTGAGCAGGCTGGGCAGTATGTGGCTACGGCGCTGCGTGCCCACCTTGAGGCCAATGCAGACGATCCCAAAAGTGTCGATCCGGCATTGTGCTACGTCGTAGATGTTCCGACCGGCACAGTGTCTTCCGCACCAACGGCAAACAAGAAGCGTCTTAGTGACCTTGCTGCTGCTGGCGAGGAAATAGCAGCGCGGTGGAGCAGTGTGTAAGCTGACGAAGCTACTGTAGCCCCAAAATCCTAAAAAAATTTTGCAAGGTCGAGGGGCAATCTTAGCATGCTGCCATCCGGGTAGAAATCGTCGCTGCTCGCCGTAAAGATATCTACGGGTGTGGATAGTGGCCAGGAATGGTGAAAGGTCGAGCGGTTGGCTTAATGCGGCTGGGGCCACGTAAACAATCATCGCAGCGCTTTCCAAAATATCTGTACGGGCTTGCGGAGTTGGTAGGCAGGATTGCAATGCCCACGGATGATGAAGGCCGCTACGGGCCTGTACTGGCGTCCTATCGCTTCCGTAACTTCATCTGTCGTGGTGCTTCCGCGTCGCCTGCGATGCCCCAAGCAACAGCCCACTTGGAAGCTTGAGTACGGGCCTGCGGTGTCTCCCCGGTGTCGATGCGATACATCGCCAAGCCCATTCGATGAATGATGTAGGCGAGCCGGGGATGGCTGTTTCGGAACCGGGTTTCGTTTGGCATGGTCAGGTGGTAGCTTTTAGGATAGCGTACAGCGTAGCACGGCTGATTCCGTTATCCTTTGCCAGCTTGGCCTTATTTGCACCGGCTGCTGCTTCCTTGCGCACCTGCTCTTGCGTGGCCTTGTCCAGCTTGGCGCTACGGCCCATGTGCTTGCCTGCCTCTCGTGCCTTGGCTTGGCTGTACATTTCTCGCACTACTGAGCGTTGTTGGTGCTTAATACTGACGGTACGCTGGTTGTAGTCGATGATCTGCTTCAAGTTCGTGTACACATTGGTATCATGGCCGCGTGCGATGGCCTTATCCTCGATGCCGACCACACGGTTGTTCACCAGCGTTTCAGAGAACTTGTCGAATATTTCCGAGTAAGTCGATGATCGGTTGACGTGCTTCCCGGCGAGCGCAGTTTCGATTACATCCAGCACTGAGCTTTTGCCAGTGCCGCCAGTGCCCACAATGAATACAGCATGCTTAACACGGCGCATCGGTGTCTTGACGATATGCCAAAGGCCGAGTTTGCCGCTTGTGATGAAATGGTTAAACAGGAAATTCGCGCCTTCCGCGACGCCGATGACAAAGCGCTTGCGGTAGCTAAAGCTGAACGAGCAGAGCGACGCAAGGGTATGAGCGAGGTCGCTGCGAAGCTTGATGAGATGGACGAACGCCAGCAAGAACGTGAACGCGCCCTCGACCGGCGTGATGCGGTACGACAGGCTAACGCAGACGACGATGCACGGGCAAAGGCGAAGACGAAGGCATTGAACGACGACCTAGAAAACGCGAAGCGAGAGTCGTGCTACTGGGGAAATAAGAAGGACTGTGTACGATGACCAGCCAGATCGTCATCACCTTCCTGCGAAGCGCTGTGCTTGGCATATCGCTTACTCAGGCCGCTTTTCCAGCGCTTGCAGCAGAGCAGCCCGGTTGCACAGGTGTGAACACTGATGCGACCTATGGCGCTCAACTAGCACGGGACAAAGTCCCGCTGGCGGACGCGATTGCCGCAATCGAGAAGTCAGCAAAGAACATCGATGCAGAACTTGTTAAGGCCAAGCGCAAGAAAATGACTGCTGCGATGAAAAATCAAATGAAGCAATCCTTCATAGATGGCTACAGCGAAGCCGTGATGCACCCGGAAGAAACGATAGAGCAGGTCGCTGGCCGGGTTGCGTTGGCCTGCTACTTTGCCAAATACAAGTAGCAAATCACCGTTCCGGGCGTGTTTCAACCAGCTCTCGCCAACCCGTTCAACCGCCAGATACTAACCATCTGGTGGAAGTAGAAAGCTTGCCTCTGTGCACACCATTTGCACACAACACCGCCAAGAGTCGCATAAACACTACATTTTCAGTTCAGTCCATCATCGGCGCAACGGACAGGCGGCGGCTAGGCACTACAGGTGCTTGGTCGGCGGTCGGCGAGGTGAGGATGGTCATGGTGGCTACGCTATTGAAGTCGCGGGAGGGTCAACATTATAGCGCAAAAGGCAGGGTCACCAGGCTGACCAGGTAGCGGGCCGGCGTGGGGCCGGGGTTTTCGTAGGCGATGTGCTGGCCTTCGCGGAAGGCGACGCAGTCGCCGGCTTGCAAGTGCCACTGCTGCTCGCCGGCGGTGACGATGATCTCGCCTTCCAGCAGCCATACTTGCTGGTGGATGTCGGCGCTGTGCGACGGCTGGTCGTACGATACGCGCCGGCGCGGCGGGAACACTACTTCCACCAGCTGCATCGGCGAGCGCAGTCCAGGCGACAGCTGGCGCCGCGTGTAGCCGGAATCGGGATCGGTCCACACCGGCTGCTGGGCGCGCGTGCTCAGCGGCGACGGCGCGGCATCGTCGGCTTCGAACAGCGAAGCCAGCGTCACGCCCAGCGCATTGGCCAGCTTGTCCAGCACGGTGGCGGTGGCGCTGCTTTCGCCGCGCTCGATCAGGGAAATGTTGGAGCGGCTGACGCCGCTACGCTCGGCCAGCGCCGCCAGCGACAAGCCGCGCGCATTGCGCAAGGTCAGCACACGGCCAGCAATAAGTTGATTGATATCCATGAAATCCATTATACTGGATTTTTCATCCAACAAAACGTCAGATCATGCCCATCGCCTTTGAAACGCCCGACCAGCCCGAAGTCCACGCACTGATCGCCGAGCTGGATGCCTACCTGCTGGCGCTCTACCCGCCGGAAGCCGTGTACGCGCTGGATGTACAGACACTGCTGCAACCCAATATCCGTTTTGCCGTGGCGCGCGATGCGCAGGGCGCGGCGGTCGGCTGCGGCGCCATCGTGCTGAGCGGGGAGTATGGCGAAATCAAGCGCATGTATGTGCGCCCGGCTGCGCGTGGCGCCGGCACCGCACGCCAGTTGATGGGTTTGTTGGAAGAGACGGCGCGCACGGCCGGTTGCCCGCAGCTGGTGCTGGAAACCGGGCCGGAAAACCCGGAAGCGCTGGCCCTGTACGCGCGCCACGGCTTCGAGCGCTGCGGACCGTACGGCGATTATCCGGACGATCCGCTCAGCGTGTTCATGCGCAAGACCCTGGGCTAAGCCGCCGTCGACGCGCCCTTCTTCTTGCGCACCACCGCCAGCGACGGCGCTTGCGGCCCGAAGATGACGGCGATGCGCTCCAGCCGCGCGGCCGCATCACCGGTCAGCGTGCCGGTCGCGCCCGCCACTTGCCGCACGATGCCCAGCGCCTGCTGGCGCGCGTCCGGCTCTTCCGGCAGCAACAGCGGCAAATCGTTGAGCGCCGCTTCCTCGTTCACCTGCAGCATCAGGTATTGCTCGCGCAGGATCTTCTTCAGCAAAGTCACGCTCATCACCTTGTTGTCCGAGGTGCGCAAGCGCAGCTGGCGGATGGCCGCAAAGGCGCGCTCGTCGGCCGCGCTCATCTCCGGACTGCGGAAGATGTACAGCAAGCCGCGAATGATGCCCTCGGTCACACCGCCCTCTTTCGTACGCAGCGCCAACGCCGCGCGCTGGGCATTGGTGGCCGCCTCGCGTGCGATATCGCGGCCAATGCGGCGCGGCTTGCCGCCGTCACTGTTCAGTCCCACCAGCGCCTGCAGCAGCGGTGAACCATACACGCCAAGGAAGACCTGCTCGGTGGCCTGGTCGCGCGCATCGCGGTAGCGGTCCAGCGCATCGACGATCTGCTTGCTCCATGCCTCCTGCATTTGCAGGAACACATTGTCCTGGCCGACCGGCCGGCGTTCCGCGCGCACCTTTTCGGCCAGCGCCGGGATCTGGTTCAGCAGCGGATTTTTACTCGAGAACATGGTGTAGCGCATGCGCAGCGGATGCGACTCGCGCAAACGTTCCGCACTGGCCTCGGTCACCATGCTTTTCACGATCGGGCTGGCGAAGGTCTGGTACAAATTCTTGTTGATTTCCGACAGCCGCGCCACCGTGGCGAAGCGGCGCTCGTCTTCCACATCGTTGCCGCCCAGCGCGCGCAGCGCCTCCAGGCTGCGGCGCTCGAAACGCATCACATAATCGCCGGCCGCCAGGTCGCCGGCGGCGATTTCCGCTTGCAGCATTTCCTCGTCCTTGTCGAGGAACACCGCCTCGTACAGGCCGGGCGGCATGATGTCGATCATGTCCATCGCCGCCGTGAATTCCTCGTGCTCCTTGTTGGCCACCGAGGCCGAGACGAAGATGCCAAGGTGGCCTATGCTCTGGTGCATGGAATAGATGATGGTCTGGCCGCCGGCCACCAGCGCCGCGTCGTCCTCGTACAGGTCCAGCACCCAGCCCAGCGCCTGCTGCGGCGGCGTGATGTCGTCGCCCCACGAGCAGAACACCACGATCGGCGATTTGATGTTGCGCAGGTCGATGCGGTGGCCGGCGCTGTCGAGCAGCGCGGCGTCGCTCAGGCGGTTGCCGACGAACAGCGAGTCGGCGATGTACTGCATCTCGCCGGCGTTCAGCAGCACCGGGTTGCCCCACCATTTTTCAAACTCCAGGAAGCGCTGCGCCTCGGTGTCGATCTTGGAGTAGACGTTGTAGTTCTTGGACCAGAAGGTATTCGATGGATTCATCTTCTCGAAGTTGGCGACCAGTTGCGCGCCGTCGAAGATGCCGTTGCCAAGGTCGCCCGCCAGCGCCGTCATCCAGGTGCCGCCAAGGATGCCGCCGAGGTAGCGCAAGGGATTCTTGCCGCGCACGCCGGCCCAGTACGACAGCGGCGCGCCGGCCAGCACCAGCGGCCCGACCAGGTCGGGATTCAGGGCGCTGGTCATCATGATTTGCCAGCCGGCCTGGCAGTTGCCGATCAGCGCAGGCTTGCCGTCGGCCTCGGGATGCAGCTCGGCCACCTTGGCGATAAACAGCGCTTCGGCGCGGCACACGTCTTCAATCGTTTGGCCCGGCACCGGATGGGGCAGGAAGCCGACGAAATAGCACGGATGGCCGGCCTTCAGCACCACGCCGATTTCACTGTCATGCTTCATGCCGCCGATGCCGGGACCGTGGCCGGCGCGCGGGTCGAACACGATGAAGGGACGCTTGGTGGCGTCGGGCTGGATGCCATCCGGCTGCAGGATGTGCAGCAGGCCATAGTTGACGGGACGCTCGAGGTGACGGCCATCCATCACCACTTCGAATTGGAAAGTCAGGACATGGGGCGCGGTCTGCTCGGCGCGATGGTTGCGCTCGTCGCCGCGCTCACGCAACACGTCCATGAACAGGATGGAGCGCTGGGCGGCGTCGATCCAGTAGTCGGTTGCCTGCTGGGCAAGGTTGAAGGGATTACTGAACCAATTCACATCATCCTCCGTTGCGTTATGTTGCCACGCACCAAAGTACCGCAGGAGAAGGGAAAACGCAAATGAAAAAAGCCGCCCGAAGGCGGCTTCTTGCTGTGACAGCGACCGGCGAATTACGCTTCGCGGGAGGCCTTTTTACGCTCGTGCTCTTTCAGGTGACGCTTGCGCAGGCGGATCGATTTCGGGGTGATTTCCACCAGTTCGTCGTCGTTGATGAATTCAACTGCGTATTCCAGCGACATCTGGATCGGCGGCACCAGGCGCACCGCTTCGTCGGTACCCGACGAACGCACGTTGGTCAGCTGCTTGCCCTTGATCGGGTTGACCACCAGATCGTTGTCGCGCGAGTGGATACCGATGATCATGCCTTCGTACACTGGGTCGTTGTGGACCACGAACATACGGCCGCGATCTTGCAGTTTCCAGATCGCGTAAGCAACAGCGGCGCCGTCGTCTTGCGAAATCAGCACGCCGTTGCGACGGCCGCCCAGTTCGCCGCCCTTGGTATTGTCGACCGGTGCGTATGCATCAAACACGTGCGACATCAGGCCGGTACCACGGGTCAGGGTCATGAACTCGCCCTGGAAGCCGATCAGGCCACGGGCTGGAATACGGTATTCCAGACGCACCCGGCCTTTGCCGTCCGATTCCATGTTTTGCAGGTCGCCACGACGACGGCCGAGTTCTTCCATCACGCCGCCCTGGTTGGCTTCCTCGACGTCCACCGACAGTTGCTCGTACGGCTCATGGCGCACGCCATCGACCATCTTGAACACCACGCGCGGACGCGATACGGCCAGCTCGAAACCTTCACGACGCATGTTTTCGATCAGGATGGTCAGGTGCAGCTCGCCACGGCCCGATACTTCGAAGGTGGTGTCGTCTTCGGTCGGCGCGACACGCAGCGCCACGTTGGCCTTCAATTCTTTTTCCAGACGGTCGCGCAGCTGGCGCGAGGTCACGAACTTGCCTTCGCGGCCAGCCAGCGGCGAGTTGTTGACCATGAAGTTCATGGTCAGGGTCGGTTCGTCGACGGTCAGCATCGGCAGCGCTTCCGGGGTGTCCGGTGCGCACACGGTCGAACCGATGCCGATTTCTTCGATACCGTTGATCAGCACGATGTCGCCGGCAACAGCGTCTTCAACCAGCACGCGCTCCAGGCCCTTGAAGTTCAGCACCTGGTTGATGCGGCCTTTGATCGGGGTCGCGTCAGGGCCGTTCATTACCACCACGTCCTGGCCGGTTTTCACACGGCCGCGGTTGATACGGCCAATGCCGATCTTGCCCACGTACGACGAGTAGTCCAGCGAGGTGATTTGCATCTGCAGCGGGCCGTCTGGATTGTCGTCACGGACTGGCACGTGTTCCAGGATGGCGTCGAACAGCGGCTTCATGTCGCCCGAGCGCACGTCTTCGGTCAGGCCGGCATAGCCGTTCAGACCCGATGCGTACACGATAGGGAAGTCCAGCTGCTCGTCGGTTGCGCCCAGCTTGTCGAACAGTTCGAAGGTCTGGTTGATGGCCCAGTCGGCGCGCGCGCCCGGACGGTCAACCTTGTTCACGACGACGATCGGCTTCAGGCCCAGGGCCAGCGCTTTACGGGTCACGAAACGGGTCTGTGGCATTGGGCCTTCTTGCGCGTCCACCAGCAGCAGAACCGAGTCAACCATCGACAGCACACGTTCCACTTCGCCGCCGAAGTCGGCGTGGCCTGGGGTGTCGACGATGTTGATGTGGGTGCCTTCGTACTCAACCGCGCAGTTCTTCGACAGAATCGTAATGCCGCGCTCTTTTTCGAGGTCGTTCGAGTCCATCACACGGGTATCAACCGCTTGGTTTTCACGGAAGGTGCCGGACTGGCGCAGCAGTTGGTCAACCAGGGTGGTTTTGCCGTGGTCAACGTGGGCGATGATTGCAATATTGCGAATTGCGCGTTTAGTAGTAGACATGGTTTGTATATTTGCGAAAAACTGCGAGTGAGTACCTTCGAGGCACACGAAGCCCTCTAGTATAGCATGTTGCGATGCAACTCTAGCGCTTTATTGCGGCGTAAATGCGATTAAACGTTCGGGCGCCAGAATGCTGTATTCGCCGAGGATGGCGGTGCCCAGCAATTTGTCGTCCAGGTAGACGCGCACCCTGCCCTGCTCCTGCGGCACGGTGATCGTCGGCTCCTTGCCCAGCGGCAGGCGCTGGCCATTGAGGAAGCGCTTGGCCAGCTCGGCGTTGAGCTGCACCGCCGGGAAGCTCGCCAGCAAGGCGTCGACCGGCGACAGCAGCGACAGCGGCGCCTCATGCGCCACCAGTTGGTCGAGCGTGACCATGTGCTCCATCGTCAGCGCGCCGACTTGGGTGCGGCGCAGGGCGTTCAGGTGGGCGCCGCAGCCGAGCGCCTCGCCGATGTCCTGGCCCAGCACGCGGATGTAAGTGCCCTTGCTGCAGGTGACCGACAGCTTGAGGAACGGCGCCTCGTACGAGATCAGTTCCAGCTGGTGGATGATGACGTTGCGCGCTTCGCGCTCCAGCGTGATACCGGCGCGGGCGTATTCGTACAGCGGCTTGCCGTCGCGCTTCAGGGCCGAGTACATCGGCGGCACTTGGGCGATCGGGCCGCGGAATTTTTCCAGCACGGCGTGGATCTGCTCCAGCGTAACGTGGACGTCGCGCGTCTCCACCACTTCGCCTTCGGTGTCGCCGGTGTCGGTGGTCTGGCCCAGGTGGACGATGGTTTCGTAGGTCTTGTCGGCTTCCAGCAAGTCCTGCGAGAACTTGGTGGCTTCGCCAAAGCACAGCGGCAGCAGGCCGGTGGCGAACGGATCGAGGGTGCCGGTGTGGCCGGCCTTCTTGGCGTTCAGCACGCGCTTGGCCTTGATCAGCGCATCGTTGCTGGAAAAGCCAACCGGCTTGTCGAGCAGCAGCACGCCGTCCACCAGGTCGCGGACTTTTTTTGGATGGGATTGCTTCATAGTCGCTTCAGGATTGGGTCCCGGCCTACGCCGGAACGACCGTCGCTCCGGCGCAGGCCGGAGCCCAATTATTCCTCGCCGTCGTCGAGCGAGCGGGTGCTGTTGGCCTGGTCGATCAGCGCCGACATGGCCATGCCGCGCGCGGCCGAGGTGTCGTGCACGAAGTGCAGTTGCGGCAGCGTGTGGATGTGCAGGCGCTTGCCCAGCTGGTTGCGCAGGTAGCCGGAGGCGGCGTTCAGGCCGGCCAGCGTGTTCTTCACGGTTTCCGCGTCGTCCTTCAGCATGGTGAAGTAGATCTTGGCGTGGGCGTAGTCCGGGGTCAGCTGCACTTCGGCCAGCGTGATCATGCCGACGCGCGGGTCTTTCAGTTCGAATACGATCAGTTCAGACAAATCCTTCTGGATCTGATCGGCCACGCGCTGGCCGCGCTGTGGGATGTTTTTGCTATGTTTTGCCATGATGATTCCATAAACGGCAAGTGGACGGGAAGGCCCGTCCACTTTACCAGATACTGCTGTGCGTCCCGAAATTACAGGGTACGCGCGATTTCCTGCACTTCGAACACTTCCAGCGTATCACCCACCTGGATGTCGTTGTAAGCCTTCAGCGACAGGCCGCACTCCAGACCGGCGCGTACTTCTTTCGCATCGTCCTTGAAGCGTTTGAGCGAGTCGATCTCGCCAGTCCAGACCACGATGTTGTTGCGCAGCAGGCGAACCGACGAGGTACGCTTGACCACACCATCGGTAACCAGGCAGCCGGCGATCGCGCCAACTTTGGACACCAGGATAACCTGGCGCACTTCCACCTGGCCGGTGACGGTTTCGCGCTTCTCTGGCGCCAGCATGCCGGACAGTGCTGCTTTCACCTCTTCGATCGCGTCGTAGATGATGTTGTAGTAGCGGATGTCCACGCCGTTCGATTCGGCCAGCTTGCGCGCCTGAGCATCAGCACGGGCGTTGAAGCCGATGATGACCGCTTTCGAAGCGACTGCCAGGTTGACGTCCGACTCGGTGATGCCACCAACGGCAGCGTGCACAACTTGTACGCGCACTTCCGAGGTCGACAGTTTCTGCAGCGAGCCCACCAGCGCTTCCTGCGAACCTTGCACGTCGGTCTTGATGATCAGCGGCAGGTTTTTCACTTCGCCTTCGGCCATCTGGTCGAACATGTTTTCCAGTTTCGCCGCTTGCTGCTTGGCCAGTTTCACGTCGCGGAACTTACCTTGACGGAACAGGCCGATCTCACGGGCTTTACGCTCGTCCGCCATGACCATGACTTCTTCACCGGCTTGCGGCACTTCGGTCAGACCCTGGATTTCGACCGGGATCGAAGGACCGGCTTCAGCGATAGGCTTGCCGTTCTCGTCCAGCATCGCACGAACGCGACCGTAGGACGAACCCGCCAGCACCACGTCGCCGCGCTTCAGCGTACCGGACTGAACCAGGATGGTGGCCACCGGGCCCTTACCCTTGTCCAGACGGCCTTCAACCACCAGGCCGCGCGCCGGTGCATCGACCGGTGCTTTCAGTTCCAGCACCTCGGCTTGCAGCAGCACTTGCTCCAGCAGGTTGTCGATGCCTTCGCCGGTCTTGGCCGATACCGGCACGAATGGCGATTCGCCACCGTATTCTTCCGGCACCACGCTCTCGGCAACCAGCTCTTGCGTGACACGGTCGACGTTGCCACCCGGTTTGTCGATCTTGTTGATCGCCACCACCAGTGGTACGCCGGCCGCTTTCGCGTGAGCGATAGCTTCTTTGGTTTGCGGCATCACGCCGTCGTCGGCTGCCACCACCAGAATAACGATGTCGGTGGCTTTCGCACCGCGGGCACGCATCGCCGTAAAGGCTTCGTGACCCGGCGTATCCAGGAAGGTGACGATGCCGCGCGGGGTTTCCACGTGGTAGGCGCCGATGTGCTGGGTAATGCCGCCAGCTTCGCCCGACGCCACTTTGGCGCGGCGGATGTAGTCCAGCAGCGAGGTTTTACCGTGGTCGACGTGACCCATGACGGTCACCACCGGTGCCCGCGATACGGCTTCGTAGTGCGCGTGCTCGCCCTGGTCTGCCAGGATCGCTTCCGGATCGTCCATCTCGGCGGCAAACGCCTTGTGGCCCATCTCTTCCACCACGATCATCGCGGTTTCCTGGTCCAGCACCTGGTTGATGGTGCACATCTGGCCCAGCTTCATCAGCTGCTTGATGACCTCGGATGCCTTGACCGACATCTTGTGCGCCAGTTCGGCCACGGTGATGGTTTCAGGAACGTGCACATCCTTGACGATGGCTTCGGTCGGGGCCTGGAAGTTGGTTTCGCGATCATCCGATTGATGATGGCGACGACCACCCTTGCCACCGCGCCAGCTGTCGCGGCCGGTGCTTGGGCCGGTGCTGGCGCCACGGCCTTTGCCACCGCCCGGCGCACCGCGCTTCTTGGCGTCGTCCTGCCAGGTCGACGAGACATTGGCCGATTTGATCGACTTCTTGTCGGCGCCGCCCACGGCTGGCTTCTTGTCGTCTTTCTTCTCGCCCGGCTTGGCTGCATTGGCGGCGGTAGCCGGCTTGTGCAGCGTGCCTTCGGCAACTTTCGGCTTGACCGGAGCCGGTGCCGGCTCAGGTGCTTTGATGGCGCGGCGCGGCGCGTTCATCATGGCCTTGATCTGGGCTACCTCGTCAGCCACGGCCTGGCGTGCGCGCTCGGTGGCAGCGGCTTGTTCAGCGGCTTCCTTGGCGGCGGCGGCGACCTTCTTCTTGGCTTCGTCGGCGGCTTTTTGCTTGGCTTCTTCAGCAGCGGCGTCCACGGTCGGCGCGGCAGCCGGCGCAGCGGCGGCAGCGGCCTTGGCGGCAGCGGCTTTCTTCGCTTCCTCTTCGGCTTCGCGCTTGGCGGCGGCTTCGGCTTCGGCGGTGGCCTTGGCCTGGGCGGCTTTATCCGCTTCCAGCTTGGCCAGGCGTTCCTGCTTCTCGCGCAGCTCGGCTTCCTGGCGTGCGATCAGCTCCGCTTGCTTGCGGGCCTCTTCTTCGCGGCGTGCGGCTTCAGCCGCGTCGATCACCGGCGCGGCCGGCGCGGCTGCGGTGGTGGTCAGCGGTTCGTCGCGCTGCACGAAGGTGCGGGTTTTCTTGACGGCGACCTGGATGGTGCGGGCCTTGCCATTGGCGTCGGCCTGCTTGATCTCGGTGGTTTCCTTGCGCGTCAGCGTAATTTTCTTCTTCTCTTCAGCACCGGCGCCGTGGGTACGGCGCAGGTGGTCGAGCAGCTTATCCTTATCATCTTTCGACAATGGATCTGACGTCGAACTTTTTTCGACGCCGGCAGAACGCAGCTGCGTCAGCAGCAAGTCTGCAGGCATCTTCAGTTCGGTGGCAAATTGGGCTACGTTGTTACTCGCCATTCAGTCCTCTTTTCTATGTGTCGCGGAGATGATAAAAATACTCAAATTAAGCCTTTGCAGATTCAGTGAGACTCCAGGCCTTGGCTTGCAAGCCTTTGGCGCGGTCGTCGTACTTCGCATCAACCAACTTCATCTCATCGTCGGTCACATCTTCAAATTCACTCGTAATCAGTGCTCGTGCACGGTCAGACGACAGGGCCAGAATGGCACCGAACTCGTCATAAGCCAGGCCGGCAAAAGCCTCTACCGTTTTGATACCAGCCAGGCCCAGCTTGCCGGCGGTGATGCGGTCCATGCCTTCCAGACCGACCAGCGCCTCGTCCATGCCTTCCAGGCCTTCTTCCGAAGCGATGGCTTCGGTGACCAGGGCGTCACGGGCGCGGGTGCGCAGTTCGTTGACGGTATCTTCGTCGAACGATTCAATCTCCAGCATTTCCGAGATTGGCACGTAAGCGATTTCTTCCAGGCTGGCAAAGCCTTCTTCCACCAGGATGTCGGCCACTTCCTGGTCGACGTCCAGTTTTTCCATGAACAGCGCGCGGATCGCGGCGGTTTCCTGGGCTGCCTTGTCGGCCGATTCCTCGGCCGTCATGATGTTGATCTTCCAGCCGGTCAGGTCGGAAGCCAGGCGTACGTTCTGGCCGGAGCGGCCGATGGCGATCGCCAGGTTTTCTTCGTCCACCACCACGTCCATCGCGTGCTTCTCTTCGTCGACGACGATCGAGGACACGTTGGCCGGGGCCAGCGCGCCGATCACGAACTGGGCCGGATCTTCCGACCACAGCACGATGTCCACGCGCTCGCCGCCCAGCTCGCCGGTCACGGCTTGCACGCGCGAACCGCGCATGCCCACGCAGGTACCGATCGGATCGATACGCTTGTCGGCGGTGTAGACGGCAATCTTGGCGCGTACGCCGGCGTCGCGGGCGGCCGATTTAATTTCCAGCATGCCTTGTTCGATTTCCGGCACTTCCAGTTCGAACAGCTTCATGATGAACTCTGGCGCGGTGCGCGACAGGATCACTTGCGGGCCGCGCATATTGCGGTCAACGCGCAGGATGTAAGCACGGACGCGGTCGCCGATACGCAGGTTCTCTTTCGGGATCATCTGGTCGCGCGGCAGGCGGGCTTCGATCTTGCCCGATTCCACGATGGCGTCGCCACGTTCCATGCGCTTGATGGTGCCGGTGACCAGCGAATCGCCGCGTTCCAGGAAGTCGGCCAGGATCTGTTCGCGCTCGGCGTCGCGCACGCGCTGCAGCACCACTTGCTTGGTGTCTTGCGCGAAGCGGCGGCCGAATTCCACCGATTCAATCGGCTCTTCGATGTAGTCGTCCACTTCGATATCGGCGATCTGTTCTTTCGCTTCGAAGTGCAGGATTTCCTGGTCCGGCAGCTGCAGGCCCGCTTCATCAGGCACCACGTGCCAGCGACGGAAGGATTCGAACTCACCCGACTCGCGATCGATCGAAACGCGGATGTCGACTTCACCCTCATAGCGTTTCTTCGTGGCTTGCGCCAACGCGAACTCCAGTGCGCCGAAAACCACATCTTTATCGACGTTCTTTTCACGCGCCAGCGCGTCTACCAATAACAAAACTTCGCGACTCATGCTTTGCGTCCCTTAAAATCCACCTGCGGCACCAAGCGTGCCTTATCCACATCGGCGAGTGTGAAATCCAACTGCGCCGGACCTTCATTGCTTTCAAATTCCAACGACAAATTCTCGCCCTCGGGTTCCAGCAGGACCCCCGTGAACGATTTCCGGTTGTTCGTACCCGGCATGGCTGCGCGCAGTTTAATGACGACTTCGCAACCGGCAAAACGTGCAAAATCCGACAGCTTGCGCAGCGGACGATCCAGCCCCGGCGACGAGATTTCGAGACGCTCGTAAGGAATGTTCTCGACCGTCAGCAAGTGCGACAGCTGGTGGCTGACCGTGGCGCAATCTTCCACGGTGATCGGACCTTTTTCTTCGGCATCTTCTGCGCTGAAATCGATAAACACGCGCAGCAGTCCGCGCTCGGCCCGTTCGACATCAACCAGCTCATAGCCCAGACCGGCGACGGTCTTTTCAATTAATTCCGGCAGCTGCAAGAAAATTCTCCAGTTCAAGACCTGTTTATGCAGAGGCATAAAACAAGCCTGTTAAAACGGTTCAACAAAAAAAAAATGGGCATCTGCCCATCTTCTTAAAACACCTAGCCAGATGAAGAGTTCCGCAGCAAGAGTGCGATTCAGAACTTCTACTAGGCTGGATATTATAACCTTATATGAACTTCGCTGCAATGCCGCACGGGCGGCATGGCAGACTTACAACAAGGTTTAAGATACTTGATTAGCCCTTGCGGCGGCGCGGCATGCCGTGATCGGCGGCGCCGCCACGCGGCTGCTGGCCACGGCGCGGCGCGCCGCTTGCGGCACCAAAACCGAAGGTGGTTTGCAGCGGATCAGGCTGGCGCGGACCACGGCTCGGACCTTTGGCTTGCTGGTCGCGCCCCTGGCCGCCACGGCCTTGACCGCCTTGCCCCTGACCTTGCGGACGGCCGCCCTGGCCCTGGCCGCGCGGACCCGGCGCCTCGCCCAGCGGACGGCCGCCGGCATAAGCACCAATCCCCTGCGGACGACCGCCCGGACGGCTCGAGGTTTGCCCCTGGCCACCCTGGCCGCCCGGACGGCCTTTGCCGCCACGGTTGCCATTGCCGCCGCCGTTGCCGCCGAAACCACCCTGGCCACGGCCGCCGCTACGCGGCTGCTTGGCGAAAGGCAGCGCGTTGGCGTTGCTCAGGTCGGCACGGTTGAAGTTCGGCTCGTTTTCGTCGTCCTCGTCGTCATCGTCGAAATCACGCTCATCGCGACGGTCGGCGCGCTCGGCGTGCTGGTCGCGGTTGCCGTTGCGGCCGCGCTTTTCCGGACCCTTGTTCTGGGCCGGCTTGGCTGGCTGCGGCGACTTGCCCGCAGCCGGCTGCTGCGGCTTGGCGCCATCGCCGCCTTTTTTCTCGATGCTGTAGGCCGCCATCAGGCCGCGTACTGCATTTTCTTCCATCTCTTCCCAGCGGCCGCGTTTCAGGCTGCTCGGCAGGGTCATGGCACCGTAGCGGGTACGGATCAGGCGCGACACGGTCAGGCCGATCGCCTCGAACATGCGGCGCACCTCGCGGTTACGGCCTTCGCCGATGATCACGCGGTACCACTTGTTGATGCCCTCGCCGCCACCGTCGGCGATCTTGGAGAACTGCGCCACGCCGTCTTCCAGCTCCACGCCGGCCAGCAGCTTCTGGCGCATGCCCTCTTCCAGCACGCCCAGCGTACGCACTGCGTATTCACGGTCGATGCCGTAGCGCGGGTGCATCAGGCGGTTGGCCAGGTCACCGGAAGTGGTGAACAGCAGCAGGCCTTCGGTGTTGAAGTCCAGGCGGCCGACGGCCAGCCATTTGCCGGCCTTCATGGTCGGCAGGCGATCGAACACCGATGGACGGCCATCCGGATCGTCCATCGAGACGATTTCGCCGGCTGGCTTGTGATAGATCAGCACGCGCGGCGGCTTCTTGCTCACGCGGCGCTGGATCAGCTTGCCGTTGATGCGTACCGCATCGGTCGGCAGGATGCGCTGGCCGATGTGGGCCGGCTCGCCGTTGACCGACACGCGGCCGGACACAATCAGTTCTTCCATATCGCGGCGCGAGCCGAGACCGGCTTCGGCCAGCACCTTGTGCAGCTTCGGCGCGTCGTCGTCCGAGGTCAGGTCGCGGCGCGCAGCCTTCGACTGCTGACGGCCCTTGCCCTGCTCTTCGCTATCGAAAGCATCCGACGTGACGTACGAGAACGCGGCATCGGCGTCGTTGGCCTTGGCACCACCGGCGTTCTGGCCGCCACGCTGCTTGCCGTTCTTGTTCTTCTTGCCGTTGCGCTGATTCTGATTATTGCGCTGCTCATGGCGCGGCTTGCCGTCGCGGGCCACCGGCGCGGCAACACCCTCTTCCGCAGCTGCGGCGACGCCTTCGGCGGCGACCACCGGCTCAGGACGCGGCATCGTCGCTTCGCGCAGTGCGCGCTGCTCGCGCATCTGGCGCGGACCGCGTGGACGCTGGCCGCGAACCACACCTTGATCACCTTCGGCCGGGGCAGCAGCCACAGCCGGCGCAGCGGCAGAAGCCGGCGCGGCAACTGGCGCCTCGACGGCCACTTCAGCAGCCGGTGCAGCAGCCTTTTTGGCGCGCGGCTTGACCGGCTTGGCGGCTGGCGCGTCACCCTCGGCGACCGCAACAGCAGCGTCGGCCTTCTTGGCGCGCGGTTTCTTCAGGGAAGCGGCCGACAGGCTGGCGGGTGCATCGGCGACGGCCGGTACAGCAGCTTCGGCTTCGCCGGCGGCGGCAGCCTTGGTCTTGCGCGGCGCCTTAGGCTTGGCAGCAGGCGCTTCGCCCGCTGCGATGGCGGCGTTGTCGGCCTCGATCTGCGCTTTGGTGCGGCGCTTAGGCTTGGCGGCAACTTCGGTCGCTACTGCGTCGGAGACGGTCTCAGGGGTATCAGGTTTGTTCATTATTCGTTTCTTGGTTGTGCTCAGCGTCAACCGTTAAATCTGGCGCGGGGCCGGTTTCTTGCTCAACTGCTTGCTCAGCACTATCTTGCTGCGCAGCTTTCTCAAAGTTCTCTTGCAGAGCCGCTTCCAGGGTTTCCATCGCGTTCTGACCATCGCTGATTTGCTGCAAGGGAGGCAGCTGGGACAGCGAATTCAAGCCCAAATCATCCAAAAACTGCTTGGTGGTGCCCAGTAAGGCCGGGCGGCCGACGACATCGCGATAACCGACGGCGTCCACCCAGCCACGATCTTCCAGCATCTTGATCGTCTGCGAATTAACGGCTACGCCGCGTATCTCTTCGATATCGCCCCGCGTGACCGGCTGGCGATAGGCAATGATGGCCAGCGTCTCCAGCGTCGCCCGCGTGTACTTGGGCGGCTTTTCCGGATTCAGGCGATCCAGGTACAACTTCATTTCCGGGCGGCTCTGGAAGCGCCAACCGGTTGCCAGGCTAATCACTTCCACGCCCTTGCCGGCCCAATCGAGCCGCAATTCTTCCAGCAATTCCTTGATCGTGTCGGCGCCGATGCCGGGGCCGCGCGGTCGGTCCTGATCGTCCAGTTCGACAAACAGCTTTTTCAGACTGTGGATCGATAACGGCTCACGAGCGCATAGCAAGGCGGTTTCGAGGACTTTTTTAGCCTCAAGATTATCCATAAGCAAAAATGAAAGAAATCAATCACATTCAGCGAGGCTGGTGGGAGTACTCACTGAAGCTGCTTTTCCGACGCCAAGGCCTATGCGCACCTGGCGGGAGAGAGGGACATGCCGGCAACGGCCGAAACCGTTGCTTTCTACGTGAAACGTGGGCAGGAAGCCAGACGTTTCATCCAACACCGCGAATTGTACCTGATAAAACTGCAAAACGCGCATTTCGACGTCATCGAAATGTAACTGAGCTTACGCGGCAGCAAGTCTCTCCGACAAGATTGCCGAAACGCCAACGAAGGCCGGGTATTCTGCGGTGATCACCCAGGTCGGCACCGCCGACAGGTATTTATTGAAACGGCCCTTGGCCTCAAAGCGGGCGCGGAAGCCGGAACGGTCGAAACGGTCGCCCAGTTTCGGCACGATGCCGCCGCCGATGTAGATGCCGCCCTGCGCACCCAGCGTCACGGCGATATTGCCGGCGATGGTGCCCAGCATGCAGCAGAAGGCTTCGATGGCGTCGTCGCACAGCGAGCATTCGCCGGCCAGCGCGCGGCGCGAGATGTCGGCCGCGCTCAGTTTTTCCGCCGGCAGGTCGTTGTGGTCGGCCAGGGCGCGGTAGATCAGTTCGATACCGGCGCCGGACATCAGGCGTTCGGCCGACACGTGTTCGAATTCTTTCCAGGCGAATTGCAGGATCGCCACTTCGGTCGGGTTGGCCGGCGAGAAGGTCACGTGGCCGCCTTCGCTCAGCAGCGCAGTCCAGCCATCCTTGCCCGGAATCAGGCCGGAGACGCCGAGGCCGGTGCCGGCGCCGATCAGGCCCAGCGGGGTGCCCGGCACGCCGACGCCGCCGCCGACCTGGTGTTTTTGCGTTGCCGACAGTTGCGGCAGCGAGCTGGCCAGCGCGGTGAAGTCGTTCACCACCACCAGGGTGTCGAAGTTGACTTCGCGGCGCAGCGCTTCAATCGAGAATGCCCAGTGGTGATTGGTCATGCTCACCATGTCGCCGGTGACCGGGTTGGCGATTGCAATCGCGCCATTCCGGATGCCGGTGACGCCGGCCTGGGCGACGGTTGGCGAGGCCAGGTACGCGACCAGGGCGGCGGCCAAGGTCGGGTAAGCGGCGCACGCCAGCACTTCGATCGCCTCAATCTTGCCCGGAGCGGTTTCCAGCGCGAAGCGCGCGTTGGTGCCGCCGATATCCGCCAGCAGACGCGGGCCACCAGGGAGAGCAGTGGTCAGGGAGGGAGGCGTTTGTACGGACTGAGCTGTCATGATGGATCGAAATTAGTTGAGGCTTAAGCTTAAGGTATATTGCCGTTTGCAGGCAAGAAGAGTTTGTAGTTTTAGTACAGATTGCTACACAAGTTTGCAATCCGGGATATTTCGTCCGTAGTATGACTACCAGCCATTGAAATGGAATCGATTCCATACTCACCCTAAAAACAAGCACCGTCATTCCGGCCTTCGCCGGGACGACGGCACATATCAGGCGGAGGCGGTGTTGTCTTCCTGGAGCGATTCGGTGCGGAAGGCCGCGTTCCATGCTTCCAGTCCGCCATGCAGCGGACGGGCGCGGTGATAGCCCTGCCCGATCAGGGATTTCGCCACGTGGGCGGCAGTGACGTCGTTGGGGCAGCTGCAATAGACGATGATGTGGCGCCCCTTGTCCAGCGCAACGATCTCGGCATTCAGGTCGCCACCGTTGAACAGCAGCGCGCCCGGCACGGCCGGATCCAGCATTTGCGCGGTCACGCTGCGGGCATCGATCAGCACCGGCTCATTACCCTGCTCCAGCAACTGCTTGAGATCGTCGATGCTGATACGCTCGATATCAACCGACTGGTGGAAACGCTTGCGCTCCACGTACTTGAACGACACGAACAACAGCAGCAGCACGCCCAGCACGATCAGCGCGGTGGTGCCCATCGTGCTCAGGATATCCAGCACCTGGTCGACGCTGGTGTGGAAGAAGGCGCCGATGGCGATGCCGGCGCCGCTCCAGACCAGCCCGCCCAGCACGCTGAAACCGAGGAACACGCTGGTGCGGGTGCCCATCGCCCCGGCCAGCGGCGGCGCAATGGTGTTAAAGCCGGGAATGAACTTGGCGACGATCAGCGCTTTCGGGCCCCAGCGGTTGAAGTTGTCTTCGGTCTGGCTGACGCAGTAATCTGGCGACAGCGAGATCTTGCACAACAGCTTGAGGATGCGCTTGCCGTAGTAGCGCCCGGCGCGGAACCAGAAATAGTCGCTGATCAGGCAGGCGATCATGGCCACGCCCAGCACGGCGGGCCAGTGGGTGTCGCCATCGACCGACATGGCGCCGGCCACGATCAAAATCGGGAAGGCAGGGATAGGCAAGCCGATCTGTTCGACCAGCACGATCCCGAACACGATCAGGACACCATATTCTTGCAGCAGGAGGATGAGATTCGCCATTCGTCTATCTTAACTTAAAAAACGCTTAACCGCTGCCGGGGATGGCCGCCAGAAGCGCCTTGGTGTAGGGCTGTTGCGGGTTGCGGTACAACTGCTCCGCGTCGGCCAGCTCGACCACGGCGCCGTGCTGCATCACCATCACCTGGTCGGCCAAATACTTCACCACCGACAGGTCGTGCGAAATGAAGATGTATGACAGGCCCAGCTCGTCCTGTAAATCCTGCAAAAGGTTGAGCACCTGGGCCTGCACCGAAACGTCCAGCGCGGACACCGATTCGTCGCACACCAGGATTTCCGGTTGCAGGGTCAGGCAGCGGGCGATGGCGATGCGCTGCCGCTGGCCGCCCGAGAATTCATGTGGATAGTGCTTGAAGGCGGCGGCCGGCAGGCCGACTTTGTCGAGCAGGCCAAGGGCGATGGCGGTGCGCTCGCGGTCGTCGGCGCCGATGCGGTGGATGCGCATCGGTTCGAGCAGGATGTCGCCGACGGTGAAGCGCGGGTTGAGCGAGGCGTAGGGATTCTGGAAGATGATCTGGATGCGGCGCTTGTAGGCCTGGAATTCGCGCGCGGACATGGTCAGCAGGTCGCGGCCCTCGAACAGCACGCTGCCGCTGCTGGCTTGATGCAGGCGCAGCAGGGTCAGGCCGACGGTGGTTTTGCCGGAGCCGGATTCACCGACCACGCCCAGCGTCTTGCCGCGTGGGAGGGTGAAGGAAACGTCGTGCACGGCGGTGAATTCGCGCTTGCCGAACCAGCCCTGGCGCTGGGTGAAGACCTTGCTTAAATTGCGCACCTCCAGCAGCGGCGCCCCGCCGCCGCCGCCGTCGTCGTTCCGGCGCAGGCCGGAACCCATAGGCTGCGTGCCGGGATGCTCAGCATGGGTTCCGGCCTGCGCCGGAACGACATCGAGGAAATCGGCAATCACCGGCAGCCGGTGCGGCCGCTGGTCCAGCTTCGGCCTGCACGCCAGCAGCGCGCGCGTGTAGGCATCCTGCGGCTCGATCAGCACTTGCTGCGCCGGCCCGGCCTCCCTCACCTCGCCATGTCGCATCACCACCACCTGATCCGCAATCTGCGCCACCAGCCCCAGATCATGCGTAATGAACAGCACCGACATCGCATGCCGCTTCTGCAGCCGCGCGATCAGCTCCATGATCTGCTTCTGGATCGTCACATCGAGCGCCGTGGTCGGCTCATCGGCAATCAGCAACTTGGGCTCGCAGGCAATCGCCATCGCGATCATCACCCGCTGCTGCTGGCCGCCGGACAACTGTCCCGGATACGCATCAATCTTCACCGCCGGCTCGGGTATGCCCACCTCCTCCAGCAATTCCAGCGTGCGCCGGCGCGCCTGCGCCGCGCTCATCTTCATATGCAGCACCAGCACTTCCGCAATCTGGGCGCCCACCGTGAACACCGGATTCAGCGACGACATCGGCTCCTGGAAAATCATCGCGATCTCCTTGCCGCAGATGGCGCGGCGCTGTTTGCCATCCAGCGCCAGCAGGTCGCGGCCGTCGAACTCAATGCCGCCTTCGACCATCGCCGATGCCGGATCCAGCAAGCCCATCACCGCCAGCGAGCTGACCGATTTACCGCTGCCGGACTCGCCCACCAGCGCCACCGTGGCGTTGCGCGGCACGCTGAACGACACGCCTTTCACCGCCTCGGCCGTGTGCTGGCGGTCGAGGCGGAAGGCCACACGCAGATTGCGTACATCGAGCAGCGTCATGCTTTCACCTTCGGATCCAGCGCGTCGCGCAACGCATCGGTAAACAGGGAGAAGGCGGTGACCAGCAGCGCCATCGCCACGGCGGCGGCGGTCAGCTGCCACCAGCGGCCGAGGATCAATTCGTTCTGCGCCTCGTTCAGCATGCTGCCCCACGAGACCACGCCGACCGGCACGCCAAAGCCGAGGAAGCTCAGAATCACCTCGGCCTTGATAAAGCCCACCACCAGAATCGACATCTGCACCAGCGCCACGTGGCTGACGTTGGGGAAGATGTGGCCGAACATCTTGCGCCAGTGCGAGGCGCCGATGGCGTCGGCGGCCAGCACGTATTCGCGCGCCTTGTGTTTGAGGTATTCGGCACGGATCAGGCGGTATGGCCCGGTCCAGCCGGTCAGGCCGAGGATCAGCACGATGGTCAGCACGCCCTTCTGCTGCAGCACCGCCGCCACGGCGAGGATCATCAGCACGGAGGGGATCGCCGTGAAGATGCTGTAGAACCAGTTGAAAAAATCGTCGACCACGCCGCCGCAATAGCCGGACACCGCGCCGAACAGCGTGCCCAGCCCGACCGCCAGCAAGGCCGCCACCAGCCCGACCACAATCGACGTCTCGCTGCCCTTGATGGTTTTCTTAATGACGTCATGGCCCCACTTGTCGCCGCCGAACGGCAGCGTCGCGCGGCGCGCCACGCCGGCCGCCGCAGCGCCCTCGCCCGCCTGCGCCCGCAACTGCGCCAGATCGCCGGCCAGCGGATCGACCACGCCATACATCTCGACACCACCAGCTCGCAACGCGCGAATATCGTCTGCAATCGGATCGAAGGGATTATCAGGCAAGGCCTGCTGCGCCACAGCCGGCGCCGCTGCAACCGCCGCGCCGCCCACAAACGACGGCGGCGCGTAATTCACGCCCACCTCGTTCTCCCAGTCGGCCACGATCAAGCCGCTGGCGGACAGCGCCACCGTCAGCAGGAAAGCCAGCACCACACCCAGCGACACCATCGCCACCCGGTCGGCGCGCAAGCGGCGCCACGCTCCATGCACCATCATGACAGCTTCACCCTCGGATCCACCGCCTGATACAGCAAGTCCGTCAGCAGATTGGCCACCATCGTCGCCGCCGCCACGTACACCGTGATCGCTTTAATAACAGGAAAATCGCTGCGCTCCACCGCCAGGATCACCTCACGCCCAATGCCAGGAATACCAAAGAAACGCTCCAGCAAAAACGCGCCGATCAACAACGCCGGCAAATTCGACATGACATAAGTCAGAATCGGAATTGCCGCATTGCGCAGCACGTGCACCCACATCACGCGCCGCTCGCTCAAGCCCTTGGCGCGCGCGGTGCGCACATAGTCCTGCCCGACCTCATCCAGCACAAAACTGCGGAACAGCCGCAAGGTCGGCGCCAGCGACACCGCCAGCCCGATCAGAATCGGCAGCACCGCATAGCGCAGCCCGTCCCAGCCCTGCACCGGAAACAAGCCCAGCTTGTACGCCAGTCCATACTGGAACACGATGATGTATACCAGAATGCTGACCGACATGCCCACCGTGCACGCGATCATCACCGCGCGATCGGTCAGCGAGCCGCGCACAAACGCGATCGCCAGCGCCAGCGCAATGCCGATCAAGGTCTCCAGCACCGTCAGCGGCACCAGCACCGTCAACGACGGCCCCAGGCGCGTGGCGATGATGTTGGCCACCGGCTCGCTGGTGGCCCAGCTCAAGCCAAAATCAACCGTCACGATCTGCTTGATGAAAATCCACAGCTGCACGTAGTACGGCTGGTCCACGCCGAGCTGGCGGCGGATGTTGGCGATGCTGTCCGCGTTCGCCATCTTCCCGGCCAGAATATAAGCCGGGTCGCCGCCCACCCAATTGAACAGCACGAACACCAGCACCACCACACCCAGCATGGTCGGCAGCATCTGCCACAGGCGGCGCACTATATAAGCCAGCATCTCTTAATCCTTGATGTCGATGTACTTCCATTCCTGATGCAGGATGGGATGCTTTTTATACCCCAGCACGCGCGGCTGCGCCAGCATATTGCGATAGCGCGAGAAGGCCGGCATGGCCGCCGCCTGCACTTCCAGCTGGCGTGCCATCTTGCGGTACAGCGCATCGCGCTCGGGTCCCGGCGGCATGCGGTGGCTGGCTTCGTACCACGCATCGAATTGCGGGTCCTGATAGCAGCCGTTGTTGTTCTGGCCGATGTTCCCGCCGTAGAACAGCTGCATGAAATTGTCGCCATCGGGATAATCGGCCAGCCATTGATAGGTGCGCGTCGGGATCTTGCACAGCGTTTCCGCCTTCTGCATATCGCTGAAAATCATGCGCTGGTTCTCCATGCGGATGCCGAGCCGGTTGTAGGTCTTGCGCCACAGCTCCGCCATCAGCACGCCGTTGGCCTCGTTGCGCGAGGTGTAAGTGATGACCAGCGGCTTGCCGTCCGGCTGGGTGCGCCAACCGTCCGCGCCTTTCTTGTAGCCGTAGCGGTCCAGCAGCTGGTTGGCCAGCACCGGGTCGTAGCGCAGCAGCGGCTGGTAAGCCGGATCGTGCCCCGCCACGCCGGAAGGAATCGGGAACGGCAGGCGCTGCGCCTCGCCGTTCAGCACCAGCCGGATTTCCTCGTCGACGTCATGTGCCATCGCGATGGCGCGGCGCAAGGCGATCTTCTCCTTGCTAAAACCGCCCACCACCGGGTCGCGCATATTCCAGTAGTAATAGCTGAGCTCAGGATCGACGATGCGCGACAGCTGCACGCCATGCGCCGCCAGCTCCGGCCGCAGCTTGCCATCGACCAGCGCCTTGGGCGACAGCGCGCCCTCCAGCCAGAACACATCGGCGCCGCCGCTGATAAAGGACAGCCAGCGCGACTGGTCTTCCAGCTGCACGCTGATTTCAATGCGGCCGATCTGCGGGATCTTCTTGCCCTGCATCTGCTGCACGATGCGCTCGTCGCCCGGTGCACTCGGCTTGAAGTCCCACACTTCGGGCAGGTGGCCGGTATTCTCTTCCAACACGATGCGGCTGCCGCGTATCCACTGCCCCAGCTTATAGACGCCGGTGCCGACCGGATGGCCGGCCACCTCGCCCTTGCTGTCGCCGTATTTGTCCACCACCTCATGCGCCACCGCCGCCAGCGGCGCGTACGCCAGGATCATGCCGAGGTTGAAGTCGGTGTGCGTGAGATGGATGCGCAGCGTGTAGCGGTCGACGATTTCCAGCCCGGCCACCGGCGCGTCGTAGTCGAAGCGGCCGGTCTTCTGCGCCTGCGCGGCCAGTGCATCCAGCCCCACCACCTTGCCTTCCAACAGCCAGGCATTGGGCGAGGCCAGGCGCGGATCGAACAGGCGCTTCCAGGAGTAGACGTAATCGGCCACGGTCAGCTCGCGCGGCTTGCCGCCGAAGGCCGGGTCGGGCGTGAAGTAGCTGCCGGGCTTCAAACGGATCAGGTAGGTCTTGCCGTCGGCCGCCACTTGCGGCAGTGCGGCCGCCGTCTCCGGCGCCAGTTGCACCGGGCGCGCCAGGTAATCGTAGGTGTACAGCGTTTCGAAGATGGCTTCGGTGATGTGGCCGGTGTAATAGTCGCGCACCTGTACCGGGTCGAAACTGGCCTCGGCGGCCGGCAGGATATAGCGCAGGGTCTTCACCGGCGCGGCCGTCGCGCAACTCATCGCCAGCATCGCTGCCGCCACCCACTTCAAGCCCTGCATACCCCATCCTCACGCCACCGAAAATACTATCCACAATACAACATCCATACCAAACTGCCGCATTTTTTTCAGGCGCGGATTTGTCGCCCGGAAGTAACGCTATGGCAGCATTAACCCAGATTTACACTTGTTGGCTTTGCGTTAATTGGTGCAAGCCATCCGTAGATTTACTAGCTTTTCGCAAGCAAATCAGTATTTCCAGCAATTTCAAACCGCTTTTCACAAAATTAGCCTCATGTTGGTGCGCGCTGCGCCCGCTCCCGTTGCGTTGACGATCAATTAAGCCGAATGCTTTGATAAAAAAACGAAAAGAACACACCCGTTGTTCATCGTTTTCATTGGGAGCTAAAAATAATGATGGTTGAAACCGTATTGTCGCGATCGGTACGTCTGATCTGCGCCAGTGGCCTCGCGCTCGGCATGCAAGCGGCGATGGCACAGAGCACCGACACGCCTATCCAGCGCGTGGAAATCACCGGTTCGAGCATTAAGCGCATTACCGCCGAAGGCGCATTGCCAGTGCAAACCCTGTCCAAGCTGCAAATCGAGCAGTCCGGCGCCAGCAACGTGGCCGACCTGATCGCCACGCTGCCGTCGATGCAAGGCTTCACCACCTCGTCGATGTCGGTCAACGGCGGCGGCGGCGGCATGCAGACCGCCTCCATCCACGCCATCGGCGAAGGCTACACCCTGGTGCTGCTGAACGGCCGCCGCCTGGCGCCATCGACCTCCGGCTCCACCGTCAACCTGGCCAGCATCCCGCTGGCGGCGGTCGAGCGGGTCGAGATCCTGACCGACGGCGCCAACACCTTGTACGGCTCGGACGCGATTGCCGGCGTGGTCAACTTCATCCTGAAGAAAAACCAGCAGGACGCCGTGGTCGAAGCCTCCTACAGCCAGCCGCGCAGCAGCGGCGGCACCACCTCGACCGCCTCGATTTCCAAGGGCTGGGGCGACCTCGAGAAGGATGGCTACAACCTGCTGCTGTCGGTCTCGCACGATGAGAGCAAGGCCTCGTGGGCCAAGGACAGCGAGTTCTCCAAATCCGGCGTGATCCCGTTCTACAACAACGGCAAGGCCTACAGCCTGTATCAACTGAGCTCGAACTCGATCCCGGGCACCGCCACCGTCAAGTACACCAAGGCCGACGGCACCGTCAGCAGCGCCGCCTTCAGCCCCAACCTGTTCGCCACCGGCACCTGCAACGGCGCCAACCTGTTCAAGGTCGGCAACCGCTGCCTGTACGACTACGCCGCCACCGTGCAAAACACGCCTGCCCTGAAACGCGACAGCGGCTTCGGCTCGCTCAACGTCAAGATCAACGACAACCTCAACTTCTTTGCCGAAGGCTTGATCTCGTCGTTCGCCAACACCGCCCAGTACGCGGCGCCGGCGCAGCCGCTGGGCTTGTCGCTGAGCAGCCCGCTGTACGCCAAGTACATCACGCCCTACCTGAGCCGCCTCGGCGTGCCGGCCGACGCCACCGTCAACAGCGTGACCATGAACCTGCGTCTGGTCGACGCCGGCGGCCGCGCCGACGAATACAAGACCATCGCCAAGCACGCCGCCTTCGGCTTCGACGGCACCTACAAGGGCATCGACTGGCGCGCCGCCTACACCCACTCGGAAAACAAGCAGACCGACACCGCCGCCGGCGGCTACATGAGCCTGAACGCCTTCGATGCGCTGGTAGCAGCCGGCAAGTTCGATCCGTTCGCGGCGCCGGGCACCTCGCAGGCGGCGCTGGCCTCGGCCGTGCTGCACAATGTCTTCAGCGTGACCAAGTCGAAGATCGACATGGTCCAGGCCAGCGGTTCGGGCGAAGTGTTCAACCTGCCGGCCGGCGCCGCCCAGCTGGCCGTGGGCGCCGACTTCACCCGCCAGGCCTACTCGGAAGCGCCGGATGCGTACTCGCAGGGCCAGAACAAGCAGCAGCCGGACTTCACCGACGCCATCGTCGGCGGCGGCGCCGGCGCCCTGCCGATCGACGCCAACCGCAAGAACTGGGGCGCCTACGGCGAGCTGCTGCTGCCAGTGCTGAAAAACATGGACCTGACCGTGTCAGGCCGCTACGACGACTTCAGCGCCGTCACCAACAACAAGAACTTCGACACCGACGGCAACCTGATCGCGCCGGGCAAACAGGGCGAGGCGGCCAGCAAGGCCACCTACAAGCTGGCGCTGCGCTGGAATCCGGTGGAATCGGTGCTGATCCGCGGCTCCTACGGCACCGGCTTCAAGGCGCCGAGCATGACCAACATCGTCAAGCCGCTGGTGAACGGCGGTTCGTCGCAGTTCCACGCCTGCCCGATCACCAACGCCAGCGACGCCCGCTACAAGCTGTGCAACCCTGGCTCGTCGGAATACGGCCTGCTGTCGGGCGGCAACGCCGCCACCGGCGACGGCGCGCTCAAGCCGGAGGAATCGAAACAAGCCACGTTGGGCATCCGCGTCGAGCCGTTCAACAACCTGTCGCTCGGCTTCGACTTCTGGGACGTGAAACTGCGCAACCAGATCCAGACCCTGTCGGAAGACCTGGTGTTCAACAACCCGGCCGTGTATGACAGCCTGCTGCGCACCTACTACGACCCGATCCAGAAGCAAAACGTGCTGGTGGCCGCGCTGACCCCGTTCAACCTGGCCAGCTCGCACTACCAGGGCATCGACTGGGACCACACCTACAAGGTCAACACCAAGCTGGGCCGCGCCAGCCTGCAGTGGACCGGCACCTTCATGACCAAGGCGGAACAGGAAACCCCGGGCACCGGGCTGGAAAAGAACATCGGCCGCTTCAACTCCTACGCCGAAGTGACCTTCCGCTGGATCTCGAAGCTGACCGCCTCGCTCAACACCGGCCGCTTCACCCACGCGCTGACCGCCAACTATCACTCGGGCTACACCGACCAGGTGTACAACGAGGATGATTCGGTGGTGCGCGAAGTGCTGGCCGACGGTACGCTGGGCGACTACGTGCCGATCAGCCGCAAGGTCAGTTCCTACACCACCTTCGACTGGCAGACCAAGGCGCAGCTGGGCAAGCAGTTCACGCTCACCGCCGGCATCAAGAACCTGGCCGACATCGCGCCACCGTTCACCATCCGCAACGCTGGTGGCGGCAACCAGTCGGGCTACGATGGCCGCTACGCCGACCCGCTGGGCCGCACCTTCTACCTGACCGGCTCGTACAAGTTCTAAACCCGCCTCCCTGAGGCCATCCAACCCGGGCCCGCCACTGGCGCGCCCGGGTTTTTCTGTCGCATAAATGTAACGCCGTGTATCGCCATTAAGAAAGGTTCAGAAAATTGCCACGCACCAAAATGTGACAGGATTCCCACATTGACACGATATTTTCGCTTTTTTTTTGATAGCAAATCAATGTTTCATATCCCTCCAAGGCCAATTGCACCAAATTAGAGCGTTTTTCGGGCGAATTTGGCACGCCGAGCAACTGTCCGCTTTACATACTTTTACGTAAGTTTGCACATTGACAGCAAATATCAGCAAGTGATTTGATGGGGAAATGAAGGAAACACCAACGTTTCCTTCGCCGGTCTTTGCCGGTACAAAAAATACACTCGCGTGTTTATCGTTTTCAATGGGAGCTACATAATGATGGTTGAAACAGTAATGGCCCGTTCCGTGCGCATCATCTGCGCTGGCGGTCTGGCCTTGGGTATGCATGCAGCGATGGCCCAACAGGCCGCCGAAGCCGATGTGGTCGCCCGTGTCGAGATTACCGGTTCGTCGATCAAACGTATCGCCAAGGAAGGTTCGCTGCCAGTGCAGACCCTGTCCCGCGCCGATATCGAGCAAAGCGGCGTACAAAACGTGGCCGACCTGGTCGCCCAGCTGCCATCGATGCAAGGTTTCATCACCTCGTCGGCATCGGTCAACGGCGGCGGCGGCGGCGTGCAAACCGCTTCCATCCACGCTATCGGCACCCAGTACACCCTGGTGCTGCTGAACGGCCGCCGCATGGCGCCGTACGGCACCGGCAGCGCCGTCAACCTGGCCAGCATCCCGCTGTCGGCCGTTGAGCGCGTTGAGATCCTGACCGACGGCGCTTCGACCCTGTACGGTTCGGACGCCATCGCCGGCGTAATCAACTTCATCCTGAAGAAAAACCAGACCGACCTGGTGGTGGAAGGTACCTTCAACTCGCCACAGGAAAAAGGCGGCAAGTCGAGCAACTTCTCGATCAGCAAAGGCTGGGGCAACCTGGATTCGGACGGCTTCAACGTCCAGGTATCGTACAGCCACGATGAGCAGAAAGAGCTGAACGCCACCGACCGTGATTTCGCCAAATCGGGCGTGCACAAATTCAGCCACAAGGGCAAGCAGTACGCCACCTGGCAGACCTCGATCAACTCGACCCCGGCCAACGTCGAAGTCGTGACCGCCGACGACGACGTCGTGCTGAACACCGACCTGCTGACCAAAAACGGTTGCACCCAGAAGAACACCTTCTCGCGCAGCGGCGCCTGCCGTTTCGACTACGCCGCCACCGTGCAACTGCTGCCTGAGCTGAAACGCGACAGCGTGTTCGCCAACGGCTCGCTGAAACTGGGCAAAGACACCACCGCGTACAGCGAACTGGTGGTTTCCAAGTTCACCAACACCGCGCGCTACGCACCAGCTGCACAGCCGCTGACCGTGTTCAGCACCGATGCCGACACCGGCGTCAAAACCGTCAACCCGGCCTACATCGGCGCCTACAACAGCGCCGTCGTGCCGCTGCTGGCCAGCCAGGGCATCAACGCCGCTGACGTCACCGACGCGCTGTTCTACTACCGCGGCGCCGACGCCGGCGGCCGTACCGACGAGTACCGCACCGACGCGCTGCACTTCGTGGTGGGCGTGGACAGCAACTACGCTGGCTGGGACCTGGGCGCATCGTTCACCCACTCGCAGAACAAGCAGACCGACAAGGCGCTCGCCGGCTACATGAGCGGCAACAAGTTCGAAGAACTGATCCGCACCGGCAAGTACAACCCGTTCGTCTCGGCGTCCGGCGCAGCTGCCGTGCTGGCTGACGCCGTGCTGCACCAGGACCTGGGCGAGATCAAGTCGAAGCTCGACATCGCCAGCGTCAAGGCCTCGCGTGAAGTGTTCGAGCTGCCAGGCGGCACTGCTGCCCTGGGTACCGGCGCCGACTTCACCAAGCAAACCTACAAGGACACCCCATCGAAAATCGCGATGGGTCCAGGCCCTGGCAATCCAGGTTTCACCGACACCGAAATCGGTGGCGGTACCGGCTCGCAAGCGCTGGACGCCAGCCGCCAGAACTGGGGCGCGTTCGCCGAGTTGCTGATGCCAGTGACCAAGACGCTGGAAACCACCGCTGCGGTCCGTTACGACAGCTACGACGCGGTTGAGAAGCACAACACCAGCTACGATACGGCCGGCAAGGCTTCCCAGGCAGGCAAGCTGGGCGAAGACGTCGCCAAAGCCACCTACAAGCTGGCTGCACGCTGGACCCCGGTCCAGTCGGTACTGGTCCGTGGTTCGTATGGTACCGGCTTCAAGGCCCCGACCCTGAACAACATCGCCGACCCGCTGAAAAACGCCGGTTCGTCGAACGCGTTCCCATGCCCGATCACCATCCCGACCGATCCGCGTTCGAAACTGTGCCGTCCAGGTTCGTCGGAATACGGCCTGCTGGACAGCGGCAACCCGAACACCGGCGCCAAGGCACTGAAAGCTGAGACCTCGAAGCAATCGACCCTGGGCTTCCGCGTCGAGCCAACCTCGTCGCTGTCGTTCGGTCTGGACTGGTGGGATGTGAAGCTGAAGAACCAGATCCGCACCTTCTCGCAGGATCAGCTGTTTGACCAGAACTCGTCGCTGGCCCAACAGTACATCACCGTGTACGCTGACCCTATCCAGAAGAGCAACGTGCTGGTGGCGATCCGCAGCCCGCAGAATCTGGCTTCGTCGCGCTACCAAGGTCTGGACTGGGACACCACCTTCCGCTCGGCCACCCCGATCGGCAAGGCCAGCGTCAACTGGACCGGTACCTACATGCTGAAAGCTGAACAGGCAACCCCGGATCCAATCACCGGCAAGATGATCAACGAGCAATCGATCGGCCGCTTCGACTCCTACGATGACGTGGTGTTCCGCGTGGTCAGCCGCATGATCTTCACCCTGAAGAGCTCGGATAAGCTGTCGAACTCGCTGACCGTGAACTACCGTTCGGGCTACCACGACAAGCCGCTGACCGCCGACGACGCCGCTGTGCGCAGCGTCAACGCCGACGGCACCATCGGTGGCGTGGTCGACCTGACCGACCACGACGTCAGCTCGTACACCACGCTCGACTGGCAAGCCAAGCTGAACTACGTGAAAGGCCTGACCATCACCGCCGGCATCCGCAACCTGCTGGACCGCGATCCACCGTTCTCGATCCGCAACTCGGGTGGTGGTAACCAAGTGGGCTACGACGGCCGTTACGCCGACCCACTGGGCCGTACCTTCTACCTGACCGCCCAATACCGCTTCTAATCGGTTAACGGCGTGACGCAAAAGGGCTCCTTCGGGAGCCCTTTTTTCATGGGGGGTTAAAACCTGACATTGCCGCTCAGGTAGAACGCGCGGCCGGCCGGGTCGGCGTAGCGGCCGTCATAGCCGATCTGGTTGCCGCCGCCGGCGTTCTGCAGCGTGAACGGCGGATCGCGGTCGAACAGGTTCTTGATGCCGGCCGTCAGCGTGAAGCGGCCGAATTCATATTTGCCCTGCCAGTCAACGGTGGTGTACGACGGCGTCCACAAGCCGGCGAACGCCACCGACTCGCCCACACTGCCATCCGGGTTCACCGCAAACACCGCCGTATCGACCGGATAAGCCTGGTCGTGATAGCCGGACTTGTAGTGCGCCGTCAGCGTGTTGGTCAGCTTGCCGGTGGTGAGGCTCAGGCTCAGGTTGCTCTGCACGCGGAACACCACGCCGTTGTCGGGGCCGAAGCGGCCGAGGTTGGACTGCACCGCGCCGCCCGCCGTGGTGGTGTAATTCTGCGTGAGCATATAAGTGCCGTCCCAGCCGGCGCGCCAGTCGCCAACGCGGCTCTTGCCGCGATAGCTGAAGTCCCAGTCGATGCCGCGATAGTTGGCCTCGCCGCCGTTGATTGGCGCCAGCAGATAGGCGATGGTGGTGTAGCCGGCCGGGTCCGGATACGGATTGACGAACAGGTGCTGGTACTGCTGCGGACTGGCAAAGCCGACCTGCTCCGGTACGCCGGCCGACAGCACCTGGTTGCGGATCCGCACATTCCACACATCCAGCCCCAGCGACAGGCCGCGCCGCGGTTCGATGCGGCCGCCCAGCGTCCACTGTTTCGACTTCTCCGGCTGCAAGCCTTCGGCGCCGCCCAGGCTGTTGGGGCCGATCAGCAAATCGTACTGCGCCTGCCCCACCAGGCAGCCGGTGGAACCGGGGAAGGGACAGGCGTAGCTGCCGGCCGTGCTGCCGTTGAAGGTGTTGGCGCCGGCGATGTCGCTGATGTTGGGCGCCTTGAAGCCGCTGGCGTAGGAAGCCCGCAGCAGCAGGCTGTCGGCCGGCGTCCATTTCACGCTGAGCTTGTAGGTGCCGGCGCTGGCGGTATTGCCGATATCGCCGCTGGGCAGTTGCGGCACCAGGCCGCTGGCGTCGGGCACGCTGGCGAAAATGTAATCGCTGTGCACCTTGTCGTAGCTGTCGTAGCGGCCGGACAGCGTGGCTTCCAGCGTTTTGGCCACCGGGAACAGCATTTCGGTAAACACGCCCCAGCTGTCGCGCCGCGCGCCGAACGGCACCTGGCCGTAGCTGCCGCCGACCGGATAGTTGGCCGACGCCGGCTGGGTCGAGAAGCCGGAGTTGGCCAGGATCAGCGGGTTGTAATCGATGACGTACCTGGTCTTCGAATAATCGCCGCCGGCCGAGATGATGGCGGCGCCGCCGGGCAGCGCGAACAGGTCGTGCTGGGCGCCGGCGTGCAGCGTGTTCAGGGTCGACCTGGTGCGCGAGAATACCGTGCCGTTCAGCAGCGCGCCTTTCAGCTGGTCGGCGCCGCGCCCGATCACGGGATCGTACTGGTCGCTCGCCACCAGCTCGTTCAGCAGATTGAAGTCCGAATAGCCGCCGGCCGCCGTGTCCTTCAGCCTGGCCTGCGACAGGATCAGCGACGCGTTGTAAGTCCAGCCGTAGGCCGCGCCGTCAATACCGGCGGCGAAGTGGCGCGCAGTGGTCTGGTACTGGTCGGCGCGGCCGCCGATCAGCACCGAGCGGTAGCCCAGCGTGGCGTTGCCGCTCGGGTTCTCCAGGCCGTTGGCGGCGAGATAGGGTTGCACATAGCGCGCATACAAACCGGGAAAGCGGGTGCTCGCATTCACCCCCATCGGCTGTGCCGACGGCGCGAACTGCGCCGTCATCGCGTACTGCGACAACACCAGCTCGGCCCAGGCCGTGGTGCTGTCGTTGAGCTTGATGCTGGCCTTGAGCAGGCCGCTGTCGCGCCGGCTGCCCGGCACATCTTCCACCGTGGCCGCGTAGTTGAAACGGCACTGCGTAGCGAGCGGACCGGCCAGCGCGCTGCCGCAGTTGCCGTTGGCCGCCAGATAGGGATTGATCGCATAGCCGGCGGTGTCCCCGCTCGAGCCGATGGGGCGCGCGTTGAAGGTGATGTTGGCCGGCTCGGTATTGCCGGTGCGCTGGTCGAAGTAATACTGCCGGCCGCCGCTGTTGAAGCGGAAAAAAGCGCCGCGCGCCGAGAAGTCGCGCTGCAAGGCGGTGATGCGTTCCAGCTCTTCATGGCTGTACGAGGCCAGCACGTTCCAGCCCTGGCTATCGATATCGCCCCAGCCCTTGGTGATGCCGGCGCTGCTCCACGCGCCGCCGTTCTTGCGCGGCTGGCCGTAGGTGGCGTAAGCCTCGCCATCGTTCTTGTTTTTTTTCAGTATGAAGTTGACCACGCCGGCGATCGCGTCCGAGCCGTACAGCGCCGAG
The DNA here is from genome assembly GCF_900109645.1 of Duganella sp. CF402. Classification (GTDB taxonomy): domain Bacteria; phylum Pseudomonadota; class Gammaproteobacteria; order Burkholderiales; family Burkholderiaceae_D; genus Rugamonas. The sequence goes on from NZ_FOBG01000002.1 coordinate 386,070, forward strand.
GCGCCGTCGCTCAGGATTTCGACCCGCTCCACCGCTTCCAGCGGAATGCTGGACAGGTTGACCGCAAAGCCGCCGCCCTGCCCGTTGCCGATGGCGCTCGGCGCCATGCGCTGGCCATCCAGCAGCACCAGCGTGTACTTGGACGGCAGCGAGTGCAGCGAGGCGGTGGTCACGCCGCCGCCGCCGCCGTTGACCGAGCTCGATGACGGCACAAAGCCCTGCATCGACGGCAGCATCTGGATCAGGTCGGTGGCCGACGCGGCGCCGGTCTGCTTGATCTGTGCTGCGGTCAGCACCTGCACCGGCAACGCGCCTTCCTGCTGGATGCGCTTGATTGACGACCCCGTGATCTCCACCCGCTGCATGGGCTGGTCTGCAGGTGCATCTTGCGCCCAGGCCGGCAGCGCTACGGAAAATACCAGTCCCAGTGAACGGGACCATACTCTGGTTTGCATCATGACGAATCTCCTCGTTGTTATTCGAATTCACCGGCTGCGGCTGTTTAGACAGCGCGCCGGGAATTCGGTTCAACGAGAAGAGACGTCCTTTACTTGGCGGCGGCTTCGCGCGCTTGCGTGGCAATGCGGCGCTGGCGCACGGCGGCGGCCAGGCCTTGCAGCACTTGCACGCTGCTGTCCCAGTCGATGCAGCCGTCGGTGACCGACTGGCCGTAGGTCAGCTCCTTGCCCGGCACCAGGTCCTGGCGGCCGGCCACCAGGTGCGACTCCACCATCACACCAACGATGCGCTGTTCGCCGCCGGCCACCTGGCCGGCGATGTCGGCGCACACCGGCACCTGGTTTTCCGGCTTCTTCGAGCTGTTGGCGTGCGAAGCGTCGATCATCAGGCGCGCCGCCAAACCTTGCGCGGCGATCGCCTTGCAGGCTTCGTCCACGCTGGCCGCGTCGTAGTTGGGCGCCTTGCCGCCGCGCAGGATGATGTGGCAATCCTCGTTACCGTTGGTCGACACGATGGCCGAGTGGCCGCCCTTGGTCACCGACAGGAAGTGGTGCGGCTGCGACGCCGCCTTGATGGCGTCCACCGCGATGCGCACATTGCCGTCGGTGCCGTTCTTGAAGCCGACCGGGCACGACAGGCCGGAAGCCAGCTCGCGGTGCACCTGCGACTCGGTGGTGCGGGCGCCAATCGCGCCCCACGAGATCAGGTCGGCGATGTACTGCGGCGAGATCACATCGAGGAACTCGGTGCCGGCCGGCAGGCCCAGCTCGTTGATGTCGCGCAGCAGTTCGCGCGCCATGCGCAGGCCGTCGTTGATGCGGAAGCTGTTGTCCATGTACGGATCGTTGATCAGGCCCTTCCAGCCCACCGTGGTGCGCGGCTTCTCGAAGTACACGCGCATCACGATTTCCAGGTCGCCGGCCAGTTCCTTGCGCAGCGTGATCAGGCGGCGCGCATATTCCATTGCCGCTTTCGGGTCGTGGATCGAGCATGGGCCGATCACCACCATCAGGCGGTCGTCCTGGCCGTGCAGGATGCGGTGCAGCGCCACGCGGGCGTTGGCGGCCGTCTGCTCCGCTGCTTCCGTGCACGCATACTCGCGGATCAGGTGGGACGGTGGCGTCAGTTCCTTCATCTCGCGGATGCGCAAATCATCGGTACGGGGCATTGCTGTTCTCCAAGAAGTTTGAGGTAAAAAAAAACCGCCTCGTGTGAGGCGGTTTTTTAGGAATTTGCTGGGACTCGTTTTGCTTCTACGTGCACCGGCCGCTAACTCCACCGCCTAGGGTTGGATAGCTAAAGTAAAACCAGCCGGTAAAGAAGAATTTGGTCATGGATTGACTATAACGCCAGAGTTCCGGGCTTGGCAAGCGATTTTTTTTCGGTCAGAAAGCCTCCCTACAAAACTTTACATCCTCAAAGTCGTCTTTACATCTTATCCATTGTGACCGGATGTAACGTTTTCCCGCCCTGAAAATGCGGCAGGCGGGCATTTGCACAAAAACTCGTCTTTACATGTGCGTTTGTTTGCTACTGTTGGATATCCGCACAATTATCTTTCGTTCATTGTCTGAGTCGCCACTTGAATGTTTTGATGGGCATCCAAAACCCCAAAACAAAATCAGGAGTAACCAACCCATGATGATTGAAAGAGCTCTTACCCGATCTCTGCGCGTAATGTTTGCCGGCGGCCTCGTTGTTGGCATGCACGCAGCCGTTGCGCAAACCGACGACGGCACTATCCAGCGCGTTGAAGTGACTGGTTCCAGCATCAAACGCCTGGCCACCGAAACGGCGCTGCCGATCACCAGCATCAAGGCATCCGACTTCGAGAAGCAAGGCCTGACCACCGCCGCCGAGGTGATGAACACCTTGTCGATGAACCAGAGCTCGACCGGCAGCACGCAGTCGGTCGGTTCCGGCACCGGCGGCATCGCCACCGCCGACCTGCGCGGCCTGGGCAGCAACAAGACCCTGGTCCTGCTGAACGGCCGCCGCCTGGCGAGCCACCCGTTCAACGGCTCCTCGGTTGACCTGAACATCATTCCGGTATCGGCGCTGGACCGCGTGGAAGTGCTGCGCGACGGCGCCTCGGCCATCTACGGCACCGACGCCATCGGCGGCGTGATCAACTTCATCACCAAGCGCTCGGTGCAAGGCGGCTCGGTCAGCGTGGAACGCTATCAGCCGCAAGCGAGCGGCGCCGGCGCCGAATCGCGCCTCAACATCTCGGGCGGCTACGGCGACCTGAACAAGGATGGCTGGAATGTGTTCGGCGTGGCCGACTTCCACAAGCAGACCGCACTGGACGCGGCCGACCGCGACTTCTCCAGCACCAGCGTGCGCGCCGACAAGGGCGTGAACAACAGCAGCGGCACCTCGCAGCCGGGCAACTTCTACTCGGACAACGGCATCACCGGCAACCCGTACTACGCCAGCGGCTGCGTCGGCAAAGGCCTGATCGCCAACAGCGCCAACGGCACCTGCCGCACCAACACCGTGGCCTACATCCAGGATATTCCGAAGACACAGCAGGAGTCCTTGCTGGGCAAGGCCACCTTCAAGCTCAACGAAGACAATATTGCCACGATCGAGTACCTGCACAGCCGCTCGACCAACGCCAGCGCAATCGCGCCATCGCCGTTGACCGGCATCACCATGACCTCGGCCAGCCCGTACTACCCTGGCGGCAGCGCCGGCGTACCGGCCGTGGCTGGCCTGACCGGTGAAAACCTGACCATCAACTGGCGCACCGTAGCAGCCGGCAAGCGCCAGGGCTACGACACCTCGATCTCCGACCGCCTGGTACTGGCGTCGGAGGGTTTGGTGGCCGGCTGGGACTACAACGTCGGCCTGACCTATGGCGTCAGCAAGGCTTCCAGCGCGTTCGCCGGCGGCTACACCAACGATTCGCTGATCAAGGCGGGCGTACTGAGCGGTGTGCTGAATCCGTTCGGCGAGCAATCAGCGGCCGGCCAGGCCTACATCGATGCGGCCCAGCTGCGCGGTGAATACCTGGCCGCCAGGATGACCAGCGTCGGCGTCGACGGCAAGATCAGCCGCGAGATTTATCAGCTGCCGGCAGGCGGCGTCGGCTTCGCCATCGGCTCCGAATTCCGTCACGACAAAGCCACCTACGATGTGAACACCGAACTGGCTTCGCAAGCCTCGAGCTCCGGCTATGCCGACGCGAAAGACCAGTCCGGCCAGCGCAACATCGCCGCGCTGTACTCGGAACTGAGCCTGCCGCTGACCAAGTCGCTGGAACTGTCTGCCGCAGCGCGTTACGACCACTACAACGACGTCGGCGGCAGCTTCAATCCGAAGGTTGGCCTGCGCTGGGAAGCCAGCAAGCAGCTGATGTTCCGCACCTCGTACAACACCGGCTTCCGCGCGCCGACGCTGTACGACCTGCACGGCCCGGCCACCTCGACCTTCACCAGCAATGCGTATGACGATCCGGTGCTGTGCCCGGGCGGCACGGCGGCGGCGGGCGCCAATCCGAACGTGTCCTGCAACCAGCAGCAATACATCCGCAGCGGCGGCAACGCCAACCTGAAGCCGGAAAAATCCAAGACCTTCGCGCTGGGCGTGGTGTTCGAGCCGACCAATGCGGTCAGCGTGTCGTTCGACTACTTCAACATCAAGATCCGCGACTCGATCGGCACGGTGGCGGAGTCGACCATCTTCGACAACTACGAGAAGTACAAGAGCTACTTCGTGTACTCGGCTGATGGCAAGACGCTGCAGTACGTGAATGCGGTGCTGGATAATCTGGGTGAGGTGAAGACTTCAGGCATTGATACCAGCCTGCGCTGGAAGCTGCCGCGCAGCCAGTATGGCGACTTCACGTTCCAGTTCGACGGTACGTGGGTGCACAGCTACAAGTACCAGAATGAGACGGGGGGCGAGTTTGTGGAGAATGTCGGCGTGTATGGCGACAATGCGCCGGTGTTCCGCTGGAAGCACAACGCGACTATCAACTGGAAGAAAGGCGTATGGAGCGCGAGCTTCGCCAACAAGTACCTGAGCGGATATGAGGATGAGAATGACGTGGCGGCGCAGTACTACCACCACGTGCGTGCGTATTCGACCTTCTCGCTGTCGGGTGGTTACAGCGGCATCAAGAATGTCGACCTGACGGCCGGCATCAAGAACCTGTTCGACAGCGCGCCGCCGTACACCAACCAAGGTACGACCTTCCAGAGCGGCTACGACCCACGCTACACCGATCCGCTGGGCCGCACCTTCTTCGTGAAGGCGACCTACAAGTTCTAAACCAATTCGGGGTCAGGTCCGACAATCGGACACGGCCTCTACCGTAGCGACGCTACGGTAGAGGCCGTGTCCGATTGTCGGACCTGACCCCGAATTTTTTATGCCGTGCCGCCGACGGTGACGCCGTCGATACGCAGTGTCGGTTGGCCTACGCCGACCGGCACGCTCTGGCCTTCCTTGCCGCACACGCCCACGCCCGGGTCCAGCTTCATGTCGTTGCCGATCATCGATACGCGGTTCAGCACTTCCGGACCGTTGCCGATCAGCGTAGCGCCTTTCACCGGGTAGGTGATCTTGCCATTCTCGATCATGTAAGCCTCGCTGGCCGAGAACACGAATTTGCCGTTGGTGATATCGACCTGGCCACCGCCAAAGTTCACCGCATACAAACCATTCTTCACCGATGCCAGAATCTCGCCCGGATCCTTGTCGCCACCCAGCATGTAGGTGTTGGTCATGCGCGGCATCGGCAGGTGCGCGAACGATTCGCGGCGCGCGTTGCCGGTCACCGGCATCTTCATCAGGCGCGCGTTCATGGTGTCCTGGATGTAGCCTTTCAGGATGCCGTCTTCAATCAGCGTGGTGCACTGGGTTGGATTGCCTTCATCGTCGATGTTGAGCGAACCACGGCGATCCGCCAGCGTGCCGTCATCCACCACGGTCACGCCCTTGGCCGCCACGCGGTCGCCAATGCGGCCGGCAAAGGTCGACGAACCTTTGCGGTTGAAGTCGCCCTCCAGACCGTGACCGATCGCCTCGTGCAGCAGGATGCCCGGCCAGCCAGGGCCAAGCACCACGGTCATCGGGCCGGCCGGTGCAGGACGCGCATCCAGATTCACCACCGCCGAGTTGACTGCGTCGGTTGCGTACTGATCCAGCAGCGTGTCGCTGAAGTAGCCGTAGTCGTAACGGCCACCGCCGCCCGACGAGCCGATTTCTCGGCGACCATTCTGCTCCACGATCACGGTCAGCGACACGCGCACCAGCGGACGGATATCGGCCGCCAGCACGCCATCGCTGCGCACCACCAGCACCACGTCGTACTCGCCGGCCAGGCTGGCCATTACTTGCACCACGCGTGGATCCTTGGCGCGCGCCATTTTCTCGATGCGCTCCAGCAGCTTGACCTTGGCGGTCGCATCGAGCGACACCAGCGGGTCATGCGGCAGGTACAGCGAACGGCCGCCGACATGGTTGGTTGCGCCGGCTACCTTGATCTTGCCAGCGCCAGCACGGGCGATGGTGCGGGTGGCGGCAGCGGCATCCATCAGCGCAGCTTCGGAAATCTCATCCGAATACGAAAACGCCGTCTTGTCGCCCGACACGGCGCGCACGCCCACGCCTTGGTCGATCGAGAAACTGCCGGTCTTGACGATGCCCTCTTCCAGGCTCCAGCCCTCGTTCTTGGTGAACTGGAAATACAGGTCTGCATAGTCGACCTTGTGCGTGAACATGCTGCCCAGCGTCTTGAGCAGTTTGCCTTCGTCCAGCCCGAACGGCGTCAGCAGGATATCGCGCGCTACGGCCAGGGTGGACAGGTTCGGTTCAAATGGCTTCATGGTGATGCTTTCAGTTAGGTATTACCGGCATTGTAGTGGATATCACATGGTCCGGTGTTTCAGCGCCGGCAGGCTGTCGCGCACGCCTTGCATGTAGCCGAGGTCGATCTCGCCGGCCACCACGCCCTCGCCTTCGGCCAGCACCGACTTGACCGCGCCCCACGGGTCGATCAGCATGCTGTGGCCCCAGGTGCGGCGGCCGTTCGGATGGGTGCCGCCCTGCGCCGCCGCCAGCACGTAGCACTGGTTTTCAATCGCCCGCGCGCGCAGCAGGATTTCCCAGTGCGCCATGCCGGTGGTATAGGTGAAGGCGGCCGGCACCACAATCAAGGACACCGGTCCCAGCGCGCGGAACAGTTCCGGGAAGCGCAGGTCGTAGCACACCGACATGCCGACCTTGCCGAACGGCGCCTCGAATGCGCCCACATGCGTTCCCGGCACGATGGTCTTCGATTCGTTGTACGACTCGCTGCCCTTGGTGAAGCCGAACAGGTGGATCTTGTCGTAGCGGCCGACGTGCTCGCCCTGCGGGTTGTACACCAGCGTGGTGTTGATGACTTTTTCCGGATCGTCCGAGGCCAGCGGCAAGGTGCCGCCGATCAGCCAGATGCCCAGTTCGCGCGCCAGGCCGGCCATGAAGTCCTGGATCGGCCCATTGCCCAGCGGCTCCGCCACTTTCACCTTGTCACTATCGTTCAGGCCCATGATGGCCCAGTATTCCGGCAGCAGCACCAGCTGGGCGCCGTCCTGCGCGGCCTCTGTCACGAGGCGGCGCGCGGTGGCGATATTGTCCGGCACGGACGGCGAGGAAATCATTTGTACGGCGGCGACGGTGTGCATGGCTATCCTTTCGGTGGCGCGGTCGGTTCTATTTTAGGAGCGTCGAGCTTGGTGACCACCGGTGCTTTCCACGGGCCGGTCACCTGCATATGATAGGTCAAGGCCTTCATCACTGGTGCACTCAGGAACAGTTGCGCTAAAAAACTCCCCAAACCGATCACAGGATTGACGGCTAATGCATACACCAGCGGCGCGGTGCCGAGGTTCACTTCCGGAATCACCACCACGTGCAGGTTGGCCGTTTCGTTGGCGATGTCGGCACTGCCGTCCATCAGCACGGTGGCGGCCACGCCGTGCATCTTCAGGTTGTCGGTCTTGACGATGCCACGGTTGATGTTGGCGCTGGCGGTGATGCCGTCAAACGCCAGGCCTTCCGAGAACACGTCGTGGAAGTCCAGTTTGAGCAGGCGCGGCAGGGCTTGCAGGCTCAGCACGCCGAGCAGCTTGGCCGCCCCCGGATCCTGCTTGAGGAACTGGCCCTTCTCCACACTCATGGTGATCTGGCCCGACAGGCTCGGCAAGTCCAGCGAGTACGGCACGCCTTTCCACGCGATCTCGCCTTTGAGCGAGCCCTTGCCGCCCTTGAGCGTATCGGCAAAGCCGAAGCGTTCCAGCAGCTTGCCGGCGTCAACGATGTCGAGGTTGAAGTCGAGCGTGGTGTTGTGCACGCCGTCCTTGCTGACCCACTTGCCGTTGCCGTTCAATGCGCCATCCGGATTGGCCAGCGACAGTTTGCTGACGCGCCACTCGCGCGCATTGGCCAGTTGCACGTTGTTGGCCTGCAGCTCCAGCCGGCCCAGCTGTTTGTTGAACAGTTCGAAGCGCTCGACCACCACGTCCAGCGCCGGGATGGTGGCGGCCGCACTCTTGCCGTCCAACAGGTCTTGCACTTCGTTCGAGGCCGATTCCGGTATCACCAGCGACGACAGGCGCGCGGTCACCTTGCCGAGGCCGGCGCCGGTGGACGGCTCGGCCCAGGTCAGGTAGCCGTTGGCCTGGGTCGAATCGATGCTGGCCTGCCAGGTGTTGCGGTAGTGGCTGGCGCCGACCACGATGTTTTCCAGCTTACGGTCGCCGATGACCAGTTCGCTGGCGCGCGCGGCGATGGTGTCCGGCATCACGTATTGGGTGAAGTCGTTGCCGTCCGGGGACGATGCCGATGACGTCGCGCCCTTGCCGGCTACGGCGTCGGCAAAGTCCAGCCAGTTGTCGGCGTTGAGCTCGCGCAGGTTGATGTTGAAGGCCAGGCCGCTGTCCGGCTCCGGCGCCGGCGTGTTGACGCCGATGCCGCCGCGCACCAGTTTCCAGTGCTGCTTGCTGTTGCTCAGCTTCTGGCGCTGGTAGCGCGCGGCAACGCCGGTGCCCAGCGAAATGCGGATATCATCGTGCAGCAGGCCGCCCGCATCCGGCGTCAGGCCGCTGGTCAAGAGAAAGCGCAGCGGCATGGTGTCGGTCACGCTTTTCTTCACCGGCGCCGGCAAGTCCAGTCCCAGCCCGGTGAGGCTGGAGTCGACCGCCACCACCACCTGGTGGTCGCGCACCGTGACCGTGCCAGCGTAGCGCGTACCGCCCGAGAAATGATCGGCCAGGCGCTGCATGGCCGGCATCTGGTAAGTCTGGCGGAAGCCCTCAGCGGTCATCAACCCGCCCAGCCTGACGACGATGGTATTGTCCTTCTGGCTGCCGCCGGTAATCGATACCGGGCCGCCGAGGAAATTGCCGGACAGCTGGTTCAGATTCACGCCGTGTTCATTGAATTCGATCTTGCCTTGTGCCGACTGCACCACCGGCATGTCGTTCATCAGGGTGATGTCGTTGTTCTGCAATTGCAGCGTGCCGTTGACCTTGGTATCAATGGCGTGCGCCAGCGGAATGCGCAGGCTCAGCGCCAGCTTGCCGTTGCCGCTGGCCTGCGTTTCGTCGGTGAAGTGCGAGATCCATTCCAGCACCGGGCTGTTGGCCACGTACTTGAGGAATTCCTGCATCGGTCCGGCGGCGTTGCCGTCGATTTCCAGCATCGAATCGTGGATCGCCAGATCCGGGATCACCGCCTTCACATTGCTGAGTGCGACGCCGCCGGTGGTGGCGGTGTCGCCGTGGATTTCCATGCGCGCGCGCTCGAACACGAAGCTGCCCTTGATGTGCTCGGCCTGCGGCCACAGCGGCAGCGGCTTGCCGTCCTTGCCCAGCGTCTTGCCGTCGTGCAGATAGTAGCCGGGCTCATAGTTGAGTTTGCCGTCGGTGAGCTTGCCGGCCACGCGGAACTCGCCCTTGGCCTTGTTCTCGCCGTGGAACGGGAAGTGCGCCAGCTCGCCGCGCAGGCGCACTGACACGTCGCTGGCCACGCCGCCTTCCAGCGCGCCGGTCAGCCAGTGCTGCAGCTCGTGCGGCGTTTGCATCGGCAGGTAGCGGCCGATGCGGTTGAGCTGGAAGCCGGTCAGCGTGCCGCTCAGGTCGGCCTTGCCCGGCCCTTTGGCGGCCAGCGGTATGGTATGCGTGCCTTGCAGCGTGCCGCTCATGCCTTCCTGCTCGAAGTCCATGCTGTCGATCTGGAACAGCAGCTGGTTGTCGGCTTCAAACGACCAGCGCGCCTTCAAGTTGAGATGGTCGAACGGCATCGATGCTTCGGCGAAGTAGTCCGGCATCTGCAGCACCAGTTGCTGCGAATTGAGGTTGAAGCTGCCGCCCTTTTCGGTGGCGTCGATCGAACCGGTGAGGTTGTCGAAACCGGGAATCGCCGGCATGCCGGCAATCGCCGGGATCTTGCCCTGCTTGGGCTGGGCCAGGCGCGGCGGCTGCGGCTTCAGGCCCAGCCCGACCAGGTCGCCCTTGATGCGGTAGGACTGCAAGGCCGGGAAGGCGCCCTGCCATTCAGCCGAGAAGTTTTTCAGCAAGCCCTGCGGCGCGAAGCTGGCCACCATCTGGTGCTGGTGCGGTTTCAGCGGCAGGCGCTCGGCCAGGCCGGCCAGGGTTTGCAGGTCCAGCTGGCGCGCGCGCAATTCGACTTTTTCCGGCTTGGCGCCGGCCGCCGCCACATAGGTTTCGGACAGCGAGGTGGGCGCCATCACCAGCCCGTCGCGCGTGACCAGGGTCAGGTCGCGCAGCTCGACGCTGTGGCCCAGCGCGCCAAAGGCCGGCGTGGCCGCGCCCTTGCGGCCCGGCGCCGGACGGAGATCTTCCCGCGCAGCGATGCGCCCGCTCATCTGCTGCAAATCGAGCAGCGGCAATTCCTTGCCCAGCACGGCAGTGATATTGGCCAGGCCGACATCGGCGGTAAAGCCGGTCAGGCGCGACTGGTCGACGCCGACCCAGGCGCGCAGCGAACCGCTGCCGCTGCTCAGTTCAAACGGATAGTCGAGCCAGGTCTTCCAGGCCTGCAGGTCGGTATTGCGGATATCGGCGTAGACTTCGCCCTTCCACATGGAGAAGTTGGAAGTGCGCGCGCCAAAGGCCGGATGGGTGAAGTCGGCGCGCAGGTCGAGCGGCGCGGCCAGCGCGGCCGGCGGCGCGGCGCGCAACGACAGCTGGTGATGCAGCCACTGGTTGCGCAGCACCAGCGTCACATTGTCCAGCGCCAGCGGCGGCGCGGCGCGCTGGCGGTCGGTCCAGCCGACACGGCCTTCGCGGATGACGATATCGCGCTGGATCAGCAGCCAGTCCAGGCCCTTGCCGTCACTCGGTTTGTTGAGGTCGATATACATGCCGGCCACGAACAGGCGGCCATCAGCTTCGCGCACGATGTCGAGCTGGGGGCGGTTCAGTTCCAGCACATGGAAGCGCAACTGGGCCGTGACGGCGGTCCACCACGACAGCGTGGCCGACACGCTTGGCAGGGTCAGCGCCGGGCGCCCCTGCTGGTCGTGCAGCACCACGTCGCCCAGGAACAGGTTGGGCCGGAAGCCGTTCCACGAGGCGTACACGCGGTCAATCGTGACCCGGTTGCCAACCGCCTGGCTGGCCGCGCGCTCGATATCATGCTTGTAATGGTCGATATTCGGCAGCACCGCGTAACGCAGCGTCAGGAACAGGATGGTGAAGGCAAAATACAACAGCAGCGCCAGCTTCAGGGTGAAGCCCAGCACATGGTGGGTGGCCAGATTGCAAATCCGGTAGGCGGCACGGAGCCGATGCCAACGCGCGGCCAACGGGCCTTCGCCTGTCACGGTCTCCTCTTCTGGTTTTTGCATTAATCCGCTAATAAATCAGGCCATACTTGAAATAAATCGCTACACTCGGTTTCCGGAGCAATTCTACCTTATCCCTATGAGTTCACCGTCCGTTTCCCGTTTCTACCAGCGCTGGCTGTCCGCCGCGCCTGATCGTACCGCCAAGATCGATGAGTTGGCGCAATTATCGCTTGCCCAGATTAATCTGGATGAATATTTACAAAAAGAAGCAGAAGTGAACCCGGCCGGCAGCTTGCCCTTGGTACGCGCCATGCGCCGCCTGCGCAACCTGCTGGTGTGCGGCCTGATCCGGCGCGACCTCGAAGGCCAGGCCAACCTGGCCGAGGTGGTGGAAACCATGACCCGCTTCGCCGACTTCGCCATCCAGAAGCACATGGCCGAGCTGCACGCCGAAATGGTGGCCGCGCACGGCGAGCCGATCGGCCATGACTCCGGCCAGCCGCAGCACATGATGGTGCTGGCGATGGGCAAGCAAGGCGGCGGCGAGCTCAATGTCTCGTCCGACATCGACCTGATTTTCGTCTACCCCGAGGATGGCGACACCGCCGCCGATACCAGCGCCGGCCAGCGCAGCCTGTCCAACCACGAATTCTTCATCCGTCTCGGCAAGAAGCTGATCGCGGCGCTGGCCGAGATCACCGAGGATGGCTATACCTTCCGGGTCGACATGGCCTTGCGCCCGAACGGCAACTCCGGTCCGCTGGCGGCCAGCATGGGCATGGTGGAAAACTACCTGATCGTGCAGGGCCGGGAGTGGGAGCGCTACGCCTGGGTAAAGGCGCGCGCTGTCACCGGACGCGCCGAGGATATCGCCGCGCTGGATGGCATTGTCCGGCCGTTCTGCTTCCGCCGCTACCTGGACTTTGGCGTGATTGACGCCATCCGCAATATGCATGCGCAAATCCGCGCCGAGGTCAACCGTCAAGAAAGACTGCACCCGGACCGCAGCAACAACGTCAAGCTGGGCCGGGGCGGGATCCGGGAAATTGAATTTTTGGCGCAGGTGTTCCAGCTGATTCGCGGCGGCCGCGACGCCGCCCTGCGCGACCGCTCGACCCGCACCACGCTGCGCATCATCGCCGAGAAAGGCTTGCTGAGCCACGCCATCGTCTACCAGTTGCTGGCCTCCTACACCTTCCTGCGCAACCTCGAGCACCGGCTGCAATACCTGGACGACGCCCAGACCCACACCCTGCCGGCCAGCGAGGCCGACCGCCAGACCGTGGCCGAAATGATGGGCCTGCCGGACGTGGCCACCCTGCTGGCCCAGCTGGACGCGCACCGCCAGTTCGTCGCCGGCCAGTTCGACGAAATGTTCTCGGACAAGACCGAAAGCGGCGAGAACGATATCGAGCTGCAGTCGAGCAACGAGTGCGCCGATCCCGACAACCGCGAGGCGATGGTGGCGCGCTTCACCGCGCTCGGCTTCGAGGACGCGGAAGCGGCCACCCAGCGCCTGATCGCCACCTGGCAGGCGCCGCGCCTGCAATCGCTGCCGGAAGCCAGCCGCAACCGGCTGCTGGGCCTGATCAACACGGCGCTGCCGCTGATCGTGCAGGCGGCGCAGGAAACGCGCGGCGGCAACCAGCTGGCCACGCTGGGCCGGCTGCTCGACTTCCTCGAGGCGATCGCGCGTCGTTCGGCCTACCTGTCGCTGCTGACCGAGTATCCGCACACGCTGGCGCGCGTGATCCGCATGGTGCACGCCAGCGGCTGGGCGGCGCTGTTCCTGAGCCAGCACCCGATCCTGCTTGACGAACTGCTGGACGACCGCGTGCGCAACGCCGTGTTCGACCCGGTGGCGCTGGCCGCCGACATCGAGACCCAGCTGGCCGCCTGCCCCGGCGACACCGAGCGCCAGATGGACATCCTGCGCGAAATCCACCACGCCCAGCTGTTCCACCTGCTGGCGCAAGACCTGGCCGGCGACCTGACGGTGGAAAAGCTGGCCGACCACCTGTCGGCGCTGGCCGACACCATCGTTGCCGCCACCATCAAGGCGGTGTGGCAGACGGTGGCCACGCGCCACCGCGAAGTGCCGCTGTTCACGGTGATCGCCTACGGCAAGCTGGGCGGCAAGGAGCTCGGCTATGTGTCCGACCTCGACGTGATCTTCCTGTACGACGATCCCGACCAGGACGCGCCGGCCCAGTACGCCAAGCTGGCGCAGCGCTTCATCACCTGGATGACCTCGCACACTTCGGCCGGCATCCTGTTCGACATCGACACCGCGCTGCGCCCGGACGGCGCCAGCGGCATGCTGGTGTCAAGCGTCGGCTCGTTCGAGAAATACCAGGCCGGTTCGGCCTGGGTGTGGGAGCACCAGGCCCTGACCCGCGCCCGCTACTGCGCCGGCGACATCGCCATCGGCCAGCGCTTCGAACAGATCCGCGAAGCCGTGCTGCGCAAGGAGCGCCCGGCCGACGGCCCGCTCAGGCAGGAAGTGATCGCCATGCGCAAGCGCATGGTCGACGCCAAGCCCAACCACAGCGCCCTGTTCGACCTCAAGCAGGATCCGGGCGGCATGATCGACATCGAGTTCATCGTGCAGTTCCTGGTGCTGCAGCACGCGGCCGCCTATCCGCAATTGACCGCCAACTTCGGCAACATCGCCCTGCTCCACATGTGCGCCGACCTCGGCCTGATCGACACCGGCCTGGCCGCCAGCGTGGCCGACGCCTACCGCAAGTACCGCAAGCTGCAGCACCAGCTGCGCTTGCAGGGCCAGGACCTGGCGCGCATCGACCCGGCGCTGGTGAGCGACGAAGCGGCGGCCGTGCGCGCCCTGTGGACCAGCCTGTTCGGTGAAAGCGTTGCCAATTAGCAACAACCTCCTGCACTTCATGCTGCGCTGCGCTACTATGAAAGACCCACATTCATGACAACAGCGCAGCCAGTATGCTGTGACGACCACAGGAGATCTCACATGAAGACATTGTTGGCAGCCGCCCTGTGCAGCCTGGCGCTGTGCGGCAGCGCAGTAGCGGCGGACAAAGGCAGCAAAGAAGAAGCGGTGGCGATGGTGAAAAAAGCCGTGGCCCTGGTGAAGGCCGAAGGCAAGGACAAGGCCTTTGCCGCATTTGCCGATCCGGGCAACACCACTTTCCATGACCGCGATTTATACGTCTACGTCTACGATTTCAACGGCGTCGCGCTGGCGCACGGCAATAACCCCAAGATGGTGGGCAAGCCGCTGATCGGCCTGAAAGATAACGAGGGCAAGCTGCTGATCAAGGAAATGGTCGAGGTCGCGAAAACCAAGGGCAGCGGCTGGGTCGATTTTAAATGGCCGAATCCGGTCACCAAAGCGGTCGAATCCAAATCCGGCTATGTCGAGAAAGTCGACGATTTCCTGATCGGCTCCGGCGCCTACAAATAGGCCCGGCCGTCCGCACAGCAACAACCGGGATGCGTCCCGGTTTTTTTATATTTGCTAAAGCAACATTGCGTTACACACCACTGTTGTATTTACATCCATTCTGCTGAAAATTCGTATTTTGCTAACTATACTAATCAGGCCATTGCACACAACACCCATGTACGCGCTGGCACAAACTAAAAATACACCCTTCAGGAGTTTGAATGAACAAGATCGCTCTAAAAACCAGCGTGATTGCCGTCGCCTTGACGCTAGCATCGTCACAAGTGGTACTGGCACAGGAAGACAGCACCAAGCCTATTGAAAAAGTCGTTATTACCGGCTCCAACATTAAACGCATCGACGCCGAAACCGCGACCCCGGTGCAGATCCTGCGCCGCGAAGACATCGGCCGCCTCGGCGTCAACTCGGTGCGCGACATCATCGACACCCTGACCTCGTCGACCAGCTCGCTGTCCGATATCGGCGGCTCCAACTCCTTCGCCGGCGGCGCCTCCTCCGCTACGCTGCGCAACCTGGGCAAGCAGTCGACCCTGGTGCTGCTGAACTCGCGCCGCGTCGCGCCTTACGCGCTGGCCGACTACAACGAAGTGTTTACCAACCTGGACTCGCTGCCGCTGGACGCCATCGACCGCGTTGAAGTGCTGCGCAACGGCGGTTCGGCCATCTACGGTTCCGACGCCGTGGCCGGTGTAATCAACATCATCACCCGCAACGACTTCCAGGGCGTGCAGGCGCGCGGTAACTGGGAACAGTCGGTCGCCAACGAACAATTCAAGACCAGGACCGCCAGCATCACCGCCGGCTTCGGTGACTACAACAAAGACGGCTACAACGTGCTGGCCAACATCGAAGTCTTCAAGCGCGACAACGTGATCTGGCGCGATGTCATCGACGACATCAATCCGGCCTATGGCAACAAATTCACGGCCGTGGCGCCTAAGAGCGGCGCGATGTTCGGCAACCGCGGTGCGCCGTCGACCTTCTCCTACCCGGGCAACTTCATCGGCCAGGGTCCGGTGCCGGGCTGCACCACGCTCAACGCTGGCGGCCTGTGCGTATATGACCGCTTCTCGCGCTTCGAAGCCGTCCCGAAAGCCGACCGCGTCAACGCGCTGGTATCGGGCAAGCTGAACCTGGGCAACGGCACCGAGAGCTATACCGAACTGCTGTACTCCAAGACCAAGACCACCTACATCGGGGCCGCCGGCACCTACGGCTCGACCAACGCGGACACCAACTGGGGCGATCCAAGCACCGGCAACGGCAAGACCTTCGGCTACCGCTTCCTGTCGCCGGACTCGCCGCTCAACACCATCGGCGAGCCACTGGAACTGCGCTACCGCTTCCTCGATGCGCCGTCCGCCAGCCCGGTCGACAGCGACCAATACCGCTTGCTGACCGGCCTGCGCGGCAGCCTGAACGGCAAGTGGGACTGGGATAGCGCGGTGGGCGTCATGGGCAGCAAAACCAAGATGCGCAACAACGGTTCGCTCAGCGACAGCGGCTTCAAGGCCGTGATCGGCGACTACACCAAGACCTTGGCCGGCGACCCAACCTGCGAAGCCAACTTCCCTGGCTACTGCGAGTACACCGCAGCCGATCCGAACTTCTTCAACCACGGCTACAAGCTGGGCCAGAAGAACTCGCCGGAAGTCCTGCGCCAGCTGTTCCCGGAACAAGGTTATGACGGCAAGATCACCCAGTACTTCATCGACGGCAAGATCAGCGGCGAAGTCGGCAAGATCGGCGACCGCGCCATCGCGCTGGCGGTAGGCGGCGAAGTCCGTCGTGAGAGCTTCAAGATCACCCCGACTGCCAATCTGCTGAGCGGCGACATCGTCGGTAACGGCGCGGCGGTCGCTGACGCCAGCCGCACCACCGAAGCCGTGTTCACCGAGATCAACGTGCCAGTGGCCGAGAAGGTGGAACTGATCGGCGCCGCCCGCGTCGACAAATTCCCAGGTTTCAAGACCCACGTTTCGCCGAAACTGGCGGCGCGCTGGGAAGTCACCCCGGCCGTGCTGCTGCGCGGCACCTATGAGGGCGGCTTCCGTGCGCCTAACCTGACCGAAAGCGCACAGTCGAGCAAGTTCGCGTTCGACAACGGCACCGTCGACCCGAAACGTTGCGACCAGGCGCAAGCCCTGGCATCGGACCTGCGCAAGGCCGCCAACGCCCTGCCGTCGAGCGATCCTAACCAGGCACTGCAGCTGGCGCGCGCCGACATCGTCGAAGGTAACGAATGCGCCAAGGGCGTCTTCAGCACCGTGCGCAACAACCCGAGCCTGAAGCCGGAAGTCACCCACAGCGCCACCGTGGGCATCGTCCTGGAACCAGTCAAGGGCACCAGCATCTCGCTGGACTACTGGCGCATCGAACGCAAGGATGAAATCGGCCTGAAGAGCACCAACGACCTGCTGGCTGCCGAAGCTGACCAGGCGCCGGGCGTGATCACCCGCGCACCGCTGTCGGCCGACAAGACCTTCACCGCCGCCGAGCAAGCCAAGTACGGCGTGACGGTCGGTTCGCTGATCTCGACCACCGGCAAGTTCGAGAACGTGTCGCGCACCAAGACCAGCGGTCTGGATCTGGGTGGCAGCTCGCGCATCAACACCCGCTACGGCCGTCTGGACCTGGGCCTGAACGCGACCTACCTGCTGGACCTGAAGAACTTCAGCTCGACGCTGAACGACTACGGCGACAACCTGGCGGGCCGCTATGGCTACTCGAAACTGGTGGCCAACATGACCGCCAGCATCAAGACCGGCGACTTCATCAACGGCCTGCGCCTGGTGTACAACAGCAAGCAAAAGATGAACACCGACTACTTCGACAACACCTACACGCTGGATGGCTGCAAATCCCGCAAGTGGACCGAAGACGAGTGCCAGGTCAAAGCGTTTGAGCGTCTGGACTACAACATCAGCTACAGCGGCATCAAGAACCTGACGCTGTCGATGTACCTGCGTAACGTCACCAACCGTCGTCCACCACTGGACCTGCGCGCATTCAACGCCGCTGGCGGCGTGATTCCGCAAGACACCGCTGACGTGACCGGCCGCATGGTGCGCGTGACTGCTGAATACAAGTTCCGTTAATCAGCACAACTAAATAAAAAGCCCTCCCGGCTCACGCCGGGAGGGCTTTTTTACGTTGGGTCTGATTACTTCGCGTTCATCAGGGCCACGGTGGTGTCCAGCATGCGGTTCGAGAAGCCCCACTCGTTGTCGTACCACGACGATACTTTCACCAGGCGGCCCGACACTTTGGTCAGGGTCGAATCGAAGTTCGACGAGGCCGGGTTGTGGTTGAAGTCGATCGAGACCAGCGGTTCGGTCTGGTAGGTCAGCACTTCTTTCAGCGCGCCTTCAGCGGCGGCCTTCATCAGCGCATTGACTTCGTCCACGGTGGTGTCGCGCTTGGCGATGAACGACAGGTCGACCAGCGACACGTTGATGGTCGGCACGCGGATCGCGAAACCGTCCAGCTTGCCGTTCAGCTCAGGCAGCACCAGGCCCACCGCGGCAGCAGCGCCGGTCTTGGTCGGGATCATGCTCATGGTGGCCGAACGGGCGCGGCGCAGGTCTTCGTGCATCACGTCCGACAGCACCTGGTCGTTGGTGTAAGCGTGCACGGTGGTCATCAGGCCGGTTTCCACGCCGATGGCGTCGTTCAGCGGCTTGACCAGCGGGGCCAGGCAGTTGGTGGTGCACGAGGCGTTCGAGATCACGGTGTCGCTGGCTTTCAGCACGTGCTGGTTGACGCCGTACACGATGGTCGCGTCCACGTCCTTGCCGCCCGGCGCCGAGATGATGACTTTCTTGGCGCCGCCCTTCAGGTGAGCCGAAGCTTTCTCTTTGGTGGTGAAGAAGCCGGTGCACTCCAGCACCACGTCCACGCCCAGGTCGCCCCAAGGGATTTCCGCTGGGTTGCGCTGTGCGAACACGCGGATCACATCGCCGTTCACGATCATGTTGTCGCCGTCTACGGTCACGGTGCCTGGGAACTTGCCGTGGGCGGTGTCGTAGCGGGTCAGGTGGGCATTCGACTTGGCGTCGCCCAGATCGTTAATCGCCACGATCTGGATGTCTTGTTTCTTGCCGCCTTCGTAGAAAGCACGCAGTACATTACGGCCGATGCGGCCGTAGCCATTGATTGCAACTTTGATCGTCATACTTTGCTCCTGATTAAAAATATTGTTAATGCAACCAGCAATTATAGATTAAGCAATGACAGATTTGACTTTCGCCACCACGTTTTCTACCGTGAAGCCGAAGTGCTTGAACAGCACGCCTGCCGGAGCCGATTCACCGAAGGTATCGATGCCGACAACAGCGCCTTCCAGACCGACGTATTTGTACCAGAAATCGGTCACGCCAGCTTCGATTGCCACACGTGGCACGCCTTTGGTCAACACGCTGGCCTTGTAAGCGGCGTCTTGACGGTCAAATACATCGGTCGACGGCATCGACACCACGCGCGCCACGATGCCTTCGGCGGCCAGCGCCGCAGCGGCGGCTTGCGCCAGTTCGATTTCCGAGCCGGTGGCGATCAGGGTGACCTTGGCGTCGGCCGCTTCGCGCAGCACGTAGCCGCCACGGGCGATGTCGGCGATCTGCGCCGGGGTACGCTCCTGGTACGGCAGGTTCTGGCGCGAGAAGATCAGGGTCGCAGGACCGTCTTTACGCTTGACCGCTTCGCCCCACGCCACCATCGATTCGGTGGTGTCGCATGGACGCCAGTTGTCGAGGTTAGGGATCAGGCGCAGCGACGATACGTGCTCGACCGACTGGTGGGTCGGGCCGTCTTCGCCCAGGCCGATCGAGTCGTGGGTGAACACGAACAGCGAGCGCTGTTTCATCAGCGCGGCCATGCGCAGTGCGTTGCGGCTGTAGTCGGCGAAGGTCAGGAAGGTGGCGCCGAACGGGATGTAGCCGCCGTGCAGGGCAACGCCGTTCATGATCGCCGACATGCCGAACTCACGCACGCCGTAGTTGATGTGGTTGCCTGGCTGGCCCGAACGCACTGGCACGATTTCTTTCCAGTTGGTCAGGTTGGAACCGGTCAAGTCAGCCGAGCCGCCCAGGAATTCCGGCAGCACCGGCGCCAGCGCCTGGATCGCGTTCTGGCTGGCCTTGCGGGTGGCGATGTTTTCTTTCTTCTCGACGGTCGAGGCAATGCCGGCAGCCAGGGCTGCGTCAAACGCGCCCGGCAGTTCGCCAGCCATGCGGCGGGTCAGTTCAGCGGCTTCGGCCGGGAACTTGGCGCTGTATTCGGCGAACTTGGCGTTCCAGTCGGCTTCGGCTTTGGCGCCGGTCGCTTTGGCGTCCCAGGCGGCGTAGACGTCGGCCGGGATTTCGAACGGCGCGTGTGGCCAGCCGATGTACTCGCGCACCGCAGCGACTTCTTTGTCGCCCAGCGCAGCGCCGTGCACCTTGTCGCCGCCTTGCAGGTTAGGCGAGCCCTTGCCGATCACGGTTTTGCAGCAGATCAGGGTTGGCTTGCCGGCCTTCTTGGCGGCGGCGATGGCGGCCGACACGGCAGCCACGTCGTGGCCGTCGACCGCGCGGATCACGTTCCAGCCGTAGGCTTCGAAACGGGCCGGGGTGTCGTCGGTGAACCAGCCTTCGACTTTACCGTCGATCGAGATGCCGTTGTCGTCGTACAGGGCGATCAGTTTTTTCAGGCCCAGGGTGCCGGCCAGTGCGCAGACTTCGTGCGAGATGCCTTCCATCAGGCAGCCGTCGCCCAGGAAAGCGTAGGTGTAGTGGTCGACCACGTCCAGGCCCGGCTTGTTGAATTCGCTCGCCAGCAGCCATTCCGCCAGCGCCATGCCGACCGCGTTGGCGATACCCTGGCCCAGCGGGCCGGTGGTGGTTTCCACGCCCGGGGTATAGCCGACTTCCGGGTGGCCCGGGGTCTTGGAGTGCATCTGGCGGAAGGCCTTGATGTCGTCCATCGACACGTCGTAGCCGGCCAGGTGCAGCAGCGCGTAGTGCAGCATCGAGCCGTGGCCGTTCGACAGCAGGAAGCGGTCGCGGTTCACCCATGCCGGATTGGCCGGGTTGTGGCTGTAATGGCCGGCCCACAGGGCCACGGCGATTTCCGCCATGCCCATTGGCATGCCTGGGTGGCCGGAATTGGCCTTCTGGACGGCGTCCATTGCCAGCGCGCGGATCGCGTTAGCCATTTGGGTGGTTGGGAGCGTAGAAGTCATCGTAGATATCACGGAAGTATGGAAACTGTGAGCAAGAGCGGCGCTTGCAGAGCCCATTATTTTACCAGACGATGACAGCCACCATTTAAAATTGCAGCTCTACTTATCCGGATACCACGTTATGCCCCGCTTCTTTTGCCCCCAGCCGCTGGCCATCGGCCAGATCGTCGCCCTGCCCGACACGGTCGCCCACCATGTGCAGGTGCTGCGCATGGCGCCGGGCGATCTGATCACCCTGTTCAACGGCGAAGGCGGCGAATACACCGCCAGCCTGGGCGAGATCGGCCGCCGCAGCGCCAGCGCCGAGATCAAGGCGCACACGCCGCGCGAGATCGAGCTGCCGTTCGCGGTGACGCTGGCGCAAGCCCTGCCCGAGGGCAGCAAGATGGACTGGATTATCGAAAAGGCAATCGAACTGGGCGTATCGGGCTTCCAGCCGCTGGCGGCGCAGCGCTGCGTGGTCAGGCTGTCGGCCGAGCGCGCCGGAAAAAAGCTCGAGCACTGGGGCGGCATCATCGTCTCGGCGTCCGAGCAGTGCGGCCGCAACCGGCTGGCCCAGCTGGCGCCGCCGCAAGACTATAAGAACTGGATCACCCAGCAAGACCTGCACCGCCGCATCATCCTGACCCCGCGCGCGGAACAGTCGCTGGCCGACTGGGCGCGCCACCAGGCGCCGCAGGCGGTGACGCTGGTGGTCGGCCCCGAGGGCGGCCTCAGCGAGCAAGAGGAAGAACTGGCCCTGCGCCACGGCGCGCTGCCGCTGGCGATGGGCCCGCGTATCCTGCGCACCGAGACGGCGGCGCTGGCAGCAGTGTCCATATTAAGTGCGGCCTGGGGTGGTCTCTGATATAGACAGCCCTAATAAAAAAATCCCGCCCAGGCCTTGCGGCCCGGCGGGATTTTTTATGCCGGTGTGAAGCTTAGAACTTCACGTTGACGCCGAAGGTCGCGTAGCGACCGATAGCATCGTAGGCTTGCGGGAAGGTGTTGCCGCTGTCCATCGAGGTCGACGATACGCCGGCGCCCACGATAGGTGGTTTCTTGTTAGCAGCATTGTTCACGCTCAGGTTGAAACGCAGGTTCTTGCTGTAGTTCCACACAGCCGACAGGTCAACATAGTTGTACGCTTCGATGTGCGAGAACTTCGGCAGGAAGGTGCCCGAACCTGGTTCTACGTCAACAGCGCTCTGATAACGCCAGTTGTAGCCCAGGGCGAACTGACCAACGTTCCAGGTGGTGCGCTGGCCGAACTTGCGTTTGTACACAGGCGCGGTGGTGCCGCCGATGTTGGCGCAAGCGGTCGAGTAGTAACCCAGGCAGTCACGATTGATCGAGGTCGGGGTGGCCTTGAAGTGGAAATCGTTGACTTGGTTGTACGCGAAGTTCAGATCGAACGAACCGAATTTCGGATCGATGTTCAGGGTTTTCGCGGTCAGCTTGTAAGCCACGTTCACGTCGAAGCCGGCGGTCGACTGGGTACCCAGGTTCGACTGCGGCGTTGCCACACCTTTGGCCAGGGCGCCGTTGAAGGTACCGTTGGCTGGGTGACGGCCGATCAGAGCGCAATCGTCGTTGAAGGTGTAGGACGGATTGTTTTTGTAGCAACCATCCAGCACGTCGGTGGTCGACTTGCTCGATACTGCCTTGTCGATTTCGATCTTGTAGTAGTCAACCGAGATCGCCAGCTTAGGCAGCGGCTCCCATACGAAGCCCAGGGTTTTGGTCTTGGCTTCTTCAGGGCCCAGCTTAGGATTGCCGCCGGTCTGGTTGTTGATCTGGTTCGACGACGGTGCCGGCAGCGAGCCGATTTCCGACACTGGCACACCGGTCAGGCGGCACAGGTTGGACAGGGTGCCTGCCTTGTTGGCGTCAGCCGTGTTGATGTTGGTGCCTTGGCAAGGGTCAGCTGCCAGGTTCGACAGGCCGGTCACCAGCGGTGCGTACAATTCGTTGACGTTTGGTGCGCGGGTTGCTTTCTGGGCATTGGCGCGGAAACGCAGCGCGTTGATCGGCTGCCAGTCGCCACCAACTTTCCAGCTGCCGTAGCTGGTTTTGGTGCCCGAGTTGGTGAACTCGGTGCGACGATAGCCGAGCTCGGCGTTCAACGCTTTCACGAACGACTTGTCTTTGATCAGCGGGATGATCGATTCAGCCGAGTATTCACGCAGCTTGAATGCACCCTGGCTGTCCACGGCCGGCGCGCCCGAACCCAGTACTTCACCCTGGATCTGCGACGGTGCGTCAGCGCGGGTTTGCGCCGAAACTTTACGCTCTTCCACGTTCATCGCCAGGTTGACCGGCTGGCCGGCCCAAGGGCTGACGAACTTGTTGCCGAAGTCGCCCGACAGCGAGCCCGACGCCACGGTCTGGGTCACGTTGACGCGCTGGATGGTGCTCTGGTTGATGAAGGCCAGCTGGGCAGGCGTGATGCTGCCGGCGCCGCCGAACACGTTCAGCGGTACGCAACCGTTGGCGGTGTTGGTGCAGGCGGTGGTGCTCACGGCGTTCAGCGCCTGGCCCACTTTCGACAGCGAACCCCAGTTCTGCTTCAGCTGGACCTGGTCGGCCGTGCCTTTGGTGTAGTACGCATCGTACACCCAGTCAAATGCCACATCGCCCTTGACACCGACGGTGTACTGCAGGGTTTTGTTGTCGAAGGCGTTGATACGCGGGCCCATCTCGACGAAGCGGCGGTTGACCGTCATCGGCACCAGGGTGGTGTTACCCACGACGCAGTTGGCGGTTGGGATGCTGCGGCGTTCGCAAATCTGCTGGCGCGCGGCTTCCGGGATGTACGGGTTGCCGACCGGGACGTCGAACACGTTACCGAAGGTGCCCGATTCCGCCAGCGTCGACGCCACATTGGTGGTGGTGTAGAACACTTCGGTGTAGACGTCGGCGTGCTCGTTGACCTTGAAGTTGGCCATCGAGGTGGCTTGGGTACGTTCCAGGCCGGTGGCGTAGTAGTTCAGCGGGTTGGTGTTGTATGGAACGACCGGTTGCACCAGCTTGCCGGTGGTCGGGTCGATCTGCCACGAACCCGACAGCTTGTCGCTGCCTGGCGCGGTGCCCGAGCGTGGAACCGAGAAGGCCGATGGAATGGTGGTACCGGAACCAGTGCCCAGACCCGTGGTCGAGCTCAGGCTGGTCACGCCGTAGGAACGGGAACCCTGGGTCACTGGATCGGACGAAGCCTTGCCGATGCTCAGCACCACGTTGCCGCGGCCGTCATCCAGGTTGGCGCCCCAGGTCAGGTCGGTGCGCTTGCGCTTGCCGTCGTGAGGACCGGTGGTCATGCCGTAGGAGGTGGTAGCGTCAAAGCCGCTGAAGTTTTTCTTCAGGTTGAAGTTGATCACACCGGCCACGGCGTCAGCGCCGTACACCACCGATGCGCCGCCGGTCAGCAGGTCAACGCGGCTCAGCAGAGCGATCGGGATGGCGTTGGTGTCGACCGTGCCGTTCAGGCTGAACGGCACCATGCGGCGGCCGTTGATCATCACCAGGGTGCGGTTGGCGCCCAAGCCGCGCAAGTCGATGGTCGCGCCACCAGCCGAGCCGTTGTTGGTGCCAGGACCAATCGAGGCCACGGCCACCGGCAGGGTCTTGATGAACTCTTCCACTGCCACTGGCTGGGAAGCTTTCATTTCCTCCGCAGTTACCGAAGCGATCGGGCTGGTCGACTGCATGCCCGGCGAGGTAATACGGGTACCGGTCACTTGCACCGATTCGATTTTTTGCGGTGCAGCTTCCTGCGCAACGGCGTTGTGCATCATTGCGGTCATGCCCACCAGCATCGAGCCGGCGAACACGGTGCGCAAGGTACGCGACATCATCTTCTCTTGAATCATTGTAAAACTCCCATTATTGAACTCCCTGGATGGGGAGAAACCCAACCCGATAACGCGCCCGGCTTTATTTAAAAACCGGGCACGTTTAAAAGGCCAGCCTGAAGGATTCTTTAAACCTGTGATTGATATTGCCTCGGGGCCGCTTGGCCTCTGGGTGATTATCAGGGTGCTGAATCTCGCTTATTAACACCTGGCAAAATCGTGATTTGCAGGCGCAGTGCATGAAACCATTGCCTTGCCAAAACTGTCAACCGTGAAGGCGCAATGTTTCAAGAACACAACGAGAACCATTCTCGTCAACAATGCAAGTACTTTACGATTTGTTTTTTGCTGCACGACAGCAATTTTCGTTGCACGTTCGCTAATTCAATGTGTAACAACACTTTTATTCGTGCAAATATATGTAAAAACAAATTAAATGCCGTGTATTTTTGTAAAATCAGGTTTTTGTATTGCTCGATCGAAATTGATTAAAGTGCAATATTTGTGCATCGCAGCATTGCGCGTGTGTCATTCTGGTTACAACAGCATGGTTAACAGTCGGGCTGCGTCATAAACCCCCTCACCGGAGAAAGTTTCCAGAAAGCACCGCCGTTGTATTCTCGCAACGCACTTTTTCAGTGCAGCCACGGCTAAATTGGTGCATATGCTTATGCAGTTTTCATTTTATAAATTAAGTTCTCGTTTTATTTAATGATTATTTAAAGCTGAATTAATCCGGCGGCAGGCGCCTTTAAAATAAGTGCGACCGTCAAACATAATCATGCTGCGTCATTAGACCGGGCATGGCCGCTAGGGGTAAAATAGCGCCTGCGGCCGCTTCCCGAGGGGGATGGCCGCCCCGCTCTCCGCTAGCTACGGAGCCCTGTCACCCGCTGGAAATCCACCATGTTGAGACTGAACGAACTCAAGCTTCCGCTGAACCATACGGAAGCAGAACTGCCGGCCGCCATCATCGCGCGCCTGGGCATTGCCGCCGACGACCTGCTCGGCTTCACCATCTACAAGCGCAGCTACGACGCCCGCAAGAAAACCGCCATCGTGCTGATCTACTCGGTCGACATCGAGGTGAACCACGAGGCCGCGCTGCTGCAGCGCCACCAGCACGACCTGCACATCATGCCGTCGCCGGACACCAGCTATAAATTCGTCGCCGACGGCGCGGCGCTGGCCGCCCAGCCCGGCTTCCAGCGCCCGGTGGTGATCGGCATCGGCCCGTGCGGCCTGCTGGCCGCGCTGATCCTGGCGCAAATGGGCCTGCGCCCGATCATCGTCGAGCGCGGCAAGATCGTGCGCGAGCGCACCGTCGACACCTTTGGTTTCTGGCGCCAGCGCAAGCTCAATCCGGAGTCGAACGTGCAGTTCGGCGAAGGCGGCGCCGGCACCTTCTCGGACGGCAAGCTGTACAGCCAGATCAAGGACCCGAAACACTACGGCCGCAAGGTGCTGACCGAGTTCGTCAAGGCCGGCGCGCCGGAGGAAATCATCTACGTCAGCAAGCCGCACATCGGCACCTTCCGCCTGGTCAAGATGGTGGAAGCCATGCGCGAAAACATCGAGGCGCTGGGCGGCGAATACCGCTTCGAGAGCAAGGTCACCGACATCGATATCGAGGAGACCGCCGACGGCCGCCAGGTGCGCGGCATCATGCTCGAAAGCGGCGAGAAGATTGTCACCAACCACGTGGTGCTGGCGATCGGCCACAGCGCGCGCGACACCTTCCAGATGCTGTACGACCGTGGCGTCTATGTCGAGGCCAAGCCGTTCTCGATCGGCTTCCGGGTCGAGCACCCGCAGTCGCTGATCGACACCTGCCGCTTCGGCCCCAACGCCGGCCACCCGATCCTGGGCGCGGCCGACTACAAGCTGGTGCACCACGCCTCCAACGGCCGCGCGGTGTACAGCTTCTGCATGTGCCCGGGCGGCACGGTGGTGGCGGCGGCCTCCGAGCCGGGCCGCGTGGTGACCAACGGCATGAGCCAGTACTCGCGCAACGAGCGCAACGCCAACAGCGCCATCGTGGTCAGCATCTCGCCGGAAGTCGACTATCCGGGCCACCCACTGGCCGGCGTCGCCTTCCAGCGCGAGCTCGAGGAGAAGGCCTTCCACCTGGGCGGCGGCACCTACAACGCGCCGGGCCAGCTGATGGGCGACTTCGTGGCCGGCAAGGCCTCGACCGAGTTTGGCGCGGTGGTGCCGTCGTACAAGCCGGGCATCACCCTGACCGACCTGGCGCAGATCCTGCCGGAGTATGCCGTGACCGCGCTGCGCGAAGCCTTCCCGGCGTTCGACAAGCAAATCAAGGGCTACTTCAAGCATGACGCCGTGCTGACCGGCCTGGAGACGCGCACCTCGTCGCCGATCCGCATCAAGCGCCACGACGACACGCTGCAAAGCCTGAACACCAAGGGCTTGTTCCCGGCCGGCGAAGGCGCCGGCTACGCGGGCGGCATCCTGTCGGCCGGCGTGGACGGCATCAAGGTGGCGGAAGCCGTGGCCCTGTCGCTGGCCGCCGAACTGGCCTAATTTCGTGGCCTAAGCTCTGTCCCTTACCGGCAGCCGCAGCTTGAGGCGGCAGCCGGTGCCAGGCTCGCAGCCGGCCACCGCGACCTGCCCGCCCATCTGGTGCACAATCGTGTAGACGATGTGCATGCCCAAACCCGAACCACCCTGCCCGCGCTTGGTCGTGAAGAACGGCTCGAACAGGCGTTCGCGCACTTCCGGCGTCAGGCCGATGCCGTCATCGGCAAACTCCACCAGCAGCCAATAGGCGCCGCCTTCGAGCGCCATGCGCGCGCTCAGCGTCACCCTGCCTGGACCGCCGTTCGGGTAGGCGTGCTTGGCCGTGTTCATCAGCAGGTTGGACAACACTTGCGACCAGCGCCCGGCATCGAGCCGGGTGCGCAAGTCGTCCGCGATCTCGACCTCCACCGTGATGCCGACCTTGCGCAGCTCCGGCCCGTGCGCCGACACCACGCCCAGCGCATGCTCGCGCAAGGCCACCTCCGACACGTGCTCGCTGCCCTGGTCCACCGCCAGCTGCTTGAAGTTGCCGATCAAATCGGCGGCGCGCGCCAGGTTGCGCTCGATCAGCTGGGCACCCTCGCGCAGGCGCTGCGCCGTGGCCTGCAGCTCGGAACGGCTGACGCGCTCGCCGGCGACGCACTTGAGCAGGTCGTCGGCGTAGCTGACCATCGTCGAGGCGGCCGTCACCGCCACCCCGATCGGCGTGTTGACCTCGTGCGCCACGCCTGCCACCAGCGCCCCCAGCGCCACCATTTTCTCCTGCTCCACCAAGGTCGCCTGCGCCGCCAGCAAGGCCTCGGTGCGGCGCTGGACCTTGGCTTCCAGCTGCTGCTCGCGGTCCTGGTGCTGCAGCTCGGCCGAGCCGCGCGCGGCAAACATCGACAGCAGCGACAGCGCCAGCAGGCGCTTGTCCTCGGACATCGGTTTGGTGTCGATGGCCGACAGGATGCCCAGCGTCTGCCCCTGGGTGTCGACCATCGGCATGCCGATGTAGCTCTCGGCCGCCATCTCGACCAGCAGGGTGTCTTGCGGGTAGTCGGCCTGGATGCCGCTGGCATGGAAGCACATGCACTGCGCGGTCACATCCTGGCACGGGGTGTGGCGCAGGCTGTAGTCCATATTGGGCAGGTAATCCTTGCCACCCCACACCGCCAGCGTGCGGATGCCCTCGTCGCCATCGTCCAGCCGGATGACGCGGCCGGCGATCACGTAGGTCACGTCCAACGCCTTGGCCAGGTCGCGCACCAGGATGCGCAGGAAGTCGTCGCCGCGCGCGCGCGCCGTGGAGTCGGTGATCGAGCGCAGCGCGACCTCGGCCAGCGTGCGCCCGTCGGCTGCATCGAACAGCGGCACTGCCTGTTTTGGTTCGCTCATGACCCGGCTCCCGGTGGCTCAGTCATCACATTGTATCGTTATTTATCAGCGTAAACATGGTTGAATGTTCGCGAAACTCGTAGCATGTTTTTGCTACAAACGGCCAAAATTTTTGTATTTTTGTGTAAAAAACGCGAAATTTCAGCCAAAAACCGCAGAAAGTGTTGTTTATTTCAAAGCTGTTACAGAGACACAATTGACCTTGGGCGCCACGAAGTGGTCTGATGACCTCGCCGTGAATAAATTCACTTATAGAATATTCATAGTGTAAGTTTCGATAATAAAGAGCCAAGAAACACCCCCCAAGGAGTTGATCAATGATGATGGAAACTGTTTTGTCGCGTTCGCTGCGCGTGATGTTCGCGGGCAGCGCCGCACTGATGCTGGCACAACCAGCATTCGCCCAGGATGCGCCTATCCAGCGCGTCGAAATTACCGGTTCGGCAATCAAGCGTATCGACGCTGAGACCGCCGTTCCTGTGACCGTAGTGAAGATGGCCGACCTGAAAAAGGAAGGCATCACCACGGTTGAGCAAGTCCTGGCCAACCTGAGCGTCTCGCAGTCGTCGCAAGGCACCAGCCAGGTGGTCGGTTCCGGCACCGGCGGCGCCTCGTTCGCCGACCTGCGCGGCATCGGCGCCAACAAGACCCTGATCCTGCTGAACGGCCGTCGCCTGGCCAACAATGCGCTGGACAGCTCGGCGCCCGACCTGAACATGATTCCATTCGCCGCGCTCGAGCGCGTTGAAGTGCTGCGTGACGGCGCGTCCTCGCTGTACGGTTCGGACGCAGTGGGCGGCGTGATCAACTTCATCACCAAAAAAGACTACACCGGCGGCACCGTGACCGTTGGCGCAGACAACCCGCAGCACGACGGCGGCTTCTCGAAGAACGCCAACATCGGCTACGGCTTCGGCGACCTGGACAAGGATGGCTTCAACATCTTCGCCATGTTCGACCACCAGTCGCAACAGCGCATCGGCGGCCAGCAGCGTGATTTCAACACCCGCTACGCCGGCGGCCTGTCGGGTTCGACCAGCCCGGCCAACTACTACCAGACCGCCTCGGCCAACCCGGCCGGCCCTGGCTGCACCACCGGCACCAACCTGGTACCGGCCGGTGACGGTTCGTGCCTGATGACTACTTCGAGCTTCGTCGACTACATCCCTAAGAGCAAGCGCAACACCGGCCTGATCAAGGGTACCTTCAAGCTGAACGAAAACCACGAGCTGGGCGTTGAGTTCCTGTCGACCGAAAGCAAGATCCAGAGCGGCATCGCGCCGGTCCCATACGGCGGCCTGTACATCAACCGCCTGCGTCCTGACGGCTCGCTCAATCCTTACTTCCCAGGCAACGGCAGCGTTCCAGCCTCTGTGACGCTGGACCCGGCCTACATGGACATCGGCGGCGCCAACACCGCCGGCGTCAAGCCAGGCTTCGTGCACGCCAAGTGGCGCGACCTGCCGAACGGCTCGCGTGCTGACGAAAACATCAACCGCCAGGAACGCCTGGTGGTGGAACTGAAAGGCACCGTGGCAGGCTGGGACTACCAGACCGCGCTGACCTACAACCAGAACAAGCTGAAAGAAAACCTGTACGGCTACTCCGATGGCGACATGATCACCAAAGGCGTGCTGGACGGCGTGATCAACGTGTTCGGCGCCCAGGACGCAGCCGGCACCGCGCTGCTGAACGCCGCCGCGCTGGACGGCAACATCATGAACGCCTACGGCCGCACCAAGGGCGCAGACTTCAAGATGAGCCGCGAAATCGGCGACTGGCTGAACACCGGCCACCAGGCTGCACTGGCCATCGGCGCCCAGTACGAACACCAGGAATTCCACAGCGCGGCCAACACCGCCTACGCTGCCAAGGTGATCGCCTCGACCGGTATCGATCCGAACACCCTGAACGAAGGCACCCGCAACGTGTCGGCGTTCTTCTCGGAACTGAACCTGCCGCTGCTGAAGAACCTGGACGTGACCGCCGCCGTGCGTTACGACAAATACAGCGACTTCGGCCACACCACGAATCCGAAGTTCGGCTTCACCTACCGTCCAGTGAACTCGCTGCTGCTGCGCGGTTCGTACTCGAAGGGCTTCCGCGCGCCTTCGCTGTATGAGCTGAACATGTCGGAAGCGTACACCAACTCCGGCAACACCCTGAACGACCCGGTCAACTGCCCAGGCGGCGTACCGATCCCAGGCAAGTCGGCTGCGGCCAACTGCAAACAGCAGTTCCAGGTGCTGAACGGCGGTAACACTCACCTGCAACCAGAGCGTTCGAAGAACGGCAGCCTGGGTATCGTGTGGGAACCGATCAACAACCTGTCGGTCACCGCCGACTGGTGGTCGATCCGCCTGACCCAGCAGATCGCAACCCTGCAGGACTTCGACATCCTGACCGATCCGACGACCTTCGCGGCTTACTACCACCGCAATCCGTCGGGCGATCTGGCGACCGATGGCTCGCAGTGCCCTAACCCGGTCACCTGCGGCTACATCGACACCCGTAACCAGAATCTGGGCGACCTGAACACCAACGGCGTCGACCTGTCGGCCAGCTACAAGCTGCGTACCTCGGCCTACGGCACCTTCACCTTCGCCGACAACGCGACCTGGGTGCACAAGTACGAGTACCAGAACTTCATCGGCGACGAAATGCACCAGAACGTCGGCGCATTCTCGGGTAACCAGGTGATCTTCCGCTGGCAGAACACCCTGAACCTGGGCTGGAGCATGGGCAAGTACGCGGCTGGTCTGACCGGTCACTACAAGTCGGGCTACCAGGATCAGGAGCAGGAAGACCATCCAGGCCACCGCGTGGCGTCGTACACCACCTGGGATACCTACGTTGCGTATCAGCCAATCAAGAGCCTGAGCCTGACCGCCGGCGTGCGTAACCTGTTCGACAAAGAACCACCACTGTCGTACCAGAGCGCCGTGTTCCAGGCAGGCTACGATCCACGCTACACGGATCCAACCGGCCGCACCGCCTACGTGCGCGCTACCTACAACTTCTAATCTGAAGTTGCAGGCATAAAAAATCCCGGCTTCGGCCGGGATTTTTTTTCGTCTATAACCAACCGGCTTTCTTGAAGCGCCGGTGCAGGTACAGGCACACGCCCACCATCACCGCGATCGCCATCGGATAGCCGAACTTCCAGTCCAGCTCCGGCATGTATTTGAAATTCATGCCCCACAGGCCGGCAAACGCGGTCACGATCGCAAAGATCGCCGCCCATGCCGCCAGCCGTTTATTCACTTCGCTTTCCTCGATCGCCACCATCGACAGGTTGACCTGGATCGCCGTCGCGATGGTGTCGCGGATGCCGTCCAGCGAAGCGCTGATGCGGTGCAAATGGTCGTGCACGTCGCGGAAGTATTCCTGCGTCTCCTGGCACATCGACGGCACGCGGCCGCCGTGCAGCCGCCCCACCGCTTCCATCAGCGGCGCCACCACGTGGCGCACGATGGTCACCTTGCCCTTCAACTCATACAGGCGCTGGATATTGTCGCGCTGCTGGCCCTGGGTGAAGATCAGTTCTTCGATTTTTTCCAGCTCCGTCTCCAGCATATCGAGCACCGGGAAGTAGCGGTCCACCACCGCATCCATCAGCGCATACAGCACGAAGGCCGGACCGAGGCGCAGCATGTGCGGCTCGCGCTCGGCGCGCGCACGCACGCCGAGGAAGCCTTGCTGCGCATCGCCGTGGCGCGACGACAGCACATAATCCTGGCCGACGAAAATATCGACCTCGCCCACCGCCACCTCGCCGCCACGGCACTCGATGGTCTTCACCACCACGAACAGCGAATCGCCGTACTCCTCGATCTTGGGGCGCTGGTGGCCGCGGCTGGCGTCTTCCACCGCCAGTTCGTGCAGGCCGAATTCTTCCTGCATCTGGCTCAGTTCCTCCGGCTCGGCGTCGCGCAGCGCCACCCATACAAAAGTCTCCGGCTTGTCGACATACTCGCTAATGTCTTCAACCGGAATGTCGGCCAGTTTTTTACCATCCTGATAGGCCACGCAATTAATCAGCATACGTCTTCCATAAATAAAATAAGCCCTTGGCTTCGTCAGCCAAGAGCTTACCTCAAACCAATGCCGGACTAGATTACGCTGCGGTTAAATAGCGTGCCGCCGGCTTGGTACTCGACAGCTTGCCCGCCATCGCGTGGCGCGCTTCTTCCATGCGGTTGAAGTCGTCGAGCTCCGGCAGCGGCGGCACCGTCACCAGTTCGCGCTGGTCGAACCCGGCCAGCGCGGCGTCCACCAGGTCCTCCGCCGTCATCACCCAGTCGGCAGGCAGGTTGCTGACGGCAAGGCCGGCGCGATCCCAGAACTGGGTCGCGGTCGCGCCCGGCAGCACGGCTTGCACCTGCACGCCCTTGTCGGCCAGCTCGTGGTGCAGCGATTGCGTCAGTGCCAGCACGTAGGCCTTGCTACCGCCGTACACGCCGTTCAGCAGCTCGGGCTTCAGCGCCACGATCGAGGAGATGTTGATGATGGCGCCAGCGCCGCGCGCGACCAGTCCCGGCGCCACGGCGCGGGTCAGGCGGGTCAGCGCGGTGACGTTGACGTTGACCAGTGCGTCCAGTTCTTCCGGCGTCGAATCGACCAGCGACTTGACTGCGCCGAGGCCGGCGTTGTTGACCAACATGCCGATGCTGGCATCGCTGGCGAGGCGCTGCTCAACGCGGCGCAGGTCGGCCGTCACGGCCAGGTCAGCGGTGATGGTATCGACCTTGCGGCCGGTCGACGCCTCCAATTGGGCCGCCAGCGCGGACAGCCTGGCGCCGTCGCGGCCGGTCAAGACCAGGTCGTAGCCACGGCGGGCCAAGCGATCAGCGTAGATGGCGCCTATGCCCGAGGATGCGCCGGTAATCAATGCGGTAGTCATGTTGCTGTTCCTTTTCGTTGAGTTGACAAGGCCAGTGTAGCGGCGCAAACTAAGGCCCATGTGACGTAGATACCTCTTTTTAGGCCAATATGAAAAAAACCATAGGCTTGATGCTATTTCCCGGCTTCCAGATCGTCGACCTCGCGGCTGTGACCGTGTTCGAGGTGGCCAACGGCATGCCGGGCGGCCCCTACTACGAGATGCACATGCTGTCGGAGCACGGCGGCGCGGTACCCAGTTCCTCCGGCGTGCCGGTGGTGACGCAGCGCTTTGACGCGCCGGATTTCGACACCATCATGGTGGCCGGTGCAATGGAAGTGCTGCCGTCGACGCCGGCATTCGTGGCCTTCCTGCGCGAGGCCAGCCAGGCGTCCCGGCGCACCGCCAGCATCTGCACCGGCGCCTTCCAGCTGGCCGAAGCCGGCTTGCTTGACGGCCGCCGCGTGACCACGCACTGGGCGCTGGCGCGCGAGCTGCAGCGCCAGCATCCGCGCACCCGCGTGGAGGAAGACCGCATCTTCATCGAGGATGATCGCGTGTGGAGCTCGGCCGGCATGACGGCCTGTATCGATCTGGCGCTGGCCCTGGTGGAAGCGGATCACGGCGTGGAGCTGGCGCGCGCGGTGGCGCGCAAGATGGTGGTGTATCACCGCCGCACCGGCGGCCAGTCGCAGTTCTCAGCGCTGCTGGAACTGGAACCGAAATCGGACCGCATCCAGACCGCGCTGACCTACGCCAAGCGCAATCTGCGCAAGGCCCTGTCGGTGGACGAGCTGGCGGATGCGGCGCATTTAAGCCGGCGCCAGTTCACGCGCACGTTCAGATTGGAGACCGGGCAATCGCCGGCCAAGGCGGTGGAAACGCTGCGCGTGGAAGCCGCGCGCATGATGCTGGAAGAAGGCAACCACGCCATCGACGTGGTGGCCCGCGAGGTGGGATTTGACGATCCGGAACGCATGCGCCGCGCTTTCATCCGCGCCTACGGCATGCCGCCGCAAGCGCTCAAGCGGGCAGCCCGCTCAGCTGCGTAGCGGCATAGCGCGCAGGCGGCACGCCGACATGCCGGGTGAACGCCACACTGAATGCGCTGGCAGAACCATAACCGACCTGCTCCGCCACTGCCGCCACGCCGCTTTGCTGGCGCAGCAGGTGCTTGGCCTGCGCCATGCGCCAGCGCAGCAGGTACTCCATCGGCGCCACCCCGACCGCGCGCTGGAAACGTTCGAAGAAAGCCGAGCGTGACAGCGCTGCCTGTTTCGCCAGTTGCGCCACGGTCCAGGGTGCGGTGATCTCTTCATGCATGCGGCGCAGCGCCTGCGCCAGGCGCTCGTCGGCCAGTCCGCGCAGCAGGCCGGGTGAAGCGGCAGTGCCTGCACTGGAGCGCAGTGCTTCAATTAACAGCACCTCCAGCAGGTGGGCCAGCACCACCTCGCGTCCAGGTCTTTGCGCGCGCGACTCCCCGCTCACCAGTTGCACAATGGTGGAGAGGCGCTGCTCGCCACGGATGTGGATGCATTCCGGCAGCAGCGATACCAGCAGCGCGGCGTCGGGCGCGTCGAATGCGCAGTGGCCGACCAGCAGCATGGCCTGCGCTGGTCCTTCCATATCGCCAAGCCGAAATTCACCATTGGGCTGCTGCACTGGCGCGGCATCGATGGCACGCGGTGGCGGCGGCTGCACGCTGGTCATCGCAAAATCGTGCGACTCGGGAATCAGCACAAAGTCGCCTTGCTGCAGCGGTAATGGCGGCTGGCCATTTACCGTCAGGCAGCACTCGCCTTCCAGCACCACGCAGTAAAACGGCTGGCCCGCATGCGAACGCCGCACGCGCCAGACACCCGCGCCGGCAACGACTTTGGAGAAGCGCGCACGCGGCTGCAGCAAAGTCACGACTTCGGCGAGCGGATCAATCATATCTGGACTCTTGCTAATGAAAGCTGGACTTCTGATTATAGCCAGTCTTGCGCTGGCAAACTACAGTGGCAACACTTTCACCTCACAGGAGTTCTCATGAAAACGATTCTTATCACTGGTTGCTCATCTGGCTTTGGCCTGGAAACTGCGCGTTATTTTCTGGAGCGCGACTGGAACGTCATCGCCACCATGCGCAATCCGCGCGAAGATTTGCTGCCACGCTTGCCGCGTTTGCGCGTGCTGCCATTGGACGTGACGGACGAAGACAGTATCCGTCAACTGATCGAGGCGGCGGGTCCGGTCGATGTGCTGGTCAATAACGCCGGCATTGGTATGCTGGGTGCACTGGAAGGCGCCAGCATGGCAACCGCGCGCGAAGTGTTCGAGACGAATACGCTGGGCACCATCGCCATGACGCAAGCGGTGCTGCCGCAGTTCCGCGAGCGGCGCACGGGCGTGGTGATCAACGTGACTTCCAGCGTAACCCTGAAGCCACTGCCGCTGCTGGCGGTGTACACCGGCAGCAAGGCCGCAGTGAACGCCTTCACCGAATCACTGGTGCTGGAACTGAAGCACTTCAACGTCCGTGCCCACGTGGTGCTCGCAGGTCGCGCGCCTGCCACCAGCTTTGGCGCGAATGCGAAGCAGCGGATTCAGATGCCGGAGGCGTATGCGGCGCTGACGGAAAGCGTGTTTGCAGAATGGGCGCAATCGACAGAGGAAGTGACGACTGCGCTGGATGTGGCGCGGGCGGTGTGGCAGGCTGCCACCAGCGACGATGCGCCATTGCGTATCGCCGCCGGCGCCGACGCGGTGGCGCTGATGTAACGCCGCCCCCGCGCAAGCGGGAACGACGCAGTGATCAATCGTCCTTGGCGCCGTCGATGCCGAGCTCGGCGATCTTGCGGGTGATGGTGTTGCGGCCGATGCCGAGGCGTACCGCCGCGTCGTTCTTGCGGCCGTGCGTGTGCTTGAGCGCGGTGCGGATCAGGGCCGATTCAAACTGCCGGCCCAGCACCGCCATCACTTCCTGCTGACCGCCGCTGAGCATGCTCGCGGCCTGCGATTCCAGCAAGGCCAGCCACGCATCCGGCGAACCGGCGCCGTTCATGCCGCCCTCCAGCGCCGCCACCGAAGTGACGGTGCCGTGATGCTGCTGCGCGCTGTAGCTCTCGGCTGGCGCCGCCGCTCCCGACGACGCTGGCGCCGCCGAAGCGCCGCCACTGCCCTGCTCCTGCGACAGTTCCAGCGGCAGGTCCTTGATCTCGACCGTCTGGCCCGGCGCCATCACCGTGATCCAGTTGCACAGGTTTTCCAGCTGGCGCACATTGCCCGGCAGTTCGAGGCTGCACAGGAACTGCAGCGCGGCGTCGCTCATGCGCTTGGCTTCGACACCCAATTGTTTCGCGCTCTGCACCAGGAAGTGACGCACCAAAATAGGGATATCCTCACGGCGCTCCCTCAAACTGGGCAGGCGCAGGCGAATCACGTTCAGGCGATGGAACAAGTCTTCGCGGAACAGGCCGTCACGCACGCGCTGCTCCAGATTTTGGTGCGTGGCCGTAATCACGCGCACATTGGCCTTCAATGGCTGATGGCCGCCGACGCGATAGAAGTGGCCGTCCGACAGCACGCGCAGCAAGCGGGTCTGCAGATCGAACGGCATGTCGCCGATCTCGTCGAGGAACAGCGTGCCGCCCTCGGCCTGCTCGAAGCGGCCGCGCCGCGTGGTCTGCGCGCCGGTGAAGGCGCCGCGCTCGTGGCCGAACAGTTCGGACTCGAGCAGATCTTTCGGGATCGCCGCCGTGTTCAGCGCGATGAACGGCTGCGCCGCACGCGGCGAGTGCTTGTGCAGCGCGCGCGCCACCAGCTCTTTACCGGAGCCGGATTCGCCGGTGATCAGCACCGTCACGTTCGATTGCGACAAGCGGCCGATGGCGCGGAACACCTCCTGCATGGCCGGCGCCTGTCCGAGGATTTCCGGCGTTTCGGTCGGCCCCGATTCAACGCTGGTCTCGCGCAGGCTCTCATCCAGCGCGCGGCGGATCAGCTCAACGGCCTTGTCGATATCGAACGGCTTGGCCAGATATTCAAAGGCGCCGCCCTGGAACGCCGCCACGGCGGAATCGAGGTCGGAGAAGGCGGTGATGATGATGACCGGCAGGCCAGGCAGGCGCGACTTCACCAGCTGCAGCAAGTCGAGGCCGGAGTCGCCCGGCATGCGGATGTCGGACACCAGCACTTGCGGCGTCTCGTATTCCAGTGCGGCGATCGCGTCGCGCGCATTGGCAAAACTTTTCGTCGCCAGGTTTTCCCTGGCCAGTGCTTTTTCCAGTACCCAGCGGATCGATTCGTCGTCGTCTACTATCCAGATTGGCTTCATGTGTTTGTGTGCATTCCTAAGGCAACGGCAACAGGATACGGAAATCCGTAAATCCAGGCCGGCTCTCGCACTCGATCACGCCCATGTGCTGTTGCACGAAGGTCTGCGCCAAGGTCAATCCAAGGCCGCTGCCGCCCTCCCTGCCTGACACCAATGGGTAGAAGATGCGGTCGCGGATCTGCGGTGCGATACCCGGTCCATTGTCAATGATATGCAAGTCTAATGCCAGCCCGTAGCGGACCTTGGCCAGAGTGACCTGGCGCGCTACGCGCGTCTTCAAAACAATCTGCGCCGCGCCCGCTTCGATCTGCGCCGACAGTGCTTGCGCAGCGTTATGCGCGATGTTGAGCACGGTCTGGATCAGCTGCTCCTTATCGCCGCGGAACTCGGGGATCGAAGCGTCGTAGTCGCGCAGGATGGTCAGGCCGGACGGGAACTCGGCCAGCATCAGGCTGCGCACGCGCTCCAGCACTTCGTGGATGTTGACGTCGCCGACGATGTGCGGCCGGCGGTGCGGCGCCAGCAGGCGGTCCACCAGCGTTTGCAGCCGGTCCGCTTCCTTGATGATGACCTGCGTGTACTCGCGCAGCTGCACCGCATGCAGCGCCGGCAGCTCCATTTCCAGCAGCTGCGCCGCACCACGGATGCCGCCCAGCGGGTTCTTGATCTCGTGCGCGAGGTTGCGGATCAGCTCCTTGTTGACCTGGCTCTGATCGAGAATGCGTTCCTCGCGGTCCAGCTTGAGGTGTTGCTGGTTTTCGCGCAGCTCGATCAGCACGCCGCAGGCCGGATCCTCCAGCGCCGAGACGATGCTGTGCACATGCAGCGGATCGCGGCCCGCGCGTTCCAGCATCAGGTCCTGGCGCAGGTCGGAGAATTTGTGCTCGCGCGCTTGTGCGCAGATATTGTCCAGCTCGTCGGTATTGAGGAACAGCGCATTCAGCGTTTGGCGTGACAGCGCTTTAAGCGAGCTCTCCAGCAGGTTTTCGGCGGCGGCGTTGGCGTAAAAGATGCGGTCGTCGCAGTCCAGCACCACCACGGCGGAGGCCAGCAATTCCAACCCGGCCAGCGACGGCGGGCGGCTGATCACGGCGGCCGCGCGGGCGGCGATATTACTCACTATACTCATGGCAAACTCGTCATCGGATATTCGCGATCTCACGTTTCAAGGCATCGACATTTTTTTCCGAGCGGCTGATGCTGTCGCGCAGCGCGGCCGTCCGTTCCTGGTACTTGGCATAGTTGCGTTCATCGCCGCGCCGTTCCGGCTCGCCGTTATTGAACTCGCGGCGCAACTCGGCCAGTTTCTGCATTTCGGTCTTGAGCTCGTCCTCGAGGATGCCGCGCCGGTCGGCGTCGCGCGCGCGCTGCTCGGCGCTGTCCACGCGCGGGAACTCGCCCGGCGCCGCCACCGGCTGCGCATTGCGCGGCGCTGGCGCGGCCCGGCGCACCGGCGCCGGCACCGTCACACCGGGCAGGTCCATCAGCTTGCAGTAGCTGCCGCGATTGATATCGGTGAATTCCACGCTGCCGCCGGGCGGCTGGCACTTGTAAATCTGCCCTTGCGCGGCGCCCGATACCATCAGCGCCAGCAACACACTCAATTTGAAGCTCGTCGTCATTCGTAATCCGTGGGTGGAAGTATCCATCCCGAATATACAACATCCAATAAAAAACGCGGGGAAAGCACTGCCTGCCCCGCGTTTCTTTGCTACATCACCAGTGTTGCCGTGGTGATTACAGCGAGTAGTACATGTCGAACTCAGCTGGGTGAGTGGTCATGCGCATACGTTGTACGTCTTGCATTTTCAGTTCGATGTAAGCATCGATCATCGAATCGCTGAACACGCCGCCACGGGTCAGGAACTCGCGGTCTTTGTTCAGGTTGTCCAGTGCTTCTTCCAGCGATGCGCAGACGGTTGGGATCAGTGCATCTTCTTCCGGCGGCAGGTGGTACAGATCTTTCGATGCTGCTTCGCCTGGGTGGATCTTGTTCTGGATACCGTCCAGACCGGCCATCAGCAGCGCCGAGAAGCACAGGTAGACGTTGGCCAGTGGATCCGGGAAGCGGGTTTCGATACGGCGGCCTTTTGGATTGGCCACGTGTGGAATACGGATCGAAGCCGAACGGTTTTTCGCCGAGTACGCCAGTTTCACAGGCGCTTCGTAGCCTGGCACCAGGCGCTTGTACGAGTTGGTGCCTGGGTTGGTGATCGCGTTCAGTGCTTTAGCGTGCTTGATGATGCCGCCGATGTAGTACAGCGCGTCATCCGACAGGCCTGCATAGCCGTCGCCGGCGAACAGGTTTTTGCCGTCTTTCCAGATCGACTGGTGCACGTGCATGCCCGAACCGTTGTCGCCAACGATAGGTTTCGGCATGAAGGTCGCGGTTTTGCCGTAGCTGTGGGCCACGTTCCAGACCACGTATTTCAGGTTCTGGGTCCAGTCGGCGCGCTCAACCAGGGTCGAGAACTTGGTGCCGATTTCGTTCTGGCCGGCGCCAGCCACTTCGTGGTGGTGCACTTCAACCGGGATGCCCAGCGATTCCAGGATCAGGCACATTTCCGAACGCATGTCCTGGAAGCTGTCCACTGGTGGCACTGGGAAGTAGCCGCCCTTGACGGTAGGACGGTGGCCGCTGTTGCCGCCTTCGATTTCCTTGTCGGTCGACCACGACGCTTCGTCGGAGTCCACTTTGACGAAGCAGCCGGACATGTCGATCTTCCAGCGCACGCTGTCGAAGATGAAGAATTCTGGTTCTGGACCGAAGTAGGCGGTGTCGCCGATGCCGGTCGATTTCAGGTAGGCTTCAGCGCGCTTGGCGATGGAGCGTGGGTCGCGGTCGTAACCTTTGCCGTCGGCTGGTTCGATCACATCGCACTGCATGAACAGGGTGGTCTCTTCCATGAACGGGTCGATGCGCGCGGTGTTTGGATCCGGCAGCAGAATCATGTCCGATGCTTCAATACCTTTCCAGCCGGCGATCGAGGAACCGTCGAAAGCGTGACCCGATTCGAACTTGTCGATGTCGAAAGCCGACACTGGCACGGTGACGTGCTGTTCTTTACCACGGGTATCAGCGAAACGGAAATCAACGAATTTAACTTCGTTTTCCTGGACCATTTTCAGAACTTCTGCGGCTGTAATTGCCATGCGTATCTCCTAAAGGGAATATGTGGAACTCGTGAGGCCTAAATAAGCAGTATCCGTGCCAGCCCAAAGTGCAGTTACAGCAGATCAATCTCGCACCTTATTGGTGCGTCTCCCATATTTTGCACCTTATGAGTGCATTGCGGGATATTTTCTGAAAATCGCATGGTTTTGGTGCATCGGCGTCGCGGACTTGCGCGGACGCCATATAATAAACTCAAACTTATAACCGGAACACCCTATGAGCAAAATTGATGAGATTCTGGCCGTGGCGCGTGGACGCCGCAAGGACTGGGCCTATGAGGGCGCGGTGACGCCGGCCGAAGCCTATGAATTGCTGAGCCTTGAAAACGCCGTCAAGCTGGTCGACGTGCGCACCAATGCCGAACGCGATTGGGTGGGCCGGGTGGCGATACCGGAAGCCCAACATGGTGCGGTGCAGTGGAATGTGTATCCGGGCGGCATCGCCAACCACGAATTTATCGAGCAATTGAACTCGGTAGCAAGAAAGGACCAAGTGATTTTGTTCCTGTGCCGCTCCGGCGTGCGCTCGCGTGGTGCAGCCACCTTGGCGAGCGAGCATGGCTACCAGCATTGCTTCGACATCCTTGAAGGCTTCGAGGGCGACAAGGACGAGCGCGGCCACCGCAAGAACATCAACGGCTGGTGCCACGCCGGCCTGCCGTGGATCGGCGCCTGAACTGCTAGACCGGCACGTTTTCTGATGCGGCGGGCGCGGCCTCGTCCATCAGGAACTGGATCCGCTTGCGCACGAACTGGATGTGGCTGCGCAAGCCGTACAGGCCGTCGGCAAACGACAGCGGGATCGACACCTGGTTGACCAGCTCTTCGATCTCGTTGAGCCGCTTGAGCTGTTCCTGGTACACCTGCATGCGCGTCGCTTCCGGCGCGTCCTCCACCTTTTGCTCCACCGCCCGCAGCTGGCCATACCAGCGGTACACGCGCGAACGGATGCGCCACACGTACAGCGGCGGAATCACCTTCGACAGCGGCAGGATCAAGGCGCCCAGCGCCACCACCAGCACCCACATGCGGTCAAAGAAATTGGCCAGCCAGAAGGTCATGTAGCGCTGCAGGAACGGCGGGCCGCTCTTGAAGAACTTGGCTGCTTCCGGGTCGACCGGGATCTCGGTGTACTTGGCCGACGGGAACTGGCCCTGCTGCTGGAACCAGCCCGCGCCGCTGTGAATCGACGCCGCCGCCTGCACGAACAAGTCCACCAGCGCCGGATGCACGTCTTCACGCCCCACCAGCGTGGCGGTCGGCGCGATCAGGTTGTAGTCCTCGGCAGGAATATTGCGGCCGAGGTCGACGATCCCCTGCGGCAGC
This sequence comes from Duganella sp. CF402, assembly GCF_900109645.1. Lineage (GTDB taxonomy): Bacteria > Pseudomonadota > Gammaproteobacteria > Burkholderiales > Burkholderiaceae_D > Rugamonas. Next base: position 428,440 of record NZ_FOBG01000002.1, read on the forward strand.
TGCACATGGGTCAGGAACGGCAGCTTGCGCGCGTAGGCTTCGGCCTGGTTGAAGTCGAACAGTCGGATACCCGGGGTCTGCAAAAGCATCTGGATCAGCGGCGCTTCCGGCGCCGAGGTGAACACCAGGCCGTCGATGCGGCCTTCCAGCAGCTCCACCGTGGCCGGCGTGTTGGCCAGCGAGTAGCGCTCGACTTCATCCTTCTCCACCCCGTTCAGCTCCAGGATCTGGCGGAACAGGCGCGCCGAGCCAGCGCCCTTGGCGCCGAAGTTAATCTTCTTGCCGCGCAGTTGCGTCAGCTTGGTGATGGGCGGCTTGCCCTTCTCTTCGCGCAGGAACAGCCACAGCGGTTCAACGAACAGGCTGCCCAGCGAGGACAGGCCTTCGCGCTCGGCCGCTTCCTCGTTGGTGGTGCCGCTTTGCACGAAGGCGAGATCGACCGTGCCTTCGCGCAGGTGCTTGAGGTTTTCGCTGGAACCGGCCGAGGGCACCAGCGTCACCTTGACGCCGTGCTTGGCGAGGGCGGCGGCGTATTTCTTGCCGAAGTCTTCGTAGGCGGAGTTTTCCTGGCCGGTGCCGAGCCGCACCGTGCGCGGCGGCGCCGGGTCCACCAGCCAGTAGGCCAGCAGGCAGACGCCGACGATCAGCAACAAGGTGGGGGCGGCGGCGACGACCAGATCGCGCAGGGAAAACTGCGTGAATTTGAGTATCTTGGACATGTGATGGCGCAGTGGTTTCATGGGTCGATACCTTACCACACGTCCCCCGCCATCAACCTCCGCACGCCGGTAGAGCAGGCTTCAGCGGCTGTGCCGTTTCAGGCGCCACACCACCGGCCTTCACGATCACCGGCGCCGGCGCAGCGGCTTTCACCGGCGCGTTCGGTTCGATCAACGGCATCAGGCTAGGCGCCAATACCACCAACAACTGCACCGGCAAGGCACTGGTGAAGTCGTAGTTCTTCGATTCCGGCCCATGCACATACGCGGTCATCGATCCAAAGAAGCGCTCGCCGATGTTGAACACAAACGTCGCCGAACGGTTCACATAACGCGACTCGATCAGGCGCCCGCCGCCCGCATACACGTCGAAGCGCTGGTCACCGGTACCGGTCTTGCCGCCCACCGGAATGATCGATCCATCGGCCGACACAAACGCCGACTTCACGCGCTTGGCCGTACCATCCGACACCACGCCGCGTATCGCATCCGCCACCACCCGCGCCACTTCCGGCGACAGCACTTGTTCGTTGCTGGTCGGCGGCGCCTTGGTCACCAGCGTTTCATACGGCGTGCCCTTGGCAAAGTGCAGCGAGCTCACGCGCTGCGTGCTCTTGCGCACGCCGCCGTTGACGACTATCCCCATCATCTCCGCCAGCGAGGCCGGACGGTCGGCCGACGCCCCCAGCGTGGTCGCATACGACGGCACCAGCGATTCAAACGGATAGCCCATCTTCTTCCACTGCTTGTGGATTTCCATGAAGCCTTCCATCTCGATCAGCCCGGCAATGCGCTTGTCCTGCGCGTGTTTGCGGTGGGTCTTGAACAGCCACTGGTAGACCTCCTGCCGCTCCTTCTCGCTGGCCGCTGTCATTTCCGTCAGCGTCGCGCCCGGATGCGAACGCAGGTAGGCCGCCATCCACAGTTCCAGCGGGTGTACGCTGGCCAGGTAGCCGCGATCGGCCAGCGACCATTTATCGATCGCATACTGCTCGTACAGCTTGGCCACGCGCTCGTCCGGCACTTCGTTCTGCGACGGCAGGTTGTCCTTCAGGAAGGCCGCAAACTGGTCCTGCGTGGCCGCCGGATACACGGTGCGGTGGATCACCGCCAGCCGCACCGGCGTGCTGCGGATATTCGCCAGCAGGATCTTGTCCAGCTCGGACGCCGGCTTGCCCTTGTACTTGGCGTAGAAGCGCACCAGGAATTCCTTGCCTTCCTTGTCTGCGAAGCGCGCCAGGTAGCCGGCGCGGCGCGGATCGTCCGCATCCGACAGCAGCGAGGCCGACGAGCCCGGCGACTGGAACATGTAGTACTTGGCGACGTCGCGCATCAAGCGCACGAACACCAGGTTGGTGGAATGGCGCAGCGCTTCGGTCACGGTCAGGATCTTGAAGTTGTCTTCCTTCGAGAAATTGCCGAAGTGGTGCAGGCCGCCACCGGTGAAGAAGCCCTCGCCCGGGTTGCCCGAATACTTGCGCTCCATCGCCGCGTTCAGCATCGGCGTCAGCGCACGCTTTTCAGGATCGACCGGCAAGGCCTTGAAGTACTCGACCGCCCATTGCGTCAGCTTGTCCTGCGGATCGACCTTGACCTGCGCCAGCGCCGCCGCGTCCATGCCGCCGAGGCGCTTGTGCAACTGGTCGACGATATCAAGGTAGGTTATCAGCGTACGTAGCTTGGCGGTCGAGCCGAGGTCCAGCTTGGCGCCTTCGTTGATGTCCAGCGGCTGGTCGAAGTTGTCGGTCTGCAGGCGCAGCAGGTTGTTCTGCTCGCCCTTCTCCAGCAAGGTGAAGCTGTACACCACATTGGCCGGATCGCCGTTGCCCAGCATGCCCTTGCCGGTCAGGCCTGCGGCCTTGGCCTTTTCTGGATCGCGCAGATCGCGCAGCACTTGCGTGACGGCGGTCTGGGCTTGCGCGTCCAGCGTGCTGACCACGCTCAGGTCGAGGCGGTCGAGGTTGTACATGCGGTTGTCGCCCAGCAGGTTGGCCAGGTGGTTGCGGATCGCGTTCGAGGCCTTGCGGCTGACGAAGGTCTGCGGCGGCGCCGACTGCAAGCCGTTGCCGGTGGCCGGATGCAGCTTCTGCTGCAAGGCCACGTCGCGCATGGCCGGCGTGATGGCGCCGTCGCTGGCCAGGATGCGCAGGTGGCTGTTGGCCAGCACTTCCAGGTCGGCCGCGCCGTCGCCCAGATAGTAGCTCGGGCGGCGCTGCGCAATCATCAGGCTCAGCGCTTCCTTGAAGATCAGGGCGGTCTCGGCGTCAGGATGATCGAGCTTGCCGTTCAGGCGCGTGTTCACTTCGTCGAACGAGCGGCCGTACCACACCCACATGCCGTCGCCGATGCCGTTCACTTCGCCGTAGCCGGGCTTGGCCGACAGCGGCACGGTGTTCAGATACTCGAGCACGATGCGGCGGCGCGCCTTGAGGGTGTCCGGGCCGTCCTGGTAGGAACGCAGGCTGGCCGACACCATTTGCTGCAGCTTGTCCTTCATCGAACCGGTGCGGCCTTCCGGCGAGTGGCGGTACTTCTCGATCTGCGTCGCCAGCGTGCTGCCGCCGGCCGCGCGATGGCCGCCCGCCACGGCGCTCACGCTCTTCTCGAGCACGGCCTTGCCGAGGCGGTCCCACTCCACCGCCGGATTGCGTTTCGGGTAGGTGTTGTCGAGCAGTTCGCGGTTCTCAATGAACAGCAGGCTGCTCACCAGCACCGGCGGCGCCTGGTCGAATTTATTGTAGATGCGTTCCGGATAGCTGGCCGCAAACAACTCCTGCGCGCGGCAGTCGACAATCGTCAGGCCGGTCTTGGTCTTTTCGCGGTAGGTCGGGAACACGCCCATGTCGGCCAGCTCGGCCATCTTGGGCGAGATGCGCGCCTGCGCCGCCACTTGATAGTCGCGCGTGCGCAGCTTGCCCAGGTAGTCCGGCAAGCCGGCGTAGCCGAGCCGCTCGTCGTACGGGCTGTCATGCGGGAAGCGGATCGATTTGCTCGGCCCCTGCTCCACCTTGTAGGTCAGCTTGCTGGCCATATCGCTGAACACGCGCGCCTGCAAGGACGAAGTCAGGGTTTCGCGATAGCCCCAGTAGACGGCAAACGACACACCCACCAGCAGCAAAAGCAGGAAGGCATTGCGCGAGCGCTTGCTCTTCTTCGGCGCGCCCTCGTCCGGCGGCAGCGGCGGATCCATTTGCGCTTGCGCCAGGTGGGCTTCGGTTTGTTCGGGAGTAGGAGGCGGCACCACTTTCAAGTGGCGCTTGCGGCGATAACCAAATGCTGCCGCGCCTGCACGCAATTTGCGTACTGCGCGTACAACCAGACGGGGCCGGCGGAAACGACGATTGCTTAACATATGATTCAAACCGGTCGATGATTCAGTAGAACTTACAGACTGCGCTTACACGCTTCCATTGCACCACAACACAGCGCCGCTGACCGGAACGGACGCAGAATAAATTGCGCGCGCCGTTTGTTTTTCGCAAAAAAACAACGGCGCTCTACCCGAAGGCGGAGCGCCGTTTTAGCTCGGTGATAACAGCGCGCACTAAATGTTGCTGAACTCTACATTGAGCTTGCGCAGCTCGTCGCACAATTGGATAAACGCAGTGGCCGTTTGCACCGGCTCGCCCTTCACGCCGAGCTCGATATGACGGCGCGTGTTGGCGTCGCCGACGCTCGGCAGGCTAAAGACTTTCACGCGCGGATACTGTTTTTCTATCGCCACCATCAGCGGCGTCAGCGCCGACTCGGCCGCCTCGTACACCAGCACCGACCGCTCCATGTGCGGCTCGCGGTTGAACAGGTCGGCGTAGTGGTTGTCCAGCACCCACTCCAGCATCGGCCACGCCATCACCGGGAAGCCCGGCACGAAGTAGTGCTTGTGCAGCGCGAAGCCGGCGATGTTGTTGTACGGATTGGGGATGAGCGCAGCCCCCTCGGCAAACTCGGCCATCTTCAGGCGGTGCAGGTTTTCAGCCGAGTTGAGATCGGCCACCTGCCCCGCTTCCTGCGCCATTTGCACGATGCGCTGCTGGATATTGATCTTGCCCTGTTCATGCAGCACCAGCGGCTTGCCCAGCGCGTCGGCGGCGGCCTGGCGCGTGTGGTCGTCCGGCGTGGCGCCGATGCCGCCGCAGCAGAACACGATGTCGTCGCTGGCGAAGGTGCGCTTCAGCGTGGCGGTGATGCGCACCGGATCGTCGGGCAGCACTTCGGCCCAGCCCAGCTGCAGGCCGCGCGCGGCCAGCATTTGCACCACTTTCGGGAAGTGCTGGTCGACCCGCCGGCCGGACAGGATTTCGTCGCCAATGATGATGAGTCCGATTGCCATGTGTTTACTCCTCGATGATGACCGGCTGCGCGCGCAGCTGCGCCAGCGCATCCATGCAATAGTACGCGAACCACAGGCCGGTGAAGATAAAAATCAGTACGTACAGCCAGATCGACGCGGCCGCCAGGAAGGGGAACAACACCACCGCCATCACCCCGCCCAGCCAGATCGCGCCTGGCAGCGCGCCGGCCGCACCCGAGATCACGCCGATGACCAGCAGCGGCCAGCGGTGCTGGCGCAGGATCTGGCGCCGCTCCTCGGCGCTGGCGTAGTCGGCCAGCGTGTCGTAGACCATCACGCGGGTGGTCAGCCAGCCCCACAGCAGCGCCTGCACCGCCACCGCCAGCGGCGGGAACATGTACAGCGGCAGCGCGAGGATCCACAGGCCCATGAAAATCAGCATGCCGCCCAGCGCCACGCCAATGCTGCCGAGGATGGAACCGCCCTTGCGCTGTTCCAGCTGCGGATAGTGGCGCAGGCCGACGTGGCGGCCGATCACCGGCATCGCCACCACGCCGATGAAGATCAGCGCGGTCAGGATCATCAGCGGCAGCAAGGCCAGCATGGCGATCAGCGGAGTCACCACCGCCGTCAGCGTGCCGAGGCCGACGCTGCGCAGCCAGCTGGTGCTGGTGACGAACAGGTTATGCTCGGTGAACAGCGCGTGCAGCTGGTCGACCAGCGGCTGCAAATACAGATACAGCAGCACCGCCCAGACACCCAGCGCCAGCAGGAACGGCGCAATGCTCATCAACAGCATCTTGCCGTGCCATTGCGACAGGAAAGCGCGGCTCCATGCGCGCAGTACGCCAACCATCAGACCACCTCCTTGCGTGCGTATTCGACCATGCGTTTCAGACCCAGCCAGTGCTGCGACCAGAAGCCGCGTCCATATTCGCGGCCTGGCGTGCCGTCCGCGCCCGGCAGCTGGTCGCGGATGCCGGTGGCGACAAACTCCGGCGTGAAATTCGCGGTGCGGAAAATCATGTCCCACACCGGCAGCAGCACGGCGAAATTGCAGCCACCCAGCTTGCCGTTGGCGTTTTCATGGCCGACGCCGATCGCGTGGTGCATGCGGTGATAGCGCGGCGACACCAGCAGGCGTTCGCCCAGCCAGCCAAAATGCAGACGCACGTTCGCGTGCTGCAGGCTTTGCAGGATGCGCGACACCGACACCAGCAGCACATACTGCCCCGGCTCGACGCCGATGCCGATCGCGATCACGCCCATGTAGACGTCGCGCAGCAAGTCGTCCAGCAGGTGGTTGCGGTTGTCGCTCCACAGGTTCATGTTCTGCTGGCTGTGGTGCAGGCCGTGCAGCGCCCACCACCAGTTGAATTTGTGCGAGGCGCGGTGATACCAGTAATCGAAGAAATCCAGCACCACGAAATACACGAAGAATGCGCCCAGCGGGCCAAGTGCGGGCCACTGCGCCGGCCACAGCGCTTCGAGGTTGAACGGCTTGACGCCGTCGAAACGCAGCGCGGCGGTAACGGCGTCCAGCAGCGGATCAAGCGTCAGGAAAATCAGCACCGAGAAGATGCCGATCCGGTGCAGCACGGTGTACAGGAAATCGTTCCAGCGCGCGCGCGGATCGGTGATGTTCTGCGCCGGGATCATGGCTTCCATCGGCCGCAGCACCAGGAACAGCAGCGCCAGTTCCAGCACGCCGATCAGCAGCCACTCGGTGCCTTCGAAGGCGTCTTCAATAAATTCGCCAAAGCCGAGCTGGAACACCAGCGGCTGGATGGCGGTTTCAAACAACCAGCCCTGGGCCAGGCCCAGCCAGTCTGAGAGGGTTTGTATCATTTTTTATAGTCCGGGTGTTCGCGCAGGGTGGCGAAGCACATGTCTTTCTGTTCCAGTCCGCTGATCAGCGGTTCCAAATTCGCTGGCGCCCAGGCGTCCTTGCGCGACCAGATGCCCATGTGGATCAGCACGATGTCGCCGCCCTTCAGCTCGCGCAGCAGCTTTTTCAGCAGCACGTCGTTGGGATAGGCGCTGCTGGACAGTTCATCGCCGCTGAAGCCGGCCGGCGACCAGCCTGCATGCGCGTAGCCGCAGGCCTTGCCCATCTCCAGCAGGCGCGGCGAGGTGCGGCCCGCCGGGGCGCGCCAGATCGGGTCGAGGTGCTTGCCGGTCAGCTCGACAAAGCGTTGGTCGACGCGCTGGATTTGTTCGCAGTACTGTTTGGAGGTCAGGCTGATTTGTTTTCCGGCGCTGTCGCCAAAGCCGGGCTTGACCACGATCTTGCCGTCGGCGCCGTCCTTGGCGTAGACCACGTGGTCGAAGGTGTGCGAGCCGATGGCGTGGCCTTCCGCCACCCGCGCTTTCCAGTAGGCCGACCAGGACGGGTCGAGCGAGTAGTCGCCGCGCACGGTTTTCTCGTTGGCCAGGAAGAAGGTGGCTTTGATCTTGTGGCGATTCAGCGTGTCGGCGATCAGCTCGGCCTGCGACTGGCTGCCGGTGTCAAAGGTCAGGTAGATGGTGCCTTTGCAGTACGAGGGCTTGCTCGCCGCAACAGGCGGGGCGACGGCGGCCGGCGCGCTAGCTGGCGCGGCCTTGGCAGCGGCTGCGGTGCCTGCTGCGCCAGCGGCGGCGGCGAGGCCGGCGGCGCGGGCTTCGGCGGCGCGCTGGGCCGGGCCGTTGCGTTCGCGCGCCTGCGCGTTGGCGGCGCGGGCGGCGGCATTGACGTCGCGCGCGCCATCGTTGACGGCCTTGGCGGGCGCCGGCTCAACGGCGTGCACAGCCGGCGTCACCGCCAGCGCTAACAAGGTCAGGGCGGCGGCAGTTTTCATCAGCGTTGGGCAGAGTTAAAGAAGAACACACCATGCGGCGAGCGGCCTACCGGGATCGTCTTGATCACCTTGCGGGTCGCCAGGTCAATCACCGCCACCTTTTTAATCCAGCGCAGCGTGACCCACATGGTCTTGCCGTCACTGGTCACTTCCATGCAGTCCGGGCCGCCGGGCACGTTGATCTGGCCGACGTTTTCCAATGTCTTCTGATCAATGATGTTGATCGAATTGGAAACACGGTTCGACACATAAGTGTAGCGCCCATCGCCGGCCGAGCGGAAGTTGTGCGCGCCCTGCCCGGTCTTGATGCGCTTGACGGTCTTCTGCGCTTTCCAGTCGATCACTTCGACATAGTCCTTGCCCATGATGCCGACCAACAGGTATTTATCGTCCGGCGTCATGGCGATGCCAGCTGGCAGGCTGCCGACCGGCAGCGTCCACTTCACGGTCTGCGTGATGAGGTCGATGGCGCTGACCTGGTCGCTGCCCTGCTGGGTGATGAACACCATATTGCTGGCGGCGTTGAAGGCCATGTGGCTCGGCAGCTTGGGCAACGGAATGCGCTTGGCCAGCGTCATATTGGCGCCGTCGTATTTGTACAGGTCCACGCGGTCCAGGCGCAGCGAGTTCGACACGAACCACTTCTGGTCCGGCGAAAAGCCGATCTGGTACGGGTCGAGGATGTCCTTGATCTTGCGCTGCACCTGGCCCGATTTCGGATCGAGGAAAATCAGCTCATTGCCGACCGAGCTGGCGACGATCAGCGACTTGTTGTCCGGCGTCGCCATCAAATGGTGCGGCTCCTTGCCGACCGGGATGGTGGACAAATCCTGGTAGCTCGCCTGGTCCAGCAGTTGCACGGTGGCGTCACGTGAATTCAGGACAACCACAACATTGGCTTGCGCGCTGCCGAGGGTCAGCAAAGCGCAGGAAAGGACGATACGGCGGAAACTGCGGAGCATGTAAGAAAATCGCTATAGAGGCAAAACCTTATTTTACGTGCAAACCCTTGCCCCTGCTACAATTCTGGCCTGTTTCTAATGAAAGGAAGATCATGTCCACTATTACCACCCCATCGGGCCTGCAATACATCGAACTGACCGTGGGCGAAGGCGCCGAAGCCAAAGCCGGCCAGAACGTCACCGTGCACTACACCGGCTGGCTGCGCAACGACGACGGCAGCAAAGGCCCGAAATTCGATTCGAGCAAAGACCGCAACGATCCGTTTGAATTCGCCCTGGGCGCCGGCATGGTGATCCGTGGTTGGGACGAAGGCGTGCAAGGCATGAAGATCGGCGGCACCCGCCAGCTGATCATTCCAGCGGACCTGGGCTACGGCTCGCGCGGCGCCGGCGGCGTGATCCCGCCAAACGCGACGCTGATCTTTGACGTCGAACTGCTGGCAGTCTAACCGTCATTCCGGCGCAGGCCGGAATCTAATTGGGTTCCGGCCTGCGCCGGAACGACGTGCTAGCGCTGCCAATTGCGGCGTAAAGCTTCCATCTCGGCCCTCGGGTCGAGCATGCCGCCGACGATGCGCTGGTCGATCGCTTCCAGCAGCGCCGTCGGCATCTCGGTCCCCGCCATCCGGTAGTTGCCCATTGCAGGCAAAGGCCGCGCATTCTGCACCAGCACCGGCACCCGCCACTCTTCGCTGGCGCGACAGGCAATCCCCACCAAATCCTGCGCCATCCCCACCAGCGTGAAGCTGCGGCAGTAACTACCCTCGTTCGATAAAAAGCTCAAGCCGACGCGCACCTCGCCATCGGACGGCGCGGCGCCGCCCATCTGCTGGCTAAGCGCGAGGGCCAGCCGGCCCTGCGCCACCAGCGTGCCGTTGCGGCTGGCCACCTCGGTCGGCGCCGGCGCCGGTTCGCCCAGCCAGTTGGGCTGCCAGCGCGCCAGCCCGAACTTGCCGGCCGCCAGACCCAGCACCATCACCAGCGCCAGCGCGCTCCATTCCAGCCAGCCCCAATGCCGGCGCGTGGCCTTGCGCGCAGCCTGCTGCGTGGCCAGGCGCTGGGCCCGCACCGCCGCCAGTTGCACCACATTGGCGCCGTGGCCGGCGCGGCCGCCGGCGCACAATTCTTCATCGCGCGCGGCGCGCAAGCGCGCCACCCGCCGCACCAGCCGGCTGTCCAGACGCATGGCCGCTTCGACCTCCAAACGGGTCGCGTCGTCCAGTTCGCCATCGGCATATGCCATCAGTGTTTCGTCTGAAAAGCTCATGGTCCCGTCCTTTTCGCGTTCCATCATAAACCTTTTTTATGCCGGATGCGTGTTTGGCGAAAACGCGTAAGCCCTTTAAATACAAGGGTTTATTTGCGCTGCACCGCAGCGAGACAGTAAATATAAGGTGCGCTTCGTCGAGAAACCATTACATTTGACAATATTTATGCTAATCTGCGCGCTCTAATAACCAAGGAGGTAGTAATGAAAAAAGGCGAACTGATTGCAGAATTTGCGAAACGCACCGAACTGTCCGCTGCTGCCGCCAACGGCGCAGTGAACACGCTGATCGCCATCATCACTGAGCGTCTGAAAAAAGGCGACTCGGTTGGCATCACTGGCTTCGGCACCTTCTCCGTCGCTAAGCGCGCTGCACGCAAAGGCCGCAATCCTGCAACCGGCGAAGCGATCAAAATCGCTGCGTCGAAAACCCCGAAATTCTCGGCTGGCGCCACGCTGAAATCGGCTGTCAACCCGACCAAGAAGAAGTAATTCTTCCGGAGTTTTAAGCAGTGCCCGCAAGGGCATCGGAAACGGCGGTTCATGCGGGCGACAAGCCCGGCATGGCCGCCGTTCTGTTTTGGAGCCCGCACTCTAGCGCCGCCGGTTTATGATGGCGCGGTCATCACAACCAATCAATCAAGGAGCGCGGTATGAGTTTGCAAGAACAATTTGATCAAGCCCAGGCGGACTCGAAGAATCTGCCGGAACGTCCGGACAATATGACCCTGCTGAAGATCTACGCCCTGTTCAAACAGGCGTCGGCCGGCGACGTCAGCGGCGACCGTCCAGGCATGACCGACTTCGTCGGCCGCGCCAAATACGATGCGTGGGCTGAGTTGAAAGGCAAGACCCAGGACGAAGCCAAGCAGCTGTACATCGACCTGATCGAAGACCTGAAATAAAAAAAAAGGCCCTTGCGGGCCTTTTGCTTTTTTATGCCTTGCGGCGTCGCGCCGCAAAACCGACCAGGCCGAGGCCGGCCAGCAGCATGGCGTAGGTTTCCGGCTCCGGCACAGCCGAGGTCAGGCTGAACGAGGTGATGCGCTGATCAGCATCGGTGCCGCCGGTGCCGCCGGTGAAGCCGACGTACATGGTGCTGCCGAACTTGGCGGACAGGTCCACAGTCTTGGCATCGCTGACCGCGTACGACAAACCAGTGCTGTTATCGAGGAAGGTGCCGGTCATGGTCAGCTCGTGCGTGACCGCGTTGTAGCTGACGGTCTCGGTGCCGCTCACATTGTTCGACGCGCCCAGGTTGAACGGCGCATCTTTCAGGCCTTGTACCACGCCGTTGGTGCTCAGGCCGTAGTCGTTCTGGTTCCACGACAGGATCACCGAACCCACCGCCGAGGCGCCCTTGCCGCCCAGGTTCCAGTAGCCGACGTCGCCGCCACCGACGCCGGTGATGTTGTTGCCGATGTTCTGGAACGCCAGCGTGATGCCATCCGCCATCTTGCCGCTGTCGTCGCCTTTCAGCGAGAACGAGAAGGTGGTGCTGAACGATTGCGAAGTCGAGACGCTCTGCGCCAGCCAGCCGGCGCCGGCCACGCCCGACGGATGCGACACATTGGTGGCCTGCGTCAGCTGCAGCGCGCCATCAACGATTTTCGCGCTGCCTGCCAGATTGAGCGAGGTCAGATCGATCACCGCAGCGGAAGCCGGTACGGCAATGATAGCGGTAGCAGCAGCGAGGGAGATGGCAAGCATGGAGCGCATGGCGTGGTCCTTAAGATAGTAAAAGACTGATTGAATTAAATGCATCGATAGCCACGCATTATACTGATGCCATTCTTTTACGCAATTGAATTTTACAAAAAACAATAATAATTGTTTTTAGGAAATAAAAACCTTCTGCATTTTCTCGCTGACCTTGGCCTTGACCATGTCCGCCATCATGCTGATCGGGAAGCCCAGCGCGATCTGCAACTGGGCCTGGTTCGGATGCAAAGTCAGCGCGCCGTTGACGCCGCTGCGCTCGAAGCGCAGCACGTCGCCGTCCCAGCGGCAGGCCAGTTCGAACTGTTCAGCCAGCTTGTCGGCCACTTGCTGGGCCGCCGCGCGGGCCTGTTCCGGCGCCAGGCTGTGCGCCTGGACGATGTTGATGTCCGCCATGCGGATCCCCCTGCTCTGAATAAACAAAGGCGCAATGATGCCAGTTGCGCGCTGGCCGCGCCAGTCTGTGCGGGGGCCGAATGAATTTGCTTATATGTATTGTATATAAGCGCGAATTGTGAGAAAGAGCGAATTACCTTAAAATACAGTGCTTTGCCGAGGTTAGCCAGGCACCGCCCCCGCCACCGACGCCGCTGCACACCAACATTGATAGGACTGTTATGACCCACGTTGTCACCGAATCTTGCATCGCCTGCCGCTACACGGATTGCGTCGATGTTTGCCCGGTAGATTGTTTCCGCCAAGGCCCAAACTTCCTCGCCATCGATCCTGACGAGTGCATCGACTGCGCCGTGTGCGTGGCCGAATGCCCAGTCAACGCGATCTACGCCGAAGAGGACGTCCCAGGCGATCAACAGCAATTCATCAAGCTCAACGTTGATCTGGCACGCAAATGGCCTTCGATTACCAAGACGGTCGCGCCGCTGGCCGACGCCGACCAGTTCAAGGACGTCAAAGAGAAACTGCAACTGCTGGTGCGCTAAGCCACCCGCACCTTTGCATCACTGAAATCACAGGAAACCACGTATGAATAGTACCGTTACACCTACTGGCGTCATCGAAGCTGATGCCGTCATCATCGGCGCCGGCCCGGTCGGCTTGTTCCAGGTCTTCGAACTCGGCCTGCTGGAAATCAAGGCCCACGTGATCGATTCGCTGAACGCCGTGGGTGGCCAGTGCGTGGAACTGTATCCTGACAAACCGATTTACGACATCCCGGCTGTGCCATCGTGCACCGGCCAGGAACTGACCGACAACCTGCTCAAGCAGATCGAGCCGTTCGAGCCGACCTTCCACCTGGGCCAGGAAGTGACCAAGGTCGAGCGCCGCGACGACGGCCGCTTCGACGTCGAAACCACGCTGGGCACCAAGTTCCTGACCAAGACCATCTTCATCGCTGCCGGCGTCGGCTCGTTCCAGGCCCGCACCCTGAAGGTGGACGGCATCGAAGTGTTCGAAGGCACCCAGCTGCACTACAAGGTCAAGGATCCTGCCCAGTTCGAAGGCAAGAACCTGGTCATCTGCGGCGGCGGCGACTCCGCGCTGGACTGGGCCCTGAACTTCGTCGGCAAGGCTGAATCGGTGGTGCTGCTGCACCGTCGCGAAGACTTCCGCGCCGCGCCGGCTTCGGTCGCCAAGATGAAGGCCCTGTGCGACGACTACGAAATGCAACTGCTGATCGGCACCGCCACCGGCTTCGAAACCTCGGCCGACGGCAAGCTGGAGCACCTGAAGGTGACCGCCGCCGACGGCGTAACCCGCCGCGTGCCGCTGGACATGCTGCTGGTGTTCTACGGCCTGTCGCCGAAGCTGGGCCCGATCGCTGAATGGGGCCTGGACATCGAGCGCCGCCAGCTGAAGGTGCAAAACACCGAGAAGTTCGAAACCAATGTACCGGGCATCTTCGCCGTGGGCGACATCAACACCTACCCAGGCAAGAAGAAGCTGATCCTGTCGGGCTTCCACGAAGCCGCGCTGGCCGCCTTCGGCGCCGCGCCGTACATCTTCCCGGACAAAAAGATCCACATGCAGTACACCACCACCTCGCCGAAACTGCACAAGGTGCTGGGCGTGGAAACGCCTGTGTTCGATTGAGTACGCAACAAGCTTGCGTCCTACACAAAAGCAGCCGAAAGGCTGCTTTTTTTATTCCCAGAACAGTATTATTCTTTCTTACAAGATTGCCTGTGGATTCCACGTAGTCTTGCAATTTAGAACAAGGAAATGCTTTAACGTCACAAACACAGCGCCGGTAAATTGGCTTATGATGTAGTTATTGGTGCATCGCACCACGCTTACCAATCGGGACCGTCCTATGCTCTACCAACTCCATGAAATGCAGCGCTCGCTTCTCACCCCCCTGATGCAGTGGGCTGATGCTTCCTCCAAGCTGTTCACCAACCCGATATCGCCTTTCGCACATACACCGTTTTCCCAGCGCATCGCCGCCGGCTACGAATTGATGTACCGCCTGGGCAAGGATTACGAGAAACCGGCGTTTGAAATCGACAGTACCGAGATCAAGGGCGAGACCGTCGGTATCATCGAGCACGTGGCAGTGCAAAAACCGTTTTGCCGCCTGATCCACTTCAAGAAAGACCTGGACGATAAAAAGTTCAAGGCCCTGAAACAGCCAACCGTGCTGCTGGTGGCGCCGCTGTCCGGCCACCACTCGACGCTGCTGCGCGACACCGTGCGCGGCCTGATCGTCGACCACGACGTCTACATCACCGACTGGACCGATGCGCGCATGGTGCCGCTCAGCGAAGGCCCGTTCCACCTGGACGACTACATCTTCTACGTGCAGGACTTCATCCGCGCGCTGGGTCCGGATGTGCACGTGATTTCGGTGTGCCAGCCGACCGTGCCGGTGCTGGCCGCGATCTCGCTGATGGCCTCGGACAACGATCCGAAACTGCCGAAGACCATGACCATGATGGGCGGCCCGATCGACCCGCGCCGCTCGCCGACGCAGGTCAACAACCTGGCCACCGAAAAGAAGTTCTCGTGGTTTGAAAACACCGTGATCTACTCGGTGCCGCCGAACTATCCGGGCTTTGGCCGCAAGGTCTACCCAGGCTTCCTGCAGCACGCCGGCTTCATCGCCATGAACCCGGGCCGTCACGCGCAAAGCCACCGCGACTTCTACAACCACCTGGTGGAAGGCGACGAGGAAACCGCAGAATCGCACCGCAAGTTCTACGACGAGTACAACGCCGTGCTGGACATGCCGGCCGAGTACTACCTCGACACCATCAAGACCGTGTTCCAGGACTTCGCGCTGCCAAAGGGCGAATGGCTGGTGGGCGGCAAGCTGGTGAAGCCAGCCGACATCAAGACCGTGGCCCTGTTCACCGTCGAGGGCGAGCTGGACGACATTTCCGGCGCCGGCCAGACGCAAGCCGCGCACGACCTGTGCTCGGGCATTCCGGCCGACATGCAGCAAGACTTCGTGGCGCCGGGCGCCGGCCACTACGGCATCTTCTCGGGCCGCCGCTGGCGCGAGATGGTGTGCCCGAAAATCACCGAGTTCATCAAGAAGCACGGCTAACCGGCCGTCACCAACCGCTCTCCGGAGCGGTTTTTTTACAGCCAAATACATCACGTTGTGATATATTTCAGCATGACTACTTCCAACCTCAGCAAATCGGACTTCGCCGCGCTGTCCGAATTCCGCTACCAGATGCGCCGCTTCGAACGCTTTTCCGAAGACGTGGTGCAAGCGCAAGGCATCACCCCGCTGCAATACCTGCTGCTGCTCCACATCAAAGGCTACCCGGACCGCAACTGGGCCACGGTGAGCGAACTGGCCGAACGCCTGCAGGCCAAGCACCACGGCACAGTGGCGCTGATCACGCGCTGCGAAAGCATGGGTCTGGTCGAACGCCGCAACAGCGCCATCGACCGCCGCCGCGTGGAAGTACACCTGCTGCGCAAAGGTGAAACCATTCTGGCCCAACTGGCCGAACAACACCGCGTCGAACTGCTGTCGCTGGAAGGCATCTTCACCATTCCCCGAATCCGCCATGAATAAATATGACTCCCGCCGCGATTTCGACGGCCAGGCACGGCTGCTGCTGATCGCCAGCATCGCCGCCGTGGTCGGTGCCCTCAGCACCGTCACCGCCGACCTGCTGCTGCACGCCATCCGCTTCTTCACCAACCTGTTCTTCTTCCAGAAATTCTCCACCGAGTTCACCTCCCCCGCCACGCACACGCTGGGTGCCTGGGTGATCGTAGTGCCGGTGATCGGCGGCCTGGTGATCGGCCTGATCGCCCGCTACGGCAGCGAAGCGATACGCGGCCACGGCATCCCGGAAGCCATCGAGGCCATCCTGTTCAAGAAATCCACCATGTCGCCCAAGGTGGCGGTGCTGAAGCCGCTGGCATCCGGGATTGCCATCGGCAGCGGCGGCCCGTTTGGCGCCGAAGGCCCGATCATCATGACCGGCGGCGCGGTCGGCTCGCTGATCGCCCAGCACTTCCACCTGAGCGCGGCCGAACGCAAGGCGCTGCTGGTGGCGGGTGCGGTGGCCGGCATGACCGCCGTGTTCGGCACGCCCATCGCGGCGGTGCTGCTGGCGGTGGAACTGCTGCTGTTTGAACTGCGTCCGCGCAGCCTGGCGCCGGTGGCGGTGGCGTGTGCGGTGGCCGGCTTCCTGCGTCCACTGCTGATCGAAAGCGGGCCGCTGTTCCCGCTCCATACGGCGGTGCTGCCGCCGTCGGCGCTGATCTCCTGCCTGGTCGCGGGCCTGCTGTGCGGCGCGCTGGCGTGGTTGCTGTCGACCTCCCTGTACCGCGTGGAAGACGCCTTCCACAAGCTGCCCGTACACTGGATGTGGTGGCCGGCCATCGGCGGCCTCGCGGTCGGCATCGGCGGCTACGTCCAGCCGCGCGCGCTGGGCGTGGGCTACGACGTGATCGCGGACTTGCTCAACAATCACATGGCCGCCACGGCCATCCTCAGCCTGCTGGTCGTCAAGGCCGTGATCTGGCTGCTGGCACTGGGCTCGGGCACCTCGGGCGGCGTGCTGGCGCCCCTGCTGATGCTGGGTGCAGGCCTGGGGGCTTTGCTCGGCCCTTACCTGCCGGGCGGCGAACCGGCCGTGTGGCCGCTGGTGTTCATGGCCGCCACGCTGGGCGGCATGATGCGCGCGCCGGTGATGGCGGTGGTGTTCGCGTTTGAACTGACGCATGACGTCAACGCCCTGCTGCCGGTGCTGGCCACCGCCACCGTGGCCTACGCCTTCACCGTGATGACCATGCACCGCTCCATCCTGACCGAAAAAATCGCGCGGCGCGGGCACCACATCTATCGTGAATACGGCATCGACCCGATGGAGCGCCACAGCGTGGCCGAAGTCATGACCAGCGCCGTCGAGACCATAGACGCCGATGCGTTGATCGCCAATGTCGTGCTGAAGCACCACGCCCACCCTGTGGTGCGCGACGGCGCGCTGGTCGGCATGCTGGATCGCAAAGGCTTGGCCAGCAAGCCGGGCGCGCTGCGCGTGAGCGAACTGTTTGGCGTCAACGTGCCCATCGTCGCGCTGGCCGATGAAACCTGCCGCACGCTGGCCACGCGGCTGGCCGTGCACAACGTGGGCCGGCTGCCGGTGGTGGCCGACATGCAGACGCGCCGGCTGGTCGGCATCGTCAGCCATCGCGATTTGCTGAAGCCTGCGCTGGGCCTGCACGCTGAAGAGCTGGAGCGGCAAACCGTGCGCCGGGTGAGGTTTTTACGTAAGGAGCGCGCAGATATCGGATAATGTGGTTTTTGCCTGACCACCATTCGCCGTGCCCGACCACCCTACCCTTGCCGACCGCATCGAAGACGTCCTGCCGCAGACGCAATGCACCAAATGCGGCTTTGACGGCTGTCGTCCCTACGCGGAAGCCATCGCCGCCGGCACGGCCGAGATCAACCAGTGCCCGCCGGGCGGCGCCGAAGGCATCGCGCGGCTGTCGGCGGTCACCGGCCGCAAAGTCATCCCGCTGAATCCTGTGAACGGGCTGGAACGCCCGCGCGCCGTCGCCTATATCGACGAATCGCTGTGCATCGGCTGCACGCTGTGCATCCAGGCTTGCCCGGTCGATGCGATCGTCGGCGCAGCCAAGTTGATGCACACCGTGACACCGTCGCTTTGCACCGGCTGCGATCTGTGCGTGTCGCCTTGCCCGGTCGATTGCATCGTCATGTACCCGGTCACCGAAACCACCGGCTGGGATGCGTGGACGCAAGCCGATGCCGATTCCGCGCGCGAACGCCACGACTTCCGCGCCATGCGCCTCAAGCGCGAGAAACAGGAAAACGATGCGCGCCTGGCCGCCAAGGCCGAAGCCAAAATGGCCGCCGTGCAGGCGATAGATCCGGCCGACGAAGCCGCAGCCGCCGAGAAGGAACGCAAGCGCGCAATCATCGCAGCGGCGATGGAGCGGGCGCGACTCAAAAAAGAACAAGATACTCAATGAATCCAGCCAAACGCCAAGAAATGTTCGAGCGCTTCCGCGCCGCCAATCCGAAACCCGTTACCGAGCTTGAATATACGACGCCGTTTGAGTTGCTGATCGCCGTGCTGCTGTCGGCGCAAGCAACCGACGTCGGCGTGAACAAGGCCACGCGCAAGCTGTACCCGGTGGCGAACACGCCGCAGGCGATACTGGATTTGGGCGAGGAAGAATTAAAGACCTACATCCAGACCATTGGTTTGTACAAGACCAAGGCCAAAAACGTCATCGCCACCTGCCGGATGCTGATTGAGCTGCATGACGGCGAAGTGCCGGAAGACAGGGAAGCGCTGGAAGCCTTGCCGGGCGTGGGCCGCAAGACAGCGAACGTGGTGCTGAATACGGCGTTCGGGCATCCGACGATGGCAGTGGACACGCACCTCTTCCGCGTCTCCAACCGCACGGGTCTGGCGCCGGGGAAGAACGTGGATATCGTCGAACAGAAGCTGCTGAAATTCGTACCAAAAGAGTTTCTGCTCGACGCCCACCACTGGCTGATTCTGCACGGCCGCTACACCTGCAAGGCGCGCAAGCCGGAATGCTGGAACTGCATGCAGATCGACCTGTGCGACTACCGCAGCAAGACGCCCGCACCGGCAGGCATTTAAACCAAAACCAGATTGTCGCGGTGGATCAGCTCTTTGCCTTCGACGAAGCCGAGGATGGATTCTATCTCGCTTGACGGCTTGCGCATGATGCGGCGGGTTTCGGCGCTGGTGTAGTTCGACAAACCACGCGCCACCGGCACGCCGTCCGAATTCACGCACGTAATCACCGCACCGCGTCCGAACTCACCCTTCACGTCCGTCACACCGATCGGCAGCAGCGACTTGCCGTCACCGGTCAGCTTCTGCACCGCGCCGGCATCCAGCACGACCTGGCCTGCGGTGTGCAGGTGATCCGCCATCCACTGCTTGCGCGCCGTCAGGTGGCCGGTTTGCGCCGCCAGCTCGGTGCCAATCGATTCTCCGCTAGCCAAACGCGCCAGCACCTCATTCTCACGGCCATACGCGATCACAGTGTGGGCACCCGACTTGGCCGCACGCTTGGCGGCCAGGATCTTGGTCAGCATGCCACCACGCCCCAGACTCGAACCGGCACCACCAGCCATCGCCTCCAGCGCCGGATCACCCGCGCGGCCATGCTGGATCAGCACTGCCGACGGATCCTTGCGCGGATCGGCGCTGTACAAGCCCTTCTGGTCGGTGAGAATAATCAGCGCATCGGCCTCGATCAAATTGGCGACCAAGGCGCCCAGCGTATCGTTATCGCCGAATTTGATCTCGTCGGTGACCACCGTATCATTCTCGTTGATGATCGGGACCACGCCCAAGCGCAGCAAGGTAGTCAGCGTCGAACGCGCATTGAGATAGCGCTCACGGTCCGCCAGGTCGGCGTGCGTCAGCAGCACCTGCGCCGTGCCCAGTTGGTGCGCGCGGAAGCTGGTTTCGTAAATCTGCGCGAGGCCCATCTGGCCAACAGCGGCGCAAGCCTGCAGTTCATGGATATCGGTGGGCCGCTGCTCGAAGCCCAGCCGCAGCATGCCCTCGGCGATCGCGCCGGACGACACCAGCACCACCTCTTTGCCCAATGCGCGCAGGCCCGCAATCTGCGCCGCCCAGCGTGCGATGGCCGCGTGATCGAGGCCGCGTCCATCATTGGTGACCAGCGAGGATCCAACTTTGATGATGATGCGTGTAGCTTTTTGTATGACGGAATTCATGGATGCGACAACATTCTCAAAACAAGCGAAGAAAAAAGTGCTGTATTTTGGCGGGCGGTTTGCCCTGCTTTGCCGCGGACAGTCGCCGTCCCCGTGATGTGGGGCGGCGCCGAATGGGAAAGGCATAATCAGCTGATAACTGATTATGCCGGTGATGCGGTGTTTTAGTCGAGGATTTTGAAGCGTGGATCGTCTGGATCGATCGACGAAATCTCGCGCGCTTCCGCAACCATATGGGTTTCTTCCGCGCGCTGCTCGACACGACGGGTTTCCTCCAGGTGCTTCTGGATCGCGTTGACCAGCTCCTGCGTGCCTTCGTGGCTCAGCGCGGAGATCTCGAACACCGGGCCCTTGAAGCCGAACTTCTTGATGAAGTCCTTGACCTTCTTGGCGCGCTCCTCGGCTGGAATCATGTCCACCTTGTTCAGCACCAGCCAGCGCGGCTTGTCGACCAGCTCTTCGTCGTACTTTTTCAGCTCATTGACCAGCGCCTTGGCTTCCTTGACCGGATCGACAGTGGCTTCAAACGGCGCCAGGTCGACGATGTGCAGCAGCAGGCCGGTACGCGACAGGTGGCGCAGGAACTGGTGGCCCAGGCCCGCACCTTCAGCGGCGCCTTCGATCAAGCCAGGAATATCCGCGATCACGAAGCTCTTCTCGTGCGACACGCGCACTACGCCCAGGTTCGGGTGCAGCGTGGTGAACGGATAATCGGCGATCTTCGGACGCGCGTTCGACACGGCGGTGATGAAGGTCGACTTGCCGGCGTTCGGCATGCCCAGCAGGCCCACATCGGCCAGCACTTTCAGTTCCAGGCGCAGGGTGCGGTGTTCGCCTTCCTTGCCCGGGGTTTTCTGGCGCGGTGCGCGGTTGGTCGAGGTCTTGAAGTGGATGTTGCCCCAGCCGCCCTCGCCGCCCTTGGCCAGCAGTTCCAGCTGGCCGTGCTCGCTCAAGTCCGCCAGGATTTCGCCGGTGACGTCGTCGATGATCAGGGTGCCCAGCGGCATGCGCAGGTGCATGTCATCGGCGCCACGGCCATAGCAGTCGGCGCCACGGCCGGCTTCGCCGTTGCCGGCGCGGTGCACCTTGGAGAAGCGGAAATCGACCAGCGTATTGATGTTACGGTCCGCTACGGCCCAGATCGAGCCACCCTTGCCGCCGTCGCCGCCGTCAGGGCCGCCAAACGGGCGGAATTTTTCACGGCAAAACGAGGAGCAGCCATTGCCGCCGTCGCCACCGATTACTTCAATTTTTGCTTCGTCGATAAACTTCATGATGTACCGCCATAAAACTAAAAGGCTCTACCGGATGGGCAGAGCCTTTCGATTGAAGGCTTGCGCCTTACAAACGGCCTGCACTGCAGGCCGGAGCGTAAATTACGCTGCTGCTACTACGGTGACGAACTGCTTCGAGCCTTCACCTTTTTTGACAAACTTAACCACGCCGTCCACCAGAGCGAACAGGGTGTGGTCTTTGCCGGTGCCTACACCTTCGCCGGCGCGCACTGGAGTGCCGCGTTGACGAATGATGATGCCGCCTGCATTGATAGTTTGACCGCCGTAAACCTTAACGCCCAGGCGTTTTGATTCTGAGTCACGACCATTTCGCGTTGTGCCGCCGCCTTTTTTGTGTGCCATGCTAAAGCTCCTTGACTAAAAAAGTGTCGATACGCGATTAAGCGTTGATCGATACCACTTGGATTTCGGTGTAGTTCTGACGGTGACCCTGACGCTTCTGATAGTGCTTACGACGACGCATCTTAAAGATCGTCACTTTTTCGTGACGGCCGTGGGAAACCACAGTTACCAGAACCTTGGCACCTTCAACCAGTGGAGCACCGAACTTGATGCTGTCGCCCGCGCCAACGGCGAGGACTTGGTCAATGGTGATTTCGGAACCAATGTCTGCCGGTATCTGTTCTACTTTGAGTTTTTCGCCTGCAGCAACTTTGTATTGTTTGCCGCCGGTTTTTATGACCGCGTACATGATTTGAAACCTCTTCAAATGTTAAGAAAATTCCCCGTAAAAGAGGGGAACCGCAGATTATACACAGGATCAGATTTCGCGTCAAAAACTATTCACAAATGGCGGATGGCGTGGTATGTCAAACAATTTTGCCGGCGCGGTTGACTGAATAGCGAGCCAAACTGCTTGCCTATCAGGCAATTACTGGCCGCCGATGCCCCTCAGCGCGGGGCATGGCGTATAATCCCGGCACCAATAGTCTAACTGCACAGGTTCGTCTTGTCTGCCGCCACCCAAAACAACATCATCCAAACCATTGCCGCCGACATGGACGCGGTCAATTCGGTGATCCGCCAACGCCTGCATTCCGAGGTGCCTCTCGTCAACCAGATCGCCGAGTACATCATCAGCGCGGGCGGCAAACGCATCCGCCCGGTGCTGGTGCTGCTGGTAGCGAACGCTTACTCCTACCAAGGCGCGGCGCACCATGAACTGGCTGCCGTGGTGGAATTCATCCACACCGCCACCCTGCTGCACGACGACGTGGTCGACGAATCGTCGCTGCGCCGTGGCCGCGCCACTGCCAACGCGCTGTTCGGCAACGCGGCGTCGGTGCTGGTGGGCGACTTCCTGTATTCGCGCTCGTTCCAGATGATGGTTAGTCTGAACAATATGCGCGTGATGCAGATCCTGTCCGACGCCACCAATGTGATCGCCGAAGGCGAAGTGCTGCAGCTGCTGAACATGCACGACCCGGACGTGACACAAGAGCGCTACCTGCAAGTGATCCGCTCCAAGACCGCCAAGTTGTTTGAAGCGGCGGCCGAACTGGGCGCGCTGGTGGCCGGCGCCAACGATACACAAATCGCCGCAGCCGGCGAATACGGCCGCTCGCTGGGCACCGCCTTCCAGCTGATCGACGATGTATTGGATTACGCCGGCGACGCCAATGAAATCGGCAAGAACGTCGGCGACGACCTGCGCGAAGGCAAGCCGACCCTGCCGCTGATCTACCTGATGGAAAATGGCACGCCGGAGCAGCGCGAGCTGGTACGGTCGTGCATCGAGAATGGCGACGAGCAGCACTTCGACACCATCCTGGCCGCCATCACCACCAGCGGCGCGTTGGACTACACGCGCGAACAGGCAGTGATTGCCGCCAATCGCGCGTCCGAAGCGATTGCCGACCTGCCGGACAGCGTCTACAAAGAATCCCTGCTGCAACTGGCGCACTTCTCAGTGCACCGCAACCACTAAAAAATTCGGGGTCAGAGCCGACAATCGGACACGCGTGTCCGATTGTCGGCTCTGACCCCGAATTTACTTGCAGCGGATGAAGGCGTTGATGGTGAGGCGACCTTCCGCTGGATCTTCCGCCAGCAGTTCCGGCGCGTCGATCTGGCCGGTGTGGAAGATGGTCGCGTCGTAGAAAATGGCGCGATTCCATTTCGCTGGCGCCGTTCCCAATTTTTCAAAATAGCGCTCGTCGCCGTCGTAATACTGCGGCGGCGCACCCAGCACGCTGCTGAAGGCGTCGTTGTCCATGTGACGCGCCTGATGCAGCAGGTGGTCGATCTCCAGCGGATGCCGGCGCGGACGATAAAAACTCGTCCCGCCCATGCGCTCATTCCCGAACAAATACAGCACCGACGCCACCGCGCCCTCGCCCGGCGCACACCCGCGCGCGTCGCGATGGCAGATGCGCTGCTGCGGCAGCAGCTGTTCCGGCTTCAAGGTGACGATGGACATGCGGGTGTTGAGTCCCAGCGCCTGCACGGCGCCAAACGCCGGTGCGATGTGCGCGTCGAAGAATGCCGCCATCGCCTGATCAAATTCAGCCCACATCGGCTGTTCGATGCCCGGATAGCAGTTCACCGGCGCGGCGCGAAACGCCTCGCGCTGCGCCACCGCGCGCGCCACCATTGCGTGCGGATCGGCCAGGAAGTCGTCCACCACCAGACAGTAACGGCCCTCTTCGATGAGCGCCGCCTGCACCACCGGACTCGGACTCAACATGATTACAGGATTTCCTGTACCAGCTCGGACGGACGGCACAGACGCACGCCTTTCGCCGTCACCACCAGTGGACGCTCGATCAGGATAGGGTTCGCCATCATCGCATCCAGCAGCACCTCATCCGACAACGACTCATCGGCCAGGCCCAACTCCACATACAGGTCGCCCTTGGTGCGCATGGCCTGGCGCACGGTCAGGCCGGCCTTGGCGATCAGCTCTTGCAGCTTCGCGCGCGACGGCGGCGTTTTGACGTATTCGATGATCTCCGGCTCAACGCCGGTAGCACGAATGGCTTCCAGCGTCTTACGCGACGTACCGCAGACCGGATTATGGTAAATGGTGACGCTCATAATGCTGCCCCTGCAAAGAATTCCAAAGGCAGCATTATGGCTTAAAACTTGGTCGCGAGGCTCACACCAATGCTGCGCGGCGCCAGACGATAACCCTGCACGATGGACGCCACCTGCGGATGCTGGATGATGGTGTCGGTATCGAACGCATTCTTCACGAACACCGAGAACGCATACGCGCCAAACGTCATGCCCGCGCTGAAATCGGTGGTGTGATACGCCGGACGATCATGGTCGGTCTGCTCCGGATCCAGCGAACCTTTGCTGGCGCCGACCCACTGCATGCCAGCGGACACAAACGCCGGACGCTCCCACGCCGAGAAGTTGTAGGTCGCATTCACCGCCGCGTTATATTTCGGCACGCCCTGAATCTGCGCACCAGCCACCGCGCCCACCACGCCATTCTCGATGCCGGCGTCGTTGGACAACTCCGCCTTCACATAACCACCCGACGCGCTCAGGGTCAGGCCCGGCAGCGGCTTGGCCTTGATATCGAACTCGAAGCCCTTGGTAGTGGCATCGCCCGCGTTGGCGTTGTAGGTGTAGGCGCAAGTCGGCAGGTACACGCCCTGCTGGATGTTCTTCCACTTCACATAGAACACGTCCGCATTGATGGTCAGGCGGTTGTTGAGGAAGCGCGACTTGCTGCCCAGCTCATAGCTCCACAGACTGTCCGGCGAATACGATGGCGGACCTTTCTCGATGCCGTTCGCCTCAAGATCAGGACCGCAAGTGGTCGGCGGCACGTAGATGTTGGCGCCGCCGAGGCGGAAGCCTTTGGCCACGCTGGTGTAGACGGTGTTGGTCGGATTCACTTCCCATGTCAGCGCGTACTTCGGCGTGAAGGCACTGGACGAGGTTTCGGCGCTGCTGTTATTGCCCGCGCCGGCCAGGTAGTTGCCGTTGCGCTGCTCCAGCGTGGTATTCGCCTTCAGGTAGCGCGCGCCGACGGTGGCGTGCACGGTCGGCGAGAAGTAGTAATTCAACTCGCCGAAAATCGACGCCTGCTTTTCGCGATAGTGGAAGGCGCCCGCAAACGAGTTATCGTTCGGGAACTGGCCGGGCCGCGCATCCGGCAACAGGTCCGGGTCGGCGATGTCGAAGCCGAACTGCTTGAAGGTGTCGGTCACGCCGAAGATAGGATCGTTCTCGATCACGTTGGTGTGCTGGCGCGAGAAGTAGGTGCCGGCCAGCCAGGTCCACGGCGACACCTTCTCGTCATACGGATGCGAAGCGAGACGGAATTCCTGCGACACCTGCCGCACCTGGTTGTTCAGGTACACCGCCGACGGCAGGCCCGCAATCGCCTCGATCAATTCCGGCGGCGCCTTGCCGCCATCCTCGGTCGAAGTGAGGAAGGTCGACAGCGAATAGCTGTTGTACGCCGAGCCGTTTTGCGTGCGGTCGAACTTGCGCTGGAAGTAGCTGGTAGCCGAAGTCAAATCAAACGGCCCCAGGTCCCAGTTGACGGTCACGCTTGGCGCCAGCAGCTTGTCGATCGATGGTTCACGCACCTGCTTCTGCGCCTGGTACAGCGGCAGTTCAATATTAAACGCCGCGATATCCTTGGCGTCGATGCGCTGATAGTAGACCGACGGCGTAATCGTCAGGTCGCGCGTCGGCTTCCATTTCAGCGACGCGCGGAATTCCTGGTCGTCGATCTTGTTGATGTTGTTGGCGATGACCTTGCCGTCGCCATCCACCTGGTTGATAAAGCCGCCCGTATGCTGCGCCTGCACACCGATGCGCAACGCCAGCTCGTTCGGAATCAGCGGAAAATTGGCCACCACATTGGCCGCGTAATTGGCGCTGCCGCCCTTGGTGTTGGAGCCCTCGGTGTAGGTGGTGAATTCGCGCTCTTTCAAATCCGGCTCGTTCGGCACGAACTTGATGGTGCCGCCCATCGAGCTGGCGCCGTACAGCGTGGCCTGCGGACCGCGCAGCACTTCAACACGGTCGATATCGAAAAAGCGCGGCTCGATATTCCCCATCGTGTAGACGTTGCCTACCGTGACCGGCGTGTCGCCAAGGTAGATCCCCACCGTGGCCGCGCCGGCCGTCGAGCTGATGCCGCGAATCTCGACGTTGGAGGTGCCCGGCCCCGCGCCGCCATTGCCGCTGGCAGCGGTGAAGGAGATATTCGGCACCACCCGCGTCAGGTCGGTGATGTCGCGCACATGCTCCGCTTGCAGCTGGGAGCCTGTCACGGCGCTGATACTCATCGCCACCTTAGCCGGATCTTCCTTGCGCTTCTGCGCAGTCACCTTCACGACTTCGATTTCGTCAGATTGCTGCTGCGCCCACGATGGGGCGCTGAATGCTGCCAGGACTGCGGTTGCGATGAGTTTGCGTCGAATATCCATATGCGGTCTTCTCCTTGGCGCCCCAAAATGATGCGTTTTTGATCATTTCGGGTTAGTTGCTTATATTAACCATATTAATGTTTTAATAAAGCAAAAACTCTGCCAAGCCTACTTAAATCGCTTGAAACTGTGGGATAAAAACTCCACAAACGTACGGATACGCGCGGAAAGCTGGTGCCGCTGCGGGTACACGGCGTAAATGTCGGCATCGGGCGTTTTGAACGACGGCAGCACCTGCACCAGTCGTCCGCTTTGCAGATAACGCTCGATGTCCCACTCGGCGCGCATCAGGATGCCGTGGCCATCGAGCGCCCAGTTGACGGCGATCTCGCCATCATTGGTGGTCAGGTTGCCGCGCACGCGCACCGCATCGCCGCCCCGTCCCGCCTCGCGTCCCGTGAACAGCCGCCACACGCCGTAGGCTTCATCGCCCTGCCGGATGCAGATGCAGTTGTGCCGCGCCAGATCGGCTGGCGATTTGGGCTCGCCGTGCTTCTCCAGGTATTTCGGCGAAGCGCACAGCAAGCGCCGGTTGGCCGCCAGCCGCCTGGCGATCACGCGGGTATCGGCCGGCGCGCCGAAGCGGATGCAGACGTCGAACTGGTCGTCTGCCAGCGGGGGCGGATCGACCGACAGCTGCAGTTGCACATCCACTTCCGGATACTTCAACACGTACTGCGAAATCGCCGGTGCAATGTGCAGGCGGCCGAAGCCCAGCGTGGCATTCACCCGCAACTGGCCTTTCGGCACGGCCTTGGAATTGGTCAGCAGCTGATCGAGATCGGCGATCTCGCCGAGAATGCGGCGCGCATGTTCGAGCAGCACCTCGCCCTCCGGCGTCAGGCTCATACGGCGCGTGGTGCGGTTCACCAGCGCCACGCCGACGCGCGATTCAATAAACGCCAGCCGCTTGCTGACTGCCGAGGTGGTGATGCCCAACTCGCGCGCCGCGCCGCTCAAACTGCCCGCCGTAGACAGCGCCACGATAAAACTCAGCTCGGCCGGTTGAAAACCTGTACTCATCAATTGTGGAGTTCAAGGTTAATAATGGATTGAGTTTAGCCACCTAACGCGCGGCTGTCCATTCCGTAAAGTGACTCCATCAACTTTTGAGGAGACACAGATGAAGACCTACCACATCGCAACCATTCCAGGCGACGGCATCGGCAAGGAAGTCGTCCCGGCCGGCCAGCAGGTGCTGGCCGCGCTGGCCGCCGCCAGCAGCAGCTTCCAGTTCATGTTTGAAAATTTCGACTGGGGCGGCGACTACTACCGCAAGCACGGCGAGATGATGCCGCAGGACGGCCTCGATGCGCTGCGCAACAAAGACGCCATCCTGTTCGGTTCCGCTGGCGATCCGGATATCCCGGACCACATTACGCTGTGGGGTCTGCGCCTGAAAATCTGCCAGGGCTTCGACCAATACGCCAACGTGCGCCCGACCCGCATCCTGCCCGGCATCGACGCACCGCTGAAACGCTGCAAGCCGGAAGACCTGAACTGGGTCATCGTGCGTGAGAACTCGGAAGGCGAATATTCCGGCGTCGGCGGCCGCGTGCATCAAGGCCACCCGATTGAAGCTGCCACCGATGTGTCGATGATGACCCGTGTCGGCGTCGAGCGCATCTTGCGCTTCGCTTTCAAGCTGGCGCAATCGCGTCCACGCAAGCTGCTGACCGTCATCACCAAGTCCAACGCGCAGCGCCACGCAATGGTGATGTGGGATGAAATCGCACTGGAAGTGTCGCGCGATTTCCCGGACGTGAAATGGGACAAGGAACTGGTGGACGCCGCCACCGCGCGCATGGTCAACAAACCGGCCACGCTCGACACCATCGTCGCCACCAACCTGCACGCCGACATCCTGAGCGACCTCGCCGCCGCGCTGGCGGGCAGCCTTGGCATCGCCCCGACCGGCAATATCGATCCGGAGCGCCGCTACCCGTCGATGTTTGAACCGATCCACGGCTCGGCCTTCGACATCATGGGCAAGGGCCTGGCCAATCCGGTCGGCACCTTCTGGTCCGTGGTCATGCTGCTGGAGCACCTGGGCGAACACGAAGCAGCACAACGCGTGATGCAGGCGATTGAAAGCGTAACCGCCACGCCATCACTGCACACCGGCGATCTCGGTGGCAAAGCCACCACGGTGGAAGTAAGCAACGCCGTTTGCGCCTACCTTGCCGCCGGCAAGGATCGCAAGGCCGCCTGATCACCCCACCGCCTCCACCGGCCGCGAAGAGCTCGGGGAGGCCTGCCTTGGCCACAATAAAGGAGACATCATGTACCAGCGTTTTTTTAGCAAGCTATACGTGCAGGTGCTGGTCGGCGTCATCGCCGGCGGCCTGCTCGGCTACTTTTACCCCAAGCTCGGCGCGGACCTCAAGCCGCTGGGCGATGCCTTTATCCGCCTGATCAAGATGGTATTCGCGCCAGTCATCTTCGCGATGGTGGTGCTGGGTATCGCCAAGATGGAAAGCATGAAGGAACTGGGCCGCGTCGGCGTGCGTGCGCTGCTCTATTTTGAAATCATGTCCACCTTCGCACTGGCGCTCGGCCTGATTGTGGTGAACATCTTCCAGCCCGGCGCCGGCATGAATGTGGACGTGCACACGCTCGATACGCACAGCATCGCCAGCTACACGGCTGCCGCTTCCAAGTCCGGCGGCTTTATCGACTTCCTGTTGAATATGATTCCGTCCAGCGTAGTGGATGCGCTGTCCAGGAACGACATCCTGCAGATCCTGGTATTTGCCACTTTGTTCGGCGTGGCCCTGTCGCACATGGGCCGCCGCGCCAAGCCGGTGGTGGATTTCCTGGAAGCGTTCAGCAACGGCATGTTCGTGGTGGTCGGCATGGTCATGCGTGTGGCGCCGGTCGCGGCATTCGGCGCGATCGCTTTCACCGTCGGCAAATACGGTCTCGGTTCGCTGCTGTCGCTCGGTCAGCTGATGGGCTGCATGTACCTGACTTGCGTCGGCTTTGTGTTCGTCGTGCTGGGCGTGGTGGCGCGGGTCTCCGGCTTCAGCTTGTGGAAGTTCCTGCGCTATATCAAGGACGAGATTTTCACTGTGCTGGGTACCAGTTCGTCCGAATCGGTGGTGCCGCAGATGATGCGCAAGCTGGAACATGTAGGCGTGTCCAAACCGGTGGTGGGCCTGGTCATTCCAGCGGGCGTGACCTTCAATCCGGATGGGCAGTGCATCTACTACACAATGGCCGCCATCTTCATCGCACAGGCCACCAACACGCCGCTGACCATGATGGACCAGTTCGTGGTGCTGGGCGTGCTGATGGTGACGTCGAAAGGCTCGGCCGGCGTCACTGGCTCGGGGTTTATCACGCTGGCGGCGACGCTGGCGTCAATGGGCAAGATTCCAGTGGCGGGGATGGTGCTGCTGCTGGGCGTGGACCGCTTCATGTCCGAGGCGCGGGCGATCACCAACACCATCGGCAATGCGGTCGCCACGATGGCGATCGCCAAGTGGGTCGGCGCGATCGATGAGGAGCGCATGCGCCGCGTGCTGAACGGCGAATCGTCGGCAGAGGAACTGCGCACGCTGTATGAAGTGGACGACGCGCCGGAGCGTCCTGTAGCAGCCCCGGTCCCTGCCGAGCTTACCGCCATCAAGGCATCGGCATGAGCACCGTCGCCGACAACGCAGCGCGCGCACTGCTGCGCCAGATGTTCGACGCCGCCATCAAGGCGGCGCAGCCGGCGCTGTGCGTGCCCCCGGCCCTGCCTGCCGCGCCGAAAGGACGACTGGTCGTCATCGGCGCCGGCAAGGCCTCGGCCGAAATGGCGCGCGCAGTGGAGCGCAACTGGGCCGGCCCGCTGACTGGCCTGGTGGTGACGCGCTACGGCTACGCGGTCCCCTGCGAGCGCATCGAAATCCTCGAAGCCGGCCATCCGGTTCCCGATGCCGCCGGCCTGCAAGCGGCCCGCCGCATCCTCGACCGGGTGCAAGGCCTGAGCGGCGACGACACGGTACTCTGCCTGATTTCCGGCGGCGGCTCCTCCCTGATGCCGCTGCCGCTGGAAGGCATCACACTGGAGGACAAGCAAAAGGTCAACCACGCCTTGCTGCAATCCGGCGCCACCATCAGCGAAATGAACTGCGTGCGCCGCCACCTGTCCGCCATCAAAGGCGGGCGCCTGGCGGCCGCCTGCCACCCGGCCAAAGTCGTCACCCTGCTGATCTCCGACGTCCCCGGTGACGACCCGCGCGACATCGCCTCCGGCCCCACCGTGGCCGACGCCAGCACCTGCGCCGACGCGCTGGCGGTGATACAGCGCTACGCCATCGAGCTCCCCGAACGTGTGCTGGAAGCGCTGCGCAGCGGCCGCGGAGAGTCCATCAAACCGGGCGATCCGCGCCTGGCCGGCAACCAGGTCCACATCATCGCCACACCGCAGATGGCGCTGGAAGCGGCCGCCCGCGTAGCGCAAGCCAACGGTATCGCCGCCCACATTCTCGGCGACAGCATCGAGGGCGAAGCGCGCGACGTTGGCAAAGTCATGGCCGGCATCGCACTGCAAGCCGCGCGCCGCAAGCAGCCTTTCGCCGCACCCTGCGTGCTGCTCTCCGGCGGCGAAACCACCGTCACCGTGCGCGGCACCGGACGCGGAGGACGCAACGTCGAATTCCTGCTGTCCTGCGCCATCGCCCTGCAAGGTGAAGCAAACATCTATGGACTGGCCGGCGATACCGACGGCGTCGACGGACAAGAGGAAATCGCCGGCGCCTGCATCGGGCCGGACACGCTGGCGCGCGCCTGGCAGGCAGGCCTGCGCCCCGCCGACAGCCTCGATAACAACAACGGCCACGGCTTCTTCCAGGCGCTGGGCGACAGCGTCATCACCGGCCCCACGCTGACCAACGTCAACGACTTCCGTGCGCTACTCATCACAGGAAACTAATATGCACCGCAACCGCAACGCCAAAATCGTCGCCACGCTCGGCCCGGCCAGCAGCGACCGCGATACCATCGAAGCCCTGTTCCGCGCCGGCGCCGACGTGTTCCGCCTGAACTTCAGCCACGGCAACCACGCCGACCACAAACAGCGGCTCGACATCATCCGTGCCGTCGAACGCGATAGCGGACGCTCCATCGGCGTGCTGCTCGACCTGCAAGGGCCCAAGCTGCGACTGGGTACGTTTGCCGACGGCCCGGTCACGCTGCACGCCGGCGACGCCTTCCGGGTCGACATGGACCACGAACTGCTGGGTGACCAGCACCGCGCGCCGCTGCCGCACCGTGAAATCTACGCCGCACTGGAAGTCGGCACCGAACTGCTGATCGACGATGGGCGCGTGCGCCTGCGCGTGGAATCGTTTGGCCCCGAGCATGCGGAAACGCGTGTGGTGACGGGCGGCCGCGTATCGGACCGCAAGGGCGTCAACGTTCCGGGGGTGGTGCTGCCGCTGTCCGCCATGACGGACAAGGACCACGCCGATCTGGACTACGGATTGAACCTTGGCGTGGACTGGATCGCACTGTCCTTCGTGCAGCGCGCGGAAGACATTGAAGAAATCAAGGCCATCGTGCGCGGACGCGCGGGCATCGTCGCCAAGCTGGAAAAGCCGGCCGCGATACACAGCCTGGAAGCCATCGTCGCCGCCAGCGATGCGGTGATGGTGGCGCGCGGCGACCTTGGCGTGGAGATGCCGCCGGAGCAGGTGCCAGCCATCCAGAAGCGCATCGTACGCGCCTGCCGCAGCGCCGGAAAACCGGTGATCGTCGCCACCCAGATGCTGGAGTCGATGGTCAGCGCACCGGTGCCGACGCGCGCCGAAGCATCCGACGTCGCCACCGCGATCTACGACGGCGCGGATGCGGTGATGCTGTCTGCCGAATCGGCATCCGGCCAATACCCGCGCGATGCGGTGCGCATCATGGACTCGATCATCGCCCAAACCGAGAGCGATCCCTTGTATCGCGAAACCGTGGCCGCAGGCATGGGCGACGCCGGCGGCATGCTGGCCTCCGACGGCATCGGCGCGGCCGTGCGCAGCGTCGCGCAAGCCTTGCCGGTAGCGGCGGTGGTGGCTTACACCAGCTCCGGCTACTCGGCGCTGCGCATGGCGCGCGAGCGTCCGCACGCGCCCATCGTCGGCATGACGCCGCAACAAGCCACCGCCCGCCGCCTGGCGTTGGCGTGGGGCGTGTACCCGGTGCTATGCCATGCGGTGGTGGACGTGATGGAGATGAGCGAATGGGCCAGCCGCACCGTCCAGCGCGAAGGCGCGGCGCACGCAGGCGACACCATCGTCATCTCGGCCGGCATGCCCTTCGGCACGCCGGGCACCACCAATCTGCTGCGGATTATGCAGCTGGTTTAGCAGCGCATCAAAGGCCGTAGTCGACGTCCTTCGGCGCCACACCCTCTTCGGCGCTGGCGCTGAACGGCAACTGCTGGTTGTCGCGCTTGTAGACCACGCCCTCCTTCATCACGAAGCCGACCTTGGTCATCAAGCTGATATCGGACAGCGGATTGCCCGGCACCGCCACCAGATCGGCAAACTTGCCAACGCTGATGCTGCCCAGATCCTTGTCCTGCTTGAGCAGCGCGGCCGCTTGCGTGGTGGCAGACTGGATCGCGGCCAGCGGCGGAATGCCCGCGTCCACCATGTAGCCGAATTCCTTGGCGTTCTCGCCGTGCGGGTAGACCGACGAGTCCGTGCCGAAAGCGATCTTCACGCCGGCCTTGTA
Source organism: Duganella sp. CF402 (assembly GCF_900109645.1). GTDB lineage: Bacteria > Pseudomonadota > Gammaproteobacteria > Burkholderiales > Burkholderiaceae_D > Rugamonas. The sequence goes on from NZ_FOBG01000002.1 coordinate 461,831, forward strand.
GGCGCGGCCGGCCGTACCCTGCAGCAGCGGGCCGATGGCGGCGGCCTTCACCGCCACTTGCGGCGGGAAGTAGCCCGGCACCTTGGCTTTGCTCTCGACATATTTACCAGCAATGATGGTCGGAACCAGATAGGTGCCGTGTTCCTTCATCAGCTTGATGTCCTCGTCGTTCAGATAGGTGCCGTGTTCGATCGAATCGACGCCGGCGATGACGGCGCGGCGGATCGCTTCGGCGCCGTGCGCGTGCGCGGCCACCGTCATTTCGTAGTCGTGCGCGGCGGCGACGACAGCCTTGATTTCCTCGATCGTCATCTGCGCGTTGTCGGCGCTCTTGCTCTCATCGAGCACGCCGCCGGACGGCATGATCTTGATCAGGTCCGCGCCGTCCTTGTAGTGCTGGCGCACGGCTTTCCATGCGTCGGCCGGGCCGTTGATGATGCCGTCCTTGGGACCGTGGTCGGCCATCAGGTCGGCGCGGTAACCGTCGGTGTCATCGGCGTGGCCGCCGGTGGAGCCGACTGCCGTACCGGCGGTGAAGATGCGCGGGCCAGGAATCGCGCCAGCGTTGATGGCGTTGCGCAGCGAGATCGAGGTGTTGGCGTTGTCTGCCAGGTTGCGCACTGTGGTGAAGCCGGCCAGCAGCGTGATGCGCGCGTAATTGGTGGAGCGAATCGCGTAGTCGGCGATATTCCAGCGGAACTGGTCGGAGTAGCCGGTGGGGCTGGTCTGGCTGGTGAGGTGGGTGTGGCTGTCGATCAGTCCCGGCAGGCAGGTCTGGCCGGCCAGATCGATGACCGTGGCGCCGGCGGGCGCCTGGCGGCCGGCCACCACTTGCGTGATGCGCTTGCCATCGATGATCACCGTGGTCTCGCCGAGCAGCTTGCCGGCTTGCGTATCCAACAGTTGGCCGCACTGCACGGCGACGAGGGTAGGCGCGGCGCTGGCGCAGGTGGCGAAGCAGGCGGCGGCAATGGTCATGCCAGTTTGAATACGCATCAAAACTCCTTGGATAAAAGGTGAGCGCAAAGTTTATCCCAGCGGCGCTTGATGTATTATGAAAACGCTTTCATAAAACATTAAAACGGAGACTCCATAGTGAAATTTGCCACACTGCGTCCACTACTTCCACTGCTATGCCTTGCCGCGGCAACCGACAGCCACGCCGCCATCCGCGTCAACCAACTGGGTTTTGAGCCGCAGTCGGAAAAACTGGCCGTGGTAACGGACGGCGCGGCCGCCAGCTTCGACATCGTAGCGGCAGACACCGGCAAGACGGTTTTCAGCGGCAAGCTCGGTGCGCCGGCAGTGTGGAAAATGTCGGCGGAAACCGTGCGGGTGGCAGACTTCTCGGCGCTCAAAACGCCGGGCGATTACCGCATCAAGATCGCTGGCCAGGACTTGTCCGACCGCTTCGTCATCCGCGCCGACGCCTACCGTGGCCTCAACGCGGCAGCCATCCGGGCCTACTACATGAACCGCGCCAGCATCGCCCTGCCGGAAAAATACGCCGGCGTCTACGCGCGGCCGGCTGGACACCCGGACGACAAAGTGCTGGTGCACGCATCGGCGGCATCGAAGCAGCGGCCGGAAGGCAGCGTGCTGGCCAGCGCCAAAGGCTGGTATGACGCCGGCGACTACAACAAATACATCGTCAACTCCGGCATCTCGACCTACACCCTGTTGGCCGCGTACGAACACTTCCCGCAATACTTCGCCAGGCAAAACCTCAACCTCCCGGAGACGGGCAACGGCCTGCCGGACATTCTCAACGAAGCGTTGTGGAATCTCGACTGGATGCTGACCATGCAGGACCCCAATGACGGCGGGGTGTATCACAAACTGACCAACAAATCCTTCGACGGCATGGAGATGCCGGACCAGGTCAAAGCCACGCCGCGCTACGTGGTCCAGAAAAGCACCGCCGCAGCACTCGACTTCGCGGCCACGATGGCGACCGCCAGCCGCATCTTCAAAGCCTACGAACAGCAGCGCCCCGGCCTGTCGGCACGCATGATGGCGGCGGCGGAAGCGGCGTGGCAATGGGCGCAAGCCAATCCGGCCGTGGTGTTCCGCAACCCGTCCGACATCAAGACCGGCGAATATGGCGACGCCCGCCTCGACGACGAATTCGCCTGGGCGGCGGCGGAACTGTACATCGGCACTGGCAAGGACAGCTACTACCGCGCCATCAAAGCGGACCAGCTGGCGGCTGGCACGCCGGGATGGAGCGACGTCGGCGGCCTGGCGTGGATCTCGCTGGCGCAGCACCGCGCGCACCTGACGCCTGCGGCCGACCGCCAGCTGATCGAAAGCCGCATCGATGGCCTGGCCGCCAATCTCGCCGCACAGTGGCGCAACTCCGCCTACCGCGTGGCTATGCAGGAGCAGGACTTCGTCTGGGGCAGCAACGCCGTGGTACTGAACCAGGCCATGATGCTGCTGCAAGGCTATCGCCTGAACGGCAAGGCCGAGTATCTGAACGCGGCGCAATCGGGCCTCGACTACGTGTTGGGCCGCAACGCCACCGGCTACTCCTTCGTCACCGGCATCGGCGCGCGGCCGGCCATGCATCCGCATCATCGTCCGTCGGAAGCGGACAAAGTGGCCGCGCCGGTGCCGGGCTTTTTGGTCGGCGGTCCGCAGGCCGGCCAGCAGGACAAGAAAGACTGCCCGGTGCCCTACCCGGCCAAGCTGCCCGCCACCTCGTATCTCGATCACGTATGCAGCTACGCCAGCAATGAAATCGCCATCAACTGGAATGCGCCGCTGGTGTACGTCTCGGCCGCGCTGGATCAACTCACAGGAGCCTCAATGGAACAAAAAGTAGAACTGTCCACGCTGATTCGTCAGGAAGAACTGCTGCAATTCGACAGCTTCAGCAACGACACCGCACTGGCGCTGGGCATGAAGGTGATCGAGCTGGCGCGCGCGGCCGGCAAATCAGTCGCCGTCAACATCACGCAGGATGGCACCATGCTGTTCTACCACGGCATGCCGGGCACCAATGCCGACAACGCCAACTGGATCCGCCGCAAGAGCAACCTGGTCAACCGCACCGGCCACAGCTCGTTCTACACCCATACCGAAGTGAAGAACAATGGCGGCGACTACGACGCGCTGCCGGGACTGGACATGAAGGATTTCGCGGCGCACGGCGGCTCGTTCCCGCTGGTGGTTAAAGGCAAAGGCCGCATCGGCACGCTGACCGTCAGCGGCCTGCCGGGCGCGGAAGACCACGCGATGGCGGTGGCCGCGCTGCAAGCGTATCTGAAAGTGGATAGCAAACTGTAATACTCGGGAATTCGGGCGCCCAGTTGAAACGCGCCCGAAAATCTGATGTAATAAAAGCACAGTCGGGGCGTAGCTTAGTCCGGTAAAGCGCCACGTTCGGGACGTGGAGACCGGAGGTTCGAATCCTCTCGCCCCGACCAATAGATCCTATCGACGGGCTTCCAGACATATTCCACGCTGTCCGGATCGACGGGCCAATCCGGACAGCATGGACGCCATGCGTTACATCAGACGCGGCGTCAGATCCTGCAACGCGCTTCCTGCCTGCAGTGCCTGACCGGCGCTACCGAATTGCGACGCCGTCAGCAGGGTATCGGCTGGCGTCATGCTCAGACTGGATAGATTGCCATTCTTCGCATACTGGTACGCCAGATCGCCACCAAGGGCTGCACTGTCGCTACCACTCAGGTAGTAGCTGCTGAGCGAGGGTGACAACGCCCAACTGGTCAGCGATGGATTGGCGGTACGCGCCGCATCGAATGCACTCACCAGTCCGTCGAAGTTGAAGGTTTCAACTTTCTTGTTGTGGATCGCGCTCGAAGAGGCGACGTGTCCCTTATTGTGTTATCGCTGACAGGTTGCAGCGTGTGCCCCCAAAGGCTGACTCGGTATCATCAATCAAGAACTGGCTGGAATAGTGGCGAAGGAATACCGGCGCACCTTGATATCGCATGACAGTGGCCTCCGCCAAACTCTGGACATAGACAGGCGCAGGTCCGCTTAGGTCGTTTTCGACCATGAATGCGCTGTCGGTCCAATCAGCGGGCCGGCAGGTCTCCGTGGCGACAGAGTCGCGCCATGTCCGCGTCGACTTCCGCATCTGCACGACCGTCTGCTGCTGTTGAGCAGTATTGATCGTTTCGTTCGTGCGCGCATCGGTCACTGCTGTGAATAGTGGCGTGGTCCACGCCAGCAACTGGCCGCCGTCAGTCACGAACTTCGCGGCAGCGTCGCGGTAAAAGGCGTCACTTCGACTCCCAGCGGGCGGGTTCGGTGCAAAATATGCTTGTGCCCCCTCACTCGACAGCCTGAGTAGTTTGGCAATCAATGCAAGGTGATCTGCGGCGACGAGGTGCCGCCAAGGAGGCGGTTCCATCCCCGGAATAGTCAGGCTGGCAGTGACGCATGGGTTATCAAGCAACACCACATTATGTCGCCGCCAGTCGGCGGCGTAATGATTCATGTGCGACTCCGCTGCGCGACACAACTGATCTTCTGGCTGGCCGCTCACCTCCGACCAAGGACTATTAGTGGGAACCCAGCCGTTCTTCAGGGTCAGGCGCGTTTCACCGGGCTCGTCTCCCGGGCTGGGAGGAATCAATAAATCCTTTGACATCAATAGCGAGCGTATGCGTCCGACATAGACGTTTCGCAAGCAAGCCTCATCAGCACAAAGGTTACGCTCCCGCAGCCATTTCAGCTGCGCGAGCTTGGCGGATGACTTTGCCGCCGGCGCAGTCCGCGCGTACAGCCAGGCCACGTCTTCGTCAAGCCTCGACAATTCCGCATTGGTGCAGACCTGCTGCTCCACTTCAGTGACGGCGCGCCCGCAGTGGAAACTGGCTGCCGCAACTTGAGGGTGACCGACAATAACCAACATGGCCGTAATCAAGCCAAGCCAATGTCGACGACAACTGCAGTGGAAGTGCTTCATACAGACTCTTTCAAATAAAATTTCCATGTTGGAAAACCAATATTTGGCTTCATCGCTCATGCCCCGCTTCTGCAGCCGTTTTCTGCACCGGCGACAACAGATACTGCAGCACCGTGCGCCTGCCTTGGTTGATCTCGACGATGACCTGCATGCCGGGCGTCAGGCGCAAGGGCTTGCCCTGCGGGTCATGCAGCACTTGCTGGTCGAGCTGGATACGGGCTTTGTAGGAGGCGCTCGACTGCGCGGAAACCGAAATCTTCACACCTTGTCCCAGGCCTATCGTCGAGGTATTCACTGCCTCGGGCGTCCCGGCCTGATCCAGCGGCGCCGCCCAGGAATCCGTCTCGAGTGCGATTCGTTCTCTCAGCTTGATGCCCAGATAACCGTTCTCGCCAGTCTGCGCTTGGTCAATATCGAAATCGTCAATTTTTATCCGGCCATCGCCGACCAGCCCGCCAAATACCAGCAAGGTACCGATCGATGCCCCCGGTGTCATCGCCTCAAACTGATATGTCATGCCAGAGCTGTCGGTCCAGGTATTGACGTCGGCAGCAAGATGGGCATTCGCGCCAGTAATCGCGCTGTTACCAACGTAGAGAGTGCCGATACCGTCCAGATCACTGATGGCATCCGTTTCGCCGTCCGTCAAGGTGGCTAAGTGAAATTCGTTATCGCCGGTGCCGCCGATTAAAGAGCCCTGATCGTTATCGCCGATTTGTGCAGCAACAACCAACCCCTTGACGTAGTCAACGTCGCCATTGACATCGAATACCACCGACTCATTTTGACCGTCTGCATAATGCTCATTGACGACAAAGCGGCCATCCGCGTCAACGATCGCTGAACCTTTATTACCCGCCGCATCCATCCAGCTCGCTGTCCCGGTGTTGCCCGCCCCATAGCTGATGGTGAACTGACTTTTATCCGCGTAGGTTGCCGTTATGCCGTTCAGATTGCCGTCGACAGAATAAGATACCCGGGGCGCAGCTGAAGGCTGGGACTGCGGTCCGGGAACCAATTTGCCAGTCATTGCCCGCGACACCGCGAGTAGATCTGCTTCCATCTTCACTCCCAGCTTCACCATCGCCGGCGCTTGGGCTCCCGTCACCGTGCCCAAGGCAGTCCACACATTATCGCCAGCCTTCAGCAGAGTGCGGAAACTATCCTGGACATGTAACTTCGCTAGCCAGCCGATGGACTCCACCCCCTGAGACAGGGTCGTCAACTCAAAGTCCAAAAGCGCATTTCCGTTAGCCCAATCAAACTCTACCATTGTGCGTTTCAGATTCTTCGACGTGCCACCATACATGATCACATCACCAACGCTAGATTCGTCCGGCGTCCCGAAATTAAGCGGCGCTTTCCAGTAATAGAAAGAGCCGCCCCACCCTCCGATATCCTGCTGAAAATCGGGCGATAGCGAAGAACTGTCGATGGCAGCGCTGATATCGTTGCTGATCATTGATGCAAACGCAGGAACGCCCTTCAAGTTCAAAATCTGATTGAGGACTTTTTCGCCAATCAGGTTGGAGGTCTGCTGCAAGTGCTCATTGATTTGCGTCTGGGTATAGCCGTTCAATTTGTGCCTGTATTCCAGGCCGTACTGGGTAACCCCCTTGATATAGCTGACTGCCGGCTCATGGGCGACATCAGCGGCATTGATCGGCGCAGCTTTGGAAAACCAATATCTGGTCTGCGCGTCGACAGTCTTGCCGTTCACATCAGCGCCCTGGAGCAACTTCCATATTTCGTTATAAATATCCGAGAAAAGCCCGGCTTTGACTGGCAGCTTCGTTGTGTCAACCACTTTTTCTCCGTTGGCTGCGAGTAGCCCGCGGTCTTTGAGCATCTTCTTAATATTCGCAATTTGCTCTTCAGTAAACGCACGTCGATTTTCTTGGCCAGCCATCATGTTCTTCCCCTGGATTATGATTTAAATTTATTTAATTTCCCACTTTCCGAGCATTTTCTCTATTGAATTAATAATATCATCCGTATGATTAACCGCCTCAGATGGAAAAAGCATCATGTATTCAAATTCGTGTTTTTTGCTGAATACAAAAGCCTCGCACTCTGATCCGGGTGCGTGGCAGTTCATATAAAGCTCATACGGCATCTCTGGTTTTGCGACAAATGAATTACCGTCTTTATCGGTATATTTTTTTGCCTCAGGGTGTTCTACAAGATAGTCTTTCGCTATTTGGAAGCTTAGCCCTTTTAAGCCGGATGAAATAGAAACAACGGAAGTTTCGCAGCCGATTATCGCGTCGCATCACCGGCCTCCGCCACCAGCACACTCACCTGATCAGCCTGCAGTATCAATGCTGGGCTAAGCGCTGCTTCAACGTTCTCTTCTTGCGTGCTCATCCAGGCCATCAGAGGAAAAGCTTCCTGATGCAGGTGCAACGCCTTGACACTGCGGCTAGCCGCGTCAAAGCCAAAAACGCCTAATGCCTTTTGCAGCGCATCCACCGTATATGGGGCAGCCAGCTGCTGCTGCGCCAACTCTGCAGAAAAGGGTTTCCGGTGTATCGCACAAATACCCTGCAATATCCAGAGAAAGGATTTTTGGCTGAGTTTTTCCATAAATATCCGCGTGGGCTATTTAAATAAATAAAACAGCTCGATTTAATCGATATCAATCAAGCAAATATATTTATCAAAACAACACCTACCTAAGTACCTGAAAATAAAGAAACTTTATTGAATACTCGACATCAGGACAGTAAATCCCGACGCCTTCAGGCCATTCTAGGCATATTTCCACACGGAAAATCTAACAGAAAATCACAAACCAGAATTAATTACAGTCGATCGTTTGCAATAAGCTACCGAAAATAAAGAAGTTGAAGTGAGTTTACACAGCTATATATATTGGCCCCGCTTTGATTCACGGACTGATCTTTGCCCACGGCAGTATCTTTAACGCTTCGGTCGCGCAGTCTTCGTCGACGGTGCGGCCGCCGCCGACCGCGATCACCGCCACGAATTTTCCTGCTTTGTAGATCGGCAGGCCGCCGGGCGAAAAGTGATAGCGGGTATCTTTGCCGTATTGCGCGGCAAAGGCGGGATCGCTGCCTGCCCTCGTTTGCAGCTCGCGGGTCGAGGCATGGAAGGCCAGCACGGCGGCGATCTTTTGCGGCGCCGTGTTCAACCCGGCCAACGTGGCGTTGTCGCTGGCGAGCGCCACGCGCAGATGGCCTTCCGCATCCGCCACCTGCACGTTGACCGACATGCCGCGCGCCTGGCACGCCCGGATGGCGGCTTGCGCCAGCGACAGCGCTTCCGGTTGCGTAATCAGCGTGGTATCGATCGTTGCCGAGGTCTGTGCGGCGGCCGATCCACATGCCAGCGCGGCGATGAGTAGTGCTTTCATCCTCATCTCCTTACCACGGTTTCTGGGTAGCGAAGAAGCGCAGCCAGAAGTCGGTGCGCTCCGGCGTGGCGATCGGCATCAGGCCCCACTCGTCGCCGAGCCGCATCACCGCAGCTGCCTTGGCGTCGTAGGCCGGCCACTCCGGCAGACCGGGACCGTTCGGATTTCCGGTCTTGACGATATTGGCCCAGTAGCTGGACATGGTGTCGGCAATGCGATGGTCGTCGTCGGTCCACGGACGGTCGGTGGCATACAGATTGCCCAGCGCGTAGTTGATCTCCGATCCGTGGTAGGCGCCGCGCATGGCTGCATCCGGCCCCGGCGGCGCATGGTTCCAGAAATACGTGTACACCGGATGCCCCGAGCCTTGCGACCAGCTGCGCGCCCAAGACCAGGTCGAGATGCGCGAGTTGTCGCGTGCCGCGTCGTTGCTGGCACGCGCGGCCTGTTCATCGTCTGTCGCCGGATAGAGCCTGAGGAATTCCTCCGCCAACGCACCGAACTTGGCATTCGCACTTTTCCGGAACGCCTCCAGCGTGACATTGACCTGCGGCGAGCCGGCGCGCGGCGGCCCGGTACGCGCACGCAGCGCGGCGAACGCGGTTTCCGGCACGGCGCCGGTTTCGTCGCGATTGCTGCCGGCGACGAAGATCACTTTGTTCTGCGCATGCGCGGCATAGGTTGCGCTGTAAGTCTTCGGCAGCACCCAGCCGTCGACTACGGGCCGGAACAGCGGCGGCTTGCCGGCACTGAGTGTCTCGATGCCGGGGTCGATGGTATTGCTGCCTTCGACGATCTGCTGCCACGGCAGCGCGCGCAGCGCCGCCAGATCGCGCACGCCTTTGCTTTCGGCGTAGCGCGCTCCCGCTTCCTCCGCCGGCTTCAACTGGCGATACGACACCGACAGGTAGCGCAATTCCGGATCGCGCGGATCGCGTGCATGGCTCTCGGCGATGGCGTGACGGAACAGGCCTTTGGCCAGCGGCGACACTGCGAGGAATCCGACCGAGCCCGCGCCCGCCGATTCACCAGCGATGGTCACGCGCCTGGGGTCGCCGCCAAACGCGGCGATGTTACGCTGCACCCACTTCAGCGCGGCGATATCGTCCAGCAAACCGTAGTTGCCGGAGGCGTTGTGGCCAGACTCCTTGCTCAACTCCGGCGTGGCCAGGAAGCCCAGCGCGCCAAGGCGATAGTTGAAGGTGACCACCACCACGCCTTTGCGCGCCAGTCCTTCGCCATCGAACAAGGGATGCGCGCCGCTGCCGGCGATGAAGCCACCCGGATATATCCACACCAGCACTGGGCGCGGTTCGCGCTCAGCACCCGCGCCGGTCCAGATGTTAAGCGTCAGGCAGTCCTCGCTCATGCTGTCCGCCGAAGTCTCGGCATCCACCGGCTGCGGGCAGGTATTGCCGAATTTGTCGGCCTTGCGGACACCGGACCAGGCTTGCGCCGGCGCCGGTGCGCGCCAGCGCAACGCGCCCACGGGCGGCGCAGCATAAGGAATGCCTTTGTAGACCGTCACCGATGCATCGCGGCCGACGGTGCCGCTCACCAGACCGGACTCGGTTGGCACAGCTTTGGCATACTCCTCGCTGGACGGCTTGGCGGACATGCCGATCAGATCGCCGCTGGCCAGCACGTGGCCTTGCATGGCGCCGACCGCCTGCTCGAAGGTCAGCGCGGGGTCTGACGGCAGCTTGGTATTCAGGGCGAAGACCTGGAAGTGGTAAGGCTGCTGCTGCGCCGTGTGCGCGTGCGGCCCGGCATAAGACTCGCCGGGGCCATGCACATTGGGACCATAACTGGCGCCGGCCGGCAGCTTGCTCACGCCGGCCGCCAGGCTGGTAACGCCGGCCGACAGGTTGATCGCCGTGAAATGAATCGACGTCCTGACGGCCTTGCCATCACCACGCGGATCGCCCTGCACGATCACCGCATACGACACGGTGCCGCGCGGCCCGGCCGACCAGCGCAGGCCGGGGAAGCGGTTGGCGCCATACTGCGTGTTATCGAGCGGGATCTGGCCGCCGTTGGCGAACGCCGGGCTGGTCACGGTCAGCGCCTTGGCCTGCGCCGGTTCCACCAGCGCGGCGGCGAGTTCGGCCACGTGCCCGACATCCGGCGCGGTCTGCGCCGTGGCGGCCAGTGGAAGTACCGTGACGAAGATGATCGCCAACTTGCATGTGTAGCGTTTGCTGCCCATTGCTTGTTCCTTTAGGTTCTTCAGCGCATGAATCCGCTGCTACTGTACCTTCTGCGCCTCAACCTGGATGCGCAGCAGCGTTTCGGTCTTGAAGCCTTTGCCGAAGGTGATGCCGAACTCGGCACGGTCGAAGCTGCCCCGCGCATCGGCGCCGCACACTTCCACCTTGCTCAGGCCATCAGGCTTGCACAGGAAGCTGTCGATGGTCAGGCGCACCGGCCGCGTCACCCCGTGCAGCGTCAGCTGGCCTTCAACGGCGGCCGGGGTGTCGCCGTTGAACACGATGCTGCCCTTGTAGACGGCGGCCGGAAACTGCGCCGCGTCCAGGATGTCCGGTCCTTTCACGTGGGTATTCAAGGCCGCGTGGCCAAAGTCCACCGAAGCGGTGTCGATGCTGATATCGACCGCACCGGTTTTGGCCTCGCGGTCCAGCGTAACGCTGCCGCTGGTTTTATTGAATTTTCCGCGCCAGATGGACAGGCCACCCTTATGGTCGGCCTCGAAGCTGGGGTACGTATGGCTTGGATCGATCCGGTATTGGACCGATTCGGCCATCACGCAACCACAGGCGGTTGCCAGCGCAATCAGAGCAAGTGTTTTCATAGCTTCATGCGCAGGCCGACGGTGAAGTAGCGTCCCAAGGGGTCATCACCCTGGGCAAAGCCGCCGAAGGTGCCGACCGCACCATTCGCGCCGAGGAAAGCAATCGGCGGCGGCTGGCGGTTGAACAGGTTGGACACATTGAAGAACAGCTGCGCCGTGCGGCTGCCGCCGAACTTGACATCCCAGCCCAGGTTCAGGTTGGTGTAGGCAATGGCCGGCGCATCAGGCGACGACACGATCTGCGTCGGATCGCCGGTGAAGGCCAGGCGGCTGCGCCAGCGCTCGCTGATATCGATCGACAGGTCGCGCACCTTGTAGTTGATGAAGAAGGTGCCACGGATCCTGGCGCTGGCCTGCAGCGCATTCGAGCTGAAGCCGACGCCGCCCATGTCCACCGTCGCCAGGCCCGGCGTTTCATACACGATATGCGGCTGGTAGGTGGTCAGCATGCGCAGGCCGAGGGGATTGTCGAACAGCTTGGTGCGGTAGTTGGCTTCGAAATCGAAACCACGGGTGGTCATGCTGCCGATGTTGATGACGGTGTTGGTGAACGACGTCACGGCATTGGCGGCGCTGGTGTTGCTGAAGCCCAGCGGACGGGTTTGCAGCGCGCAGTATGGCGAGGTACCGCCGCTGGCGTAGCAGGCCGCCTGCACCGATGGATTGGTGCCCTGGATGTTGGTGATGGCGTCCAGCACCTTGATGTTGAAGTAGTCGAGCGACGCGCTGAAGCCTGGAATGAACTTAGGCTTGATCACGAAGCCGGCGGCGATGGTCTTGCCCACTTCCGGTTTCAGGTTAGGGTTGCCGCTGACGGTGACGGGAACGGTCGGGCTCTGGCCGGTCAGGAGGTCGGTGAAGGAACCGGCGTTGGTGGTGCCGGCCTGGAACAGGTCGTTCAGGTTCGGCGCACGAATGTCGCGTGAATAGCTGGTGCGCAGCTTGAGCTGGTCGTTGATTTCCCAATCCGCGCCCGCCTTGTAGGTCCACGCCTGGCCGCTGGTGTCGTAATCGGTGTAGCGGGCGGCGAGGTTCAGGTTGAGATTCCTGGCCAGGCTGGCATTCTTCGCCAGCGGCACCTCGAATTCACCGGCCAGCTCCTTGACCGTCTGCGCCACTTTCGAACGCGGCGCCAGCGTAGGATTCGGATACAGCAAGGTGGTGGCGCTGCAGTTGTAGGTGATGCCGGTGCAATTGGCTTTGTCGGTTGGCACGGCGTCACTGGTCAGGGCGTAGGTCTGGCGGCGCCATTGGCCGGTGACCGCGACATCCACAGGACCTGCCCAGGTCGCAAATGGCGAACCGGAGAGCGTCGCTTCGACTTCGTTCAGCGTGTTCTCCACTTCAAACGAAGTGGCCTGGGTGATGTACTGGATGGCTGCGGCGCTGCTGGCGGTAGGGCCGAACAGATTCAACGGGACGCAGTTGGAATACGCAGCATTGGTCAGCGAAGCCGCGCATACGATCTGGCCGGTGGCCGGATTGACGACGGCGTTGAGTGCCGCCGCCAGGCGCTGGGTGTTCCAGTTGTTATCATTGCGGGTCAGCAGCTTGGCTTTGGAGCTGGTGCCGGAGACGTCCCATTTCCAGCTGTTGTCAAACTCCCCCTTCAAGCCGCCAGCTAGGAAGTACTGGTCGCTCTTGCCGTAGGTATTGATGCGCGGCGCATCGGCAAACACCTTTGCCACGTTGAAGCTGGTGACATTGGCAGCCGCCAGTTGATCTCGATAGGACTGGGCCAGGAAAGGATTGCTGGCACTGAGCGTGGCGCCGTTAAGCAAGGCATTGTAGGCGCCGAAGTTCTGCGTGCGGTTGTCAGTGGCGCTGGCTTCGAGATAGCCGTGTACCGTGTCGGTGAAATCGTAGTCGGTGCGGACGAAGGCCTGATTCGAACGCATCGCGCCGCGCAGCGAACCGTTGTAGTAGGCGCCGTCGCCACCGCTTTCATAGGTGGCGTTGCCGCTGGCGGTGCCGTGCTTGAGTGGGCTCAGCACGCCGTCCGTGGCGAAGTTCATGCCGGCCAGCGGCCCATTGCGTACCAGGCCGCCATAGGTCGAGGTGGCGATGCGGGTGTTGTCGACCAGATGATATGGATTGGCGGCGGTTCCCGCGCCCTGCACGGTCCACTGATGCTCGCCCCAGGGACGGTCGGTGCGGTACAGGACGCCCGGATCGTTGCGGTACTGGAAGCTGGCAATCACGTGCCCGCGGCCGCCGAACAGATCGGTGCCGCCGGCGATGCCGAGGTCGGCCGTCTTGTCGTCGCCATAGGTCGACACGCCGCCGATGGCTTGCACCTTGACGCCGGTGAATTTGGTGTCAGTGACGAAGTTGATGACACCGGCCACCGCATCCGAGCCGTACACCGCCGAGGCACCGCCGGTGACAATATCCACGCGGCGCAGCAGCATCTGCGGAATCATATCGGTATCGACCAGCTGGTCCTGCGTGGTGGCAGGCAGGCGGTGGCCATCCCACAGGATCAGCGTGCGCGGGTAGCCCAGGCCGCGCAGGTTCTGCAGGTTGCCAGAGTTATTGGTGGTGCCGTTGCCGGGATTGCCGTTTTGTCCGCGCGAGCCGGCAAAGATGGGCAGTTCATTGAGCGCATCCGAAATGCTGCCCGGTTTGTTGGTCAGTAATTCGTCCGTGCTGACCGAGGTGAGTGGTGTGGGGCTTTGACTGCCCAGGCTGACGCGCGAACCAGTGACCAGCACTTCAGTCATCGAGGTGGATTCGGCGTTGGGTGCGGATTGCGCTTGCGCGGCTGATCCGATGACGAGCGTACTGACGCCCGCCGCTGTTGTCACGAGGCTTTTGACACGTCGCATTTTTACTATCTCCAGTTGTTGTCGGATCACTGTGCAATCCATTATTTTTTTAGACGTTTGTAGTTTTCAAACATCTTGATGCCCAGCATAGCGACTATCAACTGGTCAGGCTTTACACAAAATGGAGAAACGCTTGCACTTTTCAATTTGGGAAAAGTGCAAGCGTTGTACTTTGGGAGGGTAACGGCCCCGGGAGGCTGCTGCGTCAGGCAGGGTCTTGTTGAAGTGGCATGTAGTTTGGATACATGCTGGCCTTCTCAACTGCTGGTCTTCATCACCGGCGGGAAATTAGTGACCGGTGCTTTTGTGGCGCCCTGATCCTTGGCGGCCAGTGCGCGCAGGTAGGCCGCGTAGGCCTGCGCGATGGCCGCTTCCTTTTGCGTTGTATCCTGCTTCTCTGTCATAGCTCACCCAAAATTGATCTAAATTTTAGAGCAATTTACCTGAGACAGACAGGGAATGCAAATGAAAGATCAGTTGGTGGCGGTGGCTTTCACCATGCACCTGGACAGCTTGTCGAAGTATTTCAGGGCTTCCTGGGTGAGCTCGACTTGCTTGCGGCGGGTGTCTTCGGTATCGGTCAAGGTGAGCCAGCCTTTTTCGCGCATGGAGGTCAGGCGGTTATGGACCGTGGCCGGCGCGCCCAGTTCCTTCTTGCCCATCATGTCGCGCACGGACAGGCGCTGGTCTTCCTGGCCGGCCAGTGCCACGATCGCCAGGATGCGTTCTTCCAAGGGATCCAGCGGCGACAAGGACGGCAAACCGCGCAAGGCGTCCGCAAGCTGCAGGAAGCGCAGGTAAATATCGGCAGGTCGTTTAGGAGGCGTCATATTGCTACAAATTTTAGCACACCGGCTATTGCCGCTGCGGCACAGGCAGCAACGATAGCAGCCACTTGGCGGTGTACAGCACGATCAGGGTCCCCAGCAAGTCGCCGATCATCATGACGATCAGGCCCGGCAGCAAGTTCTCCTCCCCGTGGATGGAGAACCACAGGTGATGCAGCACGGGACTCGCGATTGAGCAGCCCAGCGCGCAGAGCAGCAAGCGCCTGGGCGTCAGGCTGGCCAGCGATGCCTGCCAGCCGAAGCGCGATTGCGCGGCCAGATAAACCAGGTACGGCCCGATCGCCCCGGCAATCGTGCCGGTCGTGGCCCGCAGGACGTCGCCGGGGAAGTAGTACCAGTAGCAGGCCAACCAGCCCGATATGAGCAGCCCTATCGCCCCTGCCCTGCCAAACATCAGCGTGCATAACAGGCGCGTTCCGGCAGGCAGGTAAATCCAGCCTATGCCTTGTAAAAACTCGGCGCGGCGGAAGAACAGTTCATTGGCCATCATCATGGCCCCGTGCAGGCAGATGGTGCCGACGATCATGTAGAGGTCGACCCGGGAGGGCGAGGCAGGCTGGTTCATGCCATAGCTTAGCGCCCAAGGCTGCCTCCAGGCAAGCGGGGCGCTTGATTCTACCGATAGTCCAGGCCAAAGCCAAACGGGTACAAGGTGTCGCCGGCCGGATAGCCTGGCGCATCGGGATCGTTATCGATTACGGCCTGCAAGCGATTCGCCAGTGCGAACGGCAGCTTGCCCTGCGGCTGGGCCTGGCCGCTCAACACGTCCAGCAGCGCGCGGTCGGAGACGCCAAAGGTCGCCACCAGCGCACCCGCATGTCGCAGGCCGCTGGCGTCGTCCAACACGTAGGGATTGCGGAAATAGATGTCCAGCACCGTGTTTGCCGCGCCCACTTCGCCCATCACCGCCTGGATCTCCGCCAGCGATGGCGAGATGCGCCACGACTGCGCCTGCGCCATCGCCGAGAACGACAGGCTGTTGACTTCCCACGGCAGCGCACCGCCGAAGATCAGTCCCATCGCGCGGCCCGGCACAAATTCCGCATCATCGGCGCAGCGCAGGTTGCGCGCCGGGGCCAGCTCGCAGCCATCTTGCGCGCCCCATACCTTGCCGGTGCGCGGATTCAGCCTGGCCGGGTCGGCGCCGCTGTCGGCCCCGCGCGTGCGGTAGCCGCCGGTGTTGACGTTGCTGACGAGTACACGGATCAACGCATAGTCGTGGCCGGCCGCGCTGGGCCGCGCCTGTCCTTGCGCCACCGTGCCGTCGGTGACGCGGTAGCCGTGGCGCTCCGCCTCGGCCCTGGAGACCCCCATCGTGTACAGCGCCGCCCCCGGCTTGAACGGCAGCAGTGGTGCGCCGCCCTTCACGCCGTTTTGCAGCAGGACCACCGACTGCTGCTGCACCTGCAAGCCCGCTGCGCGATTGGCCGCGCTGCCCACCACCGCGTCGGCTTGCTGCGCATCGACGTAGGGATTTTCAAACAGACCAAGCTGAAACTGCTCGCTCAGCAAGCGCGTCACCGCGAGGTCGATGCGCTGCGCCGTCACCAGCCCGGCGTCCACCAGCGCCGACACCGTCGCCCCCTGGTGGAAGCCGGACAGCACGTCCGTACCGCCATTGACCGCCGCCGCAATCCGCTCGGGCACGGTCAGCTGCTCGAGCCCCCACGCGCGATCGCTGACTATGCCGGTATCGGAATTGACATTGCCCTTGAAGCCCAGCTGATCGCGCAGCAGGTGGTTGACCACCTGCGCGTTGAAGGCGAACCCGATCTCCTGATAGTCCACGCCGTCGTAGCGCAAGCGGCGCGGCACGCCGTAGTAAGGCATGATCGACGACACGCCAGCCTTGATGGCGGCCTTGAACGGCTTGAGCGCATACTCGAACTGCCCGGCCGGATACACTTGCGATTTGCCGAACGAATAGTGCGGGTCGAGCCCGTCCTCTTGCGGTCCGCCGCCGGGGAAGTGCTTGATGGTGAGCGCCACCGCCGACGCCGGGTTCAGCGGGCCGCCCTGCAATCCCTCCACCAGCGCGGTGAGGATATCGGCGCTGAGATCGGCGTTCTCGCCAAAGGTTTCGTGCACGCGATGCCAGCGTGGCTCGGTTGCCAGATCGGCCTGGTAGCCATACATGCCGCGTATGCCCAGCGCACGCCATTCCTGTCCTGTCACGCGGGCCAACGCCCGCACCGGCGCCATGCTGCCGACGCCGAGCGCGGCTGCCGCAATGCCGGGCTCCTTGGGAAACTCGCTCAGCACGCCTGCGCCGCTGCCGATGCCGAAGCGCGGGTCGGTCTCGACGTGATTGCGCGGATTGCTCTTGAACAGCACCGGGATGCCAAGCCGCTGCGACTCGGCCAATGCCTGCACCGCATTGACGAAGCCGGCCATCTGGCCCGGTGTCACCGCCGCACCGTTCATGCCGCCGCCATCGGCGCCGCACGCAGCGGGCTCGCCCACCACCAGGTTGCGCAGGATGAAGCGCGTCATGTGCTCGCCGCCGACCAGCGCCGGCGCCTGCGGCGGCAAGGCACCGCCGCAACCGGCATTGAGCGTGTCGATCAACATCATGCCCGCCTTTTCCTGCATGCTCATGCGGCCAAGCAGGTCGGCGACGCGCTGCGGCACCGGCAGGCGCCAGTCCTCGTAGGGGTCGAGCCGGCCATTGCCGTTGGCATCGCGGAACGCCAGGCCATCCACCTTCAGCACCGCCTTGCTGCGCACGCCGATGGCGGGCTGCAGCGGCGCCCCATACACAGCACAGGCTTGCAGCGCAAGGCACACAGGCAGCAAGGCGCGCAACGGCAATCGATCAGGATGCATATTCTTCACCGGAAGTTAAACGTTTGACTTGCGAGCCAGAATAAACCCATCCATCCCAAAGCACCAACCGTGATTTGTGATATCAGCTATCGCGCGCGTCATCGCTTGATAGCGGCGACGCGGCCGGGCCTCTCTGCCATAAGAAAGAGGCCACTCTTTAGTGGGTATGACAACGCCAGCCAGCATCTTATGCTGTGCTTTCGTCTTCAACTACCAGGAGTACTGTATGACCAAAGCAATTGTCGCGGTGGTGTATCACTCGGGCTATGGCCACACCAAACGCCAGGCCGAAGCAGTCCATCATGGCGCCAGCCAGGTGGCCGGCGTCAGCGCAGAAATTTATGCGGTGGACGGCGCCGAGGCGCCGTGGGCCGAACTGGAAAAAGCCGACGCCATCATCTTCGGCGCGCCGACGTATATGGGCGGGCCTTCCGCGCAATTCAAGGCGTTCCAGGACGCCACGTCGCGCACGGTGTATGCGACGGGCGGCAAATGGAAGGACAAGCTGGCCGCCGGGTTCACCAACTCGGCCTCGCGCTCGGGCGACAAGCTGGCCACCCTGCAGCAGCTCTTCATCTTCGCCGCGCAGCATGGCATGCACTGGGTGAATCTTGGCCTGCCGCCGGGAAATAACTCCAGCAAGGGCAGCGAAGAGGATTTAAACCGGCTGGGATTTTTCATCGGCGCGGCGGCGCAATCGAATGCCGACCAGGGCGCCGAGTTGGCGCCATCGGCATCGGACCTGAAAACTGCCGAACATTTGGGCACCCGTGTCGCCCGCACTGCGCTGCAATTCGTCCGTGGCCGTGACTAGAAAAACCGAAGGGTAGCGTGGCACAATAGCCGTCATTTTGCAGACACACGAAAAGGATGCGATGCACTACGACGTCATTGTGATTGGCATGGGCGCGTTCGGGGCGGCGACGTTGTATCAGTTGGCGCAGCGCGGCGTGCGGGTGGCGGGGATCGACAAGTTTTCGCCGCCGCACGACCAGGGCTCCAGTCATGGCGATACGCGCATCACGCGGCAGGCGATTGGCGAGGGCGCGGCCTACGTGCCGCTGGCGCTGAATGCGCATCGCATCTGGCGTGAGCTGGAAGCGCGCAGCGGTGTGCCGCTGCTGGAGACCTGCGGCATGCTGATGTTGAGCGACAGCCGCGTCGCCGCGCGCGGCCACGGTACGGCGGATTTTGCCGGCCAGACCGCCGCGCTGGCGCAGCGCTTCGGGATTGCCCACGAGTTGCTGGATGCGGCGGCGATTGCGCAGCGCTTCCCGCAGTTCACCGGCTACGGTCCGCATGCGCTGGGCTACTACGAACCTGGCGCTGGCTATGTGCGGCCCGAGCGCGCGATCGAGGTACAGTTGCAACTGGCGCGGCAGGCGGGCGCGGATTTATTCCCGAACCGGCCTGCCACGTCGATTGCATCGTTTGCGGGTGGCGTTCAGGTGCACACCGCCGCCGGTACGCTGACGGCCAACCGCGTCATTTCATGTGCAGGCATGTGGAGTGCAGGCCTGCTGGGCGGGCCGTTGCAGCAGTTGTTGAAGGTGTGCCGCCAGAAGCTGTATTGGTTCGAGCTCGATGAACCGCAGCGCTTTGCGGCCGATGCGCCGGTCTACATCCTGTTCGATGGCGATACCGATAGCTGCTACGGTTTCCCGCCCATCCCCGGCGAGAACGCGATCAAGATCGCCACCGAGGCCTATACCGACATTTGCGATCCGGATCAGCTGGACCGCAGCATCAGCCAGGCCGATGCCGACGCCATGTACGAGCGCCACGTGGCCGGACGACTGGCGGGCGTGTCAAGGCGCCTGCTCAAGTCCAAAGTCTGCACCTACACCATCACGCCGGACTTCAACTTCCTGATTGACGAACATCCCGAACTGCCGGGCGTAACGATGGTGTCAGCTTGTTCCGGCCACGGTTTCAAACACTCCGCTGCCGTGGGCGAAGCGCTGGCCATGCGTTATTGCGGAGATAGCCGCGCGGCCGACCTGTCAGCGTTCAGCCTGATCGCGAAAAGCGGACGGTGACATGCCGGTCCAGCGGATAAAGGCGCGCCTGAAATTGGCGGTATCGGTGTAGCCGAGCGTGAACGCTATTTCATCGACGGACAGTTTGCCGACTTTTAAATGTTCGGCCGCCAGCAACTGCCGCACTTCGTCGATCACGGCGCGATAGGACGTGCCCTCCTCCACCAGCCGCCGGTGCAGGGTGCGCGGCGTGACGTTCAGCAGCCGCGCCGCCACGTTCAATGACGGGAAGCTGCCCTGCGTTTCCAGCAACAGGCGTTGCAGCTTGCCGGCCCAGCTTTGCTGCTGCGAGGTCTTGTCCAACTCCCGCTGGCAGACCTGCACCGCCTGGCGCAGCGTGACCGGATCAGCCATGCTGAGTGGGATATCGAGCGCATCGACCGGAAACGCGAAGCCGCACCAGGCCTGCTCGTAGCGCACCTCGCAGTCGAGCATCTCGCGCGCCAGCGCGGCGTATGGCGGCTCGGCGAACGGGAAGCTGGCGTACGAGGTGCGCACCGCACCGGCGGTGATTTGGTCGAACAGGTTCTTGATGGTCTGGACGATGGTGTCGAGCACCGAGCGCCGCACCAGTGGCAGCTGCAGCGGGATGGCTTCCTCGAAGCACAGCCGCACCTGGCCATCGGCCACACTGTGGCGCACGCGGACCAGGGAAGTGCGGATCTGCACGTACTGCTCCATCAGCGCGATGGCGTCGCGCAGGGTGGCGCTGTTCATGGCGGCGTAGCCCAGCATGCCGTGGCTGTTGATCTGCATGCGTTCCCCCACCAGCAGCCCGAACGCCGGTTCGGCGGTGGCGGTGATGGCGTCTTGCACCAGCTGTTCAAACTCCCCCAGCGGCAGCACCTGTACATCGCCGGCCGGCAGGCTGTCCCAATGCTTGCGGCGGAACGACGCCGGCATCTCCGCGTTCATGCGCGCGACCTGGTCGGCGATCTGGCGGATGTATTGGACGGGGAGCGAGAAGTCTTGGGAGCGCATGAGTCATTGTCAATAAATGACTATCTAATGTCAATAACCCACCTCGCGCCGATGTGGCGCTCGCCCTACGATGCTGAGGTCACATCACAACACTATAAAAATATGTTTTCGTTTTTAAGAAAGCAGGAGACGGTGACGGCGCAGGTCAATGGCCAGCCAGTCACGATACAACCGGGGGAGACGCTGCTGCAGGCCGCCCTGCGCAGCGAGATCTATTTTCCACACAGCTGCCGCGTCGGCGCGTGCGCGACCTGTAAATGCCGCCTGCTGTCAGGCCGCGTGAAGGAGCTGACACGCTCAAGCTACGTGCTGTCCGACGAGGAACTGGCGCGTGGCTACATCCTCGCCTGCCAGAGCGTGGCGCAGACCGATATCGAGGTCGAGGTAGACATATGGGGAGACCAATAAACCATGCGCCATTACCTGAAATTTTTCCTGTTCCATGCGATCGGACTGGTGGCGCTGGCGGCGCTGCATGCCGGCGGCATGGTCACCACGGTCGGCTTGCTGGCCGTGGTGACCGTGTACATCCTCGGCGACGCCATCGGCGGCGATGACCTCAGCACGCCGACGTACCGCCATCCCGGCGTGCTGACGTTCCAGCTGTGGCTTGCGCTGCCGCTGCTGGCGGCCATCGTGTACACCGCCGTGACCAGCACCCACTCCGTCCCCGGTGTGCTGCTCACCGGCCTGATGATCGGCATGGTCGGCACCATTACCGCGCACGAGCTGACGCACCGCACCTGGGATCCGGTGTCGATGCTGATCGGCCGCTGGCTGCTGGCCTTCAGCTTCGACACCGTGTTCGCGATCGAACACGTGTACGGCCACCACCGCTACGTCTCCACACTGGAAGATCCGGCCACCGCGCCGCGCGGCCGCAACGTCTACTTCCATATCGTCGCCTCCACCATCAAGGGCAATGTCAGCGCGTGGGAGATTGAGAAGAAGCGCCTCAAGCGCGAAGGACGCGGCGCGTTCGGTGCAATCTCGCCGCACAACGCGGTGCTGCGCGGCCATGCCATGAGCATAGTGCTGGTGGCTGCCGCATGGACCATCGGCGGCTGGGCCGGCGCTGGCTACTTCGCGCTGTGCGCATTGACCGGCAAGGCGCTGCTGGAAGTGGTCAACTATATGGAGCACTACGGCATTGTGCGCGATCCGGCCACGCCGGTGCAGCCGCGCCATTCGTGGAACACCAACCGCCGCTTCAGCTCATGGACCATGTTCAACCTGACGCGCCACTCGCACCACCACGCGCAGGGCGAAGTGCCCTACCAGGACCTGAAGCCGTTCGCCGATGCGCCGATGATGATCAGCGGTTATCTCACCACAATCGTGGTGGCGCTGATCCCGCCGCTGTGGCATAGGCTAATGACGCCGAAGGTGCTAGCATGGGACCGCACGCACGCCACGCCCGCAGAGCGCAAACTGGCGGCACAAGCAAATGCCCGCAGCGGCATGAAAGCATTCAATGGAGGAGACCAGCATGGAGTTTGATTATGTGATTGTAGGCGGTGGTTCAGGCGGCGCAACGCTGGCGGCGCGCCTGACGGAAAACCCCGCCGTGTCGGTATGCCTGATCGAAGCAGGCGGCGACGGCCGTGGTGTGCTGGTGCGCGCGCCGGCCGCCGTGGTGGCGATGGTGCCGGGCCGGCCGAAGATTAA
The DNA here is from genome assembly GCF_900109645.1 of Duganella sp. CF402. Lineage (GTDB taxonomy): Bacteria > Pseudomonadota > Gammaproteobacteria > Burkholderiales > Burkholderiaceae_D > Rugamonas. The sequence goes on from NZ_FOBG01000002.1 coordinate 484,154, forward strand.
CAACTACGCCTTCCTGACCGAACCGCAACCAGGCTTGAACGGACGCCGTGGCTATCAGCCGCGTGGGCGCTGCCTCGGCGGATCCAGCGCCATCAACGCCATGCTGTACATACGCGGCCAGCGCCAGGACTACGACAATTGGGAGCGGCAAGGCGCCACCGGTTGGTCGTTCAACGACGTGCTGCCCTACTTCAAGCGCGCCGAAGGCAATGAGCGCGGCGGCTGCGAGCTGCATGGCGGCGACGGTCCGCTGCAAGTGTCCGAGCAGCGCAATCCGCGCGCGATCACCGAGGATTTCATCCGCGCCGGCGTGGAATTGGGCTATCCGCGCAATCACGATTTCAACGGTCCGCAGCAGGAAGGCGTGGGCTATTACCAAGTCACGCAATTCCACGGCGGCGCGCGCAACGGCGAGCGCTGTTCGGCGGCGGCAGCCTATTTGCATCCGGTGATAGGCCAGCGCAGCAACCTGGCGGTGATGACCGAAACGCAGGCCAGCCGCGTGCTGTTCGACGGGCGGCGCGCCACCGGCGTTGAGGTGCGGCGCGGTGGTGTCACCGAAACCATCCGCGCGCGGCGCGAAGTGGTGCTGGCCGGCGGCGCTTTCAACACGCCGCAGCTGCTGATGCTGTCCGGGGTCGGCGATCCGCAGGAACTGGCGCGCCACGGCATCGCCGTGCATCACGCCCTGCCCGGCGTGGGCAAGAACCTGCAGGACCATCTGGACTACATCCTGGCATACCAGTGCAATGAGAAGGATTTGTTCGGGCTGACCGCCGGCGGCATGCTACGCGTCGGCAAAGCGATCAACCAGTGGCGCAAGACGGGGCAAGGCATGATCGCCACGCCGTTTGCGGAAGGAGCGGGCTTCATCAAATCGAAGCCAGAGCTGGACCGGCCGGACCTGCAGCTGCACTTCCTGATCGCGATGGTCGACGACCACGCGCGCAAGCTACGCTACGGCAACGGCTTTTCCTGCCACGTGTGTGTGCTGCGGCCGAAGTCGCGCGGTGAGGTGGGGCTGCATGATGCGAACCCGCTGTCTGCGCCGCGCATCGATCCGAAGTTCCTGTCGCACCCGGACGACCTGGCGCTGCTGATGGCGGGCACGCGCAAGGCGCACGCGCTCTCGAGCGCGCCGTCGCTGGCCAAGCATGCGCCGCGCGACCTCTACCCGGTGGATTACAGCAACGACGCGGCGCTGGAACAGGCGATCCGCTCGCGCGCGGACACCATCTACCATCCGGTCGGCACCTGCAAGATGGGTACCGATGCGATGGCGGTGGTGGACCCGCAGCTGCGGGTACATGGACTGGAAGGTTTGCGCGTGGTCGACGCCTCGGTTTTCCCTAACCTCACCAGCGGGAACACCAATGCGCCGACGATCATGATCGCCGAACGCGCGGCGGAATGGCTACGTTAATTAAATAACGCCACGACGTTTCTGGTCACGCTCGATGGATTCGAACAGGGCTTTGAAGTTGCCCTCGCCGAAGCCATCGTCGCCTTTGCGCTGGATGAATTCGAAGAACACAGGGCCCAGCTGGGTTTCCGAGAAAATCTGCAGCAGCAGGCGCGGTTTGCCGTCCACCACCGAGCCGTCCAACAGCAGGCCGCGCGCTTTCAGTTCTGCGGCGTTTTCGCCGTGGCCCGGCACGCGGCCTTCCAGCATTTCGTAGTAGGTCTCTGGTGGTGCGGTCATCAGCGGCACGCCGGCGGCGCGCAGCTTGTCCACGGTGCCGATCAAGTCTTCGCTCAGCAGTGCGATGTGCTGGATGCCTTCGCCGTTGAACTTCATCAGGAATTCTTCGATCTGGCCGCCGCCTGCCTTGCCTTCTTCGTTCAGCGGAATGCGGATCTTGCCGTCCGGCGCGGTCATGGCGCGCGAGGTCAAGCCGGTGTATTCGCCCTTGATGTCGAAGTAGCGGATCTCCTTGAAGTTGAACAGGCGTTCGTAGAACGAAGCCCAGTAGCTCATGCGGCCGCGATAGACGTTGTGGGTCAGGTGGTCGATGATCTGCAGGCCGTGGCCCACTGGATGGCGGTCCACGCCTTCGATGAATTCAAAGTCGATGTCGTAGATCGAAGCGCCGTCTTCAAAGCGGTCGATCAGGTACAGCGGCGCACCGCCGATGCCTTTGATGGCCGGCAGGCGCAGTTCCATCACGCCGGTCTGCATGTCCATCGCCTGCGCGCCCAGTTCCAGCGCGCGCTGGTAAGCCTGGTGCGAATTGCGGACGCGGAAAGCCATGCCGCAGGCCGACGGGCCGTGTTCCGCCGCGAAGTAAGCGGCCGGGCTGCCCGGTTCATTGTTGATGATGAAGTTGATGCCGCCCTGGCGGTACAGCTGCACGTTCTTGGAGCGGTGGTTGGCCACCTTGGTGAAGCCCAGCTGCGCGAACACCGCTTCCAGCACGCCCGGCACCGGCGAAGCGAATTCCACGAATTCAAAGCCCATCAGGCCCATTGGGTTGTCGAACAAGTCTGCCATGTTATTTTTCCTTTTTGAAATTGTGATAGCTGCCGGTGCCGCGCGTCGTCAGCACGTCTTCAGGCAGGATGGTGCCCGGTTGCAGTACCGGGCGTTGCTGCACTTGCGCGTACAGCGGGTCGAAATCGGTGTGTGCCAGTTGCAGCAGTTCGTCGAGGTCGCGGATGACGAAGTAAGTCTCCTGGAAATCGTCGATGCGGTAGTCGGTCTGCATCACGCGCGCCAGATCGAAGCGCACGCGGTTGGGCGAAGCGTCGTCCAGCGCGAAAATCGATTCGGTGTAGGAGGACACGATGCCCGCACCATACAGGCGCAAGCCGTCCTTCTGCTGTACCAGACCGAATTCCACTGTGTACCAGTAGACGCGCGCCAGCAGATCCAGCACGCCCTTCTCTTTCGCGCGCAGGCCGCCTACGCCGTAGGCCTGGATGTAGTCGGCGATGATGGGATTCATCAGCAGCGGCACGTGGCCGAACACGTCGTGGAATACATCCGGCTCTTGCAGGTAGTCCAGCTGGTCGGCGTTGCGAATGAACTGGCCGGCCGGGAAGCGGCGGTTGGCCAGGTGTTCGAAGAATACTTCATCCGGCACCAGTCCGGGCACCGCCACCACTTGCCAGCCGGTGTGCTGCATCAGCACTTCGCTCAGTTGGCGGAAGTCGGGGATCTGGTCCGGCGCGATCGGCAGCGCGCGCATGCCGGCCAGGAATTCATCACAGGCGCGGCCTTCCAGCAGTTTGCTCTGGCGTTCGAACAGCGTCTTCCAGACGGCGTGCTGCTCCGGCGTGTATTGGTCCCACTGCTGGTCGATGGTCCAGTCGTCGCGCTGGCCCGGTGGCAGGTCAGACAGCTGCATGGCCGAATCCTTGTGCAATGGTGTCGCAGAATTGCGCCATGTCGAAGTCGCGTTGCGTCAGGCCGCCGGCGTCGTGGGTGGTCCACTTGACCTGCACCTTGTTGTAGACGTTGAACCACTCCGGATGATGGTTACGCTTTTCCGAGGTGATGGCGACGGCGCTCATGAAAGCGAAGGCCTGCACGAAATCGGCGAATTTGAATTCGCGGTGGATGGACAGCTGGTCATCGGCCAGCGTCCATGCGGGAATGGCGGCCAGCTTTTCCGGCAGCGCCTTGGTGTCGATTTTTTCCATATCAGTTCTCCGTCATCACTTGTACGATGGCGCGCGCCACCGGGGCCACGCCTGCACTGCTCAGGGCCGCGAGGCATACGCGGCCTGACTCGATCAGGTACACGCCATGCGCATCGCGCAGCTTGCGGATGTGCGCCACCGGCAAACCGGTAAAGCTGAACATGCCCTGCTGGATGCGCAGGTATTCAAAATCACCGCCCGGCAGTTGTGCCTTCAACTGCGCATACAACTCGCTGCGGATCTGCTTCATGCGCACGCGCATGGCGGCCAGTTCGGCTTCCCAGTGCGCGCGCAGCTGCTGGTCGCCCAGCACGGTGGCGATCACGCGGCCGCCGTAGGCCGGAGGGCTGGAGTAGTTCTTGCGCACGGCCGACTGCAGCTGCCCCGAAATCTTCAAGGCTTCATCCGCGTCCTTGCAGGTGACATGCAGCGCGCCGCAACGCTCGCCGTAGATGGCGAAATTCTTGGAGTAGGAAGAAGCGACCAGCAAGGGGATATTTTGCTCCGCAAAATAGCGGATCGCAAACGCATCTTCAACGATGCCGTCGCCGAATCCCTGGTAGGCGATGTCAAAGAACGGCAGCAGGCCGCGCTCCTGTACCACCAGCGCCAGCTCGCGCCACTGCTGCTGATTGAGGTCCGCGCCGGTCGGGTTGTGGCAGCAGGCGTGCAGCACCACGATATCGCCGGCCGGCAGTGCGCGCAGCGCGGCCAGCATGGCGTCGAAGGCCACACCGTGCGTTGCAGGCGAATAGTAAGGGTAGGTACCCACTTCGAAACCGGCGCCACCGAAGATGCCTTTGTGGTTGTCCCAGGTTGGATCGCTGACCCACACGCGGGCTTGCGGGAACCAGGCTTTCAGGAAGTCAGCGCCTACTTTCAGCGCGCCCGAACCGCCCAGCGTCTGGATGGTGGCGACGCGTTCGCCCTGCCCTTCGCCAAACACCAGGCGGCGCGATTGTTCGCGGTAGGCGGCTAAGCCGGCCATCGGCAGGTACGGGTGCGGCTGGAAGAATTCGGCCAGGCGCGCTTCGGCGGCAGCCACTGCGCCCATCAGCGGAATGCGCTGCTCGTCGTTCAGATAAACGCCGATGCTCAGGTTGATTTTATCGGCACGCGGATCGGCGGCGAATTGTTCGTTCAGCGTGAGGATGGGATCCCCCGCAAATGCTTCGATGTGCTGAAACATTTTGTCTCCTGTTTTATCGTGTAAACAGGAACAGCTTAATCCTCAAAAGCCGGGAAAAGTAAGCGTATTTAACGGAGTTTTGTATAATCCATGCACAAAATACTCATTAAATACGCAGGAGATGCACATGACGATCACAACCATCGACAAGTTCGATTTGCAGCTGCTGACCGAGCTGCAGCGCGACGGCCTGGCCACCAACAGCGCGCTGGGCAGCAAGATCCATTTATCCACCTCGCAGGTGAGCCGGCGCGTGCTGCGGCTGCAGGAAGGCGGCGTGATCGACCACTATGCGGCCATCATCGATCCGGTGGCTGTGGGGCTGGATGTGATGGCCTTCACCGAGGTCACGCTGGACCACCACAGCCCGTCGGCCAGCGAGCGTTTCGAGACCGAGGTGGCAGGGTTGGTGGAAGTGACCGAATGCTACACGCTGGCCGGCCGCTCCGACTACCACCTGCGCGTAGTGGCGCCGGACCTGTCGGCGCTGTCCAAGTTCATGACCGAGAAGATCCTGCGCATTCCCGGCGTGGCGCAGGTCAAGTCGACCATCACGCTGCGCAAGATCAAGCACACGCACGTGCTGCCGCTTGATCATGTGACGCAGCCGACCGAGAATCGCAAGCGCATCCAGTTCACGTAATCAGAACTCTTCCCAATCGCCTTCGGTCGATGCGGTGGCCTTGGCCTTGGCGGCCGCTGGCCGCAGCGGCGTCACCTGTGCACTGTGCTGCGCCAGTTGCGGACGCGGCGCCGCTTTCGGTGCCGCAGGACGCGGAGGAGCCGAAGCCGCAGCATGCGCCGGCCGTGGCGCCGCCATCGATGGTGCGGCCGCATTCTGATCCAGCTTGAACACGCTCACCACACGCGACAGGTTCTCCGCCTGCTCCTGCATCGACGCCGATGCCGCCGCAGCCTGCTCGACCAGCGCGGCGTTCTGCTGGGTGACGGCATCCATCTCGGTGATGGCCTGGTTGATCTGCTCGATGCCGACCTCCTGCTCCCGGCCGGCGGTGGTGATCTCGGCCACGATATCGGACACCTTCTTCACGCTGGCCACCACCTCGTCCATCGTCTTGCCGGCCTGATGCACCAGCTTGCTGCCGGCCTCCACCTGCGCCACCGAGTCGGTAATCAGGCCCTTGATTTCCTTGGCCGCGCTGGCCGAGCGCTGCGCCAGGTTGCGCACCTCGGACGCCACCACCGCGAAACCGCGCCCCTGCTCGCCGGCGCGTGCCGCTTCCACCGCCGCGTTCAAAGCCAGGATGTTGGTCTGGAAGGCGATGCCGTCGATCACGCCGATGATGTCGACAATCTTGCTGGAGGAAGCGTTGATCGAGCCCATCGTCTCCACCACCTGCGACACCACATTCCCGCCCTGTAGTGCGATGCCGGAGGCCGAATGCGCCAGCTCATTGGCGCGGCGGGCGTTGTCGCTGTTCTGCTTCACGGTCGAGGTCATCTCTTCCATCGACGAGGCGGTTTCCTCCAGCGAGCTGGCCTGCTGCTCGGTGCGCGCCGACAGATCGAGATTGCCAGTAGCGATTTCGCTGGCGGCAGTGGCAATCACATCGGTCCCGGTACGCACCTGGCCGACGATGTTTTGCAGGTTGTCGTTCATCTCCTTGAGCGCGGCCAGCAACTGGCCGGTTTCATCGGTGGTGCTGACGTCGATCTGGCTGGTCAGGTTACCGGCGGCGACGGTCTGCGCGATCTGCACCGCGTTCACCAGCGGCCGCGAGATCAGGCCGGAAATCCACACCGCCTGCACCATGCCAATCGCAATGCAGAGCGCGATAATGCCGATGATCCACCAGCGCGCCGAAGCATACAATTCGTTGCCATGCTCGCTGGCCTGGTTGCCGCCTTTGATATTCACCTCGGCCAGTTTTTCAAGGATTTCCGACGCCGAGTTAAACAGCGTGGACGACTTGCCGCGAATGAGCGCCTTGGCCTCGTCATCCTGGCTGGCACGCGACAGCTTTTGCACCTCGGCGCTGATGGCAATGTACTGGTCCCACAGCTTGTTGAACTCGGCGTAACCGGCGCGTTCTTCCGGCTCGCTGATCAGCTTTTCGTACTCGGCGCTGTGGGCCTTGAGCTTGTCCTTGAACTCGACCATGCGTTTTTCATACTTGGCAAAGTCCGCCTCGGTGTTCGACAGGATGTGCTGGGTTTCCTGGGCACGATAGCGCGCCACGTCGTACTTCATTTCCAGCAGCATACGGACGCTAGGCATCCAGTTGGTTTGAAGGTCGGTCGAGGTCTGATTGACTTTTGCGAGCTGGACTACGGAGAAGACGCCGAGGCCGAGGCACAGTGCCAGCACCACGCCAAACGACAACATCAATTTTGTGAACAGGCGGAGATTCAGGAAGGCGCGCATTTTCAACTCCTGGGCAGGGTTCGAGGCGGCGGCGCGGGGTTTGGGCGCTGTTAACTGTGCATTAGCGAATGTTGCTATTTTGGAATATAACAGACATGCAAATCGCTAGGGATTGTATCTTTCTATCAAAAAATCACCGCCCATCGCTTAGTGCCCCGACCTCCGCCTCGCGGCCCGTTACTTAACGAACAGTGCCTGCAGATCACCGTAAGGCATGGCTTGGCCAATCAGCGGGCCGGCGTTGCCGGTGGCGAGGAAGTCTTTCGCCATGCCGGCGGCGACCGCCCACAATGCCTGGGCGATGCCGGAGCCGGCGCTGAAGCGGGCGACGCCCATCTGGTGCAGTTCGTCGTGCGACGGCAGGCCGGGCCAGTCCATCACGTTGAGCGGCAGGCCGGCGCTGGCGGCAACGGTTTTGATTTCATCGGCTTTGCAAATGCCGGGCACGAACAGGCCATCGGCGCCGGCGTCCTTGTAGAGCGCGGCGCGCTTCAGCACTTCCGCCACGCGCTCGCCCTCCGGCGCCAGGCCGCGCAGGTAGACGTCGGTGCGGACGTTGATGAAGATGTCCTTGCCCAGCTGGCGAATGGCGCGGATTTTATCGGCCAGCAGCGACGGCGCGTCGTTGCCGTCTTCGAGATTGATGCCGGCCACGCCGGCCTCGATCAGGCGCAGCACGTTGCGCGCCACTTGCTGCGGATCGGACGAGTAGCCGTTTTCAAAATCCACCGACAACGGCACCGTCAGCACGCGCGCGATGTTGGCTGCTACGGCCACGGCGTTATCGACCGGCAGCTGGTCGTTGTCGGCATAACCTTGCGCCCAGGCGACACCAGCACTGGTGGTGGCGATGGCCGGTGCGCCCAGGCTTTCGAACAGGCGCGCGCTGCCGGCATCCCAGGCGTTGGGCAGGGTCAGCAGCTTGCTGCCGTCGTGTAGTTTTTTGAACTCGTTCATGCAATCTCCGTTTAAAAAAGACTGGCTTGCGCCGTGGTCAGGCTGGTGAAACTGTCATTCATCGGCAGCAGGATCGAATCGGCGATCGGCTGCAGCTGCTTGCTCAGGTAGTGTTCGTAGTCGATGTGCGAGCGCACCACTTCCAGCGGCTCGGGGCCGCCGGTGGTCATCACGTAACTGATCCAGCCGCCGTTCTGGTAGCGCAGCGGACGATGCTGCGACTGATTGTACTCATCGGCCAGGCGCGCGGCGCGCACTTGCGGCGGCACGTTGACCTTGTACTCGTCCAGCGGCTGGCGCAGACGCTTGCGGTAGACCAGCAAATCGTCGTAGGCGCCGGACATGGTGTTGCGCGCATACTCGCGCACATACTCCTGATACGGCTGGTCCTTGAAGATGCGCAGGAACAGGCCTTGCTGGAATTGCTGCGCCAGCGGCGTCCAGTCGCTGCGCGCCACTTCCAGGCCGCGATAGATCACCTCTTCCTCGCCCTTGCTGTTGATGATCAAACCGGCGTAGCGCTTCTTGCTGCCCATGTCGGTGCCACGTATGGTGGGCATGAAGAATTTTTGGTAGTGCGTGTCGAACTCGATTTCGAGATGACACTCGAGGCCATGCTTTTCCTTCAGCATGGTGCGCCACCAGTTGTTGATGTAGTCCGCCAGCTCCGCGCCGATGGCCAGCGCTTCATCGTTCGGATGTTCCTTTTTCAGCCAGATGAAGATGGAGTCGGTGTCGCCGTAGATCACGTCGTAGCCGCGCGCCTCCACCAGCTCGCGCGTTTGCTTCAGCATCTGGTGGCCGCGCAGCGTGACCGAAGACACCAGGCGCGGATTGAAGAAACGGCACTCGCTCGCACCGAGCACGCCGCAGAAGGAATTCATCAGCAGCTTGAGCGCGGTCGACAGCGGTTCGTTTTTGGCGCGCTTGGCGGCGTCGCGCTGCTTCCAGATTTCGGTGGTGATGGCGGGCAGGCAGTGCTTCTCGCGCGAGAACATGGTGCCGTTCACGCCCTCCACCAGCGTGCTCTTGTCCTCGGCGGCCTCGCCTTCGATCAGGCCGACCGGGTCCACCAGGAAGGTGCGGATGATGGATGGGTACAGGCTTTTATAGTCCAGCACCACCACCGAGTCGTACAAGCCGGGCTTGGACTCGAACACGAAGCCGCCCGGCGAAGAACTGCCGGAGATGTCACCGACATTCGGCGCGACGTAGCCTTCGCGGTGCATGCGCGGCAGGTAGTGATGCGAGAAAGCGGCGATCGAACCGCCCAAGTGGTCGGCCTGCAAGCCGGTCACGGTGGCGCGCTCGATCATGAAATCGAGCAGCTTGGCCTTGTGGAAAATGCGCGTGACCAGTTCGCAGTCTTTCAGGTTGTAGGTCGCCAGCGCCGGCTTGTCTTCGTGGAAGCGGCGTTCGATCTCGGCCATCTTGTCGTAGTCGTCGCCGATCTCCTTGCCCTCGCCCAGCATGGCCTGCGACACGTTTTCCAGGCTGAAGGAAGGGAACATCCAGGAGGCAGCCTTGAGCGCATCGATACCATCGAGGACGATACGGCCGGGCACCGGGGCAAACCAGTAATCCTGCTTGCCCGGATGCTCGCGCCATTCGATGGCCTTGCCCTCGCGGCCCAGCGCCAGCGGCACCTTGAATTTATCGGCATTCTTTTGCAGCACGCGCAGATCGAATTGCACCACGTTCCAGCCGATGATGACGTCGGGATCGTGGCGCGCCAGCCAGGCGTTGAGGCGTTCGATCAGCTGGCGCGGCGTGGCGCAGTACTCGAGATCGAAATCGACCGGCGGCGGCTCGGCAGGCGTGCTGCCCAGCATATACACCTGGCGCTGGCCGCAGCCTTCCAGCGCGATGGAATACAGGTCGCCGAAAGCGCTGGTCTCGATATCGAGCGAGACCATCTTCAGCGTCGGGCGATAGTCAGGCGCAGGTTTGAGCTTGCAGTTGTGGATGACCGCGCCGCTGGCATGGCCGCCTTCGGTCTGCACGGTGGCGGTGATGAAGCGTTCCATCAGATAGCGCTCGGGCGGACGGATATCGGCCTCGTACAGCTTGATGCCGTGATCGCGCAGCGTGCGTTCGAGCGCCGTCAACTGCTTATAGCGCGAGGCGTACACGCCCACCACCGGCTGCTGCTGGAAGGTCTTGAGCTGCAGCTCGCGCAACTCGATCCCGGCATCCGGCGCAATCTGCGCCTCGATGGCCGCGCGCACGGACGCCTCGGCGAAAGCCACCGAAGTTTGCGCGGTGAGCCGGACCTTCCTGGGGCCAGCGTCAGTCGCCAGCCAGAAATCGATCTCCGTCCCACCGGGCGTATCGCGCCAGTGGCGGGTCAGGATAAAGCCGGTATATGCGGTTTGCGTCATGCCAGAATTATACTGTATGCGCATACAGCCACAACATTCGGGGTCAGCTCTGTCATTTGGACACGCGCGCACGGTATTTGATAAATATCAATACGCAAATTATTTGTCCAAATGACAGAGCTGACCCTGAATTGGAAACGGGCAAAAAAAAGCCCGCTCAGGGAGCGGGCTAAATCTATTTCCTTGGAGGAGAATAGAGGAGACAGGTGAATGATGCGGCTTTCTCAGCTATTAAGCCAATTTATCTTTCTGATGCCAGAGATTCACGCCGCGAATATCACTAGAATTTCACGTCCAGTTTGACGCTGAAGTAGCGGAAGACGTCGCGTGGCGGCACCCAGCTGGTGGCCGTCACTTGCGGCGAGGTCGAGGTCTGGCCGTTGCGGAACGACGATGGGCCGCTGGCGTTCGCGTTCGGGATGTAGAAGCGATCGAACAGGTTGTTCACGCGGAAGCTCAGCTTGTACTTGTCATCCGGCGTGCGCACGCCGAAGCCCAGGTCGGTGATGCTGTAGGCCTTGTTGCGCGCGTTCGGGTCGTTGTTGATGTTGGTAAGGTAGTCGCTTTGATAACGCACGTTCGCGTTCACGAAGCCTTTATACGGCAGCGTCGGAATGTTGAAGTCGTAGTTGGCGCCCACGTTCAGCTTGATCTTCGGCGTGCCCGGGAACACCGAGTGGTCCAGGTTCTGCACGCCGGTGGTCGAGCCGGCCGCAATCGGGAAGCAGGCCGCGTTCTGGCCGGCGATCGAGCCGTTGGCCGCCAGCTTGGTGCCGTTCACCGCGACGTTGGTCGGGTCGCTGTAGCACGGACCGTTGGCCCACTTCTCGATGGTCGGCAAGGTGAAGGCCAGTGCCGCGTTCACGGTCAGGTTGCTGGCCACCAGCGCATTCGCATCGATCTCGACACCGTGGGTGCGGATGTGCGGAATCGAATTCAGCTGGCTGTAGATGGTCGGGTCGTTCGGCAGCACATAGGTCACGTTCTGCTGGTAGCCGAAGAAGTCCGAGTTGTAGTACGTGGCCGCCAGCGACAGGCGGTTGTTGAACAGGTTGGCCTTGGCGCCGATCTCGAAGCTCTGGCTGGTTTCAGGCTTGACCGGGAACGCGGCCGATGCTTTCAGGCCCGAGGTCACATCATAGGCTTCGCCCTTGTAGCCGGTCGATACCTGGGTGTACACCATCCACTCCGGCGTGACCTGCTTCTGCAAGCTGACCTTGCCGGTGGTGGCCGGGTCGCTGTTGCCATAACTCTTGAACTGGTCCACGCCCACCGGGCCCGGCTTGAACGAGGCTTCGTCCAGCTGGTCGGTGTAGAAGTTGCGCTTGTAGTTGTAGCCCGAAATCTCCTGGTTGAAACGCACGCCCGCCGTCAGGGTCCAGGTCGGCAGGAATTCCCACGAGGCCTGGCCGAAGATCGATTTGTTGGTGTTGTAGATGTCGGTGTAGTAGTTGGTCGGGCTCGATGGCGAGTTGGCGTTGCAGGTCATCGGCGCGACGCAGTAGCCACGGATGAAGTGACGGTAGATCTCGTTATGCGCCAGCCACAGGCCAGCCACGTATTTGAAGGTGCCGGAGTCCGGCGAGACGTAGCGCAACTCTTGCGTCTTGGAGCGGATATCGTAGGTGCCGAACTGGTAATTGCCGATGGTCGGCACGGTCGAACCGGCGGCGGCGATGGTCGGCTGGTCGGTGAAGTCCTGGTCGCGGAAGTCGTTGGCCAGGTATTTGCTCCACGAGGTGATCGACATCAGCGTGGCTTCGTTTGGCAGCGTCCACGACACTTTCAGGCCAACGCCACGGTCGCTCGACACCAGCCCGGTCGGAAAGTCGCGCCGCACGTTGCGGTTGGCCGGATCGTTGACGTTGATGCCCGCCATCAGCACCGACGCCGGCAGTTGCGGATTGCCGTTCAGGTAGACACCATCGAGCCCGATCGGGGTCGATACCAGGTTGCCCGCCGCCTGCGAACCGGTGCGCAGGAAGAAGCCGTTCACGGCGGTCACGCCGCGCGAGTTTTCCTGGAAGTTGTAGCGCGGCGTCAGGTCGACCTGCACGCTGTCGATCGGGTTCCACTGCAGCTTGGCCATGAAGGTCTTGCCGCCCGAGCCGTTGACATCCTTGCCATCGGTGAGGTTGTGGAAGTTGCCCGGCATGCTGGTCTTGCCGGCGTACAGGCGCAGGCCGAAGTGCTCGTCCAGCTGGCCGCCGGCCGAGGCGTTGACGCGCCATTCGTTGTCGTTGGTCAGGTAGGTGCTGGCGCGGTACACCATCGGGCCGGAGATCGGCTTGGTGACAATGTTGACCGCCCCCGCCACCGCCGACTTGCCGAACAGCGTGGACTGCGGGCCTTTCAGCACTTCGATGCGCGACACGTCGGCCAGGTCCTTGAAGGCCTGGAATTGGGTGGCGATCGGAATGTCGTCGATGATGACGGCCACGTCCGATTCCACGCCGATGCCGACCGACACGGTGCCGATGCCGCGCATGAAGATGGCGTTGTTGGCCGAGGTGGTGCCCGAGTTCAGCGTCAGCGACGGCATCATGGCCACCACGTCTTCGATCTCGCGGATGTTGACGCGCTGGATTTCCTGTTCACTCATGACGGAAATCGCCATTGGAACGCTTTCCAGTTTTTCGACGCGTTTATTCGCGCTCACCACGACAGTTTCCAGCGCCTGCTGCGCGTGCGCGTTCATGGACAGCAAGGCGACGGCCAGCGCGGCCGCCATTGGCGTGAGGGGGATACTCTTTTTCATCGTTGTCTCCAGCTTATAGTTTTAGTTAATCGTTTAACTTAAATCACGAGCAAGATTAAACTGGGACGAAAAAGAAGTCAACACCTGTGGGAAATCCGCGCAACACATGCGCGGAAAACGATTACCTTAACTCTAAAGTGGTTATTTATATCGGGCAAGTTCCATCTTGCCGATCTGGGAACGGTGCACCTCGTCCGGACCGTCTGCCAGCCGCAGCGAGCGGGCGCTGGCGTAGGCGTGGGCCAGGAAGGGATCGGCCATGCCCCCGCCGCCCTGCACCTGAATCGCCCAGTCGATCACCTGGCAAGCCATCGTCGGCGCCGCCACCTTGATCATGGCGATTTCCTTGGCCGCGACCTTGTTGCCGACCGTGTCCATCATGTGGGCGGCGTTGAGCACCAGCAGGCGCGCCTGGTCAATCATAATGCGCGCCTCGGCGATGCGTTCCAGCGTGACACCCTGCTCCGCCACCGGCTTGCCGAACGCCACCCGCGACAGGCTGCGCTTGCACATCTGCTCCAGCGCGCGCTCGGCCAGGCCGATCAGGCGCATGCAGTGGTGGATGCGGCCCGGGCCAAGGCGGCCTTGAGCGATTTCGAAACCACGGCCTTCCCCGAGGATCAGGTTGGAAGCCGGCACGCGCACGTTGTCGAACACGATTTCGGCGTGGCCGTGCGGCGCATCGTCAAAGCCGAACACCGGCAGGTGGCGCAGGATGTTCACGCCCGGCGTGTCGCGCGGGACCAGGATCATCGATTGCTGCTTGTGGCGACTGGCGTTATCGGGATCGCTCTTGCCCATGAAGATGAACACCGCGCAGCGCGGGTCGTTGGCGCCGGACGACCACCATTTACGGCCGTTGATCACGTAGTGGTCGCCATCGCGTTTAATCGAGCTGGCGATATTGGTGGCGTCCGACGACGCCACATCCGGTTCGGTCATGCCGAAGCACGAGCGGATACGGCCATCGAGCAATGGTTCCAGCCACTGCTTCTGCTGCTCCGGCGTGCCGTAGCGCGCCAGCACTTCCATGTTGCCGGTATCCGGCGCGGAGCAGTTGAACACTTCCGGCGCCCAGTGCACGCGGCCCATGATTTCGCACAGCGGCGCGTATTCGAGGTTGGTCAGGCCGGCGCCGAGGTCGGACTCCGGCAGGAACAAATTCCACAAGCCTGCGGCGCGCGCTTTCAGCTTCAGCTCTTCCATGATGTTGGTGGCGATCCAGGCATTGCCGGCGGCGCGGTTGGCGTCGATCTCGGCGTGGAAGGCGGCTTCGTTCGGATAGATGTGTTCATCCATGAAGGCCGTGAGCCTGGCCTGCAACGCCTTTACTTTCGGGCTGTAGTCGAAATCCATGATGTCTCCTCTTGTCTTATCGGTAGGTGACGCTGCCTTGTTGGCCTAGCCATTCAAGGTGCGCATAGTTGTTCAGATAGCCCAGCGTGAACTGGCCGGGGCGCTGCCGCAGCTTGGTGACGGAGCAGTTGGCGAGCGTCCAGCTCATCTCCATCACCTGATAGTCCTGCAGGCCGAGCAAGTGCTGCATCAGTGTGGCGATCACGCCGCCGGAGGTGAATACGATGGTGCTTTGGTCGCGCTCTTCGGTGTGAAGGCGCTCCAGTGCGCGTACGCAGCGGCGGCGGAAGTCGGGCCAGGTTTCGGCGTAATCGCTGTCATGCCAGCCGCCCATCCAGCGCTGCATGGCGGCGTGGAACAGCTGCTCCAGTGCGCGCGACGGTTCGATGTGGTTGGCCAGCAGCGCCTTGAAGGCGGCGGCATCGGCGTACTCGGGGCAGTGGCGCAGCAGCACTTCCTGATGATTGAATTCGGCGAAGTCTTCGTCGGTGATCCATTCGGTGTCGGCCAGCAGCGGCTTGGGCAGCTCGGCCAGGCAAGCGTCGGCGGTCTGGCGGTGACGCGCCATGCCGCCCGTGACCACCTTGTGGAAGGACTGGCGGCTGTTGGCGTACCACTGCCCCAGCAGGCGCGCCTGCTCGTATCCCAGCTCCGACAGCTGATCGTAATTGGCGCTGCCGAATGAGGCCTGCCCGTGACGCACCAGTAAAATTTGTCCCATATCGCAATCTCTCCTGAACCTCTAGCTTAGCGGCTGGCCTATAATTCATCAAATGAATAGAATTAATTCATCTGGATAAATCCTGTGCATATATCAAAAGTCGATCTCAACCTGTTCATCGTACTGGACGCGATTTACGCCGAAGGCAGCATCACGCGCGCCAGCCTGAAGATGAATTTGACGCAGCCGGCCATCAGCCATGCACTGAACCGCTTGCGCCAGCTGTTCGATGATCCGCTGTTCGAGCGCCAGGGCCACGTGATGACGCCGACGCCGTTGGCCCGCTCCATTATCGAACCGGTGCGGCGCGCGCTGCGTGGATTTGAAGTGACGCTGACCGGCGCCGCGCGTTTCGACGCGGCCAGTAGCGAGCGCAGTTTTTCGCTCGGCGTGCGCGATGTGCTGGAAGCCAGCGTGCTGCCGCCGCTGATGGCGGGTATCACACGCGAAGCGCCGTCGGCGACGCTGAATACCTTGCAGGTCAGCCGCCGCGAACTGGAAGGTGAACTGGCGGCAGGAACGCTGGATGCCGCCATCGACATCCTGCTGCCGCTGTCGAACGACATCCGCCGCACGCAGCTGGCGGGCGACAAGACCGTGGTGCTGGTGCGGCGCGGCCATCCGCTGGTGAAGCGCCGCAAGCTGACGCTGGAAACCTATCTGCAACTGGAGCACATTCAAACCAGCTCACGCCGGCGCGGGCCGGGACTGGAGGATGTGGAATTGAGCCGGCAAGGCCTGCAACGCCGCATCCGCCTGCGCTGCCAGCACTACTTCGCCGCCTGCCGCGTGGTGAGCGAAACCGATCTGGCGCTGACCATGCCCGAACGCCTGGCGCGCATCGTCAACCAGCAATTTAACAACCAGTTGCTGCCCTTCCCTCTGGAGATGCCGGCACTGGACATCTATCTCTACTGGCACGCCAACGTCGACAACGATCCCGCCAACCTGTGGCTGCGCGAACAAATCGCCGCCGCCATGCAAAGCTCTGCTTAAATTTTTCGCATAAGCTAAAGCAGTTTCATTCGTTCCAAAATATTAAGGTCCTCGATAGACTGGGCTTCATTCGATAGTTCATAACCTGTTATGACAGGTTATGCCAACCAAGAGTGGAGCCATGACCAACTTCCGTACCATCGAGCTGTCCCCGGTGCCGCTGTACACACAGGTGAAGGAAAACCTGCGCGAGCGCATCCTGGACGGTACCTACCCCGCTCACGCCAAGCTGCCTGCCGAGAGTGAGTTGAGCACTATCTTTGGCGTCAGCCGCATCACGGTGCGGCAGGCGCTGAGCGATCTGCAAAAAGAAGGCGTGATCTTCAAGATCCCCGGCAAAGGCACTTTCGTCGCCAAGCCCAAGGCCTTCCAGCAACTGACCCAGCTCGAAGGCTTCGGTGAAGCCATGAGCCGCATGGGCTACGAGATTTACAACCAGGTCACCAGCCACAAGACCATCGCCGCCACGCCGCATGTGGCGCAGCAGCTGCAAGTGGCGCCAGGTGCTGAAGTCACCGAAATCAAACGCATACGCCACTTGAACCGGGAGCCGGTGTCGCTTGAAGTGACCTATCTCGCACAAGACATCGGCGAACGCCTGGCACGCGAAGACCTGGCCACACGCGACATTTTTGTCATTCTCGAAAACGACTACGGTATCCCGCTTGGCCGCGCCGACCTGCAAGTGGATGCCATCCTCGCCGACGACACGCTGGCACGCGCGCTGCGGGTGGAGCAAGGCAGCGCGGTGCTGCGCATCGAACGCCTGACCCACCGTGCCGACGGCGCCCCGCTCGATTTCGAGTACCTGTACTTCCGCGGCGACGCTTTCCAATACCGCCTGCAAATCAACCGCCGCCCATAGGAGCGCTTATGCAAACTCATATCGAGACTGTCGATGTACTGGTCATTGGCGGCGGCACTGCTGGCCCAATGGCCGCAGCAAAAGCCAAGGAAGCCAATCCCCAGCTACGCGTACTGCTGCTGGAAAAAGCCCACGTCAAGCGCAGCGGCGCGATCTCGATGGGCATGGATGGCCTGAACAACGCCATCGTGCCCGGCTTCGCCACGCCGGAGCAGTACGTGAAGGAGATCACCACCGCCAACGATGGCATCGTCAATCAAAAGACGGTGATGGCCTACGCCGAAAACAGCTACGCCATGATCGAAGAGCTGGACCGCTGGGGCGTGAAGTTTGAGAAGGACGAAACCGGCGACTACGCCATGCGCAAGGTGCACCACATGGGCACCTACGTGCTGCCTATGCCCGAAGGCCACGACATCAAGAAGGTGCTGTATCGCCGCCTGAAACGCCAGCGCGTCGAAATCACCAATCGCCTGGTGGCCACACGCCTGCTGCTGGCGGAAGATGGCAGCATCGCCGGCGCAATGGCGTTCGACTGCCGCACCAGCGACTTCCACGTGATCCGCGCCAAGACGGTGGTGCTGGCCACCGGCGCGGCGGGACGTCTCGGCCTGCCCGCTTCCGGCTACCTGTTCGGCACCTACGAAAATCCAACCAATGCCGGTGACGGCTACAGCATGGCCTATCATGCCGGCGCCGAATTATCGGGCATCGAGTGCTTCCAGATCAACCCACTGATCAAGGACTACAACGGCCCCGCATGCGCCTACGTCACCGGTCCCTTCGGCGGCTTCACCACCAATAACAAGGGCGAACGTTTCATCGAGTGCGACTACTGGAGCGGCCAGATGATGCAGGAGTTTTACAACGAGCTCCAGGGCGGCAACGGCCCGGTTTTCCTCAAGCTCGATCACCTGGCCGAGGAAACCATCAGCACCATCGAAACCATTTTGCACACCAACGAACGTCCGAGCCGTGGACGCTTCCACGCGGGACGCGGCACCGACTACCGGCATCAGATGGTGGAGATGCATATCTCGGAAATCGGATTGTGCAGCGGGCACTCGGCGTCCGGCGTGTGGGTCAATGAACGCGCCGAGACCACGGTGCCGGGACTGTACGCCGCCGGCGACCTGGCCTGCGTGCCGCACAACTACATGCTGGGCGCTTTCGTCTACGGCAAGCTGGCTGGCGAAGCCGCCGCCGAACGCTGCGCCGCCATCGAACTGCCGGCACTGGACCAAGCGCAGGTTGAAACGGAGCGTGCCCGCGTATGGGCACCTTTGAACCGGCAGGACGGCCTGCCGCCTTCGCAAGTCGAATATAAATTGCGCCGCATGGTGAACGACTACCTGCAACCGCCCAAGGTCACGCGCAAGATGGAAATCGGCTTGAGCCGCTTTGAAGCGATCCGCAGCGACCTTGATCGCCTGTCGGCCAGCAATCCGCACGAATTGATGCGGGCGATGGAAGTGCACTTCATCCGCGATTGCGCCGAGATGGCAGCAAGGGCTTCGCTGTACCGCACCGAAAGCCGCTGGGGCCTGTACCACAACCGCGTCGACCACCCGCAGCGCAACGACGCCGACTGGCTGTGCCACGTGCAGGTGAAGAAGACCGACGGGGCCATGCAGTGCTTCAAGCGTCCGCTGGAGCCTTACATCATCGCGCTGGACGAAAAAGAGAAACAGGCTTACCAGCACCTGCGCATCATGCGTGAAGCTGCATAAAGGAGAACCAAGTGCCCATCGCCCACACCCCCAGCAGCGTGCCGGTGCGCGTCAATGACGCGCTGTGCATCGCTGACAAAGGCTGCACCGTTTGCGTTGATGTCTGCCCGCTCGACGTGCTGGCCATCGATTTCAGCAAAGGCAAGGCCTACATGAAATTTGACGAATGCTGGTACTGCATGCCCTGCGAAAAAGACTGCCCGACCGGCGCAGTAACGGTCGATATCCCTTATCTATTACGATGAATTGGAGATTTGCTATGGCTCTGCAACACAAACTGTTAGTCCTGCTGGTAAGCACCCTGGCCTTGGGTGCCGCGCAAGCTGAAACCATCCGCGTTGCCATCGGCACGCAAGACACCACCATCAACTGCGCCACCGGCGGCTTGCTGATCCGCGAATTGAAACTGCTGGAAAAATACCTGCCGCATGACGGCAAGTACAAGGATGTGCAGTACGATATCCAATGGAAGAACTTCACTTCCGGCGCACCGCTGACCAATGAAATGGTGGCCGGTAAACTGGACCTCGGTTCGATGGCCGATTTTCCCGGCTCCTTCAACGGCGCGGCCTTCGCCAAGGCCGGCAAGAAAAGCCTGTTCATCACTGTGCTGTCGGGCAGCGTGCAAGGTAGCGGCAACGGTATCGTGGTGCCGAAAGCATCGCCGGTGCAGTCGCTGTCTGAATTGAAGGGCAAGACCATCTCGGTGCCATTCGCTTCCACCGCCCACGGCATGCTGCTGCGCGCCATCAAGGCACAAGGCTGGGAGCTGGACAAGGACATCACGGTGGTAACGCAAGCGCCGGAAGTCGCCGGCTCCGCACTGCAAGCCAACAAGATCGAGGCGCACGCCGACTTCGTGCCGTTCGCGGAACTGTTCCCGCATCGCGGCTTCGCCCGCAAGATCTTCGACGGCTCGCAAGCGCAAGCGCCCACACTGCACGGCAGTCTGGTGGACTCGGACTACGCGAAAAAATATCCGGAGATCGTCACCGCCTTCCTGCGCGCAGCGATTGAAGCGGACCGCATCATCGCCGCCGAACCGGAAAAATACAGTGAGCTGATCGCCAAGGTCACGGGTATTGAAGCGGAAGTCGATTACCTGTTCCACGGTCCGCTAGGTCTGCAAACGCGCGACTTCACGTGGAAGCCGGAATACCGCCAGGCCGTCAAGACCTCGATCGAAACGCTGCGCCTGATGAAGCGCACCGACAATGACCTCGACGTCAACGAGTTCATTGACGACAGCTACATCCGCGCCGCATTCAAGCAGGCCAACCTCGATTATGACGCCAGCCTGAAAAACTATAGCCGCCTGCCGCTGGTGGCCAAGGACGCCAGCACCGGCAAGCCTATCACCGACTTCTCGCACCTGACGCAGGTATGGGTGGCCGGCGAACCGCTGGTGCGCCATTACGCCACCGTGGAGACGGCCTTCGCCGCCGTGCGCAAGCTGGAAAAAGACGGCAAGAAGATCCGCGTAGTCTACGCTCATGACCGCAACAGCGGCTTGAAACTGTTCGCCAACGACGCCTGGTTCGTCACCGCGAAAAACGAGACCAGCGCCTTCCTGTCCAAGGCATCGGCCGATGCGTGGGCCAAGCAGCGCGGCGGCACCGCCGTCAACTACGCCGCCGCACTGGGCGTGGGCGCAGACAGTAAGCTGGCCAGCAAATAAAGGATAAACGCCCATGAGCCGATTTCACATCACATCCACCGGGGCGCTGCGCTGGAGCCTGCGGGTGGCGTCGCTGGCAGCCTGCCTGCTGGCCTGGCAGTGGGCGGCTGCGGGCCATCTCAATCTCGGCCTGGTAACGTTCCAGAACGTGCCGCCGCCAAGCGAAGTAACGCAGGCCGCGTGGGCGCTGCTGCATTCGCCCAAGCTGGGCGAGCATCTGCGCGCCAGCCTGTGGCGCGTATTCAGCGGCTTCGCGGTAGCGGCGCTGGTGGGAATTGCGCTGGGACTGGGCATCGGACGCTGGAAGCGCTGGGAAGATGTCTTGATGCCGCCACTGGAAATGCTGCGCCCTATTCCCGCCGTGGCTTGGATACCGCTGGCGATCCTGATGTTCCCTTCGTCGGAAATGTCGATGATCTTCATCACCTTCACCGGCGCGCTGTTCCCGATTTTGCTGAACACCGTGCACGGCGTGGAACAGATCGATCCGCGCCTGATCGCCTCGGCGCGCAGCCTGGGTGGCGGCCCGTGGGCGGTGTTTGCGGAGGTGGTGCTGCCGGGTGCTGCGCCCAGCATCGTCACCGGGCTGTCGATCGGCATGGGCACGGCGTGGTTCTGCCTTGTGACGGCGGAGATGATCTCGGGCCAGTTCGGCATTGGCTACTACACGTGGGCTTCGTACACCATCCAGAACTATGCCGACATCGTGGTCGGCATGCTGGTAATCGGCGCGCTGGGCATGGGTAGCAGCGTACTGGTAAAGCGCGGCGGCCAGGCGCTGATGCCGTGGCATCAACAGGAGGAGAAGGCATGAGAGACGTGAACCAGGCATTGGGCCGCATCGCCATCGAGCAGCTATCGTTGCGCGTCGGTGCCGGCGCGCAGGCGTTTGAGGCGGTGCAGGATGTGTCGTTGACGGTGGCGCCGGGCGAATTCGTTTGCCTGCTGGGGCCATCCGGCTGCGGCAAGTCGACGCTGCTGGGCGCACTGGCAGGCCACCTGAAGCCCAGCAAGGGCGGCATCTCGGTGGACGGCATCGCGGTCAACGAGCCGAACGCGGAGCGCGGGCTGGTGTTCCAGCATCACACACTGTTCCCGTGGCGGCGCGTGATCGACAACGTGGCCTTCGGCCTGAAGATGCAGGGAATTGGTCGCAGCGAACGTCGCCTCCGTGCGCTGGAACTGCTGCGCATGGTGGGCTTGCAGGATTTTGCCGAGCACTATCCGGCGCAGCTGTCCGGCGGGATGAAGCAGCGGGTTGAGATCGCCCGGGTGCTGATCAACCACCCGCGTGTGATGCTGATGGATGAACCATTCGGCGCGCTCGACGCGCAAACGCGACTGATGATGCAGCAGTTGCTGTTGCAGCTGTGGGCAAAAATTCGTACCACCATCGTCTTCATCACGCACGATATCGACGAGGCGCTATTCCTGGCGGACCGCATCCTGGTGATGAGCCCACGGCCCGGCCGCATTATCGAGGAGATCAAGGTGGACTTTGCGCGTCCGCGCGATGCCACGCTGGTCACGTCCGCGCATTTCACGCAGCTGAAGCGGCGCTGCCTTGAGCTGCTGCAGCCTGCCACTACCGGGCTGCCACTGGAGCGCTTGTCGCCGTTAAGCGGGGCGCCAGCCAGTCAACTGCACTTTGCCACCTAAGGAAAGCATGAGCACTATTTTTGAAGACGACGCCGAGCTGGCAGGATTCCACCAGCGCTTGCAGCATCCGGACAGCGCGGTGCGCCGCATCGCCGTTCTCGACCTGGCCGACCGTGATGGCGACGAACATGCGCCGCTGTTTGTGGCGGCGTTGCGCGATGCCGATGCCGCCGTTCGCGCCGAAGCCGCGCGTGCGCTGGAGGCATTCGAAAGCCCCGAGGGCGTGGCAGGTCTGGTCGCACTGTTGACCGACGAAGACGACGAGGTGCGCGAGGCGGCAGCGCAAACACTCACCGAACTGAAAAATCCGGCGTCCGCCGCCGTTCTCCTGCCGCACGCCGCACACCCCGATGCCTTCGTCCGCATCGCCGTCTTGCGTGCAGTGCGCGAATTGCGTGCGGGAGGCAACTTCTCTCCCGCGCTGGCCGCGTTGAATGATAGCGACGCTGCTGTCCGGCGCGAGGCCGTCGCCGTGCTGGGCTACCTGAAACAGCCGGATGCGCTGCCGGCACTCACACGGCTGGTCAGCCACGATGCCGACGCCGAAGTCCGCCGGGCAGCAGTCGGTGCACTTGCCTACGCCGGCACCGGCGACCACACGCAGCCTGCTCTCGCCGCGCTGCTCGATGGTCTGCGCGACGCGGCGTGGCAGGTTCGCGAGGAAGCCGCCACCACGCTGGGAAAACTCGCGTTGCCGCAGCAAGGCGCGCAACAAGCCGGCGGCGCGCTGGTCATCGCGCTGGAAGACGCTTACTGGCAGGTGCGCCTGCGTGCCGTCCGCAGCTTGGGGCGACTGCGTCACGCCGCCGCGCTGGAGGCGCTGGTGGCAACACTAAGCCACAGCATCAGCAACCTGCGCAAGGAAGCCGCACTGGCGCTGGGTGAACTGGGCGACGCCGCCGCGCTGCCGGCGCTTGGCGCCGCCGCAGAAGACAGCGATCCGGAAGTCCGCAAATCGGCCCGGCTGGCGCTTTCACAAATCCAGGGTGTCCAGCGATGAGCAGCTACCCACGCGAAATCGTCAACAACCAGCAAGGGCGGGTGCTGGATATTATCTGGGCCGACGGCTCGCCCCAGCAACTGCCGCACGCTTTCCTGCGGGCGCAATGCAAATGTACGGTATGCCAGTCGAACCGCCTGCTTGCGGAAGCAATGCAAGTCGCGCCGCCAGAACATGCTGCGGACGTGCGCATCGACGATATCCGCCAGATTGGCGTCTACGGCGTGCAGCTAGTCTTCAGTGATGGCCATGAACGCGGCATCTATCCGTGGCCCTATCTGCGCGAACTGGCCTAGCACGCAGGCTTGCCGCCAGCAGCGAGGCCACGTACAGCTTTGGCGATGTCGGTGCTGATGCGGGTGATGGAGCGGCGGTGGCCGGCGACCAGTTCGTCATAGCCGGCGCCGACGGTTTCCTGCGCGACGCTGCGGCAGGTCAGCACTTGCGGGCTGCCGGCCAGGCGCACGCTCCATACGGCGTCGATCAACGCGTATTGACCCGGCGCTGATTCGAAGCGCTGCACGTTGGTGCTGATGCGGTAGACCGGCGCCTTTTCCGGCGTCGGCGTACGGAATACGTCGATGGTGCCCAGCTCCCCCGATATCGCCAGCGACAGGGCCTGGCCGATTTCCGCCGATGGCGGCGCCACCCAGCGCTCCTGTTCCAGCAGGTCGACGCGGCCGGCGCCGGTGGTCACCACCAGCTGGTTGCGCGCGACTTGCTGCGGCACGCTGACTGCCGGCAGTTCGATGTAGTAGGCCGGCGCGGCCTGCGTGGTGCGCGGCATGCCCATTCCGGAACTGAGGCTGTAGAAATGCTCCGGCGGTGCGCTCGCGCAGCCAGCCAACCACACCGCTACGGCGGACAAGATCACACGCATCATTTCTGCTCTCCTTTTTGCTTGCCACGTATGAGCGATTCAGGATGCCGCTCAAGATAATCCGACAGCGCGTTCAGCGACTGCAAGGTTTGCGTCAGCTGCTGCAAGGCCTCGCGCAGGTCCGACTGCACCGGCGAATCCTTTTGCAGCAGCAGGTTGGCTTCGTTGAAGGTCTTGCGCGCTTCTGCCAGGGTGCCGGTCATCTCCGGCACCACCTGCCCATCCAGCTTTTTGATCAACACATCGACACTCTTCAAGGTATCGCGCAGGTTCTTGCCGATATCCTCGAACGGCACCTTATCCAGTTTGCGCGCGATGCTGGCGATCTGCGTCTGCAATTCATCAAGACTGTTCGGCACCGTCGGCACCTCGGGCACGTCCGCCGTCATGTCCACCTTGGCCGGCGCCGCGTTGGGGAAGAAATCCAGCGCAACGTACAACTGGCCGGTCAACAGGTTACCGGTCCGCAGTTGTCCACGGAAACCGCGCGCCACCAACCGCTCCAGCAACTGCGGCCCCGCATTGCGCTCCTGATCGCTGGCGATGCTCTGCGCGAAACTGCGTCCCAAGCGCGCCGGATACATGTCCACCGTCACCGGCATGCGGAAGCTTTTCTTCACCGGATCGAACTCCACACCGACCGAGCGCACCTCGCCCATCACGATGCCACGAAAGTCCACCGGCGCCCCCGGCGACAGGCCGCGCAGCGACTGGTCGAAATACAGCACCGTGGTAATCGGAACGCCATCCGGCTCGCGCATTGCGCTGTCGCGGTCCGCGCCAAGCAGGAATTCGCTACCGGCCGGCGCTACGTTGGCCGGCCTCTGTCCGCTCATCGACTCGAACGCGAGGCCGCCCACCAGCATCGCCGCCAGCGATTGCGTATTGACCTTGAAGCCGCTGGAGTCCAGCCGCACATCGACGCCGCTGGCATGCCACCAGCGCGTGTTCTTGCCCACGTACTGGTCATATGGCGCGCCGACGAACACCGACATTTTCACGCCGCGTCCCTTCTCTTCCAGATCGAAGCCAGTCACCTGCCCTACCTGAATTCGGCGATAGAAAACCGGCGAGCCGACATCGATGGAGCCCAGTGTTTCGCCATGCAGCGTGTAGGTGGTGCCCTTCTCATCGCGCGCCACTTGCGGCGGCTTTTCCAGCCCGGTGAACTGGGTATTGGTTTCTTCCGACTTGCCAGCGTCAACGCCAATGTAGGCGCCAGACAGCAGCGTGTTCAAACCTGAAACACCGCTGGCGCCGATGCGCGGCCTGACCACCCAGAAGCGCGTATCGGCCGCAGTGAAGCGCTTGGCCTCCTTGCTCATGTCGATGGTGACCAGCACTTTGGACAAATCGCGCGCCAGCGAAATCGAACGCACCAGGCCTATATCCACGTCCTTGTATTTGACCTTGGTCTTGCCCGGCTCCAGCCCATCCGCGCTGCGGAAGCTGACGATCACCGTCGGCCCCTGGTCCAGCACCGACTTGACCACCAGCGTCAGGCCGATCAGCGCCGCCAGCAAGGGAATCAGCCACACCAGCGAAGGCAGCCAGCGGCTCGCCTTTTCCACATTCGGTTCCGGCAGCGGTGGCGGTGGCGGTAGCGACGCTTGGCCGCTCTCGTTTTCAGACATGCTTCTCTCCATTCGACTCAACAGGATCCCAGATCAAACGGGGATCGAACTGCATCGCGGCGATCATGGTCAGCACCACCACCGCGCAAAACGCCATCGCGCCGGGACCGGCGGTAATCACCGCCAGCGACTGGAAGCGCACCAGCGCGACCGTCAGCGTAATCACGAAAATATCAAGCATCGACCAGCGGCCGACAAACTCCACGATCCGATACAACGCCGTGCGCTGCATGGGCTGCCAGCGCGAACGGCGCTGCGCGGTCCACGCCAGCAAGGCCAGCGCCGCCAGCTTCAGCACCGGCACCACGATGCTGGCGATGAAGATAATGGCCGCCAGTGCCGGCGAACCGCTGGTCCAGAAGTAGACCACGCCGCTGATGATGGTGTCGTCCTCTTTGCCGAACAGCGAATGGGTATACATCACCGGCAGCAGGTTGGCGGGAATGTAAAGGATGGTCGCCGCCAGCAGGAAGGCCCAGGTGCGGCCCACGCTGTCCGGATGGCGGCGATGCAGCCTGGCGCCGCAGCGCGCGCAATGCCGGTGCCGCGCCGCCTCCACCAGTCCGCAGCTGTGGCAAGCCAGCAGCGGCGCATTCTCATCGCGAATGACCTGCTGCGCCGGACGGCGCGGCCCCGGCAAATGCTCGCCGATATTCCACAACATCTTCGGATCAAAGGACACCACGATGGCCAGCATCAGCGTCAGCGCGCCAAACGCGAACAGGCCGGGCTGCACCACCACCTGGGCCAGGCTGGTCATCTTCACGATCGTAATCAGGATGCCGATCATTAGCACTTCCGTCATGCCCCAGCGCCGCGCCATGCCGACCGCGCGCAACAGGTGATCGAAACCCGGCGGCCGCTGCCCACTGCGCAGCGACAGCGTCACGTACAGCAAAGCACCCAGTTCCACCGCCGGCAGCAGGATGGTGAACAGAAACACCACTGCCGCCACCAGTTGCATCTGCTCCATCCACAACACACGGATCGCGCCCAGCAGCGTGGCGCTGCTGTTGTAGCCGCCCACTTCCAGTTCGACGATGGGGAAAAACTGCGCAATCAAAAAGGTGAACACCGCGCCCAGCGTGATGGCCGCCATGCGGCTGGCGTCTGAATGGATGCCGCGATACAGGACCGAGCGGCAACGCACGCACCGCGCCTTCTCGCGCGGGCGTACCGGGCGGCGTCGGTGCAGCACGCCGCAGTCGTGGCAACTGATCAAATCGTATCGATGCACGGGCGGAACCATGTTGTAGTCCAACCGGCATCATACGTCATTCCGGTGCTACCATAAGGTCAATTCGCCAAGGAGACAGCCAGTGCCCGTTCGCCCCAGCCACGCCCTCGCCGCGTTGTTCATCTGCTGCACCGCGCAGGCGCAAGGCCCGGACACGCTGATCTTCGGCACCACCCACGAACGTGCCTCCTCCGCTTACGGCTACGCCGCCGAATACCTGCAGAATTTGTGCGTCGAGATCCATCAGCGCTGCCAGTTGCAAAGCCTGCCCGGCAGACGCGGCGCGGCCATGCTGGCCGATGGCAGCATCGTCGGCGAACTGGGAAGGGTGAAGGAGTATAAGGAGCTTCACCCGGAATATCAGCGCGTGGAAGAACCCTTCATCATCCTGCGCACCTATATGTTCACGCGCGCCAACCGGCCGGAGATCAATAGCTGGGAGGAAGTGGAGAGCAAGCTGCTTACCGTCAGCTACCAGCGCGGCGTCTACTACTATCAAAAAAGATTGGAAGCGCTGAAGCCAGCGGTAAAGCCGCATGACGTGCAAACGGTGGCGGCCTGTCTGCAAATGGTGCTGAACGGGCGCGATCAGGCTTGCGTGTTCGACGACGGCGCCCTCGGCCCGGAAGCAAGGGCGCTGCTGCCGCAAGGCCGTCTGGGCAAACCGCTCAACGAACTGTCGCTGCACATCTACCTCGGCAAGGACTATGCTGTCATGGCGCCAGCCATCAGCGAGGCAGTCAGGCGCCTGAACGCGCAAGGCTTGAGAGCCCGGCTACACAAGAAGTACTTTATTTCGCCTTGACGCTGGACGGCAGCTCCACGAAGTCCTCGGTCTTTTCCAGCAGCTGCCACGTTGCCATCAACGTCGGCGGCGGCGCGATCAGCTTGCGGGCACCGAGATCCAGCCAGCCGCCGGTGCTGTTCACGCGCGCGGCCAGCTTGCCGTCGGGGCGAATGATGTCGGAACGCAGGATCCAGCGACTGCCGTCTTCCGCCAACCCAGCCAGCGACAGCGTCACAGTGATCTCTTCCAGCAGCAGCACTTCCTTGACGTAGCCGATTTCGTCCTTCATCACCACCGGGCCGATATTCAGGCGCATGAATTCACTCATCGGAAAGCCATGCTCCGACAGGAACAGCATGCGCACATCGCCGGATTTATCGAGGAAGGCGGTATTGCGCATATGGCTGTTGAAATCCATATCGCCCCAGCCGGCCATCAGCTTTTTAGAATACATCTCACGCTCCAAGGAAGTCGAATAAGGTGCATGCTACCACCTTCGTCGCCTTGCGCAGATCTTCCAGATTAAGACGTTCATCGGCCTTCTTGGCGTTGGACTCGGGCACGGTGCGCGGGCCGGCGCCGTACAGCACCGCCGGAATCCCGTGTTCGCCGTACAGGCGCGCGTCCGCATACAGCGGCGTGCCTTGCGCCGGGATTTTTTCGCCGATGAAGGTTTCGGCATTCTGCTGGATGCTGGCCACCAGCTTTTCCGTGCCCGGACGTTCGCGCAGCGCATGCGACAGCAGCAGGCGCTTGATTTCCAGCGTGATGCCCGGCACGCCCTGCACCGCGTCGGCGATCAGCGCGCGCACTTGCGCTTCCACTTCCACCGGATCTTCTTCCGGAATCATGCGGCGGTCCATCTTCAGCGTGACTTTACCCGGCACCACGTTGGTGTTGGTGCCGCCGTCGATGCGGCCCACCAGCATGGTCGGCGAGTCGATGCCGGCGATTTTCGATTTGATCTTCTTCAGCTCCGGCAACTGGCCATAGATGGCGTTGAGGATGCGGGTCGCGGCCTGCAATGCATCGTGCCCCGTTTCCGGCATCGCGCCGTGTCCGGACTTGCCATGCACCGTGATCTCCAGTTGCAAGCAGGCGTTATGCGCGGTGACGATGTTGTAGCTGAATCCCGCCGCGATCACGAAATCCGGCTTGGTCAGTTTTTGTTCCAGCAGCCAGCCCGGCCCGAGCAGGCCGCCGAACTCCTCGTCATAGGTGAAGTGCAGTTCCAGCCCGCCTTTCAAAGGCACGCCCAGCGCTTCCAGCGCGCGCACCGCGAAGATGTAGGTGGCGAAGTCGCACTTCGACACCGCAGCCGCACGCCCGTAGATAAAGCCGTTATCGACCACGCCGCCGTATGGCGGATAGGTCCAGTTGTCGCCCGGCGGCACCACATCGCCGTGCGCGTTCAACGCCACGGTCGGACCGCCCGCCGCGTAAGGACGGCGCACGATCAGGTTGGTGATGCTCTCCATGCCGTAATCGCGCACGGTCTGCTCGGGCACCGTGTGCTTCTCGGCGCTCCAGCCATAAGCCTTCACCAGATCCGCCACCACCTCCGCATGCGGCGCGTTGTTGCCCGGCGGCGTATCGGTCGGCACGCGCAGCAGCTGCTGCAGCACGCCGACTTCTTCATCGAAGTGCGCGTCGATCCACTGCGCCAGTTTTTCCTTGCTCATTTCGTGTTCCCTCATTTTGCGCCGGACTCGTACCACGCAGCGATCTGCGCGCGCTCGGCGTCGGTCATATTGGTCAGGTTAGCCAGCGGCATGGCCTTGGTCTGCACTACCTGCTTGTAGATTTTTTCCGCGTTCTGGTGGATCTGGTCTGCCGTGTCGAAGGCGACGCCCAGCGGCGCGGCAGCGAAGCCGGGCTGCGTTGGGTGCGCGGCATGGCACGCCAGGCAGCGCGCATCAATCACCGCTTTCACCTTGGCGAATTCCGCCGCAGGATCGGCAGCCGCCACCACCGGCGCCGGCTTCGGCGGCGCAATCGCCACCGCCACGGCAGCCAGCAGCGCCACGCCGATCGCAGGATAACGCCATTCCACGCGGCCCTTGTGGCGCAGGTTGAAGAAGTGGCGAATGAACACGCCCGCCGCCATGATAAAGGCCAGCACCAGCCATGCATGGTCGTTCCGGTAAGTCATCGCATAGTGGTTGCTGATCATGATGAACAGCACCGGCAACGTGAAGTAGTTATTGTGCACGCTACGCTGCTTGGCCTTCTGGCCGTGTATCGGGTCCGGCATGCGGCCGGCCGACATGGCTTCCACCATCTTGCGCTGGCCGGGAATAATCAGCATCAGCACATTGCCGACCATGATGGTGCCGATCAGCGCACCGATATGGATGTAGGCTGCGCGGCCGCTCAGCACATGCGTCAGGCCATACGCGGCAGCGGTAATCAGCGCGAAAATCACGATACCGAACGCCGCATCGTGTTTGCCCAGCGGGGAGCGGCACAGCAGGTCGTACACGGTCCAGCCGACGACCAGCGTACCGATGCCGATGCCCACCGCTTGCAAACTGGTGAGGTCCGCCACCGATTTATCGATCATCATCGCTTGCGCGTTGAAGTAGTAGGCGATGGTCAGCAGCGCGATGCCGGACAGCCAGGTGGAATACGCTTCCCATTTAAACCAGTGCAGTTCCTTCGGCAGCTCGGCCGGCGCCACCAGATACTTCTGCGGATTATAGAAACCGCCGCCATGCACCGCCCACAGCTCGCCCGATACGCCCTTCTTCGCCAGCTCCGATCCCGGCGCCGGAGGACGGATCGAGTTATCCAGCCACACAAAGTAGAACGAGGCGCCTATCCATGCGATGCCGGTGATGATATGCAGCCAGCGCACAAGAAGATTGGCCCATTCAAGGCCGTACGGGATCAGGTATTCCATGTATTTTTATCAGGTCAAGGATGTGGCTAATTTACAGAAGATAAACGGATTTGATTCCTGCTACATGAACATTAGAGTATATTAGACATATTCGATCCCGTATAACGTTAGCCCGCCCATGTCCGCTTTGCCGCAACACCTGGACCTTCACCTGATCCGTATTCTCTACCTGCTGCTGGTCGAGAAAAACGTCTCCCGCGTCGCCCTCAAGCTGAATCAGCCGCAGCCCTCGATCTCCGCCTCGCTGCGCAAGCTGCGCGAGCTGACCGGCGATCCCCTGCTGGTGCGCGGCGCGCGCGGCATGGTGCCGACCCAGCATGGTGAAAGCCTGCTTGCACCAGCAAAGCGCATTCTCGACGAAACCGAGAACCTGTTCCTGAAGAAGGCACCTTTCGTGCCACAGGAAGAAGCACGCACCTTCCACGTGGCCGCGCCGGATTATCTGGACAGCCAGTTCCTGCCCAATCTGGTGGCCCTGCTGCGTCGCGGCTCGCCCAACAGCCGCATAAAAATCCACGGACTCGGGCCGGGCGTGGACTACGTGCGACTGCTGTCGGACGGCGACATGGACCTGGTCATCGCCAATTGGGACGAGCCGCCCGAACACCTGCACATGTCCAAGCTGTTCGAGGATCCCATCATCTGCGTG
Organism: Duganella sp. CF402; assembly: GCF_900109645.1. Classification (GTDB taxonomy): domain Bacteria; phylum Pseudomonadota; class Gammaproteobacteria; order Burkholderiales; family Burkholderiaceae_D; genus Rugamonas. Next base: position 515,561 of record NZ_FOBG01000002.1, read on the forward strand.
ATGCGGGCCGACTGCCCGTACGCGCTGCGTACCGCCAGCGACAAGATGACGATGGACGACTACCTCACGCTGCCGCACGTGGCGCCGACACAGATCCTGCCCGGCTACCACGGCGTGATCGACGACTATCTCGAGCGCCAGGGCCTGCAGCGCAACGTGATGGTGGAATCGGCCTACTTCGGCCTGATCCCCAATATGCTGGCGCAGACCGACCTGGTGCTGACCACCGGCAGCCAGTTCGTGCGTCACTACGAAAAGCAGATGCCGCTGAAAACCTACGCCGTCCCGATCAAGTTCCCGGCGATGCGCTTCTACCAGTTGTGGCACGAGCGCGTGCACCAAGCGCCGGAGCACAAGTGGCTGCGCGAGCAGGTAGCGGCGGCGGCCAAGGCGCTGGCGCAGAAATAGGCGAAGGCTTATAAAGCTTAGGCCATACCGCATATATCGCGGCGTCGCCGGCACGTTATGATGGAAGCTATGATGACCACATTCTCCGACCTCAATAGCTGCGACACCGCCACCTTCATCGACCGCCTGCGCGGCATCTACGAGCACTCGCCGTGGATACCGGAGCGCGCCGCCGCCCAGCGTCCCTTCGTCAACGAGACCGCGCTGAAGCTGGCCTTGCAGTCCGTGGTCAGCACCGCCACACTGGATGAGCAACTGGGCCTGATCCGCGCCCATCCTGAACTGGCGGGCAAGGCCGCCGTGGCCGGAGAACTCACCGCCGAGTCGACCAGCGAGCAAGCCAAGTCCGGCCTGCACCTTTGCAGTGCAGAGGAATTCGCCACGCTGCACCAGCTGAATGCCGACTACAACGCCAAATTTGGCTTCCCCTTCATCCTCGCGGTGAAAGGCCCGACCGGGCAAGGACTGACGCGGCAAGTCATCATCGCCACCTTCAAGCGTCGCCTGAAAAACCAGCGCGCCGACGAAATCGCCGAATGCCTGCGCCAGATCAAGCGCATCGCCGAAATCCGCCTCAACGACCTGCTGTCGGTGCAGCTGGAATTCGGCCCGGCCATCATGCAGTGGAGCGAAGAACTGGCCGCTTGGAGCGATGACGACAGCGGCCCGCTGACCTGCGCCTACATGACGCCCGCCCATCGCCAGACCGCCGCCCAACTGCTGGACTGGATGCGCGCGGCCGGCATGGACGCACACATTGACGCCGTCGGCAACGTGGTCGGCGTCTACCGTTCCGACGCGCCGAACGCCAAAACGCTGATGACCGGTTCGCACTACGACACCGTGCGCAACGGCGGCAAGTACGACGGCCGCCTCGGCATCCTGCTGCCGATCGCGCTGGTGCGCCACCTGCACCAGCGCGGCGAAAAGCTGCCCTTCCATTTTGAGATCGTCGGCTTCGCGGAAGAAGAAGGCGTGCGCTTCAAGAGCACCTTCCTCGGCAGCACCGCCGTCACCGGCCGCTTCGACCTGTCGCTGCTGGACCAGACCGACGCCGATGGCGTGAGCATGCGCGATGCGCTGCTGGCCGCCGGCCATGACGTGACGCGTATCCCGGCGATTGCCCGCAACCCGGCCGATCTGCTGGGCTTTGTGGAAGTCCATATAGAACAAGGCCCGGTGCTGCTGGAACGCGATCTGGCGCTGGGCGTGGTGACGGCGATTGCCGGCAGCTCACGTTATCTGGTCGAACTGACCGGTCTGGCCAGCCACGCAGGCACTACGCCGATGAGCATGCGCAAGGACGCTGCCGCAGCGGCGGCGGAAATCGTGCTGCTGGTCGAGCAGCGCTGCGCGCAGGCGCCGTCGCTGGTTGGCACCGTCGGCCAGCTGCAAGTACCGGGCGGTTCGGTCAACGTGATTCCCGGCGCGTGCAAGCTGTCGCTCGACATCCGCGCTGCCGACGATGCCGTGCGCCTGGCCGCAGTGAAGGATGTACTGGACGGCATCGCCGCCATCTGCGCGCGCCGCCAGGTGGAATTCAGTTTGCAGCCCATCGTCGACGCCAAGGCCGCGCCGTGCGCGCCGCGCCTGATGCAGCAATTCGGCAACGCCATCGAACGCGCCGGCCTGCCGCGCTTCGACCTACTGTCCGGCGCCGGACACGATGCGATGGCGATGGCCGCCATTACCGATGTCGCCATGCTGTTCACGCGCTGCGGCAACGGCGGCATCAGCCACAACCCGCTGGAGACCATGACGGCTGACGATGCCGACATCGCCGCCCGCGTGCTGCTGGACTTCCTGCGCAGTTATCGCGATTGATCAGGTAGCCAGCTCACGCAACGCTGCCGCCACCTGCGCGATGACCGGCGCCCAGCCGCCATCGCGCGGCTGATGGAACAGGCGCATGGTGGGATACCACGGCGTGTCGTCGCGGTCCTTCATCCAGCGCCAGTCGCAGCGATAGTCGGGCAGCAGCAGCCAGCAAGGCTTGTCCATCGCGCCGGCCAGGTGCGCCACCGCCGTATCGACGCTGATGACGAGATGCAGATTGGCGATGACAGCGGCGGTGTCCGCGAAGTCGGCCAGCAACGGGCCGACAGGATGCAGCGCCATTCCCGCCGGCGGCAGCAAAGCCTCATCCTCGCCCGCTCCCTTTTGCAGGCTGACGAAATGCAGCCCCGCTGCGGCAAGCGGTGCGAGCGACATGAGCGATGGCAGCGAGCGGTCGGCATCGTTCTCGAAGTTGCCGTTGCCGCGCCATACAAGGCCGACGCGCAAGCCGTCCTGCGGCAACACGCCGCGCCAATGTTCGACCAGCTCCGGCTGCGCATGCAGGTACGGCACGGCCGCCGGAATCGTCGCCATCGTGGTACCGAACATTCCCGGCAAGCGCATGGGCCGCGTCCAGTAATCCCAGCCGCCGGGCAGCGCATCGCCCAGCGCGTGCACATGGTCCACGCCCGGCAGCGTGGCGAACAATCGCCGCAAGGCCGGATGACACACCACCGACACCACCGCCCCGCGCTCCTTGAGCAGTACAGCGTAGCGGCAGAAGTGAATCATGTCGCCGTGCCCCGCTTCCAGCCCAATGACAATCGACTTGCCGTCCAACGGCTCGCCCTCCCAGAACGGACAATCAAAGGACAGCGGAAACCGGTCGAATTGCCAGCGCGCTTCCAGCATGCGCCAGCCCTCTTCAAAGCGCGCCTGCCGCAGCAGCAGGTAACTGAGGTTGAACTGCGCACGCGCATGCGCCGGATCGATCGCCAGCGCACGCCGATAACAATCCTCCGCCTCCTGCTCACGATGGGTACACGCCAGCAGCACGCCAAGCTGGCTCGACGCGGACGCATCATCCTCCGCCAGCGCCAGCGCTGCACGCATGGCCGCTTCCGATTCTGCAAAACGCTTTTCCTTCAGCAGCAGCGCGCCGAGATTCTGCTGCAGCTGCGCGTGATCCGGCATCAACGCAATCGCCTGGCGATAGTGGAACTCCGCTTCCGCAGCGGCGCCCAGCTGTTCCTTCAGGTAGCCGAGATTCGCGCGCGCCGCCGCGTGCCACGGTTGCTCATCCAGCACCTGCAAATAGCACGCCTCGGCCGCCGCAAGATCGCCGGCAGCCATGTGGTGATTCCCGTCGACGTAAGCTTGCTGAGAATTCGTGTACATGATTTTTGAACAGCATTCCGGAGTCTTTTTGCCGGAATGGACATTAATTTGACAATTTAAAAGTGTCTCAATGATAGCCCAATATCACTACACACCTCATCCGCACCTCCCCTACCCAAAAAAGACATCAAAACAGCACGGAGGCGGATGCTCACCAAAATCCCGCTACTCTGCATAGCAGCAGGCTAGGCCCACAAGCAAGCCAGTCACCATAAATCCTTTCGGAATCGCAAAGACCCACATTCCTCGTCTGAGACTTACCTTACCTCCCATACTTTCAAAACCAGCATTACGGCAAGCGAACCTCAAAGAAAGCACTCTTCGCTGTGAAATTCGGATTCAAAAAATTTCGTCAAAAACGCAAATTCTGCGTCGCTCCGTTTAAACGATCCGGAAAAGCATAGAAAAAAAATGATTTTTTTGGCGATAAAAAACAAAAGAAAAAATACCATGAAATGATTTCCATAAAAAAATCCCTTATTTTTCATATGCTTACATTGAAAATTGAGAATTGAAGAACTTCATAAGTGAACATATTTCCACGATGCAAATGAATTGAGTGGTTAGCAGGTCGAATCCCACAGAGGCGCCACAGAAAATCATACTCGCGCAGAAAATTCAAAAATATGGTGCTCTGCGTATTGCAACGTCCCAACAACCCATGTATTCTATGTTCATCGTGCGCAGAGAAAAGGATTCCTAATGGCTTCTAAACCTGAAAAAACGCTGACCCCACCCATCATCTCTTTCTCTTCCTTTGTTAATTTTCTGAATCAATTGCGTGAGCATAGTCACGTTCCTACAAGGATTGATAAGACACTCATGCCCAAAGCGTCAGGCTCCCAAACCTCGGGGATGCTTGCTGCGCTAAAGTACTTGGCTCTCATTGACGATGCAGGAAAGCCCTATCAGCAATTCCATGATCTAGTCATGAAAGATGACGCTGGAAGAAAAGAAATTTTTGCAGCGATATTGAAGCGGTCGTACGATTTTTTGTTCTCAGATCTCGACTTCGACTTGGAAAAGGCGACTAGTGGTGAGATGACTGAAAAGTTCAGAAAATTGGACATCACCGGAAGCACCATTACGAAGACCGTAGCTTTTTTTCTCGCAGCGGCAAAGGAAGCGAACATTAAGGTCTCCACGCACATTAAGCCACCGACTACTCCGCGACAGTCAGTGACAAAGAGAAATGGAAGGTCTAAAGACAAAGGAGACCCGCCGCCACCTCAGGATAAGATTGATGGCGACGAAGATTCAGACACGGAGCGATTTGAAATCCCTATACCAGGAAAGTCTAGCGTCAAAGTCATTGTGCCGGCCGACTTAGATGCAGATGATTGGGCCATGCTTCAAAGTATGATTACCGTCTACATTAATAGATGGAAGAGTTTTAAAAGCTAATAGCAAAAAAAAACCAGCAGCTTGAACTCTGTGGCGGAGGCAGCTGCTGGAATTGCGAGGTACTCGTATGAGTACATTTTTCACCCATCTGCATAAGCAGACCATAAGCAGCAATGGAGTGCTGTTAAGGAGGGATCGTATATGGCAAACAACCTTATGACCTTATTAGCGATCAACTGATTTTCACCTTGGTGCGGCGATGAGGACTACCTCACCACCCACGCTTTTATATGTCTTTGACGGGACTTCTGTAGTGTAAACTATGCTAAAGCCGTGGGCAAGCCAAATGTCCTCCAACCCATTGGAGAACAATCATGCGCTTCGCAACAAGTAAGGTGAAGACCGTCTTTGTTAGGCAATATATTCGCTTCCGCTTCGGGCGGTTGGAGAATGTTTGTCAACATTGGCGCTCACTTCCAAATCAACTGAGCTTGTTCAGCTAACACATAAGCGCCATATGATTTCGTATGGCGCTTTTCCACACTCGCCCAGAATCAGATGTGGCAACACACCCTTTAACCTATTGGTGCGACCTACTCAAGGCTGAAGGACATTCGTTCTCACGCGTAAACAGGCGCCCGCTATAGCATGCCTCCGTCGCAGCGAAGTCGCGAGCGCCCATGCGGCGATTTCAATTGAGGTGAGCTTGCTGAGGAACGGTATGCGTCATGAAATAAACACCGCCAGGTGATCCTCCGGCAGCGGCTTGCTGTACAAGTAGCCCTGGTAGAAATGGCAGCCTTCATCCATGACAAACGCCAGCTGCTCCGGCGTCTCCACGCCTTCCGCCAGCACCGACATGCCGAGCGTCTTGCCAAGGGCGACGATCATGCGCACGATGGCGGCGCCGTGCCCTTCCTTCTGCGCGTCCCAGATAAAGGAGCGGTCGATCTTCAACTGCGACAGCGGCAGCCGGTGCAAATAGGACAGCGACGAATAGCCGGTGCCGAAATCGTCCACCGCAAAGCGCACACCCGTCTCGCGCAATCGCTGCATCTTGAGGACCGTGCCTTCCACATCCGTGAGCAGCAGGCTTTCGGTCACCTCCAGCCGCAGGCGCTCCGGCCGCGCGCCGGTCTGCTTGAGCACCGCCAGCACCTGGTCGGCAAAATCCGGCCGATGAAACTGCGTGGCGCTGACATTCACCGCCATCTCCAGCTTTGCCGTGCGCTCGTCGCCAGCCCAACGCGCCAGCAGGCGGCAAGCTTCCATCAGCACCCAGCAGCCAAGATGCAGGATCATATTGGTTTCTTCCGCCACCGGGATAAACTCGGCCGGCGGCACCAGGCCGCGCTGCGGATGGCGCCAGCGCACCAGCGCCTCCACGCCGGCCAGCTTGCCCTCGATCGACGCCAGCGGCTGGTAATGCAGCTCGAATTCATTGTTTGCCAGCGCACGCCGCATGTCTGATTCCAGCACCGCCCGCGCCGACACCCGCTCCTCCATCATAGGATCGAAGAAGGACACGCAATTGCGGCCTGCCGCCTTGGCCTGGTACATCGCCAGGTCCGCGCGTTTCAACACCTCATCGATGCTCACACGCTCACGCCCGAACAGCGCCACGCCGACGCTCGGCGTGCTGTAATGCTCCACACCCTCGACATCGAACGGCGCATGAAACGCCTCCAGCAGCTTGGACGCGATATCGCGCGCCACCGCCGCCGCGTCGGTACCCAGGTCTTCCAACAGCACCACGAATTCATCACCGCCGAAACGCGCCACGGTGTCGCAGCTGCGCACGGCGGCGTCCAGCCGGTCGGCTACCTGCTGCAGCAGGATATCGCCCTTGTCATGCCCGCGCGTGTCGTTGATGCTCTTGAAGTGATCAAGGTCGATGAACAGCGTCGCACCGGGACGGCCGGTACGCTGCCCCAACGCCAGCGCGTGCTCAAGACGGTCCAGCAGCAGCCGCCGGTTCGGCAGGCCGGTCAGCTTGTCGTAGAACGCCATGCGATGAATTTCCGCTTCGGTCGCCTTGCGGTCGCTGATATCGCGGAAGTAGATGGTCAAGCCTTCTTCCGATGGATAGGCGCGGATCTCGGTCCACAAATCCAGCGGCGCGTAGTGCTCCTCGAATGACACCGGCTGATTGCTTGTCACCGCCTTGTGATAGGCATGGTAGTACGGACCGTTCACCGCCTCCGGGAATACATCCCAGATGCAGCGCCCAATCACTTCCTCGCGCGCGACCTTCGTCAGGCGCTCCGCGTTGCCGTTCATGTAGCGGATTTCCCATCGGTGTCCAAGAATCAGGACCGCATCCGAGATACTTTCCAGCGTAGCGGTGAGACACGCCGCCTGCAACGCTTCGGTATGGGACTTAAGAGGTTCTTGCATGATGAAAGCGGCGGGGACGCAGCCGATAGCTGGGTATGAAGCTACCAGTATGCCCCCCGTCCGCTTTTCGGTCAAACCACCCGTGCACGCTCCAGCATGGCGTGCAGCAAGACGTTGCATCCTGCCTCAAGATGCTCTGCCTTGGCATCTTCGATTTCATTGTGGCTGATGCCATCCTTGCAGGGAACAAAGATCATCCCGGCCGGCGCAAGCCGCGCGGCGTAGATGGCATCGTGTCCCGCGCCGGACACCACATCCATTGTCGAGTATCCCAGCTTGGCGGTGGCATTGCGCACCGCGTCCACGCACTCCGGATGGAATGGACACGGCGGATAGTAGGACACGCGCTCGATCGAAATTTTCAAGCCGGTTTCGCTGCGGGTCTTGTCGATGAAGGCCAACATCTCTTCGTGCATGGTGTTGAGCAGTTCATCGTTCACGTTGCGCAGGTCGATGCTGAATTTGACCTCGCCTGGAATCACGTTGCGGCTGTTCGGGAACACCTGCACCATGCCGACCGTACCGCGTCCATAAGGCGGATAGCGGTTGGCGATGGCCACCACCTCCTGCATGATGCGGGTCGAGACTTGCAGCGCGTCTTTGCGTAACCCCATCGGCGTCGGCCCGGCGTGGGCTTCCATGCCGGTCACCACGCAGTCGTACCACGAGAGGCCCATCACGGCGGGCACCACGCCGATTACCTTGTCGGCGTCTTCCAGCACCGGGCCTTGTTCGATGTGCGTCTCGAAGTAAGCGCCGATCGGATGGTCGCCCGGCACCTGCGGGCCTTTGTAGCCGATGCGCTCCAGTTCTTCGCCTACCGACTTGCCATCGACATCGCGCGCCGCGTAAGCCGTCTCCAAAGAGAACGCGCCGCAGAAAACGCCGGAGCCCATCATCACCGGTACGAAGCGCGAGCCTTCCTCGTTGGTCCAGAACGCGACTTCGATAGGCGCTTCGGTTTTGATCTTGAGGTCATTCAGCGTGCGCACTACTTCCAGGCCGGCCAGCACGCCGTAGTTGCCGTCGAATTTACCACCGGTTGGCTGGGTGTCGATATGGCTGCCGGTCATCACCGGCGGCAGCGCGTTGTTGGTGCCGTCGCGGCGCATGAAGACGTTGCCGATCTGGTCGATCGTGATCGACAAACCAGCCTCCCTGCCCCAGCCGACCACCAGGTCACGCCCTTGTTTATCCAGATCCGTCAACGCCAGGCGCTTGACGCCGCCCTTTTCCGTCGCGCCGATCTTCGCCAGTTCCATCAGCGATGCCCACAGGCGGTCACCATTAATTTTCATGTGTAGCTCCTTAGCGCGCCGACGTAGCCTTGAACGCCGGTCGATTGATGTAGCGGCCAGCACCTTCCTGCGCCATCAGCACGCCGCGATGAAACACGACGTTACCGGCAGCCAGCGTGGTGCTCGGGATGCCGCGCACGGTGCGGCCCTCGAAGACATTGAAGCCGCCTTTGGCGAACTGGGTCAATGCGGAGATGGTGCGGGTTCCTTCCGGATCCCACACCACCAAGTCCGCATCCGCGCCCGGCGCGACCACGCCTTTGCGCGGATAAATGTTGAAGATTTGCGCCGCGTTGGCCGACGTGACCCTGACGAACTCCGACGGCGTCAGCAAACCACTATTCACGCCAGCATCCCAGATCACCGACATGCGGTCTTCCACGCCGCCGCAGCCGTTCGGGATCTTGGTGAAGTCGTCCTTGCCAGCCGCTTTCTGCCCGGCGCAGAAGGTGCAGTGGTCGGTGGCGGTGGTGTGCAGGTTCCCGCCCTGCAGCCCTTGCCACAAGGCCTTCTGGTGATGCTTGCTGCGGAACGGAGGGCTCATCACGTGCCCTGCAGCGAATTCAAGATCATCGCTTTGATACACGCTGTCGTCCACGATCAAGTGGCCAGCCAGCGCTTCGCCGTAGACGCGCTGGCCGTGCGCGCGGGCACGGGTGATGGCTTCCAGCGATTCCTCGCACGAGACGTGCACGATGTACACCGGCGTATGCAGCACGTTGGCAATCGCAATCGCGCGGTTGGCCGCTTCCGCCTCCACTTCCGGAGGTCGCGACAGCGGATGCGAGCTTGGCCCGGTCAGGCCGCGCTTGAGCAGGTCCTGCTGCAGCTGATAAACCAGTTCGCCGTTCTCCGCGTGCACGGTCGGCATCGCGCCCAGCTCCAGGCAGCGGCGGAAGCTCTTCACCAGCGTTTCATCGTCGGCCATGATGGCGTTCTTGTACGCCATGAAGTGCTTGAAACTGTTGACGCCATGATCGCGCACCAGCACCCCCATGTCGCGGTGCACGGTGTCGTCCCACCACGTAATCGCCACATGGAAGGTGTAATCGCCGGCCGATTTCCTGGCCCACTCGCGCCACTGGTGATAGGCCTCGATCAGGTTCTGCTTTGGCGATGGAATCACAAAATCGATGATGGTGGTGGTGCCACCAGCCAGCCCTGCGGCGGTGCCGGTGTAGAAATCATCCTGCGTCACCGTGCCCATGAACGGAAGGTTCATGTGCGTGTGCGGATCGATCCCGCCCGGCATCACGTACTGGCCGCCGGCGTCGATCACCTTGGCGCCGGCCGGTACGTCGAGGCTCTCGCCGACCGCGATGATCTTGTCGCCTTCGCACAGCACGTCGGCACGGAAAGCGCGATCGGCATTCACAACGGTGCCGCCACGGATGATTGTTTTCATAAGCGTCTCCTTACGGGTGGGCCGGCGCGCGCACTGCGGGCACGGTCTTCCCTTTCATCATAACCCCATACACGACGGCCGAAATGGCGATGCCAACGAACCATGCATAGGTATAAATCGTTTTGAACGTGTCCGACACGTCCGGGAAGGAAGCCGGGAATGCGGCGTTCAGGAAGCCCGGAATATTAGGCAGCACGCCAATCACGAACGCCACCAGCGCCGCCATATTCCAGCCCTTGCCATACGAGTACTGGCCGTCTTCACGATACAGCTCGGCCACATTCAGCTCGGTCTTGCGTACAAAGTAGTAGTCGACAATCAGCACGCCGGCGATAGGGCCGAGCAGCGCCGAGTAGCCGATCAGCCAGGTGAAGATGTAGCCCTGCGTCGACTCAAGGATCTTCCACGGCATCATCAGGATGGCGATGCCTGCGGTGATGTAGCCGCCGGTTTTGTAGCTGATCTTCTTCGGCGCCAGCGCCGAGAAATCGTAGGCCGGGCCAACCAGATTGGCCGCCAGATTGACCGATACCGTATCGATCAACAAAATCAGCAGCGCCACCAGCACGGCAGCGCCGGTCATGCGGCTGGACAGATCCACCGGATCCCAGATCGCCTTGCCGTACAAGACCACCGTGGCCGAAGTCACGATCACCGCCAGCGCGGCCAGCAGGCCCATAGGCACCGGCAGGCCAACGGTCTGGCCGATCACCTGGTCGCGCTGCGTTTTGGCGAAGCGGGTAAAGTCCGGAATGTTCAGCGCCAGCGTGGCCCAGAAGCCGACCATCGCCGTCAGCGAAGGCCAGAAGGTCGACCAGAACTGGCCTGCCTTCTTGCCGCCTTCAACGAACTGCGAAGGTGCCGACAACAACTCGCCAAAGCCGCCAGCCTTGCTGTGCACCCACGCCAGCAGCACGAAGCAGATCACGATCTTCAGCGGTGCGGTATAGGTTTCCAGCTTGCGGATCGCATCCATCCCGTGCACGATGTAGTAGAACTGGATGGCCCAGAACGCGAGGAAGCAAAGCAGCTGGCCGCCGTTGATGCCGAGGCCCGCGATCTTGTCGCCGCCGATATCGCCGCCGGCCATTACGCCCAGCAGCGTGTAGATCATCGAGCCGCCGAACCAGGTCTGGATGCCATACCAACCGCAAGCGACGATGGCGCGCATCAGCGCCGGCAAACGCGCGCCGGACGTGCCGAACGAAGCACGCGCCAGCACCGCGTACGGAATGCCGTACTTGGTGCCGGCATGGCCGATCAACAGCATCGGCAGCAGCACAATCGCGTTGGCGAGGAACACCGTCAACACAGCCTGGTAGCCCGACATGCCGCCTTCAATCAGGCTGGCCGACAAAGTGTAGGCCGGAATGCACATCACCATGCCAACCCACAGCGCCGAGAAGTGATACCAGCGCCAGGTGCGCTGCGCTTCCGTGGTCGGTGCGAGGTCTTCGTTCCAGAGTTGCGTGCTGCCAGAAGGTTCTGTGCTCAAGGCGTTCTCCAAAAAAGTTAGTATCCCTTTATCGTTGCAAGTTTCATACCTAGGTTGATACTAAGCTGTTTCGGCCACCTTCACATTTTCCGCGCGTGGATTGCGAGGATCCTGCGTCCAGTTCATGTAGGGCTTGCCGGTATTCTGCGGCACCATCGTGATGCAACCCTGCACCGGACAGGTGATCTCGCACAGATTACACCCAACGCATTCTTCCTTGTTGACTTCATAGGTGCGCGTGCCGGTGGCGGCGTCGATCAGCTGGTTGATCGACTGGTGCGAAGTGTCTTCGCACGCCACATAGCAGCGGCCGCACTTGATGCAGTCATCCTGATTGATCTGCGCGATCACCTGATAATTCATGTCGAGGTATTTCCAGTCAGTGGTGTTAGGCACCGCCTTGCCCTGGAATTCGCTGATGCTCTTGTAGCCTTTCTGGTCCATCCAGCGCGACAGGCCATCCTTCATCTCTTCGACGATGCGGAAGCCGTGCAGCATGGCCGCCGTGCAGACCTGCACACAGCCCGCGCCCAGCGCCATGAACTCCGCCGCATCGCGCCAGTTGCCGATGCCACCGATGCCGGAAATCGGCAGGCCCGCCGTTTGCGGATCGCGTGCAATCTCGGCCACCATGTTGAGCGCTATCGGCTTCACGGCGGAGCCGCAGTAGCCGCCGTGCGTGCTGGCGCCGCCGACGATCGGGAAGGCCACCATCTGGTCCAGGTCCAGATGCGTAATCGAGTTGATGGTGTTGATCAGCGAGACTGCATCCGCGCCGCCAGCTTTTGCAGCGCGCGCCGGTGCGCGCACGTCGGTGATGTTCGGCGTGAGCTTGACGATGACCGGCAGCTTGCTGTGCGTCTTGCACCAGCGCGTCACCATCTCAACGTACTCGGGAACCTGCCCCACTGCCGCACCCATGCCCCGTTCCGGCATGCCGTGCGGGCAGCCGAAATTCAGCTCGATGCCGTCGGCGCCGGTGGCTTCCACTTTCGGCATGATCTCGGCCCACAGCGCTTCTTCGCACGGCAGCATCAGCGACACGATGATGACGCGATCCGGCCAGTCCTTCTTCACCTGTGTGATTTCCTGCAGGTTGATTTCCAGCGAGCGGTCGGTAATCAGTTCGATGTTGTTGAAGCCGAGGACTTCGCGGTTCTTGCCGTAATGCGCCGAGTAGCGCGACGATACGTTGACGGCAGCAGGATCCTCGCCCAGCGTTTTCCACACCACGCCACCCCATCCGGCTTCAAATGCGCGCACCACGTTGTAGGCCTTGTCCGTCGGCGGCGCAGAGGCCAGCCAGAATGGATTGATGGACTTGATGCCGCAGAATTCTATGCTCAGGTCAGCCATTATGCAGCCTCCTTCATACCGTTGATATCGGCGTGGATGGCATGTGCCGCCAGCTTGCCATGTTGGACCGCTTGCACGGTCAGATCCTGTCCGGGCGCCACACAGTCGCCGCCGGCGTAGATACGCGGCAGCACTGTGCGGAACTGATCGTCGACGTGGATTTTGTCACCGTCGCGTTTCAGCGTTTTCGCCAGCGGATCGCTGATGCTCGTTTCGTCCATGCTCTGGCCGATGGCCTTGAAGATGGCGTCGGCCGCGATCTCGAAGGTTTCGCCAGTGCCGGACAAGCGGCCGTTCACCACCGCCGTTTTCTCGAAGCGCATGCCGCGCACGCGGCCTGCTTCGTCCAGCAGCACTTGCTGCGGCTGCGCCCAGGTGCGCATGCGGACTTGATTCTCTTTTGCGATGTGCTGTTCGTGTCCGGTGGCGCTCATCGCTTCAAAGCCGCGACGGTAGACCAGCGTGACTTCTTCCGCGCCAAGGCGCTGGATTTGCACCGCCATGTCGATGGCCGTGTTGCCGGCACCGATGACGATGGCGCGCGACGGCACCGGCAGTTGGCTCAAATCGTCCGATTGGCGCAGCGCGGCGATGTAGTCGACGGCGGCCAGCAGGCCCGGTGCATCTTCACCGGTCAGGCCCATTTGCTTGCTGGCGCCAAGGCCCAGGCCGAGGAACACGGCGTCGTATTGGGCGTGCAGGTCTTTAAGCTGAACGTTGCCGCCCAGCGTCTGCCCGTGCTTGATGGTGATGCCGCCGATTTGCAGCAGGAAGTCCACTTCCTTCTGCGCGAAGTTATCGGTCAGCTTGTACTTGGCGATGCCGTATTCATTGAGGCCGCCGGATTTTTCTTTCGCTTCGTAGATCACCACATCGTTACCCAGCATGGCCAGGCGGTGTGCGCACGACAGGCCTGCAGGACCTGCGCCCACCACGGCGATCTTCTTGCCGGTGGAAGCGGCGCGCTGGAATGGATGTTCTTCAAACTGCATGTTGTCGATCGCGTAGCGTTGCAGCAGGCCGATTTTCACCGGCTGCCCTTCCGCGTCGTGATTGCGCACGCAGGCGTCCTCGCACAGGATTTCGGTCGGACAGACACGCGAGCAGCTGCCGCCAAGGATGTTCTGCTTCAGGATGCCGGCGGCCGCGCCGTTGATGTTTTCATCGTGGATGTTACGGATAAAACTCGCCACATCGATATCCGATGGGCAGATGCGCGTGCACGGCGCATCGTAGCAATACAGGCAGCGCGAGCTTTCGATTGCAGCCTGCCGCGCGTTCAATGCAGGCGCAAGGTCGGTGAAGTGTTTCGCCAGTGATTCATTGGCTTCCTTCGATTTCGGCAGGTAGCTTAGCGATTCGAGAATCATGATAGTTCCTAGAGAATTATTTCATCTGGGGGAATGCAAATTCTGCGCCAGCGCTGGCGGTATTCGGCCAGCGCTGCATCACCGCTTTGTGGCGCGTGTAGAAGCGCACGCCTTCCGGACCGTATGCGTGATGATCGCCGAACAAGCTGCGCTTCCATCCACCGAAACTATTGAACGCCATCGGTACCGGCAGCGGCACATTCACGCCTACCATGCCGACCTGGATCTGTCGCACGAACTCGCGCGCCACGCCGCCGTCGCGCGTGTAGATCGCCACACCGTTGCCGTACTCGTTGCGGTTGATGAGCTCCACCGCACTGCCCACATCGGGAGAGCGCAACATGCACAGCACCGGGCCGAAAATCTCTTCCTTGTAGATCGTCATATCCGGCGTGACATGATCGAATAAAGTACCGCCGACAAAGAAGCCGTTCTCGCGTCCCGGTACTTTGAGATTACGTCCATCGACCACCAGCTTCGCGCCTTGCTCAACACCTTCGCCAATCAAGCGCTCTATACGCTGCTTGGCTGCGCTGGTAACGACAGGCCCCATTTCTGCATCCGACGCCATGCCGTCGCGCACTTTCAGTGCAGCGGTGCGCTTTGCCAGTGCATCGACAATCTTGTCGCCCGCATCGCCGACGGCGACGACCACGGAGATCGCCATGCAGCGTTCACCGGCTGAGCCGAAAGCGGCGCCCATCAGCGCATCAACCGTCATCTCCATGTCGGCATCCGGCATCACCACCATGTGATTCTTGGCGCCACCCAAAGCCTGCACGCGCTTGCCCGATGCGCTGCCGCGCGAGTAGATGTATTCCGCAATCGGCGTCGAACCGACGAAGCTCACTGCCTGCACCACCGGATGATCGAGCAGCGCATCCACCGTCACCTTATCGCCCTGCACGACATTGAACACGCCGTCCGGCAAACCGGCTTCCTTCAACAGGCGCGCATGCAGCAGCGACGGCGATGGATCGCGCTCGGAAGGCTTGAGCACAAAAGTGTTCCCGCATGCGATCGCAATCGGGAACATCCACATCGGCACCATTACCGGGAAATTGAACGGCGTGATACCGGCCACCACACCCAGCGATTGCCGCATCGACCATGCATCGATACCGCGCGAGATCTGATCGGTGAATTCGCCCTTCAGCATTTGCGGAATGCCGACCGCGAACTCCACCATCTCGATACCGCGCGCCACTTCGCCCTGCGCATCGGCGAAGGTCTTGCCATGCTCGCGCGTGATCAGCGCCGCGAAGTCGTCGGTGTGCTGCTGGCACAGTTGCAGGTACTTGAACAGCACACGTGCGCGCGTCAGCGGCGGCGTGGCAGACCACGCAGGGAACGCCTGCTCCGCCGCGCGCACGGCGGCGTCGACTTCCTCCACCGTGCCGAGCGCCACTTTGGCGACCGGTTCACCCAATGCTGGATTGAACACGTCTGCATGGCGGCCGCTTTGCGTATCGACGTTAACGCCGTTGATGAAATGGGTGATGGTATCCATGATGCTCTTTCAAATATGCGGCTTAGCCCAATAGCTTGTCCGCGTCTACATAGGTATAGCCAAGGCCGTGCGCCACCGCTTCATAAGTAACGTGGCCCTGACAAACATTCAAACCGTTCTTCAAATGCGGGTTGGCTTTCAGTGCTTTCTGCCAGCCCTTGTCGGCCAGCGCGACCGCATGGCCTATCGTTGCGTTGTTCAATGCGAAGGTCGAAGTGCGCGCCACCGCGCCCGGCATATTCGCCACACAGTAGTGCACCACGCCGTCCACCACATACGTCGGCTGCTCGTGCGTGGTGGCGTGCGAGGTTTCAAAACAGCCACCCTGGTCGATCGCCACATCCACCACCACCGCGCCTTGCTTCATGCGCGAGATCATGGACTTGGTGACCAGCTTGGGCGCCGCCGCGCCGGGCACCAGCACGCCGCCGATCACCAGGTCCGCATCCAGCACCGCTTCCTCGATCGAGTGCGCGTTGGAATACATGGTGGCGATGCGGTTGCCGTACACGAGGTCCAGTTGGCGCAGGCGGTCGATGTTCTTGTCCAGAATCGTCACTCGCGCACCGATGCCGACCGCCATCTGCAAGGCATTGGTGCCGACCACGCCGGCGCCGATAATCGCGATATGCCCCGGCGCCACGCCCGGCACGCCGCCCAGCAGCAAACCCATGCCGCCCTTGGATTTTTCAAGGTGCGCGGCGCCAGCCTGAATCGACATGCGCCCCGCCACTTCGCTCATCGGCGCCAGCAGCGGCAAGCCGCCGTTGGCGCCGGTGATGGTTTCGTACGCGATGCAAACTGCGCCGGATTTGACCAGCGCTTTGGTCTGCTCCGGGTCCGGCGCAAGGTGCAGATAGGTGTACAGGATCTGGTCCTTGCGCAGCATCGCGCATTCCTGCGGTTGCGGCTCCTTCACCTTCACGATCATCTCGGCGCGGGCGAAAATCTCGGCCGCGTCTTCGACGATGCTGGCGCCGGATGCTTCATACATCGCATCCGCAAGGCCGATGGCCGCGCCGGCGTTTTTCTGTACCAGTACTTGATGACCACGCAAAACGAGTTCCTTGACACTGGCCGGGGTAAGGCCAACACGGGACTCCTGGTTCTTGATCTCTTTTGGGACGCCGACCAGCATGGTTTTCTCCTTTAAGTGAATTATTTCCCCCGCTGCGCGGGGGAAATAATTTTTTTAATCTAGGTTTTTAAGTACTTCCCTCAGCTTTCCGAACAATTCATCGATATGTTTTTTCTCCAGCACCAGCGGTGGCGACAGCGCGATGATGTCGCCGGTGGTGCGGATCAGGATGCCGTCTTCGAACGCTTTCTTGAATGCGGTGAACGCACGCACACCGGGCTTGCCCGCAATCGGCGCCAGCTCGATACCGGCGATCAAACCGATGGTGCGGATGTCGATCACATGCGGCAGGCCTTTCAGCGAGTGCACGGCGTCGGCCCAGTACTCGGCCATGCCTGCGGCGTGTTCGAGGATCTTCTGTTCCTTGAATACTTCCAGCGTCGCCAGCGAAGCAGCGCAGGCCACCGGGTGGCCCGAGTAGGTGTAGCCGTGGAACAGCTCAATACCGGCCGGTGCGTCCATGAAGGCGTCATGGATGTGCTGTTTGCTGAACACCGCGCCCATTGGAATGGTGCCGTTGGTGAGGCCCTTCGCGGTGGTCATCATGTCCGGCTCGACATCGAAGTAATCGCCGGCGAACGGCGTGGTCAAGCGGCCGAAGCCCGTGATCACTTCATCGAAGATCAGCAGGATGCCGTGCTTGGTGCACAGCTCGCGCAGACGCTTGAGATAACCCTTGGGCGGAATCAGTACGCCGGTGGAACCAGCCACCGGCTCGACGATCACCGCCGCGATGGTCGAGGCGTCGTGCAGCGCGACGATCCGTTCCAGCTCATCGGCCAGGTTGGCGCCGTGTTCCGGCTCGCCGCGCGAGTAGGCGTTCTTATCGAGATTATGCGTGTGCGGCAGGTGATCGACACCCGGCAGCATCACGCCATACGGCTTGCGGTTGCCGGCGATACCGCCCACTGAAATGCCGCCGAAGCCAACGCCGTGATAGCCGCGTTCACGGCCGATCAGGCGCGTGCGGCTGGCTTCACCGCGCGCCTTGTGATACGCCAGCGCGATCTTCAGCGCGGTGTCCACCGCTTCGGAACCGGAGTTGGTGTAGAACACATGGCCGTAGCGATGGTTGGTGTACTCCATCAGCTTTTCAGCGAGGTCGAAAGCGGCCGGGTGGCCCATCTGGAAGGTCGGCGCGAAATCGAGCTGGCCCACCATCTCGCGCACTGCGGCGACGATCTTCGGCTGCGCGTGGCCGCACGGCACGCACCACAGGCCGGCCGTGCCGTCCAGGATGCTGCGGCCGTCCACGTCCTTGTAGTACATCCCTTCCGCCGAAACCAGCAGGCGTGGATGTTGCTTGAAATCGCGGTTATTCGTGAATGGCATCCAGAAGGACGCCATCGATTGCGGTCGTGACTCGTTCATGCACATCTCCTCGTGGACTTTTTGACGAACCGTAAAAAAAATTTACCAGTTGGCAAAATGATGATGCAATAATAGACAGCAGGACAACTATGGCACAGATACACATTTCATCAAACTGTCCAACCGTACAGGCAGCAAAAACACTACAGTTTTGGAGTTGAGGATGGAAGAAGGGAGCTGGCCCTGCGTTGCCATTGAACGCAGGCAGAAGGGCAGCCTGGTCGAGCAGATCGTCACCGCGATCAGCAGCATGGTCGCGCGCCGCGAGTTGCGCATCGGCACCAAAATGCCCTCGGTGCGACAGTTTGCCAAGTGTAATGGCGTCAGTACCTTTACAGTTGTCGAGGCCTACGACCGGCTGGTGACGCTGGGATTGTTGTCCTCGCGCCGTGGCTCCGGTTATTTTGTGGCGCGCCAGGATCTGCCGGCCACGCTGCTGCCGGCCGCCCTGCAGGCCACGCCGCACGCCATCGACGCATTGACGCCCGAGCTGTATTCCGGCGTCTCGGAAGCGCTGCCGGTGGGCGCCGGCTGGCTGCCGCCCGAGTGGTACGGCGAAGACACCATTCTCGACGCCGTGCGCCAGGCCATGCGCATTCCCGCCAACCGCCTGCGCGGCTACGGCCATCCGCTCGGCTTCCCTACCCTGCGCCAGCACATGGCGGCCACGCTTAGCGACGAGCTGTTTCCGGTGGAAGCCGAACAAATCCTGCTGACCCACGGCGCCACGCACGCGTTTGATCTGATCCTGCGCACGCTCACCAAGCCGGGCGACACGGTGTTCGTGGAAGATCCCGGCTACAGCAACCTGCTGTCGCTGATCCGCCACCACGGTTGCATAGCGGTCGGCATACCGCGCGGCGACAACGGGCTCGATCTGGACGCGCTGGCGCAGCAGGCGGCGCAGGCCCAGCCCAAGCTCATGTTCGTCAACACGGTGCTGCAAAATCCGCTCGGTACCTCGCTCAGCGCGGCGCAGGCGCACCGCCTGCTGGCCTTGGCCGAGCAGTTCGACTTCTGGCTGGTGGAGGACGACATCTACCGCGAACTGGCGCCGCGCGGCGAAGCCTCGCTGGCGGCGATGGACGGCTTGCGGCGCGTGATCCGCGTCGGCAGCTTTTCCAAGACGCTGTCGCCGGTGCTGCGGGTCGGTTCGATCTGCGCCTCGGCCTCGCTGATTCCGGAACTGCTGCGGGTGAAGATGCTGGCCGGCCTCACCACCTCCGAGATCAACGAGCGCGCGGTCTACCACGCCATCACCGCCCGCCCCTACAAGCGCATGGTGGACAAGCTGGTGACGCAGCTGGACGCCGGCCGCGAACGCGCCAGCGCCAGCCTGCGCGACGCCGGCCTGACGCTGCTGGCGCGGCCGCGCGGCGGCATGTTCGTCAGCGCTGGCTGGACCGACGCGCCGTCCGCCGACTGGAATGGCAAGATCATCGCCGACCAGGCGCTCAAGCACGGCATCCTGCTGTCGCCGTGCGACTTCTTCATGCTGCGCGCGCCGGAATCGATCTGGTTCCGTTTCAACGTAGCCTACGCAGACCACCCGCAACTGCTGAAATTCCTGGGACAACTATGTCGACCGTGAAAATCAACCGCCGCCTGCTCAACCGCGACAAGCTGGAAGCCGAGATCGCCGCCGTGGCGGTGCGTGTGTTCGCCGAATTCGGCTACGAGGGCACTTCGATCGCCACGGTGGCCGAGCAGGCCGGGCTGTCCAAGCAAAACCTGATGTACTACTTCCCCACCAAGCAGGTGCTATACCAGCGCGTGCTGGACGAAGTGCTGGACGAATGGCTGGCGCGCATGGAAAGCCTGGCCGACGCCGCGCAGGACCCGCGCGCCGTGCTGCGCGCCTACGTGCAGGCCAAGCTGAAATTCTCGCGCGAGAATCCGTGGGCGTCGCGCGTGTATGCGATGGAAGTGATCAGCGGCGCGCCGCTGTACGGCGGGCAGATTCAGAGCCGCGTGGTGCCGCTGGTGCGCAAGGATATCGAGGTGTTCGAGCAGTGGATCGCAGCGGGGAGGATTGCGCCGGTCAATGCGACGCATTTGCTGTTTGCGATCTGGGCGATGACGCAGTCCTACGCCGACTTCTCCGCCCAGATGGCGCTGGTGCTGAACCGCAAGCAGCTGACCAAAAAAGATTTCGACGATGCCGAGAAGGTCATCGTCGACATGGTGCTGGCGGCGATTACTGTGCAGCCGCAGTTGCCTTCTTGCGACGTGCCGTGAAGCCGATCAGGCCCAGGCCGACCAGCAGCATGGCGTAGGTTTCCGGTTCCGGCACGGCGCTGGTGTAGCCTTTGACATTGGTGGCCCGGAAGTAGTTGCTGGCGTTGATCTGCACTTGCGAGGCCCAGGAATTCACTACCACGTTGCCGTTGATAACGCCCTGGCCGCCGCTGACCGAAGCCTTGGGCGCGAGGACGCTGACGTTGGCGCCGGTGTTGATGCTGAGCGAAGTGGCGTCGGCAAAGTTGAACAGCACGTTGTAGCCGTCGAACGCCTGGTAGCCGCCCTGGAACAGCGCCGAGCTGCCGCTGACGTTGACGATCAGCGTGGCGCTCTTGCTGATGCCGCTCAGGTTGAAGTAGGTGCTGTTGTTCAGCGCGCTTGAACTGATGTCGAACACCTCCACCGCCTGGTTGCTGCCGGTGATGTAGACGCCGCCCCATTTCTCGACCGCGCTGCCGGTGTTGTCCAACTTGTCCAGCTGGCGCGAGGCCTGCTTCAGCTTGGCTTCGGCCTTGGCGAAGTTGACCGGCGACTTACCGCCCTGCACCGGCGTGGCGGTGGTGGCGTTGCTGATGCTGCTCTTGCCGCCGACATAGGTGTCGCCGTTCAGGATGTCGCCGCCTTTGTAGGTCAGGTTGCCGCCGGCGACCAGCGCGTAGTGGCCGTAGGCGTCCTTGTTCTTCAGGTTGACGGTATAGGAGCTCAGCGTGACGTTGCCGGCAGCGACGATGGAACCTTCAACGTCGGCGCTCGGTGCACTGAAATTGCCGAAAGAAAATACATTGGCCCCGCCCATCAGCGAGCTCAGGTCCAGCACTTCCGCCTGCGCGGAACCCAGCGCGGCGAGCGACAAAGCAACGGAGGAGACAGCAGTTTTGAAGCCGACAGCCATGTGATTTTCCCTGTGAGAAATTTAAATTTCCCACAGGATAACATGAATTCAACTTTCTTTGTTTTATTTTACGTACGGCAACGACGCGCCATGAAGCCGATCAGGCCCAGCCCGGCCAGCAGCATGGCGTAGGTTTCCGGCTCCGGCACCGGCAGGGTGCCGGTGTAGGCTCGCAGGTGGATTTCCGCGTGCTGGTCCAGCGCGTTGACGTAGACGCCGCCTTCGATGTTCTGGTTGTTGGTCAGCGTAGCCTTGGTGGCCAGGATGGAACCGCCGAACTGGTTTTGCACGGTCAGGCTGGTGGCGTTGTAGAAGTTCCAGATCATCTTGGCGCCGTAGTTGGGCGCGGCGCCGCCGAGGAAATCGTCCGCCAGGGTGGCGCTAGTGATATCGGTATTGAAGATGACGCTGGTGGCGCCGTCCAGGCCCGAGAACGAGAAGCGCTTGACCGTGTTGGAAAACAGCTGGGTGTCGATCGCGGTCAGGTCGAACACGGCCACGCCGTTTTTCACCACCGCCGTAAAGTTGGCCTGCTCGCCCACGATGGAAACCGTGCTGCCGGTCGAGGCCAGCGATTTCAGCTGGCTCGACAGGCCGCCCAGCACGCCGGCGAAATTGGTCGAGCCGGCGGCCAGGCTGTTGGTCTCCTGCACCGAGCCGGCAAAGGTGGATGCAGTGATCTGGGTGACGCCGTGGTTGCCGCTGCCGGCGGTGCCGCTCACATAGTAGCTGCCGCTGCCGTTGAAGTCGGTGCTGTCGGTGTTGCCGTAGATGGCGCTGTGGCCGTTATTGATGCCGAGCTTACTGGTATTACCGTACACTACAGTGCCGTTGTCGGTGACTTGTGCATTGTTGACCGCGTAGCCGCCCGGCGCGACGCCCACGCCCATCACGGTCAGGCCGGCGTAGTTGGAGGCTGGCACGTCGCCCGGGTGCATATCGAACACCGGGCTGTTGTTACCGGTCAGCGAACCGCCGATCCAGGTGCGGCCATCGATGTGGGAATCGCTCTTCACATTGGTCAGCACCACGGTGTTGAATTGCTGCAGGGTTTGCAGCGCGGTCAGCGGAGCGGGGGCGGTTGCGGCTTGGACGGAACCAGCCAGCATCAGGGCAGTCAGGGCTACAGTGCGCGTCATATCGGTCCTGGGAGCAATAGTAAATAAGAAATAGAATTGTTTTAAGCATATCATTAATTTCCCAATTTCATGAATATTTTTTCATCGATCGAACTAATTACGCCGCGCCTGACGCTGCGTTTTGTCGAGCCCGGCGACGCCGAAGCCCTGTTCCGCCTGTTCTCCGATCCGGAAGCGCTGCGCTACTGGAGCACCACGCCGTGGCTGCATATCGCCCAGGCCGCCGACAATATCGAGCAAACCCTCAAGGCCTACCGCGACGGCACCGGCCTGCGGCTGGCCATGATCCTGCCGGACGGCGAATTGATCGGCACCGTCACCCTGTACGACTTCGACCACCGCAACCACCGCTGCCAGGTCGGCTACATGCTGGCGCGGCCGCACTGGGGCCGGCGCTACATGCAGGAAGCGCTGGCGGCGCTGATCGGCTACGGCTTCGGCACGCTGGAACTGCACCGCATCGAGGCCGATATCCATCCCGACAATATTGCCTCCGGCCGCATCCTGGAAGGCCTGCACTTCCAGCGCGAAGGCCATTTGCGCGAGCGCTGGTTTGTCGGCGGCGAAGTCTCGGACAGCATCATCTACGGCTTGCTGCGCAAGGACTGGGAAGCCGCCATTCATCCCGCGCGCTGACCGGCCATACCCGCAAAAACGCAGTTGATCGGAATTCGCTGCCTTCTCAAGCAGCCGCTTGTTAAAGTGTCTCCATCGCAACACTCATTCAAGGAGAAGCCAGATGGACAAAATCACCGCCCTGTTCAACGAACTGTTCGAAGCCTTCATGCGCACGCTGCGCTTTGGCGTCGGGCTGATTGGCCGCATGTCGCCGCAGGCACTGCTGGGCGCGGCGCTGGTGCTGGCGTTTATTTGTTCGATCCTGCCGTTGGCACTGGTGCTGTTCACGGTATTCTTGCTGCTTAAACTGGCGGTAGGCGCCTGCGTCATTGGCAAGCGCCGCCAGCGTGCTACCCCGTACAAGGACGTCGAATGAAAAAGAATCGGCTGGCCCAGGCCGGCTACAACAATGCCAAGAGCCTGCTCGACATCATCCGCGAGATCGGCGAAACCGCAGTCAGCCTGTGGTGGCATTTCTTTGACTGGCTGGCGCAGGTCGAGTGGCGCAAGCTGCTGATCATCTGGCTGCTGCTGTTGATTTTGTCGGCCTCGCTGTTCCACATCACCGAGCAGGCCTGGGGCTTCATCCTGCTGTCGCTGGCCTTGAAGGTCCTGGCCGGCGGCAAGCGCAAGGCCGAGCTGGAGGCGCGCCACGCCGAATCCCATGCGGACGAGGAAAGCATCGAACGGCGCGTGGTCGAGGCGCGCATGGCGGCGCTGCAGGCGCAGGTCGAGCCGCACTTTCTGTTCAACACCCTGGCCCTGATCGGCCAGCTGATCGAGACCGATCCGCCGCAAGCGGCGCGCATCCACCAGAACCTGATCGACTACCTGCGCGCCACCCTGCCGCAAATGCGCGCCAAGGGCGCCGGCACGCTGGGCCGGCAGATCGAAATGTCGCGCGCCTACCTGGCCATCATGCAAGCGCGCATGCGCTCGCGGCTGGCGGTGTCGATCGACGTGCCGGACGAAATGGCCAGCGCCACCTTCCCGGTGATGATGCTGCAAATCCTGATCGAGAACGCCATCAAGCACGGACTGGAACCGAAGATCGACGGCGGCCGCATCGACATTCGCGCCTCGGTCGATGGGCAGATGCTGCAGGTCGATGTGGTCGATGACGGCGTCGGCTTCAACCCGTTTTCCAGCGACGGCGTGGGCCTGGCCAATGTGCGCGAGCGCCTGCGCATCCAGTATGGCGCCCGCGCCCAGCTGGTGATTGAAGCGCCGCTGACCGGCGGCACCCGCGCCAGCATCCGCGTGCCGTACGCACCCGACATCTTTGCCGGGAGCACCAAATGAGCCGCCCTACCGCCCTCATCGCCGACGACGAAGAAGGCATGCGCCAGCAACTGCGCAGCCGTTTGCAGGACGCCTGGCCGGAACTCGACATTGTGGCCGAGGCCGTCAACGGCATCGAGGCAGTGGCGCTGGCCGGCCAGCACCAGCCGGACATTGTGTTCCTCGATATCCGCATGCCGGGCCTGTCCGGCATCGAGGCGGCGCGCATGCTGTTCAACCGCTGCCATCTGGTGTTCGTCACCGCCTACGACCAGTACGCGATTGAAGCGTTCGAGCAAGGCGCTTTGGATTACCTGCTCAAGCCGGTCGGCGGCGAACGCCTGAAGACCACCTGCGCCCGCCTGCAATCGCTGATCGGGCAGCAACCGTCCAACATCGAGCGGCAGCTGAGCCAGTTGCTGTCTCACCACAGCAAGCCGGCGGCCGCCAGGCAGGAATACCTGCGCTGGATCCAGGCCGTGGTGGGCGCCAACCTGCGCATGATCTCGACGCGCGAAGTGCTGTTCTTCCGGGCCGATGAAAAATACACGCGCGTGCAGACCGAGCAATCGGAAGTCCTGATCCGCAAGACCTTGAAGGAATTGGCGGATGAACTCGATCCGAACGAATTCTGGCGCATCCACCGATCCACGCTGGTGCGGGTGGATGCCATCGCGGAAGTCACACGTGATTTGCGCGGGCGGCAAATGGTCCGCATCCGCAACCATCCGGAACTGTTGGAAGTAAGCCGCGGCCACGCACATTTATTCCAGCAAATGTAACGTGCGCGCGGGGTGCTTGGGTCTATACTGGACAGCTTCGATCAAGGGAGGCCACGATGTCCAGCATACCCAAGCAAACACTGTGCGGCGTCATCCCGTGCTTGCGCTATCGCGACGCAACGGCCGCCATCGAATGGCTGAGCAACACGCTTGGCTTTGAAGTGCAATTCGTGGTGCCGGAAGCCGATGGCGGCGTGGCCCACGCGCAGCTCCGCTTCGGCAACAGCATGGTCATGCTGGGCTCGGCCATCGACAGCGACTACGGCCGCCTGCTGAAACAGCCGCACGAGATTGGCGGCTTCGTCACGCAAAGCGCCTATCTGGTGGTAAACGATGCGGATGTGGTGTACGGCCGCGTACTGGAAGCCGGCGGCAAGATCCTGCTGGACATCAAGGACGAAGACTACGGCGGCCGTGGCTTCACCTGCAGCGACCCCGAGGGCCACGTCTGGAGCATCGGCACCTACGACCCTTACGCTTCTTAAACCAGCGCGGAAACCAGTGCGGCATCGGCCACTTGCGTGGGGCGGATGCGGATGATGTGGCGGTAGAGGGGCGGCATGGCGGCGCAGATGGCGGCCAGATCGGCCTCCGGCAGCGAGGGCAGCACGTACTGGAATTGCGCCGGATTCTTCAGCGGCAGCGGGCCCTCCATCGTCGATCCATAAGCACCCAGATTCATGAAGCTGACCGCGCTCGCATCCGGGCCCTTGGCAAACACGAAGGTGCCGTCTTTCGGATGACCGAGGTAGTGGCGCACTTCGTTCTGCTGCTCCGGCGTGGCGCCGTTCATCAGTTTGTAGCGCAGCTGCGCATAAGCGCGCGTGGTTTCCATGAAGGCACTGCGGATGCCCGACTGTCCCATCCGTCCCGGCATGCACAGCAGCAGGTTGCCGAAGGAATCCAGCAAGGCCACAGCATCCCCCTCCCCGCCGTGCTCGCGGTCGCGCGCCATCGCTTGTTTTAAAAACGGCGCCAGGCCAGCGTCCGGCTGGTGCGGCTTGCAGCGGTAGGCCAGCGCATCCGGATACTGCTGCTTGAGCGCCGACACAATCGCGTGGCCGGCCGGCAGCGTGGCCGGATCTTTCAGCACTTCCTGCGGCAGGTCGGTATTGAACATTTCCATCACCTCGGCCGAAGTCGCCTCGAACACCAGCGAGCATAAAGCTTGCGTTGGTTCGGCGATGGTTTTGCCGATGAAAAAGGACTTCGGTGTGGCGCCGCTGGCGGCGCGCGCATACAGCGACGAGCCGAGGATGGCTGGATAACTGAAGCTGTCGCCGGCCTGCGCGCGCAGCGTTTCCGGCAGCGCGTTGAAACTGGCGCTGCTGTCGTAGTTGATGCCGGCGTTGCGGTCGGTCGCCGCCACCACCACATTAAAGCCGCCGGCCAGGATCGCACCGCTGCACATGCAGCACGGATCGAGCGAGGTGACGATGGTGATGTCCTGCGGTTCCGGCAAGGTGCGGCCCTTGGCGCGTTCGGCGTAGTACCAGTCGATGAGCTGGCGCTCGCCGTGCGCGGTCGGGTCGTAGATCAAGCCGTCCTTGACGACGTTGTTGTGCAGCGATTGCAGCACGTTGCCGTACTGGTCGAGCATCAGGCCGCCGACACCGAAAGTGCCTTGCGTCTTGGCCGCGATGGCCTCGGCCGCCGCTACCGCGACCGCCGCCTGCACATCAATCGTCTTCTTGAGCGCCATTACTTCTTCTTGAGGTCCGCGCCGCCAAAAGCGTTCGGCAACTGCGCGGCGGCGGTGGTTTCATAGATGTCGCCTTTCAGGTTGGTCAGCAGAACCGGCAGCTCGTTGCCGCCCAGTTCCAGGATCACCTGGCGGCACGCGCCGCATGGGGCGATGGGACCGTCGGTTTCGCCGATCACTACCAGCTGATCGAAATCACCCGGCCGGTAGCCGTGTGCGAGTGCGCTGAACAAGGCCGTGCGCTCGGCGCAGTTGCACAGGCCGTAGGAGGCGTTTTCCACGTTACAGCCGTGGAATACCTTGCCGTCGTTGGTCAGCAGCGCCGCGCCAACCTTGAAGTTGGAGTACGGCGCGTAAGCCTTCAAACGCGCGGCTGCGGCTTCGGCGATGAGATCAGTTTTGTTCATAGTTAGCTCCCGCAGCCGTCATTCCGGCGCTGGCCGGAATCCATGCTGAGTGTCTTGGGTCCCGGCCTTCGCCGGGACGACGCAGGTTTCGTTATGGGCGGATAGTCCGGTAGATGACTGGGTTGGCCGCAGGCGCAGCATCGGCGATCTGGTACGCCGCCTGGATTTCGCGGATGGCTTGCTCGGCCGCTTCCTGCGTGCGCGCATGCACCATCGCCAGCGGCTGGCCGGCTTCCACTTTATCGCCGAGGCCAACCAGGTCGGTCAGGCCGACCGCATAGTCGATGGCATCGGCAGCGCGGCGACGGCCGCCGCCCAGCGACACCACCGCCAAGCCGATTTCGCGGCAGTTGGCCGTTGCGGCGTAGCCCGATTTCAGCGCCGGTGCAGGCACGATAATCGGCGAGCGTTCCAGGTACTTGTCCGGATTCTGCATCAGGTCCGCAGGACCGCCCAGCGCCGTCACCATGCGGGCGAAACGCTCGGCCGCTTCGCCGCTGTCGAGCGAGGCTTGCAGCTTGGCGCGCGCTTCTTCTTCGGTCGCCGCCAGTTTGCCCAGCACCAGCATCTCGGCGCACAGCGCCAGCGTCACTTCGTGCAGGCGCGCAGGACGCGACTTGCCGGTCAGGTAGTCGATCGCGCCGCGTACTTCCACGGCGTTACCGGCGTATGGCGCCAGCGATTCGTTCATGTCGGTCAGCACGGCCGACGTCACCATGCCCGCGCCGTTGCCGACCTTGACGATGCTCTCGGCCAGCTCCACCGATTTTCCGTAGGTCGGCATGAAGGCGCCGCTGCCGACTTTGACGTCCATCGCCAGCGCATCCAGGCCTGCCGACAGTTTCTTCGACAGGATGGAGCCGGTGATCATGGCCACCGATTCCACCGTGGCCGTCACGTCGCGCACGCCGTAGAAGATCTTGTCCGACGGCGCCAGCGCCGAGGTCTGGCCGATGATGGCCACGCCGACTTCCTTCACCACCTTGCGGAACAAGGCGTTGTCCGGCACCGTGGAATAGCCGGGGATGGAGTCGAACTTGTCCAGCGTGCCGCCGGTGTGGCCGAGGCCACGGCCGGAAATCATCGGCACGTAGCCGCCGCAGGCTGCGACCATAGGGCCGAGCAGCAGCGACACCACATCGCCGACGCCGCCGGTGGAATGCTTGTCCACCACCGGGCCGTTCAGGTTGAGCGAGCGCCAGTCCAGCACATCGCCGGAATCGCGCATGGCCAGCGTGAAGGCCACACGCTCGTCCATCGTCATGTCCTTGAAGTAGACCGCCATCGCCAATGCGGCGATCTGGCTTTCGGTCACGCTGCCGTTGGTGATGCCGCCGACGAAGAACTGAATCTCTTCGGTCGACAGCACGCCGCCGTCACGCTTCTTGCGGATGATCTCTTGAGGTAAGTAAGCCATAAATTCTCCGGGAATCAAAACCCGTCATTCCGGCGAAGGCCGGAATCCAAGCAACGGTGCCGAATTCGGCAGCTCCGCATTGGATCCCGGCCTTCGCCGGGATGACGACGGGGGCGGTAGTGGTCAGACGCCGTAAGGAATCCAGATGTTCTTCACTTGCGACGCATGCGCCAGCACGGCACGGCCGCCCGCTTGCGCGGTGCTGTACCAGTCGCGGCCCTTCGCGCCGCCGACCCAGGTGCGCTTCAGCGAGGCCGCCGACAGGCGTTCCACTTCGGCGCAGCCTTCGGCCGAACCGTCGTGACGCCACACCGCATCGATATCCGAGTGGGTTGCCAGCGTGCGCGCCAGTTCATCGGCCGAACCGGTGACGATGTTGACCACACCACCCGGCAGGTCCGAAGTGTCGAACACTTGATACAGGTCGGTGGCCGACAGCGGATGCGCTTCCGACGGCACCGCCACCACGCGGTTGCCCAGCGCGATAGCCGGGGCCACCAACGAGATGAAGCCCAGCAGCGGCGCTTCGTTCGGGCACACGATGCCGATAACGCCCAGTGGTTCGTTCAGCGCCACGGTAATGCCGTGCATCGGCGGCTGGTGCGCCAGGCCGTCGTACTTGTCGGCCCATGCAGCCCAGTAGAACAGGCGTTCGATCGAGGCTTGCACTTCCTTCTCGGCGTTTTTCGAACCGGTCATGGCGGCGATGCGGGCCGCGAATTCCTCGCCGCGTGCGGCCAGGTTTTCAGCAATGTAGTACAGCACCTGCGCGCGGTTGTGCGCAGTGGCCTTGGTCCAGCCGGTGGCCTTGTGCGCAGCTTCAACGGCGTTGCGGATGTCCTTGCGGTTACCCTCGCCCACTTCGGCGATGAAGGAACCGTCGGCGCCGTGAATCGCGCGGCTGTAGGCGCCATCAGGGCGCGCCTGTTTGCCACCGATGTACAGCTTGGCGGTGCGGTCGATGGCGAACGCGCCCGCTGCCGGAACGGCAGCTTTCGTTTTCGCCTTCTGCTCAACGACAGGAGCCGCAGGACGCGCATCTTCCGACAGCGCGGTCAGGTATTCGTACATGCCTTCGCGGCCGCCTTCACGGCCGTAGCCGGATTCGCGGTAGCCGCCGAAGCCGCAAGCGGCGTCGAACTGGTTGGCGGTGTTAATCCACACCACGCCAGCCTTGATCGCCGGTGCGACGTCCAGCGCCAGCGAGATGTTCTCGGTCCACACGCAAGCGGCCAGGCCGTACACGGTGTTGTTCGCCAGTTGCACGGCTTCCGGTGGGGTGCGGAAGCTCATCGCCACCAGTACTGGGCCAAAGATTTCAGCCTGCGCCACGGCAGCGGCAGTCGATGCGCCGGTGATCAGGGTTGGCGGGAACCACGAGCCGTCGGCCGGCAGTTCGCATGCTGGCTGGTACACGGTGCAACCTTCGTCGCGTGCCGACTGCACCAGGCCCTCAATGCGCTGCTTCTGCACTGGATCAACCAGCGCGCCGATGTCCATCGATTTATCCAGTGGCGAACCGAGGGTCAGCTTATCCATGCGGGCGCGCAGCTTGGCGAGGAATTTCTCCTGCACCGATTCCTGCACCAGCAGGCGCGAACCTGCGCAGCAAACCTGGCCCTGGTTGAACCAGATCGAATCGACCAGGCCTTCAACGGCGGCGTCCAGGTCTGCATCTTCAAACACGATGAACGGCGATTTGCCGCCTAGTTCCAGCGACAGCTTCTTGCCACTGCCTGCCGACGCTTCGCGAATCAGGCGGCCCACTTCGGTCGAACCGGTGAAGGCCAGCTTGTCGATGCCTTCGTGCTTGACGATGGCTTCGCCCACGCGGCCGTCGCCGGTGACGATGTTGACCACACCAGCAGGCACGCCAGCTTGTACGCAGATATCAGCGAACAGCATTGCGGTCAGCGAGGTGAATTCGGCTGGTTTGAAGACGACAGTGTTACCAGCAGCCAGCGCAGGTGCGATTTTCCACGCCAGCATCAGCAGCGGGAAGTTCCACGGCACGATCTGGCCGACCACGCCGACAGCGCGGTAGTCCGAGAATTCTTCGGCTTGTAGTTGCGCCCAGCCGGCGTGATAGTAGAAGTGACGTGCCACCAGCGGCAGGTCGACGTCGCGGGTTTCGCGGATGGTCTTGCCGTTGTCCAGCGTTTCCAGCACGGCGAACAGGCGTGCGTGCTTTTGCATCAAGCGCGCGATCGAGTACATGATCTTGGCGCGGCCATGACCGCCCAGCGCCTGCCAGCCCGGCTGCGCGGCGCGTGCGGCGGCGACAGCGCGGTCCACATCGGCGGCGGTGCCCTGGGTCAGGTCGGCCAGCTTGGCGCCGTTGGCCGGGTTGATGGAGTCGAACAGCTCACCGGCTGCGCTCCACTCGTTGTTGATGAACAGGCCGAATTGGCGGCCGCGCTGCTCCAGCCACGCTTGCGCTTCTTTGGTGCTTTCCGGTGCTGGGCCGTATTCCATAGTGTTCAGGATCTCTTTGATGGTTGGCATGACAGTGTCCGTATTCTTCTTAAGGTTGCGCGTGGCGATGAGCGGCCGAGTAGTTACCGGTCACGTAGTGTTCCAGCTGGCGTTCGATGTCGGTCAGCAGGCTCGATGCACCGATGCGGAACAAGTGAGGCTCCAGCCACTCATTGCCCAGTTCTTCCTTCATCAGGGTCAGGTACTGCAGCGCGGCCTTGGCCGTGCCGACGCCGCCCGCTGGCTTGTAGCCGATCTTGAAGCCGGTCTGCTCGTGATACTCGCGGATCGCACGCACCATCGTCAGCGACACAGGAATGGTGGCGTTGACCGGCTCTTTGCCGGTCGAGGTCTTGATGAAGTCCGCGCCGGCCATCATGCATACCCACGATGCCTTGGCCACGTTTTCCAGCGTGACCAGTTCACCGGTCGCCAGAATCGCTTTCACGTGCGCTTCGCCGCAAGCCTTGCGGTAAGCCACCATCTCGTCGTACAGCGCTTGCCAGTTGCCGGTCAGGACGTGCTGGCGGGTGATGACGATATCGATTTCGGTTGCGCCGGCGGCCACCGACAATTCGATCTCGCGCACCTTGGTTTCCATGCTGGTCAGGCCGGCCGGGAAGCCGGTCGACACGGCGGCGATAGGCAGGCGGCCTTGCAGCACTTCCACCGCAGGCTTGATCATCTCGTGGTAAACGCACACCGCGCCGGTGGCCAGGTTGTAGTCCTGCAGACCCAGTGCTTCCACCAGATCGGCGCGCAGCGGACGCAGCGCCTTGCGGCACAGGCGTTCCACGCGGCCCGGCGTATCGTCGCCCGACAGCGTGGTCAGGTCGATCAGGCCGATGGCCTTGACCAGCCATGCGGCCTGGTATTCCTTCTTCACCGTGCGGCGGTTCGCCAGGCTGGCGGCGCGGCGGTCGGCGGCAGATTTGTTGACGTGGATGTGGTTAATCCAGCTCAGGTCCAGTGGGACCGCTACATTGCGCTTGAAGTCGCTCATAACAGATTGGTTCCGTTCGAAAGTGGCTTGACGCCAAGGTGATGGGCCAGCGTCTGGCCGATGTCGGAGAAGGTTTCGGAGATGCCCAGCGATTGCGGCTTCACATTCGGGCCGAAGAAAATCATCGGGATGTGTTCACGCGTGTGGTCGGAGCCCGGCCAGGTTGGATCGCAGCCGTGATCGGCGGTGATGACCACCAGGTCGTCCTGCTGCAGCTTGGCGATGAACTCCGGCAGGCGCGCATCCATTTCGTGCAGCGCGTTGGAGTAGCCGTTGACGTCGCGGCGGTGGCCGAAGGCCTGGTCGAAGTCGACGAAGTTCACGAAGGTCAGCGACTTGTCGCCCGCTTCGTCGGCCACTTTCAGCAGCGCGTCGAACAGCGCCATATTGTCCTTGCCCTTCACCACGCGCGATACGCCTTGCGCCGCGAAGATGTCGCTGATCTTGCCCAGCGCGATGACTTCGCCGCCATCGTTCTTCACGTGGTCCAGCAGCGTCGGCGCCGGCGGCGCGACAGCGTAATCGTGACGGTTGGTGGTGCGGGTGTAGTTGCCGTTGGCACCGAGGAAGGGACGCGCGATCACGCGGCCGATGTTGTACGGCTCAACCAGTTTGAAGGCGATCTCGCACACTTCGTACAGGCGTTCAAGGCCGAACGATTCTTCGTGCGCGGCGATTTGCAGCACCGAGTCGGCGGAGGTGTAGATAATGGGCTTGCCGCTGGCGACGTGTTCATCACCGTGCTTGTTGATGATCTCCGTGCCCGATGCGTGGCAGTCGCCGAGGAAGCCCGGTACGCCGGTCAGCTCTTGCAGCTTGCGGGTCAGCTCCGCCGGGAACGACGGCACGGTTTTCGGGAAGTAGCCCCAGTCGAATTCCACCGGCACGCCGGCGATTTCCCAGTGGCCGGACTGGGTGTCCTTGCCGGTCGAGCGTTCGCGCGCGGCGCCGTAGGCGGCGGTGAAGCCTTCGCGCTGGTTGAAGCCGGCGGCCCACTGGCCGCTGGCCAGATGCGCGGCGGCGGTCAGGCCGAGGCCTTCCATGATCGGCAGCGACATCGGCTTGCCGCTTTTGGCGACTTGCTCGGCGATGTGGCCGAAGGTATTGGCGCCGGCGTCGTGGTACTTCGCCGCGTCGGGCGTGGCGCCCAGGCCAAACGAATCGAGCAGCAGGATAAATGCGCGTTTCATAACGAACTCCATTTCCGCCCGTCGTCGTCCCGGCGCAGGCCGGGATCCAAGAACGCAGGACAGCAAGCGAAGCTTGGATCCCGGCCTGCGCCGGGATGACGGGGGCTAACAAAAAAGGGCGGCATCGCCGCCCCTTGAACATTTTACGCTTGCGGCGTTTTCGCCACGTTGCCGAGGAAGCCCAGGATCACTTCCACCAGCGAAGTCGCTGCAACGGCAGCGTACTTCAGGGTTTGTTCATGCGACAGAGGGAACGGCGACAGGCCTTCCGCCAGGTTGGTGATGGCCGATACGCCCACCACTTTCAAACCGCAGTGACGGGCCGACACCACTTCCGGCACCACCGACATGCCCACCACGTCCGCGCCCAGCGTCTTGAACGCGCGGATTTCCGCAGGCGTTTCAAAGTTAGGACCAGCGTAGGCGATGTACACGCCTTCGTGCAGGGTGACGTTCTTCTCTTTGGCCGACGCTTGCAGCAGCGCGCGCAATTCAGCATCGTAGGCGTTGGCCATGCTGAAGAAGCGCGGGCCGAAGCGTTCGTCGTTCGGGCCCATCATCGGGGTGCCCGGCAGGAAGTTGATATGGTCGGTCAGCGCCACCAGCGAACCGGCGTCCACTTCAGTGCGCAGCGAACCGGCGGCGTTGGTCACGAACAGCATTTCGCAGCCCAGCAGCTTCATGGTGCGCACGGCGCTGGTCATCACGCCCAGGCCGTAGCCTTCGTAGACGTGGCCGCGGCCCTTCATGCACACTACCTGCACGCCGGCCAGGGTGCCGATCACCAGTTCGCCGGCATGGCCGTGCACGGTGGAGATCGGGAAGCCCGGCAGCTGGTCGTAGCTGATGGTGATCGCGTCGGTCATCTGTTCCGCCAGCACGCCCAGGCCCGAACCGAGGATCATCGCCACGCGCGGCTTGAAGCCAGCAGGAAGGCGGGAGCGAATAATGTCAGCGGCCTGGAATGGGGAATTGTTAGACATGGAAATCCTCTGATTTTTGATGTGGCTGGGGAAGCTGACACTATGCATCATGGTACATATGTATGACAAATACCATTTTTCTTCGCCATTTATACAAAACTTATATAAATAAGGCGTATTATAAAGCGAGGCAAACTTAGCCGCCGCCGCGTGTTTGACTACGGAAGAACAAATGTTTACCATGATGAACAAATGTTTTGCATGTCTCTAAAGGCACTACCGTGACCGACCCCTCCAAAAAGGAACAGCTCTACCAGCTGATCCGCGCCAACCCCTTCATCTCCCAGCAAGACCTGGCGGTGGAGCTACGCCTGTCGCGCTCGGCCGTGGCCGGGCATATCGCCGGTTTGATCCGCGAACGCCGCCTGCTGGGCCGCGCCTATGTGCTGCCGGATAAAAGCCCGGTGATGTGCATCGGCGCCGCCAATCTGGACCGCAAGCTGCGCACCATCGCCGCCATGCAGCTGGGCACCTCCAATCCCGCGACCGCAGAAGAAGTGTACGGCGGCGTGGCGCGCAACATCGCCGAAAACCTGGCCCGCCTGAACCTGCCGACATCGCTGCTGACCGCCGTCGGCGACGACGCCGCCGGCCGCAGCCTGCAAGACCACGCCGAACAGGCCGGCATCGACACGCGCGGCAGCCTCAAGCTGCAAGATGCCGCCACCGGCACCTACACCGCCATCCTCGACGACCAGGGCGAGCTGGTGGTGGCGCTGGCCGACATGGCGCTGTACGACCGCATCACGCCCGACTTCCTGGCCAGCCGCGCGCCGCAACGCGCGGCCGCCGCCATCACCGTGGCCGACCTCAACCTGCCGGCCGACTCCATCGCCCTGCTGCTCGAGAGCGCGCGCAGCGACAAGCTGCCGCTGGTGATCGTGGCGGTGTCGCAGCCGAAGATGGCGCGCCTGCCGCACGACCTGAACGGCCTGCGCCTGCTGATCCTGAATCGCGGCGAACTGGAAACCCGCGCCGGCCGCGCCCTGCCGACCGAAGCCGATGTGCGCGCCGCCTGCCGCGAGGTGCAGGAGCAAGGCGCGCAGGATGTCATCGTCACCTGCGGCAGCCAGGGCGTGTACCACACCCGCAGCGGCGAACTCATCTGGCTGGCCGCGCACCAGGTGGAGGTGGTGGACGTCACCGGCGCCGGCGACGCCTTCTCGGCCGCCGTCTGCTGGTCGCTCTACCAGGGCAGCGACGATTTGACGCTGGCCTGCCGCCGTGGCCTGAAGGTGGCCGCGATGACGCTGGAAAGCGCGGAGACGGTATCGCCCCTGCTGGCCGCCGACATCCTCGACGAAATACACGACTTTGATATGACAGCGCCGCTGTTCCCGAATAAAGGATAAAACCATGCACCAATACCTGTTGTTCTCGCCGGAAGTGGCCGCCGCCCGCGCCGCCGGCAAACCTGTCGTCGCACTGGAATCGACCATCATCTCGCACGGCATGCCGTATCCGCAAAACGTGCAGATGGCGCGTGAAGTGGAACAAATCATCCGCGACGGCGGCGCCGTGCCGGCCACCATCGCCATCATCGGCGGCAAGATCTGCATCGGCCTGTCGGACGAGCAGCTCGAACTGCTGGGCACTTCCACCGATGCGATCAAGGTCAGCCGCCGCGACCTGCCGTTCGTGCTGGCACAGAACAAGCTGGGCGCCACCACCGTGGCTGCCACCATGATCTGCGCCGAACTGGCCGGCATCCAGGTGTTTGTCACCGGCGGCATCGGCGGTGTGCATCGTGGCGCCGAGACCAGCTTCGACATCTCGGCCGACTTGCAGGAGCTGGCGCACACCTCGGTGGCCGTGGTGTGTGCGGGCGTGAAGTCGATCCTCGATATCGGCCTGACGCTGGAATACCTCGAGACTCACGGCGTGCCGGTGGTGAGCGTCGGCCAGCGCGGCTTCCCTGCTTTCTTTACGCGCGAGAGCGGCTTCAACGCCGACTTCCAGCTCGACACGCCGGCCGAACAGGCGGCCTTCATCCACACCAAGTGGCAGCTCGGCCTGAAGGGCGGCGTGGTGGTCAGCAATCCGGTGCCGGCCGCAGAAGCGATGCCGAAAGAGGAAATCGACCGCATCACCGAACAGGCCTTACAGGAAGCCGATCAGCAAGGCGTCACTGGCAAGAACGTGACGCCGTTCCTGCTGGCGCGCATCAAGGCGCTGACCGAGGGCCGCAGCCTGGCCACCAACATCGCGCTGGTGAAGAACAACGCCCGCTGCGGCGCCGCGCTGGCGGTCGCCATGCACGCCACGCACTAACTACGCAAAGCCTTCGCCATGTCCATCGATCTGAAACAACTGAAGTACTTCCTCGCCGTCGCTGAAGAGAAAAGTTTCAGCCGCGCCGCCGAACGTCTGCACATTTCGCAGCCGCCGCTGAGCCAGCAGATCATGAAGCTCGAAAATGAACTCGGCGTGAAGCTGTTCGCCCGTACCACCCGCACCTTCGAGCTGACCGTGGCCGGCAAGGCGCTGATGTCCGAAGCGGCCGAGCTGCTGGGCAAGATGCGCATGACCATCGACACCATCCGCCAGATCGATCGCGGCGAAGTGGGCCGGCTGCGGGTGGGCATCGTCGGCTCGGCGATGTGGGGGCCGATCCCCAGCCTGCTCGAAGAGTTCCAGACCAAGTTCCCGCGCGTGACCTGGACCATCCACGAACTGGGCCCGACCCTGCAGTACGAAGCGCTGCGCGCCAAGCAGATCGACGTCGGCTTCTGGCGCGAGCCCAAGCTCAACGAGGACGACCTGAAGAACGACAACCTGCGCCAGGAACTATGCTTCCGCGAAGATGTTTGCGTGGCCATCAACGAGCACCACCCGCTGGCCAAGCAGGACGCCATCGAGCTGATCGACATCGCCGACGAGCCGATGCTGACGCTGGCGCTCGACAAGTCCTCGTTCCCGCGCTACCTGATCCAGTGCTGTGTGAACGCCGGCTTCCAGCCGACCATATTCCAGGAAGCGTCCGAGCCGCAAACCCTGCTGGCGATGGTGGGCGCCGGCCTGGGCGTGACGCTGATCCCGGAAACGACCGGCCGCATCGGCTGGCCCGGCGTGGTGTTCCTGCCGATCCGCACTAACCCGCCCTCGGCCAACCTGTACATCAGCTACGCCACCACCGACGACGCGCCGGTGGTGCGCGCCTTCCTCAACATTTTGAACCCGGCAGGCTAGCAAGCAAGTAGTAAACTTGGCAACTATTTTTTGCAAATAACATTTACATGTGGCAATATCTTCCAAAGTTAATAACTTTTCTGATTTGCTAACCGCCACTTGCACAGGGAGCGCGCCACATGTCCACGTCCAACGATCCATCCCATCCCGCCATCAGCACCCAGAACCGCCTGACGATCAGCGGCCACGCAGAACCCGGCGCTTACGTCGCCTTGTACGCCGGGGATGACATGGTCGGCCTTGCCGTCACCGATGCCACCGGCCTCTGGAGCACCACCACCGACAAGCTGGCCGATGGCCTGCACAGCATCTCCGCCATCGCCACCGACGTGGCCGGCAATATCTCGGTGCGCTCGGACATGCTCTACGTCGACATCACCGCCTCGGCCGACGCCGCGCCCAAATCGGAGATTGCCGCGCCGCTCGAGGTGGATCTGGGCTTCGACACCGACACCGGCGCCTCCAGCACCGACCACGTGACCAACATCGCGCTGCCGGTGTACGTCGGCCAGGTCAAGCCGGGGTCGTTCGTGGAACTGGTGATCGATGGCGTCCGGGGCAAGTTCGGCTCGCCGGTCGACGCCGACGGCAACTGGACGGCGCGCGGCGAACTCCTGAGCGAAGGCGTGCACACCATCAGCATCATCGAGCACGACAGCGACGGCAACACCTCGGCGCCATCGACGCCGATGCAGATCACCATCGACACCACCAAGCCGCTGCCGTCCAGCGTGGCGCTGGCCAGCGGCCAGGCCGTGAGCTACACCGCCACGCCGGAAATCACCGGCACCGCCGAAGCCGGCGCGCAGATCGTGGTCTACGACTCGGACTACTTCCTGGGCAACACCATGATCGGCACCGCCGTGGCCGACAGCAACGGCCACTGGAGCCTCGTGCCATCCAAGTCGCTGGCCGACGGCCAGCACAAGATCCTCGTAGAGTCCATCGACCTGGCGGGAAACTACAGCTTTGCCAACGCGCTGACGTTCAACATCGACACCAACGCGCCTAAACTGGTCTACGAATCGGATAGCGGCCTCGGCTACGATCAGACCACCAACCACACCAAGCCCAGCATCTACGGCAAGGCTGCGGCCGGCACCAGCGTGGTGCTGTACGACGGTGCGGATGTCATCGGCACCGGCGTGACCGGCGCCGACGGCATCTGGACCATCACCTCGACCAAGCTGCTGGCCGACGGCCAGCACCAGCTGGTGGCCCAGTTCACCGACAGCAATGGCAACGCCCTGCCGGCATCGGGCACGCTGGAACTGACCATCGATACCAAGGCACCGGCGACCGCTGCCGTCAAGCCGGCGCTGGATGCGCGCGACGACCACGGCAGTTCCGACAGCGACCAGATCACCAACGTCAGCACGCTGACCATCTTCGGCAACACCGAGAATGACCACTACGCCGTCGTCCATGTGTACGTGGACGGCGTCGAGCAATACCTGCAGGCGTCGGTGGCCGAAAATGGCGATTGGGGCGCGGTCCTGTACGACCTGAGTGATGGCGTCCACCACATCACCGTCGCCACCGAAGACCAGGCAGGCAACTTCAGCGGCCGTTCGCCGGAGACCATCATCACCGTCGATACCAAGGCGCCCAACGCGCCGTCCGCGCCGAAGCTCGACTCCAGCGCCAACGCCACGCCGCGCCTGACCGGCAAGGCCGAAGCCGGCGCCACCATCACGCTGTACGACGGCGCCACCGCCGTCGGCAGCACCGTGGCCGACAGCAAGGGCGCATGGAGCATTACCGCCAGCACGCTGGCCGACGGCAAGCACAGCTTCACCGTCACCGCCACGGACGTGGCAGGCAATACCTCGAAAGCCTCGGCCGCGCTCAGCGTGACCACCGATGGCACGGCCGACGCCGCCCCGATCGCGCTCGACCTGCTCACTGCTGCCGACAAGGGCGCGTCGAACAGCGACAACCTGACCAGCCTGGCCACGCCAACCATCAGCGGCAAGGCGGCGGCCGGCAGCACGGTGCTGCTGTTTGACGGCGCCACGCAAGTCGGCAAGGCCGTCGCCAACAGCAGCGGTGCGTGGAACATCACCAGCAGCAAGCTGGCCGATGGCGTCCACCATTTGACGGCGGTATCGCAGGATGCCGTCGGCAATCAGTCCGCTGCGTCCGACGAACTGGTGGTCACCATTGACACCGCGCTGCCGGATGTCGGCGCGCCGGTGCTCGATCCGCTGTCCGACAGCGGCCGCTCGAACAGCGATGGCGTCACCAAGGTCACCACGCCGCACCTGAGCGGCACCGCCGAAGCCGGCGCCACCGTGACCGTGTATGACGGCGGCGCCGTCATCGGCACCGCCGTGGCCGATGACCACGGCGCCTGGAGCATCACCAGCAAGGCGCTGGCAGCGGGCACGCACAACCTCACCGCCAAGGCCACCGACGCGGCCGGCAATGTGTCGAACGCCTCGGCGGCGCTGGCCATTACGGTGGACGTCAAGGCGCCAGCCGTACCGGCCTCGCTGGACCTGGCGGCCGCCGCCGACAGCGGCGCGTCCACCACCGACAATCTCACCAGCGTCACCCAGCCGGTGGTGTCGGGCAAGGCCGAGGCCAACGCCATCGTCGCGCTGTACGACGGCGCCACCCTGCTGGGCACGACCATCGCCGACAAGAACGGCGCGTGGAGCATCACTTCCAGCGAAACACTGGCCGACGGCGTGCACAGCCTGACGGCTACCGCCACCGATGTCGCCGGCAATGTGTCGCTGGCCTCGTCCGCGCTCAAGGTCACCATCGACACCACCACCGCTGCGCCATCCGCGCTGGATCTGGCGGCCACGTCCGATAAAGGTGCATCCAATACCGACAACATCACCAACGTGACCGCGCCGGTCATCACCGGCAAGGCCGAAGCCGGCGCCACCGTCACGCTGTACGACGGCGACACCGTGGTGGGCAAGGCTACCGCCAACAGCAGCGGCGTGTGGAGCATCACCAGCAGCAAGCTGGCCGACGCCGAGCATCACCTGACGGCCAAGGCGACTGATGCGGCGGGCAATGTCTCGCAAGCCTCGGCGGAACTGGCAGTCACCATCGACACCAAGGCGGTGGTGGTGGCGGCTGCGCCGCTGCTGGATGCGCAGTCCGACAGCGGCCGCTCGCAAAGCGACGGCGTCACCAACATCGCCACGCCGAAAGTCAGCGGCGTGACCGAGGCTGGCGCCAGCGTCGCGCTGTACGACGGCAACATGCTGGTCGGCACCGGGCTGGCCGGCGACGACGGCGCATGGAGCATCACCTCCAAGACCTTGTCGGCAGGCGCGCACAAGCTGACGGTGAAGGTGACCGACATCGCCGGTAATATCTCCGCCGCCTCGCCGGTGCTGGCGCTGACCGTGGATAACAAGGCGCCGAACGTGCCGACCGCGCTGGACCTGCTGGCGATTCTCGACAGCGGCGCCTCCAACAGCGACAACAAGACCGCCATCACCACGCCTACCATCACCGGCAAGGCCGAGGCCAGCGCCATCGTCGCGCTGTACGACGGCGACACGCTGCTGGGCACCACCCTTGCCGACAACAACGGCGCATGGAAGATCACTTCGGCGGTGTCGCTGGCGAACGGCGCGCACAGCCTGACGGCCAAGGCGACTGACGTGGCGGGGAATGTGTCGCAGGCTTCGAGCGCGCTCAATCTGGTGA
The DNA here is from genome assembly GCF_900109645.1 of Duganella sp. CF402. Lineage (GTDB taxonomy): Bacteria > Pseudomonadota > Gammaproteobacteria > Burkholderiales > Burkholderiaceae_D > Rugamonas. The sequence continues at coordinate 556,824 of NZ_FOBG01000002.1, forward strand.
TCGACCCTACGGCGACCGGCCTGTCGTTGGCCGGCACCAACGCGGCCGACAACTTCGTGCTGAACAGCCAGGCCGGCGCGATCAAGATCAGTGCTTTCTCGGCCACCGGTGGCGACCATTTGCTGCTGGCGCACGACTACAACGGCCTGTCGCTGGACAGCGCCGCCGACGTGCTGGCGCTCGGCCACGTGGATGGGAAAAACTTCGTGATCGACCTCGGCGCCGGTCACGAGGTCACGCTGGTTGGCGTCACCTCGCTGGCCGAGTCGGCGATCCTGTTCGTTTAGTGAGTCAGTCCGCCCGCCTCGCGCAAATCAACGGTGTGCGCGAGCGTGGTGCGGACGGCGATGCGCAGTCCTTCCACCACGTCCTCCAGCTTCATGCTGGCGAAGCCCGGATGCTGCGCCGCCTGCTGCGGCAAGTAAGGAATGTGTATGAAGCCGGCGCGCATGGTGGTGCCCCACTCGTGCGCCTGGTGCATCAAGCCGTAGAACACGTGGTTGCACACAAAGGTGCCGGCCGTCTGCGACACCGACGCCGGCAGGCCCGCTTCGCGCAGCTCGTGCACGATGGCCTTGATCGGCAAAGTGGAGAAGTAAGCGGCCGGTCCGCCGTTCACAATCGGCTGGTCGACGATCTGGCGTTGCTGGTTGTCCGGGACAGGCGCGTCATCGACGTTGATGGCGATGCGCTCCACCGAGATATCGACACGGCCGCCGGCCTGGCCGACCGCGATCACGATACTCGGCTGCAGTTCCTCCACCGCTTGATGCAGCACCTTGAGCGCGTGGCCGAACACCACCGGCAGCTGGCGCACATGCACCGCGAACTCTCCCTCGTGCCAGCCGTCGAGTTGACGCACGGCTTCCCACGAGGGATTAATGGTCTCCTTGTTGAACGGTTCGAAGCCCGTTAACAATATTATCTTTTTCATCTCGACCGCTCCACTTCTGATGCCTGTAACTGCGGAAGCGTCTCACATATTCATCAAAAAATAAAGCAGCGAAATATTTACTAACAATAGTGGCAACGCAGTCCCCACTTGCATCTTTACTACCGCGTTCTTGTCCGGCAGCTCCAGCAGCGCGGCCGGCACGATGTTGAAATTGGCCGCCATCGGCGTCATCAACGTGCCGCAGTAAGCGCTGAACATGCCGATCGCCGCCATCACCGCCGGGTTGGCGTGGTAGACGCCGACCAGCACCGGGATGCCGACGCCGCCCGCCATCACAGGGAAAGCGGCAAAGCCATTGCCCATGATGATGGTGAACAGCGCCATGCCGATGCAGTACACGGCCACCGCCACCAAACGGATATCCATGTTGATGTAGGACGTGACCACGTGCGCCACCGCCTTGCCCATGCCGGCTTCGGTGAACAGCAGGCCCAGTACCGCCAGCATGTGCGGCAGCACCACCGCCCAGCCCAGATGGTCGATCAGGCGGCGCGATTCGCGCATCGCCTGCAGCGGCGTGGAGCGCGTCAGCCAGCATGCGGTGGCGACCGCGAACAGCGAGCCGCAGCCAAGGCTGACCAGCGTCAGGTTTTTGGGATCGAGCAGGAACAGCCCATCCCACTTGATGTCCTTGAACAGCGTGGAGCCGATCACGGTGGTGACGGGGATCAGCAGCGCGGGAATCAGCAGCTTGTGACCTAACCGCTGCGCGCTGCCGCGACGCTCTTCGTCGCTGCGGTCGCCGTAGCGGCCCAGTGTGACGCCGCCGAAGCCGGCGATCAGCGCCATCACCACCATCAGCACACCGGCGGCGATGGGCGGCAACTGCTCACCCGCCAGATAGATCACCGCGTACAAGGCCCAGAACAAGGCGCTGCTGTAGCGCTTGGGATTGTGCTGGTCGCGCAGCGCCATCCACGCCACCATCAACAACATGGCGCCGAGCACGTAGTAGAAGTAATCGAGTTTGAGGATCATTTTGCACTCCGCGCAATCTGTCCATCAAGACGGTACAAGCGCCACGAGTGGATGATGAACGCGCACACCGCAGTTGGTATGCCCCACAAGGCCATGTGCAGCGGATCGACGTCCACCCCTTCGCCGTGCAGGATGGTTTGCATCAGCACGATGGCGCCAAACGCCACGAAGATATCCTCGCCGAAGAACAGACCGACATTATCAGTAGCCGCCGCCATCGCGCGGATGCGGTAGCGCATTTCCTGCGGCACGTTCGGGTAGCGCACTTCGGCCGCGCCCTCCGCCATCGGTGCGATCAGCGGGCGCACCATATTCGGGTGGCCGCCGATGCTGGTCAGGCCGAACGCGGCGCTCACTTCGCGAATGGCGAGATAGACGATCAGCAGGCGCCCGGTGGTGGCCGAGCGGATGCGCGCGATGGAAGCCTGCGCATGCTCGCGCAAGCCATGCCGCTCGAGCAGGCCGATGGCGGCGATCGGCAGCAGCAGAATCAATGGCAGGTTGCGCGTCTTGATGAAGGCCGCGCCCAAGGTGGCCAGTAGTTGGTCGACCGGCATCGCCGCAGCGATGCCGGTGACGGCGCAGGCGGCGATCACCACCAGCACCGGATGCGCGCGCAGCGCGAAGCCGGCAATGATGACGGCCACGCCCAGCAGCGGCCACAGATTAACGGTGTGATGCACGAGCAGTCTCCCAATGTGAAAATCCCCGCACGCCTTTCGGCGGTGCGGGGATTTTAAACTACGCGCTCTTAGAAGTTGACCTTGAAGGTCGCGCCCCAAGTGCGTGGTTCGTTCAGCATACCGGTCAGATTGTTGAAATCGATAGCGCTCAGCAGAACCCTTTCGTCGGTGATGTTGCGGCCAAAAGCGGCCACTTCATACTTGCCGTTGCCCCACTTGTAACCCACGCGTACGCCACCTTCGGTCAGCGGCTTGGCTGTGTATTCGACTGCGGTGTACAGGAAGAAGTTGTACTTGCTGCGGTAGCTCCAGTCGGTCAGCGCGTATAACTCGCCGTTGGCCACTTCGGTGCTGTACTTGAGCGTGAAGTTGGCTTGGTGGCGCGGCGCGCGCGGCAGGTCGTTGCCGTCGATCAGTGAATAGCCAGGGTAGCCGACCGCCGGCGCACCGGTCGGCGTGCAGCCCAGGCCCACATTGTTGGCGATGTTGCCGCAATAAGCGACACGGACGTTCTTGTCCTTGATCTCGGTATCGTTGAAGCTGTATCCCACGCTGCCGCTGAAGCCGGAGCCAAGGTTGGCCTGCAGGTCCAGCTCGATACCCTGACCGGTGACCTCGTCGGCATTCAACAGCTTGTTCAGGTTGATGGTGCCACTGCCGGCGGTCAGTTGCTTGTCTTTGACGCGATAGTGGAACGCCGCCGCACTAAGGCGGGCACGGCGGTCGAACAGATCCTGCTTGATACCGGCTTCAAACGACAAGGCCTTTTCGGCACCAGCCTGCGAAGGCAGGTTATCCAGGCTGTCCAGACGTCCTTGCATCGACGGCGCGCGGTAGCCGGTTGCCGCGCGGGCAAACAGATTGGTCGCCTTGCTCAGTTCATAAGTGCCGCTGGCATCCCAGCTCACATTGGTCGACTTGCTGTTCAGGGTATGCGGCAGGGTGATCAGCACATTGCTGGCATTGTAGTCAGTGCGCGCGGCCAGGAAGTCCTTCTTGTCGTCGGTATAGCGAATGCCGCCGCGCAGCTTCAGCTTGTCGGACACAGCGTAGTTCACCGAGCCGAACGCCGCCCAGGATTTCGATTTCTGGTACTGCTGCGCGTACGGCACTTTCTGCGGATTGCCTGCGGCCAGCGTATCGAACTGGATACTATCGACCTGAATCGCTTCATTGAAATAGTAAAGGCCGCCGATCCATTGCAGCGGGCCGCTGTAGTTCGATTCGGCACGGAACTCTTGCGAGAATTGCTTGTGGTTAGGAAGCAGGTCGGCGGTCTCCAGCGAGAACGGAATCCGCCCCGGACCATACGGTGGCGCATATACCGCGCCGTAGCCGCCATCGACGTCGGCGCGGCTGTTGAATTTCAGCTTTTCGTAGCCGGTGATCGAGTGCAGCGTGATGTCGGCCAGGTTGTACTTCAGGCGCACGCTGCCGCCCTGGGTCTTCAGCTTCTGATAGTTGACGCCATCGCTGGCGTAAGAGCCGTAGTCGAAACCATCCACCAGGCTGTTAGTGCCCTGCTTGATAATGTTGGCGCGGAACAGCATGGCGCTGCCGTGGTAGTTACGCTGGTGGTAATTGAACAGCGCGTCGAAATCCTTGTTTGGCTTGACCAGCGCCTGCAGGCGGAACGCGTTATCGCCGTAGCCTTCGAAATCTTGCGTGCCCTTGTTAGGCGTCGGATTGGTGTTGTGCACGCGGTCATCGCGATGCTGGCTGGTGCCGGAAAAGCGCAGCGCTACCGTGTCGCTGATCGGGAAGTTAAAGGCACCCTCGACATTCTTGGCCGAGTAGTTGCCGATGCCCAGTTGCAGATAGCCTTCCTGCTTGAACACTGGCTTGGCCGAGTCGAACTTGATGACGCCGGCCGGCGAGTTGCGGCCGAACAGCGTGCCCTGCGGGCCGCGCAGCACTTCGACCTGGTCCACGTCAAACACCGGGAAGCCCTTCAGCATGGCGTTTTCCTGGACGATGTCGTCCATCACATAGCCGACCGGCTGGGAGGCGTTCAGGTCGAAGTCGGTGTTGCCCAGGCCGCGAATGTAGAAGCGCGGGAAGGCACGGCCGTAGTCGGATTCAATATTCAGCGACGGCGAGCGGCCGGACAGCACGCGAATATCGCCAGCACCGGAGGTCAGCACGTCCAGCTTGTCGCCCTTGATGGTGGCGATCGACATCGGCACGTCCTTGATGTTTTCCGCGCGGCGCTGGGCCGTCACGATCACGGTTTCCAGCTGATCCTTGCTGGCGACCGGAGTGTCTTGTGCCTGTGCCAGCGGAAAGGCGCCAGCGATGGCCAGCGCGATCAACGATCGCGCCGCGTAACCACTACGTTGCTTGCTCATATAGTGCTGCTCCCTTGATTGTGTAGTGAGATGGCTTTTGTTATTAAATGCATACCGAAAGTGAGACATTACGCATATCGATATACAAATTACCAATCATGCTAGCACGGAAAAAATGGCGCTTGATTCATATCTAATTTATATAAATAACCAAGAAAAATCGAATTTGCGCTACATATCAGCACTGGGGCATAGTGATGGATCGTCCCGGGCGTGAGGCTGGCTGCGGCTTGCTCTATGAAACTGGCATAAGCACCGCGCAATGGCAGAGATGGAGTTTGTCCAATCGGACAAAAAAGCAACAATACAAAAATATTTAATTCGGCAGCTCCTGTTGTTGCGGTGCGACATGAGGTCCCCAAAACAGGAATTACGTGTTGCGGCCAATAAAAATATACAATAGCGATCTTCCAGGAGCCTATTCATGAAACTTTTACAACTTAGTTTGACGGTTGCAGCGTTGTTTATCGCTACCAGCGCGTCCGCGGCTGACCCTAAGCTGGGCATCGTGTATGACGCAGGCGGCAAGTTCGACAAGTCGTTTAACCAGTCCGCATTTGAAGGCGCTACGCGCTTCACCAAGGAAACCAATATCAAGTTCATCGAGGTGCAAGCCTCGAGCGACACCCAGGCCGAACAGGTGCTGCGCGGCCTCGCCCGCAAGAACCTCGACCTGATCGCCTCCATCGGCTTCGCCCAACAGGCGGCCGTGCAGAAGGTCGCCAAGGAATTCCCGAAAGTCCGCTTCGTGCTGATCGACGGCGTGGCGCAAGGCGCCAACGTCAACTCCATCACCTTCAAGGAAGAAGAAGGCTCGTACCTGGTCGGCGTGGCCGCCGCGATGGCCTCCAAGTCCAAGAAGCTGGGCTTCATCGGCGGCGTCGACATCCCGCTGATCCGTACCTTCGCTTGCGGTTACACCCAAGGCGCGAAGGCCATCAACGCCAAGATCGACGTCACCTCCAACATGGTCGGCACCACCTCGGATTCGTGGAACAACCCGGCCAAGGGCGGTGAACTGGCGCGCTCGCAATTCGACCGTGGCGTGGACGTGGTGTTTGCCGTGGCCGGCGGTTCGGGCCTGGGCACGCTGCAAACCGCCAAGGAAAAAGGCAAGCTGGCCATCGGCGTCGACTCCAACCAGAACCACCTGTATCCAGGCTCGATCCTGACCTCGATGGTCAAGCGCGTCGACAACGCCGTGTACGACTCCTTCATGCAAATGAAGGCCGGGACCTGGAAGGCCGGCGTCACCGCCAAGGGCCTGAAGGAAGGCGGCGTCGATTGGGCGCTGGACGAGAACAACCGCAAGCTGATCACGCCGGAAATCGAGAAACGTGTGATGGGCGCGCGCAAGGATATTATCGATGGCAAGGTCAAGGTCATCGATATCCGTTCGGGCGCTGCCTGCCCGGTCTAAAACCTGTTTGAACATTGAGCGCGCCGCCGGGGATTTTCTCCGCGCGGCGCGTTTTACTTAATCTAAAACATACACCTATGCAGCCAGCAGTAGAATTTCGCGGCATCTCCAAGCATTTTGGAGCTGTAAAAGCGAACACGGACGTCAGCTTCACCATCGCCAAGGGTTCGATCCACGGCCTGGTGGGCGAGAACGGCGCCGGCAAATCGACCCTGATGAGCATCCTGTATGGATACTACCGCGCCGACGGCGGGGACATCCTGCTCGATGGTCAGGCACGCCGCATCCACAACAGCCAGGAGGCGATTGCCCTCGGCATCGGCATGGTGCACCAGCACTTCATGCTGGTCGAGAACATGACCGTGCTCGATAACGTGATGCTGGGCAGCGAGGGCGGCTTCAAGCTCAAGGCCAAGCGCGCGCGCGTGGAAGCCGAGCTGCGCGAAATCTGCACCCGCTACCGCCTCGACGTCGATCCGCTGGCCACCATCCACGATCTGTCGGTGGGTGCGCAGCAGCGCGTCGAGATCCTCAAGCAGATCTACCGCAGCGCCAACATCCTGATCCTGGACGAGCCGACCGCCGTGCTGACTGCGCAGGAGACCGAATCGCTGTTTGAGATCCTGCGCCTGTTCAAGGAACAGGGCAAGACCATCATCCTGATCACGCACAAGCTGCAAGAGATCCTCGACATCACCGACACCGTGACCGTGATGCGCGGCGGCCGCGTGATCGGCGCGGTGCCGACCGCCGGCACCACCAAGGAAGACCTGGCCAATATGATGGTCGGCCGTCCGATCGAAAACAACCTGCCGCGCAAGCCGTACAACCCAGGCGCCCCGGTGCTGCAGGTCGACGGCCTGCAACTGCTGGACGACCAGGGCGTCAAGCTGCTGGCCGATATCGGCTTCACGCTGCGCGCCGGCGAGATCGTGGCGATTGCCGGCGTGTCCGGCAATGGCCAGAGCGAGTTGATGGAGATCTTGTCCGGCATGCGTCTGCCGTCGTCGGGCAAGCTCGATTTCCTCGGCAAGGCGCTGCCCTTTGACAGCCGCTCGGATGCCGACGGCCTGCCGCTGAAATTCCGCGACCTGGGCATCGCCCACGTGCCGGAAGACCGTCTGCGCGATGGCGTGATCAAGGCGTTCTCGGTCATGCACAACACCATCTTCGGCTATCAGGACAAGCTGAAAAACAAGTGGGGCCTGCTCGACTTCAAGGCCATCGCTGCACGCTGCGCGGAGTTGATGAAGAACTTCGACGTGCGTCCGAATAACCACGACCTGCGTATCGGCCTGCTCTCGGGCGGCAACCAGCAGAAAGTGGTGATCGCGCGCGAAGTGCTGGCGCAGCCGAAGCTGATGCTGGTCGGCCAGCCGACTCGCGGCGTCGACATCGGCACCATCGAGAGCATCCACACCCAGTTGCTGAAACTGCGCGATGAAGGCGTGGCCATCCTGCTGGTCTCCGTGGAGCTGGAAGAAGTGCGCGCGCTGGCGGACCGGATTTTGGTCATGTGCGGCGGCCGCATCACCGGCGAACTGAAAATTGAAGAATTCGACACCACCCGTATCGGCCTGCTGATGGGCGGGATGCACAAATCATGAATAAAGACCTGCCACGCTGGGCCACTGCGTTTGTCATGCCCGTATTGAACCTGCTGTCCGCCATGCTGGTGACGGCACTGGTAATCCACCTGCTGGGCGAAAGCCCGGTTGAATCGCTGGCCATCCTGGTCAACAGCGCCGTGGTCAATCCGGAAGGCTTGAGCTACACGCTGTTCTACGCTTCCACCTTTATCTTCACCGGCCTGGCGGTTTCCATCGCCATGCAAGCGGGCCTGTTCAACATCGGCGCCGAAGGCCAGATGTATGTGGGTGGCCTGGGCCTGACCTGGGCCATGCTGGCCTTCGACAGCTCGCTGCCGGCCTGGCTGCTGATCCCGACCGGCATCCTCGGCGCCGCCTTGTTTGGCGCGCTGTGGTCCTTCCTGCCCGGCTACCTGCAAGCGAAACGCGGCAGCCACGTGGTGGTGACCACCATCATGTTCAACTTCATCGCCTCGCAGCTGATGAACTTCATGATCGTGAAATACATGATCCCGGATGGCGAGCAGAATCCGGCCAGCCGCGCCTTTGCCGCCGCTGCCGAGATGCCACGCCTGAACCAGTGGCTGCCGGTGCTGGGCGAGACGCCGCTCAACATCAGCTTCTTCCTGGCGCTGATTGCGCTGGTGATCTACGGCGTGGTGGTATCGCGTTCGGCGTGGGGCTTCAAGCTGCGCGCCACCGGCCTGAATCCGCACGCCGCGCACTATGCCGGCATCCGCATCAGCAAGATGATCATCATCGTGATGCTGATTTCGGGCGCGCTGGCCGGCCTGGGTTCGGTCAACTCCATCATGGGCTCGACCCACTACCTGTCGATGAACTTCGTCGGCGGCGCGGGCTTCATCGGCATCGCGATTGCGCTGATGGGCCGCCAGCATCCGGTCGGCATCTTCCTGTCGGCGCTGCTGTTTGGCGCGCTGACCCAGGGCGGTTTCGACCTGTCGCTGGAAAAGCAGAACATCCCGCCAGAGATGGTGATCCTGGTGCAGGGCGTGATCATCCTGTTCTGCGGCGCGATGGAGAATATGTACGCTCCAGCCATCGCCAAAGTGCTCAAATTGAAGAAGTGAGAACGCTATGACTTTTGACGATCTCCATATTGGCAGTATCCTGGTATCGACCGTGCGCAACGCGCCGGTGCTGATTTTCGCCGGCATGGCCGGCTTGTTCGCCGAGCGTTCGGGCGTGATCGACATCGGCCTCGAAGGCAAGATCCTGGCGTCGGCGTTCGTGTCGGCGGCGGTAGCCTTCACCACGCAGAATCCGTGGTACGGCGTGATGGCCGGCATGCTGGTATCGGTGCTGCTGGCGTCCTTGCAGGCTTACGTCGCCATCTCGCAAAAAGGCAACCAGCTGGTGGCAGGCATCGCCATCAACATCGCCATGAGCGGCCTGACCTTCGTGGTGGCGCAATACATCTTCCAGCAAGGCGGCCGCACGCCGGACCTGGGCTCTGCGCGTTTATTCGACGTGGTGTTGCCGGGATCCGCTGCGGTGGAAAACATTCCGTTTATCGGCTGGCTGTACGCGCACCTGATCGGCGGCCATTCGGTGCTGGTGTACGTGGCCTTCCTGCTGGTGCCGCTGGTGCACTGGATCGTCTATCACAGCCGCTTCGGCCTGCGCCTGCGCGCTTGTGGCGAGAACCCGCATGCGGCCGATGCGGCCGGTGTCAGCGTCGAGCGCCAGCGCTACTTCGCCATGCTGATCGCGGGCGCACTGTGCTCGCTGTCGGGCGCTTATCTGGCGATTGTGCAGAGCGGCTTCTTCCTGCGCGACATGTCCGCTGGTGCGGGCTACCTGGCACTGACCGCGATGGTGTTTGGTAACTGGCGTCCGCTGTACACCTTCCTCGGCTGCCTGATGTTCGGCTTCTTCGCGGCGGTGCAGATCCAGATCGAAGGCGTGGAACTGCCGGTGGTAGGCCGCCTGCCGGGCGCGCTGATCCAGATGGTGCCGTACGTGCTGACCGTGATCGTACTGGCCGGCCTGATGGCCAAATCGGTGGCGCCAAAAGCCCTCGGCACCCCGTTCGTGAAATCGCGCTAAAAAGTGCGCATATAGGACAGCAGGTCAGCGACCTGCTGTTCATCCTTGATACCCCAGAAGCGCATCGTCGTCCCCGGCACCACATCATGCGGCGCGCGCAGATAAGCGGCCAGCGTCTTCTCATCCCAGGTGAGGCCGGACTTCTTCATCGCCTCCGAATACTTGAAATCCTTGGTCGATGCCGCCTTGCGGCCAATGATGCCGTTCAGTTGCGGCCCATACCCCGCACTCGCATACGGCCCCACCGCGTGGCAAGACGCACAACGCCGAAACAAGAACGCCCCGTTCTTCGGATCCCCCGCCGCGCTGGCATGCCCGGCTATCAGCACGAGTATCAGTAAGCAGTTTTTCATAGCAGGTTCAATGCCGCGTATTGGAGCAGCATGATGGTTTTGCCGTCGGCGATGCGGCCATCGGTGATCATTTGCAGGGCGTCGTCCATGTTCAGTTCCAGCACTTCGATGTCTTCGCCTTCTTCGGCCAGGCCACCGCCGTCGCTCACGCGCGTTGCGGGATCGTATTCGGCGACGAAGAAGTACAGGCGCTCGGTCACCGAACCGGGGCTCATGAAGGCTTCGAACACTTTGCGCACTTCGCCCACGCGGTAGCCGGTTTCTTCTTCCACTTCGGCCTTGATGCGCTCCTCCGGCGAGGCCTGGTCCAGCAGCCCGGCCGCCGTCTCGATCAGGAAGCCGTCATGGCCGTTGCCATAGGTCGGGAAACGGAACTGCCGCACCAGCAGCACGGTGCGCTGCTCGCGGTTGTACAGCAGGATGGTGGCGCCGTGACCGCGATCGTAGGTCTCGCGCGTCTGGCGCTGCCAGCTGCCGTCACGGCGGCGATAGTCGAAGGTGGTCTTTTGCAGCAGGAACCAGTCGTCGGACAGGGTTTCTACTTTGTGGATGCGAATTCGGTCTTCAGGCATGTCGTTCTCCCATTGCGTTTATTTACGATATCATGCAATATCGTGCAATATCAAGAAAATTCATGCATATGCTGACACGCCAACGCAAGGAACTCCTGCTCGCCCGCCTGCACAAGGATGGCCAGATCGTCGCCAAATCGCTCAGCGAAGAACTGGGCCTGTCAGAAGACACGATACGCCGCGACCTGCGCGAGCTGGCCAGCGAGGGCTTGCTGCAGCGCGTGCACGGCGGCGCCCTGCCTGCCTCGCCCGCGATGGGCGACTTCGCGCAGCGCCAGCAGATTTCCAGCGACGCCAAGCCGGCCATCGCGCGCGCCGCCGCCGCCATGATCGAGCCGGGGCAAGTGATCTTCGTCGACGGCGGCACCACCGCCGTGCAGCTGGCGCGCGCGCTGCCGGCGGAGCTGCGCTGCACCGTCGTCACCCACAGCCCTTCGGTGGCGGTGGAACTGGCCGGGCATCCGCTGGTCGAAGTGATCCTGATCGGCGGCCGCTTGTTCAAGCACTCCATTGTGGCGATGGGACCATCGGCGCTGGAGGCGATCGCGCAGATCCGCACCGATATCTATTTCATGGGCGTGTGCAGCCTGCATCCGCAGAGCGGCATCAGCACCGGCGACTTCGACGAGGCAGGCATCAAGCGCGCCATCAGCAATATGGCGCAACGCACCGTGGTGCTGGCCTCGCCCGAAAAACTGGACACCGCCTCGCCCTACCAGATCGCGCCGCTGTCGCAAGTCAGCGCCATCGTGGTCAACCGCGATGCGCCGGAAGCGCTGGTCGCACCGTATCGCGACATGGGGATCGCCATCACTAGGGCATAGACGTTTAATGTGGCAAACTAGCTGAATGACGAGATTGAACGCATTAAGCACACGCACGGCATGGCGCATGCTGCTGGCCGGGTTGTGCCTTGCTGCCGGCGTCTGCACCGCAGCCACCACGCACGTGGTGTATCCCCTCACCTCGCTGGAAGATGTCGACAGCCGCTATGAATACGACTGGGCTGTGCTGCGCGTGGCCCTGCAAAAAACCGAGCCGCGCTACGGGCCATTCGAGTTGCGCCAGTCCACGCATGCGATGTCCTCGCAGCGCGTGGCGCAGGAATTGCTGATGCCCGGCGGGCGCATCAACATCTTCGCCCGCGCCACCTCGCCGCAGCTGGAACAACAGTACGTGCCGGTGCGCCTGCCGATCGACAAGGGCTTGCTCGGCTATCGCATGTTCCTGATCCGCGAGGCCGATCTGCCGCGCTTTGCCGCCGTGCGCACGCTGGACGATTTGCGCAAGCTGCGCGTGGGACAAGGCAAGGACTGGATCGATGTGCCCATCCTGAGCAAGGCCGGTTTCCCGGTAGTGGAAGGCACCAGCTATCCCGGCCTGTTCGCCATGCTGGCCGCAGGCCGCTTTGATTTCTTCTCGCGCGGGATCGACGAAGCGCAGCGCGAATTCAAGGAACGCCGCGCCGCCTATCCGCAGATGACGATCGAGCCGACCTTGCTGTTGCAGTATCCGTTGCCGCTGTACTTCTTCACGCGGCGCGATGCCGAAGGCAAGCTGCTGGCGCAGCGCATCACAGAGGGGATGGAGATGATGATCAAGGATGGATCGCTCAACACCCTGTTCCAACAATACAAGGGCGAGAGCATCCGCGCCGGCGGACTGCAAAACCGGCGCGTCCTGCAGTTGCACAATCCGCACCTCACGCCAGAGACACCGCTGTCCCGCAGTGAGCTCTGGTTCAATCCCTTGACGGGAAAATAGTTAAGGCCAGATGGCCTTCAGCAAGGCGGCCAAGTGGTAGCCGCCGCGAATCAGCTGCTCCTTGGCGGCAGCCGACGAAGGCACCGGATAGTTATCCGGAATCGCCAGCGGCCAGACGTTGTACACCTCACCGCTCTTGCTGGTCTGCTGCGCCATCGGGCCGGGCACCACGTCGGTATAGGCTAGTTTGGCCACCACCAGCGTCTGGTCGGCCCACTGGTACGGCCAGCTCACTGGATCGCCGCTGTTCGGCGCCACCACCGGATTACCGGCGATGACCATCTGCGCAAACTGCTCCGGCGTGCGCGCGCCGATGCGGCGGAAGGCGTAGTTGACCACCGTGGTATCCCAGTACGAGTGGAACGCGCGGGTGGCTTGCGGCTTGGCCGGTTTGTCATCGGCCGGAATCAGCTGCGCGCTGTTGGCGGTCAGCCTGGCGTCGTCCAGTTGCAGGTTGTTGCCGCCGGTGGACGGGAAGGCTGCCTTGTCGTCCAGCTGCTTCTGCGTCGGCAACACAAAGCCGCCGCTCTTGCCGACATAGCCTTCGCCCACATGCAGCGGCTGCGCGATATCTCCACTCAGGTGCGTCAGGATCAGCAAGGCCTGGCGCGGCGTGAAGTTGTGCGGATTGGTAGTCGCATCGCCCTTCCCTTGCAGCACCGCGATGCACTGCTTCAGCGTCTGCACGATATCGTGACCGTGGGTGCCGACACCGCCATCCTCATAACGCGACAGCTGGAACGGCACATCGGTGTAGTGATATTCGCTGTGCTTCGGATTGGCCGTGGTGTAGGTCACCATCTCCGGCGTTTGCGGGCCGCAGTACGTGCCCTTCACACAGTCCGCCCACGAGGCGATGCCGGCCAGGCTTTCGCCCGGCAGCAGCAAGGCTTGCACCTGCTGTTCGGCATTGCTGCCCTTGATCAGCTGGTCGGCGATCGCGCCCACCGCGCGGTGCCCATCGTTGCCCCATGCCTGGGCGTTAAACGAAACAAAGGCGCTGCTCAACGCCAGGATACATGCGAGCTTCTTCATTCAGGACTGCCTTTCGATGGCTTCGGATATTGTTTGTTGATGTCGAGGACTTGCGCATACGGCGAGCTCCAGGTCTGCTCGTGCAAAGCGGCCACACGCTGCGCCATTTTCTCGTTGCGCAGCACGACTTCCAGATTGCGCGACAGGTCCATGTAGCCGCCGGCCCAGTTGCTGGTGCCGATCCATGCCAGTTGGTTGTCGATCACCATCGTCTTGCTGTGGATGACGCGCGCGAACGGAATGAAACCGCTCGACGCCACCGGCAAAGTCACCACGCGGATTTCCACGTTGGGCAGCATGGCCAGGCTTTTCAGGTAGGCCAGCGCCGGCTGTTCCAGGTTCCAGTTGGAGACCATCAGCTTGATCTTGACGCCGCGCTGTGCCGCCGCACGCACCGCGTTGTCGATCACCGCGTAGTAAGGGCGCGTGCCTTTCGGGCCGTAGCTTAGCGGCGCGTAGTCCAGCAGCTGGATGCGCACCTCGTTTTTCGCCTCCGCCAGCAGCGCAGGCAAGCCCGCTTCGGAATCGCCCACGCCCGCCGGGTTGTACTGGTTAGGGCTGGACAGCAGGAAGTTATGCTGATGAAGATCGCCCGTCGCCGTGCGCACATTGAGCACCGGTGCGATCTGCCCGGCCGACGTCAACGCCTGCGCGCGCCAGTCCTGGTTGAAGATCGCCAGCACCTGTTCCACTACTTTCGCGTCGGTGATGCGCAAGCCGGTTTCGTGGATGTGTTCAAACGAGCGCCAGTCGAAGTTCTGGCTGCCGATGTAGGCGGTCGCGCCGTCCACCACCAGATACTTGGCGTGGATGATGCCGTTGCCGGTCAGCTTGTTGAAATCGAGGATGCGCAAGTCCAGGTTCGGAATCGCCTTCAGGCGCTCGATGGTTGGCTGCTCCGACAGGCCCACACCTTTTTTATCGAGCAGGAAGCGGATCTTCACGCCACGCTTGCCGGCGGCCTCCAGATGCTCCACGACTTTTTCAAACACGCTGCCCGGCTTGACGACGGCGTAGAACTGGCCGATGACGATTTCGCTTTTGGCGTTATCGAACATCTCGGTCCATACTTGCGCCGCGCTGCGCAAGTCGTCGCTGTGCAGCGAGGTTTCGACAGGCGCGGTCTGCACCAACTCATAGCCCGGAATGGAAAACTCGGCACGCGCCGACGCCGACAGCAGCGCCGCCGACACCAGCAGGGAAATTGAAATACGACGCATCATTGCTCCTTATTGCAGGCTTTTGTAGCGCACCAGCGGCGCGGCAGCGCCGGCCGGCTTCTTGTCCTGTTCACGCTTGACCAGATAGCTGGTCAACGCATCGATGTCGCGGATATTGGTCGGCGCTCGGCCGCCGCCCTTGGTGAAGGTCGGGAAGCCATCGCCGCCTTCGGCCAGGAAGTTATTGGTCACCACGCGGTAAGACTTATCCATCTCCAGCGGAATGCCATTCAGCTTCACGCTGCCCGGCACGATCCTGCGGCCTTCCGGCTGCGCCGGATCCCACTCGTACCAAAAGCCTTCCGACACTTGCAGCAGGCCGCGCTTGGCATCGCGTCCGCCGACCCACTGCTCTTCCAGCAGGTCGACGATTTGCGCGCCGCGCAGGTTCATCGCCACCAGCGAATTCCCGAACGGCAGTACCGCCATCGCATGGCCCAGCGTGACGCGGTTGCCGGCAGCGGTTTCCAGATCCTGGCGAATGCCGCCCGGATTTTGCAGCGCGATCTGCGCACCGAATGGACGGCCGGCATTCAGCATGGCGTCCGCCACCAGATCGCCGAGCGCCCATTCGCGCGCGTGCTCCTTCTCGCGCTTCACGCTCGGTACGGCCAACGTGGCAATCGGCTGCGCCAGCGCGGCGGTGCTGCGCTCACGGGCTTTTTTCAGGTAGGCGTCCAGCGCCGGATCGGCCGGCCACGTGTCAGGCACCATCACCTCCTGACGCGCGCTCACATCGCGCACGCTGTTGGTTTGCGTGTCCACTGTCAGCTTGATGCGGCTCAGGACATGGCCGCCCATGTCGGCCTGCGTCACTGCGCGGCCATCGACCTTGCACAGATAGCCTTCATGCGAATGGCCGGTGATGACCAGGCGGATGGCAGGGTCGAGGCGCTTGACCACATCGGTGATCGGGCCTTTCAGGTCGTCGCAATCCTGCTGGTCGAATTTGGCCTTGCTGCGGCCGCCCTGATGGATCAGCACCACGAACACGCCCACACCCTGCTGGCGCAATTCCGGCAGCTGGCGGTTGATGGCGTCTGCTTCGTCGATGAACTGCAGGCCGGCGATACCGGAGGCCAGCGCCGATTCCGACGCCTCACGCAGCACGGTGCCGATGAAGGCCACCTTCACGCCATGCGCGGTCTCGATTTTATAAGCGGGCAGCACCGGCTTGCGCGTGACCATGTCGATCACATTCGCCGCCAGGTACTGGAACTGCGCGCCCTGATACGTGCCTTCAAATTTGCAGGCCTTGTCGGCGCGCGGCGACACGCAGCCGCCCTTCTGCTGGCGCAGCAGCTCGATGCGCCCTTGGTCGAATTCGTGATTGCCCACCGAGGTCGCGCGCAGGCCGAGCAAATTCATCGCGCCGATGGTCGGCTCATCGGCCCACATCGCGGAGACGGCGGGACTGGCGCCGATCAAATCGCCGGCGCCGACCAGCAGCAGTTCCGGATCCTGCTTGCGCCACGCCTGCAGCGCCGCGCCAATGGTGTCGATGCCGCCGGCCTTGATCACACGCTCACCGCCGCCGTTGACGCTGTCCCAGGTGTATTTGCTGGCTTCCAGGTTGCCGTGGAAATCGTTCAGCGAGACCAGCTGGATCTCGGTCAGGTTCGATGGCGGCGCAGGCGGCTGGCGCCATGCGCAACCAGCCAGCGCGGCGACCGTGATCAGGCTCAGATATTTTTTCATGATGAGAAATAATACGTTACAAAAGCTCAGCTCAAATGAAAAACACCCCATAAGTCCGAAAACTTATAGGGTGCGGATCGTGCATCAAAGACGGGCAGCCGCCCGTCTTTGAATATACGCTTAGAAGTCCACCGACAGGGTAGCCGATGCGAAGCGCGGAGCAGCCAGGTAGTAGCGGCTGACCGACGCAACGCCCACGCCTTGGTAAGGCTGCGCGTTGATCACAGTGGTCGACGACGGGTTGCGGTACTGTTTGTCCGTGATGTTGCTGATGTTGAAGGTCAGCTTAGGACGCTTCAGCCAGCCGTAGTTGGCGAAGGTGTAGCCACCATCGAAATCGAAGGTGGTGTAGCCAGGCGCAACTTCGTCGTTCATCAGCGAAGCGTACTGCTTGCTGGTGGCACGTGCCTTGGCGCGGACCCAGAATGGACCATCCTGGTATTCCACAGCCAGACCAGCCTTGCGGCTTGGCGAGTTAGGCGCATCCTTGCCAGCGGTTGGCAGCAGCACCTTGGTGGTGCCGGCGAAGCCGTACTGGTTGTCTTTCAGCTCAGTCTTCAGGAAGCCCAGGGAGCCGTAGAACGTGAAACCGGCGATCGGCGTGGCGTTGTTGACTTCGATCTCCAGGCCGCTGTGCTTCTCGCGACCGATGTTCAGGTAGGTGTTCTTCGCGGTTTCAGGGTCGAACGAGCTGGCTTGCTTGTTCTTGAAGTCCGTGTAGAACGCGGTCACGGTAGCGATCAGCTTGCTATCCTGATGACGGTAACCCACGTCGGTGCTCCACGAGGTTTCCGGCTGGGTGTCCTTGAACGTCACTGGCAGGTTGGTGGCGGCATCAATCACCACGTTGGAACCGATGTTACCGAAGATGAAGTTAGGCGGCGCCTTCATGTTCTTGGCGACCGAACCGAAGATCTGGTCGTCGTTAGTTACGCGGTAGCGCGCGCCGAACTGCGGCAGCACTTCGTTGTAGGTCTTGTTGAACGAGAACGGCTTGACGGTGTTCAGCTCATCGCCGAAGTTGGTGAAGTCACGCTTGATGTACGGGGTACGCACACCAATGTTGATCTTCAGCTTGTCGTCTTGCAGGCTGATGGTGTCTTGCAGGAAGGCCTGGTAAGCGGTCGAGATCGAGATCCAGTCGCGGCTGTTGGCTGGGTGGCCGTCCGGACGCAGGATCTGGCCATCTTGCAGCCAGATGTCGGCGCGGTTGCCATCGTTACCCAGTGCCAGCATTGGGCCGGTCTGCTCGTGACGAGCACGCTCCCACCACACGCCGGTCTTGATTTCGTGCATGTCGGTGGTGTAGATGAAGGCCAGGTTGGCGCCCGGACGTACGGTGCGGGTCACGCTGGCGTTGGCGACCAGGACGGTGTCCAGGGTGTCGCCGTCGCCGTTCAGGTCAACCAGTTGGTCGCGTTTGCCGGTGGCTGGGTTGTAGAAGCCCTTTTCCGACACGGCGCGCTGCTGGGTGCCGCCGTTGCCGAAGCCGTACCACATGTACGGGGTGAAGGCCACGTCCAGGTTGTCGGTCAGGCGGAACTTGCTGACTGCCGACGCGATGATGTTCTTGAACGGATTAACCGACAGGCCGTAGTAAGCTGGCGACTGGGTGGTTTCCACTTGCGCGGTGCCCTTGACTGGGGTCAGGTGACCTTTGAAGGTGTCGGCGTAGTCGAAGTAGTAACCGTTGGCGTTCAGCTCGCTCAGGGTCGGGTTGTTGATGTTGTTGTTGACGGCCTTGTTGAACAGGACGGTCGCGTGGATGTAGTTGAAGCGATCCCAGTCGTAGTTCACACCCAGGTCGATGTGGTTACGGTCCGCGCCGCCTTTGCCCTTCCACTTGTCCGCTTCGGCGTGCGATGCCGAGATGAAAGCGGTCAGCTTGCCATCCAGGATGGCGCCGGTGTCATAGCGCACGAAGGTCTTGTTCATGTTCAGCTGACCGAACGACTGCATTACGCGCCAGCGCTGGGTTTTCTCCGGCGCGCAGGTGGTGATGCCGAAGTTACCGCCGGTGGCGCCAACTTGTGGCGAGTCGACGTCGGTCGAACCCTGGGTCACGAACTGCGAGCAGGTGTTTTCCTGGTCGACGTATTCTTGTGGGTAGACTGCGAAGTTACCGGAGTCGTTGACTGGCACGCCGTTGATGGTGGCGCCGATCTGGTCCGAGTTGAAGCCACGGATGGTCATGCCGCCGCCGAACAGGCCGGTCGAGTCATAGTTGTAGCTGTTCACTGCAGGCAGCATTTCCAGCGCTTGGTAAGCATTGCCGGTTGGGCGCTGTTTTTCCAATTCTTCCGCAGTAATAGTCGAACGTGCTTTTGGCGCGTCTTCCGTTACCATCAGGCCCATACCCGGCTTTTTG
The DNA here is from genome assembly GCF_900109645.1 of Duganella sp. CF402. Lineage (GTDB taxonomy): Bacteria > Pseudomonadota > Gammaproteobacteria > Burkholderiales > Burkholderiaceae_D > Rugamonas. Next base: position 575,877 of record NZ_FOBG01000002.1, read on the forward strand.
CCGGTGATGACCACCTCGGTCTTGCCTGGAGTGGCGGTATCGGCTTCCTCGGCAAACGCTGCGCCAGCCGACAGGGCGGCCAGGTGAGCAGCTACGGCGAGTGCGCTCAAGCGCAAGACCGGAGATTGTTTGGATTGCATTCAAAACCCCTTAAGAGTGTTATTGTGAAAACTTTAAAAGAACTAACGAAATCGGGTGTGAAGAGCGTTTTTCCTCTGCACCAATGTGCGAGTTTATATGCCTAAAATGACACCGGTATGACAGTAAAAGTTGTCAAATTGCTCTAACTGACTATAACTATTGCATGTCGCCCCTACCGCGACAAATACGTTTTTACTTGGCGATTCAGTGGAAAAACATATAAATGAAGGTGAAATGCTAACTAATTAGCAATTCATAAGGACAGCAGAGGCTAGATTCGGGCGGGATTATAAAAGCTTCTGCGGCCGATGAATTTTGTTCATGGCAACTATTAGAAACATTTCTCAGAAATGTAGTAATTCCGCGACAGATTTACTACATAATTTTGACAAAAAACAAAGCCGGCGGGAAATACGCCGGCTTTGCTTTCAGGGTGTGGCGGGAGTTAACGTTTGGCGCCGGCGATCTCCGCCTCAAATTTGGTGAATTTCGCGTCCAGCGACTTCAAAAGTCGTTGTTTGTCTGCATCAGCCAGGAAAGAATAGCGAATACTGTCGTAGGACAGTTTTTTCACTTCCGCGTAATCGGGCTGGTAACGGGCCGCGTACAGCACATATTCCCCCGACAGATTGTTACGCGACACGCCGGCGTCGTCGGTCGACAACACAAACGGCACGCCATATTTTCGGTACAGCGTGACCGGGTGCGCCTGCTCCTTGATGCCGAGGATGAAGTCGTTGCTGCTCAGGTTGACCTCGACCGCGATCTTCGCATCACGCATTTTTTTCATGATGGCCAGCGGATTGCTCTCGTGGGCGATGTCCATGCCGTGGCCGATGCGGTTGGCGCCGGCCACGTCGATGGCGTCCTTGATATGGAAGGTCAGGCCCTCCGGCTCCACCATGCCCAGCGACAGCTCACCGGCGTGCAGCGCCAGTTTCACGCTTGGGTATTTGGCTTTCAGGAAGCGGTACATCTGCATGTGCAGCGTGTAGTCGCGCATCGACACGTGCACGCTCTCCTGGCCGACGATGTTGATGCCGACGATTTTCGGATGGCTGGCCGCCAGCTTGAAGCTGGACAGGATCTGCGAATACACCTGCGACGGCGACAGGAAGCGCAGCGCGAACGGCTGGTAGCGCAGCGTGAACTGGTCGTCATCGATACCGGCGCCGGACTTGTTCACGTTGTCGATGTAGGAAGCGATCCAGCCGTTGAAGGCCGGGTCCTGTTCCAGCTTGGCGCTTAAGGCGGCGAAGTCGGCGTCGCTGACGCCGCCGCTGGTGGCTTTCTTGTCGAAGTCCGCATCCTGCGCGATCGGCGCGATCTCGAAGATGGTTTCAATGTAGCTCAGGTTTTCCTGGATGGCGCGCTGCTTCAGGCGCTGCAGGCCGTCGGCGGTGTTGGTCGACGACACCGGACCAAAGTAGGCGAAGGTGTCGAAGAACTGGCGGTCCGGCGGCGACTGGATGGCGCTGTGGTTGTAGAAGTCCTTGTCCGACCAGCGCTGCAGCAGGTTGGCCAGCAGCGTGTTGTCGTTCTTGACGTCCAGGCCAGACACGCAAGCGCCGGCTGGCTTGTTTTTCTCGATGGTGTAGTTGGCTTTATTAACGCAGAAGCCTTCCTTGTCCACCCACTCCAGATACTGCTCGGCGTAGATCGCGCCCGAGTAGTGGTGATGCAGGTCGCCGCCCTTCGGCATCATGGTGAAGAACATCGTCAGCTCGGCCAGTTTCGGCTCCTTGCCCGGGGCGACCAGCGACGCGAAGTGGCGCTTGGTGGCTTCCTCGTTGGCGTTGGCGGCCTGCGCTTGCGGCAGTGCGCACAACACGGCGGCCGCCAGTGCGATGGCTTTGATGTTCTTGTTCATGCGTCGTTCCTTAATTAAGTCGTTTCACGGACGTGTACCTGGCGGCCGGCGGCATAGGTGGCGGCGATGGCGCGGTCGTCACCCAGCAGGGCCAGTGCGAACAGCAGTTCTTCCAGGCTGCCGCTGCGCGCGGTGCGTCGCTGCAGCAGCGGCGTGGCTTGCGGATCGATGATAATGAAATCCGCCTCGGCGCCCTTGGCGAAATTGCCAATCGTGCCTTCCAGCTGCATGCTGCGCGCGGCGCCCAGCGTGGCGAGGTAGAACATCCGCAACGCCGGCAGGTAGCTGCCCTTCAAGCGCGCTACTTTATAGGCTTCATTCATCGTTTGCAACATGGAGAAGGAAGTGCCGCCACCAACGTCGGTGGCCAGCGAGAGCAGCACGCCTGCGTCATCGGCGCGCTCGAAGTCGAACAGGCCGCTGCCGAGGAACAGGTTGGAGGTCGGGCAGATGGCGGCGGCGGACTGGGTTTCTGCCATGCGCTGGCGGTCGCGCTCATTGAGCCAGATGCAGTGGCCGTACATGGCGCGCGGACGCATCATGCCGTAGCTGTCGTAGACGTCGATGTAGCTGCGGGCTTGCGGGAACAGTTCGCGCACCCATGCGCATTCGGCTTCGTTTTCCGAGACGTGGGTCTGGATGAAGGTGTCCGGGTAGGCGCGCGCCAGTTCGCCGGCCAGTTGCAGCTGTTCGTTGGTGGAGGTCGGGGCGAAGCGCGGCGTGATGGCGTACAGCGAGCGGCCGCGCTTGTGCCAGCGCTTGATCAGTGCCTCGGTGTCGCGCGCGCTGGATTCGGCGGTGTCGCGCAGGAAGTCCGGGCAGTTCCGGTCCATCATCACCTTGCCCGCGACCATGCGCAGGCCGCGCTGCTCGCTGGCGGTGAAGAAGGCGTCAACCGATTGCGGATGCACGGTGCAGTAGACCATCGCGGTGGTGGTGCCGCAGCGGAGCAGTTCGTCGAGGAAGAAGTCGGCGACGTCGGCGGCGTGTTTGGTGTCTTCGAACTGGCGCTCGGTCGGGAAAGTGTAAGTCTCCAGCCACGGCAACAGGCCTTCCGATGGCGAGGCGATCATGTCGGTCTGCGGGTAGTGCAAGTGGGTGTCGATAAAGCCGGGCATCAGCAGCTTGCCGCTGTAGTCGTGCACCACGGTGCCTGCGGGGAGCGTGGCGTGCAGCGCGGCGTAGTCGCCGGCGGCTTGCACTTTGCCGTCTGCCACGATCAGCAGGCCGTCTTCGTGCCAATCGTGCGACTGTTCGCTGAAGGCCGGATCGGCGAGGAAGTGCAGCAAGCTGCCACGGTAGGCTTGCAGGTTGGAGGTCATGTCGGTCTTTCTTAAATCTGAATTCGAATATTAGCGCGATGCGAGGCGGAGTGCCGGTTCGCTATCGTTGAGCGCGGCGATTTGCTGCGCTTCCCACACCATCAGCAATTGCGCGCACACGGAGGCGGCGATGGCGGCGGGGAGTTTGCTGGTGATGCCCGGCAGGCCGATGGGGCAGACCATATTGGCGATGCGGTCCGGCGGCAGGCCGCGCGCGGCCATGCGGCGCTCGAACTGCACGCGCTTGGTGTGGGAGCCGATCAGGCCGAACCAGCCGACGTCGGCGCGCGCGAGTATCGCCTCGCTTAATCGCTGGTCCAGCGCGTGGCTGTGCGTCATGACAAGGTAGCTCGCGCCCGGCGGCGCATCCGCCACCGCAGCTTCCGGCATATCGGTTGCTTCGATGGCGACGTTGGCCGGCAGCGCGGTGGGGAACATATCCTCCCGCTCATCCACCCAGGTGACAGTACAAGGCAGCTCACCCAGCATGCGCACGATGGCCGCACCGACATGGCCGGCGCCGAACAACACCAGATGCGCACGCGGCGCCAGGCAAGGATCAGCTAGCCAACGCCGCCCGCTCGCATCGCGCAAAACATGCGTCCCGCGCATGCGATCAACAACCGGTGGCGCCGATGCGGCAGAGCCGACGCCTGTCGCGCGCTTCACGCATGCGGAGTCGTCGCCTTCGCCGCGCTGGCCGGCGGATGCGCCGGTGACAATGGCGCCGGCTGCGTCCAGCAGCAACGCGGCCGGCGGTCCGTCGATGGCACTGAGCCGCCAGCTATCGTCGCGGCGGCGCTCGCGCAGGCTCGCCAGCACGTCCGCGAGCGGCGCGTCGACCAACTCAAACGCCAGATGCACCACACCGCCGCAGCACTGCCCCAGCGTCGGCCCGAGCGCATATCGCTCAAGCCGCGCCTGGGCCACGTGCTCGCTGGCCGCGTCTTTCAGCATTTCGCGTGCAAGCTCGATCGCGCACATCTCCAGATGTCCGCCGCCTATCGTGTCATGCTGGCAGCGCGCCGTCACCAGCATCTTGGCGCCGGGCTCGCGCGGGCCGGAGCCCTCTACGATCGCCACGGTCACCAACACTGCCGGTTCCGACACCTGCGCTGTCAGCCACTCATTCATCTCAAGCCGCCATTTCCACTACAGACACCGCCCGCAAAATCTCTTCACTGGTCGCCGGCGCATTCAACGGCGGATTCACGCGATGCCCGCCCACAGCGGAAATCGCATCCCGAATCGCAAAGAACACCGAGAACGGCAACAGCAACGGCGGCTCGCCCACCGCCTTCGAACGATGAATGCTGTCCTCCACATTCCCGTTGTCAAACAGCTTCACGCGGAAATCCTCCGGACAATCCGAGATACCTGGAATCTTGTAGGTCGAAGGCGCATGCGTCATCAGCTTGCCCGCCGCGTTCCACCACAACTGCTCCGTGGTCAGCCAGCCCATGCCCTGAATGAACGCGCCCTCGACCTGGCCGATATCGATGGCCGGATTGAGCGAGCGTCCCGCATCATACAAAGCATCGGCGCGCAGCAGCTTCCACTCGCCGGTCAGCGTATCCACCACCACCTCGGACACCGCCGCACCGTAAGCGTAGTACGAGAAAGGATGCCCGTTCATCGCCTTCGGATCCCAGTGCAGGCCCGGCGTCGCGTAGAAACCATCGGACCACAACTGCACCCGCGCCAGATACGCCTTCTGCACCAGCTCCGCAAACGGCACCGAATGTCCGTTCACATGCACCGCATTGTCGAAGAAACGCACCGGCTGACCATCCTCATCGCCATACAGCTTGACCGCGTAGGCCGCGAGACGCTCGCGAATCTGCCGCGCCGCATCCTGCGCCGCCTTGCCGTTCAGGTCCGCGCCGGTGGACGCCGCCGTGGCCGAGGTATTCGCCACCTTGCTGGTATCGGTCGGCGTCGCACGCACATGCGACAGATCGATGCCCAGTTCATGCGCCACTACCTGCATCACCTTGGTGTTGATGCCCTGCCCCATTTCCGTGCCACCGTGATTGACCAGCACCGAACCGTCCACATACACATGCACCAGCGCGCCCGCCTGATTCAGGTGCGTGACGTTGAACGCAATGCCGAACTTCAGCGGCGTGAACGCAAGGCCCTTCTTCAGCACCGGGCTCGATGCGTTGAACGCCTCAATCGCCTTGCGGCGCGCGCGGTACTCGCTGGTCTGCTCCAGTTCAGCCGTCAGCGCCTCGATCACGTTATCGACGATCTCCTGCCCATACGGCGTGACATTGCGCTCGGTCTTGCCGTAGAAATTCAGGCGACGGATATCCAGTGCGTCGCGCCCAAGGTTGCGCGCGATTTCATCGATGATGTACTCAATCGCAATCGCTCCTTGCGGGCCGCCGAAACCGCGGAAGGCCGTATTCGACTGCGTATTGGTTTTGCCGCAGCCGGCACGAATATCCACATCCGATAAATAGTAGGTGTTATCGAAGTGGCAGACCGCCCGCGTCGCCACAGGCCCCGACAAATCGGCCGAGAAGCCCGCGCGCAAAGTCATGTCCACCTTGGCCGCCAGGATCTTACCGCTGTCGTCGTAGCCAACCTCGTACTCGTAGAAGAAGCAGTGACGCTTGCCGGTGACTAGCATGTCGTCATCGCGATCCGCACGCAGCTTGACAGGACGGCGCAACTTGGCCGCCGCAATACCAGCCGACGCCGCCCACAACGCCGACTGCGACTCCTTGCCACCGAAGCCACCGCCCATGCGACGGCACTCCACCTGCACCTTGTGCGAATGCACGCCGATGGCATGCGCCACCACGTGCTGCATCTCGCTCGGGTGCTGCGTTGAGCACTGCACCAGCATGCCGTTGTCTTCCTTCGGAATCGCGTAGGCGATCTGGCCTTCAAGATAGAACTGCTCCTGGCCGCCGACGAACAACTGGCCCTTCACCACGCGCGGCGCCATCTCAAACGCCGTCTGGTAGTCACCGCGCTTGAGCTGCATCGGCGGCAGCACATACGAACCGGCCGCCTTGGCTTCCTGCGGCGTGAAGATCGCCGGCAGTTCGTCATACGTCACCAGCACCTTGCGCGCGGCGCGGCGTGCGTTGTCGTGCGTATCCGCCACCACGATGAAAATAGGCTGGCCGACATACATCACCTCTCCCGCACTCAGGATAGGGTCGTCGTGAATAATCGGCCCGCAGTCATTGGTGCCGACAATATCAGCCGCCGTGTACACCGCCACCACGCCCGGCGCACTGCGAACCGGCGCCAGGTCCATCGCCGTGATGCAGGCATGTGCCTTCGACGACAAACCCAGCGCAGCGTGCAGCGTGCCTTGCAGCTCGGGGATATCGTCGGTGTAAGTGGCCTGGCCCAGCACATGCAGCTCGGCCGATTCATGTGGACGCGCGACGCCCACGGCCTTCCATGCAGATTCCGCAATCGCGGATGGAGCAACTGGTTGATTCATGATGGCTCCTTTCAGGCGCGGCAAGCGAAGGCGTTGACGGCATCGGCCGCAAGCGGCGCATCGGCGCGCGTCTCAAGCCAGAAGCGGCGCAGCAGATTCTGCGCCGTCTGCATACGATACGTATTGGACGCGCGCATATCCGACAGCGGCGCGTAATCCTGCTGCAGCAGATCCATCGCCACAAGCAGATTGGTTTCGCTCCACCCCAGGCCAATCAGCGACGCCTCTGCACGTGGCGCGCGGCGCGGTGTGGCCGCCATACCGCCGAAGGCGATACGCGCATCCACCACCTTGCCGCCATCGAGCGTGAACGCGAACGCCGCGCACACCGCCGAGATATCCTGGTCGAAGCGCTTGGCCAGCTTGTAAGTACGGAAATGCACGCCGGCACGCGGCAGCGGAACACGCACGGCGACGACAAATTCGTCCGCCTGCATATCCTTTTTCTGATAATCGAGGTAGAAGGCCTCCAGCGCCAGCACGCGCTGGCCGGATGGGCCTTGCAGCACTACCTCGCTGCCCAGCGCGATCATCCACGGCATGGAGTCGCCGATCGGCGAACCGTTGGCGACATTGCCGCCCAGCGTGCCCGCGTTCCGAATCGGCAGCGAGGCAAAGCGCTGCCACAACTCGCCCAACTCCGCCGGGTACAGCTTGCACAGCGCCTCGTAAGCATCGTTCAACGACACGCCCGCGCCAATTTCCAGCATGCCGTCCTTCTGCTGCACGCTTTGCAGCGCGCTCACGTGGCCGAGGTAGATGATGTCGCCCAGATCGCGCATCTGCTTCGTCACCCACAGGCCGATATCGGTGGAACCGGCAAGCAGTGTGGCTTTCGGATGCGCGGCGCGCAGCGCCACCAGTTCATCCAGCGTGCGCGGCGCGTGGAAGGAGCGGCCTTGCGCGGTGTAGGTAGAACCGGCGTCGCGCTGCAAGGCCTGCAGCTGCTGCGTCAACGCGGCGCGGTCGAACGGCACCTTCGGCAGCTCAGTCATGCGATGCGCTGCATCGATGATCGGGCGATAGCCGGTGCAGCGGCACAGGTTACCGGACAGGCAATCGTCAATCTCCTTGCGCTGCGCCGGCTGGCCGTCTTTATCCAGATACATGCCCCACAGGGACATGACGAAACCAGGCGTACAGAAGCCGCATTGCGAACCGTGGCATTCCACCATCGCCTGCTGTACCGGGTGCAGCGCGCCATCCGGCTGCTGCATATCCTCCACCGTGAACAGCGCCTTGCCATCCAGCGTGGGCGCGAACTGGATGCAGGAATTCACCGCCTTCATTTCCAGTTGGCCTTGCGCATTCAGGCTGCCGACAACCACGGTGCAGGCGCCGCAGTCACCTTCCGCGCAGCCTTCCTTGGTGCCGGTGCAATGCAAGTCCTCGCGCAGGTGCTGCAGCACAGTGCGGGTCGGGGCGGCGTGGTGGATTTCCTGTACAGCGCCACGGTAGTAAAAACGAATCGGTTCGGACATCACAATCTCATTCTGCAAAAGGGTGAACCTTGCGCCAGTGTTCGGCGATATCGATACGGCGGGTGATCCAGACGTTGTCGTGGCTCTGCACGTAGTCGAGGAAACGCGCCAGCGAAGCCGCGCGCGCCGGACGGCCAACGATGCGGCAGTGCAGGCCGATGTTCAGCATCTTCGGCTGGTTCAAGCCATTCGGATCGCCCTCGGCGTACAGCACATCGAACGCATCCTTCAGGTAATCGAAGAACTGCGTGCCGGAGTTGAAGCCTTGTGCGGCGGCGAAGCGCATGTCGTTGGTGTCCAGCGTGTACGGCAGGATCAGCTGCGGCTCGCTCATGGCCTGGCCTTCCTTGTTGGTGAAGTCCACCTTCTGCCAGAACGGCAAGTCGTCGCCGTAGTAGTCCGAGTCGTAGCGGAAGCCGCCGTGCTCCATCACCAGCCGGCGCGTTTGCGGCGAATCGCGGCCGGTGTACCAGCCTTGCGGTGCGCTGCCGGTCAGTTCGCGGATGATCTCCACTGCTTCCTTCATGTGGGCGCGCTCTGTGGCTTCGTCCATATTTTGATAGGTGATCCAGCGCAGGCCGTGGCAGGCGATTTCGTGCCCCAGCTGCTGGAACGCGGCCACCGCTTCCGGATTGCGCTTCAACGCCATCGACACGCCGAAAATCGTCAACGGCAGCTTGCGGTCCTCAAACATGCGCAGCAAACGCCACAAGCCAGCGCGCGAGCCGTACTCGTACAGCGACTCCATGCTCATGTGGCGATTGCTGAACGAAGCCGCGCCGATGATCTCGGACAGGAAAGTCTCGGACCCGGCGTCGCCGTGCAGCACGCTGTTTTCACCGCCTTCTTCGTAATTCAGCACGAATTGCAGGGCGATGCGGGCCTTGTTGGGCCACTGGGCATGCGGCGGTTTTGGGCCGTATCCGATCAGGTCGCGCGGGTAGTTATCGTAGGTGGTCATGGCGCCGGTTAGTCTATGGGGGTTATATCTCTAATCATATATGCCAAACCCGATGACGGTATATGATTTAGACAATAGATACCTGTTACAAGCAAATATAGGACCAATCATGGGCAAACTCAGTACGCACGTTCTCGATATCACCCAGGGCAAGCCGGGCGCCGGCGTCAAAGTGGCTTTGTATGCGGTCCGGCCACAGGGCCGCGAACTGCTGAAGACCGACGTCACCAACGCCGACGGCCGCTGTTCCACCCCGCTGTTGGAGGGCGACGCACTGAAACAGGGCAAATATGAGCTGGTCTTCAGCGCCGGCGAGTATTTCGCGGCGCAGGGTGTGGAACTGCCGGAGCCGCGCTTCATCGACGAGGTGACGCTTGCCTTCGGCGTGGCGCACGCCGACCAGAACTACCACGTGCCGCTGGTGGTGTCGCCGTGGGCCTATTCGACCTATCGCGGCAGCTGACCTGATAAGATGCGGCCACTATGACAGAAACCTTGGCCGCATCCCTCCTACAACACGCCGTCGAACTGCACCAGCAGGGACGGCTGGAACCGGCGCAGGCGCTGTACCGGCAAGTGCTGGAGCTCAACCCGCGCCAGTTCGATGCGCTGCATCTGCTGGGTGTGATCGCGCGCCAGCAAGGCGACTTCAACGCCGCCATCGAACTGATCTCGCGCGCGCTGGACCTCGACAACGCGCAGGCGACCGCCCACTGCAACCTCGGCGTCGCCTTGCTGGACGCCGGTCGCGTCGACGAAGCGCTGGCCAGCCATGAACGCGCGCTGGCCTTGAATCCATCTTATGCGCTGGCATGGAGCAATCGCGGCAACGCGTTGCGCCGGCTGGGTCGTCTGAACGAAGCGCTGGACAGCTACCAGCGCGCGGTGCAATTCAAGCCCGATTACGCCGAAGCGCACTGCAATCGCGCCATCGTCCTGCAAGACATGAACCGCTACCTCGACGCGCTGGGCGCGGCCGAAGATGCGCTCAACATCAAAGACCGTAACGCCGATGCGTGGCTGGCGCGCGGCCACGCCCTGCACTGCCTGCGCTACCTGCCGGAAGCGGTGGAGAGCTTCGACCGCGCCATCCACCTGCGTCCCGACTGGGCCGAGGCTTACAGCGCACAGGGCGCGTCGCTGTTCAAACTGGGCGAGTTCGGCGCGGCGCTGGACAGCTACGACCAGGCGCTGAAACACCGGCCAGATTACGCGCTGGCGCACTACCATCGCGGCAACGTCCTGCGTGCGCTGGAGCGGCGCGAAGAAGCAATCGCCGCCTACCGCGCCGCGCTGGCGCATGGCGACAATCCTGAAACGATTGCGTTTGCACTGGCCTCGGTGGGCGAAGGCGAAACGCCGGCCGCGCTGCCAAACGACTACGTGCGCTCGCTGTTCGACCAATACGCCAACCACTTCGACCAGCACCTGACCGAAGTGCTGGGCTACAAAACACCGGCCGTGCTGGATGCGCTGCTGCGTCACGTGGCGCCATCGTCGGAGCTGAACACCGTCGACCTGGGCTGCGGCACCGGCTTGTGCGGTCCCTACCTGCGCGCCTACTCCAAACGCTTGCACGGCGTCGACCTGTCACAGCCGATGCTGGACAAAGCCGCCGAGCGCCAACTGTACGATGAACTGTCCTGCGCGGACCTGACCGGCTACCTGGCCGACGGCGAAGGCGCCTACGATCTTGCAGTGGCGGCCGACGTCTTCGTCTACATTGGCGACCTCGCCCCCGTGTTCCGCGCCGTGCACGCCGCATTGCGCCCCGGCGGCCGCTTCTGCTTCTCGGTGGAAGCCGGCGACGGCGCCGACTACACTCTGCGGCCCTCCAACCGCTACGCCCATACGCCCGCCTACCTGCAACGGCTGGCCGCCGACACCGGCTTCACCGTGCTGGCCTCGCAAGCCATCGAAGCCCGCCAGGAAAACGGCGCCCCGATCGCCGGCCACGCCCTGCTGCTATGCAAATAGACCACATCTTCATCCGCGTGCAGCCGGGCGGGCCGGAAGCCGAAGCGTTGAAAGCCTTCGGCCTGACAGAAGGTTCCGGCAATACCCATCCCGGCCAGGGGACAGCGAACCGCCGCTTCTTCTTCGCCAACGCCTTCCTTGAATTGCTCTGGATCGCCAACGAGGACGAAGTACGCAGCCCGACCACCTCACCCACCACGCTGAGTGAACGCCTTGCACCTGAGGGAACGGCCTCGCCGTTCGGCATTTGCTTCCGCCCATCAGAAGCCGGCGAAGTCGCAGACTTCGAGACGTGGGATTACCAGCCCGCCTATCTGCCGCCCGGCATGGCGATTGGCATCGCGGCCAATACGCCGCTAACCGAGCCAATGTGGTTCTTCGTTTCAAAAGGAGGCCAATGGCAGCAGCCGATACATCATGCGGCCGGCCTGCGCGAAATCACAGGTATTAAAGTGTTTTCACCATCATCAGGACAAGCGTCACAAGCAGCGCGCTCAAGCGGCTTGACTTTTGCTCATGGCGAGCAGCATCTGCTGGAAATCAGCTACGATCATGAAGTACAGGGCATGCAAAAAGACTTTCGCCCTGCCCTGCCCCTTATTTTCAAATACTGATGCACGCTACGATCAAGTCTTTTATCGGCAACGCCATCCTGCAGCGCGACGAAATCGGCGAGTCGCCGTGCCAGGTTTACCGCTTCCGTCGCGGAGATGAGGTTTTCTTTTTAAAGACCTCGCCGTCGATCTATGCCAGCACCACCTACAGCGTGCTGCGCGAGGCGGCGGTGATGCAGTGGCTGTCCGGGAAAGTACACGTACCCGAAGTGGTCATGACGGCGCACGACGAGCGGCAGGAATACATGATCACACGCGCCGTGCCCGGCGCGCCGCTGGCCGGTTACCTGCGGGACGAGCAGCGCGTACTGGAGCTGTTCAAGGAAGCGCTGCGGCAGATGCAGTCCATCTCCATCGCCGACTGCCCCTTCGATTCCGGCGCCGCCGTGCGCCTGCGCGAACTGGAATTCCTGGTCGGCCAGGGCCTGATCGACGAAGACTACGATTCCGACGCATGGCCCGGCATCGCCACGCCGCAAGACCTGCTGGCCCGCCTGCACGCCACCATGCCGCGGGAAGAGTTGGTCTTCTCCCACGGCGACTTAGGCGACAGCAATATCTTCGTCTCTGAAAACGACCAACTCCACTTCATTGACCTCGGCCGAGGCGGCAAAGCCGATCGCTGGCTCGACATCGCCTTCGCCCACCGCAACCTGCGCGAAGAAATCTCCGGCCACCTTGCTACCCAGCTGTTCACCCGCGATAACCCTGCCAAACGCGAATTCTTCGAACAACTCGACGAGCTGTTCTAACCCAATTCAGGGTCAGCTCTGTCATTTGGACATGCAGCACCAATCATTGATGTAGCTCAATACGCAAAAACACGCGAATTTGCGTATTGAGCTACATCAAAGAATGGGCGCGACTGTCCAAATGACAGAGCTGACCCCGAATGCTGAACTTGCATGGGGCGCTGCGTTACCTTAGAATTCAAAGCTCTTCCCACCACCTCTATCCCCCTTGGATACCGTGCCCTTTTGGGTGCAATTTCTTGCACTCTTTCTTCTGATTCTCTGTTCGGCTTTCTTTGCGATGGCTGAAACCGCCCTGATGGCGGCCAATCGCTATCGTTTGCGCCATGAGGCTAAACGCGGTAGCCGCCGCGCGATCACGACGCTGTGGCTGCTCGAGCGCACCGATAAGCTGCTGTCGCTGGTGCTGATCGCCAATACGCTGTTCAATGCCGCCGCCACCGCGCTGGTGACCTCGATCGCCATCCAGGCCTTCGGCCATGACGACAACGTGATCACGCTGTCCACCGGCGGCGTGGCGTTCCTGCTGATTGTGTTCGCGGAAATTTCGCCCAAGGTGATCGGCGCCACTTTCCCGGAAAAGATCGCCCTGCCCACCAGCATGGTGCTCAAGCCGCTGATGGCGGTGTCCAAGCCGGTGATCTGGTTCGTCAATCTGTTCGTGTCGATGCTGCTCAAGGTGTTCGGCATCACGGCCGGCTCGCACGCCCACGATGCGCGCCTGTCGCCCGACGAGCTGCGCTCGATCGTGCTGGAAGGCGGCAACTTCATCCCGCAAAAACACAAGTCCATCCTGCTCAATCTGTTCGATCTGGAAACCATTTCGGTCGAGGACATCATGACGCCGCGCGCGCAGATCGAGGCGCTCGACCTCGAACAGCCGCTCGAGGACATCATGCGCGAGCTGACTACCTGCTACCACAACAAGCTGCCGGTCTATGAAGGCGAGATCAATCGCATCGTCGGCATCCTGCATGTGCGCAAGGTGCTGGCCCTGCTCAACCAGGAAGAAGAGCTGAGCACCGATCATCTGCGCGCCCTGCTGACCACGCCCTACTTCATCCCGCAGGACACACGCCTGTTCACCCAGCTGCAGTACTTCCAGGAGAACAAGGAACGGCTCGGCATCATCGTCGATGAATACGGCGAGGTGCAGGGCCTGGTCACGCTGGACGATATCATCGAGGAGATGATCGGCGAATTCACCACCTCCACGCCGAGCGCGGCCAAGGCCGACAGCTTCGGCTGGGACGCCAGCGGCGAATGCCTGCTCGACGGCGCCACCCCGCTGCGCGACGTCAACAAGCGGCTCGGCCTCAGTTTCCCGCTCGACGGCCCCAAGACCCTGAACGGCATGCTGCTGGAACTGTTGCAAGAAATTCCAGACGCGCCGATCAGCCTCAAGGTCGACCAGTGCATCATCGAGGTGGTGCAGGTGCACGACCAGGCCATCAAAGTCGTCAAATTGCGACGCCCACCCTCCCGCTAAAGCCGGTAAAAGCAAGCAAACGCGTGGGCGCACGCAACAGAGCGGAGTAAAATTGTTTCACGGGCTTTACAAAAATAATGCCTGAGAGCATTATTTGGGATCGCCCTCCTCCAACCTGACCCACGCGACTATGGCAGCAGTCCTACCGAACGCAGCGCCAGGCGCCCCGATGCCGGGGTTGGCAAGGGCATTGCTGCAAGCCGGCCGCCTGACCGCCCCGCAAGCCGAGGGTTTGTTAAAGAAGTCGGTGGCGGAGAAGCAGGCCTTCATTGATGTGCTGCTGGCCAGCGGCAGCATCGACTCCAAGGCGCTGGCCGCCTTCTGCGCCGAAACCTTCGCCTATCCGCTGATGGACGTCAGCGCGCTCAGTATCGAGGCACTGCCGCCCAAGATCATCGACCACAAGCTGATGCAGACCCAGCGCGTGATCGCCCTTGCCAAGCGCGGCAACAAGATGTCGGTGGCGATTTCCGATCCGACCAACATCCAGGCGCTGGACCAGATCAAGTTCCAGACCGAGTCCACGGTCGAGCCGGTCATCGTGGCGCACGACGCGCTGCTGCAGCTGCTGGCGCGCATCAGCAAGAGCAGCGAGCAAAGCATCGCCGAGCTGGCCGGCGAGGAAGCCGATATCCAGTTCGCCGAGGAGGAGGAAGCGCCCAATACGGTGGCCGACGCCGGCGCCAACGATGTGGAAGACGCGCCGGTGGTGCGCTTCCTCAACAAGATGCTGATGGACGCGGTCAACATGGGCGCCTCCGACTTGCACTTCGAGCCGTTTGAAAAGTTTTACCGCATCCGCTTCCGCGTCGACGGCGTGCTGATCGAGCATGCCCAGCCGCCGATCTCGATCAAGGAAAAGCTGGTGTCGCGCATCAAGGTGCTGGCCAAGCTCGATATCTCGGAAAAGCGCGTGCCGCAGGACGGCCGCATGCGCCTGATCGTCTCGCCGACCAAGACCATCGACCTGCGCATCTCCACCCTGCCCACCCTGTTCGGCGAAAAGACCGTGATGCGTATCCTCGACGCCACCCAGGCGCAGATGGGCATCGATTCGCTCGGCTACGATCCCGACCAGAAGGAACTGCTGCTGGACGCCATTCAGCGCCCTTACGGCATGGTGCTGGTGACCGGCCCGACCGGCTCCGGCAAGACGGTGTCGCTGTACACCTGCCTCAACATCCTGAACAAGCCCGGCATCAATATCTCGACCGCCGAAGACCCGGCCGAGATCAACCTGCCCGGCGTCAACCAGGTCAACGTCAACGACCGCGCCGGCCTGACCTTCCCGGTGGCGCTGAAATCGTTCCTGCGCCAGGACCCGGACATCATCATGGTCGGCGAGATCCGCGACCTCGAAACCGCCGACATCGCCATCAAGGCGGCGCAGACCGGGCACATGGTGTTCTCCACCCTGCACACCAACGACGCGCCGTCGACGCTGACGCGCCTGATGAACATGGGCGTGGCGCCGTTCAACATCGCCTCGTCGGTGATCCTGATTACCGCCCAGCGCCTGGCGCGCCGCCTGTGCAACTGCAAGCAGCCGGTCGACATCGCGCCCGACTTGCTGGTCAAGGCCGGCTTCAAACCGGAAGAGCTGGACGGCAGCTGGAAACCCTACGGCCCGGTCGGCTGTGAGCGCTGCAATGGCGGCGGCTACAAAGGCCGGGTCGGCATCTACCAGATCATGCCGATCACGCCCGCGATCGAAGCCTTGATTCTGGCCCACGGCAACTCGATGGACATCGCCGCCCAGTCCGAGAAGGAAGGCGTGAAGTCGCTGCGCCAGTCCGGACTGGTGAAGGTCAAGGGCGGCCTGACCAGCCTGGAAGAAGTACTCGGCTGCACCAACGAATAGGATAGCGATCATGGCAACATCGGGCGGCAATCAGATCAAGGAGTCGGTCTTCTCGTGGGAAGGCAAGGACAAGACCGGCAAGACGGTGCGCGGCGAGCTGCGCGCCGGCGGCGAGGCGGTGGTCAACGTCACCTTGCGCCGGCAAGGCATCATGGTCACCAAGGTCAAGAAGAAGGCCTACCGCTCGGGCAAGAAAGTCACCGACAAGGACATCACGCTGTTTACGCGCCAGCTGGCCACCATGATGAAGGCCGGCGTGCCGCTGCTGCAGTCGTTCGACATCGTCGGCAAGGGCCACGCCAATCCGTCGGTGGCCAAGCTGGTGATGGATTTGCGCGCCGATATCGAGACCGGCACCAGCCTGAACCAGGCGTTCCGCAAGTTCCCGCTGTACTTCGACCCGCTGTTCTGCAACCTGGTCGGCGCCGGCGAACAGGCCGGCATCCTGGAGGACCTGCTGACCCGGCTCGCCATCTACAAGGAAAAGACGCTGGCCATGAAGGCCAAGATCAAGTCGGCCCTGACCTACCCGGTGTCGATCCTCGGGGTGGCGTTCATCGTCACGGCGGTGATCATGATCTGGGTGGTGCCGGCCTTCAAGGAAGTGTTTGCCAGCTTTGGCGCCAACCTGCCGGCGCCGACCCTGTTCGTGATGGCGCTGTCGGAATTCTTCGTGCAGTGGTGGTGGGCCATCTTCGGCAGCCTGTTCGCGGCGATTTACTTCTTCTTCCGCGCCTGGCAGCGCTCGCTGCAAGTGCAGCGCTTCATGGACAAGCTGCTGCTCAAGCTGCCCATCTTCGGCGAGGTGATCCGCAAGGCCACGGTGGCGCGCTGGACCCGCACCCTGTCGACCATGTTCGCGGCCGGCGTGCCGCTGGTGGAATCGCTGGACTCGGTCGGCGGCGCGGCCGGCAACGCGGTCTACCTCGACGCCACGCGCAAGATCCAGACCGAAGTCAGCACCGGCACCAGCCTGACCGTGGCCATGCAGAACGCCGACGTGTTCCCCAATATGGTCACGCAGATGGTGTCGATCGGCGAGGAGTCCGGCTCGCTCGACGCCATGCTGTCCAAGGTGGCCGACTTCTACGAGGAAGAAGTGGACGAGGCCGTGGCCGCGCTGTCGAGCCTGATGGAGCCGATGATCATGGTCATCCTCGGCGTGCTGATCGGCGGCCTGGTGGTGGCCATGTACCTGCCGATCTTCAAGCTCGGCTCGGTGGTCTGAAGATGGCCACGGTCCCGATCACCGTGATGACGGCGGACGATCACCCGTTGTTCCGCCAGGGCATCGCCAGCGTGCTGGCCAGCGATCCGGCGTTCCGGCTGGTGGCCGAGGCCGCCGGCGGTCGCGAGGCGATCACGCTGTACCGCAACCTGCGGCCCGACCTGGTGCTGATGGATATCCAGATGCCGGACCTGGACGGCGTTGAAACCACGCACATCATCCGCAACGAATTCCCGCACGCCGCCGTGGTGGTGCTGACCACCTACGAGGGCGACGCGCTGGTGATGCGCGCCATGAAGGCCGGCGCCGCCGGCTACCTGCTGAAAAGCGCGGCCCGGCGCGACATGCTCGACACCCTGCGCGCGGTCCACTCCGGCCGGCGCCACGTGCCGCCGCTGCTGGTGCAGGCAGTGGCGCGCCACATGCCCGGCGATGAACTGACCCCGCGTGAAATCCAGGTACTGGAACTGGCCGCGCTGGGCAAGAGCAACCGCCTGATCGGCCGCCAGCTGTGCATCGCCGAGGAAACCGTCAAAGTCCACATGAAAAATCTGATGGCCAAGCTGCAGGCCAACGACCGCACCCACGCCGTGCTGATCGCGCTCGGCCGCGGCATCATCGGCATGCGCAACCGGCCGCGCCCGCTGGTCAACTGAGCCAGTCCAGCCCTGCGCCGCTAGCTGCCTGCCTCGGTGCGGCCCAGCCAGGCCGCCAGCCGCTGCTGCCAGCCGCTCTTGCGCGGGCTCTGGTAACAGACTTCGCCCGGCACCTTGAGGATCACTTCCGTGCCCTGCTCCGGCAAACTCAACACCTCCAGCGTACCGCCCAGCCGCGCGGCGCGCTCGCGCATGCCTGCCAGCCCGCGCGGCGGCTGCGCCATGCCCTTGCCGTCGTCGCGCACATAGACCAGGAAAAATTCGCAGCCATACACCAGCTCCAGCTCGATGGTGGCGGCCTGCGCATGCTGGAAGGCGTTGTACAGCGCTTCGCGCGCGATGGCGTAGATTTCCTCGCCACGGTCGCCATCGATGAAAGCCTGCTCGCCGCCGACCAGCATGCGGAACGGGATGTTGAAATTGTCCTGCAGCGACTGGCCGATGGCCGCCAACGCCTGGCTCAGGTTGTCGCCGTACACCACCGGCATGCGCAATGCCAGGATCTGGTGGCGGCCTTCGGCCAGCACGTCGTCGGCCTGGTCCAGGATGCGCTCGATGGTGAGGCGTTCCGGGCTGTCGGCCGCCAGCCGGTGGCCGACGCCCTGGATGCGCAGGATCAGGCCCTGCATGCTTTGCAGCAGGGTGTCGTGCAGGCCGGTGGCCACGCGCTCGCGCTCGGCCAGCAGGCGCAGGCGCGCCTCGTAGCCGCGCCTTACACGGCGCAGGCAAATCACAAACGCGGCCAGGAAAGCAAAGCAGGACAACAATAGCCCGAGCAGCAAAAACAGCGGTGTCTGGGAAAACGACGACAAGATAGCTCCGGGCGGGAAAACAGAACTGCCACCTTGCCAGTGTTCCCGGCGCTTGCCCATCTCCCCGAGGATATAAGGGAGTCCGGAAAAACGTCCGCAATGTTGCCGTAATGCTTTAAACTGAGTCCGTGATAATTAACGCAGATTGACGCCCATGTCGGAATCTACCCTGTTGTTCGCCCCCGCCGGCATGCTGGCCATCAGCCTGATCGCCGGCCTGTTCGGGCTGCTGTTCGGCAGCTTCCTCAACGTCGTGATCCACCGCCTGCCGATCATGATGCAGCGCGAATCGGATAACTACGTGGCCTCGGAAAGCGGCAAGCCGCTGCCGCACACCACGCGCTACAACCTGGTGCTGCCGCGCTCGGCCTGCCCGCACTGCCAGCATCAGATCACGGCGGCGGAAAACATCCCGGTGGTCAGCTGGCTGGTCTTGCGCGGCAAGTGCAGCAAGTGCAAGGCGCCGATCTCGGCGCGCTACCCGGCGGTGGAACTGCTGACCGGCGCGCTGTCGGCGCTGGTGGTGTGGAAGCTGGGCAGCGGCTGGGCCGGCCTGTCGGCGCTGTTCTTCCTGTACGCGCTGATCGCCATGACCTTCATCGACGCCGACACCCAGCTGCTGCCGGACGACCTGACCTTCCCGCTGCTGTGGGCCGGCCTGCTGATGAATGTGAACGCCACCTTTGTGCCGCTGCAGGACGCCGTGATTGGCGCGGCACTCGGCTACCTGGCGCTGTGGTCGATCTACTGGCTGTTCAAGCTGGCCACCGGCAAGGAAGGCATGGGCTACGGCGACTTCAAGCTGCTGGCGGCGCTGGGCGCGTGGATGGGCTGGGCCATGCTGCCGACCATCATCCTGCTGTCCTCGGTGGTGGGCGCGGTGGTGGGCATCGCCCTGATCGTGTTCGCCAAGCGCGGCCGCAACAACCCGATTCCGTTCGGTCCCTACCTGGCGGCGGCCGGCCTGATCGCGCTGCTGTACGGCGGCCCGCTGTCGGCCTTCACCCTGAGCGTGGTCCATCCATGAGCGCACAGCCCTTTGCCATCGGCCTGACCGGCGGCATCGGCAGCGGCAAGAGCACGGTGGCCGACATGTTTGCGGCGCGCGGCGCCACCATCGTTGATACCGACCTGATCGCCCACAGCATGACCGCGCCCAACGGCCCGGCCATGCCGGCCATCGTGGCCGAGTTCGGCCCCGAGTTTGCCGAGCCAAACGGCGCGATGGACCGCACCCGCATGCGCCAGCTGGTGTTCAGCGACGCCGGCGCCAAGGCGCGGCTGGAAGCCATCCTGCATCCGCGCATCCGCGACGCCGCGCTGGCGGCCGGGGCGGCGGCCAGCGGCAGCTATGTGATCTACGCGGTGCCGCTGCTGATCGAATCGGGCACGTGGCGTGCACGGGTCGCGCGCCTGTTGGCGGTAGACTGTCCGGAGGCGCTGCAAGTGGCGCGCGTGATGGCGCGCAACGGCCTGCCGGAAGCGCAGGTGCGGGCCATCATGGCGGCGCAAGTGAGCCGCGCCGAGCGGCTGGCGGCGGCGGATGATGTTATTGTCAATAATGCAGGAATCGATACTTTGGCAGCGCAAGTGGACCGTTTGCACGCCTTATATCTGCAAATTCGCTGGTAATTTGCGCTAGAAAGGCAATAATGCCTTCGCAACGTTTGTAATTTTGCTTGGCTTGCTTCAAAATCACGAGAATTCTTTGCAGGTCCATCTATAGAGGGATGTTATTTTGATCGTCTACGAATATCCTTTCAACGAGCGCATACGCACGTTGCTGCGCCTGGAGGATTTGTACGAGAAATTCAAGTTCTTTGTGCATCAAGAACATCCCATGCAGCACCACGTGGCGCTGGCCACCATCTTCGACATGCTCGAAGTGGCCGGACGCGCCGACCTGAAATCGGACCTGCTGCAAGAACTGGAGCGCCAGCGCCAAACGCTGCTGGGCTACCGCATGAATCCCAATGTGCAGGCCGAAACGCTGGACGCCATCCTCAACGAGCTCGATGGCGTGAGCAGCGCGCTGGTCGCCGCCCAGGGCAAGACCGGCCAGAACGTGCGCGACAACGAATGGCTGATGAGCATCCGTGGCCGCACCATTATTCCGGGCGGCGCCTGCGAGTTTGATCTACCGTCCTACTACGCCTGGCAGCAGCGCCCGGCCGAGCAGCGCTTCAACGACATCGCCACCTGGTTCGCGCCGCTGGCGCCGCTGTTCGACGCGCTGGGGCTGGTGCTGCGCTTGCTGCGCGATTCGGGCGGCCCGGTCAAGATGATCGCGGTAGCCGGTAGTTACCAGCAGATGTTGCAGGGGAAGGTGTACCAGATGCTGCGTCTGACGCTGGATGAATCGCAGGGCGCGATTCCGGAGATTTCGGCCAACAAGTACATGCTGTGGGTGCGCTTCACCTCGCAGGGCGGCGACCTGAAACCCAAGCCGCTGGAAGATGATGTACCATTCGAGCTTACCCTTTGTAACTTCTAAAGTAAGCTGTCATGACCACTGTTGTTGAATGCCCGACCTGCTCCACCAAAGTGGAGTGGAAGCCGGAAAACAAATTCCGCCCGTTCTGCTCGGAACGCTGCAAGAAAATCGACTTAGGCGCGTGGGCGGAAGAGAAATACGTCATTCCCGCCGCACCGCCTAAAGACGCTCACGACGAAGAATAGCCACGCGTCGTCCCGGCGAAGGTGGGCGGTCCGCCGCTGCGGCCCATAGAACGCTTGCGCCAACGCACCGCATATTCAGCATGGATTCCGGCCTTCGCCGGAAGTCATTTCGCCCAATGGGCGGAATGACGGTGTCGGCGGATCAGGCGTAGCGGACTTGCTCCAGCCACTCCAGCAAGGGTATGGTGGCTGGCAACAGCGGCTCCACGCCCACCGTTCCCTGCCACGCAAACGCCTGCCCTTCCAGGCTCTGCGGCTCGCCGCTCCAGTCACGGCTGATGAAGAAGTGCAGCCGCACATGCGCGTGCGGATAGACGTATTCCACACCGCACCACTCTTCCGCCGAGTGGATGGTCAGGCCCAGCTCTTCCACGAACTCGCGCTTCAAGGCTTCCAGGATAGTCTCGCCCGGATCGACTTTACCGCCCGGGAATTCCCAGTAACCTTCATACGGCTTGCCGGCCGGGCGCTGGCCCAGCAGCAGGTCGCCGTTCGGCTTGACCAGCACGCCGACCGCGACATCAACAGGTTTCTGCGTCATGCCAGCTTCCCTGCGTAGTCCTTGGCAAACTGCCACGCCACGCGGCCCGAACGCGAGCCGCGCTGCAAGGCCCAGCGCAAAGCATCACCACGCGCATCGGCAATCTGCTGCTCGCTGCAACCCAGCGACGACAGCCAGTGAGCAACGATGGTCAGGTAATCGTCCTGCTTGAACGGATAGAACGTCAGCCACAGGCCGAAGCGTTCAGACAGCGAAATCTTCTCTTCCACCGTTTCGCCCGGATGCAGGTCGCCGTCCTCATCATGCTTGTAGCTCATGTTGTCGGACATGCGTTCCGGCAGCAGGTG
Organism: Duganella sp. CF402; assembly: GCF_900109645.1. Lineage (GTDB taxonomy): Bacteria > Pseudomonadota > Gammaproteobacteria > Burkholderiales > Burkholderiaceae_D > Rugamonas. The sequence goes on from NZ_FOBG01000002.1 coordinate 598,038, forward strand.
ACGGCGGTTCGAGGTCGCATAAATCAGCACATTGTCCGACTGCGCCGAAATGCTGCCATCCAGCGCCACCTTCAGCGCCTTGTAGCCGCTCTCGCCTTCTTCAAACGACAGGTCGTCGCAGAAGATGATGAAGCGCTCGGGACGCTCGGCCACCAGGTCGACGATATCCGGCAGCTCGGCCAGGTCGGCCTTGTCCACCTCGATCAAACGCAGGCCATCCTTGCCGAACTGGTTCAGGCAGGCCTTGATCAGCGAAGACTTGCCGGTGCCGCGCGCGCCGGTCAGCAGCACGTTGTTGGCCGGCTTGCCCGACACGAACTGGCGAGTGTTCTGCTCGATCTGCTCTTTCTGCGGGCCGACGTGCTGCAAATCGTCCAGCGCGATGTTCGACACATGCGCCACCGCCTGCAGGTAGCTCGGGCCATTGGCGCGCTTGCGCCAACGGAAAGCGTAGCCGCGATCCCAGTCGGTCTGCGGCGCAGCCGGCGGCAGGATGGCTTCCACGCGCGCCAGCAGCGACTCGGCGCGCGCCAGGAATTGTTCGAGGGCGGCCGACATCTTACGAGCGGTAGTCGGCGTTGATCGACACGTAATCGTGCGACAGGTCGCAGGTGTACACGGTGGCCGAGGCCGCGCCGCGCGCCAGCTTCACGCGCACCACGATCTCGCTCTTCTGCATCACGCGCTGGCCGTCTTCTTCCTTGTAGTCCGGATTGCGGCCGCCGTTCTTGGCCACCCACACATCGTCCAGGTACAGGTTCAGTTTCGACACATCCAGATCATCGACGCCGGCGTAGCCGATCGCGGCCAGAATGCGGCCCAGGTTAGGATCGGAAGCGAAGAACGCAGTCTTCACCAGCGGCGAGTGACCGATCGAATAGGCGATCTTGCGGCACTCTTCCACGTTCGCGCCCTCTTCCACCACGATGCTCATGAACTTGGTGGCGCCTTCGCCGTCGCGCACGATGGCTTGCGCCAGGAACAGCGACAGTTCGGTGACGGCGTCGCGCAGCTGCGCGTACTCCGGCTGCGAGGTCGAGGTCACTTCCAGCGAGCCGGCGCCGGTGGCGATCAGCATGAAGGAGTCGTTGGTCGAAGTATCGCCGTCGATGGTGATGCAGTTGAACGAGTGGTTGGCCGCGTGCTTGACCAGCTCATCCAGCACCGGCTGCGCCACCTTGGCGTCGAACGCCAGGTAGCCCAGCATGGTCGCCATGTTCGGCTTGATCATGCCGGCGCCTTTCGAGATGCCGGTCATGGTCACGCTATGGCCGCCGATGGTGACGGTGCGCGAGCCGGCTTTCGGCTGGGTGTCGGTGGTCATGATGGCTTCGGCCGCGTTGTACCAGTTGTCGGCCTTCAGGCCGGCCACGGCTTGCGGCAGGCCTGCGATGACCTTGGCGGCCGGCAGCGGTTCGAGGATCACGCCGGTCGAGAACGGCAGAATCTGCGCCGCGTCCACGCCCAGCTGCGCCGCCAGCGCGACGCAGGTCTCGTTGGCCAGCGACAGGCCCAGCTCGCCGGTGCCGGCGTTGGCGTTGCCGGTGTTGACCAGCAGCGCGGCAATCGGCTTGCCGCTGGTTTTGGCGGCCGCCAGGTGCGCCTTGGCGATCTGCACCGGCGCGGCGCAGAAGCGGTTCAGCGTGAACACGCCGGCCACGGTGGCGCTCGGCGCCAGCTTCATCACCAGCACGTCCTTGCGGTTCGGCTTCTTGATGCCGGCTTCGGCAAAACCGATTTCAACGCCGGCGACCGGCTTCAGTTCGGAGGCAATGGGCAGGGGGGAATTGACGGCCATATTCGTGATCTCGTGGGTAAAAAGTGGGAGCCGCTATTGTAATGCCTGACGCCCCCCAGTGCGTTTTTGCATAAAAACTACAAAAATTAGCATGATCGTTCGGTTTAACGTTTTTCCATTTCGTGCCGTACGGAAATTAGTCTAAGGTGTGAACCGAATGCCCCATCCCCGCATTGTCAAGAGACGCACCTGACGGCACAACCGTCATACCAACAATAACCTCCAACGGACTCAATACATGAAAAAGCACCTGTTAGCAGTAGCAGTACTGGCCGCCACGGCCCAGGCCCAGGCCGGCGCCCTCGACGATGGCAACCTGAGCATCAGCGGTTTCGGCACCGTCGGCGTCGCCCAGAGCAACACCGACGACGTCAAGTTCGCGCGTTACAACCAAGCCGACGGCGTCGGCGACAGCGCCCGCCTCGGCCTCGACACCAACCTCGGCCTGCAAGCCACCTACAAGATCAACGACTGGCTGTCCGGCACCGCGCAGGTGCTGACCCGCAAGGCCACCGAACACACCTTCACCACCGACCTGACCTGGGCCTTCCTGAAAGCCCGCATCAACGATGAAGTCTCGGTGCGCATCGGCCGCGTGGTGGTGCCGACCTTCCTGATCTCCGACTACCAGAACGTCGGCTACGCCAACACCATGATGCGTCCGCCGATCGAGATGTACGGCCAGGCCCCGATCGAAAACTCGGACGGCGCCGACATCAACTACCAGCACGCCTTCGGCGACCTGAACTTCACGGCCCAGGCCTTCGCCGGCGTCAGCCGCGGCAAGCTGTTCGTCTCCTCGGGCGCCGGTTCGACCGCCACCTACCGCGCGCCAGCCGCCGGTTTCAGCGTGGCCGGCGAATACGGTCCGTTCATGCTGCGCTTCGCCCACGCGCGCGCCGACATGCAGATCAACGACATCCAGCCGATCAACGCCCTGACCACCACCCTGGGCGCGGTCGGCTTCACCCAGCTGGCTTCGGACATCACCTTCAAGACCGGCAAGAAGATCGCCTTCACCTCGATCGGCGGCACGATGGACTGGAACAACGTGGTCGGCCAGGCCGAATACGCCCAGCGCCGCGCCAAGGAAGCCGTGTACCTGCCGGACACCAACGCCTGGTACGCCATGATCGGCTACCGCTTCGGCAAAGTGCTGCCGTACTATGCCCACGCTTCGGCCAAGGGCGCCGGCAGCTCGGTCACCGTGCCAGCCGCGCTGGCCAAGGTGCCGGCCCTGAACGCCGGCGTCGCCAACCTGCTGGCGTCGGCCGAGCAAACCTCGGACATCATCGGCGTACGCTGGGACTTCGCCAAGCAACTGGCGCTGAAAGTGCAGGTGGACCGTGTCAAGCCGGGCGCCAAGTCGGGCCAGCTGATCAATGTGCCGGCTGCCGGCTATAGCAAGGACGTGACCGTGGTAGCGGCCGGCCTGGACTTCGTATTCTGATCGGGAGACTAGAACAATGAAAAAAATCGCAAGCGCTCTCCTGTTGTCGGCGTTCGCCGCAGCAGCCGTGCCGGCATCGGCCGCCGAAATCGTGGTCATCGTCAGCAAGCAGAACCCGGCCACCCGCATGTTCTCGGAACAGGCCTCGCAATTCTTCCTTGGCAAATCGAACCTGTTCACGCCGGTCGACCAGGCCGACGGTTCGGCCATCCGCAACGAGTTCTATCACAAGGTCGCGGACAAGGACGCGGCCCAGGTGAAGGCCCTGTGGTCCAAGCTGGTGTTCACCGGCAAGGCCACGCCGCCGAAGGAATATCCGAACAGCGCCGAGGTGAAAAAAGCAGTTGCTGCCGATCCGAAGGCAATCGGGTATATTGATAAATCGGCAGTTGACGATACTGTAAAAGTGATCCTGACCTTGCCTTAATTCCAGGGCGTCCGCGTTCGCTCCTGGTGCCACCTGACTAGGAGTGAACGTTTTGAGTCTTTCGCTACGCGCGCGGTTCCTGATGCTGAGTGCCGTGATCCAGGCACTGGTGGTCGGCGTCCTGATCTGGAACAGCCTGCGCCTGATGAACCACGCGGTCAACACCAACGCCGAGCGGGTGGCACAGGAATACGCGGTCACACTCAACCTCTCCCTCAGCTCTTACGCGGTGGCCGGCCGTCTGCCGGAGCTCAACAACTACTTCGCCGAAATGCTGTCCGATCCGGACGACAGCTTCCTGCGCTACCTCACCATCCTCGATGAACACGAGCGCCCCATCATTGCCGTGGGCAAGCGCGACATGCCATTGCCGGCGCTGTTGAGGCAAGGCGGCGGCACCAGCTTCAAGGGCGTGCGCACCATCATCGACGGCGCCACGCTGCACGCGCGCTCGCCGCTGCTGCTGGACGATAACCGTATCGGCAGCATCAACTTCGGCCTCACCACCAAGGACCTGAAGCAGGCGCGCGACGAAGTGATGCTGCAGGGCGTGCTGATTTCGCTGATCGGCTTTGCGGCCGGCATGTTCATGTTCTACATCTTCACCCAAGGCATAGGCCGGCGGCTGGAAGCGCTGACCGGCGATGCGCAACAAATCGCGCACGGCGACTACGGCAAGGCGCTGGCGGTGCAAGGCGACGATGAAATCGCCGTGTTCGCGCGCGCGCTCAACACCATGAGCGCCACGCTGCGCGACCGCATAGCCCAGCTGGAGCAATCGCAGCGGCGCCTGTCGGAATCGGAGGCGCGCTTCAAGACCCTGTTTGACATGGCGCCGCTGCCGCTGACCGTGTCCGACCGCGACGGCCGCATCATGGCGGCCAACCGCGCGCTGGTGCAGACTTTCGGCCCCGGCGGCGCCCAGCTGGTCGGCAAGCGCAGCGACGAGGTGCCGTTCTGGGCCAGCCCGCTCGAACGCGAACGCATCTGGCAAATGTACCGCGACGAAGGCGCGGTGCAAGGTGCGATTGCCGGCGTGCTGCTGCCGGATGGCAGTGTCGGCAGCGTGGCGATCTGGTCCTCCTCGCTGACGCTGGACGGCAACCCGGCCATCATCTGGGCCTTGCTGGACCTGACCGAGGAACTGAACGCCAAGCGCGAACTGAAAGACCTCAACTTCTCGCTGGAGACGCGCGTGCGCGAACGCTCGGCCGCGCTGGAACGCGCCAACGCCGACCTCAGTGCGGCGCTGGCGACGCTGCAGCATACGCAGGATGAACTGCTGGCGGCGGAAAAGATGGCGTCGCTGGGATCGCTGGTGGCCGGTATCGCGCACGAGTTGAACACGCCGATCGGCAACAGCCTGCTGGCCTCGACCGCGCTGCGCGACCGCGTGCATGAATTTGAAACCCACGTCGCCGCCGGGTCCCTGCGCCGCTCCGAACTGACCGCGCACCTGGAAGAAGTACGCATGGCCAGCGAGCTGATTTCCGGCTCGCTGCACAAGGCGGCCGAACTGATTTCCTCGTTCAAGCAGATTGCGGTCGACCAGACCAACGACCAGCGGCGCGCGTTCGACTTGCTGTCGGCGGTGCAGGACACCATCGCCACCTACCTGCCTCGCCTGCGCCGGGTGCAGTGCGACGTGGTGCTGCAGATTCCCGAAGGGATGGTGTTGGACTCCTACCCGGGTGGGCTGTACCAGATCCTGAACAACCTGATCAACAACGCCATCAACCATGCATTTGAACAGCGTCACGGCGGCAGCATCACCATACGCGCCGAGGCGGTGGATGACGACATCATCGAGCTGCTCTTCACCGACGACGGCTGCGGCATGAACGACGAGGTCCTGAAGCGCGTGTTCGACCCGTTCTACACCACCAAGATGGGCCAGGGCGGCACCGGGCTGGGCATGAACATCGTCTACAACATCGTGACCGGCATACTGGGCGGGCGCATCACCATCGATTCCGCACCCGGCGTGGGGACGGCGGTGCGCATGCTGCTGCCGCGCACCGTCCCGCAGCGCAGTTAGTTTTTACGCGCCAGGTAGCCGTGCATGGCCAGCCAGCGCGAGTAGGCGTCGAACCAGCCGGTGCTGGTGGTGGTCTTCGGATACATGCCGAAGCCGTGGCCGCCCTGCTCGAACAGGTGGAATTCCACCGGTCGCTTGGCCGCGCGCCAGCTGTCGATCAAGCCATAGCCGCTGCTGCCGAAGAAGGGATCGTCGGCCGCCAGCGCCACGAACAGCGGCGGCGCATCGGCCGGCGGCGTCATGGTCGACAGCGGGCCGTAGATATTGGCAATGAAGGCCGGCTTGGCATCCTGCCCGTACAGCGTGGTCGCCATCGTCAGCATGGCGCCGGCGGAGAAGCCGATCATGCCGACACGGTCCGGATCCACATGCCATTCCCTGGCGCGCGAGCGCACCAGCGCAAAGGCGGCGCGGGCGTCGGCGATCTGCGGCGCGAAGGTCACCGACGGCTCTTCCTTGGGCGGCGTGTTGGCCACGCGCGCACCGCCCGAGAACAGTTTGGTCATCTCACGGTTGAAGCCTTCCATGTCGGCCGGCGTTTGTACCAGCCGGTATTTCAGCACGAAGGCCGCCACGCCCTGCTTGGCCAGCGCGGTCGCCACATCCCAGCCTTCATTGTTCATCGACAGCGTGCGGAAACCTCCGCCCGGCGCCACGATCACCGCTGCGCCGGTAGCCTTGGATGCCTCCGGCAGGAACGGCGTCAGCGTGGCCACCGTGACGTTGCGGGCGAACACGCTGCCGTACTGGCTGTGCCAGCTTTCCGTCGCCTTGGCGTCCGGCAGCGGACCGGTGTTCAGCGTGATGGCGTTCGGTTGCGCCGGGATGGCGATCGGCGTCATGGTGTCGTCGAGCGCCCTGGCGGGTGCGGCCAGCGTGCCGGCCAGCGCCAGCACTACGGCTAGTTTCTTGATCATCGTCTGTCTCCTTTTATTTATCGAGTACTACGGTACGGCTTAACACCAGTGAACTCTCCTGCCCCGCCACGCCGGCCGCCGGCTGGCCGGAGCCGACGCTCAGCTTGTACTGGCCCGGCATCAACTGCCGCGCACCATCTCGCGTGACGAAGCTCAGGTCGCGCGGCGACAGGCGGAAGCTGATCGTGCGGCGTTCGCCCGGCTTCAGCGATACACGCTGGAAGCCGCGCAGCGCCAGCTTGGGTGCGCCTTCGAAGGCTGGCGGCGTCAGATACAGCTGCGCCACCTCGTCGCCTTCGCGCTTGCCGGTGTTGCGGATCTCGGTGGTGACGATGACACCGTTCTCGGCCGCCCCATCTACCGGCATGATCTGCAATGGCTGGTAGCTGAAGCTGGTGTAGCTGAGGCCCGCGCCGAACGCGTACACCGGCGTGCCGGCGTAGTAGCGATAGGTGCGGCCCTGCATGGCGTAGTTGTCGAACGGCGGCAGGTCGTCGAGGTTGCGGTAGAAGGTCAGCGGCAGACGGCCGCCCGGATCGGCGCGGCCGGTCAGCACGTTGGCCACGGCCAGGCCGCCGGACTGGCCCGGATACCAGGCTTCCAGAATGGCGGAGGCGTTGTCCCTGGCCCACGACAGGTCGAGCGCGCTGCCGTTCATCAGCACCACCACCAGCGGCTTGCCCAGTGCCTTGGCTTGTTCCAGCAGGCGACGCTGGTCGGCCGGCAGGTCGAGCGAGGTCTTGTCGCCGCCCGCGAAGCCTTCGGTCTTGATCGCCATTTCCTCGCCTTCGAGATCGGAGGTCAGGCCGACCACGGCGACGATCACGTCGGCATCGGCGGTGCCGGCTTTCAGGTCGGCCTCGGCGTTGTCGGAAATCCGTTTCCAGAACAGGCCGGGCACGCCACTGCCGCCGGTCTCGGCGTAGAAGTTCAGCGGATAGCGCTGGCCCTTCACCAGCTTCACCTCATGCAGTTGCAGCGGTTCTGCCCACTGCGAGTATGCCGTGGCCTCGACCGCCGGCTTGCCGCCCACCGTCAACGCGCCCTTCACCCCGCTGACGCCGAGGCGATAAGTGCCGCTCTCCGGCGCCACCAGATAGCCGCTCCACTGCACCTTGTGCGCATCTGCCACCGCCTTCATTTCCAGCGCGTGCGACTCCAGCCCCGGTTCGACGCGGGTAGCGGCTGGCGCCTTGTCGTACTGGCCGTCCTTGCGGTTGAAGTATTCGGCGCGCAGGCCCGGCTTGTCGTCCGGCGTGCGCAGGGCCGAAGTTGGCACCGGGTCGCCATCCGTAATTGAAGCACCGGCCGGCACCAGCTTGATCTGCGCCTTCGGCAGCACGCGGCGCAAGCCCTCCACCACCGACACCGGCGGCGCCGATTGCGTCGATGAGTAGTTCCCGCGCAGCACGCGGGTGGCATCGCCGAGCGGACCGATCACGGCCAGCTTCAGGCCCGGCTTGAGCGGCAGCACGCCGTCGTTCTTCAACAGCACCAGGCTCTTGGTGGCCGACTCCAGCGCCAGCTGCTGGTGCGCGGCGGTGCCGATGGCGCTGACCGGCACCGGCTTGCTGCCCTCGCGCTGCGCCAGCCCGGCCAGGTCGCCGTTGCGGTAGCGCGCCGAGAACAGCCGCACCAGCGCCTGGTCGATATCGGCCATGCTGATCAAGCCGCGCTGCCATGCTTCGCGGTAGCGCGCGCTGAGGTTGGACGTGTCGCCCAGCGTCTTGGTGTTGCACTCGTTGTCAGTGCCAGCCTTGAGCGCGACCGCCACGGCGGCGGCGGGATCGGTGGCGTACTTGTGCTGCTCCGAGATATCGGTGACGGCGTCGCAGTCCGATACCACGTAGCCCTTGAAGCCCCACGCATCGCGCAAATGCTGCTTCATCAGCAGATCACTGCCGCAAGCCGGCTGGCCGTTGATGCGGTTGTAGGCGCACATGATGGAGCCGGCCTTGGCGTCGACAATGGCCGCACGGAAGGCTGGCAGATAAGTGTCCTCGAGATCGTGCGCCGACACCGTAACGTCGGCATGGTGGCGCGTCGACTCCGGTCCGCTGTGCACGGCGAAATGCTTGGGCGTGGCGATCACGTCCGGCAGATCGGGATTGGCGCCCTGCATGCCCTCGATGAAAGCCACACCCAGCGCCGCCGTCAGCTTGGGATCTTCGCCATAGGTTTCCTGCCCACGTCCCCAGCGTGGATCGCGAAAGATGTTGATGTTGGGCGACCAAGTATTGAGGCCGGTGCCGATGCGGCCAAGGTGGCCGGTCTCGCGTCCCAGCGTATGCAGCGCGCGCACCTCAACGCTGATGGCCGACGCCACCTGCCGCACCAGCGGCGCATCAAAGCTGGCGGCCAGCCCGATCGGCTCGGGGAAATTGGTGGTCGGCAGTGGGCCAAGCGCGCCGTGCAACGATTCAGTCCACCAGTTGTAAGCGGGAATGGACAGGCGCGGAATGGCTGGCGCCACGTTCAGCAACTGGTCGATCTTCTCGTCCATCGTCATTTGCGTGACGAGCTTGCGGGCGCGCGCATCGGCTTCGATGCGCGGGTCAGCGTGCGCCAGCAGCGGCATCAGCGTGGCCAGCAACCATGCGCCGCGCCGGGTATTCTTCTTCGCCATGTTAGTCTCCATGTTAGCGATCTTAAAATTGTTTGCGCTAACATTACTCCCGAAGTTACATGGAAACCAATAACTTTTTTAGCTGGATTGATACCGCAACGGATATCGGTCAGGACAGACCTAGTGGCACATGCAGACCGACCTTCACGCAGCCCAGTGCAACGGAAGTACGGTAGCGGCGCACATTGGGATCGTCGCCGAACAAGCGTGTCGTCAGCGCTTCGTAGTCGGCCATCGTGGCGGCGGTGATGATCAGCAGGAAGTCCGCTTCGCCGGTGATCATGTAGCACTGCTGCACCGCCGGCTCGGCCTTGATGCGTTCGCGCAGGCCGATGCTGCGGTCCGGGTGGTCTTCGTGCAGATGCACTTCCACTGTCAGGGTTAGCGGGCGGCCCAGCATGCTGGCATCCAGTACTGCCATCTCGCCACGTATCACGCCGCTCTCGCGCAAGCGCTGGATGCGACGCTGCACCGCCGGCGCCGACAGATTGACGCGCCGCGCGATCTCGCGCTGTGAGGTGGTGTTGTCGCGCTGGAGCATATCCAGGATCGCCAGGTCAAAGTTATCGAGATTCATGGTGAGTGAAAGTTGCGTGAGCAGGGGCAAAATCGAGTCCAAATAATCGCACGCAAACAATAAACTCTCATCACTTTGAATTCAACCGGCATTTCATCATGACCACCACCCGCAGCGCTTTCATTCCCTTCCTTGCCATTCTGGGCGCGGTAACCTTTCTGGGCATCGGCACCTCGTGGGCGAAGCACACCCTGTTTCCGCTAGTGGGCGCGGAGGGGACCACGGCGGTGCGGGTCGGCTTTTCCGCTCTGCTATTGCTGCTGTTCTGCCGCCCGTGGCGCCACCGGCTGACACGCGCCGACGCACGGACTGTAGCCTTGTACGGACTGGCGCTGGGCGCAATGAATCTTTGCTTCTACATGGCCTTGCGTACGATTCCATTCGGGCTCGCAGTGGCGATTGAATTTGCCGGGCCGCTGACCGTGGCGCTGCTGTCGTCGCGCCGTGCGATTGACTTCCTGTGGGTGACGTTGGCTGCGTCGGGCCTGGGTTTGATCCTGCCGCTGGCGCCGGGCGCCGGCGCACTCGACCCGACCGGCCTGGCGTATGCTGCGGTGGCGGCTGTTTGCTGGGGGACCTACATCATCTTCGGCAAGCGCACCGGCCACCTGCCCACGGGGCTGTCGGTGCCGCTGGGTTTGATGGTGGCGGCCATGCTGGTGGTGCCGGTCGGGGTTGCAAATGCGGGAAGCGCGCTGCTGTCGCCCTACGTGCTGGCGGTTGGCATCGGCGTCGCCCTGCTGTCCAGCGCCATTCCTATTTCGCTGGAGATGGTGGCGCTCAAACGCCTGTCGCCGCAATCGTTCGGCATCATGATCAGCCTGGAGCCGGCCGTTGCCGCCCTGCTGGCGCTGGCACTGCTGGACGAACACCTGAGCGTGCTGCAATGGTTGGCGATAGCACTGATCATCGCCGCCTCGATGGGCAGCGCCCGGCGCGGCTGAACGGCGCAAAAAAAACGGAGCCCGAAGGCTCCGTTTTATCTTTGACCTATTTTAGGCCAGCTTGCCGTGGCAAGCCTTGTATTTCTTGCCGCTGCCGCATGGGCATGGATCGTTGCGGCCGACTTTCAGGCCCAGCTCCATCAGCTGTTCGCCGCTCAGGCCTTGCAGTTCCGGCGGCAGGCCGGTGAACTGCGGCGGCGCCAGCAGGTCTTCCGGCGCGGCGTTCGGGTTGAAGTCCGCGTGCTGGTAGCTGACGTTTTCCAGGTGCGACTGCTGCATCGCCGCTTCCGCCGCGTCGATCTCTTCACGCGACTGGATGCGCACGGTCATGATCAGCTTGACGACTTCGTTCTTGATCATGTCCAGCATCTGGCCAAACAGTTCGAACGCTTCGCGCTTGTATTCCTGCTTAGGATTCTTCTGCGCATAGCCGCGCAGGTGAATACCCTGGCGCAGGTGGTCCAGCGCCGCCAGGTGTTCGCGCCAGTGCGAGTCCACCGATTGCAGCATGACGTTGCGCTCGAAGCCGCCGAACGATTCTTTGCCGACGATGTCCACTTTCGACTGGTACAGCGCATCGGCCGCAGCCAGCACGGCGTTCAGGATGTCTTCGTCGTTCAGGTTCGAATCTTTTTCCAGCATGGCGCGCAGCGGCACGTCGATTTGCCAATCAGCTGCCAGCACCGCTTCCAGACCCTTGATGTTCCACTGTTCTTCCACCGATTCTTCCGGCACGTATTCGCGCACCAGGTCGGTGAAGGCGCCGTGGCGCAGCGACTGGATCAGTTCCGAGATATCGGTCGCTTCCAGCAGCTCGTTACGCTGTTGGTAGATGACTTTACGCTGGTCGTTGGAGACGTCGTCGTATTCCAGCAGCTGCTTACGGATATCGAAGTTGCGTGCCTCAACCTTGCGCTGCGCCGATTCGATCGAGCGCGAAACGATGCCCGCTTCGATTGGTTCGCCTTCCGGCATTTTCAGGCGGTCCATCACGGCGCGCACGCGGTCGCCGGCGAAGATGCGCAGCAAGGGATCGTCCAGCGACAGGAAGAAGCGCGACATGCCCGGGTCACCCTGGCGTGCGGCACGGCCACGCAGCTGGTTGTCCACGCGGCGCGATTCGTGACGCTCGGTGCCGACGATGTGCAGGCCGCCCGCAGCCACCACTTGCTCGTGCAGCGCTTGCCAGCCGTCGCGCAGTGCCTGCGCCTGGGCCGCCTTGTCGGCGTCGCTCAGGTCCGGATTGGCTTCGATGAACTGGATTTGTTTTTCCACGTTACCGCCCAACACGATGTCGGTACCGCGACCGGCCATGTTGGTGGCGATGGTGATGGCTTTCGGCGAACCCGCCTGGGCGATGATCTCCGCTTCGCGGGCGTGCTGTTTCGCGTTCAGCACGTTGTGCGGCAGGCCGGCCTTGGTCAGGATGCCCGACAGCAGTTCCGAGTTTTCAATCGAGGTGGTACCGACCAGCACCGGTTGGCCGCGGTCGTAGCACTCGCGGATTTCCAGCATCATGGCGTTGTATTTTTCCTGCGCCGATTTGTAGACCTGATCCTGGCGGTCTTTACGCTGCGACGGCCGGTTCGGCGGGATCACCACGGTCTCCAGACCGTAGATTTCCTGGAATTCATACGCTTCGGTATCGGCCGTACCGGTCATGCCGGACAGCTTGGCATACATGCGGAAGTAGTTCTGGAAGGTGATCGAGGCCAGGGTCTGGTTCTCGTTCTGGATCTTCACGCCCTCCTTCGCTTCGACGGCCTGGTGCAGGCCGTCCGACCAGCGGCGGCCCGTCATCAGACGGCCGGTGAATTCGTCGACGATCACCACTTCATTGTTCTGCACCACGTAGTGCTGATCCTTGAAGTACAGCGCGTGCGCGCGCAGCGCCGCGTACAGATGGTGCACCAGCGTGATATTCGCCGAATCGTACAGCGAGGCGCCTTCCGGCAGCAGGCCCATCTTGGTCAGGATGGCTTCGGCTTTTTCGTGGCCGGCTTCGGTCAGCAGGACCTGGTGGGCTTTCTCGTCCTTGGTGTAATCGCCAGGGACTTCAACCTTGCCTTTGCCGTCTGGCGTTTCTTCGCCAACCTGCAAGGTCAGCAGGCGCGGCACTTCATTGATCTTGTAGTACAGGTCGGTGTGATTCTCGGCCTGGCCGGAGATGATCAGGGGGGTACGGGCTTCGTCGATCAGGATCGAGTCAACTTCATCGACGATGCCGAAGTTCAGCACGCGCTGCACGCGGTCCTTGGCATCGAACACCATGTTGTCGCGCAGGTAGTCGAAGCCGAATTCGTTGTTGGTGCCGTAGGTGATGTCCGAGCCGTAGGCTTTCTGCTTGTCGGCGTGGGCCATCTGCGACAGGTTGATACCGGTGGTCAGGCCGAGCCAGCTGTACAGCTTGGCCATCGTTTCCGCATCGCGCTGCGCCAGGTAATCATTGACGGTGACGATGTGCACGCCCTTGCCCGACAGTGCGTTCAGGTAGGCCGGCAGGGTTGCCGTCAGGGTTTTACCTTCACCAGTGCCCATTTCAGCGATTTTGCCGTAGTGCAATACCATACCGCCGATCATCTGCACGTCGAAATGGCGCATCTTCATCACGCGCTTGGACGCTTCGCGGCAGACGGCAAAGGCTTCCGGCAGGATCTGGTCCAAGGTCTCGCCGTTGGCGATGCGTTCCTTGAAGGCCGGCGTCTTGGCTTGCAATTCAGCGTCCGACAGTGCTTCCATCGCCGGTTCGAGCGCATTGATCTCGCGTACCGTTTTTTGGTATTGCTTGAGCAGGCGCTGGTTGCGGCTGCCGAAAATCTTGGTCAGAAAGGACATGCTTAATAAGGCCGGTTAAAGGTTCGACTACGACAAAAGACGGTGATTTTATCACGCGTCCGAAGCTACATTGGGTTATTGCCCTGTATAACAATAGCCGAGGCTACCACAATGTCACAAAATCAACCGATTTTAACCGGTGGTGACGATTTTGGGGGCCTGTGATAAGGTTCGCCGCATGCGCTTCAACTCCTCCAATATCTCGCTCAAACGCCCGACGGCGGTGGGCGCCACCGATTTCCTGCGTCGCAACGACCGCATGGCCGCCCTGCTGCCGGCCGTCGAGCGCATGGCGCGCCTGCAAAAAGACTGTGCCCAGTGCCTGCCGGCCATGTTCAAGCACTGCGAGATCCTGGCCTTCGAGGATGGCCAGCTGGTGCTGTCGCTGCCGACCACGGCGCTGGCGGCCAAGCTCAAGCAGCAATTGCCGAAGTTGCAAGAAACGCTGGCGCAGCGCGGCTGGCAGGTGCACGGGGTCAAGCTCAAGGTGCAGATGACCAAGCCGGCCGAGATCAAGGAAAAGATGCGGGCGCTGGAATTGCCGCCGGCCGCCGTGGAGGCGTTTGACCAGCTCAGTGCGGAATTGGAAGACAGCGCGCAGAACAGCGCGCTGATCGACGCCTTGAAGGCGATGGTGGCGCGCCGCCGTGCTGGCGGCGGCTAATTTAAGTTAGCGCCCACTCACGCGCCATCTGGCGCACATAGGATTGCGGCGCGGCGTCGTTGCTGTCGAACGTCACGATTTCGTAGGCATCCGGGTGCTTGAGCAGTTCCAGCAGCAGCTGGTTGTTCAGCGCGTGGCCGGACTTGTGCGCCTCGTAGCTGGCCAGCAGCGGGTGGCCGACCAGGTACAGGTCGCCGATGGCGTCCAGGATCTTGTGGCGCACGAACTCATCTTCATAGCGCAGGCCGTCCGAGTTGAGGATGCGGTACTCGTCCATCACAATGGCGTTTTCCAGCGAACCGCCACGGGCCAGGCCGATGCCGCGCAACATTTCGACGTCCTGCATGAAGCCGAAGGTACGGGCGCGCGCCACGTCGTGCACATAGGAGACGTCGCCGAAATCGACATGGGCGCGCTGCTGCGTGCCGTCCACCGCCGGGTGGTTGAATTCGATGAAGAAGTCGAGCTTGAAGCCGTCGTGTGGCAGCAGGCGCGCCCATTTTTCCTTGTCGCCAGTGCCTTCGCGGATTTCGACCGGCTTCAGCACGCGGATGAACTTCTTGGCCGCCGGTTGCTCCAGCACGCCGGCCTGCTGCAGCAGGAACACGAAGGACGAGGCCGAGCCATCCATGATCGGGATTTCTTCGGCACTGACTTCGATGTACAGATTGTCAATCCCGAGGCCGGCGCAGGCCGACATCAGGTGCTCGACGGTCGACACGCGGGCGCCCTCCTTGACCAGCACCGAGGCCATGCGGGTATCGCCCACGGCCATCGCGCTGGAAGGGAACTCCACCATCGGTTGCAAATCGACGCGGCGGAACACGATGCCGGTATCCGGCGCGGCCGGGCGCAAGGTCAGTTCGACCTTGGTGCCGGAGTGCAGGCCGACACCGGTGGTGCGGACCAATTCTTTGATAGTGCGTTGTTTTAACATCCGCCGATTATAGCGTGATTACGGATGCTCGGCCTCGGCATGCACCGCCTCGCGCCGCACCAGATAAATGCCGCTGCCGATGATGATGCTGGCCCCGAGCAGCGTGTAGCCATCCGGCAGCACTTGCCATAACAGCCAGTCGATCGCCACGCCCCAGGCCAGCGCCGTGTACTCGAACGGCGCCACCACCGAGGCCTTGCCGGAACTGAAAGCGCGGGTGATCGCGAGCTGGCCGAAGAAACCGCTCAAGGCCAGCGCCAGCAGCACCCAGCCATCCTCGGCGCGCACCGGCACCCAGTGCTGGACCGACATGCTCAGGCCGCCCGCCGACATCAGGATCAGATACCAGAACATCATCGATTCGTTGGAATCGGTACGCGCCAGCACGCGGCTGACGATGGCGGTGGTGGCATAGCAAGCGGCCGAGGCCAGAATCGCCAGCCCGCCAATCGACAGGAAGCCCGTACCTTCGGGACGCAGCACCACAATCACGCCGACCAGGCCCACCACGATGGCGACCCACTGGCCTTTGCCGACCTTCTCCTTCAGCACGAACACCGACAGCGCCGTAATCAGCGCCGGCGCAATAAAGAAGATCGAATAGGCCTCGGCCAGCGACAGCATGCTGAGCCCGAAAGCAAACATGGTCAGCATGCCGACGCCCAGCACACTGCGGAACAAATGCATCGGCCAGCGCACCTTGAAGATGCCCTTGAACGCGCCGCGATACAGCATGTAGCCGCACAGCAGCGGCAGCGAACTGAGCGCGCGCATGGCAGTCACCTGCGTGGCGGGATAGTGGGCGGACAACAGCTTCATGGTGGTATCCATGAAGGAGAACATGGCGACGGCGATCAGCATCGCGTAGATGCTGTGCAGGTTTTCGTTACGGCTGGACAGGGGAAGCTCCTTGACGTAAGAACGTCATCATGGCGACGTTGGGAGCCAGCATGGCGCGCGTGTCGCCATCCCTGCCATTATAGCAATCTCACGCCGCGCGCAGCTCGTCCATGCCGGCGCGGGTGCTCATCACCGGCGCGTAGCCGAGCTCCTTGCGGGCCTTGCTGATATCGAGCGTGACCTCGACCGCCATCGTGGCATATTCCTGCCGCGAGATCGGTGGCTTGATGCGGCCGCGACTGAGCTTTGCCAGCACGTCGCCGATGGCGGCAATCCGGCGCAACAGCGCGCGCGGCACATGCTTGGTCGGCGCTGCAATGCCCTGCGTGGCCAGCAGCTGCGAGATGAAATCGCGGAACACCACCGGCTCGCCGTCGGTAATGAAGTAGACCTGGCCGCTGCGGCCGTGCTGCAGTGCCTTGTCCACCCCCTCGCACAGGTTGGCGATGTGAGTGGTGGAGGTGTGATAGCCGCCGCCGTCGATCCATGCCAGCTTGCCGTCGCGCGCGGCAGCGACCAGTTGCGGCAGCGCGGTGGTGTCGTCGCGGCCCCAGACAAAGCGCGGGCGCAGCACCACTACTTCCATCTGCTCACCAGCGAACGATAGCGCGATGCGCTCGGCCTCGCCCTTGGTGCGCGAGTACGCGCCCACCGGCTGCGGCGGAAATTCACGCTCCTCGTTGGCGTTGACCAGCGGCTGACCATCAAGCAGCACCGACTCAGTGCTGATATGGATGACTTTCCGAATGCCGGCATTGCGCGCACAGGCGAACACGTGGCGCGTGCCATCGAGGTTGGTCTGCTGCTGCGCGGCCGTGCCCCAGCCGTGGTTGGTGTCGGCGGCGGCGTGGATCAAGATGTCGCAGCCTTGCATGGCCGTACCCAGCGTCGACAGCAGCAGGTCGCCTTGCTGCGCCGTTGCGCCCAGTGCTTGCACGGTGGCGGCGGCTTGCGCGCTGCGGGTCAGCGCGATCACGCTGTCGCCGCGCGCGATGAAATGGCGAATCAGGTTGCGGCCCACGTAGCCGCTGCCGCCGGTGATGAAGATGCGGCTCATTTGGCGTCTACCAGTGCGTTGATGTCGGCCATCACGCGCGCGCGCTGGTCGGCGGGCAGGTGGTAGTAATCGAGCGCTTCAAGCAGCTTCACGCCTTCCAGCGCGAAGTAAGCCAGCAAAGCGCCGCGCGGGTTGGCCGAGGTGGTGGCGATCTTGTCAACGATGGCGGCTTGATTGGACTGGATGGCCTTGCGCAGCTCCAGGTCCTGCGCCAGCGCCGCGCACAGATTCAGCGCAACGCCGCGAAACGCTTCCGGCAAGGGCTGGGCGGCGGCGGCGATGCGGCCGCGAATGGCGGCGCTCGGCGTCTCGCCGAGACTGGCGGTGACGCTGTCATTGAAGGCGTTATCGTTGCGCACGGCACGTTCAACCACGGCAGCGATCAGCGCCTGCTTGGATTTAAAGTCGTACAGCACGCTGGCCTTGCTGATGCCGGCCACTTCCGCCACCGCCTCCAGCGTCAGGCGCGCCGCGCCATCGCGCGCCACCACCTGCTCCGCCGCATCCAGTATCTGTTCCTGCTCAATCACCCGCTTACGTCCCATGCCGCCCTCTCAATAATTTATTTCCAACCGGTCGGATATTAATTATTGAGGGGCTTGCTGTCAAGTGGGCAGCAGCATCACCAGCTTGAGGTCGTGGCGCTGGGCGAGGTGGAGAGTGACCTGGTTGAAGCTGAGTTCGCCGGCACGCGGATGGTGGAAGCGGCGCAGGCCGCCTTCGCGGCTGACCACGTCTTGCGAGTTCCAGAGTTGGTGGAACTCGGGGCTTTGCCCGGATAGCTCGTCGATCAGTGCGGCCAGCGGTTGCTGGGCGGCGTGCTTGCCGATGTCGGCACGGAATTCGGCCACGAGGCGGCGCGCGCGGTCCTCCCAGTCAACGATCAGGCCACGCGCGGCGGGGCTGCGGAACATGAAGCGCAGCAGGTTGGGCTTGGCCGGCGCAGTCTCTTCCACGTCGAGCCAGCCGCCGAACAGAGCCAGCGCGTGTTCGTTCCAGGCCACCGCATCCCACTGACGGTCCAGCATGTAGGCCGGGCCGTCGATGGCGCCCACGATGGTTTGCAGGGACTCGTCGGCATCGTGCGCGTCCTCCTCGTGCTGCGGGTCCAGCCGTTCTGCCAGACTGAACAGGTAGCTGCGCTCGGCGGCGGTGAGATGCAGTACTTCGGCCATGCGCGCCAGCAGCTTGCCGGACGCGGCCACTTCCCTGCCCTGCTCCAGCCAGGTCAGCCAGGTGGGACTGACGTCGCACAGCTGCGCCAGTTCTTCGCGTCGCAGGCCGGGCGTGCGGCGGCGTCCGGCCGATGGCATGCCGACGCTCTGCGGCGTGGTGCGTTCGCGGTGGGTACGGATGAATTCGCCGAGCGTGGTAGTCGTCATACCAGGATAAGTCCTTGTCTTGTTACAGGATAGCGGTCCCTCTATTCTGCACTGACTTACTTATTTTGAGGAGAAAGATCATGCAACAGCCAGCCGTCGTCGCCCAGCAGTTCGGCAATACCGCCAGCGCCTACCTCACCAGCACCGTCCACTCGCAAGGCGCCGACCTTGCCCAGCTGCGCGAGATCGCCGCAGCGGTACCGAAGCGGCCGGTGGTGCTGGATCTTGGCTGCGGCGCCGGCCACGCCAGCTTCGCGGTAGCGCCGGTGGCGGCGTCGGTAACGGCGTTCGACCTGTCGCCAGAAATGCTGTCCGTGGTGGCCGGCGCGGCACAGGAACGCGGCTTGCAGAACGTCAGCACCCAGCAGGGCAATGTCTCCAGCCTGCCCTTCATCGACTCGTCGTTCTGTATGGTGATCACGCGCTTCTCGGCGCACCACTGGCAGGACGTGCCGGCTGCGCTGCGCGAAGTGAAACGCGTGTTGAAGCCGCGCGGCATGCTGGTCATCATCGACATTACCGCGCCGGAAGCGCCGCTGCACGACACCACCTTGCAAGCGGTGGAGTTATTGCGCGACGGCTCGCACGTGCGCGACTATCGCCCGTCGGAATGGCTGCACATGCTGGGCGACGCCGGCTTCAAAGCCGAGCGCGTGGAGGACTGGAAACTGGAAATGAAATTCGACGACTGGACCGCGCGCATGCGCACGCCAGCCGAACGCGTGACCGCGATCCGCAGCCTGCTCCGCACCGCCCCGGAAGAAACGCGCGACTACTTCGCCGTGCAAGCCGATGACTCGTTCACCATCGACTCCACCCTGTTCCGCGCCCAAGGATAACAAGCCTTGCGCCAAACAAAAACGGCGCCGCGGCGCCGTTTCATCATTCGCTCATCAGCGATTACAGCTGGCCCAGCAGGGTTTCAGCGTTGGAGACTTCGAACTTGCCGCCTTGTTCGATGTTCAGCTGGGTGACTACGCCGTCCACTGCCAGCAGCGAGTAGCGCTGCGAGCGGGTGCCCATGCCGAACTTGCTGAAGTCGGCGTCCAGGCCCAGCGCTTTCGAGTAGGCGGCGTTACCGTCAGCCATCATGCGCACGGTGCCGGTGGCTTTCTGGTCACGGCCCCACGCACCCATCACGAACGCGTCGTTGACCGAGATGCACCAGATTTCATCCACGCCCTTGGCTTTCAGCTCGGCTGCCAGCTTGACGTAGCCTGGCACGTGCTGTGCCGAGCAGGTTGGGGTGTAGGCGCCAGGCAGGCCGAAGATGGCGATCTTCTTGCCCTTGACCAGATCCTGTACGTTGAACGTGTTCGGGCCCAGCGAGCAGCCTTCGGTTTCGGTTTCGATGAATTCGGACAGCGCGCCTTCTGGCAGCTTGTCACCAATTTTGATGGTCATGGATAAACTCCTTTTATAAATATAAAAAAGCCGCACCTGAGGTGCGGCTCTTCCCTCGGATAGAACCCGAAGTATGCCTTAATCGGCTTGTTTGCGCAGGAACGCTGGAATGTCGTAGGTTTCCATGCCGTTCTTCTCCATCGCGCGCACTTGCTCCGAGGCCGACTCGCGACGCCATACCGCTGGCGCCTTCATGCCGTCGAACGCTGGCGCAGCACCGCCGCCCATGCCGCCAGCCGCGCCCATCGACAGGCCTTGCGCAGCAGCCGCGCCGCCCATTGCAGCCGATGGCATCATCGGGCTGTTGTGGGTGCCGGTGCGCAGCATCTGCTGCGGAACCAGTTGCACGTGCTTCTTGGCTTTACCCAGGCCGGTGGCCACCACGGTGACGCGGATGTTGTCGCCCATGTCGTCGTCGTAAGCGATACCTTGTGCGATCGACGCATCCGGTGCCGCAAACGCGCGCACGGCGGCCATGACTTCCTTGATCTCTTTACCTTTCAGGCCACGCGATGCGGTGACGTTCACCAGCACGCCGCGTGCGCCCGACAGGTCGACGCCGTCCAGCAGCGGCGAAGCCACGGCTTGTTCGGCGGCGATACGTGCGCGGTCCACGCCGGAAGCGGTGGCGGTGCCCATCATGGCCTTGCCCTGCTCGCCCATGATGGTCTTCACGTCGTTGAAGTCGACGTTGATGTGGCCCGGTACGTTGATGATCTCGGCGATACCGGCAACGGCGTTGTTCAGCACATCGTCAGCGTGTTGCAGCCATTCGATCAGCGATTCGTCTTCGTAGATCTCTTCCAGCTTTTCGTTCAGGATCACGATCAGCGAGTCGACGTTGGCCGACAGCTGCTCAAGACCTTCGTCAGCGATGTCCATGCACTTCTGGCCTTCGTGCGAGAACGGCTTCGATACCACCGCCACGGTCAGCGCGCCCAGCGACTTCGCCACTTCGGCGACGATCGGTGCTGCGCCGGTGCCGGTGCCGCCGCCCATGCCGGCAGCGATGAAGACCATGTGCGCGCCGCGCAGCGAGTCTTCGATGCGCTGGCGCGATTCTTCCGCCAGCTTGCGGCCGACGTCCGGCTTCATGCCGGCGCCCAGGCCGGTGTCGCCGATCTGGATCACGTTATCGGCCTTGGAAGTCGACAGCGCTTGCGCGTCGGTGTTCGCAGCGATGAACTCCACGCCGGACATGCCTTTGTTGATCATGTGCTGCACCGCATTGCCACCCGCACCGCCGACGCCAACGACCTTGATGACGGTACCCAAAGCTGCGTTATCGACCATATCGAACTCCATGATGTACTCCCTATCAGAATGCGGTTTTCAAGCGCCAGTCCTCATAATTGTAGGAGAACTGGGGATTGAAAACTGCGGTTTAATATAAAAAATTTAGTTGTTTCGTACTAGATTCGTATCGGCCTCAGAAATTCCCGAGGAACCATTCCTTCATGCGCTGCCAAACTGCCTTCACCGATCCATCCTGCCGCGTGACGATGTGGCCACGCAGGTACTGCTTTTTCGCTTCCAACAGCAGGCCAAGCACGGTCGCGTAGCGCGGGCTGCGCACCACGTCGGCCAGCTGGCCACGGTAGTCCGGCGTGCCCAGGCGCGCCGGCTTGAGGAATATGTCTTCCGCCATTTCGACCATGCCCGGCATGATCGCGGTGCCGCCGGTGAGCACGATGCCCGACGACAGCACGCCTTCGTAACCCGACTCGCGCACCACCTGGTGCACCATCGCGAACAGCTCTTCCACGCGCGGTTCGATCACGGCAGCCAGCGCCTGGCGCGACAGGTTGCGCGGACCACGGTCGCCCAGGCCCGGCACTTCCAGCGATTCGCCCGGATCGGCCAGCACCTGCTTGGCCACGCCGTAGCGGATCTTGATCTCTTCCGCTTCCGTGGTCGGGGTGCGCAGCGCCATCGCGATGTCGTTGGTGATCTGGTCGCCGGCGATCGGGATCACTGCGGTGTGACGGATCGCGCCGTCGGAGAACACCGCCACGTCGGTGGTGCCGCCGCCGATATCGATCAGCACGACGCCCAGTTCTTTCTCGTCGCCGGTCAGCACCGCATCGGCGGACGCCATCGGCTGCAGGATCAGATCCGACACTTCAAGACCGCAACGGCGCACGCACTTGACGATGTTCTGCACCGCCGACACCGCGCCGGTCACGATGTGCACTTTCACCTCAAGGCGGATGCCGCTCATGCCAATCGGCTCGCGCACATCTTCCTGGCTGTCGACGATGAACTCCTGCGGCACCGTGTGCAGCAGCTGTTGATCGGTCGGGATGTTAACCGCCTTTGCCGTTTCAATGACGCGCGCCACGTCGGTCGCCGTCACTTCCTTGTCTTTGATCGCCACCATGCCGCTCGAATTGAAGCTGCGGATATGGCTGCCCGCGATGCCGGCATAGACATTGCGGATCTTGCAGTCTGCCATCAGCTCCGCTTCTTCCAGCGCGCGCTGGATCGATTCCACGGTCGCTTCGATGTTGACCACCACGCCCTTCTTCAGGCCTTTGGACTCGTGCTGGCCCAGGCCAATCACTTCGTGGCGTCCATCGCCCATCACCTCGGCCACCACAGCCACCACCTTGGAGGTGCCGATATCGAGGCCGACGATCAGGTTTTTCGCGTCTTTAGTCATTTCTGTTTGCCTGCTTACGGTTTTTTCTTAACTAACGTTTTTGGTTTCGCGCCTTCCGCCGGAATCTTCAATCCCTGCGCGCTCAGCGCCAAACCGTTCTGGTACCGCATGTCTATCGTGTCTATATTCGGCAGGTGTTCCACCAGTTGCGGATAAATTCCGATCAGGCGGTCCACTCGCTCCTTCAACGTGGTGCTGGTCTGTTCCCGTCCCAGCGCCACGCTCGTTCCATTATTCAGCTTCACCGTCCACGCATAACGGCTGGACAGCGACAGTGCTTCAGGCACCAGCTTGAGCGGCGCAAACCACGTGCGCAGCTCACCATAACGCGACAACACTTCCTTCTCGCTGCCGTCCGGTCCTTCGAACTCCGGCAGCGCATGATCCTCTTCCGCTTCGGCCAGGTTGGCGGTAAAGACATCGCCCTTGGTCGACAACAGCCGTCCGTCCTCGCCCCACGTGCCCAGCGCTTCATGCTCTTCCAGCGCCACGATCAGCTGGTCCGGCCATTCGCGCCGCACGGTTGCGCGGCGTACCCAGGGCACCGACTCGAACGCCTGGCGCACTGCATCCAGGTTGGTGGTGAAGAAGTTGCCTTTGATACGTCCCAACGCATTGTTCCGCAGCGTCAGGTGATTCACATGCTTCAGATCTTCGGTACTGCTAATCGTTTCAATACGAATCGTGCGCAGGTTGAACATCGGACGCTGCGACACCCACCACACGCCGGACGCGATGCATGTCAACACGGTCAGTGCAAACAAGCCACTGGCGGTTGCATTCAAAGCCTTCACGTCATGCCACATCTACTGCTTATCCCTTCATCTTCACGCGCGCAGTGCGCAGGATTTCCACGCACAGGTCTTCATAGCTGATGCCTTCCGCGCGCGCCGCCATCGGCACCAGCGAGTGGCTGGTCATGCCTGGCGAGGTGTTCACTTCCAGCAGGAATGGCTTTTGATCGCGTTCGCGCAGCAGCACGTCGACGCGTCCCCAGCCCTCGCAACCGAGTGCGCGGTAGGCTTCCACGGCGATGCGCTGCATCTCCGCCGCCAGCGCGTCAGGCAACGCGGCCGGGCAGAAATACTTGGTGTCGTCGGTGAAGTACTTGTTCTGATAGTCGTAATTGCCTTCCGGCGCCACGATCTCCACGATAGGCAGCGCGCGTGCAGTGGCGCCGCTGCCCAGGATGGCGACCGTGAATTCGCGGCCGGTGACAAATTCCTCGGCCAGCACCGAGTCGTCCAGCGCGGCTGCGGTGTCGTAAGCGGCTTTGAATGCGGCGGCTTCGCTCACTTTGGTAATGCCGATGGTCGAACCTTCATGCGGCGGTTTTACGATCAGCGGCAGGCCGAGATCCGCAGCGACAGCACCGAGGTCCGACTGCGCGTTCAGTACCGCGTAGCGCGGGGTCGGCAGGCCGTGGTGCAGCCACACGATCTTGGTGGTGATTTTGTCCATGCCCACCGAGCTGGCGGTCACACCGCTGCCGGTGTAAGGAATGCCCAGCAGTTCCAGCGCGCCTTGCAGGCTGCCGTCTTCGCCGAAGCGGCCGTGCAGCGCGATGAACACGCGGTCGAATTTTTCTGCGGCCAGTTCGGCCAGCGAGCGTTGGCCCGGATCGAAAGCGTGGGCGTCGATGCCTTTGCTTTGCAGCGCGGCCAGCACGCCGGCGCCAGACATGTTCGACACTTCACGCTCAGCGGAGCGGCCGCCAAACAGCACGCCGACCTTGCCGAATGCTTTTGCGTCTTGTGCGCTTAATGGATTAATGACGGTACTCACGATTCAGACCTTTGGATAATTAGTCAGTTTGGCTGGGACGCCGCTGATCGAGCCTGCGCCCATAGTCATCACGACGTCGCCGTCGCGTACTACGCCCATGATGGTCTCCGGCATATCGCCGATGGCCTCAACAAAAATTGGTTCGGTCTTGCCGCGTGCGCGCAGCGCATGCGCCAGCGCGCGGCCATCGGCGGCGACAATCGGTGCTTCGCCAGCGGCATACACTTCGCCCAGCACCAGCACGTCCGGCGCGCCCAGCACCTTGACGAAATCTTCGAACAGATCGCGCGTGCGGCTGAAACGGTGCGGCTGGAACGCCAGCACCAGGCGGCGGCCCGGATAGGCGGCGCGCGCTGCGGCCATCGTCACGTCCATTTCCAGCGGATGGTGGCCGAAGTCGTCCACCAGCGTGAACGCGCCACCGCCCGGAATCGCGACGTCGCCATACTTGGTGAAACGGCGGCCAACGCCGGCGAAGCCTGCCAGGCCGGCTTGGGTTGCGCTGTCTTCAATGCCGATCTCGCGGGCGATCGCCACGGCGGAGCAGGCGTTCTGCACGTTGTGCAGGCCTGGCTGATTCAGCACGATGTCCAGATCAGGGTAGCCTTCCTGCTTGACGGTGAAGTGCATTTCCACGCCGACGGCGCGCGCGTTCACGGCGCGCACTTCGGCGTCTTCAGCGAAACCGTAGGTGGTGACCGGCTTGGTCACGTGCGGCAGGATCGAGCGCACATGCGGATCGTCGATGCACAGCATGGCGCGGCCGTAGAACGGCAGGCGGTGCGTGAAGTGAACGAAGGCCTGCTTGAGCTTCTCGAAATCGTGCTCGTAGGTTTCCATGTGGTCGGCGTCGATGTTCGTAATGACTTCGATCATCGGCGTCAGGTTCAGGAACGATGCGTCCGACTCGTCGGCTTCGGCCACGAGGTATTCGCCGGTGCCCAGCTTGGCGTTGGCGCCCGCTGCGGTCAAACGGCCGCCGATGACGAAGGTCGGATCGAGGCCGCCCTGTGCCAGCACCGACGCCACCAGGCTGGTGGTGGTGGTCTTGCCGTGCGTGCCGGCGATGGCGATGCCGCGCTTCAGGCGCATCAACTCGCCCAGCATCACTGCGCGTGGGACGATAGGAATCTTACGGCTGCGTGCCGCTACCACTTCAGGATTGTCCTGCTGTACAGCGGTCGAGGTCACGACGGCATCGGCGTTGCCGATGTTCGATTCCGCATGGCCCTGATACACAGTCGCGCCCATGTCGGCCAGGCGCTGGGTGACAGCGTTGCTGCCCAGGTCCGAGCCGGACACGTTGTAGCCCAGCGTGAGCAGCACTTCTGCAATGCCGCTCATGCCGCTGCCGCCGATGCCGACGAAGTGTATGTTCTGTACTTTGTGTTTCATGCTAGTTCTTCCAATACTTTTGCGATCGCATCGTTTGCGTCACGTTTGCCGACTTCACGCGCTGCGTTGGCCATTGCCAGGCAGGATGCACGGGTCAGCGTTTCCAACAGCGTCGCAACGGATTGCGCGCTCAACTCCGTTTGCGGCATATGAATCGCCGCTTTTTGTTTCGCCATCCACTGTGCGTTGTCGCGCTGGTGACTGGTAGTCGAGGCCACGAACGGCACCAGCACGCTGGCCACGCCCGCCGCCGTCAGTTCGGACACGGTGATGGCGCCGGCACGGCAGATCACCACGTCCGCAGCGCTGTAGGCCGACGCCATGTCGTCGATGAAGTCGACCACATTGGCCGTCACGCCAGCCTGCTGATACGCCGCACGCAGCGCATCGATATTCTTTTTGCCCGACTGGTGGGTCACCAGCGGACGCTGTGCGTCCGGGATCAGCGCCAGTGCCGCAGGCAGCGCATCGTTCAGCGCTTTCGCACCGAGACTGCCGCCCACCACCAGAATCCGCAACGGACCTTCGCGGCCTTCAAAGCGCTGCGCCGGCGATGCCATGTCCAGGATCTCCTTGCGAACCGGATTGCCGGTGACGACCGCCTTGCCAGCGGCATTGCCAAAATTGGCCGGGAAGCCGAAGCACACGCGACTCGCAGCCGGCACCAGCGTTTTATTCGACAGCAGCAGCGCCGCGTCGGCATTCACCAGCACCAGCGGCGTGCGGCGCAGGCGCGCCATCAGGCCGCCCGGCACGGTCACGTAACCGCCCATGCCCATCACCACATCCGGCTTGCGGCTGCCGATAAAGCTGAAGCAGTCGACAAACGCCTTAACCATCTTGAACGCGCCGCTCACCGTATGCTTCAGGCCTTTGCCGCGCATGCCGGTGAAGTTGATGCTGTCCATCGCGATGCCGCTCTTCGGCACCAGATCCTGCTCCATGCCGGTGGAAGTACCCAGCCAGCTCACTTCCCAGCCGCGTGCGCGCATGGTTTGCGCGATCGCCAGGCCCGGGAAAATATGACCACCCGTACCGGCCGCCATAATCATTAATCGTTTCATAGTCTGCCACCACGCATCAGGACCCGGTTCTCGTAGTCGATCCGGAGCAGGATCGCGAGTCCGATGCAGTTGATTACAACGCCCGTGCCGCCATAGCTCATCAGCGGCAGGGTCAAGCCCTTGGTTGGCAGTAAGCCCAGGTTCACACCCATGTTAATAAACGTCTGCACGCCGATCCAGATGCCGATGCCCTTGGCCGTCAGGCCGGCAAAGGTCTGGTCGATGGCGATGGCCTGGCGGCCGATGTCGAAGGCGCGCTTGATGATCCAGTAGAACATCGCGATCACCACCAGAACGCCGGCCAGGCCCAGTTCTTCGCCGATCACCGCCAGCAGGAAGTCGGTGTGCGCTTCCGGCAGATAGTGCAGTTTCTCCACGCTGCCGCCCAGTCCAACGCCAAAAATCTCGCCGCGCCCGAAAGCGATCAGCGAGTGGGTCAGCTGGTAAGCCTTGTTCAATGCATTGTCCTCTTCCCACGGATTGAGGTACGCGAAATAACGCTCGCGGCGGAACTTCGACAGCGCGATGATGGAGCCGAAGATCAGCACCAGCACCGCGCCGATGCCACCGAACCAGACGGCATTGATCCCGCCGAGGAACAAGATACCCATCGCGATGCAGACGATCACGCCGAATGCGCCGAGGTCCGGCTCCAGCAGCAGCAACAGGCCAACGAAACCGACCGCCGCCGCCATCGGCATGAAGCCCTTGGTCAGCTTGTGCATGTACTGCTGCTTGCGCACCGTGTAGTCCGCGGCGTACAGCACCGCCACGACTTTCATCAGCTCCGACGGCTGCACGTTGAAGACTTTCAGCGACAGCCAGCGGCGACCGCCGTTCACCACCACGCCGACACCGGGTATCAGCACCAGCACCAGCAGCACCAGGGTGCCGATAAACAAGTACGGCGCAGCCTTCTGCAAATCCGCAATGCGGATGCGGAACACGAACAGCCCGGCGATCAGCGAGACGGCGATGAACATGGCCTGGCGCTGCAAGAAGTAGGTATTCTGCCAGCGCACGTAGTTGGCGAACTTCGGCGAATCCGGCAGCGAGATCGACGCCGAGTACACCATCACCATCCCGAGCAGCATCAGCAGCAGCGTGACCCAGACCAGCGGCTGGTCGTACTCCATCATCTTCGACTGCCGCGCGCGACTTTCCATCGGCGTTTCAGCCGACTTGGAGCCAAAGCGGAACGGCAGCTGGAGGGCCATCAGATCTCCTGTCCTGCGTCGAGGGCGATATCACGCACGGTGTCGATGAACACCTGGGCGCGATGCGCGTAGTTCTTGAACATGTCCATGCTGGCGCACGCAGGCGACAGCAGCACGGCATCGCCGGCTTTTGCCAGTTCGCTCGCGCGTTTCACAGCTTGCGGCAGGTCGGTGCCGCAGTCTTCCAGCTCGTACTCCAACACTGCGCCCTGCTCGCGTGCGGCCGATTCCAGCGCAGCGCGGATTTGCGGCGCGTCGCGGCCAATCAGCAGCACGGCGCGGGCATAGCGGGCGACTGGTTCGGCCAGCGGAGCGAAGTCCTGGCCTTTGCCGTCGCCACCGAGGATGACGACCAGGCGCTGGCTTTCGCCGGTGAAGGCTTTGCCGAGGCCATTCAGTGCGGCTACGGTGGCGCCGACGTTGGTGCCTTTGCTGTCGTCGTAGTATTCGACTTCATTGATGGCGCTGACCAATTCCACGCGGTGCGGCTGGCCGCGATACTCACGCAAGCCGTGCAGCAGCGGCGCCAGTGGCAGGTCGATGGCGCGGCACAGGGCCAGCGCGGCCAGCGCGTTGGCGGCGTTGTGCACGCCGCGAATTTGCAGCGCGTCGGCCGGCATCAGGTTCTTGACGATGCACTCGACCGGTGGCGGCGGTGGATCGTTCTTTCTGCGCTTCTTCGGTTCGCCCTCTTCTTCCACTGGAATGGCGGTGGCGAGCCACAGCACGCCGCGCTCATTGTTCAGGCCAAGGTCGTCACGCAGGACAGGTGCGTCGGTGCCGAAGGTGACGTTATGGCCGGTGGCGCTGGCCATGCGCATGGTGGTGGCGTCGTCGCGATTCAACACGCGCACGGTGTTGGCCGCAAAGATGCGGTGCTTGGCGGCGGCGTACGATGGCATGTCGCCGTGCCAGTCAAGGTGATCCTGCGTGACGTTCAACACGGTCGCCGCGTCGGCTTCCAGCGTGAAGGTCGTCTGCAGTTGGAAGCTGGAGAGTTCAAGCACCCAGACTTCCGGCAGCGTTTCGCTGTCGAGCACTTCGCGCAGCACGTCCAGCGCAGCTGGGCTGATGTTGCCGGCGACGCGCACGGTCTTTCCGGCGCGTTCGCACAGTTGGCCGACCAGCGTGGTGACGGTGGTCTTGCCATTGGTACCGGTGATGGCGATGATCTTCGGCTCGTAGCCGCGCGACTCTTTCAGCGACTCCAGCGCCTGAGCGAACAATTCGATCTCGCCCCATACTTCAATACCTGCGGCAGCGGCGGCCGGCGCGATCTCTGCCAGCTCGCGGTTAGGGGCCAGGCCTGGGCTGACGGTCACGAAGTCCACGCCGTCCAGCAGCGATGCGCCGAACGGGCCAGCGACGAATTCAGCATCCGGCACGGCTTCGCGCAACGCAGGCAGACGATCCGGCGACTCACGCGTATCGGCCACGCGCACGCGCGCGCCGCTGCGGGCGAGCCACAGCGCCATCGCCAGGCCGGATTCACCCAGCCCTAATACCAGTGCGTTTTTGCCTTCGTAAATCATCAGCGCAGTTTCAACGTCGAGAGTCCAACCAGTACCAGAATCATCGTCACAATCCAGAAGCGGACGACAACCTGGGTCTCTTTCCAGCCTTTTTGTTCAAAGTGGTGGTGCAGTGGCGCCATCAGGAATACGCGACGACCGGTGCCGTAGCGCTTCTTGGTGTACTTGAACCAGCCCACCTGAATCATCACCGACACAGTCTCCGCAACGAAGATGCCGCCCATGATGAACAACACAATCTCTTGACGCACAATCACCGCAATAGTTCCCAGCGCACCGCCCAGCGCCAGTGCGCCAACGTCACCCATGAACACTTGGGCCGGATGGGTGTTAAACCACAGGAAGGCCAGGCCCGCGCCGGCCAGCGCGCCAGTGAAGATAATCAGCTCGCCCGCGCCAGGAATGTGCGGAATGAACAGGTACTTCGAATAGGTGGCGCTACCGGTCAGGTAAGCGAACAGGCCCAGTGCCGAACCAACCAGGATGGTCGGCATGATCGCCAGGCCATCCAGGCCATCGGTGAAGTTAACGGCGTTGGACGAGCCGACGATGACACAGTAGGTCAGCGCGATGAAACCCCACACGCCCAGCGGGTAGCTGATCGTTTTGAAGAACGGCACAATCAAGTCGGCTTTCGGCGGCAAATCCATCTCGAAGCCGGAGCGCACCCAGGCGAAGAACAGCTCGAACACCTGCGCGGTGCTGGTGGCCGATACCGAGAACGCCAGGTACAGCGCGGCGGCGATACCGACCAGCGACTGCCAGAAATACTTCTCACGCGAGCGCATGCCTTCCGGATCCTGGTACACCACCTTCCGGTAGTCGTCCACCCAGCCCACTGCGCCGAAGCCCAGCGTGACAATCAGCACCGGCCAGATCAAACGGTTCGACAAGTCGCACCACAGCAGCGTGGACACAGCGATCGACAGCAGAATCAGCACGCCGCCCATCGTTGGCGTGCCGTGCTTTTTCAGGTGGGTTTGCGGACCGTCGGTACGCACAGCCTGACCGTATTTCATGGCGGTCAGCTTGCGGATCACGAACGGACCAGCGGCCAGGCCCATGAACAGCGCCGTCGCGGTGGCAAACACCGCGCGGAACGTGATGAAGTTGAAGACGCGGAGTATGCCGACGTCCTGCTGGAAAAATTGTGCGAGCCAGAGCAGCATGATTAGTGACCTTCCTTGTTAGCTTGTTGCGACCCAATCAAATGCTGCACGACCCGCTCCATCTTCATGAAGCGGGAGCCCTTGATTAATACAGTTGCATCAGGCGACACCGCTGCTTCAACAGCAGCCAGCAAATCGCCAAAGTTTTCAAAATGACGAATGGTCGCGCCAACCATGTGCGCGGCCAGTTCGCCCGTTACCAGCACCGTTTCGATGCCCTTGTCCTGCGCGTATGCGCCAACTTCCTCATGGAACTCTCGGCCCTGCGTGCCGACTTCACCCATATCGCCCAGCACCAGCACGCGCGGCGCGGCTGCTTTCGACAGCACGTCGATGGCGGCGCGTACCGAATCCGGATTAGCGTTGTAGGTGTCGTCGATCACCACGGCGCCGTTCGCGGCCTGCTTCTTCTGCAAGCGGCCGCTGACTGGCGCGAAGGTATCGAGTCCCAGTTTGATTTTTTCCAGCGACACGCCGGCGGCATAAGTGCAAGCCACCGCAGCCAGCGCATTGCGCACATTGTGTTCACCAGCGGCTTGCAGGCGCACGAAGAATTGGCGCGTGTCCGCTTCGCTTTCGCAGATGGTGATGAACATCTCGCTTTCGAAATCGCTGGCGCGGAAGGTGCAGCTCACTTCCGCATCCTTGCTCAGGCCGAAGCGCAGCATGCGGCGGCCGGCCGACAGTTCTTCCCAGATGCCGGTGAACTCGTCGCCATGCGGGAACACGGCCACGCCGTCGGTCGGCAAGGCGGACAGCACGGCGCCGTTCTCGCGCGCTACCGCTTCCACGGTGTGCATGAATTCCTGGTGTTCGCGCTGGGCGTTATTGACCATCGCGATATTCGCGCCGGCGATGGCGGCCAGTCGGCCGATTTCGCCCGGATGATTCATGCCCATCTCGATCACGGCGGCCTGCTGCTGCGCGTCCATGCGGAACAGCGTCAGTGGCACGCCGATTTCGTTATTCAGGTTACCGCGTGTGGCCAGGCGGCTTTCTTCGCCATGTGCTGCGGCGAGGATCGCGGAAATCATTTCTTTAACGGTGGTCTTGCCGTTACTACCGGTGACACCGATGACCGGCATCGTGAACTGCTTGCGCCAATAATTGGCGATCTGGCCCAGCGCCACCAGCGTGTTCGGCACGACGATGGCAGGCAGGGTCCAACCTTCCGGCAGTTCTTCTACAACGACAGCGGCAACGCCCTTCTCCGCTACCTGCGCGAGGAAGTTATGGGCGTCGAAAACTTCGCCGCGCAAAGCGACGAACAAAGCACCTGCGGCTACGCTACGGCTGTCGGTCGACACGCCGTTAAATACGACATCGCCGGCGTTCACTAAGCGCGCGCCGGTCAGAGAAGGCAGAATTTGTGCGACTGCTGCACGCATTAATTCGTCCTCATCATGGTTAAACGGGCCGACAGCGCCAGCTGCGCGTGATCGGCGTCGGAGAACGGCAGTTTCTTGCCCTTGATTTCCTGGTACGGCTCATGGCCTTTGCCGGCCAGCAGGATCACATCCGGCTTGCCGGCATGCTTGATCGCCGACAGGATGGCGGCGGCGCGGTCGTCGAGCGCCTGCACCGTCGATGCCGGATTGTTCTGGTCCATGCCAGCCAAAATCTGTTCGATGATGGCGTGCGGCTCTTCGCTGCGCGGATTGTCGCTGGTGACCAGCACGTGATCCGCCGCCTGCGCGATCTTGCCCATCTGCGGACGCTTGCCCGGATCGCGGTCACCGCCGCAGCCGAACACGCACCACAGCTGGCCGCCGCGATCAGTCGCCACCGGACGCAGTGCGGCCAGGGTTTTCTCCAGCGCGTCCGGCGTGTGCGCGTAATCGATCACGATCAACGGCGCTTCATGGCCGCCGACTTGCTGCATGCGGCCCGGCGCAGGTTCCAGTGATTCTGCCGCGTCGATGGCGGCGCGCAGGCCGAGGCCTTTCGCGATCATCGCGCCCATCACGCCCAGCGCATTGCTGATGTTGAAGCCACCCACCAGATGCGTGCGCACTTGCGCCACGCCCAGCGGACAGTCCAGATGGAATTCGGTGCCGCCACTGCGGCCTGCGCGCAGCTGGCTGGCGCGCAGCATCAGCACACCAGCGATGTCCGGCTGTGCGGCTGCATCCCGCAACGTGTAGCCGATCAGTGGGATATTGCCTGCCAGCGGCGCTTTCGATTTCAGGTGCGCGATCAGGCGCAGGCCGGCCGGGTCGTCCAGATTGACGACTGCCGTTTTCAGCCCCGGCCAGTCGAACAGCTTGACCTTGGCCGCCTCGTAGGCTTCCATCGTGCCGTGGTAGTCGAGATGGTCGCGGGTCAGGTTGGTGAACAGCGCGACGTCGAAGTGCATGCCCGACACGCGGCCTTGCACCAGGCCGATGGACGACACTTCAATCGCCAGCGAGGTAGCGCCCTGATCACGCAGGTCGGCCAGGTTACGCGCCAACAGCACTGCGTCCGGCGTGGTATAGCCGGTAACGTCGTATTCCACGTCGCCGCGCGGACGGAACACGCCTACGCCCAAAGTGCCGATCACGGCTGCCGGTTCGCCGGCGCGCGACAGCGCCTGGCCCAGCCACACGGCGCTCGACGTCTTGCCATTGGTGCCGGTAACGCCGACGGTGAACATGTTTGCATCGGGCTGCTGGTAGAACGCGTGCGCGATGACGCCGGCGTTGGCTTTCAGGTTCTCAACGGTCAGATAGGGCACGGCCCATTTGTCGTTCCAGGTAAAACCGGCGGGATCGAGCACGATCAAGGCCGCGCCCTGCTCGATGGCGCTTTCAATGAAGCTGCGCCCATCACCGGCGTCGCCAGGATAAGCGAAAAACACATCGCCCAGCTTGACGCGGCGCGAGTCCGAAGCCAGGTTCGCCGTTGGCGCCAGCTTGCGGATCGCGTTCGCGATAGCTATCGGGTCGAAAGTAGAAGTCGTCACATGTTCCCCTGTGCTGCTGATTCAGGAATGATGATATGGGTCAGGTCCGAGTCCGGCGCCACGTTCTTGGCGCGCAGTGCTTGCGCCGCCAGCGCCGAGAACACCGGGCCCGCTACGTCGCCGCCATAGGTCACCGCGCCGCCTGGTTCGTCGATCATCACGGCAATAATGAATCGTGGATCCGACATCGGCGCCATGCCGACGAAGTTACCGATATATTTGGTGTGCGAGTAGCGGCCGCCGATAAACTTCTGCGCGGTGCCGGTCTTGCCGCCGACGCGATAACCCGGCACTTGCGCCTTCACGGCCGAACCGCCAGGCAGCGTGACCATCTCCAGCATCTCGCGCATCTGGGCTGCGGTTTTCGGGCTGATGACCTGGGTGCCGTGCGGAGCTTCATTCACCTTCTGGAACGACAGCGGAATGATGTCGCCATCACGCGCCAGCACCATGTAGGCGCGCGCCAGCTGGATCAGCGATACCGAGATACCCTGGCCGAAGCTCATGTTGGCGTGCTCGATAGGACGCCACAATTTATAAGGGCGCACGCGGCCCGCCACCGCGCCGGGGAAGCCCCACTTCGGCTGCTGGCCGAAACCGAGCTTGGTGAACATCTCCCACAGGTCCTGCGCCGGCATGCCGAAGGCAATCTTGGTGGTGCCGATGTTGGACGATTTCTGGATGATGGTCTGCACATCGATCATGTAGTGCGGGTGCGTATCGTGGATCACGCGGTCGCCGATGACCATCGAGCCGGGGCCGGTATCGAACATGGTGTGCGGCGTGATCTTCTTCGCGTCCAGCGCCATCGCCACCGGGAATGGCTTCATCGACGATCCCGGTTCGAAGGTATCGGTCATCACGCGGTTGCGCAGCTGCTCGCCGGTCAGCTTGGAGCGGTCGTTCGGGTTGTAGGTCGGCCAGTTGGCCAGCGCCAGCACTTCGCCGGTGTGCACGTCCAGCACCACGGCGGCGCCGGCCTTGGCCTTGAATTTCTCGACCGCGTCCTTGATCTGGGTGAAGGCGATGTACTGGATCTTGCTGTCGATCGACAGGGTCAGGTCCTTGCCGTCGTGCGGCTCGCGCACCGATTCGATATCTTCGACGATGCGGCCCAGACGGTCCTTGATCACGCGGCGGCTGCCGGGGATGCCCTGCAGCGTCTTTTGCTGCGCCAGCTCCATCGATTCCTGCCCCTGGTCTTCCACATTGGTGAAGCCCACCACGTGGGTGGTCACTTCGCCCTGCGGGTAGAAGCGTTTGTATTCCTTGCGGGTCTGGATGCCTTCGATACCGAGCTTGGTGATCTGGTCGGCCACGTCCTGCTCCACCTGGCGTTTCAGGTAGACGAAGCTGCGGTCCGAGTCCAGTTTCTTTTGCAGCTCTGCGTCGCTCATATCGAGCAGTTTGGCCAGCTGTTTCAGCTTGGCCGGCGGGGCTTCCTGCACGTCGTCAGGAATCGCCCAGATGGCTTTAACCGGTACCGACGATGCCAGCACCTGGCCATCGCGGTCGGTGATCTTGCCGCGCGTGGCCGGCAGTTCCAGCGTGCGCGCGTAGCGGATCTCACCCTGCTTTTGCAGGAACTGGGTCGACAAGCCTTGCAGCCACAGGGCGCGGCCGGCCAGTGCGGCGAATGCGGCAAACAATACGAACAGCACAACGCGCGAACGCCAGGTTGGCAGACGGACTGCCAGCACTGGGCTCTTGGAGAAGGCCACGCCTTTGGAGGCGGCCACGCGCGAGGTGTTCACATTGCTGCCGCGGCTCATTTTGCAGCCTCCGGGGTCAGGTATTGCGTGCGCGCTGCGGTCAGCGGCGTCATGTTCAGATCACGGCGTGCGATGTCTTCGATGCGCGCGTGCTTGCCCAGCGTGGACTGGTCCAGCTGCAGCTGCGCCCATTCGATATCGAGCTGGCGCGCCTGCGATTGCGAGCGTTCCAGTTCGATAAACAGGTGACGCGCCTGATACTGGGCGTTCACCAGCGACAGGCCGCAAGCAACCAGCAAAATTGTCAGCACCAGATTGATCTTGCCGCTCATGCGCCCTCCGTCGAAGGGATAGGCAGGCGGCGGGCGACCCGCATCACCGCCGAACGGGCGCGCGGATTCTCATCCACCTCCTTATCGGAAGGCTTCATCTTGGACAGCAGCTTGAGTTCCGGCTGTGGCAGGTCGACCGCGCGGATCGGCAGGCGGCGGTCCGGCTGCTCGACATTGGCCTTGGACGCGAAGAAGCGCTTCACCATGCGGTCTTCCAGCGAGTGGAAGCTGATGATGGCCATGATCGCGCCCGGCGCCAGACAAGCGTAAGCCTCGGTCAAACCGACTTCAAGGTCTTCAAGCTCTTTATTGATGAAAATCCGGATAGCCTGAAATGTGCGGGTTGCCGGATCCTTGCCCTTTTCCCGAGTCTTGACCGCGCCTGCCACGATGCCGGCAAGCTGTCGTGTGGTTGAAATTGGCTCGACTGCCCTGCGAGCAACAATCGCCTTTGCAATCTGAAAAGCAAACCGTTCTTCCCCATATTCCTTTATCACCTTTTCCAGTGTCTCTACGGTTTCAGTGGCAAGCCACTGCGCCGCCGACATGCCGCGCGTGGTGTCCATGCGCATGTCGAGCGGGCCATCGTTACGGAAGCTGAAGCCGCGCGCGGCGTCGTCCACCTGCGGCGAGGAGATGCCGAGGTCGAGCAGGATGCCGTCGACTTTGTTGATGCCGCGTTCAGCCAGGGCTTCGCGCATGGTGGCGAAGCTGTCGTGCACGATGGTGAAGCGCGGGTCCTTGATTTGTTCGGCGGTGGCGATGGCTTGCGGGTCTTTGTCGAAAGCGATCAGGCGCGCGTTGGCGCCCAGCTTGGAAAGGATCAAACGCGAGTGGCCGCCACGGCCGAAGGTGCCGTCGACGAATACGCCGTTGGCGCGCGCGCCATCCAGCGCCAGCGCATCAACCGCTTCGTCTAGCAGCACCGTGCGATGCTGGAATTCAGGCACCGTTGTCGTGGTCATATGACGGGGCCTTAGAAAGAGAAATTAGCGAGTACATCGGGGGTGCCGGCTTCCATAGCCTGCAGCTCTTTTTCCGCCATCTTGGCGGCGTCCCAGATCTCGAAGTGCGAGCCCATGCCCATCATCATGACCTCTTTATCCAGGCCGACGGCGGCGCGGAGTTCGGGCGAGATGAGGATGCGGCCGGCGGTGTCCATTTCCACGTCGGTGGCGTAACCGAGGAAAATGCGCTGCCAGGCGCGGGCTTGCATGGGCCAGGAGGAAATCTGTTGACGGTGTTGTTCCCACACAGGACGGGGGAACAGCATGACGCAGCCGTCGGGGTGGCGCGTCAGGGTGAGGCGGCCTTCGCACTGGATCGAGAGCGCGTCACGGTGCTTGGCAGGGATAGACATCCTGCCTTTGGCATCGAGATTGATTGCGGACGCGCCTTGAAACACGTGATTACCTTTTTACCTCAGTTGGTTAGCGGAGCGTAAAAAACCGGCTTGTTGCTTTCATCTTCCCTGTCCGCTAAGTCAGGCAAAATTTCCCACAAAAAGACACTTTTTCACACAGATGCCCACTTTAGAGGATGCAAGAATAGTGGTCAAGCGGTTTCAGCCAATCGAAACGGGGATTTTAGTAATGAAATTAAGGACTTAGCGCGATTCCTTGAAGCCAGCTAGAAATAAAATTACCTAATAAATTAAGTACTTATGAAAGGTTGTGAAGGTGTCACCTCATCTAAACCCATGTGTTTGATATTGAAAATGCTTATATAAAAAAATTGAATTAAAAGCATAAAGTTGCAAGTAGCCAACATTGCAGTATCAAATAGACAACGGATGTATGAGGATGGAAAACGTGGGTAATCAGGAGGGGAAACGCCAGCAGGTCGCACCAGAAGCGCGCTCAGGAGGAATGAGGAACCTTCACAAAACAGCCACAACAAACTTCAACAATTACTTCACAAACACAACTTGTCTATACAAATTTTGCGCTGCATCAGCCTTATTATACGCCCCGAATTCAGGATTCCCATGCCTTGGAGCGCTCGACGGCGCGGGACCATTTTGCGAGGAGTTCGGTGCGGCGGTCGGCGCTCATCGAAGGTTCGAAGCGGCGGTCGCAGGTCCATTGGGCGGCGATTTCTTCCTGGCTGTCCCAGAAGCCGACCGCCAGGCCAGCCAGATAGGCGGCGCCCAGCGCCGTCGTTTCGGTGACTTTAGGGCGCACTACCGGCACGCCCAGCACGTCGGCCTGGAATTGCATCAGCAGGTCGTTGCGGGCGGCGCCGCCGTCGGCGCGGACTTCCACCAAGGGCATGGAGGCGTCTTTTTGCATGGCCGCCATCAGCTCGGCGCTCTGGTAGGCGATGGCTTCCAGCGCGGCGCGGGCGATGTGGGCGCGGGTGCTGCCGCGGCTTAACCCGAACAGCGAGCCGCGCGCGTACGAGTCCCAATGCGGCGCGCCCAGCCCGACGAAGGCCGGCACCATGAATACGCCGTCGCTATCGGGCACGCTGGCCGCCAGTTCTTCCACTTCGGCCGATGACTTTATAATACCAAGGCCATCGCGCAGCCACTGCACGGTGGCGCCGCCCATGAAGACGCTACCCTCCAGCAGATAATCCGTCGCGCCGTCGACCCGCCATCCGACCGTAGTCAGCAAGCGGTTGTGCGAGGCCACCGGATGGCGCCCCAGATGCATCAGCATGAAGCAGCCCGTACCATAAGTATTCTTGACCATGCCCGGCTGGTGGCACGCCTGGCCGAAGGTCGCGGCCTGCTGGTCGCCCGCGATGCCCGCCACCGGAATCGCCGCGCCGAACAAGCTGTGATGGGTATTACCCACCTCCTCGCTCGACGACACCACCTGCGGCAGCATGGCCTCGGGGATGCCAAACAGATGCAGCAGGTCGTAATCCCAGCGCATCAGGTGGATGTTGAACAGCATGGTGCGCGCCGCGTTGCTGACGTCGGTGACGTGCTGCCCGGTCAGTTTGTAGACCAGCCAGCTGTCCACGGTGCCGAACGCCAGACCACCCTGCTCGGCGCGCGCGCGTGCACCCGGCACGTTATCGAGCAGCCATTTCAGCTTGGTGGCGGAGAAGTACGCGTCCAGTTCCAGACCGGAGGCATCGGTGATTTTTTTGGCTTTGCCGTCGGCGCGCAGCGCGTCGCACAGTTCGGCCGTGCGGCGGTCTTGCCAGACGATGGCCGGCGCGATCGGCTCGCCGGTCTTGCGGTCCCACACCACGGTGGTTTCACGCTGGTTGGTGACGCCGATGGCCAGCACGTTGTGCGGATCGACATGGTTATCGGCCAGCACCTTGCGGGCGACGTTGAGCTGGCTGTGCCAGATATCCATCGGGTCGTGCTCGACCCAGCCAGGATGCGGGAAATGCTGGGGGAACTCCTGCGCCGCGCTGCCGCAGATTTGTCCTTGATGGTCAAACAGGATGGCGCGCGAACTGGTCGTCCCCTGGTCCAGCGCGAGTATGAATTTTTTCATCTCGTATAATTAGTTGAAGCAAGCCGATAGGCCGGATTTTGTTACGGCGCAGGCGAACCTGCGCTATGACAGCCATTCCTCTAGGCGCTGGATTGCTCCAGCGCTCAAGCTTCCTACCCGCACGCTCCGCGAGCAACATCATCGCGTGCCTATTTGGAATTGCACCAGGTGGAGGTTACCGCGTTTCACCGTAACTTAATACGCTCGTCTCTGTGGCCCTATTCCTCGCCTTATATCCTTGCGGACTTTCGACGGACGGCCGTTAACCGTCACCCCGCTCTATGGAGTCCGGACCTTCCTCCCGTCAGGCCTTACGCACTGACCAGCGGCTGTCTGGCTTGCATCAGGCGCTATTGTACCAGTCCGGACCTCCAAATCTGAAATTTGGTGTCGCCATTCCAAAAGCCGCCCTCCCGCCGCCGCCGTAGAATGCTCGGATAATTCACCCACGAGGCTCACAATAATGACGCAACCATCCCGCACCGGCGGCCAGATTTTGGTCGATGCCCTGAAGATCCACGGCGTAGACACCGCTTTCGGCGTACCCGGCGAAAGCTATCTGGACGTGCTCGACGCCCTGCATGATTCCGATATCCGCTTCATCATCAACCGCCAGGAAGGCGGCGCCGCGTTCATGGCCGACGCCTACGGCAAGATGACCGGCAAGCCGGGGATCTGCTTCGTCACCCGTGGCCCGGGAGCCACCAATGCCTCGATCGGCGTGCACACGGCCTATCAGGATTCGACCCCGATGATCTTGTTCATCGGCCAGGTCGGCAGCGACTTTATCGACCGCGAAGCCTTCCAGGAAGTCGACTACCGCCGCATGTACGGCCAGATGGCCAAATGGGTCACGCAGATCGACCGTGCCGACCGCATCCCGGAATACATCGCGCGCGCCTTCCAGGTCGCCACCAGCGGCCGTCCCGGCCCGGTGGTGCTGGCGCTGCCGGAGGACATGCTGATCACCAAGGCCGCCGTGGCAGACACCCGCTGCTACCAGCCGGTGCAAGCCTCGCCGTCGGCGGCGCAGATCGACACCCTGCGCAGCATGCTGGCCTCGGCCAAAAAGCCGTTGGTGCTGCTGGGCGGCGGCGGCTGGAACGAGCAAGCCTGCGCCGACCTGCAGCGCTTTGCCGAAGCCAATCAGCTGCCGGTATCGTGCGCCTTCCGCTTCCAGGACTTGCTGGACAATGAACACCCAAATTACATCGGCGACGTCGGCATCGGTATCAATCCGAAGCTGGCGGCGCGCGTGCGCGAGGCCGATGTGATCCTGGCCATCGGCCCACGTCTTGGCGAGATGACCACCAGCGGCTACTCGCTGCTGGCCTCCCCGGTGCCGGCGCAGCGCCTGATCCACATCCATGCGGATGCCGAGGAACTGGGCAGCGTCTATCAGGCGGAATTGATGATTAACAGCGGCATGCCGCAAGTGGCGGCCATGCTGGCGGCGATGCAGCCGGTCAACGCGTCGGCGTGGGCCGGCAGCGTGGCGGAAGCGCGCGCCGACTACGCGGCATGGAAGCAGCAGCCAGCCATCTTCAAGGACGGCAAGGCGCCGCTCGACCTGTGGCAAGTGGTGCAGCAGATCGACAAGATCGCGCCGCACGACACCATCATCACCAACGGCGCCGGCAACTACGCCACCTGGGCGCACCGCTTCCACAGCTACGGCGGCATGCGCACGCAGCTGGCGCCGACCAGCGGCGCGATGGGCTACAGCGTGCCGGCCGGCGTGGCCGCCAAGATTATCGATCCGGCCCGCACCGTGATCACCTTCGCCGGCGATGGCGAGTACATGATGAACGGCCAGGAGCTGGCGACGGCGGTGCAGTATCAGGCCGGCGTGGTCATCATCGTGTTCAACAACGCCATGTTCGGCACCATCCGCATGCATCAGGAACGCGAGTATCCTGGCCGCGTCTCCGGCACCACGCTGCACAATCCTGATTTTGCGGCGCTGTCGGTGGCCTACGGCGGCAGCGGTGAAGTGGTGACCAGGACCGAGGAATTCGCTCCGGCGCTGGAACGCGCGCTGGCGCATACGCGCGAGAAGAACCTGCCGGCGCTGATCGAGCTGCGCTACGACGGCAACCTGATCACGCCGGGCGCCACGCTGGACACTATCCGCCAGAACGCGGCAGCGGCCAAGGCCGCGAAGTAAGCCTGTAACTAAGCCGATTAAAGGCTGGCGGTAACCGTGGAGCCGGTGTCGATCACCGGCTTCTCTTCTTCTTTTTCCTTCTTCACTTTTGGCGCGGGACAGGCACGGCAAGTGCCGGCCTTGCGGCTGAAGTCCGTCACCAGCGGCAGCCGCATCGGCACCGACTGATCCTCGCAATAGCCGCCTTCCAGCACCAGCGTCGTGCCGCCGTCGGCCAGCTTGCCGCTGATGATGCGCTCGTCCTCATCGGGCGGCTGCACCGTGAAATAAAACTGCTGGCCACGCGGATCGATGGTCACATCGCTGGCCACCACCGGCCAGCTCAAGCCGCCGGCGGTATATTCGTACAGCACCGTATCGACTTCGGCAAAGCGCTGCAGCGTGATGCGCTGGCCGCCGAATTCGCCGCTGTCCGGATGGATGCACAAATCGGAAAACACCAGCATGCCGTAGCGCGGCAGCGCGCCGGGCTTGGCTTGCTTCTTCGGCGCCGCCAACACCGCGCACGACGCCAGCAGGATGACGCCGGCAAATAGGGCTCGTCGAGACATAATCGCTTCCAGAAAAGAACAACGGCTGCACCAGGCAGCCGTTGTGGATTCTAAACCTGAATAATCAGATTAGAACGAGTGCTTCAGACCCAGGTTGAAGGCTTTGTCGCCCGAACCAGCGTCGGTGTTGTTACCAACGGTGTAGCCTGCGCCGTTTTTGTTTTTGATCTTAGCGTAAGCAACGTAGGTGCTGGTGCGCTTCGACAGAGCGTAGCTGTAGCCGATTGCCCACTGGTCAGCATCACGGTTAGCAACTTCTTTGTCGTTCTTGCGGATGAACGAAGCGATCACGGTGCCAGCGGTCGACACTGGAGCGGTCAGGCCGATCAGGGCGTCGCTGCTGTCTTGCGAAGCGGCGAAGGTCACGCCGGTGTAGGCGTTAGGGATGCTGTTCAGAGGAGCGCTGTTCAGGCCCTTGTCTTTCGAGTACGCGCCGAACACTTTAACGACTTTGAAGTCGTAGTTAGCAGCGATCAGACCGTTGTGGCCTACGCCTGCGGTTTTCACGGTCAGGGTGTCGTTGTTTTTGCTGTTGTAAGCAACGGCAACGTTCAGAGGACCGTTGTTGTAGCCCAGCGATGCGCCAACTTGACGGGTAGCCGATGCGTCACCAGCAACTTCGCCCAGGCTGTACGAAACCGCGCCGGTGAAGCCTTCCAGGTTAGGAGTCTTGTAGACGATGGCGTTCGAGTTGCGGGTCATGAAGCTGGCAACTGGGAACAGGTTTTTAGCGGTGCCGGCCATGCCCATTGCGAATGGGTCACCAACGTCGCGCAGGGTTTCGTAGTACGGGGTGTACTGACGGCCCAGGGTCAGGGTACCAGCGGTTTTCGACGACAGACCAACATAGGCTTCACGGTTGAAGATGGTGTTATCGGCATCCAGGGTGCCTTTGTCGATCTTCGCGCCGGTTTCCAGCTTGAAGATGGCGCTCAGACCGCCGCCCAGATCTTCGGTGCCTTTGAAGCCGATACGCGATGCCGATGCGGCGCCGCTGTTCACTTGCGAGACGTTGCCGTCTTTGCCGCCGCGCTCAGCAACGATGCCGGCGTCCAGGATGCCGTAGATGGTGACGTTCGATTGTGCGAATGCTGCGGAGCTGGTAGCTGCCAGTACGGCGATAGCGATAAGGGATTTTTTCATTACGTGTTTCCTTCAGTTGTGTTGCTGTAAAAATAAGCCAGTAGTACGGCGTGTTCGGTGCTTCTCGGCTTGAGCCGTTTGTGCGTGAGGGCAAACTCCCCAGCTGCCCATGTGCATCCCACTGGGGGATGCGTTCACTATGTCGCGGCCGATAAAGACTACGCCGGCTATGTCGCGGCACTCTCGTGGAGCGCCGGAGGCGGCACTATACTGATGCTCAGAAACTTCAACAAGTGTAAAACCATTCATACTGAACAGTCGAAATTCTTGTCGTTTTTCCAAAGCAACGGCATTTTACCGCATCGCAATATTTCCTGCCGAGCAAGCGAAACGGGCCGGGGTTTCCGCACGATGAACACGGTGGCGATACCACTGCTCTTCGGACCAAGTAAAAATAGCCAGATTGCTATTTCTGACGCTATTTTATACTGAACCCCTCCCACACTCTTCTCTACCAAATGGTAATAAGCTAACAACCCCGGAGTTTGTTCGGCCCTTTTATCCAGCAAAATAGCCCCAAAACCAACTTTGCTCCTAGGATTACAGCTTTAGTTGTGTAGTAAATTTTGCCAAAACGGCAGTAAGTTGCAGCGAGTTACCGATTTGTAAGAAATTGCTACCTGTTGTATGAAGGAGACAAATCGGTGCAGTCCCTTGCATTTTTGCACCCGTTTGGTGCGTGAATTCCATTCATTCAACTGGTTGAAGCAGAATTTCGCGTCCGCTGGCTACAACAAGTGGTC
The DNA here is from genome assembly GCF_900109645.1 of Duganella sp. CF402. GTDB lineage: Bacteria > Pseudomonadota > Gammaproteobacteria > Burkholderiales > Burkholderiaceae_D > Rugamonas. The sequence continues at coordinate 641,871 of NZ_FOBG01000002.1, forward strand.
ACATTTATTTTTACGCCGGCCAAAATATTTTGTCCTGAACAAATATGGGTGAATAAGCCGATTCAGGTGAATCGTTCTGGAAGTCAACTGTGTGTCGTGGACAAGCAGTTTATGCCGCGTTGAACGCTGCAACACGTCTTCAACACCCCGTGTTTTCAGGGGAAAAACGAATGTAAAATGCGTTGCGCTGACTGCCCAAACCCGCAGGCGCAAACTACCTAATGACAAATACCGTCCCCTCACAACCAGTTCCTAGCACCATCAGCGACGTCGAACGCGACACCGGCGTGGCAAAGGAAACCTTGCGCGTGTGGGAACGCCGTTACGATTTTCCCCAGCCGCTGCGCGATCCCCACGGCGAGCGGGTCTACCCAATTGAACAAGTCCAGAAGCTGCGGCTGGTGAAGCGCCTGATCGACCTCGGCTTCCGTCCCGGCAAGGTGATCCAGTTCAGCACCGACGAACTGCAAGCCCTGACCGGCAAGGCCAGCGGCAAAAAGCCGGGCCAGCCGGCGGCGCCCGAGCTGCAAAGCTACCTCGACTTGTGCAAGAGCCATCAAATGGAAGCGCTGCGCCGCAAGCTGTCGCAGGCGCTGCTGATGATGGGCCTGAAGAGTTTCGTGATCGAGCTGGTGGCGCCGCTGACCACCCTGATCGGCGAAGCCTGGGCCAGCGGCCAGCTGGCCACGTTTGAAGAACACTTATATACCGAGTCGCTGACGGTGGTGATGCGCAGCGCGATTTTTGCCATGCCGCAGGCCAACGCCAGCAATATCGGCACGCCGCGCATTTTGCTGACCACGCTGCCGCAGGAGCGGCACGGGCTGGGCCTGCTGATGGCCGAGGCCATGTGTGTGGCCGAAGGCGCGCAGTGCATTTCGCTGGGCGTGCAGACGCCGCTGCTCGATATCGTCGAGGCGGCGCGCGCGCAGAAGGTCGATGTGATTGCGCTGTCGTTCTCGGTGGCCATGAATCCGCGCCAGGCGCTGGACGGGCTGGCCGAGCTGCGCAACCGACTGGGCGGCAGCGCCGAGCTGTGGGCCGGTGGCAGCAATGCCGCGCTCAAGCGGCGCCGGCAGGCGTTTGTGCGGGTGTTCGAGCTGGCCGAACTGGCCGGCGCGATTGCCGAATGGCGCACGCGCAACGCCCCGCTGTCCGCTGGTTAATCGCCGGCGGCGAGCTGGCCGCCGCAGCGCTCTGGTAAAATAGTCACACTTCGTGCTGGCCAGCACCCCAAATTCATATCCATGTTCAGCTTTTTCAAGAAAAAACCTGTCGCTCCCGAAGCGCCTGCGGCGCCTGTCGTCGCCCCCACTCCCATAGCCCCTGCCGCCGCTCCCGACCTGCCCGACCTGCTGCCGATTGAAGAACCGGCGCAGAAGCAATCGTGGATGTCGCGCCTGAAGGCCGGCCTGTCCAAAACCTCCAACAACCTGTCCATCCTGTTCGTCGGCGCCAAGATCGACGACGACCTGTACGATGAACTGGAAGCGGCGCTGCTGATGGCCGACGCCGGCGTCGACGCCACCACCTACCTGCTCGACGCCCTCAAGCGCAAGGTCAAGGAAGACAAGCTGCTCGACGCCGCCGCCGTTAAAACCGCATTGAAACAGCTGCTGCTGGAATTGCTGCAGCCGCTGGAACGCCCGTTCGAACTGGGCCGTCACACACCGACCGTGATGATGATTTCCGGCGTCAACGGCGCCGGCAAGACCACCACCATCGGCAAGCTGGCCAAGCACATGCAGACCCACGGCCAGTCGGTGCTGCTGGCCGCCGGCGACACCTTCCGCGCCGCCGCCCGCGAGCAGCTGATGGTCTGGGGCCAGCGCAACAACATCACCGTGATCTCGCAAGCCTCGGGCGACCCGGCCGCCGTCTCGTTCGACGCCGTGCAGTCCGGCAAAGCCAAGGGCGTGGACGTGGTCATGGTCGACACCGCCGGCCGCCTGCCAACCCAGCTGCACCTGATGGAAGAACTGAAAAAGGTCCAGCGCGTGATCGGCAAGGGCATGGACGGCGCACCGCACGAAACTCTGCTGGTGATCGACGGCAATACCGGGCAAAATGCGCTGGCGCAGGTGAAAGCCTTTGACGACGCCCTCAAGCTGACCGGCCTGGTGATCACCAAGCTGGACGGTACCGCCAAGGGCGGCGTGCTGGCGGCGATCGCGCGCGCGCGCCCGGTGCCGGTGTACTTCATCGGCGTGGGCGAAAAGATTGAAGACTTGCAGCCGTTCGTGGCTGCCGAATTTGTAGAAGCACTGCTTGGATAATCAACCTCACCAGACCTCTATGATCGAATTCCGGAACGTCTCTAAACAATATTCATCCGATGTGACGGCGCTGCGCGACGTTTCATTCACGGTCAATAAAGGCGAACTGGTGTTCCTGGCCGGCCCTTCCGGCGCCGGCAAATCCACCCTGATGAAAATGATTGCCGCGATGGAGCGCCCGAGCTCCGGCCAGGTGATCGTCAACGGCCAGGACATCAGCCGCATCAAGCCGGTGGCCGTGCCCTTCCTGCGGCGCAACTTAGGTTTAATTTTCCAGCAGCAGCGCCTGCTGACCGACCGCAGCGTGCTGGCTAACGTCATGCTGCCGCTGCTGGTGACCGGCGCCTCGCACGGCCAGGCCGAGCAGCGCGCCCGCGCCGCGCTCGACAAGGTCGGCCTCGGCGACCGCGCCAACGCCCAGCCATTGGCCCTGTCCGGCGGCGAGCAGCAGCGCGTGTCGATCGCGCGCGCCATCGTCAACCGTCCGCAAGTGATCCTGGCCGACGAGCCGACCGCCAACCTCGACCGCGCCAGCGCCAACAAGGTGCTCGATGCGCTGAAAGCCTTCAACTCCGTCGGCGTGACCTGTTTGATTTCCAGCCACGATGAAGTGATGCTGGATGCGGCCGCGCGCGTCATCCAACTCAAGCAAGGCCAACTGGAGGTGGCGGCATGACGCACTGGTTCCGCCAACACCGCTACGCGCTGGCCGCCGCGCTGGTGCATCTGCGCCGCTCGCCGGGCGGTTTCCTGTTCAATATTCTCGTGGTGGCGATCGCGCTGGCCCTGCCCTTCATGGGCGTGACCCTGCTCGACAACGTGCGCCCGATGTCGGAATCGCTGTCGGTCGATCCGGAAATCAGCGTGTTCCTGAAGCTGGACACGCCGCGCGAGCAAGCCGAAGGACTGGCCGTGTCGCTGCGTCAGACGGTAAAAGACAAGCAAGCCAAGATCATCTTCACCCCGCGCGAAAAAGCGCTGGACAACCTGAAAGACAAGAACGGCCTGGCCGACGTGCTGGCCACGCTGGGCGACAACCCGCTGCCGGACAGCTACGTGCTGAAGCTGGACGCGTTCCGCAACGCCCAGGCCGGCGGCGACGTCGACGCGCTGGCCGAGCAGATCCGCCAGTTGCCGGGCGTCGATACCGTGCAGGTCGACTCGGCCTGGGTCAAGCGCCTGGCCGCCCTGCTCAACATCCTGCGCCTGGCCCTGCTGCTGCTGGCGGCGACCTTGGGCACGGTGGTGGTGGCAGTGATTTTCAACACCATCCGCCTGCAAGTGCTGACCCAGCGCGAGGAAATCCTGGTGTCCAAGCTGATTGGCGCCACCGACAGCTTCATCCACCGACCGTTCTACTACACCGGCGCCCTGCTTGGCGTGTGCGCCGGCGGCGTGGCCCTGGGCGCGGTGACGCTGACCCTGCGCCCACTCAACACCGCCATTGCCGAATTTGCAAAGTTGTACGCTTCGGAATTCCAGCTGGCCCCGCTGCCACCGCTGGCCGTGGCCGCCCTGCTGGCCCTGTCGGCCGGCCTTGGCCTGATCGGCGCCCGCCTGTCGGTCAAGCGCCACACCGCGCGCCTGAACTAAACCACTCGCCCATTCCGTACGTCCGCGCACGGAATGGCGCCTCCCACCGGCTTAACATGGTTAAGCCTGCCCTAAGATCCAACGCGCATTCTAAATGCATCAGAAATCTCCATAGTATTTTTGCTATGAAGGCCATAAATTTTGGACGATTGGCACTCAACGACAGAGAGTGCTAATATATGTTCGAAAGAGCACCAAAGTGCTCCACAGCAATCTCAAGCGAAGGAAACGAAAATGACGACGATGTCCGTGGTACCTGCAAACAACCATGCTCTGGGACTCGGGTTCAGTGGCAACCTGGGCAACCTGGACGCCTACATCTCGGCCGTCAATCGCCTGCCGATGCTGACGCACGACGAAGAAATCTCGCTGGCCAAGCGCCTCAAGGAACAAGCCGACCTGGGCGCCGCCCAGCAGCTGGTGATGTCCCACCTGCGTCTGGTGGTATCGATCGCGCGCGGCTACCTCGGCTACGGCCTGCCGCACGGCGACCTGATCCAGGAAGGCAATATCGGCCTGATGAAGGCAGTCAAGCGTTTCGACCCGGATCAGGGCGTGCGCCTGGTGTCCTACGCCATGCACTGGATCAAGGCCGAGATGCACGAATACATCCTGAAGAACTGGCGCCTGGTCAAAGTGGCCACCACCAAGGCCCAGCGCAAGCTGTTCTTCAACCTGCGCAGCCACAAAACCGGCCTGGACGCCATGACGCCGGCCCAGATCGACCAGCTGGCCAAGACGCTGGACGTCAAGCGCGAGGAAGTGATCGAGATGGAAACCCGCCTGAGCGGTCGCGACATCGCGCTGGAATCGCCAACCGACGATGAAGACGACAAGTTCGCGCCGATCGCTTACCTGTCGTCCGACGCCACCGAGCCGACCCGCGTGCTGGAAGCCGAACAGGTGACCCGTCTGCAATCGGAAGGCCTGGAAGAAGCGCTGGGCAAGCTGGACGCCCGCTCGCGCCGCATCATCGAAGCGCGCTGGCTGGCCAACGACGACGGCTCGGGCGCCACGCTGCACACGCTGGCTGAAGAGTTCGGCGTATCGGCCGAGCGCATCCGCCAGATCGAAGTGGCTGCACTGAAGAAAATGAAGGGCGCGCTGGCCGCTTACGTGTAAGCCTCCCCGCTCTCCCCGGAATGCCGCCGGCTCGCGCCGCGCGGCATTTTTTTTCGCCCATCCTTTGACATGGCGCTGCCCCACGCGTGCGTTCGTGCGCCGCGCTCGTGGTCTTTTTGTTAAGCTTGCCAACAAAGGATGCAGGAGACCCCTCATGAAAACAACCATCTTGCGGCAGTTCATCGTGCTGCCCATGCTGGCGGCCGTCATGGCCGCGCTGCATGCGTGCGGCAGCACCGGCGGCAACAGCGGCAATAGCGGCGGCAACAACGCCAGCCGCAGCGCCACGCCGGCGCCGTTCAGTCAGACTTATGTGCTGCGCCAGGGCGGCAGCGTCGTCATCACGCCGGCTATTGCAGCGGGACGCAGCGCCAGCATGGCCAGCGCCGCGCCGGTGGTGCGGCTCGAGCGCGTCAACGACAGCCGCTGCCGCACCGGCGCCGTGTGCGTCTGGGCTGGCTACATCAGCTTCAGCTTCACTGTGCAGCAGCCGGATGGCAGCGCCAGCAACTTCGTCCTGTCCGACAACATGCCCAACGGTTCGCCGAATGCCACACGTGACGGCCTCAACTTCGCGCTGACCGGCTTCACGCCTCAGCAAGTGCCGGGGAAAAACGATTCGGCGCCGGATTATCAGGTAAGCTTAAAGGTGAGCAACATTAACTCACCTTGAACCTTGCCCACATGAGCATTCTCGTCCGTCCCGCCCGCACCGTTCTGATTTCCTCCATCGTTCTCACACTGGCCCTGCCGGCCGCCGCCAAGACACCGGTGGCCACCGGCACCGGCGGCGCCGTCGCCACCATCAGCGAACCGGCCTCGCAAGCGGCCATCGCCATCCTCAACAAGGGCGGCAACGCGGTCGATGCGGCCGTCGCGGCGGCGGCGACGCTGGGCGTGACCGATCCGTTCAGCTGCGGCATCGGCGGCGGCGGCTTCATGGTGATCTACCTGGCCAAGGACAAGCGCGTGGTCACCATCGACCACCGCGAAACCGCGCCGGCCAGCTTCACGCCGAGCGTGTTCCTGAAGGACGGCAAGGAGATGGATTTCGACACCGTGGTCGCCAGCGGCCGCTCGGTCGGCGTGCCGGGCACGGTGCGCGGCTGGCATGAAGCGCTGGACCGCTACGGCTCCATGTCATTCAAGCAGGTGCTGGCGCCGGCCATCGACGTGGCCAGCAAGGGCTTCAAGGTCAACGACAACTTCAATCATCTGGTGCAGGAGAACGAAGCCAAGTTCGCGCAGTTCCCCGCCACCGCCGCGCTGTATCTGCGCAACGGCAAAGCCATACCGGCCGGGAGCACGCTGCGCAATCCCGATCTCGCCAAGGCCTACCGCGCGCTGGCAGCCGGCGGCGCGAAAGCCTTCTACAGCGGGCCGATGGCGCGCGCGATGGTCGATGCCGTCAACGCCAACAGCGGCAGCATGACGCTGGCCGACCTGGCCAACTACGAAGCGCGCCTGCGCCAGCCGGTGCACAGCACTTATCGCGGCTACGATTTGTACGGCATGCCGTTGCCAAGCAGCGGCGGCGTGGCGGTCGCCGAAGCACTCAACATCCTGGAAGGCTATGACCTCAAGTCGCTGCCGCGCGCGAAAGCGGAACACCTGTATCTTGAAGCCAGCCGCCTCGCCTTCGCCGACCGCAACGCCTATCTGGCCGATCCTGAATTTGTCGACGCGCCGGTGGCCGGCCTGCTAAACAAGGACTACGCCGCGCGCCGCCGTGAACTGATCAATCCCGAACAGGCCAGCGCGCATGCGCCGGCCGGCGATCCGTATCCATTCCAGAACGACGTGAGCGTGCCGCTGCGCCCCAACGCCAACAAGCTGATTGCGGAAGGCGCGCACACCACTCACCTCACCGTGTCCGACAAGGACGGCAACATCGTGTCCTACACCTACACCATCGAGTCATGGGGCGGCAGCGGTATCGTGGTGCCGGGCTATGGCTTCCTGCTGAATAACGAGATGACCGACTTCGATTTCAGCGGCCCTGCGCCCAACGTGCCGGAAGCGGGCAAGCGTCCGCGCAGCAGCATGTCGCCGACTATCGCCTTCAAGAACGGCAAGCCGGCGTTCTCGATCGGCAGCCCTGGCGGCGCGACCATCATCACCACCGTGCTGCAAACCATCTTCAACTACGTGGACCTCGGCATGTCGATGCCGGATGCGGTGAACGCGCCGCGCCTGTCCGAACGCAATGGCATGGAGACCGATGTGGAGCCAGGTTTCATCGGCAGCACACAAGCGCAGGCGCTGGAAAAAACCGGTCAGCACTGGAGCAAGAAGCCGGAAGAAATCGGCGCCGCCAATGCGCTGGTATTCAATCCCGACGGCACCGTGACCGCAGTCAGCGAAGGCCATCGCCACGGCGTCGGCAGCGCGCTGGTGCAAAAGAGCGCGCACTAAGGTTTGATTAAGAAAATACTCACAAGATGAGTGTCGGCCATACGCGCCACACTCACTAGGGAGATAACATGAAAAACTGGGTACGCGCCAATAAAGGCTTCCTGCTGTTCCTGATGCTGTTCGGGATCTTCCGCACCGCAGTCGCCGACTGGAATCCGATCCCCTCCGCCTCGATGCATCCCAACCTGCTCGAAGGCGACGTGGTGTTCGTCAACCGCCTGGCATACAACGTCAAAGTGCCGCTGACCGACATTGTCATCAGCCCGACCGGCGAACCGCAGCGCGGCGACATCGTCACCTTCTCCTCGCCAGTGAACGGCACGCGCCTGATCAAGCGCGTGATCGCCCTGCCCGGCGACCGCGTTGAAATGCGCAACGAACAGCTCATCATCAACGGCCAGCCGGCCGGCTACAGCACCGCCAGCCACGCCACCGAAAATATCAAAGGCATCGGTGAGCTGGCCGCCGTGCGCGTGGACGAATCGCTCGGTGATCGCAGCCACGCCATCCAGTTCATCCCGCAGATCAACGCACGCCGCAATTTCGACGCGCTCGTGGTGCCGCCCGGCCAGTACATGATGTTGGGTGATAACCGCGACAACAGCGAAGACTCGCGCTACATCGGCCTGGTGCCGCGCGCCCTGCTGATCGGCCGCGCCGAGCGCGTGCTGGCCTCGGCCGACATCACCGGCAGCTGGATGCCGCGAGCAGAACGCTTCGGCATGAGCCTCTATCCAAAGCAGTAAGCAAAGCAGTAACCGCCGCGCCGGCGGTGTTATGATGCATAGTAAATTCATAACATTGCCGGTGCTTTCATGATCGAATTCCAAAGCCTGTCCAAAGTCTACGGCAGCTTCAACGCCGTCAAGCCGCTGTCGCTGACCGTTCGGCGCGGCGAAGTGTTCGGCTTCCTCGGCCCGAACGGCGCCGGCAAGACCACCACCATCCGCATGATGATGGGGATCCTAGTGCCGAGCGGCGGCCATGTCCTGATCGACGGCCTCGATTGCCACGCCGAAGCGGCCGAAGTAAAACGCCGCGTTGGCTACCTGCCCGACACACCAATCTTCTACGACTACCTGCGCGGCCGCGAAATCCTGCAATTCGTCGGCGAGATGCACGGCTTCTCCCGTATCGAGGCGGCCGGACGCAGCGCGCGCCTGCTGGCGGAATTCGGCCTGCAGGAAGCGGGCGAAGACTACGCTGTCAACTACTCGCTCGGCATGAAGAAACGCCTCGGACTGGCCTGCGCGCTGATCCACGATCCGAAAGTGCTGATCCTCGACGAACCAATCAATGGCCTCGATCCACGCGCTTCGCGCGACGTGCAGGAGCGCCTGCTGGCGGCGGCGGCGCGCGGCGTCACCATCTTTGTCTCCACCCACCTGTTGGACATGGCGGAGAAGCTGTGCGACCGCGTCGGCATCATCCATCGCGGCGAATTGGTGGCCACCGGCACACTCGATGAAATCCGCGCCGAAGCCTCGGCCAGCGGTTCGCTGGAAGACGTGTTCCTGAAGATCACCGACGAAGCCGCAGAAGAGACCGAGCAATGAGCCCGGCAAGCACCATCTGGCTGATGACGCGCATGCGGCTGGCTCGCCAGCGCAATATGCTGGCCAATAACCTGTTCCGCTCCTTCCGCAAAAAGCCGCGCGATGCCACACCGGGCAAACGCAGCAACCTGTGGATCCTCACGCTGGTGATGGGATTGCTGATGACCTTCTCGTTCACTGCCATGTCGAACAACGTGATGATGAACATGCAGTGCCACCTCGCCCCTGCCAGCACCTGCCGCTACGTCGACAAGCATGGGGCCCAACAAATCAGGATGGAAGTGGCAATAGGAGAATTGTCAGCCGCGCCATTCGCCGCGCCGCTGATGCACGGCTTGACGATGGAAGTCTCCATCCTGCTGTTCCTGGCGGTGCTGATGCCGCTCGGGAGCAAGGAGATGGCGCAGCCGGACTGGGATCTCGAATGGCTGGTGACCATGCCAGTCGAACGCAGCACGCTGCTATGGGGGCGTGTGCTGGAGCGCAGCGCCAGCAACAGCAGCGGATGGCTGGCATTGGCGCCGCCTCTCGGTGTGATGGCGTGGTACTCAGGCCACACATGGACCGCTCTACCGGTGGCAGTGCTTGCCGCCGCCGTGCTGCTGCCGCTGGCGGCGCTGCTGCAAACGCTGGCCGACACCGGCCTGCGCATGTGGCTCCCCGCTTCACAGCTGCGCAACCTGCAGGCGGTGACCGGGCTACTCAACCTGCCGCTGATCTACTTCGTCATGGCGCTCGGCATGCCGCAGGCCGCCGGTTTCGCGATGGACTGGGCGCGCGCCTTTCCATCATGGGCCAGTTGGACGCCACCGGGCTTGGTGGTGCAAGCGATACAAGCGCAGGACCTGCCGCAATTTATCGCGCACGCCGCGCTGCTGCTGGCGGAAATCGCGCTGCTGATGTGGGCCGGCATGACGCTGCTGCGACACCAGTTGCGTCACGGCGTGGTGAATTCCGGTTCGCGTGAAAGCGTGCGCCGCGCAGCACCGGCAGCAGCGACGACGCCCGGCCTGCGCGCATGGCTGTCGCCCATCAAGCGCCGCGAACTTCGGCTGCTGAGCCGCGACCGCAACTTCCTGTTCCAGACCTTGCTGCTGCCGATCATCGTGGTCGGCAGCCAGATCGTCTTCAACGGCAAGCTGAATAGCCTTTCGGAGCTGGGCCAACATCACACACTGGCCGCCGCCATCGCCTTCGGCCTTGGCGTCTACGTGCTGATGCTGTCGGCCTTCCAGACACTGAACAACGAAGGCCATGTCCTATGGCTGCTGTACACCGTGCCGCGCCCGATCGAAAGCGTGTTGAAGGAAAAGGCGCAGCTGTGGGGAGTGCTGACCATGATCTATCCGGCCGTGGTGCTGGGCCTCACCGCCTGGTACAGCACCCACTTCGAATGGAGCATGCTGGTGCTGGTGCTGACCGTGGCCGCCGGCATTCCGATCTACTCCATGATCGCCGTCTCGCTGGGCGTATTCGCCTGCGACCCGCAGGCGGTGGACGTGCGCACCCGCGTGCGCCCCACCTATGTCTACCTCTACATGCTGCTGGCCAGCTTCTACACCTGGTCCATCTACAGCAACGTGTGGTCGCAAAAACTGGTGGTGCTGGTACTGACCGCATCGATGGCGCTGGCCTTATGGCAGAAAGCGCGCGATTCCCTGCCCTACCTGCTGGATCCTGCCGCCGCGCCGCCGGCGCGCGTCTCCACCGCCGACGGCTTGATCGCCGCCACCGCCTTCTTTATCGTGCAAGGCATCACGCTGCTGCTCTTCGACAAAGTAAACATGCAAGCCATCGCCATCGCCTTTGCCGTGGCGGGGCTGACGGTCTATGGCTTGATGCGGCTGGTGTACTGGCGCAGCAAGGCAGCTGGCGTGCCAGCCATCGTGCGCGGCATGGACTGGGGCGTGTCACTGCGCAGCGCCGCCGTCGCAGCGGCTGTAGCCTGCCTGGTCGGCATAGCCTACATGAGCATCATCCGACACACCGCAGCGTGGCAGGAAATCGCCCAAGCCGCAGCGACAGCCAAGGGCTCGCGCATCTGGATCCTGGCGCTGGCCGTGATCGCCGCGCCGCTGTGCGAAGAATTCATATTCCGAGGCCTGATCTACGGCGGCCTGCGCCGCTCGATGAACGCCCTGCCGGCGATGGCAATGAGCGCAGCCATCTTCGCGGTAGTCCATCCACCGCTGTCGATGCTGCCGGTATTCGTCCTGGGCCTGTGCGCCGCATGGACCTATGAGCGCAGCAAAACCCTGCTGGCACCGATGCTGGTCCACGCGGTATATAACGCGGTTATCCTTGGCCTCCGGCCTTGGCAATAACCTTGATCTCGAAATCGAAACCCGCCAGCCAGGTGACGCCGACAGCAGTGATATTCGGATACGGCGCGCTGCCCCAGAACTCGGGCACCACGGCCCAGATACGCTCGAAGCGGCTGTGCGGGTCGACCATAAAGACGGTGACATCAACCACCTCTTCAAAGCTGCTGCCGGCCGCCGCCAGAATTTCGTTCAGGTTGCGGAAAGCCAGGCGCACCTGCTGCTCCAGCTCCGGCTCGGGCGATCCGTCAGGCAGGCTGCCGACCTGCCCGGACACGAATAAAAAGCCGTTGGATCGGATAGCCGGCGAATACTTGTAACGCTCATAAAGATCCTGGCGGCCAGGTGGAAAAACAACGTCGCGTGCAGTCATGATGAACTCCTCGTTAAGTGATGACGAGACTTTAGCCACTGGCTGCAGCGCGATAAACACGCAAGTCGTACAATGACTGTTTGGCGATCCCAAACAATCATCCTATGGACCGATTCGACACCCTGCTGGCCTTCGTGCGCGTGGTGGAAGCAGGCAGCTTCACCAAGGCTGCGCAAACGCTCCACATGAGCAAGACCACCGTATCGCAGCTAGTGCAGCAGTTGGAAGCGCGGCTACAGGTCAAGCTCCTTCACCGCACCACGCGGCAGGTCAGGGTAACGCCCGAGGGCGCGGCGTATTACGACCGCGTGGTACGCGTGCTGGGCGATCTCGAAGATGCCGATAACGATCTGACGGACGAACTGGCAGCGCCACGCGGGCGATTGCGCATCGATGTGCCAAGTCCATTCGCGCGCCTCATCCTCATGCCCGCGCTGCCGGACTTCCACCGGCGCTATCCCGACATACAGATCGACATGGGCGTCAGCGACCGCAATATCGATGTCATCGGCGAGAACGTGGACTGCGTGGTGCGTGGCGGCGAGATTACCGTGCCATCGCTGGTGGCAAAGCGCATTGGCGATTTGAAGCTGGGTCTCTTTGCGGCACCGGACTACCTGCGTCGCGAAGGAACACCTTCGCATCCGGCGGAGATAAAGCAGATAGTCGGCTTTCTGCTCTCCAGCAGCGGCAATGTGCGTGCCGCAAAGATGCGCCGTGGTGGAGAGGAATCGGTAGCGGTCAGCGCCCGCTACATCGTCGCCGCCGACGATGGCAACGCCTATCTGGCGGCAGGGCTGGCCGGGATGGGGGTACTCTGGCTGCCGCATTACATGGCGCAGCCGCATGCGGCGCGCGGGGAACTCACGCCGCTGCTGGAGGACTGGACGATAGACCCTATGCCCATGTACCTCGCCTATCCACAAAACCGCCACATCAGCGCCAAACTGCGCGCCTTCATGGCTTGGATAGACGAGTTGATGGCAAAAATTTAGTCCTTGTAGCGCACCTCGGCCAGCGCGAAGCCGCCGCCGTGGTAGGTGACGGAGGCGTTGCGGTCCGGGTAGTCGCCGCTGTCGGGGAACTTGGCGTCAAATTGCGATGAGCTGTCTTTCGGCTTGTAGCCGATGTGCGACGCTTTGCTGTTGTCCCACCACGCCACGTCGTTGTTCGACATGCCGAACAGGATGGTGAAGCCGACCCGCGTCGCGAACAAGGAGCGGCGCAGCGCTTCTTCCAGATCGTCGTAGCTCAGCCACGTGACCATCATGCGGCGGTCCACCGGTTCCGGGAACGAGGAGCCGATGCGCAGGCACACGGTTTCCAAACCAGTGCGGTCCCAGTAGTAGCTGGCCAGCTGTTCGCCGAAGCATTTGCTCACGCCGTAGAACGAATCCGGACGGGTTGGCGCAGTCGCATCGATGTAGTCAGTGTTGCGGTAGAAACCCACGGTGTGGTTCGAGCTGGCGAAGATGATGCGCTTTACGCCCTTTTTGTGCGCGGCCTCGTACAGATTGGCCGTGCCCAGAATATTCGCCTGCATGATGTTCTCGAAGGTGTTCTCGGTCGAGATACCGCCGAAGTGCAGCACCGCGTCCACACCTTCCATCATCTTCATCACGGCCGCTTTGTCAGCCAGGTCGCACTGCACGATCTCTTCGCCTTCGCGCGCCTCGCCCATGTCGGCGATATCGGACAGCACCACCACATCGGCCCAAGGCTTGATGCGGTCGCGCAGGATCTTACCCAGGCCGCCGGCGGCGCCGGTCAGCAGCAATCGTTTGAATGGTTTTGCCATGTTCGTGTCTCGCTTGATTATCAGGTCACTGGGGCCGGGTTGAACAGCACCAGTGCGTTATGCAGTTTCCATTTTTCGGCATAGGTCTCGCGGCCGCTGGCCACGTCGAGCAGCAGCTGGAACATCTCCCAGCCCACTTCCGCAATCGTGGCTTCGCCGCTGGCGATGCGGCCGGCGTTGATGTCCATCAGGTCGTGCCAGCGATTGGCAAGATCGTTGCGCGTGGCGACTTTAATCACCGGCACTTCGGCCAGGCCGTACGGCGTGCCGCGACCCGTGGTGAAGATGTGCAGGTTCATGCCGGCCGCCACTTGCAGCGTGCCGCAAATGAAATCGCTGGCTGGGGTGGCGGCGTAGATCAGGCCTTTCTGCGTCAGCTTGTCGCCCGGCGACAGCACGCCCGAAATCGGCGCACTGCCCGACTTCACGATCGACCCCATCGCCTTTTCGACGATGTTGGACAGGCCGCCCTTCTTGTTGCCCGGCGTGGTGTTGGCGCTGCGGTCTACGCCGCCGCGCTTGAGGTATTCGTCGTACCACGCCATCTCGCGGATCATGGCCTCGGCCACTTCCGGCGTGGTGGCGCGCGAAGTCAGTTGGTCGATGCCGTCGCGGACTTCGGTCACTTCCGAGAACATGACGGTGGCACCGGCGCGCACCAGCAGGTCGGTGGCAAAGCCGACCGCCGGATTGGCGGTGACGCCGGAGAAGGCATCGCTGCCGCCGCACTGCACGCCCACCACCAGCTCCGAGGCCGGCACGGTTTCGCGCTGGCGCTTGTTCAGTTCCGCCAGATTGGTTTCGGCCTGCTTCATGATCGATTCGATCATCGACATGAAGCCGACGTGCTGCGCGTCCTGCAGGCATACGAGGCCCGGATCGGCGCCGCCGGCGTTCTGGATCGGGATCGAGCCTTTCGGGAACAGGCGCGTCGGCTGCAGCTTCTCGCAACCGAGGCTGACCACCATTGCCTGTCCGCCGAAGTTAGGGTTCAACGCGATATTGCGAATGGTGCGGATCGGGATATTCGCGCCCGGCGCATCGATCGCCACGCCGCAGCCGTAAGTGTGCTCCAGTCCCACCACGTCGTCGACGTTGGGGTACTTCGGCAGCAGTTCATTCTTGATGCGCTGGACCGCAAAGTCCACCACGCCGGACACGCACTGCACGGTGGTGGTAATGGCCAGGATGTTGCGCGTGCCGACGCTGCCATCCGGATTGCGGAAGCCCTGGAAGGTGTAGCCTTCCAGCGGCTCCATCGGCGGCGGCTTGACGGTGGCAATCGGCAGGCCATCCAGCTCGCGCGCGGCCGGCATCTCGACATTGTGCTCGGCCAGCCAGCTGCCGGCCGGCAGGTCCTTGGACGCAAAGCCGATGGTGACGTTGTAGCGGATGACCTTATCGCCCTTGGCCAGGTCGCGCAGCGCCACCTTGTGGCCTTGCGGGACCGCTTCCAGCAGCGTCAAGCCGTTGGGGAACACGGCGCCGGCCGGCAGGCCGCCATCGTTGACGACAATCGCCACATTATCGTTATCGTGCATGAGGATGTAGCGCGGGCTGTTGGCGCTGGACGGAGTGGTCATCTGGCTTTCCTACGTTGTTTTTTGGTCTCGAAAAGTGGTCTGACCACTTCTGTTATTGGCCGGCCATCTCGGTGTTGTGGCCAGCGCGCCACAGTCTGAAAACCGCATGTTTGCTAGGGAAGAGACCTTGTACACATGGGGCGCAGACGGCTGCTCGATGAATTCAGTATGCCATTTAAAAATTAATTTGGCTAGTCCACATTGCGTATTTGGTCTGACCACCTTAGAATGGCCTGACCAGATGGCAATTCAATAAGCCACATAAAACACACGAGACAGCAATGTTGAAAAAGACCGCACTTCCTGCCGACAGCAACGCCCACGAACCGCGCCTGTACCGCGTCGTGGCCGACCGCATCCAGGAACTGATCCGCAACGAAAACATCGGCGCCGGCGAACGCCTGCCGTCCGAGCGCGACCTGGCGACCAAGCTCAGTGTCAGCCGCGCCTCGCTGCGTGAAGCGCTGATCGCGCTGGAACTCGGCGGCGTGATCGAAGTGCGCGGCGGTTCCGGCGTCTACGTCAGCGAACTGCCGGAACCGGCGCAAGCCGACCTGCCGGAAGCCGGTCCCGGTCCTTTTGAAGTGCTGTCCGCGCGCCGCTTGATCGAATCCGAGATCGCCGCCATTGCCGCCCGCGTCGCCACCGACAGCGCCGTCGACGCCATCCTGCAAGCGGTGGTGGAGATGGAGCAAAACCACGCCAACTATTCAAGCAACGAGCAGGCCGACCGCAACTTCCACCTCGCCATTGCGCGCGCCACTGGTAACAGTGCGCTGGTCGGGTCGTTGAACTACCTGTGGGACCAGCGCGGCCGCCTGTGGCACAAGCTCAAAGAACACTTCCAGACCGAGGAACTGCGTCAGGAAACGCTGAAAGATCACCGCCGCATCCTGGAGGCGATTGCCGCCCACGATCCGGCAGCGGCGCGCAAAGCCATGCGCGCCCACCTGGAACGTGTGACCCGCACTTTCTCGCGCGGATAAGCAATATATAAGCAGCATACAAGCAGCATATACGCAGCATCAGTAGCAACGCAGGACCGGCCTTGAAGCCGGCCGCGAAAATAAAGTAATCAAGTTATCGACCGACTCGACCTCGGCCCGGCTGCGCAGGCAGCGCAGCGGCCCTCGTCTTAGCGGCACGGAGTACGCGAGGTGCTCCACTCACGCAGGCGCTTTTCAGCACCGCGTATAACTTTATTCAAGAGACGAAGGAGACAACACCATGAAGTCCGAGCACCCGGTCCAGAACCGTTCTGCACAACCCCGCCTGCTGCTGTCCGCCATTAGCCTGGCCGTGCTGACGCTGACCAATCAAGCCTACGCGCAAAGCGACGATGCCAACATGACCCGCGTCGAAGTGACCGGCTCGAGCATCAAGCGCGTCGCCAACGAAGCATCGCTGCCTGTTACCACCGTCAAGGCAGAAGACCTGGTCAAGCAAGGCATGACCACCCTCGCCGACTTCATGATGGCACTGCCGCAATCGGCCTCGCTGGCGCCATCGAACGCCGGCTCCGGTACCAACATCAACCTGCGCGGCCTGGGCGTGAACCGCACCCTGGTGCTGCTGAACGGCCGCCGCCTGGCCAATGAGGCGATCGCCGACGGCTACGCCAACCTGGACACCATTCCAATGAGCGCCGTGGCCCGCGTTGAAGTGCTGCGCGACGGCGCCTCCTCGATCTACGGCTCCGACGCCATCGGCGGCGTGGTCAACTTCATCACCAAGACCCAGTTCGAAGGCACGCAACTGACCGCGCAAGCCGTGCAGCCTGAGAAAAAAGGCGGCGGCGACGAGCAGCGCCTGACCGCCACCTGGGGCAAGGGCAATCTGGAACGCGACGGCTGGAGCTTCTACGCCACTGTCGACGCGCACCAGCGTACGCGCCTGGCAGCATCGGACCGCGCGTATCTGAGCTCTAACGAGAAACTGACCGCACTGGGCCGCGCGCCTACCCTGGGAACCGGCGGCAACGCCACCCCGGCCAACTTCACCACGCCGACCAACAAGAACGCGCAGAACCCGTACGCGGCCAGCGGCTGCCTGGCGCCGTACTCCATCGTCGGCCAAAAAGGCACCTGCGTCATCGACAACAACGAGTACGGCACCGCGCTGTACGCCAACCAGCAAGTCACCTTCTACGCACGTGGCGCCTACAAGGTCAGCGAAGATCACGTGATCAACGTCGACTACTCGCGCGGCGAGGAATTCATCAAGGCGACCCGCAATCCGACCAACGCGCTGGCCGTCAACGGCGTGGCAGTCACCCTGCCGTCGACCAGCAAATGGTATCCGGGTAAAAGCGGCGGCGTGCCAGCAGTGGCGGGCCTGAACGATGCACCGCTGACCCTGACCTGGGCCGTGGCCGATCTGGGCCTGGCCACCACCAAGGACGTGCAGCTGAACCAGCGCCTCGCCATCAGCGACGAAGGCACGCTGGCGGGCTGGGACTACAAGGCCGGGCTGGTGTTCGGCGTCTCCAACCGCGACAACTACTACTACGACGGCTACGTCACCGGCCAGGGCCTGCTGGATGGCCTGAAGAACGGCAAACTGAATCCATTCGGCCTGCAGGATGCGGACGGCAAGGCCTACCTGGACTCGATCAGCGTGGACGGCGCCAAGAACCGTACCTCGAAGTCGACCTTCACCGGCGTGGACATCACCGCCAGCCGCGCGCTGATGGAACTGCCGGGCGGCTCGCTGGCAATGGCAATCGGCGCCGACCTGCACCGCGACACCACCGAAGACACCAAGCTGCCGATCGTCAGCCAGGTCACCTACGCCAACACCAGCCCGTCGCACGGCGAAGGCCAGCGCAATGTGTTCGCGCTGTTCACCGAGGTGAATGCACCGGTGACCAAGACCCTGGAACTGAACGCCGCCGTGCGTGCCGACCATTTCAACGACTTCGGCACCACCGTCAATCCAAAGGTCAGCTTCCGCTGGGAGCCTAGCAAGCAGCTGATGTTCCGTGGTTCGGCCAACACCGGCTTCCGCGCACCGACCCTGTTCGACGCTTACGGCTACCGCCTGCCAGGTGCCACCGGCCTGACCGCTGCCAAGTGGGACGATCCGGTACTGTGCCCAGGCGGCACTCCAGGCGTGGCCGGCACCGGCACCGCGCTGCCAGGCTATGTGGCGTCGACCGTCTGCAACACCACCCTGCCGAAACAGACCGGTTCCAACGCCGGCCTGAAACCAGAGAAGTCGAAAGGCTACACGCTGGGCGTGGTGATGGAGCCAGTCAAGAACAGCATGATCTCGCTGGACTACTGGAACATCCGCATGACCGACATGCTGGCCAACCTGCCGGAGCAAGTCTACTTCCTGTACCCGGAGAAGTATGCGTCGTACTTCGTGCGTAACGCCGACCGCACCATCAACTACATCAACAACACCACCATGAACCTGGGTGGCCAGAAAGCCGCTGGTGTGGACGTATCGGGTTCGTATGCTTTCCCGAAAACCTCGTACGGTGATTTCAAGGTGTCGATCGACGGTACTTACCTGACCCAGTTCGACAACCAGCTGTACGCGGGCAGCCCGTTCGTCTCGAACATCGGCCAGTTCGGCCTGGCCAGCAACGGCACCACCTCCAGCTTCCCGATCATCACCTACCGCTGGAAGCACACTGCCAAGTTTAACTGGGCCAAGGGCAACTGGAACATGCAGCTGACCCAGAACTACAACTCGAAGTACACCGACCAGAATCTGGTGGCCAAGCAGTACTGGCGCAACATCAACTCGTACAAGCAGTGGAACTACACCGCGACGTACAGCGGCTTCAAGAACATCCAGGTGGTGGGCGGCATCACCAACCTGTTCAACGCCGAGCCGCCAGCGACCAACAGCAGCCTGTATAGCTTTGGTTACCTGAGCAGCGCGGCCAGCCCGATCGGCCGTTCTTACAACGTGCGTGTAACCTACACGTTCTGATTCCTGCCTGACGATGGGCGCCGGACCGACTCCAAGGCCGGCGCCTTTTTTTTGCCTGGATATCGCATGAAAACCATTCTTACCTTTCTTGCAGCCGCCTTGCTGGGTGGCGCTGCGCACGCGGCCGACAAGCCGGTGCGCTTCATTCTCATTGGCGATTCGACGATGGCCAACACCAGCGGCTATGGCGACGCCTTCTGCGCACGCGTGAATCGCGCCAACACCTGCATCAACCTGGCCAAGGGCGGCCGCAGTTCCGGCAGTTTCCGCGCCGAAGGCCGTTGGGACGAAGTGGAAGGTCTGCTGCGCGGCGCGGCCGCCTACAGCGCTACCTATGTGCTGATCCAGTTCGGCCACAACGACCAACCGGGCAAGCCTGGCCGCTCGACCGATCTGAAAACCGAATTCCCCGTCAACATGGCGCGCTACGCACAGGAAGTGAAAGCGCTGGGCGGCGTGCCGGTGCTGGTGACGCCGCTGACGCGCCGCACCTTCAAGGACGGCCTGTTGGAGAATAACCTCGCGCCGTGGGCAGACGTAATCCGCGCCACTGCCGCCGCGCAGAAAACGCCGCTGCTCGATTTGAACGCGGATAGCTACGCCGCCGTGCAGGCAATGGGCCAGGACGAAGCGGACACGCTGGCCATGGTGCCGCGTCCTGCAGGCTATGACCTGCCGCAGCCGGCTGGCAAAGTAGAAGTCGCGGGCGCCGCCAAGACCGCCTTTGACCGCACCCACCTTGGCGCCAAAGGAGCAGCCTACTTCTCGCGCATGGTGATGGAAGAGATCAAGCGCGCCATGCCGGAAGCCGCAGGCCACTTCAAGCCGGAGAGCGAGCAGTGAAAAAGCGACGCAGCCCTCATCTCGCTGCAGAGCCGCTTGGGTGGAGCGCCGCGCCGGCTTGGCTGGCCGTGCTGCTGGCCGCCGGCACAGTGCACGCGCAAGATACGCGCAAGGTTGTTGAGCCGTCCCCGCCACCGGCATGCGCCATGCTGACCGCCAGCGCGAGCGTGACGTCGGGCGATGACACCGCCCGCATCCAATCCGCCATCGACACCTGCCCGGCTGGCCGCGCGGTGCGCCTGTCAGGCGCATTCGTCTCCGGCCCGCTCAAGCTGCGCAGCGGTGTGAGCCTGCTGATCGACGACGGCGCGGTTCTGCAAGCCAGCCGCAATCCCAAGCTGTACGACCGTGGCGCCAATACCTGTGGCACCATCGACCAGCAAGGGCGCGGCTGCAAGCCCTTCATCACTATCGACAACGCCAAAGCCAGCGGCATCTACGGCAACGGCAGCATTGACGGCCAGGGTGGCCGCGTCATCGAAGGCGGCAACGAGTCGTGGTGGCAGTTGTCCCGCCGCGCGCAAAAGGAAGACGCTCGCCAGAATGTCCCGCGCCTGATCGAGATCACGAATGCGCAAGACATCACCCTGCACAAGATCACCCTGCGCAACTCGCCCAACTTCCACGTCACGCTGAACAAAGTGGACGGCTTCACCGCATGGGGCGTGCGCATCGACACGCCAGCCACCGCGCGCAACACCGACGGCATCGATCCCATCTCCTCGCGCAATGTCACCATCGCCTACAGCCATATCCGCACCGGCGACGACAATGTGGCCATCAAGGCCGGCAACAACGGCGCGACCGGGAACATCTCCGTCCTGCACAACCGCTTCTACAGCGGGCATGGCATGTCCATTGGCAGCGAAACCAATGGCGGCGTGCGCCGCGTGCTGGTGGAAGACCTGAGCATGGATGGCACCACCTCCGGCCTGCGCATCAAGAGCGATGCTTCGCGCGGCGGCGTGGTGGATCAAGTCACTTATCGCAATGTCTGCCTGCGTGCCGTGAAAACGCCGATCGATATCGGCACGCGCTACGAGAACCGCAGCGAAGGTACGCTGATTCCGGTCTACAGCAACATCGCCTTCGACGATGTGCACAGCGTGACGCCAGGCCGCGTACTGGTGCAAGGCTACGACGAGCAGCGCCCCGTGCAGGTCAAACTGCGCAACGTCAGCATCGCCGGCAAAGGCGAACGCAAAATCGAATTCGCCCAACTGTCCGGCGAGGCGATCAGCGCCAACGACACCAGCACTTGCGCCAACCGCTTCGCGCCCTTCCCCGAAACGGCGGCGGCAAGCATGCGCCCGCAACTGACGCTGGAACAGGCAAAGCGGTATTCGTATAGCGAAGTGTTGAAGTACGTGGGCGTAGCCGGAAAGGAAACCATCGATCCGTGGGATCCGCTGTCCGATCCACTGGCCAAGGGCGCGTCCTTCACGCCTGACTACATCGTGGACAAGGCCGCACGCGCGGACGGCGTTCGCACCTTCAACACCGTTCAGGAAGCCGTCAGCCGCGCGGTGCTGGACAGCGCCGGCAAACGCCTCTACATTTTGCTGAAACCGGGCGTGTATCAAGAACTGGTCTACGTCCCCGTCTCCACCGCGCCGATCACACTGTATGGCGAAGGCAAGAACGCGGCAGCCACACGCATCACCGCAAAACTGGACGCCTCCAACACCGGCGCGGCCTACGATGCGCAATACGGCCCGCAATTCGCCGAGGCCGCACCGGCAGTGCAGGCGATGTACGCCACCATCAAGGACCGCGCGCAGATCGGCACCTTCGGCACGCAAACCGTCTGGGTGCAGAACAACGGCTTCCAGGCCCGCAACCTCACCTTCGAAAACGGCTACAACAAAGACACCGGCAACGCCCGTGCCGAAGAACTCCCCAACGTCAACAACGTCCACCACCAGGCGCTCGCGCTCAGCGTGGACAGCGCCGACAAGGCGCAATTCGAAAACGTCCGCCTGATCGGTTTCCAGGACACGCTGTATCTGAAGTCGCCGCAGATCGGCAGCACCGTGCGCAGCTTCTTCAACAAGTCCTACATCGAAGGGGATGTCGACTTCATCTTCGGTGACAGCACCGCCTATTTCTACCAGAGCGAAATCCGCACGCTGGGCGACCGTGGCGTGTCGTATGTCGCCGCGCCGGATACCCACGTGAAGACCAAATACGGCTTCGTATTCGACAACGTGCGCTTCACGCACGAGGGCGCGAAGACCGGCAACTTCTATCTTCTTCGCCAGTGGTTCCATAGCTCGCGCTGCACGCCATACGCACCGCTGGCGGTGGAAGGCTACAGCTGCACCTACGGCCCGGCCAACGGCTACAAGGCGCCCACCGGCACCGTGGCGCGTGCCTCGCTGGAAGCGGTGGGCAAGATGGTGGTGCTGAATTCGCGCATCGGATCGCACATCAACAAGCAGCAGCCGTGGGCCGACTGGAACAAGAAAGGCACGATCTCCTATCGCCCCGCTCAGTACAACTCGGACGACCACTGGAACAACCTGATTAAAGCCGGCATCGATCCCGTCAAGGATCTCGGCTACACGCAAGCGCCTTCGCCGGCCGATATCTTCCTCGGTGAATTCAACAATTCGGATGAATAAGGATTACAGCATGACCATCAATAATCAACGCCGCAACCTGATGAAAGCCTTGCCTGCGGCGGGCCTGTCGTTCAGTCTTCCCGCCGTTGCCGCCACCGCGCCCGATCCGTGGCTGCAGGCACAGTCCATCATCGACCGTGTATCGAAGCCGCTCAAGTTCCGCAAAGAGGATTACAACATCACCGCCTATGGCGCCAAGACCTGCAAGCTGACCAAGGTGAAGGCATGGGTCTCCCACGAAGACCAGGAAGAACTGGGCACGCCGGCCGCCGATGCGCCGGACTGCTACGCAGCCATCAAGAACGCCATCCAGGCTTGCCACGATGCGGGCGGCGGACGCGTCGTGATCCCGGCCGGCGACTGGTTCGTGGCCGGCCCTATCGTGCTGCTGTCGAACGTGAACGTCCACCTGAACAAAGGCGCGCACGTCTACTTCAGTCACAACCCGGCGGACTTCGCCAAGTACGGCGATATCGACTGCGGCAAGCACGGCAAGCTGACCATCTCGCGCTGGCAAAGCAACGACTGCCTGAACTACTCGCCGATGGTATACGCCTACGGCCAGGATAACATCGCGCTGACCGGCGACGACTGGACCGCGATCCTCGACGGCCAGGGCGGCGTACCGTTCAACGACGCCGGCGATTGCTGGTGGACCTGGAAGGGCAAACAGAAAACCATCAACTCCATCGGCCAGGGAACCACGCCTAACTTCAAGGCCGGCAAGATGTCCGAGAACACGGTAAATCCGCTCAACGCGCAATCGCTGGCCACCGTCGCACCGGCGCTGACCGAAGCGGAGCGCGTGCTGATTCAGGGTGAAGGCGATAAATGGCGCGCCGATGCGTCCTATCTGCCGGCACTGTCGGAAGCCGGCGTGCCGCTGTCGAAGCGCATCTTCGGCGTCGGCCACTACCTGCGCGCGCCGATGATCCAGCTGATCGGCTGCACCAACGTGCTGCTGCAAGGTTATCGCGTACAGAACACGCCGTTCTGGCAGCACCACCCGGTCCACTGCCGCAACCTCGCAATCCGCAATGTCGAGATGCACAGCCACGGCCCGAACAGCGACGGCTTCGATCCGGAAGCCTGCGACCACGTGCTGGTCGATGGCTGCACCTTCGACACCGGCGACGACTGCATCGCCATCAAAGCCGGCAAGGATCTGGACACGCAGTACGGTCCTTCGCAGAACATCGTGATCCAGAACAGCATCATGCACAGCGGTCACGGTGGCGTGACCCTGGGCAGCGAGATGGCGGGTGGTATCCAGAACGTGTTCGCGCAAAAGCTGGTGTTCGAGAACGCCAACTGGAAAACCAATCCGCTCAACACGGCGATCCGCATGAAGACCAATATGAATCGCGGCGGCTTCCTGCGCAATTTCTACGTGCGCGATTGCACGGTGCCAAACGGCGTGCAGATCTCGCCGTCGTTCTATGCGTCGCTGCCAGGTTCGCCGATCCAATCGAAGACCGTGGCCACGGCGGCCGGCGCCATCGTCACCTTCGATTGCGACTACACGCCGATCAGCGACAACGTGCGTACCCGCCCGCCAGTAGTGGACAACATCCAGATCTCCAACATCAAGGCCGGCAATGTCACCAAGGATGGCAAGACCGCGTCGTGCTTCCAGGCGATCGTGATCCTCGGCCCGGTGGCGTCGGACTACAACGGCCCGCAGCCGATGCCGCCGGTGGTCCCTGTCACCAACGTGTCGATCAGCGACTGCGATTTCGGCACGCCGGTGAACGCGGCGGCGCCGTGGTATCTGTATAACGTGAAGGGGCTGACGCTGAAGAACGTCACCATCGGCGGCAAGGTGCACAACACCACTTTGTCCGCATAGTTGACATATACTGGCAGGACTTCAACCGGGAGACCTGCCATGCGTCCACTGCTCGTGCTGTTCTTGCTGTCCTCCACCGCGGTGCAAGCCGCGCCGGCCGAAGCGCTCAAGCCGATGGCGTTCCTGGCGGGGCATTGCTGGAAAGGCGAATTCCCGGATGGGAAGCAGACCGACGAGCATTGCTTCTCATGGATACTCAACGGCCACGCGCTGCGCGACGTCCACACCGTGCGCACGCCGGGCAAGCCGGACTACGTGGGCGAAGCCATCTACCACTATGACTCGGCGGCCAAGGTGGTGAGCTATCTCTACGTGGAAAACGACGGTGGCTTCAGCCGCGGCACCATGAAGCCGACGGCGACAGGACTCGAATTCCCGGAAGCCCAATACATCAACGGCAGCATGGTCCTGCCCTACCGCGTGCAATGGACCGTCAACGCCAACTCCTACGAAGCCTTCAGCGAAATGTACGTCAAAGAAAAATGGATCACCCAGTTCAAGATGGTCCTAAAGAGGCAGTAGTCACTGGTGAAATAAAACGAAATCACTAAAGTAACCAAGGGGAACAACCCGATTTTTACCAATTCAAATATCTGAATTAACGCACTGTTATCTGGGTAACAGTCCTTTTACCACGCCGGTTGCTTTTAACGTGTTGTCGGGCAGGCGTTTGACGAACCCTAACGAGGAACCGTCGCATTTTTGTGCCTCGTCATACCCCGCTTTCATCAAGTAGCTTCGTTTCATGGCACACCTCCGCATGGTGAGTGACCATTTTACTGAGGTGGTTTGGTATCCGCCTTTGACGCAAAACAAACGAATCAAGGAGTGATGCGGAAGTAGTCGATGTCGGCGTGGCCGGATGGGCCGGCGCTGAAGAGGCCCATCTGGGCGCCTACCCAGCGGCCCATTTTGGCGGTGAATTGGGCGCCGATTGGCGTGTACTTTGCGCCATCGATGCTATACGAGAATTGGGTGACGCCGCCGGCGAGCACTTGCATACGCAGCCACACTCCCGGCGATGGCAGGTCCACGCCTGCTTCTTGCTGTTCGTGGCACTGCAAGTCAGCCTTGTAGCAGCTGACCAGCGCCAGCTGCGTTCTGCCGTCGTTGCGGCGCGTGCCTAGCCAGGCGTAGTCGGAGCCGTACATCACCAACCCCGCTACGCCGCCATCGGACAGGCCAGAGGCATCGAACTGCGTAGTCACGGTGAAGGTTTCAGCCGGCAGTTTTTGCAGCAGCAGCGACGGCACGTCCCACAGGTTGACGGAACGCGTTTGCGAGAACAGGCGCAAGCGCCCCTCGCCCAGCGCGTACCACGACGGCTGCCAGTTCGCGTTCCATTGCCATTGCAGTCCAAGCACCGCGCCATTGAACTCATCGCTGGTTGGCGGTGCGGCAGCAGCGTGACCGGTCACCGGCATGCGGTAACTCGGCAACGGCTCGCCGGCGGCGCCGCCAACATCCTTGCCGATCAGCGGCCA
Organism: Duganella sp. CF402; assembly: GCF_900109645.1. Classification (GTDB taxonomy): domain Bacteria; phylum Pseudomonadota; class Gammaproteobacteria; order Burkholderiales; family Burkholderiaceae_D; genus Rugamonas. The sequence continues at coordinate 667,653 of NZ_FOBG01000002.1, forward strand.
ACCATCGCGCCATGTCATCGGCTGCAGATGCACCACGCGGCCATAGGCACGCTTGTCCTGGAAGTGGATGAACCAATCCTCGCCTTGCGGCGTCTGCACCCATGCGCCTTGGTGCGGACCGTTCACTGGCGAGCTGCCCTGCGCCATCACGATACGGTCCTCATACGGCCCATTGATGCTGCGCGAACGGAACGCCGACTGCCAGCCGAATTCCACACCGCCCGCCGGCGCGAACACGTAGTAGTAGCCATCGCGCTTGTAGAACTTCGGCCCTTCCAGCGTGGTGTACTTGGGCAGCTTGTTACCGTCGATGATGACGGTGCCTTTATCGTCGAGCAGGCGGCTGGCGTCCGGCGCCATGCGGCGCAAGGTCAGCACGTTGGCGAAACCGGCGCGGCTTTTGGCCCAAGCATGTAAAAGATACGCCTGGCCGTCATCGTCCCACAGCGGCGTTGGATCGATCAGGCCTTTGCCGGCCACCAGCAACTGAGGCACGCTCCACGGACCGGCGAAGTCTTTCGCCGTCATCACGTAGATGCCGAAATCGGGATCGGGATAGAAAATCCAGAACTTGCCGTCGTGGTAGCGCAGGCACGGCGCCCACACGCCCTTGCCATGCTGCGGCTTGGCGAAAACATCGAGCGGCACTTGCTGCGGCAAGGCGTGGCCGACCAGCGTCCAGTTGACGAGGTCCGGCGACTGCAACAATGGCAAGCCGGGAGCGCTGTTAAAACTGGAGGAAACGAGATAGTACATATCGCCGACGCGGATCGCATCAGGATCGGAATAGTCGGCGTGGATAATCGGGTTTTGATACTGCAGCGGCGCAGTGCTGCACGCGGCCAGCAAGGCCGCAAATAAAAAGGGCAGACACCGTTGCAGTATCCGCCCCATCATCATGCTCCGAACAGCGTTTCGGCCACGCCTTTGACACCAGGCCGCAGCATCACCACCGAACCGCCCCACTCCGCATCTTCCGGCTTGCCGGAGACGATGGAAGTGACCAGCAGCGTATCCAGATCCTTGCCGCCAAAGGCGCACATGGATGGCTTCAGCATCGGTACATCGACGCGGCGATCCACTTTGCCGTCCGGCGTGTAGCGCAGCAGATAGCCGCCGTCGTTAGCGCAGATCCAGTAGCAGCCATCGGCATCGACCGCAGCGCCGTCCGGACGGCCGGCCTGGCCCGTCATGTCGGCAAACACGCGGCGGTTGCCTGGCACGCCATCGGCGATATCGTAATCGAACGCCCACACCATGCGCCGCTGCGGATGCGAATCCGACAGATACATGGTGCGGCCATCCGGCGAAAACGCCGTGCCGTTCTGCGTCAGCAGCTCGGACACGAACGGCGCGGAAATGCCGCGTGAAGCATCGTAGCGATACAGCTGGCCGACTGCCTTGGCAGCGCCCATGTCCATGAACATGGTGCCGGCCCAGAAGCGGCCCTGACGATCGCAACGACCATCATTAAAACGCATGCCTTCGCCCAGCCCCGCAGCCGGCGCGGCCAGCTTGAATGCCGTCGCGGCTTGCGCCTCGCCCAGCTCCAGGCTGAAGATGCCGGTCTCCATGCCCGCAATCAGGCCGCCGCCGGATTTGGCCGCCACGCAGGCGACCATCTCGGCGTTGTCCCAATAACGGGCGGCGCCGGTCGAACCATCCATGCGCCACACGCGGCGCGCAGGAATATCGACCCAATACCAGGCGCCTTCCGCCGCGCTCCACGTTGGGCTTTCGCCCACCGTGCAGCTCACGCCATTTACGCGTTCCATACCAGATCACCGTTCACAACGCGCGGGATCTTCTGTGGATTGGCATCCTGCAGCGACTCAGGCAGCAGGTAGGCCGGCACGTCCTGGTACGACACTGGACGCAGGAAACGGTCGATGGCCGACGCGCCCACCGAGGTGGTGCGGCTGTCCGAGGTCGATGGGAACGGGCCGCCGTGCACCATCGCGTGCGCAACTTCCACGCCGGTGCCGAAGCCGTTGAACAGGATGCGGCCCACTTTGCGCTCCAGCACTGGCAGCAGCTTGGTGGCCAGCGCCTTGTCGTCGGCGGTCGCGTGCACGGCGCCGGTCAGCTGGCCTTCCAGGTGCTCGGCCACGGCCAGCAGTTCTTCTTCGTTTTCAGCCACGACCAGCAGCGAGGTTGGGCCAAAGATTTCGCCTTCCAGCGCGGTATCGGTCAGGAAGCGCTTGGCGTCAACCTGGTACAGGAACGCTTGCGCGCCGCATGGCAGATCGTTGGTCTGGCCGGCGGCAACCTGCTTCACGCCTTCCACGCCAGCCAGGCCTTTTACGCCGCTGGTGTAGGCTTTGTGGATGCCAGGGGTCAGCATGGTGGTGGCTTGCTTGGCGCCGATGGTGCCGGCGGTAGCATCAACGAAGGCTTGCAGCTTGTCCGACTTCAGCGCGATCAGCAGGCCTGGGTTGGTGCAGAACTGGCCCGAGCCCAGGGTCAGCGAATCGGCGAACGCTTGCGGCAGCTTAGGATTATCCAGCGCGCCTGGCAGCAGGAACACCGGGTTGATCGAGCTCATCTCTGCGTACACAGGGATAGGTTCTTTGCGGGCAGCGGCGGTGTGCATCAGCGAAACGCCACCAGCGCGCGAGCCGGTGAAGCCGACGGCCTTGATGAACGGGTGCGCCACCAGGTTCTGGCCGATGGTCTGGCCCGAGCCGATCAGCATCGAGAACACGCCTTCTGGCAGGCCGCTCTCTTCAACGGCTTTGGCAACTGCCTTGCCGACCAGTTCCGAGGTGCCGAGGTGAGCCGAGTGGGCTTTCACGATGACCGGGCAGCCGGCAGCCAGTGCCGAGGCGGTATCGCCGCCAGCCACCGAGAACGCCAGCGGGAAGTTCGATGCGCCGAACACGGCCACAGGGCCCAGGCCGATTTTGCGCAGGCGCAGGTCAGGACGCGGCGCTGGTGCGCGGTCCGGCAGCGCGCTGTCCAGGGTCGCGGCCTGGAAGCGGCCGTCGCGCACCACTTTGGCGAACAGGCGCAGCTGGGTGCAGGTGCGACCGCGCTCGCCTTCCAGGCGGGCTTGCGGCAGGCCGGTTTCCAGCATGGCGCGCTCGATCAGGGTCGGGCCCAGATCCATGATGCGGTCAGCGATGGTTTCCAGGAACTTGGCACGCACTTCCAGGCTGGTTTCGCGGTACACATCGAAAGCCGCATTGGCCAGTTCGGCAGCGCGTTGCAGATCGGCAGCGCCGGCCAAACCGAACGCTGGTTCTATTTCCACATTACGCGATGGGTCGACTGCTTTGACAGTACCTTCTTTACCGACGAAGGCGGTGCGACCAATGATCATTTCTCCTGCTACTTGCATTTTTTAGGCTCCGTATGTGTGAAAAGCGCGGACTTGCCGCGCTTTATGATTTGTTTTTCGCTCTAACTAATAGCTTACCTGATTATTGGGCGCCTTGCTTGAGCATCAGCTTATGCAGCATATCGATTTCTTCGGCATTCAGGTCAGTCAACGGTGCGCGCACCGGACCGGCATCGTGGCCGGCCAGCTTGGCGCCGGCCTTGACGATCGACACGGCATAGCCAGCCTTGCGGTTGCGGATGTCCAGGTATGGCAGGAAGAACTCGTCGATCATGCGGTTCTGTTCGGCGTGGTTGTCCGAAGCGACGGCGTGGTAGAAGTCCATCGCCAGTTTCGGCATGAAGTTGAACACGGCCGACGAGTACACCGGAGTGCCCAGCGCCTTGTACGCGGCGGCGTACACTTCAGCGGTTGGCAGGCCGCCCAGGTAGCTGAAGCGGTCGCCCATTTTGCGCCAGATCGAGACCATCAGTTCGATGTCGCCGATGCCGTCCTTGAAACCGATCAGGTTAGGGCAACGGTCGGCCAGGATGGCCAGCGAGGTTGGGCTCAGGCGGCAGTTGGCGCGGTTGTAGACCACAACGCCCAGGTTGGTGGCTTTGCAGACCTCGGCCACGTGTTCGATCAGGCCGTCTTGCGAGGCTTCGGTCAGGTAGTGTGGCAGCAGCAGCAGGCCTTGCGCGCCAGCCTTTTCGGCTTCCTTGGCGTAGGCAGCGGCCACGCGGGTTGGGCCGCCGACGCCGGCCAGGATAGGCACCTGGCCACGGCAGGTGTCCACGGCGGTCTTGATGATTTCAGGATATTCCTGTGGGGTCAGCGAGAAGAACTCGCCGGTGCCGCCGGCGGCGAACAGCGCGCTCGCGCCGTATGGAGCCAGCCATTCCAGACGTTCAATATAGGTCGACTTGCGGAAGTTGCCTTCGGCGTCAAAGTCGGTAACCGGGAACGACAGCAGGCCGGAGGAAAGGATTTTTTTCAGGTCATTCGGTTGCATTTACAGTCTCCAATTTTGACGTCTGGTGGGATGAGGGCGACATTTCGTATCGCGTTGTATGACATCGTACAACTAGATCTAAATGGAAGCAAGCGATTTCACATCAACTGTGACCTCGCCTGCTCAAACGTTGCTTATTGGCTTACTTCCTGCTGCGCGCGACGCAGGCGCTCACGGCTGTTGCTCAGATGGGTACGCATGGCGGCGCGGGCCGCCTCGGCATCCTGACGCAGGATGGCGTGGTAAATATCATCGTGCTCGCGGTTGACGCGCTCCTGGTACGCCACCGGGTCGTCATGCGCCAGCTGCGCCGAGTCGAGGCGCGCGCGCGGGATGATGGTGTTGCCGAGGTCGCTCAGGATATCGACGAAATAGCGGTTGCCGGTGGCCTGCGCGATCAGCAGGTGGAAGGCCTTGTCCGACTCCACCGCACCCTGGCGGTTTTGCGAGGCGACGATGCGCTTGAGCGCCGCGTCCATCGACTGCACCTGCTCTTCCGTGCGGCGGGTGGCGGCTAGCCAGGCCGCTTCGGTTTCCAGGCTGATGCGCAGTTCGAGGATGGACAGTACGTCGCCGATGGTGCGGATGGTATCGGACGAGAAGATATTGGCCGGCTGCGGCTCCAGCACAAAAGTGCCGATGCCGTGGCGCGTCTGCACCAGCCCGGCCGCCTGCAAGTGCGAGATGGCCTCGCGCACCACGGTGCGGCTGACGCCGTGCATTTCCATGATCACCGACTCGGTCGGCAGCTTTTCGCCCGGTTTCAGCGTGCCCGCCTGGATGCTGGTGGTAAAGCTCTCCACCACGCCTTGGGCGAGGTTGCGGTGCTTCTTCTTGGGCGGGGCGACTGCGGCCGGGGTGGCGATCTGATTCATGGCTGTTTTACTGTTGTATGACGACTATAGGATACACGCAATGGCGTGCATCGCGGTTGGCATATTGCCAGAGTTTGGCTGCCAATTGTGTCTTCAACATCATTTTCGCCACACATTCGGGGCGAATTAGAGGCGAACACTTAAAACACTTAAACCAGCAGCGCGGTCATCATGGAAGAGGCGTCATCGGAAGCTTCGCGCAGCAGGGCGTCGTCGATCAGGCCGTCGAGCGGAACGCCCTCCTCCGCTGCTGCAAACGGCGAGCGCGCTGGCGCCAGCCGCTTGGCCAGCAGCAACGTGTCGCGCAAGCCGATCGGCGGCGGCGTCAGCATGGCGCCGCGCAGCGCGACGATGGCCTGGCTGACCGGCTCGGGGATGGCCATCTTCTTCATCAGCTCGCGCGAGATGATTTCCTGCGCCGCGCCCATCCACTCGGCCGGATCATCCAGCAGGCCAGGGATCTCGTCGGCGCGCGACAGCAGATAAAAGCCGCCGGCCTCATGCACGATGCCGGCAAACAGCGCGGTATCGGCATCGGTGGCGGTCAGCTTGCGGGCGATCACATGGGCCAGCGCCGACGTGTGTGCGGTGTGGCGCCACAGCTGGTCGGCCTGGCGGCGCAGGCCCTCGTCGCGGATGCGGGCGCCGAACTGGCGCACCACCATCGCGGCGGCCATCGAATACAGGTTGCGGAAGCCGACCCGCTGCACCGCCGCCCGCACGCTGGTGACCGGCACGCCGCTGCGGTTGAACACCGCCGCATTGGCCAGCGCCACAGTGCGCGCCGCCAGCAGCGGTTCGCTCAAGACCTTGCGGATCACGTCGTCCGTTTCGCAGTCGGGATCGGCCAGCGCCAGCTGCAACCGCAGGGCCGCGTTGACGCTGGTGGGGAACACCAGCTCGCCGCGCGCGGCCTGGTCCACAATCTGCGAGAAGTCTTTTAGTTTTTCCATAGAAACATTATAGCCCTATAACCCGGCCCCCGCTTTGCGTTGCAAGCGCAATGCATCGATCAGCCCGAGCAGGCTCACCAGCGCCACCAGCAGGAAGGCCAGCCGGTAATCGATGGCCGGCCAGTCGGCGATGCCGAGCTGCTGCGCGCTCCAATGGCCGAGCCGCACACCGGTCGCACCCAGCGCCACGCCAAGCCCCAGCGCGACCTGGAAGGCGGTGCTAAACAAGGTATTGGCCGCCGCCATGCGCGGCTGCGGCACATCGGCAAACGCGATGGTGTTAAGCGCGCTGAACTGCATCGAGCGCGTCAGGCCGCCGACGAACAGGATGGCGGCGATCAGCCACACCGGCGTGGCCGGCGTCAGCAAGGCACAGGCCGCCAGCGCGCTGACGTTCGCAAGGCCGTTCACCAGGATCACGGGCTTGAAGCCGAAGCGGCGCAGGATGGGCGTGGTAGCCGGCTTCATCATCAGGTTGCCGGCAAACACAGCAATCACCAGCAGGCCGGAATGGAAGGCGTCAAGTCCGAAGCCGAGCTGGAACATCAGCGGCAGCAAGAATGGCACGGCGCCAATCGCCATGCGGAACAAGGAACCGCCGACGATGGTGATGGTGAAAGTAGGAATCGCAAACGAGGACAAATCGATCAGCGGATGCGCGGCGCGTTTCAGGTGCCAGCCCAGCGCGGCCAACAGCAGCAAGCCAATCAGCAGGCAGGCCACGGCCTCTTGCCAGTCCGGCTGCTGGCCGCCGATCACTTCCGCGCCCCAGGTCAACAGGAATAAGGCGCTGCCGCTCAGCACAAAGCCGGGCCAGTCGAACGGCCGCCGCTCGGCGGCGCGCTGGTCGGGAATCAGCTTCCACGCCAGCACCAGCGCGATCAGGCCAAGCGGCAGGTTGAGGTAGAAAATCCAGCGCCACGATGCATAGCTGGTGATGAAGCCGCCCACCGGCGGCCCCAGCACCGGCGCCACCAGCGCCGGCCAGGTCAGCGTGGCAATGGCCGCGATCAGCTTGTCCTTGGGCGTATTGTTGAGCACCACCAGCCGGCCGACCGGCACCATCATCGCGCCGCCCGCGCCTTGCAGCACGCGCAGCCAGACAAACTCGGTGAGGCTGTGCGCCATCCCGCACAGCACCGAGGCCAGCGTGAAGATGGCCAGCGCCGCCGCAAACACGCGGCGCGCGCCGAAGCGCTGCGCCACCCAGCCGCTGATCGGGATGAACACGCCCAGGGTCAGCAGATAGGCGCTGACGCCAATATTCAGGGCCAGCGGCGCCACGCCGAACGCGCGCGCCATGTCGGGCACCGCCGTGGTGATCACGGTGCCATCCAGATTCTCCATGAAGAACGCCCCCGCCACCAGCAAGGCTATCCATCTGCTAGTACCGTCTAAACCGTTTAGTGTGTTTTTCAAACCACGCTCCGAAACGAACATACGTGCTAATTTTACGGCACTGCTATAAAGTCCACATTACAAACACAACAACGAAGCACAACAACGGAGACAACCACATGAAGAGAACTGCCGCCTACGCAGCGTGCCTGTCCGCGCTCGCCATTCTTTCTGGCCACGCTGCCGCACAATCCTCAGTCACGATGTATGGCACGCTCGATGTAGGCCTCGACCGTGTCGATAAAAGCCAGGGCAATGTACAGGGTACCGTGTTCGGCGTCAGCGGCACCACGCCGGTACCGAACAGCATCGCTTCACCGGCCACCGTCACCTCGCGCCTGACCCCTTCGCACACGCGCCAGAGCAATATTGGTTTCAAAGGCGTGGAAGACCTGGGCGGCGGCTACCGCGGCCTGTTCGTGCTGGAGGGCGGCGTCACCATCGATAACGGCGGCCTCGCCAACGACAACCGCCTGTTCGGCCGCCAGGCCTACGTCGGCCTGACCACGCCGGTCGGCGAAATCAAGCTGGGCCGCCAGGCCAGTCCGATGCTGATCTCCTACTACCTGGTCACGCCGGAAGCGCTGGGCTCGACCGACTTATTCGGCGCCGGCCTGGTGGTCAACACCGTGCAGACCTGGCAGGACAACCAGATCAGCTACGCCATCAAGAAAGGGCCGTGGACCGCGATCGCGTCGTACTCCACCAACTCCGGCATCGGCAGCGGCATCAGCGCAGCGCGCTCGGTGGCCACCTCGTCGACCCCGGTCGCGACCGGCGCCACCGGCCAGATCGTCGGCGGCCTGACGGCCGGCACCGAAACCGCCAGCGGCCGTGGCCGCACCACCGGCGCCATGCTGGCCTACCGCACCGACGAACTGGTGGCGCTGGCCTCCTACCACCGCAACAACTTCGACAACGTGCCGATCGGCGTAGTCGCGGGCGGTAATCTGGTGCCGCTGTTCTTTGGCGAGCACTTCACTTCCTACATGGCGGCCGCCAAGTACACCTTCCCCGGCGTCGGCACCTCGATCGCCGTGGCCGGCCACAACGCCCAGTTCACCCTGCGCGGCAATACCGATCCTGAAGTGCGCACCTGGACCGCCACCCTCAAGCATCCGGTCGGCGCGTTTGATTTGACGGCGGTGTTCCTCAACACCTACTTCACCAACTACACCAAGGGCAAGGATCGCGGCCTGATGCTGGGCGTGGACTATAACTTCTCCAAGCGCACCGCCTTCTACACGCGCTTTGGCGGCATCAAGGACCGTCGCGGCAATGCGGTGGTCAGCAGCGCTACCCCGCTGCCGCTGGCGGGCGGTCCGGGCGCCATCCTGATCCCGCTGGGTACGCAGGAAGTGCCGCTGTTCTCGGGCGCCGGCCAGAACATTGACGCCCGCACCACCATGCTGAGCCTCGGCTTGCGTCATTCGTTCTAATGAAAAAAAACGGAGCACTGCCGGTACAGTGCTCCGTTAAAGACTACTCACAGCGGGAATCGTTATAAATCGTTTATAAGTGAGCGGCGATCTGCGGCAGCAGGTCGTCGAAAGTACGTCCGTTACCGTTCTCGCCGATCGCGTGCATCTTCCACTCGCCATTGTGGCGATACAGCTTGGCCATGATCTGCGCCGAGTGCGGTCCTTGCACCGACAGGTTGAAACGGGCAACCTCTTTGCCATTGCCTGCATCCAGCAAACGGCAATACGCATTCTCCACCTGCGCGAAAGTCTGGCCGGTGAAGCTGTTCACCGTGAACACCAGGCTCTTGATATTCGACGGTACCGCGTTCAGGTCGACGTTGATCTGCTCATCGTCGCCATCGCCGGCGCCGGTGCGGTTGTCGCCGGTGTGGACCACGCTGCCGTCCTTGCTTTTCAGCTGACGGAAGAAAATCACATCCACCGGACGATGGCCTTCATCGAACAGCACGCACGAAGCGTCCAGGTCGACTGCTTCGGTCTTGGCGCCGAAGCCGAGGAAGCCCTTACTCTTGATAGCGTCCCAGCCGAGACCCATCGTCACGCGGCCAAGCGCACCGCCGGCTTCCTTCTCCAGCGAGATCTTCTGGCCCTTGCTCAAATTGACTGACATAAAAACTCCTTATTGCGCGGACTGGCGCAGCAACCAGGCCTGGAACGAAGTACTGTTACGCGAGCAGATCAGGACTTTGCCCTTGCCCGAGAAACGCAGCACCATGCCCTCGCCGCTGGTCTGGCTGTTCACCAGGTTGCTGAGGAATCCGCTGTTGCCGCCCGTGGTGACCGAGATTTCGTAGCGCAGCGCGCTATCCCATGCCACCACGTGCGAGTTATCGATAATGATGTCGCGGCCCGGCTCCACTTCCAGCTGCGAGATCCCGCCGAAGCCGGACACCGCCACCTGGCCCACACCACTGGTCTCGGTGATGAAGAAGCCGCCGCTTTGCGCAAACAGCGCATTGCCGACGCTCTGCGTGCGCACCTTCAGCTCGACGCCGGAGGTGGCGGCGACAAACGCGCCGTCGCTCAGCATGTACTGCTGGTTGCCGACGTCGAGGATCTGCATCGCACCGGGCAGGGTTGGCGCCAGCAAGCAATCGCCGTCGCCGCGCACCGCCTCGATGTGCTGCTGGAAGAAGGACTCGCCGTTGGCAAAGCGGCGCATGATTGCAGCGCCGATGCCGCCGGTGATCTTGCCCTTCAAATCGAGCGCGGCTTCCATCATCACCATCGCGTCCGATTCGCAGTAGATTTTTTCACCCTGCCGCATCGAGACATGCAGGAAGGGATCGACGTCACCAGTGATCGAAAATACAGGCATGATCAAGAGTCCTTTCCGTGTGAATTAAACGCCGACGCCGAACGAGCCGGCCAGCGGACCGAGGCCACCCTTGAAGCCCTGGCCGACGGCCTTGAACTTCCAGTCGCCGCCGTTGCGATACACCTCGCCGAAGATCATGGCCGACTCGGTCGAACCGTCTTCCGACAGGTCGTAGCGGGCGATCTCGGCGTTGCTGCCGGCATTGACCGTGCGGATGAACGCCTTTTGCACCATGCCGAAGTTCTGGCGGCGGGCATCGCCTTCGTGGATGGTGGCGCAGATCGCGATGCGCTCCACGTCGGCCGGCACCTTGGTCAGGTCGATGGTGACGGTTTCGTCGTCGCCATCGCCGGCGCCGGTGCGGTTGTCGCCCGAGTGGGCCACCGACTGGTCAGGCGATTTCAGGTTGTTGTAGAAAATGAAGTCGCTGTCGTTGCGCACTTTGCCGTCGACTTTCAACAGGAAGGCCGAGCCATCCAGGTCGAAAGCATTGCCGTCGGTGGTGCGTACATCCCAACCGAGACCGACCACGATCTTGGTGAGGCCGGGAGCTTCCTTGCTCAGGTTGACGTTGCCGCCTTTTTGCAGACTGATTGCCATTTGTGATACTCCTAAAAATGAAAACCGGACTAGGTACTAGGTACTACGAGGCGGCGAGCCGTTGTCCGTAATGAACGGCCCGCCGTATTCTTTACGCCGTGACGGCGAGAGTTTCTTGCTGGCGGCGGTGGCGTACAGAGGACCACACCGAAGCTGCGATAAACGCCACGCCAATCAGGCCGGTGAAGATCTCAGGCACATGGAACTTCATGCTTGCCAACATAATCGCGGCCAGGATACCGATCGCGTAGTGGGCGCCGTGTTCGAGGTACAGGAACTTGTCCAGCGTGCCCTTCTTCACCAGGTAAATCGTCATCGAGCGGACAAACATCGCGCCAATCGCCAGGCCCAGCATGATGATCACGACGTCGGTGGTAATCGCAAACGCGCCGATCACGCCGTCGAAGCTGAACGAAGCATCGAGCACCTCGAGGTACAGGAAGCCGCCGATACCGCCGCGCTTCACCATATCGCCGACGTTGCCGCCGCCCTCTTCTTCCTTCTCCAGCAGGCTGCTGATGCCATCGACACCGACGTAGATCAGGATGCCCCACAGGCCGCTAATCAGCACCACCAGCTTCTGGCCTTCTTCCACCAGCGCCATACAGCCGAGCAGCACGCCGATCGCGATCATCACCGAAACCGAGGAGATGCGCCCCAGCGAACCGAGCTTCTTCTCGAAGTTACCGAGCCAGTGCGTTTCCTTCTCCGAATCCAGCAGGAAGTTCAGGAACACCAGCAGCAGGAACATGCCGCCGAATGCCGCCACCTCAGCGTGGTGATTGGTCAGGTGCGTCGAATAGGTCTTCGGATCATTCAGCGCCAGCGTCCAGACGTCGACCACATTCATGTCCGCAGCCACCGCCACAATCACCAGCGGGAACACCAGTCGCATACCAAACACCGCGATGATGATGCCGATGCCGAGGAACAGCTTCTGCCAGTACTCATCCCAGGTCTTCAACACCGAGGCGTTCACCACCGCGTTGTCGAACGACAGCGAAACTTCCATCGCCGCCAGAATCAGCGCGATACCAAAGGCGGACAAAGCGCCGCCCCACCCTGCAAGCTCATAGCCCCACCAGCCTGCCAAACCAAGACAGATAAAGCTGACGAGGAAAGAAATTCTGAAGTGCTTCATCGTTTTCTCTCGTAGTTATTAATCGATGCACGCAGTGTAAAGAAAACCGACACTTTGAAAAATAGAAGATAATTGAAGTATTACTTCGTAAAAATCGAACTATGAAAAACAGCGGATTGAATTTCAGACACTTGTATTTCTTCTGGACCGTGGCCAAGGAAGGCGGCGTCACGCGTGCTGCAGAGAAGCTCGGGCTGGCCGTACAGACCATCAGCATGCAACTGGCCTCGCTGGAGCAAGCGATCGGCAAGCAGTTGCTTGAACCGCAGGGACGGCGGCTGGTGCCGACCGAAGCGGGCCGGATGGCGCTCAGCTATTGCGACCAGATCTTCGCGCTCGGCGACCAGTTGCAGGACGCGCTGGAAGAAGCCGACACCGGCAAGATGCGCCTCACCGTCGGCATCTCCGACTCGTTGCCCAAGCTGATCGCCTTCCGCCTGCTGCAGGCGACACAAAACATGGGCACGCAAGTGCGGCTGGTGTGCATGGAGGATGAATTCGAAAACCTGCTGGCCGACCTGGCGCTGGGCAAGCTGGACGTGGTGCTGACCGACCGCACCGTGCGCGCCGGCGGCAGCCTGAAAGTATTCAGCCACCTGCTGGGTGAAAGCGACATGAAACTGTTCGGCACCCACAAGCTGGCGCGCAGGTACCGGCGCAACTTCCCGGCCAGCCTGGACGGCGCGCCGCTGCTGCTACCGACCCGCAACAACGCCCTGCGCGGCCGCATCGACGCCTGGCTGGTGCAGCACGGCGTGCGGCCGGAAATCGTCGGCGAGTTCGAGGACAACGCCATGCTGAACACCTTCGGCCGCAACGGGCTGGGCATGTTCTTCGCGCCGTCGGCGCTGGCGCAGGACATCGAAGACCAGTTCGGCGCCGTGCTGATCGGCGACGCCCCCGAGCTGCGCGAGCACTTCTACGCCATCTCCAACGCCCGCAAAATCACCCACCCGGCCATCGAGGCCATCATGAACGCCGTCCACGCCGGTCTGTTTTCCTGACGCTACTCTGATCTAGCGCAAACCCGCGCGAAATACCCCGCCTAGAATAAATGCCGTCCCTCGCTGCACATCGTGCAGCGGGCTGAGGCATTGTGACTTTTGGTGAGAATTAACGACTGGAAAGTATGCGAAAATATTTACAATAAGAAACAATTTTAACTTTCGCTCAACACACCCTTCCATATCCTCCAGCGAGATTCTCTTGAAAACCTCCGTCAAGTTCCTCACGGTAGCCGTGTGTACCACCCTGGTCAGCGCTTGCGCCACTGATCCACGGACCGGCCAGCCATCGTTCCAGGAAACCTTTGCCAGCAAAGATCCTTGCTCCAACAATGCCCGCAACATCGGCATTGCCGCCGGCGCGGTGTTCGGCGCCATCCTCGCCAACCAGGTCAAGCATTCCGATAGCGCGCGGATCGTCGGCGCACTGGCCGGCGCCACCGTCGGCGGCTTGATCGGCAAGGATATGGACGACCGCCGCTGCGCCCTGTCCAAGATCGCCAGGCAATACGACCTGAAGCTAAAGACCTCCACCGTGCTGGCCAACGGCGCCGTGGTCGATGACGCCAGCCTCGATAAAAACAAGAATGCCGAGGCCATCAAGAAAAGCTCGGTCGGCATGGTGGTGGAAGTACACGAACAAGCCGGCAGCGGCGGCCATTTCGAAACCAATTCCGACCAGCTGACCGAACAGGCCCAACGCTACTTCTCGGCGATAGCCGATTCCTACAACGAGCGGCTGGCCGCCAACAACATCCAGGATCCCAAGGCCAAGGCGGACTACATCGCGCAGATCAGCAAGCGCAAGATCCTGCTCATCGGCCATACCGACGACACCGGCAGTTCACGCCTGAACGCCGACTTATCCGAACGCCGCGCACGCACCGTCGCCGCCTACATGGAAAAGCGCGGCATCGCCAAAGACTCGCTGTACTTCCAGGGCGCGGGCGAAGCTTATCCAGTCGCTGACAACAGCAGCGAAGATGGCCGCGCGCAAAACCGCCGCGTGGAAATTGTCGAAGTTGCCGATGCTGAAGGTTTCAATCGCTACCTGGCCGACCGCAAACCGCGCTACGAGTTCTATCGCACCGGCGAGGCCGCCGCGCCTGCCGCCATTGCCCAGGCCACGCCCGCCGCCGCACCGCTGGTCGCCGCCGCGCCGGCCAAAACCACCACCGCCAAGCCGGCGAACAACAAGCCGGCCAGCAAGCCAACTGCACCGGCCACCGCGCCCACGACAACCACCACGGCCGTTGCCGCAGCCAGGCCGGCGGCAGCAGCGCCAGCCGCAGCCGCCGACGGCATCGATTTTGGCGGTGCGCCATTCACTGCCGGTGGCAACGTCGATATCGGCCAGCTTGCCAGTGCCAAGCGCGCCACGTTCTCGCTGATCAGCACAGCGTATGCCGACGAGCCAGCCATCATTGCCGACTGCTCGCGCGACCGGCCGCGCATTGCCAACAGCGTCAAGACGCTGACGGACGGCAAAGTCTACAAGACCAGCGAACACCTGCCCGGCCTGTATGGCAAGACTTGGGCCGACATCGTCAACGGCCACCTGATCGTGTTAAACAAGGTAGCCGTGCTGGCCGGCGATGGCGCCGCCGCCAACCTGCCGGAATTCAAGGTCTACTCCGGCTACAACCCATCCAACAGCGCCAGCGCAGTTCCCACGCTGACCGCCACGCCGGCGGTCAATACCTACCTCGGCAACAAGGGCGTGCTGTATCGCATGTTCTTGAACGGCAAAGGCGGCTTGAACTGTGTCGACGTGGTGTTCGCCAACGATGGCGCCGCCCAGGCCAAGAGCGGGCGCCTGCTCTACTCGCGCTCCGCGCGCCTGATGTCGGCGGACTTCAAACCTGCAATCAATAAATAACAAACAAAACAAAGGGATGCTCTCATGAAGGAATTTATTTCAACTTATCCGGCGCTGGCCTGGAGTATCGTCAGCGTGATGCTGGCACTGGTGGTGGTGGCCACGCTGTGGCAGCAGCTGAAATGGTGGTGGTTTAACACCTGGGTCAATTTCCCGCTGATCGGCCGCATTGCCGCGCTGTCGCGCGACGCCAATGAAGACGTGTCGTATCCGGGCTGGTTCTCCGGCGAGCGCACGCTGTGCCAGGAGTACAAGAATTTCGTGCACGTGCAGGACGAGCATGACTTCAACGAAAAGGTCACCTACCTGACCAAGGCCGGCGACAACGGCCGCCGCAACACGCCGGGCTGGATCTGGCTGCTGACGGTATCGATGGTGTTTGTCGAAGCGCTGGGTTTCTCCTACGTGCTGGCCGGCTACACCATTCCCGGCGCCAGCGAGAATCTGCAGCAAACCGGCGCCTACGGCATCGCCTTCCTGATTTCGGTGATCCTGGTGGCCTTCACCCACTTTGCCGGCCACGAGCTGTACAAATCGGGCCGCATCAAGAACGCGCGCCGCGAATGGGTGGAAGACAAGCGCCGCTTCAAGCTGTCCACCGGGACCATTCCGCTGGCGCGCCCGCAGAACAGCGATGACGACATGCCGGCCTACACCCAGCTGTGCAACCGTGTCGGCGCCCACCCGACCTATCTGGTCTCGATCGCCACCCTGATCATCGTACTGCTGATTGCCGGCGCGGCGACCTATGTGCGCAGCCAGGTGCTGGAAAAAGAACTGGTGGCGCGCGTCACCCAGGTCAACAAGCAGATCGACAGCGGCAACCAGGCCGCCGCCGACAGCCTCGACATGAGCAACACCAGCGTGCGCCTGCCTGCAGCCGACGCCGCTGCCGACCATGACGCCGACAAGAAGGTCGCCGCCGACGAGGCCGACATCGACCGTCACGGCGGCTGGGCCACCTTCATCGTACTGGCCTTCGTGTTCGTGTTCCTGCAACTGCTGGGCGTGATCTTCGGCTACCGCTGGGGCTTTGCCGGCGAGAACAGCGCCGAAGCCTACCGCGATATCGGCGGCGGCCGCTATTCCAGCTATACCGCCGTGCGCGAAGGCTACCGCCGCATCGCCGACACCGCACAAGCGCGGCTGGCGGTGCTGCAGCAAAAAATCATGGCCAAGAACAGCGATGTCGGCACCTCGGGCCAGCACCTGAGCAAAACCTTCCGTGACTACATCCAGGAAACCCGCATTGCCGAACAGGCCGAACGCCAGAACGAACGCCAGCACGCGGCGGTAGTCCGCCAGCAAGCTGCGGCTGCGGCCACCGCCGCGCCGGTGACGCCGGCAGCACCAGTACCTGCACCGGCTGAGGCGACGGCAACAGCTGCGGCCGAGCCGACCGTCGACAGCATCATGGCGCAACTCGATGCACTGGGCGACGACAAGCCCGCCAAGCTGGCCCTGCTCGACACCCTGTCCGCCGACCTGAATGCTCAGGTGGTGGCCGCCCTCAAGCAGCAGAAGGAAGAGAAAGCCCGCCGCGCCCGCAATGCCGAACTGGAGGACTTGCTGTGAAGTGGAGCCTGACGCTGCTGCAATTCTGCCTGGCCGGCGCCGCCTGCGCCGGCAATCTTGACGCCGTCCGTAGCTGCCAGGACAAGATGCTGCCGCCGTTCCCACCGTCCGCGCGCGAGCTGATGGTGGTGATCGACCAGACCACGCCACTCAGCCCGGCGTTGCAGCAATCGGTGGCCAACAACCTGAAGCCCTTCCTGGCGGCCGGCAATAACTTCAGCGTGGTGGTGTTCTCGGCCTACACCCAGGGCCACTACACCGACATGCTTACCTCCGGCAAGCTGGACGCCGCGCTGCCAGCCGAAGTCCGCAATGAAGTTGCCAAGCCTTTGCTCGCCAAGCTGGACCTGTGCCAGCAACGCCAGCCGCAGCAGGCGGCGCAAGCGGTCGGCCAGGCACTGCGCACCGCCTTCCAGGGCGCCAGCAGCAATATCGCCAAGTCCGATATCTTCGCCAGCCTGAAATCGGTGTCGACTGTCATTAAGCAATCGACGGCGGCCGACAAGGTGGTCCTGATCGTCTCGGACATGCTGGAGAATTCCTCGGTTGCCAACTTCTACGCTGACCAGGGCCACTCCGTGCGCAACGTGGTGGCGGCCAAGGAACTGCGCGCGGTGGAGGACAACCGCCTGCTGGCTGACTTTGGCGGCGCCCGCGTCTACGTCATCGGCGCCGGCCTGCTGGCGGACGACGCGGCCCATAACAAGAGCTATCGCGACCCCAAGACCATGCAGGCGCTGCAGGCGTTCTGGAGCGAATACTTCAACAAGTCCAACGCCAGACTGATGGAATTCGGCCAACCGGCCCTGCTGAACCCGGTCCGGTGAAAATCCGGCCCCACCGGATTTCGTTTAAGATGGCGGTTTCGACCACGTAGACCGCCGCTCGGCCCCTATGCAAAACTTCCTGCTTGTCGTTCTCGCCATCTTCCTGGTTGCGTTGAACGGTTTCTTTGTCGCTGCCGAATTCGGCATCGTCACTCTGCGAAAAACGCGCGTTCGCGCCATCGCCAAGACTCAGGGAATCAAGGGGCGCATCCTCGGCAAGGTGCACGGCGAACTGGATGCTTATCTCTCCGCCTGCCAACTCGGCATCACGCTGGCCTCGCTCGGCCTGGGCTGGGTCGGCGAGCCGGCCTTCGCCGGCCTGCTGGAGCCGCTGCTGACCTTCGTCGGCATCACCTCGCCGGAACTGGTGCACGGCATCGCCTTCGTGTTTGCCTTTGGCGTGATCTCGTTCCTGCACATCGTGGTCGGCGAGCTGGCACCCAAGTCGCTGGCGATCCGCATGCCGGAAGTGGTCGGCCTGTGGAGCGCGCTGCCGCTGTATGGCTTTTACTGGGCCATGTTCCCGTTCATCTACCTGCTCAACGCCAGCGCCAACATGGTGCTGGGCCTGGCCGGCCTGTCGGGCAAAGGCGGCCACGACAGCCACTACTCGGTCGATGAGCTCAAACTGATCCTGCGCACCAGCCAGCCGGGCGAAAAATTCAACCAGGACGAACGTAACATCCTGGCCCACTCGCTCGATTTCAGCGACCTGTCGGTGTCCGACCTGATGCGCCCGATTAACGAGGTGATCAGCCTGCACGCGGCCCGTCCGCTGGCCGACAATCTGGACACCATGCTGCGCAATCGCTTCAGCCGCTACCCTTACTACGACAAGGATGGCGAGACCGTGCTGGGCGTGGTGCACTTGAAGGATTTGTTCTTCGCCATGCAGTCCGGCAAACCCATCACCGACCTGGTGCCCTTCCTGCGCCCGGTGGAAACGATTTCGGCCCGCACCCCGGCGCTGGAACAGTTCCGCCGCTTCCGCGACGGCGCGCCGCACTTCGCGCTGATTGGCGAAAAGGGCAAGCGCCCGCTGGGCTTCGTCACCCTGGACAACCTGCTCGGCGCGATGGTGGGCGAGATCCACGACGAATTCCGCCTCAACGAAAACGACTGGCTCAAGCAGCCGGACGGCACCCTGATCGGCAAGGCCAGCCTGCCGATCTTCTCGCTTGAGCGCACCCTCGGCATCGATATTGAAAATGAAGAGCTGGGCCTGGAAGAGGTAGAATCGGTAGGCGGCCTGATTATGCTGAAGCTGGGCGATATCCCGAAACAGGGCCAGCGCATCAGCTTCCGCAGTTTCGACATCGTCGCCAAGAAAATGAACGGTCCGCGCATCCTGCTGGTCAAGGTCATCCCGAAAGACGATACCGAGGACAACGCCGACCAGGACTGACGGCGCCCCCAGCGCGCCACGGAGGAGATATGTTTGCCCGCCTGATCCTGTGTAGCGCCCTGCTCGGCCTGAGCGGCACGGCCGGCGCCGAGACCGAAGCCCCCTGCGGCCACCTGCGCAGCGCCTTCTACGAGTATGGCGCGCTCTACTACAAAACCGCCGACGGCCACTGGACCGGCATCGACAAGGATGTGGTCGACGAAGTGGCGCGCCGGCTCGGCTGCATCATCGACCCCAGCACCGATTCGCGCGTGCGCATCTGGGCCGGCCTGAACGGCGGCACCATCGATCTGTCGGTCTCGGCCTTGTCGACGCCGGAGCGCGAGAAGGTCGGCCGCCTGGTGCCCTATCTGTCCGAACGCAACTACGTGTTGCTGAGCAAAGAGGTCAGCTCCAATGTCCACAGCATGGAAGACTTCATCGCCGATCCCGGCATCCGCATCGGCGTGATCAAGTCCTTCCGCCACGGCAAAGCCTACGACGCCTGGCTGGAACGCCTGCGCGCCAAGGGACGGGTGTATGAGGCGCCCGACTATGAAGCCATGCTGCGCCTGCTCAAGGTCGGCCGGGTGCACGCCATCATGGCCAATATCAGCGGCTGGTATCCGCTGCTCAAGCAGCAGCACATGGCGGGCAGCTACCGCATCATGGACTGGGCGCCGCCCAAGGACTTGCTGATCGGCGGCCTGATCCTGTCGCGCCAGCACGTCGACGAAGCGCTGGCCACGCGCATCAGCCAGACCATCCGCGCCATGCGCGAGGACGGCACGCTGAAGCGCATCTTTGAGCGCCACCTCGATGCCGAGCTGGCGGCGAAACTGCTGAACTTCTAGGCGGCGCTGCCGGTCCAGTTGCGCAGCAGGCCCAGGCCCACCGCCAGCAGGGTCGGGCCGATGAACAGGCCGACAAAGCCGAACGCCAGCACGCCGCCCATCACGCCCAGCAGCACCAGGATGAACGGCAAGCTGCTGCCGCGCGAGATCAGCATCGGCTTGACCACGTTGTCGACGCCGCTGATCACGAACATGCCCCACACCAGCATGAAGATGGCCCAGCCGGTGCTGCCCTGATTGAACAGCCAGATGGTGGCGCCGCCCCAGATCAGCGGCGGGCCGACCGGGATCAGCGAGAACAGAAAGGTGGCCACCGACAGCAGCGCCACCGCCGGCACGCCGGCAATCAGGAAGCCGACCGCCGCCACCGCCGCTTGTGCCAGCGCGGTGCCCAGCAGGCCATACATCACGCCACGCACGGTGCGGCTGACGGTATCGGCCACGGTCACGCTTGGTTTGCCGATCAGCTTATCCATGCCGGTAGCCAGCGCCTGCAGGATGGCCTGGCCGTCGCGGTACAGGAAGAAGCTGACGAACACCGCCAGGCTGACCTGCGCCACGCCGCTGCCCAGCACCATGCCGCCGCCGAGCAGCATGCGGCGGCCCGGTTCCAGCAGGTTCTTGGCGGCGTTCAGCAATTCCTCGCGGCTGTGCAGCAGCTTGCCGAGATAGTTGTACGCGGCCTCGCCGACCAGCGGCACGTCCTTCAGCCAGACCGGCGGATCCAGCGTGCCGCTGCCGAGGCCGGCCTTGACCTGATCGAACACATCGGAGGCGTTGTCGGCGATATTCCAGGTGACCAGCGTCAGCGGCACGATGATCAGCAGGGTCAGTCCCACACTCATCACCAGCGCGGCGATGGTGCGGCGCTGCTTGAGGCGGACCAGCAGGCGCTGGTACAGCGGCCAACTGGAAATGGTGATGGCGGCGGCGAACAGGATGGCAGCCAGGAACGGACGCAGCACGGTCAGGCAGCCAATCACCAGCAGTACGATGGCCGCGAGGCGGGTGTAGGGTTGGAAGCGCTGCTGCATGGCCGATCAGCCCAATAACAGTTTGATGTCATGCACGGCTGGGGCGACGCCCTGGCCGGAGCGCAACAGCAGACGCAGCTTGCCTTCCTTGTCGAACACATAGCTGGCGGCGCTGTGGTCCATCGAATAGCTACCCTTGGTACTGCCCGGCACCTTGGTGTAAATCACCTTGAACTCCTGGCCGACGGCGGCGGTCTGTTCCGGCGTGCCATACAGGCCGATGAAGCGCTTGTCGAAGGCCGGCACATACTGGGCCAGCAGTTCCTGCGTATCGCGCTCGGGATCGACGGTGACAAACAACACCTGCACCTGATCCGCTTGCGGGCCGAGCTGCTTGAGCACCTCGGTCATTTCCGCCATCGTGGTCGGGCAGACGTCGGGGCACTGGGTATAGCCGAAGAACATCACCACCACCTTGCCCTTGAAGTCCGCCATTGTGCGCGGCTTGCCGGTGTGGTCGGTGAGCGCGAAGTCCTTGGCGAACGAAGCGCCAGTCAAGTCCGTGCTCTGGAACTCCAGCTTGGGCGCGGCCCCCTGCTTCTCGCCGCAAGCGGCCAGCAAGGAAACAGCAATCAAAGCAAGGGCGAGAACTTTTTTCATCAGCGTTGGTCTTTCGGTTGAACTGGTTGAGCTTGAACTGGGTCTAAGCAGCATGATACCGCTAGAGGAGGCCGGCGTCTGCTCAAGGAGCTCAGATAAAACCGATCAAATTTGTGCGCTGAGATGTAACAACGCCATGTAAGGTGGATAGGACTTGAGGTCGGGATAGGTTGCTCGGTAGTAGCAGGACCAGTAGCTGATGACTCGGCGCCGCGCGGTAGCGAGGTAGAGTGGGTTGTCGGTCAAGAAGCGCCGGTATGGCTCGATGCTGATGCTGGGGAGCGCGTCGTAGATGACGTGAGCGATTTCGACCACGTATTCGCCCAGTAATTGCACGATATAGGGCACCGCGAACTCGTCGCCGCGTTCCAACAATTGCGTCACGCACTTCTGACGGAGATAGCCGTCATGGTGACGGGTGCCGAGGCAGAGCAGCAAGGAGTCGTCTTCCGGCCCAGCCATGAGAGCAGAAGGAAAGTAGAGACGTACTGGAATCTCCAGCTGCTCGCCGTTCAACAGCACATCATATCCCCACAAGCGATAGGGATGATCCGGGATCAGGCGCGCTATGTCGGCCGCGCGCGAGGATAGCGCCGCCGGGAATGCTTTAGGGACGTAGACCGGGGCGGCGGTATCGATAGCGTGGTTAGCCGGCACACCGCCTCCCGCGTCAGAATTTCAGGTAGTGGTCGACCAGCAGGGCCAGGAACAGCAGGCCGAGGTAGATGATGGACCAGGCGAAGGCTTTGCGGGCGATCTGGTCGGTGTAGTGGCGGTAGACTTTCCACGCGTGGCGCAGGAACACGGCGTTCAGAATGATGGCGCTGACCAGGTAGATCAGGCCACTCATCTGTACCGCATACGGCAGCAGCGTGGTCGCCGCCAGCGCGATCGAGTACAGCCAGACGTGGAACTGGGTGAATTTCATGCCATGCGTGACCGGCAGCATCGGCAGGCCGGATTTGGCGTAGTCGTCACGACGGTACAGCGCCAAGGCCCAGAAGTGCGGCGGGGTCCAGACGAAGATGATCAGCACTAGCAGCCATGCCTGCATCGGCACGTCATTGGCCACCGCCGCCCAGCCCAAAGCCGGCGGCATCGCGCCCGACAGGCCGCCGATGACGATGTTCTGCGGCGTCGAAGGCTTCAGGATCATGGTGTAAATAATCGCATAGCCGAGGAAGGTGACAAAGGTCAGCCACATGGTCAGCGGATTGACCAGCGTGTACAGCACCCACATCCCTGCCCCGCCGATCACCAGCGCAAACACCACCGTCTGCGATACCGAGATATTCCCCAGCGCCATCGGACGGCGCGCGGTACGCGCCATGCGGGCGTCGATCTCGCGCTCGGCCAGGCAGTTGACAGCAAACGCCGCCCCGGTCAGCAGCCAGATGCCCACCGTCGCGTACAGCACCAGCGACAGCGACGGCAAGCCGTCCGCAGTACCGAGGAACATGCCGATGACGGCACAAAACACGGCCATCATGGTGACGCGTGGCTTGGTAAGCGCCCAGAATTGCGAGGCGCGGCTCTGTGATTTGCTGCTGATGGTTTGCGTGGTCATGTGAGGTACTTAATCAATGCCGTACCGTCGACGCCGGAGGATGCGAGGCGCTCGAGGCTGCCTTTTTTGCAATGTCGTACTGGTACTTAGCCTTGTAGTTTAACATGGTCAGCAAAAGTACCAGCATCGCCGCCCCGGCGTTGTGCAGCACCGCGATGGTCAGCGGGAAGCTCAGGTAGATGGTGGCCACCCCAGTCAGGATCTGCGCGCCCAGCGTCAGGGCGATGTTGCGGGCGGTTTTGTGCAGGGCGTCGTGGCCCCACGCGCGCCACGCCGCATACCCCGCCACTACGGCAACGATGAAGCCAAAATTGCGGTGTACCCAGTGGATCGCGGTCAATGCCGAAAACGGCAGGTAATGCCCGGCCGCCGTCTTGCCGAGCTCGCGCCACAGGGTAAAGCCATGCTCGAAGTCCATCTCCGGGATGGCCTTGCCGCCGCACAGCGGGAAATCGGTACAGGCCAGCGTCGCGTAATTGGTACTGGTCCAGCCGCCCAAGGCCAGTTGCACCAAGAGCAAGGCCGCCGCCACGCCGGCCAGGATGCGGATGTTGCGCATGGCCGGCGGCGATGCGCTGACCAGCTCGCGCGGCGCATGCAGGTGGTTCTGGCGGCCGCCGTACCACACCAGCATCGACAGCAAGCCCATGCCCAGCAGCAAGTGGATGGTGACGATCACCGGCTGCAGCTTCAGGGTCACGGTCCAGGCGCCAAACGCGCCTTGCAGGCAAACGAAGAAGAACAAGGCGGTCGGCAGCCACGGCGCATATTCGACACGCTTGGTCTTGCTCCATTGATACCAGGACTGCGCCATCATCGCCACGATCAGCACGCCGATGCACATAGCCAGGTAACGGTGGATCATCTCAATCCAGGCCTTGACCACGGTCACCGGGCCGGTTGGCATCAGCGCTTCGGCCGCCACGATCTGCTCATGCGCCAGGAAGGGATTGGCGGCGCCATAGCAGCCCGGCCAGTCCGGGCAACCGAGGCCGGAATCGGTCAGGCGCGTAAAGGCGCCGAACACGATCAGGTCAAACGTCAAAAACACGCTGACCCACACCAGCTTGCGGTACTTATTGGCGTCCGACGACGTCCAGACGATGGCGGCCGGCAGCAGCGCGATCAGCAGCGCCGTGATGGCCATTTGAGCAAGAGTGAGATGCATACAATATTTAACCTATGGCCGAAGCCTTCAACAATTTCGCGATGTCCTTCTGGACCCGCTTGACCTTCTCGATATCGCTCGACACCGCGCCTTTCGGATAGCGCATCATCAGATTGCCCAGCGGGTCGATCAGATACACGTGATCGGACACGCGATCAGCGCCGCCTTCCAGCGGCAGCCACTTCTCCACCACGGCGGCCGGCGCGCGCAACATGCGGGTGCCGTCGTTCACGCGCAGCAGCATGGTTTCCAGCGGCTGGTCGTCGGTGATCAGCCATACCCGCTCGATGCGCTCCATCTCCTTGCCCTGCATGGTGCGCAGCTGGCGCATGGCGAACAGCTGGTCCTGGCACTCCTGCTGGCAGTCGGACGGCCCCACCTTCAGCATAATCCACTTGCCCTTGTAACCCTCCAGTTTCGCCGGCTTGCCGTCCAGCGTGGTGCTGGCCATTGCCGGAATCGGATACTGGCGCGGATCGATCAGCGTGCCGAAATTGGTCACGCCGCCCTTGGGCTTGATCACGTAATAGGTGAAGTATGACGCAATCAGCGGCGCCGCGCACACGGCCAGCACCGCGATCAGTTTCCAGCGGCCCGGGCCTTTATTTGGTTTTTCCACGTCTGAATCCATTCGCTACAAAAAAGATGACCGCCATCGCCGCCAGCGCATACCACTGGAAGGCGTAGCCCTGATGTTTTTCCACGCCCAGCGACGGCGCCGGCCAGTCGCGCACCATCTGGGCGTCGTCGCCGGCAGGCTGGGCCGGCGCGCCCTGCTCCACCACGAACGGCTGCATGGTCAGGCCGCTGTCCTTGGCCAGTTGCAGCGGATCGGCGTTCTGCACGATGGCGTTGGGCGTGAGCGCCGGCGCGGTCCCCAGCTGCATTACATGGCCAGCGTTGAGGCGCGCCACGCCCTGCAGCGTGACCGTGCCTTCCGGCGTGGCGTAAGCCGGCAGCTTGTCGCGCACCGCCGGATCGCGCGGCAGCCAGCCGCGCGCCACCAGCACGTGCATGTTCGAGCCCGATATTTTAAACGGCATCAGCAGGTAGAAGCCGGCCTTGCCCTGATGGGGACGATTGTCGAGATAGACCGGCCAGCCGCGCACGAATTCACCGTTGACGGTAACGCGGCGGTAGGCCACGGCGGCGGCGGCCAGCGGCGCGCCGTCTAGCACCAGCGGCGCGGCGCTGGCGCCCTCGGCCAGCTTGGCCTGCAGCGCGATTTTTTGCTCGGCGCGGCGCGATTGCCAGTTGCCGAGCTGTACACCCAAGGCCACCACCAGCACCGTGGCCACGAAAGGAATCAATTTAAAGCGGAACGCCATTACAATGGAACCTCGATCAAATCGCCACTCCTCATGCTATGAAAATTGCCGTCGCCATTGCGTTCGTCCTGATCCTCGGCAGCCTGGGCGCAGCGTTCTTCTTCCTGATGCGCGACAAAGGCCGCAGCAACAACACCGTGCGCGCGCTGGCGGTGCGCGTGGCCTTGTCGATCACCCTGTTCCTGCTGATCCTGCTGGCCTACCGCATGGGCTACATCCACCCTACCGGCATCCGCACGGGATAAAAAAAAGCCGCACCGGAGTGCGGCTTTTGTGTCTCTGGATATTACAGCCAGTAGACCACAACGTACAGGCCCAGCCAGACCACGTCCACGAAGTGCCAGTACCACGCTGCGCCTTCAAACGCGAAGTGATGGTCCGGCGTGAAGTGGCCGCGCAGCACACGGTACAGCACCACCGACAACATGATCGCGCCCATCGTCACGTGGAAGCCGTGGAAGCCGGTCAGCATGAAGAAGGTCGAACCGTAGATGCCCGAGGTCAGCTTCAGGTTCAACTCGGTGTAAGCATGGTGATACTCATACGCCTGGAAGCCCATAAACACCGCACCCAGCAGAATCGTGGCAAACAGCCAGATCGCGGTTTGCGCGCGATGGCCGGCACGCAGCGCGTGGTGCGACAGGGTCAGCGTCACGCCCGAGGTCAGCAGCAGCGCGGTATTGATGGTCGGGATAGGGAACGGGCCCATCGTCTTGAACTCTTCCACCGTGCCGGCTGGGCCGATATTGCCCCAGTGCGCAGCAAAATCCGGCCAGATGAATTTGTGGTCCAGATCCGACAGCCACGGCATCGTGATGGTGCGCGCATAGAACAGCGCGCCGAAGAAGGCGCCGAAGAACATCACCTCCGAGAAGATAAACCAGCCCATCGACCAGCGATACGAATGGTCGATACGCTGGCTGTACAAGCCGCCTTCCGATTCCTTGATGGCGTCGCCGAACCAGAAATACAGCACGGCCAGGGTGAATACGATGCCAATCAGGTTGGCCGCCGGCCCCCACGCTGCGCCATTGACCCAGCCGGAAGCACCGGCCATCGTCAGCAGCATGGACAAGCCAGCCAGCAGCGGCCAGCGCGATGGACCGGGCACGTAGTAGTACGGTGCTGCGCCGCCGTGTGTATGTGTGGAACTCATCTTCATCTCCCTAATCAACTTTTATTTAGCTACTACGAGTTTGACGATAGTTATCAGTAAACCTATGAACACGGCCACCGCCAGCAAGGCCGCGACGATGATGTGCAGCGGGTTCATGCCCTGCTGGTCCTCATCGAAATCGCGCTTGCGGCGCAAGCCGACAAACGACCACAGCACCGCCTTGACCGAGTACAGGAAGCCGGGCTTTTTACTCATACATTGCTCATCTAGTCCGCCGCCGCAGTCTTGACCAGCCCGCCGCCCACCTCGAAGAAGGTGTACGACAGCGTGATGGTCTTCACATCCTTGGGCAGTTTCGGATCGATGTAAAACACCACCGGCATCTGCCGCGCTTCATTGGCTTTCAAGGTTTGTTGCTTGAAGCAGAAGCATTCCACTTTCAAAAAATACGGCGTCGCATTCTGCGGCGCGTAGCTCGGAATCGCCTGCGCATTCATCTCGCGTTTTTGCGTGTTGACCACTTCATACATCACCGTGGTCAGCTCGCCCGGATGCACCTTCATGCTGTTGACCGTGGGGCGGAAGCGCCACGGTCCCTGCGCATTGCCGTCGAATTCGATCGTGATATCGCGGGTCTTGTCCACCTGCGTATTCTTGTCGAATTCGACCGTGCCATCTTTTTGCGTCAACACGTTAATCCCCAGCGCTTCGCAGATCTGGCGATAGAACGGGTTGAGCGCGTAGGCAAAACCAAACATCACAACAGCAATGATCAGCAGCTTGCGCAACAGCAGGCGGTTTTCCATCTCAGCTCAGCCACATCCGTTTAACGAACACCGATACAAAGAAGAACAAGGCCAGCCCGCCCAGGATCAGGGCGGTGCGCAGGTTGTTCGGCTTGGGTTGGCCGCTCATGATTACTTGAACTGCGGCGGGGTTTCAAAGGTGTGGAACGGCGCCGGCGACGGCACGGTCCATTCCAGGCCTTCCGCGCCTTCCCACGGCTTGGCTTCGGCTTGTTTGCCGCCACGGATGGTCGGGATGATCACGCCGAACAGGAAGAACACCTGCGACAGACCGAAACCAAACGCGCCAATGGTGGCAATCATGTTGAAGTCGGTGAACTGCGCCGAGTAATCGGCGTAGCGGCGCGGCATGCCGGCCAGACCCAGGAAGTGCATCGGGAAGAAGGTGATGTTGAAGGTGATCAGCGACAGCCAGAAGTGCGCCTTGCCCATCGTCTCGTTGTACATATGGCCGGTCCATTTCGGCGACCAGTAGTAGAAGCCGGCAAACAGCGCGAACAACGAGCCGGCCACCAGCACGTAGTGGAAGTGCGCCACCACGTAGTAGGTATCCTGCAGCTGGATATCGATCGGGGTCACGGCCAGGATCAGGCCGGTGAAGCCGCCGATGGTGAACACGAAGATAAAGCCCACGGCAAACAGCATCGGGGTTTCAAAGGTCATCGAACCGCGCCACATGGTGGCGATCCAGTTGAACACTTTCACGCCGGTCGGCACTGCGATCAGCATGGTGGCGTACATGAAGAACAGCTGCGAGGTCACCGGCATGCCGGTGGTGAACATGTGGTGGGCCCAGACGATGAACGACAGGATCGCGATCGAAGCCGTTGCGTACACCATCGACGCGTAGCCGAACAGCTGCTTGCGGGCGAAGGCTGGCAGGATCTGCGAGACGATGCCGAACGCCGGCAGAATCATGATGTACACCTCCGGGTGGCCGAAGAACCAGAAGATATGCTGGTACATGACCGGGTCGCCGCCGGCGGCCGCGTTGAAGAAGGTGGTGCCGAAGTGGCGGTCGGTCAGGGTCATGGTGATGGCGCCTGCCAGCACCGGCATCACGGCGATCAGCAGGTAGGCGGTGATCAGCCAGGTCCAGCAGAACATCGGCATCTTCATCAAGGTCATGCCAGGCGCGCGCATGTTGAGGATGGTGACGATGATGTTAATCGAGCCCATGATCGACGACGCGCCCATCAAGTGCATCGCGAAAATACCCATGTCCATGCCGGCGCCCATCTGGGTCGACAGCGGTGCGTACAGGGTCCAGCCGGCTGCGGTGGCGCCGCCCGGCACCAGGAACGAGGTGGCCAGCAGCAGCGCTGCCGGCGGCAGCAGCCAGAACGAGAAGTTGTTCATGCGGGCGAACGCCATGTCGGACGCGCCGATCTGCAGCGGGATCATCCAGTTGGCGAAGCCGACGAAGGCCGGCATGATGGCGCCGAACACCATCACCAGGCCGTGCATGGTGGTCAGCTGGTTGAAGAACTCCGGCTGGAAGAATTGCAGGCCCGGCTTGAACAGCTCGGTGCGGATGCCCAGCGCCAGCACGCCGCCCGACAGCAGCATGACGAAGGAGAACCACAGGTACAGCGTACCGATATCCTTGTGGTTGGTAGCGAACAGCCAGCGCGACAGACCATGCGGATGGTCGTGTGCGTGGTCATGATCGTGTGCGTGATCCAGAGTGCTCGTGCTCATGTGTAATGCTCCTGATTACTTACGTGCAGCCACGACTTCGGCTGGTTGAACGATGTTCTCGGCGGCCTTGTTCGACCAGCTATTACGGGTGTAAGTGATCACAGCCGCGATATCCGTATCCGACAGTTGCTTCCAAGCTGGCATTTCGGCAGGATATTTCCCGCTCTTCTTACCGTGCAGCAGAACGTTGATCTGTTCAGCCTTAGGACCGTTGACCACTTCCGAACCGTCCAGCGGTGCAAACGCAGCCGGCACCCCCTTGCCGTTGGCCTGGTGGCAGACCGCGCAGTTGGTGTTGTAGACTTTTTCGCCCTTGGTTTTCAGCTCATCGATGGTCCAGGTCTTGTTCGGATCATCGGCCAGGGCGGCCATTTCTTTCTTCTTGCCGTCGACCCAGGTCTTGTACTCGGCGTCGGTCACCACGCGCACCACGATCGGCATGAAGGCGTGCTCCTTGCCGCACAGTTCCGAGCAGTAGCCACGGAAAGTGCCGGTGTGTTCGGCCTTGAACCAGGTGTCGCGCACGAAGCCCGGAATCGCATCTTGCTTGACGCCGAAGGCCGGGATCGACCACGAGTGGATCACATCGTTGGCGGTGGTAATCAGGCGTACCTTGCGGTGCACCGGAACCACCACTTCATTGTCGACTTCCATCAGGTAGTTGTCGCCGCGCTTCTCGGTTGGCTCGAAGCCCGGTGCGCCCACTTGCGCGCGCGGGGTGGACAGGTTGGACAGGAAGCTGATGCCCTCGCCTTCACCCTTGAGGTAATCGTAGCCCCACTTCCACTGCATGCCGGTGACCTTGATGGTGATATCGGCGTTGGAGGTATCCTTCATGCCGACCACCGTGCGGGTGGCGGGCAGTGCCATGCCGATCACGATCAGGAATGGCACGATGGTCCACGCGACTTCAACGGCGGTCGATTCGTGGAAGGTGGCTGGCTTGTGGCCGAGCGACTTGCGATGCTTGAAGATGGAATAGAACATCACGCCAAACACTGCGATGAAGATGACCAGGCAGACGCCCATCATCCAGTTGTGCAGGCTGTAGATTTCGGTGGCGATTTGGGTGGCGGGAGGTTGAAGGTTTAGTTCCCCGGCGATAGGTCCGCCGGTGCCGCCCGTGGCTGCGGCGTAGGTGCCAGTGCTTGCTGCGGTCTCAGCTGCCCACGCTGGCATACCCGCTGCCAGCATCGACAGTCCGAGCATCAACGCTTGAAGTCGCTTCGCATGTTTCATGTTTTCCCCAACTGCCCAAGAAATTAAAATATTTTTTTAACGTCTTACCGGCTGATCGGTGAACTGAACCGGCGACGCTCCTTAAACAACTGACATCGGCCCGGTTCCGCAAACTGCCGCGAAACAACGCCGACGCTCGATTCTGCTTAATTCAACTGCTCGTTCGTGCTCGATGTAACCTGATTTCGCCTGGGGTCGCGGGTTTATAGCTGGCGACGTGACATGCTGGCAAAATTAGTGAATGATTATATAGAACAAAAACGAGCCACATCAAGAAATAATCGATTTCACAACTAGGCTGTTGCCAAGGGCGGTACGCCGCATGGCAACATACAATCGCCTCTCAACGCGGCTTGCGCGGCGGATCGAAACGAATAATGGCTTCGCCCTTGGAAGTGACCTTGGGGGCGGGCCGGAAGGCGTGACCGTAGATAACTTCAAAGGTCAGGCCGAGTTTCCCATCGGAACGACGACCGCGTTCCAGCGCGTCCAGCATGCGCTGCCAGGCCTGCTTGCCCATCATGCTGCGGCGCAACGTTGTCAGTGGATTACCGCCCAGTGCGCGTACGTCTGCCAGCAACGCTTGTGGCGTATCGTAGGTCACTGTGATGGTTTCCATGTCCAGAACCGGGGTGGAAAACCCGGCTTCGACCAGTTGGTCGCCGAAATCGTGCATGTCGACGAAGGGCAGCACGTGCGGCGCCAGATCGGCCTCGGCGAACGCATTGCGCACCTCGCGCAGCGAATCCGGGCCAAAGGTGGAAAACATCAGCAAGCTATTCACGCGCAGCACGCGGCGCCATTCGGCGAACACGCGGTCCGGCTGCGGATGCCAGTGCAAGGCCAGGTTGGACCACACCAGATCCAGCGAGTTCGGTCCCAGCGGCAGCTCGGAAAAATCGCCGCACAGCAGGTCGACACCGCTTTTCGATGGCAGCAACTTGCTAATCAGCTGGTTCAGCGAGGATTGCCTGGCGCCTGGCCCTTGGGCGGCGTGCAGCATGGCTTCGGCGGCGTCGATGCCGAGAATCTGGGCCGCAGGATACGATTTTTGCAACAACGGCAGGTCGGCGCCGGTGCCGCAACCGGCATCCAAAACGCGCTGAGGCGCTATTTTAATCAATTCCAGCCGGTCGAACATGCGCGAAGATACCTCACGGCGCAGGAAATCGGCGGTAGCGATGCGTTCAGGGCGGGAAAACAGCTGGCGCACTCGTTCGAGGTCGATCGGCGCGCTGAATTTGGGGGGATTAGCGGGGACTTGCATGGTGATGAGTCGTTGTAATGCGATAATGTCGGCAGTGTACATGGTTGCACGCCATCGCGACGACGACCGGGCCGGTTTTCAGCGTGGAGGCGTGGCATGAAAGACAAGATAGCGTTAGCAGCAAGACGGACCGGCACGCTGCTGAAGCGGCTGCTGCCAAACGACTGCGCCCTGTGCGGCGGCGCCAGCGACGATGCGCTGTGCCCCGGCTGCCTGGACCAGTTCTTCGGCCCCGCCGCCGTCCGCTCCCGCTGCCCGCGCTGCGCCAACCCGCTGCCCGAAGCCGCGCCATCGCTGTCCGGCGGCACACAGCGCGAGCGATCTGAGCATTCGGGGTCAGGTCTGCCAATCGTACACGGGCTCGACCGTCAGCTGTGCGGAAGCTGCCTTTCAGATCCGCCGGCCTTCGACCGGACGTTGGTCGCGGCCGACTATGACTTGCCGGTCGACCAACTGGTATTGCAGCTAAAATTCGGCCATCGCCTGGCGCTGGCCCCGCTGTGCGCCCGCTTGCTGCGCGACGCCGTGCTGTCCCATCCGGACTACACGCTGCCCGCCCTGCTCTGCCCGGTGCCGCTGGGACCGCGCCGCTTGGCCGAGCGCGGCTACAACCAGGCGCTGGAAATCGCCAGACCGCTGGCGCGCAGCATGGGCGTCGCCTTGCACCCGCAGCTGGTGGTCCGCGTACATGAAACCGCCGCCCAGAGCAGCGTCGCGCCCGAACGGCGCCAGCAGAACATCGCCGGCGCCTTCGCCGTGCCGGACGCCGCGCTGGTGGCAGGCCGCCACATCGGCGTCGTTGACGACGTGATGACCAGCGGCCGCACCCTGAACGAACTGGCGGCGACATTGAAACGCCACGGCGCAGTGCAAGTGAGCAATCTGGTGTTCGCCCGCACACCGCCGCATTGATTTAGCAAAGGAAGAGAACATGTTTCACGTAGTCCTGGTCCACCCGGAAATCCCGCCGAACACCGGCAACGTCATCCGCCTGTGCGCCAACACCGGCGCGCAGCTGCACCTGATCGAACCGCTGGGCTTCCCGCTGGAAGACTCCAAGCTCAAGCGCGCCGGCCTCGATTACCACGAGTACGCGCGCATGAAAGTGCACAAGGATTGGGACGCCTTCCTGGCCGACGTCCAGCCCGACACCAGCCGCATGTACGCCATGACCACGCACGGCTCGTCGCCGTTCGGCCAGTGCAACTTCCAGCCGGGCGACGTGTTCGTGTTCGGCTCCGAGACCGCCGGCCTGCCGGTGGCGCTGCGCGAAAGCTTCCCGCCGGCCCAGCGCATCCGCCTGCCGATGCGTCCGGACAACCGCAGCATGAACCTGTCCAACACCGTGGCCGTGGTCGTGTTCGAAGCCTGGCGTCAGAATGGCTACGTCGGCGGCGCCTGAAGCGTATTGAGCTAGCTCAAAGATCCTGCGCGCGTGTCCGAATGACAGAGCTGACCCTGAATTGCGGACGGGCATGCAGCCATACCGCGCCGGCCACGCCGGCGATCAGCAAGATGATCGCGCACAGTTCCAACGGACGCGGCGCCTGGCGCTGGTAGATAAAGCCGTACAGCAGGCCGAACAGGGTTTCAAACAGCAGCAGCTGGCCCGATAGCGTGACCGGCACGCGCCGGCTGGCGATGTTCCATAGCTGGTTGCCAATCACCGATGCACCCAGCGCGACGATGCTAATCACGCTCCAGAACCGCAGCCAGTCGCGCACCGCGCCGCCCTCGCCCGGTCCGCCGGCCCAGCCGCCGCAGTAGGCCACGACAGCGAGCAGCAACGCCACCACGCCGGTACTCAAGCCATACAAACCCGACCACTCCGCGCCGCTGAAATGCGGATTGCGCTTGAGGAAGCGCGCGTTGTCCACCGCGTACCAGGTCCAACACAGCAGCGCGCCGAACGCGCACAGCATCCCCAGCGCGACCTGCGTCCATGCCGCCTGCCGCGTCGCCGCGTGCGTGAAAACATCGACGTTGATGCAGACGATGCCCGCCGCCACCAGCGCCAACGGCCACGCCAGCTGACGCAACGGCAGCGCGCCGTGATCGCGCCGGCCCAGTAGGGTTACGCTCAAAGGTAGCAGGCCGATAATCAGCGACGCCGCCGCTACGCCGGCCAGCTGCACGCCGGTCGACAGCAGCAGGTAGTAGACGATATTGCCCGCCAGCGCGTGCCGCAGCAGCACGCGGCAGTCATCGCGCGTCAGCCGGCGCAGCAGGCCGCGCAAGCGCGGCATCAACAGCACCAGCGTGATCAGGCCATACGCCAGATAGCGCCCCAGCGCCAGCTCCACCGGCGAGAACTCCTCCAGCCAGCGCGGCATCACAAATATCATGCCCCAGAAGGCTCCGGCCGCAAGGCCGCACAAAACGCCATACCACATAGCTATCTCCTTTTCACGGGAGAGTGTGGCGCCAGGCGACGGCGAAAGATTGTGCAGGACTAGCGGATTTTTGTCTGATTCTGCTTGCGATATGCGAGCGGCGTGATATCCATCGCGCGGCGCATGGCATGCGTCAGCGCGCTCTGGTCGGCGTAACCGGCCAAGGTGGCCAGCTGCGCGATCGGCAGCGAGGACTCCACCAGTTGACGGCACACGAAGCGCAGGCGCATGGCGTTCAGCCAGGCCAGCGGCGTGGTATCGAGTTCTTCGCGGAACACGCGATGCAGGCGGCTCACACTCAGGCAAACCACTTGCGCCATGCTCTCTGCATTCCACGGCTTGCCGGGCGACGCTTCAAACTGCGTGAGCGCCGCATGCAGGCGCGATGCCGGGCGCACCGGCTGCTGCGTCAGCGATTCCAGCAGCAAGGGCATCCAGTTGGCCAGCATGCCGGCGCTGGCCGTGCCCTGCGCTTGCAGCATGCCCATGAAGTCGATCAGCCTGGAGGTGGCCGCACTGACCGCCGCAAACGGCCGCGCGGCCAGCAGCCCCGCCGTCTCCGGCGACACGGCGGATAAATCAAAATCGAGAATCAGCGAAGCATTCGGCTCGTGCGAAAACTGCGTGTGCACCAGCCCCGGTGCGATGAAGGCGGCGCGCAGCGGATGCAGCAAAGCACCGCTGCCATTGATGTCCAGGGTCAGCTTGCCACGCAGCGGCAGCACCATCTGGGCGAAATCGTGCGCATCCGAGAACGGAACGTCGTAACTGCGCAAATCGATTTCGGTTGAACTCATCGCCGTGCGCCCCACATGGCCAGCAGCGCCAGCAAGCCCGCCCCCAGCGCGCCGACCAGCAGCGTGGTGGCGGCCATGATGGCGGCCGGATTTTTCAGGCCCGAGAACTCGGCCGCGAAGGCCAGCACCACCGCCGCCACCAGTTGCGCCGGCAGCACGAAGCGCAAATTGCGAAACGCCCACGGATTCTCGCGCAGCCAGAATTTGCGCGCCACCACCAGCGGCGGCCCCCACAAGGCCAGCAGGAAGGCCAGTACCGCCACCAGGATCAGCACGATCCTCATTTGAACGACCGCACCCTGGCCAGCAGCTTGGTGGTCGAGCGGTCGTGTTCAAAATCGATCGCCACCGCTTCGCCGCCGTAGGCGATCACCGCCTTGCCTTCGGGGATCGCATCCATCTGGTAGTCGCCGCCCTTGGCGTAGATTTCCGGCCGCGCTTCCTGCACCACTTCCAGCGCCGTGTCCTCGTCAAAGTCCACCACCAGGCTGACCGACTCCAGCGCTGCCAGCACCGCCAGGCGGTCGCCGCAGTTGTTCAGTGGACGATCATCGCCCTTGCCCAGCCGCTTGACCGAGGCGTCGGTATTGGCCGCCACCACCAGCGACGCGCCCAGCGCGCGCGCCTGCGCCAGGTAGGTCACGTGGCCACGGTGCAGGATGTCGAACACGCCGTTGGTCAGCACCACCGGTTTCGGCAGCGCAGCGACGCGGGCCGCCAGTTCGGCGCGGGTACAAATCTTGTCTTCAAATTGGGGCATAGTGTCAGGTCTTAGGTTCTTCGTCTTCAGGTTGTTCTTCTTCGATGCTCAGCGAGCCGAACGCGCTGCCGCCCTCGCCCGGTTCGGGACGCCCGCCATGCAGCTTGATCTGCAAGCGCAGGCCGTTGGCCGAATCGGCATTACGCAACGCTTCTTCGTAGGCGATGTAACCCTTATTATAAAGTTCGAACAGCGCCTGGTCGAAGGTGCACATCCCCAGCTCGCGCGATTTGTGCATGATTTCCTTGATCGCCTGGAAGTTCCCCTTGAAGATCATCTCGGCGATGGTCGGCGTGTTGAGCAGGATTTCAATCGCCGCCTTGCGGCCCGTGCCATCCTCGGTGCGGACCAGACGCTGCGACACGATGGCCCGCAGATTGGACGACAAATCCATCAGCAGCTGGTTGCGCCGCTCTTCCGGGAAGAAGTTGATGATGCGATCCATCGTCTGGTTGGCGTTGTTGGCATGCAGCGTGCCGAGGCACAAATGGCCGGTCTCGGCAAACGCGATCGCATGCTCCATCGTTTCGGTGTCGCGGATCTCGCCGATCAGGATCACGTCCGGCGCCTGGCGCAGCGTGTTCTTCAGCGCGTTGTGCCATGAGCGCGTGTCGACGCCGACCTCGCGGTGCGTAATCAGGCAGCCCTTGTTCTTGTGGACGTATTCCACCGGGTCCTCCACCGTGATGATGTGGCCGGCCGAATTGGCATTGCGGTAATCGATCATCGCCGCCAGCGTGGTCGACTTGCCGGAACCGGTGCCACCCACCACCAGCACCAGCCCGCGCTTGGTCATGATGATGTCCTTCAGCACCTCGGGCAGCGCCAGCTTTTCCAGCGACGGAATCTCGGACGCAATCGTCCGGATCACCATCGCCACGTTCTGCTGCTGCACAAACACGTTGACGCGGAAGCGGCACACATCCGGTAGCGAGATGGCAAAGTTGCATTCCAGTTCAGACTCGAACTCGGCCTGCTGCTTCTCGTTCATGATCGACAGCGCCAGCGCGCGCGTCACGCTGCCGGTCAGCTTTTGCTGGCTGAGCGCCTTCATCGCGCCTTGCGATTTCATACTCGGCGGGAAATCGGCCGAGATGAACAGGTCGGAGCCGCCGGTGTGGTGCATCACCTTGAGCAGCTTGTGCAGGTAAGCCTGCGCTTCTTCAGGACCAAATGTGGAGGACATACATCGCCTTTCGAGAATACGCTGCATTATATCGACAGCATTCCGCTACAATAGCTCAACTTGGCGTTCCTTTATTGCATCCCGGCATCGCCTGTGTTCAAATATATTTATGACACTGACCGAACTGAAATATATCGTCGCCGTTGCCAGAGCGAAGCACTTCGGACATGCGGCCGAGGCTTGTTACGTCGCCCAGCCGACCCTTTCGGTCGCCATCAAGAAGCTGGAAGATGAGTTGGGCGTGGTCCTGTTTGAACGGGGCGGCGCTGAAATCTCGGTCACCCCGCTGGGCGCGCAAATCGTCGCCCAGGCCGAGCGCGTGCTGGAACAAACCGCCGCCATCAAGGAACTCGCCAAGCAGAACAAGGACCCACTGGCCGGCCCGCTGCGCCTCGGCGTGATCTACACCATCGGCCCTTACCTGCTGCCGCCGCTGGTCAAAGGCATGATAGCCAAAGTGCCGCAGATGCCGCTGATCCTGCAAGAGAACTTCACCGTCAAGCTGCTGGAAATGCTGCGCCAGGGCGAGCTGGACGCCGCCATCATGGCGCTGCCGCTGCCGGAACACGGTATGGCCATGCAAGTGTTGTACGACGAACCGTTCGTGGTCGCCATGCCGGCCGCGCACCCGTGGACCAAGCGCAAGAGCGTGCCGGCCGATGATCTGAAAACCGAAAATATGCTGTTGCTTGGTAACGGACACTGCTTCCGCGATCAGGTACTGGAAGTATGTCCCGAGATGGCGCGTTTCTCTGCGCCGGGCAATGGGATGCAGCGCACGTTTGAAGGCTCGTCGCTTGAAACCATCCGCCACATGGTAGCCAGCGGCATCGGCCTGACCGTGCTGCCGCGCGCCTCGGTGCCGGACATGGAAACCAAGGAAGGCATGCTGCAATTCCGTCCGTTCGACGAGCCGTCGCCATCGCGCCGCGTGGTCATCGTGTGGCGTAAAAGCTTCACCCGCAAGGCGGCGATCGACGCCGTGTGCGAGGTGGTGGCATCGTGCAACCTGCCGGGTATCACCACCCTCTGCGCTGAACAATGACGACCGGGGGCAGGATTTGCGATAATCACCGCTTTCCTGTTTCCTGAAGTCGCCATGAACAAGCTGCAGCTCTACTTCCGCCTGATCCGCCTCGACAAACCCATCGGCACGGTGCTGCTGCTGTGGCCGACGCTGTATGCGATGTGGCTGGCTGCCGACGGCGTACCGGACTGGCATCTGCTGCTCATCTTCACGCTTGGTACTTTCCTGATGCGCTCAGCCGGCTGCGCGATCAACGACTACGCCGATCAGGACATCGATAAATTCGTCAAACGCACCGCCCAGCGTCCCATCACCAGCGGCCGCATCAGCGGCAAGGAAGCGCTGGCGATCGCGGCCATCCTGGCCATCGTGGCGTTCTGCCTGATCCTGCCGCTGAATACGCTGACCAAGCAGTTGTCGGTGGCGGCCGTGATCATTGCCGGCACCTATCCTTACTTCAAGCGCTTCTTTGCGATTCCGCAGGCTTACCTTGGCATTGCGTTCGGCTTCGGCATCCCGATGGCGTTTGCCGCCGTCCAGAACCAGGTGCCGCCGCTGGCGTGGCTGCTGCTGGTCGGGAATGTGTTCTGGACCCTGGCCTACGACACCGAATACGCGATGGTCGACCGCGACGACGACCTGAAGATCGGTATCAAGACCTCGGCCATCACCTTCGGCCGCTACGACGTGGCCATCGTCATGCTGTGCTACGCGCTGCACCTGGCCATCTTGCTGGTGTGCGGCTGGCAGCAAGGCTTGCGCCTGTGGTTCGTGGCCGGGCTGGCGGTGGCGGCCGGCATCGCCGTCTACCACTACACCCTGATCCGCCACCGCGAGCGCGACGCCTGCTTCTACGCCTTCCGCCACAACAACTGGCTGGGCGGCGTGATCTTCGCCGGCGTGGTGCTGGACTACGCGCTGCGCTGAGTACAAGCCCGCACGATTGAGCAGACGCAAAGCGGCGGTATCGCCGATACTTACACTGGCATTTTTCTCACCAGTGAACCGGAGATCATCATCATGGAACCTACCAACAGTATCGCAGATGCCCAAACCGCCAGCGCCGCCGTGCGCGACCGTCTGTTAGACGATCTGCAGCACACCATCAGCGAAGCCGAGCAATGGCTGGAAGACAGCGTCAGCGCCCCATCAGCCACCAGCAGCGAGGCCCGCGCCCGCTTCGACGACACCCTGCGCACCGCGCGCAGCGACCTGCGCAAGCTGGAAGACAGCCTGCTGGCCCACAGCCGCAACGCCGCCGACAGCGTCAACCTCTACGTGCAGGACAACCCGTGGCAAGCAGTCGGCATCGGCGCCGCACTGGGCCTGCTGGCCGGAGTGCTCATCTCCCGTAAGTAAATTGTCAATATGCTATTCTTCGCTTAACCACCACAGCGAGGACAATGGGATGCAGGCAATACAAGGTCGAATGAAATATCTGCGCAATGCGGAAGGATTTTGCGCATTTTTCCTGCCGTTGGTGTTCTGGCTGGACTGGCGCAAGTCCGTTGATCCGGTGGCGTGGGATTTGCGCATCGCCGCCACCGTGGCGATGAGCTACATCCTGCTGCAGGGCGCACTGTACTGGCACCTCAAGCTGCAAGCCTTCACGCTGCACCAGCCGCTACCGGTTTGGTTCCAGCCGCTGTATAAATTCTTCAAATATTCCAACGTGATTGCCATCGCCGCTGTACTCGGGCTGGTCGCCAGCCGCTACGCTGCGGTGACCGGAGAGGACCTGGGCTGGGCCGCTTGCGTGATGGCGTTGGTGGTGGCTGAGCAGATCAACTACTACCACTACCGGCTGATGTACGATACCCGTGGCGCCTTCGCCTACCTGCGCCGCCACGGCCGCCTGCGCGTAGCCGCCCTCGCCCTCGACCTCAAGCGAAGCCAAAACAACAGCGCCTGAATCGGCTACGGTGTCAGTTGCGAAGGGTCTCTGCGCCGACGCTCCAGCTCTTCCTGCTGCGCCGGCGTCGCGGGCGGGACTGCATCGCTATCGACAATCGCGTCCCAGATTGCTTCGGCCAGGGCGATTTGGTCGTCAACGGGCAACGCTTTTGCCTGCGCCGATAAATCTACTTTCATGATGGGACTCCCGCATCAAAAGTTCAGTCTATCATCCATAACGCTGCCTGATTTCCGCCACTGAGCCGGCGGCAAGCTGCTGCAGGGTCGGCAGGTCGAGGTCGGCAAGCTGCTTGAAGCCGCGAATGGCGTAACCCGCCAACGGCGCGGTGCCGCTCCGTCCGCTCTCGTAAGTGTAGGTGTAAGCGCCGAAACCGACGATGCTGGGTCCCCACATCACCGCCGCGCTGCCGGTGACTTTTTCAAACAGCCGCGACAGCTCCCGGCAATCGGCCGCCTGCTGCCCGCTCGCGCGCGCAGCGAGGTAGTCGTCGACACTCGCTGCACCAGGTTGGGTTTTGTTTTCGGCCATATCGAAAGAATCTAGCACACTGCCTCGCAAACGCAACAGAACCAAGATTGTTTAACAAATTTGCGGAAAACATGCTGTACACTAAATCTTGCCAAGTACTCTACATAAAACAAAAATGATGGGAGATAGCAGATGAACAAGGCTTTGCGCGTAGTGGCATTGTGTGGTTCGATGGGCGTGTTGCTGAGCGCCTGCACCAAGACCGACGGCCCTGCGCCCTCGGCCGAAAAAGTCAGCGCCGATGCGGCGTTCCAGAAGAAGCTGCAAGAGCAACTGCTGGACGCCAAACCGGGCAGCGTGATCGAGATCCCGGCTGGCACTTACCACCTCACCTCCGGCCTCACCCTGCGCGGCGACGGCGTCACCATCCGTGGCGCCGGCATGGAGAAAACCGTGCTGTCTTTCAAAGGACAAGTCACCGGACCGGAAGGCTTGCTGGTCTACGGTAACGGCTTCACCATCGAAAACCTCACCATCGAAGACTCCAAGGGCGATGGCCTGAAGATCAACGACGGCGACACCATCACCGTGCGCAAAGTAAAAGTGCAATGGACCGGCGGCCCGAAAGTGACCAACGGCGCCTACGGCATCTACCCGGTCAAGACCAGGAACGTGCTGATCGAGGACAGCGTCGCCATCGGCGCGTCCGACGCCGGCATCTACGTCGGCCAGTCGAATGGCGTGATCGTGCGCCGCTCGCGCGCCGAGGGCAATGTGGCCGGCATCGAAATCGAGAACACCGTCAACGCCGACGTCTACGACAACGTCGCCACCAACAACACCGGCGGCATCCTGGTATTCAACATGCCCAACCTGTCGCAGCCGGGCCACAGCACCCGCGTGTACAAGAACAAGGTCGAGAAGAACAACCTCGGCAACTTCGCCGCCAAGGGCACGGCGGTGGCCAGCGTGCCGGCCGGTTCGGGCATCGTCATCAACTCCAACTCCAAGGTGGAGATCTTCGACAACGACGTGATCGAGAACCAGACCGCCAACGTCATCATCTCCAGCTACCACTCGACCGGCTATTTCACCGAGAAAGGCGTGGCGGCGAACTACGATCCATACCCGAAGGCCATCTACGTCTACGGCAACCGCTTCAAGGGCGGCGGCGATTCGCCCGACGGCCTCGATCTGAAAGCCCTGAAGATCGCCATGTACGGCCTGACCGGCCACCTGCCGGACGTGCTGTGGGACGGCTACATCGACAACAAGCTGCTGGTGAAAGGCGCGCTGCCGGCCGAGCACCGCATCTGCGTGCAGAAGGACGCCGAAGTGCTCAACGCCGACGGCCCTAACAAGTACAAGAACCCAAGCAAGGACGCCGCGCCATTCCGCTGCGAACTGGCCAAGCTGCCACCTGTCACCATCGCCCAACTCGCCGCACAGTCATGATGTTTAAACACGCAATTCGTCCGCTGCTGGCGGCGGCGAGCGCGCTCGCGCTGGCCGCCTGCACGCAAAGCCAGGCGCCGGTCAGCTTCATCGCCGAAGGCAATCCGGAAAAACTCAGCGACTGGCATTTGATGGCGGTCGCCAGCAGCAAGCTGCAACTGAACAAGGATGTGGTGCCGTACGACCTGAACACGCCGCTGTTCACCGACTACGCGCACAAGCTGCGCACCGTGTGGATGCCGAAGGGCCAGAGCGCGGTGTACAACGCCGACAGCGCGTTTGATTTCCCGGTCGGCACCATCATCAGCAAGACCTTCTATTATCCGAAAGGCGGCGACGGCAAGACCGTCCTGGCCAACTACGACAGCGACGGCGACCAGCTCGACACCACCAAGGTGCGCCTGATCGAAACCCGCCTGCTGGTGAAACGGGCCAGCGGCTGGATCGCCCTGCCCTATGTGTGGAATGCCGACCAGACCGAGGCCGTGCTGTCGCGCACCGGCGATCAGATTCCGCTCGACGTCATGCACGAAGACAAGCGCGTCGACAAGCTGACCTACGTGGTGCCGAACGTGAACCAGTGCGCGTCCTGCCACGTGGCCGATGTGAAGTCGCGCCAGTTCCAGCCGATCGGCCCGAAGGTGCGCCACCTGAACCGTGACTATACGTATCAAGGCGTCAGCACCAACCAACTGGCCCACCTGGCCAAAATCGGCTACCTGACCGGTGTGCCCGCCGATGTGGCCAAGGCCGCGCCGCACAACGCCAACTGGCGCGACAACACGCAAACCGTGGATGCGCGCGCCCGCGCCTACCTCGACATCAACTGCGCCCACTGCCACAACGACAAGGGGGCGGCCAACACGACGGCGCTGCACCTGAACATGGGCGCGCCGGCCGACCTGCACCTGGGCCTGTGCAAGCCGCCGGTGGCAGCCGGCGCCGGCACCGGCGGCCGCAACCACGATATCGCCCCGGGCAAGCCGGACGACTCCATCATGCTGTATCGCTTGAACTCGGCCGAACCCGGCGTGATGATGCCGGAACTGGGACGCGGCTCAGTCCACAAAGAAGGGGTGGCCCTGATCCGCGAGTGGATCGCAGCCATGAAGCAAGGCTGCGATAGCAAGTCTTAAGCTGTTAAGCGCTTAAGCGGCGCCCATCTCGTCGCCCAGTTCCTTGCTGCGGGCCTGAGCGGCTTTGATGCCGGCAACGATGGCGGCTTTAACGCCGCTCGCTTCCATGCTGGTGAGGGCGGCGAAGGTGGTGCCGCCTTTCGAGGTGACGCGCTCGCGCAGCACGGCGGCCGGCTCGCTCGATTGCGTCGCCAGCTGCGCCGCGCCGGCAAAGGTCGCCAGCGCCAGTTGCTTGCCCTGCTCCGCGCTCAGCCCCATCTCCTCGGCCGCCTGCTGCATCGCTTCGATGAAATAGAACACATAGGCCGGGCCGCTGCCCGACAGCGCGGTGATGGTGTCGATCTGGTCTTCCCGATCCAGCCACACGGTCTGGCCGACCGCGCTCAGGATGTCGTCGGCCTGCTGGCGCTGCGCCGGGCTGACGCCGGCCGTGGCTACCATGCCGGTGATGCCCATGCCGATCAGCGCCGGCGTGTTGGGCATGCAACGCACGATGGCGCCGTAGCCGCCCAGCCAGCGCGACAGATCGGCGCCACGGATGCCGGCCGCAATCGACACCACCAGCGGCTGCCTGGCCGCATCGATGAACGGCAGCAGCTGCGCGCTCACTTCGCGCATGGCTTGCGGCTTCACCGCCAGCACGATCACATCGGCGCCCTGCACCGCCGCGTCGGTCGCGGCGGCCGTGGTCACGCCATACTGCTTGTGCAAGCGTCCCAGCGCGTCCGCATTGGGATCGACCACGTGGATGTTGGCGCCGTCGGTCAGCTTATTGGCCAATCCCGCGATCAGGGCTGCGGCCATATTGCCGCCGCC
Source organism: Duganella sp. CF402 (assembly GCF_900109645.1). GTDB lineage: Bacteria > Pseudomonadota > Gammaproteobacteria > Burkholderiales > Burkholderiaceae_D > Rugamonas. The sequence goes on from NZ_FOBG01000002.1 coordinate 711,059, forward strand.
GATAAATGCAATTTTCATGTCTCAAGCCTTGTGATAGTTTCGTGCGCCGAAAATGGCGCTGCCGACGCGCACAATGGTGGCGCCTTCGAAGATCGCCGCCCGCATGTCAGCCGACATGCCCATCGACAGCGTGTCGAGCGCCAGCCCGTCGGCCCGCAATTGCTCATACAACGTACGCAGGCGGGCGAAGGCCGCGCGCTGCTGCTCAAATTCCACGGCCGGTTCGGGGATCGCCATCAGGCCGCGCAAGGTCAGATTCGGTAACGCCGCGACCTTGTGGGCCAGCTCCGCCACTTCTTCCGGGGCGACGCCGCTCTTGCTGGCTTCGCCGCTGATATTCACTTGCAGACAAATCTGCAGCGGCGCCATGCCGGCCGGCCGCTGCTCGGACAGCCGCGCCGCGATCTTCTCGCGTTCGACCGTGTGCACCCACGCGAAGTTCTCGGCGATCGGGCGCGTCTTGTTACTTTGGATCGGGCCGATGAAATGCCACTCCAATGCTGACTCACCAGCATCATTCAGTGCGCGGATCTTATCCAGCCCTTCTTGCAGATAATTTTCGCCAAACGCACGCTGGCCAGCCGCCACCGCCTCCTGCACCGCTTGCGGGCCGAAGGTCTTGGAGACGGCCAGCAATTGCACCGTCTCCGGCGCCCTGCCCGATTCTTGGGATGCGGCAACAATAGTCGCGGTGATTGCTTGCAAGTTCTGGCGGATCAGGGACATAATCAATGAGTAAAAAACGTTAAACCGGCCAATAAAGCAGGGATTATAAATGGACATCTCCGAACTACTCGCATTCTCTGTCAAGAACAAAGCCTCGGACTTGCACCTGTCGGCCGGTCTGCCGCCGATGATCCGGGTGCACGGCGACGTGCGGCGCATCAACCTGCCGCCGCTGGAGCACAAGGACGTGCACGGCATGATCTATGACATCATGAACGACGGCCAGCGCAAGGTGTACGAGGAAATGCTGGAGATCGACTTCTCGTTTGCCATCCCGGGGCTGGCGCGTTTCCGCGTCAACGCTTACAACCAGGAGCGCGGGGCGTCGGCGGTGCTGCGCACGATTCCGTCCAAGATCCTGAGCCTGGAAGACCTGAACGCGCCCAAGATCTTTGCCGAGTTCGCACTGAAGCCGCGCGGGCTGGTGCTGGTGACCGGACCGACCGGCTCCGGCAAGTCGACCACGCTGGCAGCGATGGTCAACCACCTCAACGAAAACGAATACGGCCACATCCTGACGATTGAAGATCCGATCGAGTTCGTGCACGAATCCAAGAAATGCCTGATCAACCAGCGCGAGGTCGGTCCGCACACGCTGTCGTTCAACAACGCACTGCGCTCAGCGCTGCGGGAAGACCCGGACGCCATCCTGGTCGGCGAGCTGCGCGACCTGGAAACCATCCGCCTGGCCTTGTCGGCGGCCGAGACCGGCCACCTGGTGTTCGGCACGCTGCACACCTCATCGGCGGCCAAGACCATCGACCGTATCGTCGACGTGTTCCCGGCCGATGAAAAGGAAATGGTGCGCGCCATGCTGTCGGAATCGTTGCAGGCGGTGATCTCGCAGACGCTGCTGAAAACCAAGGACGGCGCCGGCCGCGTGGCCGCGCACGAAATCATGGTGGCGACGCCGGCCATCCGCAACCTGATCCGCGAAGCCAAGATCGCCCAGATGTACTCGGCGATCCAGACCGGCAGCGGGGTCGGCATGCAGACGCTGGACCAGAACCTGACCGATCTGGTCCGCCGCAACATCATCAGCGCCGCCGCCGCCCGCAACGCCGCCAAGACCCCGGACAACTTCCCCGGCTAAAACCCGGGGTCAGAGCCGACAATCGGACATTTCGCAAGCGAAATGTCCGATTGTCGGCTCTGACCCCGAATTTAAGGATTTAATATGGAACGCGACCAGGCCTCCAAATTCATGTTCGACCTGCTGCGCCTGATGCTGGCCAAGAAGGGTTCGGACTTGTTCATCACCGCCGGCTTCCCGCCTGCCATCAAGATCGATGGCAAGATGACGCCGGTGTCGTCGCAGGTGCTGACCTCGGCCCATACGCTGGACCTGGCCCGCTCCATCATGAACGACAAGCAGGCCGCCAATTTCGAGCTGACCAAGGAAGCCAACTTCGCCATCAGCCCCGGCGATATCGGCCGCTTCCGCGTGTCCGCGTTTGTGCAGATGAGCTCGGTCGGCATGGTGCTGCGGACCATCACCTCGGAGATCCCGCGACTGGAAGACCTCGGCCTGCCGGAAGTGCTCAAGGATGTGGTGATGTCCAAGCGCGGCCTGGTGATCATGGTCGGCGCCACCGGCTCCGGCAAATCGACCACGCTGGCCGCCATGCTCGGCTACCGCAACGAGAACAGCTACGGCCACATCATCACGATTGAAGATCCGGTCGAGTACGTCCACCCGCACAAGAACTGCATCATCACCCAGCGCGAAGTCGGGGTCGATACCGACGACTGGGAAGTGGCGCTGAAAAACACCCTGCGCCAGGCGCCCGACGTGATCCAGATCGGCGAGATCCGCGACCGCGAAACGATGGACCACGCCATCGCCTTCGCCGAAACCGGCCACCTGTGCCTGGCGACCTTGCACGCCAACAGCTCCAACCAGGCGCTGGACCGCATCATCAACTTCTTCCCGGAAGAACGCCGCGCCCAGCTGCTGATGGATTTGTCGCTCAACTTGAAGGGCATGATTTCGCAGCGCCTGATTCCGAAGAAGGAGTCCAAGGGCCGCGCGGTCGCCATCGAGATCATGCTTAACTCGCCGCTGATCTCCGACCTGATCTTCAAGGGCCAGGTGCACGAGATCAAGGAGCTGATGAAGAAATCCCGCGAGCTCGGCATGCAGACCTTCGACCAGTCCCTGTTCGACCTGCACGAAGCCGACCTCATCACTTACGAAGACGCCTTGCGCAACGCTGACTCGGTCAACGACCTGCGCCTGGCCATCAAGCTGGAAGGCAAGGCCGCGAAAAACCGCGACCTGTCGGCCGGCACCGAACATTTAGGTATCGTTTAATGAGCACTATTTTCGACATTTCCGCCGACAGCCTGTCGGGCCAAGCCGTCAACCTGAGCCAGTACAAAGGCAAGGTTCTCCTGATCGTCAACACTGCCAGCAAGTGCGGCTTCACGCCGCAGTACCAGGGACTGGAAGCGGTGTACCAGCAATTCAAGGACAAGGGTGTGGAAGTGCTGGGCTTCCCCTGCAACCAGTTCGGCGCGCAGGAGCCGGGCAACGCCGATGAGATCGGCGCCTTCTGCGAGAAAAACTACGGCGTCACCTTCCCGCTGTTCGCCAAGATCGACGTCAACGGCGACAACGCCCATCCGCTGTTCCAGAAACTGAAAAAGGACGCGCCGGGCATCCTCGGCACCGAGGGCATCAAGTGGAACTTCACCAAATTCCTGATCCGCAAGGACGGCACGGTGTATAACCGCTACGCCCCGACCACCAAGCCGGAAGAGCTGATCTCCGACATCGAAAAGCTGCTGGCCGAGTAATGCCCTTGTTCGGGAAACTAATATCGCCGTGGCTGCGCATGGGCATGTATTCCCGGCTGTTCATTCCTATTTTCGTCATCATCGCAGTGGTGGTGGTGGTGCGCTACCACCTGCTGCTGGAATCCGAAACCAGCTACGCCAACGCGCGCTACCAGAAGGATGCCGGTGAACTGGCCGCGCATCTGAGCAAGACCCTGCAGCCGGCGCTGGCCACGCCTGATCGCGGCCAGATCGATGCCGCGTTGTCCGCCGCCCTGCTGCTCAATGCCGACCTGTCGGCGGCGCGGCTTGATTACGCCGGCGGCCATCTGGAGGCGCTGCGCAGCCAGCCTGCGCCTGCGGCGTATCCGGACTGGTTCACGCGCCTCAGTCCCATCACGGCCATTAACCAGAACGTCAGCATCGGCAACGCCACCCTGGCGCTGAGCTTTGAACCGACGCTGCCGCTGATGCAGGTGTGGCGCAACGTGCGGCAGCAGGCGATACTTTCGCTGGTCAATATCGCCATCATCTACACGCTGCTGGGGATTATCATCTACGCCAACAAGCGCATGCTGCGCCGGTTGGCCGATGCCACCCATCGCTTCCAGAACGGCGAACACGAGGTGCGCCTGCCGGTACGCGGCACGCTCGAAGGCCGCATGCTGGCGTCGACCTTCAACAACATGGCGCAGCGCGTGCAGGCGCTGGTGCACAAGCTGCAACAAAGCCAGGACGATTTGAGCGCGCAGCTGGCGCGCACCCTGCTCGCACAACAGCAACTGCAGGTGGAGAAGGACCGCATCGAAGTCACGCTGGCCTCGATCGGCGACGCCGTCATCACCACCGACCTGATTGGGCGCATCGATACCATCAACGAAGTGGCGCAGCAGCTGACCGGCTGGCCGGCGGCGCTGGCGCGCGGCATGGAGCTGCACCAGGTGTTTGTGCTGGCGAATAACTTCGGCCAGCATTCGCTGCTCAAATCGATGAAGGCGATCTACGCCGGCGGCGAAGTGGTCAAGGTCGGCAACCAGAGCCTGCGCCACCGCAAGGGCCAGACCTGCATCGTCGAGTACACCGCCAACGCCATCCGCTCGCTACAGGGCGAAGTGCAAGGCTCGGTGCTGGTGTTCCGCGACGTGACCGAGCGCCGCCAGCTGATCCAGCAGATTTCGTGGCAGAGCAATCACGACATCCTCACCGGCCTGCCCAACCGCGCCGCGCTGGCGCACCGCTTTGAACAGGAAGTGGCGCGGGCGCGTGAGCATAATTATCTGCTGGCCGTATGCCTGTTCGACCTCGATCACTTCCAGCACGTGAACCAGTCGCTGGGCCAGGCCGTGGGCGACGAAATCCTCAAGCAGGCCGCCAGCCGCCTGCACGACTTTGCCGGCCAGCGTCACTACGTGGCGCGCCTGGGCGGCGACGAGTTCGTGCTGCTGCTGCCGGAGCTGCACGGCCGCGCCGCGATCGAGCAGGCGCTGGGCAAACTGATGGCCGACCTGGCGCGCGATTACGTGTGCGATGGCGAGGCGGTGAGCATGTCGGCCAGCGTCGGTATCGCGGTCTACACTGGTAGCGATATCAGCGCCGACAGCCTGCTGCGGCATGCGGATCAGGCGCTGTATCAGGCCAAGATCACGGGCCGCAATCGCCATCACTTTTTCGATGCCGATCTCGATGAGCAGGTGCGCACGCACCACAATCGCCGCACCGAGGTGCGTAACGCACTGCTGGCCAATGAACTGGTGTTGTACTACCAGCCCAAGCTGGACATGCGCAAAGGCCGCATCGTCGGCATGGAAGCGCTGCTGCGCTGGCAGCATCCGGAACGCGGCGTGGTGGCGCCGGGCGAATTCCTGCCCATCGTGGAGCACAGCGATGTGATGGTCGATATCGGCGAATGGGTGCTGCGCGAGGCGCTGCGTCAGCTGCAATCCTGGCGTGCGTTCGATCCGCTGTGGGTCATCAGCGTGAACATCGCGGCGCGCCATTTCCAGCGTCCCGATTTCGTCGAACGGCTGACGGCGATACTGGCCGAGTTCCCGGACGTGCCGCCGCATATGCTGGAGCTGGAGATACTGGAATCGTCGGCGCTCAGCGATATCGCGCATGTGCGCGACATCATGCACGATTGCCAGGCGCTGGGCATCAGCTTTGCGCTCGATGATTTCGGCACCGGCTATTCATCCATGTCCTACCTCAAGCGCCTGCCGGCCGATGTGCTGAAGATCGACCAGAGCTTCGTGCGCAACATGCTGGTGGATCGCGACGACCTGCATCTGGTCAGCGCAGTCATCGGGCTGGCGCGTTCGTTCGGGCTGGGCGTGATTGCGGAGGGCGTGGAGACCATCGAACATGGCGCCATGCTGATGCGCCTCGGCTGCGACCTGGTGCAGGGCTATGGCATCGCGCGGCCGATGCCGGCGGACGATGTGCTGTCGTGGGTCGCCAGTTTCGATACGGCAGCGGTGTGGCAGGCTGCGGCCAGCCTGCCGCCCATCGTCAGCCTGCACGGCAAGGCTGACGGCGACAGCTCGCAGCTAGCCTTGATTTAAAGCGCGGTCGACTAGCTCGATCCAGTGCAGCACCGGCGTTTCGGTGCCCGATTGCAGGTGGGCGGTGCAGCCGACGTTGGCGGAGACGATGGTTTGCGCGCCGGTGTCTTCCAGGTTGGCCAGCTTGCGGTCGCGCAGCTGCAGCGATAGTTCCGGTTGCAGCAGCGAATAGCTGCCGGCCGAGCCGCAGCACAGGTGGCTGTCGGCGCACAGCACCACATCGACGCCGATTGCGCGCAGCGCGCCTTCGACCTTGCCCCGTATCTGCTGGCCGTGCTGCAGCGTGCAGGGAGGGTGATAGGCAACGCGGCCCTTGCCCGCTGCGCCAGCCTTGACGCGCTGCGCCAGCTCGGTCTCGAACTGAGGCATGATTTCGCTCAGGTCTTTCGTCAGCGCCGAAATGCGCGCGGCCTTTTCCGCATAACCGCCATCGTGCGCCAGCAGGTGGCCGTACTCCTTCACCGTCGCGCCGCATCCGGACGCCGTCATGACGATGGCCTCGACTGCACCTTGCTCCACGTACGGCCACCACGCATCGATATTGCGGCGCATGTCGTCCAGCGCTGCCTCCTGCTCGTTCATGTGATGCCGCAGCGCGCCGCAGCAGCCGGCCTTGGGCGCGACGATCAGCTGCACGCCCAGTGCATCCAGCACGCGCGCGGTGGCGGCGTTGATATTGGGCGCCATCGCCGGTTGCGCGCAACCATCGAGCACCAGCATCTTGCGTGCATGCTCGCGCACCGGCCACACGCCGGCGTCCCGCCGCTCCGGCACCTTGTCCTGCAATGCCGGCGACAACAACGGCCGGAAGATCTGCCCTGCCCTTAGCGCCGCGCCAAACAGCGTCTTGCGCGTCAAACCTTCCACCAGCAGCTTGCGCTTGATGCGCTCTCCCAGCGGCCGTGGCACACGCTCGTCCACCACCTTGCGGCCGATGTCCACCAGCCGGCCATATTTCACACCCGATGGACAGGTGGTCTCACAGTTGCGGCAGGTGAGACAGCGGTCGAGGTGCAGCTGGGTGCTGGCCGTGACCTCCGCACCTTCCAGCACCTGCTTGATCAGGTAGATGCGGCCACGCGGCCCGTCCAGCTCATCGCCCAGCAGTTGATAGGTCGGACAAGTGGCCGTGCAAAACCCGCAGTGCACGCAGGCGCGCAGGATGGCGTCGGCCTCTTCGCCTTCGCGCGTATGCTTGATGAAGTCCGCCAGATTAGTTTGCATACATGCGCCCCGGATTGAAGATGCCAGCAGGGTCGAACGACTGCTTGAGCCGATCATGGATTTTCGCCACCGCCGGCGCCAGCGGATGGAACACGCCGACGCTCTTGTCGCCGCCACGGAACAGCGTCGCATGACCGCCCGCCGCTGCCACCGTACGGCGGATCGCAAGCGCACGCTCCACGCTGTCGGCCGCATCGTCCTCCACTTTGAGCCAGCGCTGCGCGCCGCCCCACTCGATCAACTGCTCGCCGCGCAAGATGATTGCGCTGGCGTGCGATGGCACCGACATGCGCCACAAACTGCCGCCGCTGAAATAGCCATGCGTCTGGTCGCGCAAAGAGGCCCAGAACAGCGCCGCCTCGCCATCCGCCAGCACCTGTCCGCCCAGCCTGCGCTGCGCCGCCTCCACCGCCGCATCCGCACCGGACAAGCGCAGCGTCAGCACGCCCTGATGCCAGCAGCTGGCGGATATCGGCAACGGCTGCCCTGCCCATTCATTGAGCCGCGTGAGCGCGTCGATCTCGCTCATCTCGAAACCCAGGCTCGCTTCGCGCAGCGGCACCGGCAGCACCTTGAGCGACACTTCCAGTATCAGCCCCAGCGTGCCAAGCGAACCAGCCAGCAAGCGCGATACGTCATAGCCGGCCACATTCTTCATCACCTGCCCGCCAAAGCGCAGCACTTCGCCACGTCCATCCATCAGCACTGCGCCCAGCACGAAGTCGCGCACCGCACCGGCGGCGGCGCGGCGCGGGCCGGACAAGGCGCTGGCCACCACGCCGCCGATAGTCGAACCTACATAGCGCGGCGGCTCGAACGCCAGCATCTGCTTGTGCTGAGCCAGCAGCGCTTCGATCTCCGCCAGCGGCGTGCCGCAACGCGCAGTGATCACCAGCTCCGTCGGCTCGTAAGAGATGATGCCGCTGTTGACGCGCGTGTCGAGCGGCTCACCGTTCAGCGCCTGCCCGTACCAGTCCTTGGTGCCGCCGCCACGCAGGCGCAGCGGCGCCTGGGCGGTGCGGATGCGATGCGAAAAATCGTCGTAGATGGTCATCGTCAAAAACGTGGAAGGTTGGAGAACGGCAGCGCGCCGCCACTGACATGCATCTTGCCGAGTTCGGCGCAGCGGTTCAGCGTGGGGATGGCCTTGTCGGGATTGAGCAAGCCGGCCGGATCGAAGCTGCGTTTCACCGAGAAGAACGCTTCCAGCTCTTCGGGCTTGAACTGAACGCACATGGAATTGATCTTCTCGATGCCCACGCCATGCTCGCCGGTGATGGTGCCGCCGACTTCCACGCACAGCGCGAGAATCTCCGCGCCAAAGGCTTCGGCACGGTGGAACTCGTCCGGGATATTCGCATTGAACAGAATCAGCGGATGCAGGTTGCCGTCGCCCGCATGGAACACATTGGCGCAGCGCAGGCCGTACTTGGTTTCCATCGCCGCGATGCCGGCCAATACTTCGCCCAGGCGCTTGCGCGGAATGGTGCCATCCATGCAGTAGTAATCGGGTGAGATGCGGCCGGCGGCTGGGAACGCGTTCTTGCGGCCGGACCAGAACTTCAGCCGTTCGGCTTCCGACTGCGACACGGCAATCGCAATCGCGCCCGCCGTGTTCAGCACCGCCGTCATGCGCGCGATTTCTTCTTCCACTTCTTCGACGGTGCCGTCGGCTTCGCACAGCAGGATGGCGGCAGCTTCGGTGTCATAGCCAGCTTTGACAAACGGCTCCACCATGCGAGAAGAAGTCTGGTCCATCATCTCCAACCCTGCCGGAATAATGCCAGCAGCGATCAGCGCCGCCACCGCGTGGCAGCCCTTCACCACCTCATCGAACGACGCCATGATGACGCGCGCGGTAGCTGGCTTGGGCACCAGCTTCACCGTCACCTCGGTGACGATGCCCAGCATGCCTTCCGAGCCGATAAACACCGACAGCAGGTCAAGGCCCGGCGCGTCCAGCGCTTCGCTGCCCAGCTCCACCACCTCGCCATCGATCGTCACCATACGCACACGCAGCACGTTGTGCACCGTGAGGCCATACTTCAGACAATGCACGCCACCCGAATTCTCGGCCACATTGCCGCCAATCGAACAGGCGATCTGCGATGAAGGATCGGGCGCATAGTACAAGCCATGCTGCGCCGCCGCTTCCGAAATCGCCAGATTGCGCACACCCGGCTGCACCACCGCCGTCCGCGAATACGCATCCATACGCACAATGCGGTTAAGCCGCGCAGTCGACAGCACCACGCCATCGGCAATCGGCATCGCGCCGCCGGACAGGCCGGTGCCCGCGCCGCGCGGCACCACCGGCACGCCCAGCTCGCGGCACACCTGAAGCACCGCGACCACTTGCGCCTCACTATCCGGCAACACCACAATCATCGGCAGCTGGCGGTAAGCCGCCAGCCCGTCGCACTCATACGGACGAGTATCCTCCAGCGACGACAACACAGCCCGCGCCGGCAGCACCCGCAGCAGCGCCGCCGCCACCTGCTCCCGCCGCGCGCCAAGATCAGTAACAGTGTTCATGGGATCGTGTACCTAAAAACACAGATTGAAACACGATTGTAAGCACAAACACCCGCGATAGCGAAATTTCACGCCACTTTGCGCAAATGCATACGAGCGCAATGGGATATGACATACGCTCGCTGTAAAATACCCATTCTTGCGAGGCGCATCATGAGCAATGCAAAATTATCGGGGAAAATCAAAAGGCCGACCGCCGCATCTATTCGCGGCATGCTTGCAAAACCCGGGCGCACACTCCCAAGTGAAACTGCGCTCAAAGCACTCATGCTGGCCACACTAAAAGCCAAGGACGATGCCAGCAAGGAGTAGCCGCAATGATTTCGCTCGACACGAATATCCTTGCCCGCTACTTGCTGAACGACACCCCTTCCCAAGCGATTATTGCGCAACAGCTGCTTGAGCGAGAGCCTTTCACAGTTCCGATAACCGTATTTCTTGAACTCGCATGGGTCTTGGAATCCCTGGGGAGTACGCGCGGAGAAATTTTGGCAATGAGCGCGGGCTGCAGTGAATTTAAGACCTTTGACAAGGCATTGGTAAAAGCCGCCAAGCGGTTGGCAACCATTCCGGCAGCATCATTCCCTTGAGGCAACAAAGAGACGCTCATGACGCGAAAATCCTTCGCGTTGCGGGCGCATTGTCGTATTCTTTCGGGCGCAGCTATTTCAATGACTGGAACAGAGTATGGAACACAATTTCGAACAGGCTTGGCTCCTGGCGCTGGAAGAACGGTTCGGCGCGCAGGCCAAGATCGGTCAGGTGGCGCTGGATAACCGTCCGCGCATGCTGATCTACTATTTTGAGGATTTCCCGGCCAAGGACATGACCACCGCCGTCACCGCCGGCCTCTCCAACGCCAACCACCCGGACTGGAAACACGGCAAGCCTGAACTGTGCTTCTCGCTGTACACCAAGGACCAGGGCTGGGGCAGCGCCGCCGCTTACATCGCGCAATCGTTTTTTAACGATAGCTCGTTCCACTACCAGGCCTCGTTCAAGATCGACCAGCCGATGTCGAAGGACAGCGCCATGAACGCCTGCTTCGTCTACCGTCCGCAGTTCATGAACGAAGAGCAGATCAAGTTCGAACTCCCGGACCGCACCATCTTCCTTGCAGGCCTGTTCCCGATGTACGACGAGGAAGTGCCGATGTACGAATCCAAAGGCATCCAGGAATTCTGGAACACGCCGGGCTTCGATCCTTACAATCCGCGCCGCGCCAGCATCGCAACGAAGGGCTGAATATCATGGGTAACCGACTCTCGAAAATCGCCACCCGCACCGGCGACGGCGGCACCACCGGCCTCGGTGACGGCAGCCGCACCGACAAGGACAGCGTGCGCATCACCTCCATCGGCGAGGTGGACGAACTGAACTCGCATATCGGCCTGCTGTTGTGCGAAGACATGCCGGCCGACCTGCGCGATGAACTGGTCACCATCCAGCACGACCTGTTCGACCTGGGCGGCGAATTGTGCATCCCGGGCTACCAGATGATCAAGGAAGCGCATGTCGAACGCCTCGATGCGCTGCTGGCCAAGTACAACGCCACCCTGCCACCGCTGACGGAGTTCATCCTGCCGGCTGGCTCGCGGGCGGCAGCGCAGGCCCACGTCTGCCGCACCGTGTGCCGCCGTGCCGAACGCGCCATCGTCACGCTGGGCAAGGCCGAGACCATCCACGAGCACCCGCGCCAGTATGTGAACCGCTTGTCGGATTTGCTGTTTGTGCTGTCCCGCACGTTGAACCGCTACGCCGGCGGCAGCGACGTGCTGTGGCAGCACGAACGCAAGCGCGGCTAATCGATCAATCACTCGTCAAACAGCCTCGCCATCCCTCGCGCCATGCTGACGCGTGAGGCGGTGGCGGGATAGGCGTTGCTCACCAGCGCTGACTGCTCGCTGGCCGCCAGCTTGCGGTAGAAACTCACCATATCGGCCGCCGCCCATCCCGCGCGGTGCGCCAGCATCATTCCCAAATGATCGGCCTCGGACTCCTGCAGGCTGGATAATTTCGACAAGCGGATCTGCAGCGACAAGTCACTGTCGAGCCGCGCCATCACCACCTCCAGCGGCACGACCGGCAAGCGGTTCAGCAGCATCGCTTCGGACAAGGTTTCGCGCGGATGCTCGGCCACCACATGGGCCACTTCATGTGCCAGCATGGTTGCCAGTTCGCCGTCAGTAAGCGCCAACTGGTGCACAAAAGCGCTGCCGACCAGGATCTTCCCGCCAGCCATGCACAGCGCGTCGATATCGGGATCGCTGGTGGTATGGACTTCCCACTGCCATTGCGCGGCTTCCGGTTTCAATGCGATAGCCGCACGGATCAGTTCCGCGCTGACGTAGCGCAACCGGACCAGCAGACGGTGGTCCTCATCCAGCTTGCCGGCCGCCGCCAGATCGACCGTGCGATCGATGTAGCGCTCCTCCATGCTGGCATCCACTTCGCTCGCGCTGAATGCGAGCTCCTGCCAGCGGCCGGACTCCGGCACCTGCGCCGAGGCGCTTGCCGTCAACAATAGCAGGCTTGCAAGAAACGGATTCATCAAGGCCTCTGATATAAACTGTTTATATCAATATAGGCCAGACCGCGCCAGAGGCAAGGAATTTCAGGCGGCGCTGTATCCTGGCAGCCGCGCGATGTGGGTAGACAGGTAATCCAGCAGCAACCTTGCACGCAGCGGCTGGTAGCGGCGCGATGGCGACAACAGGTGCAGCGGCTGCGGTTGGCCATGCCAGCTTCCCAGCACGCGCACCAATTCACCGCTATCGAGCAAATCCTGCACCAGCCACAAAGGACACAGGCCGATACCACCGCCCGCCGCCAGACTTTCGCGGATCGCCAGCGCATTGTTGACGCGGTAGCGGCCCTGCGTCAGCACTGTTTCAATCTGATCCTCCTTGTGCAGCGTCAGCACATCGCCGTCGGCCAGCCAGGCGAAGCGGATGTAGTCGAAGCGCGCCAGATCCTGCGGCTTGCGCGGCTTGCCATGCGCCTGCAGGTAGGACGGCGCGGCGACCAGTTGGCGAGGCGACACCGCCACCTGTCTGGCAATGGCGTCCGGCGGCAGGTCGCGTCCCTGGCGCACGGCGATATCCACGCCCTCCTTCACCAGATCGACCATGCGGTCGTCCAGAATCAGTTCGATATCGACTTGCGGATATTGCGCGAGGAATGGCGCCAGCAAGGCGTTCAGGCGGAATTGGCCAAAAGCGGCCGGCGCGTTCACGCGTATCAGGCCGGCCGGCGTTTCGGTCTGACCACGCGCTTCAGCCACCGCTTCCTGGTATTCGGCCAGTACACCCAGCGCGCGCTGGTAGAAGCGGCTGCCCTGCAGTGTTGGCTGCAAGCTGGTGGTGCTGCGCTCCAGCAGGCGCACACCAAGATCACGCTCCAGCGCGGCCATCAGTTTGCTGACGGTGGGCTGGGTGCTGCCCTCCTCCCGCGCCACGGCGGACAGACTACCCAGTTCCACGGCGCGTACAAAACAGCGTAATGACCGAATGGTGACCATGCTCCCCTCATTCCATATTTGAATGAAGTATAGTCAGTTTTGCCTTCTTCTGCGCGGAAGAGGAATAGCCTATCGTGGGCTCTCGACCAAGGAGGGCATCATGAAAATTTGTATCGCAGCTGCGATGGCAGCAACCATCATCATCGCCGCGCCGGCACGGGCGGACAACTGGGTCGCAACTTGGCAGGCCAGCCCGCACGCGGCGTGGGCCGCGCAAGATTTTGCGCTGCCCACAGGCGTACCGGGCACACTGGAGCGGCAGACGGTGCGCGAAACGGCACGCATCAGCGTGGGCGGCCAGCGTGTGCGCGTCGTACTGTCTAACCGTTATGGCACGCAGCCGCTGATCGTGGGTGAGGCGCATCTTTCGCGCACCTCGGCGCAGGCGGATGGGAATGGCGGCGCGGCGGGCCATGCGCTGACGTTCAGCGGGCAGCGCAGCGTTGCCATTCCGCCCGGCGCGCCCGCCATCAGCGATCCAGTGGAGATGCCGGTGGCGGCGCTCGACAAGCTTGTCGTCAGCGTGTATCTGCCCGAGCGCACGTCGCTGGCGAGCTTCCATTGGGGCGCGCAGCAAACTGGCTACATCACCGACGGCAACCAGACCGGCGCAGCACGGCTGCAAGGTGGGCAAGTGCTGCACGGACGCGCGCTGCTGAGTGGGATCTGGGTCGATACGGCGACGCCTACGTCTGCGGTGGTGGCTTTTGGCGACTCCATCACCGACGGTAACGGCTCCACGCCGGATGCGGACCGCCGCTGGCCGGACTATCTGGCGGCACGCCTCAGCAGGGATGGCGTGGCGGTGGTCAACGCCGGCATTTCCGGCGCCCGCCTGCTGGGCGACCGCATGGGGGTCAACGCCGCCGCGCGCTTCGAGCAGGACGTACTGTCGCAACCCGGCGCGCACACCGCGATTGTGCTGATGGGGATTAACGATATCGGCTGGCCGCAAAGCCTATTCGCGCCGCAGGAAGCGCCAATGACGGCTGCACGCATGATCGCGGCCTACCGCCAGCTGATCGCCCAGGCGCGCGCACGCAAAGTCCGCATCATCGGCGCGACGCTGCTGCCGTTTGAAGGAACGCAGATAGCCGGCTACTACACGCCCGCCAAGGACGCGCTGCGCCATCAGGTCAATCAGTGGATCAGGGAAAGTGGAGAGTTCGACGCGGTGGCCGATTTTGATGCGCTGCTGCGCGATCCGGATCATCCGGCACGCATGCAGCAGCGCTACGACAGCGGCGACCATCTGCATCCCGGCGACGCGGGATACAAAGCGATGGCCGCCGGTCTGGCGCGTCTTCTTTAGCCGTTGTTGACGACCAGGCGCGGCTCGTCGCCGGCGTAACGCTGTTTGATCGAAGCGGTGATGCCGGCGGCGTCGAGGCCCACGCTGGCCAGCAGCTTGGCCGGGTCGCCGTGGTCGATGAACTTGTCCGGCAGGCCAAGCATCAGCATCGGCTTGACGATGCCTTCCGCCGCCAGCGCTTCCGCCACGGCCGCACCGGCGCCTCCCATGATGCAGCCCTCTTCCACCGTCACGAAGCAGTCGTGATCGGCGGCCAGTTGCTTGACCAGCTCCACGTCCAGCGGCTTGACGAAGCGCATATTGGCCACGGTGGCGTTCAGCGTTTCACCGGCAGCCAGCGAAGGCGCCACCATCGAGCCGAAGGCCAGGATGGCGATCTTCTGGCCCTGGCGCTTGATCTCGCCCTTGCCGATTTCGATCGACGTCAGTTCCTTCGCAATCGCCGCACCAACGCCGGCGCCGCGTGGATAGCGGATCGCAGCCGGACCATTGTAGTGATAGCCGGTGGTCAGCATCTGGCGGCATTCGTTTTCGTCCGACGCCGCCATCACCACCATGTTCGGAATGCAGCGCAGGTAGGCCAGGTCGTAGTTGCCGGCGTGGGTAGCGCCGTCCGCGCCCACCAGGCCTGCGCGGTCCAGCGCAAAGGTCACGTCCAGGTTTTGCAGCGCCACGTCGTGGATCAGCTGATCGTAGCCGCGCTGCAGGAAGGTCGAGTAAATCGCCACCACCGGCTTCAGGCCTTCGCAGGCCAGGCCCGCGCCGAAAGTCACCGAATGCTGCTCGGCGATGCCGACGTCGAAGTAGCGGTCAGGATATTCCTGGTCGAAGCGCACCATGCCCGAACCTTCGCGCATGGCCGGCGTAATGCCGACCAGCTTTTTGTCAGCGGCGGCCATGTCGCACAGCCAGTCGCCGAATACTTCGGTGTAGGTTTTCTTCGATGGCGCGGCGGCCGGCTTGATGCCTTCTTCAGGATTGAACTTGCCGGTGCCGTGGTACAGGATAGGCTCGGCCTCGGCCAGCTTGTAGCCCTGGCCCTTCTTGGTCACCACGTGCAGGAACTGCGGGCCTTTCAGCTGCTTGATGTTCTGCAGGGTTGGAATCAGCGAATCCAAGTCATGGCCGTCGATCGGGCCGATGTAGTTGAAGCCGAATTCCTCGAACATGGTGGCCGGAACCACCATGCCTTTTGCATGTTCTTCCAGCTTCTTCGCCAGTTCCAGCACTGGGCCTGGCAGCACGGATTTCCCAACGTTCTTGGCGGCGGCGTAGAACTTGCCCGACATCAGGCGCGCCAGATAGCGATTCAGCGCGCCAACCGGCGGCGAGATCGACATGTCGTTATCGTTCAGGATCACCAGCAGGTTGACGTCTTCCTGTACGCCGGCGTTGTTCAGCGCTTCGAACGCCATGCCGGCGGTCATCGAGCCGTCGCCGATTACCGCAATCGCGTGGCGATGCTCACCCTTGATCTTCGCCGCCTGCGCCATGCCCAGCGCCGCCGAGATGGAGGTCGACGAGTGTGCGGTGCCGAAGGTGTCGTATTCCGATTCGTCGCGTTTCGGGAAGCCCGAGATGCCGCCCAACTGGCGCAGCGTATGCATGCGGTCGCGGCGGCCGGTCAGGATCTTGTGCGAATAGGTCTGGTGGCCGACGTCCCACACGATGCGATCGTGCGGCGTGTTGAACACGTAGTGCAGCGCCACGGTCAGTTCCACCGTGCCGAGATTGGATGACAGGTGGCCGCCGGTCTTCGACACGGAATCGAGCAGGTAGGCGCGCAATTCATGCGCCAGCGGCGTCAGTTGGGTGTACGCCAGTTTGCGTACATCGGCCGGGGAATCTATTTTTTCGAGCAAGTTCATTTAAGCCTTCCGCTGCACGATCAAATCCGCGAGTTCGCGTAATCGCAGAGCTTTTTCTCCAAACGGCGCGAGCGCTGCGTGCGCGTCGAGCCGCAATTTTTCCGCCAGCGCGCGCGATGGCTCCAGACCCAAAATCGAAACATAGGTCGGCTTGTTGTCGGCGGCATCCTTGCCGGCAGTTTTGCCGAGCGTGGCCGAATCGGCCGTCGCGTCGAGCACATCGTCCACCACCTGGAACGCCAGGCCGATGGCGCGCGCATAGACATTCAGCGCGTTGAGTTCTTCTTCGGTCAAATCCTTGCCGGCCAGGGCGCCCAGCACCACGGAGGCGCGCAGCAAGGCGCCGGTCTTCAGCTGGTGCATCTGCTCCAGCTGGGCCAAAGTCAGGCTGATGCCGACGCTATCCAGATCGATGGCCTGGCCGCCGCACATGCCGGCCGAACCGGAGGCGTGGGCCAGCAGGCGCACCATCGCCATCAGGCGCGCCGGCGGCACCGTGGTGGCTTCCGACAGCACCATGAAGGCCTGCGATTGCAGCGCGTCGCCGACCAGCAGCGCGGTCGCTTCGTCGTAGGCCACGTGCACCGTCGGTTTGCCGCGGCGCAGCGCATCGTCGTCCATGCATGGCATGTCGTCGTGCACCAGCGAATAGGCGTGGATCATTTCCACCGCCGCCGCAGCACGGCTCAGGGTCGCCGCATCGGCGCCGAACAGCGCGCCGGCCGCATACACCAGCAGCGGACGCACACGCTTGCCGCCGCCCAGCAGCGCATAGCGCATGGCGTCGTGCAGTTTGGTCGGGATAACATCGGCGGCAGGCAAATAAGCGGATAAATCGTTTTCGGATCCGGCCTGCACGGTTTTCATCCAATCGTCGAAGGCGGCGTTCATTGTTCGCCCTCGCCGGTTACTACGAAGGGCTTGAGCATTTCGCCTTCCAATACCTTGACTTGCGATTCGACTTTTTCCAGCTGGGCGGCGCAGTACTTCACCAGCTCCGAGCCGCGCGCATAGGCGGCCACCGAGGCTTCCAGCGGCAATTGGCCCGCCTCCATCTGTGCGACCAATTGGGCCAGTTCCGCCATCGCTTCTTCAAACGAGACGGGGGCGGCGGCGGTCGCGTCAGCAGTTAATTTCTTAGACATAGTCACTCAGTTATCTTAGCCCGGTATTTTAACATTAGAGGCCAACCGTGGATTTTATAGTAATTCGGGGTCAGGTCCGACATTCGGACACGGGCCCAGCCGTATGCGAAGCTACGGCTGGGCCCGTGTCCGAATGTCGGACCTGACCCCGAATTACCGAAAAGACGGTATAATCGCCGGTTCTGTCCTAAATACCACCTTTAACGCATACGAATGCGGGTCGTCTTTACGGATTCTGTCTCTTCTTGGTTTGATTTTTTAATTAAGGGGGGTTTGGATGTCCGATCTGGGTACCCACGCCAAGCTAGCGCGGCCAACCGCGCAACTTCCGGTTAACGTCTATTTTGACGAAACGCTACTGCAGCGCGAAATGCAGCAATTATTCAAGGCCGGTCCGCGTTATGTCGGACATGAGCTGATGGTGCCGAATGTCGGCGATTACGCTACCCTGACTGCCGAAAACGAAGGCCGCATGCTGGTGCGGAACGCCAATGGCCTGGAGCTGTTGTCCAACGTCTGCCGCCATCGCCAGGCGCTGATGTTCAATGGCCGTGGCAATGCAAACAATATTGTCTGCCCGCTGCACCGCTGGACCTACGATCTCAAAGGTGAGTTGATCGGCGCGCCGCACTTCCCTGAAACGCCTTGCCTGAACCTGCCGAAGACCAAGCTGCAAAGCTGGAACGGCTTGCTATTCGAGCAAAATGGCTACAACGTCATGGAAGAGCTGAATAACCTGTCCGTTACCAAGGACCTGGATTTCAGCGGCTACATGCTGGACCACGTGGAAGTGCACCACTGCGACTACAACTGGAAGACCTTCATCGAGGTCTATCTGGAGGATTATCACGTCGAGCCGTTCCATCCTGGCCTGGGCAGCTTCGTCACCTGCGACGACCTGCGCTGGGAATTCGGCCGCGAGTACAGCGTGCAGACCGTGGGCGTGCACAAAGGCCTGAAGAAATCCGGCTCGGAAGTCTACAAGCACTGGCAGGAGCAGGTGCTGAAGTTCCGTGGCGGCGAACCGCCTCCATATGGCGCCATCTGGCTGACGCTCTACCCGAACATCATGGTGGAGTGGTATCCGCACGTGCTGGTTGTCTCGACCCTGTGGCCGGAAGGTCCGAACCGCACCAAGAACGTGGTGGAGTTCTACTATCCCGAAGAAATCGTGCTGTTCGAGCGCGAATTCATCGAGGCCGAACGCGCGGCCTACATGGAAACCTGCATCGAGGACGATGAAATCGGCCAGCGCATGGACGCCGGCCGCAAAGCCCTGATGGAGCGCGGCGAGACGGACGGTGGACCGTATCAATCACCGATGGAAGACGGCATGCAGCACTTCCACGAGTGGTATCAACGCAAAATGAGTTTATAAGGTTTCACAATGCAGTCACTCTGGATGTTGTTTGCGAGTTTTATGTTTGCCGTGATGGGGGTGTGCGTCAAGCTGGCTTCCGCAGAGTTCTCAACATCCGAGCTGGTTTTGTACCGGGGCGTGGTCGGCGTGATCGCCCTCGGTACGATTATCAAACTGTCCGGTGAAACCTTCCGTACCTCCATGCCGGGCGCGCACCTGTGGCGCGGCATCATCGGCGTGATCTCGCTGTGGCTGTGGTACTACTCCATCGGCCAGCTGCCGCTGGCCACCGCCATGACGCTCAACTACATGTCGCCGATCTGGATCGCCGTCTGGCTGTTCGCGATGGGCTGGTGGCATGCCAAGAACGACATCAAATGGCCGCTGCTGCTGGCGGTCGGCATGAGCTTCATCGGCGTCACGCTGCTGCTGCGCCCCGCCTTCCACGCCAACCAACTGACGCCGGCCCTGATCGCGCTCGGCTCCAGCGTGATTACCGCCACCGCCTATATGCAGGTCCGTAAAATGGGCCTGGCCGGCGAGCCGGAAAACCGCGTGGTGTTCTATTTCACCGTGATGAACCTGGCAGCCGGCATCGTCGGTGTGCTCATCACCGGCGGCAGCGAGGGCCCTCAGTTCCATCCAATTACCACCTGGCGCAGCGGCTTGCTGCTGCTGGCCATCGGCGTGTGCGCCACCAGCGCGCAGATCGCGATGACGCGCGCTTATCGCCTCGGGAATACGCTGGTGGTGGCCAACCTGCAGTACACCGGCATCGTGTTCTCCAGCGTATGGGGCGTGTTCATCTTCGGCGACGTGTTCGACTGGCATAGCTGGGCGGGCATCGGCATCATTCTCGCGTCGGGCATGGCCGCAACGTTCTACAATACGCGCAACACCGAACGCGGTAAGGCCATCGCCAGTACCGATCCCATTGCAAGCGAAGTTTAAGGACAACCATGCACACTACCCTGATCGACGCCGTCACCCTGTCCCAGCACCTGAATGATCCGAAGTGGGTCATCCTCGATTGCCGCCATGATTTGATGAATCCGAACGCGGGGCGCGACAGCTTCGCCATCGGCCATATCGAAGGCGCGCAGTTTGCCAATGTGGATACGGATTTGTCGGGCGCGAAGGTGGGTGCGGATGGTCGATTCCTCGGCCGCCACCCGCTGCCGGACCGCGCGGCGCTGATCGACACCCTGCGCGGCTGGGGCATCAACGATGACACGCAAGTGGTGGCCTACGATGCGCACGGCGGCATGTTCGCGGCGCGCCTGTGGTGGCTGCTGCGCTGGGTGGGCCATCCAACGGTGGCGGTGCTGGACGGCGGCCTGGTGGCATGGCAATCGGCCGGCCAGTCGATGACGACGCAGACCGTCGACCGTCCCGCCGGCAGCATCAGCGACAAGCCGTCGCTGGTGGCCACCGTGTCGGTGGACGAGGTGCTGGCCAACGTTGAAACGCAAGCGCGCACCGTGGTCGACGCCCGCGCCAACGACCGCTATCGCGGCGAGAACGAAACCATCGATCCGGTGGGCGGCCATATCCCGGGCGCGAAGAACCGCTTCTTCAAGGACAACCTGACCGCCGAAGGCCGCTTCAAGGACGCCGCACAGCTGAAGGCCGACTTCGCGCCGCTGTTTGCCGATCCCTCGAAAGCCATCATGCAGTGCGGCTCCGGCGTGACCGCTTGCCACAACCTGCTGGCGCTCGAAGTGGCCGGCCTGCCGGGCGCGGCGCTCTACCCCGGCTCGTGGAGCGAATGGTGCGCCGACACCAGCCGCCCAGTCGCTACCGGCAACTGACTACCTTTCAGTTTTTACGCCTGCGTGTCAGCCGCCTCCACTTAGAAATCAAGATCTCATCACCCAGGATACGGTAATCAATGTAGTGGCCTGTCTTGGGGATAAAGAAGCGCCTGAACCCGGTGCGTGACACTTGCGTTCCCAGTTCGGGCCGAACTGCCAACACCGCGAGGACTCGCTCCAGCCGTTGCAGGACCAGTCGGCTCGTCCGGGGATCTTGTTGATCTATACGCAAAAGTGTATCGCTTAAAGCTTGCTTTGCTTGTGGCGACCAATGGATCACCAGCTTAGCCGGTGCGCCGTTTCCGCTGGGCACCATGACTATCCAGTAGACGTAGCATATCAGCCATGACTTTCTCATGCGGGATAGTGCGGCCTGCAGCGTAATCTGCCCGAGCATCAATATCCGCCTGGACGCTCTCCTCCACATCGTCGAAGCCGTACTGCCAGACTTCAGGCCACATATCCTCGGAACTCAACTCAGCCAACGCAGCCAAGCGCTCCAGGCGAGCGCGATCATCCGCGGACAGGGCCGCCAAGGCTTCGGTTTGTTTTTTCAGTCGGGAGTTCATCTTGCCATCATACTCCCGAAGGCGCTGATGGCAAGTTGAGGTGGCGCAGGCTTAGTGGTGATGCTCGCCGCCGGTGAGGAACAGCACGATCGCCACGCCGGCGGCGATCAGCAGCACTTGGGGGATCGATTCGCGCAGCGTGGCGCGGCGCTGCATTTGCGGCATCAGGTCGCTCACGGCGATGTAGATGAAGCCCGACGAGGCAAACACCAGCACGTAAGGAATCAGGCTGCTGGCGCGTTCCAGCGTGTAGTAGCCAAGCAGGCCGCCGGCAATCGCCAGCAGGCTGCACAGCAGGTTGTAGACATAGGCGCGGGTGCGCGAGAAGCCGGCGTTCAGCAGCACGATGAAGTCGCCGATTTCCTGCGGGATCTCGTGGGCGATGATGGCCAGGCCGGTGATCAGGCCCAGTTGCGGATTGGCCATAAAGGCGGCCGCGATCAAAATACCGTCGGTGAAGTTGTGCATGCCGTCGCCGACCAGGATCATCCAGCCGGCCTTGCCCGCCTCGCGCTTGTCGTGGCCGTGATGATGGTGATGGCCGTCATGCTCGTGATGGTGCGAATGGCGCAGGATGGCCAATTTTTCAAGCAGGAAGAACGCCAGCAACCCGCCCAGCAAGGTGGCAAACAGACTGCGCGCGCTGGCGGTCGACTCGAACGCTTCCGGCAAGGCGTGCAGCAGCGAGGTCGACAACATAATGCCGACCGACAGGCTGACCATGCGCTCAACCAGCTTGGACAGCAGCGTAAACGAGAACACGGCCGCCGCAGTGATGCTCACTACGCCAGCCAGTGTGGTTGCCAGGATGATGGAAACGAGTACGGGATCGATGTTATAGCCTCTGGTACTAAAGCCGGCCGCACAGGCCGGGGCGTTATTTTACCCTCAAACGAGCTCAGGCTGCTTAAACCGGCTCACAGGGCCAGCAACATGGCCTGGGTGCCTGGGAAAGTTGGCGCTGGTCTTGCCGGCCAGCCCTCCGTACCAGGCCACGCCGGTCTTGATGTCAGGATTGTGCGCGGCGTACAACCAGGTGATGCGGCCGCCCCAGCAGAAACCGGTGATGGAGATTTTGTCGCCATCGCCGCCGTTGGTCTTGGCCCAGGCCACCACGGCGTCGAGGTCGGCAAACACTTGCGCATCGGACGGGTTGGGGCGCGAGAACAAATCCGGCGCCAGCGCCAGATAGCCCTGACGGGCCAGGCGGCGCGCCAGGCTGGCAACCTGCTCGTGCACGCCAGCGACTTCGGAAATCACCAACACCACCGGCAACTGGGACTCGCCCTCCGGCTGAGCGCGGTACACCGGCAGCTCCTCGCCGTTGACGTTGATCTGGATGGTGCCGGTCTGCATCGCTTCCCCTGCATGAATGTCAAGACGACCAGTTTATCAGAATGAAAAGATCGGCGTTTGATGATGGTTTACAATGCCTGAGTTCAACTCTCACGCGACAGGGAGGCATGATGCGACGGTTCATCCAGCGTTCACTGCTGTTCCTGGCCCTGCTCTGGTGTTGTGCCGCCAGCGCCCGTGTCGACTTATCCCGGCAAGCCTGGGTGCTGGAAGACCCCGACGGCAAGCTGCAGATTGCCGATATCCTGGCACTGAAACAGGCCGGCAAATTCGTCCGGCAGATTCCCACTCCCGGCTACACCACGGCCGCCTACTGGCTATATATCGAAATCAATACGCCGGAATCCGGGGTCTACTGGCTGGACATAGCAAACCGCACAGCACAGGAAATAGACGCCTACGCGAGCGATGCAACTGGCCGGGTTCTCCACATGCAAACAGGGACGCGCTTTCCCTTCTCCCATCGCCCCCTGCCAACAGACAGCTTTGTGTTCCCTGCTTCCACCACAGCCAATATCCCAACCGGAGTATTTATCCGCATCCGCTCCACCGGCTACCATCCCATCGCCATGCATTTATCGCTGTGGCAGCCGGATGAATACGAAAGACACCAGCAGTTGGAGTGGATCCAATGGAGCGTCTATCTAGGCATGGCATTCACCCTGATCATGCTGAACGCGATGCTATGGGCTTATCTGCGCGATGCCAACTATTTACGCTATGTATTCTCACTATTGAGCATTGCATTTTCGATCTCAACTGCGGGTGGTGGCTATGGCGCAGCGTTCCGCTTACTCTGGCCAGACTCGCCGCAGTTTGAGCAAGTCACGTGGGGCGCCTCGATCGTTCTGGCGTTGATATTTGCGTCCAACTTCATTGGGAAACTCATCAACCTGCCACATCACACACCCAAAATATGGCGCGCGATTGTCTGGATCATCGCCGTCAAAGTCGCCCTGGCTTGCATGTATTCACTCGGCGGCCTGCCGCCGCTGTCGATATCCCCAACTGGACTGCACTACCTCTACCTGCTGGGCACAATTACCTACGCCCCGGTACTACCTTTGCTCTTGATTGCAAGCGCAATTGCAGCGCGCAGAGGCGAACGGGCTGCCTATTTTGTACTCGTCGCCAACTTCCCAATCGTGCTCTCCACGTTGCTCGGAAACTGGCAAGCACGCGTGGGGCAAGTAATTTCACTCTCGGCGATGGTCTGGACTTCAGCTTTTGAAATTCTGGTCATGGCGCTGGCCCTGGCAGATAAACTGCATCAGGAAAGGGAGCAAAAGATTGCGGCGCAGGAGGCACTGGTCACGGCACTACGCAAATCGGAGCAGGAGCTGGAGCAGAAAGTTTTGCAGCGCACGCTGGAATTGAAGCAGGAGCAAAGCAAGGCCAAGGAACTGCTGTACAACATCCTGCCCGTCGAACTGGTCAAGGAACTGGAAACCACCGGCCGCGCCGCCCCCACGCGCCACGAATCGGCCACCGTGCTGTTCACCGATTTCTCCGGCTTCACCGCAGCCGCAGCGACCATGCCGGCCGACCGCATGATCGCGGAACTGAACGACATCTTCGCCGCCTTCGACGATATCGCCGACGAATGCGGCGTCGAGAAAATCAAGACCATCGGCGACGCCTACATGGCCGCCGCCGGCCTGCCCAAGCCGTGCGAGGACCACGCCCAGCGCTGCGTGCGCGCCGGCCTGCGCATG
Source organism: Duganella sp. CF402 (assembly GCF_900109645.1). Classification (GTDB taxonomy): domain Bacteria; phylum Pseudomonadota; class Gammaproteobacteria; order Burkholderiales; family Burkholderiaceae_D; genus Rugamonas. The sequence continues at coordinate 735,542 of NZ_FOBG01000002.1, forward strand.
CTCAATTACATCGAACAGCGCAACCAGACTTCAGTCTTCAAATGGCATCTACGGGTAGGCATCCACTCCGGCCCGGTGGTGGCGGGCGTGGTGGGCAAGCGCAAGTACGCGTTCGATATCTGGGGCGACACCGTCAACATCGCCTCGCGCATGGAGAGTTCCGGCGAGGCCGGCCGCGTCAACGTCTCGGCCTACACCAGCGACCTCGCCCGCGAGCACTTCACTTGCGAATACCGGGGCAAGGTCAGCGCCAAGGGCAAGGGCGATATCGATATGTACTTCGTGCTGGGCGAGCGCGCCTGATCAGTGCGCTTGATCCCAGTTCGGACCAACGCCGACTTCGGCGATCAGCGGCACTTTCAGCTGCGCCACGCCGGCCATCAGCTCCGGCAGTTTTTGCTTGATCAAAGCCAGCTCGGCGTCCGGCACTTCCAGCACCAGTTCGTCGTGCACTTGCATGATCATGCGCGTGCCCAGCTTTTCTGCTTCCAGCCAGCCCTGCACCGCGATCATGGCCAGCTTGATCAGGTCGGCCGCCGTGCCTTGCATCGGCGCGTTGATCGCCGCGCGTTCGGCGCCCTGGCGGCGCGGGCCGTTCGGCGAATTGATCTCCGGCAGCCACAGGCGGCGGCCGAACACGGTCTCGACATAGCCGCGCGCTTTCGCTTGCAGGCGGGTGTCATCCATATACTGCTTCACGCCCGAGAAGCGCGCAAAGTAGCGCTCGATATAGCTTTGCGCCGCGCCGCGCTCGATGCCCAGGTTGCTGGCCAGGCCAAACGCGCTCATGCCGTAGATCAGGCCGAAGTTGATGACCTTGGCGTAGCGTCGCTGCTCGCTCTCGACCGATTCCGGCGCCACGCCGAAGATTTCGGCGGCGGTGGCGCGGTGGATGTCCACGCCTTCCGCGAACGCGCGCAGCATGTTCTCGTCTTCCGAAATGTGCGCCATGATGCGCAGTTCGATTTGCGAGTAGTCGGCCGAGACGATGTGCGAACCGGCCGGCGCCACAAACGCCTCGCGGATGCGGCGGCCTTCCTTGGTGCGGATCGGAATATTCTGCAGGTTGGGATCGTTGGACGCCAGGCGCCCCGTCACCGCCACCGCTTGCGCGTAGTTGGTGTGCACGCGGCCGGTCTGCTTGTTGATCCCTTTCGGCAGTTTGTCGGTGTAGGTCGATTTCAGCTTGGACAGGCTGCGGTATTCCAGCAGCACTTTCGGCAGCGGATAATCTTCGGCCAGCTTTTGCAGCACCTCCTCGTCGGTCGACGGTGCGCCGCTCGGCGTCTTCTTCACCACCGGCAGTTTCAGCTTCTCGAAGAAGATCTCGCCGATCTGCTTCGGCGAGCCGAGGTTGAACGGCTGCTCGGCCAGCTCATGCGCCTTGGCTTCCAGTTCGATGATGCGCGCGCCCAGCTCGGCCGATTGCGTCTCCAACAACGCGGCGTCGATCTGCACGCCGTTGCGCTCGATCTTTTGCAGCACCACGGCGGTCGGCAGTTCGATATTGCGGTAGATGAAGTTCAGTTTGTCGTCGCTCTCGACTTCGCTGATCATGCGCTGGTGCAGGCGCAGCGTGATGTCGGCGTCTTCCGCCGCGTACTCGGTGGCGCGGCCGATTTCCACCTGGTCGAAGGTGATCATGCTGGCGCCCTTGCCGCACACGTCCACGAATGGAATCGTGGTGTGGTTCAGGTGGCGCAGCGCCAGCGAGTCCATGTCGTGCGTGCGGTGCGATTCAAACACATACGATTCCAGCAGCGTATCGTGATGGATGCCTTGCAGCGACACGCCGTGGTTGGCGAAAATGTGGCTGTCGTACTTGAGGTTCTGGCCGACCTTGAGCTTGGTGGCATCTTCCAGCCACGGCTTCAGCTTGGCCAGCACGTGTTCGCGTTCCAGTTGCTGCGGCACGCCCTGATAGGAGTGCGCCACCGGGATGTAGCAGGCCTCGCCCGCTTTCACCGACAGCGAAATGCCGACCAGCTGTGCCGTCATCGGCTCCAGCGAGGTGGTTTCAGTATCGACGGCGGTCAGCTCGGCGGCGTTGATGCGGGCGATCCACTGGTCCAGCTGTTCTTCGGTATAAACGGTTTCGTAGCTGGTGGCGACCGGCTCGGCGAACAGGTCGCCGTTGGTGGAAGCGGCGCCGCCCACAGGCGCGTCGGCGGCTGGCTTGGCAGCGGCAGCACCGGTGGCAGCAGCCGAAGCGCCACCACCGGTCGCCGCGCTCAGGTCGCGCAGCAGGGTCTTGAAGCCGTACTTGCCGAAGAAGGCCAGCAGCGCTTCCTTGTCTTCCTCGCGTGCGGTAAGCGATTCGCTGATCGACACCATGTGCGCCGACAAGTCGCAATCCAGCTTCACGGTAATCAACTCGCGGCCTTTCGGCAGCCATTCCAGCGCGTCGCGCAGGTTCTGGCCGACCGCGCCGGTAATGTTGGCGGCATTGGCGATCACGCCATCCAGCGAGTCGTAGGCCGTCAGCCATTTCAGCGCGGTCTTCGGACCGCACTTGTTCACGCCCGGCACGTTGTCGACGGTATCGCCGATCAGGGTCAGGTAATCGATGATGCGGTTCGGCGGCACGCCGAACTTGGCCAGCACGCCCGCCTCATCCATCTTCTCGTTGGTCATGGTGTTGATCAGCATGACCTTGTCGTTGACCAGCTGCGCCAGATCCTTGTCGCCGGTCGACACCACCACGTTCATGCCGGCCCTGGCGGCCTCCACCGACAGGGTGCCGATCACGTCGTCCGCCTCCACCCCCTCCACCATCAGGATCGGCCAGCCCATCGCCTTGACCGCCTCGTGGATCGGCTCGATCTGCAGGCGCAGGTCGTCCGGCATCGAGGCGCGCGTGGCCTTGTATTCCGGATACATGTCATCACGGAAAGTCTTGCCCTTGGCGTCGAATACGCAGGCGATGTAGGCGGCCGGGAAATCGGCGCGCAAGCGGCGCAGCATATTGACCATGCCGTGCATGGCGCCGGTCGGGTGGCCGTCCGGGCTGCGCAGGTCGGGCAGCGCGTGGAAAGCGCGGTAAAGATAGCTGGAGCCGTCTACTAACAACAGGGTATTTTGCATAGGTACTAAGATGAGGGTGCATGGCGACGAATGCAACATTATCGCAGGTTTTACGCCCCCTCCGCCCAGCAAGGGTGTCTGTTTGTTACAATGGGCTATACAGCAAAAATAGGCGACCTATCATGAAGCGCATCTCCCTCATTCTCCTGACGCTTGCCGCGCATGCGGCGTTTGCCCAATCGACGCCGAGCCAGGCCCCGCCCAAGCTGGAAAAAATCGAAGAATTCGCGGACGACTCGATCAACGTCACCGCCAAGCCCAGTACCGAGGGCAAAATCACCGATCGCCGCGACAACAGCGGCAATGTCACCGAAACCACCGTCAAAAGCGGTCCCAGCACCTATACCGTGCGCCCCGCCCACCCGGTAGGCACCTCCCTGCCCGGCGACGCCACCAGCGGTCCGCTGCGCGGCGCGCAATGGACGGTGCTGGAATTCGACATCGGCAAAAAGAAAAAGAAAACGGACGAAGAAGCAGTGCAGGACAACGCACCGCCGCCACCGCCGCCCACCGTTAAATAATCAGAACCGAACTTATTACACTTTCACATGGCAGTCTTTACCCCGGTATCGCTGGAAGATGTCACCCAGTGGATCACCCAATTCCCGCTCGGCCAAGCGCTCGGGCTCAAAGGCATCAGTTCCGGCATCGAGAACAGCAATTTCTTCCTGACGACCGAGCGCGGCGAGTACGTGCTCACCATTTTCGAGAACTTGTCGTTTGAACAGCTGCCGTTTTACCTCAACCTGATGCGCCACCTGGCCGACCACGGCGTGCTGGTGCCGGCGCCGGTCGCCAACGACAAGGGCGAGCTGATTACCGCCCTGCACGGCAAACCGGCCTCCATCGTCAGCAAGCTGGAAGGCAGCTCGCAGATGGATCCGCAACCGGTGCATTGCGCCGAAGTGGGCGCCATGCTGGCCAGGATGCATCTGGCCGGCCTCGATTACAAGCTGCAACAGCCGAATCTGCGCGGCCTCGACTGGTGGCATGAAACCACGCCGCTGGTGCTGCCGTACATCCCGGAAGACAAGGCGCAACTGCTGAAGTCCGAAGTGCACTACCAGGAAACGTTTGCTGCCTGCGATCATTACAAGCAACTGCAAGTGGGCCCGGTGCACGCCGACCTGTTCCGCAACAACGTGATGTTCAGCGGCGAGAAGCTGACCGGCTTCTTCGACTTCTACTTCGCCGGCTGCGACACCTGGCTGTTCGACGTGGCCGTGACCGTCAACGACTGGTGCATCGACCTCGACACCGGCGTGCTGGATGAAGCCCGCGTACGCGCCATGCTGGACGCCTACCACGCCGTGCGCCCGTTCACCGACGCCGAGCAGCACGCCTGGCAGACCATGCTGCGCGCCGGCGCGCTGCGCTTCTGGCTGTCGCGCCTGTACGACTTCTACCGTCCGCGTGAAGCGGAGATGCTGACGCCGCACGATCCGACCCACTTCGAGCGCATCCTGCGCGAACGCATCGCCACCCCGGCGCCGGGACTGTTCTAATGGAAAAGCTTCCCGCACGCGCCGGCTGGCATTGGGTCAAGCAGGGCTGGATGCTGTTCCGCAAACAGCCGGGCGGCCTGATGGCGCTGCTGTTCGTTTGCATGTTCGCCTCGTTCTTCATCATGCTGCTGCCGGGCCTGGGCCAGATCCTGTGGTGCGTGCTGATGCCTATGTTCAGCATCGCCCTGCTGCAGGGCTGCGCGGAAATCGACCACGACCGGCGCGCCATGCCGCAATTGCTGCTGGCTGGATTCCGGTCGCCGATGCGCAAGCACCTGCTGGGCGTGGGAGGACTCAACCTGGCGTTGATGCTGCTGGCCCTGCTGGCAGTCTACGGGTTGTCCGGCGACGCCATAAAAGCGCTGGGCGAAGCGCAGTCCAAGGGCGTGCTCAAGCCGGAAGATGTCGAAGGTTTATTCGGCGGCATGCTGACCGGCTCGCTGATCTACATGCTGGGCTGGATGCTGACCTCGCTGGCCGCGCCGCTGATCTTCTGGCAACAGATGGCGCTGAACAAAGCCTTGTTCTTCAGCGTGGTGTCGGTGCTGCGGTCGATCAAGCCGTTTGTCAGTGCCGTGGTGATACTGCACCTGATTTACTTTGTCGGCGTGCAGATTGTGATCCTGGTGCTGGGCGTGTCGCAGTTGGGCGTGGCCGGTATCTTCACCCTGTTCCTGATTTCGCTGGTGATGGTGCACTGCATGCTGTATGCAGCCTATGCACAGATCTTCGGCCCGCCGTCGGCCACGCCGACGACGGCCGATTTCGACAAGGCTTAGAGACGTTCCAGTTTGGCGATGCTCAGGTCCAGCACTTTCATGCCTGCGCTGCCGAAATTGATCTGGGCGCGGGCATTGTTGCCGCTGCCCTCGATGTTCACGATGACGCCCTCGCCGAACTTGGCGTGGGCCACCGATTGCCCCAGGCGCCAGCCCGAGCTCGCTTCCAGCGCCTTGCTGGTCATCTTCTGCGCCAGCGCCTTGTCCGAGCCCACCAGCGGCGCCTCGTCCCAAGCCGATTTCTTGGCGCCGAACCAGCTTGGCTGCACCTTCGGCGTGAGCCACTTCAAGGCATCTTCCGGCAACTCGTCAAAGAAGCGCGACTTCATGTTGTAGCGGGTCTGGCCGTGCAGCATGCGGGTCTGGGCAAAGCTCAGGTACAGGCGCTGGCGGGCGCGGGTGATGGCCACATACATCAGGCGGCGTTCTTCTTCCACACCATCGTGTTCGCGCGAGCTGCTCTCGTGCGGGAACAGGCCCTCTTCGAGACCAGTGATGAAGACGTTGTTGAACTCCAGGCCCTTGGCCGAGTGTACCGTCATCATCTGCACCGCTTCCTGGCCGACCGTGGCCTGGTTGTCGCCCGCTTCCAGCGAGGCATGCGACAGGAAGGCCGACAGCGGCGACATCACGGTCGCCAATGGCGCATCGGCGTCGAGGATTTCAAAACCGTCCTCATTGACCACCGCCGTGCCGGACGAGGCTTGCGCCTGCGGGCCGAGGTGCGCCGGCGCGCCCTGCCCGTAACCTTCCTCGGACAGGAACTGCGTGGCCGCACTGACCATCTGCTCCAAGTTTTCGATGCGGTCGGCGCCTTCTTTTTCAGTGGCGTAGTGGTTCAGCAGCGTGGACTGTTCCAGCACCATGCGCACCAGTTCCGGCAGCGCCATCTGCTGCGTTTCAAAGCGCGTGCCCTCGATCAGCTTGACGAAGCCGGCCAGCGACGTGCCGGCCTTGCCGGTCACATACGGCACGGCTGCGTACAGCGAAATGCCGTACTGGTCGGCGGCGGCTTGCAGCGTCTCGATCGAACGCACGCCGATGCCACGTGCCGGGAAGTTCACCACGCGCAGGAAAGCGGAGTCATTGTGCGGATTGTCCATCAACTGCAAATAGGCGATGGCGTGCTTGACCTCGGCGCGCTGGAAGTAGCGCAGGCCGCCGTACACGTGGTACGGAATGCCGGCCGAGAACAGCGCATGCTCGATCACGCGCGATTGTGCGTTGGAGCGGTACAGCACGGCGATCTCGCTACGGGAAGCGCCGTCATGGATCAGGTTCTTGGTTTCCTCGATAATCCACGACGCTTCGGACAGGTCCGAGTTCGCCTCGTACACGCGCACCTGCTCGCCGTGGCCGGCGTCGGTGCGCAGGTTCTTGCCGAGGCGCTTGCTGTTGTTGGCGATCAGCACGTTGGCCGCGTCCAGAATGTGGCCGTGCGAGCGGTAGTTCTGTTCCAGCTTGATCAGGTTCTTGACGTTGAACTCGCGCTCGAAGGCACTCATATTGCCGACGTTGGCGCCACGGAAGGCGTAGATCGACTGGTCATCGTCACCGACGGCAAACAGCGCGCCGCCCTGCTGGGTGCCGTGGCCGGACATCAACTTCAGCCATTTGTATTGCAGGTCATTGGTATCCTGGAACTCGTCGACCAGAATGTGCTGGAAGCGCTGCTGGTAATGCTCGCGCAGCGGCTGGTTGCGCACCAGCAGCTCGTAGGTGCGCAGCAGCAGTTCGGCGAAATCGACCACGCCTTCGCGCTGGCACTGATCATCATAGAGCTGGTACAGCTCGACCTTCTTGCGCTCGTCGGCGTTGTAAGGGTCGATCTTGTCGGCGCGCAGGCCCTGGTCCTTGGCGCCGTTGATGAAGTACATCACCTCTTTCGGTGGAAACTTCTCGTCATCGACGTTGTTGGCCTTCAGCAAGCGCTTGATGGCGGACAGCTGGTCTTGCGAGTCAAGAATCTGGAACGTTTGCGGCAGCGCGGCGTCGCGGTGATGGGTACGCAGCAAGCGGTTGCACAGGCCGTGGAAGGTACCGATCCACATGCCGCGCGTATTGATCGGCAGCATGGCGGACAGGCGGGTCAGCATTTCCTTGGCGGCCTTGTTGGTAAAGGTCACGGCCAGGACGCCGGCAGGCGAGACCTGGCCGGTTTGAATCAGCCAGGCGATACGGGTGGTCAGGACGCGGGTTTTGCCGGAGCCGGCGCCCGCGAGAATCAGGGCGCTCTGGGCGGGCAGGGTGACAGCGGCAAGCTGTTCGTCGTTCAGATTATGGAGAAGATTTTGCATCCCGTGATTATACGTCGTCATCCCGGCGAAGGCGGCGCCTCATGCACTGCATGAGGCCCCTCCATAGAACGCACGATCTGTCCGGGAGCATGCGTTCCATAGGCACCGGCCTGCGCCGGTGCGACGTTACGCCGCCGGTACGGGTTGGGCTTTACCGTTTTGCAAACTCTCCTGCATCAGCGCACGCAGCACGCGCTCGGCTTCGCGCAGGGCTTCGGTGTGTTTCTGGTTGAGCTCACCCATGCGCACGTTCAGGTCGCCCATCGGGCGGCTGGCCTCCGCCATTTTCTGTTGCAGCGCCTTCATCGGGCCCTCCTGCTCGTGCAGCTTGGACATCTTGGTGCTCAGCTCGCGCTGGTAGACCGCCATCTGCTTTTGCAGCGGCGCCATTTCAGCTTGCAGGTCCGCCATTTTCTTCGCAAACTCGCGGGCTTTTTCCGGCGTGTTGTCATTGGCGATTTCGCGCGCTGCCTTGTCCATGCGGCGGGCGACTTTTTCCTGCTCGCGCGCCACCTGCTCCATCTCGCGTTGATACTTCTCACCTTCACGCTCGGCCTGGCGGCTGAATGCGTTCGCGGCAGTGTTCATTTCCTCGCCGATAGCATTCATGATCTTGCCCTGGGCTTCCATTTTCTTGCCCTGCGCGTTCATCTGCTCACCGATGTTGTTCACTGGCGCCCAGGCGGTGTTGACCTTGGCCATCAGGGACGGATCCTGGATCAGGTAAGTCTTGTCGCCGTCGCGGAACCAGAGGAAATCACCCTTGACCTTGCTGCGCAGAGCCGAGACTTTGCGGATATCGCGGATGTTGGCCGCGACCGTGATGGCGTCCTCGTTGGCACGCACGATGGCATAGCCTTTACTCTCATCGCCGACGCTCACGCTCGGGACTTTCGGCGGCTTGGGCGGCTCAGCCGGAAGTGCCGGCAGCGCAGGCAAGGCCGGTGTCGCTGGAGTGGCTGGCGTCGCGGGGATGGCCGGTGTCGCAGGAGTGGCCGGCGTTGCTGGCGTGGCGCGGCTCATGCGCGATGGCGGTGCAGCCGGCTCCGGTGGTGCTGGCGGCTCGGCAGGTGCGGCCGGCGCTGCGGGTTCTACCAAGGCTGGCGGTTCTGGCGGGGCCGGTGGTTCCGGCGGCTGCGGTGCGGCGTGGGCATAGAAGACGGCGCCAGCCGCCAGCAAGCCGGCCAGCGGCATGGCCATCTTCCAGCTAACCGGTTCAACATCGGGACGCAGCAGGCGTTTGATACGAGACATGAGATTTCCTCCGTGAGCCGCGTGGGCTAGTTGTGTAGTGTCGAACTGAAAGCGATCCAGTTGCGACAGGGCTTGCGCCAGCTTGTGCGGCTGGCCGAGCATATCCACTGCCAGGTCGTCGGCGATTTGTTCTCGCTCAATCCGGATCCTGCGCGATATAGCCCAAACACTAGGGTGATAGAACAGCACGATTTCAATCGCGCTTTGTATGAGGTTCACGAAGTAGTCGTGACGCTTGATGTGCGCCAGTTCATGCGCCAGCAGCGCTTCCAGCAAATCGACCGGCATGCCGGTGATCAGCGCGGTCGGCACCAGGATCACGGGTTTGAAGCAGCCGGCGGTAATCGGGCTATCGAGATGATCGGCCACGCCCAGCCGCACATGCTGCTCGATGCCGAAGCGGCGCGCCAGCTCGGACAAGCGACGCTGCCAGTAAGGATTGGAGGTGTATTCTTCCGGCCGGGTGCGGTCCGCGACCCATTTCAGGCCGATGGCCAAACGCAGCGCCATCAACGCCGCCCCCGCCAGCCACAGGCCGACGATCCACGGCAACTGCCGGCGCAGCAGATTCTGCGCGGCGTCCAGCGTATCGTTATCGACAATGCCGCGCGCAGCGGGCGCCAGCACGGAGAACACTACGGAATCGCCAGCAACGACGGCCGCCTTGCCGGCGCCAGCGGCGTTACCGGCAACAGCAACAGCCCCCGCATCGGCGAGCTGCATGAAGATGCCCGACAACGGCAACGCCGCGCACAGCAGCATGGCGCCGCAGGCCACGGCGTAGCGCGTCTGCGGACGCGCCTTGCGCAACAGGTACATGGCCAGCGTCACCGCCCAGCCAATCAGCAAGCCCTGCCACACAAAGTGCAGCAAGGCCCAGCCGGTGGCTGGCACTAACGTAGCGAGTTGTAGTTCCATTGCCGCACTCCCTGAATGATGGATGTAGAATAAATTATCTAGAACGCGCTGTCTAGAAGTTTTTTTCTACATCCAACGGGACAGGCTTAGTACCCAGGCTTAGTACAGCACGACAGAGCGGATCGATTCACCGCTCTTCATCAGGTCGAAGCCCTGGTTGATGTCTTCCAGCTTCAGTCGATGGGTGATCAGGTCATCGATATTCAGCTTGCCTTCCATGTACCAGTCGACGATTTTCGGCACATCGGTGCGGCCGCGTGCGCCGCCGAAAGCGGAACCCTTCCACTCGCGGCCCGTCACCAGCTGGAACGGACGGGTGGAAATTTCCTGTCCTGCCGCCGCTACGCCGATGATGATCGATTTGCCCCAGCCTTTATGGCAGCACTCCAGCGCCTGACGCATCAGCGTGGTGTTGCCGACGCACTCGAAGCTGTAGTCGGCGCCGCCGTCGGTCAGCTGGATGATGTGGTCGACCACGTTCTCGACTTCATTTGGATTCACGAAGTGGGTCATGCCGAACTTGCGCGCCATCGCTTCGCGCGCCGGGTTGATGTCGACGCCGATGATCTTGTCCGCGCCGACCATCTTGGCCGCCTGGATCACGTTCAGGCCGATGCCGCCCAGACCGAACACCACCACATTGGCGCCCGCTTCCACCTTGGCGGTGAACAGCACCGCGCCCACGCCGGTGGTCACGCCGCAACCGATGTAGCAAACTTTATCGAACGGCGCATCGCTGCGGATTTTCGCCAGCGCGATTTCCGGCACCACGATGTAGTTGGAGAAGGTCGACGTGCCCATGTAGTGGTAGATCGGCTTGCCGTCGATGGAGAAGCGGCTGGTCGCATCCGGCATCAGGCCCTTGCCTTGCGTGGCGCGGATCGACTGGCACAGATTGGTTTTTTGCGACAGGCAGAATTTGCACTGGCGGCATTCCGGCGTGTACAGCGGAATGACGTGGTCATCTTTTTTCAGCGACTTGACGCCGGGGCCGACATCGACCACCACGCCTGCGCCTTCATGGCCGAGAATGGCCGGGAAAATCCCTTCCGGATCGGCGCCGGACAGGGTGTAATAATCGGTGTGGCAAATGCCGGTGGCTTTGATTTCCACCAGCACTTCGCCTTCGCGCGGGCCGCCCAGCTCAACTTCTTCGATGGTGAGTGGCTTGCCCGCTTGCCATGCAACGGCTGCTTTGGTTTTCATGTACGTTCCTTTTCGCGTGGGAACGTCATGATAGCAAAATCAGTCGTGGAACGCGTCCACCACTTTGCGCTTGCCGAGCATGAAAGCATCGGCCACATGGCGCAGCGGCGCCACGTCGACGTCCGACTTGCCGGCGCGGACGATGTCGGCAAAGCGCTGGTACAGCGATGGGTACTCAGCCTCTTTCTCCAGCGCCTGCTCAACGCCGTTGATCCACAGGCGCGCGCCGCCATTCGCCAGGCGCACTTCGCCGTTGGCGGTGGCGACGATGATGTCCCAGCTTTGCGGGCCGGTCTGGCGCCAGTCGAATTCGGCATGCACCTTGATACCTGCCGCGTTCTGGAAATGCAGGTCGGCGGCGATCGGCGCGTCGCGGTTCTCAGGGAATTCCAGCGCGGCCTTGGTCAGGAACACCGCCGACGGCAAAATCTCGGTCACGATCGACAGCGCGTTGATGCCCGGATCGAACACGCCGAGGCCGCCCGCTTGCCAGATCCAGTCCTGGTTCGGATGCCACTGGCGCACGTCTTCTTTCCAGATCACGTGCATGGCGGTTGGCGCGTTGGCGGCCAGGTGCGCTTTGGCAGGCTGCACGCCCGGCGCATAGCGCGAGTGCCAGCTGGCGAACAGGCTCACGCCCTGCTTGGCCGCGAAGGCTTCCAGGTCGGCCACTTCCGACAGCGTGGCGCCCGGCGGCTTTTCCATGAACACGTGCTTGCCGGCGGCCAGCGCCTTGTAGGCGGCGGCGTAGCGGTACTGCGGCGGCATGCACAGCGACACGGCTTCAATGTCCGGGCGCGCTTCCAGCATCGCCTCGATGGTCGGGAAGCTCGGGATGTTTTCGATGGTGTTGTTGCGGCTGGCCGTCGCGACCAGCGCGAAATTGGCGGCTTGCGCGGCAATCGCCGGCACGTGCTGATCGTAGACGATCTTGCCCACGCCGACGATGGCGAGTTTGATTGGTGACGTCATCTGGTGTCCTGATTGAAGTGATCCGGCAGCCTATCACCTCCGCCAGCCGCGCAACAAGCGCGGACCGGCGTCACCGAGTATTTATTATCAATATTGCGATTATTGGGGCTCAACTGGCATCGCAGAACCAATGCCCAGCAGGTCCGACACCGTGCGCCACAGCTGGCGCGGCGAGGTCCACGGCTTGGGCAGGAAGGCGTTGCCGGCGTGATGCTGCTCCGGATGGCGGGCCGAATACATCAGCACCCGCGCCTGTTGTTGCTGGCGGCGCAGGTCGTGCAGCAGGTCGATGCCGTCGCCGTCCGGCAGGTCCGGATCCAGCACCACCAGCGCGAACTGCTCGGTTTGCAGCAATTCCTGCGCTGCGGCCAGGCTGGGCACGTGGGTTACATGCGTTTCCGGCACCAGCAGCGCGGCCAGCACCAGTGCGGTGTCGTGGTCGCTGTCGATGTGCAGCACGCGCGGTGCTTCGGCGAAAATGGAAAAGCCGATGGCACCGCCGCTGCCGGTGTCGTCTTGGAATGGGCGATGGGTACTCGTAGGGAAATCATTGGTCATGACGGTCTCCGCTGGATAAGCTGATTAAGCTCGGCGGAGTTGGGCCGAAAGGACGAGGTTGGCGCAGGGGGCAGGCGGCCAATGAAGCGGCAAGTGCAGATGATAAGGCCCTGCCGCAGACTCTAGTGTATATCAAAAATGCCGTAGGACAAGAAAATTTTTCCCTACGGCGTTAATCGCGTTTACTTTTTCAGACGATTACTGAATGCGGCATGCAAGCTATTCAAGGTTTCCTCGGCCGCCAGCAGCTGGTCGGCCACCTCGTTGACCTTGCGGCGGTTGGAGCGGGCGTGGTCGCGCAGCACCTCGAACGCGGTGTTGCGGTCGGTCTGGAATTTGCACATCAACAGGCCCACGGCCAGGCTGGTTTCGCGGCCGGCGGCCAGCGCGGCATTCAGGTTCAGTTCGGTGCGGCGCAGCTGGCGGATTTCGTCGGCGCGCGCCAGGCCGGCGGCGAAGGCCGGCATCAAATGTTTTTCATCGACCGGCTTGACCAGGAAACCGACCGCGCCGTACGACGCGGCCTGCTTGCCGGCGTCGGCATCGCCACGGCCGGACAGGAACATGAACGGCACCGAGCTGGTGGCGTGCAGCTGCTTGGCCAGTTCCAGCCCGTTCATGCCGGGCATGTGAATGTCGAGCAGGGCCAGGTCCGGTTCGCGCTGGGCGATGGCTTGCAGCGCCTGCTCCGCCGACGAGGCCTTGGTGATGTCATAGCCGGCGTGACCCAGCACTTCACCGAGGAAATCCAGCAGCAAAGGATCGTCGTCGACGATAAGGATCTGGCGCTTCTGTACAGGAATGGATGCGGTCATGGGGCAGAAACCTTGGGCTATTGCTAACGCCTCATTATAAGACCGAAATCCCCCCACACTTCAAGCGTTTTTATTGCTGTGCGAAAAGCGATTGGAATTGTCCAACGGCCTGCGCCACACTTGCAGCTTGATACACGCTGCTGATGGCGGCCACCATATGGGCGCCGCGCGCCACCAGCGGCGCGGCGTTCTGCGGCGTCATGCCGCCGATCACCACGGTCGGCACGCGGATCACTTCGCGCGCCTGGTCGAGAATGGCGGGCTGGGTGGTCACGGCATACTGCTTGACCCGCGACGGGTAGAAGCCGCCGAAGGCGACGTAGCTGGCGCCCGCGTCCTGCGCGTTAAGGGCGCGCGTCATGTCGCCGTAGCAGGAGGCGCCGATGATTTTTCGTTTACCCAGTTTCATGCGGACCTGGGCCACTTCGGCATCGGTGCCGCCGAGGTGGATGCCGTCGGCATCGAGATCGGTGCACAGGTCGACGTGGTCGTTGACGATGAACGGCACGCGGTAGCGGCGGCACAGGGCCAGCAGCGCGTGGGCCTGTTCGTAGCGCAGCACCGGGCCGGCTTCCTTGTGACGGTATTGCAGCAGCGCGATCGGCGCGGCCTGCATGGCCTGCTCGGTCAGTTGCAGCAGGCGGCTGGTGTCGTCCCAGTTGGGGGTGACGAGGTAGAGTCCTTGCATGATGTGTCTCTCTTTGTTTTAACGCAGCGGAATGCGCTGGCCTTCGGCGATGGCGTAAGCGTCGTGCAGCGCGAGATAGGTGTAGTGCTGGGCGTTTTCCAGCGCGATGGTGGTCGGCAGACCGAGCGCCAGCTGGCCGGCGATGGCTGACGCCAGCGTGCACCCGCTGCCATGAAACTCGCCCGCCAACCGCCGCCAGCGCCACTCGCGTGGGGCATCCTGGCCATACCAGCGATTGACGACTTCATCGCCTTCACCGTGGCCGCCGGTGATGAGGACGTGGCAGCAGCCGCGCGCGCGCAAGGTTTGCGCTTGCGCGTCCAGCCGGGTGGCGTCGCTCAGGGCCTGCGCTTCCGGCCCGTTCGGCGTGATGACCGTGGCGAGCGGCAGCAGCGGCTCCAATGCTTGCACCGCATCGTCGCGCGACAGCAGATCGCCATGCCCGCTGGCCAGCACTGGATCCAGCACCACCGGCAAATCCGGCTGCCGTTCACGCAGCCGCACGATCACCTCGGCAATCGCCAGCGCATTGGCGGCGCTGCCGGTGATGCCGATCTTGACCGCGCTGATGGCGCACTTGCCGACCAACGCCTGCGCCTGCCGCAGCACCATGCCCGCGTCCACCGGCTGCACGCCATAGACGCGGTCATTGTCCTGCACCGTCAGCGCGGTGCAGACCGTGAGCGCATGCGCCCCCTGCCCCGCCACTGCCTGCAGATCCGCAGACAGCCCGGCGCCGCCGGATGGATCCAGCCCGGCGAACACCAGCACACAGGGTTTCATGCCAGCCGGCCCGCCATCGGCGACGATGGCGAAGCGGCGAACTTGCGCGCAATGCGGCCGGCAAGATACGCCTCGCGCCCCGCCTGCACGCCCAGCTTCATGGCGCGCGCCATGCGCACCGGATCCTGCGCGCCGGCGATGGCGGTGTTCATCAGCACACCATCGCAGCCCAGTTCCATCGCAATCGCCGCATCGGATGCCGTGCCGACGCCGGCATCCACCAGCACCGGCACCTTGGCCTGCTCGATAATCAGCGACAGGTTCCACGGGTTGAGAATGCCCATGCCCGAGCCGATCAACGATGCGAGCGGCATCACCGCAACGCAGCCGATATCCTCCAGCATGCGCGCCTGGATAGGATCGTCGCTGCAATAGACCATCACATCGAAGCCGTCCTTGACCAGCGCTGCAGCGGCGACCAGCGTCTCCGGCATATTCGGGAACAAAGTGCGCTCGTCGCCCAGCACCTCCAGTTTCACCAGCTTATGGCCGTTGAGCAGCTCACGCGCCATCTGCAAAGTGTAGATGGCGTCCTTGGCGTTGTAGCAGCCCGCCGTATTCGGCAGGATGGTGTACTGCGAAGGCGGCAGCACATCCAGCAGCGACGGCGCCTTTGGATCCTGTCCGATATTCACGCGGCGGATCGCCACCGTAATGATCTCCGCCTCGGCGGCATCCGTCGCCTCGCGGGTCTGCTGCAAATCCTTGTACTTACCGCTACCCACCAGCAAGCGGGATTTATATTCCTTCCCCGCGATCTTCAAAACATCACTCATATCCATCTCCGATTTAACCGCCGCCGATGGCGCGCACGATATCCACTTTGTCCTGCGCCTGCAGGACGCGCTCAGGCCACTGCTGGCGCGGCACCACATTGCGGTTGACCGCCAGCGCCAGCGCCTGGCCAGTCAACTCCAGCGCGTCGACCAGCTGATTCAAAGTCTGCTGCGGCGGCACCTTGTGCGGCGCCCCGTTCAACTCAATCTCAATCATGATCTTCAAGCCTTGCTATAAAGTTCAGCGCCATTCTTGATAAACTCCACCGCCTTCACCTGCATGCCCTCCTCCGCATACGCGCGCACCTCCTGCGTGATCTTCATCGAGCAGAAATGCGGACCGCACATCGAACAGAAATGCGCCACCTTGGCCGAATCCTTCGGCAGCGTCTCATCGTGGAACTCGCGCGCCTTGTCCGGATCAAGACCGAGATTGAACTGATCCTCCCACCGGAACTCGAAGCGCGCCTTGGACAGCGCGTTATCGCGAATCTGCGCTCCCGGATGGCCCTTCGCCAGATCCGCCGCATGCGCCGCGATCTTGTAAGTGATGATGCCGTCCTTGACGTCGTTCTTGTCCGGCAAACCAAGGTGCTCCTTCGGCGTCACATAGCACAGCATCGCCGTGCCATACCAGCCGATTTGCGCCGCGCCGATGCCGGACGTGATGTGGTCATAACCTGGCGCGATATCGGTAGTCAAAGGCCCCAGCGTGTAGAACGGCGCCTCATGGCACTGCTCCAATTGCAGATCCATATTCTCTTTGATGAGCTGCATCGGCACGTGGCCCGGACCTTCAATCATCACCTGCACATCATGCTTCCACGCGATCTGCGTCAGCTCGCCCAGCGTCTTCAACTCGCCCAGCTGCGCCTCGTCGTTGGCATCGTAAATCGACCCCGGACGCAAACCATCGCCCAGCGAGAACGACACGTCATACTTCTTCATGATCTGGCAGATCTCTTCAAAGTGCGTGTACAGGAAGTTCTCCTTGTGATGCGCGAGACACCACTTGGCGAGGATCGAACCGCCGCGCGAGACGATGCCCGTCATGCGCTTGGCCGTCAGCGGCACATAGCGCAGCAGCACGCCGGCGTGGATGGTGAAGTAGTCGACGCCCTGCTCCGCCTGCTCGATCAGCGTGTCGCGGTAGATCTCCCAGGTCAGGTCCTCGGCCTTGCCGTTGACCTTTTCCAGCGCCTGGTAAATCGGCACCGTGCCGATAGGTACGGGCGAATTACGGATGATCCACTCGCGCGTTTCGTGGATATGCTTGCCGGTGGAGAGATCCATCACCGTGTCGCCGCCCCAGCGGATCGACCACGTCATCTTCTCGACTTCCTCACCGATAGAGGACGTCACCGCCGAGTTGCCGATGTTGGCGTTGATCTTGACGAGGAAATTACGGCCGATAATCATCGGCTCCACTTCCGGGTGATTGATGTTGGCCGGGATGATGGCGCGGCCACGGGCGATTTCATCGCGCACGAACTCCGGCGTAATCTCGGCCGGGATCGCGGCGCCGTAGTTCTGGCCCGGATGCTGGCGCCCCATCAGATCGGCCAGGCGCTGGCCGGTCGGACCGGAGGCCTTCAAGCTCTCGATGTACTCCTTGCGGCGCAGGTTTTCGCGGATGGCGACGTACTCCATCTCCGGCGTGACGATGCCCTGGCGGGCGTAGTGCATCTGCGTGACATTGCGGCCCTCGCGTGCGCGGCGCGGCTTGCGGTGCAGGTTGAAGCGCAGCTCTTCCAGCGCCGGATCGGCAAGGCGCGCCTTGCCGTAATCCGAGGTGGGGCCGTCCAGTTCCTCGGTATCGTCGCGCTCCAGAATCCAGGGCAGGCGTGGCGTTTCGGCCAGGCCGGAGCGGATATCGATATTCGCTTGCGGGTCGGTGTACGGACCGGAAGTATCGTAGACGTAGACCGGCGGATTGGCTTCAAAGCCGAAGGAAGCAGGCGTATCGGCCTGCGAGATTTCGCGCATCGGCACGCGAATATCTGCGCGGCTGCCTTGCACGTAGATCTTGCGGGAATTGGGAAGTGGCTTGACTGCTGCCTCGTCCACCGTAGCGGTGGCGGACATGAATTTCGGGTTGGCGTTCATTTGGCTCCTTTGTTGGGCTACAGGAGCCAGCAAAGGAGGTTGGACGACAGCCTGCGCGCGGGTGCAGATGGAACGGTGGCGCGGCGTTATCCTAAGCTTCCCTTCGCTGGCATTATCCAGATCAGGTTCGGAGGGTATTTCTCACCCGCTGCGCTCGCGCGCCGCAGGACCCCTAGCGTGTGCCACCTCGCGGTGGCGCGCCGATTATAAACCTTGTTGCCGGCGAAGTGGCAAAAATCCTACAGTGGCGTGTATCGGCTCAGGTATAGTGTCTGCATGCCACACAGCAACGCTCCACACCGCCCCGCCCTGCTGCCGCGCGTGCTCGCCGCGCTGTGCCTGGGGTTGCTCGTTTCCATATCCACCGTGCCGGCGCGCGCCGGCAGCGGCGAACGCTGGGCCGAGCTGAGCCATACCTCCTTCAAGCGCCACCTCCAGAACGACGTCAGCAGCGGCCTGTGTTTCGCCCAGGATCGCCAGGGCTTTCTGTGGATCGGCACCCAGGCCGGGCTGGTGCGATGGGATGGCAACCGCGTGGTCAAGTACGTGGCCGACGCCGCGCGCGAAGACGCCCTGCCCGACAGTTACGTGATGAGCTTGCACATCGACAGTCAAGGGCAGCTGTGGGCCGGCATGAGCGCCGGTGGCCTGGTCCGCTACGATCCGCAACACGACAATTTCGTGCGCTACCGCGTCACCAACACCGGCCTGCGCGATCCGCGCGTGGCCGACATGGCCGACGATGGCAGCGGCGGCTTGTGGATCGCCACCGGCAGCGGCCTCGACCACCTGGCCGCCGACGGCCGCTTCACCCGCCAGGGTGAGCGCTATGACGCCGGCGCGCTGCCGCGCGGTGGGCTGGAGGCGCTGTTGCGCGACGCCGACGGCACCTTGTGGGCCGGCAGCCGCCGCGGGCTGTTCCGCCTGCGCCAGGGCCAGCCGGCCCAGCAGGTGCTCCTCGGCGGCAAGCCCGCCATCCCGATCAGCAAGCTGGTGCGCGACAGCGGCGGCAGGCTGTGGATCGGCACCCGCACCAGCGGCGCCTTTGTACTGGGTCCCGACGGCCAGGACGCGGCGCTCGCCGGGACCAGCGCGGCCCCACTGCGCGAGAGCGGCCCGGTGTCGACGCTGGGGCAGGAGCGGGTATCCTCGATCATCGAGGCGGCGCCCGGAGAAATATGGCTCGGCACCGACGGCGCCGCCGGCGGCATCGTGGTGGTCGACGCCCAGCATCATCTCACCCACCGCATCCACCACCGCGCCGACACGGCCGACACGCTGGCCGACAACGACGTCATGGCCATGTTCCGCGAGCGCAGCGGCGTCATTTACGCGTCCCACATGTCGAGCCTGAGCCAGCATGCGCCGCAGCCCAACGCCATCGCCACCGTGCGCCATCTGGACGCCGGGCGCGGCGGCGCCCTGAGCGTGCCGAGCATGCTGGTGGCGCCGGACGGCCGGGTGTGGCTGGGCCTGATCAGCGGCGGCGTCGCCATCATCGATCCCGAGCACGGCGTCACTGGCAGGATCAGCCCGGCAAGCGGGCTCGGTCAGGGGCGCGTGCTGGCCAGCACCATCGGTCCCGACGGCGAAATCTACATTGGCACCCAGCATGGCTTGTTCCGCGCCAGCGCCGACGGCCGGCGGGTCGAGCGCGTGGCGCTGCCGCAACCGCGCGAGGAGCAGGAAGTGTGGGCCCTGGCGCTGCAGGGGCGCACCCTGTGGATGGGCGGCCTGGACGGCTTGTGGGCGCTGGAACTGCCGCCCGGCGGCGGCATGCCGCACCTGCTGCGGCACGAGGACAAGGCGCTGGGCGATGCCCGCGTGACCGCCATCCTGCCGGCGGGCGACGAGGTGTGGGTGGGCACCCGCACCGGCCTGGCGCGGGTCGGTCCCGACCGGGTCGAGGCGATCCCGACCGAACTGGCCGCACCGGACCGGCTGCCGCCCGGCTATGTGTCGTCGCTGATGCTGGACCGCCAGGGCCGGCTGTGGCTGTCGAACTTCGGCACCGGCGTGGTCATCCTGGAGCGCACCGACGCCGATGGCCGACGCCGCTTCCGCCGGCTGGGCATGCAGCAAGGCCTGCCCGACAGCGGCGCCAACAAACTGCTGCAGGACCGCAACGGCATGGTCTGGGCCAGCACCGACAACGGCCTGGCGCGCATCGACCCGGCCACCCTCGCGGTGCGCGCGCTCGGTCCCGGCGAGGGCGTGCACGTGCCGACCTACTGGACCAATTCCGGCGCCGTCACCCACGAGGGCGAACTGCTGTTTGGCGGCCTGTCCGGGTTCAGCGTCATCATGCCGCAGGCGCTGTCGGAATGGCATTACACGCCGCCGCTGGTGGTCACCCGCGTGCTGCTCAACGACAAGGAAATGCCGATCGCCCCCTACAACGCGGGACTGGGCAAGCAGGCGCCGCCAATCACCGTCACCACCGTCGCGCGCGAGCGCGGCTTCTCGCTGGAGTTTGCCGCGCTCGACTATTCCGCACCGGAGCGCAACCACTACGCCTACCAGCTCAAGGGCTTCGACACCAACTGGGTGCAGACCGAGGCCTCCTCGCGCCGCGCCAGCTACAACAACCTGCCGCCGGGCGACTACGTGCTGCAGCTGCGCGGCTCGAACCGCAACGGCGACTGGGCAGCGCCGCTGGAAGTGCCGGTGCGGGTGCTGCCGGCCTGGCACCAGCGGCCGCTGGCGCGGGCCGGCATGGGCGCGTTGGTGCTGCTGCTGGCCGCCGGCCTGGTGCATGCGCGCACCGCCTACCTGCGCCGCCGCCAGCGCGAACTGGAGGCGATGGTGGAAACCCGCACCGCCGAACTGCGCACGATCCAGGCGCAACTGGAAACGCTGGCCTATGGCGATCCGCTGACGGGGCTGGCGAACCGCCGGCTGTTCAGCGACGAACTGCGGCACCTGGTGGCGCAAGCCGAACGCGGCGGCGAGCACTTCACGCTGCTGCTGATCGACCTCGACCGCTTCAAGCCGGTCAACGACACCTTCGGCCACGACGCCGGCGACGCCCTGCTGGTGGCCACCGCCGAGCGCCTGCGCGCGGCCGTGCGCGAGGCCGACCGGCCGTTCCGCCTGGGCGGCGATGAGTTTGCCGTGCTATTGAGCCAGACCCGCGACCGCGAAACGCTGGAGCCGGTGTGCGCGCGCATCCTGGCCGATCTGGCCGCGCCGTTGCGGCATGGCGATGCCATGATTGAAATCAGCGCCAGCATCGGCGCCGCCGTGTATCACAACGGAGACAACCACGAGCAGCTCTACAAGCGCGCCGACCTTGCGCTGTACGATGCCAAGGCCGCCGGCCGCAGCACCTGGCGCCTGGCGACCTAGTCCTTGAAGGTTGGCACCGACTTGCTCATGCCGGCCATCATGGCCGCTTGCAGGTCGGCCGACATCAGCATGGCCGCGTTCCAGGTGGCGACGTAGTTCAGGCCATCGGCTACCGTGTGGTCGCGTGCGTAGTTGATCATTTCTTTCACACCGCGCACCGACAACGGCGACTTGGCGGCGATGCTGGCCGCAATCTCGCGCACGCCTTCGCGCAGCGCTTGGGGCGATTCGAACACGCGGTTCACGAAGCGCATCTCTTTGGCCTCGGCGCCGTCGAACTTGCGCGCGGTGTAAGCCAGCTCGCGCGCCATGCCTTCGCCGATCAAACGCGGCAAACGCTGCAAAGTGCCCACATCGGCCACCATGCCGATATCGATTTCCTTGATGGTGAACCACGCATCGGAAGAGCAGTAGCGCATATCGGCGCAACTGATCAGATCAATGCCCCCGCCCACGCACGCGCCATGCACGGCCGCCAGCACCGGCTTGCGGCAACGCTCAAGACTCGTCAGCGTATCCTGCAAATCAAGAATCACGCGGCGCAGGTTTTCGCGCGTGCGGCCATCGCATTCGTCGCGCACTTGCGCGCCCACGCCCATCATCATCTGCAGGTCGATGCCGGCGGTGAAGGCCTTGCCCTCGCCTTCCAGGATCGCCACACGAATGTCAGGCGTCTCGTCGACAAAGCGAAACGCAGAACGAATGTCATGCCACATTGCAAGATTCATTGCATTCAGCTTATCCGGGCGATTCAGGCGGATGGTGGCCACGTGGCCGTCAACGGTGATGCTGACTGCCTCAAACGATGGAATCATGCGTGTCTCCTTTTGGTTGGTAGCCACATATTAGCGGTCTGAACGGATTCTGTCGTAGAGGAAATACGCTATTATTTGAAGCCCGTGACATGCGTATTCCTGGAGGATGGACATGACAACAAAGTTCAAGCTTAACGGCAAGGAAGTCACCGTGCAGGCCGAGCCGGACACCCCGCTACTCTGGGTGATCCGCGATGAAATCGGACTGACCGGCACCAAGTTCGGTTGCGGGATGGCGCTGTGCGGCGCCTGCACCGTCCACCTCGATGGCGAACCGATCCGCTCCTGTCAGACGCCGGTCTCGGTAGCCGCCGGCAAACAGGTCGCCACCATCGAATCGCTCTCCAAAGACAATTCCCATCCGCTGCAAAAAGCCTGGATCGCGCACGACGTGCCGCAATGCGGCTACTGTCAATCGGGCCAGCTGATGAGCGCCGCCGCCCTGCTGCGCACCAATAAAAATCCCAGCGACGCGGATATCGAGAACGCCATGAGCGGCAATATCTGCCGCTGCGGCACCTACAACCGCATCCGCGCCGCGATCAAGACTGCGGCCGCCGAAATGCGCAAGGCGTAAGGGAGACGGCCATGACGACGAATCGCAGGGACTTCCTGAAAACCTCCGCAGGGCTGACGCTGGGCGTTTTCCTGCCCACGCTGGCCGCACAGGCCGACGCCGCCGGCACGCTGCACACGCCCAACGCCTGGGTCCACATCGCCGACGACAACACCATCACGCTGCTGTCGGCCCGCTCGGAAATGGGCCAGGGTGTGTACACCTCCATGCCCATGCTGATCGCCGAAGAGCTCAACGTCGACATCCGCAAAATCAAGGTGGAGATCGCGCCGGTGGCGCCGGTCTACGTCAACGCCCTGCTGGGCGGGCAGCTGACCGGCGGCTCGACCTCGGTGCGCGAAGGCTGGGAAAAGCTGCGCATCGCCGGCGCCCAAGTGCGCATGATGCTGATCGCCGCCGCTGCAGAGCAGTGGAAAGTGGACGCTACCAAGTTGACCGCCGCCGACGGCAAGGTGACCGGCCCCGGCGGCAAGAGCGCCACCTACGGCCAGCTGGCCGCAGCCGCCGCCAAACAACCGGTGCCGGAAAAAGTCACGCTGAAAGATCCCAAGGATTTCAAGATCATCGGCAAGCCCACCAAGCGGCTCGACACGGCCGGCAAAGTGAACGGCACGGCCGAATACGGCATCGACGTCAAACTGCCCGGCATGGTGTACGCCTCGCTGGAACAATGCCCGGTCATCGGCGGCAAGGTGGTGAGCTTCGACGCGAGCAAAGCCAAGGCCATGCCCGGCGTGATCGACGTGGTGCAAATCCGCGACGGCGTGGCGGTGGTAGCCGACAGCTACTGGCGCGCGAAGAAGGCCCGCGACGCGCTGACCGTCAAATGGGACGACGGCCCCGGCGCGCGCATCGACAACGCCGCCATGAAAGACGGCATCCGCAAAGCTGCCGATGCCACCATCCCGATCAAGAAAACCGGCGACGCGACGGCAGCGCTGGGCAGCGCCGCCAAGAAACTGCAAGCCGAATACTGGTCGCCGCTGCTGGCCCACGCCACGATGGAGCCGCAGAACTTCACCGCCCACTACAAGGACGGCAAGTGCCTGGTGATCGGCCCGGCCCAGTTCCAGCAAGGCACGCAGGGCAACGTCGCCAACGCGGTCGGCCTCAAGCCGGAAGACGTGACGGTCAAGACCACCTTCCTCGGCGGCGGTTTCGGCCGTCGTCTCGAATACGACTTTGCGGTGCAGGCGGCCGAGATTTCCAAAGCCGTCGGCAAGCCGGTCAAGCTGCTGTGGACGCGCGAGGACGACACCACCCACGACTTCTACCGCCCGATGGCGCTGCACCGCATGGCCGGCGGCCTCGATGCCGCCGGCAAGCCGGTGGCGCTGACCTTGCAACTGACCTCGCAATCGGTGACGCAGCGCGCCTTCGGCCTGCCGAAAGGCACGCTCGATCCCTTCATGGCCGAAGCGGCCGTGGTCGGCTACGACATTCCCAACATGACGGCGGAATTGATCGAGCATGACAGCGGCCTGCGGGTCGGCTACTGGCGCTCGGTCAGCCACGCGCTGAACGCCTTTGCCAACGAAAGCTTCATCGACGAGATGGCGCACGCGGCCAAGAAAGATCCCTACCAGTTCCGCCTGGCGCTGCTGGACAAGCAGCCGCGCTTTGCCAAGGTGCTGAAACTGGCGGCGGAAAAATCCGGCTGGGGCAAGCCGCTGCCGAAAGGCCACTATCGCGGCATCGCCCTGATGGAAGGCTACGACACCTACATGGCGCAGGTGGCGGAAATCTCGGTGAAGGACAACGCCATCAAAGTGCACCGCGTGTGGGTCGCCGCCGACTTGGGCCGGATGGTCAATCCAGACACGGTGGAAGCGCAGATCCAGTCCAGCATCGCCTTCGGCCTGACCTCCACGCTGGGCGCCGAAATCACGCTCGACAAGGGCCGCGTGCAGCAGACCAACTTCCACGACTACCCCATCCTGCGCATGAACGAGATGCCGAAAGTGGACGTGACGCTGGTGCCGAGCACCGAAAAGCCGGGCGGCATCGGCGAGCCGGCCACCGCGCTGATCGGCCCGGCGGTGGCCAACGCCCTGTTCGCCGCCACCGGCAAACGGCTGCGCAAACTGCCGTTATCTTCGGAGAACATACAGGCAGCGTGACGCAAAACCAGCAAAAATAGCAAAAAGACCACGCAATTACGCGGCAGGCCGTGCCAGTTTCCAGCGCACGGCCTGCCGCGTCATTTATAATGGTCGTTTCGCCAAATTTAAATCTGGAAATCATGGAATTAGCCAAGTCTTTCGAGCCTGCCGACATTGAACAATTCTGGCGCAGCGAGTGGGAGTCGCGCGGTTACTACACCGCCACCCTCGACGCCGGCAAACCTTCTTTCAGCATCCAGCTGCCGCCGCCGAACGTCACCGGCACCCTGCACATGGGCCATGCTTTCAACCAGACCATCATGGATGGCCTGACCCGCTACTACCGCATGCTGGGCCACAACACCGCCTGGATTCCGGGCACCGACCACGCCGGCATCGCCACCCAGATCGTGGTGGAGCGCCAGCTCGACGCGCAGAAAATCTCGCGCCATGACCTCGGCCGCGAAAAGTTCATCGAAAAAGTCTGGGAGT
This sequence comes from Duganella sp. CF402, assembly GCF_900109645.1. Lineage (GTDB taxonomy): Bacteria > Pseudomonadota > Gammaproteobacteria > Burkholderiales > Burkholderiaceae_D > Rugamonas. The sequence goes on from NZ_FOBG01000002.1 coordinate 760,617, forward strand.
GGAAAGAGAAATCCGGCTCCACCATCACCGGCCAGATGCGCCGCCTGGGCGCCTCGCCGGACTGGAAGCGCGAATACTTCACCATGGATGCCGAGCGCTCCAAGGTCGTGACCGAAGTGTTCGTGCGTCTGCACGAGCAAGGCCTGATCTACCGCGGCAAGCGCCTGGTCAACTGGGATCCGGTGCTGGGCACCGCTGTCTCCGACCTGGAAGTGGTGTCGGAAGAAGAAGACGGCTCGATGTGGTACATCAAGTACCCGCTGGCAGATGGCAGCGGTTCGCTGACCGTCGCCACCACCCGTCCTGAAACCATGCTGGGCGACGTCGCCGTGGCGGTGGACCCGACCGACGAACGCTACCAGCCGCTGGTCGGCAAGATGCTGACGCTGCCGCTGGTCGGCCGCGAAATCCCGATCATCGCCGATGAATATGTCGACAAAGCCTTCGGCACCGGCTGCGTGAAAATCACCCCGGCGCACGACTTCAACGACTACGCCGTCGGCCAACGCCACAAACTGGCGATGCCGTCGATCCTGACGCTGGAAGCCAAGATCGTTGACGACGCGCCGGAAGCCTACCGTGGCCTGGACCGCTTTGAAGCACGCAAGAAAATCGTCGCCGACCTGGAAGCGCAAGGCCTGCTGGAAGAAGTCAAAAAGCACAAGCTGATGGTACCGCGCGGCGACCGTACCGGCGTGGTCATCGAGCCGATGCTGACCGACCAGTGGTTCGTCGCCATGAGCAAGCCAGCGCCGGAAGGCACCTTCAATCCGGGCAAATCGATCGCTGAAGTGGCGCTGGAAAAAGTCGCTACCGGCGAAATCAAATTCGTGCCGGAGAACTGGAGCACCACGTACAACCAGTGGCTGAACAACATCCAGGACTGGTGCATCTCGCGCCAGCTGTGGTGGGGCCACCAGATCCCGGCATGGTACGACGACGCCGGCAATATCTTCGTCGCCAAGACCGAAGAAGAAGCCAAGGCGCAAGCTGCGGCCAAAGGCATCACCGCGCCGCTGCGCCGCGACAACGACGTGCTGGACACCTGGTTCTCGTCCGCGCTGGTGCCGTTCTCGACCCTGGGCTGGCCGGAAGAAACGCCGGATATCAAGGCCTTCCTGCCATCGTCGGTGCTGGTGACCGGCTTCGACATCATCTTCTTCTGGGTGGCGCGCATGGTCATGATGACCGCGCACTTCACCGGCAAAGTGCCGTTCGAAACCGTGTACGTGCACGGCCTGGTGCGCGACTCGCAGGGCCAGAAAATGTCCAAATCCAAGGGCAACACGCTGGACCCGATCGACCTGATCGACGGTATCGGCGTGGAAGCGCTGGTGGAAAAACGCACTACCGGCCTGATGAACCCTAAGGCTGCGGAAAAAATCGCCAAGGCCACCCGCAAGGAATTCCCGGAAGGTATCGCTGCCTACGGCACCGACGCGGTGCGCTTCACGATGGCCTCGTACGCCTCGCTGGGCCGCAACATCAACTTCGACCTGGGCCGCGCCGAAGGCTACCGCAACTTCTGCAACAAACTGTGGAACGCGACCCGCTTCGTGATGATGAACACCGAAGGCAAGGATTGCTCGGCGTCGGAAGCCGACCTGTCGAACGCCGACAAGTGGATCATCTCGCTGCTGCAGAAAGCCGAGCTGGAAGTGGCCAAGGGCTTCGAAGACTACCGCTTCGACAACATCGCCTCGGCCATCTACAAGTTCGTGTGGGACGAGTACTGCGACTGGTATCTGGAAGTGGCCAAGGTGCAGGTACAAAGCGGCACCGAAGGCCAGCAGCGCGCTACCCGTCACACCCTGCTGCGCGTGCTGGAAGTGGTGCTGCGTCTGGCGCATCCGGTGATTCCGTTCGTGACCGAAGCGCTGTGGCAAGCCGTTGCGCCGCTGGCCGGCAAGACTGGTGACTCGATCATGATGCAGCCGTATCCGATCGCCAACACCGCCAACATCAATGAATCGGCCGAGGCGTGGATGCAGCAGTTGAAGGCGCTGACCGATGCGACCCGTAACCTGCGCGGCGAGATGCAACTGTCGCCGTCGCTGCGCGTGCCGCTGATCGTTGAGCCGGGCAATGCCGAAGAGAAGGCGGCGATGGAAGGCTTTGCGCCTTACGTGCAATCGCTGGCCAAGCTGGCGGAAGTGCAGATCGTCGACGCGCTGCCGGATTCGCCGGCGGCCGTGTCCATCGTCGGCACGACCAAGCTGATGCTGAAAGTGGAAATCGACGTCAAGGCCGAGCGTGAGCGTCTGACCAAGGAGATCACCCGTCTGGAAGGCGAGATCAACAAGGCCAACGGCAAGCTGTCGAACGAAAGCTTCGTGGCGCGCGCGCCGGCCGAAGTGGTGGCGCAGGAGAAAGAGCGCGTTGCCAACTTCAGCGCCACCCTGGAGAAAATGCGCGAGCAGATCGCCAAGCTGCCAGCCGCATAAATCAACGCCATAGGTCGCGAACAACTGTTGACATTAAATCATTGATAATGTTTTAATGCTATTTCTACAATTTTATTGGGGAATGGCATGAAAAAACTTATCGGGTTGCTCGCCGGCCTGCTGATGCTAGCCTCGGCCCACGCCGAAATCGTCAGCTTCGACTTCACGGCCAAGATCAACGTCTTGCGCGAAAGTGGGGGCCGCGGAAATGTCACCGACGTCCTGACCAGCTCCAAAGCCGGCATTGTCTATACTATTGGCGACATAATTCACGGCCACTTCGATTACGATACGTCGACCGGCCTGAGCTACTACGGGCCAGCGGCACCGGGCGGTTCGTACGCACAGTACGATGATTCCACAGGGCACAACTCGCTGTCGGCAGCCAACTCGTTGGCACCGATCCTAGCGCCGGTGCCACGTCCGATCTCGCTGCAAGTGTCTAACAACGTCCCAAACGGCTGGGGCGACACTTTCTCCATCTTCCGTAGTGGCGACTACGGCGACGGCAAGACACAATTCTCGTCGGTGGAGTTCAACGACAGTACCGGCCATTGGCTGAGCAATGTGGCCATCCCGACCGCCGCTCAATTGAGTGGTGCCAGCTATGCCTTGTTCAGAACCCACTACTACCTCTCGGACTACGACAGCACGCTCGACGTGAGCGCCACCATCATCTCACTGACGCCCACCTCCGCCGTGCCGGAACCTGCCAGCTATGCGATGCTGCTGGCCGGATTGCTGGCTCTCTCCGCCATTGCACGGCGCCGCCGGAACGGCTAAGGCTTACCCGGCCAGCAGTTCAGCATAGCGGGGGATATCGACATTTCCCCCGCTGATGATGATGCCGACGCGCTTGCCTTGCAGCTGGTCCTTCATCGCACGCGCAGCAGCCAGGCCGAGGCAGCCAGTCGGCTCCACCACCATCTTCATCCGCTCGGCAAAGAAGCGCATTTCAGCACGCAGCTGTTCATCGCTCGCCGTTAAAATATCGTTCACATCGCGCTGAATAATCGGGAACGTCAGGTTGCCCAGGTGCTGGGTCTGCGCGCCGTCAGCAATCGTTTTCGGCGTATCAATATGCACGATGCTGCCGCTGCGGAATGACTGCTGCCCGTCGTTGCCCGCCTCCGGCTCCACGCCATAAATCGTCGCATTCGGCGACAGCGCGCGCGTCGACAGCGCCGTGCCAGCCAGCAGACCGCCACCGCCCAGTGGCGCAAACACAAAGTCCAGCGGCCCCACTTCTTCCAGCAACTCCTTGGCCGCCGTGCCCTGCCCTGCAATCACGTCAGGATGATCGTAGGGCGGAATCAAGGTCAGGCCATGCTTGGCCGCCAGATCACGGCCGATCTGCTCGCGGTCTTCCTTGTAGCGGTCATAAATCACCACCTGCGCGCCATAGCCCTTGGTGGCCGCAACCTTGGCCGCCGGCGCATCATGCGGCATGACGATGGTGGCAGGAATACCCAGCAGCCGGGCCGACAGCGCAATCGCCTGCGCATGGTTCCCCGACGAAAACGCCACCACGCCAGCCTTGCGCTGCTCCGGCGTGAACCTGGCCAGCGAGTTGTAGCCACCGCGGAATTTGAACGCGCCCATGCGCTGCAAGTTCTCGCACTTGAAGAACACTTCGGCCCCCAAGGCTTCGTTGATGGTGCGCGAGGTCTGGACCGGCGTCGCATGCGCCACACCGGCGATGCGTTCGGAAGCCGCAACCACGTCGGCAAAGGTAGGGAGTGTCAGTTCGCTCATGATGGATTCCTGTAGTGGATTAGCGCGCGTCGTTGTACACGGTGGCGCGGGATACGTTGAGATAGGCGGCGACGATGTCCATCGCCCGCCGCACGTCGCTCAGGCCAGCTTCCTTCAGCTCGCGCATCAGGGCCTTGCGCTCGTCGGCCTTCAGCGCGCGCGGCGTGCTGCCGAGACGTGCAGCGAATTGGTCGATGCGCTGGCGGATCGCATCCGCCCCGCCCGGCGCCATCGTCTCGCTGACGGCTGCCGCCGCATCCACGCTGCCAAATTGGGTCAGCATGGTGTTCAGGCTGCGGAATACGGTGAGGTCGACATTCATGCACAACGCGGCCACATACTGGCCCCGGCTGTCCTTGATGCCGATCGAGGTACTCTTGGCCAACCGGCCATCGGGGAAGGTGTTGGGATAGTTGGCAATCACCTGCTCAAAGGCCGGATCGGCCGCGCGCGCGAGACCCAGCTCGGTCGCCGGCGCGCCCACGCTGCGTCCTGACAGGTTGTTGTGGATGGCCAGGATGGCATGCTCCGGCTCGGTCAGGTCGTGCAGCACCACTTCGCAGAACGGCGCCAGCGTCTTGCCCAGCCCTTCCGCCACGTGCTGCATCTGCGCCAGCAGGTTTTGATGTTCGGTGGATTTTTTCATCCACACATTTTATCTTATTTTAGACATTCCGTTTAGTTGGCAGCGTAATGGTGATGACGGTGGTATTGCTGGCGTCGTCGGTTTGCATGGCGATGGTGCCGCCCTGCGCTTCGGTCAACAGGCGTGCCGAATAGGTGCCCAGCCCGGTGCCGTCGTGTTTGCCGGCGGTGGCGTATTTGTCGAAGAAGCGCTCGCGGATGGCGGCCGGCACCACGCCGCTGTTGGTGATGGCCACCGCAATCTGTTCGCCGCCGCTGACCGAGACCGTCACGGTGGAATCGAACAGCGCGGCTTCGCAGGCGTTTTTCAGCAGGTTCTGGAAGATCGAGTAGCAGAACGTCGGGTCGCCGGACGCGACCGGGTTGCCTGCCGCCTGCACCACGATCTGCAAGCCTTTCACCTTGAACGCCTGGCGCGTTTGCGCCGCCAGTTGACCGAGCACGTGCACCACATGCACCGGCTGCGGGCGCAGCTCGAAGCGGCCGGTTTCAATCTTGTAGATTTCGGCCGACAGGTTAATCATGTGCAGCGCTTTCAGTGCTGCCTGCTCGGCCAGCAGCGCCTGTTCCAGCTGGTCCTGCGACAGCGACTCGCCATCGGCGATGCCCTGCACCAGCCCGATCACGGCGGCCAGCGCGCCTTTCAGGTCGTGGCGCGTGATGCGTTCGACTTCGTCTTTCATGCGCGCGATTTCCATCATGGCGTCGTAGTTGGCCTGTGTTTCGCGTTGCAGTCCAACGTAGCGCATGAAGTTGCGCGTGCGCAGGCGCAGCGCTTCCGGGTCGATCGGCTTGGTGACGAAGTCGACCGCCCCCAGTTCCATGCCGCGCAGGCGGCTGGCCTCGTCGGCCAGCGCGGTGACGAAGATGATCGGGATCATTTCGGAAGACGGATGGCTGCGCAGCTGGGCCGCCACCTCGAAGCCGTCCAGTCCCGGCATCATGACGTCGAGCATGACCAGGTCCGGTGGCTCATCACTCTGGCAAATGGCCAGGGCTTTCTCGCCGTGGTGGGCAATCTTGACCCGGTAGGTGTCCTTGAACAGGGTGGACAACAGGTGCAAATTGTCGGGCGTATCGTCCACCAGCAGGATGGTGGGACGGGCCGGTGCGGCAGCGTGTGGCGCGGCGGCAGGACTTGCGGAAACCGGCACGACCAGCGGCGCGGCAACCGGAATTGCTGCCAGCGGCGCAACGGCCGGGGCCGGCGCAACCGGCACCGCCGCCACCGGCGCAGCACCAGCCGGCGCCGCCTCGGCGTGCGGGGCGGTGGCCGGTTCGCTGGCCTCCGGGCGCGGGATGCGGCTGAAGGCGCGCTCCAGCCGGTCGGCAAACAAGCCCGCTGAATAAGGCTTCACCAGCAATTCCGACACGCCCGCATCGATCGCCTGCTGCACCCGCTCGCGCTCGGCCTCGGCGGTAATCATCATGAACGGGATGCCGGCCACCCGGGCGTTGGCGCGCACCGTCAGCAGCAGCTGCAGCCCCGACATCACCGGCATATTCCAGTCAGAGATGATGATGTCGACTTGCTCGCTGCCGAGGATGCGCAGCGCTTCCGCACCGTTGGCCGCTTCCAGCATTTTCTTCGCGCCGAGCTGGCGCAGCTGGTTGATGGTGATGCGCCGCATGGTGTCAAAGTCATCCACGATGAGGAAGGTGGACTGTTCGATGCGGCGCATGTACGCCGCCTCACGCTGCTGGTTGGATAGCCACGGCGCCGAGGTGCTCATGATTGGTTCCCCGCCAGTATGTCGAGGCGTTCTTTTTTCTCCGCCATCACCTCGTCGGAATCGTGGAAGCGGGCCGCGATGGCGCGGAATTCATCCACCAGCTCGACGAAGGCATCGACCATGTCCGGGTCGAAGTGCGAGCCCTTGCCGTCGATGATGATCTGCACCGCCTTCTCGTGCGGCATGCCCTCCTTGTAGACTCGGCGGCTGATCAGGGCGTCGTAGACGTCGGCCACCGCCATCAGCCGCGCCGACACCGGGATGGCGTCGCCGGCCACGCCTTCCGGGTAGCCGCTGCCGTCCCACTTCTCCTGGTGGCCGTAGGCGATCTCCTTGGCCAGCGCGAGGAACGGCACGCTCATGCCCAGCGAGGCCTCGGCGTGGGCGATGGCGTCGCGGCCCAGGGTGGTGTGGGTCTTCATGATCTCAAATTCGTGCGGCTCGAACTTGCCCGGCTTGAGCAGGATGCGGTCGGGGATGCCGACCTTGCCGATGTCGTGCAGCGGCGCCGACTTGAATAGCTGCTTGATGTAGCTGTCGGTCAGCGTGGCCTCGAAGCGCGGGTGGTGGCGCAGTTTCTCGGCCAGCACCTTCACGTAGTACTGGGTGCGGCGGATGTGGTTGCCGGTGTCGGTGTCGCGCGTTTCCGCCATCGAGGCCATCGCGAGGATGGTCACATCCTGGATCGCCACCACTTCCTGCGTGCGCGCCGATACCTCGTTTTCGAGGAAGGTGTTCTGATCGCGCAGGAAGTCGGCGCTGTCCTTCAGCAGCAAGTGGTTGCGCACGCGCGAAAGGGCGATCGGCGGGCTGATCGGCTTGGTGAGGTAATCGACCGCGCCCAGGTCCAGCCCCATTTTTTCCGCGTCCACATCGGTCTTGGCGGTCAGGAAGATGATCGGGATGTCGCGCGTGGCAGGATCGGCTTTCAGGCGGCGGCAGACCTCGTAGCCATCCATCTCCGGCATCATGATATCGAGCAGCACCAGGTCCGGCTTGGTCTCCGACTGCGCGATGCGCAGCGCCTTCTCGCCGCTGTTGGCGATCTTGATCTTGTACAGGTCCTTGAGCAGGTCGTTCATCAGCACCAGGTTGTCCGGTGCGTCGTCCACCAGCAGGATGGTTTTCTTGGCGATCAGGGTGTCAGTCATGTCGTGGTTTCCTTCTCATTTAGCGCCTCTTCCAGCGCGGCCAGGGCCGCGTCGAGATCAAGGTCGGACAAACCGTTTTGTATGCGCTTCCAGTGCTGCGGCCAAGCCGCGCGGAACAGGTCGAGGTGTGATTCCCAGAAGTCGGCGGCGGACGAATCGCTGTCGGCCAGCAGGGCCCTGAATTGCTGCGCCTTCCCTCCAAGCTCGGCCGGGTCGATGGCGAGGGTGGATACAGGCGCGGCAGGCGTTGCCGTGTCCAGTACGCGCAGCGCAGCGATGACCGGGTCCAGCTCGTGCAGCACGGCGGCCGTCAGCGGTTCCAGCTGCGCCGCCGCTGCCCCCTGCCCGCACGCCGTTTCCAGCGACTGCGCGGCCGCTTGCACGGCGCGCGCGCCGATATTGCCGGCCATGCCCTTGAGCGTGTGGGCGCTGCGCGTGGCAGCCGTGGGGTCGGCTCCGGCCAGCGCGCTGGCAAAGGCCGCGCCAAAGCCGGCTTGGCTGTCGCGGAATTTCACCAGCAGGCGCCGGTACAGGGCCGGGTCGCCCATCGAGGTGGCCAGGCCGGCCTTCATGTCGATGCCGGCCAGCGCCGGCAGGGATGGCACCGCGCCGGCATCGGCGCCGGTCCCATCGAGGTCGGCCCGCGGCTGCCCATGCAGCGGCTTGATCCAGCGCGCCATAGTGGCGAACATGCCGCCCACGTTGATCGGCTTGGCGATGTGGTCCTGCATGCCGGCGGCCAGCACCTTCTCGTGATCGCCGGCCATTGCGTTGGCGGTCATCGCGATAATCGGCAGGCCGTCAAATTCCGGCATGGCGCGCAGCGCGCGCGCGGCCGTGTAGCCGTCCATCACCGGCATCTGGCAATCCATCAGCACGCCGTCGAAGCGGCGGTCCTGGGCCAGGATGTCCAGCGCCTCTTGCCCGTGGTTGGCCAGCACCACCTCGACGCCAGCCTTGTTCAGCAGGTCGATCGCCAATTCCTGGTTCAGGTCGTTATCCTCCACCAGCAGCACGCGCGCGCCGTTCAGCCTGGCGATCGCCTCGCTGTGCTGCTGGTGCTTGCCGACCGCGCGCGTCTCGACAATGGCGCCCTTGCCCAGCGCCTGCCCCACCGCTTCCAGCAGCGTCGAGGGCGTGACCGGCTTGGTCAGCACCAGGTTCATCTCGACACCGCGTTCCAGTGCGCTCGACAGCGCGTCCTCGCGGCCGTAGGCCGTGACCATGATGACCGCCGGCAGGCGCGCCAGCTCCACCTCGCGCAGCCGGCGCACGGTCTCGATGCCATCCATTTCCGGCATCTTCCAGTCCATCAGCACCACGTCATACGGCAGCTTGCGCTGCTCGGACTGACGCACGATCTCCAGCGCTTGCACGCCGCTCCATGCCACGTCGACTTCCAGCCCGAAAGTGCGCGCCATCGTCGACAGGATCTCGCGCGCCGAGGCATTGTCGTCCACCACCAGCACGCGCACGCCGGTCAGTTCGTCGGCGCGGAACATGCGGCGCGGCTTGTTCTCCAGCTGCTTCTCGAAGCGCACGCGGAAGTGGAAGGTGGTGCCCTGCCCCGGCACGCTGGCGATCCAGATCTCGCCGCCCATCAACTCCAGCAGGTTCTTGCAAATCACCAGGCCAAGGCCGGTGCCGCCGTACTTGCGGGTGGTGGAGGCGTCGGCCTGGCTGAACGACTGGAACAGCTTGCTGCACTGTTCCTCGCTCATGCCGATGCCGGTGTCGCGCACCCAGAAGTGCAGCTCCACCGAAGTGTCGTCGGCCGACTGCTGCTCGACGCCGAGCACCACCTCGCCCTTTTCGGTAAATTTCACCGCGTTGTTGCCGAGGTTGACCAGCACCTGGCCAATGCGCAGCGGGTCGCCGATCAGGTTCATCGGCACGCGCGGGTCGATCTGGAACAGCAGTTCCAGGCCCTTGTCCTCGGCCTTCATGGCGATCAGGTTGGCCAGGTTGTCGAGCACGTCGCCGAGGTCGAAGTCGACTTTTTCGACCGTCATCTTGCCCGCCTCGATCTTGGAGAAATCGAGGATGTCGTTGATGATGCCGAGCAGGTTCTCGCCGGCGCGGTGCACCTTCTCGACATAGTTGCGCTGCCGCTTGTCGAGGTCGGTTTGCAGGGCCAGGTGCGACATGCCGATGATGGCGTTCATCGGCGTGCGGATCTCGTGGCTCATATTGGCCAGGAAGTCGCTCTTGGCACGGGTGGCGGCCAGCGCCGCCTCGCGCGTGATGCGCAGCTCGTCCTCGGCCGCCTTCTGCGCGGTGATGTCCTGGTAGGCGCCGTACATATAGAGCGGCTCGCCGCTCTGGGGATCGCGCTCCAGCTTGCCGAAAGTGTGGACCCAGATCACGCGGCCATCGGCCGGGCGGCGGTAGGCATACACGGTGTCGTACAGCTCGTACTGGCCATCCAGCGTGGCCAGGTAGCGTGCCACGGTTTGCTTGGCGCCTTCCGGGTCGGCCTCCTCCAGCCGCGCCAGCCATTCCGACTGGGAGTCGTAGCGGCCGTCGGCCCTCGGCGGCTCTCCCAGCAGGCTGGCGGCGCGCGCCGACTGGTAGTAATAACCGGGATCGCTGTAGTCGATATACCAGTAGCCGCTGTCGGTCAGGTCGAGCGCGATATCGGTCAGGAAGTTGGTGCGGCGGATTTCTTCCAGCAGCGTGCGCGTTTGCACGTTGCGCTCCATGATCTCGAGGTTCATGGCGATGATGGGCAGCGCGCCGTCCAGTAGCGCCTGCGCCCGGTCGTCGTAGGGTTGCAGCGTTGCCAGCTCCATCACGGCCAGCACGCGCTCGTTGCGCTGCACCGGCAGGATGGCGATGCTGGACGGCGTGGCCTCGCCCAGCGCGGAACCGATGCGCAGGTAATCGGCCGGCGGCGAGCGCAGGATCATCGGCATGTGCTCCAGCACGCATTGCCCCACCAGCCCCTCGCCCGGTGCGATATGCTGCTTGCCGCCGGCCTCGCCGCGACAGGCATAGCCGGCGATCAGGTCCAGCCCGTCGCTGCTGTTCAGATAAAGGGCCGCGTGCCCCAGGCCTATCAGCGGCGCCAGCACCGCCAGCGTGCGCGCGGCCATTTCCTCGTGGCTGGCCGCCGACTGCAGTTCGTTCGACAGCGCCGCCAGGTTGGCCTTGAGCCAGCGCTGCGTATCGACCTTGAGTGCCTCCTGCTGCAGCACTTCGATGGCGCGCGCCAGTTGCCCGATCTCATTGGGATAATCGGTGAGCGGAACCCTGCGCGCCAGATCGCCCTGGGCCAGGCCCTCGACGGCGGCGCGCAGGCGGTTGGCAGGCAGGCGCACCGAGCGCGACACGAGCAAACTGAACAACACCCCGGCCGCGATGCTCACCACCAGCACCCAGTAGGTCAGCTGCGTTTCATCGCGCGCCAGCGCCAGCATTTCCTCGATCTGCTTGCTGGCGCCGACTTCTTTCAACTCGGCGATGCTATTGAGCGCATCGTTGGCCTGCACCCCGTAGTTCTGGAATTCCACGTCGGACACGATGTTGCGCGCGGCCTCGACATTCCCCTCCTTCAGGTAGCCGATCGCCGCGTTGTAACCCTGGTTGTAGTGCGCGTAGGCTTCGTCGAACGTGGCCAGGCTCTTCTTGTTTTCATCGCGGAACACGCGCGGCCGGATGTCGAGCAGCGCGCGATCCAGCTTGCCTTGCGCCTCGCTCACCAGCGCCATCGCTTGCTCGCGGGTGTGCATATTGGGTGCCAGGATGGCCTGGCGCACGGCGCGGCCGCGCTGCGCAAAGTAAATCAGCGCGTCCTTGGTGCCGGAGATGCCGAGCAGGTCGTCGCGGTAAATGCTGACCATGTCCTCGCTCATCTTCTCGTGCATCTTGATGTAGTGCAGTCCGAACACCAGCAAGATCAGCAAGCTGCCACCGAAACCCAGCGCGAGCTTCACGCCCAGTCCGAGTTTTTCCAGGCGATTGAATATTCGTAACACGTTCTCTCCTTAAACGGGCACGGACTCGGCGGCGCTGCGCCGCGCGAAGCCCATGTTAATCGCCAGCACCTCGGCGACCGCGATAAATTGTTCCAGCACATGGGCGGCGGGCCGCTGCGGCAGCGCCAGCTCCACCACGCCGAGCAGGCGCGCTTGCAGCAGCACCGGCGCCAGCAGCAAGGCGGCCGGCCGGCTCTCGCCCAGGCCGGACTGGATAGTCCACGAGGCGGCGCTGGCCGCAGTATCGACCACGCGCGCCTGGCGTTCCAGCGCGCACTGCCCCAGCAAGCCCTCGCCGAGCGCGAGGCTGGCCGGCGCGCGGGCATCGGCAAACGAGCCGGCCAGCCGCAGCGGCGCGCCGTCGCCCGCAGCGGTGTACACCACGCCTTGCAGCGCGCCGAATAGCTGGTGGCACTCGCTCAGGAACGCCCGCACCAGGGCATCCGGACCATCGGCCTGCTGCATGCGCAGCGCCGCTTGTGCCAGTTGCATTTTGCGCTCGGCGCGCGCGGCCTGCTCGTTCGCCATCTGCTCGATCTGGAACGAGGCCTGGCGCTGCGCCGCCTTGCCAGCCAGTGCCCGCCACAACAGGCGCACCAGCAACAGCGCCGCGATGCCGGCCAGCAGCCCGTCGCGCACTGCGGTGCCGATCGTCACCGTCTTGGACAAGTCCTCGATCAGTACCAGTTGCCATACGCCGGCCGGGTCGTTCCACGCGACCGGTGCAGCGGCCATTGCGCTGCGCACGCCGTCCACGCGCGCAATGCCGGTGCCGACCGTAAAAGGCAAGCTGTGCGGCGTGCGCGTCTCAAACTGGCGGCCGAACTGGCGCAACGCGCGGATGTCCCGGATGCGTTGCTGGGTAACCGGACCGGAGAGCTGCCCCTGCCACTCCCGGTTGGTGCTGGCAAACACCACGCCCTGCGGCGACAGCAGCAAGGCGGTCTTGCCGCTGGCCGCCAGCAGATTGTCGACACGGTCCATGCCGGTACGCGCCACCACCGCGCCGACCGGCGCGCCGGTGCGCAACTGACCAGCGAAGATGGGAGAAGAAAAATACAGGGTACGCTCATCGCGCGACAGGCTGACGGCGGCGTACACATTGTCGCTGCCGCGCATAGCAGTTTGAAAGTAAGGACGGAAGCCGATCTGCAATCCGGTAGACGGCTTGCCGCTATCGTCCCACGATGAAGACACCACGCCATCACGGTTGACCACGAACACGGATTGCGCATGGTAAGACTGTGCCACGCTGTTCAACAGCGCCTGGACTGCAGGACTATTCGGCTCGGCCAAGCCCTGGCTCTCCTGTTTGATGACAGGCTCTATCAGGCCCAGCAGGGAAATGGCGCCCATCAGGTTGCCATCGAGCGTCAGCGACATGGCTTCGATCGCATGGCGCTGCAGGACATCTTCCAGCAAATCCTGGCGATCCAGCTCGCGCGCCGCTTGGCTGCATAGCCCGGCCAGCGCGCCCACGAACACCGCGCTGGTCACTGCGATGGTCCATCCCCAACGTGGATGGCGGACCATCACTTCCACGGTCAGAGTCATCCCCACTCCTTGGCTATGCCTATTTCCTAACGATATCAGTAAGCATAGCCAAATAGCAACGAATTTTGGACGATAGCCTCTAATCGGCGGCAGCGCCCAGTTCGTATAATGGCCCACACAAAAAAACCTCACGGAGACAAAAATGAAATTCCTCGCCTTGATTGCCGCAGCCGCCCTGAGCATCGCCCCGGCCTTCGCCCAAAGCAACTCGCCAGCCGGCCTGTGGAAAAACATCGATGATGAAACCGGCAAACCGAAAGCGCTGATCCGCATCACCGAAAGCAACGGCGTGCTGACCGGCCAGATCGAAAAACTGTTCCGCGACGCCAACGAAGACCAGAATCCGAAGTGCGAAAAGTGCAGCGACGCGCGCAAGGACCAGCCCATCCTCGGCATGACCATCCTGTCCAACCTGAAGAAGGATGGCGACGAATACACCGGCGGCGAAATCCTCGACCCGAATAACGGCAAGGTCTACAAAAGCAAGCTGCACCTGGCCGACGGCGGCAAGAAGCTGAGCGTGCGCGGCTACATCGGCGTGCCGATGCTTGGCCGTTCGCAGACCTGGGTCCGCGAGCAGTAACTTTCTGTCCTGCCAACAACAAAAGCCAGCTTGATGCTGGCTTTTTTATTGACGAAATAGTATTTTCAAATAGATAATTGATTGAAAATAAACTTCACCAAGGACAACATGCAATTCATTAAAGCATCACTCGCAGTCATCAGCGCACTGGCGCTGGGCTCGGCACATGCGGAAATCGTTACCTACGACTTCACCGCGACCATCTCCAACATCTTCCAGTTTGACCCCAACCTGCCACTGCTGACCGACTCGATCGACGTCCTCGGCAGCACGATACACACTTCCGAGACTGTGCATGGCACCATCAGCTATGACACCTCAGCACCGGTCTGGGTGATCCAGAAGCGAGTGCCCATGCCTCTTGTCTTCTACAAGGATATGGGCAGCATGACACTGACGTTCGAGGGCGGCTTGCATTTCGACTCGTCCACCATTGCGGAAACGCCACAGATGTCCGTCGGCGATAACAGCACGACCTACCGCGGCGCCGACACTTTCGGCTTTTCCACGGCCTCGCGCATTACGCCGGAGCAGAACGCGACCCTGTTCCTAGTTGATCGGTCCGGCACCGCTTTCGATAGCTCCACCTTGCCTGGCAATCTCGATCTGAGCCGCTTCAGTCAACGCACCCTGTACTATTACTATGGTGCCGACGAGCAGGCCATTGAAGTAGACGCCACCATCACGTCGCTCCAGCTGCGGTCCGCAGTGCCAGAACCTGACACTTACCTGATGATGGCCGGCGGCCTTGGCCTGCTGGCATGGCGCCGCCGTCACGCACTCAAACAGCGCGCTACTGCTTGATGCCTTTACCGGTGGCAGTCCAGTAGATGCCGCCCATCAAATGGGCAAGGTACTGCGGATCGCGGTACATATTGCCGTCGTGCCCGAGGGCCGTGACGAATACGCGGCCTTTCTCCGCGTAGTGATACCAGCTCAGCGGGTGATCTTTGCCCATGCCATGTGATACCTGCCCCGGCCAGATCTTGGTCGGGTCGTAGCTGCTCTCGTCCACGTTCAGCACCGGATTGATCTTCACCTGATACGGATTGTCGAACACATAGAACTCGTCGCTCCAGATCCAGTGGTCCGGCAAGCCAAACGCGGCGGGGAATTTGCTGTCGACCACATCGACCACGCCAGTCTGCAGCATCGGGTGATTGCCGGTGTGGCGGCCGATCAGCTTTTCGTACCAAGGCCAAGTGTTGGCCGGAATGATCAGCGAGCGGTGCACCAGCATGGCGTTGCCGCCGGCCTTCATGTAATCCTCGAACTTCTTGCGGCGCGCTTCGTTGAGCTCTTCCGGCGGCGTGTTCAGGAACATCACGGCAGCGTATTGCGACAGGTCACCGTCGAACGTTTCGGGCTTGTTGGTGTAGGTCATCTCGAATGCATGCAGCTTGCCCAGCCGCTCAAAACTCTCGCGCGCGATGGGGATGTATTCGTAGTGGTACTTGCTCGGCATGGCCAGCACCAGGATTTTGTACTGCGTATCGGCCCACGCACTGGACACCATCATCAACCCGGCCGCAGCGGCCAGCACCAGTTTCTTCATCGTCCCCTCCAATCAAAGTTAGCGCTATCATTTTTGTCATAGTCTAACCCAAGGTGATACGATTTGGCCAAATGAAAATAATTCTCAACGTCGTCGGTATTCTGGCTGTAGTGTTGGGCGTACTGGGCATCTTCCTGCCGCTGCTGCCGACCACGCCTTTCCTGCTGCTGGCCTCGGCCTGTTTCGCGCGCGCCTCGCCGACCATGCACGGCTGGCTGCGCAACAACCGCGTGTTCGGCAAATACCTGCGCGACTACGAAAATGGCGCCGGCATTCCCCTGCGCGGCAAGGTGTGGATCTTGATTTTCATGTGGGGCTCGATGAGCTACTCGCTGTGGCGCACCGACCATCTGTGGGTGCGTCTGCTGATCGTGCTGATCGGCGCCTGCGTCACCATCTACCTCACCCGCTTCGTGCCGACCATGCGTATTCCGCCAGCCCCTGCTGACGGCGAATGATGTTCATCAGCGTGCGCAGCGCCGGATGCTTGTGGCGCCGGCTGCTGTAGTACATGTGGAATGGCGCGCCCTTGGCCGCATGCTCGGCCAGCACGATGCGCAGGCTGCCCTGCTTCAGTTCATCAGCGATGCGCGCTTCCAGCAGATAGGCCAGGCCCATACCGGCCTTGGCGGCGGCGATGGTGGTGGCGGTATCGTTGATGGTGATCGCGCCCGGCACGCGCAGCCGGCGTCCCCGGCTGATTTCCCATTTGTAGCTGGAGTTATCACCGAGCAGCAGCTGCAAGCAGGTGTGCTGCGCCAGATCATCCGGATGCCTGAGCGGCTCGCGCGCATCGAGATAGGACGGCGCGGCCGCAATCACCCACCGCTGCGTTTTACTGAGCGGCACGGCGATCATATCCTCCGGCACGTAGTGGCCGTAACGGATGCCGGCGTCGTAGCCTTCCGCGACGATATCGATAGGCCGGTCCTCCACCACCACCGTTAGCCGCACCTCCGGACACTGGCGCGCGAATTCAGGCAGCGCCGGTGCGATGAGTAAATGCGCCGCATCGGAAAATACGTTAAGCCGCAGCTCGCCAAAGCGGCCGCTGCCGGGCGCGTCCAGCCCGGCCAGCGCATCGCCGATCTTGTCGAAACCTTCCTCGATGCGCAGCGCCAGCTCGCGGCCCACATCGGTGGGCGACACGGCGCGACTGGAACGGTTGAGCAGCTTGGCGCCCAACCGCTCCTCCAGCCTGCGCATGGCATGGCTGATCGCCGACGGCGTCAGTCCCAGTTGAATGGCAGCGCCCTTGAAACTGCCGCTGCGCATGATGGTGAGGAAAATCCTCAGGTCGGCAAGGTCGACGCGGTCGAAAATAGACATGAATAGTGTTCAATCTTACGATGAATAAAGTTCAATCACAGATGCTACCACGCAGTGCTATAACTACGCTCTTTGAACCATCGGGCAGAATCATGAAACAGAACGTATTCGGACGTACCGGCAGCGCCGTATCGGAAATTGGCTTTGGCGCCTGGGCCATCGGCGGCGCCTGGGGCGACGTGAGCAAGGACGACGCCAAGGCGGCGCTGCATGCGGCGCTCGATTCCGGCGTCACCTTCCTCGACACCGCCGATGTCTACGGCGACGGCCGCTCGGAGCAGCTGATTGCGGAAGTGCTGAAGGAACGCGGCGGTGAAAAACCCTACGTCGCCACCAAGCTCGGCCGCCGCCTGTCGCCGCACGTGGCGGAAGGCTACAGCAAGCAGAACCTGACCGCCTTCGTCGACCGCTCGCTGACCAACCTGCAGACCGACTGCCTGGATCTGGTGCAGCTGCATTGCCCGCCGCCAGCCGTCTACTACCAGCAGGAAGTGTTCGGCCACATGGACGATCTGGTGAAAGCCGGCAAAATCCGCCACTACGGCGTGTCGGTGGAAAAAGTGGAAGAAGCGCTGAAAGCCATCGAATACCCGAACGTGCAGTCGATCCAGATCATCTACAACATCTTCCGCCAGCGCCCTGCCGCGCTGTTTTTCGCGGAGGCGAAAAAGCGCCAGGTCGGCGTGATCGCGCGCGTGCCGCTGTCGTCGGGCCTGTTGACCGGCAAGATGAGTGCAAACACCGCCTTCGCCGCCGACGACCACCGCGCCTTCAACCGCAACGGCGAAGCATTCGACAAGGGCGAAACCTTCTCCGGCGTGCCGTATGACGTGGCGCTGGAAGTAGTGGAAGAAATCCGCAAGCTGGTGCCGGCCAATGCCAGCATGGCGGAATTCGCGCTGCGCTGGATCCTGATGGAAGATGCCGTCAGCACCGTGATTCCAGGCGCGCGCAATGCGGCGCAAGCGCAAGCCAACAGCCGCGCCAGCGCGCTGCCGGCCCTGCCGGCGGAAACGATGGCCGCACTGCGCGAGATCTACCGCAACCGCATCGCGCAGTACGTCCATCACAGCTGGTAATTACGTTCGTGGCTTGTGCCGGGCCAGGTGCCGGTCCAGGCTATTGGCGAAATTCTGGCGGTCCGACTGGCTGAAGGCGGCCGGGCCGCCGGTGTCGACGCCGCTGCCACGCAGTTCGTCCATGAAGGCGCGCATGGTCAGCATTTGCGCGATGTTGTCGTTGGTGTAGAACTCGCCGCGCGGATTCAGGGCGTAGCCGCCCTTCTTCAATACGTCCGATGCCAGCGGGATGTCGCCGGTAACCACCAGATCGCCCGGCTCCAGCAGGCGCACGATTTCCTGGTCCGCCACGTCGGCGCCGGACGGTACTTGCACTGAGCGGATGAAACGCGACGGCGGCACGCGCAGCAATTGGTTGGCCACCAGCGTGACCTGCATCTGCATGCGCTCCGCCACGCGGTAGAGGATTTCCTTGATGACGGCAGGACAGGCGTCGGCATCGACCCAGATCTGCATCACAGCTCCCACAATTCGCCGTTGGGATTGGTGCGCGGCGGGTTGACGCCGAAGTGTTTATAGGCGGCCGGCGTGGCCACGCGGCCGCGCGGCGTGCGTTGCAGGAAGCCTTGCTGGATCAGGTACGGTTCCAACACGTCTTCAATCGTGTCGGCCGCTTCGCCGATGGCGGCCGCCAGGTTGCCGATGCCGACCGGGCCGCCGCCGAATTTGTACAGCACCGCTTCCAGCAGCTTGCGGTCCATGACGTCGAAGCCGACCGTGTCCACGTCCAGCATCACCAGCGCGGCGTCGGCCACGGACTTGGTGATTTCGCCGTTGCTCTTCACTTCCGCGTAGTCGCGCACACGGCGCAGCAGGCGGTTGGCGATACGCGGCGTGCCGCGCGCGCGGCGGGCGATTTCGTGCGCGCCTTCCGGATCGATGGCCGCTTTCAGCAGCGCGGCGCTGCGGGTCACGATTTGCGTCAGTTCAGCGGTGTTGTAGAACTCAAGACGGGCGACGATGCCGAAGCGGTCGCGCAGTGGATTGGTCAGCATGCCGGCGCGGGTGGTGGCGCCGACCAGCGTGAACGGCTGCAAGTCCAGCTTGACCGAACGCGCGGCCGGGCCTTCGCCGATCATGATGTCGATCTGGTAGTCCTCCAAAGCCGGATACAGGATTTCTTCCACCACCGGCGACAGGCGGTGGATTTCATCGATGAACAGGACGTCGTTGGCTTCCAGGTTGGTCAGGATGGCGGCCAGGTCGCCCGGACGTTCCAGCACCGGGCCGGAGGTCTGGCGCAGGTTCACGCCCATCTCGCGCGCGATGATGTTGGCCAGCGTGGTCTTACCGAGGCCCGGAGGCCCGAACAGCAAGGTGTGATCCAGCGCTTCCTTGCGCTTGCGGGCGGCGGAAATGAAAATCTCCAGCTGATCGCGGATCTTGGCCTGCCCGACATATTCATCGAGATGCTTGGGGCGCAGGGCGCGTTCGATCGCCTCTTCATTGGGAGAGGACGGTGCCGCGTCGATGATGCGCTGCTCGGTGAAATTATCGGTCTGTATGCTCATACAGTTATTTTACCCTGCAAATACATCAATTCAGGGTCAGCTCTGTCATTTGGACACGCAGACATCACCTTTGAGAAATCTCAATACCCTATTAGGTAGTTCAATTAGCTAGTTCCGCAGGGTGAGCTCTGTACATTCATCCGCCAAAAAATCGCGTCTTGATTAATATCAAAGGTGCGCATCGCGTGTCTAAATGACAGAGCTGACCCTGAATTAGCCTTTGGAAAGGGCTTTGAGGGCTTGTTTGATGCCGTCGGAGACAGACGCACCGGCGGGGACGGTTTTCAGCGCCAGCAGTGCTTCTTTGTCGGAGTAGCCCAGCGCCAGCAGGGCGTTGAGGATGTCGGATTTGGAGTCTGGGGCGGCAGCCGCGCCGCCTGCGCCAATCTCCGCACCCAGCTTGCCTTTCAGTTCCAGCAGCAGGCGCTCGGCGGTTTTTTTGCCGATGCCGGGGACTTTCACCAGTCGGCCGGCTTCTTGCAGCGTCACCGCCTGCGCCAGGTCGGCGATCGACATGCCGGACAAAATCGACAACGCAGTGCGCGCGCCCACGCCGGTGATTTTGATCAGTTGGCGGAACACGGCGCGCTCTTCGGCATTGCCGAAGCCGAACAGCAGGTGCGCGTCTTCGCGGATGGCCTGGTGGGTGAACAGCACCACTTTTTCGCCCACGCCCGGCAGGTTGTAGAAGGTGCTCATCGAGACGTCGACTTCGTAGCCGACGCCACCAACGTCCACCAGCAGTTGCGGCGGATTTTTTTCAAGCAGGATCCCGGAGAGACGTCCGATCATTGTGTACCTTTAGAAGAAGTTAGCCGACCAGACGGCCGCGACGCATGCGCAGTCCGGCCAGCGGGCCGTTGGCGGTGGCATTGGTGCCGCCGGCGATCAGCGTCAGCGTTTCGCGGCTGTGCGCATGGCAGATGGCGATGCCGAGCGCATCGGCCGCATCGGTGCCCGGCATGCCTGGCATCGCCAGCAGCCGCACCACCATCTCCTGCATCTGCGCTTTCACCGCGCGGCCGGTGCCGACGATGGCTTTTTTGATTTGGGTTGGGGAATACTCGGCAACGCTCAGGTCGGCCGCCACCAGCGCGCAGATCGCCGCGCCGCGCGCCTGCCCCAGCAGCAGGGTCGATTGCGGGTTTACGTTGACGAACACTTGTTCGATCGCCGCGCAATCCGGATTGTAGGTGCGGGCGACTTCGCCCACGCCGTCCAGGATCACCTTGAGCCGCGTCGGCAGATCGCCTTCGCCGCTCTTGATGGTGCCGGAGGCGATGTAGCGCAGCTTGCTACCTTGCTTTTGTATGACGCCAAAGCCAGTGGTGCGCAAGCCGGGGTCGATGCCGAGAATTATCATTGGGGA
This sequence comes from Duganella sp. CF402, assembly GCF_900109645.1. GTDB lineage: Bacteria > Pseudomonadota > Gammaproteobacteria > Burkholderiales > Burkholderiaceae_D > Rugamonas. The sequence continues at coordinate 781,302 of NZ_FOBG01000002.1, forward strand.
ATTGTATGCACTAAAGAAAACGCCCGCAAGCTTGCGGGCGCTTTATTCGGAGATAGCCGAAAATTAATGACGGAAGTGACGAGTGCCGGTGTACACCATCACGACGCCGCGCTCGTCAGCCGCGTCGATCACTTCCTGGTCGCGCATCGAGCCACCCGGATGGATCACGCAGGTCGCGCCGGCGTCCACCACCACGTCCAGACCGTCACGGAACGGGAAGAACGCATCCGACGCCACCACCGAGTTGGCCAGCGACAGGCCAGCATTCTGCGCCTTGATCGAAGCGATACGGGCAGAGTCGATACGGCTCATCTGGCCAGCACCAACGCCCAGGGTCATGTTGTTACCGCAGAAGACGATAGCGTTCGACTTCACGTACTTAGCCACGCGCCATGCAAACATCATGTCTTGCAGTTCTTGCTGGGTAGGCTGTTTCTTGCTGACCACGCGCACGTCGCTCAGCAGCACGTTTTTCGAGTCAGCCGACTGCACCAGCAGGCCGCCGCCCACGCGCTTGAAGTCCATCGCGTTGACGCCATCGCCCAACGGGATTTCCAGCAGGCGCACGTTCTGCTTGGCCGACAGGATCTGCTTGGCTTCAGCGGTGAACGATGGCGCGATCAGCACTTCCACGAACAGCTTGGCCAGTTCGGTCGCAGCCGCCGCATCCACTTCCACGTTGAAGGCAATGATGCCGCCGAACGCCGAGGTCGGGTCGGTCTGCAGCGCGCGTTTGTAGGCTTCCACGGCATTGGCGCCGAGGGCCACGCCGCACGGGTTGGCGTGCTTGACGATCACGCAAGCGGCCGACTGGTCGAAACCACCCATGCTCTTCACGCATTCCCAAGCCGCGTCCGCATCAGCGATGTTGTTGAACGACAGTTCCTTGCCTTGCAGCTGCTTGTAGTTGGCCAGCGCACCGGCGGTGGTCACGACGTCGCGGTAGAACGCCGCCGACTGGTGCGGGTTTTCGCCGTAGCGCATGTCCTGCACCTTTTCGAACGCCACGTTCAGCTTGTTCGGATAGGCGCTGCGGGTGGCGTGGGCGCGGGTCGCGTCCAGGCTGGTCAGGTAGTTGGCGATGGCGCCGTCGTACTGCGCGGTGTGCGAGTAGACTTTGGTGGCCAGCGTGAAGCGGGTGTCGTAGCTGACGTAGCCAGGCGCGTTGTCGGTGGTTTTCATTTCCGCCAGCACCAGGCCGTAGTCGGCCGGGTCGCAGATCACCACCACGTCCTTGTGGTTCTTGGCCGCCGAACGCAGCATGGCCGGGCCGCCGATGTCGATGTTCTCGATGGCGTCGTCCAGCGTGCAGTCATCCTTGGCGACGGTCGCCTGGAACGGGTACAGGTTGACCACCACCATGTCGATGGTCGGGATGTTGTGCTCTTCCAGCTTGGCCACGTGCTCCGGGAAATCGCGGCGCGCCAGGATGCCGCCGTGGACTTTCGGGTGCAGCGTTTTCACGCGGCCATCCAGCATCTCCGGGAAACCGGTGTAGTCGGCAACTTCGGTCACCGGCACGCCGTTGTCGGCCAGCAGTTTGGCGGTGCCGCCGGTCGACAGGATGTTGACGCCCAGGGCGGACAGCGCGCGCGCGAAGTCCAGCACACCGGTTTTGTCGGATACGGAGATGAGAGCTTGTTTAATCATGGCGATGAAAAGACTAGGTGGTTGATATACGGTCGGCCGGCATTGCGGCCGTCCCCAGCCACTTCATGCCGGATGGAACAGGCGCTGTTACAGCAGGCCGTGCTCTTGTAACTTTTTACGCAGAGTGTTGCGGTTGATGCCCAGCATCTGCGCGGCGTGCGACTGGTTGCCATCGGCACGGGTCATGACCACTTCCAGTATCGGTTTTTCAACGGTCAGCACAACCATGTCGTAGATGTTCGATGCCTGTTGCTCGCCCAGGTCTGCGAAGTACTCTTCGAGGCTCTTCTGGACTACTTCCTGGATACTTTCTTTGCTCATTTTTGTCGTTCGCTATGTAATCTGTTGACGCTGGCAAATCGCCCCGGCTCGTGGCTGGAAACGTTTACCTTTCTGATATTGTGACTTTTTTAGTACTCTCTCGTGCCGGTCAGGCAGTCTGCAATTCTTCGGCGAGGCAGTATTGTAACCGTTCGCCGTAACTCCACTGCGATTCGAAGAATTGGTCCACAGCAAGCAATTGTTCCTCTGTGGATTCCAGCAGATTCATCCGTTGTCGGAATTCTTCGCCGCCCTGCAAGTCGCGCACGTACCAGCCGATGTGCTTGCGGGCGGTGCGCACGCCGAGATAGTCGCCGTAGAAGGCATAGTGGGCGCGCAAATGTTCATCCATCAGCGCGCGCACTTCGTCCACGTACGGGGCCGGCAAATGCTTGCCGGTGCGCAGGTAGTGGTCGATCTCGCGGAAGATCCACGGTCGGCCTTGGGCGGCGCGGCCCACCATGACGGCGTCGGCGCCGGTGTAATCCAGTACAAACCTGGCTTTCTCCGGGGTGGTGATGTCGCCGTTGGCGACCACCGGAATTGAAACCGATTTCTTTACGGCTGCAATAGTGTCGTACTCGGCGTCACCTTTGTAGCCGTCGGCGCGGGTGCGGCCATGCAGGGTCAGCATGGCGATGCCGGCGTCCTCGGCGATGCGCGCGATCTTCAATGCGTTCTTGTTTTCGCGGTCCCAGCCGGTGCGGAATTTCAGCGTGACCGGCACGTCGACCGCGCCCACCACTGCATCGACGATGCGCTTGACCAGTTCTTCATCTTGCAGCAGCGCCGAACCGCACCATGCGTTGCAGACTTTCTTGACCGGGCAGCCCATGTTGATGTCGATGATCTGGGCGCCGCGCTCGACGTTGAAACGGGCGCAGTCGGCCAGGTCTTGCGGGTCGGCGCCGGCAATTTGCACGGCTTTCGGCTCCATCTCGCCGGTGTGGTCGGTGCGGCGCGAGCTCTTCTCGGTGGCCCACAGGCGCGGGTTGGAAGCAGCCATTTCCGATACCGCGTAGCCCGCGCCCAGCTCCTTGCACAGCTGGCGGAATGGACGATCCGTGACACCAGCCATAGGGGCGACGAAAACGTTGTTACGCAGTAAATGAGGGCCGATTTGCACTGGCATTGCCTGAAAGGGGTGAGAAGGAACCTTCTATTTTAACCGAAGCCCTGCTCAAATAATAAGCACTATTTTTTATGAATTCGGCAAATGTGCAGTCTGTATGTTATGAACTGTTGTTTCCGTGCGTAAATTTAAAGCACGAACGTTAGATCACATCGTCCATTGCGGCCAGAGCGAGGTGTTCAACTTCGCCCCAGCTGTCCAGCACCAGTTTTCCGCCCGAAATAGTAAAACGGTTAATGCTGGCATTCTTGACCTGGAAGTCGCGCGGGCTGTCGAGCTGGATGCCGCGCGCCTCGCGGTAAGCGCATTCCAACACGCCGCCGTGGGCCACCACTGCCACGGTCTGGCCGGCATGGCGCGCGGCCACGGCGCGCAGGCCGGAGATGGCGCGGTCGTAGAATTGATGGAAGCTTTCCGCCACGCGGTCGCCGGCCGGCATCACGGCGTCGATATCGCGCGCCTGCCAGCGGGCGAAGTCTTCCGGGTATTGCTGCTGGATGTCCTGGTACAGCATGCCCTCGAACACGCCGTAGGCGCGCTCGCGCAGCCCGGCGTCGGTTTGCAGCCCCACCCCGGCGTGCAGCGCGGCGACTGCCTGCGCGGTCTGCATGGCGCGCTGCAAGTCGCTGGAGACGATGGCGTCCAGCTTTTCAGCGGCCAGCGCGCGCGCCAGCGCGGCCGCCTGGCGCTCGCCTTCCGGGTTCAGCGGAATGTCGATGTGGCCTTGCAGGCGGCGCACGGCGTTCCATGCCGTTTCGCCGTGGCGGATCAGCAAAATAGTGGTGTGAGTCATGGTTGTGTATCCGCGCCTATCAGCTGCGCTTCGTCGATGATATGGCCGTAAATGGCGTTCAACAGGTCAGTGCCGGTAAAACCGTCCGGCAGCTCCGGCCGCGCCACATCCAGTGCATAAATGCGAAAAATATAGTGGTGCGCCTGCTCCGGCGACCGCGAGGGCGCATGATACCCGATGTGGCCGAAATCGTTGCGGCCCTGCCGCAAACCGCCTTCCGCCGCGCCTGCTTCGATGGCTGGCCGCGACGGCGGGATATCGGCCACGCACCAATGGAACAGGTCGCCGCCGCCAGCCGGGGCGTCGGCGTCCATGCAGACCAGCGCCAGCGATTCCGTGCCGGCCGGCACCTCGTCCCAGCCCAGTTGCGGGCTAAGGCCTGCGGGAAGCAGACCGTACTCGCGGAAACTGGTGCTGGTGAGTTTCATTTTATTTCGCGTTGGTTTGCAGCCAGAAGGTAACCGGTCCGTCGTTGGTCAGTGACACTTTCATGTCGGCGCCGAACTGGCCGGTCTGCACCGTCGGGTGCTTCAGGCGCGCCTGCTCGACGAAGTAATTAAACAGCCGCAGGCCATCGGCGGGCGCCGCCGCCGGCGTGAACGAAGGACGCGTGCCGGACTTGGTGTCGGCCGCCAGCGTGAACTGCGGCACCAGCAGCAAGCCGCCCTGCGTATCGGTCACGCTGCGGTTCATCTTGCCCGCATCGTCGGCGAACACGCGGTAACCCAACAGCTTCGTGAGCAGCGCGTCCGCTTCCTTTTCGGTATCGTTGCGCTCGGCGCAGACCAGCACCATCAGGCCGGCGTCGATGGTGCCTATCATCGCACCATCCACCACCACACTGGCGCTGCTCACGCGTTGCAGCAGCCCGATCATGCCGACAGGGTCACGCGCGCAAACTTGCGCTTGCCGACTTGCAGCACAAAGGTGCCGGCTTGCAGTTGCAGCGCCTTGTCGCTGATGACGGTGCCGTCAACGCGCACGCCGCCCTGCTCCACCATGCGCATGGCTTCCGAGGTGGAAGCGCACAGGTTGGCTTGCTTCAGCAGCTGCGCCACGCCCAGCGGTGCACCGCCCAGCGAGACTTCCGGAATATCGTCCGGGATGCCGCCTTTCGAGCGGTTGACGAAGTCGGCCAGTGCATCTTCCGCCGCCTGCTGCGAGTGGAAGCGCGCCACGATTTCCTGGGCAATCGCCACCTTGGCGTCGCGCGGGTTGCGGCCACCTTCGATTTCCGCCTTGAGGGCGGCGATGTCGGCGATCGAGCGGAACGACAGCAGATTGAAGTACTTCCACATCATTTCGTCCGAGATGCTCATGATCTTGGCGAACATGGTGTTACCCGGCTCGGTGATGCCGATGTAGTTGTTCTTCGACTTCGACATTTTTTCGACGCCGTCCAAACCTTCCAGCAGCGGCATGGTCAAAATACATTGAGGCTCCTGGCCGAAGTCCTTTTGCAGCTCGCGGCCGACCAGCAGGTTGAATTTCTGGTCGGTGCCACCCAGCTCAAGGTCGGCCTTCAGGGCCACCGAGTCGTAGCCTTGCATCAGCGGGTAGAGGAATTCGTGCACGGCAATCGGCGTGCCATTTTTAAAGCGCTTGGTGAAATCGTCGCGCTCCATCATGCGCGCCACGGTGTAGCGCGAAGCCAGCTGGATCATGCCGCGCGCGCCCAGCGGATCGCACCACTCGGAGTTATAGCGGATTTCGGTCTTGGCCGGATCCAGCACCAGCGAGGCCTGCTTGAAGTAGGTCATCGCGTTTTGCTCGACCTGTTCCTTGGTCAGCGGCGGACGGGTGGCGTTGCGGCCCGACGGGTCGCCGATCATGGAGGTGAAGTCGCCGATCAGGAAGATCACCTGATGTCCGAGGTCTTGCAGCTGGCGCATCTTGTTCAGCACCACGGTGTGGCCAAGGTGCAGGTCCGGCGCGGTTGGGTCCAGGCCCAGCTTGATGCGCAGCGGTACGCCGCTTTGCTCCGAGCGCGCCAGCTTTTGGGCGAACTCGCTTTCAATCAGCAACTCGTCGACACCGCGTTTGGTGATGGCGAGTGCCTCTTGTACGTTGTCGGATAACGGCAACGCTTTGGAGGGAGCCGGCGGTATCGAAGAAGTCGTAGTCATAGTTTTTTAAGCGTATTTTTCAGAAAAAGGTGGGCTGCTTCAGGAGTTTGATATAATCCTCGATCGATCAATCTTGCCGCACGAAAACTAACCAAACACATAATTAGAAGAAATAAAACGTTCCTGAATAGTTCAAGCGGCAAATTTTAACTGATTGCATGAACCAAATACATAAATTCACAAGCTCACGCTTGTTCAGTCTGCTAGGGTCTACGCGCAAGGCGCGCATCATCAGCGCGTCTGCATTGTTTCTCGCAGTATGTGCTTTTGGTGCCGCCGGCGTAGCTCCGCTCGCCCCTGACGCGTCCGACTTGCCTGTGAAAACTGTGCAGGAATCCGTGGTTGCTCCGGACCTGGCCCCGCAAATCAACGCGCTGGAACAACAGTCTTCTACTGCCCAATTCGTCCACGAAGAGAAAATCCGCGCCGGCGATACCCTGGCCACGTTGTTGACCCGCCTTGGCGTGGATGACGATGCGGCCGAGAACTTTATCAAAAAAGATAAAGTTGCGAAAGGCGTGATGCAGCTCAAGACCGGCAAGCGCGTGCAAGCGCAGACCGACGACGAAGGCAACCTGCAGTGGCTGCGCGCCACTGTGGTCGATGGCAAGGACGATCCGGTCACCAACATCAAGATCACCCGCAAGGGCGACGGCTTTGTCGCCACCGCCGAGCCAGCCAAGCTGGAACGCCGCGTCGAGATGCACGCCCGCACCATCCGATCGGGTTCGCTGTACGCAGCCACCGACTCCAGCGAAGACGGCGCCAAGCTGCCGGACACCATCGTCAAGCAGATCATCGAGATGTTCTCGACCAACATCGACTTCCGTGGCGACCTGAAACGCGGCGACACATTCAACGTCGTCTACGAAACCTTCTGGCAGGACGGCGAGTTCGTGCGCGCCGGCCGCGTGCTGGCGGGCGAGTTCACCAACAAGGGCACCACTTACCAGTCCGTGTGGTTTGAAGATCCGCAAAGCAAGCAAGGCGGCGGCTACTACAGCTTCGACGGCAAATCGCTGAAGAAAGCCTTCCTGAAATCGCCGGTCGAGTTCTCGCGTATTTCGTCCGGCTTCGCGATGCGCGTGCACCCGATCTCGGGCCAGTGGAAAGCCCACAAGGGCATCGACTTCCCGGCGCCGACCGGCACCCCGATCCGCGCAGCGGGCGATGGCGTGATTGACTTCGCCGGCACCATGAACGGCTACGGCAACTTCATCATCATCAAGCACTGGAACAACTACACCACCGCCTATGCCCACATGAGCCGCTTCGGCAATGGCATGAAAAAAGGCGCCAAGGTCAGCCAGGGCGATGTGATCGGCTACGTCGGCACCACCGGCTGGTCGACCGGCGCGCACTTGCACTACGAGTTCCGCGTCGGCGGCGAAGCCAAGGACCCTAGCAAGATGAATGTGCAGGCGCAAGCGCCGCTGACAGCTGCTGAAATGTCGCGCTTCAAGGTCTACGCCAACGACATGATGCACCGCTTCGCGCTGCTGCGTCCGGCCGGTGGCGGTGGCGCACCGACCCGCGTCGCAGCAAAATAACATCACAGGCCAGCTCAAACTGGCCTGTTTTTTTTCGTTGATCGATGAGCTTACGCATCTTCAAAGCCCTTCTGTTCTCGTCCCTGCTCGCAGGGCACTCCCTCTCCGGCGCCACCGCGCCGCGACCGCTGCTCACCGATTACACCCACACCGCCTGGACCGAACTGGATGGCGCCCCCACCGGCGCCACCAAGCTGGCGCAGGGCGCCGACGGCTGGCTCTGGATCGCCTCGCCCAGCGGCTTGTACCGTTTCGACGGCGTGCACTTCGAGCGCATCGACAAGGTCTACGGCCACCCGCTGGCCTCCAACAATATCAATGCCCTGGCCATCGCGCCGGACGGCGCGATCTGGGTCGGCTACCGCATCGGCGGCGTCTCGGTGTTCCGCAAGGATGGCGCGCATACCTATGCCGAGGCCGACGGTCTGCAACCGGTCGGCGCCATGCACATCGAGATGGCGCCGGACGGCGCCGTGTGGGTCGCCATGCGCGACGGCCTGGCCGTGCTGCGTCCGGGCGCCCAGCGTTTCCAGTACCTGCCGTCCGAGGCCGGTGTGCCGGCGCTGGGCGTGTTCCAGACCTTGTTCGCGCGCGACGGCACCGTCTGGGTCGGCACCAATATCGGCGCCTGGTTCCGCCGGCCCGGCGAGCTCCGCTTCAGCCAGGCCTGGCCGCGCGACACGGCGCTGGTGGCGCTGCACGAGGCGCCGGACGGCGCCATCTGGGCCAATGACTTCAAACACAGCATCTTCAAGGTGCGCACCAGCGCCCCGGCTGCCGGCGAAACCATCAGCGCCGAGTTCGAGGGCGATTCCGTGCGCTTCGACCGCCAGGGCGTAATGTGGCTGACCCACTCCCACAGTTTTGAACGCAAGCTGCCGGAAGGCGGCGCCGACCAAAGCGTGACCAAGCTCGACCACATCAGCGGCCCCATGCTGGGCGCCACGTTTGAGGACCGCGAAGGCAATCTCTGGGTCGGCACTTCGCGCGGCCTCGACCGCTTGCGCCGCAACCGCCTGCACACCGCGCCGGTGGTCAAGCAGCTCGAATACCCGGCGCTGGTCAGCGGTCCCGACGGCGAAATGTGGGTGGGTGACTACGGCAGCGCCGACCTGTGGAGCTACGGCCCCGACGGCCGCATCGAGCGCAAGGCCGAGGGCGCGCTCACCGCCAGCTACACCGCGCCCGACGGCACCGTATGGCTGGGCAATCTGGATGGCGTGCGGCGCCTCGATCGCGACGGCCGCGTGACCTTCTTCGCGCCGCCGGACGAAGTGCGCACCCTGCGCTTCCACGCGCTGCAGCAAGACCGCCACGGCAAGCTGTGGGCTTCGTTCTCCGCCGGCAAAGGCGTCTATCAACTATCCGACGGCCAGTGGACCAAATCCGGCGGCCTCAAGGGCCTGCCCGACTTGCTGACCACCACCATGACCGTCGATGGCAACGGCGACCTGTGGATGGCGCACCAGCGCAGCCAGATCAGCATCGTCAGCGACGACCGGGTGCGCCAGCTGGGGCCGCAGCAAGGCCTGCAACTGGGCACCATCCTGGCCTTGCAGGTGGAAGGCCGGCATATGTGGATCGGCGGCGAGAACGGCGTGGTGCTGTACCGCGACGGCCGCGTCATGCCCTTGCTCGGCGAACGCGGCGAAGTGTTTCGCGGCGCCTCCGGCATCGTGCACCTGCCGGGCGGCGAGCTCTGGATCAATGGCGCGGATGGCTTGTACCGCATCGGTGCGGCCGAGCTGGGCAAATGGCTGAAAGGCGACCGCAGCGCCCTGCCCTTCGAACGCTTCGATGCACAGGATGGCATGCAAGGCCACGCGCCGCAGCTACGGCCGGTGCCATCGCTGAAGCGTGCGCGCGACGGCTTGCTGTGGTACGCCACCACCGGCGGCGTCGGCAGCATCGACCCGGCGCACATCCTGCGCAATCCGCTGGCGCCGCCGGTGGAAGTGGCGAATCTGCTGGCCGACGGCGTGCCGCATGCCATCCCGCGCAATGGGATGCTGTACCTGCCGCAAGGCACGCGCGATATCCAGATCGACTTCACGGCGCTCGGCCTGTCCCTGCCAGAACGTGTGCGTTTGCGCTACCGGCTGGTGGGGCTGGACCGCGCGTGGCAAGAGCCGGTCGGCCGGCGTCAGGCTTACTACACCAACCTGTCGCCGGGCCAGTATCGCTTCGAGGTGATCGCCTCCAACGAGGACCAGGTCTGGAACACCAAGGGTGCGGTGCTGGAGATCGATATCCCGCCGACCTTCGTGCAGAGCGTCTGGTTCAAGCTGCTGCTGGTGGCGCTGGGCCTGCTGCTGTTGTATGCGGCTTATGCCCTGCGCATCCGCTACCTCGAACGCCGCATGCAGGAGCGCTTGCAGGAACGCCTCGGCGAGCGCACGCGCATCGCCCGCACCCTGCACGACACCCTGCTGCAAAGCATACAGGCGTTGCTGCTGGGCTTCGACGCGCATAGCCGGCATTTGAAGGAAGGCACGCCGGAGCGCATCCGGCTCGATCAAACGCTGAGCCTGGCCGAGCGGCTGCTGGTGGAGGGGCGCGACCAGATCATGGACTTGCGCGCCTCGGGCTCGCCCGATGTGCTGGCTCTGACGCTGGAACAATTCGGCAAAGGCCTGGCCGAGCATCGTGCGCACATGTTCGATACCAGGGTCCACGGCACGGCACGTCAGTTACGTGCCGAAGTGCACGATGAGATTTATGCCATCGCGCGCGAAGCGCTGTTCAACGCCTCGCGCTATGCCGAGGCCAGCCGCATCGTGCTGGAAATCGATTACAGCGGCAGCGCCTTCGTCATGCACATCCGCGACAATGGACGCGGGCTGGATGAATCGGTGGCGGCAGCGGGCCACCGGCCGGGGCACTGGGGCTTGCAAGGCATGCGCGAGCGCGCCAACTGCATCGGCGCCACACTCGACATCGCCAGCCAGGAAGGCGATGGCACCGTCGTCACCGTCACCGTGCCGGGCAAGAAAGCTTACTGAACTATAATCTGGCGATTGATCAGGAGAGCGCTATGGCTTTGTACATCGGTTTAATGTCGGGCACCAGTCTGGATGGCGTGGATGGCGCGCTGGCGCAGTTCAATGGGCCTGCCATCACGACGCTGGCGGCGGCGTACATCGCGTTCCCGCCGTCGCTGCGCGCGGAGTTGATGGCGCTGCAGGCTGCGGGCGCGAACGAGATTGAGCGCGAGGCGCTGGCCGCCAATCAGCTGGCGCAGTTTTATGCGCAGTGCGTTGCCGAACTGCTGCGCGAGTCGGGCAAGCAGGCGCAGGACGTGCGCGCGGTCGCCGTGCATGGACAGACGATACGCCATCGCCCCGAGCTGGGCTTCACCCGCCAGACCAATAATCCAGCCCTGCTGGCCGAGCTGTGCGGCATCGATGTGATTGCGGATTTCCGCAGCCGCGATATCGCCGCCGGTGGGCAAGGCGCGCCGCTGGTACCGGCCTTCCATCAGGCTTTGTTCGGCAAGGCCGGGCAGGCGCGCGTGGTGGCGAATATCGGCGGCATCTCCAACATCAGCGTGCTCGGTGGCGACGGTAGTGTGATTGGCTTCGATACCGGACCAGGCAATGTGCTGATGGACGGCTGGATCGCGCGCCATCGCCAGCAAGAATATGATGCGGATGGCGCCTGGGCGGCCAGCGGCAAGGTGATTCCAGATCTGCTGGCCGAACTGCTCAGGGAACCTTATCTGGCGCTGCCTGCGCCGAAAAGCACGGGCCGTGATTTGTTCCATCTGGATTGGCTCGATGCGCGCCTGGCCGTGCACGCGCCGGCCGCGCCGGAGGACGTGCAGCGCACGCTGACGCAGTACACGGCGGTGACGCTGGCCGATGCGATCAAGAAGTACGGCGGCGGCGCCGATGCGGTCTACATTTGCGGCGGCGGCGCCTACAACAGCGTGCTGATGGATGCGTTGGGTGCCGAGTTGGGCAAGCAGGTATTGGTGGCGTCCACGCAAGCGCTGGGCGTTGCGCCCAACCGCGTGGAGGCGTTAGCGTTCGCGTGGCTGGGATACCGCTTCAGCGAGCGGCTGGCAGGCAACCTGCCTTCCGTGACGGGAGCAAAAGGCGAGCGCGTGCTAGGCGCGTTCTACCCTCGCTGACCACTTCCCCACCCGCCCGTCATTCCGGCGAAGGCCGGAATCTATAGAACGCTGGCGGCAAGTCACACTCAGCATGGATTCCGGCCTACGCCGGAATGACGCGCGCGGGGGCATGGCAGAGAACTATGAACGCCGGGCGGCGATGCGGAACTGGCTTGGCGTCTGCCCTACTTCCTTGCGGAAGAAGCGCGTGAAGTAAGCTGCGTCGGTAAAGCCCAGCCAGTACGCGATCTGCTCCATCGTCATGTCGCCGAAGATCAGGTTGCGCTTGGCCTCGGTGATGATGCGTGCATGAATCATCTTGGTCGGACTCTGCCCCACCGCCGCCGCACACGCCGCGCGCAGCTGCACCAGCGACACGCCCATCATCGACGCGTAATTCTGCAGCTGCAAATTCTCGCGGTAATGCGCGTCGATCAGTTCGCGGAAGCGATCCGCCAGCCGCACCTCGCTGCCGCTGGCGACCACACTTTCCAACTCATCCATATGCGCGCCGCGCACCAGCATCAGCAATAGCGATGTCAGCAGCGCTTCGGTGCCGATCACATGGCCGATGGTCTTGGCCGACACTTCCTGCGCCAGCTTGCCGATCAGACTGAAGAACTCATCCGCCGACTCGGCCGCATACGACAGCGGAATCACGCGCGGCGACGCCCACAGCTTGATGAAGTCCTGCAGCTTGCTGTTGATCTGCTGCAGATAGGACACCTCGATGGTGAGCACCCAGCGATCCACGTCCACCTCGTAATCAAGCCCGTGCACCGATTCATTCGGCAGCAGCAGCGCGCACGGCGCCTCGAACGGCACACTGTGCCCTTCCAGATTCATCACGCCGCGACCATTACGCACGAAGATCACCTGCCCGTAATGCGGATGTGCGTGCGGCTCGGTGCGCCAGCGTCCACGTTCCGTCACGTGGCCGATGTTGACGAACCAGTTGTCCTTTTCCTCCGGCTTTTCCACGTACAGACGCACCTTGGGAACGGTAGTCAGCTTAGGTTTGCCGTTGGCATCGCGTTGATACTTTGTCATCGCATTTGAAGTCATAAACGCCTCCTGACTCGCACTATATCTGCGACTTTTGGCAGGTGCAATACATCAAAACAAAAGTGCCAGCGAATGTCATTTTTGTGTAGAGACGCCCGTAGGTCCAACTCCTATTCTTGCAACATCAAACCAAAGGAGAATGAAGTTGGCCACTAAAGTTAAGCTCAAAATTGCAATTGCCGATCACCCGCACACCATTGCAATCAAAAACGGCTCCATCCCGATCGAGGGTGTCGATGCCGAATTCGTCACCGTCAAACCACAGATCGGCGCCTTCCGCCGCATGGTGCGCGACGTTGAATTCGACGTCTGCGAGCTGGCCCCCACCACCTACATCATCGCCCGCTCCTATGGCGCGCCGTTCGTCGGCCTGCCGATCTTCGTAGTGCGGCGCTTCCACCACGGCGGCCTGCTGGTCCGTCCGGACGCCAACATCAAGCATCCGAAAGACCTGGAAGGCAAGAAAGTCGGCGTGCGCGCCTACTCGGTCACCACCGGCGTGTGGAACCGCCAGGTGCTGATCGACGAATTCGGCCTCGACGCATCCAAAGTCACCTGGGTGGTGGATGATGAAGAACACGTCACCCAACTGAAACTTCCGGCCAACGTGATCCACGCCGCACCAGACACCTCGCTGGCCGACATGATGGCCAAGGGCGAACTGGTGGCCGGCAACGAAGGCGCGGCAGGCATCGGCCGCACCGGCGCGCCAACCGGCGGCTGGCAGGAAGTGGAAGCCGACTACCCGGACCTGCTGCCGAACGCCGCCGAGCTGGAAAAGGAATACTACGGCCGCACCGGCGTCTATCCAATGCACGGCACCATCGTCGTCAAGGATTCGGTACTGGCCGAACATCCGTGGATTGCCAAATCGCTCTACAAAGCCTTCGACCAGGCCAAGAAGGAATGGCTGGCCAAGCTGGACTCGGGCGAACTCACCGACAAGAAATACCAGGCGCTGCAAGAGATCGTCGGCCACGACCCGCTGCCATACGGCATCGCAGAAAACCTGAAGACCATCGAAACGCTGGAAGCCACCGCCTTCAAGCAAGGCCTGACCGCGCGCCGCATGGCAGTCAACGAACTGTTCGTTGATCCAAACGCCAACTAAGAAAACAAGAGAGACACCATGATTATCGATTGCCACGGTCACTTCACGACCGTACCAAAGTCCTTCCGCGACTTCCGCGCCAAGCAAGTTGAATTCGCCAACGATCCGGCCAACGGCCCGTCGCGCGACGAGGCCTACGTCTCCGACGACCAGATCCGCGAAGCCATCGGCGGCGGCCAGCTGAAACTGCAACAGGAACGCGGCGGCGACCTGACCCTGTTCTCGCCGATTGCCGGCCTGATGAGCCATCACCTCGGCAACGAGCGCACCAGCCTGGAGTGGGCCGAAATCTCGAACGACCTGGTCTACCGCGTCACCGAAATGTACCCGGACAATTTCGCGCCGGTGTGCCAGTTGCCGCAATCGCCGCTGGCGCCACCCAAGAACAGCATCCCTGAGCTGCGCCGTTGCGTGGAAGAGCTGGGCTTCGTCGGCTGCAACCTGAATCCCGATCCCACCGGCGGCTACTGGACCGGCACCCCGATCACCGACAAAGAGTGGTATCCGCTGTACGAAGCGCTGTGCGACCTCGACGTGCCGGCCATGATCCACGTGGCCGCTTCGTGCAACCCATGCTTCCACGGCACCGGCGCCCACTACCTGAACGCCGACACCTCGGCCTTCATGCAGATCCTGCAATCGAACCTGTTCAAGGACTTCCCTAACCTGCGCCTGATCATTCCGCATGGCGGCGGCGCCGTGCCTTACCACTGGGGCCGTTACCGCGGCATGTCGCTGGAGATGATGGACCGTCCGCTGGAAGGCCTGCTCAACAACATCTTCTTCGATACCTGCGTCTACCACCAGCCGGGCGTGGAACTGCTGACCAAGGTCATCCCTGCGGACAACGTGCTGTTCGGCTCCGAAATGATCGGCGCGGTGCGTGGCAAAGACCCTTGCACCGGCCACTACTTCGACGACACCAAGCGCTATGTCGACGGCATCGCCGCGCTGACCGCCGAAGACCGCCACAAGATTTACGAAGGCAACGCGCGCCGCGTGTTCCCACGCCTGGACCAACGCTTGAAAGCACAAGGTAAATAAGATGACCTCCATCGTAGACATTCACCCGCACATCATCTCGGACGACGAGCAAGCCTATCCGCCAGCGCCGCTGTTCGGCAAACGCTCGGACTGGTCGCAGGAACGCCCAAGCACCGTGGAAGCGCTGATCGCCGCAATGGACGCGGCCGGCGTGGCGAAAGCCGCCGTGGTGCACTCATCCACCACCTACGGCTTCGACAACAGCTACGTGGTCGACGGCTGCAACAAGTACAAGGACCGCCTGGTCGCAGTCGGCTCGGTCGACGTACTGCAGCCTGATGCTGCCAAGACCATCGTCGAGTGGAAAGAACGCGGCCTGGCCGGCCTGCGCCTGTTCACCGGCGGCAGCACCAAGGAGTTCGATCCGAGCGAGCTGGAAGACCCGCGCTCGTATCCGGCATGGGAACTGTGCTCGGAACTGGGCATCACCATGTGCATCCAGACCGGCCCGATCGGCCTGCCGCAAGTGACCGCGCTGGCCAAGCGCTTCCCGAAAGTGAAGATCATCCTCGACCATCTCGGCCGTCCGGACGTGCTCGACGGTCCACCGTACGCCAACGCTAAATCGATGTTCGACCTGGCCGCGCTGGACAACATCTACTTCAAGCTGACCCCGCGCATCTTCGGCGACGTGAAGAAGGAAAAAGCCAGCGCCGAGACCTTCTTCCCGGCGGTAGTGAAAGAGTTCGGCGCGCAGCGCCTGGCATGGGGCTCGAACTTCCCGACCTCGCCGGGCACGCTGTCCGAGATCCTCGCCACCGCGCAACAAGGCCTGGCTTCGCTGAGCGATGAAGACCGCGCCTGGATCTTCGAAAAAACCGCCAAGACCCTGTATCCAAGCCTGGCGTAAGACCAGAGAAAGAAAAATATGGAGACGAACAAGCAAGGCGCCCAAAGCATCACCAGCCGCTGGACCATCCTCGGCTTGCTGGCGATCGGTGTACTGATTTCCTTCATCGACCGCACCAGTATTTCGTCGGCGCTGGCGGACCATAACTTCGTGAAGGAGTTCGACCTGTCGAGTGTGGATCGCGGCTGGATCAATGCCGCCTTCTTCTGGTCCTACGGCCTGTTCCAGATTCCGATGGGCGTGGTGGCGGACCGTTACGGCGTCAAGTGGCCGTACGCGATCTGCTTCGCCGCCTGGTGCCTGGCGACGGCGGCGATGGGCGCGGTAACGGCCCTGGGCAGCCTGGTAATGATGCGCCTGATCATCGGCGCGACCGAAGCCATCGTGATCCCGGCCAGCTACCGCTGGATCCGCAACAACTTCGACGAGAGCCAGAACGGTCTCGCCGTCGGGATTCTGGCGATGGGCAACAAGTTCGGTCCCGCCATCGGCGCGCCGGTGGGCGCCTGGCTGATCGTCAACTACTCGTGGAACATCATGTTCATCGCCACCGGCATCGCCGGCCTGCTGTGGCTGGCGCCGTGGCTGGGCCTGGTGCGCAACGACTTCCCCAACAAGGAGCAACTGGCCACCGCCAAGCGCAAGGCCTCGTCAGTGACGTTTGGCGCGATCTTGTCCAGCCCGGTCGTATGGGGCGGCATGATTACCAACTTCTGCTACGGCTACTTCACCTTTTACTGCATGAGCTGGATGCCGGCCTACCTGGTCGAGCAGCGCGGCCTGTCGCTGGCCAAGTCGGGCCTGTACACCTTCTTCAGCTTTGCCGGCATCGCCATCGTGGCCGCCATCGCTGGCTGGGCGGCGGACCGCGTGATCGCCCGTGGCGGCAATCCGGTGCTGGTGCGCAAGGCCTTCATCATCGCCGGTTTCATCGGCGGTTGCACGGTGCTGCTGGGAGCGTATGCGGACACGCTGGAAATGGCGCTGTTCTGGAACGTGCTGTCGCTGTCGCTGCTGGGACTGGCCACCGCCAACAACCTTGCCCTGTCGCGCCTGACGCTGATCCCCAAGCAAGCCATCGGCGCAGTCACCGGCGTGCAGCAGGTCGCAACCTCGCTGGCCGGCGGCGTGGCGGCGAGCCTGTCGGGCTGGCTGCTGCACATCAGCGGCAGCTATGACTTGCCGATGATGGTGATCTTCGTTTTCCTGATTATCGGCGCGGTCGCCACCGCCATCCTGTTCCGTCCTGAATGGGCGCCAAAAGTTACCGAGCCTAAGCAAACAACTCCAGACGGCGTGCAGAAAACCGCAGCCTGACACACAAAACACATAGAGGAAATACTCATGGCAAAAATCGTATTCGGCATGGCCGTACCGCACAGTGGCATGCTGGGCCAGGCGCCAGAAGACTGGCTCAAAAATGGCGAACGCGACCGCAACAATCCTGAGCTGTGGTTCCAGAACCGCACCTGGACCTATCCGGAATTGGAAGCCCACCGTGGCGCGGCGTTTGAAAAGTACCTGACCATCAAGGAACGCACCGCGCGCGCCGCCCGCTGCCGCGCCGCGCTGGACAAGATGGCTGAAGCCTACCGCGAAGCCAAGATCGACGTGGCCATCATCCTCGGCAAGGACCAGAAGGAAATCTTCCTCGACTTCTCGCCGTCGATCGCCATCTACAGCGGCGCCGAAGTGCACAACGGCCCGCCGCAGCGCTCGGTGTATGCGCCGGATCACCACGTCACCCACCCGTGCCATCCGGAGCTGGCCAAGCACCTGATCGACAGCTTCCAGAAAGAAGGCTTCGACCTGACCGACCTGTTCCAGTGGCCGGACAACGTGTGGATGAAACCGCTGCCGGAATACCCGGTCGCGCCGCACGCCTACAGCTTCGTCTACCACCAGATCATGGACGACAACCCGCCGCCGCACGTGCCGGTCATCATGAATTGCTTCTACCCGCCGACCCAGCCGTCGATGGCGCGCTGCATCGAGTTCGGTCGCGTGCTGCGCGATGCGATCAAGGCCTGGCCTGCCGATGTACGCGTCGGCATCTTCGCCTCGGGCGGCCTGTCGCACTTCGTCAACGACGAAGAGTTCGATCACAAGATCATGAAGATGCTGGGCGAGTACGACTACGACGGGCTGGCCGCCGTACCGGACGGCTACTACCAGTCCGGCACTTCGGAAATCAAGCTGTACGTCAGCGTGATGAAGGCGCTGGAAGAAACCGGCGCCGAGATGACCCTGGTCGACTACGTACCGTGCTGGCGCACCGCCGCCGGTACAGGCGAGGGCATGGGCTTCATGTACTGGAACGCTGAAAAATAACTAATCCAAGAGGACATCATGAGCAATACCCGTTTGAATGGCATCATCCGCGCCTGGGAACAAGGCAAAGTCGCGTTCACCGCGTTTTCGAAAATCGACAAGCAATCCGCCATCGACATGAGCGACGCGCCGTATGACGGCATCGTGTTCGAAATGGAGCACAACCCGTACGACGTGTCGGCACTGGGCGACTCGCTGCAGTACCTGCTGAACCGCAAGCAGATCGCCACCTCCGGCTCGCTGGCGCCGCAGGTGACCCCGCTGGCCCGCATTCCGGCCAATGGCGTCGAGATGAACCAGTCGTTCGCCAAGCAGGTGCTGGATCGCGGCGTGTACGGCGTCATCACGCCGCACGTGGCGACTGTGGAGCAGGCTTACAACGCGGTGGCTTCTTGCCGTTATGCGCGTCCAAAAAATGCACCGCTGTACGAGCCAAAAGGCGTGCGTGGCGACGGCCCAATGAACGCCTCGCGCTATTGGGGCCTGACCCAGCAGGAGTACTACGCCAAGGCCGATGTCTGGCCGCTGAATCCAAACGGCGAAATCCTGTGCGGCCTGATGATCGAATCGACGCAAGCGATCGAGAACCTGGACGACATGCTGGCCAATGTGCCGGGCATCGGCTTTGTGCTGATCGGCGAAGGCGACCTGTCGCAGGAACTGGGCCTGGCGCGCCAGTACGACCACCCTGAAGTGCTGGCCGCAATGGCGCAGATCGTGGCAACCTGCCACAAGCACGGCGTCAAGGTCGGCAATCCGCACGTCACCGCCGCCAACTACGAACGTCTGCTCAAGGAAGGCTATAGCTTCCTGATGTCGGCGCCGCAGCGCAGCTATGGCGTGATCGGCAAGGCACGCGAAATGGCGGGGTACTAAGATGAACGGCGCCGAAAGCCTGGTCAAGACATTGACCGACCAGGGTGTTGATATCTGCTTCGCCAATCCCGGCACCTCGGAGATGCACTTCCTGAAGGCGCTGGAGAATCCGCGCATGAAGTCCGTGCTGTGCCTGTTCGAGGGTGTATGCACCGGCGCGGCGGACGGCTACTACCGCATGAAGGGCACGCCAGCATCGACGCTGCTGCACCTCGGCCCCGGCCTGGCGAACGGGCTGGCGAACATCCACAACGCCAAGCGCGCATCGTCGGGCATGGTCAACATCGTGGGCGAGCATTCGGCGTCGCACCTGAAGTACGATCCGCCGCTGACTTCGGATATCGAAGGCCTGGCGCGTCCGCTCAGCCATTGGGTGCGCCGCTCCGAGAGTTCGGCCTCCGTGGCATGGGACGTAGCGACCGCCATCGCCAAAGCCAGCGAGCATCCGGCCCAGATCGCCACGCTGCTGCTGCCGGGCGACACCTCGTGGCAGGAAGCGGGCGAGCAACCGCTGCTGCCGCCGATCACCGCGCCACAGATCAAGCGCCCCGAGCCGGCGCGCATCGAAGCCATCGCCAAGGTGCTGCGCTCGGGTGAGCCGGCGCTGGTGATCCTCGCCAACCGCGCCACCCGTGGCCGCGCGGTGGAGCTGGCCGGCAAGCTGAAGGCCGCTACCGGCTGCCGTCTGGCGACCCAGTTCTTCACCTCGCGCATCGAACGCGGTGCGGGCCGCGTGACGCTGGAACGCATCCCTTATGCCGTGCCGCAAGCGCTGGAATTCCTCAAAGGCTTCAAGCACATCATCACGCTGGAAACCACCGAGCCGATCGCCTTCTTCAGCTACCCGGACAAGCCGAGCCTGCTGAAAGCACCGGGCACGATGGTCCACACGCTGGCCGAAGCCGACGAAGACAGCGAAGCCGCGCTCGACATGCTGCTCTACGCGCTGGACGCAGGCGGCGCGCAAGCCATCCTGCAACAGCGCGCCGAAGCCGTCATCCCGCAAGGCGCATTGAACCCGGCCAGCATCGCCGCCGCACTGGCAGCCGCACTGCCCGAACACTGCATCCTGGTCGACGAATCGCTGACCACCGGCCGCGAAACAATGGGCCTGACCGTGGGCGCCGCCCCGCACGATCTGATCAACAACATGGGCGGCTCCATCGGCTACGGCACCCCGGTCGCCACCGGCGCCGCGCTGGCCTGCCCGGACCGCCGCGTGTTCTGCATGGTCGGCGACGGCAGCGCCATGTACACCATCCAGTCGCTGTGGACGCAAGCGCGCGAAGGCCTGAACGTCACCACCATCATCTTCGCCAACAACAGCTACGCGATCCTGAAAGCCGAATACGCCAACATGGGCGCCGGCGCACCGGGCCCGCAAGCGCTGGCCATGATCGACATCGACAAGCCGCGCATCGACTGGCTGGCAATGGCCAAGAGCATGGGCGTGCCCGCCGTGGCGGTCGATACCGCCGAAGGCTTCTACAAAGCCATGCACAACTCCACGCGCGAACAGGGTCCGACCCTGATTGAAGTCCGCCTGTACTAATCAAGGAACCACTATGACCACCGTATTACGCACCAACCTCTCCGAATACAAAGTCACCAAGGCACTGCTGGACGGCCGCATCACGTCCGACATCGTCAAGCTGGACTTCTGCGGTCCTACGCCTGCGCACAACGGCTTCAAGGCGATGGTGCGCGAGAACCAGTTCGACGCCGGTGAACTGGCCATCGTCACCTTCCTGCAAGCCAAGGCTTACGGCAAGCCGTACGTGCTGCTGCCGGCGCCGATCTCGGGCCGCTTCCAGCACCACTGCGCCGGTTTCAATATCGACTTCGGCCACCTCGATCCGAAAGATATCGAAGGCAAGGAAGTCGGCGTGCGCACCTACACCCAGACCACCGCGCTGTGGATACGCGGCATCCTGCGCCATGAATACGGCGTGGACCTGGACAAAGTCCTGTGGCGCACGCTGGGCGACGGCCACTTGGCCGAATACACCGATCCGGAAAACTGCAAGCGCCTGCCGGCCGGTTCCTCGATTCCGGACCTGATGATGAAAGGCGAACTGGCCGCAGCCCTGCTGGGCGAGGACATGCCGAAGGACGAGCGCGTACGCACGCTGGTACCGGATGCCCATAACGCCGCACTGAAATGGTTCGAGCGCGAAAACGTGGTGCCGGTCAATCACTTCTTCGTGGTGCATGAAGACGTGTCGAAGAAGAACCCGGACGTGGTGCGCGAAATCTACCGAATGATTATCCAGGGCCGCCAGCAAGCCGAAGGCGGCGTGCCAGCGATCTTCCCGCCGATCGGGCTGGAAGCCAACCGCAAGGGCATCCAGCTGGCCATCGACTGGGCGCTCGATCAAAAGATTATCCCGCGACGCTTGTCTGTCGACGAACTGTTCGACGACATCACCGGCAGTCTCGGATAAACGTCATTCCGGCGCAGGCGGACGGTCCGCCGGTGCGGTCCATAGAACGCTGGCTAGCATGCTCAGCATGGGTTCCGGCCTTCGCCGGAACGACGCGGTTCACTTCACAACAACAACGGAGACAAAATGAAGAAATTGGCAATCGCATCCGCCATCGCAATGATGGCGGGTGGCGCGGCACATGCAGCGGATCTGAACCCAGGCGGTGACTGGCAGATCCGCTGGGACAACACCCTGAAATACAGCGCCGGCGCGCGCGTGGAGTCGGCCAATCCGGCGCTGACCACCGGCGCCGCCAAGGTCAACAACGACGACGGTGACCGCAACTTCAGCACCGGCCTGATCTCCAGCCGCTACGACCTGCTGACCGAGTTCGATATCCAGAAGGACGGCTTCGGCCTGCGCCTGTCCGGCGCGGCGTGGTACGACTCGGTGTACAACCAGAACACCTCCAACAGCTCGGCTGCCACCAGCAACAACCTGAGCCGTCCAGTCAGCTGGTTCTCGCCAGAGACCGCCCGCATCGCCGGCCGCAACGCCGAGATGCTGGACTGGTTCGTCTTCGGCCACAACCAGATCGGCGACGCCAACCTGTCGTACCGCCTCGGCCAACACTCGCTGATCTGGGGCACCACGCTGTTCTTCGGCATGAACGGCATCGCCAAGGGCATGGCGCCGATCGACCTGTACAAGCTGTCGATTCCGGGCACGCAGGCCAAGGAAACCACCATCCCAGTGCCGCAGCTGTCCAGCACTTTGCAGCTGACCAACGACACCAGCGTCGAAGCCTACGTGCAGTTCAAGTATCGCCCGACCCGCTTGCATCCGGCCGGCAGCTACCTGAGCTCGACCGACATGCTGGGCGACGGCGCGGAAGCGATTTACGCCGGTCCGCTCAAGCTGACCAATATGGGCCTTGCCAAAGGCGACCTGTCGAACAACTTCGGCCTGGCGCTGAACACCCGCAGCGAACTGCTGGACGCCGACCTCGGCTTCTACGCCCTGCGCTACAACGACACCTCGACGCAAGTGGTCACGCAAGCCGCCACCCGCCGCTACTACCTCGCGGTGCCGAACGGCGTGAAGATGGTCGGCGCCAGCGTATCGCGTCTGGTGGGCATTGCCAACGTCGGCTTCGAAGCCTCGGTGCGCGATGGCCAGACGCTGAACGCCAAGCAAGGCACGGTGGTGCTGCCGGTCGGCCAGACTGCGGACTGGTTGAACAATAACACGCCGTATCCAACCGGCCGTACCGCGCACCTGAACCTGTCCACCACCATCGTCAGCGGCGCAACCGCAGCATGGGATGGCCTGAGCGTGGTGGGCGAGCTGTCGGGCAACCACCTGTTGAGCGTGAAGGAAAACGTCGCCAAGGTCGATACCACGCTGAACAAAACCGCCTACGGCGGCCGCGTGGTGTTCACGCCGACCTGGTATCAAGTGCTGTCCGGCCTCGACCTCAGCACCCCGGTGAATGTGGGCTGGGCGTTCAAGGGCCGTTCGGTGATCGATACTGCGTTCCCGTTCTCCGGCAGCCCGGATAAGGGCGGCGAGCTCGCGGTCGGCGTCACCGGCACCTACCTGACCAAGTACATCGCCAACGTAACCTTCATCAACTATCGCGGCAAGACCACCAGCCAGCCGCTGCTGGATCGCGACTACGTGCGTTTCAGCCTGCAAACCAGCTTCTGATCAAGAGGAGACATTCAGATGAAAAAGAACATTCGCAACCTGATGGCCGTCAGCCTGGCCACCATCGTCGCCAGCGCTTTTGCGCAAGCGCCTAACCTGAAATCCGGCACGCTGACGCCGATGGGCGCCGAGCGCGCCGCCAACAAGGACGGTTCGATTCCGGCATGGGACGGCAAGGCCGTTGACACCAAACCGGGCGCGGACAACAAACGTCCGGATCCCTACGCGGCCGAGAAGCCGATCGCTTCGATCACCAACGCCAACGTGGCGCAATACGCCGACAAGCTGAGCGACGGCACCAAGGCGCTGCTGGCCAAATTGCCTGGCCTGCGCATCGACGTGTACCCATCGCACCGCAGCGCGGTGTTCTCGCAGGCGATCTATGATGCAGTAGCAGCCAACGCGACCCGCGCCAAGCTGACCAACGGCGGCCTGACGGTGGAAGGCGCTTACGGCGGCATTCCATTCCCGGTACCAAAGAACGGCCATGAAGCGCTGTGGAATCACATGCTCAGTTATCGCGGCCAGCTGACCACTTTCACCGCCGACAAATACGTGATGACCGCCAACGGCGACCGCGTGCTGACCAATCGCCAGAAGACCAGCCTGGCCTATCCGTACTATGACCCGAAAGGCAAGGCGGACGGCTTCAGCGGCGAGTGGGCGCGTGCGCGTCTGGACGTGACCGAGCCGCCAGCCAATGCCGGCCAGGCATTGATGACCATCGACTACGTGGACAACTACAGCAAGCCGAAAGACGGCTGGCAGTATGTGCCGGGCCAGCGCCGCGTGCGCAAGTCGCCCTCGCTGGTGTATGACACGCCGGACGCATCAGCGGCAGGTCTGGCCAACTTCGATGACGTGAACCTGTTCATCGGTGCGCAAGACCGTTACGAAGTGAAGCTGATCGGCAAGAAGGAAATCTACATCCCGTACAACAACAACGGTTTGTTCCGCAAGCCGGTGAATGCGGTGATCGGCAAGGGCGCGCTGAATCCGGACGCCGTGCGTTGGGAACTGCATCGCGTGTGGGTGCTGGAAGCTTCGCTGGCCAAGGACAAGCGCAACGTGGCGGCCAAGCGTCGCCTGTATCTGGATGAGGATACCTGGCAAGCGGTGCTGGCCGATACCTGGGATGCGCAAGGCAAGCTGTGGAAGACCGGCCAGGCCTTCACCCTGCTGGCTGGCGACGAGCCATCGGCGAGCACCCTGAGCTACACCTGGTTCGACCTGCTGTCGGGCGGCTGGGTGTACGCGGCGGCGATCAACGAAACCGGCGGCGTGTCGTATCAGGACTACGATGCCAAGCAGCTGACCAAGTTCACCTCCAGCGCACTGGCAAGCGGCGGCGTGCGTTGATATGAAGTCGTTTAGCACCAAACAGCGGCTGTTCGCAGCCGCAATGCCGGCGGCGCAAGCGGCTGGCGGGCGCGATGGCCGCTCGGCCGCCGCATCGCAACGCGCGGCGCACGTCGCCGCCGCGACTGTTCTGGCGGCGTGCGCAGCCGGCTGGTGTGGCGCGGCTCTCGCTGCCGCGCCGGCGGCATCCGCGCTGCCTGCCGCCCTTCAGCGCGCTGCGCTCAAGGCGGCGCGGCCGGAGCAGGCTAATTTAATGGCCGTGGTTCGCGTCGGTAATCGTCTGGTGGCGGCCGGCGAGCGTGGTCTGATCATCTATTCCGATGACTCGGGCCGGCACTGGACGCAGGCAGAGGTGCCGGTCAGCGTGACGCTGACTGCACTGCGCTTCGCCAATGAACGCGACGGCTGGGCGGTCGGTAATATGGGAGCGGTCCTGCGCAGCACCGACGGCGGTGCCAGCTGGCAGCGCGTGTTCGACGGCCAGCAGGCCGCCGCCCTCGCCGAGCAAGCCGCCCAAGCGGCATGGGACGCCGTCAAGCCAGATCCCAACAACGCCGATCATCCGCTCAATCTTCTCCTTGAAGACGCTCACCGCCTGGTAGACGAAGGCGCCGACAAGCCCTTCCTTGACCTGCGCCTGCAGGCTGACGGCTCAGTGCTGGTGGTCGGCGCCTACGGCCTCGCCTACTCCACCACGGACGGCGGCAAGACCTGGCAAGCGTTGATGAAGAACCTGCCGAATCCAAACGGCGCCACCTACTACGGCATCGCCGAACGTCAGCAGGAGCAATACCTGTTTGGCGAACAAGGCGTGCTGCTGCGCGCTGTTGCACCCAACGCAGCATTTGCGGCGCAAACCTCGCCAGCCAGCGGCAGCCTGTTCGGCGGCCTCACCACCAAACAAGGAACGCTGATGCTGTACGGCCTGCGCGGCAAAGTCTATCGCAGCGCGCAAGCCGGCGCGGCATGGAGCGAAGTGCAAACACCGGTCGATGCCTCGCTCATCACCGGCCTGCAACTGCCGGACGACACCGTGCTGCTGCTCGGCTCCGCCGGCCAGATCGTCGCCAGCAAAGACCAGGGGCAAACTTTCACCACCTTGCCGCTGAAGACGCGCTTCCCCTTCACCGGCGCCACCGTGGCCCCTGACGGCACGCTCATCATCACCGGCACACGCGGCCTCCTGCGCCTGCCCGCCGCCAGCCTGACCGCCGCCGCGCCGGCCGGCCGCGCCATCCCGGCCAATTCATCTAACGCCGCAAAGCCATGAACACCACGCCTCACAATCAAGCTCCCTTCGATCCCAACTCCGGCAACCGGCTGGAACGTTTCGTGTTCGGCTACCGCCGCGCACTGCTGGCGTTCTGCCTGCTGGTGACTGTAGTGCTCGGCTGGCAAGCCAGCCGCATCGTCCCCAACGCCAGCTTCGACGGCATGCTGCCGATGAATCACCCCTACCTGCAAAACTACCTCGCAGAACGCAAGAAGCTGGTCTCGCAAGCCAACAGCCTGCGCATCGTGGTCGAGCACAAAGGCAACGGCAGCATCCTCGACAAGGACTATCTCGACACCCTGCGCCGTTTCAACGATGACGTATTCCTGCTGCCCGGCGTCGTGCGCGGCCAGCTGAAATCGCTGTGGACACCCTCCACCCGCTGGACCGCCGTCACCGAACGCGGCTTCGAAGGCGGCACCGTCATCCCCGACGACTACGACGGCAGCGCCGCCACGTTGGCCCGCGTCCGCCTCAACATCGAACGCTCCGGCGAAGTCGGCCAGCTGGTCGCCAAAGACTTCCAGTCCAGCGCCCTGATCGTGCCGCTCGCCGAGCGCGATGAAGACGGCAAGGAACTCGACTACGCCAAACTCTCGCAGGCACTGGAACAGCTGCGCGCCAAATACCACTCGGACAGCATAGAAATCCACATCACCGGCTTCGCTAAAGTGGCTGGCGATCTGCTCGAAGGACTGGTGCAAGTGCTGGCCTTCTTCGCGCTGGCAGCCGCCATCGTCACCGCCATCGTCTACTGGTACACCCGCTGCATCCGCAGCACCTTGCTGGTCGTGACCTGCTCGCTGGTGGCCGTGGTGTGGCAACTGGGCCTGCTGCCGATGCTGGGCTACGCGCTCGATCCCTACGCCGTGCTGGTGCCATTCCTGGTGTTCGCCATCGGCATGAGTCACGGCGCGCAAAAGATGAACGGCATCATGCAGGATATCGGTCGCGGCATGGACCGCCTGGTGGCCGCACGCTTCACCTTCCGCCGCCTGTTCATGGCTGGCTTCACCGCGCTGGCCTGTGACGCCGTCGGCTTCGCCGTGCTGATGATGCTGGATATCCAGTCTATCCGCCGCCTCGCCATCACCGCCAGCCTGGGGGTAGCGATTCTGGTCATCACCAACCTGATCCTGCTGCCGGTGCTGCTCAGCTACACCGGCGTCAGCGAAAAAGCCGCCAAGCGCGCCTCTCTGGCCGACAACGAAAGCGACGATCGCCGCACCTTATGGACCTTCCTGTGCAAGTTCACCGAATCGCGCTGGGCGCTGGGCACCATCGCGGTCGCCATCGCGCTGGGCGCCTACGGCCTGTACGCCAGCGGCGCACTGCAAGTGGGCGACCTTGATGCCGGCGCACCGGAACTGCGTCCGCAATCGCGCTACAACATCGACAACAGCTACCTCACCCAGCACTACAGCACCAGCAGCGACGTGCTGGTGGTGATGGTGCGCACGCCGGTGCAAGGCGCCATGAAACTGCCGGTGCTGGAGCGTGTGGATGATCTGGAATGGCAGTTGCGGCAAGTGGAAGGTGTGGAGACCACGCAATCGGTGGCGTCGCTGGCGCGCCAGACCGCAGTCGGCATGAACGAAGGCAATCCGCGCTGGTACGAACTGCAACCGAACCAGGCCGCCCTCAACACCGCCAGCTCGCGCGCGCCGCGCAGCTTGGTCAACTCAGACTTCTCGCTGCTGCAATTGCAGGTCTACCTGACCGACCACAAGGCCGCCACTCTGCGCCGCGTGAGCGAAGCGGTGGAAGCCTTCGCCAAACAGAACGACAGCGAAGACGCCAGGTTCCTGCTGGCCGCCGGCAACGCCGGTTTCGAAGCCGCCACCAACGCCGTAGTCGAAAAGGCCAACCACGAAATGCTGTTGCTGGTGTACGGCGCCGTGCTGATCCTGGCCTACGTCACCTTCCGCGACTGGCGTGCCGTGGCCTGCGCCATCATCCCGCTGATGCTGACCTCGGTGCTGGCCGAAGCGCTGATGGTGTGGCTGGATATAGGCCTCAAGGTGGCAACGCTGCCGGTGGTGGCGCTGGGCGTGGGCATCGGTATCGATTACGCGCTGTATGTGTTGAGCATCATGCTGCAGCAGATGCGGCTTGGCTTGTCGCTGGCGCAGGCGTATCACCGCGCCCTGCTGTTCACCGGCCGCGTGGTGATGCTGACCGGCGTGACCTTGGCGCTCGGTGTGGCGACGTGGTCGCTGTCGCCGATCAAGTTCCAGGCCGACATGGGCGTGCTGCTGGCGTTCATGTTCATCGTGAACATGATCGGTGCTCTGGTGCTGCTGCCGGCGCTGGCGCGCTTCCTGTTGAAGCCGCCGGCGCAAGCAGCGGCGGCACAAGCACAGCCTGAAGTCTCGCTCAAACGCGCGGTATGACCCCAGTCCCCCGACTACGCTTGTATGTCGATGGCCACGTGGACGACGACTGGTTCGTCCACGTCGGCCATGTCGCCAACCGGGGACGATGGCAGATCGCCCCGCACACCCATCCTGAATATGGCCAGCTGATCTTCGTGCGCGAGGGTCGCGGCGTGGTGGAACTGGAAGGCAACCGCGTGCCTTTCGTCGGTCCCTGCGCCATGCTGATGCCGACCGATTCCGTGCACGGCCTCGACTATGAGGTGGACCAGGACCGCTGGGTGGTGACGATTGAGGTCAGCTACCTTGCGCAGATTACGGCCAAGCTGCAGGAGTTCACGCAGTTGTGGTCCGGGCCGCGCATCATTCCTCTGTCGTACACGCCGGAGGTGGAGCGTGAGTCTTATCAGTTGATACGCCGGCTGGAGCAGGAGATGTTGTCCAGCTCAGTTGGCCGTGCGGCGGCGCTGGAAGCCTTGCTGACCATGCTGCTGATTACCCTGATCCGCGCCATGCCAAACGGCCAGTTCGAATACGAGGGCGCCAGCCCGAACAGCGTGCGCCAGGCCGAGCGCTTCCGCGATCTGGTGAACCGGCATTATGGAGAGAATTTGCGACTGCAGGAATATGCGTCGATGATGGCGGTGTCGGTGTCGCAGTTGCGCTCGGTGTGCACCTCGGCGCTGGGCCAGAGCCCGACCAAGGTGATTCATTCCCGCATTGTGACCGAGGCCAAGCGCAGCCTGATCTTCAGCGACCTGCCCGTGGAGCAGATCGCGTTTCGGCTGGGCTTCAACGACGCGGCGTATTTCACTCGTTTCTTCCGCCGCGAAGTCGGGCAAACGCCCAGCCACTTCCGTACTACTGCGAAGACTTAGTTCGACGGCAAGTACAACGGCATCGAGTCTTCCCACTTGCTGTCGGTGAGCAGACGCTTGTTGCTGCCGTCGGCATTCATCACGTAGATCTGGCCGTACTGCTGGAAGGTTTGTTCGTACAGCGCCGCTTCGTCGCGGAAGCCGTGCTGCGATCCGCTCCACATGATGCGGCCATCGGCAGCCCACACGGCGTGGCCATCACTCGATTCGTGATCGGTCGCGCGGAACAAATCGCTGCCGTCTGGACGAATGGTGTACACGTCATAATTGCCATCCTCGCGGCGGCGCGTGAAGACGATGCGCTTGCCGTCCGGCGACCAGCCAGGCAGGTTATCAATGCCGGTGGTCAGTACGCGGATCTGGCGCGTTTCCAGGTTCAGAATCCGCAAGCCCTTCTCTTTCTCGCTCCACACACGGAACACCAACTCCTTGCCATCGGCCGAGTAGCTCGGGAAGCCCGAATGCAGCGTGCCATCAGTCAGCTGTTCCGCCGCGCTGCCATCGCGACGCACGCGCCACAGTGCGGCGGTCATGGTATTGCGCTCGGCGAACCAGTAGCCGAGGCCGAACGCAATCCACTCGCCATCCGGCGACCAGCACGGCTGGAAGGCGCCGGCCAGGCCCATACGGACTTTAGTCTCATCCAGACCGCGACCGCTTGATTCGAATACCTTGCGGCGCTCGCTGCCGTCGGGACGCATCACCCAGATCGAACTATTACCTAACTGTTTGTCGGTGTAGACGATCCAGCCATCACGCGACATCAGCGGATACACGTCAACGTGGCGATAATCGTACTCAGGATCCCAGCTGTACAACGGCTTGAGCAGCGGACGCACCGGCTTGAACGACACCTTCTCGTAAATAACCGACTTGCCATCCGAGGTCCAGCTTGGCGAGCGGATGAAGGTCTGCTTCACCGGCGCGCGGCCCGAGGTATACGCCAGGCCTTCGTTCGGACCGTACTTGATGAGATAGCCGATTTCGCTATTGCTGATGTATTGCGGTTGCAGCTTCAGGTCAGTGCCGGTGGTGTGCTCGACGCGGTCCTTGCCGGTCGCCACATCCACCGACACGATTTGCGAGTACGCCTTGCCCACGTAGTTCGGGCGGCGCGCGCCCCAGGTCGCTTCCACCGTCATCTCGTAGAACACAATGCGCTTGCCATCCGGCGACCATTGCGGCGAGCCGAGGCAGTAGCCCGGCTTCGACACCACCTTGCGGAAACCGGTGCCGTCAGGGCGGATGATGTAGATGCTCAGTTCCTGCGTGTGTTCCCAGCCTTGACCGTGATCGTGGCCGGTCCATTCAGTGTCACGGTCGCTGGAGAACGCGATCCACTTGCCATCCGGCGACCACGTTGGGCGGAAGTAGCTATCCGGCTTGCCTTCCTTGCCCTTCACCGCGCCGATGCCGGTGATTTTCTTCACTTTGCCGGACGCCATGTCGCGCACCCAGATGTTGGCGCGGTAGCCGTTGGCGGTGGAGACGTAGGCCAGCTTCTTGCCGTCCGGCGACAGCACGGGCGCGTCCTCCATCGACGAGGTCGATACCAGCGCTTCGATGCCGCTGCCGTCCGCGCGGGCGCGGTAGATATCGGACTGGCCGTCGGCGCGGCGCTCGGAGGTGAACACCAGCCACTTGCCGTCCACCGAGCGGGTGGCGTTGTAATCGAAAGCGCTGTCGGCCAGCAGCTTGCGTTCGTTGCCACCGTCCAGATCGGCGATGTACAGCTCGGAAATCGATGGGGCGATGCGGTTCATCAACATCACGCCCTTTTTCTTCACCTCCGCCGCCCTCGCGATGGCAGCCAGCGGCAGCTGCGCCACCACTGCGGCCGTGCCGAACAGGCGGAGGACTTTTCTGCGATCCATGTGTGCTCCTGATAGTTGTTGTGTGATGACAGTATGGTGTCCGGCAGGCCGCCTGTCCTTAAACAAAAGTGAAAATCGCTGGTACTTTTTCATTCGGGGTCAGAGCCGACAATCGGACATTTCGCTCGCGAAATGTCCGATTGTCGGCTCTGACCCCGAATGAAAAGTGCCGGTGAATGTCATTTTTGTACAGAGACGCCTGTTCTGGCATCTACTAATCTTGCCGCATGAGACATCTATCCTATAAAGGCTTCGGCATTGCACGACGCCTGCATCTGGTGTGCGGCGTGCTGTCGCTGGCGTTTGCCGGCGTTGCCGTTTTTGCCTATTTCAACTTGAACCACGTCACCCAGCTGGCGCGCCAGACGGAGAGCCTGCGCGTGCCGCAGTTGCAGCGCGTCTCCACCACCGAGCTGGAAGTGACGCGGGTGCTGCTGTTGCTGCGCCAGTCCATCCTCGCCCGCAGCGAGAAAGAACTGAAGCGCCAGCTCGACGGCATCGGCGATAAGCGCCAGTTGGTCGAGACGGCGATGCAAGCCTACCAGCAAAACCTGCTCACCGGCGAGGAGCGCGAACGTTTCGCCAAGGTGCCGCTGCTGCTGGAGACTTTCTGGGCGGTCGCCGCCGAGGATACGCGGCTGATCCAGGCCGGTCAGAAAGACGAAGCGCTCGCCTTCCTGATGGATAAAACCGTCCCCGCCCGCACCGAATTGCTGGCAGCGCTGCGCAATGCTGTGAAACTGCAGGAAGGCGAGTTGCGCGATGAACTGGGCGAGGTCGAGGCCGAAGCGCAGCGCACGCTGAAGGTGCTGATCGCCTTGGCCGCCGTCTCCATCGCCGGCCTGACGCTGCTGTCATGGCATGTGGCGACGCTGCTGGGACGCCGCGTGGCCGAATCGCGCGCGGTGGCGGAACGTGTGCGTGATGGCGATCTGTCGGTGGCGGTGCACGACCCGGTGCGTGATGAATTCTCGCCGCTGCTGGCTGCGCTCAATGACATGCAAGGTTCGCTGACCCGGGTGGTGTCGGATGTGCGCAGCAATTCGGAAAGCGTGGCCACCGCCAGCGCCGATATCGCGCAAGGAAGCCAGGCGCTGAGCGCACGCACCGAGCAGCAGGCCAGCGCCTTGCAGCAGACCGCCGCGACGATGGAGCAGCTGGGCGCGACGGTGCGCACCAATGCCGACAGCGCGGTGCAGGCCAAGCAATTGGCGCAAGGCGCGTCGACCGTGGCGGCGCGCGGCGGCGAGGTGGTCGGCCAGGTGGTGCAAACCATGAAGGGCATACAGGATAGCGCGACGCGGATTGCGGACATCATCGGCGTCATCGATGGCATTGCGTTCCAGACCAATATCCTCGCGCTGAATGCAGCGGTGGAAGCGGCGCGCGCGGGCGAGCAAGGACGCGGCTTTGCGGTGGTGGCATCGGAGGTACGCAATCTCGCCCAGCGCAGCGCGACAGCGGCGCATGAGATCAAGGCTTTGATTACCACCAGCGTGGAACAGGCGCAGCAAGGCGGCGCGTTGGTCGGGCAGGCCGGTGCGACGATGGGGGAAATCGTCGCCGCGATTGCGCGGGTGACGGATATCGTAGCCGAGATCAGTTCGGCCAGCGCGGAGCAAAGCAGCAGTGTCGGCCAGATCGGGCAGGCGGTGGCGCAGATGGATCGCGTGACGCAGCAGAACGCGGTGCTGGTCGATGAAAGCGCAACGGCGGCGGCTAATCTGAAAGGCCAGGCCGCGCAACTGGTGATGGCGGTGGCGGTGTTCAAGCAGGGAGCGGAAATCCTGTGAGACGCTATCTCGCCGGGCGCTTCCTGGGCGTGATGGGCAATAACATTATCGCGGTGGCGCTGGGCTGGCAGATTTACGATTTGACGTCCAGCGGCTGGTATCTCGGCCTGGTCGGGCTGGTGCAATTTATCCCGGCGCTGCTGCTGACTGTGCCCGCCGGGCTGGTGGTGGATTCGCTTGACCGCCGCATGGTGTTCGCGGCCAGCCTGGCGTTGCAAGGCGTTGCCTCGGCGGTGCTGGCCTGGGCCAGCTACGGCGGCTGGGCCGGGCCGGGGGCGATTCTGTCGGTGTGTGTGCTGATCGGCGTTGCGCGTTCGCTGCAATTGCCGGCGCAGCAGGCGCTGATTCCGATGCTGGTGCCGGCCAGGGAGCTGCCGCAGGCGTTGGCGGTCAATGCTTCCATCAACAAGCTGGCGATGGTGAGCGGGCCGGCGCTGGGCGGCTTTCTGTACGCGGGCGGCGCGGATCTGGTGTATGCGATTTGCACGGCGGCGTTTTTGGCGTCTGCCGTGCTGGCGGTGTTGATTGCGGCGCCGGCTGTGGTACGTTCACGTGAGGCGGTGACGTGGAGCGCCATGTTCGCTGGCATCGGCTTCATTCGCAACAACCCGGTGATTCTCGGCGCGATGACGCTCGATATGTTCGCCACGCTGCTCGGCGGCGGCATGCCATTGCTGCCGATGGTGGCCAAGGATATCCTGCACACCGGCCCGTGGGGACTGGGCCTGTTGCGCGCGGCGCCGGCAGTCGGCGGCCTCGCGATGACGGCGCTGATGACGCGCTGGCCGCTCGAGCACAAGATCGGCCAGCGCATGTATGGCGCGGTGTTCGCGTATGGGCTGATTACGATTGGGTTCTCGTTCTGCACCAATCTGCTGGCGGCGCTGCTGGTGCTGGCCTTGATGGGTGCGGCCGATATCGTCAGCACTGTGCTGCGGCATTCGCTGGTTCAGATTGAAACCGATGATGCCTTGCGCGGACGGGTCGGCGCGGTGCATGCGACCAGCATTGCGGCCAGCAACCAGTTGGGCCAGTTCCGCGCTGGTGTGGCGGCGGAGTGGCTGGGCGCGTCCGGTGCGGTGCTGGCTGGCGGTGTGGCGACGATGCTGATCGCGGCATGGTGGGCGAAGTTGTTCCCCGCGCTGCTGCACCGGGACCGGCTGTTCCGGCCTACAATTCCTGTTCAACCTGGAGCGAAACAATGAAGCGATTACTGGCTGCTGCTTGCATGATCTTGTCCGCCGGGCTGGCGCAGGCGGATCTGGTGTATGTGGGATCGCAGGGCAACCAGCTGCGCGCGTTGCACTTTGATGCGGATAGCGGCAAGCTCAGTGTGATCGGTCCGGTGGCGGAAGGCTTGCGGCCAACATGGACCGTGGCGCATCCGCAGTTGTCGGTGCTGTATGCGACGGACGACCAGCCGGGCAAGGAAGGCGCGGTCGTCGCATTCGCCATCGACCGCACGACCGGTGCGCTGCGCAAACTGAACGACGCGCCCAGCGGCGGCAACGGCGCGACCTATCTGTGGTTGGATGCGCCGGCGGCCGGCGCGGCGGGCACGCTGCTGGTCTCAAACTTCGGCGGCGGTTCGGCCTCCAGCATCGCCGTGCGCGCGGACGGCAGCCTGGACGGATTGACATCCACCATCAAAGCCACCGGCTCCGGCCCGCATCGCCGCCAAACCAGTCCGCACGCACACAGCGCGGCGGTCGATCCCTCCGGCCGCTATACCCTCGTGCCCGACCTCGGCGCCGACCGCGTGTTCATCTACGCCTTCGACCGCGCGAACCATACGCTGGCTGGCGACGCGAGCCGCGCTTACGTCGCGCCGCCGGGCAGCGGGCCGCGCCATCTGGTGTTCAGCGCTGATGGCCACTTTGTCTGGCTGCTCAACGAACTCACCGCCGAGGTGACCACGCTACGCTGGGACGCCCAGCAAGGCCAGCTCACGCCTGTACAAACGCAGCAGACCAGCAGCGCCAGCTTCGACGGCATACGCAGCGGCGCCGAGATCCGCCTCAGCCCCGACGGCCGCTTCGTCTACGTGGAGGATCGCGGCGAACGCTCGCTGGTCGCCTACCGCGTCAACGCCAACACCGGTGAACTGAGCTTCGAGCAACGCATCGCCACCGGCGGCGAAGTTCCGTGGGCCATGAGCATCCACCCATCCGGCAAATGGCTGCTGGTGGCGCACCAACGCAGCAACAGCGTGAACGTGTTCAGCATCAACAAGAGCACCGGCCTGCTGGCCGACACCGGCATTTCCGCCGAAGCGCCAAGCGCCGTCAGCATCACCTTCGTCTCAGAGCGCTGACGTCATCCCGCGCAGGATCAAGTCAATGCCGGCGAGGAAGTCGGCACGGTCATCATGCGCAGCGAACTGCGCCGCGATGCTGCGCGTGAACGGAAACGCCTCCGCGTCCAGCTGCGCCCATCCTTGCGCCACCTGCGCCAGGATCGCCTCGCGGTCGCCGCCGAGCTGGCGCCCGAACTGCGCATTGGCCGCATTCTGCACGCTGACGCCAACCACATAGCTGAGCAGCGCCGACGCCGACGCGAGTTGCGCCGCCGGCGGTACGCCCATCGCCCTCACCTGCTGCCCCAGCCGCTCGAGAATGCGCACCATCGGCATTTGCAACGGTGCGTTCGTCAGCGCCGAGCCCAGCCACGGATGCGCATCGATCGCATCGAACAAGCCCAAGGCCAACGCGCGCACCACGTCCTGCGGCGCGGCATCGGCAGGTGGCGCCTCATCCAGCGTGCGGGCGACAATCGCATCGCAGGCGGCAGTCAGCAAATCGCTCTTGTTGGCCACGTGCCAGTAAATCGCACCGGCGCCGGTAGCCAGCCGTTCGGCAAGGGCACGGAAGGTCAGGCCGCTCTCGCCGCTGCTGTCCAGCAGCGCAATCGAGGCTTCAATAATGCGCTCGCGGGACAGGCCATCCTCGCGGCGCGGAGTGTTTTTCTTCATGGCCGCTATCTTGACATACCCGGCGGCCTGTCGCAAAATCCGAATGGAACAATGTTCCATTATGGGTAAATTATGAAAAACACATCAATCGCCATCATTGGCGCCGGGCTGGGCGGGCTGGTGCTGGCCCGCGTGCTCCATCTGCACGGCATCGCCGCCACCGTCTACGAAGCCGACGCCTCGGCCGCTGCCCGCACCCAGGGCGGCCTGCTCGACATTCACGATTTCAACGGCCAGCTGGCGCTCAAGGATGCCGGCCTGTTCGAGGAATTTACCGCCCTGATCCACCACGGCGGCCAGGCCACCCGCGTGCTGGACCAGCATGGCGCGGTGCTGTTCGAGCAGCACGACGACGGCACCGGCGGCCGCCCCGAAGTCCAGCGCGGCGAGCTGCGCCGCATCCTGCTGGAATCCCTGCCCGACGGCGCCGTGCAATGGGGCCGCAAACTGGCGCAGGTGGTCCCGCTCGGCGACGGCCAGCACCGACTGCACTTTGCCGATGGCTCGACCGTCACCTGCGGCCTGCTGGTCGGCGCGGACGGCGCGTGGTCGCGCGTGCGTCCCCTGCTGTCCAATGCCAAGCCGGCCTACACCGGCATCGCGCTGATCGAAGCCTGGCTGCGCAATGCCGACCGCGATCATCCAGCCACCGCTGCCGCTGCGGGTGGCGGCTCCATGTTCGCGCTCGCACCGGGCAAAGGCATCCTGTCGCACCGCGAGCCGGACGGCGTGGTGCATGCCTACATCGCCTTGAGCAAACCGGAAGCATGGCTGGACGAGATCGACTTCAGCGACGGCCCGGCTGCCAAGGCCCGTATCGCCGCAGAATTTGAAGGCTGGCTGCCGGCGCTGACCGCGCTCATCACCGACAGCGACAACGCACCGGTGCTGCGCAAGATCCACTCCCTGCCGCCAGACCATCGCTGGCCGCGCGTGCCCGGCGTCACGCTGCTCGGCGACGCCGCCCACCTGATGGCACCATCCGGCGAAGGCGCCAACCTCGCCATGCTGGACGGCGCCGAACTGGCCAAGGCCCTGGCCGCCCATCCCGGCGACGTAGAAGCCGCACTGGCCGCCTACGAAAACGCCCTATTCCCCCGCAGCGCCAAGGCGGCCGCCGAAGCGGAAGAAGTCAACCAGGTCCTGTACGGTGAACACGCCCCGCACAGCCTGGTGAAAATGTTCAATCCATAAAAAAACGGCGGCCCGCAGGCCGCCGCTTTTGTGGACGAATCCGAATTTATACCGAGAACGAGGAACCGCAGCCGCAGGTCGAAGTCGCGGTTGGGTTCTTGATCACGAATTGGGCGCCTTCCAGGTCGTCCTTGTAGTCGATTTCCGCGCCGACCAGATACTGGTAGCTCATCGAATCGATCAACAGCTGGACGCCGTTCTTGACCATCGTGGTGTCGTCTTCGTTGACGATTTCGTCGAAGGTGAAACCATACTGGAAGCCGGAGCAGCCGCCGCCCTGCACGAATACGCGCAGTTTCAGGTCGGGATTGCCTTCCTCTTCGATCAGTTGGGCGACCTTTTCAGCAGCGCTATCGGTGAAAACGATAGGTGCTGGCATTTCGGCAACAGCATTCATTTCTAACTCCTACGAGAAAACAATTAAAGGCCATTATAGACCCTTGGTGTGATTTATGCTCCGCAGCCCGCAAAAACTGCGGGTTTTACGGCAACAAGGCGATTTGCGTCAAGCCGGTGGTTTCTTCCAGGCCGAACATCAGGTTCATACATTGCACGGCTTGGCCCGATGCGCCCTTGACCAGGTTGTCCTGCACCACCAGCACGATCACGGTGTTGCCGTTGTCCGGACGGTGCAGCGCCAGGCGCAGCATGTTCGAGCCACGGGTCGAGCGGGTTTCAGGATGCGAGCCGAACGGCATCACGTCGACGAAGGCGCTGTCCTTATATTGGTCTTCGAACAGCTTCTGCAAGTCTTCGTTGCTGATGTCCTTGGTCAGGCGCGCGTACAGGGTCGAGTGCATGCCGCGAATCATCGGCACCAGGTGCGGGGTGAAGATCAGGCCGACTTTGTCGGCGGTGAACTTCTGCAGCTGTGCCGAGGTCTCCGGCGTGTGGCGGTGGCCGGCCACGCCGTAGGCCTTGAAGTTATCCGACGATTCCGAGAACAAAGTACCGATTTCCGCCTTGCGGCCGGCGCCCGACACGCCCGACTTGCAGTCGGCGATCAGCGAGCCGGCATCGACCAGCGCGTTCTTCAGCAGCGGGTAGTAGCCCAGCTGCATGGTGGTCGGGTAGCAGCCCGGATTGGCGACCAGACGGGCGTTCTTGATGTTGTCACGGTTCAGTTCGGCCAGACCGTAGGCTGCTTCTTCCAGCAGTTCCGGGCAGGTGTGGTCGATCTTGTACCATTTTTCGAAGACAACCTTGTCCTTGATGCGGAAGTCGGCCGCCAGGTCGATGACCTTGACACCGGCTTTAAACAGTTCCGGCGCTTGCGCCATCGCCACGCCGTGCGGGGTGGCGAAGAACACCACGTCGCATTTGGTCAGGTCGGCCTTGTCCGGCGACGAGAAGGCGATGTTCACGCGGCCACGCAGCGAAGGGAACATATCAGCCACTGGCAAGCCGTCCTCTTTGCGCGAGGTGATTGCCGTCAGTTCCACGTTCGGGTGGACTGCCAACAAACGCAGCAGTTCTACCCCGGTGTATCCGGTGCCGCCGACGATGCCAACTTTGATCATTGTTCTTTCCTTGAAGTGTGAGGAGATGCGTGGAGAAATGGGTGCCATTTTATCAGGCAACGGCTACCGGCGTATGACGGGAGCCAAATGGTAAAAAAGCCGCCCGACACAAGGCCGGCGGCTTTTTCGGTGATGCGCCGCAAGCAGCGCACCAGAGCGTAAAAATTAACGCTTCGAGAATTGTTTTGCGCGACGTGCTTTGCGCAGACCAACTTTTTTACGTTCAACTTCACGTGCATCGCGGGTTACGAAGCCTGCGCGTGCCAGATCACCTTTCAGGCCCGAATCGTAATCGATCAGAGCGCGGGTGATGCCGTGACGAACTGCACCTGCCTGGCCGGACTCGCCGCCGCCGTGGACGTTGACTTTGATGTCAAAACGTTCAACGTTGCCGGTCAGTTCCAGTGGTTGACGAATCACCATCAGGCCGGTTTCGCGCGAGAAGTATTCCGACGCTGGCTTGCCGTTAACGATGATCTGGCCGGTGCCAGCTTTGATGAACACACGAGCTACTGCACTCTTGCGACGGCCGGTGCCGTAATTGTAGTTACCGATCATGTCAGTTCCTTAGATTTCGAGTGCTTTAGGTTGCTGGGCAGCGTGCGGGTGCGAACCTTCGGCGTACACTTTCAGCTTCTTGATCATTGCGTAGCCCAGTGGGCCTTTTGGCAGCATGCCCTTAACGGCCTTCTCCAGAGCACGACCTGGGAAACGCTGTTGCATTTTCAGGAAGTTGGTCTCGTAGATGCCACCTGGGTAGCCCGAGTGACGGTAGTAGGTCTTCTCGGTTGCTTTGGTACCGGTCACGCGCAGTTTGCCTGCGTTGATGATGACGATGAAATCGCCGGTATCGACGTGAGGGGTGAACTCAGGCTTGTGTTTGCCGCGCAGTCGGAGTGCCACTTCGCTGGCAACACGTCCGAGGACTTTGTCCGTCGCGTCAATCACGAACCAGTCGCGCTGGACTTCATGTCCTTTAGCGGAAAAAGTTTTCATGTGATGACTTTCTGTATATAGAAATTACCGCTCAAATGGTGGTTCCGCCAGCAACATCAGCGGACTCGGCCTTTTTATTTACTTTCCTGAGCGAATGGAAAGCCGACAATGATAACCGCTTGAAGGCTGGCAAGTCAAGCCCGATATAGCGTTCAGGCCGCACAAACACAGGGTTGGCGGGGTCCATTACAATATGGACAAAGTTTTTCACACGGAGAATGTGCAATGGAATGCAAAGTTAGCTGGAATGGCCCGTCGGGCATGAGTTTCCTGGCCCAGACCGGCTCCGGCCACCTGGTCAACATGGACGGCGCACCGGAAGGCGGCGGCCACAACCTGGCGGCGCGTCCGATGGAAATGGTGCTGCTGGGCACCGGCGGCTGCACCGCCTACGACGTGGTCCTGATCCTGAAAAAAGGCCGCGCCGACATCCGTGGCTGCGAGTGCACGCTGAAAGCCGAACGCGCCGACACCGAGCCAAAAGTGTTCACCAAGATCAACTTCCACTTCGTGGTGACCGGCAAAGGCCTGAAACCGGAAGCAGTGGAACGCGCCATCACCCTGTCGCACGACAAATACTGTTCGGCCTCGATCATGCTGGGCAAGACCGCCGAAATCACCCACTCCTTCGAGATCGTCGAAGTCGCCTAAGTAATTCGGGGTCAGCTCTGTCATTTGGACACGCGCAGACGACAATTGAGAAATATCAAAGCACTGCACAATATTTAGTCATTACAAACTCCAGATCAGCAGCACCAGCCGCTACTCCAGATTCGAAGTGCCTGTATTGATATTTGTCAGATATCGTCTCTGCGTGTCCAAATGACAGAGCTGACCCCGAATGAGGACTCAGATGTAATACGCGGTGCTGGTCATGACTTTGCCCATCACCGACATCACTTGCTGCACCGGCGCCGGCACGGTGGCGGCGCCGAGGTTCTGGGCGGCCTGGCCGTGCTCGATTTCGTCGATGCGCATCTGGTTGACGATGGCGCGCGATTTGGCATCTTGCGGCGGCAATTTGTCCAGGTGGCTTTCCAGGTGCGCCTCCACTTGCCGCTCGGTTTCCACCACGAAGCCCAGGCTGCGGGCGTCGCCCAGCACCGCAGCCACCGTGCCCAGCGCGTAGGCACCGGCGTAGAACAGCGGATTCAATACGCTGATGTGTGAATTCAGCTCGCCCAGCCGTTGCGCGGTCCACGCCAGGTGGTCCTCTTCCTCGCGGCTCGAATGCTCGAACTGCTCGCGAATTTCTTCAGTGCGGGCAAAGCGCGCCTGCGCGTTGTACAGCGCTTGCGCGCACACTTCGCCGACATGGTTCACACGCATCAGCCCGGCCGCATGGCGGCGCTCCGCTTCGCTCATCTCCGCATCGGCCGCATGCGCCGCCGGCGTCGGCCGCGAAGCCGAGGCGACGCCGCTCACCACGCGCAGCGCCTTGTCGGCGCCGGCAATGAATCGGTCCAGCGGAGTGTGGTGATGTGCGGCCATGAGCAAACCCGTATCGTCAAACAGAAAGCAATATTTTAACTGGCATCCGCCGCTTCGCGCAGCTGTCGCTGGCGTTCGATGTAGTCGGCCACCGGGCCACGCACGTCGATTTTGGAAATGTCTTTCGCCACGCCCAGGTTCAGCCCCAGCAGGAACGGGATGTTCTCCAGCGGCACCTCGGTGCAGTGCTCGGCAAACGCGCGCAGGAAGCGCTTGGATTCGACCACCCGCACCACCTTCTCGCCGCTCATGTATTGCAGGATGCTGGTGATGCTGTGGCCCTTGCCGATGGTGTGGTAGATGAAGCGGTTGAAATCGCGGTCGAGCTGCTTGAAGTCCAGCGTTTCCTTGGTCATCAGGCCGGACAGGTAGTACAGCCCCAGCGCCACGCGGAAGAAACCGGTGGCTTCGTCGCGGTCGACGCCACTCTGCATCACCGCCAGTATTTTTTCCTTGAGTTGTGCATTCATTTTTCACCAGGCTCCCCTGTACGACTATAGCAAGAGTTTTGTGAATCCAGTAGCTTGCGTGCAAGATTTTTGACATGCTATTCTTGAAACTTTCCACTCTGGGATAAGCGCGATGATCGAGGTAAGAAGCCTGGCCAAACGCTTTCGCCTGCCGGCGCGCGGCGGCAA
This sequence comes from Duganella sp. CF402, assembly GCF_900109645.1. Lineage (GTDB taxonomy): Bacteria > Pseudomonadota > Gammaproteobacteria > Burkholderiales > Burkholderiaceae_D > Rugamonas. Next base: position 822,763 of record NZ_FOBG01000002.1, read on the forward strand.
AACTGCAACGGCGCGCGATCCGCGCGATCACGATGGCTGGTTCCACGCGGTGCGCGACGTCAGCTTCCGCTGTGCGCCGGGCGAGGTCCTGGGTCTGCTCGGCCCCAACGGCGCCGGCAAGACCACCACCCTGCGCCTGCTGTCCACCGCCCTCAAGCCCGACGCCGGCAGCATCCACGCCAACGGCATCGACCTGCTGGAAAATCCCTTGGTCGCGCGCCAGCACATCGGCTTCCTGTCCGGCTCGACCGGGCTGTACGGCCGCCTCACCGCACGCGAAAACATCGAATACTTCGGCCGCCTGCACGGCATGAGTCCGGCCTACCTCAAGCGCCGCTGCGACGAGTTGTTCGACCTGCTGCAAATGCACGAGTTCGGCAACAAGCGCGCCGACCAGCTGTCTACCGGCATGAAGCAGAAATGCGCCATCGCCCGCACCGTGGTGCACGAACCGCAAATCGTCATCCTCGACGAACCCACCACCGGCCTCGACGTGATGTCGGCCAAGATCCTGCTCGACTTTATCGCCAGTTACAAGGCGCTGCGCGTGCCGCTGATTTTCTCCACCCACCACCTGCACGAGGTGGAAAAACTGTGCGACCGCGTGTGCATCATCAACCACGGCAAGACCGCCTTCCACGGCACGATGGATGAGCTGCGCCACCTCGGCGGCAGCGCCGATTTGTACGACGCCTTTGTCGGCGTCATCAACAAGGAAGCCTGAACCATGTGGACCATCTACCTCAAGGAATTGCTGGAACTGGCGCGCGACCGCCGCACCTTTTTCTTCACCGTGTTCATTCCCGTATTCGCCATGCCGCTGATCTTTGGCGGCTTCGCTTTCCTGTCGTCCAGCATGTTCAAGCAGGCCAGCACGGCCGACATGGCCTACGCCATCTTCGGCCAGCAACACGCGCCGCAACTGGCCGAACGCTTTGCGAAAGAAAAGGGCTTCCATGAAATCGTGCTGGCCAGCCCGGACGAGATCAAGGCGGCCATCGCCGCCGATCGCATCAAGTTCGCGCTGGTGATCCCGTCCGGCCTCAACGACCAGCTTGGCGCCCAGCAGCAAGGCGTGATCCAGCTGCACTACAACAGCGCCGCCGCCATCGACCTCACCCGCAAGCGCGTGCAAGCGGTAATCGGCAACGAGAACCGCGAGCTGCGCGAGCGCGCCCTGTCCGCCTTCAACCTCAACAAGCAGCAACTGGCGTTCGCACTCGATCCGATCACGTTGGAAGACCACTCCACCGCCGACAAGCGCGAGCAGATGGGCGCGGTGATCGGCGGCATGCTGCCCTATGTGCTGCTGATGGTGTGCCTGATGGCGGCCATGTATCCGGCGATCGATACCGGCGCAGGCGAGAAGGAGCGCGGCACGCTGGAAACCCTGCTGCTGGCGCCGGTCTCGCGCACCGCCATCGTGTTGGCCAAGTTCCTGATGCTGTTCACCATTGGCCTGACCTCGGCGCTGCTGATGATAGGCAGCATGGGCGTGCTGCTGCATTTCTTCGGCCCGCAGATCGGCGGCGATCTGGTACTGATGGTGCGCGCCATCGGCGTGCTGGACCTGATCATGGTGGCGCTGATGCTGGTGCCGACCGCCGCCATTTTCGCCGCCATCCTGCTGTCGATTTCGGTCTACGCCAAGAGCTACAAGGAGGCGGCAGGGCTGATCTCGCCGCTGATCATCGTCACCATCCTGCCAACGCTGGCGGCGCTGCTGCCCGGCGTGGAGCTGAACTGGAAATGGGCGATGGTGCCGCTGACCAATGTCTCGCTGGCGATGAAGGAGTTGGTCAAAGGGACGATGGACTATCGCATGTTCTCCGTGATATTACTGTCAACTACCCTGACCGCCGGGCTGCTGCTGGCCCTGTGCCGCTGGTGGTTCAACCGCGAGCAGGTTTTGTTCAGGAATTGAATAAGTTGTCTATTCAACCATGCATGAGTCCGAACGGCCTGTTCCGCCAATTCTGCACTCTGGCGCGTCAATTTGCTGTACATCGCAATGGCGCCCCGACTATGGATCAAATTCAATACAATGCCATCATGTGAAAAGTGGTTTGTCGCGCAGAATCTGGAGTTAGCATGGAATTAAGCATCAGCAACTTGTCCAAGACCTACAGCAACGGTGTCGTTGCGTTGGACAATATTTCGCTCACCATCCCGACCGGGATGTTCGGCTTGCTCGGCCCCAACGGCGCCGGCAAGTCGACGCTGATGCGCACGTTGGCAACTTTGCAAGAATGCGACTCCGGCTCGGTGTTCTTCGGCGACATGGACGTGCTGGATGAAAAGGATGAAATCCGCCGCCTGCTCGGCTACCTGCCGCAGGATTTCGGCGTCTACCCGAAAGTGACCGCTTACGAACTGCTCGACCACTTCGCCGTGCTGAAGGGCCTGAGCAACCGCAACCGCCGCCGCGAAGTCGTCGATGGCCTGCTCCAGCAAACCAATCTGTTCGAGGTGCGCCATCAGCGCCTGGGCGGCTTCTCGGGCGGCATGCGCCAGCGCTTCGGCATTGCCCAGGCGCTGCTGGGCGATCCGAAACTGATCATCGTCGACGAGCCGACCGCCGGCCTCGACCCGCAAGAGCGCGTGCGCTTCCACAACCTGCTGTCCGATATCGGCGAAGACAAGACCGTGATCCTGTCCACCCACATCGTGTCCGACGTGGCCGACCTGTGTGCCAACATGGCCATCATCAACAAGGGCCACCTGCTGCTGTGCGGGCCGACCCAGGAGCTGATCCACGACGTCAGCGACAAGATCTGGGCCCGCTTCATCAACAAGGCCGACCTGCCCTCGTTCCAGCTGCGCCATCCGGTGATCTCGTCGCGCCTGCTGTCGGGCCGCACCCTGATCCACGTCTACAGCGACACCGATCCCGGCGACGGCTTCGAGGAAGCCATCGGCGACCTGGAAGACGTCTACTTCGCCACCATCGCCGGCCGCCATCGCGCCGCGAACAGCTGCGATTAAGGGCAGATCATGTTTGCCATCGCCTTCTTTGAAGCGCGCCAGCGCCTCAAGCTGCTGTCCACCTGGGTGTACTTCTTCGGCTTCCTGGCGCTGACCATGTTGTGGATGGCCGCCGCCGGCGGCTTCTTCAAAGGCGCCTCGGTCACCTTCGGCAGCCAGCTGATCGACTCGCCGCGCTCGCTCATGTTCACCACCAGCTTCCTCGGCTCGATCGGCGTGATCGTCATCGCCGCCATGATGGGGCGCTCGGTGCAGCAGGACTTCGAGTACGACATGCAGCACTTCTTCTTCAGTGCGCCGATCAAAAAACACGAGTACATGTTCGGCCGCTTCCTCGGCGCCTACATGACGCTGGCGGTGATCTTCACCAGCATCCTGCTCGGCGCCTGGCTGGGCAGCTTCATCCCCGGCATCGATCCCGAACGGCTGGCGCATGCGGATGCGATCGCTTATGTGATCCCCTACCTGATCGTCATCCTGCCCAACATCTTCATCTTCGGCGCGGTGTTCTTCATCCTGGCGGCGCTGACGCGGCGCATGCTGCCGGTCTACATTTCCAGCGTGGTGATGCTGATCGGCTACATGGTGGCGCCCGGCCTGGCGCGCGACCTCGACTACAAAACCTTCGCCGCCCTGATCGATCCGTTCGGCACCACCGCCGTGATCCGCCTGACCGAATACTGGCCCATCATCGAGCGCAACACCCGCCTGTTCGTGCCGGAAGGCGTGTACCTGCTGAACCGCGTGATCTGGGCCTCGGCCGCGCTGGCCGGCCTGCTGGTCGGCTACTGGCGTTTCCACTTCATCGCCAACAGCGACAGCGGCAATGGCAAGCGCACCAGCACCGGCGAAGGTGAGATTCCACAGCACCTGTCGCACACCTCCACCAACACGCAAGAGAAGCCGGACTTCCAGGCCCGCAGCCTCGGCTGGCTGCTGCTGCGTTCCAGCTGGCTCAACCTGCGCGAAACCACCAAGAACATCTACTTCCTGGTGATCGTGCTGGCCGGCGTGCTGATGATGTGCGCATCCTCGCTGGACATGGGATCACTGTGGGGCACCAACACCTACCCGGTCACCTACCAGGTGCTGGAAGTGGTCAGCAGCACCTTCGCGCTGTTCATGATGGTGATCACCACTTTCTACGCGGGCGAACTGATCTGGCGCGAACGCGAAGCGCACATGGGCCAGATGCTGGATGCATTGCCGGTGCCAAGCTGGCTGCCGCTGCTGGCCAAGCTGTTCGCGCTGATCGGCCTGCAGGCGCTGCTGATGCTGATCATCATGCTGACCGGTATGGCGGTGCAAATCTTCCAGGGCTACTTCCTGCTGGAGCCAGGCCTGTACCTGTACCACCTGTTCCTGGTGCAGATGCCGGGCTACGCACTGACGGCGGTGCTGGCGATTGCGCTGCAAGTGATCATCAACCAGCGCTACATCGCCTACTTCGCGATGATCGTCTACTTCATCATCAGCATCACGGCGGGCAGCATCGGGCTGGACAATCCGATGCTCATCTACGGCAACATGCCCGGCATCACCTACTCGGCCATGAACGGCTACGGCCACTTCCTGGTGCGCGAGCGCTGGTACGAAGCCTACTGGGGCGGCGCGGCGCTGCTGCTGATCGTGCTGTCGCTGCTGTTCTGGGCGCGCGGCACCAACGACGGCTGGCGCCAGCGCCTGCAGCTGGCGCGCCACGCGCTGACCGTGCCGGTGCTGACCACCATCGCCGTGGGCGTGCTGATCTTCGCCAGCGCCGGCGGCGTGCTGTTCTACAACCAGTACGTGGCCGACTGCTTCAAATCGGCCTACCACAAGGAAGCCGAAAAAGCCGACTACGAGCGCAAGTACAAGCAGTACGCCGTACTGCCGCAGCCGCGCATCACCGACGTCAAGCTCAACGTGGACATCTGGCCGGACAAGCGCATGCTGATCGTCAAGGGTCGCTACACCTTGGTGAACAAGAGCACGCAGCCGGTCAGCGACATCATCGTCTCACAGGACAATGGCGTGGCGCAGTACCGCGTGCGCTTCAGCCAGGAAGTGCGCAACGGCCTGCAGGATGGAGAGCTGGGCTTCTACAGCTACAAGCTGGTCAAGCCGCTGGCGCCTGGCGAACAGCTGGCGATGGAGTTTGACATCAGCTACTCGCCGCTGGGCATTTTGGGCCTGGGGCGCGACACGCCGGTGATCGGCAACGGCACCTTCTTCAACAACGGCATCATGCCGCACATCGGCTACCAGCAGGACTGGGAACTGAACGACGCCAGCGACCGCAAGAAACACAAGCTGGCGGCGCGCGAACGCATGCTGCCGCGCGACGATCCGGCCGGCCTGGCCAACAACTTCGCCGGCAACGACGCCGACTGGGTCAGCTTCGACGCCACCGTCGGCACCAGCGCCGACCAGACCGCCATCGCGCCAGGCATGCTGGTCAAGGACTGGACCAGCAAGGGCCGCCGCTATTTCCACTACAAGGTCGACCAGCCGATGCTGAACATGTACGCCTTCCAGTCGGCGCGCTACCTCGTCAAGCGCGACTGGTGGCAGGACGTGGGCATCGAGCTGTACTACCATCCGGGGCACGAGTACAACCTCGAGCGTATGGACAAGGGCATCAAGGAGTCGCTGGACTACTACACCAAAAACTTCGGGCCGTACCAGCACAAGCTGGTGCGCATCGTCGAATTCCCGCGCTATGCGCAGTTTGCGCAGTCGTATCCGAACACCATTCCGTACTCGGAATCGGTGGGCTTCATCGCCAAGGTCAACGACAAGAATCCGAAGGATATCGACTATCCGTTCTACGTCACCGCGCACGAAGTGGCACACCAGTGGTGGGGCCACCAGCTGGTGAGCGGCAACACGCGCGGCGGCACCGTGCTGAGCGAAACGCTGGCCGAGTATTCAGCGCTGATGGTGATGAAGAAGAATTTCGGCGCGGCCAAGATGCGCCGCTTCCTGCACTACGACCTCGACCAGTATCTGATCGGCCGCGCGCTCGAGCGCAAGAAGGAACTGCCGCTGGCGGAGAATGAAAATCAGAACTACATCCAGTACCGCAAAGGCAGCCTGGCCATGTACCAACTACAGGACATGCTGGGCGAGGCCAAGGTCAACGCCGCGCTGAAGGATGTGCTGAACCAGTATGGCCGCCAGTCCGGGCCGTATCCGAGCGTGACGGTGCTGGTGGATGCGCTGCGCAAAATCACGCCAGCCGACCAGGCATATTTGATCGACGACCTGTTCAACAATATCGTGCTGTACGAGAACCACGCGGTCTCGGCGACGGCGCGCAAGCTGAGCGATGGACGGTATGAGGTGAGCTTCGCGGTCAGCGCAGCCAAGGTGCGCGCCGGTGAGCAAGGCGAAGAGAAAGACGTGCCGCTGCGCGACTGGATCGATGTCGGCGTCGACGACAAGGATGGCAGCAGCCTGTTCCGCGAGCGCATGCTGGTCGCGCAGAAAGAGAACCGCTACACGGTGGTGGTGAATGGCCGTCCGGCCAAGGCGGGGATTGATCCGGATAACAAACTGATCGACCGCAAGCCGGACGACAACATGATTAACGTCGAGTTACAAACCCAATAAACCCCGTCATTCCGGCGGAGGCCGGAACCCATACACAGCATGCAACAAGGTAACGCATGCTTTCTATGGGCTCCGGCCTCCGCCGGAGGTCATTTCGCCCAGTGGGCGGAATGACGGTGGTTAGCGCAGGCGCAGGTGGGTGGCAGGTGCCTCGTGCAGCTTGAATACCGACACGATGGCGGTCAGCGCATCAGCCTGATCGTGCAGCGAGCCCGCAGCAGCCGCAGCCTCTTCCACCAGCGCCGCATTCTGCTGCGTGACCTGATCCATCTGCCCGATCGCCTGATTGACCTGCTCGATACCGCTGCTCTGCTCCAGCGAAGCCGAAGTAATTTCGCCCATGATATCGGTGACACGCTGGATGCTGTCCACCACATCGCTCATGGTGCTGCCGGCCTGCGTGACCAGCGCGCTGCCGGCGTTGACCTTCTCCAGCGAATCATCAATCAGCGTCTTGATCTCCTTGGCCGCCGCTGCCGAGCGCTGCGCCAAATTGCGCACTTCCGACGCCACCACCGCAAAACCACGGCCCTGCTCGCCGGCACGCGCTGCTTCCACCGCCGCATTCAGCGCCAGGATATTGGTCTGGAACGCAATGCCGTCAATCACACTGATGATATCGGCGATCTTGCGCGAGGAACCGGTGATAGCATCCATCGTCGTCACCACTTCCGACACCACGCCGCCGCCGCGCTGCGCCACTTCCGACGCTTTCACCGCCAGCTGATTGGCCTGGCGCGCGTTGTCGGCATTCTGCTTCACGGTCTGGGTCAGCTCTTCCATCGAAGACGCGGTTTCTTCCAGGCTGGACGCCTGTTCTTCTGTACGGCCCGACAAATCCAGGTTGCCGGCGGCGATCTGGCTCGATGCGGTCGAAATGCTCTCCGTGCCGTTACGCACTTCGGTCACGATGCTGATCAAGCCATCATTCATTTGCTGCAAGGCTTGCAGCAAGCGGCCGGTTTCATCCTGGCTGGTGACTTCGATATGCGAGGTCAAATCCTTTTGCGCCACGGCGACGGCAATCTCCACCGCCTGGCTCAGCGGCACCGTGATGCCGCGCGTCAAACGCCATGCGCACACGCCGCCCAACGCCAGCACCACCAGACCGAACACGATCATAAAGGTGCGGCTGCTTTCATACAGCTCTTCAATGCGGGCCGCGTTGGCATCGATGCTCTTGCGCTGCAAATCGAGCAGGCCGCTCAGCGAGCCGAGATAAGCCTTGCCGGCCGGCGTGAAGCGTTGATCCAGCACTTCGGCAGCCTCTTCCAGCTTGCCTTCTTTTTTCAGCGCGACAATGGCGTCGCGCGCGGCGAGGTAGCGCTTGCGGTTGTCCATCATGCCGCTGAAGATGGCTTTTTCCTCATCGCTTTCCAGCAGCGGCTCGACCTTCTTCTGCAAGCCGTTGACCTCGGCCGTGGACGAGGCGGTTTCTTCGGCAAAGTACGGGCCGAGCGACGGATCCGAGCTCTTGGAAATGGCCGAAGTGCGGCGCACGCTGGTGTGAATCAAACGATACCAGTCCGAAATCATGCGTTCCTTGGCCAGCGGCTGCTGCATCATGTCGCGCGTGGCCGCGGCCACCGTGCCCATGTGACGGATGCCGATGACCGTCATCAAAATCATTAACGCCAATACCAAGCCAAAGCCCGCCGCCAGGCGCGTGCCAATTTTCAAATTTTTCATGATGAGTGCGCCCGCGAAGGCGATGTTGGGGACGAAGCGTTGCTACTATTGAAACTGCGATTCAGGCAGAAGAAATTAAGTTGCCCTAAAGAATCAATAGCTTATCACGGAAAAGACTTTATTGCTCTACGCAGTAACCACAAGCGAGCTGACCAGGCCCGAGTTAAAGGAGCTGGAAATGACCGTACTGGCAAGATTGGGATTGCTTTTCAGCAGTTCCGCCCAGTTGGCGGAGGCTTGCTCGGACAGTCCGCCGACCGTACCGGCGCCGGTATAAACGCCAGCCCCGGAAGCGCTGGACGCCAACGTCGAGACGATGCCCTGATTCAGCGCCTGCTGCGCCGTGGTGGAAGTATCAACATTGCTGCCCTCGTCAGGCACGCTGACCGGCTCCTCGACCGCACCGGCCTGCTGCAAGGTGGTGAGCAGACCGCTAGGGGTGTACACCGTGGCGCCGGTAGAACCACCGAGCGACGCCACCACCGCCGACTGCGCCGACAAGCTCACCGCCTGCGACGACAACGCCGCAGCCGACGACGCCGGGGCGACGGTCGGCACATACGGCTGATAAGCCGCATTGGAGGTAACAGTGTTGAGCGAGACGGTCATGATAAGTTCAATATAGCACTAAACTGGGCCGAGTGCGGCGGCGAGTTCTCGCTGCCAGGCGCTGGCTTGGGCACGGTTCCACACCAGCGCCACGTGCTCCACGCATTCGAAGGCACAGTCGACCACTTCGATGCGGCGCAGTTCGCTATCGGCCAGCGCGAAGTCCGGCAGGTAGGCCAGCGCCTGGCCGGCTTTCACCAGCGTCAGCAGCAGTTGCAGGTCGTCGGTCCAGTAGCGGATCTTGCGCGGCAGCTGGTCGTCGCGCCAGCCGTCGGAATGGGCGCCACGCTGCACGCCGCAGAACAACGAGCGCGACGGGCAGGCGAAGTCGTGCGTCAGGACTTCCACCGTCTTCGCCTTCAGCTTGCGCGCCTTCACCAGCGGGTGCTGCCTGCCCGCCATCAGGTGCAGCGTGATGCTGCCCAGCGGCGTGACTTCCCACTCCTCCGACCAATGCTCGCCACGCCCTTCGATCACATCGCTGGTGACGATGGCGGCGTTGATATCGCCACGCGCCAGCGCCGCCAGTGCTTCGTCTTCAAACATGGCCTGCATGCGCAGGCTGGCATCGGGATACGCTTGCAGCGCATGCGATAACGTGCCACCGTGCCGCCACAACAAAATCGCCGGCCCGCCGATGCGGCTGTCGATCGCGGCTTGCTCGCCCATCAGGTCAGCCTTGGCCTGGTCGGCCAGCGCCAGCAAGGTCTGCGCGCGACTCAGCAGCAATTGGCCGCTGTCATTCAGCACCAGCTGTTTGGCGCTGCGGTCGAACAGCGGCTTGCCCAGCTCATCCTCCAGCCGCTTGAGGGCTTTCGAGACGGCCGATGGCGTCAAATGCATCTCCTGCGCCGCCGCGCCCAGCGAAGGACGGCGCGCGGCGCTGACAAAGATGCGTAAATCGCTGAGATTCATGGTTTCCTGATGGGAAACAAAAAGTGAATTTAAGTTGCTTTACTGGATACGATCATCATCTTACCATTCAGGCCTATGATTACGACCAAACAATGGATCTACCGCCGCCAGCCGACGGGCCAGATCACCACCGACCACTACGAACTCATCGAGCAAGCGCTGGACACCACGCTGGCCGACGGCGAAGTGCTGATTGCATCGCGCTACTTCAGCGTCGATCCCTACATGCGCATCGGCCAGTCGAGCAAGCCGACCTACGATGCCGATCCGCATCCGTTGAACACCGTGCAGCAAGGCGCCGTGGTGGCGCAGGTGCTGGCCTCCAACGCGCCAGGCTTTGTCGAAGGCGACTGGGTGCAGAGCTACACCGGCTGGCAGACCCACGCGCGCGTGCACGCCAGCGCCCTGAAGCGCATCGATCCGGAACTGGCGCCTGTGACCACCGCCCTCGGCGTGCTCGGCATGCCGGGCCGCACCGCGTGGTTCGGCCTGACCGAATCGGGCAAACCACATGCAGGCGAAGTGGTGGTCGTGTCCGGCGCGGCCGGCGCGGTCGGATCGCTGGTGGTGCAGTTCGCCAAGCGCCACGGCGCGCGCGTGCTGGGCATCGCCGGCGGCGCGGCCAAGTGCGACTGGGTGCGCGACACGCTGGGCGCAGACTGGGCTATCGACTACAAAGCGTTTTCCAATGCCGATGCGCTCGGCGCGGAAATCAAACGCCTGACCGGCGGCGTCGACGTCTACTTCGACAACGTCGGCGGCATGGTGACCGACGCCGTCATCCCGCTGATCAATCGCCGCGCACGTATCGTGATTTGCGGCCAGATCAGCCAGTACAGCGGCGGATTGGAAACGCCGGAACTCGGCCCGCGCCTGCTGCACCACATGCTGTACCAGCGCGCCACCATCCAAGGCATGTTGGCGCGCGACTACCTGCACCGCATGGACGAAATGATCCGCATCGTCGCACCGTGGGTAAAGGCCGGCGAAATCGTGTTTGAAGAAACCGTGATCGACGGTTTCGAGCAACTGCCATCGGCGCTGAACTCGCTGTTCACCGGCGACCATCGCGGCAAGCTGCTGGTGAAAGCATGAAGATCGCCGCACTGTTCATACTGCTGCTGAGCGGCGGCGCCTTCGCTGCCGACGTCACCTATGGCGAGCACGGCATGGCGCTATTCGGCGGCAAGGACGGCCTGTACGCATCGCACCTGCCGATGTTCCATGCGCCGCATGATTATCAGGTGATCCTGCAGGTACACGTGGCCGATGCGGCCACCGATGCCGCATTGCGCAAGCGCCTCGAAGGCAAGACCGCTTTGTGGACCATCGCGCCGGAGAAATTCGAGCTCTCGCGCCTGATGCCACAAGCCCCCTCGCCGCTCAAGCACTTCAAGGCCGATCTGGTTTCTGGCCATTTTGAGCAAGGCGGCAAAACACAGTACGCGGCCTCCACCATCGTGGTCGACAAAGTACTCCTGTTCCGCAAGCTGTCACCTGAGCAGCGCGCCAGCAGCACATCGACCTACCTGCAAATCGGCAGCGGCAAGCAGCGCTACCTGGTGAAGCAAATCGACAGCCGTCCCGATTACGACCACATCCTGTCCTATCGCGCCACACCGGGCGCGGCGACCGACAGCATCAGCGTCATCAAACAAGACCTGCGCGAACCCAGTCCAGCCGAGCTAGCCACCGCCCTCCACTCCCGCTGCGACGCCATCAAAGGCACCATCTACTTCTACACCGACGATTTAAAGTAGCACTTTCTGAAATCGGAATATAGTTGCACAACCAGATTCCAGAGAGGTCGCCATGCCGGCCACCAAACAAGGAACATCTGCGGAAGACGCAATGCTCGTCCCCCGCACAGAGGACTGGCAAATTTTCGTCAAATCGCTGGACAGCGTCGACATTCCAAAACCTAAGCTTGCAGCGGCCATGCGCAAATATCGCGAATGGCGCAGTGCAAATTCAGGAGACAAAAATGTCGCCGGCTAAACAGCAAGTCATCAGCCTTAGCTCACGCCATGCTACGTCATACCAGTTCTCAGAAGCGAACTTCACCTTGGGCACGCCGCGCGGCGGACGGCGCACTGTACCGATGCGAACACCTTCGTCTTCAGCGCGCTCCTTGCCCAACCGGACTACACGTATCGTACTGCCTTCATTACGGAGGTGAGTTATAAATGAGGGAAACATGACTCGTCCAACTGCATACCTCCACCCCAGTAGTGCCCCGGATAAGACAGCGCAAAGATGCTTATTCTCGCCTGCGCCTAAACACGACAGAAACAGAAGAAAAACAGCCACACCCAAATCGTTCAAAAAGCGCCACCACCGGCCGAACTGCTCATCAAGCGCCTCATGCTTTCCAAGTTTCGGTGGATTATTGATGATGTCCATAGAATTCTCTCATCGCTCGAAGCGTTAGTCGCCGAAGCTACGAGGCGACTCTCTTTTGAAGTGCCTCCTGCGCAATCGTATTAATGCTCTTTCCTTCGACCTGCGCTGCAATAGCCAGCTTTTCGTGGAGTTCAGGAGAAATTCGGAGATTGAATTTTCCTGAAAACTGACGTCGAGGTTCGATACCCTGCTCGCGGCAAACAGCCAGGAAGATTTCAAGCGACTTCTTGAATTCCACACGTAGCTGTCGGGGATTCTTACCAAAGAAATCGGCCCCACCGTTCAGTCCAAGAATCTCTCCCCGGAAAAGATCCAGCTCCGGGTCATACTCAATCTTGGCCTGGAAATCATCCAAGGTCATAACGCTCATGGCTTCACTCCGTGTTGCTCCATCCATCTGCGAATACTTGCCACCACACCTTTATCGGTATTGGGCGAAGGATGCGGGCGGTGAAACACTCGCACCTCACCAAATAGAACAATCGCCACGCGACTCCCCTCCCGCTCACTAACATCCGCACCAAGCTCAACAAAGAGCGCTTCGATATCGCGCCAAGGCACATTGGCACTGACCGGGTGGGAACAGATGGCCTCGAGGGTGCGCTGACACTTACGCTTCATCAGGAAAAATAGTACCATGAAATGGTACCTTTATTGAGTTGGCTCGCAACGGTCACCAACATATACCCTCTTCGATAACAAGGGTGTTGAGGCCGATCATGCCAACCTGTTTCTTCTAAAGACGCAGCACCAGCCGTGATTCAGCTCGCCCAAAAGAATCGCACCAGGGCAAAGCAGATAGCAAAGAGGAAGCCAAACGAGAAGCGGTCAATTCGTAGTACTTGCTGACCTCGACGGGAACGCCATGAGCCCAGCCATGACATACACAGCCCGACGGCCACAGGAGTGAAGACGAGATTAAAGTACCGCCACGTGAAGTTGGCCACCATATGATGAGGGAATAGCCAAAGGCTTAAGCCACCGAGAATAGCGCCAAAGATAGCGTAGCCAAATGCAGCGAGCCAAGGATTCGGGCGCCTACGAAATGGCTCCGCCATAGAGCGCAGACCAAGCTCGAATAGTACCTCGCCGACTAGCTGGATGAGGAACTCGAGCACTAACTCAAAGATGAATTCCATACGTTCACGAGCGCTTCTCGGCGGTTAATAAGAACATCGCCCCTCAGCTACCTGAGGGGCAGTAAATAGCACGGAACGAACCGGAGCGCTCGCTGCCATCACTTAGTTGGAAGGAATACTCGCCTAGATACTCTCTTCTCGCCTCGTGATACTCGAGAAGCAGCTCCCCATATTCGCACAGCGACACCGCACCTTCAGCGCTTCGCGAAAGGCAAAGAGGAAGTTCGGCCACTATTGAATAGCTATTCTCTCCATCAGACAATTTTCTGTTAGGCATAAGTTGTAGCACTTGCTGCACTGCTTTCGTTGTTTCAGGACAGCTTGCCGGTCTATCGTATAGCGAAAGTAAAAAGAAGGTGTTTTCGTCGCTCCAAATGGCATTGGCAACATGGTCAGAAGAAACTGAAGGTCTTAACTCAAGAGTGCTGGTCAAATCCGCCAAGCAGTGCGGGGTGGCCAGCACCGTGGTCAAAATAAGCGCAGAACTCGTCGCGGAAAACTTGTACATTTGCCGATCAAGCGGTGTCCAGCTCATTGTGTGAGCCCCCTGATGAGAGGCTCTCGATAGCCCTGATCTTTCTCGTTCCAGAAAACGAAACCAGCCCTCAAGTCGAGATTGAAGAACGACTCGTAATATGCGTCCTCGTCGAACGATTCACCATCGCGCCCGAAAATCTTGATCTTCACCGGCTCCCGCTCCATGTCGATTGCCCCTTGATGCAGTGCGATTGCCGTGAACGTCTCCTCGGAAATCATTTGACGCATGGGCTTTTCGTGCCCATACAGCTTTGCCAACGCGCTGATGAGCCTGTCGCTCTCGGGGCCGGTTCGGATAAAGGCCACTCCGCGCCTGTACACATGCTCCTTGTTGAGATTCATCTCCGCATCGAAGCCGCCTTGGATATGCTTGACCACGACCACGTCCATCCCGACAACTTGACCACCGTAATTGGCCCGCAACCGAAGCCGATAGTGTTCAGGCGATTCCGACCGATCAACAATGCGCAGTACGCAGTCTACAAATCCCTCTTCACTGTACTGATCGAGAAGAGGATTGCTATCGGAGTCGGTCTTCATCGGCGGAGCGCACCAGGCTAACATGGGGAAAAGGAGCAGCGACAGCAGGAAATGCTTCATGTTCATGAGCTCCAACGTAAAGGTTCAGCGCTGCCGGCACGGGGCCGCTGGAACGGAGAGTATGCATTACAGCCGCATCCCAAGCCATATGACGACCTCCGTAGATCCAGCCACGACTGGCGTTAAGACGCGAGGCCAAAACTGGCCGACTTTGAGGTGCGCGGCAGATTGATCATGATGCAGTCGCTCCTCTTCAACGATGGACAAAACTGCCGCATAGGCGGCAGTGTCAGTATCCCGTAACGATAAGAGTTGTTTCTCCAAATGCTGCAGCACAACGCGCTCGACCGCTACCGTAGTTGCCGCAATCGCGCGGCGACCGAACAGCCCCGTGACAAACCCCAAGAACAAGCCGCCCGGAGCTGTCAGATGCGCAGCGAATATCTGGCCTCGATAAATGTTTACAGCGCCGTTTTCGCCAGCATGGTTAACCTTGAGCACGCGGTTGGCGTAATCGCGAACAACAAGTGGAGATGGGGCCATATCAGCGGGCATAGTTAGGCCTGTTGACTGCGGGGCTAGTCGTCGCTACCAAAACCGCCACCACGGCTTAGGTGGCGGAGCGGGCCTGGTCGTTGCTTCAGATAACAGTTGACCCTCAATGCCGTACACTTCACCTTCATCCCCTTGTACTTTCGCGGAGAGTCTTTGAGCGATGATAGCCATTTTCCCAATTATTTCTTCATCAGGGTTCTTTGTAACGACACATCCATGACTGAGCCACATCCAAGCCATGTTCCCATTTTTCTGGTGGCCGGGATACGCGAGCCAAACGGACATGCTTGGATCTTCAATTCGCAAGACTGAGCCACCGCTAACAGTCGTTTCCGCGTATCCGTCGTTGCGCATTTCAGGATCAGCATTTACAACATCAAGCCATTCGATTAGAGATATCTCCGGTCCGTCATCAAACCAGTTTTCTTTTCGCGTAATGTGAACTTCGTATCCCATGTGCGGTGTGAGGCTAACGTGCTCGATCAGTGACGGCTGCGGGCCGTCCGCAGGAGCTAATTGTTAGTGGCTTTAGCATTTGAACTCCAGCTCTTGGTTTTCGATGCATAGGCATCCCTGAACCCTAGCGTTCAAATTCAGCCGCGCCTTACGGCGCCGGCAGGAATGTATGATTGGGGAAAACCGTCATTAGAAGACACCGGCTTCTCCCCTCTCGAACGCTTTTCGCCATACTTTGTAGCCATCCAGTTCAGAATTCAAAACTGGGGCGTGGCCAACTACGGTTTGGCCAGCAGCAGCACCAGGAGGCCGGTTTGGAATGTGGCCGAGTTCAACAGTCCACTTGCCCGACAAAGCCGCGTCTTGGGCTTGCTCAAATGAGGCAAATTCATCTGCGCCGTACGCAGCACTGACAACTAACAGAAAATCGTCATCCGTCGCAGTAAATTGCTGGCCCTGAATGTTGATGCTGCTTCCCTTCTTGAAATCGAAACGGTCGACCTTCAAAATTTTATTTACGGCGAACTTGTGGTCGCCTCGCTTGCTAACTAAGAGATCCCCTTCCTTGAACGGGAATCGCTTGTAGTCATGAGGAAAGAAATCACCGGCTGTGGCTGACATAGAAAAAAGAATAGGAAGTACTAAGGCGAGTATGCGCATGTGCTAAGGCTACCAACGTGCGCGATAACCGGCGCGCTTTAGCACGTCCGAGTTGATTGAAGGGTTGGGCAAGTGCATCAAAACGCTTGCGCAAGTTTTAATTCTCATTGCGCAGGAACTCATCGGGTACAAATCCGTTACCGCACTCATCACAAAAATAACCATCTATAAATTGCTCCAAAGGTTGTTTACGAATGATTCCAGGAAGGCACTCATCGATCGCAAGTTGATCTTTCCGTTGGTATCCGGCTCGTTCTCCGGAGTCCGAAAAAATTCCCTTGGGGCTTAACTTCCCGATCAAGATTAGTTTTGAAACGACATGTGCACTGCTGCCACATTTCGGGCAGCTAGGAGTTAAGTAATCCATAGGGATGCCCAACCTAAAGTGGACGTCATATTGACGTTTTAAAAACATCAACATGCCAGATAATGACAGCAAGGGCAAGCACTCTGGCGAACTGTCGAATTACATGCTGAATTTAATGATAATATTTGCAATATTTTTATCTATCTGGATCGGCGCATGCACCCTACTGAACTCCAATTGATTCAACTGGCGCAGCAAGTCGGAGGGATGGCGCAGCAGGCGGCGTTGGCTTATGAGCAGGCGCAGGCGGCGTTGCAGTTGGAACGGCTGTTCACGCTGGAGAGTGTCGCCACCAAAGAAGGTACGCAGCAAGCGCTCGATACGGTCGGCCGGCTCACCGAGCTGCATCAGGCACATCAACAGATCTTTGCCAAGTTCGTTACGGCGGCCATGCAACAGCTTACGGCGGCGATCGCGTCGCTGCCGGTAGAGAAGGCGTATGAGTATGAGCGGGGTTTCATCGCTTCGCTCAACAGCACGCTCGCGGGACAGGCGGAGTTCTATGCCAATCGCGATCGCTGGATCACTGCGGTGCGCGAGATGTTCACTGTCGTTGAGGAGAATCGCGATGTCATCAGCGTGGAAGACGGCCAGCTACTTTTCCATGACGATGATGTGATCGACCGCTACGAAGCCGCGCAGCAGGTCATCAACAATATCCACGAATACGAGGTCAAGCACATGCAGGAGAAGGCGGCGCGCGCGATGGCGGCGAGTGCCTATCTCACGGCGCTGGAAAAAAAGCGCGGCGCAATAAGAAACGGGACCCGAAGGTCCCGTTGTTTTACTCTGCGGTGGCAGCAGCTTTTTTAGGCGCTGCTTTCTTGGCCGCTGGCTTCTTGGCTGCGGCTTTTTTCGCCGCCGGCTTTTTCACCGCTGCGGCTTTTTTCACCGGGGCTTTTTCCTCGGCGCCGTCGTCAGCAGCGGCTGCGGCTGCCTTGCCTTTTGCCGGCGTTTTCGCCTTGCGCTCCTCGAACTCGAAGCTGATCTTGCCGTCCTTGCCCTTCACCAGGAAGGCCTTGAACGGACGGCGCGTGCGCTGCGAGACGAAGCCCGGCAGCAGATCAGTCTTGCCGTCGTTGAGCAGCTTGGCCATTTGCTCCGGCAGGATTTCCTGTTGCAGGATGATGCGGCCGCTGCGGAAATCGCAGGTCTTCGGTTTCGCCACGCTGTGTTCGCACACATACGCCAGGCCCATCTCGTACACGCCGCCGTTGCATTTCGGGCACGGACCCAACGGGGTCTGCTCGCTGAAGTCGACCGGTTCCGAATCTTCCGAATCGTCGTTCTGGCCGAAATCGAACTCGAGCTTGAAGTTCTTGATCTCTTCATCACGCACGATACGCAGGATGGCGGCGAACGGACGGCCCATCTTGGAGCGGAAGCCTTGCAGCGGACCGATGGTGCGGTCTTTCAGCAGCTGTTCCACTTCCTCGATTTCAAACTGGCGGCCGCCCGGCGTTTTGCTCATCGAGAATTCGCACTTGGTGCAGGCGAAGCGGCGATAGTTTTCCTTCACCACGCTGCCGCAGTTCGGGCACGGCGTGTGCATGGTGTGGTAGTCACCCGGAATCGTATCGTTGTTGTATTCCTTGGCGCGCTTGACGATCACTTGCGTCATCTGCGCAATCTCGCGCATGAATTCGTCACGCGAGATTTTGCCTTTCTCCATTTGCGACAGCTTGTATTCCCACTCGCCGGTCAGCTCAGGTGCGGTCAGTTCGTTCACGCCCAGGCCACGCAGCAGCGTCATCAGCTGGAACGCTTTGGCGGTCGGCATCAGTTCGCGGCCTTCGCGCAGCAGATACTTCTCGGAGATCAAACCCTCGATGGTGGCGGCGCGCGTGGCTGGCGTGCCCAGGCCTTTGCCGGCCATTGCATCGCGCAATTCGTCGTCTTCCACCAGCTTGCCCGCGCCTTCCATTGCCGACAGCAGCGTCGCCTCGGTGTAGCGCGCAGGCGGCTTGGTGACCAGGCCGTTGGCGTCGACTTTATCGGTCAACACTTTCTCGCCCTTGGCAACCGGCACCAGGCTCTTGTTGTTGCCTTCCTTCTCTTTGTCGTCGCCGTCGGCTTCCTTGCCGTAGATCGCCAGCCAGCCCGGATTGGTCATGACTTTGCCTTCGGTCTTGAAGGTGTGGCCCGACACTTCGGTAAAGCGGGTGGTGACCTGGAACTCGGCAACCGGGAAGAACACAGCCAGGAAGCGGCGCGTCACCAGGTCGTACAGTTTCTGCTCCGGCTCGGACAGGTTCTTTGGCGCGATCGTGGTTGGGATGATCGCAAAGTGGTCCGAGATCTTGGTGTTGTCGAAGATGCGCTTGTTCGGCTTGACCCAGCCCTTGTCCAGGATCTGCTTGGCGAACTGGTGGTAGTTGTTATTCTCTTTCACCACTTCCAGCGTCTGCTGCACGGTCGCCAGGTAATCTTCCGGCAGGTGGCGCGAATCGGTACGCGGGTAGGTCAGCACTTTGTGTTTTTCGTACAGCGCTTGCGCCAGGCCCAGGGTGTTCTTGGCCGAGAAGCCGAAGCGCGAGTTGGCTTCGCGCTGCAGGCTGGTCAGGTCGAACAGGCCCGGCGACATCGAGGTGGTCGGCTTGGCTTCTTCGGTGACGGTGGCTTGCTTGCCGCGCACGGCCAGCGCGATGGAGTCGGCCGCAGCCTTGCTCCACAGGCGCTCGGCGCGCTTCTCAGGATCGGTCTCGTCCTTCTTGAACTTGGTGTCCAGCCAGCGGCCTTCGTACACGCCGGCGGCGCAGACGAATTCGGCGCGCACTTCCCAGAAGTCGCGCGAGACGAATTTCTTGATCTTTTCTTCGCGCTCAACCACGATCGACAGGGTCGGCGTTTGCACGCGGCCCACGGTGGTCAGGTAGAAGCCGCCCTCTTTCGAGTTGAAGGCGGTCATGGCGCGGGTACCGTTGATGCCGATCAGCCAGTCCGCTTCCGAGCGGCAGCGGGCGGCGTCGGCCAGCGGCAGCATGTCGTCGTCGGTGCGCAGGTGCGAGAAGCCGTCGCGGATCGCGGTCGGCGTCATCGATTGCAGCCACAGGCGCTTGACCGGTTGCTTGGCCTTGGCGTTCTGGGCGATCAGGCGGAAGATCAGTTCTCCTTCGCGGCCCGCGTCGCATGCGTTGATCAGGGTGGTGACGTCTTTACGCTTGATCAGCTTGTTCAGCACCTTGAGCCGCGCTTCGGTCTTGGCGATCGGGTTCAGCGCAAAGTACGGCGGGATCATCGGCAGGTGCGCGAAGCTCCATTTGCCGCGCTTGACGTCGTGTTCTTCCGGGACGGCGATTTCCAGCAGGTGACCGACGGCGGAGGACAACACGTACTCGTCGGATTCAAAGTACTCATCGTGCTTGGTGAAGCCGCCCAGCGTCTTCGCGATGTCATTCGCGACCGACGGTTTTTCGGCGATGATGAGGGTTTTGCTCATATTTTAGTATCTCGTTTTTAACACTTTGGAGGATTTGCATGCGCATGATACATGGATCGCGCCGCAATCTACATGTTTCCGTCACAGTCTTATCAAGGCGACAATAATAAGCTGATTGCTCGGCAGACTGCAAGCGCAGTGCACCACAGCGCCAATTATGGCCTGTTGTATTTCCTAAAGGGAAGTTTTTATGCGGAATTAATGCAACAGGCGTGGCGCCTGGTCTTCATCCGAGCCGAACAGGTCGTCAAACATCAGCGCGTCCGGTTCCTTGCCCTGGCTCCAGAGCAGCATCAGCACGATGACCTTGAGCTTGCCCAGCGACACCGGCGCCTCGTCCAGCGCCAGCGCGCGTTCAACCACGATCTCGCGCTGCAGCGGGGTCAGGACCTTGGCCGATTCCAGAAACTGGATGAAGCCGATGGCGGCGCCGCCCAGTGCGTCCGTTTCCTCTTCCACGTAGAAACGGGTGCCGGTGGAGGCAGCGGTCAGCGCATGTTCCACCCCGGCAATTTCCGTCAGGTCAGTCAGCCACACCAGGGCCTCGGAGATCTCGACATCGTCAAAACCGACGGCCGACAGCTTCTTGGCCAATGCAGCCGGCTCGGGGCAGGCATCGGGACGGTAATAAGTCTCGTAGAGATAAACAAGGACGTCGAACATGGCTCTACTCTATCAGTTAAAACGAATCGGAGACAAGTGCTGTTCAAACCCGCAACCTTTGAAACATTCCGCCTGGCAAACGTTCAAGCAAACCGGCCAGTTCCAGCGCCAGCAACTGGCCTTGCAGCTCGCCCGGCGCTTGGCCCAGATGCAGGGCCAGCAGGTCGGCCGCCAGCGGATCGTCGCCCATCGCGTCAAGGATGCGGTCGACGAAGCTGTCGTCCGGCGTGAAGCGCCCGCGCGCGCCGGCTTCGGCGTCGGCCTGCATCTGCAACTCTTGCAACACGTCGTAGCCGGATTCCACCAGCCGCGCCCCTTCGCGGATCAATTCATGGCAGCCTTTGGACAGTGTCGCATGAATCGAGCCGGGGACGGCGTACACATCGCGCCCCTGTCCTACCGCCAGCCGCGCGGTGATCAGGGAGCCGGACTGCGACGCCGCCTCCACCACCAGCACGCCGCGCGACAAGCCGCTGATGATGCGGTTGCGGCGCGGGAAGTTATCGCGTGAAGGCGGCGTGCCCAGCGGACATTCGCTGACGAGGCAGCCCTCCTCGGCGATGCGCCGCGCCAGTGCGCCGTTGCGGGCCGGGTAAATGCGGTCGATGCCGGTGCCCAGCACGGCGATGGTGCCGCCGGGGCCGCTCAAACCGCCGAGGTGGGCTGCCGCATCGATGCCCAACGCCAGCCCGGAGACCACGGTCACGCCCGCATCCGACAAGGTCTGCGCCATGCGCTCGGCGTTCAGCACACCCTGCCGGCTGGCGTTGCGTGAGCCGACCACCGCTACCGCACGGCACGCCAGCAGTTCGGCCCGTCCTTTGAGGTACAGCAGCAAGGGCGCGGCCACGATATGGCGCAGGTGGTCGGGATAATCGGGATGATCGAACGGCAGCAGGCGGTGGCCGGGCTGCGCCTGCCAGGCCAGCATGGCGTCCAGCCACTCATCGATGCAAGCCGCCGCCGCGCCCGATGGCGGCGCCAGCAAGGCGTCCGCCTGGCGCGCGCTGACCACTTCCAGCAGCTCGCTGCGGCTGGCGTCAAAGATGGCTTGGGGGTGGAGAAAGCGTTCCAGCAGCTTATGCGCGGTCAGCAGGCCGACACCGCCGGTCTGTTGCAGACGCAGCCAGCCCGCCAGCGCTGGCCTGGTCAATTCGACAGTGGAATCCGTGGCTTGCACGGCACGGTTTACTCCGGCGACTTGGCAACGTCACCCACTTCCACCGGCGCCCGTACCTGCATGATCAGGCCGTAGGAGATGTGTTTGAACGTGCGGAAGATAAACAAGCTGCCTACTTCCTCGTCCGGCAGCTTGACCTGCTGCTCGCGCCCGAACCAGCTGGTCTTGGCCGTGGAATCGCTCACAGTTCTTCCTGCATGGTACAGCTGTAAAACAGAGCCGACATCGAGTCCGTCAAGCTTTCCGCGATTAATGCTGACAATCTGGTTCTGGCCGGCGTGGGTGACGCCGCCGTACACCGCCACGATGCGCGCCTCCACCGCCTGCTCGGGCGGGTGCGGCGCATAGTTCTGCATCGGCATCGGCGGCACGGCGCGCAGCTGGTCGCCCTTGCCCATTTCCTGGTTGGCGGTGGCCACGGTGAAGGTGTGCACGTCGGAGCCGGCCTTGGCCTCGGTTTGCAGTTTCAGCGTGCCGAGGTAGAACGCCTCGTAGCCGATGACTTGCTTGGTGATGGGGTCTTTCAGCGGCGTGCCGGGGCGGAACACCTGGAACGAGGTGTTGTCTTTCAGTTCGCCGCGCACATAGGCCTTGTCGCCCTTGCCGAGGAACACGCGGCCCTCCTGGGTGGCGACGATGCGCGGCGCGCCTTTCAACTCGTCATCTTCGATGATCAGTGGCTGGGTCAGGAACGGCTCGATCACGCCCGGCGGGATGGACGGCACGGCGTCCTTGCCCAGGCCTTCGGTGCGGACGCGCGGTTCCAGCTTTTGCGTTGCTGGGTCGTTGACGCCCTCGCCGAGCTGATTGCCCAGCCGCAGGCGGCCGGCGGCGCGGTCGAACCAGATGATCTGGCCCGGATAAATCCAGTGCGGATTGGCGATTTCGTCGCGGTTCATGCCCCACACGGTGGGCCAGCACCACGGTTTTTGCAGGAACACACCGGAAATATCCCACAGCGTATCGCCCTTGACCACCACGTGACGGTCCGGCGCATCGGCCCGGAACTCGCACTTGAGGGGAGCGGCCGAGGCCGCCGAGGCGACCGCAAACAGGGCGGCCAATGCGTAGCGGGTACCGACTGTGCTAAAATTTTTCATTAATAGATCCAGTAAGTGCGCCGCAAGCACACGGCAGCAAAGCAGGAAAGCTTGCCAAATTGAATCAAATTCTGCCCATAAAACCCTGAACTAGCAAGCGAAACCGCGCTCGGGAAACCCGTGCTGCGACAGGCGTATTAGCAAGGCACTCACATAGTTTTCACTTAGTTATCATGGCAATTTTAAATATTCTGCGTTACCCCGATCCTCGCCTGCACAAAGTGGCCGTTCCGGTCACCGCGTTTGACGAGCGCCTGGAAAAGCTGGTGGCCGACATGGCCGAAACCATGTACGAGGCACCGGGCATCGGCCTGGCCGCTTCGCAAGTCGACGTGCACGAGCAAGTGGTGGTGATCGACATCACCGAAGACAAGAGCGGCCTGGTCGCCTACATCAATCCGGAAATCCTGTGGAGCAGCGACGACAAGCAAGTCTACGACGAAGGCTGCCTGTCGGTGCCGGGCGTGTACGACGGTGTCGAGCGTCCATCGAAAGTCAAAGTCCGTGCCTTCGACGTCAAGGGCCAGCCGTTTGAAGTGGACGCCGACGGCCTGCTGGCCGTGTGCATCCAGCACGAGATGGACCACCTGCAAGGCAAGGTGTTCGTCGAGTACCTGTCGCCGCTGAAGCGCAACCGCATCAAGACCAAGCTGCAGAAGGAAGAGCGCGGCATGCAGCGCGAAGCCCAGCTGCGCGCCCAGGGCCGTCGCTTCTAATGAAAGTCGTCTTCGCCGGCACGCCGGAATTTGCCGCCGTGGCCCTGCAGTCGCTGCACGAGGCCGGTTTTGAGATCCCGCTGGTGCTGACCCAGCCCGATCGCCCGGCCGGCCGCGGCATGCAGCTGCAGCCGTCGGCGGTGAAGCAGTACGCGCTGTCGCAAGGCATCGAGGTATTGCAGCCGCTGTCGCTGCGCATGGACAGCAAGGATCCGCAGCGCGCCGAGGAAGCCAAGGCCGCGCACGACCGCCTGCTGGCCACGCCGTACGACGTGATGGTGGTGGCCGCCTACGGCCTGATCCTGCCGCGCTCGACGCTGGACATCAAGCCTTGCCTCAACATTCACGGTTCGCTGCTGCCGCGCTGGCGTGGCGCCGCGCCGATCCATCGCGCGATCGAAGCGGGCGACGCGGAAACCGGCATCACCATCATGCAGATGGAAGAAGGCCTGGACACCGGCCCGATGCTGCTGATCGAACGCGTGGCCATCGAAGACAGCGATACCACCGGCAGCCTGCACGACAAGCTGGCGGCACTGGGCGGCAAGATGATTGTCGATGCGCTCAACAAACTGCAAGCCGGCCAGCTGCCGGCGACAGTGCAGCCGGAAGAAGGCGTGAACTACGCCGCCAAGATCAGCAAGGAAGAAGCGGCGCTGGACTTCACGCAATCGGCGGTGGAGATCAGCCGCAAGATCCGCGCCTTCAATCCCTTCCCCGGTGCGCATGGCACGGTCAATGGCGTCAGCGTCAAGTTGTGGGGCGCGGAAGTGGCCGATGCCAACGGCCCTGCCGGCAAGGTGCTGTCGGCCGATGCGCAACATGGCATCGTGGTCGCCTGCGGCACCGGTGCATTGCGTTTGACCCAGCTGCAAAAGCCGGGCGGCAAGCGCCTGCCGGCAGCTGAATTCATCAAGGGCTTCCCGCTCGAAGGCCTGCACTTCAACTGAAAATATAGCGGTCTCAAGCACGATCTCTGCAGATTCGCTATGATGGTCTATTGCCCGGCCCATTTGGCGCCGGGCCTTATAGCCAAAGGGAATATGCATATGAGCGACGTAATCAATCACCTCAACTGGCGCTACGCCACCAAGAAATTCGACCCGGCCAAAAAGCTGGACGAGGACAAGCTGAACCGCATCCTCGAAGCCATCCGCCTGACCCCGACCTCGAGCGGCCTGCAGCCGTTTGAAGTGTTCGTGGTGAAGAACACCGAACTGCGTTCCAAGATCCGCGAAGTGGCATGGGGCCAGTCGCAAGTGACCGACGCCTCGCACCTGCTGGTGTTCGCGGCATGGGACAACATCACTCCTGCCCGCATCGACTCGATGTTCGATTACACCAACGAAGTGCGCGGCTTCATCAACGAAGGCTGGGAAGCCTATCGCAAGCAGCTGCACGGCATCGTGGCCGCGCGCGGTGACGTCGCCAACTTCGACGCCGCTGCGCGCCAGGCTTACATCGGCCTCGGCGTGGCGCTGGTGGCGGCCGCTGCGGAAGGCGTGGACAGCACGCCGATGGAAGGTTTTGATCCAGCCGCCGTCGACCAGATCCTGGGCCTGAAGGAACGCAATCTGCGCAGCGTGGTGATCCTGCCGCTGGGCTATCGCCAGGAAGATGGCGACTGGCTGGTCAACCTGAAGAAGGTGCGCCGTCCTGTCGAGAAGTTCATCACCGAACTGAACTAATCCAGCAGCGAAATGACGCGGTCGCCGTCGGCTGGCTTGCAGCCTTCGGCGATTGGCGTCCAGCCGCGATGGATGACGATCTGTTTTTCATCGTGGCACAGCTCCACGCGCTCGCTTTGCGGAAAGCGGGCGCGCACAAAACTCTCCACCGTCGTCGGCAGGCTGATGTGCAGCTTGAGCGCGGCGCGGTCTTCATCGGGATGATCGTCCAGATGCAGCAGCGGCACGAAGTACGAGGCCAGCATCCAGAAACGCGACCCCACCTCCACCGGTTCCGGCGCATAGCCTTCCTTGCGCAGCCATGCTTGCGCGCGCTCGCGTAAATCCTCGCCATCCTTCAGATCACCCCAACCTGCGGCCAGCATTTCGATCAGCCATTGATTGCAGTTCTGGTAGCGCAGGCTGTAGACGTAGGCATTGGCGCTGTATTGCGCGGCCAGCAGGTGCAGCGCGCGAGGCGTATCGGGGCGCAGTGGCAGCACCGCCTGCGGCGGCAAGCGCACGATGCTCAGGTAGCCCAGCTTGGGATCATCGGTGCCCATCGCGAAGCCGGCCAGGCCCTGGTCGTAAATGCGCGGGCGGTGTTCATCGCAAGCGTAGTACAGCTGGCGCGCCGACCATAGGCCCTGCTCCGAACGCCATGCAATGGCGGCATGTGAATAGCGGATGTTAAAGCGCGACAGATCCAGCCCTGAACGGCTGACCAGCGCGACACCATCATCAGTGGCGGCCAACTCGTCGCGCAGCACGGCGGCAAAGCGCAGCAGGCGGTCTTGCTCGGCGGCGGTCAGTTCTTGCGAGCGGTCGCAGAAGCGGCCGGAGGATGCGTGGGCTGCGCCTGCTGCGAACAGCAAGCACAGCGCCAGCAGGCGGAGTCGCTTCAAAGGCTCAGCGGACGCGAGGCCAGCTCGCCATGCCATTCATCGGCCAGCACCAGGTAGAACGGCTGGCGATTATCGACGCGGCCAAACTCAATGCCGTACACGCGGTTGTGCGCATACATCGCATCGCCGACCGCCAGCTGCTGCTGGTCGAAAGTCGCTTGCGGCAGGTCGAGCACGATGCGCTGCTGCGGATCGTCGGTCTGCAGGGTGACGCGGGTGCGGCCGGCACGCTCCGGCGTGGCGGCGATCTGGATGATGCGGTAATCGCCATCCGCCACCTTATGGCCGTTGTGCGAGCTATTGCTCGAGCTGGACAGCGAATCGGACACGCTGCCGCTGGACGCGGAACCGGCGCTCGACGCCGACGAGGCGATGCTTTCCGCCTGTGCATTCAAAGCCAGCCCCATCACGGCAACTGCGACGATCAAACGTAAAGAGCACTTCATCAACATTTCCTCAACACGACAAAATGAGAGAATTTTACGCCACAAAAAGGTGGCGCACAGAAAGAAATCTCTCCGATTATCACCAAATCAGGCATATGATGAAATCAGACTGCTGCTTTTCAGGAGGTTTGCCGTGCCTACCTATTCCTTCCTTGGCCGACTGCGCCTGGCCCACAAGTTCCTGTTCCTCAGCGTGATCGCGCTGCTGCTGGCCTGCATCCCGACCTACTTCTACGTGCAAGAGGCGGCCAAGGGACTGAACGCTTACGAGAGCGAACAGGAAGGCCTGCCGCAAGTGGCGGAAATCATGAAAACCATACAACTGACCCAGCAGCATCGCGGCATTGCGGCGCTGGTGCTGGGCGGCGTCTCCGGCACCTAGGACAAGCGCGCAGCCAAGCAGGCCGAGGCGGACCAGTCCTACCTCAAGGTCGATGCGCTCGTGAAGGAGATGCACGATGCCGCCGTCGACGAGATCTGGCGCAAGGCCAAGGGCGACTGGGAAACCCTGCGCAGCGGCGTCAGCAGCAAAAGCCTGACCGTGGCGCAGAGCTTTGCCGCCCACAGCGCGCTGGTGCCGCAGCTGCTCAAATTGAACGACCGCGTCGGCGACCACTTCGGCCTCAGCCTCGATCCGGACCGCGACAGCTACCAGTTGATCCAGTCCATGTACTATCAACTGCCCTACCTGACCGAGGAGCTGGGCCGCACGCGCGCGCTGGGCGCCGGCCTGCTGGCACGCAAGGCAGCCACGCCGGAGGAACGGATCGCGCTGTCCTCCATCCTCGGCCGCGTGAACGACCGGCTGGACCAGACCCGCACCGCGTTCGACAAAGCGGTGCACTTCAATCCCGACATCTCGGCCAAGCTGGGGCCGCAGATGCAGGAAGCAACCGCGGCAGCAACCGCGCTGACGCGGCTGGCCGGCGAACACATCCTCAACCAGGAAACGCCGGACTATCCGGCGTCGGATTATGTGGCGGCAGCCACCCAGACCATCGACCTGCAGTTCAAGCTCAACAGCGCAGCCAACGCCGAGCTGCAATCCATGCTGGAAGAAAAAATCGCCGCCTTCCACCGCACGCGCTGGACCATGCTGGGCAGCATGCTCGGGCTGGTGGTGCTGGCCGGGCTGGTGGCACGCATGATCTCGCGTTCGGTCACCGTGCCGCTGCAAAACGCCATCACCGTGGCGCAGAGCGTGGCGCGTGGCGACCTGGTGTCGGACTTTGACGTCGGCGCACCGGACGAAGTGGGCCAGATGCTGCGCGCGCTGCGCGAAATGAACGACAGCCTGCGCACCATCGTGCGCGACGTGCGCACCAGCATCGACAACATCGGCGCGGCCACGCGCGACATCGCTAGCGGCAATGCGGATGTGTCGGGACGACTGGAATCGCAGGCGTCCAACCTGGAAGAAACGGCGTCCTCAATGGAGGAGCTGACCTCCACCGTCAAGCAGAATGCCGAAAATGCGCGGCAGGCCAACCTGCTGGTGGGTAGCGCGTCCAGCGTGGCAAGCAAGGGCGGCAACGTGGTGGCGCAGGTGGTGCAGACGATGGGCGAAATCAACGCCAGCTCGCACCGTATCGTCGATATCATCGGCGTGATTGATGGCATCGCCTTCCAGACCAACATCCTGGCCTTGAATGCGGCGGTGGAAGCGGCGCGCGCCGGCGAACAGGGGCGCGGCTTTGCGGTAGTCGCCAGCGAAGTGCGGAGCCTGGCGCAGCGCTCGGCGGCGGCGGCCAAAGAGATCAAGGACCTGATCGGCGCCAGCGTCGAGAAAGTCGATGCCGGCAACGCGCTGGCCGAACAGGCCGGCAAAGCGATCGGCGAAGTGGTGGCCAGTGTGGAGCGCATCACCCACATCATGAGCGACATTGCGACCGCGTCGGCCGAGCAAGGCGCGGGCATCGAGCAAGTCAACCAGGCCGTCACCCAGATGGACGACATGACGCAGCAGAACGCGGCGCTGGTCGAGCAAACCGCCGCCGCCTCGGCCAGCCTGCAAGAGCAGGCGCAGGCGCTGGTGCAATCGATGAGCGTGTTCAAGCTCGATAACGACAGCGGCCCGCAACTATCCACGCCACCGCGCCCGGCCAAGCTCGGCAGCCGGCCGCTGCAACTGAGTTCTTCGCGCTGATGACGGCGCCGGTAATCGACTGCTGGTTCGACTTCGCCAGCAACTACAGCTACCTGAGCGTACTGCGCCTGGCGCGGCAGCACGAGGTGGTGGTGCAATGGAAGCCGTTCCTGCTGGGCCCCATCTTCAAGGAACAGGGCTGGGACAACTCGCCGTTCGTGCTGCAAAAGGACAAAGGCGACTACGTGTGGCAGGACATGCCGCGCGAATGCGCCAAATACGGCCTGCCGTGGCGACAGCCGTCGGAATTCCCACGTCGTTCGATACTGGCCGCCCGCGTCGCCCTGCTGGGCGAACACCAGCCGTGGATGGCCGAATTCTGCGCGCGCGTGATGCTGGCCAACTTCGAGCATGACGAAGACATCGGCAGCGACGCGGTGCTTGCCGACATCCTCACCAGTATCGGCCTCGATGCGCCGGCGCTGTTGGCCGCCGCCCAATCCGTCGACAACAAAGTCCGCCTGCACGCCCGCACCGACGAAGCACGCGCCCTCCACATCTTCGGCGCCCCCACCTTCTTCGTCGGCCCCGACATGTACTGGGGCAACGACCGCCTCAGCGACGCCCTCGCTCTGGCAAAAAACTAGCTTTTTTACCAACTCAGGGTCAGCTCTGTCATTTGGACACGCGCGCTCTAAATTTGAGAAATATCAATACGCTTGAGTAAAATCCGTTAGCCGTAACTTTGCCGAAACCGCTTGCCAGCCGCCGGATAAAAGATTTTAGGAACCCACGACTGGCGAAGCCGTTTTGATATAACTCAAACATCCCGCGCGTGTGTCCAAATGACAGAGCTGACCCTGAATGTAGCAGATTGTTGCGGCGAGGCCTCTGTTGGCTGAAGCTTATTCAGGGATGCCGTATAATCTCAGACCGCCCTCTGCTGCGGCTGCGCCTTCCACGACCTTAGAGATAACAAATGAATAACACCGTGTCCCACACCGTCATGTCCAAGACCGATGCGCAGTTGCGCGAGATCCTCGCCCGCCGCATTATGATTCTCGACGGTGCTATGGGCACGATCATCCAGCAGTACAAGCTCGATGAAACCGCTTATCGCGGCGGCCCGAATGGCCGGTTCATCGATTTCGCCGCCCCCGCTGGCTCCGGCGCACGCGAGCTGTTCGTCAAGGGTAACAACGAGCTGCTGACGCTGACCCAGCCACACGTGATCCAGGAGATCCACGAGCGCTATCTGGCCGGCGGCGCCGACATCATCGAGACCAACACCTTCGGCGCCACCTGGATCGCGCAGGACGATTACTACATGGGCGAACTGGCCTATGAGATGAATGTGCAAGCCGCCAAGCTGGCGCGTGCCGCCACCGCCAAGTACAGCAGCGCCGACAAGCCGCGCTTTGTCGCCGGCGCGCTCGGCCCGACGCCAAAAACCGCTTCGATCTCGCCGGACGTGAACGACCCCGGCGCGCGCAACATCACCTTCGACCAGCTGGTCGACGCCTACTACGAACAGACCAAGGGCCTGATCGACGGCGGCGTCGACCTGCTGCTGGTGGAAACCATCTTCGACACGCTGAACTGCAAGGCCGCGCTGTTCGCCATCGACAAATACTACGAAGACCATCCAGCGCAGGAACGCCTGCCGCTGATGATCTCCGGCACCGTGACCGACGCCTCCGGCCGCATCCTGTCCGGTCAGACCGTGCCGGCTTTCTGGAACTCGGTGCGCCACGCCAAGCCGCTGACTATCGGCCTCAATTGCGCACTGGGCGCGGCGCTGATGCGCCCGTACGCTGAAGAGCTGTCGCAGATCGCCGATACCTTCGTCTGCATCTACCCGAACGCCGGCCTGCCCAACCCGATGAGCGACACCGGCTTTGACGAACTGCCGGCCGACACCTCGGCCCTGCTGAAGGAATTCGCCGAAGCGGGCTTCATCAACGTGGCCGGCGGCTGCTGCGGCACCACGCCGGACCACATCAAGGCCATTGGCGAGATCCTGTCGACCGTCAAGCCACGCGCCATTCCGCACGTGCCGGTCGCGCAGCGCCTGTCGGGCCTGGAGCCGTTCACCATCGACGACGACTCGCTGTTCGTCAACGTCGGCGAACGCACCAACGTGACCGGCTCCAAAGCCTTCGCGCGCATGATCCTGAACGAGCAGTACGACGAAGCATTGAGCGTGGCACGCCAGCAGGTGGAGAACGGCGCGCAGGTCATCGATATCAACATGGACGAGGCAATGCTGGACTCGCAAGCCGCGATGACCCGCTTCCTCAACCTGATCGCCTCCGAACCCGATATCTCGCGCGTACCGATCATGATCGACTCGTCGAAATGGTCGGTGATCGAAGCGGGCCTGAAATGCGTGCAGGGCAAATCCATCGTCAACTCCATCTCAATGAAGGAAGGCGAGGAAGAGTTCATCCGCCAGGCCAAGCTGTGCCGCGCTTACGGCGCCGCCGTCATCGTCATGGCCTTCGATGAAAAGGGCCAGGCCGATACCTTCGAGCGCAAGATCGAAATCTGCGCCCGCGCCTACAAGGTGCTGACCGAGCAAGTCAACTTCCCGCCGGAAGACATCATCTTCGACCCGAACATTTTCGCGGTCGCCACCGGCATCGAAGAACACAACAACTACGCGGTGGACTTCATCAACGCCACCCGCTGGATCAAGGACAACCTGCCGCACGCGAAGATTTCGGGCGGCGTCTCCAACGTCTCGTTCTCGTTCCGCGGCAACGACCCGGCGCGCGAAGCGATCCACACCGTGTTCCTGTACCACGCCATCAAGGCCGGCATGACGATGGGTATCGTCAACGCCGGCATGGTGGGCGTGTATGACGACCTGCCAGCCGAGCTGCGCGAGCGCGTGGAAGACGTGGTGCTGAATCGCCGCGAAGACGCCACCGAACGCATGATTGAATTCGCTGGCACGCTGAAGGCCGGCGCAGGCAAGCAGGACGCCACCAATCTGGAATGGCGCAACGCCCCGGTCGAGAAGCGCCTGGCACACGCGCTGGTGCACGGCATCACCCAGTTCATCACCGATGACACGGAAGAGATGCGCGCTGCCGTCGCGGCCAAGGGCGGCCGCCCGATCCACGTGATCGAAGGCCCGCTGATGGATGGCATGAATATCGTCGGCGACCTGTTCGGTCAGGGCAAGATGTTCCTGCCGCAGGTGGTGAAATCGGCACGCGTGATGAAGCAGGCCGTGGCCCACCTGATCCCGTTCATCGAGGAAGAAAAGCTGGCGGAAGAAAAGCGCACCGGCATCGTCGCCAAACCAAAGGGCAAGATCGTCATCGCCACGGTGAAAGGAGATGTGCACGACATCGGCAAGAACATCGTCTCGGTGGTCCTGCAATGCAATAACTTCGAAGTGGTGAACATGGGCGTGATGGTGCCGGCTTCCGAGATCCTGGCCAAGGCCAAGCTGGAGAACGCCGACATCATCGGCCTGTCCGGCCTGATCACGCCGTCGCTGGAAGAGATGGCCCACGTGGCCAAGGAAATGCAGCGCGACGAGCACTTCCGCATGCTGAAGATCCCGCTGCTGATCGGCGGCGCCACCACCAGCCGCGCCCACACGGCAGTGAAGATCGCCCACAACTACGACGGCCCGGTGGTGTACGTGCCGGATGCATCGCGCTCGGTGTCGGTGGCACAATCGCTGCTGACGCCGGAATCGCGCGATCAGTACATCAGCGAACTGGAACAGGATTACGAGCGTATCCGCGAACAGCACGCCAACAAGAAAGCGCTGCCGATGCTGTCGCTGGCCGATGCGCGCGCCAACAAGATGAAGCTGTCGTTCGCGCCGGTGAAGCCGAAGTTCATCGGCCGCCGCGAATTCAAGAACGTCGACCTCGGCACCATCGCCAAGTACATCGACTGGGGTCCGTTCTTCCAGACCTGGGACCTGGCCGGTCCCTTCCCTGCCATCCTGACCGACGAGGTGGTGGGTGAAGCGGCCAGCAAGGTGTTTGAGGAAGGCCAGGCCATGCTGAAGAAGCTGATCGATGGCCGCTGGCTGACCGCCAACGGCGTCATCTCGCTGCTGCCGGCCAACAGCGTCAACGACGACGATATCGAGATCTACACCGACGACACGCGCAGCACCGTGGACTTCACCTACTACGGCCTGCGCCAGCAAGGCGTGAAACCGGTGGTGGACGGCGTGCAGCGTCCTAACCAGTGCCTGTCCGACTTCATCGCGCCGAAGGACAGCGGCATCAAGGATTACATCGGCATGTTCGCGGTCACCGCCGGCCTGGGCATCGAACGCCACGAGCAGCGCTTCGAAGACGCGCACGACGACTACTCGTCGATCATGCTGAAATCGCTGGCCGACCGTCTGGCCGAAGCGTTTGCCGAATACCTGCATGAGCGCGTGCGTACCGACCTGTGGGGCTATGCCACCGACGAGAAGCTCAGCAACGAGGAGCTGATCGGCGAGAAGTACCTCGGCATCCGCCCGGCGCCGGGCTACCCGGCCTGCCCTGAGCACACCGTCAAGCGCGAAATGTTCAACACCATGCAGGCCGAAGAGATCGGCATGGTGCTGACCGATTCCTACGCCATGTATCCGGGCGCGGCAGTGTCCGGCTTCTACTTTGCGCATCCGGAGTCGAAGTACTTCGTGGTCGGCAAGATCGGCGAGGACCAGCTCAACGACATGGCGCAACGCCGTGGCGTCGACAAGGCCGAACTGGAACGCTGGCTGGCGCCGAACCTGTCGTAAGCTCTCCTGAGGTTGAACTTTCGCCTACGTTGCCAGACTAAGTAGAACACCGCCAGCCGGCGGCATCTACTTGGGAGGCAATATGGCTAAAAATCCATCCGTCAAACGCTGGCAGGATCAGGTGATCCTGCTGCTCGGCCTGTGGTTCTTCATCACACCGTGGGTGTTCGACTATCCGATTCCATCGATACAGGCGTGGACTGCGTTCATCTCGGGCGCGGTGGTGGTGCTGTTGGCAGTGTTCGACCTGTACAAGACCTACTTCTGGGCCGTGGTGCTCAACCTGCTGGTGGGCGTGTGGGTGGCGGTGTCGCCGTGGGTGCTGCGGATCGAGGACAACCGCGAGCTGGTATGGAATTCGGTGGTGGTCGGCATCGCCGTCGCCGTGCTGGCGCTATGGGAGATGCGAACCGATCCGGAGTTGGTGAAGCACTGGCCAAGCGCAGGCCACGCGACCTGAATACGTCGTTCCGGCGAAGGCCGGAACCTATGGAACGCTCGCGTTAAAGTAACGCATGCGTTCTATGGATTCCGGCCTGCGCCGGAATGACGTGCCTAGAGCGCGTAGCGCACCACGTTGTCGCTCCACTCGAACGCGGCCATTTCCAGCTCCACCAGTTCATCGGTGGACATGGCGAGGTCGCGCAGCGTGGGCACGATGTGGCCATCCATTTCCTCGATGCGCTCAATGCACTCGACCAGCTTGAGCAGGTCGCCGAAGAATCCCGCGCGGTGCAGCAATGCCGCGCGCACATCGTCGCTGACCGGAATTTGTTCAAGGATCTCGCCCATCTGGATGCCGAACAGCGTATCCATCAGCGACATGATGCCCACCGTGAACGCGATGTCGGCCGACTCACGCTGGCTAGGCCGCAGCTTGCCGGCCAACAGTTCCAGCAGGCGGCCGCGCGTGGTGGCCAGCATCAGCAGCGGCGTCATGCTGTGGCCGCGCTTGCCCGGCTCGGCATACAGCATGATCTGCAGCCAGCGCTGCAACTGGCGGCGGCCGAGGATAGTCACGGCCTGGCTCAGCGAATCGATGCGCTGGCGCGCGCCCACGGCCGGCGTGTTCACCAGCCGCAGCAGGTTGAGCGCCAGCGACACGTCGCGCTTGATGGCGCGTTCGATTTCCTGGTTGTCGACATCCGAGGTGACCAGCGTCATCAGCTCCATCACCGCCAGCTGCGACGGCGACAGCTTCTTGCCGCTCATGATGACCGGCTTGGAGAAGTAATAGCCCTGGAAGTAATCAAAGCCGAGGTCGAGGCAATTCTTGAATTCCTCGCGCGTCTCCACCTTTTCCGCCACCAGCTTTTTCTTCTCCTGGCGGAAGCGCGGCGCCAGCTTCATCAGCGTGGACAGCGGCATATTGCGCATGTCCATCTTGACGTAGTCGACCAGCGGCAGCAGCGCCAGCACGTCGGCGTTTTCGCCGGTGACGTCGTCCAGCGCAAAGCGGAAGCCGTGGCCCACCAGCTCGCGGATGCGGGCGATCACCTCCGGCGTGGCCGGCATGGTGTTGATGATCTCCAGCACCACCTTCTCGCGCGGCAGGAAGGGGAAAATGTCGCTCATGATGACGCTGGCGTCGACATTCACGAAGCCGAGCGCATCGCCGATGGTTTTTTCCATGCCCAGCTGCGAAGCGTGGGCGATCACCGCCGCCGTGGCCGTCAAGTCGTTGGTGACGTGGGCCGGCCCTACCGGAGCGTTGCGAAATAGCAACTCGTAGCCGAACAGGGCCTGATTACGGTCCAGTATCGGCTGGCGGCCCAGGTAGAACTCGCGCACGCGCAAGCTACGGGGCCCGGAGTCATGTAGGGTGAGGTCGATCATTTGCTTATTTTGACAGCAATGCGCGGCCGTGTCGCCAAAATTTTAAGGCTGGGGGCAACCGTCGATGAACAGCTTCAGTTCGCCGGGCAGGAAGGCGGTCCATTGTTCGTTGGTGGTCAGCGGCTGGGTGACGATGATGGCGACCCGGTCGTTCGGCGTGGTCACCTGCGCGAAATCGACGCTGACATCCTCATCGGACAGCTTGGCCGTATCAAACGGGTGCTGGCGCACCAGATAGAACAGATTGGTGGAACAATGGGCAAACAATTCGCCGCCCGAGGACAGCATCATGTTGAAGGTGCCGTGGGTGGCGATCTCGTGCACCAGCGAACTCAGCGTCGAGCGCAGCTGGTCCAGCGGCGGCCGCTGCTCGCCGAAGCGGGCGCGCAGCTGTTGCAGGATGTAGCAGAACGCCAGCTCGCTGTCGGTGGTGCCCACCGGGCGGAAGGCGCCGTTCAGCAGCGGCGAGAATTCCTTGAGGTCGCCGTTGTGGGCGAACACCCAGTACTGGCCCCACAGTTCGCGCACGAAGGGATGGCAGTTTTCCAGCGCAACCTGCCCCTGCGTCGCTTTGCGGATGTGGGCGATGACGTTGGTGGATTTGATCGGGTAACGCTTGATCAGCTCGGCGATCGGCGAGTTGATGGCGGCCTGGTGGTCGACGAAGTGGCGCACGCCGGCGCCCTCGAAAAAGGCGATGCCCCAGCCGTCATGGTGGGTATCGGTCTGGCCGCCACGCATGGCAAAGCCGGTAAAGCTGAACACAATGTCGGTCGGGACATTGCAGTTCATTCCTAGAAGTTGGCACATGGCGTGATTATAACCACACCATGTGCCAGTGCTGGCCCCTTTTAATGCAGCAGCACGGGTTGGCTCATCAATGCGTCATAGCTGCCCAAAAATTCATCGATTTCCGCCATCGTCGGCTCGTTGGCGATCAGCTCGTTGACGTCGCGGCGGAAGTTTTGCGCCAGAATGCCGGCGATAAAGATTTCGCGCTTGCCGCCTTTGTCGACGATTTCATACCCTCCGAAGCGCAATGCATCCAAGTTACGGTCCGCGCCGAATTCGACAACACTGTATTGCTCGCTGTTGTAGATGAGGTTCATTTTGCTTCCTTTCACAAGAGGCGCAACACCTGAGTTTCCGCCTTCGAAACCCAGTTGGGGCCGAAAACGGGACATTTCAAGGCCAATCAGCGGGCTGGGGCTAGGCCGCGATGTCGTCTTGCAAATCCAGCAAGGTCCCGTAGGGCGCCTCGGACAGCCAGGAACGCAGCAGTTCCAGGTGCTCGGCGGAGGCCAGGCTGATGTAGAGCCGCGCGGGGGGGCGGCGCAGCACACGGTTTAATGTTACTCGCAAAATCAGATTACCGCTGCAATGCAGACAGCCTGGTGCGATGCGTAACACTTGCGGCACAATTTCGTAGGAAAACGGGCCGTCCGCAGGATCAAATGATAAGGCCGAACCACCGTCCGACAAACCCTCGAGAATGATAACGCTGGCCCCCTCCGATGGGAGATGGGCAGCAATGGCCGCCTCGCGCGCGCCGGCGCGGGGGCCTGTGACCAGCCAGGTCGGCACCGGCGGCCGGTGATGGGCGGCCCCGGTGTCGGCTGTGCCGGTCACGCGATCGGACACTAACTCAGGCGCCCTTCTTTGCCAGTTTGCCCGGCTCCACGCCCAGCTGCTTGAGCTTGCGGTACAAGTGGGTGCGTTCCAGCCCGGTTTTTTCCGCCACGCGGGTCATGCTGCCGCCTTCGCGCCCCAGATGGTGTTCGAAGTACATGCGCTCGAAAGCGTCGCGCGCCTCGCGCAGCGGCAGGTCGAACGACAGGTTGAACATGTGGTTGTCCGCACCGGCCACGGTGGCGCCGCCGCGCACGGCGATCTGCGCCGAGGCCACCGGCTGGGCAAAGCCCGGCGAGACCGACTCTTCCGGCTGCGCCGCCGCGATCGGGCGTGGCGCCAGCGCCGGGGCGCGCACGGTTTCCTGTGCACGGGTCAGGCCGGCCTGCACCGCTTTCAGCAGCTTTTGCAGGGCAATCGGTTTTTCAAGGAAATTCAGCGCGCCGATGCGGGTGGCTTCGACCGCGGTATCGATCGTCGCGTGGCCCGACATCATGATCACCGGCATGGTGAGCAGGCCGTCGCGCTGCCACTCCTTGAGCAGCGTGACGCCATCGGTGTCCGGCATCCAGATATCGAGCAGCACCAGGTCCGGCGCACCTTGCGCGCGTGCTTCACGCGCCTGCTGGGCGTTTTCGGCCAGCTGTATTGCATGTCCCTCGTCGCTCAAGATTTCCGAGAGCAACTCGCGGATACCCATTTCATCGTCAACCACCAGAATGTTTGCCATCTTCCCTTGTCCTCATTTCGCCATCTGTAGACAGCAATGATTTTTGTAATTCATAGCACTTTAGCTATTTTGCGACGCCGGTGCTAACTTTAACAGCAAAATCAGCACTGACGCGCCACTTCTATCGACATGGTTCTGGATATCGATCCGTCCACCATGTTCTTCGATAATTTTTTTCACCATCGGCAGGCCGAGACCGGTGCCGCGCGCCTTCGAGGTGACGTACGGTTCAAACGCGCGCGCCAGGATTTTCGGCGCAAAGCCCGGTCCATTGTCCGAGATCGCCAACCGCACCGCCGTCCGCGTGCCGCCGTCCGCGCCCTGATAATGAATGGCTTCGGTGATAACGTCAATGCGTGCTTGCGGTGCGCCGGCCGGCAGCTCGGCCATCGCGTCCTGCGCATTCTGCAGCAGGTTGTGAATCACCTGCCGCAGCTGGGTCGGATCGCCCATCACCAGCGGCAGGCCGGCGCCCAGCTGAGGATGAATAATGTCGTTTCCTTCGCCGCTCATGTAGAGGTGCAGGATCTCGTCGATCAGCGCGTTCAGGTCCAGCGGTTCCAGCACGGCCGGCGGGGTCTTGGCGTAGTCGCGGAAGTCGTCCACCATGCGCTTCATGGCCGCCACCTGGTTGACGATGGTGGCGGTGCCCTTGTTGAGCAGCTCGACGTCGGCCGGCATCAGCTTGTCCTCGAGCTTCATCTGCATGCGCTCGGCCGACAGCTGGATCGGCGTCAGCGGATTCTTGATCTCGTGCGCCAGCCGGCGCGCCACTTCGCCCCAGGCGATCGAGCGCTGGGCCGAAATCACGTCGGAGATATCGTCGAACACCACCAGGTAGCCGCTGCCGCCCTCGACCGGCAGGCGCGAACCGCGCGTCAGCAGGGTCAGGTCGTTGCCCTCGACGCCGATGGCCTGGCGCGGCACTTCGATCTGGCGCTGCCAGTGCAGGCGCGCGATGTTGCGGCCGGCCGCCGATTGCGCACTCTGCGCCGCAAACGCGGCTACGATGGCGCCGCCGAATTCCTGCAAGCCTTCGATTTCGTCGAGCTTCTGGCCGATCATGGTGACGCCGGCCTGCTGCAGGATGCGCTCGACCGAGTCGTTACAGCTAAGCAGGTGGAAATCATGGTCCAGCACCATCACCCCGGCCGACATATTGGCCAGCACCGACTCCAGGTGGGCCTTGGCGTTTTGCAGCGCGGCGCGGTTGCGCTCGACGGCGCTGCGGGCGTCCGACAACTGGCGCGTCATGGTGTTGAACGACTGGGTCAGCGTGCCCAGCTCGTCCGAAGTGGCGACGATAGGACGCGGCGACAAATCGCCCTCGGCCACCGCGCGCGTGCCCTCGGCCAGCAGCAGCAGCGGCTGGGCCAGGTCGCTGGCAATCAGGAAGGCGCTGGCGATGGCGCCAAACACCGCCAGCAGCAGCGTCAGCGTCAGCGTCACGATGTACATCTTGCGCAGGCCGAGACGGGCGTCGAAGCGCTCCTTGTAGTCGGCGTAGGCGGCGCGGATGGTTTCGCCGTCGGCCGCCAACTGGGCCGGCGCCAGTTGCAGCAGCTGCAGGTAGCGCGGCGCCAGGTGGGTGCCGTTCGGCTGCACGTGGTCGGGGATGGCCACCAGCACGCGCAGGCGCAGCTTGTTGACCGCCTCGGCCGGCAGCGGTGCGTTGACCAGGTCGCTGTGCAGCTCGTTGCCGCCCTCGGGCGCGCCGTAGACGTCGTCCTTGCGCACCTTGGCCATCATGTCGCGGGTCGGCAGGTCGGCGCTGAGGTTGCTGGTGCGGCTGGCGCGGGCGCTCACCACCAGTCCGCCTTCGGCGTCGACGATGATAGCGTTCTGCATGCCGGTCTGGCTCTTGACCACCGCCGCCAGCGTGGCGCGCTCGGTGCCGAACGGGCGGTCGGCCAGCTCCTGCACGGTGCGGTTGGCCACCACGGTCAGCTCGCCCACCGCACGGTCGAGGCCGGCGCGGCTCAGGTTGATGCCCGATTCCAGCGCCTCTTCCACCGGCACGTTGAACCACGAGTCAATCGAATGGGAAACGAACAGCACCGAGACCACGAAGATCACCAGCCCCGGCAGCACGCCGATGGCGGCAAACAGCAGCACCAGCCGGGTCATCAGCTTGGAGCCGAACTTGCCGGCCTTGAAGCGGGCGTACAGGCGGAACAGGGACACTGCCACCAGCAGCAGCAGCGCCACCGCCACCGCCGCGTTCAGGCCCAGCAGCCAGCCATAGTAGCGGTCGAAAATGCCGGAATTGTCGGAGGCCGAGGCCAGCAGGAACAGCAGGATACTGACGATGCCGCCGCCAACGACAGAAAAATACCGCAGGGCCGTCTTCACTTACTCGGCCCTGTACTGGAAGGACTTCTTGTCGGACGCCAGGCGCCACTCGTTGTTGTTCAGGGCATTGACCTTGAGCGGCTTGGGCACGTAGTTGGGATCCAGCCCCATGCTCAGCTTGACGTTGTAGGTTTCGCCGAGCTTGAGCGCGCCGCGCGCGGCCACCAGCCAGCGGTTGGGGCGGCGGATCAGGAACAAGGCGTCCTCCAGCGAGGAGAAGCTCTGGTGCACGCTGCCGCTGACGGCCACGTTGTACTGGCGCGTCAGCACGTTGTAGGACAGGCTGACGGTCTGGCGTGCGGTGATGGCTTTTTCATCGAACCAGTACCAGCGCGGGCGGGTGAATTCGATTTCGGTATAGAAGTAGAGGGTCTTGCCGTACTGCAGGGCGTCTTCCATCTCGTGGCTCAGTTCAAAGCCATAAGTGGCCGAGAGGCGGTAGCCGTCCTCGGTCGCCTCGACCAGCGCGCGACGGATTTCCACGCCTTCGGCGGCATGCGACAGCTGCGGCAGCAAGGCCAGCAGCATCAGCAGGGAACCGATCAGGCGTCGAAAAAATCGTAATGTCACGTGTGGGCCGGTACTCAAGAGGTTACGCATTTTTCTCAAACAGCGCGTAGAACAAACCATCGTGATCCTGCCCGGAGCCGCCGGCGGGGAGCAATTGGCCGGGCGCATCCAGTCGGACAGCCTTGTTGCGTACTGCAAAAGCGGCCGCCTGCGCCTCGGATTCCTGCGGCCACAAGGAACATGTCACGAATAGCAATTTACCACCCGGTGCCAGCATCTGCCAAAGGTTGTCGAGGATTTTGCCGGAAAGTGTTGCAAGTTGGAGCGTGTCGCCCTTGCGGCGCAGCCAGCGGATATCCGGGTGGCGGCGCACGATGCCGGAGGCGGTGCACGGCACGTCGGCAAGAATGCGGTCGAATTGTTGACCATCCCACCAGTCATTGTTTTGGGCGTCGGCCGGCTTCAGCGTGGCTTGCAATTGCAAGCGCTCGAGGTTTTCGCCGACGCGGGCCAGACGCTTGGCGTCGGCGTCCAGCGCGATCACCTGGGCGTCGGCCAGCTCCAGGATGTGGCAGGTCTTGCCGCCCGGCGCGGCGCAGGCGTCCAGCACGCGCATGCCGTCTTTTACGTCCAGCAGCGGCGCGGCCAGCTGGGCGCCGGCGTCCTGCACCGACACCAGGCCCTCGGCGAAGCCCGGAATCAGCTGCACGCCGACCGGCTTGGCCAGCCGCACGGCGTACGGGCCGATCTGGGTGGCGGCCATGCCGGCGTCGGCCAGCTTGGCAAGGTACTGTTCCATCGTGGTCTTGCGGGCGTTGATGCGCAGGGTCAGCGGCGGCGCGGTGTTACCGGTGGCCAGCACGCCCTGCCAATCTTGCGGCCAGGCGCTCTTGACGGCGTCGATCCACCACTGTGGATAGTTCCATTTTGCTACCGGTTGCAGCAGGGCTGCGTCCAGCAGCGCCTTGCGCTCGCGCAGGAAACGGCGCAGCACGGCGTTGACCATGCCCTTGGCGCGGGCGGTGTCCGGGTGGGCGTCGGCGGCAGTTACGGTCTGGTCGACCACGGTGAATTCTTCATACGGCGGCGTGTCGTCCGGGGCCGTCATCAGCGCCAGCGCGCAGGACAGCAGCGCGCCGACCAGTGGTTCCGGCGCTTTGGGGGCCATCAGGGCGATCAGCGCTTCGCTCTGGCCCAGCTGGCGCATGGCGCGGTAGGCGATGTCCTGCATGGCGCCGCGCGCCTGCGGCGTGGCGTCCTGGCGGGCCCAGACCTGGGCCAGCGCCTGCGGCAAATTAGTGCCGGTCTTGACCTGCGCGACGGCGCTGGCGGCGCCGATCAGGCTGAAAGCCAGCGAATCGGGCTTGAGGTTGGTCTGGAAACTGGTCTGCAACGCTGGTTTCAGGTCGCGCGCATGGCTGGCGCGCAGTTTCGGCGCGGCCGGCTTGGACTTGACGGGCGACTTCAAAGAGAGCGTTGGACGCTTGTTCATATGCTAATTCCGGAGTGGGTGACGGCTGTGATCGCGCAGTATACAGCAGCGCCTATGACAAGGCGATTACGACATATGTAAACACTTGTATCCGTCCCAGCGCCGTTCGCTGGTCAACACAGTATAATTACCGCTGTTTGGCCGGCGCCGACGCGCCCGCCGTTTCCACTATCTGATGAATTTTTAAGCGCATGTTAGCCCAACAAAAACAAGACATTACCGCCCTGTTCCAGGCCGCCCTCGCCCCTATCCTCGCCGGCACCGAAGTGGTGGCCAACGTCGTGCTGGAGCGACCACGCGACCCGTCGCACGGCGATGTGGCTTGTAATATCGCCATGCAGCTGGCCAAGCAGCTGAAAATGAACCCGCGCGAACTGGCCACCAAAGTGGTCGACGCGGTGCTGGCCAACCCGGCCCGCAACGGCCTGGTCGACAGCGCCGACATCGCCGGCCCGGGCTTCATCAACCTGCGCGTCAGCGCCGCCTCGAAACAGGCCGTGGTCAAGACTGTGCTGGCGCAGGGCGCCGCCTTCGGCTCCGGCGACGCCGGCGCCGGCAAGAAAGTCATCATCGAATTCGTCTCGGCCAACCCGACCGGTCCGCTGCACGTGGGCCACGGCCGCCAGGCCGCGCTGGGCGA
This sequence comes from Duganella sp. CF402, assembly GCF_900109645.1. GTDB lineage: Bacteria > Pseudomonadota > Gammaproteobacteria > Burkholderiales > Burkholderiaceae_D > Rugamonas. The sequence goes on from NZ_FOBG01000002.1 coordinate 865,371, forward strand.
CGCCCTGTCCTCGCTGTTCGTCTCGCAAGGCTACGACGTCACCCGCGAGTTCTACTACAACGACGCCGGCGTGCAGATCCAGACCCTGGCCAACTCGGTGCAAGCGCGCCTGCGCGGCTACAAGCCAGGCGATGCCGAATGGCCGGAATCGGCCTACAACGGCGACTACATCGCCGATATCGCCGAAGACTTCAAAGCCAAAAAGACCGTGTCGGCCTCCGACGGTTCGCCAGCCACCGCCTCGGGCGATGTGGAAGACATCGAATCGATCCGCGCCTTCGCCGTGACCTACCTGCGCAATGAGCAGGACATCGACCTGCAAGCCTTCGGCGTCAAGTTCGACAACTACTACCTCGAGTCCTCGCTGTACTCGGACGGCAAGGTCGATGCCGCCGTCGACATGCTGAACAAGTCCGGCAAGACCTACGAAGAAGAAGGCGCGCTGTGGCTGCGCACCGAGGACTACGGCGACGACAAGAACCGCGTGATGCGCAAGAAGGACGGCACCTACACCTACTTCGTGCCGGACGTGGCCTACCACATCGTCAAGTTCCAGCGCGGCTTCCAGCAGGCCATCAACGTGCAGGGCTCCGACCACCACGGCACCATCGCCCGCGTGCGCGCCGGTCTGCAGGCGGTCAACGTCGGCATTCCGCAAGGCTTCCCGGACTACGTGCTGCACAAGATGGTCACCGTGATGAAAGGCGGCGAAGAGGTCAAGATCTCCAAGCGCGCCGGCTCCTACGTCACCGTGCGCGACCTGATCGAATGGTCGGGCGGCGGCGACATCACCAAGGGCCGCGACGCCGTGCGCTTCTTCCTGATCTCGCGCAAAGCCGACACCGAATTCGTGTTCGATGTCGACGTCGCGCTGAAAACCTCGGACGAGAATCCGGTCTATTACGTGCAGTACGCCCACGCGCGTATCTGCCGCATGCTGGAACAGTGGACCGGCGACGAAGCGTCGCTGGCGAACGTCGACCTGTCGCCGCTGACCGCGCCGACCGAAGCGGCCCTGCTGGCAACGCTGGCCGCTTATCCGGAAACGCTGGCACGCGCGCAAACGGAACTGGGCCCGCACCAGATCGCGTTCTACCTGCGCGACCTGGCCGCCAACCTGCACAGCTTCTACTTCGCCGAGCGCGTGCTGGTCGACGACGAGGCGCTGAAGGCAGCGCGTATCGCCCTGATGGTCGCCACCCGCCAGGTGCTGCGCAACGGCCTGGCGCTGATCGGCGTTTCGGCTCCCAACAAAATGTAATTGCGAAGGACATCCCGCACAATGAATTTCCGCTCCAGCTTTACACCGCGTACGCAACAGCAAGGCAACACCTTCATCGGCATCGTTATCGGCCTGGTCATCGGCCTCAGTATCGCTGTCGTCGTGGCGCTGATGATTACCAAGGGCTCGACCCCGTTCACGGACAAGGGCCATCCGGGCAAGGCGGCGGAACCAACGGCGGGACAAGTCGCCGATCCTAACAAGCCGCTGTACGGCAACAAGGACGCGGCGCGCGAGGCGGCCAAGGACTTCGCGCGTGACCAGGCAGCGCCAGCACCAGCTGCACCGGCGGCGCCTGCCGCACCGGCCAAGCCTGCGGCCGACCAGCTGCAGGCCGTGGTCGACAAGATCCAGGGCACGCCGGCCAAGCCGGCCGCCGTGCCGAACGCCGCCAACATCACGCCGCAGCCGGCCGCGAAAGCGCCTGCCGCAGCCGATGCTGCAGCCGGCGACGACAAGTTCACCTACTATCTGCAAGCCGGCGCCTTCCGCGAAGTGGCCGACGCCGAAAGCGCGCGCGCCAAGCTGGCCTTGCTCGGCTTTGAAGCCAACATCTCGGACCGCTCGACCGACACCGGCGTACTGCATCGTGTACGCACCGGCCCTTACAACTCGGTCGAAGCCATGAACAAGGCCCGCAGCAAACTGTCCGAAAACGGCATCGACGTTGCCGTCGTTCGCAATCAAAAATAAGGAGTAGCGATGCGTTCCCTGAAATCCGCCCTGACCGTTATTGCGCTGAGCGTGACTGCGCTGACTGCGATGACCGCCCTGGCCTCCCCTGCCGATCCAAAGAACGGCGTGGAGTACAAGACGCTGGCCGCGCCGCAGCCGGTCGACAGCGGCAAGAAAGTCGAAATCATCGAGTTCTTCGACTACGCCTGCCCGCACTGCGCCGCCTTCGACGAATCGCTCAACGCATGGGTGAGAAAACAGGGCGACAACATCGTCTTCAAACGCATGCACATCTCGCGTCCCGGCACTGATCTGCCGCAGGAAAAAATGTACTTCACGCTGGAAGCGATGGGCGTCCTGACGCCTGAACTGCACACCAAGGCCTTCAACGAAATCCACGTCAACCGCAATCGCCTGAACCGCGACGACCAGGTGTTCGAGTTCATCGCCAAGCAAGGCATCGACAAGCAGAAATTCATCGACACCTATCGCGGTTTCGGCGTGGCCGGCCGCGTGCGCAAGTCGATCGCCATGATGGATGCCTACAACGTCGATTCGTGGCCGCTGCTGGCCGTCGACGGCAAGTACCTGACCTCCCCAACGATGGCCGACGCCGGCGTCAACGCCGCCAAGAACGAAGCCGAGTTGCACGGCGAAGTCACGCAGGTGCTCGACGTACTGGTCGTCAAGGCCAAGGCAGAGAAGAAGTAAGCATGACGCCTTTGCGCGTCTTCATCACCGGCGCCTCCAGCGGCATCGGCGCCGCGCTGGCCAGCCAGTATGCGGCGCAAGGCGCCACGCTAGGCTTGCTGGCCCGGCGCGGCGAATCGCTCGCCGCCCTGATCGCCACGCTCCCCAACCCACAACTGCACCGCGCCTATGCGGTTGATGTGCGTGACCACGCCGCCATCAATGTGGCCGCGCAAGCCTTCCTCGACTACGCCGGCGGCGTCGATGTGGTGATCGCCAACGCCGGTATCTCGGTCGGCACGCTGACCGAATATGCCGAAGACATTCCGGTGTTCGCCGACATCATCGCCACCAATGTGGTGGCCACCGCCGCCACTTTCGCTCCCTTCATCACCGCCATGCGCGCGCAGCGCACACCGGGACGACTGGTCGGCATCGGCAGCGTGGCCGGCATACGCGGCCTGCCCGGCGCGGAAGCCTACAGCGCGTCCAAGGCCGCCGTCATCAGCTACTGCGAATCGCTGCGGCTGGAGATGAAACCGCACGGCATCCGCGTGGTCACCATCTGCCCTGGCTACATCGACACGCCGATGACGCAAAAGAATCCGTATCCGATGCCATTCCTGATGGCGCCCGAAAAATTTGCCGCCGCCGCAGCGGGCGTGATCGCCGCAGGACGCAGCTACGCCGTCATCCCGTGGCAGATGGGCATCGTCGCCAAAGTGCTGCGCATGCTGCCGAATGTGGTCTACGACTGGGCCTTCGGCAAGGCGCCGCACAAACCACGCAAGAAGCACCATGAGTAATCTGTCGGCATCCGCCATCACATCGCACTGCGCCACCTCCGCCAGCCACGTGGCGATTGAAGTCGTCGCCGAAACCGGCTCCACCAATGCCGACCTGCTGGCGCGCATCGACACGTTGCAAGGCCAAACGCTGCGCATCGCTGAAAACCAAACCGCAGGCCGTGGCCGCGCCGGCCGTTCGTGGCTGTCCAAGCCCGGCGCCGCGCTGATGTTCTCGCTGGCGTGGCGCTTCAAAGGCCCGCTGCACAAGCTGACCGGCCTGCCGATGGCGGTGGGCGTGGCGCTGGCCGAAACCATTACCTCGCTGGGCGTGCCGGTGCAGATTAAATGGCCCAACGACTTGCTGCGCGACGGCGCCAAGCTGGCCGGCATCCTGGTCGAAACACAGAAGACCGAAGACGCCATCTGGGCCGTCATCGGCTGCGGCATCAACCTGCTGATGCCGGACGAACTGGAAGCGGCCATCGGCCGCGAAGTGGCAAGCGCGCCGTGGCTGGCGCAAATGGACCGCAACCAGCTGATGGCCGCGCTGCTCAGCCGCCTGGCCGCCGTGCTGGAAGAATTCGACGACACCGGCTTCGCGCCATTCGTCGAACGCTGGAACGCGCTGCATGCATGGCAAGGCAAGGACGTGGTCCTGCTGGACGACGGCGCCGTGCTGCAGCAAGGCCGCGCCGCCGGAGTGGACGCCATCGGCCGCCTGCTGCTGGACACCGACCAAGGCCGGGTAGAAATCCTGTCCGGCGACGTTTCGCTGCGACTTTCTGGAGCACCAACATGATTTTACTGATCGACGCCGGCAACACCCGCGTCAAATGGGCGCTGACGGCATCGGATGCGCCGCTGGGTGAATGGACCGCGCACGGCGCCGCCGCCCACGCGGACACGCCGCAGCTGGAACTGGCCTGGTGCGAAACCGCCAGCACGCACGGCGTCAGCCGCGTCGTCATCGCCAACGTGGCCGGCAACGCGCTGCGCGTGCAGCTGGAATACGTGCTGCAGCGCTGCCTGCCCGACGTCGCGGTGGAGTGGTTTGCCTCGCTGCCGGTGCTGGCCGGCGTCACCAACGGCTACCGCAGTCCATCGCAGCTGGGCTGCGACCGGTTCGCCGCCGCCATCGCCGGCCATGCGCTGGCGCCGGGCGTGCGCGCCATCGTGGTCAACTGCGGCACCGCCACCACCATCGACGCCATTACGCCGGACGGCGTATTCCTCGGCGGGATGATCCTGCCGGGCCTCGGCCTGATGGCCAGCTCGCTGGCGCGCAACACCGCGCAGTTGCCGCAGATCGCCCAAGACGGTAAGCTGCCGGATGGATTTGCGGACAACACCGACGACGCTATCCTGAGCGGCATCCTGGCTGCGCAGAGCGGCGCCATCGAGCACGCCTGCGCCCAGCATCAAGCCGCCGAGTGCATCATCTCCGGCGGCGCCGCGCCCTACATTGCGCCGATGCTGAAAGTACCGTACCGTATCGTCGAGAATATTGTGCTGATCGGATTACATGCTGCGGTAAGCAGCGCCGAATAAGAGGAAAGCCCTGTGCTGAAGTTTATTTTCTGGTCCCTGCTCGCCGTGAACGCTGCGCTGTTCGCGTATGGACGCGGCTACCTGGGCCACTTCAGCGGCAACGAGCACGAACCGGAACGCCTGCTCAACCAGCTGAACGCCGACAAGCTGGCCATCATCCCGGCCGAGAAAGCCAACGCCGTCAGCGTGGCGGCCGCCGCACCGGCCGCGCCGGACGTGAAGCCGGAAGCATGCCTGGAAATCGCCAGCTTCGTGCTGGCCGACGCGCGCCGTTTCGAAAACCAGCTGGAACCGCTGAAACTGGGCGACCGCCAGTCGCGCCACAACCTGCCGGGCAGCGAGGTGTCGAGCTACATCGTTTATATTCCGCCGCAAGGCAGCAAGGAAGGCGCTGACAAGAAGGCCGGCGAGCTGCGCGCACTGGGCATCAGCAATTACTTCGTCATGTCCGATGCCTCGCCGCTGCGCTGGGGGATTTCGCTGGGCGTATTCAAGACCGAGGGCGCGGCGCAAAACCAGCTGGCCGCGTTGATGAAGCAAGGCGTGCGCACCGCGCGCGTGGCGCCGCGCATGAGCGGCAGCAAGCTGCTGGCCTACCAGTTCCGCGACGTCGACGCCGACCTGAAAGCCAGGCTGGAAAAAATCCGCGCCGGCTTCCCGAACGCGGAGACGCGCAGCTGCAAATAACCAGCGCCGAAATTCAGCGTTGAACCACAATCGGCTTGAGGCCGAGCGATGACGGCAGCCCTTGCGCCGCCTGCTGCGCTTCCTGGCGCGAGGTGAACGGGCCGCTGAACAGGCGGAACACCGAACCGCCCTGCACTACTTCCAATCCATTCAGTTTGCTGACCAGCTTGTCGCGCACCGACTCTGCATTTTCAGCGCGCGAGTAGGCGCCCAGTTGCAGATAGAAACCGCCCGGCGTCGCCGACACGGGCGCCACATAGCCGGCAGGCGCGCGCTCGGCCAGCATCAGCGTTTCGATTTCTCGCGGCGCGGCCGGCGTCAACACCAGCGGCGGTTGCGGTGTCAGGCGTGCCTTGGTGCTGCTGGATACGCCATCGCGCGAAGCCAGCATGCGCTCGATTTCATCCGGCAGGATGCGTTCGATCTTCAATTCGTGGCTGCCCTTGCCCAACAAGCCCAGTTTCAGCGCCGCCGTGTATGACACGTCGATGGCGCGGTTGGAATGGAACGGGCCGCGGTCATTGATGCGCACCACCACGGTGGCGCCGCTCAGCATATTGGTTACGCGGGCGTAGGACGGAATCGGCAGGATGGGATGCGCCGCCGTCATCTTGTACATGTCGTACGGCTCACCGGAGGACGTGCGCTGGCCGTGGAATTTTTTACCGTACCAGCTGCCGATGCCGATCTGCGTGAACGGCTTGTCGTCGGTGATCGGCGTGTAGGTTTTACCGAACACCACATACGGACGATTGGAGCGCGGCAGCAGCGGATCGTTGCGCACTTCGGCGTCCGGCGTCTCGGCCAGGTTGGGCGGCGGCGCGTCGCCCGGGCCGTCGTCCTGGTAGTAGCCGCCGCGACCCGAGTTCGCCGGCGGCAGCACCGGCAGCGAAGGATCGGGCTTGCTGGTGGACGGCGGTTTAATCGAAGGCGGCACGCTACGCGGCGCGGGCTGCGTCGCCACTGGCGCGCTGCCGCATCCGACCAGCGCCAGCGCGGCGGCGATTGCCGAAAGATTAAGAAGGTGATGACGTTGTAAGCGCATAGGGCGAGATAGTATCACCGATGACGCTGCACACTCATCAATATACCGCCCCCGAGACCGAGGGTCATCAGCGCCGTGCCGCCATAGCTCATGAACGGCAGCGGCACGCCCACCACCGGAATAATCCCGCTCACCATGCCCATGTTGACGAAGGCGTAGGTGAAGTAAATCATGGTGACGGCGCCGGCCAGCAGGCGGGTGAACAGCGTCGGCGCGTTCATCGCGATCGACATGCCGCGCCAGATCAGCAGCAGGTACAACACCATCAGCACCAGGTTGCCGAGCAGGCCGAACTCCTCGGAGAACACGGCGAAGATAAAGTCGGTGGTGCGCTCGGGGATGAATTCAAGGTGGGCCTGGGTGCCGTGGGTCCAGCCCTTGCCGGTGATGCCGCCGGAACCGATGGCGATCATCGACTGGATGATGTGGAAGCCCTTGCCCAGCGGGTCGTGATAAGGATCGATCAGCGTCAGCACGCGGTCGCGCTGGTAGTCGTGCATCACGGCCCACAGCGCCGGCAAGGCTGCTGCCGCCAGGCCCGCCAGCACGGCCAGCGCGCGCCACGACAGGCCGCCGAGGAAGATCACGTAAGCGCCGGCCGCCGTCACCAGCAGCGCGGTACCGAGGTCCGGCTGGCGCGCGATCAAGCCGGCCGGTACCGCCAGCAGCAGCGCCGCGATGGCGTACGTCTGCCAGCGCATATGTCCCTGCTCACGCTGGAAGAACCACGCCAGCATCAGCGGCATGGCGATTTTCATCAGTTCGGAAGGCTGGATCTGCGTGCCGACATACAGCCAGCGGCGCGAGCCACCCTTGATCACGCCGAACAGCGCCACCGCCACCAGCAAGGCCACGCCCAGCGCGTAGGCCGGCACCGCCAGCCGCATCATGGTCTGCGGCGGAATGTTCGCCACGAACCACATCACCAGCACCGCCGCCGCGATATTGCGCAGCTGGTCCCACACCTTGCCGGGAATGGCGATGCCGGCCGAGTACAAGGTAATCAGACCAACCGACAGCAGCGCGCCGATGATCAGCGCCAGCGGCAGATCGAACACCAGCACGTACGGCTGCACGCGCTGCCACAGAGAGCGGCCATCGGCGATGCGCATCAGGTCTGCACCAGTTTGCGGTGGCGCTGGATGCTCATCAAGATGCCGGCGCCCAGGCCCAGCGTCAGCAGCGCGGTACCGCCATAGCTCATGAACGGCAGCGGCACGCCCACCACCGGCAGGATGCCGCTCACCATGCCCATGTTGACGAAGGCATAGGTGAAGTAAATCATGGTGACGGCGCCGGCCAGCAGGCGCGTGAAGAAGTTCGGCGCATTCCCGGCGATCATCAGGCCGCGGCCGATCAGCATCAGGTACAGCACCATCAGGATCAGGTTACCGATCAGGCCAAACTCCTCGGAATAGACGGCGAAGATAAAGTCGGTGGTGCGCTCGGGGATGAATTCGAGGTGGGCCTGCGTGCCGTGGGTCCAGCCCTTGCCGGTGATGCCGCCCGAGCCCACCGCGATGGTGGACTGGATGATGTGGAAGCCTTTGCCCAGCGGGTCGGTGGTGGGATCGATCAGCGTCATCACGCGCTCGCGCTGGTAGTCGTGCAGCACCGACCAGATCACCGGCAGCGCCGCCGCGCCGGCGGCGAACAAGCCTATCAACGCCTTCCACGCCAGGCCGGCGAGGAAGATCACGCAGAAGCCTGCGGCCACCACCAGCAGCGCGGTGCCGAGGTCCGGCTGGCGCACGATCAGGCCAACCGGGATCCCCAGCAGCACTGCGGCAATCGCGTACGAATGCCATGTCAGGTGGCCGGCGCGGCTCTGGAAGAACCAGGCCAGCATCAGCGGCGTGACGATCTTCATGAATTCAGACGGCTGGATATCGACCACGCCGATGTGCAGCCAGCGCCGCGCACCCAGCTTGATGGTGCCGAACAGCGCCACGCACACCAATAGGAACACGCCGAAGGCATACGCCGGCACCGCGATCCGCATCATCATCTGCGGCGAAATATTCGCCACCAGCCACATGACGAAGAAGGCCAGGAAGATGTTGCGCACCTGGTCTTCCATCTTGCCCGGAATGCCGATGCTGGCGGAGTACAGCGTAATCATGCTGACCGTCAGCAGCATCAGGATGATGAGCGTCAGCGGGCCATCAAAGACTGTGAAGTAGGGTCGCATGCGACGCCACAGCGAACGTCTTTCGTGTATGCGCATGATGGGTGTTCCTTATTGTTTCTTCCGCGCCGGCGTCACCGGCGCCGGTGCAGGCGTGGCGGCCGGCGTTGGCGGCAGCGCCGGCGCGGGCGCTGGTTCGCGGCGCGCCTCGGCAGCGGCGGCTGCGGCTTCGGCGGCTTCCGGATCTTCGATCGGCACGAATTCGGCCGCATCTTCCTTCGGCACCTTGGTGGTTTCCTTGTCGGTCGGACGCTTGCCCAGCAGGTAGAAGTCGAGCGCCTTGCGCGCGATCGGCGCGGCGATCTCCGCCCCCCAGCCGGCATTTTCCACCACCATCGCCACCACGATCTTCGGCTTGTCGGCCGGTGCGAAGGCGGTGTACAGCGCGTTGTCGCGCAGGCGCTCGGCCAGTGCCGAAGCGTTGTACTTCTCGTTGGCCTTGATGCCCACCACCTGCGCCGTACCGGTCTTGCCGCCCGAGGTATAAGCGGCGTTGGCGAAGGCGCGGTAGGCGGTGCCGCCCGGCTCGGAGTTCACGCCCACCATCGCGCTCTTGATGATGTCGATGTTTTCCTGCTTGAGCTGGATGCGGTAGCTTTCGCTCGGCACGGTGAGCTTGCGCGCGCGCGTGCCGCCGTCTTCCACGATTTTCACCAGGTGCGGCTTCATCACCACGCCGTTGTTGGCCAGGTTGGCCATCGCGTGGGCGATTTGCAGCGGCGTGTACGAGTTGTAGCCGGAGCCGTTGGATACCGAAATGGTGTCGCCGCCGACCCACTTGCCGGCATTGCCCTTGAAGCGCTTGCGCTTCCATTCTTTCGACGGCAGCACGCCGGTCTTTTCGTTATCGAGGTCGATGCCGGTTTTCTCGCCGAAGCCGAACGGCTTCATGAAGTTGGTGATGGCGTCGATCCCCATGTCGTTACCAAGCTGGTAGTAATAGGTATTGCAGGACACGATGACCGAACGGCGCAGGTCGACGTTGCCGTGGCCGCCCACTTTATCGTCGCGGAATTTGTGGCCGCCGAGGTAGAAGTAGCCGGGATCCGGATAGGCTTGCGCCGCATTGCGCTTGCCCAGTTCCAGCGCCGCCAGCGCCATGAATGGCTTGAAGGTGGAACCGGGCGCGTAGGTGCCGGACAGCGGACGGTTCACCATCGGGCGGTCCAGCGAGGTATTCAGGTCGTTCCAGCTTTGCGAGTCGATGCCGTCGACGAACAGGTTGGGATCGTAGCCGGGGCGCGAGACGTAGGCCAGGATGTCGCCGGTTTCCGGCTCGATGGCGACGAAGGCGCCGCGCCATTCGCCGAAGGCTTCTTCCACCACTTTCTGCAATTCGATATCAATCGACAGGATCAGGTTATTGCCCGGCGTGGCGGCGGTGCGCGACAAGGTGCGGATAGCGCGGCCGCCGGCCGATACTTCCACTTCCTCGTAGCCGGTCTGGCCGTGCAGCTGCTTCTCGTAGCTCTTCTCGAGACCCTCTTTGCCGATATGGTCGGTGCCCTTGTAATTCGGACCGTCGTCGGTGGCTTCGATGGCCTTGATCTCGGACTGGTTGATGCGGCCGATGTAGCCGATCACGTGCGAGGCGGTTTCGCCCAGCGGGTACTGGCGGAACAGGCGCGCCTGCACTTCCACACCGGGGAAGCGGAAGCGCTGCGCACTAAAGCGCGCCACTTCCTCGTCGGTCAGGCGGGTGCGCAGCGGCACGCTCTCAAAGCCTTTGGATTCGTCGAGCAGTTTCTTGAAGCGCTTGCGGTCCTTGATATCGACCGTCACCAGCTTGGACAGCTCGTCGATGGCTTCGTCCAGCGTGGTGTGCAGCTTGGACGGCGTGATCTCCAGCGTGAAGGCCGAGTAGTTGCGCGCCAGGACCACGCCGTTGCGGTCCAAAATCAGGCCGCGATTCGGCACGATAGGCACGATGGCGATGCGGTTCTCTTCCGCTTTCACCGCGAAGTCGCTGTACTTGACGACCTGCAGCCAGATGAAACGCAGCAGCAGCATGGCAAAGCAGAAAAATACCAGTCCGCCGAGCACCGTCAGGCGCAGGCGGAACTGTTGGAGTTCGCGCTGGTTGTCCTTAATTTCAGTCATGCTAAACGCGCTTTAGATCGGGCGGGTGTGATCGCGGTCTACTGCGCGGCGTTGTGGCGCCAGCAGCAGCCAGGTCGCCAGCGGCCACAGGACCGATGCCACCACGCTTTCGATGAAGTAGAACCAGCCGGGGAATTTCCCGGACACGAAGAAACGCACCAGCAGTTGCACCGACTGCGCCATCAGCAGCAGCGGGAACACGTGCATGGCCTGGGTCCAGATCGGGAACCACAGCATGCGTCGATGCAGCATGATGGCGAAGTAGGACAGCAGCGTGTACGACAGCGCGTTTTCGCCCAGCAGCGTGGCGTCATGCACGTCCATCAGCAGGCCGAGGAAGAAGGCGGTGCCAATGCCGACCTTGCGCGGCTGATGCACGCCCCAGAACACCAGCACCAGCGCCACGAAATCGGGCACGCCGATGAACTGGCCCCAAGGCAGGAGGTTCAGCAGGAAAGCGCAGAACAGGCTGAAGGCAATGAACAGCGGGCTAACCGGCAGCAGGATATAGTGCGGACGATTCATCGTGCCGGCTCCTTGTTGGTGGTGGCGGCCGGCGCAGGCGCGGCCGGTACAGCGGCAGCCGGTGCAGTGGCGGCAGGCTTCGGCGCTGGCGGCGGCATCACCGGCATCAGGCCGGGCGCTGCGTTCGCGGCTGGCGCGGCGGCGGGCGGCGTGGCCGGAGCGGCGGCAGGCTGCTGGCCTTCCGCGCCCTCTTTCGGCACGTCCTTGATCGGCGCCATCTTGTTATTGTGCTTGCGCAGCGGGCGCTGTTCCTCATCCGCCGGACGCGCAGGCATTTCCGGCGTCGACATCAAAATCAGCAGCTGCGTGTTATTCATGATGCCGGCCAATGGCTGGCAGATCACACCGCCGAACGAACCGCCGGCGCTGTTCTCCACCTGCGTCACGCGCGCCACCGCCAGACCGGCCGGGTACACGCCATCGAGACCGGAGGTCACCACGATATCGCCCACCTGGATATCCGCATTCGGCGCCGTAAAGCGCAATTCGAGATTGCCGGCCTTGCCGCGGCCATAGGCCACGCTGCGCAAGCCGTTGCGCAGCAGCTGTACCGGAATCGCCTGCTCCTTATCGGACAGCAGCGTGACTTCGGAGGTGAACGGGAACACCCGCGTCACCTGCCCCACCACGCCCTGGTTATCGATCACCGGCAAACCGAGCGTCACATCATGGCGCGTGCCGCGATCGAGAATAATCTTGCGGCTATTGACGTCGCGCGCGTCGTACAACACATCGGCCAGCATCGACTTCACCGGCAAGTGCTCGCGTGCGTCCAGCAGCTTGCGCAGCTGCGCATTCTCGGCAGCCTGCAACTGGGCCTGCTGCAAAGCCTGTGAACTGAGGATCTGCTGGCGGCGCAACTCGCGCACCTGCTTTTCCATCGACGACAAGGTAGAAAAATAATCGCCGACGCCGTAGATAGCGTCGCGCGGCAGCAAGGCCGCCATTTGCAGCGGATACAGCACAGTGCCGGCTACCTGGCGCACCGTGGTCAGGGTTCGCATATGCGAATCAACCAGCAGCAGTGCAACCGATATGCACGCGAACACCGTCATCTTTACCCGAGCCGAGGCGCCTTGCTTGAAAAGTGGCGGAGGACTGTATTCCATGACTTCCAATAAGCATCGGGGCCGCTGTTTCGCGGCCCCGTTTCGTCAGATCATTCGTAGGAGAAGATCGAACCCAGTTGGTCCATCCGCTCCAGCGCCATGCCGGAGCCGCGCACCACGCAGGTCAGCGGATCTTCCGCCACCAGCACCGGCAGGCCGGTTTCTTCCATCAGCAGGCGATCAAGGTCGCGCAGCAGCGCGCCGCCGCCGGTCAGCATCATGCCTTTTTCCGCGATGTCCGCGCCCAGCTCTGGCGGGGTTTGTTCGAGCGCGTTCTTCACGGCCGAGACGATATTGTTCAGCGGGTCAGTCAGCGCTTCCAGGATTTCGTTCGACGAGATGGTGAACGAACGCGGGATACCTTCCGACAGGTTGCGGCCCTTGACTTCCATCTCCTTGACTTCGGAGCCAGGGAAGGCCGAACCGATGGCTTTCTTGATCGCCTCGGCGGTCTGCTCGCCGATCAGCATGCCGTAGTTGCGGCGGATGTAGTTGACGATGGCTTCGTCGAACTTGTCGCCGCCCACGCGCACAGAGCCTTTGTAGACCATGCCGCCCAGCGAGATGATGCCCACTTCGGTAGTACCACCGCCGATGTCGACCACCATCGAGCCGGTTGCATCCGACACCGGCAGGCCGGCGCCGATGGCCGCTGCCATTGGTTCTTCAATCAGGTACACCTGCGAGGCGCCGGCGCCCAGCGCCGATTCGCGGATCGCGCGGCGCTCCACCTGGGTCGAGCCGCAAGGCACGCAGATGATGATGCGCGGCGACGGGCGGAAGAATTTGGAGTCGTGCACCATGCGGATGAACTGCTTCAGCATTTGTTCGGTGACGGTGAAGTCGGCGATCACGCCGTCTTTCATCGGGCGGATCGCCTCGATGTTGCCAGGGACTTTACCCAGCATCTGCTTTGCTTCTTTACCAACCGCTTGAATGGTCTTCTTGCCATTCGGGCCGCCTTCCTGGCGGATGGCGACGACCGACGGTTCATCCAGGACGATGCCCTGGCCGCGAACGTAAATCAGGGTGTTGGCCGTGCCCAAGTCAATGGCCAGGTCGGAGGAAATGTAACGACGTAAAAAACCAAACATTAAAGTGTCCTGTGGCGCTACCAGTGTGCGCGTAAACCGTTAAGTAAAAAATTCTGTCCGAAATGCGGCGGCAGCAATGATTCAGCGCCGACAAACGCATCAACCCGCCATTCTACCTTATAATTTGACTGTGATTTATCGAAAATCCACGCAAAAGTGTGGCGCCTGAGACCGCGATTTAAGCGGCATTCGTCGATGTTTGCAGGCGAATAGGTAGAAATTCAAGTTTTTTATCAATATTACAATTATTCCCGCCATGTCCCTGACCTTATCCGACGTAACACGCATTGCCAAACTGGCCCAACTTGAGATGAGCGAGCAGCAGAGCGCTACCGCTTTGGAACAACTGAATGGCATTTTTGCGCTGGCCGAGCAGATGCAGGCGGTTGATACCGACGGCGTCGCCCCATTGAGCCATCCGCTGGCGGCGCACATGAACAACATCGCCCTGCGTCTGCGTGAAGACGTGGCCAGCGAACCAAATCGCCGCGACGACTATCAAACCGTCGCACCGAAGACCCAGGACGGCCTGTACCTGGTGCCGAAAGTGATCGACTAAATACCGCCACCGTCATCCCGGCGAAGGCCGGGATCCAATGCCAGCCTGGAAACCCTGCATTGGATTCCGGCCTGCGCCGGAATGACGCTGAGGACGTAACGAATTAAACTGAACCGCCATGCACACCAAAACCATTAAAGAGCTGTCCGCCCTCCTGCAAAGCAAAGCGATTACCGCCACCGAACTGGCCACCCAGTTCCTCGACCGCATCGAGAAGAGCGACTTGAACGCCTTCCTGCACGTGGATCGCGCCCTGACCCTGGCGCAAGCTGCCGAAGCCGACGCGCGCATCGCCGCCGGCACCGCCACCCCGCTGACCGGCGTGCCGATCGCGCACAAGGATATCTTCGTCACCAAAGGCTGGCGCTCGACCGCCGGCTCGAAAATGCTGGCCAACTACGTCAGCCCGTTCGACGCCACCGTGGTCGAGAAGTTCCAGAAGGCCGGCATGGTCACGCTGGGCAAACTCAATTGCGACGAATTCGCGATGGGTTCGGCCAATGAAAACTCGGCCTTCGGCGCGGTGAAGAATCCGTGGGATAAAACCGCCGTACCGGGCGGCTCGTCGGGCGGTTCGGCTGCCGCTGTCGCCGCGCGCCTGGCGCCGGCCGTCACCGGCACCGACACCGGCGGCTCGATCCGCCAGCCGGCTTCGTTCTGCGGCATCACCGGCATCAAGCCGACCTACGGCCGCGTATCGCGCTTCGGCATGATCGCGTTTGCCTCGTCGCTGGACCAGGGCGGCCCGATGGCGCAAACCGCCGAAGACTGCGCGCTGCTGCTGAACGCAATGGCCGGCTTCGACGAACGCGACTCGACCTCGCTGACGCCGGAACTGGGCGGCGTGGATGAAGACTTCACCCGCGAACTGGGCCAGCCGCTGACCGGCCTGCGCATCGGCGTGCCGAAAGAATACTTCGGCGAAGGCCTGTCGAAAGACGTGGAAGATGCGGTGCGCACTGCGCTGGCCAAGTACGTGGAACTGGGCGCAACCCTGGTCGACATCTCGCTGCCGAACACCGCGCTGTCGATCCCTGCCTACTACATGATCGCACCAGCAGAAGCATCATCCAACCTGTCGCGCTTTGACGGCGTGCGTTACGGCTTCCGCGCGGAAGGCTACAAGGATCTGCAAGACATGTACCGCAAGACCCGCGACCAGGGCTTCGGTAATGAAGTGAAGCGCCGCATCATGGTCGGCACCTATGTGCTGTGCCACGGCTACTACGACGCCTACTACCTGAAGGCGCAAAAGATCCGCCGCCTGATCGCGCAGGACTTCGAAAAAGTGCTGAACGGCCCGGACGCAGTCTGCGATGTGATCATGGGCCCAGTAGCGCCAACCGTGGCGTGGGATCTGGGCGATAAATCGGACGATCCGGTGGCCGCCTACCTGGCCGACATCTACACCCTGTCGACCAGCCTGGCCGGTCTGCCGGGCATGTCGATCCCTGTTGGTTTCGGCGCGAAGAATCGCCCGGTCGGCCTGCAGATCATCGGTAAACATTTTGGTGAAGCCAGGCTGCTGAACGTGGCACACGCCTACCAGCAAGCCACCGACTGGCACACCCGCGCCCCAGCAGGCGTTTAATCACGAACACAGCGAGAATAATATGGAATGGGAAGTCGTCATCGGTATTGAGAACCACGTGCAGCTCACTACCGCATCAAAAATTTTCAGCGGCTCGCCGACCGCCTTCGGCGCGGAAGCCAACACCCAAGCCAGCCCGGTTGACCTGGCGCTGCCTGGCGTGCTGCCGGTCATGAACAAGCAGGCGGTGGATCGCGCGATCCGCTTCGGCCTGGCAGTCGGCGCCAAGATCGCGCCAGCGTCGATCTTCGCCCGTAAAAACTACTTCTATCCTGACCTGCCGAAGGGCTACCAGATCAGCCAATTCGAAGACCCGGTAGTGCTGGGTGGCGCGGTCACTTTCGGCTACGAGAAGGATGGCGAATTCGTCACCAAGACCGTCAACCTGACCCGCGCCCACCTGGAAGAAGACGCCGGTAAATCGCTGCACGAAGACTACGCTGGCATGTCGGGCATCGACCTGAATCGCGCCGGCACGCCGCTGCTGGAAATCGTCTCCGAACCAGAGATCCGCAGCGCCGCTGAAGCAGTCGCGTACTGCAAGGCCCTGCACTCGCTGGTGATGTGGCTGGGCGTCTGCGACGGCAACATGCAGGAAGGCTCGTTCCGCTGCGACATCAACGTTTCGGTGCGTCCGAAAGGCCAGAAGGAATTCGGCACCCGCTGCGAGATCAAAAACCTGAACTCGTTCCGCTTCATCGAAGAAGCCGTGCACGTCGAAGTGCGCCGCCAGATCGAGCTGATTGAAGACGGCGGCAAAGTGGTGCAAGCGACCCGCCTGTACGATCCGGACCGCAAGGAAACGCGCGAAATGCGCAGCAAAGAAGACGCGCAGGATTACCGCTACTTCCCGGACCCGGACCTGCCGCCGCTGGTGATCTCCAACGCGTGGATCGACACCGTGAAAGCGTCGATGCCGGAACTGCCGGCCGCCATGCGCGCGCGCTTCGTCAGCGAATACGCGCTGCCGGAATATGACTCGCTGGTGCTGACCGCATCGAAAGCGATGGCCAACTACTTCGTGGCCGTGGTGGATGCAGCGGGCAAGGAAAACGCCAAAGCCGCCGCCAACTGGCTGATGGGCGACGTCTCGTCGACCCTGAACCGCGAAGGCGTGGACATCGCCGACGCGCCGGTCAAGCCTGCGCAGCTGGCGCTGATGCTGAAGCGTATCGCCGACGGCACCATCAACAACAAGACCGCCAAAGAACTGTTCGGCGACATGTGGGCAGCCAAGTCGGATGACGACAACCTGGTCGACGCGCTGATCGAATCGAAAGGCCTGAAACAGATCTCCGACACCGGCGCGCTGGAAGCCATCGTCAACGAAGTCATCGCCAACAACGAGAAGTCGGTGGAGCAGTATCGCGCTGGTAAAGAAGCCGCGATCAACGCCCTGATCGGCCAGGCCATGAAAGCCTCGCGCGGCAAAGCCAACCCGGCGCAGCTGACCGAACTGCTGAAAGCCAAGCTGGCCGGCTAATCAGCCACACGCCAGAACGCCCCGCCGGCTCACGCTTGCGGGGCTTTTTTTTCGCGGCCAAGATCCGCGCGAAAATCCTGCCACAGCACCGACAACGGCTGGCCATACGCCGCCTGTACCGAAGCGCCGAACGCCTTGCCGGCAGCGACATCCCTGATCAAGCGTTCAAACGCCACACCATCGCGCTGCTTCATGTAGTCCACCATCATTGAGCTTTGGCGATAGTACATCGGCCAGGATAGCTTGAATTCATCGGCGCGCTTGGGGAAGAACAGCGAACCATCCGCCTCCGCTTCGAAGTGGCGGCCGTGCACCAGCGCGAATACCGCCTCCTCGCGCGAAACGCGTAGGGCTGCTCCGCCGTTCGACACCGCAGTCGGCAAACCCTCCATGAACCAGTTGGGCAAGCGGGCCACTGCCATGATGCCGGCCTGCTGCTGCAAGTGCAGGTGCGATAGCTCGTGCGCGAGTATGCCTGCGCGCACCGTCGGCGGATCCGCCGCGAGGCGCGGTGACAGATGCACCGCACCGAAGCCAGTAGCGCCATACGCGATCGGCTGCACGGCCGAGTGCCGTGCAAAGCTCTCGCGCGAACCATAGACCTGCACACGCACCGGCTGCGAGAAGCTGCCGTAGTGCGCCCGTTCGACCAAGGCGACCGCCTCCGCCATCAACGGTGCGACGGCAAGCGCCCCTTGCTCCGCTCCCGGCTCGCACCAGATGCGCGGGTCCGACGTGCACTGCACGAAATCCGATGTTGGCTGCACCCACGCCAGCACAATGCGCCCCGTCTGCCCTGCGCCCAGCAATCCAACACCGGCGAGTACAACACCGCCTGCTATTAATCGTTTAATCAAACACGCCTCCCTGTCTGCGTCATATCATATAGCCAATATTAGCCACTCGCGCAAGGACTACGATGAATTTGCAATTCAACGCCGACCCGGCACTGCTGCCCCACGCCGTTGCCGGCGGCGTGCGTTTTGTTTTCGATGATTCCAATGCGCGCTGCGTCGCGCTGGCCGGCACTTTCAATTGCTGGGCGGGCGATGTTTGCATGATGGAGCGCGTGTCGCCGACGCGCTGGCAGGTCACGCTGCCGATACCGGCCGGACGCCATCTCTACAAAATCGTCGTCAACGACACCGACTGGATTCCCGATCCCGCCAATCCGTGGATCTCGGAAGATGGCCAGAACAACTCCTGCCTCACGGTCGATGAAGGCGGCGCGGTGCTGATGCGCCAGCACGGCACGAGCGCCGCTGCACCCGGCCCGCTGCATGCGCGTGCGGCGCTGGCCAGCCCGGACTGGCTGCGCGATGGCGTGATCTACCAGCTGTCGGTGCCGGCCTTCGGCGGCGACTTCGATGGCGTGCGGGCCAAGCTGCCCTACCTGAGCGAATTGGGCGCGGACATTTTGTGGATCATGCCGATCCATCCGGTCGGCATCGAAGGGCGATGCGGTGCACTGGGCGATCCTTACGCCGTGCGCGATTTCGACGCCATCGACCCGGCGCTGGGCGACGAGGCCTCGCTGCGCGCGCTGGTGGGCGCGGCGCACGCACGCGGCATGCGCGTCATCATGGACTGGACACTCAACCGCAGCAGCGTTGATCATCCGTTCACGCGCACGCATCCGCACTGGTACACGCAGCGCGCCGACGGCAGCATCTACTACGCCGTTCCAAATCGCGGCTACTTCGCCGGTTTCAACTTTGCCGATCGCGACCTGCGGGGCTACCTGATCAACAGCATGCGCAGCTGGATCGAACGCTTCGATTTCGACGGCCTGCGCTTCGACGATTCCGACATTACTCCTTGCGACTTCCTCGACGAAATCCGCACCGAGCTGGCGGCGCTGCGGCCCGACATCGCCCTCATCTCGCAATCCTACGACGAGTTCCACCATCTCGCCGCGTGCGACCTGACCTACGAAGGCGGCACGCGCGAAATGCTGCGCCGGGCCGACAACGCAGCCTTCGCTGACTATTGGAACGAATCGACCTACAGCTTCCCGCGCGGCGCGTTGCGCATGCGCTGGCTGGAAGACAAGGAGCAAGGCCGCATCTCCACCTTCCTCGGCGCCGGCGCACACCGCCCCGCCGCCGCAGCGATGCTATGCATGGACGGCGTGCCGCATATCCTGATGGGACAAGAATTCGGTGAGCCGACATGGACCGGCTGGCAAGTGCTGTTCGACGGCTGGCAGCTGAAATGGCAAGCCTTCGACAGCAGCCTGTATGCGCACTACCAAACCCTGATCGCCCTGCGCCGCCAGCACGCCGCACTGCGCACCGGCGCCACTGCTTTCCTGGACGGCCTGCCACCCGGCGCCATCGGCTTCACCCGCGACGACATCATCGTACTGGCTAACCTGTCCAACAGCACGCAAACGCTCAACACCAAGCTGTCGCACGTAGAGCCTCTATACGCGTCGGGCTGGCATGCGCAAGACGCCACATTGGCGCCACACGGCTGGCTAATCGGACGATAAAATTAATGTAGACATTTATGTCTAGACAGAATATTCTACGTCTACCGCATCCAGGGAGACGCCATGAGTATTCCGAAGCCGACCGCCGCAGAACTCGAACTGCTGCAAGCCCTATGGCCGCTTGGTTCCGCCACGGCCAAGCAAGTCCATGAGGCCATGCAGGCCGATAAACCGGACCTCGCCTACAGCGCGGTGCTGCGCCTGATGCAGATCATGCACACCAAGGGCATCCTGACGCGCGACGAAAGCCAGCGCTCCCACATCTACGCGCCGGCGCAAGCGCAGGATGCGCTGCAATCCTCCCTGCTGAAAGACCTGGTGCAGAAAGCCTTCGCCGGTTCGGCCAAGGCGCTGGTGCTGGCCGCCCTGCGCAACGGCATCTCGAAAAAAGAGCGCGCCGAAATCGAAAAGCTGCTGAAGGAAGAGAACAAATGAGCACCTTCATCTTCGCCCTCGGCCTGACGCTGATGCACTTCCTGTGGCAAGGCCTGCTGCTGGGCTGCGGCGCCGCCATCGCGCTGGCACTGCTGCGCAACAGCCGCGCCGAATACCGCTACCTGATCGCCTGCGTCGCCCTGCTGGCCTGCCTGTGCTGGCCGGCGCTGGAATTGTGGCAGCGCCTTGCCGGCGATACGACCGCCAGCGGCGGCATCAATGTTCTGCCCTGGACCGCCGGCGAGATCAGCGACGATGAGGCGTGGTTCAACCTGCGCGATGCGCTGCGCTACATCGTCAGCCTGTGGGCGCTGTGCGCCGCTGCGCTGGCGCTGCGCATGATGGCGGGACTGCTGTGGATAGATCGCGTCAGCCGCCAACCGGCCAGCCATCCCGGCCAGCAGCGCTGGGAGCGCGAACTGGCGCAACTGGCCCACCACTTCGGCATCACGCGCGCCGTGGGCCTGCGCGTGATCGATACGCTGGCCAGCCCCGTCACCGCAGGCTGGTGGCGGCCGGTGGTACTGGTGCCGGCAGCGCTCATCGGCGGCATGCCGCCCGATCTGCTGCAAGCCCTGCTCGCACACGAAATGGCGCACATCAAGCGTCACGATTACCTGGTCAACCTGCTGCAAAACATGATTGAGACGCTGCTGTTCTATCACCCTGCTGTTTGGTGGCTGTCGAACCGTATCCGCGTCGAACGGGAATTGATCGCAGACGAAATCGCAGCAAGTCAGCTCGGCGAACCGCGGCGCCTGGCCCTTGCCTTATCAGAACTGGAGCGGCTCCGGTTCTCACATCATCAACTGGCCCAAGCGGCCAATGGAGGAAATCTCATGCAACGCATCCAACACCTGCTGCGCCCCGCGCCGCAAGCCCTGAACTGGAAAGCCGCCGTCGCCATGCTGGGCGTCGCCGTGGCTTGCCTGTCGGTCTACGCACAGGCCACCGCCGCCGACAAAAGCGCGTCCAACTACAAGTCAGCGCTGGTCGACTTCAACAGCTGCGCCAAGCCGGTATGGCCCGACGGCGCCATCGCCGCCAACCGCACCGGCACCGTCAGCCTGGAATTCAAGGTGGGCAAGGACGGCAAGGTCAAGGACTCCAGCGTGATCCGCACCAGCGGCCACCCGGACCTCGACGAAGCGGCGCGCACCGGCATCAGCAAATGCCAGTTCAAGCCTGCCACCAAAGCCGGCAAGCCGATCGACACCAAGCAAAAAGTGCAGTACGTCTGGACGCTGGAGTAACTCCTCAAGCGCGCCGGTCCAGCGCCGCCGATACCGGGTCGGGCGGCGGCGCTGTTCCGGTGCCGCGTAAAGCTATTCCAGCAGCGCGGCGATCGCCAGCGGCGTGGCGCTGGTGACCACCTGCCCCGCCTCCGGCAACGCCGCGAAGCGATAGACGAACACCCGAAAGCCCTGCATCACATCTCCCGCAAACGCTGGCCCTTCCTTCGCCGTCAGCGCGTTTACCGTACCGCTGCTGGCGCGGAACTGCACCTGCACCGCGTCCGTCTTCAGGTAAGAGAACTGGACGCCGACGCAGTTCTTGCCGCTTGCCTCGCCGCCAAATCGCAGATAGGCCAGCAACTGCTCGCAGGCGGCACGCAAGTCTGCCGCCGCATAGACGCCATCTGGCCGCGTCACGATTGACACCCAGGGCCCAGCCGTCAACTGGCCCGGTTTACGGTTGATCAACAGCTCCGCGTTGTCGTCATACGCGGCCTTGGAGAACGGAAGCACGGCGCGTCCCAGCGCATCGAGCGTCAGCGACACTTGCGCTGTCTTGCTGCTCAGGGTGAGCCGCAATCCTTCCATCGCAACGCTCTTGTTGCGTGGACGCAGGCGAAAATGACTTTGCAGGAACTGCTTGGGCTTACCGTATTTTTCAAACCAGATCATCTGGCGATAGGCGTCGCGATACGCGATCCAGTCCGTATCCTCCTGCGCGTGGACGAGGGACGGCAACCATGCAAGACAGAGGAGGAAGGCGCGGCGCAGCATGTCAGAAGCGGTAAGCGAGACCGCTGTACACGCTGAGGAAACTGCGGCGCTCGACCACCGGGCTGGCCGCCGGCCCTGCGCCCAGCCGTATCGCCGTCGCGCCGCTGGTGAGCAGCCACTGGCTGCTCAAGGCCCAGTTCCAGTTGGCGCCTGCATTGAACGCAGCGACGCCGCCCGACGGCGTGTAGTCGCGCGGTCCACCCGCAGCACGCAACACCTGGTACCGCTCGCGCATCACCGGCGCCCCGGCCAGCGATACCCCGGCAGACAGCGCGAAGGTGTGATGCGGCACAAGGCCGCTCCAGCTTTTCTGCACGCCCACATCGCCGCGCAAGCCGTGGGCACTGGTGTCGTACAGGACGCGCGACGTCAGCCGCGTATCGTCGCCAAGGTAGTAATTGAAATAACCGCCTGCATCCAGCGTGCCATCGATGGCGTGCGAGCCGCGCAGGCGATGGTTATCACCGGGATCGCGTGAATTACTGGCGGCCAGCAGCGGCCCATATTCCACAGCCGCCGTCGGCGAAAAGTTGATGCCCACTACCCCGCTGGCCGACACGAACACGCCATTGCTCCACTCCACTTGCAGCAAGGGCCGCAGCAACACCGGGCGATTCTCGCCGGCGGCCGCGGCGCTGCTGGTGGCCAGCGCCACGCCCACATACATATCCCGGCTGCCGTCCGGCATCATCGGTAGATTGCTGTCACCGCCCGCAGCCAGGCCGCACAGCGGCAATAATATGAGTGGGAATAGCTTGGTCATGTCTTCCTTAAAAACCGACGCGCACACCGAGCGATACTTTATCCATCGATGCACTCAGTCCTTGCTGTTTGAGTTTGTCCGTATGTTCCAGTTCCAGCTGCAGCGACACATCCTTGCTGACCATGTAGGCGGCGCCCAAGGCCAGATACAGGCCATTCTTTTTCACCGTCCCTGCCGCCGGCGCGTCCTTGCCGTGGATGCCGGCATTGAAACGGCCCTGCGCCACGCCCACCTTGCCATACAGCGCCCAGTCCTCGCTCAGCTGCCACGTATTGCGCGCCGCGATGTATCCCATGCGCGTGCGCGTCTTCAGTTCATAGCCCTGCTCCAGCGCAAACGACTTTTCGTCGCCGATGCCACGATAACCAGCTTCCAGCGCCCACGACGGCGACAGCGCATAGCCGGCGAACACGCCGATCGCCGCGTGGCGCTCGTTACCGTTGCGCACCGTAGTCACGCCGTCGTTAGCATAAGTAATGCTTCCTTTGCCGAACGAGCCGACGTCAACGCCGATGTAGGCATCCTCGGCACGCGCCAGCGAGCAGGAGGCAAGAGCGATCAGTGTGCTGTAAAAAAATTTGTTCATGTCGGATTCCGGTTGATGTAAGAGCCTCCATGTTAGGAAAAGCCCTCGCCGTAATCCGCCGCGATCTGTCGCAGAATTGTCCGCAATTTGTAGGGCGCATTTGTATAAAAAGTGTACGCAGATGTACCTGATTGTCGAAAATGCCACATCCGCCGCGCGCTCCACTACAATGGCGTTCCAAACAGGAGATGCAATGCAGCGTGTAATGCTGGTGGAAGATGATGCGCGGTTGGCCGCGCTGGTCAAGGAATACCTCGACGGCTACGACTACCAGGTCGATGTGGTCGGCCGTGGCGACCTTGCGCTGGAACGCTTCCGCGACACCCAGCCCGACCTCGTCATCCTCGACCTGACGCTGCCCGGCATCGACGGCCTGGTGGTATGCCACCAGCTGCGCCAACTGAGCGCCGTGCCGATCCTCATCCTCACCGCGCGCGAAGACAGCTTCGACGAAGTCTCGGGCCTTGAACAAGGCGCCGACGACTACGTCAACAAGCCGGTGCAGCCGCGCGTGCTGCTGGCACGCCTGCGCGCCTTGCAGCGGCGCGGCGCCAGTGCCGCCGGCAGCGACATCGTCATCGGCCAGCTGCGCATCTCGCGCGAGAACCGCGCCGTGTTCTGGCGCGGACGGGAGGTGCCGATGAACAGCGCCGAATTCAAACTGTTCCTGATCCTGGCTGACGCTTCCGGCAAGGTCATGTCGCGTAACGATATTCTGGTGAAGATGCGCGGCATCGAATTCGACGGCCTGGATCGCAGCATCGACAACTGCATCTCGCGCCTGCGCCGCAAGTTCGGCGACGGCGGCACGGAGCGCATCAAGACCGTATGGGGCGAAGGCTATCTGTTCAGCCCGTCGGCGTGGGAATGAACCGTATCTTCCGGCGCTTCGCGGTGCTGGTGCTGCTGGCCATGACACTGGCCAGCGGCGTGATCTACTTCACCTTCCGCTTGCTGTCCGGCGATCCGCTGGAACAGATCGCGCGCAGCCAGTCTGCAGGCCAGATCTTCCTGCTGGAGCAGTACATCGACCAGGCCCCCGCCGACGAATGGCTGGCACGCCTGAACAAGGTGCGCGAAGTATCCGACGTGGCGCTGGAACTGCTGCCGCTGCAATCGGCGCTGTCCGCCCTGCCCTCGGGCCGGCACGACGCCCTGTTGCGCGGCGAGGTGGTGATGGACGTTGCTGGCAAGGCCTACTACCGCCGCGTCGACACCAGCGGCGCGCGCTACATCGGCAGCGACGACGATGTGATCCACGCCCAGCACCTGCCCATCAACATCGGCGACGCGCTACGTATGGAGGCGATACGCTTTGCCGTCATCGCCTTGTTCCTGCTGGTGCCGATCGGATGGTGGTCGCGCGCGCACTGGCGCGACCTGCAGGCGCTGTCGCAGGTGGCGGACGATTTCGGACGCGGCAACCTCGCTGCGCGCGCCGCTGCCACAGCTAGCGCCAGCATCGCACCGCTGGCAGGACGCATCAACGACATGGCCGAACGCATCGCCGCATTGCTGGAAGCGCGCAAGCACCTGCTGCATTCGGTTTCGCACGAATTGCGCACACCGATTGCGCGGCTGGAGTTCGGGCTGGAACTGCTGCGCGACCGCCACACCGGCAACGACGAAGCGCTGCTCAAGCGGCTGGATGCGATGGAAATCGATGTCGGCGAACTGAAAGCGCTGGTCGACGAACTACTCAGCCTGACGCAGCTCGATCATGCGCACGCCATGCCGCGCCAGCCTTTTGCGCTGGCGCCGCTGCTGCAATCCTGCACGCCGCCCGGTTCGCAGCACTTCAGCGCCAGCATTGCTCCCGGCCTCGGCGAACTGCATGGCGACCCGCGCCTGCTGGCGCGCGCCATCCACAACCTGCTGGGCAACGCCGCCAAGTACGCACAGTCGCGCATCACGCTGACCGCCGTGCGCGACGAGCAGCTACGTATCGTGATTGAAGATGATGGCCCCGGCATTCCGCCGGAAGCGCGCACGCGCGTGTTCGAACCGTTCTACCGTCTCGCGCGCGAAGCCGATCACGCTGCGGGCGGGTATGGATTGGGGCTGTCGATTGCCGCGCGTGCGATCGCGCTGCACGGCGGCGAAATTGTCATCGATGAGTCACCGCTGGGCGGCGCTCGTTTTACTGCATCCATTGCAGGATGTCGGCAAAGATCTGCTCGCGATTGAGCTCGTTGAAGTTTTCGTGGAAGTTTTGCGGGTAGCGCTGGTAGGTCAGCAGCGATGCGGGGACGGACTTCAGCATCGCTTCAGCCGCATCGGCGTCGGCCAGTTGGTCGGCGCCGGCCACCACCGCGAACAGTGGCGCAGTCCACGACGGCATGCGCGCCGCCAGCCCTTGCTGGGCCTTGGTCAGCGCATTGCCGAAACGGACTGTGATTTCGGTGGCGCGGATGCCATCGCGTTCGTCGTCGTGATGGCGCGCGGTGATGGCGCTGTCGTGGGTCAGTTGATCGGTCAGCGACGCCAGCGGCACTTTCATGCGCGGCGCCAGTGCTTCCAGCACGCCGGCCAGCGCCAGCAGCACTGGCGATACTTTGATCGCATTCACGTAGTACGGCGACGACAGGATGTAGCCCTTGATCGCGGTCTCGCCGGCGAAATGGCCCAGGCCCAGATGAGTGGCGATCAGCGCGCCCATCGAATGGCCCATCACGTAAATCGGCAAGCCCGGATACTGCTGCTTGACCCACTGCAGGAACAGCAGGCTGTCATCGAGGAAGGTGGCAAAGCCGGGGATGTCGACCCGGCGCGCATCCTGGTGGCCGCACAAGTCGTAGGCCACGGTGGCAATGCCGTGCTGGCGGAAATACAGCGCCGGCGTGACGTAGTCGCCGCCATGCGCCATGCCGCCGTGGATCGCCAGGATCACCGCGCGCGGCGCGGCCGGCTGCCACACGTGAACGCGCCGCAGCACGCCCTGCGCTGCGGCGAACTCGGTCAGCCGGTCCTCGGAAAAACGCATCAGGCGGTGATGCTCAGGTTGATGCCCATCTCGACCAGCATGGTCATGTCAGCCAGCGAGAAATCGATGCTCGGCGTCGACGCGCCCTGATCGCAAGGGAAGGATATGCGCAGCTCGGCATCGACATCGGAACGTTCGAAATGGATGCCGCGCGCACTGCATTCGCCGAGATAGAAACGGATCTGCTTGAGCAGTTCGTTGGGGTCTTGCTCGGTGCCGATGGCCACATAAAAACCGGAATCGATGCGCACGCGGCCATCGGGCTTGACGTCGCCCTTTTGCCAGTCGCCGTGCGGTTCGGTCGGCAGGCCATCGCGGATGTCTGCCAGACCGTCGTCGTCGCCGTGTACCTTGAGTGTTGCAATATTCATGGTCTACCTTCTTTGGGTCTCCTACCAAAAATAAGGTTACACCATAGAAATTTCAAAGTCTAGCAATATAGCTAATTAAACAATCCCGTAGCGGGTGCGGTAAGCGGCCACCGCATCCTTGTGCTGCGCCAGCTGCGGATCGGCGCCGGCGCCGTTGAGGAAGCCGAACAGGTCGTCCAGGTTGCCGATCGAGATGACCGGAATGCCATACTTCTGGGTCACCTCCTGCACCGCCGACAGGTCGGAGATCTGGCCGTCCTTGCCGCCGCGCTCCATGCGGTCCAGCGCGATCAGCACGGCGCAAGGCTCGGCGCCGGCGGCGCGGATCATTTCCACCGATTCGCGCACCGAGGTGCCGGCCGAGATCACGTCGTCAATGATCACCACCTTGCCCTGCAGCTTGGCGCCGACGATGGTGCCGCCTTCGCCGTGGTCCTTGGCTTCCTTGCGGTTGAAGGCGAACGAGGTGTTGCGGCCTTTGCCGGCCAGCGCCACGGCGGTGGCCGAGGCCAGCGTGATGCCCTTGTAGGCCGGGCCGAACAGCATGTCAAACTGCACGCCCGAGTCCAGCAGGGTTTGCGCGTAGAACTGCGCTACCTGCGCCAGCGTGGCGCCGTCATGGAACAGGCCGGCGTTGAAGAAGTACGGCGACTGGCGGCCCGCCTTGGTGGTGAATTCGCCGAAGCGCAGCACACCGGAGTTGACCGAAAACTGGATAAATTCCTGGCGCAGGGAAGTGGTATTGCTCATCATGTTGCCTCATTTCTGTAAAGTGCCGGTATTTTACCGCTACACTAGCGCATTCCGTATTTTCTGCCCCCAATCTTCTATGCCAAAAATCATCTCCGCCAACCTGAATGGCATCCGCTCCGCCGCCTCCAAGGGCTTCTTCACCTGGATGGCCAGGCAGGACGCCGACTTCGTCTGCGTGCAAGAACTGAAGGCGCAAGCGCCGGACATGACGCCGGAATTCCTCAATCCGGGCGGCTACCACGGCCACTTCCACTACGCCGAGAAGAAGGGCTACTCCGGCACCGGCGTCTACAGCAAGATCGAACCGGACCGCGTGGTGATCGGTTTCGGCTCGCCCGAGTTCGACGCGGAAGGCCGCTACGTGCGCTGCGACTTCGGCAAGCTGACCGTGATTTCGGTCTACTGCCCGTCCGGCTCGTCCGGCCCGGAGCGCCAGGAAGCCAAGTTCCGCTTCATGGACCTGTTCCTGCCGCACCTGCAGGCGCTGCACGCCGAAGGCCGCGAAGTGGTGATCTGCGGCGACTGGAACATCGCCCACAAGGAAATCGACCTGAAGAACTGGAAGGGCAACAAGAAGAATTCCGGCTTCCTGCCGGAAGAGCGCGAGTGGATGACCCGCATCTTCGACGAAGTGGGCTACGTCGACGTCCATCGCGGCCTCGACCCGCGCGAGGAACAGTACACCTGGTGGAGCAACCGCGGCCAGGCCTACGCCAAGAACGTGGGCTGGCGCATCGACTACCACGTGGCCACCCCCGGCATCGCCGCCAAGGCCACCGCCGTGGCCATCTACAAGGACGAAAAGTTCTCCGACCACGCCCCGCTGACCATCGAGTACGGCGCGGTGTAAGTCCCCACTCCGCCGCGCCTGCCCCGCCGGGCGCGGCGAGTTCGTTGTATCGCTGCACAAATTGGGGTTTATGATATTTACTAAATGGAAATATCTGTGTTTCATTGTTATCATTGGCGCTTCGCTTAGGATAACCCTGAAAACGCCATGACCTCGCCTGCCCTGCTGTCCGTTTCCTCGTCCGACAACTCCACCATCGTCCTGCATTTCGACCGCAATGTATTTGCCGGCGATGGCAGCATCGTGGTCAGCGATGGCTATGGCCAAACCTTTCTCAGCGACGGCGGCCTGCGCACCCGCATCGTCAACGCCAGCGATCAGCGTGCGCTCGATGCCAGCGACAGCGCGCTTACCTACAGCGGCCAGAACATCACGATCCACCTGAGCACGCCGCTGAAGAACGGCCTCAACTACAGCATCACCATGAGCGGCGGCACCGTGATCGACGACAGCGACGATGGCATTGCCCGCATCAGTTCGCCCAACCTGTTCAAATTCACCGCCAGCGGCAGCGCCGCCACCGTCCCGACGCCGTCGGCGGTGATCGGGTCCACGCTCCACTTCACCGACACCGGCACCAGCAGCAGCGACTACATCACCGCCTCGGCCAGCCAGGTGATGACCGGCACCTACACCGGCACCCTGGGCGCCAGCGACTTCGTGCAGGTGTCGCTGGACAACGGCGCCAGCTGGCACAAGGCCACCGTCAACGCCAGCGCCAAGACCTGGAGCTACACCGGCGAGATCGACCTCGACAACCTGACCGACGGCGCCGGCGACGCCCTCGACGGCACCCTGCTGGCGCGCATCGGCAACACCAGCGGCGGCAGCAGCGGCACCGCCAGCCATACCTATGTGTACAACAGCCACGCGGTCGAGATCGACGTCAGCAGCAGCTTCAGTTTTTCCGCCGACACCGGCACCAGCAGCACCGACCTGATCACCAAGACCGCCGCCCAGACCATCAGCGGCAGCTACAGCGGCTCGCTGCTGGCCGGCTACACCCTGCAAGTATCGGTCGACGGCGGCGCCAACTGGATCAACGCCAGCGCCAGCGCCGGCAGCTGGCACACCACCGGCACCGTCAACCTGAAGAGCGGCGCCAATGAAGTGCAGGCGCGCGTGATCGACACCGCCGGCAACACCAGCGGCGTGGCCTCGGCCGACTACAAGCTGATCACCAGCACCGTGTCGCTGGCCGGCCATGCGCTGACGCTGGCGGAAGGCAGCGACACCGGCCCGTCCGCCACCGACGGCATTACCCGCAGCGCCAGCAAGGTCACGCTGAACGTGGCCGGCCTGCACGGCTTCCACGCCGGCGACACCATCCAGATCGTCGACACCAGCCACAGCTCGGCGGTGGTGGGCAGTTACGTGATCCTGGACGCCGACCTGTACTACGGCGACGACTACTTCACCATCAGCAAATTCAATCCGACCGCGCGCACCACGGTCGACATCAACCTCGACACGATGGCCGACGGCGCCCACACGCTGGCCGCGCGCATCGTCGACGTGGCCGGCAACACCGCCGCCGCCAGCGGCACCACCGCCGTCACCGTCGACGGCAAAGTGCCCCTGATGTTGAGCTCGGCGCCGCTGGAGGACGCCACCGGCGTCAGCACCGGCCTGACCAAGCTGACCTTCACCTTCAACGAAAACATCGCGATCGAGGATGGCACCATCGTCACCATCACCGACGATAACAACAGCGCCAACTCCCAGGAAATCACGCTGTCGAGTACGGCGGCCAGCGGCAACAAGCTGACCATCAACCTGAGCAGCGCACTCACCAGCGGCACCTCGTACACCGTGATCGGCGCCATCGTCACCGACCTGGCCGGCAACGACGGCGTCACCGGCGACACGCCGCTGCTGCACTTCACCACCGAAGGCACCTATGCCGGCGGTTCGACGCCCGACAGCGTGGCGGCGGACTACGTCGACACCGCGCCGGCCTGGGACACCGACAGCGGCTCGGACGCCCACAATGACGGCGTCACCAGCAACACCCGCATCAGCGTGACCGGCGCCCCGCTGACCGAATGGCACTACAGCGTGAATGGCACCACCTATCTGGGCAGCGGCGATGGCTTCGACCTCGAAGACGGCACCTACACTGCCGGCCAGATCCAGGTATGGCAGACCGTGGACGGCGTCGACAGCGCCCACACCAGCATCGGCAAGACGCTGGTGATCGATACCCTGGCGCCGACCGCCGTGGCCCACGGCGTACCGGAAAGCTTCAGCAGCGGCGACAGCAGCATTGAAGGCCTGGTCATGGGCACGACCGACGTGGCGGAGGAATTCGTTGAAGTCACCTTCGACCACGGCGTCACCTGGGTCCAGGCCGAGACCACCTACGTCAACGCTGACTATTCCACCTGGTCCCTGGCCGGCATCTCCGCCTCGCTGGGCAACAACTACGGCCTGCGCCTGTCCGACACGGCCGGCAACATCTCGACCTTCAACGCCCTCAGCGCGACCAATCCCGTCTATTACCTGGCCGACGGCGGCGTCACCTACAGCCACGCCAGCGATGACTACACCACCGTATTCGGCGGCAGCGGCGCCGACACCATCACGGTCGGCGCGCACGCATTGGTCGCGGGCGGCGACGGCGACATCATCACCACCGGCGCCAATTCCGCCATCATCACCCGCGCCAGCTCCACCGTGGTCACCGGCGGCGGCACCAACGTGGTGGAAGCCGACAGCAATGCCCACATCACCACCGGCAGCGGCACCGACTCCATCACGCTGACGTCGCTGACCGGCGCCGTGCTGGCAGCCGGCAGCGGCACCGACACGCTGATCCTGGAATTCGACGGCAGCTTCACGCTGGGAACAGCGTTGGGCAGCTCCAGCGGCATCGACATTATCGACTTCGGCTCCGACGGCACCGGCCACATGAACATCCTCACTTCCGCCTCGGTGCACAACCTGACCGACAGCGACCAGTTGACCGTCAACGACAGCGGTGGCGGCGCAACGACGATGACGCTGGAAAGCCTGGTTTGGGCGCACACGGGCACTTCCGGCGCCTACGAAATCTACAAGAATACCGTGAGTGGCGGTGACGGCACGGTCGTGGTGCTGATCGCCAACACCATCGACGTCACGCTGGATACCTTCACCGCCTGAGGCTTACAAGCTGCGGCGCGAACGGAACTCGCGCCATTCGCCGCTCAGGGGATCGATGAAGCTGATGGCGCGCGCCAGCAGCTGCAAGGGCTGCGACACGTCGTCCTGCTTGCACGGCAGGGCCACCGGATAGAAGGCGTCGTTCACGATCGGCACGCCGAGTGAAGACAGGTGCACGCGCAGCTGGTGCTGGCGGCCGGTGTGCGGATACAGCCGGTACAAAGTAAGCTCGCCGCGCTGTTCGATTACATCGATCAGGGTTTCCGAATTCGGCTCGCCCTCCACTTCCCTCATGACGAAGAACTTGTCGCCCTCCACCATGCGGCTGCGATAGGTGAAGGGAAACGTCACACCCTCAAGGCGCGGCGCCAGCGCTTCGTACTCCTTGTCGATCACGCGCTTCTGGAACATCGATTGGTACACGCCACGGCTGGCGGCGTTGCGCGAGAAGATCACCACGCCGGCCGTTTCCCTGTCCAGCCGATGGATGGGGACGAGGTCCTCCTCGCCCAGCGTTTTGCGCAGGCGCACCAGCAAGGTCTCGTGCAGGAAGCGGCCGGATGGAATCACCGGCAGGAAGTGCGGCTTGTCCACCACCACCAGATGGTCATCCAGATGCAGGATCTCTTCCTTGAATGGGATCGGCGTCTCCGGCTGTTCCAGCTCACGGTAGTAGAACATGCGCAGGCCGCGCTTGAAGCGGCTGGTTGGCGTGAGCGGCGTGCCATCGTTATCGACCACGTCGCCGCGCGCCATGCGCTCGCGCCACGCGGCCTCGCTCACGTCCGGGAAGCGGACCACCAGAAAGCTGATCAAGTCGGGCCAGTCGCCCTCCGGCAGATACAGATAGCTGGGCGCGACGCCGTCGCGCATGGGCAGCGGCGCAGGTAGCATGGCACGCGGCATGTCAGGACTTCGGCAGCGCGATCGAGCGGTAAGGCGGCAGCTTGTTCGGATCGAGGCCCTTGGCGCGCGCGAACACCGGCAGCACCAGATGCATATTGGCGTTCATCTCGTCGATGCGATCCTTGCCGGCCGGGTGGGTCGACAGGAAGCTGATCGGCTGGTTCTTGTTCACCGCCCCCATCTTCTGCCACAGCGCGATGCCGGCGCGCGGATCGAAACCGGCGCGCGCCGCCAGGTCCATGCCGACCAGGTCGGCCTCGGTTTCGTCCTCACGCGAGAACTTCAGCGACGCCAGCCTGGCGGCGCCGTTGCCGACCGCATCGCCGAGTCGCGGATCGAGGCCAAAGTAAGCAGCACCGGCGGCGCCGGCCACGCGGCCCAGCAGCGAGGTGACATTGTTCTTGCCGGCCTGCTCGCGCGCGTGCTCGCGCAGCGCGTGGGCAATTTCGTGGCCCATCACCATCGCCACCTCATCGTCGGTCAGGTTCAGTTTCACGAGAATGCCGTTGTAGAAGGCGATGCGGCCGCCCGGCATGCAGAAGGCGTTGACGGTGTCGGAGCGCAGCAGGTTGACCTGCCAATCCCATTTGGCCGCTTCCGGATTCCAGCGCGAGGCAAAAGGGATGATGCGCTTGGCGATGGCGCGCAGGCGGATCAGTTGCGGATTGGTGTCGGTGGCGACGGCATCCTTCTTGTGCGCCTCGGACAGCATCTGGTTGTACTGCAGCTTCGACTGCTGGTCGAATTGCGCGGCGTCGGCGCCGGCCAGGCCGCGCATGCGCGACAGCTTGGAGACCGGAATACCGTCGTCCTGCGCCAGTGCTGCGGCGCTGACCAGCAGCGCCAGCAGGACGGCTTTCAATTTAAGGTTTTTCATGTCCATCATGTCCACTATTCCACGGGGCGATTTTGGGCAGCATCATCATTGCGGGGAAGGCAAGG
Source organism: Duganella sp. CF402 (assembly GCF_900109645.1). GTDB lineage: Bacteria > Pseudomonadota > Gammaproteobacteria > Burkholderiales > Burkholderiaceae_D > Rugamonas. The sequence goes on from NZ_FOBG01000002.1 coordinate 898,971, forward strand.
ATGAAGCATACGATAAAGAACCAGAACCAGCCGGTTTCGGCAACAATATACCCTACCGAGGAATTAATGAATGTGCGCGGCACCGCAGCCAGGCTGGAAAACAGCGCATACTGGGTGGCCGTGTAGCGCGGATCGGTGGCGCGCGACATGAAAGCCACCAGCGCGGCCGCGCCCAGTCCGGGGCTGGCAAACGCCTCGAAACCGTAGACTGCGCTCAGCAGCACCGGATCCGGGCCAACCTTGGCCAGCCACGCGAAACCGAGGATGGCCAGCGCTTGCAGCACGCCGAACACCCACAGCGCGCGGTTGATACCGAGCTTGATCATCCAGATGCCGCCCACCGCGCCGCCGGCCAGCGCCGCCCACCAGCCGGTGGCGTTGGCCGCGAGGCCGATTTGCCTGGTGGTGAAACCGGTATCGAGGAAGAATTTGGTCGATAGCGCAGTCGACATGGTATCGCCGATTTTGTACAGCAGCACGAAGGCGATGATCAACAATGCCTGCTGGATGCCATCGCGCTTGATGAACTCCTGGAACGGCAGCACCACCGCCTCTTGCAGGTTTTTCGGCGGCTGGCCGTACAGCGTCGGCTCTTTCGCCAGCAGCGTGCACACCAGGCCCGGCAACATGAACGCGGCCACGGTCCAGAACACGATCTGCCACGGCTGGCTGTCCGCCATCACCAGACCGAGCGCGCTTGGAATCAGGGCGGCGGCCTTGTAGGCATTGACGATGATGGCTGCGCCCAGGCCCTGCTCTTCATCCGCCAGGATTTCGCGGCGATAGGCGTCGATCACCACGTCCTGGCTGGCCGACAGGAAGGCGATCAGGAACACGGTGACGGCGATCATCGACAGTTCCAGTTTCGGGTCCAGCATGCCTAGCCCGCCGATGAAGGCGAACAGCGCCAGCTGGGTCAGCGCCATCCAGCCGCGCCGGCGGCCCAGCGGCAGCACGGTGTAGCGGTCCATGAACGGCGCCCACAGGAACTTGAAGGTGTAGGGGAACATCGCCAGCCCGAACAGGCCGAGCGCTTTGACATCCAACCCGGACTTCGCCAGCCACGCCTGCATCAGGTAGATCAGCGTGTACAGCGGAAGCCCGGAGCTAAAGCCCAGGAACAGGATGGAAACGGTGCGTCCGTTGATGTAGCTGGTCCAGGGCGTTTTTTGCGTCATTATTTTTTTCGTAGTCGGAATACGGCCAAGTCGCCGCGCAGGTTAGGCAGGAAGGATACACGCTTCCCCTCTGCCAGCGCTACACATTCAATCACTTCCAGGCCGCACTCCTCCGCCAGATCACGGAAATCCGTGATGGTGGCGCAACGCAGGTTGGGCGTGTCGTACCATTCGTACGGCAGCGATTCCGACACCGGCATGCGGCCCTTGAGCAGAGCCACGCGGTGCGGCCAATAAGCGAAGTTGGGGAACGAGACGATGGCCTCCTTGCCGACGCGGACGATGTCGCGCAACAGCGCTTCGACGTGCTTCATCATCTGCAGCGAGGACAGGCACAGCACCGTGTCGAAGGTGTTGTCGCCGAACAGCGCCAGCCCGTTTTCCATGTCCTGCTGGATCACGCGCACGCCGCGCTGGGTGCTGGCCAGCACTTCATCGTCGGCCAGCTCGATGCCGTAGCCGGTGCATTGCTTGTCGCTCTGCAGATAGTCCATCATCACGCCCTTGCCGCAACCAAGGTCCAGCACGTGCGACTTGTCGCCGATCCAGTGCGCGATAAACGCCAGGTCCGGGCGCTCCGCGCTCAATTCATTAAAGTTCATACCTTGCCCCCGATCTCGTTCCACACCTGGCCGTAATAGGCGCGCACCATGTTCATGTAGCGCGGGTCCTCCAGCAGGAACGCGTCGTGGCCGTGCGGCGCATCGATTTCCGCGTAGGTCACCTGGCGGCGGTTGCTGACCAGCGCCTGCACGATCTCGCGGCTGCGCTCCGGTGAGAAGCGCCAGTCGGTGGTGAAGGAAGCCAGGAAGAACTTGGCCTTGGTGCCAGCCAAAGTCTTGGCCAGATCGCCGCCATGCAGGCGCGCCGGGTCGAAGTAATCGAGCGCCTTGGTGATCAGCAGGTAGGTGTTGGCGTCGAAGTATTCGCTGAACTTGTCGCCCTGGTAGCGCAGGTAGGATTCGATTTCGAAATCGACGCCGAAGTCGAATTTGTAGTCGCCGCTTTCGGCCACGTCGCGCAGCTTGCGGCCGAACTTCTCGGCCATGTCGTCGTCCGACAGATAGGTGATGTGGCCGACCATGCGCGCCACGCGCAGGCCGTTCTTCGGCACCACGCCGTGTGCATAGAAATCGCCGCCGTGGTAATCCGGGTCCGACAGAATCGCCTGCCGCGCCACGTCGTTGAAGGCGATGTTTTGCGCCGACAGCTTGGCGGTCGAGGCGATCACCACGCAGTGGCGCAAGCGCTCGGGGTACATGATGGACCACGACAGCGCCTGCATGCCGCCCAGCGAACCGCCCATGACGGCGGCGAACTGCCTGATGCCCAGCGCATCGGCCAGGCGCGCCTGTGCGGCCACCCAGTCCTCCACCGTCACGACAGGGAAGGCGGCGCCGTATGGTTTGCCGGTGGCCGGATTGGCGTGCATAGGACCGGTCGAGCCAAAGCACGAGCCCAGGTTGTTAATCCCGATCACAAAGAATTTGTCGGTATCCAGCGGCTTGCCCGGACCGACCATATTGTCCCACCAGCCGGTGCTTTTCGGCTGGCCTTCGTATTCGCCGGCCACGTGGTGCGAAGCGTTCAGCGCGTGGCACACCAGCACCGCGTTGGATTTGTCGGCGTTCAGGGTGCCGTAGGTTTCGTACATCAGCATATAGTCGCGCAGCGACGCGCCGCTTTGCAGGAGCAGGGGCTCGGCAAAATGCATGGTTTGCGGCTTAACGTATCCCAGGGATGACATTGTTGGTTTAGTTTTTATGGGGCGGCCCCACGGGCCATCTATCAAGGCGGGACCGCGAATGATGGGTCCCGCCGATTTACATCAACTGCAATTGTTCGACCGCGTCTGCAATTACGTTGGGTTCCATCGAGCGCATGATCTTGCGGGTTTGCGGCATGATGCGCGCAAGGTCGCTGTTCAGGATTTCCTGCTTGACCGAGAGCAGTTGGGCCGGATGCATCGAGAATTCCCGCAATCCCATGCCCAGCAGCAGGCGTGTCAATTTGACATCCCCCGCCATTTCGCCGCACACGGCGACGTCGATCCCGGCTTTATGCCCGGCCGCAATCGTCATCGAGATCAATTGCAGCACAGCCGGATGCAGCGGATTGTAAAGGTGTGCGACCTCATAATCAACCCGGTCAATGGCCAGCGTGTACTGGATCAGGTCATTGGTGCCGATCGACAGGAAGTCCATGCGCTTGACGAACATCGGCAGCGCCAGCGCCGCCGCCGGGATTTCGATCATGGCGCCGACATCGACATCATCATCGAACTTGATATTCTTTTCGCGCAGCTCGGCCTTGGCCTGCGCCACCATCGCCAGCGACTGGTCGATCTCGAACGCATGCGCCAGCATCGGGATCAGGATGCGCACCTTGCCGAACGCCGAGGCGCGCAGGATGGCGCGCAGCTGGGTCAGGAAAATTTGCGGCTCGGCCAGGCAGTAGCGGATCGCCCGCAGGCCCAGCGCCGGATTGAGCGCGGTCTGCTCGCTCTGGTCCAGCGGCTTGTCGGCGCCGATGTCCAAAGTACGGATGGTCACCGGGCGGCCCTTCATCGCCACCACGGCTTTCTTGTACTGCTCGAACTGCTCGTCCTCCGACGGGATCTTGCTGTTGCGGCCCATGAACAGGAATTCGGACCGGAACAGGCCCACACCGTTGGCGCCGGCCTCCATCGCGGCCGGGCAATCGTCCGGCAGTTCGATGTTGGCCAGCAGCGTGATCTCGGTGCCGTCCTTGGTAATGGCCGGGGTCTTCTTGAGCTTCTGGAGTTTTTTGCGCACGCGCGCGGCGGCCAGTTGGCGCTCGCGGTACTGCTCCAGCACCAGCGGGCTCGGATTGGCGATCACCACGCCGGCGTCGCCGTCGATGATCAGCCAGTCATCCTGTTCGACCAGGGTGGAGGCGCCGGACATGCCGACCACCGCCGGAATGTCGAGCGAACGCGCGACGATGGCGGTGTGCGAGTTCTGGCCGCCGACGTCGGTGACGAAACCGATGAAGGAGCGGTCGCGGAACTGCAGCATGTCGGCCGGCGAAATATCGTGCGCGACGATGATCATCTGCGGCTGGAATCCGTCCTCGCCGCCGTCGGCCTTGGGCAGCATTTGCTCGGTGCCCATCAGCACCTTGAGCACGCGCTCAGCCACCTGCTGGATGTCGGCCTTGCGCTCGCGCAGGTAAGCGTCTTCGATTTCGTCGAACTGCGCCGACAGCTCGTCGATCTGGGTCAGCAGCGCCCATTCGGCGTTGTAGTGGCGGGTGCGGATGATGTCGAGCGGCGCTTCCGAGATCATCGGGTCGGACAAGATCAGCGCATGCACGTCGATGAACGCGCCCAGTTCCGTCGGGGCGTCCTTGGGCAGCTCATTCCACAGGGTTTGCAGTTCCTTGTGCACGGCGGCCAGCGCCTGCTGCAGGCGCGCGACCTCGGCCTCGACCTGCTCTTCCGCCACCAGGTAGTGCTTGACGTCCAGCGCCGCCGGCGCCAACAGGTGGGCGCGGCCGATCGCGATACCGCGCGAGACCGGAATGCCGTGCAAAGTGAAGGAGGCCATCGGCTGGCCTGCCGGGAAACGGGGACGGCTGCGCTCCGCAGGCATTACTCGCCTTCGCCGAACTTGTCGTTGACCAGCGCGCTCAGGGCGGCGATGCAATCGCCTTCGTCGTCGCCGTCGGCTTCCAGCAGGACTTTGGCGCCCTTGCCGGCCGCCAGCATCATCACGCCCATGATGGACTTGGCGTTGATGCGGCGCGCGTTACGCGTCAGCCAGACATCGCTTTTGTATTTTGCTGCCAGTTGGGTGAATTTGGCGGAAGCGCGCGCATGCAAACCAAGCTTGTTAATAATTTCGAGTTCTTGCTGAATCATTTTTCTTTTATCTCAATCAGAGTGCGCATTGCTAAAAAAAATTTGTCAGGGTTACCCGACACGTGTCCGGTTATCGACGCGCACTGCTCCACTTTGCGCGCCTGCCAGAGCCATCTCGACCACCACGTCCAGCGTGTCGCGGCGGTAGGTGATGGCGCGCAGCAGCATCGGCAAACTGATGCCCGCGATGACCTCCACCCGGCCCGCATCGGCCAGCCGGTTGCAGCAGTTGGCGGGGGTGCCGCCTTTGACGTCGGTGATGACCAGCACGCCGTCGCCTTCGTCGAGACGCTTGATCGCCGCCGCCGCCAGTTCCTGGACTTCGCCGAGGTCCTGGTCGGCGATCACGTCGATCGCTTCCAGCCGCTCGGTCGGACCACGAAACACGTGGGCGCAGGCCGCAAGAAAGGCCTGCCCCAGTGGTGCGTGTGTCATAAGCAGTATGCCTACCATATTGTTAAACCGCCAGTGAGAATGAATAATTTCTTGTCATCGGCCCAGGGCGACCGCCGCCTCGACCGCATCGATGAAAGTTGCCGCCACCGGGAAGCCGGCTTGCTGCGTAATCTCCTGGAAGCAGGTCGGGCTGGTGACGTTCACCTCTGTTAAGTAATCGCCAATAACGTCTAATCCTACCAGCAACAGGCCGCGCGCCGCCAGTATCGGCCCCAGCGTGTTGGCGATCTCATAGTCGCGCTCGGTGAGAGGCTGGGCCACGCCGACGCCGCCGGCCGCCAGGTTGCCGCGCACTTCGCCGTTCTGCGGAATGCGCGCCAGCGCGAACGGCACCGGCTTGCCGCCGATGACCAGGATGCGCTTGTCGCCCTTGACGATGTCCGGGATGTAGCGCTGGACCATGATGGTCTGGGTGCCCAGCTGGGTCAGCGTTTCGATGATGGAGCCGAGGTTCATGCCGTCGGCCGTCACGCGGAAAATGCCGGCGCCGCCCATGCCGTCCAGCGGTTTGAGGATGATGTCGCCGTGCTGCTTCTGGAAGGCGCGGATGCGCTGCTCGTCCGAAGTCACCAGGGTCGGCGAGGTGAACTGGCTGAACTGGGCGATCGCCAGCTTTTCGTTGTGGTCGCGGATGGCGGAAGGTTTGTTGAATACTTGCGCGCCCTGCTGCTCGGCCAGCTCCAGCAGGTAGGTGCCGTAGACGTATTCCATGTCGAACGGCGGGTCCTTGCGCTGGATGATGGCGTCAAACTCGCCGAGGTTGGTTTCCTTCGGCTCGCCGGCGCGGTACCAGTCCTTGCTGTCGCCGGTCAGGATGATCTCGGACACCTTGGCCGACACCACGCCCTGCTCCACCGCCATGTCCTTTTGCTCGAAAGCGTAGACGGTGTGGCCGCGCTTGCCGGCTTCCACCATCATGGCGTAGGTGGAATCCTTGTAGGTTTTAAAGGTCGACAGCGGGTCGGCGAGGAAGGCGATTTTCATTGAACGTCCAGTTGAGGTAATGACTGATTTTAGTACACTTCCGGATTCGGATCGGTGCGCTCCATTTCCAGCGACGCCGCCAGCAGCGCCAGGCGCGCCACCACGCCGTACACGTAGAAACGGTTCGGCGCGGCCGTGCCCGGCTTGGCCTTGAGGTCCGGCACCGCGTGCTGCTGCGCGAACGCCAGCGGCACGTACTGCGAGCCGGGCGCGTTCAGGTTCTGGTCGATGCCGCGCTCGGCGTGGATGCGGTAGAAACCGCCCACCACATAGCGGTCGATCATGTAGACCACCGGCTCGGCCACCGCATGCTCGATGCTTTCGAAGGTCGGCACGCCCTCCTGGATGATGAAGTCAGTCACTTCCTTGCCGTCCTTGATGACGGTCATCTTGTCGCGCTGGGCTTGCGTCAGGTCCTTGATCTCGGCCGAGTCCTTGATGGTCAGGATGCTGGTGCCGTAAGTGCCGGCGTCCGGCTTGACGATCACGAATGGCTTCTGGTCCTTGATGCCGTATTCCTTGTATTTCTTCTTGATCTTGGCCAGCAACGCGTCAACGTTGGCGGCCAGGCATTCGTAGCCTTCGCCGGTACGGAAATTCACCGCATCGCACTTGGCGTGGAACGGGTTCAGCATCCACGGATCAACACCGATCAGCTTGCCGAACTTCTTGACCACTTCGTCGTAGGCGTTCAGGTGGTTGCTCTTGCGGCGCAGCGCCCAGCCGGCGTGCAGCGGCGGCAGCAGGCTTTGCTCGTGGATGTTTTGCAGGATGTCCGGGATGCCGGCCGACAGGTCGTTGTTGAGCAGGATCGTGCACGGATCGAAATCCTTGAGGCCGACCCGGCGGCCGTTCGGCGAGCGCACCAGCGGCTCCACCACCAGCATATTGCCGTCCGGCAGCGGCAGCGGAGTCGGCTGGGTGATTTCCGGCGACAGCGAACCGAGCCGCACGTGCAGGCCGGTCTGGCGGAAAATCTGCATCAGGCGCGCCACGTTTTGCCAGTACGTCGGGTGACGCTGGGTGATTTCCGGGATCAGCAGCAGGTTGCGCGCGTCCGGGCAATACTTGTCGATCGCGGCCATCGCGGCCTGCACCGACAGCGGCAGCATCTCGGTGGCCAGCATGTTGAAGCCGCCCGGGAACAGGTTGGTATCCACCGGCGCCAGCTTGTAGCCGGCATTGCGCATATCCACCGAGCAATAAAACGGTGGCGTGTGCTCCTGCCACTCCAGGCGGAACCAGCGTTCGATGGCGGGCGTGGCGGCGAGGATTTTTTCTTCTAGGTCGAGCAGCGGTCCACTCAGGGCCGTGACGAGGTGGGGAACCATGTTTACATCCTTATTACCGTGCGGACTATGCCACATGAGGGCGAAAACCCTATTTTAAAGGCAGGCAATAAAAAAAGCGCCCCGCAGGGCGCTTTTCGGATGAAACATTAACAATTAAGCATGGTAAGCCGATTCACCGTGGGTGGTGATATCCAGGCCTTCGCGCTCTTCCTCTTCCGGTACGCGCAGGCCGATGACGATGTCAACCAGCTTGTAGGCGATGACCGACACCAGGGCCGACCAGATGATGGTGGTGCCGACGCCGGTCGCCTGCACGATCACTTGCGAAGCGATCGAGTAGTCTGGCGAAGCTTTGTTGGCCACGTAGTCGAAGATGCCCTGGCCGCCCAGCGATGGTGCAGCGAACACACCGGTCAGGATCGCGCCCAGGATGCCGCCGACGCCGTGCACGCCGAACACGTCCAGCGAGTCGTCCGCGCCCAGCAGGCGTTTCAGGCCGTTCACGCCCCACAGGCAGATCACGCCAGCAAGCAGGCCGATGATCAGTGCGCCCATTGGGCCGACAAAGCCGCAGGCCGGGGTAATGGCCACCAGGCCAGCCACTGCGCCCGAAGCGCCGCCCAGCATCGATGGTTTGCCTTTGAAGATCCACTCGGCGAACACCCAGGCCACGGTAGCGGCGGCGGTTGCCAGCAGGGTGTTGATGAAGGCCAGGCCAGCGATATCAGCCGCTTCCAGTGCCGAACCGGCGTTGAAACCGAACCAGCCCACCCACAGCAGCGAGGCGCCGATCATGGTCATGGTCACCGAGTGCGGCGCCATCGATTCGCGGCCGTAGCCGACGCGTTTGCCGATCATGTAGGCGCCAACCAGGCCGGCTACCGCAGCATTGATGTGCACCACGGTGCCGCCGGCGAAGTCCAGCGCACCTTTTTGGAACAGGAAGCCGGCTTTGGCGGTTTCGGTTGCCAGGGTGGCGGCATCCTTGATCGCGTCAGGACCGGTCCAGAACCAGACCATGTGGGCGATCGGCAGGTAGGAGAAGGTGAACCACAGCACCACGAAGGCCAGCACGGCGGTGAACTTGGCGCGTTCGGCAAAGGCGCCGACGATCAGGCCGCAGGTGATGGCGGCAAAGGTGGCCTGGAACGCGACGTACACGAACTCAGGAATCACCACGCCCTTGCTGAAGGTGGCGGCGTAGGAGAACGCGCCCTTGGCCGGATCCCAGATGCCGTTCAGGAAGGCACGGTCGAACTTGCCGAAGAAGGCGTTGCCTTCGGTGAAAGCCAGCGAGTAGCCGTAGATGCACCACAGCACGACGATCAGGGCGAACACCATGAACACTTGCATCAGGATCGACAGCATGTTCTTGGAACGCACCAGGCCGCCGTAGAACAGGGCCAGGCCAGGAATGGTCATCAGGATCACCAGCAGGGTCGACACCATCATCCAGGCGGTGTCGCCTTTATTTGGGGTCGGTGCGGCGGGTGCCGCTTCGGCAGGAGCAGCTGGGGCAGCGGCAGCTGGCGCTGCGGCTGGCGCAGCTTCAGGAGCGGACGCGGCTGGTGCGGAGGCGGCAGCGGCGGCCACTGGCGCTTCGGCCGGCTTGGCATCCTGGGCGTGTACTGGGGCTGCCAGCGCAAACAGGATGGAGACCCCAGCTAGCAAGCTCGTTATGGTTTTTTTCATTTCTCGTCGTCCTCTTAGAGAGCTTCGTTGCCGGTCTCGCCGGTACGAATACGGATTACTTGTTCCAGGTTGTACACGAAGATCTTGCCGTCGCCGATCTTGCCGGTGCGGGCCGCGCCTTCAATCGCTTCGATCGCCTGCTCGACCACCGCGTCGTCCACTGCGGCTTCGATCTTGGTCTTCGGCAGGAAGTCCACCACATACTCCGCGCCACGATACAGCTCGGTGTGGCCTTTCTGGCGGCCGAAGCCTTTTACTTCGGTCACAGTAATACCCTGCACGTTAATGGCCGACAGGGCTTCACGCACCTCGTCAAGCTTGAACGGCTTGATAATGGCGGTAATCAGTTTCATACGGGCCTCGCTTAGAAGGTTTTGGAAATGGTCAGGACAGCACCGGCTTTACCCAGGTTCTTCCCTTTTCCGACGTAGGCATCGGTGTCGGCATAGACCGCCGCCAGTGCCACACTCACTACGCCGAAATCTTTGGTGACGCCGAGCTTGTAATCGGTGTAGCTGGCGGCGCCGTTGTTCTTCACGTTCTGGTGACCGACGTGGACGTTCAGGATGTAGCCGTCCGCCACTTCCTGGTTCAGCTGCGCATCGACGTAGCCGGAATTCTTACTGTCGGCAAAGCCGAACAGGTTGGTGGTCGATTGCGAGTATTTGAGCGAGAACGGACCGGCCGAGATCTGGCCGTACAATTCGAAGGTGTTGGCGCTCGGGTTCAGCTTGTTCGACGGGTAGTAGTAGTACAGGCCGCCGACGTCGTAGCTGATGGTGTCGGTAATGGCGCCGCGTTTGCCGGCGTAGATGTCCCATTCGACGTTACCGTCGCCGCCGCCGTCCTTGACCCACTTGATGTTGGTCAGCCAGGTGCCGGCGTAGAAGCCAGTCGGGTTGTTCACGTAGTCAGCGCCGCCTTGTACGGCAGGCTTCAGGCGGGTTTGCGAGATACCGCGGTAACGGTAATCGCTGACAACGGCAGCGTTAAAGCTGACTTCATTGTCTGGTTTCGCTTCCGGGGCGGGTGCCGCCTCTTCTGCGTGCGCCATCGACGCGAATGCTAAGGTCAACGCAGCGATCAGGGTGCAGTTCTGGGCTATTTTCATAATTGTTTTCCTAGTGAGTTGAACGTCATTAGCAGTTGCGGTTTAAAATCTGGTCAAGCGAAGCAATGAAAAGCATTCATAGGCTTCTTAGCAGAATGTGTGCCAGCCAACGTTGACAATGTCCCTACTGCCCCAAAGTGAGAATTGTCAGTGTCCCAAACGGAATTCCGGCGGATTCGCACCACGTTAACGCCGAGTCGCACCACGATGGTGCAATGTTGGACCAACCAGATCAAGGAATATTATGGATATGAACACTTTTTTTAATGACTTGCAGAATAAGATCAGCCAAGCCATCGAAAACTCACCAGCAAAGGACATTGAGAAGAACGTCAAGTCCATGATGACGCAAGGCTTCTCCAAGCTCGACCTGGTGACCCGCGAGGAATTCGACATCCAGACCCAGGTGCTGGCCAAGACCCGCGCCAAGCTGGAAGCGCTGGAAACCCGCCTGGCCGAGCTGGAAGGCAAGATCAATCAGTAAGCAGCAAAAGTAAGCAGTAAAGCGCAGGACGTTTGTTCTGCCGCAAAGCGGTGCGGCATGGGTCGACTACGCTGGTAGCTTGTCCCCACTTGCCCAGCACACCGCCATGAGCCTCGCCGTACTCAAAAGCCGCGCCCTGGCTGGCATGGAGGCGCAGGAAGTCAGCGTTGAAGTGCATCTGGCGAATGGCTTGCCGGCCTTTACCATCGTCGGGCTGGCCGATACGGAAGTGAAAGAAGCCAAGGACCGCGTCCGCGCCGCCATCCAGAATGGCGGCTTTGAATTCCCCGCCCAGCGCATCACCGTCAACCTCGCTCCGGCCGATCTCCCCAAAGAGTCCGGCCGCTTCGATTTGCCGATCGCGCTCGGCATTCTCGCCGCCTCCAAACAAATCCCCTCACGCCGCCTGCATCAATATGAGTTTGCCGGCGAGCTGTCGCTGTCCGGCGAATTGCGGCCGATCCGCGGTGCGTTGGCGATGTCGCTGGCCACCCGGCGCGATGGCGGCTGCCTCGCTTTTATCCTGCCGCTGGCCAATGCCGACGAGGCGGCGCTGGTGTCGCACGCCGCCATTTATCCGGCGCACTCGCTGTTGCAGGTGTGCAGCCACTTTGCCGGCAAGTCGATCGAGACCATGCTGTCGCGCCACGAAGCCGCGCCGCTGGCCGCCATGCCCGAGTATCCGGACTTCGCCGACGTCAAGGGACAAGTGATGGTCAAGCGCGCGCTGGAAGTGGCGGCGGCCGGCAACCATTCAGTGTTGCTGGTCGGCCCACCCGGCTCGGGCAAGACCATGCTGGCCGCGCGCTTCGTCGGTCTGCTGCCGGAGATGAGCGACGAGGAAGCGCTGGAAGCGGCAGCCGTGCAATCGCTGACCGGCAGCTTTCAGATCGAGCAGTGGAAGCGCCGCCCGTTTCGCGCGCCGCACCACACCGCTTCCGGCGCGGCGCTGGTTGGCGGCGGCAGCGTGCCGCGTCCCGGCGAGATTTCGCTGGCCCATCGCGGCGTGTTGTTCCTCGACGAGCTGCCCGAATTTGATCGTCGCGTGCTGGACGTGCTGCGCCAGCCGATGGAGTCCGGCCACATCACCATCTCACGCGCAGCCAGGCATGCAGACTTCCCTGCGCACTTCCAGCTGATCGCCGCCATGAATCCCTGCCCTTGCGGCTACTACGGTCACAAGAGCGTGGCCTGCCGCTGCTCGCCCGATGTGCGGCTGCGCTATCAGAACCGCGTCTCCGGCCCGCTGCTGGACCGCATCGACATCCAGATCGAAGTGGCCTCGGTCGATCCCGAAATACTGGCCGCTCCCACCAACGGCGAACCGTCCGCCGTCATCGCTGCCCGCGTGCAAGCGGCGGCCAGCTTGCAGTTCCAGCGACAGGGCAAGCGCAACCAATACCTCACGCCGCGCGAGATCGACCATTACTGCAAGCTCGACCGCCCCAGCAAGTTCCTGTTGCGGCAGAGTATGCAGAGCTTCAAATGGTCGGGCCGCGCCTACCACCGCATCCTGCGCGTCGCACGCACCATCGCGGACCTGGCCGGCATCGCCAGCATCCAGCTGGCGCACGTTGAAGAAGCCATACAATACCGCCGCGCGCTGGTCGAATAACCATACCAACTCTCGCTGGCTTGCTGCTATATTGCTCGCAGCTTATTCACGCCAGGATGATCATGACTCGCTTGCCACTCTACCTCGCCGCCAGCGCCGTGCTGGCCGGCTGCGCCACCAAACCGATGGTGCCGACCGACTTCACCGCCAACTCCGGCAGCCCGCGCGCGCCCGAGCAGCTGGCTGTGACGTTTGAAACAGTCGACCTGGCCTTGCGTGTCGATCCCGCCACCAAAAGCATCCGTGGCGACGCTGCCCTGACCTTCCTCCTGAAAGAACCGCTGACCCGCATCGCCGTCGAACTCGATCGCAACCTGCCGGTCGACAGCGCGAGTGTGGACGGCACGCCGCTTGCGGCCAGCGCCATCAGCAATCCCGACGGCCGCCTGTACCTGAGCTTGCCGCAGCCGCTGCCGGCAGGCGCCCGCACCACCGTGCGCATCCAGTACCACGGCGTGCCGACCATCGCCAAAAAAGCCCCGTGGGATGGCGGCTTCACCTGGAGCCAGACCAGCGACGGCCAACCGTGGATCACCACCACCGTCGAAGGCGAAGGCTGCGACCTGTTCTGGCCTTGCATCGACCACCCGCAAGGCAAGCCCAAACTGATCGACCTGCACATCAGCGTGCCCGCACCACTGGTCGTAGCCGGCAACGGCGTCGCCACCGGCATGGAAGAAAAAGACGGCTGGCGCACCTACAACTGGCGCGCCAAAAACCCCAGCACCTACGGCGTTGCGCTCAACATCGGCCCGTACGAAATGCTGTCCGCCGATTACACCAGCAAATACGGCAACACCATCCCGCTGCGTATGTGGTACGTGAAAGGCCACGACAAGCAAGCGCAAGGCCTGTTCACCGAATTCAAACCGATGCTGGACTTCTTCGAGAACCGCGTCGGCCCTTACCCATTCGGCGACGAGAAAATGGGCGTGGTCGAAACCCCGCACCTCGGCATGGAGCACCAGACCATCAATGCCTACGGCAATGGCTACGTCAAATCGCCGCTCGGCTACGACTGGCTGCTGCACCACGAACTGTCGCACGAATGGTTCGGCAACCAGATGACCAACGCCGACTGGGACGACATGTGGCTGCACGAAAGCTTCGGTTCCTACATGCAGCCGCTGTACATGGAGTCACTGCGCGGCGAGATGGAATTCCAGAACGTGCTGTTCGACTTCCGCAAGCAGATCAGCAACAAGGCGCCCATCGTCAGCGGCAAGACCCAGCGCATTGAAGACATCTATCAGGACGAGCGCGGCGGTCCCGGCCTCGACATCTACGTCAAAGGTGCGCTGGTCCTGCACACGCTGCGCAACCTGATCGGCGATGAGCCTTTCTTTATCGCCACGCGCCGCATGGTATACGGCACGGCTACGCCGGCGCCGGGCAACTTCCAGCCGCGCTGGAGCAGCAGCAAGGAATTCATCCAGTTCGCCAACGAAGCCAGCGGCCGCGACCTGCAATGGTTCTTCGACGCCTACCTGTATCACGCCGCGCTGCCGGAGCTGGTGGAAGAACGCAGCGCCGACAAGCTCAAGCTGCGCTGGAAACTGAAGGACGGCGGCGCCTTCCCCATGCCGATCGAAGTGCGCGTCAACAACCGCATCGAAAAGCTGGCGATGAGCAACGGCGAAGGCGAACTGGCGTTGCCGCCGAATGCGCTGGTGACCATCGATCCGCAATCGCGCGTGCTGCGCCAGCAAGCCCACATCGATGAATGGAAAGCCATCGAAGACAACAAAAAGAAAGCCAAAAAATGAAGCGTATCGCATCGCTGCTGCTGGCCTGCGCGCTGAGCGCCTGCAGCCCCAAGTACGACTGGCGCGATTACCGCAGCAGTAATGCGCCCTACGCCGTGCTGTTCCCCGGCAAGCCCAGCACACAAACGCGCAGCATCAAGCTTGATCAACTGGACGTCAGCATGACCATGAGCGCCGCCGACATCGACGGCGTGGTGTTCGCCGTCGGCAGCGCCCAGCTGGCCGACGCCGCGCAAACGCCGGCCGCGGTCGACGCCATGCAGACCGCGCTGGTGAACAACCTCGGCGCCACCGTCACCAGCAGCAAGATGTTGGCCAACGGCATGCGCGAAGTCGAGGCAAGCGGCACCGAAAAAGGGCGCGCCATGCGCCTTGTCGGACGTTTTCTTGCCAAAGAAAAAAGAATTTACCAGGTGGTGGTGATCGGCCCCACGGCGCAAATCGAAGCCGAGCCCGTGGAGACCTTCCTCACTTCCTTTAAATTGAATTAAAACAATCGTGCTGGCTTAAAACCTGCTTAATTGATGTGCGTCAGCGCCCAGACACGGCCTTTTGTGGCTTGTAAAGTGGCTGGCATGGGCATAGAGTTGATCTAACAAAACTAAGAAAGCACGCTTATGTTAATCGCCTTCAAATCCAAGTCCAGTCCAGAAATCCTGATGTACCAGGAGCATGCGCAACGCATCCTCGATCTGCTGCACAAGAATCCCAAGCGCGGCATCATCACGGCTGCCGAAGCGGCCCAAGCCCTGTCGATCCTCGAGCACGAAGTCGCCGAGACCAAGCTGCATCCCGAGACCGACGTCGAACATGATATCCACGCCCACGAGCAGGAAGAAGGCGAAACCAAGGAGCATGCTCAGGCGCAGCGCGTCGGCTTCTCGGCGCGCGCCTTCCCACTGCTGGAAATGCTGCGCACCGCCAAGGCGGAAAACGAGCACATCATCTGGGGCGTTTAAGGTCAACGTCAGTCGCCGGCCAGGGACGCCTTCATCGGCAGGTCGATGGTGAAGCGCGTGCCGACTCCCAGCTCGCTGTCCACGCGGATCGAACCGTCCAGTAGCGAGGTCACGATGTTGTAGGTGATGCTCAGGCCCAGTCCGTTGCCGCCCTGCCCCAGCTTGGTGGTGAAGAAGGGATCGAAGATGCGCGCCTGATGCTCCACCGGTATGCCCTTGCCGTCATCCTGGAACACGATGCGCACGCGCTCCGGCCCCAGTTGCACCGCCCACATGCGAATTTCGCCTTCGACTTGATCCTCAAACGCATGCAGCAGCGCGTTGTTGATCAGGTTGATGATGACCTGGCCGTAAGGGCCGGGGAAGCTGTCCATCACGATATCGTCCGGCATTTCCAGCACCATCTGGTGGCCAGCCTTGCGCACCGTGTTCTTCATGGTGGTCACGATTTCCTGGCTGGCCTGGTGCAGGTTGAACTGGCGCCGCTTGGCGCTGGCCTGGTCCACCGCCACTTGCTTGAAGCTGTTCACCAGCTCGGCTGCATTGCGCAGGCTGCGCATCAGCAGGGTGGATGCTTCGCGCGCTGCATCAATGAAGTTGTGCAGGTCGGAGCGGCGCATGGTGCTGCCATTGTTCAGCGCCTCGATCTCCACCGTCTTGTCTTCCAGCGTGCTGGCGATCACCAGGCTATTGCCGATCGGCGTGTTCAGCTCGTGCGCCACGCCGGCCACCAGCGAGCCCAGTGCGGCCAGCTTCTCGCGCTCCACCAACTGCTGCTGGGTATCGCGCAGCTGGCGATACGAATCCGCGTTGGCAAACGCCACCGCCACGTAGGACGCCAGCGTGGTCAGCATGTCGAGGTCGATGCGCTGATAGGCGTGGGCGCGATAGCTGTGCACGGTAATCACACCGCGCACCTGCCCGCCGACCGAAATCGGCACATAGATCAGCGAACGTGGTTCAGTCGGCAGCGAGCCGTCTTCCAGCGTGCCCATATTGTCGGCGCCGGACACCAGGTCCAGGCTGGCGATATAGCGGCTGTATTCCTGCTCAAGGTCGTTGATGAACACTTCCTGCGCATGGTTGATGCACCACACCGACAGCTGGTTAGGCTCGCGCATGCTGCGCGTGTACGGCGTGTAGCGCTTGCCGCGCTCCATCGCAAACGGATACTCGATCAATTCCAGCTCCGGCCGATAGATGCCGATGCCGAACACACTGGCGTCCATCAGCGCATGCACCTGCTGGTACAGCAGCGACATGATGGCTTCGCTGTCGAGATTGGCCGTGATGCGCCGCCCGATATCGGACAGCAGCGCAATATTGCGATGCGCGGCCTCGACGTTGTCCTTCTCGCGTTCGATGGATTCCTTCTGCGCCACCAGCTCGCGCGTGCGGCTGCCGACTTGCTGTTCCAGTTCCTGCTTCTGCCGTACCAGCAAACGGATGCGAACGCGATACAACAGCCATGCGCCGCCCAGCACCAAGGCCACCATCAGCACGCGGAACCACCAGGTCTTCCACACCGGCGGCGCGATGGTCACTTCCAGCGACACCGGTTCGCTGCTCCACAAGCCGTCCTTGTTGGCGGCCTTCACGCGGAACACATAGCGGCCCGGATCAAGATTGGTATAGGTGGCAAAGCGCTTGCTGGCATCGGCACTGACCCAGTCCGGATCGAAGCCGACCAGCTGATAGGCATAACGGTTGCGCTGCGGATCGGCGTAATGCAAGCCGGCGAACTCAAACGAAAACACCGCGTCGCGGTACGACAGCGATAGCGCCTTGGCCTGATAAACCGGCCCCTGCGGCATCACATCGCTGCGCCCCGCCCCGCTCAGGATGGACTGGTTGAAGACGGAAAAGTCAGTGATGGAAACCGGCGGCGCGTAGGGGTTGTTGTGGATGCGTTCAGGCAGAAACGCCGTTACGCCATCCAGGCCGCCGAAGTACAAGGTGCCGTCCGGCGCGCGGTAGCCGGAGCCGATGAAGTAGGAGCCGTCGAGCAGGCCATCCTTGGAAGTGTAGTCCTTGAAGCCGCCGGTCGCGGGATCGAACAGCGAGATGCCGGCCGTGGTGCTGATCCACAAGCGCCCTTTCGCATCGGCAAGGATGGCGCCGATCGGATCCGGCGCGCGGCCGTTACCAGGCGGGTAGAAGCGGAAATGCAGCTTGCCGTCCTCACCCATGCGCGCCAGGCACAGGCCGGCCGCCGTACCGATCCAGATGCGCTCCTGCTCATCCTGATACAGATAGTGCACGCGGTTATGGCTCAGGCTGTCACGCCGCGCCGGATCGTGGCGGTAGTGTTCGAACTTGCCAGTGGCCGGATCGAAACGATCTAAACCATTTTCAGTGCCGGCCCACAGGTTGCCGCGCTTGTCCTGCAACAGCGAGTAGACACGGCCCGCCAGCCGGTCCGGATCGCTGGCGTCGACGCGGTAGGTCTGCATGGCCAGCGTCTGCGGATCGATGCGATGCAGGGCCAGACGGGTGCCGATCCAGATCACACCTTCGCGGTCGACCATCACGCGCTGCACCGAGCGCGCCTGCGGATCATCGCCCAGCCACACCGGCGTATAGCGTCCGCTGGCCGGATCGCGCCACGCCAGCCCGCTGATGGTGCCGACCCACAGGCGGCCGCGCAGGTCGGTCGCCAGCGACATCAGCTGGTCGGCCGGCAAGCCGCCCGGATGCGGCTGTTCGTTCGACTCAAAGTTCACCCGGCCCTGTAGCGGATCGAGCAAGGACAGGCCGGTGCTGGTGCCCAGCCAGACCTTGCCGTCCGGTGCGGCTGCAATCGTGCGCACCTTGCTGCTGCCGATCGAGGGCAGCACGCCCGGCGCTTCCGTGTAGCGCTCGAAGCCGCCGCTGCTCAGGTCGACGTAATCGGCGCCGGTGTACCAGTTGCCCACCCACAGCGTGCCGGTGCGGTCCTGGTACAGTGCGCTGATCTGGTTCTCGCTGATGCCGTGGCGCCGCTGCGGGTCGCGCGGATAATTGAAATAGCGCCCGGAGACCGGATCGCGCCGTTTCAAACCGTCGGTAAAGGTGCCCAGCCACAGCGTGCCGTCGCGGTCATGCAGCAGCTTCGGCACGCGCACATCAGCCAGGTCGGGCGGCACGGCCAGCGCGATGCGTTCGGCTGACTGCTCCTTCAGGCGCCATGCTTGTACGCCGCGCATGGCGCCAGCCCACAGCACGCCATCGGGCCCGATGGACATCGACAAGAGATGGTTCTCAAGCCGGTGCTCCGGCGGGCCGATCTGGCGAAACTGCGTGCTGCCGGCGGCCAGCAATTCCAGTCCGCGCGCCGTGCCCAGCCACAGGTTGCCGTGCTTGTCGCGCGCCATCGCCCCGATATGGTCGTCGGCATGGGGCAGCACTTGCACCTGTCCGGTCGCCATATCCAGATGCCGCAGGGCGTCGGGAGTGCTGATCCACAAACCCTGCTTGCCATCATCAACAATACCGGTCACGGACAATTTGGTCAGCACATGGGTGAACACGCGCGCCACCGGGTCGTAGCGATCAAGGCCACCCTTATTGCCGACCCACAGCTGGCCGGCGGCGTCTTCAAACATCGCCTGCACGTAGTTGTCTTGCAGGCTGCGGGGATTGGACGGGTCGTTCTTGTAGGTGGTAACGCGGTAGCCGTCATACCGGTTCAGGCCGGCCTGCGTGCCGAGCCACATATAACCGTGCTTGTCCTGGATGATGCTGGTGACCGACTCCTGTGTCAGTCCCTGTTCCACGCCCAAATGTTCAAAGCGCAGCGACAGCGGCGCCGCGCGCGCCACCGAAATCAGTAGAAAAAAGAGGACAACAGCTCGCATAGAGGCTCCAATATGGAAGCCATTCTAATGCACAAAAGCAAAAAAGCCCCGCCGGATATTATCCTGACGGGGCTTTTTCTAAATAACTAGCTTGACGATAACCTACTTTCACACTGGTTGCAGCACTATCATCGGCGTAGAGTCGTTTCACGGTCCTGTTCGGG
>NZ_FOBG01000003.1 GCF_900109645.1 Duganella sp. CF402
ATCGGCCGCTCCATGAGCATGAGGTCTTGCGATCCCCCACTTTCTCCCTTAGGACGTATGCGGTATTAGCGTAACTTTCGCTACGTTATCCCCCACTCCTGGGTACGTTCCGATATATTACTCACCCGTTCGCCACTCGCCACCAGAGCAAGCTCCGTGCTGCCGTTCGACTTGCATGTGTAAGGCATGCCGCCAGCGTTCAATCTGAGCCAGGATCAAACTCTTTAGTTTAATCTCTGTTTTATCTCGTTTTACCGAGATGGTTCGCTCACTCAAAATACTGACAGTATTACTACTGTTTTATTTCTTGTTGAGCATTTAATGCTTTTTGTTGCAGCACCAAATGCCCACACTTATCGACTGTTAATTTTTAAAGATCTTGTCTTGCACTGCGAAGCGTTTTGTTCGCAGCAGAGAGATGAGATTATGCAGTGTTTCGTACATCTCGTCAACCCTCTTTTTCCCTCGCTAACTCTGCATTTGCATGTTGTGTTTCGCGAGGGACAGAATCATATCAAAGACCCTCGAAGTTTGGCAAGCGCTTTTCCAGGAAAGCTTGCATGCCTTCTTTCTGAGCAGGTGTGCCGAACGCAGCCTGGAACAAACGACGCTCATAAGTAACGCCTTCCGACAGCGTGGTTTCAAACGCACGGTTGACCGAATCCTTGATCTGCATGGCGACCGAGGTCGACATCGAAGCGATCTGCTTGGCGATGGCCAGCACTTCCTCAATCAGCTTGTCCGCCGGGATCACGCGCGATACCAAACCAATGCGCTCAGCTTCGGCCGCATCAATAGTACGCGCGGTCAGCAGCATGTCCATCGCCTTGGCCTTGCCGATCGCACGCGGCAGGCGCTGCGTACCGCCCGCGCCCGGCACTACGCCAACCTTGATTTCAGGCTGGCCGAACTTGGCGCTGTCCGCTGCGACCAGGAAGTCGCACATCATGGCCAGCTCGCAGCCGCCGCCCAGCGCGAAACCGGCCACGGCGCCGATCACCGGCTTGCGCACGCGCAGGATGTGCTCCCAGTTGCGGCCGATGTAGTTGTCGCGATAGGTGTCCGGATAGGTGTAGTCCACCATCGCCGCGATATCTGCGCCGGCCGCAAAAGCTTTCTCGCTGCCGGTCAGCACGACGCAGCCAATGGCCGGGTCGGCGTCGAACTTATATAAGGCATCGCCGAGCTCGTTCATCATGCGGTCGTTCAGCGCATTCAGGGCTTTCGGACGGTTCAGGCGGATCAGGGCTACTTTGTCGTGCACTTCTACGATCAGGTCTTCATACTGCATGGGATTCTCCTCCAAGGTGGAATATTACTGATCGATTGTAGCGTCTATCCCCGGCACTCGGTATGATTGAAATTCGGCAATCAGTACTAAAGAGCTTCCCATTCTTAACTTCCTTCGCAACGACGAACTCCTGCGCAACGGCGATTTTCGCCGCTATTGGTCCGCAGCCATCCTCAACGGCTTTGGCAGTTATGTCAGCGCCCTGGCGATTCCGCTGTGCGCGGTATTGCTATTAAAAGCCTCGCCGGCGCAGATGGGTATGATGGGCGCGGCAGCAGCGCTGCCGTTCGCGCTGCTGGCTTTGCCAGCCGGCGTTTTCCTCGACCGCAATCGCAAGCTGCCTATTCTGTTAGCAAGCAAGGCGATTCAAGCGACGGCGCTGGGCAGCATTCCGCTGGCGTGGTGGCTGGGTGTGCTGACGGTGCAATGGCTGTACGCCGTATCCTTTATCACCGGCGCGTGCGGCGTGGTGGGCGGCGGCGCCGAGCAAGTCTTCCTGACCAACCTGATCGGCCGCGACAAGCTGACCGACGCCCAATCCAAGTTTGCCGCCACCGATTCCGCCTCGCGCTTGCTGGCGCCGGGCATGGCAGGCATCCTGATCCAATGGCTTACCGCGCCCTACGCAGTGATCTTGAATGCGCTCGGCTTCGTCGTCTCGATTGCCCTGCTGCGCAATGTGAAGGCCAACGATCCCAAACCGCCGCCTTCCAACAAGCACCCGCTGCGCGATATTCAGGATGGTTTTCGCTTTATCTGGAGCCAGCCGCTGCTGCGCACGCTGGCATGGACCTCGGGCCTGTGGCACATGCTGTTTTACGGCTTCGCCGCGCTGCACGTGATTTTTGCTACGCGCGAACTGGGCATGAGTCCCGGCATGCTGGGCGTGGCGCAGATGATAGGCGGGGTCGGCGTGCTGGCGAGCTCCTTCCTGCTCAAGCCGCTAACCCGGCTCTTCGGCGCGACCGGCGCCATGCTGACCGGCGTCGGCCTGTGCACCTTCGCCTACATTATCAATCCACTGATCCCGGCCAACCTGTTCGGCTATCCGCTGGCCAGCGCGATTGCCTGCGCCTGCCTGTCGCTGTTCCTCGATTGCGGCGTGATGTTATTCCTGATGCCCTACACCACCCTGCGCCAGAAGGTCACGCCAGATGAGTACCTGGGCCGCATGGTCTCCACCATGCGCTTCCTGACTGTGGCGATTGCGCCGGTCGGCGCACTGACGGCAGGCTACCTCGGCGAGCATTTCAATGTGCGCACCGGCCTGGCCTGCGTGGCGGCCGGCAGCGTGGTGCTGATGCTGTTGCTGGCCCTGTCGCCATCCGTGCGCCAGAAAAGCTGACTAGCCGGTAGGCTGGTTCCAGTGTCCACACACGGAGCCCGCCATGTTCAAATCCATCCTGCTGCCCACCGACGGCTCCGACCTGTCGGACAAGGCGACCGCCATTGCCATCGATTTCGCCAAGCTGCACCAGGCCCGCATTGTCGCGGTCACGGTGATCCAGCCGGTTCTGATGCCGTCGCTGGGCGACAGCGGCGCCATGATCGACACCGGCCAGTACGAAAACCAGATGCAAAGCGCGGCCCGCCACCATATCGAAAAAGTGACCAGCGCCGCGCGCGCGGCCGGTATTCCATGTGAAGGGGTGATTGCGATGTCGCCCAATCCCTACGAGGAGATTGTGGAAGCCGCCAAAAAGTACGGCTGCGACCTGATCATGATGGCCTCGCACGGACGCAAGGGCCTGAACAAGCTGTTTTTAGGCAGCGAGACGCAGCGGGTGCTGTCCCACACCACGCTGCCCGTGCTGGTTTTGCGTTAAAACTTCTTCGGCAGGAGCACCCAGATGGCGCCGCGCTGCTTCATGCGGCCGGCGTTTTCCGCCGCCTCAGCGCCAAAGCCGAAGAAGTAGTCGACACGGATGGCGCCGCGAATCGCGCCGCCCGTATCCTGCGCCATCACCAGCCGCTGCAACGGGATATCGCTGTTCGGCTGGGTGGTGGACAGAAACACCGGCGCGCCCTGCGGCAGCTGGGTGGCGTCGATGGCGACCGAGCGCTGCGGCGTCAACGGCACGCCGAGCGAGCCTTTCGGCCCCACTTTCGGATCCGGCAGTTTTTCCTCCTTGAAGAACACATAGCTCGGATTGACGTTGAACAGCTCTTGCATGCGGGTCGGGTGGCCGGCGATCCACGCCTTGATGCCTTGGGCCGAAGCCTGCTCCAAAGTCAGCTCACCCTTCTCTACCAGGTATTTGCCGATGGACTTATATGGATGGCCGTTCTGGTCCGCATACGCCACGCGCACGGTCTCGCCGCTTTCGCTCAGCTGTACGCGCCCGGAGCCCTGCACCTGCAGGAAGAACGATTCGACCGGGTCATCCACCCACAGCAGCTCTTTGCCACTGAAGTTGGCGGCTTCGATCTCCGCGCGGGTCGAGTACGGAATCACCTTCTTGCCGACCACCTTGCCGCGCAGCCGCATGCCCTTCAGCTCGGGATAGACGCTGGCCAGCTCGATGGTGACCATATCGTCCGGCACCCGGTAGAGCGGGGTCTGATAGGCGCCGCTCTTCTTGCGGGAGCCGTGCAGCAGCGGTTCGTAATAGCCGGTAATCAGACCATCGGTGGCGCCGTCCGGTGCGATCACCTGATTTGGCTCGAAGAAGGCCTCGAAGAAGGTACGGATCGCGCGCTCATCGCTGCCATTGACGGTGCGGGCGATGGTGCATGGCTCTTTCCACGTCGCCTGCTTGATCAGTACCGAGCATGAGGTCGTGAAGGCCGGCCAGGCGGCGCGCAGATCATCCTTATCCCAGCCCGGCAGTGCGGCGAAGGTGGCCGGGACCATTTGCAGCTTGGCCGGTGGCGCTGGCTGGGCTGGCGGCTGCGGCTGCGCCGGCGGTTGAGGCTGCACCGGCGGCTCGACCGGCTTATCCGGCGGCAGCGGGGTGGAAGTACAAGCGGCCAAGGCCAGCGCGACGGCGCTCAGCGGAACGAGTAGACTACGGGTCGTGAGAGACATAAAAGGATAACTATGTGGCTATTGATGGTTGAAGCAGGCGTGGCTTTCTTCCTGCTCGTCTTCATCGTCTGGTGGACCATGAAGGGCAAGAAGTAAGCTAATCAGTGCAGCGTGCGCGGCAGCGACAGCACGAATTCGGGGATCTTGACCTCGAACTGGTGGCCATCCTCGGCCACGCAGAAGTATTCGCCGACCATCGAACCCTGCTGGGTTTGCAACGCCGCGCCGCTGGTGTATTCGAATTGCTCGCCCGGCTGCAGCAGCGGCTGATGGCCCACCACGCCCAGCCCGCGCACCTCTTCCACGTGGTTGTTGGCGTCGGTGATGATCCAGTGGCGCGAGATCAGCTGCGCCGCTACCTTGCCGGTGTTCTTGATCGTGATCGAGTACGTAAACACAAAATTCGTGCGCTCCGGGTCCGACTGGTCCGGCAGGTACTGCGTTCTGACCGACACGGTAAATTCATAATTCGACATCAACATTCCTCTAATTTGCAAGCTTGGCGATTGTATATCGCCAAGGGTCCATTGCACCGCAAATCAGGCCGCGATGCAAGGAGGACGCGCCTGAAAACCGGCGCAAAACGGGTACAACCGGCCGGAGCAGCGTAAAATAGCGCATCTTTTTTATTGCAAGCCCAAAGCCATGACCACCTACCGCATTGCTCCCAGCATCCTGTCCGCCGATTTCGCCCGCCTGGGCGAGGAAGTCCGCAACGTCGTTTCGGCCGGCGCCGACATCATCCACTTCGACGTAATGGACAACCATTATGTTCCTAACCTGACCATCGGCCCGCTGGTGTGCCAGGCGATCCGTCCGCACGTGGATGTGCCGATCGATGTGCACCTGATGGTCAAGCCGGTAGACCGCATCATCCCGGACTTCGCCAAGGCCGGCGCCAACATCATCACCTTCCACCCGGAAGCGTCCGACCACATCGACCGTTCGCTGCAACTGATTCGCGACCACGGCTGCAAGGCCGGCCTGGTATTCAACCCGGCCACCCCGCTGAGCTACCTGGAACACGTGATGGACAAGATCGACATGATCCTGATCATGTCGGTCAATCCAGGCTTCGGCGGCCAGTCCTTCATCCCGCAAGCGCTGAAGAAAATCGCTGAAGCGCGCCGCCTGATCGACGAATCCGGCCGCGACATCCTGCTGGAAGTAGACGGAGGCATCAAGATCGAGAACATCGCCGCCGCTGCGGCAGCTGGCGCCGACACCTTCGTGGCCGGTTCCGCCATCTTCGGCCAGCCGGACTACAAGGCCGTGATCGACGCCATGCGCGCCAATCTGGCCAAGGTCTGAGACGATGAGCGTGCTGGCAGGCGTACGCGCCGCAATCATTGACCTCGACGGCACCATGCTGGACACGATCCCCGACTTCCACGTCGCGATCAACGGCATGCGCGCAGAACTGGGCCTGGGCCCGATCACGCAGGAGCAAATCGCCCTGATGGTCGGCAAAGGCTCGGAAAACCTGATCCGCTCCGTCCTGGCGCTGGATTGGGACGCGGGCCGCATCGAGGCCGCGTTTGCGCAAGCGATGGACGCCTATCAGCGCCACTACCTGAGCATCAACGGTAATTACAGCACGCTGTTCCCGCAAGTGATCGAAGGCCTGACTGCCATGAAGGCAAACGGCCTGCGCCTCGCTTGCGTGACCAACAAGCCAATCAGCTTCACCACGCCTTTATTGAAGCTGAAAGGCCTGGATCAGTTCTTTGAAGTGGTCTACGGCGGCGATTCGCTGCCGCGCAAGAAACCGGACCCGCTGCCGCTGCAAACCGTGTGCGCCGACTTCGACCTGCCGCCGTCGCAGGTGGTGGCCATCGGCGATTCCTCAAATGACGCGCAAGCCGCACGCGCTGCGGGTTGCCCGGTTTTGACGGTGCCATATGGTTATAACCACGGAGAGTCTATACACGAAACCGATTCCGATGGTATAGTAACCACGCTGCTAGAAGCGGCTAGCCTGATTCGTTCACATCACACCAATAGCTGAACACTGACCAAAATGTCGTCTCTCACCAAAAAACACATCGTCAACCAACCAGGCTCGATTGAGGCCTGGCTGTGGCGACGCTGGCAATCCTGGCATAACTAAGCCGAACTGATTGCTGTCGTCCGCCCGCTTGCGCGCGACAGGTTTTTTGATGCACCACTACGCTGGCACACCTCGGCCAGCGCATGGAGAGAACACATGACCGAACTCGAATTCAAATCGTTGGCCACGGATGGCTACAACCGTATTCCCCTGATCGCGGAAGCATTTGCCGATCTCGAAACCCCGCTCACGCTGTACCTGAAACTGGCCCAGAGCCAGAACGCCGGCAAGAACACCTTCCTGCTGGAGTCGGTGGTGGGCGGCGAGCGTTTCGGCCGCTTCTCCTTCATCGGCCTGCCGGCGACCACGCTGCTGCGTACCTTCGGCAACCGCACCGAGATCGTCAAAAACGGCGCGGTGATCGAGACGCACGAAGGCAATCCGCTGGACTTCATCGAGGCTTACCAGAAGCGCTTTAAAGTGGCGATCCGTCCGGGCATGCCGCGCTTCTGCGGCGGCCTGGCAGGCTACTTCGGCTACGACACCGTGCGCCACATCGAGAAAACGCTGGCCCACAGCGCACAGAAAGATGATCTGGGCCTGCCGGATATCCAGCTGATGGTGACCGAAGAACTGGCCGTCATTGATAACCTGAGCGGCAAACTGTATCTGATCGTCTACGCCGACACCACCCAGCCCGAGTCCTACTCGAAAGCGAAACAGCGCCTGAAAGACCTGCGCGTGATGCTGCGCCGTGGCGTGGAAGTGCCGGTGGCGACTGCCTCGGTACGCACCGAAGCCGTGCGGGAATTCGCCAAGGAAGACTATCTGAAAGCCGTCGCCAAGGCCCACGAATACGTGCTGGCCGGTGACTTGATGCAGGTGCAGATCGGCCAGCGCATCCGCAAGCCTTACGTCGATTCGCCGCTGAGCCTGTACCGTGCGCTGCGTTCGCTGAACCCATCGCCGTATATGTACTTCTACAATTTCGGCGACATGCAGATCGTCGGCGCGTCGCCAGAGATTTTGGTGCGCAACGAGACCGCGCCGGACGGCGAGAAAAAAGTCACGCTGCGCCCTATCGCCGGCACCCGCCCGCGCGGTTCGACGCCGGAGCGCGACGCCGAGCTGGCGAAAGAACTGCTGGCCGACCAGAAGGAAATCGCCGAACACGTGATGCTGATCGACCTGGCGCGCAATGACCTGGGCCGCATTTCGGAAATCGGCAGCGTCAAAGTAACCGATCGCCTGGTCATCGAAAAATACTCGCACGTGCAGCACATCGTCTCCAACGTTGAGGGCAAGCTGAAAGACGGCCTGTCCAACCTGGACGTGCTGCGCGCCACCTTCCCGGCCGGTACGCTGACCGGCGCGCCGAAAGTGCGCGCGATGGAAATCATCGACGAACTGGAAATCAGCAAGCGCGGTATTTACGGCGGCGCTTGCGGCTACCTGTCCTTCGGCGGTGAGATGGATGTGGCGATCGCGATCCGCACCGGCGTGATCAAGGACGGTAACCTGTACGTGCAGGCCGCCGCCGGCATCGTTGCCGACTCCATCGCCGAGATGGAATATCAAGAAACTGAACACAAGGCGCGCGCTGTGCTGCGCGCCGCTGAGCAAGTGCAAGACGGCCTGGATGGGGAGTTCTAATATGCTGCTGATGATCGACAATTACGACTCCTTCACCTACAACATCGTGCAATACTTCGGCGAGCTGGGTGAAGACGTGCGCGTTTTCCGCAATGATGAAATCACCATCGCGGAGATCGAGGCGCTGAACCCGGACCACATCTGCATTTCGCCGGGGCCGAAAGATCCTGCGCAGGCAGGCATCTCTATCGCAGTGCTCAAGCACTTCGCCGGCAAGAAGCCGATTCTGGGCGTGTGCCTTGGCCACCAGGCCATTGGCGAAGCGTTCGGCGGCAAGGTCATTCGCGCCAAGCAGGTCATGCATGGCAAAACTTCTTTAATCGCGCATACGGGCGTGGGCGTCTTCAAGGACATCCCATCTCCCTTCACAGTGATCCGGTATCACTCGTTGGCCATCGAGCGTAGCTCGCTGCCGTCCTGCCTCGAAGTGACGGCATGGACCGACGACGGTGAAATCATGGGCGTGCGCCACAAGGAATACGACATCGAGGGCGTGCAGTTCCACCCCGAGTCCATCCTGTCGGAACACGGCCACCAACTGTTGAAGAACTTCCTCGTACGCTGATTAAAGAAGGAATAGCCATGCCTATCACCCACCAAGAAGCACTGGTCCGCTGCATCGAACACCGCGAGATTTTCCACGACGAGATGCTGCACCTGTTCCGCCAGATTATGTCCGGCGAGATGTCCCCAACGATGGTCGCCGCCCTGACGATGGGCCTTCGCGTGAAAAAAGAAACCATCGGTGAAATCGCCGCCGCCGCAACCGTGATGCGCGAGTTCTCCACCAAGGTACCGATGGCCGACACCACCGGCCTGCTCGACATCGTCGGCACCGGCGGCGACGGCGCGCACACCTTCAATATCTCCACTACCGCGATGTTCGTGGCCGCTGCGGCGGGCGCGCGTGTGGCCAAGCACGGCGGCCGCAGCGTGTCGTCGTCGTCGGGCAGCGCGGACGTGATTGAATCGCTGGGCGCGAATATCAATCTGAAGCCGGAGCAGATTGCGCAATCGATCGCGCAGACCGGCATTGGCTTCATGTTCGCGCCGAACCACCACGCCGCCATGAAGCATGTGGCGCCGGTGCGCAAGGAACTGGGCGTGCGCTCGATCTTCAATATTCTCGGGCCGCTGACCAATCCGGCCGGCGCGCCGAATATTTTGATGGGTGTATTCCACGCCGACTTGGTTGGTATTCAAGTGCGCGTGTTGCAGCGCTTGGGCGCTCAGCATGCCATCGTGGTGTACGGCAAAGACAATATGGACGAGGTGTCGCTGGGCGCATCGACGATGGTCGGTGAGCTGATTAACGGCGAGATCCGCGAGTATGAAATCCACCCGGAAGATTTCGGCATGTCGATGATCGCCAGCCGCAATCTGAAGGTGGCCGATGCGACCGAATCCAAGCAGCGCATGATGGAAGCGCTGCGCGGCGAAGCCGGTCCGGCCTACGATATCGTCTCGCTCAACGCCGGCACTGCGCTGTACGCGGCCGGCGTGGCCAGCTCGATCGAAGATGGCCTGAAGCGCGCACGCGAGGCGATTCACTCCGGCGCGGCACTGCGCAAGATCGATCAATTCGTCGAAGTCACGCAAACGCTCGGCCGAGGTAACTGACCATGTTCGGCATCCATGACCTGACGCTGTTCATCATCTCGGGCCTGCTGCTGAACATCATGCCCGGACCGGACAACCTGCTCATCATGACGCGCAGCGCCGCGCAGGGCTGGCGTGCCGGTTCAGCCGCTGCGCTGGGCATCGGTACCGGCACGATGGTGCATGTGCTGGCGGCGGCACTGGGCTTGTCGGCCGTGCTGTCCACCTCCGCCGCCGCCTTCACGGTGGTGAAGTGGGTCGGTGCGGCCTACATCGTCTACATGGGCATCGGCATGCTGCGCGCCAAGCTGCGCGGCGAAGAAGTGGCGGAAGCGCCAGCTGTGCAGCCGCTCGCATGGCGCAAGATCTACCTGCAGGGCTTGCTGACCAACGTGCTGAATCCTAAGGTGGCTTTGTTCTTCCTCGCGTTTGTGCCGCAGTTTATCCATACCGATTCCAGCAACAAGCCACTGGCTTTTATCATTCTGGGCGCGATCTTCAATTTCAACGGCATGCTGTATTGCCACGGCCTTGCCTTGTTCACCGCCTTCGCCAGCGCGCGCCTGAACATCAAGCCGCTGGTGTCGCTGTGGCTGAACCGCACGATGGGCGGCCTGTTCCTGGCCCTCGGCGTGCGCCTTGCACTCTCGGAGCAAAACTAATCATGTCTGACATTCTGAACAAAATCCTCGCGGTGAAAGCCGATGAAGTGGCCGCCGCAAAAAAACACCGCAGCTTCGTCAGCCTGCGCGACGAGGTGGAATCCAACACCGAACTGCGCGCCGGCCTGCGCGGCTTCGAGGCCAGCCTGCGCGCCAAAATCGACGCCGGCAAGCCGGGCGTCATCACCGAAATCAAGAAAGCATCGCCATCGAAAGGCGTGATCCGCGGCGACTTCCGCCCGGCGGAAATCGCCGCCACCTACGAGGCCAATGGCGCGGCGTGCCTGTCGGTGCTGACCGATGAACAGTTCTTCCAAGGTTCGGTAGCCTACCTGCAGCAAGCACGCGGCGCCTGCTCGCTGCCGGTGCTGCGCAAGGACTTCATGATCGACATTTACCAGATCTACGAAGCGCGCGCGATGGGCGCCGATGCGATTTTGCTGATCGTCTCCGCGCTGGACCACGGCCTGATGGCGGAAATGGAAGCCGTAGCCCACGAACTGGGCATGGACGTGCTGGTGGAAACCCACGACGGCGACGAGCTCACCGCCGCCCTCAAGCTGAAAACCCGCCTGCTGGGCGTGAACAACCGCAACCTGCGCACGTTCGAGGTGTCGCTGCAGAACACCCTCGGCCTGCTGGACCGCATGCCGCCGGAAAAAATGGTCATCACCGAATCCGGCATCCTGACCCCGGCCGACGTCAAAACCATGCGCGACGCGAATGTCCACGCCTTCCTGGTCGGCGAAGCGTTTATGCGCGCGCCTGACCCTGGCGCCGAATTGGCTCGCCTGTTCGGCTGAGCACCGCCTCCGGCGCGATCTCGTAACGGTCGCGCCCTCTTTCCTTAGCGCAATACAACGCCTTGTCGGCGCGGACCAGAATGCCATCCAGGCTTTCCTCCGCGCTGCTCTGGCACGCCACGCCGACGCTGACGGTGTACGGCGGGATGTCCGGGCGCGGCGCGCGCAGCGCTTGCTGGATGCGTTCGGTGATGTGCAGCGCCCAATCCAGCCCGGTGGCCGGCAGCAGCACCACGAATTCCTCGCCGCCGAAGCGGGCCACGTGGTCGGAAGCGCGCAAGGCGCTGGAAATGACTTTTGCCACGTCCACTAAAACCCGGTCGCCGACAGCATGGCCGTGACAGTCGTTAATCCGTTTAAAGTGATCAATATCGATATTCAGCATGGTCATGAATGTGCCTTCCCGGCGCATCAGGGCATGCTCTTTGGCGTAAATATCAGCGAACCCTCGACGGTTTAATACCTCGGTTAATGGATCCAGCGTAGAACGGCGTTCAAGAATGATTTGCAGTCGGCGCGTACAAACCGTCATAAAACCTACGGTCATCAGCAAAATCATGAAATGGCCGACCGCCAGGTATAAACTCTGGAACGCGCCCACGGTGGTTAAATCAACATGATCTCCGCCGAATATAAATGCGATCACACCGCGCGTGAAAACCACCACGGTTTGAATCGACATTAAAATCAGGAAAAACCGTGAAGAAAAATGCGGTTCGCCATATTTCCTGATCAAAAATACCTGGCGAACATAAAATACCAATACCGAGAAAGAAAATACCGCGACGCGGGCGGCGAAATTCGGTTCGACAATCCGCCAATATGCAATGCCCAGCGTTGTCACGACCAAGACCATCTGGAACAGGCGCCAGGACGGCGGTATCTCATACAGCTTTTCCGTGCCGATCAGCGTTAATCCCAGCCCGCAGGTTAATGCCGCATTCGCCGCCAGCGAGGTAAATGCCGAGGTTTCGCGCAGGGTGAAAAGCACGGCGCCGATGACCAGCAATACCAGGCCGATAGCCCATTCGCGCATGCCTTGAATCTCTTTGGGGAAGCTCAAATGGGCCGAGTACAGCACGACGCTCATGGCGCAGGCCATCAGCGTGGCCATGAAAATAATAGTGGTAGGGTCGAGCAGAATCACAGTACACGCCAGATTTGAGCTTTTACATGCCAAAAGTTAGCATAATTTCAGGGTAAAAAAAAGCCGCATCAGAGGGATGCGGCTTGAAAATCAGCGACTTGCGCTCGGTCGTAGCGGTCCGGACCTCTTAACCGCCGATTCCAGCGTCAAAGTGACACCCGGTACGCGGTCGCCTTGCAGGACCAGATCGAAACTCATTAACTCGTCGCGACGGAAAGCCATCACCTGAATCGTGTCGCCGACGGCATAACGCGACAGCAGATTATCCAGATTGGTGGCCGTTACGCGCAGGCCGTCGACGGCAACCAGAATATCGCCCGCCGACAAACCAGCGCGGTGGGCGGCGCCGTTCTCATGGACGGCCGACAGTTTGCAATCATTGCCATCACGGCCCAGATTCGCGTCGAAACTCGGCTTGGCCGATTTGCGTTCGTCGTTATATTTGACGCCGAATGGCGCCAGCAATTTAGCCAGCGGTAAATCTTCGGTACCACGAATATATTTATCGAAGAAGGGTTTAAAGCGCCCGCCGCTGATTTCATCGAACAATGCTTCGGCTTCAGCCGGAGTAACGCCACGGCCAGCGCCATGATAAAAGTCGCGGCCATAACGCTGCCACAATGCGCGCATCACATCGTCCAGCGACTTCTTGCCACCAGTTTTGGCGCGGATACTCAAATCCAGCGCCAAACCAATTAAAGAGCCTTTGGTGTAATAACTGACGATGGAATTCGGCGCATTTTCATCCTGGCGATAATATTTACCCCAGGCGTCGAAACTCGAATCGGCTACGCTTTGTTTAGTGCGTCCGCTACCGCGTAATACGCTGCCCACGGTTTTACCCAGCAATTTAAAATACGCCGGCTCGGCGATAAGTCCGGCGCGCACCAGCATTAAATCGTCGTAGTAACTGGTGAAACCTTCAAACAACCACAACAGCGGCGAATAATTTTCAACTTGGAGGTTATACGGCGCAAATACGGCGGGCTTGATGCGCTTCACATTCCAGGTGTGGAAATACTCGTGGCTGCACAGGCCGAGATATTGCAGGTAGCCGTCGCTGACTTCCTTGCCCTTGTTCGAGGTGGTCGGCAGGTCGTTGCGATTGCAGATCAGCGCGGTCGAAGCGCGATGCTCCAGCCCGCCGTAGCCGTCGCCCACCGCCATCGTCATGAACACGTAGCGGTCCATCGGTGCCTTTTTGGTCTTCGGCTCGAAGAAGGCGATCTGGGTTTCGCAGATTTTTTTCAGGTCGGCGGACAGGCGCGCCAGGTCCAGATTCGGCACGCGGCCGGTGATGACGATGTCGTGCGGGACGCCGTGCGCCTTGAAGGTGGCCAGCGCAAAGTCGCCCAGCTCCACCGGGTGGTCGATCAGCTCATCGTAGTTGGAGGCGATGTAAGTGCCAAAACCATAACGTTTCGCTTTCAGCTGCGGCAGCGAAGTGGCCACGCGCCAGTCTTGCGCCGCCTCGTCCTGCGGACGCTGGATGTCGACCACGTGCGGTTGCTCTTCCTGTCCCAGCACGCGCAGGAACACGCTGGTGCCGTTGAAGAAGCCGTGGGTCTGGTCCAGATGCGCGGCGCGTACCGACAGATCCCAGGCGTAGATTTCGTAATGCACGGTCAGCGGCGCGCGGCGGTCGGCCAGCGGCGCGGCCTGCCACGAGTGCTTATCCAGCTTGGTCAGCTCGACCGGCTCGCCCTTCGATTCGGCGCGGATGCGCACAATATTGCGAGAAAACTCACGAATCATGTAGCTGCCGGGGATCCACGCGGGCAACGCGAAAATCTGGCCGCCTTCGGCCGGCGCGCTCACCGTCACCGAAACGTGGAACAAGTGCGCGGCCAGATCATGGCCGACGATGGTATAGGCGATAGCCGATTGGTTTTTTTTCATCATAGATCCTGTTTTGTGTCGATGTCGCGCACTACGCCTTCGTCATCGACCACCACGTCGCTGACCGCGTGGCTTTTTAAAATTGCGCGCGCACCCTGGTCGCCTTCCAGCGCCAGCAGCAACGGCAGGTGATATGCACTAAAGGCGACCGGATTGCCGCGCCGTCCTTCAAAAACGGGTGCCGCGATACGCGCGCCACGCTCGATTGTAGCAACCAGAGCGCGCATGGTGTCGGGACGGACGTGCGGCATGTCGCCCAGCCCTATCAGCCAGCCTTCGGCGCCCTTGGTATGTTCAATCGCAGTGGTGAGGGATTCGGCCATGCCCATGTCGGCGGTGGCGCAGACGCGCACTTCGCAACCGAGGCGGCCCAGCAGCGCGGCGACCTTGTCGTCGCCTTCGCGCACCACCGCGATTACGCGTGGCAGCACGGCCAGCATGTTCTTTGCGCTGGCGGCGACGACGATTTCGCCGTCGGCCATTTGTTGGAGCAGTTTGTTTTCCACGCCGGACGGGTCGAAACGTCGACCGCGTCCGGCGGCCAGCAGGATGCCGGTTAAAGCCATCAGGTGCTGGCCAGGTCGAACGGTAATTTGCGCAGGCGCTTGCCGGTCAACTTGAACAGCGCGTTGGCAAACGCCGGCGCCAGCGGCGGCAGGCCCGGTTCGCCCATGCCGGTTGGCGGATCGTTCGATGGCACGATATGCACCTCGATCTTCGGCATGTCGGTCATGCGCGCCACGGTGTAGTCGCTGAAGTTCTGCTGCTCCACCACGCCGTCCTTCAGCGTGATGGCGGCGCCCGGTAAGGTCATACCGAGCCCCATCAGCGCCGCGCCCTGGATCTGCGCCTCGATGGTCAATGGATTGACCGCCGTGTTGCAGTGAACGCCCGCCGTTACCTTGTGCAGTTTCGGCTGACCGTTCTTCACCGAGGCGACCACCACGTAGGCGATCACTGTGTTGAACGATTCGTGCACTGCCACGCCGTATGCCTGGCCTTTAGGTAAAGCCTTCTTGCCATAGCCGGATTTGGCGACCGCCAGATCCAGCGCGGCGACGTGGCGCTTGCCCTTCTCGCCCATCAGCTTTTTGCGATAGGCCACCGGATCCATCTTGGCCGCGTGCGCGGCTTCGTCGATCAGGGTCTCCATCACAAAGGCGGTGTGGGTCGAGCCCACGGAACGCCACCACAGTACCGGCACATTGGTCTTGACCGAGTGCGCGCTCAGGTTGAGCGGCACTTCATACGGCTCTCCCATGCCTTCCACCATCGTCGCATCAACGCCGTCCTTCACCATCATCGGCTCGAACGGCGTGCCGGTGACAATCGACTGGCCGACGATGACGTGGTTCCACGCCACGATCTCGCCCTTGGCATCAACGCCGATATCGGCGCGGTGCACGTGCGATGGGCGATAGTAGCCGCCCTTGATATCGTCCTCGCGGCTCCAGATCACCTTGATTGGCTCCTTGTGGCCAGCAGCCTGCCATACCTTGGCGATATTGACCGCTTCAACGAGGTAGTCGGAAGTCGGCACCGCACGACGGCCGAAACCACCGCCGGCCATCATGGTGTTCAGCACCACCTGCTCCGGCTTCAGGCCAGCGGTGGCGGCAATCGCGCCTTGATCCACGGTCTGGAATTGCGAACCGGCCCACACAGTGCAGCCATCCTTGCGCAGGTCGACCACGCAGTTCAGCGGCTCCATCGGCGCGTGCGCCAGGTACGGGAATTCGTAGACGGCGGAGATTTTCTTCGCCGCGCCGGCCAGCTTGGAGGTATCGGCCTTGCGCACGGGATTGCCCGGCTTTTGCGACAGCGCCTTGTACTCGGCCAGCTGCTTGTCGCTGCTGACCTTCTCCACGCCGCTGGTGTCCCAGTCGATGGCCAGCGCTTCGCGGCCCGACTTGGCCGGCCAGTAGCCATCAGCGATGACCACCACGCCGCTGCCGCCGCGATCCGTTTTCACTTCCAGCACATCGATCACGCCTTTGATAGCCTTGGCCTTGCTGGCATCGAACTTTGCGACCTTGGCGCCGAATACCGGCGGACGCGCCACCACGGCGACCTTGCTATCCGGCGCCTTGAAGTCCATACCAAATTGCTGCTTGCCGGTGGACTTGGCGCGCGCGTCGAGGCGCTTCACCGGCTTGCCGATGATGGTGAAATCTTTCGGGTCTTTCAGCTTGACGGTGGCAGGCACCGGCTGCTTCATGGCCGCATCGGCCAGCGAGCCGTAGGTCGCCTTCTGGCCTGCGGGGCCGATCAGGGTACCCTTCACGGTCTTGATCTGGTCAGCCGGCACTTTCCACTGCTCGGCCGCCGCCGCGATCAGCATCAGGCGCGCCTTGGCGCCGATTTCGCGGTATTGAATAAACGAGTGGGCCACGCTGCCCGAGCCGCCGGTGATCTGGATGCCGAAAGCCGGATCCTTGTACTGCTCACCGGCCGGCGCCAGCGCGCCGTTCACCAGCGACCAATCGGCGTCCAGCTCTTCGGCGATCAGCATCGGCAGCGCGGTTTGCACGCCCTGTCCGAATTCCAGGCGGTTGACCTGCACCGTCACGCGGTTATCCGGTGCGATGTGCAGGAAGGCGTTCGGTTCATAGGTTTTGGCCGGCGGCTGCTGCGCATTGGCGAAACGTCCGCCGCCCGGGACCACGAAGCCCAGCACAAAGCCACCACCGGCAACAGCACCGGCTTTCATGAAGCTGCGGCGCGAAATGCCGGACGCCGAAGCGCTGGCGATCATCCCTTGGTTAAGCCATTCGATACGCATAATGGTCTCCTTCAGGCGATGGATTTGGCAGCGTCTTTGATAGCGGCGCGAATGCGCTGATACGTACCACAGCGGCAGATATTCCCGCTCATGGCATTATCGATTTCAGCATCCGACGGATTCTTGTTAGTGCGCAGCAGCGCGGTGGCGCTCATGATCTGGCCACTCTGGCAGTAGCCGCATTGCGGCACGTCGATCTTGACCCACGCATCCTGCACCGCCTTGCCGACTTTATCGGTTTCCATCGCTTCGATGGTGGTGATCTTCTGGCCGGCGGCGGCCGAAATCGGCGTCACGCAGGAGCGGATCGGCTGGCCGCCCAGATGCACCGTGCAGGCGCCGCACAGCGCCATGCCGCAACCGAACTTGGTGCCGGTC
The DNA here is from genome assembly GCF_900109645.1 of Duganella sp. CF402. Lineage (GTDB taxonomy): Bacteria > Pseudomonadota > Gammaproteobacteria > Burkholderiales > Burkholderiaceae_D > Rugamonas. Next base: position 17,293 of record NZ_FOBG01000003.1, read on the forward strand.
ATATTCAGGTTGTCACGCAAGGCCCACAGGATCGGCGTCGAAGGGTCGGCGTCTACCTGTACATCTTTACCGTTGATGTTCAAAGTGATCATTCAAGTCTCCTGTTGTCCCTGCGTTGGATATTTACTGCTTAACTTTGCTGAATTTTTCTTCCAGCATTTTGGCGTCGATCGCGCCCGGAATGCGCGAGCCGTCGGCGAAGAAGATGGCCGGGGTACCGGCCACGCCCAGCTTGCGGCCCAGCGCCAGCACTTCATCGTTCGGCGAATCGCACGATGCGGCGGCTGCCGGCGCGGCCTTACCGCCGATCATCCAGTCGTCCCATGCCTTGCCACGATCGGCCGAGCACCAGATGTTCTTCGACTTGGTGAACGAATCATCCGACAGAATGTTGTACATGAAGGTGTAAATAGTGACGTTGTCGGTTTCCTTCAGCGTGGTCTGGCGCAGGCGCTTGCAGTAGCCGCAGTTAGGATCCTCGAACACCGCGATCACGCGCGAGCCGTCGCCCTTGACGGTTTTGATGGCTTTATCCAGCGGCAGGTCGGAGAACTTGATCTTCGAAATTTCGTCGATGCGCTCGCGCGTCAGGTCGGTGCCGGTGGTCAGGTTGAACACGTGGCCGTTGACCAGGTAAGTGGCGGTTTTGTCGGTGTACAGGATGTCGCTGCCGATGCGCACCTCATACAGGCCGGCGTAGGGGGTCTCCTTGACCGAGTCCACCTTGACGCCGACGCCCAGGCGTGGCTCGATCAGCTTCTTGATCGACTCAGTGCTCGGCGGGTTTTGCGCGCCGACACAGGATGCCATCAAAACGGACAACGACAGCAAAGCGATCTTACTCTTTCTCATAACTTCTCCGGTAACGACTGATCACTTGCCCATCGCGTGCGAGATGAGGCGGCGCTTCAGCACAGGTAATTTATCCAACAAGTTTAATCCGAAATTACGAACCACGCGCAGCGGCTCAATATCGGTCTCGAACAGGCGCGCCAGGCCGTCGGTGGTGAGCTGCATCAGCAGCACATCTTCCTTGCGGGCGCGCTCGTAGCGGGCCAGCACGCGGTCGTCGCCGATGCTGCGATGCGACTCGCGTTCGGACAGGGTTTTAATCAGTTGCGCGACGTCGGCGAAGCCGAGGTTCATGCCGTGGCCGGCCAGCGGATGCACCACGTGGGCGGCGTCGCCGATCAGGGCCACGCGCGCGGAGGTCATCTTGTGCGGGCGCACCAGCTTCAGTGGGAAGTCGCGCACCAGCTCCGGCTGCAGCGGCGTCAGGGCGCCGAGCTTTTCGCGGGCGTACACCGCGAGGCGGTCGGCGATCTGCTGCGCCGACTCGGTGCGCAAGGTATCGGCCAGCGCTTCCGGCGCCGACCACACCAGCGATACCTGATTGCCCGGCAGCGGCAGCAAGGCCACGATGCCCTCGGCGCCGGTGAACCATTGGAAGGCCGCGCCGTGGTGCGGCAGTTCGCAGGCAAAGTTGGACACCACCGCGCACTGGTTATAGCTGCGGTAGTCGAAACCGATATCGCACTGGCCGCGCACCCAGGACTGGGCGCCGTCGGCGCCAACCACCAGCGCGGCCTTGATGCTGCTGCCGTCGTCAAGGTGCACGGTGGCGCCGTCTTCAGCGCGCAGCAGGCCGGTGGCGCGGCCGGTGGCCGTCTTCACGTTCTGGGCGAAGCGCAGCGCGGCGTCCAGCGCCTGGTTGAGGTTGCGGTCTTCAAGGATCCAGGTCAACGTGTCGGCGTGGGCGCCGAAGGCGTCGAAGGCCAGGCCGCCCGCGCCGGGACCGTCGCCGTAGACCTGCATGGCGTCGACCGGCGCCACCCGCGCGTGGTCGAGCGCATCCCACACGCGCAGCGACGACAGCAGCTTGTGGGCGGTGTGATTGAGCGCGTAGACGCGGGCGTCCCAGCCCTGCTCCGCCGAAGCGGGCGGCGTTGGCGGCAGCGGCGGGCCGAGCAAGGTCACACCCAGGCCGGCCTGGGCCAGGCCCAGCGCAGCGGTCTTGGCAATCGCGCCATTGCCAACGATACAAATATCACTTTCGATCACGCGCAGCGCTGCGGGAGAGGTGGGCTTATTCATCCAAGCATTATAGCGTTTGTAGGAAATGGAAATTGCCCCTTGCGCATTGCCAGCCATGTGCTATAATTCTGCTCCTTGGCCTGGTAGCTCAGTTGGTAGAGCAGAGGATTGAAAATCCTTGTGTCGGTGGTTCGATTCCGCCCCGGGCCACCAAGAACATCACAAAACGCCGATCTCGCAGTCATGCAGGTCGGCGTTTTTGTTCGTGCGCGAGGATACGATGCCCCAGAGCCCGATGTTGCTGCGCCGCCTGCTGCGCGCCAAAGACCGGATGGACGGCGCTCCCCACGAGGAGTGGCCGGTTGAGCGGCTAGCCGAGGTGAGCTCGGTCTCGGCGGCCTACTTCGCGCGCGAGTTCAAGAAAGCCTTCGGCCTGCCGCCCCATCGCTACCTTCTGACGCGCCGCATCGAGCGCGCCACCGCCCTGCTGCGCGACACCGACCTGCCAATCACCGACATCGCCCTGCAAACCGGCTGGACCAGCCTGGGCACTTTTGGCCGCATCTTCCGCGACATCACCGGCGCCAGCCCCGGCGAACTGCGCGCGCAAGAACGTTCGCTGCCGCAGGCGGGCGCGCAGATCCCCGAGTGCGTCACCCGCAACACGCAGCGGCCGGACCTCAACATCGCAGTTTTGGAGAAGCGCCGCATCAAAGCCGCTGGCAAACTGTAGTCTCTTTCCAAGGAGGCAATATGACGCAAAATATCAATGTGGTGGGTCTGTACGTGCGCGACCAGGACGAAGCGCTGGCGTTTTACGGCAAGCTGGGCTTCGTGGTGCATACCGACGTCAAAAACGGCAATTACCGCTGGCTGACGGTGCAGCATCCGGACCAGCCCTCGCTCCAACTGGGCCTGTTCAAACCCGGACCGCCCGTGCATGACGCCGCCACCACACAAACCCTGAACGAAATAGTGGCCAAAGGCGCGATGCCGCCTTTGGTCCTCACTGTGGACAATTGCCGCGCCGCCTACGACCGCCTGCTGGGCCGCGGCGTGGAATTCACCCAGAAGCCGGTCGAGCGCTACGGCAAGGTCGACGCCGGCTTCCGCGATCCGTCCGGCAATGGCTGGAAGATGATCGAAGCGTCGTGAAGGCTTCGTAACGCCGACCCTACGCTGGCCGGCATTTTATTAAACGGCCGTTCGCGGCCAGCATCAGCAATCCTGCAAAAAGCAGCATCCATGCGGTTGGTTCTGGCACTGCAACCACCGCATTCCCCATACCGGCAGTCAGCTCGAGACTCCCACCCGGATGCAACGCAAGATATCCTGGATCAATAAAAAAGTAAGGGTCGATATAGGCGCTGGCCTCCGCCTCAAACCGGCTACCGGGCGGCGGCATATAGGACGACGCACGGGCGACGAGATTGACGATTGCGAACCCATATCCAGTAATATCGGTTTGTATTCCCAGTGAACCCATGAAATGACCGTTCGTGCCGGTTACCGTGAACGCGCTCTCCATGTAACGGGTACCACCATAGGTCACCATCGAGCATGCAAAACTTGTGCATTCAAGAGAAAAGAACGTATTTTTATAATCACCACCGCGTTCATTTAGACTGAATTGCACTGCGGCTGTGTTCTGACCGGGATAAGAGCTGGAATCAAAAGCGAGATCATGGCCTGACACCGCGTACTCCCCGATAAAACTCAGCGGCACATAGCTATTGGGATCTCCATGTACGGCGACACCATAAAATATCGCGCCCGAGGCCGCCGCGCTTACCTCACCGTGCAGATTAAAAACAGCGGTCTCGGCAAAAACGGAGGGCTTCACGTTGTTAGACACGATCACCCTGGATAGCTTTTCGTAATTGTCAGTGTAGTGCAGATCTTCAGAGATGAAATCTGTCGAATGCGTCGAATTAGTTACCAAGTTGGACATCGGATTTCTGCTGTCAAGGCTGATGTACTCTTGGTAGAAAGTGATGGCATCGGCTGCAGTGGACGGAAGATGATGAGCTAACATCAAGCCCAAAACGAATGCGCGGATACGGCTGGAGCCCAGCATATACACCCCCCTAGTTTATGAATTATGGAATTTGAGGCAGAAGCGGCGTGTAATTTTTGCATTCATTTGTAACAATGTCCAGCATGCCCTCCAAAAATCTCCGGCGTCAGTCACACTTCCTCAAAGTTGCCCTAGCAGTATATTTTCAATAATATATCGTTACCAAATGGATAACCCATCTGGAACGACAATAATCACTACTAGGGCCACTACAATGAAATTCATTCCTCTTCTCGCCGTTGCCGCCGCAACTCTGCTCACCGGCTGCGCCTCCGTGAACATGGCAAACAAAGAAGACTCCGCCAAAGCGAAGCAATTCGCCGCCCCGGCCGGCAATAACGCCGGCCTGTATGTGTACCGCAATAGCTTCGTCGGCAAGGCGTTGAAGAAGGATATCTGGGTAGATGGCAAGTGCCTGGGAGAGAGCGCACCAGATGTGTTTTTCTATACCCAGGTTGAAGGCGGCAAAAGCCTCACCATCTCCACTGAGTCTGAGTTCTCTCCGAATGACCTGACACTGAACGTCGACGCCGGCAAGAATTACTTCGTTCGCCAGTACATCAAACTGGGAGTACTGGTCGGCGGTGCAGGGGTTGAGCTGATGACCGAGCAACAGGGCAAGGCTGATATCGCCCCGCTGGAGATGGCTGTCGCTGGCAAGTGCAGCGTCATGAAATAAGTACACTCCAGCGAAATTGCTTACTTTCTGAATTGCCCCGGCTGGAACTACAGCTCGCGCCGCGCCAGCGGTGTGGCTGCCGGCAGCAGCGGGTTATTTAACTCGAAGATGCGCCGCAGCGGCAAGGCCGAGCGGCGCAGCATGTCGCCGAAGTAATCGTTGAACGCGCGCGCGTAGCTGCCGTCGGCCATCATGCGTTCCAGCCCTTGCTGGATGGTCGCCACCAGCGCCGGATTCGACTTCCTGACGAAGAAGTAGAACGCGCTCGGATAATGCAGCGCCAGGCCGGGCGCCACCATCAGGTCGTCCCAGTGGAAGGCGTCCAGCTCGTTCCATACCTCGAACACCGAGCGCGGGAAGTAATCGGCGCGCGACGAGGACAGCATCTTGAACATGCCACCATAATCGCTGCCGGTCTCCACCCGGTAGCCGTTGGCGAGCAGGATGTCGGTGTCCGGCCAGTCGTGGCCTTGCAGCGCGCTCAATTGCTGCAGGTCGGCCGCGCTGGGGGTGGCCTCGAAGCGCGCGGCGTCGCTGCGGCGGAGCAGCAGCAGGCGCCAGCCGATCAGGCCCATGTCGAGCGGGATGCGCACCGGCAGCAGTTCGGTTTCGCGCTGGCGCGAGGACATGGTCCACAGCACATCGATGGCGCGGCCGTTCTGCAAATCCACCAGTGCGCGCGTCTGGCCCATCTTGTAGGTAGGCGGTTCGATCGCATCCGGCTGCCCGGCGTAGGCCAGCGCCAGGCGCAGCAGCCGTACCGCGTAGTGTTCGGATTGATCGCCCTGCCCCTGCGGTTCGGAGCGCGGATAGCGCACCTGCGTGACTGCATGCGCCGGGCGCGCCGCGGCCAGCGCCAGCATGCCGCCCAGGATCAGTCGTCTGCGTTCAAACATGGGTAGCCGTGCCGCCCGTGCGCCGCCTTGCGCAGCGCTTTGACGGCATACATGGCCTGGTCGGCGTGGCGCATGAGGTCATCCATCACCTCGCCCTGCTGCGGATACATGGCCAGGCCGATGCTGGCCGATGCCGGCAACGCCACCCCGGCCACCACCAGCGGCGTGGCCAGCGCCTTGCTGATCTTGTCGGCGACCTGCTGTACCTTGGCCAGGCTCGACACCTCCTCCAGCAGCACCACGAATTCATCGCCGCCGAGGCGCGCCACGGTGTCGGCCTCGCGCACGCAGGCCGTGATGCGCTGCGCCACCGCCTGCAGCAACTGGTCGCCGGCCGCGTGGCCGTGCTGGTCGTTGACGCACTTGAAGTCGTCCAGATCGATAAACAGCACCGCGCCGCCCGCATGGCCGCGACGGCTGCGCGCCAGCGCCAGCCGCATGCGGTCCTGGAACAGGCGGCGGTTCGGCAGGCCGGTCAGTTCGTCGTAGCGGGCCGCGTGCGCCAGGTCGGCCTGCAGGGCGAAGCGTTCGATCGCGGCAGCCGCCTGCGTGGCGGCGAATTGCAGCAGCTCGTGCTCGGCTGACTGCAGCACGCGAGTACCATTCAGGTCCAGCCGCAGCTGGCCAAAAGCCGCGCCCGGCGTCGACATCGGCACCGTATGCCAGCCGTCCGTCTCGGCCCAGCCGGCGCCGTCCGACAAATAAGTCAGGCGGTCGTCCGGCTCCAGCACGGCCGCCAGCCGGCGCACCGGCAGCAGCGCGCGCAGGGTGGCGTCGAAGGCGCTGAACATGCTGTGCAGGGAGTCGGACTGGTGGGCGGCGGTCGACAAGGCCAGCAAGGCCGCCTGCCGCGCTTCGCCGCGTTTGCGCTCGCTGATGTCGCGCGCCACGCCGATGCGCAGCTTGTCCTGCGGCGACCAGTAGGCAGTCCATTGGAAATGTATGGCGGCGCCGTCCTTGCGCAGGTAGCGGTTTTCAAAGCCGTAGCCGGGGCGCCCGCCAGCGACTTCCGCCATCTCGGTGCGGGTGCGCGGCAAATCGTCGGGGTGGATGAAGTCCTGGATCACGCGGCCGATCATCTCGTCCGGCTCATAACCGAGGACCGTGGTGCAGGCGGGGTTGACGAACGCAATCTGGCCGTCTTCCTTCACAAGGAAAACGACGTCCAGCAACAAGCCAGCCAGATCATGCAGGGTCTTCTCCATGACCTAGCATACCGTAAAAAGGTATTACCCAAGCCCAATATCGTAAGCGCGCGCGGATCCCGTTGTATTTACCACATCAGGTCATCGGGGATCTTGAAGTCGGCGTACGGATCATCCTCCTCCACTTCGGTGCTGGCCTGCTTGACGCGCACCACGGTGTCCGGATTGCGCTCGGCGATCTTGTCGGCGATCACGCGCGGCACCAGCTCGTAGCCGCCGCCCTCGCCCACGATCACCAGCCGGCCCGCCACCAAGTGCTCGCGCACGGCGGCGGTCACGTAGATGCGCTCGACCTTGGTGCCGAAGGTGAAGTTGTAGGCGATATCGCCGTTCCTGCCCTTGTCCTGCTTATTCTGCTGCACCATCTGGGTGATCTGCGCGGCAATGGCTTTCTGCTGCGCGGCGGCGTCGCGTTCAGCGTTGGCCAGGCGCGCCTTTTCGGCGTTGGCGCGCTGCAGTTCCTGCGCGGCCAGCTTGGTTTCATCGACGCTTTCCACACCGGCGCGGCGGTTATCCTTCTGCTGCTTGCTCTTGCTCTGGTGGGCGACCTTCACTTTGTTCTTGTCGACCAAGCCGGCTTTTAATAACTGGTCTGCCAGTCCCATGATGCTAACTCCTTATAAAACGAAGGCGATAGGATACTACAGGCTGTTGAGCAGAACCTGCTTCATCTGCTGGCAATGCGTCTGAATCCTGTCCTTGCCCCAATCGGCCGCATGTTGAAGCATCAGGTGCTGCTTCACGCTGTCGATCGAATTGGCATAGTAATCCTTCTTCGCCACCGGCGAGAAATTGCTCAAGGCAGAGTTCTTGCTATGGCTGATCAGGCACAGGTTGCCGAATGAATGCAGCCACTGGTCATCCAGGATAGCCGCGCCGTCCTTAGGCTGCTGCGGATAGAAGTGCTCGACCGAGCTGCGGAACGTAAAGTAATAGCCGTCCACCCGCGCATCCGTGGTGCGATGCTGGCGCCACAGTAGGAAGTCGAGATAGTTGAAGACCAGGTTGTGGCGTATCGCGCCAAACCGCAGGATTTTTTCCAGCGCCCCGTCCAGCTCCGGCCCGCGCTGCGCCTGGCACTTGCCCTTTTTCTCGTAAATGATGTCGCCATAATCCGCGCCCTCGCCCACCGCCAGGAAACGATCAAACACAAAAGCCTTAGCCACCGACTCCATGTGCTGAAGATAGGCGCCTGCCTCTACCCGATCCGCATGGAACAGGTAGTGCAGCGCGGCGTTCAGCCAGTGCTTGTACATCATCGTCGGCGTAGAAACGTGGAATGCCGACAGCAGCATCAGCAACTGGCGGTTGATGTCCTCCGGCGCAAACGTATGCTCGTAATCGCCCTGGCCATGCCTGCTGCCGGCACGCTCGCGCCACTTGTAGCGGCTGAGGCTCCAGCGGTCCTTGCTCATTTCCCGCTTGATCACATACTGATCCAGCAGGTATTTGCACTTCAACAGGTTGAAAGCGAATGCCTTCACCTTGTCAATTGCATTCTCAGGCTTTAGCACATACTTTTCGAAATGCGCAATCAAGCCCTTGTCATCCAGGCTGACCGGCTCTGTCATGCTCAAGACATGCAGCAGGAAGTTAGGGAAGTTGATGACGGCGTTGAAACGCTCCGGCGCCTCCTCCTTCTCCTTCGGCCGTTCGGACGGCGGCGTGCCTGCAAGGATAGCGTCGAGCGACATCTCCGTGCCGGTTGACGCTTCCTGCCTGCACAGCAGCTGGCATAGCTGCCCGAAGTCCCGGTGCGCAAATCCCCCCCAATCGCGCTCGCCAAACAGCGGCCCGCGCAGTTCCGGCTTGAATGCGGCCTGCACATACTTTTCCATGTCGGCGCAGGCGTCCCAGATCTGCTGGAAACAGTCCTGGCTTTGGGCGCGCTCCTGCGGATCGTGGATATCCTGCAGCACGGCTAGCATCCGCGCCTTCAAAACCTCGTGTTTTTCCAGCTGCTCGCCACGGCTGTTCATGATCTCGAAGTAGTGATTCAGGTCCGTATCCGGCGGCACCTCGACACGCATGATGTGCACGCACTCAAACAGGTAATCGGCAAACGCGTGCCACTCATCGCCGACCAATTGCGGCAGGATTTTCTGCATCAAGCGGTAGCCATTCAGGATGGCGGTGTTGACCTCGTCCTTGTCCAGCAATTCCAACGGATCACGCTTGAACCGGCCGTCGAAGATAGCAGCAAAGGTGCTGGCCGATTTCGGCCTGCTTGCAAAACAAATATTCAATCGCTTGAACCAGGCAAAGCGCGCCGGATCCTGCCGCCGCAGGCAGGATGCCAGCAAGGACAAGGTGGTCAGGCGCTGCTGGCCATCAATTGTCTCGTAAATAGTGCGCGGCGTGCCTTCACGCTTGAACACCACCAGGCTGCCGATGTAGTAATTCCGGCGCTCCTCGCCCGGCTTGGGCATGTAGTCCTTGACGTCCTGGATCAGCTGCGTGATCTCGCCCTCGTCCCACGCGTAGTTACGCTGATACATGGGGATCACGTAGTCGGCATCGTCTTCCAGCATCGCCCTGGCCGAATAAGCTTCAATTCTTTTATCGGTCATAGGTAGCCCATCTCTTTGAAACGCTTCACAACTTCCCCGGCCTTATCCCAGCGCTGCTTGTCGATCTGCGGCAGGCTGCAGCTCAAAAACTCGCCAGGATGCACAGCATCCCGCAGGGTTTTGAACAGGTTATTTTCCAGTACATGGTTATCCATGCTGGCCAGTTGCACCGCCTCGCGTTTAAGGCGCAGACTATAGGCCCAGATGAAAATTTTCTCAACCGCGTGTGACAACCCGGCTGCGCCGAATTTGTCCATGTAGTACATCAAAAGGCAGTCGAACATCTGGCGCACGTAAGCATCGCCGGAGCCTTTGCGACCGGGATAGGTATTCAGCATCTTGATGATGCCGGCCGCCGATTCCGAGAGCCCGGCTAGTGGCGCCTTGCCGCGAATGCGCGTCATCTTGTCCTGATAGTGGGTCATCATCTCGAAGAAGCGCCGGCCGTTGATGATGATTTGATCCAGCTGGAATGGGAATTCCGCAGCTTGATGCACCAGCCGTAAAGGCGCCACGTAAGGATGCTGTTCGCTCTTCGACAAGCTCACGCCCTTGAACAACAGGATATCGTCCTTGCTGAAATACCGGGCCGGTTCGCCCCTGCACCAACTGCGGACGCGATACAGGTAATGAGCAAACAGTTTTTTCAGCTCGCCGGTATCCGTGCTTTCCCAGCGCGCCACGCTGGCCGCCATCAAATGGGCATCGGCGTCGTCGAACTCGCGCAAGTGATAGGCCTTGAGCAGGTCATGGGGATCAAGATCCCTACCACGCGCGTTCTGCGAATCGAAAAACTGGAAGGCTTCCGACACATCATCCAGCTCAAAGGTAACCACTTCACAGCGCGTGAGCAGGAAATCAGTCAACGCCTCAGTGAAGTCTTCGCGGGCGACGATGCGCATGATCTCGTGGTAGTTTTTGTAAATATTGGCCTTGGAAATCTCGCTACTGAACTCCGGCTTGAACATGCCGGCCGCCAGCTCCCGCAAATGCGCGGAGCCGAACTTCTGCGGGTTGTTGAGCAGCGCACGCACTGCCAGCAGGAGAGTAATGATGCGCTGCTGGCCATCGACGATATTGCGGCCCTTCGCGTCGCGATGAAACACGATCGTTCCAAGACGATAGGATTGCCTGGTCTGGTGGGCCGCGATATCAGCGAACAGCTGGTTGACGTTCTTGATCGTCCATTTGTACGGACGCTGGTAAGAAGGGATGAACAGCGTCTGGTCACACAACAGTTTCTTAACGCTGATAATTTGCCGCAGCGGGCCGACAGCCGCCATACGCCTGATCCTTGGATGCAAAATATTCACCGTAACATACATGGCCGGGCGTGTCACCCGGCCTTATGCAAAAAGGCTTACTTCGTCTCCCAGCCGCCGCCCAGCGCCAGGAACAGCGCGATCTGGTCGGACGCCAGCGCGGCGTCGGAGGCGGCCCAGGCGGCGTCGGTGGCGGCCAGCGTGCGGTCGGCGTCCAGCACCGACAGGAAATCGGTGCGGCCATACTGGTACAGGCGGTGTGACTGCTCGGAGGCCAGCGCGCTTTCGTCGCGTGCGGTTTTCAGCGCGGCGTTGCGGTCCAGTTCACGCGCGTAGACGGTCATCGCGCTTTCCACTTCCTTCAGGGCGTTGAGCACCGTGCCGTCGAAACGCGCCAGCGCGCCGTCGGTGCCGGCTTCCGCTTGCGCGATGCGGCTGCGGGCGGATCCGGTGTCGGGTAGCGTCCACGAGATCAGCGGGCCAAGGCTCCAGCGGAAGGCGTTGCCGGCGCCGAAGTGATCCAGCAGGCCGGTGCTGCCGACCGAGGCGCCAAGGCTGATGCTCGGATAAAGGTCGGCCGTGGCCACGCCGATGCGCGCAGTGGCGCCGGCCAGATTGCGTTCGGCCTGGCGAATGTCGGGACGGCGGCGCAGTAGCGCGGCACCATCGCCGACCGGAATCTGCGTGGTCAGGCGCGGCGCGGCCTGGCATTGCAGCAAGTGCATATTCATCTCTTGCGGCGTTTTACCGGTCAGCGCGGCGAGGCGGTAATGCGCTACGCGGTGTTGCGCTTCCAGCGGCGGCAAGGCGGCCTGCAACTGCGCCAGCTGGCTGCGGGCGCGCGCGCCGTCGATGGCGGTACCGCGGCCGGCGCGGGTGCGTTCATCGGTCAGCGCGACAAATTTCTGCTGCAGGTCCACGGCTTGCTGGGCGACGGTGATCTGGCGCACCGCCGCGCAAGCGTCGGCGTAGGCGCGCGCGGTGTCGGCGGCCACCGTCACGCGCACCACGTCCACGCCAGCTTGCGCGGCCTGGGTGTCGGCATTAGCCGCTTCCACCGCTCGGGCGATCTTGCCGAACATGTCGGCCTGGTACGAGACGCTGACGCCAGCGTCATAGGTGAATTTATCCGGCAGTGCGGTCGGCGAGCCTTTCACCACGCCGGAAGAACGGCCGACGCCAGGCGCGGCGCTGACGCTCACCTGCGGCTTGCGCTCGTCTTCCACCTGATCCAGAACGGCGCGGGTCCGCGCCAGGTTGGCGGCGGCCACGCGCAGATCGGTGTTGGCGGCCAGCGCCTGTTCGATCAATTTGTCGAGCACCGGATCGTCGTACAAGCGCCACCAGTGCGCGGGCAAGGGCTCCGGCTTGTAGGCGGTTTCCTGCACGCCAAGGAAAGGTGCGGCCGCTTCGGGGCGCTTGGCCACGGCCTGCTCCGGCACTTTGTAATTGGGGCCGACCGTGCTGCATGCGGCCATTGAGGCCAGCAGCGATAGCGCGGCAATGTTCTTGATTGCGTTCATGGCATCCTCCGCATTACGAGTGCTTGGTTTGCACATCGACCGTCACGGTCTGGCCGGCGATCAGTCGCGCACCGGCCGGCAGCGCATCAAGCTTGATGCGTACCGGGATACGCTGCGCCAGCCGCACCCAGTTGAAGGTCGGGTTCACGCTGGACAGCAGGTTGGCCGAGGTGCTGCGGTCGCGGTCCGCCACGCCGCCGGACAGGCTTTCCACGTGGCCCTTGAGGCGCAGCGATTCACCCATCGGTAGCACCACCACGGCATCTCCGACTTGAATCGCGGGCAGCTTGGTCTCTTCGAAATAGCCTTCCACGTAATAGGAGTCGCTATCGATCAGCGCCATCACGGCGCGGCCGGCGCTGACGTAGGAACCGGCGCGCAGGTCGAGGTTGGAGATGGTGCCATTCACCGGCGACACCACGCGGGTGCGCTCCAGATTCAGCTTGGCGGTATCGCGCGCCACCACGGCTTGCGCCAGCGCGGCACGTAGCTGGTCAACGCGCGACGAGCCCTGCTCCCGCGTTTCGGCCGACACCAGGTCGCGCAGGTCGCTATTGCGGCGCGACTCCTTGATCGCTTGTTCCAGCGTGGCGCGCTGCGCCTGCTCAGCCGCTTCCGCCTGGCGCAAGGCCAGTTCGAAACGCGCGCGGTCGACTTCAAACAGCACCTGCCCGGCCTTGACCTGCTGGTTGTCGTGCACCAGCATGGCGGTGACCTGGCCGGTGACGTCCGGCGCCACTTGCACCACGTCGGCCTTCACGCGGCCGTCGCGGGTCCACGGTTCCACTTCGTAGTGCTGCCACAAGCGCCACGCCAAAGTGGCAGCAATGGCCACCGCGATCATCGTAACGATAAACCGGCCCGTGGCCAGCAAGGAATTTTTGAGGTTCATGATTGGCCCCGATTGGTAATGAAGGTAGAGAAGCTGGCCAGCAAAATAAAGAACAGCGCAAATTCAAACAGCGCGGGATGCCATACCATGCGGTAGAAGCCGACGCGCATCAGCAGCCGTCCCAGCACGCGCGTGCACACCAGCGCGAGGATGGACAACAGCAGCAAGGTGGGGACGTATAGTCCGTACAGGCTCAATTCAGCAGTCACGATGCAATCTCCGGTTGATAAGCGGCCGCGCGCGGGAACAGGTCGCGGCGCATGCTGGCCAGTGCGGCGGCGGCCTGGTGGCGCGCTTCACCGGCGCCGGATGCCGCTGCGGCGCACACGGCGCGCAGTGTGGTGTCCAGCTTTTCCAGCAGCGCGGCAGGCGCCTGGCCGTGTTCATGGCCGCCGCTGCCGAAATGTGCGCCAATGTTTTGCAACAGGGGGCGCAGCGCCACGCCAGCTTGTTCCAGCGTCTGCTGCAAGCCGCATAGCTGCGCCACGTGCAGGCCGACGCGCAGTTCGCGCAAGCCGTCCACCGCCACCGCTCGCGCTTCCGGCGTTGGATGGGCGATGGCGAGGCGCGGCATCAGCAGGCCGATACGATCGACCATGCGGGCGGAAATCGTCAGCAGCGGGGCCGAGGCCACCAGTGCGGCCGGCGGCGCAGCTTGCGCCGCTTGCGCCATTTGCGCTACTTCGCGGCGGGCGGCGCGCAGCATGCGGCGCGCCATCCAGTCGCCGCCCACGGTGCGAATCAGGCTGGTGACGGCGGCGGCGGCGATAAAGCCGAACAGCTGCGCCACCATGCTGTTCAGGAAGCCCGGGATATCCAGCGTGCCGGTATCCTGCAGCGACAAGGTGCCGGCCACGCCAATCAGGAAGGCCAGCGAACTGCCCGCCGTGGCGGGACGCGGCATGAACACGCCGCCGATCAGGAACACCGGCGCAATCACCAGCACCAGCATTTCGTAGCTGTGCACCGCCGGCAGCACGAACATGATGTAGAACGCCGCCACCGGCATCGAGATCACGGTCCATTTGACGAACATGCGGATCAGCGGCACCGGGTTATCCTGCGTGGCGAAGAAGCAGCAGGCCACGCCGGCCATCATCGGCGCAGCGGCGCCGGACGGCCACGCGGTGAAAATCCAGAACGCGCAGCACAGCAGGATCGTCACCGCCGCCGCCAGCGCCGAGCGCAATGCCATGCCGTGGTCGCGGTGCAGCACGGCCGGCGTCAGGTGCGGCGTGTAGCCGGCAACGCCGCCCTGCATCACGGTACTGACGTTGCTGCGCAACTCAAGGCCGTCTTCGCAGGCTTCGATCAGCGCATCCAGACGCTGCGCCAGATTCAGACGCAGGATGGCGCTCCAACCGGCGTTGGCCGGCAGTTCCGGCGTGAGCTGCGCCAGCGCCGCGCGCAGCTGGGTGGCGCGGGCCGGGTCGGCGTCGCGGCCGGCCTGCACCCAGGCAGCGATATCGTCCAGCAGCGCGGTCCACGGCGCCAGGCTATCGGGATCGGTTTCGCGCAGCGCGTTCAAACGGTCTTCCACCGCCAGCAGCAGCGGCACCATGATGGCCAGGCGGTCGTGCAGGCCGTGCACCATGCCGGCGGTCCAGCGCAATTGCGAGGTGTCGAACGGCAGATGGGTCGACATCACGCGCAGTTCGCTGATCTCGCCGGCCAGCGCCAGGCGGGTGTGCAGCGCTTGCGTCTTGTCGGCGCGGGGCTTGAGCACATCCGCCATCCAGCGCTGCGCATCGGCGATGGCGCGGTCCAGACGTCCCAGCAGCGCCGGGCCGACGCCCTGCGGAAACAGCAGCGAGTGCACCACGGTGGCAGACAAAATGCCGATGGTGATTTCTTCCACGCGCGCCAGGCCGCTGTCGAAAATCGAGGCGGGATCGCTCACCGCCGGGAAGCCGATCAGGCCTGCGGTGTACCCTGCCAGCATGAAGACGTAGGAGCGCGGCGTGCGGTCCAGCAGCGAGATGTACAGGCAAAGACCTACCCAGCAGGCCAGCGCCAGCGACAGCAGCTCCGGCGCATTGGCCATGCGCGGCACCATGAAAATGGTGGCGGTACTGCCGATCAGCGTACCGCACACGCGGAACAGCGCCTTGGAGCGCACCGCGCCGGAGAACGGGCTGGCCACGATGTAAGCCGTCATCATGGCCCAGAAGGGACGCGGCAGGCCGGCCGCCAGCGACACGTACAGCGCCAGCATGGAGGCCATGAAGCATTTGAGCGAGAACAGCATCTCGCTCATCTTGGGCGCGTTCATGATGCGTTGCGCTCGGCCAGTACCTGGTCAAGCTTCAGCAAAACGCGCACCGTGGCTTCCACATCGGCTTGCGGGATGTCCTTGAACAGGTCGCGGCGGAATGGCGCCAGCGCTTTTTCAAGGCGGTCGGCCATGCGCTTGCCTTCGGCGGTCAAGGTCAGCGTCTTGGCGCGGCGGTCGCTCGGATCATCCTTGCGCAGCACCAGTCCCGCCGCCACCAGTTGGTCGATGATGCGTACCAGCGAAGGCGGCTCAATGCCGACAGCGTCCGCCACGATCCCCGGACGCACACCGTCGCCCAGGCGATGGATCATCAGCACCGGCCACGCGCTGGCGTGGGACAGCTCGAAATCCGCCGTTAGCGCGTCGGCCGCGCCCTTGTAGGCGCGCGCCGAGTGGATCAGCGTGTGGGTCAGGGTCATCAGGGTTTTGTCGTAGCTGCTCATCGCGGACTCGTTTAAATATGCTTAGGATGCTAAATATTAGCATCGAACGAAAATCTTTGCTGGGCAGACCTGCGAATTTGCGATATCGTTATTTTTTAAGTATGTTTGATGATTATGAAACTGAATTGCATGCTGCTCGCTTTCGCGGCTACCGCCAGCGCATCGGCGGCCGACACCACGAACGTCCCGGTTGAAAAATTTTTCGGCAAGCCAGCCTTGACCGGCGCCCATATGTCGCCCGATGGCCGCAACGTTGCGCTGCGCATGCTGTCGCCGGCAGGGCGCAGCATGCTGAACGTGGTCGATACCGAGACGCGCACGCAGAAAGTGGTCGCCAACTTCGGCAACGCCGACGTCAGCGTGTTTTACTGGCAGAGCGATACACAGCTGGTCTACACCGTCATCAATGTCGACCACGGCGGCAGCATCGGCAGCCCAGGCATGTATGCGGTGGACCGCGACGGCAAGGAATTCACACCGCTGTCGGCCACCATCGTGCGCCAGCGCTCCTTTGCCGACAGCGACTACAGCGACCGCAGCTACCTCGCCGCCCCCACCATCCACGGCTTCCCATACCGGAAAGCCCCATACATCTTCGTGATCGCGCGGACCGACGACAAGGAAGAACTGGTGCGCCTGAGCACGCGCGGCAGGGGCATGGCCTCGGTCAACGCACCGCACCAGACCTACCGCTGGCTGTCAGCGCCAGATGGGCAAGTCCGCATCGCCGTCGCCCGCCGCCAGGGCAAGGACATCGTGTTCTATAAAGACGATGGCGGCTGGCGCGAACTGGCGTCGTTCAACCCGCAATCGGCAGAAGCCTTCCAGCCCCTGTTGTACGTGGACGGCCGCCTGTACGTGCGGGCCTACAATGGAAAAAACGAATCCTCCATCTACCGCTATGACCTGGCGAAGAACGCGATTGAATCCACGCCGCTCATCACCGTGCCCGGCTTCGACGCCGACGGCTACTTCATCGTGGACGACAGCAAGCTGCTGGGATTCCGCGTCAACACCGACTCCGAAAACACGGTCTGGTTCGACCCGGCGATGAAATCCATGCAGGATGAAATAGACGCCCTGCTGCCCGGTGCCATCAACACGCTCTCCATCGGCGCGCACAGCGAAACGCCGCATGTGCTGATCGATGCCCACAGCGACACGCAGAACCACGACTACCTCTTGTACAACCGAGACAGCAAGAAGCTGCTGCGCCTCGGCGCCTCCCATCCCGGCATCGACAGCAGTCAGATGGCGCCCATGTTCATGAAGCGCTATCCGGCGCGCGACGGCTTGCAGATTCCGGTCTACGTCACCAAGCCGGCAGCGGCGTCCGGAAATCCGCTCCCCACCGTGGTGCTGGTGAGCGATCCGCAATGGCAACGCGGCGGCAATTGGGAATGGAACGCGGAAGTGCAATTCCTTGCGTCGCGCGGCTACACCGTGCTGCAACCGCAGCCGCGCGGCACGCCGGGCTTCGGCCGCGCGCATGAAGCGGCGGGCGCAAAACAATGGGGACTGGCGATACAGGACGACATTGCGGACGCAGTGAAGTGGGCGGCGGCGCAGGGCTACACCGACCCGGCGCGCGTCTGCATCGCCGGCGCAGGCTATGGCGGCTACGCGGCAATGATGGGACTGATCCGTGATCCCGGCGTGTTCAAATGCGGCATCAGCTGGTCCGGCATCACCGACATTGATGCCATGTTCCGCCGCGACTGGAACGACATGGCGGAACCGAAGGCGTTGGCGCAACTGCGCGAGATCGTCGGCGATCCCAAACTGGACGCGGCGCAGTTCAAGGCCACCTCGCCGCTGCACAATGCCGCGCGCATTAAACAGCCGGTGCTGCTCGCCTACGGCAAGGAAGACAGCCGCGTGCCGTTCAGCGACGGCCGCAAGTTCTACGAGGCGCTATCCGCCACCAATCCAAATGTGGAATGGCGCGAATACACACCCAGCGTGGAAGACTGGAAAACGCAGGGCAACCGCATCGACCTGTGGAAGCGCATCGAGGCCTTCCTCGCTAAAAACATCGGTGCCGCAGTGACGCCAACTACACCTGGTTCTTGAAGAACTTCTCCGGCGAGATGCGGATGGCGGCGCCGGTCGGGCAGGCGCGCACGCAGGACGGGCCGCCTTTCAGGTCCTTGCACAAGTCGCACTTGACGGCCTTCTTCTGCACCGCTGGATCGTAGTCGGCCTGGCGCTCGCCCGGCGTGGCGCCAAGGCCGAATAGCAGCCATGACAGGCCACCGCCGCGCTTAGGCGGCTTGTCCACCGCCATCTGGATCACGCCATACGGGCAATTGCGCTCGCAGTTGCCG
The DNA here is from genome assembly GCF_900109645.1 of Duganella sp. CF402. Classification (GTDB taxonomy): domain Bacteria; phylum Pseudomonadota; class Gammaproteobacteria; order Burkholderiales; family Burkholderiaceae_D; genus Rugamonas. The sequence goes on from NZ_FOBG01000003.1 coordinate 35,476, forward strand.
CAGCCGATGCAGGCGTCGCTGATGAACACTTCCCCTTGCAGCGAACGGCCGATGGCGTCCGGCGGGCAGTCCTTCATGCAGTGCGGGTTCTCGCAGTGGCGGCACGCGGTCGGCAGGTGGATGTTGGCGAAGGTCGGGCCCAACGCGCGTTTTAAACGTGACGTCCCATTGTGCGTTTCAGCGCATGCGGTCTCGCAGTTATTACACTGGATGCACATGGTCTCGTTGATCAGCAAAACGTCCGACGCCTCGCCCACGCCCTGCCCCAGCAGGAACTGCATCAAGTCGCCGTCGCGGCTCTTGGTGTGTTCGAGCAGGACGTTTTGCTCGGTGCGAGAAATCACCTGATCCTCGACCGACTTGCGCCAGCTCGGATTGGCGATCAGCTGGTCGCGCACCGTTTCCGCATCCAGCACCAGCGCTTCTGTCAATACCGTGGCGGTCACCGTGGCGCTGCGCGGCGCATCGCGCAGCAGCGCCATCTCGCCGACGTAGTTACCGGCGGCCACATACGACAGGATGCGTTCACCGCCGCGCGCTTCATCCTTGCGCGACACCGTCACCGAACCGCGCCGGATCAGATACATGCCGTCGGCCGGATCGCCTTCCTTGAACAGGTGCTGCTTGGCCTCGAAGCGCTTGACCGTGACGCCGCCCGCCACCAGCGCGTCGATGGCGGTGCGCGACAGCATATTCCCGAGGTAGTTGTAGATCGCGTTGCGCACGAAGACCATGTCCATGCGCTTGCGCACATCGTCCACCGATGCGATCAGCTTCAACATGGTGCGGCGCGGCGTTTCCATCAGTACGCAGTGTTCACCGGCGCGGATGGTGGCGGAACGGCGGCGGCCCGAGATCAGGCCCATTTCGCCGAAGTACTGGCCCTTATCGAGCTTGATCTGGCGCACCTTGCCATCGCTGCCGGCCAGCTCGATCTCCACCGTACCTTCCAGGATCGAATAGAAGGTGTTGGTGTAGTCGAACTTGCGGAAGATGATGTCGCCCTTGCGCGGCGTGAGCAGCGTCGATTCGAGCATGAATTCGCGCAGCTGCAGCGTGGTGACTTGGCTGAACAACGGCACGCTGGCCTTGATCTCCTCGATCACTTTCGAGACCTGCGCGCCCGGACGCCACGGCACCAGTTTCTCGCGCAGCAGCGCTTCGTCGGCCGGCTGCACCGGCTTGCCGACGATGGTCTGCACCACCTCGTAGCCCTGGTTCATGGCCTGCTTGATCAGCGGGTAGCCGCCCAGCGCGCCGACGATGTACAGGCCCGGCACATTGGATTCATACGTATCCGACAGCGCCGGCGTGGACGCCGGATTCGCATTCGGGAACACCACGCCGAAGCTCTCAATCAGCTTGCGCGGCGGCGTTGCGCCCAGACGCGCGATCACGCGATGCGCGTGCACCCATTCCTCGCCGTGCTTGCCGTTGAAGATGAAATTCAGCGGCGTATCGCTACCCGGCTCGATGTACTTGGTGGAGGCGCTGTAGCGCACCTTGATCTTGCCGCTCTTTTCCGCCGCTGTGATCAGTACGCGGTTACCCTCTTTACAGGTGGCGAATTCCTCCTGGCGGTTCAGGATGTAGACCGTGTTCTTCTCGGCCAGCGCCAGCGCATTCTCGATACCGGCATCGCCGGCGCCGACCACCACGATGGTCTCGCCCTCGTATTCGTCCGGATCGGACAGCGTGTACTGCACCTGCGGCAGGTCTTCGCCCGGCACGCCCAGCTTGCGGATATTCCCTTGCAGGCCAATGGCCAGGATCACCGCCTTCGATTTCCACGTGCGCGCGCCGGTACCGTTGCCTTGCGTGGTCAGCGTGAAGATGCCGGTATCGGCGTCGCGCACGATGGCCGTTACGCGCTGGTCGTGTTGAACGTTGACGCCTTGCTGCTTCATCTCCTCGTTCCACACCGAGAGCACCGCCTCGCGCTTGCCGACGCTGAAACCAAGGTCGCTGCGCAGCGGCAGGATGCCCGGTTCGGCCATCACGTGCTTGCCCTTCTGGTACTGGTAGATGGTGTCCGACAAATGCGGCTGCGCTTCCAGCAGCACGTGGCGCACGCCCAGCGCCTTGGCGCGGGCGGCGGCGGAGAGGCCGGCCGGCCCGGAGCCGACGATAACGATCTCGTACAGTTCAGTAGCGTCCATGATTAATTCGCCTGCGGTGAAATGGTGCGCGACAGGCCTTGCAGGCCGTTCGCAAAGACGTCCGGCTTGAACGCGTCCTCATTGGCCAGCGACACGCGCAGCGCCGCCAGCTTGCGGTTCATCTCGGCCACGCCGGCAGCGCCGCCCAGCGCGCCCTGCTTGGCCAGCGATGACGACAGGCTGGAGATGGCCATGTAGGCCTGCTCGGCGCCGGCGTAGTCGGAATACTGTTGGCGTTTGGCCTCATCGATCAAACCTGCCAGCACGGCGCGCTGCATCAGCGGCGTAAAGCGCTGCTGTTCCAGTTTGTCGATGTAGCGCTGGATGGTGGCCGACAAGGCCGACGCCAGCGCCAGCGGATCGGCGCTGCGGCCGGCCACGCCGCTGGCGGTATTGCCCGCCACCGCCTGGTGCAACTGCGTGACTTGGGCGCTGAAGGCATTCGCGCCAGCAGGATCTGTGGCGCGCACGATCGCGCGCAGCATCAGCAGGTTGCTGTCGTTGAGACGCATGCGGCCCGGTCCCACGCCGAGGCGCGGGGTCCACTTCTTCTCGCTCATCGGGTGATGGCAGGCGTGGCAATCGAACAGCGCCAGTTCCGGGAACAGGCCGTCGCGCCCGCGCTTAGGATCGGCCAGCGCATCCAGCTGGTTCTTGGAAGCCAGCGCCTGGCCGATGGCCCACAGACGCACGCTGTCGTAATCACCCTTGCGCTGGCGCCAGTCATCATCGACCTTGTAGTGTGCAGGGGCCAGCTGGGCGAAGGTATCCAGCTCAAAGCTCAAACGCGGATGGCCCGCGCCCATAATGCGGTGCGAGACGAAGCGGCTGCTGTCGCCCACGTGGCAAGACAGGCACAACTTCGCCTGCTCCACCGGCTTCTCGGTCGGATACATGCCCTTGGCGACATTGTCCGCGTGCGTGGCGCCGGGAGCGGTGTGCGAGCGGATCCACTTGTCGGCCGGGCCGTGGCAGGCCTCGCAGCCCACGCCATCGGTCACCATGTGACGCTCGCCGCGCAGCGACGGCGCAGGGTTGTGCGCGTGGCAGTCCAGGCATTCCTGCGCATTCTCCGCGCCCTGCTTGAGACCCAGCTTGGCGGCGATGGAGCGCGATTGCGCGTTCAGCAGCACGGCGTAAGCCTTGGCGTGCTTGTCCAGCCGCAGCCAGGTGGTGTACTCATTTTGCTGCACGCTGGAGCCAGTCCAAGGCGCCACCGCACCGTGGCAGGTGCTGCTGGCGCAATTGACCGTACCGACCGACTGGTGCGGCGACGCATTCGGCAGCACCGGCGAGGTCGACGAGCTGGCGGCCAGCACCAGCCCACAGGCCAGCATCAGGCAGGCGGACAGCATCCTTTTCATTTCTTTCCTTTCTGCGCGCGCGGCACGTAATCGCCCGGCACGCCCTGATCGCTCACAGTCCAGATTTGCGAATCAGGCTTTAAATACAGTTTAGCCATTTCTGCGGCATTGAACGGACGCGAACCGATACGGCCGAATACCGCGATCTGGCCGCCCGTTTCATCCACCGCGCGGTCGCGGTCCAGCCCCTTGGACAGGGCCAGCGCCGGGGTGCGGGTGCGGCTCCACGCGATCAGCTGCGGCTTCGGCTCCGGCGAGAAGCCATAGAAGCGCGGCTGCGTGTCGGGCGCCGTCAGTTGCAATACCTTCAACCCATTGGCGCCGTCGGCCACGTAGCCGAACAGCGAAGCATTGGTCGAACCGACAATGATGTCTCTTGCATCATTCAACTGGCCGTCCGCATCGAACATCTGGTACACCTTCGGCTCCGCCGGTTTTTCCACATCGATGATGGCCAGGCCTTGCTTGCCAGCCGCGACGTAGGCGTACGTGCGCGCCACATACACTTTGCGCGCATCGGCCAGCGCCACGCGGCCCGGCAGCAGCGCCGGTTTGGCCGGCAGCGTCACGTCGATCACGCGCAGGCCGCTCTTGTCGGTGACGAACAGGTAGCGGAATTGCAGCGCCGAGGCGCGTGCGCCGTCCAGCGCCACAGTCGCCAGATGGCGCGGCTTCAACGGATCATTCAGATCGACGATCACCATGCCGGCATCGGCGGCGATGTAGGCGATATGCCCGCCCAGCACGATGTGCTGCGCGCCGTTCAGCAAGCCGTTCGGATTCCAGGTCAGCGCGCGGTTGAGGAAGTTGTTGCGCGCCTCGCCGTCGGCCAGCGTGTCCACGTTCACCAGAATCAGGCCCTCTTGCGAGTCGCTGATGGCGGCGTAGTGGTAAATCGGATGGAAGGCCTGCTCCTGATTCGTCACGCGCATCAAATCGCCCTGATTGCGGGTCGGCGCGATCGGCTGGTTGGTCGGCAGCGCCATGCAGGTGGCGTACTTCGACGGCACTTGCGTGTTCTGGCCCAGCGGCGAATACGGCGCCGTGACGATGCGCTGCGACACGCCCTTGTTGGCGATGCTGGCCACGTCATACACGCGCAAGCCGCCCTTGCCTTCCGCCGTGAACAGGTATTCGCCGCGCAGTTGCAGGCAGTTAGCCGCGCCCTCGGTCGGATGCGCGTGCGTTTCGGTCAACTCCATCTTGCGCGCCTTGTGCTGCTCGAACCAGTCCGGGTAAGCGTAGCGCTGCAGGTAGCTGCCCTTCACCGCCTGCGGCTCGTCCCACTCGGTGACGGTGGCCGCTTCCACGTGGCCGGCCTCGCCGATCCACGCGTTGTAGCCGACGAAGTTGACGAAGTTGGTCCCTTGCAGCAGCAACTGCGCCATGATGGCGTTGTTGTCGTTGTTCTTCGAGACGTGGCAATCGGAGCAGGTCTTGGTCTCTTCCTTGCGCTCGGTGTGCGGATAGTGCGGCGCGAAAGCCTGCGACGAGAAGCCGCTGGAGGCAATCGGCGGCTGCTGGATGTAGATCTTCTCGCGGTTCGAGTTCACCGACGACAGCACCAGCGCGGAGCTGGAACGCACCGGCGTGATCTTCGAACCTTTCACCGGGCCGGCCACGCCGAGCTGGAACATATCGTCGCGCGCCACTTGAGGATTGTACGAAGCGTAGTTGCGCGACTCGCCGCCCTCGTAGTGCAAACGCTCCGTTTTCCAGTTGGCCTGGATCGGCAAATGGCAACCGGCGCAGCTGGTGGTCCACGACAGGTGGCAGCTATGGCAGCTCATCTTGTCGTTGTCGTGCGCCAGCTTGCCGACGCCCGGTCCCCACTTGCCTTGCTGGCCTTCCGGCCCGGCGCTCATCAACTTGGCGCGCGCGGCTTTCTCGTTGTAGTGCGGGTTGGCCGGATTGACCGAATCCTTCACCAGACTGACTTCCCATTCTTTTTTCGGATCGGTAGCGGCGCGCTGGTACAAGCGGCCTTCGCGCCATTCGAAGCGCTGGCGGCCGTCCTGCGTTTTCAGCAGCGACATGTCCATGCCGCCCGGCTTGGCCGCAGGGCCGCTGGTGCGCAGGGTTGGATACTTGGTGGCGCTGCCGTGGCAGTCCACGCAGTCCACTTCAATCGCCGCCGCCACTTCGCCGTAAATGTGGCCGTTGCTGTGCGCATCCTGCGAGAAGTGGCAGTCCACGCACTGCATGCCCTTCTCCATGTGGATGGAGGCAAGGTGCACGGTCTTCTTGAATTTATCCGGGTCGTTATCGTCGATGATATTGCCCTTGGCATCCAGCAGCGCGCCCTTGCGGTCACGCTTGTAGATGGCGCGGAAGTTCCAGCCGTGGCCGTGGTAGTCGGCGAACTGCGTGTCCTTCAGAGTCGGATTCAGGCTCGATACGTTCTTCAGGAATTCCGGATCGCTCCAGTTGCCGCGCGTGGCCGCTTCTTCCGGGTTGCGTGCCTGGATGGCGCGGATCTCGGCGTCGGTCGGATACTTCTGCTTCTTCGGCCACATGGACGGCGCATCCGATTCGTAGTCCCACATGGTGTAGCCGTAGAACGAGTTCACGAAAATGTTCGGCTGGTGCATATGGCAGGTCATGCACTGCGACGATGGAATCGCGCGCGTGAATTCGTGCTTGATCGGATGGCCGGACTGGTTCTTCGGAATGGTCGGGTCGACGGTTTTGGTCATGCCGCTGTTTCCAGCCGACGCGTAAGGACCGGAGTGCAGCGGATCACGGTCGTTGGCGTAGATGGTGTGGCACGCGGTGCAACCGGAAGAACGATAGTCGCCCGGCTGCTCGTTCGTGCCGAGGAACCACAGGTGCGGGTCGTTCAGGCGCGTCTTGGTGATGTTGATGGCCGGGACGGCGATGCGGCCGCCGGTGCCGGGACCACGGTTGGACTGGTGGATATCCGGGCGGCCCGGTTCATCCAGCTTTTGCAGCGTGCCGGAGCTGTTCGGCAAACCGATTTCAGGAAACGCGCTGCCGATTACGCGGCCGCCGCGTTCGAACACGCGGAACACGTCGGCCGGTGCGATGGTCTCCCACGCAGGCAGCGGATACAGGCGGTCGAGAATGCCCTTGTGGACAAACAGCTCGTTATCCACACGCAGCGGATTGACGATAGCCGCAGCCGCGCCTTCCGGCGTGTACGACTCGCCGAGGATATAGCGCTTGTACGGCAGGATGCCGTTGTTGTAGCTGGCGCCACCCCACAGCATGGCCGACGTGGCCATCAGGCTGCGTTCCTGCGCCTGGATGATCGGCAGGTGGCAGGCGCCGCATGCATCGCGCGCTACGCGCAAATCGCCAGGATTGATGAAGCGGATGTAGGCCGGGTGCTCCTTATTCAGCTTGGCGTAGGAACCTTGCGGATTGGCGGACGACGGATGCTGCCAGTACTTCTCGTCGCGCGGCAGGATGTGCGCCGCATCCAGCGCCGAGCGGTAGGCCGGGCTTTCCGGCTTGCCCTCGCCGACCACGGAAGCATTGCCGCCGTGGCAGTCGGTACAGCCCAGCACCACGCCGGGATTGGCGTGCATGGTGTGGCGGTCGGTGACGGTATGGCAGCTCAGGCATCCGGACGATTTGGCTTCGGCCTGCTTTTCGGTTTGCGCGGCGGGAGCGGCAGGCGCCATGATGTACTCGCGCAGGCTCAGGGCCGGGCCGGAATTGGCGCTCACCAGCGTGACCACCGCTGCGGTCATCAGCAGCAGCGCCAGTGCGAGGATATGTTTGAACGCCTTCATGTCAGTAACTTAAAACCATGTTGAATAAAACGGAATACAGCGTGCCCTGTTTGTCGCCGTACAGGGCTTTCAGTGCTTTGCCGGGACGCAGCGCGGCCACGGAGCTATTGATAATCACGTTCTGGTTGTAGAACGGCCGCCAGTGCGTGCCGACCGAAAAATCGACGCCCATCTCTTTCGACGGAATCGACTGCGCGCGCAGCACTTCCAGCACGCGCGTGTCCATAAAGCGCAAATACGAGACGTTGCCGAATACGCGCAGTTCCGGCGCCACGTCGAGGTCCGCGCCCACGCCCAGCAGCATCAGGCCGGGATTGACGAAGTTGGACTGGCCTTCGTCCTTGGACGAGCGCAGCGACGGCAGGATGCCGTTGCGGCCCGACAGCGCCACACCGCCGCCGCCGATCAGCGGCAAGCCTTGGCGGATCGAGAAGCTGGTGTCCGAGCCGGCAATCTGCGGGTTTTCCATGATGGCGTCGTAGCCGGTGGACTTGTTGTCGTACGGGTCCTTGTCGCCGGAGGCCAGCACCAGCGAGGCGCGCGCGCGAATCCAGCTGAAGTCGCGCGACAGTTCGCTGGCGTGGTAGCCGGCGCGGATCTGCTGCGCGGTGTGTGCCAGCGGATCGTGCTCGTTGTGGCCCAGCGCCAGATAGGTCGACGTGGCCAGGTTCCATTCGCCGATATGGCCGTCGCCGCTGTAACCGAGATAGGTCACGTGGTAGCGGTGCGAGCGCAGGTCGCCGAGGAAGGCCGGGCGCACCAGGAAGCCGTTGGTGTCGTAGGTCTTTTCGGTTTCCTGATTGCGGTTGTGGACGATGCTGGCTTGCGAGGTGAAGCCGATCCACGGCCAGTCCTGGCGATACAGGTTGGCCAGATAGATCTGGTCCTTGCGCAGGCCTTTGCCGACGGCGTTCAAGCCGCTGTTGGTGTCCTTTTCGAAGCGCGCGAAGGCGGCGAGGTTGTACTGCCAGCGGTTGTTGTCGCGATTACCGAACAGGCGCACGCCGAACGGCGAGTCCTGGAACAGGAAGCCACGGAAGTCGTTGGTGAACGGCTGGATGCCGACGCGCAGGGAGTCGAAGTCGTAGCGGTCGGAGACGTTGCGCAGGTGGACGTCGGCGAACATTTCCTGGATGCCGACGAAGTTGTCGTTGCGGCGCTTGCCCAGCGACGGATCGATGCGCAGCGCGCCGGATTCCTGCACCATCGCGCGGTTAAAGTTGAAGACCGGGACGAAGCGCAGTTCATAATCCGGCGGGCGGAAGGTGGTGTCGCCTTTGATCAGCCCCAGATTCAGGATCAGGTTTTGCACCATCACCGTTTGCTGGCCGCGACCGAAGATGTCGTTGGCGCCGGGGCCGGTGCTGATCTGGCCCGCCACTGGCGTCGGCAGGCGGCGCAGTTCCAGCAGCGAGTCCGAGACCACGCCGAGGTTGAAGAACAGGTCGGGGCCGTATTCCTTGAGAACCGGCAGGTCGGCCTTCAGCGCGTTCTGGTTGTAGGGGTCGTACCACGGGAACTTGAAGCCCAGCGTTTGCATCAGGCGCCAGCGGTCCGTCACCGGCAGCGATTCGCGCGGCAGGTTGGCTTGCGGTGGCGGTACTTGCGATGGATCGATAGTCGGCAGCACGTCGGCTTGCGGCACGCCAGCCGTGGCGCCGGGGCGCGCTGGCAGGATGCCGTCGATGGCGTCCGGGATGCGTGCTGCGCCTGGCGCGTCGAATACTTCGATCGTCATTTCGCCGTATTCTGCCTGAGCCATTTGAATCCAACCGGCGCGCTGGGCGTCCAACGGAACCTTGTACCAGTCGCCGCGCTGTTCAAGGATGCCAACCATTGCGCCACGCGACAGCTCGGCCACCGGCAACGATCTGGCATTTGGCTCGGCGCGCACCGGCACAGTAACAGCCAGCACCTGCAACTGCTGCGGCGCGGCCTGCACGGCAGCTGCGACCAGCATCGACGTGACACCGAGAGAGAACGCGGTCTTATATGCCATCACACACGCTCTGCTCTGTGCTGTTGTTGAATGGCGCCTGCGGGCACTGGGCGTAGCGCAGGTTGCGGCCTTGCGGCGCCAGCGTGTCCGCACGGCGCGACGCCGGCGCGTGACCGATGCCGGTCTTCAGGGACGCCGCAGCGCGCGACACGCCCAGCATGCCGATCATGTCATCCTGGTCAACGCCGTCGCCGGACACGCCGATCGCGCCGATCAAGGTCGTGCCGCGATAAATCGGGAAGCCGCCGGGGAAAGTCTGCATGCCGTTTTCCAGCCCGATCGCATTACCGGTGCAGCTCATGTTGGGCGCTGCCGGCGCCAGGATTGCCCCCACCAGCGACGGATACACCAGATCCAGCTGCAAGCCGACGTTGAACGGACTCCACGTCGCCGTGGTCTTGGACAACGGGCCGGCCGGGTTACCGTCAATCCCGTCCGGGAAATTCGGCCGTGCGATATTGCCGATCGAACGCGCCGAGAACGCGATGCCATCGCTGAATACCGCCGGATTCGCAAAGAAGCTGCGCGACGTCGCCATGTAGCTATCCACGCCGAACAAAGCGCCCTGCTTCAGCGAGCCATTGAAGTAGCCCAGCTGCGGCAAGGCGGAAATCGCCGCCGAGGCGCCGGGCGACGAGAAGAACGCCGCCGTGCGGGCCTTCTGCAATGACACGTCGACGCCGAACACCGGACCGTCGCCGCTGCGCGCAAGGCCCAGCACGTGGCCAGCGGTATCGACCACCGACACCGTCACCTCCGCTGCGGAACCAACCGGGATGCGGATCTGCGCGCGCGCCTGTGCGGCCACGCCCAGCGCTTGCGAAATCACTTCCTGTACCTCCGCCGCGCTCATGCCGGCACCACCGGAAGCTACCGGCAACGGCGACACCGACGCGCTGGCAGGATAGCGATTGCCGGACGAGGCATTCACCAGAATCTGCGAGCTGCCTTGCGCGATAAAGCCCGATGCCGCTTCGCCGAATGCGGTGCCGGCCAGGATGCCGGCGCCGTCGTAGTAGCCGTCGACCGCCAGCAGGCCGCCGGCCATACCGCTGATGCGCGAGGCGGTTACGGCCACCGGCTGCGAGGCCGTATTCGCATACGTCAGCGTGACGCCGCCTGCGGTGATGCGGTCGGCGCGGATGCAGTCCGGCGCGGCAAAGCCGGTTTGCGCCGACAGGGCGATGCGTTCGTCGAGATCTGCGCCGCTGTTGGTGGGTGCGGGATCGAGGCCGTACACGCCATCCGCAATCACACCGACGCCGCCGACAACGCGGCCGTTTTTGTACAAGGGGAAGCCGCCCGGATCAGCGGCGAGTCCCAGCGGCGAACGCTTGGGACCAATGCCGACGCCCACGCCGCGTTGTACCAGGTCGCCGCATGGTAGTTGGCTGAACTGCACGCCGAACAGCGGACCGCCGGCGGTTTGTGCGATGCCGGGTACGAAGTGGTCCTGCACGATGAAGCTGGCGGTGCGGGTGCTGAAGGCGTTGCCGGATGAGGACAGATAAGCGCCGGTCAGCGCTTTGGCGACGGCGGCGAGGTCGGAGCCGATCAAGCCGCTCAGGCCATCGAGGCCTTGCGGGCTGTCGGCGCTGTTCTTGCCGCTGCCGCTGAGGATATTCACGGTGGCGCCGGCACCGGTCATGCGGTACACGGCCAGCACGTTGCCAACGCGGTCCACCACCGCGATGGTGGCCTTGGCGCCCAGCTTGGACGCAGCTTCCGCGCCCTGGGCCAGCACCTGCTCCACTTCAGCCGCCGTCATCGACTGCGGCGTGGCCGCAGGCGTGAAGCAGCTGCCAGAACTCGACGAGCCGCCGCCAGAGCCGGATGAAGATGACGATGCCCCACCACCGCCGCCACTACACGCAGTCAGCGCAAGAGCAGCGGCCAGCGCCAAACTCGTTACGCGCGCGCTCATGGCTTCATCACTTTCGCAGCTTTCGGGCCGGCGTGCAGGTCCGGCATGTGGTAGCCGTGGCACATCGCGCAATCCGATTTCACTTTGCCGACTACCGGCTCGGTGCCGACGTGGCAATCGCGGCATTCTTTAATGGTCGGCATCAGCACATCGCTGGACTTGTTCGACTTGGCGGCCAGGTGGCAATCGCCGCATGGCGCCTGCTTGTGCGAGGCGTGATCGAAGGCCGCTTTCGGCATCCACGCATGCGGCGCGGTGACCGGCGCGATCTTCCACTGCGGCAGATCCGCACCCGGCGTCCCGGCCTTGCCCGGCCCCGGCACGCGGCTCACGTTGTGACACACAATGCACGAAGTCTTTTCAAACAACTCGGTCGCCGCCGCAGCGGCACGCGCACGCGCATCTCCCCCGCCCTGCACAAAGCTGGCCGGCGCGCCCGAAGGCATACCCGGACGCACCGTGAATACAGGACCGCTTGCCGGCGGCGTATCAACCGCCACCTTGCTGCTGCTAACGTAGCCATAGAACTCGCGCAGCGTGGTCAACACCTCCGGCACCGAGCCATGCGGCACCTGACGTTGCGACAGCGCCGGCTCAAACGCCAGCGTGTGACAAGACTGGCAATCGCGCTGCATGCTCACGCGCTCAAAGCCGCTGCCGCTCGCATTCGGACGATGGCAGCTCGCGCATTCCAGCTTGCTCTTGCCATTCGGGCTGGCGATGCCGCCCGCCGCCAGGTGGATATCGTGCGGGAACTTCAGCGCATTCGCTTGCGCAATCGGCGCACCACCCTGACGCACACGCACAAAGGTCGTCTCCGAAGCCGCCACTTGCACACGGAACTGCGGGTGCGCCTTGGCGAAGTCCTTCACGTTGGCGACCTGCGTGCCTGGCAGCTTGCTTTCCAGATCACCGTGGCACGACGCGCAACCGGCGCCGATGTAGCGGCGGTTCTGCGACACCAATCCCTCCGCGCCCTGATGGTCGCGGTGGCAGGTGGCGCAACGGGTTTCGTGCAGCGCCGGCATCGATGCCACTTTATCTGCCACGTGATTGCCAATGCCCTTATGGCACGCCAGGCAGTCCTTGTCCTGCACTTGCTTGAACGGCTCGGAGTGGCACGATTTGCAGTCCAGCCCAAACGGCTGGTGCGATGCCGACAGCGTGCCCGGATTCCATTGCGCGTCCAGTCCCAGCGCCGTCGGCGAGGCGCGCACGTACGTGCTGCTCAACACCGGCGCCGGGTGCGGCGTCTTGCGCAGCTGCGGCGCTTTTTCCTCCACCGGCTGGAACACGGCCGGCCACAAGGATGCCACTACCGGCAGCACCAGGCAGGCCAGCAGCACCAGCACAAACGCCAGCCATGACATGGTCCGGCGCCCGACCAGCGGGCGTTGCAGGGCGTCGATCTCCTTCTGGAGCTTATCGTTGTTACGGGCTTGCATAAGCGATTACCAGTAGAAGAAAACCGAGACGATGTGCGCGATCAGCGCGACCAGCAAAGCGATCGACATCGGCACATGGAACAGCAGCCAGATTTCCGTCAGCGTGCGCAGTCGCACGAAGGAGCGGATGCGTTTCAGCTGCTGCAAACGGCGAAATTGCAGCGTATAGATTTCGTTCGAGTTGGCGTCCGACTGGTCGCCCACTTCGCGCAGGCGATGCAGCACGCGCTGAGTGGCGCATTGGCGGTTGCGGCCCGTCAGGCGCTGGCGGCGCTTGTTGAAGATCTGGCAGGCGGCCGATTCCTCCACCAATGCCAGCAGCTGCGGCGGACGGCCTTGCGCCAGCATGCGGCAGCGGTCATCGAGGTCGCGCAGGTCTTGCGCGATCTGGTCCAGCGTGCGGCCGTCGAGCAGGTCCCCCATCAGCGACGGGTGGTACAGGTACAGCGCCACGCCCCAGATGCCGCTGATGATAACGGCCATCGTCAGCGCGTAGGCGAAGGTGTGGATGTTCCAGCCGAATTCAAAGCCGCAGTGCAGCGTCGCCACCACCGCCAGCGCCAGGCCAAGGTAGACGTGGGCCGACAGCCAGCCGCGCAGGGTGCCCATGCGCGACGCGTAGGCGCGTTTGCGCACGCCGAGCAGCAGCAGGAAGACGATCAGCAGCGCGCCCAGTGTCCCGAGTCCGTAACCGAGGATGGTGCCGCCGCCCGGTTTGATCGGCGGATTGTCCAACACGTACAGCGCAATGCACAAGGCCAGCAGGGCGATGGCCCACTTGGCGTAGCGGAAGCGCTGGAACGACATGAAATTGTCTTGCAACATAAGGTGACTTCTGGCGGTGGGCTGGTGTCTGTTTATTCAACTATGATTGCAAACAGTCAACTATATGCCGGCAGTCTAACACTAACCGGCATGGGAAATTTGGCGATCTTTGCTATTTGGGGCTTATACGCAACTGTATTTGTGCATCACCCGGTTTGGCGGCGTGTGGAGCCGATTCCAAATCGCCCGGCGCGGCGATGGCGTTGCCGGATTTGGAGATGCGGGCGGTGACCACCAGCTGCGGGAACTGGGACAATTTCACGCCGGGCATCATGCCCATTGTGTCGTCCAGTGTGAATTGCAGCGGCAGCTCGCGCACTTGTTTGCGCAGCACTGCGAGCGGGAAGCGCGGGCCGTCGGCGGCTTTGGCGACGATGAAGACAGTGTCGGTGTCGGCCACTTGCGCGCGCAGCGCCGGATCGAGTTCGACGCGGCCGCTGACGGCGGTGGCCGATGATGCAGCGGCCGGCGATGGCGCGGCGGAGGCGCCTTCTACCGGTGCGCCGATGTGGGCCAGGTTGTCGCGCGCCATTTGGGCGAATTCGGAGCCGGGAGTGGCATTGGCCAATGCGGCTTGCCAGTGCACGGCGGCCGATGCGAGATCGGTGCGCTCAAAGGCGGCGTCGCCGGACAGGATCAGGGCCTTGACGTTTTTCGGGTCGGCAGCCAGGGCGCGGGCCAGCAGGCGTTCCGGTTCGCCGCGCAGTTTCTGGTTCTGCGTCATGGCGAGGACGTCGGCGTAGTCGGACAGGATTTGCGCGTCGTCCGCGATCAGCGCGACCAGACGCTGGTAGGCGCCGCTGGCGGCGACGAAGCGGCCCATTGCGCTGTAGGAGCGAGCCAGCAGCGCCCAGCCGTTGGGATCATTCGGCTCGCGCGCCATGCGATCGGCCAGTTTGGCGACCATCGCTTCGGCTTCGCTGCTGGTGTGCGGATCGAGCGCCTGGCCGGCAGCGGCAGGCGCTGCGCCCGGAGCGACCAGCGCTTGCGGCGTGCCGAGCGTGGCGTACAACACGCCAGAGCCGGCGATCAGTACGAGCGCCAGCGCAACGGCCTGCCAGCGCGCCACCGGCACAGCGCCCGCAACTGCAGGCGTTGCGGCCGGATGCACGTCTTCGGCGACGCGTTGTTCAAGATCGCGACGGGCGGCGGTGTAGGCTTCGGCGTCGATGCTGCCTTGTTCGCGGTCTGCTTCCAGTTCACGCAACTGGTCGCGCAGGACGGCCAGATTCAGTTGATCGGCTTGCGGCGCGGCGCCCGCGTCACGGCGCGACAACAGAGGACGCAACACCAGCCACAGGACCAGCACGCACATCACAGCGGCGGCGAATACAAAGCCGTTCATGGCTGCTCCTTGTCGTTATCCAGCAGCGCACGCGCGCGTTGCAATTCTTCTTCGGACGGCTGCGGCCCGGCGTCGCGCGATCGCGCCGCGCGCAAGCGCGACACCAGCAACAGCGCCCCCGCCAGCAGCAACAGGAACGGCCCAAACCACAACAGCCAGGTGGTCGACTTCACTGGCGGCCGATACAGCACAAAATCGCCATACCGCTGCACCATGAAGTCCAGCACCTCCTGCTCCGACTTGCCCTGCGCGAGCTGCTCGCGCACTTCGCGCCGCAAGTCTGCCGCCAATCCGGCGTGTGAATCGGCGATGGTCTGGTTCTGGCACACCAGGCAGCGCAGCTCTTCTTCCAGCGCCGCCGCACGCTTGTCCAGATCTTCAGTCGCGTGCACATTCAACGCGATCGTCATCAATACAGCAGCAATCCACTTAGCCATTGCCGCCCTCCTTGTTCAGCTTTGCGATCAACGGCACCAGCGTGCCTGTCACAATCTCCGGCGTCAGGATGCCGATCTGCTTGTAGCGAATCACGCCGCGCTTATCGATCACAAACGTCTCCGGCACGCCGTACACGCCATAGTCGATGCCCACTCGGCCATCCTGATCGAACGCCGACACCACATACGGGTCGCCCGCGCGCTGCAAATTGGCGATGCCTTCGTCGCGGCCATCCTTGTAATTCAAACCGACGATAGGCGCAAGCTTCATGCGCGCCATCTCCATCAGCACCGGATGCTCCTGGCGGCACGCCACGCACCACGACGCCCACACATTCAGGATCCACACCTGCCCCGCCATATCGCGCGTGCCGATCTGGCACTCCGGCAGATGCAGCTGCGCCAGCGCAAACGCCGGCGCCGGCTTGTCGATCAACGGCGACGGCACCTCGCGCGGATTCAGACGCAAGCCCACCCACAAAAATCCCAGCAGCGCGACGAACACGCCCAGCGGCAGAATAAAGCGTTTCATGCGCGGCCTTTCTTCAGACGATAGCGCTTGTCCAGCGCCGCCAGCAAACCGCCAAACGCGATCAGCAACGCGCCGCTCCAGATCCACGCCACGAACGGCTTGTGCTGGATGCGCACAATCCAGTTACCCGGCTTGACCTCCTCGCCCAGCGCCAGATACAGGTCGCGCGTCGGACCGCGATCGATAGCCGCTTCCGTCATCGGCATGCCGCCCGATGCGAACTGGCGTTTCTCCGGCAGCAGCGTGGTCACATGCTTGCCGTCGCGCGTTACGTCAAAGGTGCCGCGCACCGCCGAGTAGTTCGGGCCTTGCACATCCTGCAGACCGACGAAGCGGAAATCGTAGCCGCCCACGTGGTGGATATCGCCGCTTTGCATCGGCACATCGTGCGAAATCTCGCGGCCCTTCACCAGCGTTACGCCGATCACGAACACGCCGATACCGGCGTGCGCGATCAGCATGCCCCAGTAGCTGCCCGGCAGCGTTGACAAGCGATGGCTGAAGCGCGTGCGGTTGTCTTCAAACACGCGCAGGCGCTGCAGCAGGTGGCACACGCTGCCCAACAGAATCCACGCAGCCAGCGCGAGGCCCATCACCAGCAGCGGCGACATGCCGACCGCGATGGCGGCGGCAATCGACAGCAGCACGGCTGCCGCGCCAACCCAGCGCAGGCTGCGCACGTCCTTGAAACCGGCCTGCTTCCAGCGCAGGAACGGGCCGGCGGCCAACAGCAGCAGCATCGGCGCCATCAGCGGCACAAACACAGTTTCGAAATACGGCGGGCCGACCGAGATCTTGCCCATGCCCAGCGCGTCGAGGAACAGCGGGTACAGGGTGCCAAGCAGCACGGTGCCGGCAGCCGCCACCAGCAGCACGTTATTCACCAGCAGCAGCGACTCGCGCGAGAACAGCGCGAAGCGGCCGCCCAGTCCCACCTGCGGCGCGCGCCATGCGTACAGCAGCAGCGAGGAGCCGACCACCAGCGCCAGGAACACCAGCACGAACAAGCCGCGCTTTGGATCGGTGGCAAAGGCGTGCACGGAGGTCAGCACGCCGGAGCGCACCAGAAAGGTGCCGAGCAGCGACAAGGCGAACGCCATGATGGCCAGCAGCACAGTCCAGTTTTTGAAGCTGCCGCGCTTTTCGGTCACGGACAGGGAGTGGATCAAGGCGGTGCCGACCAGCCACGGCATGAAGGAGGCGTTTTCTACCGCGTCCCAGAACCACCAGCCGCCCCAGCCCAATTCATAGTAGGCCCAGAAGCTGCCGAGGAAGATCCCCAGCGTCATGAAGGTCCACGCCACCAGCGTCCACGGGCGCGACCAGCGTGCCCACGCGGCGTCCAGTTGGCCGCCGATCAGCGCGGCGATGGCGAATGCGAATGCGACCGAGAAGCCGACGTAGCCCATGTACAGCAAGGGCGGGTGCGCGATCATGCCGATGTCTTGCAGCAGAGGATTGAGGTCCTGGCCTTCGGCCGCGCCGGGCAGCAGGCGCTCAAATGGGTTGGAGGTCCACAGGATGAAGGCGAGGAAGCCGACGCTGATCAGACCCATCACGCCCAGCACCCGCGCCACTACTTCGGCCGGCAACTGGCGGCTCAGCGCCGCGACGGCGGCGGTCC
The DNA here is from genome assembly GCF_900109645.1 of Duganella sp. CF402. GTDB lineage: Bacteria > Pseudomonadota > Gammaproteobacteria > Burkholderiales > Burkholderiaceae_D > Rugamonas. The sequence goes on from NZ_FOBG01000003.1 coordinate 52,888, forward strand.
ACAGCACCAGGATCTGAATCCACAGCAGCAGCGAGCCTTCGTGTCCGCCCCATACGGCGGAGACGCGGTAGTACAGCGGCAGCAAGGTGTTGGAGTGCGAGGCGACGTAGAGCACCGTGAAGTCGTTGGCTACGAAGGCTTGCACCAGGCAGGCGAAGGCGAAGGTGACCAGCAAGGCTTGCGCATAGGCGGCCGGCCGCGCCAGCGCCATCCAGCGCGCGGCAGCCGATGCGCCCGACACGGAGGCGGCACCGGTTGCGCGGCCGCGCAGCGACGCGAAGAGTGGCGCGACGCCTTGCAGCAGCGCGACGCAAAACGCCAGCATCAGCGCGAAGGAACCTAGTTCTGGAATCATTTCTTGTCCTTGGCCTCGGCGGCCTCTTTCAGTGCGCGCGCGGCGTCCGGCGGCATATAGTTTTCATCGTGCTTGGCCAGCACTTCGGTCGCGGCGAACACACCATCGGCGCCCAGCTTGCCCTGCACCACCGCGCCTTTACCTTCCTTGAACAGGTCCGGCAGGATGCCGCTGTAGCGCACCGGCACCCGTTGCACCATATCGGTGATGATGAAGTCGACGCTGACGCCGTCACCTTCCCGGCGCAAGCTGCCCTTCTCCACCAAACCGCCCATGCGCAGGTTGCGCGCGCGGTCCGGGCTGGCCAGCAGTTCGGTCGGCGTCACCGAGAACACGAGATTCTTCTGGAAGGCGGACGAGATCAGCCACGCCGCCAGCGCCAGCAAGGCCAGGCCTGCCGCCACCAGCGCGAGGCGCTTGGTTCTAGGTTTCATCGTGATCCTGTTGATGTTTCAGCTGTTCCAGCGCGGCGCTGCGGCGCAGGCGCAGAGCTACATACTCGCACAGCGGCAGCAGCAGCGAGGCGCCGATCGAGCCCCACACGTACAAGCCGTATCCGCCCATGTGTAGCCATTCGCTCATGCATGCTTCTCCTCATACTGCGCCTTCAGCCATGCGCTGCGCTTCTCGCGTTCGAGGATGATGCAGCGCAGGCGCGTCAAGGCGGCGGCGAAGGCGTAGGCCCATGCGCCCAAGGTCACCAGCAGCATCCCGGTCAGCATCACGGCGGCCATGCTCGGCGCGGCGGTCAGGCTGACGGAAGCGCCCTGGTGCAAGGTGTTCCACCATTTGACGGAGAAGTAGATGATGGGGATATTCACCACGCCGACCAGCGCCAGCACGGCGCCGGCACGGTCGGCCCGGCGCGGATCGGCGATGGCCGATTGCAGCGTCATGAAGCCGATGTAGAGGAACAGCAGGATCAGTTCAGAGGTCAGGCGTGCGTCCCACACCCACCACGCGCCCCATGTCGGCTTGCCCCACAGGGCGCCGGTCCACAAGGCCAGCACGGTGAACATGGCGCCGGTCGGCGCGAGGGCGCTGGCCATCATCGACGACAGGCGCGTGTTCAGCACCAGACCGAGGCCGGCCCAGAAGGCCATCGCCAGATAGATCACCATCGACATCCAGGCGGCGGGAACGTGCACGTAGATGATGCGGTAGGAGTCGCCCTGCTGCCAGTCGGTGGGCGCTTGTACCAGCCCGACGTACAGGCCCGCAGCGGTCAGCAGGACTGCCAGTGCGAGGAACCACGGGATTAATTTGCCTGCCAGTGGATAGAACTGTTGTGGAGAGGCGTAACGGTAAAGCAGGCTGGTATTCATTGTGGACATTGTATCAACAGTGTTCACTCAGAGGCAATGCGCAAAGCGGCCGCTGTGGCCCACGGAGCCAGTGCCACTGCGGCTGCCAGCAGGCCTCCCAGTAAAAATAAATGTGATTGTGGATCTGACGCCACAGCCGCGCCGGCGCCGAAAATTAGTACGGGTACGTACAGTGGCAAAACTAATAACGCAATCAGCACGCCGCCGCCACGCACGCCGAGCGTCAGCGCCGCGCCAATGGCGCCAATCAGGCTGAGGATGGGCGTGCCGAGTAAAAGACTGGCCATCAGGATGAGGACTTGTTCGGCCGGCAGGCCGAATTGCAGCGCCAGCAGCGGCGAGAGGATGACCAGCGGTATGCCGGTGGTGAGCCAGTGCGCGAGGATTTTACCGGCGACCAGCAGTGTGGCGGGTTCCGGCGAGAGCAGCATCTGTTCCAGTGTGCCGTCGGCATGGTCTTGTGCGAACAGGCGGTGCAGCGCCAGCATGGAGGCCAGCAGCGCGGCGATCCACAGCATGCCGGGGCCGATGGTGCGCAGCATGGCAGGTTCCGGCCCAAGGCCCAGCGGCGCCAGTGCGGCGACGATGATGAAGAAGAAGACCGAGGACAGAACGTCCGCGCGGTTGCGCATCGCCAGCAGCAGGTCGCGGCGAATCACGCCGAGGAAGGCGGTCATCATGGCGCGGCGTCCGGCGGCGCGACGCCAGCGGTCGGCCGGACGGCGGCCTTGGTCGCGGCGGGCGGCGCGGGCGCGGTGACGCGGTCGAGGTTAAGTTCCAGCGCTTGCGCCGGATTCAGTGCAAGGTCGGTGTGGGTGGTGTAGAGCAGCATGCCGCCGCGTGCGAAGTGGCGGTCCAGCGTCGCGCATAGCGCGGTCACTGCATCCTGGTCCAAAGCGTTGAATGGTTCGTCCAGTATCCACAGCGGTGCGGCTTCGCCTTCCGCGCCATGCAGGCGCGCCAATGCCAGCCGCTTGCGCTGCCCTTGCGACAGCGAACGCGCCGGCAGTTGCGCCGCGCGGCCCAAGCCCAGCGCGGCCAGCGATTGCTCGGCGGCGCGGCGGTCCAGCGTGCGGCCTTGCAGGCGCGCGGCGTAGACCAGGTTTTCCCATGCCAGCAATTCGTCTTTCACCGCAGCCGCGTGGCCGAGGTAAATCATCTGGCTATGATATTCATCGCGGCAGGCGGCAATCGACCGGCCCTGCCAGCGCACTTCGCCCGCTTCGGCATGCGCCAAACCAGCGAGAGTACGCAGCAAGGTGGTCTTGCCGCTGCCGTTGGCGCCGCGCACGCGCAGCGCCTGCCCTGCTTCCAGCGACAACGACAAGCCCTTGAACAGGCGGCGTTCTCCGCGAACGCAACACAGGTCGAGGGCTTGCAGCGTCATCGCGTGGGCAGCTTACTTGCGCTTGGCGGCGCTGGCGTCGCGCGCGGCGCGGAACTCGGCGTCCTTGGACCAGTTAGGCCAGTCCTTGGATTCCGCCAGGTCGCGGCCCAGCGAGTACAACATGCCCAGGTCGTGCGCCATGCCGGTGAAGCTCCAGTCGGCGCTCCACTCGTCGGATGGCTGATGGTAGTTGTTGGTCACATATGCTTCCTCGATCTTGCGGCCGGCTGCCTCGCCGCCGTCCACCAGGTCATTACCCGAACCGTACGAAATGGCCGGCACGCCGCGCTTGGCGAACGGGAAGTGGTCCGAGCGGAAGAAGTGGCCCGCTTCCGGCACCGGATCCGGCGTGTAGGCCAGGTTGTACTGCTTGGCCTTGGCGATCAGCTGGTCCAGCAGATCCAGCTTGGCGCTGCCGGAGATGGTGAAGTTGCGGGTCGGACCGACCGGGCTCAGTGCGTCCATGTTGATCACGCCAACAGTGGTGGCCAGCGGGTACACCGGATTGGCCGAGTAGTACTCGGAACCCAGCAGGCCTTTCTCTTCCGCCGTCACCGCCAGGAACACCACGCTGCGCGCCGGTGCCGGCGCCTTGCCGTAAGCGCGCGCCAGTTCCAGCAGCGCGGCGATGCCGGTGCCGTTGTCGATGGCGCCGTTGTAGATCTTGTCGCCCTTCGCATCAGGCAGGCCGACGCCGAGGTGGTCCCAGTGGCCGCTGTAGATCACGGTTTCATTTGGCTTCTTGGTGCCCGGCAGGCGTGCCAGCACGTTTTTCGACACGATGACCTGCGCATCCACCGCGTAGTTGGCCGACAGCGTGATGCCTTTCAGCTCCGCCGTTTTGAAGTCGCGCGTTTGCGCCTGCTTCTTCAGTGCTTCGAAATCGAGGCCGCCGCGCTTGAACAGTTCCACCGCCAGGTCGCGCTGGATCCATGCTTCCATCGGCGCGTGCGCTTCCGATGGCTTCTTGCGCACGATGTCGTACATCACGTTGGTGTTGGAGTTCTTCACCGTGTTCCAGCCGTAGGAAGCCGGTGCGGTTTCGTGCACGATGATGGTGCCCAGCGCGCCGCGACGCGCCATCTCTTCATACTTGTAGGTCCAGCGGCCGTAGTAGGTCATGGCCTTGCCGCCGAATTCACCTTCACCGGTCTCGAAGTCCGGATCGTTGATCAGCACCACCGCCAGCTTGCCCTTCAGGTCCTGGCCCTTGAAATCGTCCCATTTGCGCTCAGGCGCGGTCACGCCGTAGCCGACGAACACCAGCGGCGCGTTCTTGAAGTCGACCAGCTTCGAACCGTTCATCGCCGCGCGCACGGCCATGTCGTCGCCCTGCTTCAGTTCCTGCGCGGTCCTGCCATCATTGATGGTCAGCTTGACCGGGCCCTTGATTTCAAAACGGCCCAGCGGCACGTCTTGCGTCCATGCGCGCTTGCCTTTGATCAGATCACCGCCCGGCTGCAAGCCGGCGGCCTTGAATTGTTCGATGATGTAGGCGACGGTTTTGGTTTCGCCGGCGGTGTTCGGGCCGCGGCCTTCGAATTCGTCCGACGACAGTACCTTCACATCCTGCGACAGACGTTTTGCGTCAATCTCAGGACCGTTCGCCGCGTGGGCGGCAGTCGCTGCAAACGCCGCGATCAGCGACATTACAAGCATGGTTTTTTTCAAGCTAGCCTCCGTGGGTTACACAAAATCGTGACCGGTCATACTGCCACGAATCAACCATCACGACAATGCCATAAGTAATTACCAACTTTGCAATTATTTCCTGTAGGATATAGGCTTTCTTGCAAGGAGCCCTCTATGCGCCGTTTGATCACCGCCCTGCTTTGCCTCAGCCTGGCTGCCATTCTGCCCGCCGTCGCCGCCGACGATGCGCCGAAGATGAGCGCACAGCAGTTCCTGTCATCGCTGACTTTCCGCGAAGGCAAGGTCCAGCTGCCGGGCGATATCGCCACGCTGGACCTGCCGCCCACCTTCCGCTATCTGGATCCTGCCGACGCCGGCAAGCTGTTGAGCGAAGGCTGGGGCAATCCGCCGGGCGCGAAGACGCTGGGCATGATCGTCCCGGCCGACGTCAACCTGCTGAGCGCGGCCGGCTGGGGCGTGGTGGTGACGTATGACAAGGACGGCCATGTCAAGGATGACGACGCCGACACGATCAACTATGCCGACCTGCTGAAAGACATCCAGGAAGGCATGATCGAAAATAACAAGGCCCGCAAGGAACAAGGCTACGCGCCGATGACGCTGGTGGGCTGGGCCGAACAGCCGAGCTATGACAAGTCGCAGCACAAGCTGTACTGGGCCAAGGAACTGCATACCGAAGGCGATAACGAAAACGGCTTGAACTACAACATCCGCGTGCTGGGCCGTGAAGGCGTGCTGGTCCTCAACGCCGTGTCCGGCATGAACCAGATTGCGCAAGTTAAAACCGAGATGAAAAAAGTCACTGCCTTCACCGACTTCACGCCGGGCAACCGCTATAGCGATTTCAACGCCGGCACCGATAAGGTGGCGGAGTACGGCATCGCGGCGCTGGTGGCGGGCGGCGTCGCAGCCAAGCTGGGCTTCTTCGGCAAGATCTTTGCCTTGCTGCTGGCCTTTAAGAAAATCATCCTGATCGGCGTGGCCGCTATCGGCAGCTGGGTCTACAAACTGCTGGGCCGCAAGCGCGAAGAGAAAGCCGCAGCGGTTGACCTGAGCAAGCCGGAGTAAGTTGATGGGCAAGCTGATCGTCTGGCTGCTGGCGGCCGGTAAAATGGGCAAGCTGCTGACCACTTGCGGCACCATGCTGATTTCGATGGTGGTGTATAGCTGGGTGTATGGTTGGCGCTATGCGGTCGGCTTCGTCGGCCTGATCTTTGTGCACGAGATGGGCCACTACGTCGCCGCCCGCCAGCGCGGGCTGAACGTCGGTGCGCCGACCTTCATTCCGTTTGTCGGCGCCTGGATCGCGCTGAAGGACCAGCCGCACGACGTCGAGACCGAGGCCTACATCGGCTTTGCAGGCCCGCTGGCCGGCACCGCCGCCGCCATGATCTGCTACTACTTCGCGCGCAACAACGACAGCAGCCTGATGCTGGCCCTGGCCTATTCCGGCTGCATGCTCAATCTGTTCAACCTGATTCCGATCTCGCCGCTGGACGGCGGCCGCATCACGGCCATCATCTCCCCCAAGGTGTGGCTGGCCGGCGTGCCGCTGCTGGCGGCGCTGTTCTTCTATCATCCGAGCCCGATGCTGATCCTGGTCGCGGTGCTGGCTTACCCGCAGCTCAAGGAGGCCATCTGGGGCGATCCGGCCAAGGCCGGCGATTACTACACCGTGCCACGCGACACGCGCATCAACTATGGCGTGCTGTACCTCGGCTTGGTGGCCTTCCTGGCGATGATGAGCTACAGCGTCCACGATATGCTGGACGGCTCGGTGAAGTAGCGTACGGTCAGGGCGCGGCAGCGCGCCCACACTGGCAGCCTGTACGTTTCAGGGGCAGCCCATGCCGGAAGGACCATCCATCGTCATTTTGCGCGAGCAAGCCGAAGGTTTCGCCGGCCGCACCATCAGGCACGCCAGCGGCAACAGCAAAGAGGTCGACTATGCGGCGCTGGGAGGGCAGTCCATCGTCGCCCTGCGCAGCTGGGGCAAGCATTTCCTGATCCAGCTGCAGGACCGCGCGCTGCGGATTCATTTGCTGATGTTTGGCAGTTACCGCATCAATGAACGCAAGGACGCGCAGCCGCGCCTGAGCCTGGGCTTTGACGATGGCGAGGAATTCAATTTCTACAGCTGCTCGGTAAAAACCCTGCCGCCCGACCTGGACGCGCAATACGACTGGAGCGCGGACGTGATGTCGGATCAGTGGAACGCCAGGGCGGCGCTGAAGAAGCTGCGCGCCCGGCCGGACATGCTGGTGTGTGACGCCACGCTCGACCAGGAGATGTTTTCCGGCGCCGGCAATATCTTCAAGAACGAAGTGCTGTTCCGCATCCGCGTGCATCCGCTGTCCACGGTGGGCGCGCTATCGGCCGCCAAGCAGCGCGAGCTGGTGGAGCAGATGCGTGTGTACGCCTTTGATTTCCTGCGCTGGAAAAAAGCCTTTGTGCTCAAACAGCACTGGCTGGCGCACACCAAACGCATCTGCCCGCGCTGCGACCTCCCCTTCCACAAAGGATATCTGGGCAAGACCCAGCGCCGCAGCTTCTTTTGCGTGAAATGCCAGAAGCAGTACCCGCCAGCCGGGTGATCACCGCACCGCTGTAGCGACTATTGCGCGGCCGTGCGGTCCCTTGCGCCGACGCGGCACCACAGGAAGGGACGCGGCTCGGCGCCCACCGCCGCCCGGTGCGTGGTGCAGCTGGCGGCATCCAGCTGCAGGCCGTATTGCTGCAGCCGGTCGGCCGCTTGCGCGATAGTGATGCGGTCCTGCGCCGCCAGGTCGATGCGATGCTGCGGCGGCAGGTCGAAGGTGCAGCCGCCGGCCGGCAAGCGGCGCAGTTCCACTTGCAGGCGAACGCGCTTCATCAGCCATTCCAGCTTGTCGCAGCCGGCGGCATCGTCGGTCAGCCCCAGTGATTGCGCCACCGCCAATTTGCGCAGGCGCGTGCCGTCGCGGTCATTGCGGGCGGCGCTCAGCAGCAGGTAATGCGGACCGGGACGCTCGGCGATGGCGGCCAGCTGGCGCGCACGCCAGGCCGGCGATTCCGGCAAGCCGGTACCCAGCGCCATCACCCGCACCTGCTTCGGCATGAAGGTTGCCATCCAGCCGGACGGCGGGTCGGGCTGGGCAAAGAACACGATGCTGTCGGCCGGCCTGGCGATCGGCGGCACCTCGGCGCTGAAGGCCTGCCCGGCCCACTCCGCATGGCCCCAGTTCGCAATCGGGAACACGCCCAGCGCCAGCGCGGCCAGCAGCACGCCGGCCACGCGCTGCGCCTGCGGCGCGATGTACTGCCACGCCAGCCAGATCGCCAGCGGCGCCAGCAACTCCAGCGGCACCAGGTAGCGGTAGATGCTGAACATGCGCATCCACACCAGGTAAGCCACGGCCACGAACACCAGCAGGAAAGCGCTGCGCGGCGCCAGCTTGCGTTCTGAACGGCGCAGCAGCCACACCACCAGCAGCGCTGCCAGCACCATATACAGCACCGGCCACAGCGCCAGCTTGAGCGGGATCTCCGACACGCGCCGCGTGTTGAAGGCAAAGATGAATGGCCACAGCAAGTTTTCCATCCAGCCTTGCGGACGGAAGAACACGTCGATCACGCCGCCGTCCTGCGCCAGCGGGCTGCGGAAGATATTGTTAAATTGCGGGAACAGCGGATTGCCGAAGGTATGCCACATTTTCAGGAACCACCAGCCGCCGCTGATAGCCATGCCGCCCAGCACGCCCGTGCCATACACCAGCGCCAGCCGCAGCCGCTGCCACCATGCCAGCGGCGCCGTCAGCAAGGCCGCGCACAGCGCCACCGCATAGGTCGCGTTGGTGAGCTTGAGGCCGGCGCTGGCGCCCATCGCCGCGCCGGCCGCCAGCACGGTCCATGCGACGCGCGCTTGCCACTGCGGCAACGCGTCCCAGCAGCGCAACACCAGATACAGCGAGGCCAGCGCCGGCAACGCGCTCAGGTTGTCGCCCATCGTGTTGCCCAACTCGCTGAGGAAGCCCGGCGCGAACAGGCCGGCGGCGGCCAGCAGCAACACGGTGCGGCGTGGCGCGGCATCGCCCAGCAGCTGGCGGGCGATGCCGGCCAACAGCAGAAAGGCCAGGCCATGCAGCGCGCCCATCACGAAACCGGCCGCGCGCGGCGGCAGCCATTGGTTCAGGTAGTAGTACGGCAGCTCCAGCGTGGGATTGAAATAGCTCTGGAAACCGGCCGGCGAGAAATCGAAACCGATGCGGCCATTGAGCAGCGCGTGCACGTTGTACAGATGGTAGTTGCGCATGTCCCAGCCATCGTCCTGGCCGCTGGCCAGCGACAGCAAGCCCAGCAGCACTGGGACCAGCACAATGGCCCACGCACCGGCGCGCGGGCGATGCAGCCACGCCGTGCGGCGCGCGAACCACGCATCCAGTCCGGCCAGGCGGGTATCGATAAATTTAAGCATCCGCTTGATAATGAAGCTGACAAAGGCGCTATTATAGTTTCTACCGACAACTTATTATGATAAGAGTAATGCGGTGGGAGGAGACATGACGCAGCTACACGCTTCGCTACGCAGCGAAGGCAAGTTGTCGCTCAACTGGACTTACCTGAACGCCATCGCCAACGGCATCTCGGCGATCGACCTCGGCGCGCTGGCCCTGCGCAACCTGCACGACGCGCACCAGTTCGTGCGCGAGTACGGCTTCGACCTCGAGCAGCCGGCCGCCGTGGCGCTGATCCGCCGCGCCCATGCCGAGGCGGTGGCCTTCATCCGCTGCAGCTTCCTCACGCCCGAGCAGGCCGGCCTGATCCCGCCCGAGGTGGCCGAGCCGGACGATCCGCTGCAATTGCTGGTGTACGCCTCGCTGCGCGGCCAGCATGTCGACGTGCGGCGCCTGTGGTCGTGCGCCGTGCTCAAGGTGATGCACGGGATTTTCTACATCGACAACAACCTCAAGCTGCGCCACTTCCACGCCATCCGCGCGCAGGTATTCGGCACCCTGGACGAGGTAATCCGCCACGACGGCGAGCAGCACTACCTGACCGACGGCGAAGTCTGCCTGCCGCTGCTGCACTACGACCGCAAGGACAACAAGGGCCGCAACAGCATCCTGCTCAAGCTGCTGCAAAAGGCCGCCTACCTGGCGGCCGACATCTTCGACCACCTCGGCGTGCGGCTGGTGTTTGCCACCCGCTGCGAGTGCCTGCTGGCCCTGCGCACCTTGCAGCGCGCGCATTTGCTGTCGGTCACCAATGTCGACGCCGAGCGCACCCGCAACACCCTGCTCGACCTCGACGCCGCCAAGCAGGTGTTCAACAAATACCGCGCCCAGCTTGAACACAGCAAGGACTATCCGCTGGACCTGCTGCGGCAAATGGATGCCGAGCTGGCCGAGATCGCCCAGCCGCAAACCCGCTGCGACAATCCGCACAGCGGCGTCGGCTTCAACAGCATCCAGGTGACGGTGCGCAAGATGATCCACGTGCAGCAGCTCGATGCCGCGCCGGAGCAGGATTACGACGTTGGCTTCTTCTTCGAGTACGAAATCCAGCTCATGGACGAGGCCAGCTACCAGCGCAGCCTGAGCGGACCGGCCAGCCACGAAGCCTACAAGAAACGCCAGCTCGACACCGCCCGCACCCGTGTGTTCGGTCGCGAACTGATGCGCTGGATCGCCAGCCATTCCGACGCCTGAATAGTGCGCCGCGCGCGGCGGCATCGTCCTACCATAGGACCGTGAAGCGTATCCTGTTCACGGCGGCCTTGCTGGCAGCAAGCCTGGCCGCTGCCCAACCCGCCGCCCGTCACGCGCCCAGCGTCACGGTATCGGCTACGCGCGATCCGGTCGACAAGTCGTATCGCAAGATGATCGCCGGCATGGAAATGTTTGAGCGCCGGCACGCGCTGGCGCCGCAGGCCACGCTGCGCTTCCAGTTGCTGCCGCGCCTGCCGGGCACAGGACTCGATGGCGTCACGCTGCGCGTGGCGGGCGACACCGTCTCGCTGCCGGTGCCGGTGGCGCCCGACCACAGCTTCACGCTGGAACGCAACGAGCAAGCCCTGCAGGAAGATGCGGCTGTCATCGCCAGCAGCAAGGCCAGCACGCTGACGTGGCGTGCGCAAGTGCGCAGCCCCAACGTGCCGGACGGCATGCGCCGCCTCGGCGATTTGCGGCTCGAATGCCTGGTCGGCGTGGAGGCGGGGCTGCTGTCCAACAACGCGCAGTGGTTCGCCTGGCTCGGTGAACTGTTCACCAGCGCTGACAGCGTCTGCAACGCCGCCGATGGCAACTACCTGTTTTTCGCCGCCCGTCCGCTGGCCGGCGTTACCCTGTTCGACGGCAACCGCAGCGCCAACCTTCCCGCCAGCGCGCTGTATGCCGGCGGCACGCAAAGCCCGGCCTCGCTGCGCTTTTGCGATTGCGAGGCGCTGCTCGACCGCAGCTACTACGCACCGATCTGGGACCGCAGCTGGTCCGACGAAACCCTGCTAAGCTTCAAGCACCGCGACCCACTGGAATGACCATCATGAACCTGATCCCCACCTTGCGCCTGGCTGCGGCCAGCCTGCTCATGCTGACCGCCTGCGCCAGCGCCCAGCCGCCGACGGAAGCACTCTGGAAAAAAATCCAGGCCGCCAACAGCGACCAGCGCTGCGATAACAGCAGCCAGTGCCACAGTCTGGGCGTCGGTTCCAAGGCCTGCGGCGGACCAGAAAACTACATCGCCTGGTCGAGCAAGAGCGGCGACGGCGCCCAGCTCAAGGCCCTGGTTGAACAGCACGCCGCCGCCCGCCGTGATGACGACAAACGGCTGGGCATGATGTCGACCTGCTCCATCGTCAGCGATCCCGGCGCCAGCTGCCGCGCCGGCGTGTGCGTCGTCAACGAACGCAGCATCATGCCGCCGGGCCAGGCCAACAGCAAATAAAAAAACCCGCGTCGTACTGCACGCGGGTTTGAGCGGGAGACTGCTAACTTAGAACGCCAGCGCTTGCTTCTTGCTCGAGTTCTGGAACAGCGGCAGCGGATCGGTGGCGTCAACATCGATCACGGTGGTGCCCTGCTTGACGCCGCTCAGCAGGAAGTTCACCGCGCCCACGTAGCGCTTGCCGGTCGCCAGGCCCGACCAGCTCATGCCCACGCTGGCGGTGCCGCCGATGGTGGCCGAGCTTGGCACGTTGACCTTGAAGTTGCCGCCGGTCGAGGCCGAGTTCACCAGCCAGCTCGACAGCGCGTAGGTCGCCGAACCGCCGCGCGGCGCGTAACCGATGACGCACACCTTGTAGTCGCCAGCGGCTGGATTCAGCAGCTGCACCGACTCGTTGGCGGTGTCGCCGCCGCTGCTGCCGACCACGGTCGAACCCTTGATCACCACCAGGTCCAGGTCGCTCAGGCCGGAGGTCGCACCGCTCACCTCAGCATCGAACAGCGAGAAGCGCGCGGCAATGGTGCCGGCCGGGATGCTGACCGTGTGCAGGTTGACGCCAGCCGAACCGCCGGCCGCGCACTGCGCATTGGCGGTCGACAGGCTGGAGCCCTGCACCACGGTGCGGGTGTCCTGCGAGGCTGGAATCAGGCCGCCCTTGACCGCACTCAGGGTGCCGGCAAAACCGGTGCCCACGGTGATGATCTTGCTGCCCGAAGTCGCTTCGCTGTACACGCCCGAGGTCACCGCCAGCGCGCTGCCGCGCACGGTCAGCGGGCTGCGCACGGTGTGGCTGCCATCGCTCCACACCAGCTTGCCGTAGGCCCAGGTATCGACCGGCGCATCGACGCGGGTGATCTTCACCGTGAAGGTGGCCTTGGCGCCGGCCGCCAGCACCAGCTGCGACGGCGCCACTTGCACCGTGTAGCCCGGCACCGAAGCGGTGGCGTTGTAGGTGGCGGTGGTGCTGCCGACGTTGGTGACGGTACGGGTCAGGGTCATCGAGCCCAGCACGTTGCCGGCGGTCAGCGAGGCCAGGTTCAGGTTCTGCGCCGCGATCGAGCCGCCGAACGCGCTGCACTGCGACGTCGAGTAGATCAGGCCCTGGCCGCACAGGAAGCGTGCGTAGTCGATCGGCGCGATGTCGTACACCAGGCCCGGATCGGCCGCCGAGGTCGGCTTGATGTGGCCGGCGCCCTGGCCCCACGGCAGCGTGCCGGTGTTCTTGGCGGTCGCATCCCACGCCACGCCGCTGGTCAGGCCGTCGGTGTAGGTGTCGTAGGCGGTGGTCATCAGGGCCGACTTGATGGCGGCCGGGGTCCAGTCAGGGTGGCGCTGTTTCAGCAGCGCCGCCACGCCCGCCACGTGCGGCGAGGCCATCGAGGTGCCGGTGTAGAACGCCCAGTCGGCGATCGGCGATGGATCGCCGGCCGCGACCGCATTGCGCTGGTCCTTGCTCAGGCCGGCGGTAACGGCGGCCAGGATGTCGGTGCCCGGTGCGGTCAGGTCCGGCTTCAGGATGTTGGCGTTGGCCACGTTCGGGCCGCGCGACGAGGAGCCGTTCATGATCGGCGCCTTGACGCTGGTATCGACCGTAGCGCGCAGGTTGCCCAGCGCGCCAGTGGCCGAGGTCGGATTGGCCGCCACGTAGTCCTTGACGATCTTGCCGTTTTCCTTGGTGATGTGCACGGTCGACACGGTGTGCGGCTGGCTCAGGATGGTCGATGCGCCGCCTTCCACGTTGGCGATGATCACACCCACTGCGCCGGCGGTCTTGCCGTTGGCGCTCTTGTTGACCAGCACGTTGTTGCCGCGGTCGCACACCAGTACCTTGCCGGTGACCTTGGCCGGATCGAGCAGCGCCGACAGGCCGTCGGCGGCGCCGAAGCACTGTGCCAGCTGGGCCGGATCGGCGCCGGCCAGGCCGGCGTCCCTGGACAGGATCAGCGGCGCGGACGGGGTGTTGGCGTTGCCCGAGGTGCCGGTCACGGTGGCGCCGTTGCCCAGCGTAGCGTCGCCGAGGTAGATGCGGTCATGGGTCGAGTTGCCGACCGTGGTCAGCCACGGGCTGATGTGGGCCACCGGGGCCGGCGCGGTCGCGGTCGGACCGGAGTTGCCGGCCGAAGCCGCCACGAACACGCCCGCTGCGGCCGCGCCGAAGAAGGCTTGCTCGGTCGCCTCGTTGAAGGTGCCGCCGCCCGCGCTCGGGCCGATCGAGAAGTTGATGACGTTGACGCCATCCTTGACCGCCTGGTTGATGGCGGCCACGCTGTTGGCGGTGGCGCAGCCGTTCTTGGCGGTCACGCCGTCGGTCCAGCACACCTTGTAGGCGGCGATGCGGGCGCGCGGCGCCACGCCGGAGGTGCGGCCCAGGTTGACGCCGCCGGTTTGCACCAGTACCTTGTCGTTGCCGCCGGCCGTGCTCGAGGTGTGGCTGCCGTGGCCGCCCGAACCTTCCGTACCAGCCACCGAATCGCGCGCCGAGTTGAACTCGGTCCAGTGCAGGGTTTGCGAAGCTTGCTTGTAGAAGCGCGCACCGATCAGCTTGTTGTTGCAGTTGGCCACGCTGAAGCCTTCGCCGGCGTCGCAGTTGCCCTTCCAGGTAGCCGGCGGCGCGCCGTAGGCCAGCGTGCTGCCGCTGTGGCTAGGGTTGCCGTTCTCGTCGACGCGGTCGGCGTAGCTGGCGTTTTCCGGCCAGATGCCGCCGTCGACGATGCCGATCACGATGTCCTCGCCGGACGCGCCCTTGCCGCCCAGCTGCTCCCACAGGCCGCCGGCCTTGTCGAGGCCGATGAAGGAATTGACGTAGCTGTCATCGAGCTGCATCACCGAGTCGGCGGTGATGGCGGCCACGCCGCTGTTCTTTTTCAGCGCGCGCACTTCATCGTCGGTCAGCAGCGCGGCAAAGCCGTTGAACACCACATCGTACTTGTGGGTCACTTCGGCGTTGGCGACGGTGCTGATGACGTCGTTCTGTTTGGCGTCCAGGTAGCTGATGTAGGCCTGCACGTCGGCGGCGTCGACATTCAGGCGCTGGCCCTGCGCCGGCATGGTGGCGGCCAGGCCGGCCACCTGGCCGGTGTAGGTGGCGGCCGGCTTGTCGACCAGCTGCACGATATAGGATTTGCGCTCGGCTTCCGCGTGGGCGCTGGCGGCCAGCGCCGACAGCATCAGCAAGACGCCGGTGGCGACGGGACGAAGTTTGATTTTCATGTGCGGGCTCCCGGTTCAGGCGTGGTTGTTCTTGTTGGCGCGACGGCGCACCACCAGGCTGATCGCAGCCAGGCCCAGGCCCAGCATGGCGTAGCTCTCTGGCTCCGGTACCGGCGCCAGGGTCAGGTTGTCGAACGCAAACTGGGCCTGGTTGTCGGATGGATTGATGCAGCTGGTGTCGGTGAAGATGCAGGAACTGATGGTGACGCTGCTGAACGAGGTGCTGCCGAACTTGGACGCCAGGTCGGCGCTGAGGAACGGCGACTTGCCGCCGGCCAGTGCCGGGAAGTCGAAGGCGTAGGTGACGGTGCCGCCGCTGGTGGTGGTGCCGGTGACGGTCAGCTGGCCGTAGGAATAGCCGGGCAGGTTGTCGACCGGCGCCAGGAAGGCGTAGTCGATGCTGCCGAGGCGGAAGGCCTTGCTGTCGCCGCGCGCAATGTTCACGCTGCCGTCGTTGACGCCGAGGTAGTACATGCTGCTGTTGCCGCTCGGGCAGGCGGCGATGGCGCACAGGTAAGGGTCGCCGCCGTAGCCGATGGCGCCGGCAAAGCCGGTGCCGCCCGGGCCGGCCGTCGGCGTGTCGATCACGGTGAAGTGGTAGTCGCCGGCATCGAAGGTATCGAGGCCGTTGTAGGTGTTGGATTCGAGGGAGTCAAAATCGATGGTGTCGGCCATGACTGGCGCGGCGCTCATCAGTGCGAGTGCACCGATCACGGCCGCCCCGGCTTTTTTCAGCGGGATGAAGTCGTTCATTGTCTGCCTTGTGGTAAAGGGATGAGCCATGACTCGCCCGGTCGGTCGCCTGAGAGAGCCCTGATTACTTTTTTTAAAAAGTAACAATCAATATAGCCAAACCCCTTGCGCAAAGTAACGAAAGATTAACTTTTATTATTTGATTATCTTTTCAAAAACCAAATAAAATCCTGCTTGCACTATGAAAGTTTTGTCATCATCTGGTCATCAAAGTATGCTCGGCAGGTTGTATTTTCGTTGTAATTGTGCAAAAACTTCTTGGAATAGACGTAAAAAAGGCCAGCCCGTGGGGCTGGCCTGCGATGGTACGATGACTGGCCGATGAAAATATTGTTATAACTTTCCCGGCAACAATATCGGCCTTGTTTCTTGCTTATTTCTTGCTTATTTCTTGCTTATTTCTTGCTTATTTCTTGCTTATTTCTTGATATACGTATCCAGCCAGTCGATCACCGTGTGGTGCCACAGCACCGAGTTGGCCGGCTTCAGCACCCAGTGGTTCTCGTCCGGGAAGAACAGGAACTTGCTCGGAATGCCCTGGCGCTGCAGCGCGGTAAACGTGCCCAGGCCTTGCGCGGTCGGGATGCGGAAATCGAGATCGCCTTGCACCACCAGCATCGGGGTCTTCCAGTTCTTCACCTTCAGCGCCGGGTTGAACTTCTCGTGCAGTTCCGGCACCTCGTAGTACGGGCCGCCGTTCTCCCACTCGGTGAACCAGATCTCTTCGGTCGAATAGGCCATGCCGCGCGTGTCGAACACGCCGTCGTGGTTGACGATGCACTTGAAGCCGTCGGACCAGTTGCCGGCAATCCAGTTCATCATGAAGCCGCCGTAGGAGGCGCCCAGCGCGCAGCTGTGCTCGCGGTCCAGCCACGGGAACTTCTGCACCGCTGCGGCCAGGCCTTTTTGCAAGTCTTCCAGCGGCTTGCCGCCCCAGTCGCCGCTGATCGAGTCGGTGAACTTCTGGCCGTAGCCGGTCGAGCCGTGGAAATCGATGAACACGGTGGCGTAGCCGGCGCCGGCGTACACCTGCGGATTCCAGCGGTAGCTCCACGAGTTGCCGAAGCTGCCCTGCGGACCGCCGTGCACCAGGAAGGCCACCGGATACTTACGGCCCGGCTGCGCGTTCCACGGCTTCATCACGTGGCCGTACACCGTGTCGCCGTTGGCGCCGGTGAAGGAGAACTGCTGGTACTCGCCGAACTTGACGTCGGCCAGCGCGGCTTCGTTCAGGTGGGTCAGCTGCTGGGCCTTGTCGGCGGTGCCGCCCAGCTTGAACTGGTACAGCTGCGCGCCGGACGCCAGGTTGGCTTGCGCGATCACCACCGTGTCTTTCGCTACATCGAAGCCGCTGACGTAACCCTTGCTGGTCAGCGCCGTCACCTTGCCGCTGGCGGCGTCGATGGAGAACAGGCGGTGCTGGCCGATATCGTCGGCGTTGGCCAGGATGGCCTTGCTGTCCGGGGTCCAGCGGAAGTCCGCGATCGAGCGGTCCCAGCTGTCCGCCACGGTGCGCTTCTTGCCGGTCGCGACATCGATCAGCACCAGGTGGAAGCGGTCGGCCTCGAAGGTCGGCTTGTCCATTGCCACGTAGGCCAGGGTCTTGCCGTCCGGCGAGTAGATGGCCTTGGTGTCCCAGGCCTGGTTGTCGGCGGTCAGGTTCTTCGGCTCGCCGCCGGTGACCGGCACCGTGTAGACATCGAAGTTGGTCGACCAGGCTTCGGTCTTGCCGGCGATGCGGGCCGAGAACGCCACGGTCCTGCCGTCCGGGCTGAAGTGGTATTCGTCATGGTCGCCGAACGGCTTGGACGGCACATCACCGTCGAGCTTGCCGCTGAGGCTGACCGGCTCGGCGCTGACCTTGCCGGTCGCGTCGATCGGCGCCGAGTACAGCACATTGTTGCGGCCGTCGGCCCAGGTATCCCAGTGGCGCACGAACAGCTTGTCGTAGACCTTGCCGCTGGCCTTGACCCTGGCTTGTTCGTCCGCGCGCTTCTTGCTGCAGGCGAGGTCGGCGCATTCGCGGTACACGGCCATGCTAAACAGCAGGCGGTCGCCCTGTGGCGACAGGCGGAAGTTATCGACGTCCAGCGGCAGGTCGGTCACCTTGCTGGCTTCGCCGCCGGCCAGTGGCAAGCGCCATACCTGCGACGAACCGGAGCGGCCCGACAGGAAGTAAATCGCGTCGCCGTTGGGCGACCATTCCGGATCGGTGGCGCTGGCGGCGGCCTGGGTCAGGCGCACCGGCGCCGCTTTCGGGTTGCGCAGATCCAGCAGCCACAACTGGGTGTTGCCACGGTTCTTGTCCATGTCGGTGGTGCGCACCGTGTAGACCACGCGGCTGGCGTCGGGCGACAGCACTGGGCTGCCGACGCGCTCCATCTTGACCAGATCTTCAACAGTGAAGCCGCGCGGCGCGGCCATCGCGCTGGACGCCATCGCGGCGCCCAACAGCAGCAAAGGGATTCTCATTCGGTGGATCTCCGATGTTATTAAAAAAATACCGGCTTATGGCCGGGCATCGGACATCATACCAAGAGCGGGCCCGGCGGGCGTAGGCTTGTTACACGCTTGTTACTTTGCGCTATCTGGGATTGCGCACCTGCCGCACAGCCTCCCAGTAGCTGTCCACCTGCGCCTGATGGCGCTGGTAGAAGTTGCGGTTGACGCTCAGGTACATCGGCGTGACGATCAGCGGCGTCGGCAGCATGTCGACTTCGCCCTTGTATTTGCGGGCGATGATGGCTTCGCCCTCGCCTTGCTGCGTGACCACCGCCGCCACCCGGTTTTGCGCCAGCATGGCGAACGCCTGCTCAGGACTGCCGGCGCTGTCGTCGATCACCACGTTGAGCTGGCGCAGCAGCGAGACGTGCAGCAGCCCCGGCTGGGTGCCGACCGGCTGCCGGCCCAGGTTGAGGAACTGCTTGCCATCCCAGTCCACCGTGCCGCCGTGCCGGCGCGAGACGGAAAAGTTCAGCTCGCCCACCGCACGGCTGGCGTCCGGCTGCGAATCTGTCATTGGAAAGGCGCTGTACGAGGTGCGCTCTTCGATGAAGGCCGCCAGCATGGCGTCCACCTGGCCGGTGCGCAGCTGTTCCATGCACTGGAAGCGCGGCGCCACCACGATCTGGATCTGCACCGGCTGCAGGCGCGAGGCGCGCCGCAACACATCCTGCGCCTGGCCGGAGCCGTCCGGGGACGTCAGCGGCGGGAAAGGATGGTCGAAGACGCACATCTTCAATTCCAGCGGGGCGGCTTGCGCCAGCAACGGGAAACCCAGCAGCAGCGACATGGCAATCTGGCGCACGGCAGCTCCTTTCATAGTAGGCAACAAATATCTTATCGCACCATCGCAAAAAGTTCTTGACTTATTTAAGACGACCGGTCATATTATATTCATGGCTAAAGCAAACGTTAAAGAGCAGATCGTCACCACCAGCTTGAACCTGCTGCACAGCAAGGGGTTCAACGCCACCAGCGTCCAGGATATTACCGACGCTGCCGGGGTGCCGAAGGGCTCGTTCTACAACCACTTCTCCAGCAAGGAAGCGCTGGGGCTGGAAGTGTTGCAGCGTTACACCGAAGGGGTGGGCCAGCTGGCGGCCGTGCTGCACGACCGGGCGCTGGCGCCAAAGCAGCGCCTGCAGCAGTACTTTGGCGCCATGATCGCCGGCAACGCCGCCAACGAATTCAATTTCGGCTGCATGCTGGGCAATTTCAGCACCGAGCTGTCGAACCAGATCCCGGCCATGCGCGGCGCCATGCGCCAGGCGCACGGCGGTTCGGCGGCGGCGCTGGAGGCCGTGATCGCCGACGGCCAGCAGGACGGCAGCATCCCTGCTGGCGCCCCGGCTGCCGAACTGGCCGGCTTCATCAACGACGCCTGGCAAGGCGCGGTGCTGCGCGCCAAGGCAGAGCAAAGCAGCGAACCGCTGGAACGCTTCATGCGCGTGGTGCTGGGCCGTATTTTGACCTGAATTTTTTTTCGGCCGTTTTTTAAGACGACCGGTCATATTGTAGTTTTTATCTAACCCTGAAAGGAAACATCATGAACTTCAAAGACTCCGTCGTCCTCGTTACCGGCGCCAACCGTGGTCTGGGCAAAGCAATTGCGCAAGCGGCCGTCAAAGCCGGTGCGCGCAAGGTGTACGCCGCCGCCCGCAACCCTGCTTCGGTGGATATCGCCGGCGTTACCCCGATCAAACTGGACGTGACCAACGCGGCCGATATCGCCGCCGCCGTGCAAGCGATTCCCGACCTGACCATCCTGGTCAACAACGCCGGCATCTCCACCGGCAGCGGGGTGACCACCCCCGATGCGCTGCAAGCCGCACGCGATGAACTGGAAGTGAATTTCTTTGCCCCGCTGGCGCTGAGCCATGCGTTCGCCCCCACCCTTGGCCGCAACGGCGGCGGCGCCATCGTCAACATCCTGTCCGCGCTGAGCTGGATCAGCCTGCCAAGCACCGGCACCTACAGCGCCTCCAAGGCGGCGGCCTGGGCGCTGAGCAACGGCCTGCGTGGCGAGCTGCGCGCGCAAAACACCCAGGTGCTGTCGGCCCACATGGGTTATATGGACACCGACATGACCGCCGGCATCGATGCGCCGAAATCGGCTCCGGCCGACATCGCCGCCGCCATCGTCAGCGCGCTGCAAGCGGGCGAAGATGAAGTGCTGACCGACGCTATCTCGCAGCAAGTGAAAGCCGGCTTTGCTGCACCGCGCAGCGCCTACCTGGGCGAAGCGCGCGCCGCGTAAATTGCGCCGCGCCGCAGCATTGAGGCGGCCGCGCAAAGCGGCCGCCCCGATAGAAATAATTTTCGGAATCTGTAATAAATCGCGTATTTTCAAGCACCAAAACCGGGCATAATCATCCACTCAGCCAGGTGAAAAAGCCCACGTTCCTGCCGGCTTGACGTGTGCGCAATTCGTTTTCCCCGCCGGTAATGCTTCGCTTTGTATTGCCTCACAACCAGTTGTGAACAATTGTAAATTGGCGTTGTATGAGCCCGTTCGGCGCGCTAAGGTATTAGCTTGCACGGCTCCTCTGCGACGACCCGCGCAGCCTAGTCACACGAAATACGGGAAACGCTATGCTTACTGCCACCTACGTCTTATTGACGCTCTCTATCGAACAAAAAAAGGAACGCCACTTCATTTCGCGTCTGCTGCAATACGTGCAGTCGATCGCGCGCCGTCCGCAGGAAATCGATCCTGTGTTCATTGAAGCCCAGCTCAAGGAGCTGACCAGCTTTGCCGAATCCCGCCACCAGCGCAAGCTCGAAGCCTGCCTGATGCCGGCCATCCGCGCCGCCGAACCGAACAGCACGCCGCTGCTCAACGATCTCGAATCCCTGAGCCAGCGCGGCAGCGCCATGCTCAACGCCGTCTACCGCTGCCTGCGCCGCGCCATGCGCCGCAGCGCCTCGCAGGGCAAGTTCCTGTGCAAGACCGTCGACCTGTATTGCCACAACCTGCTCAAGCGTCTCGACAAGGAGGAGCAGGAACTGCTGCCGCTGGCGCAAAAGGTGATTTCCAGCGAGGAGTGGTTTGAAATCGGCAGCCAGTTCCTGGCGCAGGACGATGACAACGCCGCCTCGCGCCCCGAGCTGCGCCCACGCCGCGACTATCCCGGCATGGGCTACGGCCACGCCGCCGCTTAGCGGAAGGCGTAGCTGGCGTTCACGTACACAAAGCGCCCGCGCGGATCGTAGGTGCTGGTGTCGTAACCATACTGGAACTGCGCGGCGATCGGGACGAAGGTCTGCGGCTGGCGGTCGAACAGGTTGCGCACGCCCAGCGTCAGCGTGGTGTTGCGCAAGCCGCGCCACGCCAGATTGGCATCGTAGGTCGCCTGCGCGCCCATGAAGACCCGGTTGCCCAGCAAATCATGGGCTGCCTCGTAACGCGCGCGGTAGTTCTGGATCAGGGTGGACGACAAGGCGCCCGCGCTCCAGGTCGCGCTCAGCGTGTGCTTCCAGCGCAGCACCACCCCGCCCGCATCGGCGCCGATCACCGCCGTGCCCTTGGCGTCGACCAGCGTGCCCACCTTGTGCGACACCACGCCGCCGGGACTCATCTGGTCGAACTTGTCCATGTAGGTGCCGTTCAGCGCCACATCCAGCCGGCCCTGGCCGAAGCTGTGACGGCCGGTGACGAACAGATCGGCGCCCTGCACGGTGGCGTTGCCGGTATTCGCCAGCACGGTTTTCACCAGATCGATATCGTTGCCGTTCAGGACCACCAGGCCGGCGTAAGCCGGATCGCCGGCGCGGAAGCGCGACACCACTTCCTGCGCCGACGGCGTCGCCAGGATATCGCTGATCTTGATGCGGAACAGGTCGACGCCGGCGTTCAGCCAGCTGGCCGGCGACCACACCACGCCCAGCGTGGCCTGGCGCGATTCTTCCGGCCGCAGGTTCGGGTTGCCGCCGGTCAGGCCGTTCACCTGCAGCGAGCTCTGGCCGGTTTTCGGATCGCTGAACGCCACCGTGGTGCCCAGCACCTGCGGGCGCCACAGGTCGGTCAGGGTCGGCGCGCGGAAGCCGCTGCCGGCCGAGGCGCGCAGCAGCAGGCTGCGCAGCGGCTGCCAGCGCAGGCTGGCCTTGTAGTTGGTGGTGGTGCCGACATCGTTGTAGCGGTCGCTGCGCAGCGCCACGTTGGCTTCCAGCGTGGACAGCAGCGGCGCATTGATCTCGCCGAACACCGAACTGATGCTGCGGCTGCGATCGACCGGCGCCGAGGCGCCGCCGGCGCCGCCGATATCGCCACTCAGCAGCGCAGCGCTCGGCGCCAGCTTGTAGCTTTCATGCCGCGCCTGCAGGCCTGCGGCATACTGCACCGCGCGGCCGTCCAGCTGGAACAGGTCGCCGCTGATCTTGCTGTCGACGATGTTGCTGTCGGACCAGCCGTCAATGGTCTTGCCGGTGTATTGCGCCGCTTTCAGCTTGTCCGCCAGCGCGCCGGTCTGCACGCCGCCGGGCGCCCACGGGTTCCAGTTGTTGGCCGGGTCGTTGATGATCTTCGCGTACTCGACCTGCAGGAAGTAGCCCGACGGCAGCGTGCCCGACACCTTGCTGCGGTTGGCGGAGAACGCCACTTCGTAATCCTGCCCCCACACTGTGCCGCGCGCGCCGCCGACCAGGCGCGACTGGGTGGCCACGTCGCGCGACTGGCGCGGGCCGAAGTCGAACACGCGGCTGGTGATCGCCAACGGCTGGCCAATCAGCGCATTGAAACCCTGCGCCTGCAAATACGGCACGGCGATTGCCTGATAGGCAGGATTGCTTGGATACAGGATCAGCGCCGGATCGACCTTCTGCTGGGTGAAGGCCTGGTCCACCACCAGGAAGCTGCGTCGCACCGGGCTGGTCTGGATGGTCTGCGTCACCACGCTGCGCGACAGCAGCGCGTCGGCAAACAGCTGGTGCTGCTCGTTGAGTTTGTAGGTGAGGTTGCCGGTGACGTTGGCCAGCTCGCGCGCCGGCAGCAGGTTGGTGTCCGAGGCGCTGTCGTAAGCGCAGTAAGGCGCGCCCTTGCTGCTTGGCGTCGGATTCTTGAACATCTGGATATCGGCGCACTTGCCCTGCGCCGCCAGCGGATTGCCGTAACCGGTGGCCGGCGACGCGCCAAAGCCCGGCGCGCGGTCGTTCGGATATGCTCCCGGCATCACCGCGCCCTCAATGTTGCCCTGCCCGGTGGCGCCGGACACGTAGTACGGCATATTGTTGCCCGACCTGGCGTAATCGCGGTCACGCCCGAACAGCGCCTTCTCCTTTTCCCACGAGGCCGACAACACGGCGCTGTAACCGTCGGTATCCAGCTTGCCCAGGCCGCCGACCAGGGACGCCTTCTGGTTCTGCGCACCGCCATGCGTGGTGGGCGAACCGGCGCCGCCCGTGATTTCCAGCCCTTCGAAGTTTTTCGACAAAATGAAGTTGACCACGCCGGCCACCGCATCGCTGCCATACACGCCGGAGGCGCCGTCCTTGAGCACCTCGATGCGCTCAATCGCCGCCAGCGGGATCACGTTGACGTTGACCGTGGCGCCGCCGCCGCTGGCAAACGCCGCCAGCCGGCGGCCGTTGACCAGCACCAGCGTGCGCTCCGCGCCCAGCCCGCGCAGCGAGATCGACGCCAGGCCCGAGGTGCCGCTGGACGCGCCGCTGGCGCTCGAGGTGGCGCCGGCCGACGACAGCGAGGCGATCGACGCCAGCAAGCTTTCGGTGCTGGTGGCGCCGATGCGCTGGATATCCTGCTTGCTGATCATCTGCACCGGCAACGCGGTCTCCGAATCGGCGCGCTTGACCGACGACCCGGTCACCTCCACCCGCGCCATCTTCTCGCCCTCCGCAGCCTGCTGCTGCGCCGATGCCGGCAGCGCAATCAATGCCGCTGCGCTGCCGGCAAACATCATGCGCAACGCGTGCGCCAATACGGTTTCCTTCATTGTGCTCTACTCCCTTTGGTTGACGTTTTTAATTTTTTTAAAGCGCAGCAGTCCCCGCCGGCCAGCCTTGGAGGGCTGGCCGGTGCGGATTTGGCTGTGGATAGTGCTAGCTTATGGCGTTATTGCGAGGCGCCGGCTTCCTGCATCATGCGGCTCAGCAGATACAGGCGCGGCGCCACCGAGTCGATGGTGATGTACTCGTCCTTGGCATGCACGCCGTCGCCGGCCAGGCCGAAGGCTTCCAGCACGATGGCCTTGCCGGAACGGCCCGCGTAGCCGGCATCGGTGCCGCCGCCGGTGCCGGGATACAGCGCCAGCTTGCGGTCGATTTCGCCGTAGATCGCCTGCGCCTTGGCGGCCCAGGCGCGCGCCGCCTCGCTGGCGATGAACGGCGGCCGGCCCGGCTCGATGTCGATGGTGGTGACGGTGTCCGGCACCAGCGGCGTCGCCACCTTGTCGCGCAAGGCTTGCTGCAGGCGCGTGAGGCCATCGGCGGCGCTCAGGCGCACATCGCCCAGCGCGGTGGCGCTGGCCGGGATCTGGTTGGTCACCAGGCCGGCATTGGCGCGCGTCCAGTTCAGCTGCGCGCCCGGCACCTCGATATCCTTGGTCTGCATGATCTGGTGCGACAGCTCGACCAGCGCATTGCGGCCGGTCTTGGCCGACACCCCGGCGTGCGAGGCGCGGCCCTGCACCGTCATGTTGGCGGTGGCGATGCCGCTGGCGCTCATCAGGATGCCTTCCAGCTGCGCGCCGTTCGGCTCGCAGGAAAACACGAAGTCGTGCTGTGCGCCCTGCGTGGCTATCCATTCGCCGGAAACGCGGGAACCGATTTCCTCGTCCGGGTTGAAGATCACCGTCAGCTGCGCGTAATCGCGCCAGCCGCGCGCATGCAGCATCTCGACGGTGTGCAGGATCAGCGCCACGCCGCTCTTGTCGTCGGCGATACCGGGACCGTACACCCGGTTGCCGTCGACGCGGTACGGCTGGCTGGCCAGGATGCCGGGCTGGTAGACCGTATCCATGTGCGCAATCAGCATGATGCGCTTGCGGCCCTTGCCAGTGAAGCGGCCGGTGAGGATATTGTCCCTGCGCTCCACCGCCGCGCCCAGCGCCTTCAGGCGCTTCTCGCTGTAGTCGGCCACGCGCGTCACGCCGGCGGTATCGCTGCTGCCCGATTCCATCAGCACCAGATCCTTGAGCGTGGCCAGCAGCGGTTCCTGCTGGCCGCGCGCGGCGTCCAGCAATCCGTGGTCGGCGGCGGATGCAGCAGCTGCGGCGCTGATCAGCGCCGCCATCAAAAGCTTCTTCATTGTCCATTCCTCGCTAGTTGCACATAGAAGCGGATCGCTTCCAGATAGTTGTCCACGCCCAGGCGCTCATTGGTGCCGTGGAAGCGTGGCAGATCGTCCTTGCCCGCGCGTACCGGCGAGAAGCGGTACACATGCTGGCTGACGTCCTTGTAGTGGCGCGCATCGGTGGCGCCGATCACGATGCCGGGCGCCACCACCGCGTCGTTGAACACTTCGCGGATGGTGCGATTAATCAGCGCATACTGCGCCGACTCCATTGGCGACACCGGCGATGGCTCGGAGGCGCCGGCGTCCAGCTCCGCGTGCACCTCGTCGTTGTTGACGGCATCGCGCACATGCGCCATCACGCCGGCCACCGAGTCGCCGGGACGGATGCGGAAGTTAACCACCGCATCGGCGCGACCGGGCAGCACGTTGTCCTTGTTGCCGGCGTGGACCACCGTCAGCGCGGTGGTGGTGCGCAGCACGGCGTTGGTGCCGGGCGCCTGCGCCATTTGCTGCTTGACCACCGGCGCGAACAGCCACAGGTTGGACAGCACCACGCGGTTCATGCCTTGCATCTCGGGCGCGATGCTGTCGAACATGTCGCGCGCCACGCCGCGCAGCTCAACCGGCATCTGCTGCTTTTCCAGCGCGGCCAGTGCTGCGCTGATGGCGCCGATCGCGGTCTTCTGCGGCGGCATCGACGAGTGGCCGGGCGCGGTCTGCACCGCGAGGTTGACGCTGGCATAGCCCTTCTCCGCCACGCCGATCAGCGCCACCGGACGGGCGATGCCGTTCATGATGCCTTGCGTGACCAGCATGCCCTCGTCGAGGATATAGTCGAGCTGCACGCCGCGCGACTTGAGCAGCCTGGCGATTTCCACTGCGCCGCGCCGGCCGCCGACTTCCTCGTCGGCGCCGAAGCCGAGATAGAGCGTGGCGCGCGGCTGGTAGCCCTGCGCCAGCAGCGTTTCCACCGCCTCCATCTGCGCCACCAGGCTGCCCTTGTCGTCCCACGAACCGCGGCCCCACACAAAGCCGTCCTTGACCACGCCGTCGAACGGCGGCTGCTGCCAGCTGGCCTCCGTACCCGGCGCCACCGGCACCACGTCCTGGTGCGCCAGCCACATCACCGGCCTGGCCTGCGGGTCGCTGCCCTGCCAGGTGAACAGCATGCTGTGACCGACCATCTCGCGCTTCAGCGTCGCGTGCAGACGCGGGAAGGCTTGTTCCAGGTAGGCTTGCATCGCCACGAATTGCTCCGCGTTGGTGTCGCCCGACGCGGCGTCGGAAATCGTGCGGAACTTCAGCGCGCCGGCCAATCGTGCCGCCACCGCATCACGTTCCAGCGCCAGCGGCGCAATCGTTTTCACATCAAGCTGGCGTGACGACAGCCGCCAGGTATTCCATGCCAGCACCGCGACGACGATGCCAATCATCGCCAGCGCGGCCCATAAAATTCGCTTCAACATAAATCGAAAATCCCCACTTTCAAGATCTAAAAAACTGCGCCACAATGGTGCGCCTCATGGTGGTGCGTGGTCCGTTTTGGACACTGTTGTTTTGCGTTGTTGCGGACGATTCTAAAGCTTGCTTATGCAATATCGTGCAGCTAATATCGCCAATATGCAGACCAATCCCGCCACCGAACTCGCGCCGCTAGATGTGCAATTGCTATGGCTTCCGGAAGCCATGCCGGGCAGCGTTTTTGCCGCGATCGATGTGCTGCACACCGCCGGCGGCATACTGCAGATGCGCCAGCCGCAACGCGAGCGGCCACTGACATGGCACGTGATCACGCCGCCCGGCGTCGAGGCGCCGCTGAGCGCCAGCGCCATGCCGCTCTACACCAAACTGCCGGCGCAGGAACTCGCGCCCGACCGCACTTTGATCGTGGTGCCGGCACTGGGCACGCGCAACGCGCCGCACCTGGGCGAAATCATCGAACGCCATCCCGAAGTGCTGACCATGCTGCACGACCACGCGCTGCGCGGCGGCCTGATTGCGGCCTGCTACACCGGCATGGCCTTCCTGGCGCGACTGGGCTTGCTGAACAGCGCGCGCTGCGCGCCGCCGTGGGCCTATCAATCGTGGATGAAACACAATTACCCGGACGGCGATTTCGCCACCGACGAGCCGATGTCCTTCCATGAGCGCATCGCCACCTGCACCGCGCCGGCGCTGCAAACCGAATTCATCTCGGCGCTGCTGGGCCGCCTGCTGCATGCCGACATCACGCAAGCCTGCATGCAAGTGCTGAACTACCAGCAGCGCCGCCAGCAGATCACCTCCGACCTGGCCGGCGCCTGGCTGACCACCACCGCCGACAGTCCGGTGTACCGCGCCACGCAATGGCTGCAGGCCAACCTGGAACAGCCCTACAACCTGCAAACGCTGGCGGAGGTGGCGGCCACCAGCGAGCGCACTTTGCTGCGCCATTTCCGGCAGGCGGTGGGCATGTCGCCGCTCGACTATCTGCACAAGCTGCGTGTGGAGCGCGCCAAGGTAATGATGGAAGTCTCGCTGCACAACTTCCACACCATCGCTTCCGCCTGCGGCTATGCGGACGCCAATTCCTTCCGCCGCCTGTTCCACCAGGCTACCGGCATGAATCCCAGCGTCTACCGCGAACGCTTCACCTTGCGGGCACGCCGCCCGCACTGGAAGGTGGAGCAAAAATCTGAAAGGGCTCTCGCATCATGACCCACGGCGCCACGATCCTTCACCTCCGTGGCGCTGCCGGCATGAGCGCCATTTACCGCAAGGTCAGCTGGCGGCTGCTGCCGCTGCTGATGCTGTGCTACGGCGTGGCCTATCTGGACCGCGTCAACGTCAGCTACGCCAAGCTGCAAATGGGCGCCAGCCTCGATTTCAGCGACCAGGTCTACGCCTGGGGCGCCGGCATTTTCTTCCTCGGCTACTGCCTGTTCGAACTGCCCAGCAATCTGCTGTTTGAAAAAATGGGCGCGCGCAAAACCCTGCTGCGCATCATGCTGTGCTGGGGCGCGACCGCCGCCGCCAGCGCCTTCGTGCGCGAACCGGTCGAGTTCTACATCCTGCGCTTCATGCTCGGCGTGTTCGAGGCCGGCTTCTTTCCCGGCGTGGTGCTGTACCTGACGTACTGGTTCCCGGCGGCGCGGCGCGCGCGCGCGATCGCCCTGTTCGGGTCCGCCGCGCTGATGGCTGGCGTGGCGGCCGGCCCGCTGTGCGGCGCCACGCTGCAATACTTGCACGACTACGGCGGCCTCGATGGCTGGCAATGGATGCTGCTGCTGCAAGGCCTGCCGGCCACGCTGCTGGGCGTGGTGGCCTACTTCTACCTCGACGACAAGCCGCAAGACGCGCGCTGGCTGTCCTCCTTTGAACAGCAGATGATCGAACAGGACCTGGAGCGCGACGAGGCAGCGCTGAACGCGGGCCAGCCGGCAGCGGACAGCGACGCCGAACCGCCGTCCGCGCTGAGTACCGTGTGGTCGCTGCTGCGCGAGCCGTCGATATCGCTGCTCGCGCTAGCCAACCTGCTGTTGCTGGCCGCCAGCTACGCGCTGGTCTTCTGGTCGCCGACGCTGATGCAGCGTTGGGGCGCAGGAAGCCATATGCAGCTTGGCCTGCTGGCCGCCATCCCCAACCTGGCCGGCGCGATCGGCATGATCATGATCGGTTACGACTCCGACCGCCGCCACGAACGGCGCGGCCACTTTATCGCCTGCATGGTGCTGGCCGCCGGCGGCCTGGGACTGGCGATCGCCGCCGACCACAATCTCGCCTGGTCGCTGGCTGGCCTGACGCTGGCATCGCTGGGCATCGCCTCCGCCTCGCCGCTGCTGGTGTCGATCGTCACCGGCCTGCTGAACCGCAGTCGCGCCGCCATCGGCATCGCACTGGTGGGCAGCTTCGGCCTGCTGGGCGGCGCGGTGGGACCGCCGCTGAGCGAACGCATGCTGCACTGGGGCGGCAGCGCCGGCATGCTGGCCGCATTGATCGTGCTGTATCTGGCGGCGGGCGTCATCTTGCTGTGGGCCTTGCGCCTGGCGCCGCGACGCGGCGGCCCCGATGCCGGGCATGGCCAAACCGACAAGATGGCTCGCAACTAAGTGTTGGGCTAGAATCTGGAACGCGCCGCGATCCGGCGCGCCCGATTACCCAACCTACAAGCGAAACTACCGATGCGTTTTGTACTGCCTCTCTTAGCGGCCGCCATCGCCGCCGGCGTGAATGCCGCGCCCACTCCCATCACCCTCGATCAAGCAATGGCCAATCCGGACTGGATCGGGAATCCCGTGGAAGCGGCATGGTGGGGCTGGGACAGCCGCCAGATCTACTTCAAGCAAAAACGCACCGGCTCCGCCGTCCGTGACACTTATCAAGCCACCGGCGGCGTGAAACTGGTAGAAGAAAAACAGCTGGCCAATCTCGATAGCGAGCATGTGGTCTACAACCGCGAACGCACGCGCGCCGTCCTGCTGCGCAACGGCGACCTGTTTGAACGCGACCTGAAGACCGGCGCCCTGACGCAAATCGTGCGCGGCACCACGCCGGCGTCGGACGCGCAATACGCCGCCGACGGCAACCACGTGCAGTTCCGCGTGGGCAGCGACTGGTTCAGCTGGAGCCGCGCCGAGCGCCTGGTGTCGCCGGTCGCGCTGCTGCGCACCGCCAAGGATCCTGAAGCCGCACCGGACGCCGACTTCCGCCGCGACATGCAGCTGCGCCTGATGTCGACGCTGGCCCGCATCAAACAGGAGAAAGACGAAACGCGCGACCAGCGCAACGCCGACCGCGCCGCCGACGCCACCCGCGCGCCGCTGCCGATCTACCTCGGCGATAAAGTCACCATCGAAACCAGCTCGCTGTCGCCGGATGGCCGCTACCTGCTGGTGGTCACCGCCGTGAAGGATGGCGACAAGCGCCGCGTCGGCAAGATGCCGCGCTACGTCACCGAATCGGGCTACGAAGAAACCGACGACGAACGCAAGCGCGTGAGCGAAGCCGGCCCGCTGCAGCAGCAACTGAAACTGGTGGAAGTCGCGACCCGCAAAGTCACCGAGCTGTCGCTGGACGACCTGCCGGGCATCAAGACCGATCCGCTGGCGGAAATGCGCGCCGCGCAAAAACTCGATGCGCTGAAAGGCAATCGCAGCGTGCGTTTTGAAGGCCGCGAAGAATCGATCCGCTGGAGCGCCAACGGCGCGCGCGTGGCCGTGATGGCGCAAGCGATCGACAACAAGGACCGCTGGATCGCCGGCGTGGATCTCACCGCCGCCAAACTGAAACCGCTGCACCGCCTGAGCGATGCGGCATGGGTCAACAATCGCGGCAACGACTTCGGCTGGCAGCCGGACAACAGCACCCTGTGGTACGAATCGGAAGAAAGCGGCTACTCGCACCTGTACCTGCAAGGCGCGGACGGCAAGGCGCGCGCCCTCACCTCGGGCAAATGGGAAGAGTCGAACGTGACCTGGTCGGGCGACGGCCAGACCGCCTACTTCATGTGCAACCCTAAACTGCCGGGCACTTATGAAGTCTGCTCCACCAACACCAAGGACGGCGCGCTGAAGGAACTGACCTCGCTGGGCGGCGTCGAAAGCTTCACCCTGTCGCCGGACGGCCGCAAGCTGCTGGTGCGCTACTCCACCGCCTACATGCCAACCCAGATCGGCACCGTCGCCAGCACCGGCGGCGCCATCACCCAGCTGACCGACACCCGCACCGCCGAATTCAAGGCACGCGAGTGGATCCAGCCTGAAATCGTACCGGTGCCATCGACCCACGGCGCCGATCCTGTCTGGGCCAAGCTGTATCGCCCGGCCACGCTGGAAGCAGGCAAAAAATATCCGGTCGTGATGTTCGTGCACGGCGCCGGCTACCTGCAAAACACCACCAAGCGCTACCCGGTCTACTTCCGCGAGCAGATGTTCCACAACCTGCTGGTGCAGAAGGGCTACATCGTGCTGGACATGGACTACCGCGCCTCGCTGGGCTATGGCCGCAACTGGCGCACCGCGATCTATCGCCAGATGGGCCACCCGGAGCTGGAAGACTACGTCGATGGCCTGAACTGGATGGTGGCCAACCAGCAGGGTGACGCCGCCAATGTCGGCATCTACGGCGGCAGCTACGGCGGCTTCATGACCTTCATGGCGCTGCTGCGCGCACCGGACCAGTTCAAGGCCGGCGCTGCACTGCGCCCTGTCACCGACTGGACCACCTACAATCACGAGTACACCGCCAACATCCTGAACACGCCGGAGCTGGACCCGCAAGCGTACAAGGTGTCGTCGCCGATCGAATACGCCGACAAGCTGAAAGGCCACATCCTGATCGCCCACGGCATGATCGACGATAACGTTTTCTACCAGGACTCGGTGCGCATGGCGCAGCGCTTCATCGAACTGAAAAAGGACAACTGGGAACTGGCCTCGTATCCGCTGGAGCGCCACGGCTTCGTGCATCCGGAAGCGTGGTACGACGAATACCGCCGCATCTACCAGCTGTTTGAACGCACCCTGAAACAATAAACAGGAGAGTTATGAAAAAGCTTGCCGCCTCGCTGATCCTGGCGACCTTGTTCACCGCCGCCCACGCCGAAACCAAGCACCCGGCGTGGTCGCGCAGTTCCAATGTGTATGAAGTCAACCTGCGCCAGTACAGCAAGGACGGCACGCTGAACGCGTTCACGGCCGACCTGCCGCGCCTCAAGCAGCTAGGCATCGACATCATCTGGCTGATGCCTATCCATCCGATCGGCCAGAAGAACCGCAAGGGCGCCCTGGGCAGCTACTACGCGGTGCAGGACTACAGCGCCGTCAATCCGGAATTCGGCAGCATCGACGACGTGCGCAAGCTGGTGAAGCAGGCGCACGCGCTGGGCATGCACGTGATCCTCGACTGGGTGGGCAACCACACGGCGTGGGACCACCCGTGGGCTACCCAGCATCCGGACTGGTACAAGAAAAACGACAAGGGCGAAATCGCCGCCGTCAGTTTTAAAAACGGCGCCGGTGAAACCGAGGAATGGGCCGACGTCATCGGCCTCGATTACAGCAACAAGGAACTGTGGCCGGCCAT
Organism: Duganella sp. CF402; assembly: GCF_900109645.1. Classification (GTDB taxonomy): domain Bacteria; phylum Pseudomonadota; class Gammaproteobacteria; order Burkholderiales; family Burkholderiaceae_D; genus Rugamonas. The sequence goes on from NZ_FOBG01000003.1 coordinate 85,305, forward strand.
GACGGCGGCGATGGCGTTCTGGGTCAAGGATATCGGCGTGGACGGCTTCCGCGCCGATGCGGCAGGCTTCGTGCCGACCGACTTCTGGAACCAGGCGCGCGCGCAGCTGGACAAAATCAAGCCGGTGTTCATGCTGGCCGAAGGCGACGACGCCGCGCTGCACGACAAGGCCTTCGACGCCAGCTACGACTGGTCGCTGAACGGCATCATGAAGAAGATCGGCAAAGGCGAAGCCGGCGCCGCAGAATTGCGCGCTTACGTCGGCAACGCGGGCAAGCCTTATCCGCGCGACGCTTACCGTTTGCAGTTCACCAGCAACCACGATATCAATTCGTGGGAAGGCACGGACCAGCAGCTGTATGGTCCTGCGTGGGGCGCGATGCAGGTGCTGAGCTACACCCTGCCCGGCATCCCGCTGGTCTACAACGGCCAGGAAGCAAAGCTGGACAAGAAGCTGGCGTTCTTTGAAAAAGATCCGATCGAGTGGAAAAACATCGATCTGGAATTGTTCTTCGCCGGCTTGAACGCGCTGAAGAAACAGCATCCGGCGCTGTGGAACGGCGCCTCGGGCGGCGCGGTGCAGCTGCTGGAAGTGGGCAACGACAAGCTGTTCGCCTTCAAGCGCCAGCAAGGCGCGGACAATGTGCGCGTGATCGTCAACCCGACCGGCCAGCTGCAGAAATACAAACTGGCCGGCGACGAAGGCCAGGCTTTCCTCAAGCCGTGGCGCTGGCGCATCGTCGTGCCGGAGTAAGGCTTATTCGGTAGCCAGTCGCTTGCCGAGACGGTACAGGTACTCCTGGCCGTCGTACAGCGACTTCACGCGGATGTGCTCATTCAAACCGTGCGCGCCGCTGCCTTCCGGGCCGTGGAACATACCGCTGATGCCGTAGGTCCAGATGCCGGCGTTGTTCAGGAAACGGCCGTCGGTGCCGCCGGTCGACATGGTCGGAATCACCGGCACGCCCGGCCACATATCATTACTGATTTCCTCAACAGCTTTCATCAGCGCTGGCGGCATCGGCGGCATCGGGCCGTCAACGCCATCGCCGACGCGGGTGATCTTGATCTTGTCATCAGCCACCACGCGCTGCAGCGTGGCCTGCACTTCGGCGATCGGCTCGCCCGGCAAGATACGGCAGTTGACGATGGCGCGTGCGCGCTGCGGCAGCGCGTTGTCGGCATGGCCGGCATCGACCTTGGTCGCCACGCAGGTGGTACGCACGGTGGAGTTGTGCACCGGGCTTACGGCGTACAGGCGATCCAGCGCAGCCTGGTCCGGCGGATCTTGCAGGATGGCCTTCATGTCTTCCGCCACCTGGCCTTTTTCCACTTTCGACATGCGCTCGTAGAACGCGCGCGTCACCGGCGACAGCTTGAACGGGAACGAGAACTGGCCGAGGCGCGACAAGCCGTCGGCCAGATGGTAAATCGCGTTGTCCTTGAACGGCGCCGAGCTATGGCCGCCCGGATTGGTCACCTCCAGCTGGAAGCTCTGGTAGATTTTTTCGCCGGCCTGAATCCCGTGGCGTACCGGCTTGCCTTCCTTGTCCAGCAGGCCGCCGCCGCCTTCGTTGAGCGCGATCTCGGCATCGATCAGCGCGCGCTGATGGTTGACCAGATATTCGGCGCCGTCGAACTTGGACGGCACCAGCTCTTCATCACAGGTCAGCGCCAGGATGATGTCGCGCTTGAGCGGCAGCTTTTCTTTTTTATACAACAGCATATTGTTGACGAAGGCAGCGGCCATCGCCTTGTCGTCCGAGGCGCCGCGCGCGTAGAACATACCGTTTTCCTCGACCAGCTTGAACGGATCGCGCTCCCAGTCTTCGCGGTTGGCTTCCACCACATCGATGTGGGCCAGCAGGAGCAAAGGCTTCTTGCTGCCGTCGCCCTTCAGGCGCGCCACCAGATTGCCCTTTTTCGGGCCGCCGGGCGGAATCACCAGTTGGATCTCGCTGTCCTTGAAGCCGCCGGCCTTCAGGCGCTTGGCCATCTTCTGCGCGGCCAGCGTGCAGGAACCGATCGAGTTGGTGGTATTGGTTTCCACCAGCTCCTGGTAAATCGCGCGCATCTGCTGCTGCACCGGCGTCAACGGCGCGCCCTGCGCCGCGCCCGCCACCGCCAAACCTGCCGCCAACCAAGCTGCCTTCTTCATAGAGATCCTGTTCAGGTGAGATTGCATAAGCGGTCAAATTTATACTTCGACCATAAGGCTGTCAATAAAATGGATTCAGACCCTTGCCAAACTACGCCGGCGGTCGTTATAATGCGTGCCCTTGGCCTGGTAGCTCAGTTGGTAGAGCAGAGGATTGAAAATCCTTGTGTCGGTGGTTCGATTCCGCCCCGGGCCACCAAGATTCAAAAAAAACGCCGATCTGCTCTTAGGTCGGCGTTTTTGTTTTCAGCGCAAAAAGTTCGCATTAGCGAGTGCCCAAAAATCAGAGGGCTGGACCGGCAAGCCAGTTAAGGGACGGCACTTCGCTACGACGCTGTCACCTGTCTATTGGTGAAGAAAGCTTCAATGACGTGCGGGTCACAGCCCCGCGTTATCGTAATCCAGAAGTACTCATCTATCATTTTAGGGTATGCCCTATGCCTCTTGCCAAGCAACTTCGGCAAACTACTCCACTCTTCCCCGGAAGTGAGTAACTGGCTTTGCAAATCCATCAATTCATTCTGGATCTTGAATAGATAATCTGTATAACCCGCACCGTCATTTTTAAGATTCAGCCCCTCGTATATAGGGGTGTCCCAAGGCGAAAATAAATTTGGACGAAGAGCAAATAATGTCTTTGCGGCCCCCACTGGACCGACGCTCACATCAAAATCCCGGTTTCGGCCCAGTTTTCTTGCTGCTTGTTTCTGCGCTAAAGCATCGAACAATTCGGAAATAGCTCTTCTATTTTTTTCCAAATCGTAATCTAACAAGCTTTCATCCGTAGATGGAAGGCTCAACTCGTGCTGTGTGTACCATTGAGTAAAGCTTTCGATGGTTTTCTCCTCGTCAGCCTTCTTAAATTGACGGCATCCCCAAGAGCGAAGCCAGGCAAGTAGTGCGACAACTTGTTCTTTTGTATTAAGTTGAAGGTTAGGATATCTTTCCGATAGCGTTAAATACTTTGCGTCGTAACCTGATAATTGATTATAAAGATAGCACGCTGTTTGCAGATGCTTCAGATTCATTTTTTATATTCACCTCAGTTAATCGACGCCATAGGCTGTCGATGAGAAGTCATTCTCCATCTCGATATCCAGATCATCCTGCATTGGTCTTATGGTATCTGACCACCCTGTCCAACGCTGTAACAGTGATATTCCGGCAATACGATAGCGTGCCAGGTGATCTTCCCAAGGGTAAGTATCATACCCGGCTGGCATGCTACATTGATCCAACCTCCCATGCTCATCCTTAGTCACCCACACCAGTGTTGTACTTTCCTCGATCAATTTGCTCACCAGACCTTTTGCGGCCTCGATATCGGTTTGGTCAATCTTAAAGAAGAGCAAATTCATCAAACAGCCAACAGGAATGGCATGTTCGAGTTCGATTTTTTTCTTCTGATCGCGAGCCGCTAACGCCGCCGTTGAAATCCAAACGTTTTTTATTTGCTTAGTTGCAAGAAGTCGTCGCTGGTAAGCGCGTACATTATGCGCAATCGCATGCTTGCAGTCGTTTTTAGTCCCGTGTCCATACCCCTTTCCCCAGAGAACAATGGAAGCAGCGATATGCGCCGCAAGGCCTGGCAACGATAGCCCCTCGCGCGATTGTCCATTCATGGACGGGCTGGGTATTTCAGCTGATGACACTTTAAGCTCCACTAGAAGAAAAGGTAGTTAGGTTAGCTCAGAGCTTGCTGAGCAGCAACTCGGCAGTGAAGAAATGCCACCCGCAACCGGTCAGCGCTACAGATCGACGACTCGATGTGGATTTAGACACCCCAAATTTTTGCGAACTCCCAGCCTTCCACTTGTAAATGGCTGAATGGCTTACCTACCGAAGAGAAATTCAGCTCCTGCTGCCTCAGGCACATGTGCTTTGTCTTGAAAATCCTTATGTCGGCGTTTTTTTGCCATCCGCTGATATCCAATTCAGCATGTCTCCCGCCCGAGATTTCATTAGACCGCCATCCCGGAACGGCCTAATGTCGCGGTGACCACTTTCCACACCACGACACTATAAAAATGAAGAGACTCCTCACCTCGCTGTGCCTGGCGGCCAGCGCGCAGCTGTGCCTTGCCGCCTCCCCCGCCCCCGTCAAGCTGACTATCGACGCCAATCAGGTCCGGGGGCCGATGACGCCCATCTGGGCCTGGTTCGGCTACGACGAACCCAATTACACGACGGCGCCCAACGGCAAGAAGCTGCTGACCGACATCGCGGCCCTGAGTCCGGTGCCGGTGTACGTGCGCGCGCACAATCTGATGACCTCCGGCGACGGCAGCTACGCCCTCAAATGGGGCTCCACCGGCATGTACAGCGAGGACAAGAACGGCAAGCCGGTCTACAACTGGGCGATCGTCGACCAGATCTTCGACACCTACGTGCAGCGCAAGATGAAGCCGCTGGCGCAGATCGGTTTCATGCCGCAGGCGCTGTCGCAGCGTCCGGAGCCCTACCAGCACCACTGGCAGCCAGGCACGCCCTACCAGGAAATCATGACCGGCTGGGCCACGCCACCCAACGATTACGACAAATGGGCCGAGCTGATCTACCAATGGGTGCGCCACAGCGTCGAGCGCTACGGCCAGCAGGAAGTGGAAAGCTGGTACTGGGAAGTATGGAACGAGCCGGACGGCCACTACCTGATCGCGCCCGACACCAAGCTCGAATACTTCAAGATGTACGACTACGCGGCCGACGCCGTCAAGCGCGCGCTGCCGACCGCGCGCATGGGCGGCCCGCACACGGCGGGCGCCGGCCGCTTCATGGACGACTTCCTGCAACACGCCCTGCACGGCAAGAATTTCGCCACCGGCAAGACCGGCTCGCCGCTGGACTTCGTGGCCTTCCACGCCAAGGGCGCGCCCACAGTGGTCAACGGCGTGGTGCGCATGGGCATGGGCACGCACTTCAAGCGCCTCGACGATGGCTTCGCGCTGGTGCAAAAATACCCGGAACTCAAGGGCATCCCGGTGATCATCGGCGAATCCGATCCGGAAGGCTGCGCCGCCTGCGGCATGCGCACCAACCCGGAAAACGCCTACCGCAACGGCACCTTATACGCGAGCTACACGGCGGCCTCGATCGCCCGCGAATACGACCTGGCCGCCAGGCGCGGGGTCAACCTGATCGGCGCGGTGAACTGGTCGTTCGAATTTGAAGACCAGCCCTGGTATGCCGGCTTCCGCGACCTGGCCACCAACGGCGTCAACAAACCGGTGCTGAACGTGTTCCGCATGTTGGGCATGATGCGCGGCGAGCGCGTAACGGTGGGCGGCGATCAGACCTACGACGCGGCCCGCATCCAGGCCGAAGGCGTACGCGGCGCGCGCACCGACATCAACGCGCTGGCCACCAGGGACGGCCACAGCATCGCCGTCATGGTGTGGAATTACCACGACGATGACCTCATCGACAGTGGCGCGCCGGTGGAACTGCAGATTGCCGGCATCCCCGCCAAACAGGTGAAGCTGCGCCACTTCCGCATCGACCAGGAGCACAGCAATTCCTACAGCGCCTGGCTGCGCATGGGTTCGCCGGCCAGCCCAACCGCCGCGCAGGCGGCGCAGCTGCAGCAGGCCAGCGAGCTGGCTCAACTGGGCGCCACCAGCACGCTGAAGACGCCCGGGGGCAAGACCACCGTCCAACTGCAACTGCCGCGCCAGGCGGTGTCGCTGGTCACGTTGAGCTACTAAACATCAAAAGAATGCCCGCCAAGCGGTTTCGCTTGACGCGGGCAATTCTTCGCCCTATATTAAACCAATAGGTTAATTAATCGATTGGTAAAATGAAATGCAGGACCAACTGAGCCGGACTTTTTCCGCCCTTGCCGACCCCACCCGCCGCGCCATGCTGGCGCGGCTGTCGAGCGGCGAGGCCAATGTTTCCGACCTGGCCCAGCCCTTCCTGGGGGAGATGAGCCTGCCCGCCGTCACCAAGCATCTGCAAGTGCTGGAAAAAGCCGGCCTGATCACCAAGACCCGCAACGCGCAGTGGCGCTCCTGCAAGCTCAACGGCGACGGTCTCAAGGACGCCGCCAACTGGATGGAGCAATACCGCGTCTACTGGGAAGAAAGTTTCGACCGCCTCGATGCCTATCTGAAAACAGTCACCGCCAAAAAACCGCCAACAGGAGATGAAAATGTCTGAGTTCAACGCCCCCAACGAAATCCGTATCGTCCGCCTCTACGACGCCCCCGTGCAGGCGGTGTGGGATGCGTGGACCGACCCCGCCCAAGTGGCGCAATGGTGGGGCCCGCGCGGCTTCAGCATCACCACCCATAGCAAGGATTTGCGCGTCGGCGGCCACTGGCGCTACACCATGCACGGCCCGGACGGCACCGACTGGCCCAACAACACCAAGTACCTTGAAGTCGAACCGCTGCGCAAGCTGGTCTACGACCACGGCGGCAACGACACCCAGCCGCCGCTGTTCCGCGTCACCGTGCTGTTCGACCAGCTCGACGGCCAGACCCGCATGGACATGACCATGACGGTGAAGGACGCCGAAACCGCCGCCCAGACCCGCACCTTCATCAAGCACGCCAACGGCGACTCCACCTGGGACCGCCTGGCCGAATACCTGGGCAAGCGCCTGGCCGACGAGGACAAGTTCGTCATCAACCGCAGTTTCGAGGCGCCGCAGGAGGTGGTGTTCGATATGTGGACCCAGCCCGAGCACCTGGCGCGCTGGCTGCCGCCGACCGGCCTGGAGATGCACTTCCTGCACGCCGACATCCGCACCGGCGGCCGTTCGCTGTACCGCATGGGCAACGAGCAGTTCACCATGTACGGCCGCGCCCACTACGAGCAGATCCGCCGCGCCGACCTGCTGGTCTACACCCAGCAATTCTGCGACGAACACGAGAACATCAGCCGCCACCCGATGGCGCCGCTGTGGCCGGAAACCATGCGCACCATCGTCACCTTCCACGCTGAAACGCCAACCCGCACCCGCGTCACGGTGAGCTGGTCGGTGGCCGGCCATGCCACGGCGGAAGAGCTGGCCGTGTTCCTCGACCACCGCGCCAGCATGATGGGCGGCTGGACCGGCTCGTTCGACAAACTGGAGGCCGTTCTCGCTGCATAGCAGCAAAGTCCAACAGCACAGCCGCCTTTTGCTCTAGAATGATCATATTGTCATCATTACATGGGCTGACTATGAAACGGGTGATCTTCAATCAAAAAGGCGGCGTGGGTAAATCGAGCATTGCGGTCAACCTGGCAGCCATTGCGGCCAGCCAGGGCAAGCGCACGCTGTTGATCGACATCGACCCGCAGTGCAATTCCAGCCGCTACCTACTGGGCGCAACCGTGCACGACACCACGCCGACGCTGGGCGCCTACTTCGAGCAGGTACTCAGCTTCAGCATGTTCGCCCAGGCGCCCAGCCACTACGTCCATCCGACGCCGTTTGAAAACCTGTCGGTGATCGTGGCCCACCCCGAGCTGGGCGACCTGCAATCCAAGCTGGAATCGCGCAACAAGATCTACAAGCTGCGCGACCTGCTGCGCGAGCTGGGCAAGGAATACGACGAGATCTATCTCGACACCCCGCCCGCCTACAACTTCTTCAGCCAGTCCGCCCTGATCGCCGCCGACAGCTGCCTGATTCCGTTCGACTGCGACGATTTCTCGCGCCAGGCCTTGTACACGCTGATGAACAACATCAAGGAAATCAAGGCCGACCACAATGCCGACCTGCACATCGAAGGCATCGTGGTCAACCAGTTCCAGCCGCGCGCGCTGCTGCCGCAACGCATGGTCGACCAGCTCAAGGAAGAGGGCCTGCCGGTGTTCGACAACAAACTGTCGAGCTCGATCCGCATCCGCGAATCGCACGAGCGCAACCTGCCGATGATCCACCTCGACCGCAACCACAAGCTGAGCCAGGAATACCTCGCGCTGTACGGCGAACTGAAGGCCGCCTGAGCGGCCGGCGGACAGCCCGGACGCGCCGGGCCAAAATCTGTAATATACTACACACTACAGATAACAAAGCAGCCGCCATGCCGATTCCCGACACCGCTCCCGCCATTCCCCGCCCGCTGGCCCGCGAGGAGGTCTACCGTTCGCTGAAACAGTGGATCGTCGACCTCACCCTCGCCCCCAACGAAATCCTGCGCGACCATGACCTGGCCGAACGCCTCGGCGTGTCGCGCACGCCGGTGCGCGAAGCCCTGCGCCAGCTGGAGGACGAAGGCTTGGTGATCACCAGCTTCCACAAGTGGACCAAGGTGGCGCCGGCCGAGCTGGACGAAGTGCTGCAGCTGTACCCGGTGGTGGCCGCGCTGGAAGCGGCCGCCGTTCGACTGGCCCAGCCGCAGCTGTCGCCCGCCGACTTCGACCGCCTGGCCGCCATCAACCAGGCGATGGCGCAGGCGATCGCGCGCGGCGACAGCCCGGCCGCGACCGGCCACGACACCGACTTTCACGCCCTGCTGGTCGAACGCAGCGGCAACCACGAAATCGCCCGGCTGCTGCGCAGCCTGCGTCCGCGCATCCAGCGCATCGAACTGGCGTTCTTCGGCAACCAGCCGTTGGCGCTGCAATCGGTAGCCGACCACGACCAGATCATCGCGGCGCTGCAACGCGCCGACGCCGACGCTGCCTGCGCCGCCATGCAGCGCAACTGGGAATGGCAGCCCACCACCAAGGAGTAAGCATGCAAACCGCCCTGATCGTCATCGATTTTCAAAACGCCGTCTTCATCGCACCGGCAGCGCACCAGGCCCAGCAAGTGCTGGCGCGCATCGCCGCGCTGATCGCCGCCGCCCGCGCCGCCGGCACCCCGGTCATCTACGTCCAGCACGAGGAGGCCGGCTGCGAATGGGAGCGCGGCACGGACAGCTGGCAATTCCCGGCGGCGATCGCCCCGCAGCCCGGCGACTTCATCAGCACCAAGTCGCAGTGCGATGCGTTTTTCGGCACCGGCCTGCAAGCGCACCTGCAACAGCAAGGCATTCAGCGCGTGGTGATCTGCGGCTATGCCACCGAGTTCTGCATCGACACCAATGTGCGCCACGCGGCCAGCAGCGGCCTGGCGGTGACGGTGGCGGCCGACGCCCACACCACGCGTGACCGCGCCCACCTCGACGCCGCGCGCATCATCGAACACCACGCCGCCACCTGGCGCGGTTTCGGCGGCATCCAGCTGATCGACAGCGCCGCCATCCATTTCGGCGCGGAGTAAGCCATGCCCGACATCGCCACCGAACTGCTGCAGCCGCCCGAGCACATCCCGCCCGGCTTTGCCTCGCTGTCACAGGGCGTGTTCCATGCCTCGACCATCCTGTTCCCGGACGTGGCCTCGTTCCTGTCGCGCCAGGCACAGGCCGGCGTCGGCTACAGCTACGGCCAGAACGGCACGCCCACCCACTACGCGCTGATGGAAAAACTGGCCCAGCTCGAAGGCGGCGGCCACGCCGTGCTGGTGCCGAGCGGGCTGGCCGCAATCACGCTGGTCAGCGCCTGCGTACTGTCGGCCGGCGACCATGTGCTGCTGCCGGAAGCAGTCTACGGCCCGACCGTGGATGTGACGCGCGCGCTGTTCGGCAAATGGGGCGTGCGCTGCTCGACCTACCCGAACCAGGCCGGCGCCGATATCGCGCGGCATTTCGAAGAGCGCACGCGGCTGGTGTGGGTGGAGAGCCCGGCTTCCAACTCGCTGGAGATGCAGGACGTACCGGCCATCGTCTCGGCCGCGCACGCCCAAGGCGCACTGGTGGCGATGGACAACACCTGGGCCACGCCGCTCGGCTTCCGGCCGCTGGATCACGGCGTCGATTATTCGATCCAGGCCCTGACCAAATACGTGGGCGGCCACTCGGATCTGCTGATGGGCTCAGTCGCCACGCGCGATCCCGAACGCTACCGCCAACTGCGCGACACCGGCGAACTGCTTGGCTACTACGTCGCCGCCGACGAATGCTTCCTGGCGCTACGCGGCCTGCCGACGCTGGCGCTGCGGCTGGAACGCCACTACGCCTCGGCGCTCAAGCTGGCGCAGGCGCTGGAAGGCCACCCGGCCTTGGCCAGCCTGCACTATCCGCCGCTGCCGTCCGATGCCGGCCACGCCCTGTGGCGACGCGACTTCAAGCTGGGCAGCGGGCTGCTGTCGTTCGCGCTGCGTGAGCGCGAGCTGGCCGCCGTCGAACAATTCGTCGCGGCGCTGCGCTACTTCCGGCTCGGCAATAGCTGGGGCGCGGTGCACAGCCTGGTCGCAGTGTCGCCGCTGCGCGCGCCGCAGCAAGGCTGGCTGGTCCGTCTGCACGTGGGCCTGGAAGATGCCGACGACCTGCTGCACGACGTGATGCAGGCACTCGGCAAGTTGTAGAAAAAATACCACAGCAATACCAATTTAAAATCTGGTACTCCTATAATCAGACCAATTTATGGGAGGGGCTATGGATCGCAGGCGTTTTCTCGAGGTGACCGGCATGTCAACCACCGCCTTGCTGGCGGGCTGCGGCAGCGGCGGCAGCACACCGGGCGCGACGCCGGCGCCAGCCTGCTGGCCAATATGCAGCACTTCGACAGCATCAAGCCGGCCGCCATCGTCAAGTGCAGCTCGGTGGAAGACATCCGCAACAGCCTGGCCTTTGTGCGCAACAACAAGCTGGCGGTGACGCCGCGCTGCGGCGGCCATAGCTGGGCCGGCACCTCGACCACCACCGGCGTGGTGCTGAATGTCACCAACATGAACGCCATCCAGGTGAACGCCGACGGCAGCGCCAAAATCGGCGCCGGCGCGCGCCTGGCCGAGGTCTACGACACCCTGATCGGCCACGGCGTCTGTATCCCCTCCGGCACCTGCCTGACGGTGGGCATTGCCGGCATCACGCTGGGCGGCGGCATCGGCATCCTCGACCGCCAGTACGGCCTGACCTGCGACAACCTGCTGGCCGCCGAAGTGCTCACCGCCGATGGCCGCCTGCTCAGCTGCGACGCCAGCCACGAGCCAGACTTGTTCTGGGCCTTGCGCAGCGGCGGTGGCGTGTTCGCTGTCGGCCTACTGCCTCGGCCCGGCCAGCGTCGTGCAGCCATACTGGAACGACTTCCTCGCCGCCACCGGGCTGACCAACGCCGCCCTCGCCCAGCTGTCATACCGCGACGCCGCCTGGGGCATGTGCGCCGGCTACATCCTCAACGAGTGCAGCCTGAGCCAGGCGGTGAAGACAGCGCAGGCGGCCGGCCTTTCGGGCTCCTACATCTTCGACCACATGGGCGGCGCTTACGTCAACTACCTCGACCCGCTGCTCAGCGGCTGGCAGGCGGCGTACTACGGCGCCAACTATGCACGGCTGGCGCAGGTGAAAAAACAATATGATACGGGACAGGTGTTCAAGCAATTCCAGGGCGTGCTTCCGGCATAATACGACGCACCACCCACTCTTTCGAGCCGCCATGAGCGACAAGCCGTACTGCGATCTCATCATGAAAGGCGGCATCACCAGCGGCATCGTGTATCCGCGGCTGGCCGCGCGGCTGGCGCGCGATTACCGCATCAAGAATATCGGCGGCACCTCGGCCGGCGCGATTGCCGCTGCCGCTTGCGCCGCCGCCGAACTGGGACGCAGCAGCGGCAGCAATCCCGCCGCCTTCGAGCAGTTGCAGGAACTGCCCAACGAACTGGGCGCGGAGGCGCACGGCGCCACCCGCCTGCTGTCGCTGTTCCAGCCGGCGCCGCCGCTGCGCCGCCATTTCGCGCTGGTGCTGGCTTGCCTCGGCCAGACATCGGGCGGCGAGCGCATCGTATCGGTGTTGCAGGCCGCCTTCCCGCACTGGCTATTCCTGATCATGCTGGCGCCCTTGCTGCTGGCCATGCAGCTGCTGGCCGGACGCGACGGGCATGCCGCCGCCAGCGCCACGCTGGCCATGCTGCTGGCGCCGCTGGCAGCGTGGGCCGCCGCCGCCGGCCTGCCCTTGCTGCTGCGCCTATTGCGCTGCGCGCCGGCCACGCCATCCGGCCTGCTCGGCGCGCGCCTGTTCCTGGCCGCGCTGGCGCTGATGCTGGCGGCAGCCTCGCCGCCCGCCGCGCGCCCGCTGCTGCTGGCCGTCGCCAGTCTGTTCCTGGCCGTGGTGGCGGCCGGCGCCAGCAGTGCTTGCGGCGCATGGCGCCTGTTCAGTTCCCTGCTGCGCGGCCTGCACGGCAATTTCTACGGCATCTGCAACGGCCTCACCAGCCAAGGCGGCAATGATCCGCGCAGCGGCCTCACCGACTGGCTGGACGCCTACCTCAAACAGCTGGCCGGGCTGCAGGACCCCACGCGCCCGCTGGTGTTCGGCGACCTGTGGCATGCCGCCGGCAAGTGGCAGGATGAACAGCCCGACGCCAGCCAGCGCCGGATCAACCTTGAGGTGGTGACCACCGCGCTGTCCCAGCACAAGCCGTACGCCCTGCCGTTCCGCGACGGCAGCGGCGCGTTTTATTACGACCCGGCCGAATGGCGCCGCCTGTTCCCGGCCTACGTGGTCGACTATCTCGACCGCGTGGCCGTCGCGCCGGAAAACGGCCAGCCGCTGTTGTCGCCCAGCGGCGCCGTGCTGCATCGTTTGCAACCGGGCGCCAAGCTGCCGGTGATCGTGGCGGTGCGCATGAGCCTGAGCTTCCCGCTGCTGCTGTCGGGCGTGCCCTTGTACGCGCTCGATTTCACCGAGAAGCAAGGCCGCGCGCCGGCGCCGGTCAAGCGCGTGTGGTTTTCCGATGGCGGCATCTCCAGCAACCTGCCGCTGCACTTCTTCGACGAACTGCTGCCCGACCACCCGACCTTCGCCATCAACCTCAACGACGAACACCCGCTGCATCCGATCGACGACAGCCAGCCGCCGGCCAAGCGCGGCCGCGTGTTCCTGCCGGCCACCAACCGCCAGGGCATCCTGCGGCCGTGGCAGGCGCCGGAAGACAGCACGCCGGCCGGGCTGTTCGCCTTCCTCGGCAACATCTTCGCCACCATGCAGCGCTGGCGCGACGAAAGCCTGTTCCCGTATCCGGGCTACCGCAACCGCATCGCCCACGTGACGCTGAAAGCCAACGAGGGCGGCCTCAACCTCAACATGCCGGCGCCGCTGATCGCGGTGGTCAGCCAGAGCGGCGAGACCGCCGGCGACATGCTGTACAAGAAATTCCATCCCCACGGCGGCGGCCAGGGCTGGCGCGAACACCAGCGCCAGCGCCTGCTCACCGTGCTGGGCAACCTCGAACGCACCGCGCTGCACGCGGCCGCTACCCAGCCGCGCTGGCAGGCCGCCATCTACAGCTACCAAAGCATCCGGCGCCAAAAGCTGGCCACCGATCTGCTGCAGCACCTGGCCGACATGGGCGCCACCGTGGAGCGCGCCGGCGCCACCCGCGTCGACGACATCATGCCGCGCCCGCGCCCCATCCTGCGCATGGCGCCGCGCCTGTAGGCAGTGACAATCGGTGATTTTCTCCGCGCGACAAACTGATACTATCTTCACAATGTTTCCATAAAATGAAGAGGTAGCCATGCACAAAGGAATGCCACTGCGCCGGCTGGCGCTGAACATGGCGCTGCTGACGCTGGCGGGCTGCGGCGGTGGCGGCAGCAGCGCCGGTGGCGGCGGCACGCAGCCGCCCGCGCCCACCTACACCGTCGGCGGCAGCATCAGCGGCCTCAAAACCGGCGGCCTGACGCTGGCCTCGGGCGCCGACAAACTCAGCATCGCCGCAGCGGCCACCAGCTTTACCTTGCCGACCGCGCTGGCCGCCGGCGCCAGCTACGATGTCCGCATCGGCAGCCAACCGCCGCGCTTCACCCAGCGCTGCGCCGTGGCCAATGGCAGCGGCGCCATTGGCAGCGCCAACGTCAGCAACGTCGCGCTCAGTTGCGTCGACCACCCGGCACTGGTCGGCACGCTGGCCGGCAACGGCAACCCCACCAAGCTGCCCGGGACGGCAGCGGTGTTCAACGAACCGCAGGGACTGGCGGTGGACGACGCCGGCAACGTCTTCGTGGCCGACCGCAAGAACAACCGCATCGCCAAGATCACGCCGGCCGGCGTGGTCAGCACCTTCGTCGGCGCCACGCCCGGCCAGGCCGCCACCGAGGCGGAACTGGCCTTCGGCTACGCCGACGATATCACGCGCGACAAGGACGGCAATTTCTACGTGGTCGGCAACCACATGGTGCGCAAAATTACCAAGGAGGGCGTGGTCAGCACCGTGGCCGGCGCCGCCGAGATCGGCTACGCCGACGGCCCCGGCGCGCAAGCGCGCTTCAACACGCCGCTCGGCATCACGGTCGACAGCGCGGGCAACCTGTACGTGGCCGACACGCTCAACCTGCGCATCCGCAAGATCACCCCGGCCGGCGTGGTCAGCACCATCGCCGGCAGCGGCGCGCGCGGCGCGGCCGATGGCGCGGCCCTGCAGGCCAGCTTCAACAATCCCTACGGCGTGGCGGTGGACAAGGCCGGCAACGTGCTGATCGCCGATACCCTGAACCACCTGGTGCGCAAGCTGGGCACGGACGGCACGGTGTCCACGCTGGCCGGCCACGACAACGGCGTCGACGCCGGCGACGGCCAGGGCACGCAAGCCAGCCTGAAGCAGCCGAGCGGCATCACGGTCGATGGCGACGGCAATCTGTACGTGGCCGAGCTGGGCGGCAAGGTGCGCTCGATTTCGCCGTCGGGCTACGTCGCCACCATCGCCGGCCAGTACGCGGCACCCGGCAGCGTCGACGGCCTCGGCAGCGTGGCGACCTTCACCACACCGCACGGCATTGCGCTCGACGCGACAGGCAAGCTGTACATTGGCGACCCCGGCGCCGGCCGGGTGCGCAAGATCGCCGAGCAGTAAAAAAAACACCCCGCCGCTGGCGGGGTGCTTGATGCGCAGGGCAAGATCAGGAACGGCGGCGGCGCGCCACTATCCCCATCAGCCCCAGACCGGCCAGCAGCATGCCGTAAGTGGCTGGCTCAGGAACAGGTGCGGTCATCGTGCTGTACAGGCCGGCAGTCGACAGCGTATCGAAGCGGGTGGTCACGCTGTGGATGCCGGTGGTGCCGGCATCGAACACATAGAACGCCGTGCTTTCCTTGAAGTGGCCGTCATGCTCGGAGCCACCGCCGACGTGGATCCCGATCACGGTGAGGCCATACAGCGCCTGGGTGAAGGTCATGGTCTGGCCCGACACCGAACCGTCGGGGACCAGCGGCACTCCGCTCGACGACACACCGATCGACGCCAGCAGGGTGGACGCCGCCAAGGCGTGGCCGGCGTTCACCAGGTTGCCCACGTCGAAGCCGGCGCAGCTGATTTCGGTGGTGATGCTGGTCAGGTCACTGGTGAGGCTGCAATCCGGCGGCGCTACCGGCGCTGCCGCAAAGGCCGATGCGCCCAGCATGGTGGTGGCCAGGACTGCTGCTTGCAGACTCTTTCGTACGAACGTTTTCATGTTTCCATCTCCCCTGTTTTGGTTGTGCAGTCATTTCATGCTAGCAGCGGGAATGGTTTCCACGTTCAAAAAAGACATTTCATTTTTATATCAGGTATTACTGGTTCGATAGCACACTTGTATGGTCCCAATAGAAATTCGCAAAGGGCAATTTGTCTTATGATTTAATGAATTCTAAGGAGAAATTTTTGTGGCCCGGATGCCACATTGCCGCCTAACGCTTGCGCGCGCGGCGCACCGCATTCCACAGTTTTTCGACCGCCTCGCGGTGCGCGGCATAGTAAGCCGGGTGGACTTGCAGATAGATCGGGGTGGCGTCAAACGGCTTGGGCAGGACTTCGATGCGGTCGCTCAGGCGCTCGACCAGCGGCTGCGATTCGCCCTCCAGCGCCACCACCGCCTGCAGACGGCCGCGCACCAGTTTTTCCAGGTTCTGGGCGATGCTCTTGGCGCCCTCGTCCACCGTGACGCCGGTCTGGCGCAAGCGCTGTGCCACCGCCAGCCCCACCTGGATGCCGACCGGGCGCGCATCGAGGCCGGCGAAGCCGCTGCCATCCCATTGCACCGCACCGCCCTTCTGCCGGTAGACCACGAAACGCACCACGCTCAGCGCGCGCGTCTCGTCGGCCGCCGCGCCGGCCATCGGGAATACGCCGTACGCGATGCGCTCGGGCAGGAAGGCCGCCATCACGCCATCCACCTCGCCGGACTTGAGCTGGGCGAGGCAGCGCAGGCGCGGCGCAACACGGTTGTCGATGGTGACGCCCTCCTCGCGCGCAGCCTGCCGCAGCAACACTTGCGCCGCGCCGCTGCCGTCGGGCATGGTGTGCGGGGGAAACGGCTGGTCGAGCGTGCACAGGCGCAGCGTCAACGCATGGGCATCGCAGGCGAGGATCAGTGACAGGGAAAGCAGGAAGCGGAGCATGGGGCTACTCTACCCGCATCCGCCGCCGGCGGCGACAAACTTTCTCAGGCGGCCAGGCGGGTGGCCAGGCGGGCCCGCAGTTCCTTGATTTCGGCGGCGTAGTTGTCGCGCGCAGTAACGGCGCCGACCAATTCCATCTCGGCCGCCAGGCGGGCGTCGGACAGGGCGGCGCTGGCGGCGACGCTGCGCTCGATCTGGGCCCGCAGGTCGGCCAGCTGGGCGTCCTTGCCCTCGATGGCCAGCTGGTCCTTGGCCTTGCCGACCAGGGCGTCGGTGGCGATGGTGCGGGCGTTGCGCAGCTCGGCCATCAGCTGTTCGATCTCCTCGTTGCGCTCGGCGGCCAGCGCCTGCGCCTGGTCGCGCGCGGCAGTGACGCTGCCGAGTTCCTCGCGCACCGCCTGCAATGCTTCCTCGCTGCGGGCCTGGGCCGCGCGCGGGCCGGCGCTGGCCTCGTCCGCCATCTGCCGCACCCAGTCGCCGAGGGCGGCAGCGATCGGTTCAGGAATCTCCAGTTTGGCGTCGGTCATGGCGGGCTCCGGTAAAAATAGATTCCATACAATACCGCAAGAGGTTGCCACAAGGCAAGAATGAGCAGCCTGTCCCGTCATCCTGCAATGCGTCGCCGCATGCACCCGGTGCGATGCATTTTTGCTATCCTCAGGCTTCCTTTCCACCACCATGAGGTCAACATGATCCGCTATGCCCTCCTGCCCTGCTGCTGGCCAGTGTCCTGCCTGTCTACGCCCAGTCTCCTGCCGCCGACGTGCCGCTGATCGAGCGCGCCAAGATCTTCGGCAACCCCAGCAAGACTGGCGGCAAACTCAGCCCGGATGGCAAGTGGCTGTCGTGGATCGCCCCGCGCGACGGCGTACTCAACGTTTGGGTGGCGCCGGCCGGTGACCTGTCCAAGGCGCGCCCGCTGACCGAGGAAAAAACCCGCCCGCTGCGCACCAGCTTCTGGTCTCCGGATTCCAAACATGTGCTGTTCATCCAGGACAAGGGCGGCGATGAAAACTTCCTGCTGTACGGCGTCGATGTCGCCAGCGGCAAGCAGACCAACTACACCCCGTTTGAAAAAACCCGCGCCTCGGTGCTGCACATCAGCAGCAAGATCAAGGACCGCATCCTGGTCGGCATCAACAACCGCGACCCGCGCTGGCACGATGTCTACAGCCTGGAACTGGCCACCGGCAAGCTGACGCTGGTGCAGCAGAACGACCGCTACGGCGGCTACCTGGCCGACGACCAGCTCAAGCTGCGTATCGCCGAAAAACACGCAGCGACGGCGGCACCAGCTACTTCCGCATCACCGACGGCAAGATCGACAAGCGCAGCGGCCGCGTGCGCGAGTCGGAGCAGATTGTCGATGCGATGGCGGCCAAGAACATCCCGGTGACCTACGTGGTGTTCCCGGATGAAGGCCACGGCTTTGCGCGGCCGGTCAACAACATCGCCTTCAACGCCGTGACCGAGAACTTCCTGGCCAAATGCCTGGGCGGGCGCGCCGAAGGCATCGGCGGCGCGCTGAAAGCCTCCACCGCCCAGGTCAAGCACGGCGCCGAATTCGCGCCAGGCGTGGCCGAAGCGCTGCAGTAAGCACCACGCTTGCGCTGCCTCAGTCTCAAGCTGAGACACGTTCATTGCGCTGGCGGTATATCCCTGCCGCCAGCGATGAACGATAATGCCGATACAGTCCTTTAAATGCAAAGACACGCAAGCTGTGTTCAGCAAAGTCCGTGTGGCACGGTTCGCCCAGATACAAGCCGCTATCGAACGTAAGTTGCAGCAGCTCGACAATGCGACAACGCTGGATTCACTGCGCGTACCTTGGGGCAATCATCTAGAATCCTTGGGCGGTAATCGCAAGGGGCAGCACAGCATCCGAATCAACAAACGCTACAGAATCTGCTTCACCTGGACTGCTGCAGGTCCGGCAGACGTCGAAGTCGTTGACTACCACAGCTAGCAACGGAGGTCGTAATGATTGAGAACAAAATGCGCCCGATCCATCCGGGAGAAATCCTGCGCGAAGACTTCCTGAAACCGCTGAAGCTGACGCCAGCTGCACTGGCAAACCTGCTGGATTTGCCGGCCGCGCTCATCATCGATATCGTCAAGGAAAAATGCCCGCTCTCCGCCGAGGTAGCACAGCGGATTACCCGGCGCTACGGCGGCGACGCGCAGTTCTGGCTCAACCTGCAAGCCAGCTACGACCTTAAGACGGCGCAGCGCCGGCGCGGGCCAGCGAGGCGCGCAAGGTCATCGTGACCGGGTAGTCGCGGGTCACCGGCCGCTGCAGGTCGTAGCAGCGGTTCAGCAGGTCGCTGACGCCGTTCTGCGTCATCTCGCGCCACGGCATGTGCACCGTGCTCAGGCGCGGCGCCGAGAACTCCGCGCTTGGCGTGTCGTCGTAGCCGATCACGGAAATCTCGTGCGGCACGCGGATGCCGGCCTCCTGGAAATAGGACAGCGCCCCGGCCGCCATCTCATCGTTGGCGCAAAACATGGCACTGCAGCGCCGCCCCGATTCCACCAGCTCCTTGGCCGCCGACCAGCCGCCGGCCGGCGAGAAGTCTTTTTCCACCATCCACATGGCGCCGGTGTCGATGCCGGCCGTGGCCAGCTCGCGCTTGAAGGCGTCCACCCGCACCACGTTGTCGGGCAGGCTGGCCGGACCGGACACCAGCGCGATCTCGCGGTGGCCATGATCGAGCAAGGTGCGCGCCGCGATCTTGCCGCCCAGCGTGTGGTCGACCGTGAAGCAGTGCCCGGCGATGCTGTCGAAGGAATGGTTGAGCACCACCATCGGCTTGGGGCGCGGCCCCAGCGCCGTGATGTCCTCCTCCTGCAGCACATTGGTCATCAGGATCAGCCCGTCGCAACCGCGCTCGACCAGGAAGGCCATGCCCTCGATCGCCTGCTGGCGCGCTCCGCCCAGGCCGGCGCCGAAGGCCACCACCATGTGCAGCCCGGCCGCGCGCAATTCGGTGTCGATGATTTGCAGGATGGGCGTGTAGAAGGTGCCGCTCAGCACCGGGATGTACACGCCGATCATCTTGCTGTTGCCCGACAACAGCGTGCGCGCCGCATGCGAGGGCCGGAAGCCCAGCTCGTCGATGGCGGCCCGCACCTTGGCCAGCGTGGCCGGCGATACCGAGCCCTTGCCGCTCACCACGCGCGATGCCGTGCCCAGTCCCACGCCCGCCAGCCGGGCCACGTCTTTAATGGTCGCCACGTTGTTTTTTCACGTAAGTCATGATGTTGAGAAAAGTATCGGTCCAGTATAACCGACGGTTGTCCGCCAGATAACGTACCAGCTCTTCATGCGCCTGCGCGCTGGTGGTCAGGTAGTCGCCGCCGACGCCGTGGAAGGTGAAGTTGACCATCGTGCCCTGTGCGGCCGCCTGCTGCACCAGCGCGATCAGTTGCGCCCCGCTCAGCCCTTCCGGCGCCGCCACGCCCACCGCGTAGCGATCGAGCGCCGTCATCGATGGTGTCACCGCCGCCCCGCTCACCTTGATGCCGACAAAGGCGTCGCGCAAGCCCGGCAGGTAATCAACGCCGGCCGCCAGCACATCACCGCATGGCACGGTGTAAGTGCGCTCGCGCCGGCCGTCGATGGCGTGCAACATGGTATTCCCCAGCCGGACCTGATCCTGCATCTGCGCCGCCGTGGTGGTGTCGAGGTCGCGCTGCGGCTGCACCCAGTCGTGGCCCGGCGCCTTGCGCGAGCACTGGTGGAACAGGCTGTGGTTGCCCAGTTCATGGCCACTGGCTGCCGCGCGCCGCCAGTCGGCCATGCGCTGCGCCACCGCCGGATTCGACAGCTGCAAGTAGAAGCTGCCCTTCAGGCCGTATTTGTCGAGGGTGGGAATGGCGTAGTCGAGCTGCGAATCGAGCGCGTCGTCATAGGCCAGGCTGACCGCCGCGCGCGCGCCGTGCGGCCAGACAAAAGCGGTATCAGCGGCGCCCGCACAGGGCGCCAGCAGCAACGCCGCCAGGGTCAAGCAGGTGCGTAATGTCATCCGGGGTCCCTCTCGTGGAAACGTTCCCAGATAATCGCATCCACCCTCATTGATGTCAACGATTGGAAACGTTGCCAATTTGCCTCACTTGGGCAGGTTTACGGCCCAACTGCTGCGCTGCGAATTGACTTTGATTTTTGATGAATGCTATATTTGCCACGTTATTGGAAAGCTTTCCAAGCAGTAGAGCAGCCGTAGTTGTTGATAAAAACACAGGAGATAACATGCATTATCCTAAGGCACGACAGACATTAATGAGCCTGGCAGTCGCCAGCGCCTGCGCGGCAGCCCACGCGCAGGAAGTACCGGCGAAAGCCGCAGAACCAGAAACCCAGAGCGTGGTCGTTACCGGCCTGCGCGCATCGCTGCAATCGTCGCTGAACCTGAAGCGCAATTCCGACGGTATCGTCGACGGCATTGTGGCGGAAGACATCGGCAAATTCCCCGACACCAACCTGGCCGAGTCGCTGCAGCGCATTTCCGGCGTCTCGATCGACCGTTCGATCGGCGAAGGTTCCAAGATCACCGTGCGCGGCGTCGGCCCCGACTTCAACATGGTGCTGCTGAACGGCCGCCAGATGCCGACCTCGAACCTGGGCGACCTGAACGGCCGCGCGTTCGACTTCGCCAACCTGGCGTCGGAAGCCATCTCGCAAATCCAGGTCTACAAGACCAGCCGCGCCGAATCGCCGACCGGCGGTATCGGCGCCACCCTGAACGTGATGACCGCGCGTCCGTTCGAGCGTCCGGGCATGCACGCCAGCATTGGCGCCAAAGCCGTGCACGACACCACCAACGGCAACCTGCCGGGCGACGTCAAGGCCAGCAACTCGACCACGCCGGAAGTGTCGGGCATCTACTCCAACACCTTCGCCGACAACACCTTCGGCGTGGCGCTGACCGGCAGCTACCAGGAACGCAACCTGGGCTACAACACCGCCGCTGTGTCCAACGGCTGGAAAGGCCCGTTCCGTGGCGATGAAAACAACTGGGGCACCATCCCGCAGGGTCCGAGCGACTCCTGCCCGACTTGCGTGATCACCAACCGCCCGACCGGCAGCCAGCTGTACTCGGTGCCGCAAAACCTGAACTACAACTTCAACGGCGTCAAACGCCAGCGTACCAACGCCCAGCTGACCCTGCAGTACAAGCCGGTCAGCACCCTGGTCACCACGCTCGACTACACCTTCTCGGAAAACAAGATCCAGACCAAGCGCAACGACCTGTCGGCCTGGTTCAACTTCGGCCCGTCGAGCAGCTCGTGGACCGCCGGTTCGCCATCGAGCCCGCTGATCTACAAAGAAATCATCCCGCTGAAAGATGGCGCCGGCACCTCCGACATCGCGATGGGCGCGGCCGACTTCGCCACCAAGACGCAAAACAAATCGCTGGGCTTCAACGCCGTGTGGAAACCGTCGAGCGAGCTGCGCTTTGAACTCGACACCCACCACTCGACCGCCACCTCGGGCGCCGACAGCCCGTTCGGCTCGAGCAACACGCTGGGCACCGCCAGCTTCAGCCGCGGCACCACGACGGCCGACTTCAGCAAGGACTTCCCGGTGCTGAGCATCGAGGGCGCCGACTTCGTCAAAGCCGGCCAACAAGTGACCGGCTCGGTGTTCACCAATTCCTACATGCGCGGCGAGATCGACCAGACCCAGGTCAAGGGTGCATGGAAGGTGCTCGAAGCATCCGAGCTGAAGTTCGGCCTCAACTACACCAAGTCGGACAACCGCTCGGCCTTCTCCAACCAGCAGCGCGACACCTGGGGCGGCGCCACCAAGCCAAGCGACTACCCAAGCAGCGTCTGGCACCAGCAAAGCGTGCGCCAGTACTTCGACCAGATCGACGGCAGCGGCAGCCCGAACCTGTTCAACCAGTTCTACACCTTCAACTTCGCCCAGGTGCGCCAGCTGGCGGCCACCGCGTCCGGCAAGCCTGAGCTTTACCTGCCGAAGACCTACTTCGACAACGACGCCCGCACCTCGGAAAAATCCAAGTCGCTGTACCTGCAGTTCAATACCGACTGGGATACCGCATTGCCGATCCATACCGCCGTCGGCGTGCGCTACGAGAAGACCGACGTCATCTCGACCGCGCTGGTGCCGGCCGCCGTCGACATCAAGTGGGTGTCGCAGAACGAGTTCCCGATCACCTTTGGCGACCCGACCTTCACCACCCTGACCGGCAAGTACAACAACGTGCTGCCGAGCTTTGACTCCGACATCGAACTGACGCCGGAACAGAAGCTGCGCTTCAGCTACGGCGAGACCATCGGCCGTCCACGCTACGACCAGATCCAGGGCGGCACCACGCTGAACTCGCTGGTACGTACCGACGGCGGCACCGGCTCGCAGGGCAACCCGTCGCTGAAACCGGTCAAGTCGAAAAACCTCGACCTGTCCTACGAGTGGTACTACGGCAAGCAGAACTTCGTCTCGCTGGGCGTGTTCAAGAAAAACCTCGAGAACTACGCCGGCCAGTCGCGCATCATCGCCACCCCGTTCAACCTGCACACGCCAGTGGGCGGCGCGCTGTGGAACGAAGCGCTGGGCAAGGGCTGCGCCAATACCGACACCACCTGTATTCGTAACTACATCTTCCGCAACCACCCGACCGCCCCAGGCGTGACCCGTGGCGCCGACGATGCGCTGGGCAACGCCACCGGCACCATCATTGGCCAGCCAAGCGATCCGGTCGCACAGTTCCAGATCACCTCCTTCTCCAACCAGAAGAAGGCCAACCTGAACGGCGCCGAGATCAACCTGCAGCACATGTTCGGCGACAGCGGCTTCGGCTTGTCGACCAACTACACCTATGTGCACTCGGGCCTGCGCTACGACAACAACAAGGTGGGCGAGCAGTTCGCGCTGGTCGGCCTGTCGAACTCGTACAACGTGATCGGTATCTACGAGGACAAGAAGTGGACCGGCCGCCTGGCCTACAACTGGCGCGGCGAGTTCCTGTCGTCGACCTTCGACGGCTCGGGTCCTAACCCGCAGTACGTGGAACCGTACGGCCAGGTCGACATCAGCGTCACCTACGCCTTCAACGACAAGCTGAGCCTGCAACTGGAAGGCATCAACGTGACCAACGAGATCACCCGCGTGCACAGCCGTACCAAGCAGCAGCTGGAATCGGTGACGCAGAACGGTCCGCGTTACATGGTGGGCCTGCGCTACAAGTTCTAAGCGTTGTAGCCGTACCACTCGCACCACCCCGCAAAGGCCGCTGCTTCGTCAGCGGCCTTTTTTCGGTTAAACTTTGTGTAACCCATTACGTAATAAGGCCCAACATGCTGAGACGTATCGTGATCGTAGGCGGCGGTTCTGCCGGCTGGATGACTGCCGGCCTGATCGCTGCCGAGCATCGCGCGGCCGGCGGCCTGCAAGTCACCCTGATCGAGTCGCCCGACGTGCCGGCCATCGGCGTCGGCGAAGGCACCTGGCCCAGCATGCGCGACACCCTGCACCGCATCGGCGTGTCGGAGTCCGATTTCTTCCGCGAGTGCGACGCCTCGTTCAAGCAAGGCTCGCGCTTCAACCGCTGGATCGACGGCGGCGACAACGATTACTACTTCCACCCGTTCGTGCTGCCGCAAGGCTATGGCGAAGTCAACCTGCCGGCCCAATGGCAGGCCCGGCATCCGCAAATCCCGTTTGCCGACCTGGTCAGCTTCCAGCCGCACCTGTGCACGCAAGGCCGCGCGCCCAAGCAGGCGCAGACGCCCGAGTACGCGGCGGTGGCCAACTACGGCTATCACCTCGACGCCGGCAAGTTCGGCCTGTTCCTGCGCAAGCACTGTCTGGAAAAGCTCGGCGTGCACTACGTGCCGGACCACGTGGTGGGCATCAATTCGCATCAGAACGGCGACATCGCTTCGCTGCAGACGCAGAAGCACGGCGCGCTCGAGGGCGACCTGTTCATCGACTGCACCGGCATGCAGTCGCTGCTGCTGGGCCAGCACTACGGCATCCCGCTGATCCCGCAACAGCACGTGCTGTACAACGACTCGGCGCTGGCGGTGCAAATCCCCTACCCGGCCGACGAGCATCCGATCGCCTCGCAGACCAGCTCCACCGCGCAAAGCGCCGGCTGGATCTGGGACATCGGCCTGCCGACCCGGCGCGGCATCGGCCACGTCTACGCCAGCGGCTACATCAGCGACGACCAGGCCGAGGCCGAACTGCGCGCCTACATCGTGCAGACCGGCGGCCCGCAAGACATCCCGCAGCCGCGCAAGCTCACCTTCGATCCCGGCTACCGCGAAAAATTCTGGCACCGCAACTGCGTGGCCATCGGCCTGTCGGCCGGCTTCATCGAACCGCTGGAAGCGTCGGCGCTGGCCATCGTCGAAATGTCGGCCGCCATGCTCAGCGACGACCTGCCGGCCACGCGCGAGGCGATGGACATCGTGGCCAGGCGCTTCAACGAGGCCTTCACCTACCGCTGGGAACGCGTGATCGACTTCCTCAAGCTGCACTACGTGCTGAGCAAGCGGCGCGACACCCCCTACTGGCGCGACAACACCGATCCGGCACAAACGCCGGAACGGCTGCGCGAACTGCTGACCCTGTGGCAGCACCGCGCGCCCTCGCGCAGCGACTTCTACCGCATCGAGGAAGTGTTCCCGTCCGCCAGCTACCAGTACATCCTGTACGGCATGGGCTTCCGCAGCAACTTCAGCCGCGCGTCCAAACCGCAGGAAGCCGGCATGGCCGACGGCTATTTCCAGGAAGCGGCCGGCCTTACCCGTAAAATGCTGGGCGCGCTGCCCGACAACCGCACGCTCATCAACCACATCAAGCGTCACGGCTTGCAGAAAATCTAAAACGAGAGACAGCAATGGCAAATCCGGTTTTACTGAACAACCTCGAACACCGCGACCTGCGCGTGATCACCCGTCGCGGCGCGACGCTGGGCGACCAGGTCATGGCGGTTACCACCTTCCCGTCCGAATTCCGCGACGTGCAGGCGTGCTTCCCCATCGTGTTCCGCAAGACCGTGGACGGCCTCGGCTTCGAGCCGATCGCCCTGTTCGGTTTCCAGGAAGGTGAAAACCTGTTCCTCAAGGACGAGCGCTGGGATGCGCCCTACCTGCCGATGATGCTCGAGCGCCAGCCCTTCCTGATCGGCGTCAACGGCGACCAATTGATGGTCAACATCGACCTCGACCATCCGCGCGTGAGCCAGTTCGACGGCGAGGCCATTTTCCTGCCGCACGGCGGCAACACCGAGTTCCTCGAACAAACCAACTCGCTGCTGTTTGGCATCCACCAGGGCTTGCAATCGTCGCCCGGCTTCCTGGCTGCGCTGCTGGAGCACGAACTGCTGGAAAGCTTTGTGCTCGACATCGAACTCAACGACGGTTCGCAAAACCGCCTGGTCGGCTTCTACACCATCAACGAAGACCGCCTGCAAGCGCTGAGCGGCGAAGCCATCGCCAAGCTGCACGCGGCCAACTACCTGCAGGCGATTTACCTGGTGATCGCCTCGCTGTCGAACTTCCGCGCGCTGATCGACCGCAAGAACGCCACCGTCCATGCCTGAAGCCATCCGCGAAGTCAGCGGCCTCGGGCCGGCCGACCTGACCGACGACATCCTCACCGCCACCACGCCGCTGGTGCTGCGCGGCCTGGCGTCGAGCTGGCCGATGGTGCGCGCCGCGCAGGAATCGGACCGCGCCGGCAGCGACTACCTGCGCCGCCACTACCAGGGCGCCACCGTGGGCGCCATGCTGGGCGGACCGGATGACGGCGGCCGCTTCTTCTACAACAGCGACCTGAGCGGCTTCAACTTCCAGATGGTGCACGCCAAGCTGAGCGGCGTGCTGGACGAAATCGAAGCCAAGAGCCAGATGGATCCGGCGCCGACCATCTACGTCGGCTCCACCACCATCGACACCTGCCTGCCCGGCTTCCGCCAGTTCAACGACTTGCAACTGGGCGCACGCGACGCGCTGGCCAGCATCTGGATCGGCAACCGCACCCGCATCGCCGCGCACTACGACTTGCCGGACAACGTGGCGGTGGTGGCGGCCGGCCATCGCCGCTTCACGCTGTTCCCGCCGGAGCAGCTGCAGAATTTGTACGTCGGCCCGGTGGACTTCACGCCGGCCGGCCAGGCCATCAGCCTGGTCGATTTCCTCAACCCGGATTTCGACAAGTTCCCCAAGTTCGCCGAAGCGCTCAAGCACGCGCAGAGCGCCGAACTGGGGCCGGGCGACGCCCTGTTCATCCCCAGCATGTGGTGGCACCACATCGAGGCGTTGGACGCCTTCAACGTGCTGGTCAACTACTGGTGGCGCCAGTCGCCGGACTACATGGATACGCCGACCAACGCCCTGATGGCCGCCTTCCTCACCATGCGCGACCTGCCTCAAGCGCAGCGCAAGGCATGGCAGGAAATCTTCCGTCATTACATTTTTGAAGCCGACGAAGAAACGGCCGCACACATTCCGCCGAACGCGCGCGGCGTCATGGCCCCGCTGACGGCCGACGGCGCGCGCGCACTGCGCACCCACCTACTCAAAAGATTCAATCGCTAAAGGAGACCACCACATGCGCGACTCGAATAATCGCCAACCCATACGCCGCGTCGTCATTTGCGGCGGCGGCACCGCCGGCTGGATGGCCGCCGCTGGCGTCTCGAAAGTGCTGGGCAAGCTGCTCGACATCAAACTGATCGAGTCGGAAGAAATCGGCACCGTGGGCGTGGGCGAAGCCACCATCCCAACGCTGATGAACTTCCACAACGTATTGGAAATCAACGAGCAGGAATTCATGGCCGAGACCCAGGCCACCTTCAAGCTCGGCATCAGCTTCGAGGAATGGCGCAACGTCAAGGAAGACTACATCCACTCGTTCGGCGTCACCGGCACCGACCACTGGACCGCCGGCTTCCAGCACTTCTGGCGCAAGGGCGTGGAGCGCGGCATCGCCAGCGACTACGGCGACTACTGCCTGGAACTAAAGGCGTCGAAGGAAAACCGCTTCGCCCACCTGCCCAACAACGGCATGAACTACGCCTACCATCTGGATGCCGGCCGCTACGCCAAATACCTGCGCCGCCTGAGCGAGCCGCGCGGCGTGCAGCGCATCGAAGGCAAGATCGTCAGCTACGACAAGCATGAGAACGGCGACGTGCGCTCGGTGATGCTGGCCTCGGGCCAGGTCATCGAAGGCGACCTGTTCATCGACTGCACCGGCTTCCGCGCCTTGCTGATCGGCGACGCCATGCAAGAGGAAGTGGAAGACTGGTCGCAATGGCTGTTCTGCGACCGCGCCATCGCGGTGCAAACCAGCTCGGTCGGCGACGCCGTGCCGCTGACACGCTCGATGGCGCACCAGGCCGGCTGGCAGTGGCGCATCCCGCTGCAACACCGGGTCGGCAACGGCATCGTGTACTCGAGCCGCTACCTCGACGACGACGCCGCGCGCAAGCAGCTGCTGGCCAACGTCGAAGGCAAGACCCTGATCGAACCGCGCGTGATCAAGTTCAAGCCCTGCCAGCGACGCAACACGTGGAAAGGCAATGTGGTGGCGATCGGCCTGTCGAGCGGCTTCCTCGAGCCGATCGAATCGACCAGCATCCACCTGATCCAGCGCAGCGTGATCCGCCTGATGCAATCGTTCCCGTCGGACGGCATCCAGCAGGCCGACATCGACGAATACAACGCCCAGTGCAACCGCGAGATCGACCACATCCGCGACTTCATCATCCTGCACTACCACGTCAACAACCGCACCGATTCGCAGTTCTGGATCGACGCGCGCGAGATGAGCATTCCGGATTCGCTCAAGCACCGCATCGACCTGTTCAAGGAAACCGGCCGCGTGTTCCGGATCCCGAACGAACTGTTTGCGGAGAACTCGTGGATCCAGGTGATGCTGGGCCAGGGCATCATGCCGAAGTCGCACCACCAGACCGCCGACCTGATGAGCGACGAAGAACTGCGCGGCTTCCTCGGCGGCATCAAGGGCCGCATCGACCGCACCGTCGTCCAACTACCGACCCACCAGGCCTACGTCGAACGCTACTGCGGCCGCCCGGACATGGGCGCCAAAGCCGCCTGATCAGCGCCGCCCCGGCTAACGCCACCTTCGGGTGGCGTTTTTTTTGCGCCACACTCCACAAAAATATTTATCATTTCCATATTTTGTAAGTAGTAATATTACAGACCCATCCGGAGCACAGAAAACCGGAGGCAAAATCACAACAACAACGGAGATATGTATGAAACTTAACTGTAGTTTAGTTTCAATGCTGAAACTCGCCCTGAGTACGGGCACCCTCAGCATCCTGGCAGCGTGCGGCGGCGGAGACGCCGGCACCGGGGCCCCGGCCAGCAAGGCGCTGGCCATGTCCGCCACCGTGCAGAGCGGCGTCGGCGTCAGCGCCGCGCCGGTCGCAGCCGGCAGCATCCGCATGCACTTCCACCGCACCCAGCGCGACGAGGCCCAGTGGGGCGTGTACTCGTGGGACGGCCCGGTCAACCCGAGCCCGGCATGGATCAGCGGCCGCTTCATGATGACCCAGGCCGACAGCTTCGGCGGCTACGTCGATATTCCGGTCAATACCGGCAAGTCGGCGATCTGGTTCCTGGTCACCGACGGCAGCGGCAACAAGAACTGCGGCAACGACCAGTCGGCCAACTTCAGCGCCAACATCGCCAGCGCCGGCCAGGAAGTCTGGCTGCTGGAAGGCGACTGCACTGTCTACAATACCCAGCCGGCCATCAGCTTCGGCAACCTCAACAGCGCCAACGCGCACTGGCTGAACGCCACCACGCTGGCCTGGCCCGGCGTGCCGGCCAGCGGCGCCAGCTACAAGCTGTACTACGCCGCCAACGGCGGCCTCGGCTCGAGCGTGGACGGCGTCACCGGCGCCGACGGCAGCATCGCGCTGACCAGCGCCGCCAGCCTGCCGACGGCGTTGCAGCAAAAGTATCCGCACCTGGCCGGCGCCACCGCGCTGACCATCACGCCGTACGACGCCAACAGCCTGGGCGCCAAGGCCAGCAGCCAGTTCGCCATCGCCCAGTTCGATTCGGGCGGCAAGCTGGTGCAAGTGACCTCGCTGCAGCTGGCAGGCATGCTCGACAGCGTGTTTGCCCGCGCCATCAACGCCCAGCTGGGCGTGACCTTCGGCAGCAACGGCGCGCCGACCTTCCGCGTGTGGGCGCCGACCGCCAAGTCGGTCAGCCTCAACCTGTATCCGGACGCCAACGCCCCGCTCGCCGCCACCTACGCCATGAAGCGTGATTTCGGCACCGGCGTGTGGAGCTACACCGCGCCCGACGCCAGCTGGGTCAACCGCTACTACTACACCTACAACGTGCAGGTGCTGTCGCGCTGGGCCGGCAATACGCTGGTCAACAACACGGTCACCGACCCTTACTCGCTGAGCCTGAACGCCAACAGCCAGCGCAGCTTCGTCGCCAACCTCGACAGCCACGCGCTCAAGCCGAACGGCTGGGAAGGCCACCCCTCGCCCAAGCTGGCGCACCCGGCCGACATCTCGCTGTACGAATTGCACATCCGCGACTTCAGCATCAGCGACAGCAGCGTGCCGGCCGCGCATCGCGGCAAATACCTGGCCTTCACCGACGCCCACTCGAACGGCATGCGCCACCTCGGCGACATGCAGAAGGCCGGCCTGAGCCACATCCACCTGCTGCCGGCCTTTGACATCGCCAGCGTCAACGAAACCGGCTGCGGCACGCCGTCAATTCCGAACGCGGCCGCCAACAGCACTGACCAGCAGGCGGCGGTGGAAGCCGCGCGCGGCAGCGACTGCTTCAACTGGGGCTACGACCCGGTCCACTACACGGCGCCGGAAGGCAGCTATTCGTCCAACGCCAACGACGGCGCGGCGCGCGTGCGCGAGTTCCGCGCGATGGTGCAGGGCTTGCACCAGCAAGGCTTGCGGGTGGTGATGGACGTGGTCTACAACCACACCAGCGCCTCGCAGCAAGGCGCGCTGTCGGTGCTCGATAAAATCGTGCCGACCTACTACTACCGCCTGAACGCGGGCGGCGGCATCACCAACGACAGCTGCTGCGCCGACACCGCCTCGGAAAACGCCATGATGGCCAAGCTGATGATCGACTCCACCAGCACCTGGGCGCGCGACTACAAGATCGACGGCTTCCGCTTCGACATCATGGGCTTCACGCCGCTGGCGGTGATGAAGCAGCTGCAGAGCGCCGTCAACCAGGCGGCCGGCCGCGACATCTACCTGTACGGCGAAGCCTGGAACTTCGGCACCGTCGCCAACGACAGCCGCTTCGTGCAGGCGCGCCAGGCCAACATGTACGGCAGCGGCATCGGCTCGTTCAACGACCGCATCCGCGACACCGTGCGCGGCGGCGGCTGCTGCGACGGCGGCGAAGCGCTGCTCAGCCAGCAAGGCCTGATCAACGGCGTCTGGTACGACAACAACGGCCATTCCTCGCAGACCAAGGACGACCTGCTGCGCCTGGGCGACCTGGCCAAGGTGGCGCTGTCCGGCACCCTGCGCGACTACCGCTTCACCGACCGCTCCGGCACCCTGCGCAAGAACTCGGAGATCGACTACTTCGGCCAGCAGGCCGGCTTCGCGGCGCAGCCGTCGGAAACCATCAACTACGTGGAAGCGCACGACAACCAGACCCTGTTCGACCTCAACGCCTACAAGCTGCCGCAGAACACGCCGCTGGCCGAACGGGTGCGGGTGCAGAACCTGGGCGCGGCCTTCACCGTGCTGTCGCAGGGCGTGCCCTTCCTGCACGCGGGCCAGGAAATCCTGCGCTCGAAATCGATGGACCGCGACAGCTACGACGCCGGCGACTGGTTCAACCTGCTCGACTACAGCTACCAGTCGAACAACTTCGGCGTCGGCCTGCCGCTGGCGGCGGTCAACTCCGGCAACTGGCCGCTGATGTCGCCGATCCTGGCCAATCCGCTGATCAAGCCCGACACCGCCGCCATCGTCGCCGCGCGCAACGTGATGAACGACTATCTGGCGATCCGCGCCGACAGCACCCTGTTCCGCCTGCGCACGGCGGCCGACGTGGCGGCGCGCCTGCGCTTCCACAACACCGGCCCGTCGCAAGTGGCGGGCGTGATCGTGATGAGCATCGACGGCCAGCGCTATGAAGGCGCGAAATACAAATCGGTGGTCACGCTGTTCAACGTCACCAGGACCGCGCAGAGCGTGAGCGCGGCCGAACTGGCGGGCCGCCACCTGAAGGTGCACAAGGTGCAGCGCCATTCCAGCAGCGACACGCTGGCCCGCACTGCCACCTACAACAGCGCCGACGGCAGCTTCACCATCCCGCCGCGCACCACCGTGGTGTTTGTGGAAGGCGGCGACTGACACAGGAGAACTAGGCGTGGCGGGACAACTCCGTTATAGTCAGACTGCGGCAAGCATCCCGCCACGCCCACCACCGTGTTTAATCCTGCGAGGAAGTCACATGAAAAAACTGTTCGTAGCCAGCCTGATCCTGTCCCTGAGCGGCGCCGTGTTCGCGGCCGAGCCGACCGCACAGCAGAACAAGATGAAAACTTGTAATGCCGATGCCGCCGGTAAAAAAGGCGATGAGCGCAAGGCCTTCATGAAGGAATGCCTGAGCGCCAAGCCGGCCGCCGAAGCGCCGAAAATGACCCAGCAGGACAAGATGAAGAAATGTAATGCCGACGCCACCGGCAAAAAAGGCGATGAACGCAAGACCTTCATGAAGGAATGCCTGAGCAATAAATAAGCCGTATCCGGCAACACCACCAGCCGCCCCCACGGGCGGCTTTTTTATGGAATAAAGTATTTCCATAGGCACATTAATTGCTTTAAAACTATTCCTTCGTGACTAGCGCAATGTAATGACCATTTACTCCCAAGCTAATGCGGACATATTCCTACCCCATATGCCCGACGTCGCCCGCTGCGAACTCTCCCTGCGGGAACTCAACCAAATGTGGCGTCTCATCGAGTCGTCCGCCAAGATGAATTGCCCGGCCGAGGCGCGCCTGCTGCTGCCGGCGATGGTGGCCACGCGCACCGGTTTCGCGCACCTGGAACAGGCACTGGTGGCCAATCTGGTGCAGGAAAAGGTGCGCCACGTGCTGGCCGAGCTCGGCACCCAGGCGCGCTACGCCATCGACATCCTGGTGCGCAACCTGTACGAGCGCACCGCCGATGTCGGCTTCCTGGCCACCGATGCCGACCTGTGCCGCTTCGTCGCCGGCCTCGACGACGACCGCGAGCAGGCCCGCCAGCGCCTGGCCGACTACCGCGACAAATACACCGTCTACGATGAAATCCTGCTGCTCGACACCGAGGGCCGGGTGCTGGTGCAGGCCGACCCGGCCACGCCGGTGACGTATAGCCGCGACCCGCTGCTGCAGCCCACGCTGGACCAGCACGGCTACCGCGAAACCTTCCGCGCCACCGACCTGCGGCCAGGCAAGGCGCGCGCGCTGGTGTACTCGCACCGCATGCTGCATCCCGACACCGGCGCCCCGGTCGGCGTGCTGTGCCTGTGCTTCAACTTCGAACAGGAGATGGACGCCATCTTCGCCGCCTACCGCGACCCGTCGCAGCGCGCCAACATGCTGCTGCTCGACGCCCACGACCATGTGATCAGCAGCGCCGACCCGCTGTGGATCCCGGCCGGCGTGCGCGTGCCGACCAATGCCGGCGGCCAGCCGCAGCTGCTGATGTTCGGCGGCCGCGAATACCTGGTGCGCACCTACAGCTCGGCCGGCTACCAGGGCTATCCCGGCCCGGCCGGCTGGAAGGCGCAGCTGATGATCCCGGTCGACCTGGCCTTCCGCAGCCACGACGGGCAAGCGCTGGCCGGGGTCGAGCCGGCGCTGATGCACGGCCTGCTGTCGCACGCGGAAGCGTTCAGCCCGTCGCTGCATGAGCTGATGAGTTCGGTCACCCGCACCACCCGCACCATCGAGCGCATCGTCTGGAACGGCAAGATCACCAGCGCCGCCAACGACAGCCCGGCCGGCAACGGCGGCGGCGGTGTCAACAAGCTGAACACCGTGCTCGACCAGATCACCGAAACCGGCGAGCGCAGCGACGCGCTGTTCTCGCATTCGATCCAGGACTTGTACCAGACCGTGCTGGCCTCCAGCCTCAGCGAGGCCGGGCTGACCTCGCAGCTGCTGGTCGACATGCTGGACCGCAACCTGTACGAGCGCGCCAACGATTGCCGCTGGTGGGCGCAGTCGGCCCAGCTGCGGCGCGGGCTGGCGCAGCCGTCGGCCGACCAGGCGGCCGCAATGACCGAGGTGCTGCGCCACATCAACCGCCTGTACACCGTGTACGCGCGCCTGTTCGTGTATGACCGCAGCGGCCGCATCCTGGCCAGCACCGGCGACCAGCAGGCGGTCGGCCAGTGCATCGACGGCGACACGCTGGGCCGGGTGTGCGCGCTGCGCAGCGCGCTCGATCACTACGCCGAACCGTTCGCGCCGTCGCCGCTGTACGGCGGCGCGGCCACCTACACCTACCACGCGGCAATCCGCCATCCCGCGCAAAGCGCCAGCGTGATCGGCGGCATCGGCATCGTGTTCGACGCCCAACCGGAACTGCTCAACATGCTGGTCAGCGGCGTGGCCGGGCGCGAAAATATGCGCGCCTGCTTCGTCACGCCGGACGGCCGCGTGCTGTCCAGCACCGACGCCGCCTGCGCGCCGGGCGACCTGCTGCCACTGGACCCCGGCCTGCTGCAGCAAGCCTGCAGCAACCCGCACGGCGCCAGCGTGGCGCGCATCGTGCAGCACGACGGCCAGTACGTGATCGCCGCCTGTACCCGCGCCGGCGGCTACCGCGAATTCCGCGCCGCCGACGGCGTCGAGCAGCCGGTGCTGGCGGTGCTGCTGCAAGCGTTCGGCGCGGTGCGCCACGAACTGCCGGCGCGCGCCAGCGTGCATATCGACCGGATAGATCGCCTGCACGACAGCGGCTCCGACTTCGCCATCTTCTACGCCGGCCGCACCCTGATGGCGCTGCGCGCGGCGCAGATCCAGGAGGCGGTGCCGTTCGCCAAGGTGCAGCGCACCGCCAGCGCCGGCGCCGGCGCCGGAACGGCCAGCGCGGCCCGCATCGGCATGCTGGACGTGCCGCTGGCCGGCGGCCAGCAGCACGTCGTCTGGGTGTTCGACCTGGCGCTGCTGGCCACCGGCCGGCCGGGCGTGGTCAGCGACAACAGCCAGGTGATGCTGGTGCGCCACGGCGGCAGCATCATCGGCCTGCTGGTCGACGACCTGCACTCGGTGCAGCAGTTCGACGGCGCCGACATGACCGAGTCGCCGCTGGGCGGCGGCGACGCCGCGCTGGCGCCGCGCCTGATCAAGGCCAACCAGGGCAATCTGCTGATCCAGGAAATCGACCTCGACCGGCTGTTCGCGCGGCTGCGGGCGTAGTCTCGGCGCAACACAAGCCCGGATTTTTGCAGTTCGTCGCAAACCTCACGGCGCAGGGTAAAAATTCAGTAAAATTAACATGTTGAATTTGTTAACTTTACCGAGGAATTATCATGCGCCGTACCGCTGTCGCCGTCCTGATCCCCGCCTTGTTGGCCCTGGGCGCCACCGCCCAGGCCGCCGAGTCCACGCGCTCGCTGCCGGGCTTTATCGCCATCAATGCCAAGGGCGCCTTCTCGATGAAGGTGGAAGTGGGCAAGACGCAGTCGGTAGTGGTCAGCGGCGAAGAGAAATTCGTCAACCTGCTGAAAACCGAGGTGGTCGACAATGAACTGCAGGTGTTCCTGCCGGAAAAGCAGTTCAGCTCGGCAAAGGGCGCGCCCACCGTCACCATCACCCTGCCCTCGCTGAGCCGCGTCAAGCTGGAAGGCGCTGGCGAGACCCTGCTGCACAACATCAACACCGACCGCATCGACATCAGCTACCTCGGCGCCGGCCAGTTGCTGGCCGACGGCAAGGTCAAGTACCTGCGCCTGAGCGCCAAGGGCGTGGGCCAGGTCGACACCCGCAAGCTGCAGGCCGAACGCGTCGACGTGCAGTTCGAGGGCGTCGGCAATATCAGCGTCTACGCCTCCGACCTGCTGAACGCGGTGGCCAAGGGCATCGGCGGCCTGACCTATTACGGCCATCCGAAGAAGGTCAACAAGGACGTGTCCGGCATCGGCAGCGTCAAGGCGGGCGACTAAGGCTTAAAAATTGCCCCGGTGACACGAGATGCGAATGCGGGTACTATCAGATTCATAACTACCGTAACGCATCCTGGAGGTTTCCCCCGTGGCAGTGGCCAATGACATAGCGCACTGGCGCGCGCAGATCTTTGCCCGGCTGCTGCTGGTGGTGTTCCTGCTTGGCCTGTTCACGGCCGTGCCCAGCGTGCTGCTGGCCATCAGCGAGGGCATGTGGTCGATCGCCGTCGTCGACAGCGTGGCGCTGGTCTGGATCGGCGTCATCTGGCGCTGGCGCGGCCTGGCCTATACCGCGCGCGTGATCAACTTCCTGGCCGTGGCCTTCGTGGTCGGCCTCGCCCTGCTGCTCAAGGTGGGACCGGTCAGCCAGATTTACCTGATGGCGGTGCCGGTGCTGGCGGCGCTGCTGCTGGGCCTGCGGCCGGCGATGATCACCCTGGCGCTGGCCGGGCTGGCGGTGATGGTGCTCGGCTTCGAAGACAACGCCAACCTGCACCTGCAAGGCCTGCCCGACTACGGCTTCCTCAAGGCCGCCATCATTTCCATCAACTTCATGTTCATGACGGCGGTGCTGACGCTGTCGTGCGCGGTGCTGCTGCAGCACCTCGAGCGCTCGTTTGAAACGATGTCGCTGCTGAACGCCGAACTGCGCCTGACCTCGGCCGCCGTGGCGCGCCTGAACGACATGGTGCTGATCGCCGAAGTCGACAAGAACGCCGCCTCGCCGGACACCGCGCAGCACATCATCTTCGTCAACGAGGCGTTCGAGCGCCGCACCGGCTACCGGCGCGACGAAGTGATCGGCCAGAACCTGCGCATGCTGCGCGGCCCCGCCACCGAGCAGTCGGTGGTGGACGAAATCGAACGCCACATGGCGCGCAGCCAGCCGGTGCGCGCCGAACTGCTCAACTACACCAAGACCGGCGAACCCTACTGGGTCGAAACCGAGCTGGTGCCGTTTGCCGACGAAGGCGGCGTCAACACGCACTGGGTGGCGGTCGAGCGCGACATCACCGAACGCAAGAAATCGCAGGACGACATCCATCGCCTGGCTTTCTTTGACGTGCTGACCGGCCTGCCCAACCGGCGCCTGCTGATGGACCGCATCGACAAGCTGCTGGCCAGCTCCGAGCGCGGCGCCACCTACAGCGCCGTCATGTTCATCGACCTCGACCGCTTCAAGACCATCAACGACGCGCGCGGCCACGCCATCGGCGACGCCCTGCTGTGCAACGCCGCCGACCGCTTGAGCAAGCTGATGCGCAAGGCCGACACCGTGGCGCGCATCGGCGGCGACGAATTCGTGGTGCTGCTGGGCCACCTGTCGCACGAGCTGCCCGGCGCCACCCACGCCGCGCTGACGGTGGCGGAAAAAATCCGCGCCGCCATCGGCCGCGATTTCGAGATCGAGGGCCAGAGCTACAACTCCACCGCCAGCATCGGCGTGACCATGCTGCCCAAGACCGGACAGACCGCGCAGGACTTGCTGCGCGAAGCCGACACCGCCATGTACCGCGCCAAGTCCGAGGGCCGCAACGGCATCGCCTTCTTCGAATCGGCCATGCAGGCCGAGGTCGAGCAGCGCCTGACGCTGGAACGCGACCTGGCCGCCGCGCTGGCCGCCGGCGAATTGCAGATGCACGTGCAAGCCCAGGTCGACCGCAACGGCCGCGCCATCGGCGGCGAACTGCTGATGCGCTGGCCGCAGGCCGACGGCGGCATGATCCCGCCCAACGTCTTCATCCCGGTGGCGGAAGAGTGCGGCCTGATCGTCGAGCTGGGCAACTGGGCGCTGCGCCAGGCCTGCGCGGCGGTGCTGCAATTGCAGGCCGCCGGCCTGGCCATGCCGCTGTCGGTCAACGTCAGCCCGACCCAGTTCCGCCAGGCCGACTTTGTCGAACAGGTGCAGCAGGCGCTGGCCGAGAGCGGCGCGCCGGCGCGGCTGCTGGTGCTGGAAGTGACCGAAGGCCTGCTGATCGACAAAATGGACGACACCATCGCCCGCATGCACCAGCTGACCGCGCTGGGCCTGCGCTTCTCGATCGACGACTTCGGCACCGGCTATTCCAGCATGGCCTACCTGAAGAAGATGCCGCTGTACGAGCTGAAGATCGACCGCAGCTTCATCATGGATACGCCGGAAGACGCCAGCAGCAAGGCGCTGGTGCAATCGATCCTGGCGATGGCCGGCCACCTCGGCCTGCGGGTGGTGGCCGAGGGCGTGGAGACCCAGGCCCAGGCCGACTTCCTGATCGCCAAC
Organism: Duganella sp. CF402; assembly: GCF_900109645.1. Lineage (GTDB taxonomy): Bacteria > Pseudomonadota > Gammaproteobacteria > Burkholderiales > Burkholderiaceae_D > Rugamonas. The sequence goes on from NZ_FOBG01000003.1 coordinate 123,266, forward strand.
GACTGCGACAGCATGCAAGGTTATTTGTACGCGCGGCCGATGCCGTTGGCGGCGCTGATCGACAGATTAAGGAGCAGTACGGCAGTGGCTGCCGCATAAGCCATCTACAAAATGGAGGAGACTGCAATGAAACTCAGCGTTGCGCAAAAACTGTCGCTGCTGGCCGGCGCCGCCCTGACCGGCATCGCGCTGCTGGCGGGACTGGGCCAGTACCAGATGGACGAGGTCTACGATGCCGCCAACTTCTCCACCGTCAACACGGTGCCCAGCCTGGTGACGCTGGACCGCCTGCGCGACAGCTACCTGCGCATGCGCCTGCGCCTCGCCACCCACGTGCTGAACAAAGATGAAAAGCGCTTCCCCGAGCTCGACAAGCAAGTCGAGGACATGCGCAAGCTGGTCGATGAAAGCCTGAAGAAGTACGAGGCCTTGCTGGCCGACGACAAGGACAAGGGCCTGTACAACCGCGAGAAAGAGGCCTGGGCCAAGGCGCAGCCGCTGGTCGAGTCCGTCCTGCAGGAATCGCGCCTCAACCACAACGACAAGGCGGCGGCCATGCTGGACCAGATACGCCCGTCCATGCAAACCATGCAGACCGCCATCGAGGAACACTTCGACTACAACGTCGTACTGGGCCAGCAAGGCGCCGAGCGCGCGGTGGCGGCCAAGAAAGCGGCGATGCGCAGCGCCATCATCATTGCCGTGGTCACGCTGGCGGTGGTGGCCCTGATCAGCGTGTTCATCGCGCGCGCCCTGCTCAAGCAGCTCGGCGGCGAACCGGACTACGCGGCCGACATCGTCAACCGGGTGGCCAACGGCGACCTGACCGTCCAGGTGCGGCTCAAGCCGGGCGACACCACCAGCCTGCTGGCGGCCATGAACGGCATGGTCGGCAACCTGTCGCGCGTAGTGACCGAGGTCAACGACGGCGCCGAGGCGCTGGCCTCGGCCTCGGAGGAAGTCAGCGCCACCGCGCAATCGCTGTCGCAGGGCGCCAGCGAACAGGCGGCGGCAGCCGAGGAGTCGAGCGCGGCGATCGAACAGATGTCGGCTTCGATCGCGCAAAATACGGAAAACGCCAAGGTTACCGACGGCATGGCCGGCAAGGCCGCGCAGGAAGCCGGCGAAGGCGGCGAGGCGGTGCGCTCGACCGTGTCGGCGATGCGCGAGATCGCCAAGAAGATCGGCATCATCGACGACATCGCCTACCAGACCAACCTGCTGGCGTTGAACGCGGCGATCGAAGCGGCGCGCGCCGGCGAGCATGGCAAGGGCTTTGCGGTGGTGGCGGCCGAGGTGCGCAAGCTGGCCGAACGCAGCCAGGTGGCGGCGCAGGAAATTGAACAGGTGGCCTCGGGCAGCGTGTCGCTGGCTGAGAAAGCCGGCTCGCTGCTCGACACCATGCTGCCCAACATCAAGCGCACCTCGGACCTGGTACAGGAGATTACGGCAGCGTCGGAAGAACAATCGGCCGGCGCCGGCCAGATCAATTCGGCCATGAGCCAGCTGAGCCAGACCACCCAGATGAACGCCTCCAGCTCGGAACAACTGGCCGCCACCGCCGAAGAGATGAGCGGCCAGGCCGAACAGTTGCAAACCTCGATGGCGTTCTTCCGCGTCCGCTAGTTTTTACTGCACGAAGCTCACGCGCTTGCCGCTGACGTTGCGCTGCGACGGATTGCCGTACACCGTCACGCTGCCGGAACCGTTGGCGGCCGCCACCACCGACTGCGTGACGGCGGCAGAAATGCTGCCCGAACCGTTGGTGTTCAGTTCCGCAGTCTGGCTGGTGAGGCTGGCCAGGTCGGCACTGCCGGAGCCGTTGGTGCGCACGGTCATATTGCGCACACTGCCACTGGCGTTGGCGCCGCCCGAACCGTTCAGTTCGAGGTTCAGCTGATCGCCGTTGACGCGCCCCAGCGTCAGCCGGCCCGAACCGCTCACGCGCGCCGCGATGGCGCTGCTATCGAGGCCGGACGCATTCAGGCCGCCGGAGCCATTCATGCGCACATCGAGATTCGACACGTAGCCGTTGACACGCACCGCGCGCGAACCGTTCAGCGCCAGGCTGAGCGGACCGCCGCTCAAGCCGCTGATATTCATCGCCCCCGAACCGTTGGCATCCACCTGGTGCAAGGTCGGCGTGGTGTACGTGACGCGCAGCGGATGGCTGGTGCGGACATTGCCATCCACCCAAACACGCAAGGTGCCGGTGCTGGCGTCGGTGCGCAGCAGCGGCAGGATATTGCTGTCGCCCTCCACCTGCAGCGAGGTGCCCTGGCCGACGCGGATCTCGACCTGCATCGGGCCGTTGACGTCGATGGCGTCCAGCGTGGCGACCTGACGGGTTTCGGTGGCGTTCTGGCCGTTGCCCTGCACCGCATCGCTGCTGAAGGCCGACTTGTAATGCACGCCGCCGTCGCCATCGGGCACCACGATAACGGCGCAGCCGGCGAGGATGGACAGGGTGGCGAGGGCGATGAGGGTGCGGCGCATGATGGCGATTCCTTGAAGTTATAATGCCGCCACTATAGCCAGCGCCCCGGCGCCGCGTCCGCGCCGTGCGACAAACGGTAGAAAACAAGGAATGAAACGCGCAATGACGACCTCCGACCAGCCAAACCAGTCAGACCTGATAGACCTGCGTGACCGCACCCGCCAATTCGCGCTCGCCCGCAACTGGGCGCAATACCATACGCCCAAGAACCTGGCGATGGCCATGTCGGTGGAAGTGGCCGAAGTGGCCGAGCATTTCCAGTGGATGCAAACCGGCGCCCTGCCCGAGCTGGACGACGCCACCCGCGCCGCCGTGCGCCACGAACTGGCCGACGTGCTGCTCTACCTGGTGCAGCTGGCCGACAAGCTCGACGTCGACCTGCACGCCGCCGCCGTCGAGAAGATGGCGCTGAACGCCATCAAATACCCGGAAGGACTTACTTCACTGCGCACATGATGGCGTCGACAATATCCTGACGGGTAAAGCGGTTGGTGCGGCGGTCGAAGATGCCCATGATGTCGTTGGAGGTGGCCGACCAGTTCAGGTTGCCGTTGTCCCACCAGATCGTCGGTATGCCGGCCAGGCGCGCACCCCGCGCAAAGTATTGCGCATGCTTGACCCGCTCGGCTGGGTTGTTCTTGTCGGTGGAGGCCCATTCGCCCATGATCACCGGCGTGCCCTTCTGGACGTAGCGCGTACTCAAGCGGTTGAACAAAGCGTCCAGCTCCGCCTGGCCGTTGAACACCGGGGAACCCTTCTGGTTGAGCGCAAAGTCATACGGCGAGTAGGCGTGCGTCGACAGCGCAATCATCTTATCGTTTGGCAGCACGAAATCGTTAAGCTGCTGTTCGCCCGGCGCCGCCGCGTAGGTCGGCAGCATCACCAGGCGGCGCGCGTTGTTGCCGCCGCTGGCGCGGATGGTGGCCAGTGCGGTGGCGTTGAGCCGATTGAGGACGGCGTAATATTCCGCCTTGCCGCCCCAGTCGTCGACGCCGCCTATCGTCACGCGCGGCTCATTCATGACCTCAAAAATCACGCGGTACTCATAAGGCTTGAAGCGCGCGGCGATCTGCGTCCACAGCTTGACGAGCACGTCTTTCGCCACCGCCTCATTGGCCAGCGTCGGCATTTCCCAGCCGTTGTTGTGGTGGATGTTGACGATGACCAGCATGTCATTCGCCAGCGCATAATTGGCGATTTCCTCGACCCGGTTCAGCCAGACAGGATCGATGACCTTGCCCTCACCGGACACGTGGTCATCCCAGCTGACCGGCAGCCGCAAGCTGCTGAAGCCCGCCTTTTTCAGCGCATCGATATTGGCCTTGGTGGTGACGGGATTGCCCCAGAAGGTTTCGTCGGCCAGCGAGCTCGAGGTGTTGCCGCTCGCGTCCATCGTATTGCCGAGATTCCAGCCAGCGCCCATCTCCGCGACGATATCGAAGCTACTGCGCTGCCGGCACGCATCGCCGGTTGCGGCGGTGGAGAGGCTGGCACAGAACGGCAGGTTGGTCGCGGCAGAGGCGGGAGCACCAAAACCGCCGAAGGCACTCAACAACACAATCAGCGCACCAGCCGTCATGGCAGGGCGCAGGGATGGATAGTTCATCTTGTCTCTCTCGTTATTGTTGGAGCAAGAATAGTCGCATGAAAACGATTGCAAGCCTGCACATAAATTGAGACTCAGCCCGAAATTCGCGTATGACTATTCAGTCGCGTGGCGCCGCCGCCCGGCACTGCCAATTTCAAAAAACTTCATGTAATCAATGACTTGCTTCTATGGCCTGGCTTGCCATTCCTGTGGCACGGATAGTGCTGATTCCTTTTTACTATCAATAAAAAAGGAGACAAAGAAAGATGAACCAAGTTAAAGCCTCGCTGGCAGCAGGTCTCTTGCTCACCGCCGCAGCCGGCGCCGCCTCGGCGCAATCCGGCATCACCGTCTACGGCATCCTGGACGCGGGCATCACCCGCGAAACCGGTGGCGCCGACGGCGCGGTCACCAAGCTGGCCTCCGGCGTGCAGTCCGGCAGCCGGCTGGGCTTCAAGGGGCAGGAAGATCTGGGCAACGGCATAAGCGCCCACTTCGTGCTGGTGAACGGGCTGGACCTCGACACCGGCAAGGCGCGCCAGAACGGCGCTTTGTTCGGCCGCGATGCCTATGTCGGCCTCACTTCCGGCGCCGGTACCGTCAACCTGGGCCGTCAGTGCAACCCGATCTTCATCGCGCTGGACGGCATCGATCCATTCGAAACCGGTTTTACCGGCGCCGCCACCAATCTGATGAGCATTGGCACGGCACGTACCGATAACACCGTCAGCTATGCAACGCCCAAGTTGAATGGTCTGTCGGCCACCGTGATGGTTGGTCTGGGCGAAAAGGCCGGCGATAGCAGCTTGGGCCGCACCTTGGCTTTTTCAATCGACTACGCCGCCGGCCCGTGGGTAGCGGCCTTGGCATATGACAGCCTGAAGACCACTGCTTTCAATACGATGAAAGAAGTCCTGCTGGGCGCCAGCTACAACTTCGGCCCCGTGACGGTACACGCCGCGTTTGAAACCGAAAAGGACGATGTCGGCAGCGATTTCCGCGACTTCCTGCTGGGCGCCTCCGTGCCGCTCGGACAGGGCAAGCTGCTGGCCTCGTATGTGAAAAAGCAGGATCGTGCCTCGACCCAGCGCGGCGGACGACAGTTTGCGGTGGGCTATACCTACGCGCTGTCCAAACGCACCAACCTCTACAGCTCACTCGGCGCCATCAGCAACGAGCTGGCCGCCACCAATATGGTGGGCGATGCCTCCAGCGGCGGCAGCGCGCCGGCCGCGGGCAATGACTCGCGCGCTCTGGCGCTCGGCGTCCGCCATAAGTTCTGATCCTATTCCCTTATATTTTTGGAGACTCTATGTACCTTTCTATTTCCTCGCGTCTGATGTACGCGCTGTGCACCGTCACTCTGCTGGCCGGCACCGTTTCAGCGGTCCACGCAGCTGACGCCACGCCCTCGGCTCATGTGACCATCCTGGCTACCGGCGGCACCATCGCCGGCAGCGGCGCCACCAGCACCACCACGGTCGGCTACACCGCCGCCACTGTGGGCGTCGACCGCCTGATCGCGGCCGTGCCGGAACTGGCCAAGGTGGCGCAAGTCAAAGGCGAGCAAGTATTCCAGATCGCCAGCGAGAACATGACCAACGAACACTGGCTCAAGCTGGCCAAGCGCGTCAACGCGCTGCTGGCGCAGCCGGACGTAGATGGCATCGTCATCACCCACGGCACCGACACGCTGGAAGAAACCGCCTACTTCCTCGACCTGACCGTAAAGAGCAAGAAACCGGTGGTGCTGGTGGGCGCCATGCGTCCGGGCACCGCGCTGTCGGCCGACGGCCCGATCAACCTGTACAACGCCGTGCTGCTGGCGGCCAGCCAGGAAGCCGTCGGCAAGGGCGTGCTGGTGGCCATGAACGATCAGATCCACGCCGCCCGCGATGTCACCAAGACCAACACCTCGACCCCGGACAGCTTCAAGACCCCGGAGCTGGGCATGCTGGGCTACATCCAGGGCAACAAGCCGTACTTCTATCATGTGTCGAACCGCAAGCACACCGCCGATACCGAGTTCGACATCAGCAAGCTGGACGCGCTGCCGCAAGTGGACATCGTCTACGGCTACGCCAACGTGGGGCCGGTGGCGCTGAACGCGCTGGTGGGCGCTGGCGCCAAGGGCATCATCCACGCCGGCGTGGGCGACGGCAGCCTGGCGTCCAAGGTGGCGCCTGCGCTGACCGCAGCCCGTAAGCAAGGCGTGCTGATCGTGCGCTCGGCCCGCGTCGGCCAAGGCATCGTGGCGCGCAACGGCGAGGCTAACGACGACGCGCTGGACTTCGTGGTATCCGATACGCTCAACCCGCAAAAAGCGCGCATCCTGCTGATGCTGGCCCTGACCAAGACCAGCGACAGCAAGGAAATCCAGCGTATGTTCTACACGTATTGAAGTCAGCGCTTCCCAATAAAAAAAGCCGAGTGGCCCGTCGGCCGCCTCGGCTTAACCACGTGGAGGGTGCACCCTGCACGGCAGACTGTTACCGACACCAATTTGCGCCACTGGACAGAACACAAATGTTATCGATAACTGATCACATATTAGCACAACGATATTCCATAGCAAAGCAAAAAACTTGCAAGCCTATTCGCTAGCAGAAGTGGACTCGCGGATTTCCAGCCGGTACGGCATCAACTGGTGCTTGGGGGGCACGTCGTGACCGGCGCGGCGCTCTTTGACATGATCAATCACCAGTTTTACCGCCTCCCTGCCCATTTCGGCAATCGGCTGGTGGATGGTGGTCAGTTCCGGCCAGACCGTGACCGCCACCGGCGTATCATCGAAGCCGGCGATTGCCACATCGTCCGGCACCTGCAAATGCAGGCCATGAGCGACGGCGATAGCGGCGGCCGCCATGTCGTCGTTGCTGGCGAAGATGGCGGTCGGCCGCGTCTTCTGGGACAGCAGCTCGCGCGACGCCTGCAAACCGGAGCGATAGGTGAACATGCCCTGCGCAATGCGCTCGGCCGGGACTTGCAAGCCCGCTTCGTGCATGGTGTCGATAAAGGCCTGGTAACGCAGCTGCGCCGGCGTGTGCTCCGGGTCGCCCTTGATGAAGGCGATGTCGGTATGCCCTTCCGACAGCAGGTATTTGGTCATGGCGCGCGCGCCGTCATAGTCGTCAATGCGCACGGCCGAGGCTTGTGGCGACGGCTTGGCGGTCGCCACCGCCACCGTCGGCATACCGATTTCCTTGAGGTGCTTGAGCGCGGAGCGCGAGTCGCACAGCGGCGGCGGCACCAGTATGCCGTCCGCGCCCACGCTGATCAGGCGCTCGATGGCCTTGCGCTGCGATTTCAGGTCGGCGCAATGCTCAAGAATGAGTTCCGCGCCGCTGCGGTTGCACTGGCCCATCGCGCCAACCAGAAAAGCGCTCAGGAAGGCGGCGCTCGGATTGCTGTACAACAGGCCGACCCGCAGCGTGCCGACGCGGGCCGCGCGGGCGGCCACATTGACCGTGTAGCCAAGTTCGTCGATGGCACGCATGACTTTCTCGCGCGTCTTGTCGCTGACGTGGGCATTGCCGTTGATGACGCGCGACACCGTCATGCCGGACACTTTGGCGCGCTCTGCTACATCGTAAAGGGTGATACTGGATGCGGGACGCTGTGGCTCGTCCGGCACGGCCGGCTGTTTCGGGGCACGTGGCATTATTGGGCTCTCCGCCATGTTATCGATTAAATTTTTCGCCATCCTACCCTAGATAGCGCCACGCAGCAAAAAAACCTGGAGTTTTCCTACCTCTTTACCTAAAGGCCACGCAACAGAATAGGGCTTTGCGTTTCGCGAATAAGTTCTGCTAGAATGTGATCGATAACAAATCACGGAGACGCAGCCATGTTCAGCAAGACTTACTACGCCACCCATCCCGATATGATGGCGCAGGCCAGCAATGACGACTTGCGTGAGCGCTATCTGGTCACCGGCCTGTTCCATCCGGAGCGCATCTCCCTCAACTACAGCCACGACGAACGCTTCATCATCGGCGGCGCCCTGCCCCTGCGCCAGACGCTGGCCCTGCCGCCGCAGCCGGCCACGCCGGGCGATGGCGCCGTGCCTTTCCTCGCGCGCCGTGAGCTGGGCATCATCAACGTCGGCGCCGGCGCCGGCCGCGTGACGGTTGATGGCGTCGTTACGGAACTGGCGCCGCGCGACGGCCTGTACGTCCCCTCGGGCACAGCCAGCGTGGAATTCAGCTCGGACGATGCCGGCAATCCAGCGCGGTTCTACCTGGCCTCGACGCCCGCCCACGCCCGCTATGAGCTCAAGAAAATCACCTATGCCGCCGCCATTCCTCTGGAGCGCGGCAGCCCGGAAACCTCCAACGCCCGCACCATTTATCAGTACGTGATCCCTGGCGTTTGCCAGTCGGCCCAGCTGCTGCTCGGCCTGACCGAACTGAAGACCGGCAGCGTCTGGAACACCATGCCGCCGCACGTGCACGAGCGCCGCTCCGAAGTCTATTTTTACTTCAATCTGGCCAAGGACCAGCGTATCTTCCATTTCATGGGGCAGCCCGATTCTTCGCGCCATTTAGTTATCGATAACGAAGAGGCCGTGCTGTCACCGCCGTGGTCGATCCACATGGGTTCCGGTACCGCCAACTACGCCTTCATCTGGGCAATGGGCGGCGAAAACCTCGACTACACCGACATGCAGGTGCTGGACATCTGCCAGCTCAAATAAGAGAACGCCATGCACAAACTGTTTGACCTCAGCGGGCGCAGCGCGCTCGTCACCGGCGCCAATACGGGCCTGGGCCAGGCTATCGCTATCGCGCTGGCGGAAGCCGGTGCCGATATCGTGGCGGCCGGCCGCAGCGATTCCTCGGAGACCGCCGCCCGCGTGCACGCCGCCGGCCGCCGCTTCCATGCCGTGCAGGCCGACCTGTCGCAACAGGCGCAGTTGGCAGGCGTGGTGGATCAGGCGCTAACCGCCTTCGGCCGGCTCGATATTCTGGTGAACAACGCCGGCATCATCCGCCGCGCCGACGCCATCGACGTGACCGAAGAAGACTGGGACGCGGTGGTCGGCACCAATCTGAAGTCGCTGTTCTTCCTGTCGCAGGCAACTGCGTGCCACATGCTGGCCAACGGCGGCGGCAAGATCATCAACGTGGCGTCGCTGCTATCCTTCCAGGGCGGCATCCGCGTGCCAGCCTATGCCGCCAGCAAAAGCGGCGTGGCCGGCCTGACGCACGCGCTGGCCAATGAATGGGCCGCACGCGGCATCAACGTCAATGCCATCGCGCCCGGCTATTTCGCCACCAACAACACGGCAGCCCTGCGCGCCGATACTGAACGCGCGCCGCAAATACTGGCGCGCATCCCGGCCGGACGCTGGGGCCAGGCGGACGATCTGGCCGGTGCGGCGGTGTTCCTGGCCAGCGCCGCCAGCGACTACGTGCACGGCGCGGTGCTGCCGGTCGACGGCGGGTGGCTGGCGCGATGAGCATGCCCGACGCGCTGACACCGCAAATGTGGCGGCTGGAATGGCAGTTCGGCAGCGCCGAAGTCCAGGCGCTGGGCGCCATGCTGGGGCCCCTGCACTTCCGCCTCGACGCCGAACGCGACCTGCAAGTGATGCACGTCGCGTCATGGGCCGGCACCATCAATTCGCTCGGCCTGCCCGGCGTGCTGCGCCGCATGCGCGGCGAATGGCCGTGCGTGCCCTTTGGCCGCGCCGACCTGCCTGCCGACCTGCCGTCCGAGTGGACGGCCCGCAGCCCGGAAGACGGCTGGCCGCACGGCTACGGCGCGAACCACCGCTGGCATTGCGAGCATGCCAGCAGCGATCGGATCTGCCTGTCCATCGATTATCCGGACGACTCGCCGATCGCCCGCATCGAGCGCCACCTGCAAGTGATCCCGGACGCGCCCGCGCTGGACCTGGAGCTGGTGATCTGGCCGCGCCGCAGCCTGCGCCTGCCGGCCGGCCTGCACCCGACTTTCCGCCTGCCGTATCCAAGTGGCCGGGTCAAGGTGGAGTTGGGCCGGCACGACGGCATCTTCAGCTACCCGAGCGGCAGCGCCGGCGCCATCAGCCGCCTGCTGCCTGACACACGCTCCGAACGCCTTGACGCTCTGGCCGGAATCCAGGGCCCGCTGGACCTCAGCCACCTGCCCCTGCGCGAAGATGGCGAGGAGCTGCTGCAAGTAAGGGCTATGCAGGCCGGCCCCGACGCCGCCCCCTTCAGCCTGCATTACCTCGACTACGACGCCCGCGTCGGCATGTGGTGGGACACGCGCCAGTTCCCCGATCTGATGCTATGGCTCAGCAATCGCGGGCGGCCGGAATTCCCTTGGCAGGGCCGCCACGTCGCGCTGGGCGCGGAGCCTGTCAACAGCGTGTTCGATCTAAGCCGCGTGGCCCATCCGCCGGCGGCCCATCCGCTGGCAGACCGGCAGGGCATCACACTGCAAGCCGGCCAACCCTGGCGTACCCGATACCGCATTGCCGCCTGGAGCGGCGCCTTGCCAGCCCGCCTGGCGCCCCTTTTGACAGACTGGAGTCCGACATGACGCCGCAATTCCGTTCCCCCGAAGCGCTGCAACAGCACATCAAGGAAACCCTGGGTTTCTACCACCCGCGCTGCATCGACAACAGCGGCGGCTTCTATCATTTCTTCAAGGACGACGGCACGGTCTATGACCGCGCAACGCGCCACCTGGTCAGCAGCGCGCGCTTCGTCTTCAACTACGCGATGGCACACCGCCACTTCCCCAGCGAAGAGTATCTGAACGCGGTACGACACGGCGTCGCCTTCCTGCGCGAAGTGCACCGCAATCCAGCCACCGGCGGCTACGCCTGGCAATTGCGCTGGGACGGCAAGCAGAAAACCGTGGAGGATGGCGAGAACCACTGCTACGGCCTGGCTTTCGTGCTGCTGGCCTACTCCCAGGCGCTGTCGGCCGGCATCGAAGAAGCGCGCCAGTGGATGGCCGAAGTTTACGGCCTGATGGAACAGCACTTCTGGGAAGAACAACACGGCCTGTACGCCGACCAGGCACTGGCCGACTGGAGCATGGTCCTGCCCTATCGCGGCCAGAACGCCAATATGCACGCCTGCGAGGCGCTGATCACCGCCTACGAAGCCAGCGGCGAACGCCGTTACCTGCTGCGTGCGGAAACAGTGGCGCGCAATATCACTCAGCGTCAGGCCGCGCTGGCCGATGGCCGCATCTGGGAGCACTACGACGCCAACTGGCAAATCGACTGGGACTACAACCGCGACGACAAGACCAATATCTTCCGTCCGTGGGGTTACCAGCCGGGCCACTTCACCGAGTGGGCCAAGCTGCTCCTGCTGCTGGAGCGCCACCTGCCGGCCGACTGGCTGCTGCCGCGCGCCATCGCATTGTTTGACGACGCGCTCGATCACGCGTGGGACCAACAGCACGGCGGCATGGTCTACGGCTTCGGCCCGGACAACAGCATCTGCGACGGCGACAAATACTTCTGGGTGCAGGCCGAATCGCTGGCCGCCGCCGCCGTGCTGGCGGTACGCACCGGCGAGGAACGCTTCTGGAACGAATACGACCGCCTGTGGCGCTACAGCTGGACACACATGATCGACCACCGCCACGGCGCCTGGTATCGCATCCTGAGCCGCAACAACCGTAAACTCAGCGACGAGAAAAGCCCGGCCGGCAAAACTGATTACCACACAATGGGTGCCTGCTACGAAGTGCTGCGCGCCCTGGGGAGCGAAGCATGAATACCTTGCCCCTGTTTGTCTCGGCCGGCGAAGCCCTCACCGACATGGTCCGCACCGGCCCCGATCTATGGACCAGCAAGACCGGCGGCGCCGGCCTGAACGTGGCGCGCGCAATGGCGCGGCTGGCGGTGCCGAGCGCCTTTGCCGGCGCCATTTCCAACGACGTATTCGGCCTGGCGCTGCAAACCAGCGCGCAGGAAGCCGGCCTCGATCCGCGCTTCCTGCAATTGAACGACCGCCCGCCACTACTGGCCGTAGTGCCCGAAACTGCGCCGCCCGACTACTTCTTCATCGGCGAAAACAGCGCCGACCAGCAGTTCGCCCCCTGGAACCTGCCTGCGGGATGGGAGCGCGAAGCGCGCTGGGTGCATTTTGGCGGCATCAGCCTGGCGCGTCCGCCGCTGGCCGACCGTTTGCTGTGCATGGCCAGCAGCTTGAAGTCCGTTGGCGTCAAGATCAGCTATGATCCCAATTTCCGCAAGCTGATGGATGAGCGTTACGATCCCATGCTGCACAAGATGGCGGCGCTGGCCGATGTGATCAAAGTGTCGGACGAAGACCTGATCGGCTTGTTCCGCACCGACGACGTGCGCCAGGCCCTCACCCGCCTGCGCGCCCTCAACCCGGAGGCCAGTATTTTGCTGACACGCGGCGCCGACGGCGCGGAATTTCACACCGGCCAGCAAGCCTGGCGCGCCCGGCCGCCGGCCATCACCGTGGCCGACACCATCGGCGCCGGCGACGCCAGCATCTGCGCGCTGTTATATAGCCTGATGCAGCAGCCGCAAGCCGGCGGCATGGATCATTTGCGCATGGCAGTCGCCGCCGGCGCGGCGGCCTGCACGCAGGCCGGCGCCGTCCCCCCCACCTTGAACCAGATCGAGGCGCTGGCGCCGTCGGTCGACATTACGCCGGAAGGAAGCATCTCATGCGCCGCCTGATCGCAGCATTTATCCTGTTGGCCTGCGGACTGGCGCAAGCCGCCGGGCTGGAAGAGCGCCTGACCTCCCCGGACGGAAAAATCGTCCTGACGGTGCAGCAAAAAACCGACGCCGCCGGCAAGCGCGCCCTGTACTACAACGTGCGTTACGATGACCAGACCGTCATCCGCGAATCGCTGCTGGAACTGCGGCTCGATAATCATCTGTCCGAAAGCGCGATGGCGCTGCCGGCGGACCGCCGCGCGCGCTGGTTCGAGAACCTGGCCGTCACCGGCGTGCGCCGCGCCAGCCATGACAGCAGCTGGACGCCGGTCACCGGCGAAACCGCCCGCATCCACGATCAGTACCAGGCCATGTCCATCGATCTGGTTAAAGATGACAATCCGGTGTACCAGCTGTCGCTGGAAGCGCGCGCCTATAACGAGGGCGTGGCGCTGCGCTTCGCCTTCCCCGAGAATGAAAAAGGTTCTTACTACCGCGTGATCGGCGAAGACACCGAGTTCGCCCTGCCTGCCGGCACCAAGGCCTGGTATCACGGCTGGGCGCAGGCGCCCTACAAGCTGCTGCCGCTGCGCGACTGGCCCGACCAGTCCGAGCGTCCGCTGACGCTGGAACTGCCCAATGGCCTGCACGTCGCCTTGCTGGAGGCGCAGATGGTCGACTACGCGCGCACCAAGTTCAAACTCAGCGCCGACAAGCCCGACACGCTGGTCACCGCCATGCACGACGCGGCCGATCTGATTTCGCCCTTCGCCACGCCCTGGCGCGGCATCATGATCGCGCGCAGTCCCGGCCAACTGGCGGAAAACAACCACTTCATCCTCAACCTGAACCAGCCCGCCGCGCTGGCCGACACCGCATGGATCAAACCCGGCAAGATCATGCGTGTGATGACCCAGACCACCGCCGCCGCCAAAGCCAATATCGATTTCGCCGCGCGCCACAAACTGGAATACATCCTGTTCGACTGGAAGTGGTACGGCCCGGCGTTCTCCTTCGAGTCGGACGCCACCAAGGTCGCCATTCCCGACTTCGACCTGCCCGCCATCATCGCCTACGCCAAGGAGCGTGGCATCGGCGTGTGGCTGTACGTGAATCAACAAGCGCTGTTGACGCAGTCCGACACCCTGTTCCAGACCTACCGCGACTGGGGCGTCAAGGGCGTGAAGTTCGGCTTCGTGCAAGTCGGCTCGCACCGCTGGACCACCTGGGTGGAGAAAGCCATCCGCCAGGCCGCCGCCGCCGGCATCATGGTCAACATCCACGACGACTGGCGCCCGACCGGCGAACAGCGCACCTGGCCCAATCTGCTGACCTCCGAAGGCATCCGCGGCAACGAGGAAATGCCCGACGCCACCCACAATACCGTGCTGCCGTTTACGCGTTATCTGGCCGGTGCGGCCGACTACACCATCTGCTACTACGACCCGCGCATCAAGACCACCCACGCCCACCAGCTGGCGCTGGCCGTGGTGTATTACAGCCCGCTGCAAACCCTGTACTGGTACGACAAGCCGGAGATGTCCCAGGACGAGCCGGAGCTGGCGTTCTGGGACCGCATTCCCACTGTGTGGGACGAGACCCGCGTGCTGGACGGCGCGCCGGGCCGCAACGTCACCATCGCGCGTCGCAGCGGCAAGGAATGGTATGTCGGCGCTATCACCAACAACGATGCCCGCACGGTGCAGCTGAAACTGGACTTCCTGCCAGCCGGCCAGCGCTACGAAGCCACCATCTACGCCGACGACGCCAGCGCGCCGACCCGCACCAGGGTCGGCATCCGCCGCCAGACGGTGGACGCCAACTCGGTGCTGACGTTGGCCATGCCGGCCTCCGGCGGCCAAGCCCTGTGGTTGCGGCCACTTGACAGCCCGGCCCAAGCGCGATAGGTTATCGATAACAAATATAAAGACAATCCGGAGACCACTCTGTCATGACCAGCAAGCAGTCGCATTTCCGCTTCCTGTGCACCTTTGTGTACGTTTATTTCTTCGCCCAGGCCATGAGCATGTCGCTGCTGGCCCTGTGGCTGCGCTCCACGCTGCAGTTGTCCGGCACGGAGACCGGCATCGTATTTTCCGCCAACTTCATCGCCGCCATGTGCTCGCAGCCGGTGTACGGCTACCTGTCGGACAAGGTCGGCATGCGCAAGCATGTGCTGTGGGCGGTCGGCGTCATGTGCATGCTGTCCGGGCTGTTCCTGGTCTACGTGTACGGTCCCCTGCTCAAGTCGCACATCCTGGCCGGCGCGGCGCTGGGCGGCATCTACCTCGGCATCACCTTCATCGCCGGCAGCTATGCGATTGAATCCTATGTCGACCGCATCGGCCGCGCCTACGGTTTCGAATACAGCCGCGTAAGGCTGTGGGGATCGCTGGGCTTCGCCAGCGCCGCCTTCATGACCGGGCGCCTGTACAACGTCGACCCGCACATCAACTTCATGCTAGCTTCGATGGCTGGCCTGCTGCTGGTGCTGATGCTGGCCTTCTGGCGCCTGCCGGAGCACGACAACCTGGCCACCGCCGGCGAAAAACTGCGACTGGCCGACGCGCTGGCCCTGCTGCGCGACAAGGCGTTCTGGCGCTTCATGGTATTCATCCTGAGCGTGACCAATCTGTACCTCGTCTACGATCAGCAGTTCCCCAGCTACTTCGCCTCGCAATTCCCGGACAAGGCCACCGGCGCCGCCATGTTCGGCTACCTGAACTCCCTGCAGATTTTCGTCGAGGCGGCCGGCCTGTTCGTGTCGCCGCTGCTGGTGCGCCGCATCGGCGCCAAGTATGGCCTGCTGCTGGCCGGCTCCATCATGATCGTGCGGATTGCCGGCTCCGGGCTGGCGGTCGGCCCGGTCTCCATCTCCGCCATGAAGATGCTGCACTCGATCGAGCTGCCGATTCTGGTGGTGTCGGTGTTCCGCTACATCGCCTGCCACTTCGACAACCGCCTGGCTTCCACCGTGTACATGGTCGGCGTCAGCTTCGGCCACTCGCTGGGACTGGCCCTGCTGTCGCCTGTCGTCGGCAAGGCGTATGACCTGATCGGTTTCAACCACACCTATCTGCTGCTGGCTGCGGTCGGCGCGGTGTTCCTGGCGCTGTCGGCGTTCGCGCTGTCGCCAACGCCCCCCGAAATCGCCCCCCGCAAAGACGCAGCCCTCGCCACCAATTAAGGATCATCCATGCAAGCAGCATTACACCCGGCGCATCCGGAACCTTTGCAAACGGCACGACTGCCGCAAGCGTGGCGCGAATTGCCGTCGCGCGCGCGTCTCGACCGGGCCATTACCAACGCGCTGGCCGCAGTGGAGCGCAACGCCCGCCATTTCGGCGACCAATTCCCAAAACCGTCCAGCACTGGCGGTATCTATCCGGCGATGGACAACACCGAATGGACCAACGGCTTCTGGACCGGCATGCTGTGGCTGGCCTATGAGTTGAGCGGCAAGCAGGAATTCCGCAGCGTGGCCGAAACCCACGTCGCCAGCTTCGACCTGCGCCAGCGCGAGCGCATCGCCACCAATCACCACGAC
Organism: Duganella sp. CF402; assembly: GCF_900109645.1. GTDB lineage: Bacteria > Pseudomonadota > Gammaproteobacteria > Burkholderiales > Burkholderiaceae_D > Rugamonas. The sequence continues at coordinate 139,548 of NZ_FOBG01000003.1, forward strand.
CTGGGCTTCCTGTACAGCCTTTCCTGCGTGGCCGGCTACCAGCTGACCGGCAGCGAGCAAGCGCGCAACGCGGCGCTGGGCGCGGCCGAACTGCTGCTGGAGCGCTACTATCCGGGCGCCGGTATCATCCAGGCCTGGGGCGATTTGAACGACCCGGCCCAGCGCGGCCGCATGATCATCGACTGCAATCTGAATCTGCCGCTGCTGTACTGGGCCAGCGCAACCAGCGGCGACCTGCGCTTCCGCGACGCCGCCAACCGCCACATCGAGCAGGCCGCGCGCCATATCGTGCGCGCCGACGGTTCCACCTACCACACCTTTTTCTTCGACGCCGACAACGGCCAGCCGCGCGAGGGCAAGACCCATCAGGGCTATAGCGACGACTCCTGCTGGGCGCGCGGCCAGGCCTGGGGCATCGCCGGCTTCCCGCTGGTGGCACGCCACAACGGCGACACCCGCCTGCTGGAGCTGGGCAAGGTGGTGGCCAACTACTACCTGAACCGCCTGCCACCGGACGGCATCTGTTACTGGGACTTGATTTTTACCGACGGCCCGGAAGAGCGCGACAGCTCGGCGGCGGCAGTCGCGGCCTGCGGCCTGCTGGAACTGGCCAGCCGCCTGCCGCTACTCGATCCGCTGCGCGCAGAATACGAGTACGCCGCCGCCGGCATGGTGATCACCCTGTCCGAAAATTACTTCAACCACGATGGCGTGCCGGGTTCCGGCCTGCTGCGCCACGCCGTCTACCACAAGCCGAACCGCATCGGCATCGATGAATCCTGCCTCTGGGGCGACTACTTCTATCTGGAAGCGTTGACGCGCCTGAGCCGCATCTGGGAGCCCTACTGGTGAAATACCTGCCACTGACCGCCGCGCTGGCTGCGGCCCTGCTGTGCCACACCGCACTCGCCCAAAGTCCGCCTCCCGCCAACGCACCGTGGATCGCCGACCTTGGCGATGGCCGCTACCGCAACCCGGTGCTGCACGCCGACTACGCCGATCCCGACGCCATCCGCGTCGGTGACCGTTTTTACATGACCGCGTCGAGCTTCGTCAACACGCCCGGCCTGCCGCTGCTGGAATCGCAGGATCTGGTCAACTGGACGCTGGTCGGCCACGCCCTGCCCGCGCTGACGCCGGCTGCCGTCTTCGCCAAGCCGCAATACGGCAAAGGCGTGTGGGCGCCGGCGCTGCGCCATCACAACGGCCGCTTCTACATCTTCTACCCCGATCCGGATTTCGGCATCTACGTGATCGAGGCCGAAAACTTCCGTGGTCCGTGGAGCGCGCCGCGCCTGCTGCTGGCCGGGCGTGGCCTGATCGATCCGGCGCCGCTGTGGGATGACGACGGCCAGGCCTACCTGCTGCACGCCTGGGCCTTCAGCCGCGCCGGCAAGAACAACATCGTCACGCTGCGCCGCATGGACGCCGGCGCCACCCGCATGCTGGACGAGCAAGGCCGCGACATCATCAACGGCGCCAACTATCCGGGCTACCACACGGTCGAAGGCCCGAAAATCTACAAAGCGAATGGCTATTACTACGTGTTCGCACCGGCCGGCGGCGTAGAGCAAGGCTGGCAAGCCGTGTTCCGTTCGCGCTCGCTGACCGGACCTTACGAAGTACGCAATGTGATGGAGCAGGGCGACACACCGGTCAATGGCCCACATCAGGGCGCGTGGGTGGACACGCCGGACGGCGGCAACTGGTTCCTGCACTTTCAGGACAAAGGCGCCTACGGCCGCGTCACCCATTTGCAGCCGATGCAGTGGAAGGATGGCTGGCCGCTGATCGGCCAGCCCGGCCGCAAGCCTGGCACCGGCCAGCCGGTGATCACGCACGTCAAACCGGTGCAGGGCAAGCCGCTGGCCGCACCGCCGACCAGCGACGATTTCAATGCGCCGCAACTGGGCCTGCAATGGCAATGGGGCGCCAACTCGCGGCCGGAATGGTATTCGCTGTCGGCCAAGCCGGGCGCGCTGCGGCTCTATACCCAGGCGGTGGACGACGCCGGCGATTACGTGCGCGCCTCGTCCGCCATCCTGACGCAGAAAGCGCCCGCCTCGCGCTTCCTCGTCACCACGCGCGTGAAGCTGGAGCAAGCGCACGATGGCGACCGCGCCGGCTTGATCGTCAACGGCATGCAGTACGCATGGCTCGGTTTGCGCCGCAAGGACAAGCTCAATGAACTGGTGATGACGGTATGCGGCCCGTTCGGCCCGCGCTGCAAGGAGCAATCGACCGTGGTGCTGGCCGATGCGCCGGCCGAGCTGACGCTGCGCGCCCATATGAACGAAGGCGCTTTCGTCAACTTCTCCTACAGCGTGGACGGCGTCGCATTCAAGCCGGCCAGTGGCCCCTTCCCGGTGACGCGCGGGACGTGGGTTGGCGCGCAGGTCGGCTTGTTCAGTGTCGGCACACAAGCCGGTTCCTGGCTCGATGTGGAGCACTTCGATCTGAGTGCTCCCGGCGCCGGCCCGTATTAAACCAGCAGCAGGCCTTGCAGCGACGAGATGCGCTGCGGGGCCGACCAGCTGTCCACCAGCTGGTCTTGCGTATCGAATTGCAGCAGTTGCGCGCCTTTGTGGCCGTTGTCCGGACCATGTCCCTGCCAGTTCGCCACCAGCAGTTGACCATCCGGCAGGAAGCTGAAAGTCGCGTAGAAAAATGGCGCCACAGCTTGCGGTACTTCCCCGGCCGCACCAAAGCGCCGCACCAACTTTGCTTCCTGATTGAACACCGCCATGAAGGCGCCATAGCCCGCCGACACGATGGTCGAGCCATCGGCCAGGCGTTCGGCCTTCCACGCGTGCTCGAAGCCGGGTGCGCTGAAACGGCGCAGCTCCACCAGCTCCGGCGTGGTTTCCTTGATGTGGTCATTGGTGCACAGCAGATAAGTGCCTTGCGGCGTCACGCGCATCAGGCGCACGTAGTCACCGTCGCGGTAGGCGGTGTTTAGCAGCGTGCCCTGCGCGTCGAGCGTCAGCACGTTGACGCCATTGCGGCCGTCGAGATTCATGCCGGTGACCAGCGTGCAGCCGTCGGCGCGGCGGTGCACGGCCGTCACCTCGCGCCACAGCCGGCAATCCGCCAGCACGCGGCCGCTGCGCCATTCCAGTTCGAAGTAGCCGTGGTCGTAGCCAACCAGCACGCGCTCCTCGTCCAGCCGCTGCATGTCGCGCGCCAGCGGGTAATCCTTCAGGTCCAGCGTCCAGATAACATCCTGGGTGGCGGTGTCGATCAGGTGCAGCTGCTGCAGGCCTTCGTCGATGCCAAGAAAGCGTAATTTCATTTTCTCTTTCACTCATAAAAAAACCGCAATCCCGGCGGCTTGCCGGAATTGCGGCTGTGGCGGCAAGCCTTACTTGCCGAATTTGTAGCGCAGGCCCACGCTGACGGTGCGGCCGTTCAGGTAGTGCTGGCGCTCGATATCGGTGCCATAGCCGCCCGGTTCGCCGACATAGCGGTCCAGGCCCTTGTTGGTCAGGTTGGACAGGTTCACGCTCAGCGTCAGGTTGCTCATGATGTCGTAGTTGAACGAGGCATCCACAATGCCGTAGGAACGGATGTAACGGCCATCGATCGGGTTGGACGACACGCCGAACAGCACCTGATCCGAACGCCAGGTGTAGACCAGGCGCGCCGAGATGCCCTTCGATTCATACATGCCGGCCACGGTGTAGCTGTTCTTCGAGACCATCGGCTGCTGGCTGTCGATGATGCGCGGCGTGGCCAGGCTGCCGATGTTGATCGGGTTCGAGGTATCGACATAGGTGTACGAAGCGGAGCCGCCGAAGTTCTGCAGCCAGCCGGCATCCTTGTCGAAGAAGTACTGGCCTGCGACTTCCACGCCGCGCGCGTAGCCGTCCTGCGAGTTGACCGACTTGGTAATCTGGTACTGGCCAACCGGGCAGCTGTTGGCGATGCTGCCGTTATAGGCGGGCGCCTGCGCCACCGTCTGGCATTCGACGATGCCGCTCAGGAAGCCCTTGATCTGCTTGTCGAACACACCGGCCGAGACATAGTTGGTGGCGTTGAAGTAGCGTTCCAGCGACAAGTCGAAGCTGTTGGCCAGTTGTGGACGCAGGTCCGGATTGCCCACCGAGCCAGTGCCGTTGACCGTGTTGACCACGACCGAAGGATTCAGCGCGCTGATGTCCGGACGGGTCATGCCACGGCCGTAGCCGAAGCGCGCCAGGAAGTCCTTCTGAATGTTGTAGGTCAGGTTGAAGGTCGGCAGCGCGTTGGTGTACGAGGTCGACTTCAGGTTATCCGCGATGACAGTCGTGCCGCCGGTGACATTGGCCACGCGCGCCGTCAGGTCGGTATTGGTGCGCACCAGGCGCACGCCGACGTTGCCGCGCAGGCGTTCGTCTTCAGTTGCGAACTCGCCGACCAGATAGCCCGCGTAGGTATGTTCGTTGAACACGCGGCGCGCCAGCGCATTTTCAGGATAGCTGCCCTCGGCCGGGATACCCGCGTTGGGGAAGGCGCTCATGATCTGGTTGCCGGTCAGCGCGGTGGGCGCCGCCACCAGGAAGCCGCCCGAGTAGCCGGCGTCGCCGTTCATGAAGTTGGTTGGCGCGGTTTCCAGCAGGCCGCTCTTGGTGCCGGCGCTGATGCCGTTGGCGCGGTTGGCCGTCAGCGCCAGACCATTGCTGGTCAGCGGCTTGCCGCTGAAGCTGTAGTTGGTGTAGAGGCTCTTCTGGTGCGCAGCGCGCGCGCCGAACTTGATCTTGGTGAGGAAGCCGCCATCCGGCGAATACGCCGCATCCAGCTTGGCCGCATAGCCGTTGTCGTCCCACTTCTGGTAGGTGCCGTTGCTGTAATCGCGGAACACGAAGTTGTTCGGGTCGGACAGGCCCGGGCCGCTGAAGGTCAGCTGGTGCGGCGCGCCATCGGCCACGCGGGTGGTGCTCCAGTAAAGGCCATTGGCCGAATCCAGATTGATCGAACGGTTGTCCTGCGTTTGGTCGGCCTTGATGTAATTCAGGTCGGCCTTCAGCGACCACGCCGCCGTCGGGCTCCATTCGACGCCGCCGGCCGCGATCCAGGTGGTGTATGGACGATGCTCTTCGCCGCCCAGCGTGTTGATGGTCGAATTCAGGAAGGTGCCGCCACGCAGGCGCTGGTTGACCAGCACATCGTCGCTGCCGCCGTTGACATTGCGGTTGGCCAGGCCTTCGGTGAAGGCGAACGGCGAGGTTTGCAGGTTCTGCACGTTGCCGCCATCGATGGAATTCAGGCCGCGATAGTTCTGGTAGTACTGGTAGTAGGTGTACTCGCCTTCGGTGTAGAAGCGCAGCGTGTTGCTGTGGCGGTAGTCGGCCGCCAGGCTCAGGCCCTTGCGGGTTCGGTAGATGGTTTCCTGGAATACGTTGCTGGTCAGGCCGGGCGCCACCATTACATTGGCGGCCTGCTCGGCGGTGAGGCCGCTCAGGTTGGGCGTGTTGGCGCCGGCGGTGGCCAGGGTCGGCACGCCGGCCAGATATGAGACATCGTTGCGGCCGACATAGCTTGCCATCGGCTGGTTCGGGGCGTTGGCGGTGTTGGCCGCCGCCAGCGTTGCGTATTCGGCGCTGTCGGCACGGATGGCGCGCTTGAAGTTGGCGCCGCCGTTGGCCGGGTTATTGTCGGAACGGCCGGTGCTCTTCTGGTACACGCCGGCCGCCATCACACCAATGCGAGAACCGCCGCCCAGATCGAATTTGTTCGCCACGAGGCCAAACAGCTCGGGGTCGGTCTTCTTGGCCATGTCGTTCTGGCGCGCATTGACGCTCAGGGTGGCGGTCAGTTCCTTGAAGTCGCTCGGCTTGCGGGTGCGGATATTGACCAGGCCACCGATCGCCCCTTCAATGTGCTCGGCGGATGGATTCTTGTAGACGTCGATGCCGGCCACCATGCCAGGAATCGCGCCCTCGATGTTGTACTCACGCGCGCCAGCGGTGAAATAGGCGCGGCCATTCACCTGCGACGCGGTCTGGCCAGACAGGCCGCGGATGGTCAGGCCCGAACCCTGACCGACCGGCGAGGCGCCTTCGCCGCCATAGCGGTAGCCTTGCACGCCCGGCACGCGGGTCAGGGTTTCCGCGACGTTCATGTCGGGCAGCTTGCCGATGTCTTCGGCGGAAATCGAATCCACCACCTCCATCGTGTCGCGCTTGACGGCCACCGCCGAACTGGCGCTGGCGCGGATGCCGCTTACCACCACGGTGGTGCCGGCGTCTTGCGCGTTCGGGGTTTGGGCAAAAGCCTGGCCGACGGCCAGCGCCATGACGCTGAGTTGGACAGTGTTGAACAGGGTCTTACGCATGACTTCATCTCCTCTTTTATTCTAATAATGACTTCTTTGGTTTTACTGGTTATCGATAACAAATTCAGTTGGACAGAAACAAGTTATCGATAACTTTACTAAACATCTTAGTCAAGCCCCTGACCGGGGTCAATCAATATTTATGGCGAAATACGGAAACTGTAGCTTGCAGGCCGCAAGGGGATCCGGTATTTGACGTGTGGGCGGCCGTCCAGGCTCCACCCGGTATCCCCGCCGACGCCCGCCTGCGCCATGTCGATCAGCAGGCTGCCGTCGCCATGCGCGCGGATCTCCGAGCTTTTCCATTCACCGCGCGGACGCAAGTACAAATCCTCGTAAGGGAACGGCAGCGCATTGAAAGAGAATGGCTGGTCGGCGCTGATCTTCAGTGCGCCGGACAAGGCGAGCCAGCGCACGTCCGTCTTGTTGCCGCTTTCCTGCGGGCGGATGTAGCTGTGGTACTGGTCGGCCAGCGCGCCCGCGTACAGGCCAAGCGCAGCGCCGGTTTTGCGGTCGACGTAAGATTCATGCGGGCCACGGCCGTACCACTGCAGTTGATTCAGGCTTGCGGGCATATCGAAGCGCAAGCCGAGACGCAGCGGGTCGGGCAAGTCGTCGCGCAGCGGCATGAAGCGGGCCTGCACGTCCAAAGCGCCGTCGGGATGCATGCGGAAGACGTTCTCCCAGTGCGCCGCGCCGGCGCCAAAGCTGAACACCACCTTGATGCCATCGCCCTCCACCGCGACCGAGCGCACCTTGCGCTGAGTGGTGAAGGTTTGCCAGACTTTGTGGCTCTTGTCGACGCCGGAGCCTTCGTCGTTGTCGGTGAGGCCGCGCCAGAAGTTCGGGCTGCCGCCTTTGAGCAGGACTTTGCCGTCCACGCTGTAATTCACCTGGCCGGTGGCCGGGTCCAGCGACAGCACAGCTTTGCCGGCGTGCAGCGCATATTCTTGCGGCGCCACCCAAGGCCCGGCCTTCGCTGCAGCGACCGGCGACGCCAACACGAATTGTGACCAGCCGGCCTGCCCTTCTGCGCCCGCCGCGCTGATGGTCAGCACCAGCTCGCCTGCACCGGCCTTGGCATCGGCGCCACTCTTGGCGACGGCATCCGCCACGGCTGGCGGCAAGGCCAACTGCTGGCGTCCGCCGGCGGGGGCACTTGCCGGTGGCAGCGTGCCGGCGGCCACCGGCACCCCATCGCGCTCCAGCTTCCACGCCAGCGACAGCTGCGACAGGTCGCGGAAATCATAGCGGTTCACTACCTCGATCTTGCCGCTGCGCGCATCACCTTCAAACACCACCGGCGAATACACTTTCTGCAGTTCGTAATACTCCGGGTCCGGCGTGCGGTCGGAGCGCAGCACGCCATCGCCCACCACGCTGTTGTCGCCACGCTCGGGATTGATGTCGAAGCCTGAAGCCCAGTAGGTGCGGCCCTTGTCATCCTTGGCGATCACGCTCTGGTCCACCCAGTCCCACACAAAGCCGCCTTGCAGCTTGCGGTGGGCACGGATCACCTGCCAGTAGTCTTCCAGATTGCCTAGCGAATTGCCCATCGCGTGGGCGTACTCGCACTGGATCATGGGCTGCTGGTAAGCCGGATCTTGTGCATAGTCAGCCATCTTTTCGATATCGTCGTACATCGGCGCGTAGATATCGACGTAAGGGTTGGGCAAGTGCTCCTCGCCGATGGTGCCGTGGCCCAGATAGCTGATCAGGCGCGTCGAATCGGCCTTGCGTATCCACGCGGCGGCGTGCTCGAAGTTGGGGCCTGTGCCGGCCTCGTTCCCGAGCGACCAGAAAATAATGGACGGCGAATTCTTGTCCCGCTCCACCATGCGCGACACGCGGTCGAAGTGGGCGGCCCGCCAATGCGGCTTGTAGCCCAGCTGGATCGCCGCGCGTTTCTCCGGCGTCGGCGCCTGGTCGCCCAGCTGCATGTAGCCGTGCGATTCGATATTGGCTTCGTCCATCACGTACAGGCCGTATTCATCGGCCAGGTCGTACCAGCGCGGATCGTTCGGATAGTGCGAGGTGCGCACAGCGTTGACGTGGGCACGCTTCATCAACTCGATATCCTTGCGCATGGATTCCATCGACATCACGCGATAAGTGTGCGGATCATGCTCATGGCGGTTGACGCCCTTGATCATAATCCGCTTGCCGTTGACGCGCACCTCGCCATCGGCGATTTCCACGGTGCGGAAGCCGATCTTGCGCGCGGTGGCGGAGATCAGCTGGCCGCGCGCATCCTTCACTTCGATCAGCAGCGTGTAGAGATTGGGCGTCTCGGCCGACCAGGGCTTGACGTTGGCGACGGCGCCACGCAGCACGGCCTTGCGGTCCGCGCCCGGCACGGCGGTCGCTTGCAGCAGCTCCTTGTCGCCATCCAGCACGCGCGCCGCGACGGTCACCTGGGCGGGCTGTCCAGCCATTTCAGCGGCCAGCTCGAAGCGGCCGTCGTGCGTGGCGGTCACCTTGTAGTCGCGCAGGCGCGTCTTCGGCTCGGCGTACACAAACACGCTGCGCTCGATGCCGTTCACGCGCCAGAAGTCCTGGTCTTCCAGATACGAACCGTCGGCCCAGCGGTAGACCTCAATCGCAATCGTATTGCGGCCCACATGCACATACTGCGTGAGATTGAATTCGGACGGCAGCTTGGAGTCTTCCGAATAGCCCACCTTGCGGCCGTTCACCCACACATAGTAGGCGGCGCCGGCCGCGCCGATCTGCAGAAATACATCGCGCTCCTTCCACCCGGCCGGCAGGTTGAAATCGCGGCGATACGAACCCACTTCATTGAGCGCGTGCGGAATCAAGGGCTCGTTGGCCGGGAAAGGATAGACGATGTTGGTGAAGACAGGCTTCCCGTAGCCTTGCGTTTGCAGCATCCCGGGCACCTGGATGCTGCCCCATTTACTGACATCGTAGCCGGGCTGGTAGAAGTTCTTCGGCCGCGCCTCCGGCGTCGGCGAATAAGCGAACGACCAGGTGCCATCCAGCGAGACAAAATTGGCGGAGGCGATGCGCTCGCCGGCCAACGCCTTGTCGCGCGATTCGAAATTGAAGAAGGTGGCCCGCATCGGCTCGCGGTTCACCGCCACCACTTCGGGTTGTTCCCATTCAGCGCGCACAGCTTGCGCCGCCCAGGCCGGAGCGGCCAGCGCCGCCGCCAATACCATCATCGAGATATTCTGCATGCTCACATCTATCCTTTGCTAGCGGAACTGGATGCCTTCGACAAATTCGTTCACCTCCAGCACGCCGGGTTCCGGCTTGCTGATTTTTTTGCCGCCGATGGTAACGTTGTCCAGTATGACATTCTTTACCTTACGCACCGCGTCATGTCCGGTGATCATGGCGGCGCTCGGCGAACCACGGCCGCTATATTTGATGTTACGCAGCGTGACGTTCTCGATGCCGAGACCGGGGCTGGTGTTGTACTTGGCGGTGTAAGCGATTTTCAGGTTGAACAGCTTGCCCTCCTCGATGCGCTCGACGCGGATATCCTCGAATACTACGTCGCGCACCAGATTGTCGTCGCCCGCCATGATACCCAGCGCGCCCTCGTAATCCGGTTCGTCCTCGTCGTGATCGAGGATATCGATGTCGCTGAAGCGCAGGCGCTCCAGCACTTCGGCCTGCGGATGTTCGGCGGTCGGCGTGTTGCCGTGGATGCCGATCATCACCGCGTGCGCCACGTCCGCCCACAACGTGGACTTGCTGACCTTGACGTCGCGCGTATTGCCCCATATGTCCCAGCGATGGTTATAGAAGGTCAGGCAATCGTCGGAGGTGCGGATAAAGCTGTCGCTGACGGTCACGCGCTCGCAAGCGAAGTGCCCCAGGCCGTCCGACCACTGCCCTGCCCCGATGCTGCGGATATTCCGCTCCACCAGATCCTGCGAGGTGATGCAGCGCATGGTGCCGTGAGGCTGGTTGATGAAGATGGGGCCATCGATTTCAACGTTGCGCGAATTCCGTATCGTCATCATCTCCACACCGTCGAACAAACCGTCGCTGATCACCTTGACGTCTTCCACACCGTCCAGCAGCAAAGGATTCTTCAGGATGGCCGAGCCGTGGATATACACCGTGCTGTGCGACCGCAGACGGAACTCGCCGCTATGCACGCCGGGGCCGAAGAACACCACTTTCTGCGTCAGGTCCGGCGTCTGGCCCTTCTCGATATCGTTCGAGGACAGCCTGGCCGGCGTGGCCGGCATGTCCTTGCGGATGGCATGGGTGAATACGTGCAGATTGCGCAGGCGGTCATCGTCAAATTCGATGCTCAGGTTTTCCGGACGATGCAGCGTGATGTAGGCGATGCCGTCCTTGATTACCGGCTTCAGGCCCTTGGCGTCGGGCCGCACGGCGACCTTGGAAAACACGCCGTTATTCTTCTGCACCGCCAGTTCCACCGTGCCGTCGAAATTGAAGTAGACCATCGAAGCTTCCTGCGGCTTGTCGAGATCGACCTTGACCTTGTACTCGTACAGGTCTTGCCACACGCCGCCCGGCGTCCGGACGCGTACGGTAAAGTCGTCGTTGTGGTGGGTGTAGCGCACAGGATTGGGGAAAGGATGGACCTGAATCTGTGCCGCCGCCAGCGACAGCTGCAGGCAGGCCAGCACGCCCACGAGTATGCGGATAAGGTACAAAGTGTCTCCTGGATTTTTATTTAGTGATATCGATAACAGGTTATATCAGCCCGACGGGGCTGTCAAACAAATTCATGGGGCCGGAGACGGGCTCCGGCCCCGTGGACATCAGCCGGCGCGGCGGCGGCGCAACATCGCCATGCACAGCAGGCCAGCCAGCAGCAACGCATAGCTGGCCGGTTCGGGTACGGCCGTCACGCTGCTGACGGCGCTGAAGGTGCTGACCGCATATGGCGTGGCGCCCGGTTGCAGCGCGATCGCGCCCAGATCACCGTCGGCGCCCAGATAGCTGCTGTCGTTGAACAGCGCCCATCCGAAGTTCAAGCCGGCATCACCGCTGCCCAGCGTGAAGTGCAGGTTGAACTTCAGCGTGCCGCCCAGCGTGACCGCCTGTACCAGTTCGCCACCATTGCCGAACACCAGAGGCCCCGGCAGCGCACCGCTTATCGCGCCGCTGAACTGCGCCGGGCCGGCAAAGTCGCCCAGCAACTGGCTGACCGTGGCGCTGGCCGGCGCCGCATCGGCCAGCCCGAGGAAGTACAGGCCGAGGTAGGCCGTGCCGCCACCCAGCGTGGCGGTATCGATGGTGATGCTGTAGTTCTGCGCCGACGCCTGCCCTGCCCCGCCCAACAAGGCAGTGGTCAGCATCAGCTTTATCAACAGGTCTTTTACGAAAGTCATCTTGATCTCCTTAGTATTTTGCGCTGAGCAGCTTGCGGCCGTAGCTGATCGCCAGTTTGGATGGATTGCTGAAGGTGGTGGTCAGCGTGACGCTCTGACCCGGCGCCAGATCGGCGGCCGGCAACGTGATGTAAGGCACGCCGTCCTTGACGCCGCTGGCGTTGTCCAGCGTGACGCCGGCCGTCAGATACTCCAGCGTGAATTGCAGCGGCCCCTTGATGGCTTGCTGCGTGGTGTTGGTGATGGTGACGGTGCCGCTGTATTTTTGCGTGAAGCGGTTCACGCTCAGGCCCGATTGCAGCATCTTCACGCTGGCGCTGACGTCGACCGGAGCCAGCAAGTCATAACGGCTGCCGTAGAAATGCAGCTCGCTGTAGGAGGAAATGCCTGGATAGGCTGGATCGGTCGGCGGTCCCGGATGATCGACGCGTATCATGAAGTAGCGGTACTTCTGGTCTTCCTGGCCCGGCACCACCGGGATCGTCTCCATGATGAAGTTCTGGCCGCTGGTGTCGGTGGTTTCGCGGCTGGTCAACACAGTCCAACTGGCGCTGTCGTTGGAGCCGTAGACGTTGATACCCTGCGTGCGATTGCCAAACATGAAGCGCGGACGGATGCCGAAGGCGCTGGCGGCGACACGGTAGTTCTCGCCGAAGTCCAGCGTGACCACGTCGCGCAGGTCACCCGAGGTGGTGTTGTAGTCGTCATCGAGCAGGCCCGGAATGTTCGCCGCATTGAGCACGGTGGCGGCGACCATGTTCTTGCTCCAATCCAGGCTGCCGTCCGAGGCAAGGCGTGGGTTGAGCAGTTCCAGCTTTTGCACTACCGCCTGTACTTTCTTCAGCAGCGCCGGGAAGTCGGCGTCCGCAGTACTGGCCACGGCCTGCTGCAGCGGCGCGATTTCCGCCTTGAACGCGGCCAGCGACGGCGTGGTGTAGGCCGAGGCGCCATCGTAGCCGCCCTGCGCCGCCAGGAAGGCCGCCTGGCGGTCCGGCTGCACGTTCAGGCGCGCGGTCATGGTGCTGATCGCCACGCCATCGGTGGCACTGATGATCAGGTCATGCTCGCCCACCTGGTCCGGCGTCGGCGTCCAGCTCAGCGTACCGGTGGCGCTATCCACGCTGGCGCCGGCCGGCACGTTGATGGCCTTGTAGCTGACCGTGTCGGCGGCATTGGCATCGATGGCCGTGTAGCTTGCGCGATAGGCCATGCCCTGCACCACGAACTCCGTCACCGGGAAGACCGGCATCGCGAAGCGCGGCGGCGTCAATTGCGTGGGCGCGTTAAGGTTGACGAAATCGACGTCCACGTTGGCGCCTTCCGCTCCGCTGAATTTGAAGTAGATGATGTTGTCGCCCAGCTTGCGCGCACCGGTGGCGGCGGTCGAGGCGTCCGGCACGATGTAGCGCCACTGCCCTTCCGTGTTCGGCACCGTCATCTCGCACCAGGGCTTGCCGTCCTCGGTGCCGCTGGCGGCCAGCTTGGTGACGGCGTTGGTGCGGATCATCAGGCCCACCGGCGCGTACTTGCTGCGGTCGGCGTAGACGATGTCGTGGAACACCACAGTGGCGCCGGATGGCGTGACCGCGCCACGGCCGAAGGTGCGATCGCCTTCGGTGAGCGTGCTCCAGTCGCCGTTCAGGTAAATGGTCTTGCGCTCGGTCTCCAGCATGCCGGTATTGGGCGGCAGCGGCTTGCCGGTCAGCGCTTTCGGCAGCGTGATGAAGGCTTCCGCGCCGAAGTCCTTGTTGTCCGGCGTGCCGCGTCCCCACGGCGTGACGTAGCCGTTCTGGTGCGAGGCCGCAGTCGCCAGGTAAGGCGCGACAGTATCGACGTCCACGCCCTGCTCGTATTTGTAGACATTGTAGATTTCCGCGATGCCTTCGGCGGCGTACAGCCGGCCGCGATAGGCCTCGGACATGCCGGAGCTGCCGCCGGTGGTATCGGCCCACGGCGTTTTATAACCCAGCATAAACTGCGCGTAGGAGTTGGCGCCCATCAGCAGGCGGTTGTCGCCGAAGTGATAGACGCTGACCGCATCGCCCGCCATTGAAGGCTTGCCGGTGTAGGGATCGACTTTGGTACCCTGCGAATTCACCAGCCGCAGAAGACCGATCAGATTATCGACATTGTCGCCGCCGTGCGCCTGGTCGCGCATCATTTCCTGGATCTGGTAGAAGGGGTAGCCCGCTGTATTGAGCGGGTTGTCGGCGCCGATCAGCGGAATCAGGGGCAGGATGCCGCCGTTGATGTCCTGCCGGGTGGAGCTGGCGTTCACCGTTAGCCACTCAACGGTTTCATCGTAGCGCGCGCGGTTGTCGGTGAAGATGGCGCCGGCGAGCCGTCCGGCGATCGAGTAGACATGCTGGTTCATGAAGCGCTCGTTACTGGCGAAGAAAGTGCGCTCCATTGGGTCGATCAGATTGTCCTTGAGCTTTTGCGTATCGGTGGCGGTCCAGGCCAACGGATAGGCGGCGTAGGTGGTGTCGGCCGGCGTGTAGCGCATGATTTCCGCTGCCATCAGCATGCGGAACAGCGGTACGCCGTTGTGGATGTGGGCGTCCGGGAAGTAGGCATAGCCGTTCGGATTCATATTGCTCCACGTCCGCAGGATGCGCATGGCGTTGCGGCGGTGCTCGTTCTTGCCGGTCATGTAGTACAGGATGGCCTGCGTCAGTGCGCCCTGCGAGTCGTTGATCATGCGGGTCTGGCCGGTGCCGTTGTTGTAGTTCGGCGTATTGGGCGTGTCGACCTTGCTGGCATCGCGGTTGGTCGGTTGCAGATCGAGGCTGGCGTAGTTGCAGCACACTGTGGCCAGCGTGTTGTAGTAGGTCTTGTACGGTTCGACGTCCGCCCTGACCTGCTGGCGCGCGTATTCCAGCTGTTCCAGCGTGAAGCCCAGTGCGGGATGCTTGAAGCCGGCCGCGCTGACACTGGGCTGCGCCTGCGGCGTGGCCACGAAAGCGATGGCGCCTGCTGGGGTTGCGGCCAGCCATAGCAGCGCCGCTGCCACGGCGGCGCTGACGCCCCGAAGTGAGAGGGTATTCATAAGTCTCCTTTTTTTAATTGATGAATGCCGCCGTTTGTTATCGATCACAATTTTTAATAAGTTATCGATAACAATTTGATGCGTCTGAAAGGCGGCTGCAAAATGTACCACGCCTCAGCCACAGATTTGTCGCGAGAGTGATACATTTCGAATAATTTTTGCCAAGCAGCCCTACCAACGGGGAAACACCCTGGCAAAGCGCATGATTTTTGGTGCGGCTGACTGGGATCGAACCAGTGACCCTTGGCTTCGGAGGCCAATACTCTATCCACTGAGCTACAGCCGCATGAGGTGTACTAGACGAGAAGCACGGAGGATACCGGTTTTCTCGCCAGCCTACAAGCCCAGCGCCTTGCGAATTTGTCCCAACACGATGGGCCACGACGGTGAAATGGCCGCCACCTCGTCATAATGACTGCCGCCGGGCAGCACCAGCACCTCGGCGGCGTCACCTGCCGCCTGGGCGCGGCGGGCGTAGTCCTGCCCCACCCGTAGTGGTGAAATAGTGTCAAATTCACCATGAATCAGCACCGTGCGCATGCCGGACGGCAGCAGCTCGGCCGGCGAGGTGTCGCTGAAGATGTCAGGACGTTCAGCGCTGGCCACCCCGGCCAGCTGGGCCATATCGCGGTCGCAGCTGGTCTTGATCAGGGACTGCTCGTTGCGCAGGTCGGCCAGGCCGCCCAGGCTGATCACCACCGGCACTGGCAGCGGATCGGCCACGTACAGCGGGCTGCTGCGCGGCAGCTTGGCGCGCGAACCGGCCCACTGGGCCAGATGGCCGCCGGCCGAGTGGCCGACCAGCACGATGCGCGACAAGTCCAGCTTGTGCTCGGACGCCAGCGTGCGCAGGCGGTCCATCGCCGTGGCCACGTCGTGGTACATGCCCGGATAGCCGCCGCCCTCCTCGTCGTAGCGGCGGTACTCCACATTCCATACCGCGATGCCGCGCGCGGCGAGGTCGCCGGCCATATTGCGCATTTGCGTAATGCCGCCGAAATGCTTGGTCCAGCAGCCGCCGTGGACGATCACCGCCACCGGGAACGGCCCGTTCCCGGCCGGCTGGAACAGTTCCGCGAACTGCGACGGCGCCGCACCATAGGCCACGTGGCGCGTCGGCGCGGGGCCGTTGAGGGCGAGATAGTCGTCGAGGATCATGGGCGCGGCAGGCGCGCCGCCGGCGCTGCCCGCCACTGCGGCCGCCAGCAAAGTTGTGCGTAGTTTTTTGAGCATGCGCTTATGCTACACGAAAAAAAAGCCGCCCCGAAGGGCGGCTGCAAAGTCACTAAGCCCCTGCTTAGAACTTGTAGTTGGCGCGTGCGTAGTAGTAGCCGCCGTTGATGCCGAACGGCGAGAACGATGGCAGCACGTTGACCGCCGCGTTGTCGCCCGCCGCGCGCTGGTCGGCCAGCAGGTTCGGGTTCACGCCGTTAGGATAGATGTTGAACAGGTTGTTCGCACCCACCGCCACCGACCATGCATTGCTGATCTTGTAGCCCACTTCCAGGTCGGTGATCAGCTTCGGCTTGACTTCGGTCAGGTGGTACACCGCACCATCTTCGCTGCCATACTCCGACGCCTTGCCGTAGATCGCTTCGCGCAGGTTGACGGTCCAGTTGCCTACCTTCCACAGTGCGCCCAGGTTGACGCGCAGTTTCGGCGAGGCGGTTTCCAGGTCCGAGATCGCGGTCTTGTCCAGCAGCGTCTGCGGCAGCAGCTGGGTCGGCGCCTGGTTGATCTTGGTGACTTCAACCTTGTTGTAGTTGGCTGCAATCGACCAGTCCACCTTGCCGCTGGTGCCGTAGTTGGAGTTGATCGTGGTGACGAACTCCAGGCCACGGCTGCGGGTATCGACCGCGTTCGAGAAGATGTTGATACCGGTCTGGCTCACGGTGCTGTCCAGCACGTTACCGTTGGCCTTGATCGCCGCCGTCACCGCCGGCGAGTTGACCGCGCCGCCCGAACCATACAGCGAGCCCGAACCGACAATGCGGTCGCGGATCTTGATCTGGTACACGTCCAGCGTGATCGCCACATCCTTGACCGGATTCAGCACCAGGCCCAGCGACAGGTTGGTGGATTTCTCAGGCTTCAGGCCGTCCACGCCCACCAGCTTGGCGCCGGCCGAATTCGGCGCCAGCTGCACGAAGGCGGTGGTCGGGCCGACGTTGGTGGCCGAGTAGTATTCCTCGGCCAGGGTCGGCGCGCGGAAGCCGTTCGAGAAGGTGCCGCGCAGGCCCACGGCCGGCGAGAAGTCGTAGCGGCTGGTCAACTTGCCGACCTTGGCGTTGCCGAAGTCGCTGAAGTGCTCGTAGCGCGCCGCCACGTCCACCGTCAGGTCGGCCACCGGGTTGCCGGCGACGTCGATATAGGCCGCCTTGTTAGTGCGGCGGTGGCTGCCCGCATCGGTCAGCGAGAAGCCCGGATACGACTGCGAGCCTTCCTTGTAGCGCGATGCGGCGTCGCCCGCTTCGATCTCGTACTTGTCGATGCGGTGCTCCAGACCTGCCGCCACGTTCAGCGGCTTGGCCCAGCCGATCTCGAATTCCTTGCTGGTTTCCAGCGTGGTAGTCAGCTGGCTGGCGATGAAGGCGCCGGCCTTGAACACGGTCGGGGTGGCGCCGGTGTCGTTGAACAGCGAGACGTTGCCCGAATCGGCCACGCCGATTTGCGCCTTGTCGCGGCCATAGGTGGTGCTGAGGTCGGTGTTCCAGCCGGCCAGCTTGCCCTTGATGCCCACGGTCAGGCCGAAGTCGTCCTGCTTCATGGTTTCCTTCGGCGAGAAGCCGGTCGGATAGATCTTCGGCAGGCGGCTCGGCAGACGGTAGTTCTCGAACGCGCGCGCTTCCTTGCGGCCGGCCGTGAAGATGGTGTAGAACTGGCTGTCCGGCGCGAAGTCGTAGCCGAAGTTGGCGGTCATCACGTTCAGGTGGTACTGCGCGTCGCCGGCGATGTGGTTGACATGCGGGTAGCCCGGATGCTGGAACATGCCCGGATAGGCCGCCATATTGGCCGGGTTGACCACGCGCGGATCGAGGCCGCCACGGTCGCTGTAGCCGTGGTATTTCGATTCGGCGGTCAGGCTCAGGTAGGCATCCGCGAACGGCTCGAGGCCAATGTTGGCCGAGGCATCGGCAGTGCGGCCGCCGCCGTCCACATAGCCGCCGCCGGTGGCGGTGGCGGTGCCGCCGTGGTTGTTCGATTTGAGGATGATGTTGACCACGCCGGCGATCGCGTCCGAGCCGTACTGCGCGGCCGCGCCGTCCTGCAGCACTTCGATGTGGTCGATGGCCGAAACCGGGATGTAGTTGAGGTCAGCTGCCGCGCCGCCCTGGTATGGTCCGCCCAAGACCGCCAGGTTGGAGGTGCCGTGGCGGCGTTTGCCGTTGATCAGCACCAGCGTGTTGTTCGGGCTCAGGCCGCGCAGACGGGCCGACAGCGTCAGGTTGGCGGTGTCGCCGCCGAAGGCCTGCGCGGTGAACGACGGCAGATTCTGCGCCAGCGCCTGGATCAGGTCCGGCTGGCCGGTGCGCTGCAACGAGGCTGCATCCAGTACCTGGATCGGCGATGCGCTGTTTTCCACCTTGATGCCGCTCGAACGCGTGCCCGTCACGATCACCGCTCCCGCGTTGGGCGTGACGCCTGCATCGGCCGCTGCTGCGACGTCTTCTTCTGCCGCGTAAACACCAAACGCCAGCGTGGACAATACGGCTGCGACGCCGATTTTGAGTGTGGCCTTATGCATATTTAAATCCCCATTTTTGAATGAAAAAAAGTAAGACCTCAAACACAAACTACAAAATTATTTTTTGGCGGCCACCACTTCGATTTCCACCAGCCAGCCCGGATTGCTCAAGCCCGCCACCTGCACCACGGCGCGCGCCGGCAGGTTAGGCTGTGGGGGCTGAGCACCAGCGCCGAAGTACTGGGTGTAGGCTTCCATGAAGCCCTTGGTGTCGGCCTTGCCGCCCTTGGCCGGATCGCCGACCAGGAACACCTGCATCTTCACCACGTCCGACATTTCCAGCTTCATGCCCTGCAGGATTTCCTTGATCTTCTTGAGCACCGTTTCGGACTGGGTCTTGGTGTCGCCGAAAGCTTCGAGCGAATCGCCCGGTGCATCCTTGTTCACCACCGCCGGCACCTGGCCGCTGATGAAGTGGATGGTGGCGGTCGGCGGAATCGTTACCGCGAGCGCGATCGGAAAGTCCGAGTTTGGAATCTTGTGGCGCACGATGTCCGCTTTCGGTGCAGCGAACGCGCTGCCGCAGGCGGCAGCGATCAACAAGGTAGCGAGTGCTTTTTTCATCGTCATGTTCTCTCTCAGTGTTTGTTGGACATTACGGAGTTACCGAATGGGTCGACGCCCAGCGTGGTGCGCAGCGAGCCGATATCGGCCTCGCTCAGGCCATCGGCCTTGTTGCCCCAGTTGGAGCGCACAAAGGTCAGCACGGTGGCGATATCGCGGTCGCTCAGTGAATCGCTGAAGTCCGGCATGCCGCCACGGCCCTTCAGCAGCACGCCGGCCACCTCGGCGCCCTTGCCCTGCACGAACTTGCTGCCGGCCAGCGCCGGGAAGGCGCCGGGGATGCCCTTGCCGGTAGGCTGATGGCAGGCCGCGCAGTTCTTCAGGAACAGCGCCTTGCCGTCCATCTCCTGTGCCCGCACCGGCGACGATGCGGCCGCCGCAAAGGCCGCCACCAGCACCATCGCGGCCTTGATCAATACTTCCTTCATGCGCTTGCCCTTTCATGGATCTTGGCGATCTGCTGCCAGGCCGATTCGATGGCGCCGGCTTGCCAGCCGGTCAGATAGCTCAGGTGCTCGCCCGCCAGCAGGATGCGGCCCTCGCCTTCCAGCAGCGTCGGATACGCGGCGGCGCGGGTCTTCTCGGTCCACTCGGCCCAGCCGCCCAGGTTGTACTGCACGCGGTGCCACGCCACCGAGAACGAGGACTCGAAGTTCTCCGTGTATTGCGGGAAGATCTTCTGGCCGGCCGCCAGTGCAAACTCGGCGCGCTCCTTTGGCGACAGCGCGCTGATTTCAATGGCCTGCGTCTGGTACTGGTAGTAACCGAGCAGCACGCCCTTCTTCTTCTGGAAGCCGTAGGACGGCACCGAAATGGTGTTGATCGCTTTCAGGTCGGTCATGATGTGACCGCCGTAGATATGGTCGTCCTCTTCCCAGAAGCGGCGCTTCATCTGCAGGCCGATCTTGCCCACCGGTGCATACGCCACGGCGGCGACCGCCTTCTTGAATTTGTCCGAGAAATCGGTATCGATCTGGCGCAGCACCGACAGCGGAATCGCGCACAGGCAGTAGTCGGCGCTGATGACGCTGACCTTGTTGGTGCCGGTGTCCTTGTAGGTCACGCTCACACCCTTGTCGTTCTGGCGGATGGTTTGTACTTCGGCCTTGTAGCGGATGTTTTTGCCGACGCGTTTTTCAAACGCCTTGGCGATGGCGTCCATGCCGCCCACCGGCTGGAACATGGTGGCCTGCATCGGGAAGTCATGCACTGCCGTGTAGACGTTCCCCAGCTTCGACGCCAGCAAGTCCTTGAAGCCCAGCGGATCGGACGGCGTGCCCGGTCCCGGCGACAGGCCGGCGCCGGGATTGACGGCGTAGCCACGGCCGCTGCGGCCCTTGTATTGCAGATCGCCCGGCGTCAGCGCACCTTCGCGCGCCAGATAGTCCAGCAGCAGGCGCTGGTCGTCGGCGGTGAGTTCCTGATCCAGCGCGTGGCTCTTGACCGACTTGGCCAGCAGTTCCGACACGTGGCCGCGCATGTCGGCCTTGATTTCCTTGATGCGCATGCGCTTGCCCGCGAACGGGCCGGCGTTTTCGGAATAGACATAGGCGTGGTCGTTATCGTTGATCATTACCTCCAGCGGCACCTCGAACAGCTTGGTGTAGTGCAGCGTGGACTGGTGGTGCAGCGGAATGCGCCACGGGCCGTGGTTGATGTAGTGGCCTTCATCGAAGGCGCAGGTCTGCTTCTCGCCACCGAGCTCGGTCAGGCTGAAGCCTTTGCGCGCGGTCTGGCAGCGGCCGCCGGCGAAGGCGCGCGCTTCCAGGATCTGCACCTTGTAGCCGAGCTTCTCCAGCTCGAAGGCGGCGGTCATGCCAGCCAGGCCGGCGCCGAGGATCAGCACCTTCTTGCCCTTGCCGCTGCCGCTCAGGGCCGGCGGCGCCGAGGCGGTGGAGGCGATGCCCATGCCCCACGCATCCATCGTATTCAACAGCAAACCGGTACCGCCGACTGCAGCGACCCGATACAGGAAATCCCTCCTCGTAAATGAGCTAAACGATTTATATGGTTTTACTGTTTTCCCATCCATCTGCTTCCTCGCCGGTTGCTAAAAGATAGTTCCTGTTTAGCAAATGGCGTGCCACAGCATGGAAAATAAATAAACCTGTTTCATGTGTTTTTATCTCAGTGCTTACATGCACGTGCAAACACCTGCGGCAAAGCCGCAGGCGTACAGACTTTATTCACGCGGGAGTTAGTTGACGAGGCTACGGAAGCCCTGCGTACTGCTACGTAGGGATGCGCCGGGAAGCGCCATTTGAGTGCGTGGCAGGCGTGCGATTTCTGCTGCGGACAGGTGCATGTGCGCCGCGCTGGCATCAGTCAGGTGGCAGGCGTGGAATTGCAGCGGCGCTGCGGCGTCCAGCAGGTAGACCGTGTCCAGGTCGGCCGGGTCGTAGGCCAGCTTGACACTCCATGCACCGCGCTGGCGCGCGCGTTCGAACCAGCGCTCGCTCATGGCGCGGGCGCAGGTGTACAGGCTGTCGAACAGCATGATGCCGTCGCTGGTGACCTGGGCCTGCGCTACCGGCATCAAGCTGCAGCGCACCAGATGCTCAGGATAGGTCTTTAATCCGCCGCCGAGATGTTCGCCGCCCCAGTCCCATAACTGGCGCGGCGTGGCGCCGGCATGCGCCAGCTGGTGGCGGCTGTTGAAATACAGGATGCAGTCGATCACGATGCGGGTGAACTGCTGCAGGTCGAGTACCCCGTCCAGCCGGCACGATCCGCCCTCCTGCTGCGGCGTCAGCAGGCGGAAACGCTTTTCCAGCACTGCGCGCCAGTCGCCGGGGCCATCGTCTACCGCCGCGCTGCGCAAGTTGAAGTTGTTGAGCAGCGTGTCGCCGTTCCAACCGCGCATCAAGGCGGCATTGGCAAACAGCGTTTCCGGCAAATGGCGGCACGGCCACTGTCCGGCATCGATGCGGCGCCCATACTGCTGGGCGTAGCGCTGCTTGTCGGCGCCGCAGTTGGCCAGGGCCAGCATGGCCTGCGGCCACTGCACCTCGCCGATGCCGACGTAAACGCCGCACACCATGCGACTGAAGCAATCGGTAGCCACATACACCACCGGCCGGCCGATGGCCTGGTTGCGGTCGGCGCGCGACACCAGCTGCACCTCGGCGCGCACCGCATCCAGATAGAAGCCCTCGCCCGGACGGCCGGGCGGCAACGGCGCCGGGGCCGGAGCGGGCAGCGGCGGCAGCACCACCGCCTGCGGACGGCGCGCCACTTCCGGCGGCCGGTCGTCGTCATGATCGAGCCAGTAATTGAACTGGCCAAAGGTCGGCACGTCCTTCACCGAGCCGTGCGGCATGCTCAGCACGCGGCCGGAATCAGCGTCGATACGGCGCTCGACGAAGAAGTCGCGCAGCATCTGCTGGTAGGCGCCCAGCCGCGAGAACTTGGGGTTGGCCAGCGCATAGCGCGCGGTGGCCACGCGGAAGGTGCGGCGGATCTCCTCATCGGCGTTCAGGCCGGGGCCGGTGTCGGCGCCATTCTTGCGCGGCCGGCCGCGCTTCACGCCGGCCGACGACTGGCGCACCTTGCCGCGCGCGCCCGAGTTGCAATAGTCCGGCAGCAGCGCGTTGGGGGTCTGGCCGCGCTGCCAGTAGCGCCGCAGGTAGCGGTACACCGTGGGGTGCGACACGCCGTGCTGCAGCGTGGCCTGGGCGATCATCTGGCCGCGCAGGCGCGCTTCGTAAATCTCCGGCTCCTGCGCCACCAGGCCCTGGATGATGTCCCAGGCCCGCGCGCGCAGCTGCAGGTGTTTGGCCGGCAGCAGCTCCTGGCTGACCACCATCACGTAAGGATCGGCCGGCAGCACGCAGGCATGGCCGGCGCGCAGGTCGGCCTGCAGCGTCGCCAGCGGCACCAGCTCGACCTCCGCCGAGCGCGCCGCCACGTCAAACACATAGGCGTGGCTTTGCTCGGGAGCGATCCATAAAATGCGGATGGTGCGCGGCGACGGCTGGCTGTACTGCAACAGATCGTTGCGCAGTAGCATTAACGCTCCCGGAAGGAAGAAGTCGAGGTGTTAAACGGCCGCGTGTCGATATAAATCGCATGCAGGCCCACGGTATCGCGCGCGCGCACCGCTTGCGGCTTCAACGAATCGACTAAAGTAGTCCACAGTTTCCTGAACGAAGTCATTGCCATACTCCTGTGCGTAACGTCTCCAGGCCCAGGCGGCTCCAGCGCCGCCATTTATCACATTTGTGCTATCACTTATGCAATAAGCGGGCCAGCCGTCTTCTACTATGACAACAATGACCGGGCATCACTGTTTCAAGCAGGTCAAGCTTTATTTTGGTGCAATGCAGCAGACCTGCGCACCGGGTGCGTGCACGACGGCAGAAATGAAAACGGGGCCTTGCGGCCCCGTCGATGTTGCAGATGTTTAGTACTTTTTCGCCTTCGGCTTGGCGCCCGGCGCCGGCTTCTTCGGCGGCGTGTGCTTGCCCGATTCCGGCGGCATGCGGTCAACCTGGCTGATCTTCAGCTGGCCGCCGCCGACCCAGACCTTGCCCAGGCTGCGGAACATATCGTCCGGCATGCCGTCCGGCAGTTCCAGCATGGAGTGGTCGTCGAAGATCTCGATGCGGCCGATGTACTTGGCCTCCAGCCCGGTCTCGTTGGCGATGGCGCCGACGATGTTGGCCGGGGTGATCTCGTTCTTGCGGCCCACTTCGACGCGGAACGCCGACATCGGCACCGATACCTTGCCCGGTTTTTCCTTTTTCTTCTTGGCCGGCGCTTCTTCCGCAGCCTCGGCGGATGCGGCGCGCGCCACCTGCTCCAGCGGCGAAGCAGCCGGCTTGGCGGCTTTCGGCGCCCTGGCAGGAGCCGGGGCCGAAGCCGGCGCTGGTGATGGCGACGGTGCGCCCTCGCCGTCGACGCTGATGCGGATCGCCTGGCCCGCCACGCGGATGCCGGCCATCATGTCCAGCGCTTCGCGGCTCAGGGTGTCCGGCATGTCCAGCACCGCGTAATCGTCGTAGATCTCGATGCGGCCGATGTTCTTGGAGTCGATGCCGCCCTCGTTGGCGATGGCGCCGACGATGTTGCCCGGCTTGACGCCGTGCTGGTAGCCGACTTCAATGCGGTAGGTGCGCATGCCCGGCTCGGATTCGCGCACGATGCGTTCCTTCTTCGGGAAACGCTCGCTGCGGTCAGGACGCTCGCCGCGATCGGCGAAACGGTCGCCTCGCTGCTCGAAGCGGTCGCCGCGTTCAGGGCGGTCGAAGCTCTGGCGCGCTGGACGCTCTTCCCATTGGGTCTGCTGTTTTTTATCCAGCAGCAGCGGCACATCGCCACGGGCCAGCTTGGCCAGTGCGGCGGCGATTTCCACCGCCGGGATATTGTGCTCCTGCTCGAAGTCCTCGATCAGCGCCTGGAACTGTTCCAGGCCGCCTTCGGCCAGGGTGTCGGTGATCTGCTGCTTGAACTTGGCGATACGCACATCGTTGACCGCCTGGATGGTCGGCAGCTCCAGCTGGCCGATCGGCTGGCGGGTGGCGCGCTCGATCATCTTCAGCAGGCCTTTTTCGCGCGGCGTGATGAACAGGATCGCCTCGCCGCTGCGGCCGGCGCGGCCGGTGCGGCCGATGCGGTGGGTGTAGCTTTCCGGATCGTGCGGCACGTCGTAGTTGACCACGTGCGAGATGCGCTCCACGTCCAGGCCACGGGCGGCGACGTCGGTCGCCACCAGGATATCGATCTTGCCGTCCTTGAGCATCTGCACGGTGCGCTCGCGCTGCGCCTGCTGGATGTCGCCGTTGATGGCGGCGGCCGAGAAGCCGCGCGCTTGCAGCTTCTGCGCCAGTTCCTCGGTACCGAGCTTGGTGCGCGAGAAGATGATCATGCCGTCGAAGTTCTCGGCTTCCAGGATGCGGGTCAGCGCATCGAGCTTGTGCATGCCGGACACCAGCCAGTAGCGCTGGCGGATGTTTTCGTTGGTGCCGGTCTTGGCCGCAACCGTGACTTCCTTCGGATTGTGCAGGTAAGTATTGGCGATGCGGCGGATGGCCGACGGCATGGTGGCCGAGAACAGCGCGGTCTGGCGCGATTCCGGGGTCTCTTGCAGGATGCGCTCGACGTCATCGATAAAGCCCATGCGCAGCATTTCGTCGGCCTCGTCCAGCACCAGCGTTTTCAGCTTGGACAGGTCGAGCGAGCCTTTATCGAGGTGGTCGATCACGCGGCCGGGGGTGCCGACCACGATGTGCACGCCACGGCGCAGCGCCGACAGCTGCGGGCCGTAGCTCTGGCCGCCGTAGATCGGCAGCACGTGGAAGCCCGGAATGTGCTTGGCGTAGGTCTGGAACGCCTCGGCGACCTGGATCGCCAGCTCGCGGGTCGGGGCCAGCACCAGCGCTTGCGGCGTGGTCTGTTTGATATCGATGCGGGCCAGCACTGGCAGCGCGAAAGCGGCGGTCTTGCCGGTACCGGTCTGGGCCTGGCCCAGCACGTCGTGGTTATCCAGCAGCAGCGGGATGGTCGCGGCCTGGATCGGCGAAGGCGACTCGTAGCCGACTTCATTCAGCGCCTTGAGCAGCGGCTCGCCGAGATTCAGGTCAGAAAAAAGGGTAATAGGGGATACTGGGGATGCGGACATGGGCGTCACTCACAAAAATTGTTCGAATCGCCGAATTGCGAAAGAAATTTGTGCATAGTTTACTCTGTCTGGAGGGAACAGGCTGTTTTTTGCAAGAATTGCCCCCGAAATGCAGGATTTTCGCGCCCGGCCTATAGTAGCTGCTTTGTCGTTTTGGAGCCCACCACCATGCGTATCCTGCTCACCGCCGCCCTGCTCGCCGGCTCGGCCTCCGCCGCCACCTACGGCCCCCAGCTCGAAGGTTTCGCCTACCCTCATCCGGTCCAGCGCTACAGTTTCGCCTCGCAGGGAGTGGACCTGCAAATGGCGTACATGGACGTAGCGCCGGCCGGCGCCGCCAACGGCAAGACCGCCGTCCTCCTGCATGGCAAGAATTTTTGCGGTGCGACATGGGAGCAAACCATCACGGAGCTGAGCAAGGCAGGCTACCGGGTGGTGGCGCCGGACCAGGTCGGCTTCTGCGCCTCCAGCAAGCCAGCGCACTACCAATACAGCTTCCAGCAACTGGCGGCCAACACGGCCGGGCTGCTAAAGAACATCGGCGTGCAGCAGGCGATCTTCATCGGCCATTCGACCGGCGGCATGCTGGCCACGCGGTATGCGCTGATGTATCCCGAGGCGGTATCGCGGCTGGTGCTGGTCAATCCGATCGGGCTGGAAGACTGGAAGGCGCTGGGTGTGCCCGCCCCCAGCGTGGACCAATGGTACGCGCGCGAGCTGAAACTATCAGCCGACAGTGTGCGCGCCTATGAGCGCGCCACCTATTACGGCGGCACATGGAAGCCCGAGTACGAGAAGTGGGTCGACATGCTGGCCGGCTTGAACAACGGCCCGGGCAAGCAACTGGTGGCGTGGAACTCGGCGCTGATCTACGACATGATCTTCACCCAGCCCGTGGTGTACGAATTGCCGCTGCTGAAGGTGCCGACCACGCTGCTGATCGGCGATGCCGATACCACCGCCATCGGCAAGGACGTGGCGCCGCCGGAAGTGAAAGCCAGGATCGGTCGCTACGACGTGCTGGGAAAAGAAACGGTGAAGAAAATACCGCAGGCGCGGCTGGTGGAATTTAAAGGGATGGGACACGCACCACAGATGGAAGACCCGGTGGTCTTCCATCGCACGCTGTTACAGGAACTGCAGAGGAACTGAATCGATAAACACCAATGCAGAAAAGACGGAGTTGGAATCCGTCTTTTCTCTTGCGCCGCCCAGGCCCGGAGGGTCCGGGGCGGCACGTCAAGCGCTAGCGCGAATTACTTGCTGGCAGCTGGAGCCGAAGCAGCTGGCGCCGGGGTCGAAGCGGCCGCCGATGCCGAAGCCGATGCGCTGGCTTTGTGCTCTTTCTTGTGGGTCGCCTTCTTGACCACCGGCGCCGAAGCGGCCGGGGTCGAAGCGGCGGCCGAAGCCGAGGCGGATGCCGAAGCGGCTGGAGCTTGAGCGAAAGCAGCGGAAGCGAACAGGCCGGCGATCAGGGTAGCGATTACTTTTTTCATGATTCAGTCCTCTTGAGTGTGTTGGGTAGTGTATTGGGTAGATACTGGATTACTTGCTGGCGGCTGGAGCCGAAGCAGCTGGCGCCGGGGTCGAAGCGGCGGCCGATGCCGAAGCCGATGCGCTGGCCTTGTGTGCTTTCTTGTGAGTGGCCTTCTTGACCTCTGGCGCCGAAGCGGCCGGAGTCGAAGCGGCGGCCGATGCCGAGGCGGATGCCGAAGCAGCTGGAGCTTGAGCGAAAGCAGCGGAAGCGAACAAGCCGGCGATCAGGGTGGCGATTACTTTTTTCATGATTCAGTCCTCTTTAATTTATACGGTTTATATCGTTAATTACTTGCTTACTGCGGCTGGTGCTGCTGGCGCGGCAGGAGCTGCCGGTGCTGCTGGTGCTACTTTGACTGCGGCGGCAGGGACTTCCGCAGTTTTGGATTCTTGTTTAGCGACGGGTTTCGCTTCGGTTTTTTCCGCCACAGCCGGTTTGGCTGCAGGGGCGGCTGGCGTGGTCACAGGCGTTTGAGCGAATGCTGCGGTTGCGAACAGGCCGGCGATCAGGGAAGCGATTACTTTGGTCATGATTGATTCCTTTTTCAGGGTTTCGGCATCGGGACAATTCCCGTGTCGCATGAGCAAAAAACGCGTCCCGTTACAGCCCAGTTGACGGGAATTACAAATGCTTACAATCAAGAGAATTTAAGGTTTCACGTCGTCCTTCAGCGCGGCCAGCGCCATCTTCTCCACCAGGCCGGGAGCGATCAGTTTCATCCAGCGTCCCAGCTTGCCTTTGGCGGACATCACCACCTCGCGCTGACGCGACTCCATGCCGGCCACGATCAGGCCAGCGCACTCTTCCACCGACATGGCCTTGTCTTCTTTCAAACTGCTGCTACCCAACGCTCCACCAGCGGCGTTGAAACCGCGATGGCGAATCTGCGTCGCCACCACGCCCGGATAGGCGGTCGTCACGCTCACGCCATGCGGCTTCATTTCGATGCGCAGCGCTTCGAAGAAGCCGCCCATCGCGAACTTGGTGGCGCTGTAGGCGGTACGCCCCGGCACGCCCACCAGCCCCGCCAGCGAGGACACCGCCACGATGCTGCCGCGCGACTGCTTCAGGTACGGCAGCGCGGCGTGCGTGCACCACACGCTGCCCCACAAATTAATCCGCATCAGTTCCTCGTACCACGCCAGATTCTCCACCTCCGAGAACAGCGCATGCGCCGAGCGGCCGGCGTTGTTCACCAGCGCGTCGATGCGGCCGAAGCGTGCCACGCATGCCTCGATCAAGGCGATGCATTGCGCCTGCACCGATACGTCGGTCGGCACCACCAGCGTCTGCGCGCCCAGCGCCGAACACTGCGCCGCCACCTGCGCCAACAACTCCGCATTGCGCGCCGCCAGCACCAGCGCCACACCGCTGCCATGCCTGCGCGCCAGCTGCCGCGCGATTTCCGCGCCGATGCCGTCCGATGCGCCGGTGATGATGATGGTTTTCATGGGTCTCCTTTGTTTGAACGAATTACAGTAAGATTACCGCCTTCCGCCTCACAATATGGAGTAATTATGCGTTTGCCAGTTATCGCTCTCGCCGCAGGTCTGACCCTGCATCTGCAAGCCCACGCCCAGCAACCTGTCGTCGCCGAAGCGCCGCTGCGCGCCCACCTGTCGTTATTGGCCGACGATCTGTTCGAAGGCCGCGGCACCGGCCAGCGCGGCGGCGACCTCGCGGTGCGCTATCTGGAAACGCAAGCCGCTGTCCTCGGCCTCAAGCCGCTGGCCGACGGCACCTATCGCCAGCTGGTGAAGGCGGAAGGCACCAAGCTGCTGCCCGGCAGCTTTGCGCGCTTCACCGCCGACAATGGCAAGATCCTGACCCCGGCCATCGGCCCGGAAATCCTGGTCGGCACCATGAGCGGCAAGGAAGACATCACCATCGATGCGCCACTGGTATTCGTCGGCTACGGCGCCGTGGCGCCCGAAGAAAAATGGGACGATTACAAGGGCCAGGACCTGAAGGGCAAGATCCTGGTCATGATGGTCAACGATCCGCAGCCGACCGCCGAGGAACCGAACCGCTTCGGCGGCAAGGCCTACACCTACTACGGCCGCTGGATGTACAAGTACGAAGAAGCGCTGCGCCAGGGCGCGGCCGGCGCGCTGCTGATCCACACCACGCCATCGGCCTCGTATGACTGGAGCGTGCCATCCACCAGCTTCGGCCACGAGCGCTTCCACCTGGCCGGCAGCGGCAATCCGCTCGAAGGCTGGGTGCAGGAAGAGACGGCGCGCGCGCTGTTCGCCGCCAGCGGCTTCGATCTCGACACACTGCGCGCCCAAGCCGAGCGCCGCGATTTCCGCCCGGTCGACCTCAAACTCAAGATGCACGTGCAGATCAAGAGCAAGGTGCGCCAGATCGAGCAGTACAACGTGGTCGGCATCGTGCCCGGCACCGACGCCAAGCTGAAGTCCGAAGCGGTGGTCTATTCGGCCCACTGGGACCACCTCGGCATCGACGAGAGCAAGCAAGGCGACAATATCTGGAACGGCGCGATCGACAACGGCTCCGGCGTGGCAGCACTGCTGGCGATGGCGCAGGCCGCCGTGCAGCATCCGGCCAAGCGCACGCAGGTGTTCCTGTGGCCGGCCGGCGAGGAGACCGGCTTCCTCGGCAGCAACGCCTACATCCGCAACCCGGCCTGGCCGCTGGACAAGACCTCGGCCGACCTCAATCTCGATTCCATGAACTTCGTCGGCAAGACGCGCGACATCGGCGTGCCTGGCGCCGAGCGCAGCAGCCTGTACGAGGCCGCCGCCGTGGTAGCCAAGCGCATGGGCCTGAAGCTGGCGCCGGCCATTCCGGACCTGTCGGGCTCCTACTTCCGCGCCGACCATTTCAGCTTTGCCAAGGCCGGCGTGCCGGCGTTTAACGTCGGCTCGGCGGTGTTCTCGGGCGACGGCTACTTCGACTTCGTCAAGGATCAGGACAAGAACCGCGCCCGTCTGGTGGCGTTCAAGCAGGACTACCACCAGCCAAGCGACCAGTACCACGCCGACTGGGATTTGTCGGGCATGGTACAGCAGGCCCAGTTCACCCTCAACCTCGGCTACGAAGTGGCCAACGCGCCGAAGATGCAGACCTGGAAAGCCGGCGACGCCTTCGGCAAGGTCAAGCGTTAAAAAACTGCCACACGGATACACAGCATGTCCGCCTATAATTCAGGCAGACATGCTCGGGTGATCTATGAAATGTAAATTCGTGTGGCTTATCGTTTTGTCCATGTTGATGGGGACCGCCTCGGCGGCCAGCATCAACTTCAACGGCGGCAGCGTCAGCAACTGCACGCTGAGTGGCAGCACCTACAACTGCACCAGCAGCTACACTATGGCTGCCACCGACTTTGTCGTCATTGCAGGCGGCTACACGGTGGTGATGACCGGCTTCTCGCCCAGCTATAACCAGGGCCTGACCATCAACAGCGGCGGCGCGCTGCAAAGCAGCGGCAACATCGACCTGTCCAACATCAACCCCAGCAACGTCAGCACAGGCGGCAGCACCCTCACGGCGGCCGGCAGCTTCAAGCTCGGCTCCAGCACCACCATTAACGGCTCGGTGGTGGCGGCCAGCATCAACACCAACTCAGGCGACACCATCACCGGCTCGGTCAGCGTGAGCGGCCTGGCCGACCTCGGTTCGGCCATCAAGATCAACGGCAACCTCAGCGCCGGCTCGGTCAAGACCGACTCGCCCGGCACCATCGGCGGCTCGATCACCGCCGCCACCACCGTCGCGATCGGCTCCGGACTGACGGTGGGCGGCGCCGTCAGCGGCACCACCATTACCACCACCTCGCCGGTCACGCTCAATGGCGGCGTCACGGCCAGCGTCTCGTTCACGCTGGCGTCCGGCAGCAAGGTGGTGGGCGACATTAACGCCCCTACCGTCACGTTGAAACCGTCCAGCTCCACGGTCACCGGCAACATCACCACCACCGGCGCGCTCGACATCGGCAGCGGCAACACCGTCAATGGCATCGTCAAGGGCGGCTCGCTGACCATGCGCGCCTCGGGCGCCACCATCAACGGCACCACCACCATCAGCGGTGACGTCGACATGGGATCGGGCACCGTCATCAATGGCGACCTGACGGCGCGCAATGTCACCACCAATTCCAGCAATGCCATCATCAACGGCAATGCGGCGGTGAATGCGATTTACATCGACTGGAATAACAGCGTCACCAAGACCATCACCTGCACCGGTCCCGGCGCCGTCGGCTGCAGTTGCGTGACCAAGGCTGATCCGAATTACGCGCCCACTTGCGGCGCAGCGGCGGGCGGCGTGCCGCATCACTTCCAGATCACCCATAGCGGCAGCGCGCTAACCTGCCAGCCGCAGACAGTCACTCTCACCGCCTGCGCCAATGCAGCCTGCACCACGCCGCATTACTCAGGCAACGTCACCGCCACGCTCATTCCGGGCAACCAGCCCACCACCATCACCAGTGGCAGCAATACCGCCGCCACCGTGCAAAGCGGGACGCCCGGCGTATTTGCGCTGTCGGCCACCAGCACCGGCGTGACCAACGCCACCACCTGCATTAATACCGGTACCGTCCTCAACGGCAATCCATGCAATATGGAGTTCAAGACGTCGGGCCTGACCGTGACCGCCACCAACCATGTCTCCATGACCACTGCCTTCGTACCCAGCGTGACCATCCTGGCGCAGCAGGCCAGCGCGCCCAACCAGAGCTGCGTGCCGCTGGTGGCTGACAAGACAGTCAACGTCAGCCTGACCTGCAGCTACAGCGATCCGGTGCCGGCCAAGGCGGCCAAGACCAAGGTCGTCGTCGGTGGCAGCGGCATGGTCTGCAACCAGGATACAGCCAGCGTCAACCTGACCTTCGACAGCAACGGCAAGGCCAGCACCACTTTGTCGTATGCCGAAATCGGCCTGGTGGGCCTGAACGCCAGCCTGGCGTCCAGTGGACTCACCGCCAGCGGCAGCGGCAACTTCTACGCGGCGCCGGCGTCGCTGCAACTGGCCGCCACCTCGCCGCGCGGCGCGGCCGCCATCAGTCCGGTGCCGCTCGACAGCAAGGCGCCCCAGCTGAACACGGCCTTCGCCAAGGCCGGGCAGAGTATCGGCGTAGCCGTCACCGCCTACAACGCCAAGGGTGACCAGACCAAGAACTTCGGCCAGGAGAGCGCGCCACATACGATCACCTACGAACTGGACGCAGTCAATCCCGAAGGTGGCGGTATCAACGGCAAGCTCACGCCGGGGAGCACTGTCAGCTACGCGGGCGGCGCCATCAACGACAGCCTGAGTTTCAGCGATGTGGGCGTAATCCGCGTCAAGCCGAAGCTGACCGGCGATTACTACATGAGCCAGCAGCAGGAAGCGACCTTCAAGCCGACCGGCTTGCAATACATTGGCCGCATCATTCCCGACCATTTCGACACCGCACTGATGACCAGCGCCGAGATCAGCGCGGTGGCCACCAGCACCCACGGGGTTTGCGCCTCCCAGGCGGACAGCGCCAACCCCTGCAAGTTCACCGGCGCCGGCGACACCTTCGTCAATTCCAAGCAGCCCTTCTTCATGAAAGTCCTGGCCTACAATAACGCCGGCGTGCTGACCACCAACTATGCCGGCGCGCTGTCCCGGGTCATCACTGTCAGCGCCAATACCAGCAACGGCGGAAACACGCCAGCCAATACCGATCCCAGTGCCGTTACGTGGAGTAATGACAGCATCGGTCGCTTTACCTTCTCCAGCGGCATCGGCTTGCTGACCAAGCCGGCGCCACCTGCCGGCCCCAACCTGCCGGCCTTCAAATTCGCCTCAGCCTACCCAAGCGATGTACCGCCGGCCACCATCTACCTGCGCGCGGTCGACGCCGACGGCGCCAGCTCCCAGCGCAGCACGGCGTCGGACTCGGTGGAAGCGCCGCTGACGGTGGTCAGTGGCCGCCTGCTGGTGGCCAAGGCCTATGGCTCGCCGACCTCGCCGCTGCCGGTGGGCGTCACGGCGCAATACTTCATGAAGGATGTGGGCTACGTGTACAACTCCTTCGTGAACGACACCAGCGCGGAGGAAGTCAGCAAGCACGTCGCTTTCAGCAATTGCCTGAAGGGGATGGCGACTCGCACCTGCACGCTCACTGCGGCCAATGCCAAGCTGACACTCACCAAGGGCGTCGGCAAGTTCACGCTGGCGGCGCCCACGCCCACGCTCACCAGCATCGGCATGATCGATGTCCAGCTGAAGGACAACACGGTCACACCAGCCCTTGAGCTGTTCCCCTATCTGCCCAGCACTACCGGCACTGCAATCTTCGGCATCTACCCCTCCGGCCCGGTGATTTACACGCGCGAAATATACTGAGCCGCAAATCGGAGTACGATGGCGGCTCTCTGAACCACCCAGCAAGGAACATCATGGAAACCAACTCCAAGTGGATCGATATCACCACCAATGACGGCACCTTCGGCGCCTACCTGTCGCTGCCGCGCGGCGGCAAGGGGCCGGGCATTGTGCTGCTACAGGAAATTTTCGGCGTCAACCAGCACATCCGCAACGTCGCCGACCAGTATGCGGCCGACGGCTACGTGGTGCTGGCGCCGGACATGTTCTGGCGCCAGGTACCGCGCATCGAACTGGGCTATGACGGCGAGGACTGGAAGCGCGCCTACGCGCTGATGCAGGCCACCGATTTCACCCTGGCCCAGCAGGACGTGGCCTCCACCATCAAGGTGCTGCGCGGCCTGGACGGCGTCGGCAAGGTGGCCTCGGTCGGCTACTGCTTCGGCGGCCGCCTGTCCTATCACACCGCCGCCAACGGCCTGGTCGACGCCGCCATCGCCTACTACGGCGGCGGCATCCAGAATGCGCTCGACCGCGCGCCGGAAATCAAGGTGCCGGTGCTGATGCACTTCGGCGCCAGCGACAGCCACATCCCGCTCGACGCGGTGAAGAGCATCGCCGAACGCTTCGACGACAATGAGCAGGTGGAGATCCACGTCTACGACGGCGCCGAGCACGGCTTCAACTGCAACCATCGCGGTTCCTACCACCAGCGCGCCGCCGCCGAAGCGCGCGGTAATTCGCTGGTGTTCCTGAGCGAGCAGCTCTAAGACTGGAGCAGCGCGCGCAGCTGCGCCACCGTCAGTGGCGGCGCATCGGCCGCGCGGTCGCGCAGCGCCGACAGGATGCGCACGATGGCGTCCGGCGTGCGCGCCGCGCTGAAGTACCAGCCCTGCACCCGGCCGGCGCCCTGCCCGGCCAGCCATTGCAGATCGGCCGCCTCTTCCAGCCCCTCGCACAACAGCTCGGCCTTGAACAGTTCCGAGATGCCTTTAATCAGCTGGAACAGGCCGGCCACTTTCTCGCTGTCGGCCACGCCGCTGACGAACTGGCGGTCGACCTTGAGACGGTCGAACGGGAAGCTGCTGATCGCATCCAGATTGGAGTAGCCGGTGCCGAAATCATCGACCGCGATGTGCGCGCCCAGTGCGCGGAATTCCGCCACGCGCGGCGCCACCAGCTCCACCGTTTCCAGCAGCTGGCTCTCGGTCACCTCGAATTCCAGCAGGTGGCCCGGTATCGCATAGCGTTCCAGCAGCGCCGTCAAATCCGTGATCACCTGCGGATGCAGCAGCGAGCGGCGCGAGAAGTTCAGCGACACCGGCACCACCGGCAAGCCAGCATCGAGCCAGCCGCGCATATCGCGGCACACTTGCGCCAGCACCAGCATGTCCAGTTGATAAATTTTGTCGGTGCTTTCCGCCAGCGGGATAAAGCTGTTGGGGAATACCATGCCGCGCAGCGGATGCTGCCAGCGCACCAGCGCTTCCAGTCCGATCAGCGTGCCGGAGGTGTAGTCGACTTGCGGCTGGTAGTGCGCCACCAGCACGCCGTGGTGCGCGTCGCCGTCCAGCGCCCCCTGCAGCTCGAACACCATGTGCGAGCGCGTCAGCAATTCGGCGCCGTATTCCCGCACCGTGGTGCGCTGCAAGGGGCCGGTGATGGAGGACGACGCCGTGTCGGCCGCATCCAGCAGCGCCACCGCCGAGCCGCGATACGGCGTGTCGTGATGCTCGATACCGACCCGCGCATGCAGCACGTGCGCCCCGCCCCGTCCCAGCACGAACGGTGCGTCCAGCACCGCCTTGAGCTGCTCGAGCTGCGCCACATGCTCGTCGCGCTCGCCGAACAGGGCAAAGGCGAACTGGTCGCCACCCAGGTGGCCGGCCAGGTTTTCCGGTCCGGCCCATCCCGCCAGCCGCTGCCCCATCTCGCGCAGCACGTGATCGCCCTGCACGCGGCCGAACACATCGTTGATGCGGCGGAAGCCGGCCAGGTTGATGAAGCCCACCACCACATGCGGCAGCGTGGCTTGTTCCAGCCCCAGCTGCAAATGGTGCAGGAACACCTGGCGGTTGGACATGCCGGTCACTTCATCGCAATAGCGCAGTTCGAGCGTGTCGACCACCAGCCGCGCCATGCCTTGCAGCATCATCACTTGCTCACGATCCAGTCGGCGCACGCGCGATGTCATCACCCACAAGGTACCAAGCAAATAGCCGCGCGCACCCAGCAAGGGCACGGCCGCGTAGTGATGAAAGTGTGGCGCATGGGTGACCAGCGGGTTGTCGCGGAAGCGCGGATCGCTGGCGGCATCTTCCACTTCAAAGAAATCGGCCTCGCTGGCGGCGCCCACCACCCAGGTGCAGAACGAGCCGGCGCGCGGCACGTGGCGCACTTCCACGCCGACCCGCGACGGCAGCCAGATCTGCGATTGGTAGACAATGCTGATGCCGCCGATCTCGGCGCCCACCGATTTGATGGCCAGCTCGGTGATCAGGTCCAGCTTGGGGTCGGATTCGTCCAGCGTGATGGCGTAGCGGGACAGTTCAGCCAAGCGCCGTTGCTCGGCTTCGGGTTCCTGTAAGGCGCTGCTTTCCATGCTCGCTCCCGTGAAGGCTAGCGTGCATGGTGACATATTACGCTTGCGTTTGCATCTGTTTTCCCGGTGTCTTCAGGCGTCGTAGCTGCAACGTCACGCCGATCAGGAACAGCAGCAACAGCACGCCGGTGATGGCTTTCAGCTCGGGCGCCTCGGCGTCCGCCAGCAGCGGCGCGCCCAGCGGCAGGCGGGTGGTGGTTTCGGTCACGGCCGGGATCATGTGGAACAAAAACGTCAGCGAATACAGCACCGTGGCCACCTTGACCGAATTGACCTTCCACGCCGCCGCCAGCACCAGCAGGGTGATCACGCCAAGCGCGTGCGGCTTGCCGAAACCGCCATGTTGAAAGATGCCAAAGCCGGTCACGCAAGTCAGCACCGTGGTCCAGATGTACAGCTTGCCCAGCGTGTTGCCGGGGTTGACGGCGCCCTCGCGCACGAAGGCGATCAGCGCTGCCGCCACCGCCACCAGGCTGATCAGGGTATGGATCACGCCCAAATAAGTAAGACCGTAGATCATCGCGCATCCTTTCGTAAAAGATGGCTTGATCGTACACATTATCAACGGCTGAGTCTTACCACTTAAGGGCTATTGCCGGCTGCGTTAAAATGGCGGCTTCTTTGTTGAGGATGACATCATGGCGCGGTTGAAACTGGATTTTCCGGACGAGTTGTTTATTTTTTCCACCCAGCTCACAGTGCGGGTGACCGACATCAACGGCGCCAACCACCTCGGCAACGATTCGATGATTTCCATGATCTCGGAAGCGCGGGCGCGCTTCCTGTACGACTACGGCGTGCAGGAGACCGGCGTCGACGGCACCGGCATCATCATCACCGACCTGGCCACCACCTACCGCGCCGAGGCGCACGCGCGCGACCAGCTGGTGTTTGAAGTGGGCGTGATGGATTTCAACCAGTACGGCGGCGACATCATCTTCCGCATCACCCGTCCGCGCGACGGCAAGCTGGTGGCGATGGCCAAGTACGGCTTCGTCTTCTTCAATTACAAGACCAGCCAGGTCACCCCGATGCCGCCGGAGTTCCTGGCCAAATTCCCGAAAGTGAACCGTCTCGATTAAACGGTTTGGCGCTCAACGCTGAGCGACTTTGGGGACGATGGATTTGTTGAACCAGTCGTCCAGCATCTGTTTTTCATAGCGCAGCGGATCGCTGTCGAAATAGGCGCCCAAGCGGCCCTGGTAGTTCATGTTCGACAGCTGCTCGTCGCCGCTGCGCAGCACCTGACCATCCTGCTCCAGCGTGTACTTGAGGTGCATATGCGGCCAGTCGGCGCCGCCGTTCATGATGCGGATTTCGCTGCCGGTACGGCGCGGATACAGGCGGCCGGCCAGGTCGATATCCAGCACTTCAACCTTCAGCGACTGCCCGGCGGGCAGCTTCTTCTCCAGCGACTTGAAATAGTCGGTGAAATTCTTCAGCGTGTTGTCGCGGTCGATCGGGCTGCGATCGACGTCGGTGAAGTCTTCCGGCTTGACGTAGCTAACCGAGACTTGCGCCCAGGCGGCGCTGGAGGCCAGCAGCGCCACCACGGCGGCCAGCACGGTTTGGTTCAACAGGCGCATGATGCGTCTCCTTTGCTAGGACTGATGCAAGCAATATAGCCCCTTTCCGTGGCGAATGCCCGTGCTGAATAAGTTTGTTACCAATCGTTTTTTGTGGGCCCATGTCACAAGCCTGTCATACCAAATGGCTAAGATTGCCGCCGCTTACACACCACAACAAACAGGGTAGCCACGACCATGACCGAACAACTTGATCCATCCCGCCGCAGCCTCCTGAAATTCCTGTCCAGCGCGCCGTTGCTGCCGCTGGCCGGC
The DNA here is from genome assembly GCF_900109645.1 of Duganella sp. CF402. Classification (GTDB taxonomy): domain Bacteria; phylum Pseudomonadota; class Gammaproteobacteria; order Burkholderiales; family Burkholderiaceae_D; genus Rugamonas. The sequence continues at coordinate 177,484 of NZ_FOBG01000003.1, forward strand.
GGCAGCGCCACTGCCGCCCTGCTGTCCGCTTGCGGTGGCGGCGACACCGCCGCCCCGGCCGCGCAGCTGATGTCGGTGAGCTTCTCCGGCATGGCCGCGCCATCGCTGGCCAACGCGCCGCAAATGGCGACCACCACCGTGGCCTCGGCCATGCAGGCGCTGTACTCGGACGGCAAGACCGTGCCGTACAACCTGGCCTACCAGACCTTCTTCATCACCGGTGCGCAAGTATCGAACGGCAGCGGCGGCACCACGCTGGCCGGCGGCTACTGGGACATCAACAACAAACCCATCCTCGACAAGACCGACGCCAACTCGCGCCAGTTCTTCTCCGATGCGCCGGACGGCACCTCGCTGCTGAAACTGGCCGCGCCGACCGTGCCTGGCATCAAGGGCAACACCGTGTTCGCCGTGGTGCAATTCGAGTACACCACCCGCAACGTCAAGGGTGACTCGGTGTACGGCATGCTGCCGTCGCCGATCGCCATCCTGACGCTGGATCAGGACAAGACCACCGGCGCGCTGTCGCTGGTGAAGTACCACAACGTCGACACCAGCCCGGCCAACGGCCTGTGGATCACCTGCGGCGCCAGCCGTTCGCCGTGGAATACCCACCTGTCGAGCGAAGAGTACGAGCCGGACGCGACCACCATCGCCAGCAACACCCAGTTCGCCAACTTCTCGACCAACCTGTACGGCGACGCCACCAAAGCCAACCCATACCACTACGGCCACCTGCCGGAAATCACCGTCAACCCGGACGGCACCGGCTCGTGCAAGAAGCACTACTGCCTGGGCCGCATCTCGCACGAGCTGGTGCAGGTGATGCCGGACGAACGCACCACCCTGATGGGCGACGACGCCACCAACGGCGGCCTGTTCATGTTCATTGCCGACAAGGCGCAAGACCTGTCGAGCGGCACCCTGTACGTGGCCAAGTGGAACCAGGTCACCACCGACAACGGCGGCTCGGCCACCCTGACCTGGATCAAGCTGGGCAGCGCCACCTCGGCCGAGATCAAGGCCCTGGCCGACAAGCTGAAAGCGTCGGACATCATGGACGTGAAGACCGTCGATCCGGCCGATGCTTCGTACACCAAGATCCCGTTCAGCGGCAAGACCAACTGGGTCAAGGTGCTGCCGGGCATGGAGAAGGCTGCAGCGTTCCTGGAAACCCACCGCTACGCCGCGCTGAAAGGCGGCAGCATGGGCTTCACCAAGATGGAAGGCACCACCGTCAACGCCAAGGACAAGATCGCCTACTCGGCGATCGCGGCCATCGGTTCGGCCATGACCAACGGCTCGGGCGGCATCTCGATCAAAGGCCCGAGCGCTGGCGCGGTGTACGCGCTGAACATGAAAGGCGGCCAGACCGACACCAGCGGCACGGCCATCAACAGCGAATGGGTGCCGGTCGACATGGCGGCCGTGCCTGCCCTGCTGAGCGAAGACCTGAAAACCGCCGATGCGCTGGGCAACCTGGCCAATCCGGACAAGGTCGCCAACCCGGACAACATCAAGTTCTCGGAAAAACTGCGCACCCTGTTCGTGGGCGAGGACAGCGGCACCCACGTCAACAACTTCCTGTGGGCCTACAACGTCGACACCAAGGCGCTGACCCGCATCCTGTCGACGCCGTCGGGCGCCGAGTCGACCGGCCTGCACGCGGTGGACGACATCAACGGCTTCGCCTACATCATGAGCAACTTCCAGCACCCGGGCGACTGGGAAGCGGCGTTGCACGGCAAGGTGCAGGCGACGCTGGATCCGCTGATCCGCGCCAACTACCGCGACCGTTACGGCGCGGCGGTCGGCTACATCACCGGGTTCCCTGCACTGAGCTTCTAAACCGTCTTACTCCTGAAGTAACTTCAGCCCGCAAGCGCCCCGGCGCTTCGCGGGCTTTTTTGCATCGCGCCCCACAGCACCAGCAGCAGGGCCAGCACGGTCAGGCCGGCGCCGGCGTACATCACCGCCGCGTAGCCGAGATGAGCGTTCAGCACGGCCGCACCAAGAGCGGCGCCGATCGCATTGCCGAGGTTGAAGGCACCGATGTTGACCGACGAGGCCAGGCCGGGCGCCTCGGTGGCGGCGCGCATCACGCGCATCTGCACCGGCGGCACCAGCGCGAAGGCGGCGATACCCCACACCAGCAGGCCCACGGCGGCGCCGGCCGGGGTGCGCGCCAGCCACGGGAAGGCCAGCATGACCACCGTTTCCAGCAGCAGGAAGCCGATCAGCGTCTTGTTGATCGACCAGTCGGCCAGCTTGCCGCCCACCGAGTTGCCGATGGTGAAACCGATGCCGATCAGCGCCAGCATGGCGGTGATGAAGCCCGGCGTGGCGTGGGTGAATTCCTGCAGGGCCGGGTTGATGTAGGTGTACAGCGCGAAGGTCGCGCCCGACGCCAGCACCGTGGTCATCAAGCCTTGCAGCACCACTGGACGCAGCAGCACTTTCAATTCCTTGCCCACATTTGGCGCTTCACCGGCGCTGCCTTGCGGCAGGAACAACAGCAATGCCGCCATCGCCAGCACGCCCAGCGCGCCGATGGCGCCGAACGATTCACGCCAGCCCAAGGCGTCGCTCAGCCAGGTGGCGGCCGGTACGCCGCCGATGTTGGCGATGGTCAGGCCGAGGAACATGGCAGCGACGGCGCTCGCCTGTTTCTCGCGCGGCACCAGGCCGGCAGCGACCACCGAACCGATGCCGAAGAAGGCGCCGTGGGTCAGGCTGGTGATGACACGCGCCGCCATCAGGCCGGCATAGCCGGGCGCGAAGGCCGACAGCAAATTGCCGACGGTGAAAATCGCCATCAGGGCGATCAGCGCCTTGCGGCGCGGCCAGCGCGCCAGCAGCAAGGTCATGAAGGGCGCGCCGATGGTCACGCCGATGGCGTAGGCCGATACCAGCAAGCCGGCGGTGGGAATCGACACGTTGACGCCTTGGGCAATCGACAGCAGCATGCCCATCGGGCCAAACTCGGTGGTGCCGATGCCGAAAGCGCCGATGGCCAGCGCCAGCAGGGGCAAGGCGGCGTTGCCTTGTAATTGTGAAGTGGAGGTGCTCATTTCCGGTGCTCCAAGTGAGAGTTCTGATGGACGCATTATCGATGAGCGACTTTCCCAGATAAAGCGCATAATCCTCAAAATACTTTTGCTGGAAATGGAAAAATGAAGCTGGCGCTCGATGAACTCTCGGTGTTCCTGGCAGTGGTCGACACCGGCTCGCTGACGGCGGCGGCCGACCGCCTGGAGCAGCCGGTATCGACCATCAGCCGGCTGCTGGCGCGGCTGGAAGGCAAGCTGCAAACCTCGCTGCTGCGCCGGACCACGCGCCGGCTCGACCTGACCGACGAGGGCTGCGCTTTCATCGAGGACGCCCGCCGCATCCTCGACGCCGTGCGCAACGCCGAGGAAGGCATGATGGAGCGGCGCGGCCAGCTGTCCGGGCCGCTGCGAGTGGATGCGGTCACGCCCTTCATGCTGCACGTGCTGGTGCCGCTGATGCCAGGCTACCGCGCGCTGCACCCCAAGGTCGAGCTCAAGCTCAGCAGCAATGAGGGCTTTATCGACCTGCTGGAGCGGCGCGTCGACCTGGCCATCCGCATCGGCGAGCTGAAGGACTCGACCCTGTACAGCCGCCCGCTCGGCCGCTCGCGCATCCGGCTGGTGGCCAGCCCGGCCTACCTGGCGCGCCACGGCGTGCCGGCCAGCGTGGCCGACCTGGCGCGGCACGAACTGCTGGGTTTCAGCGAGCCGGAGATACTGAACCAGTGGCCGCTGCTGGATGCAAGCGGCAAGCCGCTGCAGATTACGCCGACCATGACCTCGCCCAGCGGCGAAACCCTGCGCCAGCTTGCGCTGCAAGGCATGGGCATCATCAGCATGTCCGATTTCATGACGGCGGTGGACGTGGCGCAGGGCCGGCTGGTGCACGTGCTGCCGCATCTCACAGAGGAAAAATTCAAGCCGGTGCATGCCGTGTACTACCAGCACTCGACCGTCTCGGCAAAGGTGGCGTCGATGGTGAACTACCTGGCCGAGGCCATGCGTGTGCCCGAGGTCGACTGGCCGACCCTGGCTGGCCGATCCTGACCACACGCTGAGGCCGCCGCCTACCGTGCGGCGCGCACCGCCGCTGCGGTCGATAATGCTTCCATCGTCCGGGAGAACCATCATGTGGAACAGGGCAAGCGTCATGCTGTTATTCAGCCTCGCCGGTTGTGGCGGCGGTTCGGGGTCGGTATCGGTCGGCGGCGGCACGACGACACCGCCGATTGATCCGGCGCCGTCGAATCCGCATGTACTGGCCAGCGGGCTGCAAGCGCCGTGGTCGATCGCCTTCCTCGACGCCACGCCGCTGGTCAGCGAGCGCGGCACGGCGCGGATTCTGGCCGTAGGCGTAGGTGGCACGCTGACGCCGATTGCCACCATCGCCGGCGTCAGCGGCAGTGGCGAAGGCGGGCTGCTCGGCATCGCGGTACGCGACGGCTACCTGTACGCTTACTTCACCGCCAGCGACGGCAACCGCATCGAACGCTACCCGCTCACCGGCGCCGGCGCCGCAGCGCGTCTGGGCGCGGCGCAGCTGCTACTCGGTGGCATCCCCTCGCGCAGCAACCACAACGGCGGCCGCCTCGCCTTCGGCCCGGACGGCATGCTGTATGCCAGCACCGGCGATGCCGGCACCGGCAGCCGCTCGCAAGACCTGGGCTCGCTGGCGGGCAAGATCCTGCGCATGACACCCGACGGCCGCGTGCCGGCCGACAATCCGTTCGTCGGCTCCTACGTCTACAGCTACGGCCATCGCAACGTGCAGGGCCTGGCGTGGGCGGCAGACGGCAGCATGTACGCCTCCGAGTTCGGCGAGAATACGTGGGACGAGCTCAACCTCATCAAGGCCGGCGGCAACTACGGCTGGCCGGAGGTCGAAGGCAAAGCCGGCAACGCCAAGTACATCGATCCGCTGCAGCAATGGCCCACCTCGGCGGCCAGCCCGAGCGGCATCGCCGTCAGCGGCGGTAACCTCTACATCGCCAACCTGCGCGGCGAGCGCCTGCGCAAAGTGCCGCTGTCGGCGACCGGCAGCGCCACCGAGTTCTACGTCAAACAATACGGCCGCCTGCGGGACGTGGTGGTGGCGCCGGACGGCCGGCTCTACATCCTCACCAACAACACCGACGGCCGCGGCACGCCACAAACCGGCGACGACCGCATCCTGAGCGTGCCCCTACTGTAGCGCCGGCGCGCACCAGCGCTGCAACTTAGCGGCCAATAATTTTTCGTCCGGCAGCAGTATCTGGTAATCAGCCGCAACGATTTGGTTGGGCAAATTGTGAAGCGCGTAATGCGCTTCGGCAGCTCCCTTGCCAGCACACAGTATGAGGCCCACCGGCGGGTTCTCCCCTGGCTTGGTCCAATGTTCGCGAGCATAGTTAAGATAAAGATGCATCTGCCCGGCATCACCGGCGTTGAACTTGCTGGTCTTGAGTTCAATGACAACCAGGCAGTTGAGGCGGCGGTGAAAGAACAGCAGATCAACGCGGAACCAAGTGTCGTCCAGTCTCAACCGACGCTGGCGGCCGACAAAAGCAAAGTCGTCGCCCAATTCGAGCAGGAAGTCTTCCATATGCCGGATCAGCGCTTCCTCCAGTTCGGACTCCGAGTACTCGTCCTTAAGATCAAGGAACTCCAGCACAAACGGATCCTTGATGGCTTGCTCCGGCGTCATCACGTCCTCCGGCTTGGAGACCGCCCCCTGCTGCAGTATTTTGGCCGTATTTACCGACAACGCGGTACGTTCATAGAGGAGACTATTCACCTGTCGGTCTAACTGCCGAACCGACCAGCCATTACGCAAAGCCTCCGCCTCGTAAAAGAATCTGGCTTCGACTCCTTTCACCGACATCAAGCGAACATAGGCTGACCAAGGCAGTACGAATTTGCCAGACGGTGTCTGGTTAATTTCCGGCCAGCATAAATAAAAAGTCCGCATTTGCTGCAAGTTCTGCCGGCTGAAACCACGCCCGAAGCGTTTGCTCAGATCGGTAGAGAGCCGTTTAAGAAGCGCCTCCCCATAAGCAGCACGCTGCGCCCCCGCCTACTCACTTTCCACGATACGACGGCCTATCTCCCAATAAGCAGTGGTCATCAAAGAGTTGATGCTGCGCGCTGCAGCCCGGCGCGAATTTTCCAGCAACTCAACGATCTGCGCGTGAATATCGTCATAGTTGGCGATGAGCATTTTCCAGCCCTCCTTGGCGTGAGATTACTCAAAGCTTAGCCCCGCTCAACTGAGCTCTTTTAGATCAAGCGCAAACGAATCGCTGAGTTTTCGCCACCTTCGCCCGCGAATTTTCGTAAAAATCTTTGTTTTTCGATAGCAATATTGCTAAAAACGAAGTATTGTTGTGTGTGCACATGGGCGCTATCAATGACCAACGCTGCGCCGTCGAAAATTGTTGAGACGTACAATTTTTTCAGTTTTGTGTTGTGTGGAGCAACAGGAATATTTATTGCCTGTTGTTACGGGCTGTGGGTCGGACTACAATCGGGAATTCACCTTAGTCGTGTCATTTTGCGGAACTCGTTCATATGTCTTTTTTGTCTTCTGCTTCCCCCAAGTTAGCACCGTGGAAAGTTCTGTTGGTCGACGACGAACCGGACATTCATGACATCACCAAACTGACCCTGAGCCGCTTCCGCCTCGACGGCCGCGCCCTGACTTTCCTGCACGCCTACAGCGGCGCGGAAGCCAAGGAGGTGATGGCGCGCGAGACCGATATCGCGCTGGTGTTCCTCGACGTGGTGATGGAAAAGGAAGACTCCGGCCTCGAAGTCGCGCGCTGGATGCGCGAAGACGCCGACAACCAGTTCACCCGCATCGTGCTGCGCACCGGCCAGCCCGGCCAGGCGCCGGAAGAACGCGTGATCGTTAATTACGACATCAACGATTACAAGGAAAAGACCGAGCTCGACCGCACCAAGCTGTTCACCACCACCTTCGCCGCCCTGCGCGCCTACCGCGACATCATGAAGGTAGAGGAAGCGCACCGCGCGCAGGTCAATTACCGCGAAGGCCTGGAGCGCGTGATCGCCGCCTCGGCCCACATCTTCCAGCAGCGTAACCTGAAAGACTTCGCCAACGGCCTGCTGCAGCAAGTGGTGGCGCTGCTGCGCCTTGAGCACAGCATGCTGCTGCGCCTGCGCGGCGCCACCGCCATCAGCGGCGAGAACGATTACGAAATCCTGGCCCAGATCGGCGACGAGGAAGGCTCGCTGCTGACGCCGCAGGTCATGGCCCAGCTGGACGCCGCCAAGAGCAACAAGATCTCGCGCGTGGAAGGCGACACCTACATCGGCTACTTCCCCAACAACAGCGGCAAGGCCTCGCTGCTGGTGCTGAAAGGCGTGGCGGAAATCTCGGAGATCGACACCAAGCTGCTGGAAGTTTTCTGCTCCGGCGTCGCGATCGCCTTCGACAACATCCTGCTGAACCAGGAAATCACCGACACCCAGGCCGAGCTGATCCTGCGCCTCGGCGACGTGGTCGAATCGCGCTCCAACGAAGCCGGCAACCACGTACGCCGCATGTCGGAAGTGTGCCACCTGCTGGCCTTGGCAGCCGGCCTGCCGGAAGACGAAGTGGCGGTGCTGCGCCACGCCGCGCCGATGCACGACATCGGCAAGATCGCCACGCCGGACGCGGTGCTGCTCAAGCCGGGCAAGCTTGACGCGGCCGAATGGGAAATCATGAAGCAGCACCCGGCCGTCGGCCTGTCCATTCTCGACGGCTCGCAGCGACCGATCCTGAAAGCGGCCGCCGTGATCGCCCACCAGCACCACGAAAAATTCGACGGCAGCGGCTACCCGCAAGGCCTGAAGGGCCATGACATCCACCCGTACGCGCGCATCGTCGCCGTGGCCGATGTGTTCGACGCGCTGATGCACAAGCGCTGCTACAAGGAAGCCTGGCCGATCGAGAAAGTGATCGACCACCTGCGCGAAGTCTCGGGCCACCACCTCGATCCGGTGTACGTCGACCTGCTGATCAAGAACATCGACAAAGCGCTGGCCATCAACGAGCGCCTGCCAGATTGAATAAGCATATTTGCAATTGATCGTAGGAAGTCGATTTCCTTGCTCGTAAGATCGTGCTCTGTCTCACCAGACCACGCAAGGAAATCGCGATGCACAAACACGTACTGCCCCCTCTCCTCCTGCTAGCCGAAGTACTGGCCACGCTGCCGGCCGCGCAGGCGCAGGACAGCGCCAATATCGACCAGGTCACAGTCGTCGGTTCGCGCGCGCGCAACCGCACCGTGTTCGACTCCGCCGTGCCGATCGACCGCTTCGGCGCGCGCGAGGTGGAGAACGCCCTGTCCAGCGGCGAGGTGGGCGCGGCGCTGCAAGCTCTGGCGCCATCGATCAACTTCCCGCGCATTGAATCGAGCGGCGCCTCGGACTCGGTGCGCGGCGTGCAGCTGCGCGGCCTGGCGCCCGATCAGGTGCTGGTGCTGATCAACGGCAAGCGCCGCCACGCCAGCGCCGTGCTCGACACCGAGAGCAGCTTTGCCGGCACCGTGCCGGTCGACGTCAACGCGATTCCGCCCGGCGCCATCGACCACATTGAAATCCTGCGCGACGGCGCTGGCGCGCAATACGGCAGCGATGCGGTGGCCGGCGTCATCAACATCGTCCTGAAGCAGCAGCGCAGCGGCGGCTCGGCCTCGGTCAGCTACGGCGCCAACCACACCGACTTCAAGCCGACCGACGAAAAGAAAACCGACGGCCAGACCAAGATCGTCAACGCCGACTACGGCGTGCCGCTGGGCGACGCCGGCTTCCTGCGCTTCGGCGCCGAGAGCCGCAGCCGCAACCCGACCCAGCGCGCCGGCTTCAGCGACGCCGGCTGGACCTCGTGGAATGCCACCCCGGCCGACCTCGCGCTGGACGGCAAGGTGGTGTTCAAATCGGGCGATTCGCAGTCGCACAACAACTACGCCTTCTACAACGCGCTGCTGCCATTGAGCGAGGGCGTGGACGCCTACTCGTTCGCCACGCTGAACAAGCGCCAGTCGGACGGCAGCGCCTACTTCCGCTATCCGGGCGATCCCTCCAACGTGCTGTCGCTGTACCCGAACGGCTACCGCCCGGTCACGCACGGCGATCAGACCGATGTCAGCGTGGTGGCCGGTGTGCGCCTCGCCAGCGGCGGCTGGAACTGGGACTTGAGCGCGCGCCACGGCGGCAATATCTTCCGCTACGACCTGAGCAACTCGGCCAACGCCTCGCTGGGCGCGCAAAGCCCGTCCAGCTTCCACCTCGCCTCTTTCGATTATCGCCAGGACGCGCTCAACGCCGACCTCACCCGCGAACTGAACCTCGGCGGCGTACCGGTCAATCTGGCCGTGGGCGCCGAGTACAGCCGCGAAACCTACACCAGCTCGCCGGGCGATGCTGCTTCGTACGCCGCCGGCAGCGTCACCGATGCGCCGCCGGGCGCGCAAGCCGGCCCTGGCCTGCGTCCGCAAGATGCCTTCGACGGCAGCCGCCACCTGAGCTCGGTGTATGCCGATATCGAGAGCGACCTCAGCAAAGAACTGCTGGTCGGCGCGGCCGTGCGCTACTCGGACTACAGCGATTTCGGCAGCGCCAGCACCGGCAAGCTGTCGGCGCGCTACAAGTTCACCGACAACTTCCTGCTGCGCGGTTCGCTGTCGAACAGCTTCCGTGCGCCGGCGCTGGTGCAGACCGGCTTCCGCTTCTCCACGCTCAACTTCAACAGCGACGGCAGCGGCTTGCAGACTGCCTCGCTGCTGCCGGCCAGCGATCCGCTGGCGCGCGCGTTCGGCGCACAAGCGCTGAAGCCGGAGAAGTCGACCAACCTGTCGCTGGGCCTGGCGTGGAAACCGGCGCGCAACACCAGCTTCACGCTGGACGGCTACCGCATCAAGATCAAGGACCGCATCACCCGCACCAGCGATTTGCAAAGCGAGGCCGCCACCGCCTACCTGGCCAGCATCGGCCGCACTGACATCCAGTCGGTGGCCTACCTGGCCAACCTGCTGGACACCACCACCAGCGGCCTCGACGCGGTACTGAACCACGACCTGCCGCTGGCCGGCGGCAAGCTGAACCTGAGCGCCGCGCTCAACCTCAACCACACCGGCATCGACGCCGTGCATCAGTCGTCCGCCGCGCTGGCCAAGATCGATCCGGACCTGACGGTGCTGACCGACACCAGCCTGTTCCGCATCCGCAATGCCTCGCCCAAGAACAAGCTGGTGCTCGGCGCCGACTGGCAGGCCGCGCAATGGAGCTTGCTGGCGCGCGCCACCCGCTTCGGTCCGCTGAAAGACTTCTCGTATGACGACGATGCCGAGGTGATCGACGGTGTGCACGCCCAGCGCTTCGGCGCGGTGTGGACGCTGGACGTGGAAGCGCAGTACAAGCTGACCAGGCAACTGACCGTGTCGGTCGGTGCCGACAACCTGCTGGACCGCTACCCACAGCGCGTACGCGAGACCAACAACGCCACCTACGGCGGCGCCCTGCCCTACAACTTCATCAACCCGATCGGCGTGAATGGCGCATACTTCTACGGCCGCATTCGCTACACTTTCTAAACTAGGATAACCATGAAAAAACTGCTGACCGCCCTCGCATTGAGCGCAGCCCTTGCTGCGCCAGCCTTCGCCGCCAAAAACGCACTGGTGCTGCAAACCGACTTCGGCACCTCCGACGGCGCCGTGTCCGCCATGCGCGGCGTGGCCTACGGCGTCGACGCCGGCCTGACGGTGGCCGACCTGACCCACAATATTCCCGACTACGATATCTGGGTCGGCGGCTACCGCCTGTTCCAGACCGCTAACTACTGGCCGGAAGGCACGGTGTTTGTGTCGGTGATCGATCCGGGCGTGGGCACCACGCGCAAGTCGGTGGTGTTGAAGACCAAGGCCGGCCGCTACTTCGTCGGCCCGGACAACGGCCAGTTCACCCTGATCGCCGAGCGCGACGGCGTGGCCGAACTGCGTGAGATCGATGAGAAGGTCAACCGCCTGGCCGGCTCCGGCGAGTCCTACACCTTCCACGGCCGTGACGTGTACGCCTACGTCGGCGCGCGCCTGGCCTCGGGCGCGATCAGCTACGAGCAGGTGGGCCCGAGCCTGCCGGCCGACTCCGTGGTGAAGATCCCGTACCAAAAGGCGGTGCGCAACGGCGACACCATCCGTGGCATCATCCCGGTGCTGGACGTTAAGTACGGCAATGTGTGGACCAATATTCCGAAGACGCTGTTTGCGGAATTGAATATCGGCGTGCACGACAAGGTGCAAGTGCGCATCCTGCACAAGGGCAAGCAGGTCAACAAGGTGGTGGCGCCGTTCGAGCACACCTTCGGCGGCGTGGCCAAGGGCCAGCCGCTGGTCTACCTGAACAGCCTGTTGGAAGTGGCGGTGGCCATCAGCCAGGGCAACTATGCCGCCAAGTACAAGGTGGATTCCGGTGTCGACTGGGAAGTCGAAATCAGCAAGGCCAAGTAATTTAGACCTTGTGCTCCTGCTGTTTCACCAGGCGGTCGGTCATGGAACGTAATGACTTGAGCGCCTGGGTGACGGCTTCAATCTGCTTCTCATCTTCCGCGCGCGCCGAATCGACCGGCGCGAGCGAGATTTGCACCTTCTCCGCATCGGCCGAGGCTTGCTGCTCGGCGTAGGCGTCGCGACCCGCCTGGTCGGCGTCGCCCGTGCTGGGCGCGTCCGGCACGCTGGTGTCCGGCGACGTTTTCAGCACGCCGGCCGCCTGTTTGAGCTCGTTCGCCAGCTGTTTCAACTGCTGCTGCACCGCCTTGGCATCCTTGCCGCCAAACAGCTGCAACATGCGGCGCAGTGCTTCGATTTGTTCCTTGATCTCGGCCACGCGCTGGCGGGCCTGGGATTTCTGGTCCTGATCGGCGCGCAGCGACAGCCCATCGACGGCGGCGGCGTTTTTCTTGGCAATATCAAGCTGCTTTTGCAGCAAGTCTTGATAGGCGCCGCTGTTGCCGGCGGCGCTGGTCGGGGATATGGAAAGCATGGCGGGTCTCATAGAAGGGCTGGTCAACTAATACAGGCGACGCCAGCGGCCTTCTTGTTAAACCGTTCTACTTGCGCTTGATTTTTGGGAAACGTAGCTTGTAATGCAACCCCATGCCCGGCGCGCTCACCACTTTGACGGTGCCGCCCAGCGCGCCCGTCACCAGGTTGTACAAAATATGCGCGCCGAGGCCGCTGCCGCCCGAGCCGCGCTTGGTGGTGAAGAAGGGGTCGAACAGCTGCGACAGGGTGCCGCTGTCCATGCCAACGCCGTCGTCGCTGTATTCGAAGTCGATGAAATCGCCATCCACCTTGCCGGTGATCTTGATCTTGCCCGACTGCCCTTCCTCGAAGCCGTGCACCAGCGAGTTGACCACCATATTGGTGACGATCTGCGAAATCGCGCCCGGGAAGCTGGCCATGTTGATGTGCTCTTCGCAGTTGATCTCGACCTGGATCGGCTTGCCCTTGAGCTTGGGCTGCAGCGACAGCAGCACTTCGTCCAGGTACTTGCGCAGGTTGAAGCTGCGGATATCGTCCGAGGACTGGTCCACCGCCACCTGCTTGAAGCTGCGCACCAGCGCGGCCGCGCGCTGGGTGTTGGTGGTCATGATTTTCAGCGACTGGTCGATGATCTCGAAGAACTGGTTGAGGCCGTCCTCATCGAGCGTGCCGTTGGCCAGGTCTTCGCGGGTCAGCTTGAGCTCTTCCACCAGGTGGCTGGTGGCGGTGACGCAGATGCCGAGCGGAGTATTGATTTCGTGCGCCACGCCGGCCACCAGCCGGCCCAGCGAGGCCAGCTTTTCCTGCCGCACCAGTTCGCCCTGCGCATCCTTGAGCGAGGTCAGCGCGCTTTCCAGCGCGGCGTTCTGCTCTTCCAGCTGTTCCTTCGACAGGCGGATCTGGCGGTCGGCCTGCATGCGCGCGATGGCCACCGCCACGTGGCTGGCCATGAAGGCCAGGATGTCGAGGTCGGCCTGGGTGTACTGCACGCTGTCGTCGTAGCTCTGGACGATGATCACGCCGTAGGCCTGGTCGCCCAGCAGCATCGGCGCGCCCATCCAGCTGGCGATCCCGACATTGCCCAGCGGGTGCTCCATCTCGCCGGTCTCGATCAGTGCGCGGAAACTGTCGCCGTCGAGCAGCATGGCCTGCTTGCGCTGCAGGACGTAGGACGACATGCCGATGCCGTAGTCGAAGCGCTTGACCGGCGCCTGCTCGTCCTTCTCGTCGACAAAATACGGGATGCTGATTTCCTGCGTGTCCGGATGGTACAGCGCCATCAGGAAGTTCTTGGCCGGCACCAGTTCGCTGATGATCTGGTGCAGACGCATGTTGAGGCGGCTGCCGCCGGTGGCCGTGGCCGACAGGTTGGCCAATTCGTACAGGCCGCGCTGGATGTTCTCGGCGCGGCGGCGCTCGGCCACCTCGTGCTGCAGCTGGGCGGTGCGTTCGAGCACGGCGCGTTCCAGCCGGTCCATGCTCTGCAAGCCCTGCAGCGCGCTGGAGACGTGGTTGGCAATCGACTTGAACAAGGCCTGGTCTTCATCGCTGAAGGTGTGTTCCTTGTCGTAGCTCTGGATCACCACCGCGCCCAGCACCTGGTGGTTGTGGTCGAACAGCGGGCAGCCCATCCAGTGCTCGGCCACCGTGCCGATGCCGAAGCCGGCGTTGTCCTCGCGCTTGGAATGGTGCTCGGCGGCGGTCATGACGATCGGGGCGCGGCTCAGGATCACGGCCGCCGTCGGCGATTCGCCGGCCACCAGCTCGAACAGTTCGTCGCGGTTGGGCGGGTCGTCGAGCTCGTCGACGAAGTAGACGAAGCGCACCATATTGGCCGGACCGTCCTGGTCGCTGAGCGCCACGAAGAAGTTGGCGGCATACATGATGCGGCCCAGCGCCGCATGCACGGCCTGCAGGAATTCACTGATATCGGTGCAGCTGGCGGATTTTTGCCCGATTTCGAGCAGCACGGTCTGGACGGCTTCCAGCCGGGAGAGGCGACTTTCCATCAATTTTCCTATGTTTGTGGCGTTTGCGGCGATCTCGCCCATGCGCATAGGAAATACTAGCAGTCGGGAGCCGGGCAGGCAACGCCGCCCGGCGTGCGCTTGCGCGCTTTACAGCTTATTTATGCCTGGTCTTGCGACTTGCGACGGCGCGCGGCCACCGCGCCGACCAGACCCAGGCCGCCCAGCAGCATGCCGTAGGTGGCTGGTTCCGGCACTGCCGACACGGTGGCGCTACCAGTGTAGGCGCCCGACGCTTTCGACAGCACGGTGCCGCTCACCAGCAGGAAGTAGTTGCCGGCAGCCAGCGGGCCAGTGCTCAGTTCCCACTGGTCGGTCTTGCCGGTCGACAGCTGCGTGCCTTTCAGCACCAGGCCGTCGGCGTTGAACAGGCTCAGGCCCAGGATGTCGAGGCCGTTCTTCTCGTTGCCGGACGAGGAGAAGGTGTCGGCGAAGATGCTGCCGGCAGTGCTCAGGGTAAAGGTGTAGCGCTCGGCAAAGGTGTTGCCGGCGTTGTTGCCGGTGATGTGGTGACCGAAGATGTCACCGCCGCTGGTCAGGTCCAGAACTGCGTCTGGATTGCTGATATCGGCTGCCATTGCCCCCTGCGCCATCAGTGCTGCGCTCGCCACGATGACGGCGCCTGCTATGCGTTTTGCTGTTTTCATTAAACCTCCTTGAGTTAAAAATAACGGTATCAAAAAGACACCGCGAAAGGAGGGCCAAATTTAACAGCCGAGCCTGCCGAAACAGGCCCCGCACGATTGAAAGTTACATCCGCTTACACCTTTCCTAAGGTCTACGGAAGCCGTTTTCTATCCAAGTGGAAGCGCTTGTTGCACTGAGTTTAAAGTTGGGAGCCACCCGCACCTTGGCCACTTCCTCGCCATACTGGTCGAAGGCGCTGAGGGTGGCATAGGGATCGTCCTCGTCCGGCGTGATGTCGAGGCAGACCTTGAGCGGGCCGTCGTCGGTGCCGACCGTCACGTTCTTGTGCAGCTGGGCATGCAGTTGCTGCTCGTGGCGGCGGATCACCTCGCTGGCGGTCTTGACCAGGGTGTTGAACGCGTTGACGTCCAGCGGCTTGGGATTTTTCTTGTCGCGGCCCATCGTCCACGGACCGACCAGCGCCGGTTCCGGCTCGCCATCCTTGATCATGGCCACCGCCCAGCCGTCGTCGTCCTCGTTCTTGATCACACGCGCGGTCCAGCCGTTGCCTTGCCACAGGCGGTCTTCCTGCACCAGGGTGTCCTCATCTGCATCGGGGTAATCATTGCTCATACTTATGGCCGTTTTGAAAAAAAAGTCGGGATGGAATAATAAGCGGCTCACACCGTAACAACAATAGGAACCCGGCACCATGCGCAAGATTTTTCCCACCCTGCTCACCCTCCTGTGCGGCAGCGCCTGTGCCGAGGACGCCGTCCAGCTCTACGGCCGCCTGAATTTGGGCCTGGAGAGCCTGCAGAACGATAGCGCCCACGACAGCACCCACATTGCGCGCCTGAGCAACAACCGCTCGGTGCTGGGCTTTCGCGGCCAGGAGGACCTGGGCGGCGGCGTGACGGTGCTGTTCCAGATCGAAGGCACGCTGTCGCCCGACACCGGCGCCGGCAGCCCGGCCGCGCGCGACACCCGCATCGGCATCAGCGGCGCCGCCGGCACGCTGTTCGCGGGCAACTGGGTCACGCCCTACAACGGCGCCACCGCCGGGCTCGATCCCTTCTACCCGACCACGGCCGGCTACATGAGCATCATGGGCAACGGCGCCGCCGCCAGCGTCAGCAACACCAGCGATACCGCCTCGTTCGACCGCCGCCAGCAAAACAGCGTGCACTACTGGACGCCGGTCTGGAACGGCCTGCAACTGCGGGTGGCGCAAGGCGTCAGCGAAGAATGCCCGGCCAATGGCGCCAAGCCGTCGCTGAGTTCCGGGGCGCTGGTGTACGAGCAAGGCGACTGGTACGCCATCGCCGCCTACGAGCGCCATCACGAATACCAAGGAGCCGGCCTGAACGACAGCGCCGCCAAACTGGCGGCGGCCTATCGCATCGGCGATACCCGCGTGGCGCTGGCGGCGGAACGGCTGCGCTACCAGAGCGCCGCCGGCACGCTGGAACGCAATGACGTCTACCTGTCGCTCACCCACCAGATCGGCCGCCACGGCTTCAAGCTGGGTCTCGGCCATGCCGGCGATGGCAGCGGCAGCGCACCGGATGGGACCACCATCGGCTTCGTCCG
The DNA here is from genome assembly GCF_900109645.1 of Duganella sp. CF402. Lineage (GTDB taxonomy): Bacteria > Pseudomonadota > Gammaproteobacteria > Burkholderiales > Burkholderiaceae_D > Rugamonas. The sequence continues at coordinate 193,810 of NZ_FOBG01000003.1, forward strand.
CAAGGGCGCCGAGACCGGCGCCACCCACGCCACCATCGGCTATGACTACAGCTTCAGCAAGCGCAGCGCCGCCTACGCCTACTACAGCCACCTGTCCAACCGGCGCAACGGCATCACCGACTTCGCCATCAATAGCCTCGGCGCGTCGGCCGGCGCCACCTTGAAGGGCGTGGTGCTGGGTTGGCGCCACAACTTCTGAAACATTCTCGCGTTAAAAGACACATTTACCGACGAAACATTCTAAATCCCAATTTGTATTGCAATTAGGTCATGTCTATTATTAATTTGGAATTAATCCATTCCATAATGAAAAATAGAGGAGCGTTCATGACCATCGCAAAACTCTTGCTGGGCCTCGGCCTGGCCGGCGCCGCCTTCGGTGCAAATGCTGCCATAAGCTACAACGCCACGGGCGGCCAGTTCTCGCTGAACCCTGGGCCGGGGCTGGTGACCAATACCTTCGACGGCATGGTGCTGCCCAGCGGCTTCGCCTCCTACGACAGCGCGGCCGTGCTGATCGCCTTCCCCGGCAACTCCGGCTACGCCGCCGAGCCACCGGGCGACATCACCGACTTCTTCTCGGTCGGCGTCAGCGATGGCCAGATTCCGTCCTCCACCATCACCTTTGGCGGTGCCGGCATCAGCTACTTTGGCTTCTACATGGGTTCACCAGACACCTACAACAGCGTGACCTTCCACACCGCTGCGGGCGACGAAACCATCACCGGCAGCCAGATGGCGGCAGCGGCGATGGTCGCGGTCGATGGCAACCAGGGCGTGGGCTTCTACATGAACTTCTACTCCGCCGCGCCGATCACCACGGTGACCTTCAGCTCGAACCAAAACGCCTTCGAGTCGGACAACCACTCCTACATCGCAGCGGTGCCGGAACCGGAAACCTATGCCATGCTGCTGGCCGGCCTCGGGCTGGTGGGCGCAATCGCACGCCGTCGCCGCCAATAAGCTCAACAAAATCAAAAAGCCCGCAGATTTTTGCGGGCTTTTTTTGTCAGGCGGCGGTATTCATCGGCTTATACCGGCACGGCCTTCAAGAGAACTCATCATCATTACATTCGCCACCACACCAAGAACACGCGCTTCGTTCTTAGCAGAATCTTTGTTCTCCCTATCATCCATAATGACAAAAATTCTCAGTGATTTGTGTTCATCAACAGCACGAATGTCCAACAGTTTTTTCGCCGCCGAGCTAACCGATGCATGTCGCGGATTCACAGCAAGTACTGGATCTCCATCCATGCTGAAATGTAGCTTGTAAATGTGTCCTGAAATACCAGTGTACTCGGGTCCCTCAATAATTCTTGCCTGGGGCTTCCATGCTCGCAAACATAGTGCCACCTCATCCAAGAATAGCGAAATGTCAGTCGCAACGCCGATCTGCTCGGTCTCCCATTTGGATAGCGTCAACATAGTCGAAATGTAACGGGCAAAAGCCGCCGGGGCGCCTTCCTCCGTGGACCAAATTTCCAGTTCGCCCTGAGCATTTAATTGAACGTTATTGGGTTCCGCGAGATTTTTGATGAACTTGGTCTTTCGATGATCATCCAGAAAAAGACCTCGCCCAAGCAAGTGCAAGAGCACTTCGCCATCATCAAAAAAGCGAATTTGAGGCCCCAGCTTTTCGACAAAAATGGGAATCTCATCTCCGTCCGGGTAGGTGAACGGTGATGCTATCGTAGCAATCAACCCATCATCTGAAATCGGATGACAAGCAAGGCCAAGTACTTCCGATATGCGATTGCAAATCATATTTAGCTCCTGAGCTCGAAATGCTCTGGATGAACAGGGCCAACCGAAAATGTCAGATTAGTGGCGCTAGAGAAATACGCCAATACATCCTTGAATTCCCAATGCGCCCAATCGTCGGCACCTTGTAGTTTGAGATTACCAATATGCTCGTGCGAACGATCATGCAGGTTCTTGATCTTCTTTTTACACTGACGGACATCTAGCTGATACACCCGCTCCAGACTGTACGGAGTGCGTTTAAAGATGCTGAACACATAACGCACAATACCGGTTTTCTGACTACGGCGGAAGTACAATTTGACCTGCATCATAGTACTGACGCCATCCTCGTCTGTGATCCCTGCTGAGATCGCAAATGTTCCTGGCTGTGTCTTTTCCGGCGACCAATCGCCGTCAAGTTCACAAGAAGTCCGCCGCTGCAGCAATCTGCGTGCCTCGGCTTCAGGGATATCATTCATAAGAGTAAACATGCGATGCCGTCGCAGACTCATCTATAGTCTGCGACGGACGAATATCAGCGAAGATGGAGAGACCTCAGCAGGTCATGCAGGGAGGCCGCTCGGTGATGGGTGGCTTCAGCGGCGTGATGCGCGGGTCGATGGCCGGCTCCGGCATCTGGTAGCTGAATGGCGTGATGATGATCGGCGGTATCGTTGGTGGCGCCGAAGGCGGGCCTTTCGGGCCTCCGCCGGACAGGCGCAGGGCGCTACGCTGGCGCCTCGTAGTGGGACGGGACGACGGGATCGATTGCCCCTCGCTCATTGCTAGCCAAGCCATGTTAATGCCCTCCATTTGCAAGTGAGATTATCAGTTTAGACCACCATATCTTTAAATCAAGGTCTTACGGCAAGCTTTCCGCTCGTCTTTGCTGCCGCGCATTCCATCCCGCCAATTCGCCGCTTCGTCGCAATCCGATGGCTGACGCCGGGCCGCCCCGCTACAGTTCAATCATGCCAAACGGCATTAACAACAACGAATCGGGGTAAGCCATGAACAGCAACGCAAAAAAAGTAGTCTTCGCGGCCGTGATCTTCCTGCTGGCAATTGCCGCCTGGCAGTCGGTGTTCGGCGACGGCATGTCGGTCAATATCGATGGCGATGAATTCGACGGCCCGCTGGGCGCGGTGCTGGGCGTGATGTTCGGCGGCATGGGCATGCTGATTGCCGGCGTGGTGATGGTGGGCGTGGCGATCTTCCTGTGTGTGCTGTTCGCCAGCCTCGGCATCCTGGCCGTGTTTGGCGCGGCACTGGTGGCGGTGGTGGTCGCGGCGGCGGTATCGCCCCTGCTGCTGCCGCTGCTGATCCCGATCGGCCTGTACTGGTTGCTGTTCGTGCGCCCTCGCAAGCAACGCCAGCAAGCCGCCCTCGAACAGCCGGTTTAAGCTTTCAACCGGAAGCGGCCGGGACCTGAAGCCCCGGCCGATCCGCCTCGACATCCATCAGCTCCACCCGGTTGCGCCCGCCGCGCTTGGCGCAATACAAAGCCTGGTCGGCGCGAATCAAGGCCGGATTACCGCCCGGCGCCATCCCTCCCATTGCTGCGATCCCGATGCTGACCGTGATATCCAGCGTGTGGCCGTCGTCAAGCCGCATCGGCGTCTGCGCCACCCGCTGCCGCAGGCGCTCGCCAAACACCGCCGCCGCATCGAGATCGGTGCCCGGCAGCAGGATGGCAAATTCCTCGCCGCCGATGCGGCCCAGCATGTCGATCTTGCGCTGGCTCTCGCGCATCAGGTCGGCCAGCTGGCGCAGCACGGCGTCGCCGGCTGCGTGGCCATGCTCGTCGTTGATGCGCTTGAAGTGATCGATATCGAGCAGCAGCACCGCCGCGCAGGCGCCGATATCGCGTTGCAAGCGCCCCTCCTCTTCCTGCAGCCGCCCCATGAACTCGCGCCGGTTCGGCAGGCCGGTGAGGAAATCGGTGGTGGCCAGCACGCGCAGCTCGTCGTCCATGCGGCGCCGTTCGGTGATGTCGAGCGTCGAGACGATCACGAAGTCCAGGCTATGGGTATGCCCCGGCATCACCAACAGCGTCAGTTCATTCAGGCGCGCCACGCCGTCCAGCCGCTCGAAGCTGCCCTCGCAGGCGAAGAAGTGCCGGCCCTGCGCCAGCGCGGTGACGGCGCGGGCAAAATTGGGCATGGCGGCGGCGTCGAAATTTTGCGCCAGCGTCAGGCGCGCCAGGTCCTTGCGGCCGGGCGGCGCGGCCACCTGCTCCAGCGCGGCCGCGTTCACGTCGGTGATGCGTACCAGCGACGCCAGCCGCCGCAGCTGGCTCGGATTGGCTTGCAGGTAAGCCTCCAGGTCGTCCACGCCGGACGATGCCAGCTCGGCCAGCGCGCCGCGCAGCGCCGACCAGTCCTGCTCCCACAAGGCTACCGGCGCATGGTCGTACAGGCTGCGGAAGCGAGCCTCGCCGGCGCGCAGCGCCACCGCCGCCTGCGCCTGTTCGATGGCGATCCCGGCCAGCCGCGCGCCCTGCTCGATCAGCGCGATATTCGCCAGACTCGGCAAGCGCGCGTCGCGATGGTAGATCGCGAACGTGCCCAGCACCGCGCCGCTGGTGCTGACGATAGGATCGGACCAGCACGACCCCAGGCCGGCCTGCAAGGCCAGGTCGCGGTATTCGACCCAGGCCGGCGCGCTGCGGATGTCATCCACGATCACGCGGCTGCGCGTGAGGATGGCCTGGCCGCAGGCGCCGGCGCCGCTGTGGATGGACTGGCCATGCACCGCCGCGTTGAAGAAGGCCGGCAGGCTGGGCGCCGCGCCCACCAGCAAACGCTCGCCGCTCTCGTCGACCAGCAGGATCGAGCACAGCATGTCCTCGTTATCGGCCTCCACGCCCAGCACCACGCTTTCGAGGATGGTTTGCAGCGGCGCGCCGGTGGCCAGCAATTCCAGCACGTGGCGGCGGGTCTGCTCGCGCTGCTCGATGCGGGTGCGCTCGGTGATGTCGCGGAACGACCAGATGCGCGCCGGCTCGCTGCCCAGGTGCAGGCCGCGCGTGGTCTTCTCGATCACGCGGCCATCCTTCAGGTGCAGCACCTCGTGCTGCTCTTCCAGCGGCGAGCCGCGCTGTACGCCGGGCAGCGTCAGTTGCGCCGGCTCATCCAGCCGCAGGCCGCATTCGGGATGACACAGCTGGGCGCACATATGCGTCATCAGCACCGCGCCGTCGGTCTGCCAGTCCAGCTGTTCCGGCACATTCCACAACTCGCGGAAGCGGCGGTTGGAATTGAGCACCGTGCCGCGCAGATTGTCGACCAGGATACCGTCGATGGTGGAGTCCAGGATGCTGCGCAACATGGCCTGGCTGCGCTGCGCGCTGTCGGCCAGCACCATCAGCGTGGCCTGGCCTTCCTTGAGTTCCTCCGCCAGCGCGCTGCTGTGCGCCTGCCCTTCACGCGCACGCACGCGGCCACGCGCCAGCAGCCAAGTGAGCCACGCCAGCAACACGCTGATGACGGCGCCGAAGCCGGCGATCTGCTGCGCCTTGTCGCTGCGCGCCGATGAGGGCGCAGGCAGCATCGAAATACGCAGCGTCCAGCGATGGTTGGCGATGCTGATTTGCTGGCGCGTGCTGCGCGCCAGCTTGCTGGCGTTGGGCGCGCTGTCGTACATCAGCGCGTCCGGCGCGATCTCATCGCCGTCGTAGATTTCCACATCCAGCACGGCGGCGCGCGGGCCGCCCAATCCCGCCATCAGGTCGCCGATGCGGAACGGCGCGTACACCCAGCCGTTGATGGCGGCGCGCCGCTGCGCCAGCGTAGCGACCGGCTGCGGATGGTTATACACGGGCAGCATCACCAGGAAGCCGGATTGTTCCCGCACCCCGGTTTCCTGCACCAGCCGGATCTTGGCGCTCATGGTCGGCAGGCCGGAATCGCGCGCCTGCTCCAGCGCGGTGCGGCGGTGCAGCTCGGCCGCCGTGTCGAAGCCGAACGCGCGGCGATTGTTTTCGGTGAAGGGTTCGAGGTAGACAATCGGCGCGTGCCACGGCAGTTCAGCCGCCGGGAACACACGGTACGCGGGAAAGCCGCCGCGCCGCACGATGGCCTCATGTTCTTCCAGCTGGTGCTGGCCGACAAACTGGATGTAGCCGACGCCGTGGATGCCAGGGAAATGGTGATTCAGGTCCTGGCCGTTGATATAGATCGCGAATTCACTGCGGTCGACATGGTCGGAGCTGGCGAACAAGCCCTGCACGCCGTACAGCGCCTGCACGTAGGTCTGCATGCGCTGGTCCAGGTTGTTGACCAGTTCGCGCACGCGGCCGTCGAAGTCGGCCTGGGCCTCCTGCTCCGCGTCGGCGGCGGCGCTTTGCCACAGCAGCGCCGTCACACCCAGGCAGCCGGTCAGCACCAGAGCCGGCAGGATCCCCGGTGTGAGCAGATCCTGCAGCAAGCGGCGCAGCCGTGCCTGGGTGTCGGTGGGCATTTACACCTCGGTGCCCACGAACTGGTGATAGCCGCGCGCCCGCAACGCACACGCCGGGCAGGTGCCGCAGCCATAACCCCAGTCGTGCAGCGCGCCGCGCTCGCCGAGATAGCAGGTGTGGGTGCCGTCGCGGATCAGGTCCACCAGGCGCTGGCCGCCCAGTTCCTGCGCCAGTTCCCAGGTCTGCTTTTTATCGCGCCACATCAGCGGCGTTTCCAGCTTGATGCGGGTGTCCATGCCGAGGTTCAGCGCAACCTGCAGCGCTTTCATGGTGTCGTCGCGGCAGTCCGGATAGCCGGAGAAATCGGTCTCGCACATGCCGCCCACCAGCACCGTCAGGCCACGACGGTAAGCGACGGTGGCGGCCACGGTCATGAACAGCAGGTTGCGGCCGGGGACGAAGGTATTCGGCAGGCCGTTGGCCTGGGTTTCGATGGCGATATCGTGGGTCATCGCGGTTTGCGAAATGGCCGAGATCAGCGACAGGTCGATCATGTGGTCTTCGCCCAGCTTGGCGGCCCAGTCACTCGATTGCTCGCGCAGGCTTTGCAGCAGTTTCGGGCGCACGGTCAGTTCGACCGCGTGGCGCTGGCCGTAATCGAAGCCGATGGTTTCGACACGCGCGTAATGTTTCAACGCCCAGGCGAGGCAAGTGGTGGAGTCTTGACCTCCGCTAAACAGGACCAGGGCGGAATCGGTAGGCAGCATAGTTCTTTCCAGATGAAGCAATATTATTAGTACGCCATCTTTCTGGGCGATCCGGTAACATACTCCCTAGCGTACACCTTATGGAGTCTCATGTTACCGGCATCGCCAGCAAAAAAACGGGCAGGATCACGAATTTTGGCACAAGTTGTGGCAAAAGTATCCGGCGGCCTTGCTGCGGCCTTGCTGGCCGCGTCGGCGCAAGCGGCGGAAGGGCTTAAGTACGAGGTCCGCATCGACGCGCCGGGCGAGGTGCGCGAACTGCTCGAACATAACCTGGACCTGGTGCGCTTTCGCGGCAACGACCGCATCGACCGCGAACAGCTGCAACGGCTGGTGCGGGTGGCGCCGGAGCAAATCCGCACGCTGGTGGCGACCGACGGCTACTACTCGCCGGTGGTGAGCGCGCGGCTGGACCGCGAGACCGGCGATCCGCTGGTGCTGGTGAAGGTGGAGCCGGGCGAGCCGGTGCGCGTGGGCGAGATCGATCTCGAACTGCAGGGCTTTGCCGCCAACCCGGAAGTGAACGCGATGAAGGACACGTGGACGCTGAAGAAAGGCCGCGTGTTCCGGCAGGAGGAATGGGAATCGGCCAAGCGCGCGCTTTTGCGTTCGGTGGTGCAGACGCGCTATCCGCGCGCGCAACTGGTGGACAGCCAGGCCACGGTGGATCCGGAGGCGCATCTGGCCAACCTGCACGTGGTGATCGAGAGCGGGCCGGAGATGCGTTTCGGCGAATTGCGCATAGAGGGATTGAAGCGCTACCCTGAGTCGGTGGTGCGCAATCTGAACCAGATCCATCCCGGCGACTACTACAGCGAGGCGGCACTGCAATCGTATCAATCGCGCTTGCAGGACACCGGCTATTTCGCCAGCGTGGAAGTAAGCGGCGACATGAGCGCCATCCTCAGCGAGCAGCTCGACGCCGCCGCGATGACGCCGGAGCAGAACGCGGCGGCGGCGATGGCGCCTTTGCCGCTGCTGGTGCGGGTGGTGGAGAACAAGCGCAAGAACGTCAGCGCCGGTGTCGGTTATTCGACCAACACCGGGAACCGAGCTTCGCTCACGTATGACGATTTGTCGGTGTTCGGCCTGCGCATGAAGAGCGCGCTGACGCTGGAAACCAAGAAGCAGACCGCCACCAGCAATTTCTACTTCCCGGTCACGCCGGAAGGCTACAACGACAGCATCGGCGCCTCGTTTGAGCGCAGCGATATTTCGGGCGAGGTGACCAGCGTAGCCAGCGTGGCGGGCAAGCGCACCTGGGGCACGCCGCTGTTGGAGCGCAACCTGACGCTGGAACTGCTGACCGAGACCAAGACGGTGGGCGGCGTGCCGTCCAGCCAGAGCAAGAGTTTGCCGCTGACGTATGGCGTCACGTGGCGCAAGCTGGATAACCTGCTGTTCCCGACCAAGGGCTATGCTTTGAACGCGCAGCTGGGCGGCGCGCTGCTGCCGATATTGACCGACGAAGCGTTTGTGCGCGGCTATCTGCGCGGTGTGGCGTATCTGCCGCTGGGTTCCAGTTCGAATGCGATCTTCCGCGCCGAAGCCGGGGCGCTGGCGTCGCGCGACAAGAGCGGCGTGCCGGCGGTGTATCTGTTCCGCGCGGGCGGCGACCAGTCGGTGCGCGGGTATGCGTATCAGGAGCTGGGTGTGCCGGTGAATGGCGCGACTACCGGCGGGCGCTATCTGGCCACGGCCAGCGCGGAGTATCAGTACTGGTTCAAGCCGTCGTATGGCGCGGCGATTTTCTATGATGCGGGTAACGCCGGCGATACGGTGAGTGCGTTGCATCCGAAATCCGGCTACGGCATCGGCGCGCGCTGGAAGAGTCCTGTGGGGCCGATCAATGTCGACGTGGCGTATGGCCATGCGGTTCAAAAATATCGTTTGCACTTCTCGCTGGGATTCACGTTCTGATGACCGACCAAGATAAATCTCAGGAAACCGTTGTGCCGCGCCGCCGCTGGCCACGCCGCGTGGCGATAGGCTTTGCGGTGGTGGTGGCGTTGTTGTTTGGCGCATTCTGGCTGCTGGGGCGCGAGTCGACCTTGCAGCAGCTGGTGCAGCGGATTGCCAATGCCAGTGGCGGCACGATTGCGATCAGCGGCGTGAGCGGGTCGCTGTATCACCGCATGCATGTCGATAAGCTGGTTTACCGCGACAAAACGACGGTGCTGACGGCGGAGCAGATTGATATCAACTGGTCGCCGCTGCAGTATTTCTCGGAAGGGCTGACGATCAGCGAGCTGCATGCGCAAAGCCTGGTGGTGCAGAGCATTGGACCATCCGAGCCTTCGACCATGCCGTCGTCTCTGGCCTCGCCGATCAAGCTGAGGATTTCAGACGGGCGGCTCGACAAGCTGACCTTGAGCAGCGCCGGCGGCAGCGACGTGATCGAGCGCCTGCGCTTCAAGCTGGATGGCGACCGCACCGGATGGAGCGTGCAGGAAGCCTCGGCGCACACCGCGTTCGGCGACATCGCCGCCACGGCCGCCATCGGCGGCGCCAAGCCGTTCGCGCTGCAAGGCAAAGCGACACTGACCTACGGTGCCCCTGCCCCGGCGGCGGACGGCAAGCTCGCGGCGGGCAGCGGCGCAGCGGTGGGAGCGCGGCTCGCGGTGCAAGCCAGCGGCGACCTGGCGCTGCTGCGCTTGAAGGCGCAAGGCTCGGCCAATGGCGCCAGCGGCGAGGCCCTGGTGGCGCTGGCGCCGTTCGAGACCATCATCCTGCGCTCGATCGATCTGACCGGCCGCGATCTCGATCCCGCCGGTTTCGACGCCGCCTGGCCGCAAGCGAAGTTCAGCCTCAAACTCTCCGCCGCCATCACCAAGGATCAAAAACTCTCCGGCCAGTTCGCCCTGCTCAACCAGGGCAAGGCCGCGCCACTGGACAGCGAAGGCCTGCCGCTGCAAACCTTCAGCGGCCGTCTCGATGGCACCCTCACCGCCTCCCTGCTGGACAACGTTTTACTGGACCTCGGCCCGGCCGGCAAATTCTCCGGCGGCGGCAATATCCAGCGCAGCGGCCCGGAAGCCGGCATCGACCAAGCCACCTTCAAGCTGCACACCGACCGCATCGACCTGAAGAATCTCCACACCAGCATCAACAAAACCGCCATCGCCGGCGACATCACGCTGGCCAGCACGCCGAAGCAGCAAACATTGAGTGCAGCATTGGCCGACAAGGGCCTGCGCCTCGACCTGCAAGCCACGCTGGCCGACGCGCTGCTGCAACTGCATCAAGCACGCCTGCAAGTAAAGAAAGGCAGCATCAGCGCCACCGGCCAGGCCAGTCTGAAAGACAAGCAGGCATTCACCGCCAAGCTGGCCGCCGATCATTTCGATCCATCGTCACTGGGCAGCGCTTATCCGATCGCGGACCTGAATGCGGACGTCAACGCCAACGGCATGCTCGCACCGGCGTGGCAAGTGGCTGCGAGCTTCCAGATCAAGGCCAGCAAGTTGATGGGCCAGGCGCTGGCCGGCAACGGCAAGCTGAATGCGGACGCGAAGCACATCAGCGGCGTGGAGGCGCATCTGTCGCTGGCGCAGAATACGGCGGATGTCAGCGGCAGCTTCGGCGCGCCGGGCGAGCAGTTGCGCTGGAAGGTGGATGCACGCCAGCTGTCGGCAGTGAGCAGCGATTTGCTGGGCGCGATTGCCGCCAGCGGCGTGGTGACCGGCACGCTGGATGCGCCGCGCAGCAGTTTTGAAGCAGACGCGCGCGGCTTGGGCTTTGCATCGGCCAAGCGGCCGTCGGATAGTTTGATTCATGTCGGCGGCGATGTGGTGGTGGTCAAGGGCACGCCGGAGCTGAAGATGAACGGCAGCCTGCAGCGCCTGAATCCCGCCAGCTTCGGCGCAGCGCAGGCAGGCGCCATCAACGCGACCTTCAGCGGCGATGCGCGACTGGCTGGGGACTGGCGCGCGGGCCTGAATCTGACATTGCAGCCATCGACGTTCGCCAACGCGCCGTTGTCGGGCTATGCGAAGCTGACGGCTGCCAAGGGCAGCATCAGCGACGCGGATGTGGACCTGCGGTTGGCGTCCAACAGCTTGCAGGCCAAGGGCGGCTTTGGCAGCGCGCTCGATAAGCTGGAATGGAAACTGGACGCGCCGCAGCTAGGTGCGCTCGGGCCGCAATTCGGCGGCGCGTTGCGTGCGAACGGCACCCTCTCTGGCACCAGCGCCCGCCCTGCCCTCGCGCTGACGCTCAACGGCAGCAACCTGCGCGCGCCCGGCCAGCAAGAGATAGGCACGATCAAAGGCAGCGCCACGCTCGGCAACACCATCGCGATGGCCGGCAGCAGCGCGGCGAGTGGCGCGGCGGCGGGCACGGTTCGCGGTGCGGGCGGCAGCACAGCGGCGGGCGCGGCGCAGCGCGGTTCGGCGGCGGACGTGATGGCCGACGTGCCGCTGGTCAGCGACATCGAGATCACACGCTACGTATCGCCGGCCATTGCGCTTGACCGCGTGCGCCTGCAGACCAGCGGCACGCGCTCCGCGCACATCATCCAGCTCAGCGCCGCCAATCCTGACTTCGACGCCGCGCTGCGCGTGAAGGGAAACTGGGCTGACGACACCTGGACCGGCGCCATCGACACCCTGCAAAACAAAGGCCGCTTCGCCCTCACCCTCGCCGCGCCAGCGCCGCTGAAACTCGCCGCCCCTGAAGACACCGGCGTAGCCGGCCTGCTCAAGCCCGACCAGATCGCGCTGGGTAGCACCGCCATCAACCTGCCCGCCGGCACCGTGCGCATCGACTACCTCGAAAAGAACGGCGCCACCTGGCGCAGCAAAGGCCAGGCCGCCGGCGTCCCGGTGAACTACCTGGCCCAACTCTCCGAAGCCTGGCGCGACAACGTCCGCAGCACCATGACCATCGGCGCCGACTGGGGCGTGAACCTGCAAGCTGCCACCCGCACGCTGGCCGGCAGCGTCCACGTCTACCGCGAACAGGGCGACCTCACCATCACCGGCGCCGACCTGCCGCAAGCGCTCGGCCTGAAAACGCTGGACGCCCGCGCCGACGTCAACGACGGCACCCTGCGCGTCCAGCTCAACGTCGACGGCACGCGCGCGGGACAAGCAAAACTCGAAGGCAGCGCCCAGCTGCTGGACGGCCGCCTGGCCGACGACAGCAGCTTCACCGTCAACGGCAGCGCCAACATGGGCTCCCTCGCCTGGCTAGCGCCGCTGGCCGGCCAGCCCGGCCTCGAAATCGACGGCACATTAAAAGCGGCCCTCAGCGGTAGCGGCACCATCGCCGCGCCGCAGCTGGCCGGCGACATCAGCGGCGACAAGTTGAGCATCAACTGGCTGGACCAAGGCATCAAGCTGCGCAACGGCCAGCTGCAAGCCCACCTCACCGGCGACCAGCTGCAACTGCAAAAGCTGGCCTTCGACGGCAACAAGGGCAGCGCCCGCGCCGATGGCTGGATACGCTACGCCGCCAACGAAGCGACCATGCAGCTCAAACTGAGCGCCGACAAACTCGAAGTGCTGTCGCGCCCTGACCGCATCCTCACCATCAGTGGCACCACCAGCCTGACGCGCGACGCCAAGCATTTCCAGCTGGACGGCAAGCTGCGCGCCGACCGCGCCAATATCGAACTGGCCGGCGCCGACACGCCGACCCTGAGCGACGACGTGGTTATCGTCGGCAAAGGCAAGGCACCGGTGAAAGCCGCGCAAGGCATGCCGCTCAATATCGACCTCGAAGCGGACCTCGGCGACGATTTCAACCTCAAAGGCAAAGGGCTGGATGCGCAACTGGCCGGCACCGTGCGCATCCGCGTGGCCGACCGCCGTCCGCCACGCGTCAACGGCAGCATCCGCGTGGCAAGCGGCACTTATGCGGCCTACGGGCAGAAACTGGCCATCGAGCGCGGCGTGATCAACTTCACCGGCGCCTACGACAACCCTGGCCTCAACATCCTCGCCGTGCGCCGCCGGCCAGAAGGCGAAGCGCTGAGCGAAACCAACGTGGAAGCAGGCGTCGAAGTGCGCGGCACCGCGCTCGCGCCGCAGGCCAAGCTGGTGTCCACGCCGACCGTGTCGGACAGCGACAAGCTGGCATGGCTGGTGCTCGGCCACGGCATCGACAATACGGCGGGGAACGACATGGCCCTGCTCAGCACCGCCGCCGGTGCGCTGTTCGGCGGCGCGGGACAAGGCAAACTGGCCAACGCGCTGGGCGTGGATGAACTGGGCGTGGGACAAGCGGCCGGCACCTCGACCGCCGGCGCGGCGACGGGATTGCAGAACACCGTGGTCACGGTCGGCAAGCGCATCTCGTCGCGCGCCTACCTGAGTTTCGAACAGGGTGCGGGCACGGCGACCAGCCTGGTCAAGCTCAAATACAAACTCAATCCGCGCATCACGCTGCAATTCCAGACCGGCACCAACAACGCGCTGGACGTGCTCTACACCTGGGCCTTCGACTAGGAAGGATTGTGATCCGGGACCGGATCATCCTGCGGCACCGGATGCGGAACATGCGGCGGCGCAGGATCATCCACGGGAACGGGATCGGGGGCGCGGTGGAATAATTTCATGATCGTCACTCCTGGCGAAGAATGGTGCGCCCATTCTACGCCGTTGCGTGCTTCACGTATTTCTCCAGCCAGGCGTTGGTTTCGTACAGCATCTGCATGATCGATTCGCGCGCGCGGTAGGCGTGCGATTCGTTCGGCAGCATCACCAGCCGCGCCGTGCCGCCCAGCCCTTTGATCGCCTGGAACATGCGCTCACTCTGCAGCGGGAAGGTGCCGGAGTTGCTGTCCTCTGCGCCGTGAATCAACAGCAGCGCATCCTTGATCTTGTCGGCGTAATTAAACGGCGACATGGCTTGGTACACCTCCGGCGCCTGCCAGTAAGGCCGTTCCTCGGACTGGAAGCCGAACGGCGTCAGCGTGCGGTTGTAGGCCCCGCTGCGCGCGATCCCGGCGCGGAACAAGCGCGTATGCGCCAGCAGATTCCCCGTCATGAACGCGCCATACGAATGCCCGCCTATGGCGATGCGATGGCGGTCCGCCACGCCGCGCCGCACCACCTCCTCCACCGCCGCCTCGGCCGACGCCACCAGCTGCGGCAGATAGGTATCGTTGGGTTCATCATCGCCGCTGCCGACAATTGGAAACGACGGGTTGTCCAGCACCGCATAGCCCATCGCCAGGAACACCGCCGGCCCCCAATAGCTGACCGCATTGAAGCGGTACGGCGAACCGGTGGTCTGGCTGGCCGCGCCGGCCGACTTGAACTCCTGCGGATATGCCCACATCAGCATTGGCAGCGGGCCGTCGCGCGCCGCATCGTAATGCGGCGGCAGCATCAGCGTGGCGGTCATCTCCACGCCATCCTTGCGCGGATAGCGGATCTGCTCCTTCACCACATCCTTCAACTGCGGCGTCGGATGCGGATAACTGGTCAGCGCAGTGAGCTGCGAGCCCTCCGGCTTGGTCAGATCACGCAGGTAGTAATTGGGCCGTTCGGTCGGCGACTCGCGCGTGGTGAGCAGCAGCGTGCCGTCGTCGTTCAACACCGCCGCCACGTTTTCGAAATACGGCGCGGCGCTCTGGAACAGGCGCTCCTTCTGCTTGGTGGTCAGGCTCAGACGATCAATGAAAGGCCGGTCGCCTTCCGGCGTTGCACCGGCGCCGTCCAGCAGCACCGTGGTGCCGGGACCGATCAGCAAGCGCGGGAAACCGTTGACGTCGGCCCGCATCACCGGCGCACCGGGGCTGCTGTAGCGGTCTTCATACGAACCGGCGTAAATCAACTCCGGCGGCGTTGAGAGATGGCCGGGCGCGATCATCCACTGCTTGTAATCGCGCGTCTTGTGCCAACGCTCGTTGATCAGGGCGACATCATCGCGCCCCCAAGCGATGCCGGCGTAGCGCATGGTCAGGCGCGCCAGCACGCGCGGCGGCTCGCGGAACGGCGCCGCATGCAGCAGCACCAGATCGCGGATGCCGTCGATCACTTCGCGCACAGGATCGCCGCCGTCCTGCGCCTCGGCCCACACCAGCGACGCCGGCGCATCGGCACGCCACGACACATGGCGCACGCCTTCCGACACCGCGTCATTCCCCGGCGGCAGACCTTCTTCCAGCGGCAAATCGGCCACCGTGTGCACCACGTCGCCGTGCATGTCGCGAACTTCCAGCTTCTCGCCGAAACTCGACGCCGGCACGATGTAGGAATAAGGCCGCGTGATGCTCTGCGTGAGCAGGTACTCGCCGCCCGGCGCAATCGAGGTGCGCGAGAACTGTCCCGGCGCGCCGATCAGCTTCGCCTTGCCGTGCAAGTCGACGATCGCCATCTGCACCGTGATGTAGTACTCGAACAGGCGCGCGTCGTCCTCGTTCTTCAACAAATCCTGATAGGTGCGCAGCTGGCGCACATGGCCGTCCGAGGTGCTGTCCTGCTCTATTGGCCCGGATGGAATGCCGTTCGATACCGGCGGCTTGCCGATGCCGGAAGGACGCCAATGCACCAGCAACCCGCTGCTGTCCGGCAGCCAGTTGAAGCCACGCGTGAGCACCGCCGACAAGGGCTGTGGCGACAGCTTGCGCGCCTTGCGTTCTGCGATATCGAGCACCCACAGTTCCACAGCGCCCCGATCGCCCTTCAGCGCCACGTGGGTGAAGGCGAGGTAGCGCTGGTCCGGCGACCAGCTCAGATCCGGCAATCGCAGGCCGCGCGGCAAGCCGCGCAGGCGGCTCTCCTTGCGCGTGCCCACATCGAGCAGCGACAGGTCGGTGCCGAACGAAAAACGCGACGAAGAACAGGTGCGCGGATTGATGCGCAAGCCGGCCAGCTTCAATTCCGGCTGCGCCACTTCGGCGATGCCGGGCAGCGGCGGCGTTTGCACCACGGCGACGATGTTGCGTTGAGGGCTCAGGCTCAGGGCCGGCGCGCGCGGGGCGTCGACGATGGCTTGCAGGGCAGCGGGCGGCAGGCGATAGCCGCCCTGCTGGGCGCCGGCCTGCGGCGAGGCCGCCATCAAGCCTAGATTCAGGGGCAGCACAGGTAAAGGT
This sequence comes from Duganella sp. CF402, assembly GCF_900109645.1. Taxonomy (GTDB): domain Bacteria; phylum Pseudomonadota; class Gammaproteobacteria; order Burkholderiales; family Burkholderiaceae_D; genus Rugamonas. The sequence goes on from NZ_FOBG01000003.1 coordinate 209,768, forward strand.
TTGTTCATGGAGATCCTTTCGGTCCGAACGGGCTGCTAAAGCCCAGTTTGCTGTCGCCGGTCGTGAATGTCAATCAGTGCCGTACAATCACGGTTTTAAGCTTTCTGATTCGGACAGATTATGGAAATGACCACACTCGTGTTGTTGCTACTGGTGCCGCTGGCGGTCTGGCGCATCTATTCGCGCCTGAAGGTGGTACTGGGCCGCACCAAGTCCGAAGTGTGGCGCCACTACGCCACGCTGGCAGTGATGGTGGTGATGGTGCTGGCGGTGGCAGTACAAGTGTTCGGTAACTGGGTGGCGCTGGCGGCGCTGGCGGCCGGCGCGGTGGTGGGCGCCCTACTCGGCCAACTCAGTATGAAACGCAGCCGTCTTGAAAACCGTCCGGACGGCTTTTTCTACACCCAGGACCGCAAGCTCGGCCTGCTGGTGGTGATGTTGTTCGTCAGCCGCCTGATCTACCGCCTGTTCGAGGCCTACCTGCACATGCACAATGGCTTGCCGCTGGATCCTGACTTTTTAGGCAACCCGATTTCGTCCTGGCTATTCGGTTTGCTGGGCGGTTTCTACGGCCTGTACTCGTGGCAGCTGATCCAGTGGCGCCGCGCGCAAAAACCGGTGCCGCGTCCGATAGACATTTTCGACATCAAATAAATTCGCAGTGCTATCATCGCCACACATGGCTACAGATAACGCTGCTATGAACACCTCAATTTACGACAAGACCGACAAGGGACGAGAGGAGATTGCAACGCGCAAGTTTCAGCTTGCCTCGCGCTTGCGTGCCTTGCTGGTGTTGGTGGATGGCCACAGGTCGAAGGAAGAACTGCTGCGCAATGTGGCGGGGATAGGCCTGACGGAGAGCGCCTTGCAGGAATTGCTTGAGCAAGGTTACATTTTGCTGGCGACCAGCTATGCCTCGCTGCCCGAGCCGGAGGTGGCCGCACCGGCAGAACCGGCCGCCGATGTTGACCCGGTACAGCAATTCCGCTCGATCTACAATTTCTACAACAAGACCATCAAGAGCACGATGGGCCTGCGCGGCTTTCCCTTGCAGCTCAAGGTGGAAAAAGCCGGTTCGGTGGCCGAGCTGCGCGAACTGCGCGCACCTTACCTGGAAGGCGTCACCAAAGCAAAGGGCCGCGATACCGCGGCCCTCCTGGTCCAACAACTGGATCAGCTGCTGGCTAATTAAGCCGCAGCTTTCTCCTCTGGCTTGCGACGCTGCAGCACGAAGATAGGCGCTGCCCATTCCGTGTCCTTCTTCTTTTTGCTCGTGATGAGCGTCAGTTCCGAAGGATCGTAGACGTCGGTGTTGTGGGTCAGCGGCGTCGTCATCAGGTACTGGGCGTCGGTGTTCTTCAGGAACTCGCCGACCAGCTGGATGTTACGGATATCCAGGTGGGCAAACGGTTCGTCGATGAACACGAAGCCGCCGGAACCATCTTCCGACTTCAGCAAACCAATCAGCAGCACCAGCGATTTCATCACCTGCTGGCCGCCCGATGCTTCGCCATCGTTCATGCCGATCACGCCCTTGCCATCGAACTTGAAGCGCACGTGCAGGCCGGCTTGCGACAGCAGCACGTCGTCGTTCTCCAGGCGCACCGGATCGGCCGTCACCTCGATGCCGGCCAGCTGGCCCAGCTCCTTGATGTTGGCGGCGTAGGTCTTGATGGTGTAGCGCAGGCGCTCCATGTAGGCGCCGCGTGCATTGCCGGTCGCCTCGATGGCGCGATTGTTCTGGTAGCGGCGCTCTTCGGTTTCCGACTGGCGCGAATGCAGCTGGTCGTTCAGACGCTGGTACTGGTCGATCACCGTGGCGTCCAGTTCCCAGTCGCTGCGCGCCAGGCTGGCTTCCAGGCTGTGCACACGCAGCGTGACCTGGTGCGCGTTCTGGTGTTCCTTCACCAGCGCGGCGCGGCGCGCAGGGCGGCGCCAGGCTTGCGGCAGGTGACGCCAGCTCTTGCGCAGCGCCAGCAGCGCCTTGGCGTGCTCGCTGCGCTGTTCCAGTTGACGCTTGTGGTTCAGGCGCATGCCCGCTTCCGCTTCCGACAAAGCGAAGCGTGCGTTCTGCCAGGTGGTGTCGGCACGGGTGCGCGTCACCACGGCGGTCTTGATCAGGTTTTGCAGCTCGCCCAAACGCGCGCCGACTTCGGTGCGCTCGGCGCGCAGCGGCACCGCGTTGCGCACCGCTTCGTCGAATTCCTCCGCGCGCGCGGCCAGTTCCTTGGCGGCGTCAACACCGGCAAGGCGGGTTTTCAGCGAGCTGATTTCGGTGGCCAGCTTGGACACTTGCAGCGTCAGTTGGTCTTCCTGCGCTTCCAGCGCCGGCAGCGATTTCTGGATCGCTTCCATACGCTGCGTGCGGCCGGCGGAACCGAAGCGGTAGCGCGAGACTTCCACGAACAGCGAACGGCCGCCGCGACGTTCGCGGAGGTAGGCTTCCGGCGTGATCCACTCTTCGTGGCTACCCAGCTTGGCGCCCGCGTCCACATTGTCCACGCGGGTGATACGCGACAGCTGTTCCACCAGCCATGACGGCACCTTGGCCGAGAACTTCACCACCGACATCAGCGTGTCGTCTTTGACGTTCGGCGCGTTCACCAGGTCCGGCACGATGAAGTGGCGATAGCGCTCCTTCTCCGCCAGGCGGTAAGCCGCTGCGGCGTCGGACGATTTATCCAGCAGCACCACCGAGGCATAGCCCGACAGCACGCCTTCAATCGCGCCCTGCCATTTCGGATCGGTGACTTCCACGATATCGGACAGCATGACGTGGCCGATGCCGGCGTCGTTCAGCACTTTGCGCATGGAGCGTTGTGCTTCCGGCTCCGGCATCGCGGTCTTGCCTTGCAGCGCCGAGATGGTCGACAGCTCGCCGGCGATCTTCGACGCCACGGCGTCGCGCGCGGTGCGCACGCGCGCCAGCTCGATTTCTTTTTCCTGCAGCATCTTGGCCACTTCGGCCAGGTCCGAACCGGAGTCCGAGGCCAGCTTTTCCAGACGCGCCTTTTGCTCCATCAGGCTTTCCAGCGGCTTCAGTTTGCCGTTGATGTGCGTCAGGCGAGTTTGCAGCGAGGTCGATTCCTGCTCCAGCACCGTCTCGTGGCTTTGCGCGTCCGACAGCGCCTTGGCTTGCGCCGCCAGCATGGCGCGCTTGTCGGCCAGTTGGGCGTCGGCCTGCATCAGCGGCTTGCGTGCTTCGCGCAGCTGGCGGCTGATGTTGGCATGCTTCTCGCGCGCCTCGTGGTATTCCAGCGACGGCAGCACTTCTTCCTGCAGGTTGCGGCGCTCCTTGTTCAGGTCTTCCCACTGGTGGTAGTTGGCCACGCGCAGGCGCAGGCCTTCCAGATTGGTCTTGGAGGCTTCCAGTTCCGCTTCGAAGCGTTTCAGCTCCGTCTCGGTGTCGCGCTGGTGGCGCTTCGCTTCGTCGTAGGCGTCCAGCACTTCCTTGTCGCCGAACACCTGGAACACCAGGTCCAGCAACTGGCGCGGCGCGTATTCGCACAGCTTGTCGGTTTCGCCCTGCTCCAGCGCCAGCACTTTGGCCATCGCCGGCGACAGGCCGGCCATCGCCAGACGCTTGCGGTAGTTTTCCACGCCGAGCCAGTCGCCGACTGGCTCGCCGATGTCTTCGATCTGCACGTTACCGGGGCGCATAAGGTACTGGCGCTTCCAGTCGCCGCCGTTTTTCTGGATCTGGCAGAACAGCGTGACTTCATCATCGCTGAAGAAGCCGGAGCTGCGGAACGGACGGTTGGACAGCTGGCGGCCCATCGGCTTGTTGTCCACCACGGCGCGCAGCCAGGCGGTTTGCTGGCCGCTGTGGCGCGCGTAGTGTTTATACGTGCGGCCCATCGAGCAATCGAGGCCGAACAGGGTGCGCAGCGCGTCCAGCAAGGTGGTCTTGCCGGAACCGTTCTGGCCCGCGATGGTGATGATCTTGGCGTCCAGCGGGATATTCTTGATGCGTTGCCAGTAATCCCAGTGGACCAGTTCTAGCGATTTAATGTGAAACATGGCTTAGTCCTCGGCTGGAGTGTCATCGATAGGAGCTGGCGGCGGTGCGTCGAAAGCCGGCAGGATTTCCTCTTCGTCGTTGGCTGCTTCGGCAGGTGCATCGACAGCGATAGGCGGCTCGCTGCGCGGCACGGCGACGATGGTGGCCGGAGCGCGCTTGAACACGTCGGCCAGCGCGCCGTTGACGATGCGTTCCTTCAGCAGGTCGGTATCCATCAGCAGGTCCAGCAGCGGGCCTTCGACGATCACATCGCCACGGCGCTCGATGAAGCCCAGCTTGGACAAAATACCGAGGTTCATGTCGAGACGGGTCTTCTTGCCCAGCTTATCGCCGAAGTCCGCCAGCAGCGCCTTGTAGGCGATGCCGATGGACGTATCTTCCGCGCGCGGCAGCGGCTTCTCGGTGCCGAACATATCGTTCTGGTCATCCTCCGCGTGCTGGTGGGTCTCCTGGCGTTCGCGCTTGGGCAGGATGATCTGCGCCCACAGCACCACCAGCAGCGCCACGCCGTCGCGCGACAGGCCGAAGTTATTGTTTTGCCAGACATCCTTGGCGCCGAAAATCTTCGGCTCGATGGCGCGGTGCAGGGCCAGCGTCACGTGGTCGGCATACACGTTGTCGAGCAGCTTGAGGCCGACGGCCAGCAGGCGCGCGTCGACTTCGGTGCGGAACTGTTCGTCCGACAGCACGCGCTTCACGAGTTTATCGTCGCGGCGCAGGGTCTGGTGCGACAGCAGGCGCGCGATCAGGATTTGGGAATCGTCATTCATCAGACTTGTCGCCTTCCGGATTCAAAGACAGTGAGAGGGAGGCTAAGGAGATAGCGGCTACTTCCAGGTCGGGCAGCTGGACCATTTCATCTTGCGGCGCGAACTTCACCGGCAAGCGCGCCAATGCGGCGGTAGCGCCTTGCAGGCGCGCCTCGTCGGCGTCGCCCAGCAGCGGCAGCAGCGAGGCGCGGTACGACGCCACGGCAAACGTTGCCGGCAGCAGCGACTCGTGCGCCTGGATCGATTTCGGTGCTTCTTCGGCGATGCTCGGGAAATTACCCAGCGCCGCAAAGTCGGACAGGCGCGCCAGCCAGTCGTCCAGCTCCTGCTGCATGGCAGGGCCTTCGCTGACGGTGGTCGGTGCATCGGTGCCGGTCGGCAGGCCGTTGGATACTGTGGTGTTTACGCGGTCGGCCATTAATTCTGTTTCTGCTACGTCTATCATTTCTGCGGGCGTGATGAACAGCGGGACTACCGGCTGATCGATGGCGTCCGTGGCCAGCGAGGCCAGGTCTTCGTGTTCCAGCAGCCAGCGCTTGATGTCGGTGGTGGACAGGCCGGACTGGCCCAGGTGCACCCGCTGGCGCTCGATCTGGTTCAGGGCGCGCGAGAACATACCCTGCATGTTCAGCAGCGCAGACTGGGCGCGGCCGATGGCCTGCGCCGCCTTGTGCGTGGCGCTGTCGGCGTTTTCGTCGGTGGTGATGGCGCGCAGGATTTCCGAGCCCTTCTCCACCCAGTCGCACGCCATGTGCCACTTGGCCTGCGAGGCGCGCAGGCGGAATTCGGAACCCGACGCAATCGCGTCCGAGAATTCCTCGGTCAGTTCCACCAGTCGGCCCAGCAGGTGGTTCAGCTGGTCGACCGTGACGCCGCCCATCACCTGGGCGCCGGCCACCTGCGACAGCAGGAAGCCCATTTCGGCGTTGTCGTCTTCTTCCTTGCCCAGTGCCAGCAGCGCGTCGATGGCCGAAAGCACGTTGCGCGCCATCGGCGTGACGCGGTACACGGCCTGCTGCGCATCCCATGCCAGCAGCTGGTTGGAGCGCAGGCGCATCAGCACCGTCTCCAGCGATTCCGGCAGCAGGTAGGCCAGGCGGGTGTTGATGTCCGGGCGCGTGAAACTGGTCGATGTGGTGTCGGAGGCCAGCTCGCGCAGCACCAGCAGGCGTACCAGTACGCCATCAAAGCCGCCGTGGAACAGGGCCGTAAACACCTGCAGCAGCGGCTGCGCGCGCTTCAGGTGGTAGACCTGCTCGATCTCGTCGGCGGAAATGTGCGGCTGGAAGTGGGCCTGCAGGCCATCCTGCGCTTGTTGCTGGTCCTGCGGCTCCGGCGCTGCTTCGCTGCTAGTTATAGGTTCAATCATTCTTTGCCATTCTGTGCTCCCCGCCATTGTATTTATTACAAATATTTCTCGTTATCGCGGGGGCGTCAGTATAGCAGGAGCCTACTTTTTCACGACCTTTTCCAGCACCTGGTCGACAAAGTCGCCATCCGGGTCGTTAAAGCGCACCCGCACCGGGTACCAGTCCAGCGATGGCGCCAGCCACAGGTCGACCTGCTGGCCCTTGGCGTCCGGCGGCGGCGCCTTGACCAGATGGACCGCGCTGACCTCACCGGTGCCGGTGTCCACGCTCTCGGACTTCAGCACCTTGAAGCTCCACGGCTCGGCGTCTCGACGGCCGGCCACGAACAAATGCCACTCGCTGCCCGGCTTGAACTTGTCCGGCGCGGCGCGCGCGATGGCGGCCAGCTGCCACTGGGCGCTGCTGCGATCCTGCTCGCCCCCCAAGATAGGGTAAGTGACGTCGCTTTCAGTAAATGCAATAGTCTTCTCGGCGCGCTTGAAGGTGGTGGTGTACGGATCCTTGCGAATGCGCTTTTCGTGGAAGCTGGCGGGGGCCAGGCCGAAATCGTCGATCGCGCCTTCGCTGCGGTTCTCCACCACCTTGCCAAAGATGGAGGCGCGGCTTTCGGTGGCGATGCTGTATTTGCCATCGCCGGCGCGCCACTGCACGGTGGCTACGCCGTTCAGCGACAGGCCGCCCTGCTTGATCTTCAGGTTGTAGCTAAGGTCCGCCGACGGCGGCGGGTTGGTCGCGCGCTTGGCGCTCGGGTGTTCTTCGGTGGCGTGGGCCACGGCGGCCAGCATCAAGGCAGCGCACAGGGTAGTCAGTTTCTTCATTTGTCTGTCATCTTTATGTTGGAGACGGTCTGCGTGGTCAGCGCACCGCTGGCCTCCGTGTTACGTATCTGGACTGGATACCAGTTCAACCCCGGCGCCAGCCAGATATCCAGCTTCGAGGAATAGCTGCCCGGCTTGGGCGGACGGCTCAAATGCCACGTCACGATCTTGCCGGTCCTGGTGTCGATTTCCTCCTCGCCGATCAGCTGGAAGCGGAAGACGGTGGCTTCCTTTTCCTCGCCGACCTGGATGTCGATGTCGCTGCCGAACTGATTCAGGTCGGCGCGGCCGATGCCGCCCAGCTGGAACGGCACCGTGGCCTTGTCCTGCGCCCCCACCATCAGCGGATAGCTGCGCTCCGACGCCGAGAAGGTGATGGTGCCGTCGGCGCGGTTGAAGTGGGTCGCGGTTTCGGCGCGGCGCGCGCGCTTTTCCGTGATCTTCACCGGGGCGATGCCGTAGTCGTCGATCTCGCCTTCGCTGCGCAGCACCAGCAGGTTGATGCGCGTGATCAGCACACTAACGCCGGCTTCCACCGAGGCGGTGTAGCGGCTGCCGTCAGTATGCCACGTCATGGCTGCGGAGCCCGTCCATTTGGTGCCGTCGGCGTCGACCCGGTCCACCGTCATGTCGAACGTGGCCGATGGCGGCAGGTTGACCTTGTAGCGGCGCAGGCCCTGGCGCGGCGCGGCGTCCGGCGCCACGACGGCCGGCGTCTCGCCTTGCGCCGCTGCCGGCGGCGGCGTGCCGGTCTGCGCTTGCGTGGCGCCAGCCTGCTCCACGTTGGCCAGCGCGGCATTGACCTGAGCCGCCACCTCCGACGCAGCAGCAGTCGTCGCCGCTGTCATCGCTTCAGGCGCCGCAACCGGTTCCACCACCGGCGCCGCCCTGCTGGCCGCCTTGCGCGGCACGGCCGCCGGCGCCAGCGGCGCCACGTCCTCCAGCGGCTTGTTCTCCACCCGCTTGGGCAACGCCAGCCGCAGTTGCGCCGTCATCAGCGATGCGGGCAGCTCCGACGGCCGGTGCGTCTGCGCGCTGAGGCGCCCTCCCACCCAGTCGATGGCGGCATAGTGCAGCGCCAGCGTGGCGCCGCACAAAACCAGTGCGCGCCGATGTCGGGCAAGGAAGGAGGCAATCGTCATGGCCGCTAGTTTAAACGGGATCCGCCATCTCAGCTGAAGCGCAGCTGAAATGTTGTCAAAACCTTTTGAATGCAAAACGAATATCTGCTACGCTAACCGCACATCCCACAGGAGATTCTTATGTCGAACAACCCAATGAATGACACGCTGGATTTCGTAAAAAGCCTGTGGGGCAGCATGAGCGTGCCGGGGCTGACCGCCCCCACCCTGTCGGTGGAAGAGCTGGACAAAAAAATCAACGACCTGAAAGCCGTTGAGACCTGGCTCAATCTGAATATGAGCATGCTGCGCGGGAGCATCCAGGCGCTGGAAGTCCAGCGCGGCACCATCGCCACGCTGAAATCGGTGGGCGCCAGCCTGGCCTCTGCGGTCAACACCGGCGTGAACGACAAATCGATCTTCGATTCCAATCCATACGCCTCGGCCTTCTTCCACCACGCGCGCGAAGCCGACAAGACGCAAGCCGCGCCGGAAGCGCCCGCCCCTGCGCCGGAAGCCAAGGCCGCACCTGAGCCGGAAGCACCGAAGCCAAGCGCCAGCGCAGCAGGTGGACAACCCAACGCCTGGTGGAACCTGCTGCAAGACCAATTCAAGCAGGCCGTATCGACCGCGATGGCGTCCGAATCGATGATGACCGATGCGGCCGTCAAATTCGCCGCTGCCGCTGCGGGCGCCGGCGCGCCTCAGGCAAACAAGCCGGCGGCCAGCACACCGGACGCCGCCAAGCCGGCCAAGGCGCCGGCGGCAGCGCGCAAACCGGCCGCGAAAAAACACCCGGCGCGCAAAGCCGCCGCCAAGCCGGCGGTGAAACCGGCTGCGGACAAACCGTAACGTGAATTACGCCAGCCGCTGGATGCGGATGGCGTCGATCAGGCCGTCGGCCTGTCGCTGCACTTTCTCGATATCGATCAGGCCTTCCTCTTCGAGCAGCCTGGCGCTGTCGTGGGCAGACTGAAAACTGTCCAGGGTATCTCCCTTGGCGCTGACCGGACGAATCCACGCCACGCTGCCGACCTTCATTTTTTTGTACACTTCTTTTGCGATATCACGCATATTTTTATGTCCTTAATTTGCCCTCAATATTGACAGCGAATCAAGCGCAGGCTGGGCTGTGCTGAAAATCAGTGTAATCATTTGGGTGCGTTGAAACAAGCTCGGTGTTGCGTGGCGCGGACGCTCAATCTCCGCTCCAGCGGGTCGATTCCGGCACCGGCCCGTTGGCCGCCTCGTACTCGCTGGCGGCGGCTGCAGCCACCACGCCCGACATCGGCGCCAGCATCGCCAGCTGCTCCATCAACTGGGCAAAGCGCTGCTGCCCCGGCGCGATGGCGTCGACATGCATCAGCACCGAGATGGCTTCGTCGGCCAGCGCGCGGTCGTAGCCGTTTTCCTGCAAATGCGAGATCAGGATCTGCGCCGAATTGAACAGGATGCGCATATTGTGCGGCAGCTGCTTGCGCGCGTTGCGCATCCACTCGACGGCTTCGGTAAGCTTGCCGGTCTTCCACAGCAGCACACCCTTGTTCATCAGGTCCGCCGCTTCCTTGCGCGCGGCCTCGATCAGCTCCTGCCCTTCCTCGGCCATGCGCGCCTTCTCGAAGATCTTCTGTACGTCTTCCAGCAGCGGCGCGTTATCGTGGTTGTTGCGGGTGACGTAGCACAGCAGGTCGACCGGCGCTTCCTTGACGCCGACGGCGAACAGCAGGGTCGCCATATCGAGGCAGGATTCGGTGTCCGGGCGCTGGCGGTTTTCGTCGGCCAGCATGGCTTCCAGTTCGTCGCCGGATTTGCGCGCGCGGCGGAAATCGCCGCTCTCGTGATACACCAGCCCTTCGGTGATCTTGGCGCGCAGCGTGACCTGGTCGCCGCCGAATTGATGGACGGCGGCGTTCAACAGGCGGATGGCTTCCTTGGTGTCGTTCTTCTGGCCGCACACGCGCGCCAGGCCAAGGTAGGCGTCCACGGTTTTACGCACCGAGAACTCGCCGATCTCGATGCATTTGCGGAAGGCCTTTTCCGCCACCGGGATATTCCCCAGCTTGAGCGCCGTGGTGCCCAGCGCGCGCTGGCGCGGCACCGAGTTGGGCGACAGCTTGGCGGCCTTTTGCAGCACGTCGAACGCTTCCTCGGTCTTGCCTTGCAGGTGGAACGATTCGGCCAGCTGGTCGAAAGCGTCAATGTAGAAGCGGTTGTCGGCGATCACGGCCTGGAACATCATGCGCGCCGCATCGGGGTCGCCGTTGGCCATGCGGATCTTGCCCAGGCCGCAGCGCGCCCAGTTGTATTCGCGTTCCTGCAGCACGTCTTCGTAGACCAGTCCCGCGCGGTCGATATCGCCGCTCTTGAGCAGCAGCGTGGCGCGCATGCGGTGCAGGTCGATGGCGTGCAGCGGATGGTGCGCGATCTGCTCTTCGCACAGCTTGGCCGCGCGCAGGTAATCCTTGTCGGCAAAGGCCTGGTCGATTTCGCGGAAGACCTGCTTCCTCACCCACACGCGGTTCAGGCGCGTGAGCAGCACGCCTTCGGTGATCGGCTTGATGATGTAAGCGTCCGGCTGGTGCTCGGCCGCGCCCATCACTGACTCTACGCTCTTTTCGGCGGACACCATCAGCCACACGCTGGACGGCAGCATCAGGTTGCGGATGCGCGCCTCTTCCAGCACCTGCTGGCCGTTCTTGCCGTCGCCGAGGTTGTAATCGCACAGCACCACGTCGTAGCGGGTCTTCGCCAGCAGCACCATCGCCTCGCCGCCGCTGGAGGCCTGGTCGATATGCTTGGCGCCGAGGTTGCGCAGTGATTCACGCAGCAGCTGGCGGATGCCGACGAAATCGTCGATGATCAGGTAGCGCTTTTCCGCCCAGTCGATGCCGCTTTCCGCAGGATTCGAGGCGCTCATGATTTCGCTCGTCATCATGGCAGGCGCAGGATGAAGCAGCCGCCGCCCAGCGTGCCGCCGTTATCGAGCGCGATGCTGCCGCTGCGCTGGCGGTGCTTGTGCATCTTCGCCACTTCGCTGGAGAAGTACAGTCCGAGGCCGCTGCTGTTGCTGAGGAAGTCGATGCGGGCGCGCTGCGGGTCCATCGCGCTGAGGCCCGCCTCCAGCATGGAGGCCGGGAAGCCGCCGCCGTTGTCTTCGACGCGCAGTTCGAGGAAGTCACCGTCGATGCTGATGGCGAGGCGCACGCGGTCGCGCGTGTAGCGGATGGCGTTGTTGATGGCGTGGACCAGCACCCCGATCACCAGGTCTTCATCGAGCGTCCAGATGGCGTGCGGCGGATAGTCGATATCGAGCGCGATGCCGCGCGATTGCAGCAGCATGCGGGCCTGGCCGGCGACCTGCTCCACCAGTTCGCGCACGCTGCGCGGGGCGGGATCGAAAGGGTAGCCGGGTTTGCCGACGTCCTTGTAGAGCGCCAGCAGCTGGATCAGGTTATCGTTGAGGCGCTTGGTCTGGTACAGCATGTGCGCCATCTGGCCGTATTCGGGGGCGCTGTTGGATGGATGGCCGGCAAGCAGGTTCTCCAGCGTGCCACTGAGGACGCTGATCGAATTTTTCATGTCATGCACGGTGGACGCCAGGAACATGAATAACTCCGGTGAGCCGTCGTGCTGCGGCGCTTCTTGTTCATCCATTGCTGTGATTCTCGCGGGATGGTTGTGCTGTCGGCAATTATAGCGTTTATTGGCTACGGCGGCGTTGTTTGAGCAGGAAGCGGGCGGGATCCAATGCATCCACCAGCGAGGCCTCCAGCGGCGGCGGCGCGCCCTCCAGTTGCGCAACCAGCAGTTCGGCCATCAGGGGCGCCCAGATCAGGCCACGCGAGGCGTAGCCCAGCAGGCAATGCAGCCCTTGGTGGCGCGGCACGTCGGACAGGAATTCGAGGCGGCCGGCGTTCGGGTAGTCCGGCAACGCGCCGGCCAGCGGCAGGCGGTCCGGCGCGGCGCAGCGGAATCCGACGCGGCCGGACAACGGTGCGCGGTGTGCCAACGCCGCAACATCATCGCCGGGGATGATGTCGGCCAGGCGGGTCAGGTTTTCCAGCTGGCTGCTGGCGCGCAGCTGCGGGTCGTCGTCGTTGTCGTAGGTGGCGCCGGCGCAGACGATGCCGTTGGACGGCGGCGTGACGTAGGCCTCGCGGCAAACCACCAGCGGCAGCATCGGCGGCCCGGCGTCTTCAGCGAGGTGCGTGACCTGGCCGCGCAGCTTGGACAGCGGCAGCTCGGCGGCTTGTGCGATGTTGTTGGCGGCTGCGCCGCTGGCGAGGATGGCGGTTGGCGCTTGCGCGATCAATGTGCCGTCTGCGCTGCGCACTTGCCATTCGCCGTCGACGCGCTGCAGGTTGACGGCTTCGGTGCAGAACACGCGCTGCAGGCGGTCGCCGCACGCGGCCAGCATGGCTTCGCACAGCGACGATGGCCGCGCCCAACCGCCCTGCTCGAACAGCCAGCCGCCATGCGGTGTGGCTGCGCCGATCAATGCGCTGGCTTCGTGCGCATCGGCCCAGCGGGCGTATTCGTGCGGGTAGTTCCATGTCGCCAGCGCTTCCTGCTGCACGCCGGCGTGACGCTCGTCGCGCGCCAGTTGCAGCACGCCGCAGTCCTGGCCTTCAAAGGCGCGGCCAACGCCGCCAAGGCGCCGCCATTCGCGCAGCGCGAACAGGTAGGCGGCGCGGCTCAGGCGCGTGGGGATGTTGTCGTCCTTGGACAGCAGCGGCATGAAGATGCCGGCCAGGTTGCCGGAAGCTTCTTGCGCCGGCTGCGCGTGGCGCTCGATCAGCGTGACCTGCCAGCCGCGCGCGCACAAACGATGTGCGGCCGACGAACCGGCCAGCCCCGCGCCGATCACCACCGCCCGCCGCACCGTCTCCGCCGCCACCGCAGGCTGCGGCCGGCGGCTGCGATAAACCGCCGCGATATCACTGCCACTGCCGGCCAGCCGGCACGCGAAGCCAGCTGCGGTGAGCGCCCATACGAGTGCTTCGTCGGCCGCCTGCGCGTGCAGCGTGGCGCCTTGTACTGCCAGCTTCGCAAAGGTACGCGCCCACACTGGCGAGACGCCGCTGGCCAGATGGAATTGGTTCACGCGCGCCGTCACCTGCGGCAGCACGGCATCCACCGCGCCCACCAGCAAATCCAGCGTCACGTCATCATTGAGAATCACACGATGGAAGCCGGGCACATTGAGCGGCCACGCGGCGCGCAATCCGGCATCGGCAATCTGCGCCGCCGCAGGCAGCGCAGCCGCAATCGCGATGTAATGCAAACGCCCGCCTTGCGCGCACGCCGCCGCGAAACGCTCGCCACTCCAATCAGTGTCGAGCACCACCCGCATCATCACTTGCGCGCCTTCCTGCAAAAGCAATCCGGCGCATGGTCGTCCACCATGCCGATGCCCTGCATGTAGGCATAAATAATCGTCGAGCCGACAAACTTGAATCCCAGCTTGGCCAGATCCTTGGAAATCCGGTCCGACAACTCCGTCTTGGCCGGACGCGCCTCCTTGCCGCGCACCATCGGCTTGCCACCGACGTAGGACCACAGCAGCTTATCCAGACTGCTGCCGCTTTCCAACAACCGCAAATACGCCTGCGCATTGGTGATCGCCGCCGCCACCTTCAGGCGATTGCGCACGATGCCGGGATTGGCCAGCAGCTCCGAGACTTTTTCAGGACCATAGGCCGCGATCTTCTTCGCATCCCACTGGTCGAACGCCGCGCGATAATTCTCGCGCTTGTTCAAAATAGTCTCCCAGCTCAGGCCCGCCTGCGCGCCCTCCAGATTCAGCATCTCGAACAAACGCCGCTCGTCGTGGCAAGGCACGCCCCACTCGGTGTCGTGATACTCGAGGTACAAAGGATTGGCCGGATTGGCCCAGCTGCAGCGCGTCTTTTCCATAGGATTAACCGAGTTCCAGGTCGCTCGACAAACCGGTGCGGCGACGCTCGCCGCCCAGCACCAGCGGGCCGGTCAGGTTGGTAACCAGCCGCACCTCGCCCTCGGCGACGGCCGCGCCCAACTGCTGCATCAGGCGCGGGAACACGCCTTCGGCACGGGTGGACTCGGTGCTGTACAAAGCTGCCCACGCATTGCGGCCGGAGCGCTTGGCCACGTACAAGCCCTGGTCGGCCAGCTCCACCACCTGCGACCATGACAGCAAACGCGGTTGCTCGGGCAGGAACGGGAAGCACGCAAAGCCGATCGAGCAGGTACGCGACAAACGCCCGCCGTCCGGCAGTTCGAAATCGCGCTCGGCCACCGCGCGGCGCATGCGCTCCGCCACGCCGGCCGCTTCGTCGCGATGGGTGGCGCGCGCCAGCACCAGGAATTCCTCGCCGCCCCAGCGAATCACATAATCCGATTCGCGGAACACCTCGCGCAAGCGCTCCTGCATCTGCACCAGGATCGAGTCGCCGGCCGCGTGGCCATAGCGGTCGTTCACTTCCTTGAAGTGGTCCAGGTCGACCATGAAGAACACCAGGTCCTTCGGCACCGTCAGGTCGCACTCGGTCAGTTCGCGGTGGATGCCGGCCTCGTAGCCGCGCAAGCTCATGGCCACATCGGCGTCGACGTTCTGCAGGAAGAAGCGTCGGTTGCGCAAGCCGGTCAGCTGGTCGGTCAGGCTGACTTCTTCCAGCGCCTTGTAGGCCTGTTCCAGCTCGAGGTTTTTTTCCAGCAGCTGCGCCTGCGTCGCCGCCACCTGCTGGTAGGCGCGCGCGTTATCCAGCGCGATGGCGCCGTAGGCGCACAGCGTACGGAAGATCAGGCGTTCGCGCTCGCCGTATGAATGCGCCTGCAACGACTGCACCGTCATCGCACCGAGCACGCGATCGCCCACGCGCAGCGGCGCAAACAGCAAGCTCAGTGTCGGCAAGGTGCCGGGGATCAGGTGCGGTGTCACGCCTTGTTCATCAAGCTCGATCAGGATCTCGCGCCGCTCGCGCACGCAGCGCGCCGAGTTGGCGCTCGGCGACGACAGCGGCACGCGAATCGCCGGCAGCGGCTTGCCCGCTTCGATGCCGAAAGTGCATACCAGCGTTTCGCCGTCCGGCTCCAGCAGGAAGATCGAGAAGTGGGTGGCGTCGAGCAGGCCGTGCACGTGCCGGTCCAGCGCGCGGAACACCGCCGCCGCGTCGAGGTGCGCGGTGATCTCCTGGCCGATGGCGCTCAAGTGCTCCAGCGTGGCGCTGGTCTGTTGCAGCACCTCGGCGCGCTGCGCCTCGGCGGCGGCCAGCTGGCGATGGTGCTCGCCCTCGGTCTGTGCGCGCTCGGTCTGGTACTGCACCTGCATCGCGATGGCGCGGCTGGTGGCTTCCTTGCTGTGGGTCTGGTCGCGCGCGGCGTTGGCCTGCAGCGAGATGTTGTAGGCGCGTTCATAGTCGCCGATGGCGGCATACTCGCGCGCCGCCGCGTCGAGCAGCGTGCCGGGCACGGTGTAGCCCTCGATGGTGGCGGCGATTTCCAGCGCCAGCTGCAGGTAGTGCAGCACCGCGTTGGGCGCCATCATCAGTTCGGGGCCGGGCAGCTTGTGGCGCGTGTGAATGTCGGCCAGCACGTTCAGTGCGGCGATCTGCGACGAGGCGTCGCCGTGGTCGCGCGCCAGCGCCAGCGCGGCTTGCGCGGCGGCCAGCGCATCCTCGGGCCGCGCCAGGTGCGACAGCGCGTGCGCCTGGCCGCGCCGCGCGCTGCTCTGGAAATCGTTCTGGCACAGGGCGTCGCCGCGCGCGGCCAGGCGGGTGAAGCTGTCCAGCGCCGCCGCGTGGTTGCCGAGGTCCAGCGCCAGGTCGCCCTGGTATTCCAGCGCCACCGCGTAGGCGCGCGAGCCGGACAGCGGCGACAAGGTCGCCAGCGCTTCGCGCAACAGGCTTTGCGCGGCGTCGCGCTGGCCCAGCTGGCGCAGGGTTTCGGCGGTCTGCATCAGACACATGCCGATGCTGAGCGGCCAACCGGTCGGTCGTGCCAGATCCAGCCCGCGCTGCATCCAGTCCAGCGCCGCCTCGTGCGCATTGAGGCTGGTGAAGCCGTTGCCGATGTTGGTGGCGACGATGATGGCGCGGCGGATCTGGCCGGTGGCCAGCGCCGTCTCAAAACTCAGCATCAGGTGGCCGATGGCGCGGCCGTACTCGCTGCGCTGGAAGGCGCAGGTGCCGAAGAAGTCGCTGATCCAGCCGGCCGCGATGGCCGGCACGCCGCTCAGGTCGGTGCCGAAGCGGCCGTTCCAGCGCTGCTGCGCGGCTTGCCAGTCGCCGAAGGCGTCGCAGATGCCGGAAGCGGCGTCGATCACGTCGATGCGCAACGGATCCTGCGCCAGGCGGGCGGCGGCGGCCGCTTCGCGCAGCCAGTTGTCGCCTTCGGCGCTGACGCCGCGATCGCTGGCCACCCAGGCCATCGTCCAGCAGGCGTCGGCGCGGCAGGCGGCGGCCTGGTCCGGCAGCGCCGGCGCGGCCTGCGCGCACAGCTGCAGCGCTTGTTCGAGGTGGTAGTGGGCGGTGTCGAGTTCGCCGCGCAGCCATTGCTGTTCGGCGGCGACCAGCAGCAGGCGGGCGCGTTGCACGGTGGCTTCGGCGGGCGGCAGCAGGTCCAGCAGCGAGTTGGCCTCGGCGGAGCATTGCAAGGCGCGCGCGGGATCGCGCTGGCGCAAATGCCAGGCGAGCGCGGACAGCAGCCGCAGCCGCTCCACGCCTTGCTTTTCTTGCAAAATTGTATCCCAGTGCGCCAACTCTTCGTCGAGCGCAAACATGTCCACCAAGTGACTTTCCTCTACTGTGTCGCCGCAGCGCGCCGCTGCGCTGATACCGCATTATTCCACAGTTTGCAGGCGGTCCCGCAGCGCCCCGATAAGTCCCTGATAGTAAAGCGTTTTTAGTTCCAGGTGGAAACTACCTTGATGGAAGCGACACCGTTTCCGAACAAAAAACGGCGCCGGCGTTGCGCGCCGGCGCCGTGCCGCCCTGCTGGGCGCCGCTTAAACGCTGGCTGGCTGCTTGATCTGGATCAGGCGCGAACGCATGCCTTCGGTGGCGGCCGGGCCCGGCGCGAACATATAGTCCTCGTCGTTGATGGCCAGGCCGCTGTTGGCGTCGACCAGCACCTGGTCGGCCGGCTTGCCGGTTTCGCGGCTCACCACCAGCAGGCTGGCCCCTTCCGGCGCCAGGTGGTCATTGCCCCAGGCCACGAAGGCCAGCAGCACCGGCTTGAAGTCGCGACCGGCCTTGGTCAGCACATATTCATAGCGCGGCGGCCGCGCGCTGTACTGGCGGCGCTCCATCAGCCCGCCCTCCACCAGCCCGGCCAGGCGGCGGGTCAGCATATTCGGGGCGATCTTCAGGCTCTTCTCGAATTCGTCAAAGCGCGTCAGGCCATAGAAGGCGTCACGCAGGATCAGGATACTCCACCACTCGCCCACCTTGCCCAGGCTGCGGGCGATCGGGCACGGCATGCTGCCAAAGTCGGTATGTTTCATTTGCGGCTCCTTCCTCAAGAGTGACTTGCATGTTTAATGCAAGAAAGTGTGACTTTTTTAGGTGATGCGACAACGGTGACAATGTGTGTATTTTCCAGCGCCAATTTCATCTCCTTTTTTGTCCTGTGCTTCGACCAATTTCTCCTATGAAAACCTCTGCCTGCGGCCGTTTTTCCATCCCCTAAAATAGGCCAAAAAACCACATCAAAAACTCTCCAAAAACCACGCTATTTCCACACGTCAATTTCTATGTAAAATGTGAACATTCGCGAGAATGTTCTCTCAGGATAAAATTCTTCCTGTAGATTAACTTTCGCGGCCTTGAGGGCCACCCGTTGTACGTGGCCACCAAACAGAAGCTGCGCACCTCAAAAACGTGTGTGACATATGAAAATCTTTACTAAAATCGTTGCGCTCACTCTGTTCAGCCTGCCGCTGCTGGCCAACGCCGCCGGCAAGACTGCCAGCGCGACCATGCAAGTGACGTTTGAAGTCAAGGAATCCTGCTCCGTCCAGACCACCCCGGCCGCCGACAAGAACGCCAAGGCCGCCCCGGCCGTCGCCTGCCAGCTGAACACCCCTTACCAAGCCCAACAAACCGCAGCCAGCAGCACCGCTGCCACCACCGCCACCCCCACCCGCAGCGAGACCAAAGCCGCCGACGGCGTCTGGACCATCACCTTTTAATCCCTAGAACTGCACGGTTGCCGTAATCGTGTCCTTGTAATCCCCCGGCGACGGCGTGGTTTGCGCCGGCACCCTGCCAAACACCGTCAGCGACGCGCTGTTGCCATCCCCCGTCCCCGTTACCACCACCGTGCCGCTGGTGCCGTCGCCCCAGGTGCTGCCGTCCAGCGTGTTCGACAGCTGGTAAGACACCAGCTCCGTGCCGCTCAGCTTTTTCATCTTGCGCGTGGTGCCGCTGGCGTTGCCGCCGTAGGACAGCAGAATGCGATAGGCCGTGTTGACGCTGCATTTGATGCTCATATTGGAAGTCGATCGCACCGTGCTGCTCAGCAGCTTGGTGTCCGGGAAGGCGATGTTGCCGACGCTGATATTGCAATCGTTGATGACCTTGCCACGCACCTGGAACGGAATCGCCGCCGTCGGCCCCAGCGTGCAGACCGCCGAGGGCAGTATGGTGAACAGGTACTGGACCAGCGCGCTGCCGCTGCCGAAATCCGAGGTCACGGTGAGGTCGGTGGCGCCGACGTTATTGGCCGCCAGCGTGGCGTCGGCGCTCAGCTTGCCGTAAATCGTGATCGCCTGCGTCAGGCTGCCGGTGCCGCCGCTCTTGACCATGTTGATGAGGATGGGCGTGGTCGAGGTGGTGGTGCCGGCCCAGCCGCCCCAGATTTTGGATGCCGCATAGCTGCTGTCGCTGTACAGGTTGTAGTTGACCTTGACCGCGCCGTTGGCCAGCTGGCGCGGATTGGTCACGGTGGCAGAAGAATTGCTGCCCGCCCCCAGGTACAGGCACACCGCTACGTTGGGCGCCAGCAGGGCGGTGGTGAACGCGGTCCAGGTGCAGGTCACGCTCCAGCTGGTGGAGGAGGTGAAGGCATCGCTGGCGGTGATGGTGCTGACGTTGGGGAACACGATATCGCTGGCGGTCAGGGTGCAGCTGTCGGCGCGCGCCTGCCCGCCCAGCAGCGCCAGCAACACGCCCAGCAGGATCAGCCAGCGGCGCGCCATCATTGGACTCCCTGGCAGCGGTAGGGGCCGATGGTCGGCATGGCGTTGCCCTTGACCGGCGTGTAGCTGAAGGCGATCGCGCAGGGCTTGCCGTCCACCGTCAGGCGCAGGTGGTTGAGCGCTTCGAGGTGGTCGATGAAAGCCATGCCGTCGTAGCCGACCACGGTGCGGTGGCCGCTCTCGAGGTGCAGCACTTCGATGCCGGCGCCGAGCGGCTTGCCGTCGGCGTCGTGCAGGATCACGCTGGCCGCCTCGTAGGTCTCGACCGGGAAGCGCACCAGCACGCCGGACAGGCGGGCCGGCACCACGCCCTGCCCGGTGCTGGCAATGCGCGCGTCCAGCGGCAGGTTGCTGGGGTCGATGCCGATCTGGTTGATGAAATAGGGATTCAGGTTGGGCACCAGCATGTAGCCGGCGCCGGAAGTCTTGCCGATCACCTGGTTTTCCTGCAGCACCGGCACCCCGCCCACGCCTTCGGTGGACACCAGCGCGAAGCCGGCGCCGACCTGGCGCGCCGCGTGCACGCCGCCATCCATCAGCACCAGCGCACCGGCCACATCGACCGAGCTGCTGCGCTGGCCATTGTTTTCCTGCATGCGCGCACTGACCTGGCCGTAGTTGCCGAGGTACAGGCCCTGCGCCTGGTACTGGGTGGCGCCGTTGCTGTTGACCGCTTGCAGGCCCCAGCCAAAACCGCCGCCGTAGTCGGCCGAACGCGTCAGCGTGGTGGTGGTGCTGCGCGCCTCGTTCTGGCGGCTGCGGCTGACCGTGGCCGAGATGCGCTCGCCCAGCGTGCCGCTAATGCTGAAGAACACGCCGCGCGCCTTGGGGTCGAGCATGTCGCGGAAAGCGCTGACGCTGACGAACAGGCTGCGGCCCAGCGTGGCCGAGTACGACAGCGCCTGCACCTTGGCCGGCGGCACCAGCGGCGAACGCAGGCTGATGGCGCTGAAGCCCAGGCCCTGGCCGGCGCCCAGCGACAGGTTGAAATTAATGCGGTCGCTGGCGCGCACGCCGGCGCCGCCTTCCAGCGTGCCAAGGTCGCTGTAGCCGGCGCTGGCGCGCTGCGATTGCAGATCCACGCTGAAGCGCGGGCTCAGGTACTGGTAGCCCAACGTGGCTTGCGCGCCGCGCCGCGCGCCATCCTCGCCGCCGCCGCTGGCCGCCGCCGACGCGCTGACCACGCCGCCCTGCCCCAGCCGCCACAACATGCCGGCGCCGCCGTTGAGCACGCCGCTACCGCCTTCGGCGTGCGCTTCCAGCGTCAGGCTGTCGCTGAGGCCGCGCCGCAGCGAGGCGCTGGCGGCCGGCGTGCGCGCATAGCCGAACGAGTCGGTGGTGTAGCGGCGGCGCAGCACGCCCAGCTCCAGCGAATAATCGGTCAGGCCTTCGGCCAGCATGCGGGTGTCGACGTACAGCGGCAAGGTGGTGCTGACCGCGCGGCCGGCGGCGTCGCGCGTGACCAGCGTGGCCTGGCCGGCGCCGTTGATGCCGGCTACCTGGTTGATGATGAAGGGACCGGACGGCACCGCCGTCTCCACTTGCCGCACGCCGTTGAGGTACAGCGTGACCGCGCTCGGCACCACCGCCGAACCACCCAGCGCGGCGGCCGGGAAGGTCAGCAGGTCGGGCCGCAGGTCGAAGCTGCGCTTCCACTGCACGCCGCCCATGCGCAGCGAACGCGACCATGTGAGCGAGGAGGAAATGAAGTCGCCTACGGTCCAGGTTTCCAGCGTGTCGGGATCGGCGTGCACCCAGGCCGTATCGAAGCGCACGTACTGGCGCAGCTGGCTGCTGATGTTGACGATGCCGGTGTTGGTCAGCACGCCGCTGCCGTTGAAGTAGCGCAGCTCGTTGCTGATGGAACTGCTGCGATTCTTGCCCAGCACGCTGAAGGCATCATAGTTGAGCACCGCGCCCGGCGTCACTGTGGCCGCGCCGGGCTTGCGCACGGTGCGGCCGGACAGCATGACCGGCGCCCGCAGCGCGTCGTCGACCCGCAGCGCAATGGTCTGGCGCGCCTGATCGTAGCTGTAGCTCAGGCCCTTGACCTGATCGAGGTCGAACTCCTGCGTTGCCTCCACGCCGAACAGCTTGGGATCGAGCTCGAGATCGCGCAAATTCTGCACGCTGCTGCGTAAGCCCGAGGTCTTGCCCCGGGTGAAGCGCAGTATCAGGCCGGTCTGTTCGCCGTTCAAGATTACCTCCAGAAAAAGCTCTTCTTCCTGCGGTGGCGGCGACGGCGGCGTCTGCGCCAGCACACCCGCCATGACCAGCCAGGTCCAGATGCACACCCAGAGCCAGCGCCGCCCCATGCCGGGCTATTCCACCCTGGCTACGGTATTGGCGCTCAAAGGCCGGGTATTGATGTTGGCCTTCACCGCCAACGTCCCGTTCAGATCGGCTTCGCCCGGCGTCGGCAGGCGCCATTCACGCGTGCGGCCCGCCAGCACATAGCCGAACAAGCCAGGCGCAATCACGAACTGCTGGCCGGCGGCGTTGCTCAGTTCCAGCGCGCCGATCTGTGCGCGCTGGGTGCCGCTGTTGCGGACCCGCAACGTCCAACTGCCCTCTTTCTTAAACACCGACCACGCCAGCACCGGCGTCGCGCGGTCGTCGGCCGGCAGCACGAACAGCGGCACCGAATAACGCAGCCGGATGTCGACGCCGCTGGCTGGGCCGTTCCCGTCCTTGGGGATCTCATCGATCAGGATGCGGTAGCACAACTCGCTCGACGGCAATTGCTCGCTGCGCCGCACCAGGCGGATGGTCTGGCTGGCTTTGGGCGCGATCTGGATGATGGGCGGGCTGGCCACCACTTCCTGGGTGGGGGTCAGCACGTCGTCGCCCTCCTTCTGTTCCCACAGATAGACACGCACCTGGCCGTACACCGGCGCCTCGCCCAGATTCTGCAAATTGATGCCGCTGGCGCCCTGGCCGGCGCGCAAGTTGATCATCACCGGCGAAATCTGCAAATTGGCGGCCGCCACCGGCCACGCCAGCAACGGCGCCGTAATTAGCCCAGAGACCCATGCGCGCAAGCCCGTCATCCCCCCTCCGACATTGCCTTCTCTCAACACTCAATTCCATTATTAATGATTTAAAAAAATCATGCTTTTGGCGGAAGCGACAACTATTTTGCAAGCGTAGAAAACTATCAAAAATATTCAAAAGATAGGCATAATACGCAACACGGAGTGATAAAAATTTATCAACCAACTGGTGGGTTTCCATGCCGACTACCCTTGAAAGCAGCCGTTGCAAGATTCTTATCGTGGATGACTCCGCGTTCGAGCAGCGCATGCTGGCGGATTTGCTGAGCGAGATGCCGTACAAGGTCTCGGTCGCCTTCAATGGCCTGCAGGGTTATCAACTGGCGCTGGCCAACCGGCCCGACCTGATCCTGCTCGACGTGCGCATGCCGAATATGGACGGCTACACCGCCTGCCGCCTGCTCAAGGCCAATCCGGTCACGCAGGATATTCCGGTGATCTTTCTGAGCGGCGCCGATGCCGACGACGACCGTATCCTCGGGCTGTCGATCGGCGGCGTCGACTACGTCTCCAAGCCATTCTCGCCGGGCGAGCTGACCGCGCGCATCCAGGTGCACCTGAACCTGGCGCGGCGCCAGCAGCAGGCGCCGCCCATCGCGGCGGAAGATGAACAACACATGGAGGCGGAAAGCGATCCGGACGCGGTGCTGGTCAACGCCGTCAAGCGCCTGATCAGCGACAACCTGGCGGCGCTGCCGGGGCTGGCCGAGATTGCGCGCAGCGTCGGCACCTACCGCGAAAAACTGTCGCAGGTGTTCCGCGAGCAGACCGGCATGACGGTGTTCGGCTTCATCCGCGAGGAGCGCATCCGCCGTGGCGAGGAATTACTCAAGGATACCGATATCGACGTGCAGGACATCGCCCTGCTGATCGGCTTCAACAACGCCGGCAATTTCGCTACCGCCTTCCGCGAGCGCATGGGCGTGACGCCCACCGCCTACCGCCAGGCGATCCAGAAGAAGCATTAAACCGGCAGCGCCTGTGCCTGTGTCTGCATTTGGCGACGCCAGAAATACCACGAAGCGAGCGCGTTGAGCCAGTAGGCCGCGTACAGCGCGGCCGTCACGTACAGGCCACGGCTGGCGTACAGCGGCACCGACACCGTGTTCACCAGCAGCCAGAACGGCCAGGTTTCCAGTCGCCGCCGCATCAGCAGCAGTTGCGCGACGATGGAAAACATCAGCACGGCGGAATCGATGAAGGGGGCGTAGGCATTGGTGTAGGCCTGCAGCATCAGGCCATAGCCGGCCGTGGCCAGCACACCGACCCCGCCCATCCACAGCAGCGCCGGCAAGCGGGTGCGCGAAATCGGCAGCGGCGCGCCGCCGGCGCCGCGCCGCCATTGCAGCCAGCCGATCACGCAGGTCACGATGAAGAATAATTGCAGCGCCACGTCGGCGTACAGGTTGACGCTGTAGAACAGCGCGGCAAACATGGCGCAGCCGATGATGCCCATCCACCAGGAATGCACGTTGTTGCGCCCCGATAGCACGATGGAAACCGTCATCACGGCATTGGCGGCGATTTCCAGCGCTGAGGTCAACAGCAGTCCTTTTCCTTATGGATGTTATGGGTGGCACTCCGGCGGCAGTACCCGCGCCGGGATCTCTTCGCTGGCGCACTGCCAGACCACGCGCTTATTCTCGTCCACGCGCGGAGTGAACGCAATAGCCTTGCCGCGATAGTTGAGGTCGGACGGGTACACGCGCACCATGCCGTTGCCGCCATCGACCGTGATTTCCTGCACCGCGTGGCTCGGATCGTCCATCGCGTAGCCGGCCTGTTCCAGCGTGTCCGGGCCACGGCCGTTGGCGTAGAAATAGCGTTCGACGGCGGCGGTCGCCTCATGTCCCTCCGCCACCGCCTGCGCCATGCGGGCCTTGGCGGTGTAGTCGCTGTAGGCCGGGATGGCCACGGCGGCCAGCACGCCGATCACCGCGATCACGCCCAGCACCGAACCGGCGCCGCCGACGCCAAGGCGCGGCACGAACAAGGCCAGCAAATAAGCCAGGCCGTGGCGGCCCGGCGGCGGCACTTCATTGCCCTGCGCCAGCCCGCGCACCACTGCCATGCGCTTGACCAGCCACGGGTAATCGCCGACCAGTTCGTGGAACGACATCCAGAAGCCGCTGCTCTGCTGTGCTTGCGCCGTGTAGCAGCCGACGCTCATCTGACGCCAGCGCTTGCCGCCGGCCGCCAGCGCGGCCAGCCCGACTTGCGCGCTTTTCAGATCATCGCAGGCGTGGAAACCGTGGCGGTCGCAAGTGTACTCGCGGGCCCGCGCATAGGCCGGGCCCAGCAGCGGCAGCAAGGCCGCCGGCGCCAGCAGCGCCGACCAGCGCAGGTGGTTGCGCTTGATGTGGCCGATCTCGTGGCCGATGTAGAAGTTGATCGCGTCCGGGCGCTCTTCCAGCGCATCGACCACATCCGAATACAGCACGATGAAATTGTTGCCGAGGAAGCGGGTGGCAAAGGCGTTGAAGGCCCCGCCCATTTGCAGCAGGTAGGCTTCCGGCACTACCTCCAGCCCGAGACGCTCGCAACATACCTCGATGCGCTGGTACAGGTCGGGGAATTGCGCCGGCGTGATCTGCACCGCCGTGCCGCGCAGGTAGGACACCAGCGCCGATTGCGCAAAACAGTAGCCGATGAAGAACAGCAGCACGTACACCAGCGCCATGCCCACCGTGCCGAGCACCAGCACCGCCCAGATCAGCAGCGACAGCGCCAGCATGATGCCGAACAGGGTCTTTTCGTTTTTGTAGATCAGGTTCATGGCATTCCGGCGCTCCAAAAGTTTCCGTGAAGCTATTTTAATCGCTGATTTACGAAATTTGCAACTATTTTTGACAACACGCCGGCACGCTTGAACATTCGCGCCCCATCTGGCAAATTGTAGCCATAGTTTGATCGAGGGTTACTTCATGCAAGCGCGTCACATGTTATCCGCCGTTGCCCTGCTGGGCGTGGCCGCGCAAGCGGCGGCGTGCGAGCTGCGCATGGCGCTCGAGCAGTGGCCGCCCTATCTGTACCGCCAGCCCGACGCCAGCCCTGCCGGACTGGACTGGGAACTGGCGCAAGCCATCCTCAAGGAAGCCGGCTGCAAGCTGGCGCCGCAGCCCGAACTGCCGACCGCGCGCCGCCAGCGCGAGTTTGAACAAGGCCAGCTGGACCTGATGCTGTCGGCCTCCAATACGACCGAACGGCGCCGCTATGCGCGCTTCAGCATCGCCTACCGGCATGAGACGGTGGGCGTGTTTGCGCGCGCCGGTGCGCAGCGCCACTACCAGCACCTGTCCAGCTTTGATGTGCTGGTGCGCGACAAGGTCTCGCTGCTGGCGCCGAAAGTGGGCTGGTATGGCGCCGCCTATGCGCGCGCGCAGCCGGCGCTGGCGGCGTCCGGCCGACTCAGCACCTTCATCAGTTTCGAGCAAGGCTTGCGCATGCTCGACGCCGGCCGCGCCGACCTGATCCTCGGCGACACGCTGGCGCTGCGCCATCAAGCCAAACAGCAAGGCACCGCCATCGGCGCCCTGCCGCTGGTGGTGCTGCGCGCGCCGGTGCATCTGATGCTCAACAAGAGCACCACCACGCAGGCCGACCTCGACCACATCAACGCCGCCATCACGCGGCTGGAACAGCAAGGCGTGCTCGGTGCGATCCGCAGCCGCTACGGCGAACCATAGCGCTGCGCCATCCAGAACACCGCCATCGCCGCCGCCAGCAGCGCCGACAATTGCCGCACGCGCGGGTAGAACGGTCGGCGCACCAGCAACAGCAGCAACGGCGCGGCCAGCACGATCACCAAGCCCTGCATCGCTTCGATGCCAAGGTTGAACGCCAGCACGCCGGCCGCCAGCCGCGCGCCGCTCAGTTGCAGTTCGCGGATGGCCGAGGCAAACGCCAGTCCGTGCACCAGCCCGAAGCCGAACGCCACCCACGCTTCGCGGCGCGGGAAGATCGGCCGCCACGCGTGCACCGCCGAGCACAGGATCGACAGCGCGATGGCGAATTCGACCGGCTGCTCCGGCACGCGCACCGTGCCGAACGCGCCCAGCAGCAGCGTCACCGAATGGCCCAGCGTGAAGGCCGTCACCACCTTCAGCAGATAGGCCAGCAGATGGCGCATGCCACCGTAGCCTTGCCACTTGCCGTCCTGCGCCAGCAGGGCCGCTGGCAGCAATAGCGTCAGCAGGAACAACAGGTGGTCGGTGCCTTCGGCGATGTGCTGCATGCCGAGCCGGAACAGGTCGGCGCAGCCGGCCCACCAGCGCGGATCTGCGCCTTGCACCTCCACGCTGCGCTGGCCGTAGTGCAGCGTTCCGAGCAGGCGTGATGGCGCATCGGCCGCGCTGCGCAGGGCCACCACCGTCAGGTGGCTGGGTACCTGGTGGGCGATGGCGTCGTCGTTGAAGCTGAAGCGGTCCAGCGGCGCGCCCGGAGGCGGCCGCAGCGTCATCGTCGCCAGCAGATCGGCCGGCTGCCGGTCGCGCCGCCAGCGCACGCTGTCCAGCCTGACCAGCCACGCCCGACCGTCCGGCGCTACCGGGCGGATGTGGGCCGCCAGGTATTGCGCCAGCGCGGCGTCGCCGAGCTTGTCCAGCGGGATGGCCAGCTTCAGCTCATCCAGCGGCAGCGTCAGCTCGGCGCGGATGCTGTCCTGCCGGCTTTCCAGCAGGACTTCCGACTGCGGCGAGGGATGCGCTGCCGCCGCAACTCCCCACAGCAGCAGGCATAACGCCAGCAGGCGCTTAGAAGCTGCCGCCATAGTCATTGGTCTTGTCGCGCCAGATGGTGTGGTAGTGGATGTCGGTGCCATACACCACGCCCTGCTGCACCACGAACTCGATCCACACGCGCGGACCGTCGATGCGGATGTAGGAGTGCTGTGCCTCCAGCGGCGACGCCGCCGCGTTCGGGTAAGCGCTGAAGTCGGCCTTCACACCATTCTGGCCGACGCCGTAAGCGACGTAGGTATTGGCCAGCGCGTCGTCGGCGAGGTAGGCGCCCAGCAGTGTGGCCGCCACGTCCGACGCCTGCGTGTTGACCCACGCTTCGATCGCCGCGCGCACATAGGTTTGCTGCCTGGCGTTCATGGCCGAGTACTGCAGGCCACGGCCGCTGGTCGGATACACCAGCGACTTGAAGTTGCCGTCGCTATTGCCCGAAGCGCCCATGATCACATCGGTGAAGGTGCCGGGCAGCTTGGCCGCTGCCGACGAGGCGCTGTCGGCGTAGATCGCTTGCGCCAGGTTGTAGACGGCGGCGCGCTGCTTCTCCATCGGCGCGTGCTGCTTGCCGGCGCTGCTGGCGTTGGCCTTGACGTCGACCACGCCGTCGGCGCCAACAGTCCAGTTAGGCGGCTCGACGCCGACAAAGTTCGGCGTCGCGCTGACCTTGCCGGTGTTGTAGGTGATGTTGTACGCGAGGTGGTGGCCGGCGATTTGCAGGATCCACGGCGAAGTGGCCGACGGCGTGCCGACAAACGCGATCGAGTACAGGTCGCTGCCGTAGTCCAGCGCGAAGCCGGTGCCGCCTGTGCCTCCCGCGCCACCGGCGCCGGCGCCGGCGCCGTCCGTCGGCGGCGTGAAGGTGCCGTCGGTTGGCGGCGTGAAGGTGCCATCGGTTGGCGGCGTAGCGCCGCCCGGCATGGTCCCGCCACCGCCTGCGCCACCGCCGGACGCCATGCCGCCAGCCAGCACCTGGTCCGCCGCGCGCAACTCGTTGAGCAGCGTGATGCCGTTGGCGCTCAGCGCCTTGGCGATCACCAGATTGGCCGCCGCCAGTTGCGCCGCGCTCAGCGTGCTCGCATTCAGGCGCAGGCCGTGGCGCGAGCCCGGCAGGTTGGTCCACTGGTTGGCGTTCGCCAGCGCATAGTCGAACAGCACCGTGGTCGACGAGGTGGCCGAGCTGGCCACTGTCTTCTGGTCCGCCGATAGCGTGGCGAGGAAGGCATTGGCCGCGTTGACCACGGCTGGCGTGTTGGCGCCGGCGCTGACCACATTCACCGTCAGCGCCACGCTCGCACTGGTGACGGCGCCCGCAGTGTTGGTCACCACCACCTTGTAGTTGCCGGCGCTGCTGGCGTTGGTCGTGTTGATTTTGTAGATGCGATCGGTCGCGCCGGCAATCGCCACATCGTTGCGATACCACTGGTAGGACGGGCTGACGCCGTTCACCGTGACCCACAAGGTGGCGCTGGTGCCGGCATTGACGGTCTGCGCCACCGGCTGCACGTTGATGCTCGGCGCCGTCACCGACGACGACACTGCAATCACCGCCGCCGAACTGGTGGTGGTGCCGGCCGTGTTAGTGATCGCCACCGTGTAGCTGCCGGCCGCCGATGCCGCGTAGGTCGGACGGGTCGCGCCATCGATGGCCGTACCATCCTTGTACCACTGATAGCCCAGCTCCAGCCCATCGGCCGTAACGGACAAGGTCTGGCTGGTGCCGGTGAGGATGGTCGCGCCCGAAGGCTGGGCCGTAATGACAGGCGCGCTGCTGACCGTGATCACCGCATTGGCGCTGGTGACCGAACCTGCGGACGAGGTCACCACCACGTAGTAAGTGCCGGCCTCGGTGGCGGTGTAGGTGGCGGCCGTGGCGTCGGCAATCGCGGCGCCGCCCAGATACCACTGATAGGTCAGGCCGCTGCCGGTGGCCACCACCGACAGCACACTGTTGGACCCGGCGGGAATAATGGCGGAGGCTGGCTGCAGACTGATGGCTGGCCCGCTGGCGCTGCTGGCAGCGCTGGTCGAGGTGGACGAATCCGAACTGCCGCTGCAGCCGGACAGCAGCAGCGACAAGGAAGTGGCGTAGACGGCAAGCGCCCGGCTCGAGATATGCATAGTTTGCTTTCTCCGAAATTAAGGAAAGCAAACTTTAGCCACCCATCAAGCCGAAAACCGGCGCCTTACGGCCGTTTTGCCCGGTTTTACCCTCTTTAACAGCCCGCGTTGCCCTTGTGCGACTGGCGGCGCGCGGCCACGCCCAGCAAGCCCAGGCCGGCGACCAGCATGGCGTAGGTCGCCGGTTCCGGCACCACCGAGCCGTTGGCCTGGAATTCCGACACCGAGAACTGGAAATCGCCCGCGCCCGGCGCGCCGCTGATGCGGAAGGCCGTGGTGACCACCGGGCTGCCCAGGGTGGCGTAACCATTGTCCTGGCCCCAGCTGCGGTTGGGCGAGATGACGGCAGCCGTCTGCCAGGTATTGGCGCTGTCGAGATACTCGATCAGGTAGTTGTTGTCGTTGTCGCCCTGCAGCGCCAGGCTGCTGACCGAAGATTTATGGTTGAGCGTCACCGTGATGGTGTCGACGCCATAGTCGCCGCTCCAGAACACCGTGCCGGTATTCCACTGCGTGTTGATCGGCAGGAACACGCCGTCAGTCACCGTGGACGCGGCGGCCAAATCGGCGCCGCCCCAGCCGGCGCTGTCGCCGAAGCCGGCGGTTGCCGACAAGGTCACCGCGCCATTCAGCGCCACATTGGTATCGGCCAGCGCGCCACCTGCCAGCCCCAGCAAAGCCACTACGAGTGCGAGTTTCTTCATGACCATCCCCTTTTTTAATATAAAAATTATAATGTTCACCTAGTTTAACTCAGCATCAGGCGCGGATGCGCACGATAGAAGAGTTTCATCGCCGCCGGCGGCAAAGGGGCAAACATGCTATGGTTGACCCTTTTTGCCCGCAGTTTTGCGTCAATTCCCATGCAGCACGAACAGATTTCCGACCTCCCTCTCATCACCGCACCGCGCGGCGCCGGACTGGCCAGCCTGGCGCTGGCCATCGGCGGCCTGGCCATCGGCACTGGCGAATTCGCCTCGATGAGCATCCTGCCGGTGGTGGCCAACGACCTCCACGCCACCCTGCCCGACATGGGCTACATGATCAGCGCCTACGCGCTGGGCGTGGTGTTCGGCGCGCCGCTGATCACCATCTTCCTGGCGCGCATGCCGCGCCGCGCCATGCTCATCCTGCTGATGTCGCTGTACGCGGCCGGCAACCTGCTGAGCGCCGCCGCGCCCGGCTACGGCGGCCTGCTGGCTGCGCGCTTCATCGCCGGCATTCCGCACGGCGCCTACTTCGGCGTGGCGGCGCTGGTGGCGGCTGCGATGGCGGCGCCGGACAAGCGCGCGCAGGCCGTTTCGCGCGTGCTGCTGGGCCTGACCATCGCCAACGTGTTCGGCGTGCCGCTGGCGACCTGGCTCAGCCAAGGCTTCGGCTGGCGCTCGACCTTCCTGGTGGTTGGCCTGCTGGGCCTGACCACGGCCGCGATGGTGAGCCGCTACGTGCCTTTCATTGCCGCCGGCAATGCCAGCCCGCGCCGCGAACTGGGCGTGTTCCGCCGCGTGCAAGTGTGGGTGACGCTGCTGATGGTATCGGTGGGTTTTGGCGGCCTGTTTGCGGTCTACACCTACGTCACGCCAACGCTGCTGGAAGTGACCAGGGTATCGCCGGCCGCGCTGCCGGTGCTGCTGGCCATGATGGGGGTCGGCATGACGGTGGGGAACCTGGTGGGCGGCTGGTTTGCCGACCGCTCGCGCCTGTGGACCATCTTCGGCGCGCTGGTGTGGAATGCGGCGGCGCTGTCGGCCTTCTATTACTCGAGCGCGCATTTGTGGAGCGTGGCGCTGAACCTGTTCGCCATCGGCTGCGGCATCGCCGTCTGCCCGGCGGTGCAGACGCGCCTGATGGACGTGGCGGGCGATGCGCAAACCGTGGCGGCGGCCTTGAATCACTCCGCCTTCAACTGCGCCAACGCCGCCGGCGCCTGGTGCGGCGGCCTGGCCATCGCCCACGGCATGAGCCTGCAATCGACCGGCCCGGTGGGCGCCCTGCTGGCCCTGGGCGGCATTGTGGTGCTGGGCGTGTCGGTGCTGCTGGAGCGGCGCAACGGCGCCGCCCTGCAGCCAGCTGCCGCCTGACGGCTTACCACATGATGACGCGCTGCTCGGGCGGCAGGTACATCGGATCGCCCGGCTTGATGCCGAACGCTTCATAGAAGCCCGGCTGGTTCATCACCGTGCCCTTGGCGCGGAACTCGCCCGGCGAATGCGGATCGCTCTTGATCTGCGCAATCGCCGCTTCCGGGCGCAGCTTGGCGCGCCACTTCTGCGCAAAGCCGATGTACAGGCGCTGTTCGCCGGTCAGTCCGTCAATCACCGGCGACGGCTTACCGCCCAGCGAGCGCTGGTAGGCGTTGTAGGTGATCGACAGGCCGGAGTTGTCGCCGATGTTTTCACCCAAGGTCAGCTCGCCGTTGATGAAGTAGCCGGGCACCGGGCTGTAGGCGCCGTACTGTTTGACCAGGCCGGCAGCACGCGCCTTGAAGGCCGCGCGGTCCTCGGCGGTCCACCAGTTGCGCAGGCGGCCGTGGGCATCGTACTGGCTGCCGGAATCGTCGAAGGCGTGGCTGATCTCGTGGCCGAAGGTGATGCCCAGCAGGCCGTAGTTGACCGCGTCCTCCGCCTTCACGTTGAAGAACGGCGGCTGCAGGATGGCGGCCGGAATGGTGATCGCGTTCAGCAGCGGGCTGTAGCTGGCGTTGACGGTTTGCGGCGTCATCGACCATTCATCGCGGTCGACCGGCTGGCCCAGTTTTTCCAGGTTGTTCTGGCGACTCCAGACGCGCGCCGCGCGCACGTTGGCGATCAGGTCGGTCGGGCTGGTTTTCATGCTGCTGTAGTCGCGCCATTTGTCCGGGTAGGCGATCTTCGGTTTCAACGCGGCCAGCTTGGCCTGCGCTTCCTTCTTGGTCTCCGCACTCATCCAGTCCAGCTTGTCGATGCCGTCCTTGAAGGAGGCGACGAAGTTGTTAAACATGGCCATCACGCGCGGCTTGGTTTCCGGCGGCAGCCAGGTTTGCACGTAGCGCTTGCCGACCGCGTCGCTCAGCGCGCCGTCGGTGAAGCGCAGCGCCAGCTGCCACTGTGGTTCGCTTTGCGGCACGCCGCGCAGCACCGTGCCTTCGAAGGCGAAGCGCTCCTTGACGGCGGCGCTGTCCAGATACGAAGCATAGCTCTCGATGATGCGCCAGTTGCAGTAGCTCTTCCACGCATCCAGCGGCACGCTGGCGATGATGTCGGACAAGCCGGTGAGGAAGCTCGGCTGGCGCACCACGGCCGACGACGCCTTCGGCGCCAGGCCGGCGGCGGTGAAGTAAGCCTGCCAGTCGAAGCCCGGCGCCAGCGCGGCGAACTGGTCGAAGGCGACGCGGTTGTAGGACTTGACCGGATCGCGCATCTGCACGCGGGTCCATTGAACACTGGCCAGACGGGTTTCGATGTCGATGATCTGGGCGGCGTGGGCGGCCGCGTCCTGGTCGCCGCTCATGGCCAGCATGGTGGCGATGTGCTGCTGGTATTTCGCGCGCACGCCGCTCAGCTTGGCGTCATCATCCTTCAGGTAGTAGTCGCGGTCCGGCAGGCCGAGACCGGACTGGTTGACGCTGACGGTGTACATCTCGGGGTTCTGCGCATCCGGCGACACGCCGGCCGAGAATGGCGTCTGGATGCCGTTGCCTTGCAGGTAGGCGAACAGGGCCGCCAGCTGCGCTTTGTCCTTGACGGCCGCCACGCGCGCCAGCTCGGCGTGCAGCGGCTTGAAACCGGCGGCGTTGCGCGCCTTCTCGTTCAGGAAGCTGGTGTACAGGTCAGCGATCTTATGCGTCTCGCTGCCGGCCTTGCCCGGCTGCTTGACCGTGGATTCGATCACGGAGCGCAGCTGGCCCTGGGCGATTTCGCGCAATTCAATGTAGGTGCCCCAGGTCGACTTGTCGGCCGGGATTTCCGTATTGCGGACCCAGATGCCGTTGACGTAGGCGTAGAAATCGTCCTGCGGCCGCACGGCCGTATCCAGGGTTTTCAGGTCAATGCCGGAGACTTGTTGCGCGTGCAGCGACGGGGTGGACAGGACCAGCATGGCGCAGCAGGCGGCGCTGATAAGCGAACGTTTCACGGGCACTCCTTGTTAGAACATTAAGATTTTCGTTATTAATCAGCATGTTACATGACGAAAGCTGCACATCGCAAATTTGGATTGTATAAAATATCCAAAACTTGGGTATGATGTTTTGACCTCCTCAACAACTACTCGGAAGAACACCATGAGCGACAATATTTTCACCGGCACCATCCCGGCCCTGATGACGCCTTGCAAAGCCGACCGCACGCCCGACTTCGACGCGCTGGTCAAAAAAGGCCGTGAACTGATCGACGCCGGCATGAGCGCCGTGGTGTATTGCGGCTCGATGGGCGACTGGCCGCTGCTGACCGAAGCGCAGCGCCAGGAAGGCGTGGCCCGTCTGGTGGCGGCCGGCGTGCCGACCATCGTCGGCACCGGCGCGGTCAACTCGCAGGAAGCCGTGTCGCACGCGGCCCACGCCGCCAAGGTCGGCGCGCACGGCCTGATGGTGATTCCGCGCGTGCTGTCGCGCGGCTCCTCGCCGGCGGCGCAGAAAGCCCACTTCTCGGCCGTGCTGGAAGCGGCCCCAAAACTGCCGGCTGTGATCTACAACAGCCCCTACTATGGTTTCGCCACCCGCGCCGACCTGTTCTTCGAACTGCGCGCCAAATACCCTAACCTGATCGGCTTCAAGGAATTCGGCGGCGCCGCCGACCTGCGTTACGCAGCCGAGCACATCACCAGCCAGGACAACGACGTCACCTTGATGGTGGGCGTGGACACCCAGGTGTTCCACGGCTTCGTCAACTGCGGCGCGACCGGCGCCATCACCGGCATCGGCAATGCGCTGCCGCGCGAAGTGCTGCAACTGGTGTCGCTGTCGCGCAAGGCTGCCGCCGGCGACGCCGTGGCGCGCCGCCAGGCCCGCGAACTGGAAGCCGCGCTGCTGGTGCTGTCCTCGTTCGACGAAGGCACCGACCTGGTGCTGTTCTACAAATACCTGATGGTGCTGAACGGCGACATGGAATACACCCTGCACTTCAACGCGACTGACGAACTGAGCGCCAGCCAGCGCCGCTACGCGGAAACGCAATACGCGCTGTTCCGCACCTGGTACGCCAACTGGTCGAAAGAAGTGGCTGCGTGAAAGGCTTTGCCGTCACCACGGTAGCGGAGCAGGCAGCAGACGCCCTGCGGCGCAAGATCATGTCGGGCGAGCTGCCGGAAGGCGTCTCGCTGCGGCAGGACGCGCTCGCGGCCGAATTCGGCATCAGCCGGATTCCGGTGCGCGAGGCGCTGGTGCAGCTGGAAGGCGAGGGACTGGTGAAAATCGTCCCGCACAAAGGCGCGGTGGTGTCAGGGCTGTCGATCGATGAAATCAGCGAGCTGTTTATGTTGCGGAGCTTGCTGGAGCCGGTGCTGTTGAAGAAATCGGCGCCCAAGCTGACGGCGGAGGACTACGCGCAGCTGGACGCCATCCTGGCCGAATACAAGGTGGAGCTACACGCGCAGCACACCACCCGCTGGGGCGAGCTCAACACGCGATTGCACGACGTGCTGCTGTCGCGCGCGGAGCAGCCGCGCACGGCGGCGATTGTGGCCACGCTGCTGCAGCAGACCGATCGCTACACGCGCATGCAGCTATCGCTCAGCGCCGACAGCATCCGCCAGGCGCAGCAGGAGCATGAAGAACTGGTGCAGCTCTGCCGCACCGGCGACGTGCGCGGCGCTGCATCCCTGCTGAAGCGCCACATCGAGCACGCCAGCAAGGATCTGGAACAATTCATTTTGTCGCAACGCGCCGGTAGCCACGCTCCCTGAAGCGAGTGGACGCAAACCAGTTGCGAACAACGGCTTCAGGATCGAAGCTGGCCGCTGGCTGGTTGGTGTTGGGGCGATCGCCTTCGAAGAACGGGCCGCTGAGCTGGTAGCCGTAGAAACGGTTACCGCTCCAGCGGATGTCCTCATGGCGCAGCGCCGGATCCATCTTGCGCCACAGCGTGCCGGCGTTAGCGCCGTGGTAGAAGATGTTGTCGCGGATATCGCCGGCGTTGCGGCTCCCCATGCCAGTGTTTTCCGCCGCCGGCGACAGCAGTCCCGGCTGCGTGTTCAACACCAGATTGCCGCGCACCAGCGCGCTCTGCGAACCGGCAAACACGATCACGCGGCGGCCATCGTTGATGCTGAGGTTGTTCTCCACCAGCGTGCCAGATGATTGCGCCGGATGGCCCAGCCCATCGTCGCCACAGCCGCAGAACAGCATGAAGCCGCCTTCGTTGTCGTGGCTGTAGTTGGCGACGATATGCGTATCGCGCGTGCCCAGATCGGCATCGAACGCCATGCCGTCGCCGGGCTCCCACGGCGGCTGGTAGCGCACGTGGTGAATCTCGTTGTACTGGAAGCGCGCGCCGTCGGTGTTGATGGCCCAGGCGCCGGCGCTGTTGCCCGCCACCCGCATCCAGATATCGTGCAGCAGGTTGGCTTCCACCAGCGGCTGCGCAGCGGTACGTACCACAATGCCGTCGCCGCCGATATCGTGAATATGATTGTTGCGGAATACGATGTTGGTGGACGGCGTGTAATCGTCCGCCGCCGCTGCGGTCAGTGGCACGCTCTTGTCCTTGTACGGCAGATAGTCGCCGCACGGCGCGCCGCCAACGCGGCACATCCACGCCGAGCGCGTCGACAGGCCGATGGCGTCCACGTGGAAGATCTCGCTGTTCTCCACCAGCACATCATCAAAGCGCGTCTTGCGCTGATTGGCGCCGTGGCGCGTGATGTTGAACAGGATGCCGCCCGTCTCCTTGTAGACATGCTCGCTGCCCGGCGCATCCTTCAGGTAGCCGCGCACATGGTGCACATAGACATCGCGCACATGGTAGTGGCTGCCGACGCCGAAGTCCTCCAGCTGCACCAGCAAGCCAACGCGCGCGCCTTCGCCTGGGCCATCGTTGGTCAGCTCCAGCCCTTCGATCTCCCAGTGCTGGAGGTTGTACAGATGAACCGCCGCGCGCGCGACCTTGCTGGCATCGCTGCCGCCGGCCGCAATCACCGCCCGTCCTGTCGCCGGGTCGCCGTAGCTACCCACCACAATCGGCTTGCCCGGCTCGCCGGAACTGCCCGCCTGCGGCACAAAGCTGCCGAGACAGGTGACGCCGCGCTTGAACAAGATCCGCGTGCCGGCCGCGAAGTGCCTGGCATTCAACTCCGCCAGACTGCCGACCACTGGGGCCGCGCTGGCGCCGGAGCAGTCGACCTGCACCGTCGCCGCCGACGCCTCGGCCATCGCCAGGGCAGAAATCAAGAAAAGCCAGCCAAGTTTACTCATGGACGCGCCCCATTCAGCAATAGAATAAGTTAACGATACCACACTTGTCGATTTCAGACGCGCCCATTCGTCGTAAGAAGGTAGTATTCAACTTTTCAACGTGGAGGCGTCATGAAAAAAGAGATCATCTTCAACCTGCCGGTCAAGGATTTGGAAAAATCCAAAGCCTTCTTCGCCGCGCTCGGCTTCAGCTTCAGCCAGAAATTCAGCAATGACCAGGCGGCTTTCATGCACATTGTGGGAGACGACATCCGCGCCATGCTGATGACCGAAGCGTTCTTCCAGTCCCTCATCAACAAGCCGGTAGCGCAGGCCAAAGAAGCCAACGAAGTCATCATCTGCCTGAGCTGCGAGAGCCGCGCAGAAGTCGACAGCCTGATCGCCAAAGCCACCGCCGCCGGCGCCCGCATCCCCCACCCGCCCGAAGACCACGGCTTCATGTACGACCAAGGCTTCGAGGACCTCGACGGCCACCTGTGGAATCTGGTGTGGGCAAAGTCGGGGATTTAGGTATTGATGCAACTCATAGCGCAGCTCTTGCAATCGCCGAGGAAAAGCACATACTGATCGAATGAACTCCCTCGACACCCTCGGTTATTGCAAGCGGCTTGAAGCGGTCGGCGTACCGCGTGAGCAGGCGGAAGTACACGCGCAAATATTGACTGAAGTGATAACCAAAGTCGCCACAAAGGATGGCTTGAAGGAACTGGAAGTCGCCACTAAAGACGGCATGAAGAAACTTGAGGTCGGCTTGAAGGAGCTTGAGGTCGCCACCAAGCGTGACTTGAATGAACTAGAAGTACGGCTAAAAGAGTGGGTAGCGCTTTATGTCAAAGAGCAAATTGCGGAGCTCAAGGCTGACATACTGAAATGGTTCATCGCAGTCTCGATAGCGCAGGCCAGCTTTGTTATCGCTGTTCTGCGCTACCTGCCTCACTGACTATCAGGCGAACTGCTTGAAGTCCGGCTTGCGCTTCTGGAAGAAGGCCATGAAGGCTTCGCGCGCTTCGGGGGCGGACAGCATTTTGCCGAAGTGGACGTTCTCGGCGGCGATGGCTTCGCTCACCGGGCCTTTGCGGGCGGCTTTCATCAGTTGCTTGGTGGCGCGGATCGAGCTCGCTGGCAGCGCCACCAGCTTGGCGGCCTGGCCTTCGGCGAAGGCGCGCAGTTCATCCACCGGCAGCACTTTCGATACCAGGCCCATCTCCAGCGCTTCCTGCGCGCCAAAGGCTTCGCCCAGCATCAGCTTCTCGGCGGCGCGCGGGTAGCCGGCGATCTGCGTCAGCAGCAGGCTGGAACCGAACTCAGGGCACAGGCCCAGCTGCACGAACGGCATCGAGAACTTGGCGTTGTCGGCGGCGTACACCAGGTCGCAGTGCATCAGCAGCGTGGTGCCGATGCCGACCGCGTTGCCCGACACTGCCGCTACCACCGGTTTGGTCGAACCGCTCAGGGCCATCATGTATTTGTACACCGAACGGTCTTCGATCGCACCGCTCGATGGCGCGTTTTTCATGAAGTCTTCGAGGTCGTTGCCGGCCGTGAAAATCTCCGGCTTGCCGACGATCAGGATGGCGCGCACGTCGGCGTTGCCTTCGGCGTCGTTGAGGGCGTCTGCCATCAGCTGGTACATCTCGGCGGTGATCGCGTTCTTGCGTTCCGGACGGTTGAATTCCAGGGTCAGGATGCCGTCGTTAATGCTGCTCAGAATATCCATATGTGTCTCCAAAAATGACAAGGGCGCTGGGTTGAACCTCAGCGCCCTTTTCTATCGCGATATCGTGATTACACGCGCTCGATGATGCCTGCTGCGCCCATACCTGCGCCGACGCACATGGTGACCATGCCGTACTTCAGGTTGTTACGGCGCAGTGCGTGCACCACGGTCGCTGCGCGGATCGCGCCGGTGGCGCCCAGCGGGTGGCCCAGTGCAATCGCGCCGCCCATCGGGTTCACTTTGGCTGGATCCAGGCCCAGGTCGCGCACCACGGCCAGCGCCTGTGCTGCAAACGCTTCGTTCAGCTCGATCCAGTCCAGTTGGTCCTGGGTGATGCCGGCGGCTTTGCACGCATCCGGAATTGCGAACTTAGGACCGATGCCCATGATTTCCGGCGGCACGCCTTTGACGGCGAACGACGAGAACTTGGCCAGCGGAGTCAGGTTGTGTTCTTTCAGGATGCGCTCCGAAACCACCAGCAGCGCGCCGGCGCCGTCCGACATCTGCGAGCTGTTACCGGCGGTGACCGAACCTTTGGCGGCGAACACTGGCTTCAGCTTGCCCAGGGTTTCCATCGTGGTTTCCGGACGCGCGCCTTCGTCGGTATCAACAGTGCGGGTTTTCACTTTGATCTCGCCGGTGGCCAGGTCTGGGGTGCGGGTGATGATTTCAA
The DNA here is from genome assembly GCF_900109645.1 of Duganella sp. CF402. GTDB lineage: Bacteria > Pseudomonadota > Gammaproteobacteria > Burkholderiales > Burkholderiaceae_D > Rugamonas. The sequence goes on from NZ_FOBG01000003.1 coordinate 248,728, forward strand.
CCGGGGTGGTTTCGTCTTTGAAGAAACCAGCTTGCTGCGCAGCGATGGCGCGGCGGTGCGATTCAACGGCGAACGCATCCTGGTCTTCGCGCGACACTTTCCATTGCTCGGCCACTTTCTCAGCGGTCAGGCCCATGCCGTATGCCATGCCGACGTTGTCGTCGGTGAACATGTTCATGTTCATCGATGGCTTGATGCCCATCATCGGCACCATCGACATCGACTCAACGCCGCCTGCCAGCATGACGTCGGCTTCGCCCACGCGGATGCGGTCGGCAGCCATTGCCAGCGCGGTGATGCCCGATGCGCAGTAGCGGTTGATGGTCACGCCGCCGACGGTGCGTGGCAGGCCTGCCAGCAGCACCGATTGACGGGCGATGTTGAAGCCCTGTTCCGCTTCCGGGAACGAGCAGCCGATGATGGCGTCGGTGATCAGCGCTGGATCCAGGCCAGGCGCTTGCGCCAGTGCCGATTGAATCACGCGCACCAGCAGGTCGTCCGGGCGGGTTTTGTTGAACATGCCGCGCGGCGCTTTGCCGATCGGGCTACGGGTCGCGGCGACGATGTACGCTTCTTGAATTTGTTTGCTCATTTTGTTCTTCCAAAAATTTTTGATCGAAGACTAGGCGCTAGCTTTAGCTGCGCTTCTCGGATAAATACCAATCCACTTGAACCTGTGCGGCCAGCGTGCCGGCGGCGTCGAAGATATCGACCTCCACCGGGAACGCCACCTTGCCTTGCTGTTTCAGCTCTGCCTTCAGCGCCGCCACGTCGCCAGGGACGCGGCCTTCGGCGCGCGTCGCGCCGTGAGCCACTTTCTGGTACTGGATGCGCGATTCCTTGGCGACCGGGCGCAGGCCCAGGATCAGGTCCGCAAAGCCGCCTGCCATTGCCGCGCCGGAAGCCGTTTCGGCCAGCGTGAACAAGGCGCCGGCATGCGGCGTGCCCAAGTGATTGTGCAGCTTCGGGTCATCCGGCATCGACACTTTGGAAGTGCCGTTGCCGATGTCGTCGATCCTGATCCCCAGCGTACGCACCAGCGGCAGGGTGTCCATCATTTGCTGCTTGATACGTTCGTACACGATGCTCGGCCTCACGAAAAGTAAAACTTTAAACGCTAGCTTCAGGATCGACACGCTTCTAATCCCAATGATGATTAGTTGCGGACTGGCTTACCGGTCTGCAGCATGCCCATGATGCGTTCCTGGGTCTTCGGATGGTTCAGCAGCTCCAGGAAGGCTTTACGCTCCATGTCCAGCAGCCACTGCTCGCTCACGAACGAACCCTGGTCGATATCACCACCGCTCACGATCTCGGCGATCATGTCGCCCAGCTTGAAGTCGTGGGCCGAGATGAAGCCGCCGTCGCGCATGTTGACCAGTTGGGCCTTGATGGTGGCCCAGCCGTAGCGGCCGGTCACCTGCACCGGCGCCTTCAGCGGCGCGCGGTAGCCACGGTCGAACATGGCGCGTGCTTCGGACTTGGCCACGTGCAGCAGTTCGTACGGGTTGAACACGATCACGTCGTCTTCTTTCAGGTAGCCCATCGCTTGCGCTTCCAGGGCCGATTTCGACACGTTCGCGGTAGCCGCGTTGGTGAAGCCGGTTTTCAGGAATTGCAGGATGTCGTTACCCTTCGATTCTTTGTAGGCGCGCTGTGCCGCTTCCTTCAGGCCGCCGCCGGCAGGAATCAGGCCCACGCCCACTTCCACCAGACCGATGTACGACTCGATCGACGCTACACGCTTCGATGCGTGCAGGGCCATTTCGCAGCCGCCGCCCAGCGCCAGGCCAGCAACCGCAGCCACCACAGGCACGTTCGAATACTTCAGCGCCATGAAGGTGTCTTGCAGTTCGCGGATGATCGGGTCGACTGCTTTGGCGCCGCCGGCCATGAAGGCTGGCAGTGCCGATTGCAGGTCGGCGCCGGCCGAGAAGGCGCCGCCTTCGGCTGCGTCCGCGCTCCAGATCACCAGGCCCTTGAAGTTTTTCTCTGCTTCGGCCAGTGCTTTACGGAAGCCGGCGATCACGCCTGGGCTGATCACGTGCATCTTGGTTTTCAGCGAGATCACCAGCACCTCGTCGCCCGAGTGCCAGATGCGTACGTCGTCATCTTCATGCACGGTGGTGCCGGCTTTGCGGCCATCCACTTCGCCCGAGCCCAGTACCGGCGCGCGGAATTCCTGGCGCTGGTACACGGCCAGATCGGAACGTGGCACGAACGATTTGGATACTGCCGACCACGAACCCTCAGGGGTGTGGACGCCGCCTTTTTCAGCGACCGGACCTTCGAACACCCAGGCTGGCAGCGGTGCGTTGCACAGTGCGTGGCCGGCGTCGATGTCTTCCTTCACCCACTGGGCCACCTGGGTCCAGCCGGATGCTTGCCAGGTCTCGAACGGACCGACGTTCCAGCCGAAGCCCCAACGCATGGCGAAGTCGATATCACGGGCGTTGTCGGCCACGGTGTCCAGGTGCACGGCGATGTAGTGGAAAGCGTCGCGGAAGATCGCCCACAGGAATTGCGCTTGTGGGTTGGTCGATTCGCGCATGGCCTTCATCTTCTTGACCGGATCCTTTTCTTTCAGGATGCGTGCCACGATGTCGGCTGCCTTGGCGCCGCCAGGTACGTATTCACCGGTAGCGAAGTCCAGGCGTTGAATTTCTTTGCCTACTTTTTTGTAGAAGCCGGCGCCGGTCTTCTGGCCCAGTGCGCCCTTCTCTACCAGCTTGGCCAGTACCGCAGGGGTTTTGTAGACGGCTGCGAACGGATCGTTCGGCAGGTAGTCCTGCATGGTCTTGATCACGTGGCCCATCGTGTCCAGGCCGACCACGTCGGCGGTACGGAAGGTGCCCGATTTTGCGCGGCCCAGCTTGGCGCCGGTCAGGTCGTCGACCACGTCCACCGACAGGCCGAATTTCTCGGCTTCGTGCACGATGGCCAGGATGCCGAACACGCCAACGCGGTTGGCGATGAAGTTAGGCGTATCTTTGGCGCGTACCACGCCTTTGCCCAGCACCGAGGTCAGGAAGCCTTCCAGCTGGTCGCTGATTTCCGGCTTGGTGAATTCGGTCGGGATGATTTCAACCAGGTGCATGTAGCGCGGTGGGTTGAAGAAGTGCACGCCGCAGTAGCGCGATTTCAGGTCCGCGTCGAAGCCTTCCGACAGCTTGGTGATCGACAGGCCCGAGGTGTTCGAGGCGAAGATCGCGTTAGCCGAAATGTGTGGCGCGACCTTTTTGTACAGGTCGTGTTTCCAGTCCATGCGCTCGGCGATGGCTTCGATGATCAGGTCGCACTCGGCCAGCTTGGCCAGGTCGTCTTCGTAGTTCGCTACTTCGATCAGCGCTGCGTGTTCCTTGTTGCCCAGTGGTGCAGGCGACAGTTTTTTCAGGTTCTCGATGGCCTTCAGCACGATGCCGTTCTTAGGCGTGCCCTCTTTCCCTGGCAGATCGAACAGAACGACTGGCACTTTGGCGTTGACGCAGTGGGCAGCGATTTGCGCGCCCATCACGCCGGCGCCCAGCACGGCTACTTTTTTAACGATGAAATTGGTCATGTCGTTTCCTCTGGTTGCTTAGAACAGGTCGGCGTCGAGTGCCATCAGGTTGGCGGAGCCCGAGCGTGCCTGACGGATCAGGGTGGCGGTTTCTGGTTGCAGGCGGGCGAAGTAGAAGCGCGCGGTAGCCAGTTTCGATTTGTAGAAGGTGTCGCCGCTGTCTTCTTTTTCCAGCGCGATCTGCGCCATGCGGGCGAAGAAGTACGAGTACACCAGGTGGCCCACGACGCGCAGGTAAGGCACGGCGGCGGCGCCCACTTCGTCGGCGTTCTGGAAGGCTTTCATGCCGATTTCCATCGTCAGCTTGGTGACTTTGTCGCCCAGCTCGCCCAGCGGGGTGATGAACTCGGACATTTTTTCGTCCAGGCCGTTCTCTTCCACGTAGGATTTGATCTTCTCGCCGAACTTACGCAGCTTGGCGCCGTTGTCGCCCAGGATCTTACGACCCAGCAGGTCCAGCGACTGCACGGTGTTGGTGCCTTCGTAGATCAGGTTGATGCGGGCGTCGCGCACGTACTGCTCCATGCCCCACTCGCTGATGTAGCCGTGGCCGCCGTACACTTGCATCGCTTCCGAGGTAGCGATCCAGGCGTTGTCGGTGATGAAGGCCTTGATGATCGGGGTCAGCAGCGCGACTTCGTCGGCGGCTTCTTTACGGACGTCTTCGTCCGGGTGGTTCAGTTCGCGGTCGATCTGCAGCGCGACGTACGAGGTGAAAGCGCGCGCGCCTTCGGCGTAGGCTTTGCCGGTCAACAGCATGCGGCGCACGTCCGGGTGCACGATGATCGGGTCAGCTGGCTTGTCCGGTGCTTTAGGACCGGTCAGCGAGCGCATCTGGATACGGTCTTTGGCGTAGATCAGCGCGTTCTGGTAAGCCACTTCGGTCAGGCCCAGCGACTGCATGCCGACGCCCAGGCGGGCGGCGTTCATGAACACGAACATGGCGTTCAGGCCTTTGTTCGGCTGGCCGATGATCCAGCCCTTGGCGCCGTCCAGGTTCATCTGGCAGGTCGAGTTGCCGTGGATGCCCATTTTTTCTTCGATGGCGCCGCAGAAGATCGGATTGCGCTCGCCGATGCCGCCGTCGGCGGTAGGCAGGTACTTAGGCACCAGGAACAGCGAGATGCCTTTCGAGCCTTCCGGTGCGTCAGGAACACGCGCCAGCACCAGGTGCAGGATGTTTTCCGCCATATCGTGTTCACCGGCCGAGATGAAGATCTTGTTGCCGGTGATCAGCCACGAGCCGTCTGCCTGTGGCACGGCTTTCGAGCGCAGCATGCCCAGGTCGGTGCCGCAGTGCGGTTCGGTCAGGCACATGGTGCCGGTCCACTCGCCCGATACCAGTTTCGGCAGGTAGACTTTTTTCTGTTCGTCGGTGCCGTGTTCTTTCAGGCACTCGTAGGCGCCGTGCGACAGGCCTGGGTACATGGTCCACGCCTGGTTGGCCGAGTTCAGCATCTCGTAGAACGAGTTGTTCATCACCACCGGCAGGCCCTGGCCGCCGTATTCCGGATCGCACGCCAGCGCAGCCCAGCCGCCTTCGACGTATTGTTTGTAGGCTTCCTTGAAGCCTTTAGGAGTAGTCACGGTGCTGGTGGCGGCGTCGTGCTTGCAGCCTTCGCGGTCGCCCGAGTGGTTCAGCGGGAACAGCACTTCCGAGGTGAACTTGCCGCCCTCTTCCAGCACCTGGTTGATGATGTCGGCATCGATTTCCGCGTGTTTCGGCAGCGCCTTCAGTTCGTCTTCCACTTTCAGCAGCTCGTGCAGAACGAATTGCATATCCCGGATTGGCGCGACGTATTGACCCATGATTTTCTCCTGATGACTACTTTTGAATGTTTGAATTAATTAACTAGCTTGTGCGACCACCGCTGCCGGCGATTGCGGATTGCGATACGTTTCGACCAGGCGCTCGAAGCCCTTGCCTGCCCGCTCCAGGCTGCCCGGGATGCGCAGGAAGCGCGCATCGTGGTGCAGTGCCAGGATCAGGCCGTACATCTCGTACACCAGCTGCTGCGGGTCGGTGTCGGCTTTGAGGTCGCCGCACTCGATGCACTGCTTCGCGCAACGCAGCAGTGCGCCCTGCCACGCGCCGACCATCGCCATCAGCTCTTCGCGGATCGGACCCGGACGGTCGTCATATTCCACGGCGCCGCTGATGTAGATACAGCCCGAAGCCACTTCCACGCTGACCCGCTTGACCCAGCGCGCAAACATGGCTTGCAGGCGCTGAATGCCGCGCGGCTCTTTGACGCTGGGGAAAAACACTTCCTGCTCGAAACGGTGGTGATACAGCTTCAGCACTTCCAACTGCAAATCTTCACGCGATCCGAAGTGCGCAAACACGCCGGATTTGCTCATGTTCATCTTATCTGCGAGCAATCCGATGGTCAGGCCTTCAAGACCGTCACGGCTGGCCAGATCCAGCGCCACATCCAGGATTGCCGCGCGGGTTAGCTCGCCCTTGCGCATAAATTTAGTTGAGGTATTAATAAGATTGCATCCCAAAGTAAAAGGTCATTGGAGAGAAAGGAATATTCTGCTCCGATTAAATTTACTCTGTGTGAAAAGAATTGCGAACGCTCGTACTATTATCCACTTGGGGGGGAATGTCAAACAGTACTGTTAGAGGTGGCGTTCTATTGCTGCACGGCAGCAATACAGGAGGGAGATTTCGCTTACAACTTGTCCAGTTCGCGGCGGTCGCGTTTGGTCGGACGGCCCTTGATGGTGGTGCCGGGCTCGCGGTACAGGCGGCGGTTTTCCGCAACCGCAGCGCGGCGGGCCACGCTGACCTCGGTCTCTTCGTAGAGGTTGCGCGCCACCGGGGCCGGACCGCGCACGTCGGACAAGCCCATCACATCGACTTCCCACTGGTCGGAGCCGTTGTCCACTTCCAGCACGTCGCCGAGCTTGACGTTGCGCGCCGGCTTGGCGCGGTCGCCGTTGACGGTGACACGGCCGCGATCCACCGCCTCCGTGGCCAGCGAGCGGGTCTTGAAGAAGCGCGCCGCCCACAGCCATTTATCCAGTCGTACACCTTCGCTCACGCGTATTTCTCCACTGCGAACACCCGCATCAGTAATTTGTAAAACACGAACGCAATCTCGTAGCCGATACGCTTCACGTGGCCGACGTGCTCGAAGTCGTCGTAGGTGATGACCTTGCCGTCGGCAATCCCGGCTTCGATGTGCTGGCGCAGGCTGTGCGCGAACCTGGCATCCTTGATCACCACATTGGCTTCCTGGTTGAGGAACAGGCTCAGGCCGTCCACATTGCTGGAGCCGACCGTGGCCCAGTCGTCATCGATCACCGCCACCTTGGCGTGCAATTGCGTCTTGTGATATTCCACCACTTTGACGCCGGCCGCAAGCAGCTTGGGGTAGAACGAGTGCGCCACCGCATCCTGCAGCCAGATCTCGCCGACGCCGATCAAGAGCACCACCTCGACGCCGCGTTCGGCGGCGGCGGCCAGCGCGCGGCGGAACTTGCGGCCCGGCGCGAAGTAGGGATTGGCCAGCAACACGTTCTTGCGCGCGCGGCCCAGCGCCTGCAGGTAAGCGCGCTGTATCGTCCTGCGGTTGCGCAGGTTGTCGCGCACCACGAAACCGGCTTGCACGGCGTGCTGGGCGGCGATCTTCTGCACCTTGCGCATGTCGCGGTACAGGCCGATACGCTTGATGATGCTGAGCTTGCCGAGGCGGCGCCATTGGGTCACCGCCTCCAGCTGGATATCGGCCACCAGCGGGCCGTGCACCTGTACCGCGAAATCCCAGCGCGGCGCCGGCAGCGGCTTGCTGTGGTCGTAGTCGCAGAACATGTCGTCGTTGATGTTGATGCCGCCGACAAACGCCACCTGGCGGTCGACCACGCAGATCTTGCGGTGGGTGCGCGTGACGCCGCGCATGAACCACGGATTGAACATGCGGTGTTCGACGCCGCCGGCAGTCAGTTGATCGTGCATGCTATTGACCTGGCGGCGGCCGGTGCCCCACCAGTCGGTAATCATGCGCACCTGCACGCCGCGTTTGGCTGCGGCGATCAGCGCGGCCAGCACTTTCTGGCCGGTGTCGTCGCCGGCGAAAATATAGGTCTCGAAATAGACTTCGTATTGCGCACCATCGATGGCCCCGATCAGCGCCGGAAAGTATTCGGTGCCGGTGTGGAGCAGCTTGACGTCGTTGTCGGCTAAAAAATTTACTGAGCGCATAGTGGGACTCACGCCAGCGTCAAAGAGGCGACGATGGGCGCGTGATCTGAGAGCTTGGCCCACAGACTACCATGCATGACCTCGGCCGTCTCGACGCGGAAGCCGCGCACATAAATGCGGTCGAGGCGGAAGAACGGCAGGCCGGCCGGGAAAGTGCGCGCCGGCGCGACCGGGCTCTTGCGGCGCAGCTTGCGCAGGACCTCGTCCAGCGCCGAATTGCCGCCGATTTCATCGAAGACCTCCTCCACGCCAAGCGCATTGCGCAGTTCCTCGCCGAGGGTATTGCGCCAGTCGTTGAAGTCGCCGGCGATCACCACCGGCTCGCCGTTCGGCGCCGATTCGCGCACCGCCGCGATCAGCGCCTGCGTCTGCCGGCGGCGGCTGCCTTCGAACAGGCCCAGATGCACCACATAGCAATGCACCGGCCCGCCTGGCGTCTGCAGCACGCAGTGCAGAATGCCGCGCTGCTCGTAGGCGTGGTCGGACACATCGTGGTTGGCCTGGTTGGCGATGGGGAAGGCGCTGAGCAGCGCGTTGCCGTGGTGGCCGTGATCGTAGATCGCGTTCATGCCGTAGGCCGCGTGCAGGTGGCGCGACTCGCCGGCGAAAAACTCATGCTGCGCCGCAGCGGGCCAATGCTTGTGGCCCAGGTGTTCGGCGCCGTAGCGGGCGGCCTTGAGATCGTGCTTGCCCTGCACTTCTTGCAAAAAAACCACATCAGCATCGAACATGCCGATGGCCTGTTTCAGCGCCAGCACGCGCGGCTCGGCGCGGATGGCGGAAACGCCCTTGTGGATGTTGTAGGTGGCAACACGGAGTCTCATGCCGCCTATTTTACTCCCGAGACCGCCCATTCCGGTGTGCGGTCTCGCACTAAGCAACGCGGCTTAACCCAGCATCTCACTGTGGCCGCTGCTGTGGCTGACGCCGACGATTTCCGCCAATGTCGCACTGCTCATTTGCGACAGCGTGCTGAACACCTTGCTCTCATAGGCCAGGATGCTGGTGTTCTGGTCCACCGCATCCAGCATGGCGCGCGCCGTCGCGGCAGCGAGGTCGCCGGCGTAGGCGTTCACCTCGGGCGCCTGGTCGATCAGCATGGTGAAATTGCCGGCCACCGTGATGCGGTTGGCAATCAGCAGCGCATCGGTCTTGCCCTGGGTGGTGGTGTTGGCTTCGGCACCGGCCAGGATGCTGAGCGCCGCCATGCCGCGCACCACGCCACCCCCGTCCAGTTCGCCGGACCAGTAGTCCAGCCCTTCCTGGTCCGGCGTGCGGCCCAGCAGGTGGGCGTAGATCGCCGTCACGAAGTCATCGTTGCTGCCGTGGTACAGCGCCGCCGACTCGGCGCTGACGCCAAAGCTGTCGACCAGCGCCTTGACCGCGGCATTGTTCTGGTAGGCCAGCACGATGCCGTCGGCGGTGGTCGGCGCACCGGCGGCGATGAACTGCGCCACCATATTGGTCAGTCCGTTGGCGTCGGCCGGGCGGCCGAAGTAGGCCACGTAGAACTTCTGCACCAGCTCCACGTACCTGGCCTGGCTCGCGTCTTCGGCCAGGCTGGCGGCGTTGAGCGCCATCGTGCCGTCGGCAAAGCTCAGGCGCTCGATGTTGGCCAGGGCGTCCTTCTGGCTGGCATCGCTGCGCAACACGACGCTGTAGCCGCTGCCGGCGGCGGCCAGCGTGTAGGCGCTGTAGTTGCCGCTGTAGACTGCGGTATCAATGCCACTGCCGCCATCGAGGCTATTGCTGCCGCCGTTGCCCTGCAAATGGTTGGCCACGCTGTTGCCGATCAGCGTGTCGTTGCCGCTGCCGCCGATGGCATTTTCAATCAGCGCACCGAAAGCGATGCCCAGGTTATTAGTGCCGTCATAAGTGCCGGTCGGCGGCGGCGTCGAGCCCCAGTCGATATCAGTGCGCACATCGGACGGGATGGTGATGGACGAATAGTGACCCGGCGTCAGGTCGATCACGCAGCCGTTGCTGAAGTTGGACACCGAGATGGTGTCGTTGCCGCCCGCATCCCAGATGGTGCGCAGGAACGGCGTGGCCGGATCGAAGGTATAAGTGTTGTTGCCGGTGTTGTAGCTGGTGTTGGCGCCGTACAGATACTGGATGGCGGCGATGTCGTACACCATCGGCGTGTCGGGCACGATGTAGTAAGACTCCCAGGCATAGCCGCGCGCGGTTTCGGTGATGTCGACATACCGGCTGTGCGGCGCATCCTCGTAGGCCATGATGGAGTACTGGCGGTTGGAATGCACCGGGTCAAGGTCGCCGTCCTCGAATGGGTGCTTGAGGCCCAGCGCATGACCGAGCTCGTGGATCAGCGACATGTAATTGTAGGAGCCGCTAGCCCAGTCGGTATCGGTGATGTCGCTGCTGATCCAGACATCGCCGCCGGACGGGTAGAAGGCGTCCGGGAACGAGGCCCAGCCCCACGCCGCGCCGCCGTCGCTGACGGTGGTGGAGGCCGAGGTGAAGGCCAGCCGGATATCGCCCACCGAGGTGGCGGTGTCCGCCACCAGCTGCGGCGTGATATTGGCGACACTGGCCCAGGCTTGCAGCGCCTTGGTCGCAGCGGCCTGCTGGACCGCGTCCAGGCCGTAGTGCTCGGTCGCATTGGCTTCATCGAGGTCGGAGTAGACGCCGCCGGGACCGGTGTATACGGCGCTGCTGCCGTTGGTCCACGGGAAGCTATAGGTGATGGTGGCGCCGCTGCCGGCCCCGCCGCCCCACTTGGGGCCGGCGATCAGGGCGTCGATGCTGATTTGACCACTGTTGCTGACATCGCTGGCTTGGCCGGTGGTGCTGGGGCTGGGCATGGCATTCTCCTCAATTCATGATTCTGTTCACGTCGTCAGGCCGTCATGCAGGATGGACTGCACGCCGACCAGTTGCGCCGGCAAGCGGCCTATCGTATCGAGCACATTGCTTTCATAGTTGAACACCACCGTATCCTGGTCGACGTTATCCAGCAGCACGCGCGCCGCGCCGGCGGCCGCCTCGCCCGCATACTTGGCCACCAGTGCCGGCTGGTTCAGCGCGGCCGTGAAGTTCTCGGCCACCGTGATGCGGTTAGCGACCAGCAAGCCATCCTTCAAGCCTTGCGTGGTGGTGTTGCTTTCCGCACCGGCCATGATGCTCAGCGCGGCCAGGCCGCGCGCCAGGCCGCCGCCGTCGAGCGCGCCGGCCCAGTAGTGCAGCCCTTCCTGGTCCGGTGCGCGGCCCAGCAGGTGCGCATAAATCGCCGTTACGAAGTCTTCATTACCGCCATGATACAACGCGGCCGACTCGGCGCTCGCACCAAAACTGTCGACCAGCTGCTTGATGCCGGCATTGGTCTGGTAAGCCAGCACGATGCCGTCGGCGGTGGTGGGCGCGCCGGCGGCCTTGAGCTGGGCCACCATATTGGCCAGCCCGTTCGGATCGGCCGGGCGGCCGAAATAGCCGACGTAGAACTTCTGCGCCAGCGCCGTGTATTGCGCCGTCAGCGCATCCTCGGCCAAGCCGTTGAGATTCAGCGCCACGGTCACGTCCTTGAACACCATGCGCTCCATATTCGACACCGCGTCGGCCTGGTCATCACTAAGGTCGCGGGCGATCAGCGTGAAGAAGTCGCCGTGCGAGGTGTACAGGTAGTCGCTGTACTTGCCGGTGTAGATGGCGCTGTCGATGCCGTCGCCGCCGTTCAGCACATTGACGCCGCCATTGCCCTGCAGATGGTTGTTGCCGCCGTTGCCCCACAGGACGTCATCGCCCTTGCCGCCGATGGCGTTTTCAATCACCACGTCAAAGGCGATGGCGAGATTGTTGGTGCCGTCATAGGTCGCGGTGGGCGGCGCCTTTTGCCAAATGTAGCCGTCGGTGCTATCGGACGGAATGACGATCGAGGAATAGTGCCCATCCCGCAAATCGATGTCGCAGCCCTCGGTGAAGTTGGCCACCGAGATGGTATCGTTGCCGCCGGCGTCCCAGATGGTGCGGAAGAACGGCGTGGCAGGATCGAAGGTGTAGGTATCGTCGCCGGTGTGGTAGCTCATATTGGCGCCGTACAGGTATTGCATCACCGCGATGTCGTACACCATCGGCGTGTCCGGCTGGATCTTGCGCGAAGCCCAGCTGGCGGAGTTGCCTTGCACGGTAACGTCGACGTACAGGGCATTGGGAGGGTCATCGTAGGCCATCACCGTGTACAGGCCGTTGTCGTAAGCCGCATCCAGTTTGACTTTGCCCTCGAACGGATGCTGCAAGCCCAGCGCATGGCCCAGCTCGTGGATCAGCGACATATAGTTGTACGAGCCCGGCGCCCAGTCGGTGTCGGTCGCGGCCGAGGAGGAATTGCTGATCCAGATATCGCCGCCGTCCGGGTAGCTGCCGCTTGGGTAGTAAGCCCAGCCCCAGGAATTCTCGCCGGTGCTGGTGGTGTCGGTGGCCGAGGTCCAGGCGACGCGGATATCGCCCACCGAGCTGGCGCCGTCCGCCACTTCCACCGTCTTGATGTTGGCCACGTTGGCCCACGCCTGGAACGCGCCGCGCACCGCATCCTGCTGCGTCGGGTTCAACGCAAAATGCGCGCTCGCGTTCTGTTCATTGAGCTTCGAATAGGTCCCGTTGGGACCGCCGAACACGGCATCACTGCCGTCCGCCCACGGGAAGCTGTAGGTGAGCGTCACGCCGGCACCAACCTTGCCGCCCCATTTCATGCCCGCCAACAGGGCGTCGTAGACTTGGCTGCCGGTCAGGCCGAAGGAATAAATCGGGCTGGAGGTGGTGGGTGTGGGCATGCGTACTTTCTGGCAAAAGATGATGTGATCGGGAAATCACAACCTTACCAGAAAAATAACTATCGATCCATCAAATACCTGTAACTTGTGCCGGCAATTGCAGGATGGCTTCGGCGTTCGAGGGCGAGAAGCATTGGTCGGCCGCCTCCAGCCAGGGCAGCCAGATATGGTTGATGTGTTCGCGCGGGCTCAGGGTGATGGCGATGTCGCGCGGGACTTCGACGCTGAAGACGTGCTCGGTATTTTCGGTCACGCCCGGCGCGTAGCGGTGGCGCCAGACCGGATAGATGGCGTAGACATTCGATAGATGCCAATCACGCAGCACGATACGCTCGCCATCGGCGACGATGCCGGTTTCTTCGAACAGCTCGCGCGCGGCGGTGGCCAGCAACGGTTCGTCCAGCGCATCCAGCGAGCCGGTCACCGATTGCCAGAAGCCCGGCTTGTCGGCTCGCTCGATCAGCAGCACTTGCAGGTCGGCGGTGTGGATCACCACCAGCACCGATACAGGAATCTTGTAAGGCTTCATAGACAGGCAAAAGAAAAGGCGCCGCAGCGCCCTTTCTTAGCAAAACAGATTAGCCAGCCACTTTCGGCTCGGCAGCACGCAGACGGATGTGCAGTTCTTTCAGCTGCTTCTCGTCCACTTCCGACGGCGCGTGGGTCAGCAGATCCTGCGCGCGCTGGGTTTTCGGGAAGGCGATCACGTCGCGGATCGAATCGGACTTGGTCATCAGGGTCACGATACGGTCCAGGCCGAATGCCAGGCCGCCGTGCGGTGGCGCGCCGTATTGCAGCGCGTCCAGCAGGAAGCCGAACTTCAGGCGCGCTTCGTCGGCGTCGATCTTCAACGCGCGGAACACTTTCGACTGCACTTCTTCGCGGTGGATACGGATCGAACCGCCGCCCAGTTCCCAGCCGTTCAGCACCATGTCGTAGGCCTTGGCGATGCAGGCGCCCGGATTGGTTTCCAGCCAGTCTTCGTGGCCGTCTTTCGGCGCGGTGAACGGGTGGTGGGTCGCGGTCCAGCGATCCGACTCTTCGTCGTATTCGAACATCGGGAAGTCGATCACCCACAGCGGCGCCCAGACGTCGTCGAACAGGCCGGCGGCCTTGCCGAATTCCGAGTGGCCGATCTTCACGCGCAGCGCGCCGATGGCGTCGTTCACCACCTTGGCTTTGTCCGCGCCGAAGAAGATCAGGTCGCCGTCTTCGGCGCCGGTCAGTTCCAGCACCTTGGCCAGCGCGGCGTCGTGCAGGTTCTTGACGATCGGCGACTGCAGGCCGTCACGGCCCTTGGCTTTCTCGTTGACCTTGATGTACGCCAGGCCCTTGGCGCCGTAGATGGCGACGAACTGGGTGTAGGCGTCGATTTCCGAACGCGGCATGTCGGCGCCTTTCGGTACGCGCAGGCCCACCACACGGCCGTTAGGCATGTTGGCGGCGCCCGAGAACACCTTGAAGTCGACGTCTTTCATGACCTCGGTCAGTTCGGTGAACTTCAGTTTCACGCGCATGTCCGGCTTGTCCGAACCGTAGCTGCCCATCGCTTCGGCGAAGTCCATCACCGGGAACGGGTTAGGCAGGTCGACATCCATCGTGTTCTTGAAGGTCTTGCGGATCATGTCTTCGAACAGATCGCGGATTTCCTGTTCGTTCAGGAACGAGGTTTCGCAGTCGATCTGGGTGAATTCCGGCTGGCGGTCGGCGCGCAGGTCTTCGTCGCGGAAGCACTTGGTGATCTGGTAGTAGCGGTCGAAGTTGGCCACCATCAGCAGTTGCTTGAACAGCTGCGGCGATTGCGGCAGCGCGAAGAAGTTACCGGCGTTCACACGCGACGGCACCAGGTAGTCGCGTGCGCCTTCCGGGGTCGACTTGGTCAGCATCGGGGTTTCGATGTCGATGAAGCCCAGTTCGTCCAGATACTTACGCACTTCCATCGTGACCTTGTAGCGCAGGCGCAGATTGTTCTGCATCTGTGGACGACGCAGGTCCAGCACGCGGTGGGTCAGGCGGGTGGTTTCCGACAGGTTGTCGTCGTCCAGCTGGAACGGCACGGCCACCGAGGCGTTCAGCACTTCCAGCTCCGAGCAGATCACTTCGATCTTGCCCGACTTCAGGTTGGCGTTGACGGTGCCGGCCAGGCGGTCCTTGACCACACCGGTCACGCGCAGGCAGAACTCGTTGCGCACGGCTTCGGCGGCCTTGAAGACTTCAGCCTGTTCCGGATTGCACACCACTTGCACCAGGCCTTCGCGGTCGCGCAGGTCGATGAAGATCACGCCGCCGTGATCGCGGCGACGATGTACCCAGCCGCACAGGCTGACGGTTTGGCCAAGCAGCGCTTCAGTGGTGAGGCCGCAGTAGTGAGTACGCATTGAGGACATGTTTATTTCTCGGTTCAGGTTAAGTTACTCAGTTAATCTTATTTGCTTGCGATTTCAATGGCTTTGGGCGCTTCTTCCGGCGCCACCACACCCATCGAAACAATGTATTTCAGGGCCGCATCGACCGACATGTCGAGCTCGACCACATCCTTTTTCGCCATCATCAGGAAAAAGCCCGAGGTCGGATTCGGCGTGGTCGGGATGTACACGCTGACATAGTCACCGACCAGGTGATTCTTCACATCCCCGCCCGGCGTGCCGGTCAGGAAGGCGATGGTCCACGAATTCTGGTGCGGATACGGAATCAGCACCGCTTTGCGGAAGGCATTGCCGGACGACGAGAACAGCGTATCCGACACCTGCTTGACGCTCGAATACAGCGAGCTGACCACCGGAATCCGGGTCAGCAGTTTTTCCCACAGCTTGACCACGTAATTGCCGACCAGGTTATTGGTCAGCAAGCCGGTCAGGAACACGATGACCACGGTCAGCAAGGTGCCCAGGCCGGGGATGTCAAAACCGATCAGGGTGCGCGGCTGCCAGCGCTCCGGCACGAACAGCAGCGACTGGTCCATCGTGCTGATCACCAGGTTCAGCACCCAGGCGGTAATCGCCAGCGGCACCAGGATCAGCAAACCGGTAATGAAGTATTTACGCATCGACTTCCTTCGTGGTGAATGAATCGCTTCTTCAGTTGTCGCTGCCGCCGCCCGATGGCGTCGGCGTCGGGGCAGGCGCAGCGGTTTCGGTCTTGGCCGGGCCGGTGGCCGTGCCGGTGGCCGGCGGCGTGCCGCCACGGAAATCGGTCACATACCAGCCTGAGCCTTTCAGCTGGAAACCGGCGGCAGTCACTTGTTTCTTGAACGACTCCTTGCCGCACTGCGGGCAGACAGTCAGCTGCGGGTCGGACATCTTCTGCAAGACGTCCTTGGCAAAACCGCAGGCCTCGCAGCGGTACGCGTAGATCGGCATTACTTACTCCGCAAAAATCATCAAAACCCTGAATTATAAAGCCTTTTGCCAGCCACCTGACTGTTTCCTGTGGACACGGCTCTTCCGGTAATCGATTTCATAGCAAAAATCTATTCGCATATTGTAAGAAGGCATGATTTAATACCATCCAACAAGCGAAGATTTCCCAATCCCTGAATCGCCGCCTCGTTTGCCGTCCGCGACCGACGACGCTCCAACTCTTTGATTCTTAGGGAATTCCATGAAAAAATACCTGACCGCAGGGCTCTTGACCGCTTGCCTCGCCGCGCCGGCTTTCGCCGCCACCAGCAAACTTGTCCCCCAATCGCCCGACGAACCGTTGCACCGCCGCGCCATTTTGTTGTGTATGGCCGTGGTGGTGGGCTTACAAGCCTACAAACACCGACCGCGCATCAAACGCCACGAGTTGCCCACCTATTGCGATTAACGGCCACGCTGCGGGGATGCCATGAAACGGCTTGCTGCCCTTACTCTGCTGTCCGCTGTGCTGAGCGCCGGTCCGGCCTCGGCCATGCGGGCCCACGATTATCTCGACGCCGACCGGCGCGGCCCGGTCACGCTGCCTGAACGGCCACTGGCGGATATCACCTTGCCGGCGGAGCCGGCCATCCCAGCAGCCGAGGATGCCGCCCAGTTGCCGCCGCCCGGGCAACCAGCCAACGCTGCCGCCACGCCCCAGGTGACCAGCGCGGTGCCGGAACCATCGGCCCTGGCCATGCTCGCCTGCGGCTTGCTGCTGCTCTTGTTTGCGCCCTATGGCCGCAACGACGAAGCCATCGTGCCGGAACCGATCCAGCGTCCGGACTCGACGCTATGAACGGCGCCACACCATCCAGCGCTCCTTGCCGGCAAACACCGGAATCGAGTCGCTGACGGCTTCATCGGCGATGCAGGTGAAGTGCGCGTGCAGCAGTTGGTCCAGCTGCGCGCGGTTGATGCCGAACGGCGGGCCCTTGGGCGCATCGTCAAAGAAGAAATAGCCTGCCAGCAGCGCCCCCGGCGCCAGCAGCTGCGCCCAGCGCGCCGCCACCTGCGCCCACATGGCGCGCGGCATGGCGCACAAAAACGCCCGCTCGTAGATCAGCTGCAGCGGCGTGGCCGGCTGCCACTGGAAGAAATCCGCCTCCACCACGCGCGCCGCATGCGGGCCGGCGGCCGCCTTGCCTTGCGCCACGGCGGCCGGCGCGAAATCGATGGCGGTGGCGTCCCAGCCCTGTTCGGCCAGGAAGGCCAGTTCGTAGGCCGAGCCGCAGCCGGGGATCAGCGTCACCAGCGGCGCGCTGGCGGCGGCAAAGTCGCGCAAGGCTTGCGGCACGCCGCCCTTGTCCCACGGCGTGAAGTTGCGCTCGAAGCGCTCGTCCCAGAACGCCGGCGAACTCGGGTCGCGCTGCTGGAAATCGGTCACGGGTGCAAGCGCAAATAGAGCTGGAAGCCGGCCACGCCCAGCGCAAACGCGCCGGCACCATAGATCACCAAACTCAGCAGGCGATTGGTGCGCTGCTGTTCGTTGATCAGTACTTTGATCAGTTCCGTGTTGTCATTTGGCTTTTCAGCGTGACGCTCCAGCGCCTGATGCACCAGGCGCGGCAGTTGCGGGAACAGGTGGGCGTAACGCGGCGCCTCGGCCTTCAGCCGCTGCATGAAGCCTTTCACGCCGACCTGCTCGGCCATCCAGTTTTCCAGATACGGCTTGGCGGTCTTCCACAAGTCGAGGTCGGGATCGAGCTGGCGGCCCAGGCCTTCGATGTTGAGCAGGGTCTTTTGCAGCAGCACCAGCTGCGGCTGCACTTCGACGTTGAAGCGGCGCGAGGTCTGGAACAGACGCAGCAGGATCTGGCCGAACGAGATGTCTTTCAGCGGACGGTCGAAGATCGGCTCGCAGCAGGCGCGCACCGCCGATTCCAGTTCGTCGACGCGGGTTTCCTTCGGCGCCCAGCCGGACTCGATGTGGGCCTCGGCCACGCGCTTGTAGTCGCGGCGGAAGAAGGCCAGGAAGTTCTGCGACAGGTAATCCTTGTCGAAATCGTTGAGCGTGCCGACGATGCCGAAGTCGAGCGCGATGTAGCGGCCAAACGTTTCCGGTTCGATCGACACCAGGATGTTCCCCGGATGCATATCCGCATGGAAGAAGCCGTCGCGGAATACCTGCGTGAAGAAAATTTCCACGCCGTCGCTGGACAGCTTTTTCAAGTCCACGCCGGCCTGCTCCAGGCGGTCGATCTGCGACACCGGAATGCCGTGCATGCGCTCCATCACGATTACGCTGGGCGAGCAATAGTCCCAGTGCATTTCCGGCACCAGCAGCAGGTGCGAATCGGCGAAGTTGCGGCGCAGCTGGCTGGCGTTGGCGGCCTCGCGCATCAGATCCAGCTCGTCGTGCAGGTATTTGTCGAACTCGGCCACCACCTCTTTCGGCTTGAGGCGCTTGCTGTCAGCCCACAGGTTGCCGATCCACTCGGCGGCGACGTGCATCAGCGCGACGTCGTCGTCGATGGATTTCTTCATGCCCGGACGCAGCACCTTGACCGCCACCTGGCGGCCGTCGCGCAGCGTGGCGAAGTGCACCTGCGCGATCGAGGCCGAGGCCACCGGCGTGCGCTCGAAGGTGGCGAACAGCTCATCCGGGTGCGCGCCCAGCGATTTGCGGATCTGCGCGATGGCCAGGTCGGAGTCGAACGGCGGCACGCGGTCCTGCAGGCGCGCCAGTTCGATCACCAGATCGGCCGGAATCAGGTCGCTACGGGTCGACAGCACCTGGCCGAACTTGACGAAGATCGGACCGAGCTCTTCCAGCGCCATGCGCAGGCGTTCGCCGCGCGGCGCAGAAATGTCGCGCCAGAAAAATACCGTGTCGATCAGCTTGGCGATACGCGGTTTCTTCAAACCGGAGATGGCAATTTCGTCGAGGCCGTAGCGTACCGAGACCCGCAGGATTTTCAGCAGGCGCAAGAATTTCAGCATTATTGGGATCCCAGTTTTTGTTCCAGCTTCGCCAGCCGCTTGGCAGCGCGCTCGACGTCGTCGCGCAGACGGGTCACGTCGGACGAGTAAGTTTGTACGGTTTCAGGCCGCACCAGCACCTGTTTTTCTTCGAGCAGGAATTCGGCCACATTCTCGGCCAGTTTCTGGTGGCCGGCCTTGACCGCCTCGAAAGCGGCCCTGGCGCCGGAGACGGCGCGCACGGCGGCGATCGGGCCGATCACTTTTTCCAGATCATGCTCGGCTTCCCAGCGCAGGGTTTTGCTGAGGTTGGAAATGGCGTTGGCGAATTCGGCGTCGCCCTCGATTTGCACATAGGAAAAGGCGCGCTCGCGGTTTTGCGCGATCAGCGGCAGGTCCGACAGTTTGACGCGGATGGTGACGCGGGCCGGCTCATCGGCCGGCGCGGCTTCCAGATAGCCATCGGCGGTGACGCGCAGGCGCAGCGCGGCCGAGCCGGCGTCGATGCAGGCGATCTTGCCGGCGTGGCGCTGCAACTCCTGGCGCGCCCACGGCTCCTGCGCCAGCAAGTGATTGATGGCGGCGCTGGCCGGCGCCGCAGAAAAACTGCCTGGATTGAATGAAATCATATTCCCGTCGTTCAAAACAAAACCGCCCGATGACGGGCGGCCTTGATCTTACCAGCTTTGCTGGATTTGCCTGATTACGCCAGTTGCTGGATACCTGCCAGCAGCCAGCCACTGGAACCGTTGACCGGTTTGACCAGATTCCACACTTCGTGGAACGGCTCGGCCAGCGCGTCCGGTGCCGGCTTGATCATGCCGGTGAACTTCACGCTCGCCAGGTAATCGCTGTCGCTGGTTTCAATACCCAGCAGTTCGGCGTCGATGCTGACCACGTCGGTGTAGTCGGCCACGGTGCGCTCGGTGATCTGCATCTTCATTTCGGCAAACACTTCCGGCGTGGTGAATTCGCGGATATCGGCCACATCGCCCTTGTCCCAGGCCGCCTGCAGGCGGATGAAGTTACTCTTGGCCACGCGCAGGAAGCTGGCCTGGTCGAAGTCGCCCGGCACGCCCCACTGGTTGTGCTGCACCGGCGCAGCGACAGCAGCGACCGGCGCAGGCTGCAGACCCGAGCCGATTTCCGGCGTCGCCACACCGCCTTGCTGCGGCATCGCATACACATTCTGGTTGCCGCTGAAACCAGCCGGCTGCGCCGCAGGCTGCGACTTGCCACGGATCAGGCGAATGATGAAGAACACCACACCGGCCAGCAGCACCAGCATCAGGATCGAGCCCAACGCGCTAGCCAGCGCGCCGCCCATGCCGAAGTGCGAGAACAACGCGCCCAGGCCCAGGCCCAGCAGCGCGCCGCCCAGGATGCCCTTCCACATGCTCGGCTTTTTCGGCGCGGCCGCAGGAGGCATCTGCGCAGGCGCCGGTGCAGGCGCGGCCTGGCGTGGCGCCGGTTGCGGCGCTGGCTGGGCCGGCATGCGGCTGACGTTTTGCGACTGACGGCCTATCGAACGGCCACCGCCGGCGGGACGCGCGATCGCTTCCGTCAGCATGGACATGGCGGATACCGCGATTACAGCACCAACGAGGATTTTCTTCAGGTTCATGGTCATTCCAGTCATCACATTTTGATACCAGTGTGCAAAGCGGCCACACCTGCCGTCAGGTTGTAGTACGTGACCCGTTCCAGGCCCGCCTCTTCCATCATGGTTTTCAGCGTTTCCTGGTCCGGGTGCATGCGGATCGATTCGGCCAGATAGCGGTAGCTCTCGGCGTCGTTGGCGATCTTCTCGCCCATCCACGGCAAAATCTTGAACGAATAAATGTCATACGGCTTTTGCAGCGGCGCCGCCACTTTCGAGAATTCCAGCACCAGCAGCTTGCCGCCCGGCTTCAGCACCCGGCGCATTTCCTTCAGCGCCTGATCCTTGTGGGTCATGTTGCGCAGGCCGAAGGCCACGCTGACGCGGTCGAAGTAATTGTCCGGGAAAGGCAGTTTTTCCGCATCACACAACAAGGTGGGGGTCAGCAGGCCGCGATTCAAGAGGCGATCACGCCCCACGCGCAGCATGGATTCGTTGATGTCGGTCAGCCAGACTTCTCCGGTCGGGCCGGCCTGCTTGGCGAACACCTTGGCCAGGTCGCCCGTACCGCCGGCGATGTCGAGGCACTTGAAGCCCGGACGCACGGCCGCGTTGGCGATGGTGAAGGTCTTCCACAAACGGTGCAGGCCAGCCGACATGACGTCGTTCATGATGTCGTACTTGGCGGCGACGGAGTGGAAAACCTTGGCAACCTCGCGGACTTTATCTTCTTCCGCGACAGTCTTGTAACCGAAGTGAGTGGTGTTGGTCATGATATGCAGGCCTGTTAATTTGCCAGCATTATACAAGACCCACTTTTTATTGCGGCTTAAGGTGCTGCCACACCAGCCCCAGCTGGGCGCGCTGGGGAAAACCCTTCCAGTTGCCATCCAGATAAGCTTGCAATGGCGCGGCTTTCAGGTGGATGCCGAGGAAGGCAGTCACGAAGTGCTGGTTGATGTTGTTGATACGGCGGCTGTCCCAGACCGGTTCGGAATAGGACTGGAAGTCGTCCGGGTTGCTCCAGTGGGCCGGGGACGGCGGATTCGGCGCGGAATTGTGGCGGCCGCCGACGTAGGTCAGCAGGTAGCGGTCGGCGTTGACGGCCTGCTGGAACAGCTTGAGCACACCGTCTTTGTAGCCGGCGACGTCGTCCTGGTCGCCGGTGATGAACAGGGTAGGCGTGCGCACGCCGGCCAGGCCGGCCGCGTCCCAGACCTTCTGTTCGCCGCCCCACGGGGCGAAGGCCACCACCGCCTTGATGCGTTGGTCGCGCTGCGCCTCGTACTGCGGGTTGCCCTGCTGGTTGACGGTCAGCTTGCCGCCGGGGACAAACGCCGCTGCCGCCGCGCTGATGCCGGCGCCCACCGTGTTCAGCGCGCCGTAGCCGCCCATCGAATAGCCGACCAGCGCGGTGTTGTCCGCATCGACCGCGCCGGCGAGGAAGCTACCGCTGCCCGGTTGGGCCCACGCGGCCACGGTGTCCAACACGAACAAGTCGTCAAGGCGACGGTTCAGCAGTGTGCTCGGGAAGCCCGCCTTGTCGGCACGCGTGGATTCCGGATGGTCGACGGCGACCACTACGTAGCCCTTCGACGCGAGGTTCTCGGTCAAGTAGGACATTTGCAGCCGCGAGCCGGGATAGCCGTGGGAGACGATGACCAGCGGGTAGCGTGCGCCCTGCGCCGCCACTGGTGCCGCTGGTGCCGCTGGTGCTGCTGGTGCTGCTGGTGCTGCATCGCGAGCAGCACGGCCATTGAACTGGAACGGCGTGTTCGGGCGCTTGGGATCATTCGGGCCGGAGCCCAGGACATCGGTATAAACAGTATGTTCCTTTTGGCCCGCCGCCAGTTGCGCCGGATACCACACCTCCAGCACCAGCTTGCGCGTGTAGCGCGGGTCCGGCTGCCCGGCGCTGGCGTGCAGGATATCCAGCTGGTCCTTGTGCTCCACCACCAGCGTGCGCACGCCGACCGGCAGCGAGCCGCGCGCTGCAAGCTCCGGCGCATCCGGACGCGCATCGCCAAAATATTCCTGCGCGCCCCCAACCTGCGCCACGGTCAACGCCGCAGCCAACACCAACATCCTGCCAAACATGCCTTCTCCTATAAGCCCAAGTGCTCGCGCAAGGTGCTCCCTTCATACGCCTTGCGGAACAAACCGCGCCGCTGCAATTCAGGAATCACCAGCGTGAGGAAATCATCCAAACCGCCCGGCAGCGCCGGCGACATGAAATTGAATCCATCCGCCGCGCCCTGCTCGAACCATTCCTGCATCTGATCCGCTACCTTCTCCGCCGTTCCGACCTCCGTGAAGTGGCCGCGTCCACCGGCGATGCGCTCGTACAGCTCGCGGATCGTCAAATTCTCGCCCTGCGCCAGATCGGTCAGCAACTGCTGGCGACTGCGCTGGCCATCCTGCGTCTCCGGCAGCTCCGGCAAAGGACCGTCAAGGGGATAGGCCGACAAATCGAAATTGCCGATCATCCGGCCCAGCAGCGCCAGACCGGCCTTCGGCTCGATCAACGCTTGCAGCTCAGCGAACTTCCGGTCCGCCTCCTCCTGCGTGCGGCCGACCACCGCGAACAATCCCGGCATCACCTTCACCGAATCCGGCGAGCGCCCCTTCTCCACCACGCGCCGCTTGATATCGCCGTAGAAGGCCTGCGCCTTGGCCAGCGTTGGCTGCGCGGTGAACACCACCTCCGCCGTTCCCGCCGCCAGATCGCGGCCCACCTCCGAACCGCCAGCCTGCACCACCACCGGCCGCCCCTGCGGACTGCGCGCCACGTTCAGCGGACCTGCAACCGCGAAATGCTCGCCGCGATGATTCAGCTTGCGCAGCTTGGCCGGGTCATACGGCAGCGTGCCCGCCTTGTCGACCTGCAGCGCATCGGGGTCCCAACTATTCCACAGTCCTGTGACAACTTGATGAAATTCGCGCGCCCGCGCATAGCGGTCGGCATGCGCCACGTGCTGGTCGCGGCCGAAGTTGGCCGCTTCCGCAGCATTGTCCGACGTGACCAGATTCCACCCTGCCCGCCCATCCGACAGCAAATCCAGCGACGCAAACTGGCGCGCCACCGTGTATGGCTCGTTGTAGGTGGTGGTGGCGGTGCCGATTAAGCCGATTCGCTCGGTCGATGCGGCCAGCGCAGACAACAGCGTCAAAGGCTCCAGCGACGGCGCGCCAGTCAGCGCCACGCTATCGGCAAAGAACACCGCGTCCAGGCAGGCACGCTCCGCACTGCGCACCTGCTCGCGGAACACCTTGAAAGGATTCGACAGCAAATCCGTCTCCGGATGCCGCCACGCCGCAACGTGGTGGCCGTACCGCATCATGAACGCGGCGATACTCAACTGCTTAGCCATCAGAATTCCTTGCGTGCGGAGATGCCGAAATAGCGCTCGTCGTCACGCGGCACGGCGCGGGTGACGTAGCCGGTCGAGGTGACCAGATTGGTGGCGTACGATCTATTGGCCAGATTCTTGCCGACCAGCGCGACGCGCCAGCCGCCCACCGGCGACGACAGCGCGATGCCAGCATTGATGACGCCATACGCGCCCTGGATCGCATCAGCCGACTGGAACAAGTCGTACTGCGTCTTGGCCTGCCAGCTGTAGTCCGCCGACAGGTCGACGATCAGGCCATTCTCCAGCGGCAGCGCGTAGTTGGCGCGGGTGAAGGATTTCCACTTCGGCGAGAACGGCAACGGCTTGCCATTCAGGTTGCACGACGCGGCAGCAGCCGGCGGGCAGTTGAAGTTGTCGATGGTGGCGTCGGTATAGGCCAGCGATGCGCTCAGGGTCAACGCACGCGTCGGACGCGCGTTCAGGTCCAATTCCACGCCCTTGGTCGAGACATCGCCAGCGTTAATCAGGCGCGTGACCACGGCGCCTGCCACGGTGTCGTAGAAGTTGGCCTGATAGTTTTCGTACTTGGTGCTGAACACGGCCAGGTTGGCGGTCAGCTTGCGGTCGAAGGCGCTGGCTTTCAGGCCCAGTTCAAACGAATCCGAGGTCTCCGGTTTCAGCGCCAGCGTGTCGCGGTTCAGCATATTGAAGAACACGTTGTAGGCCGGGCCCTTGTAGCCGCGCGAGTAAGTGGCGTAAGTATTCACGTCGCGCGCCAAATCGTATTGCAGGCCGACGCGGCCCGAGTAGCCATCCTCGCTGGTCGAGCCGGCATTCTGCACGGCTGGCTGTACACCGGGGAAGGCTACCGTCTGCGTCGAGGTGCGCTTGTGGTCATAGGACAGGTCATCCTTGGTCCAGCGCGCACCGGCGATGGCGCGCCACACTGGCGAGAAGTTCAAGGTGCTTTCGCCGAACAGCGAATAGCTGTCGCTCTTCACACCATAGTCCGCGCGGCCGGAGTTGATGGCCGTGCCGTTGTTGACGATGCGCTGGTAGGTTTCGCGATCCTTGCCGTGCAGGTAGTAGGCGCCGGCCACGTACTCCACGGACTCGCCCTTCGGCGATGCGACACGCAGCTCTTGCGAGGCCTGGCTGAAGTCCACCGTGCCGATATCGCGCGTGGCCGGGAAAGCCGCCGTGATGCGCGCTGCTTCCGCCGCATTGCCGATAGCCGATGTGCTGGTGTACTGCGTGTTATCCCAATCGCGCACCGCCGTGATGGAGGTCAGCGTGTAGCCGTTGAAGCGGTAATCGACTTGCGCCGACAGGCCCTTGTTCTTGTCACGGATATCGGCAGGGATGTCGGCGTTGACCTGGCGGTTTTCCGGCCCTGCCACCACCGGCGCGATGCCGGCGTTGAAGGCAGCCGCCGTCGATTTGTAAGCAGTGAAAGTCGGCGATGCATTCGAGCGCAGGTAGTCCGCGATCAGCGCAATGTCCAGATCCTTGGTCGGCGTGATATCGATACGGGCGCGTACGCCCTTGCGGTCATAGCCATTCAGCTTGCCGCCGCCAGCATGCACGTTATCGACGTTGCCGTTGAAGTCTGCATACAAACCGGTGACCGATGCCGCCACTACGCCCGGCTGGATCGCCCCCGACACGCCGGTACGTACGCGCTTCTCGCTGCCTTCGTAGTAGGCCGCATCGATGAAGCCTGTAGTCTGTTGCGACGATTTGCGGCCAATCACATTCAGCACGCCGGACGAAGCGTTCTTGCCGAACAGCGTACCTTGCGGGCCGCGCAGGATTTCAATGTGCTCAATATCGAGCAGATCCAGCGTAGCCTGGCCTGGACGCGCATACACCACGCCGTCGATCACGGTCGACACAGTCGGCTCCACACCCGGCGAGGTGGAAATGGTACCGATACCGCGTACAAAGATGGTGGAATCCTTATTCCCGCCTTGCTGGCGGAAGGTCACGCTCGGCACTTCCTGCACGATGGTGTCGATACTGGTGCGGTTGGCCTGCGTCAGCGCATCGCCATCCAGCACCGATACCGCCACTGGCACGGATTGCAGCGAAGCGTTGCGGCGCGTGGCGCTGACCGTCACGCTCGGCACGGAAGCGCTGTCGTCGCGCTCCTTGATCGGCGTCGGATCCGCCTCCGCATACGCGGTGTTTACCAGCAAAGCGCCGATGGTCAGTGCGCCGAAAAATTTCACATTGCTCTTCATTTCCTGATCCCTTGATTTGAAAGCGCTCCAAGCGCCGCATGCCTTTATACGGAAAACCTACTTTCATCATCGAAGAACCAACTTAGTGTCCAGCAGGTCGTTCGCTACAATTCAGTGGTACCGGTACCCTTTTTTTAGTGTCGCGGCGGGCCGGGTTGAAGTCAAAGAATTAAAAAAATCATCGATATGTTTTTTCGGAATATGCGCAGATGAGCGAACCAGCAGCACCACGAAAACGCCGGGGATCCGGCCGCGCCACCGTCCACGATGTGGCGCGGCTGGCGGGCGTCGGCTCGATTACGGTATCGCGCTACTTCACCGAGCCGGGGCGCGTAGCGGCAGAACGCAGCGCGCGCATCGCGGCGGCGGTGAAAGAACTGGGCTACGTGCCCAATCTCGCCGCCAGTGGCCTCGCCTCCGCGCATGGTCGCGTGGTCGGCATGGTGATTCCAAATATCTCCGGGCCGATTTTCGCCAATACCATCCAGACTTTCAGCGATACGCTGAATCGCCACGGCTACCAGCTGCTGCTGGCTTCCAGCTACTTCTCTGCGGCGAAGGAAGAAGCCGCAGTGCGCGCCTTCCTCGGCTGGAAGCCGGCAGCGCTGGCGGTGGTGGGCCGCTTCCACAATCGGGCCACCGAAAAGCTGCTGTCGACGGCGGGCATTCCGGTGGTGGAGACGTGGGACTATCAGCCCAAACGCAAGCCGATACAGGTCGGCTACTCCAACAATGCGGTGGGTGAGCAGGCAGCGCGCTACTTGTACGCCAAAGGCTATCGCCGCATCGCCTTCGTGCAGAACAGTCTTGCGGGCGATTTGAGCGCGGTTGATCGCAGCGATGGCTATGCAGCAGTGATGCGCGAGCATGGCCTTGAGCCGATCATCTACGCACCGACGGCCGAGGCGCCGTTCGATGCGGGCAAGCAGGCGATTGAAGCACTGGCCTTGTCGCCGGCGAAGCGCAGCAAGCCGGTAGAGGCCATCATCTTCGCCAACGACAATCTGGCCGCAGGTGCTTTGCTGGCCGGTCAGCGCGCGGGGCTGAAGATACCGCAGCAGTGCGCCATCGTCGGCTTTGGCGATTACGCTTTCTCGCCGCTGCTGCTGCCTAGCCTGACCACCATCCGTCCGCCGGGGCGCGAGATCGGCGAGATCGCCGCGCTGCGGATTCTTGAACAACTGGGCGTGCTGCCCGCATCAGCACAGGATTCGCGTCTGAACCTGCTGGCCTGCGAGTTGATAGAGCGCGAGAGCGCATAAGGAAGATGATGAAGAAATGGATTTGCCTGTTGTTCGCGGTACCGCTGCTGTCGTCGGCGGCCGAGATACGCATCGGTTTTCAGAAAGGCTCCGGCTTGCTGAGCATGATGAAGACGCAGGGCGTGTCGCTGCCGGGCCATCAGCTCAAGTGGATAGAATTCCCTGCCGGGCCGCAGATGCTGGAAGCGCTCAATGCGGGCAGCATCGATTTCGGCAGCACCGGGGCGCCGCCGCCAGTGTTTGCGCAGGCCGGTGGTGTGGATTTGCTGTACGTGGGCGCGGAGCCGGCGCCGGTGAATAGCGAGGCGCTGTTTGTACCGAAGGATTCGCCGATCCGCACGGCGGCGGAGTTGAAGGGCAAGCGGGTGGCGTTCCAGAAAGGCTCCGGTTCGCACTTCCTGCTGGCGTCCGCGTTGCAGAAAGCGGGCCTGAAGTTCAGCGACATTACGCCGATTTATTTATCGCCATCCGATGCGCGGGCGGCGTTTGTCAGCGGCGGCATTGATGCGTGGGTCGTGTGGGATCCCTACTTCGCTTCGGCGCAGAAGGCCTATCAGGTGCGCGTGCTGAGCGACTACACCGGTCTGCCGCTGGCGAATGGTTTCTACCTGACGTCTCGCAAGTTCGCGGAGCAGTCGCCACAACTGGTATCAGCCTTGCTGGAACAAGTGCGCGCAACCGGCAAGTGGGCCCGCGAGCACCAGAAAGAAGTCAGCACCCTGCTGGCGCAGCAGACCGGCGTGCCAGCCGACATCGTGGCGACCTGGATGCAGCGCTCCCGCTTCGGCGCCACGCCGGTGACGCCCGACATCGTCGCCAACCAGCAGCGCGTGGCCGACCTGTTCTACCAGCAAAAGCTGATCCCCAAAGCCGTCAACATCGCCAGCCGCGTCTGGACCTGGCAGCCAAAGTGAAGCACGATTGATCTGCCTAAAAGCCTCGCCAACTGAGCCGCCTACGCTGGCAGCTCAACCAGCGAGCACCTAGTGAAATATCCGAAACATGAGAAACTGGATGGGATCAAGGAACTTCTGATAGGGGGCGGAGGTCTAAAGGCAAGGTCACAGCGGGCAGCAAATCACATAGCCTGCGCTGCTTTGCTTCATTGCGAAGTATTGCTGACCTGATATCGAGATACCGGAAATAGATCCCGCAAGCAAGCAGGAGCTGGACGAGCTTCGCGCCTTAGCTATACGAGAACGTGCGGATGCAGAAAGGCGTGGGGCCGATCCGCGTTTCGCATGGTTCGATGCAAAAGTTAAGACCGCCCCGCTGCCACAAGACGCCAACAAACCGCTGACGTTCAGCATCAACGGGCTGCGGCAGCGATCGCCGTGGGCGCGTGCGCGGGTGTTGTATGTGATGCGGGATCAGGTGACGGATTAGTGCTTGCAGCCACTGCCGCAACCACCGCCACCATGCTGGTGCGTGGACGGGCCGGTCAGCGAGACGCCGGTTTCGCGGCCACTATCGCCTTCGAAACCGGAGGCGTGCAGGCGGTCCATGTAGGTCGCCCACAAGGCATCTTTCTGGCTGCCCAGCTTGTAGAGGTATTCCCAGGTGAAGATGCCGGTGTTGTGGCCGTCGCTGAAGGTCGGCTGCACCGCGTAGTTGCCCACCGGCTCAATGCCGGCAATGCCCACTTCGCGCTTACCTACCTGCAGCACTTCCTGCCCCGGACCATGCCCCATCACCTCCGCCGACGGCGAATACACGCGCAGCAGTTCAAACGGAATCGAGAACGACGCACCGTCGTTGAACTCAATATCCAGCACGCGGGATTTGTTGTGTACCGTCAGGCCGGTAGGGACAGGTTTGCTGCTCATAATGCTTTCACTTTCTCGACGATGGCTGCGTGTAGCGCCGGCAGCAGCGCGCGGCGCGCTGCCAGCACTTCCACCGATGACGAACGCTGTGCCACAGCCCAGGTCGGGTTGGGGAAATGCGCATCGTCGCGGTAACGCGGGATAACGTGCCAATGCACGTGCGGCGTCATATTACCAAAACTGGCGAGGTTGATTTTTTCCGGCGCCATCACTTCACGCTGCGCCGACTCCACCGCCCACACCACGTCCATGATGCGCACGCGGTCTGCGGCCGGCAGGTCGGTCATCTCTTTCACGTGGCCATTCCACACCACGCGCGTGAAGCCCGGATACTCGGCCTCCTCCACGGCGACCACCGACAACTGGTGATCACCCCAGACCAAGGCAGCACCCGGCGCCGCCAGCAGATTGCACAGATCGCAGGCCATGCTTACACCAGCACGCGTTCAATGCCGCCGTCGTTGGCGCGCTTCACGTAGTCCGGCATCCAGTTCTCGCCCAGCAGGTGCTTGGCGATTTCCACCACGATGTAATCGGCGGTGGTGCCGGCATCTTCGCTGTAGCGCGACACGCCGCCCAGGCAGGCCGGGCAGCTGGTCAGGATCTTCACCTCGCCATCGAAGCCATCGGCGCGCAGCTTGTCGGCGCCCTTGATGACTTCCTCTTCCTTGCGGAAACGCACCTGCGTCGAGATGTCCGGACGCGCCACCATCAGCGTGCCCGAATCGCCGCAGCAGCGGTCGTTCTTCTCGATCTTGACGTTGTCATGCGTCTGGATCAGCGAGTTGACGGTCTTGGTAGCCTCCTGCAGCTTCATCGGCGTGTGGCACGGCTCGTGGTACATATAGCGCGTACCGGTCACGCCTTCCAGCTTGACGCCCTTCTCATTCAGATATTCGTGGATATCCATGATGCGGCAGCCCGGGAAGATCTTGTCGAACTCGTAGGTCGCCAACTGGTCGTAGCACGTGCCGCACGACACCAGTACCGTCTTGATGTCCAGATAGTTGAGCGTATTCGCCATGCGGTGGAACAGCACGCGGTTGTCGGTCATCATCTTGTCGGCGACGTCGTACTGGCCCGAGCCGCGCTGCGGATAACCACAGCACAGGTAACCCGGCGGCAGCACGGTCTGTACGCCCACTTCCCACAGCATGGCCTGCGTTGCCAGACCCACTTGCGAGAACAGGCGCTCCGAACCACAGCCCGGGAAGTAGAACACCGCTTCCGTATCGGCATTGGTGGTCTTCGGATTGCGGATGATCGGGATGACCTTGTCGTCTTCGATATCCAGCAACGCGCGCGCGGTCTTCTTCGGCAGGTTGCCCGGCATCTTCTTGTTGATGAAGTGGATCACCTGCTCGCGCACCTTGGGCTTGCCGACGGTCGGCGGCGGCGCCTTGGTTTGCTTCTTGGCGAATTTCTTCAGCAGGTCGTTACCGAGACGCTGTGCCTTGTAGCCGATACCGATCATCGCCGCGCGGGTGGCGTTGATGGTGGCCGGGTCGGTAGCGTTCAGGTAGAACATGGCCGCCGCCTTGCCCGGATTGAAGGACTTCTTGTCCATCTTGCGCAGCAGGTTGCGCATGTTCATCGACACGTCACCGAAGTCGATGTTGACCGGACAGGGCGTGACGCATTTATGACAGACCGTGCAGTGATCGGCCACGTCCTCGAATTCTTCCCAGTGCTTGATCGAGATGCCGCGACGGGTCTGCTCTTCGTACAGGAAGGCTTCGATCAGCGACGAGGTCGCCAGGATCTTGTCGCGCGGCGAATACAGCAGGTTGGCGCGCGGGATATGGGTCGAGCAAACAGGCTTGCACTTGCCGCAGCGCAGGCAGTCCTTGACGCTGTTGGCGATCTCACCGATATCGCTCTGCTGCATGATCAGCGATTCGTGGCCCATCAGGCCGAACGATGGCGTGTAGGCATTGCGCAGGTCGGCTTCCATGCCGTCCAGGTTCAGCAGCTTGCCCTTGTTAAAGCGGCCTTCCGGATCGACGCGCATCTTGTAATCGCGGAACGGGCCGATCTCGTCTTCGTGCAGGAATTCCAGCTTGGTGATGCCGATGCCGTGCTCGCCCGAGATCACGCCGTTGAGCGAACGGGCCAGCTTCATGATGCGTGCGACGGCCTGGTGGGCCAGTTGCAGCATTTCGTAGTGGTCCGAGTTGACCGGCAAGTTGGTGTGCACGTTGCCGTCGCCGGCGTGCATGTGCAGCGCCACGAACACGCGGCCGCGCAGCACGCGCTTGTGAATGGCGGTGGCTTCGTCGAGGATCAGCTTGTAGGCGGCGCCGTTGAAGATCTGGCGCAGCTGGGCGCGGATTTCCTGCTTCCACGTCACGCGGATGGTGCGGTCCTGCACCACGTCGAACAGGGTGGCGTCCGGCTGGGTTTTCAGGCGCTCTTCGAATACCGGCAGCAAGCGGTCCATGCCGTGCGCGGCCAGTTCGGCGGTGATGGAAGCCAGCGGCTTGTCCAGCTCGGCCAGCAAGTAGGTCCAGCGCGCGTGCACTTGCGACAGCAGCGCTTCAGCTTGTTGCTGGCGGTCGCCCAGCATTTCGGCATCGCCGACGCTGTCGTCGGCATCGTCGCTCTTGCCGATCGGCAGATTGCCGGCGGCGAAGAAGTCCTGCAGCTCTTGCACCAGTTGCAGCTTGTTCTTGATCGACAGTTCGATGTTGATGCGCTCGATACCGTCGGTGTACTCGCCCATGCGGTTCAGCGGGATCACCACGTCTTCGTTGATCTTGAAGGCGTTGGTGTGCTTGGCGATGGCGGCGGTACGGGCGCGGTCCAGCCAGAACTTCTTGCGGGTTTCCGGGCTGACAGCCACAAAGCCTTCACCCACGCGGGTATTGGCGATGCGCACCACTTCGGAGGCGGCTTGCGCCACGGCGTTTTCATCGTCGCCGACGATGTCGCCGAACAGCGCCATCTTCGGCAGCACGCCGCGTTTCGATTTGGTGGCGTAGCCGACCGCGCGCAGGTAGCGCTCGTCCAGGTGCTCCAGGCCGGCGAGGCGCAGGGTCGAGAACTCGGCGCCCTTGGCTGGCAAGCCGTCCAGGTAATCCTTGATTTCCACGATCGATGGAATCGCATCGCGCGCCTGGCCGAAGAACTCCAGGCAGACGGTGCGGGTGAACTTCGGCATCTTGTGCAGGATCCAGCGGCCCGAAGTGATCAGGCCATCGGTGCCCTCTTTCTGGATGCCAGGCAGGCCGGCCAGGAATTTGTCGGTCACGTCCTTGCCCAGGCCTTCCTTGCGGAACACGCGGCCGGCGATCTCGAGGATCTCAGTCTTGAACGGCGCGCCCTTGGCTTCGCCCTTGGCGGTCGGATGGGTCCATTCCAGCTTGAAGCGCGCCAGCGGCGTATCGTGGATCTTCGACAGATTGTGGTCGAGGCGGGTGACTTCCAGCCAGTCGCCGTTCGGATCGACCATGCGCCACGAGGCCAGGTTGTCCAGCGCCGTGCCCCACAGCACGGCCTTCTTGCCGCCCGCGTTCATGGCGATATTGCCGCCGATGCAGGAAGCGTGGGCCGAGGTCGGATCGACTGCGAACACGAAGCCGGCCTTCTCGGCCGCTTCGGACACTTTATTCGTGATGACGCCGGCGCCGGTGTAGATGGTGGCGTATTCCTTGTCCAGGCCTGGCAGCACCTTCATCTCCACCGCGCCCATGTTGAGCAGCTTTTCCGTGTTGATGACGGCCGACATCGGCGTCAGCGGAATCGCGCCGCCGGTGTAGCCGGTGCCGCCGCCGCGCGGGATGATGGTCAGCCCCAGTTCGATACAGCCTTTGACCAGGCCAGCCATTTCCTCTTCGCTGTCCGGGGTCAGCACCACGAACGGATACTCGACGCGCCAGTCGGTCGCATCGGTCACGTGGGAGATACGCTTCATGCCGTCGAAGCAGATGTTGTGCTTGTCGGTGTAGCGGCCCAGTACCTTGAAGGTACGCTTGCGCAGGTCGTACACCTGTTTGAATTCTTCGCCGAAGTCGGCCACCGCCTTGCCGGCCGCTTGCAGCAGCTTGGCCACATTGGCGCTGCGCTGGCGCGAGGCTTCATCTTTTTCAGCGTCGTCGACGCTGAGACGGCGCTTGTCCACCTCGGACAGGCGGTGATGCAGCGCGTTGATCAACTCCTGGCGGCGCTTCGGGTTATCCAGCAGGTCGTCCTGCAGATACGGGTTGCGACGCACGGCCCAGATATCACCCAGCACCTCGTACAGCATGCGCGCTGACCGGCCGGTCTGGCGCGCGCCGCGCAGCGCATCCAGCAGCGACCACGATTCCTCACCTAGCAGCCGGATGACGATCTCGCGATCGGAAAACGACGTGTAGTTATAAGGAATTTCCCGCAGGCGCGTGGCCTCCGGACCGTGGGGCGTTTCCGCCAGCAAAGCTTGAATTTGTGCAGGGGCGTTCATTATGCAGGGACGATAGACAGACACCGGGAGGGCCATTCTAGCCTATTGCGGCGCACCACGCGGGAACAGCCTTAGATGGCCGAGGGGCTCTACCACAGCACGAAACGCTGCAAAAATTCGAAATTCGGCCCAGTGCCGAGCAATTTCATGCCAATTATCGCCAGCAGACTGAATGAAATTTACGCATAAGCTTATGCGGCAATATGATTAAATGCACCAAATTAGCCCATCATCTGCCCGATCCGGTGCCACACTCCGTCCGGGACGTACAACAGCAGCGAGGTCATGGTGAGATAGCGAAGGCCCTTGCCGATGGCCATGTAGGCCAGGCTGGGCCAGAACGGCAGGCGCAGCCAGCCGCCCAGCGTGCACAGCGGATCGCCGATGCCGGGCAGCCAGGCCAGCAGCATGGTCTTGGCGCCGTAGCGTTCCAGCCAGTGGAACCAGCGGCTGTGGCGCTCCTTGGCAAAGCTCTGCTTGGCCTGCCAGCCGATGTAGTAGTCGATGGCGCCGCCGATGGTGTTGCCGAGCGTGGCGACGAAAATGGCGCTCCAGAACAGATCCGGATTGGCCTTGATAACGGCAAACACCGCCGGCT
The DNA here is from genome assembly GCF_900109645.1 of Duganella sp. CF402. Taxonomy (GTDB): domain Bacteria; phylum Pseudomonadota; class Gammaproteobacteria; order Burkholderiales; family Burkholderiaceae_D; genus Rugamonas. The sequence goes on from NZ_FOBG01000003.1 coordinate 282,927, forward strand.
CCGAGCCGAGCGGCACCAGCGTGGCCGATACCAGAGCAATGATGAAAACCGAAGTCAGGCCTACCGTGGGCGCGGCGATCAGGTGCAGCAGCCAGGTAATTGCAGATTCGATCATCGGTTATTGGGCGCGGGAGGAAAGCAGCCATTATAATGAGTCAGCCCGATCCGGCACACCCGCCTGGATTTGTGTCTCCCTGCTCCACCCGGTCACCAGCCGGTCAGTTAGCATCGCAACTCGCCCGAATCACTTTGTTTGCAGACCATGACTACCGACTATCTGAAGAAAGTACTGACCGCCCGCGTCTACGACGTGGCTGATGAAACCCCGCTGGAACTGGCGCCGACCCTGTCGCAACGCTACGAGAACCGAATTTATTTCAAGCGCGAGGACATGCAGAGCGTGTTCAGCTTCAAGATTCGCGGCGCCTACAACAAGATGGCCCACTTGAGCGAAGCGCAACGCAAGCGCGGCGTGATTTGCGCCTCGGCCGGCAACCACGCCCAAGGCGTGGCCCTGTCCGCCGCCAAGCTCGGCTGCCGGGCGCTGATCGTCATGCCAACCACCACGCCGCAGGTGAAGATCGACGCCGTCAAGGCGCGCGGCGGCGGCGACGTCGAGGTGGTGCTGCACGGCGAGTCGTACACCGACGCCTACAACCACGCGCTGACGCTGGAAAAGGAACAGGCGCTGACCTTCGTGCACCCGTTTGACGACCCGGACGTGATTGCCGGCCAAGGCACCATCGGCATGGAAATCCTGCGCCAGCATTCCGGCCCGATCCACGCCATCTTCGTCGCCATCGGCGGCGGCGGCCTGATCTCCGGCGTGGCCGCCTACGTCAAGGCGATCCGTCCCGACATCAAGATCATCGGCGTGCAGACCCTCGATTCGGACGCGATGGCGCGCAGCATCAAGGCCGGCGAACGGGTAACGCTGACCGATGTCGGCCTGTTCTCGGACGGCACCGCAGTGCGCCTGGTGGGCGAGGAAACCTTCCGCCTGACGCAGCAATATGTCGACGACATCATCATTGTCGACACCGACGCCATCAGCGCCGCCATCAAGGATGTGTTCACCGATACCCGCAGCATCCTGGAACCGGCCGGTGCGCTGGCCATCGCCGGCGCCAAGGCCTACATCGAGCGCGCCGCGCTGACCAAGGATCCGATCAAGAACGAAACCCTGATCACCATCGCCTGCGGCGCCAATATGAACTTCGACCGCCTGCGCTTCGTGGCTGAACGCGCCGAGCTGGGCGAGGCGCGCGAGGCGCTGTTTGCCGTCACGCTGCCGGAGCAGCGCGGCAGCTTCAAGCGCCTGTGCAAGCTGGTCGGTGCGCGCAACGTCACCGAGTTCACCTACCGCATCTCGGACAAGGACGATGCGCATGTGTTCTGCGGCGTGCAGATTGCCGACCGCAGCGAATCGGCCACGCTGACGCGCCGCTTCGAGGAGAACGGCTTCAAGGCGCTGGACCTGACCCACGACGAACTGGCCAAGACCCACCTGCGCCATCTGGTGGGTGGCAAGAGCGTGCTGGCGGACAACGAGTTGCTGTACCGTTTCGAATTCCCCGAGCGTCCGGGCGCGCTGATGCGCTTCCTCGATTCGATGGCGCCGAACTGGAACATCTCGCTGTGCCATTACCGCAGCCAGGGCGGCGACGTCGGCCGCATCGTAATCGGCCTGCAAGTGCCACCGGAAGAGATGAGCGACTTCGCGCAATTCCTGGCGACGCTGGGCTACCGCTACTGGGATGAGAGCCTGAATCCCGTCTACAAACTGTTCCTGGGCTAAACCGGGCGCGGCGGCATGGTTTGCGTTACCATGCCGTCCTTCCCTGCAACACCTGAAATACCGATATCGCCATGACCAATACCGCCGACCTGTCCCCGCTCGGGAAAACCTCCGCCTACCGCACCGATTACGCGCCGGAACTGCTGTTCCCGATCCCGCGCCAGGGCAAGCGCGACGAGCTGGGCTTGTCGGGCACCATGCCCTTCTTCGGCGTCGATATCTGGAACGCCTACGAAATCTCCTGGCTCAACCAGCGCGGCAAGCCGCAGGTGGCGATCGCCCGCATCACCTTCCCGGCCGATACGCCCAACATCATTGAATCGAAGTCGTTCAAGCTGTACCTGAACTCGTTCAACCAGACCAAGCTGGACAGCGTAGTCGCGCTGAAAACCCTGCTGCAGCAAGACCTGTCGGCCGCGTCCGGCGGCAGCGTCCACGTCACCCTGACCCAGCCGGAAGAATTCGGCATGGTCGAAATGGGCGAACTGGACGGCCTGCTGCTGGACCGCCTCGACATCGAAGTCGACAACTACAGTCCGTCGCCAGACATCCTGAAAGCCGCGCTGGACGAAGAACCGGTGGAAGAAAAACTGGTCTCGCACCTGCTGAAATCCAACTGCCTGGTCACCGGCCAGCCGGACTGGGCCAGCGTGCAAATCCACTATAGCGGCCCGCAAATCGACCAGGAAAGCCTGCTCAAATACCTGATCGGTTTCCGCGAGCACAACGAATTCCACGAACAATGCGTCGAGCGCATCTTCGTCGACATCCTGCGCCAGTGCCAGCCGCAGCAACTGGCGGTGTACGCGCGCTACACCCGCCGTGGCGGGCTGGATATCAATCCGTGGCGCAGCAACTTCAGCACCGCGCAGAAACCACCTAACCTGCGTGGCGCACGTCAATAACTGTGTTGATTTTTTCAATCAAAGCGCACAAAACCGGCGTATGATGTGAGCTAACATGAGCTTTCACGTCATATGGCCAGCCCGGCCGAAAAAAGCGTAAAAAAACGGAAAAACGGCCCGGTTCCCAAGCAAATACCGGTGTTTTCGACGAATACGGTGCAGAAATAGCGATTCCTTTCTGGAGTGCATTTTTACTGTTGCACCGGCCAACGCCAATACAACGGTGGACACAGCGATTTCATGTTACACGGCACAGAAACAAGCCTATAATTCTGCTCGCGTGACACCCTTGTGCGTTGCAACATTTGACGTCGTACTATGAACAACCTTAGCAAAATACTCTCTCTGGAAAACGTGCAGCTGGATCTGGAAGTCTCCAGTAAAAAGCGCGCTTTCGAGCAAGCTGGCCTGATCTTCGAAAACAACTGCGGCATTGCCCGGTCCACCGTCTCGGACAACCTGTTCGCGCGCGAGCGCCTCGGTTCGACCGGCCTCGGTCACGGCGTCGCGGTGCCGCACGGCCGCATCAAGGGCATGAAGAGCCTGAAATCGCCGCTGGCCGCGTTTGTCCGCCTGGCCGAGCCGATTCCGTTCGAGTCGCCGGATGGCAAGCCGGTCAACCTGCTGTTCTTCCTGCTGATTCCGGATCACGTAACCCAGCAGCACCTGGAAATCCTGTCGGAAATCGCTGAAATGTTCTCCGACGACGCCTTCCGCATCGCGCTGAGCACGGAAACCGACCCGCAAGCGGTGCATGCACGCATCACCAACTGGCAGCCAAGTCTGCAAGCTGCTGGCTGAGCAGCAGCGATGGAGTTACACTAAGGTTAGATCAACTAACCTGGTAACCGCTCCATGCTGCAAACTCCGCTGACGATCCAACGCCTGTACGACGACAATCGCGAAAGTTTGCAGCTCGGCTGGTTCGCCGGCTTTCCCGGCGGCGAACGCCTGATTTCCGGCGACGTCGCCTCCGCCGCCGACCAGGTCGGCCACTTGAACACCATCCACCCCGGCCGTATCCAGGTGTTCGGCCATCAAGAAATCAACTACTACCAGCGCCTGAAGTCGCTCACGCGCGCCCACGTCATCGGCGAGCTGATTGCCGGTGGGCCGCCGGCGCTGATCATTGCGCAAGGGCTGGAAACGCCGCCCGACATCCTCGCCATCTGCGACGAGAAAAATATCCCGCTGTTCTCGACCCCGCTGCCGGCCGCGCAGGTGATCGACTTCCTGCGCGTCTACCTGTCGAAGAAGCTGGCCCAGCGCATCATCATGCACGGCGTGTTCATGGACGTGCTGGGCGTCGGCGTGCTGATCACCGGCGATTCCGGCCTTGGCAAGAGCGAGCTGGGCCTGGAGCTGATTTCGCGTTCGCACGGGCTGGTGGCGGATGACGCGGTGGAGTTTTCGCGCATCGCGCCAAACATGATCGAGGGCCGCTGCCCGGCGCTGCTGCAGAATTTGCTGGAAGTGCGCGGGCTGGGCCTGCTGGACATCAAGGCCATCTTCGGCGAGACGGCGGTGCGCCGCAAGATGCGCCTGAAACTGATCGTGCACCTGGTGCGCCGTGGCGCGGCGGACGAGGAGGTGGAGCGCCTGCCGTTCCAGTTCCCGACCGAAGACGTACTGGGCCTGCCGATCCGCAAAGTGGTGATCCCGGTTGCAGCCGGCCGCAACATCGCAGTGCTGCTGGAAGCTGCCGTGCGCAACACCATCCTGCAACTGCGCGGCATCGATACGCTACAGGAATTCATGGAACGTCAAAGACAAGCCATGAGCGGCGATTGAACGGTCGATGGTATCATCGGACATTATGCGCATCGTAATCATCACTGGCATCTCCGGTTCCGGCAAATCCGTCGCCCTCAACGTGCTTGAAGACACAGGCCACTACTGCGTCGACAACCTGCCTCCCGCCCTGCTCTCCAGCCTGGTCACCACCCTGACCGAGGAAGGCTTGCAGGCATTGGCCGTCGCGGTCGACGCGCGCAGCGCCGAGTCACTGGCGTCGCTGCCGGCCGACGTGCAGCGTCTGCGGGCCGAGGGCCACGACGTCAAAGTCATGTTCCTGACCGCGAACACCCACTCGCTGGTGGCGCGTTTTTCGGAAACACGGCGCAGCCATCCGCTCTCGCACGAATTGCGGCCGGGGCAGAATCCGGCGGCGCGCCGCACCCTGATCGAATGCATCATGGAAGAGCGCGAGCGGCTATCCGCGATTGAAAAGCTGGGCCACGTGATCGATACCTCGGAGCTGAGCGCCAACAAGCTGCGCTGCTGGGTCAAGGACCTGGTGGTGACCGAACATGCGCCGCTGACCTTGTTCTTTGAATCGTTCGCCTTCAAGCTGGGCGTGCCGATGGATGCGGACTTCGTGTTCGACGTGCGCGCGTTGCCGAATCCCTACTACGACCTGAGCCTGCGTCCGCTGACAGGCCGCGACGCGCCGGTGATCGAATTCCTCGACGCCCAGGCCAGCGCGGGCGAAATGCTGAACGACATCCGCGCCTTCGTGGAGAAATGGCTGCCGTCCTTCAAGGGCGACAACCGCAGCTACCTGACGGTGGCCCTCGGCTGCACCGGCGGCCAGCACCGTTCGGTCTACATGGCCGAAAAACTCGCGGCCTACTTCAACGAAAAAGAACGCGTCGTCCTGCGCCACCGCGAGCAGTAAGCACGATTCCTGTCAAAACACGTCGTAGCGGCTAAACTACGATGGTAGGATGATCGAGATCATCCAAACCAAGACGTTCAGCAAATGGCTGGCCAAGCTGCGTGATCGGCAGGCCAAGACTGCGATCATCGAACGCATCATACGATTACAGCTCGGCGATGCAGGAGACAGCAAATCAATTGGTGACGGCATTAGCGAGATGCGCATCGACTCCGGCCCCGGCTACCGCATCTACTATCTTCAACAAGGGATGGCTATCATTGTTTTGCTCTGCGCTGGGAACAAGAGTTCGCAAGCGAGAGACATACGCCTGGCTGAACGAGCAGCCAACAAGTGGAGGTTAGATCATGGCTGAAGAATTTATTCCGTTCGATCCAGCGGAAGCACTGGATAGTAAAGAAGTGATCGAACTGTTTTTGGAAAGTGCACTGGCATCAGGTGATGCCAATTACATAGCCATCGCCCATAACATCGCAGCACGCGCCGAGACAATTCACAATCTGGCGGAGAAAACGGAACGTCTACCCGCAGCTCTGCACAAGACTAAGCCAGCCATGTAGTCTGGTAATTGGATCTAAATCATGGCTGAAGAATTTTTCCCTTTTGATCCTGCCGAGATCCTCAAAAGTAGAAAAGCGACGGAATCTGCCGACCATCAATCAGTGGTGAATTAGGAACTGTACCGCCTGCGTAATGTTCACTAGCCGGGAAGTTAAAAACGACGAAGCCGTCACGCCTTGCGAAAATTTGCACCCCGTTAGTTCCTACGCCTTGCCAGCCAAGTCCGCTCTTTTCAGACTCTGACGCGGGAAGAGAACCGAGCCACGCATACTTGCCCAAATGAGTGGCGTATGCACTAAGTTCTGGCCTTCCAAGCATCGTATTTCCTTATTCGTATAAATTAAATTCTATATCTTTGGATCCTTGCTCAGTTCGGCTTCGTCACAAGCGGTATTGGTGCTAGCAGTCACGTCGAACAGCTGACATAGGGATCTTTAGTACAGGTGACTTAGGGGGTGTGCGTAATCGGGCCAGACTGGCACGAACATGAATTGGACCATGTCGCCGGTGACCTCGTCCAGAGCGGGAGGCCGCCACTGCGGGTTATTGTCCTTGTCGATCACCAGCGCGCGGACGCCTTCGATGACTTCGCCGTTTTCGAAGTTGCGGCGGACTAGCGCGCGTTCCATGCGCAGGCAGCCGGCCACGTCCAGCGCGGCGCCGCGTTTGATCAGTTCGTGGGTGACGCACATCATCAGCGGCGAGCGCGTCGCCATCACTTCCAGCGTTTTGACAGCGAACTCGCTGCTGTCGGTTTTTAGCGAGGCGACGATGGCGGGCACGGAGCCGGCGCTGAAGTGGCGGTCGATGGCGGCGCGGTTGGCGGCCAGCTGGCTGTCGCCGGCGTTGTGGGCTGCGGCGTAGGCTGACAGCGCGCGTGGCAGGTCGGCACCCGACGTGGTGATCAGCAGTGCATCGAGTGCGGCGCGGTCCGCCAGTGGCGCGTAGTGATCGGCCAGGCCGGCGTGCAATGCGTCGGCGGCGTTGATCGTCACACCGGTCACGCCGAGGTAATAGCCCAGCGCACCCGGCGCGCGCGACAGGAAGTAGCTGCCGCCCACGTCCGGGAACAGGCCGATGTTCACTTCCGGCATGGCCATCTTGGTTTTATCGTTGACGATGCGGATACCGCCCTGCGCCACGCCCATGCCGCCACCCATCACCACGCCGTCCATCAGCGCGATGTAAGGCTTGGGATAGAAATGAACTAAATGATTTAGCGAATATTCCTCGGTGAAGAAATCTTCCACCAGCGCGCTCCCCCCCTGCGGCGTGGCGCGCCCGGCTTCGTAGAAGAAACGGATATCGCCGCCGGCACAAAACGCTTTCTCGCTGCTGCTGCGGATCACCACGGCGCCGACTGCGGCGTCATCGCGCCACGCCAGCAACGCTTGCGTAATCGCGCGCACCATGTCGAGAGACAGGGAGTTCAGGGCCTTGGGCCGGTCCAGCACGATCAAGCCGGTGCCGTTGCTTACACTGGTGTGGATGTATTCGCTCATGCCCCCAATTTTACTTCAGATGCTCGAGCGGATTGGGCACATCCAGCGCGCCGCCGAGACGCGGTTGCCACAGCGCCTTGCCGACCGTCGGCGGCTTGCCTTCGTGGCGGTTGTAGAACACCGTCACCTCGCGGCTGCCGACCGGCTCCTGCTCAAAGCCGGTGCGTCGCGCAATCCCGGAGGGATCGGCCGAAGCAGCCACGGTGAACGCTACCAGCGTGTCCAGGCGCGCATCGTGCACGTCGAGGATGGAGGCCATCAGCGCCAGCGGCGTGGCCGCATACACCTGATAATGCAGCGCCTTCGCGGCCCGCTCCATCTCGGCCGGCAGCGCGCCATCGGCCTCCATCTGGCCCAGCGCATGCTGCAGCACCTTGCGCCCCCAGTCGAGATAGCGCGCCTCGCCGGTGACCCCGCCTACCGCCGTCACCGCCAGGCCTTCCCAGTAGTAGTGGTTGTTGCGGCCGCCCTTCTTGGCGTCCGAGTGCGCGATGGTGGCGTCGGCCAGCGCCTTGAACCAGCCTTCAATGGCAGCGCGCTGCGCCGGCGTGGCTTGGCGCTGCACGCGCGCGTAGCTCAGGGCCATGCCGCCCAGCGTCCACTTGCGCACGTAGTAGGCCTGTTCGCTCGACATCTTGCCCAGCATGGCTTTCTGTTCGGCCCAGCTGGATAGCCACGTGAGCGCGCACGCGGCGTCGCCCTGCCCGTTCGCATCCCGCGCGACCTGCGACAGGAAATCTTCGATTGGTTTGGTGTTGGCGATGTTGCGTGCCCTCAGCACCGGATCGATCACCGAGTGATGTGCATCCGAGTAGTAGCTGTTGGCGTCGATGTCGCTGCGGGCCGGCGGCGGCGCTTCGCAAGCGGCTGCAATGGCGGTAGCGCTGGCGGCCAGCAGCAGCAAACTACAAGTTAAACGTTTAACCATGTGATCCTCAAAAAGGGCGCCCTCGTGCGCCCTTCGTTGAATGTGCCGAGGCCGTTGTTATAGGGCGGCGGCAGCGGGTTCGTAGCTATCCGGGATATGCTTGATCGCATCGTGCCCGTAAGATTGGACTTTACCTTTGTATTTCATGACCTGGCGGTCCAGCTTGTCGATCAAGGTATCGATGGCGGCGTACAGGTCTTGCGACAGGCTTTCCACGTAGACGGTCTTGCCCGACATACGCAGGTTGATTTCAGCCTTCTGACGTTTATCTTTCTCTTTAAGGTTATCTACGGTCAGGATGACAGCAATATCAATCACTTGATCAAAGTGGCGGGTGACACGTTCCAGCTTGTTCTGCACGTACTCGCGAATCGCTGCGGTCACTTCGAGATGATGTCCACTGATGGTGAGATTCATACACACTCCTAAAGATATGTCGCTTCTGACGGTTAGTGCGGTGCCCCTTGATGCCGGGCGCGCAGGAACCAACACACTACAAAGACTTGCGGAGACTGACTGGTGGGATTTTGAGGGCTTCGCGATACTTGGCAACAGTACGCCGCGCAATCACCATGCCTTGTTCTCCCAGCATGTCCGCAATCTTACTGTCGGATAAAGGATTTTTCGGGTCTTCTGCTCCTGTCAATTGCACGATCAATGCGCGTATCGCCGTCGAACTTGCTTCCCCGCCAGCTTCGGTGGCGACATGGCTACCAAAGAAATATTTCAACTCAAACATGCCATGCGGGGTCAGCATATATTTTTGAGTTGTTACGCGAGAAATAGTGCTCTCGTGTAGTCCCAGTGTATCAGCAATTTCGCGAAGCACAAGGGGGCGCATCGCAACCGCGCCGTGCGAGAAAAAGTTCTTTTGTCTTTCTACTATCGCCTGTGCCACGCGCAGAATCGTGTCGAAGCGCTGACGCATATTCTTGATCAGCCACTTAGCTTCCTGCAACTGCGCGCCCATCGCGCTTTCGCCCTTGCCCTGCTTGAGCAGGTTGGCGTACATGGCGTTCACGCGCAGGCGCGGCATGACGTCATTGTTCAGGCTCACCTGCCAGCCGTTGCGCGATTTTTTCACGATCACATCCGGCACCACATAGTCCGACACATCGGACGCGAACGCCGCGCCCGGATGCGGATTGCACTGGCGGATCACGGCCTGCGCTTCGCGCAAATCCTCGTCATCGCACAGCAGGGTTTTCTTGAGCTTGTTGAAGTCGCGCTGCGCAAACCAGGTCAGGTGGTTTTCCACGATGACCAGCGCCATGCGGCGCGTCACCAGCGGCACGCCGGGCAGGCGGCGGATCTGGATCGCCAGGCACTCGGCGGCATTGCGCGCGCCCACGCCCATCGGATCGAAGCTTTGCAGCAGCTTGAGCGCGGTCTGCAATTCCTCGATTTCCACTTCCAGTTCTTCCGGCAGGCGCGCGTGGATTTCTTCCAGCGCTTCTTCCAGATAGCCGTTCTCGTCGAGCGCATCGATGATCAGTTCCACCAGCGCGCGGTCACGCGTTTCCAGCACCGTCACGCGCATCTGTTCCATCAAATGCTCGCGCAGCGTGCAGTGATGCGCTTCCAGCTGCGGGCGCGATTCCTCGTCATCGTTGTTCTTGCTACGGCCCGAATCGCCCCAGTCCATGTCGGCGTCGGGCGTGGTGCTTTCGGTGTCGGCGCCGGGTGCTTCATAGTTGTCGGCTTCGGCGACCGGGGCCTCGCCCGGCGGGCCTTCCGGCGGCGCTTCGCCGGCCGGCGCCTGCTGGCTGATGGCGCCATCGGCCAGCAGGCGCAGCGAATGATCAAGCGGATCGTCGAGACGTTCCAGCAGCGGGTTATCGGTCAGCAGCTGTTCCAGTTCCTGGTGCAGCTCCAGCGTCGACAGCTGCAGCAGCCGGATGGACTGCTGCAGTTGCGGCGTCAACGCCAGATGCTGCGACGTGCGCAGTTGCAAAGACTGTTTCATGAAGCCTTACATACGGAAATGTTCACCCAGGTAGACGCGGCGCACCGACTCGTTGGCGATGATGTCGTCCGGCCGGCCCGAAGCCAGCACCGTCCCCTGGTTGATGATATATGCGCGGTCGCAAATGCCCAGCGTCTCGCGCACATTGTGATCGGTAATGAGGACGCCGATGCCGCGTTCCTTGAGGAAGCGCACGATGCGCTGGATCTCAATCACGGCAATCGGGTCGACCCCGGCGAATGGTTCATCGAGCAGCACGAAGCGCGGGTTAGTCGCCAGTGCGCGCGCGATCTCGACGCGGCGGCGCTCGCCGCCCGAGAGCGACAGCGCCGGATTTTCGCGCAGCTTTTCGATTTGCAAATCGGCCAGCAGGGTATTGAGCCGTTCATCAATTTCCGCCTTGGATAAAGGCTTGCCGTCCACTTTCTGGATTTCGAGGACGGCGCGTATATTTTCTTCGACCGTCAGCTTGCGGAACACCGACGCTTCCTGCGGCAGGTAGGACAAGCCGAGCGAGGCGCGGCGGTGGATCGGCAGCGAGGAGATATCGGTGCCGCTGATATCGATGCTGCCCGCGTCCGACGGCACCAGGCCGACGATCATGTAAAACGAGGTGGTCTTGCCGGCGCCGTTAGGCCCCAGCAGGCCGACCACTTCGCCGCATTCCACTTGCAGCGACACGTCATGCACCACCTGGCGCTTGCCGTAAGTCTTTTGCAGGCCTTTGACGATCAGGGTGCTACCGCAGGATGCTTCCATCTTATTTCCCCGGCGCTGGTTGCGTGGTCGGTGCAGGCACGGCCAGCTTGCTCGACGGCTGGATCACCATCGTGCTGCGGCCCGCGCCCGGCTTGGTCTCGCCGGTCGGCGTGTTCTTGACCGCGAAGAATTCCTTGCGGCTGTCGTAGGAAATGAATTCACCATCGACCTGGCTGGCGGTTTTCGGGCCTTCCAGGCGCTTGATCTGCGCCTTGGCGTACAGCTTCACCAGCTCGGTCTTGTTATCGTATTCGATGCGGTCGGCCTTGCCTTCGACCCACTGGTCGCCGGCGCCGTCAAGCTTCTGGCGGAAGGTCGCCTGCGTGCCGGGCGTGCTGTGCAGCACCACGAACTGGTAGCCTTCCGGGTCTTCCGTCACCACCGCCTTCGGCGATTTCATCAGCAGCGTGCCGCGCGTCAGCACCACGTTGCCGGTGAAGGTCTTGACCTGCTTGACGTCATCGGACTCCAGCTGGTCGAAGGCGATCTGGGTCGGCTTGCTGGAATCGGCCTTCTCGGCCTGCGCCACGCCGGCGATGGTGGCAAGCGCCAGCAGGGCCGTCGACAAAAACAGTTTATGCAATTTCATGTGCTTTCCTTCATTGCGCCGCACGCGGCGGCATCGTAATCGTTCCGCGTCCGCCCAGTTCGATCTGGCGGGTGGCGTTGTTGGCCTTCATGCCGGTGCCGGTGGCGGTCGTGTGACCGGCCTTCATCTCGACCGGGGCATCGGTTTCCATCCGTTCTTCATCCGGGTACACGGTCAGCGTACTGGTCTTCAGGCGCAGCTCCTGCGCTTGCTTGGTGGCGGGTCGCACCACGTCCACATTACCACTGAGCTTGACGCGCGTATTGCCCTGATCGACATAGGCAGTCTGCGCGTGGATATTCATCGGCGGCTGGCCGCTGGCCAGGCCGTGCACGAACGGCTTGTCGATCACCGACGAATCGTCCACCGGCCGGTGCGTCAGCTTGTCGCCGGAAATGATGTAGGCCGGCTGGCCTTCCTTGTTCATGCGTACCGTGCTGAAGCGATCGATGATGTAGTCCGGCTCGTCCTTGAACTTGTCGGCTTCCGCTTCCTGCCCGGCCTGGTTCACCACCTGCACCAGCCAGAAGCTGCCGACGGCCACAAACACCCCAACCATCATGATCAGGGTAAGTTGCCAACGGTGTGCTGTCCTTTTACGCATGATTGATCCCGGTCAAACGAGGAATTGCGCCATCACGCGCTCGTAGCTGCCCTGCGCGTGCATCAGCAGCTCGCATACCTCGCGCACAGCACCCTTGCCGCCGAAGGCGACGGTGGTGTGGTGGGCGCGTTCCAGCACTTCCTTGCGGCCGTTCGGCACGGCGACCGCAAAGCCGACCCGCGTCAGGATCGGCAAATCCACCACATCGTCGCCGATGAAGCCAACCTGCTCGGCCGTGAGGCCGGTCTTTTCCAGCAGGGCGTTGAACGGCGTCAGCTTGTCGTGGCCGCCCTGGTGCAGGTGGTTGATGCCGAGGTCGGCCGCGCGCTTGATCACCTGCGGCGACTTGCGCGCGCTGATGATGGCGGTGTCGATGCCGGCTTCCTGGATCAGCTTGATGCCGAGGCCGTCCTGCACGTTGAAGGTCTTCAGCGCTTCGCCGTCGGCGCCGTAATGCAGGCTGCCGTCGGTCAGCACGCCGTCGACGTCGAAAATCATCAGCTTGACGCGCGCAGCGCGTTCCAGGTACGTCATCATCAAATCACCTTGGCGCGGGTCAGGTCGTGGATGTGCAGCGCGCCGACCAGCTTGCCGTCGGCATCGGTCACCAGCATCTGGTTGATGCGGAACTGTTCCATGATGGCCACCGCATCCACCGCCATCTTCTCAGGCGAAATGGTGCGCGGGTTGGCGTGCATCACGTCGCCGATCACGACCTTGCTGAAGTCCTGCACTTTTTCAATCATGCGGCGCAGGTCGCCGTCGGTGAACACGCCGACCGGCTTGTTATCGGCATCGACGATGGCGGTCATGCCCATGCCCTTCTGGGTGATTTCCAGCAGCGCATCGGTCAGCTTGACGTCGGCGGTGACGCTCGGCACCGCATCGCCGCTACGCATCACGTCTTTCACGTGGGTCAGCAGGCGGCGGCCCAGCGCGCCGCCAGGGTGCGAGCGGGCGAAATCTTCTTCCTTGAAGCCGCGCAGGTCCAGCAGCGCCACAGCCAGGGCGTCACCCAGCGCCAGCGTGACGGTGGTGGAAGTGGTCGGCGCCAGGTTCATCGGGCAAGCCTCTTTGGCCACGGCCACGTTCAGGTGCACGTCGGCGATGGTGGCCAGGCTGGAGCCGGGCTTGCCGGTAATCGCAATCACTTTGCTGCCCATGCGCTTGACCACCGGCAGGATGGTCATCAGCTCCGAGCTCTCGCCCGAATAGGAAATGGCAATAAATGCATCATCGGCGGTGACCATGCCGAGGTCGCCGTGCGCAGCTTCGGCCGGGTGCACGAACAGCGCCGGGGTGCCGGTCGAGGCCAGCGTGGCGGCGATCTTGCGGCCGATGTGGCCGGACTTGCCGATGCCGGACACGACCACGCGCCCCTTGCAGTTGAACAGCAAGGAGATGGCCTGGACCACGCTGTCGTCATTGGCGAGGCGCGCGTTCAGGGCGTTGATGGCATCTGCTTCGTTCTGCAGCGTGTCTTGGGCAAGACGCAGTGCCGTTTTTGCATCAAAAGCTTTCAGCATTGTTTTTTCATGGGTTACACTCATGCCCAAGTATAGCCGAATTGCGAAAGCAAAAAACTTGCCAGTCACAACAAAATGACGTTTTCCCCGCTCGAATTAACCTTGTTGTTGCTGCTCAGTGCCGTGCTGGGCGTGGTCGCCTTCCGCATGATGCATCTGCCCCCCATGCTGGGCTACCTCGCGGTCGGCATCCTGATCGGCCCCCACGCGCTGGGCCTGGCCGAGCAGAGCGAGACCACCCACGGGCTGGCCGAATTCGGCGTGGTGTTCCTGATGTTCTCCATCGGGCTGGAATTCTCGCTGGCCAAGCTCAAAGCCATGCGGGCGATTGTGTTCGGGCTCGGGCTTGCGCAGGTAGTACTCACTATCGTCGCAACCATGATATTTGGCTGGACCATCGCCACTCAGCTGCCCCCTGCCCTGCAAATCAGCTGGCAGGCCTCGTTCGCGCTGGGCGGCGCGCTGGCCATGTCCTCGACCGCGATTGTGGTCAAAATGCTCACCGAACGGCTGGAACTCGAAAGCGAGCACGGCCGCAAAATCATCGGCATCCTGTTGTTCCAGGACCTGGCCGTGGTGCCGTTGCTGATCCTGATTCCGTCGCTGGGCGAGCGTCCGGACAAGCTGGTCGAGACCCTGGCCTGGGCCGGCTTCAAGGCGGTGATCGTGCTGGCCCTGCTGCTGTTCTTCGGCCAGAAAATCATGCGCAGCTGGTTCACCATCGTGGTCAAGCGCCGCTCGCAGGAGCTGTTTATGCTCAATCTGCTGCTGGTAACGCTCGGGGCGGCCTGGATCACCGAACGCGCCGGCCTGTCGCTGGCATTGGGCGCCTTCGTGGCCGGCATGCTGATCTCCGAGACCGAATACAAGCACCAGGTGGAAGAAGACATCAAGCCGTTCCGCGACGTGCTGCTGGGGCTGTTCTTCATCACCATCGGCATGCTGCTCAACGTTAAGCTGGTGATGGCCAACTGGTGGCTGGTGCTGCTGTTGCTGTGCGCGCCGGTGCTGTTGAAATTTGCACTGATCGCCGGCCTGGCCAAGCTGTTTGGCGCCTCGGACGGTATCTCGATGCGCACCGGCCTGGCGCTGGCGCAGGCGGGCGAGTTCGGCTTCGTGCTGCTCAATCTCGCGTCCGGGCACAACCTGATGGATTCCTACGTGGTGCAGGTGGTGCTGGCCTCGATGGTGCTGTCCATGCTGCTGGCGCCGTTCATCATCGCGCAGTCCGACAACATCGTGATGAAATTCTCCAGCAACGAGTGGATGATGCAGTCGCTGCAGCTGACCAAGATCGCCAGCCGCACCATGTCCACCAACAAGCACGTGATCGTGTGCGGCTTCGGTCGCAGCGGCCAGAGCCTGGCCACTCTGCTGGCCGAGGAAAAAATCGACTACCACGCGCTGGACCTCGATCCCGAGCGGGTGCAGGAAGCGCAGACGGCCGGCGCGCACGTGTCGTATGGCGATGCGGCGCGGCGCGAGAGTTTGGTGGCGGCAGGTATATACCGCGCCAGCGCGGTGGTCATCACCTACGCCGACACGCGCTCGGCGCTGCGGGTGCTGCATCAGGTGCACGAGCTGACGCCGGCGCTGCCGGTGATCGTGCGCTCGCATGATGATACGGATCTGGATCGCCTCAAGCAGGCTGGCGCAGCCGAGGTGGTGCCGGAGCTGATGGAGGGCAGCCTGATGCTGGCCTCGCACGCGCTGGTGATGCTGGGCGTGCCGCTGCGGCGCGTGGTGCACCGGGTGCAGGCGGCGCGGGAAGAGCGCTACGCCTCGCTGCGCGGCTACTTCCACGGCATGAGCGATGTGGATGAAGAGGCGGACATGCAGCGCCTGCATTCGGTCACGCTGACCGGCAGCGCGCCCTGCGTGGGGCGTTCGCTGGAATCACTGGATGTGGAGGCGTCTGGCGCGGAAGTGGCGAGCATCCGGCGCGGCAAAGGCGGGGTGGAAGTGGCGCCGGAAACGACCCTGCAGGCGGGGGATGTGGTGGTGTTGCGCGGTGGCGCCGAAGCCGTCCACCGCGCCGAGCAGCGCCTGACCCGCTAGCGTCATTCCGGCGAAGGCCGGAATCCATAGAACGCATGCGCTGTGTGACGGCATGCGTTCTATGGGTCCCGGCCTTCGCCGGGACGACGGGTTAATCTTCGCGGGTGCTCACCACGCGGTTGCGGCCGTGCTCTTTGGCGTGGTACAGCAAACTATCGGCGCGCTCGATCAGGGCGCGGGCGATGGCTTCCGGTTCGCCTTCCGCCGTGCCCACCTCAAGACAAGCCACGCCGATCGACACCGTCACTGACAGCTGCAACTCCGGCGACAAGATGATCATGCTGCCCGCCACGCTGGCGCGAATCCGCTCGGCCACGAACGCCGCACTCTCCAGATTCGCATCGATCAGCAGCACCACAAATTCCTCGCCGCCAAACCGTGCCAACGCATCCGAGGTGCGCAGCTCGTTCTTGATCCGTCCCGCCACCTCGCGCAGCACTTCATCGCCGCCGCCATGCCCCACCGTGTCGTTGACCCGCTTGAAGTGGTCAATGTCGATGTACATGAAGGAAATCGGATACAGCTGGCGGCGCGCCCGCGCAATTTCTTCCAGCAGACGGCGGTCGATGTAGCGGCGGTTGTACACGCCCGTCAGCGAATCGGTCAGGCCGATATACTTGAGCATCTCGTTGGAGATCACGTTCTCCAGGCAGATGGCGATAATCGACGCCATGTGCTCGATGAAGTCCGTGCCCAGGCTGGGAGTGAACCGCGTCGGATCGCAGCTGCCCAGATTCAAACTGCCAATCACGCGCTTGTTGCGCAGCAGCGGCACCAACGCCACACTTTGCAGTCCGGCCGGCGCATTCGGGAACGGCTGCGCATGCCGCTCGCGGTCGTACATCCCCAGCAGCGGCTTGGGCGTCGGCGTATAAGCGTTGCGGCGGCCAAGGTCGAAGCCCAGCTCGTCCACCGTCTCGACGAAAATCAAATCGGGGAAATCTTCAAACACCACATCCAGCTTGAGCATCACGGTGCGGATGTCGGCATCCTCGTCGATCAGCGTCAGGGTCACGTTATCGAGCTCGGAGATCACCGGCAGCACGCGGAAGATGGTGCCGATCAGCTCAGGGAAATTGCTGGCGCCGACGATTTCCAGGTCAAACGCCTGGTGCCGGGTCATGATGGAATGATTGCGCTCGGCTTGCTCGAGCAGGTAGGCCATGCGCGCGCGCAACGCCCGGTTCTCGGCCGCCAGATCATGTTGATCGGTCTGCGGCGGAAGTTTCCCGGTGGCGGTCTGCGTCATTGGATGGCCCTTTCTTGCGTATTCCCACATTACGCCAAGTTGGCCCGGTTGGGAATGCCCGGAGTGGTCAAAACGCCAGTGTAACCTCGATTTCCTGGCCGACGCGCACACGCTGGCCTTCACCGGAAATCAGGATGCTGTTCATGCCGAAGCACAATGCGCCTTCCAGTTCCGGCTTGGCGCGGTAGCTTTGCATGATGTCCAGCGGGTCCGGTCCGAACTCGCCGGTGACCTGGTCGATCGACGGCATCGGGCAGCGCGGGCATGGTTTGACCGGTTTCAGCACCACTTCGCCGATCTGGAACGATTCGGCATAGTCTTCCTCGAAGGCTTCGATGCCGTCGATAACCAGGTTCGGACGGAAGCGGTTCATCGGGATGGCGGCGCGGCCGGCGGCCACCAGTTTCTGGTTCAGGTCGTCCAGCGAGGCGGTGCCGGCCACCAGCATCGGATAACCGTCCGAGAACATGGTGGTGGCTTGCACACCGTCGGTCCAGGTGGTGCTGACGGCGCGCTTGGCGTTGGTGTGGAAGCGGGCCAGGCGGCACGGCACGCCGATGGCCTTGGTGAACCATTCGGCAGTCAGGGCGTCGCAGTCGTAGGCCAGCACGGCGTCGTCCCAAACCTGGGTTTGCAGCGTCGGCGCGGCCGATGGATCCGGCAGGCCGAGCGGGATTTCAAGGCGCAGCATGCCGGGCGCCTGCACTTCCAGCGTCGAGCCCTTGATGGTGGGCTTGATCAGCGCCATGCGCGGGTGCTCGCGCTGGGTCATGGCAATGCCGTTTTCGTCCACCACCATCCATTCACGATCATAGATTTGCGCGGTCATCAGGCCGAGCGGAGTCAGCGTGGCTTCCTCCAGCGACAGGCCGGCGCAGGATTTGATCGGGTACAGCGTGATGGCGGACAAAGTGGGCATCGTTACTCCTCGGTTGGGGCGGCGGCTTTGGCTTTCGGCGGACGCGGCGTGCGCGCGGCGGCCGGCTTGCGGGCCGGCTTGGCCTTGGCTGGCTTGTCGGCGGCTGGTGCCGGAGCCTCGGCGGCGACAGGCGCTTCCGCCGCTGCAGCAGCAGCTTTCGGCTTGCCGGCGTTTGGCTTGCCGGCGTTTGGCTTGCCAGAACGCGACTTGCCTGCAGGGCGAGCCTTCGGCGCAGCGGCCGCGTCAGCGACCGGCGCGGCATCGCCCACCGAAGCGGCGGCTGGTGCTGGCGCAGCCTCGGCGACCGGAGCAGCGGCTGGCGCAGCTTCCTGCGACGGAGCGGCATCGGCCGGCGCTTCGCCGTTGCCGGCCTGGCCTTTCTTGGCCTGCTCCTTCAGCTTGCGGGCTGGCGGCTTGGGACCGTTTTTCTTCTTGGCTGGCGCGGTCGCTGGAACAGCTTCTGCCGGCGCAGCTTCCACAGGCGCAGCTTCGGCTTGTGCCGCTTCGGCTGGCGCGTTGTCCCACCACGGAGCGGCGGCAACCGGTGCGGGCTCGATGGCGGCTGGCTGTGCAGCGTCGGCAGCATTGTCCGCGTCGCCGTCGCCGGCATTTTGCGCGCCGCGCTGTTGCTGCTGCAGGCGCTGGGCCTGTCGTTCGGCGAAACGCTCGGCGGCGGTGCGGCCGCGATTGCGGCTGCGGCGCGATTCCTGCTGGCCGCCTTCTGCCGGCGCAGCCGCTGGCGCGCTGCCGTCGGCGACGATAGGCGCGTCACTGGCTGGCTGCAGCACGCCGCTGCCACGGTACACGTACGCGCCGGACTTCTCGTCACGGCCAAATTCCAGATAGCCGCGCGCCTTGCATTCCTCGATCAGGTTGCCGAAGGTGCGGAAACCATAGTACGACTCGCTGAAATCCGGCTTGCGGCGCTTGATCGCTTCCTTCAGCACCGAGGCCCAGATCTTGCCGCTGTCGCCACGCTCCAGCACCAGCGCCTCGAAAGTATTGACGGCGATTTCCACCGCTTGCGAGCGGCGCTTTTCCATCTCCTCGCGGCGTGCGCGTTCCTCTTCCGGCGTACGCTTGACTTGCGGCTTCGCATCCGGGCTGGCATCGCGGCGCGCACGGCGGCTCTCGCGCACCAGGTCGTCGTAGAAAATGAACTCATCGCAGTTGGCCACCAGCAGATCGGAAGTCGACTGCTTGACGCCCACGCCGATCACCTTCTTGGCGTTCTCGCGCAGCTTGGACACCAGCGGCGAAAAATCGGAATCGCCGGAAATGATGACGAAGGTGTCCACGTGCGACTTGGTGTAGCAAAGGTCCAGCGCATCAACCACCATGCGGATGTCGGCCGAGTTCTTGCCCGACTGGCGCACGTGCGGAATTTCGATCAGCTCGAAGTTGGCTTCGTGCATCGGCGCTTTGAAGGATTTGTAGCGATCCCAGTCGCAATAGGCTTTCTTGACCACGATGCTGCCTTTGAGCAGCAGGCGCTCCAGCACCGGCTTGATATCGAATTTTTCGTAGTTTGCGTCGCGTACGCCGAGCGCCACGTTCTCAAAATCGCAGAACAGCGCCATGCTGACGTTATCGTTGGAAGAAGCCATGAAGAGTATTTTCTAATGTAGGGGTGAGGCAGGCAATCCGGCGATTATACCGAACTGGCCCCTCCCACAATCAACAGTACTGTTGATTTCGCAGCAGCTGCGCTGTTCAGGAACCAACAGCAAACCGCATCATCCAGAAATAGTCCAGCTAAAACAAAGGCTTAGCGACTGGCATACCGCTTGCAAACAGTAAGCCTTGCACGTACCACTTTTCTGGAGAAGACTATGCATACCACCTCGACGCGCGCGCTGGCTGCCCTGCTGGGCGCCCTGCTGCTCGCCGCCCCCGCCGCGCAAGCGCACCACGCCTTTGCCGCCGAATTCGACGCCAGGCAGCCGCTTGACCTGCAAGGCACCATCACCAAGGCCAAGTGGGTCAATCCCCACAGCTGGCTGTACTTCGACGTGACCGGCCCGGACGGCAAGGTCACCAACTGGGGCGTGGAGTTCGGCGCGCCGAACTCGCTGTCCAACAAGGGCCTGAGCAAGAGCGACCTCAAAGTCGGCCAGCCAGTGCGCATCCGCGGCTTCCGCTCCAAGAACGGCGAGCCGTTCGGCTACAGCGTCTACGTCACCCTGGCCGACGGCCGCGTGATCCAGACCGGCGGCGCGCAAGACGCCCCGACCACCGAGGCGCCGCGCCCATGATCCACAAGCCGCTCGCCTCCGCCCTGCTCCTGCTGGCCATGCTGGCCGGCCACGCCCTCGCCGCCGACAAGATCCCGCGCCTGTCCAACGGCAAGCCCGACTTCTCCGGCATCTGGCAAACCACCAGCGCCGCCGATTACGACCTGGAACCGCATGCCGCGCGCCAGGATGCGCCGCCGGGCGCCGGCATCGTGGTCGGCAACGTCATCCCCTACCTGCCGGCCGCGCTGGAACAAAAGAAAAAGAACTTCGCCAATCGCGCCAAAGACGATCCCGCCCTCAAAGGCTGGACCCTCGGCGTGCCGCGCGGGATCTACTACCCCGAGCCGTTCCAGATCTTCCAGCGCCAGCGCGACCTGACGCTGGTGCATCAATTCGGCCACTCGGTGCGCACCATCCACACCAACGGCACCTCCCATCCCGGCGGCGACCGCAACCAGTTCTGGCTGGGCGACTCGCGCGGCAAATGGGAAGGCGACACGCTGGTGGTGGACGTGGCCGATTTCAACGACGAGACCTGGCTCGACCGCGCCGGCAACTACCACAGCGAGTCCTTCCACGTGGTGGAGCGCTGGAAGTACCTCGACGCCAACACCATCGAGTACAGCGCACGGCTGGAAGACAAGGAAGTCTTCAGCCAGCCGTGGGACATCAGCGTGATCCTGCACCGCCACCGCGAAAAGAACTTCCAGCTGATCGAAGACTACCGCTTCACGCTCGACTACGACCAACACTATCCGCCTAAACCGCCGGCCGCAAAATGAAAACTACCGCTAGCCTCCTGATCGCCATGCTGACGCTGCCGGCCTACGCCCAGCAAGCGCTGAAGACCACCGAACGCATCAGCTTTGAGCCGACCTATACCCAAATCGCTTCCGGCAAATGGACCGGCAAGCGCCTGCCCGACGGCCAGCCCGACGTCGAAGGCCACTGGTCCAACACCGTGGGCAACCACAACAACTGGACCGACCCGCAAGGCGGCATTCCCGGCGACCCGGCGCCGCCGCGCAAGCCGCTCGGCCCGCGTGAAGAGCGTGCACCAAGCCGCGTCACCGATCCGGCCGACGGCCAGGTGCCGTTCCAGCCGTGGGCCAAGGCCGCGCAGGAAGACTTCCTGAAAAACTTCCACAATCCGACCCAGCCGCAATACATCGAACCGCTGGCGCGCTGCGCGCCGGCCGGCGTGCCCAAGTCCTTCATCTGGCACGGCTACGAGATCCGCCAGTATCCGGGCTACGTGGTGTTCCTGTTCAACTCGGGCACCCGCATCATCCACCTCGATGGCAAGCCGCACCTGCCGGCCAACATCAAGCTGTGGAACGCCGACTCGCGCGGCCACTGGGAAGGCAACACGCTGGTGGTGGACGTGACCAACAACAACAGCAAGGCGCTGTTCGGCCGCACCGGCGAGTTCGCCAGCGAGAACGTGCACATCACCGAGCGCTACATCTTCTCGCCGGACGGCACGCGCTACAACTACGTCGCCACCTTCGACGACCCTAGCGTCTACACGCGCAAGTGGAGCGCCACCATCCCGGCCAAGCGCCGCACCGAAAAGGATGCGGTCGACGGCTGGCACTACGAAGTAGCGCTCAACAAATCCGGCAACCAGACCGTGATCGAGCGCGACGAACGCATCTGCACTGAAAACAACATCGGCTTCGGCCACGTCGCAGTCACACCCGCCGCACGCTAAACTTTTTGAAAGCATCACATGAAACACCGCCGTACCACCATCGCCACGCTGCTGACCTTAGCCTTCGGCAGCGTGCAGGCGCAGGATAGCGCCGCCAGCATCGCCGCCGATGCGGCTACCACCAGCATCATCGACAGCATCGTGGTGCTGGGCACCACCCGGCATGACGCCACCGTGCTGACCAGCTCTTCTCCAATCGACGTCATCACGCCGCAGCAGCTCAAGGAAACCGGCGCGGTCAGCCTGAACCAGGCGCTGTCGCGGCTGCATCCGTCGTTCAACTTCCCGCAGGGCCAGAACGCGGTCAAGGGCCAGGGCGTGCGCTCGGCCTCGCTGCGCGGCGTCAGCCCGGCCTACACGCTGGTGCTGGTGAATGGCAAGCGCCGCAACACCTCGGCACAATTGTCGGGCACCGATCCGTGGCCGGCCGCCACCGTGGTCGACCTCAACACCATTCCGATCAGCGCGGTGCAGCGCATCGAAGTGCTGCGCGATGGCGCGGCCGCCCAGTACGGCTCGGACGCGATTGCCGGCGTGATCAACATCGTGCTGCGCGAGAACGGCAGCGGCGGCGAACTGAATGCGCACGGCGGCGGCTACACCGATGGCGGCGGGCACACCACCGCCATCAACGGCTGGACCGGCGTCAAGCTGGGCCAGGACGGCTTCGCCAACGTCAGCATCGACCGCCTGAAGAACACCAACGTCGACCGCAGCGAAGCGGACTGGCGCCAGCTGTTCCCCAACGGCGATGCACGCAACTCCACCTTCAACAAGAAGTACGGCCAGTGGGGCCAGTCTTCGCGCGACAACTGGAGCGGCTTGATCAACGCCGAACTGCCATTGAGCGCGCGCGCCGTGGCGTATGGCTGGGTCAACTATTCGGATAAATCGGCCGACAACTGGGTCAATCCGGAGCGCGTGGTGAAAGCCATCACCAGCAACACCACCGTCACCGACGGCACCAAGCTGGGCGAGAACGATGTGCTGGGCCTGTATCCGAACGGCTACCAGCCGTGGATGCGCTATCACGCCAAGGATACCGCCGTGGTGGGCGGCGTGCGCTTCGATGGCGACACGGCCGGCAAGCTGGATGTGGCGGTCAGCTACGGCGCCAACGAGACCGCCCGCGACACCTACAACACCGCCAACCCGTCCTACGGCGCGGCCAGCCCGACCCACTTCTACCTCGGTTCGTGGAAGAGCGACACCACCAGCCTGACGGCCGACTACCTGAACACCATCGCGGTGGCCGGACTGGAAGATGGCCTGAGCGTGTCGGCCGGCCTGCTGGCGCGCCACGAGCGCTGGCGCACCGGCGACCTGGGCGACGCGGCTGGCTACACCGGCGGCCCGCTCGCTGGCCAGACGGTGGGCTCGCTGTATCCGGGCACCTCGTTCGCCAGCGACACCACGCGCATTCCGGTCAGCGGTTCGTCCACTTCCGGCATCAAGCCGCAGGACGCCAGCGAGATCACGCGCAATGTGGCGGGCGGCTACGCCGGCTTCGACGCGCGCCTGAACAAGCAATGGCTGGTCGGCGCCACCGGCCGCTACGAGCATTACTCGGACTTCGGCGGCACCAGCAATTTCAAGCTGAACAGCCGTTACGACTTTACTCCGGCCATCGCCCTGCGCGGCACCGTCAGCTCGGGCTTCCACGCGCCGAGTCTGGCTGCGCTGGGCTTCCAGAGCACCGGCACCACCAGCAACTGGTCCAACTCCGGCACCGGCGCGCTGACGCCGGGCCAGACGCGCCAGTTCCGCCCTGACGATCCGGCCGGCGCCGCGTTCGGCGCACGTCCGCTGGAGCCGGAAAAATCGCGCACCTATTCGCTGGGCGCGGTGTGGCGTCCGGATGCGTCTTCTTCGCTGACGGTGGATGCGTATCGCCTCAAAGTGAAGGACGTGATCATCGCCACCGAAACGCTGCAGGGTGCGACGGTGACGGCCGCCTTCACCGCCGCCGGCCTGCCGGGCTTTACGCAGGCGTCGTACTACACCAACGGCTGGGATAGCCGCACCGACGGCATCGACATCATCGGCAAGCGCCACTTCAGCGCCGGCGCCGGCCAGCTGGAACTGAGCGCGGCAGCCAGTCTGATTAACACCAGCGTATCCAATGTGCACCGCTACGTCAGCATTGGCGGCGCCTCGATCCTCGCGGTCGGCAACGCCAAGGTGCGCGATGCGGAAACCGGCACGCCGAAGAACAAGATCGTATTGGGCGCCCGCTACAACGTCGGCGACTGGACGGTGGACAGCAGCGTCACGCGCTATGGCCGCTACCGCTACAACGTCGGCGACGTGGCCGGCGTGGCGGCGGCCAACGGCAATGTGGACCAGGTGTTCTCGCCCGAGACCTATGTCGACTTCGGCGTGGTGTACGCGATCAGCAAGCGCTGGAAGGTGGACCTGAATGTGCAGAACGCCTTCAACCGCTATCCGGACAAGTACCTGACGGCCAACCGCGCCAGCGGCATCAACCCGTACTCGTTCATCGGGCCGAACGGCGCCTCCGGCCGCTTCGTGTACGCGGGCGTGAGCTACAAGCTGTGAAAGGAGCGCTGATGCAAGATCGTCGTCAATTCTTGCGCGGCGCTGCGGCTGGAATTGGTTATGGCACGCTAGCCCTCGCGGCTGGCCTGCCAGCGCTGGCCGGAGCCGCAACCGCAACCAAGCCGCGCGTGCTGATCGACTGGCACGCGCATTTCGTCACCAATGCGGAGATCGATTTCCTGCGCAAGCGCACCGCCGCGCCGCGCGTGTTCGACGGAGCGGATGGCGTCAGCCTGATGGAAAACCTGACCACCGCCTCCTTCGCTGCCGGCAAACCGTCGCCGTTCAGCGCATCGGATATCGATGTGCGCCTGCGCCACATTGAAAAGCTTGGCATAGCCCGCCAGCTGTTGACGCACACAGTGGCACTGGGCTTCGACGCTACGCTGCCGCTGGAACAATTGCGCCCGCTGTTCCGCGCCGTGAACGATGAACTGGCGAGCGTGGTCAAACGCTATCCCGACCGCTTCCTGGCCGTGGCCGCAATGCCGGCTGCCGATCCAGTGTGGGCCGCGCAGGAGCTGCGGCGCGCGCACCAGGAGCTGGGTTTGATCGGCGGCTCGCTGCCGCTGAACGCTTTCGCCACGCTGGAAGGCGCGCGCACGCTGGCGCCGTTGTTCGCCGAGGCGCAGAAGCTGGGCAGCCACTTCTTCATCCACCGTGCACCGGCCAGCGCGCTGGTGCCGGGTCAGCCGCCAGTGATAACACCGACCGATACCGACTACGCGCGCTGGAGCATCATCAGCAACAGCCATCTCGCCAACGGCGCGATCACGCTGGGCCTGACCGATTTCCTCGATCCCTATCCGGACGTGACGGTGGAAGTGATTATGCTGGGCGGCTTCCTGCCCTACCTGATCGATACCATCGTGCCGGCCGCGCACAAGGCTGGCGTAGCCGATCCGCTGGCGCGCTTGCGCCGCTTGTATCTGGATCCGGGGCCGTATTCGCGCAACGGCGAATGGGTCAAGCTGGCGATCAGCAAGCTCGGTGCGGATCGCATCCTGTTCGGCACCGACTACGGTGTCGGCGGCGGCGATCGCGGCGACTCCGGCCCCGGCCTCGCCACGCTCGACAAGGTGCTGACGCCGCAACAGCGCCAGCAAATCTACATCGACAACAGCCGTTCGCTGCTGGCCCGCAAGGGCATCAAGGTTTAGCCGCTGCGTGCTTGAGCGGAGCAGGCCACTTCGGCTGCTCCGCATTCGGATACCAGTAGGTCAGGTGGCAGCGCTCGCATGCCGCATCGATACGTTCCCCCGCCACCAGCAGACGCTGCGGCTGTTTGGCGTCAATCGCCGCCAGCGCCTCGCGTGCCGCCAATTGCAGATCGTGCGCGCGTTCGGCAAACAGCTGGCGGTCGGCTTCTATCTTCTTCTGCACTTCCGGCGCGCTCAGGATGCCCGGCACGTGCGCATCTTCCAGCTTGTTGGTGTGGCTGACTACACGGCCTTCAATCAGCAGCAAATTGGCCGCCTCCGCCAGCGTGACGGCATGATGGCGCACCGCCAGCCATTCCGCATCGGTGCGCGGCTGGTGCTCGACGATGCCATTGGCCGTGGTCTCGCTGCTGACCGCTTCCCACAACGCATCGGCGGCGGGATCGACCACCGAGGCCATCACCTCCTGGATTGATGCGTCAGGACGAAACGGGACAGGCGGTTCGCCCGGGCTGCAAGCAGCCAGCAACAGCAGGGACAAGTAACGCAGCTTCATACGTATCCAATCGCGCGGCCAAACAGGCCCACGCTGAACCACAACGACAAGGACAGCACCGCGCTGCCGCCAGCGAACAGCGGCTTGGGCTGCTCGGTGCGCGTCACCTTGCGGTACAGCGTGAACTGCACCGTCAAGGCCAGCGCCAGCAAAATCATCTTCGGTACGAAGGCGCTGTTGTTGTAGTAGCGCACCGGGCCGGACAGGAACAGGACAGTGCCGGTCAACACCGTCAGCGTCAGTCCGCCCCACACCAGCGGCGCGGCGGCTTGCGCCACCAGTGGCGACGATTGCCGCCGCAAGCCGATATTCAGCAAGCGCAGATTCACCAGCAGCAGCGCGGCCAGGAAGGTGACCAGCCCCAGCACATGCAGCACTTCGGTGGTTTCGATAACGAGATGGTTGGCGGCGCGCAGCTGCGCGACTGGATAGCTCTCTTGCAGCCATCCCAGGACTTGAACAAAACTCATGACGATCAATAGTAAGGAATAGAACGGCCAAAGATGGTGGCCAGGGTCCAGAAGCTGAGCGAGATCCAACCCGCGCGCGAGGCGCCAGCGGGCAGCACCGCCTGATGCGCCCACTGCGCGGCGCGGTGGCCCCACTTCAGTTCAAAGTACAGCGCGTTGAGGCAGGCGATCACCATGCAGCCGACCTTGAGCCAGAACGGCAGGTTGCTGTACAAGGTTTCCGCCTCGGCCCAGAACAGCAGGCCGCCGGTGATGAAGGTCAGCGCGAAACCGCCGAAGATGTAATAGCGCAGCTGGTCCAGCAAATCCGCCAGCGGAATGCGCTTGAGCAGCAGGCCGGTCAGGCGCAAGTCGGTCAGCAGGATCAGGCCGAAGGACAACGCCAATCCCAGCAAGTGCAGCGCCTCCAGCAAGGGAAAGGCGTACAGCGATTCGCGCAGCGCGGTGCTGCTTTCGGTCTCCTGAATCGCGTGAAAAATGTCAAACAAGGTCATTGCAAAAGCTCCCGATGTGATGCGCTCACGCCGTCAAAGCCGATCAGGCCGAAGCGCTTGAGCTGGGTGCGCAGGATGTTGCGGCTGATGCCCAGCACGCGCGCAGTGTGCACCTGATTGCGGTGGCAGGCATTGAAGGCGGTACGTACCAGCACCTCTTCCACACTGTCGAACAAGTCCGGGTGATCGGCGTCGATCATGCGATTGATCAGGCCCGCCAGCTGTTGCGGCAAGCCCTCGCCTGACGGCGGCGCATCGTTGGCGATGGGCTGGAATGCAGATTGGCGGCGGTGCGAGATGCCGGTCAGCTTCAAGTCCTCGGCCTCGATCACATCGCCACGGCAGACGATGAGCGCGAAGTGGATCACGTTTTCCAGCTCGCGGATATTGCCCGGCCACTCATAGGACAGCAGCGCCGCGCCGGCCCGCGCCGACAAGGTCACCTGTCCGCGCTTCAGCTTGCCGCTGTAGACGCCGATGAAGTGCCGCGCCAGCGGCAAGATGTCGCCAGCCCGTTCGCTCAGCGGCGGCAGGTTGACCGACGCCACGCCGAGCCGGTAGTACAGGTCGGAACGGAAGCGCCCGGCCTCGATGGCCTTGTGCAGGTCGACATTGGTGGCGGCCACCAGCCGCACATTGAGCGGTATCGGCCGCCGCGCGCCCAGCCGCACCACCTGCCGCTCCTGCAGCACGCGCAGCAGCTTGACCTGCAAGGCCAGCGACAAATCGCCGATCTCGTCGAGGAACAAGGTGCCGCCGTCGGCCGCCTCGAACCAGCCCGCGCGCGCCTGCGTGGCGCCGGTGAAGGCGCCGGCCTCGTGCCCGAACAGTTCGGCGTCGATCAGCGATTCGCTGAAGGCGCCGCAGTTGACCGCCACGAACGGCCCCTGCCGCCCGCTCTGGTCGTGGATGTGGCGCGCGATCAGTTCCTTGCCGGTGCCGGTCTCGCCGATGATGAGCGTGGTGGCGTCGCTGCGCGCGATGCGCTCGACCTGCTGCAACAGCTCGGACGAGCGGGGATCATGGAACAGCATGGCCTTGGCGCGTATCGACAAGACCATCGCCGACTGATCGGGGAAGGTAAGAAGTTTATCCATGATTCAAAGGTAACGAATTTCGCCGCGCGCGCCCACGAATCATTCCAAACTAACAAATGCGCATTCTGGATATAAGACATGGCACAATGGCTTCCTGGCAATATGGAGAATCACCCTTGAGCACCCGCAGCAAATACCTGTTCATTCACCAGAACTTCCCCGGACAATTCAAACACCTGGCCCCGGCGCTGGCGGCGCAGGGCCACGAAGTGGTTGGCGTCGGCATGAACCAGCCGACAATTCCCCAGCCCGGCGTGCGCTATTTCCGCCACGATGTGGCCAATCAGCCACACGGCCCGCGTCCGCCGACGCAATTGAAGGACTTGTACGGCAAGGTGTTGCGCGGCGAATCGACGGCGGCGCGGCTGGAATGGCTGAAGCAACAGGGCTTTGAGCCGGACGTGATCTTCGTCCATCCCGGCTGGGGCGAGGCGCTGTACGTGCGCGATATCTTCCCCAAGGCCAAATTGCTGATCTACGCCGAGTATTACTACCAGGGCGAAGGCGGCGACGCCTTCTTCGACCCGGAATTCTCGCAGCCGAGCAGCGCCGCCCTGCAGCGCCTGCGGCTGCGCAACACCCATCTGCTGCACGCCATGTCGGTGGCCGATGGCGCGCTGTCGCCCACCGAATTCCAGCGCGACCGCCATCCGGCATGGTTCCGCGACCGCATCACCGTGATCCACGACGGCATCGACACCGAGCGCTTCCGCCCCGAGCCGAGCGCCTACGTGCAGCTGCAATCGGCCGGCCTGACGCTGCGGCCCGGCGATGAGGTGGTGGTGTTTGTGGCGCGCCAGCTGGAGCCATATCGCGGCTACCACATCTTCATGCGCGCGCTGCCGGAGCTGATGAAGCAGCGGCCCAACGCGCGCGTGGTGATTGTCGGCGGCGACGGCGTCAGCTACGGCGCGGCGCCGCCGCAGGGCAAGAGCTGGAAGCAGATCTTCCTCGATGAAGTGAAAGACCGTATCGACATGAAGCGCATCCACTTCGTTGGCAAGGTGCCGCACACGGTGCTGACGCAGCTGATGCAGGTGTCGGCGGTGTACACCTACCTGACCTATCCGTTCGTGCTGTCATGGTCGCTGATGGAGGCGATGAGCACCGGCTGCCTGATCGTGGCCTCGAACACGGCGCCGGTGCGGGAAGTGATCGAGCACGGGCGCAACGGCCTGCTGGTCGATTTCTTCGACCCGCAGGCGCTGGCGGCCACCGTGGCCGACGCGCTGGAACGGCGCGCCAGCCTGCAGCACCTGCGCGACGCCGCGCGCCAGACCATCATCGAGCGCTACGACATGCGCCGGCACTGCATGCCGGCGCTGCTGCGCTTCGTTCAGGCTTAGCCGAACACGTAGTCATCCAGCGTGGTGGTCGGCGTGCCGGTCAGCGTCACCAGCGCGGTCAGCTCGGCCGCAGATACCTTGGCGTCCGTACCGCTGGAAACAAAGCGGTACAGCGTGGTGTCCTTGGCGGTGGAGACCAGGAACAGCGCCGTGTCGCCCGCCGCGTAGGCGCTGGTGGCCGAACCGATCACCGCCGCCGCATTGGCGGTGCTGGCCGACGCCATGCGCGAGCTGAACAGCATCAACTGCTCATCCACCGCGAAGCCGCCCGGCGTGGCGTGCACGCTGCTGCCCAGGTGGCCGGTGTTCAAGCCCAGCGCTTTCAAATCCAGCGACAGGTGGTCCGTGCCGGAGACGAAGTCGGTGATGGTATCGATGCCGGACTTGCTGTTGACCACGAAGGTATCGCTGCCGAGGCCGCCAGTCAGCTTGTCACTGCCGCTGCCGCCCCACAAGGTGTTATCCTGCTCGTTGCCGGCGCCAGTGAAGGCGGCCGTGCCGGTGTACCGCAAGTTCTCCAGGTTGGCGCCCAGCGTGTAGCTGGACAGTGCGGTTTCCACCCGGTCGGTGCCGCCGCCCGCCAACTCCACGATACGGTCGCCGGTGTTGTCAACGCGGTAGAGGTCGTCACCGGCCCCGCCGCTCAGCGTGTCGGCGCCGGCCGCGCCATCGAGCGTGTCGTTGCCGTCCGTACCCAGCAGACTGTCATTGCCGGGACCGGCGGTGTTGGCCTGCAGCTGCTCCAGCGTCAGCTTTTCGGTACCGAAATACAACGTCTCCACACCGCGCACCGTGATGACCTTGCCGTCGCTGCCGGTCAGCACGGTATCGGTGGCGGTGCGGACCACGGTATAGCTGTCGCGCGCGCTCAGCCCGACCACGTAGTCGTTACCGGCGCCGCCGTCGACCGTGTCGCTGCCGCCGCCGGTTTCGATGCGGTCGTCGCCGGCGCCGCCCAGCAGACTGTCATTGCCCGCCGCGCCGACCAGCGTGTCGTTGCCGGCACCGCCGTCCAGCTTGGCGCCGGTGCTGGTGTTGGCAAACAGGCGGTTGGCGCCATCGTTGCCGCTACCGGTGAAGGCGCCGGTGCCGGTGAACACTAAGTCCTCGAGGTTGGCCGACAAGGCATACGACGCCGCCGACACAAACACCGTCTCGTAACCTTCGCCGGCGTTTTCCTTGATGACGTCGCCGCTTTGGTCGAGCATGTATTGGTCGTCGCCGAATCCGCCCGCCAAGGTGTCGTTGCCGGCACCGCCGTTGAGGGTGTCGTTGCCGAGGCCGCCGCTGAGGTTGTTGGCGCCGGCGTTGCCCCACAGGTAGTTGGGCAACTCGTTGCCGACCACGTTGATGGCCACCGTCGACGCCTCGCTCATCACGGCGTATTCGACGTTGGACGCCAGCGTGTAGGTGCCGGCGCTGGCGAAGTCCAGCGTGACGCCGTCGACGCCGCCGCCCGCCTGCTCCACCACCTTGTCGCCGGGGGCAGACAAGCGGTAATAGTCGTCGCCGCTGCCGCCGACCAGCACATCGTCGCCGGGGCCGCCGTCCAGCGTATCGTCGCCGTCGGTACCCAGCACGGTATCGGTGCCGGGACCGACGCTGCCTTGCTGCACCTGCGCCAGCGTCATCGCGGTGCCGTCGAAGTCAAACGCCTGCACATTGCGCACCAGCACCGAGGCGCCCGAGACATGCGTCAGCAAGGTGTCGGTGGCGTTCACGCGCAGGACGGTGTAATGCTCAAACACATCCAGATTCGTCAGCTCGTTATTTCCGGCGCCGCCATCGACGGTGTCCTTGCCGAGGCTGAACTCGAACAGATCGTCGCCCAGGCCGCCGATCAGGCTGTCGTTGCCATTGCCGCCCACCAGCCAGTCGTCGCCGGCGCCGCCATCGAGCTTGGCGCCGCCACTGCCGGCCACCATCAGGTTGTTGAGCGCGTTGCCGGTGCCGGTGAAGGCGCCGCTGGCGAAGGAGAACAGGCCCTCGACATTGGCCGTCAGCGTGTAGCTGGCCAGCGAGGTCGAGACCAGATCGTAGCCCTCGCCCGGCAGCTCCGTCACCACGTCGCCGCTCTCGGTGACGACATAGACGTCGTCGCCATCGCCACCGATCAGCTTGTCGGCGCCAGCGCCGCCGTCCAGCGTGTCGTCCCCCAGGCCGCCGGTCAGGACGTTGGCGGCGGCGTTGCCGGTCAGCCAGTTGTCCAGCTCATTGCCGGTGAGGTTGACCGCCACCGTGGCGGCCGCCGTGACGGTGGCGTCTTCCACATTCGCCGCCAAGGTGTAGGTGGCGGCGGCGGTGAACGCCACCTGGACCAGGTCCAGGCCATCCGTATAGCCGTCGCCCTCGATGATGACGGTGGCCTTGTCGGTAATCACATAGGTGTCGTCGCCGCCGTAGCCTTCCAGCGTGTCGGCGCCGCCGCCACCATTCAGGATGTCGTTGCCGCCACCGCCATACAAGTGGTCACTGCCAGGGCTGGCCAGGTTGTATTGCAAGTCCTCGATTTTGACGTTCCAGTCGCTGAACTGCACTTCCTCGACATTGCGCAGCGTGAGCGAATTGCCGTCTTTATCGGTCACCACCGTGTCGGTGAGGCCGACGCGGGTCACCGTCACCTCGTCACGCTTCACCCACATCATCTGCACCCGGTCCAGGCCAGCGCCGCCATCGATGGTGTCCTTGCCGCCTTCGCCAAACAGGTAGTCATTGCCGGCGCCGCCGAGCAGGCTGTCGTTGCCGGTGCCGCCGCGCAGCACGTCGTCGCCGTCGCCGCCGTCAAGCTTGCCGCCGCCGTTGCCGCCCTTGATCTGGTTGCTCAAGGCATTGCCGGTGCCGTTGAAGGCGCCGCTGCCGGTGTAGATGAGCTCTTCGACATTGGCGGTCAGGGTGTAGCTGGCCAGCGTGGTTTGCACCGTGTCGTCGCCCTGGTCCGCCAATTCGGTCACGAGGTCGGCATCGTTCAGGATGTAGAGGTCGTTACCGGTGCCGCCCACCAGCTTGTCGCTGCCGGCGCCGCCGTCCAGGGTGTCCCAGCCGTCGCCGCCCGTCAGCGCGTTGGCGGCGGCGTTGCCGGTCAGGACGTTCTGGTCGTCGTTGCCGGTGAGGTTGGTGGCGGCGGACAAGATCAGCGTCGCGTTCTCGACATTCTCGCCGAGCTTGTAGGTCGCCCCGGCGGCCAGCGCCACCAGCACGGTGTCGTTGCCGCCGGCCGGGTCTTCGGCCACCAGGTCGTTGGCATGGTCAACGACGTAGGTATCGTCGCCCGAGCCGCCGCTCATGAAGTCGGCGCCGGCGCCGCCGTCCATCGTATCCTTGCCGTCGGTGCCATACAGGATGTCGTTGCCGACGCTGGCAATATTGATCAGCAGGTTGTCGAGCACGTCCGTGACGTCGGCGAACTTCAGCCATTCAACATTGCGATGCAAGGTCAGGACGTTACCCGCCTTGTCGGTAAGCACGACGTCAGTGGCGTTGGGGCGGGCCACGGTGTAGTCGTCCCGGTTGCCCAGGCCTTCCAGCGTATCGTCGCCGGCGCCGCCGTCGATGGTGTCCTTGCCGGTGCCGGCAATCAACACGTCGTTGCCGATGCCGCCTTGCAGGCTGTCGTTGCCGCTGCCGCCGGCCAGGGTGTCGTTGCCGGCGCCGCCATCGAGCTTGGCGCCGCCATTGCCGCCGTGGATGACGTTGTCCAGCGCATTGCCGGTGCCGCTGAAGGCGCCGCTGCCGGTGAACTCGAGGTCTTCCACATTGGCCGCCAGGGTGTAGCTGGCAACCGTTGCCTGCACCGTGTCGCGGCCTTCGTCCAGCAATTCGATCACCACATCGCCGCTGTCGCTCACCACGAACAGGTCGTCGCCGGTGCCGCCGATCAGCTTGTCATTGCCGGCGCCGCCGTCCAGCGTGTCGTCGCCCCAGAAGCCGTCCAGCGTGTTGGCGGCCGCGTTGCCGATGATGTGGTTGTCCCAGCCGTTGCCGCTGATACTGACGGCCACGGCCGGCGCGGCGGTGATGGTGGCGTTTTCCACATAGGAACCCAGCGCATAAGTGCCGGCCACCTTCAGCCCCACCTGCACCAGGTCGACGCCGCCGCCCCAGCCCTCTTCCACCACGTCGCCCAGGTCGTCGACCACATAGGTATCGTTGCCCTCGTAGCCAGCCATCGTGTCGGCGCCGCCCAGGCCGTTGATCAGGTCATTGCCGCTGGTGCCCACGATCACATCGGCGTAAGCGCTGGCGACGCCGCGCAGGACGTCGTCCGGCGTCCGGTCGCCGTCGGCAAAGGCCAGCACCTCGACGTTGCGCAGCGTGAGCACATTGCCATCCTTGTCGGTCAGCACCGTGTCGGTGGCGCTGGCGCGCGCGACGCTGTAGTCGGCCGCTTTGCCGCCGAGCACCAGCACGTCCTTGCCGGCGCCGCCATCCACGCTATCCTTGCCGCTGCCGGCCAGCAGCCGGTCGTCGCCGGCGCCACCTTGCAGGCTATCGTTGCCGCTGCCGCCGAACAGCGTGTCGTTGCCGGCGCCGCCATCGAGCTTGGCGCCGCCGTTGCCGCCGTGGATGGCATTATTGAGCTGGTTGCCGGTGCCGGTGAAGGCCACCTTGCCGGTATAGTCGAGGTCTTCCACGTTGACCGTCATGGCATAGCTGGCGACCGCCACCTGCACCGTGTCGTAGCCTTCGTCCAGCGCCTCGATCACCACGTCGCCGGCCTCGCCAACCACGAACACATCGTCGCCCTGGCCGCCGATCAGCTTGTCGTTGCCGGCGCCGCCGTCCAGCGTGTCATTGCCGCTGTCGCCGCTGAGGGTGTTGGCGGCGGCGTTGCCCGTGAGGGCGTTGTTCCAGCTGTTGCCGCTCACGTTGACGGCCACTGTCGGCGCGGCCGTCACGGTGGCGTTTTCCACATAGACGCCCAGTGCATAGGTGCCCGCCGCCTTCAGCGCCACCTGCACCGTGTCGGTGCCGCCGCCCCATGCCTCCTCCACCACGTCGGCCACGTCGTCGGCCACATAGGTATCGCTGCCCAGCCCGCCGCTCATGGTGTCGGCGCCACCCAGGCCGTTGAGCAGGTCGTCGCCGTCGGTGCCCTTCAGCGCGTCGTTGAAGGGGCTGGCGATGTTGTACTGGATCCCGGCCAGCGATTTGTCGCCGTCGGCAAAACTGAACACTTCCACATTGCGCACCGTGACCGTGTTGCCGTTCTGGTCCGCCAGCACGGTGTCGGTGGCGCTGCTGCGGGTGACCGTGTAGTCGGCAACATTGCCGCTCAAGGTGAGCGTGTCCTCGTCGGCGCCGCCGTCCACCGTATCCTTGCCGGCCGTGCCGGTGAAGGTGTCGTTGCCGGCGCCGCCGGTCAGACTGTCGGCACCGTCGCCGCCGGTCAGGCGATCCTGGCCGGCGCCGCCGTCCAGCTTGTTGCCGTTGTTGCCGCCCACCAGGACATTGTCGTCGGCGTTGCCGGTGCCGGTGAAGGCGGCCGTGCCGGTGTAGCGCAGTTCCTCGACATTGGCGCCCAGGGTGTAGGTGGCCAGCGAAGTGCGCACCGTGTCCCGGCCTTCCCACAGGTTTTCCGTGACCGTGTCGCCGCTGTTATCGACCACATAGACATCGTCGTCGACGCCGCCAATCAGCTTGTCGGCACCGGCGCCGCCATCCAGCGTGTCATTGCCGCGACCGCCGCTCAGGGGATTGGCGCCGGCATTGCCGGTCAGCAGGTTGTCCAATTCGTTGCCGACAATGCCGACCGCCAGCGTGCCAGGCGAGGTGACGATGCCATCCTCCACCCAGAAGGTCAGCTGGTAAGAGCCGGCGGCAGTGAACGCCACCTGCGTCACGTCATGGTCGCCGATGCCGAATTCCTGCACCACGTCGTTCGGGTTGTCGACCACATAGATGTCGTCGCCCTCGTCGCCCAACAGGGTATCGTTGCCCAAGCCGCCATTGAGGCTGTCGGCGCCGGCGGTGCCAGTCAGGCTGTCGTTGCCGACGCTGGGCAGGTTGAACTGCAGGTCGGCCAGCGGCCGATTGCCGTCGCTGAAGGCAAAGTTTTCCACGCTGCGCACGGTAAGCTGGTTGCCGGCCTTGTCGGTCAGCGTGGTGTCGGTGGCGTTCGGGCGCGCGAAGGTGTAGTCGCTGAACTTGCCCAGGTCTTGCAGCACATCGTTGCCGTCGCCGCCGTCGAGGGTGTCCTTGCCGGCGCTGGCGGTGAAGCTGTCGTTGCCGAGGCCGCCAATCAGGCTGTCGTTGCCGGCGCCGCCGCTCAGGCTGTCGTTGCCAGCGCCGCCGTCCAGCTTGTTGTCCTTGCTGCCGCCGATGATGATGTTGTCGAGCGCATTGCCGGTGCCGGTGAAGGCCGCGTTGCCGGTGTATTGCAGGTTCTCGAGGTTGGCGCCCAGCGTGTAGCTGGCCAGCGTGGTCTTGACCGTGTCCGTGCCCTCGCCGAGGTTTTCGGTGACCACGTCGCCGGCTTCGCCAACGAGGTAGAGATCGTTGCCGAGGCCGCCGTTGAGCTTGTCCGCGCCGGCGCCGCCGTCCAGCGTGTCGTTGCCGGCGCCGCCCGCCAGCGTATTGGCGGCGGCGTTGCCGGTGATGAGGTTGTCCAGCGCATTGCCGGTGACGTTGACGGCCACCGTGGCGGCGGCCGTCACGACGGCGTTCTCCACGTTGTCGGTCATGCTGTAGGTGCCGGCCGCAGTCAGCGCCACCTGGACCAGGTCGGTTCCCTGGCCTTCGGCCTCGACCACGATATCGGCCAGGTTGTCGACCACATAGGTATCGTCACCGAGGCCGCCGGTCAGGGTGTCGGCGCCGGCCAGGCCGTCCAGCGTGTCGGCGCCGTCCGTACCTTGCCGGCTGTCGTTGTAGACGGTCGAGAAATTGCCCCACACCGCGCCCATGCTGCGCACATCGCCATTGAAATCGATGGCTTCCACGTTGCGCACCGTGATCACATTGCCGCTGGCATCAGTCAGCGTCGTGTCGACGTTGCTGATGCGCTTGACGGCATAGCTGGCAAAGTCGCCAGCCAGCTGCAGCGTGTCGCTGCCGTCGCCGCCGTCGGCCATGTCCTTGCCCGTGCCGGCGACCAGCAGGTCGTTGCCCAAGCCGCCCTGAAGACTGTCGTTGCCGCTGCCGCCGGTCAGCGTGTCGTTGCCGGCCGCGCCATCGAGTTTGGCGCCGCCGTCGCCGCCGAAGATTTGATTCCCTTGCGCATTGCCGATGCCGGTAAAGGCCGCGCTGCCGGTGTAGCGCAGGTTTTCCACGTAGGCGCCCAGCGTGTAGCTGGCGGCGCCGGTTTCCACGCGGTCGGTACCACCTTCGGCCAACTCGGTCACGACGTCGCCGCTGACATCGGCGACGTACAGGTCATCGCCGGCGCCGCCCTGCATAGTGTCGTTGCCGGCGCCGCCGTCGATGGTATCCTCGCCGCTGCCGCCGAGCAGCTTGTCGGCCGCGCTGGTGCCGGTGATGAGGCGCCCGCCGGTGGCGTCGATATTGGCCGCCAACAGGTCGCTCACCTTGACACCGAGGTAGGCGCTGATCTGGCCTTCGTTGGCGCCGGCGGCGCCGTCATAATCGTAGATCACCTGCGTACCATATTCGGCCGCTACAAACCGCAGATAGCCCTGGGCTATGAAGTCCCCCCCGGTATAGCCGCCCACCACGGTGCTGTACTGGATGAGTGCGCTGATATCGATGCGGTCGCCGCCGGCGCCTGCGGTGAAATCGCTGATGTCCGCGTAGCGGCTAGTGTCGCCGCTGCCGCCGTAGTGGAGCTTATAGGTATCACGGCCGGCGCCGCCGGTCAGGTGGGACCAAGTGAAGGCGGTGCCGGAAATATTGAGATCAAATACATCGTTGCCGCTGCCGCCGTCTGCCGTGATGCCGGTAGATGGCGAGCCTTGGCGTGTAATCTGAAAAGTGTCATCGCCATTGCCGCCGATCATGGTGACCTGATCGTAAAGCTCGCCGCCGTTGGAGACAAAGAGGTCGTTGCCATCGCCCCCCTGGAGTAAATCAACCCCGGAAATCCCGTTCAGGGTATCGTCGCCAGTCGTTCCAACCAAGGTGTCGGCAGCGGTGGTGCCGGTAATCAGTTTGCCCATGAAATATGTTCCGGAATGTATGAGGGGTTTATGCGAAGCTAAAATCGTCCAGCACCGGCGGTACGCCAGTCAGGACGGCAATTTGTGTCAGTTCGTTGGCCGCTACGACGGCGTCGGCGTTGGCGGCGACGAAGCGGTACAGCACCGTGCTGCCGGCCGCCGCCACCGCAAACAGCACGCTGTCGCCGATCGCGTAGTCGCCGATCGCGGCGCCGATCGCCGCCGCCGCGTTGGCGTTGCTGATGGCGCCCATCTTCTGGCTGAACAGCACCAGCTCGGCATCGGCGCTGAAGCCGCCCTTGGCCGCGCGGACCACGCCGCCATCGATGACGGCGTCGCCATTGCCGATGGCCAGCTGGATGCCGATGCGATCGGCGCTGGTGAAATCAGTCACGCTATCGCTGCCAACCAGGCTGTTGAAGACGAACTGGTCGCCATCGGCGCCGCCGGTGAGGGTGTCGTTGCCATCGCCGCCGGTCAGGGTGTCGCTGCCGGCCAGGCCTTTCAGCACGTCGTTACCGGCGCCGCCTTGCAGCTGGTTGTGGCCGGCATTGCCGCTGCCGGTGAAGGTGCTGCTGCCGGTGTAAATCAGGTTGTCGAGGTCGGCCGCCAGCGTGTAGCTCTTCAGCGTGGTCACGACCAGGTCGACATCGCTGCCGGTGGCGCCATCGATGATCTTGTCGCCGCTGCTGTCGAGCACATAGATATTGTTGCCGCTGCCACCGACCAGGGTGTCGTTGCCGAGGCCGCCGTCGAGGTAGTCATGGCCGGCGCCGCCTACCAGGCTGTCGTTGCCGGCGCCGCCGGACAGCGTGTCGTTGCCGGCATCGCCGCGCAGGACGTTGTTAGCGCCATTGCCGGTGAGGACGTTGTCGAGCGCGTTGCCGCTCAGGTTGGCGGCGGCGTTGCCGGTCAGCTGGCCGTCTTCCACGTTCTCGCCCAGGGTCCAGGTCTGGCCGGCAGCCAGGCCCGCCTTGACCAGGTCAACGCTGCCGCCGCCGGCCAGTTCCCGCACCACGTCGCCGATGTGGTCAACCACGTAGGTGTCATTGCCGGCGCCGCCGCTGAGCGTGTCGGCGCCGAGGCCGCCGTCGAGCAGATCGTTGCCGGCCGTGCCGGTCAGCACATCGTTGCCTTCGGTGCCGGTGTTGTGCAGTACCTGGGCAATGCTTTGCTTGCCATCGCTGAAGGTCACGAACTCGATATTGCGCAGCACGATCTGGCTGCCCTTGCCGCTCAGCGTGGTGACGCCGCTGGCATAGCTGACCGCGTAATCGCCGGCGGCGCCGCCGAGCACCAGCGTATCGCTGCCGGCGCCGCCGTCGAACAGCGCGTTGCTTGCCGTCGCCAGCTGGAAGCGGTTGTTCAGCGCATTGCCGGTGCCGCTGAACGACGCCCACGCGCCCATGTAGATCAGGTTCTCCAGATTGGCGCCCAGCGTATAGCTGGCCAGGTAGCTGTACACCGTATCGTCGCCGGCGCCGGCCAGCTCGGTGACCACTACGCCCGCTTCACTGACGTCGTAGCTATCGTCGCCGCTGCCGCCCGCCAGGGTGTCCTTGCCGCCGCCGCCGTTGAGCCAGTCGTTGCCGGCGCCGCCGTTCAGCACATTGGCCGCGAGGTTGCCCCGGATGTTGTTGTCCAGCGCATTGCCGTTGACGTTGATGGCCACCTTGGGGCCGGCCACCACCAGCACCTGCTCGACGTTGTCGGCGATGGTGTAGGTGGCGGCGCCGGCCAGCGCCAGCTTGACCGTGTCGTAGCCTTCGTCGGCGTGTTCGATCACCTGGTCGGCCAGCTCGGACACCACGTACGTGTCTTCGCCCTTGCCGCCCACGAGCCGGTCGATGCCGGGGCCGCCGTCCAGTGTGTCGTCCCCGTCGGTGCCGCTCAGCGTCTGGCTGCCGGTGCCGCCAATGCCCTGGATCAGGTCCGCCAGCGTGTACGCCACGCCGTCGAAGATGAACTTCTCGACGTTGCGCACCGTGGTGGCCAGGCCATCCAGGCCGACCAGCTGAACGTCGCTGTCGCCGGTGCGCAGCACCGTGTAGTAGCTGCGCACCTCGTGGCGCATCACCGTGTCGAGGCCGGCGCCGCCGTCGATGCTGTCGTTGCCCGTGCCGAAGTAGTCAAACCAGTCGTCGCCGTCGCCGCCCAGCAGGCTGTCGTCACCGCTGTCGCCGTACAGCGTATCGTGGCCGGCGCCGCCGTCGAGGATGGAGTTGCCGACGCCGTCGACCTGCAGCCGGTTGTCCTGCGCGTTGCCGACGGCGGTCAGCACGCCATAGTTGCCGGCATTGCTGAAGGACAGTACTTCCACATGGTCGGCCAGCGTGTAGCTGCGATGGGATTTGTCGAACACCACCGTCACACGATCGCGGCCGCCGCCGTCCAGCTCGACCACGATATCGCCCAGCTCGATCTCGTAGACGTCATCGCCAGCGCCGCCCACCAGCGTGTCCACACCGCCCATGCCGCTCAGGGAATCATTGCCGGCGCCGCCCGCCAGCGCGTTCGCCATCTCATTGCCGACCAGGACGTTGTCCGAGGCATTGCCGGTCAGGTTGACGGCCACGCCCTTGGACAGCACCCAGCCCTCCTCCAGGTTGTCGGCCAGCACGTAGGTGCCGGCTGCAGTGGCGGCAACCCGCACCACGTCACGGCCTTCGCCATCGCGTTCCACCACCACGTCG
Organism: Duganella sp. CF402; assembly: GCF_900109645.1. Taxonomy (GTDB): domain Bacteria; phylum Pseudomonadota; class Gammaproteobacteria; order Burkholderiales; family Burkholderiaceae_D; genus Rugamonas. Next base: position 323,405 of record NZ_FOBG01000003.1, read on the forward strand.
AGCGGATTGTCGACCGTATAAAGGTCGTTGCCCAGCCCGCCCAGCATGGTGTCGGCGCCGGCCAGGCCGTTGAGGTGGTCCGCGCCAGCGGTGCCCACCAGCTTGTCGTTGCCGCTGGTGATGATGTTGACCAAGGTGTCGGCCAGCGAGCGGTCGCCGTCGGCAAAGTGGAACAGCTCCACATTGCGCACCGTGGTGAGGTTGCCGGCCTTGTCAGTCAGCGTGAGGTCGGTGGCATTGGGCCGCTTGATCGTATAGTCGGCGAAATTGCCCAGGCCTTGCAGGTCGTCGTTGTCGGCGCCGCCGTCGATGGTGTCCTTGCCGGCGCTGATGCGGAAACTGTCGTCGCCGGTGCCGCCCACCAGGCTGTCGTTACCCTTGCCGCCGATCAGGAAGTCATTGTTGGCGCCGCCGTCCAGCTTGGCGCCGCCGTCGCCGCCATTCATCAGGTCGGCCTCGGCATTGCCGATGCCGGTGAACGCGCCCTTGCCGGTGTAGACCAGCTGCTCGATGCTGGTCCCCATCGTATAGCTCGACAGCGTGGTCAGCACCGTATCGACGCCCTCGCCCGCCACTTCCACCACCACGTCGCCAGCCTCGGTGACCGTGTACGTATCGTGGCCGGTGCCACCTTTCATGGTGTCGCTGCCGGCGCCGCCGATCAGCTGGTCATTGCCGCCGCCGCCGATCAGCAGGTTGGCGGCGCCATTGCCGGTGAGGATATTCTTCAGATCGTTGCCGGTCAGGTTGATCGCGGCCGCCGACGTGACGGTGGCGTTCTCGAGATTGTCGGCCAGCGTGTAGCTGCCGGCCGTGGTGGCGGCGATCTGCGCCAAGTCGGTGCCTTCGTCCACGTCTTCCAGCACGGTGCTGTTGAGGTTGCTGATGACATAGGTATCGTCACCCAGGCCGCCGGCCAAGGTGTCGATGCCGGTGCCGCCGTCGAGCACGTCCTTGCCATCCGTACCGTACAGCCGGTCATTGCCGGCGCTCTTGATGCCATCCTGCACTTGCAGCAAGCTCTTGTCTCCATCGGCAAAACGGAACTGCTCGACGTTGCGCACCGTGGTCACGTTGCCGGCCTTATCGGTCAGCACGGTATCGGTGGCGTTTGGACGGGTGACCTTGTAGCTGGCGACGGGGCCGGCCAGGATCACCAGGTCGACGTCGGCGCCGCCGTCGATGGTGTCCTTGCCCAGGCCGCCGGTCAGGGTGTCGTTGCCGGCGCCGCCTTGCAGATTGTCGTTGGCGCTCACGCTGCCGCTGGTGATGACGTTGTCCAGCGCGTTGCCGGTGCCGCTGAAGCTGGCCTCGCCAGTGTAGAACAGGTTCTCGACATCCGCACCCAGCGTGTAGCTCACCAGGCCGGTTTTGACCGTGTCATTGCCCTCGTTCAGCAACTCGGTCACGCTGTCACCGACCACGTCCACGAAGTAGGTATCGTTGCCGCTACCGCCGCCCATCTTGTCGGCGCCGGCGCCGCCATCCAGCGTGTCATTGCCGGCACCGCCCAGCAGTTTGTCGGCATAGGCGCCGCCATACAGCTGGTCATCGCCGCCGAGGCCAGCCAGTTCGCCAGCCCGGCCGGAATTGGCGCGCAGCGTATTGTCCCCGGCATTGCCGCTACCCACACTGGCTTTGCCGGTCAGCACCAGTTCCTCGACGTTGTCCGACAAACTGGCATTGGCATTGGCATACACAATGTCGTAGCCGCCGCCGGCGGCTTCTATTACCTGGTCCAGCAGTTCGCTGACGTAGTAGCGGTCGTCGCCGGCGCCGCCGCTCATGCTGTCGGCGCCGCCGCCGCCATCGATCTGGTCGCTGCCAGCCGTGCCCAAAATGGTGTCATTGCCAGCGCCGCCAGACATCTCGGCGTTAGCGCCATTCACCAACATCGGAACAAAGTTTGCACCGGTAATATCGGCCACCCGCAGGTGGTCGAGCGTGACCATCGTGGCAAACGCGTACACCGATCCACTGCCATCCTGATCATATTGCAGCAGCACCCGGTCGCCGTCCTGAACCAGCCGCCAGAACAGGCTGTCACCGCTGGTCAGGTCCATTACCGGTGGGCGGTAGTAGGCACCGGCGGCCGCGACATCGCGCAAGTCCAGCAGGTCCCCGCCCGCCCCCGCCTTGAAGTCGGTAATGCGGATGCCGGCGTGGCCGACATACGCAAAGTCAAATGTATCGACGCCTTGGCCGCCGCTCACCACCAGATTGTGTTGGGTGCTGTTGGCCACGAAGATGATCACGTCATTGCCGTCGCCCCCATCCAAATAACTGGTTTCCACACTAACGCCGGGCGGCATAGGGCGGGCATAGGAATAGGCGATCAGGTAGTCGTTCCCGGCGCCGCCGTGCAGGGTATCGTTGCCGACATAGCTGCTCAGGGTGTCATTGCCGGCGCCGCCATCGCAGTAGTCATTGTCGGGGCCGAAATTGACGATGGACTCGTCAAGAACGTCATTGCCATCGCCGCCCAGCAAGGTATCGTTGCCGCCCGCGCCGCTCAGCGTGGCGCTGTTGCCGGCTGTGGTGCGTGCCAGGATCAGATCGTCACCGCCGCCGCCGAGCAGTCTTTCCCCTTGCGTGCTGCCGGTGATGGTGTCATTGAAGGCGCCGCCCGCGACGCTGTAGCCCTGCGTATCGGTCACGATCACCTGGCCGCGCACGTCGCTGCCGTCCGGACTGAAGCCGCTGACAAAATTATTCGCGCTCAATGCCGTGGCCTGGACGTTTTTCAGGATCAGCACCAAGCTGAAATCCAGCGGATCCGCGTAGGTGCTGGTATTGAGCAGCAGCACCAGCGTATCGTTGCCGACCTGCACCAGCTTGGCCACCTGCGCACGCGGTGAAAATGGATTGCCACCCGCTTCCCGGTACTCTGACATGCGGTCCAGCGCCGGCGTCAAATCGATCTTGTCACCGCTCGCGCTGGCGTCGAAGTCACTGATGATCGCCCCCAGGCCCAAGCCCGTGACGACATAGGTATCGCTGCCGGCGCCGCCCTTCATGCGCCAATGGTTGATGCCCGCTGCGCTCATCAGCGTAAAGGTATCGTTGCCAGCACCGCCATCGACTTCGACCTCGTCGATCAACTCCCCCTTGTTGTCATAGCCCCCGACCAGGGTCACCTGATCGTTGCCATCACCGCCGTGCACGATGTAAGGCAGCCGGCTGTCATAGACATAAACAGTCAGTTTATCGTCGCCAGCGCCGCCTTCCATCGTGACCGCAGTGGCGCCGCTGCCCGTTTCCGAACCGTTGCGCAGCACGTCGTCGCCATCCCCGCCCAGCAAGGTGTCGGCGCCAAAGCCTGACAGCAGCGTATCGTTGCCGGCACCGCCATTGATGTAGTCATTGCCGCCGGAGCCATTCAGATATTCATTGTCGGCGTCGCCCTGCAGCGTGTCATCGAAATTGCTGCCCTTGAAGTAGCTGCTCTCGCCATGAAATTCGACGCCTGTGATGTTGCTGCCGTCAGGCCGGTAGCCATTGACAAAATTATCGGCGGTCAAGGTATCGGAACGTACGTTGCTCAGTTTGAGCACCGTGACAAAGCCGCGCGAACCTGCAACGCCATCGACGTCGAACTGCAGCACGGTGTCGCCCCCCTGCTGCACCAGGCGCAGCAGCCCGCTCTCGCGGGAAAATGGATTGCCCCCCAACAGCGGGAAGTTGGCCAGCGCGTTACCGACCAGGCTCGCCACGTCAATCCGGTCGCCGCCGGCACCGGCGGCAAAATCGGTGACCGTCAACAGCCCATCGCCATCGAGCGTATAGACGCTGTAAGTATCGCTGCCGGAACCACCGGTGGCAAACATGCGCGCATAATTGCCGGCGTAACCGATTTGAATCACATCGTCACCCGCCCCGCCCAGGATGTTGACCGTGCCGCGCATGGTCGCGGGCTCGCCATCGTTACGGATCAGAAAAGTGTCGTTGCCATCACCGCCATCCAGCTCATGCGTCCCGCCATTGAAGCGGGCGGTCAGCGTATCGTCGCCGGTGCCGCCACGCAGCACGTCGCTGCCGCGATCCGCCGTCAGCACATCGTTTCCGCTGCCACCGAGCAGCGTATCGTTGCCGCCATCGCCTTGCAGGGTATCAGCGCCGTTGCCGCCATCAAGCAGGTCGGCGCCACCGTTGCCACTTATGCTGTCATCGCCGCCGCCGCCGCCCAAGGTATCGTCGTAGCGGCTGCCGGCAATCGTATTGCGCGCGCTATCGCCAGGCAGGTTCACGCCCTGCATCACACTGCCGTCGGTGAGCAAGCCGTCAACAAAGTTATCAGCCGTCAACGTACCGGCAGTGACGCCCGTCAGCGTGAAGATGGTTTTGTAGCCGGTGGTGCCGTAGGCCTGATATTGCAGCAGCGTATCCGCGCCTTGCTGAACCAGTTTCAGCAAGGCATTGCCAAACGGATTGCCGCCCGAGCCGGTGGGCCGGGTATCGGCATCGATCAATGCGGTGACGTCAAGCTGGTCGCCGCCGGCACCGACCGCAAAGTCAGTAATAGTGGCATTCCCGGGGGCGGAGTTCGACAGGAATTTATAGCTGTCCTTGCCCTCCCCGCCGGTCAACTTGATCGCATTGAAACCGGAGCGCAGGGCCAAGTCAAAACGATCGCTGCCAGCGCCGCCGTCGACCAGCGTGGTGCGCGCTTTCCCCTCGTAGTCATCGACGAGCTTTAGATAATCATCGCCGGCGCCGCCAGCGACGGTGACGCTGCCGCTGGACAGATCGGCTTCTATTGTGTCATTGCCACTGCCGCCATCGAGGCTGTCGGCACCGCCATACCCGCGCACTACGTCATTGCCAGCGCCGCCGGTGATCGTGTCGTCACCGAGGAAGCCATTCAGAATGTCATCGCCATCGGTCCCCGTCAGCCGGACCGCCTCCCAGGCTCCAGCACTCACTTTATGATGAGCGGAGTCGGCGACGATGCCAATGACAGTTTTACCCACGAGTACGCCCTCTGATGTTTTTAGCAACCCCGGATCGTATCACATTGCTAAATGGAAAATACTATCCATTAGTAACAATTAGATACAAATACCTAATCAAAATTTACAAGGCGAAAAAAAATCCGCGACAAGTCGCGGATTTTTGTGAGGTACGGTAAAACTAGACGTTGAACAGGAAGTTCAGCACGTCGCCGTCTTTCACCACATATTCCTTGCCCTCGGCGCGCATCTTGCCGGCTTCCTTCGCACCGGCCTCGCCCTTGTACTGGATGTAATCGTCGTAGGCGATAGTTTGCGCGCGGATGAAACCACGCTCGAAGTCGGTGTGGATCACGCCGGCCGCTTGCGGGGCGGTGTCGCCGATGTGGATGGTCCAGGCGCGCACTTCCTTCACACCGGCGGTGAAGTAGGTTTGCAAGCCCAGCAGCTTGTAGGCGGCGCGGATCAGGCGGTCCAGGCCCGGCTCTTCCATGCCCATGTCGGCCAGGAAGGCGGCTTTATCGGCGTCGTCCAGGTCGGCGATTTCCGCTTCGATGGACGCGCAAATGGCGACGATCGGCGCGTTTTGCGACGCGGCGTAAGCGGTCAGCTGGTCCAGCAGCGGGTTGTTGGTGAAGCCGGTGTCCGACACGTTGGCCACGTACATGGCCGGCTTGGCGGTGATCAGGCACAGCGGCTTGATCAGCAGCATTTCAGCGGCGTCCAGGCCCAGTGCGCGCACCGGCTTGGCTTCGTTCAGGTGCGGCACCAGACGCTCCAGCAGGGCCACCAGCTTGATCGCGTCCTTGTCGCCCGAGCGGGCTTTCTTGTTTTCGCGGTGGACGGCTTTTTCCACGGTGCTGAGGTCGGCCAGCGCCAGTTCGGTCTGGATCACTTCGATATCGTCCAGCGGGCTGACCTTGCCGGCCACGTGGATCACGTTGTCGTCTTCGAAGCAGCGCACCACGTTGACGATGGCGTCGGTTTCGCGGATGTGCGACAGGAACTGGTTGCCCAGGCCCTCGCCCTGCGAAGCGCCCGCCACCAGGCCGGCGATGTCGACGAATTCGACGATGGCGTTGACCTGGCGCTCGGGCTTGACGATCTCCGACAGCGCGGCCATGCGCGGATCCGGCACTTCGACCACGCCGACGTTAGGCTCGATGGTGCAGAACGGATAGTTCTCGGCCGGGATGCCGGCCTTGGTCAGGGCGTTGAACAGGGTGGACTTGCCGACGTTAGGCAGGCCGACGATGCCGCATTGGAGACTCATGAAAAACCTTTACAGAATGGATATGCTTGCTATTTACAGCGCTCAAGGGATCCATTGTACCTTTGTTGGCCTCACACTTCAAAAAACAGAAAGGTAAGCCTACTTTCCGGTAATGCGCAGATTTTTTTGACTCCGCCGCTCCAGTTTGACCGCGTACATGGCTTTGTCTGCGTCCAACAAGTAGTCTGCCAGGCTCATGGTCGAATCAGGATCGCATCGGACAATACCGGTACTCAGCGCCACATCGTAAGCACGAGCTGGCTGAACGCTGTTGAAATTCTGCAGCCGTGCGCCGAGGCGTTGCACGATCCGGTCCGGGCAATCGTCCGCGACCGTGAACGCTGCGAACTCATCGCCGCCTAAACGCGCGATGACATCCACCTTGCGAAAGGAGTCTTTCAGCACGACTGCCGCGTCGCGTATCAGCTGATCCCCGATGTCGTGGCCCTGCTGGTCATTGACGAGTTTCAGATTGTCGACATCCGCGAAGATCACTGAACAATTCATTCGTTGGCGCTGCGCGATTTGAAAGCTGCGTTCCGCGTCGAGGAAAAAGCCGCGTCGATTGCTCAATCCGGTGAGTTCGTCAGTGAAGGAGAGAAGTCGAAGCGTATGCTCCTCTTTATTCCGCCGGTCCAATTCCCGCGCGTGCGCGGAGCTGCTGTCGACCATCGCTTGTGCTTGATCTACCAACTCCCGTTCCAGCCGCGCCTGTCCATGAAATTTGCTCATCACCGCGCCCGTCAGCTCGGCCACATCCTGGACAATGGCCAACGCCGACGACACCACTTGGGTCTGCACCGTATTCGGCCAGGACACCAGGATGATCCCCTCCCCAAACGGATAGGGGAACTTCCCGAACACATATTTGCTATCGCGGCTGGATTGATTGCCAGATGGAGATTCCAACTTTTTCACGAGCAGTTGCTGCGCCAGCTCGCCTAGCCCCTCGTGATAACCGAGTTTGCAACGCTGGCCTGCGCCGTCGAATTCAATGCCCAAAGACCTGCCGTCGCTGGCCACGATGATGATCAGGGCACCTGGATGAAACAATTTGGAGACGCCTGCTCCAATACTGCGTAATGCATCCAGCGGGTCTGTCGTACTCAACAGTTCTGCGCTCAGTTGCAAGAGATGCCGAAGCTCCATCGTGGTAAAGGAAGGATTGTTTTTCAATGCCGTCTCCAGCTTAAAGTTAAGACTTCTCCCAAAGTGGCTCGACTGTGCTCACCGGCCAGGTCTTCACCGGTTGCTACCAGGCCGTGAAGGGCCAAACCCTTGGATGTTGCTCAATCCACTCTCTCGCCCATTGGAAGCAGGCGTCGTTAGCGTTGAGCAGCGAGTTATCCCCGGCTATCGACGCAAACTCCGCATGGCGCAGTGCGCCCGAGCTACCGCTGAAGATCTCAATGCGGTGGACACCGTCACCGAAACGTTCATCGCTCTCCACGTGGACACGATGACCTCTGTATAGCTGGCTCGGCATGGAAGCTCCTTCACTTAGCGGGGGGGCAATGCTCAGAGATACTAACAGCAGGCATCTGCGCACACCCCATAGTATTTCCGTTAACCAGAGCTGGCTCTTGGAGCGAAAGCGCTATGGCTCATCCGTTAGCATGCACCAGCGCCACTGGGCGATTATTTTTTCATCCTGGACGCGATCTGTTCAATCACATGACTGACAACCTGTGTACAGGGGCGGCGATGGTATTGAGGACCAGTTAAAACCCGGAGCGCAGTGTCGTGGGGTACGCCGTGGCGGGACATATACTCTAGTGCCGGCCCGATCCCGTCAACGGAGGCAAGCACCACACCTTCGTCGATCGCGTCAGTCGGGCCGTCCCTTCGTCGCTCGCCTGGCTTCTCCTTATTGGGAAAGTGTAAGTTCATTGCAACTCCAGCCATAAAGCACCCAGTGTTGACCGCTGCCGGCTACGACTCCGTGCGGATGCCCACACAATCACCTATAAAAGACGGCGCCATGCGCTGAGCGACTTCCATCCCCACCTGGCTTCTTTGGTGCTAGACTCCGTGGCCATTACCAACTATTGGAAAGCCATGTCTATGTCCCGTCTGCGTACTTCGGTTTTGGTGGCCAGCCTGATGCTGGCTGGTACTTACACGCTGCCACTACAGGCGGCGCCGGTGGCGACTGCGGCCAAGGCCACGCAGGCGCAGAAGCAGCTGGCCAAGCTGGCAGCCGCGTTCCACACCGCGCGCTGCAAATTCGATCCGCTGCTGTTTGCCACCGCCAACGGCGATACGCGCTACGACGACCAGATCGGCCTCGCCATTTCGCCGAAAATGCGCGCGGCCCAGTTCACGCTGTACCGCTCGCTGCAAAAGCAGTTGATGGCGGTGAACCGCGACCAGCTCGGCGCGCAGGACCAACTGACCTATGACCTGCTGACCTACGAACTGAACAACGCGATGCAGATGGAGTCCTTCCCCGACTACCTGCTGCCGCTGAACCAGATGGACAATGTGCCGAGCACGCTGGCCAACTACGCCGGCGGCACCGGCTCGCAGCCGCTGGACACGGTCAAGCAATACCAGGCCTACCTGAACCGCCTGAACCAGCTGCCGGCCTGGATCGATCAGGCCATCGCCAATATGCGCGAAGGCATGCGCAACGGCGTGGTGCATCCCAAAGCCATCACCAGCGCGATGCTGCCGCAGCTGCAGAACCTGCGCGCGAGCTCGCCGCAGGCCAGCGTGTTCTACTCGCCGGTGACGCGCTTCCCGGCCTCCTTCTCCGACGCCGATAAAAAGAAACTGAGCGCCGCCTACCTGCAGACGGTGGACAGCAAACTGGCGCCGGCGCTGAACCGCCTGGTCAGCTTCCTCGAACACGAATACCTGCCGGCCGGGCGCAGCAGCAGCGGCTGGGGCGCGCTGCCGAACGGCGCGGCCTGGTACGCGGCCCACATCAAGGACAGCACCAACTTGCCGCTGCCAGCCGAACAGATCCACGCGCTGGGCCTGAAGGAAGTGGCGCGCATCCAGCAGCAGATGGCCTTGCTGGCGCCCAAGCTCGGCTACGACGGCCCGGCCAACAAGCTGCCGCAATGGGTCAGCGCGCAGAGCGCGTACAACATCTTTACCACCGACGAGCAGGTGCTGGACGCCTACCGCGCCATCTACGCGCAAGTACAGGCCAAGCTGCCGGCCTACTTCAGCCTGGTGCCGAAGGCCAAGCTGGAACTGCACCTGGAGCCGGAGCTGACGCGCGCCACCGCGTCCGACCACTACACGCCGTCGGCGGCGGACGGTTCGCATCCGGGCGTGTTCTGGCCGGTGGTCAACGATCCGAAGCAATACAGCCGGGTCGACATGGTCAGCCTGTTCCTGCACGAAGGCGTGCCGGGCCACCACCTGCACGCGGCGCTGCTGAAGGAAATCGACTTGCCGGACTTCCGCAAGTTCAGCACCGAGAATCCGAACAGCGCGGCCTACACCGAGGGCTGGGCACTGTATTCGGAAACGCTGGGCAAGGAGATGGGCTTGTATGAAGATCCAGTGGCCTACTTCGGCCACCTGAATGCCGAGATGCTGCGCGCGGCGCGGCTGGTGGTGGATACCGGCATGCACGCCAAGGGCTGGACCCGCGAACAGGCGATCAGCTACCTGTCCGAGGTGCTGGGCTGGGACGAAGCGCGCTCACGCAACCAGATCGAGCGCTACATGGTGCTGCCGGCGCAGGCGCTGAGTTACAAGATCGGCTCGCTGAAAATCCTGGAACTGCGCGCCCGCGCGCAGCAGGCGCTGGGCGACAAGTTCAGCTACCAGAAATTCCACGAAGTGGTGATCGGCGACGGCACCCTGCCGATGCCGATCCTGGAACAGCGCGTTGACCGCTGGATCGCCAGCGCAAAATGAGCTGAGCCGTTTTGACCGGACCGATTGTAGCAATGTTGCAAATATGCTAGCTTGCAACATTGCCACAAAGGAGCCGTCCGATGGAATTCCTTTTGTTTGTCTTTGGCGTGTTCGCGCTGGGCGTAGCCTGGCGTGCACGCAGCGACGCGCGCCAGGCGCTGCGCATCGCGGCCCAGCTACAGCTTGAACTCAGCAATTTGCGCGATGGCCGGCGCGAGCACGTAGCGCCTGACGCAGCGGCGACCAGGCAGCAGTCCGCTCCGACCAAGCCGCCGGTTCCGGCCACGCCGGTGACCGTCGCGCCAGCAAGCGTTCCGTACGTGTCGCAGCCTGCCGATGCGCCAGTCCCCGCCGCAGCAGCCAAGGCAGAACCTGCCGCTCCGCCATCGAACGCTGAACGGACCGCCTCGCCGGAGGGACCACCGCCCGAGCCGGCGACTGTGGCGCAGCCCCGGCCGCCGCGCCAATCAGCAAGCGCGCCGCAATGGCTGTTGAACGCCAAGGCATGGCTATTCGGCGGCAATCTGGTTGCCAAGCTGGGCTTGCTGATCCTGTTCATCGGCGTCAGCTTCCTGCTCAAGTACACCGCCGCGCGCGTCAGCGTGCCGATCGAATTCCGCCTGGCCGGCATCGTGCTGGCCGACCTGGCCCTGCTGGCGTGGGGCTGGCGCATCCGCGTCACGCGCCCCGCCATCAGCCTGCCCGTGCAGGGCGCGGCGCTGGCGGTGCTCATGCTGGTCACCTTCGGCGCGTTCCGCATCTACCACCTGATTCCCGCCTCGCTGGCCTTCGGCATGCTGCTGATCCTGACCGTCTTCACCTGCCTGCTCGCGGTGCTGCAAGATGCGATGTGGCTGGCCATCTTCGGCATCGTCGGCGGCTTTGCCACACCGATACTCGCCTCCTCCGGCAGCGGCAGCCACATTGGCCTGTTCACCTACTACGCGCTGCTCAACGCCGGTGTCCTGGCGCTTGCCCTGCTGCGCTCATGGCGTCCGCTGAATGTGCTGGGCTTCATCTTCACCTTCACCATCAGCACGACGTGGGGCGTGCTGCGCTATGTACCGGAGAACTACATTTCGGTACAGCTGTTCCTGCTGCTGTTCTTTGCCTTCTATGTGTCGATCCCGCTGGCCTACGCGCGCCAGCAAGTGGTCCGGCTGAAAAACTACGTCGACGGCTCGCTGATTTTCGGCACGCCGATGGCGGGCTTCGGCCTGCAGTTCACGCTGGTGCGCGACATGCCGTTTGGTGCTGCCTATTCAGCATTGGCGCTCGGGCTGTTCTACATCACGCTGGCCACCATGCTACGCCGCCGCCCTCAGTACGCGCTGCTGTCGGACGCCTTTCTCGCACTGGGCGTGGTGTTCGGCACGCTGGCGATTCCGTTCGCACTCGATGGCCGCTGGACTTCCGCCGCATGGGCGCTGGAAGGCGCGGGCATCGTCTGGATCGGATTACGCCAGAAGCAAAAGCTGGCGTGGATGTTTGGGCTGCTGGTGCAAGGCGGCGCATGGCTTTCCTTCCTCGGTACGGTTACCGGGCTATCGCCGGAGCGCGCGCTGGAATCGAATTTGTGGCTCGGTTTTGTTCTGCTCGCCTTGACCGCCTTCCTGATGGCGACCCGCTTCCGCGCATCGGATGACAGCAAGTGGTACAACATTCTGGCCAGCGTGTTCCTGGCCGGCGCCGCAGTCTGGCTGGTGGCGGGTGCGTGGACCGAGATCATCTTGCGGCTGGAACCGCGCAGCCAAGGCACGCCGCTGGTACTGAGCGCCATCGTTGCCGTCATCGTGCTGTATCTGATTGCACAGAAGCTGGCATGGCCGCTGGCCACCTGGCTGGCCCTCATCGTGCAGGCGGCGGCCGGCCTCAAGCTCATGACCATCATTGTCGGCGAATGGCTGGGCAGCACGCCCACACTGTTCGAGCGCCCGCTGCCGGGCGCGCTGATGATCTTCGCTGCCGCACTGTTCAGCAGCTGGGCATTGAAACAGCAGCAGCCCGCGCGCGGCAGCGGCATCTACGCCGCCTATCGTCTGACGCTGACGTGGTCCGCATTATGGTGGTTCGGCGTGGCAGCCCCTGACTGCGCCATGTGGCTGGCTTCGCAAGACGTCGAACGCGCACAGGCCGTCTATGCCTTGCTGCTGGCGGCCACCAGTGCCGCCAGTGTGATGGCAGCGCGGCGCCTGCGCTGGGCAGGGCTGCGCTGGGCTGCCGCAGTGATCTGGATCGCGCAGACGCTGGCGCTCCCTGCCCTGCTGGGCGAACTGTATTTCGGCAGCTGGAGCCTGCCAGGCGCGCCGCTCTGGATCGGTTACGCCGTACTGTGGCTGGGCAGCGAATGGCTGCTACGCGCATGGCCGGCACAAGGCTGGCCGCTGAACGGCACGGCGCTGCGGGTGCTGCATGCAGTCCGCACTGGCGGCCCGTGGCTGATGATCTGGCCGGTGGCTGCCTACTGGATTTCCGCATGGCTGGGCGGTGACGATATAAGCGACTGGAGCACCAGTGCCAGCTGGGCGCGCTTCATTCCATCATGGCTGATGATGGGCGTGATCGCCTGGCTGATGCAGCGCAGCCGCAGCGGCGGCTGGCCTGTCGCGCCACTGGCCAAATGGTATCAGCGCCGCCTGCTGCCGCTGGCATGCGGCTGGGCAGTGCTGCTGGTGATGGTATGGAACCTGACACAGGACGGCGCCATGCTGCCACTGCCTTACCTGCCGTTCCTGAATCCGCTGGATCTGAGCACCTGCTTTGCCCTGCTGCTGCTCATCGCCGCACAGCGCTTGCGCCCGGGGCTGCCGCCGCTGCTGTTGATTGCGCTGTGCGGCTACGGCTGGTTCAACCTGGCGTTGCTACGCAGCGTGTCGCACTACATGGGCGTGCCCTACAGATTCGATGCCCTGTTTGCCTCGCAATTCGTGCAAGCCATGCTGTCGCTGGTGTGGAGCGTGAGCGCACTGCTGCTGATGCGCCATGCCGCGCGCCGTACGCTGCGCCCGGCATGGATAGGCGGCGCGGCCTTGCTGGCACTGGTGGTCGCCAAGCTGTTCCTGGTCGACCTGTCCAATGTGGGTGGTGTGGAGCGTATTGTGTCCTTCCTCGGCGTCGGCGCACTGATGGTCGGCATCGGCTATCTCGCCCCCTTCCCTTCGCAAACGGAGAACGCATGAAACACATCCTGATTGCCGCATGGGCCGCATCCACATTCGCGGTCGCTGCCGATAGCCCGCAAGATTACAGCCACGTGCTCCCACTGGCCAGCACCACCAGACAAGGCGTGCTGCAAGTGCGGCTGCCAAAGGAGGTCTACCTGCATTCACGTTCGGCCATGCTGGACGATGTGCGGGTATTCGACGCCAATGGCGCAGCGCTGCCATTCGCCTTGCGCGCGCCGCCGACGGAGTCAGAGTTCAGCCATCGCGACTTGCCGCTGGCGGTGTTTCCTCTGATGAGCCGTGGTGGCCCGGCCTCCCAGCTCGATCTGGATGTCAACACCACGACCGATGGCCGCCTGCTGTCGGTCAAGCTCAAGCCTGATGCGGGCGAGGATGCCTCGCACCCGCAGCGCTTGTCCGCGCTGGTCATGGATCTCGGCAAGGCCGCCAGCGGGCAACCGCTGATCTGCGCGCTCCGCTTTGCCCTGCCGCCGGATCAGAACGGCTACAGCGCCCAGGTCTGGCTGGAAGTCAGTGGCGATATGAAGCGCTGGGACACTATCGGCGCGGCAGAGCTGAACTGGCTGGTGAACCGCGACGCGCAAACCCTGGTCAACGACCGGCTGGACTTCGCACCACGCGCCTTCCGCTACGCGCGGCTGAGCTGGCGCAGCGGCACGCCACTGCAGTTTGCCTCGATCACAGCGGAACAGCAGGTACGTACCGAGAGCAAACCGGCCGCCGAACAGTTGCTGCTGGCGCCTGGCGCAGGCAGGCAGCCGGAGGATCTGATGTATGCCGTGCCGGTCGGCATCGCGCCGGAGAAAGTGGGCTTGCAGTTCAGTGAGGCCAATGTGGTGCTGACGGGGCAGATCGGCGTCTATCGCGAGGTACCGCCGCGTCACGTGGGACAGGCAGGCTGGCGTTTCGATCCGCTGTTGAACTCCACCTTCTATCGCATCACGCAAGGCGAGCAAGTGCGCAGCTCCGGCGACCTGGAGGTGGCAGCGCTGCATGCCCCGCAATGGGTGCTGCGCACGGCGAAGCCGGCTGGCGTGAAGCCGCAGCTGCACCTGAGCTGGCAGCCCGGCACCCTGGTCTTGCTGGGGAATGGCAATGGTCCTTACCTGCTGGCCGTAGGACGCGAGCGCGCCACGCCGGCAGCCAGCAGCATCGAACAAGTAGCGCCGGGCTTCTCGGAAGCGGAACTGCAAAAACTGGAATACGCGACCGTGGGGCCGGTGCGCCAACAAACCGGCAGCGGCGCGCGCGATCAGGCCGCAGAACTGGATGCCGCCAGCGCCACCCAGCGCCGCCTGATGGTGCTATGGGGCGTGCTGGTGCTGGGCGTGGCGGCGCTGGGCTTTATGGTTTGGCGCCTGATCCGTTCATCACGTTCATGACCGCCAGCGTCATCGCTTGCGCGGCGGTCTTGATCGACGGTTCCGGCACCGGGGCATAGTACGGCGAGTGGTTGAAGGCGATCGGCTTGCCGCCCTTGTCCGCTGCCGCCACCGCTTGCGGGTCGTACACGCCGGTGAAGAAGAACATGCCCGGCACGCCCTGGTTCACGAATTGCGAAAAGTCTTCGCTGGCCGTCATGGCCGGCATGCGCGAGACGTTGGCGTCGCCGAAGGCTTTCTTCAGCACGCCCTCGGTGCGGGTCACCAGCGCGTCGTTGTTGTCGATGGCGATGCCGCCGGGAATCAGGTCGACGTCCGGCGCCGGTGCGTCGGCCATCGCGGCGGAGGCGTTGGCGATGCGGCGCACGCCGGCCAGGATTTTCTCGCGCACCGCCGGGCTGTAGGTGCGGATGGTGCCGCGCACTTTCACCGTCTCCGGAATGATGTTGCCGACCGTGCCGCCGTTGATGGCGCCGATGGTCACCACGCCGAATTCCTTCGGATCTTTTTCGCGGCTGATCACGGTCTGCACGTCGACCACGAAGCGCGCAGCAATCGCGATCGGGTCGAGCGCCTTGTCCGGCGCCGAGCCGTGGCCGCCACGGCCTTTGAAGGTGATTTCAATCGCGTCGGAATTCGACGACACCGCGCCGCTGTTGTAGCCGATGGTGCCGTAGGCCAGCGGCCACGAGTGCAGCGCGAACGCATAGTCCGGCTTGCCGAAGCGCTTGAACAGGCCGTCCTCGAGCATGGCTTTCGCGCCCGACACGGTTTCCTCGGCCGGCTGGCCGATGAACATCAGCGTGCCTTTCCACTGCGATTTCAGCGTGACCAGCGCGCGCGCCGCGCCCAGCCAGGCGGTCATGTGGACGTCGTGGCCGCAGCTGTGGGCGGCGGCGACTTTGCTCGCATACGGCAGGCCGGATTTTTCTTCCATCGGCAGCGCGTCCATTTCGGTGCGCACCAGCACCAGCGGGCCGGGGCCGTTTTTGTAGATGGCCACCACGCCGGTCTTGCCGACTTTTTCCGTGACCTCGAAACCGATCTTGCGCATCTCGGCGGCCAGCCTGGCGGCGGTGCGCACTTCCTCGAAGGCGATCTCCGGATGCGCGTGCAGGTCCTTGTAGATCGCGTCCAGCTGCGGGTAGATGCCGTTGATAACGGTGGCCGGATCCTGTTGCGCCTGTACGGCGCCGGCGGCCAGCAATGCAACGATCGGTAAGAGCTTCATGGCTTCCTTTCAGTCGGTGTGCAGCTTGGTGGTGGCGGGAGCGAACTCCCCTTTGATAATTTGCGGCAGGACCAGCAGCGATTTTTCAATCGCGCGTTCGATCAGTTCCTGGTCTTCGCGGCGCGGACGGTGCAGCACGAAGTCGGCCACTTGCTGCGCCAGGTTCAGCGAGCGCGGATGGCCGATGCCGAGACGCAGGCGCCAGTAGTCTTGCGTGCCGAGCGCGGCGGTGATGTCTTTCAGGCCGTTGTGGCCGCCCGCCGAGCCGCCCTTTTTCAGGCGCGCGATGCCGGGCATCAGGTCCAGCTCGTCGTGCACCACCAGCACTTCGTCGGCGTTGATCTTGAAGAAGCGGCACAGCGCACCAACCGACTGGCCGGAGCGGTTCATATAGGTCAGCGGTTCCAGCAGATACACTTCCTGGCCGGCGATCGAGGCCTTGGCGAACATGGCGTTGTACTTGCTGTCGCGCTGCAGGCGCGCGCCGCTGTCATTGGCCAGGTTGTCCACCAGCCAGAAGCCGGCGTTGTGGCGGGTTTGTTCGTATTCGGGGCCCGGATTGCCGAGGCCGACGATGAGGCGTATTGCCATGTGAATGCTCAGTGAAATAAAAATGATTATGACGAAAAAAAACCCTGTCGCGCTGAACGCGATCTTGAGCGCGTTCAGGCTACAGGGTTTTTCAAGCCAAATCTAAGAAGATTACTTCTTTTCTTCAGCAGCAGCTGCTTCAGCAGCAACGTGGCCAGCTGGTACCGATGCGGTAGCGATGGTCAGGTTGTTGCCGTGGGTGACAGCGGTCACGCCTTTTGGCAGGGTCAGGTCAGCAACGTGAACCGAGTGGCCAACGTCCACGTTGGTCAGGTCAACGGTGATGAATTCTGGCAGGTCGGCTGGCAGGCACTCGATGTCCAGTTCGTTAGCAACGTGGCTGATGGTCGCGCCGTGCAGTTTCACTGCTGGCGAGATTTCGGCGTTCACGAAGTGCAGAGCCACTTTCATGTGGATCTTTTTCGACGCGTCAACGCGCTGGAAGTCAGCGTGCAGAACCAGTTGTTTGAATGCGTGCATCTGGAAGTCGCGCAGCAGGACTTTCTCTGCTTTGCCGTCGATTTCCAGGTCCAGGATCGACGAGTGGAACGCTTCTTTTTTCAGCGCGTGGTACAGGGCGTTGTGGTCCAGGGCGATGGTCACCGGTGCTTCGGTACCGCCGTAGATGATGCCAGGGGTTTGGCCCGAATTACGCAGGCGGCGGCTCGCTCCGGAACCTTGCAATTCGCGTTTGAATGCAACTACTTTCATGTGAAACTCCAATAAATAACGAGACTTGCGTCCCGTGTGATGAAGCGCCCCGCGACCAGGCGCGCTTCGGGAAAAACGGCGCGCCCGGTAAAAATACCGGGCGCGCCGCCTGAAAAACCAGGTTGTCGCTGACTGCTTAGTCGACGAACAGGGAGATCACGGAATCGCCCTTGATGATGCGCTTGAAGGTCTCTGCCAGCAGC
Organism: Duganella sp. CF402; assembly: GCF_900109645.1. Classification (GTDB taxonomy): domain Bacteria; phylum Pseudomonadota; class Gammaproteobacteria; order Burkholderiales; family Burkholderiaceae_D; genus Rugamonas. The sequence continues at coordinate 340,809 of NZ_FOBG01000003.1, forward strand.
GGTGCGCAGGTCAGTTGACGGATCTTGGCGCAGTTTTTGGCGTTTTCCGACAGTGGAATCGTATCGGTCACCACCAGTTCGTCCAGCGACGAGCTGTTGATGCGGTCGATTGCCGGACCCGACAGAACCGCGTGGGTGCAATATGCTACCACTTTCTTGGCGCCGCGCTCTTTCAGCACTTCCGCTGCCTTGACCAGGGTACCTGCGGTGTCGACCATGTCGTCCATGATCACGCAGTTGCGGCCTTCGACGTCACCGATGATGTTCATCACCTCGGAGACGTTGGCTTTTGGACGGCGCTTGTCGATGATGGCCAGGTCGCAGCCCAGGCGTTTTGCCAGGGCGCGGGCACGGACCACACCGCCGACGTCCGGCGATACGACCAGCAGGTCTTCGTTGTGCTTTTTCTGCAGGTCGCCCAGCAGGATAGGCGAAGCGTAAATATTGTCAACCGGGATATCGAAGAAGCCCTGGATCTGGTCCGCGTGCAGATCCATGATCAGGACGCGCTCGACGCCGGCTTCTTCCAGCATGTTGGCCACGACTTTGGCCGAGATCGCAACGCGCGCCGAACGTGGGCGGCGGTCTTGACGGGCGTAGCCGAAGTAAGGAATCGCAGCGGTGATACGGCCAGCCGATGCGCGTTTCAGTGCATCCACCATCAGGATCAGTTCCATCAGGTTGTCGTTGGTCGGTGCGCAGGTCGATTGCAGCACGAACACGTCTTTACCGCGGACGTTTTCGTTGATTTCGACCATGACTTCGCCGTCCGAGAATTTCGAAACGTTCGCTTTGCCGAGAGGGATGCCGAGATTTTTTGCGACTCCCTCTGCCAACGCAGGATTAGCGTTGCCGGTAAAAACCATCAGGTTTTCGTAAGCCATTGGGATTCCAGAGAAGTTGTAGAAGATTCTTTGAAGAGCCAGCGCTAGCTGCGCGGCACGGAAACTAAGTAGAATGAGGCGCCTTGTGCGCCTCACTTTTTGCTCTACCTGGCCGGAGACTTAAGCCTCGACGGATCCAGATACAAACGAATGGCAGGGGAACAAGGATTCGAACCTTGGTATGCCGGAATCAAAATCCGGTGCCTTAACCAGCTTGGCGATTCCCCTACGCAACTGACTGCTCGTCGTTACAGGCCGATATTGTACAGCCTTTTTCACGCTTCGCAAAATCTTTTTTGCCGATTCACAACTTCGCGGCGAACATCGGATGCCGGTGCAGCGCTTTTGCTTTCCAGGCCTTCCACTGCGCTGGCACTTTTGCAAGTACCGCGTCGGCGTCCGCCTCGGTTGCTACCGCACTGAACACACATGCACCGGAGCCAGTCATCCTGGCGCCACCGTAAGCAGCTAGCCATTCTACCGCTTCTGCTACTGGCGGGAATAACTTCGTTGCTACCTGTTGCAAGTCGTTCCTTCCGAACCCTGCTGATGTTTCGCAGTGACTGGAAAAGTCCGCTATATTAACGACCGGCGTGTCTCTTGTCAATTGTTCCGAACCAAAAATTGCAGCGGTCGGCACCATCACGCCCGGTTCGATGACGACATACCAACAATCCGGCGCCCGTACCGGCTGCAAGGCCTCGCCCACGCCCTCGGCAAACGCGGTCTCGCCGAAGATGAAAAACGGGATGTCGGCGCCCAGCGGCAGGCCGAGGTCCATCAGTTCCTGCTTGCTCAGGCCGGCGTTCCAGAGTTGATTCAATGCCATCAGGGTGGTGGCCGCGTCGGACGAACCGCCACCGACGCCGCCGCCCATCGGCAGCACTTTCTCAATCGCGATATCGACACCGCGCGGCAGCACGCCGGTGCGGCGCAGCACTTCGGCTTGCAGCAGCCTGGCGGCGCGGATCATCAGATCACTCTGTTCCGGCACGCCCGGCAGGTCGGTCACGCGGCGCAGGGCCGTGTCGTCGCGCAGGGTGAAGTGCAGCGTGTCGCCGTGGTCGATCAGCTGGAACACGGTTTGCAGCAGGTGGTAGCCGTCGGCGCGGCGGCCGTTCACGTGCAAGAAGAGGTTGAGCTTGGCCGGGGCCGGGCAGTTTTTCAATTCAGTCATGCCGGCATTTTACTGCGCGGCCGGATCGATGACGATGCGGATCGCCATGTCGTCCACCGCCTGTCCCAAAGCGATGCGGGTGACGTCGATGCGCTTTGGTTGCGGCACAGCGGCGGTGTCATCTTGCCAGCTCATGTACTCCAGCTTCCAGCCGTCGCGGGTGATGACGTTGTCGTTGGCCGGCGACGCCACGAAGCGCTTGCCGTCGCTGGCGACAGCATAACCTTGCAGCCAGTCGCGCAGGCCGGACACCGGCAAGGTCCAGCCCAGCGTTTTCTGCGTCAGCGTATCGAGGTCGGGCGCGGTCAGCGGCTGCTTGCCGCTTTCCTTCAGCGTGGCCGACGATGGCGTGACGTTGATGACAGCCACGGTCTGGCCGGTCGGCGAGATCAGCGTGACGTCGGTGCTGGCCCTGCCCTGCTGCCAGGTGAATTTGCCGTTCAGCGATTCCTTCTTGCCGTCGCGGCTGTAGTTGATGGCGATGCGGCCGGCCAGCTCCACGCTGTCGCGGTACGGCGCCACGGCGGCGCTCGAGCGCGGCGCCGACGAGGTGGTGGCGCAGCCGGCCAGCGCGGCGCTTACGGCCAGGGAAATCAGGAGCGGTCGTATCATTTAAATGCTTTGGTTGAGACGCGCCAGCGTGCTTTTCAGCGCGTCGTTTTTCGGATCCTTGGCCTGGGCTTCCTTCCACATCTTTTGTGCGCCGGCGACATCGCCCTTGGCGAACAACACTTCGCCCAGGTGCACGGCGATTTCCGGGTCGTTGCGCAGCGCATAGGCACGGCGCAGGAAGGATTCCGCCTCCTCCAGCTTGCCCATGCGGTACTGCACCCAGCCCATGCTGTCCATGATGAAGGGATCGCCCGGCGCCATCTGCAAGGCCTTGTCGATCAGCGTGTAGGCTTCCGGCAGGCGCTCGTTGCGTTCGGCCAGCGAGTAGCCCAGCGCGTTGTAGGCATGCTGGTTGTCGGGCGCGGCGATCATCACCTGGCGCAGGGCTTTTTCCATCAACTCCACCTGGCCCAGTTTTTCCGCCACCAGCGCGTAGTCGTACAACAGGTCGGGATTGTCCGGGTAGCGCTTGACGGCATTGTCCAGCACCACATAAGCGGCACGGTGATCGCCGGCGTCGCGCAGCAGCTGGGCGTCGGTCTGGAACACTTGCGCCTGATCGGCAGCATCGGCCGGCTTTAGTTCGGCCAGCAGCTCGCGGCCCTGGTCGACATTGCCTTTGCGCGCCAGCAGCACCGCCATCTTCATGCGCGCCGCGAGATAGACTTTCTCATCGCTGCCATCGATCTTTTCCAGCCAGTTGTAAGCCGCATCGAGGTCGTTGCGCTGCTCGGCGATTTGCGACAGGATCAGCAGCGCCTTGGACGGATCGCGCTCGTCGTTAGGATGCTCTTCCAGCGCAGCGACGAAACGCGAGAAGTATTTTTCCGCTTCCGGCAGGTCGCTGGACTGCATCGACATCACGCCCAGCGCGTACAAGGTGGCAATGTTGTCCGGCTGGTCTTTCAACAGCAGCAGGAATTGCTTGCGCGCTTCATCGAACTGCTTGTTGTCGACCAGGATGCGGGCATAGGCGGCGCGCACTTCACGCGCGTTCGGGTACTGCTGCAGGAAGCCGGTCAGCAGCTTCATGGCCGCCTCAATATCGCCGGCCACTTGCGCCTTGGTCAGGATGGCCAGCTCGGAATCGGGCTTGATGGCCAGCGCTTTGCCGGCCTCGTCGCGCGCACGCGCCGTGTCGTTGAGCGAGAACGCGCCCTGCGCCAGGATCAAATGGGCCTCCAGCGTGCCGTCGTATGGCAGCAGCACGCGCTGGGTCAGCGCGAAGGCGGCGGCCTTGTCCTTGGCGCGCAGCAGGTATTGCTGCATCTGGAACATGGCCAGCGGACGCGCGGCCGGCGGCGCGTTTTTCAAGCGCTGCTCGAACACGGCTTCGGCTTCGCTGAGGTCATCGGCGGTGACGGCAAAGCCGAGGAAGTATTGCATGGCCTCGTCCGAATCGGGCGCCAGGCTGCGCCACAGCCGGATGGCCGACATGCCTTCCTCCGGTTGCTTGGCGATCAGCGCCATTTCGGCGGCGCGGCGCGCCAGGCGCGGATCGCGGGTCTGCTGCGCCAGCGCCATCATGGTGATATACGGTCCCTGCCACTGGCCCTGCTTGAATTCCAGCTCGGCCTTGGTGATGCGGTACAGCAGGTCGCCGGTCAGTTCGACGTTGGGCAGCACTTCGGGCGCCGGGGCTTCGGCAACGACCGGGGCGGCCGCCTCGGCGTCGGCCGGGGCGGGCTGCGGCGCCGCAGCAGCCGGCTCGGCGGGCTCGGCCGGCTTTTGCGGCGCCACGGCGCACGCGGACATCAAGGCGGAGAGAGTTACAATGGCGAAAGCGTTTTTCAAGAGAAATCCTGGCAAGTCAGCAGTTTGTCAGTCAGATTTTACGCCGTTCGCATCGCGGGCGGAGTTTGACTAGTGTAACCAAATATTCCGTCAGAGCCAGAGCGATGCCCGAATTACCAGAAGTTGAAGTCACCCGGCGCGGGGTCGCGCCGCATATCGAGGGCCGTACCGTGCGCGCCGTGGTACTGCGCCGCGACGGCCTGCGCTGGCCCTTCCCGCCTGAACTGCCGCAGCTGCTGGCGGGCCGCAAGGTGATCAGCACCGGCCGCCGGGGCAAGTACCTGTTGGTCCATTTCGAGCACGGCACGCTGATCATCCACCTCGGCATGTCCGGCCATTTGCGGGTGCTGGCGCCCGGCATCGCGCCGGAAAAGCACGACCATTTCGACCTCGAGGTCGAGGGGCCGGACGGCAGGCAAGTGCTGCGCATGAAGGATCCGCGCCGCTTCGGCGCAGTACTGTGGCACGACGCCGCCGACGGCGAGCTGGAACACCACCTGCTGCTGCGCGGACTGGGCGTGGAGCCGCTGGAACCGGGCTTCAGCGGCAAATTGCTGTACGATCAAACCCGGCAGCGCAGCGCGCCGGTCAAGCAGGTGCTGCTGGCGGGCGATATCGTGGTTGGCGTGGGCAATATCTACGCTTCGGAGAGTCTGTTCCGGGCCGGGATCAACCCCAAGCTGCCGGCGCGGCGCATCAGCCTGGCGCGCTATGAAAAACTGGCGCAGGCGGTGCGCGAGGTGCTGGCCGAGGCCATTGTGCAGGGCGGCAGCACGCTGCGCGACTTTATTGCTGTGAATGGGCAGTCAGGCTACTTCCAGCAGACGTATTTCGTCTATGATCGAACTGGGGTGCCTTGCCGCGTGTGCGCGGCGCCGATCCGCCAGATCAAACAGGGGCAGCGGTCCACGTTCTATTGTGTGAATTGCCAAAAATAAGGGCAGGCAAATGATGGTCAGGGACTTTGAACAGTACAGCGCGTGGCGGCAAGGCGTCGTCAGCGCGCTGAAAAACTACCAGGCGTGGGTGGCCGGCGCATCCCTGACCGATGCCGCCACCGAGCAGCGCATTGTGCGCAACCTGGCGCGTCTCGAGGATGACAAACTGTCGGTGGCTTTCGTGGCCGAATTCTCGCGCGGGAAGTCGGAGCTGATCAACGCCATTTTCTTCTCCGAGTACGGCCAGCGCATCCTGCCGTCGGCGGCCGGCCGCACCACCATGTGCCCGACCGAACTGCTGTGGGATCCAGCGCACGGGCCGTCGATCCGCCTGCTGCCGATCGAGACCCGGGCCGACAATCTGTCCACCAGCGATTACCGCGAGCAGCCGGCCGCGTGGACCGTGCTGCCGCTGAACCTCGACGCCGGCGCCGAGATGCACGAGGCCTTCAAGCAGGTCAGCAAGACGCGCTATGTGCCGGTCGAGGAAGCCAAGCGCTACGGCCTGTACGACGAAGAAGATCCCGACATGCCGGTCACGCTCAACGAGCAGGGCGAGGTGGAGATTTCGTACTGGCGCCACGCCATCATCAACTTCCCGCATCCGCTGCTCAAGCAAGGGCTGGTGATCCTCGACACGCCGGGCCTGAACGCCATCGGCACCGAGCCGGAGCTGACGCTGAACCTGATCCCGAACGCGCACGCGGTGCTGTTCATCCTGGCCGCCGACACCGGCGTGACCAAGAGCGATATCGAAGTCTGGCGCAACCACATCGGCGCCGGCGCCGGCCGCCTGGTGGTGCTGAACAAGATCGACAGCATGTGGGACGAGCTGCGCAGCGAGGAAGACGTCAACGCCGAGATCGAGCGCCAGCAAGCCAACGTGGCGCACGTGCTGTCGCTGGAGCCGGGGCAGGTGTTCCCGGTATCGGCGCAGAAGGCGCTGGTGGGCAAGATCAACCACGACGTCGAACTGCAGGCGCGCAGCCGCCTGCACGCGCTGGAAGGCGCGCTGTTCAACGAACTGATTCCGGCCAAGAAGGAAATCGTGCGCAAGCAGCTGGGCGATGAACTGCTAGCCTTGAACACGGCGCAGATGGGCACGCTGAACTCGCGCATACGCGGCATCGTCGAACAGCTGCATGAGTTGAAAAGCTTGCGCGGCAAGAACCAGAGCGTGGTGGCGCACATGATGCGCCGCATCGATGTGGAGAAGAAGGAATTCGACGCCAGCCTGTTCAAGCTGCAGGCGACGCGCGCGGTGTTCACGCGCCTGTCGACCGAGCTGTACACCTGCATGGGCATGGACATCGTGCGCGACGACGTGGAGCTGGTGCGCGAGGAAATGCAGCGCAGCCGCTTCTTCACCGGCGTGCGCGAAGCGGTGCGCGGCTACTTCGAACGCACCCGCGCCAACCTCGACGCGGCCGAGCACAAGACGGTCGAGATCACCGAGATGATGGGCGTGATGTACCGCCGCTTCTCGAGCGAGCACGGGCTGACGCTGGCGCTGCCGATGCCGTTCTCGCTGGAGCCGTACCGCGTCGAGCTCGACACCATCGAAGCGATTTACTCGAAGACCTTCGGCACCGCCACGCTGCTGACCACCAGCCGCGTGACCTTGATGGAGAAGTTCTTCGACACCATCGCCTCGCGCGTGCGCGGCTGCTTCAAGTCGGCCAACAACGATGCGGAGGCGTGGCTGAAGGTGATCATGGCGCCGCTGGAAGCGCAGATCCGCCAGCACAAGGATCAGCTGAAACACCGGCTGGCGTCGATCCAGCGCATCCACGATGCGACCGACAGCCTGGAACAGAAAATCGATGCGTTCGAGCGCGGCCAGCAGGAGCTGGAAGCGCAGAAGGCGCGTCTCAACGAATTGGCCGGCGCCATCAGCATCGCCATCAATGCGGAGTTTGTGGCGCTGGACGCCGCCGCGTAGTTAAGCTGAATGATTAGGAACACGATGAAAGTTGTAGCAGTAGAGAATTTTGCAGATCCGAGTTTTTCGGCCGACCTGATCGGCTGGCAACAAGTCCACGGCCGCCACACGCTGCCGTGGCAAAACACCCGCGATGCGTATCTGGTCTGGCTGTCGGAAATCATGCTGCAGCAGACGCAGGTTTCGGCCGTGCTCGGCTATTACGCGCGCTTCCTCGAACGCTTCCCTACCCTGCGCGACCTGGCTGCCGCGCCGGTCGAGGATGTGATGGCGCAGTGGAGCGGCCTCGGTTACTACACGCGGGCGCGCAACCTGCACAAATGCGCGCAGCGGGTGGTGGCGGAATACGATGGCGTGTTCCCTTCCGATCCGCTGCTGCTGGCGGAATTGCCGGGTATCGGCCGCTCGACGGCGGCGGCGATCGCGGCGTTTTCCAGCGGCCGGCGCGCGGCCATCATGGATGGCAATGTGAAGCGGGTGTTTGCGCGCGTGTTTGGCATCGATACCTATCCGGGTGAGAAGAAGACTGAGGAAGCGATGTGGCGGCGCGCCGAGGCGTTGCTGCCCGAGGAAGGCATCGAGGCCTACACGCAGGGCTTGATGGACATGGGCGCGACCTTGTGCACGCGCTCGAGTCCGTCGTGCGAGCGCTGCCCGATGCAGCCGCGCTGCGTGGCCTTTAAAACCGGCCGCACCAAGGATCTGCCGGTGCGCAAGCCGAAGAAGGCAACGCCGGAGAAGCATGCGGTGATGCTGGTGATCGTCGATGCCGGGCAGGTACTGCTGGAACAGCGTCCACCGAGCGGCATCTGGGGCGGCTTGCTGTCCTTGCCAGAGCTGGATGGCCACACGGCGGCGGAAGATGATGAGGTGGAGCCGGCCGATCATGATGCGCTGCTGCGCGCGGTGGGCAAGTTCGGCGAGATGGAAAGCTGCGAGCGCTTGTCGACAGTAACGCACGTATTCACGCACTACAAACTGCACATCGCGCCGTATCGCATCACATTGTCGCGGCGATTGACGCTGGCCGCCGAGTCCTTTCACGTTTGGTTGAATGCCGCCGACATCGCCAACGCCGCCCTGCCCGCGCCGGTGAAGAAGCTGCTGCTGGAATTAGTAGGCGACACCAGCGCCGCCCAGCAGCGCATGTTCTAGAGATATTTGACCACCGCGATAAACATCGCGGCAACACTAATTTGCGAAGCGAACATCCATCTCAGCAAGCTGTTAGTCGTCCGTTCAATTTTGATTTCAAGTCTGGCAAAACCGGCATCCATCTTCCTGAGGAGCTCTTCGTGAACACAATCAACCTTGGCATCAGCTTTGGCAAAGTTGGTGTCGGTTTTGGCGAAGTTGGTATCGGTTTTGGCGAAGTTGGTATCGGTTTTGGCGAAACCTACCCGGAGTTCCTCCCTCAGTTCAGCAAATTCGTCCCGACGGACGTAGTTGGATTGGATGACGGCAACATCCGTCTCCAGCGTGCTAACTCGTTCAACGATTTGCGGGTCCATGATCGCCTCCTGTGACCCATCATCCGCCGCACGCGGGAGCGGGTCAAGCTGAGCAATGGTGGCAAAGCTTGAGCTAGATCAAAGCTCGTCGAGCGAGAACAGGCGGCGGTGTTCGCGGATGGCGTAGCGGTCGGTCATGCCGGCGATGTAGTCGGCGATCTTGCGCGCCACCTTGTTCACGTCGCCTGATTTGTCCTGGTAATCCGGCGGCAGCAAGGCAGGCTCGGCCATGAAGGCCTCGAACAATTCGCGCACGATGCGGCTGGCCTTCACACGCATGCGGTTGACCTTGTAGTGACGATAGAGATTCGCGTGCAGAAAGCGCTTGAGCTCGGTCGCATCCTTGCGCATACCGTCGGAGAAGCGGATCAGCGGCGGCGCATGGCGCACGTCGTCGATGCTCTTTGGCGCGGCCTCGGCAATGCGTTCGCTCGAGGTGGCGATCAGGTCGTCAGCCAGCGCCGTGATCAGGCGGCGCAAGGTTTCGTAAATCGCGCGGCGGCCCGACAGGCCGGGAAAAGCCTGCTGCACATCGCGCCACAAGCGCGCGAAGAACTCCACCTGCTCCAGCTGTTCAATCGTAATCAGGCCAGAACGCAGGCCGTCATCGATATCGTGGCTGTTGTAGGCGATCTCATCCGCGAGATTGGTCAGCTGCGCTTCCAGCGACGGCTGGGTGCGGTCGATGAAGCGCTGCGCCACCGGCCCCAGCAACTTCGCATTGTTCAGCGAGCAGTGCTTGAGGATGCCCTCGCGCGTTTCAAACATCAGGTTGAGGCCGTTGTAGGCGCCGTAGTGCTCTTCCAGCTCATCGACCACGCGCAGGCTTTGCAGGTTGTGCTCGAAGCCGCCGTAGTCCTTCATGCACTCGTTGAGCACGTCCTGCCCCACATGGCCGAACGGCGTGTGGCCGAGGTCGTGGGCCAGCGAGATCGCCTCCACCAGATCCTCGTTCAGGCGCAGGTTGCGCGCCAGCGAACGGCCGATCTGCGCCACCTCCAGGCTGTGGGTCAGCCGGGTGCGGAACAGGTCGCCCTCATGATTGAGGAACACCTGGGTCTTGTACTCGAGACGGCGGAACGCCGAGGAGTGAATGATGCGGTCGCGGTCACGCTGGAACTGGCTGCGCGACGCGTGCGCGGTTTCCGGATACAAGCGCCCCGCTCCGCCCTCCGAATGGGCGGCGTAGGGAGCGAGGTACTGTTCCGGCGTCATGATGAATTACACGCAGGCGGCCAGCGTCGCCAGCAACAGCTCCTGCGGCGCGTTGGTGATCTTCGGTGAGCCCAGCGGATTCATCAGGATGAACTTGATGGCGCCGCCTTCGTTCTTCTTGTCGACTTCCATCGCTTCCAGCCACTTGGCCACGCCGAGGTCCGGCGCCTTGACCGGCAGGCCGGCCGCCGCGATCAGCTTGCGCACGCGCTCCACGGTGGCCGCGTCGATCAGGCCCATGCGCTGCGACAAATCGGCCGCCATCACCATGCCGCAACCGACCGCCTCGCCGTGCAGCCAGGCGCCGTAGCCCATGCCCGCCTCGATCGCGTGGCCGAAGGTGTGGCCGAAGTTGAGGATGGCGCGCAGCCCGCCCTCGCGCTCGTCCTGGCGCACCACGTCGGCCTTGATCTCGCACGAGCGGGCGATCGCATAGGCCAGCGCGCCCTTGTCGCGCGCCATCAGCTTTTCAATATTCGCTTCGATCCACTCGAAGAACGGCAGGTCGATCACCGCGCCGTACTTGATCACCTCGGCCAGGCCGGCCGACAGCTCGCGCGCCGGCAGGGTTTCCAGGGTCGCGGTATCGGCGATCACCGCGCGCGGCTGGTAGAAGGCGCCGATCATGTTCTTGCCCAGCGGGTGATTGATACCGGTCTTGCCGCCCACCGAGGAATCGACCTGCGACAGCAAGGTGGTCGGCACCTGGATGAAGTCGACGCCGCGCATATAGCTGGCCGCCGCGTAGCCGGTCAAATCGCCGATCACGCCGCCGCCGAGGGCGATCAGGGTGGTCTTGCGGTCGGCCTTGGTTTCGAGCAGCTTGTCAAAGATGGTCATCAGGCTCGACCAGTTCTTGTGCTCCTCGCCGTCCGGCAGGATCACGGTAGTGACTTGCTTACCGGCATCACGCAGCCCGGACTCGACGCGTTCGAGGTAGAGCGGCGCCACGGTCTCGTTGCTGACGATGGCGACTTTGCTGCCGTGCACATGGCGCGCCAGTGCGGCGCCGTCGCTGAGCAGCGCCGGGCCGATGGAAATCGGGTAGCTGCGCTCGCCCAGGTCTACGTTTAACAGGATGTTGGATTGTTCGTTCATCGATGGTTCGGCGTGGGTGACGCAGTTGGGCGCCGCTTCGCAAGCGAGCTGGTCCAGCTGGGTCAAAATGGTCTGAACCATCGATTGTACGTTAGGACGGCCGGTATCGATGACCAAATCGGCAATTTCCATGTACAAAGGATCACGCACCGCCATCAATTCTTCGAGCTTCTTGCGCGGATCGGCGGTTTGCAGCAGCGGCCGGTTCTTGTCGTGCGCGGTGCGCTGCAGGATGCTGTGGACGGTGGCCCGCAGGTAAATCACGGTGCCGCGCGCCTTGAGGTGGGCGCGGTTGTCGGCGTTGAGGATGGCGCCGCCGCCGGTGGCCAGCACCAGCCCGGACTGGCCGGTCAGCTCGCGGATGACGTCGGCCTCGCGGCGGCGGAAGCTCGCTTCGCCCTCGATTTCAAAGATCCACGGGATCGAGGCGCCGGTACGCGCCTCGATCTCGTGGTCGGAGTCAACAAACTTCAGCCCCAGCTTGCGCGCCAGGATGCGGCCGATGGTGGTTTTTCCCGCCCCCATCAGGCCGACTAGAAACACATTCTGCATTCAACATCCAACTTATAAGGGGTTGCTGCACAGCGTAGATACCCCGTAAGGACTGTTGCGGCCCGGCGGGCTGACGGTCTGGGTAGCGTAATCTGTGCCTAATCCCATCAAGTGTACCAGAGAGGTGTAGCTGGACTCCGTGCCGCTGGCCTGGCCGCGTATCGTCAGGTTCACATCGAGCCAGTAGACGCGGTCGCGCGGATAGATCAGCGACACCGTGGCGCGGCCGCTGGCGTCGGTGGTCACGCTCGGCGTGACGGTGACCGGGATGCCCGGATCGAGCACGCCGTTCAGGTTGCCGTCCTCGCCGGCATCGAGGATGCCGTTGTTGTTGACGTCCTCGTTGCTGCAGGCGGTGCGCACCACCGGCTCCCACGGGCCGGTCGGCAAGGTGTAGGCCAGGTAGCCCTTGAAGTACTGGGTCGGCAGCACCGAGGCGGTCAGCTTGACGCCCGACACCGCGTTGCCGGCGGCGTCGGTGACGATCACCGCGTAATCCATCTGGTAGGTCGCGCTGCTCGGCACGCCGACCGTGTTGCCGGTGCCGGCGCTGATGAACAGCGATTTCTGCGCCACCGTCAGCTTGGCCACGGCGCTCGGGCCGGAACCGCCGATCAGCTTGGCCTGGATTTGCACGCCATCCGTCGCGGTAGCCGAGGTGCCGGCGATGAAGCTGGTGGTGGCGACGCCGTCGGCACCGGTGGTGACCACCGCCGGCTGGGTCAGCGAGCCGCCGCTCGGGTCGCTCAGGATGGAGAAGGCCACGGTGGCGTTCTTGACCAGGTTGTTCTGCGCCGTGCCGTCGCGCACGATGGCGCGCAGCGTGGCCTGCTGGCTGGTGCTGCCGGTCGTGTTGACGCCGACGACGGCCGGATCGGCCTGGACCGAAATGGTGGTCAGCGCGGTGACCGGCGCCACGAATTCGAGGTCGGTCTGGGTGGTCTGGCCGCCGGCATTGGCGGTCAGGGTGGCCACGCCAGGGCTGGTGGCGTTGACATAGGCGGTGGCGGCGCCGCCGGACAATGGCAGCGCGCTGCTCAGTACGCTGCTGCAGGAGGCGTTGCTGTAGACCGTGCCGCGCGAGGTGCTGATGGTCACGCTGGCGCCCGGCGCATTGGTCACCGCCACCTGCTGGCAGCCGCCGATGGCGGCCGAGGTTTCCACGTTGCCGCTGCCATCGAGCACTTTCACCGCGAAGGTCGAGGAGTTGATGGCAATCCCGGTCGAGGCGATTTCACCCATCGACTTGACGGTGATGACGTCGGCGCTGCCGCCGCTGGCCGCATAGGTCAGCACCAGCTGGCCGCCGGCATTGGTCACCGCCGAACCGCCGCCCTTGACGGTCAGCGAGTTGGCGTTGGAGCTGAAGGTGACCGGCTTGCCGACCAGCGCATTGCCGGCCGAGTCGACCAGCTTGACGGTCACGTCGGCCGAGGCGCCGGCGTTGATGGTCGGCGCGGCGTTGATGGTCAGCTTGTTGCCGGTGACGTTGACGATGGCCGTCACGGCCGACGCGCCCGGCACGCTGGCGGTGATCTTGATGGCGCGCGAAGTCGGGTCGCCGCCGGTGCCGAGCTTCTCGGTCACGATGCCCTGCGCATTGGTGGTGCGGCTGGTCAGCGTCAGGCTGCCGGAGTCGGATTTCAGGTCCACCACCACATTCGGCATGACGGTGTTGCTGGCGTCGCGCACCAGCGCAGTCACCGTGACCTCATTGCCGGCGGTGCCGGCCGAGGCCAGGGTGCCGGAATCGGTGGTCAGGGTCAGGGTCGGCACCGCGTTCACCACCTGTACCGTGATCGCGGCCGACTTGGCCGAACCGGCGCTGGCGGTAATGGTGATGGTGCGCAGCGAGGAGTCGCCCTTCACGCTGAGTTTTTCCACCACCTGGCCGGCACTGTTGGTGGTGCGGTTGGTGCTGGTGATGGTGCCGGAGCTGGCGCTGAAGCTGACCGTTTCGCCGGCCAGCGCGTTGCCGCCGCTATCCTTGACGATGGCGGTCAACGTCACCTCGGTGCCGTCCAGGCCCGACGAGGCAATGGTAGAGGCGCTGGCCGTCAGGCTGACGCTGGCAGCCTTGGACGGCGCCTGGCCGTTGGCATTGGTGCCGGGCGAACCGCCGCCGCCGCCGCACGCGGATAACAAGCCGGCACAAGCCAGCGCCGTCAGCCATGCAGTGATCTTTTTCATGAAACGCTCTTCCTTGAAGTGAATCGTATAAGTCGAATTAGCGCGTGGTGGACAGGCGGTCGGCCACGATCTTCGGCGTAATGAACACCAGCAGCTCGGTCTTGTCGTTGGTGCGGGTATTGCTGCGGAACAGATAGCCGAGCAACGGCACGTCGCCCAGCAGCGGCACCTTGTCGGTGGTGCTGCGCTCGGTCTGCTGGTAGATGCCGCCCAATACCACGGTGCCGCCGTTGTCGACCATCACCTGGGTCTTGACGTGCTTGGTGTCGATGGCAAAGCCGGAGCGGGTTTCCTGGCCCACGCTGTCCTTGTTGACGTCGACATCGATGACGACGTTGCCGTCGGGCGTGATCTGCGGCGTCACTTCGAGGCGCAGGTTGGCCTTGCGGAACATGATGGAGGTGGCGCCGCTGCTGGTGGCCACCTGGTAAGGCAGCTCGATGCCCTGCTCGATCAGCGCCACCGCCTTGTCGGCGGTGATCACGCGCGGGCTGGAAATGATCTTGCCGGTGCCGTCTTCCTCCAGCGCCGACAGCTCCAGGTTGAGGAAGCGGTTGGCGGCCGAGGAGAACAGGCTGATCGCCAGGTTGCCGGCCTGCGCGCCATTGATGTTGGAGGCCGGCAGGTTGACGAACTGGGTGTTGTTGTAGGTCGAGTCGGTCAGCTTGACCTGGCCGGTCACCTCGCCGATGCCGGTCATATTGCCGGCGATGCCGATGCGGGTATTGCTGTTGCCGAGCTGGTAGCCGGCGTCGCCGCCGCGGATGGTGCGCAGGTCGGTAAAGCCGAGCTTGGCGCCGAGGTTGCGGGTGAAGGTGTCGCTGGCCTCGACGATGCGGGCCTCGATCAGCACCTGCTTGGTGGCGACGTCGGTCTTGGCGATCAGGCGGCGCACGTCTTCCAGCTTGGCGGCGATGTCGGTCACGAACAGCTGGTTGGTGCGCGGCTCGATGATGGCGCTGCCGCGCCGGGACAGGATGCGGTTCTTGCTGTCGCCCTCCAGCCCGAACACGGTCTTGAACGCTTCCGCCTTCTGGTAGTTGAGCTGGAAGATTTCCGATTTCATCGGTTCAAGATCGGCGATCTGGGCCTTCTGCTCCAGCTCCAGTTTTTCCTTGGTCAGCAATTCTTCCTTGGGCGCGATCCAGATCACGCTGCCGTTCTTGCGCATGTCGAGCGCCTTGGCTTGCAGGATCACGTCCAGCGCCTGGTCCCACGGCACTTCCTTCAGGCGCAGTGTCAGGTTGCCGCTGACGCTGTCGCTGGTGATGATGTTGAGGCCGGAGATATCGGCAATCGCCTGCAGCGCCGCGCGCACTTCGACGTTCTGGAAATTGAAGGACAGCTTCTCGCCGCGATAGCCCTGCGAACCTTGCGTGAGCTTGTTCGGGTCTTCCTTGATCGGCTTGACGTCGACCACCAGCTGGGTGTCGCTCTGGTACACGGTCTGTTCCCACAGGCCGCGCGCCTCGATGCTCAGGCGCGTGTTCTCGCCCTGCGGCACGGTCATGATTTGCGCTACCGGGGTGCCGAAGTCGCCGACATCGAGCCGGCGGCGCAGCGTTTCCGGCACGCCGGTCTTGAGGAAGTCGACCACCACGCCGGTCGGGGTCTGGCGCACGTCGACCGCCACCTGGTTGTTGGGCAGGTCGACCACGATGCGGCCTTCGCCATTGGCGCCGCGACGGAAGTCGATGTCGCGCAGCAGTTGTTTGCCGGCCGGCGCCGCCTGTCTGGCGACCGGCAGGCCGGTGGCGTCCACCGCCGTGGCGGCGCCGCCGGAACCGTCGATGGTCAGCACCACGGTCTTGCCGTCGATGGCGGTGGCGTAGTTGAGCGTGCGTTTCAGGTTGAACACCAGGCGCGAGCGGTCGCCGGCCTGCACCACGTTGACGCCGCGCAGGTCGCCCTGGTTGATTTCCAGCGTGTTCTTGCCGGTGGCGTTGACGGTCCCGCCAAAGTCGAGCGCGATGCGCGCCGGGTTGGTGATGGCGAAATTGATCGGCAGCGTGTCCGGCGCGCGCTTGAGCGCGATCTTGACGATGACGTTGGCGCCCTGCTGGTTGGCGCTGATCGATTCGATGGCGTTGGCCGCCGCGGCAGCGGCCGGGGCGGCAGCAGCGTCCGTGGTCTGTGCCTGGGCGACGCAGGCGAATTGCAAGGCCAGCGCCCAAGTGGCGGCGGCCAAGGCGCGCCGGGCCGTGTGATGAGCGATCATTTGGAGTTCTCCTTGCTTTCCTGCAGTTCCAACTTGGACAGGCGTTCGACCCAGTCGCCGGTGGCGTCCTGGACGATTTCCTTGAGGTTGACGGCGGTCTCGTTGATGCTGGTGATACGGCCATAGTTCTGGCCCAGATGCTGGCCCACCACCACCTGGTGCACGGTGCGGTCGACTTGCAGCACGGCGTAGGTCACGCCCTTTTTCTCGATGGTGCCGACCATCTTGATGGTGTCGAGCGGGAAGCTCTCGAGGAATTCCTTGCGGCGCTCGGTGTCGGGCTTGATGCCGTTGCCGCCGCCGGCGGCCGCCATCTTGGCCAGCTCGGCCAGCAGCTTGTTGGGATTGAAGGGTTCGATGTCATCCTTGTGCGCGTAGGCGAACGGGATGAAGGTCTTGGGTTCGGCCAGCGGCGGCACTTGCACCTTGGTCTGCGCGTCGACCTCTTTCATCCAGGTGCGCACCTCCTGCACGTCGCTTTCGCCACAGCCGGCCAGGGAGGCCAGCAGCGGCAGCGCCATCAACCATCGCAAGGTCAGCGTCTTCATGATTTTTTGGCCGCCTTTTTCTTGTCGGCGGCGGCCTTGCGCTGCGCGGCGACTTCTTCCGGATCGAGGTAGCGGAAGGTCTTGGCCACCGCCTCCAGCAGCAGCGTGCCGTCCTTGCCGGTGGACAGCGCCAGGTTGTTGAGCGTGACGATGCGCGGCAGGTTGGCGATGTCGCCGGTGAAGGCGCCGATGTCGTGGTAGCTGCCGGTGATCTTGATGTCGATCGGCAGCTCGGCGTAGTAATCCTTGACCACCACCTGCTGCGGCTTGAACAGCTCGAACTGCAGGCCGCGCCCGGTGCCGGCCTGGTTGATGTCGGTCAGCAGCGCGGCCATCTCGGCCTTGCTCGGCAGCTGCTTCTGCAAGCGGTCCACATACTGGTCGACCTGCGCCTTTTGCGCGCGCAGCGCATCGAGGTTGACCGCCTGCGCGGTCTTGAGCTTGTACTCGTCGCGCAGCTTGTTTTCCTGCGCCAGGCCGGCTTCCTGCTCCTCGAACTGCGCGCTCCAGTAGCCGAAATAGCCGGCCACGCATACCGCCGCCGTCACGCCGATGGCGCACAGCACGCGCGGCGCCAGCGGCCACTGGCCCGGATGGCGGCCGTTGAGGTCACGGAACTGGTCGCTGAACTGCGCGAACAGCACGTTGAGGTTGATATTCGCCTTGGCCATCATTTGCTCCCCGGCGCGGCCGCAGCTGCAGCTTTGCCCTTGGCGCCATCTTCCGGCTTGTCTTTGTCGCGCGGGCGCTTGATGCTGACGTTGAGGTTGAACTCGACCACCTTGCGCGCGCTCTTGCCCTGGCCGAGGCCAGTGGACTTGACTTCGATCAGGTCCGGTTTTTCCAGCCACGGCGATTCGCCGGCCAGGTTGCGCAGCAATTCCGAGACCCGCTCCTGCGACTGGGCGAAGCCATTGACCGCCACTTTCTGGCCGTCCTGCTTGAAGCCTTTCAGGTACACGCCGGGCGGGGTCTGCTTGACCAGTTCATCGAGCAGATACACCGGCTGGTTGCGGTCGCCCTGCAAGTCCTCGACCGCCTGCTGGCGCGCCTTCAGCGCTTCGATTTCCTGCTTCAGCGTGGCGATCTCGGCGATCTTTTTGTCGAGGCCGACAATGGCCGTCTTCAGCACCTGGTTGCGCTGCTCCTGGATCGAGATGGCGCGCGCGTTGTAGCCGCCGACCAGCAGCACGATGCCCACGCCCACCACGCCGCCCAGCGCCAGCATGGCGAAGAAGGCGGCCTTCTTCTGCTTGCGCTTTTCTTCGCGGTGGGGCAGCAGGTTAATCCGTATCATCAGTCGAACCTCCGCAAGGCCAGGCCGCAGGCGACCAGATAGGCGGGCGCGTCAAGGCGCAGCTGCGACTCGCGCACCGACGATCCCAGCTGCATGCCCTTGAACGGCGAAATCACCGCGCTGGAGATGCGCGTGCGGCTGGCCACCAGGTCGAGCAGGCCGGGAATCAGCGCGCAACCGCCGGCCAGGAACAGCTGGTCGACGCGGGTGTAGGGCGTGGAGGTGTAGAAGAACTGGATGGCGCGCGTCACTTCCAGCGCGGCGCTTTCCAGGAAGGGGGTGAGCAATTCGGCGTGGTAGTTGTCGGGCAGGTCGCCGGTCTTCTTGCGCGCTTCGGCTTCGTCGAAGGCCAGGCCGTAGCTGCGCACGATGTCCTGGGTCAGCGCGTTGCCGCCGAACGGCTGCTCGCGCTCGTAGACGGTGACGCCGTCCAGCATCACGGAAATGTGGGTGACCTGGGCGCCGATCTGGAACAGTGCGATGATCTGGCCGGCGCCGGCCTCCGGCAGTTGCGCGGTGATGCGGTCGAGCGCGGCGCGGGCGGCGTAGGATTCGATGTCCATCACGGTGGCCTTGAGGCCGGACGCTTCGGCGATCGCCACCCGGTCCTCGACCTTCTCGCGGCGCGAGGCGGCCAGCATGACTTCGATATCGTCGGCCGAATTGGCGGCCGGGCCGATCACGTCGAAGTCGAGGCTGACCTCGTCGAGCGCGAACGGAATGTACTGGCTGGCTTCGGACTCGACCTGCACTTCCAGCTGGTCTTCCGGCAGCCCGGCCGGCAGGATGATTTTTTTGGTGATCACCGAAGCGGGCGGCATGCCCAGCGCGACGTGCTTGGCGCGCGTGCCGCTTTTCTTCCACACCCGGCGCACCGCTTCCACCACCTGGTCCATGTTCTCGATATTGCCGTCGGTGACAGCATTGCGCGGCAGCGGTTCGGCGGCGTAGCGCTCGAGCCGGTAGTCGGTGGCACCCTTGCCGACTTGCGACAATTCCACCAGCCGCACGGCGGTGGTGCTGATGTCGATGCCCACCAGCGGCGGGTTGCCCTGGCCCAGCAGGGCCTTGATATCGATCATACGAGTCCCCCGGCGTCATGGCTGACGCCCGCCCTGCAGTACATCCGAACATGCGGCCGAACTGTTTGCATAAAAGGAAACTCGTTTGAAAACCAGCGGTTAGGGAGGCAATATCAGCCTGTACATTAAATCGACACTATTTAAGTGTAAAGGTATTTCTACTGTGCACAATTGCCTTTGTGTGAGGGTTTCGCCACACTTATTTTCGGGTCTGTAAGCAACAAAACAACTGAGTTGTTTTGTTGGTCACGCGGAAATATTCCTGCCGTAGGGTACGGTGCGCGGCTCGCTTATAATGGCTCGCACAATTAACCGAAACGATCACACCGCATGGCTTCTTCCGATACCACCCCTCCTTCATCGACGCCGCCCGAGAAAAAACCGGGCAAAGGCTCCCGCTTCCTGTGGCTGGCCGGCCTGTCGGTCGCCGGCCTCGGCCTGACCGGCGTGCTGCTGGTGGTGTTCGGGCTGGCGATGGCCTACCCCAACCTGCCCGAGCTCGACACGCTGACCGACTACCGCCCCAAGATGCCGCTGCGGATCTTCTCCGCCGATAACGTGCTGATCGGCGAGTTCGGCGAAGAGCGCCGCAACCTGGTGCGCATCAAGGACATCCCCGACGTCATGAAGAAAGCGGTGCTGGCGATCGAGGACGACCGCTTCTACGAGCATGGCGGCGTCGACTACATGGGCATCCTGCGCGCGGCCGTGCACAACGCGGTGGGCGGCGGCGGCCGCCAGGGCGCCTCGACCATCACCCAGCAGGTGGCGCGCAACTTCTTCCTGTCGAGCGAACAGACCATCAAGCGCAAGGTCTACGAAATGCTGCTGGCATGGAAGATCGAAAAGAACCTCAGCAAGGACCAGATCCTTGAGGTCTACATGAACCAGATCTACCTGGGCCAGCGCGCTTACGGCTTCTCGTCCGCCGCACAAATCTATTTCGGCAAAAATCTGCGCGACATTAGCATCGCCGAAGCAGCCATGCTGGCCGGCCTGCCGAAAGCACCGTCGGCCTACAACCCGGTGGTCAATCCGAAGCGCGCGCGGACCCGCCAGCAGTACATCCTGCAACGCATGCATGACCTCGGCTACATCAGCGACAAGCAATTTGAAACCGCCAAGGCGGAAGAGCTGAAAGTGAAGACCGACAGCAGCGAATTCGGCGTGCACGCCGAGTACGTGGCCGAGCTGGCGCGCCAGCTGGTGTACGAGCAGTTCAAGGAAGACACCTACACCCGTGGCCTGAACGTGTTCACCACCATCACCAAGGCCGACCAGGACGCCGCCTACCTGGCGCTGCGCAAGGGCGTGATGGATTACGAGCGCCGCCACGCCTATCGCGGCCCGGAAGCCTACATCGACATCCCGGCCAACAAGGAAGACGCCGACGACGCCATCGAGACCGTGCTGGCCGAGCATCCGGACAACGACGACATCATCGCCGCCGTGGTGCTGCAAGCGACGCCGCAGCTGATTACGGCGGTGACCGCCTCCGGCGAGGAAATCAAGATTTCCGGCCCCGGCCTGGAGATGGGCCGCTCGTGGCTGTCGGACAAGAACCCGCCGAACAAGCGCATCCGTCGCGGCGCGGTGATCCGCGTGCTGCAAGAAGGCAAGGACTGGGAAGTGGCGCAGATGCCGGAAATCGAATCGGCGTTTGTGGCGGCCAGCACCACCGACGGCGCGATCAAGGCGATGGTCGGCGGCTTCGACTACAACCGCAACAAGTTCAACCACGTGACCCAGGCGTGGCGCCAGCCGGGCTCGTCGTTCAAGCCCTTCATCTATTCGGCCTCGCTGGAACGCGGCCTGTCGCCGGCCACCGTCATCAATGACGCGCCGATCTCGTTCGACGCCGGCCAGACCGGCGGCCAGGCGTGGGAGCCGAAGAACTACGACGGCAAGTACGAAGGCCCGATGACCATGCGCAAAGGCCTGACCAAGTCCAAGAACATGATCTCGATCCGCATCCTGCACCGCATCGGCGCCAAGTACGGGCAGGAATACGCGAGCCGCTTCGGCTTTGACGCCGACAAGAATCCGCCCTACCTGACGCTGGCACTGGGCGCAGGCAACGTCACACCGCTGCAGATGGCCGGCGCCTACGCGGTGTTTGCCAACGGCGGCTACAAGGTCAGCCCTTACCTGATCGCCAAGGTCACCGACGCCGACGGCAAGATCTTGTCGCAAGCCCATCCGGACGTGGCGGGCGACGAGAAAAACCGCGTGATCGACGAGCGCAACGCCTTCCTGATGGATTCCATGCTGAAGGACGTGGTGCGCTTCGGCACGGCGACCAAGGCGCTGTCGCTGCACCGTCCCGACATCGCCGGCAAGACCGGCACCACCAACGACTCGATCGATGCGTGGTTTGCCGGCTACCAGGCCAAGCTGGTGGGGATTGCGTGGATCGGCTACGACCAGCCGAAGAATCTGGGGAATAAAGAAACCGGCGGCGGCCTGGCGCTGCCGATCTGGATCGGCTACATGCAGAAGGCGCTGAAGAACATCCCGATCGAGGAACGCGCGGTGCCGGAAGGCGTGATGCTGGTGGGGGATGAGTACTACTATGCCGAGAATCCGCCGGGCGCGGGGATCAACAACCTTGACGCGCCAGGGCACGGCACCCCGGCCGAGGAAAAGGCCAAGGACGCCGTGAAGAACGAGCTGTTCTAAGGCTATGCAGGCTTGAGCACGACTGGCGCGCCGCCCTGGGCCGAGACCATCTCGGACAGGGAGGCGTACAGTTCGGTGTTGTCGCGGCTGTTGATCCACTGGCCGTCGACCTGCTTGTAGTGGTAGCCGCCCGAGCGCGAGGCGACCCACAGCTCCTTCATCGCGGCCTGGCTGTTGACGATGATCTTGCTGCCGTTGTCGATAAACTCGATTTCCAGCACATTGCCACTGCGGCTGCACTCGACATCGACCACATCCTCATCGTTCAAACGGTCCAGCGCTGCCTCGATGGCATCGAGAGCGGCTTCCGCCTGCGCCAGGAATTCTGATTCGCCCATGCTACACTCCGTATCTGATCTCAAATAAACCGTGATTTTATCGTGAAGTCCCTATTCCGTTTAATTATCCTGAGCGCATTGCTGAGCGGCTGCGGCCAACCCGGCCCGCTGTACCTGCCCAAGCCACCAGCGGCCAAGCCTGCCAAGAGCGGCAACGCCCCTGCACCGACTTCTGAACCCGCCGCCCCTCAACAATAAAGATCCATGTCCCAATTTTCGTATAAAGACGGCGTATTGCACGCCGAAGGCGCCTCGCTGAGCGCCATCGCTGAACAATTCGGCACCCCGACCTACGTCTACTCCAAGGCGGCGCTGCTGGCCAATTTCGCCTCCTACGCCGACGCCTGCAAGGGCCGCGACGCGCTGGTGTGCTACGCCATGAAGGCCAACTCGAACCTGGCTATTTTGGATTTGCTGGCGCGTCAGGGCGCCGGTTTCGACATCGTCTCCGGCGGCGAGCTGCTGCGCGTGCTGGCGGCCGGCGGCGATCCGCGCAAAGTCATCTTCTCCGGCGTCGGCAAGAGCGTGGAAGAAATGCGCCTGGCGCTGTCGCACGACATCCTGTGCTTCAACGTCGAGTCGATCCCGGAGCTGCACCGCCTGAACGAAGTGGCCGGTTCGATGGGCAAGAAAGCCAGCATCTCGCTGCGCGTGAACCCGAATGTGGACGCCAAGACCCACCCGTACATTGCGACGGGCCTGAAAGCCAACAAATTCGGCGTGGCGTTTGACGACGCGCTGGACACCTACCGCACGGCGGCCAAGCTGCCGCACCTGGAAGTGTCGGGCATCGACTGCCACATCGGCTCGCAGCTGCTGGACGACGCGCCGCTGCTGGAAGCGCTGGACCGCCTGATCGAGCTGATCGACCAGCTCGGCGCGGAAGGCATCGAACTGCACCATCTGGACATCGGCGGCGGCATCGGCATTGACTATCGTGAAGAAGGCGAAGCGGCGCCAGTACCGGTGGGCGACTACCTGGGCCGCCTGTTCGCCAGGATCGACGCCTGGCGCGCGGCGCGCCACAACGGCAAAGGCATCAAAGTCATCTTCGAGCCGGGCCGTTCGATCGTGGGCGACACCGGCGTGCTGCTGACCAAGGTCGAATTCCTCAAGCACGGCGAAGAGAAAAACTTCTGCATCGTTGACGCGGCGATGAACGACATGGCGCGCCCGGCGCTGTACCAGGCGTGGATGGACATGCAGCCGGTAGTGCAAGGCGGCGCTGCTGCTGCCATGTACGACGTAGTCGGTCCAATTTGCGAATCCGGCGACTGGCTGGCGCGCGACCGCACGCTGGCGGTAGAAGCCGGCGACCTGCTGGTGATGCACACCGCCGGCGCCTACGGCATGACGATGGCGTCCAACTACAACACCCGTGGCCGCGCCGCCGAAGTGATCGTCGACGGCGCCGTACCGCACCTGGTACGCAAACGCGAAAACCCAGCCGACCTGTACGCGCTGGAATCGGTCATCAAGTAAGTCCTTCCGCCGCCAGCCTCAGCGCTGGCGGCTTGCCCACCACACACGCATCAGCAACAACACCCCGAGTATCGTGCCGAAGATGATCGGCTGGGTGAAGTTGTGCTTGCCCGCTTTCATCCACCAGAAGTGCAGGATGGCCAGCGGCGCGATGACGTACACCAGCCGGTGCAGCCATTGCCAGCGCTTGCCGCCCAGGCGCTTGATCATGCCGTTGGTGCTGGTCAGTGCCAGCGGGATCAGCAGCACGAAGGCGGTGAAGCCGACGGTGATGAACGGCCGCTTCAACACGTCTTTCCACATTTCCTGCAGGTCGAAGAAATGGTCGAACCACAGGAAGGTCATGAAGTGCAGGAAGCCGTAGAAGAACACGTACAAGCCCAGCATGCGGCGCAGCTTGATCAACCAGTTCGCACCGCTCAACCGCCGCAACGGCGTCACCGCCAGCACCATGCACAGGAAGTACAAGGTCCAGTCGCCGGTGCTGCGCGTAATGAATTCCAGCGGATCAACCAGTTGCCCGGTCAAGGTCAGGTAGACCATGCGCAGCAAGGGCGCCAGCGCCAGCACGAATACGGCGCCCTTGATCCAGCTGATTTGCTTGGTGGTCGGCATCAGTAGAATTTTTTCAGGTCCATGCCGGCGTACAGCGGCGCCACATCGGCATAGCCGTTGAACATCAGGGTCTTGCGCTTGCGTGCGAGGAAGCCGTCTTCGCCGATGCGGCGCTCGGACGCTTGCGACCAGCGCGGGTGGTCCACGTCCGGATTCACATTTGAGTAGAAGCCGTATTCGTTCGGCGCCGACAAGTTCCACGAGGTGCGCGGCTGGTCTTTCACGAAGCGAATCTTGACGATCGACTTGGCCGATTTGAAGCCGTACTTCCACGGCAGCACCATGCGCACCGGCGCGCCGTTCTGGTTCGGCAGCACTTCGCCGTACATGCCAAAGGTCAGCAGCGCCAGCGGGTGGTTGGCTTCGTCGATGCGCAAGCCTTCGGTGTACGGCCATTGCAGCACGCGGCTGCCCACGCCCGGCATTTGCTTCTTGTCGGCCAGGGTGACGAATTCCACGTACTTGGCGTTGCCGGTAGGCTCGACCTTCTTGATGATTTCGGAGAACGAGTAGCCGATCCACGGAATCACCATCGACCAGCCTTCCACGCAGCGCAGGCGGTAGACGCGCTCTTCCAGTGGCGCCAGCTTGAGCAGCGCGTCGAGGTCGAGCGTCATGGGCTTCTTGACTTCGCCTTCGATCGCCACGGTCCACGGCCGCGTTTTCAGCGTGCCCGCGTACATGGCCGGCTCGCTCTTGTCGGTGCCGAATTCGTAGAAGTTGTTGTAGGTGGTGGCGTCCTTGAACGCGGTCTGCTTGTCCATCGCCGAGTAGGCGGGATTCAGTTTGGCGGCCAGCTTGGCGCCGTTCTGCGCAAACGCCTCGTGCATGCCACCCAGCGCGGCAGCGCCGACGGCGATTTGCTTCATGAAGCTGCGGCGCGATTCGTACAGCTCGCGCGGCGTGATTTCAGAAGAAAACGGCAGTTCGATACCGTTGGGACTACGCTTGATCAGCATGATGGCTCCGGCAAATTGATGTAGGGCTCAACCTTACACCAATCCGCCGCAGCAAATCTTAAACTTCCGTTTACAACTTGCCGTAGGAGTGCAGGCCGGACAGGAACATGTTCACGCCCAGGAAGGCGAAGGTGGTCACCAGCAGGCCCACCAGCGCCCACCACGCCGCCGGACGGCCGCGCAGGCCGTTCATCAGGCGCATGTGCAGCCAGGCCGCGTAGTTGAGCCAGACGATCAGCGCCCAGGTTTCTTTCGGATCCCACGACCAGTAGCCGCCCCACGCTTCCGCCGCCCACAGCGCGCCCAGGATGGTCGCAATCGTAAAGAACGCGAAGCCGGCCGAGATGGCTTTGTACATCACGTCATCCAGCACTTCTTCCGACGGCAGGCGGTCTTTCAGGTAGCCCGAGGTTTTCAGCAGGTAGGCCGAGGCCACCATCGCGGCCAGCGCGAAGTTGCCGTAGCCGATGAAGTTGGCCGGCACGTGGATTTTCATCCACCAGCTTTGCAGCGCCGGCAGCAGCGGCTGGATGTCGGCGGCGTTGCGCGAGGTGGTGTACCACATCAGGAAGCCGATCGCGGCCGAGATCACCAGCAGCACGAACGGGCCCATCTGGCGGGTGCTGTAGCGCTGCTCGAAGTACAGGTAGAACATCGCGGTGATCAGCGAGAACAGGATGAACACTTCGTACAGGTTGGATACCGGGATGTGGCCGACGTCGGCGCCGATCAGGTAGGACTCGAACCAGCGCACCATCATCGCGGTCCAGCCCAGCACCACGGCGGCCCAGCACAGCTTGGAGCCGATGCTCGATGCCGCGCCCGAACGGCCGGCGAAGCCGATCCAGTAGAACACGGTGGAGATCACAAACATCACGCTCATCCACAGCACCGCCGATTGGCTCGACAGCATCATGCGCAGCCAGAATTTCTTGCTGCCGTTGTCGAGCTGGCCGGCGTACATGAAGATCGCCCACAGCGACAGCAGCGCCACCAGCGGCATCACCCAGCGTACCGGTTTCCAGTGCCAGCCCAGCGCGGCGAAGGTCGGCACGGCGGCGACCAGGATCGCTTGCTCGTAGACGTCCATGAAGTGGCCGTAGCGGTTCAGCGCAAACACGGCGCCCGCCAGCAGCGCCAGTGCAAACAGCCAGTCGATCACGTTGAGGCGCTTGAAGTAGCCGGGCGCCTGCTGGTAGGTTTGCTGGGATTGGGTCAGTTCCATCGTCATCTCCGACTTATGCCGCTTGTGGCAGCTTTTGCTTCAGTGTTTCAAATTCGCGTTCAAAGTCCAGCGTCTTGCGCTGGGTGCTCATGGCCATCAGCGCTGAGGCTCCGTCGCTGTCGTCCTTGATCCAGATCCACAGGCGGCGCTCGCGGATGTAGAACATGGCGAATACGCCCAGCACCAGGAACAGGCAGCCAAGATACACCACATTCTTGCCCGGTGAGCGCGTCACCTGAAACACCGAGGCCTGCACGTGGGTGAAGTCGTCCAGCTGCAGGTAGACCGGCGCGCCGTAGAAGAAGGCGTCCGACAGCGCGTTGGTAGCCAGTTGCAGGAAGCGGGCGTGGTTTTCATCCTCGCTGACCGGCGGCAGGCCGTCCTTGGCGCGGGCGATTTGCCACAGGTCCCACAGGCTGGCGTTCAGGATGCGCATGAAGACGTCGGCGTTTTTCTTCTGCACGTCTTCCGGCATTTTTTCCAGGAACTGGGCCAGCGCGGCAAAGCCGGCGCTCTTGTCGTCGCCGGCGAAAATCGTCAGGCCCTTGTCGGCGGCGGCTTGCAGTTGCGGGCGCAAGGCTTCGCTGGACGACGCTTTCGGCATGGCGCGTTCGGCATAGCGCTTGGCGGCGGCGGCGCGCAGTTCCGGATCCTGCAGGGCAGCGCGCAGGCGCATCCATTCGGTCACGCTGTGGCCGTCGTCGGCCGGGATGCGCAGGTAACTGAAGTTGTCCGATGGATTGGCGCGCATGCCGGCCAGGAACACGGTGGCGCCGTCGATGGTCACCGGCTGCATGTAGTTCTGGTATTCGCGCGCCTGGCCGGTCTTGTCGCGCAGCTTGTAGCTAACGCTCGGGCCGACGTTTTTCAGGTTCTTGTTGTTGGCGTTCTTGCCGGCCGAGCCCATGTGCTCGCCCAGTTCTTCCTGCAAGCTCTTGCCCTTCTTCACCGCGCGCGGATCATCGGTCGGAGCGACGTTTTCCACGTTGAACGGGCGGAAGCCGGACCACTCGACGGTGTAGGCGTCGCCTTGGCCAAGCGGCGTGGTCGCGCCCACTTCACCGGCGATCTCGAAGCGCTTGCTGTCGTTGCCGGCCATCGGGTAGCCGGTGAGCTTGAGCTTGCTGCCGCCGTCTTCAAAGCTGGACTGGTAGATGGCCACGCCCTTGAAGATCAGCGGCTTGTTGACCTCGATGGTGGCCTTGGCGATTTCGCCGGTCTGGTTGTCGCGCACTTCCACATCGCTGGCAAACAGCTTGGGCATGCCGGTGCTGTAGAAGTCGATGGTGAATTTTTTCAGGTTGATGGTGAACGGCAGCTCCTGGATCAGCACGCCGTCCGGACGGTTCAGGATGGCGGTGTTGCTGGTCTGCCCTTCCGGGATCATGGTATTGCCACGGAAGGTGGGATTGCCGGTGCTGAGGCGGCTCTGCTCAGGTATTTGGGAGATCAGGCCGCTGCCAGTGAACGGCGTCTTGCCGAAGAACCATTCCTGCAGGCGGATCGGCACGTCCGAATCCAGCAGCCCGCCGAGGCAGATCACCACGATGGCGCTGTGCGCGAAGATATAGCCGAACTTGTTGGCCGCGCCCTGCTTGGCGGCCACCAGCGTGCCGTTGTCTTTCTCGACCAGCTTGACTTTGTAGCCGGCGTCGGCCAGCCGCGCCGCGCTCTGCTGCGCCAGCGCCGCACGGGACAGCGGCGCCCGCCACTGCATCTTGTGGTGGAAGTTGAGCAGCGAGTTCTCGCGCACATTTTCACGCCAACTGCGCATATCACTCAGCATCTTGGGCGCATTGCGCACGATGCACAGCGTGGTCGAGGTCACCAGCGCGCCCATCAGCAGCAGGAACCACCAGGCCGAGTACACGGCATAAAGCCCGATCTTGCGGAACACTTCAAACCAGAAGGGGCCAAATTGGTTGATGTAGTTGGAAGTGGCCTCGCCCTGCTTCATCACGGTGCCGATGACGGCGGCAATCGCAATCATCGCCAGCAGGGCGATAGCGAAACGCATGGAGGAAATCAGTTCAACGATTTCAGCGACGAGGGGACGGCGGGTTTTCAGCTGGATGCCGGTGGTGCTGGGGCTACTCATGCGGACTCAGATTCTGTAAAAAAGCAAGCATACCAACAAAAAGGGCAGCATGCTCACGCTGCCGCCCTCTTCTTTTTGACTGCTGATGTGCTTATTTCAGGCCTGCCACGTAGTCGGCGACGGCCTTCATTTCCTCGTCGGACATGCGCTTGGCGATAGTCGCCATTTCAACACTCTTGCGGGTGCCGGCCTTGAACAGGCCCAACTGCGCTACCGTATAGTCCTGGTGCTGGCCCGACAGGCGTGGATACTGCACCGGGATGCCGGCGCCCGAGGCGCCATGACAGCTGGCACAGGCCGGTACATTTTTCTCGGCGATGCCGCCGCGATAAATCTTCTTGCCCAGCTCGATGGTGTCCTTGTTCTTGGCCGCACCCGGTTTTTGCGACTGGGTGACCAGCCAGGCCGCCACATTGTGCTTTTCCTCATCGGTCAGCATCTTGGCGTAGGTGGTCATCACCGGCTGGTTGCGGTCGGCGGTGGTGAAGTTCACCAGCTGCTTGTACAAATAGCCTTCATGCTGGCCGGCCAACTTGGGATTGACCGAGATGGTGGAGTTACCGCCGGCGCCGTGGCAGGATACGCAGGCCGGCAAACCACGGGCGTTGTCGCCGTCGGTGTACAGGGAGGCGCCTTTGGCCGGGTCAATCTTGGGAGCAGCAGGAGCGGACTTGTGTTCGTCAGCGGAAGCAGTGGCCGAAACGGCCAGCATTGCGACGAGCAGGGATTTTACAAACGGTGAAAACACACTATTCATTAAAGCACCCTAGTAGGAGTCTAAAAAGTTATGCACCAAAGTGACCCGCTGCAGCACCAAACCGTGCATAGAAGCACTTGGTAACCACTCATTGTACAATAGCTTAAAAAGATTCCCGCCTAAAACTGTTGCTTTTCCCCCAATCCCCATGTCTAAACTCTGGCAAGCCCGCTTCTTCACGACCGTAAACCAACTGCGCGAACTCCCTGACACCCAAGTGCCGGAGATCGCCTTTGCGGGTCGTTCCAATGCCGGCAAATCGACCGCCATCAATATTTTGTGCAATCAGAAGGGCCTCGCCTTCGCGTCCAAGACGCCGGGCCGTACCCAGCACATCAACTTCTTCTCGATCGGCGGCGCCCACGTGGCGCAGCACCGCAAGGATCCCACCATCGTCGAGGAAATTCAGGCCCTGCTGGTCGACTTGCCTGGCTACGGCTATGCGGAAGTGTCCGGTTCGGCCAAGCTGCACTGGCAGCGCCTGCTGGGCGACTACGTGCAGCGCCGCGACCAGCTGGCCGCGCTGATCCTGATCATGGACTCGCGCCGCCCGTTCACTGAGCTGGACGTGCAGATGCTGGAATGGTTCGCCCCGACCGGCAAGCCTATCCATTGCATCCTGACCAAGGTTGACAAACTGAACCGCGAAGAATCGATCACCGTGCTGCGCAAGGCCAAGGCCAAGCTGGAGAGCTACGTGGACGAGGAGGGCGAAGGTTTCCCGTTCACCGTGCAGCTGTTCTCGGCCGTCAAGCGCGTCGGCATCGACGAAGCCAACGACAAAATCCTCGAACTGGCCGGCCTTTTAGATAACGACTTGGAAGAAAGCGATAGTGATGAGTAAAGTAGCAGCGCAATTCCCCGCCATCCGCATGCGCCGCATGCGCCGTGACCCGTTCTCGCGCGCCCTGATGCGCGAAAACGTGGTGACCGCAGCGGACCTGATCTACCCGGTGTTCATCCTCGAAGGCACGCACCAGCGCGAAGCGGTCGGTTCGATGCCGGGAGTGGAACGGGTGTCGGTGGACCTGCTGCTGAAGGTAGCGGAGGAATGCGTGGCACTGGGCATCCCGGTGCTGGCGCTGTTCCCGGTCATCGACGCATCGAAGAAAACCCCGGACGGCATTGAAGCCACCAATCCGGAAGGCCTGGTGCCGCGCGCCGTGCGCACGCTGAAGCAAGCCTTCCCCGAGCTGGGCATCCTGACCGATATCGCGCTCGATCCGTACACCAGCCACGGCCAGGACGGCCTGATCGACGACAACGGCTACGTCATCAACGACATCACCACCGACATGCTGATCCGCCAGGCGCTTTGCCACGCGGAAGCGGGCGCGGACGTGGTGGCGCCGTCGGACATGATGGATGGGCGCATCGGCGCCATCCGCGCAGCGCTGGAAGAGGCTGGCTACATCCACACCCGCATCATGGCCTACTCGGCCAAGTACGCATCGGCCTTCTACGGCCCGTTCCGCGACGCGGTGGGCTCGGCGGCCAACCTCGGCAAGGGCGACAAGAACCAGTACCAGATGGACCCGGCCAACAGCGACGAAGCGCTGCGCGAAGTCGGTCTCGATCTGGCCGAAGGTGCGGACATGGTGATGGTCAAGCCGGGCATGCCCTACCTCGACATCGTGCGCCGCGTCAAAGATGAATTCAAGGTGCCGACCTTCGCCTACCAGGTCAGCGGCGAGTACGCCATGATCAAGGCCGCCGCGCAAAACGGCTGGCTGGACCACGACAAGGTGATGATGGAATCGATGATGGCCTTCAAGCGCGCCGGCGCCGATGGCGTCCTCACCTACTTCGCGCTGGACATAGCGCGCAAGCTGAAGAAATAAAAAACGGGGCAGTTAAAACTGCCCCGTTTTTTTTACCGCTTCAGCGGGTTGTAGTAGTCGGGGAAGACTTCCCGCATCAGGAATTCAAACAGCTGCTTCTCGTCTTCCTTGCGCGCGCTCAGCGGTACGGTGCGGCCCAGGCGGTGCGATTCGAAATCGAAGTCGCCCGGCTTCTCGCTGCGGATGATCTTGATCATTTCCTTGATCGTCGCCGTTTCAATATCCTGCTCGGCGCCGCGCTCGACATTCACCTGCTTCAGCCAGTTGCGCTTGAAGTTGGAATTAAAGCCGCGGAACTTGATGGTCGCGCTGTTGAAGCTGACCTTGCGGATATCAAACAGCCCACCGGTTTCATCCGCCGTGGCCGCATTGTTGGCACGCGCGATGTTGGCGGTGGCGATGCGCTTGGCGCGGTCGGCTTCGCTCTCGGCCGGCGGCGCTGGCTGCGGCTGCGGATTCTGCGCTTCACGCGCGGCTCGCCGCTTGGCAATCATTTCCGACATGTCCTGCTCGGGCGGCGGCGTCATGGTGGCCTGCACCGGCGGCACGTAGGTTTCCAGTTTTTCACGCTGCGCCACCGGCGTCTGCTTCGAGACGGCAGTCTGCTTGCGGATCGGCTGCGGCTTGGGTTTGGGCGTGTCCGGCTTGGGCGTCGGCTTGACCGATTTCTTGGGATCCAGCGGCGCGATATAGACCATCTGGCCGCCCTTGACCGACGGCGGCTTCATCGGCATGTGCGTCGGCGACAGCAGGTAGTACAGCACGCCCAGCAAGTGCAGCGCGATGGAGATGCCAATGCCGATGCGCTTGTTCTTGTTCTGGCGTTCCCACGTGGCAAAGCCATCCTGCGCCGTCGGCAGGCGCTGGCCGCAAGTCTCGCAATATTCGGAATGCGCGGAGAGGATGTGGGAATCGTGGTGCAAGATGCAAACCTTGTGGAACGCAGAAGTCGTCAAAATGGGGCCATAGTGCCAGAGTCCCGCTCTTTTGGGAACCGCCGCAGGATAGCCACTTTACAAGTTTCGCCTCTTCACGGGTGTTACTGTGTGTATCAATCGCTTTACAAAGTGCTATGGGAGCCGGCCGATGTCACACTCCGCCGGCGCGTCCTGCGGGACCGATTATCGCCGATTTTGGCCAACAGCATGGCAACGCAGCGCTCGGCATCCAGCACCTGCCGGGAGCGCATCTGCGGCCGTGGCAGGGCGTAGGTGTAGTAGTGCGCCCCCTCGACCGGATAGCCCAGCGCCCACACATTGGGCAAGGCCGCGCCCTGCCCGTCCAGCGGGTGGCCGGCGCGGTCGATGTCGATGCCGCCGGGATGGAAAACGCCGTTGTAATACGGCCGCGACAGGCCGCGTTTTAACATATTACGGATAAGTAAGGATGTGTCGGTTTCGGGGAAAAACGGGTCCAATCTTGCGATTACGACCACATCCAGCGGATGTTTTGCCACGCCATCCGCGAATTTGGTGCTGAGCACATAGGTCGAGTCGTTTTCATCGATCTCGACACGGCTGCCGGGACCGGACTGGATGGCAATCACGCCGGCGTCCAGCAGCGCCAGCAATTCCTCGTTGCGGCGCAGCGGCGGCCCGAACGCGGCGCGGTTGATGGCCGGGTGGTAGACGTTGAGGAATTTGCGGTGCGAGGCCGGCGTCAGGCCGCCGTGCTCGATGGCCGCCTGCAGGGTGGCGCGGACGTCACGCAGCACGTCGGTGGCGGCCTTGGCCGGACTGGCAAGATTGCCTTTGCGCGCTTCGGTCAGATCAGTTTGCAGCCAGTCGCGGAAATAGCGGCGGAAGCCGTCCAGCCCGGCGAACTGCCGGCCCTGCAGCGGGAACAGCAGCTCGGCGAACAGGCTGTCGTCATCGATGGCGGCGGCGCCCGGCGTGGCGCGGTAGACCTCGCCCATTTCGCGCTTGAGCAGCGGCAGCAGTTCGCGGTCGAAATCCAGCTGGCTGCTACCGCGCGCGATCAGGGCCTGGCGACGCAGCATGTCGACCGCGTCCGGCGTGAAGTGGCGCGGCTGGTGGCGGCCATCCAGCCCTTTCTGATTGATGCCGCGTGCTGCGTACGGCAGGCAGTTGCGCGAGCACAGCGTCAGCCTGGGCTCTCGGCCGGAAGCCATATAGCGCAAGCCGCCCTCGCCTGCGACGAATTCGCCGCCTCGCCCCACGGTCAGCTCGGCGATGACGTCGTGCGCGCTCAGGCCCAGTCCCTGGATCGCCACCCGCGCATCGGCGCTGATGCGGGTCAGCTGTTCCACCGGGTAGACGTGGCGCACGAAGGCCAGCTTGCTGTTGTAGCGCGCGTGGTCTTGCGCGAACTTGGCCAGCCATGCGTCGAGGTCGCTGGGCAGGTTGCCGCCGTGGCCGGTTGTCAGGAACACGTAATCGCTGAGCACGATATAGCCGTTGTCCAGCTCGATCACGCAGCTGTGGTCGGGCTGCTGGCGCAGATCGACCGCGCGCAGCCGGTGATGGGTGAGCGTTACGCCGGCCGGCAGCGCCGCCACGATCTGCTGGCAGACCCAGCCCAGGTATTCGCCCAGCAGGCTGCGCGGCAGATAGTCGCCGTCGGTGATGTCGTAGCCGCCGCTGCCACCGATTCGGAAGTAGCGCTCGCCCACGCGCCGATAGCCCTGCTGCCGCGCCCATGCCGTCAGCGAGGGCGTGGCGCACACCGGCGGGTGCTGCACGGCGCCCGACGCGGGAAACATGGTGACCTGGCTGGCCAGGGTGTTGATCAGCAGATGCGGCGGCTGGCGCGCGCCATGTACGCCAGCCCCGCATTCGCCGGGATCGATGAGGATGATGTCGAGCAGGAGTTGGCGCGCCGCAGCGGCAGCCGCCAGACGCTCAAGCACGCTGAGCCCGCGCGGGCCCATGCCGATGATGGTGACACTGGTGCGTTTCATCTGATCGCCTCTTTATCGTGGACAACTTGCCCATGATAAAGAGACCACATCAGATCAACTTGTTACCGCTCAATGCTTGTTCACGGCTTTCAGCGGCACGGGCTGCACGTGATCGTGCGGGACCACTGGAATGGCCTTGTCGGCGGCGATTTCAGCGTCCAGCATCGGGCCGGTGCCGCTGTATTTATCGAGCAACAGGTAGATCACCGGGGTGATGTACAGGGTGATGACTTGCGAGAAGATCAAGCCACCGACCACGGCCAGGCCCAGCGGCTGGCGCAGTTCGGCGCCGGCGCCCAGGCCCAGCGCGATCGGCAAGGCGCCCATCAACGCCGCCATCGTGGTCATCATGATCGGGCGGAAGCGCAGGATGCAGGCCTCGTGGATGGCCTTCTCCGGCGACATGCCCTGGTTGCGCTGGGCGTCCAGCGCGAAGTCGATCATCATGATGGCGTTCTTTTTCACGATACCGATCAGCATCAGGATGCCGATGATGGCGATCATGGTCAGGTCCAGGTTGAACAGGCGCAGCGTGATCAGCGCGCCCACCGCCGCCGACGGCAGGCCGGCCAGGATGGTCAACGGGTGGATGTAGCTCTCGTACAGCACGCCCAGCAGCACGTAGATCACGCCCAGCGCGGCGAGAATGAGGATCAGCTGGCTGCCCTGCGAACTCTGGAACACCGCCGCATCGCCGCCATAGTTGGTGATGATCGATGGCGGCAGGTGCATGTCGGCGGCCCATGCATCGATCTTGCCGGTGGCCACACCCAGCGGCACGTCCGGCGCCAGGTTGAACGACAGCGTGATCGCTTGCAGCTGGCCCTGGTGGTTGACGGCGGTCGGGCCAATGGTGCGCTCGACGGTGGCAAAGCTGGACAGCTGCACCAGCTGGCCGGTCTTGTTGCGCACCGAAATCTTGGTCAGGGCGCTGTCGAACTGGCGGTCGGCGTCGGCCGCTTCCAGGATCACGTAGTAGCTGGCGGCCGGCGAGTAGATGGTCGAGACCTGACGCTCACCAAACGCAAGGTACAGCGCGGTGCGGATGTCGCCGATCGCCACGCCGAGGTTGTTGGCCTTGTCGCGGTCGATCTTGAGCGACGCTTGCAGGCCCTTGTTCTGCGAATCGCTGGTGACGTCGCGGAAGTCCGGGTCGGCGCGCATGCGCTCCATGTATTTGTCGGCCCACTCGTTGAGCGCGCCGGGGCTCACCGATTGCAGCGTGTACTGGTAGCGCGACTTGGACTGGCGTCCGCCCAGCTGCAAGTTCTGCACCGGGCTCAGGTAGACGGAGATGCCCGGCACTTGCTTGGTGGCCTTGCGCAGGCTGTCCAGCACTTGCGGCATCTTGGCGCGCTGGTTGCGCGGCTTGAGCACCAGGAACATGCGGCCGGTGTTGCCACCGCCGACGAAGGAGGTCACGTCCTGCACGTTGGGGTCGGCCTTGATGACGGCGGCGACTTTCTCTTGCAGGTCCATCAGCGCGGCCGAGGAAATGTCTTCCGAGGCTTCCGTGTTGACGCGGATCTGGCCCAGGTCTTCCTCCGGGAAGAAGCCTTTCGGGATGGTGATGTACAGCACCGCCGTCAGCGCGAAGGTGCCCAGCGCGGCGACCAGCACGATGTAGCGATGCGCCAGCGCCACGTCCAGCGTGCGGCTGTAGAAATTGCGCAGCGCGCCGAAGCCGGCCTCGAACCAGCGGCCGAGGAAGTTGCTCTTGTCGTGCTCGGGATCGATGGCGTCGGCCGGCAACAGGCGGCTGGCCAGCATCGGCACCAGCATCAGCGACACCGCCGCCGATACCAGCACCGACAGCGCGACGACCACGGCGAACTCATGGAACATCAGACCGATCACGCCCGGCATGAAGAAGATCGGGATGAACACCGCCACCAGCGAGACGGAGATCGAGATGATGGTGAAGCCCATTTCTTTCGCGCCCACCAGCGACGCTTCCAGCGGCCGCTTGCCCATCTCGATATGGCGCACGATATTTTCCAGTACCACGATGGCGTCATCGACCACCAGGCCCACGGCCAAGGTGATGCCGAGCAGGGAGACGTTGTCCAGCGAGTAGCCAAACGCGTACAGCAGCGCCAGTGCACCGAGCAGCGAGATCGGCATGGTGATGGCCGGGATAAACGTGGCAGCGGCGCGGCGCAGGAACAGGAAGATCACCATCACCACCAGGCCGATGGTCAGCAGCAGGGTCAGGTTGACGTCGTGGATCGCTTCGCGGATCGACACCGAGCGGTCGTTCACGAGGTTGATGTTGATCGAGGCCGGCAGCTGCGCCTTGAACTGCGGCAGCAGGCGGCGCACGCCGTCCACCACTTGCACGGTGTTGGCATCCGGCTGGCGCTGCACCAGCAGCACAATGGAGCGCTCACCGTTGTAGCTGCCGGCCGCCTTGGTCGACTGGAAGCTGTCCTGCACGTCGGCCACGTCCTTCAGGCGCACCGGCTCGCCGTTGCGCATGGCGATGATCAGGTTGGCGTAGTCGGAGGCCTTCATCAGCTGGGCGTTGCCGGTGATGGTCAGCGTTTGCGACGGGCCGTCGAGGATGCCGAGCGGGGTGTTGGCGTTGGCCGACTTGATCGCTTGCTGCAGCTCGTCGAGCGTCAGGTTACGCGCGTTCATCAGGTCCGACTTGGCGCGAATGCGCACGGCAAAGCGCTTCTGGCCATTGACCGATACCTGCGCCACGCCCGGCAGCGTCGACAGCGACGGTGCGATCAGGTTTTCTGCGTAGTCGTTCAGCTCGGACAGCGTCAGCGACGGCGAGTTCATGGTCATGAACAGCACCGGCGCATCGGCCGGATTGACCTTGCGATACGACGGCAGGTCGGTCATTTCGATCGGCAGCTGGCGTTGCGCGCGCAGCAGCGCCGCCTGCACATCGACCGCCGCTTCGTTGACGTTGATGCTTGGATCAAACTCCAGCGTCAGCGAGGAATTGCCCAGCGTATTGGTCGAGGTAATCAGCGCCAGCCCGGCGATGGTGGAGAACTGCTTTTCCAGCGGCAGCGCCACCGAGGACGCCATTGTTTCCGGCGAAGCGCCCGGCAAGTCGGCCGAGACGTTAATTACCGGCGTGTTGTAGCTCGGCAGGGCCGCCACCGGGATGTAGAAGTAGGACAGCACGCCGGCCAGGATCAGGGTGGCCGACAACAGCACCACCATCACCGGACGACGAATGCACAACTCGGAAAGGTTCATCGCTTAGCCTTTCTGCTTGGGACTATCGGACGCGATACGCACTTTGCCGCCCGGCCGCAGGTTCTGCTTGCCGTCGACAATCACTTGTTCGTTGCCATCCAGTCCGGTCACAGCGGCGTTTTCGCCAAACGCGTACAGGCGCTTGATATTGACCACCTTGGCGGATTGGTCCTTGTCCACCGCGTACACAAAAGTGCCACGGGTGTTGCTAATGATAGCGTTTTGCGGGATCACCGTCGCATCTTTTATCACGTGGGAAACCAGTTTGGTGTTGACGTACTGGCCCGGCCACAGGGTGGTGTCCTTGTTGTCGAACTGGGCTTTCACGCGGATCACGCCGGCGACCGGGTCGACCGTGTTGTCGATGAAGCTGAGCTTGCCGTTGACTTCCTTGGCCGGGTTTTCCAGCTGGACGGTCACCGGCACCGCGCCCTGCTGCTGCGCCGCCATCAGGCCCGACAGCGCCGTTTCCGGCAGCGTGAACGAGACCGTGATCGGATCGAGCTGGGTGACGGTGGCGAGCAAAGTGGTCATTTGCACCAGGCTGCCCGGATAAACGTTGATGGCGCCGACGCGGCCGTTCATTGGCGCGCGGATCGCGGTGTAGCTGGCGTCCACGCCGGCCGAGCGGGCGGCGGCGATATCGGCTTGCAGCAGCGCGCGGGCCGAGTCGACCTGGCTTTTCAGGGTGTCGACCGCGCCTTGGGCGATGAATTTTTTCTCCAGCAGTTCCTGGGCGCGCTTGTACTGGCGCTCGTAGTCGGCCAGCGAGGCGCGGTCGCGCTCGACCTGGGCTGCCGCCTTGTCCATGTTGGCGCGTTCGGTACGGTCGTCGAGCGTGAACATCAGCTCGCCGGATTTCACAAACTGCCCTTCCTTGATGTGCACCTTGGCGATGGTGCTGGTGGTTTGCGGATGCAGGTCCACGGTGCTGATCGGCGTCACGGTGCCGTTCGCTTGCAGCACCACCGGCACATCCTGCTTCACCGGCGCCACGATGCGCACGGTGGTCGGGCCTTGCTGGCCGCCGTTCATGGGTTTGCCGGCGGCAGGCGCGGCCTCGTGGTGCGTCATGGCCCACACGCCACCACCGATCACGACGATCGCGCCAACCACGAATGCTAAGGAAGATTTTTTCATTTTAATAATATTTATGATGTCGAAAAATATCGCCGCCTTGATAAGGCGAAATATTGTCGCACAGTATCTATGAGAAAAACTGCACCAGTATTACCGCCGGGAGGTTTTTTTCTGCCTGAATGTTAGTTAATTGCCGGCGTAGTACTCGGGCACCACCAAGGTCACTTCCAGCCCGCCGTCCTTGTGGTTGGACAGAGTGACATTGGCGCCATGCTGTTCGGCGATGTTGCGGGCGATGGTCAGCCCCAGGCCGGTGCCGCCGGACTCGCGCGAACGCGAAGTCTCGATGCGGTAAAACGGTTCAAACACGCGCGCCATCTGGTCGGCGGCAATGCCGGGGCCGCCGTCGCGGATGCGGATGCGCGCCGCGCCGGCCAGCCGTTCCACCGTGACGTTGGCGTAGTGGCCGTATTTGACGGCGTTGTCGATCAGGTTGACCAGGCAGCGGCGGATCGCCATCGGCCGGCCCATCAGCGCCATCGCCGCGCGGCCGCGCAGTTCGACTTGCTGGCCGACGTCGGTGGCGTCGCTGCAGACGCTGTCGAGCAGCGCGTCCAGATCCAGCGCCTGCATGGTTTCGGTGGAGTCCATGCTGCGCGCCAGGTCCAGCCCTTCCTTGACCATTTGCTGCATGGCCGACAGGTCGTCGATCAGGCGCTGCTGCAGTTCCGGGTCGCTGACCTTTTCCAGCCGCAGGCGCAGGCGTGTGAGCGGCGTTTGCAGGTCGTGGGTGATGGCGGCCAGCATCTGGGTGCGCTGGGTGATGTGCTGGCGGATGCGCGCCTGCATGGCGTTGAAGGCCGCGCTGGCCTGGCGGATTTCCGAGGCGCCGCTCAGGGCCACCGGCGGGTGGTTGATGTCGTTGCCCAGATCCTTGGCCGCTTGCGCCAGGCGCTTGAGCGGCTTGATGGTCATGCGCGCCACCAGGTAGGCCAGGAAGGCAATGCTGAGCAGGAACGGCAGCAGCGACAGCAGTTCGCTGTGCGGCGAGGCCGGCGGCTGGCGCGGCGGCAGCACGGACAGCTTGAGGATCTGGCCGTCGTGCAGCGTGACGTTCATGGTTTCGCAGGTGCCGCGCCACTGGGTCGGCGCAAAGATGCTGCTGGCCTGGCGCGGCTGGTCGCAGGCGATCGGATGCTCGGCCAGCGGGCCCAGCTTGTAGCGCTCGCCGAGGCGTTGCTGCAGCGAGGTCGAGAATTCAGTCGGCGGCAGAGCTTGCGCTTGCGCCATGTCGCTCATTTCCAGCCGCACGGTGCCACGGCTGGCGGCCACCAGGAAGGTCGGCCGCGCGCTTTCCGGCATCACGTCGGCGGTGGTGATGAGCTGCTCGGCTCGTTCCAGTGCGTGGAAGTCGCGGTAGCGTTCCAGCGCGCGCGTGCGTTCATTCACGGCCAGCCATTGGGTCAGCGCCGCCGAGGCGACGATGCCGAACAGCAGGACCAGGAACACACGCCCGGTCATCGAACCGAGGAAAGCTCTCACGCTTGCGGCTCCACGGTGACTTGGCCGGCCAGCACGTAGCCGCCGTTGCGGACGGTCTTGATGATCTGCGGCATGCGCGCGTCTTCGCCCAGCTTCTGGCGCAGGCGGCTGATCTGGATGTCGATCGAGCGGTCGAATGGATCGGCGTCGCGGCCTTGGGTCAGGTTGAGCAGCTGGTCGCGGTTGAGCACGCGGTTCGGATGCTCGAGGAAGACCTTGAGCAGGCGGAATTCTGCGCCCGACAACATGATCACGATGCCGTCCGGATTGAGCAGGTGGCGCGCGGTCAGGTCCAGCGTCCAGCCGGAGAATTTCATTTGCTGCGCCTTGTCGACGCCGGCGCCGGTCGGCATGGCGTTGCTGCGGCGCAGGACGCTGCGGATGCGGGCCAGCAGTTCGCGCGGCTCGAACGGTTTCGGCAGGTAGTCGTCGGCGCCCATTTCCAGGCCGAGGATGCGGTCCAGCGGCTCGTTGCGGGCGGTCAGCATGATTACCGGCAGGGTCGAGTGGGCG
The DNA here is from genome assembly GCF_900109645.1 of Duganella sp. CF402. GTDB lineage: Bacteria > Pseudomonadota > Gammaproteobacteria > Burkholderiales > Burkholderiaceae_D > Rugamonas. The sequence goes on from NZ_FOBG01000003.1 coordinate 381,135, forward strand.
CGCAGCTTGCGGCACAGGGTCAGGCCGTCGTCGCCGGGCAGGTTGAGATCGAGCACCACCAGCTCGGGCCGGCCTTCGTCCAACAGCTTCCACATGGCGGTGCCGTCGGCGGCACACAGGGCGCGGTAGCCATTCGATTCGAGGTAGTCGGCGAGCAGAGTGCGGATATCGCGATCGTCGTCAACGATCAGAATTGTAGATGTCGGTTCCATGCGCTCATTATCCATGCAAGGCCATGAACCTATTGTATCGTCTTGTATATGGCCGTAGAAGCTTATCGCAGGCGAAACATCTGGATACAAAAACTTCGGCGGGAGCAACGTAAGAGCAACCTTGGGCGACGAAGATGGTCACAAGCGCAGAACACTGCGATGACCAAATTCTCAACGATGGAGGAACGACCATGAATACCTTACGCAAAAGCATCCTGATCGGTTTTACAGTACTGGGCATGGCAGCCGCCCAGGCGCAAGAAGCCAAACCGATGGCCAGGCAGCACGACGCCCACCCGACCAAGGAGCAAGTGCAGGCCAAGATGGCCGACATGTACGCCAAGCGCCAGGCGCGCATGCATGATTTGCTGAAGCTGACCGCGCAGCAGGAATCGGCATGGGCCAGCTATCAGGCCGCGATCAAGCCGGCCGCGTTTGACGGCCAGCGCCCGGAGCACAAGCCGTTCAACAAGCTGAGCTCGCCGGAACGCCTGACCCTGGCGCTGGATATGACCAAGAAGCATGAAGCGGCGCTGGAAACCCGCCTGAAAGCGGTGACCGCGTTCTACGCCCAGCTGAATCCGGCGCAGCAGACGCTGTTCGATGAGCACAGCTTCGGCGGCGAGCGCGATGGTTTCCGTGGCCGTCGCGGCCATGATGGTCATCGCGGCCATCACGGCGGCTGGGGCCATGAAGGCGGCCCGCGCCACGAAGGCTGATTAGTTTAGTGCGGACAGGGATGCGGTGAATTTCGCCGCATCCTGGAAGCCGATCACGCGGGCGTTGGCGATTTCCTTGCCCTGCTTGTCGAACAGGATGATGCCCGGCGGGCCGAACAGGCCGAAGCGTTTCAGCATGGCTTTGTCGTCGGCATCGTTGGCGGTGACGTCAACTTGCAGCAGCACGCTGTTGGCCAGCTTGGCGCGCACTTGCGGATCGACGAAGGTCAGCTTTTCCATTTCCTTGCAGGACACGCACCAGTCGGCGTAGAAGTCCAGCATGGCGGTCTTGCCGCCGGTTTGGGCCAGCACGGCGTCCAGCTGCTGCACGGTCTTGATGCGCTGGAAGGCCAGCGGCGCTTCATGCGCAGCCTTGCCGCCGGCGAGGTGCGCCAATGGCGCCAGCGGATCACGGCCGCCACTGACCACGCCCACCAGTTGCGCCACGCCCAGCACGGCGACGATCACGGCAACCGATTTGGCCACCCACTGGCCGGAGTTCAGCAGCAAATACATGCCGTAGCCGACGAACAGCGCGGCCCAGCCCATCATCTGCACCGCGCCCGGCAGCACCGGCGACACCAGCCACCAGCCGACGGCCAGCATCAACACGCCGAAGAAGCGCTTCACGGAATCCATCCACATGCCGGCTTTCGGCAGCAATGCGCCGGCCGAGACGCCGACCAGGATCAGCGGCACGCTCATGCCGACCGCCATCGCGAACAGCGCGCTGCCGCCGATGATGACGTCGCGCGATTGGCTGATGTAGACCAGCGCGGCCGCCAGCGGTGCGGCCACGCAAGGGCCTACGATCAGCGCCGAAATCGCGCCCATGACGAAGACGCCGGCCAGCTTGCCGGAGCTCTGGCGGTTGGAGACGGTGCTCAGTTTGGATTGCAGCGCGGCAGGCACTTGCAGTTCATAGAAGCCGAACATGGACAGCGACAGCAGCGCCATCAGCAAGGCGAAGGCGCCCAGCACCCACGGGTTTTGCAGCGCGCTGGCGAGGCCTTCGCCAGCCAGGCCGGCTGCCACGCCAAGCGCGGTGTAGACCAGCGCCATGCCGAGTGCGTAGGTGACCGACAGCAAGAGGCCACGGCTGCGGCTCGATTGCGCGCCTTCGCCCACGATGATCGAGGACAGGATAGGCACCATTGGCAGCACGCATGGCGTGAACGACAGGCCCAGGCCGAGCAGCGCGAACAGCGGCAGGATAACCAGCAGTTTGCCGGATTTCAGAGCGGCTTCCAGGCGGCCGGACTCGTTGACGGGCGCGGTCGTCGGCGCAGCGGCCGGAGCCGGCTGCGGAATGTCGGTGGCGGTTGGCTTCGGCACGGTGTAGATCTTGACGCCCGGCGCGGCAGCGGCCGCCTTGGCGCCGTCGACGCCAAAGCTAACCGCGCCTTGCCCTGCCACCGCTGCAGCCGGAGCAGCAGACGTCGTGGCGGTGCTCGGTGCCGCGTCTGGCAACGGCACCGAGCCGCTACCGGTCAGCGATGCCTTGTAATCCTGCGGCGCGTAGCACAAGCCCTTCTCCGAGCAGCCCTGCCCGCTCGCCAGCAGCGTGAACGCGCCGTTCACCTCCACCGGAATGGTGATGGTCAGGCCCTTGCGATAGGTCTCCACATCCTTGGCAAACGTCTCATCGTAGTGCACCTTGCCCGGCGGGATTTGCGGCGCGCCCAGCTTGGCGCCCTGCGCGCTGAACTTGAAGCGCTCGCGGTACATGTAGTAGCCGTCCGCAATCTGGAAAGTCACCGCGACGGTATGCCCATCCACCATGCGCGCTGAAAACTTGAACGCCTCGGACGGATCAAGAAAATCCTCAGCGCGCGCAGGCTGCAGCACAAGCATGAAGAGCGCCAGCAGCGGCGCGAACAGGCGGACAAAACGGGCAAATCGGGACATGAAAATCTTCTCTCAGGAATGTCTGGTCATTGGAGCAACAGGCATAGTACACCGAGCGCGTTTTTCCCGCCTGAGCACGGCCTTAAAAGCTTGATTTATGCGAAACTCGGCCCTTTCTCACCTCGGAGCAAGCTCATGCCCTCTTTCCGTCCCCTTCTGCTGTCCGCGCTCGCCCTGAGCGCCCTGCCCGCGCTGGCGCAAGCACCGGCCAAGGCGTTGAATGCCGTGTCGGCCAAGGACCTGCTGGAACACATCAAAACCCTCGCCTCCGACGAGTTTGAAGGCCGCGCACCCGGCACCGCCGGCGAAACCAAAACCGTGGCCTATATCGAGCAGGAATTCAAGAAGCTGGGCCTGAAGCCGGGCAATCCGGACGGCAGCTGGGTGCAAGCCGTGCCGATGCGCGGCCAGAAGCCGACGCCGAGCTTCAACTACACCATCGGCGGTAAAACCGCGGCGCTGAATTTCCCGACCGACTATGTCGCCCATTCGACCAGCCAGCCGGCCACGGTCAACGTCAACAACTCGGAGATCGTGTTTGTCGGCTATGGCGTGCAGGCGCCGGAATACGGCTGGGACGATTACAAAGGCGTCGACGTGCGCGGCAAAACCATCCTGATGCTGATTAACGACCCGGCGATTGCCGATCCGGCCAACCCGGCCGAACTGGATCCGGCCATGTTCAAGGGCAAGGCCATGACTTACTACGGCCGCTGGACCTACAAATATGAAATCGCCGCCAAGCTGGGCGCGGCAGCCGCCATTATCATTCATGAAACAAAACCGGCCGCCTATCCGTGGGACGTGGTGCGCAGCGGCGGCGTGGCCGAGCACTTCGACCTGCTGCACGCCGGCGACGATCCGGACGCGCCAACCGTGCCGGGCTGGATCCAGCTGGACCAGGCCAAGGCCATGATGAACGCCGCCGGCTACGATTTCGACACCCTGAAAAAGCAGGCGCTGACCAAGGACTTCCGCCCGGTCAGCCTGAAAGGCACGGCGGATTTCAAAGTCGAGAATATCGCCCGCACCGTCAATTCGAAAAACGTGGTGGCGAAAATCGAAGGCAGCGATCCCAAGCTGAAAAACGAATATGTGATTTACAGCGCGCACTGGGATCATCTGGGCGTCGATCTGGGCAGCAAAAAGATTTATTACGGCGCGCTGGATAATGCATCCGGCGTAGCGGCGTTAATGGAACTGGCGAAAGCTTATAAAGCCCTGCCGAAAGCGCCTAAACGCTCGATTCTGTTTATCGCCACCACGGCGGAAGAAAAAGGCCTGCTTGGTGCGAAATATTATGCCGCGCATCCGCTCTACCCGCTCAAGCAAACCGTCGCCAATATTAATATCGATGGCATCAATGCATGGGGCAAAACTGCGCAAATTGAAAACGTAACTTCCGGCCATTCCAGCATCGATGGCTTACTGGACAAATACGCCAAGTCGCAAGGCCGTTTGATGGAAAAGGATTCTCGCTCGGAATTGGGTAGTTTCTACCGTGCTGACCAACTGGAATTCGCCCGCGCTGGCGTGCCGGTTTTATATACCAAGGCCCGTAGCCGCTATCTGGATAAACCAGAGAATTACGCGCGTGAAGTCGTGGATAATTATTTCACCCACGATTACCACCAGCCGACCGACAGTTTCCATAGCGACTGGGATTTCAGTGGCGGCGTGCAGGATATCCAGCTGCTGTTCCAGGTTGGGCTGGATATTGCCCAAGGCGTGACGCCAACATGGAACGCCGGCTCCGAGTTCAGGGCCGCCGGCGACCGCCGTTTGAAGTAAGTCAGACTCAAAAATAGCTAGTACATGCCAATTTTTAGCATGCTACGGCACGGCGTTCCGCAGTCACCACGCGGGACGCCCTCTTGCGCCACCAGATAATCACGCCGGTCACGCTCAGCATCGCCACCACCACGCCCATGAAGGAAATCAGGATGCGGCCCGGCAGTCCGAGGATGCGGCCGGAGTGCAGCGGGAATTGCGCCTGCACGAAGATATCCGCCGCAGTGCCTTTCCACGGCAAACGCTCGCCCAGCAGCTTGCCATCGGCGCCGTCGAAATATAAATAGGCCGGACCGACGCCGCCAGCGCCGTGGTCATCGCCCGGTTTATAGAAACTGACGCCGTAGACATTAAATGCGTTGGTATAAAACACGCTGCCCACCGGTTCCGGCCATGCGCGCTGCGCCGCTTCACGTGCGGCGGTCTGGATGATGGCTGGATATTCAACCGCTGGCGTAAATGGTTTGTGAATATCCGCCATCGGACGGGTATCAAATGGCGTCGGCGTGACTTTCGATATCTTGCTCATTACCGGATAGAACACTTCACTGTATAAATTCAGCGAGAACGCGGTAAAGGCAAGAATAAACAATAATATCCAAGTCCATAAACTGAATGCGCGATGCAAATCGAAATTCAATTTATTGCCGCCGCCATTCCAGCGGATTTTCCAGGCAGGTTTCCAGCGTTGCAGCCACGGTTTGGATGCGCTTTGGCGGCGCAATGGCAGCGTGAGATAAAAACCGACGAAACTATCGATTACCCAGATAATTGCAATACCGCCCATCAGCCAGATACCCCAGCGGTCGATACCCCACATTTCCGGAATATGCAGGGTGTAGTGCAGGCGATATAAAAAGGAAACAAACGTCTCCTTGGTAATCGGCCATACCGCGCCCCATTCGCGCTTGCCCAACTCCTCGCCGCTGACCGGATCGACAAATACCTGGTTAAAGCCTGGCTCGTACAATTTCTGCGAGGCCGGGTTCACGCGCGGCGACACGCCAAAGGCGATCGACTCGCCCGGCTCCGGCTGCAGCGGAATGTAGGACACCAGGATCTGCGGATAGCGCGCCTCCAGCTGCCGCGCCAGGGCCAGCACCGGCTGCGGCGAGCCTGGCGTGTGGGCCTCCATCAGGTGCGGGTTGAGCAGGTCGTCCAGCTCGTGATCCCACGAAATGACGGCGCCGGTGATGCCGCTGATGAACAAAAATCCGGCAGTGATCAGGCCAAGGTATCGGTGTACCAGAGTCCAAAAGGCGCGCATGGCAATTCTTTCGCTAAGTCAGACAAAACATGAATGATAACGATTCTCATTCCAATGTCAAACCAAAGGCGAAAAAAAAGCCAGGCTAGGCCTGGCTTTTCAGTACTGCGGGACGACCGGCTGATTACTCAGCGGTTGGTGCGTCTTCTACAGCGGTGACTTCTGGACGGTCCAGCAGCTCAACGTAAGCCATTGGAGCGTTGTCGCCAACGCGGAAACCCATTTTCAGGATGCGCAGGTAGCCGCCGTTACGTGCAGCGTAACGTGGGCCCAGTTCCGAGAACAGTTTGCCTACGATTTCGCGGTCGCGCAGACGGGCGAATGCCAGACGCTTGTTAGCCAGGGTGTCGGTCTTGCCCAGGGTCAGGATAGGCTCAACAACGCGGCGCAGCTCTTTAGCCTTTGGCAGCGTGGTTTTGATGGCTTCATGACGCAGCAGCGATACGGTCATGTTGCGCAGCATAGCCAGACGGTGGGACGAGGTACGGTTCAGTTTACGGAGGCCGTGACGGTGACGCATGGTACTTCCTTTCGATGTTTATATCCGAGTTCTTCGATCGCTCAACATGAGCGCGGACCGGTTTTTAGTGATGAACGCCCGGCACAACATGTGCCGGGCGGGTGCTACAAATGCTAATCAGTTGGCAACAGGGCAGAACATCGCTACGCGATGTCCAGCACTGTCGTCCAATCTGTTATTTTTCCAGACCAGCAGGCGGCCAGTTTTCCAGCTTCATGCCCAGGGTCAGACCACGGGAAGCCAGGACTTCCTTGATCTCGTTCAGCGACTTGCGGCCCAGGTTCGGGGTCTTCAGCAGTTCGTTTTCCGAACGCTGGATCAGGTCGCCGATGTAGTAGATGTTTTCTGCTTTCAGGCAGTTGGCCGAACGCACGGTCAGTTCCAGGTCGTCCACTGGACGCAGCAGGATCGGATCGACCAGCGGAGCGCGCGAAGGTGCTTCTGCAGCAGCTTCGGTGCCTTCCAGGGCAGCGAACACGTTCAGTTGATCAACCAGCACGCGCGCCGATTGACGGATCGCTTCTTCCGGCGAGATCACGCCGTTGGTTTCGATGTTGATGATCAGCTTGTCCAGGTCGGTACGCTGTTCGACACGGGCCGACTCAACGTAGTACGACACACGGCGCACTGGCGAGAACGACGCGTCCAGAATGATGCGGCCGATGGTTTTGTTGGTGTCTTCCGACAGACGACGCACGTTACCTGGTACATAGCCACGGCCTTTTTCGACCTTGATCTGCATGTCCAGTTTGCCGCCGGCGGTCAGGTGAGCGATCACGTGGTCCGGGTTGATCAGTTCCACGTCGTGTGGCAGATCGATGTCCGAAGCCAGCACGGCGCCTTCGCCTTCTTTTTTCAGGGTCAGGGTGACGGAGTCACGGTTGTGCACTTTGAACACAACGCCCTTCAGGTTCAGCAGCAGGTCAACCACGTCTTCTTGCACACCGTCCAGCGACGAGTACTCGTGCACAACACCGGCGATGGTGACTTCGGTCGGCGCGTAGCCGATCATCGAGGACAGCAGTACGCGACGCAGCGCGTTGCCCAGGGTGTGGCCGTAGCCGCGTTCGAATGGTTCCATCACGACTTTAGCGTGACCGGCGCCCAGTGCTTCTACATCGATAATACGTGGTTTCAACAGGCTGTTTTGCATGAAATGTCCTCTTCAATACCCTCGGCGCGTTAGGCCGATAAGGCTGATGGCATTAGTGAAAACGCCCGCTTCGAGAAGCGGGCGGGCTTACGACAAATTGGGCCCCGGCCTGCGCCGGGGTGACGACTATGTCGTCAATTAACGCGAGTACAGTTCGACGATCAGCGATTCGTTGACGTCGTTAGCGATCTCATTGCGCTCTGGCAGGGACTTGAAGGTGCCTTCCATTTTCTTGGCATCAACCGACACCCAAGCTGGCATGCCAACTTGTTCAGCCAGCGACAGCGCTTCAACGATACGCACTTGTTTCTTGGCTTTTTCGCGCACAGCGATGACGTCGCCGACTTTAACCGAGTACGAAGCGATGTTCACAACGTTGCCGTTCACGGTGAAGGCTTTGTGCGATACCAGCTGACGTGCTTCAGCGCGGGTCGAGCCGAAGCCCATACGGTACGCTACGTTGTCCAGACGGGCTTCCAGCAGCTTCAGCAGGGTTTCGCCGGTGTTGCCTTTGCGGCGGTCGGCTTCTGCGAAGTAGCGACGGAACTGACGTTCCAGCACGCCGTACATACGTTTAACTTTTTGCTTTTCGCGCAGCTGGTTGCCGTAGTCCGAGGTACGGGCGCCCGACTTAACGCCGTGCTGACCTGGTTTTACGTCCAGTTTGCATTTGCTGTCCAGCGAGCGACGGGCGCTTTTCAGGAACAGATCAGTGCCTTCACGGCGGGAGAGTTTGGCTTTTGGTCCGATGTAACGTGCCACGATGCTTCCTTTGTTTAAATGATGACGTTCCAATCCACGCGGATTGAACGCTAGTCTGGTCTGCGTATGAGCCAGACGTGGCTAAAGTCTGCTGGCAAGCCAACAGACGACAATAGCCGGGCAGTATAGCTGTTACCAGCTTCCTGCACCAGCTTTATTGTGTAACAGCTAGGCCAGCAATGCTGGCCAGGCCATTAGATACGACGACGCTTTGGAGGGCGGCAGCCGTTGTGTGGAACTGGCGTCACGTCCTGGATCTCGGTGATCTTGATGCCCAGGTTGTTCAGTGCACGCACAGCCGATTCACGGCCTGGGCCTGGGCCCTTGATGCGCACTTCCAGGTTCTTCACGCCGCATTCGATCGCGACTTTACCAGCGGCTTCAGCAGCAACCTGCGCTGCGAACGGGGTCGATTTACGCGAACCCTTGAAGCCAGCACCACCGGAGGTCGCCCACGACAGCGCGTTGCCCTGACGGTCGGTGATGGTGATGATGGTGTTGTTGAAGGAAGCGTGAACGTGTGCGATACCTTCCGCAACGTTCTTCTTGACCTTCTTGCGTACGCGAGCTGCTGCTGCGCTGCTTTGTTGCTTAGCCATGTGATTTCCCTAGATTATTTCTTGAGCGATTGAGCGGCTTTGCGCGGGCCCTTGCGGGTACGTGCATTGGTGCGGGTGCGTTGACCGCGGACCGGCAGGCCCTTACGGTGACGCATACCGCGGTAGCAACCCAAGTCCATCAAACGCTTGATGTTCATGGACAGTTCGCGACGCAGATCGCCTTCGACGATGAATTTTGCTACTTCATCGCGCAGCTTTTCCAGTTCGCTGTCGTCCAGGTCTTTGACCTTTTTATTGGTCGCAATACCGGTCTGCGCGCAGATGAACTTCGCGCGTGGACGGCCTACACCGTAGATGGCGGTCAAGCCGATAACGGTGTGCTGATGATTTGGGATATTAACCCCTGCAATACGTGCCATTCGTTATTCCTCGATAAATAACGGTTATTAACCTTGACGCTGCTTGTGACGTGGTTCGACGCAGATTACGCGAACAACGCCCTTGCGCTTGATGATCTTGCAGTTGCGGCAGATCCGCTTGACTGAGGCGTTAACTTTCATGTTGAACTCTCTTCTAAGGTTCGATTATCTAAAATTACTTGGTCCGGAACACAATGCGGGCGCGGGACAGGTCGTAAGGTGTCAGTTCGACCGTCACCTTATCGCCAGGCAGGATGCGGATATAGTTCATCCGCATTTTACCTGAAATATGTCCCAGCACCACGTGCCCGTTTTCCAGCTTTACTCGAAATGTTGCATTAGGGAGATTTTCTAAGATCTCACCCTGCATCTGTATGACGTCGTCTTTTGCCATTCGGTGTATGTGAAACCGCGCTTATCGCGTCGGAATTCCGCCTTTGAAGTTTGCTTTGCGCAGCAGCGATTCATATTGCTGCGACATCACGTAGTTTTGTACTTGCGCCATGAAGTCCATAGTCACAACCACAATAATCAACAGAGAAGTACCACCAAAATAGAACGGTACCTTCCACTCGGCTTGCATGAATTCCGGCAACAAACACACCAGAGTGATGTAGATGGCGCCAGCCAGTGTCAATCGCGTCAGAATCTTGTCGATGTAGCGGGCAGTCTGCTCACCGGGACGAATCCCTGGCACAAAGGCCCCGCTCTTCTTCAAGTTGTCTGCTGTTTCCTTGCTGTTGAAGACCAGCGCTGTATAGAAGAAACAGAAAAACACGATCGCAATGGCATACAACAGTGCGTGGATGGGCTCGCCTGGCCCCATCGATGCTGCCAAATCTTTCAAGAACCGGACCGCCGGGTTGGCCGTATCGGCGCCCGTGGTGAACCAGCCTACGATCGTAGCCGGGAACAAGATAATCGACGAAGCGAAGATCGGTGGAATCACGCCGGCCATATTCAACTTCAATGGCAGGTGCGAGGTTTGGCCACCGTAAATCTTGTTACCCACCTGGCGTTTCGCATAGTTGACCAGGATCTTGCGTTGGCCACGTTCCACGAATACCACCAGGAACGTCACCGCCACCACCAGGATCATGATGATGATCGCCGACAGCGCACCGATCGAACCGTTGCTCACCGACTGGCCAAGGCCACCCAGCGCGCCCGGCAAACCGGCTGCGATACCTGCGAAAATGATGATCGAGATACCATTACCGAGACCGCGCTCGGTAATTTGCTCGCCCAACCACATCACGAACATGGTGCCGGTCAACAGCGTAACGACCGTCACGAAACGGAATGCATAGCCTGGATCCAGCACCAGACCTGCCTGCGACTCCAAAGCAACTGCAATACCGAGCGCCTGGAACGCCGCCAGCACCACCGTGAAATAACGGGTGTACTGCGTGATCTTGCGTCGGCCTGCTTCGCCTTCCTTCTTCAACGCCTCCATCTGCGGCGACACGATCGACACCAACTGCATGATGATCGAGGCCGAGATGTACGGCGTGATACCCAGCGCAAACACCGTGAAGCGCGCGAGAGCGCCACCGCTGAACATGTTCAACATGCCCAGGATGCCACCCTCTTGCGACTTGAACAGCGCGGCCAATTGTACCGGATCGATCCCGGGAACCGGGATGTGAGCGCCGATACGATAAACCACCAATGCGCCAAGCAGGAACCAGAGCCGGCCCCAAGGGAAACCAGCTGCTGCACTTTTAGCCAATTGTGGATTAGTCGCCAATTTTCGCTCCGATCAAGCTGTTAGCGGTGGCTCAAGCTACCGAGCCGCCGGCTGCTTCGATGGCGGCTTTCGCGCCAGCGGTCACTTTCAGGCCTTTGAGGTTCACCGCTTTGGTGATCTCGCCGGACAGAATGACGCGCACGTCGCGTGCCAGCACGCTCAGTACGCCAGCTTGTTTCAGCACCAGGATGTCGACATCGCCAACAGCCAGGTTGTTCAGGTCGGACAGACGCACTTCAGCTTTGAAGGTGGCGTTGAGCGACTTGAAACCGCGCTTAGGCAGACGACGTTGCAGAGGCATCTGACCGCCTTCGAAGCCGACTTTGTGGAAGCCGCCCGAACGCGATTTCTGACCCTTGTGGCCGCGGCCTGCGGTTTTACCCAGGCCGGAGCCGATACCGCGGCCGACGCGACGCTTGTAGTGCTTAGCGCCATCGGCTGGTTGAATGGTATTCAGTTCCATGATTTCTCCGTGAGTAAGCCGAGGCTTACGCAACTACTTTAACGAGATACGACACTTTGTTGATCATGCCGCGTACCGATGGGGTGTCTTGCAGCTCGGCGACCGAGTTTACGCGACGCAGGCCCAGGCCTTTGACGGTAGCGCGGTGATCTTGACGAGTGCCGATCAGGCCCTTGACCAGTTGTACTTTGAGGGTTTTCGTAGTCATGTCGTTCACCTTAGCCCAGGATCTCTTCTACCGACTTGCCGCGTTTAGCAGCGATGTCAGCAGGAGTGCTCAGTTTAGCCAGGCCGTCCAGCGTGGCGCGAACCAGGTTGTACGGGTTGCTCGAACCGGTCGATTTCGCGACCACGTCGGTAACGCCCATGACTTCGAAGATTGCGCGCATTGCGCCGCCAGCGATGACGCCGGTACCTGGTTTAGCAGGCGACATCATTACTTTCGAGGCGCCGTGGCGACCCAGGACGGTGTGGTGCAGCGTGCCGTTCTTCAGTGGTACTTTGATCAGGTTGCGACGGGCTTCTTCCATTGCCTTCTGCACACCGACTGGTACCTCTTTCGACTTGCCCTTGCCCATGCCGATGCGGCCATCGCCGTCACCCACTACGGTCAGCGCGGCGAAACCCATGATACGACCACCCTTGACCACTTTGGTCACGCGGTTGATCGCGATCATTTTTTCGCGCATGCCATCATCCGGCTTGTCGCTTGCCATTTTTGCTTGCATTTTTGCCATGATCGTTCCTTAGAACTTCAGACCGGCTTCACGCGCGGCTTCAGCCAGCGCCTTCACACGGCCGTGATAACGGAAACCGGAACGGTCGAAGGCGACTTCGGTGATACCGGCTTTGAGTGCTTTTTCTGCTACGCGCTTGCCGACCAGTGCGGCGGCGGCGGCGTTGCCACCCTTGCCCGATTTGCCTGCCAGTTCAGCGCGTACTTCCGCTTCCAGGGTCGAGGCCGAAACCAGTACTTTGGCTTCTGGGCTGATCAGGTTTGCGTAGATGTGCAGGTTAGTGCGGTGTACCGACAGGCGGTTCACTTTCAGTTGCGCAATCTTGATCCGGGTTTGACGTCCGCGACGCAGACGAGATTCTTTTTTATCCATCGTCAGCCCCTAATTACTTCTTCTTAGTTTCTTTGATCTTAACCACTTCGTCCGAATAACGGACGCCCTTGCCTTTGTAAGGCTCCGGAGCGCGGTAAGCACGAACTTCTGCAGCAACCTGACCCACCTTTTGACGATCGATGCCTTTGATGACGATCTCGGTCGGGGTGGCGGTGGTCACGGTCACGCCTTCTGGCATGGCGTGCACCACTGGGTGCGAGAAGCCCAGGGACAGATTCAGCTTGTCGCCGGCGGCCTGGGCTTTGTAGCCCACGCCCACCAGGTTCAGCTTTTTCTCGAAGCCCTTGGTCACACCGTTGACCATGTTGTTGACCAGTGCGCGCAGCGTACCGGACATGGCGTTGGCTTCGCGGCTGTCGTTCGACGGCTCAAAGCTCAGGGTACCAGCATTGTTTTCAACTTTTACCAGGCCGTTCAGGCTCTGGGTCAGGACGCCCAGCGGGCCCTTGACGGTAATCGCTGCTGCGGAGATGGCGACTTCAGCGCCAGCTGGCACAGCGATTGGCATTTTAGCTACTCGGGACATGTCTTACTCCTTAGGCCACGTAGCAAATCACTTCGCCGCCGACACCGGTAGCGCGTGCTTTACGGTCGGTCATGACGCCTTGTGGGGTCGATACAATCGCCACACCCAGACCGTTCATTACCGAAGGGATCTCGTCTTTGCCTTTGTACACGCGCAGACCTGGACGCGAAACACGTTCCAGACGCTCGATAACAGGACGGCCTACGTAGTACTTCAAACCGATTTTCAGTTCCGACTTGCCACCGGCTTCGGCGACAGCGAAATCTTCAATGTAACCCTCGTCCTTGAGGACGTTGGCAATCGCTACTTTGACTTTCGACGATGGCATGGCCACGGTCGTTTTTTGAACGCCTTGGGCGTTGCGAATGCGGGTCAGCATATCGGCGATAGGATCGCTCATACTCATTGCTTATTCTCCTATTACCAGCTAGCTTTAGTCATACCCGGAATTTCACCACGCATGGCGAATTCACGGAGCTTGATACGGCCCAGACCGAATTTACGGAAGGTGCCGCGCGGACGACCGGTTACCTGGCAGCGGTTGCGCTGGCGGGTCGGGGCCGAGTTACGTGGCAGGGCCTGCAGTTTCAGGCGCGCTTCGTAACGCTCTTCTTCCGACTTGGTCTGGTCATCGATGATGGCCTTCAGAGCGGCGCGCTTGGCAGCGAACTTGGCTACCAGGTCAGCACGTTTCTGTTCACGGTTAATCAGTGCGAGTTTTGCCATGATCTCTTAGTTCCTGAACGGGAATTTGAAGGCGGCGAGCAGAGCTTTCGCTTCGTCGTCGGTCTTAGCGGTGGTGGTGATCGAAATGTTCATACCACGCAGCGCATCGATCTTGTCGTACTCGATCTCAGGGAAGATGATCTGCTCTTTCACACCGATGTTGTAGTTGCCACGGCCGTCGAATGCCTTGCCGTTCACACCGCGGAAGTCACGCACGCGTGGCAGGGCCACGGTGATGAAGCGGTCCAGGAACTCGTACATACGGGCGCCGCGCAGGGTCACCATAGTGCCGATCGGATAGCCTTCGCGGATTTTGAAACCGGCGATTGCTTTACGGGCCTTGGTGGTCACTGGCTTCTGGCCGGCGATCTTGGTCAGGTCGCCAACAGCGTGCTCGAGCACTTTCTTGTCGGCGATGGCCTCACCCACACCCATGTTCAGGGTGATCTTGGTCAGGCGTGGAACTTCCATCACCGACTTGTAACCGAACTTAGCGGTCAGGTCAGCGATGACTTTTTCTTTATAGAATTCTTGGAGACGTGCCATGATTTCTTAAGCCTTCACTACTTCGCCGGACGATTTAAAGACGCGGACTTTTTTGCCGTCCACTTCTTTGAAACCAACACGGTCTGCCTTGCCAGTCGCTGCATTGAACAATGCAACGTTGGACACGTGAATCGGCATAGTCTTGTCGACGATACCACCTTGTACGCCAGTCATTGGGTTCGGCTTGGTCGCTTTTTTAGCAACGTTGACGCCTTCAACCACAACGTGTTCTGCGTCTACGCGACGCGAAACGACACCGCGTTTGCCCTTGTCTTTACCGGCCAGAACGATGACTTCGTCGTTTTTACGAATCTTATCCATTACTGACTCCTTACAGTACTTCAGGTGCCAGGGACACGATCTTCATGAACTTTTCAGTGCGCAGTTCGCGCGTCACTGGTCCGAAGATACGCGTACCGATCGGTTCCAGCTTGGCGTTCAGCAGCACGGCGGCGTTGCCGTCGAACTTCACCAGGGAACCGTCTTGGCGGCGAACACCTTTAGCGGTGCGCACTACCACGGCGTTGTAAATTTCACCTTTTTTGACACGGCCGCGTGGCTGAGCAACCTTAACGGTTACTTTGATCACGTCGCCAATGCCAGCATAACGGCGCTTGGAACCGCCCAACACCTTGATGCACATGACTTCCTTGGCACCGGTGTTGTCGGCTACTTCGAGCCGGCTTTCAGTTTGAATCATAATATTCTCTTTCCCAACTTAAGCCGAAGAATCCACACAATGCGGACCTGCGGTCAGTCTTGGTCCCGCCAGAAGAGTCTGCTGACTCCGCTGCTTGGGTGCTTGACCTTCGAACTGCTACTGACCGCACGGTTCAGCGTCTGTGGCCAGACACTTTGCGGCGTTACATGAACGAAGCCCACGAGTATTACACACAACTCGCGGGCTTGCAAGAACTAATTGAAAATCGCCGCCCGGACCTGGATCCGGGCAGCGACGACTTCAATTAAACGATTTGCGCGGCTTGCACCACGCGGGTCACGGTCCATGCCTTCGTTTTGGAGATCGGACGACCTTCGGTGATTTCCACCGTATCACCGGCTTTCACCTGGTTGGTCTCGTCGTGGGCGTGATACTTTGCCGAACGAACGATGATCTTGCCATACAGAGGGTGTTTCACGTGACGTTCGATCAGAACGGTAACGGTCTTGTCCATCTTGTCGGACACAACTTTACCGATCAGCGTACGCTTCAGCTTTACTTGCTCGGTCATTTTGCTTCCTTCGTGTTCAATACCGTTTTTACGCGTGCGATGTCGCGACGTACCTTCTTGAGCTGCGAGGTGTTGCTCAGCTGTTGCGTAGCGGTTTGCATACGCAGGCCGAACTGTGCCTTCAACAGGTCATTCAGCTCTTTTTGCAGAGCTACCTGGTCTTTGCCGCGGAGTTCAGATGCTTTCATATTTCACTCCTGTTATTGACCAACTTGACGGACCACGAAAGTGGTCGCCAGTGGCAGTTTGGCAGCGGCCAGGCGGAATGCTTCGCGCGCCAGTTCTTCGCCTACGCCGTCCATCTCGTACAGGACTTTGCCTGGGCGGATTTCAGCGACGTAGTACTCTGGATTACCTTTACCGTTACCCATACGGACTTCGGCTGGCTTGTTCGAGATCGGCTTGTCTGGGAAGACGCGGATCCAGATACGGCCGCCACGTTTGATGTGACGGGTCATGGCGCGACGCGCTGCTTCGATTTGACGGGCAGTGATACGGCCACGAGCCACGGCCTTCAGACCGAACTCGCCGAACGACACGTTGGTGCCGGCGGTGTGCGAAATGCCGGTGTTACGGCCTTTCTGCTCTTTACGATACTTTCTGCGTGCTGGTTGCAGCATGATTATTCTCCTGCTTTCTCGGCTGGCTTGGCAGCGCGGCGGGCGCCACCAGCACCGGCTGGGCGTGGACGACCAGCTGGCTTGCCGTCTTCACGACGTGGGCCGCGTGGCTTTTTCTCGTCTGGCGGGGTATCGATCACTGGGGCTTCGCCGGTGGCCGAACGGTCACCCTTGTAGACCCACACCTTGACACCGATGATGCCGTAGGTGGTCGAGGCTTCCGAGGTGCCGTAGTCGATGTCAGCGCGCAGGGTGTGCAGTGGCACACGGCCTTCGCGATACCATTCGGTACGGGCGATCTCGATGCCGTTCAGACGACCCGACGACATGATCTTGATGCCCAGGGCGCCCAGACGCATCGCGTTCTGCATCGCGCGCTTCATGGCGCGACGGAACATGATACGTTTTTCGAGCTGCTGAGCGATCGAGTCAGCGATCAGCTGCGAATCGATTTCCGGCTTGCGGATTTCTTCGATGTTCACGTGCACCGGCACGCCCATGATCTTGCCCAGCGCCGACTTCAGTACTTCGATGTCTTCGCCTTTTTTGCCGATCACAACGCCTGGACGCGAGCTGTAGATGGTGAAACGCGCGTTCTTGGCTGGGCGCTCGATGACGATGCGGCCAACCGAAGCGTTCTTCAGCTTGGTCTTCAGGTAGGTACGTGCTTTCAGGTCTTCGTTCAGCATGTCGGCAAAGTTACCATTGCCAGCGTACCAACGCGAAGCCCAGTTACGGGTTACCGCCAGGCGGAAACCAGTTGGATGAATTTTCTGACCCATCTTGGCTCCTTAGTTACCGACGGTCACGTAAATGTGACACGATTGTTTCGAGATACGATCGCCACGACCTTTTGCACGCGCGGTGAAGCGCTTCAGGATCGGGCCCTTTTCAACGTAGATCGTTTTCACGAACAGTTCGTCGATGTCGGCACCATCGTTGTGCTCGGCGTTGGCGATAGCCGACTCCAGCACTTTCTTGATGATGGTGGCGCCTTTTTTCGGGCTGAACTGCAGAATGTTGAGTGCAGCGTCAACTTTCTTGCCACGGATCAGGTCAGCAACCAGACGGCCCTTTTGGTCCGACAGGCGCACGCCTTTGAGGATAGCTTTGGTTTCCATTATTTCTTCGCCTTCTTGTCAGCGGCATGGCCTTTGAACGTGCGGGTCAGCGCGAATTCGCCGAGCTTGTGACCAACCATGTTCTCGGAAACGTACACTGGCACGTGCAGCTTGCCGTTGTGAACAGCGATCGTCAGGCCGATGAAGTCAGGCATGATGGTCGAGCGACGGGACCAGGTTTTGATTGGCTTTTTGTCTTTGGTCGCTTGCGCGGCTTCGACTTTTTTCACCAGGTGGGCGTCACAGAACGGCCCTTTTTTCAATGAACGAGTCATGATTTATCCTTATTTCTTGCCGCGGCGCGAGACGATCATCGAAGAAGTGCGCTTGTTGCTGCGAGTCTTCTTACCCTTGGTCTGTTGGCCCCACGGGGACACAGGATGACGACCAGCTGCGGTACGGCCTTCACCACCACCGTGCGGGTGGTCGATCGGGTTCATGACCACACCGCGAACGGTAGGACGAACACCGCGCCAACGCATGGCACCAGCTTTACCGATCTTACGCAGGCTGTGTTCGGCATTGCCGACTTCACCCACGGTTGCACGGCACTCGATGTGCACGCGACGCACTTCACCCGAGCGCAGACGCACTTGAGCGTAGGTACCTTCACGCGCCATCAGCACCACGCCGGCGCCGGCGGTACGGGCCATCTGGGCACCTTTACCTGGCAGCATTTCGACGCAGTTCATGATGGTACCGACCGGGATGTTGCGGATCGGCAGGCAGTTACCGGCCTTGATCGGGGCTTCCGAACCGTTCATCACGGTATCGCCCACAGCCATGCCTTTGGTGGCGATGATGTAAGCACGGGCGCCGTCGGCGTAGCACAGCAGAGCGATGTGCGCGGTACGGTTAGGATCGTATTCGATACGCTCCACTTTCGCCGGGATGCCGTCCTTGCTGTTACGCTTGAAGTCGATCACGCGATAGTGCTGCTTGTGACCACCACCGATGTGACGGGTGGTGATGTGACCGTTGTTGTTACGGCCAGCAGTTTTCGATTTTTTCTCAACCAGAGCTGCGAACGGACGGCCTTTGAACAGGTCCGAGTTCACAACTTTCACCATGCCACGACGGCCTGGGGAGGTTGGCTTCATCTTAACGAGTGCCATTATTTAGCCTCCTCGGTGAAATTGATTTCCTGGCCTGGTTTCAGGCACACGAAAGCACGCTTGGTGTGGTTGCGGCGGCCGATGTGGGCGCCCGAACGCTTTTGCTTGCCTTCGCGGTTGACGGTTTGCACCGATTCCACTTGGACTTTGAACAGCAGTTCGACGGCAGCCTTGATCTCTGGCTTGGTCGCGTCGGTGGTAACACGGAACACGATCTGCTCGTTCTTTTCCGCGACCAGGGTGGCCTTTTCGGAAATCACTGGAGCAACCAGTACTTTCAGCAGGCGTTCTTCGCTAAATTTCAATGCGCTCATGCCAGCATCTCCTCAATCTTAGCCAGCGCAGCCTTGGTCACCAGGATCTTTTTGTAGAAGACCAGCGACATAGGATCGGCGTGACGCGGCTCGACAACCAGCACGTTCGGCAGGTTGCGGGAAGCCAGTTCCAGGTTTTCGTTCGCGGTGTCGGTGATGATCAGCACGGAGTCGAAGCCCAGGCCGGTCAGCTTTTGCGACAGCAGCTTGGTTTTTGGTGCTTCGATCGACAGATCTTCGATCACGACCAGGCGGTCTTCACGGGCCAGTTGCGACAGGATCGAGCACACGCCAGCGCGGTACATCTTCTTGTTCACTTTGTGGGTGAAGTTCTCGTCAGGCGAGTTCGGGAAGATGCGACCACCGCCGCGCCACAGTGGCGACGACGACATACCAGCACGAGCGCGGCCGGTACCTTTTTGGCGCCAAGGCTTTTTGGTCGTGTGGTGGACTTCTTCACGGTCTTTTTGCTTACGGTTGCCGCTGCGAGCATTGGCTTGGTAGGCAACGACGATCTGGTGGATCAGGGCTTCGTTGTAGTCACGGCCGAAGACGGTATCGGCGGCAGCAACGTTAGAGGCGGCTTGACCTTGAGCGTTCAAGAGCTTGAGTTCCATCGTTTAAGCTCCCTTCTTTGCTTTAACTTTGACAGCAGGCGACACCACAACCTGGCCGTTTTTCGCGCCAGGGATCGCACCTTTGACCAGCAGCAGCTGACGGTCGGCGTCGATACGGGCGATTTCGAGGTTCTGCACGGTGCAGGTGACGTCACCCATGTGACCGGTCATGCGCTTACCAGGGAACACGCGGCCTGGATCTTGCGCCATACCGATCGAACCTGGAACGTTGTGCGAACGCGAGTTACCGTGGGTCTGACGACCCGAAGCAAAGTTGTGACGCTTGATGGTACCGGCATAGCCTTTACCGATCGATACGCCTTGAACGTCGATTTTCTGACCGACTTCGAACAGCGAAGCGGCGACCACTTCGCCAGCTTTCAGTTCGGCAGCTTTAGCAGCGTCAACGCGGAACTCTTTCAGCAGAGTACCAGCTTCAACACCGGCTTTAGCGTGGTGACCAGCAACGGCTTTGGTCACGCGGGAAGCGCGACGTTGACCGAATGCGACCTGAACAGCGGAGTAACCATCCACTTCAGGAGTTTTGATTTGCGCAACACGGTTGTTCGATACGTCAACCACGGTGACTGGGATCGAGTCCCCGTCATCGGTGAAGATGCGCATCATACCAACCTTGCGACCGAGGAGGCCAAGGCTCATTTTTTCTCCAATTCCCACCTACGATTGGGCGGGGATATGTTGAACTACAAAAATAGTACGGACCAATAAAAAGACGAATCCATACCGAAGCCGGCTAGTGTATCTTGATTTGGGGGTTGACGCAACAACTTAGTACGAGGTATGTCAGCTTTTTGACGCGCCCGCCGACGCTGTTGGGAAAACGGCGCCAAAACCAGCCGCCATGCGGCCTGGCGGCTCGCTCAGGCCGGCCGTTTTCTTGCCGAATGTTTAACGCGCAGCACGTGTACGCCATCCGGCAGAATGCGATAAATGATGAAATAATGAGGATGAACCACCAGCTCACGGGTGCCGGGTTTGGTCCCGGCATGGCCGATTTCTGGAAACGCGGCCAGCACCTCGACCTTGGCCTCGATCTGGTCAACGAGTCTGTCTGCACTTGCAGGACTAGCAACGGCAACGCGCCGCCCTATCCGGGTCAGATCACGAATTGCCGTCTCGCTCCAGTGCAGCCGGCGCAAGGCGGCCATTATTTGGCCTTGATTGCAGCCCGAATCCGGCGCATGGCCTCCTCATGCGGAACCGGTGGCGAAGGATCGTCGAGCGCGTCCTGTATCTCAGCAAGCAACCACTCGTCGTACCCCTCCTCCTTTTCCATTTCCTTGACCTCGAAGTGCTCGACCCCCAAAGCGTGCAAGCGTTGTTCGACCTCTTCAAGCGCATCAAATACCGCAGCAGCTTTGCTCTCTAAATCGAGCAAGATGCGGTCGCCTTGCTCGCCACGTACATACACAACCCAGCCAAGATCGTCGGGCTCGACCAATACGCTGAACTCATCCTTCGCGCTCGCCAACTTGGCGAGCGCGGCAGGTTCTATGGTTTGGGTTTTCATATTGCCTCCCATCGGTTAAGAGAGCCAATCTAGCACAGCGCGAATAGCGCGGTTTGAGGTGGTGCAGCCGGGTATCTGTCCTATTTCTCTGGTACGTGGATGCGGGCTTTGATGTGTTTGAGATTGGCCACGATGGTGAAGGTCATGATGACCAGCAGCGACCATGAGCTCCACTTGCTGACGTGGACCGCCGACCAGGCGCCGAGCTGGTTGGGGTAGCGCCATAGGCCCCAGAAGGTGCTGATGTTCTCGGCCAGCCAGATGAACAGGCCGATCAGCACGAAGGCCAGCAGCAAAGGCATCTGGAGGTCGCGGTCCAGTGGACGGAATATCACCGTGGTGCGCGCGTACAATCCCAGCGCACAGGCGGCCAGATACCAGCGATAGTCGCCGATGTAGTGGTGGGTGAAGAAGTTGGCGTAGATGAGCACGGCAATCAGCGCCGCCATCCAGTGCGGCGGATGATGGCGTATCCGCAAGTCGAACAGGCGCCAGGCCTGGATGATGTAGCTGCCCACCGCCGCGTACATGAAACCGGAAAACAGCGGCACGCCGAACAGTTTGGTGTAGGCGAAATCCGGATAGCTCCACGACTGGATCGCGCCCGAGGTCTTGAACACCTCCAGCGCAAAGCCGACCACGTGGAACAGGCTGACCGCTTTCAGCTCATCCCATGTTTCCAGTCCGGCCCACGCCATCCACAGCTGGATGGCCAGCGCCGCCACCAGCAGCACGTCGTAGCGCGGCACGCCCCACAGGCCGGCGCGCGGCACCAGGAACACGGCGGCAAAGAACAGCGCCACGAACAGGCAGGCCCGCGCCTCCTTGATACCGAAATACCAGAATTCCGTCAGAAAGCGCGCCGCGCCGCGCAGGCCCGGACGGGCGGCGCCGTCCAGCAAATGTTGGTCGATGGTCGCAAGCAGCATGGCCTCACTCTACCGGGCCGCCTGCGACGTGTCCAGCCTGACAACTTTACAGCGGCTGCGCGCGGCAGTAGCGCTGGATGTACTCGGCGTGGCTCGGCAGCTGGTTGGCCAGCGTGCTGACCGAGGATTTGATGTTGTTGAGGAAGTAAGCCAGCTCCTGCTCGCCCATGCGGTCGGCGATCGGGTGGTAGCGCTCCGGCAGGATGCCCTGCCCCAGCATCACCTGGATCCACGAGTTCTCGGCAAACAGCTCGTGCGCCGCCTTGAACACCTTGCCCGATTCGCGGAACAAATCAATCCGGTGGCGCAGCGACGGCGGCACTTCCAGCGCCGCGCAGTCGCGCCAGAACTGGGTGTCGCGGCGGTTGGTGATTTTGTAATGGGCGATGATGAAGTCGCGGATGTGGTGCACCTCGGTTGCCGCCTGCGTGTTGAACTCGTCGATGTCGCTCTGGCACAGCGGACCGTTGGCCGGGAACACTTGCAGCAGGCGGATCAGGCTGCGCTGGATCATGTGGATGCTGGTCGACTCGATCGGCTCCAGGAAGCCGCTCGACAGCCCGATCGCCACGCAGTTCTTGCGCCAGGTCTGCACCCGCTGGCCCGGCGTGAAGCGGATCGGCCTGGGATTCATCAGCGGTTCGCCGGCCAGGTTGCCCATCAGCGTTTGGTGGGCGGTCTCGTCGTCCATGTGCTTGCTCGAGTACACCAGCCCGTTGCCGACGCGGTGCTGCAGCGGGATCCGCCACTGCCAGCCGGAGCCGTGCGCGATCGCGCGCGTCAGCGGCGGCAAGGCGCTGGTGGAGGCGGTCTGCACCGCCAGCGCGCTGTCGCACAGCAGCCATTGCGACCAGTCCTCGTATTCCACGCCCAGCGTCTGCCCGATCAGCAGGCCACGGAAGCCCGAGCAGTCGATGAACAGGTCGCCTTCGATCTGCGAGCCGTCGGCCATCGTCAGCGAGCTGATGTAGCCGTTGGCCGGATTGGTGTTGACCTGCACGATCTTGCCCTCGATGCGCTTGCAGCCCAGCGGTTCGCTGAACTTGCGCAGGTAGCGCGCGTACAGCCCGGCGTCCAGGTGGTAGGCGTAGTTCATGCCGTTGTCGGGCAGGTGGGCGAAGCGGTCCAGCAGCGAGGCTTTCAGTTCGCGGCAGTAGTCGCCGTAGTCGCTGGCCAGGCCATGCGCCACGCCCTTGCGCCAGAAGTGCTGGAAGCCGGCCGACCAGTGGTCGGTGCCGGTGGTGCCGAACGAGTGGATGTAGTCCTGGTTCACATCGCGCCAGTTCTCGAAGCTGATGCCCAGCTTGAAGGTGGCCTGGGTGGCCGCCATGAACTCCGGCTCGCTCAGTTCCAGCAGGTTGTGGAAGGTGATCATGGTCGGGATGGTGGCCTCGCCCACGCCCACGGTGGCGATTTCGTCGGACTCGACCAGCGTCAGGTCGATCACCTTGCCCAGCGTCTTGGACAGCGCGGCTGCAGCCATCCAGCCGGCGGTGCCGCCGCCGGCAATCACTACACGTCGTACGTTCTGCATGAAGGTTTCCTTAGCGGTTGATGCGGTTAAGAATCTGGGTGCGCAAGGCGCGCGCCATGTTGTCGTCCAGCGGCGCCAGCACGCGGCGCGCGGCCGGCGGCAGGTGCTCGGCTTCGCTGCCGTCGCTGTCGAAGATGTAGTGCTTGAACAAGGCATGCCACGCGTCGCGCTGCGCCAGCGGCAGGCCGCGCAGGCTGATCAGGGCGTGCATCAGGGTGTTGGTCGGCGTGTCCATGAAGGCCGGCGATTGCCGCCACCAGTAGTTGATCAGCACATTGAACGGCGCCAGCGCCTCCACGTGGTGCCACCACATGCTGGGAATGAAAATGGCGTCGCCCGCTTCCAGCTCGGCGCTGGCTGCGTGCGCGAGCGCCTCGCTGAAACGCGGATAGCGTTCGTGGTCGGGCTGGTGGAAATCGACCATGCTGACCGGCTGGCCGGCGATGGTGAAGTCCAGCGGCCCCACATACAGATTGCTCACCTGCTCCGGCGGGAACAGGGTGAAGCGGCGGCGCCCGGCCGCCACCACCGCGATATTGTCCGGCAAGTCGTAATGGGCGGCGATGCGGGTCTGGTTGCCGAGCCAGATGCTGACGTAGGGCTGGCGCGACGCCAGTCCGAGGTCGTTCTCGGCGCCCAGTCCCGGCAGGCACAGGTCGATCTCGGTCGAGCCGACATAGATGGCGGGCGGCTGCGCATCGTCGCGGTGCGCTTCCAGTTCGTCCAGCACGCCCGGCAGGCCGGTGCGCACTTTGTTGAAATTGAAGCCGCTGACATCGTCGTTGTAGAAGTAGCGGCCCTTGATGTCCGGCGTGCCCAGCATGGCCACCACCGGCGCGCCATTGTAGAAGCGGCGCAGGTAGTCGCTGGCCGCGCGCTGCGAGGCGCGCGCCGCCTGCACCAGCGGCCACTGCCCGGCCAGGCCGCGCAGGATCAGCGGCTCGGTCGAGGTCAGCAACTCGTCGCCGAGATCGCCTGGCGTCAGGCCATGCAGTTCGCGGATCGGCCTAGCCATGACGCTGCTTGCGCTCGATCAGGCCACGGAAGTTGGACAGCGACGCCACCACCATGTAGATCGCCTGCAAATGGCCGGCGCGGCTCAGGCTTTCCAGCACCGAACCCGGCAGGCGCATCAGCGCCTCTTCGTTGATGGTGTGGAAACCGTATAAACGGTTTTGCGAGCCGTCTTCCAGCTCGATGTCGGCCACGAACGATTCCAGCAAGTCGTGCTCGCGCAGCGCCGCAATGAAAGGCTGCAAGCCCTGCAAGCCTGCGTGGATGGCCAGCAGCATCGAGTTGACGTGCTCGAGGTAAGGCGTGATGCCGCCATAGGCCAGGAACAGCGCCTCCCCTTCAGCACGGCTGACGCGCGGGCTGTCGAGGTCGATGTGGATGTTGAGCTGGTCGCCCGAGCGGCCGATCAGGAACGGCAGCCGCTCCATCGCCATCGGCACGTAGCCGGCGTCCCAGCCTTGCGGCGTCAGGTAGAGGTTTTCCTTTTCCTGGAAGCCCAGCAGCACGTGCGGCTCGAAGCCGGGGCCGTCCTCGGTCTGGCGAAATACGATCGGATAATGGGCCTGCACGTCGCGGAACTCGGCCGGGAAGGTGGCGCAGGTCATCACGTTGTCGCCGTACCGGGCGCCGCGCTGGGTGATCACGCGCAGGTTGGCGTGATCGACATTGTTGAGCATTACGTTATTGGTCATGGATGGGGTGGCCCGGGCGTGGCAGCCCGTGGCGCTTGATATGGTTGATCAGCTCGCGGTTGGTGGGCAGGCCGGCCAGCATCTTGCGGGTCAGCGTTTGCGCCTCGGCGAAATAAGCGTCGGCCAGCTGCGGCAGGTCCGAGCGGCGGCGGGCGTCGCCGTAGTCGGTCGCGAAGCCCATGCCGTACAGGATGTACTGGTAGCTGGCCGCCGGAAACACTTCCTCGATGCGCGGCAAGTCGTAGTGCGACGGCGGCTGGTAACGCCACAAGGCCAGCAGTTCCTGCAGGCGCGGCGGCACCGACGACGCTTGCCGGTTGTCGCGCCAGTAGGCGCTGTCGTCGCGCTTGCTGAGGAGGTAGTGCAGCTTGAGGAAATCGATCACGCGTTCCCAGCGGTAGCGGAAAGCGTCGTTGTAGCGCTGGGCGGCGATCTCCATGCCGGCGCGGTTGTCGGGCAGCACGTCGGCCAGCGTGGCCGCGCCCAGTTCCACCATCGCCAGCGCCGACGCTTCCAGCGGCTCGATGAAGCCGGCCGACTGGCCGATGGCGACGCAGTTGCGGTGCCAGAAGTGCTCGCGGTAGCCGGGCTGGAACGACAGCTTGCGCGGCATCGGCGCCTCCTGCGCGCCGCTGGTCTGGCGCACGTAAGCTTGCAGCGCTTTCTCGGCCTGCTCGTCGCTGGTGTGCGCGCTGGAATACACATAGCCGATGCCGCGCCGGGTCGGCAGGCCGATGTCCCAGATCCAGCCGGCCGCCTGCGCGGTGGAATTGGTTTGCGAGGCGATCGGGCTGTGCTCGTCCGGATAGGGCAGCTGCAGCGCCAGCGCGCTGTCGTTGAACAGGATGTGGCGCTGCGAGCGCAGCGGCACGCCATAGTGCTGGCCCAGCAGCAGCGATTGCGCGCCGCTGCAGTCGATGAACAGGTCGGCCGCGATGGCGCCGTGGTGGCGCGTCTGCAGCGCGGCGATGTCGCCGTGGTCGTGCGACTGCACGCCGGCCACATGGTCGACTATGTGGCGCACCTGCAGCCGCTCGATGCAATGGCGGCGCAGGAACACGCCGAACTTGCCGGCGTCGAGGTGGTAGCCGTAGTTGGACACGGCCGCGTATTCCGGCGTGGCGGCCTGCTTGGGCGCGCGCCCGTGCAGGCACAGCTGCGGCTGGAAACTGGCCAGGTCGGCAAACGCGACATCGGGCCGGGTCTGGCGCCAGCGCGCCGCCAGGTTGGCTTCGCCGTAGCCCTGCGGCACGACAAAGGGATGGAAGTAAAAATCGTCATCGCCGCCGGTGACCCAGCGGTTAAAGCGCGAGCCCTGCTTGAAAGCGGCGTCGCATTCGCGGAAGAAATCGGATTCGGACACGCCGATGCGGGCCAGCGTATCGCGCATGCTGGGCCAGGTGCCCTCGCCCACGCCGATCGGCGCCACGTCGGGCGATTCCAGCAAGGTGACGCGCACGCGCGCGCCCGGATGCGCGGCATGTTCGGCCGCGATCACGCCGGCCGTCAGCCAGCCGGCCGAGCCGCCACCCACGATCACAATGTGTCGTAGTTCACTCATGCAGTACCCTGGACAAAAAAAGCAGGCCGCCAGGATGGCACGGCCTGCTGCAAGTGTCGGGGCGGCACGACCCGCCCCTCCCCCTCTCAGTACTTCAGTACTACAGAGTCTTTAGAACTTGTAGCGCGCCGACAGCATGTAGCGTGGGCCCGATTGGACGATGTTCAACACCATCTTCTCGGTACGGCCATGCACGCGCTGCAGTTCGTCGGTCAGGTTGATGGCCTCGAACTGGAAGCTCAGGTTCTTGTTCCAGGCATAGCCCACGCTCAAGTCCACCTGGCCATACGGCTCCACGTATTGCGGGTTGGCGCCGGCCAGGTCGGTGGTCGAGGACAGGAACTCGCCGCGCCAGTTGTAGGCGAGACGGCCGCTCCACTTGTCATCCTCGTAGATACCGACCACGTTGGCCGAGTTCGACAGCCCCACCAGCGCGAACTGGTCGCCCTTGCTGGTGTTGTTGAACGCCAGGCCCGCTTTCACGTAGGTGTAGTTGGCCTGCACGCCGAAGCCGCTGTTGCCGAACATGTGCTGCCAGTTGACCTCGGCACCGTGCACGTTGGCCGACTTGGCGTTGACGTAGCTGGTGGTCTGGAAGTTGATGATCGGATCGCTCGGCTGGCCGGTGATGACGCCGGTGATTTCACCTTTCTCATTGTCCGGCCCGCGTACCACGCCAGGCTGGCCGTTGAAGTTCTTGAAGATGAAGTTACGGATGCAAGCGGTGTCGGTCACGATACAACCACCGGCCAGCGCCGCGTTCCAGTACTTGCCGCCCACCGGGGTGTGCAGGTTAGCCTGTGGAATGTCGGTCACCGACTGGCCGGCGTAGTTGCTCAGCTTCTTGCCGAACAGGCCCAGCGACACCACGCTCTTGTCGTTGTAGTACCACTCGGCCGACAGGTCGAGGTTGCGCGACTTGACCGGTTTCAGTGCCGGGTTACCCGTCGAGGCGCTGTCGCCGTTGACGTTGGCGGTGGCGCCGATGGTGGTGCCGCCCTGGATCTGGTCGTAGCGCGGACGGCCGATGGTGGTGCCATAGCTGGCGCGGACCTTGAAGTCACGGCGCAGGTCGGCATCCCAGTCGACGCTCGGCAGCGCATTGCTGTACGAACCGCTCTGCGAGGTGAAGGCCTTGCCGTTGAAGGTGACCGGGAACTCATTCTGCGAGACCCAGCGGATTTCGGTCGGCGTCTGCGACAGCGCGGTCGACAGCACGTCGGTCTTCTCGAAGCGCACGCCGATACCGGTGTGCATCGGGATCGCGGTATCCCACTCGGTCACCAGCTGGACGTGGGCCGACTTGGATTTCTCCTCGGTGCGGCGGTCGTAGTCCGGGTTGGACAGGCTAGGCATGTACAGCGCCGGCTTGCCGGTGGCGTCCGACACCACCTGGCGGATGGCGGCGAAGTTGAAGATGTGGATCTGGTTGAACAGGTTAGGGTCGTTCACGCCATCCATCTTGCTGAAGTACTTGCGCAGGTCATCCGCGTGGAACAGCGATTGCGGATAGTCCGAAGCCTTGGTGGCGCCGCCCCAGGTGTCGCTCTGCACTTGCTGGAAGGCGGAACGGTTGTTGACCTTGGTTGCCGACACGCCGAAGTTCAGGTTCGACGCTTCCAGCAGCTTCCAGCTACCGGTGGCCTGGGCCTGGTCGATCTTCATCTTCTGGTAGCCTTCCTGGAACCAGGAGCCCGACACCTGCATCGGCGCCTTGATGAAGTCGGCGCCCTGGATGCTCAGCACCGGCATTTCGTGGCTGAAGTCGACGCGGGTGTTGCCACGGCTGAAGGACACGGTGGCCAGGTTGTTGGCCGAGCCGAACGGGCTGTCCTTCATCGATTCCGCAGTCGAGTGGTGGGCGTCGAACATGAACTTCAGGTCCGAGTTCGGTTTCCAGACGGCGTTGAAGCCCAGCGATTTGTTTTCCGACTTGGTGGCGTAGTCGCCGCCGTTCATGGCGATATCCTGCGCCGTGACGTTTTCCTGGTAGAAGATCGGCGAGGACACCGGACCGCCGGTCCACGAGCTCACCGACGGACCCATGTTGAACCAGGCGCTCAGCTCGTGCGACTTGGTCTGGATCTTGTTCTGCGAGTAGGTGTAGTCCAGGGTGGTGACCAGTTCCTTGACTGGCTTGAACTGCAGGGTCAGCTGGCCGTTGGTACGCTGGCGCTGCATGCCCTTCATGTAGTACGAGATATTCTGCGGCACCGAGTACACGCTGCTGCCGGTCGGACGGTTGGTGATGTCGCCGTAGCCGGCCTGGCCCGCTTGCGGGATAGTACCCCAGTTGTTTTCATCGGCGCTGAATGGGCCGCGCCAGCCGTTCGGGATGCCCGACTGGTTCACGCCCAGGTTGCGCTCCTGGTAGCTGCCGCTGATAGCGATACCAAACATGCCGTCAGCCGAGGTGTTCGAGTAGATGCCCGAGATTTCCGGAGTCAGCGAGCTCGAGGCCTTGTCTTCGCCTGGCAGGTTGTTGTTCGAGGTGTCGTACACGCCCTTGATGCCGACGCTGGCCTGCATGCCCGGACGGTCGAACGGACGCGCGGTCATGATGTTGACGGTGGCGCCAATGCCGCCTGGTGGCGAGTCGGCGCGGCTGGTCTTGTAGACCTGGATCTGCGAGATCGCTTCCGAGGCCAGGTTGGAGAAGTCGAAGGCGCGGCCCGACAGGTCGCCCAGGTTGGAGGTCGGCATCTGGCGGCCGTTCAGCAGCACCATATTGAGGTCGGGACCGACACCGCGCACGGTGACTTTCTGGCCTTCGCCGTTGCTGCGGTCGATCGACACGCCGGAAATGCGCTGCAGCGATTCGGCCAGGTTGGTGTCCGGGAACTTACCGATGTCGTCGGCCACGATGCCGTCGACGATACCGTCGGAATTGCGTTTCAGGTTCAGGGTCGATTGCAGGCTGGCGCGGATACCAGTCACAACCACTTTCGGTGCGTCGACCTCCTCGGCAGCCTTGGCCACCTCCTGGGCATACGCCGGCAGGAAGCTGGCGCAAGCACTGGCAACCGCCAGGCTGATTAAGCGGCGGCTGCGCAGGGGGCGCGCTGAAATCGTTTTCATATTTTTATGCACTTCATCTCCTTTTTTATCATTTATACCGGCTTGGATCGCACGGGTCGAAAGCAATGCCGGAAGTGGTGGCACTACGGTGGGCGTGATGGTGCCCGAAAGACAAGTTCA
Source organism: Duganella sp. CF402 (assembly GCF_900109645.1). Lineage (GTDB taxonomy): Bacteria > Pseudomonadota > Gammaproteobacteria > Burkholderiales > Burkholderiaceae_D > Rugamonas. Next base: position 411,065 of record NZ_FOBG01000003.1, read on the forward strand.
GGATAGGAGAAACGCTTCCATTCGTCAATTGATCGAACAAACTCCAGGCCGAAACTATGTAAATCGTTGTAAAGACGCACCAAAGCGGATCGGCCTATGCCCACCTGCAGATCGATAGTCGTTGTGACAAGCTTGGTGTATGATCCGCAGACGCCTCACTTTGGAAACAGGACCATGATCGTCGCCGGCGACCAGCAATTACTCAAGCAAATCAATCGCATGGCACTGGTGCGCCAGCTGTGCAGCGAGCCCGGCTTGTCGCGCGCGGCGCTGGCCGAGGCCGTGGGCCTGACCAAATCCACCGTCAGCCTGCTGGTGCGCGAACTGCTGGACGAAGGCTGGCTGACCGAAAGCGAGCTGCGCGTGACCGGCGCGCTGGGCCGCCGCGCCACGCCGCTGCAGCTCGACGGCGACCGCCTGGCCCTGCTCGGGGCCGACATGGGCATCGGCATGGCGCGCATCGTCGCCACCAACCTGCTGGGCGAGGTGCTGGCCGAGCAGGAGCTGCCCTACCTCGATCCGGCCGACACCGCCGGCTGCATCGCGCTGGTGGCGCAAGGCCTGGGCGAGCTGGCCACCGGCCCGGCGCTGGCCGGGCGCACCGTGCGCGGCATCGGCGTCGGTTTGCACGGCGTGGTGGACGACGCCACCGGCGTGCTGCACTACGCCCCCCACCTGGGCTGGCGCAATGTCGACGTCGCCAGCCAGCTGCGCAGCCAGTTTGCCGGCAGCGCGCTGGCCGAGCTGCCGCTGTTCATCCAGAATGAAGCGAACGTGGCGGCGCTGGCCGAGCTGGAATTCTCCGGCCAGATCGGCGCCGACCCGCTGATCTACCTGAGTATCGGCCACGGCGTCGGCGCCGGCATCATCGTCAACGGCCGCCTGCTGACCGGCTTGTACGGCTTCGCCGGCGAGGTCGGCCACACCATCCTGCAGCAAGGCGGCCCGGCCTGCTCGTGCGGCCGCCGTGGTTGCGCCGACGCCCTGATCGGCCTGCAAGCGCTGATGGACGAGGTGTACGGCCGGCCGCAGCCATCGACGCCGGAACAGCTGGAGCAATTGTTCACCGAAGCCGAAGCGGGCGAGCCGCGTGCCGCGCGCGCGGTGGAAGCGGCCGGACGCAACCTCGGCGTGCTGCTGAACAATCTGTGGGTGGCGTTCGACCCGATGTGCATCGTGATCGGCGGCGCCGCGCTGCGCCTGGGCGAACGCTTTATCGGGCCGGGCCGGGGCGTGCTGCACGACTGCGCCAGCGCCACCCTGCTGCCGGCGCCGACCATCCGCACGCCGCATTTCGGCGACAACGCCATCGCCATCGGCGGCGCCGCGATGGCGCGCCACTACCTGATGCGCCCCTTCGTCGGCCAGGACACGGCGCGCCGCAGCCACGACAAGCTGGGCGGCGAAGTGCCGTCGGCGCTGGCCGCCGGCTTCTGGGCCTGGAGCTGACAAAACAAAAGGCCCGGACGCTTGCGCGCTCCGGGCCTTTCATCAGCCGGCAGCAGCGCCAGGGCGCGCTGCCAACCTAAACACGATTACTGCAGTTTGATTTCGACATCAACGCCAGCTGGCAGGTCCAGCTTCATCAGTGCGTCAACGGTCTTGTCGGTTGGGTCGACGATGTCCATCAGGCGCTGGTGGGTGCGGATTTCGAACTGGTCGCGCGAGGTTTTGTTCACGTGTGGCGAACGCAGCACGTCGAAACGCTGGATGCGGGTTGGCAGTGGAACTGGGCCTTTGACAACGGCGCCGGTGCGCTTAGCGGTGTCAACGATTTCCAGGGCCGACTGGTCGATCAGCTTGTAGTCGAAAGCCTTCAGGCGGATACGGATTTTTTGATTGGTAACGGTCATGATAATTCCTTGAAAGAGCGAACTGGCAACTTTGTAGCGCCAGCAATTTTAAAAAGAACGAGTTTGGTACAACAGGGCCGACATGGTATCACGCCATGCCGGCCCTGTTTCACGCCAAGCTAAAAAATTAGCCCAGGATCTTCGCTACAACGCCTGCACCAACGGTACGGCCGCCTTCGCGGATTGCGAAGCGCAGACCTTCTTCCATCGCGATCGGGTTGATCAGCTTAACGGTGATCGACACGTTGTCGCCTGGCATAACCATTTCTTTGTCCGCTGGCAGTTCGATCGAACCGGTCACGTCGGTGGTACGGAAGTAGAACTGTGGACGATAGTTGTTGAAGAACGGGGTGTGACGGCCGCCTTCGTCTTTCGACAGAACATAGATCTCGCCGGTGAAGTGGTTGTGCGGCTTGATCGAGCCTGGTTTTGCCAGAACTTGACCACGTTGCACGTCTTCACGCTTGGTGCCGCGCAGCAGCAGACCAACGTTGTCGCCTGCTTGACCCTGGTCCAGCAGTTTGCGGAACATTTCCACGCCGGTGCAGGTGGTTTTCACGGTATCGATGATGCCGACGATTTCGATCTCTTCGCCGACTTTGATGATGCCGCGCTCAACACGACCGGTCACCACGGTACCGCGACCCGAGATCGAGAACACGTCTTCCACTGGCATCAGGAAGGCGCCGTCAACTGCGCGCTCCGGGGTTGGGATGTAGCTGTCCAGCGCGTCGGCCAGTTGCATGATCGCCTGTTCGCCCAGTGGGCCGGTGTCGCCGTCCAGCGCCATACGTGCCGAACCTTTTACGATTGGCAGGTCGTCGCCTGGGAATTCGTATTTCGACAACAGCTCGCGCACTTCCATTTCCACCAGTTCCAGCAGTTCTGCGTCGTCCACCAGGTCGCACTTGTTCAGGAACACGATGATGTATGGAACGCCAACCTGACGGGCCAGCAGGATGTGCTCGCGGGTCTGTGGCATTGGGCCGTCAGCTGCGGAGCAAACCAGGATCGCGCCGTCCATCTGCGCAGCACCGGTAATCATGTTTTTGATGTAGTCGGCGTGGCCTGGGCAGTCAACGTGGGCGTAGTGACGGCCGGCGGTTTCGTACTCAACGTGAGCGGTGTTGATGGTAATGCCGCGTGCTTTTTCTTCTGGTGCAGCGTCGATCTGGTCGTAGGCTTTAGCTTCGCCGCCGAATTTTTTCGACAGAACGGTTGCGATTGCAGCGGTCAGGGTGGTCTTGCCGTGGTCGACGTGGCCGATGGTGCCGACGTTAACGTGCGGCTTGGTCCGCTCGAATTTCTCTTTTGCCATTTTAGACTCCTAACGATTTTGGTGTGATTGGCAGGGAACCCTGCCCAACTTTGATAGTGCTACCGTACTGCCGTACTGCGTATTCTGGTGCCCTTTACGTGGATTGAACACGTGGCCTCTCCCTTACCAAGGGAGTGCTCTACCACTGAGCTAAAAGGGCTTATTGGGTACTACGCTTTACAACTGCGATGCTTGCGCATCTGAATTGCAACAACACTGGAGCGGGTGAAGGGAATCGAACCCTCGTCATAAGCTTGGAAGGCTTCAGCTCTACCATTGAGCTACACCCGCGAGGTATTGGTTCAATTCATCATTCACTTACTGCGCCACTCAGTCTTTTTGCAAAAACTTGGTGGAGGGGACTGGATTCGAACCAGTGTACTCTGAGAGAACGGATTTACAGTCCGTCGCCTTTAACCACTCGGCCACCCCTCCGCGAGGAACCGCAGAGTATGAAGCAATTTTTCTGAGCTGTCAACCCGTTTTCATCTTGTCGATGTCGCGCTGATAGTTCGTCTGCTTCGGGGCGAGATTTTAAACGCACGAACTGCAATTGTGCAAGTGTTGTTTTTACGCTGAACAATTTCCTATACAATCAGTTGATCAAATGAAACTCTCGGAGCCTTGCGTTTGAATAATCGTAGCGGTCGCTGGCCTATCCTCCTGCTTGCCAATCTGGTCTTGTGGGCCGCATATTTCCTTGCCGGCCGCCTCGGCCTGCTGCTGGCGCTGCCACCAGGCTATGCCTCTCCCATCTTTCTCCCCGCCGGCATCGCGCTGGCCGCCTGCGTGGCCGGCGGCGCCCGCCTGCTGCCGGCCGTGGCGCTCGGTTCGCTGGCGGTGAACCTGGTAATGCCGGCGCTGAGCCCGGCCGGCATTACCCGCCTGGCCGTGATGGGCGCCTTGGCGCCGGCCGTCGGCGCCGCGCTGCAGGCATGGGTCGGCAGCACCCTGTTCCGCCGCTACATCGATCCCGCCATCGGCTCCGGCCGCGACGTGGTGCGCTTCATCCTGCTGGCCGTCAGCGTGACCGTGGTGTCGAGTACCGTGTCGCTGTCCGGCATGCTGTTGCTGGGCATCCTGCAGCGCGAGACCGTCGCCAACGACTGGCTGGCCTGGTGGATGGGCGACACCATCGGCATCCTGCTGGCGGCGCCGCTGACCTGGATCCTGATCGGCCGCCCGCGCGCGCTGTGGGCGCGGCGCCGCACGCTGGTGGGCCTGCCGCTGCTGCTGTCGGCCGCCGCCTTCATTGCCATCTACCTGCAGGCCGACCGCTGGGAAAACAGCCAGCAGCTGCAAACCTTCCGTCTCAAGGCGCAGCAGACCGGCGACTTGCTGCAAGCCCAGTTCAGCGAACACGAACGCTTCATCTACGCGATGGCCAAGGCCCTCAACGATCCGCGCCGCAGCATCAGCCCGGACGATTTCAGCAACCTCGCGCACGGCTACCTCGACCAGCGCCCCGAACTGCTGTCGATGGGCTGGCTGATGCCGGTGGCCGGCAGCGAGCGCCCGGCGTTTGAAGCGTGGGCGCGCCAGCAGGTCGATCCCGGCTACAGCATCCGCGACATCGGCCGCCCCGGCCAGCCGCTGATTCCGGCCGCCCTGCGCGACCGCTACTTTGCCGTCACCTTCGTCGAACCGGCCGTGGCGCGCGACTACGTGGGGCTGGACTTCCTGTCCGAGCAACGCCGCCGCGATGCGCTGGACCGCGCCATCCAGTCCGGCCAGCCGACCGCCACCGCGCCGCTGCAGTTCGCCCGCACCCTGCCCGGCACCGGCCTGCTGCTGCTGCAAACCGTGCACCCGACCGGCAATCATCACCAGGCCGTCGGCTCGCTGCTGATCGCCATGCAGTTCGAGGCCTACCTCAACCAGGCCTTGAAGCGCTCCGAGTTCCCGCACTTCCTGCTGCGCTTTGAAGACACCGACGACGACAGTCCGCGCCGCGTGGTGCAGGACACGCTGGGCCGCGCGGTGCACGCCGGCGACTACCAGCGCCAGTTGCACTTCGGCGGCCGCATCTACGAGCTGACGCTGGCGCCGACCCCGGCCTATCTGCAGCAACAGCGCGGCTGGCAAAGTTGGACCGTGCTGACCTGCGGCCTGCTGCTGACCGGCCTGCTGGGCACGCTGATGATGCTGATCTCCGGCGAGCGCGCCCGCATCCAGGCCGAAGTCAAGGATTCCACCTCGCGCCTGCGCCAGCGCGAAGCGCGCCTGCAAGCCATCCTCAACAAGGCGGCCGACGCCATCCTCACCATCGACGGCAACGGCGTACTGATGTCGGCCAACGCCGCCGCCGGCCGCCTGTTCGGCTACGCGCCGGAAAAGATGACCGCGCTGCCGCTCGACAAGCTGATCCCGGTCGGCATCGGCGAAGCAGCCGGGCTGGATGCGGCCGGCCTGCTGCGCATGATCGCCTGCGGCGTCACCCACGAATACGAACTGCCCGGCTGGCGCAGCGACGGCAGCGAATTCCCGCTGGCGATGTCGGTGTCGGAAGTGGAATTGCCGGACGAGCACCTGTTCGTCGCCATCCTGCACGACCTGACCGAACAGCACCTGGCGCAGGAGCGCATCCACCGCCTGGCGCACCACGACACGCTGACCGGACTGGCGAACCGCTTATCCCTGAACTTGCGCCTGGAACAATTGCTGGCGCAGACCCGCCGCAGCGGCGGCAAGGCGGCGGTACTGTTCATCGACCTCGATCACTTCAAGAAAATCAACGACACCCACGGCCACGCCACCGGCGACCTGCTGCTGGTGGCGGTCTCGCAGCGGCTGCAGGAACTGCTGCGCGAAGTCGACACCATCGCCCGCCTCGGCGGCGACGAATTCATCGTGGTCACCGACGGCGCCATCACGCCGGATGAAGCCTCCAATATCGCGGTGCGCATCGTCGACGCGCTGACCACGCCGTATCACCTGCAAGGCAAGACCGTGCACAGCGGCGCCAGCGTGGGCGTGGCCATGTTCCCCGACGACGGCGAGGATGCCGGCACCCTGATGCGCCACGCCGACACCGCCATGTACGCGGCCAAGAGCCAGGGGCGCGGCAACTTCCAGTTCTTCTCGGAAGACATGAACACCGCCACCCACGAACGCCTGATGCTGGAAAACCGCCTGTGGCAGGCGCTGGAGCAAAACGAATTCGAGCTCTATTTGCAACCGCAGATCGAGCTGGCGACCCAGCGCATCATCGGCGCCGAAGCGCTGCTGCGCTGGCACCATCCGGAACTGGGCATGGTGGGGCCGGACCGCTTCATCCCGATCGCCGAAGAGTCCGGGTTGATCCTGCCGCTGGGCGACTGGGTGCTGCAGCGCGCCATCAGCTTGCTGGACTCGTGGCGCACGCCGGAGCTGGCGCACCTGCGGCTGGCGGTGAACCTGTCGGCGCGCCAGTGCCACGGCCCGGGCCTGCTGCCGCACCTGGACCGCCTGCTGCACAGCCAGGGCGTCAACCCGGCCTTGCTGGAGCTGGAGATTACCGAATCGGCGGCGATGCAGGATCCGGAACGCAGCCGCGCGCTGCTGGTGGAGCTGCGGTCGCGCGGCATCAAGGTGGCGATTGACGACTTCGGCACCGGCTACTCGTCGCTGAGCTACCTCAAGCTGTTCGAGCTGGACCGCATCAAGATCGACCGAGGTTTCGTGAAGGATATCGAGAGCGATCCGGACGATGCCGTGATCGTCGCCGCCACCATTGCGCTGGCCCACTCACTGGGGCTGGAAGTGATTGCGGAAGGCGTGGAAACCGAAGCGCAGCGCGACTTCCTGCGCGCCAAGCAGTGCGATGAAGCGCAGGGTTATCTGTTCGCCCGGCCGATGCCGGTGGCGCAGTTCGAGGCGATGGTGCGCAGCGCCACCGCCGTCGTTGCCGCCTAGCCCCGTCGTCCCGGCGTAGGCCGGGACCCATAGAACGCTAGCTCAGCATGGATTCCGGCCTACGCCGGAATGACGCTAATCCGGGGTGCGGCCGATGCTTGGATCGCGCTCGATCATCTCGAGCAAAGCCGCCACCACTTCCGGATCGAACTGCTTGCCGGCGCGGTCCTTGATATAGGCCACCGCCTCGGTGTGCGGCCACGGCTCCTTGTATGGACGCTCGTGCAGCAGCGAATCGAACACATCGATCACCGCCACAATCCGCGCCGCGATCGGGATCGCGCGTTCCTTGAGCTGGTTCGGATAGCCATTGCCATCCCAGTGCTCATGGTGGCCGCCGGCGATTTCCGCGCCATAGGTCAGGTAGCTGACGCCGTCCACCATCTTGGCCGCACGTTCGAGGATGGTCTGGCCGACCGCCGCGTGCTGCTGCATCTCGGCGCGCTCTTCCGGCGTGTGGATGCCCGGCTTGAGCAGGATGTGGTCCGGCGTCGCCACCTTGCCCACGTCATGCAGGATGGACGCCAGGCCGATCATTTCCAGCAGCTGCGGCGTCACCTCGTCCGCATAGGCGCCGCGCTCATGCAGCGTTTGCGCCAGCGTCGACGACAGCAGCTGCACCCGCCGCACATGGCCGCCGGTGCCGCTATCGCGGAACTCGGCCAGGTCGGCCAGCGCCACCACCGTGGCCTCCTGCGCCTTGCGCAGCTGGCCGAACATGTACAGGTTGTCGAACGCGGCGGCGATGCGCTGGCAGAACACTTCCAGCAGGTCGCGCTGGATCTGCGCCAGCGGCCACGGCGGCGTCACCGAAATCGCCACCTCGCGGTTTTCCTGGGTATGGATGAACAGCACATTGGCCGGATGCTCGAACTGCGATTTCTTCTCGTTGAAAGCCTTGACGATGGTCGGCCACAGCGGGTGCCCGGTCGGCATCAGTTCCGACTCGTTGAGCGCGGCATAGTTGCCGGTGGCCGCCACCACGGTGGTGACGCCGGTATCGCCCTGCATCAGGCACAGCACGCCGTCCGAGCCGACGTCGAGGATGGCACTGACCTGGTTCAGCACGCCCGAGGCGAACTCGCGCAGCGAATGGATCTGGTACAGATTGGTGGCGCCGGCCAGAATCTTGCCGAGGCCGATGCGGCTGCGCTCGAGCATGTTCAGGCTCTCGTAGGCGCGCAGCGCCGAAATGACCGTGGTGAACAGCTTCTGCGTGGTCAGCTCGGTCTTGGCCTTGTAGTCGTTGATATCGTATTCGATGATGACGCGCTGCTCGGGCGCCTGGCCCGGCTGGCCGGTGCGCAGCACCACGCGCACGATGGAATTGTGGAGTTCTTCGCGGATGCGGCGCGCCAGCAGCAGGCCGGCGTCGTCGGTTTCCATCACCACGTCCAGCAGCACCAGCGCGATGTCCGGCGTGTCGCGCAGGATGTCGTAGGCTTCGCGCCCGCTGTAGGCCGAGAACAGCTCCAGCTCGCGGCCCTTGAAGCTGACATTGCGTAGCGCCAGCCGGGTGACGGCGTGCACGTCGACGTCGTCGTCGACGATCAGCACGCGCCACAGGCGCTGGTCCGGCGCCGCAAGACCGCTGGCAGGAAGCTCGTCTTCGTCTTCGTCGATCAGCCAGTTGTCGTCTGTGGCGTTGGAATCGGTCATACGCAATCTCCTTTGTTACCGTAGGATAAACAGATTCGCCCTCCCATGACAACTCTTATTGCGCTACCCCACAGTTCTAGTTGTTGACGGGGGACGCCCCTGCTTCCGATCCGGCCGCCGCCGTGCGGTTGGCGGCGGCGCAGGCGCCCGGATTGGCGCCCGCATCGAGGTTCTGGTAGCGGATTTCGTACTTGCCGTTGGTCAGCTTATCGACCAGCAGCTTGTCGTGCGCCTGCACATAGGCATAGCGCACATTGGCGCGCCGGTCGATGTCGTAGACCTTGATGAAGACCGCCGAGTTATTGCCGGCGTTATCCAGCGTCAGCTGCATGTCCTCGCCGCGATTGCCGACCGGGAAACCCTCCATATAGCCGGAATGGGCCGGCCACGGCTCGCCGTTGGGCGCCACCAGGGTCTGGGTCGGGGTTTCGCTGTCGCACTCGGCGCCGGCGCTCGGCACCACCACCTGCGACAGGGTCATCACCTTGACCGGCGCCGGCTTGGCGATATGCGCCTCATTCAGGCGCACCGTGGCCCAGGCTTCGCGCAGTTCGGCGCGCTGCGGATCGTGCTGCGGACGCGGCGCCTCCGGCGTGGCGGCATTGGCGTTGATGCCCTTGCCGCCCCACGCCGCGCTCAGCATATTGGAAACCAGCTGCGGCTCGGCCACCATCGTGGCGCCGCCCAGCCAGCCCAGCACCAGGCAGACCGCCAGTCCGCCCCAGACTTTCCAGTCGCGGCGGCGGGCGCGCGGGCGCACGGTTTCGTGGACGTGTTCGGGATGCCAGTCGCGCTCGTGCTTGTGCTTGTCGCTACGGGCACCGTGCGCGTGACCGTCCTCGTTGCGGGTGCTTTCCAGCCATTCGATTTCCCACTCTTCGGAGGCGATCCACTCGTCGTGCTCCTTGCGGCGCTGCGGGTCGGACAAGGTCTCGTAGGCGCTGTTCAGGATGGCCATGATGCGCGCAGCCTTCTCATCACCCGGATTTTTATCAGGGTGGTATTTTTGGCTCAGCGCCTTGTAGGCGGCACGTATGACTTCCTGCGGCGCCATGCGCGACACTTTCAGGTTGTCATAGTGAGTATGTATCTTGGCCATAAACGGAAATCGACGCGGAATCAGTCATCATAGCCCATCTTAGCGCATGCAACCGTGGGAGCATGCAAGGAATTGACTTGCTTTTCTGGCTATTGTGTTTTTCCGTCTACAGGCCATCACAAACGGTGCGTGCGGTCCTGGGCGACGATGGCGTCGGGCAATTCCACGCCCTTGCCGACCGCCAGCACCTTGAACAATTCGCCCATCTCGGCCGGCGACACCAGCTTTTGCATGGCGCGCGCCTGCGGCAGGTAGGCGACCGCATCGGCCGGGTCGGTGCGCAGCAACAGCTCGCCGATGCCGGCGCCCAGCAGGAAGCCGGACTGGTTCAGATAGCCCAGCACGTCGGCGCCCGCCTCCTGCGCCGCCAGCGCCATCGCCGTGAAGTCGACGTGGGCGGTGATGTCCTGCAGGCCGGGATAATAGAACGGGTCCGGGTGGGCGTGGTGGCGGTAGTGGCACATCAGGGTGCCGGTGGCGCGCTGGTCGAAATAGTATTCGTGCGCCGGGAAGCCGTAGTCGAACAGGAAGGCGGCGCCCTTGCCCATCATGCGCGCCAGCGTCGCCATGAAACCGCAGGCGATACCATGCAGCTCGGTCACGTAGCCGACCGGCAGCAATTCATGCTCGGGAATCTGGCGCGCGACCTGCGCCAGCAGTTCCGCGCTGGCCGGCGCTTCCAGATATTGGAAGCGGCCGTCGCTGACCGTCACCTGCAGTTCCTGCCAGCCCTGAGGGTTCTTGATCACCAGCTGCACCGGCATCGCATCCAGCACCTCATTGCCGAACACCACGCCGTCGAACGACGCCGGCATCGCATCCAGCCATTCCACCTGCGGGAAGCCGCGCAGCTTTTCCTGCTGGCGGCCGCGCAGCTCGCCTGACAGTTCGACGATGCTGTAGCGTTCCACCGTGACCCCGGCGGCAGCCAGCTCGGTCAGGATATCGAACGCCAGCTTGCCGGTGCCGGCGCCGAATTCGAGGATGTTCGGCGCGCTTTGGGCGATAATAGCGGCTGCAACCTGTGCCAGCGCCGCGCCGAACAGCGGCGACAGCTCGGGAGCGGTTGTAAAATCGCCATCTTTGCCTAGTTTGGCGGAGCCGCCGCTGTAGTAGCCCAGACCGGGCGCGTACAGGGCCAGCTCCATATAGCGGGCGAAGGAAATGGCACCGGCATTGCTTTCGATTTCGGCGGCGATCAGGTGCTGCAGGGCGTGGGACGCGGCCAGCGCGTCGCTAGAAGGTACGGGTAAGGACATCCCGGCATTATATCCAGTTCAAACATGATGACAGCTAAGGACAATTCCGGGCCGCGTGCGGCCCTCGTTACGGGCGCCGGCCGCCGGCTCGGCCGCGCCATCGCGCTTGGCATGGCGCACGCCGGCTGGGACGTGGCGGTGCACTACCGCGCTTCCGAGGCCGAGGCGAAAGCGGTGGTGGCCGAGATTCTCGCGCTGGGCCGGCGCGCCGTCGCCCTGCACTGCGAGCTGGCCGACGAGGCGGCGGTGCGCGAACTGGTGCCGCGCGCCGTGGCCGCGCTGGGCGCGCTGCACTGCGTGGTCAACAGCGCCTCGCTGTTCGACTACGACAGCGCCACCGACTTCAGCATGGCCAGGCTGGACGCCCACATGCGCGCCAACGTCGGCGCGCCGCTGCTGCTGGCGCAAGCCCTGCACGCGTCCACGCCGGACGGCCAGCAAGCGGCCGTTATCAACCTGCTGGACCAGAAGCTGTACAATCTCAATCCTGATTTTTTGTCGTACACCCTGTCCAAGGCTGCGCTGCACACCGCCACCACCATGCTGGCGCAGCAGCTGGCGCCCAAGCTGCGGGTGGTCGGCGTGGCGCCGGGCCTGACGATGGTCTCCGGCGACCAGACCGAAGCCGGTTTCGCCAACGCGCACCAGCAAACGCCGCTGGGCCGTTCCAGCACTCCACAAGACATCGTCGACGCCGTGCTGTATGCCGCGTCGGCGCGCGCCGTCACCGGCACCACGCTGCTGGTCGATGGCGGCCAGCACTTGCTGCCGCTGTCGCGCGATGTGATGTTTTTAGCTAAATAATTTATATCAAAAAGGTTCTCCATGCTGTCCGCCCTGATACACCCGCAACTGAACGACTGCCGCCGCCTGTTCCTGCGCAATTACGAAGTCATGATCAACATCGGCGTCTACGAGTTCGAGAAAAAGGGCGAGCAGCGCTTGCTGATCAACGTCGACCTGTACATCCCGCTGGCGGTGTCGTCGCCGTCGCACGACCAGCTGGAAGAAGTGGTGGACTACGACTTCATGCGCAACACCATCGCCCAGCTGATGGCGCGCGGCCACGTGCAGCTGCAGGAGACGCTGTGCGACGACATCGTGCGCCTGATGCTGGAACACCCGAGCGTGCGCGCGGCGCGCGTATCGACCATGAAGCCGGACGTCTATCCCGATTGCGAAGGCGTCGGCGTGGAAGTATTCAAGATCAAGGACGCAGCATGAACGCCGTTATCGACAACGTGAAATCGGCCGAGAAAATCGCCCACGAAAACAACAAGCTGCACAAACGCCTGTGCCGCCTGGTCGGCCAGGCCATCGGCGACTTCAACATGATTGAAGATGGCGACAAGGTGATGGTCTGCCTGTCCGGCGGCAAAGACTCCTACGCCCTGCTCGATATCCTGATGACGCTGCGCGAACGCGCGCCGATCAACTTCGAGATCGTGGCCGTCAACCTGGACCAGAAACAGCCGAACTTCCCGGCCGATATCCTGCCGGCCTACCTGGAAAAACTGGGCGTGCCGTTCCACATCGAAAACCAGGACACCTACAGCATCGTCAAGCGCCTGATCCCGGAAGGCAAGACCACCTGCTCGCTGTGCTCGCGCCTGCGTCGCGGCATCCTGTACCGCGTGGCCGATGAACTGGGCTGCAACAAGATCGCGCTGGGCCACCACCGCGACGACATCCTCGAGACCTTCTTCCTGAATATGTTCTTCGGCGGGAAAATCAAAGGCATGCCAGCCAAGCTGGTGTCGGACGACGGCAAGCACATGGTGATCCGTCCGCTGGCCTACGTGAAGGAAGAAGACACCGAGCGCTACGCCGAAGTCAAAGGCTTCCCGATCATCCCGTGCGACCTGTGCGGCTCGCAGGAAAACCTGCAGCGCAAGCAGATCAAGGCCATGATGCGCGACTGGGAAAAGAAATTCCCGGGCCGTGTGGAAAACATCTTCTCGTCGCTGTCGACCGTGGTGCCTTCGCACCTGATGGACCGCGACCTGTTCGGCTTCAAGGACATCAAAGCCGACGGCATCGCCAACCCGGCCGGCGACATCGCCTTCGACGAAGAACCCTGCTCCACCCCGGCCACCGTTCCGGGTATCATCCCGCTGCAACGCGAGGAATGAGTGCTTCCTTTGCCCCCGGCTAGGAAGCGTCGTGACTAACCAGGGGTAAAGGATTGCAGATGAAAATCGAGAACAAGGCGCTCAGCGACGCGTCGTTGCTGAATTTTTCGCCGAAGAAGAATGGTGCGGGTGGCGATTTCGGCGCGCTGCTCAAGACGGCCGAAACCAAAAAGCCCGACGCCGCGTCCGAGCTGGAAGCCTATCTGAAAAAGCCGCTGGGTGAGCGCGTCGCTGCGGCGATCCGCAAGCAGCTCGGTATCTCGGAAGAGGAATACGCCGCCATGACGCCCGACCAGAAAAAAGCCGTCGACACCAAGGTGGCGGACCTGCTCAAGCAGAAGATGGATGAGGAAGTCGCCAAACAACAGGCGAAAGCATCATCCATGCAGTTTTAAATCAGAACTTCTGCGCGGTGCGCATCACCGGGTAGAGGTTGTAACGCTCATCCCACGAAGCGTGGCGCCTGGCGAAGAATTCCAGGCGCTTCTCCGGGCTCTTGTTGAAGGCCGCGTCGGTGTCGAGCTTCTTGCGGAACTCCTCGCGCAGCGCCGGATTGGCTTCCAGCTGGTCGCGCGCCACTTCCTCCGCCACGTAGTCCTCCATGTACTCCTTGCGCTCGAAGGCGTTATTGAATTCGCCCCACGCCAGCAGGCCGTCGGCGCCGCGCGGCTCCAGCATGGTCATCACCAGCCGCGCCTTCGGCTGCGCGATCGGCACGAACAGCGCGCCTTTCGACACCGCACGGCGCTCGCGCGCCCAATCCCCTTCCACCGCCAGCGACTGGTGGCCTTCGAACGACTGGGTGCCGAAGGTGGTCTTGGTGGCGCGGAAGGTCTCCACCTCGGCCGACATCTGGTCGTCCTTGATCACCTTGAAGTCGATGCCGTGCTGTTTCAGCTTGGCGCCGACCCAGCCCGCATCCGCCACCGGCACGATGTAGCCGCCCAGCGGCGCCTTCACGCGGAAGTCCGGCACGATTTCATCGCGCAGCGGCACGGTCCACATCTGCGGCTTGGTCTCGTCGTAGCGCGTCCACAGGCCGCCCGAAATCTCCGAATGCTCGCGCGTGTAGGCGTAGCCGGGGAACTCGATGGTCTTGCTGTTGTAGGTGGTGCGATAGCTGAGCGGGAACTCGCTGCCGCCCAGCGCCAGCGCGCGCGCGTCGGCCTGCTGCACCAGCTTCTGCCACTCCTTGCCATGCTGCGCCACTTGCGACAGCAGCGAGACGATGGTGTTGCGGGTGATGCGCACGCGGGTCGGATAGTCCTTCCACGAATGGGTTTCCACCAGCATCGCGAAGCGGTTACGCATCGGGAAGTAACCGGTCGAGAAGCGCGGCGTCGCCATGCTGTCGATGAAGCCCGACATCGGATCGTCTTCCTTGGCGAACGAGATGTAGAACTGGCGCGGATCGGAGCCCTGCGCCTTCAGGTCGGCCATCACATTTTTCTGCAGCGCCGCGCCGGCCACTTTCAAGTCCTCGTCGCCGCCGTGCACCGGCTCCACCTGCACCGAGATATCAGGCTGGAACTTGGCGCCATCGGTCACGTGCAGGTCGATATAGGCCAGCGGATCCCAGGCGTTCACCAGCGCCAGCATGGCTTGCATCTCCGGCGCATCGGCCTTCACGTAATCGCGATTCAGATTGTAGTTCTGCGCCGTGGTGCGCCAGCCCATTTCCACCGGGCCGCGCTGGTTCGGGCGGTTGTTCTTGCCGAAGCGCTCGTGGCCGTCGACGTTGAACACCGGGACGAACAACAGCACCTGCTTGTCCAGCGCCCCCGGCGCCGCCTTGTTCTCCAGCGCTTCGCGCAGCGCCAGGAAGCCCGCATCCTTGCCGTCGATTTCACCGGCGTGGATGCCGCCCTGCACCAGCAGCACCGGCACGCCCTTCTTCTTCGCCTGCTCGGCGGTCAGCGCGCCGGTGCGCGAGACGGCCAGCGCCAGCATCGGACGGCCTTGCGGCGTGCGGCCGAATTCAAAGCAGCGCACCTGCTTCGGATACGCTTTCTGGAACTGCGCGCACAGCGCGATCACTTCGTCATAGCGGCCGGTGGCCTGGAAGCCGGAGCGCTCGGAGACGGTGCTCAGCGGAGCGGCGGCAGGTGCGGCGGCCAGCGCGGAGGTGGCGGTGGCGGCAAGGGCAAGCAGGATGGCGGAACGTTTCATGGTTGGACTTCCAGCGTTGGGTTAAAAAATATTTAGCGATCGCGTATCGAGATTTCCATCACCTCATGCCGCAGCGGCGTCAACGGCCCGGCCGGCGCAGCGCTGCGCAGCGCCTTGGTCGTGACAGGACAGGCGCCGGTGCTGCGGTAGCTGAGCGCCGCCGCCAGCACACCCTCGGCCGGGTCGCCCTGCGCATGCGACAGGTCGTCCGCCACGCGGCAGGTCGGCGTGAAGCCGTCGGCGTAATCGCCAAAGCCTTTGTTATTGACGCCCTGCAGTTGGATCGCAAAGTAGGTGGTGCCGCAGTTGGCCGCCGGCGTGAACGCATACGGCTTGCCGCAGGTTTCGCCGCCGATCAGGTTCACTTCCACATCCACGCCGCGCAGGCTGTTGATGACCGATTCGCTGGCCGAGCAGGTGCCGGCCGCAGTCAGCACCGTCACGCGCTTGAGGTTCAGGTACGGCAGCGCGGTGCCGGCCTTGATGGTGTTGTCCGACTTGTAGCCCAGCGCCGCCGCCTGGAACATGATGGCGGCCTGCGGCGTGGTCTTGTCGTTGTAGATCGGTTTCTCAAAGATGCGGCCGACCGTGGCTTCCGGCCCCGCGATCATATACGCCAGCTCGCTGGCGATGCTCAGCAGGCCGCCGCCGTTGTAGCGCAGGTCCAGCACCAAGTCTTTTACGCCGGCGTCCTTGAAGGACTGGATGGCGTTCACCAACTGGCCCTCGGCCACTGCATTGTGTTCGCCGAAGTTCAGATAGCCGACCTTGCCGTCCGCCGTGTCCAGCACCTTGGCCAGGCGCACCGGCGGGATGGCCAGCTTGCGCGCAGCCAGCGTGGCCTGCATCACCGTGCCGTTACGGCTCCAGGACAGCAGGTGGCTCTCGCCTTCCGCCTTGGGCGCCAGTGCCGCGCTGATGGTGGCCTTGGCTTCGCTCGATGTATCGCTGACGGCAGCGCCGTCCGCCGACACCAGGCTGTCGCCGCGCTGCATGCCGGCCAGCGCCGCCGGCGATCCCGGTTCGACCATGCCGATGGTGTAGATGCGCGACAGCGCGGCGTCGTTGTTGCGCAGCCAGGTCAGGCCGTAGCCGAGCGCCACGCCGGACGAATTCAGCGCTTCCCAGGTCGCAGTGGGATAGGTGAAGTGGAAGCGGTCCTTGGGCCGGCCCGACGCAGTGACGGCCGAGGTTTTCAGCTGCGCGAAATAATCGATTGCGGTGCTGTAGTCCGCCATGTTCAGGTTGGCCGGAATTTCGCGATACCACAGATAGGTGGCGTCGAAGAAGGAGTGCAGCCAGCGCATTTCCTCGTTCAGCGTACCTTGCACGTCCGGATAGCCGGTGCCGCGCGGCGCGGCGCAGTGGTTGAGCAGGGTGTGCCACTCGGGCAGCGACGGCGTGGTCGGATCGGTCGGCGTGGTGGGCGTGGTCGGATCCGTGGGCGTGGTCGGCGCGGTGGGCTCGGTCGGCGTGGTCGGTGTCGCCGGCGTCGTCCCGGACGAGCCGCCGCAGCCTGCCAGCAGCGCTGCCGTTACCGCAGCGCCGGATAAAAGGAAGTGAAATTTCATTCAAGAATTATATCTGCGCCTGCCGCCGGCAATGCCAAGGTTACAATCTTCTTACAAATTACTTTGCAGGTCGGGATCGTGGCGCAGCAGCGCCGCCAGCCAGTCGGCAAACACGCGCAGGCGCGGCGAGGACATGCGGCCCTGCGGATACAGCAGCGAGATCGGCATCGGCGGCGGCGGCGTGTCGGCCAGCACTTCGACCAGCGCGCCGCTGGCCAAGTGGTCGCGCACCTGATACGCCGCCGCCTGCGCCAGTCCCAGTCCCTGCAAGGCGCAGCTGACATTGGCCTCGGCGTCGTTGACGGCAATCGCGCCCGGAATGGCGGTAATCATCACGCTGCCCTCCACCACGAAATCCCAGTCGTAGGGACGACCGGTGCGGCCGGAGAAGTGCATCACGCCGCGATGCGCGCTCAAGTCGCTCCACGCCTGAGGCACGCCGTGCGCCGCCAGGTAGGCCGGCGAGGCACAGGTGAGGCAGCGCATGCCGCCCAGCGGCCGCGCGATCATGGCGGAATCCTGCAGCACACCCACGCGCAGCGAACAGTCCAGCCCTTGCTCGGTCAGGTCTTGCACCCGCTCGTTCAAGCTCAGTACCAGATCGACTTCGGGATAGGCGCGGCAAAAGTCGGCAATGTGCGGCACCACGGCGTAGCGGCCGAAGGTGCCGGGCAGTTCGACCCGTAGCTTGCCGCGCGGCTGACCGCCGCCCTGCCCCCGGTACGTCCCTTCGGCATCTTCCACCGCCTGCAAAATCTCGAGGCACTTGCGGAAGTAGTCGGCGCCATCCGGCGTCAGCGACAGGCGGCGCGTGGTCCGCTGCAGCAACTGAGTGCCGAGGAAGGCTTCCAGCTTCTTGATGGTGGCGGTGAGCGCGGCGCGCGGCAGGTCCAGCGTCTCGGCGGCCTTGGTGTAGCTGTTGGCCTCGACGATGCGGACGAAAGCCTGCATGGCTTTGAGTCGGTCCATGATTGTTCACATAATGTGAAAAGTATAGGTGCATTATGCCCTAATTATCTTTACCCAGCTTTTGCCTACACTTTGCTCATCGAGATACCCACTGGAGAACCATCATGAGCAAACAAGAAGACATCAGCCCTGGCATGGTCATGCTGCTGGCCACGGCGACCGGCCTGATCGTGGCCAGCCTGTATTACGCGCAAACGCTGGTCGGCCCGATCAGCGCCTCCACCGGCCTGTCGCCCGAAGCGGCGGGCCTGATCGTGACACTGACGCAGATCGGCTACTGTCTCGGCCTGCTGTTCATCGTGCCGCTGGGTGACCTGCTGGAAAACCGCCGCCTGATCTTCACCGGCCTGCTGTTCACCGCCACCATGCTGGTGCTGGCCGCGATCAGCAACAGCGCGTGGATGTTCCTGATCGCCGCGCTGGGCATTGGCCTCGGCTCGGTGGCGGCGCAGATCGTGGTGCCGTTTGCGGCCCACCTGTCGCAAGAAGCCAAGCGCGGCGAGACGGTCGGTAAAGTAGTCAGCGGCTTGTTCCTGGGCGTGATGCTGTCGCGTCCTGCGGCCAGCCTGATCGCCGACGCCACCAGCTGGCACGTGGTATTCGGCGGCGCCGCCGTGATCGTGACCGTGCTGGCCTTCGTGCTGCGCGCCAAACTGCCGCAGCGCATGCCGAACCACCACATCACCTATCCGAAGCTGCTTGGCTCCTTGTGGCACCTGTTCCTGCAAACGCCAGTGCTGCGCCGCCGCGCCGCGTATCACGCCGGCCTGTTTGGCTCCTTCAGCCTGTTCTGGACCGTGACGCCGCTGATGCTGGCCGGTCCGACCTTCCACCTGTCGCAAACCGGCATTGCGGTGTTTGCGCTGGTCGGCATGGCGGGCGCCATCGCCTCGCCTGTCGCCGGCAAGCTGGCGGACAAAGGCCACACGCTGGTGGCGACCGCCGTTGCGCTGGTGTTGGGTATTGTGGGATTTACGCTGCCGATGATTGCGCCCGGTTCGCGCGAAGTGGCGCTGGCACTGCTGGTGATCGCATCGATCGTGCTGGATATGGGGGTGGCGGCCAACCTGGTGCTGGGTCAGCGCGCCATCTTCACGCTGGGTGCGGAAGTGCGCAGCCGATTGAACGGCGTCTACTTCGCGGTGTTCTTCGCCGGTGGCGCGCTGGGATCGGCGCTGGGCGGCTGGATGTACGCCGCCCACGGCTGGCACGCCGCGCTGTTGACCGGTGCTGCGTTCAACGGCGCGGCGCTGCTGTACTGGATTACCGAGTGGCTTAGCCGCCGAAGTGGTAGTTCAGCTCAACCCAGCCTTGACGGCCAACCGGGCTGAAATTACCAACCGGGTAGTACGGCCAGCCGGCGCTGTTGTCGGCCTTGACCTGGTTGAACAGGTTGTTCACCGCCACCGACAAGGTGGTGCGTTCATTCAGGCGGTACACCACGCTGGCGTTGATCAACGTGGTCGGCGTCAGGAAAGCGTCGCCGGCCGCGTTAGGCGCTTTGCCGTAGCGCTGGAAGAACAAGGTGTTCGACCATTTGCCGTTGTTCCAGGTCACGCTGGCATTCAGCTTGTCGCGCCAGTCGTAGTTGGTCAGGTCTTCCAGATCGTCGTTCAGCGCATCTCCGGCAAACTGGCGCGAGTGCTTGTTCAGCGTCTTCGAGTAGTTGACCTTGGTGATGACGTTGCCGTAGTCCTTGGTGCGGAACACGTACTTGCCCGAGATGTCGATGCCATCCACGCTGGTGGTGGCCGCGTTGATCGGGTTGACCAGGATCGACTTGATCTCGCCCGGCTTGTTCAGCGCATTGTCCGGGTAGCGGGTAATACGCGAAATCGCATCGGCGCAAGTCGGAGAAGTCAGGTCGCCCTTGATGCGGCAAGCCGCTTCGTCTCGCAGCAGATTGTCGGCGCTAAGATTGGTGACCAGGTCGCCGATCTTGATGTTCCAGTAGTCCAGCGATACATCGAAGTCCGCGCTAGGTGACCACACGATACCGAGGCCGGTCGAACGTCCCTTCTCGGAGCGCAGGTCCTTGCTGCCGGTCTGCACGTAATCGGCGCCCGGCGAGTAGTTGGCGAACTCGCAGTCGGCCACCGCCTGGCCGGCCTTGGCGCAGCGGTAGTAGTCGGTGGTGGACGAGTAGTAGCCGGTGCCGCGTGCCTTGAAGATGTAGTTCATGTCCGGCGCGCGGAAGCTGGTGGCGTAAGTGCCGCGCACCAGCAGCTGCTGGACCGGACGCCATTCCACACCGCCGTTGTAGGTGAACTTGCCGTCATCGCGGCCCGCGAAGCTGTACTTGTCGTAGCGGCCCGCCAGCGTGGCGTTGATCGACTGGATCACCGGGATATTGGCTTCCACACCGGCCGCGTAACGCTTGCGGGTACCGGCGGTAACGTCAGCGCCGGTGAGGGCGTTGAAGTAGCCCTGGTTGATACGCGCGTCAGGCGTATTTGAGAAGCCCTGCTTGCCAAGCTCCGCGACCGCCGCCACCTTGACCGGACCGGCCGGCAGTTCGAAGGCATCGCCGTTGGCCGACAGGCTCAGGGTGTTGGTCCACGACTTGTCGTCGCTGACAGACGCGCCGGTGATGGAGTTGAACTCCTGCGGCGTCAAGCGCTTGGTCAGGCGCGCCGGATCAGGTGCGTAGATTGCCACGCCGTTCTTGTCCACGCCCAGTTGCGGGCCGAGGAAGAAGCTGTCGATCGTCGACAACGCACGCGGACGATGGTCCTGGCTCTTGTACAGCGAAGCGGTGTAGCCGGCTTCATAATTCCAGCTGGTGCCCGGAATGACGCCGCGCGCGCCGAACGACAGCGAGCTGGCCTGGTCATCCCAGTAGCGGTTGTAGCGCTCCACGCCGCCCATTTCTTCCGGCGAGATGTAGCGGTTCCATGCCTCGTAGGCGTTGGTGTTCTGGTTCCAGAAGTAGGAATCGGTCAGCGAGCGCGAGGTCCACGACGGGCCACGCGTGTTGTTGGTGCTGCGGTTCTGGCCGAACAGTGCTTCCGCGTACAGCGTGGTCTCCGGCGACAGCTCGTAATTGGCGCTGCCGAACACGTTCTGGCTGCTGTTCTTGGTCTGCGTGGTCCAGTAGGTTGGGCCGACTTTCGGGCTGGCGCAGTAGCTGCCTGCCTTGGCCGTGTACTTCACCGTGCTGCCGCCGAACATATCGCCGATCGCCGAGCAGGTGTCGCCCAGGTCGACATACTTGCCGGTGCTGACGTTCTTGCGGCCAAGGACCGAGGTCGGCGCCACGCCGGTTTTCGCGGCCATGAAATCGCGGTCGGCGCTCCACAGCGGATCGCGTTCCAGCAGTTCGACGCTAAACAGCGTATTCAGCTTGTCGAAGCTCTTACCACCGGTGAACTGCAGGCGCTGGTCGCCAGCGCCGCCGCGCGAGGTGCCGCCGGCCTTCAGGTTGATGTCGTAGCCATCCGCCTTCTTCTTCAGGATGATGTTGACCACGCCGGCCACCGCGTCCGAGCCGTAGACGGCCGAGGCGCCGCCGCTCAGGATTTCAATGCGCTCCACCACGCTCGATGGAATATTGGCCAGGTTGGTGAAATTGACCGTGCCGTCATAGGCGATCGGGAAATCGGCCATGCGGCGGCCGTTCAGCAGCACCAGCGTGTGATTCGGGCCGAGGCCGCGCAGGCTGATGGCATTGGCGGACGGCGTGAAGGTATTGCCGTAGTCGGCGCCCTGCACGAAGCCGCTGTTCTGGGTCTGGTTGGTCAGGGCGTCGAAGACGTTGCGGTAGCCCTGCTTGGTGATGTCGTCGGCGGTAATGACGGTGACGGCCGACGGGCCTTCCGTACCGGCGCGCGGAATACGCGAACCGGTGATCACGACAGCCGGCGGCGTGGTAGCCGCCACAGCATCCTGCGCCAGCACCTGGGTAGGGCCGGCCACGCCGCACAGCAGCGCGATAGCGCCTGCCGCCAGCGGGTTCAATTTGAATTTTATTGTCATTGAAGTGGTCCAGATTTGTAAAAGGCTGCCACCTTAACAAGTACGACCACAATACTGAACGAATGTTTTGTTACTAGCTTATTCAGTTATGCACTATTTGGGTGCATGATAAAAAAGCCGGGGATTACCCCCGGCTCGGTCAAGAATAGCAAAATTTTAAGCAGCGTGCGGAGCGGTAGCTTCGGCGGGCTTGCCGAAGACGGCCAGCAGGGCGGCCTCCTTCTGCTTGGCCGCTTTCAGGTGGCGCTCCTTCACGTGGCCGTAGCCGCGGATGTCTTCCGGAATGCTGGCGATGGCCACCGCTTGCGGCAGGTTGTCCGCCGTCAGCTTCGGCAGCAGGCTGCTGATGGTCTGGCGGTATTCGCCGATCAGCGCACGTTCCATCTTGCGCTCTTCGGTGTAGCCGAAGACGTCCAGCGCGGTGCCGCGCAGGCCTTTGAATTTGGCCAGCACGCCGAAGGCTTTCAGCATCCACGGGCCGTATTCCTTCTTGACCAGTCGTCCCTGCGAGTCGTGCTTGGCCAGCAGCGGTGGCGCGAGGTGGAATTTCAGCTTGATGTCGCCGTCGAACATGCCGGCGATTTTTTGCCGGAAGGCGCCGTCGCTGTACAAGCGTGCGACTTCGTATTCGTCCTTGTAGGCCATCAGCTTGTAGAAGTAGCGCGCCACAGCTTCGCTCAGGCGGGTGCTCTTGCCCAGCTTGGCCTCTTCAGCGCGGACTTGTTCGACAAACGATTTATACTGTTTAGCATAATTCGCGTCCTGGTATGCGGTCAGCAGGTCCACGCGCTTGGCGATCAGGTCATCCAGCGTCTGGATGCGTTTGAACTCGATCACTTTCGCCGGGGTGGTCAGCTTGGTTACCGAACCCAGATCGTGCGCCGCCGTACGGCCCCAGTTGAAGGCGGCCTTGTTGAAGGCGACCGAGACGCCGTTCAGTTCAATCGCCTTGATCAACGACGCTTCCGTCAGCGGCACGTGGCCTTTCTGGAAGGCGTAGCCCAGCATGAACATATTGGTGGCGATGGAGTCGCCCATCAGCGCGGTGGCGATCTGCCCGGCATCGACGAAGGAGACGTTGTCGTTGCCGCAGGCGCGGATGATTTCACCGCGCGAGCCGGCGTCCGGGAACTGCCAGTCCGGGTTTTTCACGAAGGCTGCGGTCGAGGAACCGGTCGAGTTGATCATCGCATGCGTACGGCCTTCGCCCATGCGCGACAAGGCGTCGCGCGAGGCGGTGACGATCAGGTCGCAGCCTACCACCAGATCAGCGCTGCCAGTGCCGACGCGGGTCGAGTGCAAATCGGCTTGTTTGTCAGCCAGGCGCACGTGCGACATGACAGGGCCGCCCTTTTGCGCCAGGCCGCTCATGTCCAGCACGATGGCGCCTTTGTTCTCGACGTGCGCCGCCATCGCCAGGATCTGGCCGACGGTCACCACGCCGGTGCCGCCGATGCCGGTGATCAGGATGCCGTACGGCTGCGCGGTCGATGGCAGCGTCGGCGTCGGCAAGGCCGGCATAGGCGCATCGCCCACGGCGGCCTTCTTCGGTTTCTTCAGCGCGCCGCCTTCCACCGTCACAAAGCTCGGGCAGAAACCGGTGGTGCAGGAGAAGTCCTTGTTGCAGGAGGACTGGTTGATCTGGCGCTTGCGTCCCAGTTCCGTCTCCAGCGGCTCCACCGACAGGCAGTTGGACTGCACCGAGCAGTCGCCGCAGCCTTCGCACACGGCTTCGTTGATCACGGCGCGCTTGGCTGGATCCGGGTATTCATTGCGTTTCCGGCGGCGGCGTTTTTCGGAGGCACAGGTCTGGTCGTAAATCATGGCCGACACGCCCGGCTTGTCGCGCAGTTCGCGCTGCACGTCCATCAATTCGCTGCGATGGCGCACGGTGACGCCCGGCGCCCAGTTGTAATCGGCTGGATATTTATCCGGTTCGTCGGTCACCACGATAATCGGCGTCACGCCCTCCGCCGCGATCTGGCGCGAGATCATGCCCGGATCGAGCGGACCATCGAACTGCTGGCCGCCGGTCATGGCCACCGCGTCATTGAACAGGATCTTGTAGGTGATGTTGACCTTGGCCGCCACGGCGGCGCGGATCGCCAGGATCCCCGAGTGGAAGTAAGTGCCGTCGCCCAGATTGGTGAACACGTGCTTCTCGTTGGTGAACGGCGCCTGCCCCACCCACGTCACACCTTCCGCGCCCATGTGGGTGAAGGTGGAGGTCTCGCGGTCCATCCACAGCACCATGTAGTGGCAGCCGATGCCGGCCAGCGCGCGCGAACCTTCAGGCACTTTGGTCGACGAGTTGTGCGGACAGCCGGAGCAGAAGAACGGCGTGCGGTCGGTCTGCGGATTCGGCTTGGACGGCAGCGTCTTCAGCGCCGCTTCCTTCGCTTCCAGATAGGCGACGCGCTCCTGCACGCGCTTGGCGACAGGATGGCCGTCGCAGTAGTGCGCAATACGCGAGGCGATGGCGCGCGCGATCTGCGCCGGATTCAGTTCATAGGTCGCCGGTAGCAGCCAGTCGCCGTGGCCGGTCTTGCCCTTGTTGCTCCATTCGCCGGTGTCGTCGAACTTGCCGACCACGCGTGGACGCTCGCCGTCCGGCAGGTTGTACAGCTCTTCCTTCAGCGCGTATTCAAGGATCTGGCGCTTCTCTTCCACCACCAGGATTTCGTCGAGGCCCTTGGCGAATTCGTGCACGCCGTCCGCTTCCAGCGGCCAGGTCATGCCGATCTTGTACAGGCGGATGCCGATATCGGCGGCGGCCTGTTCGTCGATGCCCAGGTCGGCCAGCGCCTGGCGCGTATCGAGATACGATTTGCCGGCGGTGATGATGCCGATCTTCGGCTTCGGCGAATCCCAGATAATCTTGTTCAGCTTATTGGCGCGGCAGTAGGCCAGTGCGGCGTACCACTTGTAGCTGTTCATGCGCACTTCCATGTCCAGCACCGTGTCCGGCCAGCGGATATTCAGGCCGCCTTCCGGCAGTTCGAAGTCGGTCGGCAGTTCGATCTGCACGCGGTCCGGATCGAAGTCCACCACCGCGCCCGATTCGATGATGTCGGTCACGCACTTCATCGACACCCACAGTCCGGTGTAGCGGCTCATGGCCCAGGCATGCAGGCCGTAGTCGATGTACTCCTGCACCGACGATGGGTACAGCACCGGAATGCCGCAAGCGTTCAGGATGTGGTCCGACTGGTGCGCGGTGGAGGACGACTTGGCCGCGTGGTCGTCGCCGGCCAATACCAGCACGCCGCCGTGCTTGGCCGACCCAGCGTTGTTGGCGTGCTTGAAGACGTCGCCGCAGCGGTCCACGCCGGGGCCTTTGCCGTACCACATGGAGAACACGCCGTCGTACTTGGCGTCCTTGAACAGATTGGTTTGCTGCGTGCCCCACACGGCCGTCGCGGCCAGGTCCTCGTTCATCCCGGGATGGAATTTGACGTGGTGTTCGTCGAGGTACTTCTTGGCCTTCATCGCGGTCATGTCGACGCTGGTGACAGGCGAACCGCGATAGCCGGTGATGTAGCCTGCGGTGTTCAGGCCTGCCTTGAGGTCACGCTCGCGCTGCATCATCGGCAGGCGGATCAGCGCCTGGGTGCCGGTCATGAAGGCGCGGCCGCGCTCCAGGGTCCATTTATCGTCGAGGGTGATGGTGTCGGGATCGACGGCGATGTCTAGCTGCGTACCCTTGTGAGGTGCATTCATATTGTCTCCAAATATTCGGCCCGGTGCTCGGTCTAAGCGCTTTGCTACCAGTAGCGCCCAGTATAGACCTGCGTGGACGGCATAAAATTGCAAACAATTCGACCGTGCGCGCGATTTGAGCAATAATATTGCCCTCAACACCGAATTCCCGAGGTATTTATGACCAAGATCGCGCTGGATAAAACCGATCGTAAGATTCTGTCCATCTTGCAGGCCGACGGCCGGCTGTCGAATCAGGACGTGGCCGAGCAGGTCGCGCTGTCGCCGTCGCCCTGCCTGCGCCGCATCAAGCGGCTGGAAGAAGCCGGCGTGATTCGCCAATACGTGGCGCTGCTGGACCCGGACAAGATCGGCCTGGGCCTGCTGGCCTATGTGAACGTACGGCTGGAAAAGCACAACGAAGCGTCGGCGCACAGCACCGCGCGCGTGCTGGGCGCGCAGAACACCCAGCCGTCGCCGCGAGCCGACTTTGCGGAGTCGGTGTCGCAGTGGCCGGAAGTGGTGGCCTGCTACGCGATGACCGGCGAAATGGACTACCTGCTGCGCGTGCACGTGGAAGACATGGAGCACTTCTCGCGCTTCATGATGGCGACGCTGCTGCGCCACCCGGCGGTGCTGGACGTGAAATCCTCGTTCGCCCTGCAGCGCGTCAAGGACACCACGGCGCTGCCGCTGGTCTGATTATTTTTTGCCGAACAGGCGGCCCAGCCATTTGCTGGCGATGCGCTTGTTGGCTTTGTAGGTGTAGTCCAGTACCGCGAACTGTTCGTCCAGCGCTTCTTGCAGCACGCTGGCCGGATTGGCTGGCGGCAGCTTGAGGTAGGCATCGGCCTCGCCGTAGTCGCGGTGGATTTCCATGCCGGCCTTTTTCGCGATGTGCATCATGGTCTTGTTGGACGACAGACAGTGCATGTACAGCGTGTCCACGTCGTTGTTGCGGCAGGAGATGGCGGCGCGCTCGAACAGCTTCGATCCCACACCCAGCCCGCGCGCAGTCTTGCTGACCGAGACGCCGAATTCGGCCACCCGCTCCTTCTCGGTGACGCTGTTTTTTTCATCGCGCGGCGCAAACGCCAGGTGGCCCACCGCTACCAGTTTGAAGAACCGGTTGTACACGCCGAACACCATGTCGCGCGAGAAGTCGATGCGGTTGACGTAGTTGCTCACCTGCTCGTCCGGCAGCACGGTGCCGAAGCGCAGCAGGCGATCACTGTCTTCCAGATCGAGGAAGTGCTTGAGCATGCGGCGCCGGTCGCGCTCGCGCAACTCCTTCACCAGCACCAGCCGGCTCATTCCGCGTCCTCTTCTTCCTTCAACACTGCCTTGACGGCGCGTACGCGCGCGGCATGTACGCGCTCAGGGATGCGTTGTGGATTGTCGACGCACGATGCAGCGATTTCGCCGGCGTTGACGCCGCGTGCTGCAGCCAGTGCGTTTTCAAGATGCGCGAGCTGCGGGAACGGCGAATCAGCGTAGCTGGCATTCGGGCCGATGCGTCCTTTCGAATCGCACTCGGTCGCCAGCAGCATTTGCGTGAAGCGCGCCGGTTTGCGGAAGGCGTCGCAGCGCTCAAACAAGGTGACGATGGTGTTGGCGCGCAGTTGCAACGCGCGGCCCACGTTGCCATGCTCCCGCGTCGTCATCACGGCCAGGTCGCGGCATTCGGTCGGGACTTTGAGGCGCTTGCTCACCTGCTCCACCAGCTTGACGCCAAGGCCTTCATGGCCGTGGTGCGCGGGCCAGTTTTCCGGCGGCGTGGCGGCCTTGCCCAGGTCGTGCATCAAGCAGGCGAAGCGGGTTGGCAGGTCGCGGTCCAGTTGTGCCGCGCAGTCGATCACTTGCAGCACGTGGATGCCGGTGTCGATTTCGGGATGCCATTTCTCCGGCTGCGGCACGCCCCACAACGCGTCCAGCTCCGGCAGGATGCGCGCCAGTGCGCCGCAGTCGCGCAGCACTTCCAGCATGCGTGACGGCTTATGTTCCATCAATCCACGCGACAGTTCCTGCCACACACGCTCCGGCACCAGCGCATCGACTTCGCCCTGCTCCACCATCTGCTTCATCAGCGCATTGGTTTCAGGCACGACGCGGAAGTCGCTGAAGCGCGCGGCAAAACGCGCGATGCGCAGGATGCGTACCGGATCTTCCGCGAAGGCTTCCGAGACATGGCGGAAGATGCGCTGCTCAAGATCGCGCTGGCCGCCGTATGGGTCAGTCAGCGTGCCGTCGTCGGCGCGCGCGATGGCGTTGATGGTGAGGTCGCGCCGGATCAAATCATCTTCCAGCGTGACGTCAGGCGAGGTGTGAAACACGAAGCCCTTGTAGCCGGGCGCGGTCTTGCGCTCGGTGCGGGCCAGTGCGTATTCTTCCTGCGTCTTCGGATGCAGGAACACCGGAAAGTCCTTGCCGACCGGGCGGAAGCCCTTGGCGATCATCTCATCGGGCGTGGCACCGACCACCACGTGGTCGTGGTCCTTGACCGGCAGGCCAAGCAGCGCATCGCGGACTGCGCCGCCTACTACGTAAATCTGCATGGTCTTAGTCCGGCATTTCCGCGTCGTGCTTGGGCGCCGTCTCGGTCTCGGCCAAGGCTTCGTTGACCCAGCGCACCACGGCGGGATGGGCCAGCACGCGCTGGCAGTAGGCGTCCAGTGCCGGCGCCAACGCCACGCCGTAGGTGCGGAAGCGACACACCACCGGCGCGTAGTAGGCATCGGCAATCGAGAACTCGCCAAACAGGAATTGGTGATGGCCGAAGCGCGACAGGCACTCTTCCCAGATTTCGCTGATGCGGCCGATGTCGGCTTGCGTGCCCGGCGTGCGGCCCTTGCCCGGATAGCTGGCCCGGATGTTCATCGACATCGAGTTGCGCAAGTCGCTGAAGCCGGCGTGCATCTCGGCGCATACCGAACGCGCCATCGCGCGTGCCGCCACGTCCTGCGGCCACAGGTGCAGTTCGGGGAACTGCTCGGCGAGGTATTCGCAAATCGCCAGGCTGTCCCAGATGGTCATCTCTTCGCCGGCCAGCAGCACCGGCACACGGCCCGAGGCCGAGTAGCTGCAAATGCGGTTGGCGGTGTCGTCCTGATCCAGCAGCACGCGCACTTCCTGGAACGGGATGCCGAAGGCGGTCATCGCCACCCACGGGCGCATGGACCACGACGAGTAGTTCTTGTTGCCGATAACGAGGGTCAGGCCGGGCGAGCGTGCGGCGGCCAGGGTTTGCGACAGGCTTGGATCAAGTTGGGTAGTCTGCATGATGGTACGTATCCTGTAAAAGGGATCAGCGCGGAACGAAGCTGGTTTCCTGCTCTTCCTGTTCGGTATAGCCTTTCGGTGCGACGCTGCCGAGGCGCGCCTTCAGCGATTGCGGCCGCCCTTCAAACAGCGCGGCGTAGTAAGCGGCATTCGACATCACGTTCTTGACGTAGGTGCGCGTCTCGACGTACGGAATCGATTCGATGAACACGGTGCTGTCCATCGGCTTGGTCAGCGTGGCGCGCCAGGTGCGCAGGCGTCCCGGCCCGGCGTTGTAAGCGGCGGTGGCCAGCACCTGCGAGCCATCCATATTCCCCAGCACCATGTTGAGGTAGTTGGTGCCGAGCAGGATGTTGGTGCGCACGTCGCTCAGCATATCCTGCGCGAAGTCGGCCAGGCCGATTTTCTTGGCGATCCAGCGGCCGGTGGACGGCATCACCTGCATCAGGCCCGAAGCGCCGGCGTGCGATTGCGCGTCCATGATGAAGCGCGATTCCTGCCGTATCAGGCCGTACACCCAGGCCTTGTCGAGACCCAGCGTTTGCGTGGCGGGATGCATCACGTCGTTGTGCGGCGACGGGAAGCGCTGCGTGTAGTCGACCTGGATGCGGGTGCGCTCCGAGGTGTTGACCATGCGGTCGAGGATATTGTTCTGGCGCGCGAATTCGGCGGCGGCCAGGTGTTCGCGTTCGTTCAGGCCGCGCAAGCCCCAGTTCCACTCGCGCGTGCCTTCGAAGCGCAGGCGCATGCTGAAGAACTTCAGCGCACGCTGGAAGTTCGGGTTGGCCGCCATTGGCGCGATTTCCGCTTGTGAGAGCGGCGCGCCGGCGGGCGGGATGGTCACCAGCTTGCCGGTTTCTTCCAGCGCCAGCTGGCCGTAATAATTCGATTGATCAGAAATGCTGCGGAACAGCTGCAGCGCTTCGCCGCTCGGCTGGCTGGTGACGCCGTCGCGCCCCATCAACGAACGGCCCAGCCAATAGATCCACGTCGGCTCGCTGCGCAGCGACGGCGGCATGGCGCGGATGGTGCTCTCCACCGTTTTCCAGTCGCCGTTGCGCAGCGCGATGCGCGCCTTCCATTGCGCCTGGTCGATCGACAACGGCGCGCCGTTGGAACGCTTCCAGTAGTCGGTGGTTTCCGGCGCCAGCGTGTAGGACGACGCCAGTGCAATCGCCGCCCAAGCCTGCTGCTGCTCATGCGCCGTCATTTTCGGTGTGGCCTTGTTCAGCGCCAGCGTCGCCAGCTTGATGCTGGTCTTGGCCAGGCGGCCCAAGGCGACAATGTAGATCTGATGTTCGACCTTGCTCGCGCCCATGCCCTTGGCGACAGCGACGGTCGGCAAATCAACCGCTTGCACGGCTTTCTTTTCCGGACCGTCCAGCAGCGCGACGATGCGGCGCGCCTGGCCGGTGGCGTTGTACTCGCCGGACAGGCGCAGTTGCGCGTACAAGTCTTCGGTGTTGAACTGGTTGTTCTGGTATAGCGTGGCGATCAGGTCGGCGCACGGCTGGCCGTAGCCATTCGGTGCGGTCAGCAAGGCGCGTGCCTCGTCCGCGACCTTCTGGCCTTTCAGGGCGCGCGAGGTCAGCGCGTAGCATTTGACCTGGGTGTCGTCGTTGAGGATGAACAGCGGATACTGCTCGTCGAAAGTGGCCCAGTCGCGCTTACGGCCCAGTTCCAGCAGCCAGTCGTTGCGCAGGCGGTCGACAATGGCCTGGCCTTCGTAGCGCTTGAAGAAATCGCGGATTTCGGACGACGAGGCATCCTTCAGGCGGGATTTCAGCCGATAATAATCAACGTAGGATGGAATGGAGTAGTTGTTCAGGCGCGCGGCGTAGAACTCCGCTTTGGACGCATCGTCCTGGCGTACAGCGTCGCGCAGCAGCAGGAAGGAGTCGTCTTCCCTGCGGCTATCAGCGTCGTCGGCGTGGGCAAACGAGGTAAAGGCTACGACGAGGGCGCCGGCTATCCATTTCGAAGCAGAAATCAATGTGCAACTCTCTTAAGACTTGAATCAATTATGACCAGCATGTCTAGAATACCACGCAGCGACGCCGAATCACCAGCCCGCAAGGCGGATTTAAGGAAGCAGTTGCTGGCCGCGCGGCGCGCTATCGACAGCGCCACGCGAGCGGCGTGGGACCGGGCGATCGGCGCGCAGGTGGTGGCGTGGTGGAAGGCTGCACAGCCGGCGGCGCTGGGCGTCTACTGGCCGCTGCGCGACGAGCCGGACTTGCATGCGGCATATGGGGAACTGGCGCATCTCGGCGCGCGCCTGCTGCTGCCGGTGGTGGTGCAAAAGGATGCGGCGCTGGAGTTTGCCGAGTGGCGCATCGGCGAAGCGATGGTGAAGGATGCGATGGGCGTGGCTGTGCCGGCCGACTTGCGCTTGCAGGAGGCGTATCCGCCGGCGCTGCTGGTGCCGTGTTTAGGTTTTAATGCGCAAGGCTATCGCCTGGGATACGGCGGCGGTTTCTACGACCGCACGCTGGTACGTCACCAGCCGCGCCCGCAAACACTGGGCGTTGCTTACCAGTGCTTGCAGGTGCAGTTCGACAGCGGTGGGCATGATGTGGCTTTGGACCGCATCATCACAGAGGTTTAAACGAGGCGCTGCCACAGCGCGGTGGTCGCTGCGGCCTGGTTCATGCTGTAGAAGTGCAGGCCCGGTGCGCCGCCTTGCAGCAGGCGTTCGCACAAGCCGGTCACCACGTCGAGGCCAAAGGCCTTGATCGATGCGCTGTCGTCGCCGAAGCTGGCCAGCTTCAGTCGCACCCAGCGTGGAATCTCGGCGCCGCACATGTCGGAGAAGCGCATCAGCTGCGTGTAGTTCGTGATCGGCATGATGCCAGCCACGATAGGCACGTTGATGCCCAGCTTCTGCGTTTGCTCGACGAACTGGAAGTAGGCGTCGGCGTTGTAGAAGTACTGGGTGATGGCCGAGTTGGCGCCGGCTTTTACCTTGCGCTCGAACGCCAGCAGGTCGTCCTGCGGCGACTTGGCTTGCGGGTGCACTTCCGGATAGGCCGCCACTTCGATGTGGAACCAGTCGCCGGTCTCCTGGCGGATGAATTCCACCAGCTCATTCGCATAACGGAACTCGCCGGCCGCGCCGTAGCCGCTCGGCAGGTCGCCGCGCAGTGCGACGATGCGCTTGATGTTGTGCGATTTGAATTCGGTCAGGATTTCGCGGATCGACTCGCGCGTGCCGCCCACGCAGGACAGGTGCGGCGCCGCGTCTTCGCCGGCGTTGAGGATCTCGACCACCGTGTCCAGCGTGCCGCGCTGCGTGGTGCCGCCGGCGCCGAAAGTCACGGAAAAATATTTTGGTTTGAGTTCGGACAGTTTGGCGCGCGTGACGCGCAGCTTTTCCGCACCCTCCGCCGTCTTCGGCGGGAAGAATTCGATACTGAAGTTAGGATTGTCCATCTGGGTTCTTCAAAAGTAAGGTCGACAAAGCCCAGGAAATCACGCTGTACAGGATTGCGCCGCCGACGGCCGACAGGAAGCTGTCGACGTGGAAGCCGTCCACCCATTGCGCCACCAGCCAGAACATGAAGCCGTTGACGATGAAGATGAACAGGCCCAGTGACACCAGCGTCACCGGTAAGGTCAGCAGGAGCAGGACGGGACGTATCAGCGTATTGACCAGGCCCAGTACAAGAGCCGCGACGAGGGCTGCGCCTATGCTTGTGACATCGACGGAATGCATCAGGTAAGGCACTGCCAGCAAGGCAGCTGCATTGATTAACCAGGTAAGGACCAAACGCATAAGAAGTCTCGCTGCAAAAAAGCGGGGCCCGCAAAGAGGCCCCGCCTTCAGTGGTGATTAATAACGGTAGTGGTCTGGCTTGTACGGACCTTCTTGCGTCACGCCGATGTAGGCTGCTTGCTCTTCGGTCAGCACGGTCAGTTGCGCGTTCAGTTTCTTCAGCTGCAGGCGCGCCACTTTTTCGTCCAGGTGCTTAGGCAGCACATACACGCCGACCGGGTACTTGGCGGTGTTGGCGTACAGTTCGATCTGGGCGATGGTCTGGTTGGCGAACGACGACGACATCACGTACGAAGGGTGGCCGGTGCCGCAACCCAGGTTCACCAGGCGGCCTTCAGCCAGCAGGATGATGCGCTTACCGCTTGGGAAGATCACGTGATCCACTTGCGGCTTGATGTTCTCCCAGGTGTACTTCTTCAGCGACGCTACGTCGATCTCGTTGTCGAAGTGGCCGATGTTGCAGACGATGGCCTGGTCCTTCATCTTGAGCATGTGCTCTTCGGTCAGGATGTGGTAATTGCCGGTGCAGGTCACGAAGATGTCGCCGTGTTCTGCGGCGTAGTCCATCGTCACCACGCGGTAGCCTTCCATCGCCGCTTGCAGGGCGCAGATCGGATCGATCTCGGTCACCCACACTTGCGCCGACAGGGCGCGCATCGCCTGGGCCGAGCCCTTGCCGACGTCACCGTAACCGGCGATGACGGCGATCTTACCGGCGATCATGACGTCGGTAGCGCGCTTGATGCCGTCGACCAGCGATTCGCGGCAGCCGTACAGGTTGTCGAACTTGGACTTGGTGACGGAGTCGTTGACGTTAATCGCCGGGAAGGCCAGCTTGCCTTCTTTGTGCATCTGGTACAGGCGGTGCACGCCGGTGGTGGTCTCTTCGGTCACGCCGAGGATGTGCGGCAGGCGCTTGGAGTACCACGATGGGTCTTTGGCCAGGTGGGTCTTGATGGCGTTGAACAGGCAGATCTCTTCTTCCGAACCTGGGTTGGCCAGCACCGAGATATCTTTTTCAGCGCGCGCGCCGAGGTGCAGCAGCAGGGTGGCGTCGCCGCCGTCGTCCAGGATCATGTTCGAGTACACGGCATTGCCGGCGGCGTCGTTCGGCCATTCGAAGATGCGGTGGGTGTAATCCCAGTATTCGTCCAGGGTTTCGCCCTTGATCGCGAACACCGGGGTGCCGTTGGCGGCGATGGCGGCGGCGGCGTGGTCCTGGGTCGAGTAGATATTGCACGAAGCCCAGCGCACGTCGGCGCCCAGCGCTTCCAGCGTCTGGATCAGGACGGCGGTCTGGATGGTCATGTGCAGCGAACCGGTGATGCGCGCGCCTTTCAGCGGCTGCGCGGCCGCGAATTCTTCGCGGATGGCCATCAGGCCAGGCATTTCGGTTTCGGCAATCTTGATTTCTTTGTTACCCCACGGCGCCAGCGAGATATCGGCAACCAGGTAGTCCTGAGCGGTTTTGAGTACGGCGTTCATCACGCCCTCCTTTCATGTGTTGAAAAAAGTAACGTGAGCGCGGTTGGGGATCTCCGAGCCTGGCGAATGAACATTCGTCGCAGCGCTCCTCGGAGCGAGGATTTTAACAAAAAAAAACGCCCCGCAGGGCGTTTTTGTTGTAGCCGCTGGCTTACTTGAGGCCGGCGGCGGCGCGCAGGATGGCGGCCTTGTCGGTGCGCTCCCAGCTGAACTCAGGCTCTTCGCGGCCGAAGTGGCCGTAGGCGGCGGTCTTGGCGTAGATCGGACGCAGCAGGTCCAGCATCTGCACGATGCCTTTCGGACGCAGGTCGAAGTGCTCCTGCACCAGCTGGGCGATTTTCTCGTCCGGGATCACGCCGGTGCCTTCGGTGTACACGGTGATGTTGATCGGACGTGCCACGCCAATCGCGTACGACACCTGCACCTGGCACTGGCGCGCCAGGCCGGCCGCTACCACGTTCTTGGCCACGTAGCGTGCAGCGTAGGCTGCCGAACGGTCGACCTTGGATGGATCCTTGCCCGAGAATGCGCCGCCGCCGTGCGGCGAGGCGCCGCCGTAGGTGTCGACGATGATCTTGCGGCCGGTCAGGCCGCAGTCGCCCTGCGGGCCGCCGATGACGAAACGGCCGGTCGGGTTGACCAGGTACTTGGTGTCCTGCAGCCATTCCTTCGGCAGCACCGGCTTGATGATTTCCTCGATGACCGCTTCTTCGATCTGCTTGTGCAGCATTTCCGGCGCGTGCTGGGTCGACAGCACCACGGTGTCCACCGCCACCGGGCGGCCGTTCACGTAGCGCAGGGTAACTTGCGACTTGGCATCCGGACGCAGCCACGGCAGGCGGCCGTCCTTGCGCAGCTGCGACTGGCGCTCGACCAGGCGGTGCGCGTAGTGAATCGCGGCTGGCATCAGCTCGGCGGTTTCGTCGCAAGCGTAGCCGAACATCAGGCCCTGGTCGCCGGCGCCCTGGTCCAGATCGATACCGGCGCCTTCGTCCACGCCCTGGGCGATGTCCGGCGACTGCTTGTCGTAAGCGACCAGCACGGCGCAACCACGGTAGTCGATACCGTAGTCGGTGTTGTCGTAGCCGATGCGCTTGATGGTTTCGCGCGCAACTTGAATATAATCGACGTTGGCGTGGGTGGTGATTTCACCGGCCAGCACCACCAGACCGGTGTTGCACAGCGTTTCAGCGGCAACACGGGCTTTCGGGTCCTGGGCCAGAATCGCGTCGAGAATAGCGTCGGAAATCTGGTCAGCTACCTTGTCTGGGTGACCTTCCGAGACGGATTCAGAGGTGAAAAGATAATCATTAGACATCGCAAGCTCCTGATATATGGTTTGAAACGGTCGCATACCATACGGCTTGCGACGCTTTAGCGACATTTATATCCCGCTTCGCAAGTTGTCATTAACTCAGCGGCTACTACTTAACGTGGTATTTTACGCGTTCTAAAAAAAAATTGCTTCACAAACAGATCGAGATTTCCCATGCTGGTAGCGCTTTTCCGTTTTCTGTCGATTTTCCCCCTGCCTGTCCTGCACGCCGCCGGCGCCGCGCTGGGCTGGATTGTGTACTGGGCCTCGCCCTCCTACCGCCGCCGCATGCGCGACAATATGCGCCAGGCCGGCGTGGCGCAGCACCTGAACGCCGCCATCGCCGAAGCCGGCAAGAGCATCATCGAGCTGCCGTTCATATGGTGCGCCGATCCGGCCCGCGTGTCACGCCACGCCACGCTGGAAAACTGGGAACTGGTGCAGGCCGAGCTGGACGCCGGGCGCGGCATTGTGTTCATGACGCCACACTTGGGCTGCTTTGAAATCGTGGCGCAGGAAATCGCCCTGCGCACCGAGCTGATGGTGATGTACCGTCCGCCAAAAAAAGAGGCGCTCAAGCCGCTGATCGAAGGCGCGCGCGCGCGCAAGAATTTGCTGCTGGCGCCGGCCACCATGTCGGGCGTGCGCATGCTGGCCAAGTTCCTCAAGAAAGGCCAGCCGGTCGGCGTGCTGCCGGACCAGGTGCCGCAGGAAGGCGAAGGCGTGTGGGCCACCTTCTTCGGCCGCGCCGCCTACACCATGACGCTGCCGGCCAAACTGGCCCAGCTCGGCGACGCCACCGTCATCATCACCTACGCCGAACGCCTGCCGGGCGGGCGCGGCTATGTGGTACGCTTCGTGCCCTTCGACGGAACGCTGGACGGCGACAGTGCCGCCCAGGCGCAAGCCATCAATCACGCGATGGAGCGCCTGATCGTCCGCAGTCCGTCGCAATATTACTGGAGCTATAACCGCTACAAGGTGCCGAACGGAATTGAAGCGCCAGCAGCGGCCAAGGCTGAGGATCACGCATGAAACTGATGTTAGGACTGATGTGGCTGCTGCACTGGCTGCCGCTACCGCTGCTGGGCCGCTTCGGCGACGCCGTCGGCAGCTTGTTGTTTGTACTGCTGCGTTCGCGCCGCCACATTGCGCTGACCAATCTGCGCCTGTGCATGCCGGAACTGACCGAGGCCGAGCGCGTCGATATAGCGCGCCGCCACTTCCAGTCGTACTCGCGCAGCGTGTGGGAGCGCGCGGTGTTGTGGTGGGCGCCGGAGTCGCGCCTGAAGCGCCTGATCACCATCGACCCGGACGGTGAAATCCCGGTGGCGGCGATGACCGAAAAACCGACCATCCTGCTGTGCCCGCACTTCGTTTGCCTCGACGTGGCCGGCGCCGCGATTGCGATGGAAGCCAGCGCCTCCTCGATGTACGTGACGCAGAAAAACGCCGCCTTCGACCAGGTGCTGCGCGCCGGCCGCGCGCGCTTCAAACCGGTGAAATTGTTCACGCGCCAGGACGGCATCAAGCCCATCCTGCGGGCGCTGCGCGACAAGCTGCCCTACTTCATGCTGCCGGACATGGACTTCGGCGAGAAGGATGCCGAGTTCGTGCCCTTCTTCGGCGTCCAGGCCGCCACCCTGACCGCCACCGCCCGCATCGCCGCCACCACCGGCGCGCAAGTGATGCCGGTGATCGCCACTTTCCTGCCCAATTACCGTGGCTGGCGTGTGAAATTCTACCCAGTGTGGGACAATTACCCGGGCGAGGACATGGTGGCCGCCACCCGCCGCATGAACGCCTTCATTGAAGAGCGCGTCCGTGAGGCGCCGGCCGAATACTTCTGGACCCACAAACGCTTCAAGACGCGCCCGAATGGCGAGCCTTCGCTGTACAGCAAACACTAAACCGCCCATGAAACTGAAATTCACCAAAATGCACGGCGCCGGCAATGACTTCGTCGTGATCGACGGCGTCAACCAGCACATCGACTTCACGCCAGCGCAGTGGAAGCTGCTGGGCGACCGCCGCTTCGGCGTCGGCGCCGACCAGATCCTGCTGGTCGAGAAGCCAAGCGAAGCCGGCTGCGATTTCCGCTACCGCATCTTCAACGCCGACGGCGGCGAGGTCGAGCAGTGCGGCAACGGTTCGCGTGCGTTCGTGAAGTTCGTGGCCGAAAAAGGCCTGACCGACAAGCGCAGCATCAGCGTGCAGACCAAGGCCGGCGTGATCGCGCCGCGCCTGGAAGCGGACGGCAGCATCACGGTGGACATGGGCGCGCCCATCCTCGAACCGGGCCGCGTGCCGTTCGACGCCGAAGGCTTGCAAGGTGAAAAGCAGGGCCGCGACACGCTGTGGCCGCTGGTGCTGGAACTGGGCGGCGCGCGCGAGAGCGTGCTGGTGTCGGCAGTGTCGATGGGTAATCCGCACGCGGTGCAGGTGGTGGACGATGTCGACGCCGCGCCGGTCGAGCTGACCGGCCCGCTGATCGAGCATCACGTGCGCTTCCCGAACCGCGTCAACGCTGGCTTCATGCAGATCGTCAACCGCCAGCACGTGAAACTGCGCGTGTTCGAGCGCGGCGTCGGCGAAACCCTGGCTTGCGGCACCGGCGCCTGCGCGGCGGCCGTGGCCGGCATCCGGCGCGGCTTGCTGGACAGCCCGGTGCGCATCGACGCGCGCGGCGGCCAGCTGTCGATCGCGTGGGATGGCGAAGGCCAGCCGGTCTACCTGACCGGCCCGGCCGTCACCGTGTTTGAAGGCGAAATCGAGATTTAAGCAGCCAGCAGGCTGTCCGGCACATCCGGCACGTCCGGCAGCCAGGTCTTGAGCCGGTACAGGCGTTGGCGGTAATTGCCTTCCAGCCCGTCCGGTCCGCTGTCGATGGCCTCAAACAGGCGCACGATGCGGTCCAGCGCCTGCCGCTCGCGCGCCGTGCGCAGCAGCACCAGGCGGCGCTTGCTGCGGCCGTAGCTGGCGCGGATATCAACCACCAGGCAATGGCCCTGGTCGGCCTCCTTCACATCCAGCAGCAACGCTTCCGCCCGGCTCAGGCCGAACAAGGCAGCCAGTTCCAGCCGCGCCGCCAGCAGGGGCTGGCTTTCCAATAACTCCCGCGTCAGGCAGGTGACGATGCTGGTCATCCAGCTCGCTTCCTTGGGCGCGGCCACCACCCGCATCAGGGCCGCTTCCGCTTCCGCGCAGCCTTGGGCGGCGGCCTTTTGCAGCCAGTAGGCAGCACGCACGTCGCTGTGTTCGTCGGTGCGGCGGTTGCGCCACGCATACATGCCGCATTCCAGCTGGGCGCCGCGATGGCCCATCTCCGCCGCCCGTTCCAGATAGGTTTGCGCCTCGGCCACGCAGCGGTGGGAAAACTCCGGTTTCAAATAGATGCGCGACAAGGCGAACCAGGCCTCCGCCAGCCCCTGCTCGCCGGCCAGCGTCAGCCAGCGAATGGCGCGCTTGAAGTTGACGGCGGCGATGCCGCTGCTCTGGCGCTTGCCGTCGCCATCCATGCGCGCAAACCACAGGCCCAACGCCAGCTGGGCGTTGCGATCACCGCCCCAGGCCGCCAGTTCGCGGCACTGCTGCAGTTCGGCATCCGATGGCGCCAGCAGTTCGGCACAGCGCGCCAGCAACAGCAATTGCTGCGGGCTGGGCAACCAGTCGCCGCCGCGCGCCGCTTCGGCGTCGGGCGGCGCGGCGGCCAGCAGACGGCGCAGCAACGGCCGCGCCTGCTCCAGGAACAGCGCCGGATCCTGCTGCCACAGTGCGTCCAGCCGCGCATGCTCGGCCGGTGCGATGATGTTGTCGGCGCGCCACGCGGACGCTGGCCGGCGCGGCGCGGCGGCACGCTGCGCGCGCACCGGATCCGCCGGCACCGCTGCCGTAGGCGCCAGCGGCGGCTGTTGCGGCTGTTGCGACTGTTGCAGCAGTTGTTCCAGCACCAGCCCGGCCGGCTCGATGCCGGCCTCGGCGGCGCGTTGGTACCAGCCCACCACCTCGGGCAGGCGGTGCACGGCAATTTCGTGGGGAATGTGGCCACCGATCAGGCGCCAGGCTTCGTCGCGCCCCTGTTGGGCGGCGCGGCACAGCCAGTGCAAGGCGGTCGGGACGTTGAGCGGCAAGCCGGCGCCGCCGAACAAGTACAACTTGCCCAGCGCCAGTTGGCAATCCGCGTCTCCCGCGCGGGCGCCCCGGATGATCCCTAACTCTTCTCGATTAGCCATCGTCTCTGTGTTATGTACGGACCTTTATGACTTCCAGTGTAACGTGCCATCCACGCCACACCATAGACAATATGCGCGCCGCTTTGATCTGGCACAAACGGCGCCCCCCTCCCTCGCCTGTACGCTAGAGCTGTTTTGATTCCCGGAAGAAGCAAAACTGGCCGAAAACGGGAGAAATGACGTGAGTGACAAGCGTTTCAAAAATACAACAAGAAGCCGGGGTTCTGCGGCTTTCGACCAAAACAAGCCATCACAATCGACCATTCCAGCGCAATTGAACCGACGAGGAATTAAGGTTCTTAGCAACCGGCGGTCACGCCGTGGCGGGATGTGAATTACACTTATAAAGGAATAACAAATGAAGAAATCTTTGTTGGCTCTGGCACTCATGGGCGCGTTTTCCGTCGCCCAGGCTCAATCGTCCGTCACGATCTACGGCACGCTGGACGCGGGTGTTTCACGGCGCACGGATACCGACATCACCGCCGTCGGCAAACGCGACAACAATAAACTGGGCTTCCGCGGCGTGGAAGACCTGGGCAGCGGCCTGAAAGCCCTGTTCCAGCTGGAAATCCGCTACGAGCCGGACACCGGCGTGATCGAAAGCACCGTGCGTCCGCTGTTCCAGGGCCAGAGCCGCGTCGGCCTGCAGGGCGACTTCGGTACCGTCCGCCTGGGTCGCGGCCTGACCGCCTTCCAGGAAACCAGCACCTTCTACGAACCGTGGTCGGGCATGCCAGCGGTGGCCGGTTACCAGACCGACCTGCAGGTGGCCGGCTACACGTCCGACCCGATGAGCGTGGCCGGCAACTCGTTGAACCGCTTCTCCAACGCCGTGTTCTACAACACGCCGGTGATCGGCGGCATCTTCCAGCTGAACGTCACGGTGGCCACCAAGGAAGCCAACAACAACCCGATCATCATCGGCCGCGGCACGGCCGCCGCGCCGCAATTCCCGGCCAACAGCATGGCGCCGGTGAATCCGTACTCGGTCAGCGCCACCGTGGGCCAGGGGCCGTTCTCGGCCTACGCCGCGTATGAGCGCAATGCCGTGGCCACCAAGCTGTGGTCGGTCGGCGCCTACTTCAAACCGATTCCCGACCTCAAGCTGATGGGCTCCTACCAGCGCCAGGACCAGGACTACAGCTTGCCGATCAACCCGATCACCAAAGCCTGGCTGGTGGGCGCCAACTACACCGTGGGTGCAGGCCTGGTGCGTGCCGGTTACGGCCAGAAGACCCCGGACAATGTGCTGAACAGCGCGGCCATCGCCAAGACCAAGCAGTTCTCGCTCGGCTACGACTACAACCTGTCGCCGCGCACCTACCTGTACGTGGACGGCGTGCGCAAGAAGCTGACCCCGGCAGCCACCTTCAATTACTACAGCGTCGGTATCCACCACAACTTCTAAGAACGTGCGTGGCGGAAT
This sequence comes from Duganella sp. CF402, assembly GCF_900109645.1. Classification (GTDB taxonomy): domain Bacteria; phylum Pseudomonadota; class Gammaproteobacteria; order Burkholderiales; family Burkholderiaceae_D; genus Rugamonas. The sequence goes on from NZ_FOBG01000003.1 coordinate 452,177, forward strand.
GACGGGCATGGGACACCATGCCCGTTTTTTTTCGTTTAGAATTGCACTTCAATCTAGCCTACCAAGTACTTCAATGACCTCCCCACTGGACTCCAACGCCGTCGCCCAATACCTGACCGATCATCCGCATTTCTTCGAAGAGCATGCCGAGTTGCTGGGAGAAATCAAACTGACCAGTCCGCTGGCCGGCCGCGCGGTGTCGCTGCAGGAACGCCAGATGGAAGTGCTGCGCGACAAGTACAAGGCGCTGGAACTGCGCATGCACAACCTGATGCGCCTGGCGTCGGAAAACGAAGCCATCGCCAACAAGTTCCACCGCTGGACCCAGATCCTGCTGCAATCGGAAGACGTGGGCTCGATGCCGCACGCCGTCACCAGCGGCCTGAAAAGCGCGTTCGACGTGCCGCAAGCCACGCTGCGCATCTGGGGCACCGCGCCGGACTACCGCGACGAATGGTTCGTCAAAGGCGTGTCGGACGACGCGCGCATCTTCGCCAACAGCCTGCTGGCCCCGTACTGCGGCGCCAACAAGGACTTCGAGGCGGTGCGCTGGCTGGACGATCCGGCTGCCGTGGTGTCGACCGTCATCATCCCGCTGCGCAAGCAGGGCGACAAGCAAGCCTTCGGCCTGCTGATCATGGGCTCGCAGGACGCCAACCGCTTCACCTCGCTGATGGCGACCGACTTCCTGGTCCACATCGGCGAAACCTCCAGCACCGCGCTGGCCTGGCTGCTGGCCTGAGGCCGACGCCATGAGCGACGCTCCAGACAGCAAGCTGGCCTGGATCGACGCCTATCTGGCCCACCTGCGCGGCGTGCGGCAGCTGTCCGCCCACACGGTTGCCGCCTACGCCCGCGACTTGCAGGAGTTGGCAACGCTGTCGGGCGCGGTCGAGTGGACCCGCATCGACCAGCACGCCATCCGCCGCCTGACCGCCAAGCTGCACGCGCAGCAACTCGATCCCCGTTCGATCGCCCGCAAGCTGTCCAGCTGGCGCGGCTTTTTCAACTGGCTCGGCGAGCACACGCCACTGGCAGCCAACCCGGTGCAAGGCGTGCGCGCGCCGAAACGCGCCAAGACCCTGCCGCGCGCGTTGTCGGTGGACGACGCGGTGCAATTGGTGGCGCCGTCGCGCCCGGTGGCCGGCGCCGCGCCCGAGCCGGCCGAGCTGTGCAACCGCGCCATGTTCGAACTGTTGTATTCCAGCGGCTTGCGGGTGTCCGAGCTGGCCGGGCTGGACGTCATGCCCGCCAAGGACAGCCTGGGCTGGGTGGAGGCCGGCAACCGTGAGGTGATCGTCACCGGCAAGGGCAACAAGCGCCGCACGGTGCCGGTCGGCCAGGCCGCGCTCGACGCGCTGCAGGCCTGGCTGGCGGTGCGCCCGGTGCCCAGCGACGGCAGCAACGCGCTGTTCCTGAGCGCGCGCGGCAGCCGCGTCTCGCCGCGCGTGATCCAGCAGCGCCTGCAGACCCACGGCGTGGCGCACGGCGCGCCGGTGCACGTCCACCCGCACATGCTGCGCCACTCGTTCGCCTCGCACGTGCTGCAATCCTCGGGCGACTTGCGGGCGGTGCAGGAAATGCTGGGCCACGCCAGCATCAGCTCGACCCAGGTCTACACCGCGCTGGACTTCCAGCACCTGGCCGAGGTCTACGACAAAGCCCATCCGCGCGCTAAACTGAAGTAAATCCGGGCAGCGCGTACTGATATTGCTCAATCAGGCGAATTGCTAGCGCGGCAAAAATTCCGGCATAATCGCCCGATTGCATTGACGCATTTTGAAAACAACGACATGGCTATGATTCCGACCACCATCCTCACCGGCTTCCTCGGCGCCGGCAAGACCACGCTGCTCAACCGCATCCTGCAGGAAGAGCATGGCATGCGCATTGCCGTCATCGAAAACGAATTCGGCCAGGAAAACATCGACAACGAAATCCTGGTGCAAGACACCGGCGAGCAGATCGTGGAAATGAACAACGGCTGCATCTGCTGCACCGTGCGCGGCGACCTGATCGTGGCCCTCAGCAACCTGGCGCAAAAGCGCGAAGCCGGCGAGATCCAGTTCGACCGCGTGGTGATCGAGACTACCGGCCTGGCCAATCCCGGCCCGGTGGCGCAGACCTTCTTCGTCGACGAGGAAGTGGGCGCTCACTATATGCTGGACGCCGTGGTCACGGTGGTGGACGCCCGCCACGCGATGGCGCAGCTGGACCAGCACGAGGAAGCCCAGCGCCAGGTCGGTTTCGCCGACAAGCTGCTGCTGTCCAAGACCGACCTGGTCAGCGAGCAGGAACTGGACGCCCTGACCGCCCGCCTGAGCCGCATCAACCCGCGCGCGCCGATCAGCAAGTCCGATTTCGGCCGCGCTCCGATCAGCGAAGTACTGGACCTGAAGGGCTTCAACCTCAACGACAAGCTCGAGCTGGACCCGGACTTCCTGCTGACCGACCAGACCCACGAGGAAGGCCATGTGCACGACGAGCACTGCGGCCATGAGCATCACCACCACGAGCATGATGAGCACTGCGATCACCACGACCATCATCACGGCCACCACACCGACGATATCGCGGCGTTTGTGTTCAAAAGCAACCGTCCGTTCGACACCGCCAAGCTGGACGAGTTCCTCGGCGGCCTGGTCAATGTCTACGGTCCTCGCATGCTGCGCTACAAAGGCGTATTGTTCATGAAAGACGCCGACCGCAAGGTGGTGTTCCAGGGCGTGCACCAGATCATGGGCAGCGACCTCGGCGCCAAATGGGGAGAAAACGACGTTCCTGGCAGCAAAATGGTATTTATCGGTAAAAATCTGCCCAAAGACATCTTTATTAGCGGTTTAGAACAATGTCTGGTATAAACTATCCGGGTTTTACAAATCCGGGCTGATTACTGTTCCAACTCTGTCGTATCGAAGGTAAGCGAAGTTATGACCAAAACTAATAAATCGACCCCCGCAGCCCCTGAGCGCCTCCTGACCGAAGAAGAAATTCTGAAGATGGACGACAAGGATTACATGAATCCTGCGCAGATGGCTTTCTTCAAGGCGAAGCTGCAATCCCTGGAAAAAGAGCTGCTCAAGAACGCTGGCGAAACCACCGAACACCTGCGCGAAACCGTGCTGGTGCCGGATCCGGCCGACCGCGCCACCATCGAAGAAGAGCATGCGCTGGAACTGCGCACCCGCGACCGCGAGCGCAAGCTGCTGAAGAAGGTGCAGCAATCGATCGTGGCGATCGACAACAACGACTATGGCTGGTGCGAAGAAACCGGCGAGCCGATCGGCATTCCCCGCCTGATCGCGCGCCCGACCGCCACCCTGTCGCTGGAAGCGCAGCAGCGCCGCGAACTGAAGCAAAAGCTGTACGGCGACTGATTCCGCCGCTCCCACAAGAAGCACGCGCCTCACCCCGCGTGCTTTTTTTACGGCTACACTACGCTGCTATGGGATTGTTCTCACTCTTCAAGAAGGCCGACACGCTGCCGCCGCTCACCGACGATGAGCAGGCGCGGCTGGCCGCCAACAGCGAAGCGGAACGCGTGAGCCAGGCCGCGCGCCAGCGCGAGATCGCCCGCGCCACGGCCATGAAGATCGACGCCATTGAATCGGCGATGGCGGCCGACATTTTCAACCTGCCGGAGCCGGCCTGGGGCAGCCAGCGGCCGCCGCGCCCGCCGCGCGAGGCCGGCGATGACGACTTCGGCGACCTGCCCACCACCCTGCTGCTGGCCGACGACGCGCTGCCGCTGGCCGCCGTCGACGACAACGCGCCGGCGGTAGAGGAAATCGCTATCCTGTACGCCAACGGCCAGTCCGCCGTGGCGCAGCAGATGTTGACCGCCGCCGTGGCCGACACTGCCGGCCACGGCGGCGACCGCAGCGCCTGGTGGATGCTGTTCGACCTGTACCAGGCCAGCGGCCAGCAAGACGCCTTCGACAACCTGTCGATCGACTACGCCAGCACCTTTGAAACTTCGCCGCCGCCGTGGCAGGCGCCGGCCGCGCTGGCGGCCGCCTCGCCCGGCTGGGCCGGGCTGACCCCAACCGAATCCTTCAGCGGCGTGCTGGGCCCGCATATCGCGCCGCAGCTGGAGCGCCTGCGCGCGCTGGCTGGCGACAACCCGGTGCTGCGGCTGGAATTCAGCCGCGTGGCGGCGGTCAACGCCGACGGCGCCGCCCTGCTGCTCGACACCCTGCGCCAGCTGCAACAGCAGCAGCGTGAACTGATCCTGGTGGGCGCGGCCGCCCTCACCGCCCAGATCCGCGCCAGCCTGGCCATCGGCCGCCGTGACGAGGGCGAAGCGGTGTGGCTGCTGTTGCTGGAACTGTTGCAGCTGCAAAACCGCGAGAAGGAATTCGAGCAGATCAGCATGGACTACTGCGTGACCTTCGAAGTCTCGCCGCCCTCGTTCACACCGCCGCACAAGGTGGCGATGGCGCCTGCGCAACACGTACCGGCCTCGCCCGACCGTTTCATGTTGCCGCCGATCATAGAACATCAACTTGGTCCTTTGCTGCCGGCCATCCAGCAGTATGCTGAACAGTATCCGGCGCTGGTGTTCGACTGCTCGCGCCTGATGCGCATCGACTACGCCTGCGCCATTCAGCTACACTCTGCATTGCAGGAACTGGCTGCCGGCACAGAAGGCCGCAAGATCGCCTTCCGCGACGTGAACCACCTGGTCGCCGCGCTGCTGCGGCTGCTCGGCTATGCCAACCTGGCAAGAATCTATCCCCACAAGTACTGACTTGCATTTTTAGTTCCCGGCCCCACTTTTCAGTCTTGAGGCTCTGCATCATTACTTTGAGGTAACTATGGAACAATTTCACGGCACCACCATCCTGTGCGTGCGTCGCGGCAAGCAAGTCGCGCTGGGCGGCGACGGCCAGGTAACGCTGGGCAATATCGTCATGAAGGGCACGGCCCGCAAAGTGCGCAAGGTGTACCAGGGCAAGGTGCTGGTCGGCTTCGCCGGCGGCACCGCCGACGCCTTCACCCTGCTCGACCGCTTCGAGGGCAAGCTGGAAAAACACCAGGGCAATCTGCTGCGCGCCTCGGTCGAGCTGGCCAAGGACTGGCGCACCGACCGCGTGCTGCGCCGCCTGGAAGCGATGCTGCTGGTGGCCGACGCCGAGTCCACGCTGGTGATCACCGGCAATGGCGACGTGCTGGAGCCGGAAGATGGCGTGGGCGCCATCGGCTCGGGCGGCACCTACGCGCAATCGGCCGCCAAGGCGCTGGTCGAAAACACGGAACTGTCGCCATCGGAAGTGGTCAAAAAATCGCTGACCATCGCCGGGGAGCTGTGCATCTACACCAATCTGAACCACATCATTGAGACACTGGACCCAGCATGAATATGACCCCGCAGGAAATCGTCGGCGAACTCGACAAGCACGTGGTGGGCCAGGGCAAGGCCAAGAAGGCGGTTGCCATCGCGCTGCGCAACCGCTGGCGGCGCCAGCAGGTGGAAGAGCCGCTGCGCCATGAAATCACGCCGAAAAATATTTTGATGATCGGCCCTACCGGGGTCGGCAAGACCGAGATCGCGCGCCGCCTGGCCAAGCTGGCCGACGCGCCGTTCATCAAGATCGAAGCCACCAAATTCACCGAAGTCGGCTACGTCGGCCGCGATGTCGACACCATCATCCGCGACCTGGTCGATATCGGCGTCAAGCAGACCCGCCAGGCCGAGATGGCCAAGGTGCGCACCCGCGCCGAAGATGCGGCCGAAGACCGCGTGCTCGACATCCTGCTGCCGCCAGCGCGCGATTTCGGCTTCACCCAGTCGGCCGCCGAAGCGCCGAAGGACGACAGCACCCGCCAGACCTTCCGCAAGCGCCTGCGCCAGGGCGAGCTGGACGACAAGGACATCGAGATCGAGCTGGCCGAGGCCGGCCCGCAGATGGAAATCATGGCCCCGCCCGGCATGGAGGAAATGACCGAGCAGATCAAGTCGATGTTCTCCGGTATCGGCGGCCAGCGCAAGAAGGCGCGCAAGGTCAAGATCAAGGAAGCCATGAAGTTCCTGATCGAGGAAGAGGCCGCCAAGCTGGTCAATGAAGACGAGATGAAGCAGAAGGCGATCCAGAACGTCGAGCAGAACGGCATCGTGTTCCTCGACGAGATCGACAAGATCGCCTCGCGTTCGGAAGTGGGCGGCGCCGATGTGTCGCGCGCTGGCGTGCAGCGCGACCTGCTGCCGCTGGTGGAAGGCACCACCGTCAACACCAAGTACGGCATGATCAAGACCGACCACATCCTGTTCATCGCCTCGGGCGCCTTCCATCTGGCCAAGCCGTCGGACCTGATCCCCGAGCTGCAGGGCCGCTTCCCGATCCGGGTCGAACTGGAGTCGCTGTCGATCGCCGATTTCGAGCGCATCCTGACCAGCACCGATGCCTGCCTGACCAAGCAGTATGAAGCCCTGCTGTCGACCGAAGACGTGAAGATCGAGTTTGCGCCGGAAGGCATCAACCGCCTGGCGGAAATCGCCTACTCGGTCAACGAGCGCACCGAGAACATCGGCGCGCGCCGCCTGTACACGGTGATGGAGAAACTGCTGGAAGAGCTGTCCTTCACGGCCAGCGAGGAAAGCGGCAAGACCATCGTGATCGATGCCGCCTACGTGAATGCACGCCTGGATGCGCTGGCGGTCAACGAAGACCTGTCGCGCTACGTGTTGTAAAACCTTCGGCGGGCGCCGGTCGTGGCGCCCGCTCTCAGGTTAAAAGTTGTAACGCAAGCCGGTGCCCAGCGTCGGCTTGGTGTTCTTTTCGTAGGCGTTGATGCGGATCGGCATGTAGCTGACATCGACTGTCAGCGAGACGTTCGGATTCAGCTTGTAGGCCACGCCCACGCCGGCCGTCACGCCGCCACGGGCGTAGGTATAGTTATCGTAGTCAAAGCGGTACTTGGTCCGGGCCCAGGCGAAATTGCCGCCCAGCCGGCTGGTCAGCGACCACTTGTCGTCGAGCTTGAGCGCAGTGGCCCAGTTGACGCCCACGCCGCTGGCGCGCACCGCATCCCCGCCGTAGTAGCCAAAGCCATCAAAAGTGCGCAGCTTGGTCTCGGTCCCCAGCGTGAACACCATCAACTCCACCGCATGCGTTTGCGGCAGGCCAGACAGCGTGTTGCTGCCGACGTTGTAGCCGGCGTAGGCACGCACCAGGCTGGTGTTGTGGCTGAACTGAGTGCCCACGTCCATGCCCACGTAGGCCGGCGACGGTTCCTCGCCAAACGCGCTGCCGCAAGCGGCGGCGATCAACACAGCACACAATGCTTTCATCTTTGCTCCGTTAGTCATGATGGAGCGAGTGTGGCCCACTTCGCCCCGATGTACTAACAAATTATTCCAAAGCCAGCATTCCACGCCGGAGAGTATCGTGATACGATACCTTTACCTTTTTAACAAGACGCCAAAATGAGTTCACCGGAATTGCTGCTGCAAGTGCTGCGGACCCAGATGCGGGCTGCCGGCGTGACCTACAAAATGCTGGCCGAGCGGATCGCCATGAGCGAGTCCAGCGTCAAGCGCATGTTCGGGCAACAGGACATGTCCTTGTCGCGGCTGGCGCAAATCTGCAAGGCGGCGGGGGTGCCGATGGAAGACGTGCTGCGCGGTGCGGCCGACGCCACGCCGCAAGCGGACCGCCTCACGCTGACGCAGGAAAAATCGCTGCTGGCCAATCCCAGGCTGCTGCTGATGGCGATCAGCTGCCTCGGCCACTGGACCGTGGAACAGGTGCTGGAAACCTACGAGTTGACCGAGCCGGAATGCATCATGCTGCTGGCCGAGCTGGACCGGCTGGGATTGATCGAACTGAAGCCGCTGAACCGCTACCGCCTGCGCGTCTCCAACGCCTTCCGCTGGCTGCCGGACGGCCCGGTGCAGCAATTCTTCCGCGAGCATGTGGTGGACGACTATTTCGGCGGCAGCTTCGACGGCGCCGGCGAAACGCTGCTGTGCCTGCCGGCCCGCCTGTCGGCGCCAAGTGCGCAGGAACTGGTCGGCCGCATCCAGCAACTGGCCGGCGAACTGGCGCGCCTGCACCAGGGCGACCGCCGTTTAACGCCGCAAGAACGCGACGGCTTCACGTTGCTGATCGGCTTCCGCTCCTGGGAATTCGCCGCCTTCACCGCCCTGCGCCGCCCTAAATAAAGTGATTAATCATTTGCCTCTTCGGCAGCCTGCTCCTCACGAATGACTCTTTCCGTATCGAGATAAGACCAGATGCACACGCCCAGACCGAAAATACTACCTAACGCTGTAAGCGCATAAATAAAAATAGTCATTTCATCCTCCTTTGTGACAGGCGGCGAAAAACCAACGAAGCCAACAATAAAGAAATGCTAGCAAATGTGATGCAACTGCCCAACATGGCAGTGGCATTAATCAGAGCGGCATTTCTTTCCGCAATAAGTGTTAATGCATAAAGAGTACTGTATATCGAAAAAAACACAAACGACGCACCGTTTTGTAAGGTCTTCCATTCTTTATCCTGTGCAGGCAAATGCTCGATCTCATTGATGATCGATACGTGAAGCACTAAGCCAAATACGATAAAGTCAGGCGCTGAGCATGGGCTGATTACACCGGCATTGGCGATGAGCCAAGCGACGAGTCTGGTTAAAACGGGAATGAGACCGACAAATAATGTGCAGGCCAGCCATTTGCTTTTCGAGAATCTCATGATTTTCAATCTGAGTAGTGATTCTCGAAAAACTATGGCATAGGCCTATCATCCGGTATGGCGCGGAATCAAAAGCTCACCAGATAGGGCCGAGGAACAGGTAGGCGCTGCTTTTGCCGCCTTTGGTGGTGCCGGCGCCGAAGTACAGCGGGCCGAAGCGGGTATCGACCGCGACGAAGCCGCTGGCGGCCTGCTTCAGCGAGCCCCAATGCAGCGGATCGTTCGGGCTGTAGGCGCCGCCCGCTTCCAGCGAGAAGCCGAGCCGCACGTCGCCGCCCAGCGCGGCCGGCATGGCGCCGATGCTGCGCGCCATCACCACCCGTCCCAGCACGGTGCGGCTGCCCACCACCGATTCCGGCGTGGTGCCTGACAGCCGCAGGAAGCCGCCCAGATTGTTGTCCGTCGCACCGCCCTGGCTGCGCGCCCACTCGGCATACACGTGGCCTGCCCAGCGCCCGGCGTGGAAGGCTTCCATGCCCTTCAGTTCCTGCCGCGCCGGCACCGGCGTCGCTTCGTTCTTGTGCAGCTCCACCGCACGCTGCCACTCAAGGCTGAACAAGGTGCCGCGCGTCGGGAAGGCGATGCTGTCGAGCGTATCGACGTTGAAGCTCAAGGCCTGCACGGTTTGCGACACGTGCTGCTTGGTCAGGTCTTCCGGTATCGTCAGATGCACTTTGCCGACCTGGCGCGACACGGTGTAGCGCAGGTCGCCCCAGCGTCCCAATTGCCGTCCCACCGACATCCCCGCAGCGCTGTAGTCGTAGGCATAGCGCGCCTGGCGGAAGCCGGTGGAGTTGAAGATGTCGCTGGCGCCGGAAGCGTATTCCAGCGACGGCGCCACATACCATTGCGAGCCTGCGCCCAGCGGCTGCCAGAACTGCATGCCCAGGGAGCGCGTGGTGCCGACGCTGGCGATGGTGCGCAGCTCCGCGCCCCAGTCGTTGAGCGAGGACAGCACGTGCATGGCCTTGAACTGGAAGGCGCTGTTCTCGCTAAAGTCGCTGTTCAATTCCAAGCCGACGCGCAGGCGGCTGTGCGCCCAATCGGCTTCGGTTGGTTTGATTAACACGCTGCGGCCGTTCTCGTCGTCGCGCACTTCGGTTTCCACACGCGCCAGGTCGCCGCGACCGAACAGCAGGTTGCCCGCCAGCGTGGCCTGCTCGCTGGTCACCTGCTGCCCCAGCTTCAAACCGGTCTGCACTTCCAGCTCCTTTGGATTGATGCGGCCACTCGGTGCGATTTCCAGCTTGGTCAGCCGCACCGGCTGGTCGATCGCCAGCGGCGCCGACGAGCGTTTCAATTCGTACGCCGCGTACTGCGCTTCCGGCAGCGCCAGTCCCACCAGTTTGGCGCTCATGGCGCGCACCGCCGCCTCGCCCTCTTTCATGGCGCGGTCATGGCGCGCAAAGTCGAGGAAGCCAATGCCGCCCAGGTCCGGTTGCAGCAGCACGTCGTTAGGCTTCAGTTCCTTCAGCGAGCGCTGGACGTTTTGCTCGGTCAGGATTTGCAGCATCTGCTGCGCCACGCTGACCGCGCTCACCAGTTCCTTCTCCTGCGCCAGCGGGGTGCCGACGTTGACGGCGATGATGATGTCCGCCCCCATCTCGCGCGCCACGTCCACCGGCAGATTGCGCACCAGGCCACCATCGACCAGCAAGCGCTGGTTGACCCGCACCGGCGCAAACACGCCCGGCACCGCCAGCGAGGCGCGCATGGCGAGGAACAGCGGGGTGTCGGTCAGCTCCACCAGTTCACCGGTCACCAGATCGGAGGCGACGGAGCGGAACGGCAGCTGCAGCAGGTTGGCCGGCTTGTCGCGCGCGCCCGACGGCAGCACGCGGGTCAGCGCCAGTTCCAGCGCTTCGTTGCCGGCGGCGGCCGGTGGCAGCGACACGCCGTCAAGGTGCGCGCCGAATTCGATACGCGACGGCAGCAGCAAGTCTTCGTCGCGGCGGCGATAGAACAGTTCATCGCGCGGCGGACGATCCGCCACCACGGCGTTCCAGTCGGTGCGGCGCACCAGCTGTTCCAGCTGGTCGACCGAGCTGCCGGCCGCATACGCGCCGCCCACCACGCTGCCCATGCTGGTGCCGACCACGATATCGACCGGGATGCGAAGTTCCTGCAGGGCGCGCAACACGCCGATATGGGCGAAACCACGGGCGCCGCCGCCGGACAGCACCAGCGCCACTTTCGGGCGCGGCTTGATGGCGGCATTGGGCGCGATCGAGGTGGCGTCAGGCTGTTGCTGCGCCAGCGCGGTGGACAAGAAAAAGCCGCAGCATAAAGCTGCGGCCAGGTTGCGGAGGTAAGTCATGGTCTGGCCTACTGACGATCGTTACTGGGGATGGGAGGCACGCGTTGCGGCGCCGTCTGCGCGTTCTGTTGCGGCATGACCGGCGGCTGGCCGGGCGTCTGCTGGAACGATGGCGACGGCGTCGCTGTCACCGGCGGCGGCGCCGGCTGCACCACCGGCTGCACCACCGGCGGCGGCATGGAAGCCGGCATCGGGCCGAGCTGGCCCGGCAGCGTGGCCGGTCCGCTGGACACGCCGGCATCGCTCGGCAAGTCCACGCGCTTGATCACGCCGCCCTCGGACAGGATCACATGCCTGGCGTGCACCTCTTTCACCACCACGCCCGGCATCACTTCCTTGCCGACCGCCAGCGCCACCGCCGGCTTGTTGTCGACCGAGATGATGGCGGCGCTGTCTTCGCCGCGCGCGGCGACCACGCCTTTCAGCTGGTAGTTGCTGACTGCGGCCACGTTCACCTGTCCACCGAACAGGCCCTTGGCCGCGTCGAGGTTGACGCCCATCGGCGGCGGTGGCGGCGGCGCGGCAATCGCGCGCTGCTGCGGCTTGAACAACTGCAGTCCCCAATAGGCCAGCGATGCCGACAGCAGCACCACGGCGAGAACAGTAACGATTAAGGGCAAACGCTTCATGGTGTCCTTGTTGTATTCCTGACGATCAGCGTACCAGCTGATTGATTTCGATAATAGGCATCAGTACCGCCAGCACGATCAGCAGCACCACCACGCCCATCGCCAGGATCAGCGCCGGTTCCAGCAGGCCTGCGATGGTCAGGGTGCGCCGTTCCAGATCGGCCTCCTGGGCGGCAGCGGCGCGGTCCAGCATGGCCGGCAGCTCGCCGGTGATTTCGCCGGCGCGGATCATGTGCACCAGCATCGGCGGGAAGTGCTTCTGCGCCGACAGCGCACGCGCCAGGCTCACGCCTTCGCGCACGGCGTCGCTGGCCTCTTCCACCAGCTCGCGCATGGCGACGTTGTTGAGGGTATCGCGGCTGGTTTCCAGCGCGCGCAGGATAGGCACGCCGGAGCCGGTGGTGATCGCCAGCGTGCTGGCGAAACGCGCGGTGTTCAGGCTGCGCTCGAATTTGCCATACAGCGGCGCGGTCAGCAGCCAGGTGTGCCAGCGCCTCTTTAATACGATGTTCTGCAGGGCGCGCCGCCACATGAACCAGGCACCGATCAGCGCAGTCGCCACCACGATGCCGTAGCTGCGTACGAAGTCCGACACCGCCAGCATCACCACCGTCAGGAACGGCAGCTTTTGCTTGGTGTTGGCGAACACCGAGACGATCTGCGGCACCACGTAGGTCAGCAGGAAGATCACGATGGAGAACGCCACCACCGTCACGATGGCCGGATAGGTGAAGGCCAGCCGGACCTTCTGCACCAGCGCGTTGCGGCGTTCGATGTAATCGGCAAGGCGCGACAGCACGCGCGACAACTGGCCGATCTGCTCACCGGACGCCACCAGCGCGCGGTAGATTTCAGCAAAGTCGCGCGGATGGCGGCCCAGCACCACCGACAGCGCATCGCCGCCGATGACTTCCGAACGCACCGAGGCAATCAGGTCGCGCAGGTACGGGCGCTCGGCCTGTTCCAGCAAGGCGGTAAAGGCCTGCTCCAGCGGCAGGCCGGCTTCCAGCAAACTGGCCAGCTGGCGCGTGAACAGCGCCAGTTCGGTCGAGCTCAAACGCTCGCCCAGGCCGCCACGGCTTTTAGCGACGCCGGAGGCATCCACCTGCGCGGCGATCTGGTCGACCTTGAGCGGCACCAGTCCCTGCGCGCGCAGCTCGGAACGCGCCGAGCGGGCGCTGTCCGAATTCAGGACGCCTTTCTTGGTGGCGCCGCCGGCATCGACGGCTTCGTAACGAAATGCGGGCATAGTTAGTCGCTTAGTCCTTGGTCACGCGCATGAGTTCCGCCTGCGTGGTGGTGCCGCTGGCCAGCCAGCGTTCGCCGTCATCGCGCATGGTCTGCATGCCGTCGCCGATGGCTGCAGCTTTGATCTCCGCTTCCGAGGCGCGGTTGTGGATTTGCGCGCGGATCTGCTCCGTGGTCTCCAAAAATTCGTAGACGCCGACCCGGCCCTGATAGCCGGTGTGGCCGCAATGCTCGCAGCCGACCGCGTGCCACAACTTGCCGTCGTAGGTTTTGCAGCTTGGGCACAGCTTGCGCACCAGCCGCTGCGCCAGCACGCCGAGCAAGGTGGACGACAGCAGGAACGGTTCGATGCCCATGTCCAGCAAGCGCGTAACCGCAGCGGCGGCGTCGTTGGTGTGCAGCGTCGCCAGCACCAGGTGACCGGTCAGCGAGGCTTGTACCGCGATCTGCGCGGTTTCCAGGTCGCGAATCTCACCGATCATGATCACGTCCGGGTCCTGGCGCAGGATGGCGCGCAAGGCCTTGGCGAAGGTCATGTCGATGCGCGGGTTGACCTGGGTCTGGCCCACCCCCGGCAGGTCGTATTCGATCGGGTCTTCCACCGTCATGATGTTGGTGGTGGTGGCGTTCAGCAGCGACAGCGCGGCGTAGAGCGTGGTGGTTTTGCCGGAGCCGGTAGGACCGGTCACCAGCACGATGCCGTGCGGCTGGTTGATCAGCGCATCGAACTTCGGCAGCATGGTCTCGCTCATGCCGAGGTGGTTCAGGTCGAGGCGGCCGGCTTCCTTGTCCAGCAGACGCAGTACCGCGCGTTCACCGTGGCCGGTCGGCAGCGTGGAGACACGCACGTCCACCGGCTTGCCGCCGATACGCAGCGTGATGCGGCCATCCTGCGGCAGGCGCTTCTCGGCGATATCCAGCTGCGCCATGATCTTGATACGCGAGATCAGCGAACCGTGGATGGCCTTGCGCGGACGGACGATATCGCGCAACGTGCCGTCGACGCGGAAGCGCACCACCGAGGTTTGCTCGAACGGCTCGATGTGGATATCGGATGCGCTGTCGCGCAGTGCTTGCGTCAGCAGCGCGTTGATCATGCGGATCACCGGTGCATCGTCGGATGATTCCAGCAGGTCTTCAATCGCCGGCACGTCCTGCAGCAGCTTGGTCAGATCGAGATCGGCGTCGAATTCTTCCGCCACCATCGAAGCGTTGCCGCCCGAGCTGGCGTAGGCGGCGGCGATGGCGGTTTCCAGGTCGGCGCGCGTCATGTGCTTCAACTGGATGCGGCCGAAACGGCGCGACACTTCAGCGATGGCCGCCGGCGCGGTGGCGCCGCACATCAGCACATCGACCGTGTTCTCGGCGTCTTCGCTGTGCTGGGCCAGCACCACGAAGTCGCGCGCGAAAGCGTAGGGGAGCAGATTCGTCATATCACTGCTGCGGCTTGGTGGTGTTATCGGTGGCGGCGCCCGGAATACGGGTCAGCGGCGCAGGCGGCACCGGCGCGGCCACTGGTCCGCCGCTGACCGGCGCACCGTTCTGCAGCTTAGGCAGCACCGGCTGGCCCAGATCCTGAACCAGCACGCTCTCAGGCGGCTTGATGGCTTCCTGCTGGCCGCGCATGTAGTCGTAACGGTCGGTGGCCAGGCTGGTGCTCTGCTCCTTGCTGCGGATGACCACAGGGCGCAGGAACACCATCAGGTTGGTCTTCTTGCGGGTGCGCGACTGCGACTTGAACAGATTGCCCAGCACCGGAATGTCGCCCAGGCCGCGCACTTTGTCGACGCCATCGCCTTCCGAGTCCTCAATCAGGCCGCCCAGCACGATGATCTGGCCGTCGTCGGCGATCACGTTGTTCTCGATCACGCGGTTGTTCAGCGTGATGCCCGATGCAGCGGTCAGGGTCGATTTATCCACGCTCGACGTCTCGTGGTAGATCGCCATCTTGATGGTGCCGCCTTCCGAAATTTGCGGGCGCACTTTCAGCGTCAGGCCCACGTCCTTGCGGTCGATGGTCTGGAATGGATTGCTGTTGGTGCCGGAGGAAGTAGTGTACTGGCCGGTCAGGATAGGCACGTTCTGGCCGACGCGGATGGTGGCCAGTTCGTTATCGAGTGTGACCATGTTCGGCGTCGACAGGATGTTGGCGTTGCCATCCGATTCCAGCGAGTGCGCCAGCGCGCCCAGTCCCAGCGCGCCGCCGATCTGCTTGAAGACGCCGATCGACAGGCCGTTGTTCGGAATGGTGCTGCCGTTGTTGGCGTAGATCGACACCAGCGAGCTGTCGGTGCCGCTGGTGGTGAACGATTGCAGGCCGCCGATACGGTAAGTGCTGTTCGAGTTGCCGGTCGCACCCACCCACTGCACACCGAATTCGGAGGCCTTGTCGGACGTAACTTCCACGATCAGCGATTCGATGTAGACCTGCGCGCGGCGCACGTCCAGCTGGTCGATCACGGCGCGCAAATTGCGGTACACCGATTCCGGCGCGGTGATGATCAGGGTGTTGGTGCTGGCGTCAGCCTGGATGAAGCCGGCCGAGCCGCCGCCGCTGTTCTGCTGCTGGTTGTTGCTGGAGCCACTCAGCAGCGGATTGCTTGGGCCGGAGCTGCCGCTGCCGGACATGCTGTTACTGCCGCTGCTGTTACTGTTGGTATTGCTGCCAAACCCGCCGTTATTGCTGCCGCCTTGCGAGCTGGTGCCGCTGCCGCTGCTCTGCTGCGATACTTCTCCCGACACCACCGCGCGCAGCGTCTGCGCCAGCTTGGTCGCTTCGGCGTTCTTCAGGTACACCACGTGCACATTGCCCAGTTCCTGCGTCGGCTGATCGAGCTTGGCGATCAGCGACTTGGCCAGGTTGGAGCGCGCGGCGGACGGCGCGCGCAGGATCAGCGAATTGGTGCGCGGGTCGGCCAGCACGGTGGTCTTGCCCGCGTCGGCCGAGCCGGCGCCGCCTGCATTGTCCAGCAGCTTGTTCATCATGGTCGCCAGGTCGCTGGCGATGGCGTAGCGCACCGGAATGACGTCCAGATCCGCCACCGCCGGCGCATCCAGCGCCGCGACGATCTTGGCCAGGCGCTTGACGTTGTCGGCGTAGTCGGTGACCACCACGCTGTTGTTGCCCGGGTTGGCGTTGATGGTGTTGTTCGGCGAGATCAAAGGACGCAGCACCGTCACCACATTGGCCGCCGACTCGTAATTCAGGCGGAAGATCTGGCTGACGATCTGATCGCCCTTGGCCTGCGGGCCGTCGACCTGCGTCGGCCCGGCCTGCAGTTTCGCGTCCGCTTCCGGCACCACCTTGGCGTAGCCGTCGCCGCTAACCACCGCGTAGCCTTGCAGACGCAGCGCGGAGGTCAACAGGCTGAAGGCCTGCGACTTGGTGACCGGCTTTTCCGACACCACGGTCAGCGTACCTTTCACGCGCGGGTCGATCACGAAGGTGATGTTGGTGTAGTGGCCCACTGCCTTGATCACCGACTCGATATCGGCGCCGACGAAATTCAGCGCGGCGTCATCTGCGGCGGCGTGCGCCAGTGCAGGCAGCAACAGCGCGGCGGTCGGCGCGGCGCTGATCGCGCAGCACAGCATCGCACCTGCGCTCAGGCGGCGCAGCGCAGGAAGGGATTTGCTAACGGACTGTTTTTTCATGGTCGGGCTTTATCTCAATGAAACTCTAATGCGATGACATTGCGGTCACTACCTGGCTTGCGCTGGCCCAGCAAATTCAATAGATTGGCCAACGTCTCGTCGTATCCTTGTGCTGCCTCGGCCTGCCCGGAAAACTGCAGGCGGCCGTTATTCAAACTTCCCTGGCCGCTCAGCAGCAGCGGCCCTTTGACGGAACTGAGCGTCAACTGCGCCTGCTGGCCGTGCCAGTCCAGCGCCATTGCGTAACTGCCCAGCGGGCGTATGGCCGACAGGCGCGAGGCCATGTCGGTCATCTCCAGCGTGGTGCGGCCTTCGACGCTGAGCTGGCGATTGGCCAGCACCAGTTCCAGGCCGGTCCACGACAAGCGCATGGTGCCGCTCGGCGCCATCGTGTTCAGCGGCGCGCCCAAACCGGCCAGGCCTTCAGCCGGCAGCAGCAGCGCCGACGGGCTCAGTTGCCAATGCGACCAGCCGCCACGGAAGGTCACCGGCTGCGCCAGCGCTTCCGGATTCTCCAGCTGCATATCGACCATGCCGACCAGCGCCAGCGGCGAAATCTTCCAGCTGAAGCGCCCCGGCAGCAGCGGCGTAACCGGGCTGTTATTGCCCGCCGCGCCGCCGATAAAGGCCGAACCCCGCCACAGCGTACCTTGCGCGTCCCCCAGCGTCAAACGGCCGCCGGTGCGCTGCTCGACAATGGAACCCAGCCACGCAGCCGGGAAAAACACCGCCAGCGTGAGGACCACGGTCAGCACCACGGTCAGCAACCATAGCACGGCGCGACTCATCGGGCTCCCTGGCGCAGCGTCAGGCTGGCGTTGACCACGCCCGGCGCGTCCTGCGCGGTAAAGCTGGCGTCCACCACGGCGATGCGGCTCTCGATGCGGATCGCATCCAGCCACGCCACCACACCGGCGTACTGCACGCCGGTGAATTGCAGCTTGGCGTATTCGCCGGTGACGTTGAGCGATTGCGGATTCAGGCCGCGCGCCGCCAGGCTGGTGTTCAGGTTATCGCGCGTCATCGGCGTCGGGGCGATGGTGTTCTGGCTTTGCAGCGCCTGTGCTTCGCGCGCCATCGCCTGCATTTCAGCGGCTTGCTGGTGCAGCTGCGGCAGCGATTTATGCAGCGCCGCGCGGCCAGTCAGCGCAGGATCGATCAGCAGGCCGTAAAACAGCCCGAGGCCGACCACGATGCCGCCGATGCGCAGCAGCTTGCGTTCCTGCTCGGTGCGCACTTGCCAGAAGGCGTCGGCGCGCGCGCGCAGTTCTTGAATGGGATTTGGCTTGCTCATGATTTTCCTCCGGCGGCCGGCACGATCTTCCAGCTACCCGGCGTCGGCTCCTGCATATCGAGCTTGCGGCCGGCCAGCGCCGAGCGCAGTTGCGCGACCTGCGCCGCATCCACGGTGTTCGGCTTGACCTTGACCACCAGCGCATGGTCCTTGTATTCCAGCGAGGCGATGATGTCGCGGCGCGGCAGCACGCCGAGCGCTTCGCCGAAGCCGGCGCCGAGGGTGACGAATTCGTCGCCGCCGGCCTGGCCGTTATTGGCCTGGGCGAGACGGATGTTGCGGCCCATTTGCGCCAGCGGCTCGGTAATCAGCGGCTCTCTCGGATAGACCGACTTGAAGGTTTGCACCATCGACTGGTTCACGACCTTGGCTTCGCCTTTGAGGCGCAGCCATTCGATATTGATGCCCGCCACGTTGACCAGCAGCGCCAGCACGGCGATGCGCAACGGCCAGCGCCAGCGCTGCCACGCACGCGACGAGGCGCCACTGGCGCCCAGTGCGGGGACCAGGTCGACGCCGGCGCTGCGCGACGATGCCACCCAGTGCTCCCAGCGCTCCTGCTCCAGCGTCAGGTGCGGTACTTCGGCGGCCAGTGGCGAGAACTGCGCCATTTGCGACTGACTGAGATACAGCGTAACCGGCTGGTCGCCGGCCAGCGCACGCAGCGTCTGCAGCGCGGTTTGCGGCTGCGCCGGCAGCGTCATGCCCAGGCCTTCGAACTGCGACTGGCGCAGCACCAGATCGAAACCGGCGTCGCCCGGCTGCAGCGCGGCCGAGACGGCGCCCGGCTGGAACGGCAGGCACAGTTGCGCCGGCACCGCCGACACGGCGTGCGCGCCTTGCGCCAGCAGCGCCTTGACCAGCACTTCCAGCCATGCGCGCTGCACCACGGCCACGGTGCGCAGGCCTTCGCTGTCTTCAGCGGTGGCGGCCAGCACGCAGTCGGCCGGGTCGCCCAGCACTTGCTCTTCGACCAGCGCCGGCAGCGCGGCCTTGAGTTTGGAGGCCGACAGCGGCGGCGCTTTCACGCGCAGCAGGGTGACGTCGGCGGCGGCCAGCAGCAGCGTCACGCGGCGCGCGGAGGCCACCATGTCGGACAGGTTGCCCAGCGGTGCGGCGCCTTGCTGCAGCAGGTTGCCGCCGTCGCCCACCAGCGCGAACGGGCAGCTCTGGGCCGCGCCGCTGTCGACGCTGGCCTTGGCCGGATAGCGAATAAATAATGTCGTCAAAGGATCTCGCTTTCGTTCATCGCTGTTCTAGTATTCCCGTATCCATTTCACTTCGGTGAGTGGCTTGGTTCCCGGCCGATACAACAAGGCCTGTGTGTCGAGCGTGGCGCGGTCCAGCCTTACCCGGCTATAGGCCAGGAAGTAATCGCTGCGCACATCCCACAAGGCCTTGATCGGCTTGCCGCTCACCTGCGGCTTCCCGCTGAAATCCCCGATATTGAGATACCACGCCTTTTTGCGCGCACTGACCATCGCCGCTGCATCCGACAGCGACAGGCCTGGCACCAGCGCCGATAACAGCTCGGCCGGCGCGGTATTCACATTGAGCTTGCTGCCGCCAACCGGCAGTATGATGACATAGTCGCGTAGCTGTTCAATGGCTTGCGGCGTAAAGCCGCTCACCGCCAGCAAATCCTCCACCCGCACCAGGCCGATAGGCTGGCTGGTGGTGGTGGCCTGCGCAGTCGGCGTAGCGGCAGCCGGCGTGGCATTCTTCACCAGCTGCGCCGTGGCTTGCGCCAGGCTGGAATCAAGGCGCAGGTTGGACAGCAGGCGCTCGAACACTTCCACTTCGTCGGCGTTGGTCTGCTGGCTGCCCGCCAGGTTGGCCAGGTTGAAGCGGCCCTGCGCATCCTCCATGCGGCCGGACAGCGTGGCGTTGAAGTTCTCGCCTTGCAGGCGCTCGCGCTCCACGTAATCATCCAGCCGCGTTTCTTCCAGCGGCGTGGCCCAGATCCCGTTCAGTTGCGTGTAATTGGGCGAGTCGCTCACGTCCTGGTTCAGGATCAAGCGGCTCAGGTCCAGGGCGCCGCGCACGATCCAGCGCGTTTGCAGTTGCAGGCGCTGGTTCTCCATCGAGCGCACCTGCACCTGCTGCTGCCAGAACAGGCTGGCGACGATGGTCACCGCCAGTGTGGTCAGCAACAGCGCCGTCACCACGGCCACGCCTTGTTGCCGCTTCAGCTTCACAGTGCCCCCAGCAGGAATGACTTCACCAGCGGGATCTCCTGTCCCTGCTGCGTCAGCGAGACTTCCAGTCCGGTCGGCAGATTGCCGCTGCCGGCGGTCGACACGCCGGCGGCCGGGCGCCAGCCGGCGGCCGAGCCGCTGACGCTGGGCATCCAGAAGCGCATCGCCATCCCCTGCACGCCCGATTGCAGCGCCACCGCAGCCATGCTGGAATCGGTATCGCCCAGCGCCGCCTGCCACAGATTGTCGAGCTGCGTCAGCTCACGCGTGGCCAGCGACTCGCGCCGCGTCAACACGCCGTCGACCACGCGATAGGACACCACCTGCAAGCGCGTCGGCTGGTTCTCCGCCATCACCAGGCGCACCAGCGTGATGCGGTTGTCTTCCGCCTGCAGGAAGGCGCGGCTGCGCAGCAACGTAGTGTCGGCGATGTTCTCGCAATCGCTCTGCATCTGCGCGAAAGCCAGTTGCAGGCCGCGCGTCTGGTCCATGCCGGCGGTGAGCGTTTCACGCGAACGGACGATGCTATCGAGCCCGCGCCAGCCCAGCACCGCGATGATAGCGAGGATGGAAATCGCCAGCAGCAGTTCGATCAGCGTAAAGCCGCGCGCATGTTTGATCATGAATTCAGCACCAGTTGGACCAGCTTGATGATGCGGCGCTCAGGATGCGCGGCCTCGTACACGCTGACCTCGACCCGGCGGAAGCGCGGATTCGGGCTGGCGATGACTTCTTCCTCGCACATCAGTTGCAGGTCGCCCTGCGGGCATTCGTAGGTTTGCTTGCCGACCGGCGGAAAGGTCTTGGACAGGCGCATTTGCACCAGCCGGTTCTCGGCCGACCAGGTCGACATCATGTTGGCGCGCAGGCCGTCGCTGTTGGAAGTCAGGCTGCCGACCGCGCGCAGCGATGCGATCAGCGCGGTGGCCACGATCATCAGCGCGACCAGCACTTCCAGCATGGTGAAGCCGCGATTGAATGGTCGTTGAATCGTGCGCCGCATCTCAGTCCACCGTAAAGTGGCCGATGCCGTCGGCGCGGATGGCGACGCTGCCGCCATCGCTGGCGGTCATGGTCAGCACAAAGGGTTTGTCGACCGGCTCGCGGCCGAAGATGATGCGCAGCGTGGGTTCGGGTAACGGCGGCGCCGGGTCCAGCATCAGCGTGACCGGTGCGTTCTTGAATTCGCGCTCGCGCAGCAAGTCGTCCTGCACCACCTGCTCCCATTGCTTGTTGTCGTTGCGGATCATGAAGCGGTAATTGTCGGCGCTCGCTTCAAACGCGATCTGGCGGTTGCGCACGATGGCTTCATCGCGCGCCAGTTGCAGCAACAGCGCGATGCGCTTGGCGTCCTGCTGCATGGCCTGCTTCTGGCCCGGCATCGCATTCAGCGACACCAGTCCCAGCGTGATGCCCAGGATGACCATCACGACCAGCAGTTCAATCAGCGTGAAGCCACGCTCGCCGCGCATAATGATGATGGATTGATGATGGATCAGTTATCCCAGGAGCCAATATCGGCGTCATCGCCGGTGCCGCCTGGCTGGCCGTCGGCGCCGTAGGAGAACACGTCGATCTCGCCCTTGATGCCTGGCGCAAGATACTGGTACTGGTTGCCCCACGGGTCTTTCGGCATTTTCTCAACGTAACCGCCGGCCTTCCAGCCATTGGCGGCCGGACCGCCGGTCGGCTTCTCGATCAGCGCCTGCAGGCCTTGCTCGGTGGTCGGATAGCGCTGGTTATCCAGCTTATACAGCTTCAGTGCCTGCATGATGGTCGCGATATCGACCTTGGCGGCGGCTACCTTGGATTCACCGGTACGGCTAATCAGCTTGGGCACCACCAGCGCGGCCAGCACGCCCATGATGACCACGACCACCATGATTTCGATCAGCGTAAAGCCGCGCTGGGAACGGGTAGAAAACTTTTTCATATTTGGTAACGAATAAAAATGAGTGCAGAGTATAAGGCGGAATCACGGCCCTTGCGACATTTGGCCGTGATTTATCCGCTTTGGCGCTTAAACAGCTCTTAATATGACCGTTTCTTTACATGGACTTACTGACCTTAAGCCTTATTCGTGCTTCTTGGCGCTCGCTTCGATGCGTGCGCGCGCGCCGTCGTTGCCGCCGCCGTAGGTGACCGCTGCCGGCACCGCCTTCATCACTTTCGGCGCCTCGCCGACGAATGGTGCGATGCCCAGCGCGGCGTCGATTTCCTGAGGGTAGATCAGGTAACCGCGCGTGATCACCGCCGACACTTTGCGCACGTCCTCGATGTTCCTGGTCGGGTCGCCATCCACCAGCACGATATCAGCCAGCTTGCCAGCCGCGATGCTGCCACGGTCATTGGTGGTGCGGGTGTAGCGCGCGCCGTTGCGGGTCGCCACTTGCAGCGCCTGCGCCGGCGTCAGGCCGGCCTTGACCAGCAGCGCCAGCTCCGAGTGCAGCGTGAAGCCGGCGATATCGTCGGTGCCGGCCACGATCGGCACGCCGGCCTTGTACATGATGCCGACGAATTGCACCATCTTGGCGTAGGACTTCTCGTAGCGCTTGAGCTGCGCATCGCCGTCGATCTTCATGGTGCCGACCTTGAAGCCGCGCGCCACGTCCGGCGGCATGTGCGACGCCACCGCAGCGTAAGGCTCGTTCATGTCGCCGTCGCGCTGCTTGAGGAAGGCGAAGGTGGCCAGCGTAGGGTCGATCGAAATCTGCTTCTTCGCCAGCAGGGCCACGAAGTCCTTCACCGGCCTGGAATTGAAATCGAGGTCCGCCACCTTCTCGGACGGCAGCACGAAGCGGTTCAGGTTCCGGGTTTCGGTGTCCGGCTTGACCAGGAAATTGAGCAGCACCTGGTTGATGTGCTGGATCTCGTCATAGCCCGCATCCAGCGCTTCCTGCGCGCGCAAGCCGGCCGGGATGTGGCCGGAAACGCGCATGCCACGGCTGTGTGCATAGGCGATGGTGTCCTTCAGGATGGCTTTCGGGAAGGAGTTATAAATCTTCAGCTGAGGGTAGCCACGCTGCGCGTACCAGTCGATGGCGTCCTTGGCTTGCTTCAGGTCCTTGATGACGAAACCGTTATTGGCGCTGTATGGGCTCTCGCCTTCGAGGAAGCCGGCCGGCACCACCTGCGGCGCCAGCAGCTTGCCGGCCGCCGTTTCATCCAGCATGGCTTGCAGCTGGGCGTTGTCGTTGCCCATGTCGCGCACGGAAGTAACGCCGGTCGACATATTCAGCGCACCGGACCAGCGGTCGACGTGGCCATGCAGGTCGAACAGGCCAGGCAGCACGATGCGGCCGGCGGCGTCGATCACGTTGTCAGCGTCGCGCGTTGGCGAGCCGGCCGGCTGGATCGAGGTGATGCGGCCGCGCAGCACATAGATATCGGACGGCTGGCCGACGGTGGCTTTTTCACTGTCGAAGATGCGCGCATTGCGCACCACGGTCAGGCCGGTGAGCGGGTGTTGCAGCTTGGCGGCGGCGTCGGTCAGCATCTGCTGCTCGGCGGTTTTCTGGCGCTGCGCCAGTACCGGCGCGACCGTCTGCCAGCCCTCTTCCAGCACATTGCCGAAGCCCGGCATGATAACGCCGAACAGGCGCGGATTGGCGCCGCTGGTGGTCCAGTAGAACGACGGCGACAGGCCAATGCCGGTTTGCGCCACCAGGTTCACGGTTTGTTTCTGGCCGGTGGCGCTGGTGACTTCCACGCTATCGAGCACGCGCTGCGACAGGGTGCCCGACGGCAGCAGCGGCAGTTTGCCGTCCGGCGTTTTCGCCAGCGCGGCGATGGCCACCGACTCCACTTCGAACGACGAATTCAATGGCAGGTAGGCGGCCGCGCCGCTGACGGTTTTCTCACCCTGCTCGGAGGTCGATTTCCACTGGGCGTGGTCGCCCTTGCGGCTGAACTGTTCATTCACCACCGCGCCGAAAGTCGAGTTGCCCTTGACCGAATACTCGGTCATGGTGCCGTCCGCGCCAAGGCGGAACTGTTCTTCCAGGTCCGGGCCACGGCCGTTGTCCTTGTAGCCGAAGCTCACCTTGGTCAGGCCGTCATCCTGGCGCTCGACGATCTGCTGGCCGATTTGCTTGTTGGCGTTCTCGGAGATGATCAGGTATTTGGTGGTGGTGGCGGCGTGCGCGCCGAAGGCGGCGGCCAATGCCAGTGGCAGTACAGCGAGACGTTTCGTCAGCAAGAGGTTCTCCCTTTTTATTTGGTTTGAGCGGCGCACACGGGGCATGCGCCATTGCGGCCCACCGCGATGGAAGTCCATTCCATGCGCAGGCCATCCAGCATCAACAGGCGTCCGGCCAGCGAGCCGCCCACGTCCATCAATAATTTCAGCGCTTCGGCCGCCTGCATGGCGCCGACCACGCCCACCAGCGGCGCGAACACGCCCATCGTCGAGCAAGCCACGTCCTCGAATTTTTGGTCCTGCGGGAACAGGCAGGAGTAGCACGGCTGCTCACCGCTACGGAGATCGAACACGCTGATCTGCCCATCAAAACGGATCACCGCGCCCGACACCAGCGGCTTGCGCGCCGCCACGCAGGCACGGTTGACGGCGTGGCGGGTGGCGAAGTTGTCGGTGCAGTCCAATACCACGCCGGCATCGGCCACCAGCGCGGCCAGGCGCGCGTCGCCCACACGCTCGTTCAGCGCAGTGACCGTGATTTCGGGATTGATCTGCTGTAGCGTGATGCGCGCCGATTCGGCCTTGGACTGGCCGACGCGTTCGGTGGTGTGGGCGATCTGGCGCTGCAGGTTGGTCAGGTCGACGGTATCGTTGTCGACCAGCGTGATGCGGCCCACGCCGGCCGACGCCAGATACATGGCGGCCGGCGAACCGAGGCCGCCGGCGCCAATCACCAGCGCATGCGCGGCCAGCAGCTTTTGCTGGCCTTCGATGCCGATTTCGTCGAGCAGGATGTGGCGCGAGTAGCGCAGCAATTGTGAGTCGTTCATCGTCTCTCTGCGGCGTTGGCGCGCAGCGGTTTATTTGGACAGTTTGACCGGCAAGCCCTTGAAGTGGTTCAGCGCCTGCTCCAGCTGGAAGTCATCCCTGGAGCCGAATTCCACCGGCTTGGTTTTCTTGGCCAGTGCGGCGACGGCTTGCGCTTCTTCCTGCGGGTCGCGCTTGGCCGCTTCGGCTTGCGGATCCTTGTCGTTGCCGAGATGTTTTTGCAGGTCGGCTTCGCGCACGCGCAGGCGGTTCAGGCCATCGCCTTCGGCCGTCTCGTCGACCTTCAGGTCCGGCGTGATGCCCAGTGCCTGAATGGCGCGGTTCTTCGGCGTGTAGTAGCGCGCGGTGGTCAGCTTGACGGCGGTATCGGCGGTCAGCTGGCGCAAGGTCTGCACCGAGCCTTTGCCGAAGGTCTGCTGGCCGATGATGGTGGCGCGCTTGTAGTCCTGCAGCGCACCGGCCACGATTTCGGAAGCGGAGGCGGAGCCGCCGTTCACCAGCACCACCATCGGCACGTCTTTCAACCCGGCCGGCAGCTTGGCCAGCGGGTCGGTCTTGGCGCGCGGCGCGTAGAATTCCTGGCGGCCGTAGAAAGTCTCCTTGGACGATTGCAGCTGGCCGTTGGTGGAGACGATCACCGAGTCCTTGGGCAGGAAGGCGGCCGACACGCCGATCGCGCCCGGCACCACGCCGCCCGGATCGTTGCGCAGGTCGAGCACCAGACCTTTGATGTGCGGGTCCTGCTGGTACAGGGCGGTGATCTTCTTCGCCATGTCTTCCACCGTCGGTTCCTGGAATTGCGAGATACGCACCCACGCATAGCCCGGCTCGACGATCTTGGCCTTCACGCTCTGCACGCGGATTTCCTCGCGCAGCATGTTGAACACCAGCGGCTTGTCTTCATCCTTGCGGCTGACGGTGACGGTGACCTTGGAACGCGGCTCGCCGCGCATCTTCTTCACCGACTCATCGAGCGACATGCCTTTGATGAGCGTACCGTCGATGCGGGTGATGATGTCGCCGGCCTTGATGCCGGCCTTGAAGGCGGGCGTGTCTTCAATCGGCGAGACCACTTTGACGTAGCCGTCCTCCAGCGCCACTTCAACGCCGACGCCGACAAACCGGCCGGCCACGGTCTCGCGCATTTCGCGGAAGGCTTTTTTATCGAGGTAGACCGAATGCGGGTCGAGCGAGGCGACCATGCCGGAAATGGCTTCGGTGAGCAGCTTCTTGTCGTCGACGTTTTCAACGTAGTCGGTCTTGATCAGGCCAAACACGTCGGACAGCTGGCGCAGCTCTTCCAGCGGCAGCGGCAGGCTGGTGACTTTTTGCGCGATGGCGGAAAACTGGAACGAGGCGGCAACGCCAGCCACCATACCGAGGCCGATCAGGCCGATGTTCTTGACTTTGTTGCCCATTTTTCCTGCGAACCTTAAAACTTGACCCAGCCAGCCGGGTCGAATGCCGCGCCCTGATGGCGAAGTTCAAAGTATAGCCCCGATTCCTCGTTGCCGCCGCTGTTACCTGCGCTGGCGATCGGGTCTCCGGCCTTGACGATGTCGCCGGCCCGTTTGAGCAGCGACTGGTTGTTACCGTAAATGCTCATGTACTGGCTGCCGTGGTCGACGATGATCAGGTTGCCGAAGCCGCGCAGCCAGTCGGCAAACACCACGCGGCCGCCGGCGATGGCGTGCACGTCGGCGCCTTCGGCGCTGCGGATGAACACACCCTTCCAGCTCGGGCCGTCGCCGCGCTTGGAGCCGAACTTGGCGGCCACCTTGCCCGCCACCGGCGCGCGCAGCTGGCCTTTCAGGCTGGCGAAGGCGCCGGCCGGCGCAGCCGGGGCCAGCGCGATGTCGGCCGCCTTGGCCGGCGGCGTGTCGTCCACCGGGGCCGGGGCCGGCGCCGGGGCCGGCTTGACGGCGGCCACCTTCGGCTCGTCGGCGTCGATCGCATCGGCGGGATTCGGCGTGGCCGGCTTGATGGTGCCGGACTTGGTATTGTTGTTGGCCTTGGCCAGGCGCTGGCGCTCCGCCTCGGCGGCTTTGGCCTTGGCCAGCGCGCGGGCGTCGGCTTCCGCCTTGGCCTTGGCGGCGGCTTTCGCGGCCGCCAGTTGTTCCTGGCGTTTCTTCTCGGCAGCGGCAGCGATGGCCTGCTCGGCGATCAGCTTGTTCAGCTTGTCGACCAGCCCGGTCATGCGCTGCTCGTCACGCTCGAGGTTGCCCGCTTCCTTGCGCTGGGCCACCAGTTTCTTCGACAAGGTGGTCAACAGGGCGGCGCGGCGCGCCTTCTCCTGCTCCAGCTTGGCTTTTTGCTGCAATTGTTCTTGCGCGATTTCTTCCAGCTCATCCTTGGCGTTCTGCGCCTCTGCCTGGTTGACCTCGACCGCCTTGAGGTTGGCCCGCAGCGCGTCCAGCAGACGCGCCTGCGCCTGCGAGACATAGGCCATCATCTGCAAATCGCGGTTGATGCGGTTGGGGTTGTCGCCGGAAAGCAGCAACTTGATGCGGTCTTCGTTGCCGGCCACGTACTGCTCGCGCAGCAGCTTGGCCAGCTGCTGCTTCTGATGCGCGACCGTGGCCGCCAGCTTGTCGTGCTCGGCCGACAGCATTTGCAGCTTGACGTTGGTGTCGCCCTGCTCCTGCTGCAAGTCGCGCAGCGCGCGGTTGGCGTCCGAAATCGCCTGTTCGGACTCGGCCAGCGTGTCGGCCGCGTCGTCCTTGGCGGATTCGGTCTTGCTGATGTCCTTCTTGAGCGCATTCAGCTTCTGCTGCACGCCGGCGCGTTCAGCCTCGGCGGCAGCTTTTTGCTTGCTGCGTTCAGTCGCTTTGCCGAAGGGAGCGGCTTGCGCTCCCAACGACAACATCAGCAGCACGGCGGCTACATGGCGGTACGAAGAGGACAAATTACTTGGCCTTACCCTGGTTAGCTACGGCAGCTTGCGCAGCAGCAATAGCATCGGCGTCGCCCAGGTAGTAGTGACGGAGCGGCTTCAGGTTTTCGTCCAGTTCGTACACCAGCGGGGTGCCGTTCGGGATGTTGAGGCCGACGATATCGCTGTCGCTGATGCCGTCCAGCATCTTGATCAGGGCGCGCAGGCTGTTGCCGTGGGCCGAGATGATGATTTTCTTGCCAGCCTTGATGGCCGGGGCGATTTCCTCGTCCCACACCGGCACCACGCGCGCCACGGTGTCTTTCAGGCATTCGGTCAGCGGGATCTGCTCTTTCGACAGGCCGGCGTAGCGCGGGTCGTTGAACGAGGCGCGGTCATCGGTCGCTTCCAGTGCTGGCGGCGGGGTGTCATAGCTGCGGCGCCAAACGAGCACTTGCTCGTCGCCGTACTTGGCGGCGGTCTCGCCCTTGTCCAGGCCCTGCAGGGCGCCGTAGTGGCGTTCGTTCAGGCGCCAGTCGTTCTTGATCGGCAGGTACATCGCATCCATTTCGTCCAGCGCCAGCCACAGCGTGCGCACCGCGCGCTTCAGCACCGAGGTGTAGGCCAGGTCGAAAGTGAAGCCGCCTTCCTTGAGCAGCTTGCCGGCCTGCTTGGCCTCATTGATGCCTTTTTCGGTCAGATCAACGTCGGTCCAGCCGGTGAAGCGGTTCGACAGGTTCCAGGTGGATTCGCCGTGGCGCATGAAAACGATTTTGTACATGTGGACTATCTTTTCAAGAAAAGTTGGAAAACCGGTGCTTTGAATGCTGATACAGCTTCTATTTTATAATGGCCGCATTAAGTTCAACCATTGGAATCCTGTGAAATTCTTCATTGACAATATTTTTCTGATCGCCATCGTACTGGTTTCCGGCGGCGCCCTGCTGTGGCCGTCCCTGACCGTGCGCGGCAAGCGCGGCAGCCCGCAAGACATCACCATGTTGATTAACCGCGGCAAAGCCACCATCCTGGATGTGCGCGACGCCAAGGAATACGCCGAAGGTCACTTGCCTGACGCCAAGAATATCCCCCTGGCCGAGCTGGACAAGCGCCTGGCGGAGCTGGACAAGTTCAAGAGCCGCAGCCTGATCGTGGTCGGCAAGAGCGACGCCCGTGGTTCGGCCGCCGCCGCCAAACTGGGCAAAGCCGGCTTCGGCGACGTGGTCAACCTCGAAGGTGGCGTTGCTGCATGGCAAAAAGCCGGCCTGCCGCTGGCGAAATAATTGGAGGAAAGCAAGATGACTGCCGAAGTGATTATGTACACCACCGCCGTGTGCCCGTACTGCATCCGCGCCGAGCGCCTGCTGGAAGCCAAGGGTGTAACCGAGCTGAAGAAAATCCGGGTGGACCTGGACCCGGAACAACGCATTTCCATGATGCAAAAGACCGGCCGCCGCACCGTGCCGCAAATCTATATCGGCGACACCCACGTCGGCGGTTTCGACGATTTGTATGCGCTCGATCAAGCGGGCGGCCTGTCCCCCTTGTTAAATGGCTAATGGCCCTCAAATACAACGTACGTCGGGTGGAAAGCCTTTAAAACCATAATGGTTTTGATACAATTGCCCTCGCGTTTGATTTGAGCTGTCTTCTAGCCATACCAAGCAAACATCATCCGGGCGGCCGGTGCCGCTCGATTTACTATAACGAAAGCGTTCCATGTCTGAAGAAAATCTGCAACCAGTATTCCAAATCCAACGCGTCTACCTGAAAGACCTGTCGCTGGAACAACCTAATTCGCCGGCGATCTTCCTGGAACAGGAAGCCCCGACCATCGAAGTAGCCCTGGACGTAGGCGCCGAGCCACTGGCCGACGGCATCTTCGAATCGACCGTCACCATCACCGTGACCGCCAAAGTCAAAGACAAAGTGGCCTTCCTGGTAGAAGGCAAGCAGGCCGGCATCTTCGAAGCGCGCAACATTCCTGCGGAACAGCTGGATCCACTGCTGGGCATCGGTTGCCCGAACATCGTGTATCCATACCTGCGCGCCAACATCGCCGACACCATCACCCGTGCCGGTTTCCCACCAGTGCACCTGGCTGAGATCAACTTCGAAGTGTTCTACCAGCAGCGTCAACAAGCGATCGCTGAAGCAGCTGCCGCTGCCCCAGCCGCTGACGCGACTCACTAAGCAGTTCCTTCGCCGCCGGGCGCTCGCCTGGCGGCAGTTTCACCCCGTCCCAAGGTACATCATGACACTCCCTCGTTTAATCGCTGCCCTGACCATGACGCTGGCCGCTGCCGGCAGCCAGGCCTACGATTTCAAAACGGTGGGCGCAGCCCCGGTCATCCTGTACGACGCGCCGTCGACCAAGGGCGGCAAGCTGTTCGTGGTGCCGCGCGGCGCGCCGCTGGAAGTGGTGCTGGCCTACGGCGAATGGCTGAAAGTACGCGACGTCAACGGCGAGCTGGCGTGGACCGAGGCCAAGGGCCTGAGCGCCAAGCGCAACGTCATCGTCAAGAGCGCCAACCTGAAGGTCCGCGCCACGCCGGATGATACGGCCAGCCCGGTGTTCACCGCCGACAAGGGCGTGCTGCTGGAGCTCAGCGAAAGCGCGGCCGGCGGCTGGATCAAGGTGCGTCATCGCGACGGCCTGATCGGTTACGTCAAGACTTCCGAAGTCTGGGGCATATAATTGCCATAGCGGCGCACTCCCACGCGCCGAATGAGATCCCATGCAAGATAAGAATAAACAAGCGGGCCCGGTCCGCAAGGTGAGCGTGCTCGGCGCTGGCGCCTGGGGCACCGCCGTGGCCCTGTCGCTGGCCCAGCGCCACGACGTGCAGCTGTGGGGCCGCAACGCCGCCGCGCTGCAGGAGATGGCGGTAGCGCGCGAAAACAGCTACCTGCCCGGCTACACCTTCCCCGATCGCTTGCAGGTTGCCAGCGACTTTGAGGCGGCGCTGGCCCATGTGGCCGAGCCCGGCAGCCTGCTGATTGCGGCCTGTCCGGTGGCCGGTTTGCGGCCGCTGCTGCACTCGCTGAAAGGCCGCGCCATCCCCAACGTGGTGTGGCTGTGCAAGGGCTTCGAATACGACACCGGCCTGCTGCCGCACCAGATCGTGCGTGAAGTGCTGGGCGATACGGTGCCTGGCGGCGCGCTGTCGGGGCCGTCGTTTGCGCAGGAGGTGGCCAAGGGCCTGCCGTGCGCGCTGACCATCGCTTCGGAGTCGGCGGCGTTACGCGCCAGCGTGGTGGAAACCGCGCACGGCGGCAATATGCGCGTGTATTCGAGCGAAGATCTGGTCGGCGTGGAAGTGGGTGGCGCCGTGAAAAATATCCTGGCGATCGCTACCGGCGCGGCCGATGGCCTGGGCTTGGGCCTGAACGCGCGTGCGGCGCTGATCACGCGCGGGCTGGCGGAAATCACCCGGCTTGGCGTGGCGCTGGGCGGCCAGACCGAAACCTTCATGGGCCTGACCGGCATGGGCGACTTGATCCTGACCTGCACCGGCGACCTCTCGCGCAACCGCCGCGTAGGTTTAGGCCTGGCACAAGGCAAAGCGCTGGATGTGATCGTGCAGGAGCTGGGCCATGTGGCCGAGGGTGTGCCGTGCGCCAAGGCCGTGCGCGAACTGTCGGCCAGGCTCGGCGTCGAAATGCCGATCACCAACGCTGTGGCTGGGGTGCTGTTCGACGGCGACCAGCCGCAAGCAATGGTGGCGCGCCTGCTGTCACGCGATCCCAAAGGCGAATAAAAATTCGGGGTCAGAGCCGACAATCGGACATTTTGCTAGCGCAATGTCCGATTGTCGGCTCTGACCCCGAATTTTATGCCTCTTCGACGTCCGACTTCGCTTCGCGCATCCAAGTGACCAGCGGGTAGGCGTCCTTGAGGCCGGCCGCCAGGGTCGGCACCAGCAGCTCCGGCTTGTTCAGCTGCAGGTCGATCTCGGTCCACACAAAGAAGCTCTTCAGCTTGATGTATTCGATGTGCTCGTGCTCGGGATCGAAGCCTTTCGGCGGGCGCATCAACTTGCCTTCGTTCTGGATGTCGCCATAGGTCGCCACCAGCTTCTTGTTCTTCAACACCTTGCGGAAGCCAGCCGCGTCGTCGACCATGTGCTGGCGCAGCGCTTTCAACCGATGCGGCGGCGGCATGTATTCGCCGGCGCCGAACAGCAGCTTGCCGCTGCCATCGATCTGCATGTAGTAGGTCGGCCCGCCAGCCTTGCTCGGACGCCGCATATCGTTCGGCGCCACCGCCGCCGAAAAGCGCGTCTTGTACGGGCTCTTGTCATGCGCGAAGCGCACGTCGCGGTTGATGCGGAACATCGCCTTCTTCGGATTGCTGAACTTGACCTGCGCATCAAACTTGCCCAGTTCGGCAATCATCTCCGTCACCACTTGCAGGAATTCCTCGCGCAGGATGTCGTAGCGCGGCTTGTTCATGATGAACCAAGGACGGTTGTTGTTGGCCTCAAGTTCTCGCAGGTATTGGGTCAGGTCGCGCAGGTGCATGGTGTTCCTTATTTGGCGCTGGCCGGCCGCTTGCCAACGGTCACATCCAGCGTAGTCTCGCGGTTTTTCCGCAGGACCGACATTTTAGCTTTTTCGCCGGGAGTAAGCTGGGCGATGAGGTTGAGCATGCTGTTGGTGTCGGCCACCGGCTTGCCGTCCACCGACAGCAGGATGTCGCCGGGCTTGATGCCGCCCTTGTCGGCCGGGCCGTTGCGCACCACGCCGGCAATGATGGCGCCGCTCTGGCGCTGCAAGCCGAAGCTGGCTGCCAGCTCGGGCGTGATTTCCTGGCTCTCGACGCCGATCCAGCCACGCACCACATGGCCCGATTTGATGATGGCTTCCATCACCGA
The DNA here is from genome assembly GCF_900109645.1 of Duganella sp. CF402. GTDB lineage: Bacteria > Pseudomonadota > Gammaproteobacteria > Burkholderiales > Burkholderiaceae_D > Rugamonas. The sequence continues at coordinate 484,928 of NZ_FOBG01000003.1, forward strand.
CTTGGCAGTCGACACCGGAATCGCAAAGCCAATGCCAACTGAACCACCGGTCTGCGAATAAATCGCCGAGTTGATGCCCAGCAGGTTGCCGCTGGCGTCCACCAGCGCCCCGCCCGAGTTGCCAAAGTTAATCGCCGCGTCGGTCTGGATGAAGTTCTCGAAGTGGTTGATGTGCAGGTTGTTGCGCCCCAGCGCGGAGATGATGCCCATCGTCACGGTCTGGCCGACGCCGAACGGGTTGCCGATGGCCAGCACCACGTCGCCCACCTGCGCCTGCTCGGCCTGGCCGAGCACGATCACCGGCAGCTTGTCCATGCTGATCTTGATCACCGCCAGGTCGGTCTCCGGGTCGGTGCCGACCAGCTTGGCGGCAGCCTTGCGGCCGTCGGCCAACGCCACCTCGATTTCATCGGCCGCTTCCACCACGTGGTTGTTGGTCAGGATGTAGCCCTGGGCCGAGACGATCACGCCCGAGCCGAGGCTGGACTCGTCGTCGCTGTCCTCGTCGCGATCGCGGTCGCCGAAGAATTTTTTAAAGAAGGGGTCGCGCAGCAGCGGATGCTGGCCACGCTTGGGTTTCTTGCTGGTGATGATGTTGACCACGGCCGGCATGGCGCGCGCCGCCGCCGCCCGGTAGGAGCCACCGGCCGACAGCGGCGGCTTGGACGGCGCCGCCTCCAGCATCGGCGCCGGATGCTCGACATTGCCCAGCTGTTGCACGCGCACCGGTGCCGGCTGCTCGCGCCGGCCCACCGCCGTGTAGACGAAATACAGTGCCAATACGACGGTCACCGTTTGCGCAAACAATAACCAGAGTCGTCGCATCGCAGTCCAGCCTGCCGCCTTGGCGGCGGCCTTGAATTATTTTTTGAGGGAGTCGCGGATTTCGCGCAGCAGCACGATATCTTCCGGGGTCGGTGGCGGCGGTTCCGCTGCAGCGGCAGCCGCTTCCTGCTTCTGGCCCAGGGTGCGCGCCTTGTTCATCAGGCGTACCATCTGGAAGATCACGAACGCCAGAATCACAAAGTTCAACAGGATGGTAGCAAAATTCCCGTAGGCGAACACGGCGCCCAGTTTTTTCGCTTCCACCAGGCTCAGGTTGGCGGCCTGGCCGTTGAGCGGGATGTAGTAGTTGGCGAAGTCCAGGCCGCCAAACAGTTTGCCGATCGGCGGCATGATGATGTCGGCCACCAGCGAGTCGACGATCTTGCCGAAGGCGCCGCCGATGATCACACCGACCGCCAGGTCGACCACATTGCCCTTCATCGCGAATTCTTTAAATTCCTGCATCATTGCCATATTCTTATCCCCGCTGTGTGGTCAATTGTGAACAAAACTGCGCTTGGATCATACTATTTTTTCAATTGGATTCCAAACACGCTTGCCGTTTACGCATTTGCAAGCCGAATTACGCTATAAATTGACCTACATCAATTTATGCTCATCGCCCTCGCCCCTATCATCGCTGCGGGAGCCCAGTACGGCTGGCTAAAATCTTGGGGAAAGAGCAACATTGGTGCTGGAGTTGCAGCGTGCATACTTTATAATGTAGTGTTGCTGGATTTCGTACCTTGGTTTCAGTTTTTCAGTTTGTACACAGTTCTCAAGATTTTGTTCGCACTTTGACTGATTGGGGTTTGTATGAGTAACGAAAAGCAGGTCGATTCAGGCCGTCGCGGATTACTGGTCGCGACTGGCGCCGCCGGCGGTGTCGTAGGTTTGTCCACCGCAGGCGCATTAGTCAGTACCTTCCAGCCGTCCGAGCGCGCGAAAGCGGCCGGCGCGCCGGTCGAAGTGGATATCTCCACGCTCAATCCCGGTGAGATGAAAACCGTGGAATGGCGCGGCAAGCCGGTCTGGATCATCAAGCGCACGCCTGAAATGGTGGCCTCGCTGAAAAAAACCGACGGCAAAGTGGCCGACGCCGACTCCAAGCGCAATCCCGAAGAATTCACGCCCGAATACGCCCGTAACGAATGGCGCTCGCGCAAACCGGAACTCCTGGTCGCGGTCGGCATCTGTACCCACTTGGGCTGTTCGCCTTCCTCCAAATTTACCCCCGGCCCGCAGCCTTCGCTGCCGGACGACTGGGAGGGCGGCTTCCTCTGCCCTTGCCACGGCTCGACCTTCGACATGGCCGGCCGCGTGTTCAAGAACAAGCCGGCGCCGGACAACCTGCAAGTCCCGCGCCATATGTACCTGAGCGACACCAAGCTGGTCATCGGTAAAGACGAGAAAGGCGAGGCATAAGATGGGGGCATTCAAGGAGACCAAATTCCCGGCCGACGCTCCGGCCGCACAAAAAGCACTGGGCTGGGTGGACGACCGTTTCCCGCTCACCAAGCTGTGGAATGATCAGTGGGGCAAATACTACGCCCCGAAAAACTTCAATTTCTGGTACATCTTCGGCTCGCTGGCGATGCTGGTGCTGGTGCTGCAGATCGTCACCGGCATCTTCCTGACCATGCACTACAAGCCGGACGCCAACCTGGCCTTCGGCTCCGTCGAGTACATCATGCGCGAAGTGCCGTGGGGCTGGCTGGTGCGCTATATGCACTCGACCGGCGCCTCGGCCTTCTTCATCATCGTCTACCTGCACATGACGCGTGGCTTGCTGTACGGCTCGTATCGCAAACCGCGCGAGCTGATCTGGCTGTTCGGCTTTGCCATCTTCCTGTGCCTGATGGCGGAAGCCTTCTTCGGCTACCTGCTGCCGTGGGGCCAGATGTCGTACTGGGGCGCGCAGGTGATCGTCAACCTGTTCGGCGCGATTCCGCTGATCGGCCCTGACCTGTCGCTGTGGATCCGCGGCGACTACGTGGTGTCGGACGCCACCCTGAACCGCTTCTTCGCGTTCCACGTGATCGCCATCCCGCTAGTCCTGCTGGGCCTGGTGGCGGCGCACTTGATCGCGCTGCACGAAGTCGGTTCGAGCAACCCGGACGGCATCGAAATCAAGGAAAACCTGGGCGCCGACGGCCATCCGGTCGACGGCATACCGTCGCACCCATACTACACGGTGCACGACCTGTTCGGCGTGTCGGTGTTCCTGACCATCTTCAGCGCGGTGGTGTTCTTCGCGCCGGAAATGGGCGGCTACTTCCTCGAGTACAACAACTTCCTGCCGGGCGATTCGCTGAAAACCCCGCTGCACATCGCCCCGACCTGGTACTTCACCGCGTTCTACTCGGTGCTGCGCGCCACCACCGCCGACTTCATGTGGGTGCTGATGTTCTTCGTGGCCGCCTACGTGGTGTTCATCTGGCTCAAATCGCGCCTGTCCAGCCTCACCAAGACCGTCATCGCCGTGGTTGCGCTGGTGGCCATCATCGGCATGCTGCCGCAGGTGCTGGACGCGAAATTCTGGGGCGTGGTGTTCTTCGGTTCCTCGGTGGTGATCCTGGCCTTCCTGCCGTGGCTGGATAAATCGCCGGTGAAATCGATCCGCTACCGCCCGGACTGGCACAAATATGTGTACGCGGTGTTCTTCATCTCGTTCCTGACGCTGGGCTACCTCGGTACCCTGCCGCCGACCGAGGGCCGTACCATCGTGTCGCAAGTGTGCACCCTGCTGTACTTTAGCTTCTTCCTGTTCATGCCTTGGTGGAGTGCGATGGGCACGTTCAAGAAGGTTCCGGACCGCGTCGTCTACCACGGCCACTGATCGCTAAAGTGCATAAAGGACAACACATGAAATACGCAAAACGCATACTTGCCGCTTTGGCACTGTTGCCCGGCCTGGCCTTCGCCAACGAGGGCGGAATCCCGCTCGACAAGGCGCCGGACCGCTCAAATAACCTGGCCGCGCTGCAGCATGGCGCCAAACTGTTCGTAAATTACTGCCTGAACTGTCATAATGCGTCCTCCATGCGCTACAACCGCCTGAAAGACCTGGGTTTGAGCGAGGAGCAGATCAAGGCCAACCTGCTGTTTACCGGTGACAAAGTCGGCGAAATGATGACCACCACCATGAAACCGGCCGATGCGAAAGCATGGTTCGGCGTGGTGCCGCCGGACTTGTCGGTGATCCAGCGCGCGAAAGCGTCTGGCGCCGGCAGCGGCAGTGATTATTTGTACACCTACCTGCGCAGCTTCTACAAGGACGACACCCGCCCGACCGGCTGGAACAACCTGGTAGTCAACAATGTGGCGATGCCGCATGTGCTGTGGGAATTGCAAGGTGTACAAAAAGTCAACATGAAAGAAGTGGCCGACCCGCACGAAGAAGGCAAAACGACGCACCAGTTTGCTGGATTTGAGCAGGTCACTCCGGGTAAACTGAGCAAGTTGGAGTACGACACTGCCGTGGCCGACCTGGTCGGCTACATGGAATGGATGGCGGAACCTGCTGCGCAGACCCGCAAAAAACTGGGCGTGGTGGTCGTGCTGTTTATGACCTTGTTCGCCCTTCTGGCATGGCGCTTGAACGCGTCGTTCTGGAAAGAAGTGAAATAATCGAGGGCGCCGGCTGGCCGGCGCTTGTTTTGCGATGCCCGCGTTTGGCGGGCGATCGATCCGGGTGAGCCGTTCGCGGTCTCGCCCTGTTTGTTCTTCTAAGGAACTAGAAAAAAATGATGGTTCTCTACTCGGGTACGACCTGCCCCTTCTCGCAACGCTGCCGCCTGGTCCTGTTTGAAAAAGGCATGGACTTTGAAGTGCGCGATGTCGACTTGTTCAACAAGCCGGAAGATATCTCGACCATGAATCCCTATGGTCAGGTGCCGATCCTGGTGGAACGTGAATTGATCTTGTATGAATCGAACATCATCAATGAATACATCGACGAACGCTTCCCGCATCCGCAACTGATGCCGGCCGATCCGCTGATGCGCGCCCGCGCGCGCCTGATGCTGTTCAACTTTGAAAAAGAACTGTTTGTGCACGTGCATACGCTGGAAAGCGAACGCGCCAAGGGCAACGACAAGAGCCACGACAAGGCCCGCGCAGAAATCCGCGACCGCCTGACCACGCTGGCGCCGCTGTTCCTGAAAAACAAATACATGCTGGGCGACGAGTTCTCGATGCTGGACGTGGCGGTGGCCCCGTTGCTGTGGCGCCTGGATCACTACGGCATCGAACTGTCGAAGACCGCCGCGCCGCTGATGAAGTACGCCGAGCGTATCTTCTCGCGTCCTGCGTACATCGAAGCGCTGACGCCGTCGGAAAAGGTGATGCGCCGTTAATGGTTCATTGAAGCACTACGGCGCGTGGCCGGCCTAGCCTGGCGGCGCGCCGTGTTTTACCGCAGTCTGGAAGACCCATGTCTGAAATCTCAACCAAGCCCTACCTGCTGCGCGCCATCTATGAGTGGTGCACCGACAGTGGCTACACCCCCTACCTCGCCGTCAAGGTCGACGCCGGCACCACGGTGCCGATGGAATACGTCAAAAAAGGCGAGATCGTGCTCAATATCAGCTTCGGCGCCACCTCGGGCCTGAAGATGGACAATGACAGCATCCGCTTCCACGCGCGCTTTGGCGGCGTGTCGCGCGAAATCTACATCCCGGTCAACAACGTGATGGCCATCTACGCCAACGAAAATGGCCAGGGCATGGCGTTCGAGCCGCAGCTGGGCCAGCAGTCGGTGCCGGAGCAGGACGAAGCCGACGCCGAAGCAGCGCCACTGGCGCCGGTATTGTCGGCCGTGCCGCCTGCAGCCATCGACGCAAAAACCGAAGCGCCAGGCACGCCGGGCGACGACAACGATCCGCCTAAAAAGGGCGGCCGTCCTACGCTGACCCGTATTAAATAGCGTATAATTCGCCCCGTAAAAGTCACGCCGACTTAGCTCATTTGGTAGAGCAGTTGATTTGTAATCATCAGGTGGCCAGTTCGAAACCGGCAGTCGGCACCACACAAAACGCCTTACGTGCAGTGTACGTAAGGCGTTTGTCTTTATTTCCACTCTTCTCTCAAGCGACTGCAAACGTGACGCGGAAAAAAGAAACAAAAGAATCCCGCTCAGGCACCTTCACCGACAACATGAAGCTGCCGTTGCATCGCTGGTTCCGCTACTCGGCGGGCTTTTCGGCCGAGTGGGTGGAGAACACCATCCGCGAACACCAGCCCGGCGCGGACTACACCGTGCTGGACCCGTTTGCCGGCTCCGGCACCACCCTGCTGGCGGCCGAGCGCGTCGGCGTGGTCGCCTGGGGCCTTGAGGGCCATCCTTTCGTGGCGCGGATTGCGCGTGCCAAACTGCTGTGGCGGGAAGTCGAGCCCGGCGTATTCCTGGATGCAATCGCCACGCTGCTGGAACAGGCCGCGCGCATCGATGCCGCGCCGGAGACGGATTCGGAGCTGCTGCAAAAGTGCTATTCGCCGGAATCGCTCGCCAAGCTGTTCGCTCTGAAGACGGCATTCCTGGAGCGCGACACCGGCAGCGCGCTCGATCAGCTGCTGTGGCTCACCCTGACCGCCGCCCTGCGCGCCTGCAGCCATGCCGGCACCGCGCAGTGGCAATACGTGCTGCCGAACAAGACCAAGGCCAAGGTGCTGGATCCCTTCGTGGCGCTGGAAGAAAAAGCCGCACAAATCGCCGAGGACTTGGCGTTCGCACAGCGCGAACACAGCGCACAAGCTACCATCTTGCAGCATGACGCCCGCAATACGCCGGCAATTCCGCCCAATTCCATCGATCTGGTAGTCACTTCGCCGCCCTATCCAAACAATTACGACTATGCCGACGCGACCCGGCTGGAAATGACGTTCTGGGGCGAGATCAAGGGCTGGGGCGACTTGAATAATGCCGTAAGAAAACATATCATCCGTTCATGCTCGCAACATTCGGCTGCCGACAAGATCAAGCTGGAGGTCATCCTGCAGGAAGCCGCGCTGGCCCCGATCATCGACGAGCTGGGTCCGGTCTGCCAGGAACTGGCCGAGGTGCGCCTGACCAAGGGTGGGAAGAAGACCTATCACACCATGATCGCCGCCTATTTCCTCGACTTGTCGCGGATCTTCCAGATGTTGCGGCCGCTGTGCAAAGCGGGTTCGCGGCTGTGCTTGGTGATCGGCGACTCGGCGCCTTACGGCGTGCACGTGCCGGCGGAAGAATGGCTGGGCAAACTGGCGCTGGCTGCGGGCTTCAAGAGCTACACCTTCGAGAAGATCCGCGACCGCAATGTAAAGTGGAAAAACCGCAAACATGACGTCCCCCTGCATGAGGGACGGCTCTGGATAGAAGGGTAAGGCATGGCCGATTCGCCGTCGCACAAGTTTGGACAACTCATTGGTGATTTGCTGGAAGACATTATGGTTCCAGAACTCCAGGCTTTTTGCGATGAGCGCGGACTATATCTCGACAAGAAAGGCGCGCGCGGCGCGGCGCGCGGCGGTAAGAAGGTCACCTGGGTCGACAAGTTCGGCAACAACCACGACCTCGATTTTGTGATCGAAAAAAACGGCACCGCCCACAAGCGCGGACGGCCGCTGGCCTTCATCGAAGCGGCATGGCGACGCTACACCAAACATTCCCGTAACAAGGCGCAAGAAATCCAAGGGGCCATTCTCCCGATTGCGGAAAAGCACGTATGGGACCAGCCGTTCCTCGGCACCGTGCTGGCAGGCGAGTTCACCGATGGCTCCGTCACGCAGATGCAGTCCTCCGGCTTCAAAGTCATGTACTTCCCGTATGATACGGTTGTGTCGGCGTTCGCCGCCGTTGGGATTCATGCCGCATTTGGTGAGAAAACGCCGCATGCAGATTTTCAAAGGGCAATTGACCAGGTCGTGGCACTCAGCGCGACACAGCGCGACACGCTGAGAAACAGCCTCATTGAGAAAAATTCCGCCTTGCTGGCCACTTTCTTCAGCAATCTGAAGGACGCATTGGACCGCAAAATACAACAGATCGTTTTAATTCCGCTGCACGGGGGTGAAAATCATTTCACCGACTCAGCACAAGCCCGCAGTTTCATTAACGCGTACAACACGGCGGCGGGGCACGACTACACTTTCCGTCGATTCGACATTATGGTCGTGTACGACAACGGTAGCAAAGTCCAGCTCCAGTTCGAGACTAAACCGGAAGCAGTTGAGTTCCTGGAATACATCGCCGGCGCCTGACTTGGCGCCAAAATCCACCTTTGAATATGTAGAAATATTCCATCCGTGCCGGCCGGAGGCTGGGCTACACTGGGCGCTTCATTCCACCTCCACGGAGCCCCGACATGACCCGCAAGACCGCCGCCGATTTCGATCCCGAAGTTCTCAAGCTGTTCGACCAGTATGTGCACGGCGGTATCAGCCGGCGCGATTTCCTGTCGTCGGCCACGCGCTATGCGGTGGGCGGCACCACGGCGGCCGGCCTGCTCACCGCGCTGAGCCCGAGCTTTGCCGCGCCGCTGGTCGCAGCCGATGACCAGCGCCTCAACGCCCGCTTCGTCGAGATCCCTTCGCCCGAAGGCAATGGCAAGGTGCGCGGCTATCTGGTGTCGCCAAAAGCGGCCAAGGGCAAGCTGCCGCTGGTGCTGGTGGTGCACGAGAATCGCGGCCTGAATCCGCATATCGAAGACATCGCACGCCGCCTCGCGCTGGACGGCTTCATCGCCTTCGCGCCCGACGCCCTGTTCACACTGGGCGGCTACCCCGGCGACGAGGACCAGGCCCGCGCCCTGTTCGGCAAGCTGGACCAGACCAAGACCCGCGCCGATTTCGTCACCGCCGCGCGCTGGCTGCACCAGCAGCCGGACGGCAACGGCAAGCTGGGCGTGGTCGGCTTCTGCTACGGCGGCGGCATCTCCAATTACCTGGCAACCCAGTTGCCCGAGCTGCAGGCCGCCGTGCCGTTCTACGGCGCCCAGCCGAAGGCCGAGGATGTCCCGCGCATCAAGGCCCATCTGCTGATCCACGATGCCGGCAACGACGAACGCATCCGCGCCGGCTGGCCGGCCTACGAGAAGGCGCTGAAGGAAGCCGGCGCGCACTATCAGTACCACGTCTACGAACGCGTCGAGCACGGCTTCAACAACGACACCACGCCGCGCTACGATGCCGCCGCCGCCAAGCTGGCCTGGCAGCGCACGGTTGATTTCTTCCGCGCCCGCCTGGCCTGAGCCTAAGGCGCGGCAGCGTAGCGGCGCGTCAGCGCATCGACCTCCTGGGCGCCATGTGCGCCCAGCCAGGTCCACACCGCTTCCACCTGCTCGCGATGCTGCTGGTAGTAGGCCCGGTTCGCGCCCAGCCACATGTAGGAATTGCGCACCGGTTTGTCGAGCCGCATCAACTGGTTGCCGTAGCGTGCCTGCACGTACCCATCCAGCGCGGTGGGGGTCATCAGCGCCAGCGTGAAGCCGTCCACCCGCTTCAGGCGCAATTTATCGAAGTTGTTCCACGAGCTGAAGCTGCCGTCGTCCACCTGCAGGCCGGCCGCCTTGAGCTGGGTCGCCAGCAGCGTGCCCTGGTTGGCCGCCAGCGTGTGGGTTTTGAAGTACTGCATCGGATCGGTGGCGGGCGACAGCTTGTCGGCGCTGCGCACGAAGACATAGGCGGTGATCGCCAGCGCGCGCTTGCGGTCGACGGCGCCGTCGGCGGTGTTGGCCACCACGTAGCCAGCCTGGCGCTCGTCGGGGGTGTCGGCAGGGGCGATATCGATGGTGCCGCTCACCAGCGCGATGCGCACCCGCGCCACCGGCAGCCGCACCAGCACCACAGGGCAGCCGACGCTGCGAAACGCCTCGCGGAACAATTCCACCAGCACGCCGGGCTGCGCCGGCACCTCGCTGCCGTTGCCCATGTAGTAAGGCGCCCGTTCGCGGTCGGAATAGCCGACCCGCACCGGCTGGCAGGCCTCGGCGGCCGACGCGCCGCACGCAACGAGTAATAACAGGCTAAGCCAGCGCTTCATTAGCGATCCCAAGAATTACGTCGAGTATAGCGTGGCTTACTCATAACGCAACATGGCATGTTGCCATTCGGGATCATCTTTTGCCTTGCGCACCACCGGCGCGATCTTGTCGTACACCGCCGTCATCCCGCGCGGCACCAGGAAACGCCGCTCGGTCTGGCGCGACGGCAGTGGGTAGACCAAAAAGGCGTCCGGCTGGTGGTGCTTGCGGTAGTAGCGCAACACCGACTCGGCCAGCGCCACGCTGTCGAGCCGCCCCAGCCGCAACTTCTCGAGGTTGTGCTCATCGCTGAGGGCATCGGCGCGCACCAGGCCTTGCTGGCGCATCCATTCATGCAGGTCGGGATAGCTGTAGCCCAGCACCATGCCCAGCGAGCCGCCAGTGAGCGTGCCGGTAGTGCCCGGTGTGTAGCGGCTGCCGGGCGGCAGCGCCACCACGTAGCGGTCGAGCGCGAACGGCGCGGTCCACAGGTATTTTTTCTGTGCGCTGTCGTCGAACCAGTGCGGCATCATGCCGATGACGATGCCATCCAGCTCGCCGCTTTCGGCTTTCAGTTGCAGACGCTTGCGCGGCAGGTAGACCAGCTTGAAGCTCAGTCCGCCCAGCTTCTGCCGGTTCAGGTAGGCCACCATGTCGGGATAGATGCCGGAGCCGTCGGGCAGCACCAGCGGCGCCACTTGCGCACTGGTGTAGACCGGGATGACCTCGGCCTGCGCCGCTCCGCAGAGCACGCCGACCCACAGCATTGCCAGAACGGCCAGACATTTTTTCATAAAGACACAGCGCAGAATGGTCGATCCATTCTGCGCTGTAACTAAAGCCCGGTCAACAAATCAAGACTTGGCAAATGCAAGGAAGTCGGCGTGGAACTTGTCCTTGTGGGTGTCGGTCAGGCCGTGCGGTGCGCCCGGGTAGACCAGCAGCTTGGCGCCCTTCACGATGTTGGCCGAGGCGATGCCGGCGGCTTTGATCGGCACGATCTGGTCGTCGTCGCCGTGGATCACCAGGGTCGGCTTGTCGAACTTTTTCAGGTCGTCGCGGAAGTCGGTTTCCGAGAACGCTTTGATCGAGTCGTAGGTGTTTTTAAAGCCGCCCTGCATGCCCTGCGCGTACCACGCCTGGATGATGCCTTGCGAAGGCTTGGCGCCGGCGCGATTGTAGTTGTAGAACGGGCCCGAGGCGATATCCAGGTACAGCTGGCCGCGATCCTTGAGCTGGCCGGCGCGGATGCCGTCAAACACTTC
>NZ_FOBG01000012.1 GCF_900109645.1 Duganella sp. CF402
GGCCCGCTCAGTTTATCTGTGCGGGCCTTTTTGCATTTAGAACTTGTACATCGCGCTGACGCCGAGTACCCAGTTACGCTGAGGCGCCGCCTCGTAATAGCGCTTGTTGGCGTCGCCGACAATCACCGATCCCACATAGTTTTTATCCAGCAGATTATTCAGGCGCGCGAACTGCTTGAAGCGCCAGCCTTGCCATTGCTGGCTCGCCGCCACGCGCGCATTCAATAAGCCATATCCTGGCGCCGCTTTCTCTGCATTGCTGTCTTCAACGTAAACTTTGCCGGCAGCGACTGCTTCCAGCGCGGCGCCGACACGGCCGGCGCTTTCCTGCCACGCCAGCTCGCCATACAGATTCGCATTCGGTACGCCAGGCAAGCGCTTGCCGCTCGCGTACTCAGCGCGCAAGGCGGTCAGTGCGAGGCGTGTGCTCCATCCATCGCGCCATGAAGAATCGAGCGACAGTTCAGCGCCGCGCCGCGAGGTCTCGCCGCCATTGCGATAGCTGGTGCGGCCGCCGCTCGAACTGTCGACCACCAGCTCGTCATCGGTCTTCGCCTGGAACAGCGCCGCATTGATGCGCGTGCCGTCCAGTCGCGCTTTCACGCCCGCTTCCAAATGCCTGCTATGCGCCGGCTGCAAACGGAAATTGAACCCGCCACCGACGCCCGAATAGAACAGCTCATTGAGCGTTGGCGTTTCAAAGCCGCGCGCGGCGCTCGCGTACACATTCAGTTGCGGCGCCACGCGATACAGCACGCCCAGTACTGGCGTGGTTTGCCGATAGTCGAGCGCGCCGCTGTCATTGCCGTTGCTGAGGAAGTGATCGTCGACCGCGATCTTCACGCGGCTATGGCGCACGCCGACACTGAGCTGCCACGCGCCGCTGTCCCATTCCGTCTGCAGGTAGGGATCGAGATTGCTGACCGTGTCGTCTTCATCGCGACGCAGCGCGCCTTTCACGCCGAACTGCGTGCCGATGAAATTCTCATAGCCCTGGCGCGCGTCGTTGGAGCGACCGTATTCGACGCCGGCAGTCGTCGTCAGCTTGCCGGATGCGAGGCGCTGCACATGCGTCCAGTTGATCTCCGCGCCGGAGAAGTTGCGCCCGAAATTCACCACGCCGCCTGAATGCGTTACCGGCGCCTGGAACGCTTTGGAGAACGCCTGATACTGGATCACTTCGCGATTGCCGCCATATGCGGTGACATGCAAGCGGTCATCGCCAAAGCGCTGCTCCCATGTGGCGCCGATCTGTTGATGGTCGATGCTCTTGCGCGTGTTGTAGCGATCGGCCAAGGTGCGCTTGGGTGTCTGCGTATCGCTGGCGTCGGTCTCGCCCGCGCGCGGATCGCGCTGATAAGTGGACCACGTGACGCCGAGCGGATCCTGTGTGTCGTCCTGGCGCAATGCACTGGCGATGATGTTCAGCTTCGCACCATTGACCGGGGCCAGCGTCAGCTTCGCATACGCCTGGTCGCGGGTCGCCGCGCTGTGTGCGCGATAGCCATCGGTATCGAAGCGCGACGCATCGAGCACATATCCGATGCCAGCTTGCTGGCCTTGCGCATTGAGATCAGTCTTGTGTGTGCCGTAGCTGCCGGCGCCGGTGTTCAGCTCCACGGTAGGCGCGCCTTCGCCTTCCTTGCTGAACAGCTGAATCACGCCGCCGGCGTGATTGCCGTAGATGGCGGAGTAAGGACCGCGCAGCACTTCGATGCGTTCGGCCATATCGAGATTGAAGGTGGCGGCTTGTCCCTGGCCGTCCGGCATGCTGGCCGGGATGCCGTCCGCAATGAGATGCACACCGCGCACGCCGAAAGCCGCGCGCGCGCCGAAGCCGCGCGAAGAGATCTGCAAATCCTGCGCGTAGTTCTGGCGATTCTGCACCACCAGGCCAGGCACCGCAGCCAGCGCTTCGGATGCATTGACGCGCAGCTGGCTATCATCAATCACTACCGCATCGATGGAGGCCGGCACATCAAAGCTGGCGCGCTCGGTGCGGGTGCCGCTGATGACAACAACAGGCGCTTCCGCAGCAGCGGCAAGCAAGGCAATGGTGAGCAAGATGGCTTCCTTGGAAACGGTGAAAACGAAATATATCAAAAAGCCTTGCCAAGCATCTGCCGCCTTTGCTATAGTTCGGTCCCTCGCGAAACGAAGCAAACAAATGCTGAGTTAAGCGAAGAAAACGAAATAAAAGAAGAGCTTGACGAAATGTTTGAAACACTTCATAATCTTGCCTCTTCGCTGATGAACAAAACGCTTCTTCAGCTAGCTGTAAAAGATCTTTAAAAATCAACAGTCGATAAGTGTGGGCATTTGGTGCTGCA
>NZ_FOBG01000007.1 GCF_900109645.1 Duganella sp. CF402
GTCGTCACATGACCGAATACAAGGTCGTGATCGACAAGTCGACGGTGCCGGTGGGCACGGCCGACAAGGTGCGCGCGGCGATTGCCGAGGAATTGGCAAAGCGCGAGCTGGCGCTGCCGTACTCGGTGGTGTCGAATCCGGAATTCCTGAAAGAAGGCGCGGCGGTCGAAGACTTCATGCGTCCCGACCGCGTGGTGGTGGGCGCCGACGACGAGCGCGGCATCGCGCTGATGCGCGAACTGTACGCGCCGTTCATCCGCAACCACGACCGCGTGATCGTGATGGACGTGCGCTCGGCCGAGCTGACCAAGTACGCCGCCAACGCCATGCTGGCCACCCGCATCTCGTTCATGAACGAGCTGGCCAATCTGGCCGACAAGCTGGGCGCCGATATCGAGCAGGTCCGCGTGGGCATCGGTTCCGACCCGCGCATCGGCTTCCACTTCCTGTATCCAGGCTGCGGCTACGGCGGCTCGTGCTTCCCGAAAGACGTGCAGGCGCTGATCCGCACGGCGGAAGAGAACGACTCGCCGGTGCGCGTGCTGAACGCGGTGGAGGAGGCCAACGAGGCGCAAAAGCACCTGCTGCTGCAGAAGATCCGCAGCCGCTTTGGCAGCGACCTGCGCGGCAAGCATTTCGCGCTGTGGGGCCTGGCCTTCAAGCCGAACACCGATGACATGCGCGCGGCCTCGAGCCGGGTGGTGATCGAGGGCTTGTGGGAAATGGGCGCCACGTTGACGGCCTACGATCCGGTGGCGATGGACGAGTCGCGCCGCATCTTCGGCGACGACCAGCGCCTGCGCTACGTCGATACGCAGATGGCGGCGCTGCAAGAGGCTGATGCGCTGGTCATCGTCACCGAATGGAAGGAATTCCGCGTGCCGAATTTCGAGCAGATCAAGGCAGCGCTGCGCCAGCCGGTGATCTTCGACGGCCGCAATCTGTACCAGCCGGCTCAGGTGCGCCAACACGGCCTGGAATATTTCGCCATCGGCCGCCGTTAATGCGGCGGGTGACGGATTTCTCCATCACAGGAAGACCAGCATGAAAGCAATGATATTAGCAGCGGGCAAGGGGACGCGAGTGCGCCCTTTGACCTACGATCTGCCCAAGCCCATGATCCCCATTCTCGGCAAGCCGGTGATGGCCTACCTGATTGAGCACCTGGCCAAGTACGGCGTCACCGAGATCATGTGCAACGTCAGTTATCTGCACGAGAAGATCGAGGACTATTTTGGTGAGGGCCACCAGTATGGCGTGCAGATTGGTTATTCCTTCGAGGGCTATACCACGGACAGCGGTGAAGTGGTGCCTCAGCCGCTGGGCTCGGCTGGCGGCATGAAGAAGATCCAGGAATTTGGCGGCTTCTTCGACGACACCACCATCGTGCTGTGCGGCGATGCCGTCATCAACCTGGACATCAAGTCGGCCTTGTTTGAGCACCGCCGCAAGGGCGCGCTGGCCACCGTGATCACCCGCGAGGTGCCGTGGGATAAGGTGGAAAGCTACGGCGTGGTGGTCAGCGACAAGGACGGCCGCATCACGGCCTTCCAGGAAAAACCGGCCCAGGCCGAGGCCTTGTCGAACTGCGCCAGCACCGGCATCTATATTTTCGAGCCGGAAGTGCTGGACCTGATCCCGAGTGGGGACGTGTTCGACATTGGTTCCGACCTGTTCCCGCTGCTGGTGGAGAAGGGCTTGCCGTTCTATGCCCAGAAGCGCAGCTTCAGCTGGATCGACATCGGCAGCGTCAAGGACTATTGGGAAGTGTCGCAAAGCGTGATGATGGGCGAAGTGGCTCACATGGACGTACCCGGCATCCAGCTGGCAGATGGCATCTGGAGCGGCCTGAACACCAGCATCGACTGGGAAGGCACCACCATCGAAGGGCCGGTGTATATCGGCTCTGGCTGTAAAATTGAGGCTGGCAGCACCATTATCGGCCCGACCTGGATTGGTCATGGCAGCCATATTTGCAGCGGCGCCACCGTAGAGCGCAGCGTGCTGTTCGAGTACACGCGGGTGTTACACAATGTAAGGCTTGAAGAGATGATTGTCTTCAAAGATTACAGTGTCAACCGCGCCGGCGAGATGCGCCATGTGTCCGAGTACAATCCGGACGAATGGACCAATGCGCGTGATCGCCGTAACAAGCGCCGTTCTGAAAACGGCTTGGAAAACGAAGAAAAAGAGAGTAGCGTCGTATGAAAATTTATCCAGTGATTCTGTCCGGCGGCGCCGGCACCCGTCTGTGGCCACTGTCCCGTGCCGCGCTGCCGAAGCAACTGCTGCCGCTGATTTCGGGCCAGACCATGCTGCAGGAAACCGTGCTGCGCTGCCACGGCTGGGCCGATGTGCAGGCGCCGCTGATCGTGTGCGGCAATGAACACCGCTTCCTGGTGGCCGAGCAGCTGCGTGAAATCGGCGTGGCGCCGCTGGGCATCTTGCTGGAACCGGCCGGCCGCAATACCGCGCCGGCGGTGGCTGCCGCCGCCCACTTCCTGCTGGCGCGAGACCCTGACGCGGTCATGCTGGTGCTGCCGGCCGACCACGTGATCGAGCAGCCGGGCGCCTTCGAGGCGGCCGTGCGGCTGGCCGCGCAGGCGGTGGCCGACGGCGCGCTGGCCACCTTCGGCATCGTGCCGACCGCGCCGGAAACCGGCTATGGCTACATCCGCCGTGGCGCCGCCGTGGCGGCCAGCGGCGCCTACCAGGTCGAGCGCTTCGTTGAAAAACCAAACGCCGACACCGCGCGCGGCTTCGTGGCCGATGGCGGCTACTACTGGAACAGCGGCATGTTCCTGTTCCGCGCCAAGGCCTACCTGGACGAGCTGGCGGTGCACAGCCCAGCCATTGCCGGCGCTGCCGAAGCGGCGGTGCGCGAAGGTTACAGCGACCTCGATTTCTGCCGCCTGCATGAACAGCAGTTCGCGGCCTCGCCGTCGGACTCGATCGACTATGCGGTGATGGAGCACACCCGCCGCGCAGTGGTGGTGCCGGCCGACATCGGCTGGAGCGACGTTGGTTCATGGTCGGCGCTGCACGACGTGCAGCCGCATGACGAGCACGGCAACGCGGTGCGTGGCGACGTCTACCTGGACGGCGTGAGCAATTCGCTGGTGCGCGCCGAGCGCCGCATGGTGGCGTTGATCGGCGTGAAAGACCTGGTCGTGGTGGAAACCGACGACGCGGTACTGGTGGCGCACCGCGACCAGGTGCAGCGCGTCAAGCAGGTGGTGGACCATCTGAAGCAGCAGCAGCGCACCGAGCACGTGCACCACACCAAGGTGTACCGTCCGTGGGGCTGCTACGAAGGCATCGACCTGGGCGAGCGTTTCCAGGTCAAGCGCATCACGGTCAATCCGGGCGGTAAGTTGTCGCTGCAGATGCACCATCACCGCGCCGAGCACTGGATCGTGGTCAGCGGCACGGCCAGCGTGACCTGCGGCGACAAGGTGACGCTGTTGACCGAGAACGAATCGACCTACATCCCGATCGGCATGACCCACCGCCTGGAAAATCCGGGCAAGCTGCCGCTGCACCTGATCGAGGTGCAGTCGGGCAGCTATCTGGGCGAGGATGACATCGTGCGCTTTGAAGACGTCTACCAGCGCGCATGACCGCATGAAGATCGCCCTGCTCAATTCCTACTACTACCCGGAGGAGCGGGGCGGCGCCGAACGCTCGGTGCGCATCCTGGCCGAAGGCCTGGTGGGCCTAGGGCACGAGGTCACCGTGCTGGCGCTGGGCGACGCGGCCGCCGCGCCGCAAAGTCACAACGGCGTCAACATCCGGCGCCTGTCGATCCGCAACGCCTATTTGCCGTCCGAGGTGGGTGGCGATGTGGGCGCTGTGTCGCGCCTGGTATGGCATGCGCGCGACAGCTATAACCTCGGCGCACGCGCCGATGTGCGCGCGACGCTGAAAGCCAGCGGCGCGCAAGTGCTGCACACCAATAACCTGTCCGGTTTTTCCGTTGCGGCCTGGTCCGCAGCGCATGCGCTGGGCCTGCCGGTGGTGCACACCACGCGCGATTTCTATCTGCAGTGCCCGCGTACCACGATGATGAAGGGCGAGCACAGTTGCGCGCGCCCTTGCGGCAGCTGCGCGCCGTTTGCCTGGCCGCGCCGCATGGTGTCGCAGCGGATCCAGCATGTGGTGGGCATCAGCCGTTTCATGCTGGAGCGCCATCAGCAAAACGACTATTTCGACGGCGTACCGGCGTCGGTTATCTACAATTCATATGACGGCCCGGCCGCGCCCGAGCTGCGCGCGCCCGGCGCCGAACTGGTGCTGGGCTTCATCGGCCGGCTGGTGCCGGCGAAAGGCGTGGAGTTGCTGCTGCAGGCGTTCCGCCGCCTGCACGCGGACGCCAGCCAGGGCGCTTTGCGCCTGCTGATCGGCGGCGAAGGCCATCCCGACTATGTGGCCGAACTGCGCCGCCAGGCCGAAGGCTTGCCGGTCGATTTTCTCGGCCATGTGAATCCCCCCACCTTTTTCCCGCGCGTGGATGTGACGGTGGCGCCGTCGGTATGGAATGAACCGCTGGGCCGGGTGGTGATTGAATCCATGTCCTTCGGCAAGCCAGTGGTGGTGACGCCGGTCGGCGGCATGCCGGAACTGGTGGCGCCCGGCGCCGGACTGGTGCTGCCGGAAGTCAGCGCCGACGCCTTGTACGCCAGCCTGGCGGACTTGCTGCCGGCGCTGCGCCGCGACCACGCCAGCTGGGCGGCCAAGGCGCGCGAGGCCAGCCTGGCCTATGGCGCGGCCGCCATCGCCGGGCAATATCAGCAGGTGTACGCGCGCTACCTTTGAGTTACATCACAGCTTTAGTCTGTTCGGACTAACGTCCCGTCATGATGGCGTCATGACTGCCCCGTAATATGCAAAATGCAAGTTTCAAAACCATTTTGTTAATATTTCAGGACAGGCCATGAAAAAACTCCTCCCTCCGCCAGCGCGCACCGCGATGGCTGCCGCACTGCTGGGCGCCCTGGCGGCGCCTGCGTTTGCCGATTCGTCGGTGGTCATCAGCCAGGTGTATGGCGGCGGCGGCAATAGCGGCGCCACCTACAAGAACGACTTCATCGAACTGTTCAACCGTGGCAGCGCCGACGTCGACCTGACCGGCTGGAGCGTGCAATACGCCAGCGCGACGGGCACCAGCTGGCAGGTGACCAAGCTGAACGGCCTGAAGCTCAAGCCGGGCCAGTACTACCTGGTGCAGGAAGGGCCGGGCGCCGGCGGCACCACCGCGCTGCCGACCCCGGACGCGGCCGCCACCATCGCCATGAGCGGCACCGCCGGCAAGGTGGCGCTGGTGAGCAACACCACCGCGCTGGCCAGCGCCTCGCCGGCCGCCGGCACCTTTGTCGACCTGATCGGCTTCGGCGGCGCCAACTACGCCGAGGGCACGGCTACTGCCGTCCTCAGCAACACCACCGGCGCACTGCGCGCCAACGGCGGCTGCACCGACACCGACAACAACAGCGCCGACTTCGCCATCGGCGCGCCGACCCCGCGCAACACCGCCAGCGCCTTCAACGTGTGCGGCGCACCGCCGGCTCCGGCCATCGTCGCCACGTGCCCGGCCAACCTGGCGCTGGCCGCCGGCGTCGACGGCAGCGCCGACCTGAGCGCCACCGACAGCGACGGCACCGTCAACAGCGCGGTGATCACCTCGAGCGCGGTGCCCGGCATCAGCCTGATTAACTTCCTGGCCGCCTCGGGCGCGGGCGGCACCGCCACCGCCAGCCTGAGCATCGCCGCCAGCGTAGCGGCCGGCACCTATCCGGTGACCGTCAAGTTCGGCAACGACCAGGCGCAGGAAACCAGCTGCGCCATCAGCGTCAGCGTGGCCGCGCCGGCCGCTGTCACCCACAGCATTCCGCAAATCCAGGGCGAGGGCGACGCCAGCCCGTACGCCGGCACCGTGCAGACCACCGAGGGCGTGGTGACCGCCAAGGTCGGCTCCGGCTTCTTCATCCAGGACGAGGCGGGCGACGGCAATCCGCTGACCTCGGACGGCCTGTTCATCTTCACCACCGCCGCCAACATCGGCACCGTGCAGGTCGGCGACCGCATCCGCATCACCGGCAGCATCACCGAGTACACACCGACCGGCGCCACCCGTTCCTACACCGAGATGCAAAGCGTGAGCGCGATCGCCAAGCTGGCCGGCGGCGTCAGCATCGCCCCGACCAACATCCAGCTGCCGCACGCCAACCTCGGCCGCGTGGAAGGCATGCTGGTGCGCTTCAGCAGCCCGCTGACCCTGTCGCAGCTGGAATTCCTCGGCACCCGTGGCGAAATCACGCTGTCCTCGGGCCGCCTGGAAATCGCCTCCAACCGCTACCGCCCAGGCACGGCGGAAGCCATCGCGCAAGCGGCCGCCAACCAGCTCAACCAGATCGTGCTGGACGACGGCATCTTCGTCACCCCGACCACCATTCCTTACCTGGGCGCAGACGGCTCGCTGCGCGCCGGCGACACCGTGTCCGACCTGACCGGCGTGGTCGACTTCGGCGCCAAGGGCGGTGGCGGCGCCGGCTTCAAGCTGCAGCCGACCGTGGCCCCGGTGTTCTCGCACGATAATCCGCGCGCCGAACCGCCGGCGCTGGCGAGCGGCAACATCAAGGTGGCCAGCGCCAACGTGCTGAACTACTTCACCACCTTCACCGACGGCACCGACGTGACCGGCGCTACCGGCCAGGGCTGCTCGCTGGGCACCAGCGTGTCCAAGTCCAACTGCCGTGGCGCCGACAACCTGAACGAGTTCAACCGCCAGACCGCCAAGATTGTCGGCGAGCTGAAAGCCATCAACGCCGACGTCTACGGCCTGATGGAAATCCAGAACAGCGGCGAGTACACCGTCACCAAGCTGGTTGACGCACTGAACGAAGCGATCTCGCCGGGCACCGGCATCAAGACCTACGCCGTGGTGCCGAAGCCGAACGCCACCGGCACCGACGCCATCCGCGTGGCCATGATCTACAAGCCGTCGGCGCTGACGCTGGTGGGCGGCGCGCTGTCCGACGGCGACGCCATCAACAACCGGCCGCCGATGGCGCAGACCTTCAAGGCCAACAACGGCGCCAAGTTCTCGCTGGTGGTGAATCACTTGAAATCCAAGGGCAGCTGCCCGACCAGCGGCGCCGACGCCGACCAGGGCGACAGCCAGAGCTGCTGGAACGCCACCCGTATCCAGCAGGCCAACCGCCTGACCGGCGCCTTCGTACCGCAAGTGGTGGCCGCCGCCGGCGACGCCAAGGTGCTGCTGATCGGCGACTTCAACTCCTACGGCCAGGAAGACCCGATCGCCGCCATCACCGCCGCCGGCTACGTCAACCAGCTGGAGCGCTTCGTGCGCGGCAGCGGCAACATGCCGTACTCGTTCGTGTTCAACGGCGAAGCGGGCTACCTCGACCACGCGCTGGCCAGCGCCGCGCTGAGCCCGCAGGTGGTGGATGCGGCCGAATGGCATAACAACGCCGACGAGCCGACCGTGCTGGACTACAACACCGACGCCAAGCCGCAGGACAAGTACACCAGCGCGCCATACCGCGCCTCGGACCACGACCCGGTGGTGATCAGCCTCAACCTGCAAGCGCCGTACACCGACGTCAGCAGCAGCGTCAAAACGGTGAGCTCGGGCCTGACCTACGCGCGCCTGAGCGGCCAGTGGAGCGGCACCCTGAGCATCACCAACACCAGCGGCGCGGCCATCACCGGCCCGCTGCAGGTGTCGCTGGGCGGCCTGCCGAGCGGCGTGGTGCTGGTCAACGCCAGCGGCAACCGCAGCGGCGTGCCGTACCTGACGGCCAACACCAGCAGCCTGGCGGCAGGCGCCACGCTGACCGTGCCGGTGGCCTTCACCAAGACCGGCACCGCAGCGATCACCTACACCACCCAAGTCTACAGCGGCACTTTTTAAGTAAGGATCACGACCATGTTTAACACCTCCATCACTTTGCGCCGCAGCCTGCTGGCGCTGGCCCTGGCCGCATGCGCCAGCCTGGCGTCGGCCGCCACCTACCACGTCGAGTTCGACACCTCGACGTTTGGCGGCGACGGCTGGATCGACATCCAGTTCAATCCGGGCAACGCCGGCACCGCGCTGGCCTCGGTCACGCTGACTGACTTCATCGGCTTTGGCGACAGCAGCAGCGCCCAGCTGGCCGGCAGCGTCAGCGGCTCGCTGGCCGGCGGCTACACCATCGCCAACGACGACCCGGGCGGCTGGAACGACCTGTTCCACGCGGTGAGCTTCAGCGGCGGCAAGGTCGGTTTCAACGTCAGCTTCAGCGGCGACGCCGACCCGGCCCAGACCTCGGGCGGTTCGGTGTTCTCGGTGGCGCTGATGAACGCCGACGCCAACGCCTACCTCGGTACGTCGGACCCGTCCGGCTCGCTGGTGCAGCTGAACTGGACCGCCGGCGTGACGGCAAACGCGGGCGCTGTGGCGGCTACGCCACTGGTCAACACCATTCCAACCGTGACCGCGCCGGTGCCTGAGCCATCGACTTGGGCCATGCTGGCCGGCGGCCTGGCACTGCTGGGCTTCATGCGCCGTCGCCAGCAGGCTTAATCGCAGAAGAACTGGCGGATTTATATTTTTAAAATCTGAATCCGCCAGCGAAATCATATTAGTAAAGCCAGATTGCTTATTGCATAGTGTTTTCTTTACAGGGAAACGCTATGCCAGCCGCTCACATCCTCGTCATTGAATGCACGCCCGCGATACAAGAGCTGATCGCCCTTAACCTGGGCATGGCCGGCCATCGGGTCAGCCGCGCGGCCGACGCCGAAAGCGCCATGCTGATGCTGGAAGACAGCCTGCCCGACATGGTGCTGCTGGACTGGAACCTGCCGGGCCAGTCCGGGCTGTCGCTGGTGCGCCGCCTGCGCGCGCAATCGCGCACGCGCACCTTGCCGATCATGATGGTGACCGCCCGCTGCGGCGAGCCGGACAAGATCATGGCGCTGGAAGCCGGCGCCGACGATTACATGACCAAACCCTTCAGCCCGCGCGAGATGGTGGCGCGCGTGCATTGCCTGCTGCGCCGCTGGCAGTCGGTGATGGCGGCCGAGGCGCCGGTGCAACTGGCCGGCCTGCGGCTCGATCCGTGCACCCAGCGCGTCACCGCCGGCGCCCGCGAACTGGCGCTGGGCCGGGTCGAATTCAAGCTGCTCAACTACCTGATGAGCCATCCGGAGCGTGTGCACACCCGCGCCCAGCTGCTGGACCAGGTGTGGGGCAGCGCCGCCTACCTCG
This sequence comes from Duganella sp. CF402, assembly GCF_900109645.1. GTDB lineage: Bacteria > Pseudomonadota > Gammaproteobacteria > Burkholderiales > Burkholderiaceae_D > Rugamonas. Next base: position 9,275 of record NZ_FOBG01000007.1, read on the forward strand.
ACGAGCGCACCGTCGACACCCATGTCGGCCGCCTGCGCAGCGCCTTGCAGCCGAGCGGCTACCAGCAGCGCATCGAAACCGTGCGCGGCAGCGGCTACCGCTTTGTCGCGGCGCAGGCGTGAGCGTGGAACAGCTGGTCATCCTCAGCAAGCTGGAGCAGGAATACCTGCTGCACGCCATCGAAGCCGCGCTGCCGGTGCAGGACGCGCGCCAGTTCTTCCTGTGGACCCAGGGCCAGTTGCAGGCGCTGCTGCCGCACCAGCTGATGGTGTGCCTGCAGTTCGGCGCGCACGATGAGCTGCAACACGTGGAATGCCTGCACAGCACGGTGCTGGATGCGGGCCTGCTGGACCGCCTCAGCCATCGCGAAGACGGACTGGCCTTGCGGCTGGCGCGCCATTGCCGCCAGGGCGGCCGCCTGCCGGCCATGCTGGATGCGGGCCCCGGCGCCGATCCGCTCAAGGCCGGCCACGGGCTGGCGCCGTTCCAGGGCGAGCTGCGCGAACTGGGGCTGGAAAACCTGCTGGTGCACGCCAGCGAACGACTGCCGGGCGGCTCCACCTTCTTCGCGCTGTTCGGCCTGCCGCACCGGCCGCGTCCGCGCCAGGCCTACTTCCTCGAGCTGTTGTTGCCCTACCTGCACATGAGTTTGCAGCGCATCAACCGCCAGCAGGCGCAGGCCCGGGCCGGCACGCTGGCGCGGCCGGTCAGCGCGCGCGAGGCGGAAATCCTGCACTGGGTGAGGGAAGGCAAGAGCAACGAGGAAATCGGCCTGATTCTCGGCATCAGTGGCCTGACGGTGAAAAACCACCTGCAGCGGGTGTACCGCCTGCTGGGCGTGTCCAACCGCGCCCAGGCGATCGCGCGCGGCATGGCGCTGCATCTGTTCGAGCAACCGTTGCAAACGCTGGCCCGCGCGGCCTGAATAGCAAGAAAAGATTGTCATAGATACAAACCGCGTGGTAGCCTCTGGCTTTGAGTCGGCAGCTAAATCGCAGAGGAGTTGTTGGGATGGATGTCGTAAAAAATGGCGCGCGCAAGGCAGCCGGCTTTACCCTGCTGGAACTGCTGGTGGTGATCGTCATCATTGGTTTGCTGGCCGCTTACGTGGGGCCGAAATACTTCGCCCAGCTGGGCAAATCCGAAGTCACCATCGCCAAGGCGCAGATCGAGGCGTTTGAAAAAGCGCTCGACACCTACCGCCTCGACGTCGGCCGCTATCCGAGCACCGAAGAGGGCCTCGGCGCGCTGGTGGCGGCGCCCAACAACGCCGGCGCCAAGTGGAACGGGCCGTACCTGAAAAAAGGCATCCCGCCGGATCCGTGGGGCCACGCCTACAAATACAAAGGTCCGGAAGCGGGCGCTGAGTACATCATCACCTCGGAAGGCCGCGACGGCCAGCCGGGCGGCACCGGCGAGGACGCCGACATCAATTCGCGCTAAGCCTTTCCCTCCCCATGCAGTTCGACGTGCGCACCTTGTCGGCCGATATGGTCATCTCCCATCTGGTGATCGATGGGCGGGATGAGGCAGACGCGCGCCGTCAGGTCGAGGCGCGCGGCTTGTTCGTCAGTTCGATCACGCCTAAGCGCAGCGGCCTGCCGGGCCGTGGCGGCAAGCGCCGCGCGCTCTCGCTGGTGTTGTTCAGCCAGGAGTTGCTGGCGCTGCTGACCGCCGGCCTTGGCATTGTCGAAGGGCTGGAAGCCTTGCTGGAAAAGGAGACCAACCCGGCGACACGCGGCGTGCTGGAACGGCTGCTGGCCGGGCTGCGCGAAGGCCAGCGTTTTTCCGCCGTGCTGGCCGAGCAGCCGGACTTGTTCCCGCCGCTGTATGTCGGTATCGTCAAGGCGGCCGAGGGCACCTCGGACCTGCCGCGTTCTCTTTCCCGTTTCATCGACTACCAGCAGCGCATTGACCTGGTGCGCGCCAAGCTGGTGTCGGCCGCGATTTATCCGTGCATCCTGCTGCTGGTCGGCGGCGGTGTGAGCCTGTTCCTGATCGGCTACGTGGTGCCGCGCTTCGCCGAGGTGTACCAGGGCGCCGGCCGCAACCTGCCGTGGCTGTCGCAGCAGATGCTGAACTGGGGCCAGTTCGCCGGATCGCACACCACGCTGCTGCTGGCCGGGATCGCCGCCGTGCTGGGCGCGCTGGTGCTGGGTGTGCGCCAGCTGCTGGCCAGCGGCGGCATGGCGCGCTTGCTGGGCAAGCTGCCCGGCATCGGCGAGCGGGTGCGGATTTATGAGTTATCGCGGCTGTACCTCACGCTCGGCATGTTGAGCGAGGGCGGCATCACCATCGTGCACGCGATTGAAACGGTGCAGGGCATGGTGTCGCCGGCGATGCGCGCCAACCTGCAAACCGCGCGCGCCGCCGTGGAATCGGGCCTGCCGCTGTCGACCGCGTTCGAGGCCGCGCATCTGACCACGCCGATCTCGCTGCGCATGCTGCGCGTGGGCGAGCGCACCGGCGACATGGGACCGATGCTGACCCAGTCGGCGGCGTTCTACGACGGCGAAATCAGCCGCTGGATCGAACGCTTCACACGCACGTTTGAACCACTGCTGATGGCGGCCATCGGGCTGGTGGTCGGCGCCATCGTGGTGCTGCTGTATATGCCGATCTTCGATCTGGCGGGAGATATGTCGTGACGCAGATCGATACCAGCTTGCTGGCGCGCGCGCGCCACCTGCGCCAGCAATCCAAGCGTACTTTGGTGGAAGAACTTGAAGGGCTGACCGGCGCCGAGCCGCGTGAGCTGGTGCATGCGCTGGCGCAGCCGTTCGGCATGGCGGTGCTGGAGACGGTCGACATGCTGGCCTACGAGCCGGCGTGGGACTTGCTGCCGCTGTCGCAGGCGATGGCGCGTCATTGCGTGCTGCTGCGCGGGCACGACGGCGTGGTGGTGGGCGTGATCGCCGATCCCTTCGATCTCGATTTGCAGACCTGGCTCGGCACGCAGGCGCGCGCCACGCCGCAGGCACCGCTGGCCACGCGGCTGGCGCTGCAAGCCGACATTCAAGCTTATTTGTCGAAGCAGGAAGAATCCGCACGCGCCACCGACTCGCTGCTGCCCGGCGCCAGCGAGGGACGGCGCGACGGCAAGACGGCGGCAGTGCTGTCGTTTGCCTCGGTGTCGGAAGGCGCCAGCCCGGCGGTCCGCCTGGTCAACTCGACTTTGTACGATGCGCTGAAAGCCGGCGCCTCCGACATCCACCTTGAAAGCACAGCCGGCGGCCTGGCGGTGAAGTACCGCGTGGACGGCGTGCTCGATCACGCCACCTCGGTCAACGGCGTCGATGTGGCGGAGCAGATCATCTCGCGCCTGAAGGTGCTGGCGGAACTGGACATCGCCGAGCGCCGCGTCCCGCAGGATGGCAGCTTCCGCGTCGAAGCCAATTCGCGCGAGATCGATTTGCGGGTATCGATCATGCCGAGTATTCATGGCGAAGATGCGGTGATCCGTATTCTCGACAAGCGCGCCATGATCGAAGCCTATGGCTCGCTGACGCTGGAAGCGCTGGGCTTCGATGCGCCGTCGCTGTCGACGCTGCGGACGCTGGCGCAGGAAGCCTACGGCATGCTGCTGGTGACCGGCCCGACCGGCTCCGGCAAGACCACCACGCTGTACGCGGCGCTGACCGAGATCCACAACGGCCGCGAGAAAATCATCACGATTGAAGATCCGGTGGAATACCAGCTGCCCGGCATCCTGCAAATCCCGGTCAATGAGAAAAAGGGCCTGACGTTTGCGAAGGGGCTGCGCTCCATCCTGCGCCACGACCCGGACAAAATCATGGTCGGCGAAATCCGCGACCGCGAGACGGCGGAAATTGCCGTGCAGTCGGCGCTGACGGGCCACCTGGTGCTGACCACCGTGCACGCCAATAATGTGTTCGACGTATTCGGCCGTTTCACCCACATGGGCATCGATCCCTACGCGTTCGTGTCGGCGCTGAACGGCATCTGGGCGCAGCGCCTGATCCGCACCAACTGCCCGCACTGCGCCACCGAGTACACGCCGGACGACCACGAACTGGCCAGCGTCGGCATGACGCGCGCCGACGTCTACGACTACCGCTTCATGCAGGGCAAGGGCTGCGGCGATTGTCGCGGCACCGGTTACAAGGGCCGCCGTTCGATCGCCGAGATCCTCACGCTGAACGACGAGATCCGGGAACTGATCGTCGACAAGCGGCCGATCCGCCAGATCAAGCAGGCGGCCTACGACAACGGCACGCGCAGCCTGCGCCAGGCCGCGCTGGAACTGGTCAAGCGCGGCGGCACCACGCTGACAGAAATTAAACGGGTGACCTTGCATGCGTAGAACCATTGGCCTATCGTTGCGCATCGACGTCGCGCCGCATGCGGTGAGCGTGCAGCGCGTGGGCGGCTGGCGCTTGCCCGGCCGCGCCGCCGTCGCGCCGCAAACGCTGGCGTCGCAGCAGATCACGCCATCCGGCGAGCATCCGTTCGACGCCATCGCCAACGCCTTGCGCGCGCTGCTGGGCGAATTGGACGTCGCCGGCTGGCCGGTCAGCTTCGTGCTGGCCGATGAATTGACCCGCATGTGGCGCGTGACGCCGCCAGCCGGCGCAGCGCGCATGGCCGATCTTGAAGCTGCGGCAGGCCTGCGCTTCCAGTCACTGTACGGCGAACCGCCGTCCGCATGGCAGGTCTCTGCGGACTGGGACGCAGCGCAGCCATTCTTCGCCGCCGCCGTGCCGCGTGCCTTGCTGGCGCTGCTGGGCGCCGTGGCGCAGGACGGCAAGCTGGCAGTCGTCGCCATTGAGCCGCGCTTCGTCAATGCATGGAACCGCAGCCGTCGTGGACTGAAGCAGGGCGCATGGTTCGGCCATGTACACGACAGCCTGCTGACGCTGGCCGCCACCGAAGCCGATGGCAAAAGCCTGCGCGCCATCCGTCCGCTGCCGATTCCGCACGGCGCCGATCATTACTGGCTGACGCAAACCCTGCAACGCGAAGCGTTGTTGCTGGACATGGAAGCGCCGCAGCTGCTGCAAGTGAACGGCAATGTGCCCGCCGCGTGGACTGCGCCGGTGACCAACGCCGCGCACATTCCGTGCAGCGCCCTGACCGGGAGCTCCGCGTGAATTTTGGTAACCGCGCAATGAAAATCGACTTCGCGCCGCGCAGCGTGCGCCGCACCTTGTTCCACATCCATCCCGCCGTGCTGGCGCTGGCCGGCGTGGGCGTGCTGCTGTGCGCCGCAGCGGCGGTCGGCGGCTGGCAACTGGCCGAACAACGCCGCGAGCGCGAGCATCAACTCCAGCATTTGCAGGAGCGCGTGGCCAGGCTGTCGGCTCGTCCGGCGGCGGAAGTGGCGCGCGTCGCCATCCCCGAAGCGCAGGCCACTTTCGTCAACGGCGCCATCCTGCAATTGAACCTGCCGTGGCGCGAGCTGCAGGACGCGGTGCTGGCCGCCACGCCTCGCACCGTGGCGCTGGTGGCGATGGAGCCCGATCCGCGCAAGCGCATCCTGCGCATCACCGCCGAAACCAAGACCAGCGACGATATGATCGATTACGTCGCCGCGCTGAAAGACCAGGACAGCTTCAGCGGCGTGGTCCTGACCCGCCATGAAATCAACGACGCCGATCCGAACCGGCCGTTGCGATTCCAGCTGGAGGCGACATGGCGGGCACGATGAACAATGTGAACGCGGCCGTGAATGTGCCTGCGCTGCTGCTGCGCGCCCGCATCGCCGCAACGCGGATCGGCGTGCCGGCTTGCGTGGCGATCGCGCTGTGCGCTGCCGGCGCCGCGTCATGGGCGTGGTTGCTGCCGAAGCGCACCGCGCAAGCGCAGGTGATGGCCCAGCCTTTGCCCGCGCCATCCACGCTGGTGGCGCCGCCGCCACCGCCGTCCGCCAATCAGAATCTGGCTGCGTTCTACGACGCGCTGGGCGAGAAGCGCTACGCCGAGCAGCAGGTCAAAGTGCTGTTCGACCTCGCCGCCAAGTCCGGCCTCACGCTCAATCAGGGCGAGTACAAAGCGGCTTACGACAAGGCGAGCCGTGTCAGCACCTACCAGATCATCCTGCCGGTGAAGGGCGCGTATCAATCGATCTGGCAGTTCGCCATGCAAGCCTTGCGCTCGATGCCGTATGCCTCGCTGGACGAAGTGGGCTTCCGCCGCGACACCATCGCCGATCCCACGGTGGAAGCGCGCCTGCGCTTCACCTTGTACCTGAAGGATGCCGAGCCATGAAGCCATACCAGATCGTGATGGCGCTGGCGCTAGTGGGCGCGGCAGGGCTGGTGCTGTTTGGCGATAACTCGCCGTCCAGCGACATTGCCGAGCCGGTGGCGCGCGCCGAACGTGGCGCTGGCGCTGCATCGTCGCCGTCGCCATCTCCGTCACAGGCAACCGTGGCCACGACGCGCGTCCCCGGCAAGGACGCCGCGCCGGGCGACACCATCATCCTCGCGCTGGTGCCGCGCGCGCAGCTGGTGGGCGAAGCAGGCGATGCGACGTTTGCCTCCGGCGAGGGCGTGTTCATGGGGCAGAACTGGAATCCGCCGCCGCCGCCACCACCGCCGCCATCGAACACGCCGCCGCCACCGCCGATGGCGCCGCCCATGCCGTTCACCTACATCGGCAAGGCGCTGGCCGACGGCGCCTGGGAGGTGTTCCTCGCGCGCGGCGACAAGACTTATTCGGTGCGCGTGCAAACCGTCATCGACGGCACCTACCGCGTGGAGAAGATCATGCCGCCACTGATGTCGGTGACGTATTTGCCTTTGAATCAGCAACAACAGATCAATATTGGAGCTCTTGAGTGATGGCCACCCTGAAGAAACTAGGCAGCGGCGCCGCGCTGGCCATCCTGCTGAGCGGCTGCGCCGCGCAAATGGCCTACCGCGACGGCAATGACCTGATCGCGAAGAACCAGGTGGAAGCTGGCCTGGCCAAATATCAGGAGGCGGTGAAGGCCGATCCCGGCAACGCGCAATATCGCACCGCCTATATCGGTGCGCGCGACCGCGCCGTCCAGCGCTTGCTGGAAACGGCGGAGCGCGACCAGGCAGAGGGCCGCATGGCGCCGGCGGAGCAGGGCTTCCGCCGTGTGCTGGCCATCGATGGCCAGAACGAGCGCGCGGTCGCCGGCTTGCGCACGCTGGAGCGTGACAGCCGTCAGGCCAGGATGCTGGAAGCGGCCGCGCAGCACATCAACAAGAACGAGTTCGAGCTGGCGAAGAAAAACCTCAACGCCATCCTGACCGAATCGCCGAATCACGAAAAAGCGCGCCTGATGCTGCGCGAGGCCACCGAGAAGAGCGCGCCGCCGGTGGTGGAGACCGGGCTGTCGAAGGCCTACAAGCAGCCGATCACCATCGAGTTCCGCGACGCGCCGCTGAAGCAGGTGTTCGACGTGATCGCGCGCCGCTCGGGCCTCAACTTCGTGTTCGACAAGGATGTGAAGACCGACCAGAAAACCACCGTGCTGCTGAAGAACAGCACCGTCGAATCGGCGATCTACTTCCTGCTGCTGACCAATCAGCTGGAACAGCAGGTCATGGACGCCAACACCATTCTCGTGTATCCGAACGTGGCGGCCAAACTGAAGGAATACCAGGAGATGACGGTCAAGACCTTCTTCCTGGCAAACGCCGAGGCCAAGCTGGTGGCCAATACGCTCAAGACCATTCTCAAGTCGCGCGATATCGTGGTGGATGAAAAGCTCAACCTCATCATCGTGCGCGATACGCCGGAAGCCATCCGCCTGGCCGAGCGTTTAATTTCGCTGCAGGATGCGCCGGAGGCGGAGGTGATGCTGGAGGTGGAGATCCTGGAGGTGAAGCGTTCCAGCCTGCAGGACCTCGGCGTGGCTTGGCCCACTTCGATGGGCTTCTCGGTGCTGTCCAGTTCCAACAGCAGCCCGATTACAATCCGCGATTTGAATAACCTCAACCAGCGCACCATCGCCGTGACGGGAACGCAGCTGACCATCAACGCCAACAAGAACGCGTCTGACTCCAACTTGCTGGCCAATCCGCGCATCCGCGTGCGTAACAAGGAGAAGGCCAAGATCGTCATCGGCGACAAGCTGCCAGTGATTACGTCTACCGTGTCGTCGGGCGTGGGCGGTTTCGCCAGCGATTCCGTGACCTATGTCGACGTCGGCCTGACGCTGAAGGCGGAGCCGACCATCTATCTGAATAACGAAGTGGCGATACGTCTCGAACTTCAGGTCAGCAATCTGGTGAACACCATCACCACCAAGAACGGCACCACCGCCTACCAGCTGGGCACGCGCGAGGCGACCACCATGCTGCAGCTGAAGGACGGCGAGAACCAGGTGCTGGCGGGCCTGATCAACAACGAGGAACGCAATTCGTCCAACAAGGTGCCGGGTTTCAGCGAGCTGCCTATCGTTAGCCGCCTGTTTGGCAGCCAGCGTGACGACAACCAGAAGACCGAGATTGTGCTGTCGATTACGCCGCACCTGATTCGCAACCTGCAGCGTCCGGAAGCGTCGGCCTCGGAATTCTCGGCGGGCACCGAGGCGAGCTTCCGGCGCCGTCCGGACCTGACGCCGCGCGCACCGGTGGCGCCTGCCGCCGCGCAGCCGGCTCCGGCTCCGGCGCTGCCGCCAGCCGCGCAGCCGCAGGCGCCGGTGGCCCAGCCGCAAACGGTACCGCAGCCTGCGGCCGAGCCGTCGCCGCAGCCGCAACCGCAACCACTACAGCAGTAAGCGGGACATGACGATGCGCGCGCGCGGTTTCACCCTGATCGAATTGCTGGTGACGCTGGCCATCCTCGGCTTGCTGAGTGCCCTGGTGATTCCGACCGCGCAAGTGGTGGTGCAGCGCCGCCAGGAGCAGGACTTGCGCGAGGCGCTACGCGACATCCGCCACGCGCTGGACGCCTACAAGCAAGCCTACGACCAGGGCCGCATCACCAAGACGCTGGCCGCCAGCGGCTATCCCAAGACGCTGGAACTGCTGGCCGAGGGCGTGCCGGACCTGCAAAGCCCGCGCCACACCAAAATCTACTTCCTGCGCCGCGTGCCGCGCGATCCCTTCAATACCGACGGCACGCTGGCCGACGCGCAAACCTGGGGCAAGCGCAGCTACGCCAGCGAGCCGGACCAGCCAAGGGAAGGCGAGGACGTCTACGACGTCTACAGCCTGAGCGAAAAATCCGGCCTGAACGGCGTACCATACAAAAAGTGGTGACCATGAAACGCAAAGGATTCACGCTGATCGAATTGCTGGTGGTGCTGGGTATTGTTGCCCTGATGCTGACGCTGGCGGTGCCGCGCTACTTCCCCAGCATCGACAAGTCGAAAGAAGTAGTGCTGGCCGATAACCTGCGCAACGTGCGGCAGGTGCTGGACCAATACTACGGCGACACCGGCCGCTACCCGGATTCGCTGGAACAGTTGGTTGAAAAACACTACTTGCGCGCGCTGCCATACGACCCGATCACCGAAAGCGACGCCACCTGGCTCATCGTCCCGCCGGAGGACAGCACCAAGGGCGCCGTCTACAACATCCACAGCGGCGCGCCCGGCAATGATCGTAGCGGCAAGCCTTACGCCGATTGGTGATATGGCCGAAGCGTCAACATTGTGCCGTCTCCCGCACCGCAATAAACATGTGCGGGGATTTACCTACGTAAGCCTGATTATCGTGGTCGCCATCGTCGGTCTGGTGGCGGCTTCGGCCATCAAGCTGGGATCGGTATTGCAGCGCAGCAGGGCGGAGCAGGAGTTGCTCGACATCGGCGCCGCCTTCAGTGATGCCCTGAAAAGCTACGCCGATGCGACGCCGCAAGGCATGCCGCCGCAGCCGCCGTCGCTGCAAGATCTGCTGAAAGACCCCCGTTTCCCAGGCACGCGCCGCCATTTGCGCAAGATTTTTGTCGACCCCATGACTGGAAAATCGGAGTGGGGCATCGTCTACCGTGGCGATAAAATCGGAGTGTTGGCGGTGTTCAGTCTATCCGATGCAAAACCTGTGAAAATCGGCAACTTCCCCGCACGTTATTCTGGATTTGAGGGCAAGAGTCATATTTCTGATTGGAAATTCGCGATAGAGGCTGCCGCCCCACCTGGGCAAACCGTAGCTCACTTACAACAAAATACCAGCCCGGCGCCATCGGATTCGGGTGCACCAAACATGACCGCGCCCGTGGTGCATGAGGAGGAGGCGCCAGCACCGCCGCCTCCCTCTGAAGAGCCCGCTCCTACCGCTGAACAACCACCGCCCCCGGAGCCGGAAAAACCCGCACAAAATGAGTGAAACGCTTGCTCAAAATGGTGCGGCGCGGACGATTTATTTTGCGATGCAAAAAATGTTACAAAATAGAAATTAAAAATAAAAAATTTACAATCACAATTAATATGTTTATGTTATGATTCATCTCAGCAGTACTCCCATTAACCTCCGTGGTTGGCGCAAGGCAGCCACAATTCGTTTGATTAAGGAAAATCATATGAAATTGAAATCTCTCGCCGCAGGCGCGGTTCTGGCTGCTGCTTCCCTCAGCGCTTACGCTGGTGATCAGACCGTCAATGTGATCGCCGACGGCGCATCGCATAACTGGGACGCATTCATCGGCGACGGCCTGCTGTCGGGTGGCTTGGACGTTATCACCTTCAGCGTGGCTACTCCAGGCACGTACGAAGTGGCAATCAGCGTGACCGGTCAAAAACTGACCTTCGACACCTCGTCGAACCTGAACGGCATTACTGCCGACGTATGGTCGGTTGGCAAACTGCGCTTCGTCGCTTCGGAACTGACCGGTCTGGCACCATTCGTGCTGAACCTGGGCGGCTCCGCGCTGGCTGGCGCTAGCTACACCGGTACCTACTCGGTTACCGCTGTTCCAGAGCCAACCACCTACGCCATGCTGCTGGGCGGCCTGGGCCTGGTAGGCGCGATTGCTCGCCGCAAAGCCAAAAACGCAGCCTAATCGCTGTTTGCAATATAAAAAACCCGCCTCGGCGGGTTTTTTTTTCGTCCTGCGTTTGCTGCGCTTAGCGCGCGATGCGCTTGAAGTCGCGCAGGCGGAAGCCCATGCCCAGCAGGGCGGCAAAGTAGACCGCGCCGCACACGCCAATCAGCAGCAGCAGGGCGCCCAGGCGCAGGAAGGCATGCTGCTTGAGGCCGATCCAATCGATTTGCTGGGCGCCGAACCAGGCGGCAGCGCCCATCAGGCCGCAGGCGATCACCAGTTTCACGCAGAACATCGGCCAACCCGGTTGCGGGCGGTAGATATTCTTGCGGCGCAGGCCCCAGTACAGCAGGGCGGCGTTCAGGCATGCTCCCATGCCGATCGACAGCGCCAGCCCGGACACCTGCAGATAGGGCACGAACAGGAAGTTCATCAGCTGGGTGGCGATCAGCACGCCGATGGCGATGCGCACAGGGGTGCGGATATCCTGCTGCGCGTAGAACGCCGGCGCCAGCGTCTTGACCAGGATGATGCCCAGCAGGCCGACACAGTAGGCGATCAGCGGCCGCGCCGATTGCGCCGCCGCTTCGTCGTCGAAGGCGCCGTAATGGAACAGGGCGGTGATCATCGGCTCGGCCAGCACCGCCATGCCCACCGCCGCCGGCAGCGCCAGCAGGAAGGTCAGGCGCAGGCCCCAGTCCAGCAGGCCCGAGTATTCCTGCTGGTCGCCATCGGCCTTGGCCTTGGACAGGCTAGGCAGCAGGATGGTGCCCAGCGCCACGCCCAGCATGGCGGTCGGGAATTCCATCAGGCGGTCGGCATACGACAGCCAGGAAATGCTGCCCTTGGCCAGCTGCGAGGCGATGCTGGTGTTGATCATCAGGCTGATCTGCGCTGCCGAGACGGCAAACACGGCCGGGCCCATTTTCTTCAGCACGCGGCGCACGCCGGGATCGGACAGGCCGGCCGCCGGATTCCACGACAGCGAAGGCAGCATGCCGATGCGCACCAGCGCCGGGATCTGGATCGCCACCTGCAGCACCCCGCCCACGAACACGGCAATGGCCATCGCGTAGATCGGCTGCGCCAGGTGCTGTTGTAAAAACAGCGAGGCCAGGATGGAAGAAATATTCAGCAGTACCGGCGTGAAGGCGGGAATCTTGAACTCGCGCCAGGTATTGAGCACGCCGCCGGCCATCGCCACGAAGGCCATGAAGCTAATATAAGGGAACATCAGGCGCGTCATCCACACCGCCGCGTCGAACTCTTTCAGCCCGCTGGCAATCGCGTAGATGAACAGCGGCGAGGCTATAATGCCGATCACCGTGACGAGCAACGTGGACCACACCAGCGTGTTGGCCACATGGTCGACCAGCTTCTTGCTGGCTTCCGGGCCCTGCTGGTTCTTGTATTCAGCCAGGATGGGCACGAAGGCTTGCGAGAAGGCACCCTCGGCAAACAGGCGCCGTAGCAGGTTGGGAATGCGGAAAGCGACCACGTAGGCGTCGGTCAGGGCGCTGGCGCCGAAGGCCCGTGCAATCAGGGTTTCACGCAGGAGGCCGGTGATCCGGGACAGCATGGTCATGCTGGAGATGGCGGAGAGTGTCTTAAGCAAGTTCATGGGACGTGATTATAGTTGCTCCTGCCAGTAAACATCGCTATAATCACAGGCTGTACAAAATTCTGTTGCGCAGACATTAATGTTTGGCAGGCAGTAGTTTGACTCACATGGTTCGCTCTTATGGCAACCTAGGACGCACCTGTTTGCCAAACATTAACGTTTGCAAACGCATCATTTACCTGTTTAGGAAATTTCATGGCAAATACCGCTCAAGCGCGTAAACGCGCTCGTCAAGCAGTTAAGCAAAACGCTCACAATTCGGCTCAGCGTTCGACCCTGCGTACCGCAATCAAAGCTGTACGTAAAGCGATCCAGGCTGGCGACAAAGCTGCTGCGACCACCATCTTCCAAGCTTCGGTGTCGACCATCGACAGCATCGCTGACAAGAAGATCATCCACAAAAACAAGGCAGCTCGCCACAAGAGCCGTCTGGCCGCTGCCCTGAAAGCACTGGCCGCTTAATTTTCCTTTCTTAGGAAGACCAAGCAAAAAAGCCGCGCTGGCATTGCCAGTGCGGCTTTTGTCGTTGGTACGCCTGGTAAATGCGTCCGGCTAGAGCGGCCGCAGCCGTTCCAGCAAGTCTTGCAGCGGCTTGGAGGGCAGGCTTTGTAGCTCGGTCGCGCGGCGGTCGATCTCGATCGCCAGGTCTTGCTGCAGCCATTCGATTTCATCGAGCATGGTGCGCAGTTCCAGCAGCACCGCCGGGTCATCCTGCGCGATATACAGCATGCTCTCGCTGCGGTCCGGATCGAAACCGGCCTGCAGCACCAGCTGGCGGATGGTATTCATGCGCTCAAACAGGAAGGCCAGCGGCGAGCGGTCGGGGTCGGCCGGCGCCACCATGTGCTCGAATACGCCGCGCTGGGCGAACCAGGTGCGCAGCACGTCGGACAGGTGGGCCAGTTTGGTGGCCGCTTCCAGCTGTTCCTGTGGCGTGTGGTGCGCGTCCTCCGGCGTGACGTGGATCAGGTCGCGCAAGGCGTTGCCGGCGGCGCGGTCGAAACGGTGGTAGTGCAGGCGCGCCAGCATGTCCAGCCGTGGCAGGTCGAAGCGGCGGATCACGGTTTCCGCCACGTCGGCCACCGCCAGCAACTTGGCCAGCGGCGTGATCTTGTCGGCGCGCAGGCCGTTCGGATAACCGCTGCCGTCCAGTCGTTCATGGTGCTGCAGCACGGCGATGCGCGCCGCCGCCGGGAAATCCTTGATCGCGTTCAGCACCATGTGGCTGGCTAGCGGGTGCACGTGGACGTAGCGGCGCTCATCGGGCGTGATGGCGTGGCCGCTGTCGAGCAGGGTGGGGTCGGTGTGCATCTCGCCGAGATCGTGGCACAACGCGGCCAGCAGCAATAGCGGGCGCTCGGCCGGCGGCAAGCGCAGCCGCTGCGCCAGCGCGCAGGCGATCATGGCGGTGCGCAGCGAATGCTGGAACATGTGCGGACGCTGCTCGCGCTGCACCGTCAGCCGCATCAGCAGCGGCGCCGGCAGCTTGAGCGCGGCCAGCCCGTGCTTGATGGCCAGCGGGTCGCCGCTGCGGGTGCCGAGGCGCGAGTAGATCGGGTCGTGCTCGAGGATTTTGCCGGCTTCGATCGACAGGCTGGCGGCGTCGATGGCGCGCTCGCTGATCAGCATATTGTCGAGCGGCTCGTTGAGCTTGTGGCGCGCCAGCCGCTGGAATTGTTCTTCGCCCAGCTCGGTGCCTTTGGCCACCAGCTTCATGCCGGTGTCGCAGTAGATGTCTTCGTGGGCGGTGACCGTCTGCTGCCGGGCCAGCGCGGCCACGGCCTGCAGATAGTAGGGGCTTTCGGTGTAATCGCTGGCGCTCGAATCGGCAGGCATGGCATCCTCCAGGCGTGGCGGCGCCACCTGCCTGATAATAAGGCAGATGTTGTCGAATTGCTAGCCGTTGAGGTCTTTGGGCGACACTTGCATCCACTCACCCGGCATCAGCGGATGGCTTGCCAGCGAGATGTTGCCGATGGCGCTGCGCACCAGCCGCAGGGTCGGCAGGCCGACCGCCGCCGTCATGCGCCGCACCTGGCGGTTCTTACCTTCCTGTAGTGTGATGGCCAGCCAGCTGGTGGGCTGGCCGGCGCGTTCGCGGATCGGCGGATTGCGCGGCCACAGCCATTCAGGTTCGGCGATGCGCATGGCTTTGCACGGCTGGGTGATGAAATCGCCGAGGTTGAGCGGCGCTTGCAGTTTGGCTATCGCGTCGTCGTCGGGAATGCCTTCCACCTGCACCAGATAGGTCTTGCCGGCCTTGTGGTCGGGGTGGGCGATGGCGTGTTGCAGCTTGCCGTCGTCGGTGAGCAGCATCAGGCCTTCGCTGTCGTAGTCGAGCCGGCCGGCAGGGTAGATCTTGGGGATGTTCAGGTGGTCGGCCAGCGTGGCCTTGCCATCCTGCGGGGAAAACTGGCACAGCACCTGGAAAGGCTTATTGAAGAGGATTAAGGACATTATTGAAAGCTATTGTGGTGTAGTCTTGAAAACCTTGGCGCGCCGTTACATACTCGTGCATAATGCGAAACACCCGTCTTATATCTTATAGAAGACTTGGACAACGGAGAACCCCACGATGTATCAACATATCAAAGTACCGGCGGACGGACAGAAAATTACCGTCAATGCGGATTTTTCCCTGAATGTACCAGATAACCCGATCATTCCCTATATCGAAGGCGATGGTACTGGCCGCGACATCACGCCGGTGATGCTGAAGGTGGTCGATGCAGCGGTGGCCAAATGCTACGGCGAGCGCCGCAAAATCGAGTGGATGGAGATCTTTGCGGGGGAAAAATCGACCCAGGTCTACGGTCCGGACGTGTGGCTGCCGGAAGAAACGCTGGCGGCGGTGAAGGATTACGTGGTGTCGATCAAGGGCCCGCTGACCACGCCGGTAGGCGGCGGCATCCGTTCGCTCAACGTGGCGCTGCGCCAGCAGCTGGACCTGTACGTCTGCCTGCGCCCGGTGCGCTGGTTCACCGGCGTGCCGTCGCCGCTGAAAGAGCCTGAAAAGACCAATATGGTGATCTTCCGCGAGAACTCGGAAGACATTTACGCCGGCATCGAATACACCCAAGGCAGCGAAGGCGCGAAAAAGCTGATCGATTTCCTGCTCAATGAGCTGGGCGCCAACAAGATCCGCTTCCCGGAGACTTCGGCCATCGGCATCAAGCCGGTGTCGGTGGAAGGCACCGAGCGCCTGATGCGCAAGGCCATCCAGTACGCCATCGACAACGACAAGCCATCGGTGACCATTGTCCACAAGGGCAATATCATGAAGTACACCGAGGGCGGCTTCCGCGACTGGGCCTATGCGCTGGCGCAAAAGGAATTCGGCGCCGAGCTGATCGACGGCGGCCCGTGGTGCAAGTTCAAGAACCCGAAGACCGGCCGCGACATCACCATCAAGGATTCGATCGCCGACGCGTTCCTGCAGCAGATCCTGCTGCGTCCGATGGAATACAGCGTGATCGCCACCCTCAACCTGAATGGCGACTACGTGTCGGACGCACTGGCGGCGCAAGTGGGCGGTATCGGCATCGCGCCGGGCGCCAACCTGTCGGACTCGGTGGCCATGTTTGAAGCCACCCACGGCACTGCGCCCAAGTATGCGGGCAAGAACTACGTCAATCCGGGTTCAATGATCCTGTCGGCCGAGATGATGTTACGCCACATGGGCTGGACCGAAGCGGCCGACCTGATCATCAAATCGATGGAAAAGGCGATCACCTCCAAGAACGTCACTTACGACTTCGCGCGTCTGATGGAAGGCGCCAACCAGGTCTCGTGCTCCGGTTTCGGTGACGTCATGATTGAGCAGATGCAGTAAGTGACGAGTGTCGGTGCTGTACAACAGCATCGAGCGCGTCGAGGCGAAAAAAAACCCTGCGCGGCAGGGTTTTTTCACATCAGGGCTTAACGATTAAGCCGACTGGATGTTGGAAGCTTGCTTGCCTTTAGGGCCTTGCGTGACTTCGAACTGAACTTTCTGACCTTCTTTGAGGGTCTTGAAACCGTTCATGTTGATTGCGGAGAAGTGAGCGAACAAATCTTCACCGCCGTCATCTGGAGTGATGAAGCCAAAACCTTTGGAATCATTGAACCACTTAACAGTACCAGTTGCCATAAAAAGAACTTTCTAAATTAAAACAGATCACACGAGCCATAAAAGCAAGAAGCTTCTTGCCCCTCTCCTCACGCCCACTTCTTATCAACATGTACATTTCTGCACGCAGCCGATAACGCATTGTTAGCGGACCAAATTTGAAAGTCAAGCAGATTTGTGGGCATTTTGCTACTTTCCCACGGATTGGTGAAAAAGCAACTCTTGATTTTGCGGAAAGGGGTGCCATCTGCGGCAAGTTGAGAAAGCGCGTAAGATGGAAAACAATTGGATATGTGCAGCGAAATGCACATTGCATCAACCCCGAAAGCATTAGAATATAAGCGTATGGCAACCAAGCAAGATACCGAAACCCTCTTGGAGCGGCAAACGCTGAAGCCGCCACCTTTGTACCAGGTGGCGTTGCTGAATGACGACTACACCCCGATGGAATTTGTGGTCGCGATCATCCAGGAGTATTTCAACAAGGATCGCGAAACCGCGACGCAGATCATGCTTAGTGTGCACCGCTACGGCAAAGGCGTGTGCGGCGTGTTCTCGAAAGATATAGCCTGTACCAAAGTGGAGTTTGTTTTAACGCATGCGCGCAAGGCAGGTCATCCCCTGCAGTGCGTGATGGAGGAAGTATGATTGCGCAGGAATTGGAAGTAAGTTTGCACATGGCGTTTGTCGAGGCCCGACAGGCGCGCCACGAATTCATCACGGTGGAGCACTTGCTGCTGGCCTTGCTGGACAACCCTTCGGCCGCCGAAGTGTTGCGCGCATGCGCTGTCAACATTGAAGATCTGCGCAAAACGCTCACCAACTTTATTGGTGACAATACCCCGACCGTGCCAGGCACGGGCGAGGTCGATACCCAGCCGACGCTCGGTTTCCAGCGTGTGATCCAGCGCGCCATCATGCACGTCCAGTCGGCTTCCAACGGCAAGAAGGAAGTGACCGGCGCTAATGTGCTGGTGGCCATCTTCGGCGAAAAAGATTCGCACGCGGTGTACTACCTGCACCAGCAGGGCGTGACCCGCCTGGACGTGGTGAATTTCATTTCGCACGGCGTGCGCAAGGACCAGCAGTCGGACACCGCCAAGGCGTCCGAAGGCGTGGAAGAGGGCGCACCGGCCGGCGAAGGCCAGAGCAAGGAAAGCCCGCTCGACCAGTTCACCCAGAACCTGAACAAATCGGCCGCCGACGGCAAGATCGATCCGCTGATCGGCCGCGAAGAGGAAGTGGATCGCGTGATCCAGATCCTGTGCCGCCGCCGCAAGAACAATCCGCTGCTGGTGGGCGAAGCCGGCGTCGGCAAGACCGCCATCGCCGAAGGCCTGGCCTACCGCATCACCCAGGGCGACGTGCCGGAAATCCTGTCGAATGCCGTGGTGTATTCGCTGGACATGGGCGCGCTGCTGGCCGGCACCAAGTATCGCGGCGACTTTGAACAGCGCCTGAAGGCGGTCCTGAAACAGCTCAAGGACAATCCGAACGGCATCCTGTTCATCGACGAGATCCACACCATCATCGGCGCCGGTTCGGCGTCGGGCGGTACGCTGGATGCGTCCAACCTGCTGAAACCAGCCTTGGCCAACGGCCAGCTGAAGTGTGTCGGCGCGACCACCTACACCGAGTTCCGTGGCGTGTTCGAGAAGGACCACGCGCTGAGCCGCCGCTTCCAGAAAGTGGACGTCAATGAACCGACCGTCGAGCAGACCGTGCAGATCCTGCGCGGCCTGAAGTCGCGCTTCGAAGAGCACCACGGCGTGAAATATTCGTCGTCGGCGCTGTCGACCGCTGCTGAGCTGGCGGCCCGCTTCATCAACGACCGCCACCTGCCGGACAAGGCCATCGATGTGATCGACGAAGCCGGTGCGGCCCAACGCATCCTGCCGAAGTCGAAGCAGAAGAAAACCATCGGCAAGACCGAGATCGAGGACATCATCTCCAAGATCGCGCGCATCCCGCCGCAGACCGTCAACCAGGACGACCGCAGCAAGCTGCAAACCATCGACCGCGACCTGCGCAACGTGGTGTTCGGCCAGGATCCTGCGATCGAAGCGCTGGCCTCGGCCATCAAGATGGCGCGTGCCGGCCTGGGCAAGACCGACAAGCCGATCGGCTCCTTCCTGTTCTCCGGTCCGACCGGCGTCGGCAAGACCGAGGTGGCCAAGCAGCTGGCGTTCATCCTCGGCATCGAGCTGGTGCGTTTCGACATGTCGGAGTACATGGAGCGTCACGCCGTGTCGCGCATGATCGGCGCGCCGCCGGGCTACGTTGGTTTCGACCAGGGCGGCCTGCTGACCGAAGCCATCACCAAGAAGCCGCACACCGTGCTGCTGCTGGACGAGATTGAAAAAGCCCACCCGGACATTTTCAACATCCTGCTGCAAGTGATGGACCACGGCACGCTGACCGACAACAACGGCCGCAAGGCGGACTTCCGCAACGTGATCATCATCATGACCACCAACGCGGGCGCCGAATCGCTGCAGAAGTCGACCATCGGCTTCACCACCAGCAAGCAGGCCGGCGACGAGATGGGCGATATCAAGCGCATGTTCACGCCGGAGTTCCGCAACCGCCTGGACGCCATCATCAGCTTCCGCGCGCTGGACGAGGAAATCATCCTGCGCGTGGTCGACAAGTTCCTGATGCAGCTGGAAGAGCAACTGCACGAGAAGAAAGTCGAAGCGGTGTTCACCGAGAAGCTGCGCGCCTTCCTGGGCAAGAAGGGTTTCGATCCGCTGATGGGTGCGCGTCCGATGTCGCGCCTGATCCAGGACATGATCCGCAAGGCGCTGGCCGACGAACTGCTGTTCGGCCGCCTGGTCACCGGCGGCAAAGTGGTGGTGGACCTGGACGACAAGGACGTAGTCAAGCTGGACTTCCCGGAACCGCCGGATGCGGCGCCGAGCCAGCCGCCGGAAACCGTCGAAGTCGACTGAATCTGAAACCCGCCTCCCGGCGGGTTTTTTTTATCTGGTTTTTTATGATCTAAATCAATACCGACGCATCCCGCAAGCGCAAGATTGAATCGGCATCAATACGGCTGCGGAGGATGTGATGATCGATTATTTCGGCCACCTGGCCGTGCTGGACGAATTGCGTGCGCAGCTGGCGCTGGCCACCTACAGCAATCCCAACGAGCACAAGGCGCAGGCGCGCACGCTGGACGCGCTGGCGCAGGACGGCGACCTGGCCCGCCTCGGCGCGCTGACCGACCATCTGCTGGCCCACGCCGCCAGCGACGGCAGCGAACTGGCCATGCTGGAAACGGCCGCCGCCCTGTGGCATGACGGGCTGGACATCTACAACGACGTCAGCACCGCACGCGCCGCGCTGGAATCCTCGCTGACCAATCCCGGTGCGCCGGATGCGCTGGCCAAGTTCCAGCAGGCCAACGCGCTGCTGACCGGGCTGGAGCAGCGGGCCACCGAAGTCATCAACGCCGCGATGGCCTTGCCGGCGCAGTTCTCGCCGCCGCGCTACCTGGCTCGCCATCCGCGCCAGGAAGACCGTAAAACGCCGGACTGGAACTGGGGCGACCTGTTCCTCGCCCGCCGCACCGACGCCTTCGTGCGCAATCTCGCCGCCGCAGCCGGCAAGGACAGCGCGGCACAGGCGTTCGCCTTCGGCGCGCTGGCTGGCTATGGGGGCAACGTCGCGGGCAGCGCCTACCAGTCGCGCACCGTGGGAGGACCGCGCCGCGCGCATCCGTATCGCGACCGGCTGGCCAAGTACGCCAGCGGCGCCTGGCTGCGCGAACACCGGCCTGGCCTGCCGCCGCTGAAGAAGCTGGCGCAAATGCTGCGCTGGGGCGCACCGGCCTTGCCGCCGCACTTACCGCCACAGATCGCCCAACTGTTGTCCGACACGCTGGCGGCCACCTACGATTTGCACATCACCGCGCCGCTGCCGGATATGCAACTGGGCTACCAGCGCCTGCTGCGCCACGTCGAACTGCTAGGTATGTTCGACATGCCGCCGGCGCCAGCGCCGTTGAGCGCCACGCTGGAAATCCGCAAGGCCGCCAATCCGGACGCTTATCCGCCGCTGGACACCGGCGTCAAGCCGGCCAGCGGTGGCAGCGCGCCGCCCGGCGGCGGCGCATCCTCCAAAGCCGACAGCGAGGAAACCAAGAGCAAGACCTGCTGGGAAGGCCTGTTGATCGCGCTGATCGCCATCGGCATCGTCCTGCTGTGCATCTTCACGCTGGGCTCGATATGCGGCGGCGGCTCGCCCAAGAAAGATCCCAGCTTCCCCGATCCACAGCCCGGCACCAACAGCCAGGCGCTGAACGCGTTTGCCGGCACCAACGAGGCGGTCCACATCTGCGACGTGCTGGAGCAATTGCAGAGCTACCTGTGGCAAAGCTTTTCCAATGCCGCCGACTACCTCGCCGTGCTGGGACTGATCTACCCCAACGACTTGCAACTGGTGCAGCCGGTGCATGCGCAATTCAACGCCGCGCCGGCCTCGGCGCCGTTCCCGCACCGCGCCGGCGCCCAGCCCAACGCCGGCTACGAAGTGCCGCCCACCACGCCGATCGAACACAGCGCGGGCGGGCCGCCGCCGCACGCCATGCTGGCCACGCCGGCCAGCTATGTCAGCGGTGCGGTGCGCATCGGCCTGTCGCTGTGGGAACAGCTCGCGCGCGGCGATACCGACAGCTTCAACCGCGACATGGATGCCGACCGCGACAGCGGCCATCAGTGCTGGGACATTGCAGCCGGCTCCATCAACGACGACCCGGTGCCCGAGCTGGTGCTGGCCTATCCGCAAACCGCAGCCTGAGGAGGCGTCATGGACCACGACGACGATATCGACACCTCCCACCAGTGGCTGGTGATCCCGTACTTCAACGGCGACGAGGGCCGCGCCTCGCAGCGGCCGCTGACCAAGGTGCTGCCGCCGGTCACCAGCTGGCTGTGCCCGTCCATCCACGTGCAGGGCGTCAACTACAGCACGCCGCCGGGCACCTACTTGCCGGACGAGCCGCTGGAAATTACGGTCAAGGTCGACAACCGTGGCGTGCCGAACGCGCAGGTCAAGCTCAAGCTGTACTGGTCGGACCCGGCCACCGGTTTTGCCAGCCCGCAGCTGATCCTGAGCGCCAGCAAGGCCGTGCCGGGCAGGGCGGTGACGGGGCCGACCAGCTTCCCGCCGCTGGTGTGGACGCCACAGCAGGCCAGCATCCCGCCGCACTTCTGCCTGCTGGCGCATGTCAGCTGCACGCCGCCGGAGCCCGACCCCGGCCCGGCAGCGGCATCGCCAATGAGCGACCGCCACTGGGCGCAGTACAACTTGCAATCCGCCATGCTCAATGTGGCGGGCAACAAGGACTTCGTGTTCTGGGTCGGCAATCCGGCGCGCGAGGCCGGCGCGTATGCGGTGACGGTGCTGCCGGTGTCGGAGCAAGCGCTGCAGCAAATGGCGCGGCTGGTGCGTGCCGAGCCGGTGCCGGTGCGGCGGCAACAACTGACGCTGCACCGCGCCACCGATCCGGCCATGCGGCGCACGCGCGAGGGCAGCATGGTGCTGGAGCTGGCGCCCGGCGAACGGCAGGCGCTGGTGCTCAGCGCGCATGACGTGCAGCTTGCGCCGCAACAGTTCACGGCGGTGGAAGTGCTGCAGTCGCGCGCCGGTCACGAGCACGCGCCCACCGGCAGCATCGGCGTGGTGCTGTTTGGCCACGTGGATGAAACTTGTAGAATGCCACGCCGATAATTTTCCCGGGCGGTGCAAGCTGTGCCAAAATTGTCGATCCATTCGACAACTTTTGACACGGTCCCATGAACCTGCCTCGCCCGCTTATCCTGATGTTGTTGTCCGCCGGTGTACTGTCCTCCGCGCAAGCCGCAGACGCCTACTACCGCTATCCCGCCATCCGTGGCGACGCCGTGATGTTCACCGCTGAAGGCGACTTGTGGAAGACCGGCGCGCATGGCGGCCAGGCCCAGCGCCTGACCACCCATCCCTCGGCCGAAACCAACGCCGCCATCTCGCACGACGGCCGCTGGGTGGCGTTCTCGGCCTCGTATGAAGGCGCGCAGGAAGCCCACGTGATGCCGCTGGCGGGCGGCCTGCCCAAGCGCATCACCTTCGAAAACGGCGCCGTGTCTGTGCTGGGCTGGAGCGCCCAGGGCGAGGTGCTGGTCAGCATGGCCAGCGGCACCGGGCCGGGCCGCAGCCTGGTGATTGCGGCCGTCAAGCCGGACAGCTTGCAGCGCCAGCTGTTCCCGCTGGCCGACGCCAACGACGCGGTGCTGGACGACGCCGGCAAGACCCTGTACTTCACCCGCAACGGCCTGGCGCTGACCAACGACAACGTCAAGGCCTATCGCGGCGGCGCGCACGCGCAGCTGTGGCGCTATGCGCTGGGCGGCACGGCGGAAGCGGTGCAACTGCTGGCGTCCGACAATGGCAACAACAAGCGCCCGATGTGGTGGCAAGGCCGCCTCTACTTCATCAGCGACCGTAGCGGCTCGGACAATCTGTGGACGATGGCCGCCGACGGCAGCGACGCGCGCCAGCTGACCCAGCACAAGGACTGGGACGTGCGCAACGCCGCGCTGGGCGACGGCCGCATCGTCTACCAGCTGGGCGCGGACCTGCATGTGCTGGACCTGTCCAGCGCCAGGAATGAAGCGCTGGCCATCGACCTGCTGTCCGACTTCGACCAGCAGCGCACGCGCCAGATCCGCTCGCCGCTGGAGAGCCTGACCAATGTGCAAATCGCCGGCAAGACCGAGCGCATCGTGCTGACCGCGCGCGGCCGCGTCAGCGTGGCCGGCACCGGCGCCCAGCGCCGCGTGGAGATCGCGATTCCGGAAGGCGCCCGCGCCCGCCAGGCCGTGTTCAGCCACGACGACAAAGCCATCTATGCGATTGTCGACAGCAGCGGCGAAAACGAAATCTGGAAATTCGCCGCCGACGGTTCCGGCAAGGGCGAACAGCTGACCAAGGACGGCAACAACCACCGCTGGCAGCTGTACCCGTCGCCAGACGGCCGCTGGCTGGGCCACACCGACAAGAAGGGCCGCTTCTGGCTGCTGGACCTGGCCACCAAGGCCAACATGGTGATCGACGATGCGGGCAAGGTCGGCCTGGGCGACTACGATGAAATCGCCTGGTCGCCGGACAGCAAGAACCTGGCGCTGGTGCGCGCCGCCAGCAACGAGCAGCGCAACCAGATCGGCCTGTACAACGTCGACAGCAAGCAGCTGGCCTTCGTCACCAGCGACCGCTACACTTCGCGCGCGCCGGTGTTCTCGCCGGACGGCAAGTGGCTGTACTTCCTTTCGGCCCGCAACTTCCAGCTGGCGAACGGCTCGCCGTGGGGCGACCGCAATATGGGCCCGGTATTCGACAAGCGCACCGGCGTCTACGCGCTGGCGCTGCAGCCGGACAACCGTTTCCCGTTCAAGCCGGACGATGAACTGAGCAAGCCGGGCGATAAGCCGGCCGAAGGCGCGACCGAGCAGGCAGCGGAAAAAGCGGCGGAGAAGGCGGTCGCCAAGAGCACAACGAAAGACGCAGCCAAGGCCGCCGGCAAGAGCCTGCCGGCCGTGGTCTACGCCGGTCTGGCGGAGCGCTTGTACGAGGTGCCGCTGACCGCCGGTAACTACCGCGCACTGCAAATGGACGACAAGCGCCTGTACTTCCTTGATGCCGACGGCAACGATGGCAAGGCCAATTTGAAAACACTGGCCATCGCCAGCAACGGTCCGCAGCCCGAAGTGTTTGTGGCCGGCGTGCGCGAGTACGACCTATCGCTGGATCGCAAGCGCGTCTACTACCGCACCTTCGCCAGCGGTCCTGGCGACATGCTGGTGGTGGACGCCGGCGCCAAGGCGCCGGGCGATGTCACCAAGGCCAAGATCAAGGTGGACGACTGGACCTTCACCTCCAATCCGCGCCTCGAATGGAAGCAGATGTTCAACGACGCATGGCGCATGCACCGCGACTTCCTGTATGACGTGAAGATGCGCGGCGCCGACTGGCCGGCCGTGCGCGCCAAATACGCGCCGCTGGTGGAGCGCGTGACCGACCGCGCGGAGCTGGACGATGTGCTGGGCATGATGATCAGCGAAGTGGGCGCGCTGCACTCGCAGATTCGTCCCGGCGATATCCGCCGTTCGGCGCCGGAAGGCACGCCGGCCGGCCTGGGCGCGCTGCTGTCGCGCACCGCCGAGGGCTATCGCGTCGATCACATTTACACCAGCGAACCGGAACTGCCGTCGCAACGCGGCCCGCTGGCGCAAGCTGGCGTTGATGTGAAAGAGGGCGACATCATCACCGCGGTCAACGGCAAGCCGGTGCTGGAAGCACGTGACATCGCCGACCTGTTGCTCAATCAAGCCGACAAACAAGTGCTGCTGCAAGTGAAGCGCAAAGCCGAATCGCGCCAGGTGATTGTGCTGCCAGTGAATATGACCAAACAGGCCGCGCTGCGCTACAGCGACTGGGAGCAATCGCGCGCGCAGCAGGTGGACGCTGCGTCCAAGGGCCGCATCGGCTACCTGCACCTGCGCGCGATGGGACCGAACGACATCGCCTCGTTCGCGCGCGATTTCTACGCCAATGTGAACCGCGAGGGCCTGATCATCGACGTGCGCCGCAATAACGGCGGCAACATCGATAGCTGGATCATTGAGAAGCTGCTGCGCAAGGCATGGGCGTTCTGGGCGCCGCCGGGCGTGGCGCCGTCGCCGAATATGCAGAACACCTTCCGTGGCCACCTGGTGGTGCTGATCGACGAATACACCTACTCGGACGGCGAGACTTTCGCGGCCGGCATCAAGTCGCTGGGTCTCGCGCCGCTGGTTGGCAAGCGCACCGCCGGTGCGGGCGTCTGGCTGTCGGATAACAACCGCTTGAGCGACAACGGCATGGCGCGCGTGGCGGAGATGGGGCAGTTCAACACCGAAGACGGCCAGTGGCTGATCGAAGGCGTGGGCGTGTCGCCGGACGTGGTGGTGGACAACCTGCCGCACGCCACCTATCAGGGACAGGACCGTCAGCTGGAAGTGGCGCTGCAATTGCTGGACAAGACCCTGAAAGAGAAACCAGTCAAGCCATATCAACCGCAGGCGATCCCTGCACGAAAATAAGGAGGCTGTATGAAGCGAGTGATTGCGAGCGCTCTGCTGGCAATGAGTGTCAGCGCCCCGGTGCTGGCGCTGCCCAACACCAGCGATACCCGCATGTTGACCGAGCCGGCGCTGTCCGCGCATCACCTTGCGTTTATCTACGCAGGTGATGTGTGGCTGGCGAATGCCGACGGCAGCGCGCCGCGCCGCCTCACCTCCGATCCGGGCGAGAAATCGAACCCGGTGTTTTCTCCCGATGGAAAACTGATCGCCTACAGCGCGCAGGTGGACGGCAATACCGACGTCTACCTGCTGCCGGTTGAAGGCGGCGTGCCGAAACGCCTGACCTGGCATCCGGGTGCGGACGTGGCGCAGGCCTTCACGCCGGATGGCAAGGCGGTGATGTTCACATCGCCGCGTGCGGCCTTCAACAACCGCTTCCGCAAATTGTTCACCGTGCCGGTGGACGGCGGCGTTGAGACCCAGCTGGAAGTGCCGAACGCCGCGCGTGCCACGTGGTCGCCGGACGGCAAGCAGATCGTCTACAATCCGTTCTCGCCAGCCTTCATGCAGTGGAAGCATTATCGTGGCGGTACGCATTCCATCCTGTGGCTGTTTAATCGCGGTGATAAAGCGGTGCTGCAGATTCCGCAGCCGGCCGGAGGTTCCAACGATGTCGACCCGGTGTGGATCGGCGACACCATCTACTTCCGCTCTGACCGCGACGGCGAATTCAATCTGTACGCCTACGACGTCAAGACCAAGGTGGTGCGCGCGCTGACGCAGCACAAAGACTTCCCGGTGCTGAACGTCTCGGCCTCCGGCAGCCGCATCGTCTACGAGCAGGCCGGCTACCTGCATGCGCTGGACCTGAGCAGCGGGCAGGCGCGCAAGCTGACCATCGGCGTGAATGCCGACCTTGGGTTGTCGCGCCCACGCTGGGTCAGCGGCGCCAAGTACATCCGCAATGCGTCGATCTCGCCATCGGGCGCGCGCGTGGCGTATGAATTCCGTGGCGAGGTCGTCACCATCCCTGCGGATAAAGGCGATGTGCGCAACCTGACGCAGACCTCGGCCGTGCATGAGCGCTCGCCCATCTGGTCGCCCGATGGCCGCTCGGTGGCGTACTTCTCAGACGAATCCGGTGAATACGCGCTGCACATTCGCGCGCAGGACGGCAAGGGCGAGCCGCGCAAGTACAAATTGAACGGCTCCGGCTTCTATCAGAATTCAGCGTGGTCGCCGGACAGCAAGAAGATCGCCTACATCGACAATTCGTGGACGCTGTACGTGCTGGATGTGGCTTCGGGCGCGATCAAGAAAATCGCCTCGGAGCCGCTGTATGCGCCGGAAGTCACGCTGCAACCGGCGTGGTCGCCGGACTCGCGCTGGATCGCCTACGCGCTCGGTTCGATGACCTATACGCGCAGCGCCTACATCTATTCGCTGGAGCAGAACAAGTCGTGGCAGGTGACGGATGGCTTGTCCGACGTGGTTGATCCGGTGTTCGACAAGAGCGGCAAGTACCTGTACTTCTTCGCCTCGACCAACGCGGGGCCGAGCAATAACTGGTTCTCGCAGCAGAACGAGGATAACCGTGTCACGCGCACCATCTGGATGGCGACGCTGCGGCGCGACCTGCCATCCCCGCTGATCAAGGAGAGCGACGAAGAGAAGGTGCCACCGGTCACGCCGGTTGCCGCCGCAGCGGCCAAGCCGGAAGCGCCGAAGGTCGATCCGAAGACGGGCCGCGACGACCCTAAAGTCACCGTCGCACCGGTCGCTCCGATCTCCATTGATTTTGACGGCATCGACACCCGCATCGTCGATCTGCCGATACCTGGGGCTGAATTGTCCGACCTGCAGGCCGGGGAGGCTGGTCAGATCTTCTTCCTGCGCCAGAACGACGGCAAGAAAGCCATCCAGCGCTTCGACCTGAAGGACCGCAAGGCCGAAACCTTGCTGCCGGAAGCCGACCAGTTCGAGGTTTCCGCCGATGGCAAGAAGCTGCTGTACCGATTGAAGGAAGCATGGGCGATGGGCAGCGCCAGCGCCAAGACGCTGACGCCAGGCGAAGGCAAGATCAAGGTCGAAGCCATCGAAGTGCGCGCCGAGCCGCGTGCGGAATGGGCGCAGATCTTCAACGAAGCGTGGCGCATCAACCGCGACTACTTCTATGATCCCGGCATGCACGGCGCCGACTGGAACAAGATGCGCGCCAAGTACGCGCAGTTCCTGCCGGAGCTGTCCAGCCGTGCGGACCTGAATCGCCTGATCCAGTGGCTGTGCAGCGAACTGGGTGTCGGCCACCATCGCGGCGGTGGCGGTGATTTCTTCACCGAGGCCAAGCCGGTGCCGGGCGGCCTGCTCGGCGCGGACTATGAGGTGAACGAAGGCCGTTACCGCTTCAAGAAAATCTACGGCGGCCTGAATTGGAACCCGGCTCTGCGCGCGCCGCTGACGGAGCCTGGGCTCAACGTCAAGGCCGGCGAGTATTTGCTGGCGGTGGATGGCCGTCCGCTGCACGCGCCGACCAATCTGTATAGCGCTTTCGAGAACACCGCCAACAAAGCCATCGACATCACGGTTGGCCCGAATGCGGACGGCAGCAAATCGCGCACCATCACCGTGGTGCCGGTTGCCACTGAAGACGCGCTGCGCAACCGCGATTGGATCGAAGGGAATATCCGCAAGGTCAACGCGGCTACGGGCGGCCGGGTCGCCTACGTCTACGTGCCGAATACGGCAACGCTGGGCCACACCTATTTCAAGCGTTACTTCTTCCCGCAGGCCGACAAGGATGCGGTCATCATCGACGAGCGTTTCAACGGCGGTGGCAGCGTGGCCGATTACTACCTTGAGATTTTGCAGAAGAAGGAAATCGCCTGGTGGACCATGCGCTATGGCGCGGACATGAAGACGCCGTCGGCCTCGATCCAGGGACCGCGCGCGATGCTGATCGACGAAACCGCAGGCTCCGGCGGCGACCTGCTGCCGTGGATGTTCCGTCAAAACCAAATGGGACCGCTGATCGGCAAGCGCACGTGGGGCGGGCTGGTTGGCATTCTCGGCTTCCCGGTGCTGATGGATGGCGGGAACATCACCGCGCCTAACCTGGCTTTCTGGACCCGCGACAAGGGCTGGGGTGTGGAGAACGAAGGCGTGGCGCCGGATATCGAGGTGGATCAGAATCCGGCCGACGTGATCGCCGGCCGCGATCCGCAACTGGAAAAAGCGATTGAAGTCATCAAGGCCGAACTGGTGAAGAATCCGCCGGTGCGTCCTGCGCATCCGGCCTTCCCGATCAAGGCCAAGTGATGTACTGTCCGGAATTGAACACCACCTTCGTTCAGTTCCGGACAAAGCAGCGCGGTAAAGTGCGTGGCATGGATGTTGCAGTTTGATGCGATAACTTCATCACGGAATTGAACACATGGATTTACGCATCGGCTGGCGCACACTGGTACAGGAACCTGCTTACACACTGACCGCGATACTGAGTCTCGGCATCGGCCTGGCGGCGACCTTGCTGCTGCTGGGCTTTGTGCGCTACTCGATGGCGTACGACAGCCACGTGCCGGAAGTAGAGCAGGTCTACGTGGTGAAGCACCACTTCAATGTCGAGCCTTCGTCGCCCTTGTTCGATATCGCGCCGATGTTCTTACGCGAGACCGCACAGCAGACGCCGGGCGTGGCCGACGCCACCAGCTACATTCCCGCGCGTCCCGAGATTACGCCGCTGACGGTGCGCGCCGGCCGCCAGCTGATGACGGTGCGCAGCCTGATCGTGCTGCCTGGCTTCCCCTCGCTGCTGGGTATTCGTGCGCTGCAAGGCGACATGGCGACGGCGTTGGAGCGGCCGGATCGTTTCGTCATCACCGAGTCCGGCGCGCTACGCCTGTTCGGCACGCGCGATGCGCTAGGCCGCACCATCACGGCGGAAGGACACACCATGCAGGTCGGCGCCGTGGTGCCGTCGCCGCCGGCCAATACCACCATCCCATTCGAGATTCTATTTGGCGTGAACGGCGCGGTGGTGGAGCCTGACATCCGCCACGAAATGCTGACCGGTGAACATGGCTGGATGGCCAAGACCTTGCTGCGCCTGAAGCCCGGCGCCTCGCTGCCGGCGGTCCTTGATCGCTTGCAGCAGGCGGTGGACAAGGCACCGTCGCTGAACCAGTTTCCGCCCGACGTGCACGAGCGGCTCGGCCAGCGCAAGGCGATTGAACTGGCCATTACGCCGCTGCGCGACGCCTACTTCGACGACAAAGTGGTCAACAGCTTTATTGCGCTGCCGGGTGACCGCGCCAGTCCGGGCGTCGTCGCCGGGCTGGCGGTGCTGGCGGCGCTGATCCTGCTGCTGGCGGCGATCAACTACGTCAACCTGACCACGGTGCGCGTGCTGCGCCGCCAACGCGAAATCGCACTGCGTAAAGTGCTGGGCGCGGGCGTGCCGCAGATCGTGCTGCAATTCCTGCTGGAGTCGGTGCTGCTGGCGACGGCGGCGACCGTGCTTGGGCTGTTGCTGGCGTGGCTGGCGCTGCCGGTATTTTCGCAACTGGTCAATCGTCAGCTGGATGGATTGTTTTCGCCGCTGAATATCGCGCTGGCGTTCGGCATCGGCGCGCTGCTGGGTGCTTTGACTGCGGCGTATCCAGCATGGATCGCGCTGCGCGTGCATCCGACGCAAGTGCTTGCGGGGCGGCCGGATAGCGAATCGCGCGGCAGCATGCATTGGCGGCGCGCGCTGACGGTGGTGCAGATCGCCTCAGCAATGGGCCTGGCCAGCGTGACCATCGCCGTCGCATGGCAGACCGAATATGCGATGCGGGCTGCGCCGGGCTTCGATCCGTCGCCGCTGGTGGTGGTCGATATGCCGGGCCATGTGCGCGATGAAGACAAAGCGCGCCGCTTCATATCCGCCTTGCAGGCGCAACCCGGTGTGGCAGGTGTGGCGATCTCCGAGGATCCGGTAGGTCGTCTGGACTGGCTGTGGACGCGCATGCTCAAGCGGCCCGGCGGCGTGTCCGCGTCGATGGAAATGAAAACCGTCAGCGCCAACTTCTTTGAACTGTATGGCATCGCGCCGGCAGCAGGGAGCTTGTTCCAGTCGGCCGTGGACAAGGACGACGATGCGACCACGATCGTACTGAATGCCGTCGCCGCGCGCGCGCTGGGTTTCGCCAGCGCCGAGCAGGCGGTGGGGCAGACCGTAACCTTCAACGCGTTCGACAATGCCGTCATCAGCGCGCGTATCGTCGGCATCGCGCCGGAGCTGCGATTCCGTTCGCTGCGCGAGCCGCCGAGCGCCACGGCCTACGCACTGGGGAAAAACGGAATGGTGCTGAGTGTGCGTGCGGCGGGTGCGCCAGCGGAAGTCGAGCGTGCCGCGCAAGCCCTGTGGCCCAGCTACTTCCCCGATGCGATCCCCAAGATCTACCGCGCGGCGGACGTGCTGGAGGCGCACTACGCCGAAGACGCCCGCATGGCCAGGCTGCTGGCGGTGGCAACCACCATCGCATTGGCCATCGCCGCTTTCGGCACCTACGCCTTGTCGGCCAACACCGTGCAGCGCCGCGCGCGCGAAATCGTCCTGCGCAAGCTGCACGGCGCGCGCCGCACCGACATCGGCCTGCTGGTCATCCGCGAAACCGGCACGTTGATCCTGGTCGCCGCGGTCATCAGCCTGCCGGTAGCACTGCTGCTGATCGAGCGCCACCTGAGCAACTACATCGAACGTGCCCCTATCGGCTACTGGACCCTGGCCTTGGCGCTGCTGCTAACTCTGGCCGTCGCCCTTATCGCCATCACCCGCCACACCCGCACCGCCATGCGCCTGCCGCCAGCGGAGGCCTTGCGTGGCTAGAAGGATGTCAGCGCTTTGAATTGCGGGGCGCGGCGGCGGGAGACTTCGATGGCTACTTGGTCGCGCAGGGTGAGGTCGAGGCCCCCGGCGTCGTTGGGCGCGGCTTGCTCCACGTGGTCGAGGTTGACGATGTGGCGGCGGCTGGCCCGGAAGAAGCGCGATGGATCGAGCTTTTCTTCCAGTTGGTTCAGGGAGCGCAGCATCAGCGGTTGATGCTGGTCGAAGTAGACGCGCGTGTAGTTGCCATCGGATTCAAACAGGCGGATGTTTTCCAGCGCGACGAACCAGCATCGCTCGCCGTCCTTGATGAACAGTTTTTTGCTTGCGGTGGATGCCGCCTCGCGGTGATGTCGCGCGGCGCAGCGTTGCAGGGCCGAGGCCATGCGCGCTGCCTGTATCGGCTTCTGCAGATAATCGAGCGCATTGACTTCGAACGCTTGCAGCGCGTATTGATCGAAAGCGGTGGTGAAGATCACTTCCGGCGCTTCCTCCAGCGCGGCCAGCATGTCGAAGCCGGAGCCGCCTGGCATTTGCACATCGAGGAAAATCAGGTCCGGCTTGAGAGCGTGGATCTGCTGCACGCCATCGGCGGCATTGATCGCTTCACCCACGATTTCCACTTCAGGATGCGCCGCCAGCAGGCGCCGCAACTCGGCGCGCGCGAGGCGTTCGTCGTCGATCAGTAGCGCGCGCATTACGCGGCCTCCGGCAAGGTCAGCGTGGCGCGTACCCAGCCACTGTTTTCAGACAGGTCCAGCTGCGCATTGGATCCCAAGGCCAGCGCCAGCCGCTTGCGCGTGTTGACCAGTCCCACCTTGGTGGAATGCGCAAACGGCACGATCGCGCCGAGATTGGCGATTTCGATATGTACCGCCCCATCGTCCATGCGCTGCGCGCGGATGCGGATGTCGCTGCCGGTGGGACTGGTCTCGACGCCGTACTTGACCGCGTTCTCCACCAGCGTTTGCAAAGCCATCGGCGGAATGCGCACCTGTTCCAGTCCGACGCCGATTTCAACGCTGACCCGCATGCGCTCCTCAAAGCGGATCTTCTCGATGGCGAGATAAGCCTGTACCGCTTCGATCTCCGCCGACAGCGGCACCGTATCGTGATGACCCGATTGCAGCGCATAGCGCATCACGCTGGCCAGCTGGTCGATCATTTGCGCGGCGGCTTCCGGCTCTTCATAAATCAGCGCACGCACGCTGTTCATGCTGTTGAAGAAGAAGTGCGGGTTGACCTGCGCCTGCAGGGCGCGCAGCTCCGCATCCTTGGCGGCGACTTCAAGCCGCAGAGATTCCGCCTCGGCGCGATTGGCGCGGCGCAGCGACTGCACCGCCATGTAGAAGATATTCCACACCAGGTAAATCGCCAGCCATGACACCAGCGCGCCGGGCACCCAGCCGAAGCCACGAGACACCATCGATGCCACGAACACCAGGAAGCCAAGGTACTGCACGAAGGTATGGATCGTGCCCAGCGCAAGCACGCCGCACAGCACCGTCTTCCAGCTCACAGGCTGTCCGTTGAGTGAGCGGCGCTTGATAAACCGGTGCCACAGATCGGAGATGATGATGCCGCTGCCCGCTCCCCACCACATCACCCAGATCAGGCCTGGCATGCGCGTCGCGCCGGTGATGGTGGCGAACAGCGGAAGGAAGCCCCAGCCGGCCAGCTGGAAGATCCAGTACCAGTTCAAGCGCGCGATGAGAGGGCGGTGTTGTTTCATGGCTTAGTTGAGGAAGTTATCAATGCGATCATACATCCAAGCCGGATCGTCGTACATGATGAAGTGGCGTGCGTTGTCGGCCAGCTCCACCTGCACCTTGGGCAGTTGCTGGTACTGCTGCTGGTACATCTGGATGAAACTGTCCTTGTTGCCGTAGTCCTTGTAGGCGATCCAGCTGCCCAGCACCAGCGTGGGAGCGGTGATGCGGGCCAGGCCCGGACGCAGGTCTTCGGCGGTCATCTCGGCCATCGAATTGATGATGGTGGTGCGATCGGATTGCCTGGCCCAGTTCATGGCGCGGTCTATGTCTTCCTGCTTGCTGATCATGGTGCGCAACGATTGCTGCGTGACGGCGAGCATGGCTTCCGGCGTTTGCGCCTGCATGCGGGTACGCATACTCTCGGCGATCTCCTTCATCTGCGCAGCTGTGGTGCCGGGCATGCGCGCCGCCATTAGTGCGGGCATGGTATCGACGATGACCAGACGGCCGACCTGCGCAGGGTGGTCGGACGCCAGCTTCATGCCGAGGAAACCACCGAGGCTATGGCCGATGACGGTCGGGCGGTCGAGTTTTTGTTCGGTGATGTAGCCGCTCAGTTGCTGCTCGGTGGTGGCGATCAGCGGGCTGTCGATGGCCGGCACGCCGGCGAAACCGGCCAGCGTCAGCACGTGGCACTGGTGGTTGCCGCAGTAGCGTTGCACGGTGCCGTTCCACACTTCGCCGGATGAACCGAGGCCGGGAATCAGTATGATCGGTGCACCTTTGCCGATGACGTCGACCTTGAAGGCAGGATGCTCGGCGGCCGCAGCGTGGCCCAGTGCCAGTGCGGCGGCGATAGTGGCGATGACTTTTTTCAGCATGGCGTTCTCCGTTGGTGATGAAGTGGCGCCATGCTATCGCCGCCCCGTACCAGCGGCGACGGCTTTGGGATGAACGGTTTCGCCGCCGTGATGAGCGGTAGTCAGCCCTCGGCTTTGAGCTTGCGCCAGAGGGTGGTGCGGCTGATGCCGAGGTAATCGGCGGCGGCGTCGCGGCGGCCGCCGAAGCGGGCCAGTACCTCGGATACGCGCTCGGTTGGCGCGGGCTTCGCCAACTCCATGCCGACGGGGGCGTCGGCGATGGGACGGGCGGCGAGTTCGGGGGCGACGCTGAGGACGAAGGCGGGTGTCAGCGCTTGCAGCGGTTCGGCGGCGAGGAACAGGGCCAGCCGCTCGGTCAGGTTGCGCAGTTCGCGTACGTTGCCGGGCCAGTCGTAGCGCTGCAGCAGCGGTGCGCAGGCTGTCATCTCGGCGTGCAAATTCGGATGCGGCCGCGCGCCCAGCGACGCCAGCGCATTCTTCAGCGACCATTCCGCCAGCGGCAGCACGTCCTCGGCGCGCGCGCGCAGTGGCGGCAGCCTGAGGCGCAGTACCGCCAATCGATAGAACAGGTCCGCGCGGAAGCGGCCCTCACGCACGCGCTGTTCAAGGTCGCAGTGGGTGGCGCTGATGATGCGCACGTTGACCGGTATCGGCCGCGTGCCGCCTACTCGCACCACTTCGCGCTCCTCCAGCACCCGGAGCAGGCGCGTTTGTAGCGTCAGCGGCATCTCGCCGATCTCGTCGAGGAACAGCGTGCCGCGATTGGCCGCTTCAAACAAGCCTGCATGCCCGCCACGCCGCGCGCCGGTGAACGCGCCTTCCTCATGGCCGAACAATTCCGATTCCAGCAGCGATTCCGCAATCGCGCCGCAGTTCACCGCCACGAATGGCCGGTTCTGCCCCAAGGTGCGCGGCGCCTCGCGATGAATGGCTTGCGCCACCAGCTCCTTGCCGCATCCGGTTTCGCCTTGTATCAGCACGGTCGCCGGCGATTTCGCATACAGCACCACCGACTGCCGCACCGTCTCCATCGCCGCTGAATCGCCCCGCAAATCGTTGATGCCATGCTTGGCGCGCAGCGTGTCCGTTACCACTGCGCCGCGCGCGCGACTGCGGTTCGATTCCAGCTGCGTCAAACGCGCCATCTCCAGCGCATCGTCAAACGCATGGCGGATCGAGGCGGCCGAGTAGACGAACACGCCGGTCAGTCCCGCTTCCTCGGCAAGGTCCGTAATCAAACCCGCGCCGACGATCGCCTTGATGCCGGCCGCTTTCAAATCATTGATCTGCGCGCGCGCATCTTCCTCGGTGACGTAAGTGCGCTGCGCCACGTCGAAGCCGAAGGTGCTGGAAAACTCAGCCAGCTCAGACAAGCGCTCCTGGTAGGTGATGATGCCGATGCGGTCCGACACGCGCCGTGCGCGCGCCAGCGCCTGCATCACATCCAGCCCGCTGAACTTCGCAATCACCACCGGCACCGACAAGCGGCCTTTCAGATAAGCCGCGTTCGAACCGGCCGAGATCACCGCGTCGCAACGCTCGGTGGCCAGGCGTTCGCGTATGTGTTTGGCTGCTTCGTCGAAGCCGAGATTGATCGGCTCAATGGTCGCCAGGCTGTCGTATTCCAGCGTGATATCGCGGAACAGATCGGACAGGCGCGAGACGGAAACCGTCCAGATTACCGGTTTGTCGTTGGCGTCGAAGGGCAGGGGCGTGGAATGTCGCATGTTTCAATTATAGTGCAAATGCGTTTCAGTGTTTCATAATGAAACGCGATGCCATACGTAAGTGATTGATTTGTATAGTTTGTTCTTCTGGCACAGCCCTTGCACTAGAGAGCCCAACTTCAACGCAACATCGAAAGGCCCCAACATGACTCACTACTCCGCAGGCGCCGCGTTCCGCAAAGCCGTCCAGGAAGAATCCCCATTGCAGGTGGTTGGCGCCATCAACGCCAACCACGCCCTGCTGGCCAAGCGCGCCGGCTTCAAGGCGATCTACCTGTCGGGCGGCGGCGTGGCGGCGGGTTCGCTCGGCCTGCCGGACCTCGGCATCTCCAACCTCGACGACGTGCTGACCGACGTGCGCCGCATCACCGACGTGTGCGACCTGCCACTGCTGGTCGACGTCGACACCGGCTTCGGCGCCTCGGCCTTCAACGTGGCGCGCACCGTCAAGTCGATGATCAAGTTCGGCGCCGCCGCCATGCACATCGAAGACCAGGTCGGCGCGAAGCGCTGCGGCCACCGCCCGGGCAAGGAGATCGTGCCGAAACAAGAGATGGTGGACCGCATCAGCGCCGCCGTTGACGCCCGCACCGACGACCAATTCGTCATCATGGCCCGCACCGACGCGCTGGCAGTGGAAGGCCTGGACGCCGCCATCGAACGCGCCGTCGCCTGCGTGGAAGCCGGCGCCGACATGATCTTCCCGGAAGCGATGATCAGCCTCGATATGTACAAAAAATTCGCCGCCGCCGTCAAAGTGCCGGTGCTGGCCAACATCACCGAATTCGGTTCGACCCCGCTGTTCACCGTGGACGAATTGCGCAGCGCCGATGTGGGACTGGTGCTGTATCCGCTGTCCGCCTTCCGCGCCATGAACAAGGCTGCTGAAAATGTCTACGGCGCGATTCGCCGCGATGGCACGCAGCAGAACGTGGTCGACACCATGCAGACCCGCGCGGAACTCTACGAACGCATCAACTATCACGATTTTGAACAGAAGCTGGACGCACTGTTCGCCGCACAGAAAAAATAACCACACGTCATTCCGGCGCAGGCCGGAATCCATGCTGAGTATGCGCTCACGCGTTCTATGGGTCCCGGCCTTCGCCGGAACGACGCAACACTGGAGATAACGAAATGACCGAAGCTACCACCTTCAAACCAAAAAAATCCGTAGCCCTGTCGGGCGTCGCCGCAGGTAATACCGCACTGTGCTCCGTCGGCAAAACCGGCAATGATCTGCACTATCGCGGCTACGACATCCTCGATGTCGCCACCACCTGCGAGTTCGAGGAAATCGCCTACCTGCTGGTTCACGGCAAACTGCCAACCACATCGGAACTGAAGGGTTACAAGGCCAAACTGAAATCGCTGCGTGGCCTGCCGCAGGCAGTGAAGTCGGCACTGGAAGCATTGCCAGCATCTGCGCACCCGATGGACGTGATGCGTACCGGCGTTTCGGTGTTGGGCTGCGTGCTGCCGGAAAAAGATGACCACAACACCCCAGGTGCGCGCGACATCGCCGACCGCCTGATGGCTTCCTTCGGTTCCATGCTCCTGTACTGGTATCACTTCAGCCATAACGGCAGGCGCATCGAAGTGGAGACCGACGACGACTCGATCGGCGGCCACTTCCTGCACCTGCTGCACGGCGAGAAGCCGCGTGACTCGTGGGTGCGTGCGATGCACACCTCGCTGATCCTGTACGCGGAGCACGAATTCAACGCATCGACCTTCACCAGCCGCGTGATCTCGGGCACCGGTTCGGATATCCACTCGGCCATCACCGGCGCGATCGGCGCGCTGCGCGGTCCGAAACACGGCGGCGCCAACGAAGTCGCCTTCGAAATCCAGAAACGCTACGACAATCCGGACGAAGCGGAAGCCGATATCCGCAACCGTGTCGCCAACAAGGAAGTGGTGATCGGCTTCGGCCACCCGGTGTACACAGTGTCTGATCCGCGCAATGTGGTCATCAAGGAAGTGGCGCGCCAGCTGTCCGCAGAAGCCGGTTCGACCAAGATGTTCGATATCGCCGAGCGCCTTGAGTCGGTGATGTGGGAAATCAAAAAGATGTTCCCGAACCTGGACTGGTTCTCCGCCGTGTCGTACCACATGATGGGTGTGCCGACCGCGATGTTCACGCCGCTGTTCGTCATCTCGCGCACCTCCGGCTGGTCGGCGCACATCATCGAGCAGCGCATCGACAACAAGATCATTCGCCCAAGCGCCAACTACGTCGGTCCTGAAGACCTGAAATTTGTCCCGATCAAGGACCGTAAATAATCATGAACACCCAATTCCGTAAAGCCCTGCCGGGCACCCAGCTAGACTACTTCGACGCGCGTGAAGCGGTCGATGCGATCCAGCCAGGCGCCTGGGCCAAGCTGCCGTACACCTCGCGCGTATTGGCGGAAAACCTGGTGCGCCGCTGCGACCCGGCGGCGCTCAACGC
This sequence comes from Duganella sp. CF402, assembly GCF_900109645.1. GTDB lineage: Bacteria > Pseudomonadota > Gammaproteobacteria > Burkholderiales > Burkholderiaceae_D > Rugamonas. The sequence goes on from NZ_FOBG01000007.1 coordinate 47,666, forward strand.
GTCGCTGTCGCAGCTGATCGAACGCAAGCGCGACCTCGACTTCCCGTGGTTCCCGGCCCGCGTGGTGTGCCACGACATTCTCGGCCAGACCGCGCTGGTCGACCTGGCCGGCCTGCGCGACGCCATCGCCCAGCAGGGCGGCGACCCTGCGCTGGTCAATCCGGTGGTGCCGACCCAGCTGGTGGTCGATCACTCGCTGGCGGTGGAATGCGGCGGCTTCGATCCGCAAGCCTTCGAAAAGAACCGCGCGATTGAAGATCGCCGCAACGAAGACCGCTTCCACTTCATCGACTGGACCAAGAAAGCCTTCCAGAACGTGGACGTGATCCCGCCGGGTAACGGCATCCTGCACCAGATTAATCTGGAACGCATGTCGCCAGTGATTCAGGTGATGGACGGCGTGGCCTATCCGGACACGCTGGTCGGCACCGACTCGCACACGCCGATGGTCGATGCGCTGGGCGTGATCGCCATCGGCGTCGGCGGCCTGGAAGCGGAAACCGTGATGCTGGGCCGCGCCTCGTGGATGCGCCTCCCGGACATCATCGGCGTTGAACTGAGCGGCAAGCCGCAGCCGGGCATCACCGCCACCGACACCGTGCTGGCGCTGACTGAATTCCTGCGCAAGGAAAAAGTGGTGTCGGCCTATCTGGAATTCTACGGCGAAGGCGCCACCGCGCTGACGCTGGGCGACCGCGCCACCATCTCCAATATGGCGCCGGAATTCGGCGCCACCGCCGCGATGTTCTCCATCGACGAGCAAACCATCAAGTATCTCCGCCTGACCGGCCGCGACGACGCGCTGGTAGCGCTGGTCGAGCAGTACGCCAAACACACCGGCCTGTGGTCGGACAGCCTGAAGGCTGCGGAATACGAGCGCGTGCTGAAGTTCGACCTGTCGACCGTGGTGCGCAATATCGCCGGTCCGTCCAACCCGCACAAGCGCGTGCCGACCAGCGAGCTGGCTGCGCGCGGCATTTCGGGTGTAGTGGAAAATGAACCGGGCAAGATGCCGGACGGCGCGGTCATCATCGCCGCCATCACCAGCTGCACCAACACCAATAATCCGCGCAACATGATCGCCGCCGGCCTGCTGGCGCGTAACGCCAACAAAGCCGGCCTGCTGCGCAAGCAGTGGGTCAAGACCTCGCTGGCGCCTGGCTCCAAGGCCGTTACGTTGTACCTCGAAGAAGCGGGCCTGATGCCGGAGCTGGAAAAGCTGGGCTTCGGCGTGGTGGCGTATGCCTGCACCTCGTGCAACGGCATGTCCGGTGCGCTGGATCCGGTGATTCAAAAAGAAGTGGTGGAGCGCGACCTGTACGCGACCGCCGTCCTGTCGGGCAACCGCAACTTCGACGGCCGTATCCACCCATACGCCAAGCAGGCCTTTCTGGCATCGCCGCCGTTGGTGGTGGCCTATGCCATCGCCGGCACCATCCGCTTCGATATCGAGAAGGATGTGCTGGGCCATGACGCCAGCGGCAAAGCTATCACGTTGAAGGATCTGTGGCCGAGCGACGAGGAAATCGACGCTATCGTGGCGTCGTCGGTCAAGCCGGAGCAGTTCCGCAAAGTCTACATCCCGATGTTCGCGCGCAGCGAAGGCGAGGCGGAACGCGCCGAACCGCTGTACGACTGGCGTCCGCAATCGACCTACATCCGCCGTCCGCCGTACTGGGAAGGCGCGCTGGCAGGCGAACGCACGCTGAAAGGCATGCGCGCGCTGGCTGTGCTGGGCGATAACATCACCACCGACCATCTGTCGCCATCGAACGCGATTATGATGGATTCGGCGGCCGGCGAATACCTGCACAAAATGGGCTTGCCGGAAGAGGACTTCAACTCCTACGCCACCCACCGTGGCGACCACCTGACCGCGCAACGCGCCACCTTCGCCAATCCAACGCTGAAGAACGAGATGGTGCGCGATGCGGACGGCAAGGTGAAAGCCGGTTCTCTGGCGCGCATCGAGCCGGAAGGCAAAGTGACGCGCATGTGGGAAGCCATTGAGACTTACATGGAGCGCAAGCAGCCGCTGATCGTGATCGCCGGCGCCGACTATGGCCAGGGTTCGTCGCGCGACTGGGCGGCCAAGGGCGTGCGCCTGGCGGGCGTTGAAGTGATCGTGGCTGAAGGCTTCGAGCGCATCCACCGCACCAACCTGGTGGGTATGGGCGTGCTGCCGCTGGAGTTCCAGCCGGGCGTGAACCGCCTGACGCTGGGCATCGATGGCACCGAGACTTTCGACGTGATCGGCGAGCGCACACCGCGCGGCACGCTGACGCTGGTGATCAATCGCCGCAACGGCGAGCGCGTGGAAGTGCCGGTGACCTGCCGCCTCGATTCGTCGGAAGATGTATCGATCTACGAAGCAGGCGGCGTGCTGCAACGCTTCGCGCAGGACTTCCTTGAATCGGCAAAGGCAGCGTGATGAGCCACCAACCGCAAATCAAAATCCCCGCCACCTATATGCGTGGCGGCACCAGTAAGGGTGTGTTCTTCCGCTTGCAGGACTTGCCGGAAGCGGCGCAGCAGCCGGGCGCTGCGCGCGACCAGCTGCTGCTGCGCGTAATCGGCAGTCCTGACCCATACGGCAAGCAGATCGACGGCATGGGTGGCGCAACGTCCAGCACCAGCAAGACGGTGATCCTGGCGAAGAGCACGCGGGCTGATCATGATGTGGACTATTTGTTCGGCCAGGTCTCCATCGACAAGGCCTTCGTGGATTGGAGCGGCAACTGCGGCAACCTGTCCGCAGCGGTGGGCGCGTTCGCCATCAGCGGCGGCCTGGTCGATGCCGCACGTGTCCCGCGCGACGGCGTGGCGGTGGTGCGTGTGTGGCAAGCCAACATCGGCAAGACCATCATTGCGCACATCCCCATGACCAACGGCGAAGTGCAGGAAACCGGCGACTTCGAACTCGATGGCGTGACCTTCCCGGCGGCCGAAGTGCAACTGGAATTCATGGACCCGGCGGCGGACGAGGAGGGCGCAGGCGGTTCGATGTTCCCGACCGGCCAACTGGTGGACGATCTGGATGTTCCCGGCGTTGGCACGCTGAAAGCGACGATGATTAACGCCGGTATTCCGACCATCTTCATCAACGCCGACGCCATCGGCTACACCGGCACGGAACTGCAGGACGCGATCAACGGCGACGCCAAGGCGCTGGCGATGTTCGAAACCATCCGCGCCCACGGTGCGCTGCGCATGGGGCTCATCAAGGACCTGAGCGAGGCGGCGACGCGTCAGCACACGCCGAAGGTGGCGTTTGTGGCGCCGCCGAAGGCGTACACCTCGTCCAGCGGCAAGCCAGTGGCGGCGGGCGATGTGGATCTGCTGGTACGCGCGCTATCAATGGGCAAGCTGCATCACGCCATGATGGGCACCGCTGCGGTGGCTATCGGTACGGCGGCCGCCATTCCCGGCACGCTGGTGAACCGGGCGGCGGGCGGCGGCGAGCGCGGTGCTGTGCGCTTCGGCCATCCATCCGGCACCTTGCGGGTCGGCGCGGAGGCGGTACAGCAGAATGGCGAATGGAGCGTGACAAAAGCGGTAATGAGCCGCAGCGCGCGGGTACTGATGGAAGGCTGGGTACGCGTACCCGCTTAAGCAGAAAAAAATGGAGGAGACATGAGGTACGCTGATTTTTATCAGCGCTCTATCGTCGCGCCCGAACAGTTCTGGCAAGACGAAGCTGCGCTCATCGATTGGAATACGCCGTTCACGCAGGTGCTGGATTACTCCCGGCCGCCGTTCGCCCGCTGGTTCGTGGGCGGCCGGACCAACCTGTGTTACAACGCGGTGGACCGCTGGTGTGCGACCCAAGGCGACAAGCCTGCGTTGATCGCCATCTCCACCGAAACCAACACGGAGCGCAGCTACTCCTTCAAAGAGCTACACGCAGAAGTCCAGCGTTTCGCGGCGATGATGCAATCGCTCGGCGTGCGCAAGGGCGACCGTGTGCTGATCTACATGCCGATGATCGCCGAAGCGGCATTCGCCATGCTGGCCTGTGCCCGCATCGGCGCGGTGCACTCGGTGGTGTTCGGCGGCTTTGCCGCCAACAGCCTCGCCAGCCGCATCGACGATGCCAAGCCGGTGCTGATCGTGTCGGCCGATGCCGGCTCGCGCAACGGCAAGGCGATTCCCTACAAGCCGCTGCTCGATGAAGCAATCACGCTGTCGTCCGCCAAGCCGGCGCGCGTGCTGCTGGTCGATCGCGGGCTGGCGCCGATGGAGCGTGTGGCAGGGCGTGATGTGGACTACGCTGCGCTGCGTGCCTCGCACCTCGCTGCGCAAGTGCCGGTCGAATGGCTGGAATCGAGCGAGCCATCCTACATCCTCTACACCTCCGGCACTACTGGCAAGCCGAAAGGCGTGCAGCGCGACGTCGGCGGTTACGCGGTGGCGCTGGCGGCATCGATGAAGCATAACTTCTGCGCCCAGGCCGGTGAAACGTTCTTTGCCACTTCCGATATCGGCTGGGTGGTGGGGCATTCCTACATCGTCTACGGTCCGCTGATCGCAGGCATGGCCACCGTCATGTACGAAGGCACGCCGCTCTGTCCTGATCCCGGCATCTGGTGGAGCATCGTCGAGAAGCACAAGGTCACGCGCATGTTCTCCGCGCCGACCGCGATCCGCGTGCTGCGCAAGCAGGCGCCGGAGTTCATGCGCAAGCATGACAAGTCTTCGCTCAAGGCGCTGTACCTGGCCGGCGAACCTCTCGATGAAACCACGTCCAGCTGGATCGCCGGAGAACTCGGCGTGCCGATTATCGACAACTACTGGCAGACCGAAACCGGCTGGCCCATCCTCTCCATCGCCAAGGGCATCGAGGATGCGCCGACGCGGCTGGGCAGTCCCGGCGTGGCGATGTACGGCTACAAAGTCAAGCTGGTGAACGAATCCACCGGCGTGGAATGCGGCGCAAATGAAAAAGGCGTGGTAATGATCGAAGGCCCGCTACCGCCGGGCTGCATGCAAACCGTGTACGGCGACGACCAGCGCTTCGTCGACACATATTGGACCGAATCGAACGGCAAGATGCTGTACTCCACCTTCGACTGGGGCGTGCGCGATGCGGACGGCTATTACTTCATCCTCGGCCGCACCGATGATGTAATTAACGTCGCCGGCCATCGCCTCGGCACGCGCGAGATCGAGGAATCCATCACCAGTCATCCGAATGTATCCGAGGTTGCGGTGGTCGGCGTGGAGGACAAGGTCAAAGGGCAGGTGGCCGTGGCGTTTGCGATTCTTAAAGACGCCAACGCCGCCACCAGCGAGCAGGACGTGATGGCCGTGGTGGACCGCCAGCTCGGCGCGGTGGCGCGGCCTGCGCGCGTGTACTTCGTCACGCAATTGCCGAAGACGCGCTCGGGCAAGCTGCTGCGCCGCTCGATACAGGCGATCTGCGAAGGCCGCAGTCCCGGCGACCTCACGTCGATCGAAGATCCATCATCGTTGCAGCAGATCGAGCGGGTGCTGCAAAATTAATTGCGCGCGTAAGCAAGCGGTAAGTCTCCGGCTTTATTCTGGCCTCACTATAAAAGGAGACACACCATGCACGACGACCTCGTACAAAAAATCAAGCGCGATCCCAACTATCATCAGTTGGTCAAATCGCGCTCCCGTTTCGGCTGGGCGCTCACCGCGCTCATGATGCTGGTCTACTACGGCTACATCCTGCTGATCGCATTCGACAAAGAATTCCTCGCCAAGAAAACCGGCGACGGCGTCATGACCTGGGGCATGCCGATTGGCCTGTTCGTGATCGTGTTCACGGTGCTGGTCACCGGCGTGTACGTGCGCCGTGCCAACAGCCGCTACGACGAACTGACCCACGCCATTCAAGAAAAGGTGAAAGCATGAACGCCGCCAAGCGCAAGGCAGCAGCACTGATGCTGCTGGCCGCCAGCGGCGCGGCATTTGCGGCGGGCGGTGACCTCGGCCAGGCCGACAAGCAGCCAACCAACTGGACCGCGATCATCATGTTCGCAGCCTTCGTGATCTTCACGCTGTTCGTCACCAAGTGGGCGGCGGCGAAGACGCGCTCCGCGTCGGACTTCTACACCGCCGGCGGCGGCATCACCGGCTTCCAGAACGGCCTGGCCATCGCCGGTGACTTCATGTCGGCGGCATCCTTCCTCGGCATCTCCGCCTCGGTGTTCCTCAACGGTTACGATGGCCTGATCTACGCCATCGGCTTCCTGGTCGGCTGGCCCATCATCACCTTCCTGATGGCGGAGCGCTTGCGCAACCTGGGCCGCTTCACCTTCGCCGACGTGGCGGCCTATCGCTTCAAGCAGCAGCCGATCCGCATCTTCTCGGCTTCCGGCACGCTGGTGGTGGTGGCGTTCTACCTGATCGCGCAGATGGTCGGCGCTGGCCAGCTGATCAAACTGCTGTTCGGCCTTGAGTACTGGATCGCGGTGGTGCTGGTCGGTACGCTGATGATGATCTACGTGCTGTTCGGCGGCATGACCGCTACCACCTGGGTGCAGATCATCAAGGCGGTGATGCTGCTGGGCGGCGCCAGCTTCATGGCATTCGCGGTACTGGCGCAGTTCAACTTCAGCCCTGAGGCGCTGTTCGCCAAATCGGTGGAACTGCATGCGAAGAAGGACGCCATCATGGGTCCAGGCACCTTCATCAAGGATCCTGTCTCGGCGATCTCGTTCGGCATGGCGCTGATGTTCGGCACCGCCGGCCTTCCGCACATCCTGATGCGTTTCTTCACCGTGCCTAGCGCGAAGGAAGCGCGCAAGTCGGTGTTCTGGGCCACGACGTGGATTGCATATTTCTACGTACTGACTTTCATCATCGGCTTCGGCGCCATCGTTTTGGTGAGCACCAATCCGGAATTCAAGGACGCAGCGGGCAAGCTCCTGGGTGGTAACAACATGGCGGCGGTGCACCTGGCCAAAGCCGTCGGCGGCAACGTGTTCCTCGGCTTTATCTCGGCCGTGGCCTTCGCCACCATCCTCGCCGTGGTTGCCGGCCTGACCCTGTCCGGCGCGTCGGCCGTGTCGCACGACTTGTACGCCACCGTCATCAAGAAGGGCAAGCCAGCCGCCGGCAGCGAACTGAAAGTGTCGAAGATCACCACCATCATCCTCGGCATCGTCGCCGTGGTGCTGGGCATCGTGTTCGAGAAGCAGAATATCGCCTTCATGGTGTCGCTGGCATTCGCGATTGCGGCGTCGGCCAACTTCCCGGTGCTGTTCATGTCCGTGCTGTGGAAGGACTGCACCACGCGCGGCGCCACCATCGGCGGCTTTGTCGGGTTGATCACTGCGGTCGGCCTGACGCTGGTGTCGAAGTCGGTGTGGGTGGACGTGCTGGGTCACGCGGACGCGCTGTTCCCGTATGCCTCGCCGGCCATCTTCTCGATGCCGCTGGCCTTCCTATGCATTGTGGTGTTCTCGCTGCTGGACAAGAGCGGCCGCGCGCGCATCGACCGCGCCGGCTTTGAAGCGCAGCAGATGCGCTCCGAAACCGGTATCGGCGCGGCCGGCGCTACCGCCCACTGATAGAAAAACGTTAAGTGATACGATGATGCCCGGTACGCCGGGCATTGTCGTTTTTAGGAGTGCGCCGAACAGGCTTTAATAGCGGCGGCAGATAATGTGGTTTATCATCTGCCAACTATGTTGCCTAGGTATCGTGTGTCCACCACTCCGGATTTTGTAGCCGACGCGCTTGCGCTGATCGGCGTGCCTGCCTGCGCTTGCAGCGCGGATGGCATGGTGCTGGCCGCGAATTCCGAACTGACAGATTTACTGGGCGTCGATCCATGCGGCGGTCCGGTCGGAGATCTGTTTGCACGCCATGTGCGCGCCGCCAGTTTGGACAGCCTGCACCATACGGAGCGCTGGGACAGCTGCCTGACCTGTGCCGACGGCCAGTACGTCTCGGTGCAAGCCTGGTCCAAGCCGCTGCCGCCGTCTGCCGATGTGGAGGGCGTAACCATCGTCTTCCACGACATCACCGAAGTCCAGCGCGGCCAGCGCGCGCTGCGCAAGACACTGCTCGAGCAGCAGGCCATCCTCGAGAACGCGGCGGTCGGCATCTTGTTCAGCAAGGACGGCGTCATCCTCGAATGTAATATCCGCTGCGCCGAAATGCTGGGCTACAGCCGCCACGAACTGGAAGGCGCATCCAGTGTGATGATCTATCCGAGTGAGGCGGACTTCATCAAGCTGGGACAGGAGGCTGGGCCGAAACTGTCGCAGGGCCAGTCCTACACCACCGAGATCCAGGTGCGTCGCAAGGATGGCACGCTGTTCTGGGCCCGTCTGTTCGGCCGCGCCATCGATCCGATGCATACTGCCGACGGCAATATGTGGATCATGGAGGACATCAACGAGCACCGGCTGGACGAGGAAAAACTGCGCCGCATGCTGCTGGAGCAAAAGGCGATTCTCGATAACGCATCGGTCGGCATCCTGTTTACCAAGGCGCAGGTGATGTTGAGCTGTAACGCGCGTATGGCGGAGATGTTCGGTTTTGCGCCGGGCGAGATGGAAGGGCAGCCGTCGGTCATATTGTTCCAGTCGCAGCAGCATTACGAGGACTTCGGCAAGGACGCCGGGCCGACGCTTGGTGCGGGCCAGCCTTTTGAAAAAGACGCCTACGAATTCCGGCGCAAGGATGGCAGCTTGTTCTGGTGCCGCGTGCGCGCCCGCGCGGTGGACGACCAGCATCGCGGCGGCGGCACCATCTGGATCCTGGAAGACGTGACGCACTCGCTGCAGACGCAGATGGAGGTCGAGGCCATCATGACCAACGCCTCGATGAGCATCCTGTTCACCAAGAACCGCGTCATCACGCGCTACAACCGCGGCTTTGCCGAGATGTTCCGCTACACCGGCGATTCCGGCCTGGGCCTGCCGGGCCGCGCGCTGTATCCGTCGCAGGAGGCATACGAACGCCTCGGCGCCGAGGCCTATCCTTTCCTCTCGATCGGCAAGCCGTTCCAGACCGAGATCGAGATGCGCCGCGCCGACGACACCATCCTGTGGGCGCAGCTGATCGGCTACGTGGTCAATCCGGACGATCCGGCCGCCGGCACCATCTGGGTGATCGAAGACCGCACCGAACAAAAACGCGCGGAGGAAGCGCTGCGCAACGCGCTGCTGGAAAACCAGGCGATTCTCGACAGCGCGGTGCTGGGCATCTCGGTGGTCGAGAACGGCCGCAACCTGCGTTGCAACCGCAAGATGGAAGAGCTGTTCGGCTATGGGCCGGGCGAGATGAATCACCTGAGCGTGCAGGCCTTCTACGCCGACAAGGTAGCGTGGGAGCAGGCGCGCGCCGAGACCATCCGCGACTTCCGTGCCGGCCAGGTCAACGTGTCCGAATATGAACTGGTGCGCAAGGACGGCACCACCTTCTGGGCGCGCCTGTCGGGCCGTCCGTTCGATCTGGCAGAAAACAGCGGCCGTTCGGTGTGGCTGGTGGATGACATCACCACGCGGCGCGAAGCCGCCGAAGCCGTGGCCCGCGCGCGCGACGAACTGGAGCTGCGTGTGCAGGAGCGCACCGCCGAACTGGCGGGCGCCAACGCCCAGCTGCAGGGCGAGATTGTCGAGCGCCGCCAGGCCGAGGCGCGCGTGCACCACATGGCGTATCACGACAGCCTGACCGGCCTGCCGAATCGCGCGCTGTTGTCGGACCGGCTGGACCGCGCCATGCTGGCCGCGCAGCGCACCGAGCGCAAACTGGCCGTGATGTTCATCGACCTTGACCGCTTCAAGACCATCAACGATTCGCTCGGCCACATGATCGGCGACCAGTTGCTGAAGGAAGTGGCCAACCGCTTGTGCCGCGCAGTGCGCGCCAGCGATACTGTGGCCCGTCTGGGCGGCGACGAATTCGTGGTGCTGGTGCCGGGCATCCGCACTGCCGACGAAGCGGCGCAGGTGGCGGAAAAAATCATCGAAGCCCTGGCGGAGAGCTTCCCGCTGGAAGGGCGCAACCTGCACATCACGCCGTCGATCGGCATCAGCGTCTATCCGGACGACGGCGCCGATGTGGAATCGCTGATGCGCAACGCCGACGGCGCCATGTACCACGCCAAGGCCAGCGGCCGTAACAACTACCAGTTCTTCAAGGAGTCGATGAACTTGTCGGCGGCGCGCCACTTCGAACTGGAGTCGAGCCTGCGCGGCGCGCTGGCGGCCGACGAATTCGAACTGTACTTCCAGCCCATCATGGATATCGGCACGCGCCGCTTGCACACGATGGAGGTGCTGCTGCGCTGGCGGCGCGGCGGCACCGAGCTGATTACGCCGGACCAGTTCATCCCCATCATCGAAGAAAACGGCATGATCGTGCCGATCGGCGAATGGGTGATACGCCAGGCCTGCAAGCAAAGCATGCTGTGGCAAAGCCAGGGGCTGACGCCGGTGCCGCTGGCGGTCAACCTGTCGCCGCGCCAGTTCATGCATCGCGGGCTGGTGGAGTCGATCCGCGCCATCCTCGACGACACCGGCATCGATCCATCGATGATCCAGTTCGAGATCACCGAGACGGCGCTGATGGAGCACGGCGAGCAGACGCTGGAAATCCTTGGCCACATCAACGCGATGGGTATCCGCTTGTCGATCGACGATTTCGGCACCGGCTATTCATCGCTGGCTTATCTGAAGCGTTTCCCGGTCAAGAAGATCAAGATCGACCGCGCCTTCATCAAGGATCTGGAAGAGAGCGCGGAAGACCGCGCCATCGTGGCGGCGATCATCGCGCTGTCGGACAGCCTGCAGCTGTCGGTGGTGGCGGAGGGCGTGGAGACGGAAGGGCAGTACGCCTTGCTGCAGCAGCACGGCTGCCAGTACGCGCAAGGCTATCTGTTCTCGCAGCCGGTGCCGCACGCGACGGCCCAGCTGCTGTTGCCGCGTTCTTAGTCGAAGGTGGCGATCACCGGCGTGTGATCCGACGGCTGTTCCCATTTGCGCGGCACGCGGTCGATGACGCAGGCGCTGCAGCGCTTCGCCAGCGCTGGCGACAGCAGCAAGTGATCGATGCGCAAGCCTTTGTTCAGGCGGAAGCCGAGGCCGCGGTAATCCCACCAGCTGAACGATTTGTCCGGCTGCTCGAACATGCGGAACGCATCGGTCAATCCGATATCCATCAGGCGCTTGAGTTGCGCGCGCTCTTGCGGCGACACATGCACCATGCCTTCCCACGCGGCCGGGTCGTGCACGTCGCGGTCTTCCGGCGCGATGTTGTAGTCGCCCGCCACCACCAGCTGCGGATATTGCGCCGCCTGTTCGTGGATCCAGTCGTGGAAGGCGTTCAGCCAGGCCATTTTGTACTCGAACTTTTCCGAGCCGACCGCTTGGCCGTTCGGCACGTAAGCACACACCACGCGCACGCCATCGACAGTGGCTGCCAGAATTCTTTGTTGCGGATCCTCAAACTTTGGGTTGTTCTTGACGATATCCGTCATAGGCAGCTTGGAAATAATGGCTACCCCGTTGTAGGTCTTCTGACCGGTGTAGGCCACATGGTAGCCGGCGGCCTCGATGGCAGCCACGGGAAACTTGTCGTCAGTTAATTTTGTTTCTTGAATACAGAGCACATCAGTGGGGTTCTCCTCTAGCCACTTCATAACGTGCGGCAGTCTTACGTTCAAAGAGTTAACATTCCAGGTGGCTAGTTTCATAAATACTTTCGTGCAGGGTTCGGTGGCTTGCATCTTACCGCATCCGGATTTAACACATGTACTTGTCGACTTGCAAACTTGTATGAAAAAACATGAAAAACCCCTTCGCACACGCGCTTGGAGGCCCTAAAATGTTGCAAAATATGTGAAATCAAAAAAAAATTGCTAATAGTGTCTCGTTGTTGTCAAAATAGAACCGAAAGGCAAGACAAAATAACAAAATAGAAATATACTGATACAAATTAGGTGGAAAACTTGTGTTTCCGTTTAGCAACAAGAAAAAGAGCAAGATGCGTATATTTTTGTGTTGTGATGACGCAATAAATGATACCATACGGAAATAGTTGGTCATTTTACAGTGAATCGCGCTTAGCGCATTTGCAAAGGAATAAAAAATGCGATCTGCATTTGAGGCATGGGCACAGCGCGACGGTCATATCGTTCGACGCCGTGAAGACAAGCCAGACGAGTATCTGGTCTTTGAAACGCAACGCCGCTGGGTGATCTGGCAGGCCGCGCTGGAGCATGGCAAACCGCCAGGCGGCCGAAAGACTGCTGCGCAGAAAGAGGCTGCCGCCGCTGAAAAGCGCGCCGTCGAAGCAATGCAGCGACCACCGGCCGTTAATGCGGATGAGGCAGCTGTGCGCAATCAGGTGTTGAACGAAGTGCTGGACGCGTTCTCGTCGCTGGGCGGCGCGGGCGGCATGGACGACATCCTGAAAGTGGTGCAGGGTCTGAAGAAGCGCCAGCAGGAGCAGGCCGACGCGCCAGCTGCTGCCAAAACGCTGGACCGCCACAACGCATAAAGTGCAACGCTTTACGCCGCTTCATTAAGCAAATAAAACCGCCGGCGGGCTGCTACACTGGTTTGACTCCATTTTTTCGAGACAGACCATGTATCTCCGCCCCGCCGTCGCGGTAACTGCGCTAGTCGCCACATTGGCTGGCTGCGCGTCCCTGACTGAATCCACTGAACAAAGCGTATTGGTGCAAACCGTGCTCGATCATCGCGAGATCGCGGGCGTCGGCTGTGTGCTGTACAACGACGTGGGCAAATGGTTTGTGACCACGCCGGCGCGCGTCACGCTGCGCAAGAGCGCGGGACCGCTGCGCATCGATTGCCAGAAGGCGGGCAAGGGCTGGGCTTATGAGAAGGTCGAGTCCAAGGTGGACGGCAACCTGTGGGGGAATCTGGCGCTGACGGCCGGTGTAGGCTATGTCGTCGATAAGAACACGGGGGCAGGATACGATTATCCCGCCACCTTGACGGTGGTGATGCACCCGGCCCAGGAGAAAGAAGAAGGGCCAACGCCGGCAGCCGGCGTGACCCTGTTCTAACTTGGGTCCCGGCCTTCGCCGGGACGACGTCATTCCGGCGCAGGCCGGAAACCAATTCAGGCGCGATTAATCAGGAAATTCGACAGCAGCGGGACCGGACGGCCGGTCGCGCCTTTCGCGCCGCCCGATTTCCAAGCGGTGCCGGCGATATCCAGATGCGCCCAGGTGTACTTGCGGGTGAAGTTTTCCAGGAACGCAGCAGCGGTGCACGACGCGCCGCCCGGCGTGCCGATGTTGGCCAGGTCGGCGAAGTTGGATTTCAGCTGTTCGTTGTACTCTTCACCGATCGGCAGGCGCCATGCGGTGTCGCTGGCGTTCTTGCCGGCGGCGAGGATCTCTTCCGCCAACTTGTTGTGTACCTCGTCGTCGCGGGTGAACAGGCCGCTCTTATGGTGGCCCAGCGCCACGATGCAGGCGCCGGTCAGGGTCGCGATGTCGATCACGGCGGCCGGGTTGAAGCGCTCGGCGTAGGTCAGCGCGTCGCACAGGATCAGGCGGCCCTCGGCGTCGGTGTTCAGGATCTCGATGGTCAGGCCGTTCATCGAGGTGACGATGTCGCCCGGTTTGGTGGCGCGGCCCGACGGCATGTTTTCGCACGACGCGATAATGCCGATCACGTTCAGCTTCAGGTTCATCTCGCCGATGGCGCGGAAGGTGCCCAGCACCGACGCCGCGCCGCCCATGTCGTACTTCATCTCGTCCATGCCGGGACCGGCTTTCAGCGAAATGCCGCCGGTATCGAAGGTGATGCCTTTACCGACCAGCACCACCGGCGCATCCTTGGCCTTGCCGCCCATGTGCTTCATGACGATGAATTTCGGCGGCTGCTCGCTGCCGTTGGTGACCGACAGGAAGCTGTTCATCTTCAGCGCTTCCAGCTGTTTGCGGTCCAGCACTTCGACCTCGAACTTGTAGTCCTTGCCCAGCTTCTTGGCGACGTTGGCCAGGTGGGTCGGGGTGCAGACGTTGGCCGAGGTGTTACCCAGCTCCTTGGTCAGGTCCATGCCGTTGGCGATGGCGATGGCCTGGGCCAGCGCCAGCTTGGTGGCGGCGCTGTTCGGCACGGCCAGGGCGATTTTCTTCACGCCGGCGGCAGCCGGATCCTTCTTGCTCTTTTGACCATCGGTGCGGAACACCGATTCGTGGGCGCTCTGCACCACGTTGCGGATCGCCCAATTGACGTCGCGCTCTTTCACTTCGGTCATCGGCAGTGCGATAATAGCGTCGCTCGTGCCGAGGGAGGAGAATGCCTTGAGTGCCGCAGCCACGCCGCCGGCAAAGCTTTTTTCGCTGACCGCTTCGTCGCTGCCCAGGCCGACCAGCAGCACGCGCTCGGCGGCGGCGCCTTTCAGGCCGCGCAGCAGCAGGGTGGTGCCGGTCTTGCCGGTGATGTCGCCGGACTTCAGCGCAGCGGTGATTTCACCAGCGCCGTCCAGCGCCTTGGCAGCTTGCGACAGCTTCTTGTTCTCGAAGACCGCAACGGCGATAACGCCGGCTTTGGCCGTAGCGATGGTGTTTTTTGTGTCGAATGCTTTTATGCTAAAGTCCATTTGATTCTCCGTGTCGTGTACGTACTTAAAACTGTGGTCCTGGATAGCTTATGGCTTGATCCGGGGCCAAACTATCGAATTATAATCTTCAATGATCTTTCAACGCGCCCTACGACGTGAAATGGCCGCTACGGCCGGCGCTTCCTTCACGGTCCTGTTCAGTATCTGCGTGACGTGGACCCTGATCGCAGTCCTCGGCAAGGCCGCCGGCGGCAAGGTGGCATCCGGCGACGTGATCGCGCTGATCGTGTTCGCAACGCTGAATTATCTGCCAACTATCCTCATCCTCACCAGCTTTATTTCTGTGCTGATGGTGGTGACGCGGACCTACCGCGATTCCGAGATGGTGGTGTGGTTCGCGTCCGGCCTGTCGCTGACGCGCTGGATCGCGCCGGTGCTGACCTTCGGCCTGCCCATCGTGCTGCTGACCGGCATGCTCAGTTTTGTCGCCACCCCGTGGGCCAAGCAGAAAAGCTCGGAGTACGTGGAGCGCTTTGAAAAGCGAGAAGACCTGCAAAAAATCTCGCCTGGTCAGTTCAAGGAATCGGCGTCGGCCAACCGCATCTTCTTCGTCGAAGGCGTGGCCGGCAAGTCGGCCGTGGTGCAGAACGTGTTCGTCAACACGGTCGACGAGAAGGGCACTGCGGTTATCGTCGCGCGCGAAGGCGTGGTCAATACCGGCCCGAAGGGAGAGCGCTACCTGGTGCTGAAGAACGGCCGCCGCTATCAGGGCGTGCCGGGCCAGGCCGACTTCCAGACGATGGAGTTTGAAAGCTACAGCATGCGCGTGGCCAGCAAGAACACGGAGCTGGACAGCGACCGCGACACCGACAGCACGCCGACCATGCAGCTGCTGGACGACACCAGCAACGGCGCGCGCGCCGAGTTGTTGTGGCGTGCCGCTTCGCCGCTCACCTGCCTGGTGCTGATCCTGCTGGCGATCCCGCTGGGCTTCGTCAATCCGCGCGCCGGCAGCTCGGCCAACCTGATTATCGCGCTGCTGATCTTCTTCAGCTATAACAACTTCGTCAAGCTGCTCGAGGCCAGCGTCCGCCAGGGCAAGGCGGCGTTCGCGGTGTCGTGGTGGCCGCTGCACGTGGCGGCGCTGCTGCTGGTGTTTGGCTTGTTCGCGTGGCGTTTGAACCTGAACCATCGTTATCACCCGCTGGCGTTGCTGGCTGCGTACAAGCGCGCGCGCTACGCCAACCAGAAGGCTGCTTCGAAATGAAAATCCTGCAACGCTATTTCGCGGTCTCGATACTGCAAGCCGTCGCCTTTGTGCTGGTGGCTTTCCTGGCGCTGCAAGCCTTCATGGACCTGACCGGCGAACTGCCGAAGGTCGGCAAGAACGGCTACGCAGTGCAATATGCTTTCCTGTATGTGCTGGTGCAGCTGCCGGGCCACGTGTATGAAGTGATGCCGCTGGCGGCGCTGATCGGCACCATCTACACGATGGCGCAGTTCGCGGCGACCTCGGAATTCACCATCATGCGTGCGTCCAGCATGTCGACCCAAATGGTGGCGTGGATGCTGGCCAAGATCGGCCTGGTGCTGGTGGTGCTGACGTTCATCGTCGGCGAGCTGGTGGTGCCGCGCACCGCGCCGCTGGCCGAGAAGTTCAAGCTGACCGCGCGCGGTGCGGCCATCTCCACCGAGTTCCGTTCCGGCTTGTGGACCAAGGATATCGTCAAGTCGGAAGGCATGACCGGCACCGTGACCGGGTCGCGCTTCTTCAATGTGCGCGAAGTGCGTCCGGACGGCACGCTGATCGATGTGAAGCTGTACGAGTTCGACACCAACTTCCGCCTGCGATCCATTACGCTGGCCAAGTCCGGCACCTTCCAGGGGAATAACAAGTGGCTGCTCAAGGATGTGACCGAAAACCGCTTCATCAATCCGCAGTTGCTGAACCCTGAGCGGGAGCTGAACCTGGAGAATAACTTCGAGCAGGAGTCGGGCCTGATCGAAACGCATCGCAGCGACACCAAGGATTTGCTGTCCGAGATTACGCCGAAGATTTTGTCGGTGTCGCGTTCGGACCCCGAGCGCATGTCGGCCAACGAACTGGCGGTGTACACCCGCCACCTGCAAGAGAACAAGCAGGAGACCGAGCGCTTCAAGATCGCGTTCTGGAAGAAGCTGTTCGATCCGCTGGCGATTTTTGTGTTGATGGCGCTGGCGCTGCCGTTTGGCTACCTGCACACCCGCAGCGGTGGTGTAAGCTTGAAGATCTTCCTCGGGATTATGCTGGGGGTGAGCTTCCTGCTGGTGAATACGCTGTTCTCGCACCTCGGCCTGCTGAGCACCTGGCCGGCGATCCTGACGGCGATTGCGCCGAGTTTATTATTTTTGCTGCTGGCCGTGTGGGCCATGTGGTGGGTGGAGCGACATTAAATGAGTCATCAACGCGCATTGGTTTTGTTTGCACACGGCGCCCGCTCGGCATCGTGGGCCGCGCCGTTCGAGCGCTTGCGCGATCTCACGCGTTCGCGCGAGCCGCAGGTGCGGGTGGAGCTGGCGTTCCTGGAGTTGATGTCGCCGCGCTTGCCGGAGCTGGCGGCGGCGCTGGTGGCCGATGGCGTTACCGAGATCACCGTGGTGCCGGTGTTTCTGGGGCAGGGCGGCCACGTGCTGCGCGACCTGCCGGTGATCCTTGATGATTTGCGCGTGGCTTATCCGCAGGTCAGCATCAAGGTGGTGGAGGCGGCCGGTGAAAACGCCGCCGTGCTGCAGGCGCTGTCCGACTACTGCGTTGGTGCATTAGCGCACACGGGGCCAGACTGACAGCGGCACATGCCCATCGGGCCGTGCCGCCACGCGGTAGTGCGTGCTAGATCCCCCCACGGCGGCGCGAAACTCCTGTGCGGTGCCGTTCTTCTTGTCGCCGCCGCTGAAGTGGGGACGGCCGTGCTGGTAGATTTGCAGCGTGTAGCGGCCGTCGTTATCGATCATCAGCAGGCCTGAAGGCGCCTCGCCATAGTCGTGCTGGCGTGCGCCATCTGGCCGGATCTTGTCGGCGCTCACCAAAGCCCACGTGTTTTGCGCTCCAATGACCTGGGCACCTTGTACCAGGCTGCCGTGGCCGGATGTGGTGTAGCGGTATTGCCGGATTATTTTCCCGCTAAGGGATTGGTGGATATTGCGTCCCCGGCCTGCCCAGTCAAGCGTAAGCTGTGGATCGTTATGCACGAAGACGTGCGCCGCGCAGCGCCGGTGCGTGCCGTCGCGGACGAAATCAGCGCCTTGTTCACTTCCGGGGAGTGATCTTTACCTCGTAGATTTTCGGCCACAGTTTGCCGGTGACGAACAGGCGTTTTTTCTCGGCGTCGTAGGCGATGCCGTTCATGACGTTTTCGCCGTTGGGGCCTTTGCCCGCTTCAGGGTACAGTTTGCCGAAGTCGATCCAGCCGAGGATTTTTCCGGTGGCGGGGTCGATGCGGGCGATGGTGTTGGTGTGCCAGATGTTGGCGTAGATTTCGCCTTCCACCACTTCCAGTTCATTCAGCTGATCGACGGCGATGCCGTCCGCCGTCACTTTGATGCGGCGCACTTCGAGGAAGGTTTTCGGATCCAGGAAGCGCAGCGTGGCTGTGCCGTCGCTCATGATCAGTTCTTTGCCGTTGTGGGTCAGGCCCCAGCCTTCGCCGGGATAGGCGAACTGGCTTTTCAGTTCAAAGGTCTTCAGGTCGAACACGAAGCCGGTCTGCGTTTGCCACGTCAGGCCGACCAGCGTATCGCCCCAATCCGTCAGGCCTTCGCCGAAATACTGCGGCGGGATGTCTTTGCTTTGCAGGACTTTGCCGCTGGCCAGGTCGACCTTGCGGATCGATGATTTGCCGTTCAGGCCCGTGCTCTCGTACAGAATGCCATCGCGGTACAGCAGGCCTTCGGTGAAGGCTTGCGTGTCGTGCGGGTAGCTGCGCACCACCTTGAAATCGTAAGTGGGCAGGGCGGCCGATGCGACGGCGGGCAGCAATACTGGAAGAGAGAGAAAGAGGGCTTGCGCGGCAATCTTGTTCACGATGCAGTCACCGAATTTTGTAGTTCAACCATTGCGTCCAGCGTGGTGCCAGGAGCGTCAAGCTCCGCCTGCACGCAGGCGCGGGCTTCAGGCGCTTGCACCAGCGAGACGGCTTGCTGGCGCGCGATCGCCGCAGCTGCAGTATCGCCGCAGCCGTTCAGCAAGTCCAGTACCAAAGCCACTTCGGTGGTGTAGTTGAATACGTCGGCCAGCAGTTCGGCCATGCCTTCGGTGGTGAGGGCGTTGATGTTGTTCTTCAGTTCATTCAGCTGCATGGCCGCCAGCGTCAGGTGATGCTCGGGATGCGGCAGGTGGCGGCGCGCCAGTTCGAAGTCGCCGCAGGCCATGATGGAGGGCAGGGCGGCGCGCGCGTTCTGCTGCGCTTGCGCTTCCGGCAACTGCTGGAACAGGTGGTAGGTGTGCTGCAAGTCACCCAGCTTGTCGTTAATGACGCGGATGTCGTGGAACAGCTGTGGTGTGGCCGGCAGCTCTGCGGTCAGGCGGTCGCGCAGCGCGACCAGCGCGTGACGGGCGGGCAGGAATTCTTCCGCCAGCTTGGCCCACGCGGCCAGCACGTAGGACAGGCGCAGCGAAGCGGCATCGCCGTCATCAAACAGCGCGCTATATTCCTGCAAGGCGGCTTCAAATTGGCCCTCGGCGTGGGCTTGCCAGGCGCTTTCCAGTCGTTCAACAATGTCCATTCAAACCTCTAGTGGTGAGTATGGACATTCTAGTACGGAAAACCGCAGCTCAGGCGCGGAGTTGAGCGGCTATTATGTTGCTAATCTCGTTGATGCTGGCGTGGGCGCATGGCCTCGCCGATCATTACCAGCACCGGACCGTGCGGCGTGCCCAGGCCCTGCGTGAGCTGGGCGATGGTCATGCGCTGGATCTGCTGGTCGGCGCGGCTGACGTTCTCGATCACCACCACCGGCGTATCCGGCGCGTGGCCGTGCGCCAGCAGGCGTTCGGCGGTGGCGATGGCTTCGCGGCCGCCCATGTACTGGATCAGGGTATCGGTTTCCGGAATGGCGTCGTGGTCCGAGTGTTCCGGCGCGGTGGAGGAGGTGAAGAAGCCTACGCTGCGCGCGATACCGCGTTTGGTCAGTGGCTGTTTGCTGGCTGCAGCCGCGGCCAATGCGGTGGTGATGCCGGGGACGATTTCGGCTTCGATGCCGGCTTCCTCCAGCGCGCGCAGCTCTTCGTCGGCGCGGCCGAACATCATCGGGTCGCCGCCTTTGAGGCGCACCACCAGTTTGGCGCGGCCGGCCGCTTCCACCAGTTGCTGGTTGATGACTTGTTGCGCCACCGAGCGTTGGCCGCTGCGCTTGCCGACCGAGATTTTCTCGGCCTGCGGGCAAAGCTCCAGCATCTCGGGGGTCACCAGCGCGTCGTGCAGCACGATGTCGGCTTGCGCCAGCAGGCGCGCGCCACGCAGGGTGATGAGATCCTGGGCGCCGGGGCCGGCGCCGATCAGATAAACTTTTCCGAGAGTAGACATGGCGATTTCTTGTGCCGTCATTCCGGCGCAGGCCGGAATCCAAGGAGCGCTGGGCAGGATACTCAGCATGGATCCCGGCCTGCGCCGGGATGACGCGGGTGGGTTGCTTTTACAGCCGGATCATACCAGCAGCGACAGTCTGATGGGTCACTTCATCGATCAGGATGAAGGCGCCGGTGGCGCGAATGTCGCTGTAGGCATCAGCCGCCAGTGGCTGTTGTACGCTCAGTTCAATGGTGGCGATGTCGTTCAGCTTCAGGCCTTCGGCGCTGTGGCGCTGCTGGGTGTTGATGTCCAACAGCGATTCGATCGACTTCACCTTGGCCGAGGTCTGCTTGGTGCCGTGCTTGATCCAGTACTTGCGGCGCACGTCCAGCGGTTCGTCCGACATCCAGCACACATCGGCTTTCAGCTGCTTGAGCTGCGTGGCCGGTTTGTCTGCACTCGCCAGCAGGTCGCCGCGCGAGATGTCGAGGTACTCGTCCAGCAGCAGCGTGACCGACTGGCCCACCACCGCCGACTGGTGCGAACCTTCCAGCGTCAGGATGTCTTTCACGGTTGCGCTCTGGCCCGATGGCTGCACCACCAGCTTGTCCCCCACCGACACCTTGCCGGCTTCGATACGGCCCATGTAGCCGCGGAAGTCGTTGGCTTCGTGGCCGTTGTGGCGTGCCACCAGTTGCACCGGGAAGCGGAATGGCGCCTCGTGCGACTCGTCGTAGACCGACAGCGATTCCAGCAGCTCGATCAGGGTAGGGCCCTGATACCAGCCCAGCTTCTCGCTCTTCTCGACCACGTTGTCGCCGGTCAGGGCGGACAGCGGGATCGGCGTGATGTCTTTCAGACCCAGCGAAGCAGCAAATTCGCCGTACGCCTTGACGATGCGGTCGTAGATATCCTGGTTGTAGTCCACCAGGTCCATCTTGTTGACCGCCACGATCACGTGCTCGATCTGCAGCAGGTGAGCGATGGTCGAGTGGCGCTTGGTCTGGATTAGCAGGTCCACGCCGCCATCTTCGCGCAGCTTCACTTTCGACACGTCCACCAGGATGATCACGGCATCGGCGGTCGAGGCGCCGGTCACCATGTTGCGGGTGTACTGCTCGTGGCCCGGCGTGTCGGCGATGATGAACTTGCGCTTCGGCGTGGCGAAATAGCGGTAGGCCACGTCGATGGTGATGCCTTGCTCACGCTCGGCTTCCAGGCCGTCGGTCAGCAGCGACAGGTCGACCGTGTCGCCCACGGTGCGTTTGTGCTTGGAGCGCGACATGGCGTCCAGCTGGTCGGCGAAGATGCCTTTGCTGTCGAACAGCAGGCGGCCGATCAGGGTGGATTTGCCGTCGTCGACGGAACCGGCGGTAATGAAGCGCAGCAGGCTTTGTTCGTTAATATTCGTAGTCATTAGAAGTATCCTGCTTTTTTACGTTTTTCCATCGAGGCTTCGGACGTCTGGTCGTCCATGCGGGTGGCGCCGCGTTCGGTGACTTGCGTGATCGCGGTTTCAGCGATGATCTGCTCCACGGTTGCTGCGTCCGAGGACACAGGGCAGGTGCACGAGATATCGCCGACGGTACGGAAGCGCACCACTTGGGTCTCGACGGTTTCGCCTTCGCGTGCCGGCGTCAGATCCGTCAGCGGCACCAGCAGGCCGTTGCGCGGGATGACCTGGCGTTCGTGCGCGAAGTAGATCGGCGGGAGTTCCAGTTTTTCGCGGGCGATGTACTGCCACACATCCAGCTCGGTCCAGTTCGAGATCGGGAACACGCGCATGTTTTCACCTGGGTGGACGCGGGTGTTATACAGATCCCACAGTTCCGGGCGCTGCGACTTTGGATCCCATTGGCCGAATTCATCGCGGAAGGAGAAGATGCGCTCCTTGGCGCGCGCTTTCTCTTCATCGCGGCGGGCGCCGCCGATGCAGGCGTCGAAGCCATGCTCGGCGATGGTTTCCAGCAGCGTGACCGCTTGCGCGGCGTTGCGCGAATCGGTCTGCGGATTACGCAGGCGCACGGTGCCCTTGCGGATCGACTCTTCCACCGAGCCGACGATCAGGCGTTCGCCCAGCTCGGCCACGCGCTTGTCGCGGAAGGTGATGACTTCTTCAAAATTGTGGCCGGTATCGACGTGCACCAGCGGGAACGGGAATTTACCCGGACGGAAGGCCTTCTCGGCGATGCGCAGCAGGACCACCGAGTCTTTACCGCCCGAGAACAGCAGGGCAGGGTTGCTGCATTCGGCAGCGACTTCACGCATGATGTGGATCGCTTCCGATTCCAGTGCGTCGAGGTGGCGCGAATTCATGTGCGCGTTGTTATCTACTAAAGCGTTCATTTGGACTTAACCTTTTTTAATGCGTATCAGTTTGCCGTCGACTACGTGCAGGCCGCACTCTTTCGACTCCGGGTTCTCCCACCACCAGCGGCCGGCGCGGACATCTTCGCCTGGCTCGATGGCGCGGGTACACGGTTCGCAGCCGATCGATGGATAACCCTGGTCGTGCAGCGCGTTGTACGGCACGCCGTTGTCGCGGATGTAGTTCCAGATGTCTTCCTCCGACCAATCGGCCAGCGGATTAAACTTGGTCATCAGGTGGGCGGCATCATCTTCCTCCACCATCAGCGAGCCACGGGTGGCGGCTTGCGCGCGGCGCTGGCCGGTGACCCAGGCCTTGTTGCCCAGCAGGGCGCGGCCCAGTGGTTCAACCTTGCGGATGCGGCAGCATTCCTTGCGCATTTCGACGCTGTCGTAGAAGGCGTTCAGGCCATTCTGCGCAATGTAGGCTTCCACCGCTTCGGCTTGCGGCTTGTACACCGCGATGTCGTAGCCGTAGTGGGCCTTCACCTTGTCCAGCATGTCCAGCGTTTCCTTGTGCAGGCGGCCGGTTTCAAGCGAGAAGATGCCGATGCCGTACTGGCCCTTCAGGATCAAATCGGTCAGCACCATGTCTTCCGCCGCCAGCGAGGAGGCGAAGACGGCCGGGGAAAAATCGCTGGCGATGCGGGACAGCGTGGCGCGCGTGTCCGCAATCAGCTTGCTCAGGTCACTCATTGTGAAACTCCAATCAGATGCCGGCGCCGTCGTTGTTGGCGCCAGTGCTGGCAACCGCAGTGCGGTTGAAGCGGCGGAACAGCGGGACTTTCTGATCCACCGAAGCCTGGTAGGTTTCCGAGAAATCGGACAGGCCTTTCAGCGCATCGTGCGGATCGCGGTCGGCGCGCACCGCGTAGGCGTCGAAGCCCACGCGCTGCATCGAGAACAGCTGGTCGCGCAGCACGTCGCCGATCGCGCGCAGTTCGCCGGTCCAGCCCAGGCGCACGCGCAGGTTGTAGGCGATCGAGTAGCCACGGCCATCGGTGAATTTCGGGAAGTCGACGGCGATCAGCGGGAACTGGTCCAGCAGGCCTTTCAGCGTTTCAGGGCGCTCGTCGGAAGCGATCCATACCGCGATTTCGCCGGCGGCGGTGCGCGCCGCCAGGACGTCGCGCTGCACCAGCCACAGGCTCAGTGGCACGATGAATTTGCCTTCCGGGACGGCCACGGTAGCCGGATCGTGCGCAGGTGCGCCTTCGACCGGCTCGGCCAGTCGCAGTACCTGCCAATCGTCTTCCACTACTTCACGACCCTTGATAATCAAATGCTTAGACATATTCATCCTCTCCAACCAGGCGGCCGCCTTTTTCAGCGATCGGCGTGGCGTACACAAATTCCTTGAACGGGGCGACGCCGATACGGGCCACGCATTCGGCAAACGATTCGCCCTCAAAACGATCGCGCAGATAGACTTGCAGCAGGCGGTCGATCACTTCCGGCATTTGCAGCGCGGAGAACGACGGGCCGATGATCTTGCCGATGGCGGCCTTGTTGCCTTGCGCGCCGCCGATCGACACTTGATACCATTCGCTGCCGTCTTTATCCACGCCCAGCACGCCGATGTTGCCGACGTGGTGGTGGCCGCAGGCGTTGATGCAGCCGGAGATATTCAGTTCGATCTCACCGATGTCGTGCTGGTAGTCGAGGTTATCGAAGCGCTCGGCGATAGCGGCGGCGATCGGGATCGACTTGGCGTTGGCCAGCGAGCAGAAGTCGCCGCCAGGGCAGCAGATCATGTCGGTCAGCAGGCCGATATTCGGCGTGGCCAGGCCGTGCGCCTTGGCTTCCTGCCAAACCGCGAACAACTGCGACTGCTCGACGTCGGCCAGCACCACGTTCTGTTCGTGGGTGATCCGCAGTTCGCCGAAGCTGTAACGGTCGGCCAGGTCGGCCATGAAATCCATCTGTTCGGCGGTGGCGTCGCCCGGCGGCACGCCGGTCTTTTTGATCGACAGCACCACGGCAGCGTAGCCCGGCACCTTGTGCGGCTTGACGTTGCGGTTGACCCAGTTGGCGAAGGCCTTGTTGCCGTCCTGCGCGGCCACCACGTCGCTGTCTTCCAGCGTCTTGTATGCCGGCGGCTGGAAGTAGTCGATCACGCGCTGCATCTCTTCGACGGTCAGGGTTTCCGGACCGTCTTTCAGGTCTGCCCATTCCGCCTCCACCTGGCGCGAGAATTCTTCCACGCCGATGGCTTTCAGCAGGATCTTGATGCGGGCTTTGTACTTGTTGTCGCGGCGGCCGTACTGGTTATATACGCGCATCACGGCTTCGGTGTAGGTCAGCAGGTGCTGCCACGGCAGGAATTCGCGGATCACGCTGCCGATGATCGGCGTACGGCCCATGCCGCCGCCGGCCATGAATTTGAAGCCGATCTCGCCGGCTTCGTTGCGCACCACGGTCAGGCCGATGTCGTGGATGGCGATGGCAGCGCGGTCTTCCACGGCGCCATTGATGGCGACCTTGAATTTACGCGGCAGGGCGATGAACTCAGGGTGGAAGGTCGACCACTGGCGCAGCACTTCGGCGTACGGGCGCGGATCGATGATCTCATCGGCGGCGACGCCGGCGTACGGGTCAGAGGTGGTGTTGCGGATGCAGTTGCCCGAGGTCTGGATGGCGTGCATTTCCACCGAGGCAAGGTCGCTCAGGATGTCCGGGGTCTGTTCCAGCTCAACCCAGTTAAACTGGATGTTTTGACGGGTCGTGAAGTGACCATAGCCACGGTCGTATTTGCGCGCGATATGTGCGAACATACGCATTTGCTTACTTGCCAACAGGCCGTAAGGCACGGCGATACGCAACATGTAGGCGTGGCGCTGCATGTACAGGCCGTTTTGCAAGCGCAGAGGCAGGAATTCGGCTTCGGTCAGCTCGCCGGCCAGGCGGCGACGGACTTGGTCGCGGTACTGGGCGATGCGCTCACGGACGATGAGGTGGTCATACTGGTCGTATTGATACATGTATATTCTTCCTGGATAGTCGCTGATTCCCCAAACTAGCGCTAATAGTAATAAACTTCGTCTTTATTCCATACGACTTAGTCTTTATTTGCTTATATAAGGATTGGGCATAAGCATGGACGCTAATAATTTTAAGATGGGCCAAGACCTGCAATGAACCTTCACCAGTTGCGCTTTGTGCGCGAAGCAGTACGCCAGAACTACAATTTGACCGATGCCGCCAAGGCGCTGTTCACCTCGCAGCCGGGTGTCTCCAAGGCCATTATCGAGCTGGAAGAGGAGCTGGGTGTCGATATTTTCACCCGTCACGGCAAGCGGATTCGCGGCCTGACGGAGCCGGGGCGGCTGGTGCTGGAGTCGGTGGAGTTGATCATGCAGGAGATCGATTCGCTCAAGCGCATCGGCAAGGAATACGCGGCCCAGGACAGCGGCAGCTTCACCATCGCCACCACCCACACCCAGGCGCGCTACACGCTGCCCAAGGTGGTGCAGGCCTTCATGGTGAAGTTCCCCAAGGTGCGCTTGTCTTTATTGCAAGGTAATCCGCAGCAGATCGCCGAGATGGTGCAGCGCGACCAGGCCGACCTGTGCATCGCCACCGAATCGATCGCCGGCGTGACCGGTCTTGTCACTTTGCCATGCTACCAGTGGGAGCACGTGGTGGTGGTGCCGCCCGACCATCCGCTGCTGCGCAACAAGCAGCCGACGCTGGAAGAGATCGCGGCTTTCCCGATCATCACGTATGATGGCGCCTTTGCTGGCCGCAGCAAGATCGACCACGCGTTTTCCCTGCGTGGACTGAAGCTGGACGTGCTGCTGGAAGCCATCGACGCCGACGTGATCAAGACTTATGTGGAGTTGGGCATGGGGATTGGTATCATTGCGGGCATGGCCTTCGACGCCGAGCGCGACAAGAACCTGCGCGCCATCCCTGTGGGCCATCTGTTCGGCATGAACGTGTCGCGGGTGGCGGTCAAGCAGGGCGCCTATCTGCGCAGCTATATTTACACCTTTATCGAACTGCTCGCGCCTACGCTCAACCGCAAGTTGATCGAACAGGCCATGAGTGGCGGAAAAGAGAACTACGAACTATAAAAGAAAGCATCAACATGATTACCAACCAGTTGACACAATATTACGCCGTCAACGCGGACAACTACGACCAGGTCTATGCGCAGGAAGAGCGCTATGACGATCTGGACGACCTGCAGGAGATGGTCGCCGAGCTGTTCCAGGACCACAAGGTGCTGGAACTGGGCTGCGGCACCGCCTACTGGACCGATTTGATCGCGGAAACGGCCGAATCGGTCCACGCCACCGATATTTCGCAGGAAATGCTGGACCTGGCCGCCACCCGTGGCCTGGACGAAGACATCGTCAGCTTTGAGCAAATGGACGCCTTCAACCTGCCGGACAGGCTG
Source organism: Duganella sp. CF402 (assembly GCF_900109645.1). Taxonomy (GTDB): domain Bacteria; phylum Pseudomonadota; class Gammaproteobacteria; order Burkholderiales; family Burkholderiaceae_D; genus Rugamonas. The sequence goes on from NZ_FOBG01000007.1 coordinate 74,504, forward strand.
GAAGGCCAGTACACGGCCGTGTTCATCGGCAACCTGTGGTGCCACGTGCGCCGCGAAGACCAGGAAAAATACCTGAAAACCCTGCGCGCCAAGCTGGGCAAGGATGTGCTGCTGGTGATCCTCGACGAATCCTACGTCGACGGTAATTCGATGGTCATCGCCCGCACCGACCAGGAAGGCAATACCTTCCAGATTCTGACCGCCGACGACGGCGAGCGCTACGAGATCATGAAGAACTACCTGACCGACAGCACCCTGCGCAAGCGGTTTGCCAACCACACCAAGCAGATCCGCATCGAGCGGCTCGAGTACTACTACCTGCTGAGCTGCCGCCTGAAGTAAAAAACATCACTTGATGTTGATTTACAACAAATGATCGTTGTCACATTGTTGAAGTAATTGATAGGCATGATTCCGGCCGTGGAATCAACAACCCAATTTCTTCAACCCTAAGTAGAGAACATCAAGTGAAAAAACTTACTCTGGCAGCACTGATCATCGGCGGCTTCGCTGCGCAAGCCCAAGCTCAATCGAACGTCACCATCTACGGCCTGGTGGATGTGGGTGTCGTTAGCGAGCGCGGCGGTGCAGCCGGCTCCCTGACCAAAGTGACCAGCGGCATCGGCGGCCAGTCGCGTCTGGGCTTCAAAGGTACCGAAGACCTGGGCAACGGCCTGTCGGCTATCTTCACCCTGGAAACCGGCTTCAAGGCTGACGACGGCTCGATCGACAGCGCCAACACCATCTTCAACCGCCAGGCCTTCGTTGGCCTGAAATCCAAAGACGCCGGCCAGCTGACCATCGGCCGCCAGTACACCCCGCTGTACCTGGCGCAAAGCCAGGTGGCCGACCCGTTCGGCGCCGGCTACGCTGGTTCGATCAAAAACCTGTTCCCATCGGCTGGCGCCAACACCCGCGTGAGCAACGCGCTGGTGTACTCGACCCCGGTAGTGGAAGGCTTCAGCGGCGACGCTCTGTACGCCCTGGGCGAGCAAGCTGGCAGCACCACCGCCGGCCGTCAGTTCGGCTTCGGCCTGAACTACGCCCAAGGCCCGCTGAACGCGCGCCTGGTGTACAACAACAAAAACAACGACACCGTTGCTGTTGGCACCACCCCGGCCAAGATCCAGGACACCGGCCGCAACACCATGTTTGCCGCCAACTACGATTTCAAAGTGGTCAAGGCTTACTTCGCTTACAGCGCGGACAAAGGCGTGAACAGCGCCCAGATCCCGGTCGCCAACGCCTTCGGCTACGCCGTGGCGCCTAAAGCCAGCCTGGACAGCAACGACTTCCTGATCGGCGCGCAAATCCCGGCCGGCAACGGTACCGTGATGGCGTCCTACATCCGCAAGAACGACAAGACCGTCAACAACCAGGACGCCGACCAGTGGGCGCTGGGCTACCTGTACTCGCTGTCGAAGCGTACCCAGACCTACGTCGCGTACGCCAAGATCAAGAACAAGAACGGCGCCGGCTACACCGTTGGTAACAACAACGAAGCTGGTAGCGGCGACAAGGCCTTCAACGTCGGCCTGCGTCACGCGTTCTAAGCCGGTTCCGACGGCGGCAGCGGCAGCCGGATCATGATCCGGGTGCCGCCGTCGCTGGCGATGGCGATATCGCCATGTAGTGCCCAGACGCGTTCGCGCATCCCGATCAGGCCGAAGGACGTCGCTTTGTCCATGTCCTTTTCGGCGATGCCGCGACCGTCGTCATGGATGGTGATGTGCAAGGCCCCATCCTTGCGATACAGCGACAACGCCACCTTGTGCGCCTCGGCGTGACGGGTGATGTTGGTCAGCGCTTCCTGCGCAATGCGGAAGATGGCTGTGCTGTAGGCATCGTCCAGTATTAATTCCTCTTCATTGGCGTCCAGCGTGCAGGCGATGTTGTTGCGCGCCTCGAATTCATGACGCAAGCTCTCCAGTGCAAAATACAGGCCGCCTTCGTCGAGCGCGCGCGGGCGCAGGTTGCCGGCGATGCGGCGCAGCGAGGTGATGGCCGACATCAGCAATTCATCCATGCCCTTTTGCAGCTTGCGCGCGGCGGCGTTGCTGCTGCCCTGGCGTTGTAGCAGCGCCAGGTCGCCGCGCAGCGTGGCCAGCAGCTGGCCGAGGTCGTCGTGCAGCTCGCGCGCGATGTGCTTGCGCTCTTCCTCGCGGATGGTTTGCAGCGCCGCCGATAGCTCGCGCAGCTGCGAGTACGATTGTTCCAGCTGCTCCTGCACCTGCTTGCGTTCGGTGACGTCGCGCAGGATGATGGTGTAGATGCGGCTGCCGTTTTCCGCCAGCGAGGAAATCGTCCCTTCGAGCGGGAAGTGTTGGCCGTTGGCCTTGAGTCCGGTCACCGCGTAGTCGCCGGTGCGGCGGCCTTTCATGCGCATGCGGATGCCGGTGGCGCCGAAGTATTGCACGCTGCTGTTGCCATGCTGCTGGCGCTGGTCGCGTGGGATGTAGTGCGCCAGCGATGCGCCCTGCATGGCGTGCATGGTGGTGTCGAACATGCTGGCGGCGGCCGGATTGACCTGCAGGATGTGCTGCTGCTCGTCGGTGGAGATGATGGCGTCGCTGGCGTGCTGGATGATGCCCCGGCTGCGTTTGGTGACAGCGGCGGCACGCGCGCACTGCCAGCCCATGCGCCACGACAGGCGCACGGCCGTGGCGGCGGCGGCCAGTAGCAAGAATGATCGGATGCGGCTCACGTGCGTCTCCTTGCGGCCGATGGGCCGCGTGGAGTCACACTAATTCAGGCGCGGGGAGGGGAGTTTGATGTAACGCAGGTGTTCACATCTGCTTGAACAGATGCAGGAAGCTGCGGCTGACTTCCAGCTTGTCGGAACGGCCCTTGATCATCACCAGGTGGCGGCCGCGGATGTCGCGCGTCACGCCCTCGATGGCGTTGACATTGACCAGGGTGGCGCGGTGGATTTGCCAGAACAGCGCCGGATCCAGCTCTTCGGCAAGGTCGCGCACCGGCTTGCGGATCAGCGCTTCATATTTCTCGGTCTGCACGCAGGTGTATTTCTCGTCCGAGCGGAAGAACAGGATTTCCTCGACCGGAATCATGCGCAGGTCCTGGCCGATGCTGGCCTGGATCCATTGCAGGTGGGCCGGTTTGGGCGCGCCGATCTTCTCGGTCAGCTGGGCCAGCATGGCGGTGACGCTGGCGTTGACGTCGGTGGCTGCCGCTGCGGCCGGCTTGTTGAGGCGGGCCTTGAGGCGGTCGACCGTCACTTGCAGACGTTCCTGCTCAGGCGGTTTCAGCACGTAGTCGATGGCGCCGCGCTCGAAGGCTTCCACGGCGTAGGCGTCGTAGGCGGTCACGAACACGATGATGCTCTTGTTGCCGATGACCGACGCGGCTTCCATGCCGGTCTTGCCGGGCATGCGGATATCGAGGAAGGTGAAGTCCGGCTTGAGTTCATCGACCAGGTCGATGGCTTCGTCGCCGTTCTTGGCCTCGCCAATAATTTCCAGTTCGGGCCAGACCTGGCCGAGGCGCATGCGCAACTGGTCGCGCATCAAACGTTCGTCATCTGCAATGATTGCTGTAGGCATCGTGTTCGGGTGTGAGGGTTGTCTTAAATGGTTTAAATTATTTTAACTTGATTTTGCCGCGAGTTGGTAGGGCACTTCGATCGTGACGATCACGCCGCTCGGGCTGTTGGCGGCGATCAGCAACTGGCCCTGGTCGCCGTGCAGCAGCTTCAGGCGTTCGCGGATATTGCTCAGGCCGAGGCCGGTGCCGTCGCTGGGCTTGGCGCCGAAGCCGAGGCCGTCATCGGTGACGATCACGCGCAGCTTATTGTGGGCGACGTCGGCGCGCACCTTCAGGGTGCCGCCTTCGGGCTTGCCCTCGAGGCCGTGCTTGATGGCGTTTTCCACCATTGATTGCAGCATCATCGGCGGGAAGGCGGCGGTGCGCAGACCGTCCGCGATATCGAAGTCCACTGTCAGGCGTTCTTCCATGCGCATTTTCAGCAGGTTGAGGTAGGCCACCACCATGTCGGCTTCGCGGCCAAGGTTGGTAATCAGATTGTTGTCGCGCATTTGCGGCAGCACCGCGCGCAGGTACTTGATCAGGCTGCGCTGCATGGCCGAGGCGCGCGGCGGGTCGGTTTCGATCAGGTGCTCGACCGAGGCCAGTGTGTTGAACAGGAAGTGCGGCTCGACTTGCGCCTGCATCATCTGCATCTTGGCTTCGCTGAGCTGGCGCTGCATGGATTCGCGCTCGGCGGCGGCGGTAGCGGTCTGGGTTTCCGCTTCGGCGCGTTTTTTGCTGCCCATCAGGAACTTGGTGGCGAACAGGGCCAATACCAGCAGCGTCACGAAGCTCTTGAACCAGGTGGAGGCCTGGCCGTGGTAGCGGGCCACTTTCTGCTCGGCGGCGGTATCCACCGCTTCTTCAATGGCGTTGGACAATTCTTCGCCGATTTGCGGCGGCAGATCGATATGAACTTCTTCACCCGGCAGTGCCGGCAGCGATGGCACCGAGGCGGCGCCGGCCTTGGCTGGTGCGGCAGGCGCTTCCGGCGCCTCGGGTGCAGCAGGGGCTTCAGGCGCTTCCGGCGCGGCTACCGGCGGCGTGCCGTCTTCGTTTTTATCCTTGTTGCGCAGCTTGCCGCGCGGGTTGAAGTGAATGCCGCTGTCGTCAATCAGGATGTTGGTATCGCCGCTTTTGCGCTTTTGCATGCTGTGGTGCTCGCCGCGATCGATATCCTCCTGCACTGGATTGGAGGAGAACAGCTCGTCTTGCAGGATAGAGCCAGCGGCCAGCATCAGGGCGGCAAACACCAGGAATTTCCACCACGACAGCTGGGTGACCCAGGTGGCGGTGGCGTCAAAGCCGCGATGCAGCAGGCTGCCGGCGGTTTTCAGGGTGTCTTGCACTTTAGGCGTAGGAAACATGAACGGCTTTCACTTTGACTCTTAACATGAAGCAAGTGTAACCAGCATCGCCTTGGGAAGCCATGCGATTGCGACAGTCTGCAAAAAACGGGGACTAGACGGTAAATGGCAAAGAAGGTCTTGCCAAACCAGCGAACCGTTTGCTATAGTTCTGTCCCTCGCAAGACATCGCGAACGCTGCAAAGCGAAACGATGAAAAACGAGGGGTTGACGAGACAAACGAAACACTTCATAATCTCGCTTCTTCGCTGATGAACAAAACGCTTCAACAGCAGCAGTACAGATCTTTAAAAAATTACAGTCGATAAATGTGGGCGTTTGATGCTGCAACAAAAGCATTAAATGCTCAAACAAAGAAATACTGTCAGTATTTTGAGTAAGAGCGAACCATCCGGTAAAACGGATAAAACAGAGATTAAACTAAAGAGTTTGATCCTGGCTCAGATTGAACGCTGGCGGCATGCCTTACACATGCAAGTCGAACGGCAGCACGGAGCTTGCTCTGGTGGCGAGTGGCGAACGGGTGAGTAATATATCGGAACGTACCCAGGAGTGGGGGATAACGTAGCGAAAGTTACGCTAATACCGCATACGTCCTAAGGGAGAAAGTGGGGGATCGCAAGACCTCATGCTCATGGAGCGGCCGATATCTGATTAGCTAGTTGGTAGGGTAAAAGCCTACCAAGGCAACGATCAGTAGCTGGTCTGAGAGGACGACCAGCCACACTGG
>NZ_FOBG01000008.1 GCF_900109645.1 Duganella sp. CF402
TCCCCCACTTTCTCCCTTAGGACGTATGCGGTATTAGCGTAACTTTCGCTACGTTATCCCCCACTCCTGGGTACGTTCCGATATATTACTCACCCGTTCGCCACTCGCCACCAGAGCAAGCTCCGTGCTGCCGTTCGACTTGCATGTGTAAGGCATGCCGCCAGCGTTCAATCTGAGCCAGGATCAAACTCTTTAGTTTAATCTCTGTTTTATCCGTTTTACCGGATGGTTCGCTCTTACTCAAAATACTGACAGTATTTCTTTGTTTGAGCATTTAATGCTTTTGTTGCAGCATCAAACGCCCACATTTATCGACTGTAATTTTTTAAAGATCTGTACTGCTGCTGTTGAAGCGTTTTGTTCATCAGCGAAGAAGCGAGATTATGAAGTGTTTCGTTTATCTCGTCAACCCCTCGTTTTTCGCTACATCGTTTTGTTTTCGACGCCGCGTTTTGCGAGGGACCGAACTATAGCAAGCCGCTCGCTGCTTTGGCAAGAGGTAAAATAAGAAATCTCTCGATTCATAAGTTCTCTCCATGTCCATCTCCCCTACACATAACGAAGCGCTGGCCGCTCAACTCGACCGCGCTATTAATAACAAGACCAAACCGCTGGGCAGCCTGGGCGTACTGGAAGAACTGGCCAGGCAAATCGGCCTGATACAGGGCACGCGCGATATCGCGATCAACAAGCCAGCTGTATTAGTGTTCGCCGCCGATCATGGCGTGGTGGCCGAAGGCATCTCCGCTTACCCGCAGGACGTGACTTGGCAAATGGTGGAGAACTTCCTGGCCGGCGGCGCCGCCATCAATGTCTTCGCGGCGCAGAGCAGCTGCGCGCTGCGTGTGATCGATGCCGGCGTCAATCACGAATTCGGCCCGCGCGATGGTCTGACCGATCGCAAGCTGGCCCACGGTACCCGCAACTTCGCGCAAGAACCAGCCATGAGCCGCGACCTGTGCGAGACCGCGCTGGCCGCCGGCATGGCGCTGGCTGCGGAGCTGGAAGGCAATGTGGTCGGCTTCGGCGAAATGGGCATCGGTAACACTACCGCCGCCGCTGCGCTGATGCACAAGCTGACCGGCATCCCGGTGGCGCAATGCGTGGGCGCAGGCACTGGCTTGTCGGCGGACGGCATCCTGCACAAGCAGCGTGTGATCGAGGCGGCCGTCGCCAAACACGTAGCAGCGATCGAGCCGCTCGACGTGCTGGCTACTTTCGGCGGACTGGAAATCGCCATGATGACCGGTGCGATGCTGAAGGCGGCCGAACTGCGCAAGGTGCTGCTGATCGACGGCTTTATCGTCACCAGCGCGCTACTGGTCGCCGCGCGCATCCAGCCTGCGATTCTCGACTACTGCGTATTCGCCCACTGCTCCAATGAAAACGGCCACCAGCAGATGCTGGGCGCACTGGGCGCCAAGCCGCTGCTGAATCTCGGCCTGCGCCTCGGCGAAGGCACCGGCTGCGCGCTGGCGCTGCCGCTACTGCACGCCGCCGCCAACTTCCTGAACCAGATGGCGACCTTCGAGTCGGCACAGGTCAGCGAAAAATCCGAATGATGCATCAGCTCCGCCTGTTCTTCACCGCGCTGCAATTCTTCACCCGCCTGCCCATTCCCGGCTGGGTGGGGTTTGATCCTGCGTGGCTGAACCAGGCCTCGCGCTACTTCCCGCTGGTAGGCTTGGTGGTAGCGCTGATGACCAGCGCCGCTTACGCGCTGGCAGCGTGGCTCCTCCCCGCGCCAGTCGCTGTCATCATCTCCACGGCATTCGGCATCTATATAACCGGAGCGTTTCATGAAGACGGCTTTGCCGACATGTGCGACGGCTTCGGTGGCGGCATGACGCCGGAGCGCGTGCTGGAGATCATGAAGGATTCGCGCATCGGCGCGTACGGCGCCATCGGCACCATCTGCATGCTGGCGCTGAAGCTGACCACACTGGCGATGCTGCCGACACTGACCGCCATCGCCGCGCTGCTGGTGGCGCATCCGCTTTCGCGCCTGATGGCGACTTCGTTGATCTGGCGTCTCGACTACGCGCGCGCGGAAGGCAAGGCAAAACCGCTCGCACAAAAAATGAGCGGCGGCGAATTCACGTTAGCCGCGCTTACCGCCGCCCTGCCGGTGGCAGCCGTGCTTGCGCTGCGCTGGCTGCCGCCGCTCGCGCTGCTTGCGGGCCTGGTAGCAGCGGCCATCGCCACCATCTGGCTGGCTCGGATGTTCGTGCGCCGCATCGGCGGCTACACCGGCGATTGTCTCGGCGCGGTGCAGCAGGTCACGGAAGTGATGTTCTACCTGTGCGCATTGGCATGCCTGCCGCGATGAAGCTGATACTGGTCCGCCATCCGCAGCCGCTGGTCGCGCCCGGTGTGTGCTACGGCAGCACCGACCTTGCCATCGCGCCCGGCCAGTTGGAGCAAACGCTGGCCGCGCTGCAGCTACAGCTACCTGCAGGCCTGCCGATCTACTCAAGCCCACTGCGCCGCTGCGCCGAACTGGCTGCGCGCCTGAGCGACAACATCACCTACGACGCCCGCCTCGCCGAGATGCACTTCGGCGACTGGGAGATGCAGCCGTGGGACGCCATCCCGCGCGCCGCCATCGACGCCTGGGCCGCCGACATGGTGCACTACCAACCCGGCGGCGGCGAAAGCGTGCTGCAAATGGCCGAGCGCATCACCTCTTTCTACAATGCGCTGGTCGGCGACGCCATCATCATCTGCCACGCCGGAACCATGCGCTTGCTGGCCGCCCGCCACGCAGGACTGGCGCCGGCGGAGATGGCGCTGCAAGCGGCGCAAACCGCCCACCAAATCCCCTACGGCTCCACTTTGACGCTTTAAACCCGTATAATGGACAGGTTTTGGTGCTCGCGCGTCTGTTCAGATGCGCAGTTAAACGGGAAACACGAAGCTCTGTAAATAGCCAACGTGTGCTGCCCCCGCAACGGTAAGCAAGTGTCGCAAATGCTCGCGACAAGCCGCCTCTCAACACCACTGTGCCTCGGCATGGGAAGGTAAGACGGCCTCACTTGTTAGCCCGGATACCGGCCAAACCAGGTGGAAGCGAGTCGCATCTCGCTTCTGTTCGCGATTGGCTTACGGGGACGTCGGCCGGTTGCTACTAATAGAAAAATGATCATGACCTTTCGTATCTCCCGTCCTGCGACGCTGACGTCGCTGGCGTTGGCAATGGCTGCCTGCTATGCGCACGCCGAATCTGCATCGTCGCCAGCCGACACCGTCGTCGTTACCGCCACCCGCACGCCGCAGCCGCTGGCCAACGTCATCAGCGATACCATCACCATCAGCGCCGAGCAGATTTCCGAATCGGGCGCGGGCTCCATCGTCGACCTGCTGCAGCGCCAGCGCGGCATCGAGATCGCCCGCAACGGCGGCGCCGGCACCGCATCCAGCGTCTACATTCGTGGCGCCAACAGCAACCAGAGCATCGTGCTGGTGGACGGCGTGCGCATCGGCTCCTCGACCACCGGCGCCGCCAACTGGAGCGCCATCCCGCTGACCGCCATCGACCATATCGAAATCGTCTACGGTCCACTGAGCTCCCTGTACGGCGCCGACGCCATCGGCGGCGTGATCCAGATCTTCACCAAGAAAGGCAAGGGCGCACCAAGCGTGACCGCATTTGCCGGCTACGGCAGCGACAAGACGCGCGAGGCCGACGCCACCGTGTCCGGCGCCACCGGCGGTGAGCACAGCTTCAGCTACGCCGTCAGCGCCGGCAAGGAAAAATCGGACGGTTTCAACGCCACCCGCCCTGGCCTGACTTCGTACAACGCGGACCGCGACGGCTACGACAAGGAAAACGTCTCCGGCCAGTTCGGCCTGCAGATCGCGCCTGGCTACGAAGCCGGCGCGCTGTTCTTGCACAGCAAACTGGAATCGCAGTACGACAGCGGCGCCTCCGCCTACGATACGCATAGCATCGCATCCGTCGACACCGCAGCCGTTTACGGCAAAGCCAAATTCGTGCCGAACGTCGACACGCTGGTGCAGTATTCGGAAAGCCGCGACAAAGGCCAGAACTGGACCAGCACCGCAGCTGCAGGTTACACGCGCATCGACACCAAGCAAACCGACATCAGCGTGCAAAATGACGTGCGTATCGGCGAAGACGTGCTGCAACTGCTGTACGACCACCGCAAGGAAGAGGTTTCGACCACCGGCTCCGATGCGCTGAACCGCGACCGCAGCACCAACTCGTGGGCGGCATCGTACAACGCCCGTCGCGGCGCCAACCTGCTGAACGCCGCCATCCGCCGCGACAACTCGGTGTACGGCTCGAAAAACACCGGCTCGGTAGGCTACGGCTACGACATCACCTCGCAGCTGCGCGCCACCGCCAGCTACGGCACCAGCTTCCGTGCGCCGACCTACAACGAGTTGTACTTCCCGAACTACGGCAATGCGCTGAACAAGCCGGAACAAGGCAAGAACGCCGAAATCGGCATCCGCTGGGACGACGGCGTGAATGCGCTGAGCGCCAGCTACTATCACAACAAGCTGACCGACATGCTGGTCAGCGTCACGCCTTGCCCGTACACCGGCGTTCCAAAGTCGAGCTGCGTCTACAACGTCAACAAGGCGCTGCTGGAAGGCGTGACCATCGCCGGCGCCACCAAGCTGGCCGGCATCAACCTCAACGCCAGCATCGACCTGCAGGATCCGAAGGATGAAACCACCGGCAACCGCCTGCAACGCCGCTCAAAAAAACACGGCAACGTGAGTGCGGACTACAACATCGGCGCACTGAAAGCCGGCGTTGAGCTGACCTTCTCCGGCGATCGCTTTGACGATGCGGCCAATAAGTTACGCCTCGGCGGCTACGGTCTGGTGAACTTGTACGCGACCTACGCCATCACCAGCGACTGGTCGGCGCTGGTCCGCTGGAACAACGTCGGCGACAAGCAGTACGACCTGGCGCGCAATTACGCAACGCCGGATTCCAAGCTGTTTGCCGGCATCCGTTACGGCTACAAATAATGGTGTAACCTGCCGGGGATGATTTTCTTCCCCGGCAGTTTTTTTGAAAGCAGTGCATGCATTCTTTCTCACGCAATTTGCGACAACGCGCCGCCCTCACGCTGGCAGGGCTGGTGCTGTTCGCTTTTGCCAGCCTGATTTTCTCGGGCATGACCGGTTCGGTCTCGATTCCCCTTTCCGATATTCCCGCAGCACTCAATGAGCTGCTGCACGGCCAGTCGTCGACACTGGCAGCTACCCTGCTCGACCTGCGCGCCAGCCGCGCGGTTTCCGCTTTCGTCACCGGCGCCGCGCTGTCGCTGGCGGGCGTGATGATGCAGGCGCTGTTGCGCAATCCGCTGGCCGACCCTTACGTGCTTGGCCTGTCCGCTGGCGCCTCGGTCGGCGCGCTGGCCGCGCTGATGTTCATGTGCGCGGCATGGATGGTGGACGCCGCCGCATTCGGCGGCGCGGTGGCCGTCTCCATGATGCTGTATCTGCTGGCCCGGCGTGACCTGCGCGGCGGCACGGCGGCCGAAGGCGGCACTTCGCTGTTGCTGCTGACCGGCGCCATCCTGTCGTCCGCCTGCATGGCGATGGTGACGCTGATGCTGTCCATCGCGCCCGAAAGCCGTTTGCGCAGCATGGTGTTCTGGATGATCGGCGATTTGTCCGGCACCTCGGTACGCTGGCTGCCGTGGGCGGTGCTAATCGCAGCGCTGGCGTACGCACTGCGCAACGCGCGCGCCATGAACGTGATGGCGCTGCACGCCGAAGCCGCCGCCACGCTGGGCATCCGTGTAGGTGCGTTGCGAAAAGGTCTGTTCTTCGTCTCCGGCCTGCTGACCGCGAGCGCTGTCACCAGCGCCGGCAGCATCGGCTTCGTCGGCCTGATCGTGCCGCATGCCTGCCGCTTTGCGGTCGGTCCCGATCACCGTATCCTGATTCCGGCGGCGACGCTGGCCGGCGGCTCCTTCCTGCTGCTGGCGGACACGCTGGCCCGCACCGCCATCGCGCCGCAGCAGCTGCCAGTGGGCGTGGTGACGGCGCTGATTGGCGCGCCTGTCTTCCTGTATCAACTACACAGGCTGCGTAAATAATGATCAGCACCCACAAACTTTATCTCAGCGCCGGCCAGCGCCAGCTGGTGTCGGATCTCGAATGGCAGGTGCGCCAGGGCGAATGCTGGAGCGTCATCGGCCGCAACGGCGCCGGCAAGAGCACCCTGCTGCGCGCCCTGGCCGGACTGCGCGCGCCAGAAGCCGGCCACGTGGCGCTGGGCGGGCGTCCGCTGCCGGAGTGGCCGCTGGCGGAACTGGCGCGCCAGCGTGCCTTCCTCGCGCAAAGCCGCAGCGATGCCTTTGCCTACAGCGTGATTGAAACCGTGCTGTCCGCGCGCCACCCCTACCACGACAACCGCTACTGGGAAGACAGCGACGATCACGCCATCGCCGTCAAGTCGCTGGAAGCGATGGAAGTGGCCGATCTGGCTGCGCGCGACGTTCGCACCTTGTCCGGCGGTGAGCGTCAGCGCGTGGCGATTGCCGCCATGCTGGCGCAGGACACGCCGCTGCTGCTGCTCGACGAACCGGCCAACGCGCTGGATCTCGCGCACCAGGTCAGCGTGATGAACATCGTCGCGCGCCTGTGCCGCGAACAGGGCAAGACCGCCGTCATGATCGGCCACGACCTGACGCTGGCACATGGCGTCTCCACCCACGCGCTGCTGCTGAAAGGCGATGGCCGCTGGCTGGCCGGCAGCACGGAAGACGTGATGCAAGCCGATATCCTCAGCGAGTATCTCGGCCATCCGATCGAAGTGATCAAACACGGCAAGCGCAGTATCTTTATCCCCAACGAGGAAACTTAATGAGCGACGATATCAACGAACGTCACCGCGTGCGCATGGAGCGCAAGAAGGCCATCATCGACGCCAAGATCGCGGCGGCCGACAAACAGATCGGCATCATCATCGTCAACACCGGCAACGGCAAGGGCAAGAGCTCCAGCGCCTTCGGCATGGCGATCCGCGCGATGGGGCACGGCATGAAGGTCGGCGTGGTGCAGTTCATCAAAGGCGCGCTGCAAACCGGCGAAGAACGCTTCCTGCGCCGCTTCCCGGAAGAGATCAGCTTCCACGCAATGGGCGAAGGCTATACCTGGGAGACCCAGAACCGCGAGCGCGATATCGCCAAGGCGCAGGCAGCATGGGAGCAGGCGAAGAAATTTCTCGCCGATCCGGAAATCGGTCTGGTGATTTTCGATGAGCTGAACATCGCCCTCAAATACAAATACCTCGATGTAGACATCGTCATCAACGACCTTCTGGCGCGTCCGCCGATGCAGCACGTCTGCATTACCGGCCGTGGCGCACCGCCGGAACTGATTGAAATCGCCGACACGGTGACGGAAATGGAAGTCGTCAAGCATGCCTTCAAAGCCGGCATCGGCGCACAGGCGGGGACCGAATGGTAAAAGCGCTGCTGGTTGCCGCCGTCTCTTCGGGACAAGGCAAGACCACCGTCACCGCCGCGCTGGCGCGCAAGCTGGTCAAGCTTGGCCAGCGCGTGCGCGTGTTCAAATGCGGCCCGGACTTCATCGATCCGATGCTGCTGGAACGCGCCAGCGGTGCTCCGGTGCTGTCGTTGGACCTGTGGATGGTCGGCCATGAACTGTGCCGCCGTCAGCTGGCGCAAGCCGCCGCCGAAGCGGACGTGATCCTGATCGAAGGCGTCATGGGCCTGTACGACGGCACGCCCTCCTCCGCCGACCTGGCGCGCGAATTCGGCGTGCCGGTGATGGCGGTGATCGATGCCGGTGCGATGGCGCAAACCGCTGGCGCGCTGGTGCACGGCCTGCGCGACTACGGCCCGGTGGAGATGGCCGGCGTGATCGCCAACCGCGTCGCCAGCGAAGGCCACGCCAAAATGGTGGCCGCCTCGCTGCGCGACATTCCGCTGTTTGCCACGCTGCCCAAGCAGGCGAAGTCGCTGCCGGAACGCCATCTCGGTCTGGTGCTGCCGGACGAAGTGCAGGATATCGATCAACTGCTTGACGAACTGGCCGACCAGCTATCATTCGACCAGGCGGCATGGGACAGCCTGCGCCCGGTGCAGATCGAACCAGCGCCGACGCCGCTGAAGGAACCGCTGCTGGCCGGGATCACCATCGCCATCGCGCGCGATCCGGCCTTCATGTTCCTCTACCCGGCCAACCTGGAAACGCTGCGCGCAATGGGAGCGACGCTGAAGTTCTTCTCGCCGCTGGCCAATCAAGCCGTGCCGGCGGAAGCCGATGCGGTCTACCTGCCAGGCGGCTATCCCGAACTGCATGCGGAACAGCTGTCGCAGTCCACGCAATGGACCGCATCGATCCGCGCCGTGCATGCGGACGGCATGCCCATCGTCGCCGAATGCGGCGGCATGATGGCGCTGGCCGATACGCTGGCCGACAAATCGGGCGCCCAGTGGAATATGGCCGGCCTGCTACCCGGCGCTGTGGCAATGCAGCCACGCCTCGCGGGACTGGGTTCGCAGGGGCTGGAGACGCCGCAGGGCATCCTGCGCGGTCACACCTTCCACTACTCCAAACTGGCGACCGAAGTAGCGCCGGCCGCGTACACTATCAAGCATCCCTCCGCTATACAGGGCGAAGCTGTGTACCGCGTGGGGTCGCTGACGGCTTCGTATTTTCACGCTTACTTTGCATCCAATCCGGCGGCCAGCGCCGCCTTGTTTTTAAGGAGTGAGACATGACACGTACACTGGTCCTGGGCGGCGCCCGTTCCGGCAAAAGCGCCTACGCTGAACGCCTGGCCACCGATTCCGGCAAGGAGGTGGTCTACATCGCCACCGCCACGCCGGGTGATGAAGAAATGGCAGAGCGTATCGCACATCACCGCAACGGCCGACCGCACGAATGGATTACGGTGGAAGAACCGCTGGCACTGGGCAATCAGCTGCTGCGCTGGTCCTCGCCGGACCGCCTGATTCTGGTCGACTGCCTGACGCTATGGCTCAGCAACCTGCTGTTCAGTGGCGGTCAGGAATATCCCGATGTCGGCGCCATCACGCTGCCCGCGCTGTTCCATGAGCAGCAGGACATGCTCGCCAGCGCCCTGACCAAGTGCGCCAGCGATATCGTGCTGGTGTCGAACGAGGTAGGCCTCGGCATCATGCCGATGGGCGCCGTGTCGCGCTGCTTCATGGACGAACAGGGACGGCTCAACCAGGCCGTCGCCGCCATCTGCGACCGCGCGGTGTTTGTCGCCGCCGGCCTGCCGCTGGTCTTAAAAGGATAACCGTGCTGGGTGGACTAAGTTTTCCCGCCGTCGCGCTGCTGATGGCGGCGGGCGTGCTGCTCGATTTGTGGTGGGGCGAGGTACGGCGCTGGCATCCGCTGGTCGGCTTCGGCAATCTGGCGATAACGCTGGAACGCCGCCTGAATAAAGGCGGCTGGCGTTTCGCACGCGGCGTGCTGGCGTGGACGCTGGCCGTGCTGCCCCTGACCGCGCTGGCCGCACTGCTAGTGTGGGCCTTGGCGCTGCCAGCTGCGCAAGCGGCGGCCCACGCGCTGATGCTGTACTTCTGTCTCGGCTTGCGCAGCCTGCGCGAGCACAACCTCCCGATTGCCGATGCGCTGGCCCGGCACGATCTGCCCAATGCGCGCCGCCTGACTTCCTACATCGTCAGCCGCGATACCACCAGCGCCAGCGAGATTGAGCTGACCCGCGCCAGCGCGGAATCGCTGCTGGAAAACGGTAACGACGCGGTCTTCGGCACGCTGTTCTGGTTCATGGTCGGCGGTGGTCCCGGCGCGGTGCTGTTCCGCATGGCGAATACGCTGGATGCGATGTGGGGCTACCGCACGCCACGGCTGCTGCAATTCGGCTGCGCCGCCGCCCGCATCGACGATGCGCTCAATTACATCCCCGCGCGCTTGACCGCGCTGTCTTATGTGCTGCTGGCGCCAGGCCTGCAAGGCAAGCGCCGTGCGTGGCAATGCTGGCGCGCGCAAGCGCCGGCGTGGAATAGCCCGAACGCTGGCCCGGTCATGTCCAGCGGTGCCGGCGCACTTGGCGTACAGCTGGGCGGCGCGGCGGTTTATCACGGTGAAGTCGAGCAGCGCCCAGTGCTGGGAGATGGCCCGCCTGCTACCGGTGCGGACATCAACCGCGCATGGCAGCTGGTAGTGCGTACGACTGCGCTATGGCTCGCCGTCGCGGGAGCCATAGCAGCGCTATTGACGCTGGCCACGCTGATGGAGATTGCGCATGCTTGAACACGGCGGCAACCTGCGCGACGCCGCAAAGCGCTTTGGCCGCGATGATTGGCTCGACCTCTCGACCGGCATCAATCCGCACTGGTATCCCGCGCCTGCACTGGAAGGCAATGCGTGGCATCGGCTGCCGGAGCCCGATCCTGCGCTAACCGCTGCGGCGGAAGCGTTTTATGGCGCGCCGCGCATGCTGCCAGTGGCCGGCACGCAGGCGGCGATCCAGATGCTGCCACGCTTGCGCAAGCCGTCGCGCGTGGCCGTCAGCGCGCCGTCCTATGCGGAGCACGCGCACCACTGGGCTGGTCACAGCCACACGCTGACGCTCACGCCTTACGACGAACTGGAAGCCGCCGTCGCGCGCAACGACGTAATGGTGGTGGTCAATCCCAACAACCCTACCGGTGCGCAGGTGCCGGCGGAGCAGCTGCTGCAATGGGCCGATCAACTGGCGGCACGTGGCGGCTGGCTGGTGGTCGACGAAGCGTTCGGCGACACGGCACAGCACAACAGCGTGGCGATGCACACCGAGCGCCCCGGCCTGATCGTCCTGCGCTCGGTCGGCAAATTCTTCGGTCTGGCCGGCATCCGGCTTGGCTTCGTCGCCGCGCATGCGGACCTGTTGCGCGATCTGGCCGACCTGCTTGGCCCGTGGACCATCAGCGGTCCGGCGCAGCAGATCGCACTGGCCGCGCTGACCGATCACGCCTGGCAAGCGCACACGCGCAAACAGCTGCAAGCGAACGGCGAACGTTTGCGCGCGCTGCTGGACGCGCACGGCATCCAATCCAACGGCACGCCGCTGTTCCAGTGGTGGGCCGAGACGCAGCCGGAGGCGTTCTGGCATCACATGGCGGAACGCGGCATCTGGGTGCGATTATTTACGCAAGCGGCACGCGGCATCCGCCTTGGCCTGCCGCCGGACGAAGCGAGCTGGCAGCGCCTGCAAGCGGCACTCACTGAATGGAGCACAAAATGAAAAAAATGATGATGGTGGCACTGCTTGCGGCGAGCGTTGCAAACGCCGCACCAATCAGCGTGCGTGATGACGACGGCAATGTCGTCACCTTGCAAAAGCCCGCCCAGCGTGTGATCGCGATGGCGCCGCACGTGACGGAACTGCTGTTCACCGCCGGCGCGGGCGACAAGATCGTCGGCGCGGTCACCTACAGCGACTATCCGGAAGCGGCCAGGAAAATCCCGCGCGTCGGTGACAACCGCCTGATCGACCTGGAACGCGTGGCCGCCATGAAGCCGGACCTGATCGTGATCTGGATGCACGGTGGTTTCGAGCGCCAGATCGAAGGCCTGCGCAAGCTGGGTATCCCACTGTTCCACAGCGAACCGACCAAGCTCGAAGGCATCGCCGATAACGTGGTGCGCCTCGGCCAGTTGATGGGCACCGAGACCGTGGCCAACGCCGCTGCGGAAGACATCCGCCAGCAGTTCGCCGCCATGACGCGCCAATACGCCAAGCGTCCGCCGGTACGCCTGTTCTATCAGGTATGGGACAAGCCGCTCTACACCCTGAGTAACAAGTCCATCGTCAGCGACGCCATCCGCCTGTGTGGCGGCGTGAATATTTTCGGCGACTTGAAAGTGACGGCGCCGGTGGTCAGCGTGGAAGCCGTGTTGCAGGAAAATCCGGAAGCCATCTTCGGCACCAGCGAAAAAGACTACGGCAGCGTGAACCTGTGGAAGCCGTATCCAAACATGCTGGCCGTGAAGAACAACAACCTGTTCCGCCTTGAAGGCGAACTACTGAACCGCGCCGGCCCGCGCATGGTGGTCGGCACCAAGGCCCTGTGCGAAAAAATCGAAGAAGCCCGCCAGCACCGAAATTAAATGCCATTTCCCTACTCTACATTGATGGTGCAAGGCACCACCTCGGACGCCGGTAAAAGCACCGTCGTCGCAGCCCTGTGCCGCCTGCTCAAAAGGCAGGGCGTGCGCGTGGTTCCGTTCAAGCCGCAGAACATGGCGCTCAACAGCGCGGTGACCGAAGACGGCGGCGAAATCGGCCGCGCGCAAGCACTGCAAGCCATCGCCGCCGGCTTGCAACCGCACACCGACATGAATCCTATCCTGCTCAAGCCATCGAGCGACATCGGCGCGCAAGTCATCATCCACGGCAAAGTACGTGCGGAGATGAACGCGCGCGACTACCATCAATACAAGACCGTCGCCATGCAAGCCGTGCTCGAATCGCACCAACGCCTGCTGCAGCAATACGAGTGCGTGATGGTGGAAGGCGCCGGCAGCCCGGCCGAAATCAATCTGCGCGACCGCGACATCGCCAACATGGGCTTCGCCGAAAAGGTCGACTGCCCCGTGATTCTGGTGGCGGATATCGACCGTGGCGGCGTGTTCGCCCACATCGTCGGCACGCTGGCCTGCCTCTCGGAGAGCGAACGCAATCGCACCATCGGCTTTGTCATCAACCGCTTCCGTGGCGATATCAAGCTGCTGGAACCGGGCCTGGAGTGGCTGGAACAGCAGACCGGCAAACCGGTACTGGCCGTCCTGCCCTACCTGCATGGCCTGTTCCTCGACGCCGAAGACGCGGTGCAGCCGGTGCAAGCGGCGCGCGGCGCGTTCCGCGTGGTGGTCCCCAGCCTGCCGCGCATGAGCAACCACACCGACTTCGACGCGCTGCGCGCCCATCCCGACGTCGACCTGCATTTCGTACGCCAGGGAGAGCCGATACCGGCGGCGGACCTCATCATCCTCCCCGGCAGCAAGAACACGCGCGGCGATCTCGATTGGCTGCGCACCTATGGCTGGCCGGAGCAGATTGAACGCCACCTGCGCTACGGCGGCAAAGTGATCGGCATCTGTGGCGGGTTCCAGATGCTGGGCCGCGAAGTGACCGATCCGCTGGGCATGGAAGGCAAAGCCGGCGCCTCGACGGCCCTCGGCCTGCTCGACATGACCACCGAAATGAGCCCGGATAAGCGGCTGGTGCAGGTACAAGGTGTGTGCGCGTTCGACGAAGCGCAAGCCCCCGTCAGCGGCTACGAAATCCACATGGGCGTTTCCACAGGTAGCGCGTTCGCCACGCCTGCCTTCACCATCGACGGTCGACCGGAAGGTGCGGTATCGGCAGATGGCCAGATCCTCGGCACCTACCTGCATGGCCTGTTCGACACGCCGCAAGCCATCAGCGCCCTGCTGCGCTGGGCAGGTCTGGACTCGCAACACACGGTGGACACCTCCGCACTGCGCGAAGCCAGCCTCGATCGCATCGCCGACGCCACCCAGCCTTTGCTCGACGCTTTACTCAAACTGAAATGAATCCGCACGCCTATCCCGATGCCGAAATTGCCGGCGTCTACCGCGCCATCCGCGAACGCCGCGATGTGCGCCACTTTAAGCGCGGCCCGCTGGAACCGGGCCAGCTGGAACGCTTCCTCGGCGCGGCCCACAGTGGTCCCAGCGTCGGCTACATGCAGCCGTGGCGCTTTGTCCGCATCACCGACACCGACCTGCGCGCCCGCATCCACCAGCACGTCAACGAGGAACGCATCAAGACCGCCGATGCGCTGGGCCAGCGCGCGGAAGAATTCATGCGGCTCAAGGTGGAGGGCATACTGGAATGCGCGGAAGTGCTGGTGGTGGGCCTGATCGACAAGCGCGATCAATATGTGTTCGGCCGCCGCACCATGCCGGAGATGGACCTCGCCTCCGCCGCCTGCGCGCTGCAAAACTTCTGGCTGGCCGCACGCGCGGAAGGCATCGGCGCGGGCTGGGTGTCGATGTTCGATCCGCAGCAGCTGCGCGACATCGTCGGCATGCCCGAGGGCAGCCAGCCGATCGCCGTACTATGCGTCGGCCACGTCCACGAGTTCTATACCGCGCCCATGCTGGAACTGGAAAAGTGGGACCAGCGCCGCCCGCTCAGCGACATCCTGTTCGAAAATCGCTGGGACAACGCCGCCTAAGCAGGGCATTCCTCGAGGCGGCGGTTGCCCGGTCCCGCCAGCACCCGCAGGCTGCGCTCCGTGGCCGCCGTGAACTCGTGCTTGAACACCGTATCGACAAACCGCCAGTCGCAACGCACCTGCTCATGGCTGGCGGTGATCACCATGTAACCACGCTTGCTGGTTTGCGCGTAGTACAGCGGTTCGATCAAATCCACCATCATGTTTGCCACGTCCTCCGGATCGCGATCCGGATAGGCGCCTTCCATGCCCGGTGAGGTCACCGAGGCGGTGGCGAATTCCACGCCAACCTGCTTGCCCTGCGCGTCGCGCAAGTCGCTGGCCCAGGCGTTGTGCGTGTCACCGGCCAGCACCACCAAGTTCTTGCGGTGTTTCTGCATCATCTCGAACACCTGCTCGCGGTCGGCCTGGTAGCCGTCCCACGAATCGAGATAGCACGGCAAGGTGGCGGAAGACAGCCAGCGCTGCTCCTTCGGCGTGACGCAGGATGGATCGGCCGCCGCGCGCTTCTTCAACGCCGAGTAGTCGGTGCTATTGCATTCACCCATGACCACGGCGGCTGGATACTCCATGCGCGCCATCAGCACCTGCTGGCCCAGCATCTGCCAGCGCGCATTGGACCGGCTAACCTGACCTTCCAGCCACGCCATCTGCTCACGGCCTATCATCTGGCGGCGTGGCGAGCACACGTCCTGCGTGTACTTCTCCACGTCGAAGTGTTTGTGCTCATCGTAGTAGGACGACATCATCAACTGCTGGTCTCGTGCGATCAGGCGTGTGTCCAACATGTGCAGCGAAACGATGCCGCCGAAATCGAAAGAGCGATAAATCTTGTCTGGCGCGGAAGCGTCCGGCACGCGAATCGGCATCCACTCGTGATAAGCCGTCAGTGCTGCAAGCTTGCGCAGCTCGAACGGCCCGTACTTGCTGGCCTTGTGGTCAACCGATCCATCGCGCCACGTGTCGTCAGCGATCTCGTGGTCGTCCCACACCGTGATGAAGGGCATGGCGGCATGCACCGCCTGCAGGTCGGGATCGGAGCGATACTGCGCGTAACGGCGGCGATAATCGTCGGTGCGCAGCAGCAGTTCGCGCGGTTCCGACACGCGGCCCAGCGCCTCCGCATTGCCACAAGCGTAGCCGGTGCTTTCGTACTCATAGATGTAATCGCCGATATGCAGCGCGGCGTCGATGTCGTCCTGGCGCGCCGCATCGGCGTAGACGTTGAAGTACCCGGCCGGATAGTTCGAGCAGGAGAACACCGCCAGCCTTACCTGCCGCGCATCGCCGCGCGCCAGCGTCTTGGTGCGGCCGACCACCGACTTCTCGCCATCCACCGCGAACTGGTAGTAGTACACATGGCCCGGCAGCAGGCCGGACGGGTCCACCTTCACCGTGTAATCCTTTTGCGCCGACGTCATGACGCTGCCATGTACGACCACCTGCTGCATGGCTGGATCGGTGGCGAGCTGCCAGCGCACTTCCACTTCACCCGCACGCGCCGGCGTGAAGCGCGTCCACAGGATCACGCGATCGCTGAGCGGGTCGCCGCTGGCCACACCGTGGCGAAAGCCAGCCACGCTGTTGTCGCCAACGCTGCCAGCGGTACTGGTGCAACCGGCTACGGTCAGCAACGCGGTCGACGCGGCCATTTGACGGATAAAAGTACGGCGTCCTTCCATGCTGCTCTCCCCGATGCCATAGCAATGTGCGCAACTTACGCCCCATCCGTGACCTGCTTATGACCGTTGTGTTTATTTTGTGTGACAATCACCCCTATGAATGCCGATGCCGCCAAACGCTACCTGCCGTGGGTAGTTGCCACCACCCTCTTCATGGAGCAGCTGGACTCCACCGTCGTCAACACGGCCATCCCCGCGATGGCCGCCAGCCTGCAAGTGACGCCACTGAGCCTGAAGGCCGTGGTCACCAGCTACATCCTCAGCCTCGCCGTCTCGATACCGATCAGCGGCTGGATGGCGGACCGCTACGGCACGCGCCGCGTGTTCATGACCGCGATTGCCATTTTCACCATCGCCTCGGTGCTGTGCGGCCTGTCGGTCAACTCGCCGATGCTGGTGGCGGCGCGGCTGCTGCAGGGCTTCGGCGCGGCGATGATGATGCCGGTCGGCCGCCTGACCATCATTCGCACCTTTGCCAAGCACGAGCTGCTGGCGGCCATGAACTTCGTCATCATCCCGGCGCTGATCGGGCCACTGCTCGGCCCCACCATCGGCGGCTTGATCGTGCACTGGCTGACGTGGCGCGACATCTTTTTCATCAACGTGCCGGTCGGGCTGGCGGCGATCTTCCTCGCGCACCGCTATATGCCGGACTATCACGGCGACGAACCACGGCCACTGGATTTCATCGGCCTGGTATTGTTCGGCACCGGCATCGCGCTGCTGTCATGGCTGCTGGAAGTCTTCGGCGAACATAAGCTGGACGTGACGTCGGCCTCGGTGCTGCTGTTCATCGCCTGCGCACTGCTGGGCGCCTATGTGTGGCACGCCAGGGAAGCGGAGTTCCCGCTGCTGCGGCTTGCGCTGTTCAAGATCCGCACCTTCCGCGTGTCGGTGCTGGGCGGCTTCATCACCCGCATCGGCGTGGGCGGCCTGCCCTTCCTGCTGCCGCTGCTGTACCAGCTGGGCCTCGGCTTGCCGGCCTGGCAATCGGGCCTGCTGATGATGCCGTCCGCCGCCGCCGCGATGGGCATGAAAATGATTTCGGTGCGCGTGCTGGGACGCTTCGGCTACCGCCAGGTGCTGACCGTGAACACGCTGCTGATCGGCGTTACCATCAGCATGTTCTCGTTTGTGCAGCAAGGCACGCCGCTGTACGTGATCGTGGCGATCAGCCTGTGCCTGGGCTTCTTCAATTCGCTGCAGTTCTCCAGCATGAACAGCATCGCCTACGCCGACGTGGACAATTCCAACTCCAGCATGGCCAGCACGATGGCCAGCTCGATGCAGCAGCTGTCGATGAGTTTCGGCCTGGCTGCCGGCTCGCTGGTCACCGGCTGGTTCCTCGGCGACCTGCCGCAGTCGAATCGCGTGGCGCTGACCTCCGCGCTGCATCACGCCTTCATCACGCTGGCGGTACTGACGGTGCTGTCCTCCGCCATGTTCTGGACCTTACGCAAGAGCGACGGTGAAGCCATCAGCCAGGCAAAGCGCACCGACGAAGAATCAGGCGATTGACATACGGGTCCAGCACCAGCGGACCGCGATAGCGCTCCGGCGCATAACGATAGGCATAGCTGGGCAGCAGCGAGTACTGGATCTGCAACATCAGGCGCGGTTGCAGCGACGGCGCCGTGCCCTTGTGGATGCCGGCCGTGTCCACCGCAAAGCAGAAGCCGCGCGTGCCGATGGCGGTCAGCAGCATGTCGGCGCTGTGCGAGCCCACGATTTCGCTGTCGCTGTAGAAGCGCAAGCGCACCGGCGCCTGCGTCAGGTGGCTGCCGTGCAGGTAGACGTGCGGCCCCGCGCCATCGTCCACATCGGTCAGGTAAACCAGCACTTTCAGGTAGCGCCAATCTTCGGAATCGCGATGGAAGGCTTGCAGGGCGCTGTCGTCGCCCGTCACCGGGAACGACCAGCGCAGCCCCAGCGCGGAAATGGTCGGTTTGCATTCAAGATAACGCGCGGCGAGGCCCAGCAGCGCAGGACTATTGGCCAGCGCCAGGATGTGCGGACAGGCGATCACGTCGCGCAGATGATAATCGGCCACGCGCACCGCCGCCGGCCGCTGCGCCAGCCGGAAGCCGGGACGCTCGCGGTCACGATCAATCAAGAGCTTGTCGCCCAGCCAGCTGCGGATAGCGTCGCACTGTACGCTATCGAGCAGATTGCCGAGCGGCGCGTAGCCGCTGCGGCACAGGTCGAGCAGGGCTGCATCTTCCTGCGCCGTGGCGGCGTGCAGTTCCCTGCCCGCCCCCTGGCGCAGGCGCACCGCCGCACTGAGCGCGCGCACCACCAGCCGGCGCAGCGTGGGATAAGTCACGATGCGCTGACTGTAGTACAACAGGCTATGCAGCGGGGCAAAACGGCGGCCGGGCTTCAGCTGCGCATATTCCATCGGGCTTTCCTCCCAGAGTCACCTCTGAGAAGGTAACAACCCGAGAGCCGTTCCGCCTTGATATCGGCTAAACCTTGGTGCGACGACGTGCCGCCACGCCCACCAGCACCAGACCGGCAAACAACATGGCGTAGGTAGCTGGCTCTGGCACGGCGGCCACGCGGGTGTAGGTGCCGTCGAAGGAATAGGTCGCGCCCAGGCCGTTGATGTGGGTGGCGCCGACCAGTTGCAGGAATTCCGCATCGCTGGAATAGTTGCCCAACAGACGGAAGGCGTAGGAGCCGGAGGCGGCCTCGGTGAAGCTCAGGGTCGCACCGTTCACCACCGCGCCCAGCGCGCCGAAGGTCAGCGACGAGCCGCCCAGCAGCACCGACGAATCGGCGTTCAGCGACAGGCTGGCGAAAGCCTGGCCATCGGCCCCGGCATTGGTCAGGCGCAGCGTGCCGCCGTTGAGGATCAGTTCACTTTCAGCCGACAAGCGCTGCGCGCCGTCCAGCGTCAGCTTGCCGCCGCTCAGCACAGTGGCGCCGGTGTAGCTGCTCACGCCGGAGAAGGTCACGTCGCCGCCCTGCACTTCCACCTTGTTGAAGTTGGAAATCGCACCATCGTACGCAAAGCTGCCGTTGACCACCAGCGTGTTCTGGCCGCCGCTGCCGCCGTTGATGCTGCCGTTGATGGTGCCGCCGGTGATCGTCACGCTGTTCACGCCGCTGCCCAGCTCAATCGCCTTGCCACTGCTGGAACCATTGATGATGCCGCCGGTGACGATCACGGTGTTGTCAGCATTGCCCTTGATCGCCGCGCTGCTAGCGCCACCGCCGACGATGGAAGCGCCGGTGTGGTTGTAGATGGTCACGGTGTAGCCGCTGGCTGCGCCCGACACCACGATGGCGGCATCGCTCTGGCCACGGATCAGGCCGCCGCTCTGGTTGGTGATGGTGGCATTGGCGTACAAGCCTTCGCGCGAACCTTTCAGCGCGCCGCTGGTGATATCGTTGCCGGCCAGCGTGATGCCGCGTCCCACCGCGTTGGTATTGCCGGCGGTGACCAGGCCTTCGATGGTGCCCGAGTTGGTGATGGTGCCGCCGCCCACGCTGATGCCTTCGCTGTAGGCCCACCCATCGCCCGCTGCGCTGTAAGCGTTCAGAGAACGGATGATGCCGGTGTTGGTGAGGTAGGCGATGCCGTCCGCGTCAATGCCGTCGCCGTCGCCGGTGAGGCCCCGGCCGGTGATGGTGCCGTGGTTGATGATGGTGGCGCTCTGCTTGCCGTTGAAGCCATCCAGGTTGATGCCCGAGCCGTTCAGGCCCTGAATCACGCCGCCGGCGCTGTTCTCCACAAAAATGGCGAAGTTGGACGCCGCATCGGCCTGGCCGCCGGTGATGCCGTGACGGCCACCCTCGATCAGGCCGGCGGGAAGGTTGAATACTTGCACGCCAGTGTTGGCCTGCGCATCGACGCCATCACCGTCGGCCTTGGCATTGATCGCCCGGATGGTGCCGGCATTCCTCACCACACCATTCAGGCCGGGACGCACGGCATCGGCGTCGGTGGCCTGGAGCAGACCGCCGGCGTAGTTATTGACCACGTTGGCGCCGGTCACCGAGCTGAAGTCCACCGCTTGCGCGCCGCCTGCGCTGGCATTCAGCGAAATCATCGCGCCGTAGTTGTTCAGGATAACAGTGGCGCCAGCCTTGGCCATCTGGATCACGTCGGCGTCGGCGGCCTGCATCAGCGCGCTGCTGTTGGTGGTGCTGCCATTGTTGACGACAAGGTTGCTCACACCGCTGTTGTCGCGGATCACGCGGCCGCTGCCGGTTTGTTTGATCGAGCCGAGGTTGTTCACCGTGGCGTTGTTACCGGTGATGGTGACAGCAACCGTGCTGCCGTTCACGCTCAGCGCGCCGCTGCTGGTGACCGAGCCGGTCTGGTTATTGCCCAGCGATTGCGCGGTGCTGCTGCTGCCGCCGATGGTGAAGTCCGCCGCCGTGGCAGCGCCGAAAGGCAGCGCGGCCAGCAACAAGAATTGAATCGCAGAAGATGGTTTCGACATGGTTTCGTCCCGTTAGAGTTTTTAATATCCGATCAGAACGCCGTCAGCGCCTTGGCAAACTTGATCAGCCACAGGCGGCTTGGACGCTCCTGGTCCGCACCGCGCGCCACACGAATGCTGTTGGCCGCATTGCAGCCCGCCGCCGTGCTGGTGATGATGACGCCGTTCGCATCGACATTGCACTTGGTGACGTCGGCGTCCTCCACCGGCTTGCCGTTGGCGTCGTACACCTTGGTCTTCAGGCCGAAGTCGTTGTCGTTAGCCAGCGCGAGCGTATTGCCGTCGACGATGGTCAAGCCTTCCGCCTTCTCCGCCAGCCAGCCGATGGCGTTCAGATCCAGCAGCAGCGTTTTCTTCAGCGTGGTGACCGCCTTCCAGTCGGCGCCGTTGACGGCCACGCCGCCCATGCTGCTCTTCTCCAGATCGGAGGTGGTGGCATTGAAGGCCGCTGCCGAAATATCGGTGGCCGCGCCGATCTCGATCAGCATCAGCTTGTTGAACACCGTGCCGCTCGGCGCTGCGCCTTGCTCGATCACGATGAACTTGCCGTTACCCAGCGCCACCACATCACCCAGCTTGGCGTTGCCGGTGCGGCCATCCTGGTAGTCGGCAGCGTCCAGCGGATAGGCGTACATCTTGCCGGCCTTGCCGGTGGTTGGATCAAACTCGGTCCAGCGGGTGAAGCGCGCGAAGCGCTCGATCTGTTCGTTCTTGCCGGTCACCGAATACAGCGCAGTGCCATCGGTCAGCGGGCTCTGCAGGAAACCGTGCAGCTTGTCGGTGCTGGTGTCCAGCGCCAGGCCTTCCATGCCGCGATTGGCGCGGCGCTTGAGGAAGATGTCCGGCAAGCCGCTACCCGGCGCATACTTGTTGAGGATGATGCCGGTGGCCGGATCGATCTTCACGATGAACGGGCCGTACTCATCCGACACCCACAGCACGTTGCGCTTCTTATCGACGACGATAGCTTCCGTATCGAGGCCGTTAGCATCGAAGGTGGCTTTGCTGGTGGCGTCGTACTTCATTACATCCATTACCGGCAGCTCGGCAGAATTGCCGACCGCGCCCGGCGGGATAGCCAAACCAGAAGTCTTCACCGTAGCCGATGCCTTGATCGGCGTGGACGAGGTCAGCACCGCGCCGGACTTGCCGACCGTGATCACGCCGAAGGCGGGTGCAAAGCTCGGCGATGGGAAGATCTTGGCGCCGGTGGTGCCGGCGCCACTCAGTGCAGGCAGATTAGGACCGTCGCCGTTCGGGCCGCGATCGGTCAGGCCGTAGAACTCGAGTTCGCCAGCGGCATTGGTGCCCTTGAAGGCAATCGAGGAACCGTAGGACGGCAGGAAGCCCAGCGGGAAATCTTCCTTCACCTTGGCGTTGCTGCCTTCGTATGGAATGTAGTAGCTGCTGGCCGCTTGCACCTGGTAGCGCGTCACGGTAACCGACACCGCGCCCAGCGGCGTGGTCTGGCTGAAGGTTTCGTTGACCGGCGTGCCGACCTTGGAAGCAAGCGTGTCTTCAAAGTGCTCACGCACCAGCGCGCGGCGGCTGTCGTCGACGCTGCGGGCGGCGTACCTGGCGCCGGCGGTGGCCAGATTGGCGCTGAGGGCGGTGTTGAATGCATCGGCAGCGGCGCCGAAATCGGCGGTTTTGCTTGCCAGCGCGGTTTTAACATCGGCGTTCAGCTTGATGCCGTTGGACGGGTCGCTGTCATCGTCCAGCAATTGCAGGGCCAGCAGGCGATTGACCACCTTGACGTCTTTCACATCGGTGGAACCGGCCAGCTGCAGCGGCGTGATGGTGGCGGCGCACGGTGCGCTGCCGAGCGCGATGCCGCCAACGCTGAAGCTCACAGTGTCGCCGGCGTAGCAAGTGAATTCGCCCTTGGCGTTGGTGCTGGCCTTGGCGGCGGTGCCGGCCACATAGTCCAGATTCTCGACTGCGCCGTCGAGGAACACGCCGGTCATCGGCGTCTTCTGTGCTTCGGGCGCACTATCGCTGCCGCCGCAACCGGCGAGGACCGAGAACACGGCGAGCGACACCAAGGAGAATTTTTTCATGCTGACTTGTCCCTAATTTTAGAAAAAGGACAAGTCTAGCGAGGGCGCGTTACACGCTGATGACAGACGCAAAAAAGCCCGCTCAGGCTTCACCTGAACGGGCTTTTTCTAAATAACTAGCTTGACGATAACCTACTTTCACACTGGTTGCAGCACTATCATCGGCGTAGAGTCGTTTCACGGTCCTGTTCGGGATGGGAAGGGGTGGGACCGACTTACTATGGTCATCAAGCTTTGACTTGTATGCTGCGCAGCCG
>NZ_FOBG01000004.1 GCF_900109645.1 Duganella sp. CF402
TTCACGATGTTGGCCGAGGCGATGCCGGCGGCTTTGATCGGCACGATCTGGTCGTCGTCGCCGTGGATCACCAGGGTCGGCTTGTCGAACTTTTTCAGGTCGTCGCGGAAGTCGGTTTCCGAGAACGCTTTGATCGAGTCGTAGGTGTTTTTAAAGCCGCCCTGCATGCCCTGCGCGTACCACGCCTGGATGATGCCTTGCGAAGGCTTGGCGCCGGCGCGATTGTAGTTGTAGAACGGGCCCGAGGCGATATCCAGGTACAGCTGGCCGCGATCCTTGAGCTGGCCGGCGCGGATGCCGTCAAACACTTCCAGCGGCAAGCCGTCCGGATTGTCGGCGGTTTTCAGCATCAGCGGTGGCACCGCCGAAATCAGGCCCAGCTTGGCGATGCGCTTGGTGCCGTAGCGGCCCACGTAGCGCGCCACCTCGCCGCCGCCGGTGGAGAAGCCGGCCAGGATGATGTTTTTCAGATCCAGCGCTTCGATCAGCTGCGCCAGGTCGTCGGCGTAGTGGTCCATGTCGTTGCCGTCCCAAGGCTGGCTCGAACGGCCGTGGCCGCGACGGTCGTGGGTGATGACGCGGAAGCCGTTGTTCGCCAGGAAGAACGCAGCCGACTCCCAGCTATCCGAGCTCAACGGCCAGCCGTGGCTCAGGATCACCGGTTGGCCGGCGCGTGGGCCCCAGTCTTTGTTGTAGATTTCAACGCCGTCGCGGGTGGTGATGGTGGAGCTAGTGTTCATGATTTTCTTCCTTTTAGTCGATGTATGGATATTCAGTGCTGTGCTACAGTCGCTTCGTTCTGCAGCAGCGATGGAATGAATCTTAGACCTCGCAAAACATTTGCGGAACAGACAACTCTGCAAGGCCTCTTTGCAAAAACGCAGACCCCCGACATGGCGACAAGCAACGACTTCGACTGGAACGACATCCCCCTGATCCTCGCGCTGGCCCGTAGCGGCAGCATGAGCGCCACCGGTCGCCAGTTGGGCGTGGACGCCTCCACCATCAGCCGCCGCATTGCCGCCGCCGAGAAGGCGCTCAAGCTGCGCCTGTTCATCCGCGACAACACCGGCTACCAGCTGACCGACGCCGGCCAGGTCTTCGTCGAGCACGGCGAGGCGGTGTACGGCAATGTGCAGAGCATGCTGCAAGCGTCCTCGCAGGAGGCCGACGCCACCGCCGGCCCGGTCAACATCACTTCCATCGATTTCCTGTTCGACTACTGGCTGCTGGACCACGTGCCGGCCCTGCTGGCCCAGCACCCCCATCTGCAACTGACGCTGCAGGCGGAAAACCAGAACCTGTCCTTCACCCGCCGCGAAGCCGACTTCGCGCTGCGCCTCGGCAAGCCGAGCGAGGATGCGGCGCTGGTGATGCGCAAGCTGGGCGATCTCGGTTTCGCCGTCTACGGCCACGCCAAGTTCGCCGACACGCCGCGCGGCTGCTGGGGCACGCAGCCTTGGATCGCCTACGACGACTCGCTCAGCGGCACCGGCGAAATGCAATGGCTGGCCGCAATGGAGCCCGCACCGCGCAAAGTGCTCAAGGTGAACAGCCTGAGCACGATGGTGCGCGCCTGCCGCGCCGGCGTCGGCATGGCGCTCCTGCCCTGCATCATGGGCACGCAGGAAGGCTTGCAGCACATCGGTGACACGGTTGAAGTACAGCGCGATATCTGGCTGCTCAGCCATCGCGACGCCGGTTCAATCGCGCGCTTTAAAACCGTCTCGGCCTGGCTGTCGCAGGTCTACGCCAGCAGCGAACAGGCGCTGTGCGGCACAGCTCTAAACCCCTAATCCGCATTCTGTCCCCCGTTTTTTGCAGTTCGTCACATCCCGGTGGATGGACGGATAGCCCTTGTCTATAGTTCACTCAACGCAACGAACTAACCACCCACAAGGAGCACAAAATGAACATCGCAAAAAACATGGAAGCCATCTTCGTCGCAGCAGTTGTCATCGCTAGCGCCACCACCTTCGCCACCGCTGCCGTCAACGAGCCAGCTGCAGCCGTGGTCGCAGTGAAAGCCGAAGCCAGCGTGCTGCCGACCGTGACGGTCACCGCAAAACGCCTGACCGCCGCTGAAAAAGCAGCCCTGTAATTCAAACGATCACGATGGAGCGCATGATGAAAAAGATGATGAAAGCTGCGATGCTGGCGGCGGTCCTGGGTAGCGGCGCACACGCCGCACTGGCCGCCGATGTGATCAGCGAGAACCGCAGCGTCGATGCGCGCGCCGTCAAGATCGAACTCGATGGCGTCATCAGCCTGAAGGTGAAGCAAGGCGCGACTGCCTCGCTGATCATCTACGGCGAGCCGGACGCGCTGAAGAAAGTGGTGGTCGAGCAGAGCGGCGAATCGCTGCACATCGGCACCGAGAAAATGAACAACATCCACTTCGGTAACAAGCGCGAACTGCGCGCCGAGCTGACGCTGCCGAACCTGCGCCAGCTGACCTCCAGCGGCGTCGGCGCCACCGAAGTGAGCGGATTTAACGGCGACAATCTGCGCCTGGCTTTGGACGGCGCAGGCTCCGTCAAGGTCGACGCGCAGTATCGCAATCTCGACGTGCGCCTGGGCGGCGTTGGCGGCATGACCGTCAACAACGGCAGCAGCGACAACGTCGATCTGCATCTGAATGGTGCTGGCCGCATCGAAATGTCAGGCCAGACCAAACAGTTACACGCCAGCCTGGGCGGGGTCGGTAGCCTGGATGCGCAGCAGCTGCGCGCCGACAACCTCGACCTCAACATGAGCGGCCTCGGTAGCGCTACGGTGTATGCCAAGAGCAGCGCCAATCTGAAACTGACGGGCATGGGTTCGGCCAAGGTGTACGGCAATCCAGCCAATCGCAACGCCAGCGCACGCGGCATGGGCAGCATCAGCTGGCAGTAAGGAATGCGCCGGCCTGCGTGGCCGGGCACAGGAAACACATGGGTGTGTTTTTGACGTCCAGAAGGAGGCCACTCCTTCCGGACGTTTTTTTATTTGAGGTAGCGCACGTCGTGGCCTAGCACGATGCGCAGGTCGGCGTAGGCGGTGGCGCCGCGCGCCGGCTGCAGCGGCAGGTTCAGGCGGCGCCCCAATGCCTGCGCCATCTTCTGCTGTTCACGTTGATATTCGATGCGGCTTTCCGGCTCCACGAACGGCCGCACATTCGACAGCCGCACGGTCTTCACGCCATCCATATCGAGCGAGCGGGCCAGCCGCGCGGCGGCGCCGGTGACGCCGTTGCCGTTGCTGATTTCCAGCCGCACGATGGCGGCGCCGGCGACGCTGGCGGCAACTGCGTTGGCCACGTGCGTGCGCGTCACCTCCACCAGTCCCGGTGCAAGCTGGCGCACCTGCGTGCGTGGCACGCCATCGTGTGATTCCGCTGCCTGCTTGAGCGTGGCATAGTCCTGCTTCACATCGTGCGCGCGCAGCGACGCTGCTTGCAAATACATGGCCGCCGCGCGTTCGCGCTCACCGGTAATCGCCAGCGCCGCCGCCAACTGCTCCCACTTTGCGGGATCCAGCGGATCGCGAAGGCAGGCTTGTTCCAGCGGCGTGATGGTGTCTTCCTCGGGCGGTTCTACCTGCACGCTGCCGCAGGCAGCCAGCATCAGGCAGGCGGCAGCCAATGGCTTGTTCATCATGACCTCCTAGTGAGTGAGCTGCATCATGCGATAAATCTGGATACCGGCAGGGCCGATCAACACCAGCATCAAGGTCGGGAAAATGCAAAAGATCAGCGGGAACAGCAGCTTGAGCGCGATCTTGGCGGCGGCTTCCTCCGCCATCACGCTGCGCTTGCCGCGCAGGTTGTCGGAATGGATGCGCAGCGAATCACCCATGCTGGTGCCGAAGCGCTCCGACTGGATCAGCATCGCGACCAGCGTGTCCACATCCTCCACGCCGCTGCGCAGGGCCAGGTTGCGCAAGGCACGCTCCTTGGTAAAGCCGGCGCGCATTTCCATCAGCGCCAGTTGCAGTTCCTGCGCCAGCGCCACGCTTTTGACGTGGATCTCTCCCGCCACCTTGGTCAGCGCGCGTTCAAGACTGAGGCCCGCCTCCACGCATACCGTCAACAGATCCAGCGCATCGGGGAAAGTTTCGAAGATATCGCGACAGCGCGTGGCCGCCTTGTGCGCCAGCACCGCATTCGGCAAGTAATAGCCGATGCCGGCCGCCAGCAGCAAAAAGTACATGAAACCCGTTTGCTGCGCACTCCACGCGAACACGCCGCACAGCGCGGCGACAGCGGGCAGGCCCAAAGCCAGCAGCGTCTTGGCGGCAAAGTACAGCGGCGGCGCCGATGCGCTGCGCCAGCCGGCATTCATGAAGCGCGTGCGCAGCGGCGATCGTTCCCAGCCCTCTTCCGGCAGCGACAGGCGCGAGAACGGCTGCGCCGCCAGCGCCACTTTCTCCACCCATCCCGTGGCAGCAGGATCGGGCGCTGCGTCGGCCGGCTCCACCACCTCGTTCAAGCGCTCGCGCAAGGCCACTGGCGAAAATGTCAGCGCCGCCAGCACCGCCATGCCGGCGGCCACCAGGAACACCACCGCCAGGAATGCAATCTGCGATCCATTCATGTCACGCTCCTTTCATACGCGGATGCGTATCAGCTTGCGCATCCACAGCACGCCGCCAGCTGCCGCCGCCAGCGCGTACCACAGCAGATGCACGCCGATAGGGTCCGTCCACAGCACGCGAACATAGTCTGGATTGGAAAACATCATTAACGCCAGCACGCCCAGCGGCAGCAAGCCGAGCACCCATGCCGACATGCGGCCCTCGGCCGACATCACCCGCACCTGCGCCAGCAACTTCAGGCGGGCGCGTATCAGGCGGCTGATATTGCCGAATACCTCGGCCAGGTTGCCGCCCGATTCGCGCTGGATCAGCACCGCGATCACCAGGTAGCGCAAATCTGTCAGCGGCACGCGCAGGGCCAAGTTGTGCAAAGCCTCGTTCATCGGCACGCCATAGTTGATCTCCTCGTAGGCGAACTTGAACTCGCCGGCGATCGGCTCCGGCATCTCCTCGCCTACCATCTGCATCACGTTAGCGAACGAGTGGCCGGCGCGCAGCGCGCGGCCGAGGAAATCGGCAGCTTCCGGCAGTTGCTGTTCCAGCTTGCGCAGGCGTGCGGCGCGCGTGCGCATCAACATCAGCCACGGCGCCGCAGCCGCCAGCGCCAGCACGCCTGCGCCGGGCAGGAAAGGCATGTTCATCATCTGCGGCAGCAACAAGCCCGCCATCGCCGACGCCAGCGAGCAACCGAGGAATTGCGCCACCGACCAGCGCACGCCGCCCTGCAGCAGCAAGCGATCCAGCGTCGCCAGACGTTCGATCCGGCGCAACTGCTTCTCCAGCGCGGGGACGCGGCTGTAGACACGGCGCTTGAGAATATCGACACGCTCGCTGCCGCCATTGCCGCCGGCGGCCATCATCCGCAAGCGTCGCGAGATACGCCGTGCTGCGCCGCCATGCGCGCCGGACCACCACAGCCACGCACCTTCGATCATCAGGATCACGGCGGCAAACAGCAGCACGGCGAAGGCAGGGAAAATCAGGTCCATGATGCGTCACTCGTAGATCTTGTCCGGATCGAACACCGAATCCGGCACCGCCACGCCGAACATGCGCAGGCGGTCGGCAAAACGCGGGCGCACGCCGGTGGCGTAGAAGCGGCCCTGTACCGCGCCGTGTGCATCCACGCCCTTCTGCTCGAAGCGGAATATTTCGTGCATGGCGATCACATCCCCTTCCATGCCGGTGACTTCCTGCAGGCTCACCAGCTTGCGCGTGCCGTCGGTCAGGCGCGACACCTGCATCACCACCGTCACAGCGGAGCAGATCTGCTGGCGCGTCGCGCGCGGCGTCAGGTTCACGCCGGCCATGCCCACCATGTTTTCAAGCCGTGACAAGGCGTCGCGCGGCGTGTTGGAGTGGATGGTGGCGAGCGAGCCTTCGTGACCGGTATTCATCGCTTGCAGCATGTCCAGCGCTTCCGGCCCGCGCACCTCGCCGAGGATGATGCGGTCAGGCCGCATACGCAGCGCGTTGCGCACCAGCGAGCGTTGATTGACCTCGCCCTTGCCTTCGATATTCGGAGGTCGCGTTTCCAGCCGTACCACGTGCGGCTGGCGCAGCGCCAGCTCCGCCGCATCCTCGATGGTCACGATACGCTCGTGCGCCGGGATAAATCCGGACAGCACGTTCAGCATGGTGGTCTTGCCGGAGCCGGTGCCGCCGGAGATCAGGATATTGACCTTGGCCTGGCCCAGCGCCTGCAGCACCTGCACCATCGGCGGCGTCAGGCTGCGGTAGTCGAGCAGGTTTTCCATGCTGAGCGGATTGACCGCAAAGCGACGTATCGACAGGATCGGTCCATCGATGGCCAGCGGCGGGATGATGGCGTTCACGCGCGAACCGTCCGGCAGCCGCGCATCCACCATCGGGCTCGATTCATCCACGCGCCGTCCCACGCGCGAGACAATCTTCTCGATGATCTTCATCAGGTGGGCGTTGTCGTTGAAGGTGGTGCCGGTCAGTTCCAGCTTGCCGGCGCGTTCGACATACACTTTGGATGCGGTGTTGACCAGGATATCCGACACGCCGGGATCGGCCAGCAGCGGTTCCAGCGGCCCGAAGCCCAACATCTCGTGCTGGATATCGAGCACCAGATTGTGGCGCTCGTGCTGGTTCAGCACAATCCGTTCTTCCTCGATGATGCGCTGGACCAGCAGCGCCAGCTCGTGCTTGAACTGCTCCGGCGTGAGGCGCTTCAGGCGTTCGAGGTCGATGCGGTCCAGGATAATCTGGTGCATGCTCTTCTTCAGGTCCAGGTAGGCCGCTGCTGCCAGTCCCGGTGGCCCGTTGCTGCTGCGGCCATCGTCGGCCAGCGACAAGCGTTCACGTAAGCTCATATCATCCTCCCTCGTTGCGGCCGAAGATGCGGTCGAACAGTCCTTTGCTTTCCGGGATGCGGCGCGCGGCCACCAGCTCCACCAGTTCTGCGAGGCTGCGCGCCACCGCGCTGCTGCGCGACAGCTGCAGCACCGGTATGCCCTGATTGACCGAGTCGGTCGCCGACAGGTAATCGTTGGGCACCGTGTGCACCACGTCCGCGCCCAACGCCTGTTCGAGATCCATCAGGCGCAGCTTGCCGCCCTTCTCGTAGCGGTTGACGATCAGGCGGGTGCGGTCGTTCGGGTAGCCGAGCGACCGGAAAATATCGAGCAGGCGGCGGCCGTCGCGGATATCGGGCAGCGCCAGTTGCAGCACCGGGTAAATGGTGTCGGCCTGGTCGAGCGCGCGCAGCGAAATGGCGTCGATCTGGCGGCCCACGTCCAGCACCACGAAGTCGTAATGCTGGCGCGCCACGCGCAGTATGGTGTCCATGTGCTCCGGCTTCATGTCCACCGTACGGTTGGGATCATCGGCCGCCGCCAGCACGCCGAAGTTGGAGGCCACGTGCACCAGGCAGGAGTCGAGGAAGGCACCGTCCATTCGGCTGATCTGCGCGCAGATATCGGACAGCGTCATGGCCGGCTTCTGGTCGGACACGTACAGCGTGGCGTCGCCGAACTGGCCGTGCAGGTCGATCAGCAGCACCTTGCGGTCGGCCAGCGCGGCCAGCGCGTAGCCGAAGTTGGTGGACAAGAAAGTCGCGCCGCTGCCGCCTTTGCAGGAGATGAAGGCCAGCACCTTGCCTTCGCGGACCGGGCTCAGTCCCGCCGCTACTTCGATGCGGTCCATCGCCTCGTGGAAGGCGCGATGCACCAGCGGCAGCGGCAGCACTTCGCGCATGCCGGCGCGCATGGCGCGGATCAGCAAATCCTGCTGCGGGTCGCGCGTCAGCAGCATGAACGACGCGCCGGGATACTGCTTGCACAGGCGGTCCACCAGTTCGCCCTCGTCGTCGGCGATGTCGCTGGCGTCCAGCACCACCAGTTCCGGCGCTTCCGGCAGCAGGCGTTCGACCGCATCGCGCAAGCCCTTACGCGATGCCACCAGCTGCACCGCCGGCATGCGCGCCGATCCCTGCGCCGCGATCTCCGCGTGCAGCAGGCCATCCTTGCTGATCATGAGCGCTTTCATTTGGCACCGCTGCTCATGGCGGCTGGCTGTTGTTCGGCGCCGGCCTTCTGATAGCGCTCGTAGGCGGCGCGCGCGCTGCGGCCGTCCATGCCAGCCACCGGGTCGGCATTACGCGCCGCCTCCGGATGCATGATTTGCTGCGCCAGCACCATGCGTGTGTCGAAGCCGAAGCGGGCATCCCAATGCGGCGTGGTTTGGGCGCAGGCGGACAAAACGCCCGCCAGCAAGATAGCTAGGTAACGCATGATTACTCCTTGGGGCCTTCCATTTGGCCGCCGAGGAAAAGCCTCGCGCGGCTCGGCGTGGTGACGCTGTCGGTCGGCAGTTTGTAGTTGGCTGGTAGCGGCTGCACCAGATGCGGTGTGACGACGAACAGCAGTTCGGTGCGGTCCTGCTGGAAGTCCGTGCTGCGGAACAGCGCGCCCAGCACCGGCAGTTCGCCGAGGAGGGGCAGGCCGTTGATGCTGGTGCTCTGGCTGTTTTTAATCAGGCCGCCGATGGCGAAGCTCTGGCCGTCGTACAGTTCTACGGTGGTCGATGCGCGACGCGTGGTAATCAGCGGCAGGACCGAGGCGCCGCTGAAGCCCGACACTGAGATGCCAACGCCTTCGCGCGAGATCTCCGATACTTCCGGCGCCACCCGCAGGTTGATCCGGCCGCCGGCCAGCACGGTCGGCGTGAAGCGCAGGCCGACGCCGAATTCTTTCTCTTCCAGCGTGACCTTGTTGTTGTCCTGCCCGACCGGTACGAAGATGCGGCCGCCCGCGAGGAAGCTTCCTTCCTGGCCGCTGATGGCCATCACGGTCGGTTCGGCCAGGATGCGGACCAGCGCATCCTGGCGGTCGGCGGCGATCTTGCCGCGATTGCCGATGCTGAGCAGGCTTTTCAAGGTCCCGCTGACGAAGTTGGACGACAGCGTGCTGGCCCAGCTGCCGCCGCCGAAGTTAAGAGTGACGCCCGCTTCCAGCTGATCCAGCAGGGACTTGGAGACTTCAGCGATTTTCACTTCCAGCATCACCTGCTGTGGTGCGCCGATGTTGAGGAAGTTGACGATGCGCGCGCTGGCCTGCGCGGCCTGCGTGGCTGGCGGAGCGTTGCTGATGGCCGCATTGTTGCCGGCACCGGCTTTGCCGCTTGCTTCCAGCGCCTGCGCGGGGCGGCGCACGAAGGCTGCGGCCAGTTCCAGCACGCGCGCGGCGGTGGGCGCATCGGCCACGGTGCCGCTGATGACCAGCGTGTCACCGGCAGCGCTGACCTGGATGTTTTTCTCTTCCGGCATCAGCGCGGCCAGCGCTTGCTGCAAGCCGCCCGGATCGATCCCAACCACCACTTCCACCACGTTGCACAAACCGCTGCGGCCCTGCACGATCATATTGCTGCTGCCGATGTCGACGCCGACCACATACAGCGTATCCGGCGCCACCAGCATGGCTTGCAGCACGGCGGGATTGCCGACACTACGGGCCTGCACCGCTTCGGGCATGCGCATCAGTGTGGATTTTCCGAGTTGCAGTTGCAGGCTGCCCGGCTGCGCGGCCTGTCCGGTGCAGCGCAGCCCCGCGCCTTCCTGCTGCGCCGGTGCGGGCGCCGTTGCGGCGGCCCATGCCGGCGCGGCCAACGCCAGCACCAATGCGGCAGACAGTCCGCGCGAGCGGTGCAGGCAGCGGAGCGCGGCAAAGCGCAAGAGCGCGGCGGGGTGGCGAGTGTCCATGCCGCGCTCACAGGCATTCTTGCGTGCGCTGCACGCCTGAGATAACGCCGATGCACAAGCGCGGCGTAGCGGCAGCCACCTGCACGCGCGCCCGAATGGACGCGGATGGCGAGGCGGGAGACGTGACTGCAGGCGGCGCTGCGGCGGGCATGGCTGGCGGCGACGCTTCGTGCACGCCAAGCAGCGTCCCTTTGGTGGCGCCGTCGGTGGTGCCGGGACGCGGATCGACCTGATTGCGCAACACCAGCGACAGCGTGCCCACGCTGCGCGCCAAATCCAGGTTCTCTGCCTGCACCGGTGTCACCTCCAGCGTCACCGCATTGACCACACGCGGCTTGGTCTCGTCGCGCCCTACTTCCTGCGCCACGGCCAGCACCAGTATGCGCTCCAGCACGATCTTGGAAATCGCCCGATCATTGGACTGCGTGTTGACGATGATGTCGACAAAATTCCCCGGCAGCGCAAAGCCGGCCACGCCCACCACATCGTTCACGCGCACCGTGATGGCACGCTTGCCTTCGGCGATCAGCGCCGACAAGCCGCCCAGCGTACCTGCCGGCGCCAGCTTGGCTTCACTCAAAGGCTCGTCGCGCAACACGCTGGTTTTCAGCACGCGGCCAACCAGCTTGCCGCCGTCGCGCAGCGCGCCGCGCGGCAAAGTGTCGGCCGGCCAGTCGATCTGCTTGAGCATCTCGGACGTCAGGCGCTGGCCAAGATTGACATCCTGCGCCGCCACCACGATCTTATTGGAAGCGCCGGGCGTCTGCCGCAGCAGCCAGCGCGAGGCCAGCGCCACTGCCGCCAGTCCGAACACGATGGCCAGCGCCATCATCAACAGTGCGCGACGGTTCTTCATATTAGCCGCGCTCCACATTGGCGCCGGCAAACATGCTGATCCAGGCCTGGTCCAGCGCCGGAATCGACAAGCGTGCCGCCTCGCCCATGAACGCGGCAAAATCCGCTACCCGGCTGACGATCTCGCGCGGATAGCACGCCAGCAGCGGCAGCCCGCTGCCCGCATGCAGCTCATCGACCAGATAGCGCTGCGCCGCATCGTCGTACGCCACGCCCACGCTCAGGCACTGCTGGCGCAGCAGCGTGCGATAGCTGGCGGCGTCCAGCGCGCCAACCGGAATCTTGTAGCCCACGCGGCGCAGCGCCGCATCGTCCAGCAGCGACGACGGCGACGCGCTGGCGACAAACACCAGCCGCACGCGGCACGGCGCCTGGAAGTGATAGCCGCCCGCCAGCGACAGCGCGCTGCGTTCCTGCTCCTGCGCCTGCGCGAAGCGGTTGAGCAGCACGGTGGCCGGCACATTGTGGCGTCCGAGATCATCGACGATCAGCAAGCCGTTGTTGGCCTTCAGCTGCGGCGGCGCGCGATAGCAACCGCCGGCAGCATCCAGTTGCAGGTCCAGCATGTCCGCATCGAGCGACGCATCCAGCGCCACCACGGGACGCTGGCACAGCACCCAGCGCGGATCATTGCTGCGCCGCTCGGATGCCTGCTGCGCCGCACGCGCCTGGCGCGGCAGCGGCGCGCGGTGCACGGCCGGGTCGTACACCTGCACGATATCCTTGCCCACCACAATCGCATGCGGCACCGCCACCAGTCCTTGCAGCAGCGCGCCAAGACGGCGCGCCAGCGTCGACTTGCCGCTGCCGGACGGCCCATGCAGCAGCATGCTGCGGCCGGCGTGCATGGCCGCGCCCAGCATGCGCTGCACCGCCGGCGCCAGGAAATCATCGGTGAATTCAGCCGCCAGTTCATCGGCGCAGGACTGCGGCGCTTGCGCGGCCTGGCGTTCCACCATTGCACGGTAGGCTTCGAGCGTCACCGGCGCCGGACCGGCGTAAGGGCAGCGCTCAAGCCACGCGCTGGCGCGCTGCTTGCCAGCGCTGGTGAGCTGGTACTGCACATCGATGTCGGAGTCGCCGCGCCACGCCACTTCCGCCACCTGTTCGGCCACCATGAAGTCGAGCACCTCGCGCAGCACATTGATCGACAGGTGCAGTTTGGTGGTCAGTATCGGCAAGTGACTCTTGCCGCCGAGGTAGAGCGCCTTGGCGACCAGCTCGATGATCAGTTGCTGCGGCAGGCCGCTGTCGCGCACCGATTTCGGTTGCGGCGGCAGCACCGCTTCCGGCTCGGCGTCGAGCAGCTGGGTGTAGGGGGACGGCGGTTCCAGGGCTAGCATCATATTCTCCACGAGGAAACTTGTTTCGGTATGGAATCAAGTTTATCGGGCCATGCTTTGAGGACATTGACGTGCAGCAAGCACTGCTCAATGATGCCGCCACGCGACAACACCCACCGTGCCGAGCGCGATCGCCACACCGTAGGGAATGCCGCCGACGCTGGCCTGGGCCGGCAACGGCACCGGCAACAGCGGTACGCCGAGCAGGCGCAGCAACAAGGGTTTGCAGATCAGCTTGAGATTGCGGGTACTGTCGCGCCAACGGCCGCTGATCAACAGCATCAGCAGCGCGATCACGCCGCCCACCAGCACCGACAGTGCGGCGATCTGCAGCGCCTGCCACGGCCCGGCAAACGCGCCCACCATCGCCATCAGCTTGACGTCGCCGGCGGCCATGCCGCGCAGCAGGTACAAGGGCAGGAATAAAAAAAAGCCGGCGAAGGCGCCGGCCAGCCACTGCGACACCGGGGCTCCCGGCTGTCCGCTGAGCAAGTGCAGGATCAGCGCCAGCATCAGGCCGCTGAGGATCAGCACATTCGGTATCTTGCGCATCGCCAGATCGGTCAGCGCCGCTTGCGCGACCAGGCAGATCAGGATCACTTCTATCGCGTTGAACATGACGCTCTCTCCCAAAAACTTTCCGGCCGAAGCCGGAAAGCGCGTGCAATGCTTACGGCGTGGTGATCTTGGCCGCGATGTCCGTGAAGGCCGTGAACAGCGCCGGCTTCAGCAGTGCGAAGGCGGCCGTCACCGCCGCCACCATCACCGCAGCGATCAGGCCGTACTCAATGGCCGTGATCCCGTCCTCATCCCGTGCAAACTCTTTTGCTGCTGCAATCATCGAGTGCATGTCGTTCTCCTTTGGTTAAATCCATCAAGAAAACCTCTGGTGCGCACTTGCCGCGCCATTGCGTTTACTATACGGAGACCAGTTTTCAAAGAGTTGACGTTGCGCAAGTTTTCCGCGTGGAATCTTTTTTAAGCCAGGCGATAGGCAAATGTCGGAAAAAGGTCGCATTCTGGGGCAATGGAAGTTTTTTTTCGCACACATGAATTGCCTCGATTGCAAAAAGCTATTATCCTGCCTAGCTGTTCTTTGGAAAGGCAAATGGACTCCCTACTGAAACACATGGTGGACATGACCGGTCACCGCGATCACACGATGCTCGACATCTCGGTGATTTCGGCGGTGCAGGAGCTTGCCCGCGCCGATCGGGTCCGTGTGTTGACCTTGGCCACCGTCCGAGGAAAGATCTTCGTCCGGCCGCGCGCCGAGATCACCGCCGGCGAAGCCGCGCGCATGGTCGACACGTCCTACCAGAACCATCCCGGCGAACCCATCGCGGCTTATCCCGCGCTGGCGCAGTGCATCGCCCGTCACGAGTCGAGCGCCGACCTGGCCAACGAGGCCGACGAGCACACCCTGTGGCTGCCGATCTGGCTGGGCGACAAGGCCGACACCTGCCTGGAAGTGGTCAATCCGACGCCGTATTCCAACGAAACCATCCACGTCATCGCGGCCATCGTCAGCGTCTACCGCAACTTCCAGAATTTGCTGGACTACAGCGAGCGCGACTCGCTGACCGGCCTGCTCAACCGCAAGACCTTCGACGACCAGCTGGCCAAGATGCTGGCCGCCTGCACCGACCAGGACTCCGTCACCCTGCCGGGCGAACCGGAGCGCCGCCACCACAGCGAGGAAGAAAAGCAGTGGCTGGCCGTGGTGGATGTCGACCATTTCAAGCACGTTAACGACCGTTTCGGGCATTTATACGGCGATGAGGTGCTGATCCTGATCGCCAACCTGCTTACCTCCTCGTTCCGTGCGCAAGACCGCGTGTTCCGCTTCGGCGGCGAGGAATTCGTGGTGCTGCTGCGTTCCGCCACCCTGGACAACGCCAAGAAAATCATCGAACGCTTCCGCATGAACGTGGCGGCGCATGACTTCCCGCAAGTGGGCAAGGTGACGGTGAGTGTGGGGTTTGTCAGCATCAGCGCGCTGGAAGCGCCGGTGATCATTCTCGGCCATGCCGACCAGGCCTTGTACTACGCCAAGAGCCACGGCCGCAACCTGGTCTGCCACTACGACGAACTGGTCAGCGGCGGCAAGCTGCAAGCCATTGAATCCAACGATACGGCGGAATTCTTCTAGGCTAAGCCTCAGGCGGCCACAGTCAGGAAGCGCATCGGATCGACATTCCACTTGGCCGGCGACTCATGGCCGACGATCTTGTCGCCGCCGCCAAAGCCCACCCCGCGCGACAAATCCACGGTTTCCGGCTTGATGTAGACATTCTTCTTGGTGTGGAAGAATACGTTGACCTTGGGCGCCAGCAGATTGGTCTCGTGTGGTTCAATCACCACACCCAGACGCCCCGATTCCAGCAGCACCATCGTGCCGACCGGATAAATCCCCACGCAGCGCATGAATTCCTGGGCGTAGGTCGGGTTGAAGTGGAACTTGCTCCACTCGTAGATCTTGCGCAGCGCGGCGGCTGCCGACATGCCCTTGTGGTAGCAGCGATCGGCGGTAATGGCGTCGTACACGTCGACAATGGCCGCCATCTGCGCCAATTCGCTGATTTCGTCGTTGGCCTGCTTGCTCGGGTAGCCGCTGCCGTCGCGGCGCTCATGGTGGTGCAAGGTGATATCGAGCGGAATCGGACCGATCTCAGGCGATTGCCGCAGGATGTTGTAGCCATCTTCCGGGTGCTTCTTGATGATGGCGAATTCCTCATCGGTCAGCGGACCGGGCTTGTTCAGGATCTTGTCCGGCACCAGCGCCTTGCCGGTGTCGTGCAGCAGCCCGCCCAGGCCGGCCTGGTGGGTGATTTCCGGCGGGATATTGCGCGAGCGGCAGAACGCCACCAGCAGCGTGCACACGCTGACCGAGTGCAGGAAGGTGTAATCGTCCTTGTTCTTGATGCGCAGCAAACCCACCAGCGCGCCGGGATTGCGCAAAATCGACTCGGTAATGTTTTGCACCACCGGCTGCACATGGTCCAGCTCAATGGCCTTGCCGAGGCGCGCATCCTGCATCACCGTGCGCACCAGCGTCGACGCCTGATGGCGGATCTGTACCGCGCGCTGCATTTCCTCGCCCAGCGAGACGCGGGTCTGCACCGGCGCCTTGGCCGCGATCTCCACCAGCTCGCGCTCGGTCGCCGCTTGCGCTTCGGCCAGCGTGGGCGCATCCTGCACGTCCAGGCCCTTGGAGCTATCGATGACTACGTCGTGGATACCTGCGTGGATAATCTTGCGGATTTCATCTTCGCTGCCGATTTTGAAGCGGTTACGGACGAAGGGATGGGTCATCCAGTCACAGCTCAGGTCATGAATATACATGCCTACTTTCAGCTGGGAAGAATCGACTTTCTTTAACATACGTTTACCCGTCAAAATGGCGCGGTCTGCGCTAACACAGTATAACAAACCGTTTCCTACCGGGATTAAATTTACAACATGGAATTACGCCAGTTACGCTACTTTGTTGCCATTGTCGACCACGGATCGCTGTCGCGGGCTGCGCTGGTGTTGCATATTGCACAACCAGCCCTGACCCAGCAGCTGCGCCAGCTGGAAGAAGAACTGGGCGTGCAGCTGCTGCACCGCAGCGCCCAGGGCGTACTGAGCACGGACGCCGGCAAGGTGTTCTACGAGCATGCTCAGGCCATCCTCAAGCAGGTGGCCGATGCCCGCTCGGCCGTGGCGCAGTCTGCCGAACGTCCCAGCGGCAGCGTCACGCTGGGGCTGCCGCATAGCATTTCCGGCGCGCTGGCCCTGCCGCTGCTGATGGCCACCCGCGCCCAGTATCCGGAAATCACGCTGCAGCTGACCGAGGAACTGACCGGCAACCTGAGCGACCAGCTCAAGTCCGGCCGCGTCAACCTGGCCGTCCTGTTTGACGACGGCCAGCTGAGCCAGTTCGCCACCACCCCGCTGGCGGAGGAGGAATTACACTTCATTTGTCGGGCCGATGCGGCTTACGCGATGGGTGAGCAATCACTTACATTGCAGCAGGCACTGGCTGCCACCCTGATCCTGCCCGGCCTGCAGCACGGCGTGCGGCCGCGCATCGAGAGCGTGGCCCGTGATGCCGGCCTCAGCCTGACGAATGTGATCGAGATCAACTCCATCGCCATCCTCAAATCGGCCCTGCTGGCCGACATGGGGGCGACCATCC
Source organism: Duganella sp. CF402 (assembly GCF_900109645.1). Lineage (GTDB taxonomy): Bacteria > Pseudomonadota > Gammaproteobacteria > Burkholderiales > Burkholderiaceae_D > Rugamonas. The sequence goes on from NZ_FOBG01000004.1 coordinate 16,181, forward strand.
TGCCGTCCGCCCCTGTCCTGGACGAGTTGCAGCGCGGCGCCCTGCGCGCCCAACGCGTCCACGGCCCGTCGATTTCGCGCACTGTGGTGCTGTGCGGTTCGCGCAACATTCCCCTGACCAATGCAGCAACGGCGATCAGCCGGCTGGTGCGGCAGGTCAGCGACCAGCTGTGCGCCGACGGCAGCTGGCCGGGAGCAACCCCGATATAAGTTTTTCTTATACCCCTATCGGCAAACGGTATTTCCGTATACGTCAAGTAGCGCCCATACTGGTCATAGAACCGCCAACCATGCGGTCAAATGGCTTGAGCCTGGCCTGCCCACCCGGCATCCCCCAGTTCGAGCGCGATCTGATTACAAGAACGGAGACACCACCATGCCAGACGGCACCAGCACGCTCACGTCCGTGAGCCTCGACGACAAGTACACTTCCACCAAAGGCACCATCTTCCTGTCCGGCATTCAAGCGCTGGTGCGGCTGCCGATGATGCAGCAAGTGCGCGACAAGATGGCCGGCCTGAACACGGCCGGTTTCATTTCCGGCTATCGCGGCTCGCCGTTGGGCGGCCTCGATGAAAACCTGTGGAAGGCCAAGCCGCACCTCGAAAAGCACAACGTGCAGTTCGTGCCGGGCGTGAACGAGGACCTGGCAGCGACCGCCGTGTGGGGCTCGCAGCAGGTGGACCTGATCGGCGAGAGCAAGTACGACGGCGTGTTCGCCATGTGGTACGGCAAAGGCCCCGGTGTCGATCGCTGCGGTGACGTCTTCAAGCACATGAACCACGCCGGCACCTCCAAGCATGGCGGCGTGCTGCTGGTGGCCGGCGACGACCACGGCGCCTATTCGTCCACCCTGCCGCACCAGTCGGACCACATCTTCTCGGCCTGCATGGTGCCGGTGCTGTATCCGTGCAATGTGCAGGAATACCTCGACCTCGGCATCCACGGCTGGGCCATGTCGCGCTTCTCCGGCTGCGCGGTGGCGTTCAAGGCGCTGGCTGACACGGTGGAGTCGTCGGCCTCGATCGACGCCGATCCGTTCCGCGTCGAGACCAAAATTCCAAAGAACTTCGTGATGCCGGAAGGCGGCCTGAATGCACGCCTGTCCAGCATCCCGCTGGGCCAGCAGGCGCGCAATCAGGAAGCGCTGATGCAGGACTACAAAATCTACGCCGCGCTGGCCTATGCGCGCGAGAATAAACTGAATCACACCACCATCGATTCCAAGGACGCCAAGCTGGGTATCATCGCCTCCGGCAAATCGTATCTGGACGTGCTGGAAGCGCTGGAAGAACTGGGCATTGATGAAGCGATGGCGGCCAAGGTCGGCCTGCGCCTGTTCAAGGTGGCCATGCCTTGGCCACTGGAGCCGGACAGCGTGCGCGAATTCGCGCAAGGCCTGGATGAGATTCTGGTGGTGGAAGAAAAACGCCAGTTCGTCGAATATCAGTTGAAGGAACAGCTGTACAACTGGCGCGATGACGTGCGTCCGCGCGTAATCGGCAAGTTCGACGACAAGGGCGAATGGGTGGCGCCGCGCGGTGAATGGCTGCTGCCGCCGAAGGCCGACTTCTCGGTATCGCAAGTGGCGCGCGTAATCGCCAGCCGCGTGGCGCGCTACATCACCGATGCCCACATTCAGGACGAAATCAAGAACCGCCTGACCTTCCTCGATGAGAAGGACGCGGTACTGAAGAAGGCCATCAACACGCCATTCCGTCCGGCCTTCTACTGCTCCGGATGCCCGCACAACACCTCGACCAAGGTGCCGGAAGGCTCGTTCGCGCTGGCCGGCATCGGCTGCCACGTGATGGCGACGTCGATCTACCCTGAGTACAACAAGCTGACCACCCACATGGGCGGCGAAGGCGCGCCGTGGATCGGCCAGGCCGCGTTCTCGAAAGTGCCGCACGTGTTCCAGAACCTGGGCGACGGCACCTACTTCCACTCCGGTTACCTGGCGATTCGCGCGGCCGTGGCAGCGCGCGTCAACATGACCTACAAGATCCTGTACAACGACGCGGTGGCGATGACCGGCGGCCAGCCGGTCGACGGCCAGACCTCGGTGCCGATGATCGCGCAGCAGATGGCTGCAGAAGGCGTGAAACGGATTGCGCTGGTGACGGAAGACCTGTCGCGCTGGACCGACCGTTCGGCGCTGCCGTCCATCGTTTCGCTGCACGACCGCAAGGACATGGACGCGGTACAGCGCGAGCTGCGCGAAGTATCCGGCGTATCGGTGCTGATCTACGACCAGACCTGCGCCGCCGAAAAGCGCCGCCGCCGCAAAACCGGCGAATACCCGGACATCGCCAAGCGCATGGTCATCAACGAAGCGGTGTGCGAAGGCTGCGGCGACTGCGGCATCCAGTCCAACTGCGTGTCCATTCTGCCGAAGGAAACGGAATTCGGCCGCAAGCGCACCATCGATCAATCGTCGTGCAACAAGGACTACTCGTGCACCAAGGGGTTCTGTCCGAGCTTCGTCACGGTGGAAGGCGGCGCGCTGAAAAAATCCAAGGCTGGCGCCACCCAAAGCGACGACGGCTGGGCCGAGTTGCCTGCACCTGTACTGCCGGACTGCGAACAGCCGTACAACATCCTGATCAACGGCATCGGCGGCACCGGCGTGATTACCGTCGGCGCGCTGATGGGCATGGCCGCGCACATCGAAGGCAAAGGCGCGTCGGTGCTGGACATGACCGGCATGTCCCAGAAAAATGGCTCGGTCACCTCGCACGTGAAAATCGCGCGTACCCCGGACCACCTGCGTGCGCAGCGCATCGCCACCGGCGAAGCGGACGTCATCCTCGGCTGCGACATGCTGACCGCCGGCGCTGCCGATGCGGTATCGAAGATGCGTCCGGGCCGCACGCTGGCCTTGGTCAACCTGCACGAGCAGCCGCCGGGCACCTTCGCGCAGAACGCCGACTGGGAATACCCTGCTGCCGACGTGCGCGCGCTGATCGAAGAATCGGTCGGCGCCGGCGCGGCCGATTTCGTCGACGCCACCAAACTGGCCACCGCGCTGATGGGCGATTCGATCGCCGCCAACCTGTTCATGCTCGGCTACGCATGGCAGCGCGGCCGCATCCCGCTGAGCGAAGCATCGCTGCTGCGCGCGATTGAGCTGAACGGCGTCGCCGTCGCCTCCAACAAGAAGAGCTTCCTGTGGGGCCGCCGCGCCGCCGTGGACCTGAAACGCGTCGAGCGCACCGCCACGCCAGCGCAGCCTATCGTGCTGCAAATGCCGCAAAGCCTGGACACGCTGGTCGCCAAGCGCATGGAATTCCTGACCGGCTACCAGAACGCCGCCTACGCCAGCACCTACTCGGAACTGGTGGCGCAAGTGCGCGCGCGCGAAAACGCGCTGAGCCTGGGCAACAAGCTGTCCACTGCCGTCGCCAAGTCCTACTTCAAGCTGATGGCCTACAAGGATGAATATGAAGTGGCGCGCCTGTACACCGACGGCCGCTTTGTCGAACAGCTGCAATCGCAGTTCGAGGGCAACTTCAGCGTGAAGTTCAACCTCGCACCGCCGCTGTTCGCCAAGAAGGACGCCAAGGGCCATCTGGTGAAAGCGGAATTCGGTTCGTGGATGTGGAGCGCTTTCAAACTGCTAGCTAAATTCAAAGGCCTGCGCGGCGGCGCGTTCGATATCTTCGGCTACACCGAAGAGCGCAAGATGGAGCGCGCGCTGATCGTGGAATACCGCGAGATGGTGCAGTCGCTGCTGGCCAAGCTGGATGCGAACAACCACGCCACCGCCGTCGACCTGGCTGCGCTGCCAGAGAAAGTACGCGGCTTCGGCCACGTGAAGGAAAAGGCCGTCGCCACCTTCCGCACCGAAAAAGCCCGCCTGATGGCACAGTACATATAATATTTAGAAAAAATACAAGGGACACCAATGAACGATCTCTCGACTCCGAAAATCGCGGCTGTGGACGACCAGCCGCGCGTCAAGAACAAGGTCCGCTTCGTGACGGCGGCCTCGCTGTTCGACGGCCACGATGCCTCGATCAACATCATGCGCCGCATCCTGCAATCGAACGGCGTGGAAGTGGTCCACCTCGGCCATAACCGCTCGGTGGATGAAGTGGTCACCGCCGCGCTGGCGGAGGACGTGCAAGGCATCGCCATCTCCAGCTACCAGGGCGGCCACGTTGAATACTTCAAGTATATGATCGACCTGCTGCGTCAGCGCGGCGGTGCGCACATCAAGGTATTCGGCGGCGGCGGCGGCGTGATCGTGCCGCACGAAATCGAAGAGCTGCACGCTTACGGCGTGACCAAAATCTTTAGCCCGGAAGACGGCCAGCGCATGGGCCTGGTCGGCATGATCCAGTGGATGGTGCAGCAGTGCGACATCGACCTGTCCCAGTACTCGCCAACCTCGCTGGCGCCGCTGCGCGAAGGTTCGGACATCGCCGCACGCCATCGTCCACTGGCACAGCTGATTACCGCGCTGGAAAACGACAAGGCCGCACCGGCCCTGCGCGCCGAACTGCTGGCCGCTGCGGAAGATCTGGCCGTGCCGACGCTGGGCATCACCGGCACCGGCGGCGCCGGCAAGTCCTCGCTGACCGATGAACTGATCCGCCGCATTCGCCTCGACCAGGGCGATGCGCTGAACATCGCCGTGATCTCGATCGACCCGTCGCGCCGCAAATCCGGCGGCGCGCTGCTGGGCGACCGCATCCGCATGAACGCCATCAATCCGTGGGCCGGCCAGGCCCGTGTCTTCATGCGCTCGTTAGCCACGCGTGAAGCGGGCTCCGAGATTTCGCAGGCACTGCCTGATGTTATCGCTGCCTGCAAGGTAGCTGGCTTCGATCTGGTCATCGTGGAAACCTCCGGCATCGGCCAGGGCGATGCCGCCATCGTGCCGCACGTCGACGTGTCGATGTACGTGATGACGCCGGAATTCGGCGCTGCCTCGCAGCTCGAAAAAATCGACATGCTCGATTTCGCCGACTTCATCGCCATCAACAAGTTTGACCGCAAGGGCGCGCAAGACGCGCTGCGCGACGTCGCCAAGCAGTACCAGCGCAACCGCGAACTGTGGAGCAAGCGTCCGGAAGAAATGCCAGTCTATGGCACGCAAGCCTCGCGCTTCAACGACGATGGCGTGACCGCGCTGTATCAAGGCCTGCTGCCACGCCTGACGCAACTGGGCCTGCGCGCGCAAGCGGGCAAGCTGGCGGCCGCCAACGACGTACGCCACTCCAGCGGCAAGAACGTGATCGTGCCGCCGGCCCGTGCGCGCTATCTGGCAGAAATCGCCGACACCGTGCGCGGCTACCACCGCTTCACGCGCAAGCAGGTAACGCTGGCGCGCGAACGCCAGCAGCTGAGCGAATCCAAGCGCATGCTGGCTATCGCCCACAAGACCGCCGACTTTGATGACCTCATCGCCGAGCGCGATGCCGAGATGGACGGCGGCGCCAAGAAATTGCTGGCGCAATGGCCCGACATGCAAGCCGCCTACGCCGGCGACGACTATGTGGTGAAAATCCGCGATAAGGAAATCCGTACCCGCCTGGTGCAGCACACGCTGTCCGGCACGCGCATCCGCAAAGTCTCACTGCCGCGTTATGAAGACCACGGCGAAATCCTGCGCTTCCTGATGCTGGAAAACGTGCCGGGCTCCTTCCCCTTCACCGCAGGTGTGTTTGCGTTCAAGCGCGAAGGCGAAGATCCAACCCGCATGTTCGCCGGCGAGGGCGACGCCTTCCGCACCAACCGCCGCTTCAAGCTGGTCTCCACCGGCATGGACGCCAAGCGCCTGTCGACCGCGTTCGACTCTGTGACCTTGTACGGCGCCGATCCGGCGCTGCGTCCGGACATCTACGGCAAGGTAGGCAATTCGGGCGTATCGATCGCCACGCTGGACGACATGAAGGTGCTGTACGACGGCTTCAACCTGTGCAGCCCAAGCACTTCGGTATCGATGACCATCAACGGTCCGGCGCCGACGATTCTGGCGATGTTCATGAACACCGCCATCGACCAGCAGATCGAGAAGTTCGTCGAAGAGAACAAACGCCAGCCGAGCGCCGACGAAGCGGCCAAGATCAAGGCATGGGTGCTGCAGAACGTGCGCGGCACCGTGCAGGCGGATATCCTGAAAGAAGACCAGGGCCAGAACACCTGTATCTTCTCGACCGAGTTCTCGCTGAAGGTGATGGGTGATATCCAGGAATACTTCGTGCATCATCAAGTGCGCAACTTCTACTCGGTCTCGATCTCCGGCTACCACATCGCGGAAGCGGGTGCGAATCCGATTTCGCAGCTGGCGTTCACGCTGTCGAACGGCTTCACCTTTGTGGAAGCCTACCTCGCACGCGGCATGCACATCGACGACTTCGCGCCCAACCTGTCGTTCTTCTTCTCGAACGGCATGGACCCTGAGTACACGGTGCTGGGCCGCGTGGCGCGCCGCATCTGGGCTGTAGCGATGCGCGACAAGTACGGCGCCAACGACCGCTCGCAAAAGCTCAAGTATCACGTGCAAACCTCGGGCCGTTCGCTGCATGCGCAGGAGATCGACTTCAACGACATCCGCACCACGCTGCAAGCGCTGATCGCCATCTACGACAACTGCAACTCGCTGCACACCAACGCCTACGACGAAGCCATCACCACGCCGACCGACGAATCGGTACGCCGCGCGCTGGCGATCCAGCTCATCATCAACCGCGAATGGGGCCTGGCCAAGAACGAGAACCCGAACCAGGGCTCGTTCATCATGGACGAACTTACCGACATGGTGGAAGAAGCGGTGCTGCAAGAGTTCGAGCGCATCGCCGAGCGTGGCGGCGTGCTGGGTGCGATGGAAACCGGCTACCAGCGCGGCAAAATTCAAGAGGAGTCGATGCTGTACGAGCACCAGAAGCACGACGGTACCCTGCCTATCATCGGCGTCAACACCTTCCGCAATCCGAAGGGCGTGGAAGCGCCGGCGCAGATCGAACTGGCGCGTTCCACCGACGATGAAAAGCAATCGCAGCTCAAGCGCCTGGAAGACTTCCACCAGCGCCACGCGGCCGAAGCCCCGCAAGCGCTGGCAGCCCTGCAGCAAGCCGCCATCGACAACGCCAACGTCTTCGAAAAACTGATGGACGCCGTGCGCGTCTGCTCACTGGGCCAGATCACCACCGCCCTGTTCGAAGTCGGCGGCCAGTACCGCCGCAATATGTAACGTCATCAGAAGAGGAGGTAGATCAATATCTACCTCCTTCTCCTGCTCCCACATCAGCGCTAAACTGATTGAATATGCCGGGAGAAAATCATGATCAACCTACAAATTTCCCTGCCAGAAGATCTGGTGCAGGATGCCCAGGAACTGGGACTGCTGCAATCGGAAAAAATCATCGAAATCTTGCGCGCAGAAGTCCGCAGGCTACGGCTACCGGCATTTAGCGTTTCAGGTTTCTCTACCTGCAATCATCCCCAAAGTCTCTCGAGATCCCAAAGACGATGTGGTGCTCGCCTGCGCCCTCCAATCTCACACCGATGCCATCGTATCAGGCGACAGAGATTTGCTGAGCCTCAAGCAATATCAAAACATACCTATTGTCACCTCCACTCAAGCATTGAATGGCTTGCCTTAAGCTAAACTTCTCAATATAAGGACATCTGTCTCATTTCAGACTTACCCGCAACTTTCTAACGCCCTTTCGTCGCCATTTTTTACAGCTAGGGAAGGAAGTGAGGGCCGGCGCCGTCTTGTGCCAACGTATCTTCGGCATTGCGCAGTGGGCAGGCTTTGAGGGAGAGGCAGCCGCAGCCGATGCAGCCGTCGAGTTGATCGCGGAGTTGGGTCAAGGCGCGGATGCGTTGTTCCAGCTCTTGCTTCCACGCTGCCGACAAGCGGCGCCAATCGGCTACGGTGGGCGTGCGGCCGGACGGCAGTGCTTCCAACGCCCGCGCTATCTCGGCCAACGGCAAGCCAACACGCTGGGCGACTTTGATGACCGCGATCCGCCGCAATACCGAGCGCGCATAGCGGCGCTGGTTGCCGCTGGTGCGGACCGAATGAATCAATCCCTTGGCTTCATAAAAATGCAGCGCCGATACCGCGACACCTGCACGCTCGGCCAGCTCGCCCACACCCAGTTCTTTGGCAACCATAAAATCGCTTGACCTCAAGTTAAGTTGAGATTTTATAGTGTCCTCTCATTCACTGCTGAAGCACACCATGAAATTCATCAACCCTACCGGCCTCTATGACCCGCGTCCCAATGGCTATAGCCACATCGTCGTCGCTGAAACACCGGCGCGCATTATCTACATCGCCGGACAGGGTGGCGAGAACGCGCATGGCGAGTTGTCGGAAGATTTCAAAACGCAGGTTGAGCAAGCACTGCGCAATCTCCAAACCGCGCTGGATGCCGCAGGCGCGCGTCACACGCATGTCAGCAAAGTCACCGCAATGATTGTCGATCACAGCGAAGCGCGCCTCGGCGTCTTCAGCAGCGCTTTGCGCACGATGTGGGGCGATGATCCCGCACCTGCCTGCACGCTGATCCCCGTGCCGCGCCTTGCGCTGGACGGCATGCTGTTTGAGATTGAAGCCACCGCCGTCCAGCAAATGGACGATGAGATTTATTGAGCGCGACAGGACGCGGCACGATAGAAGTAGTAATTGCCGAAATTGAGAAACTCGCTTTTATCGTTGAAGCGGTAAGAGACCTCCCGCCGCTTCTCGTCAAAACCAAGCAAGCCATCATGTCTGGAGAGCTGTTCCCTGAATACCGCCGCAGGGAACGGCTCCTTGCCACCGAGCGTGATAATCAAGGTGTCACGATCCACGCGCCGCCACGTGGCCGGGCTGTAGAACGCAAAGCCGCCACGAAACTCCACGCCGCCATCCGCTTGCAGCAGCATGCACATGGTCGGATATTCAGTGCCGGCATTTTCCAGCACCAATGGCGCCGCAGGACGCTGCAAACTGGCACAGCCTCCAATCAGCAACGCAAAAGTAACGTAGCCCAGATAAGTTTTCATGCCCCATTATTACGAGGCAACCCAGCAGCAACCGTGCGCAGGCTAACCCTGGATGACTTGATCTACGTCAAACGCAACCGCTTCAAGTTCCGTTCATCCGACCTATACTGAAATAACAATCAGGAGATCGGGATGAGAATAGTACAGTTTTCCATGCCAGAGGAATTAGCTCGCGATGCTGACGAAGCCGGTTTGTTGGCGCCGGAAATGCTCGTAAAGCTTCTACGCGTTGAGATCCGCTTGCAAAGGGCCGCAGAAAATGCGGCTCGTCCTTGACACCAAGGTCGTAATCTCTGCGCTCCTCTGGCATGGCGCCCTGCGGCATTTGCTCAATTTGATCTCGCAGGCCAAGGTGGAACTTTATTTAGATCCGGAGTGCTGTGACTGGGCCAATGGTGGCGCCTTCCAGCAGCACCGGTTGCCACAATTCGTGCAGTTCGCTGGCCGGGGTGCCATCGACCAGCGACTGCAGCATGGCGATCATGCGGGCGCCGGCTTTGCGGGCATCCGGTTGATCGATTGTGGTGACGTTGGCACCCGACAGGGTGTCGGCCATATTGCCCCAGACGATAACGGAAATCTCTTTGCCAATCTCCACGCCCGCATCCAGCAGCGCGCGCATCGCACCAACGCCGGACAGGTGGTTGTCAACGATGACCGCCGTCGGTCGCGGCGAGCAGGCCAGCAGCTGTTGCATGGCCTGGTAGCCGCTGCGGCGATCCAGCGTGTTGTCGATCAGGTAGCGCGGATCCAAGCTCAGTCCCGCCGACGCCATCGCGATCATGAAGCTGTCCTTGCGCTGACGTGCGAAGTTCAGTTCCAGCGGAGCGCTGATCAAGGCCACGCGCTGATGGCCCAGTCCCAGCAGGCGTTCCATCGCCATGCGGATGCCGGCTTCATTGTCGTAATCGAACCACGCATACGGCGCGTTGAGCTCCGTGCGGCCATGCGCCACAAACGGAAACTTGGCCTTGCTGAGGAAGGCGATGCGCTCGTCGCGCACCAGCGTACGCCCCACCACCAGGCCATCGACGCGCCGTCCGCGTACGATCTGCTGGTAGGAACGCTGCTCCGCCGCCGGCGACACCGGCGCAATGATCAGGCTTTTGGAGACTTCTTCCAGCGCCGACGACATGCCCGCCATCACCTCGAGGAACATCGGGTCGCCAAGGTCCGCCGGCTGCAGCGGGTAGATGATACCGAACACGTTGGTGCGGCCCAGCGCCAGCGAACGCGCCATCGGATTGGGCTGGTAGCCGACCTCCTTGGCCGCCTTCAGCACTCGCTCCCGAGTCCGAATATTCACCTCAGGGTAACCGTTTAACGCGCGACTCACCGTGGTCTTGGACATACCAAGGTGATTTGCAAGATGCGCGAGGTTCATAGCTGTTCGTTCAATGTTGACCGCTGATTATAGCGGTGGCGTCGAATCCGCCGCCACTGTCATCGACTGCCTTTTTGAAGAAATACAACATCACCAGCACAATTGTGATGGGCACCAGTGTCAGGTAGAAGGCGAAGTGGCCGCTGAAATTACCAAATACATAACCTGTGATCAGCGAGCCGGTGGTGCCGCCCAGTGCTGAAAAAATCACCAGCAAGCCGGTCATGGCCGAGTGCTGGTTCTTCGGTAGTGAACTCAGCATCACCGAGTTGATGCCGGGGTAGATCGGCGCCATGAATAAGCCGATCAGCGGGAACAGGAAGGTCGCCAGCGGCGCCGTGGCCCACGTGATGTGCGGGTCAGCCACCACGTCATGCGTGAGGGGCAGCGCCAGCAGCACCATCGCCGCCATGCCGACCACGCAGGCGTTCATCACCGGGTACCAGTTCAATTTACGCATCAACACGCCGGCCGACAAACGCCCGACGGCCAGGCAGGCAGCAAAGATGCTGGTGACTTCCACGCTCATCGCTGCCGGCAGCTTGAGGATTTCGTTGTTAAACGTCGGCAGCCACGTACCCACGCTTTGCTCGATCAGCACGTACAGGAAAGCGGTAATCACGAACACGCACACCAGCGGCTTGAAGAACAGCTTGAGCATGGCGGCGAAATCCTGCGCGACGCTGCGTCCTTCCGGCAGCGCGGCCAGTGATTCGTTGAAGGGCGTCGACAAGATCAGCACGAAGGTCAGCGCGCACAGCACGGCCAGCACCCAATACACGTGCAGCCAACTTTGCGACAGCGGATCGTGCGAGTCGATGAAGTAGCCGAACACCCAGTAGGCGCTCAATACGCCCAGCATGAAGAAGCCTTCCAGCAGATTCATGGTGCTGGCATGCTGCTTGCGGTCCACCGCGACCAAGCCGAGCGTCGAATACACCGAGACCTTCACTAGCGCAAACGATACGCCGACGCAGAAGAACAAGGCCTTGGTGGTGGCGAACGACGGCAGCACCGGCATCGCCACGCATGCCGCAGTGACGATGGCGAGGCCGATCAGCATGGCCTTCTTGTAGCCCACACGCGGCAGGAAGGACGCCACCAGGAACGACACCACCGCAATCGGCAAGTCCTTGAATCCTTCCAGCACGCTGGCGGCAGACTTGCTCACGCCGTAGTTGCCGATCACTTGCAGGATCACCGTGCCCACGCTGTTGAGCAGGATGGCGAATACAAAATAAATCAGGAATAGTGCGAATAGAATCTTATTGTTCTTCATGCTGCCTGTCTCCGTGTATTTTTTTTAGTAAGCGGCGAGGTTGAATTCTTTTAGACTTGTAATCACCACGTCCGCTTGCGTCAGCACGAAGGGATGTCCTACCCCCAATGCGAACATGCCGGCCGATTTAATCGACGCCACACCGGCCACCGCATCCTCGACGCCAAGGCAGTCCGCAGGCGCGACGCCCAACTCGCTGGCGGCGCGCAGGAAAATCTCCGGATCCGGCTTGCCGCGCGCGATGGTGGCGGCATCCACCACGTAGTCGAATTTATCGGTGATGCCCAAGCGACCCAGCACTGTAAAGGCGTTCTTGCTCACCGAGGCCAGGCCGATACGCAAGCCAGCCGCACGCACCGCATCCAGTGCCTCCACTGCACCGGGCAGCAAGTCCTCGGACGACATGGTGGAGATCAGCTCCTGATAATGGCGATTCTTCACGTCCGCCAGCGCCAGCTTTTCTTCCGGCGTGTACGTGCGCCCCGCCGATGCAAGGATCAGGTCCAAAGAACCCATGCGATCAATGCCCTTCAAGCTCTCATTGAACGCATGGTCAAAGTGCACGCCCTGAGATTCGGCCAGCTGCTTCCACGCGAGGTAGTGGTAGTGAGCGGTGTCGGTAATCACGCCATCCAGATCGAAGATAACTGCCTTGAAGCGGCTCATGCGAAGCTCCTTGATTGCTTTGGTTGCGACAGGCTTAGCGCAACCGACTCGCCGCCGTGCGTAAAGGACAAAGACTCGCCTTGCAGCAGGCGATATTCAACGCGGCCCGGTTCTACGTGCACTTCCAGCAGCGCGCCACGGAAGTGAATCTTGAAGGTGTAGTGCTGCCACTGCTTCGGCAGCGTCGGTGCGAAGTGCAGCGCACTACCCACCACGCGCATGCCGCCGAAGCCGAACGCCACGCCCAGCCACGTACCGGCCATCGCCGCCGTGTGCACGCCGTAGTGCGTATTGCCGTGCGTGTCGTCCAGGTCGAGACGCGCGGTCTCCATGAAGTAGTGGTAAGCCTTGTCCTGGTAGCCCACCTCCGCCGCGATAATCCCGAAGATGCACGACGACAGCGACGAGTCGTGCGTGGTGACCGCCTCGTAGTAATCAAAGTCGCGGCGCTTGTCTTCCAGCGAGAACCGGTCGCTCAATAGCAGCAGCGCCAGCACCACGTCCGCCTGCTTGCACACCTGGTGGCGGTAGATCACCATCGGGTGATAGTTCAGTAGCAGCGGGTAGTTCTCTTTCGGTGTGTTTGCAAAGTCCCACACTTTCTTGGACAGGAAGCTGTCGTCCTGCGCATGGATTTGCAGCGCGTCGTCATAAGGAAGATGCATCAGCGATGCAGCGCGGCGCCACTCGGCCGGCTCGCCCGCATCCAGCGCCATGACGGCGGCAATGCGCGCAAACTCGGACGGCGCCTGTGCCTGCAGCTGCTCTGCGATGGACGCCGCAAAGCTCAGGTGCATCTGCGCCATGACGTTGGTGTAGTAGTTGTTGTTCACCAGCGCTGTGTATTCATCGGGGCCGGTCACCTGGTTGATGCAGAAACGTCCCTCGCGGTCATACGAACCGATGCCGGTCCAGATGCGTGCCGTCTCCATCACAATTTCCGCGCCGGCCTTCACCAGGTATTCCTGGTCGTCGGTCGCTTCCATGTACATCTTGATCGAGTAAGCGATATCGGCATTGATGTGATACTGCGCAGTGCCGGCCGGGAAGTAGGCCGAGCACTCATCGCCGGCGATGGTGCGCCACGGGTACAGCGCGCCGACCGAATGCGACATCTGGCGCGCACGCTCACGCGCTTTCGGCAAGCCGGCGTAGCGATACTCCAGCAGCTTGCGTGCGATCTCCGGTTTCGAATACAGGAAGAACGGGAAGATGTAGATTTCCGTGTCCCAAAAATAGTGGCCCTCGTAGCCCTCGCCCGTCACGCCCTTGGCGGAGATATTGGTCTTGCCGTCGCGGCCCACCGATTGCAGCAAGTGGAACTGGTTGAAGTGCATGCCTTGCTGAAGCGCGTCGTCGCCGGCGATCTGCACGTCGGCCTGCTGCCAGAAGTCGGCCAGATACTGTTCCTGCGCCAGGCGCAAATCTTCAAAGCCTGCGGCAGCTGCGTTGGACAAGGTGTCCTTGCTGCGCCACATCAGCTCCTTCGTATCGTAATCGCGCGACGAGTAGTAGCTGCCGTACTTGTTTAGCGCCACCGACTCGCCCGCGCTCACCGCCAGCTCCCACGTTTGCGTCAAGCGCTGCCCATCCTGCGCCGTCACCGGCGGCAGGCCTGCGCTCAACACCGACTCGGTCGCGCTGACCAACGTGAAGCCGCTGTTGTGAGTCTTCTGCACCAGTGCCGAGAAGCCGCCGGCCTGCTCGCTGTCGATCATGTGCAGCGTTGGGCCGGAGATGGCCGAACCGACGCGCGGATCATCGCCCGCTTCCAAATTCTTCACCGCGCCATCCAGCGCCGACACCAGCCGCAGGCGGCCTTCAAAATTCAGCGACGTCACCTCGAACGCAATCGCGAACAAATGCTTGTTCTCGAAGCTGACCAAGCGGCGGCTGCGCACGCGCACGCTGCGGCCTTGCGGCGAAGTCCACTCCACCACGCGCGTCAGCACGCCGGTACGGAAATCCAGTACGCGCTCATACGACTGAATCGAGCCGGCCAGCAAATCAAACTTCTCATCGCCCAGCCACAGTTCGATGCCCTTGGCGTTCGGCACATTCAGCATGAACTGGTTGACCTTGGCCAAACCGTACGCCGCCTCCGGGTACTGGATCGGCTCCGATTCGTAGAAACCGTTCAGGTATGTGCCGTCCAGCGAGGTGCCGGCCGGGCCGCTGTAGCCCTCCTCGCCGGTGCCGCGCAGGCCGATGTAGCCGTTCCCCAGAGCGAACAGCGTCTCGTCGAGGAAGTGGGAGGCGGTGTCAAAGCTGGTCTCGCGGATGCACCAGGCGTCGAGAGGATAAGTGTGTTGTTGCACAGCGAATTCCTTAGAAAAGCGATTCAAAGCGGTTTGAATTTTAAAAAACACCGGTTTTTGCGTCATTTTTGGTGTTTTTCGGGAAAACCAGGAAACTAGGTCTGTCGAACCATCAGGGTGGTCGGCAGCATTTCAGAGGCGACCGCGTGGCCTTCGATCAGGCCCAACATCTTCTTGGCCAACAACACGCCGCCATCGCGCAGGTACTGGTGCACGCTGGTCAGCGGCGGCACGAAACTGGCCGCGCCGGGCGTATCGTCGTAGCCGATGACGGAGACATTCTCCGGCACCCGCAAATTCTTCTCGGCCAGCGCGCGGATGGCGCCCATTGCCAGCAAGTCGCTGGCGGCAAACACGCCGTCAAAGCTGGCGCCCTTCTTCTTCAGCAGCGCCGAGATACTGTCAAAGCCCGCCTCGAACGTGAACGCCTTCGGGCGGATGATGTGCACCGTGGCCGCGCCACCCATCGCATCGATAAAGCCGGCGCAGCGTTCCTGCACCTCGGCGTGATCGACATCGCCCAGGAACACCAGCTTTTGCCGGCCCTGCGCGATAAAGCGCTCGGCCGCGCTGATACCGCCCTTGCGGTTGTCCGAGCCGACCACGATGTAGTCAGCGCCCTGCTCCGGCGCGCCCCACACCACCAGCGGCATGCCGGTCTGCTGCAAGGTGCGCACCGCCTCGCCGTGCGAGCCCTGGCCCAGCAGGATCAAGCCGTCCGCGCCCATCACCGGCGCGGTGTTCATCAACTGCTTCGACGTTAAAACAACGCTGTAGCCGGCCGTGGTCAGTTCCTGCGTGATGCCGCCCAACAGCTCCAGCGGGTACGGATCGGACATCGGCCGGCCGCGCACGGGTGTCATTTCTACAACAACCGCCACCGAATAACTGCGGCCCATGCGCAGATTGCGCGCACTCACATTCAAACGGTAGCCCTGCTGCTCGGCCAGTGCGCGGATTTTCTCGCGGGTTTCCGGCGTCACCAAAGGACTGTCACGCAGCGCGCGTGACACCGTGATCTTGGAGACGCCAGCCAGTTGGGCGAGGTCTTCCATCGTCAGGGCGGTAGTGACAGTCTTCTTTGCAGGCATGTTGTTCGAAGGTAAAAAAGCAAGTGTGCGGACGCATTATGACAGAGTTTTCAAATTTGTCGCGAAAAATGACATCGATAACATTTCGATTGACATCGATATCATTTCTTGTTTCAATGGCCAAACTAACACCTAATAAGAAAGATGAGACACGATGAAAAACCCGTTCCTGCCTTCGGCCATCGCGGCCGCCGTCCTCGTTTTAGTCAACCAAGCCGCCGCCCAAGCCCAAACGGCCGAAGCGCCGGCAGTTGAACCGTCCAAAGAAGTGGCGAAAGAAATCCAGCAAGTGGTGGTCACCGGCGTGGCCTCGGCGCGTGGTGTGCGCAAGGTCGACTCGGCCTTCTCCATCACCACCGCCAACGAAGAACAGCTGAAGCAAGCTGCGCCGTCCAGCACCGCCGACATCATGAAGATCGTGCCGGGCGTGTACGCGGAATCGACCGGCGGCCAGTCCGGCGCCAACATCGAGGTGCGCGGCTTCCCGTCGGGCTCCGACTCGCCGTTCGTGTCGGTGCAAATGATGGGCAACCCGATCTTCCCGCCGCCGACCCTGTCGTTCTTTGAAGGCTCGTCGGCCTTCCGCCTCGACGACACCATCGAGCGCGTGGAAGTGCTGCGCGGCGGCCCATCGACCATCTGGTCCAACGCCCAACCCGGCGCGACCATGAACTTCATCCTGAAAGAAGGCACCGACACGCCGGAAGGCACGGTGCGCTTCACCACCGGCACCGGCAGCCTGCGCCGCGTTGACATGTACTACGGCGGCAAGATCAGCGATGGCTGGTACGGCTCGGTCGGCGGCTTCTACCGCAAGACCGATGGTGTGCGCGACGCCGGCTTCCCGGCGGACGACGGCCACCAGATCACCGCCACCCTGACCCGCCAGCTGGACCAGGGCAAGCTGACCCTGTACGCGCGCAGCACCGACGACAAGAACGCCTTCTACACCGGCGTGCCACTGATTTCCAGCAACGGCGGCCGCACCATCACGGCCTTCCCCGGCTTCGACCCGTTGACCGGCACCCTGATGAGCGGCGAGATGCGCAACTTCACCATCGAGGCCGCACCGGGCAAGACCCTGACCAAGGACCTGGGCGATGGCCGTGGCCTGAAAGCCACGGTGTTCGGCGCCAACTTTGATCAGAAAGTCGGCGACTGGAGCATCTCCAACAAGTTCAACCGCTTTGACGGCGACCTCAACACCATCGCCATGTTCACCGGTAACAACCCGCTGTCGATGAGCGACTATATCAACGCCGCCATCGCTTCGGCCAACAGCAATGCCGCCGTGGTGGCTGCGGCTGGCGGCCCGGCCACCTCCGGCACCGCCACCTTCGTCAAAGGCGGCGCGGTCAGCGGCAGCCAGCAAGTGGTGCAAGCCGGTTTGTGGGCAGTGGAGAAGCAGCTGAAATCCTTCACCGACGAACTGCGCGTCAGCAAGGAAATCTTCAAGGACAACACGCTGACCGTGGGCGGCTACTTTGCCGACTACTCCTCGCACGACGTGTGGTACCTCGGTAACAGCCACCTGATGACGGCCGTGCCGCAAGCGAGCCTGATCAACGTCACCCTGAACAACGGCGTGGTGGTGTCGAAGAACGGCACCGACGGCAATGTGTTCTACGCGCCGGTCGCTTCCTACGACGGCCGCAACACCGCAGCCTTCATCTCGGACGAGTGGAAGGTCAACGACAAGATCAAGGTCGACTTCGGCATGCGCCACGAGCAGCAGAAGATCAGCGGCACCATCTCCAACCTGACCTCGGCCGATACCGACAACAACCCGCTGACCGTCTACAACAACGGCACCTCGATGCCGAACGGCTCCAACACGTATTTGAGCCGTACCGACAACGCCAACTCCTTCACCATCGGCGGCAACTACAAGCTGGCGCGCGATACCTCGGTGTTCGTGCGCGCCAACCGTGGCCATACCTTCATCTCGTTCGACGACCTGCGCGGCGCCGGCAACCAGAAGGACGCCAACGACAGCAACCTGCTGCCAACGCCGAAAATCACCCAGTACGAGATCGGCTTCAAGACCGCGTCGCAGCTGTACACAGCCTACATCAACGCCTTCCATACGCAGTTTGACGGCATCGCGTTCACGCAAATCCTCTCCAACGGGCAGGAGCTGCGTTCGATCAGCGGTTCCAAAGGCAATGGCGTGGAGTTTGAAGTAGCCGTGCGTCCGATCGAAAACCTGCAGCTGCAACTGACCGGCGACTATCAAAAGTCCGAGTACCGCGACAATCCGGCCACCGAGGGCAAAACCGTCCAGCGCCAGCCGAAGCTGCAATTCCGCTTCACGCCGACCTACCGCATCCCGTTCGGCGACGGCAACGCGGCCAAGCTGTACGCGACCTACACCTCGATCGGCGAGCGCTGGGCTGACCAGGCCAACCAGCAGTACCTGCCGTCCTACCGCACCATCGACGCTGGCGTGCTGTTCTCGTTCGGCGACAAGATCGAGCTGCGCCTGGCAGGCACCAACCTCAACAACGAGCTGGGTCTGACCGAAGGCAACTCGCGCCTGACCACCGGCAACGTCGGCCCGATCAATGCGCGTCCGCTGTTTGGCCGCACGTGGGAAGCGTCGCTGCTGTACCGCTTCTAAGCTGGAACTAACCCTCTTTGGGCAAGGCGCAGTTAGCCTTGCCTTTTTTGTTTTTCTGGCCTAATCTGCAATAGATCGTATGACACGATCCTGCCTTACCATGTCCAGAATTTTGCACCGGGGAAAGAAACGTGGCCTCGCTCTCATCCATCAACGCGCTGCAAGCATCGGTTGCACAGGCTGAACGCCAGGTGCAAAAGGATCAGGTGCGCGTGAATCAGGATGCGGACCGGCTCGAGGCCAGCCGCGCGCAGCTGGTCAAGGATAAGCAAACCCTGAGCGACAACCAGCGCGAGAGCAATCAAGCCCAGGCGACGCAGGCGGCGGACAATCCCGCGCCCACCGTCAACCTGGACAGCGCGATCGAAAAACCGCCACGCGCCGCCCAGCAACTGCCGGCCGACCTGGCCCCGCCCAAGCCGTCCATCAACACGCTGGGCCAGACCATCGGCAAGTTCATCAACGTGACGGCGTAGTCACCAGCGCTTCCCACCATTTGTGTTCCGCCTGCGGCTGGACGATATCCAGCGGCAGGCCGATCTCGGGCGTGGCAATCGCCACGCGGCGCTCCTGCGCCAGCTCGGTAATGCGGTCGAACGGGTCGTGCCACGCATGCAGCGACAGATCGAAGGTGCCGTTGTGAATCGGCAGCAGCACCTTGCCGCGCAGGTCGATGTGCGCTTGCAGCGATTCCTCCGGCTGCATGTGCACATCCGGCCACTGCGGGTCGTAGGCGCCGGTTTCCACCAGGGTCAGGTCGAACGGGCCGTAGCGTCGGCCGATTTCCTTAAAACCGTCGAAATATCCGCTATCGCCACTGAAAAACAGCCGAACGTCGCGGTCTTCAACAACAAACGAAGCCCACAGCGTCTTGTTGCGGTCGCCGAGCCCACGGCCCGAGAAGTGCTGGGCCGGCGTTGCCACCAGCTTCAGGCCGGCCACAGTGGCGCTCTGCCACCAGCCCAGCTGCCGTACCTTGCAGGCCGGAATGCCCCACTTGATCAGACGATCGCCCACGCCCAGCGGCGTGACGAAATGCTCAGTCTTGCCGGCCAGCGCCAGCACGGCAGCGCGGTCGAGGTGGTCGTAATGGTCGTGCGACAGAATGATGCCCTTGATCGGCGGCAGGTCTTCAATGCTGATCGGCGGCGCATGGAAGCGCTGCGGACCGGCCCACTGCACCGGCGAGGCGCGCTCGGAAAACACCGGGTCGGTCAGCCAGAAATCGCCATTGAGCTTGAGCAGCACGGTCGAATGGCCTAGGCGGAACAGGCTGCGATCCGGAGCATCCATTAACTGCTGCTGCGTGATCGCGTGAACGGGGATCGGCAGGGATGGTACCGTGTCTTTCGGCTTGTCGAAGGCAAAACGCAGCATGATGCCCAGCGTCTTGAACAAGCCCATCTTGTGCATCCGCACCGGATTGCGGAAACGGCCGTCGCGCGCACGCGGTGCGCTGGGGGCGGACAGGCTGTCAAGGCTGTCGGCAGCAGAGGGATAGGTCATGGTGGTACTCCTGCGATTAGTCGATCTACCGGTCAAGACGAACCATGCAAGCAAATATTGTGGCGACTAACCAGATCTAAGAATTTGCCACCACCAAAGCTGGTGAATTTTCGCGCATTTTTCAGATGAGCAAGATGCTATCCTGCTACTCATAGGCCGAGTTCGGCCAGAACCGGCCGCTCGGAAGCGCGTCTAACATTCAAAATTTTTAGAAAATTTGATGGATCACCTAGAGCTCAAGTCACCCCATGATGGGGCATTGCTGATACTCGAGGTTACTGATCGATTCCCTGACAGCGTGGAATTTACTGTTCAGATAAAGACTCGTAACTTCTCCGGATCTGCTCCCTCATCGACATTCATGGCTGTTCCACTTGAAACGTGGTTTCAAAGTATGGCCAGCGACTGGGAGGGCTGGAAAGATGAGAAAAAATGGGGAGACCTGGAGAGTCGTGTACAGTTTAGTGCTACTGCCGATAAGACCGGGCACATTAAAATGAAAGTGGTTTTGGCAGGTCAAGATTATGATTCTGAGCTGCGGGTAAATATCATGTTTGAGGCAGGACAGCTAGACGGTATGGCACATGATGTTGCTCGCCTTTTCGCGTAGTCCATTTTCGGCCAGGAGCCGACGTTCAACGGAAGATATTCAATGAGCAATTTACAAAAGATTTTAGAACAAGCTAAGCTAGGTTTGAAGCCGTGGGAACCAATTCCGCAAGCCCAATGGCAGGCAATCGCGGCCGGGTGTGGGCAGGAAGAATTTCAAGACATTGAAAGAAGAATTCAGAAGCTGAAGAACGAACTTGCGGAAACACCTGATTGGGATGGCGATACCCAAGACGACATTAATAGCGCATTATGGTTCTTTAAATCTTTGCTTGAATCTCGTCCAGCGTGACATGACCGAAACCGGCCAGAAGCGGCCGTCGCCAGCAAGACTACTTCGTCGATGACACTAAATTACGATATGAATATTCCCGATGAAGCGCTTCACCAGTTTTTTGGTGGATATTTCCATCAAGACTGGCAACTGGACGACCCAACCTGGCAGGATGTCATTAGCCGCTTTTTAAGCGAATCGGATCCAAGTGATTCGGCTCAAGTGGCTACGGGGATAGAAGGGCTGTTATCGAACTTGGCTTCCGATGAGGCGTTGTGCCGTGCGGTGCACGAATTAGGATGTGACTATTGGCCAGGTTCAGCTGCTCAAATGCGCACTTGGCTAATGCAGTTAGTCCCGGAGTTACGCTAACGAGGCAGGTAGCGGCCAACAACAGACCTTCAGTTTTTAAAGCTATGGATTCAAATTTAAAATCAGTTTGGCCGGATGATGCGGACGGCGATGTGCTCCGCAGAATGGATGCTAGTGGGTTTGATTTTAATAACCCGGTGGACATTGATTTCAATGTAGACCTAGATAGTTGGCCGCCAGCCGACGAACTTGTAAGTGCAATTGAATTGCAATACTCCCGAATACAGTTTTACGCTTCGGCTTCTGGCGACAGCGGCTATATTTTGGTGGTCATAAACGCGGTGTTGAATTACGACCTGGTCATATCCGTACAACAGGCTCTCTCCGATCTCGCGACACCGTTCGGTGGTGTATGCGAATCGTGGGGCGTGCTACATTAAGTCTGCGTGCGGCCAAAAGCAGTCTCAATGGTTTTGTGGCTCATATCCGATTCGAGTGGTTTCAGGAAGGTAAAACTTGATGCTTCGTTTTGCGTTTTTTGTCTACTGCATAGTGTTTTCAACGTACGTATCTGCGGACATGCCATCCCCGAGGCGGTGGAAGCAAGAAAAGACGTTTTCTTTCGGCGATATTCAAATCAAGCAGTCGTTCAATTCCATAAAAGATCCGATGGATCCTGAGTTTAAGCTAAGGGTCTATGAGAAGGGAAAACTACTGCTTCAGTTGAATGACGTCGCATTTGATGCCTTTTTTTCATCGCCAGATGGTGGGGCATTTGTTGGGTTGTCAAACAGTGGTTGGCCGGGTACCGCAGTCATAATCTTTGACCGGCGAGGGAGAATTCTGCTAATGGCAGAGCACGGGTATGCACGATTTGACTATTGTAGAGAGACGTCTACTTTTATCAAAGAATGGTATGACGCCGAAGATCCGCAGGTACGATTCCCAATTTTCAGAATTAGCGATGAAAGAACACCTGGCATTACGGTTAAAAGTTGTCGCGGTGAAACCGTAGACTTATTAGACACAGTCACTAAAGCAAAAGATCGTGGCGAAATTACACTTCGTGACGAGATTAATATCCACTACGGCACCCGATGAATCAATATGGCACGCCTCTCAATTCCGCGAAGGTCCGCAACGGGGCGGAAGCCGTCCGATGCCCAGCCGATGTTGCGTACGACAAGGTCGGTGCACCAACACGAAAAACGGAGTACTTCCGGAACCGCCCCCAGGTCCCTAGGGCAACTATCGTGGCGACGCCGTAGTCGCGCGGCGTGTGGCAAAATGCACTATCCAATTCCAATAGGCAACTAAATGAGCATCTGTGTCCACGCCTTCCTCGGCACAAATATTGAGGACTTACAAGCCAGGGTTATCCAATGCTTTCGCGCGCTGGATTTTCAGGTGCAGTTTCAGCCAGAAACAAATCTGCTGGAGACGCCATCGGGTAGCTGCCTTTACGTCCGGCTTGATCAAACCCCCGCGCAATTAAAGCGCGTCAGCCCTGACACGCCGTTGCTGGTGGCCTTCGAATACGAAGTATCGATGAGGGAGAAGAACGCAACTCGCGAAGACGGATGGCCACCTAAAATCGCAAGGA
This sequence comes from Duganella sp. CF402, assembly GCF_900109645.1. Classification (GTDB taxonomy): domain Bacteria; phylum Pseudomonadota; class Gammaproteobacteria; order Burkholderiales; family Burkholderiaceae_D; genus Rugamonas. The sequence continues at coordinate 38,851 of NZ_FOBG01000004.1, forward strand.
AATGCACTGCCATCGTCAGCACCCGAACGGCTTCCGGCAGATCGCGCGCCGCCTATTACGCGCAAGCACTCACCCTGGCGATCATGGCAAAGGAATCGGGTGGGCACTTCTATGTTGATGTCGATGATGAAACCATCACTGGCAATGAAGGGCTGGCCAAGACAATTCGGGAGCTCTATTCGGAAAGCGAGTTGGAGTTCGATGCGGACGCACATCCGTTCGAGCAATGGCCACCACTGTCTTTCGACGACAGATCTTTTACCTGGCCCTCCCCAATCAAGTCCGTCGTGGTTGAAAAATACCTCGCAGCGATGAAAACACCGAAGCGGAAATTCAAGGTGCCCCTCAGCGTCAAGATCACGATCGCTCTTATCGCCGTCCTTTGGGTAGCGGGCTTTCTATAAATTAAGCGAACGCCACGGCGTATATCGGCGGCAAGGTTGTTGAAATGGTTTGCCATTGGCCGCCGCCGTCTTCCGACAGCCAGGCCCCGCCGGTGGTCGAGCCCATCAGCAGGATCTGGCCGCAGTCGCTAACCGCCAGCCCGTGGCGATACACCAGGTCGTAACAGTGCTGGTGCGGCAGGCCGCCGCGCCAGGCGGTGAAGTGCTGGCCGCCGTCGGTGGTGCGGGTGACCGCCAGCGAGGCTTGCGGCGGAATCCGCTTGCTGTCGGCCTCGGCCGGCACGAACCACGCCGTCTCGCCATCCTGCGGGTGCACCGCCGTGACGAAGCCGAAGTTGGATACCGGCGCCGCCGGCTTGACCTCGGTCCAGTTGGCGCCATTGTCGACGCTGCGCCAGATGCCGTTGTGATGCTGGCACCACAGCTTGTCCGGCTGGCCCGCGCAGCGCACGATGCGGTGCGGATCCTGTATCTGCTGGGTGTCCACCAGCTCGGGCGGCATGTAGTTGGCCTTCATGCCCTTGGCGCGCAGGGCCCAGCTGGCGCCGCCATCTTCGGTCAGCCAGGCGCCGCCACAGGAGATGCCGACCAGCACCGACTGGCTGTCGCGCGGATCGACGCAGATGCTGTGGATGCCCGGCACATCGTAGCCGCCGCCCATCCACTGCGCACGCTCGGGCACGTTCCACAGCCTCTCCACCAGCTGCCAGCTGTCGCCGCGATCCGCCGAGCGGAACAGGCCGCCCGGCAGGGTGCCGGCCCACAGCACGCCCGGCTCGTCCGGTCCGCCCGTCGCCAGCGACCAGATTTGCTTGACGGTCCATTCCACCGGATCGGCGCTGTCGGCCGGCTTGGCCGGGAAGGCCGGCGCCGCCACCTCGGTCCAGTCGCTGCTGCCCGGATCGCGCCGATGCAGCTTGGCGCCGAAGTGGCCGAGGTTGAGCGCCGCGTACAGCGTGCCGTCGCGCCGGTCCGGCAACACCATCGACACCGGATCGCCGAGGAAGTGCTGCTGGTCCAGCAGCCACGCCTCATGCGTGCGATAGACTTCGAACAATCCTTTGCGGGTCGCGATGTAGGCGCGATCGGACATATCAGCCTCCTGACAGTGCTTGCAGAATATGGACTTGGGATGAAGGGGTCAGCGCGTCGTCCAGCCGCTTGGGGTCGCGCGCACGCTGGCCGTCGATGAAGATCACCACGTTCTCGCGCAGGCCGCCCTGCTCGTCGAGCACGTAGCCGCGCAGCCGTGGATGATCGGCAAAACAGGTGTCGAGCGCGCTGCGCAGATCGGCCGCAGTGGTGTCCACCTGCGGCACGGTCATGAAGCGGCCCAGCTGTTGGGTAAATATCAGTTTTGCCATCTGGACGATTCTATGCCGATTAGGGCTAAAATGAAATCGTCGCAATCACCGGAGCGCTGCATGTCGATTACGCCGCAAGAGTTGGAACTGCTGATGCAGGAAGTAGAGAAGGAAGATCCGATCGATTTTGCCGACCTGCCGTTCGACGAACACGAGTTGCGCGGACTGATCTCCAACCATCTGTGCGAAATGGCCGACGCGATGGAGACCTTCAGCGACGAAGACAAGCACCTGACGCTGCTGGCTGTGGCGGCCAAGCTGGTGCTGGAGAACATGGTGCTCAACATCCAGCTGCTGCGGCGCCACGGGGTGCCGTTGAGCGACACCACCGAGGCGCTGCTGCAGCGCCTGCGCAAGCGCGATTAGTCGGCTGCCGGGAAGTCCAGCTTGGTCACGTTCACCCGGTTGAACAGGTTGGTGAAGGTGATCGACGCCACCGCCAGCAGGGTGTCGACGATTTGCGCGTCGCTGTAGCCCGCTTGTTTCACCGCCAGCACCACCTCGGCCGGCACATCGCCGCTGGTGCTGACCAGTGCGTGGACAAAGCTCGCCAGCGCATCGATGCGTGCATCGCCGGCCGGCTGGTTGTGGCGCACGCCCTTGATGGTGTCCTTGCTGAGGCCGGCTTTACCGCCCATCAGCGTGTGCGCGGCGAGGCAGTAGTCGCAACCGGCTTCCTGGCTGACGGCCAGTTTAATCACTTCGACTTCTTTTGCGCTCAGGCTGCTTTTACGCAGCGCGCCGTCCAGGTTAAGGGCGGCTTCCAGCGCCACCGGGCTGTTGTTGCCGATGCCGAGGTAGGCATTCGGCACCATGCCGATCGCGCCTTTGATGGCGGTGAACAGTTGGGCGGCGTGGCCAGTGGCTTCCGAAACGGGTTGGGTGAACAAGCGGGACATGATCTGTTTCCTTTCAGGGTGAGTTGGTATGGAACACAGTTTAGGCCCGCAGTCTGCGATGATGAATGCTCAGAATGCTCTATAATTTGCTCTATCGTCTCATCTGCATGTTATGGATTCCCTCAGCCACCTGCTCTCCCTCTACCCCGTGCGCACCGCGCTCGACGTGCGTTGCCGCTTTGGCGCGCCGTGGGTACTGGACCATGACGGCACGCCGCGCGGCGTCGCCCCCTACCACCTGATCGTGCGCGGCGAAGCGCGGTGCGGCGACCTGGCGCTGCAAGCCGGCGACATCATCGTCTTCCCGCACGGCGACGCCCACCGGCTGCACATCGGCGATCCGGCCAAGGCCACACCGCTGCACGGCGAGCCGGGCCTGCTGCGCTTCGAGCGCAACGACGGCGACGGCCCGCAGACCGATATCCTGTGCGGCGAATTCCATTTCGATAGCGATGGCGACGCCGGCCTGCTGGCCGCGCTGCCGCCCATGCTGGTGGTGCGCACCGCAGGCCGGCCGGACGCACAAAGCCTGCGCCACCTGATGCGCATGCTGCAGGAAGAAGCGGAAACGCCGCGCGGCGGCGCGCAAGCCATCGTCCGTCAGCTGGCCTCGGCCTTGTTCGCGCTGCTGATGCGCACCTGGCTGGAGCAGGCGCAGGTGGCGCCGGGCTTGTTCGGCGTGCTGGCCGAGCGTCGCCTGCAAGCGGCTCTCAACGGCATGCTGGCGCAGCCGGAAAAGCCGTGGACGCTGGAAGATCTGGCGGAAGCCTGCCACATGTCGCGCGCCACCTTTGCGCGCCTGTTCAAGCAGGCGGCCAACGCCACGCCGGCCGACGTGCTGACCCAGCTGCGCATGGCGCAAGCGGCGCGTCTGCTGGATGAAGGCCGCGCCGCCGGCGAGGTCGGCGAAGCGGTCGGCTACCAGTCCGAGGCCGCCTTCAACCGCGCCTTCAAGCGCCGGTACGGCGTCGGTCCCGGCGCCTACCGCAAGCGCGCAGCGGGGGCCTCGATCACCAGGTCGGAAGTGGCGATGGCCACGCAAGGCAGGATGTAGCCCTCACGCTTTTCATCGGGGCTGAGGCCCGGCCAGTCGATCTTGTAGCGCACCGTGCCGCTGGTGGACTGACAGATGCAGGTGCGGCAAGTGCCGTTGCGGCAGGAGCTGGGCAGGATCACGCCGGCCCGCTCGGCCGCTTGCAGCACCGTGTCCGGCGCCTCGGCGTCAAAACTCCATCCCTGCCCTGCCAGCGTAATCTTCATGTGCCACATCGCTTGTCGAAAGCGACATGGTACATGGTATCGGCGGTCAGCCGTGCAGCTGCAGGCGCGGCTTGCCGGCCGCCGGCGGCGCCGGGCGCTTCGTCAGCGCGCCGCCATGCTGCAGCTTAAACACCGCCATCGCCTGCGACACGCAGCGCGTCTGCTGCGCCAGATTGCCGGCGGCCGCTGCCGCCTGCTCCACCAGCGCCGCGTTCTGCTGCGTGATATCGTCCATCTTGATCACCGCCTGGTTCACCTGGCCGATGCCGTCGCTCTGCTCGCGCGTGGAGTTGGATATCTCGCCCATCACCCTCGATACGCGGGACACCGATTCAATCACCTCGCTCATGGTCTGGCCGGCATTATTAGTCAGCGTGGTACCGGCTTGCACCTTTTGGATCGAGGTGTCGATCAGCTCCTTGATTTCCTTGGCCGCCGTGGCCGAGCGCTGCGCCAGTCCGCGCACTTCGCTGGCCACCACGGCGAAGCCGCGTCCCTGCTCACCGGCGCGCGCCGCTTCCACCGCCGCGTTGAGCGCCAGGATATTGGTCTGGAAGGCGATGCCGTCGATCAGGCCAATGATGTCGAGGATCTTGTTGGACGATGCGCTGATATCGCCCATCGTCGTCACCACCTGCGAGACGATGCTGCCGCCTTGCGTCGCCACTTCGCGCGCGCGCTCGGCCAGCTGGTTGGCGCTGGCCACGTTGGAAGCGCTCTGCTGCACCGTGGCCGTCAATTGCTCCATGCTGGACGCGGTCTGCTGCAGGCTGGAGGCCTGCGATTCGGTGCGGCCCGACAAATCCATATTGCCGTCCGCGATTTCATCGGTGGCCACCGAAATCTCATCGAAGTTGGCGCGCACATCGCCGATGATGCTGTGCAGGTTGATATTGGTCTGGCGCAGCGCCGCCAGCAACTGGCCCACTTCATCGTCGCGATCGATTTCAATCGACGATGTCAGGTCGCCGCCGGCCATCATGCGCGCGGCCTTGGTGGCTTGCCTCAGCGGCAGCGCCACGTTCACGTACAGATTGCGGCCAAACAGCAGCATGCCTGCCAGTGCCACGATGGAGGCGCCGGCCAGCCAGCCGTGCGCGTCGGCCACCGTGGCGCTATCGGCGAACAGCAAGGTCAGAGCCAGAATCGCCAGCACGCCCGCCAGCACCGACGTGGCAATCGCAATCTGGGTCGGCAGCGTCAAGCGCATCATCCCGCGAAGGCGCGCCGCAATGCCGGTCGATACCGCGCGGCCATTCACGATCCGCAGTTGGCGCGGATTGCCAGCCTTGAATTCACGATACACCGCATCGACCGCGCGTACCTGCTCGCGCGAGGGCTTGGTGCGCACCGACAGGTAGCCGACCGGCTTGCCGTTCTCGATCACCGGCGTGACGTTGGCCAGCACCCAGTAGAAATCGCCGTTCTTGCAGCGGTTTTTCACCAGGCCGGTCCACGGCGTGCCGCTCTTGATAGTGCTCCACAGGTCAGCAAAGGCTTCCACCGGCATGTCGGGATGGCGCACGATATTTTGCGGTGCGCCGATCAACTCCTCTTCCGTAAAGCCGCTTACTTCAATGAAGTAAGGATTGGCATAGTTGATATTGCCTTGCAAATCGGTGCTGGAGACGATGGTGCGCCCATCCTCCATGACGTATTCATTTTGCGTAACTGGGGAATTGACTCGCATGACCGCTCCTTTACTGTGCTTGCTGTAGGGGGCGAACCGGGGTCTGGGGGGCGCCACAGGCACGTACGGCCTGTGGCACTAGAATAGAAGTATTTACAGTACTAGAAAATCTCCAATTGTCGCAATGCTGCAAATTTTTCAAACAAATACAACAGGCATCTAGTCTGGCTTGAAGTTCTGCCCCAGCGACATTGGTTTATTCAACAAGATTGTCTGCGGATTCCGGCAGATCAGCACCAGCACCACGATGGTCGCGATGTAGGGCAGCATCGACAAAAACTCCGACGGTATCGCCAGCCCCATGCCCTGCCCGTGGAACTGCAGCACCGTCACGCCGCCGAACAAATACGCGCCGACCAAAACGCCGCGCGGCTTCCACGTCGCGAACACCACTTGCGCCAGCGCGATCCAGCCGCGTCCCGCCGTCATGCCTTCGACCCACATCGGCGTCAGCGCCAGCGACAGGTAAGCGCCACCCAGGCCCGCCATCGCGCCGCCGAACAACACCGTGCCGTAGCGCAGGCCGATCACCGGGAAGCCGATGGCGTGCGCGCTATGCGGCGACTCACCAACCGCGCGGATGATCAGGCCAAGGCGCGTGTGCGCCAGCATCCAGCCCACCAGCAGCACCAGCACAATCGAGAAGTACTCCATGCCGTCGAAGCCCCACAGGATCGGCATGCGCTCCACCGTCTGCCCCACGTAGCTGCGGCCAATGAAGGCCGAGACGCCAATGCCGAACAAGGTCAGCGCCAGACCGGTGGCCACCTGATTGGTCTGCAGCGTCAGCACCAGGAAGCCGAACACCATCGCCATCAGCATGCCCGCCGCCATTGCCGCCAGCAGGCCGATGGTCATGCTGCCGCTGGTGAGCGTGACGCCGAAGCCGACCACCGCCCCCACCAGCATCATCCCTTCCAGCCCAAGATTGAGCACGCCGGAGCGCTCGGTCACCAGCTCGCCCATCGACGCCACCACCAGCGGCGTGGCCGCGCCGGCGGTGCTGGCGAGGAAGGCGATCAACAAATCAGAAGTCATCATGCATATACCTCGCGCTTGTGCGGTTTGATGCGATAGTGGATGAACAGGTCGGCGGCCAGCAGGTAAAACAGCAGCAGTCCCTGGAAGATGCCGGTGATGGCGGACGGCGCCTGCAGTTCGATCTGCGCGGTCTCGCCGCCAATGTAAAGCAGCGACATCAGGATCGCCGACAGCACCACGCCCAGCGGATGCAGGCGTCCCACATACGCCACGATGATGGCGGCAAAGCCATAGCCCGGCGACACCGACGGCTGCAACTGCCCCAGCGGCCCCGCCACCTCACCCACACCGGCGATACCGGACAGCGCACCGCTCACCATGAAGGCCAGCCACACATTGCGCGGCTCGCTGAAGCCGGCGTACAGCGCGGCAGCCGGCGCCATGCCGCTGACCTGCATGCGGTAGCCGGCAAAGGTGTGCTTGCAGAAAAACCACGCCGCGCCGGCCGTCAGCAGCGACAGGATGAAGGCCGCGTTCACGCGCAAGCCTTCCACCAGCAGCGGCAAGGTGGCCGACTCGCTGAACATTTTCGATTGCGGGAAGTTGAAGCCGGCCGGATCGCGCATCGGCCCGTGCACCAGGTAGCTGAGCAGGTGATACGCCACGTACACCAGCATCAGGCTGACCAGGATTTCGCTGGTGTTGAAGCGCGTGCGCAGCACCGCCGGTATCGCCGCCCACAGCATGCCGCCAAGCGCACCGGCCAGCAACATCAAAGGCAGCACCCACCACGCTTGCACCTCGTCGAAATACAGCGCCACCGCCCCGGCCGCAATCGCGCCCACCGTCAGCTGACCGTCGGCGCCGATGTTGTTGACGTTGGCGCGGAAGCCGATCGCCAAGCCCACGCCGCACAGGATCAGCGGCGTGGCCTTGAGCAGCAGCTCACCCACGCCGTACGCCGTGGTCCACGGCTTGACGAAGTAGATGTAGAACGCATGCAGCGGTTCCTGGCCAATGAAGAAGAACAGCATGGAGCCGGTCAGCAGCATCGCCAGCGCCGCGATCACGGGCGAGGCCAGCATCATGCGGCGCGAGGGTTCGGGACGTCGTTCAAGCCGGGACATATTCTGTCGCTCCGTGCGGTTGGGTGGAATAAGTGAAATCGCCGCTCATCCACACGCCGATCTGGTTGATACTGGTGGCATGCGCCGGCACCGCCTGCGACAGGCGGCCGTCTGCCAGCACGGCGATACGATCGCTCATCATGAACAATTCATCGAGCTCCTCGGACAGCACCAGCACCGCCACGCCCTGGTCGCGCATGTCGATGATGGCCTGGCGGATCAGCATCGCCGCGCCGATGTCCACGCCCCACGTAGGCTGGGCGAACACCATCACCTTCGGCGCCAGCATGATCTCGCGGCCGACGATGTACTTTTGCAGATTGCCGCCCGAGAGCGAGGCCGCCGCCGACTGCTCGCCTCCACATTTGACCTTGAAGCGCTCGATCACCTTCTGCGCAAAGGCGCGCACCGCGCCGCGCTGGATCAAGCCCTTGCGCACCATGCCAGTATTGGCTGCCGGCAGGTAGCCGGTCAACAGCGCGTTATCGGCCAGCGACAGATCCGGCACCGCACCGCGCCCAAGCCGCTCTTCCGGCACGAAACCGAGGCCAAGCTGGCGGCGCTGCGCCGCATCGAGCACACCCACCTCCTGCCCGCACAAGCGCAGCGTGCCTTCGCGCAGGCCCAGCGTGCGCTCGCCCGAGATCACCTTTAACAGCTCCTGCTGGCCGTTGCCGGAAATGCCGGCGATGCCGACAATCTCGCCGCTGCGCAGCGACAGGCAGATATCCTTCAAGTGCGTGCCAAACGGATCGTCGCTTTGCACATTCAGCTTGTCGAGCGACAGCAGCACCTCGCCCGGCTCGCGCGGCTGGTGCACGCACACCGGCAGTTCGCGGCCGATCATCAACTCCGCCAGCGACTTGGCGCTCTCCTGCTTCGGCAACGCGGTGCCGGACACGCGCCCGCCGCGCAGCACCGTGGCCTTGTCGCACAGCGCTTGTATCTCGTCGAGCTTGTGGCTGATGTACAGGATGCTGACGCCTTCCGCCGCCAGCCGGCGCAGCGACTCGAACAGCTTGAGCACCGCGTCCGGCGTCAGCACCGAGGTCGGCTCGTCCATGATCAGCAGCTTGGGCGATTGCAGCAGGCAGCGCACAATCTCGACGCGCTGGCGCTCGCCCACCGACATGCTGTGCACCAGACGCGCCGGATCCAATGGAAGACCATATTGTTCGGAGACGGCGCGGATGCGCGGCGCCAGCGTGGCCGGCGTCACCTTGTCGTCCAGCGCCAGCGCGATGTTCTCGGCCACCGTCAGCGTTTCAAACAGGGCGAAGTGCTGGAACACCATGCCGATGCCCAGCTTGCGCGCATCATGCGGCGAGTGGATATGGACCTGGCGGCCTTCCCACATGATCTGCCCCTGGTCCGGCTTGACCACGCCGTAGATGATCTTCATCAGCGTACTCTTGCCGGCGCCGTTCTCGCCCAGCACTGCGTGGATCTCGCCCGGCATCACAGTCAGGTTCACGTCGGCGTTGGCCACCACCGAGGGATAGATCTTGGAGATGCCGAGCATCTGCAAGCGCGGTTCAGTCATCGGCGTCGTCCCTTCATCGTATACAAAATCGGATAGGTCTTCAGACGCAAGTAGCATGCCACATCTACGCACCGGAAAACGCGCCGTTTTGGCTCGCTGCGCCCTAAAAGCGTGCGGAAATCCCAAAAACAAAGTAATTTCGTACACAATTCGGGCATGCGGTTTGTACACGAGTTAGCACGCTTCCTGCTTAACAAGGAGGTGTTACTCACAAGGAGAATCCCGCAATGCCCGACAAGCGCAAAGCCGATCAAGCAGTCAAACGCGGTACCACCGCCGTCGACATGCGCATCTACAAGGCGGTGGTCAACGCCGTCATGAGCCATCGCCTCCCCCCCGGAACCCACCTGGGCGAAGCCGATTTCTGCGAGCTGTATCAGGTCAGTCGCACCACCGTGCGCAAGGCGCTGCAACGGCTGGCGCACGATCACATTATCGAACTGCGGCCCAATCGCGGCGCGGTGATCGCCTCGCCCACGCCGCAGGAAGCGCGCGAGATCTTCGCCGCGCGGCGCGCCATCGAGCGCGAAATCGTGCCGCTGGTGATCCAGCACGCCACGCCGGAATCGATCAAGCAAATCCGTGCCGCACTTGCGGCGGAAGACGCGGCGCGCCGCAGCGGCGACCGCGCCGGCTGGATACGATTGGGCGGCGAGTTCCACCTGCTGCTGGCGGAACTGGCCGGCAACCACGTGCTGCAGCGCTTCATGGAGGAACTGGTATCGCGCTGCTCACTCATCATCGCCCTGTACGAAGCGCCGGGCAGCACCATGTGCGAGAACGATGAACACCAGGATCTGGCCACCTTGATCGAGAAGGGAAAAGTGAAGGAAGCCACCCATTTGATCGAGCACCACCTGCTGGAAATCGAGATGCGTTTGCGGCTGGCCGAGCAGGATAAAAAAGTGAATCTGGCCGAAGCGTTGTCGGGATTCTGAAACACTTGGCCCGCTAATTGCTTTAGGACTGGACGGGATTGAATCCAATTGATAAAACGATTGGATACAAAAAAAGTGTTTTCCAAAACCTCACTACAACAACTTGAATGGAGCTCGTATGTCTAAGATCGTTCGCTGCACCGCCGCCCTCGCCCTCCTCGCCACTTGCACCGCACAAGCGGCCGAATGGAGCGATACTTCGCTGAGCTACCGCTACGGTACTGAATTCGCCGAGCCGTTCAACAAGAATGACATCACCAAGAACATCGTCAACCTGAGCAGCGTCTCCGGCTACAAGTACGGCAAGAACTTCTTCAGCGTCGACCTGCTCATGTCGTCCGAGATGGATCCGTCGGCGGCCGGCTCCAACAGCGGCGCGCACGAAGCCTATGCGCTGTACCGCAACACCCTGGACTTCGGCAAAATCACCGGCAACAACTACGCCTTCGGTCCGGTGCGCGGCGTCGGCGCCACCGTCGGTTTCGACTACAACAGCAAGACTGACGCCGGCTACAACTCCAAGAAGCGCATGGTGGTCGCCGGCCCGACCCTGATGCTGGACGTGCCGGGCTTCCTCGACGTCAGCCTGCTGGTGCTGTGGGAATCGAACGCGCCGTACAGCACCTTCACCAAGACCGCCACCCCGCGCTACGCCTACAAGACCCACGCCATGCTGACCGGCGCCTGGGGCATTCCGTTCAACATCGGCGGCATCCCGCTGCAGTTCAACGGCTTCGCCAACTTCATCACCGCCAAGGGCACCAATGAATTCGGCGGCGGCACCGCGCCGGAGACCAATATCGACGCGCAGATCATGTACGACATCAGCGAAGCGGTAGGCACGCCTAAGAACACCTTCAAGATCGGCGTCGAGTACCAATACTGGAAAAACAAATTCGGTAATCCGGACCGTAACAATCCAGGCGCCACCGCCAAGACCCCGATGGTACGCGCTGAATACCACTTCTAACCTGCTCCTCACCGCAAAGGAAATCGCATGATGAATCGTCGCAAAGTACTGGCTACCATCGCCGCCGCCACCGCGCTGGCCGCAGCACCTTCGTTTGCAGCAGACCCGTTGAAGATCGGCTTCGTCTACGTCGGCCCGGTCGGCGACGCCGGCTGGACCTACGCCCACGACCAGGCCCGCCTGGCGCTGGAAAAAGAACTGGGCGCGAAAGTGAAAACCAGCTACGTCGAAAACGTGCCGGAAGGCGCGGACGCCGAGCGCGTGATCCGCAAGCTGGTAGCGGAAGGGAACAAGCTGATTTTCACCACCTCGTTCGGCTACATGAACGCGACCGAGAAAGTCGCCAAGACCACGCCCGGCGTGACCTTCCTGCACGCCACCGGTTTCAAGAGCGGCAAGAACTTCGGCACCTACGAATCGCGCTTGTACGAAGGCGCTTACCTGGACGGTATTTTGGCCGGCAAGATGACCAAGTCGAACACGCTCGGTTTCATCGCCTCGTTCCCTGTGCCTGAGGTGATCCGCAACATCAACGCCTTCACACTCGGCGCGCAAAGCGTGAATCCAAAGATCAAGACCAAAGTGATCTGGGTGAACTCGTGGTACGACCCGGCGAAGGAACGCCAGGCTGCGGAAACGCTGGTGGCGCAAGGCGCGGATGTGATGGCGCAGAACACCGATTCGCCGGCCACGCTGCAAGTGGCGCAGGAAAAAGGCGTGTATGCCTTCGGCTGGGATTCGGACATGGTCAAGTTCGCGCCGAAAGCGCACCTGACCGCCGCCACCAATGACTGGTCGGGCTACTACATCAACACCGCCAAGGCGGTGCTGGCCGGCACCTGGAAGACCGAGCAATATCGCGGCGGCCTGAAAGAAGGCATGGTCAAGATGTCCAAGCTGAACGCCGTGGTGCCGGCCGACGCGGCAAAAATCTTCGAGGAGAAAAAGGCTGCGCTGACCGCCGGCACTTTCGATCCGTTCACCGGTCCGATCAAGGATCAATCGGGCGCCATCAAGGTGGCTGCCGGTGTGAAGATGCCTGAAAAGGACCTGCTGTCGATTAACTTCTACGTGCAAGGCGTGGAAGGCACGATTCCGAAGTAAGCATGGATCCAGTCCTGTACAACGACTGGCACCCGGTCGCGCTCTCCAACCAGGTCGCGGCCGGCGCCATGCTGGCCACCGACCTGCTGGAGACGCGGGTGGTGCTGTGGCGCGACAGCGGCGGCGAGCTGCATGCGTGGGAAGACCGCTGTCCGCATCGCGGCACGCGGCTGTCGATGGGCACTCTGCACGACGACACGCTGCGCTGTCCTTACCACGGCTGGAGCTTCGGCAAGGAGGGCCGGTGCATCCACATCCCGGCCTTGCCGCAAGCGCCGCTGAAGGCGCAGGTGGCGACCTATCATGTGCAGGAGCAGTACGGCATGGCGTGGGTGTGCCTTGGCACGCCGGCGCATGCCGGTCCTCCGGCGTTTCCCGAATTTGCAGACGATAAGCTGCGCAAGGTCTGGTGCGGCCACTACGACGTGCAATCGAGCGCGCCGCGCATCGTTGAAAATTTCCTCGACATGGCGCACTTCGCCTTTGTGCATGAGGGCATCCTTGGCGACAAGGAGCAGCCCACGGTGCCCGACTACACGGTGGAATCGTTTGATGATCCCGAATACGGCAGCGGCGTGTGGGCCAAACAGTGCTATGCATGGCAGCCGCAGGCCAGCCGTTCGGCATCCGGCGGCAGCGATATCGAATACACCTACCGCGTGGTGCGTCCGCTGACCACCATCCTGACCAAGCATCCTCCGGGCGCGATCCGCGAGGCGATAGCGCTGTTCTCGCAGCCGCTGACCGAAACCAGCACGCGCGTGTGGATCATCATGGCGCTCAACGACTTCGTCTCAAGCTACGAGTCGATGCGCGAGTTTCAGGACACGATCTTCATGCAAGATAAACCGATCCTGGAAAGCCAGCATCCGGCGCGGTTGCCGCTGACACCGGGCGCCGAAGTGTCAGTGCTGTGCGACCGCATGTCGCTGGCCTACCGCAGTTATTTGAAGCAGCAAGACCTGCAATATGGAGTAATCAGATGAGTGCAACACCGCAGGACCACGAATTCCTCACCCGCGTACTGGCGCTGGCGCAGCGCTCGCGCGATGAAGGCCATCACCCGTTCGCCGCGATGGTTGTCGCAGCCGACGGCACGGTGATCTCGGAAGCGATGAACGCATCCAGCAGCGACCGCACCGCGCACGCGGAGATGAACGCGCTGCGTCTCGCCTCGCAGAAGTACAGCCCTCAGCAACTGGCCACCGCCACGCTGTACGCCAACGCCGAACCATGCGCCATGTGCAGCGGCGGCACCTATTGGAGCGGCGTCGGCCGCGTGGTGTATGCCATGTCGGAAGCCAGCCTGCTGGAACTGACCGGCAGCGATCCTGAAAATCCAACCTTGTCGCTGCCATGCCGCACCGTGTTCGCCGCCGGCCAGCGCCCGACCGAGGTCATAGGCCCATTGCGCGAAGACGAAGCGCGCGTGGCGCACAAGGATTTCTGGCACAAATAAAGCCCGATTTGGGCGTATCATGCACGATATATCCCGACGGGAGGTATCGTGGCGTTTTGCACAAGATTGCAATGGCGGCGACCCGCGACGGCAACCATGTTCGCCGCGACCCTTGCTGCGTGCGGCGGCGGCGGGGGCGGCAGCAACGACGCCACCAACACCACGCCACCAGTCATCACGCCGCCGGTGCCGGGCGCCTTCGCCGACAGCACCGTCTACTCCAGCGCCGCCACCGCCTCGCTGACGGCGCCGAATGAAAACGCCGCCGTCATCGCCAGCCATATCCAGCTCAATGGCCAGCAATTCAACTACACCGCCACCACCGGCCACCTGACCGCCGCCGACCTCAAGACCGGCCAGGCCAGCGTGTCCTTCTTCTACGTGGCCTATACCGTGGCCGGTGCGGATACCGCCAGGCGGCCGGTCATCTTCTTCTACAACGGCGGTCCCGGTTCGGCGTCGACCTATCTGCATCTTGGCTCGTTCGGGCCACGGCGGCTGGTCAGCACCATCCCCAATGCCAGCATCCCGCCGGTACAGCTGGTCGACAACCAGGAAACCCTGCTCGCCACTTCCGACCTTGTCTTCGTCGACGCGGTGGGCACCGGCTACTCGCAAGCCATCGCCCCCAACACCAACGCCGACTTCTGGGGCGTCGACAAGGATGCTGCCGCCTTCCGCGATTTTGTGCGGCGCTACATTGCGGTCAACAAGCGCGAAGCCTCGCCCAAATTCCTGTTCGGAGAATCCTACGGCGCGCCGCGCACGGCGGTGCTGGCCAACCTGCTGGAAACGGCCGGCGTGCAGATCGACGGGCTGGTGCTGCTGTCGGCCATCATGGACTACAACAGCAACTGCGGCGTGCTCGATCCCGACACCATCAGCTGCGAGGGCTACATCCCGACCTACGCCCTCACCAGCGCCTACCACGGCCGCGCGACGGCGGTGCCGGTGGAGACGGTGCGCAGCTTCGCCGCCGGCGGCTACCGCACCGCGATTGCGGCTTACCTGACCAGCAAGGTAGCGCCGCCGCCCGCCGTACTGGGCCAGCTATCCGATCTGACCGGCATGAGCACGCTGGTGTGGCAGCAGAATTTCGACATGCAGCCGGGCTACTACCAGCGGAACGCCGTGGCCGGACAGTTATTGGGCCGCTACGATGCGCGCGTCATCACCGCCGCCGGCAGCGCCTTGGCGCGCGACGGCGATCCGTCGCTGACCGTGGTCAACGCCAACTTCTCGAGCAGCATCGTCAGCTACATGGCGGAGGAGCTGCACTACAGTGCGGGATCGGCGTACGCGCCGTTCATCGACATCGTCAATCGCTGGAACTTCAGCCACGACGGCAAGCAGCTGCCGGACACCATACCGGACCTGGCGGCGGCCCTGACGCTGAATCCGGCCATGAAGATCATGGCCGCCAGCGGCTACCATGACCTGGCGACGCCGTTCCACCAGACCGGGCTGGATCTGGCGCGGCTGGGTGAAAGCCAGTCCATAGTGCTTAAATATTATGCAAGCGGCCACATGACGTATCTAGACGACAGCGCGCGCCGCGTACAGCAAACAGATTTGATTAATTTCCTGAACAGCGTCACAGTGTCACACTAAGCCAAGCATCTGCAGATGCGGGGGAGACAATCATGAAGCTTTTACAATTAGCCATGTTGGCCGCCACAGCGGCCGTGTCGCACGCCGGCGCCCAGACGCCGTCCACGGAAGCCGCCGCGTCGCCAGCGGTGCGCTCGGCCCCGGCCTATCCCGAACCCTACCTGCCGCCGGCGCTGCGCAAGCCGCTGCGCGACTACTCGTCCGGCCCGGTGCTGCTGCGCTACCAGGCCATGCAAAAATTAAAGAAACGTTTTGACGACGCCGACCAGGACGGCAACGGCACCCTGAGCCGCGACGAAGCGCGCAAGGCCGGTCTCGGCTTCGTCGACAAGAACTTCGACCATATCGACACCGCCCAGCGCGGCAACATCTCCTTCGACGACCTGAAAACCTACCTGATCCAGCGCCGCGAAGAAGCCCGCTCGCGCTGAGGCTGTAAAAGCCTACATCTATGCAAGAAAAATTTCGCTCTGACATACTTGCCAACGATAACAACCGCGCAATCCTTGAGCGCTGGGATGCCTTGGCACTTCCTGACGGTTGGCTAGTCGCTGGCTGCTTGTTCCAGACGGTCTGGAATTTACAAACTGGACGCGCTCCCGATGCGGATATCAAAGACTATGATCTATTTTATTTCGACGATAGCGACCTGAGCGAAGAAGCTGAACGGCGCGTGCAGCAGCGCGTTGATGAGGTGCTGAGCGACTTGAGCGTTCCCATCGAAGCTTCCAACCAAGCCCGGGTACACACATGGTATGAGTCATACTTTGGTCATCCATATCCGCCACTTCAGAATGCGCGTGATGGAATTGACCGGTTTCTCATCCCGGCCACTTGTGTAGGCATAAACCCGGTTGCAATCCATGCTCCGCACGGACTGCAACCGCTGTACGACGGTATTCTCTCCATGAACTCGTTGACACCGCATGCGGCACTGTTCGAGGCGAAGGCGGCGTCGTACCAGTCTCGCTGGCCGTGGCTGCGAACGATGCGCGAGGAAGCCGGCTCGCGCCAGGCGCTTTTATAACGCCGCTTCCAGCTCGGCGAGTTTTTTCTCGAGGGCGGCTCGCTCATGGGGATTGTCCACGCCCGGCAGCACTTGACGCAGGGCCAAGGCATTGGCTTTGGCCAGGGCCTTGTCGGCGGCGATGGCGACATCGGGCTTTACACCGCTCCCCTCCCAATCGCCTTTTGTGATCGGATTAATCGAGCGTCCCACCGGGATGACGGCGATTAAGTTCGGGTCGATGCGGAACGGCTGGATCGGGTGCGCACCGCCGCCGGTTTTTTCACCAACCACCGTGATGCGCTTGATCGCCTGCAGGTTGTAGGTAAAATCTTCGGCTGCGGAAAACGTTTCGCCGCTGGTCAGCACATACACCGGCTTGTCTGCGCCAAAGCGCGCGCCCGGCACGGCGGGATCGCTCCAGAAAGAATTGGTTTCATTGTCCGCCCGCCAGTAGATATCCGACAGGTGGACCTTCTGATCGCCAAGCAGGTAACTGGCCAGATGCGCCACCATGCGCGGATCGCCGCCGTGGTTGTCGCGCAGATCGATAATCATCGCGCTGCCGTTGGCGGCCAGATTCATGGCGGCCGTCCCGGCTGCCCTGGCGATATCGGCTTCAAAGAAGCCGTCGAGCTTGAGGTACATGATATTCCCCTGCAGGCGCTCCACCTTTTCAAACGAGAAGTTCAAGTACTTGCCCACTTCGGTCATACGCTGCCGCATCTCGGCAGGCATGCCCTGGCTGGCAGAAGGACGAGGCCGGTCCGGCAGCGCGTTGGGAACATGGCGGATGCTCAGGTGTTTGTCGGGGTGGGCGGCCTGGATATGCGCCGTCAACAAGTCTGCGAATTCTGCGTCCGTCGCCACCTTCTCGTAGTCGCCCTTGCGCAGATGGTCGCGGACAGCGGCAGCCATCTTGTTGCCTTCGTCAGCGTAAATGTATTTGCCGGACAGGCGTTGTGCCAACAGCTCGACGGCGGCGGCCTTGTCGGCTGCGCTTAACGGCCGCGCCGGTTCTTGCGCACGTGCGGTGGTGAAGGTGATCGCACTGAGGATCATGACTGCAACGGGAAGGAATTTACGCATGAGACCTGGACTCCATAAAAGTGATCGTGCTGGTAGCTTAGCCGTTGACTTGTTTGTCAGTTAGCCAATGCGACGAGCACGCCTTTTCGCGGCGTAAAACCCGTTTGGGCGAGACAGATCACGCCGGCGGCAGCATCAGCAGCAGGGCGTGGATGTCGGCCAGGGAGAGGATGAGGTCGGGGGCGCGGCGGGCGATCGCTTCAAGCGGCATGGCGGACTGCTCGGCTTCGTCCGGCTCCTGCACCACTGTCAGGCCGCCGGCTGCGCCAATCGCGGCCAGGCCGGTGGCGCCGTCGCGGTTGGCGCCGGTCAGGACGATCCCCAGCAGGGCCGGCCCGTAAGCGGCCGCTGCTGATAACATCAGGGAGTCAATCGAGGGCCGGGAAAAATGTACCGGGGCAGCACTGCTCAGGGAAAAATGACGGTCGCTGTCGACCAGGAGATGATGTCCCGAACCGGCAAAATACAATGTCCCGGACAGCACCTGCTCCTTGTCGCAGGCTTCGCGCACCGGAAATTGCATGCGGCGCTGGAAGACATCGGCCAACTGGCTCTTGCGGCCTGCCGGGATGTGCATCACCACCACGATGGCGTGCTGGTAATCCGCCGGCAAACCGGTCAGCACGTGCAACAGCGCAGCCACGCCGCCAGCCGAGGCGCCAATGACGACGACGTCGATCGCGCGGCCAGCCAGCGCCGCTATCATGCGGGCAGTCACCACGCCCACCACTGCGGGCGGCTTGCAGCTGGTCTCGCTTTTTTGCATGTCCAGCTCCATTTCGCTTAGGTGGAGATGCAGTGTAACGCGCCCCCGCCGAAACCGGGGCCGGTTTCAATCGCGCGCGGCGTGGTTCGAAGTGCGGAGCCGGGGTGAGAATTTGTGAGTTTTGCAGGTGGGCAAGCTGCTATCCTGAACCCACCCAAAGCTAACGAGGACGAAAATGGAAAATCAAAAAATCGCCGTTATCGGGCTGGGCCGCATAGGCTCGGCATTCCTGCGCAATATCCTGAAACGTCGCGAGCACGGCGTCACCCTGGTCGCCGTCGCGGAATCCGGCGACACACCGGGCCGGCAACTGGCCATCGATGCCGGCTTGCGGCTGTCGTCCCTCGACGAAATCGTGGCAATGGGCGACGGCGTGGACGTGCTGTTCGACCTGACCGGCATCCCCGCCGTGCGCCGTGAACTGCGCGAAAAGCTGCTGGCCAGGGAAAACCATCACACCGTGATCGCCTCCGAGACCATCGCGCGCCTGATCTGGGCCCTCACCACCGATGATGAATTGCCCGTGATTGCGGGCCGCAGCACCGGTTACTGACGGCATTTATTCGGTGAGGAGGCACGTTGTGAAACTACTCTTTCTGGGAATGTTGACGTTTTCTACAGCGGCCATTTCTGCCGAAAACGCGCGCGATCCATTGAGCGATGCCGTCACATCCGAAGTTCAATTGAAGCCGATGCTGGGGCATGTCGATGCATCGATAAGTAAAGCAGTCGCTGAGACGTTAAAAAACGAAACTCCATCGCTGCCATACTATCAAAGCGCCACCGCATTCAGTTCAGCCCATAAGGATATTATGACTGCGGCTTTTATTGAAGCGAAGGTGCCAGACTGTCTCCATTCAGAAGGACTAAAGCGCCAGCCTACGTTTCTCCTCACAGGATATCTGGCGCTGCCGTTCATCGCTGTCGCCAAAGTGCGAGGAAAGTGCATTTGACGTTTTTGCGCGCAACTACTTGGAATGGCGTAGAGCATGCCCGTAGTTCATAGGCTAAGGTCAAGAGCTGATTTAACCAGCCCTTGACCTCCTTCCCTCCTTACAGCTTGTAGTTCAAGCCCAGCAGCAGCTGGCGGCCATAGGTGGTGTAGCGTTCAGGCGCGTACGAGCCGCCGGAGAACGGGTCGCCCTGGCGCGTCTGGTACGGCGAGTTGTTCAGGTTGTTCACCTGGAACAGGAACGACAGGCCCTTGTACTTGCCCTCCTCGATCGCGTAGCCCAGCTGCAGGTCGATCTGGCGCTCGGCCAGGATCTCGCTGAAGGCGCGCTGCGCGAACAGGCCGGTCACCTCGCCGCGATACGCCGAACGGTAGCGGCGGCTGGCGCGTGCCGAGTAGCCGTCCTTCTCGTAGTACACGGTGAAGTTGGACACCACGCCGGACAGGCCCGGCAATTTCTCCTTGGTGCCCGGACCGTTCGGATGGATCGAGCTTTCGGTGCCGGACATGCTGCCCGTCACGCCAAAGCCTTCCAGCGGCGCCCACAGCAAGCCCGCATCCAGCGCGCCCGACAGTTCCACGCCTTTGACCATGCCGCCGGTGCCGTTGGCTGGACGGTTCAGCGTGCCAATCGAGTCAATCGCTTGCACGCCGGATGGGTTAGGGAAGCCGGTGAAATCAAACGCGGTCTGCTGGTTGTAGATATAGCTTTGCAGCTTTTTGTACCACAGCGCACCAGCGATGTAGCTGCGCTTGCCGATGTACTTTTCCATCGACAGGTCATACGAATTGGCGCGCCACGGTTCCAGGTTCGGATTGCCGCCGCTGCCGTTCCAGCGCAGGCTGGTCGTATCGATGCCGCCGGTGGCGCCGGCACGCATGTCCGACATTTGCGGACGCGCCACAGTCTTGGCCGCGCCGAAGCGCAGGTTGGTGGTCGACAGGTATTTGTCGAGATCGAAGTTCAGGTTCAGGCTCGGCAGGATGTCGGTGTAGTTGGAGCCGCCGCCGATGGTGCCCAGCTTGCCGCCAACCACGGTGGCTCCGCGCGATTTCTGGTCGACGTTCACCGCTTGCAGGCCCAGCGCACCGCGCACCGGAATCGGGCCGAGATCAGTATCGATGCCCAGCTTGGTGTAGGCGGTGACGATCTTCTCGGTCACGCCCCAATCCTGCAGCGCCTGGTCGTCAGGACGGTCCGGCTGTTTGTCGTAATACTTGTTGAGCACGCCCAGCACGTCGTAGCTCATCACCGCTGGAATGCCGGCAAACGACAGCGAGGTCGATGGCTGCAGCAGATCCGACGACACGGTGGCCGGCGCGCGGCCGTTTTTCAGGAACCAGTAGTTGTTGGTGTCGGCGTGGGTCTTCTCGCGCCGGCTGAAGTTGGCGCCGCCTTCAACAAAGCGGAAGAAGCCCTCCAGCTCTTTCTTGACCGAGAACTTGGCCGAGCTCAGTTCGTCTTCCACGATAGGGTGATGCATGTCCGCATCCTTGCCCCAGCCGCCGACGTCGGTCAGCTTGATAATCTTCGGATCGGTGTAGTTGAAGCTCGGCGTGAAGGTCGGCAAACCGCTGCCGGTCGGGATGCGGAACGCGAAGTTGTTGTCAGTGATGTGCGAACCGGCCGGGCCCAGGCCGGCGTAGGTTTCCAGCACTTCCTCACGGCGCTTGGCGGTCGAGTATGACAGGTCGCCGACCAGGGTCCAGCCGTCTTTCTTGAAGGTGTTGTTCCAGCCCAGCGCGCCCAGCTTGTCCTTGCGCTGGTTGTAGTCGTTGCGCACGATCGGCTCAAGGTTGACCAGCTTGCCGCCTACCAGCAGGCGCGTGCCGCCGATGGTTTCCACCACCGGATCCTTGTAGGTGACGTCGCTCCACTGGTGCGAGTTCCACATCATGCCGCGCATGGTGGTGTTCTGCTTGAACTCGGAGTAGTACATGTCCAGCGTGGTGCGGAATTCCTTCGATGGACGGTATTCGATCACGCCCATCAGGCCGTCGCGCTTTTGCTCGCGCGACGAGGCGGTGACTTCCGCGCCCTTCAGCGCCACCACGTCTTCCATGCCGGCCGGCAGCTTGTTGTCGCGGCCCCACCACCACGATTTGTATTCCTTTTGCTGGCCCGGCGAATCGAGGTGCGCGTAGCCGACTGCAATGCCCAGCGTGTTGTTGAGGAACTGATCCACGTACGAGGCACTCAGGCGGTTACCGTTGGCCGAGGTGTTGGAGTTGAGCTTGCCGTTGGAATTGTGCTCGCCGCGCACATTCAGCACGACGGTGCGCTGGCGGATGTCCAGCGGACGCACGGTCTGCAAATCGACCGTGCCCGACAGGCCGCCCGACACCAGCGAGGCATCCGGCGTCTTGTACACGGTGACGCCGTTGATCAGCTCGGACGGATACTGGTCGTATTCCGCGCCACGGTTGTTGCTGGTCGAGACTTGCTCGCGGCCGTTCAGCAGCGTGGTGGAAAAGTCCGGCGCCAGGCCGCGGATCGAAATCACCTGGGCGCGGCCTTCGACCCGCTGCGCGGTCAGGCCGGCCAGGCGGGCGATCGATTCGGCGATCGACACGTCCGGCAGCTTGCCGATGTCTTCGGCGGTGACGGCTTCCACGATGGCGTCGGCGTCGCGCTTGATCGCCATCGAGGTTTCGATGCTGCGGCGGATACCGGTCACCACCACCTCTTGCACCGTGCCGTCTTCGGCCTTGGGTGCGGCGGCCTGCTGGGCGTGGGCCGGGCTGCTGGCGCCAAACGCCAGGGCGGCGCAGGCGGCAGCGATAGGAGTCATCCTGATTGCATAGCTTTGCTTAGTCATAGTCATCTCACTCTTATAGTTTTAACGGAAAGGCTGTGGTGCGGTGCTGCTGGTCATCCAGTCCTGCAACGGCTGGTGGACTTCGTACTGCTGGCTGCCGAAGGACTTGAAAAGGGTTTCGATATCGCCCAGTGAGGCGGTGGTGAAATCGGTCTTGGGCACCGGCGCGCTGGCGGCGTTGGTGACCATGCCCCAGGTGCCGTTGCCCTGGCCGCCGCTATTGGTCACCACCTTCCAGCTCCACGCGGTGGCGGCCCAGCCGTACTTGGCGTAGGTATCGAAGGAAGCGCGGGCGATCTGCGCGCCGAGGTCCAGGCCCTGCCCGGTCCACGGCTGCATCTCGCCAATGAAGAAAGCGGTGTCGACGTTGCGGATGCGGGCGTCCCACTCGCACACGCCGCTGTTGCTGCCGGTGGCGCAGGTCAGCCAATCCTTGTGCACTTGCAGGCCGATCTGGCCCCAGCCGAACAGGCCGGGATAGAAGTGCATCTCGAAGGCGACGTTCGTCATCCCCTGCTCGGACGGCTTGCCGTAGGCGTTGATGCCGCTGTTGTGGCCGGGCAGGATCACCACGTGGTTCGGGTCGACCGCGCGGATGGCGGTGTACAGCGTCTTCACCACGGCGGCGAGGTTGGCGGCGTCGGTGCCCCACGGTTCGTTGAGCACGCTGTAGCCGGCCACGCTGACGCGATCCTTGTAGCGTGCGGCGACCTGCTGCCACAGCCACACGGTGCGCAGCTGGTACTCGGGCGTGCTCCAGTACAGGTTCTTGCCGGCGCAGCCGCTGTGCTGCTCCCAGCCTTGCGCGCCGACCGCGCCGTGCAGATCGAGGATGACGTAGATGCCGCGCTTCTCGGCCTGGGCGATGGCGTCGTCCAGATAGCGCCAGGCGTCGGCGCGCAGCGTGCGCGGATTCTTCTCGTCCTCCACCACGCTGTGGATGAACGGCAGGCGCACCACGTTGAGGCCGAACTTCTGCATCTGGTCCCAGTCGCGGGTAGTGATCCAGTTGTCGCGGAACAGCTGCATCAGGCGCTGGCGCTCGGCATAGCCGAAGCGTTCGTCGAGCTTGGCTTCGAGCTTGCACTGATCGTCGATGCCGGCGCTGCCCTGCCCCATCATCCAGAACTCGTTGATCAGCCAGTTGCCGAGGTTGACGCCTTTCAGCGTGATCTGGTTGCCGTCGGCCTTGAGCCACCTGGTGCTTTGCGTGTGCAGCATGGTCAGCGGCAGCATCGGCACCGGCGTGACCGGGGTCGGCTTGATGACCTCCGCCACCGGCGGAGTGACAACCGGCGGCGGCGCGGACGCGGTGCCACCACCACCGCCGCCACAGGCAACCAATGCCAACAAGCTCAGGCTACAAATCTTGCGAAAAACCATCCTCAACCTCCCTTGTATGGAAGCGCTTCCAGATCAATGCAAAGAAAAGCTGCCTGCGGCAGCACCGGGTTTATTTCCAGGTAAAAGTAGCGACGCTCGCCGCCGGTAAGGTGTAATCGAAACTGCGCTGGCCGACGCGTACCGCGAAGCTGCGCGGTTCTTTGGCCGAGTTCACCACCAGCAGCGCCGTCGAACCATCGTCGGCGTTGCGGAAGGCGACCGTATCCAACTGGTCGTAGCCACTGGTGGACGCGATGCGGCGCGCGCCCTGGCGCACGAAGCGGCTGGCGTGGGCCAGCGCGTAGTACTCCTCGTTGCGTGTGACCTTGCCATCGCGCGAGTCGATGGTGACCACGCCGCGACAATCGTTGCAGCCGCCGAGATGCGGGCCATCGTTTTCATCGAGCGCCAGGTTCCACAGCAGCACGCCCTTGGCCCAGCCGCGCGTGGTGCCGATCACCAGCACTTTGGCGAAGTGCTGCAGATTGTCCGACCACTTCGGCGCCCACTTGCCGCCCGAGCATTCGGTGAAGAAGGTTTCCTTGTCCGGCCAGCGGTCGTGCAGCGCGGCTTGCACGCGCACATCGCCGCCATAGCAGTGCCAGGCCACGCCGGCCACGTACTTGTTGGCGACCGGGTCTTTCAGCACATCGGCCGGCGAGCCGGGCTCGTCCCAGTTGTGGTCCCAGTCGAGGATTTTGGTGTGTGGATGCTCTTTCGCCAGCACCGGGCCGAGATGGCCGCCGATAAAGGCGGCACGCTTGGCGGGATCGACGCGCATGCCGGGATAATCCTTGGGCTCGAAGTGAGGTTCGTTCTGCAAGGTCAGTGCATAGATCGGCACGCCTTCCTTTTCATACGCGCTGACATAGCGCGACAGGTAGTTGGCGAACGGCGCAAAGGCTTCCGGTTTCAGCGTGCCCTGGATCAGGCTGTCGGTCGACTTCATCCAGCCCGGTGCGCTCCACGGCGAGGCCATTACGCGCAGCTTGGGATTGATGGCCAGCGCGGCCTTGGTAATCGGCAGCACATCGGCGCGGTTGGCGTCGATGGAAAAATGCTTGAGCTCCGGATCGGTCTGGCCCGGCGGCATATCGTCAAAGCTGTAGTGATGGCGCGAGAAATCGGAGGCGCCGATGGTCAGGCGCGTAAAGCTGAAGCCGGCGCCGGGCGCCTTGCCGAACAGGTCGTTGAGCAGTGCGCTGCGCTGTTGCTCGTTCAGCTTGTTCTGCATCAGCCAAGCGGAAGCGTCGGTGATAGCGGCGCCAAAGCCGACCATTTCCTGAAAGCGCTGCTTCGGGTCGACCTCGATAATGGTGGCGGCTTTGGCGCCGGATTTGAAGTGGGCGTCGGGATTGCGCGCCAGCAGTTGCGACTGGTCGCCGGTGGTGATCCACGCCTGCACCGTTTGCGCCTGCGCCGTGCCGGCGAGCGTCACCATCGCGGCCGCAAGCAGTGGAAAGAGTGATTTGAAAGACGACGGGCGCAACGCTCCATCGCCCGGCAATGCAGGGCTGGCTGTCAACATGCTGTCTCCTCGTGCAGGCGGATCGTGGTCCGCCCGTCTGACGTTTATTCACTTCTGAATTAAATGGAAGCGTTTCCATTCATTGAAAGAACTATAGCACCGGCAAATATTTGATGTCAACGAATGCGCTAGCGGTGTGGGTTTTTTGTCGGCAGCCACGCCAGAAATGACAAAGCCGCCTTACGGCGGCCTGTCGCTCCAAGAGCATCGCGGCTAGACCGGACGGTCAAAGAGTGGGCTGTAAAGTCATGGTAGGACGCGGCGACGCTTACGTCAACCGAACCTCCAATCGTGTGCACCTTACGCCGAGCAATTCAGGGTCAGCTCTGTCATTTGGACACGCATGACGCACCTTTGATCATTCTCAAGACGCTCCATTTTTTATCTTCAAACGATAATTCCTACCACTCGCAACCTGGCGTAGTTTGATGTATCTCAAAAGTGCCTTCTGAGTGTCCAAATGACAGAGCTGACCCTGAATTACGTCGCTGACAGTTCGAGGTTGTAGCGCTTGCCGGTGATGAGGACGTTCGTCAGCTTCAGGCCCTGGATGTTGTGGATGTACCAGGGCTGGTGGCCGTTGAACGGATCGCCGAAGTCGCTGTCGCTGATGGTGACGTTGGTGATCGGCGATATTCCTGGCTTGCCGGGGCCGTTGTAGCTACTGGCCAGCGGACCCAGCAGCACAAAGGCCTGGTAGCACGAATGCAGTGTGCTGCCCACTTGCACGTTGCCGGCGCGGATGCCGCTGATGTGCACGTCCGACACTTGCGGCGGCCGGCCGCGCATTACGTCGTCCTGCGGCGCGTAGTCGCAATCGAAGACGATGACGGCGCCGCCACCCGATGAGGCCACGTCCGGCGCGATCTCCGCATCCGGCAGGCGCTTGCTGAACATGGGCTGCGTCTTCACGCCGTTTGGCAAATTCAAATTGCGCGCGTGGAAGTGGCGCAGGTAGCCGCCGCGATTCATATTGGTTTTCAAACGGATCGCGGTCCACAAGGGGTTGCTGGCCCAGTGAACGTTGCGGAATTCGATGTTCTGCACGTAGACGTTTTCTATCCCGGCCGCCATTTCGCTGCCCAGCGTAACGCCGCCGTGGCCGCTGTTCATCACACAGTCCTGGATCACGATGTTGCGGCTCGCGCCGAATTGGGTGTCGCGGTTTTTGCCGGACTTGATGGCAATGCAGTCGTCGCCGGTGTTGAAGGTGCAGCCTTCGATCAGCACGTGGTCGCAGCCGTCGGGATCGAAGCCGTCGCTGTTGGGGCCGAGGCTGTTCATTTGCACGTTGCGGATGTGAACGTTGCGGCAGTTGACCGGATGATGCAGCCAGAATGGCGCGCCCTGCACTTGGTAGCCTTCCAGCCGCACGTTGTTGCAGCCGATGAATTGCACCATGCACGGCCGTAGGAAATGGCCGATGCCGAACACGCGCTGCGTCACCGGCACGCCTGCTTCCGACAGCGCAGGCAGGAAGTAGTGATCCGAGCGCCAGGTATCGCGGCCGCCTTCGATTTGCCTTCGCAGTGAAGGGGACAGCGATGGCGCCAGCTTGTCCAGCGTGGCCGGATTGCGTGGATTGATCACGCCTTGGTGATCGCCGGCCGGTGCGCCTTCTGGTTTGATGCCGGTCCAGCCCCACCAGCAGTCTTTGCTGTTTTTGAACGGCACGCCGCCCATGCCGTCCAGCACGCTGCCTTCTTCGCCGGTCAGCGCGATGTTGTCCTGGCCATTGGCGTAGATCATCGGCGAGTAGTTGAGGCAGTCGTTGCTTTGCCAGCGCGAGATGACCAGCTTGCCGTTGGGGCCGCAGTCGATGTCGCCGTCGCGTGCGTAATCGAGCGGGTTGTTGTTGAAGTAGAGGTGCGCACCGGCGGAAAGATGCACGTGGACGTTGGAGCGCAGCACCATCGGGCCGCAGCACAGCCAGTTGCCTGATGGGATGACGACGCGCCCGCCGCCCGCTGCATGGCAAGCGGTGATGGCGGCCTTGATGGCTGCGTAGCAGTCAGGCGAGCCGGCCGCAGGTGCGCTGAGCTGGCCGGGCTTTTGGTAGGCGATAAAACCGTCTACCAATGTGACCTCGCATGGCTGGGCGCCGTAGACGGTGATCACGAAGTCGCGCGGCGGGAGGGCGATCGGGCGCGAGCAGCGCGCGATGATGGCGGCGGCAGCGGCCCAGGGATCGGCGCGCTCGCCGCCAGCAGACGCAGCATCCGCCCCGGCGGCCTGCGCGGCCAATGCCGCAGCGGCGTCCTGCGCCCCAGCAGCTGCCACGGTCGGCGGACCCAAGCGGGTCATGATGACCACTCCGGCGCGCAGCAGGTTGCGGCGGTGGCGGTTGGGGACTGGTTCACGCATTGGGCTCCTCATGGCAGCGGTTGGAATCCCTCGGCCCGCACGACCCAGCCGCTGTCTTGCGGGAAGCCGGGCGCTGGACGCGATGGCGCGCCGTCCCAGCCGCCCGCCATCATGGCGACCGCCGCCAGCAAGGCACTGTTGCCGGGCAGGTAGACCGGCAGGTCGGTATTCGGATTATGCCCCGCCGCCGTGTAGCCGTTGTTCGGTCCATCGGTCTTGAGCAGCACATCCACCGCCAGCTGCGGCGCATCCAGCCGCGCGGCGGTCATGGCGATCATCGGATAGTCCCAGCCCCAGATCTTGGCCTTGAAGTCCCAATCCGCCAGCACCGCATCCAGCGTGCGCCGCATCACCGCGCGGTCCACGCCCGCCCCCGGCAGCTGCCCCAGCGACATCAGGAACGATGGATGGTCATGCCGGCTGGCCGGGTTGTCCCACGTATCCGGCATGGATTCCAGCGCCACGTATTTGCCATCCTTCTGCGGCAAGGCCGAGATCTGCAAACGCTTCTTTTCCCAGTCCGCATCCGGCGTCAAGCCCAGCCGTGCACGCCATTGCTGCGCGATAGCCAGCCCGGTGGCCCAATAGCTCAACTCGTAGCCGGGATTCATGCTGCCGGCCGGATCGTAGATTTCCTGCGCAATCCACAGCGGCGGCCCCAGCACATAACGCGATCCATCCCAGTGCAGCATGGAGGCCATCGCCTCCGCCGTCGCAAACACCAGCTCGCGGTAGCGCTCCAGCGTTTGCGGCGTCGGCGCGCTGCGGTACAAGATCTCAGCCAGATGGATCACATGCGGCTGGTTCCATACGATGAGCGGATTGCCGCCGGGGCTTTCGCGTCCCTGCGGACTGGTCATCTTGGGCCAGCGCGCGCCTTGCAAGCCGCGCGACACTGCAATCTCGCGCGCCACCGGCAACGTCTTCTGATACCAGCGCAGCGCGTTTTCCAGATACTGCGGCCGCCCCCACAGCGCGAAGTGCGCCGTGTGCCACCACAGCATTTCGGTGTGGTTCTTGCCGTACCACGTGGTGGTGGTGAGGCCGCTTTCCTGCGGCGGCATGTCGCCGCCAAACTGGATCGCGGTCAGGTACTGCGACAGCACCACGCGCCTTTCCAGCTCGGCCGCGCGCGGATCGGTGCTGCCGCTGAAATCAATCGCCGCG
Organism: Duganella sp. CF402; assembly: GCF_900109645.1. Classification (GTDB taxonomy): domain Bacteria; phylum Pseudomonadota; class Gammaproteobacteria; order Burkholderiales; family Burkholderiaceae_D; genus Rugamonas. The sequence goes on from NZ_FOBG01000004.1 coordinate 67,275, forward strand.
CCGCTGCGCCAGAACGCCTGCCAATGCGCGGCGCTTTGCGCCAGCACCGCCGCCACATCGGCGGTCTTGCCGATGCGTCCCGGCGCGTAGCTCAAGGTGAAATCCAGGGTCGGCCCGCGCGCCGGCGCGATGTGGAAAGCGTGCGGCTCCGGCGTGGTCACCGCGATGCCGTTCGCGCTGTACAGCACGACACTGTAGCGCGCCGCATCGCGCGTGTGTTCCAGCGCCAGCGTGCGCAGGTTCTGTACCGTCACCCGCGTGGTGTGCGACGCCGGCTGGCTCCAGTCCAGCGGCGGATTGTATTTGACCGCCATGTTGTAGCCGCGCGGCAGCGCCAGCCGCACCAGCAGTTTGCCGTTCGCCAGCAGCGGTGAGCTGACGCGCACGGCCAGCGTATCCTGTCCCGGGCTGACCGCCGTCACCACGCTCACCGGCTGGCCGTCGATGGTGTAGCGGCTGGTCAGCACGCCTTTCCACATATCCAGCTGTTGATCGATGTTGCGGATGTCTTCCAGCGCCAGCGCCGAACCGTCGCCGCGCCGCAAGCCGAGCTGGCCCAGCGGCCACACGTGCGGATTGGTGCGCAGCCACTGCGCCGCCGGCGTATCCATGATGGTCGGGTAGCCCACCGTCTTGCCGTGCGCCGTGTAGTCGCGGTTGGCGTCGGCCAACTGGTAGCCGTTGGGATTCGGATCCTCATGCCACGACCAGCGCGCTTGCGTCTCCAAAGCAATGCCCTTGCTGCCGTAATGGTCAGGGAAAGTCTGCAGCCCTGTCACATCGGCGGTGAAGCAGAACTGTCCGTTGCCGACGCTGAGCGGCGCCCAGACATCCACCGCCTTCAAATGCGGATTGTGTCGCCCGACCAACGCCCGCCGGTCGATGGGGGCGGCCACGGCCATGCTGCTGGCAACCACACATACTAGCGCTATGGTGCGCTTCATCTCAGTCTCCATTTGCTCACCAATCGCATCAAACGCTCAAGGAACGGCGATCATACCCACCAAATGCAACAGTTTTTAGGGCCAAACAATCAACTTGATGACTATAGCTGAATTAGTCAAATCGTTGACCGAATTCGGATTGACGCTCTCACCCCGACCTCCATACCATCGGTTCAACCGTCTGACGGTGACAAACCAAAAAGAGGAGACAACATAATGAGAACGAAACAAACCGCGATAACGAACGCCGTTCTTCTGCTTGTAGCCGGCATCACCGGTGCTGCCAGCGCGCAGGAAGAAGCGGCCGCACCAGCCAAGCCGGAAGAGAACCAGGTCGTCATCACCGGCTCGCGCCTGGCCAACCGAGGCTTCCTGGCGCCGACGCCAGTCACCGTGGTGGACGCCACCGAGTTGAAAGTGTCGGGCACGCAGAATCTGGAAAACCTGCTCAACGACACGCCGCAATTCACCGCCAACCAGCTCAACAGCCCGACCGCCAACACCGTGCAGGCCGGCCAGCCATCCGGCACCTCGACCCTGAACCTGCGCAACCTTGGCCCGACGCGCAACCTGGTGCTGGTCAACGGCCGCCGCTACGCCATCACCGGCCCGGACTTCACCACCGACATCAACACCATCCCGACCGCGCTGGTGAAGCGGATTGAAACCGTGACCGGCGGCTCGTCCGCCGTGTACGGTTCGGACGCCATCTCCGGCGTGGTCAACTTCATCCTGCGCGACAATTTTGAAGGCGCGGAAATCAATGTGCAGGGCAACTGGGACCAGCCGACCCGCACGCCAACCAAGAGCATCGACCTGACCGTCGGCGGCAACTTCGATAACAAGAAGGGCAACGCCGTGCTGTCGGTCAACTTCCAGGACCGCCAGGGCATGACGCGCGGCGATCTGGGCGGCTACGCCACGCCGTCGCTGGGCGATGGCTGCGTGACTTCCGCCTCGTGGTCGGCCACCCGTCCCGGCACGCCGCTGAGCGTGCCTTCCGGCCAGACCTGCCTGTCGGCCGGCGGCCGTCCGGGGCTGGTGTACAGCGGATCGTCCACCGTGCCGACCGGCCGCATCGGCAACCTGCCGCTGTACGGCTCGTCCGGCTCCAACGCCGCGCTGGATGCGGCAATGGCCGCCGCCGGCCTGCAAGGCATGAGCACGCTGGGTGCGGTGTTCGATTCGACCGGCAAGGTGGTTCGCCCTTACACCACGGCCGACGCCTACGACCTCGGCCCGCTGTCCTACGTGGTCACGCCGCAGAAGCGCTGGGTGGCGAATGCCTTCGCCCACTACAATTTCAACGAGTACGCCACCGGCTACACCGAGATCCACTTCAGCAACAACACCGCCAACGTGCAGATCGCGCCGGCCGGTGCGGGCGCCAACTTCCTGGTCAACACCAACAATCCATACCTGAGCCCGCAGATGCAGGAAGTGCTGCGCCAGTTGGACCTGAAGGAATCCGGCACCACCCGCGTGACCAACGGTTCACAGACCCTGACCACCACGCCGGGCGACGGCCTGGCCGTGCTCAACCTGAACCGCCGCCTGACCGATATCGGCACCCGCTTCGCCGCCACCGACCACTCGACCTTCCGCATCGCGCTGGGCCTGAAGGGTAAGCTGAACGACGTGTCGGAGCACTACCTTACCGACCTCAAGTACGACATGTACTACACCAACAGCCGCACCACGGAATCGCAATTCCAGAGCGGCTCGATTTCGCTGAGCCGCTACCAGAACGCCATCCTGGCGCAGGGCGGCGCGGCGCCGGTGCTGAATCCGTTCGGCCAGAACATCACGCCGGCGGCGGCCAGCGCGGTGTCGATTGCGTCCAACTCGGCCATCACGGCCGAACAGCAAGGCCTGGCGGCCAACCTGACCGGCAAGCTGCTGGAACTGCCGGCCGGCCCGGTCGACTTCTCCGCTGGCGCCGAGCACCGCCATGCGTACAGCCGCTATTCGCCGGATGCATACTTGTCCTCGGGCGACGTGTCGGGCTGGAATGCGGCGCGCGCCACGCAGGGTGAATCGACTGTGAAAGAGGTGTTCGGCGAAGCGCGCGTGCCGCTGCTGTCGGACAAGCCGTTCGCCAAGAACCTGAGCCTGAGCGGCGCCTTCCGCCGTTCCGCCTACGACATCGAATCGGTCGGCACCGTATGGACCAACTCGGTCGGCACCGAGTGGACGCCTGTCGATAGCCTGACCTTCCGCGCGCAGAAACAAAAATCGATCCGCGCACCGAACGTGGGCGAACTGTTCGGCGGCCAGGGCACCAATGGCCCGACCGCGACCGACCCATGCTCGAGCCGCCAACCGGCCGCGCAGCAGACTGCCGCCGTCAAGGCGCTGTGCGTGGCGACCGGCGTGCCGGCCAACCTGGTGTTCGATCCATCGGTGCAGCCGACCAACTTCCTGACGCAAATCGTCGGCGGCAATCCGAACCTGAAGGCCGAGACCTCGCACACCACCACCTTCGGCGCGGTGTTTGCACCGAAGATGGTGCCGGGCCTGCAAATGAGCGTGGACTACTACAAGATCACGCTGGACGATGCGATTTCGACGCTGGGCGGTGGCGGCATCCAGTCGGTGCTGAACCTGTGCTACAACACCATCCAGAACGCCAACAGCGTGTACTGCAAGGCCATCAACCGCGATCCAGTCACCGGCCAGATCGCCGCGCCGACCTATGTGATGACCACGGCGGCCAATATCGGTGGCATCAAGACCGAGGGCTATGACCTGGCCGGCCACTACGGCTTCCGCAGCAGCTGGGGCCTGATGGGCGCCGATACGCGCTGGAATATCGACACCAACTGGACTTATGTAAAGGAGCTGACTTTCACGCCGATCCAGGATCTGCCAAGCATCACCAACCAGTGCGTGGGCAGCTTCGGCCAGACTTGCGGCCAGCCGGTGCCGAAGTGGAAAGGCACGGCGCGCCTGACCATGAATACGGGCAAGCTGATGCTGTCGGCACGGGCGCGCTACATCGGCCCAGTGACGGTGGATACCTATGTGCTGCCGTCCACCTCGGGCGGTTCGGCGCCAGCGCTGGATTCGCTGACCAATCCGAAGATCAAGGGCTACACCTACCTCGATCTGACGGCCGGTTACGACTTCACCAAGTCGGTCAGCCTGACGGCGGGCATCCGCAACGTGCTGGACAAGGATCCTCCAGTGCTGGGCTCGTCGCAGCTGCCGGCGAATAACACCATCGCCGCGACCTACGACCCGCTGGGCCGCAACCTGTTCTTCAGCCTGAACGTCAAGCTGTGAGCGGCCACAACCTGCAACGCCGGCGCGTGACGCTGGCACTGGGCGGCGGCCTCGCCACCGGTCTGCTGGGGCCGTGGCTGGCCCCGGCGGCAGCGGCCTGCACGGCTGATGCCGGTTGGGCCGGTCCGCTGCGGCGCGAGCTGGATGCGATGGCGGCGCAGCTGGTGCGCACGCTGAAGCCGTGGCCGGCCCCGGCGCGCGTGGTCACGCCGGAGCAGCATGGTCTGGCGGCTGGCGGTGGCCTCGCCACCGCCGCCATCCAGCGCGCCGTCGACGCCTGCGCAGCGGCGGGCGGCGGCACGGTGCGGCTGTCGCAAGGCGACTACCTGAGCGGCACCATCGTGCTGCGCTCCGGCGTGATGCTGGAAGTGGTCGCCGGCGCCCGCCTGCTGGCCAGCACCAATCTGCAAGACTATCCCGAGCATCGCGCCCAACGCCCCACGGTCCAGGACAGCAACATGGGCATGAACCAGTCGCTGATCTTCGCCGAAGGCTGCGAGCGCATCGGCATCTGCGGCAAGGGCCTGATCGACGGACGCGGCACCAAGGACAACTTCCCCGGCGAAGAAACCACCGGCTCCACGCCCGGCCGCCCATTCCTCATCCGCATCATCGATTGCAAGCACGTGGTTATCCGCGACGTCCACATGAAAGACTCGCCGTGCTGGATGCAGAACTACCTCAACTGTGAAGATCTGCTGATTGACGGCATCCACGTCGAAAACCAGGCCAACCACAACAACGACGGCATCGACATCGACAGCTGCCGCCGCGTCATCGTGCGCAACAGTTTCGTCAACGCGCAGGACGACGGCATGTGCTTCAAAGGCGCAGGGCAACGCACCGCCGAACACATCCTGATCGAGAACTGCCAGTTCTACAGCACTTGCAACGCGCTCAAGTTCGGCACCGATTCACAGGGTGACTTCCGCAACGTACTGGTGCGCAACGTGACGCTGGGCGGACCGGCGCAAAACATGCGCGCCATCAACCGCCGCAAGGCCGACGGCGGCATCTCGTGGGAAATTGTCGACGGTGGCACGCTGGAACGGGTGCTGGTGCACGACGCCCGCATCGTGCGTGCCGAAAGTCCGCTGTTCCTGCGATTGGGCGACCGTGGACGTGTGCGGCCGGAGCAAAAGCGGCCGGGACCTGGCGTGCTGCGCTACATCGTCTACGACCACATCAGCGGCGACGACAACGGCATGCGCGGCTCCTTCTTCACCGGCGTGCCCAACGCGCAGATCGAACACGTGCTGCTGCGTGATGTCGACCTGACCATGACGGCGGCAACCGGCCCAGCCGCCATCCCGGCCGAGATTCCGGAAGCACCGGCGGAGTATCCCGATCCGCACATGTTCTCCACCGTGATGCCAGCCTATGGCTTGTGGGCGCGACACATCAGGCACCTCAGCTTGCAGCGGGTTCGCTTCCGCGTGGTGGGCAACGATGCGCGGCCGGAAGTGCTGGCCGACGCTTGCCGTCAATGAGTTAGTGAGCGACGCGGAACCAGTCGACGTCGATATAGCCGCCCGTGCCCTGCTTCGCGTAAGTGAACACGGCCGGGCGGCTGCCTTTCCACCATGAGAACTTCGCCAGCGGCGTGACCGGGCCGGCCTGCATGTACGGCCCCTTTTCATCCATCGCGTAGGAGAACTGCACGGTCTGGTCTTCCTTCACCATCGCGCGCAGGATGACCGCACCAGCGTCAATCTTTGCAATGCGCGTTTCCTCGCCGGCATTGGAATAGGTGAGATAGTTCACGCCCTCTTCCCGCACCACGCCGACCCACGGCACCTTCACACCGAACAGGCTCAGGCCGGCGCGCTGGGTGTCGGTCATGCCCTTCAACTCCATGCGCGTGGTGATATCCGATTGCGGGCCTTGCAAAATCTGCGTCAGCGTATTGCGCGCGCCGACCAGATAGGTGGACTGGCTGGCCTCGATGCGCATGAAGCCCGGCCGCTTGCTCAAGCTCCAGCGCGTGTTGTCCGGGTTGTGATTCCACGACCACTGCAAGCCCAGCTTGGTAGACGAGAACTCGTCGCTGTCCTGCAGCTGGTAGCCGGGCGACTTTTCCGCCGTGTCCGGTGCGGCATGCTTGAGTACCGGCGTGCCTTCATCGCCCATCACCGGCCAATCATCCTTCCACACCACCGGCTGTAGATGCGCGATGCGGCCGAACGCGCCGGTGCTGTTGAAGTGGATGAACCAGCCCTGCCCCGACGGCGTTTCAACATAGCCGCCCTGATGCGGCCCCTTCAAGCCATTGCCCGGCTTGAGCGCGAGATGCGTTTCATACGGCCCCTCGATGCTGCGTGAACGCAGCACCGCTTGCGGCCCGGTCTCCACGCCGCCGATCGGCGCAAAGATGTAGTAGTAGCCGTTGCGCTTGTAGACCTTGGGGCCTTCAAAGATGGGCAAGTTGACCTTGTCCTCGATGATGGTCTTGCCGGCGTCGTACAGCGTCTTGCCGTCCGGGCTCATGGCGTGCAGGATGCCGGGACCGGCGCCGACCCTGGAATGGACGAGGTAAGCCTTGCCATCGTCATCCCAGAACGGACATGGATCCTCGTAGCCGGGACCGGCCAGTACCATCACCGGCTCCGACCACGCGCCGGCCGGATCGGTGGCCGAGCTCATAAAGATGCCTTCGTTCGGCGTGGCCCAGTAGACGTAGAAGCGGCCGTCGTGAAAACGTATCGATGGCGCCCATACGCCGCCTGCATAGCGCAGGCCATCGCCAACAGGCTTGGACACGGCGTCGGTCAGCGGGAACGGCGGCGCCATGTCGTAGGATGGATGGAAATTCAGCCTGGGCAACACATGGCCGACTATCTTCCAGTGCACCAGATCCTTCGACGACAAAATCGGAATCCCCGGCGAAAAATGGAAGCTCGACGCAACGAGGTAATAGTCGCTGCCGACACGGATCATATCCGGATCCGAATAATCAGCATAAATCACCGGATTGGCGTACTCCGCCGCCCCGCCCGCCCCACACACCAGCGCCAACCCCACCACCAGATTCCGCAATTTCACAAGCCATCTCCACGGTTCAGATAGCTTGGCAGTAAAGCACGGCCACCAGCGTAACGGCAATCAACATTGTGATTTTCAAATGCGCTGTTTATTCGGCAATTTTTGATTTAAGTCAAAATTGTTGCAAATAATTCCCAAACGCTTCGAGGTTGCGTTGCAGCATCTTAAGTTTGCGTTTCCTTCGAGGCATTCTTATGTCTATAATCAGCCGTTTGGTGAATGTTTTACAAGGTAGCAGCTGCTGATCCACTCTTTGCGCCACCCGGCTTGAAATTAGTTAAGGAAATCATGAGCGACGCACATAACGAACACGAATCCGCCATCAAGACGCCTAAACAGCTGGTTGCAGCGGTTATCGGCTTCTTCGCAGTAACCATTTTTGGCATCATCCTGCTGGTCCAGTATGTCACGACTGACAAGCTCGCCGGAGCCGGCTCCAACAGCCAGGCACCGGAAGAAGTCGCCAGCCGGATCGCACCGGTGGCCGACGCCGGCTACACCCTCAAAGACGCCAACGCACCGAAAGTGCTGCAAACCGGCGAAGCCATCTACACCTCGACCTGCGCGGCCTGCCACGGCGCCGGCGTCGCGGGCGCACCGAAGTTCGGCGATGCCGGCTCATGGAGCGCGCGCATCGCCCAAGGCTACGACACCGTCGTCAAGCACGCCGTCGACGGCCTGCGCGCCATGCCAGCCAAAGGCGGCAATCCGGACCTGGACGATGTGGAAGTCGCGCGCGCCGTGGTCTACATGGCCAACAGCTCGGGCGGCAAATTCAAGGAACCAGCCGCACCGGCGCCAGCTGCAGCACCTGCGGCGCCAGCCGCCGAACCGCAAAAATAAACTGCGGCTCAAATGACAAAACCGGCCTGCGCGGCCGGTTTTTTTATTTGCACAGACCGAATGCTTTGCGGTCGTCGAAGTAGCGGTAGGTGAAAGTGCGCATCGGATACTTGGTGAGCGCGATTTCAAACGCCGGCGGCGTGATATCGAAACGCGCCGGCAGCTTTTCCGTCACGCGCAAGCGCACGCGCCAGATGGTTTCATCGCCAGTGGCGCCGGCGATCAGCATATCCGGCACCTTGGGAATCTCTTCGACAATCTCGGGACGCGAGGTGGTGGTGCGCTGATAGAAGCTCACCAGCTGCGCCTTGGCCAGCACCGGTCCTTTCGGCGCGGTGACGTTGTAGTCACGACTGAGGAACAAAGCGCGCTGGCCGCGCGGCACAATGTAGACAAAGGTGAATTCGGCGCCGCCATCCGGCAGCGTCACCGGCGGCGTGGTCGACACGCTGATCCCGCGCGGCAGCTCGAAGCGCGAGCCATCCTGCCAACTGGCACACTCCGGCGTGGCCGCCATGTACACATCAACCGGCGTATAAGACTCGCCGCAAGCACTGAGCAGCAGCGGCAGGATGAGGGGAACGGTATAACGCAAGCGCATAATAAAAACGGGCTTCTTGAAATCAGAAGCCCGTAGTTTACTGCATTACCACATGATCACGCGGTCTTTTGGCGCCAGGTACATCTTGTCGCCTGGCTTGACGCCGAAGGCGTCGTAGAAGCCTGGCTGGTTGCGCATGGTGCCGTTGGCGCGGAACTGGCCCGGCGAGTGCGGGTCGGTCTTCACTTGCTGGATCTGCGCCGCTTCACGCATCTTCATGCGCCACACTTGCGCGAAGCCCATGTAGAAGCGCTGGTCGCCGGTCAGGCCGTCGATCACCGGCGCTTTCTTGCCCTTCAGCGACAGCTTGTAGGCTTTGTAGGCGATCGCCACGCCGCTGTTGTCGGCGATGTTCTCGCCCAGGGTCAGCTCGCCGTTGACGTGGTAGCCGGGCAGCGGGCTGAACTGGTTGTACTGCTCCACCAGCATCTTGGTCTTGGCCGCGAAGTTTTTGTGATCCGCAGCGGTCCACCAGTCGCGCAGGTTGCCGTCGCCGTCGTACTGGGCGCCCTGGTCGTCGAAGCCGTGGCTGATTTCGTGGCCGATCACGCCGCCGATGGCGCCGTAGTTGACCGCGTCATCCGCATCCGCGTTGAAGAACGGCGCCTGCAGGATCGAGGCCGGGAACACGATCTCGTTCATCTCCGGGTTGTAGTAGGCGTTGACGGTTTGCGGCGTCATGCCCCACTCGTCGCGGTCGATCGGTTTGCCCAGCTTGTTCAGTTCCTTGTTGTAATCGAACTGGCGCGAACGCATCACGTTGCCGACCAGGTCATCCTTGGTGACCACCAGCGCCGAGTAGTCGCGCCATTTGTTCGGGTAGCCGATCTTGGTGGTGAACTTGGCCAGCTTGGCTTGCGCCTGCTTCTTGGTGACCGGGCTCATCCAGTCCAGCTTGTCGATGCTTTGCTTGTAGGCGACCAGCAGGTTTTTCACCAGCGCTTCCATGCGTGCCTTGCGCTCGGCCGGGAAGTATTCCGCCACGTACAGCTTGCCGACGGCTTCGCCCAGCGCGCCTTCGGTCACGCTCACACCGCGCTTCCAGCGTGGACGCTGTTCGGTCACGCCGCTCAGCACGGTGCCGTAGAAGGCGAAGTTTTCATCGACGAAGGCTTTGCTCAGGTAGGCCGCGTTGGCGCGCACCAGTTGCCATTGGAAGTAGGCCTTCAGCGTGTCCAGCGGGGTGCTGTCCAGCAGCGCCGCAACACCTTTCAGGTAGCTCGGCTGGCTGACGATGACATAGCTGACTTTGCCTGCCACGCCGGCGTCGGCCAGGTAGGCATTCCAGTCATGGCCTGGCGCCAGTTCGCCCAGCTTGGCGATGTCGACCTTGTTGTAGGCCTTGACCGGGTCGCGCAGTTCGACCTTGGTCCACTGCAGCTTGGCCAGTTCGGTTTCGAAGGCAACAATGGCGTGCGCGGTGGCGGCAGCATTGGCGTTGCCAGCCAGCGTCAGCATCTTGGTGATGTGCTGCTCGTACTTGGCCAGCGTGTCGGCCAGCTTGGCGTCGTCGGCTTTCAGGTAGTAGTCGCGGTCCGGCAGGCCCAGGCCGTCCTGGTACAGGTCGGCCACGTACTTGGTCGAGTCCTTGTTGTCCTGGTGGACGCCGTAGGCGTATGGTGCTGTCACGCCGATCTGGTTGAAGTGCGAGATCAGGGCTGGCAGTTGTTTCTTGTCGCTCAGCGCGGCGATCTTGGCCAGTTCCGCGTTCAGCGGCGACAGGCCCAGTTGTTCCAGCTTGGCTTCATCCATGAAGCTGGCGTAGAAGTCGCCGATGCGCTGGGCTTCCGGACCGCCGGCCTTGTTGCCGGCGGCGCCTTCGATGATCGCGCGCAGTTGCGGCTGGATGTCATCGCGCAGCTTGGCGAAGGTGCCCCAGCTGGCTTTGTCGGCCGGGATCTCGGTCGTGGCCAGCCACTTGCCGTTCATGTGAGTGAACAGGTCGTCCTGCACGCGCACGGCCGGATCGATGTATTCGACGGCGATGCCGGAGGTCGGCTTGCTTGCTACTTTGGCGCTGGCAGGAGCGACGCTTTTGGCGCTGTCCGCAGCACCGGCCAGGCCTGCGATCAGGCTCAGCATTAATGCACTTACGAGGTGACGTTTCACGAGTTTTCCTTCGAGGTTTTTTAAGTACGATTTACTACGTTACCACATGATGACGCGGTCTTTGGGCGCCAGATACATCTTGTCGCCCGGCTTGACGCCGAAAGCTTCATAGAAGCCCGGCTGGTTGCGCACCGTGCCATTGGCGCGGAACTGATCCGGCGAGTGCGGATCGGTTTTCAGGTAGACGATTTGCTGCGCGTCGCGGATCTTGGCGCGCCACACCTGGCCGAAGCCCATGTAGAAGCGCTGCTCACCGGTCAGGCCGTCAATGACGGGCGCCGGCTTGCCGCCCAGCGACAGCAGGTAAGCCTTGTAGGCGATGGCCGCGCCGCTGTTGTCGGCGATGTTCTCGCCCAAGGTCAGCTCGCCGTTGACGTAATAGCCCTTGACCGGGCTGTAGGCGTTGTACTGCTTGACCAGCATCCTGGTCTTGGCCGCAAAGTTTTTATGGTCGGCCTTGGTCCACCAGTCGCGCAGGTTACCGTCGCCGTCGTACTGCGCGCCCTGGTCGTCGAAGCCGTGGCTGATTTCGTGGCCGATCACCGCGCCAATGGCGCCGTAGTTGACCGCGTCATCGGCCGCCGCATCGAAGAACGGCGGCTGCAGGATGACGGCCGGGAACACGATCTCGTTGAGCTCCGGGTTGTAGTAGGCGTTGACGGTTTGCGGCGTCATGCCCCATTCATCACGGTCGATCGGCTTGCCCAGCTTGTTGACTTCCTTGGCGTACTCAAACGCGCGCGAGCGCTGCACGTTGCCGGCCAAATCATCCTTGGCCACCACCAGCGCCGAATAGTCGCGCCACTTGTTCGGATAGCCGATCTTGGTGGTGAACTTGGCCAGCTTGGCATGCGCCTCTTTCCTGGTGTCCGGCCCCATCCAGTCCAGCGTATCGATGCTCTGGCCGAAGGCGGTCAGCAGGTTCTTCACCAGCTGCTCCATGCGCTCCTTGCGCTCGGCCGGGAAGTGCTGCTCGACATACAGCTTGCCCAGCGCCTCGCCCAGCGCGGTATCGGTGGCGTTGACAGCGCGCTTCCAGCGCGGCTCCTGCTCGTTCACGCCGCTCAGCACCTTGCCGTAGAACGCGAAGTTCTCCTGCGCGAACGCCTTGGCCAGGTAAGGCGCGTTGGCGTGCAGCGCGTGCCACTGGAAGTAAGCCTTCCAGGTCGCCAGCGGCGTCTTCGCCAGCAGCTTGTTGAAGCCGGTGATGTAGCTCGGCTGGCTGACGATCACGTAATCGACCTTGCCGGCGATGCCGGTGTCGTTCAGCCACGTACCCCAGTCATAGCCGGGCGCCAGCTTGGACAGCTTGTCCAGCGGCACCTTGTTGTAAGCCTTGACCGGATCGCGCAGCTCGACCTTGGTCCACTGCAGCCTGGCCAGATCGGTTTCCAGCGCCACGATGGCTTTGGCGTCGGCCGCGCTGTTGGCGTTGCCGGCCAGCGCCAGCATTTTCGCCACGTGCTGCTCGTACTTCGCCAGCGCATCGGCCAGTTTCTTGTCCGATTTTTTCAGGTAGTAGTCGCGGTCCGGCAAGCCCAGGCCATCCTGATACAGGTCGGCCACATACTTGGTCGAATCCTTGTTGTCCTGGTGGATAGCGACGCCGTACGGCACGCTGTAGCCGTAGCGGTTGAAGTGGGCGATCAGGGCCGGGATCTGCTGCTTGTTGGTCAGCGCGGCGACACGGTCGAAGTCCGCCTTCAGCGGCGCCAGGCCGACCTGCTCCAGCCGTGCTTCATCCATGTAGCTGGCGAAGAAATCGCCAATGCGCTGCGCTTCCGGGCTGCCGGCCGGATTGGCCGCCGCCGCTTCGATGATGGCGCGCAGCTGCGGCTTGGTGTCGTCGTCCAGCTTTTCGAACGAACCCCAGCTGGCCTTGTCGGAAGGGATTTCCGTATTGGCCAGCCATTTGCCGTTCAGGTTGAGGAAGAAATTGTCCTGCGGACGGACGGCGCCATCGATGTTGCCGATGTCGACGCCCGAGGTTTTCGGTTCAGCATGCACGCCGGCCGAAGCCAGCAGCGCCAGCATCAGCGCGCTTACGAGGTGGTTTTTCAAGTCTATATCTCCAAATGTATAGGCAAGCCTCGGAACAATAGCAAAAAAACCACCCCCGGTCACGTCACCAGATGGTCACGCGCTGTTCCGGCGCAACATACAGCTTGTCGCCCGGCTTGACACCGAAGGCTTCGTAGAAGCCCGGCTGGTTGACCACAGGGCCGTTCACGCGGAACTGGCCCGGCGAGTGCGGGTCGGTCTTCACCTGCAGGATCTGCTGGTCTTCGCGCATCTTCACGCGCCACAGCTGGCCCCAGCCCATGAAGAAGCGCTGGTCGCCGGTGAAGCCGTCGATCACCGGCGCGGTCTTGCCGGCCAGCGACAGCTTGTAGGCCTTGTAGGCAATCGCGGTGCCGCTGTTGTCGCCGATGTTCTCGCCCAGGGTCAGCGCGCCGTTGACGTGGTAGCCCGGCAGCGGGCTGTAGCCGTCGTACTGCTTGACCAGCGCGTCGGCCTTGGCCTTGAAGTTGGCACGGTCTTCCTTGGTCCACCAGTCGCGCAGGTTGCCGTCGCCGTCGGACTGGCTGCCGCCGTCGTCAAAACCGTGGCCGATTTCGTGGCCGATCACCGAGCCGATGGCGCCGTAGTTCACCGCATCGTCGGCGCGCACGTCAAAGAACGGCGGCTGCAGGATGGCGGCCGGGAACACGATCTCGTTCATGGTCGAGTTGTAGTAGGCATTGATGGTCTGTGGCGTCATGCTCCACTCTTCGCGGTCGATCGGCTTGCCCAGCTTGCCGATCATGCGCTGGTGCTGGAAGTACTCGGCGCGCAGCACGTTGCCCATCAAGTCGTTCTTGACGATGGACAGCGCGCTGTAGTCGCGCCATTTGTTCGGGTAGCCGATCTTCGGCGTGAACTTGGCCAGCTTGGCTTGCGCTTCCAGCTTGGTGGCCGGGCTCATCCAGTCGAGGCCGTCGATGCTTTGCTTGTAGGCGACCAGCAGGTTCTTCACCAGCGCGTCCATGCGCTCCTTGCGCTCAGGCGGGAAGTATTCCGCCACGTACTGCTTGCCCAGCGCTTCGCCGAGGTTGGCTTCCACCAGCGCCACCGCGCGTTTCCAGCGCGGCGGCTGCACGGCCACGCCGGTCAGCACGGTGCTATAGAAATCAAAATGGGCGTCGGCGAATTCTTTCGACAGGTAAGGCGAGGCTTCGCGCAGCAGCTGCCATTCGAAGTAGGTTTTCCAGGTCGCCAGGTCGATCTTTTCCAGCAGCGCGTTGAAGCCGGCCAGATAGCTCGGCTGCTGCACGATCACGTAGTTGACCTTGTTGGCCACGCCGCTGGCGGCCAGTGCATGGCCCCAGTCGAAGCCCGGCGCCAGCTCGGTCAGCTGCTTGATGTCCATCTTGTTGTAGCGCTTGACCGGATCGCGGTTTTGCACCTTGGTCCACTGCACTTCCGCCAGCGCGGTTTCCAGCGCGACGATTTTCTTGGCGTTGGCGTAGCCGTTGCGGTCGCCCGACAGGGTCAGGATTTTGCCGACGTGCAGCTCATACTTGGCCAGCGCGTTGGCCATCTTGGCGTCGTCTTTTTTCAGGTAGTAGTCGCGGTCCGGCAAGCCCAGGCCGCTCTGCGTGATGTAGACCGCGTACTTGGTCGACTCGCGCGCATCCGGGCGCACGTACATGCCGTACGGCGTGGCCACGCCGATCTGGGTCAGGTGGGCGAACAGCAGCGGCAAGCCCTTCTTGTCCTTGAGCGCGCGGATGCGGTTCAGCTCACCGGTCAGCGGGCGGATGCCTTGCTGGTTCAGCTTATCCTCATCCATGAAGCTGGCGTACAGGTCGCCGATTTTTTGCGCCTCGGTGCCGGTCTTGGCTTTTTCGGCGGCGGTCTTCTCGATCAGGCCGCGCAGCTGCGACAGGGTATCGTCGCGCAGCTTGGCGAAGGTGCCCCAGCTCGATTTGTCGCCCGGGATTTCGGTGGTCTTGATCCAGCTGCCGTTGAGGTAGGTGAAGAAGTCATCCTGCGGACGCACACTGGTGTCCATGTTGGGAATTTCGATGCCGGAGATCGGCGCCGCCGGTTCGGCGGCGGTGGCAAAAGCGGTCATCAGGCTCAGGGCCAGTGCGGTCAGCAGGCGTGGTTTCACAGCGTATCCTCTTTTTTAGAATTTCATTTCGTATTTGACGCTCCAGACCGTGTAAGTCTGGTTAATCGTATTGGCCACCTGGGCCAGGCCATTGGTGGTGACCGTGTTGACGCCGATAGCGTCCTCCGCCGCCAGATTGCTGGCGGAGATGCGCACCTGGTTGCGCGAATTGAACTTCCACAGCGCGTAGGCGTCGAACGAACGCTTGCGGCTAGTGTAGACCAGCTGCGACAGGCTGCTCTGGATCAGCGTTTCCGGCGTCCAGTTCAGGCTGCCGCCGAGCGTCAGCGGCACGTCCTTCATGCGGTAGTCCAGGCCGAGGTTGGCGGTCTGTTTCGGTTGCGCGTCGAGGCGGTTGTTGGGACCGGGAATGTCATCCACGCTGGACCAGAAGCGGCTGTAATTGGTGCGGAAATCGATGGCCGGCGCGTCGGCGTATAACTCCTGCAGCTGGAACTTGGCTTCCAGTTCGATGCCCTTGGTGCGCGCGTGGACGATGTTGCGCGGCGTGGAGACCCAGCGCGGACCGGTGCTGGTGTCTTGCAGCGTGATGTCGCGGCGGATCAAGTCGTCGATATCGCGGATGAAGCCGCTGGCGCTCAAGATGCCGGCGCGGCCCAGATAGTGTTCGTAGGCGACGTCCAGCCCGGTGGCCAGTTCCGGCTTCAGGTTGGGATTGCCGGTGCGGTCGGGCCGGGTGGCGCTGTTCAGGCGCGACAGCGACGGCAAGGCGATCAGGTCCTGGATGTTGGCCGCCTTGTAGCTCTTGGTCAGGCTGGCGCGGATCTGGTCCTTCTCGTGGCCGGGAATGCGGTAGACCGCATGCAGCAGCGGGCTCAGCACGCTGCTGGTGTTGCTGATCTCGCCGCCGCCCCCACTGCGACGGCTGCTGGTGCGTATGCCTTCCCAGCGCACGCCGGCATAGCCCGACCATTGCGCGGAGATATCCCACTCGTCCTGCGCGAACACGGCCAGGCGGCGGGTGTCGGCGGTGAGGTTGTCGCCCGAATCGGCGAACTGGGCGTTGCCGTCCTTGTCGACCGAGGTCTTGGTTTCCTCGCGGTGGCCGAGCTCGATATCCCAGCCGGCCGCCAGCCCATGTTCCTTGCCGATCGGCGTGCTGTACTTGCCGCCGGTGCTGGCGCTGCGGTCGCGCACGCTGGCGGTGTCGGTGAAGCGGTCCAGCAGCGTGCCGGCGTTGTCGTACTGGTAGCGCAGCGAATCGCTGTCGCTGTGGCCGCTGCCGAAGCCGAATTTCACATCCAGCTTGGCCGCGCCTTCCAGCTTGTGCACCCAGTTGCCGAAGCCGCGCAGGAAGGTGGCTTCGCTGTGGGCGTGGGTCTGTGCGAGATTGTATTCGGGCGGCTGCAGCAGGCTGGCCGGCACTGCGCCGGGCGTTTGCGTCAGGTCGCTGCGCGCATCGCTGTCGCTGCGGTTGACCATCACGAAGGGCTGGAAGTTCAGCGTGTCGCCGCTGGCGAACTTGTAGGACAGGCGCGGCGTCAGGTGCAGGCTGCGGGTTTCGCGCTGGGTCTGGTCGACGACGTTCTCGTTCTTGGTCTCCACGCCGTCGCTGCGGGTGTCGACGTTGTGGGTGTCGGTGTGGTCGTGCTGGTGGTTCTCGGCGATGGTGCCGGTCAGCAGCCACGTCAGGCTACCGGTCTTGCCCGGTACGGTCAGCGAAATATTCGGCGCGTGGCGGCCCTGCTCGACGGTGTCGGTCAGCTTGAGCTGGTTGTCGCGCTGCTGGTAACCGTCGCGCAGGATGATGTTGATGGTGCCGGCAATTGCCCGCGTGCTGTGCTCGGCCACCGGGCCGCGCATGATTTCAATCCGTTCCACCTGGTCCGGCGACAGCGATTCCATCGAAAAGCCGGCCGGCGGCCGTTCGCCGTTCAACAGGATTTGCGTGTAGCCGCTGCCCATGCCGCGCATGCGCACATCGCCGCCGCGACCGGGACGGCCGCCCAGCGTGACGCCGGGCAGGCGCTTGAGCACGTCGCCGAGGTTGCTGTCGCCGTTGCGGTCCAGTTCCTCGCGACCGTAAATCTGCTTGCCGGCCACCGAATTGCGGCGCTCGGCCATGTCGTCGGCGCGGCCGCCGCTGATGGTGACTTGCTGGATCTGCTTATCCGCCGCCGCCTTGACGGCGGGCTGCTGCGGCGCGACGGGCTGGGGATCGGTTTGCGCGCCAGCCTCGGCAGCGCCCAGCAGGACCAGGCACAGGCCGGCCTGCGGAAGTAATTTGTTCATGATGGTCGTGGATGGAATTCTTGCGGAAGAATTCTACCGTCATGACCCGCCGCCAAGCCGCTTGGCGCCTGCTTTTTACTTTTCGATACACGGCATAGGTGGAACCCTTAGCCGCCCGGCAGGGTGACGTTGAGGCCGCCCGGACCGCCGCTCATGCCGCCGCCCATACTGCCACCGCCGCGTCCGCCCTTGCCGCCGCGATGCTCGCCGCCCTCTTCCTTGCGTTCCGGACGGCTGCCACCGCCATTGTCTTGCACGCGCTGCAACTGTTCTGCCACCAGTTGCACCACCGACTGGCGCTGGCCTTCGGTCAGGGCGTCGTTGACGGTCAGCCACCATTCGCGCAGCTGCTTTTCCTCGGCCGCGCTGAGATTGGTTTCCTCGTCCATCGCCTTGCCCAGATCGCGCAGTTCTGCGTTAGCGCCCTGCGCGCCGGCCAGTGCGGCGGCCTGCAGGCGCTCACGGCGCGCCTTGCGCTCGGCCAGCAGCTTGCGGGTGCGCGATTCGGTCTGGGCCCACAGGGTCTGCTGGTTGGCGTTCAGATTCAGCGATTTTTTCAACTCGGCCGCCATCGGGATATAGTCCTCGGCGCGCATCTCGGCGACCGGCGTGGCAAACGCCGAAGTCAACATTGCCGACAATGCCAGCGCAGCGCTGATGCGGCTCAACGCGGCCGGGACGGGGAAAGACAACAATCGCATGGAGACTCCGTAGGTAAAAAAAAGCCAGCGCTTGGGGCGCTGGCGAAAAACCACTTCAGGGTAGAGAGAAATACGAGCTCAGTGTAGGCCGCAGATCCCGCCGTGACAGGGCTTCTTACAATTATTTACTGTCGTGAACGTCAGGGATACAGTCCGTACAAAACAGCAAACTTGGCGTTTCACCAAGCGGGCATTGGTGTACTTTAAAAGTCAACGCGCAGCGTTGTAAAACCTCGTAAAGGTGTAAATCATTTCGTGACGGCTACTACGTTTGCCAGAAATCAGGTTTATACTGAATTCATGCAAGCTGCACCTCGCAGCTGGCTAGCTTAGACAGGTGAAACATGGGCAAGAAATTAAAGAATTCCGGTCTGGTCGGACTGGGCGTGGTTGCTGGCGTCGCCATCTCCCTGCAATTCTCGGCGATGGCGCAAAAGCCGATGGACCCGCCGCTGCCGCTGGAAGAGCTGCGCCAGCTGGCCGATGTGTTCGGCCTGATCAAATCCGACTACGTCGAGCCTGTCGAAGACAAGAAGCTGCTGACCGAGGCCATCTCGGGCATGGTGGCCTCGCTCGATCCGCACTCGGCCTACCTCGACAAGAAAGCCTATGCCGAACTGCGCGAAGGTTCGCAGGGCAAGTTCGTCGGCCTCGGCATCGAGATCGGCCAGAGCGAGGATGGCTATATCAAGATCGTCGCGCCGATCGAGGACTCGCCAGCGTGGCGCGCCGGCATCAAGCCGGGCGACCTGATCAGTCGTCTCGACAACACCCCGGTCAAGGGCATGACGCTGGACGACTCGATCAAAAAAATGCGCGGCGAGCCGAACAGCAAGGTCAGCCTGACCGTGCTGCGCAAAGGCGAGGCCGAACCGCTGGTGTTCAATATCACGCGCGAGGAAATCCACCAGAAGAGCGTCAAGGGCAAGCTGGTCGAGCCCGGCTATGCGTGGGTGCGCATCTCGCAATTCCAGGAACCGACCGTGGATGACATGGCGGCCAAGATTATCGAGCTGTACAAGCAAGACCCGAACATCAAAGGCCTGGTGCTGGACCTGCGCAACGATCCGGGCGGCGTGCTGCAGGGCGCCATCGGCGTGGCGGCGGCCTTCCTGCCGAAAGATTCGCCGATCGTCTCGACCAACGGCCAGCTGCCGGACCAGAAGCAGATTTTCTACGGCCGTCCCGAATACTACGCACTGCGCAACGACAGCGACGCGCTGGCCAAGCTGCCGGCCGCCATCAAGCGGGTGCCAATGGTGGTGCTGGTGAATACCGGTTCGGCCTCGGCCTCGGAAATCGTCGCCGGCGCGCTGCAGGATTACAAGCGGGCCGAGATCATCGGTACGCAGACCTTCGGCAAGGGCTCGGTGCAAACCATCCGCCAATTGACGGCAGACACCGCCGTCAAGCTGACCACGGCGCGCTACTACACGCCGAACGGCCGTTCGATCCAGGCCAAGGGCATCACACCCGACGTGCCGGTGGATGAATACGCCGACGGCGACGGCCTGAACGCCCTGCGCACTCGCGAAGCCGATCTCGACAAGCATCTGGTCAACGACCGCGAGCAGGAAGGTGAGAAAACCAAGCGCGACGAGCTGGAAGAACAGCTGCGCATCGTGGCGCTGGAGAAAAAACGCAAGCCGCTGGATTACGGCAGCGGCGACGACTTCCAGCTGCAACAGGCGCTGAACCACCTGAAAGGCCTGCCGGTGCAGACCGCCAAGCCGGCCACCACCGTGGTGTCGGTGGAAGCCGGACTCAAGAAAGACCTGGCCAAGAAATAAAGTGTTTTCGGTAGCGAACTCAGCGGCGCCACAGGGCGCCGCTTTTATTTTCGCCTAACATGCAGTCATTGTGTAGAATTTGGCTCATTATTGGCCTCGGCCATTGCCTAATTTGAAAGTTTAAACATGAAACAAGCCGTCATCAGCGGTACCGGCCTCTACACGCCAGCGCAGTCGATCAGCAACGAAGAGCTGGTCGAGTGCTTCAATGCCTACGTTGAACAGTTCAACGCCGACAACGCCGCCGCCATTGCGGACGGCACAATGACGGCGCTGGAACCGTCCAGCGTGGCCTTCATCGAAAAAGCCTCGGGCATCAAATCGCGCTACGTGATGGAAAAAGCCGGCATCCTCGATCCGAAACGCATGGTGTCGCACATCCCTGAGCGCGCCGATGAAGAACTGTCGCTGCAAGCCGAGATCTGCGTCGCCGCCGCCCAGCAGGCGATGGACCGCGCCGGCAAAACCGCCGCCGATATCGACATGGTGCTGGTGGCCTGCTCCAACATGCAGCGCGGCTACCCGGCAATGGCGGTGGAAGTGCAGGACGCGCTGGGCATCAACGGCTACGGCTTCGACATGAACGTGGCCTGCTCCTCGGCCACCTTCGGCATCCAGCAAGCGGTGGCGGCGGTCCAAAGCGGCCAGGCGCGCGCGGTGCTGGTGCTGAATCCGGAAATCACCTCGGGCCACCTGAACTGGCGCGACCGCGACAGCCACTTCATCTTCGGCGACGCCTGCACCGCCATCATCGTCGAAGCGGCCGAGACCGCCAAAGGCGCGCACCGCTGGGCCATCCTGGACACCAAGCTGAAAACCAGCTTCTCCAACAACATCCGCAACAACTTCGGCTTCCTGAACCGCTTCGACGAAAACGGCGTCGGCCAGGCCGACAAGCTGTTCCGCCAGCAGGGTCGTAAAGTGTTCAAGGACGTGTGCCCGATGGCCGCCGAAATGATCAAGGACACCGTGACCAACGCCGGCCTGGAAGTGCCGCAGGTGAAGCGCTTCTGGCTGCACCAGGCCAACCTGAACATGAACCTGCTGATCAGCCGCATGGTGCTGGGCCGCGACGCCGAGCCGGGCGAAGCACCGGTGATCCTGGACGAATACGCCAACACCTCGTCGGCCGGTTCCGTCATCGCCTTCCACAAACACTCGGACGACATGGCCGCAGGCGAACTGGGCGTGATCTGCTCCTTCGGCGCCGGCTACTCGATCGGCTGCGTGGTGGTGAAGCGCATCTAATCGAGGAAGCGCAGGTCCTTCAAGCCTATCGTCGGCAGGATGGCGCGCAGGTAGGGCTCGAGGAAATCGGGCTGGCGGTCGCGGGCGCCGCCTCGGCTGATGGCGATGTAGACCGGGCGGTCGGCCAGTGTGCCGATCTTGCCCAGCGTCGTGGCGTTGAAGGTGACGCCGATTCGCACCACGTGATCCAGCCACGCCTTCAGCGACGACGGCACGGTGAAGTTGTGCATCGGCGTGGCGATCACCACGGCATCCGCCGCTTTCAGTTCTTCGATCAGCAAATCCGACCACGCCAGCGATGAGCGGCCTTGCGCATGGGCGCTGCCGCCCTCTTTGCGCGCCAGCGTGTTGGAGTACAGGCTGTCCACATGCGGCAGCGGTTCTGCGCACAGGTCGCGCAACACTACCCGCGCATCCGGATGCTGTTCGCGCAGCTGCGCAATCGCCTGTTGCGACAGGTGGTAGCTGGCCGATTCCTCTCCGCGCGCACTGGCTGTGATGTGCAATATCTTCTTCATGCAAGCGTCTTTCCAAAACGAAGTGCGCCGGGCAGCAGGCCTTCACGGAAGTAGAAGCGCTGCGCCAGCACGTTGGTCAATCCCGTATCCAGCACCAGCCGCGCGCATTGCGCTTCCTGCGCAAACACGGTCAGCTTAGCCAGCAATAGCGCGCCCCAGCGGCGGCTGCGATGCGCTTCCGCCGCGATCAGGTCGTCCACGTACAGGAAGCGGCCGTACACGGTGTTCTCCTGATAGCGATAGCCGGCCAACGCCACTACCTCGTCATCATCCCACACCGCGAGGATGCGGTACTGTTGCTCATACTGGCGCATGATCTGCGCCACAAACGCATCTTCCGATTCCAGGTGCGGACGCAGTTCCTTCATCACCGGGTAGCACGCGCGCAGCTCCTGTTCTGTCTCTACGATCTTCATGGCTTATCCTTTCAAAACGCTATCGTAGGCCGACGATGGCATAATCCCCAGAGCCATGAAATGACATTGGGAGTGGTCCATGAAATTCCTCGACCTGGACACCAGCGCCGCCGCACCGCTGTACCGCCAGATCTACACCCGCTTCCGCGACGCCATCGCGGAAGGCTTGCTGCAGCCCGGCGACCGTATTCCCGCCGCGCGCGCACTGGCGCTGGAACTGGGTCTCGCACGCGGCACGGTGGAATCGGCCTACGCGCTGCTGACGGCGGAAGGCTATGTGGAAGCGCGCGGCCAGGCAGGCACGGTAGTGACGCCTGCGCTGGCCCGCCACGCGCCGGTGGCGCCGACGCCGCGCCCTGCGCCCGCCCACGACAACCTCGGCGACGCCGCCTCCTCCACCAAGCCATTCCAGATGGGCATACCGGCGCTGGACGCCTTTCCGCGCAAGGTGTGGGCGCGGCTGGCGGCACGCGCGGTGCGCGCCACGCAGCCGGAGGACATGATCTACCCGCCGTGGGCCGGCCTGCCCGAGCTGCGCATCGCGATCGCCGCCTACCTGCAGCTGTCGCGCGGGATCGACTGCACGCCGTCGCAGGTATTCATCACCAATGGCTACCGCAACAGCATGGAACTGATGACGCGCGCGCTGCTGCAGCCGGGCGATGGCGTGTGGGTGGAAGATCCTGGATATCCGCCCACCAGCGATTTGCTGCGCGAAACAGGCATGCTGCCGGTTCCCGTGTCGGTGGATGGCGAAGGCTTGATGGTGTCGCACGGCGTAGCGACTGCACCGAAAGCGCGCGCCGCCATCGTCACGCCCGCGCATCAAAGCCCGCTGTGCGTGTCACTATCGCTGCCGCGCCGCCTGGCGCTGCTGGATTGGGCCGCACAGTCGAAGGCATGGATCGTGGAGGACGACTACGACGGCGAGTACCGCTACGTCAGCCGCCCGCTGCCCGCGCTGCAAAGCCTGGACCGCGACGGCCGCGTGCTGTACTCCGGCACCTTCAGCAAGGTGCTGTTCCCGGCGATACGGCTGGCCTACCTGGTGGTGCCGCCTGCGCTGGTGCCGCGCTTCGAGGACATCACCCGCACGCTGGCCGCCAGCGGGCCGACGCTGATGCAAAAAATCGTCGCCGACTTCATGAACGAAGGCCACTTCGCCCGCCACATCCAGCGCATGCGCCGCCTGTACGCGGAGCGCCGCGAGATCGCCGCCGACGGCCTGTCGTCGGTGCTGGGCAAGCGTATGCAGGTCGACCCGCAGCCGGGCGGCATGCACCTGGTGCTGCGCATGAAGGGCTATCACACCGACCGCGCGCTGGTGGCGCGCATGCGCGAACACGGCATGTCGGCGCTGGCCCTCTCCGAGCGCGGCGTGCTGCCGCATGGGGCATCGGCACTGCTGCTGGCCTTCACCAATGTCGACACGCCGGCCAGGGCGCGTGAACTGGGCAAGCGCATACTCAAGATCATGGCCTAGTCCGAATCGCTATTCATGGCTCTTCTTTGCTAGACCATAGAAGCGCACAATGATTCCATCGTAACTAACCACTGAAGGAAATCATCATGAGCAAGCGTCTGGAAGTATTCAAATTCGTACCGGAAGCGTACAAAGGCTTTGGCGCGGTCCACGAGTATGTGAAATCGGCCCTGCCGGCCGAACTGCTGGAACTGGTCTACCTGCGCGTCTCGCTGATCAACGGCTGCGCCTACTGCATCGACATGCACACCCGCGACCTGCTGAAGCAAGGTGTCAAATCGGACAAGATTGCGCTGGTGCCGGTATGGGACGAAGCGGCCGCGCTGTTCAGCGAAAAAGAACAGGCCGCGCTGGCGTGGGCCGAAACCGTCACCCGCGTCGAGCAAACCAAAGTGCCGGATGCGGACTACCAGAAAGCATTGTCCGTGCTGGGCGAGCAAGGACTGGCCGACGTCACCGTCGCCGTCACCCTGATGAACGCCTACAACCGCTTCGGCGTCAGCATGCGGATGCAACCTGCCGCACTGGCGTGAGTATGCTAAGGTGAGGGTTTCCCGTAGATTTTTTGCCAAGGAGCCCCTCACGCATGCCCCACAATATCAGCCTGATTACCACCATCGCCGCCGCACTGGGAGCCGGTCTCCTGTTCGGTTATCTTGCAACGCGCCTGAAGCTGCCGGCGCTGGTGGGTTATCTCGCTGCGGGCATCATCATCGGCCCGGCCACGCCGGGCTTTGTCGCGGATACCGCGCTGGCTGGCCAACTGGCCGAAATCGGCGTGATGCTGATGATGTTCGGCGTCGGCCTGCACTTCTCTCTCGATGACCTGTGGGCCGTGCGCAAAGTGGCGCTGCCCGGCGCGGTGCTGCAAATCGCCGTCGCCACGGCGCTCGGCATGGGGCTTGCCCACTACTGGGGCTGGAGCATCGGCGGCGGTTTGGTATTCGGCCTCGCGCTGTCGGTGGCCAGCACGGTGGTCCTGCTGCGCGCACTTGAGGAGCGCGGCATACTCGATAGCTTCAACGGCCGCATCGCGGTCGGCTGGCTGGTGGTGGAAGATTTGGTCACCGTGCTGGTGCTGGTGCTGCTGCCGGCATTGGCAGGCTCGCTCGGCGGCGAAGCGGCCGATGCCCACGGCGCACATGGCACCGGCGGCGGCGATTTGTGGACCACGCTGGCCATCACGCTCGGCCAGGTCACCGCCTTCATCGTGCTGATGCTGGTGGTCGGCCGCAAACTGTTCCCGTGGATCCTGTGGCAAGTGGCTCGCACCAATTCGCGCGAGCTGTTCACGCTGTGCGTGATCGCGGCGGCGGTCGGCATCGCGTATGCGTCAACCCACTACTTCGGCGTGTCGTTCGCGCTGGGCTCCTTCTTCGCCGGCATGGTGCTGCGCGAATCGGCGCTGGCGCATCGCGCCGCCGAAGAATCGCTGCCGCTGCGTGATGCGTTCGCGGTGCTGTTCTTCGTTTCGGTGGGCATGCTGTTCGAGCCGTCCATCCTGATTGAGCAACCGCTTAAGCTGCTGGCGGTAGTCCTGATTATCGTGGTCGGCAAATCGGTGGCGGCCTTCCTGCTGGTGATTATCCTGCGCTACCCGGCCAAGACCGCGCTGATGGTGTCGGCCAGCCTGGCACAGATCGGCGAATTCTCCTTCATCCTCGCCGCCCTCGGCCTGTCACTCAAGCTGATGCCGGTGGAAGGACAAAGCCTGATCCTTGCCGGCGCCATCATCTCCATCGCCCTCAACCCGGTGGTATTCCGCGTGACCAAACCGCTGGAGCGCTGGCTCAGTAACGACGCCGCGCTGGCCGCCAAATTCGACCGCCCGGCCGACCCGCTGGCCGAACTGCCGATGTCGGTCCCGCATGAGCACCTGCGCGGGCAAGTGGTGTTGGTCGGCTACGGCCGCGTGGGCCGCCGCATCGCCGCCGCGTTGAAAGAGCAAGGCATCGCCTTCGTGGTGGCGGAGCAGAATCGGGAAGTGGTGGACCAGCTGCGCAAGGAAGGCGTGCACGCCGTGGCCGGCAACGCAGGCGAGCCGGCGGTGCTGATCCAGGCGCACATCGCGCATGCATCGATGCTGGTGATCGCCACGCCGGACACCTTCCATGTGCGCACCATGATCGAAACAGCGCGCGCGCTCAATCCCAACATCAAAACCGTGGTCCGCACCCACAGCGACGAGGAAGCCGACCTGCTGCGCAACGAGCGCGCCGGCGAAATCTTCATGGGTGAACAAGAACTCGCCAAAGGGATGACGGCATACGTATTGGATAGCCTCAGCAAATCAAACAAAGGTCACACACACTGATGATGAAACGCGTCCTTGCGCCTTGCGCGCTTGCTGTTCTGCTGCACGCAGCACCTGTTCACGCAATCGACAAAACTGCCGAAATCCCGGTACTCATCGCTGAATCGATAGACCCGCGCGGTAATCCGCTACCGACGCCGCCCATCATCTCCGCCGTGGTCAACCTGCTGGCGGAGGAAACGGGCCTCAACCTGGTGATCCGCGCCTACCCGTGGCGGCGTGCGCAAGTGATGGCGGAGCAAGGCGAAGGCTTGCTATACGGCGCCGCCAGCACACCGGAACGGCTGCGCGTGTTCACATTCAGCAAGCCGGTGTACGATGCCAATCAATGGCTGGTGTCGTCGGCGCAGGCGCCGCTGATCTTCCATCGCTGGGATGACCTGAAAGATAAAGTGATCTCGATTGGTGTCGGCGGCAAGTATGGCCCGGAATTCGAGGCGCGGCGCGAGAAACTGTTCAAGATCGAGCAGGATGCCGCCTCAACCGAGAACCGCCTGAAGATGCTCACGACCCACCGCGTGGATGCGGTGCTGCTCGACAGCTTCCGCAATCCGGCGCAGCTGAGCGCCAGCCTGAATTGCCGCTTCCCCGGCGACCATTGGGTGGTGTCGGAGAAATCGGTCGGCTTCGAGCCACTGCTGATCGCCGTGCCGAAAAGCGCTCAGCTCAAAAAGCTGCTGCCGACGCTGAACAACGCCATCACGCGCCTGCACATGAACGGCAACATGCAAAAAGCCGTCGACAGCGTCGCCAACGTCACCGGCTGCTGACCAACGCCTTTCGTCTGGCGTGACAATTCATGAGCTTTACAGAAGAGCAAGCTGCTATCCTGAAGGTCATCGGCCGAGTTCGGCCACAAGCAGCCCTTCAACTTTCGTCCAAAAGCTTATGCAAGAAAATGTTCAAACTGTGCTGCTCGAAATGGCGTCGCTCTTGCGGGCCTATTATGATACGGACTGGGGAAAGGCATATGAAAAGCTCGCCAACTACATCGTAGTTTCTCCTGACGAGACCGCACGCCGGATACTGGCCAGTTATGGCGGAATGGGGTCTATCAATGACGTTGTTCTTACGTCGGCTG
Organism: Duganella sp. CF402; assembly: GCF_900109645.1. GTDB lineage: Bacteria > Pseudomonadota > Gammaproteobacteria > Burkholderiales > Burkholderiaceae_D > Rugamonas. The sequence goes on from NZ_FOBG01000004.1 coordinate 94,059, forward strand.
GACGCCCTCTGATTGAAGAGAACAACAGATTTGATTTGCTACGCTCCCAACTCAAGAGGCTATGCTTAAATAGTCTGAATGGACCAAGTATTAGCTAGGCCGATTCCGGCCAGTAGCTGCCGGTCGCTCAAGACAACCCAAGTGCCACGCATTGCAATCAAGAATTAGTCGAATGGATTTTATGGGCAACACTACAGAGAATCGAGCACTTACCTCAGAAGAGCTGCACTTGGCCCGCTGGATGCTTGAGCACGGTACAGAGGAAGCTTCAGCGTTTCTGGCGCAGCTTGACCGTGCGGAAGTCACTTCGTGGAAATGTCCATGTGGCTGTGCGAGCATCAATTTTCAAATACGAGGGCAATCTTTACCTCCGCCAGGCGTTAATATTTTAGGAGATTATGTCGTTAGTGAAGGCGATGATGTAAGTGGCGTATTTATATTTGAGAGCGATGGCCTGCTGAGCGGAATAGAGTTTTACAGCCTAGGCGGCGATGCGCTTCAGACTTTGCCAAAGGCTGAAGAACTACGTCCGTTTGGATGATTCTGTTATCGGCCATTAGCCGACATTGATTTTGATAAGAACCGATACTTTTAAGGTGATGTTCACGATGGAAACTTCCGCAACGACTCCTACGGTAGCGGGCACAGATTCTCAGGGTGGCGATGCTCGCGTTTCCGTATATTCTGCGGGAGGACTGGGATGGGGAGGTTTTTTCGGTGGCCCGCTAGCTATGGCATATCTGATTTATCGTGATCTGACTTTGCTTGGCCGAGCTGACCTTTTCTCAAAGGTTGCAATGTGGTTTGTCCCGTTCATTGCTTTTTGGCTATATTGTCTATTTAGCTTTCCTCCAGATCTAATCTCGCAGTGGACTCTTTACCTGCCGCAAACCATTCTTTGGTGGATCGTTGCGCGTCATCTCCTTGTAGAAGTTCAGCGCACGCACTCGGTCAGTGGTGGCTTGTTTAACTCCAAGTGGAAAGCTATTCGTTTTGGCTTCCTAGTATTCCTGATTCTAAAGCTTACCTTTTCCGTCGCCGGAGAGCTGAAAGCGCTATGATCGAAAGTAGTTCTGAAAACGGCCAATAGCTGCCGCTGAGTTGTCATTGGAGTTGTTTAAAGGAGGGGGCGTGAGTAATTCAAAAGTATACGCTGTAGTCCTATTCGAGGCTGCTGCCGAAGAGCTTGGAAGTCTCGTTGCGCTATGGCTCAAGCGCAATGATATGGGGAGCTATCTTTACGCGAAAAAGATAGACCCCAATGGGCCGTATTTTCATATGGTTCTCGAAAACACGACCCCAGATGGTACTGCTCTTGAGATGGAGTTCCAAATTCCTCACGGATTCATTAAAGCAATTTTCCATGCGGCTGATAGAAAATCTCTCGGGTTTTTACCGTAAATTCCTCTCTATACCATTGTAGTTCTGGGCTGATATCGGCCAGAAGCGGACCGCCACGGAAGTAGCACGTACCGGCCGGGACCGAAAAACTTACATAAGGCATCATGACGGAAGAATTTAGTCACTTGCAGAAACGGTATGTCAATTATTGCCGGTTATTGGCCCCGTATCGGCCTAGATATCCCAATCAGAATAAAATCCAGACTCGACGTCAAGACGATGGCTCGCCGCACGTTGAGATAGTAGATGGTCGCTACCACTATGTAGTCACTGAGCGCGGCTCGGAATATGAGAGACGAATTGCCGAAGATGAGGACGAACTTCTGTACTGGCTGATGAGCGATGTAATAACCGGAATCGCTTTGGAGATCGAAGTGAATAATAGAATAATTGGACAAGATTCGAGACGTCAATGGTTCTCCAAAAGCATTGAGCTTCTAGATCGTCTCAGTTCGGTATGGGCAGGCCGAAAAGAGTCTGAGTATGAGAAGGTGCTTACTAGGCATCCTTTCCGCGACGACCATTAATATCTGCCTGCACCTACCGCGTACGGCCAAAAGCAGACCTCGCCAATATTGTCCATTCCGAATGAATCCATTCACGCACAATTCTAAGCTTGTATCGCACTGGTTATTGCCGCAATCGGTTCCTCACGCAGTGCTCCCGCTTGTAGAGGCTCTTCGTAAAAAAGGCATTAATGTCTGCCGCATTGGACTGGAGAATCCGAAAGCGCCTACACACTATGTCTTCGTGGACCAGCCGTTTGATGCTCAAGCATTACTGTCCAATCTGCCCGACACCAACGGTCTGAGCATCGATCCTAGTGGATCAGGAATTAATTCCATCGAATATGTATGGGTGGGGTTCGAGCCCAATGTTTGTGGGCCGGAATCCGGAGCAAGCAAGACTATACTGCAAGTAGTAAACAATAAGTCTTGGTGGAAATTTTGGGGCTAGACTACCAAGTCGGTAATTGGCCAATGGCGGTTCGTCGCTGCACTATCTAGTTAATAAAGTACAAGAATCATATTGGGTATGGAAAACTAAATATCGTATATAGGGAAGATAAATTCGACGATTCGCTTTGTTTCTTAGTAGTGAGAAATATCAGCAGTATGATGAAACTCCATATTGCCACGCGGACGCGGCGAAGCTCTGTGAAACACTATTGGAAAATTGTGATTATTTAATTGAGAATACGCTCTCCTTAGCCTTAGAGCCAGGCGACGGCAAAGGTGCGGCTGAGATAATCGAGAAGGTGACTGATTTATTTGAAAGATCAGAAGATGGTGATTCAATTCTCTTCTTCTTTGCAGGGCACGGAGCAGCTATCGACAACGAAACCTATCTAATTCTGCCTGACACCTCGCGAAGTAACGTTCCGGGAACATCATTGAAGTTGTCAGATATCGAATATCTTCTCAGTAAAAATAAACGATTAAATATCAGGATATTTGACTGCTGTCACTCTGGAGAGGGAAGTCGAGACGCAGTGCCGCGCACAGAGGCTGATTCATTTATGAGAGCAATTCTCTCTGGTGGGACTGACTGTAGTATGACCTTCGCCAGTTGCGCAGTTCATGAGAAATCATACAGCGACGAGTCCATTGGGCATGGAATTTTCACATCATCATTAATAGCAGCAATTAAAGACCAGAAAGCCGATTCGCACGTCTATGCGGAGACGGTGAAAATCGCAGTCTGCGACGCAGTTCAACAATGGTGTCAAAGTCGCGGTAAGTCGCAAACGCCGACCCTTCGAGTGCAAGTTACAGGCAACATGCCTTTTGCAAAGCGCAAAGCATTGCAAGTCCAAGGTAGTATCCCTGTTACGACAACTCTACCGCTTTCGAAGAGGCTCGAGAATGCTCGAAAGATTGAAGTTGTCGATGAGCGTTTCTATCCCGATTTAAAAGCCTCGTTAAGTCTTTTAGAAACAAAATTAAATAATCTTTTCGCCGCTGAAGATCTATATGGCATATTGCTGAAGAAAACGCCAACGAAAAAAGTTGAAGACATCCCGGCATTTTTGAAAGAAAGAATACTTGTGAGGATGAAGTCCCATAGGACTATGCACACAATGGAAGCAGTTCGGGTTGAGCGACCGCAGTTGAAGAGCGCCTTCAGTTCGATATTTGAAAGCAAACCAGTCTTCGATACTAATTATTATATAAATCAAAAAGATGAGATGCCGGATTGTTTTTTAACTTTTGAAAGCGTGACTGACGGCTATATTCCTTCTACAACGTTCTTTGTCTACATTTGCCCTCTTCAGGCGTCAGTTGCAATCTTGGTAGGTTATTACTTTGATCGAGCATTCTATGATGCAGAGTCAGACTATCATATCCAGAAACTTTCTCATAAAATCTACTCGGTTGGCGATTTCCGAGAGAAAAAATATCTTGACGATCTTTCCTCTTTAGTACAGACATTTCAATTCGACTTAGGCATTCAAATCAACGAACGGTTAACCTATCTTGAAAAAGAACTGGATACAGTTGAGAAAGGAAAGTAGCAACGGTTGGGCGAAATGCCGCTCGCTTTCACTCTTTCTCAACTCTGGTTCAATGTCCGAGTCACGCCCTGAGGTGCTCCGTCAAGCCGCAGGCGCAGTTGAATTGCCGAGGGCTGAGCCTTTCTGCCGTAGTTTTGCCATGTACCGTGCTTCGTCGTATGGCACACGGCTCTGCCAGCAACGGAAAAGTATGCGTAGCCATTTGAAGGCTAAAGCTCGTACAGCCGCTTGGTAGGAACTTCCCTTGGCACGCTGTTGTCGATAGTAGCTACCGGCCCAGTCCGACTTGTTGATGGTTTGGCCTGCCCACTCGACAAATGTCTGGCGAACGAAGGTCGGGCACTGCCATCGCCAGTGCACCCAGCGTTTCTTACCGCTTCGCTCAGTCACGGGGGCCACACCTGAGTATTGCTGCAACTCCTTCGCGGAAGCGAACCGTTCGCGTTGTTCGCCAAACGCCACCAGAAGTCGCGGCGCCAGTGTAGGACCAGCTCCCGGCAAGGCCGCGAATAATTCAAAATCCGGTAGGGTCGGGGCCAGACGGGCAATGGCGTCGTCGAAGCGCTCAATGGCCTTTAACGCGACTTTGATTTGTTCAATCAGTACCAGCGTTTCCAGCAGGTGCGGAGCAATGATCGCACGTCCTGCGTCAATGGCCTCGCGGCTTTGATTGCCGCCATCCTCGCATCAATTACCGACGCACGTCTGGCGTTGTGTTCCTTGAAGAACCTGTCGAGAGTTGCTAGGCGCGCGCCCTGAGCTTTCTCCAGGGTTGGCCAACGCGTGATGAAATCACAGAACAAAATGGTGTCGTGGTGGTCGAACCATTCCAGAACATGGGGGTAATACTGCTTAAGCGTATTGGTGAGACGATTGGTAAATCGTGTCTTGACCCCAATGAGTTCGCGACGCCGCTCCACAAAACTCAACAGTGCCCTCATTGCCGGACTCTGCGGTTCGATAGGCTTAAAGCGCTCTGGATGACGTAGCAACAAATCTAAGGCTAGCTCGGCATCCGTGGGGTCGTCTTTTGCGCGGCTCGGCTTAAACGCCTGACGGTACTTGGCCAATGTTGCAGGGTTAATCGGAAACAGTACGAGAAAATCGTACTTCTGCAGTGCGTACACCAATGGGCCTTTCGTCAATTCCAGACCGATGGCGATTTTACCGCCATAGCGGCGGTGCAGGTTACCAACCCACTCGTCAATATGTGCAGCCTGGCTTGAAAAGACTCCGAACTCTCGTTGTGTTCCGCCAGCCACCTGCAAGCAGAAATCATGCTTTGCATCGGCCCAATCAATGCCTACGTAGACGGTAAAGCATGCCTCGTCAAAATGGTCCATCAGACACCTCCCTAAGTGCTAGGATGATCAATGGGATCATGCATGCTTGTGCTCTTCGAAGGCAATATAGCGAGCCGGTCGGACGGCAAACCCTGAGTATTCGTTTTCGAACACAAGCACACCTGCGGAGCCGAAACTAACTCGGTGAACATCGGATGTTTGGGGCGGAATATTCGTGATCCGCAGGTGCATGTCCCGCCTTCCCATCACAACACCAACGGCGTTCCGGATATTGAGGAAAACGAGACGGACTAACTATATTGGGGCGACAGCCGCCTGTCGACTAGCTTGCTTGGTAAAAATAGAGTCAACCTCCCGCTGCCTGCAAACGCGGGAATACATACTCTGCATGGACTCCCGCTGGCGCGGGAGCGATGAGTGAGTTGACCGTCAGAGGCGCGATGCCAGTTCCGCGCCTTCCTTGATGGCGCGCTTGGCATCCAGTTCCGCCGCCAGCGCGGCGCCGCCGATTTTGTGGAAGCGCGGCCAGCCTGCGTTGGCTTTGATTTCTTCCTCGCTCGGCAGCAGCTCCGTCAGGCTGTCCTGACCCGCGCAGATCACCACGTTATCGACCGACAGCAAGCGCTGCTCGCCGCCCACGGTGATGTGCAGTCCATGATCGTCGATGCGGTCGTACTGCACGCCGCCGATCATCACCACGCCATTCCGCGCCAGTACCGCACGGTGCACCCAGCCCGAGGTCTTGCCCAGGCCCGCACCGAGGCGCGAGGTCTTGCGCTGCAGGAGGTACAGCTGGCGCACCGGTTCCGGATTCTGCGCCGGCACCAGTCCACCTGGCGTGTCGCCCTTGAAGCTCACTCCCCATTCGCGCGCCCAGACATCCAGCGCCAGCGGCAACGGATGCCTGGTGTCGTGCAGCAGGAATTCGCCCATGTCGAAACCAATGCCGCCCGCGCCGATGATCGCCACGCGCTTGCCCACCGGCGCCTTGTCGCGCAGGACGTCGATGTACGACAGTACCTTCGGATGATCGATGCCTTCAATCGGCGGCTTGCGCACCTTGATGCCGGTGGCGACGATCACGTCGTCATAGCCTTCGGCCAGCAACTGCTCGCGCGTCACGCGCACGCCCAGTTTCAACTTCACACCGGTCAGTTCGATCTTGCGGCCGAAGTAGCGGATGGTCTCAGCAAATTCTTCCTTGCCCGGCACCTGCATGGCGATCTTGAATTGCCCGCCGATGCTGTCGGCCGAATCAAACAAGGTCACGTCGTGGCCGCATTCCGCCGCCACCGTGGATGCTGACAAGCCGGCCGGTCCCGCGCCCACCACCGCCACGCGGCGTTTCTTCGCGGCCGGTGCGTACACCAGCTCCGTCTCGTGGCAAGCGCGCGGATTCACCAGGCAGCTGGCGGTCTGGCGCGAGAAGGTGTGATCGAGGCAGGCCTGGTTGCAGCCGATGCAGGTGTTGATTTCATCGGCGCGGCCCTCGGCCGCTTTAATCACGAAATGCGAATCGGCCAGGAACGGACGCGCCATCGAGATCATGTCGGCCTCGCCGCGCTGCAGGATGCCTTCCGCTTCGGCCGGCATGTTGATGCGGTTGGACGCCACCACCGGGATCGTCACTTCCAGCCGCAGGCGACCCGCCAGCGAAGCGAACGCGCCGCGCGGCACCGAGGTGACGATGGTCGGTACACGCGCCTCGTGCCAGCCGTAGCCAGTGTTGAGGATCGAAACGCCAGCATGCTGCAAGGCCTTGGCGACAGTCACCACATCCTCCCACGTGTTGCCGCCTTCAACGAGGTCCAGCAGCGAGTGGCGATACATGATGATGAAGTCATTGCCCACTTCCGCGCGGATGCGCTTGACGATTTCCACCGCGAGGCGCATGCGGTTCTCGATGCTGCCGCCCCACTTGTCGGTGCGCAGGTTGGTGCGCGTGCACAGGAATTGATTCAGCAGATAACCTTCGCTGCCCATCACCTCCACGCCGTCGTAGCCGGCGTCGCGCGCCAGCCTGGCGCAGCGGGCGTAATCGCGGATGGTCGTCTCAATACCAGCCTCGGTCAGCGCGCGCGGCTTGAACGGCGAGATCGGCGATTTCTTCTCCGACGCCGACACCACGAAAGGCTGATAGCCATAACGGCCAGCGTGCAAAATTTGCATCAGGATCTTGCCGCCCTCTTCGTGCACCGCCCTGGTCACACGGCGATGATTAAGTACGTCGCCCTTGAAGTTGAGCGTACCTCCAAAGGGTAGCAGCCACCCCGACCTGTTAGGTGAAATGCCGCCGGTGACGATCAAACCTACGCCGCCGCGCGCGCGTTCACGATAGAATGCGGCCAGTTTGCCGTAGTTGTAGAAGCGGTCTTCCAGGCCGGTGTGCATCGATCCCATGATGACGCGATTGCGCAGCGTGGTGAATCCCAGGTCGAGTGGGGCCAGCAGGTGAGGGTAGTTTGTAGTTTTCATAATGCCCGCATTTAATCCCAATTCTCTAGATATGGGCTTCTAAAGTCCGTGCGTGCCGCGCTTGTATTCTGCCACCCTTTACCGTACGCTGGTCAAATGATGCGATTCCTTCTGTTTTTGTTGTTAGGTGCGGCCGCCCAGCTGGCATTGGCGCAAGCACCGAAGCTTGAATTGCCCAAGTTGGAGGTGTCAGTCAACCGCGCGGACCACGAAGGCCAGCATATGTACGAGGTGGATGCCACCGGCACGGTGGCGGCGCCGCTGCCCAAGGTGTGGCGCATCCTCACCGGCTACGAACGCATGGCCGAATTCGTGCCCGACATGGAGTCGTGCAAGGTCCTGTCCCGCAATGGGAATGAGGTGATCATTGAACAATTCGGCGTGGCCCGCTTCCTGTTCATGTCCAAGACCATCCACCTGATCGTGCGCGCCATCGAGCAGCCCATGTCGTCGATCGATATCTCGCTGATCTCGGGCGACATGAAGCACTATGAATCGCATTGGGAGTTGATCCCGGTGCCGGAAACCGGCGGCACCAAGATTGTCTACAAGGGTCGCCTGATGCCGAACTTCTACGTGCCCGGCATCCTCGGCTCGAAGATGATACGCGGCGATATCGAACGCATGATGAGCGCCGTGCTGGCGCGCCTTGATCGCAAGGACGCGCCGAGGGTCGAAGCTATTCCCCAGCCATGACGTCATTCCGGCGTAGGCCGGAATGACAGCGGTCAGGCTAGATACGCATCCTTGGAGCGCAGCTCGGCGAAGTTTTCCAGGTTGCCGATCTTGATCAGCACCGGATTCAAACTCAATTGCGCCTGCATGGCGCGCCATGCGAACTGCCACTCCTGTTCCTGCGCCTCGGCCACCGTCTTGGTGAAGGCCGCGCCCAGCGCCGCGCGGGTGCCGTATTCGATGGCGCCATCAATCCCCGCCCAGCTAGGCAAGGTGCGCTGCACCGCGCGGTGGACGCGCTCGCCGAATTCCTCGGTATTGTGGATGATCAGGCAAGCGTCGGCCGAGAACAGCTCGAACAGCTTGGGATCCCAGGCCTGGGAGAAGCTCAGGGTCAGGCAATTGGAGGCCGGACGCAGGATGAACTGGCCCTGGCTCAGCGCCAGTTCCAGGTCTTCGCGCACGCCGTAGCGGTACAGGGTGGGCGGGCGTTGGTAGTCGTGCATGATGTACTCACATAAAAAAGTTTAACGCTTGCGGCGGACGTGGCGCTGGGAACGCATCCACGCCGACGCAATGAAGATTTCGCGCAGCAGCGATACAAAGCTGCCGACCAGGCATAGCACCGACACCACAAAGGTGCCGGCAATGTATTTGTCGAGGCTCAGGTTCGTAATATCGCCGAGGAACAGCATCGCCACGATCACGCACACAAACAGCCCGCAGGCGGTCGACAGCGCAATCGACATGTTGATCAGATGCGAACGGCGATACAGCACATCCAGCTCATTCAGGTACGGGTCGCTGTAGGCGACGTCGAGCCGGTCTTCCAGCACGCGCGAGCGGTCGATGATGCGCGCCAGCCTGTTCGTCAGCACGATCAGGTTGGTGCACACGCCCGACAGCAGGAACACCGGCGCAATCGCCAGCTGGATGATGTGACCGATATCGCCGGTCTGGATGTTCATGATGGCCATGTTTTATTTTATTGTTATCGAGTAGTTCACAGTGTATCAGGCCGCGAAGCTCCGGCTGCGCTTGAACTGTTCGGTGGCCGCCACCAGCGCGCGCGAAATGCCTTTTTCCATCGCGCCGTGGCCGGCGTCCGGAATCATGTTCAGCACCGCGCCTGGCCATGCCTGATGCAAGCGCCATGCCGACACCGGCGGGCAGATCACGTCGTAGCGGCCCTGCACGATCACCGCCGGCAAATGAGCGATGCGGCTGACGTTGCGCACCAGCTGGTCGTCGCTGAAGAAGCCGAGATTGGCCATGTAGTGCGATTCCAGGCGGCCGACGCCGAGATCGAGCGTATCCGACGGCGGATCGTCCGGCTGCGGCAGCAGGAACACGCGACGGCCTTCGAACCGGCTCCAGGCGCGCACCGCCGGCATGTGCACGGCAGGGTCGTCGCTCATGATGCGCTGCACGTAGGCTTGCAGCAAATTGCCGCGTTCCGCTTCCGGAATCGGCGCGATGAATTCAGCGTGCACCTCGGGATGGAACCACTGCGCACCATCGAGGAACCAGTCGACTTCCGCTTTGGTGCACAGGAAGATCCCGCGCAGCACGAAACCGAGGCAGCGTTCCGGGTGCGCTTCGCCGTAGGCCAGCGCCAGCGTCGAGCCCCATGAACCGCCGAAGACCAGCCACTGCCCGATGCCAAACATTTCACGCAGGCGTTCGATGTCCTCGATCAGCAGCTGGGTGGTGTTGTTGCGGCACTCGCCCAGCGGGGTCGACTTGCCGGCGCCGCGCTGGTCGAACAGGATCACGCGGTACTGCTCCGGATCGAAGAAGCGGCGGTGCTGCGGCGACAGGCCGGCGCCAGGGCCGCCGTGCAAAAAGATCACCGGTATGCCGTTCGGGTTGCCGACTTCCTCCCAGTAAATGGTGTGCAAGTCGTCCACCGGCAGCATGCCGTGACGGCTGGGCGTAATCGGGGGAAACAAGGTGGAGGCGGGGTCGAACATGGCTATCCTTTGAGCATCGATAGCAGATTGTACGAAAAAAAAGCCGGGATCGCGAACGAACCCGGCTCTTGCAGCAACGGCAAGCCGTGGCTTAGGACATGTGCTGGCCGCCGTTGATGGCGATATTCGAGCCGGTGACAAACGCCGCCTCATCCGAGGACAGGTAAGCCACCAGGCCCGCCACTTCTTCCGGCTTGCCCAGGCGGCCCATCGGAATTTGCGGCACGATCTTGGTATCGAGCACTTCTTGCGGAATCTCCATCACCATCTTGGTGCCGATGTAGCCCGGCGAAATGGTGTTGACGGTCACGCCCTTCTTCGCCACTTCCAGCGCCAGCGCCTTGGTGAAGCCGTGCATGCCGGCCTTGGCCGCCGAGTAGTTGGTCTGGCCGAACGCGCCCTTCTGGCCGTTCACCGACGAGATGTTGATGATGCGGCCCCAGCCACGCTCCACCATGCCGTCGCACACCGGCTTGGTCAGGTTGAATACGGAATCCAGGTTGGTCTTGATGACCGCGTCCCAATTGACCTTGTCCATTTTCTTGAAGGTCATGTCGCGCGTGATGCCGGCGTTGTTGACCAGCACGTCCACCGGACCGATGTCTTTTTCGATCGCGGCGATGCAGGCCTGGGCCGAATCAAAGTCAGCCACATCGCACGGGTAGGCGCGGAAGTTGTAGCCCTGGTCACGGGTGGTGGCCAGCCATTGTTCAACTTTAGGATTGCCAGGGGAATACGTGGTGACGACGCAATAGCCTAGCGCTGACAGCTTGAAACAAATCGCTTCGCCCAGACCACCCATGCCACCGGTTACTAATGCAACTCTTGCCATTTTCGTCCCCTCTGTAATAAACACCAAAAATCGGAAAACACGGCCCGGCCTCCGCCGGGCCGCAATTACTGCTGATTAAGCGCGCTCGATTGCCAGCGCCACACCCATGCCGCCGCCGATGCACAGCGAGGCCAGGCCTTTCTTGGCGTCGCGACGGATCATTTCGTGGATCAGGGTCACCAGCACCCGGGCGCCGGAAGCGCCGATCGGGTGGCCGATGGCGATGGCGCCACCGTTGACGTTGATCTTGCTGGTGTCCCAGCCCATTTCCTTGTTGACGGCCACCGCTTGCGCCGCGAACGCTTCGTTAATTTCCAGCAGGTCCAGGTCGTCCGGGGTCCAGCCGGCCTTTTTCAGGCACAGCTTGGTGGCCGAGACCGGGCCCATGCCCATGAAGGCCGGGTCCAGGCCGGACGAGGCGTAGGCCTTGATTTTGGCCAGTACCGGCAGGCCCAGTTCCTTCGCCTTGCTGGCGGTGGTCATCATTACGGCGGCGGCGCCGTCGTTCAGGCCGGAGGCGTTGCCGGCGGTGACGGTGCCATCCTTGGCGAAGGCCGGGCGCAGGCCGGCCAAGCCTTCCAGGGTCGAGCCTGGCTTGATGTATTCGTCGCTGTCGAACACGATGCTGCCCTTCTTCTGGACGATTTCCAGCGGCAGGATTTCATCCTTGAACTTGCCGGCTTTTTGCGCGGCTTCGGCTTTCAGCTGCGATTGCAGCGCGAATTCGTCCTGCTCGGCGCGCGAGATGTCGTATTTCTTGGCCACGTTTTCGGCGGTGGTGCCCATGTGGTACTGGTTGTAGGCATCCCACAGGCCGTCCACGATCATGCTGTCCACGGCCTTGAAGTCGCCCATGCGGAAGCCGTCGCGCGAACCGTTGATGACGTGCGGCGAGGCGCTCATGTTTTCCTGGCCGCCGGCGATGATGATCTGGGCGTCGCCTGCCTTCAGGGCCTGGGCCGCGAGGTGGGTGGCTTTCAGGCCGGAGCCGCACACGTGGTTGATGGTGAAGGCGGGAATGGTGTTTGGCAGGCCGGACTTGATCACTGCCTGGCGGGCCGGGTTCTGGCCGACGCCGGCGGTCAGCACCTGGCCGAGGATGGCTTCGCTGACCAGGTTGGGATCGATGCCGGTTTTCGCCAGCAGGCCCTTGATCACATGCGCGCCCAGTTCGGAAGCGGGCACCTTGGCCAGGCTGCCGCCGAATTTGCCCACACCAGTACGGCCAGCGGCCACGATAACTACATCATCCATTTGATTCTCCAATGCGCCGGCCGGAACCGGCTAAGTTGAGCAACAACGCGAATTTTTATCATACGCCGACCACGCCCACGGCGTAGCAGGTTTCGATGGTGCGTCGCCGCGAGGAATCGCCAGGATTATCTAGCAGCATCCGTGCCCGGCGCACAAGCCCCAGAGTCACATCGTATGCGCAGGATTCTGCGCTTACCTTGATGCGCATCAAATCCTTTCATTTATATTTTGCAGAAACAATAACTATTTGTCACGATAATAATTTGATACCATCCAGCGAAGCGGCGCACTGCTCCCGTATCACGTTGACGAAGTCCAACACGTAAGCCCTGTGTTTCTGCGCCTCCGGGACCGATACGAACAAATCGCTCCACAGCCCCTGCTCGCCGACCGGGCGTGCAATCACGTAGTCGTAATCCACATAATTCTTGATCGCCCAGTTCGGCAAGGCGGCAATCCCGCGCCGGCTGGCCACCAATTGCAGCACCGCCACCGTCAATTCCGCCGTGCGGCGCTGGAACTGCACGCCGGCTGGCTTCAGCACTTCGCGAATCAGGTCGATGCGTTCTTCCGGCACCGGGTAGGTGATCAGAGTTTCGCCTTCAAAATCAGCCGCTTGCAGGCGGCGCTGGGCCGCCAGGCGGTGCTTTTGCGCCATCACCGTCAGGATTTCAAAGCGGAACAGCGGGAAGGTGGCGAACTCGGGGCCGTAGGGCGAGCCGATCACCAGGTCGGCCTCGCCGCTGCGCAGCAAATCGGCCGGCTCGCTGTGGAAGCCGGACACCAGGTCGATTTCCACTTCCGGCCAGCGTTTGCGGAATTCGTCCATCACCGGCATCAGCCAGTCGAAACAGGTATGGCACTCCAAAGCTACCCGTAACTGCCCGCTATCTCCCTGCATCAGGCGGGCAACTTCGCGCTCTGCGGTCTCGATCTCGGGCAGCAGCAGGTCGGCCAGCTTGAGCAGCCGGGCGCCGGTGGCGGTGAAGCCAATTGGCACTGATTTGCGCTCAAATAGCGGCCCGCCGTAGCGATCTTCCAGCAATTTGATTTGATGTGACAGGGCGGACTGCGTCAGGTTGAGCAGTTGGGCGGCACGCACGAGGCTGCCGGCGGAGCGCAGCGCGCTCAGGGTGCGGAGATGACGTATCTCTAGCATGGTCTATTAATTTTATTCATGTGAACGCGCAAAATCTTTCGTTTTGATTATAGACCGGTTTGCCGCACACTTTAAAGCACCAATATTAAATGCGGATGACAGCACCATGACCAACACGAATAAAGCGATTCACACCCACATTCCCGGCTTCCCGCGCATCGGCGCGCAGCGCGAATTGAAGTTTGCACTTGAAAAAAATTGGCGCGGCGAGTTGAGCGACACCGAGCTCGAAGCCGTCGGCCGCGACCTGCGCGCCCGCCATTGGGCCTTGCAGCGCGACGCCGGACTCGATTTCGTGACGGTCGGCGACTTCGCCTTCTACGACCAGGTGGCCAACCACATCCAGCTGCTGGGCTGCGAACCGGCACGCTACGGCTTCGGCGCCGAGCAGTCGCCATTGAGCCGCTACTTCACGATGGCGCGCGGCCGCAGCGGTGAAGTCGAGCCTGCCGCATGCGGTGCCGGCTGCAGCCACGATCATGCCCACCAAGACGCCCACGGCGACGCCGCCCTGCACGCGGCCGCCGCGCTGGAAATGACCAAGTGGTTCGACACCAACTACCACTACCTGGTGCCGGAATTTACGCCAGACACCGCCTTCTCGCTGGCCAGCGACCGCCTGTTCAACGAAGTGGCGGAAGCGCAGGCGCTGGGCCACGCGGTCAAGGCCACGCTGATCGGCCCGCTCACCTTCCTGTGGCTGGGCAAGGCCAAGAGCGGTGATTTTGACCGCCTTTCCCTGCTCGACCGACTGCTGCCGGTCTACAGCCAGCTGCTGGACCGCCTGAAAGCGCAAGGCGTGGAGTGGGTGCAGATCGACGAACCCATCCTCGGCCTCGACCTGCCCGCGCCGTGGCGCAACGCCTTTGAAAACACCTACTGGCAACTGAACCAGGTCGGCGTGCCGCTGCTGCTGGCCACCTACTTCTCGCCGCTGGAAGAAAACCTGAGCCTGGCCTGCCGCCTGCCGGTGGCCGGCCTGCACGTGGACGGCGTGCGCGCGCCGCAGGAACTGACCAGCATCGCCGACTGGCTGCCGGTGCACAAAGTGCTGTCGGTAGGCATCGTCGACGGCCGCAACATTTGGCGCACCGACCTCGACGCGGCGCTGGCCGTGCTGGCGCCGATCGCGGAAAAACGCGCCGGCAAGCTGTGGCTTTCCTCCTCCTGCTCGCTGCTGCACGTGCCGTTCACGCTGGCCGCCGAAACCGCGCTCGACGGCGAGATCCGCTCCTGGCTGGCCTTCGCCACCGAAAAACTGGACGAACTCTACGTGCTGAAACGCGCCCTGCAAGGTGAATACGACGCCGGCACCACCGAAGCGCTGGCCTTCTCGCGCGCCGCCATCGCCAGCCGCCGCGCCAGCCCGCGCGTGCATCAGGAAGCCGTGCGCAATCGACTGCAAGCGCTGCCGGCCGACGCCGACCAGCGCCGCTCGCCGTTCGCCCACCGCCAGCAAGCGCAGCGCGCCCGCTTCCAGCTGCCGGCCTACCCGACCACCACCATCGGCTCCTTCCCGCAAACGCCGGCCATCCGCGCCGCCCGCGCCGGCTTCAAGCGCGGCGAACTGAACGCCGCAGAGTATGAAGCCAAGATGCGCGAAGAAATCGCCTACGCCGTGCGCCGGCAGGAAGAACTGGGCCTCGACGTGCTGGTGCACGGCGAAGCCGAACGCAACGACATGGTCGAGTACTTCGGCGAACAGCTGGACGGCTTCGTCTTCACGCAACTGGGCTGGGTGCAATCCTACGGCTCGCGCTGCGTCAAGCCGCCGGTCATCTTCGGCGACGTCAGCCGCCCGAAAGCCATGACGGTGGACTGGACCGTGCACGCGCAAAGCCTGACCGGCAAGCCGATGAAAGGCATGCTGACCGGACCCATCACCATCCTGCAATGGTCGTTCGTGCGCGACGACCAGCCGCGCTCGCGCACCGCGCTGCAGATCGCGCTGGCCATCCGCGACGAGGTGGCCGACCTCGAGCAGGCCGGCATCGGCATCATCCAGATCGACGAACCGGCCGTGCGCGAAGGCTTGCCGCTGCGCCGCAGCCGCTGGGACGAGTATCTGAACTGGGCCACGCAGGCGTTCCGCGTCTCGGCCAGCGCGGTGGCGGACGGCACCCAGATCCACACCCATATGTGCTACGCCGAGTTCAACGACATCCTGCCGCAGATCGCCGCGATGGATGCCGACGTCATCACCATCGAGACCAGCCGTTCCGACATGGAGCTGCTGAACGGCTTTGGCCAGTTCCGCTACCCGAACGAAATCGGCCCCGGCGTGTACGACATCCACTCGCCGCGCGTGCCGGCCCAGCAGGAGATGGTGCGCCTGCTGCAGAAAGCCAGCGCGGTGATTCCGCCGGCCCACCTGTGGGTCAATCCGGACTGCGGCCTGAAGACGCGCGGCTGGGCGGAAACCGAAACCGCGCTGCGCAACATGGTGGCCGCTGCCAAACAATTGCGCGCAATCTATTGACGTCATTCCGGCGCAGGCCGGAATCCAATTGCGAACTGGAGGGCACGCGAAATATTGGGTTCCGGCCTGCGCCGGAACGACGATGGGCTGCTTTTTTACAGTAGAATGCTGGTGCCTGCGCATGCGCGCGAGGATAACCACTGATACTGTCGCCCATGTCCAAGAGCCTGTTTCAAAAGCCCATCGAAATCAAGATTTCCACCGTTGTCGCCGTCTCCGCCATTCTGGCGACGGCCGACAGCATCGCTCTCGACGCCGCCCTCGCTGAAATGACGGGCGGCACCGCCGACTTCTTCGAAGACGACCTGACCGTGATCGACGTCGCCGCGCTGGCGGCCGGCTGCGGCCAGATCGACTGGGGCGGCCTGATCGCCCTGCTGAAAAAATACCGCCTGAATCCGGTCGCCGTGCGCAACGCGCCAGCCGAGCTGGCCGAGGAAATCGCCGCCCACGGCCTGACCCTGGAACCAGCCAACGCCAAGCGCGACGAGGAACCGCCGAAACCGAAGCCGGCACCGGCGCCAGCCCCGGTGGCCGTGGCCGCCGCCCAGGCCCAGCCGCCGGCCGCCGCCAGCAACGGCACCGACGTCATGATCATCGACACCCCGGTGCGCGCCGGCCAGCGCATCTACGCGCGCGGCTGCGACCTGGTGGTGACCGCCGTGGTCAACAACGGCGCCGAAATCATCGCCGACGGCAGCATCCACGTGTACAACACGCTCAACGGCCGCGCCCTGGCCGGCGCCTCGGGCAACGCCCAGGCCCGCATCTTCGCGCTCAACATGGCGCCGGAACTGGTGTCCATCGCCGGCGTCTACAGCACCTTCGAGGACGGATTCCCAACGGAATATGCACGCTCGCCGACGCAAATTCGCTTGGTCGGCGACCGAATCGATATACTATCTGTCAATACTGCCAATCGAGCATAAGCACACCACTCTGAAAAGGATTACTTGTGGCAAGAATTATTGTTGTAACGTCCGGCAAGGGCGGTGTAGGTAAGACGACGTCCAGCGCCAGCTTCTCCACCGGCCTGGCCATGCGCGGTCACAAGACCGCCGTCATCGACTTCGACGTCGGCCTGCGTAACCTGGACCTGATCATGGGCTGCGAACGCCGCGTGGTCTACGACCTGATCAATGTGATCAACAAAGAAGCAACGCTGACCCAGGCCCTGATCAAGGACAAGCATTGCGACAACCTGTTCATCCTGCCGGCGTCGCAGACGCGCGACAAGGATGCACTGTCGGAAGACGGCGTGGAAGTGGTGCTGCACGAACTGATCAACATGGGTTTCGAGTTCATCATCTGCGATTCGCCGGCCGGCATCGAGCACGGCGCGCTGATGGCGCTGACCTTTGCCGACGAAGCCATCATCGTCACCAATCCGGAAGTCTCGTCGGTGCGCGACTCGGACCGCATCCTCGGCATCATCCAGGCCAAGTCGCGCCGCGCCCAGACCGGCGGCGAGCCGGTCAAGGAACACCTGCTGATCACCCGCTACTCGCCGAAGCGCGTGGAAGCGGACGAAATGCTGTCGTATGAAGACGTGCAGGAAATCCTGCGCATTCCTTTGATCGGCATCATTCCGGAATCGGAACAGGTGCTGCATGCTTCGAACCAAGGTAACCCGGCGATTCACTTCAAGGGCACCGATGTCGCGGAAGCCTACGAAGACGTAGTGTCACGCTTCCTCGGCCAGGAACTGCCGCTGCGCTTCACCACGTATGAAAAGCCGGGCCTGCTGCAGCGTATCTTCGGGAGCAAGTAATCATGGCACTGCTTTCTTTCCTGTTTCCGCCGAAGCCGAAAACCGCCACCGCGGCCAAGGAACGGCTGCAAATCATCATCGCGCGTGAGCGCAGCGGCCGCGCCGGCCCGGATTTCCTGCCGGCGCTGCACAAGGAACTGATCGAGGTGATCTCCAAGTACACCAAGGTCAACGCCGACGACATCAAGATTTCGCTGGACCGTCAGGGCAACCTGGAAGTCCTCGATGTGAACGTCGTGCTGCCGGACGCTTAATTTTCAGGCAGGCCGGTGCACGCCGGCCGTGACCAGCTCCTGCGCCACCCTGGCGCAGGCTTCCACATGCTGGTAGCCGATCTGGCGGAAGGCGAAAAAGCCGATCCCCGCCGAGGCCAACTGCCCGGCCAGCGGCACCAGCTTGCCCGCCTGACGCGCCGCCGCCTTGAAACCCGTCTTGCGCAACAGCTGCATCACCACTTCCCGCGTTACCAGTTTGCCGATCAGCATGCCGCCGACGCCGATGGCCGCCTCGTAGGCGATCAGGCGGAACTTCGGCTGCAGGCGCTCGATCTGCCGCTCGGACAGGCCGAATTCCTGGTTGATATCGTCGATCAGCAAGGTGAACAGGCGCAGGTCGCTCACCACGTCCAGCCCCGGAATCGGCACCGCCGCCATGCCGGCCGATACCATCGCACGGCGCCGCACCAGCTGGCGGCAGCGTTCGCGCACGGCCGCAATGTCGCCCGCCGACGCCGGCACCAAAGTCCAATTTGTGTCTTTTTTGCTGCGCATGCGTCCTCCTCGTCCACACTGGGCGTTCTTGCTATTCTTCAACTTCTTCATTGAATTCAGCGTTTTTCCAGTGTACCGTGTAACGACTGCGCGAGCGCGCACGGGGAAAATCAGCATTGCCAGAAAATTAATGATAGTATCTGAAGAAAAATAATTTGGCAGTTTTGCTAAGTAATTTTGTAAATCTCTGTTATATTTCCAGTGACTTCTCCTTAACATTTTCCGGTAGGCAGCAGTATGAGAATTGCCGTACTCGACAACGACCGCAGCCAGGCGGAACTGATCTGCCAAGTGCTGACTTCGGCCGGCCACATCTGCCATAGTTTCCAGACTGCCAAGGACGTGCTGGCGCAACTGCGCAAGGACAGCTACGACATGTTGATCCTCGACTGGCAGGTGGTCGACCTGGGCGGCGCCGAAGTGCTGCGTCGGGCCAAGGAAAAGCTGCCGGACAATGCGCCCGTGCTGTTCCTGACCACCAGCTCCGGCGAGGACGACATCGTGGCCGGGCTGGCGGCCGGCGCCGACGACTACATGATCAAGCCGCTGCGCCGCAGCGAGATGGTGGCCCGGGTGCAAGCCCTGCTGCGCCGCGCCTATCCGGCGCAAAACGGCGCCGAATCGCTGCAATTCGGCCAGTACGTGTTCGAAACGAGGCCGGGCCGGCTGCTGATGGACGGCATCGTGCTGGACGTCACGCACAAGGAGTTCTACCTCGCACTGTTATTTTTCCGCAACATCGGCCGTCCCTTGTCGCGCGCCTACATCCACGAGGCGGTGTGGATCCGCGAAACCGCCGTACCCTCGCGCACGATGGACACCCACGTTTCCCGCGTCCGCAACAAATTGCAATTAAAGCCAGAAAACGGCTTCCGCCTGGTGCCGGTCTACAGCTACGGCTACCGCCTGGAAAAGCTCGGCGCCTGATCGGCATTGCCCTATCTTTAGGCAGTCCCACCGGCAACACCCGGGTAGGCACGGTATAATGGCCGCATAATTATTGTCCGGACCCGAAATGCAGCTGCTTGCCGTCGGCCTCAATCACACCACCGCACCGGTCTCGCTCCGCGAGCAGCTGGCGTTCGCCCCTGAGCAGCTGGGACAGGCGGTGATGGCGGCGCGCTCGTGGTTTGAACGCATCGACCATCGCGGTTCCGACGAAGCGGCCATCCTCTCGACCTGCAACCGCACCGAGTTGTACGCCGCCAGCACTGTGCCCGATCCGCTCGACGCCGGCGCCCATTTCCTCGCCGATTTCCATAAACTGAACTACGCCGAACTGCGCCCGCACCTGTACATGCTGCCGCAGCACGACGCTGTGCGCCACACCTTCCGCGTCGCCTCCGGGCTCGATTCGATGGTGCTGGGCGAAACGCAAATCCTCGGCCAGATCAAGGACGCCATCCGCACCGCCGACGAAGTGGGCGGCCTGGGCACCTATCTGCACCAGCTGTTCCAGCGCTCGTTCTCGGTCGCCAAGGAAGTGCGCAGCACCACCGAAATCGGCGCCCACAGCGTGTCGATGGCGGCGGCCGCCGTGCGCCTGTCGCAGCGCATCTTTGACAAGATCTCCGAGCAGAACGTGCTGTTCATCGGCGCCGGCGAGATGATTGAACTGTGCGCCACGCACTTCGCGGCGCAGAATCCGAAAACCATCACCATCGCCAACCGCACGCTGGAACGCGGCGAAGTGCTGGCCCACCGCTTCGGCGGCCGCGCCATCCGCCTCGCCGATTTGCAGGACAAGCTGCACCAGTACGACATCGTGATTTCCTGCACCGCCTCGTCGCTGCCGCTGATCGGCCTTGGCATGGTGGAGCGCGCGATCAAGGCGCGCCGCCACAAGCCGATGTTCATGGTCGACCTGGCCGTGCCGCGCGATATCGAGCCGGAAGTGGCGCGCCTCAACGACGCCTTCCTGTACACGGTCGACGACCTGGGCAAGGTGGTACAGACCGGTATCGAAAACCGCCAGGCCGCCGTGGCACAGGCCGAAGCCATCATCGAAACCCGCGTGCAATCGTTCATGCACTGGATCGACGACCGCGCCGTGGTGCCGGTGATCCAGCATCTGCAGGAAAACGGCGAAGCGCTGCGTCAAATGGAGTTGGACCGCGCCCGCAAGATGCTGGCCAAGGGCGAAGATGTCGACGCCGTGCTGGAAGCCCTGTCCAAGGGCCTGACCGCGAAATTCATGCACGGCCCGCAGCAAGCACTGCACCGCGCGCAGGGCGAGGAACGCGCCCAACTGGCAGAGCTGCTGCCGCAGATGTTCCGCGGCCGCCGTTAGCTGCAACCTCCCCGCTCTACCCTCTTCCGCCGCCGCTGTTGGCGCGGCACCCGTCACTTTTTAAGAACACGCTATGAAACCATCCATGCTGGCCAAGCTCGATCAACTGGCAAACCGCCTGGTCGAACTCGATGAATTGCTGATGTCCGAAGGCGCCACCGATAACATGGACGCCTACCGCAAGATGACCAAGGAGCATGCCGAGATCGGCCCCTTGGTCGCGGTCTACAAGTCCTACCAGGAAGCGCTGGGCGACATCGCCGCCGCTGAAGACATGCTGTCCGATCCGGACATGAAGGACTTCGCTCAGGAAGAAATCGAAGCCGCCAAGACCCGCACCGCCGAACTGGATCTGGAACTGCAGAAAATGCTGCTGCCGAAGGACGCCAACGACGAGCGTAACATCTTCCTCGAAATCCGCGCCGGCACCGGCGGCGACGAATCGGCCTTATTTGCGGGCGACCTGCTGCGCATGTACACCCGCTACGCCGAGCGCAATCGCTGGCAGGTGGAGATGGTGTCGGAATCGGCGTCGGACCTGGGCGGCTACCGCGAAGTGATCGTGCGCCTGGTCGGCAACGGCGTGTACTCGAAGCTGAAGTTTGAATCGGGCGGCCACCGCGTGCAGCGCGTGCCGGCCACCGAAACGCAGGGCCGCATCCACACCTCGGCCTGCACCGTGGCGGTGATGCCGGAAGCCGATGAAGTGGAGGACGTGAACATCAACCCGTCCGAGCTGCGCATCGACACCTACCGCGCATCCGGCGCCGGCGGCCAGCACATTAACAAGACCGATTCGGCAGTGCGCATCACCCACCTGCCGACCGGCATCGTGGTCGAGTGCCAGGACGACCGCTCGCAGCACAAGAACAAGGCGCAGGCGATGAAGGTGCTGGCCACCCGCATCAAGGACGTGCAGCTGCGCGAACAGCAGGCCAAGGAAGCGGCCACCCGCAAGAGCCTGATCGGCTCGGGCGACCGCAGTGAACGGATCCGGACTTACAACTATCCGCAGGGCCGCATGACCGACCACCGCATCAACCTGACCTTGTACAAGCTCGATTTCATCATGGACGGCGACCTGACGGAACTGACCAACGCGCTCACCACCGAGCACCAGGCGGAACTGCTGGCCGCCCTCGGCGATTAATAAGGCTCTAAGGCTGAAATAACAACTTTGTGCGAGAATCTTCCGATTCATCCAAGCACATTCAGGACACACACATGGTCAATACCCGCTCCCTGCTGCTCTCCATCGCTGTCGCCGCGTTTGGCCTGATCGGCGTCGCCCTGTACCTGCAGCACGGACTCGATATGCTGCCTTGCCCGCTGTGCGTGATCCAGCGCTACCTGTTCATCGCCATCGGCGTGTGCGCGCTGATCGGCGCCTACAGCAGCAAGCCGAAGGCGCTGGCGACCGTCGGCCTGCTGGCCGCGATCGGTGGCCTCGGCACCGCCGGCAAACACCTGTGGGTGCTGGCGCATCCGGGCCTCTCCTGCGGCATCGACCCGATGGAGACCTTCCTCAACAAGATCCCGACCGCGACCTACCTGCCCTTCCTGTTCAAGGCCGACGGCCTGTGCGAAGACGCGCTGGCGCCGTGGTTCGGCCTGTCGATTCCGCAGTGGTCCTTCCTGTGGTTTGGCCTGTTCACGCTGGCGCTGGGCTGGGCGCTGATCCGCCGCGCAAAATGAGCGACACCATCGCCGCCCTGCAACGGCAGTCGAAACTCGACGCGCTGGATAACCGCGTACTGCTGTGCCACGCGCTGGGCGTCAACCGCATCGCCCTGATCACACAATCGGAACGGGTGCTGACGGCAGAGGAGTCGCAACGCTTTGCCGCGCTGGTGCAGCGTCGCCTCGACGGCGAACCAATCGCCTACATCGTCGGCCAGCGCGAATTTTTCGGCCTGCCGTTTGAAGTTAATGAAGCGGTGCTGATTCCGCGTCCCGATACCGAACTGCTGGTCGAGCTGACGCTGGACCGCCTTCCGGCGCAAGGCCGCGTGCTGGACATGGGCACCGGCAGCGGCGCCATCGCCGTCTCGCTGGCGCATACGCGCAAGGACGCCGACGTCACCGCGCTCGATGTCAGTCCCGAGGCACTGGCGGTCGCCCGGCGCAATGCGGCCGCCAACGGCGCGCGCGTCACCTTCCTGCAAAGCGACTGGTACGCCGCGCTGCAGGGTGCAGCGCCGTTCGACGTGATCGCCTCCAATCCACCCTACATTGCCAGCGGCGACCGTCATTTGTCGGAAGGCGATTTGCGCTACGAACCGGTGGGCGCACTGACCGACCATGCGGACGGCCTGTCGGCGCTGCGCATCATCATCGCCGGCGCGCCGCAGCACCTCAAGCCGCAAGGCTGGCTGCTGATGGAGCACGGCTATGATCAATCGGCAGCGGTGCGCGCGCTGCTCACCGAAGCCGGCTACGCGGACGTGCAAAGCTGGCAGGACCTGGCCGGCATCGAGCGCGTCACCGGCGGCCGCGTCACAGCCTGATTCACAGCCTGATTTCCAGCCGCCGGCGCAAGGCCGACAGCAGCATGGCCGCCGGCGCCGGCTTGTACATCACCTCGATAAAATCGCCCGGCCGCTGCGGCGGCAGCAAAGCATGCAGCAGCACCGGCGGCGCTTCTTCGCGCGGCCAGATCTCCCATACGCTTTCGTCGGCGCACAGGATCAGCGAGGGATCGCGGTCGCCCGGCTCGTACTGCACGTCGAACTCCGCGCTTTCCAGTATCTCGCTCAGATAATCCTGCATCGGCTGGTGCGGTTCCAGCAGCAAAATCGCATGGCCGCTGCCGAACGGCTCGGGCCAATCGAAATGCGGCGTCGGCGGCATCGCGTCTTCTTCTTCCGCCAGCGATGCACGCATGATGAAGCGCAAGGCGTCTCCGCTCTGCTGCAACGCGCCGCCCATCGCGCGGATCAAATGCGCCGCCACCATCACCCCCGGCAGGATGCGCTGGTCGGCCAGCGAAGCCGTGACCGGGCGCCACGCGCCATCCGGCTGCCCGGCCTGGAACGCCAGCTCGACTTCGTTGCCCACGCGCCGCGCCTGTAGCGCCAACTGGCCGCCGGCATGGTCACGCATGCGCGCCAGCGCCTGCGCCAGGCGGCGCGCATCAAGCATGGCCAGCGCCGGCAACTCGCCGCCGTCGTGTGAGATGTGGCGCATCAGCGCGTGCAGATAGGCCGGCGCCAGAGCCAGTTCGGGCGCCTGCAACTCGAAGCGCGCGCATTCCTGCAAGTCGGACAGCCATTCCAGCTGGCGCCGCGCCTCGTTCTCCAGCGCGCCCAGGTCGACAAAACCGGTACCGGCGCCGGCGGCGATGCGCGCCAGCGGCGCGCGCAGGTCGTGGTTGAGCGCCGCCAGCAGGCGGGCACGGATCTGGATATCGGATTCGGTCGACATAGCACAACCATTATGAAGACATTTTTCGCCCATAAGCATGTTCTCGCCGCTGGCAAAACCGCTTTCTCGTCCAGCAAAATGGCAGCTTGCTAGCCAGCGCGCCCTCCAGCAAAGTCCGGTGCCGCTTTTGTTAGAATGCTCTTTTTACCGCCGCCCGGCGAGTTTGGCCAATTTCGGTTACTCTCAGCACCAATAAATTTTTTGCTGCACCAGAAAGGATTTCAAATTGCCAACTCTTTTGACACGACGCCTGGCCCTGTTGGCCGATGAAAAGCACCGCGCCGTGCTGGCTGGCGGCTTGCGCGGCATCGAGCGGGAGACCTTGCGCGTGGACCGCGCCGGCCATCTGGCGCACACCCCGCATCCGGTGGCGATGGGTTCGGCCCTGACGCATCCGCAAATCACCACCGATTACGCCGAGACCCTGCTGGAATTCATTACCCCGGCCGAAAAAGATATCGCCGACACCGTGGCCAAACTGGATGGCATCCACCGCTACGCTTACAGCAAGCTGGGCGACGAGCTGCTGTGGAGCCAGTCCATGCCGTGCCAGCTGCCGGCGGAAGAAGACATCGAAATCGCTTACTACGGCACCTCCAACCTCGGCACGCTGAAACATGTGTACCGGCGCGGCCTGGCGCTGCGCTATGGCAAGGCGATGCAATGCATCGCCGGCATCCACTACAACTACTCGCTGGACGAACGCCTGTGGCGCGTGCTGGCCGAGAATGAAGTGAGCGGCAAGCGCCTGTCGCCGCGCTCGTTCCAATCCGAAGCTTACCTGGCCGCGATCCGCAACTTCCGCCGCTACAGCTGGCTGCTGATGTATTTGTTCGGCGCCTCGCCGGTGCTGTCGAGCGGCTTCCTGCGCGGCCGGCCGCACAAACTGGAAACCCTGTCCGACGACACCCTGTACCTGCCGTACGCGACCAGCCTGCGCATGAGCGACCTCGGTTACCAGAACGATGCGCAGTCGGGCCTGAGCCCGCACGAGAACTGCCTGGACAGCTACGTGGCGGCCATGACCAAGGCCGTCAACCAGCCGTACGAGCCGTACGCCAAGCTGGGCACCAAGCGCGATGGCGAATGGATCCAGCTCAGCACCAACGTGCTGCAGATCGAAAACGAGTACTACTCCACCATCCGTCCGAAGCGCGTGATCCAGACCGGCGAACGGCCGATCCAGGCGCTGTGCGCGCGCGGCGTGCAGTACATCGAAGTGCGCTGCATGGATGTGGATCCGTTCGAACCGGTCGGCATCAGCGTGGCCACCGGCCGCTTCCTCGATGCCTTCCTGCTGTTCTGCGCACTGGAAGAAAGCCCGACCATCACGCCGGAGCAAGGCGCGATCTACACCGAGAACTTTGCACGCACCGTCAAGGAAGGCCGCCGTCCGGGCCTGACGCTGCACAACGGCGAGGCCGAAGTGGCGCTGCCGGTGTGGGGCGCCGAACTGCTGGAGCGCATCCGCCCGGTGGCGGCGCTGCTCGACTCGCTGCGCGGCGACACCGTGCACGCCGACGCGCTGGCGGCGCAAGCGGCCAAACTTACCGATCCTGAACTGACGCCATCGGCCAAGGTGCTGGCGGCGCTGCGCGCCAACGGCAAATCGTTCAGCGCTTTCGCGCTGGCGCAAAGCGAAAAGCATGCGGCTTATTTCCGCAGCCATCCGCCGACCGCAGAGGAAGCGGCTTATTTCGACAATCTGGCAGCGCTGTCGCTGGCCGAGCAAGCCGAGATGGAAGCCGCGCCGCAAATCAATTTCGATGACTACGTGGCGGCCTACCGCGCGTCCAACCTGTGCCACTCGCGCCAGGACTGTGACTGATCCCGATGCTCACCTTCTACAACGAACAGCACGCGCAGCATCGCGGCCGCCACGAGTTCTTTCGTGGCGAGCAGGTGCCCTGCTTTGAAAAGCCGGAGCGTGCCGATTCGGTGTTGGCGGAGCTGGGACGGCGAGGCTTAGGCAAGATCGTCACGCCGCACGGCGTGCCGCTGATGTCGCTGGAACGCATCCACACGCCGCGCTATCTGCACTTCCTGCGCGGTGCGTGGAACGAATGGGTGGCGCTGGATCCGGCCAATGCGCAGAAGGATGCGTTTCCGTCGGTGTGGCCGGTGCGCACGCTGCGCAGCGATATCGAGCCGGAGAACTTTGCCGCCCGCATGGGCCTTTATTCGATGGACAGCGGCACGCCGCTGACCGCCGGCACCTGGACCGCCGCCAAGACCGGCGCCGATTGCGCGGTGAACGCGGCGCACGCCTTGCGTCTTGGTGAGCGCGGCGCGTTTGTGTTGAGCCGTCCGCCGGGCCACCATGCTGGCGCGGATTTTTTCGGCGGCTACTGCTTCCTGAATAATGCCGCGCTGGCGGCGCAGCACATGCTCGATGACGGCGCACGCAAAGTCGCCATCATCGATATCGACTACCACCACGGGAACGGCACGCAGAGCATTTTCTACAATCGCGATGATGTGCTGTTCGTTTCGATTCATGCGGATCCGCGCAACGAGTATCCGTTTTATCTTGGGCATGCGGATGAACGTGGCGAAGGCGCGGGGCATGGCTACAACCTGAATCTGCCGCTGGCGGCGGGCAGCAGCGTGCAGGCGTGGTTCGCGGCGCTGGAGACGGCCTGCGTCCGCATCGGCAGCTTTGCTCCGGATGCGTTGGTGGTGTCGCTGGGCGTGGATACGTTTGCGGGTGATCCGCTGTCGCGCTTCGCGCTGCAAAGCGCGGACTATCTGAAAATCGGCGAACGCCTGGCGTGGCTGGGCAAGCCGACCGCCTTCATCTTCGAAGGCGGCTATGCGGTGAAAGAACTCGGAGTGAACGTGGTCAACGTGCTGGAAGGTTACGAGACAGCGCTTTGAACACGTAGTCCGTCAGCAGCTTTTCACTGATGGCGTGCGGCTGGCGCACCTGGAAGTTGGTGGTGGTGATGACCACCACCGCACGCTGCTCCGGCAACACCACTACCTTGTTGCCGCCGCTGCCGGACATCATGGCGGTGCGCCAGACTTGCCCGTCCTGCTTGAAGCGCTTGAGCCACCAGAGATAGCCATAGTCGGTATCCTCATCCACCTGCGCGTGTGGCGACAGCGATTGCCTGACCCATTCGGCCGATACCACGCGCTTGCCTTCCCACACGCCGTTGTTCAGATAGAGTTCTCCCAGCTTGAGCAAGTCGCGGCTGCGCAGCCCCAGGCCGCCGCCGGTCATGGCCGGGCCGGTCGGCGTGTACTGCCACTTCAGCTTCGTGATGCCCAGTGGACCGAACAGCAAGCGCGCCGCAAACTGGTCGACTTTTTCGCCGGTGGCTTTTTCCAGCACGGGGCCGAGCATGGTGGGGCCGGCGGTGCAGTAGGAGAAGCTGCGGCCGTGCGGCGAATCTTTCGGCTTGGCGACCCAGTCGGGAAAGCCACGTATCGGCAGGTCCATTGCGAACTGGGTCCAGTCCTCCAGCAAATACATGGCTTCCTCGTTCCCGCGCGAGAACTGGTTCTGGTCATCGCACTCCAGCAGGGAACTCATGGTGAGGAAATCTTCGACCGTGATTTTTTCCTTGCGTGGATCGGGATAGCGCACCGGATGCTTGTCAGGGAAGTAGCCGAACACCTGCGAGCTGAGTTTCAACTTGCCCTGGTCGACCGCAATCCCCACCAACATATCGGTGACGCTCTTGCCGACCGAGCGCGTGTTGCGCAGGCCTTCGGCGCCGTCGTTGTCGAAATAGGATTCGTGTACCAGCTTGCCGTCCTGCGAGATGAGGACACTGGTGATTTGCTTGAAGTCGCCCTTACGGATGGCGGCGTCCATGTCGGACAAAGGATCGGCCGCCGCAGCGGCCGTGATTACAACTAGAACCAGAGGGAGAAACTTACGCATCATTGCAGCTCCTGTCGTTTAGTTCAAATCAGTATACATCGCGCCGGTAACGGCCCTCTTCCGCCAGTTGATCCCGTTGGGTGCGGCCGATGATGTCGGCCAGCGCGTCGTCGACGCCGCCGGCCATGCCGTGCTGGCTGCCGCAGACGTAGATCACCGCACCGTCATTGATCCATGCACGCAGCGTGTCGGCGCGTTCGCGCATGCGGTCCTGCACGTAGCCGCCGCCGCTGACGTCGCGCGAATACACCAGGTCCAGCTCCGGCAGGAAGCCGCGTGCGCGCCAATCCTGGATCTCTTCCGCGCAAACCGCATCGTACTGTTGCTGGCGCTCGCCGAAAATCAGCCAGTTGCGCTGCGCGCCGTCACGTACCCGCTCGCGCAGGTGCGAACGCAAGCCCGCGATGCCCGAGCCATTGCCGATGTAGATCGCCGGCGCCGGCACCGGATACGCATCGAACGACGGATTCGCCACCAGCCGCAAACGCACCTCGTCGCCGATGGCCGCTTGCGCCGTCAGCCAGCCCGACGCCAGCCCGCCATTCACCTTGCGCACCACCAGCTGCATGCAGCCGTCCTGCGTTATCGATGCCAGCGAATAGCGGCGCGGCGTTGCGTCCCTGCCGTAATGCCCCGGCCAGATATCCACCAGCGCACCCGGACGCCAGCCCGCGCCAATCTCGCCATGCAGCGTGATCTCGTACAAAGGCTCGCCAATGCTGCCGGGATTGAGCAGGATGCGGCCCATCAGGCGCCAGCTGGTGTACTCGCCATCCGCAGCGGCGGCGTTCAGCGCAACCTCACTATCATCGCCGCCCATCAACGCGCGCAACGCGCTGCCCCAACGCGCCAACGCGCCGGCATCGCCGTTGTCCACTTCCACAATCGGATGCAGCGGCTGCGCGCCGAGGAAACTCAATCGCTGATCCAGCGTGTGGCCGAAGCCGCAGAACTGCGTGTAATTGCGGTCACCCAGCGCCAGCACCGCGTACTGCAGATGCTGCAATTCCTGCTTAGCCGCTTGCAGCAAACGGCTAAAGCGGCGCGCGCTGTCCGGCGGTTCACCGTCGCCGAAACTGCTGGCGACAAACAATGCGCGACGATACTCGCGCAGCTGCGGCGGCGTCAGTTTTTCCAGCGAATGCACATGCACCGCCACGCCAGCCTTGCGCAAGGCCGCCGCGCTTTGCAGCGCCAGGCGCTCGGCCTGGCCGGTCTGGCTGGCGTAGGCCATCAGCACCGGATCATCATGATCGCCCGCCGGCGCCGAGGCGCTGAACTGCGCGCGCTCGGCACGCGCAATGCGTTTCTGTTTGCGGCGGTTCAGATACAGCATCCAGCCGGTGATGCCAAAGCCCGGCAGCGCCAGCGCAGCAATGAAGACGATGAGTTGTCCTGCCACGCCGAAGTAAGTCCCCAAGTGCAGCGGATAAATGGTGGTCTGGAAGCGCGCGCCGAGCGGCTTGTCGGCATACAGCTCATGCTTGAGTAGCACGCCGGTCTGCTGGTCGAGCGACATGCTGCTGCGTGCGCGCAAATGCGGCGCATCCTTGGCAACCCACAGGATTTGCAGCGGCTGCGCGGCGCGCTCGGGCACGCGCAGGAGGGCCATCTGCCAATTCGACGCATTGCTCTTGAACGTCTCCCAGCCCGGCGACAGATCGGGCGTTTCCGCTTTCGGCGACTTGGGCGCTTTCGGCTTGGCCGCAGCCGCTTCGCGCGGCGGACGCAGCGTGCCCATCCAGCCATCCGCCATGTCGCGGATCGGATCGAAGGCCCAGTATACGCCCGACGCGGTGAACATCAGGAACACCACCATCACCCAGGTGCCCACCGCCGAATGCAGCCCCCACAGGAAGGAGCGGCCCTTCATGCGCACATCGAAAGTCAGCCAGGTGCGCCAGTCCCACACGCGGCGCGGCCAGCGCAGATACAAGCCGGTCAGTGCAAGCCCCATCAGGCAGAACGCCAGCGTACCGCTGACCATCTTGCCCGGATCGCGCGGCAGCAGCAGGAAGCGGTGCAGCTGTTCGACCCATTCAAAGAAATCCTCGCCCGCCAGTTCCGGCAGCAGGGCGCCGGTGTAGGGATTGAGATAAATCGTTTCGCCCTTGCGCTGGCCCGGCGCCGGCGCAATGCCAACGCGCGCACTGGAACCCGGCGTATCGTAGAAGGTAATGCTGGTGATGCGTTCGTGCGGCTTGGCCGCGCGCGCCGCCAGCATGATTTGCTGCGGCCCCAGCACCTGCGCATTTTGCACAGAGACGTTGCGCACGCCGGGATTGAGCGCGTCCAGAATCTGCTCGCGGAACGCAAGCGTGGCGCCGGTCAGGCCGATCACCATCAGGACCGTGCCGGCGGTAATGCCGACAAACCAATGCAGCTGGAACCAGAGCTTCTTCACAGATCGACCTTCACACTGAGTTTAATCAAACGCGGCGCACCGGACGCGAGGCGCGTGCCAGCACCAGCCCAGTAGCGCTTGTCCGCCGCGTTATCGACGTTGAGCTGCCAGACCATGTTGTTGACGGCGTAGCGCCCGCCGACGCTGAACAGCGTCACGCCGCCAAGGAAGGCCTGGTTCAAATCGTTGACCGGGCGGCGGCCAGTGTAATACGCGCCGCCGTTGAGCGAGACGCCCGACGCCAGTTCGTACGACAGGAAGGCGCTGCCGGTTTGTCTGGAGGCGTTCTCCGGCAGCTTGCCGTTGTAGTCCGCATTGATGTGGCGGAATTCAGGATCGAGCCACTGCGCCGACGCTTGCCACGACAGCGCGCGCGTCAGCTTGCCCTGCGCCGACAGCTCCACACCGCGATAACGCTGCTCGCCATCCGCAGTGAACACATTGGCGCTGTTGGTGTAGTAGCCCGGACGGCTGATGTCGAACAGCGCGGCCTGCACCAGCGTGCCGCCGTCCACGCGCCAGCGCGCGCCGAGTTCCTTCTGGCGGCTGACGCCCGGCGCCATGCGCACGCCCACGTTGGCGCTGCCGGTCGGCGCAGTCTCGCCTTCTTCCAGCCCTTGCGAGGACGAAGCGTAGAACGACATATCCTGATCCAGCTTGTAGATCAGCGCCGCCATCGGCGTGGTCTTGCTGACGTCATAGTGGTTCGTTCCCTGGTCGCTGCGATACTGCACGCTGCGCACGCCGGCCACCGCTTGCCAGTGCGGCGAGAAGGTCAGGCGGTCGATCGCATAGACGCCGCTATCGCGCGACGACAGTTCCGCCGTGGTTGGCGCGCTGGGATAAGCGCCAACGGTGTAGCTGGTGATGGCCACCGGGTTGTACAGGTTTTGCGCGGCGATCGTGTAGTTGGCTTGATAGATCGGGTCCTGTCCCTTGTCGGTGCGGGTTGCGCCGAAGGTGAGGTCGTGCTGCACCGGGCCGGTCGCCACGGTGCCCGCCAGTTCGGCGCGCAGCATGTCCGAGTCCACCACACTGTGCTGCAGGTTGCCGGTGATGCGCCCCGCGCCGGTGGCCAGCGCTGCGGCATTCGTCAGGCGGAAGATGGCCAGTGCGCGGTCGCGCGCGGTTTCGGAGTGGCCGCCCTCCACGGTCACGGCCCAGTCATCCGTGAGCGCGTAATCGGCGCGCAGCAGGAGGTTTTGGGTGGTCGCATCGAACTTGGCCCAGTCCGGACCGATCAGGCGTTTTGGATCGACCGCCACCGGCAGCGTGATCGCACCGTTGACGGCGGTCGGCAGCGCAATGCCTGCCTGCTCGGTGACGCGGCGCTGGTCGTATTCCAGATCGGCTTTCAGCAGCAGGCGCGCGTTGACGCGCCAGTCCAGCGCCGCCGACGCGAACTTGCGGTTGCCGTTGCCGACGTTGTCCAGATAAGAACCAAGCGTGCCGCCGGCCGCGTTGACGCGCACGCCGACCTGCTGCTGCTCGCCAAAGCGGCGCGCCACATCGGCAGTGGCGACCGCGCTGCCGTTCTGGTCCACCGTCATGCCAAGCGTGGTGACCGGCTTCGCACCTGCGCGTTTGGTGACGAAGTTGACCACGCCGGCCGGCGAGGTGAAGCCGTAGTACAGCGCGGTGGCGCCCTTCAGCACTTCCACCCGCTCCTTGTCTTCCATCGGCACCTGCGAGAAGTTCATGATCGGCAGCGAGCCGTTCAGGCGGTAGTTGGTGCGGTTCTCCACCGCGATGCCACGGATCACCAGTTGGTCCCAGGTCTCGCCGCCGTTCTGCTGGCGCGTGACGCCGGCGGTGTTGCGCAGCGCATCGTACAGGCCGCCGGCCGCCTGCAGTTCCAGCACCTCGCGCGTGACCACGTTGACGGTGGACGGCACGTCCATGATGTCGGCGCCACGGAAGCTGCCGGCCTCCACCGTCTTCGGCGCAAAGCCGTCGGCGCGCGCGGCCGTCACCTTGACGGCTTGCAGGACTTGCTCATCTTGCGCAAACGCAGGAAAGGCGGCGGACAGGGCGAGACACAGCGGCAGTGGACGGAACATGAAAAGGCGGGAATGAGGGAAAGATGCGCATTATCTTACCATTAATGCGAATCATTCTCAATTGAGAAGTTCAACTATCCCAATACGGCGGGCTGCCGATGGCGTCTTTCAGCCAGGCCGCCAGCGCGCGCAATTTGGCCGACGGCTTGCGGCCGTGCGGGTGGCCGATGTAGATGAATTCCGGCTCGGCCTGCATGCCGACATCGATCTTGCGCAGCGTGCCCTCCTTCAGCGCCTGGCCGCAGATGAAGGCCGGCAGCAGCGAGATGCCCAGCCCGGCAATAGCGGCGTCGCACATCATGTCGCCATTGTTGAGCACCAGGCCCCTGTCGCCCTGCACCACGTAGGCTTGCTCGCCGTCGACGAAGCGCCAGTCGGCGGTGCCGCGATTGGTGTAGAAAATGCCGCGGTGCTCGGCCAACTCCTGCAGGTTGATTGGCGTGCCGTGGCGTTCCAGATAAGCCGGCGACGCCACCAGGTAGCGCGGGCTGGGCGCCAGCTGCCACGCCACCAGGAAGGAATCGGCAATCGGGCCGTTGCGGATGATGGCGTCGAAGCCGTCCGACGTGGCGTCCACGCGGCGGTCGTTCAAATCCAGCGTCAGCTGGATGTCCGGGTACTGGTCGAGAAATTTATACAACGCCGGCCCCAGATGCATGCGCCCGAAGGTCACCGGGGCCGAAATGCGCAGCGGCCCGGTCAGCTCGCCGCGCCGTTCGGCCAGGTCGGTCTGCGCTTGCCGCACCTCGCACACGATGCGGCGCGCACGCCCGAGGAAGGCCGATCCATCCTCGGTCAAGGACAGTTTACGGGTACTCCGCTGCAAAAGTGTTGCGCCAAGTGCACGCTCAAGCTCCGCCAAACGCTCGCTGACGACCGAGCGCGAGATGCGCATGCGCCGCGCTGCTTCGCTCAGCGAGCCACTGTCTGCTACCTCTACAAAGGTAGCGATACCTTCAAGTTTCATGATTGTTCTGCTTTTCCGAATTCCTGTTGCGGTGATTGGCGACTACTCCCGAAAAACATACTAAACCATACTTTGGCCGATCCCAAGGTCGTCAAAAGTGGCCAGATGGGAGATTGAAATCATAAAAAGGAAATCCGTAGATGATGAAAGAAACCATACTGTCCCATTCGCTGCGCAGCATTTTTTCGGGCAGCCTGGCCATTGGCCTGGGCATTTTTGCGCCGATTGCGATGGCTCAGGATAGCGCTACCATTCAACGTGTGGAAGTCACCGGCTCGTCGATCAAGCGTATCGCACAAGAAGGCTCGCTGCCGGTGCAAAGCCTGAGCCGCGCCGATATCGACCAGACCGGCGCCACCAACGTGGCCGACCTCGTGGCGCTGCTGCCGGCCATGCAGGGCTTTATCACCTCCTCCGCCTCGGTCAACGGCGGCGGCGGCGGCGTGCAGACGGCGTCGGTGCACGCCATCGGCACCGCCTACACCCTGGTGCTGCTGAACGGCCGCCGCATGGCGCCTTACGGCACCGGCAGCGCGGTCAACCTGGCCAGCATTCCGCTGTCTGCCGTGGAGCGCGTGGAAATCCTGACCGACGGCGCCTCGACCCTGTACGGCTCGGACGCGATTGCCGGCGTGGTCAACTTCATCCTGAAGAAAAACCGCCAGGACCTGACCATTGAGGGCACCTTTACGACCCCGGAAAAATCGGGCGGCCGCAGCTCCAACTTCAACATTTCCAAGGGCTTTGGCGACCTGGAACAGGACGGCTACAACGTCATGCTGGCCTACAGCCACGACGAGCAGAAGGAACTGAACGCCAACCAGCGCGAGTTCTCCAAGTCCGGCATCCGCAAGTTCACCAAGGATGGCAAGCAGTACGCGATCAACCAGACCAGTATCAACTCCAACCCGGCCAACCTGCTGGTGGAATCGCCGGCCAAGAGCGCGCAGTTCTCGGCCGACTACCTGACCAACGGCAAGTGCACCGCTGCCAATACCTTCGTGCGCGGCAACGCCTGCCGCTACGACTACGCCGCCACCGTGCAACTGCTGCCGGAACTGAAGCGCGACAGCGTGTTCGCCAACGGCACCCTGCGCCTCAACCAGGACACCAACCTGTTCAGCGAACTGGTGCTGTCCAAGTTCAGCAATACGGCGCGCTACGCCCCGGCGGCCCAGCCGCTGACGGTGTTCACCACCGATCCGGAAACCCACACCAAGACCATCAACCCGGCCTACATCGGCGCCTACAACAAGTCGGTGGTGCCGCTGCTGTCCAAGCTGGGCATCAATGCGGCTGACGTGACCGACGTCACCTTCAACTATCGCGGCGCCGACGCCGGCGGCCGTACCGATGAATACCGCACCGATGCCGCCCACTTCGTGGTTGGCGTCGACAGCCACTATGCCGGCTGGGACATCAATGCGGCCTACACCCACTCGCAAAACAAGCAGACCGACACCGCGCTGGCCGGCTACATGAGCGGCAACGCCTTCGAAGAACTGGTGCGCACCGGCGCCTACAACCCGTTCATCGTCAGCGACAACGCGAAATCGCTGCTGGCGCCGGCCGTGCTGCGCCAGGTGCTCGACACCACCCGTTCCAAGATCGACGTGGCCGGCGTGCACGGCTCGCGTGAAGTGTTCGCGCTGCCGGGCGGTCCTGCCGCGCTGGGCGTGGGTGCGGACTTCACCCGCCAATCGTATCAGGATGAGCCATCGCTGATCGCCCAAGGCCCCGGCCCCGGCAATCCGGGTTGGACCGATACGGAAATCGGCGGCGGCACCGGCTCGCAAGCGCTGGATGCCACCCGCAAGAGCTGGGGCGGCTTTGCTGAGCTGCTGATGCCGGTCATGAAAAACCTCGAAGTGACTGGCGCGCTGCGCTACGACAGCTACGAGGCGGTGGAGAAGCACAACACCAGCTACGACATCAACGGCGTGCCGAGCAAGGCGGGCAAAGTAGGCGAAGATCTGGCCAAGGCCACCTACAAGTTGTCGGCCCGCTACACGCCGACCCAGGCGCTGCTGGTGCGCGGTTCCTATGGCAGCGGCTTCAAGGCGCCGACCATGAACGACGTGGCCGATCCGCTCAAGAACGGCGGTTCGTCGAACAACTACGCCTGCCCGATCACCAAGCCGAGCGATCCGCGCTACATCTACTGCAAACCGGGCGAATCGGAGTATGGCCTGCTGACCGCCGGCAACCCACTCAAGGGCAACGGCTCGCTGCAAGCGGAAGAGTCCAAGCAGGCCTCGCTGGGCGTGCGCTGGGAACCGTTCACCGCGTTGTCGGTGGGTGTGGACCTGTGGGATGTGAAACTGCGCAACCAGATCCGCACCCTGTCGCAAGACCAGATCTTCACCACCCCGGCGTTGGCCGACAAGTACATCTCGGTGTACTACGACCCGATCCAGAAGAGCAAGGTGCTGGTGGCGACCATGACCCCGGTCAACCTGGCCAGCTCGCACTACCGTGGTATCGACTTCGACAGCACCTTCAAGAGCGCCACGCCGCTGGGCAAGCTGGCCATCAACTGGTCCGGCACCTATATGCTGAAGGCTGAGCAGGATGTGCCGGGCAGCGGTGTCGAGCAATCGATCGGCCGCTTCGACTCGTACAACGATGTGGTGTTCCGACTGATCAGCCGCGTCAATTTCGCACTGAAGTCCTCGGACAAGCTGACCAACTCGCTGACCGTGAGCTACCGTTCCGGCTACCACGACGCCGAAGGTCCGGTGGTGGCAGTCAATGCCGACGGCAGCCTGGGCGCCGCAGTCGACATGCAGCGCGACGTCAAGTCGTACACCACGGTCGACTACCAGGCCAAGCTGAACTACATCAAAAACCTGACCCTGACCGCCGGTATCCGCAATCTGCTGGCACAGGACCCACCGCTGTCGACCCGCAACAGCGGCGGCGGCAACCAGGTTGGCTACGATGGCCGCTACACCGACCCGCTGGGCCGTACTTTCTACCTGACCGCCGCCTACAAGTTCTAACCGGTAACACCACGGGGGGCCGGGTACCCATAACTGGCCTTTTTGCCGGGGACTGCTTGCAGTTCCCGGTTTTTTTTATTTCGTCAGCACCAATGAGAAAAACGTGCGTGAGGGGCCGTTCGCCAACTTGAAAAATAGCTTGTTGCGGCCTTTCTTGAAATGTACGGTGCGTTTACCCTCGGTCATGTTGAAGTCGCGCGCATAGGTGTTCTGCGTATCGTACAGGTCGCGCCAGAACGAGGTCTTGTTGATGTTGCCGCCCACCCAGACCGGTTCGTCGTTGAGCCATACCCGGGCGTCGTCGTCTGCGCCCAACCACAGCGTCAGGTACTGGTCACGATCCAGCATGAGTTCGGTATAACCGTAGTACACGGCGTCTTCGGCGAAATCGGGTGGCACCAGCGGATAGCTGTCAGCGCTGATGTATTGCCACTTGAGCAGGCGATTGTCCTTGCCGCGATAAACCGCATCCAGCACCACACCATCCTCGGGCGGATAGCGATAGTTGGAAAACAGCGCGCTGCCATGTTTTCCTTCAAACGGCCCGATCAGATACCAGCTGTTGACGTAGATGCGGTTGGCGAACGTACCGTCACGGCCCAGCATACG
Source organism: Duganella sp. CF402 (assembly GCF_900109645.1). Lineage (GTDB taxonomy): Bacteria > Pseudomonadota > Gammaproteobacteria > Burkholderiales > Burkholderiaceae_D > Rugamonas. The sequence goes on from NZ_FOBG01000004.1 coordinate 131,314, forward strand.
GCCGGCGCCTTTGTGCATGGCGGCGGCGTTGACCGTCGGAATCTGGCCACGCCCAGGATTGAAGATACGCTCGCCGTCACGGTAATAGTGCTGGGAGGGATCAGGGGGCAGCGCAATGTCACTATTGATAAACCTGGCGATCCGGTCGGCCATCTCGCCTTCCTCGCGGCCTGGCGTCGTGCCAGCCACACCATCTTTGACCTCGTCCCCGCTGGGGCCACGCCGGACGGCGTCGGCGCGCCGGCCGCCACTGTCTGCGGGGTCCGCCGGGGGCTCCGGAGGGGTGATCGCCACCCCGTTCATCCGCCGTTGGAGCTCCTGCTGCCGTTGCGCCAGCGATGCGCGTGCACGCTGTTCAAGCTGCGCGATTTCAGCCGCCAGCTGTTCTGGCGTCGCCGCCTCCACTGGCGCTGGGGCCGGGGCCGGGGCATCAAGCTGCTTCAACGCTTGCTCCTTCGAGATCCCGTCGATGCGCGCCAACTCGCCCGCTTTGAGACCCCGCTCCACCTCGGCGATAGACATCGACAACTTTCTGGCTTGGCCCAGCAATTCGGCTGGCGCTTTCGGCAGCGAAGTGGCGCTGAAGTTGGTCTGCTCATCGGGAGGAGAGGAAGCTGCATGGCCGCTCTGCTCCAGCAAGTCGTTGATCTGCTGCATATCCAGCACTTGCTTTTGCATGCTCGACTGCTTTGATAACTCCGCACCATCGCGCACCAGCTCCTGCTGCCGCGCCATCTCGACCCGATACGAACCGACGTAGTAGCACAGCGCAATGAGCACAGCATGTGCCACCAGCGACACCTGCATGAAGATCAGCCGCTTGCTGAGCTCGGCGATCCGTGCGGGCAGCATCAATTTGCGCTCCGCGTGTGCATGGCGATATTGGTCAACCGCTCGAACTGGCACAGATCAAGCACGTGCACGATGTCCTGATACTTGGCGGACTGGTCGCCATCGATGCGCACCCGGCGTCCGGGATCGGCAGCCGCTTCCAGCTTGAGGCGCCCGTGCAGGACCTGGGTCGACACCGGCGCACCGTCGAGAAACAACTGACCGTCCCTGTCAACGCCGATGACCAGCGGCGCCGGCCCGGCTTCATTCGGTTCGAGACTCAGCTGGGAGAGCGGCAGGGAAACCGGCAACTCGGCCTGCTTTTTCAACGGCGCGGGCTGTTTGAACGAGGTCGCCACCATGAAGAACATCAGCAAGAAGAAAATGCAGTCGATCAGCGCGATCAGGCCGATTTCGGGCTGCTCCTCTTCGCCTGACTTAATTCGCATGGGACACCATGTGCAGATGCTGCGGAGGTGCATCGCTCCCAAGGAACCATTCGTTGATGAGATCGCTGACCTTGCTTTCCAGCGTCAAGCCAAACAGCGTCTGGCGATGTTTGAAGAAGTGATGCATGGCCAGTGCCGGCAGCGCGACGCACAGGCCGCAAGCGGTATTGATCAAGGCCTTCGAAATGCCGCCCGCCAGCAGGGCCGGATTGCCCATGCCATCCGCGAAGGCAATCACATGGAATGCTTCGATCATGCCCACCACCGTACCCAGCAAGCCGACTATCGGCGCCACCGTCGCCACGATCGACAGCGCATACGCTTTTTGCTGATGGCGGCGCAATTCCACCGACGCGATCTCACCGGCACCGCTGCTGACGACGGCGTATCCGTGATGCCGATGCTGGACCACGTAGGCAATCACGCGGGCCAGAGTGCTGTCCTGGCCGGCCAATAGCTGTTGCAGCTTGCCGAATTCCTGCGCTGCCCACAGCGGTTTGACACGCTCGATCAGGCCGTCTGGCACGACGTGGCAGGCGCGGAAATGCAGCAAGCGCTCGATCGTGACGGCAAGGAACAGTACCGATAATCCGAGCGTCAAAAGGATGGCCCCGCCGCCATCGGCGACCTGCCCGATCAGGTTGAGGTTGTGAACAGGTATGCTCATGCAGTTTATCTTTCAACAAGATGACAATGAACTGCACTATAAAAAGAACTGCATGGGTACGGTGGCCCCTGCGATGAACCGGCTATTAATGAGCGTGAATGAGGCAATGCTGCGACCGGCGATTTTTCACGTTCACAAATTCTTACAAATATCGCTTGCTATTAGATCGCACACTATGTATAGTACGTACATGGGCGCTGCAAACAGCGCAGACTGTAGTAAATTAGCAAGCTAGTTATACCGTACGGTAGATAGCGCGCGATTGAATAGTCAACTAAACTCATGCTGTACTTAGATGTACCTCACTCACTGAAAGGAAATATCATGTCGATCGAAAAAGTCCTGTACACCGCACACGCTAAAACCACCGGCGGCCGCGAAGGCCAATCCGCTTCGTCGGACGGCAAACTGAGCGTGAAACTGAGCACCCCGAAAGAACTGGGCGGCGGCGGCGGCGAAGGCACCAACCCTGAACAGCTGTTCGCTTCGGGCTACGCTGCCTGCTTCATCGGCGCGATGAAATTCGTTGGCGGCCGCGACAAGATCGCCGTGCCGGCGGACCTGTCGGTGGAAACCTCGGTCGGCATCGGCCCGATCCCAACCGGCTTCGGCATCGAAGTGGAACACAAGATCTCGCTGCCAGGCCTGGACCGCGCTACCGCCGAAAAACTGGTGGCCGCAGCCCACATCGTGTGCCCTTACTCGAACGCCACCCGTGGCAACATCGACGTCAAACTGACCATTCTGTAATTTCACTTACAATCATTGCTTTGATCCCTAGCGAGAGAAGCAATGATTGAGTGGCACTGGCTGGCTTTTGATGATGTCCCGCGCGCTGACTGGTACGAAGTACTACGTCAGCGCCAGGCCGTTTTCATCCTCGAACAAACCTGTTTGTATCCCGACATCGACGGCGCCGATCCGGTCTGCCATCACCTGATGGGATGGCGCGAGATCGACGGCCAGCGCACGCTGGTGGCTTACCTGCGCGTGGTGCCGCCGGGCGTGAAGTTTGATGAGATGTCGATCGGCCGCGTGCTGACCACGCAAGCTGGTCGCGGCTCCGGCGTTGGCCGCGAACTGCTGGCCAAGGCGATTCCTCTGGCGGAAAAACTGCATCCGGGTTGGGATATCCGCATCGGCGCGCAAGCGCATCTGGAAAAATTCTACGGCAGCTTTGGTTTCCAGACGGTGACCGATCCTTACGATGAAGACGGCATCATGCACGTCGACATGGTGCGGCTTAAAACGTCAGGATAAAACGCGCGCCGGCGCCGACCGCGCGTGCGTAGCGCACGGTGCCGCCGTTGGCGTGCACCAGATGGCGCACCATCGCCAGTCCAATTCCCCTGCCCTGTTTTTTGGTTGAGAAAAATGGCGTGAAGATGTGCGCGGCCAATGCTTCCGGCACCCCGGGACCATCGTCCGCCACTTCTATGCGTAGGCGGCCGCCCCGGCTCAGGCGCGCACTTACTTGCGCGTGGCTGCCTGCTTCGGCAGCATTCTTCAGAAGATTGATCAGGGCTTGTTCCAGCTGGCCGGGGTCGATCATCACTTCCAGCGACGCCGGTTCGACCGAGAAGGTGAGCCGGTCCTGCCATTGCGGTTCCAGCAGCGCCTTCAGGCGATCGAATAATTCTTCCAGCAGCACACGCTGCGGCTGCGCTTGCGGCACGGTGGACAGGCTGCGGTAGCTGCTGACGAAATCCACCAGGCTGGCGGCGCGTCTTGTGATGGCGTCCAGCGCGGTGTTGAGGTCTGCGTGGATATCTTGCGGTAGCTGTGCGCTGGCTTCATCCAGCAGGCTGCAGGCGGTGCGCGAGAGCGAAGCCACCGGCGTCAGGGAGTTCATGATTTCGTGGGTCAGCACTTGCACCAGTTCGCGCCAGGCGTTGAGGGCTTCGGCTTCCAGTTCACTTTCCACCGGCATCAGCGCGGCCAGGCGCTGGGCGGAGCCCTGCATGGTCAGCGCGGAGACGGCGACCAGCGCGCGCTCGGCGCCGCGTTCGGTGTCGAAGCTGACTAGCTGGCGTTGGCCGGTGGCTTGTGCAGATAGCAGTTGATGCAGTTCCTGCGGCGCGATGGCGCGGCCGGGCGCTGTCAGGCGCCGCGCGCTGGCGTTGAGCGGCGACACCGCGCCCGCGCCGCTCGCATGCTCGATGCGGAATAGTGCGATTGGCGCGTGTTCAAGGCGGGCTTCCAGCGCGAGTATGGCGTCGGCCAGTGCGCCCGGTGCGGCTGGTGCGCGGTCGTCAGCGCGCTCCATGTGCGGTGCGCGCGGAGCGAGGCGGCGCAGGCATTGCCAAAGCAGACTTGCGGGCACGATGGCGAGCAGGCCGCACAGGACCATGCGGCGCGGTTCGGGCGTTGGCGACAGCACGTCGGCAGCAATGGACAGCGCCATCAGGCCAGCCACACTAGCCGCCACACCCAGCTTGAGCGCGCGCTCAGATGCCATGCTTGCCCAGCTTGCGGTACAAGGCGGCGCGGCTGATGCCCAGCGTCTTGGCCGCGTGGCTGATATTGCCGTTGAACTGCGCCAGCGTCGCCGCAATCGCCGCCCGCTCGATGGCGTCCAGCGTCAGGTCGCCGCTGGTGCTGGCGGCAGGCGCGGTCACGGGCGGCGCGACAGTGATCGTGCCGACCGGTGCGACGGCGACGGCCGTGGCCGCATTGGCGGCGGCAAGGCCGAAATCATTGATCGCGTATTCCGCGCCCTGCCCGAGGATCACTGCCCGCTCGCACGCGTGGCGTAGCGCGCGCACATTGCCCGGCCAATCGTGCCGCAGCAGTGCATCCATCGCCACCGCGCTCAGGTTGCGCGCCGGCCGTTCATACTGCGCCTCATACAGCTTCAGATAATGCTGCACCAGCAGCGGCACATCCTCACGCCGCTCGCGCAACGGCGGCACGCGGATCACGATCGTATTCAAGCGAAACAGCAAATCCGCCCGGAACACCAACGGATCGAACAAGCGCGCCTCTTCCAGATTGGTCGCGCTGATGATGCGCACGTCGATGGACTCCGGCTTGTCCGCACCGATCGGCGTCACCTCGCGCCGCTCCAGTGCCGTCAACAATTTGGCCTGCGCCGCCAACGGCATATTCCCGATTTCATCCAAAAACAGCGAACCGCCGCGCGCGGCCTGGAAGCGCCCCGCCCGGTCAGCCTTCGCATCCGTGAATGAACCCTTGCGATGCCCGAACAACTCGCTCTCGAACGTCGACTCGGGCAACGCCCCCATATCCACCGCCAGCATCGTCCCTGCGGCCCGCCGCGATGCCGCATGAATCGCCCGTGCCACCAGCTCCTTGCCGACGCCGTTCTCGCCGAGCACCATCACATTGGCCTCGGTCGGCGCCACGCTGGCGATCAAGGCCTTCAACTCCTGCATGGCGCGCGAGCTGCCCATCAACTCCGGCGAACCCGTCGCACCGCCGCGCACCGATTCGCGCCGCGCCAGCGCCTGATCAACCGCCGCGATCAAGCGTGCGTTATCCCACGGCTTGGTGATGAAATCGCCGGCGCCGCGCTTGAGCGCTTCCACCGCCAGCGGGACATCGGCATACGCCGTCATCGCAATCACGGCGGGAGGGCGCGACTGCGCGCGCAGCACATCGAGCAGCGCCAAGCCTTCCGCGCCGTTGATACTGCCTGGCGTGAAATTCAAGTCCAGCAGCACCACATCCGGCACACCGCGCGCCAGCAGCGCAGGCAAGCCCACCGGATCGCACAAGGTGGCCACCTGCCCATAGCGCCGCCGCAGCAGCAATTGCGCGGCGGTGGCCACATCGGCATCGTCATCAAGGATCAGGATATAGGCAGACATGCGGCCATTCTAGCAGCCGTCCAAGCGCTGTAAACGCCCACTTCCGGCGGCTGTCCGCAAGCGAACAGCACCCACTGTCCGGAAATGAACACTCACACCTGCAAAACCCCGCTTTTCGCTATGGCACAGCGTTTGCAGTATGGCCTGCATGCACATCAAAAAAAAATTTGAACAGGCCACGCCGCATGACGGCGCCACGATGGACGTGAAGATCCCGCGCCGTCGCGGCAAGCGCGTGGCTATCGTCGCGGCGACGCTGCTTGCGCTGGCGGCTGCAGCCTACGCGCTGTGGTCCTGGATGCCGCGCGGCCTGCAAGTCGACGGCGCCGACCTGCGCACCGGCGTCGCCACGCGCGGCGTGTTCGTCGACGAAGTGATCGTGCGCGCCAGCGCCGAACCGCTCAACTCCATCATTCTCGATGCGGTGGAATCCGGCCGCGTGGAAGAAGTGGTCGCCACCGACGGCGCGCTGGTGAAGAAAGGCCAGCTGCTGTTCCGCATCTCCAACCCGCAGCGCAATCTCGAACTGCTGGCGCGACAATCCGAGCATGCGGTAAGCATCTTCAACCTGTCCAACCTGCGCGTGTCGCAGGAGGCCAGCGCCAGCGAGCACCAGCGCCGTCTCGACGATCTGCAATTCGCCATCGACCAAGCTAGTAAGCAGCACGCGCGCAACGTCAGGCTGGCGGCGCAGGGCTACATCTCCACTGTGGCGCTGGAAGAATCAGCGGACCGCCTCGCCCAGCAGCAGCGAGCGCTGCGGCAGGAACAGCAGGCCGCCGCTGCCGAGTTACGCGTGCGCGACCACGCCGGGCAGCAGCTGGAAGCTGCCATCCACGGCCTGAACTCCGGCCTCAAACTGGTGGCCGCCACGGTCGATGCGCTGGCCGTGCGTGCGCCGGCCGACGGCCGCCTGACCAACTTCCACCTGCAAGTGGGCGAGTCCATCGCCACCGGCAAGAACATCGGCCGCATCGACGATCCGCTGCGCTTCAAGCTATCCGCCAGTGTGGACGAGTTCTACCTGAACCGCATGGCGGTCGGCCGTCACGCCAGCGTGCAGCAGGACGGCCGCAGCTACGCCGCCGATATCGGCACCATCTACCCGCAGATCAAGCAGGGCCGCTTCACTGTCGAACTGGTGTTCACACAAGGACAGCCGCCGGTGCTCAATCCCGGCCAGAGCCTGGACGCGCGTATCACGCTGGGCGAACCGGCCAGCGCCCTGCTGCTGCCCAACGGCGCCTTCATCAACGACAGCGGCGGCGCGTGGGTCTATGTGCTCGACGCGACGGGCCGCCAGGCCGAACGTCGCGCGGTGCGCATCGGCCGCCGCAACAACAGCCAGGTCGAAGTACTGGATGGCCTGACGGCGGGCGACAAAGTAATCCTGTCCAGCTACGGCGCCTACGGAAATTCACCACGGCTGCAAATTACGCAGTAACCTTTCATTACTCCACACAGAGGCACATACACATGCTCAAACTCGTCGGCGTCAGCAAAATTCACCAAGCGGGAGAAATCCAGACCACGGCGCTGGACCGCGTCGATTTGCATATCGAGGCAGGCGAATACGTCGCCATCACCGGCCCGTCCGGCTGCGGCAAGTCGACCATGCTCGGCATCCTCGGCCTGCTGGACGTGCCGACACGCGGCGAGTACTGGTTCGAAGGCCAGGACGTGGCCGGCTGGAGCGAGGCGCAACTGAACAAGCTGCGGCGCGGGCGCATTGGTTTCATTTTCCAGAGCTTCAACCTGATCGAAGAATTGACCGTGTTTGAAAACGTGGAACTGGCGCTGGAGTACAACGGCACGCCGGCGCGCGAACGGCGCGAGCGTGTGACGGCGATGCTGAACAAGCTCGGTGTCGGCCACCGCGCAGGGCACCGCCCGTCGCAACTGTCCGGCGGCCAGCAGCAGCGCGTGGCGATTGCGCGCGCGCTGGTGTCCGGCCCCGCCGTACTGCTGGCCGACGAACCGACCGGTAATCTCGACAGCGCCCACGGCGATGAAGTCATGCGCCTGCTGCGCCAGATCAACGCCGAAGGCACGACGGTGGTCATGGTCACCCACTCGCCCGACCACGCCGCGCAAGCCTCGCGCACCCTCAACCTGCTGGACGGCCGCGTGATGGTTGATGCGCTGCAAGCAGCATGATGCTGCGCGACTTCCGCATCGGCTGGCGTTTGCTGCTGCGCCATCCGCTCAACACTGCGGTTGAACTGCTCGGCCTCGCGGCCGGCTTCGCGGTGTGTTTTGTGCTGCTGGCGTTTGTGCAGTACTCGTTCAGCTACGACCAGGACGTGCCGCAGCGCGAGCAGGTGTACGTCATCAAGCACCGCTTGAACTTCATCCCGCAACCGCAATGGCTGGAGTACACGCCGTTCGCGCTGCGTGCGGTAGCGCTGAACAGCGGCGTGCCGCTGCAAGCCAGCGCGTGGTGGCCTACCCATGCGGCTATGACACAGGATGGCGCGGTACGCATGGTCGATATCACCGCAGTCGACCCTGTGTTTGAGCAGATCGCCGGGCTGCGTGCGGCCGAAGGCGATCTGCGGCAAGCACTCACGCAGCCGGACGGCGTGGCGCTGACGCGGCAAGCAGCGCTGCAATGGTTCGGCCGCGCCGATGCCTTGGGACGCACTGCTCTGATCGACGGTCAAACCTTGCAAGTGCGCGCCATCCTGCCGGATCGCCCGACCAACAGCACCATGCAGTTCGGCGCGCTGGTCGGCATCGGCAGCGCGCTGTGGACGGAACAGGAGCGGCAGCAGGTGCTTTCCAACTGGATGGGCATCAACGGCCGCATCTACGTGAAGACCAGCGCCGCGCCGCAAGTGCTGCAAGCCGCGCTGCAAAGTGTAATCGATACCGCGCCGTGGGCCAGCATGGCAACCCCGGAAATGAAGCTGGCCCTGGGCGGCCGCAAGATGGTCGACATCGGCCTCGGTCCGCTGGCCGACGCCTACTTCGACCGCAGCGTTGCCAACACAATGGGCAGCGGGCCGCGCGGCGACATGCGCATGGTGCTGGCGCTTGGAGCGGCGGGCTTGCTGATCCTGCTGCTGGCGGTGGTCAACTACATCAACCTGGCGACGGTGCGCGCGCAGCGCCGTCAGCGCGAGATCGCCGTGCGCCGCGTGATGGGCGCGAACACGCGCGAGTTGCTGACGCAATTCATGGCCGAAGCCATGCTGCTGACCATCGCCGCCGCCTCGCTGGGCGTGCTGCTGGCGTGGCTGCTGCTGCCGCTGGCCTCCGACCTGCTACAACGGCCGCTCGACGGCTTGCTGACGCCAGCAGCGGTGGCAGCCTGCCTGGCCTTCGGCGCCTTGGTCGGCGCGGCGGCGGGACTGTATCCGGGCTGGCTGGCGCGCGGCGTCGACATGCGCGCCACGCTGGCCCAGCGCAGCGGCGAAACCGCCGGCGGCGCGTGGCTGCGGCGCGCACTGACTGCCGTGCAGTTCAGCGCCGCCATCGGCATGGGCAGCGTGGCGCTGGCGGTGCTGTGGCAGACTGAGTTTGCCGCCGAATTATCGCCCGGCTTCGATCCGGCGCCGCTGCTGGTAGTGGACATGCCGATCGCGCTCGATCAGCCGCCGGCCGATGCATTGCGCGACGCGCTGGCGCAGCTGCCCGGCGTGGCCGCCGTCACCGACAGCCGCAACGTGCCGGGCCGCGACGACCACACCGGCACGCATGGCAGCCAGACCGTCGAGCGCACGGACGGCAGCAGCGTGGCGATGTCGGTGCAGAAGGTCGGTGCGGATTTCTTCAAGGTCTACGGTGTGACCGCGCTGGCAGGCCGCATTTTCGACGAACGCGAAAAACAGGCTGGCGAGCAAAGCGTGGTGCTCAACCCGGCGGCCGTGCCGGCGCTGGGTTTCAGGTCCGCCCAGCAGGCCGTCGGCCAGCGCATCAACGGCACCCAAATGCGCGTGGTGGGCGTAGTCCCGGACCTGCGCTGGGACACGCTGCGCGATCCGGTGCGGCCGACCATGTACCAGATATCGCATGACAGCGGCTTGTTCACGCTGCGTCTCAGCGGCGCGCGCGCGGACGTGGAACCGGCCATCGCCGCCGTCTGGCAGCGTTACTTCCCGGCCCAGCCAGCGGTAATCCGCAGCGCCGCCAGCTTCTACGCGCTGGCCTATGCCGACGATGTGCGGCTGGCGCATCTGCTGGCCTGCGCCACGCTGGTAGTGCTGCTGTTGGCCGCATTCGGCATCTACGTGCTGGCCGCGCACAGCGTGCAGCAGCGGGCGCGCGAAATCGTGCTGCGCAAGCTGCATGGTGCGGGCCGCGTGGCGATTGCCGCGCTGGTCGGCCGGGAATTCCTGCTGCTGATCGCGGCGGCGGCCCTGATCGCGCTGCCGCCCGCATGGCTGGCGATTGCGCGCTACCAGGCGCCGTTTGCCGAGCATGCGCCGCTGGGCGCGTGGGCGCCGCCGATCGCGCTGGCGCTGGCGCTGCTGGTGACGGCAGCCGCCACCGCGCGCCACACCTGGTCGGCCATGCGCATGGCGCCGGCGCAAATCCTGCGGACGTAAAAAAAAGGCAGCCGAGGCTGCCTTTTTTAGCTGGTATCGATCAGTGCACGCTTAGTTCACCGCGTTCAGCTGGATATCGAACACCAGGGTCGAGTTGGCGGGAATCGTCACCACGCCGCTCGAATTGGTTTGCGCGGTGGCGCCGTAACCTTGGTCCGGCGGGATGATCACGGTGCGTTTGCCGCCCACCTGCATGCCGGTCACGCCGGTGGTGAAGCCGGCAATCACGGTGCTGCCCAAGGTGAACGTCAGAGGCGTGGTGCTGGTGACGTTGGAATCGAACTGGTAACCCTTGCGGTTGGCGCGGGTGCCATCATACAGCCAGCCGGTGTAGGTCACGCTGACGGTCTTGCCGGCAACTGCGGTGGCGCCGGTGCCCACGGTAACTTCCGTGATCGTAGTCACGGTCGGCGGCGGGACATTCGGAATGGTCACGGCCTTGGCTACGCTGACCAGCGTAAAGTCATACACCATCGCCGAGTTGGCCAGGATGGCTGGATACTCGATGCCGTTGACCTTGACCGCCTCGCGCGTGCCGGCGCCGTAGGCCAGGTTGGCCGGCAGCACGGCGGTGCGCTTGCCGCCCGGTTGCATGCCCAGCAGCGCCTGGTCCCAGCCGGCTGCCGGCAGCGACGACGATGGCAGCGCGCCCACGCCGACGGTGCCGGTCAGCGGTGCGCCGGCGTCGATCGAGCTCTCCACCTTGGAGCCCTTGCCGTCGGTCTTGGTCGAGTCATACAGGTAACCCACGTAGTGGACGGTCACGGTATCGCCCGCCTCAGCGGTCAGGCCGGTGCCGACCACGGTGGTGGTCAGCTTGTAGTCCGGTTGCGGCACCACCACGGCGGTGGTGGTCTTGGCGCCGCCGCCGCAGGCGGTCAGCACCACTACGCAGGCTGCGGCAACGATCAATTGCAACTTCGATTTCATTAATTTACCTTTGATGAGTATTCGTATTCGGTAGTCCCGGCGCAGAAGTTTAGCAGACCGCGCCGCTTCCACTCCGGGCACTACATTCAGTTACATTATTTTGTCTTCAAATTTCCACTTGCGTGCCAAGTTCGATCACGCGGTTGGGCGGAATCTGGTAGTAGTCGGCGGCGCCGCGCGCATTGCGCGACATGGCCACGAACAGGTGTTCGCGCCAGGTCGCCATGCCGGAGCCGGGCGACGAGATCACAGTCTGGCGGGCGATGAAGAAGGAGGTCTCCATCATCTCGAACGGCAGGCCCAGGCACTCGCACAGCTGCAGCGCGCGCGGGATGTCCGGTTCGTCCTTGAAGCCGTAGTAGACGCTGACCTGGTAGCACTGGTGGCCCAGGTCGGTAACCTTGACCTGCTCCGCTTCCGCCACGTAAGGCTCCTCGATGATGTGCACGGTCAGGAACACCACGCGCTCGTGCAGCACCTTGTTGTGCGACAGGTTGTGCAGCAGCGCGTGCGGCACGCCGTCGCTTTCGCCGCGCATGAAGATGGCGGTGCCGTACACGCGCGTCGGCGGCGCCACGAACAGCGAGGACAGGAACTCTTCCAGCGGAATCGCGTGCTTTTGCAGGTTTTCAAACACCAGCTCGCGGCCGCGCTTCCAGGTCAGCATCACGGTGAACAGCACCACGCCCAGCAGCAGCGGGAACCAGCCGCCGTGGAACAGCTTCAGGGTGCTGGCCGAGAACAGCGAGATGTCCAGCGCCAGGAAGAAGCCGGTGGCGCCGAAGCACAGCGCCAGCGGCAGGTGCCAGCGGTAGCGGATCACGAAGAAGGTCAGCACGGTGGTGGCCAGCATGGTGGCGGTCACGGCGATGCCGTAGGCGCCGGCCAGCTTGTCGGACGAGCCAAAGCCGATCACCGCCAGCAGCACCACGCCCAGCTGCAGCCAGTTGACCGCCGGGATGTAGATCTGGCCGATCTCGCTCTCCGAGGTGTGCTGGATGCGCATGCGCGGCAGCAGGCCCAGCGCGATGGCTTGCTTGGTCATCGAGAAGGTGCCGGAGATGGTGGCCTGCGAGGCGATCACCGCCGCCGCCGTCGACAGCACCACCAGCGGATACACCGCCCACTCGCCCAGCTGGTGGAAGAAGGGATTGTCCACCGCGCCCGGATGCGTCAGCAGCAGCGCGCCCTGGCCGAGGTAGTTCAGCGCCAGCGCCGGGAACACGATCAGGAACCAGGCGGCGCGGATCGGCTTTTTGCCGAAGTGGCCCATGTCGGCGTACAGCGCCTCGGCGCCGGTCAGCGCCAGCACCACCGCGCCCAGCGCGACGAAGGCGATCATGCGGTTTTCATACATGAAGGTCAGCGCGCGGAATGGATTCAGCGCGAACAGGATCTGCGGCGCTTCCACGATGTTGACCACGCCCATCACCGCCAGCGCGGCAAACCACACCACCATGATCGGGCCGAAGAAGCGGCCGATGCCGGCGGTGCCGTGGCGCTGCATGGCGTACAGCGAGATCAGCACGATGATGGTGAGCGGCACGATGTACTGTTCCAGCCCCGGCGCGGCCACTTCCAGGCCCTCGATCGCGCCCAGCACCGAAATGGCCGGGGTAATCACGCTGTCGCCGTAGAACATGGTGGCGCCAAACACGCCGAGCAGCATCAGCGGGTAGTGCCACTTGGGCGCGGCCTTGGTGACGGAATTGAGCGCCAGGGCCATCAGCGCCATGATGCCGCCCTCGCCACGGTTGTCGGCGCGCAGCACCAGGCTCACGTATTTGAGCGAGACGATGATGGTCAGGCCCCAGAAAATCAGGGAGATGATGCCCAGCAGGTTGCCCTCGGTCAGGGCCAGTCCATGCTCGGGATCGAAGACGGTTTTGAGGGTGTAGAGAGGGCTGGTACCGATGTCGCCATAGACAATGCCGACAGCCGCCAGCGTGAGTGCCGCGAGACTGCTTTTCTTGTGTTGCTCGGTCAAGATTGCACCTGTTGTTGTTTTGGTGCATTGCACAATAGGTCAAGCCTATGTAAAAGGCAAGGAGATTTTGGCATACGAAGTGGTTCCCGGACGTTCCAAATGTTCAATACCGAGAGTGTACGCCGCTCCGGCCAGGATTTGCTAGATGAGCGATAATGGCAGACCGCCCCGCCCTTTTTGCCGTTAATCCACATGAACACAGGTATTTTGTACGCCACCTCGGCCTTCCTCTGCTGGGGCCTGTTCCCGCTGTATTTCCACGCCATCAGCGAAGTGCCGCCGCTGGAAATCCTGGCCCACCGCATGCTGTGGTCGCTGGCCTTCCTGGTGATCGTGCTGACCGCGCGCCAGCAGTGGAAATGGCTGCCCAAGGTGCTGCAACAGCCGCGCATCCTGCTCAGTTTTGTCGCCAGCGCGCTGCTGCTGACGGCCAACTGGGGCGTCTACATCTGGTCGGTGAACAATGGCCACGTGATCGACGCCAGCCTCGGCTACTTCATCAACCCGCTGGTCAACGTGCTGCTGGGACTGATCGTGCTGAAGGAAAAGCTGCGCCGGGCGCAGTGGCTGGCGATCGGCGTGGCGGCCGGCGGCGTGGCCTGGCTGACCTGGCAAGCGGGCCAGCTGCCGTGGATTGCCTTGATTTTAGGCATCACCTTCGGCGCCTACGGCCTGCTGCGCAAGATGGCAGCACTGGCGGCACTCGAAGGCCTGTCGCTGGAAACCCTGATTTTGTTCCCGCTGGCGCTGGTGTATGTGCTGTGGCTGGGCTTCCACGGCCAGAACACCTTCATCAACACGCCGCACGACAGCACCCGCTGGCTGCTGGCCGCCGCCGGTCCGATCACCGCGATTCCGCTGCTGCTGTTCGCGGCCGGGGCGCGCAAGATCCCGATGGCGGTGCTGGGCTTGTTGCAGTACCTGTCGCCGACCATGCAGGCGCTGCTGGGCGTGTGGGTGTTCCACGAAGCGTTCACGGCCGACCGCCTGGCCGGCTTCCTGGTCATCTGGGCGGCGCTGATCCTGTACGTGGCCGAGGGCTGGTGGGCCTCGAAACGCGCTAAATAGTGGGAAGATGGCGGGATTTATCGTATCCTGTCGTCCTTCCCTGCATTTCACCTTCACAGAGATTCTCAATGGCAAATTACGTCTATACCATGAACCGCGTGGGCAAAATCGTCCCGCCCAAGCGCCAGATTCTGAAAGATATTTCGCTGTCCTTCTTCCCGGGCGCGAAAATCGGCGTGCTGGGCCTGAACGGCTCCGGTAAGTCGACCTTGCTTAAAATTATGGCAGGCATCGATACCGACATCCAGGGCGAAGCACGCCCGATGCCGGGCCTGAACATCGGCTACCTGCCGCAGGAACCGCAGCTGGATCCGGAAAAAACCGTGCGCCAGGAAGTCGAGTCGGGCCTGGGCGAAGCGTTTGAAGCGCAAGCCAAGCTGGACGCCGTGTACGCCGCCTACGCCGAAGAAGACGCCGACTTCGACGCGCTGGCCGCCGAGCAGGCGCGCCTGGAAGCGATCATCTCGTCGTCCGATGGCGGCAACCTGAACCTGCAACTGGAAATGGCCGCCGACGCGCTGCGCCTGCCGCCGTGGGACGCCAAGATCGGCGTGCTGTCCGGTGGTGAGAAGCGCCGCGTGGCGCTGTGCAAACTGCTGCTGTCCAAGCCGGACATGCTGCTGCTCGACGAACCGACCAACCACCTGGACGCCGAGTCCGTCGAATGGCTCGAACAGTTCCTGCTGCGCTTCCCTGGCACCGTGGTCGGCATCACCCACGACCGCTACTTCCTCGACAACGCCGCCGAGTGGATCCTGGAACTGGACCGTGGCCACGGCATCCCGTGGAAAGGCAACTACTCGTCGTGGCTGGATCAGAAACAGGACCGCCTGAAGCAGGAAGAAGCCACCGAATCGGCCCGCCAGCGCGCGCTGCAAAAAGAACTGGAATGGTCGCGCCAGAATCCGAAGGCGCGCCAGGCCAAGTCGAAAGCCCGTCTGGCCCGCTTCAACGAACTGAGCGAGTACGAATACCAGAAGCGTAACGAGACCCAGGAGATCTTCATCCCTGTGGCCGAGCGTCTGGGCAATGAAGTGATCGAGTTCAAGAACGTCTCGAAAGGCTTTGGCGACCGCCTGCTGCTGGACAACGTCTCGTTCACGATTCCGCCAGGCGCCATCGTCGGCATCATCGGCCCGAACGGCGCCGGTAAATCGACCCTGTTCAAGATGATCGCCGGTATCGACCAGCCGGACAGCGGTGAAGTGGTGATCGGCAAGACCGCGAAAATCTCGCTGGTCGACCAGAGCCGCGACAAGCTGTCGGATGCCAAGACCGTGTTTGAAGACGTGTCCGGCGGCGCCGACGTGCTGAGCGTGGGCCGCTTCGAAATGCCATCGCGCGCCTACCTGGGCCGTTTCAACTTCAAGGGCGGCGACCAGCAAAAGATCGTCGGCAACCTGTCCGGTGGTGAGCGCGGCCGTCTGCACCTGGCCAAGACCCTGCTCAAGGGCGGCAACGTCCTGCTGCTGGATGAACCGTCCAACGATCTGGACGTGGAAACCCTGCGCGCGCTGGAAGATGCGCTGCTGGAATTCGCCGGTTCCGTGATGGTGATCTCGCACGATCGCTGGTTCCTGGACCGCATCGCCACCCACATCCTGGCATTCGAAGGCAACTCCCAGGTCACCTTCTTCGACGGTAACTACCAAGAGTACGAAGCCGACAAGAAGAAACGCCTGGGCGAAGAAGGCGCCAAACCAAAACGCATCCGCTACAAGCCGCTGACCAACTGATCGGCCATAAAAAAAGCCTGCTTACGCAGGCTTTTTTTTCATGCACGGCAATTAGAAGTTGTAGCGCAGGCCGGCGGTGATGGCGCCGGCTTTGCGGCCGGTGTCGATGTCGTTCTTGCCGTAGTTTTCGTACTCCAGCGAGACTTTCACGTTTTTGTTGATGGCGTACTCACCGCCCACCGAAGCGTACAGCGCGGTTTTGTTGTCGCTGCCGCTGACCGAGGCGATGCCGCTGGTGGTCACTTCATTGTGGTTGCGCGCCACGCCCAGTTTGCCGAACACGGCAAAGTCGCGGGCCACCGGCCAGGTGCCTTTACCGGCAACGTAGTACGAGTGCGCGTCGGTGTTCAGGCCGCCAGCGGCGCCGCCTTGGGTGTAGTTGTAGCTGCGCTTGCCGAAGTCGGTGTAGCCGGCTTCCACTGCCCAGGTCTGGTCGATGTTGTAGCCACCGTAGATCTTGCCGGCAGCCTTGGTGCCGCTGTGGTTGTCGCCGCTGACAGCGCCAGCGCCAGCGGTGTCGAAATCGTAACGGCTGCCGACCACGCCAGCACCGATGTAAGCGGTGCCGGCGGCGTCTTGCGTGTTCGATTGAGCGTAAGCAGAAGTACCACCCAGGGCGGCGGCGGAAGCGACTAAGGCGAACAGAATTTTTTTCATGATGTTGATCTTTCAGCAAAATGGTTGAAACGGAACTTGCTTGGGATCGCAGTTGCTATGAATTGCGATGTGTCCAAGATAGCACTCCAACCAACACCTGTGGCCACCGAATTAGTAAGAAGTGTGACGAGATGTAAGCCAAACGATCATTGGCGAATTTCAAGATGCACCAAACTTAAAACGAGCTTAAAATTCCTCCCAATCCGTTGTCGATTCTTTAACGGCTGCCCTGGAAGGGCTTGGCCGGGCGAGGCGCGGCGTTGGCTTGGCGGCCGCTTTCGGTGCCGGCCTGGCCGTCACGCGCGGGGCCGTGCGCGGCGCCGCCAGCGCGGCCGTCCCCTGCTGCACGCGGAACACGCTGACCAGTTCCGCCAGCTTGCGCGCCTGCTCCTGCATCGCTTCCGACGCCGCCGCCGACTCTTCCACCAGCGCTGCGTTCTGCTGCGTCACCTGGTCCATCTGCACGATGGCCTGGTTGATCTGCTCGATGCCGGTGGTTTGCTCGCTGCTGGCGGCCTGGATGTCGGCCATGATGGCGGTCACGCGCTGGATGCTGGCGACGATTTCGCGCATGGTCACGCCGGCCTCGTCCACCTGGCGCGCGCCGGCGCCCACCTTGCTGACCGACTCGTCAATGAGCTGCTTGATTTCCTTGGCCGCCGTGGCCGAGCGCTGCGCCAGCGTGCGCACCTCCGACGCCACCACCGCGAAGCCGCGGCCCTGCTCGCCGGCGCGCGCCGCTTCCACTGCTGCATTCAGGGCCAGGATGTTGGTCTGGAAGGCGATGCCGTCAATCACGCCGATGATGTCTGCGATCTTGCCGGACGATTCGTTGATGGCGCCCATCGTGCCGATCACCTCGTCCACCACCGCGCCGCCCCGGAGCGCCACGGTCGACGCCGATCGGGCCAGCTCGTTGGCCTGGCGCGCGTTGTCGGCATTGGCTTTGACGGTCGAGGTCAATTCTTCCATCGACGACGCGGTCTCTTCCAGCGCGCCGGCTTGTTCCTCGGTGCGCGCCGACAAATCCTGGGTGCCGCTGGCGATTTCCGCCGAGGCGGTGGCGATGGTGTCAGTGCCGACCCGCACCTGTCCGACGATGCCGCCCAGGCTGTCGCGCATGGACTTCATGGCGTACAGCACGCTGCGGCTGTCGTCCTGCCGCAATGCCACCTCGACAGTCAGGTCGCCGTCCGCGATCTGGCTGGCGACCTGCGCCACCTCGGCCGGCTCGCCGCCGAGCTGGCGGGTCAGGGCGCGCGTGATGATGAAGCCCAGCGCCAGCCCGGCGCCCAGGCTGGCCACCACCAGGCCCAGCATCAGCGTCAGGCTAAAACTGTAGAGTTCGCTGGTGTTCCTGGCCTTGGCGGCCGCGCGCGATTCTTTCAGGTCGGTCAGTGCATCCAGCATTTTGTCCAGGCGGTCGGCCTGCGCGCGCGCGGCCGACTGGGCACGATCGGCTTCCTCGGTACGCTGGGCCAGTGCTTCGCCCTGGGCGCTGTCGAAGGCTGCCGTAATCAGGCGCTCATATTCCTTCGCTGGCTCGACATAATCAGCCAGCAGCTTCTGTCCTTCCGGCGCGACAAACAAGGGGCGCGCCTTGGCCAGCAGGTCATTCATGTTGGCCAGGTATTTCTGTGCGTCGGCACGGACTTTGGCGCGTTCCTCTGCCGTGCGCGCGGCCAGGAAGGTGGTGCGTGCCCGGCCCACGTAAATCAGGTTGATGTTGGCTTCCTTGATGTAGGAGAGCCCCACCAGATCCTCGCGGTACATGCTGTCGGCGGCGCTGTTGAACTTGCTCATGCTGTAGACGCCGATGCAGGCGACGATGGCGCCAATCACCGAAATACTCGTGAATCCAAGGATCAGCTTGGTCCCAACTTTCATTTTGCTAAACATGTATGTCTCCTCCTTGTTTTATGGAATAACCATACAGCGCTCAGGCTGCGCGCAGTTCATCGTGCTGCAAATTTCGGCCTCGCTTTGGACAGACTGTGACGCACTTCCAACAACCTGACGTGCTAGTCAATCAGCCGGAAAGTCAGGTTGACGCGCGGCCCGCGCGGCGTGCGTTCCTTGTTGATGCCATGCAGCCAGTGCTGCTGCAAAGTACCCGCCATCAGCAGCAGGCAGCCGTCGCCCAGCGCCAGCTTGACGGTTTTTGGCAGCGTGCGGTGCTTGAGGATGAAGGTGCGTGGCGCGCCGAAGCTGACCGAGGCGATGGCCGGTTCCGGCCCCAGCTCGCGCTCGTCATCGGCATGGAAACCCATGCTGTCGCGCTCGTCGCGGTAGTAATTGAGCAGCACGCTGTTGAAGCGCCGCCCGGTGGCGCGCTCGACCGCCTGTTTGATATGCAGTTGCAGCGCGGTGAACGGCTGCGGATGGAAGGTCTTGCCGGAATAGCGGTAGCTGGCCTCGCCATGCCAGGCCGACAAACGCGGTTGCATGTGCAATTTGCCCCAGACCTGGATCTGCTCGGCGCGCCAATCGGTCTCAGCCAAGAGGCGGCGCATCACCTCGTCCGGCGCCAGGTCCAGCGCCAGCCGCTGCTGGAACCACAGTTCGCCATCCTCGATCGGGATCGGCGTGAGGCTGGCGTCGTCGGCAAATAAGTCCATGCGCGGTATGATACCGGCACTACGCAATCAAGGAGTGACCTGCATGAAGAAACGCCAGTTCCTGGGCACGGCCGCCACGGCAACGCTAGCCGGCTGGGCTACCACTCTCGCCGCACCGGCCCACGCGGCCGCCGCCAGCGGCCCTACCCTGCTGACCGTCACCGGCGCCATCGGCGCAGGCAATCGCGGCAAGCTGGATCCGGTGCGCGACCAGCTGATGTACAAGCAAAAGCTCAGCTTCGACAAGGCTTTCGGCTTCGATTTTGCCGCATTGGCGGCGCTGCCGGCCATCACCATCAAGCCGACGCTGGAATACGACGGCAAGCCGCATACGCTGCGCGGTCCGCTGCTGGTGGATGTGATGAAGGCGGCCGGCGCCAAACTCAACGACAACACCAAACTGGTGCTGCGCGCAATCGATGGCTTTGCAGCGACGGTGACGGTGGCGCAAGCGAAGGCGCAACGCTACATCGTTGCCACCCATCTGGATGGCGCACCGATGGCGCTGGGCGGTTTGGGTCCGCTGTGGGCCGTGTATGAAGCGGATAAGGTCCCGGAAATGGCAGCCAAGCCGGTCTCCGACCGGTTCGGCCTATGCCCGTGGGGGCTTTACCACGTCAGCGTTGATTAAGCGTAGGCTTCGGCCAGGCTCATCACGCGCGGCGTGATGGTGATGCCGACGCCGTTGAACAGGGCGTTGATGGCCGCCATGTTCGATTCCAGCTCTTCCGCTTTCCAGCCTTCGAACAGGTCGGTGCCGGCTTTCTGGAAGTGCAGGTCCAGCACCTTGCCGCGGTCCTTGTGGGTGTAGCCGCCGCTGTAGGTCTGCTTGAAACCCATTGCGGTCAACGCTGCCAGCACTTCAGTCGGTGGATTGTCCGGATCGGTGGCGATGAACACGCCGAAGGTTTTGCCGGGCGGCTTGGCAGCGACGTCAACGTCGTAGATCCCAGGCGCTTTCGTTACGGTCGTACTTTTCAGAAATAACATGTTCTTACCCCTACTATCCAGATTTTGCGCCGGTTAAGCTTGCAACTTGATTCTTGTAGAAAACATTCTAAGAATCAAGCTTATTGCTAATTCCGAGGTTTGTCGACTGATCCCGTACTTATTTTTGTGAATTCGTAGCAATACAACTGCAAACCTGTGTCCCAGGCTAGCGCACATCTACTTAAAATATAGTTGTTAAGTAGTAATTTGCAAGGAGTTAAGCTCCAATCGCTTATTTCTGCTGTTTTCTTTGTGCCAAGTCCGTGGTCGGCGCAACAAGCGCCCGATACAACGCTCCGGTCGGCTCATCCCACGCACTGACCGCCTGCTGCTGGCGCGCCACCGTCGCCATATCGCCGCGCGCAATGGGACCGCTGAGCGCGGCGGCGGCGCCAAGCCGGAACACATTTGCCATCGATTCGCTGGCCAGCGGCTGCGCCAGTTGGCGCGCCACCGGCTCGGGGATGCCGGCCGCCTGATAGGCGCGCAGGGCGGCGTCCAGCACCGTTACCAGATAATTACTCGCAAACACCGCCGCCGCGTGGTACACCGTCTTGGCGGCGGCATCGATCGGCACCGGCTGCGCGCCGATAGCCCGCAACGCTGGTGTCAGCACTGCCAGCGCGCCTTCGTCGCCTTCGATGCCGCAAAAGGTGCCCAAAAATTGGGCAGCCACCGCCGCCGGATCGGCAAAGCTGCGGATCGGATGCACGCTGGCGACCAGCGCGCCGGCCTCGCGCGCGGCCTGCAGCTTGTCCGAGGCCAGCGCGCCACTGCAATGAAATACGATGCTGCCCTTGAGCGGCACGGCGCGCGCCAATGCTTCGCAAGCCGGCACGATCTGGTCATCGCCCACCGCCAGCACATGCAGGGTGGCCGGTTGCAACTGCTGGTAGCCGCTGGCCACGCTGCCCGCGCCCATGAACTCCACCGCCTGCTGCGCCGAGGCTGCCGAACGCGTGAGCACTTGCTGAATGCGGAAGCCTTGTGCCGCCAGCAGTTTGCCCAGCACGCGGCCGACATGACCGGCGCCGATCAGATTGACCGTCTGCGCCATCAGAACCCCGATCCCGGCTGCTTGAGAAACGCCAGTTCGTCCGGCGTCGATAGCCGGCCAAGGATGGCGTTGCGATGCGGGAAGCGGCCGAAACGGCGTATCACTGCTCGATGGCGCTCAGCGAAATCGAGCATGCCGGCCAGGCCCAGGTTGCCGGCCCCGCTCTCGGCCAGGCGTGTGAACAAGGCGACCGCCCGGTCTTGCATCGCCATGTCTTCCGCATGCTCCAGTGGCAGATAGACAAAGGCGCGCTGCAAAGGCGACAGCAGTTGGTCGCCACCGGCCTCGATCATGTCCAGTGCCGCCTGCAGCGCCAGGTGGTCGCCGGCAAACGCCAGCGGCGTGCCGCGATGCACGTTGCGGCAAAACTGATCGAGGAGCAGGATGCGCGCCAGCACGGCTTGCGGGCCTTCGGCATCCCACTGGCGTAGCCCGCCCTCCAGCGCCTGCGCGATCTCGTCGCCGAAGCGCTGCTCGATCTCGCGGTCGAAGGCATCGTCTTTTTGGAACCATTCACGGCGCTGGGCTTCCGTGCCGGCGAACCAGAAATCGAAGACGGCCTGTGCTTGTGCATTCATATTCAATTGCGTGCGTGGGTCAGCTGGAAGCTGTGGATACCCTCAAATTCGGCTAACTCCGCCGATAACACCGCCATCGGCGCGCCAGTATGCTTGTTCAGGGCGATGGCGACGAAGCGCCATTCCTGCATGCCGCCCTCGCTGCCTATCATCATTGAGCCGCCGGCGATTTCATAACCGCGTTGCAGCGCCATCGCCCGTAGCGCCGGCTCCTGCGGCTTGTAGCCGGCCTTGAAGCGCATGGTGATGGCGATCGCGTGACGCGACGGCAGCCAGGCTTCCACCTTGGTCAGGTAAATCATCGAACAGGCGCACAGCGCGGCCAGCCCCATCGCGCCCATATAAAAGCCCACCCCCACCATCACACCGATCACCGACGAGGCCCAGATCGAGGCCGCCGTGGTCAGGCCGCTGATGTTGAAGCCTTCGCGCATGATGACGCCGGCGCCGAGAAAGCCGATGCCGGTGACGATGCCCTGGATGACGCGGGTCGGGTCCGAATTCACCAGGTACTGCGACACATGGCCGCCAAACCAGTGTCCTGGATAGCCGCCGATCACGGTCAGCGCGGCCGAGGCCATGCACACCAGGCCGTAGGTGCGCATGCCGGCTGCGCGGCCGTGGTAGGACC
Organism: Duganella sp. CF402; assembly: GCF_900109645.1. Lineage (GTDB taxonomy): Bacteria > Pseudomonadota > Gammaproteobacteria > Burkholderiales > Burkholderiaceae_D > Rugamonas. The sequence continues at coordinate 153,893 of NZ_FOBG01000004.1, forward strand.
GCTCATACCCGACCAGCAAGCCCAGCAACAGCGCCCCCAGTAAGTTCAGCAGGATCACCGCGTTGGTGGCGATCTCGGAATGCGACCAGTAGGCTTGCAGGAATTCGATGGCGGGCATGACGGGCCTCTTTATTTTTTAGTTAATTGCTTCTCAAATGCGACGTCCAGCTTGCTGATCCGCTTGGGCGCTGCCGGGGCGATGCCGTTGACGAAGGCGACGAAATCATCCAGCTCCATCGGCGCGCACAGCGGCGGGTTGCCGGCGCCTTCGCTGATGAAGAAGTGGCCGCTGCCGGTGACCGACATCGAGTATTTCTGGTTGCCGGTGCGGCGTTTCAGCCGATCGACGGCCGAGGTGGCCCGGGTAGCGCGCGCGCTCATACAGCCTCCGTACGTTGTTGCAGCCACGCCAGCGCAGCGCCCGATACGAGCGGCGACAGGCGCTGGCGCACCGTGGCGTGGTAATCGTTAAGCCAGCGTTTTTCATCCTCGCGCAGCAGGGTGGCGTCGATGCAGCGGGTGTCGATCGGGCATAGCGTCAGCGTTTCAAAGCTGAGGAATTCCCCAAACTCGGTGTGGCCGGCGGCGCGGTTCAGCACCAGGTTTTCGATGCGGATACCCCAGCGGCCGGGCCGGTACAAGCCCGGCTCGATCGAGGTGATCATGCCCGGCTCCATCGCCGTCTGCGGTTCCGGCATGGTCGATGGCGAGATCGATTGCGGACCTTCGTGCACGTTCAGGAAGTAGCCGACGCCGTGGCCGGTGCCGTGACCGAAGTCCATCCCCTCGGCCCACAGCGGCGCGCGGGCGATGGCGTCCAGCATCGGCGACCTGGCGCCGCGCGGGAAGCGGGCAGCCGACAAGGCAATCATCCCTTTCAGCACCAGCGTGAAGTCGCGGCGGTGCTCGGCGGTAATCTGGCCGACTGCCACCACGCGGGTGATGTCGGTGGTGCCGCCCAGATATTGGCCACCTGAATCGATCAGCAGCAGGTTATTACCGTCGATGATGGCATGGCGCGCTTCGGTGGCGCGGTAGTGCATGATCGCGCCATTGGCGCCAAAGCCGGCGATGGTGGCGAAGCTCGGGCTGATGAAGCCGGGGCGGCGCGCGCGGGCAGCAGTGATTTGCCGGTCGATTTCCAGCTCGGTCAGTGGAGCGCGGTCGGGGTTGGACAGGGTGTGTTCCAGCCAAGTGAAGAATTCGCACAGGGCGGCGCCGTCTTGTTCCATCGTGGCGCGCACGTGGACCGCGTCCGCCTCGCTTTTGCGCGACTTGGCCAGCGTGCTCGGGTTGATCGCTTCGATGACTTTAACCTTGGCCGGAATCCACTGGCGGGTGCCATAGGTGATGCGGCGAGGGTCGAGCAGCACGGCGGCATCGGCCGGCAACGCGGCCAGCGCGGCCGCGGCCGAGGCGTACGGCGCGACATCAATGCCCTCGTCCGCCAGCGCGGCGCGCAATTCAGGCGAAATTTTGCCGTCGGCCACATATAAAGTGGCACGGGTGACGGTTACCAGGGCATGCGACAGGAAAATCGGGTTGAAGTTGACGTCGGCGCCGCGCAAGTTGAACAGGTAGGCGATGTCGTCCAGCGTCGAGATCAGGTGGCGATTGGCGCCGGCCTGCTGCATGGCGCCGCGCAGCTCGGCCAGCTTGCCGCTGCGGCTTTTCGAGGCGTACGGCGGCAGATGTTCATAAATTGGCGCGGCCGGCAGAGCTGGACGGTCTGGCCAGACGTGGTCCAGCAGGTCAAGGTCGGTGCGCAGTTTGACGTCTTTGGCCTCCAGCGCGGTTTGCAGCAGGCGGGCGATGGCCAGGCCGAGCACGGCGCCGTCCACGGCCAGCGTCTGGCCAGACTTCAGATGGCTTGCCAGCCAGTCAACATATTGCACGCTGGCGCCGGAAGTCAGCTTCATTAACTGAATGCCGGTATCGGCCAATTGCTGTTCGGCCTGGGTCCAATAACGGGCGTCGGTCCAGACGCCGGCGAATTCCGGGGTCACGATCAGGGTGCCGACCGAGCCGGTGAAACCGGACGCCCATTCGCGGCCTTGCCAGCGTTCGGGCAAATATTCGGACAGGTGCGGATCGGCGGACGGGACCATCAGCGCATCAATATGCTGCTGGCGCATCGCCGCTCGCAACAGCGCCAGGCGCTCGACGACTTGGGAAGGGTCTGGAGTATTCATGGGAAAGCTCAAAATATCTTGCCCCTATGATACCGCGATTAGTTGATCTACCGCTAAATGGCTGCGTAGACGAAATGATGAAATGATGAAATGGCTCAGCTTGTTGTGTTAACAACGCGGAGCTATATTGATCACGATCGCCATTTCGCCACAAAGGATTACGTCATTTTTATGAAATTGGTAGCCTGAGAGGAATCCAGCCTCATCATGCCACGAAGCTAAAAAATTTACTCGTAGCATTGAATACGCCGAGGCTCCGGATGATATGGATCAGCCGGGTTTAGCTTTTCACTTACTGAAAGGAATGAAAAATCCACGCTGGTCTATTAAAGTAAATGGCAACTGGCGACTAACATTCGAATTCAAAAATGGAAATGCATATGTTATTGACTATGAGGATTATCACTAATGGAAATGTACAATCCCCCCTAATCCCGGTGAATTTATTGTTGAATGGTATTTGAAACCTCAAAATATCGGCGCCCGTGAATTTGCTGAACAATTGGGCGTCTCACGCTCAACTGTTAATCGTCTTTTAAATGGACAAACACGCATTACGCCAGCGATGGCTGAACGGCTTTCCAAGGTTATTGGGCGTTCCGTGGGTAGCTGGATAAGGCTGCAGGAGATGCAAGACCGCTGGCAGGAGAGACTGCGGAACGCGGCTTAGCGCGCCGGATTTTGGCAGGTTCGCGCCAATAATTGGCATAACTTGGGCGAAAAAAAAGGCGCTATGCCTCGTAGCGCCGTAATCCCTCCAAATCGAGGATGCGAATGCCGCCGTAATCGAGACTCAGCAATCCCTGCTTCTCCAAAAGCTGCAACGCCTGGTTCGCACGCTGGCGCGAGGCACCGGATAATAATCCCAACTCCTCCTGCGAAATATGCACGATTTTGTCCAGGCCCGGATATAAATGCGAATGAAATAATGAAGCGAGGCAGCGCGCCACCCGCGTATCGGGATTTAATAAACGGTCATTCTCGACCATGCCGATAAACTGCCCCAGACGCTCATTCAATTGCATCAGCAAGAAACGCGTAAAAGGCAAGCTATTATCGAGCAGCCACATAAATGTCGCGGCCGGCATGCGGGCAATCCGGCTATCGCGTAAAGCCATCGCGTCGTATTTCAGCACTTCGTTTTTTAAAACCGTACCCTCGCCAAACCAGCCGCCCGGCGGTACCCCGGTAAAAGTCACACTTTTGCCATCGGAAGAGAAATTATTCATCTTCACCATGCCGTCGATAATACCGAGCCAATTCTCTACCATCTCGCCTTTGCGGCAAACATAACCACCTTTCGGCACAAAGGTTTCGAAGGTATCGGCCTCGACGCGCGCCATTTGTTCGGGCGTCAAATCCTTGGCCCAGATCGCTGATCGCAGGGCTTCCTTCAAAGTAATTGGATATCGATCTGACATTTTTGCGACGCACCATAGAAAAGTGACTCAATTGTCGTCGAAAAGACAACTCGCCTTCTCGCAGCACGTTAATATCATCACACAAAAAAGAAACAGCAACAGGAGACAACTGGTGCAAACAGGACAAGAGACTTTTCCTCGCCGCTTGCTCGCGCACGGCCAGGTCAGGCCGGCGAAACCCGCATTTCGTGAAAAGTATCTGGGCATCTGGCAAAGCTGGACCTGGTCCCAGGTCAATGACGAAGTGCGCGCCCTCGCCTGCGGCTTGGCTGCGCTCGGCTTCGAGCGGGGCATGAATCTCGCCATCATCGGCGATAACCGGCCACGCCTGTACTGGTCCATGCTGGCCGCCCAATGCCTGGGCGGCGTGCCGGTGCCGCTGTACCAGGACGCCCCCGCAGCCGACATGGCGTACGTGCTGGAAAACGCTGAAATCCATTACGCCATTGTGGAAGACCAGGAACAGGTCGACAAGTTGCTCGAATTGCAAACGTTGTATCCGCACATACGCCACATCGCCTACGACGACGAACGCGGCATGCGCCACTATCGCCAACAAGGTTTGCTGTCCTTCGCCCAGCTACAGGAAATGGGCCGCGCCTGGGACCAGGCGCATCCCGGCTTCTTTGAAGCGCAGGTGGCCGAGGGCCGGGCCGGCGACAACGCCATCATCCTGTACACCTCCGGTACCACCGGCAAGCCCAAGGGCGTGTGCCAGACCCACGCCGCGCTGCTGGCGGCGGGAGATGGCGGCGTCGGCTTCGAAAAACTCACCGACGCGGAAGATATCCTGTCCTACCTGCCAATGGCCTGGGTGGGCGACTGCCTGTTCTCATTCGCGCAGGCGATGACGGCAGGCTTCACCGTCAACTGCCCGGAATCCGGCGAGACCGTGATGACCGACATGCGCGAAATCGGCCCCACTTATTACTTCGCCCCGCCGCGCGTGTTTGAAAACATGCTGACCACGGTGATGATCCGGATGGAAGACGCTGGCGCCATCAAGCGCCGCATGTTCCATTACTTTATGGGCGTGGCGCGCCGCTGCGGTGCTCAAATTTTGGACAACAAGCCGGTGCCGCTGGCCGACCGCCTGCGCTACGCCGTGGGCAAGCTGCTGGTCTACGGCCCGTTGAAAAACGTGCTCGGCATGTCGCGCATCCGCGTCGCCTACACGGCCGGTGCCGCGATCGGCCCCGATCTGTTCCGCTTTTATCGCTCAATTGGCGTCAACTTGAAGCAATTTTACGGGTCGACCGAAACTTGCGCCTACATTTGCCTGCAGCCCGATGGCCAGATCAAGTTCGACAGCGTTGGCCTGCCGGCACCCGGCGTGGAAGTCAAACTGGCCGAAAACGGTGAAGTTCTCGTTAAATCGCCGACGTTAATGGACTGTTACTACAAACGTCCGGACGCGACGGCCGAAGCCATCGACCAGCACGGCTATTTCCACACCGGCGACGCTGGCCTGTTCGACCACGAGGGCCACCTGAAAATCATCGACCGCGCCGCCGACGTCGGCCGCATGAACAGCGGCGCCATCTTCGCGCCCAACTACGTCGAGAACAAGCTCAAGTTCTTCCCCTTCATCAAGGAAGCGGTGGTGTTCGGCCACCAGCGCGACGAGGTGTGCGCTTTCATCAACATTGACATGGAGGCGGTCGGTAACTGGGCCGAACGGCGCAGCATCGCTTACTCGGGCTACACCGACCTGGCCGCACATCCTGCCGTGTACGGGCTGGTGCGCGATTGCGTCGAGCAGGTCAACGCCGACCTGGCGGCTGAAGCAGGCATGGGCGACACGCAAATCCACCGCTACCTGGTTTTGCATAAGGAGCTCGACCCCGACGACGATGAGCTGACCCGCACCCGCAAAGTGCGCCGCAAGTTCATTGCCGAGAAATACGCGGTGCTGATCGATGCGCTCTACAGCGGCAAGACCTCGCAATACATCGAAACGCAGGTCAAATTTGAGGATGGCCGCAGCGGCGTGGTTGCAGCGGACCTGAAGATCGAACCGTGCAAGACCTACCCTGCCGTGCAGGCAGCGGCATGACGGAGGCGAACATGCAGATGAACGAGCCAGAAGCCCACTTCGGCGCCGGTCAGCGCAAGACCGGGCCGGTCATCCTCGACCTGAAAAATATCTCGCTCTCCTTCGGCGGCGTGAAGGCGCTGACCGATATTTCCTTCGACGTGCGCCAACATGAGATCCGCGCCATCATCGGCCCGAACGGCGCGGGCAAAAGCTCCATGCTCAACGTGATCAACGGCGTGTACCGCCCGCAGCAAGGACAGATCGTCTACCACGGCGAGGTGCGCAAGAACATGGATTGCTACGCCGCCGCCAAATCCGGCATCGCCCGCACCTTCCAGAACATCGCGCTGTTCAAGGGCATGACGGTGCTGGACAACATCATGACCGGCCGTAACCTCAAGATGAAGTCCAACTTCCTGATGCAGGCGCTGTACTGGGGTCCGGCGCGGCGCGAGGAAATCGCGCACCGCATCAAGGCCGAGGAGATCATCGACTTCCTCGAGATTCAGGCGATCCGCAAAACGCCGGTCGGCCGCCTGCCCTACGGCCTGCAAAAGCGCGTGGAGCTGGGCCGCGCGCTGGCCGCCGAGCCAGAAATCCTGCTGCTCGACGAACCGATGGCCGGTATGAATGTCGAAGAAAAGCAGGACATGTGCCGCTTTATCCTCGACGTGAACGACCAATTCGGCACCACCATCGTGCTGATCGAGCATGACATGGGTGTGGTGATGGATATCTCGGACCGCGTGGTGGTGCTCGACTACGGCAAAAAAATCGGCGACGGCACGCCGGATGAAGTGCGCGACAATCAGGATGTGATCAATGCTTACCTTGGAGTGGGCTGTGAACATTAACTTCTTCTTTGAGGTGCTGATCGGCGGCCTGCTGTCCGGCGTAATGTACGCGCTGGTGGCGATCGGTTTTGTGCTGATCTACAAAGCCTCCGGCGTGTTCAACTTTGCACAGGGCGCGATGGTGTACTTCGCCGCGCTGACCTGCGTCGGCGTGATGGACAAGATGGGCGTATCGCTGTGGATAGCGCTGCCGATCACGGTGGCGGTGATGATTTTGCTAGGCCTGTCGATTGAGCGCGTGGTGCTGCGGCCTTTGGTCAACCAGCCGGAGATCACGCTGTTCATGGCGACCATCGGGCTAGCGTTTTTCATTGAGGGACTGGCGCAGCTGCTGTTCGGCGCGCAGGTGCGCAAGCTGGAACTGCCGATTGAAGACGTTCCTTCGCAGTACCTGATGGACAACTACAACATCCTCGTCTCGCAATTCGACATCATGGCGGCGCTGGTATGCGGCCTGCTGGTCACGACGCTGGCCCTGCTGTTCTCGAAAACCAAAGTAGGCCGCGCCTTGCGCGCCGTAGCCGACGATCACCAGGCAGCGCTGGCGGTCGGCATTCCGCTGCAGCGCATCTGGGCCGTGCTGTGGGCGGTGGCCGGGCTGGTGGCACTGGTGGCGGGCATGCTGTGGGGCGCGCGCAATGGCGTGCAGTTCGCGCTGACCTTCGTCGCGTTGAAGGCACTGCCGGTGCTGATCCTCGGCGGCTTCACTTCCATGCCCGGCGCGATTGTCGGCGGCCTGATTATCGGCGCATCCGAAAAAATGGCCGAAGTGTACATCGGCCCGATGGTGGGCGGCGGCATCGAGGGCTGGTTCCCTTACGTGCTGGCCTTGCTGTTCCTGCTGGTGCGGCCGGAAGGCCTGTTCGGCGAAAAAATCATCCGGAGGATTTGACGCATGTTCTACCGCGAAGCAGGACAATTCAAAACCAGCTATCAGGCCGACGGCCAGATCTTCCCGATTTTGCAGGACCGCGTTGCGCTGCTGGCGCTGCTGGCGGTCGCGGTGCTCGCCGTGCCGGCCCTCGCATCGCCGTATGTGCTGTCCGCCATCCTGATCCCGTTCCTGATTTTTGCGCTGGCCGCGCTGGGCCTCAACATCCTGACCGGCTACGCAGGCCAGCTGTCGCTCGGCACGGCGGCCTTCATGGCGGTGGGCGCCTTCGCCTCATACAACTTCATCCTGCGCATTCCGGGCTTGCCGGTGCTGGTGGCGTTTGTGCTGGGCGGCTTGAGCGCGGCGCTGGTCGGCATCGCGTTTGGCCTGCCGTCGCTACGCATACGCGGCTTCTACCTCGCCGCCGCCACGCTGGCGACGCAATTCTTCGTAGTCTGGTGCCTGACCAAGATTCCCTACCTGACCAACTACAGTTCTTCCGGCGTGATCACCGCGCAGCCCATCGTCATCCTCGGCTACGCCTTCGATACGCCGGACCGCAAATACCTGCTGGTGCTGGCTGTGGTGACCGTGATGGCGCTGCTGGCCAAGAATATGATCCGCTCCAACGTCGGCCGCTCGTGGATGGCCGTGCGCGACATGGACGTGGCGGCCGAAGTGATCGGCTTCCGCCTGATGCGCACCAAGCTGCTGGCGTTTGCGGTCAGCTCCTTCTACTGCGGCGTGGCCGGCGCGCTGTATGCGTATGCCTACCTCGGTACAGTGGAACCGGAGGCGTACAACCTCGATATGTCGTTCCGCATTCTGTTCATGATTATCATTGGCGGCGTCGGTTCGGTACTGGGTTCTTTCCTCGGCGCGGCTTTCATTGTGCTGCTGCCGGTGCTGTTGAATGTCGTTGCGCATAGCCTTGCGCTGCCGACCAGCGTCGCCTCCAATCTGGAGCTGATGGTGTTCGGCGCGTTGATTATATTTTTCCTGATCGTCGAGCCTCACGGCCTTGCGCGCCTGTGGCAAATTGGTAAAGAGAAGTTGCGTCTGTGGCCGTTCCCCCATTAAAAAATCAGAGGAGACACACTATGAAACGCTTTGCATCCATCATCGCCGGACTCACACTGGCCGCCAGCGGCGCGGCGCTCGCGCAGCCTGCGGAACAGTACATCGCCCTGCCCTCCTACCGCGTAGGCCCTTATGCGGCGGGCGGTTCCGGCTTTTACGGCGGTATCATCGACTACTTCAACCTGGTGAATCTGTCGGGCGGCGTGAACGGCGTGAAGATTGCGTGGGAAGAGTGCGAGACGGAATACAACCCATCACGCGGCGTGGAATGCTACGAGCGCTTGAAAACCAAGAACGGCGGCGCCACGTTGGTCGAGCCTTTATCCACAGGTGTCGCGTACGGGATTCTCGATCGCCTCGCCGTCGATAAAATTCCGATGACGATGATCGGCTACGGCCGCTCGGACGCCGCCAACGGCAAAGTATTTCCCTACGTTTTCCCACTGATTACCAGCTACTGGAATCAGGCGGCTGCCATGATCAAGTACCTCGGCGACAAGGAAGGCGGCATCGATAAACTGAAAGGCAAGAAGATCGTCCACCTCTACCACGACTCGGCATTCGGCAAGGAACCCTTGCCAGTGCTGGAGGCGTTGAGCAAGCAGCACGGCTTTGAGCTGATCAAGATTCCGGTGACACCGCCGGGCAGCGAGCAGCAGTCGCAGTGGCTGCAAATCCGCCAGGCGCGTCCCGACCATGTGATCCTGTGGGGTTGGGGCTCGATGAATGCGGTAGCCATCAAGACCGCGCAACGCAACGGCTTCCCGCGCGAGAAAATCCTCGGCGTATGGTGGGCCGGTTCGGAAGAAGATACCGTACCTACGGGCGATGCGGCCAAGGGCTACAGCGCGATGACCTTCAACACGCCGGGCAACTATCCAGTGATGGATGAGATCCGCAAAAAACTCTACACCGATGGCAAGGGCAATCTGGCGGATGCATCGCGCATCGGCAGCGTCTACCACATGCGCGGTGTGAGCGCGGGCATCCTGTGGGTGGAAGCGATCCGCACCGCGCAGGAGAAGTTCGGCAAGGGCAAGCGCGTCACCGGCGAACAGCTGCGCTGGGGCCTGGAGAACCTCAACGTCGACGAAGCACGACTGAAAGCCGTCGGTGCGTTCGGTATGCTGCCGACAGTGAAGACCAGCTGCGACGATCATGAAGGCTCGGGCGCGGTAAAAGTCCAGCAATGGGACGGCAAGAAGTGGAGCGCCATCACGCCAAACTGGATCGTCGGCGACAAGGCGTTGACCCGCAAGCTGCTGGAAGAAAGCTCCGCAGCCTACGCGGCCGAGAAAAAAATCACACCGGCATGCCTGAAATGACCGCCACTGCCACTCCGTACCTGTCTGTGAATAACGTGGAAGTTATCTACGACCACGTTATCCTCGTGCTGAAAGGCGTCTCGCTGCAAGTCCCGCAGGGGAAGATCGTCGCCCTGCTGGGCGCCAATGGCGCGGGCAAATCGACCACACTGAAAACCATCTCTACCCTGCTGCGCGGTGAACGCGGCGACGTCACCAAGGGCGAAGTCCAGTTCAAGGGCGAACGCATCGACCATCTCACGCCGAATGAGCTGGTCAAGCGCGGCCTGTCGCAGGTGATGGAAGGCCGTCACTGCTTCGGCCATCTGACCATCGAAGAAAACCTGTTGACCGGCGCTTACACGCGCACCGATTCCCGCGCGGAGCTGAAGGCGTCGCTGGAAAAGGTCTACCACTACTTCCCGCGCCTGAAGGAGCGTCGGCAAAGCCAGGCCGGCTACACCTCCGGCGGCGAGCAGCAGATGTGCGCCATCGGCCGCGCGCTGATGGCCAAGCCTTCCATGATTTTGCTGGACGAGCCGTCGATGGGCATCGCGCCGCAAATCGTCGACGAGATTTTCGGCATCGTCAAAGACTTGAACAGCAAGGAGAACGTCTCTTTCCTGCTGGCTGAGCAAAACACCAGCATCGCGCTGCGCTACGCGGACTTCGGCTACATCCTCGAAAACGGCCGCGTAGTGATGGAAGGCGCGGCGGCCGACCTGTCCTGCAACGAAGACGTGAAAGAATTCTATCTCGGCGTCTCCGGCGCGGGTCGCAAGAGCTTCCGCGACATGAAATTTTACCGGCGCCGCAAACGCTGGCTGGCATAAGGAACAGAATGAATCTCACCAAGGCCAAGGCTTACTGCCGCAAGCTGCCCGGCGCCACCGAAGACATCAAATGGGAGACCAACCTGGTGTTCTCGGTCGGCGAGAAAATGTTCGCCGTTACCGGCGCCGATGGCAGCGAGCGAGGTATCAGCTTCAAGGTCGATGACGACCGTTTTTTGGAATTGACCGACCGTCCCGGCATCATTCCAGCGCCCTACCTTGCGCGCGCCAAGTGGGTCTACATCGAAGACCCGAAAGCGATCAGCGACGCGGAAGTGGCCGAACTGCTGCAACGGTCTTACGAATTGGTGTTCGCCAAACTGACCAAAAAGCTGCAACGCGAAATACAAGGATCCTGAACATGGCCGATACTTTCGACAGCCTCGAAGCGCGCGCGCCGGAACAGCGCGAACGCGAACTGATGGCGCGCCTGCCGCAGCTGGTGGCGCGCGCCAAGGCAGCGGCGGGATGGTCGCGCATCCTCAAGGACGTCAACGCCACCGATATCAACAGCCGCGCCGCATTGGCCACGCTGCCGGTAACACGCAAGTCCGACCTGCACGCGCTGCAGGAGCAGCATGCGCCGTTCGGCGGCTTGAATACCACGCCGGTGGGCCAGCTGGCGCGCGTCTACATGTCGCCCGGCCCGATCTTCGATCCCGAGGGACGCGGCGCCGACTGGTGGCGTTTCGCACGGCCGCTCTACGCGGCGGGCGCGCGCGCCGGCGGGCTGCTGCAAAACTGCTTCTCCTACCACTTCACGCCGGCCGCCTTCATGGTGGAAGGCGGCGCGGCGCGCCTCGGCTGCGCGGTGATCCCGGCCGGCAGCGGCCAGACCGAAATGCAGGTGCAAGCGATCCACGCGCTGCGGCCGGATACCTACGTCGGCACGCCGTCCTTCCTGAAGATCATCATCGAGAAGGCGCAGGAGATGGGTGTGGAGATCAGCAGCATCAAGCGCGCGCTGGTGAGCGCCGAAGCGCTGCCCGAATCGCTGCGCACATGGTTCGCCGAGCACGGCATACCGCAGGTGCTGCAAGCCTACGCCTCGGCCGATGTCGGCAGCATCGCCTACGAAACCCGCAGCGGCGATGTGCGCGACCCCGGCATGGTGCTGGATGAAGACGTGATCCTCGAAATAGTCCGTCCCGGCAGCGGCGATCCCGTACCTGCGGGCGAAGTGGGCGAAGTGGTGCTCACCGTGTTCAACCCGGACTATCCGCTGATCCGCTTTGCCACCGGCGACCTGTCGGCGATCCTGACCGATGCACCACCGTCGGCCTGTGGCCGCACCAATACCCGCATCAAAGGCTGGCTGGGTCGCGCGGACCAGACCACCAAGGTGCGCGGCATGTTTGTCCATCCGTCGCAGGTACACGACATCGCGCGCCGCCATCCGGAAATTGTGAAAGCGCGTCTTGTGGTGTCGGGCCAGATCGCGCAGGAGGCTATGACGCTGCATTGCGAGGTAGTCGATGCAGCCAGCGCCAGCGCCAGCGCCGCCGGCATCGTCGAGTCCATCCGCAAGCTCACCAAGCTACGCGGCGAGGTGCAGTTTGTCGCCGTCGGCAGCCTGCCCAACGACGGCAAGGTCATCGCCGATGTGCGCGACTATCAGTAATTGGTGGATAATATCGGACTTCACATTCGTTTTTAATAAAAAATCATGCAAGACTTCCACCACAACCGCGCCCGCGCCCTGCTGGAGAGCGCTGAAGAACTGTTCACCAAACAGGACGTCGATAACGCTGTCGCCGCGATGGCCGACACGCTGAACGCCCGCTATAACCAGCCGGAGGCGGAAGAATTCCCGCTGGTGCTGGGCGTGATGGGCGGCGCCGTGGTCTTCACCGGCAACCTGCTGCCGCAGCTGACCTTCCCGCTGGAATTCGACTACATCCACGTCAGCCGCTACGGCGACGAGGACAAGGGCGGTGAAGTGGTGTGGAAAGTGGTGCCGCGTTCGAACGTCGCCGGCCGCACCGTGATCGTGCTGGACGACATCCTGGACGAAGGTGAAACCCTGGCCCACGTCAAACAGCGCCTGCTGGACATGGGCGCCAAGGAAGTGATCCTGGCCGTGTTCGCGGACAAGGCCATCGGCAAGGTCAAGCCGGTGAAAGCCGATATCGTCGGCATCACCATCCCGAACCGCTTCGTGGTCGGTTTCGGCATGGATGCTTACGGCTACTGGCGTAATCTGCCGGGGTTGTGGGCAATCAACAACCCCGACGCTTAATTACAACGCCAGGCGGGCGCGCGCGGCGTCGTATTCGCGCTTCAGACGCTCGACCATTTCGCCGGCCGATGGAATATCGTCCATCAGGCCCACGCCCTGGCCGGCGCCCCAGATGTCGCGCCAGGCCTTGGCGCTGCTGGAACCGAAGTTCATCGCGGTCTTGTCGGCGGTCGGCAGCGCGTCCGGATCAAGGCCGGCGGCCACGATGGATTTTTTCAGGTAGTTGCCGTGCACGCCGGTGAACAGGTTCGAGTACACAATATCGGCGGCGGTCGACTCGACGATGGCTTCACGATAGCCGTCGCTCACATTCGATTCCTTGGTCGCCAGCCAGCGCGAGCCGATGTACGCGAAGTCCGCCCCCATCGCCTGAGCCGCCAGGATGGCGTCGCCGGTCGCAATCGAACCGGACAGGGCGATCGGGCCCTTGAAGAACTTGCGCACTTCACCCACCAGCGCGAATGGCGACAAGGTGCCGGCATGGCCGCCGGCGCCGCTGGCCACCAGAATCAAACCATCCACACCCGCTTCCAGTGCTTTTTCCGCGTGACGGATCGACACTACGTCGTGCAGCACGATGCCGCCGTAGCTGTGGATCGCGTCCAGCATCTCTTTCGGCGGCGCGCGCAGCGAGGAAATGATGATCGGGATCTGGTGCTTCACGCACACTTCCACGTCATGCGCCAGGCGGTCGTTCGACTGGTGCACGATCTGGTTGACGGCGATCGGGCCGACGCGCTTGTCAGGATTGGCGGCCTGGAAGTCGGCCAGTTCTTTTTGCAGGTCGGTCAGCCACACATCCAGCAGTTCGGCCGGACGCGCGTTCAGCGCCGGGAACGAACCGACGATGCCGGCCTTGCATTGCGCCGCCACCAGCGCCGGACCGCTGGCAATGAACATCGGCGAAGCGATGACGGGAAGGGTGAGGTTTTGCAACACTGCAGGCAGGGTCATAGCGGGCTCGCTGGGGTGAGTTAATCGGTCCAAACGATTATAGATCGAAAATAGTACGACCGTGCCTAAAATAGGGAACTTACTCTACTTTATTCATTAAGTAAGTACTCACCCTCAACCCGTGCCGCAGCGCCGCGCACCAGCTGGCTTACCGCCCACTTGCCCAACTCCTCGGGCGATTGCTTGAGGAAGTTGGTATTGGCCGCCGCAAACACCGGCATCGAGGTCAGCAGCACCGGCACATCGGCCAGCGGAATGCGCTGGCGTTCCAGCAGCAGGAACTTGAGCAGCACTTTCAGCGCGTTCTGCGCGTTGCGCAGCGGATCGGCGGCCAGGTAGTCCAGCCGCGAACGGGCGCGCGCCAGGGCGCCGGCCACGTCGGTGAACGGCGCGCCGTGGCCAGGGATCACCACTTTCACGTCCAGCCCGGCGATCAGGTCCAGCGTGGCGCGTTCCTCGGCAAAGCCGGATTTTCCATCCAGTTCCGGGAAGATCACGCCAAAACCGTTTTCCCACAGCGCGTCGGCCGAGGCCAGCACTTTTTCTTGCGGACAGTAGAAAATCAGCGAATGCGGATCGTGGCCAGGCGCGGCCAGCGCCTGCCATTCCATATCGGCCAGAGTCAGCACGTCGCCGGGGGCGATGGTGGCGTCGAAGGTAAAGCGGTCGCAGCGCTGGCCGGTGGCCTTGAAGCTCAGCGCTTCCACGTCCCAGTGCCGGACTTTTTCCGCTTCCGCCACCGGAATCGAGGTCTTGCAGCCGAAATGGGCCTGCAGGATGGCATTGCCGCCGCAGTGGTCGGAGTGCAAGTGGGTGTTGATGATCTGGTCGAGGTGGCGGCCGTGCAGCGCGTGGCGCACCAGTTCCAGCGTCTGCGGCGCGTGGCTCAGGTAGCCGGTATCGATAATGGCCGTGTCGTGGCGGCCCAGCAGCATGATGTTGTTGGACGAGAGCCAACCGCGCTCAAACACCTGTATCGAATCCGGCAGCACGTTCATTCTTCCTCGTCGAAATGCACGGTTAAGCGACGCTGCGGCAGCTCCGCCCATACGGCGCGCTTGAAATCGTCATCGGCTTTGCCCCAGGCCACGATTTCGGGAATGGTGCGCAAGCAACCCATGCAATAGCGGCGCTCACTGTCCATTTTGCACAGGCTCACGCACGGCGAGGGGACGGGGGATGGAATTGTGTTGGTTACTTCACTCATGACGCCATTATGCCGTGAAGCTGCTTGACTTGGGGAAGCGGAGGCGTAGACTACCATCCATATAGATGGCGATTAGATGGAGACAGTAATGGCTAAGCAAGAAATAAAGCTGAAGATCGCCGATTCGGAAAAAATCACCATCAATCTGGGCCCGGTCGACCTGGGACAGATCGACTTGCTGGTGCAAGAGGGATTTTATTCCAACCGCACCGACCTGATCCGCACGGCGATCCGCAACCAGCTGAACCAGCACGCCGAGGTGGTCAGGCAGACCGTGGCGCGCAAGAGCCTGGTCCTGGGCATGCAGCATTACTCGCGCGCCGACCTGGAGGCCATCCAGGCGGCGGGCGAGCGCTTGCAGATCCAGGTACTGGGCCTGGCCAGCATCGCCAGCGACGTTTCCGTCGAACTGGCGCTGGCCACCATTGAATCCATTTTCGTTCTCGGCTCGTTGCATGCCAGCGCGGTCCTCAAGACCGCACTGGCACCGCGCATCCATTAAGGAGTGCCATGAAGCTCAATATTCTCACCCAGATGCGCGAAGCGGCGCAGCAATTGCTCAGCAAGGGCATCCCTTTGCAGCGCGTATTCGACCGTCCCGCTCCGGCTCCGGCCATGCGCGATATTAACCCGCCGCCGCCCAATGCAGCGCCGACGGAACCGCCACCGGCCGCAGCGCCGCAGCCGCCGCCGCAACAGCAGCAGCAGCCGAATCCGGCCACGCATCCCAACGAATTCGCGCAAGACATACTGAACCGCATGGGGATCGCGATTGATCTAGGCTCGCTGCTGCATCCGGCACCGGTGGCGCCGCCTGTGGACGGCGCGCAATTTATCAACGGCAGCTACACCAATCACGCCGGTACGCGGAACTACAAGCTGTACGTTCCTGCCAGTTACCACGGACAAGCCATGCCGCTGCTGGTGATGCTGCATGGCTGCACGCAGAATCCCGACGATTTTGCCGCCGGCACGCAGATGAACCAGCTGGCCGAAGAAGTGGGTTTCTTCGTGGTCTATCCGGAGCAAAACGCCAATGCCAATCACTCCAAGTGCTGGAACTGGTTCAATGAGATCGATCAGAAACGCGGGCAAGGCGAACCCTCGATCATTGCCGGTATTGCGCAGCAGATTATCGATGAGTATCCGGTCAACGAGCGCCAGGTATATGTGGCCGGCCTGTCGGCGGGCGGGGCGATGGCGGTGATCGCCGGCACCTTGTATCCGGAATTGTTTGCGGCGGTGGGCGTGCATTCGGGCTTGCCGTTTGCGTCGGCGCAGGATTTGCCGTCGGCGTTGTCTGCGATGAAGCGCGGCGTACATCGCGCAACCAAGGCGGGCGATCCATCACAGCCGATTATCGTGTTTCATGGCGACAGCGACACCACCGTGCATCCGGTCAATGGCGAACAGGTGATGGCGCAGCGGCTGCATCATCATCGCGGCGCACGGCCGTCGGTGCAATCGGGCGCGGTGCCGGACGGCTACCGCTACACGCAGACCACCCACATCAAGCCAGATGGCACGCCGCTGGGGGAACATTGGGTAGTGCACGGCGCCGGCCATGCGTGGTCGGGCGGCAGCGCCTCCGGCAGCTACACCGACGCCAAGGGCCCGGACGCCAGCCGCGAAATGCTGCGCTTTTTCCGCACGGTGAGTTGACTACGGTCCGATGAACCGGAGCAGGATGGCAATGCTGGTAGTCATCTGGGCAATGAGTATTCCGGCTAGCCAGTAAAACTGCCGGTCCATCTGGTGTATTAACTGCCAATTGGATTTGTCGATCTTGTCGTCCAGGCTGTCACGGACGCCGTCAATCTTTTTATGCATGGTTTCAAACTGTGCCAGCATGGCCAGATGGTTTTGTTCCTGCGTGCGCTGCAGGGCGGTAAGAGCACTGGTGACGTTGTCCATTTGGGTCTCCAGCTTCACGATGCGGACGATATTCGTATCGTCTGCCGCGCCACTTTGCTTGTCAAGCGAGCTCATTTGCGTACTCCCGGTGGGGTTTATACGCTATTGTCGGACGGCGAACCGGGCTGGGTTTGAGCTTGCTCAACGATGTGCTGCTTCAGGCATGCCGGGCACCAGCAACTGGCGCCGGGGGCGGACGGGACGGCGACGGCGGGCGGCAGCGTAGTGCACCAGCACGGCTCGGCCGGCGCCGACGGATCGGCATCCTTCATGGCGCAGGAGAACTGCGCGCCGCAGCGGGAACAGGTACTCATGTTATTTCCAAGACAATCAAGAGCGCCCAGCCTACCCCAGCGCCCAAGAAAATACCACCATATGGCCCTATAATGCGTACTTGAGCGCCAACTGGCTGTAAAATTGCGCCCAAAATTCTACTTACCGGACTCGCCATGACCCAACTGACCAACCTGAACTTAGGCATGAATGACGATTTGACCGCGGTCTCCCCGCAGATCAAGGCGCAGATTCTGGCTGAGGCCCTCCCGTACATCCGCAATTACCACGGCAAAACCATCGTCATCAAATACGGTGGCAACGCCATGACCGAAGACCGCCTGAAACACGGCTTCGCGCGCGATGTCATTTTGCTCAAACTGGTCGGCATGAACCCGGTGGTGGTGCACGGCGGCGGTCCGCAGATCGACAACGCCCTGAAAAAAATCGGCAAGCAAGGCACTTTCGTGCAGGGCATGCGCATCACCGACGAAGAAACGATGGAAGTGGTGGAGTGGGTGCTGGGCGGCGAAGTCCAGCAGGACATCGTGATGTTGATTAATCACTACGGTGGCCAGGCAGTCGGCCTGACCGGCAAGGACGGCGGCCTGATCCGCGCCCGCAAGATGGCCATGCCGGACAAGGAAAACCCAGGCCAGACCCTGGACATCGGCTTCGTCGGCGAAATCGAAGCGATCAACCCGGCCGTGGTGAAAGCCCTGCAGGACGACGCCTTCATTCCGATCATCTCGCCGATCGGTTTCGGCCAGGACGGCCAGGCCTACAACATCAACGCCGACGTGGTCGCCGGCAAGATCGCGGAAATCCTGAAAGCCGAAAAGCTGATCATGATGACCAACATCGCCGGCGTACAAGACAAGCAAGGCAATCTGGTCACCGACCTGTCGGCGCGCGAGATCGACGAGATGTTCGCCGACGGCACGATTTCGGGCGGCATGCTGCCTAAAATTTCATCAGCCCTGGACGCTGCCAAGTCCGGCGTGAACACGGTTCACATCATCGACGGCCGTATCGAGCATTCTTTGTTGCTGGAAGTCTTGACCGAACAGGCTTTTGGCACTATGATCCGGTCTCACTGAAAAAAAGGCGGTCTCGCCGGACTTCGGTGAAACCGCCACATTTTCAGGCAATGCCCTTTTAGCTCAGTGGTAGAGCACTCCCTTGGTAAGGGAGAGGCCACGTGTTCAATCCACGTAAAGGGCACCATTCTTCCTGTAGTACCCTCCTCCCGCAGTTACTTCCCGCTTTAGTAAATTCGCTCCACCGTCAGCCCGCGTTTGCGCAGCAGTTCCGGCACACTCGTTTTGCCGACCAAATGCAGCACGCCGATCGCCGCCACGCTGTTGTTTTCGCGCGCCATTAGCTTGAGCATGCCATCGGCCAGCGCCGGATTGCGGCCATCCAGCAGCACCTGCTGCACGAAACGGCCCGAGAAGGTGTCGTCCTGCTCCGCCTTCAGCGCCAGCGCGTCCAGCGCCTGTATGTCGGCGTTGCGCCATGCATCGGCGATCTCGCGCGCCTGGCTGGCCTGTTCCTTGTCCTCGATGCCAGCGATGGCCTCCTGCAGGAACAGCAGCTGCTCGGCGGGCGTCATCTTGTCGAACAGCGCCATCTGGCTGTCGGCCGATTCCAGCTCGACGATTTTCTGGCCGGCGGCATGCGCCTGCTTCGACAAGTGCGCATCCACCGCCAGCGAGGCCTCGTAGCCTTGCGACGCGAACTCGCTCACCGTCAGCAGACTGGCAAGCAGCCAGGGCTTCATGCTGGCCACCCCTTCCGGTTCAATGTTGTACTGCTTGAGTAAGCGCTCAAGGCGCTGGCGCCATGCCGGCGTCATGCCCGTCATGGGTTTGTTGCTGAGACCATGCTGCTGCACCGCGCGCGCCAGCTTTTGCGGATCGCCGAGGGGATCGATCTCCAGCGCCAGCACCGGCGCTTTTTTCAGCAAGCCGGCCAGACGCGGCTCCAGCGGATAAAAATCCTTCGAGCCGACATGGATGGTGCCGAACAAGTACAGCGTGTGCGCGCCCTGCTGCACCTTGAACAACGCGCCGCGATTTTGCGCCGGCGCCGGATCGGCGGCCCGCGATGGGCCCAGCACAAAAAAGAACAAACTACAGAACAACACTATAATCTGGCGCTGCATGGTTTCCTTTGATGGTAGGTCTGATGTGAATATTACTCGCTCCTCGCCCGTATGGCTGTTTGATCTTGATAACACGCTGCACAACGCCTCGCACGCCATCTTCCCGTCCATCATGGCCGGCATGAACCGCTATCTGGCGCGCCTGCTGGGCGACGGCGTGACGCCCGCCAGCGACGAGGTGGTGAACGCCACCCGCACCATGTACTGGCAGCGCTACGGCGCCACCACGCTGGGCGTGGTCAAGCACCACGGCGTCAAGGCCGAGCACTTTCTCGACGAAACCCACCAGTTCGACGACCTGGCGGCCATGATCCGCGCCGAGCGCGGACTGCGCCAGCTGCTGCGCCGCCTGCCTGGCCGCAAAATCCTGCTGACCAATGCGCCGCACCGCTACTCGTCGCAGGTGCTGCGCCATCTGGGTTTGCAGCGCCAGTTCCAGCACCACGTGGCAGTGGAAGCGATGACCGTCCATCGCCACATGCGTCCCAAGCCGTCCAAGCTGATGCTGCATCGCCTGATGCGCCGCCATCAACTGACGCCGCGCCGCTGCATCCTGGTGGAAGACACGCTGGCCAACCTGCGCAGCGCGCGCGAGATCGGCATGCGCACCGCGTGGGTCACGCAGTACCTGACCATCGGCGACACCGCCGGCCTGGCCCATCCTCAAAAAAGGTTAATTCGCCCCGCTTATGTCGATGTCAAAGTAAAATCTGTCAGGAACCTGCCGGCGCGTTTGCATCGCCTGCGCTAACGAACTTTTAACTGCGAGATCATATGGCAAGCACACCGCCAGGCCAGCGCCGTTTGCAAATCCTGCAGGCGCTGGCGGAGATGCTGGAACAGCCCAAGGGCGACAAGATCACCACCGCTGCGCTGGCGCGCAAGCTGGAGTTTTCCGAGGCCGCGCTGTACCGGCACTTCGCCAGCAAGGCGCAGATGTTCGAAGGGCTGATCGAGTTCATCGAGCAGAGCGTGTTCGGCCTGATTAACCAGATCGCCGACCGCCAGACCGATGGCCTGGCGCAGGCGCGCGATATCGTCGCCATGCTGCTCAACTTCGCCAGCCAGAATCCGGGCATGACGCGGGTGCTGATCGGCGATGCGCTGGTCAACGAGGACGAACGCCTGCAACTGCGCATGAACCAGTTCTACGACCGCGTCGAGCTGGCGCTGAAACAGGCGCTGCGCCTGGCCGCCAGCGAAGGGCAGGCGCACGAAGCCGACACCGCCGCGCGCGCGGCGATGCTGACCAGTTTTGTGATCGGACGCTGGCACCGCTACGCCAAGAGCGGCTTCAAAAATAATCCGTCGCAGGACGCGGCGCTGCATATCACCCTGCTGCTATCGTAACCACTGTAAGTATGGACACCGAAGTATTCGCCCTGCTGGACGACGCCAGCCCGGAAGCAGCACAAACCGGCAGCCGTTCGCGCCTCTACACCGGCCACACCGGCACCCTGCGCTGCGACGATATCGCGCAATGGCCGCAGGTGCTGGAACAAATGCAGGCGGCGCTCGCACGCGGCGAATACGCAGTCACCGTGTGCGCATATGAGCTGGGCGAAGAATTGCTGTCGCTGGACGCGCCTCGTCGCCAGCACAACGCGCCGCTCGCGCGCATCCTGCTGTTCAAGGACTGCGCCCAACTCGACGCGCAGCAAGTCAGCGACTGGCTGGCGGCGCGCTCCTTCCCGATAGACCGTCCGGCCGGCATCGCCAATATCCGCGCTAACATCGACCAGCAGGCGTTCACCAATGCGCTGGCGCGCATCCACGACTACATCGCGGCCGGCGACACCTACCAGGTTAATTACACCTACCGCCTGCGCTTCGACGCCTTCGGCGGCATCCACGCCCTGTACGCGCGCCTGCGCGGCCGCCAACCGGTGCCCTACGGCGCCTTGATCGCGCTGGATGACGGCACCGCCGTGCTGTCGCTGTCGCCGGAACTATTCGTGCGTCATGAAGATGGCGTGCTGACCGCGCGCCCGATGAAAGGCACCGCCCCCGCAGCGCCGCCGGCGCAGCAAGCCGAGAACATCCTGCGCGCCACCAACCTAGCAGCCGATCCAAAGAACCGCGCCGAGAATTTGATGATCGTCGACCTGCTGCGCAACGATATCGCGCGCGTGGCCGCCACCGGCAGCGTGGAAGTACCGGCACTGTTCGAGGTGCATCGCTACGCCAGCGTGCTGCAAATGACCTCCACCATCACTGCGCAACTGCGCGACGACGCCACCTTGGCCGATATCTTCGATGCGCTCTACCCGTGCGGCTCCATCACCGGCGCGCCGAAGCGCCGCACAATGGAAATCATCCGCGAACTGGAGCCCGATGCACGCGGCATCTACACCGGCGCCATCGGCTGGTTCGATCCGCGCGAAGATGGCAAGGTGGGCGACTTCTGCATGTCGGTCCCGATCCGCACGCTGACCCTGCAACCGCAGGGCGAAGACGGCGTGCGCCACGGCGAAATGGGTGTCGGCGCGGGCATCGTGTTCGACAGCGACGCGCTGGAAGAATACGCCGAGTGCAAGCTCAAGGCGCGCTTCCTCACCGGCCTGCAAAACGACTTCGATATTTTCGAGACCATGTACGCCACGCCGGCCGATGGCATCCGCCATCGCGAGCGTCACCTGAAACGGCTGGCCGCATCGGCGCAGTACTTCGGCTTCCCGTGGGACGAGAAAGCGGCCAACGCCTATCTGGATGCGGCCAGCGCCATGCTGGAAGCGGAACATGCAGCGTACCGTGTGCGGCTGGCGATCAATCCATCCGGCGCGTTCGCGGTGCAGCATGCGCCGCTGACGCCATTGACTGAACCGGTGCGCGTGCTGCTGGCCGACGACGCCACCGACAGCGGCGACCTGTTCCTGCGCCACAAAACCAGCATCCGCGCGCGCTACGACGCCGCCTGGCGTGACGCCGAGGCGCAAGGTGCCTTCGACACCCTGTTCTTCAACGAGCGTGGTGAATTGACCGAAGGTGGCCGCAGCAGCGTATTCGTGCGCGTGGATGGCAAGTGGCTCACGCCGCCGTTAAGCAGCGGCGCCCTGCCCGGCGTGATGCGCAGCGTGCTGCTGGACGATCCGTCATGGAACGCCAGCGAAGCCGTCATCACCCGCACCATGCTGGAAGCCGCCGACGACATCATCATCTGCAACGGCCTGCGCGGTGCCGTGCGCGCAACGATCACAAGTCGATAATCATCTCGAAGCCGCCGTAGATCATGCGCTTGCCGTCGAACGGCATATTGGCGGGATCCATATAGCTTGCGATGCGCGGATCTTTCATGACCTTCTCATTGATCTCGTCGCGGCGCGCGCGCGATTCGTAGACGATCCACGAGAACAGCACCACCTCGCCTTCCTCCAGGATCACGCTTTGCGGGAAGGAGGTGAGCTTGCCGGGCGGCGCGTCATCGCTCACATTTTCACGGAACTCCAGCGCGCCGTATTCCTTCCACACCGCGCCGCATTCACGCGCCATTTTCTTGTACGCCTCAAGATTTGCCTTGGGTACAGGAATCACAAAACCGTCTACGTAAGCCATAGCCGTCTCCTTGATGATGAGACGATCAAGTTAGCACGAAACGCTTTCGGTAAGCGCCCGGTGTCGTCGCAGCAAGACGGCGGAAATGATGGCGCAGCGATTCCTCGGAGCCAAAACCAGCCCGCTCGGCAATCTGCGTCAGCGGCACATCCGGCTCTTCCAGCATCTCCTTGACAATGGCCACCCGCTCGCGGATCAGCCACTCAACCGGCCCGAAGCCAGTCGCCTGCTGAAACTGACGCTGCAAGGTACGCGGACTCATGGCCGCGCGCTCGGCCATGCTGGCCACCGTGTGCGGCTGCTCCGGATGGCTTCGAAGCCAGTCCATCAGCTTGGACAGCCTGCCCTGCTCGCCCTGAGCCATCGGACGCGGCAGGAACTGCGCCTGCCCGCCCTCGCGATGTGGCGCCACCACCAGCCGCTGCGCCACCATGTTGCCGACCTTGGCGCCATGATCACGCCGCACCAGATGCAGCAGCATATCCAGCCCGGCAGCCGAACCGGCGGCGGTGATAACCTGGCCGTTATCCACATACAAATCGTCGGGCTGGACGGCAATCTGCGGATAACGCCGCGCCAAGCGCTCGGCATAACGCCAGTGCGTGGTGGCGCGCTGGCCGTCCAGCACGCCAGCTGCCGCCAGCACGAACACGCCCGAACAGATCGAGCACAGGCGCGCGCCGCGCGCGTGGGCGGCGCGTATCCATTCCAGCAATTGCGGCGGCGGCAACTCATCCGCATCACGCCAGCCCGGAATGATGATGGTGTCAGCCAGCGCCAGCAATTCCGGCGTGTACGGCGCCTGCACCGTAATGCCGCCCGCCGCGCGAATCGGCCCCTCCTCCACCGCGCAAACGGCAAAGTCGTACCAGTGCACGCCCAGCTCCGGGCGTTCCAGCGCGAACAGTTCGACCGTGCAGCCAAACTCAAATGTACACAGGCGGTCGTAAGCCAGCGCCACCACGAGATGTTTTTTCATGGCGCAATCTTACCGCAGAATGGCTTATGCGCCACTTCTGGCCGTGACGGCACGAGGCCACAATGTGCTCATTCGTTTATCACTACAGGAGAACCGCATGTCCCTCGTTACCGCCATCCCCGCCGCCGACAGCGCCGCCGCCCTGGCCCACTTTGAGGCCAGCTTCAGCTTCGAGACCGATTGCTGGGACGTGCACGATGCGCTCACCAGCGGCAAGCAGGATTTCGTGTTGCTGGACGTGCGCGGCACGGAGAAATACGCGGCCGGCCACGTGCCGGGCGCGCTCGACCTCGCGCATCGCAAGATCATCGGCTCGAAAGTCGCCGAATTCCCGGCCGATACGCTGTTCGTGGTGTACTGCGCCGGACCGCACTGCAATGGCGCGGCCCGTGCCGCCGTGCGGCTGGCGCAGCTGGGACGCCCGGTCAAGGTGATGCCGGGCGGGATTACCGGTTGGCTCGATGAAGGTTTCGAGCTGGCGCGTGCTTAGGAACCCAGCGCTTTTTCGACCGCGCTGACCAGTTGCTTATCGGTCGGCGTGACTTTGCTGCCAAAGTTGGTGACCACGTTGCCGTGGCGGTCGATCAGGTACTTGTGGAAGTTCCATGCCGGCGCCTTACCGGTGGCCTTGATCAGATTGGCAAACAGCGGGTTAGGTTCCTTGCCCGACACCACCGACTTGGCAAACATCGGGAATTTCACGCCGTAGGTGTTGTAGCAGAAATCGGCGATTTCCTTGCTCGAACCCGGCTCCTGCTGGCCGAAGTCGTTCGATGGGAAGCCCAGCACCACCAGTCCCTTGCTGCCGTACTTGGCGTACAGGCCTTCCAGCCCTTCATACTGGTTGGTGAAGCCGCAGTAGCTGGCGGTGTTGACCACCAGAATCACCTTGCCCGAGTACTGGCACAGGTCTTGTGGCGCTTCGTCTTGCAGGCGCTTGAAAGTTTGCTTGAGGATGGCCGGGCAGCTGCCGGGCGCAGTCGCCGCAGCCGGGGTGGCTGGCGCGGCGGCTGGCGCTTGCGCCAAGGCGAAAGAGCTGGCCAGCACGGTCAGCGAAGAAACGAGGCACAGCTGGGCGATGGATTTGGACATGGTGGTCGGATGGAAAGAATGAAAGAAAATTCATTCTAGTCCAAATTAGTGCCCCTCGCACGATTGAGCCAGATTAAGCAAAGTGCGCGGCATCGTCCTATCGTCTTCCGTATGACGCGGGAGGTGGTATGCGGATCTTTTGGCTGTTATTGCTGTTGGCAAACGCCGCGATGGCGCAGGTGGCGTCGCTGCCGGCGATGCGCGCCGGGCAGGTCAGCGTGTCCGGCCTCTCGTCGGGCGCCTACATGGCGGTGCAATTCGAGGTCGCCTTTTCGCGCACCGTCATGGGCGCGGGCGTGATCGCCGGCGGACCGTATTTCTGCTCGCAAGGCAGTGTGTTCACCGCCACCACCAGTTGCAGCTGCACCAGCGACCTGTTCACCTGCCGCGTGCGCCCCGGCGGCACCCGCGTCGACGACCTGATCGCCATCACCGACTGGTTCGCCGCCTCGCAAACCATCGATCCTACCAGCGCCCTGGCCAGCCACCGCGTGTGGATGTTCTCCGGCACCGCCGATTCGGTCGTGCCGCAACCCGTGATGAACGACCTGCAAAGCTACTACCGCCACTACATCGGCGCTAGCCGCATCTCCTACCAGCGCAACCTCAACGCCGAACACGCCATGCCCACCGACAGCTACGGCAACAGCTGCCGCACGCTCGGCTCGCCCTACATCAACAACTGCGGCTACGACGCCGCCGGCGAACTGCTGAACTGGATCTACGGCCCGCTATCCGCGCGCAACAGCGCCCCGCTCACCGGGCGCTTCATCGCTTTCGACCAATCGGAATTTATCTCCCTGCCCACCTGGCACGGCATGGCGGATTTCGGCTACCTGTACGTGCCGCCGTCGTGCGACAGCACTGGTGGACAAGGCTGCAAGCTGCACGTGGTGTTCCACGGCTGCCTGCAGGATCCAGACGACGTCGGCACCACCTTCATACGCCACGCAGGCTACAACGCCTGGGCCGATTTCAACCGATTGATGATTTTGTATCCGCAAGCGTCCGCCACCTACACCAATCCCAATGCGTGCTGGGACTGGTTCGCCTACGACGACACGCGCTACGCGCAAAAATCCGGCCGCCAGATGGCCGCCGTCAAACGCATGGTCGACCGCCTGACCGGCCTCACTCCACCGTGAACGAGGACAGGTCGGGATGCGGCGCTGGGTAACTGAGATCCATCCCTTCCAGCGTTTCCAGCAGCAGGCTGGCAATCACCAGGTTGCGATGGGTCTTGGAATTGGCCGGCACGACGTACCACGGCGCGTGCGGCGCATTGGTCTCGCGGATCGCCTTTTCGTAGGCGCGCTGGTAGTCGTCCCACTTGGCGCGCTGCTTTATATCTTCCGGATTGAATTTCCACTGCTTGTCCGGATCGTCCAGCCGTTCCTGCAGGCGCTCGCGCTGTTCTTCCTTCGAGATATGCAGGAAGACTTTCACGATCACCGTGCCGGTTTCCGCCAGCATGCGCTCGAAGTCGCGGATCTGCGCGTAGCGGCGCTTGCACTCGTCGTCGTCGATCCATTCCTGCACGCGCGTGATCAACACATCTTCGTAGTGACTGCGATTGAAGATAGCGATCTCGCCCAGCATCGGCACATGCTGATGCACGCGCCACAGGTAATCGTGCGCCAGTTCGTTGTCAGTCGGCGCCTTGAAGGCCACCGCGCGCAGGCCCATCGGACTAATCCCGCTGAACATGGCGCGCACCGTGCCGTCCTTGCCGGAGGTGTCCATGCCCTGCAGGATCAACAGCACCTTCTGCTTGCGCTGCGCGTACAGCTTGTCCTGCAAGGCGGCGATGCGGTCGATCAGCGCGGCGGTGCGTTCAAGATCCAGCGCCTTGCCGCGCGCCTTGGTGAGCTTGGGATTGGCGGCGCGGCTGGAAAAGGTGGCGTCGTCGGCATCCTTGTCGCGCAGCTTGAGTTTGGAGGTGGCGCGGAAGCGCTGGCGGGCGTTGTGTGTCATGGGCTTAGCCTATCAGTTAGCGGCCAGTTTCGCCGCACGGTAGCCCCACCACGCGGCTTCCTCGAACACCGAGAAGCCGGACAAATCGGCATGGGCAAACAAAATCGGTCCATCGACTTCGCGCAGCGCCTTCATGCCGGCGTTGCTGCGGAAGTGAGGCCACGGGACGGCCATCGCGTGGCCGCGTAAAGTGATGTCGACCCGCTCGACGCAAGAGGCAAACTGCGCACCGTAAGCGGTTATCAAATCGGCGCTGGCCAGCGCCAGCAATTCTTGCGGCTTGGCGGACGCCATCCAGCCGCGCGCGCTGCTGGCCTTGCGGTCCGATAGCGCGACGTAGGCACTGAACACCGTCTTCTCCGGCGGCCGCACCCGGATGTCCTGATGGGTGGACACCACAAAGCCCAGTCCCGGCTCGCCGTACACCACGTTGTCCCAGCACAGCGGCTGGCTTGGTAATTCTTCAGGAAAGCGCTTGAGCAGGAAGTTCGCCACCATCCACGGCGCGTATTCCGGCGCGTGCTTCGCCGCGTCGAAACCGTATTCGCCGATGTTATCCACAACCCGCGCCGCCACATAGGTCGGCATGGCGCAAATCGCTTTACGGGCGCGCACCAGATAGCTGGCAGGCTTGCCGTTTTCCAGCACGAAGCACAAGGCTTCCACGCCATCCGCCGTTTTTTTCAATGACACCGCCGTGCCGGCCTTGCGCTTGACGTCCGCCGCACGCTCCATGCCCGCAGCCAGCGGCTGCAAACCGCCCGGCCAGGTGAGCCACGCGCCGTTGCCGGCGTTGGCCGCTTGTCCCCAGCGGCTGCAGTAGTAATGCAGCCCGGCCCATGCCGATACCTTGTCGTAGCGCGTGCCGTAATCGTCGCGGCAACAGTAGTTGAGATACCAGTGCAGCGTCGGCGACTTGTAGCCGTTCTGGTCCATCCACTGCTTGAGCGAGATGCGGTCCAGCGCCTGCCACACCGGGTCTTCCGATGACAGCACCGTCGGGAATACGAACACGCGGCGGCCATCGGCGCCATGCAGCTGGCGCAGACGATGCACCTCGTCGAAGAAGCGCTTGTGCTCATCGAGTTCCCACTGCGGCACGCCGTCGGTGGGAATGAAGCCTTCCTGCCAGTGGCCGTTGAACAGCAAGCGTTCTTCAGGCGCGTGCAGGATGAAGCGTTCGTCGTAGTAAGGCTTCTCCGCAAAGGCATCCTTCTGGATGATGCCAAGGTCCGCGAGGATTTCACGCACGTGCGTCGATTCCGGCGATGGCAGCGGCAAATAGTGCGCGCCGGTCGGGTATTCGTACTCGCCGAACGCGCCACCGGCCGCATTGCCGTACGGCTGCGGGCCGTCGATCATCAGCACATCGGTCTTGCCGAGCTTTTTCAGCTTCCACGCTGCGGTGAGGCCGGACACGCCGGAACCGAGAATGACGATATCGGTGTGGATAACTTGCGATGGCGGTGGCAGCGCGCGGCGGTCGCGCAGGAAGTGGCCTTCATCGCGGCCCACGTAATGCAGCGTCGGCGTAATCTCCTGCCAACGCTGGAACGCGAGGCCACTGCCGGCGGCAGTCAGCCCGCTAGCGCCAGCCCATACCAGAAAAGATCGGCGCAGCATCAGCGGATCACCCTGCGCCAGTCCTGCTCGAATTCATGCACGAGCGATTGCGTGTTGAGGCGATTCGGTTCCATCGCCATTGGCTTCATATCGGGCGGGAAGGTGAACATCTCGCGCGTGGTGTCGGCATTCAGGTAGCGCATTGGCAGGCGGTAGCTGGTGGGCGGCGTGTACTGCGCCTGCGGCGTCGCCAGGATAAAGCCCCACTCACCGAACGACGGCACGTAGGCGTGATACGGATACGTTTTCAACCCCACTTCGCGCAAGGTGGAGTCGATGGTCCAGTAAGCATGCGGCGCAAAGAACGGCGACGTGGATTGCACTACCATCAATCCATTCGCCGCCAGATGCTTGCGCACCATGCCATAGAACGGCACCGAGTACAGCTTGCCCAGCGCGAAGCTGGATGGATCGGGAAAGTCCACGATTACTGCGTCGAACATATCGTCGTTGTGCTGCAGCCAGATCGCCGCATCGGCATTCACCACGCGCACGCGCTTGTCGCTGAAGGAGCCGTGATTGAGCTTCACCAGTTCTTCGCGCTGCGTGAAGGCGCCGGTCATGGCCGGGTCGAGATCCACCAGGGTCACATGCTCGATATTCTGGTAGCGCAGGATTTCGCGCAGCGCCAGGCCGTCGCCGCCGCCCAGCACCAGCACCCGCTTCGCCCACGGCAAGGGCTGCAGCACCGGATGCACCAGCGCTTCGTGATAGCGGTACTCGTCGCGCGAGGAGAATTGCAGGTTGCCGTTGATGTACAGGCGCGTATCGTCCTTCCACTTGGTGATGACCAGGCGCTGGTACGGCGTGGTGGTGGCAAACACGATCTCGTCGCCGAACAGGCCATGCTCGCCCCAGTAAGTCAGCTTGTCGGCAAAGGCGAAACCGAACACCAGCGCACACAGCACCGCGCAAGCGCGCAGCATGCGCCCCGTGACATTTTTCAGCTCTGTGGAAAACGCCTTGATTGTCCACAGGGCCACGCCGACATTCAGCATCCCGAACAGGAAACCAGTGCGCACCAGCCCAAGGTAAGGCGCCAGCACCAGCGGGAACAGCAGCGACACCGCCAGCGCGCCGAGATAATCGAAGGTCAGCACCTTGCTGACCAATTCATTGAAGGCCGTCTGCCGCGCATTCAGTGCACGCATTACCAGCGGCACCTCCATGCCGACAAACGCCCCGACCAGAAACACCATCGTATAGAGCAGCGTGCGGAATGGCGCCGGCATCCACGAGAAGGTCAGGAACAGCACCGCCGCCGACAAGCCGCCCACCAGCCCCACCGCCAGCTCGATATCGACAAACCGCGACAACACGTCCTCATCGCGCACGTACTTTGAGAAATGCGCGCCCACGCCCATCGCAAACAGGTAGCATCCGATAATGGTGGAAAATTGCAGCACCGAGTCGCCCAGCAAATAGCTCGATAGCGCACCGGCGATCAGCTCATATGCCAGCCCGCAGGAGGCCACCACGAAGACGGACAGGATTAGAATCTTTTTGGTCATTTACGCCCGTTTGCATTAATATCAACGAATTGTCAATTCGCCACTTTACCTGAAGGTGCGCCGTGCCTGCCATCCTAAACTATCTGATCCACCTGTTGCTGGCCGCCGTGCTGCTGGCGGTGTTCTTCAAAGCCTACACCTGGATGACGCCTTTCGATGAAGTGAAGCTGATCCGCCAGGGCAATCAGGCTGCGGCACTATCGCTGGGCGGGGCGCTGATAGGTTTTTCCATCACCATCGGTTCGGCGCTGATGCATACTGCCGATTACCGCGAATTCTTTGCCTGGGCCTTCGGCGCGATGGTGGTGCAGATGCTGGTCTACGCCATCACCACCCGCGTGCTGAATATGTCGAAGGACCAGATCGAAGCCAATAACACTGCGTTTGGCGGGCTGCTGTCCGCCATCTCCATTTCCATCGGCGTTATCAACGGCGCCTGCATTTCGTAAGCGAGGACCATCATGGGTATCGGCAGCTTTATCAAGAAGCAGTTTATCGATGTACTGCAATGGAACGAGGACAGCGACGGCGTGCTGGCATGGCGCTATCCGATGGCCGACCAGGAGATCCAGAATGGCGGCCAGCTGGTGGTACGTGAATCGCAGGTGGCGGTGTTCGTCAATGAAGGCCAGGTGGCCGACGTATTCGGCCCCGGCACCCACACGCTCACCACGCAAACCCTGCCGGTGCTGACCAACCTGAAAAACTGGGACAAGCTGTTTGCGTCGCCGTTCAAATCGGATGTCTATTTTTTCAGCACCCGCGTGCAGACCGGCCGCAAATGGGGCACGGCGCAGCCGATCACCATCCGCGACAAGGACTTCGACATGGTGCGCGTGCGCGCCTTCGGCATGTATTCCTACCGCGTGATCAACGCGCGCGCCTTCTTCAGCGAAATCAGCGGCACGCGCGAGGTGTACACCCGCGATGAGGTGGAAGACCAGCTGCGCGGCATCCTGATGGCGACGATGGCCGGTTCGCTCGGCGCATCGCAAGTGCCCTTCCTCGACATGGCGGCCAACCAGGCGCTGATGGCGCAGCAGGTCAAGGGCGACCTGACCGCCGCGTTTGCGCGTTACGGCATCGGGCTCGATGAATTCAATGTGGCCAGCGTCAGCCTGCCGGAAGAACTGCAAGCGGCGCTGGATGAGCGCATTTCGGCCGGCATGAAGGGCGGCATGAGCGCCGACAAAATGGCCGGCTTCACCAAGTATCAGGTGGCGAGCGCGATTCCGCTGGCGGCGCAGAACGAAGGCGGCTTGGCCGGCATCGGCGCGGGACTGGGCGCCGGGCTGACGGTGGGTCAGGCTATCGGCCAGAGCATGGGCGCGGCATTGGCTCCTCAAGCTGCACCCGCTGCAGCCGCGCCGGCCGAGGATTCGGTCGAAGCACGCCTTGAAAAACTCAAAGGGCTGCTCGATAAAGGCCTGATCTCGGCCGCCGACTACGACAGCGCCAAGGCCGAACTGCTGAAAAAACTGATCGGCTAGGCGCGTGCAAATCGTTTCCTGCCCCAGCTGCGGCGCGGAGGTCAAATTCCGCTCGCATGCCTCGGTCATGGCGGTCTGCGAATATTGCAGCACACGGGTGCTCAAGGACGCGGACGCGGTCAAGGACCTCGGCAAGATGTCGTCCGTGCTGGAGGACTATTCGCCGATCCAGATTGGCACCGCCGGTGTGCTGGGCGGGCGGCCGTTCACGGTGGTCGGCCGCATCCAGCTGCGCTACTCCGCCGGCATGTGGAACGAGTGGTATCTGTTTTTCGACGACGGTAAAACCTCTTGGCTGGGCGATTCGTCCGGCATGTACACCATCACGGCGGAATATCAGGGCGACGCGCAGTTGCCGGCGTTCGAGCAGCTGCAGCCGGGGCAGAACGCCTACATCAACGGCGCTCCCTACACCACGGCCGAAATCCGCGTGGCCGATTGCGTGGGCGGGCAAGGCGAGCTGCCGTTCAAGGTCGGCGACGGCTATCAGGCGCGCGTGGCGGACTTCCGGCGCGGCGTGGAGTTCATCACGCTGGATTACTCGGACGGGCCGCGTCCCGTCATCTACACCGGCATCGCCGTCACGCTGGACAGCCTGCAATGCCAGCTGCTGCGCGACGACGACACCATCCAGCGCGCCGCCGGCCGTTATCGCGGCAAGCTCGATGCGCTGGACTGCCCTTCCTGCGGCAGCCCGATTAAATACCTGCCCGGCGTGACGGCCAACCTGGTGTGCCCTGCCTGCGCCACGCAAATCGATGCAGCCAGCCCGGAAGCGCAAGTGGTGGCGGCAGGCGAACGCGTGGCCGCCGTGCCGCTGACGCTGGAACTGGGCGCGACCGCCAAAATCAACAATCAGGATTTCACCATCATCGGCATGATGCGCCGCGCCGACGATGAAGGCACGCAGTGGAACGAATACCTGATGTACGGCCCGCGCTCCGGCTTCTCGTGGCTGGTGGAGACGGACGAAGGCTGGTCCGGCGCCAACGTGCTGGCAGATTGGCCAGTGTCGTACACGCCGGGCGCGCCGAATGTGTTTGTGGATAAGGTCCAATTTTCCCACCTATACACATACGGTGCGAAAGTCACTTACGCGGTGGGCGCCTTCAACTGGCGCGTGGCCGTCGGCGACAGCACGGTGGTGAGCGAATTCGAAGCCGGCCAGCTGCGGCTGGCCTCAGAGACCACGCCGCAGGAAATGACCTGGTCGCGCTCCTCGCCGGTGTCGGCCGACCAGCTGAAGGCGTGGTTCGGCGAAGCCTTCAAGGGCCGCGTGAAATCGCCGTCGAAATCGCAGCCATTCGCCAATAACCGCTATCGCAAGAGCGCCAAGTACATCATCTGGCTGATGCTGGCGCTGAACGCGATCCCGCTGATGGCGAATTTTTCCGGCACCTGGTTCCTGAGCGCGATCGGCGCGCTGGCCATCTACCTGCCGGCGATCTTCCTGGATAACAACGACCAGACATGAGCAGATTTTTCATCTACGCGATCATCGTCACCTTGCTGACTTCGGGCAGCAGCTGGATGCGCATGGCGGGCGGCGGCGGCTCGGGCAGCGGCTATCGCGGCAGCACCTGGAGTTCGCACACCGGCGGTGGCGGCGGCAGCTGGGGCGGCGGTTCGGGCGGCGGAGGCCACAAATGATGCACGCCCCGATTCACGCGCCATCGGGCACCCACGTGCTGGCCGACCTGAGCGGCATCGCTGCTGAAAAATTAAGCGACTGCGGCGCGCTCGAACAACTGCTGCGCGACGCCGCGCTGGCCGCCGACGCGCGCGTGCTGTTCAGCCACTTCCACGCTTTCGGCGAAGGCCAGGGCGTGACCGGCGTGGTGCTGCTGGCCGAATCGCACATCACCATCCACACCTGGCCGGAATGCGGCTTCGCCGCCGCCGACATCTTCATGTGCGGCAGCGCGCAGCCGGAGTTAGCGCTTGCTCTCATCAAACAGGCCCTGGAGCCTGAGGCCACCCATATCCACACCGCGCGGCGCGGGCCGCGATAAGGAGCCATCATGGGATTGTCGACACTGGGGCAAATCGCCCTCCCCGTCACCAGCACCGACCGCGCCGAGCAGTTTTACGGCGAAGCGCTGGGCTTGCCCAAGCTGTTCCGCTTTGGCGAACTGGTGTTCTTCAACTGCGGTGGCGTGCGGCTGATGCTGGAAGGCGGCAAGGACAAGGTCGACGTCGGCACCGGCGTGTGCCACTACTTCAAGGTCGAGCAGGTCGAGGCAGTGGCCGCCGACCTCCAAGCCAAGGGCGTGACCTTCGAACGCGAACCGCACCTGATCGCCAAGATGCCCGACCACGAATTGTGGATGGGCTTCTTCCGCGATCCGGACGGCCATCTGCTGGCGGTGATGGAAGAGAAACGCTGACCGTCAGGCAGCGGCCTGCTCCGCCGCCAATGCCGCATCCTTTTCGTGCGCGGCGATGGCGGCCGGGCGGCTGTTCACACGCTCCACATACTGCTCGATGACGGGCAGCTTGGGCACGATGCCGAACATCAGCATCCAGCCAAACGCCGTGCCCCACAGCACATCGAGCGCGCTGAACTGCTCGCCCAGCAGATACGGCCCCTTGGACAACTGCTCGACCAGCGTGTTGAACATGGTGTCGAAATCGCCGTAGTGGCAGGCTTGCTTGTCGGCCGGCTTGTTCTTCATCCACTGGTCGACGATGGCCGGCTCGAAGCAGCTGCCGTAGAACGCCATCCAGCGCAGGTAAGGGCCGCGCAGCGGATCGCCCAGCGGCGGCGCCAGCTTCGCTTGCGGGAACAGGTCAGCCAGGTAGAGGTAAATCGCCACCTGCTCGGTCACGACAGCGTCGCCGTGGCGGATGGCCGGCACCTTGCCCATCGGGTTGATGGCCAGGTAAGGGGCGGCGCGGTTCTCGCCCTTCTTCATGTTCATCACATGCAGCTCGTAGGGAGCGTGCAGTTCTTCCAGCAAGGTCAGCACACCGGTCGAGCGCGAGTTCGGGCAGTGGTACAAAGTCAGTTGCGGCGCCATGAATTTCTCCTGAGGATGGGTGAAAAACGCACGATAACTCTTGCTAAGATGATGGTCTTGTAAAAACGCGAATATACGATGACAACAATGGAGAGTCTACCGCGTCCGACCCGCGGCGTGGTGAATCCGGCGGCCAGCGAAAAAGTCTTCCGGCTCGAGCGCTACCTGCCGGCCGACGACCTGGCGCCGTTTGTCGAATACTTCTGGCTGGTGGCGTGGTCGCTGCCGGACGGCGTAACACACGCCCAGCGCACCCTGCCCCGGCATGCCATCCACGTGGTATTTGACGAGGGCCGCACGGCGGTATTCGGCGTGATGACGGGATCGTTTGAATACACACTGCGCGGCAGCGGCCGCGTGCTCGGCGTGAGCTTCCGACCCGGTGCGTTTCGCGCATTCCTGCGGGCCGAAGTGCAGTCGATCACCGATCGGGAACTGCCGTTGTCGGCCGTGTTCGCGTGCGACGATGCAGCGGCCGAGCGCAGCGTGCTGGACGCGGCGGATGACGCCGGCATGGTGGAGGCAGCCAGCGCGATATTGCGCAGCGCCCTGCCCGCGCCCGATCCGGAAGTGGCGCGTATCGCGGCCATCCTGCGTGCGATAGAAAGCCAGGCCGAGATCACGCAAGTGCAGCAGCTGGCCGATCACGTCGGCGTCAGCGTGCGCAGGTTGCAGATGCTGTTCAAGGACTACATCGGCGCCAGTCCCAAGTGGATCATCCGCCGCAAGCGCCTGCTGGACGCGGCCGACCTGCTGGCCACAGGCAGCGCGATCGACCTCGCCGCGCTCGCCCAGCAACTGGGCTACTACGACCAGGCCCACTTCACCACCGACTTCGAAAAACTCGTCGGCAAGCCCCCCGCCGACTACCGCCGCAGCTGCAAAATTGGCCCATAACTGCGCCAAATCAAATCGACTATACTTTCAAGAAGTAGGCTCGGTTGATGCTCACCGTCGTCGAAACCTCCTACTTTTCACGCCATTGGCCCAGATACTGGAAAGAGGCCGACTACACCGACTTTGTCGAATTTATTGTGAATAATCCTAATGCGGGCAGCATTGTTCCCCATTCGGGCGGGATACGAAAGATTCGCTGGCGACGTGAAGGCTCAGGCAAATCTGGCGGTGTCAGGATTATTTATTTCGTGCAGAGTCCAGAAGACAAACTTGTTCTGCTGACGATTTACGCAAAAGCGGCAACCAGCAATCTGACCGCTGCCAAGTTGAAGGAACTACG
Organism: Duganella sp. CF402; assembly: GCF_900109645.1. Classification (GTDB taxonomy): domain Bacteria; phylum Pseudomonadota; class Gammaproteobacteria; order Burkholderiales; family Burkholderiaceae_D; genus Rugamonas. Next base: position 189,721 of record NZ_FOBG01000004.1, read on the forward strand.
CCGTGCGCACGAAAAAAACATTACCTCTTAGCGATGAAGAACTAGAAGCGTATGAAGCCACGCGCGATCTATACGCCGAGCTAAAACTGGGTTTGGAAGAAATGCAAGCTGGGCTAGGACGCGTCGTCTACTCGCCGCTGATAGCCGCTCGAAAAAAAACCGGGCTAACTCCACAGCAATTTGCTGAGCTATTGGGCATTTCGACCGCTACCCTGGAAAACTGGGAACAGCAGCGCGAAGAACCCACCGAAGCGGCTGGTAACCTAGTGGCCCGAATTCTGGCAGATCCCACAACCGTTCATGACATGACAACTAAGTAGCATCGCCTGACCTCGGGATACTAAGACCACAACCGGTCCCCAACCATCTCACTCGCATTGCCTCAACGCCCCACCGCTGCCTGATCTAAAGACAAGAAAGTGCTTAGCCGATGAGTGAGCAAAATCAATGCGGCTTTAGCCATCATGGCTAAAGTCGATTGATGCTCACCATCGGCTCGCCGCAGCCCAAAACGACGGCCGCGAACCAAGCGTCTAATTCGGAGTCTATTAGTTTTTTGGTGAAGAGGGACTGACATGGCTAAGAAAAAACCTACATCCTTTCCTGCCACGCATGAACTGGGAGAGTTGTTACTCAAGGCTGCTGCGGAAATGGAGGCGCAAAAAGGCTGGGACCAGCACGGCGAAAGGCCAAGCGAAGTGGCGCGTGCTTTTGTTGATCTGTTGTTTGAAACGGAAGGCCAGCCGATGCCAGGCAACTTTGCTGAAGCAACGGATAAAAAATCGTACCACAGCGATCCCGAGATCATGGACGGCACTCCCGTCTTCTGTGGGTCGCGTGTCCCCATCTCCTGCCTGTTTGATTATCTGGGGGCAGGAGAATCCCTCGATGTGTTTCTCGATCAATACCCCACCGTATCCAAAGAAGCAGCCATCTCCCTGCTGAATGCCGCAAAGCAGCTGCTTGAGGAAGATGCGTATTTCGCCGCTGAGTTTGGACGATAAAAAAAGGCAGCCGAGGCTGCCTTTTTTGCTTGATGCTGCTTGCGTTGCTTAGTGCTTGGCGCGCAGTTTGGCGATCGCTGCCAGCTGGCCGATGGCCGCTGCCAGTTCGGCTTGCGCTTTCGCGTAGTCGATGCCCGCGCTGTTGTTGGCCAGCGCTTCTTCGGCACGTTTCTTGGCCGCGACCGCTTTGGCCTCGTCCAGATCCTTGCCGCGAATCGCGGTGTCCGCCAGCACCGTCACGGCGCCCGGCTGCACTTCCAGCAGGCCGCCGGCGACGAAGACGAACTCTTCTTCAGCTTGGCCAGGAACCTGGATGCGCACCGCGCCCGGACGAATGCGGGTAATCAGCGGCGTGTGCTTAGGGTAGATACCCAGCTCGCCCTGCTCACCCGGCAACGCGACGAATTCAGCTTCGCCAGAGTAGATCAACTCCTCTGCCGAGACCACGTCAACGTGAATAGTGTTTGCCATGTGTGTCCTATCGGGTGGAACGCCCCCGCCTTGCGGCAGGGGCGAACAACTCAACTAATTAGTTGAGCTTCTTGGCTTTTTCGATGGCTTCTTCGATCGTGCCGACCATGTAGAACGCTTGCTCTGGCAGGTGATCCAGTTCGCCCGAGGCGATCATCTTGAAGCCCTTGATGGTGTCTTTCAGCGACACGTATTTACCAGGCGCGCCGGTGAACACTTCAGCAACGTGGAATGGCTGCGACAGGAAACGCTGCATCTTACGTGCGCGTGCTACCAGCAGTTTGTCTTCCGGTGCCAGCTCGTCCATACCCAGAATCGCGATGATGTCACGCAGTTCTTTGTAGCGCTGCAGGGTGCCCTGGACAGCACGAGCGGTGTCGTAGTGTTCCTGACCAACCACCAGCGGATCCAGCTGACGCGAGGTCGAATCCAGTGGGTCCACCGCAGGGTAGATACCCAGCGAGGCGATGTCACGCGACAGAACCACGGTCGAATCCAGGTGACCGAAGGTGGTCGCTGGCGACGGGTCGGTCAAGTCATCCGCTGGAACGTACACGGCCTGGATCGAGGTGATCGAACCGGTTTTGGTCGAGGTGATGCGCTCTTGCAGACGGCCCATTTCTTCGGCCAGGGTAGGCTGGTAACCCACTGCGGAAGGCATACGGCCCAGCAGTGCGGATACTTCGGTACCGGCCAGGGTGAAGCGGTAGATGTTGTCCACGAAGAACAGAACGTCTTTGCCTTCGTCACGGAACGCTTCCGCCATCGTCAGGCCGGTCAGCGCTACGCGCAGACGGTTGCCTGGTGGTTCATTCATCTGACCGTAGACCATCGCCACTTTCGAGTTGGCTGGGTTTTCCAGGTCAACCACTTTGGCGTCAGCCATTTCGTGGTAGAAGTCGTTACCTTCACGGGTACGCTCACCAACACCGGCGAACACGGACAGACCCGAGTGCGCTTTAGCGATGTTGTTGATCAGTTCCATCATGTTCACGGTCTTGCCTACACCTGCACCGCCGAACAGACCAACTTTACCGCCTTTGGCGAACGGGCACACCAGGTCAATCACCTTGATGCCGGTTTCCAGCAGGTCCTGCGATGGCGACAGTTCGTCGTAGGCAGGAGGAGCGCGGTGGATCGAGGCGATCTGGTCGTGAGCGACCGGGCCGCATTCGTCGATCGGGTTACCCAGCACGTCCATAATACGGCCCAGGGTTGCTTTACCCACTGGCACCATGATTGGCTTGCCGGTGTTCTGGATTTGCATGCCGCGACGCAGACCGTCCGACGAACCCAGAGCAATGGTACGCACAATACCGTCACCCAATTGTTGTTGCACTTCCAGCGTCAGCTCGGAGCCTTCCATCTTCAAGGCATCAAATACCTTAGGCATTGCGTTGCGTGGAAACTCAACGTCAACCACCGCGCCGATACACTGAACGATTTTGCCATCAGCCATGTTCGTTCCTTCAAATATAGTTAAATTCGTTTAAACCGCTGCCGCACCGGCGACGATTTCGGAGAGTTCTTTGGTAATCGCGGCTTGGCGGGTCTTGTTGTAGATCAGCTTCAGTTCGCCGATCACACTACCTGCGTTGTCGCTTGCCGCCTTCATCGCCACCATCCGCGCCGATTGCTCGGACGCCAGGTTTTCCGCGACCGACTGGTACACCAGCGCTTCTACATAGCGCTCCAGCAGTTCGTCGATGACAGTTGCCGCGTCTGGCTCGTAGATGTAATCCCAGTTGTGATTACCTGCGTCAGCCTGTTTCTTCGCGGCCGGCAGCGGCAGCAATTGCTCCACGACCGGTTCCTGTTTCATCGTGTTGATGAACTTGGTGTAGCACAGGTAAACCGCATCCACCTCGCCGTTCTGGAATTTTTCCAGCATGACTTTGACGGGGCCGATCAGTTTTTCCAGGTGCGGGGTGTCGCCGATTTGGGTTACTTGCGCAACCACCGGCACGCCAACGCGATTCAGGAAACCCAAACCTTTATTACCAATCGCCACTGCAGCAATCTTGTTGCCAGCGGCTTCCAGCTCACGCGTTTTGTTCGTCACCAGACGCAGCACGTTGGTGTTCATGCCGCCGCACAGACCCTTGTCGGTCGTGACGACGATGAAGCCAACCGCTTTTGCCTCGTCCTTGGCTTCATCGGCCAGGAACGGGTGCGTGTATTCTGGATTTGCGTTCGCCAGATTAGCAGCGATGTTACGAATCTTCTCACTGTAGGGACGGGCGGCGCGCATACGATCCTGCGCTTTGCGCATTTTCGATGCGGCGACCATTTCCATCGCCTTGGTGATCTTCTTCGTATTTTCTACGCTTTTGATCTTGCCACGTATCTCTTTGCCTACTGCCATGAGTCCTTACTCCTTCTGCGCTGAAGGCGCTCCAGTTGAACAACCGGAGCGCCAAGCTAACTTAAAATGCGCCGGATTTCTTGAAGTCGGCGATGGCAGCGGACAGGGCGGCTTCGCCGTCTTTGTCCAGTTGCTTCGACGATTCAATCTTCGACAGCAGGTCAGCTTGTTTGGTCTTCAGGTACGCATGCAGGCCGGCTTCGAACGACAGTACTTTCTTCACTTCGACGTCGTCCAGGTAGCCCTTGTTCACTGCGAACAGCGAAGCGGCCATCAGCGAGATCGACAGAGGCGAGTACTGCTTCTGTTTCAGCAGCTCGGTCACGCGGGCGCCGCGGTCCAGCTGCTTACGGGTCGATTCGTCCAGGTCCGAAGCGAACTGCGCGAACGCAGCCAGTTCACGGTACTGGGCCAAGTCGGTACGGATACCGCCCGACAGGTTTTTGATGACCTTGGTCTGGGCAGCGCCACCGACGCGCGACACCGAGATACCGGCGTTAATCGCAGGACGGATACCAGCGTTGAACAGCGAGGTTTCCAGGAAGATCTGGCCGTCGGTAATCGAAATCACGTTGGTTGGAACGAACGCCGAAACGTCGCCAGCCTGGGTTTCAATGATTGGCAGCGCGGTCAGGGAGCCGGTCTTACCTTTGACTTCACCTTTGGTGAAGGCTTCGACGTAGTCGGCGTTCACGCGGGCGGCGCGTTCCAGCAGACGGCTGTGCAGGTAGAACACGTCACCTGGGTATGCTTCGCGGCCTGGTGGGCGGCGCAGCAGCAGGGAGATCTGACGGTAAGCAACTGCTTGCTTCGACAGGTCATCGTAGACGATCAGCGCATCTTCACCGCGGTCGCGGAAGTATTCGCCCATCGTGCAACCCGAGTAGGCCGAAATGTACTGCATCGCAGCCGATTCCGAAGCCGATGCGGCCACAACAATGGTGTACTCCAGCGCGCCGTGCTCTTCCAGCGAGCGCACGATGTTCTTGATGGTCGAAGCTTTTTGGCCGATTGCAACGTAGATGCAAGTCATGCCCTGGCCTTTTTGGTTGATGATCGCATCAACCGCAACAGCCGATTTACCGGTTTGACGGTCGCCAATGATCAGCTCACGCTGGCCACGGCCAATTGGTACCATCGCGTCGATCGATTTCAGACCGGTCTGCATAGGCTGCGAGACGGACTCACGGGCGATAACGCCTGGAGCGATCTTTTCGATTGGCGAGGTCAGCGAGGTCGCGATCGCGCCCTTGCCGTCGATCGGCTGGCCCAGTGCGTTGACCACGCGGCCACGCAGTTCAGGACCGACTGGCACTTCCAGAATACGACCGGTGGTTTTGACCGTGTCGCCTTCCGAGATGTGCTCGTAAGCACCCAGAATCACGGCGCCGACCGAGTCGCGCTCCAGATTCATGGCCAGGCCAAAGGTATTGCCTGGGAATTCCAGCATCTCGCCTTGCATTACGTCCGACAGACCGTGGATGCGGACGATACCGTCGGCGACGGAAATAACCGTGCCTTGGTTACGTACTTCAGCGCCACCATCAAGGCCTTCGATACGGCTCTTGATCAGCTCGCTGATTTCAGATGGGTTGAGTTGCATACTAACTCCTAAAAGTGTTTCTCTCAGCTTGCGCGAGATGAAGAATCTGTTCTAAGCGGGTCAGCTCGTTTAAGCGACCAGTGCAACACGCATTTGCTGCAGCTTGGCGCGCACCGAAGTGTCCAGCACTTCGTCGCCGACCACCACGCGCACGCCACCGATCAGGGCTGGGTCCACGGTCACGACCGGGTTCAGCTTGCGGCTGAATTTCTTTTCCAGCGTGGCGATCAGGCTGCTCACTTGCGCAGCGTCCAGCTCGAAGGCGCTGGTGATGACCGCGTCTGCCGCACCTTCCGCAGCGTTTTTCAACGCCAGGAATTGCGCGCCGATTTCCGGCAGCAGACTGATGCGGCCGTTTTCGACCAGCATCGACAGGAAGTTATTGGCTTCCGTGTTGAACGGGGTTTTCACCAGGGCCTTGAAGGCGGCGACGATATCGCTGGCCGACGCTTTCGGGTTGCGGGCAAATGCTTGCACCTCGGGATGGGCACCGATCTGGGCCAGTTCGGCCACCAGTTCGGCCCACGCCGCGAGGTTGAACGATTCCTTACCTGCTTGGGCTACGCGGAACAAAGCTTCCGCGTAGGGACGGGCGACGGTTGCGTTTTCTGCCATGATTACAGCTCGACAGACAGGCGCGACAACAGATCGGCGTGAGCCGAGGCGTTGACTTCGCGCTTGAGGATTTGCTCGGCGCCCTTCACAGCCAGGTCAGCCACCTGAGCGCGCAGCGCTTCGCGCGCCTTGGCCAGTTGCTGCTCGGCTTCGGCCTTGGCTTGCGCAATGATGCGGTCCGCTTCAGCTTGTGCATTCGCTTTGATTTCTTCCGCTACCAGTTGCGCGCGCTTTTCAGCGTCGGCAACGCGTTGCGAAGCTTCTTCGCGTGCACCGGACAGCGCTTCGGCGGCGCGCTTTTCAGCGGCGACCATTGCTTGCTGGCCTTGGTCGGCAGCGGCCAGACCATCGGCGATGCGCTTGGCACGCTCATCCAGCGCTGCGTTCAGCGATGGAAATACGAACTTCATCGAAACCCAGACCAACACCGCGAAGGTGATCATCTGGCCGATGAGAGACATATTGATGTCCATACCTATGCTCCTAACTAAAAGTTTCTCCTAGGGGAGCAGATTACTGAGCAACAGCTTGCAGGGCAGCCAGGAATGGGTTGCTGAAGGTGTACAGCAGAGCAACACCAACGCCGATCATCGAGATCGCATCCAGCAGACCAGCGATAACGAACAGTTTGGTTTGCAGTTGTGGCATCAGTTCTGGTTGACGAGCCGAAGCTTCCAGGAATTTACCGCCCAGAATGGCGAAACCCAGAGCGGTGCCGATAGCGGCCAGGCCGATGATGATAGCGGCGGCCAGAACGGTCATGCTTTGTACTTGTGCGATCAGAGCTTGCATTGAAATTTCTCCTAAGATTTAAAAAAGACTACAGATACTAAAAGATTAAAAACGAAAATTAGTGCTTCTCAACCGCAATGGCCAGATACACAACCGTCAGCGCCATGAACACAAACGCTTGCAGGGTCACCACCAGGATGTGGAAGATAACCCAAGGACCACCGAGCAGCCACTGCGCCCACCAAGGCAACAGGGCGATCAGGATGAACAGCAGTTCGCCGGCGTACATATTGCCGAACAAACGCAGCGACAGCGACAGTGGCTTAGCCAGCAACTCGATCAGTTGGAAAGCCAGGTTGACCGGCGCCAGCACGATAGCCATGAAGCCATGCGCGTGGAATGGTGCGGTCAGCAGCTCTTTACCCCAGCCGCCGAGACCTTTGGCTTTGATCGAGAAACCAATAATGCACAGCATGACGCCGAAGGACATGCCGAAAGTGTGATTGACGTCGGCGGTCGGCACGACGCGCAGTTTGTGGACGCCAACGAAAGACAGGAGCTTAGGCAGCAGGTCGACCGGCAGGAAGTCCATCGCGTTCATCAGCCAAACCCAGCAGAAAATGGTGATCGCCAGCGGGGCGATGACCTTGCTCTTGGCGTGGAAGGCCGAATTGACCACTTCGTTGACCAGTTCCATCACGGCTTCGACGAAGTTTTGCAGCTTGCCCGGCACGCCGGCGGTGGCGCGGCGCGAGGCCAGCCAGAAAACGCCGAGGAAAATCGCGCCCAGAATGGCCGAAACCCAGAACGTGTCCAGGTTATACATGCCGTCGGCCGATTTCAGGTGGCTCAAGTGGTGCTGAATGTACTCGATATTTGTGGGCGCTTCGTGCCCGACGTGTTCAGTGGTCATAAAAATATAAGATTTTGGTGATTAAATTGCGAGCAGTGAAAACCAGTAAGCCAAGGTTGCCACCGCGAAACCCAAGATCAGCCATAACCATGAGGCCGACTGAAACAACGCTAGTGCCAACACAAACAGCACTACCGTGATAAAAATCTTTGTTACTTCCGCGCGCACATGCGCGCGCAAAGCGACTTTGGCGTCATTTGCTCCGCGCGCAACAATCATCGCGTACATCAGACTCCCGATGACTGCGATTGCTCCGCCATAAGCGGCCGACCAAGCTTTGTGTACTCCGCCCAAGTTCCAGGCGAGCAAGGCGAATCCAGTAGCGATGGCGAACTGGAGGGCGACGACTCGGAACACCGGCCTGGAGATGCTCGTGGAATTACTCACTGCCGAGCCTCCCTTAAAAGCCGATTAAACCCAAAGACGCGTGATTATATGTGTCTTTCCTGTATCACGTCAAACATGCTGCACCGCAGCAAGGCATTTGGTGCACGAATGCGACGCTTTTAGAAACATTTCAGCGCGCTTTGCACCAAGTTGAAGCGAGTTAGACGTTCGACAAATTATGGCCTCAATTTCCGCAGAGCGCGTTCACGGCAGCGTCGATGCGCGTCCGGTAAGTAGCCACGTCGGTATCGGCGTTGACCGCCGCCAGCAGGGTGCGGCCCAACGCGACCGCATTCTTGCCGGTATAGCAATCGCGGCGTTGCGGGGTGCTCAGGCTGGCCGTGAAGGCGGCAGCCACGGCGGCCTTCTTGCTGCCGCTGGCCGCATCCAGTTTCGCTTGCGCGCTGCCGGCGCCGAGGCTGCCCGCAAAAATCGTCGCCACCGCCCTGCTCTTCTCCAGGCCAAAGTAATTGAGATTGTCGCTCCAGTATTTCAAACCGTCGGCATCGGGCTGGCGATTGAACAACCGCAGGTAGATTTGCTGCACGTAGTCGCTGCTGCGCTCAGGCGTGTAAATCTCGCTGAAGGAACTGCTGTTGTACAAACTGTCCAGCAACTGGCGCAAGGCCGGCTCGCTTTGGTAAGCCTGGTCCAGCGCGCCCAGGTTGGGCTGCAGCTCCAGGCCCCGGGCATGCATGTCGGCGGCCAGCTCCGCCAGCTGCGCCGAGAAATTCTGCAAGCCGGCCGGATCGGCCGGGTAGCCGAGGTAGGCCAGATACAGTTGCTGCACCACCGGCATCCAGCGGCCACGCTGTACCAGCTTGCCCGCCGGCTTGAGCTCGCCTTCGGGCGTGAGCACCGAAAAGCCTTGCTGGTTAGGGCTGGGTGAAAGCGACCACAGCATGAAGCCACGATCGGCCACCGCCAGGCTGTCGAGGAAGCGCTGGTAATAGTCGGCGTTGAAGTCGCCATCGGGATCGGCGTTGCCAAACTCGCCGACCACCAGCGGCATGGCGCTGCCCATTTCGCGGCGCATCTCGCGCAGCGCGGCATCGGCCACAAAATTGACTTGATCGAGCGTGTCGCGCTCGGCGCTGGTGGCGTACACATACAAGTGCGGGCTGGCAAAGGACGAGATGTCTTTCCAGTATTTGAGCAGCGGCAGCTGGGCTTCGCCGACCGTGGTCGGATGCAGGCCATCATTGGCGCGCACCAGGTTGTACATGGCATCGACGGCGCGCACCACCGAGGCGTAGTCGGCATCCGCATGAAGGCAGTCAAACGCCAGCGCATTCCACATCGGCTCGTTCATGATGTCCCAGGCCAGCAGCGCCCGGTGGGATTTGAATCGCTTGACCAGTGCGTCGGCGCTGTCGCGCACGTCGAGGAAGCTCTTCTTCCAGTAACAGTTGGCGTCGTACTTGGTGTAGCCGTCCAACACCAGGATCACTTTCAGGCCGGCGGCGTCGGCCTTGTCCATGAAGGCCTGGACCTTGTCGATCACGCCGCGCGCCAGCAGCGCGCTGTTGGTTTCAGCGCCCCATTCCGGCTTGGCCGGATCGGCGCAGACGTTCTGGTAGCGCGGACTGGCGGCGATCCAGTCAGACGGCACGCCCGGCTTCTTCGGCGGCAGGATCACCGCCATGCGCAGGACATTGAGTCCCATTGCCAACGCGTTGTCGATGATGGCGTCGGCATCCGCGCCTTCCGGCAGCCAGGCCGTGTGGTCGCACAGCCGGTTGTCTTCGAAGGTCTGCATCAGTACATTGGCGCCACGGAAATTGGCGAAGGTGTAGGCCTTGGGATCGGTCGCCACCGGCGGCGCGATCGGCGGCGCCAGCGAAGTGACCGCCGGCGCGTCATACAACTCCACCCGCGTGTTGACGCCACGGCTCAACCACGCCTGGTGCTCGAGCACCAACCCCCATTGAAAATCGCAGGCGCTCACCCTGGCATACATGGTGGCGTCGCAATAGCGCTGGTCGCCGACGGCAACATCGAAAGTGAAGGTGTACAACGCCCCGGGCGCCACGTCCACGCCGGGCGGCAAGTCGACGCGGTCGGCGCCCCAGCGGCGGGTATCGTTGGGATTTTGCGCACCGAGACGATACTGGCCGCTGGTCCAGCGGGTGCTGCCGGTATTTTGATAGGTAACCGAAACTGTGTAGCTCTTCCCCAATTGCATGGTATTGGGGACACTCTGGGAAATAAAGGTAGCGCCGGCCTCAGCCAGGGCGGCGCCATGCAGCAGCCAGGCGGCCGCGCCGGCGCACAGCGCCTTGTTTAATACACTTTTCGGCATCCATCTTTTCCATTAGAGAATATTGCCAAATAAGTATATCGTATCTTACAACTAATTTCCCAGAGTTAATTCAACTACCTTAAGCGCGCAGGCGGGCCAGCACGCCGTCAAGGATGTCGAGGTCGGCAAAGTCGATAATCATCTGGCCGCGACCTTTGGCGCCCATCTTGAACACCACCGGCGTGGCCAGGGCGTCGGACAGCTCTTCTTCCAGGCGGACGATGTCGCCCGACTTTTCCTTGATCCGCGCTTCCTTCGGCGAGGCTTTCAATTCTTCCAGCGTCCTGGCCACCAGTTTCTCGGTTTCGCGCACCGACAGCCGCTTGGCCACCACCATATTGGCCAGGTTGATCTGGGTGGCGGCATCGACCGACAGCAGCGCGCGCGCGTGGCCCATGTCGATATCGCCGGCCATCAGCATGGTTTGCACCGGCGAGGCCAGATTCATCAGACGCAGCAAGTTGGACACCGCGCTGCGCGAACGACCGACCGCAGTTGCCGCCTGCTCGTGGGTGAAACTGAAATCGGTGATCAGGCGATGAATGCCCTGCGCCTCTTCCAGCGGATTGAGATCCTCGCGCTGCATGTTCTCGATCAGCGCCATCGCGGCGGCGGCCTGGTCGTCGACATCGCGCACCAAAACAGGGAGCACTTCCAGGCCCGCCAATTGCGCAGCGCGGAAACGGCGTTCGCCGGCGATGATCTCGTATTTATCCTTGCCGATCGGACGGACCAGGATAGGCTGCATGATGCCTTGGGTCTTGATCGATGCGGCCAGCTCCTGCAGGCCGCCCTCGTCCATGCGGGTACGCGGCTGGTATTTACCGGCCTGCATCTGAGTGACGTTCAGTTCGGACGGGGTGTTCGCATCCGGAGTGGTGATGTCGCCGTCGCCGCCCAGCAGCGCTTCCAGGCCGCGACCCAGGCCTTTGAGTTTTTTGGTTGCCATGTCTATGCCTTACATTTTCTTGATGCGCTTGACCATCTCGGCGCCGAAGGCGATGTACGCCTGCGCGCCCTTGGAGGTCGGATCAAAGGTGACGCCCGGCACGCCGTACGATGGCGCTTCGGCCAGGCGCACGTTGCGCGGAATGATGGTCTTGAAGACCTTGTCGCCGAAGTGCTGCTCGAGCTGGGCCGACACTTGTTGCGACAGCGTCATGCGCGGGTCGAACATCACGCGCAGCAGGCCGATGATCTTCAGGTCCGGGTTCAGGTTGGCGTGCACCTTCTTGATGGTGTTGACCAGATCGGACAGCCCTTCCAGCGCATAGTACTCGCACTGCATCGGGATGATCACGCCGTGCGCGGCGCACAGGCCGTTCAGGGTCAGCATCGACAGCGCCGGCGGGCAGTCGATCAAAATGAAATCGTACTCTTTATCCACAGCCGCCAGCGCGTCCTTCAGGCGGCGCTCGCGGTTGTCCAGTTCCACCATCTCGACTTCGGCGCCGGCCAGTTCACGGTTCGACGGCAGCACATCAAAGTGGCCGGGCTCGGAACGTTGGCGCGCGGTGGCAACGTCGGCGCTGCCGAGCAGTACTTCATAGGTCGATGCAGGCAAGCCTGCCTTGTTGATGCCGGCGCCCATTGTGGCGTTGCCCTGCGGGTCGAGGTCGACCAGCAATACGCGCTGGTCCAGTTTTGCCAAACCGGCGGCGAGGTTAACAGTCGTGGTAGTCTTACCTACGCCGCCCTTTTGATTTGCTACGCAAAAAATTTTTGCCATGTATTTCTTATCGTGTGTTGAAGCTATAGATTTATACGATATAAACGGTATAAACGATTTATATTGTTTATACTATTTATACGATATAAATCATTTATACCGTATAAACCGTTTATGCAGTTTCGGCTTGAATGAAAACCAGATGGCGCTCTGCGTCCAGCCCCGGAACCGCCAAAGGCTCTAATTTCTGCACTTTCCAGGGGGCTGGAAGTCGCTCCCGCTCCTCCGCTGGCGCCGTCCCTTTCAAAGCGATGAATCGCCCGCCCTCTTGCAACAGGTGCCCCGACCAATTAACGAAGTCGGACAGGTCTGCGAACGCCCTCGACGTAATGACGTCGAATTTCGTCTTCACTTCCAGCTCCTGCACCTTCTTGGTGTACACCGTCACATTGCCCAGCTCCAGCTCCGCCTTCACCTGGTTGAGGAAGGCGGTCTTTTTGTGCACAGTGTCGATCATCGACACCTTCATGTCCGGGCGGCTGATCGCCAGCACCATGCCCGGCAAGCCGCCCCCTGCTCCCACGTCCAGCACGTTGACCGCTTCCTTGAACGCAGGCACGGCAGTCAGCGAGTCCAACAGGTGCAGCTTCACCATTTCCAGCGGATCGCGCACCGAGGTCAGGTTGTACACCGCGTTCCACTTGTTCAGCAGGTGCAGGTAGTCCAGCAGCTTTTCTACCTGTTCCTCGCTCAGCTGCAATGGCAGCTGCTTGATGCCTTGTTTCAGAACATCCGCTACTACTTCGCGGTTGAATACCTTCATGCTGCCTCTTCTTTATTCACGAATCCACCGAAACCGGCTTTCTTCAAATGCACCAGCAGCAGCGAAATCGCCGCCGGGGTAACGCCAGAAATACGCGATGCCTGACCCAGCGTTTCCGGACGCTGCGCGTGCAACTTCTGGCGCACTTCCACCGACAGCGCGGTGATGTCCAGATAGTTGTAGTTCTCCGGCAGCTTCAGGTTTTCGTAGTGCTCGTGGCGCTCCACTTCCTTGGTCTGGCGATCGATATAGCCCGAATATTTGAGCTGGATTTCGATCTGCTCTTTGACCGCTGCATCGGTTTCACCCGGACCGGCCAGCTCGCGGCCGTCCACGCCTTTCAGCGTCATCAGCTTGTCGTACTCCACGCCGGGACGGCGCAGCAGGTCAGCCAGCGAATATTCGCGTTCGATGGCCTGGCCAATCACACGTTCCGATTCCGCCGCTTCGAGGATGCGCGGGTTCACCCAGGTGGCGCGCAGGCGTTCCAGTTCCTTGGCCACCGACTCGCGTTTGCGGTCGAAGGCTTCCCACTGCGCATCGCCAACCACGCCCAGCTTGCGGCCGATTTCGGTCAGGCGCATGTCGGCGTTATCTTCACGCAGGCTCAAGCGATACTCGGCGCGGCTGGTGAACATGCGGTACGGCTCCATCACGCCTTGCGTAACGAGATCGTCCACCATCACGCCCAGGTAGGCTTCCGAACGCGCCGGCGTCCAGGCTTCCTTGCCCTGGGTTTGCAGCGCGGCGTTGACGCCGGCCAGCAGGCCTTGGGCCGCCGCTTCTTCGTAACCGGTGGTGCCGTTGATCTGCCCGGCGAAGAACAGGCCATTGATGGCCTTGGTTTCCAGCGATGCTTTCAGGCCGCGCGGGTCGAAATAATCGTACTCAATGGCATAGCCCGGACGCATGATATGGGCGTTTTCCAGGCCCTTCATCGAACGCACCAGCTCGATCTGCACATCGAATGGCAGGCTGGTAGAGATACCGTTTGGATAGAACTCGTGGGTCGTCAGGCCTTCCGGCTCGAGGAAAATCTGGTGCGATTCCTTGGACGAGAAACGGTGAATCTTGTCTTCAATCGACGGGCAATAACGCGGGCCGACACCCTCGATCACGCCGGTGTACATCGGGCTGCGATCCAGGCCGCCACGGATAATGTCGTGGGTTTTCTGGTTGGTGTGGGTCACCCAGCATGGCATCTGCTCGGGGTGCATGGACGTATTGCCCATCACCGAGAACACTGGTACCGGGTCCAGGTCGCCCGGCTGCTCGGTCATCTGCGAGAAGTCGATGCTGCGGCCGTCGATGCGCGGCGGCGTGCCGGTCTTCAGGCGGCCTTGCGGCAGCTTCAATTCTTTCAGGCGCGCCGACAGCGACACGGCTGGAGGATCGCCAGCGCGGCCACCCGAGTAGTTGTTCAGGCCGACGTGGATCTTCCCGTCGAGGAAAGTACCGGCGGTCAGCACCACGGCGCGCGCGGCAAACTTCAGGCCGATCTGGGTGACGGCACCGACTACCCGGTCGCCCTCCACCATCAGGTCGTCCACAGCCTGCTGGAACAGCCACAGGTTGGGCTGGTTTTCCAGACGCGAACGGATTGCGGCCTTGTACAGGATACGGTCGGCCTGGGCACGAGTGGCGCGCACGGCAGGGCCTTTGGAGGAGTTCAGGATGCGGAACTGGATGCCCGATTCATCGGTGGCGATCGCCATAGCGCCGCCCAGTGCATCGACTTCTTTGACCAAATGGCCTTTGCCGATACCGCCGATGGATGGGTTGCACGACATCTGGCCCAGCGTCTCAATGTTGTGGGTGAGCAGCAGCGTCTTCTGCCCCATACGGGCGGAAGCAAGGGCGGCCTCGGTACCGGCGTGTCCACCGCCGACAACGATGACGTCGAAATTCGTAGGAAATAACATGGTGGAAAAGTTTAAAGCGAAGGGATCAAGAACAGATTATAGAGTTTTTTTGATGCTGCGACTTTTTTAGGCAAAAATATTCTTGGCAATGTGGTCTTATGTTCCACGTGAAACAATAAAAAAAGGGCACTTATGTGCCCCTTTATCAATGTTCCACGTGAAACAGTATCACCATCGCAACCAAGCATCATGACCGGTCTTAACAATAAGTACAGACACCACTACCAAGAACAGCTTGCGCACGAAACCGCTGCCGTGCTTCATTGCCATACGCGAACCGATCAGGGAGCCGGCGATCTGGCACACTGCCATTGTCAGGCCCAGCTCCCAGATCAGGTGGCCGCTGTAGCCGAACCAAACCAGCGCGGCGAAGTTGCATGCCACGTTGACGATCTTGGCCACGGCCGACGCGCCGAGGAAGTCGAAGCCGAATACGCGTACGAACAGGAATACCAGGAAGCTGCCGGTGCCCGGACCAAAGAAGCCGTCGTAGAAACCGATCGCCGCGCCGACCACCAGCGCCAGCGACTGTTCCTTGGCGCCGGAGTGGATCGGTGCGTGGACGCTGCCAAAGTCCTTCTTGGCGAAGGTGTAAATGGCTACAGCCAGCAACACCACCGGCAAGGCCAGGCGCATGAAGTCGGCCGAAACCTTGGTCACGGTGTATGCGCCGAGAAAGGCAAACACCAGCGCCGCCAGCGCGGCGGGCGTCGCCACGGTCCAGGCAATCGCCACCCGGCGCGCGTAGCTGACCGCCGCCACGCTGGTGCCGAAGATGCTGGCCAGCTTGTTGGTGCCGATCAGCGTGGCCGGAGCCATGTTGGGGAACACCGTGAACATGGTCGGTAGCTGGATCAGCCCTCCTCCACCCACCACCGCATCCACCAACCCTGCGCCGAACGCAGCCGCACCCAACACCCAGAAGTCCACCATGATCCCGTCTTTCTCAGCTTGCAAAGGCTCTATTGTACGGAAGAAATCTGCGCAAGCTTATGCGGATGCGGCATGGCTTGGAGTAAGCTAGGCGCTGCGATCTACACGTGAACGGATGCCGTCATGACCGATTTTGTTTTCAGCACAGTGGCTAACATCGTCTCGGAACTGGGTGCCGCAGGACGCCTGGGCCAGCACATCGCCCAACGTTTTCCAGACGCCCGGCGCGCCCTGCTGGTGACCGATCCGGGCTTTCTGCGGACCGGGCTGGTGGATGCGCCAGCCGCCAGCCTGAGGACGGCAGGGCTAGCTGTGGAGATCTATTCACAGGTGATGGCGGATCCCCCCGAGGCGGTGGTGCTGGAAGCCGTGGCAGCGGCACGGAGCTTCGGCGCCGATATCGTGATCGGCCTTGGCGGCGGCAGTTCGATGGATGTGGCCAAACTGATTGCCGTACTGGCAGACAGCGATCAGCCCATCAGCGCCATCTACGGCATCGGCAATGTGAAGGGAAAGCGGCTGCCGCTGGTGCAGATTCCCACTACCGCCGGGACGGGATCGGAGGTGACCAACATCGCCATCGTCACCACCGGCGCTACCACAAAGATGGGCGTGGTCGCGCCTCAACTCTATGCGGATTTGGCATTGCTGGATGCAGAGCTGACCATCGGCCTGCCATCGACGGTGACTGCCGCCACCGGCATTGATGCGATGGTGCACGCCATCGAGGCCTACACCAGCAAGCACAAAAAGAATCCGCTGTCCGATGGGCTGGCGCGCAAGGCGCTCGGATTACTGTCAACAAACCTGATTACGGTGTGTGAGGATGGCCGCAACCTGGCGGCACGGCAGGCCATGCTGCTCGGCGCGCTGCTGGCCGGGCAGGCGTTTTCCAACGCGCCAGTGGCGGCGGTGCATGCGCTGGCCTATCCGATTGGCGGCATATTTCACGTGCCACATGGGCTGTCGAATTCACTGGTGCTGCCGCATGTGCTGCGCTTCAATGCGCCGGACGCCGCCGGGCTGTACGCGGAATTGGCGGAGATTGTGGTGCCGGCCGCCAGCGGCAGCATCGAGGCGAGGGCGGAAGCGTTGGCTGTTGCCATGCAGCAAATCGCTATCGTGACAGGAATAGAACGCACGCTGCAGCAGGTGGGCATCGCCGAAACAGATCTGGACCGGCTGGCAGATGACGCCATGCTGCAGACCCGCTTACTCGGCAATAACCCTCGCACCGTCACGCGCGACGATGCAAGGGCAATCTACTTAGCGGCGCTTTAGTTTGGCACAGCCACCGTGGCGCCGGTGACCGTGATAGCGTCACCGGCCGCTGGCGTGGCAACAATCGGCGGCAGGTTGGAGGTGTTGATCACGCTGGTGTTATCCGGCCGCGTAATCGTCCGCACCACTTGCGACTGCGGCAGCGCGGTCGAACTGCGCAGGCTGGCCAGCATCGCATCCAGCGCCCGGAACAGGTACACATGCAGCGGCACGATATTGGCTGGCAGCACATTGCTGAACGAGTCGAAGTGATTAGCATTGGTCACCTCGATGTAGCGCAACTTGCTCGCACTGCCCTCCACCGACGCATTCAATCCCACGTACGCACGTGAAGCAAAGTTCACCGGGATCAAGGTATCGCTGCGGCCGTGCACGATGATGGCTGGCTTGCCGCGCAGGTTGCCGGTGGCCGCCACCTCCGCCATGCCCGCCCTCACCCGCGCGCTTTGGGCCGCCAGCGTGCCGGTCAACGCTGCGCCGCTGACCGCATCCACACCGGTCGCCAGCGCGCGCAGGCACAGGAAAGCATCCAGCGATTGGTCCGCCAAGCCGCTGCTCGGCGAGACGCCGAAGTTGTAGGCCTTGGCCCCGCCTACCGAATCCTCATACACCACGCTGCCGATAATCCCGTTCTGCGTAGCAAAGCTGGACGCTTTCTGCGCCGCCGTGAACGGCACCGGCACACCACCCGCATCAGTCGGTGCGAACGTGAAGCCGCACACCTTGTCGGTCACGGAGAACTTGCCGTAAGCGTAGGCATAGGTCGCCGCGACCAGGATATTGGTGCCAGCATGCGCCGCCTGCAGCACATCGGAATCGGCCAGCCAGCCGTAGGCTTTGAGCTTGGCCTTGGCATCATTCTGCTGCGCCGTCAGGTCGCCGCCACTGAGCAAGCCCTTGGCGACCAGCGCCGTGCAGCGTCCCGGCGCAGCGGCCGTAGCGGCGATGCAAGGCTGGTACAGCGCGGCATAGGTCGAGTAATCGAACAGCGCCTTGCCCGCCTTCGGCTGGATCTGCGGCTCGCTGGCGGCCACGCCGGAGATCAGCCCCTTGCTGTCCTGCTCCGCCGCCAGCAAGGCCGCGCCGGCGCCGTTGGAAATGCTGGAAGCGATGGTGATGGTGTTCTTGGGCGACAGCGCGATCAGGTGGCTCTTGTTATCCTTGGCCAGCGTGCCGTACTTTTCGTTCAGCACGTAGAAGGCGAACTCCACCGCCTGCAAGGTCACCTTGCCCCAATCTCTTTCCGGATTCTGCTGCGAGTGCGCGTGCTTGAAGGCGACCCGGCCCGGATAGGCGGCAGCGAATGCGGCCCGCTCGGCATCGGTCAGCGCCGGCGTGAAGCTGCTGTTCTTGCCCGCCGCCGTGCGCGTGGCGCGCACGCCATTCTGCAAGTTCACGCTATCGTCATCGAAAGTGTACAAGCCGGTGCCACTGCCCTTGTCGGCATACGCCACAGCGCAATTGTTCTTCAGGCCCCACTCGCCGGCGCTGCCGATGGCGCCATAAATCCCGCGCGATCCGCTCGAGGTGCCGGTAACGATGCAGGGATTTTTCACGTCGAACCCGGCCGGCACCTGCACCATCAAGGTCACGTTCTGGTTGCCGCTGCCGTCGTCGGCATAGGCGATGTACTCGGTGCCGGCGATCATGCCCTCGCCCGCTCCGGGCACGCCCTTGGCGTCGACGTTGGGGCCGTACAAGGTGCCGTAGCCGCTGTTGGCTGAGATATCCAGCACCGCCCGGTAATTGGCGTGGATGGCGTTGCGGCGCAGTTCGGCGGCGGTGGGGTTGGCGGGATCGGCGTAGGCCGGAGCGGCCAGTGCCAGTTTGGTCTTGCCCAGGCCGGCGGTCAGCAAATCGTCGCTGACGCCGTCGTAGGTTTTGCTGCTGATGTCGCCGAGGTAGCTCGGCTTGATGTTTAAATCTTCTTGCTGGTTAGGTTCGTTCGAGCCGCAGGCGGCGACTGCGATGCCGGCCAGCGCCAGCACAACCGTTTTAATTTGCATATCGTCCTCACGTGGGTTTCCTCTTTCCGGCCAGGGCGATGAACTCGCCGATAATCCCGCGCCGGAACAACAGCACACAAATAATGAAGATCAGGCCAACCACCATGTTGACCGCTTCGCCTATGGTGTTAAACCACTCAATGCCGGAGATGCGGGCCAGCAGCGTGCCCCAGTCGCCCAGCTTGTTTTCCAGCGCGATGATGATGATCGCGCCCAGCATCGGGCCGGACAGCGTGCCCATGCCGCCAACCAGAGTCATCAGGATAACCAGACCAGACATCGTCCAATGGACATCGGTCAAGGTTTCGAAACCCAGCACCAACGTTTTGCTGGCGCCGGCCAATGCCGCCAGCGCAGCCGACAGCACGAAGGCTAGCAGCTTGTACTTATCGACGTCGTACCCGAGCGAAATCGCGCGCGGTTCGTTTTCCTTGATCGCCTTCAGCACCTGCCCGAACGGCGAATGCACGGTGCGCACGATCAGCATGAAGGCCAGCACGCAGATGCCGAGGATGACGAAGTACAGCGTGGTGTCATTGGCGAGGTCGACCACGCCGAGGAAGCGTCCACGTGGAACGCCTTGCAAACCATCCTCGCCGCCGGTGAACTCCCCTGCCCGCAACGCGCCGAAGTAGACCATCTGCGCCAGCGCCAGCGTGATCATGGAGAAGTAGATGCCCTGCCGGCGGATCGCCAGCGCACCCATCACCAGCCCGATGGCGGCGCCCGCCACCACGCCGGCGAGCAAGCCCAGCTCCATCGGCCAGCCCCAGTTCTTCATCGCGTTGCCGGCCACGTAGCCGGCCATGCCGAAGAAGGCCGCGTGGCCGAACGACAGCAAACCGGTAAAACCGATCAGCAGGTTGAAGGCGCAAGCAAACAGCGCGAAGCACAGCAGCTTGGACAGGAACACCGGGTAGCCCACGAACGGCGCGGCGACAGCAATGGCAAAGGCGATCAGGTAGCCGATTTTCTTGTTCATCATTTTTCCTTACCAAACAGGCCGGCCGGGCGCAGCAGCAGCACCACCACCATCACCAGGAACACCACCGTCGACGAAAACTCCGGGTAGAACACCTTGGTCAGGCCCTCGATCACGCCCAGTCCGAGACCGGTCAGGATGGAGCCCATGATCGACCCCATGCCGCCGATCACTACAACAGCGAATACGACGATAATCAGGTTCTGACCCATCAGGGGCTGCACCTGGATGATTGGAGCCGCCAGAACGCCTGCAAAGCCCGCCAAAGCGACGCCAAAGCCATAGGTCAGGGTCACCATCAGCGGCACGTTGATGCCGAACGCTTCCACCAGCTTGGGATTCTCGGTGCCGGCGCGCAGATAAGCGCCCAGCTTGGTCTTCTCGATCACGAACCAGGTGGATAAACACACGGCCAGCGAGGCCACCACCACCCACGCGCGATAGTTCGGCATCACCATGAAGCCGAGGTCGGTGGCGCCGGCCAGCGCTTCCGGCACCTGGAACGGCTGGCCGGAAACGCCGTAGAACGAGCGCAGCACGCCTTCCACCAGCAGCGTGATGCCAAAGGTCAGCAGCAGGCCGTACAGGTGGTCCAGCTTGTACAGATGGCGCAGCATGGTCTTCTCGATGATGACGCCGAACACGCCCACCAGCAGCGGCGCGAGGATCAGCATGGCCCAGTAGTTGAGGCCGAAGTACTCGATGCCCATCCACGCCAGGAACGCGCCCAGCATGTACAGCGCGCCGTGGGAAAAGTTAATCACATTGAGCAGGCCGAAGATCACGGCCAGGCCGAGCGACAGCATCGCGTAGAACGAGCCGTTGACCAATCCCAGCAGCAGCTGGCTCATCATCGCGGGCAAAGGAACGCCGAAGATTTCCATGAGAATCCACAATTCAGTTGTCGGAGGAACCGTCATTCCGGCGCAGGCCGGAATCCAATGAACGCTGGCCGGTGGGCTTAGCTTGGATTCCGGCCTTCGCCGGAATGACGCGGGTTTATTTCCACAGGCTGCACTTGGTTTCCGCCTTGGTGGCGTAAGCCTGGTCGCCCGGAATGGTGGCGACGATCTTGTAGTAGTCCCAAGGATATTTCGATTCGGACTGCTTCTTCACTTCCATCAAATACATATCGTGCACCATGCGGCCGTCTGGACGGATCACGCCATTCTTAGCGAACATGTCGTTGATCTTGTTAGCTTTCAGATAGGCGATCACCTTGTCAGCGTCATCCGTGCCGACCGCCTTCACCGCTTTCAGGTAATTGCTGGCGGCCGAGAAGTCGGCAGCCTGCAGCATCGACGGCTCCTTCTTCATCTTGGAGAAATAACGCTTCGACCATTCACGGGTTTCCGGATTGGCGTCCCAGTACCAGCCGTCGGTCAGGTACATGCCCTGCGTCAGGTTCAGGCCCAGCGAGTGCACGTCGTTGATGAAGATCAGCAGGCCGGCCAGCTTCATCTTCTTGGTGATGCCGAATTCGTTGGCGGCCTTGATCGAGTTGATCGCATCGCCGCCGGCATTGGCCAGGCCGAGAATCTGCGCACCCGACGATTGCGCCTGCAGCAGGAAGGACGAGAAGTCCGACGCCGACAGCGGATGCTTGACCGCGCCGAGCACCTTGCCGCCGCCCGCCTTCACCACTTCCGCCGTGTCTTTTTCCAGCGACGCACCGAAGGCGTAGTCGGCGGTCATGAAGTACCAGTTCTTGCCGCCCTGCTTCACGATCGCGCCGCCGGTACCGCGCGCCAGTGCGATGGTGTCGTAAGCGTAGTGAATCGTGTACGGCGTGCATTCCTCGTTGGTCAAACGGGCCGAGCCGGCACCGATCGAGATGAAGACTTTTTTCTTCTCGGCGGCGATCTTGGCCATCGCCAGGTTGGCGCCCGAGTTGGTGCCGCCGATCAGCATGTCCACGCCCTGCTGGTCGAACCATTCGCGCGCCTTGGAGGCGGCGATGTCGGCCTTGTTCTGATGGTCGGCCGAGATGAATTCGATCTTCTTGCCATTGATGTTGCCGCCGGCATCGGCGATCGCCATCTTCACGGCTTCGGCGCCGCCGGCGCCATCGATGTCTGTGTACAAGCCCGACATGTCGGTAATCATACCGATCTTGATGGTGTCGCCGGAAATCTGTGCCTGGGCCGAGAACGACGCGCAAGCGGCTACTGCGAGGGTGATGGCTTTGATTTTCATTATCTGTCTCCCTACCAAGGTTTAAACACCCAATAGCTCGGTCAATACCGGCATCTTGGCGCTCAATTCAGATGCAACAAACGTCTCCACGATCTGACCGTGTTCCATCACATAAAACCGGTCCGCCAGCGGGGCGGCAAACCGGAAATTCTGTTCCACCATGACGATGGTGTAGCCCTTCGATTTCAGCGTGGTAATCATGCGCGCCAAGCCTTGCACAATCACCGGCGCCAGCCCTTCGGAAATTTCATCGAGCAGCAGCAGGCGCGCGCCGGTGCGCAGGATGCGCGCCACCGCCAGCATCTGCTGCTCGCCGCCCGACAGCCGCGTGCCCTGGCTGTGCTTGCGCTCTTCCAGATTCGGGAACATCGCATAAATTTCCGCCACTGACATGCCCTTGTCCGCACCATTCAAATGCGGCGGCAGCATCAGATTTTCTTCGGTCGACAGTGAAGAAAAAATGCCGCGCTCTTCAGGGCAGTAGCCGATGCCGAGGTGGGCGATTTTATGCGTCTGCAAGCCGATCGCTTCATTGCCGTTGACCTTGATCGAGCCCTTGCGCGCGCCGGTCAGGCCCATGATGGCGCGCAGCGTGGTGGTGCGGCCGGCGCCATTGCGGCCGAGCAGTGTCACCACTTCGCCCGGCTGCACCGTCATGTTGACGTTGTGCAGGATGTGCGATTCGCCGTACCACGCCTGCAGGTTGGAGATTTCCAGAGCGGCCGTCATCAGTGCGCTCCTTCCAGAACAGCGGCTTCCGTGCCCATGTAGGCTTCCATCACTTGCGGGTTGGTCGAGACCTCGGCGTAGGTGCCTTCGGCCAGCATGGCGCCGCGCTGCAGCACCGAGATTTTGTCGCAGATGCCGGACACCACTTTCATATTGTGTTCGACCATCAAAATGGTGCGGCCGGCCGATACTTTTTTGATCAGCTCGGTCACACGATGCACATCCTCGTGGCCCATGCCCTGGGTCGGTTCGTCGAGCAGCATCAGCTCCGGTTCCATCGCCAGGGTGGTGGCGATTTCCAGCGCGCGCTTGCGGCCGTAAGGCATATCGACCGTGATGGTGTCGGCAAATTCGGTGAGGTCGACTTCCGCCAGCAGCTGCATGGCGCGGTCGTTGAGCTTGTCCAGTGCGCGTTCGCTTTGCCAGAAAAAGAAGCTGCTGCCGAGCTGGCGCTGCAAGCCTATGCGGACATTTTGCAACACCGTCAGGTGCGGGAATACGGCCGAAATCTGGAAGGAGCGGATCACGCCCATGCGGGCGATCTGCGCCGGCCGGGCGGACGTAATGTCATTGCCGTTGAACAGGATCTGGCCAGAGGTGGGGACCAGGAACTTGGTCAACAAATTGAAGCATGTGGTTTTACCGGCCCCGTTGGGACCGATCAGCGCATGGATGTGGCCACGCTGTACTTTTAGATTCACATCATTGACCGCGGTAAAACCCTTGAATTCCTTGGTCAAGTGCTTTGTTTCCAAGATAACGTCGGACATCCTGTCTCCTTGTTATTCTTTTCAAAGTACTAAAGTTTTCTAGATCATACACAGTAACAAATTAGCTAACAATACAGTATAACTACGGTTGATTTTTGATCTAAATTCAGACGGAACGGATTAGTTGTGCAGCTTTTTCCGCAATCATGATCGTGGGGGAATTGGTGTTGCCGGAGGTGATGAACGGCATGACGGACGCATCCACAACGCGCAAGCCGGCCACGCCTTTCACGCGCAACTGGCTGTCGACCACGGCGTTCGGATCGTCGGCGCGGCCCATCTTGCAGGTGCCGACCGGATGGAAAATCGTGGTGCCAATGGCGCCGGCAGCGTCGGCCAACTCTTCCTCGGTGCGATAGTGCAGGCCCGGCTTGTATTCTTCCGGCGCATACTGTTGCAACGCCGGCGCGGCGACGATCTTGCGCGTCAGCGCGAGCGCTTCGGCCGCGACCTTGCGGTCTTCCGGCGTGCTCAAATACATGGGCGAGATTTTTGGCGGCGCGTACGAATCGGCGCTGGCGATGCGCACGTGGCCGCGCGAGGTCGGCCGCAGATTGCACACGCTGGCCGTGAAAGCAGGGAAGGTGTGCAAAGGCTCGCCGAATTTTTCCAGCGACAGCGGCTGCACGTGGTACTGCAAATTCGGCGTCTGTTCGCTGGCGCTGGAACGCGCAAACGCGCCCAATTGCGACGGCGCCATCGACATCGGCCCGCTCTGGAACAGCGCATACTCGAGGCCGATGCGCGCCTTGCCGAACCAGCTGGACGCCATTGTGTTCAACGTACGCGCGCTACTGCCGAGCTTGTAGATCATGCGCAGTTGCAGATGGTCTTGCAGGTTTTCACCCACACCCGGCAGGTCGACCAACGGCGCGATGCCAAGCTCGTGCAAACGCGCCGCCGGCCCGATGCCGGAGCACTGCAAAATCTGCGGACTTCCAACGGCGCCAGCCGCCAACAGGGTTTCTTTGTGCGCGATAGCGAAATATTGCGAGCCGCCGCCGGTGAAAATCACGCCCTTGCAAACGCCCTCTTCAATCTGCAAACGTTCCACGTGGCAGCCGGTCATGATGGTCAGGTTGGGGCGGCGCGACGCCGGTTTTAAAAATGCTTTGGCCGTGTTCCAGCGGATGCCGCGTTTTTGATTGACTTCAAAATAGCCGCAGCCGGCGTTGTCGCCGCGATTGAAATCGTCGACTTTCTCGATGCCGGTTTGCTCGGCGGCGTCACGGAAAGCGTCCAGGATCTGCCACGACAAACGCTGCTTTTCCACGCGCCACAGGCCGCCTTCGCCGTGGAATTCCGACGCGCCACCGTGGTAATCCTCGCTCTTCCTGAACAGCGGCAGCACAGACTCCCAGCGCCAGCTATCGTCGCCGGTCAGCGCGGCCCAGCGGTCGTAATCGTTGGCTTGGCCACGCATGTAAATCATGCCGTTGATGGAAGAACTGCCACCCAGCACTTTGCCGCGCGGATAGAGCAAGCTGCGGCCGCCGAGTCCGGGATCGGCTTCGGTACGGAAGCGCCAGTCGGTGCGGGGATTATCGATGCAATGCAAATAGCCAACCGGGATATGGATCCACACATAATCGTCGCGGCCGCCTGCTTCAAGCAGCAGGACTTGTTTATCCTTGTCGGCACTGAGCCGGTTAGCCAATACGCAGCCAGCCGAGCCTGCGCCTATGATGATGTAATCGTAGCTTCCTGCTGATTCCAAACCGCCTCCGTTATTGTGCGCTGATCTCCGCCAGCAAAGTCTCCACCAGTTTCGCCGCCGGCATCGGCCGCGCCCGCGCCACGCCTGTACCGCACCAGAGCGACATCAGTTCGCTGTCGCCACGCTTGGCCGCCTCTGCACGGATTGGCGAAGTTAGCGCATTTTGAATAGGATATGGCGGCAGTTGTCGCTCGATAGGGGCCATTTCGCGCATGAAGCGATTTTCCAGGCCGCGCGCATAGCGACCGGAAAACCCTCTAGTTAACCGCGTCGGATGACTCCCAGCGTTGAGCAAACGCTGCTTGTACGCCGGGTTGACGGTGGCTTCGTCGGTTACCAGGAACGCCGTTCCCATTTGCACCGCTTGCGCCCCAGCATTCAGAGCGCGCTTGATATCGGCGCCGTCCATGATGCCGCCCGCCGCGATCACCGGAATCTTCACCGCTGCCAGTACTGCCGGTAACAGCTCAAACACACCCAGCGTGGCATCTTCCTGTGCACCAATGAATGTGCCGCGATGTCCGCCCGACTCCACGCCGGAAGCAACCACGGCATCGGCGCCACTGTTTTCCCAGGCCAGAGCTTCATCAACATGCGTAATCGTGCCAATGACGAAAATACCCGCGTCATGCAAACGCTGAATTTGCTGGGCGCTGAGAATGCCCACGGTAAAACTGGCCACTGCCGGCCGCAATTCGAGCAGCGTTTCAAACTGCGCCGAGAAATCTTCGCACCACTTTGCCGGCGTCGGCAATTCGGTCCAGCCAAACGAAGACCAGTACGGTTTCAACCACTCTTTGGCCTGTTCAACCTCGGCATCCGTTGGTTTGGGCGTGTCCTGTGCGAAGAAATTCAGGCAAAAAGGCCGGTCAGTCAGCGCCCGGATCTGGGCAGTCTGCGCGCGGATTGTGTCCGGCGATAACAAACAACAAGCCAACGAACCCAAAGCGCCAGCGTTGGACACCGCAGCCACCTGCGCCGGCGTGTTAAACCCGCCGGCAGTCGGCCCCTGGATGATGGGATGCGGAAAAATGGATGCGAGCGTCATCAATTCCCCTCTTTACCCTTGTGGATAACCATATGGATATCCACAGGTGCCAAATGTGAGTAAACAAAGCGATTTTGGGGATGGCTTTTTTTATCCCAAAACAGTTCTTCGCCCATACAAGGTTTACGCGCCGCCTTATGCAGCCTGTAAACGCCTGATTCTAATCCAAAATGGGCACTTATCCACAGAAACCTGTCTGTGTTAACAACTATCACTATTTTTATATCTACGTCTTTAAAGTAAACCGATATACTGACTTTGCAAACAAACAGTCCCTGCGGGAGCCGTTTTGTCCTCCTACCGCAAAAATCCCAGGTCGCCTGCATATTTGCGGTTTCGGCGACGTTTGATCACCGGCCTTTTTCTGATGGCAACCCTTGCCATTGCCGTCGTGGTCAGCCAGTTCCACACTTCCTACGTCGAACGCGAACTCGCCGTTCAATCCCAGACCGAGCATTACGTGAAAGCGATGGAAGCCCACGTGATTTACTCGATTCAGTCGGTGGATTTGTCGCTGATCGGCTTCGCCAATGCCATCAAAGTTTTGCCTGCAAAGCAAAGCCAGTCTCCGGAAACCATTTCTGCCCTGCTTTCTTCACGCGGATCCAGTTTCGACAGCGACTACTGGATCACCTTCATTGATCCCAAAGGCAATGCGATTGCAAATTCCACTGGTTCCGACATCACAGGAACGTCCTACGCAGACCGCGACTATTTCAAAGCGCATGTCGACAATTCCAGCAAAGGCAAGCTGTTCATAGGCGAGCCTTCGATCGGCAGAATCAGCAAACAGAAGCTGTTTTTCATCAGTCGTCGCGTGGAAAGTGCAAAAGGCGAGTTCCTAGGCGTCGTCGTAGCACCGCTCAGCATCGAGCGTTACGTCAAAGTCTTTGAAAATTCGCGGTTTAATTCCGACATCTCGATGACGCTGGTACATGGCAACGGCAAAATCATCGCCCGCGCACCGCTGTTCGAGCGGGCATTCGGACGCGACATCGGCGATAGCGCCCTGTTTGACAATGTGCGCCAGGCCAACTCCGGAACGTACAAGACGCTGAGCAGGATCGACAATGTCGTAAGGGTTTTCAGCTATCGCGTGATTGACGGATTACCGCTCATCATGGTGGTCGGCAGCAACGACACCGAATCGGCGCGTCTGCTGCTGCGGAATTACCAGGTCGCCGGAGGCGGTCTGACGATTTTGCTGTTGCTGATGATGGGTGCCGGCCATTTTTCCCTGCGCACCTACACCCGGCAGGAAGAACGCGAGTTGCGCTATCGCGCCTTGTACACCGCCAGCCGGGAAATGGAAAAAAAACTGCTGGCCAACGAAGAATCCCTGAAGCTGACCGCCCTGCTGTTCCAGAACAGCGGCGAGGGCATGATGGTGACCGATGCCGACGGCGTCATCCTGACCGTGAACCCGGCATTTTCCCTGCTCAGCGGCTACACCGAGAAAGAACTCGTTGGCCATCGCAGTTATGAACTCACTTCCAGCCGCAACGACAAGGAATTTTTCGGCCGCATGTTCGAATGCGTGACCAAATCCGGCTACTGGAAGGGCGAATTGTGGCAGCGCAATCGCGATGGCGAGGAATACCTGGTCTCGATGCTGATCAACACGGTCTACGATGAGCAGGGAAATCCGTTCCGCTACGTCGCTTTGCTCAGCGATATCACCCAGAAAAAAGCGTCTGAAGAACTGATGTGGCGCCAAGCTAACTTTGACGCCCTCACTGGCCTGCCCAACCGGCGCATGTTCCATGAGCATCTACGCCAGGAAATGAAAAAAACCGACCGCTCGCAGCTGCCGATGGCGCTGGTGTTCGTCGACCTGGACCATTTCAAGGAAATCAACGATACGCTGGGGCACGACAAAGGCGATGTCCTGCTCAAAGAAGTGGCAACGCGGCTCTCCAGTTCGGTTCGCAGCACCGATACCGTAGCGCGATTGGGTGGCGACGAGTTCACTGTCATCCTGAGCGAACTGCGCAATGCCGGCGATGTCGTCCGCACAGCGCAGGAAATTCTGAAGAAAATGAGCACGCCGTTCCAGCTGGGCGAAGACATTGCTCATATTTCAAGCAGCCTCGGCATCACTTTGTACCCGGAAGACGGCAAGGATGCTGAAACTTTAATCAAAAACGCCGATCAGGCCATGTACGCGGCCAAGCAGCAGGGCCGCAACCGCTTCAACTACTTCGCGCCCTTCATGCAGGAAGCCACGCGCGAGCGCATGAGTCTGGTCACCGAATTGCGCGACGCGGTAGCGCGCGATGAACTGCGCATCCTGTACCAGCCGATTATCGACCTGGTCAGCGGCGCTATCGTCAAGGCAGAGGCGCTGGTTCGCTGGCAGCATCCAAGCCGTGGGCTGCTGAACCCAGCCGAATTCATTGGCGTTGCCGAAAGCAGCGGCATGATTGTCGGCATTGGCGACTGGGTTTTCCGTCAAGCGGCGCGTGAAGTGCAGAAACTGCAGGCGCTGAGCTCCCCGAGTTTCCAAATCAGCGTGAACAAATCGGCCTGGCAGTTCCGCGATGACGGCAGCAATTACCAGGAATGGCTGAATTTTCTGCAAGAACTGCGGCTGAGTCCGAACAGCATCATCATCGAGGTCACTGAAAGCCTGCTGTTGGAGACGGCCAACAACAATTCCGACAGCGTTCTGGCCTTCCAGCATGCCCATATGCAGCTTTCACTCGACGATTTTGGCTCCGGACACTGTTCCGTGGCATTCCTCAAGCGCTTTTCCATCGATTACATCAAGATCGACCCGGCTTTTGTCCACCAAGGGACGGATGGCATGTTGATTTGTGAGGCGATTATTGCAATGGCACACAAGTTGGACATCAAAGTCATCGCCGAAGGCATAGAAACACAGCAACAACTGACCGCTTTGACAGCTGCCGGATGCGATTTAGGGCAGGGATACCTGTTCTCCAGACCGATTTCGGGCGAAGAATTGGAAAAACAGCTACAAAAACAGTGCTCGCCTGTGTATAAGTGACTGGATATCCACAGGATGAGATGTGACCAAGCGTCTCTTTTGACCACAGGCACTTATTTTATCCAGAAACTGTTCCTGAACTGATACAGCGCTTATGCAGCGTGTTGTTTACGCTGTAAACAAATGATTTGTAAACGTATACATGACTTATCCACAGCTATTTGCACGTTTACTATTACCACTATTTTTATATAAACCTTTTGTAAACAACTAAAAGCATTGAATTAAACGGCTACTCGCCGTCTGGAAACCATCTAGCCATCAAAAAACGCCTTAAAATTCATTTTTTTCGCTACGCGATGTGGAAAAGACCGTTGATCTCCACAAGCAAGCTCGCAAAATTCAAGGAAAAACATGCGTTTAGGCATCATTAGTGCGTTGGCTGAAGAACAGCAGGGGCTGATAGAAGCCCTTGAGAGCCCTTCTAAGCACTTTTATGGGATGAGGGAGTACAGCAGCGGAAAACTCTGGGAAATCGACGCTGTGTGCGTTTTATCGCGTATAGGCAAGGTTGCAGCGGCAATGACAGCTGCAACTCTTGTGGAAAAGTTCGGAGTTACCCACATTGTCTTCACGGGCGTTGCTGGAAGCGGGGATAAAAACGTTAAGGTTGGCGATATCGTGGT
The DNA here is from genome assembly GCF_900109645.1 of Duganella sp. CF402. Taxonomy (GTDB): domain Bacteria; phylum Pseudomonadota; class Gammaproteobacteria; order Burkholderiales; family Burkholderiaceae_D; genus Rugamonas. The sequence continues at coordinate 219,825 of NZ_FOBG01000004.1, forward strand.
GGCTGACTCGCTGCTTCAACATGATTTCGATGCCAGTCCACTGTTTCCGAGGCATGAAATCCCGCTGACTGGCCTGTCGCGCTTTGCGACTGACGTTGCTTTGACCGAGAGATTAGCTGGCGCTGCTGGGCAAATTACGCGTGTGCATCGCGGTTTGATTGCCAGCGGTGATCAGTTTATAGGCAAATTGAGCCAAATTCAGGCGCTGAAAGCGGAATTGCCTGATTTATTGGCCGTGGAAATGGAAGGCGCAGCAGTGGCGCAAGTGTGTTTCGAGCTTGGCATTCCGTTTGCCGTGATTCGAACGATTTCCGACAACGCCAACGATGACGCGGCCGTCGATTTCATGCATTTCATCAAAACGGTAGCCTCGCGCTACGCGTTTGATGTGATTCAAAACTTCTGCAAGTCGTAAAAAAAGCCGGGAGAACCCGGCTTTTTGCTTTCCAACGACTTTTTACGACGCTTGCAGCGTCATCAGGCTGGCGTTACCGCCTGCCGCCGTCGTATTCACGCACAGAGCGCGCTCAGCGAGCAAACGCCACAGCGGGATGGCACGGTCCTCATCGGTGCTGATCAGGCCCACCAGGGCGCCTTTACGGGCCGCCAAGGGGGCGTGCAAGCTGGCCGAGAGCATGTCTTCCACCAAAGCGATCTGGAAATCGGCGTTTTCCAGGCTGGAAACGGTCTGGATGCGGTCTTTTACGGCCGCAGGCAGGTCCGCCGGCAGTAGTTTGGCCACATCGCCCGGCACCAGCGCGATATTGCCGGTCGCCAGCGTTGCCGCCAGCTGGTTCAGCAAGCCGCCCAGCGTGCCCGCTGCGCAAGCGATGGCGCCACGGGACACCAGCGCCAGCGTGTTGCGTTCGCCGGTCGGGCCCGGCAGCGTGGTGAGGCTGCCCAGCAGGCTGGTGCGGCTGTATTGCTCGCCGAGGCTGGCAATATGCTGATGGCCGTGGGTTTTGGCCCATCCAACCAGCGCATCCAGCGCCGGCGTGCTCACGCGCTCGTGTTTAGGCAAGGCGATCGCGCCGCGTTGCAGGCGTTTCAGGTACAGCGGGCCGCCGGCTTTCGGGCCGGTGCCGGATTTGCCTTCGCCACCGAACGGCTGCACGCCCACCACCGCGCCGACGATGTTGCGGTTGATGTAGATGTTGCCCACGTGCGCGCTGCTGCTGATGTAGTCGATAGTTTCATCGATGCGCGAGTGCACGCCCAAGGTCAGGCCGAAGCCGCTGGCGTTGATTTGCTCCACCACTTTCGGCAGATCGGCGCGCTTGTAGCGAATCACGTGCATGACCGGGCCGAACACTTCTTGCGTCAGTTCGGCCAGCGAGCGGATTTCCAGCACGGTTGGCGGCACGAAGGTGCCGGCGCCGGTGACATTCGCAGGCAGGTCCAGCGAGAAGTAGTCCACCGCCGTCGCTTTCAGCTTGTTGATGTGGGCCAGCAGGTTTTGCTGCGCTTCGGCGTCGATCACCGGGCCGATATCGGTCACCAGGCGGTCCGGCGTGCCGACGTTCAGTTCCAGCATCGCGCCTTTCAGCATTTTGATGGTTTTTTCGGCGATATCTTCCTGCAGGAACAGCACGCGCAGCGCCGAGCAGCGCTGGCCGGCGCTGTCGAAGGCCGACGAAATCGCATCCTGCACCACTTGCTCAGGCAGCGCCGACGAGTCGACGATCATGGCGTTCTGGCCGCCGGTTTCGGCGATCAGCGGGATGTCGGCGTTTTCCGCCACGGCGCGCTTGGCCAGCGTGCGGTTGATCAGCTGCGCCACTTCGGTCGAGCCGGTAAAGATCACGCCTTTGACGCGGCTGTCGGCGGTCAGCGCGGCGCCGACCACTTCGCCACGGCCCGGCAGGAATTGCAGCGCGGCGCGCGGGATACCCGCCTGGTGCAGCAGTTCCACCGCGCGGTGGGCGATCAGCGGGGTCTGCTCGGCTGGCTTGGCCAGCACCACATTGCCGGCGGCCAGCGAGGCCGCCACCTGGCCGGTGAAGATCGCCAGCGGGAAGTTCCACGGGCTGATGCACGTTACCGGACCCAGCGCCAGCGAGTTGGTCGACCCGCTGATTTCAGCCGCGTAGTAGCGCAGGAAGTCCACCGCTTCGCGCAGTTCGGCGATGGCGTTGGGCAGCGATTTGCCGGCTTCGCGGATGGCCAGCGTCATCAGTTCCATCGCGTTGGACTCGAACAGGTCGGCGGCCTTGGTCAGCGCGGCGGCGCGGATCGATGGCTCGGTGGTTTGCCAGTCCATCGCGAAATTGCTGGCGCTGGTCAGCGCGGTTTCGACGTCGGCGGCGTTGGCTTCCACCAGCTGGCCGACGATATCGCTGCGTTGCGCCGGGTTGGTCACGTTCAGCACCGGCTGGCCGACGCTGATTTCACCGGCCAGCAGCGGCGCGGCGTGCCAGCTGCGCGGTGTCGCCAGCGCGTCGGAAATCTCGCGCAGCACGTTTTCATTGGCCAGGTCGAAGCCGGCCGAGTTCTTGCGCTCGGCGCCGAACATGTCCAGCGGCAGGGCAATGCCGGCGTGCGGCTGGCCGCCCTGCTCGCGTGCGCTGGCGACCGGGTCTTTCAGCAGCGACTCGATCGGGATGGCTTCATCGACGATCTGGTTCACGAACGACGAGTTGGCGCCGTTTTCCAGCAGGCGGCGCACCAGGTACGCCAGCAGCGTTTCGTGGGTGCCGACTGGCGCGTAAATGCGGCACGGCTTGTCGAGGTTGTCCTTGCCCACCACCTGGTCGTACAGCGATTCGCCCATGCCGTGCAGGCACTGGAATTCGTAGTCGGTCACGCCGTCGCGCTTGGCCCAGGTGTAGATGGTCGACAGGGTTTGCGCGTTGTGGGTGGCAAATTGTGGATAAATCAGGCCTTGTGCACCGAGCAGTTTCTGCGCGCACACCAGATACGACACGTCGGTGTAGACCTTGCGGGTGTAGACCGGATAGCCGCTCATGCCGTCCACTTGGGCGCGCTTGATTTCCGCATCCCAGTAAGCGCCCTTCACCAGGCGGACCATGAACTTGCGGCCGCTGCGCTTGGCCAGGTCGATCAGGTAATCGATCACGAACGGGCAACGTTTCTGGTAAGCCTGCACCACGAAGCCGATGCCTTCGAAACCGGCCAGCGCGGGATCGTGCGCCAGCGCTTCCATCAGGTCCAGCGACAGTTCCAGACGGTCGGCCTCTTCCGCATCGATGTTCAGGCCGATGTTGTAGTGCTTGGCCAGCAGCACCAGTTCACGCACGCGCGGCAGCAGTTCTTCCATCACGCGGGCGCGCTGGGCGCGGCTGTAGCGCGGGTGCAGCGCCGACAATTTCACCGAAATGCCCGGACCATTGCGGATGCCACGGCCGTTCGAAGCTTTGCCGATGGCATGAATCGCGGTTTCGTAGGAGGCGTAGTAGTTCTTGGCGTCGGCTTCGGTCAGCGCGGCTTCGCCCAGCATGTCGTAGGAATAACGGTAGCCGCGCGCCTCGTTGGCCTGGCCGTTCTTGATCGCCTCGTCGATGGTCTGGCCGGTGACGAACTGGTTGCCCAGCATGCGCATCGCCAGGTCCACGCCCTTGCGGATCAGCGGCTCGCCGCCCTTGGAAATCAGCTTGGTCAGCGCCGAGCCGAGGCCGGTCTCGCTGCTGGTCGACACCAGTTTGCCGGTAATCAGCAGGCCCCAGGTGGCGGCATTGACGAACAGCGACGGCGATTCGCCGAGGTGCTTGCGCCAGTCGCCCTTGCTGATTTTGTCGGCAATCAGGCGGTCGGCGGTGGCATTGTCGGGAATACGCAACAGTGCTTCAGCCAGACACATCAGTGCCACACCCTCGTCCGAGGACAGGGAAAACTCATGCATCAGCGCATCGACACCCGAGGCGCGGGTGCGTTCCGCACGCACCGAGCTGACCAGTTTATGGGCCAGTTGCTGGGCTTGTTCAATGCTGCCGGCGTCATGGTTTTTCAGCTGGTCGAGCAGCCATTGGACGGCGCTGACTTCGTCTTTGCGATAGGCCGCCGTCACTGCTGCGCGCAGGGGAATCGGGTCGCGCAGGACTTCCGCCTGGAGGGCGGCGAACGGGGTGTAACCGGAGGTGGTTGCTGCTTGCATTGGATACTCTCAGAAGAATTATTTTGAGCCGGTCCACGTACAAAAACACGCCCGGTCAGCGTGGCTGGCGAGCGTGATTTCAGGTGAACTGCTAATGATTCGATTGTAGAGGGATTTCTTCTGGATTAATTCTGGTAATGCGAGGGGCTAGCAATAGATAGTTTTTAGTGAGACAATTTAACCAAATAATATTTATTTGGGAGTTCCCGGAAATGTTAGACAAGATCAGCAAAAAAATCTTGATGGAATTGCAGAGCGATGGCCGGATCTCCAATGTGGAGCTGGCCGCGCGGGTAAATCTGTCGCCCGCCGCTTGCCTGGAACGCGTGCGCAAGCTGCACGAATCCGGGTATATCATGGGTTACACGGCGCAGCTGAATCCGCAGCTGCTCGATGTGTCCCTGCTCGTCTTCATCGAAGTCGTGCTCGATCGCACCACACCCGAAGTGTTCGACGCCTTCAAGCACAGCGTGCAGGTGATCCCGGAAGTGCTGGAGTGCCACATGGTTGCCGGCGGCTTTGACTATCTGGTCAAAGCGCGCGTCAAGGACATGGCTGCCTACCGCGAATTCCTGGGTAAAACCCTGCTGCAAAAAGGCGTGCGCGAGACACACACCTACGCCGTGATGGAAGAAGTGAAGAATACCACCAAGTTGCCCATAAAATAGCATCAAAGAAATAAATTAGTGGAGCCGCCCAAGGCGCCTGTTGTGATAACGGGGGACAGATGAAGCTTTTGCAGCATAAGTTGGTGCAACGTGGATTGTGGATTTTGGGTGCGACGGCTGGCGGTACCTGCCTCGCTTACTTATTCAACCTGATGGGAGCCGGCCCGGTGACGGCGGCCATTCCGGCTGCACTGGGCGGCGCGGCGGTGGCCTGGTGGGCGGCGCGCGGCGGCAATGAAGACGGCGGCGTGCGCCACTTCGCCCATACCGTGGGCGCGGAAATCGACGCCATCATGATCGGCGCGGCGGAAACCTCGTACTTCGTCGATTCGGTCAAAAAGAAAATCGAGCTGGACGTCGGCACTGCCGGCAATATTGTCCACAGCTCCAGCCAGAACGCCGACGCCACCGAGCGCATCGCCGCCAATGCCGAACGGGCCGCTAAAATTGCTGCCCAGGTGCGCGGCGAAACCGTGGCGGGCCGCACCGAGGCCGACAGCGGCCTGCAGCGCATCCGCACTGCGCGCGAAGATGCGCAAACTGCCGCCGCCGTGATGGCGGCGTTGCAAACTAACTCCCGCAAAATCTATGGCTTCACCGAGGCCATCAGCGAAATCTCGGCCCGCACCAACCTGCTGGCGCTGAATGCCGCGATCGAAGCGGCGCGCGCGGGTGAACAAGGCCGTGGCTTTGCCGTGGTCGCCAGCGAAGTGCGCCAGCTGGCGCTGCGCACCAAGGAAGCCACCGACGAGATCAGCACGATGGTGCGCGAGATTAACCAGCAGGCGGAGAAAGCGGCCAACGGCATGAGTTCGCTGGCGGTCAAGGTCAGCGAGGCGGCTGGCAACGTGGAAACCGTGCACGGGTTGCTGGGCAATATCGAGCGTTCGTCGAGCGAATCGGAGGACCAGATCGGCGAAATCGCCCGGGCCTCGCGCGAGCACGTGGCCACCACCGAGGAAATCGCCCATGCCATCGCCAGCATCCGCGACAGCCTGTTATCCACCGAGAAGGAATTGCCGCGCGCCGCTAGCTCGGCGATGGCGCTGGCGGAACGGGCGGAAGTGATTACCGGCGCGCTGGGCGAGTCAGATATCGAGAGTTCGCACGATGAAATCCGCCTGGCGGCGCAGCGTGCGGCGGCGGAAGTGGGCAAGATTTTCGAGCAAGCCATCGCCAGCGGCAAGATCACGCGCGAGGCGCTGTGGGACCGCCAGTACACGCCGATCCCGAACACCGATCCACCCAAGCACAAGACCCGCTTCGATGATTTCACCGACCGCGTGCTGCCGCCGCTGCAGGAAGGCTTGCTGCAAGCCATGCCGCAGCTGGCTTACGCCGGTGCTGTGGATAACAACGGCTATTTCCCCACCCACAACAAGAAGTTTTCCCAGCCGCTGACCGGGAACTATGACGTCGATATCGTCAACAACCGCACCAAGCGGATTTTCAGCGATCGCACCGGCAAGCGCTGCGGCTCGAACACCAAGCCGTTCCTGCTACAGACGTACAAGCGCGATACGGGCGAGGTCATGCATGACCTGTCGGCGCCGATTTATGTGGACGGCAGACACTGGGGCGGTTTCCGTATCGGTTACCGCTCCAGCAGCAAATAGTTTGACGAGTTAGCGGGTGGAAGCCGGCGGCGTCGGTGGATTGGCGACGCGGCTCTGGGTGACCGAGTTCATTTTCTCGAGGTGCATGCGCAGCCACTTGTGGGCCGGGCTGCGCGCATCGCGTTCGTGCCACAGCATGTCCAGGTGGACCGCCGGCAGCTGGAACGGCAATTCCTTGTGGATCAGCGCATCGGTCATGCCGGTCGCTGCGATCAGGTGGCGCGGCAGCACCGTAATCAAATCCGAGTTGGCCACCACGCGGCCGGCGGTAAAGAACTGGTTCACCGTCAGCAGGATGCGGCGCTCGCGCTGCAGCTGGGCCAGCGCCTCGTCGACCAGGCCGTGGGCGCGGCCCGAGAAACTCACCAGCAGGTGGTTGGCATCGCAGTAGTTTTCCAGGTTCAATTCGACCTTGGACAGCGGATGGTCGCGCCGCATCACGCACACATATTTACCCGAATACAAACGCTCATGGCGGATCGGCGAACCGGTTTCGTACGACAGCTGGGCCGCCACGCCGGGGAAGAAACCCACCGCCAGATCGATGTCGCCGCGCAGCAGCATCGGGCGCGGCTCGCGCGTGGTCAGCGGCACCATGCGCACGTTGACGCCCGGCGCCTCGCTCTCGATCGAGCGCATCAGCGACGGCAGCCACATGGCAGCGGTTGCATCGGCCATCGCCATCCGGAAGGTGGCGTGGGCGGCCGAGACGTCGAAGGTTTCCGGCGCCACCGCCGCTTCCAGGCTGGCCAGCGCGCTGCGCACGGACGGCCACAGCGATTCGGCGCGCGGGGTCGGCTTGACGCCGTAGGCGGTGCGGATCAGCAGTTCATCCCCGAGACTTTCGCGCAGCCGCTTGATGGCGTTGGAAACGGCCGGCTGGGTCATGGCCAGATGGCCGGCGGCGCGTGTCAGATTTTGCTCTGTCATCACGGCGTCGAAAACGCGCAGCAAATTCAGGTCCAGCGTCAGGAAGCTCATAGCGGCTCAAGGGAAGTGGTGTTGGAGAAATAACGATAGCACAGTCCATTCACCAAACGAATAATTGTTATGGAGAAAGAGAATTGGATACTTATGTTGCGCCGCACTATAGTTACGTCAGATTCTAAAGCTACGCTTAAACTATGTCCATCGCGATTTCTGTAATGCAAGATTTTTCATTGTTCGCCGCAATCAAGCTGGCGCTGGTTATCGCTGTGAGCGGCGGTTTGCTGGTGCTGTTCCAGCCGCTGCTGCGCGGCTGCCTGCGTGCGGCGGTGCTGGTCGTTAAGCCAAAGTTGAGCAAAGAGGAACGCTTGCAGCGCCGCCAGATGCGCGACGCCATGCTGCTCAAGCGCATGTTGAACCGTAGCGAGTGCGACCCGAGCCACGCCGCCGAACTGCGCGCAATGGCTTCGCGTGCTTAAAAATTAGGCGCGGTCACTGCTACCGCGCTGCACCATCAACCTCGCTTCACTTCTCCCCAAGCAAAGCCGGCTTCAAGGAACTATCGACCGGCTTATCACCCAGCCAGATACGCAGCACGGCGTTGTAGAACGCCACGTCCGGCATCAATTCCCCGAGTTTTTTACCGTTCAGATAGCACTGGGTGCCCTCGTTCGGGGTCCAGTCCAGCGACAGCTGGTCGCCTTTTTTCAGGGCCGGCGTCTGTGCGAACACTTCGCCGAACTTGGTGATTTGCGGCAGGATCTTGTTGCGCTCTTCCTTGCTGGTGTTGGCATTCAGGCCGTCCAGGAAGGCCTTGCCGAAATCGTCCGAGCTGACTTCGCGCAGCATGGTGATGGCCACCCGGCGCGGACCGGCCACCGCCAGCACGTCCGGCACGGTAGTTTTCTTTTCGGTCAGGTAGAGACCGGCGGCGTAGACCTTGAAGATGACCTTGGTGCGGATGCCGGCGCCGTTCAGCTTGAGCGGCTGGCCGGCCAGGGTGATGCTGTCGTCGAATTTGACGCCAGCCACCTCAACGGCGGCAAACGCAGGCACGGCGGCCAGCAGGGCGGCCGCCACGAGGGTACGCAGGGTAGTTCTACGGTTCATGAATGTCTCCGGGTTAGAAGTCTGTCGACTATACCACTGCGGAGACGGTGCGGCGCAGTTGGCCGCACGGTCATGCTTTTTTGCGCGGTTTTGGCTCGTCAGGCCTTGGCGGCCTGCAGCAGTTCGAACTTGGCGAACAGCTGGTCTTTGGTTTCGCGGTGTTCCGGGTGGAACGGAATGCAGCTGACCGGGCACACTTGCTGGCACTGCGGCTCGTCGAAGTGGCCGACGCACTCAGTGCACTTGTCCGGATTGATTTCGTAAATTTCCGCGCCCATGTAGATCGCGTCGTTCGGGCACTCGGGCTCGCACACGTCGCAATTGATGCAGTCGTCGGTAATCATTAAGGCCATGACAGAACTCGCTTATTCGGCTTGGGTGGCAGCAATTTTCTTTTGCAGCCAACGGTCGACCGATGGGAACACAAACTTGGACACATCCCCACCCAGCATGGCGATTTCGCGCACGATGGTGCCGGAGATGAATTGATACTGGTCGGACGGCGTCAGGAACATGGTTTCGACGTCCGGCAGCAGGTAGCGGTTCATGCCCGCCATCTGGAACTCGTACTCAAAGTCGGACACGGCGCGCAGGCCGCGCACGATCACGCGGGCGTCGTGCTCGCGCACGAAGTCCTTCAGCAGGCCGGAAAAGCTTTCGACCCGCACATTTGGGTAGTGGCCCAGCACTTCATTGGCAATTTCCAGCCGTTCATCGAGCGAAAAGAATGGCTTCTTGTTCTTGCTATCCGCCACGCCGACCACCAGCGTGTCGAACAAGCCCGATGCGCGACGCACCAGGTCCTCGTGACCACGGGTCAGCGGATCGAACGTACCCGGATAAACAGCTACTACCATTGCGGCTCCCTGCAGTGCACCAATATAGAACGCGCATTATGCCCTAAAAATGACATTTGCCTTCATTTGGCGCTGTTTTAACTGCAATTACGCTTGATATTTTATTAAATGATAGAACACCATCCCGGCCTTGTCGGCCCGGAGGATTTCCCAATTTGCCATCCATTCAGGGGCTTCGCCCTCGGCGAATTCCAGCGACAGTCCAGATTCAGCATATACCAGTCCGCCCTCTTTCAACAGTTTGCTGCACAGCGGCAGGGCGCGCTCCAAAAAAGTCTGCTGGTACGGTGGATCGAGGAAAACCAGGTCGAATTTCTGGCCGCGCAGGGCCGCCGATTGCGCCGCCGCCAGCGCATCGCCGCGCGTGATGGTGACGTTGTCGGCTTTGAGCTTGGTTTTGATCTCGTCCAGCTGGCGCGTGACTTGGGTGTTGCTGTCGATCATGATGACCGACTGCGCGCCACGGCTGGCAGCCTCGAAACCGAGCGCGCCGCTGCCGGCGAACAAGTCCAGCACCTGCAGGTCGGCCCAGTAGCCGTCGCGCTGGTGGTTGATCCAGTTAAACACCGTCTCGCGTACGCGGTCCGGAGTCGGGCGCAGGCCAAGCGCGCTCAGCACCGGCAGCGGCGTGCGCTTCCACTGGCCGCCGATGATGCGTACCTGGTTGGAATGCTGAGGACCGTGGACCGGAACTTTGGCGGGTTTGGCAGGCTTGCTGGCGGGCTTCTTCGGCATGTGGCGATGATCTAAGTCATTGATTCAAAGGAGAATCATACCACAGCAGACCTTAGCGCTGCTCGGCCGCCAGTTGCTTGAGGTCGTCGATCCAGCCCTGCATGCGTTTGTTCGCGTGGGCTTTCTGGGCCGGCGTGGCCAGCTGGATCACGGTCAGGATCAGCTGCACATTGCCTTCCTCTGCGGCATCGAAAAACGCCTTGCGCTCGGACGGCTGGTCCATGCGGTCAAAGCTGTCCTTGATCAGTGTGTGCAGCAGCGCGATGGTGGCGTCCTTGCTGAGTTTGTCCTGCTGCACCTTGCGCACCGCCGTCAGGATCATCTTCTGGCGTCGCTGGCGTTCGTCCAGCCACAACGCATTGTCCAGCGGCCGCGCGTCGGACGCCTTGCGGATCTGCGCTTCCTGCTCGCTGGTGAAGTTGCCGAACCACAGCTCGAACTGCTCCATCGATTTCTGATAGCGGAACTTTTGCTGCGCTTCCCTGTCGCCGCGCATATTCTTTTTGCGGAACTCGGCAGTGTTGGCAGCAAACTTGCGTTCCAAGGTGGCGATCTGGTCTGGCTGCAATGAGCGCGCCAGGTCGGCCAGTTCCGGCAGCGCCTTGAACAGCAGCAGCTCGGTACGGTCCTTGATTTCGTCGTAGTCGTTGTGCAGGTCGGCTGCAGTGGGCCCGGCGGCCAACTGGCGCTGCGCCGTCTGCAGGATTTGCATGTAGTCGCGCAGCTGGGTCTTGCGGTGCCAGCGGAACAGCTCATCGATATCCTTCCTGACCCAGTCTTTTTGATCGCTGTTCAGGTCGACATAGCCGTCGATCCACCAGTACAGCAGCGTGTCGCCATTGTTGTAGGCCAGGCGCAGCGAACTGCAGCCGGCCAGCACGGTCATGAGCATGATCAGGAACAGGCCGTATAGCGTCCGGCGGCCGACTGGGGGCATGTTAGACTTTTGCATTTACACACTCACTCGATTTGGCACCTCTATGAACGTCGTTATCCTCGCCGCCGGCATGGGCAAGCGCATGCAATCCGCACTGCCGAAAGTTTTACATCCGTTGGCTGGCAAGCCGCTGCTGCAGCACGTGCTCGATACCGCGCGCAGCCTGTCCGCCGGCCGATTATGCGTGATTTACGGTCACGGCGCTGCGGCTGTCCAGGCCTTGCTGGCCAAGCAGCCGGCGCCGGTCGCCACCGCGCTGCAGGAACAGCAACTGGGCACCGGCCACGCCGTGATGCAGGGCCTGCCGGAGCTGGATGACAACGTCCCTACCTTGATTCTCTACGGCGACGTGCCGCTGACCACTGCCGCCTCGCTGCAAGCGCTGATCGACGCCGCCGGCAACGACAAGCTGGGCATCCTGACGGTGGTACAGGACGATCCTACCGGTTTGGGCCGCATCGTGCGTGAGAACGGCCACATAGTGCGCATCGTCGAGCAAAAAGATGCCAATGAGGCTGAACGCGCCATCAAGGAAATCAACAGCGGCATCATGGTCGCGCCGACCAAGCGCCTGAAACAGTGGCTGGGCGCCATTAAGAATGAAAATGCCCAGGGCGAGTACTACCTGACTGACATCGTCGCGCTGGCCGTGGCGGATGGCGTGCCTGTGGTGTCGGCCCAGCCGTCGGCGGTGTGGGAAGTGGCCGGCGTCAACAGCAAGGTGCAGTTGGCCGAGCTGGAACGCATCCACCAGCGCAACATCGCCAACCAGCTGCTGGAACAAGGCGTGACGCTGCTGGACCCGGCTCGCATCGACGTGCGCGGTGAGCTGGTCTGTGGTAGCGACGTCACCATCGACGTCGGCTGCGTGTTTGAAGGCAAGGTTGAGCTGGGCGAAGGCGTGCACATCGGCGCACACAGCGTGATCGTCAACGCCCGCATCCTGGCCGGCGCGCAGATCAAGCCGTTCTGCCACATCGAAGAGGCGGTGGTGGGCGAAGTGTCCATCATCGGGCCATATGCGCGCCTGCGTCCGGGCACCGTGCTGGCCGAGGATGTGCATGTGGGTAACTTCGTCGAGATCAAGAACGGCCAGGTGGCCGCGCACAGCAAGGCCAATCACCTGGCCTACATCGGCGACGCCACCATCGGCTCGCGCGTCAATGTCGGCGCTGGCGTTATCACCTGCAACTACGACGGCGCCAACAAATTCCGCACCGTGATCGAAGACGACGCCTTCATCGGCAGCGACAGCCAGCTGGTGGCCCCGGTCACGGTCGGCAAGGGCGCGACGCTGGGCGCCGGCACCACCCTGACCAAGGATGCACCAGCTGGCAAGCTGACGGTATCGCGTCCGCGCCAGGTCACCATCGACAACTGGACCCGTCCTGTCAAAGTCAAAAAGTAAGCGAGAAGTTTTCCACTGGAATGGCGCCTGCGGGCGCCATTTTTTTTGTGGATAAACTTGTGCGTAAGCGCTTGGCAAGCGCAGGACAACGCGTGGACAAATAATTCATACAGCTATGAAATATCTAGCGTGCTGCAATTTCAGCACCTGCTGCCAGTAAACCCGGCAAATGTGTATAACTTTGTGAGTAAGTGGCTGGGTAAGTGCTGGATAAGTGCTGGGTAAGGCTGAATAAGTAGCGGATAACTATTTCTTCGCCAAATAGCCTGTGCATAAAGCTGTGGGAAAGCGCTGGAGTAGCGTCGGGATAACTGCGGGATAAGTTGGTCTGTACAAGTTTTCCCAGTTCGCCGGAAAAGGCTTGTGGAAAAACTTGTGGCTAACCTTGTGAAAACAGGCGGGATAAACTTGTATAAGCCTGGGATAACCTGGCTCAAATGGCGATGCGCGTCTCGAACTTGCTGCGGAAAGTCGAGAAATACGCCTTCACATTGCGGACGTTGGCGTGGCTGGTGAATACCCGGTGCGCCAGCGCGTGGTAGGCCGGCATGTCGGGGACCTGTACCACCAGCACAAAGTCCGGCCCCGGCGCCACGCGGTAGCATTGCAGCACCGCCGCCTCGCCGGCGACCAGCGCTTCAAACTCAGCCATGCGCTCGGCGGCCTGGATATCCAGCGAGATTTCCACAAGCGCCGTCAAACTGGGCCCGACTTTTTCGGGCGCCACGATGGCGACTTGCCGTTGGATCACCCCGCTTTCGCGCAAATGCTTGACGCGGCGCAGGCAGGTTGGCGGTGAAACGTGCACGGCAGCGGCCAATTCAGCGTTGGTTTGAGATGCATCAACTTGCAGCGCATTCAAAATGCGACGATCTATTTCATCCATAGGGCGTTTAAGAAATAATATTTCACAAGATGGGTATGGTGAAATTTTATGCCAATTTAGCGTAAATTAAGAAAGCTTATTTCATCAGCGCTGTTCTACGATGGCTTTCTGACTTAACTGAAGAGGTTTCCCATGTGCGGCATCGTCGGCGCGGTAGCGCAACGCAATATCACTCCTATCCTGCTGGAAGGCCTGAAACGCCTGGAATATCGCGGTTACGATTCCTGCGGCGTTGCCCTGCATGTGGATGGCCAGCTGCAGCGCTCGCGCAGCACCTCGCGTGTGGCGGATCTCGAAAAGCAGATCAGTGACGCGCACCTGCAAGGCTTCACCGGCATCGCCCACACCCGCTGGGCCACGCACGGCGCGCCGGCTTCGCACAACGCCCATCCGCACTTCTCGCCATCGACCGAACAGGCGCGTATCGCGCTGGTCCACAACGGCATCATCGAAAACCACGACGAACTGCGCGCCGAACTGACCGCGCTCGGTTACGTGTTCCAGAGCCAGACCGACACCGAAGTGATCGCCCACCTGGTCGACCACATGTACAACGGCGACCTGTTCGACACCGTGCAGCACGCCGTCAAGCGCCTGACCGGCGCCTACGCGATCGCCGTGTTCTGCCGCGAAGAGCCGCACCGCGTGGTGGCCGCGCGCCAGGGTTCGCCGCTGATCGTCGGCATCGGCCAGGGCGAAAACTTCGTCGCCTCGGACGCGATGGCGCTGGCCGGCACCACCGACCAGATCATTTACCTTGAAGAAGGCGACGTGGTCGACCTGCAATTGGGCCGCGTCTGGGTGGTCGACAGCAATGGCAAGCAAGTCCAGCGCGAAGTGAAAACCGTGCAGGCGCACACCGGCGCGGCCGAGCTGGGCCCGTACCGCCACTACATGCAGAAAGAAATCTTCGAGCAGCCGCGCGTGATCGGCGATACGCTGGAAGGCGTCACCGGCGTCATGCCCGAGCTGTTCGGCGACGGCGCCTACAACGTCTTCAAGCAGATCGACCGCGTGCTGATCCTGGCTTGCGGCACCAGCTACTACTCGGGCCTGACCGCCAAGTACTGGATCGAATCGGTGGCCAAGATCCCGGTCAACGTCGAAATCGCGTCCGAATACCGCTACCGCGACAGCGTGCCGCACCCGAACACGCTGGTGGTGACCATCTCGCAAAGCGGCGAAACCGCCGACACCCTGGCCGCGCTGAAACACGCGCGAGCGCTCGGCATGGAACATACGCTGACCATTTGCAACGTCGCCACCAGCGCGATGGTGCGCGAATGCAAACTGGCCTATGTCACCCGCGCCGGCGTCGAAGTGGGTGTGGCGTCAACAAAGGCCTTCACCACCCAGCTGGCCGCGCTGTTCCTGCTGACCCTGTCGCTGGCGCAAGTCAACGGCCGCCTGACCGATGCGGAAGAAGCCGAACACCTGAAAGCCATGCGTCACCTGCCGGTGGCGATCTCGGCGGTGCTGGCGCTGGAGCCGCAAATCATCGCCTGGGCCGAAGATTTCGCACGCAAGGAAAACGCCCTGTTCCTCGGTCGCGGCATGCACTATCCAATCGCGCTGGAAGGCGCGCTCAAGCTCAAAGAGATTTCCTACATCCACGCGGAAGCCTATCCTGCGGGCGAGCTGAAGCACGGCCCGCTGGCGCTGGTGACGGAAGAAATGCCGGTGGTCACGGTGGCGCCGAACGACGTGCTGATCGAAAAGCTCAAATCGAATATGCAGGAAGTACGCGCGCGCGGCGGCCAGCTGTACGTGTTTGCCGACGTCGACTCGCGCATTACCTCGGGCGAAGGCGTGCACGTGATCCGCCTGCCGGAACACTACGGCCTGCTGTCGCCGATCCTGCACGTCGTCTCGCTGCAGCTGCTGGCCTACCACGCCGCCCTGGCGCGCGGCACCGACGTCGACAAGCCGCGCAATCTGGCGAAGTCGGTAACCGTGGAGTAAAACATGGCGCATTTCAGGGGTGTCGCCGGCGCATTTGCTCTAGTGGTTTTGTCCGCTTGCAGTTTCAGAGGTTTTAAACCTCCACCGCCTGCTTTTGAAAGTTACGTGCGCGCAGGCGCGTCGGGCGATGATGTAAAACGCTCGATGCTGGCATGCGGGTACCGTAATGTCTTCATAACCGATCGTGATGAAACGCTGAATGATCTCGCAAGCCATGAAAATTGTATGTTCTCTCAAGGCTATCGACACCCTGATGGCTGGAAAGGTCTATGCTCCAGAAACTATGAGCAGGATCTTGCCTTGCCGGCTTGCGTTGAGAAGAAACAAGGCTATCCCGTAAGCCTTGATCAGCTAAAAGCGCTGCCTTTTTATGGCGACGCGGGGTTTGCGCGGTTTTCGCAAAGTGAATCGCATTTTACGGAGTCTGACCGCATCACTTGGCGTAGGGCTGATTCATCCCTGGATTTCCGGCAGGTTGGGGAGAATCAGCGTATCGCGTTGCCTGTAATGTATGAATGCGCTTACCCCCAGCCCTTGGGGAGCAATACGACTGAAGTCACGGTGGATACCGTTGTGAAGGCGCAAGTGTGTATGCAGAACAGGGGCTTTATTCCTGCTGGGACTCGTTCAGTTCCGCACCCAATGATTCCGATTTGTCGATGGTATCCAAAGCTGCCTGAATGTCAGTAGGTTTCAGGGCGCTATTCGGGGATCGGTTTGGTGACCAGGAAGTGGTAGGCCATTGCGCCGGCGAAGGCGATGCCGGCGCCGGTCAGCAGGGCCGGCACGAACGACCAGCCCTGCGCGATATAGCCGGTCAGCACCGGCGCCAGCGCGCCGCCGAGGAAGCCGCCGAAGTTCTGGATCGCACCCAGCGAGGCGATGTGGCTGCGCGGCGCCGCCACCGTCGCCAGCGACCACGCGCAGGCCGACGAGGCGTTGGCCAGGAAGATCACCATCGAGATGCAGGCCACGGCCACCACATTGCTCTCCACCAGCGCCGCCGGGATGGTGAACGCGACCATGCCCAGCATGGTGGCCACCACCGCGTTGCGGCGGCCGGAGATCGGCGAGGTGGCCGCCTTCACCACCCGGTCGGAGGCCCAGCCGGCCACCAGCGCGCCAGCGAAGCCGCACAGGAAGGGAATCGACGCCGCCACGCCGGCGTAGGCCAGGTCCATATGGCGCTCGGTGCGCAGGTAGCCCGGCAGCCAGGTCAGGTAGACCCAGTTCAGATAGACCGAACCAAAGAAGCCCAGCATCATGCCCCACGTTGCCCGATGGCGGAACAGCGCGCCCCAGGCGGCGGCGCTGGTCTTGGGGGCGGCGGCGCCGGTCTCGGCGATTTCAAGGTAGGCGCGTTCTTCGGCGTCCAGCTGGGCCGGGACCGGATCGCGATACAAGCTGACCCACACCAGCGCCACCACCAGCCCGAGCGCGCCGGTGACGAAGAAGGCCCAGTGCCAGCTGGTGGCCAGGATCAGCGGCGGCAGGCACAGCGGCGCCAGCGCCATGCCCAGCGGCGAGGCCGAATTGAAGATGCCGGTTGGCGTGCCGCGCGCGCGCGGCGGGAACCAGTTGCTGACGGCGCGCGCCGCCGACGGGAAATGCGGCGCTTCGCCGATGCCCAGCGCGATGCGCGCCAGCACGAAGTAGCCGAAGCCCGAGGCCAGTCCGCCGGCCGCCTGCGCCAGCGACCACACCAGCAGCCCGATGCCGAGCAGCCAGCGCGGGCCGATCTTGTCGACCAGCGCGCCCACCGGCAGCTGGCACAGTGCATAACTCCACGAAAACGCCGATAGCAGCAAGCCCATCTGGCCTAGCGTCAGGCCGAGATCGGCGCGGATGAATTCATTGGCCACCGCCAGCGTGGCGCGGTCGAGGTAATTGATGACGCCGCCGACCACCAGCAGCGTCAGGGTCAGGATCTGGCGGCCACGGATGCGGGCGGGAGGGGCTGGGATGGTTATCATGGCGGCGAGTATAGCCAACTCCGCCATGCCGCCGGGAATTTCCTTAACCGGCCGCCGGCAGCGCCAGGTAGCGCGCGGCAAAGTCCTGCGGCGGCATCGGCCTGCCGAGCAGGAAGCCTTGCGCCATTTCGCAACCGGCCGCGCGCAGCCAGTCCAGCTGCGCCTGGTCTTCCACGCCTTCCGCCACCACCGTCAAGCCAAAGCCGTGCGCCAGCGCCAGGATGGCGTGGATCACGGTCTCGCCGCTGTGTGGCAGCAGTTGCACGAAGCTGCGGTCGACCTTGAGCTGGTTGATCGGGAAGCTTTGCAGGTAGGCCAGCGAGGAATAGCCGGTGCCGAAATCGTCGATGGACAGCCCAACGCCGAGCGCCCGCACCGCCTGCATGAAGGCC
Source organism: Duganella sp. CF402 (assembly GCF_900109645.1). Lineage (GTDB taxonomy): Bacteria > Pseudomonadota > Gammaproteobacteria > Burkholderiales > Burkholderiaceae_D > Rugamonas. Next base: position 237,407 of record NZ_FOBG01000004.1, read on the forward strand.
ACCGCGCCGGCGACGTCCTCCATCAGCACGCTTTCGGTCAGTTCCAGCTCGAGCCGCTCGGGGGGCAGCCCGCTCAGGGCCAGCGCACGCATCACGTCGTCGATGAAGCCCGGCTCGCGCAGCTGGCGCGCCGACATGTTCACGGCCAGGGTCAGCGGCGGCGCCCCGGCCTGGTCCCACGCCATCACCTCGTGGCAGGCGCGGTGCAGCACCCAGCTGCCGAGCTGCACGATCAAGCCGCTGTCCTCGGCGATCGGGATGAACTCGGCGGGCGACACCAGCCCGTGCTCGGGATGGTTCCAGCGCAGCAGCGTTTCCACCCCGACCAGCGCGCCGCTGGTGCAATCAAACTGCGGCTGGTAGTGCAGCGTCAGTTGCTGCTGGTCGACGGCATGGCGCAGCTCGCGCTCGAGCGCGGCACGGCGCTGGGCGGCGACGGTCATGGCTGGCACGAACTCGGCCAGACGGTTGCGACCACCGTGCTTGGCGTGGTACAGCGCGGTGTCGGCGCTGCTTACCAGTTCGCTCATGCTGTGGGCGTCGTCCGGATACAGGCACAGGCCGACACTGGCGGTGGCAAAGAATTCGCCCGATTCCAGCTGGAACGGCCGCCGCAGCGCCTGCGTGACCTGGGACGCCATCGCCAGCGCGGCGGCGCGGTCGGCCACCGGCCAGGCGATGATGGCAAACTCGTCGCCGCCGATGCGGCCCAGCAGGTCGGTCGCGCGCACCGCACCCAGCAAGGCCGCCGCCACTTGCGTGAGCAATTCGTCGCCGGCCGCGTGGCCGGCGGTGTCGTTGACCACCTTGAAGTTGTCGAGGTCGACCAGCAGCAGCGCCAGTTGCTGCCCCTGGGCCCGCGCGCGCTCGAGGTCGACCGCCAGCCGCGCATAGGTGGAATGGCGGTTGGGCAGCCCGGTGACGTGGTCGGTGTGCGCCATGTACTCGAGCTTGCGCTCGGCGGCGGCCACGCGCGCGCGCGTCTTGCGGCTGAGCACCGTTACCACCAGCATGGCCAGCAACGAGGCCACCGCCAGCAGGCCGAGGTAGCGCAGCATGGCGGTGCGCAGCTGGCTGGTGCCGGTCCGCAGCACGGTCTGGCCCAGCACGGTGTTGCGGTGGCGCACGGTCTCGGTGACGGTCACCACGTCGTCCGGGCTGTCGCCGGCGTCCGGCTGGCGCGCCGGCAATTGGCTGTCCGGATAGGAAAATTCGGCGAACAGCTGGCCATGTTGGTCGTAGACGCCGATCGCGCGCAGGCCGGGTGCGTAGCGGAACGCGCGCAGCACGTCGCGGGCGGCCTCGCGGTCGCCAAACATCAACGGCGCGGTCACGCTGTCGGCCACGATGGCGGCCTGCACGCGCGCGCCCTCGGTCAGCGCGTGGCGCATGTCGAGCAACTGGTAAGCGATCAGCACCGCGCCGGTGATCACCAGTGCGGCCACCGCCGCAATCAGCTGGCTGGTGCCGAGGGCGCTGGCGATCGGCACCGGCCTGGGGGCGGGCGTGCGGGTCATCGGACATTCCTTGCCAGCCGCAGCAGGCGCGAGCTGAAGTGCAGGCCGGCCCGTGCCGCCTCTGCCGTATCGATATCAAAGCGCAAGTGCTGGTCCTCCTCGATCAGGGCCACCGCGCCGGCGTAACCGTTCTTGGGCTCGTCGACGATGGCCAGGATGCCATTGCCCAGTTCGGCGGGCCGGGGGCCGCCGCCGCGCAGCACGGCCACGTCGCATTGCACGCCGGGGCCGGCTTCGAGCACGGCCAGCGGCCGCCCGCTCACCGGCTTGCCCTGCAGCTTGCGCAAGCTCTGCCCTAGCGCATGGCCGCCGCTGACGCATACGGTCAGCGGGCGCGCGGCCGGCGCGGCGGCCGGCCAGCTGGTGAACTGCGCGATATTGTAGACATAGGCGGCCTTCAGCGCGGCGTCGTCCGACTGGGCGCAGGCATAACGCGCCAGGGCCGGGACCAGCGCCAGCACGGCCAGCGCGACGCCGCACCGCAGCCTGGCTCCGCTGGGCCTGAAGTCAGAACGCATAGCCGATCTTGGCGACCACGGTGCGCCCTTCGCGCGGGATCGTCTGCTGCACGAAAGCCGGCCCGGCCGGGTCGGCATAGCGCTGGTTGCCGGTGTTGAAGAGGCTGACCGACCAGTCCAGCCCGGCCGTGCGGCGGCGCGCCGGCAACACGGTCAGGTTCCAGCCGCAGTAGCCGGCGGCGGTGGCTTGCTCGGTCAGGCGGCGCGACATGCACCGGCCTTCGATGCCCAGCCGCAGGGCCGCGCCCAGCGGCGTGGTGGCGTTGAGCTTGGCCAGGTGGCGCGGCGAATTAACCAGCCCCGCCCCGTCGCCATCGCGCGCGCGCTGCCAGGCATAGTTGGCGCGCAGCCGGGTGCCGCCGGCAAACATGCGCTCGGCGGACAGCTCGATGCCGTTGGCCGAGGCCCGCTCGGTGTTGTCGAACATCAGCAGGCCGTCGGCGCGGACGATCTGGGTGATCAGGCCGGAGAGGCGGTAATGGTAAGCCGCCACCGTGACCTTGCTGTAGGCGTCCGGCTGGCGCTCCCACACCAGCTCGTGCGTGGAGATTTCTTCTGCGCGCAGGCGCGGGTTGGCGGCCTGGCCGCCTTCGCCCTCGCCCACCGCGTAGTAGAGTTCGTAGGCGTTGGGCGAGCGGTAGGCGGTGCCGTAGATCAGCTTGAGGGTGTCGATGGCGCTGGCCTGCCAGACCAGCGCCGTGCGCGGACTGAAGCGCTTGCCGGAAATGCTGTCGTGGTCATAGCGCAGGCCGGCGTTGAGGATGAGTGCGCTGGTCAGCCGCAGCTCGTCTTCCAGATAGGCGCCGGCGCGGCTGTCGTGGCGGCGGTCGTCCAGCCGCAACTCGCGCGGGTCGAGGTCAAAGTTGAATTGGTCGCGGCGGGCATTGCGGCGGGCGTCGAGCCCGATCACCAGCCGGTGGTCGCGGAGGCCGGTCAGGGTGGCGTTGAGGTTGAGCGCATACCACGCGGCGTGATCGCCATCGACGTTCTGGCGGGGCTGGCCCTGCTGGTCCGGATACCAGCCCACACCGGTGTATTCGGCGCGTCCCCAGTCCACGCGGCTGGTCAGCGATACATGCTCGCTGGCGGTCATGTTGTAGGACAGGCTGGCAAAGCTTTGCGTATCGCGCGTGTAGTTGGGGGCATTAAAAACGGCGCCGAAGGAAGCGGTCGGCACGCCTTTCACGCGGTCGATGTAGCCGCTGCTGAAGGCCCAGCCGCCGTGGCTGGCCTTGAAGAACGCGCCGTGCGTGCGCTGGTAGTCGAGGCCCTCGGCCAGGCCGTTGTTTTGCGACGGCGTATCGAATTCCGCCGCGTACAAGGCGTCGCCGCGGCGACGCGAGGCGTTGACGGAAAACAGCACATCGGTGCCATCCTGGGCATGGTAGCCATAGCTGGCGCGGCCGCGCCGTTCGCCCTTGCTGCCGACCGAAAACCCGGCTTGCGGCCCGCTCATGGCACTGCCGGCCTTGGTGATGACGTTGATCACGCCAAACAGCGCGTTCGAGCCGTACACGGCCGCACCCGGCCCCGGCACGTATTCAATGCGCTCGACCAGGTCCATGTCCACCAGGCTTTCGTTGCCGATGGAGGCCTGGTCGTACACGCTGTCGTTGATGCGCACGCCATCGATCAGCAACAGGAAGCGGCTGTCGTAGTCGCCAGGGCGCAGGAAGCCGCGCGCGCCCAGGTAGTCGTAGTTGCGGTCGCTCGATACGTACAGGCCCGGGAGGGAGGACAGGGCGTCGCCCAAGGTGCGCCAGCCATGCTCGCGCACGTCCTGCGAGGTCAGCACCGCCACCGCCGACGGGGCGTCGCTGACGCGCTGGGCCAGGCGCGAGGCCGACGTCACCATCGTGACGTCCATCAGGCTTTCCAGCGGCAAGGCGCTGAGTTCATCCTGCCCGGAAACCTCGGCCGCCTGCGTGTGGCAAGTCTGGAAGAAAAACAAAAGCAGCAAGCTGCGGAGGCGGTCGGATGGATTCACAATCGGGCGATAACACATTGGCTCAGGGAAATCATGTTACCCTCGGCCCGCCCGGAAAACCCGATTTCATGCCATTTTGGAAATTTCCTGCTGCGTCATTGCAACAGCCTGGCGCCGAGCAGCCACCGTGGCCCGACCTTGTCGATCAATGCGCCGACCGGCAACCGCACGGCTGGGAAATTGCTATGGCGCCTGTTGTTGAATCGGCTCTTCCCCTGGGCGCAGGGTTAACACCTGCACCCCGTTGCGCGTCACGGCCACCGTGTGTTCGAACTGGGCCGAGAGTTGGCCGTCGCTGGTGACGACGGTCCAGCCATCGTCTTCGGTGTGGACGTGGTGGTGGCCGGCGTTGAGCATGGGTTCGATGGTGAACACCATGCCTTCGCGCAGAATCAGTCCGGTACGCGGGCGGCCCCAGTGCAGTACTTGCGGCGGCTCGTGCATTTTGCGGCCGATGCCGTGGCCGCAGTAATCGCGCACCACTGAGTAGCCGTTGCGGCGCGCGTGTCGTTCGATCGCGTAGCCGATGTCGCCCAACTGCGCGCCCGGGCGGACCGCGTTGATTCCCTTCCACATCGCTTCGTAGGTCGCTTGCACCAGTTGCCGTGCCGGCGCCGAGACCGCGCCCACCAGGTAGGTTTTGCTGGAATCGGCGATGTAGCCATTCTTTTCCAGCGTGATGTCGAAGTTGACGATATCGCCGTCCCGCAAGATCTCCGAGGCGGATGGCACGCCGTGGCACACCACGTTGTTGCGCGACGAATTCAGCGCGTAGGCGTAGCCGTATTGCCCCTTGCTGGCCGGGCGCGCCTTGAGCTCGTCCACGATGTATCCATCGACCAGGTCGTTCACTTGCATGGTCGACATGCCAATCAGATCGAGCTGGTCCAGGTAGCCGAACACGCCGGCCAGCAGCTTGCCGGACTCGGCCATCAAGGTGATTTCTTCCGGCCGCTTGGTCATATCGAGACTGCCCTGAGCGCCTGTGCATCGACGCCGGCGGCGCGCAGCTCGCGGCTCACGATGTCGTTGAAACTCTGCGTCGGGTTCATCTCGCACAGCATGCCGATCTTGATCCAGAACGCTGCCTGCGCATTGATGGAGCGGCAGCCCACGGCGCTGGCCTTGCGGACCTGGTCGTGCAGGTCCTCGTCAATGTTCACAATCCCCATAATTATCCCCTATATACGAAACGTATACGAAGTATATAGTATTTCAGGGGTGGCGGCTTGCCCTTGCCGCGCAACGTGGTTGCTAGACCTCGCTCCACTGGCGCAGCAGGTTGTGGTAGTGGCCGGTGAGGCCGACCATTTCCGGGCTGTCGCCCAGGCGCGCGCGCAGGCTCTGGATGTTCTGGTCCAGCTCCAGCAGCATGCCGCGCCGCATGTCGTCGCGCACCATGCTTTGGGTCCAGAAGAACGAGCAGATGCGCGCGCCGCGCGTCACCGGTTGCACCCGGTGGATGCTGGTCGACGGGTACAGGATCAAGTCGCCGGCCGGCAGTTTGACTTCGTGCTCGCCGTACTGGTCGGTGACGATCAGCTCGCCCCCGTCATATTCTTCCGGATCGCACAGGAACAGGGTTGACGAGACGTCGGTGCGCAGCCATTGCGCGCTGCCGGGGATGCGGCGCATCGAGCCGTCCACGTGCGCGCCGTAGTGCTCGCCGCCGGCGTAGCAGTTGAACAGCGGCGGGCTGATGCGCAGCGGCAGCGCGGCGGAGAAGAACAGCGGGTGGTTGGCCAGCGCCTGCAACACGATCTGGCCCAGCTCCGCGCCCAGCGGCGAGGTGTCCGGCAACTGGCGGTTCTGCTTGACCTTGGCGCCCTGCGTGCCCACGGTGGCGCGGCCGTCCACCCATTGCGATTCATCGAGGCGGCGGCGCATGTCGGCCACTTGTTCGCGCGTCAGTACGCCGGGGATGTGCAGCATCATGGTGAAACTCTCCTCAAAAAGCAAAAGCCCCGCCGGTCAGGGCGGGGCCAGCATACCAGAATCGGGACTGGTGCTTAGAACTTGAAGTTGGCGGTCAGGCTGCCCGAGCGCGGTGCGCCTGGGGTGTAGCGGTAGCCCGACTTGTTGATCGCTTGCACGTACTCTTTGTCGGCCAGGTTGTACACGTTCAGACGCAGGTCGATGTGCTTGTTGATCGGGTACGAAGCCATCGCGTCGAACACCCAGTACGAATCGGCGTAGGCCGGGGTGCCGACGGCGCCGTCGGTGCCGCGAGCCAGCTTGTCGCTGAAGCGCGCGCCGCCGCCAAGCTGCAGGCCGAACGGCAGGGTGTACGAGGTCCACAGGGTGAACGATTGCTTAGGCGTGTAGGTCAGCTGGTTGTCGCCGCTGGCGGTGATGACCTTGCCCGACTCGACGCTGGTATTCTGGTGCACATAGCCGGCGCTGACCAGCCACTTGGCCATGATCTCGCCGGTCACGCCCAGTTCGATACCTTGCACGCGCTTCTTGCCGGTCTGGTAGTACAGCGCATCGACCGGATCCTGTTCCACTTCGTTTTTCACTTCGGTGCGGAAGGCGGTTGCCGACAGCGACAGTTTCTGGCCCAGCAGATCCCACTTGGTGCCCAGCTCATAGTTGGTGGTTTCCTGTGGATCGAACTTCGGATTGGCGGCGCTGCTGGCCGAGGTGCTCAGCGCGAAGTTGGTGCCGCCCGGCGGCGCTTTCGACGAGGCCACCAGCGCGTACACGCTGCTGTCCTTGGTCGGCTTGTACAGCGCCGACAGCTTGCCGTTGACCAGGTTGTCCGACGCTTCGATCGAGCTGGCCAGCAGGGTGCCGACCGGGATCAGCTGCGGCTGGCCGGCCGCCACGGCCGCTTGCAGCGTGGTGGCGTTGTAGGTGGTGTTGTAGTGGTCGACGCGCACGCCGCCGTTGAAGATCCACTGCTCGCCGACCTTGATGGTGTCAAACACGTACAGGCTCTGGGTGTTGGTGGTGCCGTCGCTGCGCGCACCGCTGCGCTTCAGGTTGACCTGGGCGGTGGTGATCGCGGTGTATGGATTCGGGTGGTAGATGCTGGTCGGCGGCAGGCCGGCGGTCGCGCTCGGCGCCGTGTTCACGTATGAGTAGTTGGTTTGCTTCTCGTTGGTCAGCTCGACGCCGCCCACCACGGTGTGCTTGAGTGCGCCGGTGGCGAAGTCGGCGGTCAGGGTGGTCTGGTTGGTCAGGATTTCGTTCAGCTGATCCTTGGTGGTCAGGTTGGTACGCAGCATGGTCCAGTTATCGGCGCCAGTGGTTGCGGTGTTGGCGTTCAGGTTGGCGTTGGTGGCCATGAACGAGGTCAGCAGGTAATCCTGCTTGGTCTTGCCGTAACGGCTGGTGTTGACCAGCTTGGCGCCGTTGGCGAAGTCGTGCTCGACTTTCACGGTGGCCATGTCGGCTTTGACATTGTCGTGGTCCAGCACCGAGCCGTAGAAGTTGCTCGGATCGACCGGCTTGGCGCCCGCCATGAAGGCGAAGCTCTTGGCCGGCTTGGCCGGGCTGGTCGCGGTGGCAGGCACGGCAGCGATGTCGGGCGGTGGGGTCCAGCCTGGCAGGCCGATGGTCAGCACGCCGCCGTCAGGAATATTGTCCTGCTTGACGTGGAAGTAGTTCAGGTAGACGCGGGTGGCCGAGTTCAGGCCGAAGGCGACCGATGGCGCCACGCCCCAGCGCTTGGATTTGACGAAGTCGCGGCCCGGGTTTTCGCTGTCCTGGTCCAGCAGGTTCAGGCGGAAGGCGGTGCCGGCATCGGCATCGATCACGGTGTTGATGTCGGCGGTGGCGCGGCGTTGCTTGCCGCTGCCCACGGTGGCCGAACCGCTGTAGGCGTTTTCCAGCTGCGGCTGTTTGCTGACCAGGTTGATCGAACCGGTCGGCGAGGAGCGGCCGTTGTCGGTGCCGGCCGGGCCTTTCAGCACGTCGATTTGTTCGATGTTGAAGGTGTCGCGCGAGATCGAGCCGATGTCGCGCACGCCGTCGACGTAGATGCTGGACGAAGCGTCGAAGCCGCGCATGTAGATGGCGTCGCCGGTGTTGGTGTTGCCGTTTTCACCGAGGAAGAAGGCGCCCACGCCCGGGGTGTTGCGCAGCGCTTCGGTCAGAGTGGTGGCGCCCTGCTGTTCGATCAGCTCTTTCTTGATGACGGTCAGGGTCTGGGCGGTGTCGACCAGTTTTTCGGTGTACTTGGCGGAAGAGGCACGTTCGGCTTTGAAGTCGTTCTCGCGGCTGCCGTTGACTTGCACTTCTTGCAAGGTCTTGGTTTTCTCGGCGGCATCCGGTGCTGCAGCGGCGTCGACGGCGTGGGCGGCCACTGGCAGCAACATTGCAGCCAGCGCTGCACTCATGTGTTGGTTGAAGCGCGTCTGCGCATGTTTGCGACTTTTAATCATTGCCATGTGCTTTCTGTATGTAAAGAGACGGTAAAAATGATGGGAAATATTGTAACAATAAAATACCGTAACGTAAATGCGAATTATTATCAATATGATTTAGATAGGGGCGTGACGGTGCCGGCGTTGCGGAAACGCCTAAAAAAGCGGCAGGGAAGAGCTTAGGATTGTTCGCGTTCCAGCCAGGCGCGGGCCTGGGCCAGAGTCTGGTCCAGCTCGGTGCGGACGTTGCGGTAGAGCGCGTCGAGCTCGTCCTCGCGCTGATCGTGGATGGCGTCTTCCGCCGCCATCGTGGCCTGGATCAGGCGCCGCGCACCGAGCACGCCGACCGCGCCGCGCAGACTGTGGAAGGCGCGGGCGGCATCGCGCAGCCGGCCTTCCTGCAGCGCCACGGCGGCCTGGTCGAGCGGCTCGCTGCCGCTGTCGATGGCGCCGCGCACCATCTTGAACATGGCAGCGCGGCCTTTGGGATCCTTGCCCATCACCCGCATCAGGCCGTCCATATTAAAGATGGCGGCTTCGCCGGTCGGCATGGGCGAACTGACCAGCCTGGGTGGCGGCGCGGTCGCCGCCGCTTGTGTCGGCGCCGGCAGGGGCGCGCCCAGCGGCACGGCGTCGCGCGGGGCGAACACCGGGGCCGGCGTTGGCGGGTCTGCCGCTGCCGCCATCGCGGCCAGCAAGTCGTCTTCGGACGGCAGCGCTGCCGCCGCTGCGGCGGATGGCGGCGCCGAGTTTGCCTGCAGTGGCTGCAGCGGTTGCGGCAAGTGCTGGCGCAGCACCGCCAGCATTTCCTCCACCTCGATCGGCTTGGGAATGAAGTCGGTGATGCCGGAATCGCGGCTGCGCTCGCGCTCGGACTCCAGCACCCCGGCCGTCATGGCGATGATCGGCAAGGTCAGCTTCAGTTCCTCGCGCAGGATGCGGGTGGCGGTGAAGCCGTCCATCACCGGCATTTGCATGTCCATCAGCACCATGTCGTACTCGCCGGGGCGTTCGCGCAGGATATCGACCGCCTGGCGGCCGTCGCCGGCGATGTCCAGCGTGGCGCCGGCGTGCTCGAGGATGCCGCGCGCCACCGCCTGGTTCAGCAGATTGTCTTCCACCAGCAGGAAGTGGATGTCGGCCAGGGTGCCGACGATGCCCTGCTCGGCCGCCGCCTGCGGATCGGCCTCGCCCTGCGCGGCCACGGCCTGGTGCAGCGCGTCGAACAGGTTGGAGCTGGTGATCGGCTTGACCAGCACCACGTCCGCCTCCGGCGCGCTGGAAATTTCCTCGATGCGGTCGCGGGCGAAGGCGTTCAGCATCACCACGATCGGCTGCGGCTTGCCGTTGGCGGCGGCGCGGATGCCCTTGGCCGTGGCCAGCCCGTCCATGCCCGGCATATGCCAGTCGGCCAGTACCACGTCGTACGGTTGCTGGCGCTCGAGGCTCTGGCGGTAGCGCCGCAGCGCGGCCTCGCCCGAATCGACCTCGTCGGCTTGCCAGCCCCAGGCGCGGATCAGGCGCGCCACCAGCTCGCGGCTGGTGCGGTTGTCGTCGGCCACCAGCAGGCGCAGCTGGCCCAGCGCCGGCTTGCGCCGTTCGTCGCTCTGGTCGGCCTGGATTTCAAACGGCAGGCTGTACCAGAAGGTCGAGCCCTGCCCCGGCCGGCTGCTGACAGCGATCTGTCCACCCATCAGCTCGATCAATCGCTTGGTGATGGCCAGCCCGAGGCCGGTGCCGCCGAAGCGCCGCGTGATGCTCTGGTCGCCCTGCGAGAAGGCGTTGAACAGCTGGCCGAGCTGGGTTTCGGTCATGCCCATGCCGGTGTCGCGCACCTCGAAGCGCAGCAGCGCGCTGTGGTCGTCGCGCGCGGTAAGTGCCACGCTGACCACCACCTCGCCCTGCTCGGTGAACTTGATGGCGTTGCCGGCCAGGTTGATCAGGATTTGCTGCAGCCGCATCGAATCGCCGCGCAGGCGGTTCGGGATGGCGGCGTCGACGCTGATGGCCAGCTCCAGTTCCTTGTCGCCGGCGTTCATGGTCATCATGGTGGCCAGCGAATCCATCACATCGTTGAGCGCGAAGTCGACCGGCGACAGTTCCAGCTTGCGCGCCTCGATCTTGGAAAAGTCCAGCACGTCGTTGAGGATGCCCAGCAGCGACTGGCCGGAGACCCGCACCATGTTCAGGTATTTGCGCTGCTGCGGCGTCAGCTGGGTATTGCCGAGCAGGTAGACCATGCCCAGCACCGCATTCATCGGGGTGCGGATTTCATGGCTCATATTGGCCACGAAATCGCTCTTGGCGCGGTTGGCGGCCTGGGCGCGGTCGCGCTCGCGCTCAAGTTCGGTGGCGCGCTGCTCGACCTCGAGGCGCAGGCGGTGGCGCTCGGTGATGTCGGAAATCACCGCCAGCACCTTGGTGCCCTGGTCGGTGCGCACCGCGCTCAGGTTGACCTCGACCGGGAACTCGCTGCCGTCGCGGCGCAGGCCGAATAGCACCTTGCCCTGCCCCATGCGCACCGGCTCGGCGCTGAGGCGGTCGGCAAAGAAGCGATGGCGGTGGTGGGCGTGGTTGGCGCGCAGCCGTTCCGGCACCAGCATTTCCAGCGGCTGGCCGAGCACCTCGTCGCGTTCGTAGCCGAAGCAGCGCTCGCCCTCGCGGTTGAAGGTTTCGATGCGGCCGTCCACGCCCACCACCACGATCGCGTTGGGCGCGAACTCGACCAGGCTTTGCAGGCGCGCGTCGGCCGCCAGCCGTTCGTGCATCAACTCGTTGAAGGCCGAGGTCAGCTGGCCGACCTCGTCGCGCGCGTGCACCGGCAGCGGCGTGAAGCTGGCCGGATGGGCGCGCAGCGCGACGATGGCGTTGCGGAGTTTGATCAGCGGCGCCATCAGGCGCAGCGTGAGCACGCTGATCAGCAGCGCCGTCAGCACCGCCGCCGCGCCGCTCCACAGCAGCACACGCCGCAGCACGCCCTCGAACGGCTCGAACGCTTCCTCGGCCGGCAGCGAGGTGGCCAGCAGCCAGTCGACCGACTTCAGCTGCTTGTAGCTGTTAAGGGTTTGCCGGCCCTCGCCCATGCCCATCACCGTGCCCTCGAAGCCCTCTTCCAGCGCGCGCGTGGTGGCCGGATTGGCGTTGGCCGCGCGCGGCTTGAGCAGGCGGGCGATATCGGGATGCAGCACGTACACCGGCACCGCGTCGCGCGTCAGCGCAAAGTAGTAGCCGCTGCGGCCGACCTTCGCGGTGCGCAGGTGGCCCAGCAGATTGTCCTTGTACAGGCGCAGCACGCCCATCAGCACGCAGCGCACCTCGCCCTTGGCGTCCAGCACCGGCGCCACCATCTGCACGATGGGCTGCTTGTTGGAGCGGCCGATCAGTGGTTCGGTGATCATCGGCTTGCGGGTGCGCATTACGGTCTTGAAGTAGGCGCGGTCGGAGGCATCGATGCCGACCCGGCCCGGCACCAGCGGCAGGTCGGAAATGATCTTGCCTTGCGGATCGAGCACCAGCAAGTCGTCGAACAGCGACAGCACGGCGCGGTTGTTGTAATACTCGCGCAGCTGGTCCTCGGCGATCGGCAAGCTGGCCGGCTGGTTGCGCGCGGACAGCGCGATGATATCGAGCAGCATGGTCAGCTTGTCGTCGAGCTCTTGCGCAGAGCGATTGATCAGCGCGGTCTGCTGCGTGAACAGCACCCGCGTGTAATCTTCCTGCATGCGCCGGGTCTGGACCAGCGTGACCAGGCCTATCATCAGGACCGAGGTAATGCTGGTAGCGAGCGCGACTTTAGCCTTGATGCCGAGAGGCTTCATATCATCCTTGATCTAGCGAGGGCTGGGTCGATTCTCCTATCAATGGCTTACCTTGGCAAGAAAGAAAAAGCCAGCGTGCGCGGGGCACGCTGGCTTGTTTGCAGCACGTAAGCGGATTAATTTTTTGCGGCGGCGAGAATCACCTCGGCCACCTTGGCCGGCTGCGACACCATCGGCACGTGGCTGGTTGGCAGCGTGGTGGTGACAGCGTTGATTTTCTTGGCGAACGCTTGCTCCAGCTCCGGCGCGATCATGCGGTCCTTGCTTGCAACGATGTAGTAATTGGCCTTGTTCTTCCACGCGGCCACGGTGGTGGTTTCACCGAAGGCCTTGGCGGCGATCGGGCCCTGGGTGGCGGCGATCAGCGCGGCCTGGGCCGGCGTCACATCTTGCGCAAAGTTCTTGGCGACCGAGTCGGCCGGCAGCCAGGCGTAGCCGCCGGCGTCGATTTGCAGGGTGGCGATACCAGGCGGCACGGCGTAGTCTTTGCCGAGGTTGCCGGTGGCCTCACCTTCCGACGGGGCGAACGCGGCCACGTAGACCAGGGCTTTCACTTTGTCGCTGGTGCCGGCCTGGGTGATGACGGTGCCGCCCCACGAGTGGCCGACCAACACGACTTTACCGGTTTGTGCATCGATCACGCGCTGGGTGGCGGCGACGTCGTCGGCCAGCGAGCTCAGCGGGTTCTGCACGGCGACCACTTTGTAGCCTTTGGCTTGCAGGATCGGAATCACTTTGTCCCAGCTGGAGCCGTCGGCGAAGGCGCCGTGGACCAGCACGATGGTGGTGTCGTTGGCAGGGGCGGCGGCGTGGGCGAAAGCGGTGGCGGCCAGCAGGGCGGTAGCGATCAGGGTGCGTTTCATGGTGATTCCTTTCGTTGAGTAGTTAGCGATTTAGTCGCGTTCGATGTGTCGATGGGTGAACTGTAGCGCACAATTCAATCGCATGCAACGAGTTTTTAAAAATATTTTTGCGGCCGCGAATCCAAATGCCATCAGCCCCCCTCTTAGCGGGTGAGGGACTTCCTCGATCACCGAATGGAGAGCACAATGTTTTACGTTAAAAATGTACCGGGTTGGGAGCGCGTGCTGCGCGTAGTAATGGGTCTGATCGTGGCGGTGGCTGCGCTGGCGCTGCTGGGCGGCATGTGGGGCACGGTGGTGGCGCTGTCGGCGAGCGGTATCGTCGCGTCCGGCCTGTTCGGCTTTTGCCCGATGTGCGCAATGGTTGGCCGTCGCCTCGATAAACAAAGGAAGCAATGAGTCTTGCGGAACAACATTTGCCGGTGCTGGACGCCGCCCATCGCGGTGATCCGGCCGCCTTGGCGCAGTTGCTGCGGCTGTGCCAGCCCGACATCCGCCGCTATGCACAGCGCAACTGCCTGATCGCTGACGTCGATGATGCGGTACAGGAAACCTTGCTGGTGCTGTCGCGCAAGCTGGGTTCGGTGCGCATGCTGGCGGCGTTTTCCGGCTGGTTGTTCCAGGTGGTCAAGCGCGAGTGTCACCGGCTGGCGCGCAGCGCGCTCGGCCACGATCCCTGGGACGACGAACGCGCCGAGCAATGGCTGGCCAGCCAGGACACGGCCGGCTTGCGGGTGGAACTGATACGCGCGCTGGAATCCCTGCCGGCCGACTACCTGCAGGTCGTGCTTTTGAGGGACTTCGCAGAAATGTCGATGGCGGAAATCGCTGCAGAGACGGGCGAATCGGTGGCTGCGGTGAAAAGCCGCTTGCACCGTGCAAGGCAGCTGGCGCGCGAATACTTGATCGGATGACTGCGGAAAGACGCGCAAAAGGCACTCGATGGGCTACACTGGCCGCATGATACAAGAACTTCCTTCGCTGGTGATCCCCGGCGCGACCATCGACATCCTCAAGGCCAGTTGCGCCTCGTGCAGCATGCACCAGCTTTGTCTGCCGATGGGGCTGGACAATAAGGACATGGCGCGGCTCGATGAAATCATCGGCCGGCGCCGCAAAGTGGCGCGCGGCGGCACCCTGTTCCGCATCGGCGACCCGTTCCAGAACCTGTACGCGATCCGCCTCGGCCACTTCAAGACCTACCAGGTGAACCGCGAGGGCGCCGAGCAGATCACCGGCTTCCAGATGGCGGGCGAGCTGCTGGGCATGGACGCCATCAGCGCCGACGAACACCATTGCACCGCCATCGCGCTGGAGGACAGCGAAGTGTGCGAGATTCCGTTCGCCACCCTGCAGCAGTTGCTGGCCGAGATGCCGACCCTGCTGCGCCATTTCCACCGCATGATGAGCCAGGAAATCACGCGCGAGCAAAGCGTGATGCTGTTGCTGGGGAATATGCAGGCGACCCAGCGCTTTGCGGCGTTTCTGGTCAACCTGTCCTCGCGTTATGAGGCGCGCGGCTATTCGCCGACCACCTTCCAGCTGCGCATGTCGCGCGAGGAAATCGGCAACTACCTGGGCCTGACCATCGAGAGCATCAGCCGCCTGCTGTCCAAATTCAAGAAAGAAGGCCTGGTGCGCGTCAGCAACCGCGAAATCGAACTGCTCGATCCGCGCCTGCTGAAAGCCATCACCGCCGGCACCGAAACCTGCGCTTAATCAGGGAGCAGCGCCACGCCGCGCTGTGCCGGGTACGACCATGAACCGGCCAGCCGCCATTCGCGCTTCGGCCCTTCCACCAGCACGATCCAGCGGCTGCGCTCAAGCAGCGGCAGCTCGGCGCTGAAGGCGCCCTTCTCATCCGGCACCAGCATCAGCTTGATATCCTTCTCCGGCAGCGTGGCGTGCGACAGGTGCAGCAGCAGCGGGCCGCTATCCTTGCGGTTGATGCGGCCGCTCAGCACGCCGGTGGCGGCGTCGTAGCCCAGCGCTACCGACAAGCCCAGCTGCGCGGCCACATGGTCGCGCCGCAAATCCTGATTGATGGCCTTGCCCTGCTTGTAGTAATCGCCGACCACCAGCGCGTCTGGCGTCGACACGGCCAGATAGGCGGTGTAGACGCTGGCCAATGCCACGATCATCGGACCGGCCATCAACAACCACGGCCAGCGCTGCTTCCACCACGGCGTGATGGGCATGTTCAGTGTGTGCATAAATGCTCCCTAGCGCGGCACAATGAAGACCGCCGATTCTTTCACATGCAGCGACGGATCGTCGACTGCGGTCAAGGTCACTTCAATTTTGTTCGAGCCCGGCTTGCCGGCGCCATGCGCCACGCGCAGGCGCACCGGATAACCCTTGGTCTCGGTGGCCTCAACCGACACGGTGTCGGCCGTGACCTGCGCCAGCGTATCGATGCCGCTGACGGCAATCTTGTACCCATGCGCCTGCTCGGACGTGTTCATGATCTGCAGGCGGTAGACGTTTTCAATCATGCCGTCCTCCACCTCGCGCCCCATCGAACCACGGTCGCGGATCACGTCCAGCTTGAGCGGCATGCGCAGGTACAGCGCGGCACTGGTGGCCAGCATGATCAGCACCAGCACGGCGCTATAGATCCGCACGCGCGGGCGCCAGGCGCGGCGGCGGATCTCGGTCGGCGTCAGGTGATCCTGCATCGCGCGCTCGGTGCTGTAGCGGATCAGGCCGCGTGCCTGGCCGGTCTTGTCCATCACCGTATTGCAGGCGTCCACACAGGCGGCGCAGCCGATGCATTCGTACTGCAAGCCCTTGCGAATATCGATGCCGGTCGGGCACACCTGCACGCACAGCGAGCAGTCGATGCACGAGCCACCGTTGCCGTGCTCGTTTTTCGACAGCGGACCGCGCGGCTCGCCACGCTTGGCGTCGTAAGTGATGATGAGCGTGTCGCGGTCGAACATCGCGCTTTGGAAGCGCGCATATGGGCACATGTATTTGCACACTTGCTCGCGCATCCAGCCGGCGTTGCCGTAGGTGGCAAAGCTGTAGAACACCACCCAGAACCATTCCCACGGGCCGAAGTTGAGCGTCATCACCTCGCCCATCAGCTTGGCGATGGGGGTGAAGTAGCCGACGAAGGTAAAGCCGGTCCATAGCGCCACCGCGCCCCATGCCAGGTGCTTGGCCGTCTTCTTGCCAAACTTCGTCAGCGAAGGCGGCTGCCGGTCCAGCGCGATGCGGGCGCTGCGCTTGCCTTCGATCTTGCGTTCTATCCACAGGAAGATTTCCGTGTACACCGTTTGCGGACAGGTAAAGCCGCACCACACCCGCCCCGCCACCGCCGTGGCGAGGAACAGCAGGTAGGCGCTGATGATCAGCAGCGCTGCCAAATAGATGAAGTCCTGCGGCCACAGCACGATGCCGAAGATATAGAACTTGCGCGCGCCCAGGTCGAACAGCAGCGCCTGCCGGCCGTTCCACCGCAGCCACGGCGTGCAGTAGAAGGCCAACTGCGTCAGCCACACGAACAGCCAGCGCAGGCGGGCGTAGCGGCCGTCGGTTTCGCGCGGATATATTTCCTCGCGCGCGGCGTACATCTTGACGACTTGGGGCTGCGGGGCGTTCATTTTTCAGCGACCGGTGGCGGTGTTTCGTTTGGATTGTTCGACAAGCTCCACACGTAGGCGGCCAGCACGTGCACCTTGGCCTCGCCG
Organism: Duganella sp. CF402; assembly: GCF_900109645.1. Classification (GTDB taxonomy): domain Bacteria; phylum Pseudomonadota; class Gammaproteobacteria; order Burkholderiales; family Burkholderiaceae_D; genus Rugamonas. The sequence continues at coordinate 254,175 of NZ_FOBG01000004.1, forward strand.
AGGAAGTCCTCGAACGGCGGCATAGTGGCGGTACGGCCCTTGCGGATGGTTTCCATGATGGTTTCGGCGCTGCCGCCGAACAGCCAGGTCTTGTCGGTCAGGTTGGGCGCACCCAAGGCCTGGTTGCCCTTGGCGTTGGCGCCGTGGCACGCCATGCAGGCGCCGAACTTGCCCTTGCCGAACACGGCCTTGATCGGGTCGTGCGTCGATTCGGACAGGCTCAGCACGTAGTGGGCGACGTTTTCCACTTCCTTGTCGCCGCCCAGCGCCGCGCCCATCGGCGGCATGGCGCCGACCCGGCCGTGCAGGATGGTTTCCTTGATGTTTTCCGGCGAGCCGCCGAACAGCCAGTCGTTGTCGGTCAGGTTGGGGAAGCCCTTGTTGCCGCGCGCGTCCGAGCCGTGGCACTGCGCGCAGTAGGTCAGGAACAGGCGTTCGCCGATGGCGCGTGCTTGCGGATTGGAGGCTACCGCCTTCAAATCCTGCTTTTGGTATTGCGCGAACAGCGGGCCGAAATCGGCGTCGGCTTTCTTCAGCTCGCCCTTGTACTCGGCGGTGGAGGTCCAGCCCAGCTTGCCTGCATAGGTGCCGAGGCCGGGGTACAGGAACAGGTAGGCGAGGCCGAACACGATGGTCAGGTAGAACAGCCACATCCACCAGCGCGGCATCGGCGTGTTCAGCTCGGTCAGGTCTTCGTCCCATACATGGCCGGTAGTCTCGGCCTTGCCGGGACCGCGCTTGACGGTCGATTGCGAGTACAGCAGCACGCCGCAGCCGATCACGCCGAGCAGGGTCAGGACGACGATGTACCAGTCCCAGAAACCGTTGGTGAAATCAGCCATGACGATGCTCCTCCTCGTCGGCGAAAGGCAGTGCCGCTGCGGCGGCGAAATCGGCTTCCTGGTGGCGCACGTAGGCCCACCACAGGATGCCGGCAAAGGTGAGGAAGGAAATCACCGTCATCACGCTGCTGGCTTGGTCGAACAGGATATCCATGTCAGTTCCTTGTCTTGATCTGCGTGCCCAGGCCTTGCAGGTAGGCGACCAGGGCGTCTTCTTCGGTCTTGTCCTTGAGCTCGTCCGGCGCGGCGGCGATCTCGGCGTCGGTATAGGGCACGCCGACCAGGCGCAGCGCCTTCATCTTGGGCGCCACTTCGGCCGCCACCAGCGAGGTCCTGGCCAGCCAAGGGTAGTTCGGCATATTCGATTCCGGCACCACGTCGCGCGGATTCTGCAAGTGGGTGCGGTGCCATTCGTCGCTGTAGCGGCCGCCCACGCGCGCCAGGTCGGGGCCGGTACGTTTGGAGCCCCACTGGAACGGATGGTCGTAGACGAACTCGCCCGCCACCGAGTAGTGGCCGTAGCGCTCGGTCTCGGCGCGGAACGGGCGGATCATTTGCGAGTGGCAGTTGTAGCAGCCTTCGCGGATGTAGATATCGCGGCCGACCAGGCGCAGCGGCGAGTACGGCTTCAGCCCGGCCACCGGTTCGGTGGTCGACTTCTGGAAGAACAGCGGGGCGATCTCCACCGCGCCGCCGACGCTAACCACCAGCGTCACCAGCGCGATCAGCAGCCACGGGTTTCTTTCGATCCAATCGTGAGAGAACTTCATGCCAGCTCCAGTCCGGGAATACGGGCGACGGCGGTGTCGCGGTTACGCAAGGTCATCCACGTGTTGTAGGCCATCACGCACATGCCGCTCAGGTACAGCAGGCCGCCGGTGAAGCGCACCACGTAATACGGGTAGGTGGCTTTCACGCTTTCAGCGAAGGTGTAGGTCAGCGTGCCGTCGGGATTGACCGCGCGCCACATCAGGCCCTGCATCACGCCGGCAATCCACATCGCCGCGATGTACAGCACGATGCCGATGGTGGCGACCCAGAAGTGCAGGTCGATCAGCCTGGTCGAATACATCTTGCGTTCTCCGGCCAGGCGCGGCAGCAGGTAGTAGATCGAGCCCATCGTGATGAAGCCGACCCAGCCGAGTGCGCCGCCGTGCACGTGGGCGATGGTCCAGTCGGTGTAGTGCGAGAGCGCGTTGATGGTTTTGATCGACATCATCGGGCCTTCAAAGGTGGCGATGCCGTAGAACGACAGCGAGACGATCAGGAATTTCAGGATCGGATCGGTGCGCAGCTTGTGCCAGGCGCCCGACAAGGTCATCATGCCGTTGATCATGCCGCCCCAGCTTGGCGCCAGCAGCACCAGCGAGAACACCATGCCGATCGATTGCGTCCAGTCCGGCAGTGCGGTGTAGTGCAGGTGGTGCGGACCGGCCCACATATAGGTGAAGATCAGCGCCCAGAAGTGCACGATCGACAGGCGGTACGAATACACCGGGCGCTCGGCCTGTTTCGGGATGAAGTAGTACACCATGCCGAGGTAGCCGGCGGTGAGGATGAAGCCGACCGCGTTGTGGCCGTACCACCATTGGATCATGGCGTCCTGCACGCCGGCGTACACCGGATACGATTTGAACAGCGAGGCCGGCACCACGGCGCCGTTCACCACGTGCAGGATGGTGACGGCGATGATGTAGGCCGCGAAGAACCAGTTGGCCACGTAGATGTGCTTGACGCGGCGCTTGATGAGGGTGCCGAAGAAGACAATGGCGTAAGTCACCCACACCAGCGCGATCAGGATCGCGATCGGCCATTCCAGCTCGGCGTATTCCTTGCCGCGCGTGAAACCCATCGGCAGCGTCACCACCGCGCTCAGGATCACCGCTTGCCAGCCCCAGAAGGTGAAGGCGGCCAGTTTGTCCGAGAACAGCCGCACCTGGCAGGTACGCTGCACCACGTAGTAGGACGTGGCGAAAAGACCGCAGATACCGAATGCGAAAATCACCGCGTTGGTGTGCAGTGGACGCAGGCGGCCGTAGGTCAGCCACGGTATGTCGAGGTTGAGCGCCGGCCACGCCAGCTGGGCGGCGATGATCACCCCCACCAGCATGCCGACCACGCCCCAGACTACCGTCGCCACAGCGAACTGTTTGACGACCTTGTAGTTGTAGTGTTGATCCAATTGAGTTCTCCCCAGAACACTTTAATGATGTAGATCAAAGGTTACTCAGGAGCACTTCAAAAAACTTTGATGTGGATCAAAATTCTCCGAATCCACGTCATTCCGGCCTGCGCCGGAATGACGGTGGTGGCAGGTCGTCGTCTTGCAGTATGCGATGCGCAGGACCGACCAGATCATCGAACTGTCCGTCGTCGGAGGCGCGGAAGAAAACCCACAGCGCAGCAAACACCAATGCCACGCTGAGCGGGATCAGCAAATACAGTGCTTCCATCATGCCCCCTTGCGCAGTCGCAGCGCGTTTAGCACCACCACGGCGGAACTAACCGCCATGCCGACGCCGGACAGCCACGGATTGAGCAGGCCAAACGCTGCCGCCGGAATCGCCACCACGTTGTACATGGTGGCCCAGCACAGGTTCTGTCGGATCACCTGCATGGTGCGCGCGGCGATGCGGGCGCTGTCCGCCACCGCGCTCAGGCGGCCGTTAAGCAGTACCGCATCGGCATGCGCTTGCGCCAGCGCGGCGCCGCCGCCCATCGCGAACGACACGTCGGCCGCGCCCAGCACGGCGGCGTCGTTGATGCCGTCGCCCACCATCGCCACCACACAGCCGCGCCGTTGCAGCTGCTGGACGAAATTCAGTTTGTCAGCAGGCAGGTAGCCGCCGACCGTGGTCTCGATGCCCAACTGGTCGCCGACCTTGCGCGTCAGCGCGGCGTCGTCGCCGCTGACCAGCACCACGATCTTGCCGCGCTGGCGGAAGTAATCAACCGTTTGCTGCGCATCGGGACGCAGGCCGTCGTGCAGATGGAAGCAGGCCAGCCATTGCCCTTCTGCGCCGAGGTAGACCGGCGTGGCGCCTTCCACCCTCGGGTGTTGCGGCAGTTCGCCGCTGATGGCGGCAACGAATTGCGCGCTGCCCAAACGATAGCGGCGGTTGTGCACAATGCCATCCAGTCCACTGCCCGGCGTTTCTTGCAGCGCGACGGCGCACCAGTCCTGCCGCCCTGCTTCGTCGGCGGCGCCGATAATGGCGCGCGCCAGCGGATGGGCGCTGCCAGCTTCCAGCGCGGCGGCGATCTGCAGGCAGAATTGCGAGCGCATCGCGCTCAGCGCCTGCACTTCCTGCAGCATCGGGCGGCCCCATGTCAGCGTGCCGGTTTTGTCGAGCACCACGTGGGTGGCGCGGTGCAAAGTCTCCAGCGTTTGTGCGCCGGTGACCAGCACACCCTGCCGCAGCAAATAGTCGGTGGCGGCGGCCAGCGCGGTTGGCGTGGCTAGCGACAGCGCACATGGGCAGGACACCACCAGCACCGCAATCGCAATCGGCCAGGCGCGTGTGGCGCTGCCGTCTAGCAGATACCAGAAGCCGAAGGCGGCCAGCGCGAACAGCAGCAACCCGGCCACGAACCAGGCGGCCACGCGGTCGGCCCATTGCGCGATGCGCGGTTTCTCGCCGCCGGCGCGGTCGACCAGTTTGAGCAAGTCGGATAAGGTGCTGTCTTGCGCGCGCTTGACCACGCGCGCCAGGATCACATTGCCGGCGTTGATGGCGCCGCCGGGGATGAAGTCGCCGCTGTTTTTCGGCACCGGCACGCTCTCGCCGCTCAGCAGCGACAGATCGAGCGTGGTCTGGCCTTCGATGATGATGCTGTCGGCGGCCACCGCTTCACCGGGTTTGATAACTATGATGTTATCCACAGCCAGCGCCGCCGCGTGCACGATGGTGATGGCGCGGCTGGCTGGATAGTGTTCCAGCAGCGCGGCCGATGCGGGCAGCGCGTGCTGCAGGTGTTCCAGCGCGGCCCCCGCCTTGCGGCGCGCTTGCAGTTCGAGGTAGCGGCTGCACAGCAGCAGGAAGATGAACATCGTCACCGAGTCGTACCAGACCTCGCCCTGGCCACTGACGGTGGCGATCACGCTGGCGCCGAAGGCGGCGGCGATGCCGAGAGCTACCGGCACGTCCATGCCGAGCGAGCGTGCGCGCAGGCTGGCCAACGCGCCGCGCCAGAACGGCAGCGCCGAGTAGCAGATTGCCGGCAGCGTCAGCAGCAGGCTGGCCCAGCGCATCAGCGCGGCCATGCTGTCATCGAGCGCGCCGTCTTCGGCGAGATAGGCGGGAGCGACGTACATCATCACCTGCATCATCGACAGGCCGGCCACGAATAGTTGACGGCCCAGTGTCTTGGCGGCGCGGCGCTGCTGGCCGGCGTGGCGCTCAGCGTCGTAGGGCCAGGCGGTGTAGCCGATGGCGTGCAACGCGCCGAGGATGTCGCTGGGGCGGCAGCTGTCATTGCGCCAGCGGACATAGAGTTTTTCGGTGGCGACGTTGAGCTGTGCGCTCTCCACGCCGGGAAGGCGCGCCAGCCGCTGTTCGATCAGCCAGACGCAGGCCGCGCAACGGATGCCTTCCACGCTGAAGGTGGATTCGCGGCTGTCTTCATCAAGCGCGAAACGCGGGTCGGCGTTGTCGTACAGCTGCAGTTGCGGCGGCAGTTGCTGGGCGCCTTCTGCGCTGGCGGCGTAGGCGGTGCGGTCGCGGTAGTAGTTTTCCTGTCCGAGGTCGACGATGGTTTGGGCCACTGCTGCGCAGCCGGGGCAGCACATGGTGTGTTCGACATCGGCGATCAGCACGGTCCACGCAGCGCCTTTAGGCAAGGGCTGTCCGCAGTGGTAGCAGTTGGCAGGCGCTTGGCTTATGGGTGTGGTGTGATGCATAGCATTTCCATCCAGTCGGGCGTGACGCCGCCGGCGGCGCGTGCCAGCCCCAATGCGCCGAAGCCCAGCACCAGCAGGCCGCAGGCGATACGCACCGGGCGGCGCTGCATGGCCTGCCGCAGGCGCGCACCGAGCAGGCCAAGGCCGGTCAGCATGGGCAGGGTGCCGAGGCCGAAGGCCAGCATTACGGTGGCGCCGTCGGCGGCCGAGCCGCTTAGCAGTGCGGTGGCGAGCACGCTGTAGACCATGCCGCACGGGAGCCAGCCCCACAGCGCGCCGAGGGCGAAGGCTTTGGCTGGTGTATCGGCGGGCAGCAGCGGTTTGGCCGCCGGTGCAAGGTGACGCCACAGTGTGCGGCCGCCTTGTTCCAGTTTGGCGAGGCCGCGCCAGGCGTTCATCAGGTACAGGCCGAGGGCGATCAGCATGGCGTTGGCGAGCCAGTAGAAACCGAGCTGCACGCCGGCCAGCGACGCCATGCTGCGCGCACCACCAGCCAGTCCGCCGGCCAAGGCGCCAGCCAGCATGTAGCTGCCGATCCGGCCGGCGTTGTAGACCAGCACCCGCAGCCCGTCATTCCCGCGAAGGCGGGACGGTCCGCCGTTCGCCGGAATGACGGTGATGGTGGTGGTGGTGGTGGTGGCGAGTGCGGTAACAATCCCGCCGCACATACCCGCGCAGTGGACGCTGCCGGCCAAGCCGACCACAAACACCGGCAGTAGCTGTGCGCCGTTCATATCAAATCGTTTTCGAGTAACGCAGCGGTTGTGGCGTTTGCGCCATGCCGAGGTAACGGTCGAACACCATGCAGATATTGCGGATCAGCAGTCGGCCTTTCGGCGTCACCGAAATCCATTCATCGTCGATGGTGAGCAGGCCGTCGTCCTCGAACGCTTTCAACTTCTCCAGCTCCGTCATGAAGTACTGGCGGAAGCGGATCGGAAAGCCCTGCTCGATCGACGATATCGACAACTCAAAATTGCACATCAACTTCTGAATCACAATCCGCCGCAGCAGGTCGTCGTTATCCAACTTGATGCCGCGCGTGACCGGCAGCACGCCGTGTTCCAGCTTGTCGTAATACGCCTCCAGCGTTTTCTCATTCTGGCTATAGGTCGCGCCGACCGCGCTGATGGCCGACACGCCGCACGAAATCAGCTCCGCCTCGGCGCGCGTGGAATAGCCCTGGAAGTTGCGCTGCAGGCGGCCCTGGCGCTGCGCCACCGCCAGTTCGTCGTCCGGCTTGGCGAAATGGTCCATGCCGATGTAGATATAGCCGGCGTCGCACAGGCGCTGGATGCTCATCGCCAGCAGTTCCAGCTTCACGTCCGGCGTCGGCATATCGGCTTCCGAGATACGGCGTTGCGGCTTGAAGATATGCGGCAGGTGCGCATAGTTGTACAGCGCGATGCGGTCAGGGTTAGCGGCGATCACCTTGTCCAGCGTTTGCTCCATGCTGCGCATGGTCTGCTTGGGCAGGCCGTAAATCAAATCGATGCTGATCGAGCGGAAACCGGCGGCGCGCGCAGCGTCCATCACGGCGCGGGTTTCGGCCTCGGGCTGGATGCGGTTGATTGCCTTCTGCACCTCCGGATCGAAGTCCTGCACGCCTAGGCTGATGCGGTTGAAGCCCTGCGCGCGCAGGCTGTGCACGCGCTCCACGCTGACTGTGCGCGGATCGATCTCGATGGAGTACTCGCCGTGTGCATCGTCGGCGAAATCGAAGTTCTTATGCAGGTGCGCCATCAGGTCGCCCATCTGCTTGTCGTTCAAATAGGTTGGTGTGCCGCCGCCGAAGTGTAGCTGTTCGATCTGGCCCATGCCGTCGAACAGGCGGCCCTGCATGTCGATCTCTTGCTTCAGGTAGCCGAGATAGACGGCCGCCTTGCTGTGGTCCTTGGTGACGATCTTGTTGCAGCCGCAGTAGTAGCAGACCGTGTCGCAGAACGGGATGTGGATGTACAGCGATAAGGGCCGGCGGCTGCGGCGCATGCGCAGGCCGGCCACCGCTTCCAGGAACTGACCGTAGCCGAAGTCGTTCTGGAAGCGGTCGGCAGTCGGGTACGAGGTGTAGCGCGGTCCCGACTGGCTCAGTTTGCCGATGATCCCTGCATCGAACTCAATGGGTGGGAAGGGCGTGTTCATAATGGGCTCAGGCGGCGAGGCGTTTCACGTTCTGGACTGCTGGACGGCTGGTGCGCGCGGCGCGGGCGGTGCTGCGGGCCGGGCCGAACTTGAACAGGCTCACGGCTTGCGTCAGGCCGCCCGCTTCCATCGCCAGGCTGGCGGTGGCTGCTGCCGCTTCTTCCACCAGCGCGGCGTTTTGCTGCGTCACCTGGTCCATGTGGGCGATGGCCGAATTCACTTGGTCCACGCCGATGCTTTGCTCGTGCGAGGCCACCGAAATCTCGCGCATGATGGCGGTCACTTGCTGCACCGAGGCCACCACTTCCTTCATGGTGGCGCCGGCGCGGTCGACCTGCACCATGCCGGCGCTGACCTTGCCGACCGAAACATCGATCAGGTTCTTGATGTCCTTGGCGGCGGTGGCGCTGCGCTGGGCCAGGTTGCGCACCTCGCCTGCCACCACGGCGAAGCCGCGGCCTTGTTCACCGGCGCGCGCTGCTTCCACGGCGGCGTTCAGCGCCAGGATGTTGGTCTGGAAGGCGATACCTTCGATCAGGCCGATGATATCGACGATCTTGCGCGAGGAGCTGTTGATCTCGTCCATCGTGGCGATGACGTCGGCCACGATCACGCCGCCCTGCACCGCCACTTCGGAGGCGCTTTGCGCCAGCTTGTTGGCTTGCTCGGAGTTGTCGGCGTTCTGCTTCACGGTCGAGGAGAACTGCTCGACGCTGGACGCGGTTTCTTCCAGGCTGGCGGCCTGCGCTTCGGTGCGGCCGGACAGGTCGGCGTTGCCGGCGGCGATCTGGCGCGTGGCCACCGCCATCGTCTCGACATTGACGCGCACATCGCGGATGGTGGCGATCAGGTTGCTGTTCATTTGCTGCAGGGCGCGCAGCAGCTGGCCCACTTCATCGGTGGCTTCGGTGTCGAACGAGGACGACAGGTCGCCGGCGGCGATCGAACGCGCGCCTTGCAGCGCGCGGTCCAGCGGTTGCAGCACCGAGACGCGCAGCGTGTACCACAGGAACACGTTGATCAGCAGGCCAAGGAAGGTGGCGGCAAAGATGCCATAGTTATGCGCGCTATTCCCGTCCAGCAGCACCGCGCCGCAGACGATCACCTGCAGCACATTGACCATGCTGGTGGCCAGCCAGATGCGCATGCCAAGCGACACATGGCTCAGGCGCGACAGCAGCGAGCCAACACCGGGTTCGATCACCTGGCCGTTCTTGATACGGATGCCGTGGTTGGATTCGGTGCGCATGGTGCGGTACACCTGTTCGGCCTGGGCGACCTGCTGGCGCTCGGGGCGGGTGCGTACCGACATGAAGCCGATGGTGCGGCCGTTTTCGCGGATCGGGGTGACGTTGGCGCGCACCCAGTAGAAATCGCCGTTCTTGCAGCGGTTCTTGACCAGGCCGGTCCACGGCGTGCCGGACTTGATCGAGGCCCACAGGTCGGCAAATGCCTCGACCGGCATGTCGGGGTGGCGCACGATGTTCTGCGGTGCACCGATCAACTCCTGCTCGCTGAAACCGCTGATCTCGGTGAAATACGGATTCACATACGTGATATTGCCATTCAGATCCGTTTTTGAAACGATGGCCTGGTCGTCCAGGACTTCCACTTCGCGGTTGCTGACAGGTTGATTGTTGCGCATAACGTACTCCGGCTGGTTTTATTGCTTTATCGCAATAGACACCGCCAGTTTACGTAGTCCACCCCGCAAATTTATTGATGTAGATCAAAATTTCCCGGATTGGATGGTCTAGGCCGACTTTTTGAACAGGCCGGCGATTTTGCCGCCCAGCGTGACCACCACCAGCGCCAAGGCGCCTGCCAGCACGCCGGTGACGGCGTCCAGCACCGTCGGGACGATGGCGCCGAGCACCGGGCCGGAGGCTTCGGCGGCGTGGTGGATCAGGTCGTGTGCGAACGGCAGGCCGTGGGTCAGGATGCCGCCGCCGACCATGAACATGGCCACCGTGCCGACCACGCCCAGCAGTTTCATCAGGATTGGCGCCGCGCCCAGCAGCACCCGGCCCAGCGTGCGCACCGCCGCGCCGCCGCGCTGGCTCAGGTACAACCCGGCGTCGTCCATCTTGACGATGGCCGCCACCAGGCCGTACACGCCCACCGTCATCAGCAGCGCGATGCCGACCACCACCGTCACCTGCTGCATGAACGGCGCCGTCGCCACCGTGCCCAGCGCGATCACGATGATCTCGGCCGAGAGGATGAAGTCGGTGCGTATCGCGCCCTTGATCTTGTCTTTTTCCAGCGCCACCAGGTCGACCTCCGGGTTGGCCAGCGCCTCGTGCAGTTCCTGCTTGTGGTGGTCGTCGTCGGCGCGGTGCAGCAGGCTGTGGGCGATTTTCTCGAAGCCCTCGAAGCACAGGTACAGGCCGCCCACCATCAGCAGCGGGGTGATGGCCCACGGCGCGAACGCGCTGATCGCCAGTGCGGCCGGCACCAGGATGGCCTTGTTCTTCAGCGAGCCGACGCCCACCGCCCACACCACCGGCAGCTCGCGCTCGGCGCGCACGCCGGACACCTGCTGCGCGTTCAGCGCCAGGTCATCGCCCAGCACGCCGGCGGTTTTCTTGGCCGCCATCTTGCTCATCAGGGCAACATCGTCGAGGATGGTGGCGATATCGTCGATCAGGGCTAACAGGCTGGAACCGGCCATTTTGGGCACTCCGGGTATGGTTGGAACAGCAATATTAACCCAAGCAAGATGGGCGGCGATACCGCTACAATGGAGATCGCTGATTTGAATGGAACCGTCATGAGCTTCGCCACCTGGATTACCTTCTTCGTTGCCGCCTGCATTATTGCCGTGTCGCCGGGCTCCGGCGCCGTGTTGTCGATGTCGCACGGGCTGTCGTACGGCGTGCGCCGCGCCAGCGCCACCATCATCGGCTTGCAGACTGGCTTGCTGCTGGTGTTTTTCATCGCCGGCGCGGGCGTCGGTTCGCTGCTGCTGGCGTCGGAATTGGCGTTCAATGTGGTGAAGACCGTGGGCGCGCTGTACCTGATTTACCTCGGCCTGAGCCAGTGGCGCGCCAAGGTCAGCATCAGCGAGCAGAAGCAGGCCGAGGTGGAAGTGCCGACCGTGAAGAAGCGCTTCCTGACCGGTTTCCTGACCAATGCCACCAATCCCAAGGGCATCATCTTCATGGTGGCAGTGCTGCCGCAATTTATTACGCATGAGGCGCCGCTGTTGCCGCAGCTGTTGATTCTGGCCGTCACCATGTGCTGCATCGACCTGGTGGTGATGCACAGCTATGCCTTCCTGGCGTCGTCGATGCAGCGCTTCTTCCGCGATGCGGGCGCGGTGAAAAAGCAGAACCGCGTATTCGGCGGCCTGCTGATGGCGGTTGGCGCGGCGCTGTTCTTCGTCAAGCGCGGTGGCGCGGCTGCCTGATTTGCAACGCTTTGTAACCCCTGTAGTCGAACCGTGGCGGTCGGCGTTAAATCAATAATATCCACAGGAGACGCTGCCATGAGCCGCAAAATTATCCATACCGTCGTGCTGGCCGCCTTGGCCGGCTGGAGTTCGTTGGCGCTGGCCGAAGATCCGCCGGCGATGGTCGGGCGCATTTCCGCCGTCCAGGGCCAGGTGACGCTGGTTGGCGACGGCGAGCCGGTCGGCGCCGGGCTGAACTGGCCGGTGACGGTCGACAATCACATCAATACCGCCAGCGGCGCGCGCACGGAGTTCCGCGTCGGCTCGACGGCGGTGCGGCTGGACGGCGATTCCGACCTTGAAATCACTGGCATGGATGACGATTTGCTGCGCCTGCGCCTGAACTACGGCAGCGTCAGCATCCGCGTGCGCGACCGCGAGCAGTTGCGCGATTTTGAACTGAGCACGCCGCAGGCGCGCATCACCATGATCGAGCCGGGGATTCTGCGGGTGGACGTAGACCGCACGCCGGACACCAGCCAGATCAGCGTGCTGAGCGGCACGGCCCGGGTCGAAGGCGCCGGCTCGTCGGTGGTGGTCAACAATGGCCGCCACGTCGACGTCAGCACGGAAGACGTGCGCACCACGGTGGCGCGCCGCGACGGCTTCGATGTCTGGGCCGAGGACCGCGACCGCCTCGACAGCGCCACCACCACCACCCGCTACGTCTCCAGCGGCATGACCGGCTACGAAGAACTGGACCGCAACGGCAGCTGGACTGAAAGCGTCGAGTACGGCCCGCTGTGGACGCCGCGCAATGTGGCAATGGATTGGGCGCCCTACCGCGATGGCCGCTGGGTCTGGGTGGCGCCGTGGGGCTGGACCTGGATCGACAACGCGCCGTGGGGCTATGCGCCGTCGCACTATGGCCGCTGGGTGATGGTCAACCGCCGCTGGTGCTGGGCGCCGGGCCGTCCGAGCGGGCGTCCGGTGTGGGCGCCGGCGCTGGTGGGCTGGGTCGGCGGCAATGGCGGCGGTCATCGTCCGGGGCCTGGATTGGGCTGGTATCCGCTGTCGCCGCGCGACAGATTCGTGCCGGGCTACCGGGTGTCCTCGGACTATGAGCGCCGCGTCAGCTGGACCCACAACGGCAAGCCGTTCACGCCGCGCAATGACTGGAACGGCCACCGCGACGGCCTGACCGTGCTGCCGCGCGAGCAGTTCGACGGCCATCGCAATGTGGTGGTCAACCGCAGCACGCCGGTGATCCCGCCGGCCAGTTTTGTCCACAATGTGACGCCGGTGGCGCCGCCGACGCCGCCGGGCCGTCCGATGACGCCGAATCGCGGCGGCATGGGCGATCGCGACCATGACGGCGTGCCGGACCGCTATGACCGCGTCGATAACCGCAGCGAACGAAACGACCGCGTGGGCCGCGTGCTTACCGCGCCGTCGCAGCCGGTGCAGGTGCCGGCGCAGCAGCCGCGCGGGACCATCAGCACGCTGGCGCCGAACCAGTTCGGCAGCCCGGATTCACGGCCGCAGACCATCAACCCGAACGATGTGCGCATCGACGTGCGGCCGCGCATCAATGCACCGGGCCAGGCGGGCGTGGGCGGGCAGGTGCAGCAGGGGATGCCGGCGCCGGTGATCCAGGTATCGCCGGCGCAGCCATCGCAACCACCGCAGCCGGTGCGCGACCGCTATGACCGTGATCATGAACGCCAGCGCGGCAACGATGACAATCGCCGCTTCCGCCAGAACGATGAGCCGCGCCAGCAGCAGGCGGTGCAGGTGCAGCAGCCGCAGATCCAGCAGCCGCAACAGCCGCAACAGCCGCAACAGCCGACATCGCAGCCGCGCCAGTTCACGCCGCCGTCGCAGCCGCCGCAACGCGAAAGCCGCAGCGAGCCGCGCCAATTCACGCCGCCGCAGCAGCCACAACGTGAGAGCCGCAGCGAACCGCGTCACGAACCGGAACGCCGCAGCGAGGAAAAAGGCGACCGCCGCAACAAGCAAAACGACAAGTAAGCCTTACTGCTGCGCCTTCAGGCGCAGCCGGGCGCGCCATTCGCCAAGGGCGGACAGCGCGCCCTGGAATTCCCGCTCGATCAAATCCGCTTCCGCAGCGGTGACCTTCCCATCCAGCAGCGCGGTCGACACCGCCTCCGCTACCGCTCCCACCTGGCTCATCACCTTGCATACCGTTTGCGACAGATCGTCGTCGCCGATGGTGTCCGGCATTGGCACCACGAAGGCCGCCATGCCGTGCCGCGTCAGCAGCGCGTGCAGCGGCAGGTGGGCGTCGTTCACGCCCGCCCGGTGGCACAAGTCCACCACCGTCGACACCTCTTCGAACGAGGGATAGTGCGACGCAATCGTCGGCGCCAGCTTGTTGCGCAGGACGTTGACCGAGATCCCCATCGCTTGCGCCAGCGCGTCGATGCCGCCGGGGTATGCGCGCGCCACTTTGTAGAGCGCGTCGTGCTGATTCATGTCCAGGTATTTGCGAGTCATGGTGAAGCGTGCCTTTTATTACCGATGCAAGCACCAACGCGCGGCGCTATGCTGTTTTTCATTCAACTTCTTTGTGAAATGACATCATGAAGTCACTTCGATCTGCGCTGCTTTTGATGGTTTGCCTTGCCTTTGCGGGCAATGTGCCGGCGGAAGCGCGCCCGGCCTCACATTCTGGCACATCAAAGTCGTTTAAAAGTGGATTTTCTTCACAAAAGAACAACTCCGCTGCCCATAGCCGTCCGGCGCCGCCGGCCAACCGCCAGAGCGGTCCCGGCGCATTCGGGCAGCAGGCTGGCTCGCCGGCCCAGCAGCAGCGCAACACGTCGGCCATGTCGCGCGACGTCGATCAAAGCGCCGCCCGCGAACGTGCCTTGAGGACGCTGGACCAGCGCCGCACCGCCGCCAACGCGCCGCAACCGCTGCCGCCAGTACCTGCGCCGCGCCCGGCCCCGGCCTATGGCGCGCCGCCCTACGCGCCATCGCCGGTGTATGCGCCACCCGCCCAGCAGTCGAATGGCCTGATGGCTGGCGTGCTCGGCTTCATGCTAGGCCGCGCGATGAGCCAGAGCAACCAGCCGGTAGCCTACCCGACCACCAACGGCAACCAGCCCGCCCCGGCCGCGACCGTGCCCGCCGACGCGGCTGGCGCCGCTGCGACGGCCGGTCCTGACGGCACGGGTCTGGTGGGCGGCATGCCTGGCCTGGGCGCTCCCGCTCCGGCAGCCATCCCGGCGCCGCCGCCCGAGCCGTCGTTCATGGCCGGCGTGCTGCGCCTGTTTGCCTGGCTGTCCATCCTGAGCCTGCTCGGCTGGGCCGCGTTTTACTCGGTGCGCAAGTTCCGCCGCTTGCGCGCCGGCCCGAACTACTCGTTTGAAAGGAATTAACGATGGGCTGGACTGATGCAGTCAACTACCTGCGCACCGGCGCCGCCAAATTGGCCGGCACCGACGCTCCGCGCACCGACGGCGACCTGCCGCTGGGCGCGCGCATCGGCAGCGTGGTCGGCATCCAGCAATCGCCGCTGCTGCGCGCCGTAGCCGACGGTTCGCTGGTCGCCCTGCCGGATGCCGAAGACGTGCGCATCGTGGCCGTGTCGCAGCTGCGTCTGAAACAAGCGGGCGGCCTGTACCGCTACTACCTCGACACCGGCGACCGCGACGACCAGGAGAAATTCCTGCAGGTCTACCAGAACGCCAGCGGCGAAGTCGGCGAGGTCCTGTATTGCACCCAGCTGGCGCGCGTGATTCCGGAAACGGCCGAGGAACAGGACGCCTACACCGGCCAGTCCGGCGCCGGCCTCGGCGACCGCAGCTACACCCTGTGGCGCGAGCAGCTGGACGATCCGGCGCTGGACCTGGAACTGATCTTCGGCGCCAGCGAAGGCCTGGACTACTGGCGCGACGCCGGCGATCCGCAAGCGCCGTTCGTGCCGCCGTTCACCGGCACCGAAACCCGGCTGGACGACGCCGGCGGCAACACCGGCCTGCGCCAGGAACTGTACTTCATGCCGTACGTGCGCCAGCTGCGCGGCGGCGGCCACGAATATCTGCTGATCACGACGGAAATCATCCACAGCGTGAACGGCGACCGTAGCAAACGCGGGATCCATGTCGACTTCGTCATTGGCATCCCGGTGGAGCAGCAACGCATCGTTATCCAATGATGCGCAACTTTGATTGAGGAAGACTGACATGAGCAACTTGAATGGCTGGGGTTTGACCGCGCGACTGATCACCAAGCATTTTGGCGCGCTGGGCAATCGCGTTTCCGAGGCGATCGCCAACTTCGATCCGGAAACCGCCACCGAGGCCGACCGCGACCGCCTGGCCGACAATCTGCGCAGCGCCGCCCAGAAGCTGGCCGCCGCCCGCGCCGCCTTCAACAAGGAAGCGGACGACGTCACCAAGCTGCGCCAGCTGATCGCCACCGACGAGCAGGCCGCCGGCACCTTGGCCGAACGCCTCGCCGCCGGCAAGATTTCGGAATCGACCATCACGCTGTTCTGCGACGAGCTGGAAGGCAACAAGGCGCGCTTGCCGCAGGAATTGCAGGAAGAAGCCGATGCCAGACAGTACATGAGCGAGCTGCAAACCATCGTTGATGCGCTGTCGAAACAGCTGTCCGAATTCGACGCGCAGGCGAAAAAGGCGATGCAGGCGCTGGCCTCGGCCCGCGCCCAGCAGGATCTGCAGCAGCTGCGCGCCGACCGCCAGGCCCAGCTGGCCGGTCTGCAAGGCATGCGTGGCCAGTCGAGCGCGCTGTCCGCCCTGACCCGCCGCGCCGAGAGCATCCGCAACGATGCCGAGGGCTTGCGCATCGTCACCGACATCGGCCAGAAGCCGCTGGACCAGGCCGCCGAGCTGGAGGCGATCCGCAAATCGGTGAGCCAGCCGGCGCTTGGCAATGAGTCGGCGCTGGCCCGGTTGCAGCGCCTGTCGGCACCGCCGGCCGCTGAGCCTTTGGCGCTTGCAAAGTCCTGAACGGGCTACAATATAGGCTGGTGACGCGATTTGGCGTCACCGGTCTTTATTGAAGAAATGGAACAGAATATGCAAGCGATCCCACCATCAGAGTCCCTCATCGAGTACCCGAGCGACTTCCCGATCAAGGTCATGGGGCCGACTCATATCGATTTCGCCCCGACCATTATTTTGGTCGTGCAAAAGCATGACCAGGAATTCCACGAAGGCCGCATGGAGGTGCGTCCTTCGGCCAAGGGCAATTACACCGGCCTGACCTGCACTGTGCGCGCCACCAGCCGCGAGCAGCTGGATGCGCTGTACACCGAGCTGTCGGCGCACCCGATGGTCAAAATCGTGATGTAAATCAGGCTTGCTGGCGCTGGAAGGCTTCGATTTCTTCCAGCAGCCAGCTGCGGAACGCCAGCACCTGCGGCTTGCTTGCCGCAGCGGGCGGCGTGACGAAAAAGTATTCGTCCGGGCTGGGCGTGGCGATGTCGAACAGCCGCCGCAGCTGCCCGGAAGCGATCTCCTGCATCGCCACCACGTGCCGCACCAGCGCCACGCCGTTGCCATCGGCAGCGGAGCGGATCAGCATCGATAAATCCTCGAACAGCAGCCCGCCGGACGGCTCCGGCAGGTCGACGCCGGCTGCCTGCAGCCACGGCGTCCAGTGCTCGACCGAGCGCAGCAACGTGTGCCGCGCCAGATCGTCTGGCTGCAGCGGCAGGTCTCCACCGCGATAGTGGGGACTCACTACCGGGTAGTAAACATCCCCCATCAGCCGCAGCACCACCATGCCCGGATAGTGGCCGCGCCCAAAGCGGATGCCCACGTCCACGCCTTCCCTCGCCAAGTCCTGCATGTGGCCGCTTGATTGCAGCACCACCTCAATATCCGGATGCAGCTCGATGAATTTGCCGAGCCGTGGCGCCAGCCAGCGCGCCGCAAACGACGGGATCGAGGTAATGGTCAGCCGCTGGTTGATGCTGGTGGCGCGCATGGCGTCGGTGGCGGCGGCGATGTCGGCAAAGGCCTTGCCGAGGAACTGGGCGAACTTCAGCCCGTCGTTAGTTATTTTCACCTGGCGGCCGTTGCGCACGAAGAGCGGCCGGCCCAACTCCTCTTCCAACCCCCGAACCTGATGGCTGATGGCGCCGTGCGTCAGATGCAATTCGTCCGCCGCGCGCGAGAAATTCTCGTGGCGGGCCGCCGCCTCGAAGGCGCGCAGTGCGGAAAAATTGGGCAGGCGACGCGCCATCCTGTGGATAACTATGTGAGTAAAACTAACAAGAATTGCGAAAATATACCGTTATACAGGGACTTACACAAGGTTTACCATGTGAATAAATCTACCTAAGCGGAGCTTGCCATGCCTTTTGAACTGTACGTCGATAGTCTCTACACCAGTCCCTATGCGCTTTCGGCCTTCGTGGCGCTGACCGAGAAGGGCTTGCCGTTCAGCGTCAAGACCGTGGATCTGGAAAGCGGCGAGCAGCGGCAAGCTGCCTACGCCGGCCGCGCAGTGACCGGCCGTGTGCCGGCGCTGGTCGAGGGTGAAGGGGATCACCAATTCGTATTGACCGAGTCCACCGCCATCACGGAATATCTGGAAGAGTCGTTCCCGGCGCCGGAATACGTCTCGCTGTACCCGCAAGACCGCCGCCAGCGCGCGCAGGCGCGGCAAATCCAGGCCTGGGTGCGCAGCGACCTGGTGCCGGTACGCGTCGAGCGCGACACGGAAATGGTGTTTTTCGGCAAAGCCTGCTCGCCGCTGAGCGACAACGCGCAAGCGGCCGCCGCCAAGCTGGTGCACGTGGCCGAGCGCTTCGTGCAGGGACCGCAGAACGTGTTCGGCGCTTGGTCGATTGCCGATACCGACCTCGCCATCATGCTGAGCCGGCTGGTGCGCAACGGCGATCCGGTGCCGGCCAAGCTGCAGGAATACGTCGAATTCCAGTGGCAGCGGCCGTCCGTGCAGCAATGGCTGGCAAGGCACCAGCCGGGCTGAAAATAGCCGCCGGGGTATAATGGCGGCATGACGTCTCCTACCTCTCCCGAGATCAAGCATCTCGGCAAAGCCGATTACGACAGCACTTTCGCCGCCATGCGGGCCTTCACCGACGCCCGCACGCCGGACACGCGCGACGAACTGTGGATCGTCGAGCATCCGCCGGTTTACACGCTGGGGCTGGGCGCCGATCGCGGCCACCTGCTGGCCGGTGCGTCCGACATCCCGGTGGTGCAGACCGATCGCGGCGGCGAAGTCACCTACCACGGCCCTGGGCAGGTGGTGATTTACCTGCTGATGGACCTGCGCCGCAACAAGCCCGGCGGCAAGCTGTATGCCCGTCAGTTCGTGCATAAAATCGAGCAGGCGATCATCAATGTTCTAGAAGCGTATAATCTCGTCGGTGAGCGCGTGGAAGGCGCGCCGGGCATCTATATGGCCGGCGGCGACCACAAAGGCGCCAAGATTGCCGCGCTGGGCTTGAAGGTACGCGGCAATGGCTGCACCTACCACGGGCTGTCGCTGAATGTGGCGATGGACCTGGCCCCGTTTTCCTGGATTAATCCCTGCGGCTATGCCGGGTTGGAAACGACAGATATGCGCACCGTTGGCGCGCAGGCAATCCTGTCTGATGTGCAACAGCAGCTGGCCGAGGAATTAGTCCGCGTCCTGGCGACAAACGAATAAAACTGATTATGACCACCGAAACTACTCCAGCGTACAACCCGAGCGAAAAGCAAAAAGGCGCCAGCAAAACCTCGCGCATTCCGATCAAGATCGTGCCGGTCGAGCAGGTCGAGCGCTTGAAGAAGCCGGACTGGATTCGCGTCAAGGCCGGTTCGCCGAACACCCGTTTCTACGAAATCAAGGAAACGCTGCGCGAGAACAAGCTGGTCACCGTGTGCGAAGAAGCGAGCTGCCCGAACATCGGCGAATGCTTCGGCAAAGGCACGGCCACCTTCATGATCATGGGCGACAAGTGCACCCGCCGCTGCCCGTTCTGCGACGTCGGCCACGGCCGCCCGGATCCGCTGGACAAGGATGAGCCGACCAACCTGTCGCACACCATCGCCAAGCTGCGCCTGAGCTACGTCGTGATCACCTCGGTGGACCGCGACGACCTGCGCGACGGCGGCGCCCAGCACTTCGTCGAGTGCATCTCCAACACCCGCGCGCTGTCGCCGAAGACCCAGATCGAAGTGCTGGTGCCGGACTTCCGCGGCCGCCTGGAAAAAGCGCTGGCCATCTTTGCCGACGGCCTGCCGGACGTGATGAACCACAACCTGGAAACCGTGCCGCGCCTGTACAAGGAAGCGCGTCCGGGTTCGGACTACATGCACTCGCTGAAGCTGCTGAAAGACTTCAAGGCCATGTATCCGAACGTGAAAACCAAGTCGGGCATCATGGTTGGCCTGGGCGAGACCGACGAAGAAATCCTGCAAGTGATGCGCGACATGCGCGAGCACGACATCGACATGCTGACCATCGGCCAATACCTAGCGCCATCGAACAGCCACCTGCCGGTGCGCCGCTACGTGCACCCGGACGTGTTCAAGCAGTTCGAAGAAGAAGCCTACAAAATGGGCTTCAAGCACGCCGCAGTCGGCGCAATGGTCCGCTCCTCCTACCACGCGGACGAGCAGGCACACAACGTACTGGCCGCAGGCTAACGACAAGGGCTCCTAAGGGAGCCCTTTCCTTTTGGCCGCCTGCTGGTATGAGCGGTTTGGTAGTATTATTTCTATAGTTAACCATCAAATTATAGGAACGCTACCATGTCGCTGCGCATTAACGACACCGCACCGGATTTCACCGCTAATACCACCCACGGCAAGATCGAGTTCCACAACTGGATCGGCGACCAGTGGGCGATCCTGTTCTCGCACCCGAAGGATTTCACGCCGGTCTGCACCACCGAACTCGGCTACATGGCCAAGATCGAGCCGGAGTTCACCAAGCGTAACGCCAAGCTGATCGGCCTGTCGATCGACCCGGTCGAGAACCACGAGAAGTGGGCCGCCGATATCGAGGAAACTCAAGGCGCCGCCGTTAAATACCCAATGATCGGCGATACCGATCTGGCCGTCGCCAAGCTGTACAACATGCTGCCCGCCGATGAAGCCGGCACCTCGGAAGGCCGCACCGCCGCCACCAACGCCACCGTGCGCTCGGTGTTCATCGTTGGCCCGGACAAAAAGATCAAGCTGATGCTCACCTACCCGATGACCACCGGCCGCAACTTCGACGAAATCCTGCGCGTGCTCGATTCGATGCAGCTGACCGCCAAGCACAAGGTCGCCACCCCGGTGAACTGGAAGAACGGCGAGGACGTCATCATCACCACCGCCGTCAGCAACGAAGAAGCCGAGACCAAGTTCCCAGGCTTCCGCACCATCAAGCCTTACCTGCGCGTGACCAAGCAGCCTGTGTAAGCATGAGCGTACGCATCGAGGAGTCGTGGAAGCAGCAGCTGCAGCACGAGTTTGAGCAGCCTTACTGGGAATCCCTGACCTCCTTTGTGCGTGCCGAATACGCGGCCGGGCAGTGCTGCCCGGCCGGCAAGAATATCTTCCGCGCCTTCGACCTGACGCCGTTCGATCAGGTGAAGGTGGTCATCCTCGGCCAGGATCCGTATCACACGCCCGGCGCCGCGATGGGCTTTTGCTTCTCGGTCCCCGACGGCAACCGGCCGCAGCCCAGCTTGCAGAACATCTTCCAGGAACTGCACGACGATCTCGGTCTCGACCGCCGCCACACCGACCTCACCGACTGGGCGCAGCAAGGCGTATTCCTGCTCAACAGCGTGCTCACCGTGCGCGCCCGTGAAGCCGGTTCGCACGCCAACAAGGGCTGGGAGACCTTCACCGACAGCGCCATCCGCGCCCTGTCGCAGCAGCGCGAGAAGATCGTCTTCATCCTGTGGGGTAGCTACGCCATCGCCAAGCGTGCGCTGATCGACAGCCGCAAGCATCTGGTGATTACCTCACCGCACCCGTCGCCGTTTTCCGCGCACAAGGGCTTCTTCGGCAGCAAGCCCTTCTCGCGCGCCAACGATTACCTGCTCGCCAACGGTCAGCCGCCGATCCACTGGGCCTGAACATCGAACGCGCGCTCGACGAACCACACCAGCGCCACCAGCGCGATCACGAAGGAGCCGCCGCTCAGCAAGCGGCGATACAACCACGTCCGCCGCAGCAGGAACGCCAGCGGCAAAAACACGGCGACAATGCACAGCTGGCCGATTTCCACGCCGAGGTTAAAGCCAAACAGGCTGGCCAGCAGCGCGCCCTGTGGCAGGCCAAGGTCGATCAGCACGCTGGCAAAACCAAAACCGTGGATCAGACCAAAGCCGAACGCCGCCACCGGCCGCCGCCCGCGAAATAGCGGATAGAGGTTGTTCAGCGCCGCCAGTATGACGGACGCCGCAATCGCCGATTCCACCAGCCGCGACGGCAGCGAGATCAGCGACAGGCTGGCCAGCGTCAGCGTCAGCGAGTGCGCCAGCGTGAACGCCGTCACCACTTTCAGCACGTCGATGAAGGCCCCGCGCAGGTTGTCGGCCGGCGCCGCGAGCAGCACCGCCGGCAGCAGCAGCGACAGCAGGAACAGGATGTGGTCGTAGCCGATCCAGATATGCCACACGCCGTCGCGCACGTAGGCGCTGAATTGCTGCAGCTGGTCCGGCGCCGACAGCGACAGGCGCTGCTGCGCATGCGCCGGGTCGAAAATCGCGGTGGTGGTGACGCCGTCATGGGTCAGCCGCAGCAACCCTTTGTGCTGCGGATCGAGATCGGCGAACAGGCGGTAGCCGATGGTCAGCGAGCTGATCGGCCCGGCACAATTGGCCTCGAAGTGCAGCACGCTGTAGGCGCCGTCGGTATGCTGGTCGATCAGTTGATCGCCGGGCTCGATGCGGCAGGCGCCGTTGTCGGCCGCCAGTTGCAGGCGTTCCAGCGCGTAGGCCGCGATGGCGGCGTGGCGGGCGCGGATCTCGTCCCAGGTCAGCTGGCCGTCGCCATCCTGATCCAGGCCGATAGCGTAGTCGAGGTCGCGCAAGGCGATATCCCACTGGCCGCTGATCCGTTCGCCTTGCACGGCCAGCGTCAGATAGCTGTCGCTCGGCTTGTGCGCCGAGGCTGGCGCCAGCGCGCAGCACAGCATGAACATCAGCAGCAGGCGTCGCAGCATCATGACCCCGCTTTCAGCTGGCGCAGCAGGCGTGTGGCCGTGACGTTCTCGGTGCGGTGCGCGGCGATCCAGTCGGCGGCCGGTTTGGCGGCGGCCGCATCACGCGCCTGGGCGGCCGCTTCAAGGTAGATGCGCAAGTCGGCCGGTTCCTTTTGCACCGCCCAGTTTTTGCGCGCCAGCGCCAGGGCGGTGGGCACATCGCGCCGCAGCCACAGCTCAAAGCGCGCCTGCTCGCGCTGGTGCACGGTGTCGCCGCGCTGGCCGGCGGCGTCGAAGCGCGCCGCCAGTTCGTGGATATCGGCCTGCAGCGCCAGGCGCTTGTCGGCCTGCTGCAGCGCCAGTGCGCGCCGCAGCAGCAGTGCGTCGATGCGTTCCTGGCCTTGCAGCAGTTTGAGCACGTCGGCGGCGCGGCCCTGGTCCAGCAGCAGGTCGGCGTACGCGCCTTGCAGATAGCTGTCGTGCGGACGCATGGCCAGCGCCTCGCGGAAGCGCGACTCGGCGGCGGCGCCATCGCCGCGCCGTTGCGCCATCTCGGCCAGCAGGGTCAATGCCCATACCTTGAGTTCGTCCGGCGCGTTGGGACTGCGCGCCAGCGTCAGGTCCAGCAGCTGTTCGCTGGTGGCCGCCTTGCCGGTCACGGCGCCGACGTTGGCCAGGCAGGTAATGGCGGCCAGGTCGATGGACAAGGTGGACACGCGGGCGCAACTGGCAGTGGCGCCGGCGTAGTCGCCTTGCACGGTTTGCACGGTGGCCTGGGTCAGCCACGCTTGCACATTGTCTGGCTCGGCTGCCAGCACGGCGCGCAGGTCCGCCAGCGCGGCGCGGAATTGGTGTGTGCTTTGCAGTACGGTGGCGCGCAGCAGGCGCACTTCGCTCGGTGGCGCCGGCTGTTGCCACCACGGCTGCAGCGCCGCTTGGGCGTAGCCAAGGTAGCGCGGATCGGTTTCGCTGCGGGCCAGCGTGATGTAGCGGCGCGCCAGGCCGGCGGCCAGCGTGACGTCGCCCGGATGCGCGTTCAGCTGGCTGCGCAGGCGGCGGATGTCCTGCTGCACCGGATCGCCCCGGCGCGGCACGGTCTCCACCACTTGCTGGCCGCTGGCTGGAATGTATGGCGCCGCCTGCGCCACGGCGGCCAGAGAACCCATCAGCGCAAAGAGTAGTTTATGCATGGTGAATAGAGGCGGACGTGTGGACGTCCGCCCTCTCCGAGGTTACTTCACGGCGACCGGTTCGCTATCTTCCGGCATGGTCACGGCCACGCTGTCGATCGCTTGCGGTTCGCTGGTGGTTTCGGCGCCGTCGCCGATCACCGCCAGCACTGCGGTGACAAACTTGTCGATCATGGAAACCGGCGGCGTGGTCGGCGTGGTGGGCGGCGCTTCGTCGTGATGGCTGCTGCCGCCGCAGCCGCCCAGCACCAGTAGCGCACACAGGCCCAGTGTCAGGCCCGCCGCTTTCATGGCGCCCTCCGCACAGCTTGCGCCATCGCCGCGCTCTGTGGCGAACCCGGCAGCGGATCCTTCAGGTAAGGGAAGGCCGCGCTGAAGTAGCTATCGTCCAGGTAAGCGCCATCGGTGAAGTGCAGGCCGCCCGCAGGCGCGTCAGCCGGTGCGCAACCGAGGTTCAACGTGCACAGCTTACCCATCACCACGCGCAGTGCGATATCGACTACGTCATCGCCCGGACGGCGGCCATTCGGGAAACCGGCATTGTCGCCGCCGATCACGCCCAGGCGGCTCTGCTTGCCCATCGCGGCAGCCGGCGTGGTGGTGTTCAGGCGCAGCATTTCGGACGCCGTGACGGTGGCGGGCTGGTTCAGGCCCTTGACGCCGGTCAGGAACGCCGCCACCAGGTCGTTGCGCGGGAAGTTGGTTGGCGCCTTGGCGCCGGCGCTGCCGTACAGGATTTCAATCAGCGCCGGCAGGGTCGGGTTGGTCACGTAGGTGGCGAACTGCGCATCGCCGGACGGCTTGCTGGCGTTGAAGGTGTCCTTGTCCTTCAGGCCGATCACCACCTCGTTCACCAGCGGCATACCGAGGCGCGACACTTGGGTCCAGGCGCCGCCCTCTTTCGACGGCGCGCCGCTGTTCGGCGTCGGGTTCAGCAGCCGGCCCTGGCGCACGCTGGCCGTGGTCCAGCCGCCGATCACCGGATCGGTGCTGCCGGACGCGGTCAGGCAGGAGGCCGCCACTTCCATCGTAATGGCGGTGACGTTCTTGCCGGCCAGGTCATCCTTGGCAGCGCTCTCGGCATTGGCGGCAAACTCGGTGGCTGGCGCCTTGATGTTCACCAGGTCGAAGGTCTCGCCGAGGTTGACCACGAACGGGTCCTTGCGCTGGCCGACGAACACCCGCGCCGGCGTGCTGCAGCCGGGGATGTTGACGTTGTAGACGTGCGCCGCCGCATACGCCGCGTAGTTCGGAATCGACTTGTTGCCGATGTTGTCGAGCGGCTTGTCGAAGGTGGTGCTGCCGTCGGAGGCGTTGCTCACGCTGGCGCGGGTGCCGGTGCGGCGGTCGCCGCGCACCACGCTGATGGTGTAGATTTCGCGCACATTGGCGCCGGCCGCGTTGGGCGCGGCGATGGCGCCGCCGTTGATCACCAGCGGGATCGAGACCTGCTTGCCGCCCACGGTCAGCTTGGTGTCCTTGTTGGTGTTATTGAAGCGGAACTGGAAGGTCAGGTCTTCCTTGGCGTCGCCATTGTTGTCGATATGGATTTCGTACAGCGCGTTGGGGTCCATTGCAAAGTAGTTGGGACCGCCGCCCGGATCCTGCAGCGGCACATAGTCGGCAATCAGGGTGATGAAGTTGGCGCGCCCCGCTTCGTAGCTGCGGAACATATAGAAGTCGGTGCCGTCGACCTTGGGACTCTGCGTAATGAACGGTGCTTCGCGGTGGCTGGACGCCAGCGCCGCCGGCAGACAGGCGCCGGCCAACGCGCCGGCGACCGCCAGGCGCACCGCCTTGGTGATGATAGTTTGCATCTCGCTTTCTCCTTATGAACGAACCTCCTGTGGGTACTGCAGGCTGATATACGCAAGCCGCCGCGCGCCAGATTCAACTTTTTTAAAAATTGTGCGTCAGGGTCAGGCGCAGCGTGCGCGGCTCGACCGGGTGGAAATGCACATCGCTGACGCCCTCGGCCGGCTCGCCCGCCAGACGCGACGGGTAGGAATAGTCGATGTCGCTGGCGCGGGCCGAAGTAGCGCCGCTCGAAGCCGCCGGACCAGTTCGGCGCCGCGCGTGCCCACCAGTGGCGGCGCCGCCTCGGTTCCGGTAACGCCGCGCGCGTCGTTGTTGTGGAAGCCGGCGCCGTAGTTGATGAAGTATTCGGTCTGCGCCCACGGCCCGAAGATTAGCGAGAGCTTGGGCGAGAACTTGTGGCCGTTGGCGCGCGCGTTGTTGACCTTGAAGCGGTAGGCGTCGTAGCGCAGGCCGGCGATGCTGCGCAGGGTTGGCGTCCAGTAGCTGGTGTTTTCGGCGTACAGGCCGACGCTGGCGTCGATGCGGTCCTCGCGCACGGTGGCCTGGCGCTGGCGCGCCGCCGTGGCTATAGCGCAGCGTGGCGCTGACTTTGCGCACCTGTTCCGGCGCCTGCCACGGGTCATGGTTGCGGCTCGCTTCGAGGCCGTACAGCAGCGTGCCGCCGGCCACAGCCAGCGCATCGGCCAGCGGACGAGAAGTCGCCCTCGTCGGCGAAGTAGCTGCCCTTCTTGCAGTCGATGCGTTGCACCAGTTCCGGAATCAAAAAATTGAGGTCGGAATAGCCCTGGCCGTGGGCGTGGCTGCGCCTATTGACCGGTACGCCGTCGACCCAGGTAGCGAAGTCGGTGCCGTGGTCGAGGTTGAAGCCGCGCAGGAAGTACTGGCTGGCGGCGTCGGCGGTGCCGACCGCATTGTCGTAATGGCCCAGTACGGTCACGCTGACCATGTCCTCGCTCGCCTGCGCTGCGCCATGCCACAGCGCCGTGCAAACCGCTATCGTTCCGCCCCTGATTGCCATTCCGCCTCCCGGTCCGTTTGTCGGGCTTGTACGTTGGCGGACGCGAATTGGATTCAAAATATTTCGTTTTGTGCAGCGTTGAAGATATGGTAATTTCCGTCATCCTCATCTCAAGGCAAGCCGTGTCCGACGTCCCCAACCTCGACCCGCAACAACTGCGCAGCTGGCTGAATCGCGCCGCCCAGCACGATGCCGTTGCGTTCCGTTCCCTGTATGACGCCACATCCGCGAAACTGTTTGGCTTCGCGCTGCGTATATTAGGCAAGCGCGAGCTTGCGGAAGAAGTTCTGCAGGAGAGTTTCGTCGCGATCTGGCACAACGCCGGCACCTATCAAAGCCATCTGGCCGCACCGATGACGTGGATGACCACCATCGTGCGCAACAAGGCTTTTGATCTGCTGCGCCGTAGCGATGTCGCTGCCGAAATCGATGGAGACCCGTTTGACGCCGCAATCATGGATGCACTACACGACCCCGCCGCCACACCGATCGAGGCTCTCGAGCTGAGCCGCGACGCCACCGCGCTGGCCTATTGCATGTCGGTACTGGAAGGTGCGCACCGTCAGGTGCTGGGACTGGCCTTCTTCCACGACTTGTCGCACAGCGAAGTGGCGCAGCAGATGGCGCTGCCAATCGGCACCGTCAAGACCTGGATCCGCCGCAGCCTGGACAAACTGAAGACCTGCCTGGCCAAGGGAGGGCGCACATGAATATCCGCGACAATGCGCCGCTGCGCGAAAAGCTGGCGGCAGAATACGTGCTGGGCACACTCAAGGGCGGCGCCCGCCGCCGCTTCGAAGGCTATCTGCACCATGACGCCGCGTTGCGCCTGCTGACGGCGGAATGGCAAGAGCGGCTGGCCCCGATGGCCGAGTTTGCGCCTGCGGTACAGCCGCCCAAACAGGTGTGGGCCGGCATCGAACGGCGCCTGAATCTGCGGCCGGCGCGCGCCGGCTGGCTGGCATCGCTGAACTTCTGGCGCGGGCTGGGCATCGCTTCGACTGCAGTGGCGGCCTTGCTGGTGGTTGTGATCAGCACCCGTGTGCTCGATAGGCCGCAGCTCGACTACGTCGCCACGCTGACCGACGACAAGGCGCAAACGGCGCTGGTGCTGACCGGCGATACCCAGCACAAGGCGCTGACCGTGCGCCTGGTCGGCAACGCGCCGGTGGCCAGTGACAAGACGCTGCAGCTGTGGGCGGTACCGAAACAGGGTAATCCGCGTTCGCTGGGCCTGCTGGCTGATAAAGGCGAGGTCCGGCTGGCGCTGGGCAGCAACGCCATCGGCGACGATGTCGCGCTGCTGGCGGTGTCGCTCGAGCCGAAGGGCGGCTCGCCCGACCCGAACGGTCCGACTGGTCCTATACTCTACAAAGGCGCGTGGGTACGCGTCATGTAGACAAGGACCGTTATGGATGCTGATAAATTCACTACCGCGTATTTCAACCAGTTCGGCAAAGGGACTTTGCCGGACCATCTGGGCATCGTCATCACCTCGGTGAAGGAAAACCAGATCGTGGCCGAATTCACGGTCACGCAAAACCACCTCGCGCCGAACGGCTTCCTGCACGCGGGCAGCGTGGTCACGCTGGCCGACACCGCCTGCGGCTACGCCTGCTTCTCGCATCTGCCGGATGGCGCGCAGAACTTCACCACCGTCGAACTGAAATCGAACCACCTCGGCACCGCACGCGAAGGCACGGTGGTGGCCACTGCCACGGCGGTGCATCTGGGCCGCACCACGCAGGTGTGGGATGCCACCGTCACCAACAAATCTACTGGCAAAACGATAGCGTTGTTCCGTTGCACGCAAATGGTTTTGTACCCCAAATAGCTGTTAAATTTGCGGCTAGGCAGACTACGCATGAGGACGACCGATGATTAAACGCACCCGAATGGCCGCCATCGGCTTGTTGCTGGCTTCGTCGCTGGCTATGGCGCAAACACCGTACACCGAGGACTCCACCTACCAGGGCCTCGGCGGCAAGGAAGGTATCAAGAAGATCGTCGATACCTTCGTCAAGCTGATCACCACCGATCCGCGCATCAAGGACAGCTTCACCGACTTCGATATCCCGCAGTTGAACGTGCGCCTGCAAGAGCAGTTCTGCGAGTTCGCCGGCGGGCCGTGCAAGTACACCGGCAAGTATCACGACAAGGCGATGGAAGGCGTGGGGCCGGTGCGCGACATGAAGACCGTGCACCAGGACCTGCAGATCACCAACGCCATGTTCAACGCGCTGACTGAAGACTTGCAGATCGCGATGGAACAGCACAACGTGCCAAGCAGCATATCGAACAAGCTGGTCGCCAAGCTGGCGCCCATGCAGCGCGATATCGTGACCAAATAATCCGCCGGGAGCACACCATGAAAAAACTGATTCCAGCCTTGCTGGCTGTATGCGTATGCGCGTGCGCCAGCGTGAATGCGCAAGATATGGGCAAGCTGCTGGCCACCGGCGGCGTGTCGCAGGTGGAAGGTGCGGGCGGCGGCGGCATCACGCCGTGGGCGCTGATTACCAGCTACGGCTCGCGCGACAGCTGGGGCGCCAACGCGCACTACACCAACGTCAGCACGCAGGACTACCAGCTGAAAACCTACGGCGTGGCGGTCGGCATCCAGGACCGGCTGGAGCTGTCGTTTGCCAACCAGGAATTCACCGGCAGCCTGGCGCCGCTCGACAATCTGAACATCAAGCAGGATATCGTCGGCCTCAAGTACAAGGTGCTGGGCGACGCAGTGTACGAGCAGGATAGCTGGGTGCCGCAGGTGGCGGTCGGCGTGATGTACAAGAAGAACAAAGGCATCCACGGGCTGGAAGGGCTGGGCGTCACCAACGTCAAGCAGCTCGGCGCCAAGGACGATAGCGGCTACGATTACTACGTCTCGGCCACCAAAATTTATCTCGAATACAGCCTGCTGCTGAACGCCACGCTGCGCGCCACGCGCGCCAACCAGATGGGGATTTTGGGATTCGGCGGCGACCGCAACGACGACACGCGCCTGAAGCCGGAATTCTCTGCGGCCTATCTGATCAACCGCAAGCTGGCCGTCGGCGCGGAGTACCGCTTCAAGCCGCACAACCTCGGCGTCGATGACGAGAAGGCGTACTACGACGCCTTCATCGCCTGGTTCCCGACCCGGAACCTCTCGGTCACGGCGGCATACGCCAATCTCGGCGACATCACCATCTTCAATCCGAAGAAGCAGAAAGGCTTCTACCTGTCGTTGCAGGCTGGTTTCTAGTAGCTTTTGTAGGGCAGGAATTTGCCGCTCAGGACTACCTGCACGCGGTCGCCTTTGGGGTCGGCTTCGCGCTGGATATCCATCGAGAAGTCGATCGCGCTCATGATGCCGTCGCCGAATTCCTCGTGAATCAGTTCCTTGATGGTGGTGCCGTACACGCTGACGATTTCGTACCAGCGATAGATCAGCGGGTCGGTCGGCACTGCGCTCGGCAGTGAACCTTTGTAGGGCACGATTTGCAGCCAGGCGGCTTCTTCATCGGTGAGGCCGAACAGTTCTTGCGCTTTGTCGGCCTGTTCGCGGTTGAAGGTCATCTGGCCGAGCAGCGCGGCGGTCGTCCATTCCTTGCTCTGGCCGAAGTGCTGGGCGAGGTCGGCCCAGCGCATCTTTTTGGCGACCTTGGTGGCGATGATTTTTTGCGTGACTTGGTTGCGGTCCATGATGGCTTCCCTTGGTGGTTGGAGAAGCCAGACATCATGCAAGTGCCGTGCCAATCAGCCTTTGAGCGATTCGTCCAGCAGCTTGTGCAGGGCCGGGAAATCCGGCTCGCCCAGGTAGCGCTTGAGGATTTTGCCGTCCTTGCCGATCACGAAGGTGGTCGGCGTCATCGAGACATTGCCGTAGGCCTTGGCGGCCGAGCCGTCCGCATCCAGCGCGACCTTGAACGGCAGCTGGCGCGTTTCGGCATAGTTGATGACGTAGTTGGCCGGGTCGTAGTTCATCGCCACGGCGACAAACTCAAAGCCCTGGCCTTTGAACTTGTTGTAGGTGTCGACCATCTTGGGCATCTCGGCCACGCAGGTGGTGCACGAGGTAGCCCAGAAATTCACCATCACCACCTTGCCCTTCAGGCTCTCGGGCGTGATTTTCTCGCCCTTGATGCTGAGGAAGGTCAGTTCAGGCGCAACCTCGCGCTTGGAAACGGTGGCGTAAGCGCCAAAGCCGATGGCGGCAATCGCCACAGCGGCGATCACCGGTTTCACCCAGGCGCGCGAGGCATCGCTCATTGGCTGCTTTGCGAGTTGGTGTTGGCTGGCTTAGGCTGATACGACTTCCACTCTTCCTCGGAAATGTATTCGAACACCTTCACCACCTTGGTCACGCCGCTGACGCCGCGCGCGATGTCGGCGCCGATCTGGCCCTCGCGCTGGGTCACACGGCCCTGCAGGTAGACCACGCCGCGCTCGGTCACCACCTGATACGAGTTGGCCGAGATATCCTTCGCATCCACCAGGCTGGCTTTCACTTTGGTGGTGATGATGGTGTCGCTGGAACGCGAGGTGTAGCTCGCCGGACCGGCGATTTCCAGCTCGTTGATCACATCGACCACGCCTTCGATGCTGCGGATTTCGCGTTCGATCTGCGCCTTCATGGCCTCATCGCGCACTTCGCCGGTCAGCAGGGCGCGGCGGTTGAAACTGTTGATATTGACGTGCGCAGCATCGCCGCCCACGTTGTTGACCTTGACTGCGCCCTTGACTTCAATCGCGCGGTCTTCCGTCTGCGCGCCGAAGGTGCGGCGGTCGGAGGCCGCCAGCGTACCGGAAATCGCACCGCCCGCGACCAGCGCGACGCAGCCCGACAGGGATGCCAGCATGGCGCCGCACAGCACGCTCATGGCCAGCGGACGTTGTACCTTTTTCCAGATAGCGCTGGAATTACTCATTCACATCTCCTCCGAACAGGGCGACGTCGATGCCGTCGCAAATGCAATGGATGGTGACCAGGTGGACTTCCTGGATACGGGCAGTACGGTCGTGCGGCACGCAGATATGGACATCGGCGTCGGTCAGCATCTTGCCGATGGCGCCGCCGCCTTTGCCGGTCAGCGCCACCACGCGCATCTCGCGCTCCAGCGCGGCTTCGATCGCGGCCATCACGTTGCCCGAGTTGCCCGAGGTCGAGAACGCCAGCAGGATGTCGCCGGCCTGGCCGAACGCTTGCACCTGCTTGGAGAAAATCTCGCGGTAGCTGTAGTCGTTGGCCACGGCGGTCAGGATCGAGGTATCGGTGGTCAGGGCAATCGCCGGCAGCGGGAAGCGCTCGCGCTCGAAGCGGCCCACCAGCTCGGCCGCGAAGTGCTGGGCGTCGGCGGCCGAACCGCCATTGCCGCACACCAGAATCTTGTTGCCGTTGGACAGCGCCGAGAACATCATCTCGATCGCCTGCGCGATATGCGGGGCGAGGACGGTGGCGGATTGGATTTTGAGTTCGGCACTTTCGTGGAAGTGCGAGAGAATGCGTTGATTAGTCATAGTGTGCTGATTATAGTGCAGTCGTCCTGCAGACCGGACAAGCGCTGTTAAAAATGCTTACATCTCCAGCACGTTTTGTATCCATGATAACTTTTCGTCATCGATGGCAATGAGGTCGAAGCGGCATGGGGGCGGGATTTTGTGGCGTAACAGATAATATTGTGCAGCCCGCAACAGGCGCTGCTGCTTGGCCGGCGTGACGCTGTAGACCGCGCCGCCGAAGCGGGCGCTGCCGCGCCGGCGCACTTCTACAAACACCAGCGTCGGCCCCTCAATCATGATCAGGTCGATTTCACCGGCCTTGCACAGGAAATTGCGCTCCAGCAGCGTCAGGCCCTGGGCGTGGAGGTGGGCCAGCGCCCGGTCCTCGCCCAGCTTGCCCAGCCGCTGCTGTGGGGTGCGCGGCATGGTTGCCTCATGGGTGCAGCGGCTGGGGCGCGCCGTTCAGGTAGATCGCGGATTGCTCGACGCGCTCGAATTGCGCCGGGCCCCGGCCAAAGTCGATCGTCAGCTTGCCGGTCACGCCGTCCAGCTGGAAGCGGCCGACCGGATGGCGGCCGATCTCGCGCGCCACGCGGAAGGCGTCGATGCCGAGCGCGTACAGCCGCGCCATGTCGGCGCTGCCGACTCCGGTTTGCAGCGGACGTGGATACACCATCACAGCCGGATGGTCGCGCTGCACCTGCCACGGCAAGTCCAGCAGGCGCACGCCTTCCAGGTCCTGGGTCGGGAAATTGTTGACGCGGCCCGGATTGAGCGCCGAGGTGCCGTAGATCGGCAGGTTGCTGAACTGGTCGGTCGGCGTCGGCGGGGCCGGCGGCAGCGCGTCGGCGGTGCTGAAGGTCGGATTGGACGGTTCGCTGGTCAGCACGCTGGCCAATGCCAGGCGCAACTGGCGGGTCTGGTCGGCGCCCATCGCCGAGAACAGCAGCGATGGCAGGTTTTGGCGCAGGCTGGCGCGCAGTTGCACCAGTTCCGGATCGCTCAGGTAGCCGTCCGGCGCGCTGAGTTCGACGGTGCGCACCGGGCGGCCCAGCTTTTGCCACTGGGCGGCGAAGGCGCTGGCAACCCGGCGCTGCCAGGCGGTGCTGGTGGTCAGGACCACGGCGGCGCCGCTCGGTTGCTCGGCAGCTGCCCACTGCGCGGCCTGGCGCGCTTCTTCCTCGATCGACAGGCCCATCGCCAGCATGTGCGGCGGCAGCGGCATGGCGTCCGGCTGGCCATAGCCTTCCGGGAAATTCAGGGCGATGGTGGGTTTGCTGACCAGCGGGCTGGACGCCACGGTGGCCACGGCCGGGCGCGACAGCGGGCCAACCACGATATCCTGGTCTTGCAGCGCGCGGGCATAGGCGGCCAGGATGTCCTGCGGCACATCGCCGGTTTCCAGCACGGTGACGGTGATCTGGTCGCGGTCGCGCTCCCAGGCCGCCATGAAGCCGGCGCGCACCGAGGCCGAGGCGGCGCCCAGCGTTTCCGAGCGCAGCGGCAGCAGCAGGCCGATGCGGATCGGCGTACTGGACGGCACGGCGTTGTCATCGCCGGCGCGGACGACGGCCGGCGGCGCGGCGCGCGGCGCCATCTGGCTGCGGTCCTCGGGCGCGGCGCCGGACAGGTCGACGGCGAACACTTCGGCCGCAGGTGCAGGCGGTTCCGGCGGCGGTTTGGGCAGTGGCAGCGGCTTCGGCGCGACCGGCGGTGGCGGCAGGCTTGTTTTTGCGGGCTGGGGCGAGCACAATCCTCCCGGCGCGTCGCAAAACGGCGTGCTGCATGCACTCAGCACTGCGGCAGCCATGCACAGCAGCGTCAACCTCACACTTTTCATCCTACCCCCAATGAGCGACCACGTATCCAGTTCCATCGCCAGCCTGCCCGTCCTGGGCGAAACGGCGCACCAGACCTATCCTAGCGCAACCTTGTACGTCGTGGCGACTCCCATTGGCAATGTGACCGATATTAGCCTGCGCGCGCTGCACGTTTTGAGCTTGGTCAATGCTGTTGCATGCGAAGACACGCGAAATACCGCCACTTTGATGAATCGCTTCGGCCTGCACAAGCCATTAATTGCGGCGCACCAACACAATGAGCGGGAAGCGGCCCAGACCCTGATCGCCCGTTTGCAGGCCGGCGAGCGGATTGCGCTGGTGTCGGATGCCGGCACGCCGGCGGTGTCCGATCCGGGGGCGCGGATTGTCGATGCGGTGCGGGCGGCCGGCTTGCGCGTACTGCCGCTGCCGGGCGCGTCGGCGGCGGTGACGGCCTTGTCGGCCAGCGGATTGGTGAACGACCAGTTCTACTTTGTCGGTTTCCTGCCGGCCAAGTCCAGGCAGCGCGAGAATTTCCTCGGCACCCTGCGTTCGGTGACCGCCACGATGGTGTTCTACGAAGCGCCGCACCGGATTCTCGACTGCGCCAGCGCGCTGGCCTCGGTATTTGAGCCGACCCGCCAGGTGGTGTTTGCACGGGAGCTGACCAAGATGTTCGAGGAAATCCACCGCTGCCCGCTGTCCGAGGCGGAAGCCTGGATCAAGGCCGACGCGCACCGGGAAAAAGGCGAATTCGTGGTGCTGCTGGAAGGCGCGGCCCCGGTAGATGATGAAAACGACGCGGAAGTGGACCGCTTGCTGACGATTCTGGCGGCAGAGCTGCCCGTTAAACAGGCAGCCGGGCTGGCCGCGCAAATTACCGGCCGCAAGAAAAACGCCCTGTACGACCGCGCCTTGCAGCTCAAGGAGCAAGCTTAAAACTTGCAGTGCTTGTCGAACGCCCAGGCCAGCGGCGCGAGCAGGCCCATCCCCGCGCCGGCTTGCAGGCAATCATATTTCTTGGCGCTGGCCACGCCTTTTTGCAGCTGAGTCTGATTGTCCTCAGGGTATAGCGGATGGGATTCCAGCTGCGCCGTCAGGGTGCCAGGCTTGGCCCTCTCTTTCGCCACGCCGCGCGCGGTTTTCAGCGCATCATCCATATTGAACTTTTTCTGCTGCTGGTCCGCGTACAGCGGATCTTGCTCGCGCGGCAGCACGGTGACGGCCTGCGGTTCGGCAGATGGCTGAGGCGGCGTCTGCTGCGCCACTGCGGCTGGCGTGCGTTCGCGCGGTGTGGTCTGGGCCGGCTCGCGCTTGCGCTGCGGTTCCCGCCTGGCGGGCGGCGGCTCGACCTTGGCCACGATTTTCGGCGGGGGCGGCGGCTGCAGCCATACCGTCATCGTCCGCGCCGGCTGCTGCTGCGCAGGCGGGCTGGACAAACGATAGCTGAACAGCAGCACAGCGTGCAGCACCAGCGAGATGGCAATGCCGGCGATGATGCCCGGACGCCGTAGCGGCGGCTGATCGAATGAAATTGTGGCACTCATGATTTTTAAATAATAGCATCGAAATGTGCGGGGCACTTGACGGCCTTCCCGCCAGACTGTATTATCTTGCTTCTTCGGAGTGTAGCGCAGCCCGGTAGCGCATCTGGTTTGGGACCAGAGGGTCCAAGGTTCGAATCCTTGTACTCCGACCAAAATCTAAAAACCCTGTTTGATGGCAACGTCAAACAGGGTTTTTTCCATTTCGCGCCCGATTTCGGCCCCTTCGTCGCAAGCGCCGTCGCCGCGCCCGGCCAGCGCTAGAATGGCCGTATGAATACGACACCTTTCTACCTCAAGCCCGTCGAAGTCGAACACGACCCCAAGCTCGCGTGGCGTTATCGCTGGCAATCGCTATTGCGCATGTGGGCTGCCACCGCCACAGCCGGCGTGATCATTGCGGTGGTGCTGTTCTCGGTGCTGTATTCCCTGCCGCATCGCCCCACCCTGCAGTCCGGCGGTTGGACGTGGATGAATATGTTCTTCGGCTTTGTGTGGCCGGTGCTGGTGCCGCTGATCATCGGGAATAATCTTGCGCTGGCGCGCCTCAAGGAACTGTCCGAGGCCGGCACGCCGCTGACGGAAGACATGATCAGTGCGCGGCCCAGCCGGGTGCTGGTCTCGCCGCTGGATCCGCTGACCACCTACAACATCTGCACCGAGACCTTGTCCGGCCTGGCGGTGGGCATGGCGCTGGGCTATGGCGGGCCGGCGGTGTTCCGTTATTCGCCGTTCGAGGGGAAAATCCTGATTGGCCCGCGCCGGCCGGTATGGCTGACGCAATGCACCGAGGTGCTGGTGGTCGGCGAGCGCGGCCAGCCGGTGGAAGTGCGCATCCGCCGCCGCTTCGGTTATGACTTCTTCACCGTGCAGCGCGGTGGCGCTTTGCAGGCGGTGGAAACCGTGGTCGCGCATCTGCGAGCGCAGTTCGAACAAAAAGACCGCGTCCTGCGCGCCATCAAG
This sequence comes from Duganella sp. CF402, assembly GCF_900109645.1. GTDB lineage: Bacteria > Pseudomonadota > Gammaproteobacteria > Burkholderiales > Burkholderiaceae_D > Rugamonas. The sequence continues at coordinate 290,447 of NZ_FOBG01000004.1, forward strand.
CGTGAAGAGGAGCTGGAACGCGCGGCCCTGAACGCCAGGCTGTCGGCCTTGCAGGCGCAGGTCGAGCCGCACTTTTTATTCAATACGCTGGCCAACCTCAAATACCTGATCCGAACCGACGCCGATACGGCGCAGCAAATGCTCGATCATCTGGTGGGCTATCTGCAAAACTCCCTGCCCGACATGCGCTCGGTATCGTCCACGCTGGAACGCGAGCTGGCGCTGGTGCGCGATTACCTGTCCATCATGCAGATCCGCATGGGGCATCGTCTGCGCTTTCACATTCAGGCCGATGACTTCGTGCTGCCCTTGCCCTTCCCGCCAGCGATGCTGATTTCGTTGGTGGAGAACGCGGTCAAGCATGGGCTGGAGCGCGCCAGCCGTGACGGTGAAATCGTCATCACCGCAGTGCTGCACAGCGACGCTCTGCGGGTGCAGGTATGCGATGATGGCGTCGGCCTGACCGAGCAGATGGGCCAGGGCTTCGGCCTGGCCAACATCCACGAGCGCTTGCAGCTGCTGTATGGCGACCGCGCCTCGCTGTCGGTGACGGCCGGAGAACACGGCGGCGTGGTTGCCACGCTGGCCATCAACAAGGAGTGAGGATGCCGATCGCTTTGATCGTAGAAGACGAGCCGCTGCTGGCGGCGGAATTGCGCGACCAGCTGGACGCGCTGTGGCCCGAGCTGGAAATCGCCGGCCACGCAGAGAACGGCGTAGAGGCGGTATCGATGCTGGAAGCGCTGCGGCCGGACGTGGTCTTCCTCGATATCCAGATTCCGGGACTGAGCGGCATGGAAGTGGCGCAGCACGTGGGCGAGGCCACGCAGATCGTGTTCGTCACCGCGTATGCCGAGCATGCGGTGCAAGCGTTCGAGGCGGGCGCGGTGGACTACATCGTCAAGCCGGTAACGGCGGCGCGGCTGCTGCAAACCGTGAAGCGTCTGAAGACGCGCAGCGCGGCGCCGGTGCCGCCGGGCGTGTGGCAGCAGATCGCGCCGGCGCCGGTGCAGTACCTGAAATGGATCAAGGCATCGGCCGGCAATACCGTGCGGCTGGTGATGGTGCGCGACGTGCTGTACTTCCGGGCGGAGGACAAATACACGCGCGTGGTGGCACACGATGGCGACGCGCTGATACGCCTGCCGCTAAAAAACCTGATCGGGCAGCTGGACCCTACGCAGTTCGCGCAAATCCACCGTGGCGCCATCGTCAACCTGGAAGCGGTGGAACGCATAGACCGCAATGGCACGGCGATGGAAATCCGCTTGAAAGGCCGCGCTGAAAAACTCGCCGTCAGCGACGGCTATACGCGGCAATTCAAGCAGATGTAATCAACCGGCGCGCTTGGCGGCGATGGCGTTGCCGGCGCGGCTGGCGCCTTTGCGGTTGAGGAATTGCGAGATGAACTGGCCGGCATCGACCACGATATCGAGGTCGATGCCGGTCTCGATGCCCAGGCCCTGCATCATGTACAGCACATCCTCGGTGGCGACGTTGCCGGTCGCGCCTTTCGCATACGGGCAGCCGCCCAGGCCCGATACCGACGAGTGGTAGATCGCAATGCCCACTTCCAGGCTGGCGTAAATGTTGGCCAGCGCCTGGCCATAGGTATCGTGGAAGTGGCCGGACAAACCGTCCACGCGGAATTCGCGGATGGCGCGTTCCATCACCGCTTGCGTCTTGCGCGGCGTGGCCACGCCGATGGTGTCGGCGATGTCGATTTCATCGCAGCCCAGGTCGCGCATGCGGCCCACCACGTCGGCCACCGCATCCAGCGGCACCTCGCCCTGGTACGGGCAGCCGAAGGCGCAGCTGATGCTGCCGCGCAGGCGGATGCCCCGCTCTTTCGCCGCCTTCGCTACGCCCTCAAAGCGCGCGATCGATTCGGCGATCGAGCAGTTGATGTTCTTTTGCGAGAAGGCTTCCGAGGCCGAGCCGAAGATCACCACCTCGTCGGCTTTCGCGGCCAGCGCGGCTTCAAAGCCTACCATGTTCGGCGTCAGCGCGGAGTAGATCATGCCCGGCTTGCGGTTGATGGCCGCCATGACGTCGGCGCTGGTGGCCATCTGCGGCACCCATTTCGGCGACACGAAAGCGGCCGCTTCGATGTTCTGGAAGCCAGCCGTTGTCAGGCGGTTCACCAGCTCGATCTTGATCTCGGCCGGGACGTTTTCCTTTTCATTCTGCAGGCCGTCGCGCGGGCCGACTTCAACGATTTTGACTTGTTTCGGTAAGCTGCTCATTTCAGTATCCCAGTGTGCGATTGACCACGCCGGCGACTTGTTCGCCCGCTTCGGTCTTGCGAATGTTGGCGGCAATCTGCTGCACGCTCTCGCGGCGCAAGGTCAGCGCGGAGATGTGCGGCGTGATGGTGATGCGCGGCTCTTGCCAGAACGGATGCTGCGCCGGCAAAGGCTCGTTGCGGAACACGTCCAGCGTGGCGGCGGCGATGTGGCCGGATTTGATCAGCGTGAGCAGATCCGGTTCGGCGATGTGCGCACCGCGCGCCACGTTGATGATGTAAGCGCCGGCCGGCAGCTTGCTCATGTTGGTGCGGTCCATGATGTTGCTGGTGTCCGGCGTCAGCGGCAGCATGCAGACCAGCACGCGCGAGCCGCGCAGGAAGGTGTCCAGGCCATCGGCGCCGGTGAAGGTTTGCACGCCCGGCATGCTCTTTTCGGTGCGGCTCCAGGAGCGCAGCGGGAAGCCGAACGGCGCCAGCGCTGCCAGCACGCGGGTGCCCAGCACACCCATGCCCAACACGCCGACGGCGAAATCTTCCTTGTGATGCTGCGGCAGCGGCGCCCACGTGCCGGCGCGCGCCTGCGCCTCGTATTCGTCGAAACGGCGGAAGTAGCGCAGCACGGAGTGCGTCACGTATTCCGCCATTTGCACTGCCATGCCCGCGTCTTCAAGGCGGATGATGGGGATATGCGGCGGCAGCGCGTCGCTGAACTTCAGCAGCGCGTCGACGCCAGCGCCGGTGACGAAGATGGCTTTGACGGTGCTGAGCTCCGGCAGCATGGCTTCGGGCGGCGCCCACACCACGGCGTAGTCGCAGGCCTGGTTTTTTTCACCGGCGTGCCAGATTTCGATCTCGGCTTCCGGCAGGTATTTGGCGAAGTCCTTGATCCACGGTTCGGTCTTGCCGTCGGCGCGGTGTAGCAGTATGCGCATGGTGTGCTTCCTTTATGCCGTCTTGAAGGCCAGCAGTGGTGCGCCGTCCGCCACCTGGTCGCCAACACCGTAGAGGATGTCGTCAATCACGCCGTCGTGCGGGGCGGCGATGGTGTGTTCCATCTTCATGGCTTCCATGATGACCAGCGGTTCGCCTTTTTTCACTTCCTGGCCTTTGCTGGCGAGGACGGAGACGACCTTGCCCGGCATCGGCGCGGTGAGGCGGCCGCCTTCGGATTCGGTTTCGCCGGCGTGGGCCATCGGGTCGTTCCAGGCCAGTTGGTAGTGCGCGCCGTTGGCGAACACGTGGAATACGTCGCCGTCGCGCAGCACGGTGCCGTGGGTGGCCTGGTCGCCGAGTTTGATGCTGTAGTCGTTGCCGTTGTGCGTGGCCAGTGACAGCGCTTGCGGTGCGGCGCTGCTGGCGCTGAACAGCCAGTCTTCAGCGCGGTAGGTTACGAAGGTGTCGTAAGCCGTGTGCTCGTCGGCAAAGGCGAGTTTGCGCGCGTAGGATTGGTTCATGCGCCAGCCGGTGGTGTGGCTCCACGGATCGGCGGCATGGGCGGCTGCCGGCGCGGCGACGGTGCGCGATTCGCCGGCCAGCAGGGCGGCGGCGGCCAGGGCTAGCGCGGTGGCTGGTGCAGGCTGCGCGGCCGGGAACAGGCTGTCGTGATTGCGTTCGATCAGGCCCGTGTCCAGATCGGCGGCGGAGAAGGCCTGGCCTTCAACCAGGCGTTTCAGGAAGGCGATGTTGGTGGCCAGTCCGACAATCTGGTACTGCGCCAGCGCTTGCGCCATGCGGGCCAGCGCCTGCTTGCGGTCCGCGCCCCAGACGATCAGCTTGGCGATCATCGGATCGTAGAACGGTGAAATGGCGTCGCCTTCACGCACGCCGGAGTCGATGCGCACGGCGGCTGGTGCAACGACGTCGCCGCCCAGCTCAAACGACACGGCGCCGGGCGTGCCGAGATGGCGCAGGGTACCGATCGACGGCAGGAAGCCTTTCTCCGGATTCTCGGCGTAGATGCGCGCCTCGATGGCGTGACCCTTGATAGCCAGTTCGTGCTGCTGCTTCGGCAGCGGCTCGCCAGCGGCAACGCGCAGCTGCCACTCAACGAGGTCGGTCCCGGTAATCATCTCTGTCACCGGATGTTCAACCTGCAGGCGGGTGTTCATCTCCATGAAGTAGAAGCTGCCGTCCTGATTGGCGATGAACTCCACCGTGCCGGCGCCGACATAGCCGACGGCGCGCGCGGCGGCAACGGCGGCTTCGCCCATCGCTGCGCGGCGTTCGGCCGGCATGTCCGGCGCTGGCGCTTCTTCCAGCACCTTCTGGTGGCGGCGCTGCACCGAGCAGTCGCGCTCGAACAGATAGATGCAATTGCCGAGCGTATCGGCAAACACCTGGATTTCAATGTGACGGGGGCGCTGGAGGTATTTCTCCGCCAGCACCTTGTCGTCACCAAAAGAACTGATCGCCTCGCGCTTGCAGGACGCCAGCGCATCCTTGAACTGCGCCGAGTTTTCAATCACGCGCATGCCCTTGCCGCCGCCGCCGGCCGAAGCCTTGAGCAGCACCGGGTAGCCAATTTTGTCGGCTTGCGCGTGCAGGAAATCCGCATCCTGCTGCTCGCCGTGGTAGCCCGGCACCAGCGGTACGTTGGCCTTTTCCATCAGCTGCTTGGCGGCCGACTTGGAGCCCATCGCGCGCATCGCCGATGCCGGCGGGCCAATGAACACCAGGCCCGCTGCCGCGCAGGCATCCGCAAACTCCGCGTTCTCCGACAGGAAGCCGTAACCGGGATGGATGGCTTGCGCACCGGTGGCCTTGGCCACGGCGATGATCTTGTCGCCGCACAGGTAGCTTTCCTTGGCGGCGGCAGGGCCGATCAGCACGGCCTCGTCGCAGACGGCGACGTGTTTGGCGTTGGCGTCCGCTTCGGAATACACGGCCACGGTCTTGATGCCCATGCGGCGCGCGGTAGCGGCCACACGGCAGGCGATTTCACCACGGTTGGCGATCAGAATTTTTGTAAACATCGTCTCTCTCTTTGCGGCTTATGGCCGGAAGTTTTTTTATGGTGATGCTTGAGTGAGGCTTGCGATCAGCAGCCGCAGCTCTCTTTTTGTACCGATTCCAGTACCGCGCCGCGCGTGCGCAAGCCCAGTTTCTCCAGCAGCGCGCGGTCGTCGTTGGCTTCTGGATTATCCGTAGTCAGGAGTTTGTCACCGTAGAAGATCGAGTTGGCGCCGGCCATGAAGCACATGGCTTGCACCGCTTCGCCCAATTCTCGACGACCGGCCGACAGGCGCACACGCGCTTTCGGCATGGTGATGCGCGCCACAGCGATGGTGCGCACGAATTCAAACGGATCCAGCGGCGGCAGGCCGTGCAGCGGCGTGCCTTCCACCTGCACCAGATGGTTGATCGGCACCGATTCAGGGTACGGATTCAGGTTCGCCAGCTGCGCAATCAGGCCGGCACGCTGCTCGCGCGATTCGCCCATGCCGACGATGCCGCCGCAGCAAACCTTCAGGCCTGCTTCGCGCACATGGCCCAGCGTGTCCAGACGGTCCTGGTATTCGCGGGTCGAGATCACGTTGTCGTAGAACTCAGGCGCGGTGTCCAGATTGTGGTTGTAGTAATCGAGGCCGGCATCCTTCAGGCGCTGCGCCTGATGCTCTTCCAGCATGCCCAGCGTGGCGCAGGTTTCGAGGCCAAGCGCTTTTACCGAGCGCACCATCTCTTCAACCTTGTCCATGTCGCGGTCTTTTGGGCTACGCCATGCGGCGCCCATGCAGAAGCGGGTGGCGCCGTTGTCCTTGGCCTGTTGGGCCGCATCCAGTACGGTGTCGATATCGAGGATCTTCTTGGCTTCCACGCCGGTGTCGTAGCGCGCCGCTTGCGGGCAGTAGCCGCAATCTTCTTCGCAGCCGCCGGTTTTGATCGACAGCAGCGTGGCCAGTTCCACGTCGCCGTCCGGGAAGTTGGCGCGGTGGGTTTCCTGAGCTTTGAACATCAGTTCATTGAACGGCAGGTCAAACAATGCCAGCACTTCTTCGCGCGGCCAGGTGGCCGCTGGCGGCAGCGTGATCGCAGCCGTCGGGCGGTGCAGGGAAACGACCTTTGGTTCTTGCAGGGTGTTCTCGGACATCTTGATTCCTTCTTCGTTCAAATTACGTTTGGCAGCGGCCAGTTGGGCAGCTGCGTAAAGTCGATATATTCAGCGGCCGCTTCGGCGGACGGGTCGTCCAGGCGCGGCACGCGGCCCAGGAACGGCGCGGGTATGCGCTGCTCCAGGGCGATCACGTTTTCATCGGCAAAGGCCATGTCGGCCTGCGTTTCATTCGCCACCCAGCCGGCCAGTTTCAGGCCGCGCGACAGGATGGCTTCCACCGTCAGCAGCGCATGGCTGATGCAGCCCAGGCGCAGGCCGACCACCAGCACCACCGGCAGTGCCAGTTGTTCTGCCAGGTCGGCGGTATCGAATTCGTCGTTCAGCGGCACGATGAAGCCGCCCACGCCTTCCACCACCACCGCATCCGATGCGGCGTTGATTTCCACGTAGGCAGCGAGAATCGGCACCGGCGAAATGGTGATGCCTTCCAGCGCGGCGGCAATGTGCGGCGCGGCCGGTTCCTTCAGCAGGAACGGCGTGGTAATCGACTGCAGCAGGTGCACATTGCCGGCGGCGGCCAGGCGATCGCAATCGTCGTTATGCCATTTGCCGTCCGCGCCCAGTTCAGTACCGGCAGCTACGGGCTTCATGCCGCAAGCACGCACGCCGCTTTGTACCAGCGCGTGCAGCATGGCGGAAGACACCAGCGTCTTGCCGATTTCAGTATCGGTTCCGGTAACGAAGCAGTTGAAGCGCGGCGGTATGCCGCTGCCTGCTGCCGTAGCTTGTGTTTGTGGAGCGACTGCTAACACGGGATCGTCCAGACTCATTTCATATCCCTTTCCAAGGCATTGAGCGCGCCTATCAATTTTGCGACATCGATGCTGTTGTGCGCTGCCGACAGCGTGACGCGCAAGCGCGCGGTTCCTGCCGCCACGGTAGGCGGGCGGATGGCGCCGACCCACAGGCCCTGCTCGTACAGGGCCGCGCCGGCGCGCATGGTTTCAGCATTATCGCCGATCAGGACAGGCTGGATCGCAGTCTTCGAGGGCAGGCGCTGCCAGCGCTCAAGGCGCAGGCCATCGTCCAATTGTGCCACCAATGCCTGCAATTGTGCGCGCCGCGTGGCGCCTTCCTCGCCTTCCAGCAGATCGAGGCTGGTCAGCAGGGCGTGCGCCAGCGCCGGCGGCGTGGCGGTGGTGAAGATGTACGGACGGGCTTTCTGGATCAGCGTTTCGATCACGGTTTCGTGCGCGGCGATGAAAGCACCGCCCACGCCAGCCGCCTTGCCGAGGGTGCCCATGTAGACCAGATACGGCGAGCGCAGGTTAAAGTGCTCCAGCGCGCCGTGGCCTTTGTCTCCCAGCGTACCGAAGCCGTGGGCGTCGTCCACCACCAGCCATGCGCTGTGCTGTTCGCACAGGGCCAGCAGTTCGGGCAGCGGCGCGAGGTTGCCGTCCATGCTGAACACGCTGTCGGTCACTACGACCTTGGTAGCGGCCTTGCTGGCTTTGAGCAGGACTTCCAGCGCATGCAGGTCGGCGTGCGGGTAGACGTGGGCCTTCACACGCGACAGGCGCACGCCGTCGATCAGCGAGGCGTGATTCAGCTCTTCCGAGAAGATTTCCGCTTCCTTGTCGCCGGCGGTGAGGCCGGTGATGACGGCGAGGTTGGCCATGTAGCCGGTGCAGAAGCTGATCGCGCGCGGGGATTCCAGATGGGCGCCGACAAATTGCGCCAGGCGCTCTTCCAGCATCGCATGCGCACGCACATGGCCGCTGATGAGGTGCGATGCGCCGCTGCCGACGCCGTAGATCGCCGCGCCTTCTTGCAGCGCGAGCTTGATCTTGCGGTGGTTGGCGAGGCCGAGGTAGTCGTTGCTGCAGAAGGCCAGCAGTTCTCGGCCGTCGACATGCACGCGCGGGCCGCACGGCGAATCGACGGTGCGGCGCTTGCGGATCAGCTGTTTGTCGTCCAGCGCTTGCAGTTGCTGGTTCAGGCGGTTGAGCAGTTCCATCGTCAGCCCGCCATCACTTTATTGAACACGGCCAGCGTGTTGGCGGCCAGGCCGTCGATTTCCTCGTCGCTGAGGATGTAAGGCGGCATCATGTAGACGGTGGAGCCGATGGGACGCATCAGCAGTTCGTGTTCGGTCGCGGTGGCGAAGAAGCGGCGCGAGAAGTCTTGCGGCGCGTCGATGGCATCGAAGGCCCAGATCATGCCGCGCTGGCGGAAGTTGCGCACTTGTTCGTGTTGGGCCAGCGGTTGCAGGGCATGCGTCAGGCGCGCGGCTTTGATCTTGTTGGCGTTGAGGACGTCGTCTTCTTCGAAGATTTGCAGCGTCGCCAAAGCGGCGCGGCAGGCCAGCGGATTGCCGGTGTATGAGTGAGAGTGCAGGAAGCCGCGTGTGACGTCGTTGCTGTAGAAGGCTTGGTAGATTTCGTCGCGTGTCATCACCAGTGACAACGGCAGGTAGCCGCCGCTGATGCCTTTCGACAGGCACAGGAAGTCTGGCCATACGTTCGCCTGTTCGCAGGCGAAGAAGGTGCCGGTGCGGCCGCAGCCGACGGCGATTTCGTCGAGGATCAGGTGGACGTTATGCTGGTCGCACAGGGCGCGCACCAGTTGCAGGTAGAGCGGGTCGTGCATCGCCATGCCGGTGGCGCATTGCACCAGCGGTTCGATGATGATGGCGGCGATTTTGTCGCCACGTTCGATGAACAGGCGCTCCACATCGGCGGCGGTGCGGCGGGCGACGTCTTGCGGCGTTTCGCCATCCACAGCGGCGCGCGCATCGGGCGACATCACGGTTTGTGAGGCGCGCAGCAGCGGGCCGTAAGCGTCCTTGAACAGCGCGACATCGGTCACGGCCAGCGCGCCGATGGTCTCGCCGTGGTAGCTGCCTTTGAGGCAGACGAATTCTTGTTTATCCGCGTGGCCGTTGTTGCGCCATGAGTGGAAGCTCATCTTGAGCGCGATTTCAACGGCGGACGCGCCGTCGCTGGCGTAGAAGCTGTGGCCCAGTACATGGCCGGTCAGCGCCGACAGCTTCTCGGACAATTCAATCACCGGCTCGTGCGTGAAGCCGGCCAGCATGGCGTGTTCCAGCGTATCCAGCTGGTCTTTCAGTGCCGCGTTGATGCGTGGGTTGGCATGGCCGAACAGGTTCACCCACCACGAGCTGATCGCGTCGAGGTAGCGGCGGCCTTCATGGTCGTACAGCCATGCGCCCTTGCCCCGGCTGACCGGGATCAACGGGACGGTTTCGTGATGCTGCATCTGGGTGCACGGATGCCATACGCTACGCAGGCTACGCGCGACCCAGTCGCTTTGTTTGTTCAATTCCAAAACTGCTCCTAACTTAGCCAGGCGGGCTTTCTCTTCTCAAGGAAGGAAGCCACGCCTTCGCGCCCTTGGTCCGAGGCGCGGATATGCGCGATGCGCTCGGCCGTATCGGCCAGCAGCGCATCGTTGACTTCTTGCCCGACCACTTCGCGCACCAGCACTTTGGCGTGCTGCACGGCGTTCGGGCTGTTGTTGACCAGCGCTTTGACGATTTCCGCGACCTTGGCATCCAAAGCCTCGGCGGAAACCACTTCGTGTACAAAGCCGATGCGCAGCGCCTCCTGCGCGCCGAAACGTTCGGCCGTCAGGAAGTAGCGGCGTGCGGCGTTTTCGCCCATCGCTTTGATCACGTATGGCGAAATGGTGGCCGGTATTAAACCCAGCTTCACTTCGCTCAGGCAGAAATTGGCCTCTTCCACCGCGACGATGATGTCGCACGCGGCCGCGAGGCCCATGCCGCCGGCGTAGCAATCGCCCTGCACCTTGGCCACCACGGGCTTGGGACACAGGTAGATGGTACGCAGCATCTCCGCCAGTTGCAGAGCGTCGGCATGGTTTTCGGCGTGCGTGTAGCCCGCCATTTTTTTCATCCAGTTCAAATCGGCGCCGGCGCAGAAGGCCGGGCCGTTCGCCGCCAGCACGATGGCGCGCAGCGCGGCATCATCGCCCAATTCGCTGAAGGCTTGCTTAATTTCGGCGATGGTCGTTTCGTTGAAGGCGTTGCGCACGTCCGGGCGGTTCAGCGTGACGGTGGCGATGTGGCCTGCGCGTTCGATGGTGAGCGTGGTGTAGGTCATGTCATCGCTCCTTACATGCGGAAGACACCGAACTTGGTGTCTTCGATTTCCGCATTCAGCGCGGCGGACAGGCCGAGGCCCAGCACCATGCGTGTATCGGCAGGATCGATCACGCCGTCGTCCCACAGGCGCGCGGTGGCGTAGTACGGGTGGCCCTGCTGCTCGTACTGCTCCTTGATTGGCTGCTTGAACGCCGCTTCTTCTTCGGCCGACCATGCGCCGCCCTTGGCTTCGATGCCATCGCGCTTGACGGTGGCCAGCACGGATGCCGCCTGGTCGCCGCCCATCACCGAGATGCGGGCGTTAGGCCACATCCACATGAAGCGTGGCGAGAAGGCGCGGCCGCACATGCCGTAGTTGCCCGCGCCGAAGCTGCCGCCGATGATGACGGTGAACTTGGGCACTGCGGCGGTGGCGACAGCCGTCACCATCTTGGCGCCGTTACGGGCGATGCCTTCGTTTTCGTATTTGCGGCCGACCATGAAGCCGGTGATATTTTGCAGGAACACCAGCGGGATCTTGCGCTGTGCGCACAGTTCGATGAAGTGCGCGCCTTTCAGTGCAGACTCGGAGAACAGGATGCCGTTGTTGGCGATGATGCCGACCTTCATGCCGAAGATGTGGGCGAAGCCGCACACCAGCGTGGTGCCGTAGCGGGCCTTGAATTCATCGAACTCGCTGCCGTCGACGATGCGGGCGATCACTTCGCGCACATCGAAAGGCTTGCGGGTATCGACCGGGATCACGCCGTACAACTCCTTGGCCGCATAGGAAGGCTCCACGGCCTCGCGCAAAGCGCCCTGCTGCGGCTTGGTGCGGTTCAGATTCGAGACGATGGTGCGCGCCAGCGACAGCGCGTGCAAATCGTTCTGCGCCAGATGGTCGGCCACGCCGGACAGGCGCGTGTGCACATCGCCGCCACCCAGATCTTCCGCCGTCACCACCTCGCCGGTGGCTGCCTTCACCAGCGGCGGACCGCCGAGGAAGATGGTGCCTTGCTCCTTCACGATGATGGATTCGTCGCTCATCGCCGGCACATAAGCGCCGCCGGCGGTGCAAGAACCCATCACCACCGCGATCTGCGGAATGCCCTTGGCCGACAGGTTGGCCTGGTTGTAGAAGATGCGGCCGAAGTGATCGCGGTCCGGGAACACGTCATCCTGATTCGGCAGATTGGCGCCGCCCGAGTCGACGAGGTAAATGCACGGCAAATTGTTTTGATCCGCGATTTCCTGCGCGCGCAGGTGCTTCTTGACCGTCATTGGGTAGTAAGTGCCGCCCTTGACGGTGGCATCGTTACAGACGATCACGCACTCTTGGCCGGCCACGCGGCCAATGCCGGTGATGATGCCGGCGGCCGGCGCCGCATCGTCGTACATGCCGTAGGCGGCCATCTGCGACAGTTCAAGGAAAGGCGTGCCGGAATCGAGCAGCATCTGCACGCGGTCGCGCGGCAGCAACTTGCCGCGGGCGACGTGCTTGGCCGAGGCCGCCTCGCCGCCGCCGAGGGCGATCTTGGCGACCTTGGCGTGCAAATCATCGACGACAGCCTGCATGGCGGCCGCGTTGGCCTTGAAATCCTCGCTACGAGGGTTAAGTTTGCTTTCGATCTGCGGCATTGCTTTTCCTTTTCTAATTCGGGGTCAGAGCCGACATTCGGACACGAGCTCAGCTACGGCGTAGCTGAGCTCGTGTCCGAATGTCGGCTCTGACCCCGAAGTGTCATCATTATTCTGGAAAACTACCGTCAACGTAAAACCAGCGCAGGTCTCCTCCTTCTGCCGGTTCGCGTACAAAGTTGCTGATCTCGTGCAGGCGCTGGGCCCGGCCATTGATCTTGAACCGGGCCACAAACTCCACCGTATCCTTTGTCAGATCGGCATCATCTGCTTTACGTTGACGTAAACGTAAACGTAAAGCAGATTTTACCTCAAGTCCCAGCCATTGCACCTTTTCCTCTTCGCTCATGATGGGCTCGGCCGGCCGGGTGCTGGCGTGCCAGGTGGCCAGCAGGTAGGGTTCGTTGCGCTGGCCGTAGGCGGTATAGCGCGAACGCATCAGCGCTTCGGCGGTCGGTGCGATGGCGGAACCATCGATGTACGGGCCGCAGCAGGTGGCGAGCGAGGGGCCGCCGCAGGGACAGCCGGCAGGCGCGGTGGGCTTCTTGGACATGGTTGGAAACAATCTGAACAGATGATGCAAACCTCGCATTATCCGCCAAATACAGGCATTTCGCCGCCCTTGGATTACACTAGAGGCGTGAGGAGAAATGAATGAGCGATACCAGTTTTGAATTCAAGGCGGATGCCAACGACAGTTCGCCGTTGTACATGCAAATTGCCCGCAAATTAAGCGACGATGTGCTGAATGGCCGTTACCAGGTCGATCAGGCGCTGCCCTCCGAGCGGACCTTGTCGGAGTTGCTGAACGTGTCGCGGGTTACCGCACGCAAGGCGATCGACCAGTTGGTGGACCAGGGATTGGTGGTCCGCCGTCGCGGATCGGGCAACTATATTGCGCCGCGCATCGAGCAGCCGCTGTCCAACCTCACCAGTTTTTCGGAACAATTGCAGCAGCGCGGCCACATCCCCGGCTCGCGCTGGCTCAAGCGCGCGGTGGTGACGCCGACGCCGGAAGAGCAACTGAGCCTCGGCCTGTCGCCGTACTCCAAGGTGGCGCGCCTGGAACGTTTGCGCCTCGCCGACGATGTGGTGATGGCCTATGAAGTATCGGTGCTGCCGCAGACCGTGCTGAACGACCCGAACGCGGTCGGCAATTCGCTGTACCAGTACCTGGAAAGCATCAACAAAGCGCCGGCGCGGGCCTTGCAGCACATCCGCGCCATGAATGCTTCGCCCGAGCTGGCCAAGCAACTGGGCGTGCCCGAGGGGCAGGCGGTGCTGTACATCACCCGTATCGCCTACCTCGAATCGGGCGAGGCGATGGAACTGACCCACTCCTACTGCCACAGCGACCACTACGATTTCGTGGCGGAGATGCGCCGCGCAACTTAAAAAAACTATGCTGAAAACCGAGACGCCGAGTACGCAGCACACCGAACTGGACTTGTACCCGGTGCAGGATCTGGTCGACGCCCTGCTCGACGACCAGGCGCTGGCGGCGCAGGCCGTGAAGGCGGCCTCGGCCAGCGTCAGCGCGGCGGTGGAGGCGATGGCGCCGCGCATCGCCGCAGGAGGGCGCCTGATTTACGTCGGCGCCGGCACCTCGGGGCGGCTGGGCATACTCGATAGCGTGGAGTTGTTCCCCACCTTCTCGTGGCCGCACGAGCGGGCGGTTCCGCTGCTGGCCGGCGGCCTCGGCGCGATGTTCGAGGCGGTCGAAGGCGCGGAGGATGACCGCAACAAGGGCGCGGCCGACCTGCGGCTGCTCTATCCGACTTACAACGATGTGGTCTTGCTGGTGGCCGCGTCCGGCACCACGCCGTATGTGCTGGGCGCGATGCAGTCGGCGCGCACGGTGGGGGCGCTGGCGGTAGGCATCGCCAACAATGCCGGCACGCCCTTGCTGGCCGGGGCCGACATCGGCATCCTGCTGGACACCGGGCCGGAACTGATCTCCGGCAGCACGCGCCTGAAGGCGGGCACGGCGCAGAAAATCGTCCTCAACACCCTGTCGACCGCGTTGATGGTGCGGCTGCACAAAGTCTACGGCAACCTGATGGTGGACCTGCAAGCGACCAACGCCAAGCTGACCGAACGCACCATCCGCCTGACCATGCACGCCACCGGCGTGGACGCCGAAACAGCGCGCACCGCGCTGGAGCAATGCCAGCACCAGGTCAAAACCGCCATCGTCATGCTGCTCAAAAAACAAACCGCCGACCAGGCCCAGTCGCTGCTAGACCAGAACCACGGCAACCTCCGCGCCGCCCTCAACGCATGAAGCAGCGTAGTCCTTGGGCTTGGGTGCCGAGTGTGTCGTTTGGGCAGGGGGTGCCGTATGTGGCCGTGATGATGCTGTCGACGGTGATGTACAAGAATCTCGGCATCTCCAACGCTGATCTGGCGTTTTATACAGCCTGGCTGTATCTGCCGTGGGTGGTAAAGCCGTTGTGGTCGCCCATCGTAGAGATGTTCGGCACCAAGCGGCGCTGGACGGTGTTGATGCAGCTGGTTGGCGGCGCCGGCCTGGCGGCGGTCGCGCTCACTTTGCATGCGCCCGAGTTCTTCCGCTGGACGCTGGTGATTTTCTGGCTGATGGCGTTCAGCTCGGCCACGCACGATATCGCTTCCGATGGGTTTTACATGCTCGGCCTGCCGACCCAGCATCAGCAGGCCGCCTTCGTCGGCGTGCGCAGCGCGTTCTACAAGCTGGCGATGATCGGCGGCCAAGGCGGCTTGGTCTACATCGCCGGGGAGCTGATCAAGGCCTCCGGCGATCCGGCGCGTGCGTGGTCGGTGGTGTTCGCACTGATGGCGGGACTGTATCTGGCGCTGTGCGCGTATCATCAATTTGTGCTGCCGCGCCCGGATGTGGACCGCAGCCACGCCAGCGGCGGCGCGCTGTGGCGGGATTTTGTCCACACTTTCCGCAGCTTTTTCCAGAAGCCGGGCATTATCCCAACCTTGGGATTCTTGCTGCTATACCGCCTCGGCGAGGCGCAGTTGCTGAAGATGGCCGCACCCTTCCTGCTCGATCCGCGCGACAAGGGTGGGCTGGGCCTGAGCACCTCGGATTTCGGGCTGGTCTACGGCACCATCGGCGTATGCGCGCTGGTGATTGGCGGGCTGGCCGGCGGCGTGACGGTGTCGCGTTTCGGCCTCAAGCGCGCGCTGCTGCCGATGGTGTTCATCATGCACGTGCCCGATCTGGTGTTCGTCTACCTCGCCACCGCGCTGCCGGATCACCTGGTGCTGATTTCGGCGTGCCTGGCGGTCGAGCAGTTCGGCTACGGCTTCGGCTTTGCCGCTTTCCTGCTGTATATGGTGCTGGTGGCCGATGGTGAACATAAAACCGCCCACTACGCCATCTGCACTGGCTTCATGGCCCTCGGCATGATGTTGCCGGGCATGGTCAGTGGCTGGATCCAGCAAGCGCTTGGTTATCAACAGTTCTTCATCTGGGCCTGCATCTCGACCTTGCCCGCGTTTGTGATGACGCTGTTGGTGCGTATTCCAGCTGAGTTTGGCCGAAAATAGCCATTACAATACGGTCTCAACTGATTCGGAGAGTGGTTTTGGTTTTTAATGCGAAGAAGCGGCTGACGTTGTCGGCCGGTGTAGCGGCGGGTCTGGCGGCGTTGCTCGAGGGATGTTCCAGTACGCCGACCGCGCCGATGCCGGAGACCGGGACCGTGCCGGGCGGCTCCGCTGCGCCCGCAGGCTCGCCGGTGCCGCCGTCCACGCCAGCGGTCGCCAACGCTAACATGCCGCCGCCGGCGCCGCGCGAATTCCGCGCCGCATGGGTGTCGACCGTCGCTAACATCGACTGGCCGAGCCGCAGCAACCTGACCACGGCCAGGCAGCAAACCGAAGCCCTCGCCATTCTCGACCGCGCCAGGGCGCTGAACCTGAACGCCATCGTGCTGCAGGTGCGCCCGAGTGCCGATGCGATTTATCCGTCCGCGCTGGAGCCGTGGTCGGAATTCCTCACCGGCCAGCAGGGCCGCGCGCCGGCGCAGCCGTGGGATCCGCTGCAGTTCTGGATCGAGCAGGCGCACGCGCGCGGGATGGAGCTGCATGCGTGGTTCAATCCCTACCGCGCGCGCCATGCGACGGCCAAGTCGCCGCTGGCGGCCAGTCACATCGGCCGCACGCAGCCGGATGTGGTCAAGCCGTATGGCCGCTACCTGTGGATGGATCCGGGCGAAGCGGCCGCCTCGCAGCACACGCTGGACGTGGTGCTGGACGTGGTGCGCCGCTACGATATCGACGGCGTGCATATCGACGATTACTTCTACCCGTACCCGATTGATACGCCAAATGCCGCCGGGCCGGAAGGCGTGGCGCTCGATGGCGGCGTTGGCGCCAAGCAGGAGCTGGAGTTCCCGGACCAGGCCTCGTGGCAACGCTACCTGCTCGGCGGCGGCACGCTGGACCGCGCGCACTGGCGCCGCCAGAACGTGAATTCGCTGATCGAAGCCATGTACCTCGGCATTCGCAAGGAAAAGAGCTGGGTGCGATTCGGCATCAGCCCATTCGGCATCGGCCGTCCAGACAGACGCCCGGCCGGCATCATCGGTTTCAGCCAGTACGACAAGCTGTATGCGGATGCGGAACTGTGGCTGGCCAACGGCTGGCTCGATTACCTCGCGCCGCAGCTTTACTGGCCGGTGTCGCAGGCGCCGCAGGCGTTCGATGTGCTGCTCGATTACTGGCTGGCGCAGAACACGCGCGCACGCCATGTCTGGCCCGGCTTGTACACCAGCCGCATCGACAACAGCGCCAAGGCTTTCGCACCGGAGGAAATCGTCAAGCAGATCAGCGTTACGCGCAGCCGCAACGGCGTGCGCGGCCACCTGCACTTCTCGATCGCGGCGCTGATGGAAAACCGCAAGGGCATCGCCGATCAGTTGAAAGCGCAGGCCTATCAAAGCGCGGCGCTGACGCCGGCCACGCCGTGGTTGGGCGCCGACGCGCCGACCGCACCGCAAGCGGCCGCGCGGCGCGAGAGCAACGGCGTGGCCTTGAAGCTGGCCGCTGGCTCGGGCAAGCCGGTGGCGCAGTATGCGATCTGGTCGCGCTACGGCAACGAGTGGCGCTTCGCGGTGGCCCCGGCTTCGCGTCCGGTACTGCTGCTGGCCGACGATGCGGCGGGCGGCGCGGCGCAAGCGGTGGTGGTCAGCGCGGTCGACCGCCTCGGTAATGAAAGTGAACGTATCAACGTCAATCTACGGAGCTGATGATGAGTGAACTCGGTCTGGGCATCGACGCCGGCGGTACGCAAACCCGATGGGCGCTGGCGGATGCAACCGGCGCCATTGTGGCCGAGGGCAGCGTGGCTGGCATGTCGGCCACGCAGATGGGCAGCACGGCCGGCCGCGACGCGGTGCGCGGCATCTTCGCCATGCTGGCGACGCAGGTGCTGGCCGCCGGCCAGCCGGTGCGCGCGTGCGCAGGCCTGACCGGCTTCGATGGCGTCAGCACGCAGGCCGCGCAGATGCTGGCGGAAGCACTGAAGATCGCGCCGTCGGCCATCGGCATGCGCAACGATGTGGAGATCGCGTATCTGGACAGCTTTGCGCCGGGCGAGGGATATCTGGTGTACGCGGGCACCGGCTCCATCGCCGCCTTCATCGACACCAACGGCCAGTTCCACCGCGCCGGTGGACGCGGCGTGACGCTCGATGACGGCGGCGGCGGTTTCTGGATCGCGCGCGAAGCCATGCGCCACATCTGGCGGCTGGAAGACGAGCAGCCCGGCGTGTGGCAGCAATCGGCGATGGCACGCGCGGTGTTTGCGCAGATCGGCGGCAGCGACTGGTCCTTGTCGCGCCAGTTCATCTACGGCCAGGATCGTGGCGCCATCGGGCAGCTGGCGCTGGCCGTCGCCGCCAGCGCCGATGCCGATCCGGTGGCGCGCAATATCCTCGAGCGGGCCGGCAGCGAGTTGGCGCGGATTGCGCTGGCCCTGGTGGGCCGCTATGGTGCGCGGCCGATTGCGCTGGGCGGCCGGGCGGCGCATCTGCATCCGTTGATCGCGCAGAGCATGCGGGCGGCGCTGCCTTCGGAGCTGTCGCTGGCGCAGCGGCATACGCTGGCGCATCACGCGGCGGCGCGGATTGCTCTACACTCCCATCATTGAATCGCTTTTCGAGATCGTCCCATGAAGATTGTTCCCCTCCTTGCTATTGCTGCCGTGCTGGCAGGTTGCGCCACGGTGCCGTCGCCGGAGGGGCCGCGCCTGGACCGTTCGCTGTCGGCGCGCGGGCAGAGCGACCGTATCAAGTATGTGATCCTGCATTACACGGTGAGCGATACGCCGCGCTCGATCAAGACACTGACCACCACGGACGTCAGCGCGCACTATCTGCTGACGGACACGGAGCAGCCGTTCTTCTACACGCTGGTGGATGAATCGCGCCAGTCGAACCATGCGGGCATCAGCAGCTGGAAGATTTACAACCAGCTCAATTCGGCGTCGATCGGGATTGAGATTGTGAATCCGGGCTTCAGGGAGACGCCGGAAGGGCGCGTGTATGCACCGTTTCCGCAGGCGCAGATCGATCAGCTGATTGTGCTGCTGAAGGATATCGTCAAGCGCCACAATATCGCGCCGGGGAATATCCTCGGGCATAACGACATCGCGCCGCAGCGCAAGCAGGATCCGGGGCCGCTGTTCCCGTGGAAGCAGTTGGCTGATGCAGGGCTGATTACGTGGCCGGAGCCGAGCCGCGTGGCGGCGCGTATCGAAGGCTTCCAGCAGCAGCTGCCGGAAGTGGCGTGGTTCCAGCGCAAGCTGGCGGAGGTGGGCTACGCGGTACCGCAGAGCGGCGAACTGGATCAGGCCACGCGCAATGTGGTGTCGGTGTTCCAGACCAAGTACCGGCCATCGCAGTACGATGGCACGCCGGACCCGGAAACCGCAGCGCTGCTGGAAGTGCTGACCAGTCCATTGCCGACACCACCGGCCGCCGCACCCGAAGGACGATGAGCGCCTCGACCGTCCCCTGCGAAGCGATTGCCGGCCATCCTGACTTCCGCCGGCTGGACAGCATTGCAGGCATCGCGGTCGATCTGCGCTATGCCACGGCCGATAACTTCGTCGGCCGCGATCTCTACTCGCCGCTGGACTGCCGCTGGCTGCACAAGGACGCTGCCGCCGCGCTGGAAGGCGCAGTCGCATGGCTGGCCGCCCGCAAGCCCGAATACAAGCTGCTGGTGCTGGATGCCCTGCGCCCCCAGCGCGTGCAGGAACAACTATGGGCCGCCCTGCAAGGCACCAAGCTGCTGACCTACATCGCCGATCCAGCGCGCGGCTCGATCCACTCCTTCGGCATGGCGCTCGACCTCACCCTGCTGGACGCGCAAGGCCGTGAGCTCGACATGGGCACCGGCTTCGATGACCTGAGCGAACGCTCGCATCCCGCGCTGGAAGAGGGTTTGCTGGCGGCTGGCCAGCTCAGCGAACAACACATCGAAAACCGCCTCTGGCTGCGCAACGCCATGCTGCACAACGGCTGGCAAGGCATCAACACCGAATGGTGGCACTTCGATTGCGGCGACCGCCAGCACGTACGCCAGCACTACACCCGCGTGCTTTAATTTTCCAGTTGCGTCAGGATTGCGTGAGCAGCCTTTACACGAGCTGGAATCGGGTAGCTTTTATTCGCCAGAATCACGATGCCGATTTTCTTCTCCGGCACAAACAGCACATACGCACCGAAGCCGCGCGTCGAGCCGGTCTTGTCGTACAAACCGGATTCCGGCTGCGGCGCGATGCGCTTGGTGGCGTTAGCCTTGGAGAGCATATCGACCGAATTCCCCGCCAGCAGATTGTCCAACGAGGCAGGATACGCAAACTGCTCCCAGCCAAGACCCTGCGTCATCACGCCGGTACGGAAGTAGCCGATGTGCGTACTGGCGATGGCCGGCAGTTTGGTCGGCGCGATGTTGGCCTGCACGTAGCGAATCATGTCGGCGCTGGTGGAGCGCACGCCGTAGGTCTCCTCCGAGAACAGGTCGGGACGCATGCGCACCGGCTTGTCCTTGTCGTAGCCCCAGGCGTAGTTCGGCATCGCGCTATCGGGCACCTTGATGTAGGTGTTGGTGAGGCCCAGCGGCGCGAACACGCGCTGCTGCATGGCGTCGGCAAAATCCTCTTTCAACGCCAGCGCGGTGAGATGGCCGAACAGCCCGAGACTAGGATTTGAATACTCACGTATCTTCCCCGGTTTGGCTTTCGGCTTCCAGTTACGGAAGTAGGCCAGCATGCTGGCTTCATCGTTGGTGACAGCATCCGGAAATTGCTGCGGGAAGCCACCGGCGCTGTAAGTAGCGAAGTTGAGCACCGTGGCCTTGTCGACGGCACGGCCCTTCAGCTGCGGCATATAGCGGCTGGGATGATCGTCCAGCGACAGCTTGCCTTCCGCCACCGCAATCGCCGCCAGTGTGGCGGTGAAGGTCTTGCTGATCGAACCCAGTTCGAACAGCGTATTCTCGCTGACCGGCGTGTTGCTCTCCTTCGACGCGAGGCCGTAGTTGTAGAAACTGGTCTTGCCGTTCACCGTGACGGCGACAGCAACACCGGGAACATCGTATTCCGCCATCACCGGCTGGATGGCTTGGTCGACAGCGCCGCGCAAATCGGCGGCGTGTGCGGAAAGGCAGAAGCTAACTGCAAGTGCAAGGGTAAGACGTTTCAATGTAATCCTTATCGGTCGACGGTGGCCATGCGTTCGGCGCTGTAGCGCGGGCCGGCCACCTGTTGTAATGCGGCTTCCAGCGCGGCCATGTCGGCGGCGCTGAGTTGAATGTCGGCGGCCGCCGCATTCTGTTCGAGATTGCTGCGGCGGCGCGTGCCGGGAATCGGCACGATATCGTCGCCCTGCTGCATCACCCACGCCAGCGCGATCTGGCCGGGCGCCACGCCGCGTGCGGCGGCGAGATCGCGCACCGCTTGCGCCGCCTGCATATTGGCGTCGAAGTTCGCGCCCTGCATGCGTGGGTCGAGATGGCGGAAATCGGTCGGCGGATATTCTTCCGCGCGTTTCGCGGTGCCGGCCAAAAAGCCGCGTCCCAATGGGCTGAATGGCACCAGGCCGATGCCCAGCTCACGCAGCACAGGAATGATGTCATCTTCCAGATTGCGCTCCCACAGCGAGTACTCGCTCTGCAAAGCACTGATCGGATGCACCGCATGCGCACGGCGGATATTGGCGACACCGGCCTCGGACAAGCCGAGATAGCGTACCTTCCCCTCGCGCACCAGATCGGCCATCACGCCCACCACGTCCTCGATCGGCACTTGCGGATCGATGCGGTGTTGATACAGCAGATCGATGTAATCGGTATCGAGACGGCGCAGCGAGCCTTCCACCTTGGCGCGGATCTGTGCCGGGTCGCTGGTGACGCCGACATTGGCCCCATCGCGGATATCGAAGCCGAACTTGGTGGCGATGATCGCCTCACTGCGCCGCCCCTTGAACGCGCGGCCCAGCAATTCCTCATTCGTGTACGGCCCGTACACTTCGGCCGTATCGAAGAAATTCACACCCAGCGCCAGCGCCCGATGCAGCGTGGCGATGGACTCCGCTTCATCCGCCTCGCCATACGCGAAGCTCATGCCCATGCAACCCAGGCCTTGAGCGGAGACGGTTAATCCTTGCTTACCTAATGCACGTTGTTTCATGTTGGCTCCTGTTAGTTGCGGGCCACCCAATCGACCAATGCGTCCAGCACGGCGCGGCCAGCGCCGTTGGCGACGTGGGGATCGTTGAGGATGGCGACCACGATGCAGGGCTGGTTGCTGGCGTCCGGGACGTAGCCGGCGATGGCAATCACGCCTGTCAGGCTACCAGTTTTCAGGCGAGCGCGCTGCGCGGCTGGGCTGTCCTTGAGGCGGCGGCGCATGGTGCCGTCGGTGGCGGCGATGGGGAGGCTTGCCAGGAATTCGGGCGCCCACAGGCTTTTCAGGCCGGCTTGCAGCACGCCGGCCAATTGTGCGGGCGTGGCGCGTTCGGTGCGCGAGAGGCCGGAGCCGTTGTCCAGTATCAGGCCGTTGCCGTCGATGTTGTGCTGCTGGAGCCAGGCGCGGATCGCGGTTTCGGCACGCATGGCGGTGCTGGCGGCAGTGGCATCGCCATTGGCAGCGCTGACAGTGTTTGCGGCCAGGGGACGGCTGCCCAGCGCGGCGTCGGCTTCCAGACTTCCAAGGCTCAGGAAGACGGTGCGGGCCAGCGTGTTGTCGGATTGCTTGTTGGTGTCGCGCAGGACTTCGGGCAGCGTGCGCGAGACGTGTTCGGCCAACAGGCGCGTGACTGCGGCGGGTGCGGTGGCTTCGCGCACCTCGCCGGTCAGCGAGCCGCCTTGCTTGCGCCATTCGGCCAGCAGCAGGCGGGCCAGGTAGTCCTGGCTATCCAGCACGTTAATGCTGGTGGACTTGGCGCAATCCTTGGGGAAACTGCCATGCAGGACGACTTCGATGCGGTCGCCTTTGCGCGCGTAGTCCGGCGAACGCCAGCCATTTTCCCATGCGGCGCAGGCGGCGTCGCTCAGCTTCATCTCCGAGCGGATGGTGACCTTGTCCAGCTCCGGCGTCATCACCAGCGACAGTTTGTCGGCGGTGGAGCGCATTTCCACTTTCAGCAGGTTGGTGTTGACCAGCGCCGCATTTGGAATCACGTTGTAGTAGGCCCACGGATATTCATCAAACGGCGGCTGCCCCGCATCCGGCCGCGTGGGCTGGAACAGCAGGCGGTCGACCACGATATCGCCCTTGATCTTGCGGATGCCCTGGTTGCGCAAGGCTTGCAGCATGTGCGACAGCGCGTCCTCGTTGAGGTCCGTGTCGGCGCCGCCGCGCAGGATCAAGTCGCCCTGCAGCACGCCGTTGACCACATCGGCGCTGGTGCGGAATTCGGTGCGGCCGCGGAACACCGGGCCCAGCTGCTCCAGCGCCGTCATGGCGGTGAACAGCTTCATGGTCGATGCCGGCTGCATGACTTGTGTCGCGTTGTGCGATACCAGTGTGGCGTCGCCGCGCATGACGACGATGCCGGCGGCCTCCAGCGGAATGCCGGACGACTGCATCAGCCGCGTCACCGGTTCCGGCAAATCGCCGGCATGGACCAGGCCCGCCGCGCACAGCGCAGCGGCGAGCAAACTTTTAATGGAAGAAGACATAGGCAACCGCAATCGCAGCAAGCACGCCGGCAAAGTCGGCGATGAGGCCGCAGGAGATCGCGTAGCGCGTCTTGCGGATGCCCACCGAGCCGAAATACAGCGCGACGATGTAGAAGGTGGTATCGGCCGAGCCATTGAACACGCAGGCAAGGCGGCCGACAAAGGAATCAACGCCATAGGTTTGCATGGTGTCGATCATCATGGCTTTGGCGGCGCTGCCGCTCAGTGGCTTCATCAAGGCGGTTGGCAAGGCGTTGACGAAATCGGTGTTCACGCCGATGGTGCTGAACAGCCAGTGGAAGCCTTCCAGCACAAAGCCCAGCAAGCCCGCGTTGCGCACCACGCTGATCGCCACCAGCATACCGACCAGATAAGGAATTACCGTGATCGAGGTCTGGATGCCGCCCTTGGCGCCTTCGATAAAGGCCTCGTACACGTTGACCTTCTTGCGCAGCGCGCCGATGATGAAGCCTCCGATCACCGCCATCAGCACGAAGTTGCTGAAGACTTTGGACACCACTTCGATTTCGGATTTGGTCAGGTAGTGGGTGAAGTACCAGACCGTCGCCACGATGAAGGCGGTGATCCCACCGAGCCAGCCCACCACCACACGGTTGAACAGGTTGATGCGCTGGCGGATCGCCACCGCGATGATGCCGGTCATGGTCGCCACATAGGTCGCCACCATGCACGGAATGAAGATATCGGATGGATCGGCTGCGCCGAGGATGGAGCGCTGGGCCATGATGGCCAGCGGGATCAGCGTCAGGCCGGAGGTGTGCAGCACCAGGAACATGATCTGCGCGTCGGTCGGCTCGTCCTTGTTGGGATTCAGCGTTTGCAGGCTTTCCATCGCCTTCAGGCCGAACGGCGTGGCGGCGTTGTCGAGGCCCAGCAGGTTGGCCGAGAAGTTCATCACCATATGGCCGGTGGCCGGGTGGTTCGACGGTACGCCGGGGAAGATGCGCGAGAAGAATGGCGCTATCAGTTTGGCCAGCAGGTCGATGGCGCCGGCTTTTTCGCCGACGTTCATGATGCCGAGCCACAGCGTCATGACACCGGCCAGCGGCAGGGCGATATCCATCACGCCGGTGCGTGCGGAGTCGAAGGTACCGTCGATGATGCGCTTGAAAATTTCGGTGTCGCCCAGGAAGAGGAACTGCGCCAGCGCGGCCAGGAAGCCCACCAGAAAAAAGCCAGACCAGATGTAATTGAGCGACATTTTTAGCGAGTTCAGTAGGTGATCCGTAAAGTATAGCGGGTATGGCGGCCCAAAAAGTTATAAGCTGCCGCTTTAACGTGCGAGGCGCCATGAGAAGGATGCTGAAAATTTGTGCAGAGGTGCTGGCCGCAGCCGTCGTCGCGTGCACCGTCGCTCCCGCGCACGCGGGAGCCCATGCTGAGCAAAAGGTCCTTCACGCCTACCTGAGCACCGGCGAAACCGCCCTCGATCCCGCTGTCGCCTCGGACATCGCCTCTCTCAGTCTGCTGGAAAACCTGTTCGATCCCCTGCTGCGCTACGACTACACCGCGCGCCCGGTCAAGCTGATTCCCAACACGCTGGCCGCCATGCCCGAGATTACGGACAACGGCAAGACCTACACCTTCCGCCTGCGCCAGGACGTCTACTTCACGCCCGACGCCGCATTCAAGGAGGCGAAACGGCAGGTCACCGCCGCCGACTACGTCTACAGCTTCAAGCGCCTGTACGACCCCACGCTGAAATCCCCCTGGCTCTACCTGTTTGACGGCGTGGCCGGAATAGAGGCCGTAGAGCCGTTCACCCTGCGCATCCGCCTGAAAGCGCCCGATCCCAACTTCCTGTTCTACCTCGCCATTCCTGCCACCGGCGTGGTGGCGCGCGAAGTGGTGGAGGCTTACGGTGCGCAAGTCGGCAACCACCCGGTCGGCACCGGCCCGTTCAAGATCGGCACGTGGAAGCACAGCGACCAGATCATCCTGCTGGCTAACCGCGACTTCCGCCCGACGGAATTCAACGGCAAGCGCTTGCCACTGCTGGACCGCATCGACATCAAAATCGTCGAGGAATACCAGTCCCGTGTGCTGGGTTTCCTGAACGGCGAATTCGATTTCCTCGAACAGCTGCCCGAGTCGATGAAGGAAATGGTGCTCACCGACGACGCTAAACTTAAGCCCGAACTGGCCCGCAAAGGCATCGTCCTCGCGCCCTTTCCGGTGCTGCAGACCTACTACATGTGGATGAACATGGACGATCCGGTCATCGGCGGCTACGGCAAGGAGAAGGTGGCGCTGCGCCGCGCCATCGCGCTGGGATACAACCGCGACGAGGATATCCGCACCATGAAGAAGGGCCTCGCGCTGCCCGCCATCACGCCGCTGCCACCGAATGTGCTGGGCTACGACGCCAACTACCGCAGCCCGGTGGCCTACGATCCGGCGCTGGCTAATGCGCTGCTGGACCGCTACAACTATCGCAAAGGCGAAGACGGCTTCCGCACGCAGCCCGACGGCAAGCCGCTCACGCTGGTGATGCACAGCGAATCGTCCACCGTCGGCCGCCTGCGCGATGAGCTGTGGCGCAAGAACCTGAGCGCCATCGGCCTCAAAGTGGTCTTCAAGAGCGACAAGAAAACCGAAATCATCAAAGCCTCGCGCCTCGGCTCAGTGATGATGTTCGAAACGAACTGGGTGGCCGATTTCCCCGATGGCGACAACTTCTACCAGCTGCTGTACGGTCCCAACGCCGGCCGCGCCAACTACGCGCGTTTCAATCTCCCGGCATACAACCAGCGCTACGAGCAAGCCCGCTTGATGGGAGAATCACCAAAACGCACTCTCCTGTATGATGAACTGGCGAACATCATCCACGCCTACACGCCGTGGGTATTGCTGACGCATCCCATCTCCGCCGACCTGCAGCAACCGTGGCTCAAGAATTACCGTCGCCACCCGGTGGAGTTCACCAACTGGCGCTATCTGGATATAGACGCACGACGATAACTGCATGAACCTGTTCAACCGAAGGGCGCTGGCCTACGTGGCGCACCATCCGATGGATTTCACGGTGCAGTGCCTGAAAGGCTTCCGCGCCAATCAAGGCCTGCTGCTGGCGGGCGCGGTGGCGTATTACTCGCTGCTGTCCATCCTGCCGCTGTTGATGCTGGTGGTGGTGGCGCTGTCGCACGTGATCGACCAGCAGGAATTGCTGACCACCGTGGGGCGCTACCTGAAATGGCTGGTGCCGGGACAGTCGCAGCCCATCGTGGCCGAGGTGGCGCAGTTTCTTGAACATCGCGATCTGGTGGGCGGTGTGCTGCTGGTCAGTATGCTGTTCTTCAGCTCACTGGCGTTCACCGTTTTGGAAAACGCCATGTGCGTGATCTTCAAGCATCGCGTGGCGATCCGGCGGCGGCACTTCATGATCTCGGCCATCATGCCCTACTGTTACATCTTGTCGCTGGGCGCGGGCATGCTGCTGGTGACGCTGGTGGCGGGCAGCTTGCAGGTGCTGGGCGAGGAGAGCGTGCAGTTGCTGGGACATAGCTGGTCGTTGCATGGCGTGTCGGGCGTGCTGCTGTATTTACTGGGCCTGGCGGGCGAGGTACTGGTGCTGTCGTCGATTTATCTGGTGATGCCGGTGGGGCGCTTGTCGCTGTCGCATGCGCTGATCGGCGGTGTGACGGCGGCGCTGTTGTGGGAGGTGGCGCGGCGGATATTGGTGTGGTACTTCTCCACCCTGTCGCAAGTGAGCGTGGTGTATGGCTCGATGACCACCGCCATCATCGTCATGTTCAGCCTGGAGATCGGCGCCACCCTGCTGCTGTTCGGCGCGCAGGTGATTTCGGAGTTCGAGCGCGTCGGGCGCGGGCGTCAGCAGCGCGCGCCACAGCCTATGACTACATAAATAAAATAATTTGTGCGTCGCACAAAAATCTGTGATACACTACGTTCAGTGGTTGAGGTTTGCAAGCAAACAGTCCCACGTCCGGCAGATGCGCCGCGCCCAGAGTTGTGTAAGTTCGATGGCGCAGGTGACGCAGAAGCTGGAGTTGTAATTCCGAATACGTTGGTCGATTTACACGTCAAGGGCACCATGCAGATAGCATGGGCGTTTGAGACGCCGCCTCACCTGGCAGATAGCCAGGGAGACCGGTACGATTAAAGCATAGGTAATACATTGGAACGAAGCCCGCTGAGATGCGGGCTTTTTTTTCGTCTGCGATATCATGCCGGACGAATACACTCCACAAGGGACTACGCAGGATGCTGAACGCTCTACTCATTTTCATCGCCACGCTGGTGCTGGTGATCTGGCAGCCGCGCGGCTTGGGTATCGGCTGGAGCGCGTCGCTCGGTGCGGTGGTGGCGCTGCTGGCGGGCGTGATTCAGGTGAGCGATATTCCGGTGGTGTGGCACATCATCTGGAACGCGACGGCGACGCTGGTGTGCATCATCATCACCAGCCTGTTGCTCGACAAGGCCGGCTTCTTCGAATGGGCGGCGCTGCATGTGGCGCGTTGGGGCGGCGGTAGCGGCAGGCGTTTGTTTGTGCTGCTGGTGCTGCTGGGGGCCGTGGTGTCCGGCTTGTTCGCCAACGACAGCGCGGCGCTGATCCTGACGCCGATTGTGATCGCGATGCTGCAGCCGCTCCGCTTTTCGGCCCGCGCGACACTGGCGTTTGTGATGGCGGCGGGCTTTGTCTCCGATACGGCCAGCTTGCCGCTGATCGTCTCCAATCTGGTGAACATTGTGTCGGCCGACTATTTCGGCGTCAGCTTCGCGCGCTATGCTGCGGTGATGGTGCCGGTGAACTTTGTCGCGGTGGCGGCCACGCTGGCGGTGCTGATGTGGTTCTTCCGCCGTGATATCCCCGGTGACTACGATGTGGCGCAACTCAAGGATCCGAAGCTGGCGATTCATGACCGTCCGACCTTCATTGCCGGATGGTGGGTGCTGGCGCTGCTGCTGGTCGGCTTCTTTGTGATCGAGCCTTTGGGCGTGCCGATTTGCGCGGTGGCGGCGTTTGGATCTGCGGTGCTGCTGGCGGTGGCTGCGCGCGGCCATCGCATCTCGACGCGCGAAGTGCTGCTGCATGCGCCGTGGCAGATCGTGATCTTCTCGCTGGGGATGTATCTTGTGGTGTACGGCCTGCGCAACGCCGGCCTGACGGCTTACCTGACCGATGCGCTCACATGGTGCGCGCAGCACGGCGTGTGGGCGGCGGCGATGGGTACGGGCTTCCTCACGGCGATCCTGTCGTCGGTGATGAACAACCTGCCGACGGTGCTGATTGGCGCGCTGTCGATCGACGCTACGCCGACGCAAGGCGTGGTGCGCGAGGTGATGGTGTACGCGAACGTGATCGGCAGCGACCTCGGTCCGAAGATCACGCCGATCGGCAGCCTGGCGACGCTGCTTTGGCTGCACGTGCTGGCCAACAAAGGCACGCGCATCTCGTGGGGCTACTACTTCCGCGTCGGTATTGTGTTGACCTTGCCGGTGCTGTTTATAACGTTGGCGGCGCTCGCCGTGAGGATTTAAAGTGGATCAGCATATCAAGCCAGTGGAGCTGGAGAAGTCGTATCGCTTGTTGAATCATGGGCCGACGGTGCTGGTGTCGGCTGCGCATGGCGGCGTTGAGAATGTGATGTCGGCGGCGTGGTCGTGCGCTTTGGATTTCGCGCCGCCCAAGGTGACGGTGGTGCTGGACAAGGCCACTGCCACGCGGCCGCTGGTAGAACAGAGCGGCTACTTCGCGCTGCAGGTGCCGAATGTGTCGCAAGTTCAGCTGACGTATGACGTTGGCCACACCAGCGCAATCGACACGCCGGGCAAGCTGACCAAAGCCGGCGTGCAGTTGTTCCGTGTGGATGGCTACGATCTGCCGCTGGTGGCCGGCTCCTCTGCGTGGCTGATCTGCAAAGTGATTCCCGAGCCGCGCAATGAACAGGTGTATGACCTGTTCATCGGCGAAGTGGTAGCGGCGTATGCGGACGAGCGCGTGTTCAGCAACGGCCACTGGCACTTCGAAACCGCCGACCCATCCCTGCGCAGCCTGCACTACATCGCCGGCGGCACCTTCTACGCCATCGGCGACATGGTCGTGGCAGACTCCACAAGCACCCCAAAGACCAACTAACCACCGTCATTCCGGCGTAGGCCGGAATCTAAGTAAGGAACAATTGAGTAATATCAGCTCAAGAATTTGAGATAGCGCGAACATTTTTCATATCAAAGGAGATACGAAAAATGGAAAAGCGGAGTTATGTGTATATTCTGGCGAGCGGCATTTACGGTACCCTATACATCGGAGTTACTTCCAATCTGGTCCGGCGTGTGTGGGAACATCGCGAGGGTTTGGTTGATGGATTCACCAAAGAATACGGCGTGAAAAACCTTGTCTGGTATGAACAGCATCTTGATATTTATGCTGCAATCACTAGGGAAAAACAGATCAAGGAGTGGCGGCGGGATTGGAAGGTTAATTTGATACAAAAAACAAATCCCTCTTGGAGGGATTTGTTTTTGGATATCTGTGCTTGATGCGTAAAATTGGGTTCCGGCCTTCGCCGGAACGACGGGTCAGAGGGCGCGGGCGATCAGGATTTTCTGGATGTCGCTGGTGCCTTCGTAGATTTGGCATACGCGCGCGTCGCGGTAGATGCGTTCTACCGGGAAGTCGCTCACGTAGCCGTAGCCGCCGTGGATCTGGATGGCGTCTGAACAAACCTTCTCCGCCATCTCGGAAGCGAACAGCTTGGCCATCGCGGCTTCTTTCAGGCAGGGCAGCCCAGCGTCTTTCATCGATGCGGCGTGCAGGATCAACTGGCGCGCGGCTTCGATTTGCATCGCCATCTCCGCCAGCTTGAATTGCACCGACTGGTGTTCGAAAATCGGCTTGCCGAAGCTTTCGCGTTCGCGCGCGTAGTTCAGGGCTGCTTCGTATGCCGAACGCGCCATGCCTACCGATTGCGAGGCGATGCCGATACGGCCGCCCTCCAGCCCGGACAAGGCGATCTTGTAGCCCTGGCCTTCTTCGCCGATCAAATTCTCGGCCGGGATGCGGCAGTTCTCGAACAGGATTTGCGCGGTGTCGGATGAGTGCTGCCCCATCTTCTGCTCAATGCCGGCCACGATGTAGCCTGGCGTCGACGTCGGCACCCAGAACGCGCTGATGCCTTTCTTGCCGGCCGCCTTGTCGGTCACCGCCATAACGATCGCCACGTCGGCGTGCTTGCCGCTGGTGATGAACTGCTTCACGCCGTTCAGCACATAGTGGTCGCCGTCGCGCGTGGCGGTGGTGCGCAGCGCGGCGGCGTCGCTGCCGGTGTGCGGTTCGGTGAGGCAGAAGGCGCCCAGCATCTCGCCTTGCGCCAGTGGCCGCAGCCATTGTTCTTTCTGCTGCGCGTTCGCATACATCATGCCGATGCTGCATACCGGGCAGTTGTTGACGGAGATGATGGTGGACGTGCCGCCATCACCTGCCGCGATTTCCTCCAGTACCAAGGCCAGGGACACGTAATCCATGCCCGCCCCGCCCAGCTCCTCGGGCACGGCGACGCCGAAGGCGCCCAGCGCCGCCAGCTCCTTCAGCTCTTCCTTCGGGAAGTGGTGTTCCTTGTCCCAGCGGGCTGCGTTGGGGGCCAGACGCTCCTGTGCGAAAGTGCGCAAGGCGTCGCGGATCATTTCGTGTTCCTGACTCAGTATCATGTTGTCTCTTCTATTTACCAGCCAATGGTTGTGCCATCGTAGTTGAGGTAAGCCGCTTTATCCGACGCGGGTAGCGTCGCCAGCGTGTTGCGGATGCCTGCCGCGCTCTCTTCTACCGAGAGATCCGCGCTTTCGCCACCCATGTCGGTGCGCACCCAGCCTGGATGGAAGGCCACGCACGTCACACCTTGCTTGCCATGCACCAGCGCCGTATCGATCAGCACCGAATTCAGCGCCGCCTTGCTGGCGCGGTACAGCGATCCCACCGGCGAGTTACGCTCGCTCAGTGAGCCCATGCGCGACGACAGCACCGCCAGCTTGCCGTTGCCGCGCGAGGCGGCCACCAGCGGCGCCAGGATCGGCAGCAGGCGCATGGCCGCCAGCACGTTGGTGTGCATGACCGAGTTGAAGTCGGTCTCCATCGGGAAACCGTCGTGGCGCGGGCCATACACGCCCGCGTTGAGGATGGCGACGTCCAGCTCTTCGCCATCGAGCTTCCAGCCGATGCCGGCTACCGCCTCGACGTTGTTCACATCCAGCTTGTGCGGCTCGGCGCCCAGCGCCGCCAGCGCGTCGCAGTCTTCCTGCTTGCGCGCGGTGGCGATCACGCGCCAGCCATCGGCCCGGTACTGCTTGACCAGTTCCAGGCCGATGCCGCGCGAAGCGCCGATGACCAGGGCAGTCGCCATTACACCAGCTCCACTGCCATCGCGGTCGCTTCGCCGCCGCCGATGCACAGCGCCGCCACGCCTTTCTTGCCGCCGGTGCGTTTCAGTGCGCCCAGCAGGGTGACGATGATGCGCGCGCCGGATGCGCCGATCGGGTGGCCCAGCGCGCAGGCGCCGCCGTGGATGTTGAC
Organism: Duganella sp. CF402; assembly: GCF_900109645.1. Lineage (GTDB taxonomy): Bacteria > Pseudomonadota > Gammaproteobacteria > Burkholderiales > Burkholderiaceae_D > Rugamonas. The sequence goes on from NZ_FOBG01000004.1 coordinate 322,242, forward strand.
TTTGTCGTGCGGGATGTCGAGGTCGCGCATGGCGGCCATCGGCACGGCAGCGAAGGCTTCGTTGATCTCGAACAAGTCAACGTCCTTGGTGCTCCAGCCGATTTTCTTGTACAGCTTTTCGACCGCACCGATAGGCGCGGTGGTGAACAGGTTAGGCTCTTGTGCGAAGGTGGCGTGGCCGTGGATGCGGGCGATCGGCGTCAGGCCCAGTTCCCTGGCTTTCGATTCGCGCATCATCACCAGTGCGGCTGCGCCGTCGTTGATCGAGGACGACGAGGCGGCGGTGATGGTGCCGTCTTTCTTGAACGCGGCGCGCAGCGTAGGGATCTTCTCTACCTTGGCTTTCAGCGGGCCTTCGTCCTTGTCGATGACGGTGTCGCCGGCGCGCGAGGTTACGGTCACTGGCGCGATTTCCCACTTGAAGTAGCCTTCGCTGGTGGCCACTTGCGCACGCTTCACCGATTCGATGGCGAAGTTGTCCTGCGCTTCGCGGGTGAATTCATACTTGGCCGAGCACTCTTCGGCGAAGGTGCCCATCGAACGGCCTTCGCCGGTTTTCTCGTTGCGCGAGTAGGCGTCTTCCAGACCGTCGTACATCATGTGGTCGAACATCATGCCGTGGCCGATGCGGTAGCCGCCGCGCGCTTTTGGAATCAGGTACGGTGCGTTGGTCATGGACTCCATGCCGCCGGCGATCACCACGTCGGCGCTGCCGGCGACCAGCTGGTCGTGCGCGAAGATCGCGGCTTGCATCGCCGAGCCGCACATTTTCGACAGCGTGACGGCGCCGGTGGAGGTTGGCAGGCCGGCTTTCAACAGTGCCTGGCGTGCAGGCGCCTGGCCCTGGCCCGCCATCAGGCAGTTGCCGAAGTAGACGTGTTCGACCAGCTTGCCGTCGATGCCGGAGCGCTCGACGGCGGCTTGAATCGCTACTGCGCCCAGGTCGTGCGCTGCCTTGGCCGAGAAGTCGCCCTGGAAGGCGCCCATAGGGGTGCGGGCTGCGCCCACGATAACGATAGGATCATTCATTTTCAAAGGTCTCCATGAAGGGTGGCGGAGTCACCGCCGGAATGTTGGACAGCTCCTTGTGGAAGAAGCGGATTTGTTGCGGATACGGATAAACATCTTCCACCAGCCCCTGCTCGATGCGCTGCTTGCGCGCTTGCCAGTACTCGGGCGTGAGCAGGTCGGCGTGGTGCTTGAGGAAGTACTTGCGGATCTTCGGGTTCCCCAGCAGGAAGCTGCCAAACTGCTCGGGGAAGACATCGTGTTTGCCGATCGGGTACCACGGCTCCGACGCCATTTCTTCTTCCTCGTTGCGCGGCTCGGGGATGGGGCGGAAGTGGCAGTCGGTGATGTATTCGATTTCGTCGTAGTCGTAGAACACCACGCGCTGGTGGCGCGTGACGCCAAAATTTTTGTACAGCATATCGCCGGGGAAGATGTTGGCGGCGACCAGCTCCTTGATGGCGTTGCCGTATTCGAGCACGCCGTGTTCGAGCTGCGCTTCGTCGTGTTCTTTTTCGGTCAGCCACATATTCAACGGCACCATGCGGCGCTCGATGTACAGGTGCTTGATGATGATCTGGTCGCCCTCTTCCTCCACCAGCGACGGCGCGAACTGCTTGAGTTCCGCCAGCAGTTCTTCCTTGAAGCGGTTGCGCGGGAAGGCGACGTTGGAGTATTCCAGCGTGTCGGCCATGCGGCCCACGCGGTCGTGGTGCTTCACCAGCAGGTACTTCTGCTTGACCAGCGCGCGCGTGGTTTCCTTCGGCGGCGGGTAGAAGTCCTTGATCACCTTGAACACGTAGGGGAAGGACGGCAGCGCGAACACCAGCATCACCAGCCCCTTGATGCCGGGCGCGATGTCGAACAGGTCCGACGAGTGGCGCAGGTGCTGCAGGTAGTCGCGGTAGAACAGCGCCTTGCCCTGCTTCTGCAAGCCGAGGATGGTGTAGATCTCGCTGCGCGGCTTGCGCGGCATCAGCGCGCGCAGGAATTGCACGTAGGCCGATGGCACTTCCATGTCGACCATGAAGTAGGCGCGCGTGAAGGAGAACAGCACGGCGATCTGCTCCGGGTCGCACAGTACGGTGTCGAGTATCAGCTCGCCGTGGCGGTTGTGCAGGATCGGCACCACGAATGGATACACGCGGTTGCCGTTGATGCTCTGGCCGACGATGTAGGCGCCCTTGTTGCGGAAGAACAGGCTGGAGAGCACATGGATCTGGTGATTCGGCTCGATGCGGGCGTCGCCATATAAGGCGTTGAGGCGCGCTTCCACTTGTTCGACGTCGCGCGTCAGGTTGGCGAATTTGGCGTCGAGCTGGAAGTTGGTGACGATGCGCTTGAGCGTGTAATGCATGCCGTCCGCCGCCGGGTAGTAGACGCGGTAGGTCGGGCGCGGTTCGGCGGTTTCGATGTACTCGGTGGAGACCACCGGGCGCACGAAGATGAATTCATTGTGGAAGTAGCGCCGGTGCAGGATCTTGCAGCAGACCGAGTTGAAGAAGGTTTCGGCCAGTTCCGGCTGCTTGTGATCGGACAGCATGCCGATGTAGTGCAGCTTGAGTTCGCGCCACACTTCATCGCTCAGGTCGGCGGGATCGTACTCGTCTTCCAGCAGCTGCACGCATTCTGCGACGCGCTTGTCGTAGAAATCGATGCGCGCGCGCGCGGCGGTTTGCGCCGCCGCCCAGCTGCCGCGTTCGAAATGCTGCTGCGCCTGCTGGCTGGTCGCGCGGAACAGCCGGTAGTGCTTGTCGAAGCCCTCGCGGATGGTGCGCGCGATGTCGAACGCAATTTGCGAGCGCAGCAGTTTGGGGAAGGCGGCGTGAGTCATGTCGGTTCCTGACGTCGTACCGGCGAAGGCCGGTACCCAAGCTGAGCTGGCTTGCCAGCGTTCCATTGGGCACCGGCCTTCGCCGGTGCGACGGTCATTTTACTTGGTCTCGGCAAACAGCTCGCGGCCGATCAGCATGCGGCGGATTTCGCTGGTGCCGGCGCCGATTTCATACAGCTTGGCGTCGCGCCACAGGCGGCCGACCGGGTACTCGTTGATGTAGCCGTTGCCGCCCAGCGTCTGGATCGCCTCGCCAGCCATCCAGGTGGCTTTTTCAGCCGAGTACAGAATGGCGCCAGCCGCGTCCTTGCGCAGGTTGCGCACTTGCTCTGGCGTGGTGGCGCGATCACAGGCCTGGCCGACGGCATACACGTAAGCCTTGCACGCCATCATGGTCGAGTACATGTCGGCGATTTTGCCCTGCATCAGCTGGAACTCGCCGATCGGCTGGCCGAACTGCTTGCGGTCGTGGATGTAAGGCACCACCGCATCCATGCACGCCTGCATGATGCCCAGCGGACCGCCCGACAGCACGGTGCGCTCGAAGTCCAGGCCCGACATCAGCACGTTGACGCCCTTGCCCAGACCGCCCAGCACGTTCTCGGCCGGCACTTCGCAATCTTCAAACACCAGCTCGCCGGTGTGCGAGCCGCGCATGCCCAGCTTGTCCAGCTTTTGCGCGACCGAGAAGCCCTTGAAGCCTTTTTCGATCAGGAAGGCGGTCATGCCTTTCGGGCCGGCTTCCAGGTCATTCTTGGCGTACACCACCAGCACATCGGCGTCCGGGCCGTTGGTGATCCACATCTTGGTGCCGTTCAGCACCCAGCGGTCGCCCTTGAAGTCGGCGCGCAGCTTCATGCTGACCACGTCGGAACCGGCGTTCGGCTCGGACATGGCCAGTGCGCCCACGTGCTCGCCCGAGATCAGCTTCGGCAGGTATTTCTTCTTTTGCTCTTCGGTGCCGTTGCGCTTGATCTGGTTGACGCACAGATTCGAGTGGGCGCCATACGACAGGCCGACCGAGGCCGAGGCGCGCGAGATTTCCTCCATCGCCACGATGTGGGCCAGGTAGCCCATGTTGGCGCCGCCGTACTCTTCCGGCACGGTGATGCCGAGCACGCCCAGCTCGCCCATCTTGCGCCACAGGTCCATTGGGAACTGGTCGCTGCGGTCGATTTCGGCCGCGCGCGGGGCGATTTCGGCGGCGGCGAACTGCTGCACGGCTTCGCGCAGCGCGGCGATGTCCTCGCCGTGGTCAAAAGTCAGGCCTGGGAGATGGAGCATGTCTTCCTCTATTCGTTATTGGTTTGAAGCGGCCATGATACGCCGATGTGACGTTAACGTAAACGTCAAGTCGCGGCGTGGACTTCCAGCATGCGCTTGCACTCGTCTTCGTGGGCCTGGATCTCGGCCAGCGACATTTCAATGTCTTCGCGCTGTTGTTCCAGCGTTTCGCGGTGCTGCGCCAGCACGGCCAGGAAGCGGTGCATCTGGGCGGCCGAATCCTTGGGCGTTTCGTACATGTCGACCAGGCTCTTGATCTCGGCCAGCGACAGGCCGAGGCGCTTGCCGCGCAGGGTCAGCTTGAGGCGGGTGCGGTCGCGCCCGGTGTAGACGCGGTTGCGGCCGCCGGCGCCTTCGCGCGACGGGCTGAGCAAACCCTGGTCTTCGTAAAAGCGGATGGCACGCGCCGTAATATCGAATTCGCGCGCCAGTTCAGTGATAGTGTAGGTGGACATGATGTGATGTGGATTTCCGTTTACGTCAACGTCAATGCATTGTAGCGCGAAATGCTGGGCGGTATCGTGCGACGTCAAACCCGCTGCGCCAGCATGATAGCCGTCCTCTATGTGCCACCGAATAAAATTTGCCGCATAATTTCACTGACGTTTGCAGCGCGAGAGGATAGAATGTTAATTAAAATATCTTATAACGTCACAATTTCGGCCTCCGATGCAGAGACTGACTTTCATGACGCAACGTGAAATAGTTCAATTATGAATTCTTCTAATGAACGCGAAAGCTTTAGCCAGCGCCTGCAACAGGCACTCAAGAATGCCCACTACTCGCCTGACAGCCCGACCCGGCTGGCGCGCGAATTCAATATCCGGTTCGACGGACGGCCGATTACCGTCCATGCGGCCCGGAAATGGCTGGTAGGCGAGGCGATTCCGACCCAGGAGAAGCTGCGCATGATCGCCCAATGGCTCGGCGTACCGGCCGAATGGCTGCGCTTTGGCGGTCCGGAAGAAGGGGCGCCGGCCGGCGAGAACGGCAACGGCGTATCGCGCTTCGAATCGGCCGACGTCAAGCTGATCGCCGATCTGCAGCGCCTGGACGAGCACCATCGTCAGATTGCGCGTGAATTTATCCGCATGCTGGTGCGGGTAAACTACCAAAAGTAGATATTTTTACGTAGTACTACGGAGAGATATTGACCGCTTGAAGCATGATGTGAACATGCTTTCATGAAACTGCGTTCATGCTTTGCCAAGTTTTGTTCGGACCGGGGCGCGCCATAGGCAGCGCCCTTTTTATTTTCGCTATCTTTGCGAAATGTCATAGTTTCGAAGCGGATTTCAGGCACAATAGGGAGAGCTTATTTTTCGGGGAGTGACGCTTTGAGCCGTCTGATGAAAAGCAATTACAGCAATGCCGCGCAGCTGAAAGACCTGATGACCGCCCCTCCCATGAGCGCCGCCCAGCATGCTGAAGTAATGCGCAAACGCATTGCCCAGCGCCGCATGGTGGAAGAAGCCCGTGAGTTGAAGCGCGCCAGCAGTTCCTACGACGACAAGCGTTAAGCTTCGCCGCTAGCACCCTTCAGGCCCGCCCAGCGCGGCGCCAGAGCATGTTCGATCCCAAATAAATCGATGACGCGCGCCACCGTGTGGTCGACCATTTCCGCAATGGTTTGCGGGTTGTGATAAAAGCTCGGCAGCGGCGGGAAGATGATGCCGCCCATTTCCGTGACCGCCGTCATGTTGCGCAGGTGCGCGAGGTTGAACGGCGTTTCCCGCACCATCAGCACCAGCCGGCGGCGCTCCTTGAGCACCACGTCGGCCGCGCGCGCGATCAGGTTATCCGACAAGCCGTGCGCCACCGAAGCCAGGGTTTTCATCGAACAGGGGGCGATAATCATGCCGTCGCTCTGGAACGAGCCGCTGGCGATCGAGGCGCCGATGTCGCGCACCTTGTGCACCACATGGGCGTAGGATTCCACTTCGCGCCGCTGCAAGCCAGTTTCCTGGTGCAGGGTGAGGACGGCGGCGTCGGAGATCATCAAATGTGTCTCGACGCCACCAATATGTTGCAAATGCTGCAGCAGACGCACACCGTACACCGCGCCGGTGGCGCCGGTGATGGCAATGATAATGCGCTGTGGCCGATCAGGCATCCAGCAGGGCTTTCAGTTCGCCCGACTCAAACATCTCGTTCATGATGTCCGAACCGCCGATGAATTCACCCTTGATGTACAGCTGGGGAATGGTAGGCCAGTTCGAGTAGTCCTTGATGCCCTGACGCACTTCCGGATCTTCCAGTACGTTCACGGTGGCAATGTTTTCAACGCCGCACGCTTTCAGGATCTGGATAGCACGGCCGGAGAAGCCGCATTGTGGGAACTGGGCGGTGCCCTTCATGAACAGCACCACTGGGGTGGAGGTCACGGTTTCTTTGATCCAAGTTTGTACGTCGCTCATAGCTGCCTCTAGGGTGTAAAGATGTGGAATACCGGCATTTTATAAGAAAATGCCGGCTGCCGTTATTTTACCCCCGCAGCTTGGCGAAGGCGGCCGCCATGCTGCCACCGATAGCCGGCTCGCGGGTCTGCTGCTTCTGCTGCTGGCCCATCGCGCGGCGGTCGTTGCGGTCGCCGCGCTGCTGCGGCTGCGAACCGGCTTGCGGCGCGCTGTCGGTCAGGCGCATGGTCAGGGCGATGCGCTTGCGCTTTTCGTCCACTTCCAGCACTTTCACCTTCACCACCTGGCCGGCTTTCACCACCGAGTGCGGATCCTTGACGAAGGTGTTGGACAGGGCCGAGATGTGCACCAGGCCGTCCTGATGCACGCCGATGTCGACGAAGGCGCCGAAGGCGGCCACGTTGGTCACCACGCCCTCCAGGATCATGTCCGGACGCAGGTCCTTGATTTCCTCCACCCCTTCCTTGAAGGTGGCGGTGGTGAATTCAGGACGCGGGTCGCGGCCCGGCTTTTCCAGTTCCTTCAGGATGTCGGTGACGGTCGGCACGCCGAACTTGTCGTCGGCGTACTTGGCCGGCTGCAGGCGCTTGATCAGCGCGCTGTCGCCGATCACGCCCTTGATGTCCTTCTGGATATCGCTGAGGATTTTTTCCACCAGCGGGTAGGATTCCGGGTGCACCGCCGACGCATCCAGCGGATTCTCGCCGCCGATCACGCGCAGGAAGCCGGCCGCCTGTTCAAAGGTCTTGTCGCCCAAACGCGGCACGGATTTCAGCGCGGCGCGCGAGGTGAAGGCGCCCTTGGCGTCGCGGTAGCTGACAATCGCCTGCGCCACCGAGGACGACAGGCCGGACACGCGCGCCAGCAGCGGCGCCGAGGCGGTATTCACGTCTACGCCGACGGCGTTCACGCAATCCTCGACCACGGCGTCCAGCGTGCGCGCCAGCTGGGTTTGCGAGACGTCGTGCTGATACTGGCCGACGCCGATCGATTTCGGATCGATCTTCACCAGCTCGGCCAGCGGATCCTGCAGGCGGCGGGCGATGGACACCGCACCGCGCAGCGACACGTCCATGTCCGGCAACTCTTTCGAGGCGAACTCGGATGCCGAGTACACCGAGGCGCCCGCCTCCGACACCACGATCTTGCTCATTTTTTGCTCAGGGAAGCGCTTGAGCAGGTCTTGCGCCAGCTTGTCGGTTTCGCGCGAGGCCGTGCCGTTGCCGATCGAAATCAGCGACACGTTGTGCTTCATGGCCAGCTTGCCCAAGGTGTGCAGCGAGCCTTCCCAGTCGTTTTTCGGCTGGTGTGGATAAATCACGGCGGTATCCACCACCTTGCCGGTGGCGTCCACCACCGCCACCTTGACGCCGGTGCGCAGGCCCGGGTCCAGGCCCATCGTGGCGCGCTGGCCGGCCGGGGCCGCCAGCAGCAAGGCTTTCAGATTGGTAGCGAAGACGTTGATGGCCTCCAGCTCGGATTTCTCGCGCAGGGCGCCCATCAATTCGGTGTCCAGATGCATGAAGCTCTTCACGCGCCAGGTCCAGCGCGCCGTGTCGGACAGCCATTTGTCGGCCGGGCGACCGGCGTTCTTGATGCCGAAACGGGCGGCGATGCGGCTTTCGCACGGATTGTGCGGCGCATCCCACTTTGGTTTTTCCGGCTCGGTATCGAGGCGCAGGGCGACGTCGAGGATGCCTTCGCGGCGGCCGCGCATCAGCGCCAGGGCGCGGTGCGAAGGCACGCTGGCCAGCGGCTCGGAATAATCGAAGTAATCGGCGAACTTTTCGCCTTCTTCTTGCTTACCTTCAATAACCTTCGACTCAACAATGCCATGCTCTTGCACATATTCACGCAGCGATTGCAGCAGGGTCGCGTCTTCGGCAAAGCGTTCCATCAGGATCTGGCGCGCACCGTCGAGGGCGGCTTTGGTGTCGGCCACGCCCGGATTGTTGCCGTCGGCGGTGGTGAAGGCGTCGCGCAGGTACTTGGCGGCCTCGGCTTCCGGGTTCAGGTCCGGGTTGGCCAGCAGGCCGTCGGCCAGCGGCGCCAGGCCGGCTTCGATGGCGATCTGGGCCTTGGTGCGGCGTTTTTGCTTGTAGGGAAGATATAAGTCTTCCAGCCGGGTCTTGTCTTCTGCGTGCATGACAGCATCTAACAACTCTGGTGTCATCTTGTTTTGCTCGGTAATCGATGCCACGATACTGGCGCGGCGATCTTCCAGCTCGCGCAGGTAGCGCAGGCGCTCTTCAAGCAGACGCAGCTGGGTGTCGTCCAGCCCCCCGGTCGCCTCTTTACGATAGCGGGCGATGAAGGGCACGGTGGCGCCTTCGTCCAACAGGGCGATGGCGGCGGCAACCTGGGCCGGTTTGGCGGCCAGTTCGAGGGCAAGACGTTGTTCGATGGAAGGCAGCATGTTGATGATTCCTAGACAGACAAGCCCGGAATAATACGACATTGGCCGCCCAAAAGTACGGCGAACGTGGCGAAGCCCACGCTATCGGACAGGTTTTACAAGAATTACGTGAACACGAACGCTTCAATGGCGGATAATATTGCCTGTTGCTGTTTTTGAACTATCTTTGACCAACAATGCGACCTATGGATCTTACCCGCGACGACGCCCCTGCCGCCCCTGCTGCTCCAGCACCGGCTACCACACGCCCAGCGCCGCCTGCGAATCAATTGTCGTACGCTGTCGCCACGTGGCTGCAGCGTGTGGATGCGGCTGCGCATCCCAAGGCCAAGCTCACTCCGCCGCCGGTCGAGAATGACCCCAAGCAAACCAATTACAAACTGATTTATGTGATGGCGCCGACCAGCGGCGGCCGTCACGTCGCCCTGTGCCTGTACAAAGCCCGCCTGCGCCCGAACGGCGACGTGGCGGCGGCCAGTCCGGTCAGCGAGGTGTTTTCGCTGCTGTCGACGCCACCGACTTTCATGACGCAAGCCGATGAAGACCTGATCCGTTTCTTCGTCGCCATGCGCAGCGGCCAGAATTCCCAGACCGGCTCGGCCACCGAACCGCGCGGCAAAATCGGCGCGGCGCTGCTGAACATGCTGGCCGAGCAGGACAAATTGTTGTGGGCTAACTCGTGGGCCGACGTCGGCAACGGCCTGGTCTATCCGCTCAAGGGCGGCGTACTGCGCGAAGCCAACCTGGCCTGGCGCGAAGAGGGTAAGGGCCTGCGCCTCGGCTGGCAGGTCCAGCCGCCGCCGGGCGCCAAGCACGTCGGCGCCGATCAGGTCGACTACATGCTGCCGACCGATCCGCCGTGGTACATCGATAACCTGTCGTGTGGCGTGCTGCAATTGAACCAGGGCGGCACGCAAATCCCGCTGGCCGACCTGCAAGCGCTGGTGGCGCAGGCGCCGCTGCTGACCAATAACGACAAGATGCGCGTGTCGCAGCTGCTGCTGGCGCACGGCCTGCAGGGCTTGATGCCGCTGCCGCAGCCGCTGCCGCAGCGCATCCGCGACGACGTCAAGCCGCGTCCGGTGCTGACGCTGGACGCCGCCATGCTGGCCGACGGCTCGATGCAGCGCTGGAACGATTTCGCCGTGCTGTCCTTCGACTACGACGGCGAGCGCGTCTCGTTCGACCCGTCGCAGCGGGTGGTGCGCCAGAAGGGCGAAGTCACCGAGATCATCCAGCGCGACAGCGGCGCCGAAGACGACGCGCTGGCCGTGCTGACCGAGCGCCATTTCGTCGCCCCGACCACGCTGCCGCTGAGCAGCGTCAAGGGCGGCTTGTTGCTGCCGACCCAGGCCGAGTGGATCCGTTTCGCGCGCGACGGCATCACCGCGCTGAAGGACGCCGGCTGGAAAATCGAAAAAACCGTCAAGTACCGCTACGACACGCAGGAAGTCGGCGACTGGTATGCGCAAGTGGAAGAAGACGAGGCCGACGGCGGCCGTGCCTGGTTCGAACTGGAGCTGGGCATCATGGTCGAGCAGGAGCGTGTGCCGCTGCTGCCGGTGCTGGTGCAGTTGATCCGCAACGCACCCAATGATTTCAATCCGAAAGTCATCGCCAACCACGGCGACGAAGACCAGATGCTGGCCACCCTGCCGGACGGCAGCCGGGTGGCCCTGCCGTGGGGCCGTGTGCGCCCTATCCTGAACACGCTGGGCGAGTTGTATTTCAGCGACAAGATCAAGAGCTCGCTGCGCATGGCAACGCTGGACGCGGCCCGTCTCGACGAGCTGGCCCGCAATGTGGACATGACATGGACCGGCGGCGAAGAGTTGCGCGACATGGGCGCGCGCCTGAACCAGTTCGGCGCGGTCAAACGGGTTGCCACCCCGGCCGGCCTGCAAGCCACGCTGCGCGACTATCAAACCGATGGCCTGTCGTGGATGCAATTCCTGCGTGAATACGGCTTCGCCGGCATCCTGGCCGACGATATGGGCTTGGGCAAAACCGTGCAGACCTTGGCGCACATCCTGGTCGAGAAGGAAGCCGGCCGCCTGACCGCGCCGGCGCTGGTCATCGCGCCAACCAGCCTGATGGGCAACTGGCAGGAAGAAGCCGCGCGTTTCGCGCCCGGCCTGAAAGTGCTGCTGCTGCAAGGCAAGGACCGCATGGGCCAGTTCGACCAGATCGACGAAGCCGACCTGGTGCTGACCACCTACGCCCTGCTGCCGCGCGACGAGGAAAAACTGCGCGAGCACGATTTCCACCTGGTGATCCTGGACGAATCGCACTACATCAAGAACACCCGCTCCAAGGCGGCCCAGAGCGCCGGCCTGCTGCGCGCGCGCCATCGCCTGTGCCTGTCGGGCACGCCGCTGGAAAACCACCTGGGCGAGCTGTGGTCGCAATTCCACTTCCTGCTGCCGGGCCTGCTCGGCGACGAGAAGGGCTTCAACACCGTGTTCCGCCATCCGATCGAGCGCCAGGACGACCCGCTGCGGCGTGCGCTGCTGAATCGCCGCATCAAGCCGTTCCTGCTGCGCCGGACCAAGGACAGCGTGGCGAAAGAGCTGCCGCCGAAGACCGAGATGGTGCGCAAGGTCGAACTGACCGGTGCCCAGCGCGACCTGTACGAGACCGTGCGTCTCGCAATGGACCAGAAAGTGCGCGAGGAAATCGACCGCAAGGGCGTGGCGCGCAGCCAGATCGTGATCCTGGAAGCGCTGCTCAAGCTGCGCCAGGTGTGCTGCGATCCGCGCCTGGTCAAGTCGACCACCAAGAAGCAGCAAGCCGCCGGCTCTGCCAAGCTTGCCGACCTGATGCAGATGGTCGAGGATTTGCTGGAAGAGAAGCGCAAGATCCTGGTGTTCTCGCAGTTCACCAGCATGCTGGAACTGATCGAGGAAGAACTGGAAGCGCGCGACATTCCGTATGCCCTGCTGACCGGCGACACCAAGGACCGCAGCGCCCAGGTGGCGGCCTTCCAGCAAGGCGCGGTGCCGATCTTCCTGATTTCGCTGAAAGCCGGCGGCGTCGGCCTCAACCTGACGGCGGCCGATACCGTGATCCACTACGACCCGTGGTGGAATCCGGCGGCGGAAAACCAGGCCACCGACCGCGCCTGGCGTATCGGGCAGGACAAGCCGGTGTTCGTCTACAAGCTGATCGCCAAGGGTACGCTGGAAGAAAAGATCCAGGTCTTGCAGCAGAAGAAGTCCGATCTGGCGCAGTCCATCCTGGCGGAAGGCGAGTCGCAGAAAATGGCGCTCACCCAAGAGGACCTGCAGCAAATCTTCGCACCGTTGGTGGAGTAAGCAATGAGCCAGACGATAGCGGAACTCCAGGCAGCATTACAGCAATCCCAAGCCAACGAAGCCCGCTACCAGCTGCTGCTCGAACACAGCACCGAGATCAGCTGGATGGCCGACTGCGCCAGCCTTACACTGACGTGGCTCAGTCCGGCTGCCGAACGCCAGTTCGGCTACACGCTGGAAACCGCGCAAACATTGGCCGCCGGCCTGCTCAAGGACTTGCAGGCGCGGCTGGCGCGCTACGCCGAGGGCGACCTCAGCCGCCGTCGCTTGCTGCGTGAAACCGAGTTGGCCCATAGCGACGGGCGCATGGTGCCGGTGGAAATCGAATCAACCCTGATCCTTGATGACCACGGCGTACCGACCACGGTGGTCGGCGTGGTGCGCGACCTCAGCGCGCAGCGTGAGCTGGCGGCGCAGCAGAAAAAGTTCGCCTCCATGCTGTCGCACGAATTCCGCACGCCGTTGTCGACCATCGACGGCGCCGTGCAGCGGCTGGAAATGACCGGCGCCCACCACGACGAAGGCACGCGCAAGCGCTACCGCAAGATCCAGACCGCCGTCGACCGCATGCTGGTCATGCTGGACGAGTACCTGTCGCCGGAGCGCATGGCCAGCATTGGCCGCGAGCGCCAACCGGACGAAGTCGATCCCGCCGCGCTGTTGCAGGCCGCCGCCGAGCAGGCCCGGCAACGGCGCCAGCAAGTCACGGTGCAGACCTCGGGTTTGCCGCAATGGATGCGCTGCGACCCGGCCGGCATGCGTTTGTGTCTCGACATCTTGCTGGATAATGCAATAAAGTACACAAGCGAGAATATTCCGATAGAATTGGTGGGAAGAATTGCAACAGAAGGTGGCGTCGAATTCCTGGTGCGTGATCATGGCGCCGGCATTCCGGAAGCGGAGTTGCCGCACGTATTCGACAAAGCCTACCGTGGCAGCAACGCCGTCGGCGTGGCGGGATCAGGGCTGGGCCTGTACATGGCGCGGTCGATCGCGGACGTGCACGGCGGCACCGTCAGCGCACGGAATGTTTCTGAAAGCGGCACGGAATTTCGGATTTGGTTGCCGGTGGCAGCCAATGCCGGGAAAAGCCTTGCGCGAGAGGAAGGCAGCAGGTGATAATTCCTTGGACGCAAGCTCATAGCAGGGCGGGCCTGAGCACGCTTGCGTACTAACTGATCGAATGGCGCATCAATGACGCAAATACTTATCGTGGAAGACAATCTGGACTACGCCGAGGAAATGGCGGAGTTCCTGACTGAACTTGAACACGAAGTACACATCACCAACAACGCCAGCGATATGTGGTCTGCCCTCAGCCAGGGCAATGTCGGCGTGGTCGTGCTGGACCTCGGCCTGCCGGACGAAGATGGCTTCAACGTCATCCCGCGCATGCGCCAGCTGTATCCGCAAATCGGCCTGCTGGTGCTGACTGGCCGCGTCGCCTTCGACAACCGCATTCTTGGTCTGCGCCTCGGCGCCGACCACTATTTGACCAAGCCTATCAAATTTCCGGAATTGGCGGCGCACATTGAAGCGCTCGATCGTCGCGTCGGTCCGCAGGAAACGATTCCGGCGCCGAGCAAGTGGACCCTCAAGGTCAGTGCGCGCCAGTTGGAGTTGCAGGGCATGGCGATTACCCTCACTGAGAAAGAGTGCAATTTCCTGCACTTGCTGACGATTAACACCCGTCCCGTGCCGCGCCAGGTGATTGTGGCTGGCATCGGCGGTGACGATCCGGATGCGGGGCGTCGCGTGGATATGCTGGTCTACCGCCTGCGCAAGAAGGCGCGCACCGGCCTGGGTCAGGATCTGCCACTGCGCAGCGCCTACGGCGAGGGCTACAGCCTGTCCGCCAGCTTCAATTTGTCATAAACGGGGACAGAGCAAATCAGATTTTCTGCCCCGTGAAATTAATTGGGGACGGAGTGATGCAGCAAGGGTAGAATCGGGCTTCCGATCTACCCTTTTTTGTTATCCACATGGCACGCCTGCCCCGTTTAATCGTCCCCAATCAGCCACACCACGTCATCCAGACCGGCGCCAACAACCAGGATGTGTTCCTCGGTGCCGAGGACTACCAAACCTTCCTCGGCTGGCTGCGCACCGCCGCCAAAACCTACAAAGTGGCGGTCCATTGCTACGTTTTGATGCCGAATCACCTGCATTTGCTGGTCACGCCGTCCGATGAAACCGGCCTCGGCCAGATGATGCAGTGGATCGGCCGCTATTACGTCCCCTATTTCAACCAAAAGTATTCCCGCAGTGGAACTTTGTGGAACGGACGCTACAAAACCTCGCTGATCGATGCCGACGCCTATTTCATGCTGTGCAGCCGTTATATCGAATTCAACCCGGTACGCAACGGCATGGCGGCGCGGGCCGAGGATTATCCGTGGTCCAGCTACTGCCACCACGCCGGCATCCGCCCGGACGGGCTGGTGACCGACCACGCCAAGGTCTGGGAGCTCGGCAATACGCCATTCCAGCGTGAGGCGGCCTATATCGCCATCTCCGAGCCGCCGTTGACGGCCGAGGAAATCACTTTAATTGGCAAATCCCTGCTTAAAGGCTGGCCTCTGGGCTCGCAGCAGTTCCAGACTGCCCTGCAAGCCAGGGTGAAACGCCAGGTATTGCCGGCAAAACGCGGCCGGCCATTCAAAATAAAGCCTGCCGCCGAATAGGTCGCCACTCTGTCCCCAATTAAAAAAATAAGCTTCTGAGGAAAATTTAATTCGACTCCGACCCTAATTGTTCTTGTTGAGGTTTACGCTGCATTGCACTAATCTTGGTCTTCGAGCCAATTAGTCCGGAGTTTAGCCATGAAAGCCCAAGGTCTTTACGATCCTTCCAATGAACACGATGCCTGCGGCGTCGGTTTCGTCGCCCACATCAAGGGCAACAAGAGTCACTCGATTGTGGAACAGGGTCTGCTGATCTTGAAGAACCTCGATCACCGGGGCGCCGTCGGCGCCGATCCGCTGATGGGCGATGGCGCCGGTATCCTGATCCAGATCCCGGACCAGTACTACCGCGACGAGATGGCCAAGCAAGGCGTGGAACTGCCGCCGCCAGGCGAATACGGCGTGGGCATGGTGTTCCTGCCGAAGGAAAACGCCTCGCGCATCGCCTGCGAACAGGAAATCGAGCGCGCCGTGCGCGCCGAAGGCCAGATCGTGCTGGGCTGGCGCAATGTGCCGGTCGACCTCGACATGCCGATGTCGCCGACCGTGCGCGCCAAAGAACCGGTGATCCGCCAGATCTTCATCGGCCGCGGCGCCGACATCATGGTGACCGACGCGCTGGAACGTAAGCTGTACGTGATCCGCAAATCGTCGGGCCACGCCATCCAGGCGCTGAAACTGATCCACGGCAAAGAATTCTTCGTGGCCTCGCTGTCGGCCCGTACCATCGTCTACAAGGGCCTGTTGCTGGCTGACCAGGTGGGCGTGTACTATAAAGACCTGCAAGATGCGCGTTGCGTGTCGGCGCTGGCGCTGGTGCACCAACGCTTCTCGACCAATACCTTCCCTGAATGGCCGCTGGCCCACCCGTACCGCCTGCTGGCGCACAACGGCGAGATCAACACCGTGCGCGGCAACTTCAACTGGATGCGCGCCCGCGAAGGCGTGATGAAATCGGCCGTGCTGGGTGAAGACCTGCAAAAGCTGTTCCCGCTGATCTACGAAGGCCAGTCGGACACCGCCTGCTTCGACAACGCGCTGGAACTGCTGCTGATGGCAGGCTACCCGATCGCCCAGGCGATGATGATGATGGTGCCGGAAGCGTGGGAAAACCACGGCACGATGGACGACAACCGCCGCGCCTTCTACGAATACCACGCTGCCATGATGGAACCGTGGGACGGCCCGGCCGCCCTGGCCTTCACCGACGGCCGCTACATCGGCGGTACGCTGGACCGTAACGGCCTGCGTCCTGCGCGTTATATCGTCACCGACGACGACCTGGTGGTGATGGCGTCGGAATCGGGCGTGCTGCCGATTCCTGAATCGAAAATCATCCAGAAATGGCGCCTGCAGCCGGGCAAGATGTTCCTGATCGACCTGGAAGCCGGCCGCATCATCGACGACAAAGAGCTGAAAGACACCTACGCCAATGCCAAGCCATACAAGGCATGGATTAACGCGGTGCGCATCAAGCTGAACGAAATCAAGCTGAGCGAAAGCCAGCTGGCGCACAACCGCGCCAAGGACAAGACCGCGCAGGGCGAAAAAGCCGTGCCGTCGCTGCTGGACCGTCAGCAGGTGTTCGGCTACACCCAGGAAGACCTGAAATTCCTGATGGCGCCGATGGCCGCCGCAGGCGAAGAAGCCACCGGCTCGATGGGCAATGACTCGCCGCTGGCCGTCATGTCCAACAAGCTGAAGCCGCTGTATTCCTACTTCAAGCAGCTGTTCGCACAGGTGACCAACCCACCGATCGACCCGATCCGCGAAGCGATGGTGATGTCGCTGGTGTCGTTCATCGGTCCTAAGCCTAACCTGCT
This sequence comes from Duganella sp. CF402, assembly GCF_900109645.1. Taxonomy (GTDB): domain Bacteria; phylum Pseudomonadota; class Gammaproteobacteria; order Burkholderiales; family Burkholderiaceae_D; genus Rugamonas. The sequence goes on from NZ_FOBG01000004.1 coordinate 339,022, forward strand.
GGACACCAACAACGTCAACCCGCCGATGCGTCTCGAAGTGTCGCAGCCTATCCTCGGCTTCGACGACATGGAGCGCCTGCGCAACATCAGCCAGCACACCGGCGGCAAGTTCAAGTCGTACGAACTGGGCATCTGCTACCCGCTGGCATGGGGCAAGGAAGGCGTCGAAGCCTGCCTGGCCTCGCTGTGCGCGGAAGCCGTCGATGCGGTGAAATCCGGCCACAACATCCTGATCGTGTCGGACCGCTCGGTCGGCCCTGACCGCGTGGCGATCCCGGCCCTGCTGGCGACCTCGACCATCCACCAGCACCTGGTCAGCAAAGGCCTGCGCGCCTCGACCGGCCTGGTGGTCGAAACCGGCTCGGCTCGCGAGACCCACCACTTCGCCCTGCTGGCCGGCTACGGCGCGGAAGCGATCCACCCGTACCTGGCGATGGAAACCCTGGCCGAAATGGCGCAAGGCATGCCGGGCGATATGTCGGCAGAAAAAGCCATCTACAACTTCACCAAGGCGATCGGCAAGGGCCTGATGAAGGTCATGTCGAAGATGGGTATCTCGACCTATATGTCCTACTGCGGCGCGCAGATCTTCGAAGCCGTCGGCCTGAACAAGTCGCTGGTCGACAAATACTTCAAGGGCACCGCGTCCAACGTGGAAGGTATCGGCGTGTTTGAAGTGGCGGAAGAAGCGCTGCGCCTGCACAACCTGGCCTTCGGCAACGACCCAGTGCTGGCCAACCACCTGGACGCCGGCGGCGAGTACGCCTTCCGCGTGCGTGGTGAAGATCACCTGTGGACTCCGGACGCGATCGCCAAGCTGCAACACTCGACCCGTGCCAACAACTTCTCCAGCTATAAAGAGTACGCACAGATCATCAACGACCAGAGCAAGCGTCACCTGACCCTGCGCGGCCTGTTCGAGTTCAAGATCGATCCGACCAAGGCGATTCCGCTGGACGAAGTCGAACCAGCCAAGGAAATCGTCAAGCGTTTCGCTACCGGCGCCATGTCGATGGGTTCGATCTCGACCGAAGCCCACGCCACGCTGGCAGTGGCGATGAACCGCATCGGCGGCAAGTCGAACACCGGCGAAGGCGGCGAAGATCCATCGCGCTACACGATGGAACTGAAGGGCATCAAGATCAAGCAGGGCGAGACGATGGCTTCGGTCATGGGCAAAGAGCAGATGGTGGTCGACATTCCGCTGCAGGAAGGCGACTCGCTGCGCTCGCGCATCAAGCAGGTGGCGTCGGGCCGTTTCGGCGTGACCGCTGCTTACCTGAACTCGGCCGACCAGATCCAGATCAAGATGGCGCAAGGTGCAAAACCGGGCGAAGGCGGCCAGCTGCCGGGTCACAAGGTGTCGGAATACATCGCCACCCTGCGTTTCTCGGTGCCGGGCGTGGGCCTGATTTCGCCGCCGCCGCACCACGATATTTACTCGATCGAAGACTTGGCACAGCTGATCCACGACCTGAAGAACGCCAACCCGCGCGCTTCGATCTCGGTCAAGCTGGTGTCGGAAGTCGGTATCGGCACCGTGGCCGCCGGTGTGACCAAGGCCAAGGCCGACCACGTGGTGGTCGCAGGCCATGACGGCGGCACCGGCGCTTCGCCGCTGTCCTCGGTCAAGCACGCCGGCACCCCGTGGGAGCTGGGCCTGGCTGAAACCCAGCAAACGCTGGTGCTGAACGGCCTGCGTAGCCGGATTCGTGTACAAGCAGACGGCCAGATGCGTACCGGCCGCGACGTCGTCATCGCCGCCATGCTGGGCGCCGACGAAATCGGCTTCGCCACCGCACCGCTGGTGGTGGAAGGCTGCATCATGATGCGTAAATGCCACCTGAACACCTGCCCGGTCGGCGTTGCGACCCAGGATCCGGTGCTGCGCGCCAAATTCTCGGGCAAGCCTGAGTACGTCGTGAACTACTTCTTCTTCGTTGCCGAAGAAGCGCGTCAGCTGATGGCGCAACTGGGTATCCGCACCTACGACGAGCTGATCGGCCGTGTCGACCTGCTGGACAAATCCAAGGCGATCTCGCACTGGAAAGCCAAGGGTCTGGACTTCAGCAACATCTTCTACTCGCCGGAAGTACCGAACGGCGATTCCATCTACCACACGATGGAACAGGATCACGGCCTGGACAAGGCACTGGACCACAAGCTGATCGCGCAAGCGAAAGCAGCGCTGGAAAAAGGCGAACGCGTGTCGTTCATCTCGCCGGTGAAGAACTTGAACCGCACCGTCGGCACCATGCTGTCGGGCGAAGTGGCCAAGCGTTACGGTCACGCCGGCCTGCCGGACGACACCATCCACATCCAGCTGCAAGGTACGGCCGGCCAGTCGGCGTGCGCCTTCCTGGCACACGGCATCACCATCGACCTGGTGGGCGAGGGTAACGATTACGTCGGCAAGGGCCTGTCGGGCGGCCGCATCATCGTGCGTCCGAACACCGAGTTCCGTGGCTGGGCGGTGAACAACATCATCATCGGTAACACCGTGCTGTACGGCGCGATTGCTGGTGAAGCCTTCTTCAACGGCGTGGCCGGCGAGCGTTTCGCTGTGCGTAACTCGGGCGCCACCGCCATCGTCGAAGGCACCGGCGACCACGGTTGCGAATACATGACCGGCGGTACCGTGGTGGTGCTGGGCAGCACCGGCCGTAACTTCGCGGCCGGCATGTCGGGCGGTATCGCTTACGTCTACGATCCGGATGGTGATTTCGAAACCCGCTGCAACACCTCGATGGTGTCGCTGGAGCCGGTGCTGACCACCAAAGAGCAGGCGGCGCAGAGCGAAACCTGGCACATCCAGCACAAGGATATCGGCCGCGAGTCGGACGAAGTGATCCTGAAGCGTTTGATCGAGCGTCACTTCAAGCACACCGGCAGCACCCGTGCCCGCCTGTTGCTCGATAACTGGGCCGAGAGCCGTGGCAAGTTCGTGAAAGTATTCCCAAGCGAATACAAACGCGCACTGGCCGAGATGGCCGAAGACGTGGCAAACGAAGCCGCTTCCGCTCAACCGATCGCTGCCTAAAACAACGCCACTACCGTCATTCCGGCGCAGGCCGGAATCTAATGCATTGGATCCCGGCCTGCGCCGGGACGACGGCTCTAAAGATTAAGAAGGAAAAATATCGTGGGTAAAATCACCGGCTTCATGGAATTCCAGCGTCAGGAAGAAGGCTATCTGCCGCCAGCGACGCGCCTGAAAAACTACGCGGAATTCGTCATTCCGCTGACCAACGAGCAAGCCAAGGTACAGGGCGCGCGCTGCATGGATTGCGGCATCCCGTTCTGCAACAACGGCTGCCCGGTCAACAACATCATCCCGGACTGGAACGACCTGGTCTTCCGTGGCAACTACCGCGAGGCGCTGGACACCCTGCACTCGACCAACAACTTCCCGGAATTCACCGGCCGCATCTGCCCGGCGCCGTGCGAGGCCGCCTGTACCCTGGGCATCAGCGAACTGCCGGTCGGCATCAAGTCGATCGAGCACAAGATCATCGACGAAGGCTGGGAACACGGCTGGGTCATTCCCCAGCCTGCAGCCAAGCAAACCGGCAAGAAAGTCGCCGTGGTCGGTTCCGGTCCTGCCGGCCTGGCCGCAGCCCAGCAGCTGGCGCGCGCCGGCCACGCTGTGACCGTGTTTGAAAAATCCGACCGCATCGGCGGCCTGCTGCGCTACGGCATTCCAGACTTCAAGATGGAAAAGTCGCACATCGACCGCCGCGTCAAGCAGATGGAAGCCGAAGGCGTGACCTTCCGCACCTCGGTCCTGATCGGCAAGGACTTCCCGGCCAACGTCAACAACTGGGCCAAGGAAACCATCTTCCCTGAAGACCTGCAGAAGGAATTCGACGCGGTAGTGCTGGCCGGCGGCGCCGAGCAGCCGCGCGACCTGCCTGTGCCGGGCCGCGAGCTGAAGGGCGTGCATTTCGCGATGGACTTCCTGCCGCAGCAAAACAAAGTCAACGCCGGCGACAAGCTGAAAGACCAGATCAAAGCCACCGGCAAGCACGTGGTGGTGATCGGCGGCGGCGACACCGGTTCCGACTGCGTGGGCACCTCGAACCGTCACGGCGCCGCCTCGGTGACCCAGTTTGAACTGATGCCGATGCCACCGGAGCAGGAGAACAAGCCGCTGGTCTGGCCATACTGGCCGACCAAGCTGCGCACCTCGTCCTCGCACGAAGAAGGTTGCGAGCGCGACTGGGCCGTGGCCACCAAGCGCCTGGAAGGCAAGGGCGGCAAGGTTGAAAAGCTGATCGCCTGCCGCGTCGAATGGAAAGACGGCAAGATGAGCGAAGTGCCGAATTCGGAATTCGAAATGAAAGCCGACCTGGTGTTCCTGGCAATGGGCTTCGTTTCGCCGGTGGCCAACATCCTGGACGCTTTCGCAGTTGAAAAAGATGCACGCGGCAACGCCAAGGCCAGCACCGATGGTGAAGGCTGCTACAAAACTTCCGCAGCCAAGGTATTTGCCGCCGGCGACATGCGCCGCGGCCAGTCGCTGGTGGTGTGGGCGATCCGCGAAGGCCGCCAGTGCGCGCGCGCGGTCGACGAGTTCCTGATGGGCAGTTCCGAGTTGCCGCGTTAATCTTTAGACACGGCGCTCAGGCACAGCCTGACTCCCTGCCGGGTACGGATGGGCGATCCCCGACCGTATCCGGTTTTTTTTTGAAAGTACCATCTGCTGCACCGCAAGAATGTAACATTTAGTGCCCGGTGTAAATTACTGACTTGGGGTTCAGTAGTGTTGTATTATCTGCCACTTACCCTACCCCTTTCGGGGCGCTCCAAGCAGAGATTGACCTTTCTGCACTACAATACGGCATTCCAAAAAATGAGTTCAGTCGTGGCTAATCTAGTCGAAATCCGTGATTTACACTTCACCTATGGCAAGCGGGCGATCCTGTCGGGCTTGAACATGGACTTCCCGCGCGGGAAGGTGATTGCAATCATGGGTGGCTCCGGTTCCGGCAAGACCACTGTGCTGCGCCTGATCGGCGGCCAGTTGCGCCCGCAGAAGGGACATGTAAAGGTCCAGGGCCAGGTGGTGCACAAGCTGAATACCGCCGGCCTGTATCTGTTGCGCCGCAAAATGGGCATGCTGTTCCAGCATGGCGCCCTGTTCACCGACCTGACTGTCTTCGAAAACGTCGCCTTCCCGCTGCGCGAGCATACCGACCTGCCGGAAGAGCTGATCCGCAACCTGGTGCTGATGAAGCTGCAAGCCGTGGGCTTGCGCAACGCCGCCAAGCTGAAACCGGGCGAGATCTCGGGCGGCATGGCGCGCCGCGTGGCGCTGGCGCGCTCGATCGCGCTGGACCCGGAACTGATTATGTATGACGAGCCGTTCGCCGGCCTGGATCCGATCTCGATGGGCGTCACCGCCAACCTGATCCGCAACCTGAATACGGCGCTGGGCTCGACCACGGTGCTGGTGTCGCACGACGTCAAGGAAAGCTTCGCCATCGCCGACTATGTTTATTTCCTGTCGCAAGGCAAGATTGTCGCGAGCGGCACGCCGGCCGAGATGCTGGTGTCGACCGACCCGTATGTGAAGCAGTTCGTCAACGCGGAAGCGGACGGCCCGGTGCCGTTCCACTATCCAGGCAAGTCCCTGGCCGATGACCTGGGCCTGGGAGTGCAAGTATGAGTGTGAAGAATTGGTTGTCCAAGCTGGGCGCGCCGCTGCGCGACTATGTTGAAAGTATCGGCTTCGGCGCGCGCACCTTCGGCGCCATGCTGGGCTTGTCGCCGGGCCTGCTCAAGCGTCCGCGCCTGGTGGTCGAGCAGCTGCATTTCATCGGCAATTACTCGATGCTCATCATCACCCTGTCCGGCCTGTTCGTCGGCATGGTGCTGGGCCTGCAGGGCTATTACACGCTGAACAAATACGGCGCCGAGCAATCGCTGGGCCTGCTGGTGGCGCTGGGCCTGACCCGCGAACTGGGCCCGGTCATCACCGCGCTGCTGTTCGCCGGCCGTGCCGGCACCTCGCTGACCGCCGAAATCGGCCTGATGAAGGCGGGCGAGCAGTTGTCGGCAATGGAAATGATGGCCGTGAACCCGATCCAGCGCGTGCTGGCGCCGCGTTTCTGGGCCGGCGCGCTGTCGGTACCGCTGCTGGCGTCGGTGTTCAGCGCTGTGGGCGTGCTGGGCGGCTGGCTGGTCGGCGTGCAGCTGATCGGCGTCGACGACGGCGCCTTCTGGTCGCAGATGCAGGGTGGCGTCGATATCTACAAGGATATTTTCAACGGCTTCGCCAAGAGCGTGGTGTTCGGCATCGCCATCACCTTCATCGCCCTGTACCAGGGCTACGAAGCCCAGCCGACTCCGGAAGACGTGGCGCGCGCCACCACCCGCACGGTCGTGATCTCGTCGCTGATGATCTGGTGGCTGGACTTCATGATGACGGCGCTGATGTTCAGCAAATAAGCAGCAAATAAGCAGCAAACTGCAAAGATTAAGAAACTGAGGAAGAATAATATGCAACGCAAATCTCTGGATGTCTGGGTCGGTCTGTTCATCGTTGTCGGCGTGGCTGCGCTGATGTTCCTGGCGCTCAAGGCCGGCAACATGGGTTCGCTGTCCTTCGGCAAGAGCTACGCCGTCACCGCCAAGTTCGACAACATCGGCAGCCTGCGCCCGCAAGCGGCAGTGAAAGCCTCGGGCGTGGTGGTCGGCCGTGTGGGAGAGATCAAGTTTGATGACAAGAGCTACCAGGCGCTGGTAACCTTGAACATGGAAGAAGGTTACAAATTCCCTAAAGACAGCTCGGCCAAGATCCTGACCGCCGGCCTGCTGGGCGAACAGTACGTCGGCATCGAAGCCGGCGGCGACACCAACAACCTGGCGGCTGGCGACAAGATCGCCCGCACCCAGTCGGCAGCGGTGCTGGAAGACCTGATCAATCAGTTCATCTACAGCAAAGCCGCCGAAGGAAAGGACGATAAATGATCCGTACCACCAAATTCCGCCAGGCCGCGCTGGCGCTGGGCGTCACCGTGATGCTGGCCGGCTGCGCCGGTCCCAACCCGCGCGATCCGTACGAGAGCTACAACCGCGCCATGTTCAATTTCAACGATAAGGTTGACGAATACGCGCTGAAACCGGTGGCCACCGCCTACAAGAACGTGACCCCGAGCTTCGTGCAGACCGGCGTGAACAACTTCTTCGGCAACCTGGGCGACGCCTGGAGCGCGGTCAACAACCTGCTGCAAGGCAAAGGCTCGGACGGCATGTCGGACGTGGCCCGCTTTGCGCTGAACTCGACCCTGGGCATTGTCGGCCTGTTCGACATCGCTTCGGAAGCCGGTCTGCCGAAACACAAGGAAGACTTCGGCCAGACGCTGGGCGTGTGGGGCGTTGAATCCGGCCCGTACCTGGTGCTGCCGCTGCTGGGCCCGTCGACGGTGCGCGACACCGTCGCCCTGCCGGTCGATATCTCGGGCGACATCTGGCGCTACAAGGAGCCGACCAACGTGCGCAATATGGGCACCGCGCTGCGCGTGATCGATACCCGCGCCGGCTTGCTGGACGCTTCCACCCTGCTGGAAGACGCCGCCCTGGACCGGTATGAATTCCTGCGCGACGGCTATATGCAGCGCCGCGAAAGCCAGATCCACCCGGACGGCGACGGCCCATCGAGCAAGCGTAAAAAAGATGACGACGCGGAAACTTCCGCACCCGTGTCATCCGAATCGGCCCCAAAAGAGTTAAACTCCGGCACACCGGCTGCAAAACCTGACAGCCAGTGACCCGAAGAACCACTCATAAGGCATACAAAAGATGAACTTCATTCAAAAATTTATCGCTTTAGCAACTGTCGCCGTGGCGTTCAACGCCAGCGCCGCCGTGCCTGCCAACGAGGCGCCGGATGCGCTGGTCAAGCGCATCAGCCAGGATGTGATCGACACCGCCAAGACCGACAAGGCCATCCAGGCCGGCGACACCAAGAAGGTGATCGACCTGGTGGAAACCAAGATCCTGCCGTACGTCGATTTCCAGCGCATGACCGCACTGGCGGCCGGCCGTTTCTGGCGCGACGCCACCCCGGAGCAGCAAAAAGCCCTGACCGAACAGTTCCGTTCGCTGCTGGTGTTCACCTACTCGGGCGCGCTGTCGCAGATCAAGAACGAAACCGTGGAGTTCAAGCCGCTGCGCGCCGCACCGGATGACACCGAAGTCGAAGTGCGCTCGCAGGTCAACATGACCCGTGGCGAACCGATTCCGCTGAACTACCGCGTCGCCAAGGGCCCGCAAGGCTGGAAGATCTACGACATCAACGTGCTGGGCGCGTGGCTGGTCGAGACCTACAAAGGCACGTTCGCTTCCGAAATCTCGAAAGGCGGCATGGACGGCCTGATCAAGGCGCTGACCGAGAAGAACAAGAAACTCGCCAGCAAGCCGCTGAAAACCAACGCACCGAAGTAACAACATCATGAACGCCGTTACCGAACCTATCGACAACCTGCAGTCGCTTACGTCCCTGACCGTGCTCAACGCCACTGCGGCGCTGGAGCGCGGCTTTGCCGCCCTCAAGGCCGGCCAGACCACGTTCGACCTGCGCCATGTGTTGACGGTGGATTCGGTGGCGGTGTCGGTCATGCTGGCGTGGCAACGCGCCGCGCAGCAGACCGGCGTCCAGCTGCAGCTGAAAAACCTGCCGCCGGCGCTGCAAAGCCTGACCAAGCTGTACGGCGTGTGCTCGCTGCTGTTCCCGACCGACGTCAAGCTTGACTCGGAAGGCGTCGCCTACCGCAACCCGGCAGCCGACGAGTTCTCGCCGGTGGAAGCACCGGAATCGTTCTTCACCAAGAAGACCGCCGTGGAAGGCGACTCCGCCTCCCACCACCACCATTGACCTCCGCCCCACCCCGCCGCCAGGCAGTAATAACTGCCTAAATCCCCGGTCCGGCTCGGACCGATTGAATTTCCAATATAATTGAACGTTGCCGCAGCCGTAGCGCCGTGGCGTTCCGCAGCATCTTCCCGCGCGCCGGCCCTGCCGCCGCAACCTTATAGATAAGTCAAGAATGACAGCGATCCAAATTAGCAATGTCGAGAAGCGCTACAAGTCGCTCCAGGCACTGGGCGGCGTGTCCCTCAGCATTGAAGAGGGCGAGTTTTTCGGCCTGCTGGGGCCTAACGGCGCCGGCAAGACCACCCTGATTTCCATCATCGCCGGCCTGATCCGTCCGGATGCCGGCACGGTCAAGATCCACGGCCACGACGTGGTCAGCGATTTCCGCGCCGCCCGCAAGGCGCTGGGCGTGGTGCCGCAGGAACTGGTGTTCGACCCGTTCTTCACGGTGCGCGAGACCCTGCGCTTGCAATCCGGTTACTTTGGCCTGAAAAACAACGATGCGTGGATCGACGAGGTCATGCACAACCTCGACCTGACCAACAAGGCCGACACCAATATGCGCGCGCTGTCCGGCGGCATGAAGCGCCGCGTGCTGGTGGCGCAGGCGCTGGTGCACAAGCCGCCCGTGATCGTGCTCGATGAGCCGACTGCCGGCGTCGACGTCGAACTGCGCCAGACGCTGTGGAAATTCATTTCGCGCCTGAACCGCGAAGGCCACACCGTGGTGCTGACCACCCACTACCTCGAAGAAGCGCAAGCCATGTGCAAGCGCGTGGCCATGCTCAAACTGGGCAAGGTGGTGGCGCTGGACTCGATGGCGTCGCTGATCCGCCGCATTTCCGGTTCGCAGCTGATCGTCAACCTGACGCACGGCGACATCAGCGATGACCTGCGCCATCTGGTTACGCACCCGGAAGCTTCGGAGCACGGCAAGAAGTACAGCCTGCGCATCAACGAATACGCTGAAGTCGAACAGATTTTGAAACGCCTGCGCGAGTCGGGTGCCGTGATCGACGAAATGCAACTGCAACAAGCGGATCTGGAAGATATCTTCTTGCAGATCATGGACAAGGGTACCGTATGAACTTCCTCTCCGCCGGCTTCCGCACCCTGGTCTTCAAGGAGACCCTGCGCTTCTGGAAAGTAGCGACGCAGACGATTGCTGCGCCTATCCTGACCGCCATGCTGTACCTGCTGATCTTCGGCCACGTGCTGGAAGGCCGCGTCAACGTTTATGATGGTGTCAGCTACACCTCGTTCCTGATTCCGGGCCTGGTGATGATGAGCGTTCTGCAGAACGCCTTCGCCAACTCGTCGTCCTCGCTGATCCAGTCCAAGATCACCGGCAACCTGGTGTTCGTGCTGCTGACGCCTTTGTCGCACTGGGAGATTTTCTCGGCCTACGTGATCGCGGCGATGGTGCGCGGCATCGTGGTTGGCTGCGGCGTGTTCTTCGTGACCGCGTGGTTCGCCCACCTGTCGTTCGCGGCGCCGCTGTGGATCGTGGTGTTCGCGCTGCTGGGCGCCGCCATCCTCGGCACGATGGGGCTGATCGCCGGTATCTGGGCCGAGAAATTCGACCAGCTGGCCGCGTTCCAGAACTTCCTGATCGTGCCGCTGACCTTCCTGGCCGGCGTGTTCTACTCGATCCATTCGCTGCCGCCGGTATGGCAGGCGGTATCGCATTTGAATCCGTTCTTCTACATGATCGACGGCTTCCGTTACGGCTTCTTCGGCCAGTCCGACGTCAATCCGCTGGTGAGCGTGGCCATTGTTGCGGCCTTCCTGGTGGTGCTGGCGTTCCTGGCGATTCGTTTGCTGCGCAGCGGTTATCGTTTGCGCCACTAAATTCAAGGACTCATCATGCCTACTACTCCAGAACTCATCCACGGCTACATCTCGGCCGGTCTCGAATGCACCCACCTCGAAGTGGAGGGCGACGGCCAGCATTTCCAGGCCGTGATCGTGTCGCCGGCGTTTGCCGGCAAGCGCCCTATCCAGCGCCACCAGCTGGTGTATGCCGTACTGGGCGACCGCATGCGTGAAGAAATCCACGCGCTGTCGATGAAAACCCTCACCCCTGACGAATTCCAAGGATAAGCATGGACAAGCTTCTGATTCAAGGCGGTAACCGCCTGCAAGGCGACATCACCATCTCCGGCGCCAAGAACGCGGCACTGCCTATCCTGTGCGCGGGCCTGCTGACCTCCGGCGACGTCGAGCTGTCCAACGTGCCGCACCTGCACGACGTGTCCACCATCCTCAAGCTGTTGAGCGAGACCGGCCTGAAAGTCACGCAGGACGGCGACAAGGTCACCCTGAACGGCAGCGCCATCACCAAGCTGGAAGCGCCATACGACCTGGTGAAAACCATGCGCGCCTCGATCCTGGTACTGGGCCCGCTGCTGGCGCGCTTCGGCGAAGCCAAGGTGTCGCTGCCGGGCGGCTGCGCGATTGGTTCGCGTCCGGTCGACCAGCACATCAAGGGTCTGCAGGCGCTGGGCGCCGACATCACCGTGGAAGGCGGCTACATCTATGCCAAGTGCGCCAAGCTGAAAGGTGCGCGCATCGTCACCGACATGATCACCGTGACCGGCACCGAGAACCTGCTGATGGCCGCCACCCTGGCCGAAGGCGAGACCGTGCTGGAAAACGCCGCCTGCGAACCGGAAGTAACTGACCTCGCCAACCTGCTGGTGGCGATGGGCGCCAAGATCGAAGGCATCGGCACCAACCGCCTGGTGATTCAAGGCGTGAGCGAACTGCATGGCGCCAAGCATGCTGTGATCTCGGACCGCATCGAAGCGGCGACCTTCCTGTGCGCCGTTGCGGCCACCGGCGGCGACATCACCATCCGCAACACCCGTGTCGACATCATGGATGCCGCGCTGGACAAGCTGCGCGAGATCGGCCTGCAGCTGACTATCGGCGACAACTGGATCCGCGCGCAGATGGACAAGCGTCCGCACGCCGTGACCTTCCGCACCACCGAATACCCTGGCTTCCCGACCGACATGCAAGCGCAATTCATGGCGGTGAATACCATCGCCGAAGGCGCCAGCCGCGTGACGGAAACCATTTTTGAAAACCGCTTCATGCACGTCCAGGAGATGAACCGCCTGGGCGCGCAAATTGAAACCGATGGCAACACCGCCTTTATCAAAGGCGTGGAACAGCTGGTTGGCGCGCCTGTGATGGCGACCGACTTGCGTGCATCTGCTTCGCTGGTGATCGCCGGCCTGGCTGCGCGCGGTGAAACGCTGATCGACCGCATCTATCACCTGGACCGCGGCTACGACCAGATGGAAGTCAAACTCTCCGCCGTAGGCGCCAACATCAAGCGAATCAAATAAATCATGAGCTCCTTCCAAGCCGACTCCCAGCAGCTGATTCTTGCGCTGTCGAAGGGCCGCATTTTCGAAGACACCCTGCCGCTGCTGGAAGCAGCGGGCATCACCGTCACCGAGAATCCGGAAACTTCGCGCAAGCTGATCCTGCCGACCAACGATCCTAACGTGCGCGTGCTGATCGTGCGCGCCACCGACGTGCCGACCTATGTGCAGCATGGCGCGGCGGACTTCGGCGTGGCCGGCAAGGATGTGCTGCTGGAGCACGGCGGCGAAGGACTGTACCAGCCTATCGACCTGCATATCGCCGAGTGCCGCATGTCGGTCGCGGTGCGCAACGGCTTCGATTACGAGACCGCCGTGCGCCAGGGCGCGCGCTTGCGCGTGGCCACCAAGTTCGTCGAGACGGCGCGCGCGCACTTCGCCAAGAAGGGCGTGCACGTTGACCTGATCAAGCTGTATGGCTCGATGGAGCTGGCGCCGCTGGTCGGCCTGTCGGATGCGATTGTCGACGTGGTCAGCACCGGTGGCACGCTGCGCGCCAACGACCTGAAAGAGGTCGAGGCCATCATGGATATTTCGTCGCGCCTGATCGTGAATCAAGCAGCACTGAAGATGAAGCGCGAGCGCCTGCAACCGATTATCGAAGCATTTGAACGCGCATCCAAAAAATGATTACCAAGCTCGATTCCAGCCAGGCTGATTTCAAACAGCGCCTGGACACCCTGCTGGCCTTCGAAGCCAGCACCGACGACGCGATTGAAGGCGCGGTCGGCAAAATCCTCGCTGACGTGAAAGCACGCGGCGATGCCGCCGTCCTCGAATACACCAATCGCTTCGACCGCATTCCAAACGGCGGCGCCACCGGCATGGCGGCGCTGGACGTATCGCAGGAAGAACTGCAAGCCGCGCTGGCTGCCATCCCTGAAGCGCAACGCAAGGCGCTGGAAGTGGCAGCACACCGCGTACGCGTGTTCCACGAACGCCAGAAGCAGGAACTGAACGGCTTTACCTACACCGAGGCCGATGGCACGGTGCTGGGCCAGCGCGTTACGCCGCTGGACCGCGTGGGCATTTATGTCCCCGGCGGTAAAGCCGCCTACCCATCGTCGGTGCTGATGAATGCCATTCCAGCGCACGTCGCCGGCGTGGAAGAAATCATCATGGTGGTGCCAACGCCGGACGGCGTGAAGAACCAGATGGTGTTCGCCGCTGCGGCAATCGCCGGCGTCACGCGCGTCATCACCATCGGCGGCGCGCAAGCCGTGGCCGCACTGGCTTACGGCACCGAGACCATCCAAGCCGTCGATAAAATCGTCGGCCCGGGCAACGCCTACGTGGCCTCGGCCAAGCGCCGTGTGTTCGGCACCGTCGGCATCGACATGATTGCCGGCCCGTCGGAAATCCTGATCGTCGCCGACGGCACCACCGATCCTGACTGGGTGGCGATGGACCTGTTCTCGCAAGCTGAGCACGACGAGCTGGCGCAAGCCATCCTGCTGTGCCCAGACGCCGACTACATCGCCAAGGTGGAAGCCAGCATCGCCAAGCTGCTGCCAACCATGCCGCGCCAGGAAGTCATCAAGACCTCGCTGCGCGACCGTGGTGCGCTCATCAAAGTGCGCGACATGGACGAAGCCTGCGCCATCGCCAACAGCATCGCCGCCGAACACCTGGAAATCTCCGCCGTCGAGCCGCAGCAATGGGCCGACAAGATCCGCCACGCGGGCGCCATGTTCCTCGGCCGCTTCTCGTCCGAATCGCTGGGCGACTACTGCTGCGGTCCTAACCACGTGCTGCCGACGTCGCGCACTGCGCGCTTCTCGTCGCCGCTGGGCGTGTACGATTTCCAGAAACGCTCGTCGATCATTCACGTCAGCGAAGCCGGCGCGCAAACGCTGGGCAAGGTCGCGGCCGAACTGGCTTACGGTGAAGGCTTGCAGGCACACGCCCGCAGCGCGGAGCTGCGCCTCAAATGAGTGAATGGCTTAATCAGGTCTTCTGTGAGGATGCGCTGGCCGGTCTGGCGCGCATCCCGGATGGTTCCATCGACCTGATTCTGACTGACCCGCCGTATAACCTCGGCAAGGACTACGGCAATGCCTCGGACCAGCAAACGGTAGATGAATACCTGCGCTGGACCGAGCAGTGGATAGACGCCGCCCTGCCCAAGCTCAAGCCCAACGGCAGCTTGTACATTTTCCTGACCTGGCGTTTTTCGCCGGAGATCTTCGTCATGCTGAAAAAGCGCATGACGATGATGAACGAAATTATCTGGGACCGCCGTGTGCCATCGATGGGCGGCAGCGTGCGCAGCTTCTCGTCGGTACATGACACCGTCGGCTTCTTCGTCGGTCGCAAGGACTACTACTTCGATCTCGACGCAGTGCGTATTCCGTACGATGCCGAGACCAAGAAAGCCCGCACGCGCTCCATCTTCATCGGTGCGAAATGGCTGGAAGTGGGCTACAACCCGAAAGATGTGTGGAGCGTGTCGCGCCTGCACCGTGAGCATCCGGAGCGCGCCGATCATCCCACGCAAAAGCCGCTGGAGATTATCGAGCGCATGGTCAAGGCCTCGTGCCCGCCGGACGGCGTGGTGCTGGACCTGTTCATGGGCAGCGGTACGACGGCGATTGCCGCCAAGCGTACCGGCCGCAATTACGTCGGCTTCGAACTGAATCCGGAATACTGCGCCATCATCGCCGAGCGTCTGGCGATGCCGGAGGTGCCGGCGCCGCCGCCAAAGAAACCCAAGAAACCCCGAAGTTCCATCAACTCATAGGAGCCCAAGTAAGATGTCCCCCATCGCCACGCTGATCAACAGCACCATCCGCCCCGACGTCAGAGCTGTCGCCAGCTACCACGTCGCTGATGCGAGTGGTTTTATCAAATTGGATGCGATGGAGAACCCTTACCACCTGCCGCATCATCTGCGGGAGGACTTGGCTCAGCGACTGGCCGACGTGGCGCTGAATCGCTACCCGGCGGCCGCCTACAGCACCATCAAGCAGCGCATCAAGGACAAGCTGGGCGTACCGACCGGCTATGACGTCATCCTCGGCAATGGCTCGGATGAGCTGATCTCGATCCTGTGCATGGCCTGCGCCATGCAGGACCGCCGCGCCGCCGTGGTGGCGCCGACGCCGTCGTTCGTGATGTACCAGCGCTCGGCGCAATTCGCCGGCATGGATTACGTCGGCGTGCCGCTCAAGGCCGACATGACGCTGGACCTGCCGGCCATGCTGGCGGCGATCAAGGAACACAAGCCGGCGCTGGTATTTTTATCTTTCCCGAATAATCCCACCGGCAACCTGTTCGCGGAAGAGGACATCGTCGCCATCATCAATGCGCTGGACGGTTTCGGTCTTGCCATCGTCGATGAGGCCTACGAGCCGTTCGCGCAGCAGACATTTATGAATCGCTTGCCTGAATTTCCGAATCTGGTGGTGATGCGTACCGTGTCCAAGCTGGGACTGGCCGGCATTCGCCTCGGCTACATGTCGGCGGCGCCGCAACTGCTGGCGGAATTCGACAAAGTGCGGCCTCCTTACAACATCAACGTACTGACCCAGGTTGCGGCCGAATTCGCGCTCGACCACGTGGAGGTGCTGAACCAGCAGGCAGCCGCGTTGCGCGCCGCACGCGCCGATCTGACGGCTGCATTGGCGGCCATGCCGGGCGTGGAGGTGTTTCCGTCGGCGGCGAATTTTATCTTGATTCGCGTGCCCGATTCCGACGCCATCCACGCAAAACTGCTGTCTCACAAGGTATTAATCAAAAATGTGAGTAAAATGCACAGTGTGCTGACCAATTGTTTACGTATTACCGTGAGCACCCCGGAAGAAAATTCCACCTTCCTCGATGCCTTCGCCGCATCGCAGGCAGCCTGACACCATCGCGAGCTTTTCATGAACCGCACCGCAGAAATCATCCGTAACACCAACGAGACGCAAGTCCGCGTATCCATCAACCTGGACGGCACCGGCAAACAGAAACTGAATACCGGCGTGCCTTTCCTCGACCATATGCTGGACCAGATCGCCCGCCACGGCCTGTTCGACCTCGAAGTCGAGGCCACCGGCGACATCCACATCGACAACCACCACACGGTGGAAGACGTCGGCATCACGCTGGGCATGGCGGTGGCCAAGGCTATCGGCGACCGCAAAGGCATCGTGCGCTACGGCCATTCCTACGTCCCGCTGGACGAGGCGCTGTCGCGCGTGGTGCTGGACTTCTCGGGCCGCCCAGGCATCGAATATCACATCCCGTTCACGCGTGCGATGATCGGCACCTTCGACGTTGACCTGACGCTGGAATTCTTCCGCGGCTTCGTCAACCACGCGCTGGTGACCCTGCACATCGACAATCTGCGTGGCACCAACGCCCACCACCAGTGCGAGACCGTGTTCAAGGCCTTCGGCCGCGCGCTGCGCATGGCGTCCGAGCTGGACCCGCGCGCTGCCGGCACCATCCCGTCGACCAAGGGCACCCTGTAAATCATCATTATGAAAAAAATCGTAGTAGTTGATTACGGCATGGGTAATCTGCGCTCGGTTGCGCAGGCCCTGCGCGCCGTGGCGCCGGAAGCCAATGTGCTGATTTCCGGTGAAGTGGCCGATATCGAATCGGCCGACCGCATCGTGCTGCCCGGCCAGGGCGCCATGCCGGACTGCATGCGCAGCTTGCGCGAATCCGGCGTGCAGGAAGCGCTGCTGGCGGCGTCGCGCAGCAAACCTCTTATGGGAGTGTGCATCGGCGAGCAAATGCTGTTTGATGTCAGTGAGGAAGGCAATGCCGCCGGCCTGGGCCTGTTGCCTGGCAAGGTGGTGCGCTTCCAGCTGGACGGCCAGCTGCAGGACGACGGCTCGCGTTTCAAAGTCCCGCAGATGGGATGGAACCAAGTCCAGCAAACGGCGTCTCATCCGATGTGGCAGGATATTCCGGATAACGCCTACTTCTACTTCGTGCACAGCTATTTCGCCCAGCCGGAGCAGTCGGCGCACACTGTCGGCCAAACTGTCTACGGTGCGCCGTTCAGTTGCGCCGTGGCCCGTGATAATATTTTTGCGACCCAGTTCCATCCGGAGAAAAGCGCCGCGACCGGACTGCAGCTGTACAAAAACTTTGTCCACTGGAACCCTTGATTTCTTTTTTTAATTTTTAACTTAAACCATCATGCTGCTCATTCCTGCTATCGACCTCAAAGACGGTCACTGCGTTCGCCTCAAACAGGGCGATATGGAACTCGCCACCGTATTCTCCGAAGATCCGGCCGAGATGGCCCTGCATTGGCTGAAGCAAGGCGCGCGCCGCCTGCACCTGGTTGACTTGAACGGCGCCTTCGCCGGCAAGCCAAAGAACGAGGCTGCCATCAAGTCCATCCTGAAAGCGGTGCAGGACTTCGCGGAAGAGAACGACCTCGATGAGATCCCTGTGCAACTGGGCGGCGGCATCCGCGACCTCGACACCATCGAGCGCTATCTGGACGCCGGCATCACCTACGTCATCATCGGCACCGCCGCCGTGAAAGAGCCGGGCTTCCTGCACGATGCGTGCGGCGCTTTCCCTGGCCACATCATCGTCGGCCTGGACGCCAAGGACGGCAAGGTTGCCACCGATGGCTGGAGCAAAATGTCCGGCCACGAAGTGATCGACCTGGCCAAGAAATTCGAAGCCTACGGCGTGGAATCGATCATCTACACCGACATCGGCCGCGACGGCATGATGGGCGGCGTCAACATCGAAGCCACCGTCAAGCTGGCGCAAGCCGTGAAGATCCCGGTGATCGCCTCGGGCGGCCTGCACAACCTGGCTGACGTGGAAGCGCTGTGTGCGGTGCAGGACGAAGGCATCGAAGGCGTGATCTGCGGCCGTTCGATTTACGAAGGCACCATCGACCTGGCCTCGGCACAGGAACGTGCCGATGAGTTGAGCGGTGACTTGCTCGAAGAAGATACGGAAGAATAATGCTGGCTAAACGCATCATCCCCTGCCTCGACGTGACCGATGGCCGCGTCGTCAAAGGCGTCAACTTCACCGAGCTGCGCGATGCCGGCGACCCGGTGGAAATCGCGCGCCGCTACGACGAGCAGGGCGCCGATGAGCTGACCTTCCTCGACATTACCGCCACCAGCGACAACCGCGGCCTGATCCTCGACATCATCGAGGCGGTGGCGTCGCAGGTCTTCATTCCGCTGACCGTGGGCGGCGGCGTGCGCGAGGTGGCCGATGTGCGCCGCCTGCTGAATGCCGGCGCGGACAAGGTCAGCATGAATTCGTCGGCAGTGTCGAATCCGCAGCTGGTGTACGACGCTTCGCAGAAGCACGGCTCGCAGTGCATCGTGGTGGCGATCGACGCCAAGCAGGTGTCGCCGGGCAAGTGGGAAGTGTTCACCCACGGCGGCCGCAAGGCCACCGGCATCGACGCCATCGAGTGGGCCAGGAAGATGGAACAGCTGGGCGCGGGCGAAATCCTGCTGACCAGCATGGACAAGGACGGCACCAAGTCCGGCTTCGACCTGGGCCTGACGCGCGGCGTGTCGGACGCCATCAGCATCCCGGTGATCGCTTCGGGCGGCGTGGGCGGCTTGCAAGACCTGGCCGACGGCGTCAAGCTGGGCAAGGCCGACGCGGTGCTGGCAGCCAGCATCTTCCACTACGGCCAGCACACGGTGCAGGAAGCCAAGCGTTTCATGGCACAACAGGGCATTCCGATGCGCCTGGTTTAAGAGAATAGAAATGAGTACTCCAAGCATCCAGCCGAAAGCGGCCTGGTTGAAAAAAATTAAGTGGGACGAGCACGGCCTGGTGCCGGTCATCGCCCAGGAAGCGGGCAGCAACGACGTGCTGATGTTCGCCTGGATGAACCGCGAGGCGCTGGCCAAGACGGTCGAGCTGGGCGAGGCCGTCTACTGGAGCCGTTCGCGCAAGAAGCTGTGGCACAAGGGCGAAGAGTCCGGCCACACGCAGAAAGTGCTGGAAATCCGCCTCGACTGCGATGAAGACGTGGTGCTGCTGAAAATCGAGCAGGCCGGTGGCATCGCTTGCCATACCGGCCGCCATTCCTGCTTCTTCCAGAAGTTCGAAGGCGACGAGCATGAAGGCGACTGGCAGAACACCGAGCCGGTACTGAAAGATCCCAACGACATTTACAAGGCAGGCAAATGAGCACCGTTCTTGACCGCCTGGCCGACGTGATCGAATCACGCAAGCCGGCCAATGGCGGCGATCCCGCCACCTCCTACACCTCCAAGCTGTTTTCCAAGGGGGACGACGCCATCCTGAAAAAGATCGGCGAGGAAGCCACCGAGACCGTGATGGCTGCCAAGGATGCGCGCGCCGGCGGCGACAGCGGCAAGGTGCTGTACGAAGTGGCTGACTTGTGGTTCCATACGCTGGTGCTGCTGGCCCAGTTCGACCTGAAGCCGCAGCAAGTGCTCGACGAACTGGCGCGCCGCGAGGGCGTGTCCGGCATCGAGGAAAAAGCATCCCGTAAAGAATAATCGGAGCCTCCGCGTGGAAAACTGCATCTTTTGCAAAATAGCCGAAAAGAAAATCCCTTCGACCACCGTTTACGAAGATGACGACCTGCTGGCCTTCAAGGACATCAATCCGGCCGCGCCGGTACACCTGCTGGTGATTCCGAAGAAACATTTCGCCACCTTGCAGGATGCGGCGGCTGAGCCTGAACTGCTGGGCAAGATGCTGGCGCTGGCCCCTCGCTTGGCAGAGGAAGCTGGCTGCGCTGTGGGCTATGATGCTGGCGGTGCGCCGGTGCGCGGCTACAAGACGCTGATCAACAGTGGGCCGGATGGCGGGCAGGAGGTGTACCATTTGCATCTGCACGTAATCGGCGGCGCCCATCCTTGGCGCGGCCAGCGTTAAGCCGGCGGCTGACTACTTTTACCGTAGGGACTGCGCTTCGCTTATACTGTGGCAGCAGTTCCGGAATCAACGAATTTAGGGGAATATGATGGGTTCTTTTAGTATTTGGCACTGGTTGATCGTTCTGGTGATCGTGATGCTGGTTTTCGGCACCAAAAAGCTGGGCAACATGGGTTCGGACATCGGCAAGGCCGTCAAGGGTTTCAAGGATGGCGTGAAAGGTGCGGACGAAGACAAGCCAGCCGCTCCGGCACCGGGCACCATCGACGTCGACACGAAAGAGAAGAAGTAAGTAGCCTTTTCTTATGATCGATCTCGGTCTTACCAAACTTGCTGTCATCGGCGTGGTTGCGCTGGTCGTCATCGGTCCTGAAAAGCTGCCCAAGGTGGCGCGCATGGCCGGGACCCTGTATGGCCGCGCCCAGCGCTACCTGAACGAAGTCAAAACCGAGGTCTCGCGCGAAATCGAGCTGGAAGAACTGCGCAATCTGCAGAAGGATGTGCAGGACGCGGCCCAGGCCATCAAGTCGGACGTGGAAAACTCGATTTCGAAGAACGTAGCCGAGGTGGAGGAAGCGTTCAACGATAATCCGCCGTCGTACGAGCCGGTGTCGTTCAGCCATGTCAGCACGGAAGATGTGTCGCGCAAGGCGCGCGAGTTCCGCCGCAAGAAGCTGGTGCGCAACTCGGCCATTCCCAACTGGTACAAGCAGCGCCACGGCGGCAAGCTGCATGTGACGTCGGGCGCGGCGCGGGTGGCCCGCTTCCGTCCGCGCAGCCCTACCACTAGCTCCTTCTTTTAAATGACGACTCCTAATCCGGGCGAAGAGACCTTTATCTCTCACCTGATCGAACTGCGCGACCGCCTGGTCAAGGCCTCGATCGGCATTGCGATCATGTGTATCGGCCTGATGATCTGGCCGGGGCCATCGCGCATCTACGACATCATTGCCGAGCCGATGATCCGCTCGCTGCCGGTGGGCTCGAAGATGATCGCCACCGGCGTGATTTCGCCGTTCCTGGTGCCGATGAAGGTGACCCTGGTGATTGCCATCATCCTGGCCTTGCCGTGGGTGCTGTACCAGCTGTGGGCCTTCGTGGCGCCCGGCCTGTACACGCATGAGAAGCGGCTGATCGCGCCGCTGGTGATTTCCTCGTCGGTGCTGTTCATGTCCGGCGTGGCGTTCTGTTATTTCCTGGTGTTTGGGCGGGTGTTCCAGTTCATCGCCGAGTTCTCGCCGCAGTCGATTGCGGTGACGCCGGATATCGAGAACTATCTCGATTTCGTGATGTCGATGTGCCTGGCGTTTGGCGCGACGTTCGAGGTGCCGGTGGTGGTGGTGATCCTGGTGCGCATGGGCTTGGTGACGGTGGCCAAGCTGAAAGAGATTCGTCCTTACGCCATCGTTGGTGCCTTCGTGATTGCGGCGATCGTAACGCCGCCGGATGCCGTCTCGATGTTCTCGCTGGCCATCCCGATGTGCCTGCTGTTCGAACTGGGCCTGCTGGTCGCCCCCCTGTTCGTCCGCATCTCCACCGCCCCCGAAGAAAAAGCCTGATCTAGGGCAAACGGTCCAGTATTCTCCAGAGCATGCCAATAGTGACGGCATGCAAGGCGAACGACACGCCGAGCATGCAAAAAACAATAGTGAATTTTGCGTCAACACGTACCTTGAGCACTTGAAGCTGATGCTTTAGCGCGACTATCTCGGCCATGACTTCTGCTTTTACGGCGTCTATCTGGGCCATGACTTCTGCTTTTACGGCGTCTATCTGGGCCATGACTTCTGCTTTTACGGCGTCTATCCGGCCCATGACTTCTGCTTTTACGGCGTCTATCCGGGCCATGACTTCTGCTTTTAGGGCGTCTATCCGGGCCATGACTTCTGCTTTGAGAACCACGACTTCACCCGGCGTAACAGTGCCTTCGGAGAGTGCGGCAAGTAGTGCTTGCGCGTGTGCATCGGCTTGATCCTGCGGTACGCCTGCCTCCGCCAATGTCTTGGCGTACTCACGTGTATCGAATTTGATGGGCATGGTCATGATACCTCCCGGATTTGATCGTAGCAGAAAACGGCTGTGCCACAGCCGTTCTCCATCGTATCGAATCACATGCCCATCGCTTTGAGCCAGCGCAGGACTACTGCGTCATCAGGCCTTTGATCACGCGTACCGGCGCGCTGCCGTAGCTGAGGAATTGCTCGTGGAATTCCTTCAGGTTGAACTTTGCGCCCAACTGCTGCTTGCGCTGCTCGCGCAGTTCCATGATCTCGCTGTAGCCGCTGAAATAGCTGGTCAGCTGCACCGACGACACCTGCACGCGGTGCCATTTTTCAACCGCCTCGCTGCGCGTCTGGAACGCCTGGCGGGTCAGCAGATCAATCGCCTGCTCTTCCGTCATGCCCAGCACGTGCACGCTGTAATCGAGGATAGTGTTGGTCACGCTGCGCAGGTTCCACTTGGAATACATCAGCCACATCTCCGGCGCATTGTCGCCGTAGCCGGACTCCAGCATCATGCGTTCGCCGTACACCGCCCAGCCTTCCACCATCGCACCATTGCCGAAGATCGACTTCACGATCGACGGCGAACGGTTGGCATACACCAGCTGCGCGTAGTGGCCAGGAATCGCTTCGTGAATATTCAGGATTTGCAGGATCCAGTGGTTGTATTCGCGCAGGCTGCTCTCGGCCGCTTCCGGCGTGGCGCCATCGAGCGGCGTCACGTTGTACCAGGTGCGGTCCTGCGGACGATACGGTCCCGGCGCATCGATGCTGGCGCCGGCCACACCCGCCGCATAGGCCGGCGTCGCGCGCACTTCCAGCGGCTTGTTCGGATCCAGCGTCAGCAGGTTGTGGCTGGTGACCCAATCCTGCAAAGTCGGAATCTGGCGCTTGATCTCGTTGACGAAGTCCTCGCGCGCCACGTGGCGCGCCGACAGCTTGTCGATCACCATGCCGATCTTGGCAAAGCGGTCGGTTGGCTTGGCGGCGCCGCCCATCGTCTTGTCCCACAGCTCGTCAGACAGCTTGTCCATATTAGCCAGCAGGTCTTCGCGCGCCGCCAGCGCTTTCTGGTAAGTCTGCTCGGCAGTGCTGGCCGATTGGATATCGTAGGCAAACTTCTGCTCATACAATTCCTTGCCAAGGCGGAAGCTGCGACGGCCCTTGGTGTCCATCTGCTTGTCCATCTCGGTCAGGAACGCGACATAGCCATCGACCGCGTTCAGCGCCGCATTCACGCGCTGGGTGAACAACTGCTTCTCCACCGGCGTCAGGATGGACGCTTGCGCCACCTTGTCCACCTCGGTCAGCACGGTCTGCACGCCGGGCGCCTGCTTGATCGCCAGGCGGGTGTGTTCGCGGGTCGGATTGACGATGTTGGCGCGCGCCGCCTCGTAGTAAGCCGGAATGCTGGCGATGCGCTTGAGCAGCGTGCGCAGGCGCTGCGGCTGGGCCGCGTATTCGGTATTCAGGATCAGGTCGAGCGGACCGGCGACGTTGTAGCTGGCCGGATTCCATTCCCACTCGCGCAGGGTGGTCAGGCGGAAGCGGTCGCTGTCGAGCTTGTTAATCAGCAGGCCCAGGTCGGTGCGTTGCTTGGCCGACAGCTTGCTGGCGTTGACTGCGGTGAGCTTGCCCTTCCATTCATCGATGAAGGCCAGTTCCTTGTCCTGCTCGGCCTTGTCGAACACGGTCAGGGTGGCGGCAGTATCGTACTTGCCGGCGTAGATGGCGCTTTCCGAATCGATGCGCCACAGCGCGTTCAGGAACTGGTTGCTCAGGTTGTCGAACTGGCGGTCCTGCCAGCGTTCCGATGCGACCTTGAGCGCCGGCACTGCGGCAGCGGCGGCCACCGCCTTGCCCTTGCCGGAGGCTTTGGCCGTGCTCTTGCCTTTGCTGGCCTTGGTCGCTTTGGTCGACTTGGTACTCTTGGCCTTGCTCGACGTGGTGGTCTTGCTGGCGCTGTTCTTCTTGTGGTGCTGGGTGGCGCCGGCTGGTGCGGCGGCCAAAGCCGCCATCAGCGCAGCGAGTGCGAATTTTGTCTTGATCATCATGTGCAGCCTTGTGTCTGAAGCGGAGGAGATTATCACTAATCTGGCCGCTTGAGGCTGTTCGATACAAGCCGAATTATTCTGGTTTTACTTTTTTAATCCTTCTTGCAGCATCGCCAACATTTCACTGGCCGACATGCGGCCGCTGACATCGCTGCCTTCCAGCAGGCTGTCGGCCAGGTCGCGCTTGTGCTGGTGCAGGTCGACGATGCCTTCCTCGATGGTGTGGCGCGCAACGAGGCGGTAGATGGTCACCGGCCGCAGCTGGCCCATGCGGTGGGCACGGTCCGAGGCCTGGTCTTCCACCGCCGGATTCCACCACGGGTCCATGTGGATCACGTAGTCGGCGGCGGTGAGGTTGATACCGACCCCGCCCGCCTTCAGCGAGATCAGGAACACATCGCCCTCGCCGGCCTGGAACGCATCGACGCGCTGCTTGCGGGCGGCCATCGGGGTGGCGCCGTCGAGGTATTGGTAGCTGATGCCTTGCGCGTCCAGATGTTCGCGGATCAGCGACAGGTGATCGACGAACTGGCTGAACACCAGCACCTTGTGCTTGTTGTCCAACAGGTTTTCCAGCAGGTGCGCGAAGGCCGACAGCTTGCTGCTGGCCAGCTTGAGTTCCGGCGCAATCAGGTTTGGATTGCAGCAGGCGCGGCGCAGCTTCATGATCTCGGCCAGGATCTGGATCGATTTCTTCTCTGCCGGGCCTTCGACCTTTTCGAGGTTTTCCAGCGCGGCGCGGCGCAGCGACTCGTACAACGCCGTTTCGTCGGCCGACAAATCTACTTCCAGCGTGATCTCGGTGCGCGACGGCAGCTCGGTCAGCACCTGCGACTTGGTGCGGCGCAGGATGAATGGATGAATCAAGCGGCGCAAGCGTTTGCGCGCACCGAGTTCGGCGCGGTGGTCCTGCGGCTTTTCAATCGGCGCGGCGAAGCGCAGGTTGAATTGCTCGATGCTGCCCAGCAGGCCCGGATTGATGAAGCGGAACAGGTTCCACAACTCGCCGAGGTGGTTTTCCAGCGGCGTGCCGGTGACGGCGATGCGGAACTCGCCTTTCAGCGCCATCACGGCGGCCGAGCGCTTGGTGGCGGCGTTCTTGATCGCCTGCGCTTCATCCAGCACGATGGTATTCCACTGCACCTTGGCGAACAGCTCCGACTCCAGTTGCAGCAGGCCGTAGCTGGTCACCACCACATCGTAGGCGTGCAGGTTGCCCAGCATCGCGGCGCGGTCGCCGCCGCCAAACAACTGCATGTCGAGCGTCGGTGCAAAGCGCGCGGCTTCGCTCATCCAGTTCATGCAGACCGAGGTTGGCGCGATCACCAGCGTCGGGCCTTTCGGTGCGCGCGACAGCATCAGCGCCAGCGCTTGCAGCGTTTTGCCGAGGCCCATGTCGTCGGCCAGGCAAGCGCCCACGCCCCAATGTGCAAGACGCGACAGCCAGTTGTAGCCTTCCACCTGATAATCGCGCAGTTCCGCTTGCAGAGTGCTTGGCAATTCAGGCGTGAAGGCTTCCTGCTCACGCATGCGGGACAGGTGCTCTTTCCACAGCTTGTCCGATTTGAGGCCGCCGATATCGTCGGCCAGTTCTTCCAGCGCGAAGGAGGCCAGCGGATGCAGACGGATGCCGTCGGCGGTGATTTCCCCATAGGCTTGCACCTCTTGCAGGCGGCGGTACAGTTCATCGGTCAGCGCCATGTAGCGGTTCTCGCCCAGCTCCACGAAGCGGCCGTGGCTCTTCTCCATCATTTCGAGCAGGGTGCGCAGGTCGATCACCTTGCCCTCGTCGACTTGCAGTTCGCCGCTGGCGGCAAACCAGTCCTTGTTGCTCTTGATGGCGAGGCGCAGCTGCTTGGTCTCTACCTTGTTGGTGACGCGGAAGCTCTCGCCTTCCGGCCACGCGATGACGATGCTGGCCGGGTCCAGCTCCTGCAACTCCACCAGCAATTGCAGGCACAGGGCCGGTTGGCCCAGCAGCCATTCGCCGTGATCCTGCTCCGCCTGTTCCAGCACCGGGCACTTGGCGATCAGGTCGCGCTCCGCATCGCGTTCGTCGATCAGTTTACGGCGCGCCTGCACCGGCTTGCCGCCGATATCGGCGATCACGCTGTCGGCGCCGTCGCCCGGCTTGTAGTAGGCGCCGTTGACCAGCGGGCGCACCAGGATCTGCATCTTCAGGCCGTGCTGGTAGGGCAGCAGGTGCAGATGCAGGCGCGTGTCGGCTTCCATCTGCTCCATGTCCGGCGCGGCGCCGCCGATATCCGATTGCACCGTCACCATCGACGAGATGGCGCTGATGGCCGACAGCACCTGCTGCTCGGCGTGCGACGGCACGTTGAGCGCATCGCCAACGATGGCGGCGATCTTGCGGTGTTCTTCAAGGATGTTCACCACACGCAGGCGGGTCGGCGTTTCCTTGGTGATGACCACCGAGGAGCTATCGTCCGGAATCGGCGGCTGCAGACGCAGTTCGAGATTGCCGGGGCTGCGCTTGACCAGCAGCTCCGGCTCGCCGGACAGCATCTCCACGCGCATGTCCGGCAGGTCGGCCCAGAACAGCAGCGGGTGGCCGACCAGCGCCGGTGCGGCGCGCTGCGGATCGATTTCGTAAGTCAGGCCGGTGGACTGGTAGCCGCGATGCGCCACCGTGATCGCTTCCGCCGCGCGGATATCCTGCGGCGTGAGGAAGTTGAACTGCTCGGACTCGAAGCGCAGGCGCTTCAGGCCGACGGCGCGGCCCTTGCTCCACAAGCCGCGCGCATCGCGCTTCTGCTCCACCGGCGAGATATCGGTCAGGCCGTTGCGGTTGTCGTAGGTCAGCAGCCACACGAGGCGCGTACTGCCCGCCGTGTCAGCGCTTGCCGGCTGCTGCAGGTTGATCAGGGCCGTGAGCTGGCGCTGCCAGCCTTCCTGCCGCTCGAACCACGTGGTCATATCCGGGAAGCCGAGGCGCGAGCGCAGTGCCTGCGCGTGAATCTGCATTTCGCTGTCGCCCAATTGGCCCAGCAGCGCGGCGGCCTGGCCGGCGATGAACAGATAGCCGGCGCGTTCGGCGTTCTTCACCAGATCCTGCAACTGCTCCTTGCGCTCCTGCAGTTGCGGCAGCGAGAGCCAGAAGTACAGCAGGAACTGGAACATCTGCGTTTGCAGGCCTGGTTCCCACGGCAGCGCGGACACGGTATCGACCTGCATCACGCCAGCGCGGATCTGGCGCAGCAGATCGATCATCTGGTGCACCGAGCTGTCGTGATTCTTCGGCAGCTTGACGGCGATTTCGAGGTAGGCTTCCGCTGCTTTCAGGTGGCGCGGATCGCCGCTGCGCAGCGCCGACAGCAGGTACAGATTGCCGCCCATGCCGGTGAACAGCTGCTTGCGTTTGCCGGTGTCGCGGCGCAGGGTTTTCAGCGCCACATCGAAGCCGACGATGGCGGCGCTGCCGGCGCCGCGCAGCAGCACCACAATGCTGGCCAGGTACTGGCTCTGCGCGCCGGTCGTGCGTTCCAGATAGCGCTTGGCGTCATCGAGACGGCCGCACAGCAGCGCGTCTTCCGCCATCGCCATGCGCAGTTCGCCGTTGATGTCGCCGTGGCGGCGCTGCATGTGCATCTCGCAGTACTCGCGCAGCACCGGCGTGGTGTGCGGCTCCTGCTCGGAGTGGTGCATCAGCACCGCCAGCACGTCGTCTTGCAGCAGAGGGCTGACCAGCGCGATCATGCCCGGTTCGAACGGGCGGCCGAAGATATCGACGATAGGATGCAGCTGCGCCGCCTCGTAGCTGCCGAGGCAGAACGCCAGCACTGACTGGATCTGCTGCGGGCCGTGGCCGCGCAAGAGGCCCATGCGCAGGCGCGCCATGCCAGCGCGGTAGCTGCGCGGCTCCATGCTGTTCCAGGTCTGGCGCATCGGCACCAGTTCGGCGTAGGCGGCGCACAGGTCTTCCATCGCGTGGGTGCCGATGGCAGAGCGGATCGCCGGCCAGCGCAGCTTGGGATTGCAGACAAAGCCGCGTCCCGTCACCACGCTGATGAAGGCGAGGCGCTCCAGCTTGGACATGGCGTCGTCCAGCGTCGCTACCGTGTACTGCTTGCCGTCGTCGTTGTATTCGATGCGCGCGTGGTGCAGGTGATCGAG
Source organism: Duganella sp. CF402 (assembly GCF_900109645.1). Taxonomy (GTDB): domain Bacteria; phylum Pseudomonadota; class Gammaproteobacteria; order Burkholderiales; family Burkholderiaceae_D; genus Rugamonas. The sequence goes on from NZ_FOBG01000004.1 coordinate 367,331, forward strand.
GATGGCGGTACGGCCCATAGGCTCGCCGACCAGCGCGAGCAGCGCCAGTATCGCTTTTTCGTTGTGGGGCAGCGCGTCGAATTCAGCGAGCAGCTTGGGATCGGTCATGCGTGGTTCAGCTTAAAGATGTTTTGGTAGAAGTCCAGCTCCGCTTCCAGCGTGCGGATGATGTTTTCGGCTTTGCGGAAGCCGTGGCCTTCGCCTTCCAGTTCCACGTATTCGACCGGGATGCCGCGCTTTTTCAACGCGTCGACCATCATTTGCGATTGCTGCGGCGGCACCACCTTGTCGTCCAGGCCCTGGAAGAAAATCATGGGGCGCGACAGCTTGTCGGTATGGTTGATCGGCGAGCGCTGGGCGTAGACCGCGTCGGCCTGCGCTTTCGGCGCGATCAGGTATTCGTTGTAATGCGACTCGAATTTATGCGAATCCTGGTCCAGGCCTTTGAGGTCGGAGACGCCGTAGTAGCTGGCGCCGGCCTTGAACACATCGTGGAAGGTCAGCGCGCACAGGGTGGTAAGGCCGCCGGCGCTGCTGCCGCGAATGATCAGGCGATCGGCGTCGGCCAGGCCGCGCTCGGCCAACGCCTTGGCGCCGTTGACGCAGTCTTCCACATCGACGATGCCCCACTGGCCTTTGAGCAGGTCGCGGTAGGCGCGGCCAAAGCCGGTGCTGCCGCCATAATTCACATCGAGCACGCCGAAGCCACGGCTGGTCCAGTACTGGGTTTTCAGGTTGAGCGTATTGACCGTCATGCCGGTCGGGCCACCGTGGCCGATTACGATCACCGGCGGCTTGCTGCCATCGGGGGCTTGCACGTCCTTGTTGCGCGGCGGGTAGTAGAAGGCGTGCGCGGTGCGGCCGTTGCTGCTTGGGTAGCTGATGCTGGTGGGGACAGACAGGTTGGCTTCGTCCGGCAGGTCTTCGATCGATTGCGCGAGGATTTCGACGCCTTCTTCAGTGAAATCGATGCGTGCCAGTTCCAGCGGGATGGTGGGGCCGCCGGCCAGCATGGCGATGTAGCCGTTGGCCACGCGCAGTTCGCGGATTTCCTCGTACGGATTGGCGATGCATTCCAGCTTGCCGCTGCCCGGCAGCAGGCGCGCCAGGCGGCTCACGCCCTTGTCGATATAGGTGCAGATGATTTCGCTGGCCGAGCGGAAGCCGTACATGCTGTTACCGAAGGTCCAGTGCGGAGTGGCGAATTCGGCCTCCATCGGGCACAGGCCTTCGGTGCGCTGGCGGTCGCGGCACAGGCGGTACAGATTCCACCAGCCGCTGCGGTCGGAGACGAAGTGCAGCAGGTTATCGGGCGACCATTCGGGCTGGCAGATGGATTCCTCGGCGCCGCCGGCGATGCGGACGGGCGTAGTGAGCGTGCCATCGTCGTTAAAGTCGGCCTGCCAGAGCGTGGTGCCCTGCCACGGCATGCGCGGGTGGTCCCAGCTCAGCCAGGCCAGCGAGCGGCCATCCGGCGACAAGCGCGGCGACGAATAAAAGTCCGCGCCTTGCACCAGCACCGTCCCGGCGCCCGAGTCGAGCGAGATCGCGCAAATCGTGTTGGTTGGCTGCGCGTGCTCGTCGTCGCCATGCAGCTCACGGACGGCGATCAGGCGATTGCGTGCGCGATCCACGGCGAAATCGGCAAAGCGCTGCTTGCCTGCCTGCGTCACCTGCACCGGCGCCTCGCCGGCGACCATGCGGTAGACACAGTTATCCTTGAAATGCGTGAAATACACCGTCTCGCCATCGACTGCGTAGGCCCCGCCGCCATACTCGTGCACCCGCGAGCGCACATTGAACGGCGCCAGAGTCAGCTCTTCGGTATTCACGCCGTGATAGCGCAGCAGCGTATTGCGCCCGGCCTCCGCCGCGCGGCCGGCCAGCCAGAAAATATCGCAGCCATCGTCCCCGCCCAGCATCAGCGACGACAACGGCGTCGCCCCGGCCGCCACGCGCGCGGCGCTGATGGTCGAAGGCCAGGCGCCGAAAGGGGCAATAGTGTAGGTCATAGGGCGGCTCCAGAAAGGGTCTTTACGCGGTGCTAGGCATGATAGAGAAAGGCCAGCGAAAAAAAAAGCGGCAATTCAGGGTCAGCTCTGTCATTTGGACAGGCGGCGCGCACTTTTGATAATTCTCAATACCCTTCGGTATTTTCCGACGCGCGGGATGCGATAATAGCTCCTTTGAACGTCTTATATTGCCTTCCATGCCACAATTTGCTCCGCTCAAGAACGACACCTTCCTGCGCGCGTTGTTGCGCCAGCCGACCGACTACACCCCTGTGTGGCTGATGCGCCAGGCTGGAAGGTATCTGCCTGAATACCGCGCCACCCGCGCCAAGGCCGGCTCGTTCATGGGCCTTGCTACCAATCCGGACTACGCCACCGAAGTCACGATCCAGCCGCTGGACCGCTTCCCGCTGGACGCCGCCATTCTGTTCTCCGACATCTTGACGGTGCCGGACGCGATGGGCCTGGGCCTGCACTTTGTCGAAGGTGAGGGCCCGAAATTCGAGCGTCCGCTGAAAACCGAGGCCGATGTGCTGGCCCTGCGTGCGCCGGAAGCTGGCTCGCTCGATTACGTGTTCAACGCCGTCACCCAGATCCGCACCGAGCTGAATGGCCGCGTGCCGCTGATCGGCTTCTCCGGCAGCCCGTGGACCCTGGCTTGCTACATGGTGGAAGGCGAAGGCTCGCGCGAGTTCCACACCATCAAGAAGATGCTGTACAACCGCCCGGACCTGATGCACCGCATCCTGGAGATCAACGCCAAATCGGTGGCCGACTACCTGAACGCCCAGATCGACGCCGGCGCGCAAGCCGTGATGATTTTCGATTCGTGGGGCGGCGCGCTGGCCGACGGCGCTTACCAGCAGTTCTCGCTCAAATACATGCAGCAAGTGGTGTCTCTGCTGAAGCGCGAGAAAGACGGCGTGAAGATCCCTGCCATCGTGTTCACCAAGGGCGGTGGTCACTGGGTGGAAGAAATCGCCGCCATCGGCGCCGACGCGCTGGGGCTGGACTGGACTGCCAATCTGACCAAGGCGCGCGCGCTGGTGGGCGACAAGGTTGCCCTGCAAGGCAACCTCGACCCGGCCATCCTGTTCGCCAGCCCGGAACAAATCACCGCCGAAGTCCACAAGGTGCTGGATGCGTTCGGTAAAGGCAATGGCCATGTGTTCAACCTCGGCCACGGCATCTCGCAGTTCACCCCGCCGGAGAACGTGGCGGCGATGGTGGAAGCCGTTCACAGCTACAGCAAGGCGCAGCGCGCTGCCTGATCTGATCCAGCGTTAATGGGGCACGCTGCGGTACAGGGCGTGCCCTTTTTCATTGGTGCGAACGGACTAGTCATAGCCAGTTATGCACAAAAATTTTTGCTGTAGAAATAATAGGCAGCTGATTTTGGCTAGCCCCGGAGAGTATTGTAAGTAATTGATTATTAACGATTAATTTCATGGTTCATAGTGCAACATTTAGCAAGGCGTAAACCTTAAGGGTAAGCTTTATGTAGTTTATTTCTTCATTTTCCACAAAGTTATCCACAAAAACTGTGGATAAAAAATAAAATGACTTAGTAAACCGTGACTTAGCCATAATATTGCTGTTTTGCCTGAGCTTTATGTTGCGTTGCACGATTTTTAGGCAAAAATAGCAGGCTTGCCAAGCTAGTTATCAAAGCACAAAGCTTGGTCTGCGCATAAGTATAAAATTCGGTGTTCTTGTGCTGCGCAATATGGTGGATAAGGCCCTAAAAAGAGCTTGATTTCGTCAAAAAAAGCATCCTAAATACTTCACTTATGCACAGCTGGAGGCGAGCGAAGGTGTTTTGGGCTCTCCTATGAAGCATTTTCCAAGTTGCTGATTTTAAAGAGAAAAAATTTTGATTTTTTGCCCGGTTTACGATGATATCCACAAGCATGTCGGTGCTTTCCGGGCATTAAGTTTCCATTGTCCACAAAGTTATCCACAGAAACTGTGGATACATACAGCATCGGGATTTTCGCAAGGTGCAGCATGAATAATCCACGCCCTTGCTACCTGCAAATAGCGATCGATACGCCGCTCAACGCAGTCTTTGACTATCGTTGGACGTGCGAACCGGACCAGCGGCCACAAATCGGCCAGCTGGCGCTGGTGTCTTTTGCGCGGCGCGAGGTGGTCGGTTTGATCGTCGGCGTTGCCGACACCACCGAGGTGCCGGCGGATAAGCTGAAAGATGCGCTGGCGGTGCGCAGCCAGCTGTCGCCGCTGTCGGCCAAGTGGCTGGCGCTGGCCGGCTTTGCCGCCGATTACTACCAGCGCCCGCTGGGCGAAGTGGCGCTGCCCGGCCTGCCCAAGAACCTGCGCGTGCTGACCACGGTGGCGCTGGACCGCGCCATCAAGAAGCTGGCCAAGCTGGAAGTGCCGCATGATCCGGCGCCGGTCAATATGCCGGTGCTGAACGCCTCGCAGCAGGAGGCGGCGGATGCGATCGGCGGCGCCCAGGGCTTCAAGCCCTCGCTGTTGTACGGCGTGACCGGCAGCGGCAAGACCGAGGTCTACCTGCAAGCCTGCGCCCAGGTGCTGGCGCGCGAGCCGGACGGCCAGATCCTGATCCTGGTGCCCGAGATTAATCTGACGCCGCAGCTGGAAGGCAATATCCGCGCGCGCTTCCCCGGCGTGATGCTGGCCACCTTGCACAGCAGCCTGTCCGAAGGCGAGCGCATGCTGCACTGGCTGGCGGCGCACGAAGGCAAGGCGCGCATCGTGCTGGGCACGCGGCTGGCGATCTTGTCGTCGTTGCCGCACCTGAAGCTGATCGTCATCGACGAGGAGCACGATCCTTCGTACAAGCAGCAGGAAGGCTTGCGCTACTCGGCGCGCGACCTGGCCGTGTGGCGTGCGTGGCAGTTGCAGATTCCGATTGTGCTGGGATCAGCCACGCCGTCGCTGGAAAGCTGGCACCACGCGCAATCGGGGCGCTACCGCAAGCTGGAACTGCGCGAGCGCGCGGTGAAGAACGCCGTGCTGCCGACCGTGAAGCTGATCGACATGGAGCGCGACAAGCCTTCCGACGGCCTGACCGCGCAGCTGATCGCGGCCATCAAGCAGCGCATGGAACGCGGCGAGCAGTCGCTGTTGTTCCTCAACCGTCGCGGTTATGCGCCGGTGATTTGCTGCGAGTCGTGCGGCTGGATCAGCGAGTGCACGCGCTGCACTTCGTTCATGGTGCTGCATCGCCCCGAGCACCGGCTGCGCTGCCACCATTGCAGCCTTGAGATGCGCATCCCGCGCCATTGCCCGACCTGCGGCAACGTCGACCTGCAACCGCTGGGACGCGGCACGCAGCGCGTGGAGGAAGGCTTGCAGGCCATGTTCCCGGAAGCGCGCGTGTTGCGCATTGACGCCGACTCCACCCGCAGGAAGGGCAGCGCGCAGGAGGCGTTCGACACCGTGCACCGGGGCGAGGTGGATATCCTGATCGGCACGCAGATGGTCGCCAAGGGGCATGACTTCAAGCGTCTGACGCTGGTTGGCATTCTGAATCCTGATACGGCGCTGTTCTCGCAGGACTATCGCGCCAGCGAGCGCCTGTTCGCGCAGCTGATGCAGGTGGCCGGCCGCGCCGGACGGGCGGGCATTCCGAGCGAGGTGCTGATCCAGACGCGCTATCCGCAGCATCCGCTGTACGGCGCGGTGGTGCATCACGACTATGACCACTTTGCCTCGGCGCTGCTGGAAGAGCGCGAGCAGGCTGCCTTGCCGCCCTATTTGTTCCAGGCCCTGCTCCGCGCCGAGGCGCGCGAGCTGGCCACGGCGATTGAATTCCTCAACATGGCGCGCGATTGCGTCGAGCATCCGGGCATCACCATCAACGATCCGATCCCGATGACCATGACGCGCGTGCACAACGTGGACCGCGCGCAGTTGCTGGTGGAGTCGCCGTCACGTCCCGCGCTGCAGGCCTTCCTGAAAGAGTGGATGCACGCGCTGCGTGACATGAAGAGCCGTGTGAAGTGGTCGCTGGAAGTCGACCCGCTCGATATCTAATCCTGCAGCAAATTGCGCCGCGCCGTTGCGATGATTTGCTCGGACAGCGCGCGCGTGAACGGCGTGTCCAGATTCCACGCATGCCAGTTCAGCGCTACATCGACGACATGATCGGGCGCCAGGTCGACCAGCTTCTCCTCGGCCAGCGCCGCCGACACCTGCTGCAGCGGCATCAGTCCATACGCCAGACTGCCGAACACGCACTCGCTGGCGGCTGCCGACAGCGGCAGCGTGTGATGTGGGTAGGCGCCGCGCCAGCCCAGCACCTGCTGCAGGAAGCCGCTCATCATGTCACGATCACTGACCACGGCCGGCGCCAGCTGCACCGCTTCCTCCAAAAAACCATCGCCGAACCAGTGATAGGCAAACGCCTTGGTGGCCACGCACACATAGCGCATGCGGCCCAGCGGCGTCACTTGCGGACCGTTGGCCTGCGCCTCCGTCGGCCCGGCCGCCACGCAACCGAACACGCTGCCTTCGCGCACCAAGTGCAAAGCCATGTCGGTCGAGGCCTGCTGCACATGCAACTGGCAACGCGGCGGCGACAGCAGCGGCTGCAAGCCGAGCGGGAACCAGGTGGCAAGACTGGCCGCATCGACCGCCAGCGCAATCTCCGGCATGCTGATCTTGTTGCCCAGATCAATATCCAGCGACGCTTCCATCAGCTTGACGTTGCGGTGATGGGACACCAGCCGCTGGCCCAGCCCGGTCGGCACGGCCGGCTGGCCGCGCACGATCAGCAGGCGGCCGGCCGCATCCTCCAGCGCCTTGATGCGCTGGGACACGGCCGACTGGCTGATGCCCAGCGACAGGGCGGCCTTCTCGAAGCTACCCTGGCTGACCACGGCATCCAGCACGGCCAAGGCCCGGTAATCCAGATTGTCCATAAGTCAAGCTTATAAAATTTGAAAACGATAAGTGATACTAATACCGTTTTGTTGCAAAGTAAAACGTATTCGGCAGTTCGGAGTAGACTACTTCCCCATGAAAACGCTACGCACTGAAGTCGCCGTGATCGGCGCAGGCACGGCCGGCATGACCGGCTATCGCGCCGCCAAAGCCGGCGGCAAACGGACCTTGCTCATCGAGGGCAATGTCTACGGCACCACCTGCGCGCGGGTCGGCTGCATGCCCAGCAAGCTTCTCATTTCTGCGGCGGATGCGGCGCACATGCTGCAGGCGGCCGCAGGCTTCGGCGTGCACGCGGGCGCGGTGCGCATCGACGGCAAGGCAGTGATGGCGCGTGTGCGCAGCGAGCGCGACCGGTTTGTCGGCTTTGTGGTGGAAAGCGTGGACGGCTATCCGGCCGAGGACAAGTTGCACGGCCACGCCCGCTTCCTGAGCCCGACGCAGCTGCAAATCGATGACCACACGCTGGTCGAGGCCGAACGTTTCGTGATCGCCACCGGTTCCACGCCGATTGTCCCGGACGACTGGCGCGCCGCCGGCCCGCGCGTGATTACCAGCGACGAGGTGTTTTACTGGGATGACTTGCCGGAATCCGTGGCCGTGGCCGGCACCGGCGTGATCGGGCTGGAACTGGGGCAGGCGCTGCATCGCCTCGGCGTGCGCGTGACCATCTTCGGCCGTGGCGGCAGCGTGGCGCAGCTGTCCGACCCGGAGGTGCTGGATGTGGCGCAGCGCGCCATGAGCGATGAGCTGGACGTGCGCTTTAAAACGCGCCTGGTCAAGGTCGAGCCGCAAGGCGAAGGCCTGGCCATCACCAGCGAAGACACCAACGGCGACCAGCACACCGAGCATTTCAGCTACCTGCTGTCGGCCATCGGCCGCCGTCCGAACGTGCACAAGCTGGGGCTGGAAAATACCAGCCTGCAGCGTGACCATCACGGCATTCCTGTTTATGACAAACAGACGATGCAGTGCAAGGATCACGCTGGAACCGGCAGCGCCATCTTCATCGCCGGCGACGCCAACGACGAGCGCCCGCAACTACCGGAGGCCGCCGATCACGGCCGCATCGCCGGCGACAACGCGGCGCGCTACCCGGCGGTGCAACCGGGCTTGCGCCGCACGCCGCTGGCCATCACCTTCACCGAACCGCAGATCGCCACGATGGGCGCCAGCTACAGCGAGCTGTGCGTCACGCACGCGGGCTGCTTCGCCATCGGCAAGGTCTCGTTCGAGAACCAGGGCCGCAGCCGGGTGATGCTGCAAAACAAAGGCATGTTGCGGGTCTACGCCGAGTACCACAGCGGCCGCTTCCTGGGCGCCGAGATGATCGGGCCGCGTGCGGAAAACATCGGCCATTTGTTGTCCTGGGCAGTGCAAGCCGGGCTGACGGTGGACGCCATGCTGGACATGCCGTTCTACCATCCGGTGGTGGAAGAAGGCGTGCGCACCGCGCTGCGCGACCTGGCCCACCAGCTGCAAAAACCGCCGGCGCACGACTGTCCTTGCATCGATTGCACGCCGGGGCCATGAATTCTTATTGTTTAATCAAAGATACAAAAAACTCACACATTTCCACTTGAAAAGCCGTATGCTTGTGGGATGAATATACGCAAAGTGACAGCTGCCGATTTAAAGTTGGGCATGCTGCTGCCGTGGGACGTCTACGGTGAAAATGGCGCTTTGCTGATTCGCAAGGGACATATGATCGCCAGCGCCAACCAGATCGCGTATCTGGTTGAACGCGGCATGTTTGAAGACGGCCAGCCGGCCTCGGTGCTGGCCGATCCGCCGTCGGTACTGCGCAAGCTGAATGCCGCCTACCTTGAATTGCACACGCTGTTGCAGGCGGTGTCGCAAGGCGTGGCGCCGCCCGACTTCCGCCGCAAGCTGGACGACATCGCCCTGCTGGTGCACGCGGCCATCGACCTCAACGTGGACATCGCCACCGCCAGCATCCTGCACAACCAGCAGCAGGCGCCATATGCGGCGCGGCACAGCGTCAACACGGCCATCGTGGCGGTGCTGCTGGCGCGTTCCCGCCAGCGTTCGCGCAACGATGTCATGACCGTCACGCTGGCGGCGTTGACCATGAACACCGGCATGCTGGAACACCACCAGCGCTGGCACGACAGCAACGCCGTGCTGGACGCGGCCGACCATGCGCGCAAGCTGGCGCATCCGGAACGCAGCGTGCAATTGCTGCGCGCCGCCGGCGTCAACGACGAGGCCTGGCTGCATTGCGTGCTGCACCATCACGAAAACGAGGATGGCACCGGCTACCCATGCAACAAGGTCGGGGCGCAGATTCCCTTGCTGTCCAAGCTGGTGGCGCTGGCCGACCGCTACTGCGCCCGCGTTTCCGAGCGCAGCTACCGCCCGACCCTGTCGGCGCACGCCGCGTTGCGCGACATGCTGATGGAAGCGCGCACCACGCTGGACACCAACCTGGTGTCGCTGGTGATCAAGGAGCTGGGCATCTACCCGATCGGCACGTATGTGCGCATGTTGAACGGCGAGGTGGGGGTGGTGTCGCGGCGCGGCCTGCAATCGACCACGCCGCATGTGGAATCGGTGATCGGGCCGCGCGGCGCGCCGCTGGAGGTGTTCCTGCAGCGCGATACCCGCCACAAGCTGCACGCCATCCGCGAGGTGCTGAGCAACGCGCAGGTGGCGGCCCTGAACGCCCCGCCGCTGCGCATGGCGCAGGTGTGGGGGCGGGCGGCCGTCGCCGATTAATTGAGCAGCGCGTCCAGGCGGCCCTGCTGCGCCAGTTCGCGCAGCATGCCGATGGTGTCGATGTCCGACTCCACGTAGGCCGAGCGGCGGAATTCATCGTACATGGCGTTGGCCTCGTCGGTGGCGGCGTCGTGGCTGTCCTCGTACTGGAAGCGCACGAACAGCGTGTCCTCGGTCGGCTGCTCGATGGTCATGGTCAGGCTGGACTCGGCGATATCCTGCTGCGCCGCCACGCGGTAGCGCACGCTGCGCATCGGCTCCAGCTCGACGCGGTCTTCCACCACCAGCTCGCCGTAGCGCAGGCGGCGGCGGAAGCCGTTGTCGCTGCGTTCATCAATGATGCTCTCGTCCAGATGGGGCACGAACAGCTTGGGCGACTCGGCGCGCAGCACCAGGCCACGCCAGACTTGCTGCACGGACAGGGCGTCAATCAGGGGATTGAGCGGGTCGTTGACTTCGATTAAATGTTCAAATTTCATGATTGCAACCAATATAAGTTAGGCAAGGCGCCTGCGATCCCCGCATGGTAACGCAAATGACACGAACGCTTCATGCGGCAGGTCAGTAACAGCGCCTGCGACTGCTACAATGTGGGGCTATGTCCACCAAAGTTCCAGTATTCGGCCTCAATTTGCCGCAAAGCCAGGCCGTCACCTACCTCGATGGTCCATGCCTCGTGCTGGCCGGCGCAGGCTCGGGCAAAACCCGCGTGATCACGCAGAAAATCGCCCACCTGATCGAGGACCGGGGCTACGACCCGCGCACCATCGCGGCGCTGACCTTCACCAACAAGGCAGCGCTGGAAATGCAGGAGCGGATCGCCAAGCTGCTCAAGCAGCCGAAGCAGGCCAAGCAGCTGACCGTGTCCACCTTCCACTCGCTGGGCGTGAAAATCCTGCGCCAGGAGTGCAACGCACTGGGCCTGAAAGACCGCTTTTCCATCATGGATGCCGACGACTGCGGCGCGCTGGTCCAGGACATGGCCATCACCACCGACAAACAGGTGGTGCGGCGCATCCAGACCGACATTTCGCTGTGGAAGAACGGCCTGATCGACCCGGTGCAGGCGCTCAACCAGGCCAAGGACGAGGACGAGGCGCAGTCGGCGCGCGTGTACGCCAGCTACGTGGCCACGCTGTCGGCCTACCAGGCGGTGGACTTCGATGATTTGATCCGCCTGCCGGTGGAATTGTTCCGCGACCACGAGAACGTGCGCGACAAGTGGCAGCGCCGCCTGCGCTACCTGTTGATGGACGAATACCAGGACACCAACACCTGCCAGTACGAGCTGGTCAAGCTGCTGGTGACCGGCATCGGCAAGAAGCCGATGTTCACCGCCGTGGGCGACGACGACCAGGCCATCTACGCCTGGCGCGGCGCCTCGGTGGAAAACCTGAAAACCCTGCAGACCGACTTCCCCGATCTGCAAGTGATCAAGCTGGAGCAGAACTACCGCTCGACCACCCGCATCCTGCAGGCGGCCAACGCGGTGATCGGCAACAATCCCAAGCTGTTCGAGAAATCGCTGTGGTCGGAGCACGGCCTCGGCGAGCCGATCCAGGTCACCTCGATGCCGACCGACGATGCGGAAGCCGACCAGGTGGCGATGCTGATCTCGGTCGACCATTTCACGCGCAAGAACAAGTGGTCGGACTATGCGATCCTGTATCGCGGCAACCATCAGGCGCGCATCATCGAGCAGGCGCTGCGCAAGGAGCGCATTCCGTACACCATCTCCGGCGGCCAGTCCTTCTTCGACAAGGCCGAGATCAAGGACATCATCAGCTACCTGCGCCTGCTGGCCAATACCGACGACGATCCGGCCTTCATCCGCGCCGTGACCACGCCGCGCCGTGGCGTCGGCCAGTCGACGCTGGAAACGCTGGGCACCTTCTCGGCGCAGTGGAACTGCTCGCTGTTCGAGGCGGTGTTCAAGGGCGGCATCGAAGCCTTGCTGCCGGACCGCCAGCTGAATCCGCTGCGCGACTTCTGCAACTTCATCAACAACCTCGAATCGCGCGCCAGCCGTCCGGGCCCCTCGGGCAGCGGCGACAACGCCGCGCAGGTGCTGGATGACATGCTGGAAGCGATCAACTACGAAAACTTTTTATACGATATGTTCGACGAGCGCGCGGCCCAGAGCAAGTGGCAGAACGTGCTGGAGTTCGTCAACTGGCTGAAGGATCGCGGGCGCGGCGGCAAGGACCGCGACGGCGAGGAAAAGAACGTGCTGGAACTGACCCAGATGGTGGCGCTGATGTCCATGCTGGAAGGCCAGGACGAGGATCCGGATGCGGTGCGCATGTCGACCCTGCACGCCTCGAAAGGGCTGGAGTATCCGCACGTGTTCCTGGTCGGCTGCGAAGAAGGCATCCTGCCGCACAAGGGCGATGCCGACGCGCCGGCCGAATCGATCGCGGCGCGGGTGCAGGAAGAGCGGCGCCTGATGTACGTCGGCATCACGCGCGCGCAGCGCACCTTGCACATCACCTGGTGCAAGAAGCGCAAGCGCGCGGGCGAGCAGGTGCATTGCGATCCGTCGCGCTTCATCAAGGAGATGAAGCTGGACGAGGGCACGGCGCCGCCGATGGAATCCGAAGTGCTCACGCCCAAGGAACGGCTGGCACGCATGAAGGAACTGTTGGCAACACCGAAAACCTAGTCATGTGCTAGCATCGACCTGGGCTGATCCGGCTCGATGACGATGGAGGTGATGATGCGCATGCAAACTCTCGCAACTCTCGTGATGGCCTCGATGGCCTGGACGCTGCTGCCGGCAGCGCAGGCGCAAGACCTGGTGACCAAGCCCGAAGCCGAGGCGATGGTGGCCAAGGCGCTCAAATACCTGAAGGGCAATGGCAAGGACAAGCTGTATGCCGAGGTCAGCAAGAAAGACGGCCAGTTTGTCGACCGCGACCTGTACCTGACGGTGTACGGCAACGACGGCGTGGTGCGCGCACACGGCGCCAACGCCAAGATGATCGGCAAGAACCTGATGGAGATCAAGGACGTCGACGGCAAGTACTTCGTCAAGGAGCGGGTCGAGCTGGCGAAGAAGAACAAGCCGTTCTGGCAGGAGTACAAATTCACCAATCCGGTCAGCGGCAAGATCGAGCCCAAGGCCATGTATTGCGTGCCGGAGGACGACATGGTGGTGTGCGGCGGGGTCTACCTCAAGTAGAGGCGGTACAATGCCTGCTTTCTGGCAGGAGCAAGACCGTGAGCAATACTGAAGACCGATTCGTCGACATCGAAATCAAGCTGGCCTACGCCGAGGACATGGTGGACTCGCTGAGCCAGCGCATCCATGAGCAGCAACAGCAGATCGACAAGCTGGAGCAACTGTGCGCCTCGCTGGTACAGCACATGCGCAACGCCGCGCAAAACAACAGCGGCGGCCAACTCCCCCACGAGCGCCCGCCGCACTACTAATCAGTTTCAGCCCAGCAGGGCGCGCAAGGCTTCCACCACCAGCGCGTGGTCTTCGGCCTGGCGCAGGCCGGAGACGGTGACGGTGCCGATGATGCCGGTGTCCTTGAGGGTGACCGGGAAGGCGCCGCCGAAGGGGGCATAGTCTTTCGGATCGAGGTGCTTGATGTCTTCAAACACCACGCCGCGATGCTTGTGGTCGGTGCCGACGTAGAACGAGCAGCGGCCGAAGCGCGCCACCACGTTGTTCTTGCGGCGGATCCACTCGGCCTGGTCGGCCGAAGCGCCCTGCATGGCATGATGGAACAGCACTTTGCCGTTGACGGTGATGTTGGCGGTGATGATCTTGCCACCGGCCTTGGCCAGCTCGACCAGCTTCAGGCCCAGCGCCAGCGCGGTGTCGCTGTTGAAGGCGGTGAACTGCAATTCGTTTTCCTGCTGGGCCAGCGTGTCCAGCAGTTCCGCGTAGTTTTCCATGCGTGCTTCCTGTGTTGATTGCCAGGCCAGAGTGTAGCCTACCAGTCGCCAAAGCGCGGGACGTCTGCCTCGCTGACGACCTTGTCCAGGCGCGCCACCTTGGCCTGCCACAGTGCTGCTTCCTTCGGATCGGCCGCCATGTGACTACCTTGTTCCAGCATTTGCGCTAGTTGGCGCATGGCGGCGATATTGCTGGCAATGGCGGCGCGGCGCAGGTATTTGACGCCCTCGGCGTCGCTTTGCGGCACACCGGTGCCGTTGAGGTAGAGGTTGGCCAGCGTGATTTCAGCCGAGGGCTGGCGCTGCTCTGCGGCCTTGCTCAACAACGCCAGCGCTTGCACCGGGTCGCGCTCCACGCCCTGGCCTTGCAGGTAGAGATTACCCAGATGGGCGCAAGCGGCAATGTAACCGCGATCGGCGGCCTTGCGATACCACGCAATGGCTTCGCCGATGTTCTGCGCTACGCCACGCCCGGTTTCAAGCATCTGAGCCAGCTTGTACTGCGCATCGACGCTGCCTAGCTCGGCGGCTTTGCGATACCAGTCGGCGGCCAGGGCTTGGTCGGCGCTGCTTCCTTTGACCGATTGGTGAAAGTCGCCCATGAGATTCTGCGCGATGACAGAGCCGTGTTCGGCGGCTTTTTGCTGCCATGCTAAAGCCTGCTGTTCATCCTTGGGCGAGCCGTATTTACCGAACCGCAGGTTGAAGGACAGTTGGAATTCGGCCTCCGCATAGCCGGCCTCGGCGGATGAGCGCAGTAGTTTGTCATAGCGCCCGATGTCGTTCTCGATGCCGACACCGTCGCGGAACAGCAGGGCCAGCTTGTAAAGCGCGGCAGCATCGCCGGTCTTGGCCTGGGCCCGGTAAGTTTCAAAGTCGGCCAGCGTATTGTCGGTGGAGCTGCGGCTCCAGTTATAACGCACCGAGGTCCAGCTGCTGACGGGGACGCCACCGGCGGTGGCGGGCATGAACTGGCAACGTTTGATGGCGGCCAGGGAAGCCCGGTCCAGCGCTGGCACGCCGCTCGACGAGCGGATCACCGTGTCAATCACCTTGCCGTCCTCGCCGACCAGGAAGCCGATGATGACGACACCGGGCTGGCCGTCGTAGAGCGTATCGCGCGGCCACGCCGGTTTTTCGCAAGTACGGAAGTTGGCCGACGCCGGCGTTTGGGCGGGAGCGTCGGCGGCATTCGCCGTGACGGCGACAGACAGCAAGAGTGGGGCGAGAATCCGCATCAAGGCTGCTCCGGTGTGGTTTCGGTGCAAAGCATAGTATTGCGAAAAAAATAATCTGTCCATGATTGTCGATTTGCGCTACCTTGCTTCGTCGTAGGCTGTAGAGGGCTGTCCTCGGACTTTTTTAAAGGAATCGATCATGACGACCAATACCGTACAACTGCACCGTGTGTTCAAGTCGACCGCAGACCGGGTCTACCGCGCCTTCCTGCATCCTGATGCGCTGGCCAAGTGGCTGCCGCCGCACGGCTTCTTCGGCACCGTGCACGAGATGGACGCCAGGGTGGGCGGCAAGTACCGCATGTCGTTCACCAACCTGACCACCGGCGGCAGCCATTCCTTCGGCGGCGAATATCTCGAACTGGTCCCGGGCCAGAAACTGCGCTACAGCGCGCAGTTCGACGATCCCAACCTGCCGGGCCAGATGCAAACCACCATCACCCTGCGCGAAGTGTTGTGCGGCGTCGAGATGAAGGTGGTACAGGAAGGCATTCCCGCCGTCATCCCAACCGAAGCCTGCTACCTCGGCTGGCAGGAATCCCTGCTCCTGCTGGCCCAGCTGGTAGAACCGGAAATCCGCGAGTAGCGCGAATCCGGTACTGTTTGCAAAATCCACTGGCCGTGGCTTTGCCAGATCGCTTACAGTGCAGGTCTCAACAAACACTGGGTGGAACACATGGGCAAAGGCCGGTTGGAAGCGTTTAGCGATGGCGTGATCGCGATCATCATCACCATCATGGTGCTGGAATTGAAGGTGCCGCATGGCGATAGTCTGGAAGCGCTGGCGCCGTTGTTGCCGGTGTTTCTTAGCTATGTGCTCAGCTTCGTCTACGTGGGAATCTACTGGAACAACCATCACCATTTGATGCACCCAGTGTCGAAGATTACCGGCGGCGCGCTATGGGGCAATCTGCATCTGCTGTTCTGGCTGTCGCTGATTCCGTTTGTCACCGGCTGGATGGGGGAGAACCATTTTTCGGCGGTGCCGGTGGCGTGCTATGGCTTGGTGCTGTTCATGTGCAGCGCTGCCTATCTGGTGCTGGTGCGCTGCCTGGAATCCCATAACGAGGCGCTCAAGGCCGCCGTCGGCAGCGACCGCAAGGGCAAGATTTCCATGCTGCTGTACCTGATCGGCGTGGCGGTGTCCTGCGGGTGGCCAATGCTGGGCTTTGGCGTCTATGTGCTGGTGGCGGTGATCTGGTTCCTGCCCGACCGCCGGATTGAATCGCGTTACAAGTCGTGAACACATGTTGCTAACAAGCCCCATGTAAATTAACAATTTGACACTGTGTTATAAAAGTTTCACAATTGGGCTGCATTACTGGTAAAAATAATAACTCCAGAGAGGATACAACCATGAAACAGTCCTTCCGGCGCCCACTGCTGGCGGTCGCGCTCACCCTTGGCTTTCTCGCGCCGTCGGCGCAAGCCCTTACTTTCGTGCTCAACGATGTCTCGGCCGGTGGCATGAGCGCCCAGCAACTGGCGGCGTTCCAGACGGCCGCCAATTTCTGGTCGGGCAAGTTCAGCGACCCGGTCACCGTCTATCTCGATATTGGCTTTAACAACCTCGGCCCGAACATCCTGGGCAGCACCGGTTCGAGCTATGTATCGACCACCTACGACAACATCCACGGCGCGCTGGCGGCCGACGCCACCTCGGCGCTGGACGCCACCGCGATGACGCACATGCAGAGCGGCCCGGCCCTGAAATTCTGGGCCACACAAGGCGACGGCTCCTCGCGCTTCGACAACGACGGTTCGCTGAATAACTCCACCCTGGGCCTGACCACCGCCAATGCCAAGGCAATGGGCTTCAATATCGGCACCAGCACCGCGCTGCCGGACGCCAGCATCGTGTTTGCCAATGCCTACGCGAGCGACTTCGTCTACACCCGCGCCGGCGGCGTGCCAGCCGACAAGATCGATTTCATTACGGTGGCCGAGCATGAAATCGGCCACGCGCTCGGCTTCACCTCGGGCGTGGACTTTATCGATTACTGCATGGCGCCCAATCTCGAGTGCGGTGGCGGCGTCAACCGTTTTGAAGACGACTGGTGGTACACGCCGCTGGATATGTTCCGCTACTCGGCCGCCGGTGTGGCCGATGTGCGCATCGGCGGCTCGCCTTACTTCTCGGTCGACGGCGGCGTCACCAACATTGCCGCGTTCTCGACCGGCTCGGAGCACGGCAACGGCTGGCAGGCCAGCCACTTCGGTCCTGGCCAGATCAACCTGATGCGCCCGTTCGTCGGCGATGGCGAATTCTACGACGCCAGCAACCGCGACCTGGCCGCCTTCGACGCCATCGGCTGGAACGTGGCGGCGGTGCCGGAGCCAAGCACCTGGGCCATGCTGGCCGCCGGTCTCGGGCTGGTGGGCTGGAGCTCCCGCCGCCGCCAAACCGCGCAAAGCGCCTGATGTCCGGGCCGCCGCCGGCCTTGGCCGGCGGCTTCATCTTTCCACGGTGAAACTGGTTGCATCTGCCGGTTTCCGTTGTTCAAATCCCGGTTTGGCCAAGCAATGTTTGGAAAAGGCATGCGCTTTCCAATTAATTGCAGTGCAGCATGTTTTGCGGGTGACTGCCGCGTAATTCCCCTGCTATGATCGTTGGCTTCTATTGAGGAAGAAGCCCATGAACCGTCCACACATGCTTGTTGTTGCCGCCGCGCTCGGCGTCGCGTTTTCGCCAACCGTCCTGGCTGCGCCGGCCGCCGCACTGGCCGGCAACCCGCTGGCCACCGCCAGCAGCCTGCCGTTCCAGTACCCGGCCTTCGACAAGATCAAGGACGAGCACTTCATCCCGGCCTTCACGGAAGGCATGCGCATCCAGCTCAAGGAAGTGGACGCCATCGCCAATAACAAGGCCGCCCCGAGCTTCGACAACACCATCGTGGCGATGGAAAAATCGGGCGCGCTGCTGACCCGCGTGCAGACCGTGTTCTACAACCTGCAGGGCGCCAACACCAACGACAAGCTGGACGCCGTCGACAGCGAGATGTCGCCCAAGCTGGCCGCGCACAACGACGCCATCTTCCTGAATCCGAAGCTGTGGGCGCGCGTGAAGTCGCTGTACGAAAAACGCGAGTCGCTCAAGCTGGATGCGGAATCGAAGCACCTGCTGGAGCGCTACCACACCGACTTCGTGCGCGCCGGCGCCAAGCTGTCGGTGGCCGACAAGGACAAGCTGAAAGTCATCAACGGCGACATCGCCAAGCTGCAAACCGCTTTCACCCAGAACGTCCTGAAGGAAACCAACGCCTCGTCGCTGGTGGTCGACAGCCGCGCCGAACTGGCCGGCATGAGCGACGCCGCGATCGACGCCGCCGCTGCCGCCGCCAAGGCCAAGGGCCTGGACGGCAAATTCCTGGTCGCCGTGGTCAACACCAGCGGCCAGCCGCCGCTGGCCGAGCTGACCAACCGCGCTACCCGCGAAAAGCTGATGGCGCTGTCGCTGGCGCGCGGCAGCCACGGTGGTGAATTCGATAGCCGCGAGCTGGTCATCAAGATCGCCAAGGCGCGCGCCGAGAAAGCCACCCTGCTGGGCTACGCCAACTATGCCGCCTACTCGCTGGAAGACCAGACCGCGCACGACACCGCTGCGGTCAACAAGCTGCTGGGCGAACTGGCCAAGCCGGCCGTCAACAACGCGCGCAAGGAAGCGGCCGACCTGCAAGCCGTGGTGGACGCGGAAAAAGGCGGCTTCCAGATCGGCGCCGCCGACTGGGCCTACTACACCGACAAGGTGCGCGCGCAGCGCTTCGCCTTCGACGAGAACCAGCTCAAGCCGTACTTCGAACTCGATAATGTGCTGGTCAACGGCGTGTTCTACGCGGCCGGCAAGCTGTATGGCCTGAGCTTCAAGGAGCGCAAGGATCTGCCGGTGTACAACCCGGACGTGCGCGTGTTCGATGTGTTCGACGCCGACGGCAAGCAACTGGCCATCTTCATCGCCGACATGTACGCCCGCTCCAACAAGCAGGGCGGCGCATGGATGAACGAGTACATCTCGCAGTCGGCGCTGAACGGCACCCACTCGGTGGTGGCCAATCATCTCAACATTCCAAAACCGCCAGCCGGCGAGCCGACGCTGCTGACCTACGATGAAGTGAAGACCGCCTTCCACGAGTTCGGCCACGCGCTGCACGGCATGTTCTCCAACGTGAAGTACCCGCGCTTCTCCGGCACCAGCGTGCCGCGCGACTTCGTCGAGTATCCATCGCAGGTGAACGAGATGTGGGCGGTATGGCCTGAGGTGCTGACCAACTACGCCAAACACTACAAGACCGGCGCGCCAATGCCGAAGGAACTGCTGGACAAGGTGATCGCGTCGAAGAAATTCAACCAGGGCTTCATGACCACCGAATACCTGGCCGCCTCGCTGCTGGACCAGCGCTGGCACCAGCTGACGCCTGCGCAAATCCCGACCGACGTGCTGGGCTTCGAAGCGCAGTCGCTGAAAGAGATGGGCGTGGACTTCGCGCCGGTGCCGCCGCGCTACCGCACCACCTACTTCTCGCATAGCTTCTCGGGCGGCTACTCGGCCGGCTACTATGCTTACCTGTGGTCGGAAAAGCTGGATGCCGACACCGTCGAATGGTTCAAGGAAAACGGCGGCCTGCAACGCAAGAACGGCGACTGGTTCCGCGCCAAGCTGCTGTCGCGCGGCGGTACCGACGACGCCATGAATTTATTCCGCAACTTCCGTGGCCGCGATCCTGTGATCGAACCGCTGCTGGAACGTCGCGGCCTGAAATGATATAAATCATATAAACAGTTTACAAGGATAACTGAATGAACCACGCCAACATCATCATCGCTGCCAGCGTAGCAGCGGTTTTCAGCATCGCGCACGCTGAACCAGCTTCGCTGCTGCCGGCATCGAACCCGTTCGCCAAGCCGAGCACCCTGCCGTTCGGCTATCCGGCCTTCGACAAGATCAAGAACGAAGACTATGCGCCGGCGTTTGAAGAAGGCATGCGCCAGCAGGCCGCCGAAATCGACGCCATCGCCAACAACAAGAAGCCTGCCACTTTCGACAACACCATCGTGGCGATGGAAAAAGGCGGCCAGCTGCTGAACCGCGTTTCGACCGTGTTCTACAGCCTGTCCGGCGCCAACACCAACGACACCTTCAAGGCGCTGGAGCGCGAACTGTCGCCGAAACTGGCGGCGCACAACGACGCCATCCGCCTGAACGGCAAGCTGTATGCCCGCATCAAGTCGCTGTACGACAAGCGCGACAAGCTGCACCTCGACGCTGAATCCAAGTACCTGCTGGAACGCTACCACACCGACTTCGTGCGCGCCGGCGCCCAGCTGTCGGACGCCGACAAGGCCAAGCTGAAAGCCATGAACGGCGAACTGGCCAAGCTGCAAACCACCTTCGCGCAAAACGTGCTGGAAGAAGCCAACGCCTCGGCGCTGGTGGTCGACACCCGCGAAGAACTGGCCGGCATGTCGGACAAGGCGATCGACGCCGCTGCTGCCGCCGCCAAGGCCAAGGGCCAGGACGGCAAGTTCCTGATCCCGGTGGTGAACACCACCGGCCAGGCCAACCTGGCGGTGCTGACCAACCGCGCCGTGCGCGAAAAGCTGATGGCGCTGTCGCTGGCACGCGGCAGCCACGGCGGCAAGTTCGACAACACCCAGGTGGTGCTGTCGCTGGTCAAGCTGCGCGCCGAGAAGGCCGCGCTGATGGGCTATCCTAACTTCGCCGCCTACGCGCTGGCGGACCAGACCGCGCACGACACCGACTCCGTCAACAAGATCCTGGCCGAGCTGACCCGCCCTGCCGTTGCCAACGCCAGGAAGGAGGGCGCCGAGATCCAGCAAGCGATCAACAAGGAAAACGGCGGCTTTGAGCTGGCCGCGCACGACTGGGCCATGTACAGCGACAAGGTCAAGGCCGAGCGCTTCAACTTCGACTCGAACGAGCTGCGTCCGTACTTCGAACTGAATAACGTGCTGACCAACGGCGTGTTCTTCGCCGCCAACAAGGTGTACGGCCTGTCGTTCAAGGAGCGCAAGGACCTGCCGGTGTACAACCCGGACGTGCGCGTGTTCGACGTGTTCGACGCCGACGGCAAGCAGCTGGCCATCTTCATTGCCGACTTCTACGCCCGCTCCAACAAGCGCGGCGGCGCCTGGATGAATGCCTACGTGTCGCAATCGTCGCTGATGGGCACCCGTCCGGTAGTGGCCAATCACCTCAACATTCCGAAGCCGAACGACGGCGAGCCGACCCTGCTGACCTACGACGAACTGCGCACCATGTTCCACGAGTTCGGCCACGCGCTGCACGGGATGTTCTCCAACGTGAAGTACCCGCGCTTCTCCGGCACCCGCGTGCCGCGCGACTACGTCGAGTTCCCGTCGCAGGTCAACGAGATGTGGTCGGTATGGCCCGAGGTTCTTTCCAACTACGCCAAGCATTACCAGACCGGCGCGCCGATGCCGAAGGAGCTGCTGGACAAGGTGATCGCGTCGAAGAAATTCAACGAAGGCTTCCGCACCACCGAGTACCTGGCCGCCTCCATCCTGGACCAGAAATGGCACCAGCTGGGCGTCAACCAGATCCCGACCGATGTGCTGGGCTTTGAAGCTGCCGCGCTGAAGGACGCCGGCATCAACTACGCGCCGGTGCCGCCACGCTACCGCACCACCTACTTCTCGCACACCTTCGCCGGCGGCTACTCGGCCGGCTACTACGGCTATGTATGGGCCGAGAAGCTGGACGCCGACGCGGTCGAATGGTTCATCGAAAACGGCGGCATGCAGCGCAAGAACGGCGACTACTTCCGCAAGATGCTGCTGTCGAAAGGCGGCACGCTGGACGCAATGCAGATGTACCGCAACTTCCGCGGCCGCGACGCCACCATCCAGCCGCTGCTGGAACGCCGTGGTCTGACTGAGAAGTAATAAAGAAGGCCAGTCTTGATTTGTTAGAATCAAGACTGGCCTTTTGATTTTTGAGTAAGATATGAACAACCAATTGCATGGCGTGACGCTGGAAGCGATCGTAACCCGCCTGCAGGAGTACTATGGCTGGGAACAGCTGGCGCAGCGGATCAATATCAATTGTTTCAGCAAGGATCCCAGCATCAAATCCAGTCTGAAGTTCCTGCGCAAGACGCCGTGGGCCAGGGCGCAGGTGGAAGAACTTTATCTGTCGACCAAATTCTAAACAGGTGACGCACATGGACAGCAATCTGAAAACCTCGCTCAAGAGCTTGCACGCCAGCCTGGCCAACGCCGGTCCGGTCGATGAGGAGTTGCTGGAACTGCTGAAACAGCTCGATGGCGATATCAAGACCCTGCTGGAGCGCGGCCCCGATGCCGAGCCGGGCGAAACCACCACTTTCGGCCTGGCCGAGCGCTCGCAGGAATTGTCGGCCAAGTTTGCCGTCAAGCACCCGCAGCTGGAGCCGGCCCTGCGCGAGCTGGGCACGATTTTGTCGAATATGGGGATCTGACGCCCATAAAAAACCCGGGGAAGCCAGGTCCCCGGGCGGCCAGTGTTACTTAAACACCGGCGATTGCTGGCAGAAGTGTCCTGCCGCCTAACCGTTATAGCAAAGTTCCAGCCCGATTCAATGCGAGACTGACATCATTTCTTGCAAGTGATTGAATAGTAAAAGAAAATTTATTTTGCGGTGAGCGTAGCGTATGCATTTCCGGTACAATACCGCCCCATGAATCCCCCTACCAATTTATTTGCGGCCGTCCCGAAGCGGTCTGCGCGCGCTCCCGTTGCGCCTTTCCTCCCCATGTCCCGCGAGGAGATGGAGACGCTCGGCTGGGACCAGTGTGACGTCATCCTGGTGACCGGCGACGCCTATATCGACCACCCAAGCTTCGGCATGGCCCTGGTGGGCCGCCTGCTGGAAGCCAACGGCTACCGCGTCGGCATCATCGCCCAGCCGGACTGGCAGTCGGCCGACGCCTTCCGCGCGCTCGGCAAGCCGCGCCTGTACTACGGCGTCACCGCCGGCAATATGGACTCGATGGTGAACCGCTACACGGCCGACCGCAAGCCGCGCTCGGACGACGCCTACACCCCGAACGGCGAGCCGAACAAGCGCCCCGACCGCGCGGTGTCGGTGTACGCCCAGCGCTGCCGCGAAGCCTTCCCCGGCACGCCGGTGGTGATCGGCTCGATCGAAGCGTCGCTGCGCCGCATCGCCCACTACGACTACTGGTCGGACAAGGTGCGCCGCTCGGTGCTGTTCGAGTCCAAGGCCGACATGCTGATCTTCGGTAACGCCGAACGCGCGCTGGTCGACCTGACCCGCCGCATGGCCGAGGGCGAGAACATCAAGACCATCCGCGACCTGCGCGGCACCGCTTTCCTGGTGCCGGCCGGCTGGATGCCGGGCGAGGAATGGGGCGTGCACAACTCCACCCGCGTCGACACGCCGGGCAAGATCGACAAGCACGTCGATCCGTACCTGATGGTCGAGCCGAACTCGCCGACCTGCGCCACCAGCAGCGACCCGAACGCCAAGCCGGCCGAAGAAGCCAATCCGGCGATGGTCGAGCCGACCAAGGCCGCTGCCGCCGCCGGGCCGGTGTCCGCGCCCGAGCCGGCCCCGGCGCCGTCGGAGTACAAGCCGATCCGCATCATGAGCCGCGAGGAGCGCCGCGCGATGGAACTGGAAAAGCACCACAAGACCGTGGTGCGCCTGCCGTCCTACGAAACCGTGGCCAGCGACCCGGTGATGTACGCGCACGCCTCGCGCGTGTTCCACCTCGAATCGAATCCCGGCAACGCGCGCGCGCTGGTGCAGGGCCACGGCGACCGCGACGTGTGGATGAACCCGCCGCCGCTGCCGCTGGCGATGGACGAGATGGACAACGTCTACGACATGAACTACGCCCGTGGCCCGCACCCGAGCTACGGCGGCGCCAACATCCCGGCGTGGGAAATGATCCGCTTCTCGGTCAACATCATGCGCGGCTGCTTCGGCGGCTGCACCTTCTGCTCGATCACCGAGCACGAAGGCCGCATCATCCAGAGCCGTTCCGAGCCGTCGATCCTGCGCGAGATCGAGCACATCCGCGACAAGACCAAGGGCTTCACCGGCATCATTTCCGACCTCGGCGGCCCGACCGCGAATATGTACCGGCTGTCGTGCAAGGACAAGGAGATCGAGACCACCTGCCGCCGCCTGTCGTGCGTGTACCCGTCGATCTGCGTCAACCTCGGCACCAACCACAACCCGCTGATCAAGCTGTATCGCCGCGCGCGTGAAATCCCGGGCATCAAGAAGATCCTGATCCAGTCCGGCCTGCGCTACGACCTGGCGGTGCGTTCGCCGGAATACGTCAAGGAGCTGGTGACCCACCACGTCGGCGGCCTGCTGAAAATCGCGCCCGAGCACACCGAAACCAATGTGCTGAGCAAGATGATGAAGCCGGGCATCGGCGCCTACGACGAGTTCAAGGCGCTGTTCGAGAAGTATTCGCTGGAAGCGGGCAAGAAGCAGTACCTGATCCCGTACTTCATCGCCGCCCACCCGGGCGCCACCGACGAGGACATGCTGAACCTGGCGCTGTGGCTGAAGAAGAACAACTTCCGCCTCGACCAGGTGCAGACCTTCATGCCGACGCCGATGGCGATGGCCAGCGCCATGTACCACTCGCGCCGCAATCCGCTGCACAAGGTCACCGACGATTCGGAAGAAGTGTTCACGCCGCGTACCCTGAAGCAGCGCCAGGCGCACAAGGCCTTCCTGCGCTACTACGATCCGAAGAACTGGCCTATCCTGCGCGACGCCCTGCGCAATATGGGCCGGGGCGATCTGATCGGCACCGGCGAGCGCCACCTGATCCCGCCGTACACGCCGGGCGAGGAAAACTTCAAGGCCTCGCAGGGCAAGCGCGCGATGCCGATGCTGGCGCCGGGCGCCGACAAGCGTGGCGCGTCCGGCAAGGGCCTGCCGATGGCCGGCGCGCGTGGCAAGCCGAATGCACTGACCGGCTCGCTGACCGCACGGCAGACGGTGGAGACCAAGGCCAAGCCGTCCATCCTCGACACCATCAAGGTGAAGAAGGCGGCGCCGGCGCCGGCCAAGGGTGGCAATCCTGGCCGGACCGCCGCAGCCAGCGGCGGCCGCGGCCGAAAGTAAGAAAGTTTAGATCGACGTTCTCAGGGGAAATGTTGTAAATTTCCCTATCGGCGCAAATGCGTGGATAATTCAGGTCTGCTTGAGCGATGCGCTGCGGCAGCGCGCGGTTACACTAGCCGCTCAGCAGACCTCATTCTGTGAACTGGACGATCATGAAAAACTTCAAATTCTCTTCCCTGTTGCTGGTGCCGTTGTTTGCCGTGCTGGCCGCGTGCGGCGGTGGCGGCGGTGGCAGCAGCACCTCCTCGGGCACGCCGACGCTGAAAAGCATCGCCATCACCATCCCGAGCAGCACCATCCCGATCGGCTCCAGCCAGACCATGACCGCCACCGGCACCTATTCGGACGGCAGCACCAAGGCGCTCGGCTCGACCACCAACCTGGTGTGGGCCACCAAGAGCGGCGGCAGCAGCGTGGCGCAGGTGTTCAGCAGCGGCAAGGTGACCGGCATCGCGGTCGGCACCGAAACCATCAACGCCACCCAGGAAGGCGTCACCGGCTCGATCGCGCTGACCATTACCGCACCGTGGACGATGGTGTCGGCCAACGGCTACCAGACCATCGCCCGCAAGGCCGACGGCAATCTGTATTCGTGGGGCCAGAACAACTGGGGCCAGCTGGGCGACAGCAGCACCACGCCGCGCAATGCGCCGGTGCTGGTCAACGCCGGCGCCGCCACCACGGCCTGGAAAATGGTATCGATGGGCGAACAGTTCGCGGTCGGCATCCGTGCCGGCACCGCCACCACCACCTCTGCCGGCGGCACGCTGTGGGCCTGGGGCTACAACCTGAACGGCCAGCTCGGCGACGGCACCCAGACCAACCGCTCGGTGCCGGTACAGATCGGCAAGGACACCGACTGGGCCTACGTTTCGGCCGGCAAGGGCCACGTGCTGGCGATCAAGACTTCCGGCGTGCTGTATGCGTGGGGCCGTAACTCGGAAGGCCAGCTGGGCGACGGCACCACGGTCGGCAAACTGGTGCCGACCAAGATCGGCACCGCGCTGTGGCTGACCGTCAGCGCCGGCGGCACCCACTCGCTGGGCCTGCTGAAAGACGGTTCGCTGTACACCTGGGGCGGCAACTCGGACGGCCAGCTCGGCAATGCCTCGACCGGCAGCAACGTCACCGCGCCGGTCAAGATCGGCACCGCCACCTACACCGCCGTGGCGGCCGGCGCCCAGCATTCGATGGCGATCGGCGCCAACGGCACGCTGTGGGGCTGGGGCGCCAACAGCTACGGCCAGGTCGGCAACAACGCCGGCACCGGCGCCGGCATCACGGCGCCGACCCAGATCACCTCGGACAACAACTGGGCGGTGATCGCCGCCGGCAGCCTGCACACGATGGGCGTGCGCACCGACGGCACGCTGTGGGGCTGGGGCTCCAACGCCGAAGGCCAGCTGGGCGACGGCAACGGCGATGCGCTGGCGCCGGTGCAGATCGGCACCGCCACCAACTGGGTCACGGTCACGGCCGGCATCGGCCACAGTTTCGCGCTGAAGACCGACAACACCCTGTGGGGTTGGGGCCGCAACCAGGAAGGCCAGCTGGGCAACGGCAAGAATACGCTGTCGACCACCCCGGTCAACGTACCCAATTAAGATCGCCCATTAGTTTTTTTTCCGCCACAACGGACAGGATGGCTTAGGCTACACTAGCGCCATGCCTGTCCGACTCCCCGTCCTCGCCAAGCTGTGCGCCGCCGCTGCCCTGTTGCTGGTTGCGGTGCCCGGCATGGCGCTGGAAAAAGTCACCCTCCAGCTCAAGCACGCCCACCAGTTCCAGTTCGCCGGCTACTATGCCGCGCTGGAGCTCGGCTACTACAAGGACGCCGGGCTGGACGTGCGCATCCTCGAAGGCCAGGACGGCAATGCGCCCGAGCGCGACATCCTGGCCGGGCGCGCCCAGTACGGCACCGGCGCCAGCAACCTGCTGCTGGCGCGGCTGGCTGGCAAGCCGGTGGTGGTGCTGGCGGTGGTCTTCCAGCATTCGCCGTATGCGCTGGCGATGCGCCAGACCGGCGGCGACCCCGACCTGCGGCGCCTGATCGGCAAGCGCGCCATGATCGGCTCGCTCACCGATGAATTGAGCAATGCCGACGAGTTGCTGGCCTACCTGACCAAGGAAGGGGTGCCGCCGGCCAGCTTCACGCGCGTGGCCCACAGCTTCAATCCGGAGGACCTGATCAGCGGCAAGGTGGACGCGATGGCGATCTACACCACCAACGAGCCCGATACCTTCGACCGGCTTGGCTTCCCTTACGATATCTACAGCCCGCGCGCGGTCGGCATCGATTTTTACGGCGACAACCTGTTCACCAGCGAGCAGGAGATCGCCAACCACCCGGCGCGGGTGCGCGCCTTCCGCGCCGCCAGCCTGCGCGGCTGGCAGTGGGCCATGAGCCACCACGAGGAGGCGGCCGACCTCATCCTCAACAAGTACTCGCGCCGCGCCGACCGCCAGCATTTGCTGTACGAGGCGCGCCAGATGGTGCCGCTGGTGCAGCCGGTGCTGGTGGAAATCGGCTACATGAACCCGGATCGCTGGCAGCACATCGCCGACGTCTACAGCAGCCTCGGCATGCTGCCCAAGAATGCCGGCTTCGAGGGCTTTATGTACCGGGTCGACACCGGCCGCGCCAACCTGACCTGGCTGTACCGCGTGCTGGGCGTGGCGGCGCTGCTGCTGGTGTTGGGCGCGGCGATTCACTTCAGCCTGCTGGCGCGCGAGCGCAAGCGGGCGCTGGAAACCATCCGCAAGGGCGAGCAGCGCTTCCGCACCATGTTCGAGGCCTCGCCGCTGGGCATCGCGCTGATCGATTCGATCAGCTACGAGTACCGCGACATCAATGCGCGCTATCAGGAAATCCTCGGCCGCAGCCAGCACGAGTTGCGCGGACTGCGCTGGCTGGACGTCGGCCATCCGGACGACATCGTGCACATCAAGGCGCAGATGGCCTTGCTGAGCACGCAGCAGATCAGCAACTTCAAGGCGCTCAGCCGCCTGTTCCGGCCGGACGGCAGCGTGGCGTGGATCGATGTCTCGGTCAACGCCATCGATACCGAGGCCGGCAGCCACCCGCACCACCTGTGCATGATCGAGGATGTGACCGCCAAGAAGCAGAGCGAGCAGCTGATCTGGCAGCAGGCCAATTTCGACGCCCTGACCCATCTGCCCAACCGGCGCATGTTCATGGACCGGCTCGGCCACGAAATCCTGAAGAGCCAGCGCGACAAAACGCGCATCGCCGTGCTGTTCATCGACCTCGACCACTTCAAGGAAGTCAACGACACGCTGGGCCACCAGCAGGGCGACGTGCTGCTGGTGGACGCGGCGCGCCGCATCAGCGCCTGCGTGCGCAAGTCGGACACGGTGGCGCGGCTGGGCGGCGACGAGTTCACCGTCATCCTGTGCGAGCTGGAGCAGGCCGAGGATGTGGAACGCATCGCCCAGGACATCCTGCGCCGGCTGCTGCAGCCGTTCGAACTGGGGGCGGAGCAGGCGTTTGTCTCGGCCAGCATCGGCATCACCCTGTACCCGGACGATGCGATCGATATCGACAGCCTGCTCAAGCACGCCGACCAGGCCATGTACGCGGCCAAGGGCGCGGGGCGCAACCGCTACAGCTATTTCACGCCGACCCTGCAGGTGGCGGCGCTGAGCCGCATGCGCCTGACCAACGACTTGCGCGGCGCGCTCAAGGGCAACCAGTTCGAGCTGTACTTCCAGCCCATCGTGCACCTTGAGAGCGGCGCCATCCACAAGGCCGAGGCCCTGATCCGCTGGAACCATCCGCAGCGCGGCGTGGTCAGTCCGCTGGAATTCATCCCGCTGGCCGAGTCGAGCGGGCTGATCGTCGAGATCGGCGAATGGGTGTTCCGCGAAGCGGCGCGCTGGGTGCAGCAGTGGCGGCAGTGCTGCCATCCGGATTTCCAGGTCAGCCTGAACCAGTCGCCGCTGGAATTCCAGCGCGAGGGCAGCTCCGACGATAGCTGGCTGCAGCACTTGCAGGCGCTGGAATTGCCGGGCCAGTCGCTGGTGGTGGAAATCACCGAAGGCTTGCTGCTGGACGCCAGCAACGCGGTCAGCAACCGCCTGCTGCAGCTGCGCGACGCCGGCATCCAGGTGGCGCTGGATGATTTTGGCACCGGCTACTCCTCGTTGTCCTACCTGAAAAAGTTCGACATCGATTATTTGAAAATCGACCGCTCCTTCACCCGCAACCTGGCGCCCGATTCCAGCGACATGGCCTTGTCGGAGGCCATCATCGTGATGGCGCACAAGCTGGAGCTGAAGGTCATCGCCGAGGGCGTGGAAACGCCGGAACAGCGCGCGCTGCTGGCCGCCGCCGGCTGCGACTACGGCCAGGGCTACCTGTTCGCCAAACCCATGCCGGCCGCCCAGTTCGACGCCTTCCTGCGGGATAATGCTATGCCGTCTGCAGAGTCGATAGTCAAATCCAATTGAAACTATTGGAACAATCAATTTTGCAAATAGGGTAAAAGCCCTTAAACTGGCGTCTCAATGATTCACAACCCAACGAGGAAACCACAATGTCCCTGATCAATACCCAAATCAAACCATTCAAGGCCACCGCTTATCACGCAGGTAAATTCATCGACGTGAGCAACGAAACCCTGAAAGGCAAGTGGTCCGTTCTGATGTTCTACCCAGCCGACTTCACCTTCGTGTGCCCAACCGAACTGGAAGACCTGGCCGAGCAACAACCTGAATTCGCCAAACTGGGCGTGGAAGTGTACGGCGTGTCGACCGACACCCACTTCGCGCACAAAGCATGGCACGACACCTCGGACGCGATCAAGAAAGTGAACTACCCACTGATCGGCGACCCAACCGGCACCCTGTCGCGTAACTTCGAAGTGATGATCGAAGAAGAAGGCCTGGCGCTGCGCGGCACCTTCGTCATCAATCCAGAAGGCTTCATCAAAGTGCTGGAAGTGCACGACAACGGCATCGGCCGCGACGCTTCGGAACTGCTGCGCAAAGTCAAAGCAGCTAAATACGTTGCCGAGCACCCAGGCCAAGTGTGCCCAGCGAAATGGACCGAGGGTGCAGCTACCCTGACCCCATCGCTGGACCTGGTTGGCAAGATCTAAGTTTCAGGTCTTGAGCAACAAAGCAGCAAACAAGTAGTTACCGCGATGCCGGACCGGGCGTCCGGCCCGGCATACGCCTAAATATTTGTGAAAAGGAAGAAAATCATGTTAGACGCTACCCTCAAAACCCAGCTGAAAGCCTACCTGGAAAAAGTGGTGCACCCACTGGAGCTGGTCGCCTCTCTTGATGACAGCGCCAAAGCCCGCGAGATGAAAGAACTGCTCCTCGAAATTGCCGAGTTGAGCGACAAGATCTCGCTGGTGGAGCGCACCGAAGCTGGCGTGCGTACCCCGTCGTTCAGCATCAACCGTGCAGGCTCCGATATCGGCGTGCGTTTCGCCGCCATCCCGATGGGCCACGAATTCACCTCGCTGGTGCTGGCGCTGCTGCAAGTGGGCGGCCACACCATCAAATTTGACGAAGCCGTCATCGAACAAATCCGCAATCTCGAAGGCGATTTCGAGTTCGAAACCTTCATGTCGCTGACCTGCCACAATTGCCCGGACGTGGTGCAGGCGCTGAACGCCATGTCGGTGATCAACCCACGCATCAAAGTGACCACCATTGATGGCGGCCTGTTCGCCAAGGAAGTCGAAGAGCGCCAGATCATGGCTGTGCCGATGATGTTCCTGAACGGCCAGCACTTCGGCCAGGGCCGCACCTCGGTCGAGGAAATCCTCGCCAAGCTGGACACCAATGCCAGCGTGCGTGCTGCTGCTGAGCTGAGCAAGAAAGACGTGTTCGATGTGCTGGTGGTCGGCGGTGGTCCTGCCGGCGCGGCAGCGGCCATCTACGCCGCCCGCAAAGGCATTCGCACCGGCGTGCTGGCCGACCGCTTCGGCGGCCAGGTGCTGGATACGCTGGCGATCGAGAACTTCATTTCGGTGAAAGAGACCGAAGGCCCGAAATTCGCCATCGCCCTGGAGCAGCACGTCAAGGAATACGACGTCGACATCATGAACACCCAGCGCGCCAACAAGCTGGTGCAGGTTGGCAAGCAGATTGAAGTGCAGACCGCCTCCGGCGCGGTGCTGAAAGCCAAGTCGGTGATCCTGGCGACCGGCGCCCGCTGGCGCGAAATCAACGTGCCGGGCGAGCAGGAATACCGCAACCACGGCGTGGCTTACTGCCCGCACTGCGATGGTCCGCTGTTCAAGGGCAAGCGCGTATCGGTAATTGGCGGCGGCAACTCCGGCGTGGAAGCGGCAATCGACCTGGCCGGCCTGGTGCAGCACGTGACGCTGATTGAATTCGGCGCCGAACTGCGCGCTGACGCGGTCCTGCAGCGCAAGCTGCGCAGCCTGGCCAACGTGACCGTGATTACTTCGGCGCAAACCACCGAGATCCACGGCGACGGCAAGAAAGTAAATGCGCTGAGCTACACCGACCGCAACACCAACGTCTCGCACAAGGTGGAGCTGGAAGGCGTGTTCGTGCAGATCGGCCTGGTGCCGAACACCGAATGGCTGAAAGGCACGGTAGCCCTGTCGCGCCACGGCGAGATTGAAGTTGATGCACGCGGCCAGACCTCATTGCCGGGCGTGTTTGCCGCCGGCGACGTCACCACGGTGCCGTACAAGCAAATCATCATCGCCACCGGCGAAGGCGCGAAAGCGGCGCTGTCCGCCTTCGACCACCTGATCCGTTCGGATGACACCGAAGTGGTGGAGGAAGCCGCCGTTAAGCAAGCGCTGACTGCGTAAGCGACCCAGCCTCCCGCCCAAGCCCAAAAGTTGGCAACAACTTTTGGGCTTTTTTATTTCGGAATTACGGAAATAATTGAGTATCTGTTGCGCTCAATGGAAAATATCGGAAAATCAGAAATTAGTCATATATACTGATTGAAGGATAAAAATTTCCGAAAGTCCGAAATGATTGAGTTGACCAACGCCATGCTCCCTGTGATTCAAATGGTGAGGGATACCGCTGATATTGGGCGGCAGGTACGCGCCCATCGCAAAAAGCAAGGGTTAAGGATCGATGATGCTGCGGCGTTAAATGGCGTCTCTGTCGACCTACTGTCGCGTCTTGAGAATGGTGCTGGCGGTGTGCGCACCGATAAGTTGCTTGCGGTGTTAGATGGATTGGGACTGGCGCTGATCATTGCGCCTAAAGATCATGACTTCCTCAAAAATCTCCCTCGAGACAATGTATGACTCAGTCCGCTTACTTGCTGAGCCTGTGGATGGGCAAGCGTCTGATTGCAGACATTGAATATTTGCCTGCAGAGGAAAAATGGTCGCTGCGCTACACCGATGATTGGCGATCGGACCCGGACGCTTTTCCGCTATCGCCAGCGATGTCTATGGACAAGGACATACCTTCCACTACGGTACGGCGCTTTCTTGAGAATTTACTGCCAGAAGGCCAGGCGCTGGATATCGTCGCATCGAGCCAGGGCGTCGCAAAGAGTAATGTTTTTGGCTTGATCCGCGCTTTGGGAGCGGAAACCACGGGTGCCTGCCGCTTCTTGCCACAAGGGGCAGATGGCACCGCCGAACAGGCAGTGAATGATCGGCGACAGATTTCAATTGAGGAACTGGATCAGCGCATATCCGAGCGCGACAAACGTCCTTTGATTGAATGGGACGGCAAAATGCGCATGTCGGTGGCAGGCTATCAAGACAAGCTGCTGGTGTATTTCGACGGTAAGCCCGAAGACGGTGCGCGGATGTATCTTCCGGATTTCCCGCTCGCCTCAACGCACATACTGAAACCACAGCCTACCGAGGTGCGCTTGCCTTTCATGGTGGCCAACGAACATTTCTGCATGACCCTTGCCAGGGAGATGGGGCTGCCGGCCGCGCAAGTGGCAATTCTTCGCACGCCACGACCTGTGCTGGTGATCACCCGATTTGACAGGGCCATTGTGCCGGGGGCAGAAATCCCGGTGGTGCGCAAACATATCATTGATGCTTGCCAGGCAGCCGATATGCCCGTGAATTTTAAATACGAGCGCAATGTCGGGAATAAGGGAGATGCGGCGCTCTATCGGGAAGGCGTTGGTTTTCCCGTGCTGTTTGGCCTGTTGGAATTCGGCTATCGTAAAGCAGTCGATAAGTTGGCGATGCTGCGCTGGGCCTTGTTCCAGCTGGTGATCGGCAATAGCGATGCACATGGAAAGAACTTTTCGTTTTTCGTGCATCGCGCCGGCTTGCAAGCGGCGCCTTGGTATGACCTGGTGAGCGTGGTGCCATACCCGCAGTTTTCGCATGAGCTGGCAATGGCATTTGGCGACCAGTTCCATTTGGACCAGGTCAGGGCGTTCGACTTGGCGGACTTTGCCCAGTCGTGTGCGATTGATCGCCAATTGCTGCTGCGCGAATGCAGGCGCTTGCGCGATGGTGTACGAAAGCATGCGTTGGCATTGGCGACAGTCGATCTCTACCAGGATGGCGAACGCGAATTGACACGTGCGATTGCGGAATTCGCTCTCGCGCAGTCGGAGCGTTTATGCGACAGCGCGCAGGACGCCATCGGCATTGCTGACGATATGCTGTAAATCTCAGGAGCTCAGGTCGTAGCTGGCTTGTTTGGCGCGCAGGTCCATTGCGTTGCGATGGCGCGCGCGCAGGCGCGGGTCGGTGATCAGGCGACCCAGCGTTTCGCCAATCACCATCACCACGCCCAGCAGCGGCAGCACCAGCATCAGCCCCGCCACCCCGGCCACCGAACCGCCGATGAAGATCATCAGCACGGTGATCAGCGGGTGGATGTGCAGGCTGCGGCCCAGCGTCAGCGGCATGAACACGAAATCGTCCAGCAGGCGCACGCAGATGAACACACCAATCGCCAGGTAGGCCACCGACGGATCGGCCGGCGCGTCGGTCGAGGCCACCATCACCACCAGCACGCAGCCGACGATCGAGCCCACGTACGGCACCCACGCCAGCACCGCCGCGATCAAGCCCAGCACCAGCGGCGATGACACGCCGATCGCCCACAGGCCGAACGCCAGCACCACGGTGTCGAGCATGGTCAGGCGGATCAGGCCCTGGAAGTAGCGGTGCGCGGTCTGGTCGACTTCATGCAGCAGACACAGGGTGCGCTCGAAAAAGGCGTTTGGCACGGCGCGCGCCAAAAACTTTTTAAAACGCAGGCCGTCGCGCAAAAAGAAGAAGGTCAGGAACGGCGCCAGCAGCAGCGACGGCAGCCACGCCGCTGTCGACACCAGGATGTCGGTCAGGTGCGACTGGATGAAGTCGCCCGTGAACGCGCTCATGCGCTGGTTGATGGTCTCGGCCAACTGTACCTGGCGCAGGATGGGGAATTGTTCTTCCAGCGCGGTCAGCGTGTGACGAATGAAGTCCAGCCCGCCTTGCAGGTAGGTGCCCATCATGTCTTGCCACGAAGTCTCGGGCGAGGATTTCCAGAACACCGCCGTCATCACAGCCAGCGCCACGATCAGCAGGAACACCGCGCCGACCAGCAGCGTGGCGGCGTTCTGGCTGAAGCCCATGCGCACCAGGCGCTGCGCCGGTGGTTGCAGGATGTAGTACAGCACGATGCCGAGCAAAAATGGAATCGCCAGGAACAGCATCTGCTGCAACAGGAACAGCAGCACGCAGGTGGCGGCGATGATGCCGCTCCATACCACCGGCCCGCCGCGCTGTTGGGACGGCAGCAGATTCATAGCGCCTCGATTTGTGGTTTGCCGGTC
Source organism: Duganella sp. CF402 (assembly GCF_900109645.1). Lineage (GTDB taxonomy): Bacteria > Pseudomonadota > Gammaproteobacteria > Burkholderiales > Burkholderiaceae_D > Rugamonas. Next base: position 402,069 of record NZ_FOBG01000004.1, read on the forward strand.
ATCCAGTCGCGCAGGCGGCGGCCGATGTGGCGCGCCAGGGCCAGCGAGATTTTGTAGCCGATCACGGGATCGGTTTCCATCAGGCCCATGAAGTCGGCGCGGAAGAACACCGCCAGTTCGCAGTTGTCGAGCGCGCGGGTCTGGGCGTTGCGCGGCGAGTTGTCGAGCAGGGCCAGGTCGCCGAAGAAGGAGCCGGCCGACAGTTCGGCCACCACTTCGCGTCCCGCATCGAGCTGGCGGCTGATGATGACGCGGCCCGACATCACCAGGTACAGGGCCTGGCCTTCCTCGCCTTCGTCGAAGATGATTTCATCGGCCAGGTAGCGGCGTTCGTGCATCAGGCCGTCCACGATTTTCAGCTCGAGCGGCGTCAGCGACGAGAACAGGGCCGATTCTTTCAGGCGCAGCAAACGCGGCGACATCTCGGGCGATTTGAGGAAACCGAAAATCAAGGGGAACTCCGGGACGGGGATGGGCAGGGGGATATTGTCGCCGGTTTTGTGCTGCTGCTGTGCATCTGTTGCTCAGAAAGCACAGTTACCAAATGAAAAAGGCCCGATGCGAACATCGGGCCTTCTTCTGAATATTGGCGGAGCGGACGGGGCTCGAACCCGCGACCCCCGGCGTGACAGGCCGGTATTCTAACCAACTGAACTACCGCTCCAATTCGTTCTGCTAAGTTTTGCTGGTGGGTGCTGAGAGGCTCGAACTCCCGACCTACGCCTTGTAAGGGCGCCGCTCTACCAACTGAGCTAAGCACCCAGAAAACTTGTCAGTGTTGTTTCATTTAACTGCTACAACTGCTGAACGAGGCCGTATTCTATAGGAGGCTAATTCACTTCCGCAAGGGTTTTTGAAAATAATTTAGAAAATTCATGAATAACAATCTTGATCAACTGTACAGCCGCGTCAGCCGGCGCCTCATGCCTTTCCTGTTCCTGTGCTTCGTTGCTGCCTATCTGGACCGCGTCAATGTCGGCTTCGCCAAACTGCAGATGCAGGCCGACCTGCAATTCAGCGACGCCGTGTATGGCGCCGGGGCCGGTATCTTCTTCCTCGGCTATTTCCTGTTCGAGGTGCCGTCCAACCTGCTGATGACGCGCACCGGCGCGCGCATCTGGATCGCCCGCATCATGATCAGCTGGGGCCTGATTTCCTCGGCGCTGATGTTTGCCACCAGCGCGGCCAGCTTTTACGTGCTGCGCTTCCTGCTCGGCGTGGCCGAGGCCGGCTTCTTCCCCGGCATCATCCTGTACCTGACCTACTGGTATCCGGCGCAGCGGCGGGCACGCATGGTGGCGCTGTTCATGAGCGGGGTGGCGGTGGCCGGCGTGGTGGGCGGGCCGCTGTCGGGCTGGATCATGACGGCGTTCGCCGGCCTCAACGGCTGGGCCGGCTGGCAGTGGCTGTTCCTGCTGGAAGGCCTGCCCTCGGTGCTGCTGGGCGTGTGGACCCTGTTCTATCTCGATGACGGCATCCGCGCCGCGCGCTGGCTCGGCGAGGACGACAAGCAGGCGCTGGAACGCGAACTGGCCGCCGAGCGCAGCCAGCAACAGCAGCTGCCGCTGGCCCGCCTGTTCGGCAGCGCCAGGGTGTGGCTGCTGGCGCTGGTGTACTTCCTGTGCGTGATGGGCTTGTACGGCGTCAGCTTCTGGCTGCCGCAGCTGATCAAGAACAGCGGCGTGACCGATGTGTTCGATATCGGCCTGCTGTCGGCCGTTCCCTACGGCGTGGCGGCGCTGACGATGGTGCTGGCGGCGCGCCACTCGGACCGCACGGGCGAGCGGCGCTGGCACACGGCCGCCGCCGCGCTGGCCGGCGCGCTGGGACTGGCGGCCGCCACCGTCTACAGCGACAATACCGTGATCGCGCTGGCGGCGCTGAGCGTGGCCACGGCCGGCATCCTCAGCACCTTCCCGATTTTCTGGAGCTTGCCGACCGCCATGCTGGGCGGCGCGGCGGCGGCCGCCGGGATTGCGATGATCAATTCCATCGGCAACCTGGCCGGCTTTGTCGCGCCCTACCTGGTGGGCGCGATCCGCGACGCCACCGGCAGCACCGCCAGCGGCATCTACCTGATCGCCGCCAGCCTGGCGGCTGGCGCGCTGCTGGTGGTGACGGCGGTGCGGCGCGGCTAGCGGCTGTGGCCGGTGGCCGTGGCTGGCTCCCCGGCTTGCGGGATCGCAGGTTTCGGGCGATACTGTGTTTATTCACAGTATTATTCCTGCATCATGGCCGACGCCGACCGCCGCATTGCCCACATCGACATGGATGCGTTTTTCGCATCGGTCGAGCTGCTGCGCTATCCGCAGCTGCGCGGCCAGCCGGTGGTGATCGGCGGACGCGGCTATGCGCCCGAGCAGCGCGCCGACGGGGCCTATGTCTTCAAGCGCCTGCGCGATTATGTCGGGCGTGGCGTGATCACCACCGCCACCTACGAGGCGCGCGCCTTTGGCGTGGGGTCGGCGATGGGCATGATGAAGGCGGCCAAGCTGGCGCCGGACGCCATCCTGCTGCCCGCCAATTTCGACGCCTACCGTCACTACTCGCGCCTGTTCAAGGAAGCGGTGGCCTGCATCGCGCCCGATATCGAAGACCGTGGCATCGATGAAATCTTTGTCGACCTGACCGCCGTGGAGGGCGAAACGCATGCGCTGGCCGCGCGCATCAAGCAGGCGGTGCAGGACGCCACCGGGCTGACCTGTTCGATCGGCGTCACGCCCAACAAGCTGTTGTCGAAGATCTGCTCGGACCTGGACAAGCCGAACGGCCTGACGGTGCTGGGCATGGATGAAATTCCTGAGCGCATCTGGCCGCTCAATGTGCGCAAGGTGAATGGCATCGGGCCCAAGGCCACCGCCAAGCTGGCGTCGCTCGGTATCGAGACCATCGGCCAACTGGCGCAGGCCGACGCCGGCCTGTTGCAGGATTATTTCGGCGCGCACTACGCCGCCTGGCTGGCGCGCGCCGCGCATGGCATCGATGAGCGTGGCATTTCCACCAGCCGCGAAAGCAAATCCATCTCGCGCGAAACCACCTTCGAGCGCGACCTGCATGCGCGCCAGGACCGCGAGACCTTGTCCGGCATCCTGACCACGCTGTGCGATCGTCTCGCGGACGACCTCAAACGCAAGGGTTATGTCAGCCGCACCATCAGCATCAAGCTGCGCTACGACGACTTTCAGATCGTCAGCCGCAACGTCACCTTGCCGCAGCCGGTGGCCGACGCCGGCGCCATCCTGCAGGCCGCGCGCGAATGCCTGAAGCGGGTGCCGCTGCAACGCAAGCTGCGCCTGCTCGGGGTGCGCGCCAGCACGCTGGAAGCGCCCGGCGCAACAGTCGCGCGGCGTGTGCCGGTGCAGGGCGATTTATTCGCCTGAAACCGTTGTATATTGCTAGCAGCATCGTTCGCCTGGAGTCACAGATATGCTGGAGCACCTCAGTATCCAACAACGCTTCCGCCTGCTGCTGGTGGTCTCGCTTGCCTGCTTTGCCTTGTGCGGGGCCATCGTCTACCGCACGCTGGCGGAAATCCGCGTCAACGGGCCGATCTATGAACGCATCATGCAGGGACAGGATCTGGTGGCCGACATCCTGCCGCCGCCGGCCTACCTGGTGGAGTCCTACCTGATCGCGCTGCAGTTGATGGACGCCGACCCGGTGCATGCGCAGCCGCTGCTGCAACGGCTGCAGGCCGCTGAGCAGACCTACCAGCAGCGCTACCAGTACTGGCGGCGCCAGGGCTTGAGCGGCGAACTGGAAGTCCGCTTCCTGACGCAATCGCATACGCTGGCGCAGTCGTTCTACAAAACCGCCTTCGAACAACTGGTGCCGGCCCTGCGCGACGGCGAGGCGGTGCAGGCCCGGCGCGCGCTGGCGCGGCTGGCAGCGACCTACGAAAAGCAGCGCGCCGTGATCGAGCGGGTGGTGGAGCTGGCGCGCCAGCGCAATGCCGACGACGAACGCGACGCGCGCGAGCAGGTGCAGCGGATGGCGTGGTCGCTGGTGGCCATGTTTGCCCTGATCGTGGTGGTGTTCATCCTGATCTTCAACACCGTGCGCCGCAGCATTGCCGAGCCCATCCTGGACGCGCTGAAGATCACCCAGCGCGTGGCCGGCGGCGACTGGAGCCAGCAGATCCGCGCCGATGCGCGCGGCGAGGCGGGACGGCTGCTGCAAGCGATCCGCGATATCGTGAAAAACACCCAGGCCGAGATCGTCAAGGCGGAAAAGATGGCGGCGCTGGGCTCGCTGGTGGCCGGTGTCTCGCACGAGCTCAACACGCCGGTCGGCAACGGCCTGATGGCGGTCAGCACGCTGAGCGACGATTTACGCACGTTCCGTGGCAAGATGCAGGAGGGCATCAAGCGCTCGGTGCTGGAGGAGTTCCTGCACTCGGTGGAAGTGGGCGCCGACCTGGCGATGCGCAACCTGCAGCGCGCGGCCGAGCTGATGAGCAGTTTCAAGCAGGTGGCGGCCGACCGCGCCAGCTCGCAGCGGCGCCGCTTCCTGCTGCACCAGGTGGTGCATGAAACGCAGATGACCTTGCAGCCGATGCTGAAGCGCGCCAACTGCCAGGTGGTGCAGTATGTGCCGGACGGGCTGGAGCTCGACAGCTTCCCCGGTCCGCTGGGGCAGGTCATCACCAACCTGATCGAGAACGCCGCCAAGCACGGGCTGGACGGCAATGGTGGCGTGATTACCTTGCGCGCCTGGGCCGCCAGCGCCGACAAGGTGACGATTTCCGTGATCGACGGCGGCAAGGGCATCGCGCCGGAATTGCACAGCCACGTGTTCGAACCGTTCTACACCACGCGGCTGGGACAGGGCGGCAGCGGGCTGGGGTTGCATATTGCCCACAACATCGTCTACCAGATTTTGGGCGGCACACTGGAGCTGACCAGTGCGCCGGGGGCGGGGGCGCGGTTTGACGTCACCATCCCGCTGGTTGCGCCTTGATTAGCGTGTAAAATGGCGCTCCTTTGCCAATTCCGAAACAAGGCCTGTCAACTTTATGTGGTTCAAGAATCTACAGATTTACCGTCTGCCGGCCCCTTGGGCCTACACCCCCGAACAACTCGAAGACGCGCTCGCCAGCCAGGCGTTCACCCCGGCCAGCAGCAATGAATTGCTGCGCCAGGGCTGGGACAAGCCGCGCCCGAACGGCGGCCTGGTGCACGTGGTCAACAAGCAAATGCTGATCGTGCTGGGCACCGAGAAAAAACTGCTGCCGAACAGCGTCATCAACCAGGTCGCCAAGGCCCGCGCCGCCGAGATGGAAGAAGCCCAGGGCTTCGCGCCGGGCAAGAAGGCGATGAAGGAACTGAAGGAACGCGTGGCCGACGAACTGCTGCCGCGCGCCTTCTCGATCCGCTCCAACGTCTGGACCTGGATCGACCCGGTCAACGGCTGGCTGGTGGTCGATGCCGCCAGCCCGGCCAAGGCCGACGAAGTCATCAAGCTGCTGCTGAAGGCGGTCGACAAGCTGCCGCTGGAAAGCCTGCGCGTGCAGCGCTCGCCGGTCGGCGTGATGACCGAATGGCTGCAGACCGACGAAGCGCCGGCCGGCTTCACGGTCGACATGGACACCGAACTGCGCGCCACCGGCGAGAGCAAGGCGGCGGTGCGTTACGTCAAGCACTCGCTGGATCCGGAAGAAGTGCGCCGCCACATCGCCGCCGGCAAGCAGTGCACCCGCCTGGCCATGACCTGGGACAGCAAGATTTCCTTCGTGCTGACCGAACAGCTGGCCATCAAGGGCATCAAGCCGCTGGACGTGCTCGATGAAAAAGACGCCGGCGTGCGCAACGACGACGAGCGCTTCGACGGCGATTTCATGCTGATGACCGGCGAACTGGCCAAGCTGATGGCCGACGTGGTGGAAGCGCTGGGCGGCGAAGCCAAGGCGTAATCCCCATCCCTTGCCGTTCAATTAAAAATGCCGCGAAGTCGTTGATTTCGCGGCATTTTCTTTGTGGCGCCCGGCATAAAAATTCACCGTTGCCATGTGGAAATTAAGGCAATCTCTGCTATAGTGAAAAGTCTTAGCAAAAGAGGAATTTCTATGAGCGGGCCGATCGGATTGAGCACCCAGGATATCGCCAACTTGTCCGTTGCGACGATTGCCGCCTGGAGCACCGACGACATCCTCGACTTGCTCCCGGAGCAGGTGGCGGCCCTGCGCACCGATCAGGTGGCAGCATTCAGCAGCAAGCAGCTGGCGGCGCTGGTGCCCACCAACTTCACCGCCATGACCACCCAGGACGTGGCCGCGCTCAAGCCGGCCGTGCTCAATGCGGCCGGCGCCGCCGTGCCGGCGCTGATGGGCGCGCTGAGTTCCGACCAGATCGTGGCGCTGACCACGGCGCAGGTGGCCGCGCTCGGCACCGCCGCCTTCACCAACCTGACCAGCCTGACGCCGGGCATCATCGTGGCGTTTGAAACGGCCGACCTGGCCGCGCTGAGCACCGCCAACATCGCCGCGCTCGATGCGTCCGATTTCGGCGTCATGCTGACCCAGCAGCTGGCCGCGCTGGCCAGCCGCCAGATCGCGGCCCTGTCCAGCGACGATATCCAGGCCATCAGCGTCGACGGCTTTGCCGCGCTGAGCACGCAATCGATCGCGGCGCTGTCCAGCAAACAAATCGCCGCCCTGACCGCCGACCAGGCGGTGGCCCTGACCACGCGCCAGGCCGCCACGCTGAGCTCGGCGCAGCTGGCGGCGCTGGCCTCGGACAACTTCACCCAGCTCGAAGCCGAAGACATCGGCGCCATGAAAACCGCCACCATTGCCGGCCTGTCGACGCGCCAGATCGGGCTGCTGTCGGCCGGCCAGCTGGCTGGTTTCACCACCGCCCAGTTTGCCGCGCTGAGCACCCGCCAGGTGGCGGCCCTGAACAGCGACGCGCTGACCGGCTTGCCGACCGCCGACCTGGCGGCCCTGAGCAGCAGCGCGGTGGCGCAGCTGGCGACGGCGGTGCTGGCGCAGCTCAACACCGACCAGATCCGCGCCTTCACCACCCAGCAGATCAGCGCCCTGAGCAGCGTCCAGTTTGTCGCGCTCAATAGCGACCAGATCGCCAACCTGCGCACCGCGCAACTGAACGTGCTTGGTTCGCGCCAGATCGCCGGGCTAGCCACCGAAGACGTGCTCGCGCTGGACGGCGGCGACCTGCCGTTCCTGAACACGGCCGCGATTGCCGCGCTGAGCTCGAAGCAGTTCAGCGTGCTGGGCGGCGACGACTACAGCGCCATCGCCAGCTTGACCACGGCCCAGGTCGCGGCGCTGCGCAGCGCCACGCTGGCGGCCCTGAACGCCGGCCAGGCCGCGCTGCTGACCAGCCGCCAGGCCGCCGCCCTGAGCAGCGAGCAGATTACCGCCTTGTCCACCGCGGCGGTGCAAGCCTTGCAGGCGGCCGACTTCGGCGCGTTCAAGACCCAGGTGATCGCGGCCTTGTCGACCAGACAGATGGCGGTGTTGAGCAGCGCCCAGCTGGCCGCCTTCAGCCCGGCCCAGGTTGGCGTGCTGAGCAGCCGCCAGCTGGCCGCGCTCAGCAGCGACACCCTGGCTGGCCTGTCCAGCGCCGACCTGGCCGCGCTGACCACCAGCGCGGTGCCGCTGCTGAACCCGCAGCTGTTGTGGGCGCTGAGCACGGCGCAGCTGGCCGGCATCGGCTCGCGCCACCTGGCGGTGATGAGCAGCGCCCAGATCAACGCCTTCACCACCACCCAGATCGCTGCGCTGAGCACGCGGCAACTGATCGGCCTCGGCGCGCTGCAGGCGGCCGCGCTGGGCAGCGACGACATCAGCGTGTTGGGCAGCAGCGCCATGCGCGCGCTTGGCACCGCCGCCATCGGCGTGCTCAATTCCAGCCAGCTGGCGGCGCTTGGCGCGGACGCCGGCGGCAGCCTGTTCGGCGTGCTCAGCACCGCGCAAATCGCCGCCCTGACCACGCGCGCGCTGAGCGGCATCACCACCGACCAGATCGTTGCCCTCAGCACGGCGCAGGCGGCCGCATTGAACAGCAGCCAGATGGCCGTGATGTCGACCAAGCTGATCCCGGTGCTGGAAACGGCCGACCTGGCCGCGCTCAGCACCAGCGTGATCGCCAGCCTCGGCGCTTTGCCAATGGCGCTGCTCAATGCCGATCAGGTGACGGCGCTAAGCACGCTGCAAGCGAGCGTGTTGAGCAGCAAGCAGTTCGCCGCCCTCAACTATCCGGCCCTGATGGGCTTGCAGAGCCAGGACCTCGGCGCACTGTCGACCGCCACCGTGGCCGCCATCGCGACCGACACCCTGATGGTGCTGGCCACCGAACAATTGGCCGGACTGAGCACCCGCCAGATGAGCGTGCTGAGCTCGCGACAGCTGAATGCGCTGACCATCGACCAGATCGCCAGCTTGGGCTCGGCGCAGATCGGCGCGCTGGGCGCGCAGCAACTGGCCAGCCTGAGCCTCGACGCCGTGGCCGCCATCACCAGCGCCGGCATTGCCGCGCTCAGCACCAGCGCGATTGCCGCGCTCAGTTCGGCGCAACTGACGGCGCTGGACATGGACATTCAGGCGCTGAGCACGCGCCAGATCGCGGCGCTGCGCACCAACACCCTGGCTGGCCTGAGCAGTGATGAAGTGATCGCCCTGAGCACCAGCCAGGTGGCGGCGCTGAGCAGCGACCAGGCCCGCGCCTTGCGGGTGGAAGCGCTGGCCGCGATGGAAGCGGTCGACTTTGCCGCCCTGCGCACCGCCGCCATCGCCGCGCTGAGCACGCAGCAAATCGCCGCCCTCAACAGTGACCAGCTGGCGGCGATGACGCCGGCGCAATTCAACGTGCTCAACAGCCGCCAGCTGGCCGCTTTGCCGAGCGAGGCGGTGGCCGGCTTTGGCAGCGACAGCCTGGCCGCGCTGGGCCCGGCATTCCTGGCCAGCCTGTCGCCCGACATGATCGCGGCGCTCAATTCGAACCAGCTCAATAGCCTGAGCTCGCAACAATTCGCAGTGTTCAGCAGCCAGCAGCTGGACGCGCTGGCGCCGGACCAACTGGCCACGCTGGGCACGCGCCAGATCGCCGGCCTGACCACGCGCAACCTGCCCGGCCTGGCGCCGGAGGACGTGGCCGCCATCGGCAGCGACGGCATGCGCGCGCTGAGCACGGCCATGCTGGTGGCGCTGAGCACGGCGCAGCTGGCGGCGCTCGGCGCCGACCCGGCCGGCAGCCTGTTCGGCACGCTGAGCACCACCCAGCTCAGCGTGCTGGGCACGCGCGCCATCGCCGCCCTCACCGTCGACCAGATCATTGCGCTGAGCACCGCGCAGGCGGCCTCGCTGAGCAGCATGCAGCTGGGCGCCTTCAGCACGGCCGATATCGCGGCGCTGGAAACGGCCGACCTGGCCGCGCTGCGTGCCGCCACCCTGGCGACCTTGAGCACGCGCCAGGTGGCGGTGTTCAGCAGCGACCAGGTGGCCAGCCTGGTCAGCGCCCAGCTGGCGGCGCTGACCTCGGCGCAGTTCTCGGCGCTCAACTCGGACGCCGTGCAAGGCTTGCAGTTGAACGATATCCCGGTGCTCAACACCAGCGTGATTGCCGGCCTGTCGGAGCGCGTGCTGGCCGCGCTCAGCACCGACCAGGTGGCGGCGCTCAGCACGCGCCAGATTGCGGCGCTCAGCACCAAGCAGCTCAACGCGCTCAACAGCGACCAGATGTTCAACCTGCAGTCGGCGCAGATCGCCGCGCTCAGTTCGGCGCAACTGGCCGGCCTGTCGCTGCGCGAAATCGCCGCCCTCAACACCGACAACCTGGCGGCGCTGAAGCCGGCCGTGATTGCCGCGCTCAGTGCGGCGCAGTTGAGCGTGCTGGGCAACGATCCTTATGGCAGCGGCGACACCGCCATCTGGGCCCTGAGCACGGCGCAAATCGCCGCGCTGCGCACCAGTGCGCTGGCCGGCCTGCGCACCCAGCAGGCACAGGCGCTGAGCTCGGACCAGGTCGGCGCCTTCAACAGCGCCCAGTTGGCGGCGCTGGAAAATGCCGATCTGCGCGCGCTCGACCTGGAAGACATCGCCGCGCTCAAGGTCACCACCATCAAGGGCTTGACCGCGTCGCAGCTGGCCGCCTTGACGGCGGACCAGTTCGGCATCCTGAGCACGGCCCAGTTTGCCGCGCTGGGCAGCAGCACGCTGGGCGGGCTGACCGCCGCGCAGGCGGTGGCCCTCAGCGCCGACCAGGCGGCCGCCATGAACAGCAGCCAGCTGGGTGCGCTGTCGCTGGCGGCGCTGGCCCAGATCGAAGCGGACGACGTGGCGGTGCTGCAAACGCGCGCCATTGTCGGCCTCGGCTCGGCGCAGATGGCGGTGCTGAGCGCCGCCCAGCTGGCGGCCCTGACCACGGAGCAAGTGTCGGTGCTGTCCAGCCGCCAGGTCAACGCCCTGAGCGACACCAAGATTGCCGCCTTCAGCGGCGACAGCCTGGCCGCGCTCAACACCCAGGCCATCTCGGGACTGGGCACGGGCGCGCTGGCGCGCCTGAACGCGGATCAGCTGCAAAGCCTGACCACGCGCCAGATCATCAATCTGGCGTCGCAGCAGATCGCCGGCCTGCGCCCGGCGCAGGTGGCGGCGCTCAGCGAAGACCAGGTGGCAGTGCTGGGCACGCGCCAGGTGGCCGGCCTGTCGCAGCAGGCGCTGATCGCGCTCGATACCGATATCGCCGTGCTAAGCACGCAAGCGGTGGCGGCACTGAGCGGCGCGCAGATCGCCGCGCTGGGCGTGACCGCCGGCGGCGCGGCTGCCAATTTCGACCTGCTGGGCAGCGCGCAAATCGCCGCCATCAACACCAGCGCGCTGCAATTCCTGAGCATCACGCAAATCAAGGCCTTCGGCAGCGACCAGATCGGCGCGCTGAGCCAGAAACAAGTCAGCGCGCTGTCGCCGACCTTCTTGCACACCCTGAGCGCGGCGCAGCTGGCCGGCCTCGGCACGGCGCAAGTGGCGGCCTTGAGCACCTCGCAGCTGGACGGCCTGAGCATCAGCCAATTCACCGCCTTGAGTGCGGACCAGGTGCATGCGCTGACGGCAGTGCAGTTCGGCAGCTTGTCGGCGGCCGAGATCGGCGCCCTCAGCCTCGACGCGCTGGCGGCGGTCAGCGTGGCGGCCATTGCCGGCCTGACGGCCGAGCAGTTGAACGCGCTGGGCGGCAAGGGCCTGGGCATTGCGGCCCTGAGCACGGCGCAGATGGCGGCCCTGAGCACCAAGGCCTTTGCCGGCCTGACCACGGCCCAGGCCGTGGCGCTGACGGCCGAGCAGGCCGCAGCCCTGAGCGGCGCACAGCTGGCGGCGTTGCCGCTGACCGTGGTCGGCGCGATGGAAGCGGAAGACATCGGGGCGCTGAAACTGTCGGCCGTGGCGGCGCTCAAAACGCAGCAGCTGCTGGCGCTGAAAGGCAGCCAGATCGCCGCGCTCAGCGCGGACCAGGTGGCGGTGCTGGGCAGTGCCCAGCTGGCCAGCCTGTCGGCGGCGCAAGTGGCCTACCTGTCGCTGGACGACGTGGCGGTGATCAGCCCTGCCCTGCTGAATGCGGCGGCCAAGGATGGCAACCTGCTGGCGGCCATGAGCAACGCCCAATTGCAGGCGCTAAGCGAGGCCCAGTGTGCGGCGCTGAACTCGGCGGCGATCGCGCGCCTGCGTCCGGCCCAGCTGGCGGTGCTGGACGCGGTCGATATCGCCGTGCTCGGCACCAGTGTGATCCGTGCGCTGACCGACGAGCAATTGCTGGCGCTGACGGTGCAGCAAGTGTCGGCGCTGACCTTGCCGCAAATGGCGGCGCTCAAGCCGAGCGACAGCGCCAGCCAGTTCACGGCGGCGCAGATGGCGGCCTTCTCCGGCGCCCAGCTGGCGGCCATGAGCACGGCCATGATTGCCGACCTCAGCCCGGCCAATTTAAAAGCGATCGAGGCGGCCGACATCGCCAGCCTTGGCACGCAGCAGATCCGCGCGCTGACGCCGTTCCAGATGTCGTCGCTGAGCAATGCCCAGCTGGCGCAGCTGACCACCACCCAAACCCACGTGATGAGTTCGACGCAATACTATGCGCTGACGCCATCGCAGCAGGCGGTTTTCAGCGACGACCAGAAATTGGCCATGACCTTCAAGACGCCGCTGGTGCTCGATCTCGACGGCAACGGCGTGCGCACGCTGGGGCTGGAGGCGGGCGTGCAGTTCGACCTGGCAGCCAGCGGTGACAAGCGCACCACCGGCTGGGTCGGCTCCGGCGACGGCTTGCTGGCGCTGGACCGCAACGGCGATGGCGCGATCAACGACGGCAGCGAGCTGTTCGGTTCGGCGACACGCCTGGCCAACGGCAGCACAGCCTCCAACGGCTACGAAGCGCTGGCCGCGCTGGATGAAAATGGCGATGGCAAGATCGATGCGAAGGATTCGCTGTACAGCGCCTTGCGGGTGTGGATCGATGCCGATGCGGACGGCGTCAGCCAGCCGGGCGAGTTGAAGCGCTTGTCCGGACTGCGCATCGCCAGCCTGAACCTGGACGTGCAGCACAGCGATGCGGTCGACAATGGCAACCTGATCGGCCTGACCTCGACCTACACCACCGACGACGGCCAATCGCACGCGGCGGCGGACGTCTGGTTTGCGCAAGGACCGGGCAGCAGCGCCGCCCAGCTGGCGTCAGCGCTGCAGCAATACACCGCCGCCGCGCCGCTCAGCGGCGCCACCCACACCGAGCACGACAGCCTGCGCAAGCAAGCCCTGCTGGCTAGCACGTCGCAAGGCATACTGGCGGCGCCGCGCTAAGTTTGTTACAGCGGCTGGAACACGCCGGCGGCTTTGTTTTTCTGGACGTTGTCCCAGGCGAAGATCTTGCCGTTCATGGCGACATACACGCCCGGCGGCAGGGTCTGCGCCACGCCGGCCGCGAAGCCGAGGTTGAACAGGGCGTCGGAGTTGGCGATTTCGTAGGGGATCATGGCGCCGGTCAGCACGATGGTCTTGCCCAGGTTGGCCGGGCCCAGCACTTGTGCGGTCTGCGGCATGGTGTCGGTGCCGTGGATGATGACGATGGCTTTCTCGCCGGCCGCGCGGCACGAGGCCAGGATGCGCTCGCGGTCGGCATCCACCATGTCCAGCGAATCCATCAGCGGCAGCTGTTCCAGCGCCACATCGATGGTCAGGCGGCAGCGCTTGAGCAGGTCCGGCACGTGGCTGTCGGCAAAGCCGAGGGTGCCGTTCAGTTCGTTGTAGTGTTTGTCGAAGGTGCCGCCGGTGGCGAGGATGCGCAAAGTCATGATGAAAGTTCAGGATGAAAGTAGTGATGCGCATCATAACCTAAACACCGGGACTGGAAACTTGGGCGTACTATGTCTACACTGGTTTCTTTGTTCGTTTGCTGACTATGAAAGCGCTCGCTCCCGGCACTGTTATTTTCCACCGCCACCGTGGCTACGGCGTCATCACGACGGTCAATTTGCTGACCGGCTGGATCTCCGCCCGCTTCGGCAGCGAGGCGCGCACGCTCGATTTGAATCTGTCCACCGACGAGGTGCAGTTTGCCGATGGCGAAGCCATCCTGTTCCGCCGCGCCCCGCCCGACCGCATGCCGCACGCGCGCCTGATGGCCGTGGTGCGCGAGCTGCACAAGGCCGGTTATCAAAAACTCTACCTGTACTCGTGGCCCAAGCCGTCCGGGCTGCACTGGCGCTGGCATTTGTTCACCGGCCCGCGCGACTGGATGCAGCGTTCGTGGCGCGAGGGCTGGTACGGCTCGGGCGCCGACTACAACAGCAATCCGGTGATGGGCTGGGGCGATTCGCCCGGCGCCACCACCGAGGAGTTGATCCACGCGCTGGCCAGGTTCGATCCGCAGGGGCTGGCGCAGGCGCTGGGCCGCGACGAAGACCACACGGCGTGGTTTGCCAGCGTGTGCGATGCCTTGCTGCCCGGTTATATGTACAGCCTGGACATGCAACGTCCCGACGGCGGCCCGCTGACCGACATGCCACCGGTGCCGGTGATTCCGGTACGCGCCTCGCTGCCGCCCTACAGCGGGCCGGAAATCACCTGGCCGCCGGGCTGGGCCGGCTTGTGGAGCAAGGTGCATGCGATGCCCACGCCGCGCATCAACCTTACCGGCGTGCCAGAGCAGACGGATTAGCGATATTGGCTGGCGCGCCGTTGGCAAAATCCACCACGTTCTGGAACGCATGCTGGAAATACAACTCATAGCTGTCCTGCTCGACGTAGCCCAGGTGTGGCGTCGCCAGCACGGTCGGTATCTTTAAAATCGGCGAATCTGCCGGCAACGGCTCGGAAGTGTAGACATCCAGCGCCGCATAGCCCGGCCGGCCCTTGGCCAGCGCAGCTTCTAATGCATCCGCCTGCACCAGTTCCGCGCGGCTGGTATTCACAAACAGCGCGCTCGGCTGCATGCGCGCCAGGTCGTCGGCGGTGACGATGCCGCGTGTGGCGTCGTTCAGGCGTAAATGCAGGCTCAGCACATCGGCCTGCTCAAAGAAGGCCTCGCGCGAGGCCGCTGCTGTGCAGCCATCCGCCACCGCCCTGGCGCGGCTGGCTTCGCTGCCCCAGACCATCACTTGCATGCCGAACGCATGCCCAAAGCCGGCCACGGTCTGGCCGATCTTGCCATAGCCCCAAATCCCCAGCGTACGGCCCTTGAGCACAAAGCCCAACCCGTTCAACTGCGGGTTGATGGATGCCGTCTGCCACAGCCCATCCTTCAAATTGTTCGCATATGGCACGATCTTGCGCGCCGCAGCCATGATCAGCGCCCAAGTCAGCTCGGCCGGCGCGGTTGGCGAACCCACGCCTTCGGCAATCGCTATCCCGAGTTCCGTTGCTGCCGCGACATCGACATGACCAGCCAGCTTGCCGGTCTGGGAAATTAATTTCAAATTAGGCAATTTCGAAAGCAATGCACGGTTGAAATGCGTGCGTTCGCGGATCAACACCAGCGCATCGAACGGCGCCAGCCGGATGGCCAGCTGGCCCAGCCCCCGAGTAGTGCTGTTGAACACTTTTACTTCGTGGTCTGCCAACAACTCAAAGCACTTCAAACTTTGAGTTGCATTCTGGTAATCATCAAGAATTGCGATTTTCATGAAAGATAAACGATGTTTTGGTTAATTTCGTAGGGAAATAACGGGTTACGAAGCAAGTCGAATAGCTTACTACTTTACTCAACCAATTCTCCTACATTTTTGTATGGAACGCCTGTTGAGGGGTGTACAATCGGCCAAAACCTACGGGCCCGACGACCAGATCCGGGCCGCGCACGACCGCCGTACACCCGCCGACCCATTTCGAATGGAGTTCTGAGCGCTAGCCATAAGCTGACGACGATCCTGCCGCCACAGAATTTTAATTAGCATTGGAGAAGTACCATGAACCAACCTGTGATGGGTGGCGTCGCACCTTTGAACGCCCCAGCTTACATCAAACAGCAAAAGCTCATCAATTGGGTCGCGGAGATCGCCGCCCTGACCAAACCGGACCGCATTTACTGGTGCGACGGCTCGCAGGAAGAGTATGACCGCCTGTGTGCTGAAATGGTTGCCGCCGGCACCATGAAAAAGCTGAACCAGGAAAAACGCCCGAACTCCTACCTGGCCTGCTCGGATCCAACCGACGTGGCGCGCGTGGAAGACCGCACCTTCATCTGCTCGGCCACCAAGGAACAAGCCGGCCCGACCAACAACTGGATGGACCCGGCCGAAATGCGCGCCACCCTGCATCCACTGTTCGACGGCTGCATGGTCGGCCGCACCATGTATGTGGTGCCGTTCTCGATGGGCCCGCTGGGTTCGCCGATCGCCCACATCGGTGTGGAACTGTCGGACTCGCCATATGTGGCGGTCAATATGCGCACCATGACCCGCATGGGCAAAGCCGTCTACGACGTGCTGGGCACCGACGGCGAATTCGTGCCATGCGTACACACTGTGGGCGCGCCGCTGAAAGCCGGCCAGAAAGACGTGGCATGGCCATGCAATTCCACCAAGTACATCGTGCACTACCCTGAGACCCGCGAAATCTGGTCCTTCGGTTCCGGCTACGGCGGCAACGCGCTGCTGGGCAAGAAGTGCTTCGCGCTGCGTATCGCCTCGAACATGGGCTTCCAGGACGCCCAGAGCGGCGAAGGTGTTGGCGCAGGTTGGCTGGCTGAACACATGCTGATCCTGGGCGTGGAATCGCCGGAAGGCAAAAAACACTACGTCGCAGCGGCCTTCCCATCGGCCTGCGGCAAGACCAACTTCGCCATGCTGATTCCGCCAACGTCGTTCAAAGGCTGGAAAATCACCACTATCGGCGACGATATTGCATGGATCAAGCCGGGCGCCGATGGCCGCCTGTACGCCATCAACCCGGAAGCCGGCTACTTCGGCGTGGCGCCTGGCACCAACGAAAAAACCAACTACAACTGCATGGCCTCGCTGCGCGAGAACACCATCTTCACCAACGTGGCGCTGACCGATGACGGCGACGTGTGGTGGGAAGGCCTGAGCAAGCCGGCCCCGCAGCACCTGATCGACTGGCAAGGTAACGACTGGACGCCGGACTCGACCACCAAGGCCGCGCACCCGAACGCCCGCTTCACCGTGCCTGCGACCCAGAATCCAGTGATCGACCCGGCCTGGGACGATCCAGCCGGCGTGCCGATCTCGGCCTTCATCTTCGGCGGCCGCCGTTCGACCACCGTGCCGCTGGTGACCGAAGCCCGCAACTGGGTGGAAGGCGTCTACATGGCCGCGACGATGGGTTCGGAAACCACCGCCGCCGCTGCCGGCCAGATGGGCATCGTGCGCCGCGACCCGTTCGCCATGCTGCCATTCATCGGCTACAACATGGCCGACTACTTCCAGCACTGGCTGAACCTGGGTGAAAAAGTGGGCAAGATCAACGGCGCCACCCTGCCGAAGATCTACTGCGTCAACTGGTTCCGTACCGACGAGCAAGGCCACTTCGTCTGGCCTGGCTTCGGCGACAATATGCGCGTCCTGAAATGGATGCTGGAACGCATCGAAGGCACGGCTGGCGGTATCGAAAACATCTTCGGCACCACCCCGCGCTTCGGCGACCTGAACTGGGACGGCATTCCATTCTCGCCGGAAGAATTCGAAACCATCACCTCGATCGACAAGGATGCATGGCGCGAAGAACTGAAGCTGCACGAAGAACTGTTCACCAAGCTGGCCTACCACCTGCCTGAAGAACTGAAGGCAGTGAAAGCCGACCTCGAGAAGCGCCTGGCAAAATAAGCCGGCCGGAGGAGACAGAAACCGGGGCTGTGTGCCCCGGTTTTTTTTGCTTGTGATTTCGCACAGGTGTGCTAAAGTTCAGCGCATGGATACGTTGACTGCAAAAAGCGAGGCCACTTACGCCACCATTCTGGAAGCGGCGATGGCGATGGCGGCCGAGGAAGGCATCGGCCGGCTGTCGCTGGGCGAATTGGCCAAGCGCACCGGGATTAGTAAAAGCGGGGTATTTTCCCGCGTCGGTTCGCTGGAAGCTTTGCAATCGGCGGTATTGGATGAATATGATAGGCGCTTCTCGGCGGAGATATTCCTGCCATCGCTGCAACTGGAAAAAGGCCTGCCGCGATTAATTGCGCAGATTAATGCCTGGTCGCGCCGTGCCGCAGGCGAGGGTTTGAATAATTCCTGTTTATACAGCGCCGGTGCATTTGAATATGACGATTTGGACGGTGCGGTGCGCGACCGTTTGCAGCAAGGTGTGCAAGCATGGCGCGCTTCATTACGCCGGACTATTCTGCAGGCCATTGAATTAGGCCAATTAAAACCGGATACCGATCCGGGACAATTGGTGTACGAGATTTACAGTTTAATCGTGGGATTAATCCACGATACCCGTTTCCTGCGCGAAGAGCCATCCAGCCGCTACATGCTGAAGGCATTTGAGCGTTTGATCGCGTCTTACCGTCCTTGATTTTTTTAATCTAATTTCGCACACCTGTGCGAAAAGGAGAATAGAATGCTTGCCTTAATATTGATCGTGCCAGTGGCAGCTTATCTGGTTACGCGCAGCAAGCTCTGGTGCCTGCTGCGCTCACTCCCGGCCTCGAACGACGACCTGACCTTCTACTGAGCCGAGTCATGCCGGATTTTGGCCTTTACGTGCCAATTCCTGGCATGAATTAGCGGGAATACTGGGCTTCCACACCCAGAATGGCCTTGGTTTCGAGGTAGCTGTCCAGTCCATACGGTCCGAACTCTCGGCCGATGCCGGACTGTTTGAAACCGCCAAACGGTGCAATCAGGTCGTCATGGATGCCGTTAATATGCACCCGGCCGGCGATTAATTGGGGGGCAACCCGGTTGGCGCGATCCAGGTTGGTGGAGCTGACATAAGCCTGCAAACCATATTGCGTGTCATTGGCAATCTGTATCGCTTCTTCCTCGGTTTTATAAGTGAGAATAGAGAGCACCGGGCCGAATATTTCATCGCGCGCAATCGTCATATTATTGGTGACGTTAATAAATGCGGTCGGCTTGACGAAATAACCGGATTCCAGGCCTTCCGGTTTTCCAATGCCACCAGTAATTAATTCTGCACCTTCTTCAATGCCGATTTGAATATAACGCTGCACGCGTTCGAATTGTTTTTGATTGACCAACGGGCCGATAGAAACTTCGGCGCGGTGAGGATCGCCCACCACCACCGATTCCACGGCCGCTTTGGCCAGTTGTTTTACCAGATCCAGTTTATGCTCCGGCACCAGCAAGCGGCTGCCGGCAATACAAGCCTGACCGTTATTCATGAAGCAGGCTTGTATCGCTGCGGGAATGGCTTTTTCAAAATCCGCGTCGTCGAGAATTAAGTTGGCGCTTTTGCCGCCCAGTTCGAGCGTTACCCGTTTCATGGTATCGACGCCGAGTTTGGCGATGGCTTTGCCGACGGCCGTCGAACCGGTAAATGAAATTTTGTTAATGTCCGGATGCACGCTCAGCGCGGCCCCCACCACCTCGCCACGGCCGTTGACGATGTTCACCACCCCCGGCGGCAGCTGTGCCGCGTGGAAACATTCGGCCAGGATCTGGTTTTGGCGGGCGCTCAGTTCGCTCGGCTTGACCACCACGGTGCAACCGGCCGCGATCGCCGTGGCGACCTTGTTGGCGATAAACCAGGCGCTGGAATTCCACGGCGTGATGATGCCGACCACGCCCACCGGTTCCAGCACCACCCGCGCCGTGTTCACGGTTTTGACGAAGGCGTGCTCCTCCATTACCTTTTTGACATCGAGGAACATCTTGGCCGTGTAGCGCGAACGGCCGATGCTGGTCGGCAACGGGCCGCCATATTCCTCGACCAGCGCGGTGGCGGCGTCGTCGGCGCGGGCCAGCACCGCATCATGCAATCGTTGCAAGATGGCGCCGCGCTCGGCCAGGCTGCTGCGCGAAAACGTCGGGAAGGCGGCCTTGGCGGCAGCGACCGCGCGCTCGACGTCTTCGGCGTCGCCGAGGCGCACCCGGCCGTCGCGCTGGCCGGTGGTTGGATTGATCAGGTCGAACATCTCCTCGCCGTGCGGGGTGACAAACTGGCCGTTGATGTAGATGTGCTCGATGGTGTGCATGATTGCTCCTCGGTAAGTTGATGGAGCCATTCTAGAAATTGCCGCGCCGCCGCATCAGTGCGATTCCTGCCGCAGAGTTGCCTGATTCTGCAATCCATGCCGACGGTTTAGCATTTCGTCACAATGACGCATCGCGTTGCGATGCTTGGCGCTACAGTGCAGGCTCACCATTTTTTTATAACGATAGGCCTCCATGACAACGACTACCCGTCTCGGCGCTGCCAGCGCCTTGTTGTTCACCCTGATCCTGGGCGTGGCCCATGCCGACACCGCCGCTCCCGACCTGGAAGCGCGCCGTGCGACCCTCAACAAACTCATCAAGGAGCAGTGGGAACACACCATGCGCAACAGCCCGGAATGGGCATCGCTGCTGGGCGACAAGCGCTTCAACGATCGCTGGACCGACTTCTCGCAAGCCGGCATCGACGCTGACATCAAGGCCAGCGCCGATTTCCTCAAGCGTTTCGAGGCGGTCGACACTACCGGCTTCCCGCTGCAGGAACAGCTGAACCGTGGACTGATGGTCCGCCAGCTGCGCCAGCAGGTGGACGGCGCCCGCTTCAAGGATTGGGAAATGCCGCTGGCGCAGAACTCCGGCGTCCACCTCGACACACCGCAAATCGTGCCGCTGCTGCCGTTTGAAACGGTGAAGGATTACGAGGACTACATCAAGCGCCTGCACACGCTGCCGAAACTGTTCGAGCAGACCCGCGTGCAGATGGCGAACGGCGTCAAGGACAAGCTGATGCCGCCGCAGTTCCTGATTCCGAAAATCGCCAAGCAGTGCGAAGACGTGGCGGCCATGAAGCCGGCCGATTCGCCGTACGCCGAACCGCTGAAGCGCATGCCGAAAACCTTCTCGGCGGCCGACAAGGCGCGCCTGACCAAGGCCATCCTGGCTGCGGTCAAGAGCGACGTGGCGCCGGCCTACAAGAAGCTGGCCGTCTACACCAAGACCCAGTACCTGCCGCACGGCCGCAAGGACGTGGGCATGTGGTCGCTGCCTGACGGCGACGCGCGCTACACCTTCAAGGCGCGCAACTCGACCACCACCGAGATGACGCCGGAGCAGATCCACCAACTGGGCCTGTCGGAAGTGGCGCGCATCGAAGGCCAGATGCTGGAGACCGCGAAAAAGCTCGGCTACAGCGACCTGAAAGCCTTCAACAAGGCGGTGGCCGGGAATCCTGCGCTGCATCCGAAATCGCGCCAGGAGATCGTCGATCTCTATCAGAAGTACACCGACCAGATGTACCCGCAGCTGCCTAACCAGTTCGGCGTGCTGCCGAAAAATAAGGTGGAGATCAAGCCGCTGGAGCAATTCGCCGAGAAAGGCGGGCCAGGTGCTTCCTACATGCCTGGTTCGCCGGATGGCAAGCGTCCGGGCCGCGTGCAGGTCAACACCGGCGATTTCGAACACCGTTCCACCATCGGCATCGAAACCACGGCGCTGCACGAAGGCGTGCCGGGCCACCACATGCAGCTGACCATCGCACAGGAGATCCAGGGCCTGCCGGACTTCCGCCAGCAAGGCGGCTACACGGCTTATGTTGAAGGCTGGGCGCTGTACTCGGAACGCCTGGGCGAGGAGCTGGGCTTCTTCACGGATCCTTACAGCTACTACGGCCATTTGCAGGACGAGATGCTGCGCGCGATCCGTCTGGTGGTGGACACCGGCCTGCATTACAAGAAGTGGGACCGCCAGCAGGTGGTGGACTTCTTCCACGATCACTCAGGCATCGAAGAGGTGGAAGTGCAGAGCGAGACCGATCGCTACATCGTCTGGCCGGGCCAGGCGCTGGGTTACAAGATCGGCCAGCTGAAGATTCTTGAACTGCGCGACTACGCCCGCAAGGAGCTCGGTGCCGGCTTCGACATCCGCAAGTTCCACGACCAGGTGCTGGGCGCAGGCGCGTTGCCGATGGACGTGCTGGAATCGCACATCAAGGATTGGGTCGCGTCGGAGAAGAAGCTCGTCGCAAATCAATCTTCGTAACCCACCAGGCCTTGTTCTGGAAGGTGAAGTCAAGGGCGTGCACTGACACCATCTTGCCTTCACTGGCAGCCACCTCGCCCGGCTTGGGCAAGGTGGCGGTATCGGCGCCGCTGTCTGCCAGCGCATCGAGTGCTTGCAGCAGGCGCATATCGTCGCGCTTCATGGCGACGCACACGCCGTACTGGTCGCATACCTGCACCGGGAAGGCGATGAAGCGCATCGCTCGGTCCAGCATGTCCTCGTTCCCCAGATAGTTGAACACCCAGCCAGCCGCATCGGCCAGCTCGCGCGCACGCGCCAGCACGGCGTCGTTCTCGCGCTGCAGCTCCTGCCGCATCGAGCGGCCCTGCCCGTACAGCATATCGTTCACGCGCCAGCCGTTGACTTCATCCACCAGCGCGAAACGGACGTGGCGTTCGTCGGCCGATCCCATGTCGGGATAGATGTTAAAGCTGGCTTCGACCACATCATCGCCGACGCGCTCCACCTTGAATTGCGCCCGCTCGAAGTCCAGCGTAGGCGGCACTTCCTGCGCATCGAGGAACACATCGCCACCGGCGCCGTAGCCGCAGATATCGTCGCCGCGCGAGAGGCTGTCGCACAGCTGCAGGTTGGCGTCCACCAGCGCTTCCAGCTCTTTGGAAAAGAAGGAGCCCGTGGGCAGCTGGCTCGCTTGCCGCATTTCCGGCCGCGCCAGATGGTCTTTGTAGAAGTTGGTGATCAGTTCCAGCTGCTGCTGGCGAACCGACCATGCGATGTCGGCCAGCAGCGCCACAACGGCGAAGGCGAACAATCCAACGCCCAGCGGTACCAGGCGTTTCTTATTGATTTTCATGGCGTCGTCCGGAGTTTTTTGATGTCCTGCATGGGCGGCGCGCCGAACAGGCGACGGTACTCGCGGCTGAATTGCGAGGCGCTCTCATAGCCCACTTGATAGGCCACGGTAGTGGCGTCCATTTCGCCTCCCAGCAGCAGCGCGCGCGCCTGCTGCAAGCGCAGCTGCTTTTGATACTGCATCGGCCCCATCGTGGTCACCGCCTTGAAGCGGTGGTGCAGGCTGGAGACGCTCATGTGAGTGGCTTGCGCCAGCTCTTCCACTTTCACCGGCTGGTCGTAGCGGTCCTTAAGCCAGGCGATGGCTTTGCTGATGCCGCGATCCTGCTGATCGAGCACGATGTTCTGGTATAGCTGGCGGCCATAGGCGCCGGTCAGCATGCGGTAGATGATCTCGCGTTTGAGGCCAACCGCGAGGAAGGCCGCTTCCGCCGGCGGCGCTTGCAGCAAGCGCACCAGCTGGTATAAGGATTCCAGCAAAGTATCGTCGGTCTTGCCGACGTAGGCGCCGCGCACCGGCTCCTGCGTGTCGATGGCGACATGCGCTTCCTGCACGATGGCCGCAATCTCTTGTGGATCGAGTTCGATGTTGAGGAGCAGGTAGGGCTCATCGGCCGTGGCGCGCACGATGTGGCCGGAGGCCGGCATGTCGACCGACACCACCAGATATTCACCGGGGCCGTAGTCGAGCACTTCGTCGGCCAGGTGCACGCGCTTGTGGCCTTGCAGGATCACACAGCACGAAGGTTTGAGCACGCCCTTCGTAACAGGCGTGGGATGCGAGGAGCGCAGCAGCGATAAAAACGGAATGCTGGTCGCCACCCGCTGCTCGTCCAGCGCATGCTGCTGGACGATGTCGATCATATGATCGAGCCGCGTGGTGGCAAGGTCGCGTTTCATCTTACTTCAACAGCGGCACCAGGTATTTGCCGGTGACGCTGGCCGGATTGGCCGCCACTTCTTCCGGCGAACCGCTGGCGATGATCTTGCCGCCGCCAGCGCCGCCTTCCGGACCCAGGTCGACGATCCAGTCGGCAGTCTTGATCACATCGAGATTGTGCTCGATGATGACCAGCGTGTTGCCCTGGTCGCGCAGGCGGTGGATCACTTTCAGCAGCAGGTCGATATCGTGGAAGTGCAGGCCGGTGGTCGGCTCGTCCAGGATATACAGCGTGCGGCCGGTGTCGCGCTTGGACAGTTCCAGCGACAGCTTGACGCGCTGCGCCTCGCCGCCCGACAGCGTGGTCGCGCTCTGACCGAGCTTGATATAGCCGAGGCCCACATCGAGCAGCGTATGCAGCTTGCGCGCGATCAGCGGCACCGGCTTGAAGAACTCGTGCGCGTCTTCGACCGTCATGTCGAGGATCTCGGTGATGTTCTTGCCCTTGTACTGCACTTCCAGCGTTTCGCGGTTATAGCGCTTGCCGTGGCAAACGTCGCACGGCACGTACACGTCCGGCAGGAAGTGCATCTCGACCTTGATCACGCCATCGCCCTGGCAAGCCTCGCAGCGGCCGCCCTTGACGTTGAACGAGAATCGGCCGGCGCTGTAGCCGCGCTCTTTCGCGGTCGGCACGGTGGCGAACAAATCGCGGATCGGCGTGAACAGGCCGGTGTAGGTCGCAGGATTCGAACGCGGCGTGCGGCCGATCGGCGCCTGGTCGACCGAGATCACCTTGTCGAAGTGTTCCAGTCCGCTGATGGTGTCGTGCGGCGCAGGCTCGGTCTGCGAACCATACAGGTGGCGCGACAGGGCCGGATACAGCGTGTCGTTGATCAGCGTCGATTTGCCGGAACCGGACACGCCGGTCACGCAAGTCATCAGGCCGACCGGTAGCTTCAGGTTGACCTTCTTCAGGTTATTGCCGGTGGCGCCGGTGATCACCAGCTGCTTGTCCGGATCGGCCACGTGACGCTTCTTCGGCACTTCGATTTTCAGCGAGCCGTTGAGGTACTGCGCGGTCAGCGATTTCTTATTCTTCAGGATGTCCTTGAGCGAGCCGGCCGCGATCACGTCGCCGCCATGCACGCCCGCGCCCTGGCCCATATCGACAATGTAGTCTGCGGTGCGGATCGCGTCTTCGTCGTGCTCCACCACCAGCACGCTGTTGCCGATATCGCGCAGGTGCTTCAGCGTTTCGATCAGGCGGTCGTTGTCGCGCTGGTGCAGGCCGATCGACGGCTCATCCAGCACGTACATCACGCCGGTCAGGCCGGAGCCGATCTGCGACGCCAGGCGGATACGCTGCGCTTCGCCGCCGGACAAGGTGTCCGCACTGCGGTCCAGCGACAGGTAATCGAGGCCGACGTTATTCAGGAACTGCAGGCGCGAGATGATCTCTTTCACCACGCGGTCGGCGATTTCCTTCTTCGCGCCTTTCAGCTTGAGCTGCTCGAAGAAGGACAGCGTTTCGCGCAGCGGCTTCTCGGCGATCTCGTAGATCGCGCGTTCCTGCTTGCCGCTGCCGACCTTCACGTAACGCGCTTCCACGCGCAGGCGCGCGCCTTCGCACGACGGGCACTTCTTCTCGTTGATGAACTTCGCCAGTTCCTCCTTCACCGCCATCGAATCGGTTTCGCGGTAGCGGCGCGCGAGGTTGGTGACCACGCCTTCAAACGCGTGCTCCTTGACTACGGTGCGGCCGCGCTCATTGATGTAGGTGAACGGGATCTGCTGCTTGCCCGAACCGTGCAGGATCACTTCCTGCGACGCCTTCGGCAGCTGCTCGAACGGCAGGTCCAGGTCGAACTCGTAGAAGGCCGCGAGGTTGGACAGCATCGAGAAGTAGAACTGGTTGCGGCGGTCCCACCCCTTCACCGCGCCGGAGGCCAGCGACAGATTCGGGAAGGCGACGATGCGCTTCGGATCGAAGAACTCGATGTGACCGAGGCCGTCGCATTCCGGGCAGGCGCCCATCGGGTTATTGAACGAGAACAGGCGCGGCTCCAGCTCCTGCAGCGAGTAGCCGCAGGTGTTGCAGGCGAACTTGTTGGAGTACACGTGCTCCACGCCGCTATCCATTTCCAGCGCCACGGCGCGGCCGTCGGCCAGGCGCAGCGCGGTTTCAAAGCTTTCGGCCAGGCGCTGCTTGATGTCGGCGTTGACCTTGACGCGGTCGATCACCACGTCGATGGTGTGCTTCTCGGTTTTCTTCAGCTTGGGCAGGTCGTCCACTTCGTAGATTTTTGCGTCATGCGTACCGCTCTGCACGCGGAAGCGCACGAAGCCCTGCGCCTGCATCGATTCGAACAGATCGGAGTGCTCGCCCTTGCGATTGGCCACCACCGGCGCCAGGATCATCAGCTTGGTGTCCTGCGGCAGGGCCAGCACGGCGTCCACCATCTGCGACACGGTTTGCGCGGCCAGCGCCTGGTCCGGGTGATTGATGCAGTACGGCGTGCCGACGCGGGCGTACAGCAGGCGCAGGTAATCGTGGATCTCGGTCACGGTGCCGACCGTCGAACGCGGATTGTGTGAAGTGGCTTTCTGCTCGATCGAAATGGCTGGCGACAGGCCTTCGATCAGGTCCACATCCGGCTTCTCCATCAATTGCAGGAACTGGCGCGCGTAGGCCGACAGCGATTCCACATAGCGGCGCTGGCCCTCGGCGTACAGCGTGTCAAACGCCAGCGAGGACTTGCCGGAACCGGACAAGCCGGTAATCACGATCAGCTTGTTGCGTGGCAGATCGAGATTGATGTTTTTCAGGTTGTGCGTGCGTGCGCCGCGAATGCGGATCTGTTCCATTGAATTTGGCCTCTAGAGTCAACCCGTTACTATAGCCGGGTTTGGATATATGCGCCGACCTTGCGCCAGATCGAAGTGTGGCGGTGCGGCACTGTATATAATACCAGTATTTTCTTGCGCCGTTTCAACTTGGCGTGGACTATAATTCCTTGTTTCGCATTTCGCAGCCCGCCGTACAGACGGCGGAGGTCGTTACTCAGGAGTCTTATTCATATGGCATCAGTCAACAAAGTCATCATCGTCGGCAATCTGGGTCGCGATCCGGAAATTCGCTACATGCCTAGCGGTGACGCGATCGCCAACATTGCTGTGGCGACATCGTACAAATCGAAGGACCGCAACACCGGCGAGCAGAAAGAGCTGACCGAGTGGCACCGTATTTCCTTCTTCGGCCGCCTGGCGGAAATCGTCGGCCAGTACCTGAAAAAAGGTTCGTCGGTCTACGTCGAAGGCCGTCTGCAGACCCGCAAGTACACCGACAAGGACGGCGTAGAGAAATACGCAACCGACATCATCGCTGAAAACATGCAAATGCTGGGCGGTCGCGCCGGCATGGGCGGCGACAACATGGACGACGGCGGCGGTTACGGCGGCGGTGGTGGCTACGAAGCCCCACCACAGCGCCAGGCCCCAGCCCCGCGCCCACAAATGGCGCCACCGGCACCAGCCCCGCGCCCGGCACCACGCCCAGCGCCGAACTTCTCGGACATGGATGACGACATTCCGTTCTGATCGGAATGCGCCAATAGAAAAAGCGCAGCTATTCAACCAGCTCCGCTTTTTTCTGTTTGGCGTGCACTTGCTGCAAGCATACAGCGAAGCCCCGCAACCCTAGTAAGTTGCGGGGCTTTTTAACGAAATAACTTAGTGCGCTTCGGAGGCGTTGAACATGGTTTTGGCGTAGATCAGGCCGAGACCGTAGCCGCCGCCGTGGGCGATCGAGGTGGCGACGGTTTCGTTGTAGGTCTCGCCACGGGCCCAGTCGCGCTGCAGTTCGAGCAGGTATTGCAGCGAGGTCATCGGACGGGCGCCGGCTTGCACCATGCGCTGCACGGCGCGTTCATGGGCTTCGTCGGAGACGTCGCCGCTGGCGTCGGTGATCACGTAGACTTCAAAGCCCTGGTCCAGGGCCGACAGGGCTGGACCCACGATGCATACCGAGGTCCACAGACCGGCCAGCACGATTTTCTCTTTGCCGATGGCGTTCACGCGCTCGGCGATGCGTGGGTCTTCCCAGGTGTTCATGGTGGTGCGGTCGATCGCCACTTCGTTCGGGAACACTTCCTTGATTTCGTTGAAGATCGGGCCGGAGAACGATTTTTCCGCTACCGTGGTCAGGATGGTCGGCACCTTGAATTCCTTGGCCGCTTTCGACACCAGCGCCACGTTGTTGCGCAGCTGGACCGGGTCGATCGACTTGGTGGCGAACGACATTTGCGACTGGTGATCGATCAGGATCAGGGCGTGGTTGTTTGGGCTCAGCAGAGTTTGACCTGGTTTGGCGATGGCGGTAGGCATGGTGTTTCTCCTTAATATTCAATAATTTCGATTTGGTGTTTGACGCTGCTTTCGTTGTTGCTGCGTCGATGGAATGCAGTATGCGCGGTCCAGTCCAAAACAAAAAGCGGAAAAATTTCCGCTTTATTATCGAAATTTTCGAATATCAAATAGCTGCCGGCCCAGACTCAGGCATGGCCTGCTCCACCGTCACCCGCGCCTAACAGGCTGACCGACAGATAGCGAGGCGGGCATTCTGCCGCAGCCGTTTGCCGCCGTGCGCGGCGTGGTCAGTACCACCAGCGTGAGCTTCATTGTTTTTTCGGCGGCAAGATCTCCTTGCGGAACCAGGTGTCGAGCATGTTTATCTCATAACCGTACAGCTCTTGCTGGTACCGGTTGGCGCCAAGCTGGTAGCTTGGGTCGGCCAGTTGCTGCTCGCCGCTGCGGATCACCTGGCCATCCTGCTCGATGCGGTAGCGCAGGTGCATGCGTGGCCAGTCGGCCTGGCCTTTGGTCACGCGGATGTCGCGCACCGGCACGCGCGGGAAGACGTCGCCGGCCAGGTCGATATCGAGGAATTCCACCGTCAGCACCTGTCCTGCGGGCAGCCGCTCGGACAGCTGCTTGAGGTGCTCGGTGAAGATGTATTCCATCGACTCCAGGTCCTTGTAGTGACGCGGCACGTCGGTCATGGCGTCGGTATTCAGGTAGCTGACGTTCGCCGTCGCGGCGGCGCTGGCTGCTGCGATCGTCAGCACGACCGCAGCAGCGATTTTCAACGCAGGCGTTTGCATGGCAGGCCTCTCTGGCAAAGATAGATAGCGCCTGACTATACGCCGTTTCGGCGGCTCAGGCACGGGCCTGCAGCACTTCCACTTGCCGCTCGGCCAGCAGCGGCAGGGCGCAGCCGACCACCAGCGTCCGGTAGTGCTCGGACTGGCGATGCGCTTCCAGCGCGGCCTCGCCGGCGTAGTGCTCCAGCAGCAGCAACTGGTGCGGCTGGTCGACACCGCGATACACCTCGTAGCCGAGGCAGCCCGGCTCGGCCAGCGTCTGCGGCCGCATCTCGGCCAGTATCGCCAGCACGTCGCCCAGCTTGCCTTCGGCCGGCCGCCAGCGCGCCACCACGGTGATCACTTCGGCAGCAGCGCTCATGCTGCTTCCCCTTGCAGCGCCTTGACGATTTCGCGTGCCAGCGGGCCGCCCGAGGCGGGATTCTGGCCGGTCATCAGGCGGCCGTCCACCACTACTTTTTCCTGCCACACGTCGGCCGCAGCGTACTCGGCGCCTTCAGCGCGCAGCGCGGTTTCCAGGTTGAACGGCACGTCGGCCTGGGCGTAGCCGGCTTCTTCGTCATTCGAGAACGAGGTCAGCTTGCGGCCGTGCACCAGCGGCGTGCCGTCTTCCAGCTTGACGCCGAGGAAGGCGGCCGGGCCGTGGCAGACGGCGGCCACGATCTTGCCCGCTTCCCACGCGGCCAGCACGGCGCGCTTCACATCAGGATCGACCGCGATATCGACCATCGGGCCGAGGCCGCCGGGGAAGAAGATGGCGTCGTAGTCGCGCACATCTACTTCGGACAGCTTGCGGCTGTGGTTCAGGCGGCGGATCGCGGCGCTGTTGCGGAAGGCCAGCTGGGCCGGGTCGTTGGCGTCGTAGCCGTCTTCGGGAATGGCGCCGCCCAGCGGCGAGGCGTATTCCACGGCGATGCCGGCGTGGTCGAACACTTCAACCGGGTGCGCGACTTCGGGGAAGAAATAGCCGGTGGCGCGTTTGTTCGGGCCGATCTCGGCAGCGTTTGTCAAAATAAACAGTACGTGTTTGGTATTCATGGCAAGCTCCTGATTTTCAAGTTTGGCCCGGTGTGTGTTGGGCATGTGCTCAATATAGGCTGCTATGCCGCGCAGCAGTAGATGCTGCTAAGATGACGCAATGTCAAACAAAATAATACAATCATGAGCGATCCGGCGCCCATCCTCGACGAATTGCGCGCGATGGCGGTGTTTGCCACCGTGGTGCGCTGTGGCAGCTTTGCCGCCGGGGCCCGCGCGCTGGGGCTGACGCGCGCCGTGGTCAGCCACCACATCCGCACGCTGGAAGCCAAGCTGGGCGTGCCGCTGGCCCAGCGCAGCACCCGCAGCTTCAGCCTGACGCCGGCCGGCGAAGCGTTCCGCGTGCATTGCGAGCGCTTGCTGGACGAGGCCCACGACGGCATCCGTGGCATGGAATTGCTGCGCGCCGAACCGCGCGGCGAGGTGCGCATCACCTGCTCGCACCACTTCGGCAGCAAGCGCATCCTGCCGGCGCTGGTGGAGTTCCGCCACCGCTATCCGGCCATCCGCGTGCACGTGGCGATGAACGACGCCAATGTCGACCTGGTGCAGCAGGGCATCGAGCTGGCCGTGCGCGCCGGACCGCTGGCCGATTCCTCGCTGGTGGCGCGCCGTCTCGTGCGCGAGCCGACCATGCTGTGCGCGGCGCCATCCTATCTGCGGCGCTACCGCGCGCCGGCCACGGCCGACGAGCTGGCGCAGCACCGCTGGGTGCTGTATCCGCCGACCCAGCGCGCGGCCACGCTGCGCATCGACGGCAAGGAGTTGCAGGTGGCGGTCAAGGGCGATGTGGCGACCGACAGCGCGGCCGCGCGGCTGGCGTTCGTGCTGGCCGGCGAAGGCATCGCGCGCCTGCCGGCCTACGATGCGGCCTCGCTGCTGGCGCAAGGCGAACTGGTGCGCGTGCTGCCGCAGGCCGAGACCGCGCCGCTCGAGATCTACCTGGTGCACTCGCAACGCATCGGCCCGAGCGCGCGACTGTTGCGTGACTTCCTCCTGGCGAGCGCAGAAAGCATTCCAGGAAGCTAACGCTTGAAACGCTTCCATCGCGGATTTACCTGTTTTTACGCGGATTCCACAGTTTCATGACCAAGCCGTAACACATTTCCTGCAGGAATTTGCTAGGATTTAGTTGCCCTACGCCAAATCCTGAGAGATTCCCATGCCAGACCTGTCCCCGCGCCTGCTGTCCCTGACCTGTATCGCCGCCCTGCTGAGCGCTTGCGGCGGCAGCAGTACTGACGCCAGCACCACGACCACGCAGGCCGCGCCGTTGGCCACGGCCAGCACCATTTTGCAGCTGGACGACGGCACCCTGCCGGCCGCCGATGCGCAGCAGTACGCCCTGCCGCAGTACCACATGGCGCCGGTGCTGCTCGATGCGCCGGCCGACGCCACCGCCGCCAGCGCGGAGGCACCGCTGCATACGCAAGAAGTGCCGGCGCAATTCCGCCGCCTCAGCACGCGCCGCCTGACCGTCGATGCGCTGCGCGCGGTGCAGGCCAACCGCAGCGTGAGTGGCAGCACCAGCGGCACCAGCACCAGCACCGGCAGCGCCGCCGCCGATGGCGACAGCTCGTCCACCGCCACGCCGCTGGCCAGCAGCAGCACCGTGGTCACCTACACCCCGGCGCAAATCCGCGCCGCCTACGGCTTGCCGGCGCTGCCGTCGAGCTACACCGGCCTGAGCGCGACGCAAGCGGCCCAGCTCGGCGCCGGCCAGACCATCTACATCGTCGACGCCCAGCACAACCCGAACGTGGCGGCCGAGCTGGCCGCCTTCAACAGCAAGTTCAGCCTGCCAACCTGCACCACCAAGACCATCGCCACCAGCGCCAGCCTGCCGCTGGCCACGGCCTCGTCGAGCGGCTGCGAACTGTCCATCGTCTACAGCACCAGCAGCGGCGGCATGACCGCCACCGCGCCGGCCTACGACTCCGGCTGGGCCACCGAGATTGCGCTTGACGTGCAATGGGCCCACGCCACCGCGCCGCTGGCGCGCATCGTGCTGATCGAGGCCAACAGCGCCAGTTACGACAACCTGCTGGGCGGCGTGCGCCTGGCCAACAACATGGGCCCCGGCGTGGTGTCGATGAGCTTTGGCGGCAGCGAGACCAGCGGCCTGTCCAGCGCCGACAGCGTGTTCTCGGTCGCCAAGATGAGCTACCTGGCCGCCACCGGCGACTCCGGCGCCGCAGTGTCGTGGCCGTCGGTCTCGGCCAAGGTGCTGGCGGTGGGCGGCACCACCCTGACCTACAGCGGGTCCGGCGCGCGCTCGGAAGTGGTGTGGTCCGGCACCGGCGGCGGCGTCAGCGGCTACGTGGCGACGCCGAGCTACCAGAGCACGGCGGTGCCGGGCATGGGCACGGCGCTGCGCCGCACCGTGGCCGACGTCGCCTTCAACGCCGACCCGAACAGCGGCCAGTACGTGGCGGTGATTGCTTCCGGCAGCAGCACCGTCAAGTGGAGCAGCGTGGGCGGCACCAGCCTGGCGACGCCGCAGTGGGCCGGCCTGATCGCCATCGCCAACGCGCTGCGCGCCGTCAACGGCAAGGCCGCGCTGGCCGCGCCGCACGCCGCGCTGTACACCAACATCTCGACCGTGGCCGGCACCTACGCCAGCGCGTTTGCCGACATCACCAAAGGCAGCCACGGCACCTGCAGCGGATGCAGCGGCGAGACCGGCTACGACCAGGCCACCGGCCTTGGCACGCCGAACAGCGCGTCGCTGCTGTCGGCCCTGTCCGGCCTGACGGTGCAGACCGCGCCGGTGGTGAGCGGTGCGGCCATCAGCGGCAAGACCGGCACCGCGCTCAGCTTCACGGTGGCGGTCACCGCCAGCAACGCGGTCACCTACAGCCTGAGCGGCGCGCCATCGGGCATGAGCATCAGCAGCGCCGGCGTGGTTAGCTGGGCGGCACCGGTGGTGGGTAGCTACAGCATCACGGTCACCGCCAAGGACAGCGTCAACGGCCTGAGCGGATCCGGCGTGTACAGCGTGGCGATCACGGCCGCCAGCACCACCACCACGACGACCACCACCACCAAGAGCACGCCGCCGGTGATCACCGCCAGCGCGCTGACCGGCGTGGTGGGCAAGGCGCTGACCGGCACCATCGGCGTCAAAGTCAGCACCAGCGGTTCGGTCACGCTCAACATCAGCGGTGCGCCGCAGGGCATGAGTTTCAGCGCCAGCGGCATGAACGTCGTGGTCGGTTGGCCGTCGCCGGTAGCCGGCAGCTACACGCTGAAACTGACCGCCACCGACAGTGCCGGCGCCAGCACCACCGCCAGCATTCCGGTCACCATCAGCAAGCGTTGATCCAGAAAGGGCTTATACGATTTTCACCTTTGTGAAGTTGGTTTTATTCGTTTTGTTTGATTCAGACCAAACGTATGCTGGCGTCTATCGCCATCAACTCACAAAGGTGCACCATGTCGGAAGAAGTCCTCGAGCTGCCGGAACTGCTGGCAGATCCTGATGCCAGGGGCGGCGTGCCGCCGGCCGTGGCCTGGCAGCTGTTCACTAGCGGCCAGGCGCTGCTGGTCGATGTACGCACCGCCGAGGAGCGCAAGTTCGTCGGCCACGTGCCCGACAGTCTGCATGTGCCCTGGGCCACCGGCACCTCCCTGACCCGCAATCCCCGTTTCGCCCGCGAACTCGAAGCCAAGATCGGCGGCAAGGAGGCGATCGCCCTGCTGCTGTGCCGCAGCGGCAAGCGCTCGGCGCTGGCAGCCGAAGCCGCCGCCAAGGCCGGCCTGGTCCATGTCTTCAATGTGCTGGAAGGCTTTGAAGGCGAACTCGACGCGCAACAGCAGCGCGGCAAGTTCGATGGCTGGCGTTTCCACGGCCTGCCGTGGGTGCAGGACTGAACGCATGGCGACCTTCGATATCACCGGCGTGGTGCAGGCGCTGCACGATGCCCGCCATAACTGGCGCCAGACCCAGAGCCGCAACAGCGAAGCGGGCAACCGCGAATTCCCGTCGCGCGATGCGCTGTCCTCCATCATCGACTGCCTCAAGGGCGTGCTGTTCCCGATGCGCCTCGGCCCGCCCGACCTGCGCCAGGAAAGCGAGGACTTCCACGTCGCCCACGCGCTCGACGCCGCGCTGCACGCCCTGCTGCATCAGGTGAAACGCGAGCTGGCCTACAACGCCAATCTGCGCGGCGAAGCCGGCCGCCCGGTGCAGGAAGAGGCGCTGATCGCGGTGCGCAGCTTTGCCGCCGCCCTGCCCGCGATCCGCACCCTGCTCGACAGCGATGTGCTGGCCGCCTATCAGGGCGATCCGGCCGCGCGCAGCGTCGACGAGGTGCTGCTGTGCTATCCCGGCGTGCTGGCCATGATCCACTACCGCATCGCCCACCATTTGTACGGGCTGGGCCTGCCGCTGCTGGCGCGCATTATTTCCGAGCTGGCGCACAGCGCCACCGGCATCGACATCCATCCCGGCGCCACCATCGGCGCCGGCTTCTTCATCGACCACGGCACCGGCGTGGTGATCGGCGAGACCGCCGTCATCGGCGAACGCGTGCGCGTGTACCAGGCGGTCACGCTGGGCGCCAAGCGCTTCCCCACCGACGCCGAGGGCCATCTGCAAAAAGGCTTGCCGCGCCATCCGGTGGTGGAGGACGACGTGGTGATCTACGCCGGCGCCACCATCCTCGGCCGCATCACGCTGGGCAAGGGCGCCGTCATCGGCGGCAATGTCTGGCTCACGCACGACGTGCCGGCCGGCGGCCGCGTGGCCCAGGCCGAATCGCGCGAGGGCGCGTTCGCCAACGGCATAGGTGCGGCGTGAACGCGCCGGCCGGCGCAGCGAGCACGCTGGTGCAGGGCTTCGGCCTCGGCGTGCGGCGCCTGCGCGAGGCGCAGGGCTGGTCGCAGGAACGGCTGGCCGAACACGCCAACCTGAACCGCTCCTACATCGGCGAGATCGAGCGCGGCGTGGTGATCGCCTCGCTGCTGACGGTGGAAAAGCTGGCGCTGGCGCTGCAGGTCACGCCGTCCGAGCTGCTGCGCCACGGCGGCGGCCGCGTTTGATGGCGATAGCCTGTTGAACAAACCTTATGCATTCCGCAAACTTAGTTATGCAATTTTCTTCTTAACCAATCTTGGATCGGAGTCACGATGTCGGCAACTGTAGGTGGTACCACGGCGCTGGGCGATAACGCCGCACGGCAATTAGCAAACGCAACCAAGACCGCTCCCCAGCTGTCGACCATCAGCCCGCGCTGGCTGACGCACCTGCTGCAATGGGTGCCGGTGGAAGCCGGTATCTACCGCCTCAATCAGGTGAAAAATCCGGAATCGATCAAGGTCACCTGCACCGCGCGCGAAGAGGAAAACCAGCTGCCGCGCACCTTTGTCGATTACGAAGAAAATCCGCGCGAGTATTTTCTCAACGCCGTCTCGACCATCCTCGACGTCCACACCCGCGTCTCCGACCTGTACAGCAGCCCGCACGACCAGATCAAGGAACAGCTGCGCCTGACCATCGAGACCATCAAGGAAAACCAGGAATCGGAGCTGATCAACAACCCCGATTACGGCCTGCTGTCGCAAGTGACCGATGAGCAGCGCATCTTCCCGCTGACCGGCGCGCCGACCCCGGACGACCTCGACGAGCTGCTGACCAAGGTGTGGAAGGAGCCGGCCTTCTTCCTGACCCACCCGCTGGCGATCGCCGCCTTCGGTCGCGAAGCCACCCGCCGCGGCACGCCGCCGCCGACCATCAGCCTGTTCGGCTCGCAGTTCATCACCTGGCGCGGCATTCCGCTGATCCCGTCCGACAAGGTGCCGGTGGCCGATGGCAAATCGAAGATCCTGCTGCTGCGCGTGGGCGACAAGCGCCAGGGCGTGGTCGGGCTGTTCCAGCCGGGCCTGCCGGGCGAGCAAAGTCCGGGCCTGTCGGTGCGCTTCATGGGCATCAACAACCATGCGATTTCGTCCTACCTGATTTCGCTGTACTGCTCGCTGGCGGTGCTGACCCCGGACGCGCTGGCGGTGCTGGACGATGTCGAAATCGGCAAATACCACGACTATCCTGACACCTACAAATAAGGACGCGCCGTGAGCCTTCCTTCTCCAACTTTGCCCGACGGCGCGCCGTTCGACACGGCGGCGCTGGCGCGGCTGGCCAACGAGTTGTTCAGCGCAGCGCCGTTCAGTACGCCTTTGGGCGTGCACGGCGTGCAAGCGCCGGGCAATATCGCGCCGGCCGGTTCGCCGCTGGCCAGCCCGGCCGGTGTCGGCCCCGGCGTGCCGGGCACGCCGATCCCGCAAGGGCAGGTGCCGGGCACCAACCTGATCCCGGCCTCGCCGACCCAGGTGCTGTCGCTGGGCAACCGCGCGCCTGCGCTGGCGCCGGCCGCGCAAGCGGGCAATGGCCTGCCCGATAAACTGGTCAGCAGCGCCCCGGCCTACGAGCCGCGCAGTGGCAGCGCCGTGCTGGGCGTGCCGGAAGCCGTGGGCGCCTCGACGCCGTCGGCCGATGCCGGTCCGTACTACTTTTTGAGCGAGCGCTACGGCCAGCCGGGCCAGTCCGGCGCCGGCGCCGGCCTGCCGACCCCGGAACTGCGCGTGCCGGAAGCCAGTCTGTTCCCGGCTGCCGTGCCGTCTGCGGCGGCGCCGGGCCTGAGCGCGCCAGTCGCCACCGGCATTCCTGGCGCGGCACCGGCATCCCCAGCGCCCGCCGCGCCGTCGAGCAATCCACAGTACTACTTTGTCGACGCCGTGGTCCTGCCCAGCGGCTACGTCACGCCCGCCAAACCGCAGCCACACGCCACCGTGCCGCTGGCCGGCGGCGACCGCCATCCGCCATTCGACGTGCATGCCGTGCGGCGCGATTTCCCGATCTTGCAGGAGCGCGTCAACGGCCGCCAGCTGGTGTGGTTCGACAACGCCGCCACCACCCACAAGCCGCAGTCGGTGATTGACCGCATCGCCTACTTCTACGAGCACGAGAACTCCAACATCCACCGCGCCGCGCACGAACTGGCGGCGCGCGCCACCGATGCCTACGAAGGCGCGCGCGAGCGCGTCAAGCGCTTCATCAATGCGCCGGATGTGAACGAAGTGATCTTCGTGCGCGGCACCACCGAGGCCATCAACCTGGTGGCCAAGAGCTGGGGCGGGCAGCACGTGGGCGAGGGCGACGAGATCATCGTCTCCAACCTCGAGCACCACGCCAACATCGTGCCGTGGCAGCAACTGGCGGCCGCCAAGGGCGCCAGGCTGCGCGTGATCCCGGTCGACGACAGCGGCCAGGTGCTGCTCGACGAATACCGCAAGCTGCTCAACGACCGCACCAAGATCGTCGCTGTGACGCAGGTGTCGAACGCGCTGGGCACGGTCACGCCGATCAAGGAAATCGTCGAGCTGGCCCACCGCGCCGGCGCCAAAACGCTGGTCGACGGCGCGCAATCGGTCTCGCACATGCGCACCGACGTGCAGGATCTGGGGGCCGACTTCTTCGTGTTCTCCGGCCACAAAGTGTTCGGTCCGACCGGCATCGGCGTGGTGTGGGGCAAACGCGAGGTGCTGGAAGACATGCCGCCGTGGCAGGGCGGCGGCAATATGATCGCCGACGTCACGTTTGAAAAAACCGTGTTCCAGCCGATTCCCAACAAGTTCGAAGCGGGCACCGGCAATATCGCCGATGCGGTCGGCCTGGGCGCGGCGATCGACTACGTCAACCGCATCGGCATCGAAAACATCGCGCGCTACGAGCATGACTTGCTGGTGTATGGCACCGCCCAGCTCAAGCAGATCAAGGGCGTGCGCCTGATCGGCACGGCGGCCGACAAGGCCAGCGTGATGTCCTTCGTATTGGCCGGCTACAGCACCGAGGAAGTGGGCAAGGCGCTCAACGAAGAAGGCATCGCGGTGCGCACCGGCCACCATTGCGCGCAGCCCATCCTGCGCCGCTTCGGGGTCGAGACCACGGTGCGGCCGTCGCTGGCGTTCTACAACACCTACGACGAAATCGACCGCATGATCGCCGTGGTGCGCAAGCTGGCCGCCCAGCGCAGCGCTGTCTGACGCCTTATTTCGCGCCGCCCGTCTTCACTGGCGGGCGGTTGCGGATGGCGGTGATTTGTTTGAGTTCTTTATCGCTGGCGTTGGCCAGCAGGGCTTCGTGTGCTTTGCCCAGCTCGATGTACTGGGCTTGCTCCGGCGTCAGCGCGTTGCCGCGCAGCGCCCACGCGGTCAGGTAGCCGGTCGCCAGGCAGCACAGCAACACCAGCACGGTGTAGATGGCGATCCAGCTGCCGGTTTTCAGTTGCAGCAGGTTCAGCGACAGGCTGGTCTGGCGCGCCGCCGCCGTGGCTTCCTTCACGCTGCCCACCATTTCACTGACCGCCGCCTGGGTCGCCACGGTGGCCGCTTGCGCCGCCTGCGCGCCGGCGCTGTCGGCTTGCAGCTGGGCTTCGGCGCCGAGCCGCACGGCTTCGGCGATCTTGCTGTCGATCTGGCTCAGGCCGGCGTTGGCCAGCCGCACCAGCTTGTCGCAGTTGGCGATCTGGCGCGTGACGTTGGCCACTTCGCCGTGAAAACGCTCGACCTCGCGCGCGTGCGCTTCGAGCTTGTCGTTGAAGAGATCGAGTTCAGGTTGGTTCATGGCGCGGTCGGCAAGGGAACGATGTTGCCATCATACCGCGTGCCGCCGCGCTTGCATCATCCGGCTTAGCCCAGGGTCAGCGTCAGTGTGGTGGCGCCGTAGTTCGGCGTCACGCTGCTGAAGCCGTCCACCGTGATGGTGGTGAACTTGCCCTTCAGGCTGCCCGCCGTGATGACGGTCAGCACGTCGCCGGCTTTCGGCTTGTAGCCGTTGGCGAACTTGATGCGCAGCGTGCCGCCGGCGATGGTGGCGGTGCCCGTCACTGTCAGGCTGCCGGCGCTGCCGGCCGCCGCGCCGCCCAGGTCCAGTTCCAGCGTGGTGCCGCCGCTCAGTTGGGTGTACTTGCCGCCCAGCTTGAGCGCGGCCGGGGCGTTGGCCACCAGCGTGCCGCCGCTGTTGTAGACGTCGCCCGCGCCAAACGCCGCCACCGAATCACCCTGCAGCGTGCCGGCCGTCAGCTCGGTGCCGCCGGTCCAGCTGTTGGCGCCGGCCAGCTTGAGCGTGCCCGTGCCTTGCTTGACCAGCTTGCCCGCGCCGCCGATGTCGTTGCGCCAGCGGTCGGCCGCGTTGAAGCCGCCTTTGGCCGCATCCATCACGATGGTGACGTTGCCGCTGAAGGCGCCGTAGCCGTCGGCCGCCGCGAACAGGTTCAGCCGGCCCCAGCCCTCGGCGTCGTCCATCACCGGATAGCCCGAGGCCAGCGCGGTGGTCTTCAGCACCACGCGGCGCTGGGCCTCGCTCAGGTAGGGCAGGCGCGTTTCCAGCAGCACTTCGGCGCCCTTCGGCACGCTGGCGGTGGTGGTGGTGGCGGCGATCTGCGCGAAGCCGAAGGTGCTGCGGCGCGCGTAGTTGGCCTTGTTGGCGGCGTAGTCGGCAAAGCGGTCGTTGGCGGCCGTGCCCGATTGCGCGTAGGCGGCAAAGGTGGCGGCGGTGGTGCCGGTGGCGGCCATCAGCGCGCTGTGCGCCTGCGTCACGGCGGCGCTCTTCTTGGCCGCGTTGGCGGCGTCGGCCAGGTTGGCGGCGGCGCTGGCGGTGCCGAGGATGCGGCCGCTGATCACGTCCAGCGGCGAGTGCATGCCGGCCAGGATGCGCGATTCACCGAGTTCCAGCCCACGGCTGACCATTTCCTGGAAACGCTCCGGCACCGCGTAGGCCATCGCCAGCGAGTCGCGCACGGCTTCGGCGGTGTGGCCGCTGGTGAAACCGCCGTCGGTGGCGGGCGTGCTGCTCTTGGCTGGCACCAGCGCCGGCAGCAGCACCACGCTGCTGCTCCAGCGGTACGGCCGCGCGTATTTGTAGAAGCGCTTGGCCGGTTCGGTGGAGGCGTTGTTGCCGACCAGGTTGACCAGGTCGACCACGCTGCCGAAGCTGGCGTTGGCGCTGCCGGCCACGCCGGTGTTGTTGCCGCTGTCGTTGTACAGCTTGGTGGTGGCGTCGGCCGCCACGTCGGTGATGCTGGTGGTTTGCTGGGCGGCCGCGCGCCAGGCGGCGGTCAGCGGGCCCATGCCGTCGGTCACGCTGTAGCCCTTGCCACGGCGGTCGTCCAGATACGCCTGCACCGCTTGTTCGGCCGTGCGCTTGCTGGTGGCGTTCACCACGTAGTCGATATTGGCCTGGTGCACGGCGGCGTTGAGCACGGTGCCGTCCGGCGTGCCGTCGCCCGGCACGCCGCTCCAGGTGGAGGCCACCACGGCCGGGAAGCCGTCCACCGCCGGCGCGCTCTGGCCAGCGTCGACCAGCTCGGTCAGCGGTTTCCAGATGCTGAGGAAGCCGCCCAGTAAGCGCACGCCGGCGTTGGTGGCCAGGGTGGCGTAGCGGGCGTCGCCGCGCTGGTTGGTGGCGATGGTGTCGACAAACGCGGTGGCGCCCGGCACGGCGACGGTCTCGGCCGCACCCTGGTCGGCCGGCGCGGCTGGGATCACCAGCGGCTGGTCTTCGGTGTTGGAGCCGCAGGCGCTCAGCGCGAGCGCGACGCTCAGGGCCATCAGGTGGGGACGCAGGGAGTGCAGTTGCATGATTGGTTACCGTGGGTAGTTGAAAAAACGCCCAAGGGTAATCAGCGCGTGTGACAAGCCGGTGACGCCATCGCGCTGGCAGCGCTTCCAGACGAAAATAGTATGGCGCTATGCCGTATCGGTATGGCTGCTACGGATGGCTGCTACAATAGACGCGTGAAAAAACTCCTGCTCATCCTGCTGTTGACGATCTTGCCGATCCAGTCCACCTGGGCGATGGCGGCCGTCTATTGCCAGCACGAGGCGAGCAAGGCCAGCCACTACGGTCATCACGGCCATGAGCACCAGGCGCAGTCGGACGATGATGGCGCCGGCGCCGGCAAGAGCAAGCTGTCCAAGCATGGCGATTGCGAGGTCTGCCACCACGCGGTGCAGGCCTCGGCGCCGGCCGGCGAGGCCTTGCTGACGGCCGTGCCGGTGGCTGCGTTCGCGCCGCCGGGCGCGCTGCACTATCACTCCTTCATCGCCGACGGGCCGCCCCGGCCCAACTGGTTGCGCCGCGCCTGAGCGCGGCGAGGCCTGATCCTTCTTCCCTGTCACGTCTCGTCGAATATCCCTTTAACCGGAGCATTCGATGTACAAATATATTTTGCCGCTATGCTTAGCGGCATGGCCTGCGTGCGCGCAGGCCGGTGTTGAGCCGCCCGTGCCCCTGACGCTGTCCGCCGCGCTGGCGCTGGCGGACGAGGGCAATGCCGCGCTCGCGGCGGCCCGGCATGAGGTGCTGGCGCTGGACGGCACTGTGCAGCAGGCCGGCCTGTTGCCCAATCCTTCCTTGTCGGTCGAGCGCATTGATACCCAGCGCGCCAACCGCGAGACCACTGTGTTATTGAGCCAGCCGCTGGAGCTGGGCGGCCAGCGCGCGGCGCGCGTGCAGGCGGCCCGGCGCGGCCGCGATGGCGCCGCGGCGGTGTGGCAGCAGCGCCGCGCCGAGTTGCGCGCCGAGACGGCGGCGGCGTGGTTTGCCGTGCTGGCGGCGCAGGAACAGTGGCAGCTGGCGCAGCAGGCCAGCGCGCTGGCGCAGCGGGCGGCCACGGCCACCGGACGCCGGGTGGCGGCCGGCAAGGTGTCGCCGGTGGAGGCCACGCGTGCGCAGGTGGCGGCGTCCACCGTCAAACTGGACTTGATCCGCGCACAAGGCGCGTTGGCGACGGCGCGTGCGCGGCTGGCGGCCTTGTGGGGCAATCCGGCGCCGCGTTTCGAGCGCGTGGCCGGCGCGTTGGATGGGGTCGATGGCTTGCTGGCGACCTTGCCCGAGCTGCCGCCCTTGGCGACGCAGCGCGCGGCACTGGCGCAGGCGCCGGCGCTGCAGGTGGCGCAGCTGGAGCTGGCGCGGCGCCAGGCTTGGGCGCAGGTCGAGCGCAGCCGGCGCGTGCCGGACGTCGCGCTCACGCTGGGCAGCAAGCGCTCGGAGGAACTGGGGCGCTCGCAATTGGTGGTCGGCCTGTCGCTGCCGCTGCCGCTGTTCGACCGCAATCAGGGCGCGGTGCTGGAAACCGCGCGGCGCGTTGATCAGGCGCGCGATGAGGTGGCGGCGGCGCTGACGCGGCTGGAACTGGAACTGGTGCAGGCGCGCGAAGACTATGCGTCGGCGCGCGCGCAGGCGCAGGCGGTGCGCGACGAGATCCTGCCGGGCGCGCGCAGTGCCTACGAGGCGGCCAGCACCGGTTTCGACTACGGCAAATTCGGCTTCCTCGACGTGCTCGATGCGCAGCGCACGCTGTTGCAGGCGCAGTCCCACTACCTGACCACGCTGGCCGACGCGCACCGCGCGCAAGCGGCCATCACCCGCATCCTCGGAGTCGAACATGACTAAGCAGCACACCATCACCATCGCCGTCATGGCGGCCATCGCGCTGCTGCTGGCGGCGCTCATCCTCAAGCCGCGCGCGGACGACGGCCGCACCGACGCCGACGCCGGCCACGCGGGCCACGGCGCTGGTGCCGCCACCGCCGCGTCGTCCGCCGCCAGCGCATTGGAAACCATCACGCTGAGCGAGGCCCAGATCAAGGCCGCCGGCGTGGTGGTGGCGGCGGCCGCGCCGGCGCCGATCAGCACCATCCTCACCTTGCCCGGCGAGATCCGCTTCAACGACGACCGCACCGCCCACGTGGTGCCCAAGCTGGCCGGCGTGGTGGTGGCCGTGCACGCGCAGCTGGGGCAGAGCGTACAGCGCGGCCAATTGCTGGCAGTACTGGCCAGCAGCGCCCTGTCCGAGCAGCGCAGCGAATTGCTGACCGCGCAAAAGCGGCTGGCGCTGGCCAGCACCACGCTGGAACGCGAACGCCAGCTGTGGCAGGACAAGATCTCGGCCGAACAAGACTACCTGCACGCCAGGCAGGCGGCCGCCGAAGCCGAACTGGCGCTGCAAAACGCGCGCCAGAAACTCAGCGTGCTGGGCGCCGGCGCGGTGCCGGGCTCGCAGCTGAACCAACTGGAACTGCGCGCACCGTTCGCCGGCGTGGTGATGGAAAAGCACCTGGCGCTGGGCGAGGCGATCAAGGAAGACGCCAACGTCTTCACGATTTCCGACCTGGCCACCGTGTGGGCCGATTTCGCCGTGCCGCCGCAGGACCTGAACCGGGTGCGCGTGGGCGACGCCGTCACCGTGCGCGCCACCGCCTTTGCCGCCCAGGCCGAGGGCACCATCGGCTACGTCGGCGCCCTGCTCGGCGAGCAGACCCGCAGCGCCAACGCCCGCGTGGCGCTGGCCAATCCCGCACGCGCCTGGCGTCCCGGCCTGTTCGTCAACGTCGAAGTGCAGGCCGGCCGCAGCGAAGCGGCCGTCACCGTGGCGGCCGACGCCGTGCAGACGGTCGACGGCCAGCCAGCCGTGTTCGTGCGCAACGCCGGCGGCTTTCAGGTGCAGCCGGTGGTGCTGGGCCGCAGCGACGGCCAGCGCACCGAGATCCTGCAAGGCCTGCCGGCCGGCGCGCGCTACGCCGCCGCCAACAGCTACGTGCTGAAGGCGGAGCTGGGCAAGGACGGCGCCGAGCACGCGCACTGAGACGGGAGAGCGACCATGTTTGAACGACTCATCCGCTACGCCATCGCGCAGCGCTGGCTGGTCCTGCTGCTGGTGGCCGCCTTGGCCGCGCTCGGCGTCTACAGTTATCAGAAGCTGCCGATCGACGCCGTGCCCGACATCACCAACGTGCAGGTGCAGATCAACACCGCCGCGCCGGGCTATGCGCCGCTCGAGACCGAGCAGCGCGTCACCTACCCGCTGGAGAACGTGCTGGCCGGCCTGCCGCGCCTAGAGCAAACGCGCTCGCTGTCGCGCTACGGCCTGTCGCAGATCACCGTGGTGTTCAAGGACGGCACCGACCTGTATTTCGCCCGTCAGCTGGTCAGCGAACGGCTGCAGCAGGCGCGCGGCCAGTTGCCGGCCGGGATCACGCCGGCGCTGGGGCCGATCTCCAGCGGGCTTGGAGAAATCTACCTGTGGACGGTGGAGGCCAGGCCCGACGCCAGAAAAGCCGACGGCACGCCCTACACGCCCACCGACCTGCGCGAGATCCAGGACTGGATCGTCAAGCCGCAGCTGCGCAATGTCGCCGGCGTGACCGAGATCAACGCCATCGGCGGCTACGCGCGCGAGTACCACGTGGCGCCGCAGCCGCAGCGTCTGGCCGCCTATGGCCTGACCTTGCAGGAACTGGTGACGGCGCTCGAGCGCAACAACGGCAACGCCGGCGCCGGCTACATCGAAAAGCGCGGCGAACAGCTGCTGGTGCGCGCGCCGGGGCAGGTGCGCTCGCTCGACGATATCCGCGACATCGTGCTGCGCAGCGCCGACGGCGTGCCGGTGCGGGTGCGCGACGTGGCCGAAGTGGCGCTCGGGCGCGAGCTGCGCACCGGCGCCGCCACCGAGAACGGCCGCGAGGTGGTGCTGGGCACCGTGTTCATGCTGATCGGGCAAAACAGCCGCGCGGTGGCGCAGGCGGTCGATAAGCAGATGGCCGCCATCAACCGCAGCCTGCCGCCGGGCGTGCTGGCGATCACTGTGTACGACCGCACCGCGCTGGTCGACAAGGCCATTGGCACGGTGAAGAAAAACCTGCTGGAAGGCGCGGTGCTGGTGATCGCCGTGCTGTTCCTGTTCCTCGGCAACCTGCGCGCAGCCCTGATCACGGCGATGGTGATTCCGCTGTCGATGCTGTTTACCTTCAGCGGCATGGTGGCCTACAAGGTCAGCGCCAACCTGCTGTCGCTGGGCGCGCTGGACTTCGGCATCATCGTCGACGGCGCGGTGGTGATCGTGGAAAACTGCGTGCGCCGGCTGGCGCTGGCACAGGCCACGCTGGGACGGCCGCTGACGCGTGCGGAGAAGTTTGAAGAGGTATTCGGTGCGGCGCAGGAGGCACGCCGGCCACTGTTGTTCGGCCAGTTGATCATCATGGTGGTCTACCTGCCGATCTTCGCGCTGACCGGCGTGGAAGGGCGCATGTTCCATCCGATGGCGCTGACGGTGGTGATGGCGCTGGCCGGCGCCATGCTGCTGTCGGTCACCTTCATCCCGGCGGCGGTGGCCTTGTTCATCGGCGACCATGTGGTGGAGAAGCACACGCCGCGCATCAGCGCCTGGTACGGCGCGCTGCTGGAACGGGCGCTGGCCAACGCGCCGGTGGTGCTGAGCTTTGCCGGCATCGCGGTGGCGCTGTCGCTGCTGCTGGCCACGCGCATGGGCAGCGAGTTCGTGCCGTCCCTGAACGAGGGCGACATCGCCATGCAAGCCTTGCGCATCCCCG
The DNA here is from genome assembly GCF_900109645.1 of Duganella sp. CF402. Classification (GTDB taxonomy): domain Bacteria; phylum Pseudomonadota; class Gammaproteobacteria; order Burkholderiales; family Burkholderiaceae_D; genus Rugamonas. The sequence continues at coordinate 446,985 of NZ_FOBG01000004.1, forward strand.
GCACCAGCCTGACCCAATCGGTGGCGATGCAACAGCAGATCGAGCTGACCCTGATGCGCAAGTTCCCCGAGATCGAGCGCGTGTTCGCGCGCACCGGCACGGCGGAAATCGCCTCCGATCCGATGCCGCCGAATATCTCGGACGGCTACATCATGCTCAAGCCGGAGGCGCAATGGCCCAAGCCGAAAAAATCGCGCGATGAATTGCTGGCGGCGATACAGGCGACGGTGGCGCAACTGCCGGGCAATGCCTACGAGTTTTCGCAGCCGATCCAGCTGCGCTTCAATGAGCTGATCTCGGGCGTGCGCAGCGACGTGGCGGTCAAGCTGTTTGGCGACGATGCACAAGTGCTGGAGGCGGTGTCGGCGCGCGTCGCCGCCGCGCTGGCCAAGGTCGATGGCGCGCAGGAGGTGAAGGTCGAGCAGACCAGCGGCCTGCCGGTGCTGACCATCGATATCGATCGCAGCAAGACTGCGCGCTATGGCCTCAACGTCAGCGATGTGCAGGATGTGATTGCGACGGCGGTCGGCGGACGCGAGGCCGGCACCATGTTTGAAGGCGACCGCCGCTTCGCTATCGTGGTGCGCCTGCCGGAAGCCTTGCGCGGCGATGTCGACGCCATGCGGCGCTTGCCGTTGCCGCTGCCGGGCAGCAGCGCCAACTTCATTCCGCTGGGCGAGGTGGCCAGCTTCAGTGTGGCGCCGGGGCCGAATCAGATCAGCCGCGAGAACGGCAAGCGGCGGGTGGTCATCAGCGCCAATGTGCGCGGGCGCGATATCGGTTCGTTTGTGGCCGAGGCGGAAAAGCGTCTGCAGGAAGTAAAGATACCGGCCGGGTATTGGACCATGTGGGGCGGGCAGTTCGAGCAGTTGCAGTCGGCGTCGCAGCGTTTGCGGATAGTGGTGCCGGCCGCGCTGGCGCTGGTGATGCTGCTGCTGTTTGCCATGTTCGGCAATCTGCGCGATGGCTTGCTGGTGTTTAGCGGGATTCCGTTTGCGCTGACCGGCGGACTGGCGGCTCTGGCTCTGCGCGGCATTCCGTTGTCGATATCGGCGGCGGTGGGCTTTATCGCGTTATCGGGCGTGGCGGTGTTGAATGGGCTGGTGTTGATTTCGGCGATACGCAAATTGCGCGAGGATGGCCGCAGTGTGGAGCAGGCCATCAGGGAGGGCGCGTTGTCGCGTTTGCGGCCGGTGTTGATGACGGCGCTGGTGGCCTCGCTGGGCTTCATCCCGATGGCGATTGCCACCGGCACCGGCGCCGAAGTCCAGCGCCCGCTGGCCACCGTCGTCATCGGCGGCATCCTGTCGTCCACGGCGCTGACCTTGCTGGTGCTGCCGCTGCTGTATAGATGGGTGGTATTTAAGAAGGCGCTCTAAAAGCTCTAAAACGTCTATTTCACTAGATATTGAACTATTTGGTTAGATTTCGCTCTAAAACTTAGGAGCTTTTAGAGCGAATAGACGAATTAGAAAATTTTTAGAACGTTCTCTAACGATTTAGAACGTTCTAGAGCTTTTAGACGTTTTAGAGGGGTAGAGAAATGGACCACCATGTACCTATCGGCCTGCCGAGCAAAGCCTTCCACGCACTCATCGCCCACAGCGGCGAGGCCTACTACAGCGACAAGTGCGCGGACATACTATGCGAACTCATCCACCACTGGATAGCCACCACTCCCGTCCCGCCCGATCGCTGGGGGGCGAGCGCCACCGGCGACGATGAAGACGAGTACTCCGCCTTCACCGACGCCGATCTCTACGGGCCGGAGCCCGTTGCCCCGCGCACGCCACCGGCATCGCCAGCCCCACGGGCTCCGCTGGCCGCCGCCGTCAGCGCTGCCACCGCCACCGGCGCGACCATCCCCGGTGAGCCCGGCGCCACTATCAAAGGCTAGCAATGGAAGCAGCTGTTCCTGCCCAACGGCACCGAGCTGCGCAGTATCTACTGCGGCCGCTCGGTCTACGCCACCGTGGAAAACGAACAAATCATCCACGACGGCGCACCGACCACGCCATCGCGCTTGGCCAACGCCCAAGGCTGCGGCACGCGCAATGCCTGGAAAACCCTCTGGCTATGCTTCCCCGGCAGCACGCGCTGGCTGCGCGCCGATCGCTGCCGGGACCAGTAATCAGCCAGCCACCGGCGAGAAGCGAATCGCCTGGCCGCCGCCGGGCGCCAGCTTGAGCTGCAAGACCGTCTTGGAAGTCACGGTCTTGTTCTCAATCACGATATCAAAGCGGCGGATGGTGCGGTAGTCGGCGTGGTCGCCGTCGCGGTAAATCTCGGCCACATAGCGCTGGCCCGGCTCGAGGAAGGTCAGCGGCAGCGCCAGCGTGCGCGCGTTGCCGTCGGTGACCGAACCGACATACCAATCATCGGAGCGCCGGTCCTTGCGCGCGATGGTCGCATACTCGCCCAACTCGCCGTGCAGCACCCGCGTGTCGCTCCAGTCGGTCGGCACATCCTGGATGAACTTGAACGGCCCCGGATACTTCTGATAATTCTCAATCAAATCCGCCGCCATCACGATCGGCGAATAGATCACCACAAAACTGGCCAGCTGCTTGGCCTGCGTCGAATTGATCGGCCGCCCCTTCACGCCTTCCAGACTGAGGATGCCCGGCGTGTAATCCATCGGCCCGCTGAGCATGCGCGTGAACACCAGATTCACCTCATGATCGACGCTGTTGATCGGCGTGCCCCAGGCGTTGAACTCCATCCCCCGCGCCCCTTCGCGCGAGACCCAGTTCGGATAGGTACGGCGCAAGCCGGTGTCCTTGATCGGTTCATGCGTGTCGATGGCCAGCTTGTAGCGCGCCGCCTCGGTCACCGCCTTCAGATAGTGGCGCGAGCCTTCCTGCGAATCGGTGTAGCCGAAATGCGTGCCGCCATCCGGCCCCGCAAACACCGCCGCACCAGCATCCGTCACATAGCCCGACTTGATGCTGTCCACCCCCAGCCTGGCATACAGCTGGTAGCCCGCATCCATCTGCTGCTCGTAGCGCGCGATATTGCCGCCGGTCTCGTGATGGCCGATCAGGCGCACGCCCTTCTGCTGCGCGTATGCGCTAACGCCAGCCAGATCGAAATCCGGATAGGCCTCGGTAAAACTGAACGCCGAACCGCTGCCCGACCAGTTGCCATCCCATCCCAGATTCCAGCCCTCCACCAGCACGCCACGGAAGCCGTTGGCCGCCGCGAAGTCGATATAGCGCCTGGTGTTGGCGGTGGTCGCGCCATGCCGCGCGCCCGCGCCCCAGGTGCTTTTCTCCAGATGCATCTCCCACCACACGCCGACAAACTTGGACGGGTGCACCCACGACACATCACCCAATTTATTCGGCTCGTTCAAATTCAACACCAGATCCGACATGTACAAGCCGGCCGCATTGTCGGCGATCTGCATGGTGCGCCACGGCGTGGTGAAGGCGCCGCGCCGCTGCACCGCCGGCCCGAACGCCGACGGCGTCAAATGCGCACGCAGCTTCTGGCCCTCCACCTTGCGCAGCCACATCGACGCATAATCGACCAGCGCCGCCTCATGAAACGCGATATGCGTGCCGTCGCGCGTGCGAATGGTCAGCGGCGTATTGGCCATGCCCACTTCGCTCAGCGGCGACTTGCGGATCGCATATTCGAGCGCCGCCTGCTCGCCGGCCTGCTGCCACCACGCATAGGCCGGCGGCGCCACCACGAACTCGGTCAGCTCGTCGCTGATGCGCGTCTCCGGCAACTGCGGCTGCTCCGGGAATTCATAGCGGAAGCCGACGCCATCGTCGAACACGCGGAACACCAGCGCCATGCGGCGGTTGTCGAGCGCCTTCTGCACCAGTTCCAGCCGCAACTCCTTGTAATGATTGCGCACGTAGCGGCGCTCGCCCCACGGCTGCTCCCAGGTGTCGTCATGCTCGGACACCGCTTGCGAGGCCAGCGAAAAACCGTTGTCCATCTGCGGCGCATTGGCCAGCAAAAATCCGAGGCGCGAGGCGGCGATCAGCGGCTTGCCGTTGCGCTGCACCTCATACGCGAGGCGGCCGCCGTCGGCCAGTTGCACCGCCACGCTGATGGCGCGATTCGGCGACGACACGGTGGCCAGCACTTCGGCCGCCGCGCTGGCGTACACGCCCAGCATCATGCAGGCGGCGGATATCCAGCGGACTTGCAGGGAATGGGTCTGCACTACAAAACTCCTTTAGTTCGCCGCACAACGCGCCTTGATGAAGGCGGCGTGGCTCGGCATCTGGTCTACACATTTGCCGATCACCGAGGCGATGTCGCCCAGGTAGTCGGCGATTTCCTGTTCCGGCAGCAGCTGCGCCAGCGGATGATGGCCGGCCGCCGGCACGCGCTGGCCTTCCAGCACCTGCAGCCAGCCGACTTCCGCAAACAGTTCGTTGTCGACGCGGACGATGCGCCCGCGCGTGCGCCACAATTCCATCTTCTCGCGCAGCGTGTCGGGGATGTCCATCGTCCGCACATAGTTCCAGAACGGCGTGTCGTCACGTTCGGTGGCGTGGTAGTGCAGGATGATGAAGTCGCGGATGCGCTCGATCTCGAACGCGCACTGGCGGTTGAACTCCGCGATGTCCGGCGCGCTGAAGCCGCGATCCGGGAAGAACGAAATCAGGCGCGCAATGGTCGACTGCACCAGATGGATGCTGGTCGATTCGAGCGGCTCGAGGAAGCCCGACGACAGTCCGACCGCCACCACGTTCTTGTTCCACACCTGCTTGCGCTTGCCCGCCGTGAAGCGCAGCAGCTTCGGCTCGGCCAGCGGCCGCCCATCGAGGCTGTCGAGCAGCAGCTGGCGCGCCCCGGCGTCGCCCATGAACTTCGACGAGTACACATGGCCGTTGCCGGTGCGGTGCTGCAGGCCGATGCGCCACTGCCAGCCGGCCGGCCGCGCCGAGGCGCGCGTGTACGGCAGCAGGTCCGCTCCGAGCTCGCACGGCACCGCCCACGCGCGGTCGCACGGCAGCCAGTGCGACCAGTCCTCGAAGCCGGTATGCAGCGCCTCCTCGATCAACAGGCCACGGAAGCCCGAGCAATCGATGAACAACTCGCCGCCGATCAGATCGCCGTTGGCCATGCGCAGTGCGTCGACGTGGCCGTCGGAAGCGCGGGTCAGCACATCGGCCACCTTGCCCTCGATGCGGCGCACGCCGCGCGCCTCGCTGTACTGGCGCAGGTAGCGCGCATACAGGCCGGCGTCGAAGTGGAAGGCGTGCACGATGTCGGCCAGCGGCGAATTGCCGTGCGAACGGTCGGCGCGCATGAATTTTCCGGCCCTGGCGGCCATGCGGTTGATCGAATAATTTTCCAGCGGCGGCGCCTTGCCGGCTTGCTGCAGGCGTAGCCAGTACTGGTAGAACGGCAGCGTGGCCAGATCCTGGCCGAAGATGCCGAAGCCGTGCATGTACTGGTCGCCGACGCGGCCCCAGTCGCGGAACTCGATGCCGAGCTTGAAGGTGGCCTGCGTGGCGCGCATGAACTCATCCTCGTCGATGCCGAGCACCTGGTTGAACAGCTTGATCATCGGGATGGTCGACTCGCCCACGCCGACGGTGCCGATATCGTCCGACTCCACCAGCGTCAGCTGCACCTTGTCGCCCAGCACGCGCGCCAGCGCGGCCGCCGTCATCCAGCCGGCGGTGCCGCCGCCGACGATTACTACCTGCTTGATGGTCTCCATCTACTCTGCCTTGGTCAGTATTTTGTAGCTCCACGGCGCCAGATCGAAGCGGGTGCCGCCGTCGACCTGCAGCACCGCGCCGGTGGCAAAGTCGCGATAGCGGCCGAGATGCAGATCGTCGCGGAAGCCGGCGTGCACCGGCTGCGCGCTCAGGTTGAACACCGCGAACACCTTGTCGCTGGCGTTCTGGCGCACAAAGCTGAACACCTGCTTCGGCGCGTCGTTCGGGACCTGCTCCATCGTGGCGCCCCACTCGCCGTTCCACAAGGCGCTGTGCTGCTTCTTCATGGCGAGCAGCTTGGTGTACAGCGCGGTGTACGGCGACGCCTGCCACTGTAACGCATCGCGCTCGAAGAAGGCCAGCCGTTTGCGGTTGCCCACTTCCTGGCCGTTGTAGATCAGCGCGATGCCCTCGCTGACAAAGGAAAACGCGATCGCCGCATCGACCGCCGGGCCGAAGATCTCGAACTCGGTGCCGTCCCACGCGTTCTTGTCATGGTTGGTGGTGTACAGCATGCGGTAGGCCTGCTTGGGATAGAACTTCTGGTTCCAGGCATAGTAGGTGTAGAGCGAGGTGGCGTCGGCCTTGCCTTCGGCCACCGCGCGCAGGCCTTCCCACCAGGTCCAGGCGTAGCTGGCGTCAAACGCGCGTGCATGCATGTCGCGGCTTTCCCACTCGGCCAGCAGGAACACCGGCTTGATGGCGCGCAGTTCGGCCGCCGCCTGCTCCCAGAAATCGAGTGGCGTCAGGCCCGCCGCATCGACGCGGTAGCCGTCGACGCCGGCCTCGCGCACCCAGAAGCGCATGGCGTCGGTCATGTAGCGGCGCAGGCCGGGTTGCTGGTAATCGAGGTCGATGATGTCGTCCCAGTCGTACCACGGGGTCGGATGCGGCTGGCCCTTGCGGTCCTTCTCGTACCACTCGGGATGGCTGGTGCGCAGCACGTGGTCCCACGCCGTGTGGTTGCCGACCCAGTCGAGGATCACATGCTGGCCTTGCGCGTGCGCGGCCGCGACGAAGTGCTTGAACTGCGCCAGCGTGCCGAACTCCGGGTTGACCGCCAGATGGTCGCGCACCGCGTACGGGCTGCCCAGCGTGCCCTTGCGCTTGACCGCGCCGATCGGGTGGATCGGCATCAGCCACAGGATGTCGACGCCGAGCGCCTTCAGGCGCGGCAGCTCGCGTTCGGCGGCCGCGAACGTACCTTCCGGCGTGAACTGGCGGGTGTTGATCTGGTAGATGCTGGCGTTCTTGCTCCACTCGGCGTGCTGGAACTGAACATAAGGTTTGGGCTGATAGGCGTCGGGAGCGGCAGCATGCACCGCTCCCGACAGCGCAAGCGCCATCAGGAGCGTCTTCATCAGAACTTGTAGCTCAGGCCAGCCGTGTAGGTGCGGCCATACTTGACCGTGTTGGTGATCAACTTGGGATCCACGGTGTATTCCTGGAACGGCTGGTTGCTCCAGTTATGCCCCTGCAGGAACAGCGACACGCCCTTCAGCCAGCCACTTTGCACCTCGTACGACGCTTGCAGGTCGACGATGGTCTCGCCCTTGATGAAGGTGAACTGCGAATCGCTGCGGTAGTCGAGGATCTGGCCGACGAAGTTGGAACGGCGGTGCGCGGCCCACGCCAGCTGCAGGCCGCGGTTCTCGTAGTACAGCCGCACGCTGCTGACATTCTTCGACAAGCCCGGCAAGCCGATCGAAGACACCGAATCACGGAACACCGGGCCGTTCTGCGGCGACACGAAGCCGCTGGTCGGCAGCCGCACCGAGCTGTCGGTGTACGAATAGTTGGCCGCCACGCCGAAGCCGTCCAGCCACTTGGCCGCCAGCGCGAACGGCACGTTGATGGCCAGTTCGTAGCCGTGCATATTGCCGCCCTGGCCGTTCTGCGGCATGGTCAGGAAGCCGATGGTGGAGTTCTTGTACGGACCGCTGGTCGGCAGCGGCGTCGAGGCGCTGGTGTAGTCCTTGAAGTCGAACTCCATCGGCGCGTTGATGATGTAGTTGTCGAGCTTCTTGTAGAACGCCGCCACGCTGACATAGCCCTTCTTGCCGAAGTACTTTTCATACGACAGGTCGAGCGAGCGGGCCTGGTAGGGCTTCAACTGCGGGTTGCCGGCAAAGCCGGTCAGCGCCGGCGCCACCGAGGTGGCGTTCTGCACCGCGAAGTCCATGCTGGCCTTCATGTTGTCCAGATTGGCCCGCGAGATTTGCTTGCCGGCGCCAAGGCGCAGCTTTTGCTCGTGGCCGAGGTCAAACGCCACGTTCAGACTCGGCAGCACATTGGTGTAGCTGGTGCCATCGGTGCGCACCTTGTACGGGCAAGTCTCGACCGTGATGCCGGTGCAATTAGCCAGGTCGACCTGGTTGCCGGCTGCTTCCTGGCGGGTGTGCACCACCTGCAGGCCGACATTGCCACTGTAGGGCAGCGCGCCGAGCGTGCCGTCCAGATCGGCCATCGCATAGGCGGTGGCGACCTTCTCGCGCACCGACCAGTCGCGCGACAGCACGGTGGAATCGACCCAGCGGTTCAAATCGTAGATGGTGCCCAGCGTGCCGCTTGGATCGAACGAGGCCACCATCAGGCCCGAGGCGCCGGCCTGCGCCACGTCGGTGCCCGGCATGGCCACGCTGGCGTAGCCGTCGCCGCCCCTGACCGACAGCCGGCCTTCCTGGCCGGTGCGCGACTTGTCGCGCTTGGTGAAGTTGGCGCCGAAGTGGGCGTTGGCCAGCGGCCCCCAGTCGAGTTCGCGGTGGGCGCTCAGGCGCACCGCGTTGACGGTGTCGTCGATGTTGGGCAGCGCCACGTAGCCGGCCTGCGGCGAGTTCGGCCCGCCGCCCCAGCCGTCGACGTCGGTCAGCACGGCGATCTTGCGGTCGGCGTAATTGAGGCTGGTGGTGTACTTGACGTCGGCGAAGTTGCTGCCGTTGAAACCGCTGTACGAGATGCTGCCCAGCTGGCTGGCCGGGGTGTTGCCGGGCTGGCCGGCGGTGGTCTCGTAGTTGGAGATGTTTTTCACGCCGTGCGAGTGCGACAGGTCGGCTTCCACGCGCCACTGCTCGCCCAGTTTCAGCTCGCTGTTCCAGCCGAACGAGGCCAGCCGGTCCTGGTTCGAATACAGGTGGTTGCGCACGTCGGCCTTGTAATTGCTGATGGTGCCGCTGGTGGCGACGCCGTTGGCGATCACCGCGTTCGACAGCACGCCGTTCGGATCGTACGGCCCGGTGCCGAACGCCACCGCGCCTTCGATGCCGGTCTTCTTGGTGGCCTCGTCGCCGCGCGAGTAAAACGCATCGAGCGTGGTGCGGAAGTTCTGGTTCGGTTTGTATTGCAGGGTCAGCGAAGCGCCGTCGCGGTCGGCCTTGCGGCGCGAGGTCTCGGCCAGGAAGCCGCCCGGCACCGCCACTTGCGCGCCGTTGTAGTCCAGCGTCGGCGCCCAGCCGCCCCAGCTGTCGAATTTCAGTTCGCCGCCATTGTCCTGGCGCAGCGTGGTCACGCCCAGCGACAGGCCGATGGTGCGGTTGGCAAACTGGTCGACATAGCTGAAGGTCTTGCGGTGGCCGGCGCCCACTTCCGCGCCGGAGCCGAAGCCGATGCGTTCCTTGCGGTACGAGGCCGCCAGCACGCGCTGGCCGAAGTCGAGCGGGCGCAGGGTGCGCAGGTCGATGGTGGAGGCCAGGCCCTGGCCCATCAAGCCGGCGTCCGGCGTCTTGTACACCAGCACCGAGCCGGTCAGCTCGGACGGGAACAGGTCGAACTCGGGGCTGCGGGCGTCGCTGGTGGAGGCTTGCTCGCGGCCGTTGAGCAGGGCGCCGTTGAAGCTGGGCGACAGACCGCGCACCGACACGTCGGTGGCCTTGCCGTTGGTCTTGTTGCGCTGGGTGGTGACGCCGGACAGGCGCGAGATCGACTCGGCCACGGTGGTGTCGGGCAGCTTGCCGATGTCCTCGGCCGAAATCGCCTCGACGATGGAGCTGGCGTTCTTCTTGATCGAAATGGCTTCCTCGATGCCGCGGCGGATGCCGGCCACGGTCACGGTGGCCAGTTCGCCGTCGGCCGGCTTGGTGGCAGCGGTGGCTGCTGCGTCGCCGGCTTGTTGCGCGTGGCTGGCGCCGGCGGCGCCGAGCAGCATCATGGCGCAGGCGGCGGCCAGCGGCGTGAGGCGGAATGCGGTACTGGTGGTCATACGTCTCCCTTTTGATTTATTGTGGACTGCGGGATGCATGGTGTCGCAGCCAGCCGGGCAGGGTCAACGGCGGTGTCGCGCCGGGAATAAAGGAAGCCTGAAGGTTGGCGGCCAAGTGCCTGATTTCATGGCGAAAGTGGGCTTGTGGCGTTTTCCCGACTGCGCCGTTTCGGGCGGCCAAAGCGCGCTACACTGCCGGCATGAAAATCCTGATGATAGAAGACGACCTGGCCATCGGCCGCGCCTTGCTGGCGGTGTTGCAGGACGAGGGCCACACGGTGCTGTGGCTGCGGCTGGCCGAGGGCGCGCTGGCGCGCCTGCAAGGCGACAGCTACGACGCGGTGCTGCTCGACCTCGGCCTGCCGGACGGCGACGGCGCCCACTTGCTGCGCGCACTGCGGGCGGCCGGCCTGCATTTGCCGGTGCTGATCATGACCGCGCGCGACAGCCTGGAAGACCGCCTCAACGGCTTCAACACCGGCGCCGACGATTACCTGATCAAGCCGTTCGACATCCCGGAACTGCTGGTGCGCCTGCGCGCGGTGGTGCGGCGCGCCAACGGCAACGCCGACGGCGGCTGGAGCTTCGGCGAGCTGGTGCTCGACGAGCGGCGCCTGCTGGTGACGCGCGCCGGCGCGCCGCTGGCGCTGTCGCGCACCGAGTTCGCGCTGCTGCTGGCGCTGGTCAAGGAACCGGGCCGGGTGCTCACGCGCGCCGAGCTCGAGCAGGGCGTGCTGCCGCACAGCGAAGGCACGCTGGACGTGCACATCTCCAACCTGCGCAAAAAGGTCGGCGAGCGGTTGATCCGCACCGTGCGCGGCGTGGGCTACATGGCGCAGCGTCCGCATGAATAAACCATCGTCCCTGTTCCGGCGCCTGATGCTGGGCTTTTCGGCGGTGATCGCGCTGGTGGCGCTGGCCGGTTTTACCTACGTGGCGGTAGAAGCCAAGATTACCCAGCGCACCCGCACCGCCAGCGAGAACGCCGCCCACACGCGCGAGGTGCTGCTGCACCTGAGCGAAATCGCCGCCGACCGCGCCCGTCTGCAGCGGGCGGCCGCCGCGCTGGAAGCGGTGCGGCGCGACATGTTCCGCGAGCTTGATTACCATTCGCGGGTGCGGCTGCGGGTATGGCAGCACGGCGCGCTGGTGTACAACTCGCTGCCCGCGTTGCCGGACCTGCTGCCGGCGCCGGGCAGCGCGGCGGCGCGTCAGGCCAATGCCTGGGTCAGCGCGCTCGAGCGCGATGCCGCCAGCGGGCTGGTGGTGGAGCGCAGCCATGAAGTGGACGACGAGTGGATGCTGAGTTTTTCCGGCGTCAGCTTCCTGCTGTCGTCGACGATTTTCAGCTTGCCGTTGCTGTTGCTGCCGGCCTGGCTGATTGTCGGTATCGGCTTGCGGCCCTTGCGTTCGATCGCCGAGCAGATCGAGGCGCGGGCGGGCTCGGATTTGACGGCGTTGCCGGAGTCGCCGTACCGCGAGCTGTCGCCGCTGGTCGATGCGATCAACCGCCTGATGATGCGCCTGAGCCAGCGCATCGAGCGCGAGCATGAGTTCCTGACCGATGCGGCGCATGAGCTCAAGACGCCGCTGGCGGCGATCCAGATCAACGCCCATTTGCTGCTGAGCCGCAGCGTGGCCGAGCAGCCGGCGCGCAGCGCGGAAGCGGGGCAGGGCTTGCGCGAGGGCGTGGCGCGGGCCACCCACATGGTGCACCAGTTGCTGGCGTTCGAGCGGGCGCGGGCCGAGCCGAGCACCGAGCCGTTGCCGTCGACCGAGTTGGGCGGGCTGGTGCGCAGCCGGCTGGCGGCGGCGGCGCCGCTGGCCATGCAGCGCGGGATCGAGATTGAGTTTCAGGCCGAGGGCGAGTGGGTGATGGCGCTGCATGTGGAAAGCATGGCGGCCTTGCTGGATAACCTGGTCAGCAATGCGATCAAATATTCGCCGGAGAACGGGCGGGTGATGGTGGGGCTGGCGGAAGAGGCGGGCGGGGTGCGGCTGACGGTGCGCGACCAGGGGCCGGGCGTGGCGCAGGGCTTGCGGCAGAAAGTGTTTGAGCGGTTCTATCGGGTGCCGGGGCAGGAGCAGTCGGGCAGTGGGCTGGGCCTGGCGATTGCCGAGCGGGCGGCGGAGCGGAATGGGGGGGCGATAACCCTGTCCCCCGGTGACGACGGCGTTGGCCTGTGCGTTTGCGTGCTGTTACCCCATCAGGCAGTGCGGGTGTAGTCCATCTGGCGGGCAGTGCGCTCGGCCAGTGCGCGGCTGGCCAAGCGTTCGACCAGATGCAGCGACATGTCGATGCCGGCCGAAATGCCGGCCGAGGTCACCACATCGCCGGTGTCGACCCAGCGTTGGCCGGCGCGCACCATGACCTGCGGCCAGCCGGCCTGCAGCTCGGCCACGTCCTCCCAGTGGGTGGTCGCCTCGCGCCCATCGAGCAGGCCGGCGGCGGCCAGCAGCAGGGCGCCGGTGCAGACCGAGGCGGTCAGCTCGGCCTCGCGCGCCATGCCGCCGATCCACGCGATCACTTCCGGCCGCGCCAGCTCGGCGCCCACCACCCCGCCCGGCACGATCAGCACCTCGACCGGCCCGCAATCGGCAAACGTCGCCTCCGGGTGCAGCACCAGCCCGGCCCGCGCCCGCACCGGCGCGCTGCTGGCGCCGATGGTGCGGACCCGGAACGGCGCGTCTCCCCCGGCGCCGCCCGCCATCCGGCTGGCACAGGTGAACACTTCATACGGCCCCGCAAAATCCAGAACCTCAACATCGTCAAAGATATAAATACCGACAGTGCGCGTCATCTTGCCTCCCATGTGAGCCTGCATGGTGCCACCGGCGCGATTGACACAAATGACATTCATGGTTGAATATCTGCCACATGACACCGATTCCCATCTGGCTGCTGGTCTACCCCGGCTTCCTGCTGCTGGACGCCAGCGGCCCGGCCCAGGTCTTCTCCAGCGCCAATGACGAAGCGCGCGACGCCGGCTTGCCCGAACCCTACGCCATCCACCTGACCGCCCCCGGCGGCGGCATGGTCGCCTCCACCGCCGGCCTGGCCCTGCAGGCCGAAGCGCTGCCCGAGCCGGCGGCGCTGGCCGGCGCCACGCTGCTGGTGGCTGGCGGGCGCGGGCTGGAATCGGGCGCCAGCGCCGCGCTGGCCCCGGCCGTGGTCGACTGGGTGGCGCAGGCGGCCCGTCACACCGCCCGCTGCGGCTCGGTCTGCACCGGCGCCTTCGTGCTGGCGCGCGCCGGGCTGCTGGACGGCCGCCGCGCCGTCACCCACTGGCAGGACGCCGCCGCCCTGCAAGCCCAGCATCCGGCCATCACGGTGCAGGACGACGCCATCTATATCCGCGACGGCGCGCTGTACACCTCGGCCGGCATCGCGGCCGGCATCGACCTGGCGCTGGCCCTGGTGGAGGAAGACTGCGGCCGCGTCGCCGGGCTGGCGGTGGCCAAGCGGCTGGTGGTGTTTTTCAGGCGTCCGGGCGGCCAGCGCCAGTTCAGTTCGGAGCTGCTGGCGCAGGCCGATCCGCAGGGCTTGCACGGCCAGTTGACGGCCTGGCTGCGCCCCCGTTTGCAGCAGCAGCCCGATGTGGAGCAGATGGCGGCCGCGCTGGCGGTCTCGGTACGGACCCTGCATCGCCGCTTGCGGCAGGAGGCCGGCATCTCGCCGGCCCAGCTGCTGCTGCGGTTGCGCATGGAGGCGGCGTGCGCGCTGCTGGAACAGCCCGGCATGACGGTCAAGCGCGCCGCCCGCCAAAGCGGCTTTGGCAGCGAGTACAATCTGCGGCGCGCGTTTGCCGCCCAGTTGGGCGTGGCGCCGTCCGACTATCAAGCCCGTTTTGGAGTGACCCATGCAGGAATTCGACAAATGGCTGGCCCGGGTACTGCTGCTGAATAGTGCGCTAGCGCTGGGTGTCTGCCTCGGCCTGCTTGGCGAGCCGCTGGCCGGCAGCGCTTTATACTGGGTGTTCGGTGCCGCCTTGCTCGGTTTCCTGTCGGCGGTGCTGTCGCTCAAGCGCTGGCGCGCCGGCCTGTGGGGCGGCGGCCTGTATTACGCCTTGCAGCTCGCCAGCTACTACCCGGCCGACGGCAGCTGGCAATTCAGCGTCAAGGCCGGGGTCAGCATCGGCCTGGTGCTGCAATTCCCAAGCGGCGTGCTGGTGCTCAATATGGTGGCGCTGGCCCTGCTCGCAGCGACTTGCGTAGTGCTAGCTAGGCAACGCCGGCGGGTCATCAGGACGTCATAGTCGGCGTGCACAATAAAAATACCTCAAAGCAACGTAACATATTGTTATGACAGGTTGCGCGCTCGCGACAAGAGCCAATAAAAATTCCACGAGGCAATTAGTCAATATATAATGCAGAGTCGAAATTGTCTTTTCAGTGCGCGCCGCTGTAGGCGGATTCCCTGTTCCGGGACTCTTCATTACTGAAAAAAAGTTTACTTAATGAAATGTCGAAATCCGTCGTTATGTACAGAACGGAGTGGAGGTTTGTCCTCTCGCCGGCAGAAGTTGCTTTTAAGAAAATCCCGTCCTGCGTCACGCCGGCTATGCCGGCCGCGCCAGTCAGGGCAGGGACGAAGTTTAGATCGTTGTTAAACCAAAAACAGGGCTTGAGTCGCAGGCTGCAGACTGCGGGTTGAGTGCGCTCTGAGTACGGCCGTACCCTCCAGGAGAATTTAGAATGAGCAGCATTTTTGTTACCTTCAGCACTGCGCAAATCGCCGGCGCCACGACTTCGCAAATCCAGACCCTGGGTACGGAAGACATCGCCGGGCTCAATTCTGATCAAATCCAGGCGTTTACGACCGATCAAATTCAGGCCCTGACCACCGCCACGCTGGCCGGCGGCCTGACCACCGGCCAAGCCCCGTACCTGACCGCCAATCAGGCCGGCGTCCTGTTGTCGAGCCAACTGGCGGTGTTATCGACCGCCAGCGTGGCGGCACTGTCGACCGCCGGCATCAACGCGCTGTCGACCAACGGCATTGGCGGCCTGACCGTCAACCAGGCCAAGGCCCTGACCACCAACCAGATCGTCGCCCTGTCGGCCAACGGCGCCGGCGCGCTGGGCACCGGCCAGGTGGTGGCGCTGAATTCGGATCAGATCGCCGTGCTGGAGACGGCTGACCTGAACGCCATCAAGACCGCCGCCATCGCCGCGCTCAGCAGCGCGCAAGTGCAAGCCCTGACCACGCTGCAAGTATCGACCCTGGGCACCTCCTCGCTGACCGCCCTCAGCACCAGCGGCTTTGCCGCCCTGGAAACCGAGCAAGTGGTGGCCCTGACCGGCGCCCAGCTGGGCAGCCTGAGCGCCAGCCAGTTCGCCGCGCTCAGCAGCAACGCCATCGGCGCCATCGAGACGGCCGACCTGGCCAGCATCACCACCAATGAAATCGCCGCCCTGCGCACCGCGCAGCTGGCCGGCCTGAGCGCCGCCCAGGTGGCGTTGCTGTCGACCAACCAGATCACCGCGCTGGGCACCGCTGCCGCCGCCGCCCTGAGCACCGCGCAAACCGTGGCCCTGACCGCCGCGCAAGCTGGCGTGCTGAGCGCTGCGCAAGTGGCCGCCCTGTCGACCAATGCCACCGCCGCGCTGGAAACCGCCGACTTTGCCGCCCTGAGCAGCAGCGCCATCGCCGCCCTGAGCGCCGCCCAGGTGAAAGCCCTGGGCACCAACCAGATCGTGGCCCTGACCGCCACCCAGGCCGGTGTGCTGAGCACCGCGCAAGTGGCCAGCCTGTCGACCGACGACATCGCCGCGCTGGAAACGGCCGACCTGAACGCCATCAAAACGGCCGCCATCGCCGCCCTGAGCACGGCCCAGGTGACCGCGCTGAGCACCTTGCAAGTATCGACCCTGGCGACCGCCTCGCTGGCCGCGCTGACCACCGGCGCCATCGCCGTGCTGGAAACCGAACAAGTGGTGGCGCTGACCGGCGCCCAGCTGGGCAGCCTGAGCACCGCCCAGTTCGCCGCGCTGAGCAGCAACGCCATCGGCGCGATTGAAACCGCCGACCTGGCCAGCATCACTACCAGTGAAATCGCCGCCTTGCGCACCGCGCAACTGGCCGGCCTCAGCGCCGCCCAGGTGGCACTGCTGTCGACCAACCAGGTCACGGCCCTGAGCACCGCCGCCACCGCCGCCCTGAGCACCGCGCAAGTGGTGGCCCTGACCGCCGCCCAGGCTGGCGTGCTGAGCGCCGCGCAAGTGGCCAGCCTGTCGACCAACGCAGTGGCCGCGCTGGAGACCGCCGACTTCGCCGCCCTGAGCACCAACGCCATCGCCGCCCTGAGCGCCGCCCAGGTGAAAGCCCTGAGCACCAACCAGGTCGTGGCCCTGACCGCCGGCCAGGCCGGCGTGCTGAGCACCGCGCAAGTGGCCAGCCTGTCGACCGACGACATCGCCGCGCTGGAAACGGCCGACCTGAACGCCCTCAAGACCGCCGCCATCGCCACCCTGAGCACGGCCCAGGTGACCGCGCTGAGCACGCTGCAAGTGTCGACCCTGGCGACCGCCTCGCTGGCGGCGCTGACCACCGGCGCCATCGCCGCGCTGGAAACTGAGCAAGTAGTGGCCCTGACCGGCGCCCAGCTGGGCAGCCTGACCACCGCGCAATTTGCTGCGCTGGGCAGCAACGCCATTGGCGCCATCGAGACCGCCGACCTGGCCAGCATCACCACCAATGAAATCGCCGCCCTGCGCACCGCGCAACTGGCCGGCCTGACTGCCGCCCAACTGGCGCTGTTGTCGACCAACCAGATCGTTGCCCTGAGCACCGGCGTGGCCGCCGCGCTGAGCACCGCGCAAGTGGTGGCGCTGACCGCCGCCCAAGCCGGCGTGCTGAGCGCCGCCCAGGTGGCCAGCCTGTCGACCAACGCGATTGCCGCGCTGGAGACCGCCGACTTTGCGGCCCTGAGCACCAACGCCATTGCTGCGCTGACCGCGGCCCAGGTCAAAGCACTGACTACCCAGCAGATCGTCGCCCTGACCGTGGGCGAAGCTGGCGCGCTGAGCACCGCGCAAGTGGTGGGCCTGTCGACCGCCAACATCGAAGCGCTGGAAACGGCCGACCTGAACGCCATCAAGACCGCCGCCATCGCCGCCCTGAGCACCGCCCAGGTGGCCGCGCTGAGCACCCTGCAAGTATCGACCTTGGGCACCGCCTCGCTGGCCGCGCTGACCACCGGCGGCATCGCCGCGTTGGAAACCGATCAGATCGTGGCCCTGACCGGCGCGCAACTGGGCAGCCTGACCACCGCGCAATTCGCCGCGCTGGGCAGCAACGCCATCGGCGCCATCGAGACCGCCGACCTGGCCAGCCTGACCACCAATGAAATCGCCGCCCTGCGTACCGCGCAACTGGCCGGCCTGACTGCCGCCCAACTGGCGCTGCTGTCGACCAACCAGATCGTCGCCCTGAGCACCGGCTCGACCGCCGCGCTGAGCACCGCGCAAGTGGTGGCCCTGACCGCTGCGCAAGCCGGCGTGCTGAGCGCCGCCCAGGTGGCCAGCCTGTCGACCAATGCGATTGCCGCGCTGGAGACCGCCGACTTTGCGGCCCTGAGCACCAACGCGATTGCCGCGCTGACCGCCGCCCAGGTCAAAGCACTGACTACCCAGCAGATCGTCGCCCTGACCGCCGGCGAAGCTGGCGCCCTGACCACCGCGCAAGTGGTGGGCCTGTCGACCGCCAACATCGAGGCGCTGGAAACGGCCGACCTGAACGCCATCAAGACCGCCGCCGTCGCCGCCCTGGGCACCGCCCAGGTGGCCGCGCTGACCACGCTGCAAGTGTCGACCCTGGCCACGGCCTCGCTGGCCGCGCTGACCACCGGCGGCATCGCCGCGCTGGAAACCGACCAGGTGGTGGCGCTGACCGGCGCCCAGCTGGGCAGCCTGAGCACCGCGCAGTTCGCAGCGCTGAGCAGCAACGCCATCGGCGCGATTGAAACCGCCGACCTGGCCAGCCTGACCACCAATGAAATCGCCGCCCTGCGCACCACCCAGGTGGCGGGCCTGACTGCCGCCCAGGTGGCGCTGCTGTCGACCAACCAGATCGTCGCCCTGAGCACGGCCGCCACCGCCGCCCTGAGCACCGCGCAAGTGGTGGCCCTGACCGCCGCCCAGGCTGGCGTGCTGAGCACCGCGCAAGTGGCCAGCCTGTCGACCAACGCGATTGCCGC
>NZ_FOBG01000005.1 GCF_900109645.1 Duganella sp. CF402
TCGTTGCCCTGACCGCCGGCCAGGTGGGTGTACTGAGCAGCAAGCAAGTCGCTGCGCTGGGCACCTCGGCGATTGCCGCGATTGAAACGGCCGACTTGGTGGCACTGAAAACCTTCGGCATCGCCGTCCTCAACAGCGACCAGCTGGGCGCCCTGACCACCGACCAGGTCGGCGTGCTGAGCACCAGCCAGATCGCTGCCCTGAGTACCGCCAGCCTGTCCGCCGGCCTGCGCACCAGCCAGGTGGTGGCGCTCGGTTCGTCGCAGTTCAACGCCCTGAGCACCGTGCAGTTCGGCGCCCTGTCGACCGACGGCATCGCCGCCATCGAGACTGCGGATCTGGCCGCGCTGAAAACCGGCCTGATCGCCGCGCTGAAGACGGCGCAGCTGGCCGCGCTGACGACCGACCAGATCGGCAACCTGAGCACCGCCCAGGTGGCCGCCCTGACCACGACCGCGCTGGCCGCCGGCCTGAGCACCGACCAGGCCGTTGCCCTGACCTCGAGCCAGACCAGCGTGCTGCTCACCGCACAGGTGGCCGCGCTGAGCAGCGATGTCATCGCCGCGCTGGGCACCGAAGATGTGGCGGCGCTGAAAACCGCGTCCATCGCCGCGCTGAAGACCAGCCAGATCCAGGCGCTGACGACCGACCAGATCGTTGGCCTGCAGAACAGCCAGGTGGCCGTGCTGAGCACCGCGCAAGTGCGTGCGATGAGCACCAACCAGCTGGTCGCGATCGAAACCGCCGATCTGATCGCCCTGCGCACGGCCGTCATCAACACCCTGACTTCCGACCAGCTCGGCAGTCTGACGACCGATCAGTTCCACGCGCTGACCAGCAGCCAGGTGTGCGCCATCTCGAGCTCGGCCGGCATGACCACCGACCAGGTTCAAGCGCTCAGCTCGCCGCTTGGCACGCCGATCGTGCTGGACCTGAACGGCAACGGCATCTCGACGCTGAGCATCGCGGCCGGAGTGCAGTTCGACCTGCTGGCGGACGGCCATAAAGGCGCGGTCGGCTGGGTCGGCGGCGGCGACGGCCTGCTGGTACTGGACCGCAACGGCGACGGCGTGATCAACGACGGTAGCGAGCTGTTCGGTTCCGGCACCACGCTGGCCAACGGCCAGAAAGCCACCACCGGCTACCAGGCGATGGACGAGCTCGATACCAACGGCGACGGCGCGATCGACAGCAAGGACCAGGCCTTCAGCAGCTTGCAGGTCTGGGTCGACGGCAATGCCGACGGCGTCAGCCAGGCCGATGAGCTGAAGTCGCTGGCCGACCTTGGCATCACCAAGCTCAACCTCGACGCCAAGCAGGATGTCTCGTTCAACAACGGCAACATCGTGGGCATCACCTCGACCTACGAGACCAGCGACGGCAGCACGCACCAGGCGGCCGACGTCTGGTTCCAGATGACGGCGCAGGCCAGCACGCTGACCGCTTCGGTCAGTGGCCTGAGCCAGGCGTTGTCGGCGTACAGCGCCAGCGCCACGGTCAGCAGTACGGCCAAGCTGGAAGTGCCGGGCAACGTCAGCAGCAACGCCGCTGCGCTGGCCAGTGCCATCGGCCAGTACAGCAACGAGCACCTGGGCGTGTCCAACAGCACGGCGACCAGCGAGGAAACGCTGCGCCTGAAAGCGCTGCATAGCGGCACTGCCGGGCAAGGCATCCTGGCTGCCAGGTAAGCGCTAAGCGCCAGGCCGGAGCCCGCTCCGGCACAAGGACGGCAAGACCTGACGGTCTTGCCGTTTTTTTTTGTCGGCAGCGGCGGCGGTGCGCTGAACAGGGGGCGTAAACGGCGCTTGTTCCGCCGCAGAAAATGCGCCGGGAAGCGGCCCGCTAAGGTAGAATTCAACGGTGGCGCAATAGTGCGCTGCTGCAAGTTTTGCCCAGGTCAACCAACAAGGTGGTCATCGATGTTGCCAAGTACGACCATGCATCTGTCCCGTCACAATGCACGATAAATTTCCCCATACCGCGATCCAGTGCCTGACTGCGATTGCCCAGCACCACGGCCTGCAAATCAATCCCGAGCGCCTGATTGACGATTACGCCTTGCGCGCGGAAGAGCCCCGCAACGGCGAGTTGATGCGCATTGCCACCGACATCGGCCTGAAAGCCAAGGTCGACCAGATCGGCTGGGCGCGCCTGATGGCGCAGGACGGCGTGTTCCCGCTGATGGCGCGCCTGAACGACGGCAATATGGTGATCGTGGTGGGGGTGCGCCCGGCTGAAGCGGGCGGCGAGGAGCAGGCGGCCGTGCTTAATCCGGCCGCCGCCAACGCCACCGTGGTGATGGTGGCGCGCAGCGAGTTCGAGCGTCGCTGGAGCGGCGAGGTGGTGTACGTCAAACGCCAGCATAAACTGAGCGACCCGAACCAGCCGTTCGGCCTGCGCTGGTTCATCCCCGAGATCCTCAAGCAGAAGGCGGCCTTCCGCGACATCTTCATTGCCGCCATCGCCATGCAGCTGCTGGCGCTGGCCTCGCCGATCTTCTTCCAGCTGGTGATCGACAAGGTGCTGACGCACCAGAGCGTGACCACGCTGCAGGTGCTGGGCGTGGGCATCGTGATGGCGCTGCTGTTCGACTCCACCTTCGGCTTCCTGCGCCAGACCCTGACCCTGGCCGCCTCCAACAAGATCGACATGCGGCTGACGCGGCGCGTGTTTGCCCACCTGCTGTCGTTGCCGATCGACTTCTTTGAAACCACCAGCGCCGGCGTGGTCACGCGCCACATGCAGCAGCTGGAAAAAATCCGCAGCTTCCTGACCGGGCGCCTGTTCATGACCGGCCTCGACCTGATCGCGCTGGTGGTGTTCGTGCCGATCCTGTTCAGCTACTCGTTCCAGCTGACCCTGATCGTGCTGCTGTTTGCCGCCATGATCGGCGGCATTGTGATGGCGATGGTGCCGACCTTCCAGCGCCGCCTCAATGCGCTGTACGCGGCCGAGGGCCAGCGCCAGGGCATGCTGGTGGAAGTGATCCACGGCATGCGCACGGTCAAGGCGCTGGCGATCGAGCCGTCGCAGCGCCGGGTCTGGGACCAGCGCTCGGCCGAGGCCATCACCATGCACTTCCGGGTCGGCCAGATTTCGATCGCCGGCAACTCGGTCACCGACTTCCTCGGCAAGCTGCTGCCGGTCACCATCATCATCGTCGGCGCCGCCCAGGTGTTCGACGGCACGCTGACGGTGGGCGCGCTGATCGGCTTCCAGATGTTGTCGGGCCGCGTCACCCAGCCCCTGATTTCGATCGTCGGCCTGGTCAACGAATACCAGGAAACCGCGCTGTCGGTGAAGATGCTGGGCGAGGTGATGAACCGCGCGCCGGAAGGCCGTCCCGGCGCCAACGGCCTGCGGCCGGTGCTGCAGGGCGAGATCAAGTTCGACAATGTGGTGTTCCGCTATCCGGGCTCGCAGAACATGGCGTTGAACAAGGCCTCGTTTACCATCGAGCAGGGCACGGTGGTGGGCATCGTTGGCCGCTCCGGTTCCGGCAAGACCACCCTGACCAAGCTGATCCAGGGCCTCTATCCGCTGCAGGAAGGCCTGGTGCGCTTTGACGGCATCGACGCGCGCGAGATCGAGCTGTCGCACCTGCGGCGCCAGATCGGCGTGGTGCTGCAGGAGAATTTCCTGTTCCGCGGCACGGTGCGCGAGAACTTGTCGGTGACCAAGCCCGACGCCACTTTCGAGGAACTGGTGGCTGCCGCGCAAGCGGCCGGCGCCGACGAATTCATCGAACGCCTGCCGCAGGGCTATGACACGGTGCTGGAAGAGAACGCGTCCAACCTGTCGGGCGGCCAGAAGCAGCGCCTGTCGATCGCGCGCACCCTGGTTTCCAGGCCGCGGATCCTGATCCTCGATGAAGCCGCCTCGGCGCTGGACCCGGAATCGGAAGCCATCTTCATCAACAACCTGTCCAAGATCGCGGTGGGCCGCACGGTGGTGATGATTTCGCACCGCCTGTCGACCCTGGTGAACTCCGACAAGATCATGGTCATGCAGCAAGGCTCCCTGGTCGATGCCGGCCGTCACGAAGAACTGCTTACCCGTAGCGAAACCTACCAGCACTTATGGAACCAGCAAACAAGCCACCTGTAACCGCCAAGCCCGGCAAGAAGGACCAGACCGAGATCGGCTTCCTGCCGGACGCCGACGCCATCGAGCGCGGTCCGCTGCCGCGCTCGGTGCGCGTGACGCTGCACACCCTGTTGCTGGCCTTTGCTTGCTTCGTGGTGTGGGCCTGCGTGTCGCCGGTGGAGAAGATCGTGGTCGCCCACGGCAAGCTGGTCAATCCGCTGCCGAATATCGTGGTGCAGCCGCTCGACACCTCCATCATCCAGAGCATCGACGTGCGGGTCGGCCAGATCGTCAAAAAAGGCCAGGTGCTGGCCACGCTGGACCCGACCTTTACCGCCGCCGACGAAACCCAGCTGCGGGTGCGTCTCGATTCGCTCGACACCCAGGCGGCCGGCCTGCGCGCCGAGCTGGCCGGCCAGGCCGGCGTCGCCAGCAGCAAGGGCGGCAGCGACGACGCCAAATTGCAGGCGCAGCTGTCGGCCGAACGTCGCGCCAACTACCAGGCGCAGCTGGCCAAGATGGACCAGAACATCGCCCGCCTCAAGGCCGGGCTGGAGACCAACCAGCACGACCAGGTGATCCTGGCCCAGCGCGTGAAATCGCTGCGCGAAGTGGAAGCCATGCAAGAGCAGCTGATGGCCGAACAGTTCGGCGCCAAGATGCACTTGCTGGAAGCGCGCGACCGCCGCCTCTCGGTCGAGCGCGACATGGACATGCAGCGCAACAAGGCGGTCGAGATGGCGCGCGAGCTGGCCTCGGCCGAATCCGAGCGCGCCGCCTTCGACAAGAACTGGCGCCAGAAGTCGATGGAAGACTTGCTCAACGCCAGCCGCGAGCGCAACGGCATCAGCGAGCAGCTGGCCAAGGCCGACAAGCGGCACCAGATGGTGCAGATGGTGGCGCCGGCCGACGGCGTGGTGCTGGAGATCGGCAAGCTGTCGGTCGGCTCCATCGTGCGCGAAGCCGAGCCGCTGTTCACGCTGGTGCCGCTGGGCGCCGAACTGGAGGCCGAAGTGCAGATCGATTCGATGGACGTCGGCTTCATCAAGCAGGGCGCGGCGGTGCACCTCAAGGTCGACGCCTTCAACTTCCAGGAGCACGGCATGCTGGAAGGCAAAGTGCGCTTCATCAGCCAGGATTCGTTCAAGCGCGACACCGCCGAAAAGGGCGGTAGCGGGCTGGACCAGTACTACCTGAGCCGCATTCCCTACAGCGGCAAGCTGCGCAAGCTGACCCCGGGCGCGCGCCTGCTGCCCGGAATGACGGTCACGGCCGAAGTGGTGGTCGGCCACCGCACCGTCATGTCTTACCTGTTGTTCCCGCTGACGCGGGCGCTGGACGAAGCAATACGTGAACCCTGATGGCCCGGGCCGCTGCGTATAATAGGTCGGAGCGCCAGCGCAGCGGGTAAAACAATAAGTTAATAGCCAATGAATGGACGAGCACGATGAAAGCAGTGATTTTTGCCGGTGGGTTTGGCACCAGGCTCAGCGAAGAGACCAATCTGATCCCCAAACCGATGGTGCGTATCGGCGGATTGCCGATTCTGTGGCACATCATGAAGATGTATTCCGCCCACGGCATCAATGATTTCGTGATCTGCTGCGGCTACAAGGCTTACGTCATCAAGGAATATTTTTCGAATTATTTTTTGCATACCTCGGACATCACTTTCGACATGCAGAATAATTCGATGGAAGTCCATTCGCGCTATTCGGAGCCGTGGAAGGTGACCCTGATCGATACCGGCGAGCACACCATGACGGGCGGGCGCCTGAAACGCGTCGCGCCCTACCTCGCCGACGAGGAAGCGTTTTGCCTGACCTACGGCGACGGCGTCAGCAACGTGGATATCTCGGCACTGGTCAAATTCCACAAAGAACACGGCAAACTGGCGAGCCTGACCGCCGTGCAGCCGCCGGGACGCTTTGGCGTGCTGGAAATCGCCGGCACCCAGGTGAACAGCTTCCAGGAAAAGCCTCCGGGCGAGGGCGGCTGGATCAACGGCGGCTTCTTTGTGCTGTCGCCCAAGGTCATCGACTTGATCGAGGATGACACCACCATCTGGGAACGCGACCCGTTGCAGACCCTGGCCAGTGACAGCCAGTTGCATGCCTTTTTCCACGGCGATTTCTGGCAGCCGATGGACACCCAGCGCGACCAGACTTATCTGGAAGGCTTGTGGCAATCCGGCAATGCGCCTTGGAAGGTCTGGAAATGACACCGGGATTTTGGCAGGGCAAGCGCGTCTTCCTGACCGGCCATACCGGCTTCAAGGGCAGCTGGCTGTCGCTGTGGCTGCAGGAACTCGGCGCACAGGTGACCGGCTATGCGCTGGCGCCGCCGACGCAGCCCAGCCTGTTTGAGATCGCCAATGTGGCACAAGGCATGCACAGCGTCATCGGCGATATCCGCGACCTGGGCGGCCTGCAGGCGGCGATGGCCGCCAGCCAGCCGGAGATCGTGCTGCACCTGGCGGCGCAGCCCCTGGTGCGGTATTCCTATGAGCATCCGGTCGAGACCTATTCGACCAACGTCATGGGCACCGTGCATCTGTTCGAGGCCGTGCGCCAGACCGGCAGCGTCAAGGCGGTGCTTAACGTCACCACCGACAAGTGCTACGAAAACCGCGAGTGGGACTGGGGCTATCGCGAAGACGAACCGATGGGCGGCTATGATCCGTACAGCAGCAGCAAGGGCTGCTCGGAGCTGGTGACCGCCTCGTATCGCTCTTCGTTCTTCAATCCCGACGACTATGCCAGGCATGGCGTGGCGGTCGCCAGCGCGCGTGCCGGCAACGTCATTGGCGGCGGCGACTGGGCGGCCAACCGGCTGGTGCCCGATATCGTCTCGGCCTTCAGCCGCTCGGCGCCGGTGCAGATCCAGAATGTCGCGTCGATCCGGCCGTGGCAGCACGTCATGGAGCCTTTGCGCGCCTACCTGATGCTGGCCGAAAAGCTGTGCGAGGCCGGGCCGCGTTTTGCCCAGGCATGGAATATCGGCCCGGAGGATATCGACTGCAAACCGGTCGGCTGGATTGCGGAAGAAATGACGCGGCTGTGGGGCGAGGGCGCGGCCTGGCATCAGGTCAAGGGCAACACGCCGCACGAAGCGAATTACCTGAAGCTGGACATTTCCAAGGCCCGCAACCACCTGGGCTGGCAGCCGCGCCTGCACTTGTCAGACGCCCTGCGCCTGACCACCGAATGGGCCAAGGCGCACAAGGCCGGCGCCGATATGCGCACTTTCACGCAGCAGCAACTCCGTCACTATCAAAACCAATAACCACACGAAAAGCGATCGAACCATGAGTGCTCCGACCATCACCCGTATTGACCAGTGTCGCGCCTGCGGTGGCACGCATTTGCAGCAGTTCCTGAACTTTTCTGCCATGCCTTTCACCGACGATTTCGTTAAGCCGGAGCACAAGGGCAGCGAATTCTGCGCCGATATTCCGGTGTATATCTGCCGTGACTGCCTGACCGCGCAGACCCAGCACAATGTCGACGTCGGCGACTACTACGAGGACTATCAATATTCGGTCGGCGCTTCCGGCAAGGCGAGCGTCTTCATGCGCCTGCTGGCGGAGAACTTGCAGTCCAAATACTATCCGGGCAAGCAGGGCGTCAAGGTGCTGGAAATTGGTTCCGGTGATGGTGAACAGCTGCTGGCATTCAAAAAGACCGGTTGCAGCGTGCTGGGCTATGAACCGTCTTCGATGCTGTGCAAGGTCGCCGCAGAGAAAGGCATCCCAAGCATCCAGGGACTGTTCGATGAAAATTCGGTGAGTGCCTTGCCAGCCGATTTCCAAAGCATCGATGTGATCATGCTGTCGTACACCTTTGACCACCTGCCCAAGCCACAGCCTTTCCTGGCCAGCTGCCGGCGCTTGCTCAATCCGCAGGACGGCTTGCTGGTGATCGAAATCCACGACCTGGAAAAAATCATCGACCGTCAGGAATACTGCCTGTTTGAACACGAGCATTCGATCTACCTGACGGAGCAGACCGCGCACACCCTGTTCGAGCGCGAAGGCTACACCATCATCGATTTCGACCTGGTGCCCGATGAAGACCGCCGCGCCAATTCCTTGATCATCGTGGCCACGCCCAAGACCTCGGAGCGGGCCAAGCAGGCCGTGCTGCCGCGCACGCCGAAAAAATTCCAGGACCTGGGCTTTTATGCCGAGACCGGCCAGCAGATCGCCACCGGCATCGCCCACCTGGAGGCCTTCATCGCCAAGTCCACCGCTGAGGGCAAAAAGCTGGCGGGCTATGGCGCCGGCGGGCGTGGCGTGATGACGCTGGCCGCCGTCGCCAATGCCGGCAAGCTGGAGTTCCTGGTCGATCGCAAGCCCAAGCAAGTGGGCTTGCTGGTGCCGAAATCGCATATGCCGCTGGTCGATATCGCGTACCTGGCGGCGCACCCGGTGGACGCCATCCTGGTGTTCAGCTATGGCTATATGGCCGAGATTCAAAAGGAATTGATTCCGTTGGGCTATAAGCCAAGCCAGTTCTATTCCTTGCTGGACGTCCTGGCCGGGAGTCAATGAAGCATGGTGCGTAATGTCGTCATCACAGGCGGGACCGGGTTTATTGGCGCTGCCATCGTGCGTGAACTGCTGGCTGCCGGCAACCACGTCACGGTGCTGGTACGCCAGGATTCAGACCTGACCCGCCTGAATGGCTTGTCCGCTGTCACGATAGTCCGCTATAGCGCGCTGCATTCAGCCGAAACGATAGCCGCCCTGAGCGCGGCCAAGCCCGACGCTTTTATTCATTGCGCATGGCAAGGCGTCGGTGGCCAGGACCGCAACGCCGCCTTTCAGGTCAAGGACAATCTGGCGCTGACGCTGGATGCGGTCGACCTGGCTGCGGCGATCGGCTGCCGGCAGTGGGTCGGGCTGGGTTCGCAGGCCGAGTATGGCAACCAGAACCGGCGCCTGAATGAAGACGCGGCCTTGCTGCCCACCACGCTGTACGGCAAAGCCAAACTGGCCGCAGGCATCGCCGCGCTCGCGCTGTGCGAGGCGCGTGGTATCCAAGGGGCATGGCTGCGGGTATTCTCCACCTATGGCCCGGGCGATGCGCCGGGCTGGTTCATTCCCTTCGTGACCCAGGAGTTCCTGGCCGGCCGCAAGCCGACCCTGACCAAATGCGAGCAGCAATGGGACTACCTGTATGTTGCCGATGCGGCGCGTGCGGTGGTGGCGGTGATCGACAGCGCTGCTTCCGGCGTATTTAATCTCGGTTCGGGCTCGGCGCGGCCGCTGGTCGATTATGTCGAGGCGATACGCAGCGTGCTGGCGTCGGACCTGACGCCTGAATATGGCGCCGTTCCCTACCGGCCCGACCAGGTCATGCACCTGGAGGCGGACACCAGTAAATTGACCACGCAGACTGGCTGGCGGCCCACAGTCGACCTGTCCGCCGGCATTGCCGCGACGGTGGCATTCGAACGCAACAGAAGCGGCGCCCCAGCGCCGATCTTGTGATCTCACGGAAATCTATGAATACCCTCAATTTTGCCCGGCAAATCAGGGCCACCGCCTTGCAGATGGTGACCCGGGCCAAGGCGTCGCACATCGGCGGCGCACTGTCCATCGCCGATATCGTGGCGGTGCTGTATGGCGAAGTACTGCAGGTGCAGCCCGAGGATCCACGATGGCCGTCGCGCGATCGCTTCATCCTCAGCAAGGGGCACTGCTGTACCAGCGTGTATGCGGCGCTGGCCCTGCGCAACTTCCTGCCGCTGGAGGAGTTGGAACACTATGCCCAGGATGGCTCCCGGCTGATGTCGCACATCAGCCACAAGGTGCCCGGGGTGGAGTTTTCCACCGGCTCGCTGGGACATGGGCTGCCATTCGGCGTCGGCAAAGCGCTGGCGGCGAAACGGCGCGCGGCGGCGTGGCGCACCTTTGTCTTGCTGAGCGACGGCGAACTCGATGAGGGCAGCAATTGGGAAGCGATCATGTTCGCCGCCCATCACCGCCTCGATAACCTGGTCGCCATTATCGATTACAACAAGCTGCAAAGCCTGGGCACCAATGAAAGCACCTTGCGGCTCGAACCGCTGGTGGACAAATTCACGGCGTTCGGCTGGGCCGTGCGCGAAATCGACGGCCATGACCATGCCGCCCTGGCGGCGGCCTTGAACACTGTGCCTTGGGAAGCCGGCAAGCCGAGCATGCTGATCGCGCACACCACCAAAGGCAAAGGCGTCAGCTTTATGGAAAACAAGGTCGAGTGGCACTACAAGAGCCCGAATGCCAGCCAGCTGGCAGAGGCCCTGAATGAAATCGGACCGACATCATGAGAAATGCGTTTATTGACGAACTGGTGGCGCTGGCGACGGCCCATGACCACATTGCGCTGGTCGTTGGCGACCTTGGCTATTCCGTGATCGAGCCCTTTGCCGACCGCTTTCCCGACCGCTTCATCAACGCCGGCGTGGCCGAACAAAACATGACCGGCCTGGCGGCGGGCATGGCGTCCGAGGGCTATCACGTGTTCACCTATTCGATCGCCAACTTCCCGACCTTCCGTTGCGCCGAGCAAATCCGCAACGACATCGATTACCACCAACTGCCGGTGACGGTGGTGGCGGTGGGCGGCGGGCTGGCGTATGGCGCGCTGGGTTATTCCCACCATGCGGTGCAGGACTATGCCTTGCTCCGCTCCATGCCCAATATGTTGATTGCCGCGCCCGGCGATCCAATGGAAGTGCGGGCCTGCCTGCGCTACCTGGTGAAGCATCCGCAGCCGTCCTATCTGCGGCTGGGCAAGGCTGGCGAACCATGTTTCCACAGCGAGGTCCCAGAGATAGCGCCCGGCAAGTGGCTGACCGCGCGCGCCGGCTCCGGCAGCGCGACCATCTTGACCACCGGTTCGACGCTGGAGCTCGGCATGCAGATGGCGGGACAGGAAGCGTTCCAGGATTGCGCGGTCCATTCCTTGCCACTGTGGGGACAGCGCAGCAAGCCCTTGCAGGCTGCGTCCAGCGCGAATTTCGATGAAATTATCACGCTGGAAGACCATCTGATCGATGGCGGCTTTGGCTCCTGGATGATGGAGGCCCTGTCGCCGGCAGGACGCGCCGGCGCCGTGCTGCCAGGCGGCCTGGCGACCGATGTGTGCGCGATGGTCGGCAGCCAGGCGGCATTGAACGCGGCAGGCCGCCTGGGACAGGTGCAGCGGCGCGCCAAGGCTGTGTGATTCAATTTATTACGGGTGATCTTCCATGAGTGCGACAGGCGTTTATTTATCAATTTGCATCCCGACCTACAATCGTGACCGCTTCTTAAGGCAGACGCTGGAAAGCATCACCTGCCAGGATGCGTTTATCAATACGGATGAAATTGAAGTCATCATTTCGGACAATGTGTCGACCGATGATACCCAGGTTGTCGGGCAAGAATTTGAACAGCGGTTCCCGGGCAAAGTTAAATACTTCAAGAACGAAACTAACCTGGGCACCGAACTCAATCTGGAGCGGGTCCTGGCCCGGGGCGAGGGCATTTGCCTGAAGCTGCAGAATGATAATCTGACCATGCGCGATGGCTCGCTGGCCGAGCTGGTGAAGGTCATCAAGGCCACCGAGGCTGAAAAGCCCATCCTCTTTTTCACCAACGGAAACAATAACGTCCACGGTGTGCAACTGACGACGTGCAACAACCTCGACGAATTCGTCCAGGCGGCATCGTATTTCACCACCTGGATGGGTGGCTTCTGCATCTGGCGCGACGAGTTCCGCGCGATTCCCGATTTCACCGCCAGCGCCAAGACCCAGCTGATCCAGACCGATATTTTGCTGCGCTTGATGGAGACCGGTAAGCGCGCCATCGTGTTTTATGGCGTCTACTTCATCGGCCTGCCGATCGGCAAAAAGGGTGGATACAATATCGCCGAGGTTTTCGGCAAGAATTACCTGGCGTTTTTGAAGAAATATATGGCGATGGGCCTGTTGCGGGAAGAAACCTATCAGCGGGAAAAGAGGTTGATCTTAATCAACCACATCATCCCCTATTATTTCGACAAAACCAACGGCTTCCACAAGAATGGCTTCTTCGTGCATATGCAGGACTATCTGCACGATGACTATTTTTACCAGGCGATTGAAGGCCTGCTGCTGGCCGAACCGGCTGCGGCGCCAGCCGCCAGCGCCCCAGCCGTCGCCAGTGCGCCACCAGCCCCCGATCCGGTCCAGGTGCGCAATATGGAGATTGCCGACCATTGGCGGCACCTGAATGCGCATAATGAAGTGAGCATTACCCGCTGGCACGGTTTTGTCGATTTCAATAAAGTGAAGGCGGGCCGGCGATCGTATGGCGGCCTGGAATTATGGCTGTTCGGCGGCGCTGGCGAGAGTTTGACGATCGGTAATTTTGTTTCCATCGCCGATGACGTCAAATTCCTGTTGGGCGGGAATCATCCGTATCAAGGGCTATCGACCTTCCCATTCGCAACCAAGTACTTTGCCACCCTGGAGGCTGGATCCAAGGGCCCGATTGTGGTCGAGGACGATGTGTGGATCGGCTACAACTCCACGATTTTGTCCGGCGTTACCATCGGCCAGGGCGCTATTATTGCAGCCGGCAGCATGGTGACCAAGGACGTAGCGCCGTACAGCATCGTTGGCGGGAATCCGGCCAGGCTGATCAAGTATCGCTTCGACCAGGCGGTGATCGACCGGCTGCTGGATTTCGACTTTTCCAGCCTGAGCGATGAAACGATTTTGAAAAACCGGGAAGCCTTGTATCAAGAATTGACATCTGATAATGTCGATGTCGTTTTGCAAAAATTGCAGCACCCATAAATACGCTTCCAATATCCACAAACACGGGGAAAAAATATGCTGTTAACGATGGACGACGGTTTCGCTGATCGTAAGATGGAAGTCAATTACGATCACATCAAACGCATCATCAAGGCTTACAACCTGGCCAAGGCAGTGCAAAAAGATGCCCGCGACGAGTATCAAGTCGGCTATATGTGGCTGCCGATTTACCAAGGCTACATGAAGGAAATCATGGCGGCCCTGTCCAGCGAAGATGAGGCTGCTGTCGCTAAAATCTACAGCAATTTTTTCCGGGAGCCCTGCAGCGTCGGCCTGCACGGCATGCCCGTGAATATGTTCACGGATTATTTTTCCGGTCATATTTCGGATGAGAACCGGGGCAAATATCTGGAAGATTTGATGCACCGTTTCGGCACCTGGCTGACCTCGATCGGCAAGACCATGCCAATTACCGTGCTCAATGCGCCGGATGTGGGCAATCCTTACGGCTGCTTTATTGATGGTAATTTCTATCGCGCAGGCTGCGACTACCAGCATTACTACGCCACCATGATCGGTCGCCTGACCCGCAGCAACAGCCATCGGTTTGCGCTGGAAATTGGCGGCGGATTCGGCGGCATGGCCTATTTCCTGGTGCGCGACAATCCCGATCTGACCTACATCGACATGGATTTGCCGGAAAATATGGCCCTGGCCGCGTTTTTCCTGCTCAGCGGATGCCCGGATAAAAAAATCGCGCTGTACGGTGAAGTCGATCTGGCAACGGACGACCTGAGCCAATATGACGCGGTGATCTTGCCCAATTTTGCGATCGAGGAAATCAAAGATAATGCGATCGACCTCTGCTTTAATTCCTACAGCCTGTCAGAAATGCCGATGGCCACGGTGACGAATTACCTGGCGCATTTTAACCGGATCTCCTCCAAGTTCATTTATCACATCAATCACACCACCGTCGGCAGCACCAAGGCCGATGAATTCGCGATTGATTATGAAAAATTCGAACTGATTTCGCGGGCGCCGGCCATCTGGGGCAAAGCCTGCAATCCGCTCATGGATGAGTACGAATTTTTATACAAAGCCAAAAATCTGTCATTTTGAAAGCAGGGTTCCCCGGCCCTTGCCGTAGGGAACCTTTGTTATACTTGAAGCTTCATCGATTGCGGAGTACGTGTCATGGCGGCAGAAAAAGTATTGTTGATGCAGGGGCCTACCCAGTTTCCGTCGCGCCCGCTGTATCCGGAGATGTTTTACCCGCCCAATGAATACGACGCACGCTACTGCATCACGCAGATGGCGCGCGTCTACCGCGCGCTGGGCTACAAGATCGTCTACAGCGGCTGGCTCGAAGACGAGGAATGGCTGAACGCCAACCGCGAGCTGTTCGACTACCTGGTGGTCTCGGACCAGCACCAGCTGAACACGGAAAGCAGTTACTTCGGCAATACCATCGGCAACAACAAGGACAAGCTCTACTATGCGGCCCTGCAAGGCCTGCGGCTGATCCGCGCCGAGCTGGGCGACCATGCGCTGGTGTTCCGCGTGCGTGCCGACGTCACCCTGAACCAGCGCCTGATCGACGCCCACCTGACGCGCATCGCGCCCGGCTCGGGCGACCTGATGATCGAATACTGCAACGTCACCAATATGATGTCGACGCCCGACTTCCTGCTGCTGGGCGAGAGCGGCGTGATGGCCACGCTGTACGAGGGCATGTTCCAGCGCAGCGTGAGCGGCGCCGCCTACCACGTGTCGTCGCATATCGACCACATGCTGAGTTACCTGCTGCTGCAGCAGCAGGGCCTGGTGGGACAGATCGTGTGCATGAGCCGGCAGCTGTACGACACCCTGCTGTGGCGCGGCGTGCCGCGCTATTTTCACCAGGATATCGACCCCGGCTTCCTGGACAAGCTGGCCTTTGATACGGCGGTGGTGATCCCGGCAGGCCTGCGGGTTGAAGACTTGATCGCGCGCATCCCGCCGGAAGCCACCGGCAACGCGCCGCTGCCGCCGAAGGCGGCCTGACGGCCGCGCGGCCTGGTCCGGCGGCGTTAGTACGGCAGATTGGCCAGAAAGAAGTCGAGGTCTTCCGGCACGCCCAGGCCGTACATGCCGGCGCGGTCGCTGCCGATGTTGTAGTAGCCGAGCTTGCTGCCCTTGGCGATCATCGCGTTGTAGGCGGGCGCCACGTAGAACTCGCCGTTGACGCGCTCGTTGGCGGCAATCATGGCGTCGGCGGCGGCGACGAAATCGCTGCCGCGCGCGTAGTTGTAGATGCCCACCGTGGCCTCGTCCGAGACCACCTGTTTTTCCACCACTTCCACGATCGCGCCGTCCGCGCCAAAGCGCACGTACGACCATTTCGGATGGTTGGCGCTCATGGTCATGATCAGGCCGTCGAGCTGCTGTGCTGCCATCTGCGCCAGGTAGTCGTCGATCTTGATGTCGATGTACTGGTCGCAGTTGGCGATCATCAGCGGCGTGGCGTTGTCGATCAGTTCGCGCGTCAGCAGCACGGTGCAGGCCGCGCCTTCGGTTACTTGCGACACCGGCACCACGGCGCAGCCGGGCGAGATTTCCTGCAAGCGGGCGCCGAGGCCGTACTGGTCGAGGTGGGCCTGCTGGCACACGAAGATGAAGCGGTGCGGCTGGCTCGGGCGCAGGTTGTCGATCACCACTTCGATCATCGGCCGGCCGTTGATCGGGATCAGCGGCTTGGGATCGGTGTAGCCGGCATTGGCGAAGCGGCTGCCGTGGCCGGCCATCGGTACGACGATATGGATCATGCCGCTCATGGTTCCCCCAGGTATTTGTCGTCCACCGCGCCGGGCACCTTGACCACCACGGTGACCGTGTCTTCCAGCACCACGAAGTCGGTCGACTCCATCGGGTGGATGACGATGATGTCGCCGCTGGCGTATTCAATGCCGTTCATCTGCACCCGGCCGCTCTGGATCACGGTGATTTCCTGCGCGATCTTGTGGTAGTGGCGCGCCTCGCGGTCGCCGGCGCGGTAGTGTTTGATGCCGACTTCGGCGGCGCGGGTGGCCAGCGCGGTCGGCGTGAAATCGCCGACGAACCAGCCGCGCGTCATGTCCCCGAGTTTGTAGCGGTCCATGTTCAGCCTTTGGGAATGTCGAGGTAGGCGCGCAGCGCGCGCATCTGGTCGCCCTGCCATTCGATGATGTCGACCCCTTCCAGGTGGATGCTGTCGATGTCGAGCGTGAATTCGATCACGGTGGTGGCGCCGTCGACGTAGATGTTTTTGGCGCGGAAGGACAGCGCCTGGCAGCCCTCGAACATGCCTTTCATCATGGCCAGCGCGGCGCTCTTGCCTTCGATGCGCTTGACCACCGGGTCTTCCAGCGAAAAATCGTCGGTCAGCAGGGCGCCCACGGCGTCCAGGTCGCGCGCGTCAAAGGCGCGGATATAGGCTACTGTCAGTGCTTTGCTCATGGTTCGGTACGGTTAGGTTGGCGGTGCAGCGCGGCTTCGTATTCCTCGATTTTCTTCGGCGAATAGAAGGTGTGGTAGGCCGCGTTGGGTATCGACAGGGCGGTCAGCTTGCGGTTCAGCAGGATCAGCTCGTTGAGCACCGGCGCGATGTAGAACACCTCGTCGACGCTGGTGTTCTTGCGGATCGAATGCTGGGCCGCCAGCACGAAATCGGCGCCGCGCGCGAAATAGTAGAAGCCGGCGATGGCGTGGCGGCTGACCGGGTGCTTCTCGGCGGTCTCGATGATGTCGTCGCCGTTTTCCAGTCGCGCATACGACCAGCGCGGGTGCACCGAGTCGAAGGTCAGGGTGCCGGCGTCGCTGCCACGGGCGCGGAACTGGTCCAGGTAGGCGTTCAGGTCGAGGTCGAACACCTGGTCGGCATTGGTGATCAGCAGCGGCTCGTCGGCGCCGATGTAGTCGATCGCCAGCAGCGCGCTGCAGGCGGCGCCCTGGGTCGGGTGCATCAGGCGGATGATGACACTGTCCGGGCCGGCCAGCAGGCGCACTGTGCTGTCGAGGTGGTAGCGGGTGCAGTCTTCGTCGCGCAGGATGAAGATGAAGCGCTTGTCTTCGCGGATGCCGCCCAGGTTCTCGATCAGGTACTGGATCATCGGCTTGCCGGCGATCTCGATCAGCGGTTTCGGGAACGGGAAGTCGGCGCCCTCGAAGAACATCGACGGCACGCTCAAAGGCACGATAATGTTAAGCATGCTTGGCCTCCAGCCCGGCGATGGTTTGCGTGATGTTGGCGTAGTTCACTTCGCGCACGTCGTGCACGCACAGCACGTGGGCGCCGGAATCGCGTGCCGCCTTGATGCCGTTCGGGTTGTCCTCGACGATCAGGCACTCATCCGGTCGCAGGCCCATGCGCTCGATGGCTTTCAGGTACATGTCCGGCGCCGGCTTGGGCGCGGTCACGTCTTCGTTGGACAGGAAGAAGTCGAGGAAGGGCAGCAGCTCGGCGCGCTCGAGCATCATGGCGATGGTGTTGCGGATCGAGTTCGAGCACACCGCCATGCGGTAGCCCTCGGCCTTCAGGCGCGACAGCGCGAACTGGTGCTGGAACACCGGCTTGCACTTGGCGTAGATCACTTCCATCGTGTAGATCTGCTTCATCTCGTTGATGAAGCCGTGCAGCGCCTCGGGCAGGCCGCGCTCCATCGACAGCATGCGCAGCTTGGTCTTGGTCGGCAAGCCGTCGTAGGTGACCAGGTGGTCGTAGCGGCTGATGGCCATGCCGAACAGCGTCAAGGCGCGGTTGAGCGCCTCGAAGTGCCATTCCTTGGCGTCGATCAGCACCCCATCCATATCGAAGATGATGGCTTTAATCTGGGTCACGGAAAAAATCCTTTGCGGCTTGGGGGAAATCGGTGCACAGGCTGAGTGCGTCGTGGTGCTGCAGGCCGGCGTCGCGCAGGCGCTGCCACAGCGCCAGGTGTGGACGGCGGTGCAGCTCGGGCGAGACGATGCAGACTTGTTTGCCCTGCTCCAGCCAGTGCGTGATGTGGCTGGTTTCGTACCATTCACCGTGGAAGGCGTCGAGCCAGACGCCGGCGGCGCGCGCGATAAACGAGGGCGCGGTTTCGTATTCACTGTGGCGGGTGTATGTCGGCAAGCCGCGCTGCAGGTAGCCGAGCGCATCGGGTACGGCCATGTCGAACACGAAGGCGTCGGTGGTGCCATGTGCAGCCAGCGCGGCGGCCACCGCCGCCTGCAGGCCGTCGGCCTTGATGTTGAGCGCCAGCGGCCGTCCGGCCGGATAGCGCGCGCACAGCGCCAGGAAGGCGTCCAGCGTCATTTCGGCGCCGCCCGGCATGTCGTGCGAAATCACCACCTGGCGGCCGGCGTCGCGCAAATCGGTCTCGATGCCGAAGCCGCCTGCCAGTGCGCGCTCGAAGGCGGCCAGTGTGTTTTTTTCCTGATCCTGGAGCCAGTATCCCCGGTGCGCGACTATTTTCATGCTTGCGTATTGGAGCAGAAGAAGAGCTTGTGATTGTACCCGGTTTGCTTCCCTGCGGCACTATTCGAGCAGCAGGTGGTAGCCCTGGCGCAGCGCCTGCTGGATCGCTTCGCGGCGCGCCAGCGCGGCCGTGGCCAGTGCCGCGTGGTGCTGCGTGGCCAGCGTGGCCAGCGCCGCCAGCCGGGTGGCCAGCAATGCCTTGTAGCGTGCGTGGTCGGGCAGGTAGTGCTGGCGCGTGTGGGCCTCGTACAACAGGGTGAGCCGCTCCAGTGCCAGCTCCAGTTCGCTGTCGATGCCGGCTGGCGCGGTCTCGCCGGCCGGCGCGTAGTGCGACAGCGGCGCCGCGATGTAGGCGCAGTCGCGGCCGTTGAGGCTGGCCAGCAGGGTGGCGATGCCGGCCAGGCGGGTGTAGCGCTTGCCCTGGTAGTGGCCGAAGCCGGCGCCGAGGTCGTCGCGCCGCAGCAGCAGCGCGGCCGGCTCGCACAGGGCGCCGCCGGCGCCGTGCTCGTCGCTCAGCAGCAGCGCCGCCAGCGAGGCGCCGCCCAGCGCGGTGTCGCCCGGCAGCAGCGGTGCGCCCGCCAGCGGCGCGCCGTCGGCGTCGCAGGCCTGGCGCCAGCAGGCCACCAGGCCCAGCGCCGGATAGTCGTGGTAGTAGCGCATCATGCGGCTGAGTTTGTCCGCGTCCAGCTGTTCGCCGGGCGGCGCCACCGCAATGTACTGGCCCAGCGCCAGCGCCAGGCTGTGGTCGAGGTTGTCGGCCGGCGCCAGCGCCGGTGCGCGGTGGTAGCGCAGCTGCGGCTGGCGCTTCAGCAGCGGCGCCAGACGGCGCCGGCAGGCGTCGTCGCCGCTGCTGTCGCTGACGATGATTTCGAAGTGGCCATAGTCCTGCGCCAGCGCGCTGCGCACCGTCTGTTCCAGCGCGGCCGCTGCGGCGGCGCCGCTGGCGTGGTTGGCCACCAGCAGGCTGACCAGCGGCAGGCTGGCGTCGCGCTTGCCGCATGGCGCCGGCCCGTGCGCTGCTGCGCCGGTATCGACATCGACATCGGTATCGATACCGGCCTCGGCTGGGCTGCGGCGCGCCACCTGCCAGTACAGCTGCTCCAGTGCGCGCACCTGGGCCGGGGCATCGAACCAGGCCAGCTTGTCGCGCTTGCGCAACAGGCGATTGCGCAGCCGCGCCAGTTCCTTGGGCCGGGTTGCCAGCCGCACCGCGCGGTCTTCGTAGCTGCGCTCGCTGTGCGTGACCAGTTCCGGCAGGCCGGCCGCGTGCAGCAGGCTGCCGGCGCTGCGGCTGGCGTAGCTGCGGCCGGCGCGCGTGAGCACCGGCAGGCCGGCCCACAGCGCGTCGCTGGCGCCGATGGCGCCGCTGCGCGGCGCGGTGTCGAGGTAGAGGTCGGCCAGCTGGCAGCGCGCCTGCATCACGGCCGGCGTGGCCGGCGCGGCAAACACCAGCGCGGCGCTGGCGACGCCGTGGCGCAAGGCGGCCAGCCGCAGGTTGTCGCGCACCGGTTCGCTGTCGGCGCCCAGCCACAGCACGCTGCCGGGGCTGCGCTGCAGGATGCGCATCCAGCTGCCGAACTGCTGCGGGGTGATCTGGTGCTGCGGGTGGAAGCAGCAAAACACCATGCCCTCGGGCGGCAGGCCGCAGGCGGCGCGCGTCAGGACGATGGCGGCCTCGGCCGGCTGGT
This sequence comes from Duganella sp. CF402, assembly GCF_900109645.1. Lineage (GTDB taxonomy): Bacteria > Pseudomonadota > Gammaproteobacteria > Burkholderiales > Burkholderiaceae_D > Rugamonas. Next base: position 20,029 of record NZ_FOBG01000005.1, read on the forward strand.
CGAGGCGGGCGTTGAACTGGGCGCAGTGCGGCAGGTACAGCGGCTGTTCGGTGAAGTGCGGCGCCAGCGCCGGCGGCAGCACGAAGGCGTCCGCCAGCACGTGGTCGACGGCCGGCATGGCGCTGCTGGCCGGCAGGCCCGGCGCGGCGATCTGCACCGGCGCCGGGCGCAGCGCGACGATGCCGGGACGGCCGGCTTCATCCAGGCCGTGCAGGTCGATCAGGATGTCGATCTCATGCGCGCGCAGCGTTTGCGCCGCCTGCAGGTCGCCCATGCCGGCCAGGTCGATGTGGTGGTCGAGGCCGGCCAGCGCGGCCGGCGCCAGCGCACTGGCGGCGGCAGTGCTGGCCGGCGCATCGGGCGGTGGCGGGCTGGACCAGCTGAAGCCGTAGACTTCGAAGCGCTCGCGGTCGTGCAGGCGATACAGGCCGGCCGCCAGCCGCGCCGCGCCATCGGCGCCGAAGTCGGCGCACAGGTAGCCGAGGCGCAGGCGGTGGTGGGCGTAGCCGTGCGGCCCGGCCAGCGGCGCGGCCGGCGCGGCGGCCTGGTTGATGCTGTGGCGGCGCGCGGCCGCCAGGTGCAGCGCCGGGTCGTCGCTGCTGTCGAGCGCGGTGGCCGGCGAGGCGGCCTCGGCCAGGTCGGCCTCGCGCAGTCCGGGCAGCGGCGCGTACACCGGCCAGGCGCATTGCTGCTGGCGCAGTTGCAGCCACTGGGCGATCACGGCCGGCTGGCGCGGATCGAGCAGCAGGCTGCGCGCCAGCGCTTCCTCCGCTTCGCCGTACAGGCGGCGCGCGGCGGCCAGGCGGCCAAGGTGATTGAGCGCCTGTAGCTGCTGCGGCCGGCTGGCCGGCAGTTCCGGATCGATTTGCGCCAGCGCCGCGCGCCACGTGGCCAGCGCCGCTTCCGGCTGTTGCAGGCGTTCCTGCAAAGCGCCCAGCGCCAGGCGGGCGTCGAGGAAATCGGGCTTGATGGCCAGCGCCGCGCGCAGCGACGGTTCGGCTTCGCGCTGGTCGCCGTTCTGCATTTGCAGCACCGCCAGGTTGTACCAGCCGGCGTACAGCAGCGGGGTGTCGGTGCAGCGCAGCCACAGGTGGTACAGCTCGGCGGCGCGGGCGGCGTCGCCGGCCTGGCCCAGCAGTCCGGCCAGACCGAACAGTTCGACGATCGGCAGTTCGCCCTGCCGCGCCAGCGCGAACGCCAGCGAACTGGCGCGCGCCAGCTCGTTGGCGGCCAGGGCGCGGTTCAGTTCCTGCAGGGGCGATGGTTCGCTGGGGACGCTGTGGCTCATGGGTATATTGTGGGCGCATTTCGCGCCCGGCACAACCGCCTAGAACAGGCCGTGGGCGGCAACGAAATCATGCCAGGCGGCCAGGAACGGCGCGTCGGCGCCCGGTGCGCCGGCCATCAGGGCCGGCAGCACCGCGCGGATCGCCGCCGTGTCGGCCTCGTCGCGGTAGTGCCACAGCACATTGCTGCCCACCGCGTTGAAGCAGTACTGCGCCTGTTCCTCATTGATCAGGCCGCGCCGCAGGCCGATCAGCGCCAAGCCGAGGTAGCTCATGATGGCGCACTTCATGGCGCCCGAGGTGCTGACGGCCGAGTTCTGGTTGGCGCTCTGGCGGAAGAAGCCCAGATGCTCGTTGATGAAGCACAGCGGATGGGCATGCGCGCCGCAGATGAAGGCGCCCAGATCCTCCAGTCCGCTGATGGCGATGCCGTCCACCTCGCGCTTGACGATCACCTCGGCCACGTCGGCCCGCATCACGGTGTTGGACACCTCGCCCAGCCAGTTGGCGGCGCGGCCGACGGTGCTGACGAACAGCGCGTTGGCGTCCAGCGAAATCAGGCGCTGCGGATGGTTGTCCACCGCTTCCGGCAGGTTCAGGCTGTGGCGCACCGGCTGGCCGGTCTCGTTGGCGTACCAGCGGCGGCTGATGGTGGAGCTGAAATGGCCCGACATATGGGCCTGGCGGTGGCGCGCGTAGAAGTGCGGGTAGATGATGTCGTCGTCGCACAGGATGTGCAGCAGCTCGGTCTGGCCGTCCCAGGCCTGGATGCAGTGCGCCCAGTTGGCGTGGGCGCCACGGCGCGGGCCGACGATGGTGCTGACGTTCAAATGCGCGATCACCGACTTGACCGGCTCCGATTCGAGGATGGCGATGAAGCTCTGGTCCGGGCTGTCGTCGGAGAAAATGATGCGTTCGGGCGCTTCGGTCTGCTGTGCCAGCGCGGCCAGCAGTTCCATCAGGTACTTGGGTTTATACGCGGGGATGACCGTGGTAATTTTCATCGGGGCAGTGCCATAGGGTTAAGGGGTGTCCCAGCCGGCCACCACGTCGGCCGGATAGCCGCGGTGGAAGTGGCGGGTCCACGGATAGGCCGGCTGGTCGCTGCCGTCCTTGAGGCGGATCTTGCTGGCGTCGCACAGGTAGCGCGCCGGGTTGCCGGCCACCACGGTGTGCGGTTCGACGTCGCGGTGCACCTTGCTGTGGGCCGCCACCAGCGCCCGTTCGCCGACGGTCACGCCGGGCAGGATCACCGACATGGCGGCAATCGCCGCGTAGTCGCCGATGGTGGCGCCGAGCAGCAGATTGCTGGGCGGATGCGGGTCGTTGGTCAGCACCACGTAGGGCAGCAGCCAGACGAAATTGCCGACCCTGGAGGCCTTGCCGATGAACACGTTCGACTGGCAGCGCACATAGTCGCCGATCTCGCAGTCGCCCTGGATATCGTTCATGGTGCCGATCTGGAACGCCACGCCGGCCACGGTTTTCTCGCGCACCACCACCCGGTGGCCGGTGACCAGCTTGTCGCCGAAGCGCGAGCCTTCATAAAACACCGAGTGCGAGCGGATGCGCGCGCCGGCGCCGATCACCAGCGGCAGGCCGTCGGCCAGCGGGGTCGGGTAGCCGATTTCGCAATAGCCGTCGATCGCCGCGTTGTCGCCGATCTCGACGTTGTCATGGATGATGGTGAACGGGCCGACGCTGACGTTGGCGCCCAGCCGCGCGTGCGGCGAGACGATGGCGCTGGGATGGATCATGATGACTGCCTCAGGCGCCGCAGAACTGGCGCACCGCCGCCGCCACTTGCAGCGCGTCGGCGTCGCTCATGGTCGGCCCCATCGGCAGGCTCAGCACTTCGCGGTGGATGGCTTCGGCCAGCGGGAAGGCGCCTTGTTGGTAGCCCAGGCCGGCGTACGCCGGTTGCAGGTGCGGCGGCACCGGGTAGTGCACGATGGTGCCGATGCCCTGCTCGGCCAGCGCCTTGGCCAGCTCGTCGCGGCGGGCGTGGCGGATCACATACACGTGCCAGACCGGCTCGGCCCAGGCCGGCACCAGCGGCAGCGCCAGGCCCGGCACGCCGGCCAGCTCGCGCGTGTAAATGGCGGCGATGGCGCGGCGGCGGGCGTTGTCGGCGTCCAGCTTGGGCAGCTTGACGTTCAGCACCGCCGATTGCACCTCGTCCAGGCGCGAGTTATAGCCCGGCACCTCGTTGTAGTACTTGACCTTGGAACCGTAGTTGCGCAGCGTGCGGATGCGTTCGGCCAGCGCGGCGTCGTTGGTGGTGACGGCGCCGCCGTCGCCCAGCGCGCCCAGGTTCTTGCCCGGGTAGAAGCTGAACGCGGCAGCGTCGCCCAGCTGGCCGGCCACGCCGCCACGGTAGCGCGCGCCGTGCGCCTGGGCCGCATCCTCGATCAGCTTGAGGCCGTGCCTGGCGGCCAGCGCCTTGAGCGGGTCCATGTCGGCGGTCTGGCCGTACAGGTGCACCACCAGGATGGCCTTGGTGCGCGCCGTGATCGCTGCTTCGACGCGGGCCGGATCGATGTTGAAGCTGTCCGGCGCCGGTTCCACCGGGATCGGCGTGGCGCCGCAGTCGCTGACCGCCAGCCAGGTGGCGATGAAGGTATTGGACGGCACGATCACCTCGTCGCCGGGGCCGATGCCGTAGGCTTTGAGGATCATGAAGATGGCATCCAGGCCGTTGGCCACGCCGATCGCGTGCTGGCTGTTGCAGTAGGCGGCGAAGTTGGCCTCGAAGGCGGCGGTTTCCGCGCCCAGGATGTACCAGCCGGAGTGCAGCACGCGCTTGAAGGCGGCCTCCAGCTCGTCGGCTTGCGACAGGTTGATGGCTTTCAGGTCGAGGAAGGGGACGCTCATGGGGACTCGCTAAAGTGGTTATTTTCGATGCTGGTGGGCGGCGGCCACGAACTCGTCGTAGTCGTGGTAGTAGTCGCCCGGATCGTACTTGGTCGAGGCCAGCACCAGGCACACGCCGCCGGAGGAGAAGTTTTCGACCTCGCGCCACATCATGCCCGGCACGTACAGGCCGTAGTAGGAACGGTTGAGCTGGAATTTCTTGCGCTGGTAGCCGTCGTCGACGATCACGTCAAAGCTGCCCGACATGGCGATGAACAGCTGCTGCAGCTCGATGTGGCCGTGGCCGGCGCGCGAGGAGCCGCCCGGCACGTCGTACAGGTAGTAGACGCGGGCAATGTCGAACGGCACGTGCACGCCGCCCTCGATCACCGACAGGTTGCCGCGCGGGTCGTGGTGCTTGGGCAGGTCAATCAAGCGGCATTGGTCCATCATGATGCGCACACTCCTCGGATTAGGCGGCCACGGCCGTCACGATGTATTGCCACGGCAGCGCATCCTCGACCGCCACCACCGGATCGACGCCGCTGGCGCCGGCCATCAGGCGGATCGCCGGCAGGTATTTTTCGCGCGCCGGTTCGTCGGTGATGCGGGCGCTGCCGCCGCTGATCTGGAAGCCGGCCTGCTGCAGCAATTCCAGCACGGCGCCGCGGGTGAACACGCGCTTGCGCGCCTTGTCGAGCGCGCCGCCGTAGCGCAGGTCGCCCACGTTCAGGCGCGCCTGGATGCTCCAGTGCTGGAAGTTGTGGATGGTGAGCACCAGCTTGCCGCCGGGCGCGATGCTGGTGCGGATCTTGCGCAGCAGCGACCACGGATCGTCCATCTGTTCCAGCGCCTCGTCCAGCACCCAGCAGTCGGCCCCGCGCACGTGGTCCCACAGGTCCGGGGCGCCGTGCTCGATGTCGGCGTTGAACACGAAGTCGCAGTGGGCGCGGGCGGCCTGGGCCGGCGCCGGCGCGGCCTCGATGCCGGTGTAGTTGACGATCGCGTTGCGCGCCTTGTAGGCCTTGGCGAACGCGCCGTCGCGGCAGTGCACCTCGACGATCTTGCGCGCCTCCAGCGGCACGAATTGCAGCAGGTCGGTGTTGACGGTGCTGGTGGCGCTGGGCAGGTCGTAGTGGTAGCCGCCGGTGCGGATCACCGTGCCCTGCCAGTCGTGCTTGATGTAATTGCGTTTCGGCGGCTTGGGCGCGAAATCTTCCTTCACCCAGTCGAGGCTGTCGATCAGCTCATGCTGGCCGGCCTGGTGGATGGCCAGCATGGCGGCGATCAGCGGCGCGCCATGCTTGATCGGCATCGGCCACTGGCGCACCACCTCGATATTGGTCAGCATGCAGGCCGGGTGCAGGTAGCGCACATGGCCGTCGGCGCGGTCGTAGCCGGCCTCGTTGACCGGCTGGATGCTGCCGACCCCGTACATGCCCGGACGCAGCGCGCTGTGCAGCGACTCCAGGAAGCCGCCCTTGATGATCTCGACGTCGGAATCGAGGAACAGCACCTCGCCCGACAGCCCCAGGTGGTTGATCGCCCATGCCAGGCCGGGGCCGTGGTGGATGTTGTAGCCGAACGGGATGAACTCGACGTTGTCGTGGCGGTCGGTGATGGCGCGGATCTGCTCGGCCACGTCCGGATTGGAACCGTCGATCACGTACACGCGGTTGCTGTAGAACTGGCGGAAGGTGCGCAGCAGCGCCTCGATCAGGTCGGGCGAATTGTAGGACACCGTGACCACCGGGATCTGGTCGATGCGCACCGGCTCGGCCGGCACTTGTTCCGACGGATGCACCGCATGCGCCGGCGCGGCCAGGCGCGGCGCGGCCGGCTTGGCCACTTGCTGCAGCACGGTTTCCAGGTTGCGCACGAAGCGCGGGCTGTCGAACAGGGCGCAGGTCAGGCGGTTGGCCACCAGCTGGCGCTTCATGGCGGCAATGCGGTGCGGCTCGTTGGCCAGTGCCACAGCTTTTTCTTCGTAGTCGGCGAAGTTGTAGGTGATCAGCTGCGGCAGGTCGACCGCGCGCAGCAGGCTGCCGGCCATGCGCGAGGAGAAGGTCTGGCCGGCGCAGGTCAGCAGCGGCAGGCCGGCCCACAAGGCATCGCTGGCGGTGGTGCCGGCGTTGAACGGGTAGGTGTCGAGGAACAGGTCGGCCAGCTGGTAGCGCGCCAGGTATTCGGCCGGCACGGCGCGGGTGTTGAAGATCAGGCGCTTGCGGTCGATGCCGGCCTGCTCGGCGTGGCGCCACAGGTTTTCGCGCACTTCCGGATAGTCGGCCACCAGCCACAGCACGCTGTTGGGCACGCGGCGCAGGATGTTCATCCAGACTTCAAACAGCTCCGGCGTGAACTTGAAGTTGTTGTTGAACGAGCAGAACACGAAGGCGTCTTCCGGCAGGTTGACGCTGGCGCGGCTGGGCTTGGGCGCGATGGCGCGCTGGCGGTCGTTGATCTGGAAGCAGTCCGGCAGGTACAGCGGCTTCTCGGTGAAGTGCTCGGCCATGTCCGGGGTGATCAGGAACTCGTCGGCCAGCACATAGTCGATGCCGGGCAGCGCGGTGCTGCCCGGGAAGCCGAGATAGGTCAGCTGCACCGGCGCCGGACGGTAGGCCAGGATGTTGGGGCGCGCGCCCAGGGTCAGGCCGTGCAGGTCGACCAGGATGTCGATTTCGTGGGCGCGGATGGTGCGCGCCGCCTGCTCGTCGCTCATGGCGTCGATGCGGATGTAGTGGTCCATCGCCTTGACCACGCGGGCGCGGATCGGCGACCCGTCCTCGCGGCTCCAGCTGAAGGCATAGACTTCGAATTTATTGCGGTCGTGCAGCTCGTACAGCTCGGCGGTCAGGATCGACACCGCGTGCGAGCAAAAGTCCGACGACAGGTAGCCGATGCGCAGGCGCTGGTGGCCGTAGCCGTGGGCGCCGGTCAGCGGCGCCACGGCGGCGTTGACCTTTTCGTTGACGAAGCGGCGCGCGGCGGCCAGCTGCTGGGCCGGGTCGGCCGAGGCGCTCAACATGGCCAGCGCCGAGGTGCCTTCCATCATGGTGGCCAGCGAAATGTGTTCGAGGCCGCTGTACACCGGCCACTCGCACTGCTTCTGGCGCAGGTGCACCCAGTGCGTCATGACATGGGCCTGCTGCGGATCGACGCGCAGGCTGCGCGCCAGCATGGCTTCGGCTTCCGGGTAGCGCTTGCGGATTTCCAGCAGGCGGCCCAGGTTGTTCAGGGTCTGCACGTGCAGCGTCGGGTTGGTCTTGATGTCGGGCTGGATCTCGGGGCCGAGGATGCTCTCCCACATGGCCAGCGCCTCGTCCGGGCGGCCGCCGCGTTCGAGCAGGGTGCCGAGGTTCAGGCGGGCTTCGACGAAATGCGGATTGAGCGCGATGGCCTGGCGCAGCACTTGCTCGGCGCCGGCGTCGTCGCCCGATTGCGACAGCACCACGGCCAGGTTGAAGCAGGCCGCGTAGGCCAGCGGCGTCGGCGTGTGGGCAATCCACGCGCGGTACAGGGCGATGGCGGCAGGCAACTGGCCCGACTGCTGGAGCACGCCGGCGGCGCTGAACAGGTCGCCGATGCTCAGGGCGCCCTGCACGGCCAGCGCCATGACAGTGCCCAGCGGGCTGTTATCGACGGGGGAGGTTGCTGCAGGTGCTTGTACGGTCATAGCCAGGATGGGGAGTGCACAAAGATAAGCCCTATCATACCTTCTGTCGCTGGGTACGGGGCAACTTTTGGCTCTGGAGCAAGACCGTAAATCGCCCGCTGCTCATTCGATGGGCAGCGGGCGGGGCGGGGTTCAGCGCTTGGGCACGCTGAACCAGCTGTTGCTGTGCTGCTCGACGGCGGCTTTGGCGTCGATCGGCGCGGCATGGTCGGTCAAGCCCTGGGCGGCGTGGTATTGCCGCAGGGCGTCGCCGAGTCCGCTTGCAGCAAGCAGCTCCGGCCGTGGCGCCGGCGCCGCACCGGCGGCGGCCGTCGCATAGCCGGAAAGCGCATTGCTCAGGCTGCTGACCTGTTGCTGCAGGGGCGCTGCTGCGGCTGGCGTGTCGGCGCGGAACCAGACGTCGGCGCTCTGGTGGTGGCTGCCGTCGGTGCGGGTGTAGTCCGACACCAGGCCGACCAGGTTGCCGTTCTGCTGCCACTGGCTGCCGCTGGCCCCGGTGCTGATCGTGGCGATCTGCAGCTGCGCCAGGGTGTGCAGCTCGCCGTCCTGGCTGACGCCGTCCGAGTTGCTGTCGACCCACACGCGCAGCGCGCTGTAGGCGCGGTCGGCGCTGCTGATCTGGCCGTCGCCGTTGCTGTCCAGCGCCTGCAGCGCGGTGTAGCCGTCGGCCGCCGTGCTGCCGTCGGCCAGGCGCGTGGCGCTGCCGAACAGCTCGCTGCCGTCGTTGATGACGCCGTCGCCGTTGCGGTCCAGGGCCAGCAGGCCGTCGTGCTGGTCGACCCAGCCGGTGGCCACCGCCTGGCCGGCGCCCCGGATGTCGAAGCGCACGCCGGCGTCCTTGCCCAGCGTTTGCACGCCGTTGCCGTCCAGGTCGAGGATCAGCGGCGTGGCGTAATTGGTCGACGCGCCGTTGAAGGCCATCGTCTGGGTGACCGACATCACTGCCACCTGGGCCACGCTGAAGGCGTTGGCCTGGGCCAGGCTCAGCGCGCTGAGGCCGGCCACCGCCAGCGCCGGGGTCTGGTCGGTGGTGAACGCTTGCAGCTGGGCGTCGGTGAAGACGATCAGCTGGCTGGTCTTCAGGCCCGCCACCTGGGCCGTGCTCAGGCCGGCAATCTGGTCGGTCGACAGGTAGCCGATCTGGGCGTTGGTCAGCGCGCCCAGCTGGCTGGTGCTCCAGGCGCCCAGCTGGCTGGTGCTGAAGCCGTAGATCTGGGTCGCGTCGAGCGCGCCGATCTGCGAGTTTTTCAGCGCCGCCATCTGGGTGGTGCTGAAGTAGCCCGCCTGCGGCGTGGTCAGCGCGGTCAGCTGGGTGATCGACAGGGTCTGGATTTGCGCCGTGGTCAGCGCCTGCAACTGGCTGGCGCCGAGCACGCCCATCTGGTCGACGGTCAGCGCGGTGATCTGGCTCAGCTTGATCGAGGCGATCTGGTCGGTCGTCAGCGCCTGCACCTGGGTGTTGGACAGGGCCGCCAGCTGGGTGGTGTTCAGGTAGCCGATCTGGGTGGTGCGCAGGGCGGCGATCTGGCTGGTGCTGAAGGCGAAGAGCTGGTCGGCCGTCATCGCGCCGAGCTGGGCGCTGGTCAGCGCCTGCACCTGGCTGGTGTTCAGGCCCGGCAGCTGGCTCACGTCCATGCTCGACAGCGGCAGCGTGCCCAGCGCCGCCACGGCGGCCGTGGTCAGCACGTCGATTTGCGCGGTCGACAGGCCCAGCACGGCGTTCACGCTCAGGGCCGCCGCTTGCTGGGTACTGAGCGCCTGCAATTGGTCGCTAGTGAAGACGCTGATCTGGGTGCCGTCGATGGCGTTGATCTGCGCGGTTTTCAGGCCGCGGACCTGCGCCGTGGTCAGCGCCACGGTCTGGTCGGTGCTGAGGCCGATGAACTGGCCGGCGCTCAGCGCGGCCATGTCTTGCGTATCGATGGCGGCAATTTGCGCCGTGCTCAGGGTGGCCAGCTGGTCGGCCGTCAGCACCGCCATTTGCGCGGTGTTCAGGCCGGTCATCTGGGCCACGTTCAGGGCCGCGATCTGGTCGGTGCTCAGGCCGCTGGCCTGGATGGTGCTCAGCCCGGCGATCTGGGCCGTGCGCAGCGCCTGGATCTGGTCGCTGGTCAGGGCGTTCAGCTGGTCGATGCTGAAGCCGTAGGCCAGCTGCTGCGTGCCCAGCGCGGTGATCTGGGCGGTGTCCAGCGCCGCCACTTGCGCGGTGCCGAGGCCGTTGAGCAGCTGGCTGGTGCCGAAGGCCAGCAGCTGGGTGGTGCTGAGGGCGTTCAGCTGGTCGCTGCCGAGCGCGCCGACTTGCGCCGCTTGCAGGGCGGCGATCTGGCGTGTCGCCAGCGCGTTCAGGTCCACCGTTTCCAGCGCCGCCACCTGGTCCACGGTCAGGGCCGCGATTTGCTGGGTGCCGAGGGTGGACGCTTGCGCCGTGCCCAGCGCCACAATCTGGTCGGTGAGCAGGGCCTGGATCTGCAGCGTGGTCAGGGTGGCGGTTTGCGCCGTGCGCAGCGCGCCGATCTGGTCGCTGGTCAGGGCCACGATGTTGGTCACGCCGACGCCGTAGGCCAGCTGGCTGGTGGTCAGCGCGCTGATGTGGGTGCCGTCCAGCGCGGCCAGCTGGTCGGTGGTCAGGCCGTTGCTGAGCTGGCTGGTGGTCAGGGCCGCCAGTTCGGTGGTGGTCAGGCTGTTCAGCTGGTCGCTGCCAAGGACGCCGATCTGGTCGCTGTTCAGCGCCACCATCTGGCGCGTGGTGAACGAGGACAGGTCAGCCGTTTCCAGCGCCACCACCTGGTCGGTGGTGAGCGAGGTCACTTGCTGGGTGCTCAGCGTGGCGGCCTGCTGGGTGCTCAGGGCAACAATCTGGTCGGTGGTCAGCGCCTGCACCTGGGCGGTGGCCAGGCTGGCCGCTTGCGCGGTGCGCAGCGATGCGACCTGGTCCGTCGTGAGGGCGCTGATGGCGTCGCTGCTGATGCCGTACACCAGCTGGCTGGTGGTCAGCGCGTTCAGTTGCGCGGTGGCCAGCGCCGCCAGCTGGTCGGTGTTGAGGCCGCTGAGCAGCTGGCTGGTGGTCAGGGCCGCCAGTTCGGTGGTGGTCAGGCTGTTCAGCTGGTCGCTGCCGAGCACATTGATCTGGTCGCTGGTCAGGGCCACCATCTGGCGCGTGGTGAACGACGCCAGGTCGGCCGTCGCCAGCGCCACCACCTGGTCGGTGGTCAGCGCCGCCACCTGCCGCGTGGCCAGCGTGGCCGCTTGCAGTGTGGTCAGGGCGACGATCTGGTCGGTGTTCAGGCCGGCGCTGAGCTGGTCGGTGCTCAGGGTGCTGAGCTGGGCGGTCGACAGGCTGGCGACCTGGTCGGTCAACAGCGCCTGCAACTGGTCGGTATTGAACAGGTTGAGCTGGCTGGTGGTCAGCGCCGCCAGGTCGCGCGTTTCCAGCGCGGCCACCTGGTCGGTGTTGAGGCCGGCCAGTTGCACGCTGCCCAGGGCGCGCACTTGCTGCGTCGCCAGGGCCACGATCTGGTCGGTGATCAGGGCGCTGAACTGGTCCGACGTCAAGGCGCGGATGGCGTTGGTGCTGAGGACGCCAAACTGGTCGGTGGTCAGCGCTGCCAGCTGGTCGGTGTTCAGCGACACCGTCTGGGCCGTGGTCATGGCGCTGATTTGCGCCGTGCGCAGCTGCGCCAGCTGGGTGGTGGTCAGGGCCGCCAGCACGGCAGTGCTGAGGGCGGTGAAGGCGCTGGTCGACAGCGCGTTGAGCTGGTCGCTGGTCAGGGCCGCGAACTGGTCGCTGTTGAAGGCGGCCAGCTGGGCGCTGCGCAGGGCCAGGAAGTCTTCGGTGGCCAGCGCGCCGATCTGGTCGGCGCTGAGGGCGGCGATTTGTGCCGAACTCAGGGTCACCACCTGGGCCGTGGTCAGCGCCACGATCTGGTCGGTTTGCAAGGCGGCCACCTGGTCGCTGCCGAGGGCGGCAAACTGTGCCGTGGTCAGCACGCTGACCAGGTCGGTGGTCAGCGCCGAGACGTTGGCGGCGCCGATGGCGGCGATCTGCGCGGTGCGCAGCACCACGAAGTCGGCCGTCTCCAGCGCGTCGAGCTGGTCGCTGCTGAGGGCGGCGATTTGCGCGGTGCTCAGGCCGACGGCCTGGTCGCTGCTCAGGGCCACCATCTGGTCGGTGGTGATGGCGCCGAACTGCGCCGCGTTGAGCGCGCCGATCTGGTTGCTCGACAGGGTGGCGAAGTTGTCGGTGCTGATGGCGGCAATCTGGTCGCTGCTCAGGGCGCCCAGCTGGCGGGTGCCGAGGTTGTCCACCTGGGTCAGCGTCAGTGCGGCGATCTGGTCGGTGGTCAGCGACGCTGCTTGCGCCGAGCTCAGGGCATCGATCTGGCCGGTGCCGAGGTTTTGCAATTGGTCCAGCGTCAGCGATACCAGCTGGCTGGTGCCCAGGGTGCTGATCTGCAGCGTGGTCAGCGCCGCCAGGTCGGCGGTTTCCAGCGCCTGGAACTGGGTGGTCGACAGCGCGGCCAGCTGGGCCGTGGCCAGCGCGGCGGCTTGCGCCGTGGTCAGCCCGCTGACGTGGGCCAGGTCGAGCTGGCTGATTTGCTGCGTGGTCAGCGCCGCGATCTGGCCGCTGCTCAGCACGGCCAGGTCTTCCAGTTCCAGCGCGGCCAGCTGGTCCGAGGTGAGCACGGCAAGCTGGGCGCTGGCCAGCAGGCTGGCCTGGCTGGTGCTGAGGGCAATGATCTGATCGCTGCCGAGGGCGCGGAACTGCGCGCTGGTCAGGGCGTTGAGCTGGGCGCTGCCCAGGCCTTGCACCTGGTCGAACAGCAGTGCGTTGAGCTGGGTGCCGCTCAAGGTTTGCAGCTGGGCCGATTTCAGCACGGCCAGGTCGGCCGTTTCCAGCGCCTGGATTTGCAGCGTGGTCAGGGCCGCCAGCTGGTTGCTGGTCAGCGCTTGCACTTGCCCGGTGGTCAGGGCGGCAATGCGGTCCGCCGCCAGCGCCTGGATCTGGTTGGTGCTGAGGATGGACACTTGCAGGGTTTTCAGCGCGGCCAGGTCTTCCAGCTCAATCACGCCCAGCTGGGTGGTGCTGAGGGCGGCCACCTGCGCCGTGCCGAGCACCGCGTACTGCTGGCTGCTCAGGCCGATGATCTGGTCGGTGTTCAGCGCCTGGATTTGCGCGCTGCCGAACGCGTTCAGCTGGGTGCCGGACAGGGCCAGCAGCTGGGTATAGGACAGCACCGCGATCTGGTCGCTATTGAGCACGCTGACTTGCGCGGTTTTCAGCGCCACCATGTCGGCGTCCGGCAGTGCTTGCACCTGGGCCGTGCCGAGTGCCATCACTTGCGAGGTCAGCAGACTGCCGAATTGCTGGCTGGTCAGGGCGGCGATCTGGTCGGTGCTGAGCTGCGCCACCTGGGCCGTGCCGAGGCTGGTGATCTGCGCGGTCTTCATGGCCGCCAGGTCGTCCAGTTCCAGCGCGTGCAGCTGGTCGCTGCTCAACACGGCGACGCCGGCATTGCTGAGGGCGCCGATCTGGCGGGTGGTCAGGGCGATGATCTGGTCCGTGTTCAGCTGCGCCACCTGGGCGGTGGTCAGGCCGGCGATCTGGGCCGTGGTGAGGGCCTGGATCTGGTCGGTGCTGAGGTTGCTCAAGGAGCCCAGCGCGGCCAGCTGGGCGGCGCTCAGGGCGGCAAAATCTTCGGTGCCCAGCACCGCCACCTGGTCCGAACTCAAGGCGGACAGCTGGCTGGTGCTCAGGGCCGCCACCTGGTTGCTGGTCAGGGCAAACACCTGGTCGGTACTCAGCAGCGTGACCTGCGCGGTGCGCAGCGCCTGCACCTGGGCCGATTTCAGCGCCGCCATGTCATTGGTACTGAGCGCGGCCAGCTGGCCGTTGCCGAGGCTGGTGATCTGGGCCGTGGCCAGGGTGCTGACCTGTTGCGTGCTCAAGGCGGCGATCTGCGTCGTCAGCAGCGCCTGGAACTGGGTGGTGGTCAGCGTCGAGAGCTGGGCCGTGTTCATCGCTTGCAGCTGGGCGGTGGTGATGGCTTCCAGCTGGTCGCTATTGAGCGCGATGGTGTGCCAGGTGCGCAGGGCGGCCAGGTCCTGGGTTTCCAGCGCCTGGATTTGCGCCGTGCCCAGCGAGGCCACGTGCTGGGTGGCCAGCCACGACATTTGCAGCGTGCTCAGGCCGGCGATCTGGCTGCTGTCGAGCTGCACGATCTGGCTGGTGCGCAGGCTGTTCAGCTGCGAGGTCTTCAGCGCCGCCAGGGCTTGCGTTTCCAGCGCTGCCAGCTGTGACGAGGTCATGGCCTGCAGCAGGTTGGCCGACAGATTGCTCGCTTGCAGCGTGCTGAGGGCGGCGATGTGGGCGCCGTCCACCGTCATGAACAGGCTGATGCCCAGGGCGTTGAGTTGTGCCGTGCCGAGCGCCTGGAACTGCTCGCTGCGCAGGGCGTTCAGTTGGTCGCTGCCGAGCGCGGCCACTTGCGCCGTTTTCAGCGCCACGATGTCGGCCGTGTCGAACGCTTGCAGCTGGTCGCTGCCGAAGGCCTGCAATTGCGCGTTGCTGAGATTGCTGATCTGCAGCGTGCTCAGGGCGGCCGCCTGTGCGGTGCTGAGGCCGGCGAGCTGGCTGGTGCCCAGTGCGGCGATCTGCGCCGTGCGCAGCGCGCGCAAGTCCTGGCTTTCCAGCGCATTGAGCTGGCCGGTGCCGAGCGCGGCCAGTTGCTGGGCGCTCAGGTTGCTCACCTGCAGCGTGCTCAGGGCCGCGATCTGGGCATCGTCCAGCGCTGCGATCTGGCTGGTTTTCAGTGCGGCGATCTGCTGGGTTTTCAGCACGGCCAGGGTGTCGGTGCCGAGGGCGACCAGCTGGTCGCTGCTCAGTTGCTGGATCTGGCTGGTGCCGAGGTTGCTCGCTTGCGCCGTGCTCAACAGGGCGACCTGGGCGGTGGCCAGGGCTTGCAGTTGCGCGCTGCTGAGGGCGTTCAACTGGGCGCTGCTCAGGGCGCCGACCTGGTCGCTGGTCAGGGCATTCAAGTCATCGCTGCCGAGGCCGGCCATCTGGGCCGTGCCGAGCGCAACCAGGTCGCGGGTTTCCAGCGCCACGATCTGCGCGCTGGTCAGCGCGGCCAGCTGGCGCGTGCTCAGGCTGGCCACTTGCTGCGTGCCCAGCGCCACGATTTGCGCATTGTTCAGCAACTGGATCTGGGCGGTGGACAGCGCTGCCAGCTGCGCGGTTTTCAATGCCGCGATATCGGCCGTTTCCAGCGCCTGCAACTGGTCGCTGGTCAGCGCCGCCACATGGCTGGTGCTGAGGTTGGCCGCTTGCAGCGTGCTCAGGGCGGCGATCTGGGCGGTCTCCAGCGCGCGCAGCTGGTTGCTGCTGAGCGCGGCGACTTGCGCCGTGCCCAGCGATTGCAGCTGGGCGGTGGTCAGGGTGGCCAGCAGGCTGGTGCCGAGGCCGCTCATTTGCTGCGTGGTCAGCGCGCCGAGGTCGCGCGTTTCGAGGGCAACGATCTGGTCGCTGGTGAACGCGTTCAGCTGGCGGCTGCCGAGCGCGGCCACTTGCTGCGATTGCAGCGCGACGATCTGGCTGGTGCTCAGTTGCGCTACCTGGTCGGTACCGAGGGCGGCGACCTGCGCGGTTTTCAGCGCGGCCAGGTCGGCGGTTTCAAGTGCCTGGATCTGGTCGCTGGTCAGCACCGCAATTTGCGCCGTGCCCAGGGTCGACGCTTGCAGCGTGCTCAGGGCGGCGATTTGCGCGGTACCGAGCGCCTGCAACTGGCCGCTGTTGAGGGCGGCGGTTTGCTGGGTTTTCAGGGCGGCCAGTTGGCCCAGGTCGAGCGCGGCGATGGCGGCGGTGGTCAGGGCGCTGATCTGGGCCGAGGTCAGCGCGGCCAGGTCTTGCGTTTCCAGGGCGTTCAGCTGGTCGGTCGACAGCGCCGCCAGCTGGCGGGTCGACAGCGCGGCCGCTTGCTGCGAGCTCAGCGCCACGATTTGCGCCGTGGTGACAGCGGCGACCTGGCTGCTGCTCAGGGCGTTGAGCTGGCTGGTTTTCAGCGCGGCCCAGTCGGCGGTGGTCAGCGCCGCCACCTGGCTGGTCAGCAAGTAGCCGATCTGGGCGGTGGTCAGGGCGCCGGTTTGCGCCGTGGTCAGCGCGGCCAGCTGGGCGCTGCTGAGGACCTGGATCTGGTCCGAGTTCAGCTGCGAAATTTGGGTGGTGTTCAGCGCCGCCACCTGGGCCGGCGACAGCGTGGCAATGCCCTTGGTGCCCAGGCCCAGCAGCTGGCTGGTCTTGAGCGCGGCAAAGTCCTGGGTTTCCATCGCGGCCAGCTGCTCGGTGGACAGCGCGTTCAGTTGCGCCAGCGTCAGCGCGCCGGCCTGGGCGGTGGTGAGGGCGACGATCAGGCTGGTGTTCAGCGCGCCGATCTGGTCCGAGGTCAGGGCCACCAGCTGGCTGGTTTTCAGCGCCGCAAAGTCGCGGCTTTCCAGCGCGTTCACCTGGTCGGTGGACAGCGCGGCCAGGTTGGCCGTGCCCATCGCCACCAGGTGCGCGGTGCTCAGCGCCACGATCTGGTCGGTGGTCAGGGCGGCGGCCTGGCTGGTGCCCAGCGCGGCCAGCACGGTGGTGGTCAGGGTGGCGATTTGCGCGGTGGTCAGGGCGGCAATGGCGCTGGTGGCCAGCGCGCCCACGTGTTTCGATTGCAGCGCGGCCAGGTCGGCGCTGGACATGGTGACCAGCTGCGCGCCGCTCAAGGCGGCCAGCTGTTGCGAGCCGAGCGCGGCCACTTGCTGCGATCCCAATGCAGCAGCCTGGTCGGTCGTGAGCGCGGCGATTTGGGCGCTGCCGAGGGCGGCGATCTGGCTGGTTTTCAGCGCGGCCAGGTCTTGCGTCTCCAGCGCGGCCAGCTGGTCGGTCGACAGCGCGCTGATCTGGCGCGTGGTCAGCGCCGCGCTTTGGGCGCTGCCCAGCGCGACGATCTGATCGGTGCCGAGGGCGGCGATTTGCGCGGTGGCCAGCGTGGCCAGCACGGTGGTGGTCAAGGCCGATACTTGCGCCGTGGTCAGTGCGGCAATGGCGTTGCTGCCCAGGGCCAGCGCCTGTTGCGTGCGCAGCGCGGCCAGGTCTTGCGTTTCCATCGCGGCCAGCTGCGCCGTGCTCAGGTTGGCGATTTGTGCCGTACCCAGTGCGGCCACCTGCTGCGAGCGCAGGGCAACGATGTGGTCGGTGTCGAGGGCGGCGATCTGGTTGCTGTTCAGGGCGGCGACCTGGGTCGTGCTCAAGGCGGCCAGATCTTGCGTTTGCAGGGCGTTGACCTGGTCGGTGGCCAGCGCGTTGAGCTGGCGCGTGGTCAGGGCCATGCTTTGCAGCGTGGTCAGCGCCACGATCTGGTCCGTGCTCAGCAGCACGATCTGGCTGCTGGTGAAGGCGCTCAACACCGTGGTGCTGAGGGAGGCGACTTGCGCCGTGCTGAGGGCGGCAATGGTGTTGCCGTTCAGGGCGATCACCTGCTGCGATTGCAGCGCGGCCAGTGCCGAGGCTTGCATCGCCAGGATCTGGTCGGTCGACAGCGCGGCCACCTGGCGGGTGGTGAGCGCGGCCACTTGCTGCGAGCTCAGGACGCCGATCTGATCGGTGCCCAGCGCCGCCAGCTGGGCGGTGCTGAAGGCGGCGATCTGCGCGGTGCGCAGGGCGGCCAGGTCGACCGTTTCCAGCGCCGCCACCTGGGCGGTTCGCAGGCCGGCGATTTGCTGGGTGGTCAGTGCGGCGGCCTGGGCGGTGGTCAGGCTGATGATCTGGTTGTCGTCGAGCGCGCCCAGCTGCCTGGTCGTGAGCGCGGCGATTTGCGCGCTGGCCAGGGCCGCCACCTGGGCGGTGCCGAGGGCGGCGATGCTGGCGGTGCCGAGGCCGCCCAGCTGGCTGCTGCGCAGCGCGGCCAGGTCTTGCGTTTCCAGGGCGTTGAGCTGGTCGGTGGACAGCGCCGCCAGTTGCTGCGCGTCCAGCGCATTGGCTTGCGCCGTGCCGAGGGCGACGATCTGGCCGTTGCTCAGGGCCGCCACGGCGGCTGTGTCGAGCGCGGCGATCTGCTGCGATTTCAGGCTGGCCAGGGTGTCGGTGCTCAGGGCCTGCGCCTGCGACGCCGACAGGGCGGCAATGTGCTGGGTGCCGAGGCCGGCCGCTTGCGCGCTGCTGAGGACGGCGATCTGGTCGCTGCCCAGGGCGGCTTGCTGCGCCGTTTGCAAGGCGCGGATCTGTGCCGAACCGAGTGCGGCAACCTGGCTGGTGCTCAGCGCGGCGATGCCGGCGGTGCTGATCGCGGCCACTTGCTGGGTGCGCAGCGCGGCCAGGTCCTGGGTTTCCACGGCGGCCAGTTGCGCCGTGCTCAGGGCGGCAATCTGCTGCGTGCCGAGGCCGGCCGCTTGCGCCGTGCTCAGGGCGGCGATCTGGTCGGTATCGAGGGCGCCCAGCTGGGCGGTGCTGAGTGCCGCCAGTTGCGCGGTGCGCATCGCGGCGATATCGGCGGTTTCCATCGCGGCCAGCTGGCTGTTGCTCAGGGCTTGCACCTGGCCGCTGGTCAGCGCGGCGACCTGCGCCGTGCTGAGGGCGATGATCTGGTCGGTGTTCAGCGCGCGCACCTGGGCGCTCGGCAAGGCGGCGATTTGCGCGGTGCTCAGCGCGGCCAGCTGGCTGGTGCTCAATACGGCGGTGGTGGCGGTGCCGAGCGCCGCCAGTTGCTGGCTGCGGAAGGCGGCAAAGTCCTGGGTCTCCATCGCGGCCAGCTGGGCGGCCGACATCTGGCTCAGTTGCAGCGTGGTCAGCGCCACCACTTGCTGGGTGCCCAGCGCAACGATCTGGTCGGTGCTGAGGGTGACGAACTGGCGCGTGGTGAGGGCGGCGATTTGCTGCGTGCCCAGGCCGGCGATCTGGTCGGTGCCCAGCGCGGCAATCTGCGCCGTGGTCAGGGCGCTGATCTGGGCGGTCTTGAGGGCGCGCAGGTCGCGGGTTTCCATTGCGGCGACTTGGGCGCTGCCCAGGCTGGCGATTTGCTGCGTGGTCAGGGAGGCCGCTTGCGCCGTGCCCAGGTTGGCGATCTGGTCGCTGTTCAGGGACGACAGCTGGTTGCTGCCGAGGGCGGCGATTTGCGCGGTGCTCAGCGCGGCGACCTGGTCGCTGGACAGCACCGCGATGCTGGCGCTGCCGAGGCCGTTGATCTGGCTGGTTTTCAGCGCGGCCAGGTCTTGCGTTTCCAGTGCAGCGACCTGGTCGCTGTTCAGCGCGGCCAATTGCTGCGAGCTCAGGGCGGCCGCTTGCGCGGTTTTCAGCGCGACGATCTGGTCGCTGGTCAGCGCGGCAACCTGGGCCGTGGTGAGGGCAGCGATGTGCTGGGTTTTGAGTGCGGCCAGATCCTGCGTTTCCAGCGCCGCGATTTGCGCCGTGCTCATGGCGGCAATGTGCGCGGTCGCCAGGCCGGCGGCCTGGGCCGTGGTGAGGGCGGCGATCTGGTCGCTGCCGAGGGCGTTCAGCTGGGCGCTGCTCAGAGCGTTCAGCTGGGCCACCTTCATCGTGGCGAGGTCGGCCGTCTCGATGGCGGCCAGCTGGCTGTTGCCCAGCGCTTGCACTTGCAGGCTGGTCAGCGCGGCAGCCTGGGCCGCGGTCAGCGCGATAATCTGGTCGCTGCCGAGGCTGCGCAGCTGGGCGCTGTTCAGGCTGGCGATCTGGGCGGTCGTCATGGAGGCGACCTGGTCGGTGCCCAGCGCAGCGGTGGCGCTGGTGCTGAGTGCGCCCAGCTGCTGGCTGCGCAGCGCCACCAGGTCCTGGGTTTCCATCGCGGCCAGCTGGGTGGCCGACATCTGGCTCAGTTGCAGCGTGCTCAGGGCTTGCGCTTGCGCCGTTTCCAGCGCAATGATCTGGTCGCTGGTGAGCGAGGCAAACTGGGCAGTGCTGAGGGCGGTGATTTGCCGCGTCTTCAGGGTCGACAGGCCGCTGGTGCCGATGGCCGCCAGTTGCGCCGTGCTCAGAGCGTTGATCTGTGCCGTGCTCAGGCTGGCCGTCTGCCAGGTGCCCAGCGCGGCCAGGTGGTCGGTGCTGAGGGCGTTCAGCTGGCTGATCGCCAGCGCATTCAACTGCCTGGTGCTCAGTGCGGCAAAGTCTTCGGTGTCAATGGCGGCCACTTGCGCCGTGGTCAGCGCGGCGACCTGGCTGGTTTGCAGCGCCACGAACTGGTCGGAGTGCAGCGCCACGATCTGGCTGCTGTTGAGCGCGCGCAGCAGGGTGGTGCCGATGGCGGCCACTTGTGCGCTGCGCAGGGCGGCGATGTCTTCGGTTTCAATCAGGGCGAACTGGCTGGCCGTCAGGGCATTCAGTTGCGCAGTGGTCAGGGCGGCGAATTGATCGCTCATGAGGCCGGCGGTCAGCTGGGCGGTCGTCAGGTTGCTCAACTGGGCGCTGGTCAGCGCCTGGATTTGCTGCGTGCTGAAACCATAGCCGAGCTGGCTGGTGGTGAGCGTCTGCAAGTTCTGCACGGACAGCGCGCGCAGTTGCTTGGTGGTGAAGTAGCCCAGTTGTTCCGTGCTCCATGCCGTCATCTGGTAAGTCGACAGCGATGCGATATCCGCAGTCGTCAAGAAGACGATCTGATTACTCTGCAGACTGGCGATGAGTTCGGTGGTGAAACTGGGTATTGATGATGGCATGTGAATATTCTCCTGACGGAAATATATAGTACCGCCAAACGAGCTTATCCAGAGAGAAAAGCCCTAAAAATCCCTTAAATCTTGGTCTGAAAACAATGACTTAGCGTTGATTCCACCTTTACTTTTTATCGGCATTTTTGCGCGGAAAATAAGCAATCAGGAAACACTGTAAGATATTGATCCGCGCTCATCCTTTATTTCTCCGGCCATGCTGCAAACTCCCGCCACATTTACCCCCTTGATCCGCCCGCACCAGCATGACGAAACGCTCACATTTGTGTTCCATCGTGGCGAGTTGCTTTTGCACAACACGAGTTTGAGCTTGCCGGCTGCGGCCGAGCTGACCGGGCTGAAACTGGCGGCTGAGCGCATCCACCCGCTCGGGCTGTGGGAGGGGCGCTACTACCAGGCCGCGTGGCTGGACGAGGCGGTGCTGCCGGGGGCGGAATTCGGCTACCACGGCCTGCGCTCGCTGTTCGGTGTGCTGGACGATGCCTTCCTCGGGCTGGCCGGCCGCGCCTACCAGCTGGCCGAATGGTCGCGTACCCATCGCTTTTGCGGCGCGTGCGCCACGCCGCTGGCGTTGCTCGAAGGCGAGCGTTGCTACAAATGCCCGAACTGCGGCCACAGCGCCTATCCGCGCATCTCGCCGGCCATGATGGTGCTGGTGCGCAAGGGCGATCAGGTCTTGCTGGCCATGCACACCAACTCGCCGTACAAGCGCTACACGGCGCTGGCGGGTTTCCTCGAAGCGGGCGAATCGGTGGAGGAAGCCATCCACCGCGAAGTGTTCGAGGAAGTCGGCTTGCGGGTGCATAACCTGCAGTACTTCGGCAGCCAGTCGTGGCCGTTCCCGCATTCGTTGATGATTGCCTACACCGCCGACTACCTGGACGGCGAGATCCGCGTCGATCCGGGCGAAATTGCCGATGCGCGCTGGTTCGGCGTGGACGATGAATGGCCGGAACTGCCGGTCAAGGTATCGATCGCCGCCAGGCTGATCGACGCCCACCGGCCTAAGCGGTAGGGGCGCAGGGTCCGCGCAGGTCCTATATACTGTCGGGCAAATTTAAACAAAGGTGTTTCATCATGTCTCAAGAATTTACGGAAAACGACTGGCGCCGCCTGATCGCCAGCATCGGCGAAAATCCGGACCGCCCTGGCCTGCTGGAAACCCCGGCCCGCGTGGCCAAGGCGTGGAAGCACTGGACCTCGGGCTACGACCAGGATCCGGTCACCCTGCTGAAAGCGTTTGAAGACGGCGCCGAGCAGTACAACGAATTCATCGTGGTGCGCAACATCCCGGTGTACAGCCACTGCGAGCATCACCTGGCGCCGTTCTTCGGCAAAGCCACCATCGGCTACATCCCGAACGGCAAGATCGTCGGCCTGTCCAAGCTGACCCGCCTGGTGGATTGCTTCGCCAAGCGTCTGCAAGTGCAGGAACGCATGACCATGCAAATCGCCAACGCGCTGATGGAAGTGCTGGAACCGAAGGCCGTGGGCGTGGTGGTGAAATGCCGCCACCTGTGCATGGAAAGCCGTGGCATCCGCACGCCGGGCGAAGAGACCGTCACCTCGGCCATGCTGGGCGAACTGCAGCCCAACCTGGCGATGCGCACCGAATTCCTGGCGCTGGCCCGGGACTGATCCACATGGCGGCAATCGAATGGCTGGACGGCAGCCTGGCCGAAGCGCAGGCATGGTCGCGGGCGCAGCAGCGTCCGCTGTTCCTGTACTGGGGCGCCGTGTGGTGTCCGCCGTGCAACCGCGTCAAATCCGAGATCTTTGCGCGCGACGAATTCGTGGCGCGCTCGGCCTCGGCGCTGTGCTACCACCTTGATGGCGACAGCGCCGGCGCGCAGGCGCTGGCCGCACAATACCAACTGCGCAGCTACCCGACGCTGGTGCTGTTCGCGCCGGATGGCAGCGAAATCACGCGCCTTCCGTGCGAGCTCGACGGCGAGTTGTTCGTTGCCGCATTCGATACCGCGCTGGGCGTGCACAAGGCCGGCTCATCGGCCGCCGCCGCGCTGGAAGCGGCCCTGTCCGGCTCGCGCGCTCTGAGCGCCGCCGAATGGTCGCTGCTCAGCCACTATTCGTGGGACACCGACGAAGGCAAGCTGCTGGGCGACCGCGCGCTGGCGCCCACCTTGGCCGCACTGGTAGCCGCCGCATCGGCTGGCGACCATGCCAATCCAGACGCCGCCGCGCGCCTGCACCTGCACGCGCAACTGGCTTCCGGCACGGGCGACGCCGCCGCGCTGCTGGCCGTGCTGGCCGATGCGCGCCTGGCCCGCTCCAACCTGGACATCTTCAACAACAGCGGCCTCAGCCTCATCAAAATTGCGGGCCGGCGCGAAGAGCTGGCTGCTGCGCTGGGCAGCGTCGCCGCCCAATGGGCCGACGATTTCTGGCTGAGCGCGCCGGACCGCTTGATGGCAGTACGCCTGCAAATGCGCATGTCGCGCCTGCTGGCGCCGTCGCACGGCCTGCAGGACGTGGTGCGCGAGCGTGTCGAACAGGCCTTGGCCGAATCCACCGATCCGTACGAACGCCACACCCTGGTCAACACCGCCGTGAGCGCGCTCAACGACGCCGGCCTGTCGGCCGAGGCCGAGCAAGTGCTGCTGGCCGAACTGCCGCGTTCGCACTCACCGTACTACTTCATGCTGAGTCTGGCGGCCAGCGCCAAGCGCCGCAGCGACACCGCCGCCGTGCTCGACTGGTACGGCCAAGCCTGGCAAACCTCGACCGGCCCGGCGACGCGCCTGCAGTGGGGCGTGAGCTACCTGAGCAGCCTGATCGACCTGGTGCCGCAGGACAGCGCCCGCATCGAGCAAGCGGCACAAAGCCTGCTGGCCGACGTCCAAGCCGCCGGCGCCGACGCCCACCAGCAGCGCAACCTGAGCCAACTGCAAAAGCTGGCGCCGAAACGGGCCAGCCTCCCCCGCGCCCTCGCCGCCGCCCTCTAATTTCCGCCCCCCAATTCAGGGTCAGCTCTGTCATTTGGACACGCGCGTATGATGTTTGAGAAATATCAACACGCGAATTATTTGTCCGAATGACAGAGCTGACCCTGAATTGCGGCTTTGAAATTTATCGGATTATCGAATGGGTTTGAGCTGATATTTGCGCTTTTTTATCGTATTTTTTAATACTAAGATGACTCCATCGAACCTCACTTCAGGAGCATCAAAATGAACGCCAAAGCCATCTTCGCCGCCGCCTCCCTGCTGATCGCCGCTGGCAGCACTTTCGCCGCTGACACCAACGAAGCCGCCTTCGACCAGGCCTTCCGCAGCAATACCGGCACCAGCACCCTGACCCGCGAACAGGTGATCGCCGAAACCATCGCCGCCCGCAAGGCTGGTCTGCTGGATATCAACGATGCCTACCAGGACATCGCCTACCAGGCCACCCAGCAGAAACAGGCGCAAGTGAAAGCCCAACAACTGGCCGCCAAGCAGAACAAGGACCAGTCCGCGCACTAAGCCGCGCGCCCGCTCCAAGCCCCGCTCAACGGGCGCCGCGATCCCCACGCGGCGCCCGTTTTTCTTTATTTGCGCATAAACCACAGCATGACATTTCTTACACCGCACCGCTGGGCTTTGGCAGTATCCTCGTTGCTATAAGTCAATAGGAGACAACTGCCATGAATAAATTGACGTTCCAGCAGAAGCTGTGGGTACCCTTGATTTGCAGCCTGCTGTGTATCACCGCGATCTTCGTGTTTGAAACCTTCCAGACCCGCAACGTGCGCATGGAAGAGCGCAAGGCCGATTTGCAGAACATGGACGACCTCGCCATCAGCATCCTCAAGCAATACGGCGACAAGGCCGCCGCCGGCACCCTTGCCAAGGAGGAGGCGCAAAAGCAGGCGATGGATCTGATTCGCGGCCTGCGCTACGCCAAGGATGGCTACTTCACCATCAGCACCGGCACCCTGTCGCTGATGCACCCGATTAAGCCGGAAAACAATAACAAGGACTTGTCCGAGCTGAAGGATCCCAAGGGCACCTACGTCTACCGCGCGATCGCGGCCACCGGCGCCTTGGCGGGCGGCGGCGGCTTCGTCAATTACTACTGGTCGCGCCCTGGCTCCACCGAACCGGTCCCGAAAATGAGCCGCGTCTCGCACTTCGAACCGTGGAACTGGGACGTGACCACCGGCGTGTATATCGACGATATCGACATCGCCTTCCGCAACTCGCTGCTGAAGTCGGCCGGCATGCTGGCCGTGGTGTGCGTGGTGCTGTCGGGTATCGTCAGCGTGGTCAACAAGAACCTGCGCCACACCATCGGCGGCGATCCGGAATATGTGGGCGAGATTACGCAGAAGATAGCCGAGGGCGATCTCAGCCTTGAGGTGCATACCCATTCGTCCGACCAGCGCAGCATCCTGTACTCGGTGAAGACCATGCAGCAGCGGCTGGCCACGACCATCGGCGAAATCCGTAACAGTGCCGAGACGATTGCCACCGCATCGGGCGAGATCGCCTCCGGCAATATGGATTTGTCGGCGCGCACCGAGTCGCAAGCCAGCTCGCTGGAAGAAACCGCCGCCTCGATGGAAGAGCTGACCTCGACCGTGACCCAGAACGCCGACAACGCGGTGCAGGCCAACCAACTGGTGCAGTCGGCCTCGGAAGTGGCCGAGCGCGGCGGCAAGGTGGTGAAGCAGGTGGTACAGACGATGGAAACCATCAACGCTTCGGCCACCCGCATTGTGGATATCATCAGCGTGATCGATGGCATCGCCTTCCAGACGAATATTCTGGCATTGAACGCGGCAGTGGAAGCAGCCCGTGCCGGCGAGCAGGGCCGTGGCTTCGCAGTAGTGGCGTCGGAGGTGCGCAACTTGGCCCAGCGCTCGGCCGCTGCCGCCAAGGAAATCAAGGAATTGATCAACGCCTCGGTGGACAGCATCGGCGCCGGCAGCGCGCTGGTGGCGGAGGCCGGCACGACGATGGACCAGGTGGTGGCCAGCGTCTCGCGCGTGACCCAGATCATGTCGTCGATCACCGAGGCATCGAGCGAGCAGAGCACTGGCATCGGCCACGTCAACATGGCCATCACGGAGATGGATTCGGTGACGCAGCAGAATGCCGCGCTGGTGGAGCAGGCCGCAGCAGCGGCGGGCAGCATGCAGGAACAGGCGGCGATGCTGGCCTCGCTGGTGGCGCGCTTCAAGCTGAGCGGCGAGCAGGCGGCCGCCCGTCCGGCCGGGCGCCAGGTGGCGCTGGTGCGCTAACTTACTTGGCGTCGGCGGGCACGGTTTCGATGACGGCGGCTTCGTAGACGAACTTGTTGCCGTCCGCGCGGAACACGCCCATCAGTTCGCCGCCGTCGCCTTTCACATCGGGATACTGGGTGCAGGTCTGCGTTTCGACCTGCCACACTTCCTGGCCGGCGCGCAGGGTCCAGACGTTGTCGCCACCGGACAGCAGTTCGATTTCCACATCCTCGGCCGGCATCTCGGTCAGCTCGATGCGGCGGATGCATTCGGGCAGGCGCTGCATGATCAGCTCGACCCGGCTCTCGCTGCTCCAGAAATGCTTCTGCGCCCGATGGATGGTGAGCGCGTGATTGCCCACCGGCCCGTCGGCGTAGTACGACGCGGAGTCGTCCACGCAGGCGGTCAGCAGCAAGGGCATGAGGAGTATCAGGGCGTTGCGCATGGGGCTTTCCAGAGTGGGCTATCGATTTGGTAACATTATAGCGGCCCACGCGCGTTGCTCGATATTAACCCATGCGCACCAGATTCAGCACGGGCAGCGGGCCGCCAGGGAATTGCGCCAGGCGTCCACCGCCATCCAGCGTGCCGAGGTCGATGCCGGCAAAGCCCAGTTGCCCGATCAATTCGGCTACGCGCGCTTTGGCGTCCTGGTCATCACCCGAATAGAACAACACCCGCCGCCCGCCATCTGATTGCGGGTCGCTGCCCAGCAATGCAGCGCCCAGATGATTGAACGCCTTGACCACGCTTGCACCGGGCAGCAGGTCGGCCACCACGGAGCTGGAAGCGCGTCCGTCCAGATCCACCGCGCGGAAGCTCGGCACTTCGACCGCGTTGTTGGCATCGATCACGATGCGGCCATTCCACGGCCCCAGTCCGCGCACCGCTTCTGGCAGGCGAGCCCAGTTCACTGCGAGGAAAACGATATCGGCCTTGGCCGCCTCTGCCACGCTGACCGGGGTCACGCCCAGTTCCTGGCTCAGGGCCGCCAGTGATTCGGGGCCGCGGCTGTTGGCGATCGAGGCGGCAATGCCGGCTTTGCTCAGCAAGCGTGCAATGGCAGTGCCGATGGCGCCCGCGCCGATGATAGCGATCTTGTTCATGCTGCGTTCCTTTCAAATGGGTTTGCGATGAGGCTAGTATGGCGATCTCAAGTTGATACAGGTAGTGGTAGACTGCTGGTAGCAGTTTCAAGCAAACGTTGAGAGTCATGGAAACCCTGTCCAACCTCGAATCCTTCGTGCGCAGCGCGGAATCGGCCAGTTTCTCGGCGGCGGCGCGGCGCCTGGCGTTGACGCCGGCTGCGGTCAGCCGCAACGTCGCGCAACTTGAGCGCAATCTGGGCGTGCGTCTGTTTCAGCGCAGCACGCGCGGATTAAAGTTGACCGAGGCTGGCGAACGTTTCCTGCAAGCGGTGGGAACGGGACTGGACAGCATTCAGGAAGCCATCGCGCAGGCCAGCACCACAGCCGGCGAACCAGCCGGTGTGTTGAAGATCAGCGTGGCGCCGCGCTTCGGCCGTAAGTACGTGCTGCCGCTAATGCCGGCGTTTCTGGCGCGCTATCCTGCATTGACGCTGGACCTGCATGTGGAGAATCGCCGTGTCGACCTGATTGCTGGCGGTTACGATGCGGCGATCGGCGGCGGCTTTGAGCTGTCGCCCGGCGTGGTGGCCAGGGAGCTGATCCCTGCGCATGGCGTGGTGGTGGCGTCGCCGGCATACCTGAAGGGGCGCAAGCTGCCGACAGAGCCGGCTGCGCTGGCCGCGTTCGATGCGATTGCCATGCGCTCGCCGCAGAGTGGCCGTGTTAAACCTTGGGAGCTGCGTAACCGGCAAGGAGACGAGGTGGCAGCTGAGTTACGACCGCGTGTCTTGCTCAATGATCCGGATGCCATATGCAGCGCCGCCTTGCTGGGGATGGGCGTGGCCCTGCTGGTGCTTCCCGATGTGGCGCACCATTTGCAAAGCGGTGCGCTCGTACGCGTGCTGCCTGATTGGCATGTGAACGTGGGCGCGGTGTCGTTGTACTACACCAGTCAGAAACTGATGCCAGCCAAGACCCGCGCCTTTGTCGATTATGTGACGTCGGCGTTCCGCGAGCAGCAACTGGCGAAACGCCTTTCTGCAGTGTGATCAGAAGCGGTAGCCGACGCCCACGCCCAGCAGCACCGGATCGATCTTCACGCGGCTGACCTTGGCGCCGCCGATCAGCACATCGCTGCGGATCTGCACTTTCTTCACATCGATGTTGAACGACCAGTGCTTGTCGATCGCCACATCGGCGCCGGCTTGCAGTGCGAGGCCGACGCTGTCGTGCTCCAGGCTGGCCGCGCCGTTCAGCAGCTTGTTGCCTGAGAAGGTGGTGTAGTTCACACCCGCGCCCACGTACGGACGGAAGCTCGCATCAGGCAGGAAGTGGTACTGCGCCAGCAGCGTCGGCGGCAGGTGCTTGACGGTGCCGATGTTCGCGCCATCCAATGCCACGTCGTGCTTTTGCGGATAGGTCAGCACCAGTTCCGCCGCGATGTTCTTGGTGAAGAAATAGGACACGTCCAGTTCCGGGATGGTCTTGCTGCTGACGCTAATACGGTCGCTGGCGCCGATGCCGCCCACCGGGTCGGATTTGTCGGCGGGATCCAGATGCACGGCGCGTGCGCGCACCAGCCACGGACTTTCTTGCGCCGCAGCGGCGCCGCTCACCAGAACCAGTGCTGCCAATACTGCTGCTACATGCTTGCTCATTTCACTTCCTCTTTTGTCGTCGTTAAATAACGTGAACAAGTCTATTGATGCGGCGCAGTAAAAACTTTGATCCAGGTCAAAAATTTCCAAAAGCAAAATAGTGGTAGCATGACCAGCTGTCGTTTTGGGCAACCTACAAACAGGAGATCAGGCATGGGCAAGCTGAACGTCAACGGCGTGGTGAGGGAGTATGAGGCGGAGGACGATACGCCGCTGTTGTGGGTGATCCGCGAGCAGCTCGGGATGACCGGCACCAAGTACGGCTGCGGCATGGCCCAATGCGGCGCCTGCACCGTGCACATCGACGGCCAGGCCGTGCGCAGCTGCGTGTATCCTGCCGCCGCCGTCACCGCCACCCAGAAGATCACCACCATCGAGGGCTTGTCGAAAGACGGCTCGCATCCCATCCAGAAAGCCTGGGCCGCGCTGGACGTGCCGCAGTGCGGCTTCTGCCAGTCCGGCATGATCATGGCCGCCGCTGCGCTGATCCGCGAGAAACCTAAGTGTACCGATGCCGACATCGACGCGGCCATGACCAATATCTGCCGATGCGGCACCTACAACCGCGTGCGCAAGGCCATCCACGTGGCGGTGCGCGGCGGCGATCCCGCCACGGCGGGCCTGGCGATTGAACGCATCGAAGGGAGCAAAGCATGAACGCACCTGTATCGCGCCGCAGCTTCCTCAAGATGGCCGGCGGCCTGATGGTCGCCTTCCACATTCCGTTCGATGCCGCCGCCGCCGAGGCCGCGCCTGAAGTCAACGCGTGGGTGGTGGTCAAGCCCGACGACACCATAGTGATCCGCATCGCCCGTTCCGAGATGGGGCAGGGCACGCTGACCGGTCTCGCGCAGTTGGTGGCGGAAGAACTGGATGCCGATTGGAGCAAGGTCACCACCGAATATCCAACGCCGGGCCAGAACCTGGCGCGCAAGCGCGTGTGGGGCTCGTTCTCCACCGGCGGCAGCCGTGGTGTGCGCGAGTCGCACGACTACGTGCGCAAGGGTGGCGCAATCGCACGCACTATGCTGGTACAAGCCGCAGCCGATGCATGGAAGGTGCCCGCGTCCGAATGCGTCGCCTCGGCCAGCATCATCACGCACAAGCCGACCGGCCGCACCATCAGCTACGGCAAGGTGGCCGATGCCGCCGCCAAACTCACACCGCCGACCGAGGTGGCGCTGAAAGATCCCAAGGACTGGAAGCTGGCCGGCAAGCGCCTCGCGCGTCTGGACACGGTGGACAAAACCACCGGCGCGCAAATCTACGGCATGGATATCAAGATGCCCGGTTTGCTCAACGCGGCCATCAAGGATTGCCCGGTGTTTGGCGGCACGGTGAAGAGCTTCGACGCTGCGGCCATCGAGAAGCGGCCCGGCATCAAGAAAGTCTTCAAGCTGGGTGACAGCGCCGTGGTGGTGGTGGCCGACACGTGGTGGCGCGCCAAGTCCGCGCTGGATGCCTTGCCGATTGAATGGGACAAGGGACCGAACGCCAAGCTGTCGCAGAAGGACATCAACGCCACGCTGAAGGCCGCGCTGGACGCGCCGGAAGCGGTGGTGGGCAATGCGAACGGCGACGCCAAGGCGGCCATCAACGCCGCCGCGCGCAAGATCGAGGCGGTGTATTCCTTCCCGTGGCAAAACCACGCCACGATGGAAACCATGAACGCCACCGCGATCTGGACGCCGGAGCGCTGCGAAGTCTGGACGCCGACCCAGAACGGCGAGGCCGCGCTGGCCGCCACCGCCGAAGCAGCAGGCCTGCCTGCGGCCAAGTGCGATGTCTACAAGGTGCATCTGGGCGGCGGCTTTGGCCGTCGCGGCGCCACGCATGACTGGGTGACGCAGGTGGTGAAGATCGCCAAGGAGATGCCCGGCACGCCCATCAAGTTGATCTGGTCGCGCGAGGAAGACATGCTGCATGGCCGCTACCACCCGATCACGCAGTGCAAGCTGACGGCGGGGCTGGATGCGAAGGGTAACGTCACCGGCCTGCACATGCGTATCGCAGGGCAGTCGATTCTTGCATCGCTGGGCTCCACGCTGAAGGATGGCAAGGACCCGGTGGTGTTCCAGGGCTTGAACGCGCCGGGTGGCGAAGCCTCCATCGGCTACAGCATCCCGAACCTGCTGGTCGATCACGCGATGCGCAATCCGTCCGTGCCTGCGGGCTTCTGGCGCGGCGTGAACCTGAACCAGAATGCGATCTACCTCGAATGCTTCATGGACGAACTGGCGCATGCGACCAAGCAGGATCCGTTGGCCTTCCGCCGCAAGCTGATGGCCGATTCGCCCAAGCACCTGGCGGTGCTGAACGCGGTGGCGGAGAAGGCCGGCTGGGGCAAGCCGGCGCCGAAGGGCGTGTATCGCGGCCTGGCGCAGACGATGGGCTTCGGCAGCTACGTGGCCGCGTGCGCCGAAGTGTCGGTGGACCGCAAGACCGGCAAGGTGAAGATCCTTCGCATCGTCGCAGCGACCGATCCGGGCTACGCGGTGAACCCGCAGCAGATCGAGGCACAGGTGGAGGGCTCGTTTGTGTACGGCCTGTCCGCAGCGCTGTACGGCGAGTGCACGCTGAAAGATGGCCAGATGGAGCAGCAGAACTTCGACACCTACCGCGTGCTGAAGATGGACGAGATGCCGAAAGTGGAATCCATCATCATGCCATCGGGCGGCTTCTGGGGCGGCGTGGGCGAGCCGACGATTGCGGTGGCCGCGCCGGCGGTGCTGAACGCCATCTTCGCCGCCACCGGCAAGCGTGTACGCGACCTGCCGCTCAAAAACACCAGTCTGGTGAAGAAGGCCTAGCAATGAAAGCGCTGGCGTTGGCCGCGCTGCTGTCCGCCGTCGCAAGTGTAGCGCTTGCGATGGACGGCGACGCAGCGCGCGGCCGCGCCATCGTCGCCAACCGCCAGCTCAGCCTCTGCCTGCTGTGCCACACCGCACCGATTCCTGAAGACCGCTTTCAAGGCAACCTCGCGCCGGACCTGCAAGGCGCAGGCTCGCGCTGGACCGGCGACCAACTGCGCGAACGCATCATGGACGCCAGCCGCTTCAATCCAGACACCATCATGCCCGCCTACTACAAGATCGACGGACTGCATCGCGTGGCCGCCGCCTACAAGGACAAAACCATCCTCACCGGGCAGCAGATCGAAGACGTGGTGGCATGGCTGCAAACCCTGAAGGAGCCCGCGCCATGAAGCGCCGCGAGCTGCTCGCCGCCGGTGCAGGCATGGCGCTGCTGGCGCTGGTCCGCCCGGCTTCCGCAACACCGGCGGACATGGCCGCCGCCATCAACACCTTCACCGGCGGCGCCAAACCGCAAACCGGCAAAGTCAAATTCGACATCGCCCAACTGATCGACAACGGCAACGCCGTCCCCGTCACCGTCTCGGTGGACAGCGCAGCGGCGCAGGTGCGCGCCATCGCCATCTTCACGGAGCGTAACCCGCAAACCGAAGTGGCCGTATTCACGCTCGGCCCACGCGCAGGCAAAGCCGAAGTCTCCACCCGCATCCGCCTCGCCACCTCGCAACGCCTGATGGCCGTGGCGCGCATGAGCGACGGCAGCTACTGGTCGCACGGCGTGGACGTCATCGTTGCACTGGCCGCGTGTATCGAAGGCGAGGCCCCCTGATGGCCCGCGCCCTGATCCACATGCCTGCCACCGCGCGCCAGGGTGAGGTGATCGAAATCCGCGCCCTGATCGGGCACCCGATGGAAACCGGCTACCGCGTCGGCGCCGACGGCAAGCTGCTGGCGCGCGACATCATCCGCAAGTTTGAATGTCGCTACAACGGCGAAGCGGTCTTCGGCGCGGAATTGCATCAGGCCATCTCCGCCAATCCCTACATCGCCTTCTTCGCACTGGCGACGGAAAGCGGCACGTTGGAATTCAAGTGGGAGGGCGACAACGGCTTCGCCCACTCCGAAAAAATGCAGCTCACGGTGAGCGCATCATGAAGCTGGCGCTGGCCTTCGCCCTGATCGCCGCATCGGCGCTGGCCGCCGACGAG
This sequence comes from Duganella sp. CF402, assembly GCF_900109645.1. Lineage (GTDB taxonomy): Bacteria > Pseudomonadota > Gammaproteobacteria > Burkholderiales > Burkholderiaceae_D > Rugamonas. The sequence continues at coordinate 52,537 of NZ_FOBG01000005.1, forward strand.
CGCCGCTCCGGCGCAGATTTCATGAGCCCCGCCACACAAGCCATGCAGCGCGACGACGCACAAAACCCCGCCATGCTGTGGATCGGCAGCGGCGAAGCGCAATGGAACGCCGCCGCCGGCAGCAGCACCAAATCCTGCGCCAGCTGCCACGGCGACGCCCGTACCAGCATGCGCGGCGTGGCAGCCCGCTTCCCGGCCTTCCATGCCGACAGCGGCAAGTCCGTGAACCTCAGCCAGCGCATCAACATCTGCCGCGAGCGCAAGCAGCAAGCCATGCCGTGGCGCGCCGAGAGCGAAGAACTGCTCGGCATGGAAGCCTACATCGCCATGCAATCACGCGGCATGCCAGTCGCACCGCCACAGAACGAGGGAACGCGCGCCACCGCAGCACGCGGAAAGCAGCTGTACTTTCAACGCATCGGTCAACTGAACCTCTCATGCGCACAGTGCCATGACCAGCAGTGGGGCAAGCGCCTCGGTGGCAGCACCATCCCGCAAGCACACGCGAACGCGTATCCGATCTACCGCCTTGAATGGCAAGCGATGGGATCACTACAACGCCGCCTGCGCAACTGCATGAGCGGCGTGCGCGCAGAAGTGCCGCAGTACGGCGCACAAGAACTGATCGAACTGGAAGCCTGGCTCGCCGTGCGCGACCAAGGCATGAAAATCGAAACGCCGGGCGTAAGGCCCTGAGGAGACAACGATGAAACACCTGCTGTTTTCCATCCTGCTGACAGCTGCGGGCGCGGCGAGCGCCGAGCCGTCCGCTATTCCAGCAGGTGCGCGCCTTGCCGCCACCTGCGCCGCCTGCCACGGCACCGGCGGCGACACCAAGGGCAGCACGCTTCCACCCCTCGCCGGCCAACCGCAACAAGCCTTGTCCGCCAGCCTGCACGCCTTCAAAACCGGCAAGCGCGAATCGACCATCATGACGCAAATCGCCAAAGGCTACACCGACGAACAGATCGAACAACTGGCCGCATGGTTCGCCGCGCAAAAGAAACCGGAGGCCGCAAAATGAAACGCCGCCAATTCCTGCAAGCCACCAGCGCCAGCGCACTGCTGGCTGGATGCGCCACCATCACCGGCCAGGCCAAACCGCACGTCATCGTCATCGGCGGCGGCTACGGCGGCGCCACGGCAGCACGCTACGTGCGCATGTGGAGCGAACACACCATCGACGTCACCCTGATCGAACCGAACGCCAGCTTCATCTCCTGCCCGCTCTCCAACCTCGTGCTGGGCGGATCAAAACAACTCGGCGACCTCACCATGACCATGAAGGCGCAACATGGCATCCGCATCGTGCGCGACACCGTGACGAGCATCAACGCCGAGAAACGCACGCTGGCGCTGGCCGGCGGCACAACGCTCAGCTACGACCGCCTGATCGTCTCCCCCGGCGTGGACTTCATGTGGGACCAGCTCCCCGGCATGCTCAAACCCGGCGCACAGGACAGCATCCTCCACGCATGGAAAGCCGGCGCGCAAACCACCGCCCTGCGCGCGCAGCTGCAAGCCATGCCGGACGGCGGCACCTACGCCATGACCATCCCGCCCGCGCCGTACCGCTGCCCGCCCGGCCCCTACGAACGCGCATCGCAAATCGCTTTCTACTTCAGCCGCCACAAGCCAAAATCCAAAGTCCTGATTCTGGACGCCAACGACGACGTGGTATCCAAAGGCCCGCTGTTCAAGAAAATCTGGAAAGAGCGCTACGCCGGCATCATCGAATACCGCCCATCGTTCCGCACCGCCGACGTGGACCCCGCCAACCGCACCGCCATCTCCGAACTGGGCGACAAAGTGCAAGCCGATGTACTGAACGTGATCCCGCCGCAGCGCGCCGGCAGCATCGCCGTGCAAACCGGCCTGGCCAATGCCAACGCGCGCTGGTGCGGCGTGGACTTCCTCAGCTTCGAATCCACGCAGGCGAAAAACATCCATGTGCTGGGCGACGCCATCGCCGTGGCGCCGTTGATGCCCAAGTCCGCCCACATGGCCAACCAGCACGCCAAAGTCTGCGCCGCCGCCGTGGTGGACCTGCTCAATGGCCGCGCGCCCTACGCGCATCCCATGCTGACCAACACCTGCTACAGCTTCGTCTCCGACAAGGACGTGATCCACGTCGCCTCCGTGCACGCCTACGACGCGGAAAAGAAAACGCTGCTGGTGGTCTCCGGCTCGGGCGGCGTGTCGCCTGGCGCGACCGCGCTGGAAGGGGAATATGCGATGAACTGGGCCCGCAACATCTGGGCCGACACACTGGGCTAGCGGTAGCGCGCCATGATCTGGTCGATGCTGCCGTCCTTGATGAGCGCATCGACCGCCTTGTTCACTTCATCGAAGGGAATCGAGGACTTGAGCGAGAACGCACACTGCGCCTTGTACGACGAGAACACCAGATCCGCCCGCACCTTCAGGCCTGGCTGCACGCGGTGCAGGTAATTCAGCGTGGCCTCGCTGATCATCGTGTAGGGCACTTTGCCGGCCACCATCTGCTGGATATTCCTGTCCATATTGGCCGCATCCACGCGCTTGAAGCGATGGCCCAGCACCAGCTCCACGCGCGGATAGCGGTAGCCGACCACCGTGCCGACCGGCTTGTCCTTCAAATCCTTGAGTGAACGCAGGTGCGGCGCATCGCTGCGGGCGGCGATCATCTCCGCGTCCGGCAGCATGGGCGGGCTCCAGTTGTAATCGCCGTCGATCCAGAACGGCAGCAGATAGCACATGCCGTCCGCGCGGCCGCTGCTGAGTGCCGGCGTGACATCGGGCGAATCGGCATTCAGATAGACCGGGCGGCGGCCCAGGCGCTGGGCCAGCGCGTCGCCGACATCCTTGACGATGCCGCCGCTGAGCGCACCGCCCTGGAAGCGCGCGATCGGCATGGCCTGGTCCAGCGGCGCCAGCATGACCAATTCTCCCGGTCCGGCCAGTGCGCGGGCGCAGGCCAGGCCAAGCAGGAGGGGAAAATGGCGTCGGCGTAGGGGCATGGCCCATTATAGCCCGGCGCCTTGCCTGCCGCGCCGAGCTTGCCTTTGGGCAAACGGGCGCTGGTATCCGCGCAGACATTTTAGACTGGAACCCAATGTTTCTTTGGGGAGTACACCATGACACACACTTTGACCGCCGTATTTGAAACCCGTGCCGAAGCCCAGCTCGCCAAGGATGAGCTGGTCCACAATGGCTACGACCACGACAGCATCCAGATCCACGACTCGGGCAGCGTGGCCGGCACCGCGCGCATCAATGACGACGCCTCCATCCTCGACAACGTCAAGCAGATGTTCAGCCAAATGATCGGCAAGGACCACGCCGACCGCCATGTGTACGCTGAAGCACTGAACCGCGGCCACACCGTGCTGGCGGTGGACACTACCACCTTGGAAGCGGCCGAACGTGCGGCCGACATCATCGAGGACTTCAATCCGATCGACATCGACGAACACGAAACCATGTGGCGCGCCAGCGGCTGGGGCGCGGAAGCGCTGCAGGGCGGCGCGCGCATGCAGCAGATCAGCACCGGCGCCCAGCAAGCCGCGCCCGAGCAGCATGGCATCCGCCCGCGCGAAGACGCGGTGGTGTTCGCGCGCGCCGAGCAGGTGGCGACGCCGGGATCACAGCAGCGCGGCGACGCTGCCATCCCGCCCGCTGCGGCGGACGCCGTGGCCGATATCCAGAGCACCATCCAGCGCAGCGGCATGCGCATCTACCCGCGCAACGAACCGAATCAGGACACCCTCAACATCCTGCGCGGGAACGAGGAAGCGGAGGACGACTACTTCCGTTCGCACTGGGAGAAAACCCTGTCCTACACCGGCGGCACCTACCAGGAATACGACCCGGCCTACCGCTACGGCGAATCGATGGCGGGCAACCCCGGCTACGAGGACAAGCCGTTCGGCGAAGTGGAATCCGAACTGCGCGTGACCTGGGAACGCCGCCACCCGCAGTCGAGCTGGGACAAGTTCAAGGAAGCGGTGCGGCATGGGTGGGAGCGTATTACGAAGTAATCCTGCTTTATCTCAAAATAGCCCCCTGACTTTAACGACAAAATGATTTGTTGTTGAAGCTGGGGAGCTTGCAATGAAGATACCTTTTTATCCGGAGCAGGGCACGGTGCTGGTATGTGATTTCAAAGGATTTATTGAGTCTGAGATGGTTAAAAGGCGTCCTGTAATTGTAGTGTCGCCCAAACGGAAACATGGCCCTCGCTTGGTGACGGTGATACCGACCAGTACTACAGCGCCCCGACCAGCGGAGAAATTTCACTTCAAAATCACTTTTGATCCACCTCTCCCTGATCCATACTCCGATGCGGAGTTCTGGATTAAGTGCGATATGATTTATCAAGTTAGTTTAGATCGCCTGACATTGCCGCGAATTGGCAGAGATGAGAATAAGCGGCGAATGTATGACCAGCGCGTGGTAAGTTCCGCAACACTGCATCAGATACAAAATGGCATCGCAATGGCGCTTGGCTTAATTTGACACCATAAAATGCATCAACTATGATCAGGATTCCTGCACTGCCTCAGGCATCAGGCTTAAGTCCTCGGAAGAGGCCTTTGCATCTGGAGATTGCAATCCTATGCAACGACATTCTGAGCCCTACTTCGGTGGGGCTCTTTGCTTTTTGGGAAAGACACGACATTTCACTAGGAATTGCTTAATCTCAAAAACAGTCCTATTCATAGTGACATCATCGGGGACTTGCGCGGCCTGTTTGCGGGCCGGCTTTTCCCGGATGGATGCCGACGATGGAAAAACTGCTGCCGTACTATGAACGCGAGTTAAGCATGCTGCGGCGCGCCGGCGCCGAGTTTGCGGGGCGTTATCCCAAGCTCGCGGGCAGCTTGCAACTGCGCGGTGAAAACTGCGCCGACCCGCATGTGGAACGGCTGATCCAGGCCTCCGCCTTCCTCAACGCCCGCGTCGCCAAGCTGCTCGACGACGGCTACGCCCACTTCACCGAAGCGCTGCTCGGCATCTTGTACCCGCACTACCTGCGGCCGATCCCCTCCTGCTCCATCGCCCGCATAGACTACAGCGGAGCGCGTGGTAACGACATCAGTACCATCAACGTGCTGCCACGCGGCGCCAGCCTGAAAACGATGGGGCAGGGCACGATGGTGTGCAGCTTCCGCACCGTCTACGACACGGTAGTGGCACCGCTAGACATCAGCGCGGCGGCACTTGAGCCGTATCCGCAAACCCCGCCCACGCTGGCGCTGCCGCCGGATGCGGGCGTCGCCATCCGCATCGCCATCTCGTGCACCGCCACCGCGCGCGGGTTGGCTGCGGTGGGTCTGTCCACGCTGCGCGTCTACATCGATGGCGAAGCCTCGCTGCGGGCCGCCCTGCGCGATGCGCTATTCATGCGCACCGCCTGCGCCTGCGTGGAAGCGGATGACCAATGGCGCATGCTGGAGCGCCTGCCGCTGTCGCCCGCCGGGCTATCCGCCGACGAAGCGCTGCTGCCCGCCGCACCATCCGAACACAGCGCCTACCGGCTGTTGAGCGAGTACTTTGCTTTCCCTGAAAAATTCGACTTTTTCGACATCGACCTGGCCGCGCTGACCGCCGGCCTGCCGGAACACTGCACGCGCTTGACCCTGCGCCTGCTGCTGCGCGACGTGCGCCCCGACATGCCGGCCGCGCGCATCCTCCACACCCTGACGGCGGACAACCTGCTGCTGGGCTGCACGCCCGTGGTCAACCTGTTCTCGCAAGCCGCCACGCCCATCCGCGTGACGCAAGAGAGCAGCAGCTATCCGCTGATGGCTGACGACATGCCGGGCAAGGTCTGCGACATCTACAGCGTCGACCGTGTGCAGATGGTGCGCAAGACCGCCGAGGGCAGCGCGGTCACGGAATTCTTCCCCTATTATTCGCTGCGCCACGGCGAGGCGGAAAGTCGCAAAGGCCATTACTGGCTGATGCAGCGTGAAGACCTGATGAGCGCAGGCCACGAACACACGCTCACACTGGTGGACCGCGACTTCTCACCGCTGCGCTGCGACAGCGCCATCGCTTCCGTGCAGATGACCTGCACCAACCGTGACCTGCCGCACGGTCTGCCGTACGGCCGCGCCGGCGGCGACCTGACCACGGAAAGCCAGACCGGCAGCTTCCCCATCCGCCTGCTGCATCGCCCTACCTTGTCGCACCGGCTGTCAAGCGAAGGCCGCCGCCAGTGGGGCCTGATCGCGCAACTGGCGCTGAACCATCGCTCGCTGACGCAGGAAGGCCAGCCGGCGCTGACCGCCATGCTACGCCTCTACGCCCAGCAGGACAGCCTGGTGTCGCAGCGGCTGATCGACGGCGTGACCGCGCTGACCCACCGGCCGGCGACAGCGTGGGTGCGGCAGGCGCACGGCAACGCCTACCTGCGCGGCATCGAAGTGCAGGTGTCGCTGGACGAGGAAGCCTATGCCGGCGTTGGCATCCACGCCTTCGCACAAATCCTCGACCACCTGTTTGCCCTGCATGTGCACCTGAACAGCTTTACGCGGCTGGTGGTGTTGTCCCACGTGAGCGGAAAGGAGTTGCTGCGATGCCCACCTCGCAACGGCACATTGACGCTGGCGTGATCGGCCAACTGCTGGCCGCGCCGCAGCGCTTTGAATTCTTCCAGGCGGTGCGGCTGCTGGAACAATGGCGTCCGGACAGCGCGCGCTTCCGTAACCGGCTGGCGATGAGCTTCCCGCCCAACCAGATCGAAAATATCGGCGTCGATGACAATAGCGTGCGCCTGACGCCGACCTTCATCGGCCTGCTGGGCAGCCAAGGCGTGCTGCCGCTGCACTACTCGGACCGCATCGCAAGGCACGAACGGGAACGCAACGACGGCGGCCCGCGCGCCTTCCTCGATCTGCTGTCGCACCGGGCGGTGCAGATGTTCTACCAAGCGTGGGCGAGGAACCGGCTGGAATGCGCCGACGATGCTTATCTGGACATGCTGAACGCCTTGTCCGGCCACCATCTCGACGACGACATCATCGACCGCGAAACACTGGCCTTCTACGCCATGCAAATCCGCGCCCGCACCGTCTCCGCACCGCTGATGGCGAGCATGTACTCGGAATACTTCGGCGTGCCGGTGAAGGTGGAACAGCTGGTGGGCGAATGGAGCGAACTGCCGCCATCGGACCAGGCGCAATTGGGAGGCGCGAACGTCGACCTGGGAGATGGCGTGATGCTCGGAGGCCGCACCTATCGCTGCGACGCGCGCGCACGTCTGCGTATCGGCCCGCTGGACCGGGAACACTACGAGCGCTTCCTACCCGGCCATCCCAGCGCGCACCACCTGCGCGCCGTGCTGGAACTGCACTGCGGCGTGGGCATGACATGGGAAGTGCACCTGATCCAACGCGCGCAAGACATGCGTGGCGTGCGTCTCGACGCCAGCGCCAGATTGGGCGTGAACGCAAGGCTGCTGGGCGGCCCGGCCACCCAGGATCACGACGAGTTGATGTATCTGCTGCATAGCTAAGGAGCGACCGTGGAAAGCGACAGCGATTTTTTCGGCTTCATGGGATTGATCAAGGAACTGGTCACTGACAACCGGCCCTTGCGGCTACCAGCTGGTGCTGCGCGACGCGCTGGCGATACTGGAAAAGCGCACCAACACACGCTTGTTCCGCAATATGGATGAAGTGGAAATCGTCCAGCGCATCCTCAACGAATGGCGGCAGAAAAGCCCGGTGCTGGGCTCCTGCTTCAGGCAAGAACTGGACGAGGCGTTCGAACTGCGTACCTACCCAAAGCGCGAATTCACCATGCAGCACAACGAATCGGATGCGGCCTTCATTGGCGACTTGCGCGCGGTGTTCCAGGCCAACATGCCGCCCCAGCGCTTCAACTACCAGCAGCGCGTCGGCCGCGCTGGACGCAGGGGGCAGGCCGGTGTTGTTTTCTTTAACGAGACAAGATATAGGTATGACAAAAAAATAGGAGCCTGCGGCCCCTATTTTTCATTAACTTCGAAGATTTTTCACAGAGGTGAAAAGTTTATACTGACTGTAAAGCTCTGCGTGCCGTAAGGCGCCATAGTTAGTTCAACTCACTTCATCGAAAATCAAAGACATAGCAGGCTTGGTGACAAAGTGAAGATAGGGTTGAGACAGATTTTTCGCGACCAGCCTAAGGAGGTACCACAGTTTGTGCACCTCCTTTTTTTCGTGCGTTCAGAAAGAGCTTCGTCCTTGAGCAATCTGCTTGATCGAGGGCAGAAGTAGAGCGAGGTCACCAACTGACTGCAAAAAATGTCGTGTTCGATCGGTGGGGACGGGGGCGTGTTGTGGAAGATGATCCTGCGACGTTCCGAACTTTTGGAAGCGCGTTGAGCAAGATGTTGTTGCGAAAGTTGAGACGAAATTTCGGGTTGCAAATTTCGTGTTTTGACAGATCCTGCATTGTGTCTTGAAGGTACGGAGAGCACAAATGCGGACAAAAAAATGTGAAGCCTGTGGCCAGCGATTTCAGCCCAGGCCACAGGCTCCCAATCAGGCCTACTGCTCTGAGCCAGCGTGTCAGAGGACCCGCCGGCTCAGGTGGCAAATTGACAAACGCAAGAACGATCCAGACTACGCGGAGAATCAATATCGGGCGCAGCTGGCGTGGAGAATGCGAAACGCCGACTACTGGAAGAATTATCGTGCCGAGCATCCTGATTATGTCGAGCGGAACCGGAAAAATCAACGCATCCGCAGTCGGCAGGAACTATCCGATCAGAAAAACGAAATTGCAAAGATGGACGCGTCCACACCGGGTGGAAGAGTGACGTCAGGGATCTATCGCATGAATCTGATCTCAACGTTTGACATTGCAAAAATGGGCGTGTGGATGGTTGAATTGCGAGTGATCTCATACTCCGAGCCTGGCGAAAAATAGCGTTGCAAAGAGATGACGTCTGGATGTTACCGATTTCAGCTGCTATCTTGGATCTAGCGTCTTCTCCCGACGAGCCGGCATCAACCGACTCCGGAAAGACGAGTCAATGATCTGGATGGCGGCGGCTATGTCAAGAGACCCGTTTAGCAATGCTGAAGTCGCGACAGTGAACCGCGTATGCGCGGTCGAATACGTTCGGATGTCGACTGAGCATCAGCAATATTCCACGGAAAATCAAGCATCAAAAATTCGCGAGTACGCAGCCCGGCGGGGCGTTGAGATAATTCGTACTTACGCTGATGCAGGCAAGAGTGGTCTACGTATTGACGGACGTGAAGCGTTGCAACGGCTGCTCCGTGACGTCGAGAGTGGGGCTAATGAGTTCCAGATGATCCTGGTGTATGACGTGAGCCGTTGGGGACGATTCCAAGATGCTGATGAAAGTGCGTACTACGAGTATCGCTGCCGTCGGGCTGGCATCCAAGTAGTGTACTGCGCCGAGCAATTCGAAAACGATGGCTCGCCAGTATCCACAATTGTGAAAGGAGTTAAACGGGCTATGGCTGGCGAATATAGCCGTGAGCTCTCGGCCAAAGTCTTTGCTGGCCAATGCCGCCTGATCGAGCTCGGCTACCGCCAAGGTGGTCCGGCCGGGTATGGGCTACGGAGAGTTCTCATTGATCAAAATGGGTGCCTCAAGACGGAGCTTCAAAGAGGAGAGCATAAGAGTTTACAAACAGATCGGGTGATCCTTGTTTCCGGGCCGGACGAGGAGGTCGAAACCGTCAATCAGATGTACCGGTGGTTTATCGAAGAAAGTCTTATTGAATCTGAAATCGCAACGAGGTTAAACAATCTCGGACTCAAGACAGATTTGGGCCGGTCTTGGACGCGTGCTACGGTGCACGAGGTCTTGACCAATGAGAAGTACATCGGTAATAACGTGTACAACCGTACCTCTTTCAAGCTCAAAAAAATCAGGGTGGTAAACACGCCGGATATGTGGGTCCGTAAGGAGAGTGCCTTTGCTCCGATCGTTCCGAGTGAAATTTTCTATACCGTGCGTGGAATCATGACAGCACGCGCCCGACGCTACTCGGATGAGGAGCTGATTACGAGACTGCGCAATCTATACCAGAATCGCGGCTTTCTATCTGGATTAGTAATTAACGAGACAGAAGGTATGCCGTCCACAGCTGTCTACTCGCATCGCTTTGGGAGTCTGTTAAGGGCTTACGAGACTGTGGGCTTTTCGCCCGATCGAGACTATCGCTATCTGGAGGCAAATAGGTTTTTGCGCGGCTATCACCCTGAAGTTGTCGGACAGGTAGAACGCGCCATTGCGGACTTAGGCGGGTTGGTTGTCAGAGATCCAGCGACAGAAATGTTATGGCTAAATGGAGAGTTCAGCATCTCGCTGGTCCTGGCTCGGTGCCAAGAACATGGTGTGGGCCGCTACTCGTGGAAGATACGGTTCGATACCAGCCTCGCTCCGGATATTACTGTCGCTGTGCGTTTGGATCGAACGAACCGAAATGCGCTCGACTACTATCTTCTTCCTCGGCTCGATTTTGATGACGCGCGTATCAGCCTTAAGGAAAGCAATCCCATCGAGTTTGAGGCTTACCATTTTGACTCCCTGGACTATCTCTACGGCATGGCGGAGCGCGTGAGAGTAAGAAAGGCTGCCTAATATGGAACAGTGGCCTACAGAAATGAAGATGATTCCGATCGATCTGATCGAGACTCTAAATCCACGAGAGCGCAATGCCAAGGTCTTCGACGATATCGTCGCGAACATAAGAACTATAGGCCTTAAAAAACCTATCACCGTAACGTTGAGAAAACGATCAGACGGAACGGAGCGCTATCTTCTTATCTGTGGAGAAGGGCGAGTTAAGGCATTCAAAGCCCTTGGACAGATGTCGATACCGGCGCTTGTAGTGACGGTGGATGATGAGGGGGCTCTCATCATGAACCTCACCGAGAACATCGCACGCCGACAATATCGGCCGCTAGAGGCGATGCAAGCAATCGAAAATTTACGGAAGAGTGGGTACGATAAAAAAGACATCGCGGCCAAAACGGGCCTTCGTCCAGAGTATGTTCATGGCATTCTCTCATTGCTAAAGAACGGCGAAGAACGGTTGCTCGTTGCCGTGGCAAAGGGGCGAATTCCGTTGACTGCGGCGTTGACGATTGCTAACGCCGGCGATGACAACGCTGCAGTGCAAGTGGCGCTGCAGAACGCGTATGAATCTGGAGCATTGCGTGGACAACAGCTTCTGCAGGCCAGGAAGGTCATAGAGAACCGTCAAGTATTGGGCCCATCGGTTTCCACCGGCACAAAGCGCAAACGTGCGGATGTCACCACCTCCAGTCTGATCAGAACCTATCAAAAAGAGGTTTCTCGCCAAAAAATGATGGTCAAGAAAGCGGAGTTTGCCCAACAGCGCTTATTGTTCGTCACAGGAGCCTTACGCCAACTGTTGGTGGATGAGAACTTTACAACCCTCCTCAGAGCCGAAAGTCTTGATACGTTGCCAAAGTATCTTTCTGAACGTGTTTGGCCTATGGGGAACGCAGCATGACAGAGATCGCACTTGGGTTTTTACCTGAACCCCTTAACGTTCAGATTGACCACATCCTTCTCTCGCGAAAGGTGCCACCGGAGTCGGTCACTTCTCGAAAGTTTGCCCAAATTCGCGCTTCCATAGAGGAGGTAGGAATGATTGAGCCCTTGTCGGTGGTTCCATCAGGTAAAGGCTCAAGCGCACCGGGGTTGTACATTTTACTGGATGGCCATCTGCGGCTAGTGGCACTACAACAATTGAACTGCACGGAGGCGTTCTGTCTAGTTGCGACGGACGATGAAGCCTATACCTACAACAGTCGCGTCAATCGACTGTCTACGATCCAGGAGCATTTCATGATTCGTAGAGCTATCGAGCGCGGCGTCACACCTCAGCGTCTCGCGAAAGCGCTCAGTGTCGATGTTACTCAGATCAGTAAGAAGCTCGGGCTTCTAAATGGCATCTGTCCTGAGGCGGCAGAGCTCCTGGCAGATAGACAGTTCTCTACGGAGATATCGCGTGTGCTTCGCAAGATGAAGCCGACCAGACAAGTGGAATGTGTTGAGCTTATGGTCTCCGCAAATAACATAACGGTAAGTTATGCCGAAGCGATGTTAGTAGCAACGCCAGCCCAGATGCTAGTAGACGGGAAGAAGCCGACACGTATGTCTGGTGTCTCGTCAGAGCAGATATCAAAGATGGAACGCGAGATGAGTAATTTGCAGGTGCAATATAAGACAGTCGAACAGACATATGGTCAGGATGTGCTGCATTTGGTCTTAGCGAAAGGTTACCTCGCAAAACTACTAGAAAATAAAGCCGTCTCTCGCTATCTCAAGCAGAAGCAGCCTGAAATATATTCGGAGTTCGAAATCATAGTGAAGACAGTTTCTCTTGATCAGTAGCTATTGGGCCAAATTGCCTTAGGCCCGACGCGGCCGAAAGTGGGCCTGCGGTACGTCCACCAGAACGCTTTCACGGTTATGCTGTTAATTGGCCGCTAAACGCGGGTGGCAGTCGGTTGATTGCAGTCGCCCAAAGTACAAACTGCGCGAATCCGGGGAAGACACTGGCTGCGGTACTGACATTGAAACGTGACGAGATCTGGCGTGGTCATCATTACTGTAGACTAGCCAAATGGCTCGAATGGGCCTGGAATGACTAATATATGTGGAGGGGTTATGGCTATTGCAAAAAATCCTGGTGAGCCCCCAGACCTCGACGCGTCATCGGAATCGCAGCACCAGCCCGTCGATGTGCTCGAGGGGCGTCGTAGTCGTCGCGTTGCGGCTCTGGCTGCGGCCGAAGGTCTGTGGAAGAATCGCTCTGATGTACCTAGGGACGGAATCGAGTACCAAAATCGGCTGCGAGCTGAATGGAATTGATCTGTTCGACACAAAAATTTTCTTTGACGTGCAAACGGCATTCAGCAGCGACAGCTTGATGGCATGGTCTGACAGTGGGGGGCACGATCGTCCTCCTCCACATTTGCTTTAATGCTGAATTGAGGTTGAAGCGTAACTTTTCCGTAAAAATATTGTGGTCCGCCGTCTATGCTCTTTCCAGAGATGATCTCAAGTTTATTGTTAGGTGCCCAACGCAGCGTACTTTGTTTGCTGATGCCACATCGAAAAGCAGCAACACTAAATGTCTCTATTTGTGCGGTGAATGTGGCGACCTCGGCTGCGGTGCTATCTAGCAAAACTATTGGGAATCCGGCCGTCGCGCACTATCTTAAAATCGCCGGCCCGAGGTTTTTGCAGAGTTTGAAGCGATTGTACAGATGGTGTCTATTGACTAGTAGCTTCATATGGCGCCGTTACTACACGATCGGCGCACGCTCTTTAAAAATTTATTGAGTTCTTATCGAGCGTCCCGCCAGTCCTGCTGGACGCTCAATGGATCACATTGGCCCACCGTCGTAGTTGTTCAGTGATGAGTAGTGAATTGAGTTGAAGTAAATGACCTCGGCAGCGTACGTGTCCGTGCCGGCGTATTGATGCGCGGCAGAGAGAAGTGGCTCACACTTAATTTCAGCATTAGTTTGTGCTAGCTCAACAGCATGGCTTTCAAAGTGCGTATTATTTTTTCATGGACATACGAACTTTTCGATTTTGCGCGATAGCGCGCCAGCTAGCGCTGTCACATGGACGTTACTATGCTGCCGTATTTTTATGTGAAAATCATATCGACATCAATGTTGCCCTCGCTGTCTTAGTGCAGAGCCAGGTAATCCAGCCCAGCTCATCTTTGAACACTCCACGTCTCAGCGGGACACGTTGACTTCGCACGGAGCAAGATGCTACCCGGCGATCATTGGTCGCGGGCGCAAGCCGGCAGTCTGTGTTGTTACGCTTCGCGCGGCTTAGCGAATGGCCCAAGCGGAAAGTAGCGTTATTGTTTTCAATGCGGTACCCCTTACGTTTCTTTTGGGCGTCTCGCCCGCCTCGTTCCGAACATGTCGCTCATAGAGGCATATCGATGCTGATTGAGTGGGCTTCGGGAGTCAGGGCGGCACGGTAACGGAATCCACTTGCCGTCGTAGTTAGCCATTCTCACAAGGTAGAAGTCCAATACGGTCCTGTTGCTAGGATCGAGCTTGGCTGCGATGACGAAGTCTGCCCCAGCCGCCAAGATGGCGCGCAGCCTCCAGCGATTGCCCGCGCCTTCTTTCTGACAACGCACCGCCGCAATTTTCAACGTAATCGCGTTATTCACCCTCAACATGTCCTTGCCTTTAGCAGTAGTGGCGGTCCCCCCTGCCGCCACGATTAATTCGGTGGCCTTAGCAACCAAAGCCGATCTGATTTCACGCAATGCCCGCCTGGATTCGACATACGAGAATGCGCCTGGGACGTCGAGGCCTGCCAGGCTATAGGCATTGGCGAGCGTCTCGAAATGATATTTGAAGGTCTGCGGCGTAGGAGAGGGAGCTCGTTTGGAAATCAGCAGCGCTGAAATTTTTCCATGAGTGGCATAAATCTCTCGCAAGATTTTCAACAGATCGTCGTCAGAGTACCTTTGGTGGCGCTGCGTCCGCTCCGCTTGAGCTTCTTTGAACAGATCGTTTGGAACCAGTGCGGGATAGGCTCCACTCTTTCGTATCCACATGTCCGGAGGGTTGGTGACGAAGTGCTTTCGAAGCTTGCACGAGGTACGGTTGTAGACCGCGTTTCCAGCGTACTTCTCGTTCGTAAGTATGCTGTTCACCGTATTCTTCGTCCAAGGCTTTCCTGCCTCGCCAGGCACGCCGGCCGCGTTAAGCATGGCCGCAATACGCTTGTCTCCAAGCTTTAAGCGCAGATACCAATCGTAAATGGTCCCGACGACAAGAGCCTCTTCGTTGGTGCCGGGCCTAAGCACAACGCGATCCGTTTGTGCTGGCTTTCGTTCGCCGGCCTGCAGTTCGACGCGCGGATTACCGACTATGTCCAGGGCTATACGCCGAAGGCCATACCCGGCAGGGCCTCCCTGCTTGTAACCCATCAGCGTAAAATTGCACTGTGCAGCGAATACTTTCGCGGAGAGCTCCCTACTGTATTCGCCAGCCATCAAACGTTTTAATGCTTTGAGAATCGCAGCCATTGGCGAATCATCCTCTGCAAATGGCTCCGCACAGTAAACGACATTAATGCGAGCGATTTTGCAGACAAACTCATAATACGCGCTTTCGTCGGCGTCCTGAAAGCGCCCCCAACGGCTGATATCGTAAACCAAAATCGTATTGAAATCTGCCAAGCCTGATGTGACGTCTTCAAGCAAAGAGCGCAGGCCTGAGCGCCCCGCTAACCGCAGACCGCTCTTTCCACTGTCTTCATAAGATCGCACAATAGATATTCCCCGTCGCCGAGCGTATTCGTCTATCACTACTCTCTGGTGCTGGATGGAATAGTTCTGGCGCTCAGTGGACATTCGTAAGTATGCGGCTGCGCGGTTGCTTGCGAACGGCTCGCGATCGGAATTTTTTGGACGTGTATCCATGAGCTTCCCTCCCGTTATTGAGTCGACTGCTGAGGTATCTCAATATACGCCTGTCTAATTCAGATAGGGTTGCTAAAGAAGCTTGATACTATGGATGCCTTTGACTGGCATGCGTACCACGCCATCATCAGCTGCATTTCCACTATGCGGATATTGGTAAGCGAATTTTTCGCAAAAAATATTGCCGTCCGCCGTCGATGCTTGGTCCAGAGAGGATCTCGAGCTTGCAGCTGATTGCCCAACGCAGCGCACTTTGTTTACTGATGTTACTTCGGGATGCGGCGACACTCAATGGCTCTATTTGCGCGGTGAATCTGGCGAGTTCCAATTCGGTAACGAATCTCGCCGAGCGCCGGCCGACCTGAGCACTAATGACCTTAATCAGACCTCTGCCGACTAAGTGATACAGAACCTCTTGTTTGAGTTTGAGGCGCTCTGCAGCTTGCGGAATCGAGACGAGCTCGTTGACGGGAGCGGAGCATTCGGCCAGCGCAGCCTTGGTATCTAGCCGGCACACTAGAATTTCACGGGAATGATAGGGTGTGCCGGCACTGCTGATTTTCCGGGATAGTAACGCGGTGAAGAAGGCAGCGGTGTGAGGTAATGGAACCGCTGTCCTTAACAAGCTGTCGAGCGGGATGAGATTGGTCCCTGATGGTTCTTTTACAGGTGTCTGGACAGCACCCCGTAGTAGATCTGCGATTGATTCCCTATCGACCTTCCGGGCGTCGCCGTTGATCAAGCCCATTTTGATTAAACACGTCAAGCGTTTGACGGACAATCCATAGATTTTCGAGGCCGCTGCATGCGGCAGCTTGCGAGCGGACTTGCTTTGAATAGCTTCAATCACCGATGGTGCCACGGCAAGCATTGTTCGCCCCGCGCCGGTTATGCGGGCTGGCGGTGCAACCCCATGCGAAGCGAGTATTTCTAAGACCCGCTCAGGACGAATGTGCAGGCGTTTCGCGCACTCAGTGGCGCTGAGGGTAACTCGACTTGCTTTCCATGATATCGCTTCTGCATTCTTTGATTGCTCTTGCAGATAAGTACGTACCCATCCAAGTATCACCTCCTGCGCAGAGTGTGGCAGTTGCCGTCGAATTTTGGTGAGTAGCGCTGGGAAGGCATCTCCCATTAACTGTGCACTTGTCGCAGATGATGGTGCCATTCGTATTCTACGAAGCAGATCATGGAATGCTATTTCGCCACCAAGCATAATGGCGGCACCTGTGCCGATGGGGCTTCGTAGATGTTGGATGGTGTTGGCGGAAGCTTTCTTCAACGGTTTATTGTTCAGACCAAAATTCTGGAGTGCTCCTAGCAAGCGAGCTGTCCGCCAGCGATGTTCAACATTGAGATGAGCCCACCAACTAGACGAGTGTTGATCTGACGGGGAGATAAGCTCCATCAAATCAGCATTCAATGGTGTCGAGGTGATGGTCACAAGCGACCCACCGCAACTACAGGAGAGAAAGCGGGCATTACGCCAATTGAGCCGGCGATCACAGCGTTCACACGTATCAGCTAGCCAGCATTGATGAATGGGGCAGATCGGCACCGGGCCGCTCCATTGTTCCCACCAGGTGGGAGCCTCTTGGTCTAGGCAAAGTGGACACCAGCGCGTGTGGCTGGCGTCTGGTTTGTCAGGGAGCGCCAGGCCAGCGCAATTATCTAGCCAGCCTGGCGACGTAAGGCCATTCGCATGCGCCAGCCGCAGCTTGTATCCATTGTGTGCCTCACCGAAGCGAAAGCATGGTCTGACAAGCAGGTGCGAAAAGGCGACTGGGCTCATGAGGTAGTGCCGCTTGAATTACGGCGTCGGATCTGCGTCGAACAACGCGAGTTGCTGGGACTGTTGATGATGACAACGGCGTGTGCATCGCGATATCTCCTTCGCCCTTACCTCAGCCGCAGCATCCACGTAATATCCGGAAAGACCCGGGTGCTCTGGAACACGATATAGTTTTATCCGCCCTTCCAGTATCTCGTCGAGTATGGTTTTAAAGACAGATGGTGGGGTAGATGGGCCGAGCAACCAATCGTCGAAGAGAGGCAAGCGCTGTGTGGGCTGCCCGATCATTAGACGCGCAGTACTCTCGAGTTTTATCGTGAGCGCATTGATCTCGTCGATGCGGTGATAGGCCCAAATACCTATTTTAAAGGGCCGGCAAATCCCGTTGCGGCGTAATGCTCTCCAGATTGTTCTATTGATATTCCAGTGTTTCATCAATTGCGCTGGCGTCATGCAATCGCTTAGCCACCTTCTGCAAGATTCGATCTCTGCCTGGTGTACAAAGAAAAATACTCGCTTGCCAAACCGTACTTTTTTTACTCGCTCGAAAAAATTGGCTCGGACCAGAAAATGAACGAAGTTGGTATCCCGTCCTAACAACAATTCGGCGTAGTTCAGGCTTACGTATCCCTTGGGATGATACTGGATGGGCAAGGCGCCTTGCGCCGATGGACAGTACATTTCGGGTGAGGTGGCATGTAACCGATCAAGCAGTTCCTGCAGCGGTAGGGAGCGCAAAAGGGGGGAGCTCTGTTCCGTATCCTTCATCAGTGTGCGGAGGCACCTCGCCGCAGCGCGTCGCTCGGAGAGGTTTTTCAATGAGGTTAAAAAAGCGACGATCGCGCCATAGGAGGGGGATATGGTCAGGCCGGTATCGCGGAGCCATTGGGCGCGTTGGCTCAAGCGCGAGTGGCCCCTGACAGGTATTTCTGGCCCTTCGCCTGTACTGATCACCGCATCGAGAATATACTCGGCTAAGAGGACCCAAGCCAAGTGTTCTGCTACATGCTCCGAGTCGCCCTCGATTGAGGCGCGCTCGAACGCTTCCCACATCCCCAGTGCGTAGCTTTTCTCCGCCGGCATGGGGCAGGTTGCACCGTCCCATAGTTGACTGTCGGTGATCTCGTTGAGCTGAATCGGGTTAGGGTAGTTCACTGTAACGCACAGCGCCGGCTCCACTAATCCTGTTTTCAAGTGCAGATGATGTTTTGTGCACATTTCCAGTCGTGTGAGGCGCCACCGAGTTTGGACACAGCGCTCTTCCTGAAAGCAGGCTGGGCAATATCGAATCGGCGAACCCGTCTTTTTCTTTGCCCATATCGGGAGGGGCGATAAATAACTCTGCGCATCTGATTCTACCTTCGGTCCGAGTTCAAGTGCGATGCTCTTGAGGCGCTCGATATGGCTCGCTGACGGATAGCGCAGACCGTTGGCACGGGCCACACGCACAAGGTAGCTCTCAATCCATTCGCCTGGTTTTTTTGCAGGACGTATCGGCGCGATGGGCGCGCTGGCAATGGTGGTCATCGTTTAGTTCTCCCTAGGCGCAAATGGTTCATCACTTTCAGTCAGTGGCGTATTCGTGAAGTTCGCACAGAATGGATTTCGATCATTAGGGGCGTCGGCATAGACGACTTGTCGGAATGCTTCTTCTAAAGTGGATAGCCGTATTTTTTGCGAGCCATCGCGAAAGGCAATTTCAACTGCTCTCACGAGCAGGCGACGTAAGTCTCTAAGATATCCATTCGTCGCGAAAAGCATTTTTTTCGGTAGGTCTCCGCTGGTCAACTTGATGACCTCGACGCCGGCCATCATCTTGGTAAATGTGGCGAGTACCTCACAAAACCGGTGCGTCTCTACTTCGTTTGCAACTGAAAACGGCTTGATATAAATGATCTCGCGAAACCGGCTGCGTAATTGATCATTTGCCTTCAATAGCCGCATCGCCCGTGGAATACCCGCCATGACGATAGGAATGCCGGCTTGGTCCAAGAACACTTTGAGCCAATCCGCGGTGTAGTGGTGCGTTTTGATTCCGCCCTTGTCGACCAGGTGATTCACCTCGTCCAAGAGAATGACTTTAACCTTGCATTGTTTGAGCAGGCAGTGCAATTGAAAGGTGAGATCTTTGATTTTCCCCCGGTCCCAAAAAGGTGAGCCTAGCGCAAGCAGCATGGCACTAGCGAGCGCGCTCGCGTTACCATTTGCAGGAACACTCACGTAGAGAACAGGTACCTCGGTAAATTCTGGGTGAACGACCGGCGAATATTTATTCCGAAATTTTTGTAGTACACGAGATTTTCCGACACCAGACTCCCCCAATACGAGTAAGTTCTCGGGTTCTTCGTTGGTTCGTGCGTGCTGGATGAGCTGAGTCATTCGATCAGTCAAGGAAACAACATGCGGCAAGTTGACGAAAGCGCGCGTGATGGTTTGCACGATGAGCATCGGTTTATCTGGAGCATTCATTGATCACCTCCGATATCACTCGTCATTTCGAAATCAAAGCCACTGAAATTCGCGGCCGGGGGCGTTGAGGCCTCTTCGTTAGGCCTGTTGAGTACGACCTCGTCCGGCGCCGGCGCTGGACGATGCATCTCTTTACTGGTTTTATTGGCGAGATTGGCCCCTTGTTTCCTGTTCTTTAATTTCTTATCTGCGGAGGCCTTAGCTACCAGGTCGCGGACGATATCACGTGCGGAGGCACGGGTGCGTTGATATGCATCGGTAGATTGGATCGCGCGCTTGGCCGCTTTACCTTGAGCTAGCGTAAGGCCCAAGTAGTCGTTGTCGACGTTAGGTACTTCGAAATATTTTTTCTCAAATGGGTCCCAAACATGAATGTGCCCTACATCATGTCTTGGCCATTTGACCTCCACGCTTGTCTTCTTCTCAGGAAGCATGCAGCGCAGATTAGACAGTTGTTTCGAGGCATAGCGATGGGTGTTGAGATCGATTCCGTATTGCTGGACTTTGGAGACACAAGATTCTGAAAATTCAATTTCAAGGTCTTTTGCGTTCGCTTTGAGCTGGGGAGGATGTTGAGTAGCGCTTTCACGCCATACTTCAATTGGCGTTCTGCGTCCAAGACCAACGTGAGGTCGTAAATGATAGACGCCGAGTATCCACGTATGAATCATCTTATCCAACTCGGCCAAGGTAATGCACGCATCGTTCTCAGCTTTAAAACCGATGCGATCAGTGATGCGGGCTAGTGTCGTGCCAGGTAAACGATGGATGAATGAGTAGTTGAACGTGCGATTGAACCGCTCGATAAACGGCTTGTCGTTGGGCTCACGGGAACCTGAGAACTCGGAGAGCACGCCCACGTTCAATAGGGCATCGGCAACCGCAAAGGCGTGGAACTCCCGCCCGTTATCCATGAGTAGGCGCTCCATCCAGCCGTAGCACTCCCACGTCATGTTGAGATCTGGATAGCGATCTTTAAGATAGGTTTTTGGCAGCATCGCATGCCGAAGCGCCTCGAAAACTGCCGGCGTCCCATGACCGGCCAGCGAAAGGTGATACCCGAGTACGCAGCGTGAGTAACGATCGAAGACAAAGGTGATGGATGGTCTACCGATAGTTTTCCTGTTGTCGTCAACGACCATCAGATCTACGGGCGTATGGTCGATCTCAACGAGTTCGAGTATTTTGGAGACACGGCGCGAGGCCAGCGTCGCACCGTAGCGGCGATCTGCTTCTCGTTGACCATAGCGTGCCACCGCGATATCGTAGGCATAAAGCCGACTGATCCGGCGCTGGATGGTCCGAAAACTTGGAACTTTGAGCCACTCGCTCTCAATCAGCGTCGTGTTTTTAAGCGAAATAGTCTGGGATACCGCATCATGAACTTCTTCTGCTGAGCCAGTCTTTTGCGCTAAAAAAATGCTCTCGATTTTTTCGTCGATGATGGCTTCGACTTCGGCGTTTAAGCGTGATTTATTTTTACCGCCCCGTGAATTAATTTTTGAGAACAACGCACGAATGTCTTTCTTAGCTTGCTGAAATAGCTTGTGCCAGCGATAGACAGTGGTGACGTGCGGTGGTACGGATTCGTTGCGCTCTTGGCTGACCTTGCCGATGGCGTTGATGAGCTGCTGCTTGGTTCCTTCAAATGCGCATTCATCAGTAAGCTTGACGATGTAGTCGATCTGGCGCCGGGAGGCTGATTGCGCTGCTGGCGATGTCGGCGGCTCCGCATGCTGTCGTACTTTGATCGGGGGGAACTGGCTCTGGTGCTGAGTATTGAAGGGCGTGATGGTTAAGGCGCCCTTGGCATATTCCGCCAGCAGTGCATAGAGGTCGTGTGTTGAGAACTCTCCGGTGGTTGCGTTTTCGAGTTGCACACCCGTTGCGGTCCGTCGGTCGACGCGATATTCGATGCCGTTGCGAAAGATCGTCTGGTTCTTGATGAATGCAAGCATGATTCTCTCCCTTAAATGTGTTCGAAAAGTGCATCTGGATCACGGCGCATCACGCGCTGGAGCAACGCATCGCATTCTCGTTGTGCCGCATACCACCGGTGCAGCAACGCCGGCGGGGCAGTTTGCGTTTGACGAGGGTCCCATTGAATACTGTCGAGTGTTGGGTCGTAGCGCCCTGGGGCTGGGCGCAGTCGGAGGAGCGCCTTTAATTCTTCTTGCAAACCGGCCGACCGTAGATCGGTGTCGAGAATGAGTAAGAAAGGCGTCTGCGAAATTTTGAAATGGGAGATGACACGCCGGAGGCGGGTGGCGACATGCGAGTTCTTCTGGAAGTCGGCCGGCTTAATTTCGACGAAGTAGTCGCGGCCGTACATCGTGGCACGAAGGTCCGGGGTGTAGCGCAAATGCGGAGAGCCGGGGATCGCGAAGACGCAAGGCTGCGTGACCAGCGAGGTCACTACACTCGCCACATTGAGTACCCGCAACGCGTCTTCTTCGATGAGGCTTTCAAAATTCAGTAACTTTCCTTTGTAGCTTGGAAAGCGACCCCGTACCCCGCGCCCGCTGACGGTCACGATCTCCCGCACTTTTCTGTCGGAGAGCTTCTGGCCGATGTTGCTGATTGCGGCAGGGATCTCTAATTGGCTAAACCGACCGGGACGCGGCTTGGTTCGGCGGCCTGCGGGAACGTTCACACTCATTGCTTGGGACGTGCTCGCCCCTCCTTGATGCTTAGTCATGGAAATCCTCGTCAAAGTAATGGACGTGTTTTGTCCAGATCGCAATTCAAAAATTACGAATTTCTCGACAAGGGGCTTGACGTGGAAAGGCAGGCAGTAGACACTTGATTTACCAGATCCGCATCACTGTTTTGCCAAAGGCGCCAACCCCTTGTGGGTTCGGTGCTTTTTTGGTTTTTAGCTCATGGTTCTCCCTCTTTCCTTCGTAGACATTGATTGGTCAGAGCAGCGAGTGCACACTCTAATGAGTTCCATTCCCCTTCATTAAAATCAGCCACCTGGCGCAATAGTTTGTTTAGACGAGCCATAGTCAGCTCGTCGGCAGCCTGCCCCTCTACGACATCCAGCATACGATCGATGACGGCGAGACTGCGCAGCTTCTGGCGCAGCGGCTCGTCCACATTGAGCGTAGGCAATAGCTTGTCTACGACTTCGCGATTGGGCGCCTTTCGGCGGCCGCATTCAATACTCGCTAAATAACTTGCGTCGATCCCTGCGAGGCGCGCAACTTCGCCTTGACGCTTCTGCATTCGAACGCGCGTCACGTTGAACGCATTCCCAAACAACATGCTGGCCATAATTTTCTGTTCTCTAAATGCTCAGATTTAGATTGAAAATAGCATGAGCGCTGAATGTTGACAAGAATATATGATATTCGCAACAGCAAAAAACCGTTACGAATCAGATGGTTAGGGAGGATGGCACCGATGTTGCCCTGGCGGATATGGGGCTCTTTTACGTTGGACTCCCAGAGCGGGTGCTATGCCCTGGGAAATAGGAGGATGTCTGATGTTGTTTTTGCGGGAACTAATGCGTTAGTTACAGAGGTCCCATTGCATAGGGGACGCCCATACCGTTGTCGGGACGAAGCCGCCAGGGCGAAGGTTGGGGTTGCCCTTGAAATGCGCCTCGGCGATACGGATCTGCATCTTGTCATCGGTGAGCCTCTCCACGTACCCGCTATAAATAATGTCGCGGCCAGCCTCTTGGCACACGTGCGCGCCCACTTTGCGGATCATCGGCAGATCGCGTTGGCGCTGCTCGCTGAGCCGCAGACCTGCGTCAGCCGCGGCGGCGAGTTCGCCGTTGCGCATCGTCGTCCATTCTTGTTGACTGACGAATGCATGCTGCGCGGCGGGGTACAGTTCGCCCAGCGGAGATTTCTTGAATCGGTCCAGCATCACGATGGTTTGCGCCGGCCCCCGCAGAACGTACGCCACACCAGGCTGTGCCTCAAATACATAGGTGTCCGGTGTGCAGCTCCGTGCACCGCCGCCATAGCACACATTCACCTCAATGGTATGTCGTCCCGGGAGGACGTTGACGCCCGGTCGGGTACGCACGCCAGGGAGGATGTTGCTGCCCTCCGCCGTCATCTGCAGCGCCATCCGGTTCGGACCGCGATCGATCTCGGTCACTGCGGCGCCATTCCCCGTAACGTCTTGCGGCACGAGCAGCGCATAGTCGTGCAGTTGTGCCTCGGGGATAGTGGTGGCGCATCCCGACAAGGCCAGCCCTAGACCGATCATCACACACCGAAAGACCGCGGGGGAAGAGGGCATCGACAGCTCCAGAGGAAGGTTTATATGCAAAATTTGTGGTTTAACCACATATTGCGATGTTACCAGAATTTCTCTGCGGCACCACCATTCATGTGGTTACTCATCATGGAATGTGGAATATGGTCACGGCGCGGCAGGAGGGACTATTTGCTAAGAGGATCGGCAAGGCATTGGCCAAGCAGCGCATCGCGCGCAATCTGACGCAAGAACAAGTGGCTGCGCAGCTGGGCGTCGAGCAGGAAACCATTTCTCGTTTTGAGCGCGGCGCCACGCTGCCGCCGTTACTCCGTCTGATCGACCTGGCGGAGATTTTTGACGTCCCCCTTGATGCGCTGGTGCGTGCCGGCTCAGCCCGCTCCATTGATCAGGCCATTGATCTTGCGGGTGCCTTGAATACGCTGAGTGAAGAAGACCGCGTCTGGGTACTTGGCTGGGTCACGGACATGTGCGCCAAACTGGCCACGACGGCCCAAGGCAAGCGGTAAGAAGGCGCATGCCATCCCGTCGTGCGCAACCTAAGCCGATTCCCCACTTTACGGTGGGCGAGGTCTATGACCGTCGGCAGCACATTCATGGTCCCTATGGTGGCAGCTTTCAAAGCGGCATCGCGCCATCGAGCGTGGTGGATGCGATCTTCATTTTTACTGGTGACACTGGCAGTCAATATGGCTATGCGGATGAAGAAGAAGTCGATGCGCAAGGCGTGCGCTCTTTTTCGTACACTGGCGAGGGCCAAGTCGGGGATATGGAATTCGTCCGCGGCAATCGCGCCATTCTGGACCACAGCAATGATGGGCGCGCGCTGCACTTGTTTCAGTCCTTAGGTAAAGGCAAAGGGCAGCGGTACGTTGGCGAGTTTGTGTATGCCGGTCACAAGTTCATACCAGGACCAGATCGCAATGGCGACACTCGGCGCCTCATCGTGTTTCGCTTGGTCGGTGTCGCGGATGCCCACGCGATTGAAGACGCCGTGGGGGATGAGGAGAGCGTGCACACCGCCATCAGCATGACCTTAGCGGACGCGCGCCGCATGGCCTTAGCCGCTGCCGCCGGCGGCGCGATGCCCGCCAAAGACTCGGCGGCCCGGACCTTATATGTGCGCAGCAAAGCGGTACGCGATTACGTGTTGATGCGGGCAGCAGGGCACTGCGAGTCGTGCGATCAGCCGGCACCCTTTATTCGCAAAAACGGCACGCCGTATCTGGAACCGCATCACACGACCAGGGTGTCCGATGGCGGCCCGGATCACCCACGCTTTGTCGGTGCCGTCTGTCCCGCGTGTCATCGCGAACTCCATTTTGGTGTTGGCGGTGAAGCAAAAAATGCGGCGTTACAAGAACGCTTGCGTGCGCTTGAGCCTGATTAACTGAGTGTTCGCCTCAAAAACGCCCCTCATTCGCATCTTGAGTCTTCTCATCATTGCTGCCTACGTATTCTTCCCTGATCGGCCACTGATTCCTGCTAGAAGCTGGAAATTGCTATCTGAAGCGGCGAAAAAGAGCCGAGTGTAGCGTATGATGAAGTTCTGATTGCAAGACACATGGGAACTGTATGAAAGCTTCTCAACTCATCACCAATCGATTTAGCTCACCGTCCATCATGACCTCCGAAACCCGTGTCATTGGGTATTCGGTAGCGGAATGGGAAGAGGCATTGACAGGGGGCTTTCGTAAAACGTTTGCTGAACTGGAAACAAAGCAGCAACTCCACTGCAAAGATATCTGCATTGGGCCTGCCACTGAATAACATTGCGCCCCACCACCATTCAGAAATCATTGCAGCGAGGTAGCGCGGTTGTAGTGCAGCCACAGCTGAGCGCTGGCGGTGACCAACGAGAACGAGTGGTGGCGTTCTAGGCGATTGGGTGGCGGTAGTGAAGAGAATATTCAATTAACGACGGCGCCGGCGTTGCCGATCGCCACACGTGCGCTATCCCCGGGCGCCAACATGTCACTCCCCTCCACACGCAGGCTTAGCCCACGCCGTTGAGACGCGCGCGGGCGGCTGCGGCATGGGCGGCTTTCATGGCGGCGGCTCGGTCTGGGCGTTTCTGCTGCTGCGCACTGTGCGGGGTGTACTGCGCGGCATCGACCGTAAAGCGAGCGATGCCAACGCTGCGCAGATACAGGACCAAGGTGTCGAGTTTGCGGAAGAGACGGACTTGGTGGGAGCGCTGCGCGGCCAACACCCGTTCGGTCATGCCGTACTGTACGAGAATCGCCCATCCGGCCGGTTGGCCGATGACCTGGACCTGGCGCACCACGTCGGCCTCGGTGAGTTTTATAAACGTGGTGTGGTCGATGGTGGTGGTGGGCATGGTGATCTCCGCGGTGTTGCGCTGCAGGTGATCAGGGCATGATACGCGCCCAATAAAACGCTGCAAGTGGCGAATATGTTGTGTGCGCCACAAATTGGACATAACGCCTGATCCGCGAAACAGCAATTCGGGCGGTTTTGCATAAGATCCTAATTTCATTAGTGCGCTTCATAGTGGGATTGACCAGCTAAACCGAGCTTCAGTTTTTAGTGCGTCCCGATCGTTGCAGTACTGAAGTCGACACTGTCAGCAAAGGACGAGTACTTCACTGATCATCAGATTTAAGTTGTGGTGTATCTTGTAGCGAATCCCGCCGAGCAGGCAGTAGGTGGCCTGGTCGGTCTAGGTCGAGCCTTCAATCGCCGTGTGACCGGCATCTATAAGGATCACCTTTACTGGACGGTCTCCATGTCCCTTATTAAGGATATGTTCTGTTGCCTTGTCTGTGGCTGGATCTCGTTCGAAGACAATTCGCTCTACACGCAATAAGAGGCGTGCCCAGACGATCGCGTTGAGGATCGGCTTGTACGAGATCAGCGCAAAGATCATCACCCCAGGAAGTCTTCGATAGTTCCTTGTTCGCATCGTCTGCTTCAGTAGCATATCGAATTCCAAGCCAAACAAACCATGCCTTCCGCAAAAGGAATGAGCGAGCCGGAAGAAATTCTCGCGCCGTAATTCATCGATGGCCTTTATGTTATACAGGCGGCCGTTCCAACGCCTCCATTCGCCGTTGAGGTAATCACCATAGGTTGGATGCCGTGACACGCCGTCAGTCGAGTAAATTTCCATGTGTTGATTTCTAATAATGCGCACCGGATAGGTGCTTATGGAATCGTAGGTCGTGTACACCTGATCGTTGTGGAAAATCAGGTCTTGCAGTGGCAGCCCAACTAGGGCTAATTTCGATTTGCAACCAGGTTTGAGACGATACGCTGCGAGTGGAACTTGATATGAAACGCTGCCGAGCTTGGCCTCAACGCAGAAGTGAACCTCGTCAATGAGAACTGGCCCACTGTTTCGTATCCAGATGGACTGCTCACCGTTATTGTCCTCATCGAAGCTTGACCGCGTATGAAGTTGAAATTCAACATTTTCGGCAAGCTCGGCCCATCGTCGCTGCCACCGACGAACTGCGAGGTGATAGTCGTGAGCTTGGCGAAAGATCGGTGCTACGGTCCAAGCACCCACCAAGCCGACCAGGTTGCGCCAAACCCACATGACCGGTTTGCGCAGCGACCAAATCATAGTTGCTTCCATTTTTCTCCGTAAAGATTTGTTAATACGAAAAATTGGGATATTCTGCTTGATTACTCGACTCCGCTCAACAATCATGAGTAATCGCGTTCATCTGGCCGACTCACTAAGAAATCTATGCGAAATTCATTCTCCGGATGAAAGATGTTTCGCACATTCTCGCTACGATGAAGCTGGTTTGCGTGCCAATACCTTGGACGATCATTACACTGATATCGCCAAATTTCAATTATCTGATACCGTTCCGATCGATGTCGCGGTCCTATATGAAACTGCAAAGAATTTGTACCTTTACTCCTGGCATGTGTACCGGTTCTACCCGGTAGCTGAACAACAAGTGTTAGCTTGTCTGGAAATGGGACTGAGAGTTCGTTTCTCAGGAGGGCTGCCGATAGGCTACCCTTTCAAAAAACATCCTAATCTTCGCCCCACGTTGGCGCCGCTACTTCGCTATGCCATTGACCAAGAACTCATCAGAAATGAAGGTTTTTCTCGTTGGCACAACATCGTACAACAGCGTGCCCGAAGTAGGGCTATGTATGAACAAATCGCTGAGATGGAGCGGACGAATTCAACTTCTGCGGAAATTAGACTTGATGAGGTGGTACCGAATACCCAAGACCTGAGTTGCGAATTTGTTTCAACGCTTGATGAGATTCTGCCTGGCATCCGGAATTCGTATGCGCACGGCAGCTTTAAGCTAAGTAACCAAGTACTGGGGACTTTCGAGTTAGTTCGCGAGATTTTGGAGCAAATTTATTCAGTAGAAAATAAGTAGGCGTAGTTTTGCAGCGCTAACCTACGGCCTTCACGCCTACGAGCAGTCGCCTACTATGAACCTTTGCTGGTGAGAATTCGTGATTATTTCCAGGTAACTTTCTGGGATAATTTCCTAACTGCATGCCGAACCTAAGGCCGATACCAAATGCTCAAGTTTCCGCAAACGCTCGAAGAGATGGAGTCACTCCTCTTGGCTCCACCTCCATTAGAGGAGCGGACAGTTGTATTCAATGCGAGTTTTGCTCGAACTGGCGGTGAAAAGCTTCTTGCCGAAGCCTCAATAGTGCAATGGTTAGCCACATGGACTCAGGACCTCCACGGCCGCGTTCTAATCGAGCCATTTACCCCAGACTTAGCAAGCGATACGCTTAAGCGGATATCGATGACGTTGCCCGGAGCACTGCTTGGCATGCTGGATGATCAAGCATTGATCGACATACCTCGATCGGCACTCGCCCGTTACAAAGATGCTTTTTTCAAGCAGCAGAGATCTTGGCCGGACTTGAACGTCCAGGACCGGGCCTCCTTGCTCTGTTTGGATAATGTTCCCCCGACCATCGGTCTTCCTTTACAGCTGTATCCGGTAGGACATGCCAATCGCGTGGCTAGTCGAGAGCAATTTGAGAACTTGGTCGACAAGCTCATTCGTGCAGTGACTGCAGAAGAGAACATACGCGGTGCAATCAATGATCATCGCGACCGCCTCACAACGATACTTCACGAATTGTTTAAAAATACCCACGATCACGCCAGAACTACCGTTGACATGCGAGCATTGCCTCTTTCTATCAGGGGCCCCTACGCTCGGTTTTACACTGCGGAAGAGCTGGCTTACACTGCGCCGCCGAAAAAAGAAGATAAAGAAGGTAACGAGATTTTTCCTGATCTCAATCAGGCAGAGCGTTATGCGTCGTATTTTGTCCGTGCAAAAGTAGCGCCTGCCAAGCGCATAAAAGCAGGTGATCCGCCTCGTTTTTTGGGGCTCCTTGAGCTGTCTGTATTCGATACCGGGCCTGGATTTGCCGCTACATATTTGAAGAACAAATTTTCAGGTTCCTCAGTTCAGGATCAGTTTGATGCGGTCTTGGGTTGCTTCAGCACGGGCAGATCCTCAACAAGTGACCCAAGCCGCGGCTATGGGCTCTGGAAAGTCTTGCGCGACCTACGCGAACTCAAGGGATTTATTCGAGTTCGAACAAATCGTATTCACGTCTATCGTGACTTCGCTTGGTATACTGATATGTTCATGCAGTCCGACATAGTAGCGCCTGAGGAAAGGATGATGGACTGGCGTCGAGGAATTACGCAAAAGATTTCAGACGATTATGGCGATATGCGAGGTGCGCACGTCACAGTTCTAATTCCTCTGGGGGACAACCTATGAACCCCATCACAGTCTGTAAATTTGTGTGTACTAAGGGTGATGGGCAAACGAAGCGCGTGCTGTCGATTTTTCTTCCGCCCGTACCTCTCAACGAAGAGCTCTTTGACGAAGCAATAGCGCCATTCCTAGGGAGCGGCGAGCCGCCTGATTATGTGCACATATCGGGAGCGCCGGAGGATATCGCGCGTGTCCGCGAAATCCTCAAAGCAGAATCTTCACCACGCGCTCGCTTACAGAATGTGCTCCCAAACGTTGAGCGTGATGTCGTACTTATCAAATGGAGTCTACCTTCAAATGACAATATCGTAGGGGAGACGCTAGCTGGCACCTCATTAGAGCAAAGTATCACAGACCTTGAGCGACGCTTCTCGTTAAGCGATGCGTTTTTGAAGAACGGTGGTGTAGTTACTGCCGCTACCGGGACGCATTTCACAAAGCCATCTGGCACGCACTCTCAGCGATTTCTTCGAGCGGCAAACCTGCTCGAAAGACGCGCTGCTAGTCATCAGCTGGCATTTTGGCTTTATCCCCGTCTCAGTCGACGGAGGATTCGGAGACTGATCGTAGACACTTCGGGAATCGCCCCTGTGGCATTCATACTGGCATATGAACGGCTGCGGAGAGGCATTGATTCGGAGCTACCGAGTATTGAGTCCCATGCATCCTATGGCGGCTTAGATTCCCTAACCATTGCTGATCCTGATCAGACCATCTTCCTCATTTCAGCATCTACCTCTGGCAATCTGGCGTCAAAGCTGATGAGTAAAGGGGCACTGGCTCAAAACATTTTTACGCTTTTCTTCTTAGGTTCCTCTACAGATGGAACTGTCATATGTGAGCTCAAGGATGACAGGGGCGTTGGCTTTGAGGGGATCCCAGTCATAGACAATCACAGCACAGAAAACTGTCCGGATTGCAAGATGCACTCTTATCCAATTCCACTCGTGGGTGATCAATTTCGCACAGAGCCGGCAAAGGTCGAGGAGCTGAATATTCTTCTTAGTGACTTTGACGAGGCTACACGCCTGACTCTTAATAGGCTGGTCAGCACTGGCGCATTCAAAGTTTTTCGCTCGAACGGTGCTCGCCAAATGGAGCTTTACATTGATGTCGAGCAGTTGGTTTATGGTGAGACCAATGACGTTGATGGTACTGCTTCAATTAACGACATTCAAATGCGATTTACGAGGCTTTTGCGCCGTGGAATGCCTACCCATCTTAGGCGTATCGTTCCAACGAAATATCTAGGGGCTGAACGCTTTGCGAAGCAAGCGCGGGAGACTCTTCCTAGTTCAGTACAGTCAAGCGTTGAAGTGCTCCTCTCGGAGAATTTGTTGCCTCGGCCTGAGGATGCGGAAACCGCAACTTTAGTTGTATCAGGGTGTATGGACGATATTTATGAGTTGATGGGCATCAGCAGAGATTTGCGTACGGTCCAGCCAGGGGGCAACATCACTTATGTCAGCCCAGTCTTCAGGGCGAGTTCTGAGTCGGAACGCAAGCGGGTTGAGTCCAATCTGACCTTCGGTGATCAAGGCCCCAAGACATTTTCTCTGTTTAACGTTCTCACGATTGACCTGCCATCGTGCGAGTCAAACCACGCATGGAGCTTAGAGTACGATCGCCTGCTTGAGGTTCAGCATTGGTGCGATTTGAACGCTATAGAGGTGCCTACACCTATCGGCGGCCGCATCACAGCTTTACGCAACGCCCCTGCCGTCGGTTTGATAAATGATGTGTATTGGCCTACTCCAGCAGGCACTCAGCTGAACATTGCTTCTGACTTTACGATCATCCCAACGCGAGATGGATCCCGTAAGATATCTCAAGCGGACATTTTCGCGATTGTTACCTCGCTATTTCATAAATACCGGCAAGGTGTGAGGAAGAAGCCGAAGCTTGTATCACGCAACTATGAGCGAACGGTAATTGCTCCCGAATGCTTCCAAAGGTTTAGCGATGGCGTCCTTCAAGCGTCCTTTCTTCGAGCCGCGCGAGGTGGTGAGATCGCATACGGCAATTGCGAAAAGACGGTTAGCGAGCGAATGTTCGTGTTTCTTATGGGCGAACTTGCTGCTACAAAACACGGCGGAGGCCCAGCGCTGATCGAGTATCTTATTGCTTTGTTGATTGGTCGGCTGACGCTTCATGAAGAACATGTGCAGGAATTTCTGGCAGCGGTTGTGGATAACTCGGAGTCGCCAGTGATGACCACAATTGCACAATTTATTTTGGCGAGTTTGGCCACTCCTGCAACGGCTAACTTGACCAGGACGTCCGACTGACGACTGGTGGCATCTAGTCTTCCTCGTCATGCATTGCATCATTTTCCCGTTTTGCCGAGCAATTTTTTCTTCCGCAGTACGAAGAAGGTTCTGAAAAAGCTCGTAAGCAGGGTCGCTGTGCTTCAACGTGCATGGGAAAACGTGATCTTGGTTGCCGGCTAACTATACGCCCCTTGACAGGAGTATTGCTGCGCAGCTTCGCCAGTTAAATTTGAGCTCGTACCATCTAACGAGATGCCTTTTGACTAATGAGGTGCTGAGCAGGCCTATTTGGGATCTATCACTAAAATCCATCGTGCTCCTTGTTCGTAATGGGTGAATTTATCAAGTGCTGGTACAGCCGGCTCTGTGACAAACTGCGACGTGGCTTTGTCCCACCATCGCCGCGTGAATTCCGATGCACTAATCCAATGATTGTAAGCGTTGTCCGTCATGCCGTCGAAGTCACTGCATAACGGAGAAATCTTGGCAGCTTCCTGCAACAAGGCGTGACTGAGTCCTTTCCTGCGCCATATGTCCTCAGTCCATCCTTTCTTCCCCTCTAACACTTGCAGAGTACCCAAATTTCTAGGGACCAGGGCTAGGAACGAGTAGATGTCTTGCTCTCCTTGACCATTGTCCATCAAACCGATCCACAGGCCTATGCCACCAGGAACATTGATATCACTCTGCCAAATGTTGACCCCAAATCCGAATACATTTTCCTTCAGTGGCCTAGACGTAGAAAGATCGAAATCACCAAGTGCTTTGACCATCTCAGCATCTGGTTGTGCAGGGCATCTTGTAACCATGAGAATCCATTCAATGAAGTTAGAGAAGACTTCTTGCCCATTGAGGTGAGGTACGATTGCTGCAATTTCAAGGGAGGAATATTAATTTTCACCTTCCAAGATTGGTAGTGTGAAAAAGTGTGACAATATTAAGAGTGCAAGATGCTACTCTTTTCAGCGCTGATAATTACCCTGGCTTCTTTTCTCTGACCATCAGGGCGATATTGAACAATGTGGAATAGCGCTCAGTAGGTGTTTTAGTAGCCCACGCAACTCTGTGCCAAAGGGGACTTGGCTTTACTCCTTGCCTTCGGCGCGCTTATGAGAAGAACTTGAATATGGAAAAAAAGCCGCAGTCATTTGATGACACACCGACTATCCCATCCATTCGCTCGTACTGCTTTGTGCCTTCAATCGGTGATCTACCTGTTCGTTTGCTCGCTGAATTGACCCTGTCAATTTGACCCTCTCTCCAGACCCTCGCGAATGCCGCGACGCGGTCGTAAGATCCCTCAAACCCCAGCTCCTTCAGGTCTTCGTGTATCTGTTTTAGGGTGCGTCGTTGCTTGCGACTTTTGCTGGCTTCTGTCTTGAGCAGGGCAGCGAGCTGTAAGGCGTATTTGTCGATGGCGCTGGCGCCGCGCCTCTCAGGGTAGGCTGGCTCCACCATCTCCGCACGGAGATAGCGTCTGACGGTGTTTCTGGAGATGCCTAAGCGTCTGGCGCTCTCTCTCAATGAGACCTGGTCACGAATGTGCCAGCGTCGAATAATTCCTAGTAGCTCCACGTCGATCACTCCATTTCCCCGCTCAATGTTATGAGTAGGATTGTGTCTTATACGTGGGTCAGATTCGCCTGCAAATTATGGGGTGAAGTGGGTCAATTTTCGATGCAAATTGACCCATCATTTCGACGAGCCTTCTAAGCGTTAAGGTGCCTATCGCAAAGGCTGGTAGCTGTGAGATATTTCATTGTTTATTTCACATTTTTTTGTGAGCTTTAAATCGGCGATAATAGCCAATTCTTAGCTGTTGCGGCACGTGCTCCCGGACTATGCCCGGCCGTGCACTGCGACGCAAGCTTACTCTGGCAGCTCCCTTGCCGCAAGAAGCGCCGCATCAAAACTATATGTCAACGGATGACTTCCGTTGGATGGTGTGTGGGACCATAATGAACAATTAAGTGAATCGAGTTGCCCTGATGATGCATAAAGAAAGCCAGATCGAACGGAACCTGATCGCTAAGCTGACTGATCTTAAGTACACCTACCGAGAGGACATCCGTGACAAGGCCAAGCTTGAGCATAATTTCCGCCTAAAATTTGAGGCGTTAAATCGCGTGCACCTCACCGATGCCGAATTTGTACGTTTACGAGAAGAGATCGTCACTGCAGATGTCTTTGCAGCCGCGCAGGCGTTGCGGGAAAAGGGGAAATTCACCCGCGAAGATGGCACTCCACTAGAGTACATGCTGGTCAATATCCGCGACTGGTGCAAGAACGAGTTTGAGGTGATCAGCCAGCTTCGTATCAACACCGATAACAGCCATCAGCGCTACGATATTATCCTGCTGATCAATGGCCTCCCAATGGTGCAGATTGAGTTGAAATCACTACACCTCAGTCCGCGCCGCGCCATGGAGCAGATTGTGGATTATAAAAATGAACCCGGCAACGGATACAGCAACTCGTTGCTGTGTTTTATGCAATTGTTTATTGTGAGCAACGAAGGCAACACTCGCTACTTTGCCAACAACAACAATCAGCACTTTAGCTTTAATGCGGAAGAACGTTTTCTGCCCATCTATCAGCACGCTGATGAAAAAAATAACAAAATTGCTCATCTGCACGACTTTGCTGAAGACTTCCTCGAAAAGTGCAGCTTAGGTCGCTTGATCAGCCGTTACATGGTTCTCGTGCAGAGTGAGCAAAAAATCCTAATCATGCGCCCTTACCAAATCTATGCGGTTAAGGCCATTGTTGAGTGCATCCACCAAAACAGGGGCAACGGTTACATTTGGCACACCACAGGGAGCGGCAAGACGCTCACGTCGTTCAAGGCCGCTACCCTACTGAAAGACAACGCCGACATAGAAAAATGCGTTTTCGTGGTAGATCGCAAGGACTTAGACCGGCAGACTCGCGAAGAATTCAATAAATTTCAGGAAGGTTGTGTTGAACAAAATACAAATACTGATGCGATGGTTCGTCGAATGTTGTCGGATGACTATTCCGATAAAGTAATCGTCACTACCATTCAGAAGTTGGCCTTGGCACTGGACGAAAAAAGCAAACGAAACAAGGCACGGCAAAAAGAGGGTAAGCAGACATACAAGGAGCGGCTTGAACCGCTACGCGATAAGCACATCGTCTTTATTTTCGACGAATGTCATCGGTCCCAGTTTGGCGAGAGCCACAAGACTATCAAAGAATTCTTTCCTAACTCTCAGTTGTTTGGTTTTACTGGCACCCCAATTTTTGACGACAACGCCACGTATCAGCAGATCGACGGAAATGTCGGTTCATTTAAGACCACGAAGGATATTTTCGAAAAAGAGCTGCACGCCTATACGATTACCCACGCCATTGATGACAAGAATGTACTGAGTTTCCATATCGATTACTTTGGTAAAGAGGGAGACCAAAAGCCAAAGAAAGGTCAAACACCGCCACCAGAGGCTATTGTCAACGCAATTTTGCAAAAACATGATAGCGCAACGGACCAGCGTCGTTTCAACGCGATTCTCGCTACTGCTTCAATCAACAGTGCCATTGAATATTACGAGTTGTTCAAAGACATGCAGGTACAGAAGCAACTTGAAGATGCAAATTTTGAGCCGCTACATATCGCTTGTGTTTTTTCACCTCCCGCAGAGGGAAATAAAGACGTTCAGCAGCTACAGGAAGATCTCGTACAAGAAAAAGAAGATAACAAGCAAGACCCGGAGAAGAAGAAAGCAGCGCTCAAGGCAATTATTGACGATTACAATTTGCAATACGGTGCCAATCATAGTATTAGTGAATTCGATTTGTACTACCAAGATGTTCAACAGCGTATTAAGGATCAAAAGTATAGCAACGCCGATTATTCACGCAAGAATAAGATCGATCTGACGATAGTAGTGGACATGCTGCTCACTGGCTTCGATTCTAAATATCTGAACACTTTATACGTTGATAAAAGACTTAAATATCATGGCCTGATCCAGGCATTTTCGCGTACCAATCGAGTGCTTAACGACAGCAAGCCCTGGGGAAATATTCTCGACTTTCGCTATCAAGAAAGCGAGGTAGATGACGCCATCAAGCTGTTTTCCGGCGCTGCGATAGATCGAGCACGGGAAATCTGGTTGGTCGATCCGGCTCCACAAGTGGTTGAACTTTATAGAGTTGCCGTAGATAAGCTGGAAACATTTATGGCTGCCAAAGGTCTACCATGCGATCCCTCACAGGTCGTCAACCTCAAAGGTGACATTGCAAAAGCGGACTTCATCAACCACTTTAAAGAGGTACAGAAACTCAAGACGCAACTGGAGCAATACACCGACTTGGACGACAAGAGCAGGCAGACCATTGAGCACAAGCTTCCCACGGACACGCTGCGCAGCTTTAAGGCTGCATATCTTGACATCGCGTTGGAGCTTAAGCGTAAGCAGGGAAAAGGCGATGATGTTGGTCCAGAAGTAGAGGCTTTGGAGTTTGACTTGGTCCTGTTTGCCTCCAGCTTAATTGACTACGACTACATCATGGGGTTGATTGCGAAGTCCACCCAAAAAACCGGTAAACAAAAAATGACGCGCGTTCAACTTATCGATCTGATAAGCGCGAATGCTAACCTTCTTGACGAGCGCGAAGTAGTTATCGCTTATATCAATAGTTTGCAAACTGGTGAAGTTCTAAATGAAAAAGAGATTCGCGAAGGCTATCAGGCATTTCAAGCGCAGAAAGCTGCCACCGACCTAGTTCATATCGCCGGCAAGCATGGTTTGCCAGCCGGAGCTTTGCAAGCCTTTGTAGAGGCCATTGTGGCCCGAATGATCTTCGATGGTGAGCAGCTCACGGATCTCCTTGCGCCGTTGGAGCTGTCATGGAAAGCTCGACGTGAAGTCGAGCTAGCATTAATGCAAGACTTAGTTCCATATTTGCAAAAGCTCACTGGTGGGCGCGAGATTTCAGGGTTAAATGGGTATGAATAGGCAACAAAAAAGAGGCTTGGTGCCTGCGACTCGCTTTCCCGAGTTTCGTGGCGCGCCGAAATGGTCACAGAAGCGGTTTGACGAGGTATTTCAAAGAATTACCACTAAGAATGTAGAGGACAATCAAAATGCGCTAACCATTTCAGCGCAACTTGGATTGGTCAGTCAATTGCATTATTTTAATAAAAAAGTAGCAGCAAAGAATTTATCGGGATATTACCTGCTTCATAAAGGTGACTTTGCATACAATAAGAGCTATTCTCAAGGCTACCCGATGGGGGCAATTAAGCCACTGAAGCTATATGAAAAGGGTGTTGTCTCAACTCTCTACATTTGTTTCAGAGCCAAAAAAGGATTTAACGAGTCTTTCTTTGAACATTATTTCGAAGCAGGGCTTCTCAATTCTGAAATTGCGAAAATTGCGCAGGAGGGTGGCCGCGCGCATGGGTTATTAAATGTCAGTGTAGGGGAGTTTTTCAGTAATATAACATTGCATGTGCCATCGTTGGAGGAGCAACAAAAAATCGCAGATTGCCTCAATTCGATAAGCGATTTAATTGATGCTCAAACTCAAAAACTTGCGGCGCTTAAATCTCACAAAAAAGGCTTAATGCAACAACTTTTTCCTGCTGAAGGAAAGGTTATTCCTCAACTTCGATTTCCGGAGTTTAA
Source organism: Duganella sp. CF402 (assembly GCF_900109645.1). GTDB lineage: Bacteria > Pseudomonadota > Gammaproteobacteria > Burkholderiales > Burkholderiaceae_D > Rugamonas. Next base: position 90,172 of record NZ_FOBG01000005.1, read on the forward strand.
AGCTAATGGAGCATGGGACGCAAAGCCTCTGAATAAGTTAACTAGCTATGTCGACTATAGAGGCAAAGCCCCTCCGAAATCTGATCATGGAATATTTTTAGTAACAGCAAAAAATATAAAGCAAGGAAATATAGATTACGATATTTCGAAAGAATATGTTTTGCTGGATGATTATGATGAGGTAATGAAAAAAGGGAAGCCGATAATTGGCGACGTTCTTTTAACGACTGAAGCTCCCCTGGGGAATGTCGCCCAAATAGACAGGGAAAACGTAGCATTAGCGCAGCGAGTAATTAAATTTAGAGCAGGTGAGCTGATCGACAACGATTTCCTTAAACATTATATGTTAGGTGATACGTTCCAGAACCTGTTGAAATTTATGGCTATTGGGAGCACAGTACAAGGTATTCAAGGTAAGGTACTGCACAAACTAACCATAAAATTTCCTTCTGGCTTAGAACAAAAGAAAATTACCGATTGTCTTAATTCGATCGACGAACTTATTAAAGCTCAAACTCAAAAGGTTGATGGCCTCAAGGCTCACAAAAGAGGGCTTATGCAACAGCTTTTTTTGAGCGCTCCTGAGGTGAATGTATGAGTGGCAAGCCAAAGATTCAGAAATATGGCAGTCTTCGTGGTGTAGTAACGCGGTTGCGCGACGATTTGCGGGTTTCAGCTAACGGTGGCGTTGATTTTGTATTGCTTTATGCATACAACGGTACTGGCAAGACACGTTTGTCAATGGAATTTAAGGAAGCTGGAAAGCGTAAAAGAGGAATAAAGCGCGATACGCTTTACTTTAACGCCTTTACAGAGGATCTCTTTAATTGGGATAATGATCTTGAAAATGATACCGAGCGTACATTAAATATTAACTCAGAATCTAAGTTTTTTGATGGTTTTCGAGCCTTGGCATTAGAGGAGAAGATTTTTTCGTATTTGGAAAGATATGCAAAGTTCAATTTTAAAATTGATTATGAGAATTGGAACGTTGTATTCAGTAAGGACGTTGTTAACCCAAAATTTCGACCTGGCGCTGACGAACCACAGACTATTATTGCGAATAATATAAAGATTTCTCGCGGTGAAGAAAATGTTTTTATATGGTGTATTTATCTTGCCATATGTGAATTGGTTGTGGATGGTTCAGAAGCTTACAATTGGGTAAAGTTTCTTTATATTGATGACCCGATTTCATCACTTGACGATAACAATGCAATTGCAGTGGGCTCCGATTTGGCAAAATTGTTGCGTCGATGCATTGGAAAAGTTAAGGTAGTAATATCATCGCATCATAGTCTCTTTTTTAATGTTATGTGTAATGAATTAAAAAAGCAAGAGCATAAGTCTTATTTTGTCTATGGGAAAAATAATGACGGCTATAGCTTACAAGCGACGCACGATACCCCATTTTTCCATCATGTAGCGATGCTTAGTGAGCTTAAGAGAGCTTCAGATGCTGGGCAACTCTACGCGAACCACTTTAATGTGCTACGCGGCGTACTAGAAAAAACGTCTTCGTTTTTTGGGTTGGCTGATTTTTCTGGGTGCATTCATGGCATTGAAGATGAAATTTTGTTTTCTCGGGCTTTGAATTTATTAAGTCATGGAGATTATTCATTATTTGATCCAAAAGAGTTGACTGAAGATAATAAACAACTTTTCCGAAATATTCTGCATGGATTTTTGGAACGATACGCATTCAGTTTGCCAGAAGTGCATCTGTGATTTAAAAAAGATTATTAAGATATGACTAAAGAAGAATTAAATCAGCTTGGTAAAACCCTTTGGGATATTGCCGATCAGTTGCGGGGGGCAATGAACGCCGATGACTTTCGCGACTACATGTTGTCGTTTCTATTTTTGCGTTACCTCTCTGATAATTACGAGATTGCCGCAAAGAAAGAATTGGGTAGAGATTATCCTGTTGCTCCAAAGAATGATCGCCGTACACCTTTGGCAATTTGGTATAACGCCAATTCGGGAGATATTGACGACTTTGAAAAACAGATGCGCCTGAAGGTGCATTATGTTATCGAGCCGCAGTATCTTTGGAGCAGTGTTGCCGAGATGGCGCGTACCCAGCACCCTGATCTTTTGGATACATTGTGGAAAGGCTTCAAGTATATCGAAGAGAAATCATTCGAAAGTACCTTTCAGGGATTATTTTCCGAAGTGAATTTGCACTCTGAAAAATTGGGTAAGAAAGCTTCTGAGCGAAATTCTAAGCTCTGTACTATCATTCAGAAGATCGCCGAAGGTATTTCTAAATTTAGCACTGACACAGACATCCTGGGCGATGCTTACGAGTATCTGATCGGTGAATTTGCGGCTGGGTCTGGCAAAAAAGCAGGCGAGTTTTACACCCCGCAACAAATTTCAACAGTTTTGTCAGAAATAGTCACGCTGGACAGTCAAGACCCAGCAAGCGGGAAGAAGAAAAAACTAACTAAGGTATTAGACTTCGCCTGTGGATCTGGCTCGTTGCTGCTGAATGTGCGTAAGCGACTGCAAAAAGAAGGGGGGACGATTGGAAAGATATACGGACAAGAAAAAAATATTACTACTTACAATCTAGCACGCATGAATATGCTGCTTCACGGTGTAAAAGACACCGAGTTCGAGATTCACCACGGTGATTCGCTGTTAAATGACTGGAATATTCTTAACGAGATGAATCCGGCCAAAAAGCTGCAGTTCGACGCCGTGGTTGCGAATCCACCTTTCAGCTATCGCTGGGAGCCTACAGACGCATTAAACGAGAATTTCCGCTTTAAGAGTTATGGCCTCGCGCCGAAGTCTGCCGCTGACTTCGCTTTTTTATTGCACGGTTTTCACTTCCTCAGTGAAAATGGAGTTATGGCAATTATTTTACCGAATGGCGTCTTGTTCCGTGGTGGGGCGGAAGAACGTATTCGAACGAAGTTGCTCAAAGATGGGCATATAGACACAGTGATTGGATTGCCCGCTAACTTGTTTTTCTCTACGGGTATCCCTGTCTGTATTTTAGTTTTGAAAAGATGTAAAAAGCCAAATGATGTGCTGTTTATAAATGCAAGCTCTGAGGAAAACTTTGAGAAGGGTAAGCGACAAAATCATTTAACTCCGGAGCACATCGAAAAGATAGTTGGTACTTACCAATATCGCAAGGAGGAGACGCGCTACTCTCGGCGGGTATCGATGGCGGAAATAGAGAAAAACGATTTTAACCTTAATATTTCGCGTTACGTCAGCACGGCAACTACAGCCGAAAAGATAGAATTGTCTTTAATCAGCACTGAGCTCAATGAGATCGAAAAACGTGCTGCGAAAGCTGTCAAAGTGCACAATTCTTTTCTTAAAGAATTGGGGCAGTTGCCCATCTCGTGAGTAAACTCAAAGACTGCGTTAATTGATTTATTTGCGCGTCATTGCTATTGTTACTTGATTTGATTTGGAATGTTTTTGACTTGTGGGATGGAGCGAGACATTCTAAATCTTGGATGAGGCCACTACTTAGCTGCGTCGCATATCACCGAGTGCCAGTAGCATCACCACGCAAATTCAAAGGTAAAATTTTGGAAAAACTGGGGGGAATTTTTACGCCCCCTGCTTTGATAGCGGCAATGAACCCGAGAAAAATGTCTGGGGTGTCACTGTGTTGGAGTGGCCGCTGCATTCGTGTCGCGCAGGCCGGTGCTCGCATGGTGGAGGCGATCATTCCCACGGCATGGGCAAGGTATCCTACCTATAGGCTACCTTTACTAAGGGCGTAAAAAAGAGTTACGTGCCACTGCGCGTAACTCTTTGATTTTAAAGCTTATTCTTGGTGGCCCGGGGCGGAATCGAACCACCGACACAAGGATTTTCAATCCTCACACCATTGGCCATTGGTTATTCAATAACTCAGCATGGCTCTTTGCGTTCCGGTCTAGCGAAAACAATAGGCAAGTTGCATTAACTAGCGGCTTTTAGTCGCAGAATTGTGGCGCCAGTTGCAATTACTCTGGCGCCCTACGCGTGCAAACTAAAATTTAGACGTCGATGTTACCTGCACGCAGCGCATTGGTCTCAATGAACGCCCGGCGCGGCTCAACATCATCACCCATCAGCGTGGTGAAGATCTGGTCCGCTGCAATCGCATCTTCGATCTGCACTTTCAGCAGGCGGCGAACGGTCGGGTCCATGGTGGTTTCCCACAGCTGTTCCGGGTTCATCTCGCCCAGACCTTTGTAGCGCTGTTTAGACACCACGCGTTCCGATTCGTCACGCAGCCACTGCATCGCCTGGTGGAAGTCGGTCACGGCGGATTCCTTGGTGCGCTCGCCTTCGCCGCGGCGCACGTAGGCGCCTGGGCCGATCAGGCCGGTAAAGGTGGCGGCCGCTTCGGCCAGCACGCGGTAGTCGGCGCTTTCGACGAAGTCGGCGTCGATCGAGCTGACTTTGACGTTACCGTGGTGCATGCGCTCGATCCACAGCTGGTGCTTCTCGTTGAGCTCGTCCGAACGCACGCTGACTTTGACGGCGATGTCGTTGATGTTCGTCTCCAGCGCGCGGGCCGAGGCTTCCGAGGCTTCCAGCGTGCTCATGTCCAGCGTCACGCCGGTCATGATGGCGGTCAGCGCGGCGCGGTCGATCACGCGGGTCAGGCGCGTCATGATGACGTTGGACAGGTTGAACTGGCGCACCAGCTCGCTCAGCGCTTCGCCCATGATCGGCTCGGCGCCTTCGCGCGGGGTCAGCACGGCGGTGTTGAGCGCCACGTTCATCATGTAGGTCGCTTCTTCCGCATCGTCCTTCAGGTAGCGCTCGTCGCGGCCGGCCTTGACTTTGTACAACGGCGGTTGCGCGATGTAGATGTGGCCGCGTTCCACCAGCTCAGGCATCTGGCGATAGAACAGGGTCAGCAGCAGGGTGCGGATGTGGGCGCCGTCGACGTCCGCATCGGTCATGATGATGATGCGGTGGTAGCGCAGTTTTTCAACGTTGAATTCGTCCGGGCCGATCGAGGTGCCGAGCGTGGCGATCAGGGTGGTGATCTGTTCCGACGACAGCATTTTCTCGAAGCGCGCTTTTTCCACGTTCAGCACCTTACCGCGCAGCGGCAGGATGGCCTGGAATTTACGGTCGCGGCCTTGCTTGGCCGAGCCGCCTGCTGAGTCACCCTCGACGATGTACAGTTCGCACAGCGCCGGGTCGCGTTCCTGGCAGTCCGCCAGTTTCGACGACAGGCCCAGGCCGTCCATCACGCCTTTACGGCGGGTCAGGTCGCGTGCCTTGCGGGCTGCTTCGCGCGCACGCGCTGCTTCGACGATTTTGCCGCAGATGATCTTGGCGTCGTTCGGCTTTTCCATCAGGTAGTCGGACAGCGTCTTGGCGACGATCTCTTCCACCGGGCCGCGCACTTCGGACGACACCAGCTTGTCCTTGGTCTGCGACGAGAATTTCGGCTCAGGCACTTTCACCGACAGCACGCAGGTCAGGCCTTCGCGCATGTCGTCGCCGGAGACTTCCACTTTCGCTTTCTTGGCGAAGTCGTTCTCGTCGATGTATTTGTTGATGACGCGGGTCATCGCCGCGCGCAGGCCAGTCAGGTGGGTGCCGCCGTCGCGCTGCGGGATGTTGTTGGTGAAGCACAGCACCTGTTCGTTGTAGGCGTCGTTCCATTGCATGGAGACGTCCACGGTAATGGTGGTGTTCTGGTCCGACTGGCGCTCGCCGGTGGCCTGGAACACGGTCGGGTGCAGCACGGTCTTGGCTTTGTTGATGTATTCCACGAAGCCGCGGGTGCCGCCTTCGAACGCGAACAGTTCTTCCTTGCCGGTGCGCTGGTCGCTCAGCTTGATGCTGACGCCGTTATTCAGGAACGACAGTTCGCGGATACGCTTGGCCAGGATCTCGTAGTGGAATTCGACGTGGGTGAAGATTTCTTCGTCGGCCCAGAAGTGGACGTCGGTGCCGCGCTTTTCGGTTTCGCCGATGACCTTGATTGGCGAGACGGCCACGCCGTCGCGCATTTCGATTTCGCGGTTCTGTGCCACGCCGCGCACGAATTCCATCTGGTGCACTTTGCCGTCGCGGCGGATGGTCACGCGCAGCAGTTTGGACAGTGCGTTCACGCACGATACGCCCACGCCGTGCAGGCCGCCCGATACCTTGTACGAGTTCTGGTCGAACTTGCCGCCGGCGTGCAGCTCGGTCAGCACGATCTCGGCCGCCGAGCGCTTCGGCTCGTGCTTGTCGTCCATTTTCAGGCCGACCGGAATGCCGCGGCCGTTGTCGGTAATCGAGATCGAGTTGTCCGAGTGGATGGTGACGTGGATCTCGGTGCAGTGGCCGGCCAGCGATTCATCAATCGAGTTGTCCAGCACTTCGAACACCAGGTGGTGCAGGCCGGTGCCGTCCGAGGTGTCGCCGATGTACATGCCGGGACGTTTGCGGACTGCTTCCAGGCCTTCAAGGATTTGAATCGAGGCCGCGCCGTATTCTTCGCTCTTTACCGCTGGGACTGCATTCTCTTCGGACATGTGCTGCTTTCTCAATCAATATAACGTGTATTACTGGGACGTCATCCCGGCGAAGGCCGGGATCCAATCCATGCGGAGCATGCTTTTCATTGGGCCCCGGCCTGCGCCGGGGCGACGGGGTTAAATGCGCATCGGCATGACGACGTATTTGAAGTCGGCATTTTCCGGGATCGAGATCAGCGCCGACGAATTGGAGTCGCCCAGCGCGACGTTGACCTGGTCGCATTTGAGGTTGTTCAGCACGTCCAGCAGGTAGGTGACGTTGAAGCCGATGTCGACGCTGTCGCCGCCGTAGTCGATTTCCAGTTCTTCCACGGCCTCTTCCTGGTCGGCATTGGTGGAGCTGATCTTCATGCTGCCCGGCGTGATGATGCAGCGCACGCCTTTGAATTTGTCGCTGGTCATGATGGCAGCGCGTTGCAGCGAGCGCAGCAGTTCATCGCGGCCGATGGTGAATTCGTTTTTGTAGCCCTTCGGGATCACGCGGGTGTAATCCGGGAACTTGCCTTCCACCAGCTTCGAGATCAGCTCGATGTCGGCAAAGGTCAGCTTGACCTGGTTGGCGGCGATGTCCAGTTGTACCGGCTCGTCGTTTTCTTCCAGCAGGCGCTGCAGTTCGATGATGGTCTTGCGCGGGATGATGACTTCCTGGCGCGCGAAGGTTTGCTCGGTCTCCACCTGGCAGAAGGCCAGGCGGTGGCCGTCGGTGGCCACGGCGATCACGTTGTTGCCGTCCAGGACCAGCAGCAGGCCGTTCAGGTAGTAGCGGATGTCCTGCTGCGCCATCGAGAAGTGCACCATGTTGAACAGGTGCTTCAGGGTTTTCTGCGGCAGGGTGACCGAGGCGCTGTAGCTGTCGGCTTGCTGCACGGTCGGGAACTCTTCGGCGGCCAGGGTTTGCAGCGCGAAGCGCGATTTACCCGATTGCACCGCCAGGCGCTTGTTTTGCAGGGTGATGGTGACGTCGCCCGATTCCGGCAGCGCGCGCAAGATGTCGAGCAGCTTGCGCGCGGCCACGGTGGTGCCGGTCACTTCCGCACCGGAGCCGATTTCGGCGTTGGTGGTGATCTGGACTTCGGTGTCGGTCGACAGGAAGGATACGCTCTCGCCCTCTTTGCGGATGAGGATATTGGCCAGAATCGGCATAGTGTGCCGACGCTCGACAATACCGCTCACGATCTGCAGTGGCCGGAGTAGCGTATCTCGGGTGGTTTTGACCAATTGCATAGATTATCCTCAGTAAAAATTTAAAGATGTTTTTTTAGTACTTTTGCCTTGTGAGCAGCCGGACAGGTTTGACTAAATGATAAAGCCAAAGCCTGCCTCAAGCTAGCCCTTGAGCGTTTGTTCCAGCACGTGCAGCTCGTGGTTGCATTCCGGATTTTTGGTTCTGTCCAGGGCAATCTTGCGCACCGCGTGCAGCACCGTGGTGTGGTCGCGGCCGCCGAACAGCTCGCCGATTTCCGGCAGCGATTTCTGCGTCAGCTCCTTGGCCAGGTACATGGCGATCTGGCGCGGGCGGGCGATGTTGGCCGGCCGGCGCTTCGAGTACATGTCCGCGACTTTGATGTTGAAGAAGTCGGCCACGGTCTTCTGGATGTTTTCCACGCTGATCTGGCGGTTCTGCACCGACAGCAAATCCTTCAGCGCTTCTTTCACGATGTCGATCGTGATGTCTTTGCCGTGGAAACGCGAGTACGCCAGAATCTTGCGCAGCGCGCCTTCCAGCTCGCGCACGTTGGAGCGCAGGTGCTTGGCCACGAAGAAGGCGACGTCGTCGGAGAAGGTCACGCCTTCTTGTTTCGCTTTCTTGAGCAGAATCGCCACGCGCATCTCCAGCTCCGGCGGCTCGATTGCCACCGTCAGGCCGGAGTCGAAGCGCGAGATCAGGCGGTCATCCATGCCGGTGATCTCTTTCGGATAGGTATCCGAAGTGATGATGATCTGCTTCTTGGCCGCGATCAGCGCTTCAAACGCGTAGAAGAATTCTTCCTGCGTGCGGCTTTTGCCGCCGAAGAATTGAATATCGTCGATCAGCAGCATGTCCAGCGAGTGGTAGTAATGCTTGAAGTCGTCGAAGCCCTTGCGCTGGTAGGCGGTCACCACGTCGCGCACGTACTGCTCGGCGTGGATGTAGCGGATGCGGGCGCCTGGCTGGTCGGCCATCACCTGGTTGCCGATCGCGTGGATCAAGTGGGTCTTACCCAGGCCGACGCCGCCGTAGAAGAACAGCGGGTTGTACGACACGCCCGGATTGTTGGCCACTTGAATCGCAGCGGCGCGCGCCAGCTGGTTGGCCTTACCGGTGACGAAGCTGTCGAAGGTCAGGTCGGTGTTGATCTTGCTTTGCTCGCGGCGCGGCGGGGCCGAGGCCGGCAGTTCCGGCACCGAAGGCGCCGGGTCGGCCATTGCCATCCGGGCATTATTGCTCGGGGCGCCGCCATTGTGGTCCGGCACCGGCGCGGTGGTCGTGGCTTTCTTCGGCGCGGACAGGCGCGGGTCGAGGATGAACTGCACCTCGGTCGGCTGCTCCCAGTACTGGCAGGCCAGCGCGGTGATGCGGCTGGCGAACTGGGTCTTCACCCAGTCCAGCTTGAAGCGGTTGGGCGCGGCCACGCGCAACTTACCCGCCTCGTAATCGATGGGGATAAGCGGCTTGATCCAGGCGCTGAATTGTTGCGGCGTCAGCTCCAGCTCCAGCTGGGCGGAGCAGGTCTGCCAGAAATTTTCCATGAAACGTATCTTTGTTCTTGCTTGTATAAGGGTGTGGGCAACTTTGAAGTTTTTCACACGTAACGCGCTATTCTACTCTCGCTCGCTACAGTTATCCACAGGCGAAACAGGATTTTTTCGCGCCGGGGGCCTGGCCGGCACGGCAATCCGGGCCAGCCAGTTGTTGACAAGCGGGGCCGAAATGCTGATAATTCAGGGTTCCCCGCCCGTATTCCTTGTTTCTTCACATGGATATCAATATGGAGTAGCGAGGATTTAGCGGGCGATGAGATGGACCCAGCTTGTGCCGGATAGCGTTGGCATGGGTGCGCGAAGTGTCATTGGCACCAAAAACTGACGGGCCGTCTGACCCGATTTTGCATTTTTTTCTGCTTTAAGCGAGACCAACATGAAACGTACTTACCAACCTTCCGTTGTACGCCGTAAGCGTACCCACGGCTTCCGCGCACGTATGGCTACCCGTGGTGGCCGCCAAGTGCTGAACGCACGCCGCGCCAAAGGCCGCAAGCGTCTGGCTGTATAAGCTAGTCACTTGTTAGCTGATCGCGTGGACAGCTGCATCAACAGCGGCTCGACAGGCGAAGGTTCACACGACTTCGCGCGCGCTCGGCGTATCGTTAAAACGGATGAATTTTCATCCGTTTTTCGTTTGCGCCCTAGCCAAAAAAGCGCGCACTTCGTGCTGTACACCCGTCTGAATCAACTGCCGCATGCGCGGCTGGGCGTCGTGGTGGCCAAGCGCTTTGCGCCGCGTGCCGTCACCCGCAACACGATCAAGCGCGTCACCCGCGAACTGTTCCGCCAGACTGGCCTGCCGCCCATCGATTGCCTGGTGCGCCTGGCCAAGCCGGTCAACAGCAAGGCTGGACCTGCCACCACTGCAAAGCTGAAAGCAGCCTTGCGGGTGGAATTGGCACGTCTGTTCGCCGCGCAAGTCAAATTGTCGGCCAAGCCGGCCTTGCCTTCATCGTCGCCGCCTCCAGATAGGTCGCCATGAAAACCGTGCTCCGCTTCCTGCTGCGCTTTTATCAACTGGCCATCAGCCCGATGATGACGCCGAGCTGCCGTTTTCATCCGAGCTGCTCGAACTATGCGCTGGAAGCGCTGCAAGTGCACGGCGCCGCCAAGGGCAGCCTGCTGGCGGTCAAGCGCGTGTGTCGCTGCCATCCGTGGAATGCGGGCGGGCATGACCCGGTCCCTCCGGCCAAATCGAATTCTTCTACAACCGCTTGCGGTTGCAACCACTCCTGATTGAAATAATGGATATCAATAAACGTACCATCTTGTGGATCGTGTTTGCGGTGTCGCTGTTTGTTCTGTGGAACAACTGGCAGATCTCCAACGGCCATCCATCGATGTTTGCGCCGCCGCCGGCGCAGACGGCCAAGGCGCCTGAGGCGAAGAAATCCGATGTGCCGGCCGCTGCCGGCGCTGCCGCCGCCGTGCCGGGAGCTGGTGCCGCCGCTGCCGCAGCTGATGTGGCGCCGTTCAAGGCCGAGCGCATCACCATCACCACCGATGTGGTGCGTGCCGATATCGACACCCAGGGCGGCGTGATCCGTCGTCTGGAACTGCTGAAGTACAAAGAAAACGGCCACCCAGGCTGGTTCGGCGGCTGCTTCGGCCTGTTCGACTGGTGCAAGCCGGGCGACAACAGCAAGAACGTGGTGCTGTTCGACGTCGATGCCGGCACCGGCAAGACCTATCTGGGCCGCACCGGCCTGATCGGCGCTGGCCTGCCTAATCACACCACCGGCTTCGTGGCCAAGCCTGGCCCGCGCATGCTGAACGACGCCAACCAGGTGCAACTGGTGCTGGAATCGGAAGCGGGCGGCGTCAAGCTGACCAAGACCTTCACCTTCAAGCGCGGCGACTACGTGGTCGATGTGCGTCACGACGTGACCAACACCGGCACCGCGCCAGTGTCGCCGACCCTGTACCTGCAACTGGCGCACGACGGCAACAAGCCGGCCGGCGACTCGTTCTTCAACAGCAGCTACACCGGTCCTACGCTGTACACCGAAGAGAAGCACTACGAAAAGCTGCAGTTTGAAAAGCTGGAAAAAGCCGCACAGGAAGCCGCCAAGACCGGCAAGCCGATGCTGCAAGACCACGCCACCAAGGCTGATAACGGCTGGATCGCGATTTCGCAGCACTTCTTCGTCTCCGCCTTCGTGCCGCAGCCTAAGCTGATGCATGAAATCGAGACCACCAAGATCGATACCAACCTGTACGGCATCAGCGTCAAGCAGCCGCTGGGCACCATCGCGCCGGGCGCGACCGTGACCAACGACGCCAAGCTGTTCTCGGGTCCGCAGGAAACCTCGCTGCTGGAGCCAGTGTCGCACGGCCTGGAACTGGTGCGCGACTACGGCTGGCTGGCCATGATCGCCAAGCCGATGTTCTGGGTGATCGAACACATCCACGGCGTGCTGGGCAACTGGGGCTGGACGATTATCGCCTTCACCATCCTGATCAAGCTGCTGTTCTTCCCGCTGTCGGCCGCTGGCTACCGCAGCATGGCCAAGGTCAAGCTGGTGACGCCGAAGATGCAAGCCATCCGCGAGCGCTACAAAGGCGACCCGGCCAAGATGAACCAGGCCACGATGGAACTGTACAAGGCCGAGAAGATCAATCCGCTGGGCGGCTGCCTGCCGATCCTGGTGCAGATGCCGGTGTTCATCGCGCTGTACTACGTGCTGCAGTCGGCGGTGGAAATTCGCGGCGCGCCGTGGATCGGCTGGATCACCGACCTGGCGCAGCATGACCCGTATGCGATCCTGCCGGTGCTGTACGCGATCTCGATGTACATCACCACCAAGCTGAATCCGGCGCCGGCCGATCCGATGCAAGCGAAGATGATGCTGTTCATGCCGCTGGCGTTCTCGGTGATGTTCTTCTTCTTCCCGTCCGGCCTGGTGCTGTACTGGGTCGTGAACAACGTGCTGTCGATTGCGCAGCAGTATGTGATTTCGAAAAAATTTGGTGCGGTAGAGCCCGCCAAGGCCTGACGCCTGACAAAGCCCGCGTTGATCGCGGGCTTTTTTTATTGAATACAATTGATGTTATGAATATCGACTCTTCCCCTATCGCCGCCATCGCCACCGCACCGGGACGCGGCGGCATCGGCGTGGTGCGCGCCTCCGGCAAAAACCTGAAGCCGCTGATTGCAACGCTGTTCGGCGACATCGCGCTGCAGCCGCGCCACGCCACCTACATCCCGTTCAAGCAGGCCGATGGCAGCGTGATCGACCAAGGCATTGCCATCTGGTTCAAGGGACCGCATTCGTACACCGGGGAAGATGTGCTGGAACTGCAAGGCCACGGCGGCCCCATCGTGCTGCAAATGCTGCTGGCGCGGGTGCTGGAAGCCGGTGCCGAGAGCGGCTTGCGGCTGGCCGAGCCGGGCGAATTCACGCGCCGCGCCTACCTCAATGACAAGCTCGACCTGGCGCAAGCCGAGGCCGTGGCCGACCTGATCGATGCATCGACCGAAGCGGCGGCCAAGTCGGCCTCGCAATCGCTGTCGGGCGCGTTCTCGAATACCGTGAACAAGCTGGTGGGCAGTGTCACCAACCTGCGCATGCTGGTGGAAGCCACGCTGGACTTCCCGGAAGAAGAAATCGACTTCCTGGAAAAATCCGACGCGCGCGGCCAACTGAAAGGCATCGTCGACGCACTGGAGCAAGTGTTCAAGCAGGCGGCGCAGGGCGCCTTGCTGCGCGAAGGCCTGAACGTGGTGCTGGTAGGCCAGCCGAACGTCGGCAAATCCTCGCTGCTGAATGCGCTGGCGGGGAATGACGTGGCGATCGTCACGCCGATCGCCGGCACCACGCGCGACAAAGTGACCGAGACCATCCAGATCGAAGGCATCCCGCTCAACATCATCGACACCGCCGGCATCCGCGCGCCGGAAGAGGCGAGCGACGTGGTCGAGCGCATCGGCATCGAGCGCACCTGGACCGAAGTGGGCAAGGCCGACGTCATCCTGCACCTGCTGGATGCCGACCACGGCCCGTCGCGTTCGGATGAAAACATCATGGAAGCCTTCCCGCAAGGCGTGCCGGTGCTGCGCATCTGGAACAAGATCGACCTGTCGGGCCACAAGCCGGCGGTGGACCAGATGGACGAGGCGACCCACATCTACCTGTCGGCGCACGAGCACATCGGGATTGACCTGCTGCGCCAGGAACTGCTGCGCATCGCCGGCTGGCAGCAGACTGGCGAATCGCTGTACCTGGCGCGCGAGCGCCACCTGATCGCACTGAAAAACGCCGGCGCCCATCTGGCGCGGGCTGGCGAACACGCGGCGCAGAACGACCAGTCGCTGGACCTGTTCGCGGAAGAACTGCGGCTGGCGCAAGTTCAACTGTCGAGCATCACCGGCGCCTTCTCCTCCGACGACCTGCTAGGCGTCATCTTCAGCCGCTTCTGCATCGGCAAATAAATTCAGGGTCAGCTCTGTCATTTGGACACGCGCGCCACAAGCTTGAGGTACCTCAAGACGCGCCGCGTCCGATCGTGGAGCGCCCTGATCACTGTCGATGGTAATTCGTTCTGAAATTGACGCATCCCGTATTGAGATGCATCAAAGGTGTTGCGCGCGTGTCCAAATGACAGAGCTGACCCTGAATTAGTAGGGCGAGCCGGTGACGTCGAGTTTGAGTTGCCAGACGGCGCCGGCGCCGGTGATGTAGAGGGTCTTGCCGTCGGCGCCGCCGAATGCGGCGTTTGTTACGTTGGCGTCGACTTTGATCGTGGCGATTTGCTTGCCGGCCGGCGTGAATACGCGCAGGCGCTTGTCGGTGTGCTCGGTGACGTAGATGTTGCCGTGGCAGTCGACCGCCATGCCGTCCGGGATGCCCAGTTTGTCCACCAGCGTCTTGCCCTGCTGCGGCACGCCGTTCACGATGGCATACGCACGCAGTACGCCGTGCTCGCCCACCATGCCGTTCACGTACAGCACGTCACCCTTCGGCGACAGCGATACGCCATTCGGATTCTTCAGCGTATCGTCCACCACCGTCACTTTGCCATCGGTCGCCACGCGGTACACGCGGGTCTTTTCCTGCCCGCCCGGCGCGGCGTCGCGCTGGAAGTCGGGATCGCTGAAGTACAAGGTACCATCCGCAGCCAGTGCCAGGTCATTCGGCGAGTTGAAGACGTTGCCGTTGAACTGGCTCACCACGTCGCTGCGCTTGCCGTCCAGCGTGTAGCGCGATACCGATTTCCACTTGTGCGTGCCGGCGATCAGGTTGCCCTTGCCATCAGTCGCCAGGCCGTTGCTGCCGCTGTCGTCGATCACGGTGCTGACTTTGCCGCTGGCGTCCAGCTTGAGAATGCGCGACGGGAAGCCCGGCCCAAACGTGAAGTCGGAGAAGTACAGCGCATCCTTGATCCACACCGGCCCCTCGTACAAGCCCGGCTCGCTGCGGGTGCTGTTGGCGGCGGCGATGCGGGTGGCGCTCAGTTCGCCGGACGGGGCTTTGCCCGTGCACACACCGGTCGCGGCGTGGGCCAGCGGCGCGGCCAGCATGGCTGCCAGAATCAAGGTACTGCGTAACTTCATGCTGCATTCTCCTGTTGGTGACGATAAACGATGACGCAGTCGCGCCCGGCTTTCTTGGCGGCGTACAGGCAGCTGTCGGCGGCGGCCAGCATGGCGGCGCCTTCGTTCAGCCGGTCTTTGTCGAAGGTGGCCACGCCGATGCTCATGGTGACGTGCGGCCGCGTCGCCGCCGGTGCGTGGCTGATGTTGAGCGAGGCGATTTTGGCGCGGATGGTTTCGGCCAGCTGCGCCGCCTGCTCGCCGCTGGTGTCCGGCAGCACGGCCGCGAATTCCTCGCCGCCATAGCGCGCCGCCAGGTCGGCCGGACGCTGCAGCATGGAGGCGAAGGCTTCCGCCACCAGGGTCAGGCAGGCGTCGCCTTGCTGGTGGCCGAAGTGGTCGTTGTAGGCTTTGAAGGAATCGATGTCCATCAGCAGCAGCGACAGCTGGCCGTCGTTGCGCTGGGCGCGCCGCAGTTCGCGGTCGAGCGCGACGTCGAAGTGGCGGCGGTTGGCGATGCCGGTCAGGCCGTCCACATACGATTGCGCGCGCAGCGCTTCGGCCTGGCTGCGCAGCTGGCGCTCGCGGCCGACGATGGTGCTGATGTCGCTCACTTCGATCAGGCAGAAGCGTTCCTTGCCTTCGTTGAACGGCGTCACCGACACCGCCTGCTCGACGCGCTCGCCGCCCCAGCTGCCGGCCGGGTACAGCGGGAACGGCGACGGGTTCAGCGACGGCGACAGGGTCTGCGGCAGGTTGCTCTGCAGCGCGCTCAGCACCGCCTGTTCCAGCCGCTGGCCGCGCAGTTCGCCGTACAGGTCGAACAAGTCCTGCCCCAGCACCCGGTGTGCCGACTTGCCGGAACGGCTGGCCATCCACTGGTTCCACATGACGATGTGCATATCGGCATCGATGACGATCATGCCCAGCTGGGCCAGCCCGAGCACGCGCGCGGACAGTTGGTGCGGTACAGAAGCGGATTCAGTCATGCGTGCTTTCCTGATGGAATTGAAAACGTGTCCAGATTATAAGGGCAGCCACGCGGCTTGCTGCACTATCGTAACTCGCTTTTTCATTGAAAAATATTTCCCCGACTGTAGCCTCAGCGGGCGTCGCATTTATCCTGCTATTATTGTTTGTCGCAAATGGGTATGCCGTTTCAGGCAACCGTTGAGAAATCTCATGCTTGCGGCTATTCCGCTGAAGTAATCTTGCAACTGACCTAGCGTGGCCTGGAAAGGAGTGCAGCGTGGAACCGATACAAGAGAGTCTTCCCGACGACGGCGCCGGCATGCCGCCCCCCAGCGCCGCGACGCCGGCGCCGCCAGCGCGGACGCGCCAGATGCTGCCGCCCAAGGGCTCGTGCTGGTACTGTGAAAAACCGCTCGATAATGTGCGCCGCTTCTGCGACAAGGAATGCGCCGACGCGTTCGACGAAGAAAAGGAATACACCCGCTAAGGCCGCTCAGGCCATCGCCGCCTGCAAGGTCGCCAGCGCCGCCTCAAAGTCGAACTGGTGCGCCGCTTCCGTCACTTCCTGAAATACTTCCACTCCCAGGCTCGCCGCCAGCACCGTCGCCGATTGCTCCAGCACGTCGATCGCCGCGCCGTCGCCCTCGTCCAGCAGGCGCGCCAGATGCAGCAACAGCATGCGGGTTTCCGGCACGTGCGCGCGTGCGCCGGGATGGTCGGCCGGCACCGCCAGCATTTGTTGCGGATCGCCGTCGAGGATGTCGTCAATGGCCGTGATCAGCGCGCGCAGCGCCAGTTCCAGTTGCGCCAGCGGCGCCGACCAGCCGGGCGCCGGTCCCGCGCACAGCGGTTCCAGCCGGGACGCCAGCAAATACACTTGTTGCGCGCCGATCATGCCGGCCGCGCCCTTGAGGGTGTGGACGATGCGCTGGCCGTGGCCCGGCTCGCCGTTGTCCAGCGCCGTGCGCGCCTCGCAGCCGCTGTCCGGATAGCGCTGGCGGAAGCGGCGCAGGATTTGCAGGTAGAGCTCGCGGTCGCCCATCAGCTGCTGCAAGCCGGTCTCCACTTGCAGGACGTGGCCTTCGACAGGTTCTGGCGGGCTGGGCAGGGTCATCATAGACGCTACGATAGCAGACAGTGTGACAATGAACAGTTAAATTCGTGCAACACCTGCGGCTTTTATTTGGTGCTGAACGACCAGCTGCGGCTGACATCCACGCCGCCCACCGCGCCGTTGAAGCTGACGTCGTAGGTGGTGGCGCTGCGCAAGGGCGCCAGCGGCACGATGGCGGCGGCGCTGCTGCTGTCGTTGCTGGTGCCGTTGGCATAGCTCAGCAGGCGGGTCTCGAGCGCCGTGCCGCCGCGCGGCGTGACCGTAAAGCTGCGCACCAGTACCGTGCGGCCGTAGTCGGCGTGCACGCTGATCGGGTAGCCGACTTCGTTGCGGTCCGGTACCGGATCGGGCGCTTCGTTGTCGCTGAAGAAATTCAGCGCCACATTGGTTTGATTGGCTACCGGGTAGACGGCCAGGCGTCCCTCGCCCAGTCCGCTCAAACCGTTCACGGCCGCGAAGTCGGCGGTGAAATAGGTGTAGCCGCCGCTCACGCTGGCCGCGCCGGTGCCGATTTCCTTGAACACCGGCTCGAAGATCACGAAGCGGTGGTAGATGGCGGCAATCAGTTCCTCGGCCTGGTAGAAGCCGGAGCCGCTGGTGGTGGCGGAAATCACTTCGCCGGCCGAATAGGAGCCGCTCAGCGTGTAGCCGGCGGCGAGCAGGCGGTTGGTCAGCGCCACGCCGGTAAAGCCGGGCTGGCCGGGCGTTTGCTCGTGGGTGATGGTGCGGTTCAGGCGCTGGTAGTCTGAATGCCCCTGCGCCGCCACATCGATCAGGCTGTTGCGGGCGAGGGTGGTCAGGCCGACCTGGTTGCGCCGGTAGTTGAACCAGTTGTAGCCGTCGGTGGCGGTATTGCCCGTGAGCGTGGGCGCGCCCGGCTCTTGCGTGGGCGGCGTGATGACCGGTCCGCTGTTGCTGGTGCTGTCGCTGCCACCGCCACAGGCGGCCAGCAGGGCACACAGCAACGCTGCGGGGAGAATGCGCGATTTCTTCATGATGGGTAAATTCTATGCCGGATTTCAAAACCGCCGCACCCGTTACACATGGTAAGCTTGCCGTCTATTTTTTCGGGATGCACCAGTTTTGAAGCCTTTACACCATCCGCGCATGCAGCGCGCCAAGTTTGCCTTGCCCAGCATGGTCACCCTGATGTCGATCGCTTGCGGCTTTGGCAGTATCGTCATTTCGGTCGACAACGCGTTGATCGGCGCGGCGCACGACTACCGCCTGGCGGCCGTGCTGCTGGTGCTGGCCGGCGTGTTCGACGCGCTGGACGGCATGGTGGCGCGCGCCACCAACACCCAGTCCGACTTCGGCATGCAGCTCGATTCGATTGCGGATGTGATGAACTTCGGCTGCGCGCCGGGCTTGCTGCTGTATTGCTGGGGCTTCCAGCAACTGGGACTCGAGCATCCGACCCTGCTGCGCTTGGGCGGCATGGCCAGCTTCTTCTTTGTCGCGTGCGGCGCGCTGCGGCTGGCGCGCTTCAATGTGAATGTGGGCCGCACCGACCCGCGCTACTTTGTCGGCATGCCGATCACGGCCGGCGCGGCCTGTGTGGCTTCAGTGGTGGTGGCGTGGCCGGAGCCGGCGGCTACCGTGTTGCAAGGCGTGTGGGTGGTGCTGCTGCTGTTCGTGGTGGGTACGCTGATGGTGTCGACCGTGCGCTTCCCGAGTTCCAAGCAAAAGAAAAGCTGGACTGCGCTGGTGGTATTGCTGATTAACCTCGGCCTGCTGGCCTGGCTGCAAGCGGTGTACTTCGTGCTGTTCTTTGCCTTCTACATCGGCCTGACGCTGGCGCTGAACGCGGCGTGGAGGACCGGCTGGACGGGCGTCGCCCCGCCGGTCGTCTACGAGGATTAAGCTCGCAGTTTAAGCTACCTCGTGGCCACGGGCCGCGCGCAGGATCTCAAACCACTGGCTGCGGCTCAGGCTGAACTGGGTCGCTTCCACCGCTTCTTTTACTGCTGCAATGCGGCCCGAACCGGTCAACGGCACCGGGCGGCTTGGCAGCTGCATAATCCACGCAAACACTACCGCGCCGAACGGGCGCTGCAACTCGTCGGCGACCTTCTGGATCACGCCGCGCACGCGCACGCCGGCCGCGTCGTCGCTGCTGAACAGGCGGCCGCCCGCCAGCGGCGACCAGATCATCGGCGCCACGCCCAGGTCTTGCAGGCCGTCGAAGGTTTCGTCGAACATCGGCGCCACGTGCAGCGGCGAGAACTCCACCTGGTTGGTGGCCAGCGGAATGCGGCGGTTCAGGCTTTCAAATTGATGGCGAGTGAAGTTGGACACGCCGAAGTGCTTGACCTTGCCATCAGCTTTCAATTTCTGGAACGCGCCGGCGATTTCATCGAAATTCATCAGCGGATCCGGGCGGTGGATCAGCAGCAGGTCGAGGTGGTCGGTGCCCAGCTGGCGCAGCGAATTCTCGGCCGAGGCGATGATGTGGCTGGCGCTGGTGTCATAGTGCTGGATGGTGTGCTCCGGGCGCGCCGCGTTCACCAGCTTGATGCCGCACTTGCTGACGATCTGCATTTTGTCGCGCAGCGAAGGCTGCAGCGCCAGCGCTGCGCCGAACGTGGCTTCCACGCCATAGCCGCCGTAGATATCGGCGTGGTCGAAACTGGTCACGCCCAACGCCAGCGCCTGCTCGATCCATTCCACCCGCTGCTGGGGCGTCAGGTTCCATTCATTCATGCGCCACATCCCGGCCACGATGCGCGACAGCGTCAGGCCGCCTTGGTAGGTCACGAGGGAGGGGCAGGTCAGGTCGGTCATCGGCATCTTTCCAGGTTAAGTGAGAGGCAGGAATTATAGTATGATCAGGACGTATGCTGACTCAACGGAGGGATCAAGTGGGATTGTTATCGTTTCTGAAATCGAAGCCGGAACCTCAAGCCACACCCGCCAGCGCGCCAACTGCTGCGCCCGCTGCACCGCCTCCGTCTGCCCCGGCTGCCGATGCTGTGATCACGCGTGTCGAGATCGTCGACGAGCGTCATCGCCTGTGCGGCTACCGTTTCAACGCGCCGCTGCCCGAGCAGGCCATGATCGATGCGCTGGTGGCCGGCCATATCACCGACTTCGCGCAAAAGCGCGTCGCCCTGGTGCAGATCACGATGGACGCGGTGGTGTTCAACCGCCACCTGCCGCTGGTGGCGCCGTACACGGTGTTCCTGCTGGATCGCAAGACAGCCAACCTGCCGGTCGACCAGATCGCCGGCCGCATCGCGGCCTTGCGCGAAACCGGCTGCAAGGTGGCGCTGCGCGGCGTCTCGCTCGATGCCGACGATGCGCCGCTGCTGGCCAAGTGCGACGTGGTGCTGCTGCACCTGCAGGAGCACACGCTGGCCGAGTTCCAGACCCTGTCCAAGCAGTTGCGCCTGCGCTATCCCGACCTCAAGCTGGTGGTGGACGGTGTCGAGTCCTGGGACGAGCAGCGCATGTGTGCGTCGTGGGGCGCCAACTATTTCATGGGGCATTTCCTGACCACCACCGACAAGGTGGATCCGGACGCCAAGATCGATCAAAGCCGCATGACGTCGATCGAGCTGCTTAACCTGCTGCGCACCGATGCCGAATTGCCGGCCATGATCGAAGTCGCCAAGCGCGATCCGGGCATGACTTACCAGGTGCTGCAATGGGCGAACGCGCCGGGCAGCGGCCAGACCACCAAGGTCACCAGCCTGCAGCAGGCGTTCATGGTGCTGGGCCGCAACCAGCTGTATCGCGGCCTGACGGTGTCGATGTTCCGCCTCGGCGGCGGCGCCAACAAGGAGCGCGATGAATCGCTGCTGGAAGTGGCGCTGACGCGTGCGCGCTTCCTCGAGACGTGCAGCAAGCTGCCGCAGGCCAAGCGCGATGAGTTGTTCCTGGTCGGCTTGCTGTCGCTGTTCGATGTGTTGTTGAGCGTGCCGATGGCTAACCTGGTCGGCAAGATGCATTTGTCGGACGATATCCGCGATGTGCTGCTGGGGAAAGAGGGCGCTTATGGCCCGTATCTGACGATGGTGCTGCTGCTGGAGCGGGACAAGGTCGACCGCGCGTTGGACATTGCGGCAACGCTGGAGATTGATATCGACGGCCTGCCGCAAGTGGGACAGGCCGCCTTCCAGTGGGCGCAGGAATCGATGCAACAGACCGGCGCCGACTAGCGTCATTCCGCCCACTGGGCGAAATGACTCCCGGCGCAGGCGGGCGGTCCGCCGCTGCGGTCCATGCTGAGCGTCCGAGCTCGGCGTTCTATGGGTTCCGGCCTGCGCCGGAACGACGCGTTACTTCAACCACAGACGGATCGAATCCCAGGCGCGGCCGAAGATCGAGGCTTGCTCCACGGTCTCCAGCGCCACGACTGGGAGTTCCAGCATCGGCTTGCCGTCCACCACCATCTTCAGGGTGCCGACGCGGCTGTTCTCTGCCAGCGGGGCGACCAGCGGATCCTTGCGCTCCAGCGCCGGTTTCATCTTGCCCGCCACCCCCTTCGGCACGGTCACCATCACGTCCTGCGCGAAGCCGATCTTGACGGCGTTCTTCGAACCTTTCCAGATCTCCGGCGTGGCGATCGGCTGGCCTTTCGAGTACAGCTTGACCGTGTCGAAGTTCTGGAAGCCCCAGTTCAGCAGCTTCTGGCTTTCCTGGGTACGCACCTGGTCCGACGAAGTGCCCAGCACCACCGAGATCAGGCGGCGCTCGCCGCTGCCGTTCGGACGCTTGGCCGAGGCGATCATGCAGTAGCCGGCCGCCTCGGTGTGGCCGGTTTTCATGCCGTCCACGGTCGGGTCCAGCCACAGCAGGCGGTTGCGGTTCGGCTGGGTGATCTTGTTGTAGGTGAAGGTCTTCACCGAATCAATCTTGTAGAACTCCGGGAAGTCCTTGATCACGTGCTGCGCCAGCTGCGACAGGTCTTGCGCGGTCGAGTAGTTTTCCGGCGACGGCAGGCCGTGCGGGTTGGCGAAGTGGGTCGAGGTCAGGCCCAGGCGCTGGGCTTCCTTGTTCATCAGCACCACGAAGGCGGACTCGTCGCCGGCAACGGCTTCGGCCAGCGCCACGGCGGCGTCGTTACCCGACTGCACCATCAGGCCGTACAGCAGGTCGTTGATGCTGACCGGGGTGGCCGGGTCGATGAACATCTTCGAGCTGGAGGAGTCCACTTTCCACGCCTTGGTCGAGACGTTGACCATCTGGTTCAGCGCGATCTTCTTGTCGCGCAGCGCGCCGAAGGTCACGTAGGCGGTCATGATCTTGGTCAGCGAGGCCGGCTCAATGCGGGCGTTCGGATCCTGCGAGGCGATGATCTGGCCGCTGGTGGCGTCCAGCAGCAGCCAGGATTTGGCGGCGATGGTCGGGGCCGGCAGCGTCTGCGCCACGGCCGAGGTCATCAACATCACACTGGTGGCCAGTGCCGCGATAATTTTCTTCATGTGATCTGGTGGTAAAAGTTAAAAGCCCGATGATTATAGTTGCTTAGTCCGCGTTTGCGGTGTCCGTTTCAGCGTCGGTTAAGCCGCTGCCGCCCCACAATTGCGTGACCCAGCTCTTGATGTGGCCGAGCTTGCGGTGGAAGAAGTGGTCGGCGCCGGGGATCACGATCACCGGGATATCCTGCGGGCGCAGCCAGTCCAGCACGTCGATCAGCGGGATGGTGTCGTCGTTCTCGCCGTGGATCAGGATGGTGTCCGCCGGGATGTCGGCCATCTGCCATTTCTTGGCGGCCGCGCCGACCAGCACCAGGCGCTCGGCCGGCGTGCCGGCGGCGGCCAGGCGCTGCGCCAGGTGGGTCTGGACATAGGTGCCGAACGAGAAGCCCGACAGCGCCACCGGCAGGCCGGGGAATTTTTCGGTCATCCACGCATGCAGGATGGCCATGTCGTCGGTTTCGCCCTGGCCGTGGTCATGTACGCCCTCCGATTTGCCGACGCCGCGGAAGTTAATGCGCGCCACCACGTAGCCGAGGTTGACGAAGGTGCGCATCAGGGTCACGGCCACCTTGTTGTCCATCGTGCCGCCGTACAGCGGATGCGGGTGCGCCACCAGCGCCACGCCGCGCGGCGCGGCGTCGTCCGCCGGGTAATCGATCACGCCTTCCATTTGGCCGGCGCCGCCGGCCAGGGTGAATTTTTCGCTCTTGTTCATAGTTCTCAGATTTTCAGACGTTCCACAACCTTGCCGTTGACCAGATGGCTGTCGATGATTTCATCGATGTCGCTGGTGTCGACGTAGGTGTACCAGGTGCCTTCCGGATAGACCACCATCACCGGGCCTTCCTCGCAGCGGTCGAGGCAGCCGGCCTGGTTGATGCGCACCTTGCCGGCGCCGTTCAGGTTGAGTTCCTTGCAGCGCTTCTTGGCGTGCTTTTGGGCGGTTTCGGCGCCGTGGTCGCCGCAGCTGTTGCGGCCGTCGTCACGCTTGTTCATGCAGAAGAAGACGTGGTGCTTGAAGTATTGGTTGTCGCTCATGGCGGTGCCTCTTTAAAGTCGTAGCCGCTATGATACCTTGGCCGCGTTTAGCTTGTGGGCCGGGAGCCACAGGAACCAGACCGCAAAGAACGGCCACATCAGCGACAGGAACTGGGCCGCGCCGTTGAAATTCAGGAATTTGCCCTGCACCCATGTTTGCAAAGTGGCCACGAAATACGGGTTGGCCGGGGTGGTGTTGATGATGACCAGGCCCAGCAGCAGGGTGGTCACGGCCAGCCGCCGCTGCGCCACATGCGGCGCGTAGGCCAGGCCGGCCAGCATGATGGCGCCGATCAGGAAGCCGCCCTGGGCGCCGGGGGTGATCCAGACGAAAGCATTCTCGGGCGCGAACAGCAGGGCCGAGGCCAGCGCTTTCACGATCACCGAGGCGGCGATCATCAGCCCCACCAGCAGCCCGCGCGGCGAGGGCTTG
Organism: Duganella sp. CF402; assembly: GCF_900109645.1. Taxonomy (GTDB): domain Bacteria; phylum Pseudomonadota; class Gammaproteobacteria; order Burkholderiales; family Burkholderiaceae_D; genus Rugamonas. The sequence goes on from NZ_FOBG01000005.1 coordinate 113,939, forward strand.
CGCATCAGGCACAGCAGGGTCAGGCCGGCGCCCACCATGCCGCAGGCGGTGATGATGGTTTCGGACAGCCAGTATTGCTCCACCGTCAGGTCGACGTCGGGGCGCACGAAGCTGGCGAGATCGATCTCCATGTCCAGCAGCTGCGACAGCCATTCGGACAGGATGGGCAACAGCTGGCCCAGGCCGTACAGGAAGTTTTGCGGGTAGATTTGCGCCAGCGGCCACAGGGCCAGCAGCACCAGGCCCTGGCTGGCATGCGGCGCGAACCAGGCCTGGCGCAGGCGCTGCAGCTGGCTTTGGTCGAGCAGGCGGCGCACCGTCAGCACGCCGATCAGGCCGCCGATGGCGCAGCCGGCGGCGTTGGTGTAGAAGTCCAGGTTGGAGGAGACGCGGCTGGGCAGGTAGGTCTGCACCGCCTCCATCGTGCCGGACACCAGCAGGCCGGCGGCGGCGGTGATCAGCAGCGCCAGGATGCCTTTGACGCGCGGGTACAGCGCGTAGGCGATCAGCGTGCCGAACGGGATGTAGCCGATGATGTTGATGATGGCGTCGAACTTGGTCCAGTAGCGCGGCATGCTGGTCGTCTCGAGGAAGATCAGCGGCGACAGGCCTTGGTTGTGCCAGCCGGAGAACGGGAACCAGCTGGCGTAGACGATCAGCAGCAGGTAAGCCAGCAGCGCCGCGCGCGTGATGGGCGAGGTCTTGCTCATTGGCGCGATCGGCGGCCGGGCGGAGGTGGCGGAGCTGGCAGTCTCGGCGCCCGGTGCGGCTTGCGCATCCGCCGTAGGCGCAGGCGCGGCTTCGCGCGCTGCGTCTTGCGGCGGCAGGTTCTCCGTCATTTCGACGGCGGCAGCGCCGCCAGCCAGGTGAGCAGGTCGGCAGCGACGGCGTCGCTGGCGTCGGCCAGTGCGCGCGCGCCGCCGGCGGCATCGGCGCTCGGCGCCGCAACGCTGCCGCTAAAGGTCCTCTGGTCCACCAGCTGGTGGTTGCGGAACACCGAGGCGCGCAAACTCAGCACGCCCTTGCTGCTGGTGGCGCTGTCGAAGTTCTGCGCGAAATCCTCCACCTCCATGCGCAGCACCGTGGCGCTGGCGGCGGCATCGGTGGTCGACAGCACCTTCACGCCGGCCTGCGACAGGCGCGCTTTCATGCGTTGGGTGAGCAACTGCGCCGGGGTGCTGACCCACTGGTTGTATGCGTAAGGACGCGATTGACGTGCATCGGAATACAGCAGGCGGTAATGCATGCGCTCGGTGTCCAGCGCCGCCGGGCCGCTGACATCGGCCACGATGATCGCGCCGATCTTGCTGGCGCTGGCCGGCGCCGGGCCGGCGGTGCTGGCGGCAGCGGGCAGCGGTCCGAAATCATACTGCGCGGTCGGCGAACCTTTGCTGGCGCACGCGGCCAAGGCGAACGCGATGGCTACGACGGCGGCGTTACGGATGGTGGTCGTCATCATCTCGGTTCCTTATTTGCTCTGGGCGTTGAAGCCTTCTTCACCGGGGCCGGGCGGCGTGCCTGGCGCGCCGAAGATCAGGCTTTGCGGACGGTCGTTAATCTTGTTCATGGTCTTGCGCAGCGCGCGCATCGACGCGCGGGTGTCGTCGGACAGCGAATTCACTTGCGGCAGCGTGTCCAGCTCAATGCCGCCGGCCACCGCATCCACCGAGCCGCCGATGCGTTCCACCGTATTGGTGATGCGATCGATCGGGCCGCCCTTGGCTTGCAGGTTGGTGGTCAGCTTGTTGACGTCAGTAGCCAGCGCGGTCACCGAATTCAGCGTTTTCTGGGTCTGGTCGGCCAGCGCGGGCAGCTTGTCGATGGTCGGCTGCAGTTTTTCCGGCAGCTCGCGGTACTTCTGCGCTGTCTCGCTCACATCGGCAAACGCACCGAGGATGACCTTCTGGTTGTCCGCATTGAGCAGCGTATTCAGGCGGCGCGTCACTTCCTCGGTCTGCGTCAGGATCTCCTTGCCGCGCTTTTCGATCTGGTCGAACAGGCCCGGGCGCAGCGGAATACGTGCCGGATGGTCGCTGCTCGTTGGCAGCAGCGGCGACCCTACCTTGTCGTCATCGAGCGCGATGAAGGCGATGCCGGTCACGCCTTGATAACCCAGGCCGGCGAACGTGGTGGTGGTAATCGGCGCATCGGTGTTGATGTTCAGCGTGACGAGGATTTGTCCGGCCACTTTGGGATCAAAGGCGATGCCGCCGACGCGGCCCACCTCCAGGCCGCGATAGCGCACCGGCGCTTGCGGGTTCAAGCCGGGAACCGCCTGCGCGGTGGCGATCACGTACGGCACGCGCTCGACGCGGTCGCGGTTGAACCAAAGGCCGTACAGGATCGCCGCTATCAGCAGCGTGATCGTGAAGAAGCCGGTAGTGAGGGCATGGGATCGGTTTTCCATCAGTGCTCCGTTGATGTTTTTTCTTCCAGCGCTTCCAGCGCGCGGCGGCCACGGTCGCCAAGGAAGAACTCCTTGATGAACGGGTGGTCGACTTTCAGCAGATCGCACAGCGGACCCAGTGCGATCACATGTTTTTCCGCCAGCACGGCGATGCGGGTGGACAGCGCGAACAGCGTATCGAGATCGTGCGTGACCATCACCACCGTTAAACCAAGTTCACGGTGCAGCGATTTAATCAGTGCCACAAAGGCTTCCGACAAGTCGGGGTCAAGACCGGCGGTGGGCTCGTCGAGGAACAGCAGCTTGGGCTCCAGCGCCAGGGCGCGCGCCAGGGCCACGCGCTTGACCATGCCGCCCGACAGGTCGGACGGCATCTTGTTGGCATGCTCGGGGCCGAGACCCACCATGTTCATCTTCAGCAGCACCGCGTCGTGCACCAGTTCTTCCGGCAGCACGTGCAGCTCGCGCATCGGCTGGGCGATGTTCTCGAACACCGTCAGCGCCGAATACAGCGCGCCTTGCTGGAACAGCATGCCCCAGTGATTGCGCAGTTCCTGCAGGCGGTCGGAATCGATCTCGCTGATGTCCTCGCCGAACACGCGCACGCAGCCGCGCGCCGGGCGTTCAAGGCCCAGCATCTGGCGCAGCAGCGTGGTCTTGCCGGTGCCCGAGCCGCCGACGATGGACATGATTTCGCCCTGTTCGATTTCGAGATTCAGATCCTGATGCACTACCGTGCGGCCGTACTTGGTCCACAGGCCGGTGATTTCGACCACCGGCACGCTGCCGTCGAGCGTCAGTTCGCCGTCGATGTCGCAACTGCTCATAAGGAGAACCCCACGCCGCTAAATACAATCGCAAATACCGCGTCGGCCAAGATAACCGCCGTAATCGCCGTCACCACCGACGTGGTGGTGCCGCGTCCGAGGCTCTCCGTATTCGGCTTGATGCGCAAACCAAAGTGGCAGGACACCAGCGCAATCAGCATGCCGAACACCACGCCCTTGCCGATGCCGATCATGTAGTTCGCCAGCGGCACGGCTTCCGGTAGCTTGAGCAGGAAGTACTGCGGCGACAGATTCAATTCCACCTTGGCCGACAGCATGCCGCCCATCAGCGCGATGGTGTCGGTCCAGATCACCAGCAGCGGCATGGCGATGGCCAGTGCCAGCACCTTCGGCATGATCAGGCGGAAGCCGTGCGAGATGCCCATCACCAGCATGGCGTCCAATTCCTCGGTCACGCGCATCACGCCCAGCTGCGCGGTGATGGAAGAGCCGGAACGGCCGGCCACCAGAATCGCTGCCAGCAGCGGTCCCAGTTCACGGATGATGCTCATGCCGAGCAGGTTGACCAGGAAGATATCGCCGCCAAAGTTGCGCAGCTGCTGGGCGGACAGATAGGAGAACACCACGCCGATCAAAAAGCCCACCAGCGCTGTGATGCCCAGCGCCTGGAAGCCCGCGTGATAGATATTGGCCGAGATCTCCTTCCACGGCCCGCGCAGCGGATCGCGCAGGAAGCGCCAACTGTCCAGCACCACCTGACCGATCAAACGCAGCAGGCCGGCCATGTGCTCGAAGAACAGCAGCATGGCAAAGCCCAGCTTCATCACCAGCGTCAGGCGGTTCTGGCGCGCGCGCGGCAGCTCCAGCGTGCCGGTGGTCTCAAGGCGCTTGAAGAACTCTTCCAGTTCAGGCGCCAGTTGCAGGTTGGCCGGGCGGGTCTTGCCCCAGGCATTCCAGAACAACTGGGCGCCGATATGGTCCATGCTGTCGATGGCCGACAGGTCCCATTCCAGCTGGTCGCCGTTGAGTGATTTGAGGAAGGTGGTGATGGTGGACATCGCCGAGCCCTGAGCCAGCGCGTGCACTTGCCAAGTGCCGGTCGCAGCGACGGCGCCGGCATTGAGGGTGAGAGTGGGCTCTTGAGCGGTAGGCATGCCTCAAGTTTAAGGGAGTTTGGCCCCGGCCGCTACCAAAGCGTATACCGGGACTCCCTTTCGGTAGATGCGTGGTCAGGCGGCCAAACGGCGCGCCTGGCGCTTCGGTGCCGGCGTTTCGGCCAGCTTGGGCTTGGCGCCGCCGCTGTAATCACTGGCCAGCAGGGCGTCGGCGTCGGCCTTGTCCATGCCCTGCGTTTGCAGATAGCGCGACACCATCGTCACCAGCCGCTCCAGCGCAATGCGGTGGGTGGCGTCGGTGTTCGCGTACAGCCAGTCCGAGAACGCCATGAAGCGCTGGAACGGCGCATCGCCCAGCAGCACCGGCAGCGTATGTCCGAAGCGGCCGGAATTCGCCACCAGATCCCAGTAGCGCGCAAAGCGCACCAGCCGTTGCATGGTGCTGAAGTCGATATCCTTGTTGGCCAGGATGGTGTACGGCGCATACGGGTCGTACACCATGCCGAATTCCTGCGTGTGGCGGATGATCGGCGTGCCGCGCAAGCGCTTCAGGATACCGAACTGGATCTCGTGCGGCTCCAGCGCCCACAGCTTGTTGAAGCCTTCGGCAAAGCTCTCCACCGTTTCACCGGGCAGGCCGGCGATCAGGTCGACGTGCATGTGCGCGTGCGATTGCTTGGTCAGCCAGCGGATATTGTCGGCGGCCTTCTGGTTATCCTGCTTGCGGCTGACCAGCGTTTGCACCTCGGGGTTGAAGCTCTGGATGCCGATCTCGAACTGCAGCGCGCCTGGCGGGAACTTGGCGATGCCTTCTTTCAGCGCATCCGGCAGGTGATCGGGCACCAGCTCGAAGTGGGCGTAGACCGGATCGTCCGGGTTGGCTTCCAGCTTATCGAGGAAGAACTGCATGATCTTCAGGCTGGTCTTGATATTCAGGTTGAAGGTGCGGTCGACAAACTTGAACAGGCGCGCGCCGCGCTGGTACAGCGACTCCATCTCGGCCAGGAAGCTATCGAGCGCGAACGGCCACGCCGTCTTGTCCAGCGCGGAGAGGCAAAACTCGCACTTGAACGGGCAGCCGCGCGAAGCCTCTACATAGAGCGTGCGGTTCTTGATGTCGTCGTCGCTGTATAAAGAATAGGGCAGCTTGATCTCGGCCATCGGCGGCTGTACGCCGGCGTGCACTTTCATCAGCGGCTTGGGGCCGCGCAGGATTTCGCCGCACAGTTTAGGGAAGGTCACATCGCCCCAGCCGGTAATCACGTAATCGGCCAGCTTGACGATCTCCTGCTCATTGGTCTCGTGCGAGACTTCCGGGCCGCCCAGCACCACGGTCACATGCGGCGCCACGCGCTTGAGCATGGCCACGACCTTGGCCGTCTCTTCGACGTTCCATATGTAGATGCCGAAGCCGACGATCTTCGGCGCGTACGACAGGATGCGTTCAACGATCTCGGTCGCCTTGGCGCCGATGACAAATTCCTGCAGGCGGGTTTGTTCCTGCAGCTCGCCCATATTCGCCAATAGATAGCGAAGGCCCAGCGAAGCGTGGGTATATCGGGCGTTGAGGGTGGTAAGCAAAATAGACATGTGAGTATTTTACTTGAGGGGTTGACGACTGGCACGCCATCCCCCATAATCTCGTTCCTCTGCTGCTGAACACAACGCTTCGCAGCAGATAGAAAGACCCTGATCTTTAAAAAATTACAGTCGATAAATGTGGGCGTTTGATGCTGCAACAAAAGCATTAAATGCTCAAACAAAGAAATACTGTCAGTATTTTGAGTAAGAGCGAACCA
>NZ_FOBG01000011.1 GCF_900109645.1 Duganella sp. CF402
ACTACTGTATTATTTCTTGTTGAGCATTTAATGCTTTTTGTTGCAGCATCAAACGCCCACATTTATCGACTGTAATTTTTTAAAGATCTGCTTCATTTGCTGCGAATCGTTTTGTCCGTCAGCGAAGAGACAAGATTATGCCGTGTGGCATTCGTTCCGTCAACCCTCTTTTTCGTTTGATACAATCGTTTTCTCATATTTCGATAGAAAGCAGCAATGAGCGATAAGAATAAACGTGGTGGCTTCAGCTCCGGCTTTGGCGTCCTGGCCGCCACACTGGGCTCCGCCGTCGGTCTCGGCAACATCTGGAAATTTCCATCCCTCACTGGCGCCAACGGCGGCGCCGGCTTCCTGCTGGTGTATCTGCTGGCGACACTGGTGATTGGCCTGCCGGTCATGATTGCGGAGATTACACTGGGCCGCGCCGCCAAGGCCAATCCCATCACGACACTGCAAACGCTGGCGCCGAAGAAAAGCCTGCCGTGGTGGCTAATTGGTGCGGGCGGCATGCTGGCAGCTTTCCTGATCCTGTCCTTTTATTCCGAAGTGGTGGCTTGGGTATTCGCCTATGTGTTCAAGGCCATCGGCGGCAGCATCCTCAGCAGCGATCGCCATGTGACCGAAAGCGCGTTTGGCGCGCTGATTGCAGATCCGCTGCAATCGGCGCTGTGGCAATGGGCGGTGCTGGTCTTCATCGGCGGCATTTTGCTACTGGGTGTGACCAAGGGCATTGAAGGCATCACCAAGAAACTGATGCCGGTGCTGTTCCTCCTGTTGCTGCTGCTGTGCGCGGTCAGCCTGACCTTGCCCAAGGTTGGCGAAGGCCTGGCCTTCCTGTTCAAGCCAGACTTCAGCAAAATCAGCGCCGGCGTGGTCCTGACTGCGATGGGACTGGCCTTCTTCAAGCTATCGCTGGGCATGGGCACCATGATGACCTACGGCTCCTACTTCCGCGACGACCAGAATATCCCGGCCACCACGCTGCGCGTGATGCTGGCCGACCTGTTCGTCTCCATGTTGGCCGGCATTGCCATCTTCCCGGCGGTATTCAGCTTCGGCTTTGAGCCGGCGGCCGGCCCGGCGCTGGTGTTCATCACTATTCCGGCGGTGTTCTCACAGATCCCTGGCGGCCAGCTGCTGATGATTGCTTTCTTTGCGCTGGCTTCGGTGGCGGCGACCGGCGCCATGCTGTCGATGATGGAAGTGCCGGTGGTGATTCTGCACGAACGCTTCGGCATGAGCCGGCCGAAAGCCACGCTGCTGACCATCGCCATGCTGGTAGTGCTGGGCTCGAGCTGCGCGCTGACCAACAGCACGCTGGCCGGCTTCAAGCTGTTTGGCATGACGATGTTTGACCTGTTCGACTTCGCGTCGTCCAATGTGCTGCTGCCACTGGCTGGCATTCTGCTAGCGTTGTTCGTGGGCTGGGTGTGGGGGCGTGACAACTTCCAGCGCGCGCTGTCCAACCAGGGCACGCTGCGCAACGCCACAGTGACTGGCGCGGTGTTCTTCCTGCTGCGCTATGTGTCGCCGTTGCTGATCCTGGTGGTGATGCTGAAAGGCCTCGATTTGTTCTGAGGCAGCGTTATATACTGACCGCACTATAAAAATCAGGGTGCGCGATGAATCAGAGCGAAGTCCCCGTAGTGCCGATGCCGACGATCCTGATCGTCGACGACTCTCCCTCCTATCTGGCCGCGCTGCTGGACAGGCTGGAGCGGCACGGTTTTCTCATCGTGCTGGCGCAAACCGCCGCCGAAGGCCTGATGCGCGCGGCCTTCGCCGAGCCCGACCTGATCCTGCTTGACGTGGTGATGCCCGACATCGACGGCTTTGAAGCCTGCCGCCGCCTCAAGGCCGGCAAAAACACCAAGGATATCCCGGTCATCTTTATGACCGGCCTCACCGATCCCAAACAAAAGGTCACCGGCTTCGATGCCGGCGGCGTCGACTACATCACCAAGCCCTTCCAGATCGAGGAAGTGCTGGCCCGCATCAACACCCACCTGGCCCTGCGCCGCGCCAACCGTGAACTGCACGACATGATTGCCACACTGGCAAAGGCGCGCGAAGACCTGGTGCACAATGAAAAGCTGGCAGGTCTCGGCGCGCTGGTGGCCGGCATTGCGCATGAACTGAACACGCCGATCGGCAACAGCCTGATGGCAGCCACCACGTTTGAAATGCAGACTGAGGATATCGGCCGCCACATCAGCGCCGAGGGCGGCATCACGCGCAAGGAGTTTGAGCATTACATCGAGAACGCACGGATGTCGGTCGACATCCTGAGCCGCAACCTGCACCGCGCGGCCGATATCGTCACCAACTTCAAGCAAGTGGCGGTGGACCAGACCAGCTCGCAGCGCCGCAGCTTCCTGCTCGACGAAGTCATCGCCGGCAATGTGCTGACGCTGCAGCCGACCATCAAGCGCACGCCATTCACTATCCAGCAGCGCGTTCCGCACGACCTGATGATGGAAAGTTATCCCGGTCCGCTAGGCCAGGTCGTGACCAATCTGATCAACAACGCCATCCTGCACGGCTACGAGGGCCGCAGCGAAGGCGTGATTGCGGTGAGCGCGCAGTTGTCGGCGCAGGGCTGGGTAACGCTGAGCGTGGAGGACCACGGCGTCGGCATCGCACGCGACGATTTGCCGCGCATCTTCGATCCCTTCTTTACCACCAAGATGGGCGTGGGCGGATCGGGACTGGGCTTGAATATCGTGCATAACATCGTGACCGAAATCCTGGGTGGCCGGATCGATGTGAGCAGTGAGGTGGGAGGCGGGACGCGCTTTACGCTGACGCTGCCGATGTCTGCGCCGCTAAAATGAAAACAGAAATGAAAAAGGCCCGCACAGAACGCTGAGCGGGCCTAATTCGGTATAACTAGCTTGACGATAACCTACTTTCACACTGGTTGCAGCACTATCATCGGCGTAGAGTCGTTTCACGGTCCTGTTCGGGATGGGAAGGGGTG
>NZ_FOBG01000006.1 GCF_900109645.1 Duganella sp. CF402
ACGTGAGCGGTGTTGATGGTAATGCCGCGTGCTTTTTCTTCTGGAGCAGCGTCGATCTGGTCGTAGGCTTTAGCTTCGCCGCCGAATTTCTTCGACAGAACGGTAGCGATTGCTGCGGTCAGGGTGGTTTTGCCGTGGTCGACGTGACCGATGGTGCCTACGTTGACGTGCGGTTTAGTCCGCTCGAACTTTTCTTTTGCCATTTTGATTCTTCCTCAGAACAAGTTTTTAAATGTGCGGCCGGATGATCTACCCGGCCGCAAAAATTACAGAATTACTTAGCTTTCGCGGTAACGATAGCGTCGATAACGTGCTTAGGCGCCTCGGAGTAGTGCTTGAACTCCATCGTGTAGGTTGCACGACCTTGCGTTGCGGAACGCAGGGTGGTCGAGTAACCAAACATTTCCGACAGCGGTACTTCGGCTTTGATGATCTTGCCGCCGCCGCCTGGGATTTCGTCCATGCCCTGTACCATACCGCGGCGGGACGACAGGTCGCCCATCACGGTACCGGCGTAGTCTTCCGGCGTTTCCACTTCCACCGCCATCATTGGTTCCAGGATGACTGGGTTAGCGCGTTTGCACGCTTCTTTGAATGCCATCGAACCGGCCATGCGGAATGCATTTTCGTTCGAGTCAACGTCGTGGTACGAACCGAAGGTCAGGGTGACTTTAACGTCAACCACTGGGTAGCCAGCCAGAACACCGGTGTTCAGGGTTTCGCGCACGCCTTTTTCAACTGCAGGGATGAATTCACGTGGAATCACACCGCCTTTAATTGCGTCGACGAACTCGAAGCCTTTACCTTGTTCCTGTGGTTCCAGGGTCACAACAGCGTGACCGTACTGACCACGACCGCCCGACTGCTTAACGAACTTGCCTTCAACATCGGTAACCGATTTGCGGACGGTTTCGCGGTATGCAACCTGTGGTTTGCCCACGGTCGCTTCCACGCCGAATTCGCGCTTCATACGGTCAACGATAATTTCCAGGTGCAGCTCGCCCATACCACCGATGATGGTCTGGCCCGACTCTTCGTCGGTCTTCACGCGGAACGATGGGTCTTCCTGAGCCAGACGGTTCAGGGCCAGGCCCATTTTCTCTTGGTCAGCCTTGGTTTTTGGTTCCACAGCCTGTTGAATCACTGGCTCTGGGAACACCATTTTTTCCAGGGTGATGATCGACGCTGGATCGCACAGGGTTTCGCCGGTGGTCACGTCTTTCAGACCAACCGCAGCGGCGATGTCGCCGGCGCGCACTTCTTTGATCTCTTCGCGCTGGTTAGCGTGCATCTGCAGAATACGGCCCAGACGCTCTTTACGACCTTTGACCGAGTTGTACACGGTATCGCCGGCGTTGATCACGCCCGAGTACACGCGGAAGAAGGCCAGCTGGCCCACGAACGGGTCGGTCATGATCTTGAAGGCCAGCGCCGAGAATTTCTCGTCGTCAGCGGCTTTACGGGTGGCTGGCTCGTCGTCTTCGTCGGTGCCTTTAACAGCAGCGATGTCGACTGGCGATGGCAGGTACTCGATAACCGCGTCCAGCATAGCCTGCACGCCCTTGTTTTTGAAGGCGGTGCCGCACAGCATAGGAACGATCTCGGAAGCGATGGTACGGTCACGCAGCGCTTTTTTGATCTCGGCTTCCGACAGGTCGCCTTCTTCCAGGTACTTGTTCATCAGGTCTTCGTTCGCTTCAGCAGCGGCTTCAACCATCTTCTCGCGCCACTCGGCAGCCGAATCAGCCAGCTCAGCAGGGATATCGACGTAGTCGAACTTCATGCCTTGCGAAGCGTCGTCCCACAGGATCGCTTTCATCTTGACCAGATCGATCACGCCTTTGAAGTTGTCTTCGGCGCCGATCGGGATCTGGATCAGGACTGGGTTGGCCTTCAGGCGGGCGCGCATCTGGTCGTAAACTTTGAAGAAGTTTGCGCCGGTACGGTCCATCTTGTTGACGAAGGCCAGACGTGGCACTTTGTACTTGTTAGCCTGGCGCCATACGGTTTCCGACTGTGGCTGAACACCGCCCACTGCGCAGTAAACCATGCAAGCACCGTCCAGCACGCGCATCGAACGTTCCACTTCAATGGTGAAGTCAACGTGGCCTGGGGTGTCGATGATGTTGATGTGGTGTTCTGGGAAGTTGTTTGCCATGCCTTTCCAGAAGCAGGTGGTAGCAGCCGAGGTAATGGTGATACCACGCTCTTGTTCCTGCTCCATCCAGTCCATCGTGGCGGCGCCATCGTGAACTTCACCGATCTTGTGGTTCACGCCCGTGTAGAACAGAACGCGCTCGGTAGTGGTGGTCTTACCTGCATCGATGTGAGCGGAGATACCGATATTGCGGTAGCGCTCGATGGGGGTCTTGCGGGCCATAATTAATCCTAAATCGTTTAATGGACAAAACCGAGCGCCATTTTTGGTGACAAAAATGAGCCCGGCCTCGAACAACGGATAACAGCCGGCTCAGGAGCCGGCCGATTTTATTAGAAGCGGAAGTGCGAGAACGCTTTGTTCGCTTCAGCCATGCGGTGAACTTCGTCACGACGCTTCATCGCGCCGCCACGGCCTTCAGCGGCTTCCATCAGCTCGCCAGCCAGACGTTGTGGCATGGACTTTTCGCTGCGCTTGTTGGCAGCTTCACGCAGCCAGCGCATGGACAGGGCCATACGGCGCACTGGGCGGACTTCAACCGGCACCTGGTAGTTTGCACCACCGACGCGACGGGATTTCACTTCAACCAGCGGCTTGGCGTTGTTCAGCGCGGTGGCGAACACTTCCAGCGGATCTTTGCCGGATTTTTGCGAGATGTGCTCGAAGGCACCGTAGATGATGTTTTCTGCGACCGATTTTTTACCGGACAGCATCAGAACGTTCACGAATTTGGCGACATCAGTGTTGCCGAATTTTGGATCCGGCAGGATCTCGCGCTTGGGTACTTCACGACGACGTGGCATGTCATTTCCTTTTCTCTTCAGTTGAGTGCTTTAGGCACTCGCGGTGGCCATCATAGCCATCCACTTACTCGGTCTCGCGACCGGCTCAACTCAATTAATGTAGATTACTTCTTAGCTTGCTTGGCGCGCTTGGCACCGTATTTCGAGCGAGCTTGTTTACGGTCTTTAACGCCCTGGGTATCCAGTGCACCGCGAACCATGTGGTAACGCACACCTGGCAAGTCTTTTACACGACCGCCGCGCAGCAGCACAACGCTGTGTTCCTGCAGGTTGTGGCCTTCACCGCCGATGTACGAGATTACCTCGAAACCGTTGGTCAGACGCACTTTGGCAACTTTACGCAGTGCCGAGTTAGGCTTCTTAGGAGTGGTGGTGTACACACGGGTGCACACGCCACGTTTTTGCGGGCTGTTTTCCAGCGCCGGCGATTTGCTCTTCACGACCAGCTTGGTACGTGGTTGGCGAATCAGTTGATTGATGGTTGGCATCGTTCTAAACCCAACTAAATAACAACATTAACAACCCGGTCATAGTGCCGGGGACAAAAAACCTTCTCTCACTCTACGGGACCACCGGAGGCGCAAACAGCCACTCTCATGGAGCAGCCAGATTCAACGTATACGATGTGCAGAATAAATTGAGAACTCGCGAGTATAGACGTGAAGCCCGGCCCAGTCAACCAATTTCACGGCGCCATGCGGCTTCCAAGGGGAAAGGAAACACTTGATAATAGCAAACAATTCAATTCCCGCCCCCTGTCGAATGCGATCCCTGCTGCGCCCTGCCCCCTTGTTTGTCCTGCTGACCTATGTGCTGCTGTCGCTGGTGCCCTGCGTGCCGCTGCTGCTCGGCAAGCAGGTGCCCGGCCTGGGCCACGTAATGGCGGTGGAAGCGCTGGCCTGGCTGGCGGTGTGGGGCGTGTTCGGCCGGCCGGCCTGGTTCCACTGGCTGCTGATCCCGGCCTTCCTGGCGCTGCCGACCGAGATCTACCTGTTCATTTATTACGGCCAGGGCATATCCACCCACCACCTCGGCATCATCGCCGAGACCAGCCCCAGGGAGGCGATGGAATTCCTCGGCCGCAAAGTGTGGCTGATGGCAGCCGTGCTGGTGGGCGTGATCGCCTGGTGGATCGCGGTGCAGGTCGCGGCGCGGCGCAGCCCGGCGCTGGCGTGGCGCGGCAAGACCCGCTGGGCCGCGCGGTGTGTATTAGTGCTGCTGAGCGGGCTGTGGGCCTACGGCTGGGAATTCGGCGTCAGCGCCAAGCCGGCCGCGCCGGCGGTGCGCGCCAGCGCCAGCGTCAGCCCGGCCTCCGCCGCCAGCGCGGAGGAGGCGTCCGAGGAAGAGGATGCGGAAGAAGACAAGGATCCCGAGCACGCAGCCATCGCCGGCGCCGGCCGCAGCGGCTGGCACTGGCCGGCGCTGCCGTGGCCGCTGCGCTCGCCGCTGGCCTTCAGCGACTTCGCCTCATCGTGGCCGTTCGGCCTGACCGCGCGCGGCGTCGACTTCTACAAGGAGCGCGCCTACCTGGCCGACCTCGGCCGGCGCAGCAGCAGCTTCCGCTTCGGCGCCCGCCAGCCGGAGAAAAACGACACGCCGGAAATCGTCATCATGGTATTGGGCGAATCGTCGCGCTACGACCGCTGGGGCATCAACGGCTACACGCGCGACACCACGCCGCTGCTGCGGCAGGAAACCAACCTGGTGACGCTGCCGGATGTGATCACCTCGGTGTCGGCCACGCGGCTGTCGGTGCCGGTGATCATCTCGCGCAAGCCGGCCATGCAAAGCCTGAAGGACGGCTTCTCAGAAAAATCGTTCCTGACCGCGTACAAGGAAGCCGGCTTCAAGACCTTCTGGCTGTCGAACCAGATCTCGTTCGGGCAGTTCGACACGCCGGTGTCGGTGTTTGCCAAGGAAGCCGATGTGATCCAGTTCATGAACCTGGGCGGCTTTACCAACAACTCCAACTTCGACCAGATCCTGCTGCAACCGCTGCAGCACGCGATTGCCGATCCGGCGCCGAAAAAACTGATCGTGCTGCATACGCTGGGTAACCACTGGAACTACAGCCAGCGCTATCCCAAGGAATTCGACAAGTGGCAGCCGTCGCTGTTCGGCGTCGACAAGCCGGTGTACACCGATTTGAAGATCAAGCCGCAGCTGAACAACAGCTACGACAATTCGATTTTGTACACCGACTGGTTCCTGTCGCAGGTGATCGGCCAGCTGAAAGCGACGCAGCAGCTGACCTCGATGGTCTACGTGGCCGACCACGGCCAGACGCTGTACGACAACAGCTGCAACCTCGCCTTCCACGGCCACAACACGCAGTACGAATTCCACGTGCCGGCGATGGTCTGGTACTCGGACGAATACAAAGACCGCTACCCGGACAAAGTGCAGCAGCTGCTGCGCCACCGCAAGGCGCGGCTGGCGACCGAGAACATGTTCCACACCCTGCTCGACCTGGCCGACATCCAGTACGACGACCAGAAGCTGGAGTGGAGCTTCCTCAACAAACAATTCAAGCAGCACAAGCGCTACGTCGACAGTTACGGCTGGTCCAACTACGACAACGCCAGCTTCAAGGGCGACTGCCGCGAAGTGATCGACAAGGGCAAGCCGCTCAAGCAGGAGAAGTAGCGCGCCCTAGCGCAGCGCCAGGCGGCCCGCGTGCGCCACGCCGGCATCGCCGGCATCGCCGATCTTGAACACGCTGACGGTCTGCTGCAACTCGCCCGCCTGGTCTTGCAGCGACTGGGTGGCCGCTGCGGCTTCCTCCACCAGCGCGGCGTTCTGCTGCGTCACCTGGTCCATCTGGGCCACGGCCTGGTTGACCTGGTCGATGCCCTCGCTCTGCTCGCGGCTGGCGACGGCGATCTCGCCAACGATCTGCGTCACCTGATGCACATCGCCCACCAGCGTCGACATGGTGGTGCCGGCCTGCTCGACCAGATTGGTGCCGAGCTGGATCTTCTGTACTGAGTCATCGATCAGCACCTTGATCTCCTTGGCCGCCGCCGCCGAGCGCTGCGCCAGCGTGCGCACTTCCGACGCCACCACCGCGAAGCCACGGCCCTGCTCACCGGCGCGCGCCGCTTCCACCGCCGCGTTCAGCGCGAGGATATTGGTCTGGAACGCGATGCCGTCGATCACACCGGTGATATCGACGATCTTGCGCGAGGCGTCGTTGATATCGTTCATGGTGCTGACCACCTGCTGCATCACTTCCCCGCCCTGTGCCGCCGTGGCCGACGCGCCTTCCACCAGCTTGCGCGCGTGCTGGGCGTTTTCCGAGTTCTGCTTAACGGTGCTGGTCAACTCCTCGATCGAGGCGGCGGTTTCTTCCAGCGAGCTGGCTTGCGTCTCGGTGCGCGAGGACAGCTCCATATTACCGGCTGCCAGTTCCTGCGAACCGGTGCTGATCACGTCGGCGCCCTGGCGCACGCGCGACACGGTCGACAGCAGATCGCGCTGCATGCGCTGGATCGCTTTCAACAGACGCTGGATTTCGTTGTCGCCATTGGTTTCGATGTGCGCGGTCAGATCGCCGCCGGCGACACGGTCCAGCTGCGCCACCGCGCCTTCCAGCGGCAGCAGCACCGTGGAGCGCAGCAGCAGATGCACGCCAAAGACCACCGCCAGCGCGATCAACAAGCCCAGCGCCACCAGCCACATCACCACCTTGTACTCGCCGGCGCGACTGTCGGCCAGCGTGTTGATCTCTTCATCGCCCAGCTTCTGGAACTTCTCCAGCAGCGCGGAGAACGCGGCGCCGGTTGGCGTCAGCTCGCCGGAATTGATGGCGGAGTAAGCGGCCGTATCGTCCTTGGCCAGCGCGGCGGACGCCCGGTCCAGCACGACGGACAGCTTGCGGCCGGCGTCGACCAGATCCTTCTTCAGTTGTGCATCCTGGCTTGGATAATTGGGTGATTTGTCGAACTTGTCGAGGAAATCCAGCGTGCGCTGGTAGGACTTTTTGGCGCTGGCCAGCGCGGAGTCGCGCTCGGCCTTGTTATCGCTTTCCTTCAGCGCCGCGTAGCCGCGCGTGAGGGCCGAACGGGTGCGGGTGGTGTCCTTGTAGGCGTCGTTGATGGTGATGACTTGCGACGCAATGTGGTGCACCTCCGCGATCGAGCGGTTCGACTGCTGCAAGGCGAAAATACCCAGGCCGGCGCCCGCCAGCAGCATCACCGCAAACAGCACCAACACCCCCAGCAGGCTCGCCCGCACACTGATATTTTTCACGCCCATCTCCTGTTATCTTTAAAAAGTTACCAGAAAGAAATTATACGCGAATAAAGAAAAAACTGAATCTGGCTGAATTTATGCTGGCTTATGCACCATCAGCCAGTACACCACCAAAAGTGCGCCGAAGGCCGGGAATCCCAGCGCGGTCCAGATTTTTTCATAGCGCCAGTAGCGCGAAGGCAGTTCCTCGCCATTGCGTGCGGCCAGCGCCGCCATGTCACGCATGCGCAGTTGCAGCCAGACGACCGGCAGCCAGCATGCGCCAGCCAACAGATACAACGCCGCCGACCCGACGATCCAGCGCGAACTCAGCGGAAAGCCCGCCAGATGAATCATCCACAACCCCGACAGAGGCTGAACAATGATGGCGGGCGTGGTGAACCACCAGTCCGCACGCGCCACCAGCCGCGTCACCACCGCGATTGCCGGCACGTTGCCGCTGCGGTTGGCGAAGAACATGTAAAAGGCCGTGCCGAAGCCGGTGCCGAACATCAGGGTGGCCGAGAGGATGTGCAGCCATTTGATCGCAAGATATTCCATTATTTACTCGCTCTCCACATCACGAACATCAATGCCAGCAGGGGCAGGTTTTTACTCAGGGGACCGAACGGATGCAGCCAGAAGTGCGGCAGGCAGATGCTCATCGCCAGCGTGTAGACGGCGACCAGCCCCAGTTGCAACGCCCACAGCCAGCGGCGCGGCCGCAGCAACAGCAGCAGGCCTAGCGCGGCATCAGTCAGGCTGGCCGCCAACAACACGGCCTCCTGTGCTGCGGCCGGAACACCACATGCCGCAAGCCACGCACGGCTTTCCGCATGCGGCCAGCCGAACCAGGAGACGGCGGCCGTCCATAGCCACAGCGCCGCCAACGCCAGCGTAATCGCCGTCGCGGCCCAATCCCAGACAGCGCTGATGCGTTGTGCCGGCCGGGTGAAATGCGCCGGGTCGCGGAGTGGACGGTCCAGCAGCGCAGCGGTTGCGCTGGCGTCTGCGGTATTGCTGCCATCTGCACTTTGTTCCAGCATCAGCAGCGACTCCGGGGTCAAGGCGCTGGACGGGATCAACGCGGCGATGCGCGCGATCACGCGGGCAACCGGCATCGGCAAATCCAGCACCATTCCCGGCGCCGCCTTCATGCCAATGCGCAGGTCGCCCAGATAACCCGCCATCGTGGTGGCGCGCGGACCAACCACCGCCAGCTCGCGCGGACCGGCGGTGCCGGCCGTCACCAGCCTGACGATCACGGCGACCAGGTCATCGACGTGGATGGGTTGCACCTTGGCGCCGTGCGCCATCGGCATCATCAGGGCGGGCAGCGTGGCCAGCATGCGGAACATAACGCTGCTGGCGCCATCTTCGCCATAGACCAGCGATGGACGGATGATGGTCGAGTCCAGATCACGTGCCAGCAGGTCCACTTCCGCCGCGCCCTTGCTGCGCCAGTAGCCGGTCGCGGCGTCCGGATGACTGCCCAGCGCGGAGACCTGCACCACGCGGCGCACGCCCAGCCGCTCGCAAGCAGCAAACAAGGCGACGGGTGCGGCACGATGCAAACGGTCGAAATCCCCCGTACTGGCTTCGCGAATGATGCCGACACAATTGACCACCGCATCAACGCCTTGCAGCAGCGGCAGCCAGTCCTGCTCGCTAGTCAAGGAGCCGAAGTCCGCCTCGATCCAGTGCTGCGGCAGCTCATCGGCAGGACGGCGGCGGCTCAAGCCGATGACGGTGCAGCCGGCGCCGCGCAAGGCGTGCGTTGCGTGATTGCCGATCAAACCAGTAGCGCCAAGTATCAGAACTTTCATACCGCCTCCGCCTGTAATTTCTGTAAAAACAGAAATGATTGATGAAATTTTTTTAGTCGCTGCCAAGCAAGCGAGCCACCTTGCCGCCCATTTTCAGGAAACGCTGCATGGTGGCTGGTGGCAGGTGCTTGTAATCGTCATAGGTAGCCGTGAGCATTTCAAGGAAATCCAGCACCTGTTCCATCTTGACCTTGGTGGCCTGTTCCAGTTGACGATCGCTCTCCGCCTCCACTGCACAGGCGCGCAGCACCGTCAGGGTAGGGTCAATCTCGCGCTTCTTGCGTTCTTCGACAATGACGCGAAAGATTTCCCACACGTCCTGCAAGGCAAGGAAGTGATCGCGCCGATCACCGGCCACGTGGGTCACGCGCACCAGCCCCCAGCTTTGCAGCTCTTTCAAGCTGTTGCTGACGTTTGAGCGCGCCACATTCAAGGCCTCGACGATTTCCTCGGCGTTCAGCGGCTGGTTAGCCAGGAATAGCAGCGCATGAATCTGCGCCACAGTGCGATTGACGCCCCAGCGAGCCCCCATTTCCCCCCAGTGCAGGATGTACTTCTGAGTAGTCGGCGTGAGGTTCATGGATTTCTCTAATTTCTGTCAATACAGAAATAATAGGCCGCCTTTTGGCTGGAGTCAACAGTGGTTACGGCAGGAGATCACCGTAACGCGCGAATCATCTGCCTGATAAACAAGACGGTTTTTCTTGTCGATGTGGCGGGACCAAAGTCCGGATAAATCGCCTTTCAATGCTTCCGGCTGGCCTATGCCCTCGAAGGGAAAACGGCTGCAAGCACTGAGAAGCTCGTTGATTTTCTTGAGGGTCTTTTTGTCTTGCTGCTGCCACCAGATATAGTCAAGCCATGCCTCATTTGTGAAGGTAAGGCTGCACATGGTCTTCGCCAGCTTCGATCAGCTCATGCTTGGCCACGCGTCCGGCACGCAGGTCCGCCAGCGATGCGGCCAAGTGGGATGCATTATTGGGGGAGCTCAATAGATAGGCGGTTTCCATCAGGCCGTTATATTCAGCCAACGCAATGATAACCATCGGCTTGCTTTCATCGCGCAGCACCGTCAGTCCACCTTCTGCAGCATCATTCAGTACTGCGTTCAAGTTGTTGCCTGTTTCTGCGAAGCGAACGACTTTCATGGCAATTTTCCCCGATGAAGAAGTGAATTTGAAGTGTAGTTGGTTTCATCGACAACACAAGCGAACTCAATTGAGGGAAATCAAGGCCTGGTCTTCCGGATGAGCCAGGTAATCGCTCAGCCAGGTGTGGACGCGGTTGGCCTTGGTGGTGATGGCGGGAGCGAAGCCGCGTTCTTCCAGCAGGGCGATGCCGTTGGTGTCCTGCAGCAGGCCGGGTGTCAGCTGCCAGGCGCCGCCTTCGCGGCGCACGCACCACGGTTGCAGGCAATCGGACAGCAGCGACGCCAGCACCAGGTGGTGCGAGGCCACCACTACCCGCCCCTGCGCGGCCAGCGTGTGCAGCACCGCCGCTGCCGCCGATACCGACTCAAGGTAGTTCGTGCCGCGGAAGATTTCGTCGATGATGAAGATGGCCGGACGCTGCGCCGACAATGCCAGCAGCTCCTGCCCGCGCCGCAGTTCGGCCATGTAGAAGCTTTCGCCGCTATCCAGCGCGTCTTCGTTTTGCATGCTCGCGTAGACCGGCAGCAGCGGCGTCACCGCGCGCGCCGCGTAGCAGAAGCCGAAGGCGCGCGCGGTCACCAGGTTCAGGCCCACGGTGCGCAGCAAGGTGCTCTTGCCCACGCCGTTCTGCCCGGAGATGAAGACGCCCTGCTCCGCCATGCCGAAATCCAGCGCCGCCGCATCGGCCAGCAACGGATGCACTACCTGCTTCAGCTCCACTGCCTCACCCGCCTCGGCCCAGCAATGTGCGGTACGCGACAGGTGACGCGCCAGTGCCAGGTCAGCATCCAGCGTCGCTACACGCTCAAAGCTGGCGCGCAGGAAGGCGATGTTTTCACGCGCCACGTCGCGGCTGCAGAAGTAGTGGCGCACATTCTGCAGGAACAGCCAGTCGCTGTAGTCCGCCACGCCCGGCATGCCGGCCATCAGCGAGCGGCTCAGGCGGCGATTGAGTTTGCCCGCCTGCGCCGCGTCGTCCCAAGGCAGCAGCGAGTGCACGCGCAGCATCAGCTGGGTGCTGTCGAGGATGCGGCCCCATTCCTGCACCGCTTCGTAGCAGCGCACCTGTATCGCACACAGCGTCAGGCACAAGGCCAGCGCCACAATCCACATCGGCATCCAGCCCATGCCCAGCGCCATACCGGCGGACAGCAGGAAGGCGAGCGGCAACCAAGCCAGCACCGGCAGCCAGCGCGGCGACGATGGCAGAGTCGGACCGTACAAGGTCTCGCTGATTTCGCGGTCGGCGCGGCGCAGGTCCGTGACGGTGGCCTGCAGTTGCTGGCGGCGCGCATCGTCCGCCATCAAGCCGCGCACGCGGCCGGCGGATGCGGACACCTCGTCGGCGGACGCCGCGTACAAGCGCCGGTGCAGTTCCTGCTGGCCGAAGATGCTGGTCTCGCGCGCCAGTTCGGCGCTGTAGGCCGGCAGCAGCAGGTCGTTCCATGTCTGTTCATCGATCGCGGCATGCGCGCCGGGCAGCATGCGGCGGTAGAGGGCGACGTCACTGGGTACAAAGGGGTAATCGTTCATGCACGGCCAGTTGGCGGCGATTGTCAATTTTTCAAGTCCGCTCGCCGGACGGTGCGGACACAGCGGACGCTTCGGACGCTTCGGACGCCGAACGGACAGCACACATCCCATATAAATCAATCACTTAGCGCGTGGCACGCTTTCTGCATAACGTTGCGCATCTACTCACAAACGAGCAATCCATGATCCGCGACACCTCATCCCAAGACGCCGTCATCGCGCCACCGAAAGGCCGGGCCACCAAGCGCCGCATCATCATCGCCGCCGGCGTAGTGGCGCTGCTGGCCGCCGGCTGGTCGCTGGTGCACACCTGGCGCGGCAGCGACCATTCCGTCAACGCCTCGCGCCTGCGCATCGCCGAAGTCGGACGCGGTACCTTGATCCGCGACGCCGCCGTCAATGGCCGCGTGGTGGCCGCCGTCAGCCCGACGCTGTACGCGCCGTCGCTGGCCACAGTCACGCTGAAAGTCCACGCCGGCGACACGGTCAAGAAAGGCGACGTGCTCGCCGTGCTGGAATCGCCCGACCTGTCCGATGCGCTCAAGCGCGAACAAGCCGCCTACGCCCAGACCGAGGCCGACGTGGCGCGCCAGCGCATCCTCGCACGCAAGCAAAAGCTGCTGGCGCAGCGCGACGCCGACACCGCCGAAATCGACCGCGTCTCGGCCCAGCGTACGCTGGAGCGCTACGACGCCGTCGCCAACGAAGGCGCGGTCGCCAAGATCGAATACCAGCGCGCCAAGGATGCGGTCAATTCCGCCGTGATCCGCGCCAAGCACGCCACCGAAGCCTCCACGCTGGAAAACGACAACGTGGCGCTGGAGCTGGAATCGAAGATCAAGCAGCTGGACCAGCAGCGCAGCACCCTGTCCAACGCCCAGCGCCGCGTCGACGAGCTGACGGTGCGCGCGCCGGTCGATGGCTTCATCGGCACGCTGTCCGTGGCCGACCGCAGCGTGGTCCCGGCCAATACGCCGCTGATGACGCTGGTCGATCTGTCGCGCCTTGAGGTGGAACTGGAAGTCCCTGAAACCTATGTCTCCGACATCGGGCTGGGCATGAACGCGGAAGTCAACTACGGCACCGGCACCACCACCGGCAAGCTGTCGGCACTGTCGCCGGAAGTGGTGAAGAACCAGGTGCTGGCGCGCGTGCGCTTCAACGGCGAACAGCCGGCCGGCCTGCGCCAGAACCAGCGCCTCACCGCGCGTTTGCTGATCGATGAGAAACCCAACACGCTGATGGTGCAGCGCGGCCCGTTCGTGGAATCGGAAGGCGGCCGTTATGCCTACGTGGTCCGCGACGGCGTCGCCATCCGCACCCCGATCAAGCTGGGCGCCACCAGCGTCTCCGCCGTGGAAATCCTCGGCGGCCTGAAACAAGGCGACAAGATTGTTGTAGCCGGTACTGAAACCTTTGAGAACGCCGAACGCGTCTCGATCAATCAATAAATAACTTTCTGAAGAGGCCCTCCATGCTGCGCATGAAAAACCTGAGCAAAGTGTATCGCACCCACATGATCGAGACCCACGCGCTGCGTGGTTTCGAGATCGACGTCAAGCAAGGCGAATTCGTCACCGTCACCGGTCCTTCGGGTTCCGGCAAAACCAGCTTCCTCAACATCGCCGGCCTGCTGGAAGAATTCACCGACGGCGAGTACGTCCTGGACGGCATCAACGTCAAAGGCATGGACGACAACGCCCGCTCGCGCCTGCGCAATGAAAAGCTGGGCTTCATCTTCCAGGGCTTCAACCTGATTCCCGACCTGTCGCTGTTCGACAACGTCGACGTACCGTTGCGCTATCGCGGCTTCAACGCCGCCGAACGCAAGGAGCGCATCGAGGACGCGCTGTCGAAAGTCGGCCTGGCCTCGCGCATGAAGCACTACCCTGCCGAGCTGTCGGGCGGCCAGCAACAGCGCGTGGCGATCGCGCGCGCGCTGGCCGGTTCGCCCAAGCTGCTGCTGGCCGATGAACCGACCGGTAACCTCGACACGCAAATGGCGCGCGGCGTGATGGAGCTGCTGGAAGAGATCAATGCCCAGGGCACCACCATCCTGATGGTGACCCACGATCCCGAACTGGCGGTGCGCACCCAGCGCAATGTCCACATCATCGACGGCCAGGTGTCGGACCTGGTGCGCAAGTCGCCGTCGCTGTCCAATGTCGCGTAAGGAGCGCAGCATGTTCCAATACTACTTCCTGCTGGGCGTGCGCAGCCTGCGCCGCAACCCGGCGCTGACCGCGCTGATGGTGCTGACGCTGGCCATCGGCGTGGCGGCCAGCGTCGCCACCCTGACGATCCTGCACGTGATGTCGGGCGACCCGATTCCGCACAAGAGCGACCGCCTGCTGGTACCGTTGTTCGACAATGGCAGCATCGAAAACTACAAGCCCGGCGACAAGATCAACGACGACCAGCTGAGCTACCGCGACGCCACCAATATCCTCAACAGCAAGGCCGGAGAACGCCGCACCGCCATCTACGGCATCGGCGTCGCCATCGAGCCGGAACGCAAGGACATCGGCGCGTTCAACGCGCGCGGCCTGGCGCCGACTGCGGACTTCTTCAATATGTTCGACGCCCCCTTCCTGCACGGCCAGGGCTGGACCCCGGCCGACGACAAGACCGGCGCCGATATGGTGGTGTTGAGCCGCAAGCTGGCGGAAAAACTGTACGGCGATGCCGACCCGGTCGGCAAGCGCATGACGCTGGGCGGCTTCCAGTACCAGATCGTCGGCGTGCTCAATACGTGGAACGTGGTGCCGCGCTTCCACCGCATCATCGGCAACAACGACGGCGCCTTCAGCGAAGAGGATGAGCTGTTCATCCCCTTCTCCAGCGCCATCCGCCACGAGTTCTCGCGCAACGGCAGCACCAGCTGCTACGAAGATATCGCCCCCGGCTTCCAGGCCTTCCTCGATTCCGAGTGCACCTGGATCCAGGGCTGGATCGAAATCCGCAGCGCGTCCGACCGCGCCGAACTGCAAAGCTTCCTCGACTCGTACGCGGTCGAACAGCGCAAGCTGGGCCGCCTGAAGCGCGCCGCGCCGAACAAGCTGTATGACGTGCGCGAATGGCTGGACTACATGAAGGTGGTCGGCAACGACAACAAGCTGTCGGCCTGGCTGGCCTTCGGCTTCCTGGTCCTGTGCCTGGTGAACACCATCGGCCTGCTGCTGGCGAAGTTCTCGGTACGCGCGGCGGAAGTCGGCATTCGCCGCGCGCTGGGGGCCTCGCGCCGCGAGATCTTCACCCAGTTCCTGATCGAGACCACCGTAGTGGGCCTGGTCGGCGGCGTGCTTGGCCTGCTGCTGGCCTTCGGCGCACTGGCCCTGATCGCCATGCAGTCCACCGCGTTGACGCTGGTGGCGCACATGGACTGGGTGATGCTGCTCACCACCTTCGGGCTGGCCGTGCTGTCCGCCATCCTGGCCGGCCTGCTGCCGACCTGGCGCGCCTGCCAGGTGACGCCGGCCCTGCAACTGAAATCCCAATAAGCGAGCGCCCTCATGGAAATTCGTCCTATCCTGTCTGCGCTGCTGCGCAGTAAAACCGGCCCGATCCTGGTGGCGATCCAGGTCGCCCTCAGCCTCGGCATCCTGGCCAACGCGCTGCACATCGTGCAGGTGCGGCAAGCCGTGTCGGCGCGTCCGTCCGGGCTGGAACGCGAACAAGACATCTTCGTGCTGACCGTGCGCCATCTGAAGCAAGGCGGCCACGAAGAGCAACTGGCAACCCAGCGCAAGGACACCGCCACGCTGCGCGCGGTGGCCGGCGTGATGTCGGTGGCCGAGACCAGCCAGATGCCGCTGTCGCGCTCCGGTAACTACACCGGCCTCGCGGCGGACCGCAAGCAGACCAGCACCACGGCCACCGCCAGCGGCTACCACACGGCCGATTCGCTGGTCAAAACCTGGGGCCTGAAGCTGATCGAAGGCCGCGACTTCCTGCCGAACGAGGTACCGGAAATCGACGTCAACACCAGCGATGACTTCCCCAAAGTGGCCATCGTCACCCGCACGCTGGCGGAGAAGATGTGGCCGGGCCAGAGCAGCTACCTCGGCAAGACGGTGTACTTCGGCGTCGGCGAAAAATCGCGCGACGTGCAAGTGGTCGGCGTGGTGGAGCGCCTGCAAACGCCGGGCGCGCAGATCAGCGACGGCGGCGAGTACTCGATCATGACGCCGACCCGCCTGACCGGCATTCCAGTGACGCACTACACCATGCGCGCCGAACCGGGGCAGCTGGACCGCGTGATGAAGGAAACGGCGGAAGCCATCCGCATCTCCTCGCCAACGCCGGTGGTCACCCGCACCCGCAGCGTGACCGAGTTCCGTACCGACCGCTATCGCGCCGACAACGCGCTGGCGTGGATGCTGGTGGCGGTGAGCGTGCTGCTGTTGCTGGTGACCGCCAGCGGCATCGTCGGCATGGCCAGCCTGTGGGTCACGCAGCGCCGCAAGCAGATCGGTGTACGCCGCGCGCTGGGTGCGCGGCGCGTCGACATCCTGCGCTACTTCATCACCGAAAACTTCATGATCACCAGCGCCGGCGTCGGCGCCGGCCTGCTGATCGCGCTGGGCCTGAACCAGCTGCTGGTCAGCCAGCTGGAGATGCCGCGCCTGCCGGCCGGCTATCTGCTGGGCGGTGCCGGCATCTTCTGGGCGCTGGGTGTGATGGCGGTGTACGGCCCGGCGTGGCGCGCGGCCAGCATATCGCCGGCGACGGCGACGCGCAGCGCGTAGGCCATCGACATGGGCCTTCATGATGTTATGCTTGCGGCATGCCTACCGTATTAATCATCGACGATAACGCCGCCGTGTCCGTGGCCCTCGACGTGCTGTTCTCACTGCACGATATCGAGGCGCTGCGCGCGGCCTCGCCCGAAGCCGGGCTGGCCATGCTGGAGCAGCACAGCGTGGACCTGGTCATCCAGGACATGAACTTCAGCGCCGACACCACCTCGGGCGAGGAAGGCACGGCGCTGTTCAAGGCGATCCGCGAGCGCCATCCGGACCTGCCGGTGATTCTGCTTACCGCGTGGACCCATCTGAACGCGGCGGTGGACCTGATCAAGGCCGGCGCCGCCGACTATCTGGCCAAGCCGTGGGACGACCACAAGCTGATCGCCACCGTCAACAACCTGATCGAACTGGGACAGGCCAAGCGCGCCTTGCAGCAGCGCGTGCAGGGCGAGTTGCGCCAGCGCCGCGAGCTGGAACGCGGCCATGATTTGCGCGGCATGGTGTTCCAGGATCCGGCCACCGAACGCGTGATCCATCTGGCCTGCCAGGTGGCGCGCGCCGATGTACCGGTACTGATCTCCGGCCCCAACGGCACCGGCAAGGAACGCATCGCGGAAATCATCCAGGCCAATTCGGCGGTGCGCGACGGACCGTTCGTGGTGCTCAACTGCGGCGCGATTCCTTCCGAATTGATCGAGGCGGAATTGTTCGGCGCCGAAGCCGGCGCCTACACCGGCGCCGCCAAGGCGCGCGAGGGCAAGTTTGAAGCAGCCGACGGCGGCACGCTGTTCCTCGACGAAATCGGCAACCTGCCGCTGGCCGGGCAAATGAAGCTGCTGCGGGTGCTGGAGACGGGACGCTTCGAGCGCCTCGGTTCCAACCGCGAGCGCCAGGTCAAGGTGCGCGTGGTCAGCGCCACCAATGCGGACCTGCAGGCCATGATCCGCGCCGGCACCTTCCGCGAGGATTTGTTCTATCGCCTGAATGTGATCGAGCTGCGCCTGCCGCCACTGGCCGCGCGGCCGATGGATATCCTGCCGCTGGCCATGAGCTTCCTCGGCGAGGGCAAGCAGCTGCACGCCGACGCGCAGGCGGCGCTGCTGGCGCACCCGTGGCCGGGCAATGTGCGCGAACTGAAAAACGTGATGCTGCGCGCCAGCCTGCTGGCCAGCGGCGATGTGATCCGGGTCGGCGACCTTGGCCTGCCGGCGGTGGGCGCCGGTGCGGGCGGCTTCGGCATGGGCGGTGCCGGCGATGACGGCAACCGCGAACCGGACCGTGACACCATCAGCCTCGCGCTGAGCCGCGCCGGCGGCGTGGTGGCGCAAGCGGCGGCGGAACTCGGCCTGTCGCGCCAGGCGCTGTACCGCCGCATGGAGCGGCTTGGCATCGTCCGTCCGTGATGAAAGGCCTGCGGCTCTCGCTGCTCACGCGCTGGACCGCGCTGGTGGGCACCCTGCTCACCGTCGGCATCCTCATCGCGCTGGCGATGGACCACTTCTTCCCCAAGAATCCGGGGCTGGTGCTGGGCGTCTGCCTGCTGTGCGTACTGCCGATTTCGATCATCACCATCCGCGCCGAACTGGAACGCATGCTGTCGCTGTTCCGTGCCCTCACCGGCACCGTCACCAGCTACAAGGACGGCGACTTTTCCTTCAGCCTGCACTGGCCGCAGAACGATGAGCTGAGCGACCTGGTGGCCGCGCACAACGCGCTGGGCGACGTGCTGCGCCAGCAGCGCCTCGATCTCGTGCAGCGCGAACTGCTGCTCGACACGATGGTGCAAAACACGCCGGTGGCCATGCTGCTGGTCAGCGAGTCCGGTCCCATCGTCTACGCCAACGTGGCCGCGCGCCAGTTGCTGAACCAGGGTCGCAAGCTGGAAGGCCACAAGCTGGCCGATGTGCTGACCCACGCCTCGCCGGCCCTGCTGGAAGCGCTGGCGCGCGGCGGCGACGGCCTGTTCACCGTCAGCGGCGAGGATGAGGAAGAGGTGTACCACCTGGCGCGCCGCAGCTTCAACCTGAACGGCCGCAAGCACGAACTGCTGCTGCTGCGCCAACTGACGATGGAGTTGCGGCGACAGGAAGTGCAGACGTGGAAGAAGGTGATCCGCGTGATCAGCCATGAATTGAATAACTCGCTGGCGCCACTGACCTCGCTGGCCCACTCCGGCGCGGAACTGGTGCGGCGCGGGCAAACCGAAAGGCTGCCGCAAATCCTCGGCACCATCGAGGAGCGCACACGCCATCTGGAGAGCTTCATCCTTGGCTACGCGCGCTTTGCCAAGCTGCCGGCGCCACGACTGGAAAGCCAGCACTGGCAAGCCTTCCTCACGCAGCTGGGCGAACAGGTCATCTTCCGCCAGCTCGGCGAAGCGCCTACCGAACCTTGCGCCTTCGATCCGGCCCAGCTGGAACAAGCGCTGCTCAACCTGCTGAAGAACGCCCACGAATCCGGCTCGCCGACCGACGAGGTCACGCTGGAAGTGCGGCGCCTGCACGAAGGCGTGCGCATCGACGTGCAAGACCGTGGTCCCGGCATGAGCGACACCGTGCTGACCAACGCGCTGGTGCCGTTCTACTCGACCAAACGCAGCGGCACCGGCCTGGGCCTGGCGCTGGCGCGCGAGATCGCCGAAGCCCACGGCGGCCGCATCACCCTCGCCAACCGAGAAGGCGGCGGCCTGACCGTGACCATGCTGCTGCCGCTGGCCTGATAAACTAGCGGGATGTCCAAGTCATCCGCCAACACTACCAACGCCGCCAACGCCGTCCGTTTCGACCAGCCCGGCCATCCGCCGGCCACCATCACCGAATTCCAGGGCGTGCGCAGCCTGCACCTCGGCACCTCATGGGTGCAAGGCGCCATGCGCATCGCCAAGCCGGATAACATCGAGCTCGAATACGTGCAGATGATGATGATGTGGATGCTGTTTCACCCTCAGCCGCAGCACATCGTGCAGCTAGGCCTCGGCAGCGCCGCGCTGACCAAGTTCTGCTACCGCCGCCTGCCGCAGGCGCGCGTCACCGCAATCGAACTCAATCCCAACGTGATCGCCATGTGCGAGGCGCAGTTCGCGCTGCCGCCGAACGACGCGCGCCTCAACGTGCGCGAAATGAACGCAATGGACTTTGTGCTCGATCCGGCCAACCGCAACACCGTCGATATCCTGCAGGTGGACCTGTACGACGAAGCGGCGCGCGGCCCGGTGCTGGACTCGCAGGAGTTCTACCAAGGCTGCGCCGACGTGCTGCGCGACGGCGGCATGATGACCACCAACGTCTTCGGCGACGACTTCACCAACTACGACAAGAACCTGCAAACGATGGAACTGGTGTTCGACGCGGTGGTGTGGCTGCCGGAAGTGCACGATGCGAACATCGTCGTCATCGCCTTCAAGAACGCGCCATCGCTGGACTTCAGCGAGCTGTATGAGCGCGCCGGCGAGATCAAGAAAACCCTGAACCTGCCGGCCAAGAACTGGGTCAACGGCCTGAAAAACTGGATGCGCGACCACCAATAAGAACCGGTGCATTTTCCGCATATCGATATGCGCCCGCATCATACCGATGCATGCGCGCCACACTTTTGTGCAGCTTTGCACCATGATCGTTCCGGGCCGCCGGATACTTTACGATACATTGCGTTGCAGTGCACGGAATATTGATAAATGTGCACATTCCGCAACATTGTGGTGCATGCCGCGTTGTCGCTCTTCGCGCGCAACCCTTAGTATTTTTATCAACGGCCCTACCCCGCTGGCCGTTTTCAAATACCAAGAGAGAAAACACAATGCAAAGAGCACCACAATTCAAACGCACCTTGCTGGCCAGCGCTATCCTGCTGTTGGCTGCGCAAACCGCCTTCGCGCAATCGTCTACCGACAGCAGCGCCAAGGCCGATGAACAAACCGTCGTGGTTCTGGGTTCCCGTTCGGTCGCCAAGACCGCGCTGGACACATCCTCGCCGGTGGGCCTGATCGGCCTGAAAGACCTGCAGACCGCCGGCCCGCTGGAACTGGGCAAGCTGCTGCAAACACTGGACCCGTCGTTCAACTTCTCCACCACCTTCATCAGCGACGGCACCGACTCGATCCGCCCTGCTACCCTGCGTTCGCTGGGCCCTGACCAGGTGCTGGTGCTGATCAACGGTAAGCGCCGCCACCAGCAAGCGCTGGTCAACGTGCAGCAGACCATTGGCCGTGGCTCGGCCGGTACCGACATCAACGCCATTCCACTGGCGGCGATCCACCACATTGAAGTCCTGCGCGACGGCGCCGCAGCCCAATACGGCTCGGACGCGATTGCAGGCGTGATCAACATCGTTCTGAAATCGAACATCGGCGAGACTGCGCTGAGCGGCCAGGTGGGCACCACCTCGGAAGGCGACGGCGACAACTACTCGGCCAGCGTCAATCGCGGCTTCGCCCTGGGCGAAAACGGCGGCTACATCAACCTGACCGCCGAATGGCGCAAACGCGGCGAAACCAACCGCGCCGGCCCTGACTCGGCGCGCGTGAACCCGCCGCGCGTGACCCAGCACATCGGCGACAGCAACACCAAGGACGCTTACCTGTGGTGGAACGGCGCGCTGCCGATCGACGCCCACAGCGAGTTCTACGCCTTCGGCGGCGTCTCGCAACGCAAGAGCGATTCGTTCGGCTTCTTCCGCCCTGCCGGCGACGACCGCGCCATCCCGGCCGTGTACCCGAACGGCTTCCTGCCTGCCATCGGCACCGAGATCAAGGATGCGTCGTTCGCCTTCGGCTACCGCCGCGATCTGGTCGGCGACTGGAAGGCCGACTTCAGCATCAACTACGGCCAAAGCGAACTGGCGTTCCACGAATCGAACAGCGTGAACGTGTCGTACTGGTACGAGCCGAAACCGGGCGGCGGCATCTACGCCGAATCGGCACGCGAAGCCGACACCGGCACGCTGAAATTCAACCAGCTGACCTTCAACGCCGACGTCAAGGGCCCGGTCAAGGTCGGTGATCTCGACGTCTCGCTGGCTACCGGCTTCGAGTACCGCCAGGATAACTACCAGATCGTCGCAGGCGATCCGATCTCCTACCAGTACGGCCGCACCAACAACCCGGCCATCGTCATCAAGACGCCTAGCGGCGCGACCGCCGGCGCCGGCATTCAGGGCTTCCCTGGCTACACCCCTGGCACCGCCGTCGATTCGGGCCGCCACAACATCGCCCTGTTCCTGGACGCCGAAACCAAACCGGTCAAAGAGCTGACCCTGGCCGGCGCCGTGCGCTACGAAAAATACTCGGACTTCGGCGACACCGTCACCGGCAAGCTGAGTGCCCGTTTCGACCCAAGCAAGGAAGTCGGCTTCCGCGCCAGCGCATCGACCGGCTTCCGCGCACCAAGCGTGCAGCAGGAGTTCTACAGCTCCGTGTCGACCAACCTGAATAACGGCGTGCTGACCGAAACCCTGACCGCGCGTCAAGGCAGTGCTGTGACCCAGGCCTTCGGCATCAAGCCGCTGAAGGAAGAAACCTCGACCAGCTTCAGCGGCGGTGTCGTGCTGCGTCCAGCGTCGAACGTGTCGCTGACCGCTGACGCGTACCAGATCAAGATCAAGGACCGTATCGTGTTCTCGAGCGAGATCGCACCGGAAGCCGGCGGCGGCCCGATCGCCAACATCCTGAAACCGCTGGGCGTAGGCCAGGCGCAGTTCTTCACCAACGCGGTCGACACCCGCACCCGTGGCCTGGATATCGTGGCGGAACACACCACCAAGTTCGATGCGTCGAAACTGGTGCTGTCGGGCCAACTGGGCTTCAACAAAACCGAAGTGACCAAGCGTCACTCGACGTCGTCGGTGCTGAGCGGCGAAAAACTGTTCGACCAGTCGCAAGTGACCCTGATCGAACGCGGTCAGCCACGCAAGCACCACGTGGTCGCTGCTGACTACACGGTGGGCGCCTGGAACGTGACCACCCGCGCCAACTACTTCGGCGAAGTGTATGCTGAAAACTTCAGCCCTCTGCAGAAGTGGGATGCGCGCTGGCTGGTGGATGCCACGGTACGCTATGGCTTCAGCAAGCGCACCTTCCTGAGCGTCGGCGTGAACAACGTGTTCGACCAGCTGCCGAACAAGTGGGCCAACGGCGGCGTGTTCCCACAACTGGGCTTCACCCGCTGCTGGGAAACCTGCCCTATCGGCGTGAACGGCCGCTCGATGTACGTGCGTGCTGATACGGCGTTTTAATTGAGCCGGAACGGTTGGCCGCATACGCCGCAAGGTGGATCAATGCGGCCAACTGTTTAACCAGTCCTTCCATTTGCTCGGCTGGCACTTGTGCATAGCCGAGCATCAATCCCCGCCATTCCAGATCCCCCCGCGTAGCGTGCGTGCTTAACGCATTGACGGCGATGCCGTGTTCCTGCGCCTGCTCCACTATCGCCACGTCGTCGATACGCGCGTCCCTGAAGCGCAGCGAGAGATGCATGCCTGCCGTGCCGCCGTGCACCGTCGCCACCGATCCCATATGCGTTTGCAGCGCCGCCACCAGTGCATCGCGGCGCTGGCGGTACAGCCTGCGCATGCGGCGCAGATGCACCAGGAACTGGCCGCTGCGCAGGAATTCCGCCAGCGCCAGTTGCTCCGCCACGCGCCCGCGCGGCGCCGACTGCTCGCGCATCTGCGCGAACGCTTCGGCCAATGCCGCCGGCACCACCACGAAACCGATGCGCAAGGACGGGAACATGGTCTTGCTGAAGGTGCCCAGGTAGAGCACCGGCGCGTCCGGCGCCAGGCCCTGCATGGCGTGCAGCGGTGCGCCGTCGTGGCGGAATTCGCTGTCGTAGTCGTCTTCGATGATGAGCGCACCGGCGGCGCGCGCGGCTTCAATCAGCGCCAGGCGGCGGCGCAGGCTTAGCACGCTGCCGATCGGGTACTGGTGCGAGGGCGTGGTGTAGATCAGGCGCGGCGGGCGTAGCAGCCAGTCTTCCGCTTGCGGCGCCATGCCGTCGTCATCGACGTCGATGCCGTGCACCGCCAGCCCGGCGGCGCGTGCGGCCGCCAATGCGCCGCCGTAGCCGGGATTCTCGATCCAGATGGCATCGCCCTCGTCGGCCAGGGCGCGCATGCACAGATCGAGGCTGCTTTGGGTGCCGTCGGTGATGAACACTTGCGCCGCCTCGCACACCACGCCGCGCGAGGCACGCAAATGATCGGCGATGGCGGCGCGCAGCAGCGGTTCGCCGGCGGTGTCGCCGTAGTTCAGCTGCGTTACTGTCATGCTGCGCAGCGCGCGTTCCATCAGCCGCCGCCACAGCGTCATGGGGAACTGCTCCAGCGCCGGCACGCCGGGCACGAAAGCGCCCATGCGTTCGGCAGGACCTGGCACCGGCCGCAATTCGCGCATGCGCTGCGACAGCCCGGCCAGCGGCGCAGCAGCCGCCCTGCGGCGACGCGCGCGCACCGGCGTCACGGCCGCCACCACCGTGCCACGCCGGTCGGTCGTCACCAGTCCTTCGCTGGCCAGCTGTTCATACGCATACAGCACGGTATTGCGCGCCACACCCAATTCCTCGGCCAGCGCGCGCGAAGCAGCGAGCCTGGTCCCTGCTGCCAGCGTACCGTTGCGGATCGCCGCGCGCAGGCATTCGTGCAGCATGCGCTGGCGCGGCCAGTTGCGATGGCGATGCTGCTCCTCATAACCGTTGACCAGCAGGGAAAAGTCCATTCATGGCTCCATAAAATTAGCAATCCGTGGATCTATTTCTAGAGCCAGCGTTTCATTATATTGTCATTTTAAGAAAGGGAACCATGAACCAGCCACCGAATCTGCCACCATCGGACCGCACCCGCGTGCGCCGCGTCGCCACCAACGCGCAATACGATGCCGCCACGCTGCACGCCATCATCGACGACGCCTACCTGTGCCACATCGCCTTCAGCGACGGCAAGGGCGCGCACTGCATTCCCACCGCCTGCTGGCGCGAGGGCGACTACCTGTACATCCACGGCTCCAACGGCAGCCGGATGGTCAAGCGCCTGATCGAAAGCGAGTGCTGCGTGACCATCACACACCTGGACGGGCTGGTGCTGGCGCGATCGGCGTTCAGCCATTCGATGAACTACCGTTCGGCCATGATCTACGGCCGCTTCGAGGTGGTGGAAGGCGCGGCCGCGCGGCAGGCGATGGAAGCGTTCATGGAACAGCTGGTGCCCGGCCGCCAGGCCGAGATCCGTCCCGGCTCGGACAAGGAGTACGCCGCCACCACCGTGCTGCGCATTTCGCTGGCCGAAGCGGCCTGCAAAGTACGCAGCGGCGCCCCCAACGACGATGAGGAAGACCTGAGCTGGCCGGCCTGGGCCGGGGTGCTGCCGTTTGCCCGCACGCCGCTGGCGCCGCAAACGTCGGACGACTGCACATTGCCCGTTCCGGACTATGTAGTTCGACTACAGCATCAATAGCTGCGATGTAGTATAAATACAACCAGATCAACGTTCATAGGGAAAATAGTACTAAAACAGAGGCTGACCGGTAGCTTTTCAGTAAACTTTGTTTGACTAGCATTCTAGTTTTAATACAAGATCGAGTTCAAGCGTCGCAAGAACGCCCCACTCGACTATTACGGAGACTAATAATGCAGCTCAACACCCCAGAGCGCGGCCTGCGTGCCGCGCTCCCGCTCAGCCCTGTCGCCGCCGCTTGCGCGGTACTGATTTCCGCCCTGTCCGCCCCAGCCTACGCCGTCGCCGCCGAAGCGGCCGACGCACCGCAAGCCGCCGAAGCGACGCCAACCACCGTGGTGGTGGCCGGCATCCGCCGCGGCATCGAGGACGCCATCTCGGTCAAGAAAGACGCGACCTCCATCGTTGAAACCATCTCCGCCGAAGATATCGGCAAGCTGCCGGACGTCTCGATCGCCGAATCGATCGCGCGCCTGCCTGGTCTGGCCGCGCAACGCGTCGCCGGCCGCGCGCAAGTGATCTCGATTCGCGGCCTGTCGCCGGACTTCGCCACCACGCTGCTGAACGGCCGCGAGCAAGTCAGCACCGGCGACAACCGCAGCGTCGAATTCGACCAGTATCCGTCCGAACTGCTGAGCGCTGTCACCGTCTACAAGACGCCGGACGCGGGCCTGGTAGGCCAGGGCTTGTCCGGCACCATCGACATGCAGACCGTACGCCCGCTGGCGTTCTCGGGCCGTAACTTCTCGCTCAACGTGCGCGGCGAGAAAAACTCGATCGGCAAGATCGCCAACGCCAAGGACACCGGCCACCGCATCAGCGGCAGCTACATCGATCAGTTTGCGAACCGCACGATCGGCGTGGCGCTGGGTATCGCCCACATCCAATCGCCTATCCTCGACAACGAGACCGGCACCTACGAGCCTTTCTCGCAAAGCGCGGTCTCTGGCGTCCCGGCCGGCACCTACGTCACCGCCGGCGTGAAATCGCTGGCCAAGAGCGGCGTGCTGAAACGCACCGGCTTGATCGGCGTGCTGGAATACCGTCCATCGAAAATGTGGACCAGCACCGTGGACTTGTTCGCGTCCGAGTTCAAGCAAGTCGACACCAACAACCAGTTCGAAGTGAACCTGGGCGGCTACAACGGCAGCAACAACCCGGTCGGCTTCAACTACCAAACCACCAACATCGTCAACGGCACGCTGCTGGGCGGCACTGCCACCGGCGCGTATCCACTGGTGCGCGGCCAGTACAACAACCGCAAGGACCAGATCCGCACCGCCGGCTGGGCCAACCGTTTCAACTTCGGCAGCTGGTCACTGCTGGCCGACGCCAACTACTCGCGCGCCAAGCGTGACGAGACCTACCTCGAAAACAACCTGCAGCTGCAAAGCGCCACCGGCGGCGCCTTCAACGATCCGCTGATGACGGTCGGCTGGAAGACTGGTAACTTCGCCACCATCGGCGGCAAGCTCGATTACAGCGACGCCAGCAAACTGTTGACCGGTAACTCGATCTACGGCTACGGCAGCACCTACTCGCCGCACCTGGTCGATACGCTGAAAAGCTTCAAGCTGGTGGCCACGCTGCCGGCGCCGGATGCGCTGGACGCCTACCTGCACGGCCTGGATGTCGGCGTCAATTACAGCGACCGCACCAAGACCAAGCGCCAGCCTTCGGGCCAGCTGTTCGCCAAAGGGAATCCGACCATCTCCAGCGACCTGCTGTACGCGCCGGTGGACCTGGGCTTCGCCGGTTCGGGCGTGGTCCCTTCGTGGAACGTACCGGCGGTCATCGCCAAGTACTTCGATCCGATCAACTACAGCCTGGCCAACAACTCCGGCACCATCAGCCGTGCATGGGACGTGACCGAGAAGATCACCACCGGCTTCGTGCGCGCCAACATCGATTCGGAAATCGGCGGCATCCCGGTCAGCGGCAACATCGGCGCGCAGCTGGTGCACACCGACCAGTCGTCGGAGTCGCTGTACGCGGACAACGGCGGCGTGGCACACCCGATCAGCGACGGCAAGACTTACAACGAAGTCCTGCCGAGCATGAACCTGGCATTCAGCCTGCCGAACGACCAGAAAGTGCGCCTGTCGCTGGCCAAGCAGATCGCCCGTCCACGCGTGGATCAGCTGAACGCCGGCTTCAACTTCACCGTCGATACCGGCACCCGCCTGCCTAGCGGCAGCGGCGGCAATACCCAGCTCGATCCGTGGAAGGCCAAGGCCATCGACATCTCGTGGGAAAAGTACTTCGCCAAGAAGGGCTACGTGGCACTGGCGGGCTTCTATAAAAAGCTCGACACCTACATCTACACCTTCTCCGACACCCGCGACTTCTCGCAGTACACGGCCGGCACCATCGCCATCACCAACAAGGGCCAGTACACCACGGCCTACAACGGCAATGGCGGCGTGCTGAAAGGTGCGGAGCTGTCGGTATCGGTGCCGTTTGAAATGCTGTCGCCATCGCTGGACGGCTTCGGCGTGCTGGCTTCGACCTCGTACACCGAGAGCGGCATCGACATCAAGGAAGTCAATTCGACCATCGGCAAGATCCCGCTGCAAGGCTTGTCGCGCAACGTCACCAACCTGACGCTGTACTATGAAAAGAATGGCTTCTCGACCCGCGTGAGCACCCGCAAGCGTTCGGACTATGTCGGCGAGATCGGCAACTTCGCCGGCGACCGCCAGCTGCGCTACGTGGTGGGTGACAGCCCGGTCGACTTCCAGATCGGCTACACCTTCAATGAAGGCGCGTACAAAGGTCTGGGCGTGCTGCTGCAGGTGAACAACCTGACCAACGAGGCGTATGAAACCTACGCCAACAGCAAGGACCGTCAGCTGGAGTATGCGAAGTACGGCCGCACCGTGCTGTTTGGACTGAACTATAAGTTCTAAGTCCTTCCAAGGACGCCGGCCCGCAGTCTGGGGCCGGCTTTAGCCCTGCGCCTCGCGTGCAGGGCTTTTTTCGGCGCTTTGTTCACGATACCATAGGGCCAGCATGCAGAAGGCGAACAGCACACCAAACGGAGCGACCGGCAACGGCCGCTCCGCTCCTTTTCCAACCTGCGCGGACGAGGTGCGAGCCGCGTAAATCGCCGTCGCATCGCGACGCAGCGCGCGCTGCCACGCCGGCCAGTCGTTCGCCGCGTAGACGTATTCCATCCCCGGCCCCGCCATCCCTTCGGCGCTGAACTTCAGCCATCCAGCCTTCTGCGGCCAGAATGCGGCACACACGCCATCCGCCTTGTCTGCGCGCGCGGCCAGCTGCATCGGTGCATATCCTTCCGCCGTCAACGCCGTCCCGGCCTTCACGCCTTGCGCGCACACCTCGCTGCGCAACCCCGGCACGGGCATCGGATCGCTCATCTGCCAAACGGTTTTCTGCGCGCTATCCAGCGCAATGCGATCCATCGCCGACTGCCACCACAACGCCAGCGCCTGCGGCTCGCTGATCGCGTGCCTGTGCCAATCCGCCACGCCGATCCACACCACGCGGCCCTGCCCAACATTGCGCTGCCAGATCCAAGGCTGCTTCTTGTTATCGCGCGCCAGCACCGACCACGGCTCGGCCACGCTATCGGCCGGATTCAAGCCAGCCGGCGGCATGGACAAGGCGGCGCCGAACTGCCGCACATCCTCCTTCTCGGTGGTGGGCGACTGCGGGTGCAGTGACAGACCGAAGTCCCGCTGCCACACACCGGCATCGACAGCATTCCCGCCGAGGATCACCAGCGGCACGCCCTGCCCGGTTTGCGCCAGCAGCGAAGCGCGCGCAGAAGGACTCAAATGTTCAACGTAAGCCGCATCGACAAACATCGCATTCGGTGCTGACAAAGGCGCGCGCGCCGTCTCGCTGCGCGTGATCGCCTTGCCCAGCGCGACCTGCCAGTCGAGAATCGCACTGCCATCCGACAGCAGCTGGTTCAGGACACGCGCATCAAACGATGGCGCATCGAAGCGGCCGACGATCTGCAGCGGCACCGGTTCATTCACCTGTAGCGGTATCGGGCCTTGCGCGATGGTCTTGCCATTCGCATCCAGCAAGCGCGCTTGCAGCACCATCGCCTCCGCCACCGGCGGCAGCCACTGCACCGACAACTGCGCAGCAGTCGATACGCCGGAATCCGCCAGCACCTGCTTGTTCTCTGCCAGCAGCTGCAAACGCCACCCGGCCTGCGCCGGCGCACGACGCACCGACAGCGTGAAGATGCGGCCGAGCGACATCGAACGCGGGAAGTCCAACCAGAGCAAATCGGCAGCGGCAGGTTTCCATTGCAGTGGGCGCGCAGGCAGGTCTCTCCACTCCGCTTCGCGCACACCGTCGCCGCTCAGGGCGATGGCGGCTGCGGCGGGAATCGCCACGCGGTCGGCATCGCTGATGCGCCCTGCTTCCATGTTGACCGCCAGCGGTGCGGCACTGGCAGCGGTGGCGGGCAAGCGGATATCTGCCAGTGCAGTCGCCAGCGCAACGCCAGCGATGCCAGCAAGGCCCGCGTTGAGCCACTGTTTCTTGCGGCCATACAGCGCCGCGCTGACAACGCCGGTGGCCGCTGCGGCCAATGGCAACGCCAGCGGGGCCAGCGACGCCAGATCGGTAGATATCATCATTTCGCCTGCTCCTTGCCGCTCCACACGCGGCGGAACGGCGTATCCGCCGATGGACGCGCTTGCAGCAGCACCGGCGCATCGGCCAGCGTGCCGCGCAGCCAGGCGCGCAACTCGGCGCGGCATGGCACGCAGCCGTCCTGCACATCCTGCACCGCGCGCTGTGCGCTCAGTTTCTGTTCTTGATCTGTGATGCGCGCGGCGATGGCGTCGCGCGCGGCTTTGCTCCACAACGCGGGCAGCATGCCATCCTGCGACAGCGCTTGTATCAGTTCACGCACTTCCACCGGCACCGTGTCATTGGCTGCGCCCTGCTCGCGCTTGTAGCTCATGGCGCCGACCATGTCGCCGCTCATACGCTTTTCTTCTTTCAAAGCCGGCGGCACGAAGGCGGTGCGGTGCAGGTAGACGCGTTCTGCGGCTTGCAACTCTTTGATGGCGTCCAGCGCCTTGTATTCCGGCGGCAGCGCAGTCTTCGGCGAAATGGCGCGCAGGGATTTCTCCGCGTCCCACATCGCAGCCAGTGCGCGCTTCAGGATCGCCTTGGTTTGCGGATCGAAGATGGTGGCGTTGTCTTCCTGATCGTGGGCGTGGCCGAAGGCTTTCATCACCGACAGTTCGCTGCCGGGACGTGCGCCGCCTGCGTCATGGTGTTCTTCATGTTCTTCTTCACCGAACAGGCTCGATTCTTCGCCGAGGAATTGGCCGTAGCGCAGGCGCAGTTTGGTTTGGTCGGAGGCGATGATCTCGCTGCGGTTGCGCAGGGTTGGCTGCGGCATGTCGGGATGCGCTTTCAGGTCGGCCACCAGTTGTTCGGTGTCGAGGATGATCTGGCGTTGGCTGCGCAGATTTTCCGGCTTTGTTACGCTAGGCAGCGCAGTGGAATCGAGGCTTTCGGCGTCGGGGCCGGGCAGGCGCAGGGTGTAGGTCGGCGATTGCGCGGTATGCGGGCTAGGCGCGTTGTCGGTGGCACGCACGAAGAAGTAGAGTTCATCGCCCGGTTCCATGCCGAGTTCCGCCAGTGTCCATTGTTTCTTCCAGTTGCGCGATTTCGGATCGGACGATTGCGGCAGTGGCACTTCCTTGTCGCTGAAACGGATGTTTTCACCGCTGCCGCGTGCGAGGGTCATGTGCAGGCTGGCGCGGATGATGGCGTAATCGTCTTTTGCACTGACGGAGAGCTGGACGGACTTGGTGTCCTTCGCCAGCAGGTGGATCAGTTCTGTTGGTTCGATGATGGTGACTTGGGGCGCCTGATCCGGTGTTACGCGGATGTTGTAGCGAGTGGCGGCGGCGCCTCGTACGCGCCAGAACAGCGAGTCTTCAACACGGAGTTTGGCGCAGTCTTTGTCGATGGCCAGTGTTTGGCCGTCGCCCAGTTCTACCGTTGGCTGCGCGCCGCGTGGGTTGTTGACGCACCAGCGTATTTCAGAGAATTGTGGAACGACGATGTCGCGGGCGCCGGTGTCGAATGGGGCGACGCCGGTGTACGCTGGCGGCGTGACGCGCAGGTGGACTTCGCCGTCGATGATCGGTTTGTTGGCTTGGGCTGCGGCTGGCGGCGTGGATGGGGCGGCGGCGCGGCTGTGGTAGGCCCATGCGGCGCCGGTGGCCAGCAGGCTAAGAGCGAGTGGCAGGATGGCGAGCTTGGTGCGCGTGCGGGCGATGGCCTGGTAGTCGGTGTCGGTGAGGACGTCGGCCAGGCGGGCTTGCAGGCGTTGTTGCTGGAGTTTGGCGATGGGTGTGGCTGCGTCTACGGCCAGCAGGGTGCTGCTGTCTTCAAGCCGCGGGATGGCGGCGTTCAGCCACGATGGCCATTGCTGAGTTATGCGGCGGCGCCAGCGCACTGCGTCTGCGATGATCCAGATGATGCAGATGGCGATGGCGGCGGCGACGGTTGCTGTTGGCAGCAGCCAGACGGTCAGCGCGAGCGGTGCGAGGGTGAGCAGCCATTGCGGTGCGCGGCGGCGCAGGATGGCGGTCCAGAGGCGGCTGCGCAGGTGGTCAGTGGCGCCGGGCATGGGCAAGTATCCGTTCGATCATGAAGAGGGCCAGCAGGGCAAGGGCAAGCCACGTCGCAGGCTTGGCGTCGGCGATGGTGGGCAGCACGCTGCGGGCGGCGGTGAAGGTTTGCGATGGCATGGCGTAGGCTGGCGCCGGTGCGTCGGCCAGCAGTTGCCAGGCGTCGTACAGCGCGCGCGCAGTGTCGGCGTCGCGCGGCGGGAAGGCGTCCGAGGTCCACAGGCGGCCGCGCGGCGAGTCGGCGTATTTGAGCGTGATGCCGTTGACCGTCAGCGTCGAAGCGTTCGCCAGCTCGGGGAATGCTGTCGTCGATGCGGCGATCCACCAGTTCGCAGCGCGCCATGTGGCGGGCGGCGCAGCGGCAGGGGTATCCCAGACGATCAGCGTGGTTTTGGCGTCCGGTTCGATGGCGAACTTGTGGCGGCGGGCGGAGTTGCCTGTGCTGTCGAAGGCGGTGAACAACGAGCGCCAAGCAGTCGCGCGCGCCGTCGACGCCGCCAGTGCGATTTGCTGCTCGGCCGGTGCACTCGGCTGCGGCGTGGCCTGCGATGCGGCGGCTGACGGCGTCGCGGTGACTGCAGAGGCGCTGGGCGACCCGCTCACTGCCGACGCTAATGCGGGGGCAACGGCGGCAGCGGTCGGCGTGGCGGCGGGCTGGGTGCGGATGGTCAGTTGGTGGTTGAGTTGCGGTACGCGGGCGGGCATGGCGATTTGGCCGCTGCGGGCGACCAGCAGCAGTTTGGCGTCGCCGCGCCAATCGCGTTCGTTCGCGCGCAGCCATTGCAATGCGTCGGCCGGCAGCGCCATGCGGCTGGCGGCGCTGAAGCCTGCGGCGGCGATTTCTTTTTCTGCCCACGCTTTATCCACGCCGGCATCCACCAACACTGTATCGCCACGCCAAGGGAAGATGGTCGCGGCCAACCAGGCGATCAAGGTCACCAGCATCAGGCAGCGTACGGCCAGCAGTAGCTTGTCGCGCCACTGCCAGACGCGCAGTTGTTCCGGCGGCGCAGACGGCAGGAAGCGCGCGGTCGCCAGCAATTCGGCTTTCACCCGCTGGCGCTTCTGCCGATGCCACCACACCGGCAGCAGCAGCACCGGCAACGCCAGCCACCAAAAGGGATAAGAACTCAGCATCATTTAGCCCGCGCTCCCGCCAGCTGCAGCCAGCTGCGCAAGACGCCACTCAAGGGCTGCTCGATGCGCGCCTCGTAGTGGACAATATTGTTTTGACGGCAGCTCCCCGCCACGCCATCGAAGTGCGCGCGGCTTTGCTGCTTGTAAGATTCGCGGTCGGCGTTGCTCATGCGGTGCAAGCCGTCGGCCTGCTCCGGATCTCGATAGCCGGCGCCGGATTTGAAGCTGGCATCGACTTCGGCCTGCGTGCGCAGGGTCAGCAGCCGCACGTCGTGGCGCATGTTACGCAAGCGGAGCAAGGCTTCGCTCAGCGGCGACGGCCAGTCGAGGAAATCGCTGGCAGCGAAGATCATGCTCGGTGCGCGGGCAAAGTGCAGGCTGGCGCGCAGTGTTTCGGCTGAGGGCAACTGGCCGCGCGGTTCGGCCTTGGACAACGCAGCCAGCACGCGCTGCAACTGGCGCGGTCCGCGCGAGGCCGGCGTGAATTCGACTTTGCCGTCGGTGCAGACCAGCAGGCCGAATGCATCGCCCTGCCGCTGCGCGATGGCGGCCACGCAGGCCAGCACAGTGCGTGCGAACCAGAGTTTGTCGATGCCGTTGATTTCGCGGCTAGGCTCGGACATGGAGGCGGTGGCGTCCAGGCAAAGCCAGACGGCGACGTGGCTGTCG
This sequence comes from Duganella sp. CF402, assembly GCF_900109645.1. Taxonomy (GTDB): domain Bacteria; phylum Pseudomonadota; class Gammaproteobacteria; order Burkholderiales; family Burkholderiaceae_D; genus Rugamonas. The sequence continues at coordinate 33,342 of NZ_FOBG01000006.1, forward strand.
CGCTCCGCTTCGCGCACGAAGTAGCGGTCGGCGCGGGCCAGCAGCTTCCAGTCCACGCGACGCCATTCGTCGCCCGGCGCATAGGCGCGGTACTCGGAGAATTCCACGCCCGCGCCACGCTCGCGGCCTGCGTGGATGCCGTGGCCGAGGCCCGCCAGCACGTGACGGATCACGAGCTCCAGATCCTTGGTCCGGGCCATCATGGCCGTCATGGCGCTGGCCGCGCCGCCGGCGGGCGATTGCGAAGTCGATTGCATCAGCGGCTTAGTCAGGGCGGATATGCTCGCGCAGCGCTTGCAGAATGTCGGCGATGGCGATGCCGTCCGCTTCCGCTTCGAAGTTGCGCAGCACGCGGTGCGCCAGCACCGGCAGCAGCATCGCGGCGATATCCTCGCGCGTGACGGCGAGACGGCCGTGCATCAAGGCGCGCGCCTTGGACGCCAGCACCAAGGCCTGGCCGGCACGCGGCCCCGCGCCCCAGCCGATGTGCTGCTTCACTGCCGGCACCGTGGTCAGTGCGGGACGCGTGGCGCGCACCAGGCGCGTCGCATAAGCGACGAGGTGATCGCCAATCTCGATATCGCGCACCAGCTGCTGCAAGCGCAGCAAGGTGGCAACGTCCATCACCGGCTCCGCATCCTTCAGGCCTGCGTGCGTGGTGGCGGACACCATTGCAATCTCTTCTTCCTCAGTCGGATACACCACATCGATGCGCAACAGGAAGCGGTCCAGCTGCGCCTCCGGCAGCGGATAGGTGCCCGCCTGCTCGATCGGATTCTGCGTCGCCAGCACGAAGAAAGGCTTGGGCAGCTTGTGCGTCTGGCCGGCAAACGTCACCGAACGCTCCTGCATCGCCTCCAGCAGCGCCGACTGCGTCTTCGGCGGCGCGCGGTTGATCTCATCCGCCAGCAGCACCTGCGTGAATACCGGCCCTTGCTGGAAGCGGAACTCGCGCTTGCGCGTCGCATGGTCCTCTTCCAGAATCTCGGTGCCAACGATATCGGACGGCATCAGGTCCGGCGTGAACTGCACGCGATGGAAGTCCAGCTCCGTCGCCTGCGACAGCGACTTCACCAGCAGCGTCTTGCCCAGTCCCGGCACGCCCTCCACCAGCGCGTGGCCGCCGGCCAGCAGGCAGATGATCAGCGAATCGATCACATTCTCCTGACCGATAATCACGCGGCCCATGCTGGCCTTGAGCGCCTTCACCTTGGCGGTCAATTCGCCGATTTCCTTTTCGCTCCAGGCGATTGCACCATCAGCCATAATAACTACGCTCCCAACGCATATTGAATGATATTGACCGCAAAGCGGGTATTGTCGACCGCGAGAAAACGCTTGTTGCGGAAGTCGTAGTCCCACTCGCAGCCGTAGTCCTTGTTGCTATACAAAAGCCGCACGCGCCCGCCCACCTCCACCGCCTTCAGGTAGTCGTGCACCAAGTCGTCGCCCCAGCCGTTCAGCTCCACCGAGGTATTCGGCGGCCCGTCCTCGAACTTGAAGAAGCTCGAATAGATCGGATGATTGTTCGGGATCTTGTGCAGCGCCTTCGGCCCGAAGATACGGGCAATTTCAGCCTCGAACGATTTCGCAAACAGCCCGTCGATATCGTGGTTGCAGTCGTCCACGAACAAAAAGCCGCCGCCCTTGATGTAGCGCTCGAGGTTCTTGCGCTCGGCCGCTGTGAACTGCACCAGCTTGTGGCCGGCGAAATAGCAGAACGGCGCTTCCAGCATCTTCGGATCGGACAGCGCGACGATGCGCTCAACGGGATCAACCCGCAAGGTCGTGTACTCGACCAGCGAATTGAGCACGTTGCTGGGCATGCGGACATCCACATCCCAGTCGCCCGACTCGTAGGTCAGGCGGGTGAAATAGAAATCGTACGAAGCCACTGCGTCCCTTACACCGCGTCCGACAGCGACGTAAAGTTAAAGTCGCGCACCTTCATCGGCGGAATCATCATCTGGTAGCGCACTTCGTCGCCGCCGATCACCACCGGCTTGCCCAGTTCATCGATGTTGTTCAACATCGTCACCGGGCTTTCGTTGAAGCGGAAGTTTTTGACCGGATGCTTGATCTTGCCGTTCTCGATGTAGAAAGTACCGTCGCGCGTCAAACCGGTCAGCAGCAGCGACTGCGGATCAACCATGCGGATGTACCACGTGCGCGTGACGAGGATACCCTTCTTGGTTGACGCGATCAGTTCCTCGGTCGACTTGCCGCCGCCCGCCATGATCATATTGCCGTGCCGGCCGATCGCGCGCTGGCCCTGTTTCTCGGCCCAGTAGCGCGTGTAGTCCAGCGAAGCGATCTTGCCGCCTTTGATCACGTCCTGGCGTTCGCGCGCCAGCATGGCCTGGTTATCCCACGGCAGCACCGGCACGTCCGGATTCCACGGGTCGGCCCAGATATTGACCTGCTCATCGAACAGCTTTTCGCCGAGGCGATTGCCGCCACCTTTCTTGGCGAGGAAGCTGCGGCCTTCATCCGCTTGGCGCGCATCGAACGCGCCGAACATACGGCCGATGATTTCCGAGGTCGCCGCCGGCTCCAGGATCACCGTATAGCGGCCCGGTTCCAGCGCCTTGGCCTCCACCGACTTCACCGCCTTTTCGATGGCGATCTCGGAAGCTTCGCGCGCGTCGAACTTGCGGGCGTCGTTGGCGGAGCGCGTCACCCAGCCGGAGCCGCGTCCATCCTCAGTGCGCGTGGTTACCGTGAAACCGAGATTGCTCAGGGTCTGATAGCCGAACACGCCGTTCGAATTGGCCACCGTTTCAAAACCGGTGGTGTCGCTGAAGAAGCCAGCCGCGATCAGGCCCTGCTTCTTCGCCGCATTGATGCTGATGGCTGCCACTTCCGCGCGGTACTCGGGATCGATGGCGGCGGTCGCGTCGCTGAACGTCGCCGAGGCTTTATACGCCTGCTGCTTGATCGCCGGCTGGAACTCCGGGTTCTCCGGAGCGAGGCGCGCCACGTCTTCCGCACGGCGCACCACTTTTTCCAGCGACTTGTCGTCGAACTCATTGATCGACGCCGTGCCCTGCTTTTTACCGAAGGCCACGCTCACGGTCAGCTCAGTGTTTTCGAGCAGGCCGGCGGTCGACACCGCGTTGCGCGCGTAACGGATATTGCCCCGGCGGTTGCCGCTGATCTGCACACGGCATTCGTCGGCGCGCGACAGCGACATGACCTTGTCGCAGATACGCTTTGCTTCTTCCTGCGTCAGCATCTTCATGGTTTATCCAATCTTGCGGGCAGTGTTGATCACGTTGATGCCATTGAAGCGCGTAGTCGGCGAACCATGCGATACGGCGCTGACCTGGCTAGGCTGTCCTTTGCCGTCGAAGAAGGAACCACCCAGGCGCCAGTCGCGTTCATCGCACAGCGCCGAACAGGCATTCCAGAACTCCTGCGTGTTCGACTGATAGGCCACGTCTTCCAATTGGTTGACGATCTTGCCGTTCTTGATTTCGAAGTACAGCTGGCCGCCGAACTGGAAGTTGTAGCGCTGCTGGTCGATCGAGTACGAACCGCGACCGAGGATGTAGATACCCTTCTTGATATCCTTGACCATCTCGTCCGGCGTCAGCTTCTTCTTGCCCGCTTCCAGCGACACGTTAGGCATGCGCTGGAACTGCACGCTGCTCCAGCTGTCCGCATACGAGCAACCGTGCGATTCTTTTTCGCCGATCATCGCGGCCTGGTCGCGCGTGGCCTGGTAGTTCACCAGGATACCGTTGCGGATCAGGTCCCAGCGCTTGGCGGCCACGCCTTCGTCGTCGTAGGCCACGAGGCCCAGCGAGGCCGGCGTGGTCTTGTCAGCGACGATGTTGACCAGGTCCGAACCGTACTTGAAGCTCTTGGTCTTCCACTTGTCCAGCGTAGCGAAACTGGTGCCGGCGTAATTGGCCTCGTAGCCCAGCACACGATCCAGCTCGGTGGCGTGGCCGACCGATTCATGAATGGTCAGGAACAGGTGTTCCGGCGACAGCACCAGATCGTACTTGCCCGGTTCGACCGTCTTCGCGGTCAGCTTCTCTTTCGCCTGGCGGCCCGCAGCGCGTGCGTCTTCGATCAGATCGTAAGCGCCCTTGTACAGCGTGGTGACGCCGCCTGCGGCCTGCACGCGGTTCTGCGGTTTGCAGTCGAAGAATTCATAGCCCATGCTGGCCGGCGACGACAGGCCGTCGCGCGTGCGGAACTTGCCGCTGGCCTTGTCCACCGCCGTGGCGGTGAACGGCGACCACAGACGATGGATATCCTGATCGATGTACGAACCATCGGTGGAGGCGAAATACTTCTGCTGGTTCACCTGGAACAGCATGGAGCGCATGAAGTTCGCGCCCGCTTCCATGCCGGCCTTGTTGGCGGCGAGGAGCATCTCCGCCTTCTCGGCGATCGGCACGGTGCGCCAATCCTTCTTGAACGGCGTGGCCCACGCCACCTCGCCCACGCCTTTGACCGGCGCCAGCACCACCGGCTCGGATTGCAGCGTGGCGTTGGCCTTGGCGATGGCAACCGCTTGGCGCGCGGCGTCGGCCACCGCGTCCAGCGTCATGACGTTGGTGGCGCAGAAACCGTAAGCGCCGTTGGCGATCACGCGCACACCGATGCCGGAGGACTCGGTGTTGACGATGTTCTCTACGTTCAGATCGCGCGTGACGATGAACTGATTCAGATACCGGCCGATGCGCACGTCGCAATACGTGGCACCGGCCTTGGTCGCCGCATTCATGGCGGCGTCGGCCAGCGACTTTTTAAATTGCACAGCCATCGGGTTGAGTAGCTCTTCCGCCGCGATGGCATTGCCGAAGACCGGCACCAGCAAGGCGCTGCCAGCGGCAGCGCCAATTTTCAGGAATGAACGGCGTTCCATGATTACACCGCGTCCGACAGGGAGGTGAAGTTGAAGTCGCGGACCTTCATGGCAGGGACCAGCAACTGGAACTGCGACTCATCGCCCGACAGGATTTCCGGCCGGCCGATTTCGTCGATGTTGTTCAGCATCGTCACCGGGCTTTCGTTGAAGCGGAAGTTCTTAACCGGGTGCTTGATCTTGCCGTTCTCGATGTAGAACGTGCCATCGCGGGTCAGGCCGGTCAGCAGCACCGACTGTGGATCCACCATGCGGATATACCAGGTACGGGTGACCAGGATGCCCTTCTTGGTGTTGGCGATCAGCTCTTCGGTCGACTTGTTGGTGCCGGCCATGATGATATTGCCCGGCGTGCCGGTGGCGCGCTGGCCCATCTTCTTGCCCCAGTATGGCGAGTAGCCGAGCGAGGCGATCTTGCCGTTCTTGATGATGTCCTGGCGTTCGCGCGCCAGCATGGTGCGGGTGTCGAACGGCAGCACGGCGACGTCCTTGTCCCACGGGTCGGTCCAGACGTTGACCTGTTCATCGAACAGCTTCTCGCCCATGCGGTTGCCGCCGCCCTTCTTAGCCAGGAAGCTGCGGCCTTCATCGGCCGAACGCGCGTCGAAGGCGTTGAACATGTAAGCCAGCACGTCGGAGGTGGCGGCCGGCTCCAGGATCACGGTGTAGCGGCCCGGCTCCAGCGCTTTCGCATCGACCGAACGCAGTGCTTTTTCGATGGCGATATCCGATGCGGCGCGCGCGTCGAACTTGGAAGCATCGCCCACGCTGCGCTTGACCCAGCCCGAACCACGGCCATCTTCGGTGCGCACGGTCAGCGTGAAGTCCAGGCCCGTGTCCTGCTGGTAGCCGAACACGCCGTTGGAGTTGGCGATCGAAGTGAACGAGGTGCCGTCGGTGAAGAAGCCTGCTGCCACCAGCTTGTTCTTCTTGCTGTTCTCGATGCTGTAGGCCGCCACTTGCGCACGGAATTCAGGATCGATATCGGCGGTCTTCTGGAAGAAGGTCTCGGTGGCCTTGTATTCTTGCTTGGTCGGCGTCGGCATGAACTCCGGATTTTCCGGCGCCAGGCGCGCCAGCTCTTCGGCGCGGCGCACGGCTTTTTCCAGCGACTTGTCGTCGAATTCATTGATGGAAGCGGTGCCCTGCTTCTTACCGAAAGCAACGGAGACGACCAGCTGGGTATCTTCAATCAAACCTGCGGTCGATACGGCGTTGCGCGCGTAGCGGATATTGCCCTTGCGCGAACCGTTGATCGACACTTCGCATTGATCGGCTTTGGTCAGCTTCAGCACTTTGTCGCTGATACGCTTGGTCTCTTCTTGACTCAGGAATTTCATCTTATCTCTCTCCGGGACTTAGCCGATTTTGCGGGCGGTGTTGATAACGTTGATGCCGTTGAAGCGCGTGGTCGATGCGCCGTGCGACACGATGGACACTTGCGGCGGCTGGCCTTTGCCGTCGAAGAAGGAACCGCCCATGCGCCAATCGCGCTCGTCGCAGACCGCCACGCAGGCGTTCCAGAATTCCTGGGTATTCGACTGGTAAGCCACGTCTTCCAGTTGCTGGCCGATCTTGCCGTTCTTGATTTCGTAGAACAGTTGGCCGCCGAACTGGAAGTTGTAGCGCTGCTGGTCGATCGAGAACGAACCGTCGCCAACGATGTAGATGCCTTTCTTGACGTCCTTGATCATCTCGTCCGGCGTCAGCTTCTTCTTGCCGGCCTTGAGCGAGACGTTAGGCATGCGCTGGAACTGCACGTTGGCCCAGTTGTCCGCATACGAGCAGCCGTGCGATTCTTTTTCGCCGATGATGTGGGCCTGGTCGCGGGTGGCCTGGTAGTTGACCAGGATGCCGTCCTTGATGATGTCCCAGTTCTTGCACTTGACGCCTTCGTCGTCGTAGCCGACCGCGCCCAGCGAGCCCGGGGTGGTTTTGTCGGCGACGATGTTGACGTGCTCCGAACCGTACTTGAAGGTCTTCGACTGCCACTTGTCCAGCGTGGCGAAGCTGGTGCCGGCGTAATTGGCCTCGTAGCCCAGCACGCGATCGAGCTCGGTCGGGTGGCCCACCGATTCGTGGATGGTCAGCCACAGGTGTTCCGGCGTCAGCACCAGATCGTACTTGCCCGGTTCGACCGACTTGGCGCTCAGCTTGGCCTTGGCCTGCTTGCCGGCCAGGCGCGCGTCTTCGATCAGGTCATACGATTTGGTGTACAGCGTGGTGACGCCGCCCGCCGCCTGCAGCTTGTGCTCAGGGCGCGCGTCCAGATATTCATAGCCCATGCCGACCGGCGCCGACAGGCCCTGGCGGGTGCGGAATTTGTTTTCCTTCTTGTCGACGGCGGTGGCGAAGAACGGCATCCACAGGCGATGGATGTCCTGGTCGATGTAGGAACCGTCGGTGGAAGCGAAGTACTTCTGCTGGTTGACCTGGAACAGCAAGGATTGCATGAAGCTCGCGCCGCCATCCATGCCGGCCTTGTTGGCGGCGATCAGCAGGTCGGCCTTCTCCTTGATGGCGACGGTGCGCCAGTCCTTGACGATAGGCGTGGCCCACGACACTTCGCCCACGCCTTTGACTGGCGCCAGGATCACGGGTTCGGTTTGCAGCTTGGCGTTGGCCTTGGCGATGGCGACCGCCTGGCGCGCGGCAGCGGCCACGCCGTCCGGCGTCATGTCGTTGGTGGCGGCAAAGCCGTAGGCGCCGCCGGCGATCACGCGCACGCCGACGCCGGCCGACTCGGTGTTGACCACGTTCTCGACGTTGAGGTCGCGCGTGGTGAGGAACTGATTCAGGTAGCGGCCGATGCGCACGTCGCAGTACGATGCACCGGCTTGGGTCGCAGCGCCCATCGCCGTATCGGCCAGGGCCTTCTTGAATTTCACATCCACTGGCTTGAGCAGTTCTTCCGCCGCGATGGCGCGGCCGAACGAGGGCAGCAGCATCGTGCCCAAAGCCAGACTACTGATATTGAGGAATGCACGTCGTTCCATGTTCTCTCCAACGTTGTTGTGGGCCAGCCGCCCATAAGCTTCTTTTTATACTGTTACTTTACGTTACATCAGAATATCTGTTGCCACTCCGAGTGGATTGCAAAATGTATGCCAACTATCAATGTTGCGCAAGTGGCTCGTTGCAGTGTCCGAACTGTCCGTTTCAGTGTCCGCCGGGTGTCCGCCCGGCGTCCGCGCACTATGGAGTTTCATTTTGCTTGACCTGCTGACAAGCTTGACCGATGATCGTCGCGCCCATCCAACAAAACAGGAGACTGTGCATGAAACGATACGTACTGGCCGCACTGGCCACCACGATGCTGTTCGGCGCGACCGGCGCCGCAATGGCCGACGACGCGCTCAAGGCGGCGATCGCCGCGCCATCGCGCACGCCGGATAATGTGAAGCGCGACGTCTATCGCCATCCGTATGAAACGCTGAACTTCTTCGGCATCAAGCCGAATATGACGGTGATCGAACTGGCGCCGGGCGGCGGCTGGTACACCGAAATTCTCGCGCCTTACCTGCGCGCGAATGGCAAGCTGATTACCGGCGGCAGCGACCTGGCCTCGCCGAACGAGAATGAGCGCAAGAGCGCGGAGCGCTGGATGGCGCGCCTGAACGCCAAGCCGGAGGTGTACAACAAGGTGGCGGTGGGCGTGTTCTCGCCGGGCCGCAAGTACGAGATGGCGCCGCCGAACAGTGTCGACATGGTGGTCACTTTCCGCAATATCCATAACTGGATTCCGCTGGGTCCGGAGAAGATGAAGGAGCTGTTCGGCAGCCTGTACACGGTGCTGAAACCGGGCGGCGTGCTGGGCGTGGAGGAGCATCGCTTGCCGGCTTCTAAGACGCAGGATGAGAAAGCCAGCACTGGCTATATGCACGAGCAGTATGTGATCAAGCTGGCGGAATCGGCCGGCTTCAAGTTCGCCGGCAAGTCGGAGGTGAACGCCAATCCGAAGGATACGGCTGATCACAAGAACGGCGTGTGGGCGCTGCCGCCGACCTACACCAACGGCGATGAAGACCGCGCCAAGTACCAGGCCATCGGCGAGAGCGACCGCATGACGCTCAAGTTCGTCAAGCCGTAATGTCAGAAGCGCGTGAACTTGGTTTCGTCGGGCGCGCGCTCTGGTGCTAAGGCGATGTTGCGGGCCGGGCGTGCGGCCACCGGTTTCAGTACCGCCGGCCGCCGCACTGTGGTGGTGTCTTCCACCACGTACTGCTTGAATACCGCCATCAGGCGCCGCAGCTGGTCCGCTTGCCCGTTCATCTCTTCCGCAGTCGCGGCCAGTTCTTCGGAGCTGGCCGCATTCATTTGCGTGGTCTCGCTCAGCTGAATCACCGCGCCGTTGATCTGCCGCACGCCGGAACTCTGCTCCTCCGACGCCGCCGAAATCTCCTGCACCAAATCCGAGGTCTTGCGGATATTCGGCGCCAACTGATCGAACATCTGGCCCGCCTGCTCCGCCAGTTTCACGCTGTCCGCCGCCACTTCGCCGATTTCCTGCGCCGCCACCTGGCTGCGCTCGGCCAGCTTGCGCACCTCGGCCGCCACCACCGCAAACCCCTTGCCATGCTCGCCCGCGCGCGCCGCTTCTATCGCCGCATTCAAGGCCAGCAAATTGGTCTGATATGCGATGTCGTCGATGATGCCGATCTTGCCGGCGATTTGCTTCATGGCCGATGCCGTTGCCTTCACCACCTCGCCGCCACGCTCCGCCTCCGATGCCGCCTGCGTGGCGATACCGTCGGTGACCTTGGCGTTCTCGGTGTTCTGCGCAATCGACGCTGTCATCTGCTCGATCGATGCGCTGGTTTCCTCCACGCCCGCCGCCTGCTCGCTGGCCGCCTGCGACAAGGACTGCGCGGTGGCGCTCACCTCCTGCGATGCCCCGGCCAGGCTGCTCACCACCAGCTGCACTTCGCGCACAATGGACGACAAACTGCGCGCCAGCCACACCGCCAGCACGCAACCGAGGATGGCGATCGCCACATCCACCGCCAGAATAATCTGCTTGGCCGAATCGGTCACCTGCCGCATGGACTCGGACTCCTTCTGCGTCTCGGCGTCGTTTACCTTGAGCAGCTTGCGGAAGGCGGCGGCGATGGCTTCGTCGGCGCCCTTGATGTTCTTGTCCATCTCCAGCGCCGTCATGCCCTTCTCGTGCATGGCTTCCAGCTGCGCCATGCTGTGCTCATAACTCTTGACGCCGGCCGACACCTCGCCCAGCAGCAACTGCTCTTCCGCCGTCAGGTCGCCGGCGGCGCGATAGGCCGCCATCTCTTTTTCAATCTGCGCCAGTTCGGTGCGGAACTGCGCATTGCTGTCCGGCCCACGGAGGATATAATTTTTGAAGTGACGCACGGCGCGGCCATGCGCGGTCACGCCTTCCAGCACGGCGTTCTTGCGCGCCAGCGTGACGGTTTCGAAGCTGTTCCAGTGATCGTGCAGTGAAGTCAGCTTGCTGAAGGCGATGACGCCCAGCAGTACCACCAGCAGCACGATGCCGCCGAACCCCGCATGCAGCCGGGTCTCCATCTTCATTTGACTGAGCATGGCGTATCCTCCTCCATGCCATTGTGAACCTATATTCCGCCGCAATTCTCACCAATACTAACGGTGCAGCCATTGTTTCTGAAGGCGCGCAAAAGTGCCGTCCCGCTTCATCGCGTCCAGCGCCTGCCGCCAGCGCGCCACTTGCGCTTCGGGGGCGTCGGGCGGAAAGGTCAGGTAGCTCTGGGTGCTCATCAGGGGCAGCAGCGGCACCACGGTATCGGCCGCTACCCCGGCCTGTTTCAGCAGGGTGTCCAGTTGCTCCTGGTCGGTCACCATCGCCTGCCGGCGCCCGGCCAGCAGCATGGTCAGCATCACGCGCGCGGTGCCGACCGGCTCCAGGTTGGTGAAGCCGGCGGCGGCCAGATATTCGTAGGAGTAGAACTCGCGCGGCAGCAGGATGCCGTCCAGTTTGCGCGCATCGTCCAGCGCTTGCAGATGCAGGCCGGCGCTGCGCAGCGCGTACAGGTGGGTGTGCGTTTCCAGCAACGGCCCTACCCACTTGAAGAGCGTCTCGCGCGACGGCGTGCGCTTGGGGCAGGCCAGCACCACGTTCTCGCCAGCCAGCGCGGTGCGGTAGGCGCGTACCCACGGCACCACCTGCAGCGGTGCACGGTCGCCGATGCGGCGCTGGATGTCCTTGACCACTTCGGCGCAAAAGCCGCTAATCACGCCGTCGCGCTGGAAGAACAGCGGCGCGGCATCGGCGCCAAGAATGCGCAGCGGCCCCTGGGCCGCCGTCGCAGGCAGCGGCGCCGCCGATATTGCCAGCAGCAGCGCCACGGCCCAGGTTCTACAGCGCATTGCTCATCCTTCTCACCAAGGGGTTAGCGGCGCGGCAGCAGCGCGGTTCCGTCCGGGAACCACTGGCGCTGCAGGCGCGCCAGCGCGCCGTCGCGCTTCATCCTGTCCAGCGCTTGCTGCCATTGTGCCACCTGGCTGTCCGGCGCGTCGAGCGCGAATGTGAAGTAGCTTTGGATACTCATCAGTTTCAGCACCGGCTCCACCTGGTCTGCGTCGGCCCCGGCCTGTTCCAGCAGCGCCGGCAACTGCTCGCGGTCCAGTACCATCACCGGACGGCGGCCCGCCAGCAGCATGGCCAGCATGGTTTGCGATGAGTTCACCGGTTCGAGATTGGTAAAGCCGGCGTCGCGCAGGTATTGGTAGGAGTAGAAATCGCGCGGCACCAGAATGCCCTCCAGCGCGCGTGCCTCGTTCAGCGACGACAGGTGGATGCGCGAACGGCGCAACGCGTAGAACATGCTTTCCGATTCCAGCACCGGCCCGACCCACTTGAAGCGCGGCTCGCGCTCCGGCGTGCGCTTGGGGCACAGCAGGACCACGTTGGCGCCGTCCATGCCCATGCGGTAGGCGCGCGCCCACGGCATCAGTTCAATGTGCGTGGTATCGCCGACGCGGCGCTGCAGTTCGCGGATCAGTTCCACGCAATACCCAGTAATGGCACCGTCGCGCGTGAAACTCAGCGGCGGTATGCCCGAGGCGATGATGCGCAGCGGCTCGCGCGCCGGCGCCAGCGCCGCTGCCAGCAGCAAGACCAGAAGCAGCACGGCGCGGCACACGGCGCATCCTCAGAACTTGACGAAGTTGGTTTCGTCCGGATCGCTCATTTCCGGCATGCGCCGGCTGGCGAAGTTATTGCTCAGGCGAGCCGGCTTGCCGGGCTTGCGCCGCGCCGGCCCCTGCGTCTGCGTCGCCGGTTTGTGCAGGGAACCGGACAGGCGGAAGAAGGACATGGTCTGCTGCAGTTGCTCCGCCTGGCCGCTCATCTCTTCCGCCGTCGCCGCCAGTTCTTCCGAACTCGATGCATTCTGCTGGGTGGTCTGGCTCAGCTGCGTGACCGCCGCGTTGATCTGCCCCACGCCCGACGATTGCTCTTCCGACGACGCGGTAATCTCCTGCACCAGGTTGGAGGTGCGGCGGATGTTGGGCACCATCGCGTCCAGCAGGCGGCCGGCCTTCTCGGCCAGCTCCACGCTGCTGCTGGCGACCTGCTCGATTTCCTGCGCCGCCACCTGGCTGCGTTCGGCCAGCTTGCGCACCTCGGCCGCCACCACCGCGAAGCCCTTGCCATGCTCGCCGGCGCGCGCCGCCTCGATCGCCGCGTTCAGCGCCAGCAGGTTGGTCTGGTACGCGATATCGTCGATGATGCTGATTTTCTTGGCGATCTGCTGCATCGCCGCCACGGTCGACTTGACCGCCTCGCCGCCTTCCTGCGCTTCCAGCGCCGCCTTGCTGGCGATGCCGTCGGTGACCTTGGCGTTCTCTGTGTTCTGCGCGATGGAAGCCGTCATCTGTTCGACCGAGGCGCTGGTCTGCTCGGTGCCCGCAGCCTGCTCGCTGGCGGCCTGCGACAGCGACTGCGCGGTGGCGCTCACCTCTTCCGAGGCCGAGGCCAGCGCCTCGGCGCCGTTGTTCACCTCATCCACCACCTGCGACAGTTTGTCGATCATGCCTTTCATGGCCGCCAGCAGGCTGCTACTGTCGCCTGCCTTGAGTGCCACCTCGACCCGCAGGTCGCCATCCGCCACCTGGCGCACGATGTCGGCCGCGTAGGCCGGGTCGCCGCCCAGCTGCTTCATGATGTCGCGCAGGATCAGCAGGCCCAAAGCCACCAGCACCAGCAGCGCCGCACTGGATGCGGTGTACATCCGCGAGGTGGCGGCGGCCGAGGCGGCGTCGGCTTCCTTGACGGCGTCGTCGCCGTACTTGGCGTTCATGTCGACCAGCTTTTCCAGATTGGTTTCCACCTCGTGGAAGTTGTTGCGGTTCTCGACCAGGTTGTTATGCAGCGCGACGAACAGCTCCTTGCGCTTGCCGGCTTCGGCGTTCTGGATCTGCGTCAGGATGTTGCCGAATTCGTTGTTCTTGGCCTTCCACGCATCCCAGCCCTTGACGAAGACCTTCCACACCGCCGCCTCCTCCGGCGTTTGCGGCAGCGGTTCGTAGATCTTCCAGGCCTTGTCGATCTGCTCGAACAACTCGTTGCGGCGCTTGATCTGCTGGGTGATTTCCGCTGTGTTCTCGGGGAACATGGCGGTCGCGTCGGCAGCCCGGTTGGCGGAGCGGATGCCGGTCTTGGCCTCGTTCATACTCATCAGCGACTGCACCGACGGCATGCGGTTGCGGCCTATTTCAGCCAGCATCTCGCCTTGCTTCTTCAGGCCCATAAAGGCAATCAGGACCACCACCAGCAATGCCAGCACGGCGACGCCCAGCAGCGTCAGGATCTTGGTGCGGACGGTAACGTTTGCGAACATGATGTCTCCTAAGGGATTTGCGCGACGAACTCCTGCAGATGTAACGTCGATACCACGTGCTGCACATTGAGCAGCAAGATGAAGCGCCCATTGACCTTGCCGATGCCGTTCAGCAGATCGGCTTTCACCGCGCCGAAGCGTGGCGCCGGCTCGATGTCGCCGCCGGGGATGTCGAGCACCGCGTTGACCGCGTCGACCAGGATGCCGATCACGAACGGCCCCTCTTCGACTTCCACCTCGACCACGATGATGCAGGTGCGCTTGCTGATGGCGGACGTCTCGCGTTCGAGCCGCCGCGCCAGGTCCAGCACCGGCACCGCCGTGCCGCGCAGGTTGATCACGCCGCAGATCGACGGCGGCATCTGCGGCACCGGCGTCACGCCCGCGTACTCGAGGATCTCGCGCACCGACAGGATCCCCATCGCAAACATATCCTGCCCCAGCATGAAGCTCAGGTACTGGGACGACACCGGCAACGGCGCCGGCGGCGTGTCAACTACGGTCAAGGTGCTCATCACCAGCCTCGCTTAGAATTTGACGAAGTGCGACTCATCCGGTTCGTTCATCTCGCTCATGCGGCGGCTGCTCAGCGCACTCACCGGCGTGCGGCCGCGCGGCGGCTTGCGGGCCGGGATCACCGGTGCCCGCGTGAGCGACGAGGAACCGGCCAGCTTGAAGAAGGACATGGTCTGCTGCAGCTGTTCCGCCTGGCTGCTCATCTCTTCCGCCGTCGCCGCCAGTTCTTCCGAGCTCGAGGCGTTCTGCTGGGTGGTCTGGCTCAGCTGCGTGACCGCCGCGTTGATCTGGCCGACGCCGGCCGACTGCTCTTCCGACGCCGCCGTGATTTCCTGCACCAGGTTGGAGGTGCGGCGGATGTTCGGCACCATCTCACCGAGCAGCTGGCCGGCCTTCTCCGCCAGTTCGACACTGCTGGACGCCACTTGTTCAATTTCCTGCGCCGCCACCTGGCTGCGTTCGGCCAGCTTGCGCACCTCGGCCGCCACCACCGCGAAGCCCTTGCCATGCTCGCCGGCGCGCGCCGCTTCGATCGCCGCGTTCAGCGCCAGCAGATTGGTCTGGTAAGCGATGTCGTCGATGATGCTGATCTTCTTGGCGATCTGCTGCATCGCCGCCACGGTCGACTTGACCGCCTCGCCGCCTTCCTGCGCTTCCACCGCCGCCTTGCTGGCGATGCCGTCGGTGACCTTGGCGTTCTCGGTGTTTTGCGCAATCGAGGCCGTCATCTGCTCAACCGAGGCGCTGGTCTCTTCAGTGCCGGCGGCCTGCTCGCTGGCCGCCTGCGACAGCGACTGCGCGGTAGCGCTCACCTCTTCCGAGGCCGAGGCCAGCGCTTCGGCGCCGTTGTTCACTTCCTGCACCACGTGCGACAACTTCTCGATCATACCCTTCATTGCCGCCAGCAGGCTGCTGGTATCGCCAGGCTTGACGTCGACATCAACGCGCAGGTCGCCGTCGGCCACCTGGCGCACGATCTCGGCCGCATACGATGGATCGCCGCCCAGCTGTTTCATGATGCCGGCCAGGATCACCAGGCCAATCGCCACCAGCAGCGCCAGCGCCACGCCGGACGCCAGGTACATGGTGTTCATGGCCTTGGCCGACGACTCATCCGCGTGACGGACCGCGTCGTTGCCGTAGCCGACGTTCAGCTCCACCAGCTTGTTCAGGCTTTCCTCGGCCTCGCGGAAGGCGGCGCTGTTGTCCTTCAGCGTGGCGTGCAGCGTCAGGAACAGTTCCTTGCGCTTGGCCGGTTCGGCGCGCGTGATCTGGTTGCCAAGCTCGCTGATCTGCATGTCGCGCTGCTTCCACGCATCCCACTGCTTGACGAAGACATTCCACACTTTCTCCTCTTCCGGCTCTTGCGGCAGCGGATCGTAGATCTTCCAGGCCTTGTCGGCGCGGGCCCAGGCTTCCTGCTTGCGCTTGATCTCGTGGGCGATGCCGCTGACGTCCTCCGGGGTGCTCGACATGGCGTCGATGGCGCGGCTGGCCGAACGCACCGCCGTCTGCGCCTCGCTGATGGTGAGCAGCGTCTGCACCGACGGCAGCCGGTTGGCGCCGATTTCAGCCAGCATCAGCCCCTGCGTCTTCATGCCGGCAAAGGCGATCAGCACCACCGTCACCAGCGCGGCGACCGCTACCCCCAGCAAAATCAAAATCTTGGTCCGTACCTGCAATGTCGACAGCATTAAAATCCCCTCTAGCTTTAGTTATGTTTATTCCTCGCCTGCCAGCGCACGCAATCTGCGCCTGTCCTGCCGGATCCACCCCACCAGCTCTTCAGCGGGCATGGGCTTGGCCAGCAAGTACCCCTGTGCCATGTCGCAACCGAGGTCGCGCAACAGCTTCCAGTCTTCCACCGTTTCCACCCCTTCGGCCACCGTGGCCACGCCCAGGCTCTGGCCCAGGTCGAGCGCACTTTTCAGCACCATGTGGCGATTCGGCCATTGCGCCGCGCCGTTGACGAAGGCGCGGTCGATCTTCAATTCCGTGAACGGGCAGCGCGCGAACTGCTGCATGGACGAATAGCCGATGCCGAAATCGTCCATCGCCAGCCCGTAGCCGGCCAGCCGCAGCCGGCCCATATTGGTCAAGGCCTGCGACAGCTGGCGCATCACGCTGGTCTCGGTCACCTCCCACACCAGCACCGAGGGCGACACGCCGGACTTCGATACCCGCGCCATCAGGCGGTCGATGAAGCTGCGGTCGGCCAGGTTGTCGGCCGACAGGTTGATCGACACCGTCAGCGGCGGCAAGCCGTGCGCCTGCCAGTCGATGATGCGGTCGAGCACCTGCTGCACCAGGTCCAGCGTGAAGTCGGCCATGATGGGATGACCTTCCAGCGTATCGATGAAGTGTGCCGGCGACAGCAGGCCGCGCTGCGGATGCTTCCAGCGCGCCAGCGCTTCCAGGCCTTTCAGGTGGCCGTTCTGCATGGCGATCTTGGGCTGGAACCACGGCACGAATTCGCGCCGCGTCAGCGCCTGCGCCAGTTGTTCCAGCGAGGCTTGCGGTGGCAGCGACTGCGACACCGGCGGCGCGCAACCGGCGCCGCGGCCGCTGGCCTTGCACAGCAGCTGCGTCAGCGAATCGAGCTGCACCGGCTTGAGCAAGGTGCCCAGCAGGCCGATGGAGGCATCCTCGCACGCCATGCTCTCGATGATTTCCAGCAGGCGTGGATCACGCGCGCTGACCACGATCAGGTTTTCCGTCAGGCGCCGCTCGCGCAGCTGGCATGTCAGTTCGATGCCGTCCATGCCTGGCATCTCGAGATCGGTCAGCACCAGGTACAGCGGCTGCTCCTGCTGTTCCAGCACGCGCAAGGCTTCGTTGCCGTCGCCCGCTTCCAGCACTTCGCCGAAGTTCAGCTGGCGCAGCAGGCCGACCAGGTAGCCGCGCTGCACCACGCTGTCTTCCACCACCAGCACGCGGCGGCCGGTCCACGCGGGGGCGGCTTCTGCCTCTTCTGCTGCAACGGCGGCGGGCGTGGTATTCATCATGTTCAGTATTGCAGCTGCTGCAGGATTTCGCGATAGATCGCGTTCAGCGGCACCGATTTCTCGACCGCGCCTTTTTTCACCGCTTCCTTCGGCATGCCGTACACCACGCAGCTGGCTTCATCCTGCGCCACGGTGCGGGCGCCGGCCTTCAGCATTTCCAGCAGGCCGGCGGCGCCATCATCGCCCATGCCGGTCATGATCACGCCCAGCGCGTTGGCGCCGGCCGCGCGCGCGGCGGAACGGAACAGCACATCGACCGACGGCCGGTGGCGATTGACCAGCGGCCCATCCACCACCTCGACAAAATACTGCGCGCCGGTGCGGCGCAGCAGCATGTGCTTGCCGCCGGGCGCGATCAGCACCTGGCCTTGCAGCACGCGATCGTTATTGGCCGCCTCCTTGACCCTCACCTCGCACACGCTGTCGAGCCGCGCGGCGAAAGCGGCGGTGAATTTTTCCGGCATGTGCTGCACTACCACGATGCCGGGCGACACGCGCGGCAGGGAGGTCAGCACTTCCTCCAGTGCCTGGGTGCCGCCGGTGGAGGTGCCAATCGCCACCACGCGCTCGGTGGTGGCGGTCATCGGCCGCACAGTTTCCGGCGGCAGGACGGCGTCGGCGTTGAGCTTGGCGGTGACCGGCGGCGGCGCCGGCCGGTTGGCCAGCTTGCCGACGCGGGCGCCAGCGGCAGCGCGCACCGCCGACACCAGCTCGTCCGAGCTATCGTGCAGGAACTGCTTGAGATCCAGGCGCGGCTTGGTGATGATGGCCACCGCGCCGGCCGTCAGCGCCTCCACCGAGGTTTGTGCGCCCTTCTCGGTCAGGGTCGAGCAGATCACCACTGGCGTCGGCCGTTCGGCCATCAGCTTGCGCAGGAAGGTGATGCCATCCATCTTCGGCATTTCCACGTCCAGCACCAGCACGTCCGGCCACTGGTTCTTCATGCGCTCCATCGCCAGCAAGGGATTGGCCACCGCGTGGGTGACGGTGATGCCGGGCGCCGCGTTCAGCAGGCCGCTCAGCACCTGCCGCACCACGGCGGAATCGTCGACGATCATGACCTTGATGGGATTCATGCGCTCTTGGCTCCTGCGTTGCTCCATCCGGGTTCTGGCGGAACCTGCCGGCTCAACACCTCACCGCTGCGGATGGTGAAAATCAAATGACGGTGGCCTTCGCCGAACAGGCTTTCGGACACCACGTGTATGCCGTGCTGCTGCAACATGCTACGCGCATAGTCGCCGTTCTGGGTGCCGATGTCGCGCACCTTGGCGCTGCGCGGGAACATGGCGCCGCCGCCGAAAATCTTGCCCTGGCACTGGGCCAGCGGCACGCCCCGCTGCGCCATGCCGTCCACCAGCAGCTGCATGGCGTCGGCGCCGTACATGCCCGGCTTGTCGGACGGACGGTCGGCCCTGCGCCGGCCGTGGCCCGGCAGCAGGAAGTGCGACATGGCGCCTATGCGCATGGCCGGATGCCACAGCGTGATCGACACACACGATCCCAGCAGCGTGCGCACGCGGTATTGCGCATCGCCGACGAAGTACTCGCCGGGCATCAGGAAAATGTCGATCAGTTTGTCGCTCATGGCTTGCGGTAAATCGAAGGGGCGACCGCGATCACCGTGTCGTTGATGTCATTCAGCGTCTCCGAATGGCCGATCAGGAAATGGCCGCCGGAACGCAGTTGCGCCAGCAGCCGCGCCACCACCTGGCGCTTGGTCTCCAGGCTGAAGTAAATCATCACATTGCGCAGGAAGATCACGTCGAACTGGCCGATCTTGGGCAGCGGCGCATTCAGGTTCAGGTGCTGGAACTGCACCCGCTGGCGCAGGCTGCGCTCGATCAGCATGGTGCCGGCCTCGCTGCCCTGGCCCTTGAGGCAGAAGCGCTTGAGGTAAGCCTGCGGCATCTGGCTGGCGCGCTCCATCGGGTAGTGGCCACGGCGCGCGCTGGCCAGCACGCGGGTGCTGATGTCGGTGCCCAGCACTTCCCACGCCGCGTCCTCGCCCATCACGTCGGCCAGCACCATCGCGATGCTGTACGGTTCCTCGCCGCTGGAACTGGCGGCGCTCCATACCCGCAGGCCGCGGTTCTTGTCGCGCGCGTCCTGCGCCAGGTCGCGCAGCAGCGCGAAGTGCTTGGGTTCGCGGAAAAAGTAAGTCTCGTTGGTGGTCAGCAGGTCGACCGCCATTTGCAGCTCGGCCGGCTCGCTACGGCTTTCCAGCAGCTTGAGGTAATCGCCGTAGCTACTGAGCTGGTAATGCGCCAGCCGCTTGGCCAGCCGGCCGCTGACCAGCGCCTGCTTGCCGTTGGCCATAGTGATGCCCGCCGCATCGTAGATGAAGCGCTGGAACTGCGTGAACTCGCGCTCGGTGATCATGGTGACAGGCATTGGACCTCACCTCGCTCAGGCAGTGGCCACGGCGGCGCTGCCGCGCGCCATCTCGACGATTTCCTCGCTCGACAGCACGCGCTCGATATCGAGCAGGATCACGAAGCGGCCGCGATTTTTGTCCACGAGCTTGCCCATGCCGGCGATGAAGTCGGGCCGGATGCGGGTGCCGAACGACGGCGCCGGTTCGATGTCGGCGGCGGCGATTTCCACCACCGCGTTGACCGCGTCCACCAACATGCCCAGCACCTGCTTGCCGTCGCCGTCCCCGCCCTCGGTTTCGACGATGACGATGCAGCTGCGCTTGCCGATGGTGCTTTGCGCGCGGCCGAAGCGGGCCGACAAATCCATCACCGGCACCACCGCGCCGCGCAGGTTGATCACGCCGCGCACGCAGTCCGGCATCATCGGCACCGTGGCCAGGCTGCCGTATTCGATGATTTCCTTGATGTGCAGGATGCCGACCGCATACTGCTCCTCGCCCAGCATGAAGGTCAGGAACTGGCTTGGCAGCGCGGCGCCGCTTTGCAAGGCGACGATGGCGCTGCTCCCGTAAGTCACTACATTGGCGTCGATTGCGGCACTCATAATTGTCCTCGTATATTCGGCTATGCGGCCAGGGCCACGGCACCCTTGCCGCCGACGGTGTTCATCAGCGCGGCCACGTCCAGGATCAGCGCCACTTCACCGCTGCCCAGGATGGTGGAACCGCTGATGCATTTGACTTCGCTGAACATCGGGCTCAATGGCTTGATCACGGTCTGGAATTCTCCCAGCAAGGTGTCCACCACCAGGCCGGCGCGGTGGGTGCCGAACTTCAGCACCACGATGCTCTCGCGCCGCGTGGCGACGCCGTCAATGCGGAACAGCTCGCGCAAGCGCACCAGCGGCAGCACCTGGCCGCGCAGGTTGGTGTAGTCCTGCCCCGGCTCGGTGGCGTACTCGATGCATTCCTCGATCATGTCGAGCGGCACCACAAACACCGAGGAGCCGACCTGCACCAGGAAGCCGTCGATGATGGCCAGCGTCAGCGGCAAGCGCACGGTCACCGTGGTGCCCTGTCCTTCGCGGCTGCCGACGTCGACGCTGCCGCGCAGCGCCTGGATGTTGCGCTTGACCACGTCCATGCCGACGCCGCGCCCGGACAGGTTGGTGATCTTCTCGGCGGTGGAAAAACCGGCTTCGAAAATCAGGTTGTAGATTTCGCTGTCGGTCAGCTTGCGCTCCGGGTCCACCAGCCCGCGCTCGATCGCCTTGGCCAGGATTTTTTCCTTGCGCAGGCCGCCGCCGTCGTCGCTGACCTCGATCACAATGCTGCCCGATTCGTGGAAGGCGTTGAGCTTGATCATGCCCTTGGCCGACTTGCCGGCGGCGATGCGCACCTCGGCCGGCTCGATGCCGTGGTCCATCGCGTTGCGCACCAGGTGCATCAGCGGGTCGCCGATTTTCTCCACCACGGTCTTGTCGAGTTCCGAATCCTCGCCGTCGACGATCAGGCCGATGTCCTTGCCCAGCTCGCGCGCCACATCGTGCACCACGCGCTGGAAGCGGTTGAAGGTGGCGCCGATCTTGACCATGCGCAGCTCGAGCGCGGCGTCGCGCACGTCTTCCACCAGCCCGGTCAGGGTGGAGGTACATTCGAGCAGTTCGGTGTTCTGGATGTGCTGGCCGATCATGCTGGCGCGCGCGCCGGCGATAATCAGTTCGCCCACCAGGTCGATCAATTTATCGAGCTTGTCGGAGTCGACGCGAATCGAACGGCTCTCCTGCGCCTTTTGCTCGCTGACCTGCTTCTGCTTGGCCAGCGCCGCTTCCACCACCACCGGCGGCACATTGCCGGCGCCGACCAGGATGCTGCCCAGCTGCTGCGCCGGCGCGTCTTCGTCCTGGTGCGATTGCTGGTGCAGCGCGCCGTCCAGCTCCTGCTGGGTCACGCTGCCGCAACGAATCAAAATTTCCCCGAGCCGCGCGGCCTGCTCCGGCAAGGCGCGGATCAGGTTCACATATTCGGACACCTTGCTGTGCGGCGGGATGATGCGGATCTCGCAGTCTTCCTGCACGAACTCGAACACGCCGGCGATGGCGTCGCGGTCGGCCGTGCTGTCGAAGGCGATTTCAAAACCGAGGTAGCACAACTCCGCATCCATGTCCTCGGCCGGCGGCAGCGCGTCCGGGATGGTGGCGATGCCGACGATGCGGCCCAGCTTGGACAAGTAGCGCAGGAAGGCGATCGGGTCCATGCCGTTTTGCAGCACGATGCGGCCGAAGCGCAGCGAAATGTGCCAGTAGTCGCTGCTCAGTTGCTCCAGACGTTCCTTGTCGATGCGCTCCACGTCCGGCTCGGCATGCAGCACCGGCATCGATGGGATGGCCGCCGCGCCTTCGCCATCCATGTGGCGTTGCAGCTGCTGCTTCAGCATCTCGCCTTCCGGTGCGGTATCGGGATCTTGTTCGTGCTGGCCGGCCACCAGGCCGTTCACCATGCCGGTCAGGTAGTCGCAGCACGACAGCAGCAGCACCACCATTTCATCGTTGAGCTTGACGCTGCCGTCGCGCACCTTGTCGAGCAGGCTTTCCACCACATGGGTGAAGCCGACCATGTGGTCGAGGCTGAACAAACCGGCCGACCCCTTGATGGTGTGGGCGGCGCGGAAGATGGCGTTGATGGCCTCGTCCTGGTCGCCCGCGAGGTCGACGTTGAGCAGCGCGTTCTCCATTTCTTCCAGCAGTTCGCGGCTCTCGGCGATGAATGTCTGTAGCGCTTCGTCCAGATTCATGGGCACTCCCTCATTCAGGCGTGGATCAGCACGGCGTCGCCGAAGAAGGCGACCAGGTCGAGCATCTCGAAAATTTCCACCACCGCCGGGCTGTGCTGCAACAGGCGCAGCTCGCGCTGGTCGGCGGTGGCGGTCTGCTTGGCCAGCATCAGCACCTGCAGGCCGGCCGTATCCAGCTCGGTGACGCCGGACAGGTCGATCTCCAGCACGCGCGTCTTGCGCAGCGCATCGAGCACGGTGACTTTCAAATCGGCGGCGCGGTAAATGGTCAGCTCGCCGTCCAGCGTAATCCGGGTGACATCCTCAGCCATCGCCGCCTCCGTGAATTATGGCAGGACCAGTTTGGCAACGGCGCCCAGCAGCACTTCCGGCTTGAAGGGCTTGACCACCCACGCCTTGGCGCCGGCCGCCTTGCCCTCTTCCTTCTTGCCTTCGGCCGACTCGGTGGTCAGCATGATGACCGGGGTGAACTTGTACAGCGGCAGCTGCTTGAATTCCTTGACGAAGGTGATGCCGTCCATATTCGGCATGTTGACGTCGCACACCACCAGATGGATTTTCTGGCCGGTGCACTTGGACAGCGCGTCCATGCCGTCACGGCCTTCGATCACATCGTAGCCCGCGCCCTTGAGCGCAATGCCGACCACCTGACGCAAGGAGGCCGAATCGTCGACCACCATAATGGTTTTTGCCATGTTCTACCTACCTTCAGAAAAAAGTGATTTCATCGGCTTCCGCCGCGGCCGGGGCCGCAAGGCGGGCGCCGCTGTGGACGGCGTGTTCTTCCGCCATCGCATACGTCTTTTGCAGTTCGTGCATCAGCCGGTCCGGATCGAGCGGCTCCAGCACGCCGCTGTCGTTATAGCGCTCGCGGTTCTCGGCCAGCAGCGGCAGCAGGCGCTCCATGTTTTCGCGCACGTGCGCCATCACCTGGCTGACGCGGTCCTGGAATTGCAGTTGCACCAGCGCCTCACCCACTTCGCCCTGGATGCCGACGCTGTTCTGCTTGAGCTGTTCCGACTGCTCGACCAGCGCATCGGTGATCTGGCGGAATTCGCTGAGCACCGCCTCGATCATGCCTTCGGCCGACTGCATCGATTTGTCTTCCGCTTCGCTCGACTGGTCGGCGGCCTGGCTGGCGGCCAGGATGGCGCTGCTGATCAGGCCGACGCGGTTGGTGATTTCCTTGCCGGTTTCGGCCGAGCGCATCGACAGCTGGCGCACTTCCTGCGCCACCACCGCGAAGCCGCGTCCGGCGGGGCCGGCGCGCGCCGCCTCGATCGCCGCGTTCAGCGCCAGCAGGTTGGTCTGGGCAGCGATGCTGGCCACGCCTTCGGCCATGCCGCGCAGTTCGCGCGTGAAGCGTTCCAGGTCCTTGATCTGCGCCAGCATGGCCTGCTTGGAAGTCATGGCCGATTTCATCGAGGTGACCACCGAACCGAGCCGTGTTTCGCTGTGGCTGAAGACGTCGGTGATGGAGGCGCCGCCGGCGCAGTCGGCGCTGGAAACGTGCACCGCGTTGTCGAGCTTGTCGACGATGCTGGAGAAGCGCCCGGCCAGGTCGGACACCGCTTCCTCCATCTGCGTGCGCGAGTTTTCAATGTGGCGGCACCACACCGGCAGCACGGCGTCGCCGAAGCGTTCGCGCGCCGCCAGGTAGTTATCGATCATGGCATTGTCGCCGGTAGCGCTAACCGTGCCGAAGCCCGCATCGCGCGTCAGCCACGCGGCGGCGCCCAGCAACAGCGTGGCCCAGATCAGCGTGTACCATCCGTAAGCGCTCCAACCGGCCACCACGGTTCCCAACGCGCCCGCAGCGGCGAAGCCGAAGGGCACTAGCATTTTGCTATTTGCAATGCTTTGTTTATTCACTGGATGCCACTCCGTTTTAGTCTCCAAAATCCCGCCGCACCAGAGCGTGACGGGGAAATTCATTGTAGCTGTAGTTTCATGGGCCAGCGGCCACAAATGGCCCTCGCGCAAGTTAATAAATCTGAACACGTCTTGCGGAGAGCCCCACCGTTACAGGGCTGCTTTTGTTTTCAATTAAATGCATCTTTTCAGAAGGTTGTTGCGCAACTGCATCATGCACACCTTCTTCATCCACTTGATTGACTAAGCGAGAAGAGCGCGCGAGCTTGCGCGCAACTGCGGCGCGGTCTCGTCTAGTTTAAAAATGCTTACCGCTTCGGCAAGCTTGCCAGCTTGCTCTTGCATCGAGCCGGCGGCGGCGGCGGCCTGCTCCACCAGCGCCGCGTTCTGCTGCGTCACGTGATCCATCTGCGAGATGGCGAGGTTGATTTGTTCGATACCGTGGGTCTGCTCGACGCTGGCGTTGCTGATCTCGCCGACGATGGCGGTGACGCGGCGGATGCTGGCCACCACCTCGTCCATCGTGCTGCCGGCCTGGCCCACCAGCCGCGTGCCGGCTTCCACCTTGCCGACCGAATCGTCGATCAGCTGCTTGATCTCCTTGGCGGCGCTGGCCGAGCGCTGCGCCAGACTGCGCACCTCGGACGCCACCACCGCGAAGCCGCGTCCCTGCTCGCCGGCGCGCGCCGCTTCCACCGCCGCGTTCAGCGCGAGGATATTGGTTTGAAAGGCGATGCCGTCGATCACGCCGATGATGTCGACGATCTTCTTCGACGAGGCGTCGATCGAGGCCATCGTCTGCACCACGTCCGACACCACGGCGCCGCCGCGCTGCGCCACCTCGGCCGCGCTGGCCGCCAGCTGGTTGGCCTGGCGCGCGTTCTCGGCGTTCTGCTTGACGGTGCTGGTCAGCTCTTCCATCGACGACGCGGTTTCCTCCAGCGAGCTGGCTTGCTGTTCGGTGCGCGACGACAGGTCGAGATTGCCCGAGGCGATTTGCGACGACGCGGTGGCGATGGTGTCGGTACCGCTGCGCACATCGCTGACGATGCGCACCAGGCTGGACGACATGCGGTTCAGGGCATGCAGCAGCTTGCCCGGCTCGTCCTGGCTGAAGTCGGCGGGGCCGCGATGGCTGTGGTCGACCAGATCGCCCTCGGCCACGCACTCGGCCAGCGCCACCGCTTCATTGATGGGACGGGTGATGCCGGTGGTCAGCCACCACGCGAAGCTGACGCCAAAGCCGATTACCAGCACCGCCAGCAAGGCCAGCTGGTTGCGGCTGCTCTCGGCCACCTGCTCGATCTTCTCGGCGGCGGCGTCGATCTGCTTGCGCTGGTGGTCGAGGATGCGCTGCAGCATGCCCTCGTACACTTTCGACGACGGCAAGTACACTTGTTCCAGCAGGCGCGTGGCTTCGGCGGCGTCGCCGGCGGCCTTGGCTTTCATCAGGCCGTCGCGCGAGGTGACGTAGATCTTGCGGGTTTCCACCAGCTCTTCCATGAGCTTTTTGTCGCCCTCGTTGGACAGCTCTTCGATTTTCTTGATCAGGCTTTGCGAGTAGGCGGTGGCGGTCTTGGCTTCTTCGGCGAAGAAGGTGGCCAGCGAGGGATCGGCGCTCTTGGCCACGGCCGTGGTGCGGCGGATGCCGGAGTACACCATGCGATACCAGTCGGAGATCAGGCGCTCCTTGGTCAGCGGCTGCGCCATCATCGCGCGCGTGGATTCGGCCACGCCCTGCAATCGATAAATCCCGAGGCCGGTGTTCAGGACAAGAATGGCGAGGATGATGGTGAAGCCAAACGACATCCGCCTACCAATGCTGAGATCAGAAATCTTCATGCCGGTCTCCTGTATCGAATTGTGCTTCAATATTAGCGCGATCCAGCGGCGGCGGGGAGCTCTTCAACTTCTTGAAGTTTGAAATATATTTTAATTTTCATTCTAATCTGCAACAAATATTGCACCTTTCGGTGTGAAAACGTTTACACTTTCGAATTACACTTGTACGGCCGTTTACATAGCAGGATTTAAAATACAACATTGCTGATTCGGCCATCCGCACTCCTACCGCACTCCTAAACCACTGAGTATGAGCAACGCATTCCTAGAACACCGCGCGAAATACCGCGAAGCCGTGTCCCGCCGCTACGGCGTGACGCCCGAACTGTACGATGAAGCGTCGCGCCTGTTGGCGCCGCTGGCCACGCCCTTCAGCCTGCGCAAGGGCGAGTTCCTGCAGCGCATCGGCGTGCCGGCACAGTATGTGCACTGGCTGCACAGCGGCGTGGCGCGTACCGGCTTCATCACCGAGTCCGGCAACGAAGTCACGCTGCACTTCCAGACCGACGGCGAGCCGGTGGCCGCGCATGACGACTTGCTGCGTTCGCGCGATGCCGAACCGGCGTTGAATTTTGTGGTGGCCGAGACCGCGATCCACGGCTACCGCCTGGACTGGTCCGAAGTGAGCGCCGTGTACCAGCAGAACAGCCAGCTGCGCGACTACTACCTCGCGGCGGCGCAGAACAGCATCATCGAGCAGAGCCGCCGCCTGTACCTGAACGCCTCGCCGGCGCAGGGCCGCCTGAACGCCTTCCGCCGCGAGTACCCGGGGCTGGAGCAGCGCATCTCGCAGAAAGTGGTGGCGTCCTTCCTCGGCATCACGCCGCAGTACATGTCGCAGCTGCTGCGCCAGGACGGCAGCAAGTAAGCGAAAAAAAAGCCCAGCGTTTGCCGGGCCTCCTCTTGAAACAGCAGATTATTTCTTCATCGAAGTAATCTTGTTGTTTTCATCCACGAACGCCACTTTCGGCGTGTAGGTCTCGATTTCCTGGTCGGTCATCGGACCGTAGGTGCAGATGATCAGCAGGTCGCCCAGCTGCGCCTTGCGGGCCGCCGCGCCGTTCAGCGAAATCTCGCCGCTGCCGCGCTTGCCTGGAATGGCGTAGGTGGCGAAACGCTCGCCATTGTTCACGTTGTACAGTTCGATCTGCTCGTTGACCTTGATGTCGACCGCTTCCAGCAGGTCGACGTCGATCCCGCACGAACCTTCGTAGTGCAGGTCGGCCTGGGTCACCGTCACGCGGTGCAGCTTGGAGCGCAGCATAATACGTTGCATCGTCTTCTTCCCTCGATAGTAATGATTCAAACTTTGCATCCTGTCCACGCAACGGCAGCGACGCGAGGCCGGCATTGTACCATCTTGTCCCCGCCACTAGCCGCAGCAGCAGGCTTTGTGGCATATTGCCTCTAGTAAAAGTCTTCTACTATTTTCATGAAACTCACCCGCCTGCTAACCCTGTCGACCGCCGTGCTGGCGGCGCTGGTGATTGGCATGCTGAGCCACATTACGCGCGACGCCTGGCTGCACTACGAGCACACCAATACCGGTCTGCAGGCGCTGCGCCTGACGCAGCGCGCGATGGTGGCGGCGGAAAAGCTGGCCTACGAGCGCGGCCCCGTCAACGCCGTGCTGGGCGACCAGCAGCCGGCCGATCCCGCGTTGCAGGAGCGGCTGCTGCGGGCGCGGGCCGCCACCGACCTGGCGCTGCTGCAACTGGAACGCGAACTGCAGGCTGACATCGGGGCGCCGCATCCGGTGGGGATGGCGCCGCTGTACCGCGCGCTGGCTGCGGCGCGCACCACGGTCGACCAACTGGCCGCGCTGCCGCCGGACGGACGCTCGGCAGCGCGGCTGGGCGGCGCGGTCGGCCAGATGTTTGCGCTGGTGCCGCTGGCGCTGGACGCGGTGACCGGCTACACACTGGCCTCCGAACGCGCCTACCCGCGCATCGCCCGCACGCTGATCAAAGCGCGCTATGCGGTCGAGCTGCGCGAGTATGCGGGCCGGCAGGGCTCCGTGCTGACGGTGGCGCTGGCCATGCGCCAACCGCTCACGGAGGCCGACTACGCACAACTGCAAGCGCTGCGTGGCCGCGTGACCCAATTGCGCCAGCAAATGCTCACGCCTGGCGATGGCAGTTCGCCTGAGTTGATCGCGGCCATCGCGCGCGTGGACGAGGTATCGCTGGGCGCCGGCCAACGGCTGGTGCAGGCGGTCGAACAAGCCAGCCGCGCGGGCCGCGACTATGGCCTGGACACCGGCCAGTTCGTCCAACGCTATGTGCCGGCCATGTCGCCGATCCTGGCGCTGCGCGATGAGCTGCTGCGCGAGGCGCAGGAGCAGGCCGGGCGCGATCACGAACACGCGCGCTATGAACTGCTGATTGCCAGCCTGTCGGGCGTGGCCATCCTGCTGGCGTTGACGCTGCTGATCCTGATCGTGAGGCGGCGCGTGGTGGTGCCGGTGTTGCGCGCCACGCGCGCGGTGATCCGGCTGGGAAATGGCGACTACTCGCGCGACCCCAGCGGCTCATCGCGGCAGGATGAAATCGGCGACATGCTGCGCGCGCTGTCCACGCTGCGCACCAACAGCATCGAGCGGCAGCAGCTGGAACTGGAGCGCCAGCACCTGATCCAGGAGCTGCGCCTGCGCGCCGATACCGACTACCTGACCGGCATCCTGAACCGCCGCGCCTTCACCTCGGCCGGCGCCAAGCGGCTGCGCCATGCTTACGACTGCAACGCCTCGCAGTCATTGCTGCTGTTCGATATCGATCATTTCAAGATGGTCAACGATACCTACGGCCATGAGGCGGGCGATCTGGTGTTGAAGCGGGTGGTGGCGCTGGTGCGCGACCAGCTGCGCGACGGCGAGCTGGTGGCCCGCCACGGCGGCGAAGAGTTTGTAGTGATGCCGGCGCACTGCAGCCCGCAGCAGGCCATGCTGCTGGCGGAACGGCTGCGCAAGGCGATCGCCGACGCGCCGATCGAACTGGCTGACGGCCGCGCCTTGCAGGTGACCGCCAGCTTCGGCGTCGCCAGCGCCAGCGGACCAGTGGCCTCGCTGGACAATCTGCTGCACGCGGCCGACCAGGCGCTGTACAGCGCCAAGCACAAGGGCCGCAACCGCGTCGAGAGCGCGGCCTAGCTGGTTAAGGGCTGGTCATCACCGGCGTGAAGTTCAGGTCGCGGAAGTCGTAGCTGAAATCCGTTTCGGTGGAGATGGGTGCCATCTTCATGCGCTCAATACTGCCGTCCGGATTCAGCGCGAAGGTCACGTAGGCGTCGGCGTTGAAGTTGCGCTCTTTCCAGCGCACGATGAAGCTGTCGTGCTGGAAGTGCTCCAGTTCCCCGCTCAGGTCCGGCGTGCCGGCAAACCGCATGATGCGCTTGCCGCCCTCCTCGCGGATGCTCACCTTGCCGTACCACGCATCCTCATACTCGCCATCGTAGGCCGACAGCGGCAGCGACGGTTTCGAGTCCGCCGCGCGCGCGGTCTGCTCCTTGCCCTGGCGCGTCAGCTCTTCCTTGTGCGCGGCCGCTTCCTGGTCCGCATACAGCTGGATCCAGTCAGTCGGTTGCACCTTCAGGTACTGATCGAGGATGCGATAGTACAGCGACGACATGGCCGGGCTGTTCTCCGCATTGGTCAGGATGGCGATGCCGAGCTTCTCCTCCGGCACCATCAGCACCAGCGAATAAAAGCCTTGCAGCGCGCCGGTGTGCAGCACCACTTTGCGGCCCTTGTAGTCGCGCAGCTGGAAACCCAGGCCATAGGCAAAGAAGTTGGCCTTGGTCGCGGCCAGCGGCGGCTTGGGTTCGCGGATGGGCATCGGCGTTTGCGCGGTCCACATCTCGGCCGCCTGTCTGGCGCTCAACAGCTGCTTGCCGTTCTCCATTTTGCCTTGGTTGAGCAGCACCGTCATCCAGCGCGCGATGTCTTCGGCGTTGGTGTTGATGCCCACCGCGCCACCGGCGTTCGGCACCGGCATCGGCTTCACGACGGCGATCTGCTCCCCGATCTTGCTGTGCGGCGAAGCGTAGTCGCTGGTGGCGCGCATGTCGGCCACGCTGGTGTTGGTGGCGCTCATGCCCAGCGGCGTGAAGATGCGGTCGCGCATCGCTTCGCCCCACGGCTTGCCATCCTTGTCGGCGATGATCTTGCCGGCCACGATGTACAGCAGATTGTCATACGCGTAGCTGGCGCGGAAGCTGGTGGCCGGCTTGATGTAGCGCAGCCTGGCGATGATGTCATCACTGCTGAAGGTGGAACTCGGCCACCACAGCAAATCGCCGGCGCCCAGACCAAGGCCGCTGCGATGCACCAGCAGGTCGCGCACCGTCATCTGGCCGGTCACATACGAGTCGTACATCTGGAAGCCCGGCAGGTGTTTGGTGACGGGATCGTCCCATGCCAGCTTGCCCTCGTCGACCAGCATCGCCAGGCCCGCAGCGGTGAAGCCCTTGGAGTTGGAGGCGATTTCAAACAGCGTCTTGCCGTCCACCGGTGCAGGCTCGCCCAGCTTGCGCACGCCGTAGCCCTTGGCCGTCACCAGCTTGCCATCCTTGACGATGGCGACCGCCATGCCCGGCACGTCGAAGGTTTTCAATACCCGGTTGGCATCAGCATCGAGATTGAATGCCGGCGCTGCATATGCCCCCACGGCAGCCAGCGCGAACGCGGCCGCCACAAAAGTCTGGTTCAGTTTCATTGCTTCTTGAATGCCTTGTCGACTGCCACTTGCGTGATCGGGTGATAGTGCGAACGCGCCTTGCTGTACAAGGTCTTGGCCCAGTCCTTCTCGTTCGGATTGGCCAACAGCGCTTTGTACAGCGGCACCACGTACAGGCGGCGGCCGACGCTCATCAGGAATTTCTCCAGCGGTTCGCGCACGTTGTAGCCAGCCTTCACCGACGACAGGTAGAAGCGGTAGGCGATTTCGTTGTTGCCGCTCTTGCCCAGGCCGAAGGTCTGGTCCAGTTCCTGCATCTGCGCGGCGCTGGCCTTGCCGTCGATGTCGTTCAGGAAGTGCATCCACTCCAGCGCCACCCAGCTCTTGGCGTTCAGCTGCGCGGTTGGCAGTTCGCCTTTCAGCCATGCGGTGCGCTGCGTGTCCACAGCGGCGAAACGCGGCGAGGCTTCGCGCTTGGCGGTGGCGGGAATGCCAGGGCTGTACAGCCATTCATCGAGCTCGCTGGCCGACATGAATTCCGGATGCGCATCCAGCAGGTTTTTCTTCAGGTAGGAGACAAATTCGTCGGTGGTGGCCGACTGGAAGGCGTGCGAGTCGAACCAGCCGCGCAGGAACGGGTCGAACAGCTCGCGGCCGGCGCGCTGCTCCAGCGTGTGCAGGAACCATGCGCCTTTCGGATAAATCAGGCTGCCGTCTGCGTAGACCGATGGATCGGTGTCCGGGCCGCGCGTGGCCAATGCCTGCTTGGCTGCCGGGATAGTCGCCAGCGATGCCAACGCCTGCTCCTGTTCCACCTGCTGCTGCATTTGCGCGAACTCGGCGCCGTACAGTTTTTCGACGATGCGGGTGGTAACGTAGGTGGTGAAGCCTTCGTTCATCCAGGTGTACTTCCAGGAGGCGTTGGTCACCAGGTTGCCGGACCACGAGTGCGCCAGTTCATGCGCGATCAAGTCGTTCAGGCTGCGGTCGCCGGCGATCATGGTCGGCGTGAGGAAGGTCATGCGCGGATTTTCCATGCCGCCGTACGGGAACGATGGCGGCAGCACGATCATGTCGTAACGCTCCCAGCGATACGGGCCGTACAGGCCTTCCGCCGCGTCGATCATTTTTTCGGTGTCGCCCAGTTCATAGGCGGCCGCTTCGATGCGCGCCGGTTCGGCGTAGACGGCGGTGCGCGGGCCGAGGTTGCGCACTTCGATTTCGCCGATGGCGATGGCCAGCAGGTAGGATGGAATCGGCTGCGCCATCTTGAATTTCCAGCCGCCGGCGCCGGTCGATTGCTGGTCGTTCTCGGCGCTCATCACCACGCGCAGGCCGGCCGGTGCTTCAATGCGGGCGCTGTAGGTGAAGCGCACGGCAGGCGTATCCTGGATCGGCGCCCACGAGCGGGCGTTGATGTCCTGCGACTGGCTGAACATGAATGGACGCTTGCCGGACATGGTCTGCTCCGGCGCCATCCACTGCAGCGCGGCGGCCGACGGCGCGGTGCGGTAGTACACGCGCACTTTCTGCGGCTGGAACGGCAGGGCGATGCGCAGCGCGCGGCCCTTCTCGGCATTCAGCTTGTCGAGCATGAAGGAGGCGGCGGTCCATTTGCCGTTGGCGGCCAGCACCTGCACCTTGGCGATGTTGAGTTCATTGGTGTCCAGCACCAGCGTGCGGGCGGACTTGTCGATCCAGTTCAGCGTCAGCTCGGCGTAGCCGGACAGGATCTTGTGGCTGAAGTCTGCTTTCAGGTCGAGATGCAAATCGGTGGTGCGGACCTGGTCGTAGCGGGCATAGCTCAGCGGATCGGCGTGAGCGGCGAGCGACATGCATGCGGATAGCACGAAGGCGGCGAGAGTCTTCTTGATCATGGTCTTACTTTCAATGTTTTGCTGGATCGCCGAGCAGAATATCACAGCCATGTTTCTGGCATGTGTTAGAATCCGGGCCGTAATTGGGGAGTAGTCGGCTTGCGCCTCCCCGGCGCAAGAACCTGTGTCAACATAATCGGTCCGCAGACCGTGGTGCAGGTGGCTGTAAGGCTTGACGAGACCATGATCATTGCGCGGCCATGTAGGGCCGGAGCCGCGCTTGGTCATTGGTTTTTCGTATCCGGCCCGCTAACCTTACGCATACATCATGGAAGCCTTCCTCGTCTCTACCGGCATCGTCGCCCTCGCAGAAATCGGCGACAAAACCCAACTGCTCGCTTTTGTACTCGCCGCCCGGTTCCGCCGCCCGCTGCCGATTGTCGCCGGTATCTTCGTCGCCACCATTGCCAACCACGCCTTTGCCGCCGCCGTCGGCGCCTGGATCACCAGTTTGATGGGGCCAGACCTGCTGCGCTGGGTGCTGGGCGTCTCCTTCCTGGCGATGGCCGCGTGGACGCTGGTGCCCGATAAGCTGGACGACGACGAGGCCGAACTGGCCAGGTACGGCGTGTTCCTCACCACCCTGATCGCTTTCTTCCTGGCCGAGATGGGCGACAAGACGCAGGTCGCCACCGTGGCGCTGGCGGCGCGCTATCACGGCATCGTCGCCGTGGTGTGCGGCACCACGCTGGGCATGATGCTGGCGAACGTGCCGGCCGTGTACTTCGGCGACAAGATCGCCAACCGCGTCTCGCTCAAACTGGTGCACGGCATCGCCGCGCTGATCTTCGCCGCGCTGGGCGCGGCGACCTTGCTGGGCGCCGGCGCGAGCTTAGGCGTTTAAGGCTGGCGGCGATGCCGGCGATACCGGCGGCGGCGCAGGCAGCAGCAGCTCCACCTGCCGCACGCCGCCGCTGTCCCGCAGTTCGATCATCAGGTCGTGCTGCGGCACGCCATCCACCGTCAGTAGCGGCGTCGCCGTGCCGTTGCGCACCACGCGGATTTCGTAGCTGGTGCCGGCGTGGCGGTAGGTCAGCTTGAAGCCACTCCACTCCGGCGGCATGCGCGGCTCCAGCTTGAGGTGCGTGGCGGTGCGCGTGAGGCCCAGCAGCGATTCAAGCAGCAGCCGGTACATCCAGCCGGACGAACCGGTGTACCAGCTCCAGCCGCCGCGCCCCACGTGCGGCGCCACCGCATACACGTCGGCCGTCACCACGTACGGTTCGACCTTGTAGCGCGCGCTCTTCTCCGGCGTGGCGGCATGCTGCACCGGATTGATCATGCGCGCCAGTTCCCATGCACGTTCGGTTTCGCCCAGTCGCGCAAACGCCATCGCGGTCCAGATGGCGGCATGCGTGTACTGGCCGCCGTTCTCGCGCACGCCCGGCACGTAGCCGCGTATGTAGCCGGGATTCGGCCCGGCCTTGTCGAACGGCGGATCGAGCAATTGGATGATGCCGGAATCGCGCCGCACCAGGCGCTGATTGACCTGCTCCATCGCACCGCGTACGCGCACCGGATCGGCGGCGCCAGACAGCACGCCCCAGCTTTGCGAAATCGAATCGATCTGGCATTCCTCGTTGGTGTGCGATCCCAGCGGCGTGCCGTCGTCGAAATAGGCGCGGCGATACCACTCGCCATCCCAGGCGTTTTGCTCGACGTTGGCGGCAATGCTGCGCGCCTGTTCGCGGCACTCGGCGGCGAACGCCTCGTCGTGCCGCAAGTCCGCCACCTCGGCGAAGCGCTGCAGCACTTCGCACAGGAAGAAGGCCAGCCACACGCTCTCCCCTTTGCCATGCTCGCCCACCTTGTCCATGCCGTCGTTCCAGTCGCAGGAGCCGATCAGCGGCAGGCCGTGCTGGCCGAAGCGCAGGCCGTTGCGGATGGCGCGCACGCAGTGGTCGTACAGCGTGCCCTGCTCGCCCGAGCGGGCCGGCAAATCGTAGTAGGAGTCCTCTTCCGGCTTGACCGGGCGGCCTTCCAGATAAGCCACGCTTTCATCGAGGACGGCGCTGTCGCCGGTGGCGGAGACGTAGCGCCATGCGCCCAGCGGCAGCCAGAGATAATCGTCCGAGCAGTGCGTGCGCACGCCGCGATCCGATGGCGGATGCCACCAGTGCTGCACATCGCCTTCCAGGAATTGATGCGCGGCGCAGAGCAGCAGTTGATCGCGCAGCAGCTGCGGCTGCGTGTGGATGGTGGCCATCGCGTCCTGCAGCTGGTCGCGGAAACCGAACGCGCCGCCCGACTGGTAGTAGCCGCTGCGCGCCCAGATGCGGCAGGCGATGGTCTGGTACATCAGCCAGCCGTTGGCGAGGACGTCCAGCTCCGGCTCCGGCGTCTCGACGCGCACCGCGCTCAACACCTCGTTCCAGTGCGCGTGCACGGCGGCCAGCGCTTCATGCGCCGCTCCGGCGCTGCGGTGTTTCTGTACCAGGCTGCTGGCGTCGGCATTGCGTCGTCCGCCCACGCCCAGCACGAACACGATCTCGCGCTCCTGCCCCGGCAGCAGATCGAACGGCGCCTGGATCGCGCCGCAAGCGTCCAGCCCCGCGCCGATCTTGCCCGACAGGCGCGCGCGCCGCAGCGCCGCCGGCTCCTCCAGCGTGCCGTTGCGGCCCATGAATTCCGTGCGGTCGCCACTGACGGTGCGCAGCGTGGCGTCGCAATCGAAGAAGGCCACGCGGCCGCCGAACTCCGTGTTGTAGGCGTTGCGGGCAAACAGCGCGCCGCTGACCGGGTCCGCTTCCGTAATGACGTGCATGCCCGATTTGGAACGCATGTCGCCCAGCACCCACTCGACATAGCCGAAGACCGACAGGCGGCGCTGCACCAGCGAATCGTTGCGCACCTTGAGCACGGTGTACTTGAGCGGCGCGTCGATGGCGACGAAGGTGGTCATCTCGCTGTGGATACCAGTCTCGATATGCTCGAACACGCTGTAGCCAAAGCCATGCCGCGTGATGTACACGCCATTGCCGCGCACCGGCAAGGCGGTCGGCGACCAGAACTGGCCGCTCTGTTCATCGCGCAGGTAGAAGGCCTCGCCGCCGCTGTCGCTGACCGGATCGTTGTGCCACGGCGTGATGCGGAATTCGTGCGCGTTCTCGTGCCATGTATAGGCTTGCCCGCTCTCCGAGATCACGCTGCCAAACTGCGGATTGGCCAGCACATTGGACCACGGCGCCGGCGTGCGCTGGGTGTCGCTGGTGGTGATGACATATTCGCGCCCGTCCGGCGTGAAGCCGCCGATGCCGTTTTCCAGCACCAGCCCGCGCGCCGGATGCACGTGCGGCCCGGCGTCCGCATACTCGCCGCGGTTGTCGACCAGCAGCGGCGACATGCGCATCGCCGCCGGGGCCGGGCGCTTGATCTGCTCGGCCAGCGTGCCGCGCGCGTCGCTGATGATGGCGCGCGCCACCGATTGCAGCAGCACCCTGTCCTCGTTGGCGATCTGGTCGGCCAGCCGCACGAAGATGCCGCCCGGGCGGTCGATGGCCTGGGCGTCGATGCCGGAGGCGATCAGCCCCATGATCTGGTCGTGCAAGGCCTGGCGGTAGCCGGATTGGTCTTCGTACCAGATCACCAGGTCCACCACCAGCCCTTTCAAACGCCAGTAGGCGTGCGCCTGCACCATCTGGCGCGCCAGTTCGATGTTGGCCGGGTCCTTGATCTGCAGCAGCACGATCGGCAGGTCGCCCGAAATCGCATACGCCCACAGGCCGGACTGGCCGCGCTGGTTTTTCATCAGCGTGCCGGCGTCGGCGCGTAGCGCGGCGTTCGGGTAGATCACCGAGTTGGCGAGGCGGCCGTACAGCTGCGCGTCGGCCTCGCTGGCGTTCAGCTGGCGCAGCACCACCTGGCTGTGGGTCCACGCCAGTTCGAACACGCGGTCGGCCATGTGGCGGTCCTGGTATTTGTCGATCAGGTGCAGCGCGGTCTCGCGCTGCTCGGTCATGCCGGTGACGATGTCCACCGTCGCAAACTGGTCGGGCTGCAGGGTGACGGTGTAGCGGATCGCCACCACCGGATCGAGCACCGAACCTTCTGCCCCGCTCAACGGCCCTTCTTGCAGCATGGCGTCCGGCGCGGCGGCGGTGTTGCCGCGCCCGATGAAGCGCGAGCGGTCGGTCTCGAACGAGATGTCGTGCACCGGCGCGTCGTGCACCATCATCGAATGCATCAG
Source organism: Duganella sp. CF402 (assembly GCF_900109645.1). Taxonomy (GTDB): domain Bacteria; phylum Pseudomonadota; class Gammaproteobacteria; order Burkholderiales; family Burkholderiaceae_D; genus Rugamonas. The sequence goes on from NZ_FOBG01000006.1 coordinate 70,200, forward strand.
CCACGGCATGACTTCGCCCTGCCCGCGCGGGCGGCGCGTGCACAGGATGGCGTTTTCATCGCGCAGGATCTGGGTCTGCACAAACAGCTTGCTGAAGGCCGGATGCGCATTGTCGGCGGCGGCCGGCGCCATCACCACTTCGGCGAAGCTGGTCACTTCGATGGTGCGCACGCGGTCGCTCTTGTTGGTGATGCGGGTGCGGCGCAATTCGATGTCGTCTTCCGGCGAGACCACGATTTCGGTGTACAGGTCGATGTGGCGGTCGCTGCGGCGGAACTCGGCGCGGCCTTCGGAGAAGATCACTTCGAACTTGAGCGGGTCGACCAGTGTCGGCTGATAGGTGGTGGACCAGAATGCGCCATCGTCGACGTCGCGCACGTAGCAGAAGTTGCCCCAGTTGTCGCGCGTGCTGTCCTCGCGCCAGCGCGTCACCGCCAGATCTTTCCAGCGGCTGTAGCTGCCGCCGGCGTTGGTGACCATCACGTGGTAGCGGCCATTCGACAGCAGCTGGGTTTCAGGCACCGGCGTCGAGGCCTGCGTCAGGATCCGCATCGGCATCGACTGGTCGGGCGTGGTGGTGCGGATGGCCGCCTGGTCGGAGGAATTGGAATAGAAGGCGCCCACTTGCGGACTGCGCTCCTGCAGCACCAGCAGCGCCGATTGCAGCAGCGGATCGGACTCGAAGCGGCGCTGCATCGGCCGGTCGTGCAGCAGGTAGCTCAGGGCCAGCAGCCCCATGCCCTGATGGTGCACCATGAAGGACCGGATCACGGCGCAGCTTTGCCCGCGCGGCAGGCGCGAGGTGGTGTAGTCGATCGCTTCGTAGAAGCCGTAGCGGCCCATGAAGCCCAGTTCCGCCATCTTCTGCAGGTTGGCGCAGGAGGCTTCCGGCTGCACCATCAATCCCATCATGCTGGCGTACGGCGCAATCACCAGGTCGTCGGCCAGGCCGCGCTTCATGCCCAGCCCCGGCACGCCGAACGCGCGGTACTGGTAATTGAGGCTGGCGTCCACCGTGTTGTAGCCGGATTCGGAAATCCCCCACGGCACGTTGCGGCGCTTGCCGTAGTCGATTTGCGCGTCGATCACCGAATGGTAGGTTTGATCGAGCAGCGTGCTTGGATAGTTCGGCATCACCAGCAGCGGCATCAGGTATTCGAACATCGAGCCGCTCCACGACAGCAGCACCGGCTTGCCGGAGACGATGCACAGCTGGCGGCCCAGCGCAAACCAGTGCTCCTGCGGCAGCTGTCCCTGCGCGATGGCGACGAAGCTGGCGAGGCGTACTTCGGACGCCAGCAGGTCGTAGTAGCTGGCGTCCAGCCGGCGCTCGCTGACGTTGTAGCCGATCGCCAGCAGGTTGGTGGTCGGGTTGTACAGGAAGCCATATTCCAGCTGGGCGAACGCGCCGCAGCGCTGTGCCAGGTCCGCCAGCGCGCGCATGCGTTCGTGCGCGGCGTTGCTGCCTTGCTCGAACAGCTGCGCCAGTCGCTGCTGGCGTTCGCGTTCGGCCGGCGCCAGATCATTGACGGCGACGGCGGCGCTGGCACGTGCCAGGCCGGCCAGTTCGCGCAAGGTCGGCATGCGCGTCATGCTGGTGTCGAAGACGGCGCCGTCGGGCAGCGCGGCCCACGGCGTCAGGGCGGCCAGTTCATCCAGCGCGGCCTGGCATTGCTGTATCAGCGACTGGCACCAGGCGGCGCCGGCCTCGCTGTGGGAGGTGGCGTTCGGCAGGAACTGCTCCGCCGTTGCGGCGACGCGCAGCAGCCAGGCGTGCAGCTGCTGTAGATTGGCGGCGTCCGGTGCCGGCATCAAGGCATTCAGCAAGGTGCTGGCGCCGGCCTCGCTGAGCGTTTCGTCCAGCACGCGCGCGGTGGTGGCGACGCCCTCGACGATGGACGGGCCGAGCACCGGCGCGTCGTACAAGCCGGTCAGGCCGGGCTGCAATGTCAACAGGTGGCCGGCCAGGTTGCCGCTGTCCACGGTCGAGACGTAGATCGGATGCAGCGGCTTGAGGGTTTGCGTATCGTACCAGTTGTAGAAATGGCCCTGGTAGCGTTCCAGTTTGTCCATGCTGTCGAGCGTGCTGCCGGTGCGCGCCATCAGCTGCGCCACCGTGATGTAGCCGAAGTCGCAGGCCGTCAGGTTGGCCAGCAAGGCCATGCCGATGTTGGTGGGCGAGGTGCGATGCGCCACCACTTGCGCCGGGTGCTCCTGCATATTATCGGGTGGCAGCCAGTTGTCCTCCGGGCCGACGAAGCGCTCGAAATAGCCCCAGGTGCGGCGCGCCAGCGCGTGCAGGAATTGCTGCTGCTCGGCCGAGAGCTGCGCGTGCTTGCGGGCGATGGGACGGCTGATCCAGTCGGCCAGCGCCGGCGCCACCAGCCACGCCAGCAGGAACAGCGCGGCCGACGGCAGGCTGGCCGGGCGCCATCCCAGCAGCGCGCCGCCGACGAACAGCGCCAGCACCGGCGAGATCCACATGGTGCGCCAGGTGCTGGCCGCGCCCTCGGCCTGCCGCACCAGCGCCGAAGCGCGCCATTCCAGCAGGCGGCGGTGCGACACCTGCGTGCGCCACAGGGCGCGCAGGATGGCGTCCAGGCTGAACCAGGCCTCGTAGGGCAGGAACACCAGCATCAGCACGGCGTGCGCGAACTGCAGCCCACCGCGCCGCAGCACCGCGCGGATATGCTGGCTCCACAAGGTGTCGCGCGGACGGCGGCACAAATCATGCAGCAGGCTGGCCAGCGGCGGCACGAAAATCACCGCCAGCACGGCGCTGGTCCACATCCACGGCGACGGCAGCCAGCGCCACGCGGTGATCAGCGACAGCACCAGCGCCGGCGCGGTCAGGCTGCGGCGCAGATTGTCAAACAGCTTCCAGCGCGACAGCAGCGACAGCGGATTTTTTTCGCGCCTGCCGCCGCGTCCCGGCACGCGGCCGGCCAGCCAGCCGACCAGTTGCCAGTCGCCGCGGATCCAGCGCTGGCGGCGGCTGACGTCTTCGCTGTAGCGCGCCGGATATTCCTCGTACAGCTGGCCGTCGCTCAGCAGGCCGGCGCGCAGGTAGCAGCCTTCCAGCAGGTCGTGGCTGAGGATTTTGTTCTCCGGCAGGCGGCCGCCCAGCACTTGCTCGAACACGTCGACATCGTAGATGCCTTTGCCGATGAAGGAGCCTTCAAAGAACACGTCCTGGTACACGTCCGACACGGTGCGCGTGTAGGGGTCGATCCCCGGCTCGCCGCCGCACAGTTTTTCGTAGCGCGAGGCCTGCTCGCTCGGCAGGCTGACCGCCACCCGCGGCTGCAGGATGCCGTAGCCTTCGGTCACGCGGCCGCGCTGCATGTCGACGCGCGGCCGGTTGAGGGGGTGCTGCATGGTGGCGATGAATTGCGCGGCGGCGTCGCGCGGCAGCTGGGTGTCGGTGTCCAGCGTGATGACGTAGCGGATGCTTTCCAGGTCGCTGGTGTCGCCCAGCGCCAGCGCGAATTTGTCGCGCGCGCCGCCGCGCAGGTAGCGGTTCAGGTCTTCCAGCTTGCCGCGTTTGCGCTCATAGCCGATCCACACGCCTTCCTGCGGATTCCACAGGCGCGGGCGATGCAGCAGCAGGAAGGGCTGGCTGTCGCTGTATTTGTGATTGAGGTGCGTGGTGCAGCGCTTCAAGTGTTCGATCAGCGCGTCGTCGCCGGGCAGCTTTTCGGCGCGGGCGTCGGCGAAGTCGGTCAGCACGCAAAACTTCAGGTTGGGATCGCGGTTGGCCAGGAAACGGACCTCCATCTGCTCGAACAGGCTGTCGATATTCTCCTTGCTGTAGACCAGCGTCGGCACCACCACCAGCGTGCGGGCGTCGGCCGGGATGCCGTCCTTGTAGTCCATGCGCGGCAAGGGATTGGGCCGCGTCACCAGCGTGGCGAACCAGTTCACCAGGCTGAGCGCCAGCTGGCTGCTGCCCAACAGCGCCAGCACGCCCAACGCCACCAGCATGAAACCGTGCACGCCGTGGAAGGCGGCGCGCTCCAGCAGCAGCGCGGTGCACACCAGCGCAATCGCGGCGATGGCGCCAAGGTAGGACGTGAGCGGCGAGGCGCGCGACGTGTGCTGCAAGGCTTCCAGCCACGGACGGCGCATGCCGGTCTGCCGTTCCAGCGCGGCCAGGCCGCCGCCGATCAGGTAGAAGCCCACGTGGCCGTGGCGGGCATCGCCGCTGCCGTGGTGGTCCAGCGCCAGCTGCAAGGCTTGCTGCGCCACTTCCACTTCCGAGTAACGCGAGCGCTTGGCGATTTTTTCAATCGCGTGGCGATACTGGTCGCGGGTGGCGAATTCCATTTTGCCGTAGATGTCGGCCGGGTCCTGGCGCAGGGTTTGTTCGACCACGCTCATGGTCTCGACGAACTCCTGCCAATCCATCGTGCCGAGGAAGCGCAGGCTGCCGATGCTGTTGGCGATCGACACCTGCTCGGCGGCCTGCTGCTGGATCTCGGCCTGGATCTGCTGCTCGATGGTCTGGCCGGATTCGGCCAGGCGATGGGTGATCCAGGTCAGCGCCAGCGTCAGCGCCGGGCTTTGTCCCTGCAGGCGGCGCGCCAGTTCGGCCACGAAGGCGCTGGTGATGGGCGGATTGGAGCGCGCCATGTCGGCCACCAGCAGGATCAGGCCGCTGGGATTTTTTTCCGCGATGTCGGTCATCTGGTCGGCCCAGCTGTTGGCGAGGTCGCGCTGGATGCGGTTCTCGGCCACGCGCGCGGCCACGCGACGCAGGTTTTCGATCAGCGCCAGCCGCAGCATGATGGGAATCGCCCACAGCTCGCCCAGCTTGAGCGTGGCCACTTCCTGGTAGGCGTCGACAAAGCGGCACAGCGATTCCGGATCGACGCGGCCATCGCCGTGGGCGATGATTTCCAGCGCGATCTGGTACACGCGCGGGCAGCCGTCCGGCGCGCCCTTGCCAAGGCGCGGCAGCTCCTTGCTGTAGTCCTTGGGCAGGTGGCGGCGCGCGATGCGGATCTGTTCTTCGATCAGGTAGAAATTATCGAGCAGCCATTCCGAGGCCGGCGTGATCTGGCGGCTGTCCTTGACGGCGGCGGTCAGCTCGTCGCAGGTGGCGCTGATGACGGCGGCGTTTTCCGCCAGCCGCGACAGCAGGCGGTCGCGCCCGCCGCGCTTGCTTAGCTCGTGATGGCGGGCCAGCGTCTTGCCGTGCGCCGCCATTTGCGCCACGCTGAATAGTTCCGCCCGCAGCGGCAGGTCGTCATCGTCTTCGTCCGATAGCAGGGCACCCGAAGGCGATTCACGAAAGCCGAGCGCCAGCTCGCGCAGCAGGGAATGGAACGTGTTCAACTTTGACCTCGCTTCGATTCTTGCGAATCGCAGTATGTGTCAGCGCATGGTAAGGCGGCGCACAGAAAAAGACTGTGCGCTGACGTACACACGAGGTCAGCCGAAGACTTGTTTCAGCGATTGCGCCCCCGCCAGCGCGTCGCTCCAGGCTTCCACCTGCGCGACACTGGCCTTGGCCAGCTTACGCCGGACAGTTTGCGGCAGCGGCCCGAAGCGCTGCGTCAGCAAGCGCTCCAACAGTGCAGCCGCACCTTCCGTGCGCCCCTCCGCCCGGCCTTGTTCAAGACCTTGTTCAAGACCCTGTTCAAGACCTTGCTCAAGCCCCTGTTCCCGGCCTTTCTTAATGCCATCATCAAAGAACATTTGTTCCAGTGGGTTGAGCAATTTCATGTCGCGCTCCTTTTCCAATCGAAGGACAGCTTGCCAATAGCGCCGCTGATACGGCTCAGGCAGCACCATCATCCAGTTGATCGCATTGAATAAAACCATTATGCGCCTGTCGCTCCAACCATGTCGGAACAATAGCCTGGTTAGGTGCAGCTTGGCGGCGTAGCGTTTGCGAGGATGATGTTGGGTCTGCTGCGTGCGCCAGTGTGCTAGCGTGAACCACGCAACCGGATTGTCCGAAGCCGCCAACGCATCCACGTCGCGGACGCAATCCAGCAGCTTGGCGGTAGTAAAAGTATAGGTCCTGGCATTGCCCCGCACGCGCTCGCGAAAGCTGCGAGGACGCCAGCTAGGGTCTGTATCGGCCAGCAACACCATGCTGGTCACTGGTTGCCTGCACGCCTTGCCGATGCGGTAGTTGTAATCGTGCACGCGCCGGGCCAACGACGCATCGCGCTGCGTTTGGATTTCAATATGGAGTAACAGTCGTTGTTGACGGCCCTCACACATGAAGATCTCAACCAACATGTCCGCTACCATCAGGTCCGGCGCTGTGCCGATACCGAATCCTGCCAGCTCCTTGTCGCAAAAGCGCGGCCGCTGCGTCCAGTCGATGTGGGCGCTGAACTCAGGAAAGTAAAAATCCATGAAGGGATGGAAAGCATGCGTCAATACGGCTTTCCAAGGCAGATCGTATCGGGCAGGCTGAGCGGAATTCGGCATCCGCCCAGTCTGCCGTCATATCACGCCGCCATGTCTGACAAAAAACAAAGTAGCGCCGACTTTACGCCGCCAGCAGCAGCGGGTTGGACAAAGCGAGACCGCCGTTGAGGCTGTAGGCTTGCTGGTGACCGAGGCGGCGCAGCAGTTGCGCGGCCTTCATGCTGCGGTTGCCGCTGCGGCAGAAGAACACCAGCGGAGTGCGCTCGGCGCGCAGCCATACGCTGGCGTGCTCGGCCAGGCGGCTGAGCGGCACGCTGACAGCGGCGCGGCCGGCCAGCGATGGCGCCACGGTGGCAGCGAATTCATACGGCTCGCGCACATCGACCAGGCGGGCGTCCGGATGGGCTTGCAAGAAGGCTTCCAGCGCAGCGCGGTCGAGCTGCGCGTCGGCAGCGATGCTGGCCACCGGTGCGGCGATGGTACAGAACTGGTTGGCCTCATCGCGGGTCGGACACAACAGGGTTTGCTCGCCACTGACCGCGCGCAAACCCTGCAAGGCAGGACGCGCGCTGAACGCAAAGCGCACCGAAGCCACCGGCAAGGCACCGCCGTGTACCGTGCCCAGCAGGTAGGCGCGCAACTCGTCGCCGCTGCCGCACGGTACGCAGGCCAACACTTGTTCACCCAGCGCAATAGCGGCGGCGCGGGCGCCATTGTCGAGCGCGATGCTGGCGGCTTGCTGCGGCCAGCCGTATTCATCGGCTTCCACCTGGCGGTTGTAATGGCGGCCCAGCGCGTCGATCAGCATGGCGCGGCCGGCATTCGGCAGGGTGCTGACGATGGCTTGCACCTGATAGTTCTGGCAGCGCACATACGACTCGATGCGCGCCACATGATCCGGCAGCGGATCGATGACGATGCAGCTGCGGCTGGCGGCGTCCAGCACCATCCAGCTGCACGCGCCCTCCACGCCCAGTTGCAGCAAGCCGTCCTGCGGCGCGGCGCTGCGTTCGGATGGAATCAGGCAACTGGCGCGCAAGGCCGCGCCGCAGCGTTCGATGCGTTCGCAGGCGGCGGCAATGGTGGTCTCGTCGGCCAGCGGACCGAACGACATGCGGATCGCGCCGGCGCTGCGCCACAGCGGCAGGCCCATCGCATCCAGCACATAGCTCGGGGCCGCTTTGGACGAGGAACAGGCGCTGCCGGCGCTGACGCGCACCTCGGCCGCGTCGAACACATCCATCAACTCGCGGCTGGACAAGCCCGGCACGGAGAAGTTCAGCGTGGTCGGCAAGGCCTTGTCGAACGGGTTGTTGAACACCACGCCCGGCAACGCGGCGCGCAGGCTATCGGCCAGACGTGCGCGGAAGCCGCACAGTTCGGCGGCGCTGCGGAAGGTGTCGCCGCGCTCCAGCGCCGCCAGCACTGCGCCCAGCGCGGCAATGCCGGCCATGTTTTCAGTGCCCGAGCGCTGGCCCGCTTCCTGCCCGCCGCCCATGATCAATGGCGTGAACGGCGCACCGGCACGCACGTACAGCATGCCGATGCCTTTCGGCGCATACAGTTTATGCCCGGAGAACGGCGCGTAATCGATGCGGGTAGACGACAGATCCAGTTTGAGCTTGCCCAGCGCCTGCACGCAGTCGACCAGCCACAGCGCCTTGCTGCCTTCCAGCGCGGCGGCAATGCCGGCCAGGTCGCTGACGACGCCGGTTTCATTGTTGGCCGCCATCGTACACACCATCGCCGCTTGCGGTGCGACTTCGCGCAGCGCGTTAAGGCGGTGGGCACCGTCGTGATCGACCGGCAGCTTGTGCAGCGTCAGGTTCAGGCCCAGCAGGCGGTTCCAGTGCGCCAGGCTTTCCGGCACGGCTTTGTGTTCGGTGGCGCCGTAGACCAGCAGCGCGCCGATGGCCTCGCCCGCATCACGGCGCTCACGCAGCGACACCAGCGCGGACAGCACGGCGGTCTGGATGCCTTCGGTGGCGCCGCTGTTGAACATCAGGCGGCCACTACCCACGCCCAGCAGGCGCACGGCGCAGGCGCGCGCCTCGTCGAGCATGGCTTTGGCTTGCAGCCCGGTGGCGTGCGTGCTGCTCGGATTGCCGTAGCGCTGGCGCATGGCGTCGGTGGCCGCTGCGATGGCGGCAGGCAGGACAACGCTGGTGGCGTTGCTGTCGAGATAGATTTCGGTATTCATGCGTATAGCTTACGCACTGGTGCTGAAATAAACATACCAAAGTATCGCCTTAATGCCTAATATGTAGATATTTCATGCTTCCATTAATCGATTCTTAGAATGAACCAACTTGACCGCTACGATTACGCTATCCTCGACGCCTTGCAACGCGACGGCACCCTGTCCGTCGCCCAGCTCAGCGAGCAGATCGGCCTGTCCTCGACGCCGTGCTGGAAGCGCCTGCGGCGGCTGGAAGAGGAAGGCTTTATCGAGAACCGGGTGGCCATCATCAACCGTCGCAAGGTTGGCCTGCCGGTGACGGTATTTGTCAGCATCCGCATCACCCAGCACGACGAAAACTGGTTCGCGCGCTTTGCCGATGCCGTGGCGGCCTTGCCGGAAGTGCAGGAATTCCACCGCATGAGCGGCGACGTTGATTACCTGTTAAAGGTGGTTACCAGCGATATTGAAGGATATGACCGCTTTTACAAGAAATTGATCAAATCCGTGCAGCTCAACGGCGTGTCCTCGGCGTTTTCAATGGAGCAGATCAAGATCACCACCTCCCTCCCCCTGGGGCTGGTCTCGCACCAATAAAGTGCGATAATGCATCTTTTTAAATACTTGATTAAGCCCATGCGCGCCCTGTTTGCCAGCTGGCTGCCCAGCCCCGCCACCGCCAACCGCCGTGAACAATTGCGCGCCGCCGTCGGCGCCCTGCTCGGCATCATGCTCACCGCCATCGTCAGCAAGGCGCTGCTGCAATCGACCCATGCCGCCGCATTCCTGGTCGCGCCGATCGGCGCCTCCTCCGTGCTGCTGTTTGCGCTGCCGGCCAGTCCGCTGGCGCAGCCGTGGTCCGTGATCGGCGGCAACGTCATCAGCGGGCTGGTGGGTGTGGCCTGCGTGCGCTGGCTGGGCCACGCCCTGCCCTTGCCGCTGCTGGCTGGTGTCGCTTGCGGCGGCGCGATTGCCGCCATGTTCATGATGCGCTGCCTGCATCCGCCCGGCGGCGCGGTGGCGCTGACCACCGTGATCGGCGGCGCCGCCGTGCAGGCGGCCGGCTTCGAATTCGTGCTGATGACGGTACTGGCCGACTCCGTGCTGCTGGTACTGATGGCCATTACCTACAACAACCTGACCGGCCGCAGCTATCCACACCAGCAGCAGAATCCGCACATCAATCCGCACGCCACCAAGGATGCGGTGCCGACCGTGCGCCTGGGCTTCAAGCCGGAGGACCTGGACGCCGTGCTGCAACAGCACAACCAGGTGCTGGACATCAGCCGCGACGATCTCGAATCGCTGTTCATGCAGACCGAGCAGCGCGCCTACCAGCGCCGCTTCGGCATCATCAATTGCGCAGACATCATGTCGCGCGACACCATCAGCGCCGAATTCGGCACCGGGCTGGCGGCAGCCTGGCAGCAAATGCGCAGCCACCGCGTGGCGGCGCTGCCGGTGCTGAACCGGGCGCGCCGCGTGATCGGCATCGTCACCCAGAGCGACTTCCTCGAACACGGCGGACTGGACGATTACGGCAGCATCCGCCAGCAACTGCAGCGTTTCCTGCGCAAGAGCGGCGTCACCCACACCGAAAAAGCTGAAGTGGTGGGCCAGATCATGAGCGCCCACCCGACCACCGCGCGGGTCGACACACCGATCGTCGACCTGGTGCCGCTGATGGCGGACTCTGGCTTCCACCACATCCCGATCGTTGATCAAGAACAGCGATTTGTCGGCATCGTCACCCAGTCGGACCTGGTGGCGGCACTGTACGAAAGCCGCTTCGCGGAAGCGGCCGCCTAAAAAAAAGGCCGCGCACGTGGCGCGGCCAATGGCGTAGAACACTTGTTGTTATTGCTTATTCTTGCGACGGGCCAATGCGGCGGTGAGGCCCAGGCCGGCCAGCAGCATGGCGTAGGTGGCCGGTTCCGGCACCCCTGCGACGAGGCCGCCAACCGTGGCGCCGTAATAAAACTCACCGTTCGGCGTGAGGAAGCTGATGTCGGTGTAGGTACCGTAGAACTTCAGCAGACCGTTGCCTTCCACCCCAGTCGCCGCCATCCCGCTCTGCATCAGCGTGCCGCCGCCCCAGTGACCGGAACCCTGCGCCAGAATGCTGAAGCTGCCGTTCAGGAACACGAAGCTGACCGGCACGCCCCCTTGTCCCACACTGAACATATCAAGATAGGGATTCGTCACTGGCGCGCTGAAATGGAAATTGTTCACCAGATACGGGCCGCCGCCCGACATCAGGATGGTGCCATTGGTGCCCGGCGTGTTGGTGACCTCGGCGTTGGTGAAGGAAGACGGCACATCGTAGATGTATGCGCTGGGATCCATGCCCAAGGTTTCGCCGGTGTAGGTGACGGTGATGTTGCTCATCCCGTACATGAAGTGTCCGGTACTGGCGTCATCCCACTTGGTCCAGTTGACGGTGTCGGCTGCAAAAGCTTGCAGCGGCGCGATCACGGCCAGCGCCAGGCCTGCCTTCTTCAACGCTTTCATACATCCCCCTGTTGTTATTGTTGGGTGCTGTGGGAACCAATCTTACTCCTCATCCGATAGTTAAATCGACAAAATAAATAGCAATTTGGAAGCGAGTCTTGCAGCTACAAAACAATGTGTCGCTGATACAAATTTGTCCCCGCGCTCGCCCCTGGATGGCTTATGCTGTCGGCCAACTTTGTTACACCGAGGACTTTCACATGACGTATCGCCGCAACATCATCGCTCCCCTGGCCGCCGCTATCGCGCTGGCCTTTGCCCCGCTGGGCGCCGCCCATGCCGCTACCGTGGCGCCGGTGCCGCAAGCGAGCGCCGCGCCGGCCCACAAAGCCCTGCTGGCCATTGCCGATCAGTACTACGACGCGCAAGCCCGCTTCGAGCCGATCGGTGCGACGGAAAACGGCGATAACCGCTTCGACGATCAGCTGGGCATGAGCATCGCGCCGGCCAAGCGCGCCGCGCAGTTCAAGCTGTACCGCCAGTTTGCACAGCGCCTGCAAGCCATCCCGCGAGCGCAGCTGGACGCCAAAGACCGCATCAACTACGACATCCTGCAATACGAACTGCGCGGCCTGCTGGCGATGGAGCGCTTCCCTGAACACTTGCTGCCGATCAGCCAGATGGACAGCCTGCCGGTGACGCTGGCCAACTACGCGGGCGGCGAAGCCTCGCAGCCGATCGGTACCGTCAAGGAATATGAAGCTTACCTGAGCCGCGTGGCGCAGCTGCCGGCCTGGATCGACCAGGCCATTGCCAATATGCGCGCAGGCATGAAAAAAGGCGTGACCCAGCCGCAAGCCATCATGGTCTCGGCCCTGCCGCAATTCAAACAGCTGGTCAGCGCGACGCCGGAAGCCAGCATCTATTACACGCCGATCACCAAGCTGCCGGCCGCATTCTCCGACGCCGACAAACAGCGCCTGAGCGCCGCCTACCGCAAGACCATCAACGACAAGCTGATGCCGGCGCTGGCGCGCCTGTCCACCTTCCTGGAAAAAGAATATGTGCCGGCCTGCCGCACCTCGACCGGCCTCGGCGCGCTGCCGGATGGCGCCGCCTGGTACCAGGCCCGCGTCGCAAACGCGACTACAACTTCACTCAAACCGGAAGAAATCCACGCCATCGGCCTGAAAGAAGTGGCGCGCATCCAGTCCGAATTTGCCATCGTGGGACCAAAACTGGGCTACACCGGCCCGGCCGCCGGCCTGCCGGTGTGGGTAGCGGCGCAGGCGAAGTTCTACCCGTTCAAAACTGAAGAGGAAGTGCAGGCGGTCTATCACAAGCTCAGCGACGTACTCGACACCAAGCTGCCGCAGCTATTCACCCTGATCCCGAAAGCCAAGCTGGACTTGCGCCTCGAGCCTGAGCTGAGCCGCGCCACCGCCTCCGACCATTACACCTCGCCGGCCGGCGACGGTTCGCGTCCGGGCGTATTCTGGTCGGTGGTCAACGACCCGACCAAGTACGGCAGCACCGGCATGACGACCTTGTTCCTGCACGAAGGCAAGCCCGGCCACCACTTCCACATCGCCCTGACGCAGGAACTGAACCTGCCGAACTTCCGTAAATTCGGCGGCAACAATGCCTTTACCGAAGGCTGGGCGCTGTATGCGGAAACGCTGGGCAAGCAGATGGGGCTGTTTGAAGATCCGGCCCAGTACTTCGGCCACCTGAACGATGAAATGCTGCGCGCCGTGCGCCTGGTGGTGGACACCGGCATGCACGCCAAGGGCTGGACCCGCGAACAAAGCATCCAGTACATGAAGGACACGCTGGGCTATGACGTGGTGGCCAAGACCGAGACCGAGCGCTACATGGCGTGGCCGGGCCAGGCGCTGGGCTACAAGGTAGGTTCGCTGAAGATCCAGCAACTGCGCGCGCGCGCCGAGCAAGCGCTGGGCGAGAAGTTCAGCCTGCCGGCCTTCCACGCCGTGGTGCTGGGCGACGGCACCGTGCCGCTGGCCCTGCTGGAAGAGAAGGTCGACCGCTGGATCGCGGCGCAGCAATAATCCTCTAAAAGGCGGGCCGTCCGGCCCGCCGCCCCTCCTTTACTTGGCGTACTGCTTGACGCGCTCAATCACCGCCGCCGGCAGTGCAGTGATCTGCTTGGCGTGGTTGGCAAACACAATCTGCTGGCGCCCTACCGAAACCGGCTTGCCGTCGGCATAAAAGCGAAACTCCAGCCAGAATGAGCACTTCTTGACGTCATAAGCGTTCAACTCGCAGGCAATTTCCTGAAACGGGAAAGTCTCCTGCAAATAATCCTGCTCCGCGTGCTTGGTGATGAACACGCCCTCGTTCTGCAGCATGTCGCGCGAAATGCACTCGAAGAACCACTTTTCGCGGCAGATGCCTTGCCATTCGAAATAGCGCGCAAAGTAGGTATTGCCGTAGGCGTTGGAATCCTTGAGGTAAATGGTCAGCGAGTGGGTGAAGGTTTGGTTGGTGACTTGCATCAGCATGATGACACTCCTTGAGTAGGTTACCCGGCAACCGGGCAGCACCAGTACGCGGGAGTTGGCGCGCAGGAAGTTTGATCTGGCGCAAACGCTGTTGCGATAAATGAGCAAACGTCTTCATCAAGCGCAATACTTGTCTGACCTCTCACTCGTTTGGAACCTGCATCATGCATTCCCTCCTGCCAGCCGTGGTTTCCCTGCTGTTCCTGTGCTACGGCGCCTATGTGCTGCACTCGCGCGGCGTCAACCGCATCAGCCTGACCTTCTTCCTGCTGTGCTCCACCACCTTTTGCTGGCAATTTACCTGGGCCATCCTGTTCCAGATGGACGACGAGCATGCCGCACTGTCGCTGGCCAAGCTCGGCTACCTGCTGATCCTGTTCCTGCCGACCACGCTCTACCATTTCATTGCCGAGCTGACGGCGCAGCGCGGCGAGGGGCGCTGGGTGGCCCTGTCCTACACCGCGGCTGGCGTGCTGGGACTGCTGCTGCTGACCAGCGACTGGCTGGTGGCCGGGCTGTATCGCTACTTCTTCGGATTCTACCCGCGCGCCGGCCTGCTGCATCCGCTGCACCTGCTGCAAACCGCGCTGGTGGTCGGGCGCGGGCTGTGGCTGCTGTACCGCCGCCAGCGCATGGCGGTGTCGACCGAGCGCACTCGGCTGCGCTACTGCCTGGTCAGCCTGCTGATTTACTTTTTTGCCTCGGTCGACTACCTGTGCAACTACGGCGTGCAGTTCTACCCGCCGGGCGTGCTGTTCGTCGCCACCAGCCTGGGGCTGATCGCGCAGGCGATGGTGCGCTATAACCTGCTGGCCGACCCGCTGGAAGTGGCCGCCACCATCGCCCACGAAATGCGCACCCCGCTGGCCACCATCCGCAACCAGTCGCGCATCCTCAGCCGCTGCCTGCCGGATTTGCTCGCAGGCTATCAGCGTGCAGTGGAAGCGCAGCTGGTGGCGCCCACGCTGTCGATGGCGCAATTGCAATACATGCAACAAATCAACCAATACATCGAGAACGAGATCAGCCGGTCGAATTTCATCGTCGACATGATGCTGGCCTCGGCGCGCGCCGGCACGTTGGCACGTAGCGATTTTGCCAACCATTCAATCAAGAAATGCGTGGAGGAGGCACTGGCCAGCTATCCGTTTGAAACCACGATGCGGGAAAAAGTCCGGGTGCGGGGGGCGGAAGATTTCACCTTCTTCGGCTCGGACGTGCTGCTGGTGTACGTGCTGTACAACCTGTTCAAGAACGCCCTGCACGCGATCAAGGCGGCCGGGCGGGGCGAGGTGGAGATCCGGCTGACGGGCCGGCAATTAATGATTACCGATACCGGCTCGGGGATTCCCGACGATATATTGCCGCATGTATTTGAACCGTTTTACAGCACCGGCGGCACCGGCATGGGATTGGCGTTTTGCCGCAAAGTGATTACCGCGTTTGGCGGCAATATTCAGTGTGAATCGCAGGCGGGAAAATATACGCGCTTTGCGCTGTCGTTTCCTTACCCGACCAATTGATTTAAATCGTCGCCGCTGACTTTTTCCAGATCGGTTTCATCGCCCAATACATAAATCTTTTGGCCGCGTAAAACCTCGAGAATAAATGGCTGCTGTTCGCGCAGCCGGCGTTTAAAATCGGGAATCGAATAAAGGTTGGGATTGATTTTACGGCGCAATAAACGTTCGGCAACCGGCAGGCGGGATAATAACTCACCGTAGCTGGTGTTATCGCCGATCAGCAGTAATTCAACGGCAGTATCCATGCCTTCATGTTCCTTGGCGGTGGCGCCATAAACAAAGGCCACATTCAGCACATGCTGCAGCGGCGCCAAAGCCGAATTCAACACGCTGACCAGGCCGAAGGTTTTCTTCACCAAGCCGCTCAATTCGCCGAACACGATGCAATCCTTGTTCGGCTTGAAGCGGCGCACATTGCCGATCCGTTCCGACACGATCACGCCCGACTCATGCAGCCGCTTCAGTTCACGCTGCGCCGATGCGCTGCCCAGGCCGGTCAGGCGCATGATCTCATTCAAGTGGAATCCTTGATTCACACGTACAAACAGCAAGCCCAGCAGTTTCTGCTGGGCGGGAGTGAAGAGGGCTTGAGCGATCATGAGCCAAATCTTAGCATGAACGAACTATTTGCTGGCATGGAAAAGAAAGGGTTTCGCCCTGTTGTACCGTGCCGCGCGCGCAGCTCTTGCTATGCGACAAGCTTGCGCCAGACAACTGCCCAATCCTTGAGCAGGGATGGAGTATAGTGAAGTAACCTCAAAGGAGCCAACATGAAGATCGATTTGCTGGAACGAGTCACCATCAACCCCGAGCAATGCGGCGGACGTCCCTGCATCCGCAATCTCCGCATTCGCGTGTGCGACATCCTCAGCCTGCTCGGCTCCGGCGTTGGCCACGATGAGATACTGGCGGATTATCCATTTTTACAAGAAGAGGATATTCGGGCATCCCTTCTATATGCGGCGGAACGGCTAGATAAAATTCCACTATAAATCAACGTGAAATTCCTGATCGATAATCAGTTGCCAGGCGCCTTGGCGCGTTTTCTTCAGCAAAAAGGGCTGGACAGCCTGCACGTCAGCGATATTGGATTGGAGGCGGCTACGGATGAAATAATTTGGCAGTATGCCCGATTGAACGATTTAATAATCGTTAGCAAGGATTCTGATTTTATACATCGAGCACATCTAGGCAGTCTCAAGCCTCAAATATTATGGGTTCGCTGCGGAAATTGCAGCAAAAACCATCTGTTCAAAAAGTTCGGGGACAACATCAGCAAGCTGGCGGCATCAATTAGTAGTGGCGCGGTTATCACCGAATTGCCTTAACGAACGAATCAATAGTGTACAGACTGATCGGCATGATTAATAATTGCATATCTATATTAGTTAACTAGCTCCTCATGCACCTTCGATACACGCCTGCACTCCTCACCCTGCTCCTGTCACTTCCCTGCGCCTCGGCGCTGGCGCAGCAAGATGCACCCAAAGCTGTTGTGGCGCTGGTGGGGGATGTCGATCGCTTTACCATCGGCCAGCAAGGGTTTTGCGGGCAGCGTAATGAGATTACCTCGCCTAGCGGAAAACAATTCCGCATTCCTTCCAATAAGCAGACGAACTTTTATATCCAGGCGCGTATTCACGGGAATATGGTGACTTATACCTGCGAGGGAGATTTCTCATTTACGCCGGAACCGGGCATGCTGCATATTATTCGTTATTCGATGGCGGCCGACCGCTGCAAGCTGGAGATGTTTATGAGTACGCCGGGAAGCGAGCCGGTGCCCGCTGGCGTGCAGCGCGAAGAGCCGCAAAACTGCTTATTCAAATAAGCGCCAATTAAGCTTCAGATAAAAAAACGGCACCCGAGGGTGCCGTTTCTATTTGCAGCTTAAGGAATTACGCTTCGTCGCTGTGCGGAGCCACTTCAGTGGTTTCCACATCGCCGCCGGACATGGCGGCTTTTTCAGCTGCCAGCAGAGCTTGACGCTCTTCGACTTCCCACTGCTCTTTCTCTTTGCGAGCGCGGTGGAAGGCCAGGCCGGTACCGCCAGGGATCAGACGGCCAACGATCACGTTTTCTTTCAGGCCACGCAGACCGTCGCGTTTGCCCATGATCGCCGCTTCGGTCAGCACGCGGGTGGTTTCCTGGAACGATGCGGCCGAGATGAACGAATCGGTCGACAGCGATGCCTTGGTAATACCCAGCAGCACGTTTTCGTAGGTCGCAGGGATCTTGTTCTCTGCGGTGACGCGATCGTTTTCTTCCAGCAGCTCCGAACGCTCCACTTGCTCGCCAACGATGTAGTTGGTGTCGCCGGCATTGACGATCTGAACACGACGCAGCATCTGGCGAACGATCACCTCGATGTGCTTGTCGTTAATCTTCACGCCCTGCAGACGGTACACGTCCTGCACTTCGTCAACGATGTAGCGCGCCAGCGCTTCGATACCCAGCAGGCGCAGGATGTCTTGTGGATCGGCTGGGCCGTCAACAATCATCTCACCTTTGTTCACGACTTGACCGTCGTGGACCAGCACTTGTTTATCCTTGGTAATCAGGAACTCGTGCTTGTTGCCGTCCATATCGGTGATTTCCAGACGCTGCTTACCCTTGGTTTCTTTACCGAAGGCAACAGTACCGGTCACTTCCGCCAGCATGCCCGCATCTTTCGGCGAACGTGCTTCGAACAGTTCGGCAACGCGTGGCAGACCACCGGTAATGTCACGGGTTTTCTGCGATTCGGTCGGGATACGTGCCAGCACTTCACCCACCGATACCGCCTGGCCGTCTTTCACCATGATCAGCGCGCCAACCTGGAAGCCAATCGCTACAGCGTGTTCGGTGCCGGCGATCTTCACTTCGTTGCCATCTTCGTTCAGCAGTTTCACCTGCGGACGCATGGTCTTGGTCAGCGAACCACGACGTTTCGCATCGATTACCACCAGGGTCGCCAGACCGGTCACTTCGTCCACCTGACGGGCCACGGTCACGCCTTCTTCGACGTTCTCGAAACGCACCGTACCGGCGTACTCGGTAATGATCGGACGGGTCAGCGGATCCCAGGTTGCCAGGGCGGTGCCAGCCTTAACGGTCAGGCCATCCTTGACGATCAGGGTCGCGCCGTACGGCACTTTGTGGCGCTCGCGCTCACGGCCGTGGTCGTCGGTGATCAGTACTTCGCCCGAACGGGAAATGACGATTTGCGCGCCTTTGCCGTTGGTCACATAACGCATGGTCGAAGTGAAGCGGATGGTGCCGTTCGACTTGGCTTCCACCGACGACGCCACTGCTGCACGCGATGCCGCACCACCGATGTGGAAGGTACGCATGGTCAGCTGGGTACCCGGCTCACCGATCGACTGTGCTGCCACCACACCAACTGCTTCGCCGGCGTTGACCAGCAGGCCGCGGCCCAGGTCGCGGCCGTAGCACTTGGCGCACAGGCCGTAGCGGGTGTCGCAAGTCAGCGGGGTACGGACCTTCACTTCGTCGATGCCGACGCGCTCGATCTCTTCGACCATGTCTTCGTCCAGCAGCGTGCCGGCTTCGTACAGGGTAGCCTGGGTTTCTGGATTGACGATGTCAGTACCAGCCACACGGCCCAAGATACGGTCGCGCAGGGCTTCGATGACTTCACCGCCCTCAACCATTGCCTTCATCACGGTACCGTTGCTGGTGCCGCAATCGTCTTCGATGACGACCAGATCCTGGGTCACGTCGACCAGACGACGGGTCAGGTAACCCGAGTTCGCGGTTTTCAGTGCCGTGTCGGCCAGACCTTTACGAGCGCCGTGGGTCGAGATGAAGTACTGCAGAACGTTCAGACCTTCGCGGAAGTTCGCGGTAATCGGCGTTTCAATAATCGAACCGTCCGGTTTCGCCATCAGACCACGCATACCCGCCAGCTGGCGAATCTGTGCTGCCGAACCACGTGCGCCCGAGTCAGCCATCATGTAAATCGCGTTGAACGATTCCTGGGTCGACTTGGTGCCGTCACGCTTGATGACGTCTTCCACTTTCAGCTGGTCCATCATGGCCTTGCCGACTTCGTCGGAAGTCTTGCCCCAGATGTCGACCACTTTGTTGTAACGCTCGCCAGCGGTCACCAGACCCGAAGCGTACTGCTGCTCGATCTGTTTGACTTCCGACTCTGCAGTCGAAATCAGGGTGACTTTTTGTGGCGGTACCAGCATGTCGTCCACGCAGATCGAAATACCGGCGCGGGTCGCCAGGCGGAAGCCCGACTGCATCAGCTGGTCAGCGAACACCACGGTAGCGCGCAGGCCGCACTTACGGAACGAGGTGTTGATCAGCTTCGAAATTTCTTTCTTCTTCAGGGCGCGGTTCAGCACGCTGAACGGCAGGCCCTTCGGCAGGATTTCCGACAGGATGGCGCGGCCAACCGTGGTTTCGTAGCGGGTCACGGTGCGGACGAATTCGCCCGTCACTGGATCCTTAGGATTCTCAACGATACGCACGGTAATACGGGTGGTCAGTTCCACTTCCTTGTTGTCGTAAGCACGGATGACTTCCGACACGTCAGGGAACAGCATACCTTCGTTTTTCGCGTTGATCGCTTCGCGGGTCGCGTAGTACAGACCCAGCACGATATCCTGCGAAGGAACGATCGATGGTTCGCCGTTCGATGGGAACAGGATGTTGTTCGAAGCCAGCATCAGGGTGCGGGCTTCCATCTGTGCTTCGATCGACAGCGGTACGTGAACTGCCATCTGGTCACCGTCGAAGTCAGCATTGAATGCCGCGCAGACCAGTGGGTGCAGTTGGATTGCTTTACCTTCGATCAGGACCGGCTCGAAAGCCTGGATGCCCAGACGGTGCAGGGTTGGTGCACGGTTCAGCATGATCGGATGTTCGCGGATCACGTCTTCCAGGATGTCCCAGACGACTGGCTCTTGGATCTCGACCAGCTTTTTAGCGGCCTTGATCGTGGTAGCCAAGCCCATCAGTTCCAGCTTGTTGAAGATGAACGGCTTGAACAGTTCCAGCGCCATCAGCTTCGGCAGACCGCACTGGTGCAGTTTCAGCTGCGGACCCACCACGATGACCGAACGGCCCGAGTAGTCGACGCGCTTACCCAGCAAGTTCTGACGGAAGCGGCCGCCCTTACCTTTGATCATCTCAGCCAGCGATTTCAGCGGACGCTTGTTGGCGCCGGTCATCGCTTTGCCGCGACGGCCGTTGTCCAGCAGCGAGTCCACTGCTTCTTGCAGCATGCGCTTTTCGTTACGCGTGATGATCTCTGGAGCGCGCAGCTCCATCAGGCGTTTCAGACGGTTGTTACGGTTGATCACGCGGCGATACAGATCGTTCAGATCCGAGGTCGCGAAACGGCCGCCGTCCAGTGGCACCAGCGGGCGCAGTTCCGGTGGCAGCACCGGCAGCACTTCCATGATCATCCACTCAGGCTTGATGCCCGAACGCTGGAACGCTTCCAGCACTTTCAGACGCTTGGCGTATTTCTTGATCTTGGCTTCGGACTTCGATTCCTTCAGTTCCACGCGCAGGGTCTCGGCATCGCGGTGGATGTCGATCGAGCGCAGCAGTTCGCGGATACCTTCAGCGCCCATGAAGGCGGTAAAGTCGTCGCCGTACTCTTCGTACTTGGCGGCGTAGTCGTCTTCCGACATGATCTGGCACTTCTTCAGCGGGGTCATGCCTGGATCGGTCACGACATATGCTTCGAAGTACAGCACGCGTTCGATATCGCGCAGGGTCATGTCCAGCACCATGCCCAGACGCGACGGCAGCGATTTCAGGAACCAGATGTGGGCGGTAGGCGAAGCCAGTTCGATGTGGCCCATGCGCTCACGGCGCACTTTGGCCAGCGTGACTTCAACGCCGCATTTTTCGCAGATCACGCCGCGGTGTTTCAGGCGCTTGTATTTACCGCACAGGCACTCGTAGTCCTTGATCGGGCCAAAGATCTTGGCGCAGAACAGACCGTCGCGCTCTGGCTTGAAGGTACGGTAGTTGATGGTTTCCGGCTTTTTAACTTCGCCGTAGGACCACGAACGGATTTTTTCAGGCGAAGCAAGACCGATTTTGATCGCGTCAAAGGTCTCGTTCGTCTGTACTTGCTTGAATAGATCGAGCAGTGCTTTCATGTATCACTCCAGGTAGTGATGAATTCTTTAAACTGCCCCGCCGGCGAATGCCAGCGGGGCCCGTGCGTGTGTCTTAGTTGCGTTCCAGGTCGATATCGATACCCAGGGAACGGATCTCTTTCACCAGCACGTTGAACGATTCCGGCATGCCGGCATCGATCACGTGGTCGCCCTTGACGAGGTTTTCGTACACTTTGGTACGGCCATTCACGTCATCGGACTTCACGGTCAGCATTTCTTGCAGCACGTACGATGCGCCGTACGCTTCCAGTGCCCACACCTCCATCTCACCGAAGCGCTGGCCGCCGAACTGGGCTTTACCGCCCAGCGGCTGCTGCGTCACCAGCGAGTATGGACCGGTCGAACGCGCGTGCATCTTGTCGTCGACCAAGTGGTGCAGTTTCAGCATGTGCATCACGCCCACGGTCACTTTACGTTCGAAGGCTTCGCCAGTGCGGCCGTCGTACATGGTGACCTGGTTCTTCGAGGCGGTCATGCCCAGGTGGTTGGCGATATCGTCCGGATAGGCCAGGTCCAGCATGCGGCGGATTTCCGACTCGTGCGCACCGTCAAACACCGGCGTTGCGAACGGCACACCTTTTTTCAGGTTGTGCGCCAGCTTCATGATCTCTTCGTCGTCGAACTTGTCCAGATCTTCCGGACGGCCCGATTCGTTGTAGACCGTGGTCAGATACTTGCGCATCTCTTCCACTTTGATCTGCTGTGCCAGCATTTCGCTGATACGGATACCCAGGCCTTTTGCTGCCCAACCCAAGTGGGTTTCCAGGATCTGACCCACGTTCATACGGGACGGAACACCCAGCGGGTTCAGCACCACGTCGGCCGGGGTACCGTCCGCCATGTGCGGCATGTCTTCCACCGGCACGATACGCGAGACCACACCCTTGTTACCGTGGCGGCCTGCCATCTTGTCGCCCGACTGCAGGCGGCGTTTAACGGCCAGGTACACCTTGACCATTTTCTGCACGCCAGGTTGCAGCTCGTCGCCCTGGGTCAGTTTCTTGCGCTTCTCTTCGAAGGCCAGGTCGAACTGGTGGCGCTTCTCGTTGATCGATTCCTTGATCGCTTCCAGCGCGGTAGCAGCGGCGTCGTCCGCAGGGCGGATGTCGAACCAGTGGTACTTGTCCAGATCGTCCAGGTAGTCCTTGGTGATCTTGGCGCCTTTGGCCAGCTTCTTCGGACCGCCGTTGACCACTTGGCCAATCAGCATCTTCTCCAGACGCTGGAAGGCGTCGCCTTCCACGATACGCATCTGGTCGTTCAGGTCCAGGCGGAAGCGTTTCAGTTCATCGTCGATGATCTGCTGGGCGCGTTTGTCGCGCACGATGCCTTCGCGGGTGAACACTTGAACGTCGATCACGGTGCCGACCATGCCCGAAGGCACGCGCAGCGAGGTGTCTTTCACGTCCGATGCTTTTTCACCGAAGATGGCGCGCAGCAGCTTCTCTTCCGGGGTCAGCTGGGTTTCGCCTTTAGGCGTCACTTTACCAACCAGGGTGTCGCCGGCCTGCACTTCAGCGCCGATGTACACGATACCGGATTCGTCCAGGCGAGCCAGTTGGTTCTCGGCCAGGTTCGAAATGTCGCGGGTGATTTCTTCCGCGCCCAGTTTGGTGTCACGTGCAACAACCGACAGCTCTTCGATGTGGATCGAGGTGTAACGGTCGTCTTTCACGACGTTTTCCGAGATCAGGATCGAGTCTTCGAAGTTCAGACCATTCCACGGCATGAAGGCCACGGTCATGTTCTGGCCCAGTGCCAGTTCGCCCAGATCGGTCGATGCGCCGTCGGCGATCACGTCGCCTTTGGCCACACGGTCACCGCGCTGCACGATAGGACGCTGGTTGATGTTGGTGTTCTGGTTGGAACGGGTGTACTTGATCAGGTTGTAGATGTCCACGCCGACTTCGCCAGCTTGCGCTTCGTCGTCGTTGACGCGAATCACCACACGGCCTGCATCGATGTAGTCCACGATACCGCCACGGACTGCCTGCACGGTGGTGCCGGAGTCGACTGCCACGGTACGTTCGATGCCGGTACCGACCAGCGCCTTTTCAGGACGCAGGCAAGGTACAGCCTGACGCTGCATGTTGGCGCCCATCAGTGCACGGTTCGCGTCATCGTGTTCCAGGAATGGAATCAGCGATGCTGCGACGGATACGATCTGGCCTGGGGCCACGTCCATGTACTGCACGCGCTCTGGCGACACCAGGATGGTTTCACCGGCTTCACGCGACGACACCAGTTCGTCGACCAGTTGGCCTTGTTCATTCACTTTGGCATTCGCCTGGGCGATGATGTAGCGGCCTTCTTCGATCGCCGACAGGTAATCGATCTGGTCGGTGACTTTCGAACCTTCTACCTTGCGGTATGGGGTTTCCAGGAAGCCGTATTCGTTCAGGCGGGCGTACAGTGCCAGCGAGTTGATCAGACCGATGTTCGGGCCTTCAGGCGTTTCGATCGGGCACACGCGGCCGTAGTGGGTCGGGTGCACGTCACGTACTTCAAAGCCGGCGCGTTCGCGGGTCAGACCGCCAGGGCCCAGCGCGGAAACACGGCGCTTGTGGGTGATTTCCGACAGCGGGTTGGTCTGGTCCATGAACTGCGACAGCTGCGACGAACCGAAGAACTCGCGGATTGCTGCCGAGATCGGCTTCGAGTTGATCAGGTCGTGCGGCATCAGGTTGTCCGCTTCAGCTTGACCCAGACGCTCTTTCACGGCGCGCTCAACACGCACCAGGCCGGCGCGGAATTGGTTCTCAGCCAGTTCGCCCACGCAACGTACGCGACGGTTGCCCAGGTGATCGATATCGTCGACTTCGCCGCGGCCATTGCGCAGTTCCACCAGGATCTTGATCACGGCCAGCACGTCTTCGTTCGACAGCGTCATGGCGCCGGTCAGTTCATCACGGCCGATGCGGCGGTTGAACTTCATGCGGCCCACGGCCGACAGGTCGTAACGGTCGGCGCTGTAGAACAGGCCGTTGAACAGCGCTTCCACCGACTCTTCGGTTGGCGGTTCGCCAGGACGCATCATGCGGTAGATGGCGATACGGGCAGCGGTCTGGTCGGCGGTGTCGTCGATGCGCAGGGTCTGCGAGATGTAGGCGCCCTGGTCCAGATCGTTGGTGTACAGGGTCTGGATGTCGGTCACATTGCTGTCGCGCAGGCGGTTCAGCACTTCGTCGGTCAGCTCATCGTTGGCGTTGGCGATGACTTCGCCGGTGTCCGCATCAACAATGTTCTTGGCCAGCACGCGGCCGACCAGGTAGTCTTCCGGTACCGAGATGTGTTTCAGGCCGGCAGCGTCGATGTCGCGTACATGCTTGGCATTGATACGCTTGTCTTTCATGACGATGGTCTTGCCGGTCTTCGGGTCGACGATGTCGAAGCGCGCGACTTCGCCGCGCAGGCGTTCGGCGACGAATTCCATTTCCGCGCCTTCCGAGCGCAGGTGGAAGTTGTCGAACACGAAGAAGTTGGCCAGGATCTGCTCCGGCGACATGCCGATGGCTTTCAGCAGGATCGATACCGGCATCTTGCGGCGACGGTCGACGCGGAAGTACAGGATGTCTTTCGGGTCGAACTCGAAGTCCAGCCACGAGCCGCGGTAAGGGATGATACGGGCCGAGAACAGCAGTTTGCCGGACGAGTGGGTCTTGCCGCGGTCGTGCTCAAAGAACACGCCCGGGGAGCGGTGCAGCTGCGAAACGATGACGCGCTCGGTACCATTGATAACGAACGAACCGGTGGAGGTCATCAGGGGCAGTTCGCCCATGTAGACTTCCTGTTCCTTCATCTCTTTGACGACCGGCTTGGTCGGCGATTCCTTGTCCAGGATCACCAGACGCACCTTGGCGCGCAGCGGCGACGCGAACGTCAGGCCACGCAGTTGGCATTCCTTGACGTCAAAGGCAGGATCGCCCAGCACGTACGACAGGAACTCGAGACGCGCAAAACCATTGTGCGAAACGATAGGGAAAATCGAGGTAAAGGCCGACTGCAGGCCATCGTTCTTGCGCGCGGACGGGGCAACGTCTTCTTGCAGGAAGCTGTGGTAGGACTCGAGCTGGGTAGCCAGCAGGAACGGAACGTTGTGAACGTTGGCGCGCTTCGCGAATGATTTGCGAATGCGTTTCTTCTCAGTAAATGAGTAGTGCATGGACACTCCGTGAGTGACAGAAAGGGAAAAAATTTCAGGTTTTGCCTGTATTCCAGGAAGAACCGGGCTGTCTGTCACACAGACGAAACCTGAAACTTCTACCATTTCCAGCTGATTCAATTGGAACTGCAACGTCGGGAAAACGCTACAAATACGACACAGACGACAAAGGAGCCAAAGCCGAAGGCTTCCCCTTTTTCAAGGGGAAACCTTCTAGCTTTGGCTCTTGGTTGCTAAGTACAAGTCTTAGCCACCGGTACTACGAATTACTTCAGGTCGGCCTTGGCGCCAGCTTCTTCCAGCTTTTTCTTAGCGGCTTCAGCGTCAGCTTTCGACAGAGCTTCTTTTACGGTTTTTGGTGCGCCATCGACCAGATCTTTGGCTTCTTTCAGGCCCAGACCGGTGATTTCGCGAACTGCTTTAATCACGCCAACTTTGTTCGCGCCGACTTCCGACAGAACCAGGTTGAACTCGGTTTGCTCTTCAGCAGCAGCAGCAGCGCCGCCGCCAGCAGCAGCAGGAGCAGCCATTGCTGCAGCCGATACGCCGAATTTTTCTTCGAAAGCTTTGACCAGTTCGTTCAGGTCCATTACGGACATTTCGCTAACTGCGTTCAGGATGTCGTCTTTGCTAATTGCCATTTGAAACTCCAATAATTTTTTGATACGTTAATTCAGAATGCTACTTGAGGAAAAATCCGCTGCTTAGGCAGCTGGGGCTTCTTCAGCTGCCACTTCAGCAGCAGCAGGAGCGCCTTCGGATTTTTTCGCTGCCAGAGCAGCCAGACCACGTGCAAAGCCCGAGACCGGAGCCAGCATAACGCCCAACAGCTGCGAGATGAGGACTTCACGGCTAGGAATGCTCGCCAACGCTGCAACAGCTGCTTTATCCAGCTGTTTGCCTGCGTAGTTACCAGCAGTGATGACCAGTTTGTCGTTGGTTTTAGCGAAGTCAGCGATGACTTTAGCTGCTGCAACGGCATCGTCCGAGATCGAGTAGATCAGCGGACCGGTCATGCTGTCTGCCAGGGCGGCAAATTGCGTGCCTTCAACGGAGCGACGTGCGAGGGTGTTTTTCAACACTCGCAGGTACACGCCTTGAGCGCGCGCTTTGGCACGGAGTTGCGTCAAGTGAGCAACCTGGATGCCACGATACTCGGCCACGACGATAGTTTGCGCAGTTGCTACTTTTGCGGAAACTTCGGCAACAACGGCCTTTTTGTCATTCAGATTGAGACCCACGGTCAATCTCCTTAAATGATAACCAGCGTAATTGCCGGCCATCGGTTCGAACAACGGCGTCCGAGGTTAGGAGTCCAATGGACTGCAAAACTTGATCGGGAACACCATCTGCGTTGGGTGAAACATTCAATTAACCGGGTGCCTGCCTGATGCACCTAGCCCAACGGTCTTTGATTGCGGCTGCCGCCGAAACGGCAGCCATCCCAAAGAACTGCCCCGCGCTTTTCAGCACGAGGGCTTAATACTTTTAACTAGCGGTGCCAGCTGCTGACACGCTGCGCGTGTCAGCAGCTGGAACACCGGGTATTACGCGGCCAGGGTAGCCTGGTCAACGCGGACGCCAGCGCCCATCGTCGACGACAGCGACACTTTACGCAGGTACACGCCTTTCGACGATGCCGGCTTGGCTTTGTTCAGGGCGTCGATCAGAGCAACCAGGTTGGTCTTCAGATCTGCATCGCTGAACGATTTGCGGCCGATGGTCGCGTGGATGATACCGGCTTTGTCGGTACGGTACTGAACTTGACCGGCTTTCGCGTTTTTCACGGCGGTAGCGACGTCAGGGGTTACGGTGCCGACTTTCGGGTTAGGCATCAGGCCACGTGGGCCCAGGATCTGACCCAGGGTACCAACGATACGCATGGTGTCTGGCGAAGCGATGACGATATCGAAAGGCATGTCGCCGGCTTTGACGCGCTCGGCCAGGTCTTCCATACCAACGACGTCGGCGCCAGCTGCTTTAGCGGCTTCGGCTTTGTCGCCCGAAGCGAACACAGCTACGCGAACGGTTTTACCGGTGCCGGCTGGCAGAACCACGGAACCACGAACCACCTGGTCCGATTTCTTAGGATCCACACCCAGTTGGACCGACACGTCGATCGATTCATTGAACTTGGCGGTGGCCAGTTCTTTGATCAGAGCAACAGCGTTGTCGAACGAGTAGTTCTTGGTGGTGTCAACTTTGGCCTTGATGGCTTGTGCGCGTTTGGACAGTTTTGCCATGATTACAGACCTTCCACGGTGATGCCCATCGAACGTGCGGAACCAGCGATGGTGCGTACAGCAGCATCCAGGTCGGCAGCGGTCAGGTCAGGGGTTTTCAGTTTAGCGATTTCTTCAGCTTGCGCGCGGGTCAGCTTGCCTACCTTGTCGGTATGTGGCTTGGCCGAACCTTTTTGCACGCCCGAGTGCTTCTTGATCAGGAAGGTCGCTGGTGGGGTCTTCATCACGAAGGTGAAGGACTTGTCCGCGAAGGCGGTGATCACCACAGGGATCGGCATGCCTGGTTCCATACCTTGGGTCTGCGCGTTGAACGCTTTGCAGAATTCCATGATGTTCAGACCGCGCTGACCCAGTGCTGGGCCGATCGGTGGGGATGGGTTTGCTTTACCAGCTGGCACTTGCAGCTTGATAAAACCAATGATTTTCTTTGCCATGATGGCTCCTGTCTTGGATATGAGTAGTAGCGCCCCACCATGCGAAAAATGCAGGGCGGGGCTCCTCTTTTGCCAGATTAACTAGGGTGTTGACACCGTCGCCCGTTCTGGCGAACGGTATTTATACTTTTTCGACCTGGCCGAATTCGAGCTCGACTGGCGTTGCGCGGCCAAAAATGGTGACCGAGACGCGCACTTTCGATTTCTCGTAGTTGACTTCCTCGACGTTGCCGTTGAAGTCGGTGAACGGGCCATCCTTGATACGGACTTGCTCGCCCACTTCGTACAGCACTTTCGGCCGTGGCTTCTCGACGCCTTCCTGCATCTGCTGCATGATCTTGTCGATCTCGCGCGCAGGAATCGGGGTCGGCTTGTTCGATTTGCCGCCGATGAAGCCGGTGACTTTCGAGGTGTTCTTGACCAGGTGCCAGGTTTCGTCGGTCATTTCCATTTCCACCAGCACGTAGCCAGGGAAGAAACGACGTTCGGTGACCGACTTCTGGCCGTTGCGGACTTCGACCACTTCTTCGGTCGGCACCAGGATCTGGCCAAACTGGTCTTGCATGCCGGCGCGCTCGACGCGCTCGGTCAGCGCGCGCTGCACGCTTTTCTCCATGCCGGAATACGCATGCACAACGTACCAGCGCTTGTTGCTCACCGGTACGCTGATTGGCGCTGCGCCAGCGTCTTGCTCAGGGACTGCGCCCTGAGCGTCGTCTTGCACATTTTCGCTCATTATTTTCGTATTCCCAGAATGACGTCGTACAACAGGAATTCCAAGGTCTTGTCCGTGCCCCACAGGAAGATCGCCATCACCAGCACGAAGGCAAACACGATGCCTGTGATCTGGGTTGCTTCGCGACGGGTAGGCCACACGACCTTTTTCGTCTCGCGAACGGCTTCTTTAGCGAAATTCAGGAAATCACGGCCAGTCGACGAAGTCCACAAGATCAAAACGGCAAAAGCCAAACCAGCCACAAGTGCGCCTGCGCGTACCAGAGCTGGTTTGTCCGACAGGTAGTAAAACCCTATCACGCCTGCGATTGCAACGACAATTGCCAGTGCAACCTTAATCTTGTCATTCGACGTGCTGACGGTCTGCACGGATTGATTAGACATTTATATTTTACTTTCGGTGCCCTGCACCATATTCGGTGGCAGGGGCGGAGGGCCTCGAACCCCCAACCTTCGGTTTTGGAGACCGACGCTCTGCCAATTGAGCTACGCCCCTACGTAAAACCACAAAGGATTGCGATTATACCACCCGGTTCCCCGGGTGGCAATCCGGCATCCTATTAGCCGAGGATCTTGGCAACCACGCCGGCGCCGACGGTACGGCCGCCTTCGCGGATTGCGAAGCGCAGACCTTCTTCCATCGCGATCGGGTTGATCAGCTTAACGGTGATCGACACGTTGTCGCCTGG
>NZ_FOBG01000010.1 GCF_900109645.1 Duganella sp. CF402
ATGAACTGCAGCTGGCCGAAGGCCACGCTGTCTTCCACGCTGGTGGTAAAGCGCAGGCGGCCGGCCGCTACGTTGCGGCGCACCATATCGAGCAATCCAGGCTCGTGGATCGGCAATTGGCCGTCGTTCAAAATAGCAATTTTGCGTGCGTCCAGATCCAGACACAGCACCTCATTGCCCATCTCCGCCAGGCAGGTCCCGCTGACCAAACCGACGTAACCCGTCCCTATGACTGTAATCTTCATGTTTCTAATGACCCTGTGGATTAACGCGTTCTAACGATGTGCTGCTAGCCCTGACTCCCGCTGCAAACTGCGTCTCCACTAACTTCATTGCCGCTGGGCGGTCTTTTTTGCCACGCAGCAAAGCTATGCGCGGCAGGGTGTGGAACGTCGAAGCCTGGGCCGGCGTGCGTGCTGCAATCAAGCACTACTTTAATCGAAAACCTGATTGTTTGACAAACAATAAACTAATCGTGCGCACAACATTCTCATGCAGGGAACAGTTATGCAATTGTTTTGTTGCGCCACAGCATAATCTTTACGATTCTTTGCTCAAACTCACCCGTTTAAGCTTCAAGGGCGTCTGGCAAAGCTGCTGGAATTTCGCCCACGCAGCGCTAACTTCCTGCTTCAGTTCCGCCCGGAATCGCTCCGGACCAAAGAATATGGCATTGTCGCGGCACGCAAGTGGCGAGATCGGCGTAGGCAAAGCCTCAAACTGATCGAGGGCGGTATGGATTGAGGCCGCCGTTTGCTCCCAGAAGAAAACACCGGTTGGCGTTTCCGCATCCAGTCCGCGGATGCTCTCCCGCGCCCCGCCCTTGCCATAGGCAATCACCGGCGTACCGCAAGCTTGCGCCTCAACCACGGCAATACCAAAGTCCTCCTCTGCCGCAAACACGAAAGCTTTGGCGCGCTGCATGTAATCCTTGAGCGACTGGAAGCTCTGATAGCCAAGCAAAGTAACGTTCGGACCAGCCTTGGCTTTGATTTTCTCGAAATCCGGGCCAGTACCGATCACGACCAGGCGGCGATGCGGCGTGGCGCTAAATGCTTCGACAATAAGATCGATTTTTTTATACGGCACCATGCGCGAAGCCACAAGGTAAAAATCTTCCTTGTCTTCGCGCAGGCTGAAGGCCGCTGTATCTACCGGTGGGTAAACCACATCGGAATCGCGACCATATACTTTCTTGATACGACGGCCGATGAAGTGCGAGTTGGCGAGAAATACGTCAACGCCCGCTGCGGTGCGAACATCCCACAGGCGGATCTTGTGCAGCAGCCAACGGGCCAGCCAGGCCTTGGCGCCACTGGTCAAGCCGGACTCCTTCAGGTATTGGTGCTGCAAATCCCAAGCGTAGCGGATCGGCGAGTGCACATAGCTGACGTGCAATTGATCCGGGCCTGTCAGGACCCCCTTGCCTACCGCGTGTGCGCTGGTCAGCACAATGTCGTAGCCCGACAGGTCCAGCTGTTCGATCGCCAGCGGCATCAGCGGCAGGTAGCCACGGTACTTCTTTTGGGCGAACGGCAGTTTTTGTATGAAAGTGGTGACCGGCTTTTTACCCATCATGAACGCACGCTCGTTTTCCGGCACAAAGTCCAATATGGCAAAAAGATCAGCCTCCGGATAGCACATCAACATCTGCTCCAGCACACGTTCGGCTCCCGCATAGACGGTCAACCACTCGTGCACAATCGCAACCCTTACCGGACGGCCGTCCTCCTTTGTCATCATTGGATTTTTTCCTATCTTAGTTTGTAGCGGAAGAATATTTTTTATCCTGAACTGCACTCATGCCGCATTCCGTCAGCACTTGGCGCGCACTGGCCTCCCAGGTAGTGCGCGCAGCCTGCTGCGCGCCGCGCGCCGACAGTTGCCCGCGCAATTCCGGATCGCCGGCCAGTTTCAGCATAGCGTCCTTGAGCGCAACCGCATCGCGCGGATCAAAATACAGCGCAGCGTCGCCGCACACTTCCGGAATCGAAGCAGCGTTGGACGCCAGTACCGGACAGCCGCAGGCCATCGCTTCCAGCGGCGGCAGACCATAGCCTTCATACAGCGAAGGGAAGACAAATCCGCGTGCGCCGCCGTAGAGCGCACGCAGCTCCGCATCGCTGACGTAACCCAGCCAATGCACCCGGTCCGAAGTGGCCGCCGGGTTGCCGCCAAAGATGCGGGCATTGCCGCCACCGGCGATCGCCACATGAAACGGCGGCGTATCCATCAGCGCCAGCGCATCCAGGATCAGCTGAAAATTCTTGTGCGCGGCCATGCTGCTGACGGCGAGCAGGTAGGGCTGCCCCTCCAGGCCGAACTTCTGCAGCGCCCCGGCGTCCGGGACCACACGGTGGATATGCTCGACACTTTCGACAATCACCCCTATCTTTGCCGCAGGAATACCGAACACCTGCTGCAGTTCACGCGCGGAAAACTGGGACACCGTAATGATGCGGCGGGCACTGCGGCCAAGGAGGGGCATCAGTACTTTGTACCACCAGCGGAAAGAGCGGCTGAAACCAGCTGGCATGCGCTCGGTACCGGCATCATGGATGGCCACTACCTGGTTACGCATAAATGCCGGCCCCGTGTTGCACAGATTGAGCAACACGCCGTCAGCCGGCACAGCGCGCGCCAGGTCCAGCTGCTCCCATAGCGTGCCTTGCCGGGTGCCCACCGGGACAATGGTGATATGGCGGTAACGCTGCTCGACGGCGGCGCCCGGCGGTACCAGCACAGTGACGCGCAGCCCCTCCACTGCCGGGTCACCGGCCGCCAACAAAGTGTCGATGGCGGCTGTGATTTCGATGGCGACACGATCCACGCCAGTCATGCGGCGCGTCAAAAAACGCCCATTGATATACAGGTCT
The DNA here is from genome assembly GCF_900109645.1 of Duganella sp. CF402. Taxonomy (GTDB): domain Bacteria; phylum Pseudomonadota; class Gammaproteobacteria; order Burkholderiales; family Burkholderiaceae_D; genus Rugamonas. Next base: position 2,877 of record NZ_FOBG01000010.1, read on the forward strand.
AGACTCACGCCAGGTCCTTTGCTAGCTGATTGACGATGCCCGGCTTAACGACGACCGATGGCGAAATATTCTAACCCGTGTTGGCGCACCTGAGCCGGCTGGTACAGATTGCGGCCGTCGAAGATCACCGGCTGGCGCAGCGCTGCCTTGATCTGCTCGAAATTCGGCAC
>NZ_FOBG01000009.1 GCF_900109645.1 Duganella sp. CF402
CGCGGCGATGCCGAAGGTTTTCAAGGCCAGCAGGTCGGCCGTTTCAATCGCGGCAATCGCCGAGGTGCCCAGCGCGGCGACTTGCTTGCTGCTCAACGCGGCGACATGGCCGCTGGTCAGGGCGACGATCTGGTCGGTCGACAGGTTGGCCACCTGGCTGGTCGACAGGGCCGCAAACGAGCTGGTTTTCAGTGCTTGCAGGTCGGACGTTTCCAGCGCCACGATGGCGTCGGTGCTCAGCGCCACCACCTGGGCCGAGCTCAGGACGGCAGCCTGGTTGGTGTTCAGGGCCACCACCTGGTTGGTGCTCAGGTTGGCGATGCTGGCGGTGCTCAGGGCAGCCGCCTGGGCCGTGGTCAGGTTGCTGATCTGGTCGGTGGTCAGCGCACCCAGCTGGGCCGATTTCAGGGTGGCGATGATACTGGTCTTCAGGGCGATCAGGTCGGCCGTCTCGATCGCAGCCACGTTGTTGGTCGACAGCGCGCCGAATTGCAGCGTGCTCAGGACAGCCAGCTGGGTCGCCGACAAGGCGACGATCTGGTCGGTGTCCAGGCCATAAGCCAGGCTGTTGGTGCTCAGGGCGCCGATCTGGCCGCTGGTCAGCGCGGTGATCTGGTCGGTGGTCAGCGCACCGACCTGGTCGGTATTGAGGACCGCAATGTTGCCGCTCTTCAGCGCTTGCAGGTCGTTGGTTTCCAGCGCGGCAATTGCCGACGTGCCGAGCGCTGCCACCTGGCTGCTGCTCAGTATGGCGACCTGGGTATTTTGCAACGCGACGATCTGGTCGGTCGACAGGACGCTGACCTGGGCCGTGTTGAGACCGGCGATCGCCGACGTCTTCAGCGCCTGCAGGTCATCCGTTTGCAGCGCCACGATGGAGTCGGTGGACAGGGCCGCCGCCTGGCGCGAGCTCAGGGCCGCGACCTGGACGGTGGTCAGCGCCACGATCTGGTCCGTGGTCAGGCCGTACGCCAGATTGTTGGTGGTCATGGCGGCAATGTGCGCCGCCGTCAGGTAGCCGATGTTCGCCGTAGTGAGGGCGCGGAACTGGTCACTATTGAGCCCAGCGATATCGCTGGTCGCCAGCGTGGCGACGGTAGAAGTCGTCAATGCGGCGATAAGCTTGGTTTCCATACTCGTGATGAGGCTCATTTCCGTTCTCCTAAGGCACTACAAATTTCTGTTGGGACAAACATCAGAGCCGACAGGCTAGCCTGCGGGCTCTGATTCGAATTGGGGGGCTGCGACTATTACTGAGCAACTGACGGCGGGCCAACCAGCGGCGGATTCCATTAGTTCTTAACGTCAACAAGCTTAACAACTTTAGGTCGCCTTGCCTGCTTTTTCCTGACGGCCACGTCCTGCCGCCGCAAAAAAACCACGCCGGGCAGCAGATCCAGAGGGCACGCTGGCTTAACGTAAAGCGACTTTTTTCACCTCGGCGTTAAGTTTTTTTGTTTACTTAGGGCAAGGCAAACACCATGCCAGCCCGGCCGCGTAAAAAAAAAACGGCAAAACTTGCGCTTTGCCGTTTTTGATCAGTGCGTCGTCCCGCTTATTTGTGCGGGCTGGCCAAGTAGCCCTGGACCGCACCGTTCAGCGCCTTGAGACGCAGCTCGCTGTCGACCACCGTACTGTCGGCAACACCCTGCTTGCCTTCCGCCGTGTAGCGCTGCAACGCGTCCGCCAGCTGGGCGGCGCCGGTGCTGACGCCGCTACCGCGGATATCGAGCTGCGGCGTCGCCGTGGCCGCTGCCGCGCTGCCGGCGGTAAAGGCCGACAGTGCCTGGGCCATGCCGCTGACGCTGCTGCTCAAGCCCTGGCCAGTCGCGCTGACCTGGAACCAGACGTCGGCCGCAGTGTGGCTGGTGCCGTCGCTGGTTTCGAAGGTCGAGCTGGCGCCGATGAAGTTGCCGTTGCCGCTATCGACCAGGGTCTGTTTGACATCCAGGTTCAACTTGGTGATGCCCAGGTCGGCCAGGGATTTCAGTTCATCGGCCTGGCTGACGCCGTCACCGTTGCCATCCACCCACACCTGCAGCTGGCTGAAGGCGCGGTCCTGGCTGTCGATACTGCCGTCGCCGTTGGTGTCGAGCTCGGCCATTGCTTCATAGCCGTTGGCCGCTTTCTGGCCGTTGGCCAGCGTGGTGCCGGAACCGAACAACTCGCTACCGTCGTTGATCGCGCCGTCATGGTTGTGGTCGAGCACCAGCAAGCCGTCGCCGCCGCCCACCCAGCCGGTGTTGAGCTTGTCGCCATTGGCCAGCAGGTCGAACTGCACGCCGTGATCGATGCCCACGGTCTGCACGCCGTTGCCATTCAGATCCAGCACGATAGGCGTCAGCGAAATCAGTTTCGACGTCTGCGTCGGGCTCATCGCGTGGAACTGATCCGACGTCAGCGAGTGGATCTGACGGGTGGTCAATGCCGCCACCTGGTTGGTGGTCAGCGCGGCCACGCCGTTGGTCGACAGGGCGGCGATCTGCTGCGTCGTCAGGCCGGCCACCGAGTTGGTCGACAGGGCGACCAGATCGGCGGTTTCCAGCGCGTTGATGGCGGCCGTGCTCAGGCCAACCACCTGGCGCGAGCTCAGGGCGGCGACCTGGTTCGCCGTCAGCGCGGCGGCCTGGCCGGCGCTCAGGGCGCGCAGCTGGTTGCTGCTCAGGGTGGCGAAGCCGGCGGTGCTGATCACGCCGATATCGGCGGTTTCCATCGACGACAGCTGGGCAGTGCTGAGGACGCTCAGTTGCAGCGTCGACAGCGACGATACCTGGCTGGTGGTCAGGGCCACGATCTGGTTGGTGCTCAGCGAGGCAAAACCGGCGGTGCTCAGGGCGCCAACTTGCGTTGCCGACAGATTGGCCACTTGTCCCACGCTCAGACCGGCGATCTGCGCGGTACGCAGTACCGACAGCTCGTTGGTGGTCAGGCCCGACAGGTCAGCCGTCTCGATCGCGCCGATGGCGTTGCTGCTCAGGGCCACCACTTGCGCCGTGCCCAGGCTACCCAGCTGCGCGGCGGTCAGCGCCACGACCTGGTTGGTGGTCAGGGCGGCAATGCTGCCGGTGCTCAGCGCGGCCAGCGTGGCGGTCGCCAAGGTGGTGACCTGGGCCGTCGTCAGCGCTTGCAGCTGGTTGCTGGACAGCGTGGCCAGCACGCTGGTCTTGAGCGCGGCCAGGTCGGCCGTTTCCAGCGCAACGATATCGTTGGTCGACAGGTTGGCCGCTTGCGCGGTGCTCAGCGCGGCGGCCTGGCCGACGGTCAGCGCCACGATCTGCTCGGTTTCCAGCGCCTTCACTTGCGCCGCAGTCAGCGAACCGACGGCGTTGGTGCTCAGGGCGGCGAAGTCGGCCGTTTCCAGCGCGGCGATCGCATTGGTCGACAGACTCACCACTTGCGCGGTGCTCAGTACGCCAGCCTGGGCGGCGGTCAGGGCCGCCACTTGCGCGGTGCTCAGCGCAGCGGCCGCGCCGGTGCTCAGGGCAACGATCTGGTTGGTCGACAGCAGCGCCAGTTGGGCAGCCGTCAGGCCGGCCAGCTGGCTGGTGCGCAGCACGGCGATTTCATTGGTGCCCAAGCTGGCCAGGTCGGCCGTTTCAATGGCGCCGATGGCGTTGCTGCTCAGGGCCGCGAACTGCGCGGTGGTCAGGCTGCCCAGCTGGCTGCCGGTCAGTGCGACGACCTGGTCGGTGCCCAGCGCGGCGATGCCGCCGGTGCTCAGGGCCGCCAGCGAGGCGGTGCCCAGGGTCGACAGTTGCAGCGTGCTCAGCGCGGAGACCTGGGCGGTGCTCAGCAGGGCGATGGCGGCCGTCTTGATCGCTGCCAGGTCGGCCGTTTCCAGCGCGGCCACGTTGGTGGTCGACATGCCGGCCACGTGCGCCGTGGTCAGCGCGCCGGCTTCACCGGCCGTCAGCGCGACGATCTGCTGCGTGGTCAGCGCTTTCGACTGGGCCACGCTCAGGGCCGCGATCGCGTTGGTGCTCAGGGCGGCGAAGTCGGCCGTTTCCAGCGCGGCAATCGCGTTGGTCGACAGGCTGGCCACTTGGGCGGTACTCAGCACGCCAGCCTGGGCGGCGGTCAGCGCCACCACTTGCGCGGTGCTCAGCGCGGC